>NZ_CP073236.1:0-5830883 GCF_018139045.1 Klebsiella pasteurii
ATGGAGCAGTTTCGCCCTAAAACAACGCCGCCGCTGGCCAATCCCGAGCGCCTGAATGGGCATTGCGAGGAGCTCTACGAACTCATCGCCTCCCTGAATAACATCCTCAATCTGTACATGCCGGCCGGGCAGGAGGCGGAGTACCGCTTCCCGATGGGAGAGCTACCGGCGGAAGTGATGGAAATCTGCCAGCGGCTGGCGAAGCTTACCGAGACGCTGCGCGGTCTGGCGGAGCTGTTCCTTAACGATCTGGGCGAAAAAACCGGCAGTCACGATGTGGTACGTTTGCACCGGGTTCTGCTGCAGATGAACCGCGCGCTGGGGATGTTTGAAAGCCAAAGTAAACTCTGGCGGCTGGCATCGCTGGCGCAGTCCTCCGGCGCGCCGGTGACCAAATGGGTTACCCGCGACCTGCGGGACGGCCAGTTGCATATCTGGTTCCACTGCGTGGGGATCCGCGTCAGCGATCAGCTGGAGAGGCTGCTGTGGCGCAGCGTTCCGCATATCGTCGTCACCTCTGCGACGCTGCGTTCGCTGAATAGTTTTTCGCGTCTGCAGGAGATGAGCGGGCTGAAAGAGAAGGCGGGAGATCGCTTTGTGGCCCTGGACTCGCCCTTCAACCACGTCGAACAGGGCAAAATCGTCATTCCGCAGATGCATTATGAACCGCTTATCGATAACGAAGAGCAGCATATTGCCGAGATGGCCGCCTATTTTCGGGAGCAGGTCGAGAGCAAAAAGCACCTCGGCATGCTGGTGCTATTCGCCAGCGGAAGAGCGATGCAGCGCTTTCTCGAACACGTTACCGATCTGCGCCTGCTGCTGCTGGTTCAGGGCGATAAGCCTCGCTACCGGCTGGTCGAGCTGCATCGCAAACGCGTAGAAGGCGGCGAGCGCAGCGTACTGGTTGGGCTGCAATCCTTCGCGGAAGGGCTGGATTTAAAAGGCGAGCTGTTAAGTCAGGTGCATATTCATAAGATTGCTTTCCCGCCGATAGACAGCCCGGTGGTGATTACAGAAGGCGAATGGCTCAAAAGCCTCAACCGCTACCCGTTCGAAGTTCAGAGCCTGCCCAGCGCGTCATTCAACCTGATTCAGCAGGTTGGCCGCCTGATCCGTAGCCATAGCTGCTGGGGAGAGGTGGTGATTTATGACAAACGCCTGTTGACCAAAAACTACGGTAAGCGCTTATTGAATGCATTACCCGTATTTCCGATAGAGCAGCCAGCCGTCCCTGAGGTTATAGTAAAAACTAAAACAAAACAGACGCGTCGCAAACGGCGTTAGCGGTGCAGTGTCGACGATGTGAGAAGCTCAGAGGAGCCTGCAATGGATTACAGCAAAATCATTAAAGAAGTCGGGCGCGGCAAAAACCACGCCCGCGACCTTGACGTGGAGACGGCGCGCGCGCTCTACTCGCGAATGCTTAACGGCGAGGTGCCTGAGCTCGAGCTCGGCGGCATTCTCATTGCCCTGCGCATTAAGGGAGAAGGTGAAGCGGAGATGAAGGGCTTCTATGAAGCGATGCAGAATCATACGATGAAGCTGACGCCGCCGGTCGCTAAACCGATGCCGATAGTGATCCCCAGCTACAACGGCGCGCGCAAGCAGGCCAACCTGACGCCTCTGCTCGCCGTGCTTCTGCATAAGCTTGGCTTCCCGGTGATTGTTCACGGCGTAAGCCACGATCCCACCCGCGTGCTGACGGAAACGATTTTTGAACTGATGGGGATCCCGGCGACGCTTCAGGCAGGCCAGGCCCAGGCGCGGTTAGACAGCCACCAGCCGGTTTACGTGCCGGTCGGCGCATTTTGTCCGCCGCTGGAAAAACAGCTGGCGATGCGCTGGCGCATGGGGGTGCGTAACAGCGCCCACACGCTGGCCAAGCTGGCGACGCCGTTTGCTGAAGATGCGGCGCTGCGCCTGTCGAGCGTTTCGCATCCTGAATACGTTGGCAGGGTGGCGAAATTCTTTGCCGGGATCGGCGGCCGGGCGCTGCTGATGCACGGAACTGAAGGCGAAGTTTACGCCAATCCGCAGCGCTGTCCGCAGATCAGCCTGATTGACGCGGCCGGTACGCGGGTGGTTAACGAACGTCAGGATGGCGCAGCGGAGCAGGCGCTCGTCTTGCCGGCGTCAAAAGATCCCGAAGTGACCGCGCGCTGGATCGAGCGCTGTTCTGTAGGGAGCGAGCCGTTGCCGCAATCGCTGAAAATTCAGCTGGCCTGCTGTCTGGTGGCGACCGGCGTCGTTTCCTCTCTGGAGCAAGGGCTGGCGAAGGTGGCTGAGAGCTGGTAACCGTATCGGCAGGCAAAAAAAAGCCCGTCCAGTGGCGTGGACGGGCAAGGCAAGGGTATTAAAGGATCTTACAGGGTTAAAACAGTGGCATTACAGAGTGTTGCTACAGGAAATCTGGCGATTATTTATAGATAACCGCGGTACCGCTCAGTTTGTTGTTGCTGTTAGCGGAGGTAATGCTATAGCCGGTCGCGCCAGCGGCCTCTGCTTTTTCAGCCAGTTTGGCTTCCAGTCCATCCAGCGTCGTCGCGCCTTCAGCAGAAACCACACCGATTTTGTTCATGCTCTCTGCCTGAGCCGATGTTACCGGCTGAGCGGCGAACGCGCCGAAAGACAGAGCGGAAAGGGCGATAGCGGCAGCAGCGTATTTGATGTTTTTCATAATTAATCTCTCGCAGGTTGTTCTGTATAGGGGACGATGTTCCGTCGATGTGATAAGTATCACGGTTTTTAGCGGGAGATAAAATCGAAGGAAATTAACAATCTCTATCTAATTTTTTGAATGATTATTAATTTATTGAATATTAATAAATTATTTAAGCCGCTGGCGGCGAAACAGGTTGCGGCGGCGTCCAGCAGGCTGGAAGGGCACATTTTGCCACTCCGCTTGCCAAAAAACGTGCGCGAAAAGTTAATGCGATATGCGGTAATGAACGGTAAATATCGGTCAGCGAAGCTGGCTGTCTTTGGATCCTCTGCGATTATATCCCGAAAATGTATTGTTATGTAAATCTTTCTCCTGTTGGCATTTAACGCAGTATTTGACTCCCGCCACCGCTCGTCGGCGCGCCTCAGGAATCGGCTCTCCGCATTCTTCACAAAATTTGTTGCTTTCGCCCGATGACAGCTCATTTCGCGCCCGGGCTATCGCGTCGTTGATGGTGCTGTCGATCTGTTCCTGCACCGCGTCATCATTTGCCCAACCTGATGCCATAGTTCACCTCGCTATCTCGTCTCTCTTTAGTATAGAGAATATGGGGGTAAAAAATGAGCAGACAAGGCTCAGATCTCTGACCATTCGCGCAGCAGGTTATGGTACAGATTAAGCAGAGACAGCACTTCGTCGCTTTCGCCGTGGCGGCTTTTTAATTTCTGAATATTGCCATCCAGTTCAAACAGCATACTGCGGCGTTTATCGTCACGGATCATTGACTGAATCCATAAGAACGAGGCGACGCGGATGCCTGAGGTCACCGGGGTGACGCAGTGCAGGCTGCTCGAAGGATAGAGCACCAGGTCCCCGGCCGGGAGCTTAACCGCGTGCTGCCCGTAGGTATCGTTGACGACCAGCTCACCGCCTGCGTAACTTTCCGGAGCGCTTAAAAAGAGGGTGGCGGAAAGATCGGTGCGCATCCAGCCGCCCTGCGCCAGGCTGCGCACCGCGCCGTCGACGTGGAAACCATAAGTTTCGCTCTGCTGGTAGCGGTTGAACAGCGGGCTGGAAATGGCCTTCGGCAGCGCGGCGGCAAAAAAAAGCGAACTGCGGTTTAGCGCCGCCAGCACGTTGCCCTGAAGCTTGGCGTAGAGGTTGCTGCGGGTGTCCACCTGCTGATTATTTTTGACCTGAGCGCCCTGGTCGCCGGTCGTCACGCGCCCGTCAACCCATTCCGCCTGCTGAAGCTGAGCGGTAAAATCGTCCACTTCCTGAGGGGTGAGAACGGCGGGAATATGGTACATCATCGTTTTATCTCCTGAGAAAACGGGGCGTTGCCGCCCCGCCGGTGATCAGAAATGCATATTGGCGGTGAGCAGGAAGGTCCGCGGCTCGCCCGGGTGATAACGGTAGCCGCTCTTGTTAATCGAGGCGACGTAGTCGGTATCAAACAGGTTATAGACGTTCAGCTGCAGGTCGAAATTACGGTTAATGCGGTAACCGACTTTAGCATCGGCCACCCAGTAGCCTTCGGTATAGGAAGGCGTGCCGACCGCACCGTCGCTGCCGCGATGCATGCTGCCGACGTATCGTGCGCCGGCGCCGACGGCGATCGCATCGGTGGCCTGGTACTGGCTCCAGAGGGTAAACGCGTGCTCTGGCGTATACGGCAGCGCGCTGGTGCCATCCTGGGCGGTGTTCGCGCCTTCACGAACGCTGGCATGCTGTTGGGTATAGCCGCCAATTACCTGCCAGTCAGGGGTGATGTTACCGGCCAGCGAAATCTCATAGCCTTCAACGCGCTTCTTACCGTACTGCGAATAGCTGCCGTCATCGTTCTGCTCGACTTCGTTTTCAATATCGGTGCGAAAGAGGGCGGCGGTCAGCAGCAGGTGTTTATCCATCAGCTCCCACTTGGTGCCGAGCTCGCTGGTTTTGGCCTTCTGCGGTTTAAAGTCGGTTCGGTTGGCGCTGCTGCCGGTGCCGCTTTGCGCGAGGGTAAAGTTGCTGCCTCCCGGCGGCTGCTGGGAAACGGCGTAGTTGACGTAGAGGTTGCCGTTATCGGTCAGGTGGTATAGCGCGCCGGCCTTCCAGTTCACCAGATTACCGCTGGTTGAGGTATCGACGGTGGTGACGGGAGTATTTTTCGCGACCCCGGCCGGGCAGGCGATGGCACCGCGTCCGGTACCGCCGCACAGGCTGGCGCTATCATATTTGGTCTGGTAATTGTCCAGACGGATCCCGCCGTTAAGTTCGAAGTCCTGGGAAATTTGCAGGGTATCGAAAGCATAGATGCCGAAGGTATCCGTTTGTCCGTTGGCGTTGGCGCCGCTGCGGTTCAGGCCGCCGATGGAGATGTCGCTGTTCGGATGGTAAATATTCACCGCCGGAGGCGTGAGCGGATATACCCCGTAGTTGGTCTGGGTTTCACGGGTGAACTCCACGCCGGTGCTGACGTCATGTCCGATAGCGCCGGTGTAGAACTTCGATGTCAGGTTAGTCTGGTTGGTCAGGATCTTGTTGCTGGTGTCTTTGGTATTCGCCAGGCGCGACCAGGTCCAGGTGCCCACATCGTTGGGGTTTGGCTGGGTAATGTTTGACGCTCCGCCCATCACCGCGGTCATCAGATAATCTTGCTTCACGCGAGACCAGCGGGTGGTATTGCGGATCGTCGTCGTGTCGCTCAGGTCGTGCTCGAAACGCATCGTCACAGTATCGGTCGTGGAATCATCGTAGTCGGAGTCGGTACCGTAGAAGTTGCTGGTGGCGACCTTGCCGGAGTGATTCAGCGCCGAGGTGCCGGCGTTGGGAGCAGAATAGCCCGGCAGCCCGATGGTAGGGATGCCGCCGTCGGGGGTGTTGTGCTGGGTCACGTGCAGATAGTTAAGGTAAAGGCGGTTCTCGGTGCCGAGACCAAATGCCGCTGATGGCGCGACGCCGTAACGCTCGTTTTTCACCTTGTCCCGGCCCGCGTCGTGGGTTTTCTCGCCCATCAGATTCAGACGCACCGCACTGGTTTCGCCAATGGCCTGGTTAATATCCAGCGTGCCGCGTCGGAACCAGGCGCTGCCAGCGCTGGCGGAGGCGTCGATACCGGAATCGAGGCGCGGCTGTTTGCTGATCATATTGATCGAGCCGGTCGGCGCGCTGCGCCCATAGTCGGAGCCTGAAGGTCCCTTAATGACTTCGACCTGTTCGGTATTAAACGTATCGCGGCTGACGCTGCCAATATCGCGGATACCGTCGACGTAAATGCTGTTGGAGGTGTCCGCACCGCGCATGTAAATGGCGTCGCCGGTGGTCGAGTTGCCGTTTTCACCAGCAAAGAAAGCGCCGACGCCGGGAACGTTTTTCAGCGCGTCGGTGAGGTTAGTGACCCCCTGATCCTTCATCACCTGCTCTGAAACCACGGTAACCGTTCGCGTGGTGTCGGCGATCGGCCGAGAAAATTTTGGATCGGCGGAGCGGGTCGGCGCGTAAAGCGATGGCGTCTGCGCTTCGACCACCAGCGTTTCTCCACTATTATTTTCAGTGCTATCCGCTGCAAGTAGCTGGCCGGTCGGAGAAAGACTCAGACATAAGCCAGTGAAGAGAGTGAGCGAGTTAAAACTGCTGAACGGCAAATTGTTATTTTTTTCCATTTCAATAAGTGACTTATCGTTTTAATTAGGCCATAACGACCGCAGACGAAGCGTTGCTTCGCCCCGACCACTGCAGGTGTTTTTTACAAAAGCAATGATTTTGATAATGATTGTGATAATCATTATCAAAAACGAACGAATTTTTATCACTCATTTATAAAAAAATAAATACATTTATTTACATTGACTGCAATTTTTCTACATAAAGCGTACGGGGGAGCTTAAAGCGGGGAAACGGAAATCAGCAGCCCGGCATGGGCAACGGAGAGATTGCCGGCCGGGAAGTAGGCTTAGCGGGCGTCCGGACGAATAAGATCAAAACGCAGGCTTTCGTCGATGCCGTAATAGGCGCTTGGTCCTCCGGCGCGCAGGATCGGCTGGGCTTTGGCGGTCTGGTAAATTCCGTCATCCAACAGCGATTCATCGATGTGCACCGCCACCACTTCGCCCAGCACCAGCCAGGTGTCAACCGCTTGCCCTTCGGCGGTGTTTAACTGGATGCATTGCGAGAGACGACACTCGAAGTTTACCGGGCTTTCGGCGACCCGCGGCGCGCTGACGATGCGGCTGGGAGCGGCAGTCAGCCCGGCGCGGATGAATTCATCTTCGTTATGGGGGAGGGTGGCGGAGGTTTCGTTCATCGCGACCGCCAGAGGGCGGGTGGCCAGATTCCAGACGAACTCTTTTGTCTCAACAATATTCTGCACGCTATCTTTCCAGCCGCTGCTGGCAAAACCAATAATGGGCGGCCGATAGTTAAAGCAGTTGAAAAAACTGTAGGGGGCGAGGTTACGCTGGCCGCTGTTATCAA
Organism: Klebsiella pasteurii; assembly: GCF_018139045.1. NCBI lineage: Bacteria > Pseudomonadati > Pseudomonadota > Gammaproteobacteria > Enterobacterales > Enterobacteriaceae > Klebsiella > Klebsiella pasteurii. The sequence continues at coordinate 7,124 of NZ_CP073236.1, forward strand.
CGGAAGCTATCCAGCCGATGGGCCGCGGCCCGATAATAGCGTTCAGCGGGTCGTGAGGCAGCCCGTGTCCGTGCGAAGGTTGGTAGAAGTACATACGACACCCGTGACAAAAAAAGAGATATCCAGACTCACTTATTTACCGCGCCGCCGTCAACGGGTATCTTACGCGGCTGTTCAAAGGAGATTGCCATGAAAGCCCAGAAACCGGGGTTACACCCGCGTAACCGTCACCAACAACGCTACGACCTGCCCGCGCTGTGCCAGGCCCACCCTGAGCTACAGGGCTTTATCACCCTTAACCCGGTGGGTGAGCAGACCATCGACTTCGCCAATCCGCTGGCGGTGAAGGCGCTGAATAAAGCGCTGCTGGTGCACTTCTACGCGGTGAAACACTGGGATATACCAGATGGCTTTCTCTGCCCGCCAGTGCCGGGCAGGGCGGATTACATCCATCATCTCGCCGATCTGCTGGCGCTGGATAGCGGGACCATCCCGGCCAACGCCAGCATTCTCGATATTGGCGTTGGCGCAAACTGCATCTATCCGCTCATCGGCGTGCACGAGTACGGCTGGCGCTTCACCGGCAGCGAAGTGAACGCCGAGGCGTTCGCCAGCGCCCAGGCTATCGTCAACGGTAACCCAGGCCTCACTCGCCAGATCCGTCTGCGCCGTCAAAAAGACGCCAAAGCGATTCTGAGCGGCATTATTCATAAAAATGAGACCTACGACGCGACCCTGTGTAACCCGCCGTTCCATGATTCTGCCGCCAGCGCGCAGGCGGGCGGTGAGCGTAAACGTCGCAACCTGGGGCTGGGCGAGGAGAGCGTGCTGAACTTTGGCGGCCAGCAGCAGGAGCTGTGGTGCGAAGGGGGCGAGGTCGCTTTTATTACGCAGATGATTAAGGAAAGCCAGCAGTTTGGCCGTCAGGTGAAATGGTTTACCTCGCTGGTTTCTCGCGGCGACAATCTGCCGCCGCTCTACCGTGCGCTGACCGACGTCGGTGCGGTGAAAGTGGTGAAAAAAGAGATGGCCCAGGGGAATAAGCAGAGCCGCTTTATCGCCTGGACCTTTATGGACGAAGCCAAACGCCGTCGGCCTTTATAACGTCGGCTCGGTGGGAGCCGGCGGTCCCACCGGCGCTGGCATCGGCAGGACCTGGTAAGTTTGTACCGGTGCCCGCACGCCCGCGAGGTCAAAGTGTCGTTTTACCTGAGTATCAAGGGCGAAACGGACCGTCCACTGCTTCAGCGGCAGAGTAGTAAAGGTAACGCGAAGGGTGAAAGCGGTGTTGCTTAAGCCCACCAGCCCGGCGAAAGAGGGCTCGCCAATGATCAGCCCGCGGATTTCTTCCTGCGCCATCACTTCCGCGACCGCGTCTTTCAGCGCCTGGTTGGCCTTATCCAGATCTTCTTGCCGGTCAACATCATAGTTGGCCACCACCGAGCCGATACCGCGCACGAAGTTGGCGAAGGTGGTTATCGAAGACCATGGAATAATATGATAGGCGCCGGTATCCTGGCGTACGCCGACGGAACGAATCGACATGCGTTCCACCGTTCCGGTTAACGGCCCAATCGTCACGAGGTCGCCGGTGTTCATGCCGTTCTCAAACTGGATAAAAATCCCGGTAATAATGTCTTTGACCAGGGTTTGCGCGCCGAACGAAATCGCCAGGCCCAGCGCGCCTGCGCCGGCCAGCAGCGGGGCGATATTCACGCCCACTTCCGAAAGCAGGATCATGATAGTAATGGTGCTAATGACCACCGCCAGCGCGTTGCGAAACAGCGTCAACAGCGTTCGGGCGCGGGCGCTGGGCAGCGGGCGGCCGTGAATATCCGATGCCAGCCGGTTCTCAATCAGGCTGGCGAGCAGCGTCCAGCCAATCGCCGAGAAGAAGAGGATCAGCGCGATACGAATCAGCACATCCACTGCTTTTTGCCCGCTGCCGTTATGCATCCACTGCCAAAAATCGAACAGGCCCCACGCGCTGAGCAGCAGCATAATCGCCACGCAGACCGTTAATATCCGCGCAGCTTTCAGCGAGGCGGAGATCCAGCCGTTAAGCCGTTTTTGCAGTTCAGGATAGTTGCGCTGAGTTTCCGGCGATAGGGTGATGGTTTTCGCAATCCAGCGCGACAGAATACCGGAGACCAGCGCGGCGGCGCCGATGATGGCCAGGCTGCGCAGCGTCGCGCCCATCATAAATTTCAGGCTGTTGCCGGGGTCGAACAGCGAGAAGAAAAATAGCACGATAAAATAGGCGCAGGCCAGCCAGTGCCAGATCAGCGCAAAGGCGCGGATAAACAGGCTAAAGAAGGCCAGCGAGCGGTCGGCGAGATGGATGAGTCCCTGGGTAATCAATTTCTTATTGTGAAATATCAGATACAGCGCCCAGAGCGTAATGCACAGCATAATCATCACGTTGGCCAGCGCGCCAAACTGTACGTTGACCTGGTTGGAGATAATTGGCACCGCGACGATGAGCCCGTAGCCAATCAGGCTGCTCAGCGCGCTGAGGCGCAGGTTCCAGTATTTCGCCGCTTCATCGCTGAGGTTGAATGGCCGTAGCTCCGGGATGCGCGGGCAGAAAATAAGCCGCAGAATGGCCTTGAAAAATTCAATCAGCGCGAAGGCGTTGAGAAACAGGCTTTGCTGGAAGGCGATAGTGGGATTATTACCGTTCAGGCGATCGCTTAAAAGCTGGCCCACGAAGAGGGTGAGCGCCAGCAGAAGCAGGTCGAAAATAAACGCGCCGGCGATGGTTGCAGGTAGCTGAAGCCAGTTGCTGCGGTCGCGGTTTTTATGCCGTCCCCAGTGACCCATCTTGCGATATAACGGCAGGGCCGCCAGGCGTACCAGCCACCAGAACGCAAAGACCAGGCCCGCCAGCAGCAGGAAATGCCAGGCGGCGCTGGTGAAGGTTTGAGAATTAAACGCTTTGTGCGGAGAACCGGTGATGTTGCGCCACAGCTGGGAAAAACGTGACGAGAGCTGTTCACCGTATTCGCGGCTGATCTGGGTGACGTTCTCCAGTACCGTGGTCTCGTCTTTTATTTCCGGCGGCGTCAGCTTCGGTGTGCTGTCCGGCGGCGGCGTGGCGGCGGCTTTCCGCAGCTGATCGATAAGCTCTTGACGGGCATCGGCGTTTTCAAGCACGTCGGCCAGTGCGCCGTAGGCCGCTTTCTTCTGCGCCAGATCGGGTTCACTACTGCTGGACTGGTCCGCTGTGCTTGCCGGAACGCCGGGCAGCGTCGCGGCCCAGAGCGGAGCAGTGAAGAGTAGGGCAAGCAGTAACAAAATCCGCGACACAGGCACCTCCATTGCATCTCAAACCAATAAGTATAGAAGGTGAGATCCGCAGAGCGAGGTTGGGATGATTCTGGAAAGCGGCTCTCCCGCGAAGGGAGAGCCGGGGGGATATGTTTTACCAGCTGTATCGGACGTTGAGGCTGCCGTTAAGGTCATCGTAATGATTGCTGCCTTTCTGACCCGTCACCATTCCTGTTACGCTCCACTGATTATTGAGATTCACCTCAATTCCCGCTTTGAGTTCGGCGCGATTTGCCGGTAAATCCATCTGAACGTCAGTATGATTAAATGCAACGGAGATATCATCGTTGGTATGCAACCAGTTGACTTCCGCAAAGGGTTGAATGACAGAGGTGCGATTTTTATATAGCTTGCCATCCACGCGCAGACCGAGGCGGGAGGCCCAGCTACTGCTGCTTTGCCCATCAATACGCGTTCTTCCCTTGTCGACAACGGTATCAGCAGAATAATTCTGCCAGATGATTTGCGCCTGTGGCGTCAGGCTCATCTGATGCCCACCTTTCAGGGGAACGTCGTATCGATATCCCGCTTCCAGCGAGGCCGTATGGGTGTGGGAATCATAGTCCGTTGAGCCGATACCCCCGTTTTTCACTGTGTTACTATACATCCCATACTGGTACCAGCTGTCAATGTACAGCCCTCGATGCGTTTGGGAATCGGCAAACCAGGTCGAGTAAATGCCTACGTTGTACCCGGAAACGTTGCCGCTGGCTGACAGTTGACTGCCATCCATACCTCGATTACCGGTACTGTCAGTATCGGCATTGATATAGCTGCCCATAATGCCTGCGACCAGGCTTTGTTCACCGTTATCCCAGGCAAGTATGTCCCCGCCTATCTGGATTTGAGAGTAGTTGTTGTTAATATCAACATTGCCGCTAACGGCCTGGGAATCGGCACGTCCAGCTTTAAACCGCATCCACATATTGCCATTAGCGGTTCGAAGCTGACTGCCTTCGCGATCGTAAAGCGTTTGCATTTGCAAGTTGCGTACCATCCACTGGTTACCAAGATATGCCCCTATATCAGCGCGATATTGATGCGAACCTGATGGGGTGGTATCGCCATGGTTACCCTCATCAGGCTTAACCGGGTCGACGTTGCCGTTGTTGCCGTCATCAGGTTTAGGATCTACAGGTGCGTTTGATTGCGAGCGTAGATACCAGTCTCCGGTATCCTTGTACAAACGGTATTCATATAAGCCAATTTGGACCTGATTTCCCTGGGTGAAGACACCGTTTGAATTTCCTGTAATATCAATTAATTCAATACCTTTATTCGTCAGTTCACCCTTGCCATCCACGTTAGTGATATAGACGGTAGAATTACCGTTTGAATCACCGGAGATCGTCAGTTTATCGGTTAACGAGTTATCGCCACCTAACCGGGTATTGAAAAAGAGGTTGCCGTTATTGCCGGTATAGTCGCCATTGATGGTCAGGTTGTTGCCAACCTCTCCGCTTTTGCTCATGGCAAGATTGCCGCTATTAAAGACGTTACCATTAACAATGCCGCTACCGCCGAAACGAGCTGCTGATGCGATGTTAATTTTTTGCTTACTTCCAGCGGAGCCAATTATTCCGCTGTTTTCCAGCCATAGGGTGCCCTCTTTAACGTGAGTATCACCGCTGTAGGTATTGGCCGCGGAGAGAATCAACGTACCGTCGCCCAGTTTAGTCAGTGATTTCCCATCCCAGCCGCTGCTATTGGTTGAGGACAGCGTATTTGTGACATCATCGAGATGATTATGTACTGTAAATTCGCCGTTCGCTGCACTTAGCGTAAAGGTTCCGTGCGCATCGGTTGCGGCATTGTGTTTATCTGCATACCAGGAAAGTGCAGTGACTAACTCATATTGCGCTTTATTGTCAGGATTAATTCGTCCATCTATGGTTAAAAAGTCGGTTTCTTTCGCATCTATTCCGGCAACGGTGAAATTATTGAAGTCTCCGTTGATTTCATTTTCTGCGCTAATAAGCGTAAAGGTGTATGGCGTGGTTATTAAAGAATTATTAATATTACCGATGCCACTAATATTCAACGCCCCATTAAGGCTGCTGTAGCTTGTGACAATAACCGGTTCACCAACGCCGTGATCCAATTGTATGTTGAGTACGCTGCTGTCGGTGAGCATTAATTTCTCGGCATAAAGAGAACCAGAAGCGGTATTGAGATTAATGACACCAGCGTTAGTAAGATTACCGATCGCGGAATCGCCGTGAACATTCCAGAGGCTGGTTTTGTCCAGGTCGACCGTGACATTGCTGTTTCCGGCCTGAATAGCACCGCTCAGGGTACTGTCATTTTTGGCGCGGAATATAACGTTATTCCAGTTGTTCTCATTAACCTTCAGCAGATTTGCGGCACTGACGTTTTGCAGATTATCCACGGTAATATCTGCGGCACCTGCATTGACATAAAATGCACTTCCGTCCTTTGCTGTGGCGGCAACGCTGCCGCCGGTGATATTTAGCGAATTGACCTCATCGTCGTAATAAGCATATGACGAATCCAGATAATAGGCCGCGCTATCGCCAGTTATCTGGCTATTCGTTAATGATGCCGATGCCGAATTCCAGCTTTTGTCCAGTAATACACCAGATGCTCTATTACTGAACACATTTAGATCATCACCCGTAAGTGTTCCTTTGTCACTGATTCTGAGTCCATGGGCATATTTTCCCTGAGTTTCTATCGATATCTGTTTTAATTCAACATCTGAATGGTAAACATCGATTCCGTTAGCATTATTTCCAATGGTTTTAATGCTTCCGCCCGTTACCGTAATATGACTGCCTTCCCGGGAGTATATTCCGGCAGCAATAGAACCTGAGGTCAATATATCGACATCATTAAGTAATATTTTGGCAAAATATGCATAGGTTGCATGAGCCTCGTTACCTGAGGTTTCCAGATGAGAATTATTTATGGTGGTTTGGCTTGTATTGTCAGCTTCTAATCCATAAGCAAATTCACCGTGAGTCAGTACGTCAATATTATCCAGATAAACATTCGCATTATCCAACGCAATTCCATAGCCATGATCGCCAGACGTGGTCACTTTACTGTTTACTAAGTGAATATCACCACTGTTGGTAAACAGTCCCAAAGCGTTATCACCTTTAGTTGATATATTGACATTGCTGAGTTGCAAAAGAATATTGCTGCTGTTTCTGACTCCATCAGAGTAGTTTCCGCTAGTCTGTATGCTGCTATCACTCATGACGATATTTCCACGTGAGAATAATCCATAAGACCACTCACCCGAGGTAGATATTGTGACGCTGTTCAGGTCGATTGGGCTATCCACATCCCCAGAATAGATACCATTAGCATAATCACCTGTGGTTGTAATACTGCCACCTGTAGTATTGATAGAGCCATTGAAGCTTGCTGACAAGCCGTCAGAATTGTTACCCGAGGTTAAAATCGTCACGTCTTTCAGCGTAACTACACTGTTGTTATAGGATGTTAGTCCATGTGAATATATTCCTGCAGTGGCTACGCTACCGCCTGTCATTGTAACATGAGCGCCATTGTTGGCTGATAGCGCAGTACTCCAGTCACCTGCCGATGAAACAGATACGTTATCGAGGTCAATGATGCTTTCTGATGAAGATGCAAGGACGCTGGTTGCTGAATATCCTTCAGTGATGATACTGCCGTCCGTCAGCGCAATTTTTCCACCATCATAGGCAATCAGACCGCCAGCCCGGTCCCCTGCTGTCGTAATCGTGACATCATTGAGGGTGGCTATGCTGTTAACATCAGAAGTAGATACTGCAAACGAATTTTCACCTTGGGTAGCGATTGAACCGCCGTTGAGGGATATCTGGGCTCCTGAAACTGCGGTCACCGCCGATGAGCTATTGCCCGCGGTGAGTATTGACCAACCCTGATTATCAAGCGTTAGGCTACTATTGGCTCCGTCAATGTATATGCCATTAGTTTGCGAACCTGAGGTCCTGATCGTGACGACACCCTCGTCACTGATAACAATTTCCTCATTACCCCAACCCCATGCTGAGATTGCAGTTGCTCCTCTGCTATTGGGGTCGTGGTTGCTGGAAAGATAGGTTCCGCTTAATTTATATTCACCAGAATTATAAGTTGTAAAAGTGCGGTCTTCTGCCAGGGCGACGCCAGACACGCATAAAAATGATGCCGCCAGAACGTTGATTCGGGTATGGCTGAGAAGGCGTCCATTACTGCTGGCAAATTCCGGCGCGACGACAAACATATTACGTGTAGCGCTCCAGACGATATTAAAGCTTCGGTTCATAGTTCATCATTCCCTAATAAACGGTGCGGCTAAGAAAAGCTGTTTAGCTATAGAAGCATGATATTTTTACTTTTTATTGTGAAATGATTTTGTTTTTGATGCTCATCACAAAAAGAATATGAATGCTTTTGCGTCATGCTGAACTGAAGAGGGGGGAGTCGGTGGAGAATGCAGGAGCGAAAAGTTTATAAAGTGATAATTATTGGCGAAGAGCACACTTCATATATCCACGGTGTAGATAATAGCTATTCAATGACTCTTGATGTGGATGAGTTTAATAACTCCGGGTTATTATATTTAATAAGAATAATATCAGTTGATCCCTTGCACGTTTGTCTTTCTTAACAGGAGAGGAGACTTTCTCAACGCAGTGATTCTGGAAAGCGGCTCTCCCGCGAAGGGAGAGCCGGGGGGCATCAGGCTACGTGCTGCAAAAACTCGCGCAGGCGCGGGCTGGGCGGGTTATTCACCAGCATCTGCGGATCGCCATCTTCCGCAATGCGCCCTTTATCGATAAAAATCAGGCGCGACGCCACTTTTTCGGCGAAGCCGATTTCGTGGGTAACGATAACCATGGTCATGCCTTCTTCGGCCAGATCCTGCATCACTTTCAGCACTTCATGACGCAGTTCAGGGTCAAGCGCGGAAGTTGGCTCATCAAACAGCATCATTTTGGGTTTAACCGCCAGCGCCCGGGCAATGGCCACGCGCTGCTGCTGTCCGCCTGAAAGCTCAGAAGGGTAGTGGTGCGCACGTTCCGCGAGGCCCACTTTCGCCAGCAGGTCTTTCGCCAGTTTTTCCGCCGCCGCTTTATTGGCGCCGCGAACGCGCAGCGGGCCGAACATCACGTTTTCCAGCGCCGTCAGGTGCGGGAACAGATAAAACTGCTGGAACACCATACCGGCTTCCTGGCGAATCAGCCGCTCGTCAACCTTCGGGTCGTTGACCTTCAGACCGTCGACGATCAGATCGCCGCTGGTAATCTCTTCAAGTTTGTTAATACAGCGCAGCAGGGTCGATTTACCGGAGCCGGACGGCCCGATAATTACCACGACTTCGCCCTGGTTGATCTTCAGATCGATATCATGCAGCACCTTGGTTGGACCAAAGTGCTTGGAAACGTTTTTAAATTCAATCACAGGATTTTCATCCTTCTTTCAAGACGACGCAGAACAAAGCTCAGCACCAGGGTGATGATCAGATAGATAACCGCAACGGCGCTCCAGATCTCCAGCGCGCGGAAGTTACCGGCAATAATTTCCTGGCCCTGGCGGGTCAGTTCGGCCACGCCGATGACGATAAACAGCGAAGTATCTTTGATGCTGATAATCCACTGGTTGCCCAACGGCGGCAGCATACGGCGCAGCGCCAGCGGCAGGATCACGTAGCGAATGGTTTCCCGACGAGAGAGGCCCAGCGCGAGGCCGGCTTCGCGAAAGCCTTTATGGATCGACAGCACCGCGCCGCGGGTGATTTCCGCAATATAGGCGCCGGAGTTGATCATAATGGTGACCACCGCCGCGGAGAACGGGTCGATACGCAAATCGCTAAACGCCATGGGTAGAGCGAAGTAGATGAACATCACCTGCACCACAATCGGGGTGCCGCGGATGATTTCGATAAAGACCAGCGCGATGTGGTTGGCAATCCAGCCGCCGAAACAGCGGGCAAAACCGGCCACCAGACCGATTATCAGACCGCCGACCAGGCCGAGGACCGAAATCCACAGCGTCATTTTGGCGCCTTCCAGCAAAATAGGAATGGCGGGCCAGATGGCACTCCAGTCAAACTGCATAATGTGTTCCTGTTACCGTCTCGAAAACAGAGGAATACCCTCTGAGAAAACTATTCAGGCCTGCTGAGGGGGTAGCCCGGAGTGCTCCAGGTCTACCAGACCACAGCTGGCCTGGAAGAGATAATCGCTAATTATTATTTGGGTTCAGTACCGAACCATTTTTTATAAATTTCGTTGTAGGTGCCGTTCTCACGCAGCGTTTTCAGTGCGCCGTTCACTTTTTCACGTAGCTCATCGCTGCCTTTCGGGAAAGCGATACCGTAGTTTTGCGCTTCCAGCGATTCGCCTACCGCTTTGAACTTGCCGTTGCCCGCAGTTTTGATGAAGTAAAGGATGTTTGGCGTATCGTGGAGGACCGCATCGGCACGACCGGTGCCCAGTTCCATATAGGCGTTATCGATGTTCGGGAACTGGCGCAGATCTTTAGTTTTGATATTCGCTTTTGCGTAATCGACGGAACCGGTGCCGCCTTTCACAGCAACCACTTTACCGTTCAGATCCTTGACATCCTTAATATCATTGTTATTGGCGTTGACCATGACCAGTAGGCCACTTTTGTAGTAGCCGTCTGAGAAGTCGATGGCTTTTTTACGCTCGTCGGTAATGGTGATTCCCGCCAACGCGAGATCGATGTTTTTGGTTTGCAGCGCCGGAATAATGCCGCTGAAGTCCATTGGCTTCAGGGTGTAATCGAGCTTAAGCTCTTTTGCAATCGCTGCCCACAGGTCAACGTCGAAACCAACATACTTATCGCCCTGCTTAAATTCGAACGGAACAAACGCCGTATCGGTCGCAACAACCAGTGTTTTATCAGCGGCGTGAGAAGAAACCGCAAAAGCCAGGGTCAGTGCAGCCAGTGAAACTTTAAATACAGACTTCATAGCATTTCCTTTTTTATCCACGGGACGATCCCCTGCGAGAACAAGTTGCCTTATGAAAATATCATGCCAGTTTTACAACCTGTTGTTTTATAACAACCAGGATGAATCCTGTTGCACAATTTTGATAACGGACAACATTAAATGCACCAATATGGGGCGTTACTTTGGTGCATCATAAGAGCATCGCATAACACGAGCATTTTTAGCGCAAACCCTGATGTTAAAACAATCTCGGCGTAACGATTGTGTGAGGTGATTATTACAATTGATTTACTTTTGCACGTATTTTGAACATTCTCATGCACTGAGGTGGTGCGTGGCGGGGGGGGGTAAAAAAAAGCCGCCAGCGTGGCTGACGGCAATTGGCGTTACTCGATATTGGCTTCGATGAACCACAGGAATTTATCCAGGTCGCGGGAGGCGGCGGTGAAGATATCAGCGGTGTCTTCATCTTTCGCTTCGTCGATGGCTTTACGCACATCGTTAGCGACGATGGCATAGCGGTCGGCCAGCTCTTTCAGATGGTCCTGGACGCTATGGATATCCAGCGGGTAGCTTTTCAGCGGGCTTTTGCTATTGATGACCTGAGTGGTACCCAGCGCTACGCCACCAAGCTGTACGGCACGTTCTGCCATCGTATCAAGGTGGTCGACGAGCGCAGTGCGGAAGCCGTCCAGCATCTCATGAACGGCAATAAAGTTTGCACCGCGCATATTCCAGTGAGCCTGTTTGGTAATCAAAGACAGGTCAATGAACTGGATCACCTGGCGATTCAGCAGCTCAACGGTCGCTTTCTTCGCGCTATCAGCGACGTCGTTACGGGTATAGAGCAGATTCGTTGCTTTAGTTTTAACCAGTTTTGCGGTACTCATAGTGTCATATCCTCTTGATATTTGTACTCGTCATACTTCAGATTCGAATTATTCGGAGCGTCTCATCCCAATAACTTGCGGAATTAAGTATAGCAACGGATTTGAGCTTTGCAGCGGCGGTAGTCTCTATCGGTCTGATAGCGCAGGGCTGTTAGTCAGAAAAAATAGTTTATAAATTAAGGAGATGATTAATTTTCTCGTCAATCAGCTCCTTTCCGCTAGCTGATGTCGACCTTCTGTATCTTCGTTTCCCGACGCATTGTCAGCGTGGATCCCATCGAGGCAAGAATAATCGCCCCCAGCGCCAGCGTTTGGGTCGCGGTTAGCGTTTCGCCAAGAAACACCATTCCGGAAAGTGCGGCGAGAGCCGGCTCCATGCTCATCAGGGTGCCAAAGGTCTTGCTGGGCATGCGGGTCAAGGCAACCATTTCCAGAGAGTAGGGTAGCGCGGTTGATAAAATGGCGATCCCGAGCCCCGGTAGCAGCAGTCCCCACTGAAATAGCGTATCGCTGGCCTGCATCATCCCCATCGGCACAAAGACCACCGCGGCGATTAGCGACCCCATGGCAACCGTTGCCGGGCCATGCTCTTCTCCGGCGCGCTGGCCGGTCAGAATGTAAACCGCCCAGCAGGCGCCCGCGCCGAGCGCCAGCAGCGCGCCAACGGGATCGATCTGCGCCACGCTTTGTCCCAGCGGCAGCAGGAACCATAGCCCGAGCACCGCCAGCGCCACCCAGACGAAGTCGAGGGGACGGCGGGATCCAAACAGCGCTACCGCCAGCGGCCCGGTAAACTCCAGCGCGACGGCGACGCCGAGCGGAATGCGTTGAATCGATAAATAGAACAGGTAGTTCATCGCGCCAAGCGACAGGCCGTAGAGGAGCAGCGGCAGACGCTGCTCCGGGGCAAAGCGCAGGCGCCAGGGTTTGAAGATGACCACCAGGATTAAGGTACCGAGCGCCAGGCGCAGGGCGGTAACGCCTGGGGCGCCGACTAGCGGGAAGAGAGATTTGGCCAGCGAGGCGCCGCTCTGGATGGAAATCATGGCGATTAAAATAACCAGTATCGGCAACCATGCCGGTACCTTACGAGACGAGCCGGGCATCCTTTCTCCTGTCAATTTTGTCAAATGCGGTAAAGGTTCCAGTGTAATTGAATTACCCCGCCCCGGTTGAGCTAATGTTGAAAAAAAGGGTCTTAAAAGCAGTACAATAGGGCAGGGTGCGAAGATAATTTCACCAGCAGATTAGGAATAATCTGGATACACGTCTGGCGATTTATGAGCCTTAATAGGAGTATATTTGTAAAAAAGGTTTGTTTTCCAGTTTGTTATAGAAACGTAGAAACCTTTGGTTACATGAAAAAGTACGTTAGACAATGTAAAGTGAAAAGAGTTTCCCAAAAGTTTTTGTTATATTTAAAGCTTAGGACTTATTAGAAACACATTTGAGGTGGTTATGAATAAAATTGCACGTTTTTCAGCACTGGCCGTTGTTCTGGCTGCATCCGTAGGTACCACTGCTTTCGCTGCGACTTCTACCGTTACCGGTGGCTACGCGCAGAGCGACATGCAGGGTGAAGCGAACAAAGCAGGCGGTTTCAACCTTAAGTACCGCTACGAGCAAGACAACAACCCGCTGGGTGTTATCGGTTCTTTCACCTATACCGAAAAAGATCGTTCTGAATCTGGCGTTTACAAAAAAGGCCAGTACTACGGCATCACCGCAGGTCCGGCTTACCGTCTGAACGACTGGGCTAGCATCTACGGCGTAGTAGGTGTTGGTTACGGTAAATTCCAGGACAACAGCTACCCGAACAAATCTGACATGAGCGACTACGGTTTCTCTTACGGTGCTGGTCTGCAGTTCAACCCGATCGAAAACGTTGCCCTGGACTTCTCCTACGAGCAGTCTCGCATTCGTAACGTTGACGTTGGCACCTGGATTGCTGGCGTAGGTTACCGCTTCTAATCACTTCGGTGATATAAAAAATCCGCCTCATGGGGCGGATTTTTTTTGCCTGCTGTTTATGCGTCTACGTTAATTGATAGTGAATGCGTCGGTACCCAAATGGGTATAGTCCACTTTCTTCAGCTGGAAGTTGGTGATGTAGGTTGGGCCAGCCTTTTGTTCAGAGATGAAACGATAGCGCGGGGCAATCTCCTGAGCGCTGATGCCGGTCCACTGGGAAAAGAAGCTGAGGAAGTCGTTGGCGGAGCGCCGCGCTTTAATGACCTTATGCGCTTTATCATCGTTGGAGAGCACCATAAACGGTACCTGGAAATTCTGCTGATACTTATCGTCGTGCGCCAGGTACTGTACCTCTTTCCCGCGCTCTTTAAATGCCAGACCGTGATCGGAAAAATAGGTCATCGAGAAGGTTTCGCCAGAATTTTGTAGCTGAGTATAAAGATTGCTCAGCAGCGTGTCGGTTTGCGTCATGGTGTAGAGATAGCAGGAAGTCTCTTTCGACTGAACAAAAACCGTGTATTTCCCTTTGGTGCGATCGCAGGCCTGCGGATGTGAGCCCATTAAATGCAGGACAATCAGCTGCGGCTGGGTACGGCGGGTGGCCAGCACCTGTGCGGTCAGCGTTAAGAGCTGCTCATCCTGGGTATTTTTATTAGCCTCGAAATCGCCGTTCTTGAGGAACTGAACTTCATCCGCGCGTTTGGCAATACTGGCAATCGCCGTATCGTATTCGCCAATTTGCCCCTGATTCGAGAACCACCATGTCTGAAAACCGGCGCGGTTGGCGAGGGTCACAAAGTTATCCTGAAACTGCGGCTTATTGTCGACCACCCGGTTGAGGGTTAAACCGAGCGACTTCTGCGTTGAACCGCTGGCGGCAACGTAGTCATTGAACAGATAGCCTTTTACTGAACTGGCGAACGGGGTGTTGTCCCAGTGGCCGCCAAAGGCGCCGAGCGCATCGCGACGGGCGCTCTCGCCAATCACCACCACATACAGATGATACTTCGGCTTCACCGCCAGTACATGCCAGCTATCTTTCATATTGGCGAGCTGCGCCATTCGCGCCTGCTCATCCAGCACTTCATTATTATTCACCACCACATCTTTAACGAAGCGGACGGCGGGATAGCCGGTATCGATAACCTTAAAGACGCCGCCCCAGGCGAGGTTTTGCACCGGCTGGAGAAAGAAAATCGCGGTGCAGAACAGCAGCCCCAGCGTATCCATTTTCCCCCAGCGCGCCGACGTCTCCGGCTTGCGGCGTACGGCAATGACGCCGAGCGCAAAGATAAACACGGCCAGCAGATAGTTGTACCACGGGAAAATAGTCAGGATCTCGGTGGACTCTTCGAGGTTGGTGGCATGCAGCGCCAGCAGCGTATTGAAGTTGGGCGCGCCGTAGGCCTGGCCAAAAGGGTAGTACATGGCCGCCAGCAGCGAATAGACGCCGACCAGCACTTTTTGCGCGCGCGGAAAGCTGCGCCACAGAAGATGCAGCACGCAGGTAAAAGCAACGGTATAGAGCAGGCTAAAGTCGTAGCCCAGCGCCAGGTTAATAAACAGCGATTGTAAAAAATAGAATCCTGTCCATGGGTTCAGTACCAGTCCGCGGGCGACCAGCGTTTCTTTCAGCGTGACATTCATAGTAAACAATCAAAAAAGAGCCATGTGCGTCCCCTGGCATCAAGGGGTAAAACCTGCTGGACAGTGCGTGAAGAGGGTATCTGCGAGCCGCAGTAGTGGCAGGGCTGACAAAAGATAGGGCTTGCAAATGTTAAGGTCAACTATCCATAACGGATTGTTTTGGGAGAAAGCTTACAAAACTTGAAAAAAGTTGCTGAAGCGCTGAGTAATCAGCCAGTCTGGCAGGGAAATATGACAGAAAAATGAAGCGGCGTACCGCGACGCCGCACTAGTTGTTGGGTTTATCCTGTGGGGGTTTGCCGTTGATCAGATCGCACAGCATACCGACAAGCATTAACCGGACTTTAAAAGGAGAATGAGTAAACACGTTTAAGCACCTCTTGAATTCATTCATAACGACCTCCTGTAACTTCGTCCTTCGCTCCTTGAAGGATATGTGTATTACGTACAGATATAGCACAGGCTATATTTTATAGCTATGGCTAAAACGTTAATTTTTTGTTCTCCGTGCGCGATCCATTACAATAGGGATCCTTTTATATGATGCTTGATGCGTCACAGGAATGAGGAAGCACAATGAACCGTCGCGCAGGTAAGCCAATAACAAAAAAAGTGACGCAGCTAGTGAATGTCGAAGAGCACGTTGAGGGATTTCGTCAGGTGCGCGAGGCGCATCGTCGGGAGCTGATTGATGACTACGTGGAGCTGATCTCCGATCTGATTATGGAAGTAGGAGAAGCCCGTCAGGTCGATATGGCCGCGCGTCTTGGGGTGTCGCAGCCAACGGTTGCGAAAATGTTAAAAAGACTGGCCAGCGTCGGGTTGATCGAACAGATCCCCTGGCGGGGGATCTTTTTAACTCCGGAAGGCGAGAAGCTGGCCCATGAAAGCCGGGAACGCCACCAGATCGTCGAAAACTTTTTACTGGTGATCGGTGTTAGCCCGGAGATTGCTCGTCGCGACGCCGAAGGGATGGAGCATCATGTCAGCGAAGAGACGCTGGCAATGTTTAAACAGTTTACCCTCAAGCAGGGGTCACTGGGAGAATGAACCTCGTCTTTGTTCAGTCGCTGATCCGCGACCGCTTTTTACATCTGCTGTTGATTATTGGCGTTGTTTTAAGCTTCTTTGTTCCGTTTGCCCCCGCCGCCTGGCTTCACGCCATTGACTGGCATACGATTATCACCCTTAGCGGGTTGATGCTACTGACCAAAGGTATCGAACTGAGCGGCTATTTTGACGTAATTGGCCGCAAAATGGCGCGCCGCTTTGTGACCGAACGCCAGCTGGCCATTTTTATGGTGCTGGCGGCCGCGCTGCTTTCCACCTTCTTAACTAACGACGTGGCGCTGTTTATTGTCGTACCGCTCACGCTGACCCTGAAAAAATGGTGCGCCATCCCAACAAGCCGGTTAATCATTTTTGAAGCGCTGGCGGTGAACGCCGGGTCGTTGTTAACACCTATTGGAAATCCGCAAAACATTCTTCTTTGGGGGCGCTCAGGCCTTTCCTTTCCGGCCTTTATCGGCCAGATGCTGCCGCTGGCGGCGGCGATGATGATCACCTTGCTGGCGCTGTGCTGGTTCTGTTTTCCCGCGAAGCGTCTCAACTATCAGAGCAGCGATAAGGCGCCATCGTGGCAGCCAACGCTGGTCTGGAGCTGTCTGGCGTTCTATCTGGTCTTTTTGATCGCCTTAGAACTG
Source organism: Klebsiella pasteurii (assembly GCF_018139045.1). Taxonomy (NCBI): domain Bacteria; kingdom Pseudomonadati; phylum Pseudomonadota; class Gammaproteobacteria; order Enterobacterales; family Enterobacteriaceae; genus Klebsiella; species Klebsiella pasteurii. Next base: position 23,605 of record NZ_CP073236.1, read on the forward strand.
AAGCAGGAGCTGTGGGGACTGGCGCTGATCGCGTTGGGTTTTCTGCTGCTGGCGCGGGCGGTGATTATCAACGTCGACTGGACGCTGCTACTGGTGTTTATGGCGATGTTTATTGACGTTCACCTGCTGATCCAGCTTCCTGTTCTACAGCATGCGCTCAACGGCGTCGGCCAGCTCTCGGCGGGAGGATTGTGGCTGACCTCGATTGGCTTGTCGCAGTTTATCAGTAACGTCCCGGCGACCATTCTGCTGCTCAATTACGTTCCGCCCTCAACGCTGCTGGCCTGGGCGGTTAATGTCGGCGGGTTCGGCCTGCTGCCAGGCTCGCTGGCCAATCTGATTGCGCTGCGAATGGCCGGCGATCGCCGTATCTGGTGGCGTTTCCACGTCTATTCCCTGCCCATGCTGCTGTGGGCGGCGCTGGTGGGGTATGGATTGCTGCAGTTCTGATTTTTAGAGAATTGGGCAAGAAACGGACAGAAACGCCACATTCGCGCTCTCCTTTTCCGGGGTATAACTTTATTCACGATGGTGAATCACCCTGATTGAAGGAGAGTTCTATGCGTTATCAAAAATTGGGCCATACCGGCCTTTTTGTCTCTGAACTGTGCCTGGGCACCATGACCTTCGGCGGTGAAGGCGGCCTGTGGGGTAAGGTAGGTCAGCTACGCCAGGCGGAGGCTGAGCGGCTGGTGGGCAGCGCGCTCGATGCGGGCATCAACTTTATCGACACCGCAAACGTTTATTCGGAAGGGCGCTCGGAAGAGATTACCGGCCAGGCGCTGAAGAATCTGAAAGTGCCGCGTGAAAATGTCGTGGTGGCGACCAAAGTGTTTGGCGAGACCGGCACCGCAGGCGTGAACTCGCGCGGCAGTTCGCGCTATCACATCATCGGCAGCGTGAAGGAGAGTCTGCGTCGCCTGCAGCTCGATCATATCGATCTCTATCAACTCCATGGCTTCGACCCGGCGACCCCCATCGAGGAGACGCTGTATGCGCTGGATAATCTCGTGCAGCACGGCCACGTCCGCTATATCGGCGTGTCGAACTGGGCGGCATGGCAGATAGTCAAAGCGTTGGGAATATCCGAACGACTGGGGCTGGCGCGCTTTGCCTCGTTGCAGGCTTACTACACCATTGCCGGGCGCGATCTGGAGCGCGAGCTGGTGCCAATGATGCAGAGCGAAGGTCTGGGCCTGATGGTCTGGAGTCCGCTGGCGGGAGGGCTGCTCAGCGGTAAGTACGATCGCGACGGGCAGTCGGCGAGCGGCGGCCGTCGTCAGGAGTTTGATTTCCCACCGGTGGACAAAGCGCGGGCTTTTGACTGCATTGATGTGATGCGTGAGATTGCCGATGCGAAGGGCGTTTCGGTGGCGCAAATCGCGCTGGCCTGGTTGCTTCATCAGCCAGCGGTAAGCAGCGTGATTATTGGCGCGAAGCGTTCAGAGCAGCTCGCCGAGAACCTTGCGGCAACCAGCATTACCCTGAATGATGATGAACTGGCACGGCTTGATGCGGTCAGCACGCTACCGCGAGAGTATCCGGGCTGGATGCTGGAGCGCCAGGGAGAATACCGTCGCGACCAGCTCGCACAGCAGTAATTTCCGTTCTTGCACGCCGGATCGTCTGTTTCGCGATCCGGCTTTTTTATCCGCTGCGCTCACAAAAAACGATCCCTGAGTTTGCCCGAAAATAGGATTTCGTTTATATGACTAGTCATGAAATTTATATGACTAGTCATAGGTGCGAGCGATGAACAGAACACTGGCGGCAGATTTTCTATGGGGTAACTCGGTTTCCAGCATGCAAACCGAGGGAGCGTGGAATGAGGGTGGTAAAGGGATGTCGGTTTACGATATCCGCCAGCCGGCGGAATTGACTTCTGACTGGAAGGTGGCGACCGATTCGTACCACCGCTACCGGGAAGACTTCGACCTGATGCAGGATTTGGGCATGAACTGCTATCGTTTCCAGATAGCCTGGAGCCGCGTTTGCCCGGAAGGCGACGGTGAGTTCAATGAAGAAGGTATCGCCTTTTATCACCAGTTTATCGATGACCTGATTGCCCGCGGCATTGAGCCGATGATCTGCCTCTATCACTTCGATATGCCGCTGTCGCTGGCTGAACGCTACAACGGTTTTACCGACCGTCGGGTGATGGAAGCCTTTATTCGTTACGGGCAGAAGATGATCGACTGCTTTGGCGACAAGGTAAAGTGGTGGCTGACCTTTAATGAACAGAATCTCTACCATATGCCGGACGCGTTTCTGATTTCTGGCTACATGCGCGGCGAGAAGACCCTGCGCGAGCTGTATCAGATCCAGCACCACGTGATGATGGCCCATGTGCACCTGACGCAGTATCTGCACCAGGCGAAGCCACAGTGCCTGATGGGCGGCATGCTGGCCCACGCGCTGGTTTATCCGGCGACCTGTAAACCGCGTGATATCCTTTGCGCCCAGCAGCTCGACGAGTTTTTAAACCAGAATCTGCTGCGCGCCTTCGCCGGGGAGGGCTACAGCCCGGAAGTCATGCACGTTGTCGCCCGCGAAGGCTTTGCGGATATTTACCGCGCAGAGGATCTGGCGCTGATGGCGCAGGTCAAAATCGACTATCTGGCCTTTAGCTACTATGCCAGCAAGGTTCTCGACAGCGACCCGATCCCGCCGGGTACGCCGGTGAACCACTACATGCAGTTTGGCGATAAAAAGAATGACTTTCTGCAGGCCACCGAGTGGGGCTGGCAGATTGATCCGCTGGGTTTTCGCACCATCATTACCCGCTACTACAACGACTGGCGTCTGCCGGTCTTCCCGATTGAAAACGGCATCGGGGTGATTGAGTCCTGGGACGGCGAGAACCCGATCGCTGACGATTACCGCATCGCCTATCATCGCGATCATATCAACGCCATGAAAGAGGCGATATTTGAGGACGGCGCGGAAGTGGTTGGCTATCTGGGCTGGGGGCTGATCGATATCCTTAGTTCGCAGGGCGATATGCGCAAACGCTACGGCGTTGTCTACGTGAACCGTGAAAACCACGACCTGAAGGATCTTAAACGCGTTCCGAAGAAAAGCTATGCCTGGCTAAAGCGGGTCATTCGCAGTAACGGCGAAGAGATGTAACGGCGCCTCGCGCGGGCAGATGGTATATTCTGCCCGCCAGTCGCTATCAGTAACGTAAAAGGATCGGGGAATGACGGCCAAATATCTGAGTATCGCGCGGGAAATAAAAAAACGTATCATCAGCCAGCAGTATCCCGCCAGCGCGCCGTTACCCGACCAGTTCGCGTTAGCGGCGGAGTTCAGCACCAGCAGGATGACCATCCAGCAGGCGATGCGTCAGCTGATTGTCGAAGGCCTTATCTACACCCGTAAGGGGCAGGGAACCTTCGTGCGCAAAAATTTCCTCCAGCTTTCGCAGTGGGAACTGCCCGGTAGCGACTATTTTGGTGCCACCAAAACCTGGGAGCACTTAGGGGAAGTGGCTAGCCGGGTGATTCGCTTCGAGCTGCGCTTTCCGACGGAAAAGGAGCAAAGTTCGTTACTGATTGACGCCGATGCCCCGGTCTATGATTTCGTTCGCCTGCGGCTGCTTAACGAGGAACCGGTGTCGCTGGATCTCACCGTGATGCCGGTCGCGCTGGTGCCCGGCCTGAATAAAACGCATCTCGAAGGCTCGGTGTTTCGCTACCTGCAGGAGACGCTGGGGCTCAAGATGATGGGATCGTATCGGGTGGTGCGGGCGATGAAACCGCAGGCGCTTGACAGGGAGCACCTCAACTGTGAAGCGAGCGATCCGGTGCTGGAGGTGGAGCAGGTGATTTATCTGGAGGACGGTACGCCGCTGGAGTATGCCCATTGCCACTATCGCTACGATCACGGCGGAATTATTCTGGTGAATAACGGATAAAAAAAGGGCGGGCACCGGGCCCGCCGCTCTGCGCGATGCGCTGTTAGTTCAGGCGCACAGGCATACCGGAACGGTTCTGGATCGCCTGATCGACCACGCTCTGGTCTACGTCAGTCTGGCTGGTAATCGCCTGTACGGATTTGGTCAGGTTAATCGGTACGATCTCACCGCCCTGGAACTGCTCTTCAGTGGTGGACAGCGGGTTGTGAACTTCAATGAAGCGGCTGCCGTCAGGCTCGGTAGTGGCTTTTACCGGCTCATCGATAAACTCTACGCGGGTGCCGACCGGCACGTTTTCAAACAGGAATTTAATATCGTCGTTACGCAGACGCACGCAGCCGTGGCTGACGCGCAGGCCGATGCCGAAGTTGGCGTTGGTGCCGTGAATAGCGTACAGGCGGCCGATATACAGCGCGTACAGGCCCATCGGGTTATCAGGGCCGGCCGGAACAACGGCCGGCAGCGGTTCACCTGCTGCGGCATATTCAGCGTGCATTTTGGCGGTAGGCGTCCAGGTCGGACCGGCTTTTTTACGCTCAACTTTGGTTACCCAGTTGATTGGCGTGTCTTTGCCGAGCTGGCCGATACCGATCGGCAGCACGATGACGGTGTTGGTGCCCTTCGGATAGTAGTAAAGGCGCATTTCCGCGCTGTTGATGACAATACCTTCATGCACGGTGTCCGGCAGGATCAGCTGCTGCGGGATATTCAGCACGGTGCCGCCTTTCGGCAGGAAGGTGTCCACGCCCGGGTTGGCTTCCAGCATGTTGGATAAACCCATCTGGTATTCGGCGGCGAAATATTCCAGCGGCTGCTTGTTGCCTTCCGGAATGGTGATCACCTGGTTCTGGCCAATCAGACGGCTACCGTCGGTAGGCAGAGGGTAGGTTACAGCAGAAGCTGTGTTGCAAAAGCCCACGATGGCGAAGGCTGCCGCGAAGAGTGTTGATAATTTCATAATCTTTATGTCGTGGGCGATATTAATGCCGCACAGGCCTTTGTCAGTTTAAACAGGAAGTCGATGGGAGCGCATTATATGTGCTTTCCGGCAAACAGGTAAATGAGATGTGTACGAAATCACATTTTTTTCCTGTGACCGTGAGTGTAGCCCGTCAACGCTGGCCCTGCAGACTAAAAACGGGAGGGGGTCACCCCTCCAGAAGCCGTGCCTGGAGCGCTTCTCGCGCCTGCAGCGTGAGCTGATACTCTTTTTCCAGCCAGGTATCGACGCTGGCGTAACGTTCATCAATGCCGGAAAGCGCGGCGGCAAGGTAAGATTCATGCACCGTCATCATTTCCGCCAGGTTTTGCCGGCCGCGGGCGGTCAGCTCATTGCCGAGGGATTCGAGCAAAAAATCCTCGACCTGCGTCAGCATGCCCTGGGTGAGCAGGTACTCCTCCATCACCGTGTGGCGATCGCAGCCGAGGGCGAACAGCGTCAGCGCGCAGCCCACGCCGGTACGGTCTTTCCCTACCGCGCAGTGCTGCAATAGCGCGCCATCGAAAGGCTCCATCAGCCAACCGGCCAGTTGGCGATAAGCAGCGTTATTGAATGGCAGCTGGCGATAGAGCTCCAGCATAAACTGCTCGCCGTTAAGGGCGTTTAACGTGGCGGCGTTGAGCTCGGTGACTTTGGCGTTAACGTCGCGAACGTGCGGATTCGCGGGCGCGTTGAGGTAGCGAGCCGCTTCGTTCAGCTTATCAGGGCTACGATTCACTTCTCCCGGATCGCGATAATCAATGACCCGGCTAAGGGGGATTGCGTCCAGGTGGGTGAGGTCATCGGCCGTCATCATATGCAGCGAGCCGGAGCGGAATAGTTTTCCGGCCCGCACGCGGCGGCCGTCGGCGGTACGCTGGCCGCCCAGGTCACGAAAGTTGATACCGCCCTGCAGCGATAAGAAAGCCGGATGGCGGGAGAGTGTGGTCATAGGTTCCTTCCAGATTAAGGTAAAAAAATTACGCATTAAGCAGTGTAACCGCGCAATATGACACGACCCTAACACAAGCGTCATTGATGATTTTATAACGCCCCGTGAAAAGTGAAGCATTTGCTGGCATAATGTCTGGTTCATCACACTTCTCATTCTCTATTTTCAGGATAACCCCGTGCTAGTATCCAGCAACGTCACCATGCAGTTCGGCAGTAAGCCGCTGTTCGAAAATATTTCCGTCAAATTTGGCGGCGGCAATCGTTACGGCCTGATTGGCGCCAACGGTAGCGGCAAGTCCACCTTTATGAAGATCCTCGGCGGCGATCTTGAGCCGACGCTGGGCAACGTCTCCCTCGACCCGAACGAGCGTATCGGTAAGCTGCGCCAGGATCAGTTTGCATTTGAAGAGTTCAGCGTACTGGATACGGTCATTATGGGCCACGGCGAGCTGTGGGAAGTGAAGCAAGAGCGCGATCGCATCTACTCCCTGGCGGAGATGAGCGAAGAAGACGGCTATAAGGTGGCTGACCTTGAAGTGCTCTACGGCGAGATGGACGGCTACTCCGCTGAAGCGCGCGCCGGCGAACTGCTGCTCGGCGTCGGCATCCCGGTTGAACAGCATTACGGCCCGATGAGCGAAGTGGCTCCCGGCTGGAAGCTGCGCGTGCTGCTGGCGCAGGCGCTGTTCTCCAACCCGGATATCCTGCTGCTTGATGAACCGACGAACAACCTGGATATCGACACCATCCGCTGGCTGGAGCAGACCCTCAACGATCGCGACAGCACCATGATCATCATTTCGCACGACCGTCACTTCCTGAACATGGTTTGTACCCACATGGCGGATCTGGATTACGGCGAGCTGCGCGTTTACCCGGGCAACTACGATGAGTACATGACCGCGGCGACCCAGGCGCGTGAACGTCTGCTGGCGGATAACGCCAAGAAAAAAGCGCAGATTGCCGACTTGCAATCTTTCGTGAGCCGCTTTAGCGCCAACGCCTCTAAATCTCGCCAGGCGACCTCGCGCGCCCGTCAGATTGACAAAATTAAGCTGGACGAAGTGAAAGCGTCCAGCCGTCAGAACCCGTTCATTCGCTTTGAGCAGGATAAAAAGCTGTTCCGTAACGCTTTGGAAGTGGAAGCGCTGGCAAAAGGCTTTGACAACGGTCCGCTGTTTAAAAACTTCAACCTGCTGCTGGAAGTGGGGGAGAAGATCGCTATTCTGGGCGCCAACGGCGTGGGTAAATCCACAATGCTGAAAACCCTGGTCGGCGATCTGACGCCGGATAACGGTACCGTTAAATGGTCCGAGAACGCGCAGATTGGCTACTACGCGCAGGATCACGAATATGAATTCGAAAACGATCTGACGGTATTTGAGTGGATGAGCCAGTGGAAACAGGAAAGCGATGACGAGCAGGCGGTGCGCAGCATCCTGGGCCGACTGCTGTTCAGCCAGGACGATATCAAAAAGCCGGCGAAAGTGCTCTCCGGCGGCGAAAAAGGCCGTATGCTTTTCGGTAAGTTGATGATGCAGAAACCGAACATCCTGGTGATGGACGAACCGACCAACCACCTGGATATGGAATCGATCGAATCGCTGAATATGGCGCTGGAGATGTATCAGGGAACGCTGATTTTCGTTTCTCACGACCGTGAGTTTGTGAGCTCGCTGGCGACCCGAGTCGTTGAAATTACGCCGGAGCGCGTGATCGACTTCACCGGTAACTACGAAGATTATCTGCGCACTAAAGGTATCGAATAATTTTCTGTTGCTTGTCCCGGATTGCGGCGCTGCTGCGCCCTATCCGGGCTACCGGCCCGCAGACGGCGATGGACCTGTAGCCCGGGCAAGGCGCGTCAAGCGCCGCCCCCGGGAGCCGTTAGCAGAGTGGCTGAATTTCCCAAAGGCGCTGCTGCGCCTTATCCGCACTACACCCGCCACTCGCTCCTTTCTTCACCGTTCACCAGCAGCCTGCGTTTTTCCCCCGCCGGCAACGACACCTTCAGCGCTTTCCACGCCGGACGATAATCGCCGCGCGCCTTGACCTTCAGGTTAATGCTGGCGCTATCGCAGACCATTTCCCATTCCACCCACAGCGCATTGCCGTTCCGGTAGCCCCAGCTTTCGCCGTCGTCTTCAAACAGCAGGCCGCGACAGGTCCCCATGCCCTTCAGCGGGAACAGCTTCAGCTCGCGATTATCGTCTGTTTGCGCATCGACGTGGCGGACGCGCTCGCTCAGCGGCAGGCCTGCCCCGGCGCGAACCAGCAGGGGCAGTTTTTCCAGTGGCGCATCAAGGGCTATCCACTGGCCGCCCGCATACCACTGGTGGTTGTAAAAATCGTACCAGCCGTCCTGGTTTGCCGGCAGCCACACGCGGCGCTGACGCGCGCCGGGTTCGACGACGCTGGCAACCAGCAGATCGCGACCCAGCAGGAAGTCGTCGCATTCGGCAAACGTCTGCGCATCGTGTTCGTGATCGAGGAAGGTCGGGCGCAGCATCGGTTCATCGTCGGCGTGAGCCTGCCACAGCAGGGTATAGAGGTACGGCAGCAGACGATAGCGCAGCTCAATGGCTGAACGGATAGCTGGGGTGACCTCCGGGTACATCCAGGCTTCGTTGACCGTCTGGTCGTCATTCCACGAGTGAATGGTAAAGCGCGGATGCATAACGCCGTTTTGTACCCAGCGCACGAACAGCTCCGGGTCCGGTTTATCGCCAGAGAAGCCGCCGACATCGTGTCCGACGTTGAACAGCCCGGACAAGCTCATTCCCAGCCCCATCCGGGTGTTGTAGCGTAGCGTGTCCCAGTTGGTGCGGTTATCGCCGCTCCAGGTCTGAACGTAGCGCTGCATCCCGGCGCAGCCGGAGCGAGAGATCAGATACGGGCGTTTCTGCGGCGCAAAGCGCTGCTGAGCCTCCAGCGACGCGCGCATCATCAGCAGCGGCATCACCGGGCGAATATGTTTGATAGCAATTTCGTGGCCGAATCCGTGACAGCGGGCTTCGCCGTCCCAGACTTCATACTCGTTATTATCGTTCCACGTAGAGTCGATGCCCATCTCCAGCAGCTGGGTCGTCACGCCTTCCTGCCACCAGGCGACAGTTTGCGGGTTGGTAAAGTCGAGATGCGACCCTTCGTCATCCCAGAAGCTGGAACGCTCGGGAGCATCAGCCTGTGAATCGCGGATAAAAAGCCCGCGCTCCGCGACCTCGTGATAGCGCGGATGGTCCTGCAGCAGGCAGGGCTTAATATTGGCCGCCAGCTTCAGTCCGGCATCGTGGAAGGCCTGGCTCATCACCTTCGGCTGCGGCACCTTGTCGTTGTTCCAGTTAAAGACGTAGCGCTTGCCGTCAATCGAGGTATAGCCGGAAGATAGCTGGAATGAATCGCACGGAATGGCGTGTTCATCGCACAGGCGGATGAAGTTCATCAGCTGGTTTTGCGCATCCGGCGCGTCGGTGTAGTGCATCGTCGAACCGCTGTAGCCGAGACTCCATTTCGGTCCGAACAGCGTTTTGCCGGTCAGGCGGACGAACGCTTTGGTGATATCCAGTACCCGTTTGCCGGAAAAAAGATAGTAATCAATGTCTCCCGCTTCCGCCTGCCAGCGGCGATAGGCGGTATGGTAATTATCGATTTCGTTGCCGAGATCCAGCCAGCAACTGCTCAGGTTGTCGTAAAACAGACCGTAGCTGACATCGCTACGCTGCGCGATGGTAAACGGAATATGCTTGTACAGCGGGTCGGTGCTCGCCGCGTTATAGCCCATGGCGTCGAGGTTACGCATCTCATAGCGTTTACCGTTACGCTGCAGATCGCCGGCTTTTTCGCCCAGACCATAGAAGCGTTCGTCTTTGCGGCGGCTCAGGTAGTGGGCAACGCCGTCGCCGTGCGCATTCGCCAGGTAGGCGCTGGTGGGGCGGTCGTTAACCAGCGGCTGCCACTCGCCAGCTTCATCGCGATAACTCCATTCCAGCCACAGCGGCTGGTGGACGGTGACGCGCAGCTGGTCGGTGGCGATGCTCAGGGTATCGCTATGCTCCGTGAGCTGCCAGGCGGGGAGGCTAAAGCCGCTCAAATCTTCGCGCGGGCGTCCTTCCCACGGCACGTCCTGCTGGGGAGCGATACTCCAGGTGCGATCCAGCGCCAGCTGGCCGTGCCGCTTTAGCAGCACGCGGAACATATTCTCTTCCAGCACGTACAGACACAGGGTGTGCTGGCCGTCTACGATCAGCTCAACGTGGTGGTCCAGCCGTTGGTGTAAGGTCCAGTTTTTCAAAGTCTTCATTTTTTACATCCACTCTCAGGCGCGTTTTGCGCGACGTTCAGCAATAAATGCCACCAGGAATACCGCGCCAATCAGGTCAAAGAACCCCATGGCGATAAATAGCGGGTTGAAGCCGATTTTGTCGGCGGTGACGCCAATCAGCAGCGAGAATAGAAAGCTGGCGATCCAGGCGGCGGAGCCGCGCATCCCGTTCACGGTCGCCATCTGTCCTTTATCGAACGACTCCACCACCAGCGCGCTGAGCATGCAGGAGATGATCTGGTGGCCGAAGCCGCCTATCGAAATCAGCACGATGGTGATATAGGGATCGCGGGTGATCGCCACGGTGGCGAGCGAAATCATCAGGAAGGCGCCGGTGACGGAGCTGGCGACCACCGAGTTCACCCGCGAGCAGCCGAACCAGCGGGTATACAGTTTGGTCAGATAGCCGCTGGCGACGCTGCCGAGGTCGGCCGCCAGAAACGGCAGCCAGGCAAACATGGCGATTTGTTTTAAATCCATGCCGTGCTCTTTCGCCAGGTAGAGCGGTACCCAGAAGCTCAGCACCGCCCAGGCGGGCTCAGCCATAAAGGCCGGAATGGCGATACCGTAGAAGCGCTTGTTTTTCGATACGGTTTTCAGCGCGGTAAAGAAGGGCAGTTTGACCGGCGGCGCTTCATTGTCCTGCTGGATAAGCGCCAGCTCGGCTTTGCCGAGGTTAGGGTGTTTTTCCGGGTTATGATAGAACGCCCACCACAGTACGACCCATGCGAGCGCCAGCGCGCCGGTGAACATAAATGCACCCTGCCAGCCGAACGAGGCGTGCGCGAAGTAGATAATCGGCGGCGCCAGCATGGCGCCGATGGAGAAACCAACCCCGGCCCAGCCTGCCGCGATTGGGCGTTCGGATTTAGGGAACCACTCGCCGAGTGTTTTGGCGTTAGCTGGCGTCGCTGCCGCCTCAGCGCCGCCCATGAAAAAGCGCAGAATCGCCAGGTGCAGCCAGCTCCCCGCGCCGGCATGGGCGATGCAGGCGATGGCCCACAGCGTGGCGCAGATCATAAAGCCGAGCTTGAGACCAATGACGTCGATAAGCCAGCCGCAGAGCGGCTGAAAAATGGTATACGCCAGCTGAAAAGCGCCGACGATCCACGAGTACTGTTCAGTGGTAATACCGAGAGAGGTTTTTAATTCCGGGGCGATAATCCCCAGCGAATTGCGCGTGATGTAGTTAACGGTGACGCCGAGCAAAAACAGCACCAGCATCCACCAGCGCAGGTTCTTCACTATGCGGCGTGATTTACTGACCGCCATATCGTTATTGAGGCCTTGGCTCATAGAACTCTCCACGAGACATGTAGTAGGGAAAATTGACCAACCCGCTTGCTGAGTTGTCGCTAAAATTTTCTATTTCGTTGTTTGTTAAGGTTGATGTCTCGACACTATTGGTTGACTAATATCAAAGGTGTTGGACCAATTCAGGCTAAGGGAGAATGCGAGCGGACAATAGCGACAATTCTGCAAATATTTTCATGGGACGATCGGGATCGCAGTATGACATCGCCAAATCGCTTAAAAATATTCACATTCTCAATATGAAAATTTTTTCATGAGCAAAGTAGAGCGCGATCACAAAATGGACAAAAAGCTAAAAGTGAGCGAAATCGCGGCGCGTACCGGGCTGTCGGTGAGCACGGTATCGCGGGTGCTGGCAGGGAAAGCGAATACCAGCGCCAGGGCTCGCCAGAGGGTACTGGAGTGCGCCCGCGAGCTGGGCGTGATGGAGGGGATCGCCGCCGGGCGAATGCTGCTCAACAACCTCGTGGTATTTGCCCCTCAGCGCGCTTTCGATGAACGCACGGATATTTACTACTATCGGGTGATTCAAAGCATCAATAGCGCCCTTATGCCGCATGAGGTACACCTGCGCTATTGCGCGCTGGAAGAGAACGACAGCGATGCCAATTTGTTTTTGCAGCGCATGCATGAAGCATCGACCCAGGCCGCTATTTTATTGGGTATCGACGATCCGCATATTCACGATCTGGCGGCCGATCTGGCGAAGCCCTGCGTGATGATCAACTGCCACGACGCCGGAATGCGTTTACCCTCCGTCGCACCGGATCATCGGCTGATCGGCCAGTTCGCCGGCCGGTATCTGTTTGAGATGGGGCATCAGGCGATCATGAACGTGATGTGCCTGCGTCGCTATACCATGGAGCTGCGTCTGCTGGGCATTAAGCAGGCATGGCGGGCGCGGAATCTCCATTTCGTTGATGGCAGGGATTTACTCGCCGTGGCCAACTTCAGCGCCAGGGATACCGAGGAAAAAGTCGGGGAGTGGCTGGATCAGCGCGGCGACGGCCCACTGCCGACGGCATTTCTGGTGGGCGGTGATTTTATGGCGGCAGGCACAATCGCCGCTTTACAAAAACGCGGTTTGCGCGTCCCGCAGGATGTTTCCGTCATGAGCATCGACGGCTTTAACCTGGCGGCGATTCAGGATGTACCGCTAACTGCCGTCCACGTCCCGCGCGATGAATTAGGCGTTGAAGCGGTACATTTGCTACAGCAGAGGCTGATCCGTCCCGATGCGCCGCACGGCGCGTTACTCCTGCATGGCACGCTGGCGGTACGTGATTCGGTGCGGCGGATACGCGCCGGTAACCGCCGTACCGCCGTTGAAGCGAAGGGGCTATATGACGATTAATTCGCCATCCCCAACGCGCGCTTACCGTGGATGTTTAAATCGTCCAGCGTGAAACGACCTTCCCAGCTGGCTTCATAATCCTCGCGCGGGAAGTCGCCCGGCGAGGCGCCGTGCGCCAGCGCGACTTTGACCTTCTGCGCGTAGGCGAGGTTTTTCTCACACATTGGCGCGGCGGGAATATACATCACGTTGCCCCAGCCCTGCTGATTTTCCACCGGCGCGACCGAGTGGATCACGTCGCAGTGCCACCATACCGAATCGCCCGCATTCAGCGCCGGAATAGAGCTTAAGGCTTTGATCAGCAGCGGGTGCCATTTTTCCGAAATCGGCAGCACCTTACCCGGCGCGACGCCGCACAGTTCATCATCCGGGACATCATCGAGCAGCGGACGTAGCAGCACATAAGCCATCGCTTCCGGGATCGGCACCACGTGCAGCAGGCCCTGATCGGGGATCATATCGGAGAGCGCGGTCCACCCCTGGAAGGTGCGGAACACCGAGCATTTGGTGGTGTTGTCGACCGTATACTCTTCGACTTCGGTGCGGTGCGCCGCGTCCCACGGGTCGTAAGCATCAATGTTGCCGTTAAACACGTCGGCAAACACTTTCTGATAGGCCGGCAGCAGCCAGCGCTCCAGGGCGCCGGAATCGGTATGCGCCCCCAGACCTTTCGAGGTGGTCCCCGGCGGGCGGCGGCGAATGCGGTCCGGGTAGATGACGCTGACATCCGGGTCGAACCATTGCTTGCCGTCGCGGTTAAACGTCCACAGACGGTTGAGGAACGACTGCACGGCAGCCATTTCATCGCTCTGTCGCGCCTGCATCTGCGCCTGGGACCAGTAAATTGGATAGATTTCCGGCCGTGATGCCTCCAGCGAGCCGAAAAAGGTATCGCCCGGGCCTCTGTAGACGTCATCAAAATGGTTGCGGTTGAGATAGTCGAGCATTGAGTTATCCCACGCCAGCGCCCGTTCACGAGAAAAATGGCCCTTGATGACCGCGCAGCCGCGACGCTTGATGAGCTCGCGCTGGGCCTCCGTGACCTGGCCACGCGCAATCGCCTCGAACGGGATTATCGGCCAGACGTCCTGGCCGCTGGCTTTAAGGGCGTCAATTTCTTCCAGACGCGCGGCGATACGCGCGGTCAGCCGATCGAACACCGCCTGTACATCGCCAATTTGCGCCCGCAGCTCCTGCTTGATCTGGCGGATAGCCGCTTTAGGATCGGCAGGTAAAGTTTCACTGGTATGGGTAACAGCCATGATGACCTCTCATCTTTCATTCGAAAGTTTTAAATCTTACATATGATAATTTAAGTTAAAATTAAGTTAATGCAAGTTTAAAATTATGCAGAGGTGCACAAAACGGGAAGCCGGGGCGGTCAACCCCGGCGCGGCGTTACTGATTGAAGGGGGCGGCGTGGTCGAGGACGGCCTGAATGACGTTCAGCGCGCCGTCGTGGTTGTTATCATCGGTGGCAAAACGCGACACCGCCTTGATGCTTTCGGCGGCGTTGGCCATCGCGAAAGAGTATTTCACCAGCTTGAGCATTTCCGTGTCGTTCGCGCTGTCGCCGATGGCCACGCACGCCTGCGGCGAGATGTTCCAGCGCTTCAGCAGGCGGCTGATGCCGTTGGCTTTATGCAGGCCGGGGATAATCAAATCGACGAAGCCGAAGCCGCTGGTGACCGGCTTCATAATGCCGTCCAGCGAGACGTGCAGTTTGTCGATAAGCTGCGGAATTTCGCTATCCGGCAGGTTAAGCGAAAACTTAAACAGCTTATCGTCGATGTCATGGTAGTTGCTAATACGCTGCAGACGATGGTAGTGCTTTGACATCAGCGCGACAAAGGCGTCGGGCGCGCGATCGCTGACGTAAGCGCTTTCGAGGCCGCAGGCGACAAAGTTGAGCTGCGGATCTTTGAGCAGTTCGCCAATTACCACCTGGGATTCATGACGGGTAAGTTCGCCGTGGAACAGCTGTTGACCGTGTTCGTAAACCAGCGCGCCGTTCTCGGCAACAAAGGAGATTTGGTCGCGGATTTCCGGGAAAAAAGAGATCAGCTGGTAGTACTGGTTGCCGCTGGCGACAACGAATTCAATACCCTGCTGCTGGAGTTGCGCGAACTGCGCAAGAAAACGCGAGCGGTCATACTGCTTGGCGTCATTGAGAAAAGTTCCGTCCATATCGGTGACGATAACTTTAACGGTCATAACACATGCTCCTGGCTTAACTTCGACCAGTAACATTCTAATTACAATGTGATGGGGAGCACAAATTTATTTCGAATGAAAGTTTGCATTCACCGATGTGCAGGAGAAAACCCCGGGTTGCGGCGTAAACGCCTTACCCGGGGCTCCGGCCCGCAAACGGCTAAGAACCTGTAGCCCGGCTAAGCGTAACGCAAGCCGGGGATGTTAGTTACAGCGTATGCTCGGTACGGGCGATAATATCGTCCTGAGCATCCGGCGACAGGGCGGTAAAGAACGCCGAGTAACCGGCCACGCGGACCACTAAATCACGGTACTGGTCGGGGTGTTTCTTCGCTTCCAGCAGCGTCTCGCGCGACACGATGTTGTACTGAATATGCCAGCCTTTGTGCACCTCGAAGAAGGTGCGCAGCAGCACCATCAGTTTCTGCTTATCCGACGCGTTCTCCAGCGTGGCCGGGTTCAGCTTCTGGTTAAGCAGTACGCCGCCGAGGATTGAGCCGGTCGGCAGTTTACCCACCGAGCTGATCACCGCGGTCGGCCCCAAGTGGTCGGTACCGGAGGCCGGGCTGGCCCCTTCCGCAAGCGGCGAGTGCGCTTTACGGCCATCCGGCGTCGCCATAGTCTGCGCGCCAAACGGCACGTTAGCGGAGATGGAGGAGGTACCGGCGTAATAGTTGCCGCCGATCGGGCCGCGGCCGTAGCGCGGGTTATGATACAGCTTCAGCTCGTCGATATAGGTCTGGTAGGCGCGAGCCAGCAGCATATCCACGCTGTCTTCATCGTTGCCGTATTTCGGCGCGCCGTTGATTAAGCGCTGGCGCAACTGCTCGTGGGTCAGGCCTTCGAAGTCTTCAGCCAGCGCCTTTGCCAGCGCCTGCTGGCCTATAACGCCCTGATCGAACACCAGCTTTTTCACCGCCGCCAGGCTGTTGCCGAGGTTAGCGATGCCGACCTGCAGACCGGAAACCCAGTCATATTTCGCGCCGCCCTGCTTGATGCTCTTCGCGCGCTCGATACAGTCATCAACCAACGCCGAACAGAGAATATCGTGCACGTTCTCCTCCAGCATGGTGTCGACCACGTACTCAATCTCGATAGATTTGCGCGTGTAGTAACGGATCTGTGTATCCCAGTCGGCCAGAACCTGTTCGAAGTTGTCGAAGTTACCTTTTGACAGCGCATGTTCCTGCGGTAGGAAAACCTGGCCGCTGGTGGCGTCGCGGCCACCTTCCAGGGTTGCCAGCATGACGCGGGCGAAGTTGATAAAGCTCATCCCGGTGCAACGATAGCCCCATTTGCCGCCGACGGCGGTTTCGATGCAGCCGATAGCGGCATAGTCGTACGCGTCCTGCGGCTCAATGCCGAGTTTGATAAATTCAGGAATAACGATTTCATCATTGTTGAACGCCGGCATGCCGAAGCCGCAGCGGATCACCTGCACGCACGCGTCGAGGAAGTCGTTGCTCATGCCCGCGTGGTAGCGCACGCTGAGGTTAGGCTGCGTCGAGCGCAGGCGACCGCAGGATTCCAGAATCGCGTAGGAGAGCGGGTTCACTGCATCTTGCGCTACGCCGCCCACCAGATTCTGGCCGCCGATGGTGACGTTCTGGTACAACGGGCTACCGGCGGACGCCTTAGAGTGCGAGCCGGAGCGAATTTTGTTCACCTCAAGCAGCTTCAGCCAGCAGCAGTGCAGCAGCTCGATGGCGTGTTCACGATCCAATGATTGTGCCAGCTCAACGTCGCGGCGGTAGTAAGGGTAGAGATACTGGTCCATGCGGCCGAAAGAGACCGAGTGGCCGTTGGATTCGATCTGCAGAATCAGCTGGATGAAATAGCACAGCTGCAGCGCCTGCCAGAAGGTCTTCGGCGGCTCGTGGGCGATGATATCGCAGTTTTCGGCTATCGCCAGCAGTTCGTCGCGGCGGGATTCGCGGATCTCCGTCGCGGCCATGCTGCGCGCCAGCCCGGCGTAGCGCTTACAGTGTTCGCTGACCGCTTCCAGCACGATATCAATGGCTTTGAGGAACTGCTCGCCGTGCAGATCTTCAAGCACGGTCAGGTTAATGCGCGAACGGCGCTCGGCGACTTTCGCTCGCATGCCGTCGAGGCCTTTTTCCAGCAGCAGCGGATAGTTGACCGCAAGGTGAGCATCGCCGGAGGTCATATTGCCTTCCGCTTTGATAATGCCGGTCGCCAGCAGCGCTTTTTGCTCGTCGGTAAACATGCCGTAGCAGCGATCCTGTACGGTTTGACCGCGCCACCACGGGCACACTTCGTGGAGCACACGTTTGTTCTCTTCGTTAACGGCAAAACCGGCGCCGGGGCGATCGGCGAGGTCGTCGATCTCTTTTTCGATCCAGCTTACGGTGTATTCCGGGAAGATGGGCGCCGCGCGAACTTCGCTGGCCTGGTTGCCGACAATCAGTTCATCGTGCTTAATCCAGATCGTGCGTTCCGCCAGGTGATGAGCCAGCGCCAGCGCGCGGCGTACCGGGATCGGTTTATCCAGGTGCTGCTGATAGGCTTCGGTATAGTGCAGGGCGCGCTCAGTACAGACCGGCGGCTTAACGATATGCACCAGCGCCATTTTATGCGCCTGAATGCGCGGGCTCAGAGTATCCAGTTTCAATGTTGTCATAGGGTTATCCTCGTAGAGTCGCCGTTAAACCTTTGCTCTGAGCATAGTGCTGCGCGAAGGCGAGCAGCTCGGGGGCAGCAAGCGGTTTGTCCGGAGCGGTATAGGGCTGACTGAGTAATTGGTATTTATTCATTCCTAACGTGTGGTACGGCAGGAAATGGATCTCGCCGACCTTTAAGCGGTCAGCGGCAAAATCGGTAATGGCGGCAATATCGCTTTCGTTAGCGTTAAAGCCCTGGATCAACGGCACGCGAATGATGATTTTCTTTCCGGCCTGCGCGACGCGCTGCAGATTATTCAGCACCCGGCGGGCGCTGCCGTCCGTCCACTGCTGGAAAATCGCTTCGTTAACGTGCTTGAGGTCGGCGAGAAACAGGTCGATAAACGGCAAAGAGGGCTCAACGTATTTCCACGGCACGTGCAGACAGGTTTCGACCGCGGTGTGGATCCCCGCGTTGTGGCTGGCCTCAAACAGCTGTCGGGCCAGCCCGGGATTCATAAACGGCTCGCCGCCGGAAAGCGTGACGCCGCCGCCGCTGCGATCGTAGAATGGCTTGTCGCGCAGCACCGTGGCCATAATCTCGTCGACGCTTTTCTCTTCGCCGCACACGGTTAATGCCGTCGTCGGGCAGCAGTCGCGCAATTTGCCGTTATGCGCATCGGTGAGCTTTTCGCGGTGGATAATCAGACCGTCCAGCTTGCGGGTAATCACCTCCGGCGCAGCCTGCTGGCAGAGGTCGCAGCCGTCCAGGCAAAGGCGGGCGTCATACAGCAAATCCGCCGTGCGGGCGCGGCTTTCCGGGTTCTGGCACCAGCGGCAGCCCAGCGAACACCCTTTGAGGAAGACGACAGTGCGGATCCCCGGGCCGTCATGGGTTGAATAACGCTGTATGTTGAAGATCATGATTCACCCTCTTATTTGCATATGAAGATTAAATTACTTTCGAATGAAAGTTGCATTGATATAAATCAACAAGCACAGCGAGGGGGAGAAACGGAGGCGAAAAAGTCTCGGCGGGTCACAAAACGTCCGGCGGCGGTGCCGCCGGAAAAGGGTCAGGGCGTACCGCACACCTCGCAGTGAGGGTTTCGCGGCAGCTTCATTTCGCGGAACTGGCAGCGCATGGCGTCGTACATCACGATTTTGCCGGTCGCCGGGCTGCCGTAGCGGGTCAGCAGCTTAATCGCCTCCATCGCCTGTAGCGAACCAATGGTGCCAACCAGCGGCGCCATGACGCCGGCTTCGACGCAGGTGAGGGCGTTGTCGCCAAACAGGCGGCTCAGGCAGCGGTAGCAGGGTTCATTTTCCTGATACGTAAAGACGCTGATTTGCCCCTCCATGCGAATCGCCGCGCCGGAGACCAGCGGCGTTTTATGGCGGAAACATCCGGCGTTGAGCTGGTTGCGGATCGCGACGTTGTCGGTACAGTCGAGCACCAGATCGTGGGCGGCGATTTGCGCCGCCAGCGCCGCGTCTTCCAGCCGCGCGTTGAGCGCCGTGAGCTGAACGTGGGGATTAATCCGCGCCAGCGCGGCGCGGGCGGAGTCGACCTTCGGCTGGCCGATGGCGGCGTCGCTGTGCAGGGTCTGACGCTGAAGGTTGGAGAGCGAGACGGTGTCGAAATCGAGCAGGGTTAGCTGGCCGACGCCTGCCGCCGCCAGATACTGCGCGGCGGCACAGCCCAGCCCGCCGAGGCCGACGACCAGCACGCGGGAGGCTTTCAGCTGCTCCTGACCGTCAAAATCGAAATCGCGGAGAATAATCTGCCGGTTATAGCGCAGCATCTCCGCATCGCTCAACTCCACGCTCATTACAGCCCTCCGAACAGATGATTAAACGGCTCAACGTCCACCCATTCGCCCGCTTCCACGCTGCCGCGCTCGCGCTCCAGCACGATAAAGCAGTTGCCGAGGCTGAATGAACTGAAGATATGCGAGCCCTGGTGACCGGTGCTGCTAACCACCAGCTCGCCGTCCGGGCCGCGTTGCAGCACGCCGCGTTGAAAATCGAGGCGGCCCGGCGATTTCTTCAGGCCGGAGGCGGCGCGCACGCGCAGGCGCATCGGCTGAGCTTGCCCGACGTTGCCGGACAGCTTCGCCAACAGCGGCTGAACCAGCTGGTAGAAGGTCAGCGTTGCGGAAACCGGGTTGCCCGGCAGGCCGCAGAACCAGCTGTGGCTAAGCTTGCCGAAAGCGAAAGGTTTTCCCGGCTTGATCGCCAGCTTCCAGAAGCCGATTTCCCCCAGCTCTTCGAGAATCGCTTTGGTGTAGTCCGCTTCGCCGACGGAAACGCCGCCGGAGCTAATCACCACATCGGCCTGCTGGTCAGCCTGAATAAAGGCTTCGCGCAGTTTAGCCGGGTCGTCGGGAATAATGCCGAGGTTAATCACTTCGCAGCCCAGCTCCTGCAGCATCAGGTGTACCGCCAGGCGGTTGGTATCGTAAATTTGCCCATCGGCCAGCGGCTGGCCCGGCAGCTGGAGTTCATCGCCGGTGGAGAACACCGCCACCCGCACTTTACGCACCACGTCAACCTCGGCAATGCCCAGCGAGGCGATGACCGGCAGCTCGGCGGCGGTCAGGCGTGTTCCCGCGGGGAAGACGACCGCGCCATGGGCGATATCTTCGCCGAGACGACGGATATTCTGCCCGCTTTTCACCGGGGCGATAAAGCGAATCCCGTCATCGGTTTGTTCGGTCTGCTCCTGCATGACCACCGCGTCGCAGCCTTCCGGTACCGGCGCGCCGGTCATAATGCGGATACAGGCGCCTGCCGGCCAGACGCCGTTATAAGGTTGACCGGCGAAGGCCTTGCCCGCTACCGGCAGCGCTGCGCCGTCGGCGAGATCCGCCAGGCGTACGGCGTAGCCGTCCATTGCCGAGTTATCAAAACCGGGCACGTTGAGCGGCGAAACGAGATCATGGGCGGTTACGCGCGAAAAGGCCTGCAACAGCGGTACGGTTTCCGTCGCATTCAGCGGCGTAATACGAGTGAGCATCTGGGTCAGGGCTGTGTCGAGCGGCATCAGTCCGGCGGTAAAATCCATGTGTTTCTCCTGCGGGCAAACATCGAAAACGCCTATTATGGCAGAAAAGAGGGGCGGGCTATATCCCACCAGGGGACAAGCTTTACATCATCGTCTGCTCTTTCTATATTCAAAAATTGTATAGGACAGTCAGCACGATAATGATATTTATACACTTTATCGGTAAGGAACGGCGTAATGGGTAAGGCGGTTATAGCAATTCACGGCGGGGCCGGGGCGATTAGCCGCGCGCAGATGACGCCGGCGCGTGAGCGGGAGTACGTAACGGCGCTGGCGGCGATTGTCGATAGCGGACAAAAAATGCTGGCGGCCGGGGCCAGCGCGCTGGATGCGGTAACTGAAGCGGTCCGGCTGCTGGAGGAGTGCCCGTTATTTAACGCCGGTATTGGCTCGGTATTTACCCGCGATACCCGCCATGAACTCGATGCCTGCGTGATGGATGGTTGCCGCTTGCAGGCCGGCGCCGTCGCGGGAGTTCAGCATTTACGTAATCCGGTGCTGGCGGCGCGCCTGGTGCTGGAACAGAGCCCGCACGTGCTGTTGATTGGCGAGGGGGCGGAAGCGTTTGCCGCTACCCACGGTATGGAACACGTCGATAACAGCCTGTTTTCGACCCCCGAGCGCTTGCTGCAGCTGCGTCAGGCGCAGGAGGGCGGCGATATCGTGCTCGACCACCACGCCGCGCCGCTGGATGAGCGGCACAAAATGGGCACCGTCGGCGCGGTTGCGCTGGATCTGGCGGGTAACCTCGCGGCGGCGACGTCAACCGGCGGTATGACCAATAAGCTGCCGGGACGCGTCGGCGATAGCCCGCTGCCGGGGGCGGGCTGCTATGCCAATAACGCCAGCGTCGCCGTTTCCTGTACCGGCACCGGCGAAGTGTTTATGCGTACGCTGGCGGCCTACGATATTTCGGCGCTGGTGGAGTACAGCCAACTTAGCCTGCAGGAGGCCTGCGAAAGGGTGGTGATGGAGAAACTTCCTGCGCTGGGCGGCAGCGGTGGCCTGATCGCCGTCGACCGTGAAGGCAACGTGGCGCTGCCGTTTAATAGCGAAGGCATGTACCGGGCCTGGTGTTATGCGGGTGATACGCCCACGATTGGTATTTATCGCGAATAAGAGGAAAGGGCGTTGCCGCATAGTCAAGAAATCGATGCTAATGATGTTCTGCAGGTGCGCGGCCTGAACGTCGCGTTTAGCCAGCAGCCGCAGGCTTTTTCCGCCGTTCGCGACCTGTCGTTTACCCTGCGGCGCGGCGAGACGCTGGCGATTGTCGGCGAGTCCGGCTCGGGGAAATCGGTAACGTCGCTGGCACTGATGCGCCTGCTCGATCGGGCGGTCAGCGAAGTGCGCAGTGATGCGCTGCTGCTGCGTCGTCGCAACCGGCAGGTGATTGAGCTGAGCGAACAGTCTGACGCCGATATGCGCGGCGTGCGCGGCGCGGATATGGCGATGATCTTTCAGGAGCCGATGACCTCGCTGAATCCGGTCTTCACCATCGGTGAACAGATTGCCGAGTCGATTCGATTACATCAGGGCCTGAAGCATGATGAGGCCCTGCGCGAAGCGAAAAAAATGCTCGATCAGGTACGCATTCCGGAAGCGGAAGCCATGCTGTCGCGCTTTCCGCATCAGCTTTCCGGCGGTATGCGTCAGCGGGTGATGATCGCCATGGCGCTCTCCTGCCGTCCGGCGGTGCTGATTGCCGATGAACCGACGACCGCGCTGGATGTGACTATCCAGGCGCAAATTTTGCAGCTGATCGCCGTTCTGCAAAAAGAGATGTCGATGGGCGTTATCTTTATTACCCACGATATGGGCGTGGTGGCCGATATCGCCGACCGCGTGCTGGTGATGTATCGCGGCGAAGCGGTGGAGACCGGCAGCGTGGAGGAGATTTTCCGCGCGCCGCAGCACCCCTATACCCAGGCGCTGCTGGCCGCGGTGCCGAGGCTGGGCGCGATGCATGGCACCTCTCTGCCGCGCCGTTTCCCGCTGCTGAACCAAAGCCCGTCGCCAGAGGAGCAGAACACTGTTGTGGCCGGGGATCCGATCCTCAAAGTTCGCGATCTGGTCGCGCGCTTCCCGCTGCGCAGCGGCATTCTCAACCGTATTACCCGTGAAGTGCATGCGGTCGAAAAAGTCAGCTTTGATTTATGGCCCGGCGAAACCTTAAGCCTGGTAGGGGAGTCCGGCTGCGGTAAATCGACCACCGGACGGGCGTTGCTGCGTCTGGTGGAAACCCAGGGCGGCAGCATTACCTTCAACGGTCAGCGGATTGATACGCTGACGGGCGGTAAGCTTCAGGCGCTGCGTCGCGATATCCAGTTTATTTTCCAGGACCCTTACGCTTCCCTCGACCCGCGGCAAACGGTGGGCTATTCGATTATGGAGCCGCTGCGCGTGCACCGCCTGCTGGAGGGAGATGCTGCTCGTGAACGTGTCGCCTGGCTACTGGAACGTGTCGGACTGGAGCCGGAACATGCCTGGCGCTATCCGCACGAGTTTTCCGGCGGTCAGCGCCAGCGCATTTGTATTGCCCGCGCGCTGGCGCTCAATCCAAAAGTGGTGATTGCCGATGAGTCGGTGTCGGCGCTGGACGTGTCGATACGCGCGCAAATTATCAATCTGATGCTCGATTTGCAGTGCGAGATGGGCATCGCATTTCTGTTTATTTCCCATGACATGGCGGTGGTTGAGCGCATCAGCCACCGCGTGGCGGTGATGTATCGAGGGCGCATTGTCGAAATTGGCCCGCGCCGCGCGGTGTTTGAAAACCCGCAGCATCCCTATACCCGTAAACTGATGGCCGCTGTTCCGGTGGCCGACCCTGCGCATCGTCGTCCGCAGCGCGTGCTGCTCTCCGACGAGCTGCCGGGGAATATCTTCAGACGGGGCGAAGAGGGGGTGAGTACGCCGTTACAGCAGGTTGGGCCAGGGCACTTTGTCGCCAGAGAGTCCGCCGCCGACGTGCTGGCACGATAACAACGACATCCATAATGCAGCATTTCAGGAGAACAACATGACTCAACGCGTTTCAGGCAAATGGCTGTTGGCGCTGGGCGTCGCTTCGGCGCTGGCAGCGACGCCGGCTTTTGCCGCAAAAGATGTGGTGGTGGCGGTCGGTTCTAACTTTACGACCCTCGACCCCTATGATGCTAACGACACGCTGTCGCAGGCGGTGGCGAAGTCTTTCTATCAGGGGCTGTTCGGCCTGGATAAAGAGATGAAACTGCATAACGTGCTGGCGGAAAGCTATACCGTTTCTCCGGACGGGCTGGTTTATACCATTAAGCTGCACCCGGGGGTGAAGTTCCAGGACGGTACCGAGTTTAATGCCGAAGCGGTCAAGGCCAACCTCGATCGCGCCAGCAATCCGGAAAATCATCTCAAGCGCTATAACCTGTATAAAAATATCGCCAGCACCGAGGCGGTTGACCCGACGACGGTGAAAATTACTCTCAAACAGCCTTTCTCGGCGTTTATTAATATCCTGGCCCACCCGGCGACGGCGATGATTTCTCCGGCGGCGCTGAAGAAATATGGTAAAGAGATTGGTTTCCATCCGGTCGGCACCGGCCCGTACCAGCTCGACACCTGGAATCAGACCGACTTCGTTAAAGTGAAGAAGTTCGCCGGTTACTGGCAGCCGGGGCTGCCGAAGCTGGACTCCATTACCTGGCGTCCGGTCGTGGATAACAATACCCGCGCGGCGATGCTGCAGACCGGCGAAGCGCAGTTTGCGTTCCCGATCCCCTACGAGCAGGCGCCGCTGCTGGCGAAAAACAGCAAGCTGGAGCTGGTGGCCAGCCCATCGATCATGCAGCGCTATATCAGCATGAACGTGACGCAGAAGCCGTTCGATAACCCTAAAGTGCGCGAGGCGATTAACTACGCCATCAACCGTCAGGCGCTGGTGAAAGTGGCCTTTGCGGGCTATGCCACCCCGGCGACCGGCGTGGTGCCGCCGTCTATTGCCTACGCTGAAACCTACAGCGCCTGGCCGTACGATCCGGCCAGGGCCCGCGAGCTGCTGAAAGAGGCCGGCTATCCCAATGGATTTAGCACCACGCTGTGGTCGTCTCACAACCACAGCACGGCGCAGAAAGTGCTGCAGTTTACCCAGCAGCAGCTGGCGCAGGTGGGCATTAAAGCGCAACTGACGGCGATGGATGCGGGTCAACGCGCGGCGGAGGTGGAAGGTAAGGGGCAGAAAGAGAGCGGCGTACGCATGTTCTACACAGGCTGGTCGGCGTCGACCGGGGAAGCGGACTGGGCGCTGTCGCCGCTTTTCGCGTCGCAAAACTGGCCGCCGACCCTGTTTAATACCGCTTTCTATAGCAATCCTCAGGTCGATAAAGATCTCAACGACGCGCTGAAAACCACCGATGCGCAGGAAAAAACGCGGCTGTATAAGGACGCGCAGGATACTATCTGGAAAGAGTCGCCGTGGGTGCCGCTGGTGGTCGAAAAACTGGTCTCAGCACACAGTAAAAATCTGACCGGATTCTATATCCAGCCGGATACCGGATTTAGCTTTGAACAGGCGGATCTTAAGTAGATAGCTGTGGGTCCCCGGGCGCAGGCTGCGGGGACTTCGCGCAAGGAGAAGCATGCTCAATTATGTGATTAAACGCCTGCTGGGGCTCATCCCCACGCTGCTGATTGTGGCGGTGCTGGTGTTTCTGTTCGTGCATATGCTGCCCGGGGATCCGGCGCGGCTGATTGCCGGGCCGGAAGCTGACGCTCAGGTGGTGGGAATGGTGCGCCAGCAGCTGGGGCTCGATCGGCCGCTGCACGTGCAGTTCTGGCACTATATCAGCAATATTGTGCAGGGGGATTTCGGTACCTCGATGGCCTCGCGTCGCCCGGTAAGCAGCGAAATCGCTAGCCGTTTTATGCCGACATTCTGGCTGACGCTCGCCAGCATGAGCTGGGCAGTGGTGTTCGGGATGGCGGCGGGGATCGTGGCGGCAGTCTGGCGCAACCGCTGGCCGGATCGCCTGGGGATGGCGCTGGCGGTGACTGGGATCTCGTTCCCGGCGTTTGCGCTCGGCATGCTGTTGATGCAGGTCTTTTCCGTTGAGCTGGGCTGGCTGCCGACGGTGGGCGCAGACAGCTGGCGCCACTATATTCTGCCTTCGCTGACCCTGGGCGCCGCGGTGGCGGCGGTAATGGCGCGCTTTACCCGCGCCTCGTTCGTTGATGTTCTGCATGAAGATTACATGCGTACCGCGCGGGCGAAAGGCGTCAGCGAAACGCTGGTGGTGCTCAAGCACGGCCTGCGCAACGCGATGATCCCGGTGGTGACCATGATGGGGCTGCAGTTCGGCTTTTTGCTCGGGGGGTCAATCGTGGTGGAGAAGGTCTTTAACTGGCCAGGCCTCGGACGTCTGCTGGTGGACTCGGTGGAGATGCGCGACTATCCGGTGATTCAGGCGGAAGTCCTCCTGTTTTCGCTGGAGTTTATTCTTATTAATTTAGTGGTGGACGTGCTGTATGCCGCCATTAATCCAGCTATCAGGTACAAGTAAGGTGCGATTGCTCAACTGGAGAAGACAAGCGGTTATCAACGCGATGCCGGGGATTAAACCCGGGCAGATACGTACCCCATGGCACGAGTTCTGGCGGCGGTTTCGCCGTCAGCCGGTGGCGATGGGGGCTGGGATATTTGTCCTGCTGCTGATCGCGGTGGCGATCGTGGCGCCGTGGATTGCGCCGTTCGATGCGGAAAACTATTTTGACTACGACCGACTCAACGACGGCCCGTCGATGATGCACTGGTTCGGCGTTGATTCGCTGGGGCGGGATATCTTCAGTCGGGTGCTGGTGGGGGCGCAGATCTCGCTGGCCGCAGGGGTACTGGCGGTATTCATCGGCGCGACCATTGGCACCGTACTTGGACTACTGGCCGGATACTACGAAGGCTGGTGGGATCGCATCATTATGCGTATCTGTGACGTGCTGTTCGCTTTCCCGGGGATTTTGCTGGCAATTGCGGTCGTGGCGGTAATGGGAAGCGGAATGTCGAACGTGATTATCGCGGTGGCGATCTTCTCGATCCCGGCATTTGCGCGTCTGGTGCGCGGTAATACCCTGGTGCTTAAGCAGCAGACCTTTATTGAGTCGGCGCGCAGCATTGGCGCCAGCGATGCCAACATCCTGTTTAATCACATCTTGCCCGGAACGGTATCGTCGATTGTGGTCTACTTTACAATGCGTATTGGCGTGTCGATTATCTCCGCCGCCAGCCTGTCATTTCTGGGGCTTGGCGCGCAGCCGCCGACGCCGGAGTGGGGGGCGATGCTCAACGAAGCGCGGGCGGATATGGTGATGGCGCCGCACGTGGCGCTGTTCCCGGCAATCGCGATTTTCCTGACGGTGCTGGCGTTTAACCTGCTGGGTGACGGACTACGCGATGCGCTGGATCCGAGGATAAAAGGGTAGGCGTTCGAGGATTGTGCAGCCCGGACAGGTGTCCGGGAAAGCACTCCGCACGTTAATCCTGTGCGGTTTTGTCGTCCGGATAAGGCGCGCGAGCGCCGTTATCCGGGATACGGTCAGCGGGCGAAATTAAACCCGGCTGCCCCACAGATCGTATTCGTCGGCGTGTTCGACTTTCACCCGCACAACGTCGCCCGGTTTGACTTTACTCTCACCGTTCAGGTACACCGCGCCGTCGATTTCCGGCGCATCGGCCATGCTGCGGCCAATTGCCCCTTCTTCATCCACTTCGTCGATCAGCACCATAATTTCGCGACCGACTTTCTCCTGCAGGCGCTCGGCGGAGATCTGCTGCTGCAGCTGCATAAAGCGGTTCCAGCGCTCTTCTTTCACCTCTTCCGGTACCTGATCCGCCAGTTCGTTGGCGGTTGCGCCTTCAACCGGGCTGTATTTGAAGCAGCCGACGCGGTCGAGGCGAGCTTCTTTCAGGAAGTCGAGCAGCATCTGGAAATCGTCTTCCGTTTCGCCCGGGAAGCCGACGATAAAGGTCGAACGCAGGGTAAGTTCGGGACAAACTTCACGCCACTGCTTGATGCGCGCCAGCTGGCGGTCTGCGGAGCCCGGGCGTTTCATCATTTTGAGAATACGCGGGCTGGCGTGCTGCAGCGGAATATCGAGATAAGGCAGAATTTTACCTTCCGCCATCAGCGGGATCACATCATCAACGTGCGGGTACGGATAGACGTAGTGCAGGCGTACCCAGATACCGAGCTTCGCCAGCTCTTCGCACAGGCTAACCATGCTGGTTTTGACCGGCATACCGTTGTGGAAGCCGCTGCGATGTTTGACATCAACGCCGTAGGCGGAGGTGTCCTGAGAGATCACCAGCAGCTCTTTGACGCCGGCGTCGGCCAGGCGTTTGGCTTCCGCCAGCACTTCGCCAATCGGACGGCTGACCAGATCGCCGCGCATGGACGGGATGATGCAGAAGGTGCAGCGATGGTTGCAGCCTTCGGAAATTTTTAAGTAAGCGTAATGACGCGGCGTCAGCTTCACGCCCTGTTCCGGCACCAGGCTCAGGAATGGGTTATGTTTAGGCTTCGGCGCGTAGTGATGGACGTGTTCCAGCACCTGTTCATAGCTGTGCGGCCCGGTAATTTCCAGCACCTTCGGATGCACTTCGCGGATCTGATCTTCTTTTGCGCCCAGGCAGCCGGTGACGATCACTTTGCCGTTTTCTTTCAACGCTTCGCCAATCGCTTCCAGCGACTCCTGCACGGCGCTATCGATAAAGCCGCAGGTGTTAACGATAACCATATCAGCGTTATCGTAGGAGGGAACCACGTCATATCCTTCGGTGCGCAGTTCAGTCAGGATACGTTCTGAGTCCACGAGATTTTTCGGGCAGCCCAGAGAGACAAAGCCGATCTTCGGCTGATGGGTGACATTGCTCATAGCTTAAAAAGTGTTCAATTATTGGGATGGTCAGGGCAGGGATTCTACAGAGATCGGCGGAAAGTTTATACTCCTTTTCTTGTTAGCCCGGCGATATCCGTGTTTCTTTTTATAGGGATGATTATCCAGATTGTTAATCAAAATAAGGGGGTTATTCACCCATTATCTCGGCAACCGGGGGAAGTCGGTTTAGATCTGGTTTAACCTGAAGCGGTAAAATAGCCGCTGCTTTTCGTCTTTATTTTTTATCAGGTTTCCCATGTTTAAAAAGTTGGGTGGTTTAGTCTGCGCGCTGTCCATGATTAGCACGACGCCCGTTTATGCCAACGAGATGGCGTTATATTCGGTCAATACCGGTTCATTTGTCTATCATATGACCGGTAATCACGGCCAATATAATGAAAAATTCAACAACCAGTTTTTTTCCGTTGAGCGTAAGCTGTCTGCGGATTCAAAGTACAGCGCGTTGGTCGGGACCATGAAGAATAGTTTTGCCGACCGCTGCCTCTCTTTGGGGGCACGAAGAGACTGGTACGCGGGGGCAAATGGCTGGACGTTCAAGGGCGTCTATGCCTATACCGGCGAGTTCTTCTTTAAAGCCTTTCGCGATTGCGGCGATTCAGGCACTTATCGAACGGCAAAGAAACTTACTGGCGTCGGTTTCTCTCCCTATATTTACCATGGCCTGCAGTACAATTTTACCGATTATTTCGGCGTCGAAACGGGCATTATCGTCCCGGCTATATTTGTGATGAGCGTACAGTGGAGTTTCCGTTAATTCGCCCGAAAGAGGCTTCCGGGCGAATGTTGCTTAATGGCTTTGCGCCACGCCTGCGCCTGGCGCAGCCCCCGGCGCGGTCGGTTCTCTATTATCGCGCAGCGTAAATACCGAGATGAGCGTAAACAGTCCGGCGATGCCGCCCAGAATATAATAGGTATGCGCGAAGCCGATGGTATCGTACAAATACCCGGCCAGCGGCGAGTAAATGGCCGTGGCGATAGAGGCGACGAACAGCACCAGCAGGTAGACCGTCGACGAGAGCTTGTTGTCGAAGTTGGCGGCGATAAATTTAAACACCGACACCAGAATCAGCGGTTTTTCCAGCGCATGCATCATTTTTACCGCGCCGATCCACACCGGACCCAGCGGAATCGCGGAGCCGACGATACGCACCGACATAATCAGCCCGGCGATGATCAGCGCCCACTTCGCGCCGGTGCGGTTTACGAACCACGGCATCAGGCATAAAAACAGAGTCTCGCCGCATACCTGAATGGAGGCAAGAATGCCGTACCAGCGATTGCCTTCCTCCGGCGTCGGGAACTGCAGAGAAAAATACTGGGCGAACTGCTGATCGTAGGTGTCATAGATTTGCGTGACGAAAAGGGTGAAGACCAGCAGCATCCAGAACTGGCCGTTCTTCGCCAGCTCCAGGGCGTGCGAAACTTTCAGCGCACTGCTTTTTTGCATTTCCGCTTCGGTTAGTTCGATTTTGGTCAGCATAAAGCAGATCGCCGCGATAACGATGGCGACGCTGGCCAACCAGAAGGCGAGGTTCGGATTGCTGTCGATATATTTGCCGACGATCCACGCGGCTGCGGCCCAGCCTAACGATCCCCACATCCTGACCCGGCCGTATTCGAACTGGTAGCGCCGCGAAATTTTATCAATATACGAATCGATAACTCCGCAACCGGAATTGAAAATAATCCCCAGGTATACCCCGCCAAGCAGCGCGCCCAGCCAGAAGCTGTGCACCAGCAGTGGCGCATACAAATAAATAAAGAACGGGCCTACCGGCAGCAGCATCGCGACCAGGATCCAGATCAGTCGTTTTTTCAGGCCGAACTTATCGGAAATAAATCCGAAGAAGGGCTGCATCAGCAGGGCGATAAAGGCGTTGACCGAGTAGAGCAGGCCGGTTTTGGTTGCGCTAATCCCGAGATGCTGAGTGGTCCAGATAACGAAGAACGCCATGGTTGAGGACCAGGCGAAGAGGTAGAGGAAATCGAAAAGACTCAACAAGATATAGTTTCTTTTGCCGGGCGTAATCATTTCAGTTCCTTCAAGCGGTAGCGGTAAAGGTAACAAACAGGATCGATCTGCTTGCTGTTTTTATTCAATGTTATACGTAATACATTTTATGAAGTGATATGACACCTGACGGCATTTTATGGCAATGTGCATTGCTCTAATATGTGATCATTACTGCAATAAATAATTTCATCATCGAGATTTTAAAGGGCTTTTGTTTTGAGAGCGTATGACATTTTCGATCGTTGGTCATTGAGATCGCAGGCGAGAATTTTAATCGTCGTTGTAACATTGTAAAGAATGTTAATGACCTGAGAATTATTGATCTGCCTCATCGTTTTGTACAAAAAATAACCATATTGTGGTTGTGGTAAAGGACGACAGAGGAGGATCTGCGATGACCGTTGACAGACTGTATCGTAACCTGATGAATAAGCTCATTAATGCCAACATTGATCTCGACGCTTATTTGCAGCTACGTAAGGCAAAAGGCTATATGTCAGTCAGCGAAAACGACCATCTACGTGATAACTTGTTTGAACTGTGCCATGAAATGCGTCAACACGCGCCGCGCCTGCAGCACGCCGTCGCACCGGAGGAAAAGGATGCCCTGCGGCTGGCAGGCGAGGCCGTCGCTTCCGCAGCGGTCTGCCTGCTGAGCGGACATCATGACTGCCCTTCCTACATCGCTGTCGACGTAGATAAGCTGGAAAGCTGTCTGGCGGTATTGCGGCTAAATATTCATAAATTGAATGATTCTCAGCCCATTACTCACGCCTGAAATCAGGGGGAGCCTGCTCCCCCTGATTAATGTTATGTAAAAATCCCTTCCCGTTTTCCCTCGCTGGCTACCCTTATCGCATTGCTGACAAAAGGAGTATGCCATGCGCCAGACCCTTACCCTGATCGCCCTTATCGCGCTGTTGTTGCCAACGGCAAGCCTTGCCGCCCGGGAGCGCGTAGAGGTGTTGCAGAACCAGCTTGAACACCCATGGGCGCTGGCCTTTCTTCCCGACGACAGGGGGATTCTGATTACCCTGCGCGGCGGCGAGCTCCGGCTGTGGCAGCGGGATAAAGGCCTCGCGCCTGCGATTTCGGGCGTGCCGCAGGTCTGGGCCAACGGACAGGGCGGTCTGCTGGACGTGGCGCTGGCCCCGGATTTCGCCCAGTCGCGCCGGGTCTGGCTGAGCTACGCCGAAGGGGGAAGTGACGGCAAGGCCGGGACCGCCGTAGGTTACGGCCGACTGAGCGATGACCTCCAACGCCTGGAAAATTTCCAGGTAGTTTTCCGCCAGCAGCCGAAGCTCTCAACCGGCAATCATTTTGGCGGACGGCTGGTGTTCGATAGCCTCGGTTATCTATTTATTGGACTCGGGGAGAATAACCAGCGTTCGACCGCTCAGGATCTTGATAAGCTGCAGGGAAAAGTGGTGCGGCTAACGGCTGATGGCAAGGTCCCGGATGATAATCCTTTTGTCGGCCAGGCCAGCGTCAGGCCTGAAATCTGGTCTTACGGTATACGTAATCCACAGGGGATGGCGATGAACCCGTGGAGCGATACGCTGTGGTTAAATGAGCACGGGCCGCGAGGCGGGGATGAGATCAATATTCCGCGAAAAGGCAAAAACTACGGCTGGCCGCTGGCGACGCACGGCATTAACTACAGCGGCCTGCCGATCCCCGAAGCCAAAGGCAAAACGGCGGAAGGAACCGAAGCGCCGCTGTTTGTCTGGGAGAAGTCGCCGGCGGTGAGCGGTATGGCGTTTTACGACGCGCAGACCTTCCCACAGTGGCGTCACCGGCTGTTTATCGGCGCGCTGAAGGATAAATCGCTGATTGTTCTCAAGGTTGACGGCGATAATGTCACGGAACAGGAGCGGATTCTGGGCGATCGCGGAAAACGTATCCGCGATGTGCGCGTTGGACCCGATGGTTATCTGTATGTGCTAACCGACGAATCCAACGGCGAGCTGTTGAAGGTGAGCCCGGCGGGCTAATATCAGGTGACCGGGATCATCACCACGTTGCGCCAGGCCTGGCGCTGGTTAATTTGCTGATACCAGCGCTGCAGGTGCGGGCGCGGTTGCCAGGTTTTAACGGTTTCCAGCAGGTTATAAATAAACGGCGCGACGGCGATGTCGCCGAGGCCGAAGGACTTGCCTGAGAGCCACTGATGACGCGACAGTTCATCATCCAGAATGGCGAACAGCGTTTCGCAGGCGGCAATTCCGGCTTCAATCGCGGCGGGGTCGCGTTTTTCCGGCGGGGTTCTCACCAGCCCCATTAAAATCGGCCGATGGGCCGGCGAGAGCGAACCATTAGCCCAGTCCATCCATTTCTCGCCCTGAGCGCGTTCGGCGGGCGACTCCACCCACAGGCGATCCTGACCATACTGCGCGGCCAGATAGCGGATAATGGTGTTTGATTCCCAGAGCACGATATCGGTCGTCTCATCTTTCAATAGCGGTACCAGCCCATTGGGATTCATGGCCAGATAGGCCGGATCGTGATTCAGACCGAACTCCAGGCCTGCCAGAATTTGCTGATACGGGAGGTCGAGTTCTTCCAGCACCCAGCGCACTTTCTTCACATTGGTCGAGTTGTTTCTGCCCCACAGCGTAATCATATCCGCTCCTGCTTTTTATTAAGCCGCCGTTGCGGCGTAGTGAGCATTCATGTTGGAATAAAGTTAATATTTAGGCAACCGCGATCAAAAAAATTGCGCTGTTTGCAGCACCGGGCGAGGTTATTGCGTAAACTTTAAAAACTTTACCAACTCGCTGTTTCTTTAAGGTCATTTGTACGCTTTACTCACCGGCTGCTGCGGCGCCGAACGAGTGTGGCGGCATATTTTTGTTTGGAAAGGATACTTGGGTGGCTCTTATGACGCATGATGCTTTTTCCCTTCGCGGCCTCGCGGCAGGCTGCGCGCTTTTATTTCTCGTTGCGCCTGCGGTGCAGGCTGCAGAACAACTCCCCGATGCGCCATCCATTGACGCGCGAGCCTGGATCCTGATGGACTATGCCAGCGGCAAAGTGCTCAGCGAAGGCAATGCCGATGAAAAACTCGATCCGGCGAGCCTGACCAAAATCATGACCAGCTATGTTGTCGGCCAGGCGTTAAAGGCGGGTAAGATTAAGTCGACCGATATGGTGACCATCGGGCGTGACGCGTGGGCAACCGGTAACCCGGCGCTGCGCGGCTCATCGGTGATGTTCCTTAAGCCAGGGATGCAGGTGTCGGTCGAAGATCTTAACAAGGGCGTTATCATTCAGTCCGGCAACGACGCCAGCATCGCGATCGCCGACTACGTGGCGGGCAGCCAGGACGCGTTTGTCAGCCTGATGAACGGCTATGCGCAGAAAATGGGCCTGACCAACACCACCTTTATGACCGTGCACGGTCTGGATGCGCCGGGTCAGTTTAGTACCGCCCGCGATATGGCGCTGCTCACCAAAGCGATGATCCATGACGTGCCGGAAGAGTATGCTATCCATAAAGAAAAAGAGTTCACCTTCAACAAAATCCGTCAGCCGAACCGCAACCGTCTGCTGTGGAGCACGAACCTCAACGCAGACGGCGTGAAAACCGGGACCACCGCCGGGGCGGGCTACAATCTGGTTTCTTCCGCGACGCAAAACGACATGCGCCTGATTGCCGTCGTGCTCGGCACCAAAACTGACCGCATCCGTTTTAACGAATCAGAAAAACTGCTGACCTGGGGTTTCCGCTTCTATGAAACCGTAACGCCGATTAAACCCGATGCCACCTTTATTACCCAGCGCGTCTGGTTTGGCGATAGCAGTGAAGCGAAGCTGGGGGCGGGCGAGGCCGGTTCCATCACGCTGCCGAAAGGTCAGCTGAAAAACCTCAAGGCCAGCTACACCCTGAATGATACGCAGCTGACCGCGCCGCTGACCAAAGGGCAGGTGGTCGGCACCATCGACTTCAAGCTGAATGATAAAACTATTGAGCAGCGGCCGCTGATTGTGATGGAAGCGGTAAACGAAGGCGGTTTCTTTAGCCGGATGATCGATTTCGTGCTGATGAAACTGCACGGCTGGTTCGGCGGTTGGTTCTCTTAAAATACAGGCCGCGCCCTGCGGGGCGCGGTTAGTAAAGCAGTGAAATCTGTTTTTCCTTCGCCAGCGCGAGCAGATCGTCATCCGGACACACGTCGCTGGCAATCACGTCAAATTGCGATAAATCCCCCATCCGCGCCGGGCGAACTTTACCAAATTTACTGTGATCGACGACCAGCACATGGTAGCGCGCGCTTTTCATCGCCCAGTGTTTGACCGGCAGCTCTTCCAGGTTAAAACAGGTCGCGCCCTGCTCGTAATCGACGCCCGCGGCGGAATAAAACGCGATGTCCGGGCAAAGGTGGCTCAGCGTATCCTGCAGGCTCAGCGGTTTGAAAATGGCGTTGCTGGCGTGGAACTCGCCGCCGCACAAAATCGCGCGGCACTGGGGTTTTTCCTGCAAGGAAAGAAAGGTATTGAGCGAATAGCAGACCCCGGTAAAGGGCAGGGCGCTATCGATGGCGTCGATGATCCAAGGCGTGGTGGTCCCGCAGTCAAAAAAGGCCATTTGGTGGGGCTCAAGCAGCTTAGCCGCATGGCGGGCTGCGCGGCGTTTTTCATCCACAAGGCGTGTTTTCTGATCGCTCAGCAGATAGTGCGTTGCGCTGCGCGGCTCCAGAACGATATAGCCGCCCAGCAAAACGACCGGGCCGCTGTGGCCGTTGAGATCGCGACGAATGGTCATCTCAGACACGCCAAGCAGGGTGGCCGCTTCTTTTAGATGGAGTTTATCACTGCGCTTGAGTGCCTGAATAAGCTGACTGATGCGTTCGTCACGACGAGTTTCCATATTCCCTCTAAGCTGAAAGCGCCCTGCATTGACAGGGCGTCAGCGGCGATTTTACCTGCCGGAAGAGGCTTAGTCACGCGCAGGAATCGGGCGCTGCCGCAACTTTACCGGCTGGTCAGGAACGTCTATTCGCGCACCCAGCCTTTACGAATCGGCAGCGAAAAGAACAGTCGGTACAGCCGCTGCAGATGCTGATAGAGGGTTTTTCCGCCGCTTTGCCACAGCAGTTGGGCGCTGAGGCAGGCGATCATCGCGGTGAGCAGCCCGCCGAGCATGTCCATCGGCCAGTGCACGCCGAGGTAGACCCGGGACCAGGCAATCGCGCAGGCAAGGGCGAACAGCAGCGCTCCCGACCACAGGCGGTGCCAGAACATAAAGGCCAGCGCAAAGGTAAAGCAGATCGTGCCGTGATTGCTCGGGAAGGAGTTATTGGGCGAATGATGCAGGAAGTTATAGCCAATACCGGCGGCAAACGGACGGTCATGCGGAAAAAACACGCCGAATATCCACGAAAGCGTCAGGCTAATGGCTAATGCCATCATGACCTTAAAGACTAACTGCCGCTGGTTTGGACCCCAAAGCCATAAGGCCAACACCAATAATGGCACCATAATTATCAGGTCTTTGGCGATAAACGTCGCGATTTCAATCGCCCACCACGGCGACGCGGGGGTAGCGTTGAGGAATGCAAACAGCGAGTAGTTAATATTTTCCAGCATACATCCAGGCTCTTGGGTCCGTTAGCAACAAGCCGCCTACCTTAAAAAACGGTGGCGATAAGGTAAAGCAGTATTGTCTTAATTATCAGTTTGTTATGAATGAAAGTGTGAGTGTGGCTTCGTTAACAGACTGAGTAAAGGAGTATATAGCCTGTAATCTAATTGAAACATAAACGAAATACATACAGCTGGATTTTGAATGGTTGCTGGCGATGCGCTATCTGCGTGGCGATATTTTGCTTTATCGCTCACAATTCGCTATCTCCCCGCGACGACTTTCATTAAACTTTGCGCGGTTTTATTTAAATAAGAGATTTCATGCATAATTCTTCGCTTTCAGGCAAACGCCTCGGACGTCAGGCGCTGCTCTTTCCGCTATGCCTGGTGTTATACGAATTCGCCACCTATATCGGCAATGACATGATCCAGCCGGGCATGCTCTCGGTGGTGGAAGAGTTTGGTGTGGGCAATGAGTGGGTGCCGACCTCAATGACTGCCTATCTGGCCGGCGGTATGTTTTTGCAGTGGCTGCTGGGGCCGCTTTCGGACCGCATCGGCCGCCGTCCGGTGATGCTGACCGGGGTGGTGTGGTTTATCGTGACCTGCCTGGCGACGCTGCTGGCGCAGACTATTGAGCAGTTCACGCTGCTGCGCTTTTTGCAGGGTATCAGCCTGTGCTTTATCGGCGCGGTCGGCTATGCGGCGATACAGGAGTCTTTTGAAGAGGCGGTGTGCATCAAGATCACCGCCCTGATG
This sequence comes from Klebsiella pasteurii, assembly GCF_018139045.1. Classification (NCBI taxonomy): domain Bacteria; kingdom Pseudomonadati; phylum Pseudomonadota; class Gammaproteobacteria; order Enterobacterales; family Enterobacteriaceae; genus Klebsiella; species Klebsiella pasteurii. The sequence goes on from NZ_CP073236.1 coordinate 60,627, forward strand.
GCCAACGTCGCGCTGATTGCGCCACTGCTTGGGCCGTTGGTGGGGGCGGCCTGGGTTCATCTCCTGCCGTGGGAGATGATGTTTGTCCTGTTTGCCGTGCTGGCCGCTATTGCCTTTTTCGGGCTACAAAAGGCGATGCCGGAAACCGCCACCCGCATGGGCGAGAAGCTATCGGTAAAAGAGCTGGGGCGTGATTATCGTGAGGTGCTGAAAAACCTGCGCTTTGTCGCCGGCGCGCTGGCCACCGGTTTCGTCAGCTTGCCGCTGCTGGCGTGGATTGCCCAATCGCCGGTGATCATCATCAGTGGCGAGCAGGCGACCAGCTACGAATATGGCCTGCTGCAGGTGCCGATTTTTGGCGCGCTGATTGCCGGGAACCTTGTGCTGGCGCGCCAGACTTCACGCAAAACGGTGCGCTCGCTGATTATTCTCGGCGGCTGGCCGATTATGATCGGCCTGCTGATCGCCGCCGTGGCGACGGTGGCGTCGACGCACGCGTATCTGTGGATGACCGCCGGGCTGAGCGTTTACGCCTTCGGGATTGGTCTTGCCAACGCCGGGCTGGTGCGTCTGACGCTGTTTGCCAGCGAGATGAGTAAGGGGACGGTGTCGGCAGCGATGGGGATGCTGCAAATGCTGATCTTTACCGTGGGTATCGAAGTCAGCAAGCACGCCTATGAGTCTGGCGGCAGCGGGCTCTTCAGCTTGCTCAACCTGCTGAGCGGGGTGCTCTGGCTGGCGATGACGGTCTACTTCCTGAAGGATAAACGCGTGGGCAACGCCCTCGAACCGCAGTAACCTTCAAATGCTCTGCTGCGACGTGACGCGCCGCAGCAGGCGCTGCCTCAGGCGAACGGCGCTTCGCGATTCAGTACTTTATCAATAATATGCAGCACGCCTTCTTCGTTATTGTGCGGGGCACGGTAGCCGGCGACGGCCTTCACCGGCGCGGCGGCGTTGGCCATCGCGAAACCGAATCCGGCGTGCTGCAGCATTTCGATATCATTGCCGCTATCGCCAAACGCCACCACTTCATGGTTCTCGATGCCCCAGCGTTCCTGCAGGATGCGCAGTCCGTTGGCTTTATGCACCCCGGGAATAATCAGGTCAATGCTGCCGTAGCCGGTGGCGACCGCGGTCACCATATCGCCAAGCGCGGCGTGCAGCTTCGGCTGAATCTGCGGGATCAGCTGGTCCGGCACGTTGAGTCCGAATTTCAGAATTTCATCATCAGCAATATGATTAAAATCGTCGACCATTTCGAGGCGATGATAGTACTTCGCCGCGACCGCTTTCAGCTCATCGTTATAGCGGTTGAGGGTGTAAGCGCTGCGCTTACCGCAGGCGATAATTTCAATGTTGGCCAGCGTCTGGAGATGGTCGATAACGGTATTGAAATGTTCCTGCGGCATCCGGCAGTTAAACACGTCCTCGCCGGCGCTGACCACCCAGCCGCCGTTTTCGGCGACAAAAGCGATTTCGTGCGCCACCTCAGGGAAGAAGGAGATGAGCTGGTAATACTGGTTGCCGCTGGCGACGACGAAGCGGATGCCCTGCTCACGCATCCGCGCATACTGGGCGAGGAAACGCTGACGGTTATAGGTTTTGGCATCGCTCAGAAAGGTGCCATCCATGTCTACCGCAATCATTTTGATGCTCATTAACTGTTCTCCATCACGGGTTCAGATTGTGGCTTCGCTACCGCGCGGGCGACGATGGCCGCGACCAGCACGAGTGCCAGCACCACCATCATGGCACTGCGCAGGCCGAAGTGTTCGCCGAGGAAGCCCAGCAGCGGCGGCCCGACGAGGAAGGCGAGGTAGCCGGTAATCGCCACCACGCTGACGCGCTTCGGCGCATCGGGGCCGGTGTCACTGGCGGCGGAAATGGTCAGCGGGAAGCCCAGCGACGCGCCGAGGCCCCATAATAGTACGGAGAGACCGGCGACCCACGGGTTGTCGACAAAAATAATCAGGCCAATACCGAGCGCGCCCATCACCGCGCTGGCGCGTACCACCGTCACCCGGCTGTAGCGGTCAATAAACCAGCCGCCGGTAAAGCGGCCGAGGGTCATGCCGAGGGTGAAGCCTGCGTAAATAAGCGAGCCGGAGGTCGGGCTGAAGCCGTGGCCGTCCACCATCAGCAGCGGCAGCCAGTCGTTGGCGGAGCCTTCGGCAAAGGCCATGGCCAGGACGATTACGCCAATCAGCAGCAGCTGGGCATCGCGCCAGATCGGCTGGCCTTTGCCTTCATGGCGCGCCGCTACCGCCGCATTTTTGCCGGTGCCTTCAGGAATCGCGCGAATGGCGATAGCAATGGGGGCGACGGCCACCAGCGCCGCCAGCAGGATGTGCGGCGCGGCGGGCAGGCCGAAGCCGGTTACCGCCATGCCAATCCCGGCGCCGACGAGCGTGCCGAAGCTGTAGAAACCATGCATCATTGGCAGGACGGTTTTATTCATTTCGCGTTCAACGGCGGCGCCTTCGACGTTAATCGCCACTTCCGCTGAGCCAAAGCTGGCGCCGAAGATGGCTAAGCCAATGGCAAACAGCACCGCCGATGTGAACCATAGCGCGGCGCTGAGCACAAGCATACCGACCACCGCGCACGACATGGTGGCGCGAATCACTTTACGGGTGCCGAATCGATTGACCAGCCACGCTGAGCAGAGGATGCCGCTCATCGAACCTATTGAGAGTCCAAATAATACAATCCCCATTTCCGCCGTCGATAGCGCGAGCAGATCGCGAATCGCCGGCGTGCGGGTGGCCCATGAGGCCATGAGTAATCCGGGGATAAAAAAGAACATGAAGAGCGCCCACAGCCTTAGCTGAAGGGCTCTGCGTGAGGTTTGCGCTGTCATCCGTAAATGCCCGAGAGTGAAGAGATGCAGACAACAGTAGCAAGGTTGTGTACATTTGTACATCCAGGTTGCTTGCTGAGGAATGCTTTTTTATTGACCTCTATGATTCGATTCAGCCTGAGGCATATTAAATGAAAGAGGAAAAAAGTATGGCCCGTCGACCAAACGACCCGCAGCGGCGGGAGCGGATTTTGCAGGCGACGCTGGACACGATCGCGATACACGGCATTCATGCGGTTACGCACCGGAAAATCGCCACCTGCGCGGGCGTGCCGCTGGGCTCGCTGACCTACTATTTCAGCGGCATTGAGGCGCTGGTCGAAGAAGCGTTCAGCCTGTTTACCGGCCAGATGTCGGCGCAGTATCAGCAGTTTTTTGCCGATGTGCATAATCGCCGGGAGGCTTGTGACGCCATTGCCGAACTGATTTTTAGCGCCCAGGTCACCACCGCGCGCAATATGGAGCTGATGTATCAGCTGTATGCTTTTTGCAGCAGCCAGCCGAATTTAAAAGCGGTCATGCAGAACTGGATGCTGCGCAGCCAGCAGACCCTTGAGCAGTGGTTTGAACCGGCCACGGCCCGCGGGCTTGACGCCTTTATCGAGGGGATGACGCTGCACTTCGTGACCGACAGCGCGCCGCTATCAAGAGAAGCGATTCGACTGATGGTCGACCGACTGGCGGGGGAGTGAGCTGGGAGCAGAAAACAAAAAACCCATCAACCTTGAACCTAAATGGCGGGGTTGATGGGCTCCACAAAATGGGGACATCAAAGAAAAGCAGTGGCACTACTTATGACTGATGCCAGCAAAAAAAGTTCTGCGTATACGCGTTTTTTTTCTGAAAAGTTTACTGTAGCCCCGGCCAGATGATGACAATCAGCGTACCCGCCAGGGTTAACAACACGTTAGCGATGGCGTAGGTCCCCGCGTATCCCAGCGCCGGAATATTGCTGCGCGCGGTATCGCTGATGATTTCCATCGCCGGCGCGCAGGTGCGGGCGCCCATCATGGCGCCGAAGAGCATCGCGCGGTTCATGCGCAGGACGTACGCGCCGAACAGGAAACAGATAACCACCGGCACCAGGCTGACGATAAGGCCCGCCGCCAGCATCTGACCGCCGACGGCGCCGAGGCCGTTATTAATGCCGGCGCCGGCGCTGAGCCCCACGCCGGCCATAAATACCATCAGGCCGAACTCTTTCACCATATTCAGCGCCCCCTGCGGGATATAGCCGAACGTCGGATGGTTGGCGCGCAGGAAGCCGAGCATGATGCCGGCAAATAGCAGACCGGCGGCGTTACCGATGCCGAAGCTGAACGAGCTGAACTGGAAGGTGATCATGCCGATCATCAGGCCAACGATAAAGAAGGCGCAGAAGGCGAGCAGATCGGTTACCTGGCTGTGGATGGAGATAAAGCCGATCCGATCCGCGACGGTTTTGACGCGACGCGCGTCGCCGCTAACCTGCAGCACATCGCCTTTGTTGAGCACGACGTTGTCGTCGATCGGCATTTCGATCTGGCTGCGGATAACGCGGTTTAAGAAGCAACCGTGATCGGTAAGCTTTAGCTGCGCCAGGCGGCGGCCGACGGCGTTGTGGTTTTTGACCACGATCTCTTCGGTGACGATGCGCATATCGAGCAGATCGCGGTCGAAGACTTCTTTGCCGTTACGGAAGCTTGGGTCGAGGCGGGCGTGGGCATCCGGATAGCCCACCAGCGCGATATCGTCGCCCATCTGCAGCACCGCATCGCCGTCCGGATTCGCCAGAATGCCGTTGCGGCGGATGCGTTCAATGTAGCAGCCGGTCTGGCGGTAAATGCCTAGCTCGCGCAGGTTTTTGCCATCAGCCCATGCCACCAGCTCCGGGCCGACGCGGTAGGCGCGGATCACCGGCAGGTACACCTTACGCCGGGAGTCGGTATCGAGGCCGCGCTCGCGGGCGATTTGCTGGGCGCTGGTCTGCAAATCCTGATGCTGCAGCTTCGGCATATAACGGGCGCCGACGATCAGGCTGACCAGGCCAACCAGATAGGTCAGGGCATAGCCGAGACTCAGATGATCGAGCGAAAGGGCTAACTGGTCGCTGGGCAGACCGAAGTGGCGTAGCGTATCTCCGGCGCCAACCAGCACGGGGGTAGAGGTCATGGCGCCGGCGAGCATCCCTGCCGTCAGGCCGATATCCCAGCCGAATAGCTTACCCAGCCCCATGGCGATCAGCATCGCGCTGCCGACCATCACCAGCGCGAGCATCAGGTAATTTTTCCCATCGCGAAAAAAAATAGAAAAAAAGTTAGGTCCCGCCTCCACGCCGACGCAGAAAATAAACAACATAAAGCCGAGATTGAGGGCGTCAGTGTTAATACTGAAATGCTGCTGCCCTAATAATAGGGAAACGACTAAAACGCCAATGGAATTACCAAGTTGTACCGACCCGAGACGCAGTTTCCCGAGGCAGAGTCCTAATGCTAGTACAACGAACAATAACAGGATGTAATTCCCGTTTAACAAATCTGCGACGTTTATATTCACGAAAGCCAACTTCTCATTTACTAGTAAGTTGTTGAAGGAAATGGTTATTTGGTCTAAGGTTGGTCCAGTGTTCGCGTTGTCCCGAACGCTATTCTGGCATCCCGTTATAACCAGCAAAATATAGTCGACAGTTTAATCCTTCCTGGAGGCTGCGGCTAGTAACAATCGTTTTTACATTGACGGGATCTTTTATTGGCATGGATTGCCAGAATCTTTATCTGACTGGGCGAAGTGGAAGTTGGTTAGAGGCAAAATCAGGAGGATGTCGTGAAATCTGAGCGTGCTTGGGCCGGTATTATCTGTGGGTTCTTTCTATTTATTGTGGTTTGTTTGTCACTACTGTTACATATGAAAGGCGCCTTTCGGGCTACCGGTAACCCTGAGCTTGGGCTGCTGTTCTTTTTGCTACCCGGTGCGGCGGCAAGCTGCCTTTCTCCCGGACAGCGGGTCATTCGTCCGCTTATCGGCGCGATGCTGGCTGCGCCCGTCTGTCTGGTGGTCATGCGGCTTTTCTTTGTGACCCAGCGTTCTTTCTGGCAGGAACTGGCGTGGTTATTTAGCGCGGTATTCTGGTGCGCGCTGGGCGCGCTGTGCTTTTTGTTCATTTGCGCCTGGCTTGATACCAGACGCAAACACTCGTCAGAGGAGTGAGCTGTCTCAGGCGAACAGGCCGAGATTCTCTTTCGCCCAGGCTTCAAAGTCAGTGCAGCCGCCAATGTGCTTCTGATCGACAAAAATCTGCGGTACGGTTTCTACCGGTTTACCCACGGTTTTTTCCAGATCGGCTTTGCTGATACCTTCTGCGTGAATATCAATGTAGCGATAGTTAAAATCATCGCGCTCATTGCTCAGTTTTTCCGCCAGCTCTTTGGCGCGAACGCAATAGGGGCAGCCTGGACGACCAAAAATTACCGTAAACATAGTCTCTCTCCTTAAACCTCAGCCGGATGGCGAATGGCGGGTATCATGCCGCGTTATGTCGACGAGGGAAAGAAGGTTCTGCCTTTTGCTTCGATGGCTTAAGGCTATGTTTGTTAAATACTCTGCTGATGAAACCGCTATACTGGCCTGATACGCGACCCGTTTTTGCCCGGGAGCGTGCATGATTTGGACCGGAGGAGCGTTATGCGATCGCCCGCTGCATTACCCACAAGCATTCTGGTAGTTGAGATTATCGGCATGGTGCTGTTGACCCTGGCCTGGCTCTCGCTCAACCAGTACGTCAGCCTGCCCGCGCCGTTTTCCAGCCCGACGGCGGCGCTGCTGATGATCTTCGCGGGGATCCTGCTGATGCTCCCGGCCGCCGTGGCGTTAATCTGGCGCGTGGCGCAAGTCATTGCCCCGCAGTTGACGCACACGAAAACCCCACCTTCCTCATTGCCTGACAGAGAAAAACGAGATGACGCCGACCATTGAGCTGCTGCGTAGCCACCGTTCTATTCGCCATTTTACCGACGCGCCGATAAGCGACGAACAGCGCGCTGCGATTATTGCCAGCGCGCAGGGCGCTTCCAGCTCCAGTTTTTTACAATGTTCCTCAATTATTCGCGTTACCGACCCGGAAATACGTCAACAGCTGGTCCCGCTGAGCGGCGGCCAGCAGCACGTGGCGCAGGCCGCGGAGTTTTGGGTATTCTGCGCTGATTTTAACCGCAATCTGCAAATCTGCCCGGACGCTCAGCTGGGCCTCGCCGAGCAACTGCTGCTGGGCTGCGTCGATACCGCTCTTCTGGCGCAGAATGCGCTGGTGGCGGCGGAATCCCTTGGGCTGGGCGGTGTCTATATCGGCGGCCTGCGCAACAATATCGATGCGGTGACCGAACTGCTTAAGCTCCCGCAGCACGTACTGCCACTGTTTGGCCTGTGCCTTGGCTGGCCGGATGATAATCCGGAAGTGAAACCGCGCATGCCGTCGGCGATGCTGGTGCATGAAAATCACTATCAGCCGCTGGATGAGACGGTCCTTGCGGAATATGACGAGCAGATAGCGCAGTATTATCTCTCGCGCGGCAGCAACACGCGTCGCGATACCTGGAGCGATCATATCCGCAGGACTATCGTCAAAGAGAGCCGTCCATTTATTCTGGAATATCTGCATAAGCAGGGATGGGCTACGCGCTGATTGCGTGTAAACTGCCCCCGGTCTGACGTAAGGAAATTCCGCAGGTCAGCGCTCATTGACTACCAAAGGCCCGCCGGAGCGGGTCTTTTCGCAGAGGTGCAGGGTGAAAATTGCCATATTATCCCGGGATGGAACGCTTTATTCATGTCGACGCCTGCGTGAAGCCGCGCAAAAACGCGGACATCAGGTGGAAATCCTCGATCCGCTTTCCTGCTATATGAACGTCAGTCCGGTGGCCTCATCGATTCACTACAAAGGCCGCCAGCTCCCGCATTTTGACGCCGTCATCCCGCGCATCGGCACGGCGATTACCTACTACGGCACCGCGGCGCTGCGTCAGTTTGAACTGCTGGGCAGCTATCCGCTCAATGAGTCCGTCGCTATCACCCGCGCCCGCGATAAGCTGCGTTCGCTCCAGCTACTGGCGCGTCAGGGAATCGACCTGCCGCTCACCGGGATTGCCCATTCGCCAGACGATACCAGCGACCTGATCGCGATGGTTGGCGGCGCGCCGCTGGTGGTAAAGCTGGTGGAGGGCACTCAGGGCATCGGCGTCGTACTGGCCGAAACGCGGCAGGCGGCAGAGAGCGTCATTGATGCTTTTCGCGGTCTGAATGCGCATATTCTGGTGCAGGAGTATATCGCCGAGGCGAAAGGCCGGGACGTGCGCTGCCTCGTGGTGGGCAATGAGGTCGTGGCGGCGATTGAGCGGCGGGCGAAGGAGGGGGATTTTCGCTCTAACCTGCATCGCGGCGGCGTAGCGTCGGTGGCGTTTATCAGCGAGCAGGAGCGTGAAATGGCCATCAAGGCCGCGCAGACGCTCGGGCTGGACGTCGCTGGCGTTGATATTCTGCGCGCCGCGCGCGGTCCTCTGGTGATGGAGGTCAATGCTTCTCCTGGCCTGGAAGGGATTGAAACCACTACCGGCGTCGATATCGCTAGCAAAATGATCGCCTGGATCGAACGGCAAGCCACGCCCGGATTTTGTCTGAAAATGGGCGGATAATTCCCTTTCACGACACCGTCATGGAACAGGACGCTTTTTTTGCGTAAGCTATGGCGTCGCATTTTTCACAGTAAGAGGTCACAGGTCATATGGATTCACTGGTCGTTCCGGGTCTTGATACATTACGTCAATGGCTCGACGAATTGGGCATCAGCTTTTTTGAGTGTGATTCCTGCCAGGCACTGCACCTGCCGCATATGCAAAATTTCGAAGGCATTTTTGATGCCAAACTTGACCTGGTGGATAACGTGGTGCTTTTCTCTGCGCTGGCTGAGGTGAAACCCTCCGCGCTGTTGCCGCTTTCCGCCGATCTTTCTGCGATTAACGCCAGTTCGTTGACGGTCAAAGCTTTCCTCGATATTCAGGACGATAATCTGCCGAAACTGGTGGTGTGTCAGGCGTTGACCGTCGGCGTCGGCGTGACCCTCGACCAGTTCGCGTGGTTTTTCCGCCAGAGCGAAGAACAGATTTCTATGGTTATCCTTGAGGCCAGCGCCAATCAGGTGCTGTATAAGTCCGAGGAAGAAGAGCCGGCGGCTGAGAATATTCAGTACCATTTTCTTCACTAAGCCTGTCGAAAAATAGCGCAGCCACTGCCATGGCGGCTGCGTATTACGTGCTTTTATTCTGCTATTAACCTTCCTGCAAAGAATTTTTCACCGCCATTCTGCCGCTTTCGGCTTATCACATAGACCCTTATTGCATAAAAAATTGATAAAAGCCGTTTTTTTACCTGGGCTATAGCCTCTTATTCTGGCTACAGTTATTCTGACGCTGCTTCCAGTTGCGGGCAACCATTCCGGGAGAGGTCCTCTCTCCTTTTCTTAGGCAATGAAAAAATATGCATGATTATTGCATGCGAACAAGTGCGTATATTCAGCCCGCTTGTTAACGGGCATTGAGAAGGAATAAGAGATATGACCGCCTTTGGTAAAAAATGGTTAACAGGTCTGGTTACGGGTGCGCTGATGGCCGTTTCTGCCGGTTCGCTCGCAGCCGAACAAAAAACCCTGCATGTTTATAACTGGTCTGATTATATTGCGCCGGATACGGTGGCGAATTTTGAAAAAGAGACCGGCATTAAAGTGGTGTATGACGTCTTTGACTCCAACGAAGTGCTGGAAGGTAAGCTCATGGCGGGCAGCACCGGTTTTGATCTTGTGGTGCCGTCGGCGAGCTTCCTTGAGCGCCAGCTGGCGGCAGGGGTTTTCCAGCCGCTGGATAAGAGCAAACTTCCCAACTGGAAAAATCTCGATCCGGAAGTGCTGAAGCTGGTAGCGAAGCACGACCCGGACAATAAATACGCGGTCCCGTACCTGTGGGCGACCACCGGTATTGGCTATAACATCGATAAAGTGAAAGCGGTGCTGGGCAAAGATGCGCCGCTGGACAGCTGGGATCTGGTGATGAAGCCGGAAAACCTGGAGAAACTGAAAAGCTGCGGCGTCTCTTTCCTGGATGCTCCGGAAGAGATTTTCGCTACCGTGCTGAACTACCTCGGCAAAGATCCTAACAGCAGCAAAGCCGACGATTACACCGGCCCGGCCACCGACCTGCTGCTGAAGCTGCGGCCGAATATTCGCTATTTCCACTCCTCACAGTACATCAATGACCTGGCGAATGGCGATATCTGCGTCGCTATCGGCTGGGCGGGCGACGTATGGCAGGCGGCTAACCGGGCGAAAGAAGCGAAGAATGGCGTTAATGTTTCCTACTTTATTCCGAAAGAGGGGGCGCTGGCGTTCTTTGACGTCTTCGCGATGCCAGCCGATGCGAAAAACAAAGATGAGGCTTATCAGTTCCTCAACTATCTGATGCGCCCGGATGTTATCGCCCACATCAGCGATCATGTCTATTACGCTAACGGCAATAAAGCCTCTCTCCCGCTGGTCAGCGAAGAGATCCGCAATAACCCGGCTATTTACCCGCCGGCTGACGTCTTCGCCAAGCTGTTCACGCTGAAAGTCCAGGATCCGAAAATTGACCGCGTGCGTACTCGCGCATGGACGAAGGTGAAAAGCGGTAAGTAATTCTCCGTGAGTTGTAGGCCGACGATGCCTCGCGCTGTCGGCAACAGGCGCACCGCGATGGTGCGCCTGCACCATGATTTGATTTTTGCCGGAGAACACCCCGTGAATGATGTGATTCCTCGCCCGCAGGCGAAAACCCCTAAAGCGCTGACCCCGCTACTGGAAATCCGTAATTTAACCAAATCGTTTGACGGTCAGCACGCCGTCGACGACGTCAATCTCACTATTTATAAAGGCGAAATTTTCGCTCTGCTGGGCGCATCCGGCTGCGGCAAGTCAACCCTGCTGCGCATGCTGGCAGGTTTTGAACAGCCCACCGCCGGACAGATTGTCCTGGATGGCGTCGATCTGGCGCGGGTGCCGCCGTATCAGCGGCCGATTAATATGATGTTCCAGTCCTACGCGCTGTTTCCCCATATGACGGTTGAGCAGAATATCGCCTTTGGCCTCAAGCAGGACAAATTGCCCAAGGCCGAAATCACCAGCCGGGTGCAGGAGATGCTGGCGCTGGTGCATATGCAGGAGTTTGCAAAACGTAAACCGCATCAGCTCTCCGGCGGCCAGCGTCAGCGCGTGGCCCTGGCCCGCAGTCTGGCGAAAAGACCGAAACTGCTGCTGCTTGATGAGCCGATGGGGGCGCTGGATAAAAAGCTGCGCGATCGGATGCAGCTGGAAGTCGTCGATATTCTTGAGCGCGTCGGCGTCACCTGCGTGATGGTGACCCACGATCAGGAAGAAGCGATGACCATGGCGGGGCGTATCGCCATTATGAACCGCGGTAAGTTCGTGCAAATCGGCGAGCCGGAGGAAATCTATGAACACCCGACCACCCGCTACAGCGCGGAGTTTATCGGCTCGGTCAACGTCTTTGAAGGGCTGGTGAAAGAGCGGCAGGAAGATGGCCTGGTGCTGGACTCCCCGGGCCTGACCCATCCGCTGAAGGTCGATCCCGATGCCTCCGTCGTTGATAACGTCCCGGTGTGGGTGGCCCTGCGCCCGGAAAAAATCATGCTCTGCGAGGACCCGCCCGCGGATGGCTATAACTTCGCGGTGGGCGAGGTTATCTATATAGCCTATCTCGGCGACCTGTCTATCTACCATGTGCGCCTGAAAAGCGGGCAGATGCTGAGCGCTCAGCTGCAGAACGAACATCGTTACCGTAAAGGGGCGCCAACCTGGGGTGATGAGGTGCGTTTATGCTGGGATGCCGATAGCTGCGTCGTGTTGACGGTGTAAGGAGAGGGCGATGAGTACATTAGAACCCCCGTCAGGCGTAAAAAAACCGGGCGGTTTTGCGCTATGGCTGGCGCGACTGCAGATGGCCCACGGGCGCAAGCTGGTTATTGCGCTGCCCTACGTGTGGCTGATCCTGCTGTTCCTTCTGCCGTTCCTGATTGTTTTTAAAATCAGCCTGGCGGAGATGGCGCGGGCGATCCCGCCGTACACCGACCTGATGGAGTGGGCCGACGGTCAGCTCACGTTGACGCTGAATCTCGGGAATTTCCTGCAGCTCACCGACGATCCGCTCTATTTTGAAGCCTATCTGCAGTCGCTTCAGGTGGCGGCGATCTCGACGTTCTGCTGCCTGCTGTTGGGGTATCCGCTGGCGTGGGCGGTGGCGCACAGTAAGCCATCGACGCGAAATATCCTGCTGCTGCTGGTGATCCTGCCGTCATGGACCTCGTTCCTGATCCGCGTCTATGCCTGGATGGGGCTGCTGAAAAGCAACGGCGTGCTCAATAACTTCCTGCTGTGGCTGGGGGTCATCGACCAGCCGCTGGAGATCCTGCACACCAACCTGGCGGTCTATATCGGTATTGTCTACGCCTATCTGCCGTTTATGGTGCTGCCGATCTATACCGCTCTCACGCGTATCGATTACTCGCTGGTTGAGGCATCGTTGGATTTGGGCGCCCGACCGCTGAAGACTTTCTTCCAGGTCATCGTTCCGCTCACCAAAGGCGGGATTATTGCCGGGTCGATGCTGGTGTTTATTCCGGCGGTCGGGGAATTCGTTATCCCGGAACTGCTGGGCGGCCCGGACAGCATTATGATTGGCCGCGTGCTGTGGCAGGAGTTCTTCAATAACCGCGACTGGCCGGTCGCCTCGGCGGTGGCGATCATGATGCTGTTGCTGCTGATCGTGCCGATAATGTGGTTCCACAAGCATCAGCAAAAACAGGTGGGGGAACACGGATGAATAATTTGCCGGTAGTCCGTTCGCCGTGGCGAATTTTAATACTGCTGCTCGGCTTTACCTTCTTGTATGCGCCGATGCTGATGCTGGTGATTTACTCGTTCAACAGCTCAAAGCTGGTGACGGTATGGGCCGGGTGGTCGACACGCTGGTATCGCGAGCTGTTTCATGACGATGCGATGATGAGCGCGGTAGGCTTAAGTCTGACCATTGCCGCCTGCGCCGCGACGGCGGCGGTGATCCTCGGTACCATTGCCGCGGTAGTGATGGTGCGTTTTGGCCGCTTCCGCGGTTCAAACGGCTTTGCTTTTATGATCACCGCGCCGCTGGTGATGCCCGATGTGATTACCGGCCTGTCGCTGCTGCTGCTGTTTGTGGCGCTGGGGCATTCCATTGGCTGGCCGTCGGATCGCGGCATGCTGACCATCTGGCTGGCGCACGTCACCTTCTGTACCGCGTACGTCGCGGTGGTCATTTCATCGCGCCTGCGTGAGCTTGACCACTCTATTGAGGAGGCGGCGATGGATCTGGGCGCCGCGCCGCTGAAGGTCTTTTTCGTCATTACGCTGCCGATGATTATGCCGGCGGTGGTCTCCGGCTGGCTGCTGGCCTTTACGCTGTCGCTCGACGACCTTGTCATAGCCAGCTTTGTTTCCGGACCAGGGGCGACGACGCTGCCGATGCTGGTCTTCTCCAGCGTGCGCATGGGGGTCAACCCGGAGATTAACGCCCTGGCGACGTTAATCCTCGGCGTGGTCGGGATTGTTGGTTTTATCGCCTGGTATTTGATGGCCCGCGCGGAAAAGCAGCGGGTGCGCGATATCCAGCGTGCAAGAAGCGGCTGAACCACCTAAAATCTGCAATAGAGTTAACATCGGCGCCGCACTTGAGGCGCCGTTTTCATGGAAGACTTTACGTTGGGATTGTTTACTAAAACGCGTTCGTCTCATGCTCGTCTTAACGTTCCTGCGCTGGTGCAGGTGGCGGCCTTCGCCATTATTTTAATCCGCGGCCTGGATTTGCTGATGATCCTCAATCAGCTTGGCGTTCAGGGAATCGCGGATTTTGTCCATCGCAGCGTGCAGACGTGGGCGCTCACGCTGGTGTTTCTCTCAAGTCTGGTGCTGGTGTTTATTGAAATCTGGTGCGCGTTTTCGCTGGTAAAAGGGCGCAACTGGGCGCGTTGGCTGTTCTTGTTGACGCAGATTATCGTGATTGGCTACCTGTGGGCCGCGTCATTGGGCTACGGTTATCCCGAGCTGTTTAGTATTGCCGGGGAATCGAAGCGCGAAATCTTTCGCTCCCTGGTGCTGCAAAAACTACCGGATCTGCTGGTGCTGGCGATGCTGTTTGTGCCGGCCCCGTGCCGACGCTTTTTCCGTTTACAGTAACGGTGATACAATCCCCGCCCCTGTTTTTTTGAAGGTCTTGTTATGCATTGCGCACTTTATGACGCGGGCCGCTGCCGCTCCTGCCAGTGGCTGGAACTGCCGGTATCCCAACAGCTCGCCGATAAAATGGCCGATCTGCGCGCGCTTCTCGCCGATGCGCCCGTCGCTGAATGGTGCGCACCGGTTTGCGGGCCGGAAAGCGGGTTTCGCAACAAAGCGAAAATGGTGGTCAGCGGTAGCGTGGAGCGCCCGCTGCTCGGGATGCTGCACCGTGATGGCGCCCCGGAAGACCTGACCGACTGCCCGCTTTATCCGCAAAGCTTCGCACCCGTCTTCGCTGCGCTCAAGCCGTTTATCGCCCGCGCTGGGCTCACGCCCTATAACGTTGCCCGCAGGCGCGGAGAGCTGAAGTACATTCTGCTGACCGAAAGCCGGCTCGACGGCGGTATGATGCTGCGCTTTGTCCTGCGTTCGGAGACCAAGCTTGCCCAGCTGCGCGCCGCGCTGCCGGCGCTGCAGGCGCTGCTGCCGCAGTTGAAAGTCATTACCGCCAATATTCAGCCGGTACATATGGCCATCATGGAAGGAGAGCGGGAAATTTTCCTTACCGACCAGCAGGCGCTGGCGGAAAATTTCAACGGCGTGCCGCTGTGGATCCGCCCGCAAAGCTTCTTTCAGACCAACCCTGTGGTAGCCAGCCGTCTGTATGCCACCGCTCGCGACTGGGTGCGTCAGCTGCCGGTCAACCATATGTGGGATCTGTTCTGCGGCGTCGGCGGCTTTGGTCTGCACTGCGCCACACCGAATATGCGCCTGACCGGGATTGAAATTGCCCCGGAGGCGATTGCCTGCGCGAAGCAGTCGGCGGCAGAGCTCGGCCTGCATAACCTGCATTTCCAGGCGCTTGATTCCACGCAGTTTGCCACCGACGAAGGCGAGATCCCGGATCTGGTGCTGGTGAATCCGCCGCGTCGCGGCATCGGCGACGAGCTATGCGCGTATTTAAGCCGTATGGCGCCGGAGTTTATTATCTATTCCAGCTGCAGCGCCCGGACGATGGCGAAAGATATTGCTCGCTTGAGCGGTTATCGTATTGAGCGCGTCCAGCTGTTCGATATGTTCCCCCACACCGCCCATTATGAGGTGCTGACCCTGCTGGTTCGCGAAGTATAAACAAAATGTGAACTCTTCAGGTGCTGAAGATCGGGTAAGCTTGGCTAATCAGAACGTAAGAATAGCGGAGTGCTGCCGGTGGCAAAAAAAATCCTGTTGGTTGAAGATGATGAAGATATCGCCGCGCTGCTGCGCCTGAATCTGCTGGATGAGGGCTATCAGATAGTCCACGTGGCAGACGGGGCGCAGGCCCTGCGCCTGCTGGAAAAAGAGCTTTGGGATGCGGTGATCCTCGACCTGATGCTACCGGGCGTCGACGGTCTGGAAATTTGTCGCCGCATTCGTCAGCAAACCCGCTATCTGCCGGTGATTATTATCAGCGCTCGCGCCAGCGAAACCCAGCGGGTACAGGGGCTGGAGATGGGAGCGGATGATTACCTGGCCAAACCGTTTTCGATTCTCGAACTGACCGCCCGGGTTAAAGCGGTGTTCCGTCGTCAGGAGGCGATGGGGCAGAATCTGCTGATGGATGTCGGTCGTATCGTTAGCCATGGTTTAAGCATTGACCCCTTGTCGCGCGAGGTTAAGCTGCGCGGCGAGACGGTGGATCTGACCCCGCGTGAGTTCGATCTGCTCTACTACTTTGCCCGCCATCCGGGGGAGGTCTTTTCCCGTCTTGAGCTGCTCGATCGGGTGTGGGGCTATCAGCACGACGGCTATGAGCATACGGTCAATACCCATATCAACCGCCTGCGTACCAAAATTGAGCGCGACCCGGCGGAGCCGGACATCATTCTGACCGTCTGGGGAAAAGGCTATAAATTTGCCGTGGAGAGCAAAGAGGCGCAGCCATGATCCGTCGTCTCAGCCTCAGCCAGCGCCTGGCGCTGGTGTTTACCTCACTGCTGCTGCTCTGTGCCATAGCCGTTTGTCTGATCCAGCTGTACAGCAGCGCGCAGTACGGCAATGTCATGGTCCAGCGTCTCTCCGCCGGGCTGGCGCAGCAGATCGCCGCCCGCGAGCCGCTGCTGGACGCTCAGGGGCAGGTTGATCGCCGGATGCTGAAGCCGCTTTTTGACCGGCTGATGACCTTTAATCCCAGCGTGGAGCTGTATCTGCTTTCGCCCGACGGCGAGCTGCTGGCCGACGCCGCGCCGCCGGGGCATATTAAGCGTCAGCGCATCGATCTGGCGCCGGTGCAAACGTTCCTGTCCGGCGGCGCCTGGCCGGTTTACGGCGACGATCCGCGCAGCCTTGATAAGCAAAAGGTGTTTAGCGTCGCGCCGCTGCGCCAGGACGGCCAGCTGCGTGGCTATCTCTACATTATCCTGCAGGGTGAAACCTTTAATGAACTGGCGGCGAGCGCCTGGCAGAAAACCTTGTGGAGCCTGCTGCTGTGGACTCTGCTGCTGGTGGCCGTTCTCGGTGGGCTGGCGGGCTGGCTTGCCTGGTTCTGGGTAACGCGCCCGGTGCGTCAGCTCACCGCGCTGGTGGCAACCGACAGCCAGGACAGTATTCATGCGATCAAGGCGCTGGCGGCGCAAACCCCGGAGGCGAACCCCGGAAATGAAGTGGCTGTGCTGCATAATCGCTTTATTGAACTGGCCCGCCAGATTGCCGGGCAGTGGGATCGTCTGGCTGACAGCGATCGTCAGCGGCGGGAATTTGTCGCCAATATCTCCCACGATTTACGCACGCCGCTTACCTCTTTGCTGGGATATCTGGAAACGTTAAGCCTGAAGGCCGATCGCCTGACGATGGAGGAGAATAAGCAGTATCTGAATATCGCCCTACGTCAGGGCAACAAAGTCCGCCATCTGTCTCAGCAGCTTTTTGAGCTGGCTCGCCTGGAGCACGGCGGGATTAAGCTGAAGCCGGAAACCTTCGTACTGGCCGAGCTGGTGCAGGATGTGGCGCAAAAATTCGACCTGCCAATCGCGACGCGCAATATCGGTCTACGGCTGGAGCTGGCCACCGGGCTACCGCCGATAACCGCAGATCTCTCGATGATTGAGCGGGTGCTGACTAATCTGCTCGATAACGCCATTCGCCATACGCCGGAAGGCGGGCTTATCCGCCTGTCGGCGCGTCGCTCAGGACCGGAGTTTATCGTTGAGGTGGCCGATAGCGGGCCGGGCATCGGCAGTGAGCTGCGGGCAACGCTGTTCGAAAGGCCTTCGGTGCTGGAGCCTGGCGCGCAAAGCGCATCACGAGGAGGATTGGGGTTGATGATTGTGCGACGGATGCTGCAGCTCCACGGCGGCGATATTCGCCTGCTTGATGCGCCGGTAGGGGCCTGTTTCCAGTTTACCCTGCCGGTGTAAGGTTGCGGATTGGCCGATTGGGATACCGGTTTACCGCCGTCCGCTAACCGGTAGCCCGGGTAGGGCGTTTACGCCGCAACCCGGGGAATGCACTGGGAGTGATGCTTCGGTGCGGCTGCTTCCCGGGCCGCGCTGCGCTTGACCGGGCTACGGGACCACGGCTGTCTGTAGGCCGGTAGCCCGGACAGGCGCGTGAAGCGCCGCCTTCGGGAAATGCTTACTCCGGGAACCACTGCTTGCTGATTTTGTCGTAAGTGCCGTCGGCTTTAATCGCCTTCAGCGCGGCGTTCAGTTTTTCCAGCAGCGCTTTGTTATCCGGGCGTACCGCAATGCCGAGGCCGGTGCCGAAATACTGCGCGTCGGTCACTTTTGGCGTCGCCGCGCCGAGCTGCGGGTTGGTTTTCAGCCACTCGTTGACCACGGCGGTATCGCCAAACACTCCATCAATACGACCATTTTTCAGGTCGATAAACGCATTCTGGTAGCTATCGTAAGCCACGGTTTTCACCTCAGGATGTTTATCCTGGAGGTATTTCTGGTGCGTGGTGCCGTTTTCCATCCCGATGCGCTTGCCTTTCAGATCGTCAAAAGAGTGGAAGGCATCTTTCTTCGAGATAACCAGCGCGGAGTTGGCGTAGTACGGGTCGGTAAACGCCACCTGCTTGCTGCGCTCAGGGGTAATATCCATACCGGAAATGACCGCATCATATTTCTTAAATTTGAGCGCCGGGATCAGGCTGTCGAAAGCATGGTTGGTAAAAGTACACTCGGCTTGCATCTGTTTGCACAGCGCGTTCGCTAGGTCGATATCGAAACCGGCGATTTGGTTATTGGCGTCCATGGATTCAAACGGTGGGTAAGTTGCGGAAACGCCAAAGCTGATTTTTTCTGCGGCAGCGGCGCCAAAGGCGAAAGAGCTAAGCAGTGCGGCCATAACTAACTTTTTCATTGTGGAACTCCCGTCGGTCAATCTTATGATGTTGTGCCGTGTCTGCGGCTGGGTCTAACAATGCCATCAAATGAATTTGTATTCAATAAAGATGAATGGTTATTTTTATTAATTTAAAAAAAGACGGATAATTCAGTGAACTTATCCGTCTTGGTCTGGCTACTTATGCGATTTTAATTACGTCGCTCAAACGCCAGCGCTTTATGTTCAATCAGGCGCATCAGCAGCGTCAGCAGGCCGTTGACCACCAGGTAGACAATACCGGCGGCGCCGAACACCATCACATCATAGGTACGCCCATAGAGCAGCTGGCTGTGACCCATCACTTCCATCAGGGTAATGGTGTAGGCCAGAGACGTACTCTTGAACACCAGCACCACTTCGTTGGAGTAGGAGGAGAGGGCGCGTTTAAAGGCGTACGGCAGCAGGATCGCCAGGGTATCTTTCTTGCTCATTCCCAGCGCGCCGCAGGATTGCCACTGTCCATCCGGGATGGCGCGAATGGCGCCATGAAACAGCTGCGTGGTATAGGCAGCGCTATTGAGAGAAAGAGCGATCAGCGCGCAGAGCCAGGGCTCGGAAATCAGATGCCAAAGTACCGGGTACTCCTGCAGCGACGGGAACTGTCCCGGGCCGTAGTAAATCAGGAAGATCTGCACCAGCAGCGGCGTGCCGGTAAACAGCGTGATATAGCCGCGCACGATCCACACCAGCACCGGCGTTTTTAGCGTCAGGATAATGGTAAAGATCAGCGACAGAATCAGCGCCACGACGATAGAGGCCGCCGTCAGCGTCAGGCTGGTATGCAGCCCTTTTAGCAGTTCGGGTAAGTAATCAAGCATCAGCCCGGTCTCCGTTCGAAGCGCGTCGCACGCTGGTCAATACGTTTCAGGATGTATTGACTCAACAGGGTGATGACCAGATAGATTGCCGCCGCGATGATATACCAGTTAAACGGCTCCTGGGTACGGGTGGCGATGCTTTTGGTTTGCAGCATCAGGTCGTTGACGCTGATCAGGCTCACCAGCGCGGTATCCTTCAGCAGCACCAGCCACTGGTTACCGAGACCCGGCAGCGCGTGACGCCACATTTGCGGCATCACTAAGCGAAAGAAAATAGCGGCTTTCGATAGTCCCAGCGCCTGGCCGGATTCCCATTGCCCTTGCGGAACAGCCTTTAGCGCTCCGCGCAGGGTCTGCGATGCGTAAGCGGCATACAGCAGAGAAAGCGCGATAGCTCCGCAGAGGAACGGGCTGACGTCAAAATTTTCAATCTGCATCTGTACCGGGATCTGCACAAAGCCGAGATTGATCGTAAAGCCGTCAGAGAGGGTCAGCAGCAGCTGTGAGGAACCAAAATAGATAAACAGAACCACCAGAATTTCCGGTAGTCCGCGTAAAAGGGTGACAATGCCGGTTGCGAGCCAGGCGACCGGGCGCAGCTTCACCGACTCGAGGACGGCAAACAGCATCGCCAGCACCAGGCCGATGATCAGGGCGCAAACGGCAAGGCCGACGGTCATCCCGGCGGCGCTTGCTAATGGAAAAAATTCGTTCATTCAGCGTTACTTCTGGAACCATTTGTTATAGATAGACTGGTAAGTCCCATCGCTTTTTACTTTTTCCAGCGCAGCGTTAAATTTCTGCTGCAGTTCGGTATTGCCCTGGCGTAGCGCAATGCCGAGACCGGTGCCGAAGTAGTCTTTATCGGTAACTTTGTCGCCCACCGCGGCCAGCTTCGGATTGCTCTTCAGCCATTCGGTCACTACGGCGGTATCGCCGAATACCGCGTCAATACGGCCGTTCTGCAGGTCCAGCTTCGCATTCTGGTAGCTGTCGTAAGGAACGGTAGTGATTTCCGGGTGTTTGTCGGTGATGAATTTCTGATGAGTTGTGCCGTTCTGCACGCCGACTTTTTTACCCTTCAGGGCATCAATGCTGGTGAATTTACCCTGCTGGCCGACGAACAGCGCAGAGTTCTCATAGTATGGGGTGGTGAACAGCACCTGCTTTTCACGCTCAGGAGTGATGTCCATCCCGGCCATGACCGCATCGAAACGACGGAACTTCAGGCTGGGGATCAGGCTATCGAAGGCCTGGTTGGTAAAGGTGCAGGTCGCATCAATTTCTTTACACAGGGCATTCGCCAGATCGACGTCAAAGCCGACGATTTTGTTATTGGCATCGATCGATTCAAACGGAGGGTAGGAAGCCTCGGTGGCGAAACGAATGGTCTGGGCTGCGGTAGCGGAGAGGCTCATGCCCGCAAGAAGAGCGGCAATCAGTACTTTTTTCATCGTCATTTCCCCGAAAACATCAATGTGAAAGATAGTTTTTAAACGCGTCGGTCTGCGGATGCGCAAAGCAGCCTGCATCACCTTGTTCAACGATATGGCCATTTTCCATATAGACCACGCGGCTGGCTGTTTTGCGCGCCACTTCCACTTCGTGGGTGACGATAACCTGCGTAATGCCGGTTTCAGCCAGTTCGCGGATAATACTGACGATCTGGGCGGTGATTTCTGGATCGAGCGCTGCCGTGGGTTCATCGAACAGCAGAACCTGCGGTTCCATCATCAGGGCGCGGGCAATGGCCACACGCTGCTGCTGGCCGCCGGAAAGATGCAGCGGGTAGCGATCGCTATAGGGTTTCAGGCGCAGACGTTCGAGCAGCTTTTCAGCGCGGGCTAAAGCCTGATCTTTGCTCAAACCGAGCACGCGGCAGGGAGCTTCAATCAGATTTTGCTGCACGGTCAGATGCGGCCACAGATTGTACTGTTGGAAAACCATACCCACGTTCTGGCGCAGCTCGCGAATGGCTTTGTCAGAAGGCGCTCTGGTAAAGTCGAAATGATTTCCGGCGATATGCAGCGTACCGGAACGCGGCATCTCCAGCAGATTGAGGACGCGCAGCAGCGAGCTTTTACCGGCACCGCTTGGGCCGAGCAGCACCAGCGTTTCCCCCTGCGGGCAATCCAGCGTGATGTCGAACAGCGCCTGGTGCGCGCCGTAGAAGCAATTAATGCCGTTTAATTTAATGCTCATCTGGGCAGTCTGATACATATAGCAATTGAGGCCGCAAATAGTACCTTTGGCAGAATAGTTATGCAATATTTATGCGTTAAAAGTTAAATGTAAACCATGTTTACATTTAAAGTTAGCACAAAATATGGCTTCGTGAAGGTGGGAGAAGTCAATGTCGGCATTACCAGCGGAAATGCCGACATTTTACCGGGGTTATTTCATTCGGCCTGAGCGGACTAGTGCCCAGATTAGCGTTTTTCGAGACTCTGACGCAGGGAGCCCGCCGGCGCATGGGCGTTGTTGCCGAGGTAGCGCACGTCATCCACGGCCCAGCACTGGCCTTCCTGAATCATCAGCACTTCGTCTTTCCAGCTTTGAGTGCCCTGTTTCAGCTCCACGCGCAGGGGAATATTGCGCGCGTCGCGATTAGGGATGGTCGAGGCGCTGGCGACATCGGCACTGTCGGCGGGCGTTGTGCTGCTTGAGAACAGGTTTGACTGCAGCAGGGCGTTGTTAGACGGGTCCTGACGCGCGTCATTCAGCAGTTTTGCCAGACCGTCACTCAGGTACGGACGCAGCGCGGTTAAATCGCTGTTGCGATGCTGCACCTGATAGTCATAAAACTTCTGCGCCACGTCATCCGGGCCGCCTTCGATGCAGGGGCCGCTGCGGGTGCCGTTATCTTTGTAGGCAGGCGTGACGGTAGTACAGGCGCTGAGCGCCAGCGCGCAGGGGAGGACTAATGCAAGAACTTTGTAGCGCATGATGATTTCCTTATGAGCTCACTACGTTAGAATATCTGTACAAGCATAGTGTATCAGATAGGGATTGTGCTTGACCCTGAGAGCTAACGCATTGAACGCTAAAGAAGGAGTTTGAACATGCAATTTTCAACTACGCCAACCCTCGAAGGTCAACCCATCATCGAATACTGCGGCGTCGTCACCGGGGAAGCGATTCTCGGCGCCAACGTATTCCGCGATTTTTTCGCCAGTATCCGCGACATCGTCGGCGGTCGTTCCGGCGCCTATGAAAAGGAGCTGCGTAAAGCCCGTGAAATCGCCTTTGAAGAACTGAGCGAGCAGGCGAAGGCGCTGGGCGCCAATGCGGTGGTCGGCATTGATATTGACTACGAAACCGTCGGTAAAGATAGCAGCATGCTGATGGTCAGCGTTAGCGGCACTGCGGTGAAGACCCGCCGATGAGAATTTGCCGGGCAGGCGTCCTGCTGGCGCTGCTGCTGGCGGGCTGCGCGACGGAAAAGGGCATTATCGATCGCGACGGCTATCAGTTGGATACGCGCCACCCGGCGCAGGCGGCTTATCCGCGCATCAAAGTATTGGTGATCCACTACACCGCCGATGATTTCGACGTTTCGCTGGCGACGCTGACGGATAACCAGGTGAGCTCTCACTACCTGATCCCGGAGATACCGCCGCTGCACGGAGGCAAACCGCGGATCTGGCAGCTGGTGCCGGAAGAGGATCTGGCCTGGCATGCGGGCGTCAGCTTCTGGCGCGGCAGCACGCGTATTAACGATACCTCGATTGGTATTGAGCTGGAGAATCGCGGCTGGCAAAAAACGGCCGGGGGCAAAAGCTTCACGCCGTTTAATCCGGCGCAAATTGACGCTCTGATCCCGTTGGCGAAAGACATTATCGCCCGCTACCATATCGCGCCGCAGAACGTGGTCGCCCATGCGGACATCGCCCCGCAGCGTAAAGACGATCCGGGGCCGCTGTTCCCGTGGCGCAGGCTGGCCGAACAGGGAATTGGCGCATGGCCGGATGCCCGGCGCGTGGCGTTTTATCTGCAGGGGCGCCCGTCATACGAGCCAGTCGACGCCGCAGCGCTGCTGGACGTGCTGTCTCGCTACGGCTATCAGGTGACGCCGGACATGACCCCTGCGCAGCAGAAGCGGGTCATTATGGCTTTCCAGATGCACTTCCGCCCCGAGCGCTGGGACGGGGTTGCTGATGCCCAAACCCTGGCGATAGCCGAAGCGCTGCTGGAAAAGTATGGCCGGGGTTAATAGTGCAGCTTACCGTGGTCCTTCAACCAGGCGGCGGTACGGATAATGCCCTCATCCATCGTGACAACCGGCCGGTAGCCTAGCTCCTGCTGGGCGCGGGAGATATCAAGGGTGAAATCAAAGTTCAGCTTAGAGACGCCGTAGTGGGTAAAGGCGGGCTCTTTAGCTGACTTATTGCCAAAGCGCTCCATGCTGCGGGCAATAATATCCAGCATCGGGTAAGGGACCGAACGGATGCGGCACTTTATTCCCAGCTCATCAATGAGTTTCTGTACGATGCTGTGCAGGGTTTGCGGTTCGCCGTTAGTAATGTTGTACGCGCGGGCCGAGGGCAGGAGGTCGCACTGGGGCTGGCTGGCGAGCCACATCGCGTGTACCGCGTTTTCATAGTAGGTCATATCCACCAGCGCGCTGCCGCCGCGCGGCAACAGAACGCTGCCGTAGTGCTGCATCATTTGCGCCAGCCGTGGGATAAACACTTTATCATGCGGACCAAACAGGCTCTGCGGCCGCAGGATCGTAAAACGGGTATTCGGGTTGGCCTGCGCCAGAAGATGGATCACATCTTCACTTGCCGCTTTGCTGCGGGCGAATTCGTTGGCGAAACGCTGCGGGCGAAAATCTTCCTTAACATCGCGATGATGGTGATAATCAAAATAGAGCGACGGTGAAGAGATGTGCACGAAGTTGCGCACGCCCCAGGCAACCGACCACTCGCCGAGACGGCGAGTCGCGCGGACGTTAGCTAAATCGAAGGCCTGTTGGGTGCCCCACGGCGAGGTAAAGCTGGAACAGTGCCACAGGGTGTCGATACCGGCGAGCATCACTTTGGCCTGTGAAGAGACCAGCTCGGTTAAGTCCGCAGGGACGAACTCTGCGCCCATTTTGCTCAGAAGCTTACCCATCGCTTCGTTTCGCCCGGTCGCTCTGACGCTAATGCCCCTGTTACGCAGATATTCCACCGCGTTGCGGCCCAATCCGCTGGTCGCACCGGTAACCAGTACCTTCATATCGATCCACTGTTAAACAAAAGAATTTCGTGCGCATTTTTCCGTGATTCTGACTGTGATGCAATGAGAATCATGAAAGAATTCTGCACCTATACTCTATTTGATGGTGATTTGCTCCGCCAGGTGCGCGATGCGTCGCGCCATACCGCGAAAAATAAACAGATGCGCCGGGATCATCAGCAGCCAGTAGAAAAGCCCCGGCATACCGTGCGGGTGCCACCAGGCGCGCACGTCCAGCTCGCGATGATCGCCTTTATCGCGCAGGGTAAAGCTCAGGCGGCCAAGGCCGGGCGCTTTCATGCCGAATAACAGCGTCAGCTGCTTTTCCGGTTCGACGATAATTACTTTCCAGCTGTCTACCGCATCGCCGGTTTGCAGATACGCCTTTTCCGGACGACCTTTTGCCAGCCGATGACCGACCAGCAGGTCCATCGCCCCGCGCGTTTTCCACAGAACATTACCGAAGAAATAGCCCTCTTTGCCGCCGATTTGGTTGACCACCTCCCACAGCGCGGCAAGGCTTGCGGAAGTGTTAACGGTATAGCCCGCCTGTTTCGGGTAGTAGCCGTACTCTGGCCGCCAGCGGGCGAAGGCCTGCGCATCGTAGCCCCAGTCGCTGGAGTTCACCAACTGCTCCTCTTCTTTAAGCGTGCGGCGCACCGCCTCATCAAATGCGATAAGCGGTTGAGGAATTAAGGCCCGCAGGGCGCGATCGTCGGCGATCAGATCGTGCTTTAGCCCCTGAATCAGGGCTTTGGCCGTGGTTGGCGGCACCGAGGTAATCATGTTAAGAAACCACACTGAAATCCAGCGGGTCGGGAAAGGGATGGGGATCAGCGGGCGTCGTTTGCCGCTGACCGCCATAAAGCGGATAAACTGCTGCTGATAGCTTAACGTTTCCGGCCCGGCAGCTTCAAATACCCGATGCTCGTGGGACGGATGGTCAAGCAACCGCAGCAGATAGTAGAGCAAATTTTCCAGCGCAATCGGCGTAGTACGCGAACGTACCCAGCGCGGCGGCGTCAGCACCGGCAGGTTGTAAACCATATCGCGCATCACTTCGAAGGCGGCGGAACCGGCGCCGACGATAATGCCGGCGCGAACTTCCGCCACCGGGACGCCCGATTCGCGCAGCAGATCGCCGGTGATCTGGCGAGCGCGCAGATGATCGGATTGCTCCTGCTCCGCCACTTGTAAGGAACTGAGAAAGATGACTTCGTTCACCGGTGTTTCGCGCAGCGCGTCGCGAACGTTGAGCGCGACCTGCCGCTCGTGGCGGATAAAGTCGCCGCCTTCGCCCATCCCATGCACCAGATAGTAAAGAGTGTCAGCCTGCGCCAGCAGGGCGGGTAGCGTGTCCGGCTGGTTTAAATCGAGCGAATAGCACTCGACGCCGGGGAGATGCTGCTTTTTAAGCCTGTCGATATGGCGTGCCGCCGCCAGAACGGTGAAGCCCTGCTCGCTGAGTCGTTTCACCAGATGCTGGCCGATATAACCGCTGGCGCCAAGCACCAGAATTCGCTGCGACACGCCGGACTCCTTAACGGTTTAAAAATGCCTGCCAGTGGTTAACTACCTCGGCGAGCTGCTGACGGTTAACGTCAATATGCGTCACCAGGCGCACGATGGGCGAGGCGTTGATCAGCACCCCGCGTTCGCGCAGATACTCGCCCAGCGCGGCGGCGCGCTCTTCACCAACGCGAACAAACAGCATATTGGTATCATGACGTGTCACCTCGGCGCCAACGGCGCGCAGCTGCTCCGCCATCCACGCGGCGTTGTCGTGATCCTCTTTTAAGCGCGCGACGTTGTTCTGCAAGGCATACAGGCCCGCGGCCGCCAGAATCCCGGCCTGACGCATTCCGCCGCCGACCATTTTCCGCCAGCGGATCGCGCGGCGAATATACTCTTCGCTCCCCACCAGCAGTGAGCCTACCGGCGCGCCGAGACCTTTGGACAGACAGATGGTGAAAGAATCGCAGTATCGGGTGATATCGCGCAGCTCGCAGCCGTAGTCCACGACAGCGTTAAAAATACGCGCGCCGTCCACGTGCAGCCCGAGGCCGCGCTGGCGCGTAAATTCCCAGGCTTCTTTCAGATATTCACGCGGCAGCACTTTGCCGTTATGGGTATTTTCCAGCGATAGCAGGCGGGTGGGCGCGAAATGAATATCGTCCGGTTTGATTTTGGCCGCGACTTTGTCCAGAGGCAGGGAGCCATCCGCTGCGGCGTCGATGGGCTGCGGTTGGATGCTGCCAAGTACGGCCGCGCCGCCGGCTTCATAGAGATAGTTATGCGCGCCCTGGCCGACGATATACTCTTCGCCGCGCTGGCAGTGGCTGAGCAGGGCGACCAGGTTGGCCTGGGTGCCGGTGGGCAAGAAGATCGCGGCTTCTTTGCCCGCCAGCTCGGCGGCAAAGCGCTGGAGTTCGTTAACGGTCGGGTCATCGCCATACACGTCATCCCCAACCGGGGCGGCCATCATGGCTTCCAGCATGGCGCGGCCCGGGCGGGTAACGGTATCACTGCGTAAATCAATCATGTCATATCCTTGTACACTTCATCTTTCGCGCAGCCTCTGCGTTGACTGCACCCTCAAACCCCGGTCACATAGTTATCTATGCTTCCGGGGATTTTCGAGCTTGCCGCCTTGAAGCACCACGAAAGATTTTGTGTATGAATTGAAAAGGATATTTTTACCTTAGCCAGTTGGTTTTCGCCAGTTCAATAACCTCGTCGCCGCGGCCGCTGATAATCGCGCGCAGCATATACAGGCTGAAACCTTTGGCTTGCTCCAGCTTGATTTGCGGCGGCATCGCCAGCTCTTCACTGGCGACGACCACATCCACCAGTACCGGGCCATCGGTAGCGAAAGCGGTTTGCAGCGCTTCATCAACCTCTGACGCGCGCTCAACGCGTATGCCCTTGATACCACACGCTTCGGCGATGCAGGCAAAGTTGGTGGCGTGCAGCTCGGTGCCGTCTGTCAGATAGCCCCCGGCCTTCATCTCCATCGCCACGAAGCCCAGTACGCTATTATTGAAGATAACGATCTTCACCGGCAGCTTCATTTGCGCCAGCGAGAGAAAATCCCCCATCAGCATGCTAAAGCCGCCGTCGCCGCACATTGCCACGACCTGGCGGTCAGGTGCCGTGGCTTTTGCGCCGATGGCCTGCGGCATGGCGTTGGCCATTGAACCATGGTTGAAGGAGCCGAGCAGGCGGCGCTTGCCGTTCATCTGTAGATAGCGCGCGGCCCAGACGGTCGGCGTACCCACGTCACAGGTAAAAATGGCGTCCTCGTCGGCAAAGTGGCTAATGCGCTGCGCCAGATACTGCGGATGAAGCGTTTTGTCGCTGGGCTTGGCCAGATCGTCGAGCCCTTTACGCGCGTCGCGATAGTGTTCCAGCGCTTTATCGAGGAACTTGCGGTCGGTTTTCTCTTCGAGAAGCGGCAGCAGCGCGCTGAGGGTGGATTTGATATCGCCTACCAGCGCCATATCCACTTTACTGTGGGCGCCAATACTGCCGGGATTGATATCAATCTGAATGATTTTGGCATCCGTCGGATAGAAGGCGCGATAGGGGAACTGGGTGCCGAGCAGGACCAGGGTGTCGGTGTTCATCATGGTGTGGAAGCCGGAGGAGAAGCCAATCAACCCGGTCATCCCCACATCATAAGGATTGTCGTATTCAACGTGCTCTTTGCCGCGCAACGCATGAACGATAGGCGCTTTGAGCTTCTCGGCGAACGCCACCAGCTCTTTATGCGCCCCGGCGCAGCCGCTACCGCACATCAGGGCGATGTTGCTGGAATAGCGCAGCAGCTGGGCCAGCTTCTTCAGCTCTTCTTCCGCTGGCGTCACCTGCGGCAGCGGCGCGTGATACCAGTGGCTGCTGGCGCTTTCCGGCGCGGCTTTTAGCGCAACGTCGCCGGGGAGTACCACTACCGAGACGCCGCGGTTAATTACGGCTTTGCGCATGGCGATGGCCAGCACCTGCGGAATTTGTTCCGGGGATGAGACCAGTTCGCAGTAGTGGCTGCATTCGCGGAACAGCTCCTGCGGGTGCGTTTCCTGAAAATAGCCGCTGCCGATTTCGCTGGAAGGAATATGGGCGGCGATAGCCAGAACCGGAACGTGATTGCGGTGGCAGTCGAAAAGGCCGTTAATCAGGTGTAGGTTGCCCGGCCCGCAGGAACCGGCGCAGACCGCCAGTTCGCCGGTAAGCTGGGCCTCCGCTCCGGCGGCAAAGGCGGCCACTTCTTCGTGGCGCGTGGGCATCCAGTCGATGGTCCCCATGCGGTTCAGGCTATCGCTTAAGCCGTTAAGAGAATCCCCGGTTACGCCCCAAATACGTTTAACGCCAGCCTGTTCAAGAGTTTTGGCAATGTATGCCGCCACGGTTTGTTTCATGGTTCTCCATCTCCTTTTTGTGATAACGCTTACAAGCTTAGATGAAACTGCCGGTTACGCTCGCTTTCACCCCTCATTTTCCTCTGGTTTTTTTCAGCGAAAACTCCGCATAATCTGTGCTCACATAAAGTGGTAAACAGGAATCATTTCAAATGGTTAAATCGCTGTTAAATGCTGTTAATAAACTGCTGTCTCATGACGATTTCGGCAAACTCTTGTTACGACTTGCCGTCGGCGGACTGATGCTGTTTCACGGATTACACAAGCTATTTGATGGCGTAGGGGGAATCAGCAATATGCTGGTAGCAAAAGGATTGCCGGGTTTTATCGCTTATGGGGTATTAGTGGGCGAGGTGGTTGCGCCTTGCCTACTGATCCTGGGAATTCTTACCCGTCCGGCGGCGCTGGTGCTGGCTTTTACGATGGTCGTCGCCTGGCTTATGGTCGGCACGGGCAAAACCTTCGCGCTGGATGCGGTCGGCGCGTGGGCGATTGAGAGCCTGGTCTTTTTTTTCGTGGGTGCGCTGGCGGTCGCTTTTTTGGGAGCGGGGCGCTATACCATCGCCGGAAATTCGGCCTGGCGGTAAAGAGAGCCGGATGGCGCTGCGCCATCCGGCAGTTGATGGTTAAGCCAGTACCAGATCCCCCTGCGGATGGCAGGAGCAGGCCAGCACGTAGCCTTCAGCGATTTCCGCATCGGTTAACGTCATGGTACTGCTGACGGTATATTCGCCGGAAACCACTTTCGTTTTGCAGCAGCCGCAGACGCCTGCGCGACAGGCAACGGTAACCGGCACTTTGTTACTTTCCAGCGCCTCGAGCAGCGTGGCGCCGACCGGCGCATAGAACGCTTTCGCCGGCTGCAGTTTGGTGAACTTCAGGCCGCTGGTAGCGGCCTCGGCTACCGGCGTAAAGAACTCCTCTTTGAAGAAGCGAGTCGCGCCCAGCGCTTTCACTTCCTGCTCAACCCACGCCATATACGGCGCCGGGCCGCAGGTCATCACGGTACGCGATGCCAGATCCGGCACGCTTTGCAGCAGTTCAGTCGTTAAACGTCCTGCCACAAAACCGTGGGTGGCGTGATTTTCCGCCACCAGCGTCACCGGATACTGACGCCATTCCTCAGCAAAAATGACATCCTGGGGGGAACGCACGTTAAAAATCACCTGCACATCAGCCTGCGGGCGATATTTCGCCAGCCAGCGACGCATTGACATGATCGGCGTAACGCCGCAGCCAGCAGCCAGCATCAGGAACTTATCTTCAGCCTTATCTTCACAGGTAAATTCACCCATGGCATCGGACAGCCAGATATAGTCGCCGCGCTTCACGTCGCGGGTCAGCCACTGTGAGCCTGCGCCATCGTCAATCCGACGGATGGTCAGCGTGATGTACTCGCTTACTCCCGGCGTCGATGAAATGGTGTAAGCACGCAGCGTCTCCGCTGAATTACGTACGCTGACCAGTGCATACTGCCCGGCACGGTACGGATAATAGTCGTGGCAGAGCAACGAAATTGTCCAGACATCCGGCGTTTCCTGATGGATGTGATGAACCTGCATCCGCCATGGGCACTGATGAGTTGGCAAAGTCATACTTTTACTCCTTACGCGCTCAGCAGCTGCTTCATGTCTTCTTCAACGGTGGTCACCGAACGCAGACCGAATTTCTCGTTGAGAACGGCCAGCAAGTCCGGCGTGAAGAAACCTGGCGCCGTCGGGCCGGTGACGATGTTTTTCACGCCCAGCGAGAGCAGGGTCAGCAGGATGACAATCGCTTTTTGCTCGAACCAGGAAAGGACCAGCGATAGCGGCAGGTCATTGACGCCGCAGCCCAATTTTTCCGCCAGCGTGACCGCCAGGATGATGGCGGAGTAAGCGTCGTTACACTGACCTGCATCGACCAGACGCGGCAGACCTTCGATATCGCCGAAATCCAGTTTGTTGAAACGGTACTTGCCGCAGGCCAGGGTCAGGATCAGGCAGTCATCCGGTACGCTGGTAGCGAAATCGGTGAAGTAGTTACGTTCGCCGCGCGCCCCGTCGCAACCGCCCACCAGGAAGATATGACGCAGTTTTTCACGGCTCACCAGGTCGATCAGCGTATCAGCCGCGCCCAGCAGGGTCTGACGACCGAAGCCAACGGTGATCAGGTGCGGGATCTCGCTGTATGGGAATCCTGCCATTTGCTGCGCCTGGGCGATAACCGGGGCGAAATCTTCGCCTTCCAGATGATTCACGCCCGGCCAGCCGACGATGCTGCGGGTCCAGATACGATCGTCATAGGCGCCGACGGTTGGGTCGATGATGCAGTTTGAGGTCATGACAATCGGGCCAGGGAAGCGGGCGAACTCGACCTGCTGGTTTTGCCAGCCGCTGCCGTAGTTACCGATCAAATGTTTGAATTTACGCAGTTCCGGGTAACCGTGCGCCGGCAGCATTTCACCGTGGGTGTAGACGTTAACCCCGGTACCTTCGGTTTGCTCCAGCAGGTTGTACAGATCTTTCAGGTCATGGCCGGAAATCAGGATGCATTTGCCTTCGGTCGCTTTGACGTTGACCTGAGTCGGGGTGGGATGGCCATATTTGGTGGTCTCGCCGGCGTCCAGGATGCTCATCACCTTAAAGTTCATCTGGCCGATTTCCATCGAACATTCCAGCAGCGCGTTCATATCGGCAGGCCAGGTACCGAGCCACGCCATGATTTTATGGTATTGGGCGTAGATGGCGTTGTCGTACTGACCCAGAACGTGCGCGTGCTCCATATAAGCCGCAGCGCCTTTCAGGCCGTACAGGCACAGCAGGCGCAGGCCGAGAATGTTCTCGCCGATGGCCGCTTTGTCTTTGTTCGGGGTGAATTCCGCCGCCTGGCGCTGCAGGTCGCCCAGATCGTCGCTCGCCAGCTGCAGATCGGCCATCGGGTTGTTAACCGTCGCGTGGGCATCAATGTTCAGGCACTGGGCTTTCAGCGCTTCACGCAGGGTGATGGCCTCGCGGGCGTAGCCAACGATACGCGGGGAGTCGAAGTTAACGTTGGTCAGCGTGGAGAAAAAAGCACGCGGCGCGAAGCTATCGATGTCGTGGTCGATGATGCCGTATTCGCGGGCTTTAAGCGCCCATGCGGAGAGGCCCTGCAAAGAAGCAATCAACAGATCCTGCAGATCGGAGGTTTCGGCCGTTTTCCCGCACATACCCTGCGCGTAAGAGCAGCCGTTCCCTGCCGGGGTACGGATGGTTTGTTCACATTGCACACAAAACATGGTCACACCTTTTTTAAAGTTATATTTAAGATACATGTTTAAGGTTATGCCCGAGCGCGAGAAGAGAAAAGGTATTTCTGATACAACTTACAGGGAGATTGATTTAGCGCAAAATTGGCGGCAGGAGACTACCGCCAGGTAGGTATTAAGCGGAGAAGAAAGCCATCAAGATGGGCACCAGCAGACTGAGAATGAAGCCATGAACGATGGCCGCCGGCACAATCTCCACCCCGCCTGAACGTTGCAGTACCGGCAGTGTAAAGTCCATTGATGTCGCGCCGCAAAGGCCTAGCGCCGTTGAACGGCTGCGGCGCACCAGACCAGGGATAAGCATAATCGCCAGCAGCTCGCGGGCAAGATCGTTAAAGAATGCCGCGCTGCCAATCACCGGGCCATAGGATTCGGTCAGCAGGATCCCGGAGAGTGAATACCAGCCAAAACCGGAGGCCATGGCCAGTCCGGTTTTTAGCGGTAGGTCAAGAATAAAGGCATTGATGACGCCGCCCAGCAATGAACTGACCATCACCACCACCGCGACAATCATGCCGCGACGATTAAGAACGATTTGCCGCAGCGTCATGCCATTATTACGCAGTTGAATACCGATGAGGAACAAAAGGAAAATCAGCGTATATTCGCTGGCCTCGGTGGCGTGTTGTAAAAAAGAGAGACCGCTTAGACCAATCAGGAAGCCAATAAGCACCACGCCGCATAGCTGAAGGGATTCCAGCGCCATTGCCAGACGCGAGGGTAATCTTTCCTGACGATGATGATTTTGCCAGGGCATTTTCTGTTCAAGCCACATCAGGGCGGCAATATTGCACAGCATAATAATAACGACGCTGACCGCCGCATAATGAAGGATCGCCAGGAGATTGCTGGCCAGATTATCCAGGAAGGCCAGGCTAATTCCCATAAAGAAGAGAATAACGTAGACGATCCAGCTCAGAAGTCGCGTAATGAGTTTAAGGGCTGATGGCCGATGAAGAGGAATAAGATAGCCTATGACCAACGGCAGCAGAATGATTAATAGTCCCGAAAACATGAACGACACGATCCTTGCAGAGTGAAAATAGCGTCACTGACACTACCCAAATCGCCGGACTGAGTAAAGTAGTCGAAAAAAAGAAAGGCCCGGCGATACCGGGCCTCAAGAGAATAGTGGGAGCTTAGCTGCGTTTTTCCAGCAGGGTGCGGTAGAGCACGCCGCCGAGAATGCCGCCGATAATCGGCATTACCCAGAATAGCCACAGCTGCTGCAGCGCCCAGCCGCCCTGGAAAATCGCTACCGCGGTGCTACGCGCCGGGTTTACCGACGTGTTGGTGACCGGAATGCTGATCAGGTGAATAAGCGTCAGCGCCAGGCCAATGGCGATAGGGGCGAAGCCGGCAGGGGCGTTTTTATCCGTGGCGCCGTGAATAACCAGCAGGAAGCCACAGGTCAGGACAATCTCAATCACAATGGCGGAAAGCATGGAGAAACCGCCCGGAGAATGTTCGCCATAACCGTTCGATGCGAACCCGCTAGCGGCGGCGTCGAAGCCCGCTTTACCGCTGGCGACAACATACAGAATAGCGGCGGCGATAATACCGCCGACGACCTGGGCGATAATATAACCAATCACCTCTTTGGCCGGGAAACGACCACCCGCCCATAAACCTAAAGTCACCGCCGGGTTAAAATGCCCGCCGGAAATATGGCCAACGGCATAGGCCATGGTTAATACGGTTAAACCGAAGGCCAGCGCGACGCCGGCAAAACCAATTCCCAGCTCCGGGAACGCTGCAGCCAGAACGGCGCTGCCGCAGCCACCGAATACCAGCCAGAATGTACCAAAGCATTCTGCTGCTAATTTTCTAAACATAACCACCTCAATAAAAACGTAAACGAGCACGAGTTTTCGTGCCGGCCTTTATTTTCGCCACAAAGAATGACGACTAGAATAAAGCGACGCTATTCTAGGGACGATCGCTACTCTGGGACCAGTTAAATAAATTGATGTAATTTGATATAGAACAATGCGCTGGGATTCCTTTTTATATGGGAATTTTTAAAAGTGTAGAACAAAAATGATTAAAAAAACGACTTTTGATGATGAATGCGTTTCTCAATTAAGTAAAATATCTCGCATCACATTCCGGCTCTTCACCCCATAGCGATTCATAATACGCCTGTGGTGTCATGTTGATGCTCACCTCGCTATACTGCTGATAACTGAAGGAGATAGTCGCCACCGAGCGGAGGGCATATGCATCTTGAGCGCGTCGAAATAGTCGGTTTTCGCGGCATTAACCGTTTATCGTTGATGCTTGAGCAAAATAACGTGCTGATTGGCGAAAATGCCTGGGGTAAATCCAGCCTGCTGGATGCCCTGACGCTACTCCTGTCGCCGGAGTTTGACCTTTATCATTTTGTTCGGGAAGATTTTTGGTTTCCGCCCGGCGATATTCAGGGGCGCGAGCATCATCTGCATATCATTTTGACCTTCCGTGAAAATGAACCCGGCCGCCATCGGGTACGACGCTATCGCCCTCTCAGCAACTGCTGGGTGCCCTGCGACGACGGCTATCAGCGCGTTTTCTATCGCCTCGAGGGGGAGCTTGCTGATGACGACAGCGTAATGACCCTGCGTAGCTTTATTAATGGTGAAGGGGAAGCGCTGGAGCTTGACGATATTGATGAACTCGCCCGTCACCTGGTGCGGCTGATGCCGGTTCTGCGGCTGCGCGACGCCCGCTTTATGCGACGGATCCACAACGGCACTGTTCCGCATTCGCCGCAGATCGAAATTACCGCGCGCCAGCTTGATTTCCTCTCCCGAGAACTGGTGCATCATCCGCAAAATTTAACCGATGGGCAGATCCGCCAGGGGCTGTCGGCCATGGTGCAATTGCTGGAGCACTATTTTGCCGAGCAGAGCAGCGCACAGTCGCGTCATCGCCTGATGCGCCGTCATTCACATGATGAACAGCGCAGCTGGCGCTACCTGGACATCATTAACAGGATGATCGACAAGCCCGGCGGGCGCAGCCATCGGGTGATTTTATTGGGACTGTTTTCTACGTTGTTGCAGGCGAAAGGTACGGTGAGACTCGATCGCGATGCGCGGCCGCTCTTGTTGATTGAGGACCCGGAAACCCGTCTGCATCCGATTATGCTGTCTGTAGCCTGGCATTTGCTTAATTTACTGCCGCTGCAGCGGGTGACGACGACGAACTCTGGCGAACTGCTGTCATTAACGCCCGTCGAGCACGTTTGCCGGCTGGTGCGCGAATCTTCACGGGTATCTGCCTGGCGGCTGGGTCCCGGCGGGATGAATGCCGAAGACAGCCGGCGCATCGCTTTTCATATTCGCTTTAACCGCGCTTCATCGCTCTTTGCCCGCTGCTGGCTGCTGGTCGAAGGGGAGACCGAAACCTGGGTTATCAACGAGCTGGCTCGCCAGTGCGGCCACCATTTTGATGCAGAAGGGGTGAAGGTGATTGAGTTTGCCCAGTCGGGATTAAAACCGCTTATCAAATTCGCCCGGCGAATGGGTATTGAATGGCACGTGCTGGTGGACGGCGATGAGGCCGGGAAGAAATATGCCGCCACCGTTCGCGGGCTGTTAAATGACGACAAAATGCTTGAGCGCGACCATCTCACCGCGCTACCGGCGATGGATATGGAGCATTTTATGTACCGCCAGGGCTTCGACGATGTTTATCATCGGGTGGCCCAGCTGCCGATGAATATTCCCATGAATATGCGGCGGGTGATCACCAAAGCGATCCACCGTTCGTCAAAACCGGACCTGGCGATTGAAGTGGCGATGGAGGCCGGGCGTCGCGGGGTTGACGCCATTCCGGCGCTGTTGAAAAAAATGTTCTCCCGCGTGCTATGGCTGGCGCGCGGGCGGGCGGATTAGCGCCGACCGCCGTTTACCTCTCTCTGCCGGGAACTCTCCCGGCATGCCTTGATCCGCGCGACCTTCAACTTTGGTTAAACAAAAATTAAGCGCAGCTAAAAATGCGCGTTATTCTATTGCCGCATTTAGATAGAATTGTTGCGGGTTCTGCGGGTTAAAACATCAGGAATTTTTATGAAATTAAATGGAAAGCGCAGGAAAGTATGGTGGCTGCTGGCGATTGTCGTACTGGCCCTCGCCGTCTGGGGATGGCGAATTCTGAATGCGCCGCTGCCGCAATATCAGACGCTGGTTGTACGCAAAGGCGACCTGCAGCAGAGCGTGCTGGCGACCGGTAAGCTGGATGCGTTAAAAAAAGTTGACGTCGGAGCCCAGGTTAGCGGACAGCTAAAAACGCTGCGCGTTGAGATTGGCGACAAAGTCAAAAAAGATCAACTGCTGGGGGTTATCGATCCCGAGCAGGCGGAAAACCAGATTAAAGAAGTTGAAGCGACGCTGATGGAGCTGCGGGCGCAGCTCAACCAGGCCCGTGCGGAGCGTAAACTGTCTGCGGCGACGTTGGCCCGCCAGCAGCAGCTGGCGCAGCGCCAGTTAGTCTCTCGCCAGGACCTCGATACCGCCGCGACTGACTTAGCGGTCAAAGAGGCGCAAATCGGTACGATTGAAGCGCAGGTCAAACGTAATCAGGCTACCCTGGATACGGCCAAAACCAACCTCGACTACACCAAAATTTTGGCACCGATGTCCGGGGAAGTGACGCAAATCACTACCCTGCAGGGGCAGACGGTGATTGCCGCCCAGCAGGCGCCGAATATTTTAACCTTGGCCGATCTCAGCACTATGCTGGTGAAGGCGCAGGTCTCGGAAGCGGACGTGATTCATCTGAAGCCGGGGCAAAAAGCCTGGTTTACCGTGCTGGGCGATCCGCTGACGCGCTATGAAGGGACATTGAAGGATATCTTGCCGACACCCGAAAAGGTCAATGACGCGATTTTCTACTACGCCCGTTTTGAAGTGCCGAACCCGCAGGGCATCCTGCGTCTGGAAATGACCGCCCAGGTGCATATCCAGCTCTCGGAAGTGAAAAACGTCATCACCATCCCGCTGAGCGCGCTGGGTGAAGCCATCGGCGATAACCGCTACCACGTGCGTCTGCTGCGTACCGGTGAAGTTAAAGAGCGTGAAATCGTTATCGGCGCGCGTAACGACACCGATGTGGCAGTGGTGAAAGGGCTGGAAGAGGGGGATGAAGTGATTATCGGCGAAGGTGCGGCCGGAGCGGCGAAATGACGGCGTTACTGGAACTGCGTGATATTCGCCGCAGCTATCCTTCTGGTGAGGGCAACGTTGAGGTGCTGAAAGGCATTACGTTGAGCATTGCCGCAGGAGAAATGGTGGCTATTGTCGGGGCGTCCGGCTCCGGCAAATCCACGCTGATGAATATTCTCGGCTGTCTGGACAAACCGACCGGCGGTACCTACCGGGTCGCGGGAACGGACGTGGCTCGTCTCAACGGCGACGAGCTGGCGCGCCTGCGGCGGGAGCATTTCGGCTTTATTTTCCAGCGCTATCACCTGCTATCGCATCTGACCGCGGCGCAGAACGTCGAAGTTCCGGCGGTTTATGCCGGCGCGGAGCGTAAAGCGCGTCTGGCCCGGGCCCATGAGCTGCTGATTCGGTTGGGACTGGGCGACAGAGCTGAATATCAGCCTTCGCAGCTCTCCGGCGGCCAGCAGCAGCGGGTGAGTATCGCCCGCGCCCTGATGAACGGCGGGGAAGTGATTCTCGCGGATGAGCCAACCGGCGCGCTGGACAGCCGCTCCGGCGAAGAGGTCATGGGGATCCTTCACCAGCTAAAAGCGCAGGGGCATACGGTGATTATCGTCACCCATGATCCGCAGGTGGCGGCCCAGGCAGAACGGGTCATTGAAATACACGATGGTGAAATCGTGCGTAATCCGCCCGCGCTGGGGTTCGCCCACGACGGCGTACTGCGTCAGCGTACGGCGGCTGAGCCATCGGCGTGGCGTCAGTTCAGCAGCGGCTTTCGCGAAGCGCTGGTTATGGCCTGGCGCGCGATGGCGGCGAATAAAATGCGTACGCTGCTGACGATGCTCGGGATTATTATCGGCATTGCCTCGGTGGTGTCGATTGTGGTGGTGGGCGATGCCGCGAAGCAGATGGTGCTGGCCGATATTCGCGCTATCGGTACCAATACCATTGATGTTTATCCCGGCAAGGATTTCGGCGATGACGATCCCCGCTATCAGCAGTCTCTGAAGTACGATGACCTGTTGGCTATTCAGAAACAGCCCTGGGTCAGCTCGGCGACCCCGGCGGTATCAAAAAGCCTGCGTCTGCGGGCTGATAACATTGACGTTGCCGCCAGCGCCGAGGGCGTAGGGTCACAGTATTTTAACGTCTACGGCATGACCTTCAGCGAAGGAAATACCTTTAACGAGCTTCAGCTAAATAGCCGCGCGCAGGTGGTGGTGCTCGACAGTAACGCGCGTCGACAGCTGTTTCCGCACAAAGCGAAAGTGGTGGGTGAGATCATTCTGGTCGGCAACATGCCGGCGACGGTGATCGGCGTCGCGGATGAAAAACAGTCGATGTTCGGCAGCAGCAAAATCCTGCGCGTCTGGTTACCCTATACCACGATGGCCGGGCGGGTGATGGGGCAGTCGTGGCTGAATTCCATCACCGTGCGGGTGAATGAAGGTTATGACAGCTCGATTGCCGAGCAGCAGCTGTTGCGTCTACTGGAACTGCGTCACGGTAAGAAAGATGTTTTCACCTGGAATATGGACAGCGTCTTGAAAACGGCGGAACGGACCACACATACATTACAGCTGTTTCTGACGCTGGTGGCGGTGATTGCGCTGGTGGTCGGCGGAATTGGCGTAATGAACATTATGCTGGTCTCAGTCACCGAGCGCACGCGGGAGATCGGTATCCGTATGGCGGTCGGTGCGCGGGCCAGCGATGTGTTACAGCAGTTTTTGATCGAGGCGGTGTTGGTTTGCCTGGTCGGCGGGGCGCTGGGCGTCACGCTTTCGCTGCTGATCGCCTTTGTTCTCCAGCTGTTTTTACCCGGCTGGGAGATCGGTTTTTCGCCGTTGGCGCTATTGACCGCATTTTTATGCTCCACGCTGACTGGGGTGCTGTTTGGCTGGCTACCGGCGCGCAACGCGGCGCGTCTGGACCCGGTAGACGCCCTGGCGCGCGAGTAGCGATAAAAAAATGCCAGTCAGAAGGACTGGCATTTTGCTGGCGGGATGTACACAATGAAGCAAAAGAGTTATGCGGCTGTTTCTGTTTCTTCAGCTTCAACAGGGACAATCACGCTGGCGTGGTTACCTTTTGGCCCCTGGTGAACATCAAACCGAACCGCTTGTCCGGCTTTTAGCGTTCTGTAACCATCCATCTGGATGGTGGAGTAATGGGCGAAAATGTCTTCGCCGCCGCCCTCAGGGCAGATAAAACCGAACCCTTTGGCATTGTTGAACCACTTAACAGTACCCATTTCCATACTTCGACATCCTTCGTAAATCTTATAAGTAAGATGGAATGAACCGGTAGTGGAGTGACGAGTTGTTCATTTGCTCGCCAACTCTCGCCACTACAATTTAGAGAAATCAGGAAATGCGTCAAGCGATTGACGCTGGGGGACGGTGAAAAATGCGTCAAAATTTGAAGCAGTTAACGCTATTGCCGGGGAATGTGACAGACGTCGCGGATGGAAGTAATAGATGATAATTATCTATGATCTATTGTAGATTTGTGATGTGCATAGCCTCTGGTCATCGACAGGCCACCGCCTGTTGGCAACAGCAACCGATGATGAACACTGACGATGAGTAAGAGAGACTGGTTGGACTTCGATCAGCTAGTAGAGGACGAAGTTAAGGATGCGCTTAAACCGCCATCTATGTATAAAGTGATATTAGTCAATGATGACTACACTCCAATGGAGTTTGTTATTGACGTGTTACAAAAATTCTTTTCTTATGATGTTGAACGTGCAACGCAACTGATGCTGACGGTTCACTATCAAGGTAAAGCGATTTGCGGGGTCTTTACCGCCGAAGTCGCCGAAACCAAAGTATCGATGGTGAACCAGTACGCAAGGGAGAACGAACATCCGTTGTTGTGTACGCTAGAAAAAGCCTGAATGCAGGCAATAAACTTGGGGGAGGTGCCTATGCTCAATCAAGAACTGGAACTCAGTTTAAACATGGCTTTCGCCAGAGCGCGCGAGCACCGTCATGAGTTCATGACCGTCGAGCACTTGTTGCTGGCGCTGCTTAGCAACCCTTCGGCCCGCGAAGCGCTTGAAGCGTGTTCAGTGGACCTGGTCGCGCTGCGTCAGGAGCTTGAAGCCTTCATCGAACAGACCACACCCGTACTGCCTGCAACGGAAGAAGAGCGCGATACTCAGCCGACGCTGAGCTTCCAGCGCGTCCTGCAGCGTGCCGTTTTCCACGTCCAGTCTTCCGGCCGCAGCGAAGTGACTGGCGCCAACGTTCTGGTCGCGATTTTCAGCGAGCAGGAGTCTCAGGCGGCCTATCTGCTGCGTAAACACGAAGTCAGCCGACTTGATGTAGTGAATTTCATCTCTCACGGTACGCGTAAAGACGAGCCGAGCCAGTCTTCCGATAGTAGCGGAAGCCAGCCAGGCAGCGGCGAAGAGCAAGCAGGCGGGGAGGATCGTATGGAAAACTTCACCACCAACCTCAACCAGCTTGCCCGTGTAGGCGGTATCGATCCGCTGATCGGTCGCGAGAAAGAGCTGGAACGCGCTATTCAGGTTCTGTGCCGCCGTCGCAAGAACAACCCGCTGCTGGTGGGGGAATCCGGCGTCGGTAAAACCGCTATTGCTGAAGGGCTTGCCTGGCGTATCGTGCAGGGCGACGTGCCGGAAGTGATGGCCGATTGCACTATCTATTCGCTGGATATCGGTTCGCTGCTGGCAGGCACCAAGTATCGCGGCGATTTTGAAAAACGCTTTAAAGCGCTGCTCAAGCAGCTGGAGCAGGACACCAACAGTATTCTGTTCATCGATGAGATCCACACCATTATCGGTGCGGGGGCGGCTTCCGGCGGGCAGGTCGATGCCGCTAACCTGATTAAACCGCTGCTTTCCAGCGGTAAGATCCGGGTAATCGGTTCGACAACCTACCAGGAATTCAGCAACATCTTTGAAAAAGATCGTGCCCTGGCGCGTCGTTTCCAGAAAATTGATATCACCGAACCTTCCGTGGAAGAGACGGTGCAGATTATTAACGGCCTGAAGCCGAAGTATGAAGCGCACCACGATGTCCGTTACACCGCGAAGGCGGTACGTGCGGCGGTGGAACTGGCGGTGAAATACATTAACGATCGTCATCTGCCGGATAAGGCGATTGACGTGATTGATGAAGCCGGGGCGCGTGCGCGCTTGATGCCGGTGAGTAAACGTAAGAAAACGGTTAACGTGGCGGATATTGAGTCCGTGGTAGCGCGGATTGCGCGCATACCTGAGAAGAGCGTTTCCCGCAGCGATCGCGATACGCTGAAAAACCTCGGCGATCGCCTGAAAATGCTGGTCTTCGGCCAGGATAAGGCGATTGAGGCCTTAACCGAAGCGATCAAGATGGCGCGCGCCGGGCTTGGCCATGAGCACAAACCCGTCGGCTCTTTCCTGTTCGCCGGGCCTACCGGGGTCGGTAAAACCGAGGTTACCGTACAGCTGGCGAAGTCGCTGGGCATTGAGCTGCTGCGTTTTGATATGTCCGAATATATGGAACGTCATACCGTCAGCCGCTTAATCGGTGCGCCTCCGGGTTACGTCGGTTTCGATCAGGGCGGGCTGCTGACCGATGCGGTTATTAAGCATCCGCACGCGGTGCTGCTGCTTGATGAAATTGAAAAAGCGCATCCGGACGTCTTTAACCTGCTGCTGCAGGTGATGGATAACGGGACGCTGACCGACAACAACGGCCGCAAAGCGGATTTCCGTAACGTGGTGCTGGTGATGACCACCAACGCCGGGGTGCGTGAAACCGAGCGTAAATCCATTGGCCTTATTCATCAGGACAACAGTCCGGATGCGATGGATGAGATCAAAAAGATCTTTACGCCGGAATTCCGTAACCGTCTCGACAACATTATCTGGTTTGATCACCTGTCTACGACGGTTATCCATCAGGTGGTGGATAAATTTATCGTCGAGCTGCAGGTTCAGCTGGATCAGAAAGGCGTCTCTTTGGAAGTCAGCCAGGAAGCTCGCGATTGGCTGGCCGAGAAAGGCTATGACCGGGCCATGGGCGCACGTCCGATGGCACGGGTAATTCAGGACAACCTGAAAAAACCGCTGGCCAACGAGCTGCTGTTTGGCTTACTGGTTGACGGCGGCCAGGTAACGGTGGAACTGGACAAAGAGAAAAATGCGCTGACCTACGACTTCCAGAGTGCGCAGAAGCACAAACCGGAAGCGGCGCATTAAGTTTCTGGTACCCAATGACAAAACCGGCCTCAGGGCCGGTTTTTTTATCTGCGCGCTTTTAGTTGTAAATGACGTAGAAATGAAAAGACCGGGAATTATCCCGGCCTTCAGCATCTGGCGCGCTAAGCGCGAAAACGATCAGCGACTACGGAAGACAATGCGGCCTTTGCTCAGGTCGTACGGGGTCAGCTCAACAGTCACTTTGTCGCCCGTCAGAATGCGGATGTAGTTTTTACGCATTTTACCGGAAATATGCGCAGTTACCACGTGACCGTTTTCCAGTTCTACGCGGAACATAGTGTTAGGCAGCGTATCAAGTACGGTGCCCTGCATTTCAATATTGTCTTCTTTGGCCATCTAGTCCTCTGGGGTATCACTACCGTAGTTTTGAACCGGCAAGATAATGCCGAAGTTCAGCAAGTATGTAAAGTTTTACGTCAAATCGCCGAAGTAGTTTTGGCGCATTACCCGTGATTCACGCGGATAAACCGGGTGACAGGCGCAAACGTAAAGGGGAGTGACAGAACAATGGGTGTTATCTGACTCTTATTATTCCCAAACGGCGGCGGGGCAACGGGCAGAAGCTACTCTACCGCGCAATTATAACATCCCAACAAAAAATGTGCTGAAAACATTTACGCTTCTCCTGCAAATAGCACCCTCGGTACCCAGAATAGTTCCGGTAGACGATAAGTCCGCAGCACGGAGAGATAGTCGAGGTAATCGCGGCGAGGAATTTCCACTGCGCCCAGCGACGCCGTATGCTTATTCAGCACCTGACAATCGATTAATTTTCCGCCATCCTGTGAAAATACCTGGCTAAAGACCAGCAGCGCGGTTTTAGAGGCGTTTTCGGCACGGCTGAACATCGACTCTCCGCAAAACAGCGCGCCCTGCGCAACGCCATACATTCCACCGACTAAAGCATCTCCCTGCCACACTTCAATAGAATGCGCATGCCCCAGCTCGTGCAGCTGATGGTAGGCCTGAACGATTCCTGCCGTTATCCATGTTCCCTCATCGCGATGGTCGGCGCAGCCCTCGATAACCTGACCGAAGGCGTGATTCAACGTGACGCGATAAGGCGAGCGCTGATGGAAACGCTTCATACTGCGGCTGAGATGA
Organism: Klebsiella pasteurii; assembly: GCF_018139045.1. Lineage (NCBI taxonomy): Bacteria > Pseudomonadati > Pseudomonadota > Gammaproteobacteria > Enterobacterales > Enterobacteriaceae > Klebsiella > Klebsiella pasteurii. Next base: position 104,416 of record NZ_CP073236.1, read on the forward strand.
AATTTCTCTGGCCACAGTACCGCTCGCGGATCGGGGGACCACCATAAAATAGGATCGCCGGGTGAAAACCACGGAAAAATACCGCGCTGATAGGCCATCAGTAGCCGCGCCGGGCTAAGATCGCCGCCCAGCGCCAACAGGCCATTAGGTTCACGTAAAGCGCCTTCCGGGGAGGGGAAGGCGATGGAATGATGAGAGAGCTGAACCAGCCGCATTTTTACCTCAACGCATCAGGCAATGATTCAATAGTAGCCTACAGACGCTGCTTAAACTGGTAGTAACGCCCCTGTTCAGCCAGCAGTTCTGCGTGACTACCTTGCTCAATAATCTTCCCGTTGTCCATGACTATTATCTGATTAAAACGCGCCAGTCCACGCAGACGATGGGTCACCATTAATACGGTTTTTTCACGCATCACTTCTGCGAGTAAATCAAGGATTTGGCTTTCGGTCGTCGCATCGAGGCCTTCAGTAGGCTCATCAAGCAGCATGAGCGGGGCGTCGTGAAGCAGGGCGCGGGCGATAGCCAGTCTGCGCAGTTCGCCGCCGGAGAGCTGACGGCCGCCTTCGCCCAGCCAGCTATTCAGGCTGCTATCGTCCAGTAATTTCGCTAAACCGACGCGCTCAAGCGTTTCGGCAAGCCGGGCATCGCTGGCGTTGGGGGAAGCCAGCAGCAGGTTATCGCGCAATGTGGCGCTGAACAGGTGCACTCGCTGCGGCACGACGCTCATCGCCTGACGCAGCGTTGCTTCGTTTAGCTGCGCCAGCGGCTGATCGTTGAGTAATATTTCGCCTTCCGCCGGATCCCATGCCCGGGTCAGCAGCTGCAACAGGGTTGATTTACCGCAGCCTGTGCGCCCCAGAATGGCGATATGTTCCCCGGCCTTGACCTGCAATGAAATATTTTCCAGCGCAGGGGAGGGCTGCTGAGGATAGCTGAAGGTAACCTGATTTAAGCTCAACGAGACGCGATCCAGCTTCTGGTCTTTGCCCTGAGCGAAGCAGACTTCCGGCTCTTGCTCGGTGATTTGCGTGATGCGTTTTGCGGAAGCGATCACCTGCCCCAGATGCTGAAATGCGCCAGTAACCGGCGCCAGCGCTTCGAACGCCGCCAGCGCGCAAAAGACAAACAGCGCAATCAGCGCCCCTGGCTGAGTATCGCCGCCAACGCCCGCGGAGGCGAGCCACAGCATTGCGATAACCGCAATACCGCCAATCAGCAGCATCAGCGCCTGAGAGAGCGCGGTCAGTTCCGCCTGGCGACGCTGCGCATCCAGCCAATGCGCTTCTGTTTTTTCCATTTGCCGCCGGTAGCGATCGCTGGCGTTGAACAGCATGAGCTCCGCCTGTCCCTGCAGCCATGAGGTTAACTGCTGGCGATACTGTCCGCGAAGCCGGGTCATGCTTTCACCAGCGGGTTTGCCGGCGCGATAGAACAGCGGCGGCATCACCAGCAGGGTGAGCAGCATAATACCGCCGAGGGTCAGGGCCAGCGTGACGTCCAGCACGCTCAGTCCCACGGTGACGACCAGGATCACCACCAGCGCCCCTACTAGCGGCGATATAACGCGTAGATAGAGATGATCCAGGGTATCGACATCGGCAACCACCCGGTTGAGCAGCTCGCCCTGTCGAAAACGCGCCAGTCCGGCGGGGGAGAGCGGCAGCAGCTTGCTAAAGGTAAAGACCCGCAGGTGCTGCAGGACGCGGAAGGTGGCGTCATGACTGACCAGACGCTCAAAGTAGCGGCCTGCGGTGCGAATAATCGCCGCGCCGCGTACGCCGGCGGCCGGCAGCATATAGTTAAAGCTGTAGATGCCCGCTACGCCAACCACGGCGGATGCCGACAGGAACCAGCCCGACAGCGTTAATAGGCCAATACTGGCCAGCAGCGTCACGATCGCCAACACGATACCGAGCAGCAACAGCCATTTATGTCGTTTGTAGAGCGCCAGGTAAGGCCACAATGCGCGCATTTAAATCTCCTCCTGACGATGGGCGAGTAGGGTCGCGAAAGGACCGCCTGCGGCCGCCAGCTGCGAATAACTGCCTTGCTCAACAATTTGACCATCCTGCATAACCCAGACGGCATCCCAGTTCGCCAGGCCTTCCAACTGGTGGGTAACCATCAGCGTGGCTTGCTGTGTTGACGCATTGGTCAGCGCCTGCATCACCCGCTGTTCGCTATGCGCGTCAAGGCTGGCCGCTGGTTCGTCCAATAGCAGCAGACGACAGGGCACCAGCAGCGCGCGGGCGACGGCGACGCGCTGGGCCTGCCCGACCGACAGATGACCGGCCTGATCGCCAACAGGCGTATTAATACCTTGCGGCAGAAGGGTGAGGAACTCGCTGACCCAGGCTTTATCCAGCGCAAGCTGCAGTTGGGATTCGGTAGCATCAGGGCAAGAGAGCAGGACATTTTCGCGCAGCGTCGCCGCGGGCAATTGCGGATTTTGCCCAACCCAACTCAGGAGACGGCGCCAGCGGTCGGCGTCCAGGCTCTTTAACTCAACGCCATTGACCCTGAGAGAGCCATCATAGGGAAGAAAACCGGTTAACGTATTCAGCAGCGAGCTCTTGCCCGAGCCGCTTTGTCCAACCAGCACCACACGTTCCCCAGCGCGTAAGGAAAAACTCAGCGGTCCGGCCAGCACTTTTCCTTCGGGAGATTTAATCAGCAGGTCGCGAGCTTCAAGGCTTACCATTACGTCATCGCTTAATGCCTTTTCCCCACGCTCTGCCTGCGCCAGCGGCGTTTCCATAAAGGTCTTCAGGCTATCAGCGGCGCCAATAGCCTGTGCTTTAGCATGATAAAAGGTGCCTAAATCGCGCAGCGGCTGGAAAAACTCGGGGGCCAGAATCAGGGCGAGGAAACCGGACATCAACGTCACCCCGGCGCCGTAATGGCCAAAGTTGAGCTCTCCCAAATAGGAGAAGCCAAAGTAAACGGCGACCAGCGCAATAGAGAGCGAGGTGAAAAATTCCAGTACCCCGGAGGAGAGAAACGCCAGGCGCAGTACTTCCATGGTCCGCTGGCGGAAATCTTGAGAGGCTTCGCGTATGTTGTCGGTCTCTGCTTCACCGCGATGAAAAATTCGCAGCGTTTCCATACCGCGCAGGCGATCGAGAAAATGGCCGCTCAACCGCGCCAGAGCGAGAAAGTTGCGTCGGTTGGCATCGGCCGCACCCATCCCAACCAGCGCCATAAACAGCGGAATAAGCGGGGCGGTGCCCAGCAGAATAAGCGCTGCAGCCCAGTTGACCGGGAAAATAGTGATGACAATCAGCAAAGGGATAGAGGCCGCCAGCGTCATCTGCGGCAAATAGCGAGCATAGTAATCATGCATATCGTCGATCTGCTCAAGGATCAGCGTGGCCCAGCTACCGGCGGGTTTCCCCTGTATCCAGGCCGGCCCCGCTTGCTGTAAGCGATCCAGAACCTGACGGCGGATCTCCAGTCGGATATGTTGACCTGCCTGAAACCCCACTTTTTCACGCAGCCAGACCACCCAGGCGCGAAGTACGAAGACCAGCACCAGTAGCGTAAAGGGCAGCAGCAGCGCCGTCGCGGGGATATTTTCCATAATCATGCGGTGAAGGATCCTCGCCAGGAACCAGGCCTGAGCAACGATCAACAGGCCGCTAACGACGCCCAATACTCGGGAAATCATCAACCAGCGACGGGAGATAATGCTTTGATCTTTTAACCAACGGGTTAACTCTTGTTGACGGGTTTTATTCATTGCGCGCTTAGCAGGTGTAGTTATGAGTTTTTTGGGCACGGCAATGTTACAACGGGGCAAAAATAAAGGCGACTTTTCGTCGCCTTCTTTACCTTTGTTACTGACTTGTAAAGATTATTTGCAAGCGTCGGCTAAACCATCCAGATAACGCTCTGCATCCAGCGCAGCCATGCAGCCTGTGCCGGCAGAAGTAATCGCCTGACGATAGATATGATCCATCACGTCGCCAGCGGCGAAAACGCCCGGGATGCTGGTCTGGGTGGCGTTGCCGTGGATGCCGGACTGAACTTTAATGTAGCCGTTTTCCAGCTCCAACTGATCGGCGAAAATTGCCGTATTCGGGCTGTGGCCGATTGCCACGAATAGCCCCGCAACTTCGAGGGATTCCAAGTTGTCAGCATTTTGCGTATCGCGCAGACGCAAGCCGCTTACACCCATCTGGTCGCCGGTCACTTCTTCCAACGTACGGTGGGTGTGCAGCACGATATTGCCGCTCTCCACTTTGTCCATCAGGCGTTTGATAAGGATTTTTTCCGCGCGGAAGCCATCACGACGGTGGATCAAATGAACTTCGGAAGCGATGTTAGACAGGTACAGCGCCTCTTCAACAGCCGTATTGCCGCCGCCGATCACCGCGACCTTCTGGTTACGATAGAAGAAACCGTCGCAGGTCGCGCAGGCAGAAACGCCGCGGCCCTTAAACGCGTCTTCCGATGGCAGACCCAGATAGCGCGCTGATGCGCCGGTAGCGATAATCAGGGCATCGCAGGTGTATTCACCGCTGTCGCCCATCAGGCGGAACGGACGGTTTTGCAAGTCGACGCTGTTGATATGATCGAAAATAATTTCGGTTTCAAACTTGGTGGCATGTTCGTGCATGCGTTCCATCAGCAGCGGTCCGGTCAGATCGTTAGGATCGCCTGGCCAGTTTTCCACTTCAGTGGTGGTGGTCAGCTGACCGCCTTTTTCCATTCCGGTAATCAGTACCGGCTGCAGATTTGCGCGCGCTGCGTAGACCGCAGCGGTGTATCCCGCAGGTCCAGAACCAAGAATAAGCAGTTTACTGTGTTTGGCCGTGCCCATGAGATCCTCATAATTTATTGGCATACATGAGCTGGATTGTAGGGAATTTGTTGGCGTAAAAAAAGAGCGTGGCGGTTTTGTTAACGATATGTGCAATAGAAGATGCCGATTAATTGGCGATTTAACGAACGAAGAATATAACTAATTCTACTGTTAGCGAGACAATTATAAGAGGAAAACATGAGAATCAACCGGGGAGGATAATGAATATCTGGCATCTTGTACTAAAAATCGATGTTTTGCTTTGACAATCCCCTGTGCTTTTGCGAAAACATTCATGGAAGAAGAAAAGCAGTGTTTCGCGTGTGGCGAATTTTCATGCACGCAAATGCCATTTTTATCCGGGTTAGCGAAATCTACGCATGGTGTGGACAGACGCCATGCGTGATGTCGGTGGCTGCCGTCAGGCAACGGGCTTCTCACGTACCCCTGGGTTACCCAATGTCGTACGGGTGATAACAGGATGGACTCTGGCAGTGAAGGCTCAGAGTCGGAACAGGAGTAGGGAAGGAATACAGAGAGACAATAATAATGGTAGATAGCAAGAAGCGCCCTGGCAAAGATCTCGACCGCATTGATCGTAATATTTTGAATGAATTGCAAAAAGACGGGCGTATTTCCAACGTCGAGCTTTCTAAACGGGTGGGACTTTCTCCGACGCCTTGCCTTGAGCGCGTGCGTCGACTGGAAAGACAGGGTTTTATACAGGGCTATACAGCGCTGCTCAACCCGCACTATCTGGATGCATCACTTCTGGTATTTGTTGAGATTACTCTGAATCGTGGCGCGCCGGATGTGTTTGAGCAATTTAACTCCGCTGTGCAAAAACTTGAAGAAATTCAAGAGTGTCATCTGGTTTCCGGGGATTTCGATTACCTGTTGAAAACCCGCGTACCGGATATGTCAGCGTATCGTAAATTACTGGGCGAGACCTTGCTGCGCCTGCCGGGCGTAAATGACACCCGTACCTATGTGGTGATGGAAGAAGTCAAGCAAAGTAATCGTCTGGTAATCAAGACGCGCTAACACGGAACAGGTGCAAAATCGATGTAGTTTGATTACACTCCTGTTAATCCATACAGCAACAGTGCCGGGGAGACCCGGCACTGTTGTCCGTTTTAGCCGAAGGCAGGAAACAGCCTGATACCTGGAGAGCCTTTCTTGAGCCAGGAATACACCGAAGACAAAGAAGTCAAATTCACAAAGCTAAGTAGCGGGCGCCGACTCCTTGAGGCGTTACTCATTCTTTGCTCCCTTTTTGCCATTTGGTTGATGGCGGCCTTACTCAGCTTTAATCCCTCGGATCCTAGCTGGTCACAAACGGCGTGGCATGAGCCTATTCACAATATAGGTGGGACGCCGGGAGCATGGCTCGCCGATACGCTATTTTTTATTTTTGGCGTAATGGCCTATACCATTCCGGTCATCATTATCGGTGGCTGTTGGTTTGCCTGGCGTCATCAGGAAAACGACGAGTACATCGACTATTTCGCCGTCTCGCTGCGTTTGATTGGCGCGCTGGCGCTGATCCTCACGTCCTGCGGTCTGGCGGCGATTAACGCGGATGATATCTGGTACTTCGCTTCGGGCGGGGTGATCGGCAGCTTACTGAGTACTACCCTGCAACCGCTGCTGCACAGCAGCGGCGGCACAATTGCGCTGCTCTGTATCTGGGCCGCAGGACTGACGCTGTTTACCGGCTGGTCCTGGGTTAGCATTGCTGAAAAACTCGGCGGCGCGATCCTTTCTATTCTCACTTTCGCCAGTAACCGTACCCGTCGTGACGACACCTGGGTCGATGAAGGGGAATATGAAGAAGATGAAGAAGAATATGAAGATGATGAACCTGCGAAGCCGCAGGGTTCTCGACGCGCGCGGATTTTACGCAGCGCCTTAGCTCGCCGCCAGCGTCTGGCTGAGAAGTTCTCTAATCCGATGGGGCGTAAGACCGATGCGGCGCTATTCTCGGGTAAACGGATGGATGACGCCGAAGACGAGGTCCAGTACAGCGCCGGCGGTGCGCCTGTTGCCGCTGACGATGTGCTTTTTTCTGGCTCCAGCGCAGCGCGTCCGGCAAATGCTGATGATGTTCTGTTCTCCGGCGTCAGTGCGGCACGTCCCGGCGATTTTGACCCCTACGATCCTCTGTTAAACGGTCATAACATTGCCGATCCGGTGGCTTTGGCCGCGCAGGATACCGCTGCGCCGCAGGCATGGTCTGAACCGCGGCCAGGGTATGAGGCTCCGCCAGCCTATCATCAGGAACAGGCCCCGGTACAGCAGCCAGCATATCAGCCAGCACCGGCTTACCAGCCGCAGCATGTGTACCAGCCGGAACAGGCCCCGGTACAGCAGCCAGCGTATCAGCCTGAACCGGTTTACCACCCACAGCATGCCTATCAGCCGGAGCAGGCTCCTGTTCAGCAGCCTGCTTATCAGCCCGAACCTGCTTACCCGCCGCAGCATGCCTATCAGCCGGAGCAGGTTCCTGTTCAGCAGCCCGCTTATCAGCCTGAACCGGCTTACCCGCCGCAGCATGCCTATCAGCCGGAGCAGGTTCCTGTTCAGCAGCCCGCTTATCAGCCTGAACCGGCTTACCCGCCGCAGCATGCCTATCAGCCGGAGCAGGCTCCTGTTGAGCAGCCTGCTTATCAGCCTGAACCGGCTTACCCGCCGCAGCACGCGTACCAGCCGGAACAGGCCCCGGTACAGCAGCCTGAGCCTTACGCCGCCTCCATTGAGCCTGAGCCTCCGCAAGAGGAGGTGAAGCCTCAGCGTCCGCCGATGTACTACTTCGAAGAAGTGGAAGAGAAACGCGCGCGTGAACGCGAGCAGCTTGCCGCATGGTATCAGCCGATTCCGGAGCCGGTCAGTCCGGTTGCGACAAAACCGATCTCGCCTCCGCCTGCTCCGGCGGCTGATGTTGCCGCGGTGAGCGCGCTTGCGTCTGGCGTCCATCAGGCCACCGGGGCGGCCTCTGCTAGCGCCGCCGCGGCATCTGCCGCATCCAGCGCCGCGCCGCTGTTTAGCCCGGCGTCGGGCGGTCCGCGAGCGCAGGTAAAAGAGGGCATAGGCCCGAAATTGCCGCGTCCAAACCGCGTTCGTGTGCCCACGCGCCGTGAGCTGGCTTCCTATGGCATTAAGCTGCCTTCGCAACGGTTGGCTGAAGAACGTGCGCGTCAGGCAGAGCATCAGCACTATGATGACGATGCGCTGACGGACGAGGAAGTAGCAGAGCTTGAGCAGGGTGAGCTGGCGCGTCAGTTCGCGGCTGCGCAAAATCAGCGCTATGGCGATAGCTACGCTGCGGAAGAGGATGATGTAGACGAGGATTCTGCCGCTGAAGCCGAACTTGCTCGTCAGTTTGCCGCTTCACAGCAGCAGCGCTACGCCAGCGAGCAGCCGCCGGGATCGCATCCGTTCTCTGCGGCGGATTATGAATTCTCACCAATGAAAACATTAGTTGATGATACGCCGAGCGAGCCTGTCTTCACGCCATTGCCGGAAGTACAGCAGCCTGCCCCGCAGTATCAGCAGCCGGCCCAGCATTCGCAGCCCGTACAGCAGCCGATGCCGCACCCGCAGATGCCTCAGCCGCCGCAATATACGCAGCAGCAGGCTTATCAATCCGTACAGCAGCAGCCTGTTCACCATCAGCCGATGCCGCAGCAGGCTCCTGGCAGCTATCCGCAGCAGCAGGCTCCGCAGCAGCCGATCCCGCAGCCGCAGGAAAGTCTCATTCACCCGCTACTGATGCGCAATGGCGACAGTCGCCCGTTACAGAAGCCGACGACGCTGCTGCCCTCGCTTGACCTGCTCACGCCGCCACCGGCTGAAGTTGAGCCGATCGATACCTTCGCCCTTGAGCAAATGGCGCGTTTGGTTGAAGCTCGTCTGGCCGATTTCCGCATTAAAGCCGACGTGGTGAACTACTCACCAGGCCCGGTCATCACCCGCTTTGAGCTAAACCTGGCTCCAGGGGTAAAAGCGGCGCGGATTTCCAACCTGTCGCGCGATCTGGCGCGCTCACTGTCCACGGCGGCGGTCCGTGTGGTGGAAGTTATTCCGGGTAAACCTTACGTTGGCCTGGAGTTGCCTAACAAAAAGCGCCAGACCGTTTACCTGCGCGAAGTGCTGGATAATGCCAAATTCCGCGATAATCCTTCACCGCTCACGGTGGTCCTCGGTAAAGACATCGCGGGCGAACCTGTCACCGCCGATCTGGCGAAGATGCCGCACCTGCTGGTGGCGGGTACTACCGGTTCCGGTAAGTCTGTTGGGGTCAACGCCATGATCCTGAGCATGCTTTACAAAGCGCAGCCGGAAGATGTGAAGTTCATCATGATTGACCCGAAAATGCTCGAGCTGTCGGTCTATGAGGGAATACCGCATCTGTTGACGGAAGTTGTGACGGATATGAAAGATGCGGCCAACGCTTTGCGCTGGAGCGTTAACGAGATGGAGCGCCGATATAAACTCATGTCCGCGCTAGGCGTACGTAATCTCGCAGGTTATAACGAGAAGATTGCCGAAGCCGCGCGGATGGGACGACCCATTCCGGATCCTTACTGGAAGCCCGGCGACAGTATGGATGCGACGCATCCGGTACTGAAAAAAGAGCCTTATATCGTGGTGCTGGTCGACGAATTTGCCGACCTGATGATGACCGTCGGCAAGAAAGTGGAAGAGCTGATTGCGCGTCTGGCGCAGAAAGCGCGCGCTGCAGGTATCCACCTGGTGCTGGCGACCCAGCGACCGTCGGTTGACGTTATCACCGGCCTGATTAAAGCCAACATCCCGACGCGTATCGCCTTTACCGTATCGAGTAAAATTGACTCGCGGACCATCCTTGACCAGGGCGGTGCGGAGTCTCTGCTGGGGATGGGCGATATGCTCTACTCCGCGCCTAACTCGACGATCCCGGTGCGCGTGCACGGCGCTTTTGTACGTGACGAGGAAGTTCACGCTGTCGTCCAGGACTGGAAGGCGCGCGGGCGTCCGCAGTATGTTGATGGCATCACCTCCGATAGCGAAAGCGAAGGCGGCGGTGGTGGCTATGAAGGTGGTGAAGAGCTCGATCCGCTGTTCGATCAGGCCGTCAACTTTGTGACGGAGAAACGCAAGGCCTCCATATCCGGGGTGCAGCGTCAGTTCCGTATTGGTTATAACCGCGCCGCGCGTATTATTGAGCAAATGGAAGCTCAGGGTATCGTGAGCGAGCAGGGTCATAACGGTAACCGTGAAGTGCTGGCTCCGCCGCCTTTTGAGTAACCGCAAAGTTGGGTAAATAAGTGAAAATCAGCCTGTTCTGCTGTTTTACCGCCGTTGGCCGTTCTACATTAGCAGCAGATTAGGCTCCCGCGTCGGGAGTGACGCACATTAAGGAATAACAATGAAAAAACTCGCAATCACCTGTGCATTACTGTCCAGTTTTGTCGTCAGCCAGGTATGGGCGGACGCCGCCAGCGATTTAAAAAGCCGCCTTGATAAAGTGAGCAGCTTCCACTCCAGCTTTACGCAGAAAGTGACGGACGGCAGCGGCAACGCCGTGCAGGACGGGCAGGGAGACCTGTGGGTCAAGCGACCAAATTTGTTCAACTGGCATATGACCCAGCCGGATGAAAGCGTGCTGGTTTCCGATGGCAAAACGCTGTGGTTCTACAACCCCTTTGTTGAGCAGGCTACCGCCACCTGGCTGAAAGATGCGACCAGCAACACGCCGTTTATGCTGATTGCCCGCAACCAGGCCAGCGACTGGCAGAACTACAACATTAAGCAGAACGGCGATGATTTTGTTCTGACGCCGAAAAACGGTAGCGGCAATCTGAAGCAGTTCACCATTAACGTGGGTCGTGACGGCACGATTCATCAGTTCAGCGCCGTGGAGCAGGACGATCAACGCAGCAGCTATCAACTGAAGTCGCAACAAAATGGTGCCGTGGATGCATCTAAGTTCACCTTTACGCCGCCGCAAGGGGTTACGGTGGACGATCAACGTAAGTAGAGGCGAACGTGAGCAATCTGTCGCTCGATTTTTCCGACAACGCGTTTCAACCCCTGGCCGCACGCATGCGGCCAGAAAATTTAGCGCAGTACATTGGTCAGCAGCATCTGCTGGCGCCGGGTAAACCCTTACCGCGGGCGATTGAAGCCGGTCATCTGCACTCCATGATCCTTTGGGGGCCGCCAGGGACGGGGAAAACCACGCTGGCTGAGGTGATTGCGCGCTATGCCAGCGCCGACGTTGAACGTATTTCAGCGGTGACCTCCGGTGTTAAAGAGATCCGCGAGGCCATTGAACGCGCGCGACAAAACCGCAACGCGGGTCGCCGCACAATTCTGTTTGTCGACGAAGTGCACCGTTTCAATAAAAGCCAGCAGGATGCCTTTCTGCCGCATATTGAAGACGGAACCATCACCTTTATCGGCGCGACGACGGAAAACCCCTCCTTTGAACTCAATTCCGCGCTGTTATCCCGCGCGCGCGTCTATCTGCTGAAGTCGCTGACCAGCGATGATATCGAGCAGGTGCTCAACCAGGCGATGAGCGATAAAACGCGCGGCTACGGCGGGCAAAATATCGTTCTGCCGGACGAGACGCGTAAGGCCATCGCCGACCTTGTCAACGGCGATGCGCGCCGGGCGCTGAATACCCTGGAAATGATGGCCGATATGGCCGAGGCCGAGGCCTCCGGCAATCGCGTGCTGAAAGTTGAACTGCTGACTGAAATTGCCGGTGAACGCAGCGCGCGTTTCGACAACAAAGGCGATCGCTTTTACGATTTAATCTCCGCCCTGCACAAATCGGTTCGCGGCAGCGCCCCGGACGCCGCCCTTTACTGGTACGCGCGGATTATTACCGCCGGCGGCGATCCGCTCTACGTAGCGCGCCGTTGTCTGGCGATTGCGTCGGAAGATGTCGGCAATGCCGATCCGCGCGCGATGCAGGTTGCGATCTCCGCCTGGGACTGCTTTACCCGGGTCGGACCGGCGGAAGGCGAGCGAGCGATTGCTCAGGCCATTGTTTATCTTGCCTGCGCGCCGAAAAGCAACGCGGTCTATACCGCGTTTAAAGCGGCGATGGCCGATGCCCGCGAACGGCCCGATTACGACGTTCCGGTACATTTACGCAATGCCCCAACGAAGTTAATGAAGGAGATGGGCTACGGGCAGGAGTATCGCTATGCCCATGATGAACCGAATGCCTACGCCGCCGGAGAGCAGTACTTCCCGCAGGAAATGGCGCAAACGCGCTATTATAAGCCGACAAACCGGGGGCTGGAGGGCAAAATAGGCGAAAAGCTCGCCTGGTTAACCGAACAGGATCAAAATAGCCCGATAAAACGCTACCGATAATTGAGGCGTTGCGGTAAGGTTGTCACACTATTTCCGTGGTCGCGCTCTGCGGCCATTTTTCTTTATTAATTCGATAAGCACAGGATAAGCATGCTCGATCCCAATCTGCTGCGTACCGAGCCAGACGCAGTCGCAGAAAAACTGGCACGCCGGGGCTTTAAGCTGGATGTAGATAAACTTCGCGCTCTGGAAGAGCGTCGTAAAGTTCTGCAGGTTCAAACTGAAAACCTGCAGGCGGAGCGTAACTCCCGATCGAAATCCATTGGCCAGGCGAAAGCGCGCGGGGAAGATATTGAGCCATTACGCCTGGAAGTGAACAAACTCGGCGAGCAGCTTGATGCCGCTAAGACCGAGTTGGACGCGCTGCTGGCTGAAATCCGCGATATCGCGCTGACCATCCCTAACATTCCGCACGATGACGTTCCGGCCGGCCGCGACGAAAATGACAACGTTGAAGTCAGTCGCTGGGGTACGCCGCGCGAGTTTGATTTTGACGTTCGCGATCACGTGACGCTGGGCGAAATGCACGGAGGGCTGGATTTTGCCGCCGCCGTGAAGCTGACCGGTTCTCGTTTTGTGGTCATGAAGGGCCAGCTGGCACGTCTGCACCGCGCGCTGGCGCAGTTTATGCTGGATCTGCATACCGAACAGCACGGCTACAGCGAAAACTACGTCCCGTATCTGGTTAACCAGGACACGCTGTACGGTACCGGCCAACTGCCTAAATTTGCCGGCGACCTGTTCCATACCCGTCCGCTTGAAGAAGAAGCCGACAGCAGCAACTACGCGCTGATCCCGACGGCGGAAGTTCCGCTGACCAACCTGGTGCGCGATGAAATCATTGATGAAGACGATCTGCCGATCAAAATGACCGCGCATACGCCGTGCTTCCGCTCTGAAGCCGGATCCTATGGCCGCGATACCCGCGGGTTGATCCGTATGCATCAGTTCGACAAAGTCGAAATGGTGCAGATTGTACGTCCGGAAGATTCCATGGCGGCGCTGGAAGAGATGACTGGCCACGCCGAGAAAGTGCTGCAGCTGCTGGGTCTGCCGTATCGTAAAGTGGCTCTGTGCACGGGCGATATGGGCTTCAGCGCATGCAAAACCTACGATCTTGAAGTGTGGGTACCGGCGCAGGATACCTATCGTGAGATCTCTTCCTGCTCTAACGTTTGGGATTTCCAGGCGCGTCGTATGCAGGCGCGCTGCCGAAGTAAGTCTGACAAGAAAACTCGCCTCGTACACACGCTGAACGGTTCTGGCCTGGCGGTTGGTCGTACGCTGGTCGCGGTGATGGAAAACTATCAGCAGGCGGATGGTCGCATTGCGATCCCGGAAGTCCTACGCCCATATATGCGCGGCCTTGAGTTTATCGGCTGATTTTTCGACTCTTTTCTCAAAAGCGCCTGCGGGCGCTTTTTTTTTACCCCCTTCTTGATACCGGGCAATAATCGACTTCTCGATTACGCAGATACTCCCTTTGGATTAACCAGCATAAAAAACTAATAAAGTCTAATTTCGCTATATATCAAACTATATAGCGGGTTTAAGTTAATTGTGAGCAACCAAAGCGAGTATCTATGAAAACCAAAACCCCCGATGCTTTACTGGCTGCCGAGGTGAGCCGGCGTGGTTTAATGAAAACCACGGCGATTGGCGGGCTGGCAATGGCCAGCAGCGCTTTTACCTTACCCTTCACGCGCATTGCCTACGCTGCGGATAGCCTGAGTCCCGCCAGCGAAACCGTTACCTGGAGCGCCTGTACGGTTAACTGCGGTAGCCGCTGTCCGCTGCGGATGCATGTTGTCGATGGTGAGATCAAATATGTAGAAACAGATAATACCGGCGATGATAGCTACGACGGCCTGCATCAGGTTCGCGCCTGTCTGCGCGGCCGCTCGATGCGTCGACGCGTCTACAACCCGGACCGCCTGAAATATCCGATGAAGCGCGTAGGCAAACGCGGCGAGGGCAAATTCGAGAAAATCAGCTGGGAAGAAGCGTTCGATACTATCGCCAGCAATATGCAGCGCCTGATAAAAGAGTACGGCAATGAGTCCATCTATCTGAACTATGGAACGGGTACCCTCGGTGGAACTTTGACTCGCTCATGGCCACCGGGAAAAACTCTGATTGCCCGCCTGATGAACTGCTGCGGCGGCTATCTCAACCATTATGGCGACTACTCTACAGCGCAAATCGCCGCTGGCCTGAACTACACCTACGGCGGCTGGGCCGATGGCAATAGCCCGTCGGATATCGAAAACAGCAAGCTGGTGGTGCTGTTTGGCAACAACCCCGGGGAAACCCGGATGAGCGGCGGTGGGGTAACCTATTACCTGGAGCAGGCGCGGGAGAAATCCAACGCCAGGCTGATTATTATCGATCCACGCTATACCGACACTGGTGCCGGACGCGAAGACGAGTGGATCCCTATTCGCCCGGGAACCGACGCCGCGCTGGTCTCCGCGCTGGCGTGGGTGATGATTACCGAAGACCTCGTTGACCAGCCTTTCCTCGACAAGTACTGCGTAGGCTACGACGAGAAAACGCTGCCGGAAGGCGCGCCAGCCAATGGCCACTATAAGGCGTATATTCTTGGCCAGGGCAAAGACGGTATCGCGAAGACCCCAGAGTGGGCGTCGACGATTACCGGCATTCCCCAGGCGCGTATCGTGCAGCTGGCGCGCGAAATCGCCAGCGCTAAACCTGCCTATATTTCTCAGGGATGGGGTCCGCAGCGCCATGCCAACGGCGAGCTGGTTTCCCGCGCGATCTCCATGCTGGCGATCTTAACCGGCAACGTCGGGATCAACGGCGGGAATACCGGCGCGCGTGAAGGCTCTTACTCGCTGCCGTTTGAGCGCATGCCGACGCTGGATAACCCGGTTGAAACCAGTATTTCCATGTTTATGTGGACCGATGCGATTGAGCGCGGAGCGGAAATGACCGCACTGCGCGACGGCGTGCGCGGCAAAGATAAGCTTGACGTCCCCATCAAAATGGTCTGGAACTATGCCGGTAACTGCCTGATCAACCAACATTCAGAAATCAACCGTACCCATGACATCCTCCAGGATGACAAGAAGTGCGAGATGATTGTGGTCATTGATTGCCATATGACCTCGTCTGCGAAATATGCCGATATTCTGCTGCCGGACTGTACGGCTTCGGAGCAGATGGATTTTGCCCTCGATGCCTCCTGCGGCAACATGTCCTACGTGATTTTTGCCGACCAGGCCATCAAACCACGTTTTGAGTGCAAAACCATCTATGAGATGACGACGGAGCTGGCGAAGCGCATGGGCGTTGAGCAACGCTTCACCGAAGGCCGCACTCAGGAAGAGTGGCTGCGTCACCTCTATGAGCAATCCCGTAAAGCGATCCCGGCGCTACTGCCGTTTGATGAATTCCGCAAGCAGGGGATCTTCAAACAGCGCGATCCGGAAGGCCACCACGTTGCCTATAAGGCTTTCCGCGAAGATCCCGCCGCCAATCCGTTAACGACGCCGTCAGGGAAAATTGAAATTTACTCTGCGCAGCTGGCGGAAATCGCAGGGACCTGGGAGCTGAAAGAAGAGGATGTTATCGACCCGCTGCCGATCTACAGCCCTGGGTTTGAAAATTATGACGATCCGCTGGCTAAAAAATATCCGCTGCAGCTGACCGGCTTTCACTACAAAGCCCGTACTCACTCCACCTACGGCAACGTTGACGTGCTGAAAGCCGCATGCCGTCAGGAGATGTGGATCAACCCACTTGATGCACAGAAACGCGGTATCGCCAATGGCGATCGGATCCGCATTTTTAACGATCGCGGTGAAGTGCATATCGAAGCCAAAGTGACCCCGCGGATGATACCGGGCGTGGTCGCGCTGGGTGAGGGGGCCTGGTATAACCCGGACGCCGGTCGCGTGGATCAGGCTGGCAGCATTAACGTGCTGACCACCCAACGCCCATCGCCGCTGGCGAAAGGTAATCCATCGCATACCAACCTCGTCCAGGTTGAAAAGCTGTAAGGAGTAACCGATGACAACTCAATATGGATTTTTTATTGATTCCGCCCGTTGCACCGGTTGCAAAACCTGCGAACTGGCATGCAAAGACTACAAAAACCTCACGCCGGAGGTGAGTTTCCGTCGTATTTACGAATACGCGGGCGGCGATTGGCAGGAAGATAACGGCGTCTGGCAGCAGAACGTGTTTGCCTATTACCTCTCTATCGCCTGCAACCATTGTGAGGATCCGGCCTGCACCAAAGTTTGCCCGAGCGGGGCGATGCATAAACGTGAAGATGGCTTTGTGGTCGTGGATGAAGAGGTATGTATCGGCTGTCGCTATTGCCATATGGCCTGCCCGTACGGCGCGCCGCAGTACAATGCGACAAAAGGTCATATGACCAAATGCGACGGCTGCCACGAGCGCGTAGCCGATGGCAAAAAGCCGATTTGCGTAGAGTCCTGTCCGCTCCGCGCGCTTGATTTTGGCCCGATTGAAGAGTTGCGTAAAAAACACGGACAGCTGGCTGCCGTTGCGCCGCTGCCTTCGGCCCACTTCACTAAACCAAGTATTGTGATTAAACCTAACGCCAACAGCCGTCCGTGTGGAGATACCACCGGCTATCTGGCTAACCCGAAGGAGGTGTGAGATGGGGAGTGGATGGCATGAATGGCCGCTGATTATTTTCACGGTCTTTGGTCAGTGTGTAGTGGGCGGCTTTATTGTACTGGCTCTGGCGCTCATGAAAGGCGACTTATCGCGTGAACAGCAGCAGCGCGTGGTGGTGAGTATGTTTGGCCTGTGGGTGCTGATGGGCGTAGGCTTTATTGCCTCCACCCTGCATCTTGGGTCGCCAATGCGCGCGTTTAACTCGCTCAATCGAGTAGGGGCCTCGTCGCTCAGTAATGAAATCGCCAGCGGGGCGCTTTTCTTTGCTGTCGGAGGTATTGGCTGGCTTCTGGCGGCGCTCAATAAGCTACCGGCGGGACTGCGTCATCTCTGGCTGGTTATTACCATGGTGCTGGGGGTTATCTTTGTCTGGATGATGGTCCGCGTCTATAACACTATTGATACGGTCCCCACCTGGTATACGGTCTGGACGCCGTTGAGTTTCTTCTTGACGATGTTTATCGGCGGTCCGCTGCTGGGGTATCTGCTGCTGCGCGTTGCGGACGTTACCGGATGGGCTATGCGCCTGTTGCCGGCGGTGACCCTGCTGGCGCTGGTGATTAGTGCGATCGTAGCGCTAATGCAGGGAAGCGAGCTAGCGACAATTCATAGCTCCATCCAGCAAGCTTCCGCGCTGGTGCCGGACTACGGCGCGCTAATGGCCTGGCGTCTGGTTGCGCTGGCGTTGGCGCTGGTCTGCTGGATCGCCCCGCAGCTCAAAGGCTATCAGCCCGCATTGCCGATGCTGGTGCTGGCTTTTGTGTTGATACTGGTTGGCGAGATGATCGGCCGCGGCGTCTTCTACGGCCTGCATATGACCGTAGGGATGGCAATCGCCAGCTAACGCCCTTTATCGCGCCAGAATAATGCTTTCTGGCGCGATAAAAAGTGCTGTCGATTCATGAAATATTTCTACCGATACTCCCACCTCATTTTCCTAATAAATTAATAAAAACAATGGAATAATATAAACAACTATTCTGTTGTCGATCCGCTGGATAAAAAACTTCTATCGTACGCCCGCAAACCGCGTCACGCCTGATTTCAGGTGGATTGACAATGTTTACAGCAGTGGCATGATGCGCACAAAATCTGAACTCCATCACGGTTTATATCCATGACCATCTACACCCGGCCAGTGCAAATGTTGCTCTGTGGCCTGCTTTTGTTGACCCTGGCGATAGCGGTTTTAAATACGCTCGTCCCGCTTTGGCTCGCCCATGAAAATATGCCGACCTGGCAGGTCGGAATGGTAGGGTCGTCCTACTTCACCGGTAATCTGGTGGGGACATTGCTCGCCGGATGGGTGATTAAGCGTCTGGGTTTTAATCGTAGCTATTATCTGGCATCCATTATTTTTGCCGTGGGCTGCGTTGGTCTCGGCATTACGCTTGGCTTCTGGAGCTGGTTCAGCTGGCGCTTTATTGCGGGCGTCGGCTGCGCGATGATTTGGGTGGTGGTGGAGAGCGCGCTGGTCTGTAGCGGCACTTCGCGGAGCCGCGGTCGCCTGCTGGCGGCGTATATGATGATTTATTACGTTGGCACGGTGCTGGGCCAGTTAATGGTCAGCAAACTGCCGACTGATTTGATGAGCGTCCTGCCGTGGGTGACGGCGCTGGCTCTGGCGGCCATTCTGCCGCTGCTGTTTGCTCGCGTGACGACTCAGGGCGATGAGCCGCACGAACCGGCGCGTATCTGGCCAATGTTAAGGCTGCGTCAGGCCCGTCACGGGGTCAATGGCTGCATTATTTCCGGTATCGTGCTCGGTTCGCTGTATGGCCTGATGCCGCTGTGGCTTAACCACCAGGGCGTCAGCGATTCCGGCATCGGCTTCTGGATGGCGGTGATGGTGAGCGCAGGCATCGTTGGGCAGTGGCCGATTGGTCGGCTCGCCGATCGCTACGGCCGCCTGCTGGTTCTGCGCGTTCAGGTGTTTGTGGTAATTCTCGGCTGTCTGGCGATGTTAAGCCAGGCCGCAATGGCGCCTGCGCTATTCGTGCTGGGCGCTTCCGGCTTCACGCTCTATCCGGTCGCTATGGCCTGGGCGTGCGAAAAAGTGGAGCGCCATCAGCTGGTGGCGATGAACCAGGCGCTGTTAATGAGCTATACCGTGGGCAGCCTGCTTGGGCCAACGCTGACCGCGATGCTGATGCAGAATTTCTCTGACAATCTGCTGTTTATCATGATAGCCAGCGTGTCCTTCATCTACCTGCTGTCGCTGCTGCGTAAAGCGGGGCATCATCCTACGCCGGTGGCTCACGCCTGATTTTGGTCGAAAATAGCCAGGAGAGATGTCCCTGGCTATCGATTAATGCGAAGCGAGAAGCGCTTCAAACTGGGCCTGATTGTGGATCTCGGTGAATCGCCGTAGTCTCTCCCCCTCATCCAGCCAGCAGACTAACCGCTGGATAGTCTGGATATGCTGTTCGCTATCAGCCGCCGCCAGTACGACTATCAGCCGAATGCCGGGATGCTCCGGAAAATCAACGGCCTCGCGACAGCAAAGCAGCGAAAGCGCGCTGTTTCTGCTCAGCACTCCGGCTTCCGGACGCGCGTGCGGTAGCGCAAACCCCGGGCTCAATATATACCAGGGACCATCCTGCTCCGTGGCGCTGATAATAGCCCTGGCATAGCCTCCGGTGATTTTTCCCTGCTGCTCAAGCGGTCGACAGGCGAGCTGAACGGCGCTGCGCCAGTTCAGGCTGTCGCTCGAGAACTGACAGGCGGAAAATAGCGTCTCTTCCATATATATTCCCTTTACGCGCGAGCTGACCGGCTCGCCTGGTGGTTAGCGTAGAGCGGCAAATAACGCTTCTCCTGAGATGCCGTATTTCGCTTTTAGCTGCCTGCTATTACCCGACTCGGTAAATGTGTCCGGCGTTCCCAACCGAGTGAGGCGGGCCGGATGCGCCTTCTGCGCCAGGGTTTCCGCGATCAGTCCGCCGAGACCGCCGTTTACCGTGTGATTTTCAAGCGTAGCGATAAGCGGGCAGCCTTCAACCAGCTGATAAAATGCCTGCTCGTTAAAGGGCTTGAGGGTTGCAACGTGGATAAGCTTGCCCTTTTTGCCACTGGCAAGCAGCTTTTCATAGCCATCGGTAGCCTGCTCCAGCACCGTCCCTTCAAACAGAATCGCGAAATCGGCGCCGCTATCGGCGATGGCGGCGATATCGCTGACCCGCGGAACGACGCTTTTATCGCGAATCGGCATCGGCTCGCGCGCCACGCGAATATAAACGGGTCCCTTTATTTTGGCCGCTTGCTCAAAGGCTTCGGCGATTTCTTCCGCATCTGCCGGGGTCAGGACGGTTAACCCCGGAAGGATGCGGGTCAGCGCTAAATCCTCCAGCGCATGGTGTGAAGCGCCATCCGGGCCATCGTCCATACCGGGGTGGCTACCGACGAGTTTAATATTGGCTTTGGCATAGCACGCCTGCCGCAGCTGGGTCCAGGCGGTACCGGTTACGAACATGGCAAAGTTGACGTAGAAGGGCATAAAGCCCTCTAGTGCCTGGCCGACCGCGAAGCTCATGGCGGAACCTTCCGCAATGCCCATTTCGAAAAAGGCCTCAGGATAGACGGCCTGAAACTGGTCGGTACGGGTAGAGCTGGCTAAATCGCTGTCGATAACAACAACGGGATAGCCCTTTTCTTTTAGCGCAATCAGGGCATGCCCGATCTCATCACGGGGTGCTTTCATCACTGTAACTCCTCCATCGCCTGCTGAAATTGTTCTTTGCTCGGGGTTTTTGAGTGCCAGTCGCCGTTGTTTTCCATATAGCTGACGCCGGAACCTTTGGTGGTGCGCGCTACAATGGCGACAGGTTTACCTTTCAGGTGGCGGGATAGCATCAGGGTATCGGCAACCTGATCCATATCATTGCCGTTGTGCAGTTCCAGTACATGCCAGCCAAAGCTGCGGATTTTGTCCGCCAGCGGCTCGAGGTTAACGACTTCATTGACCGGATCGTGGGAAGAGAAGCCGTTGTAATCGATGATGGCGACCAGGTTATCCATTTTCATATGCCCGGCCTGCTGTAGGGTCTCCCAGATTTGGCCTTCATGCATTTCACCATCGCCCACGATGGCAAATACCCGGTGCGGATCGTTGCGCCGCCTTTTGGCGGCCGCCATACCAAAAGCAATCGACAGCCCCTGACCCAACAGTCCGGTTGTCGCATCGACTTCCGGCAGTGACTTAATGCTCGGGTGCCCCTGCAGGCGCGAGTTGATCTGCCGGAACGTAGAGAACTCGCTACGATCGATCTTCCCTTTTTGATACAGCATGGCGTACTGCGCGGCGACAGCGTGGCCTTTACTCATCACCACGCGCGAGCGGGGGGAGGCGGCCAGATCGACTTCCTGGTAATAGAGCCAGGTTAGAATGTCGATTATCGATAACGCCCCGCCCGGATGACCAATTCCGGACTCGTAAATCATGGTGACGATCTCGCGGCGGGCGGCAAGCGCGTGGGATTTCAGTTCATCAATGTTCATGTTCATTCCTTCTTAGGGCAGCATTTTACCGATGTAGTACACGACCAGACCCAGAGCGACGAAGTCGGTTTCCGGGAAGCTGGTGCCTGAAAGACCGACGGATTCCATAATCGGGTAAATCAGCGCCGGGCCGATGCCAATCAGGATCCCGGTGATGAAGCTCCCGGCAATCGCGCCTTTCCAGCCGCCGGAGGCATTGCCAAACACCGCTGCGGTCGCACCAATGAAGAAGTAGGGGATGGCTACCGGGATAATCACGGTCTGGCCAAGGATCGCCAGAAAGCCCATCACCACCAGCCCGCCGATAAACGAAGAGATAAACCCCAGCACCGTGGCGGTCGGGGCGTAGGGAAATACCACCGGACAATCGAGCGCGGGTTTGGCGTTAGGGATAAACTTTTCCGAGATGCCAAGGAAGGCCGGAACAATTTCTGACAGCAGCAGGCGTACGCCGGTAATAATGATGTACAGCGAGGCGGTAAAGGTCAGCGACTGAAAGAGCGGGTAAACCAGCCAGTGCATCCCGCCGGCCGCAGCGGTGACCGCGGCTTTCCCGGCGGCGAGCGCGGCGATGTAATAGAAAATGCTTACCGAGATCGACACCGAGACGATGTAGTCTTTAAAGATCCCCAGCCAGCCGGGGAGATTCAGCTTTTCGGTAGACTGTTTAGGGTCGCCGACTTTTGAGCCGATCCAGCCGGATGCGGCGTAGGCCAGGGTGACGTAATGCCCCATCGCGATCTCATCGTTACCGGTAATTTTTCGCATCCACGGCTGCGCAATAGCCGGATAGAGGCAGGCGGCGAGACCCAGCAGTATGGAGCCGACAATGATGGTCGTCATGTCGCTGTAGCCCAGCGCCTTCAGCGTTACGGTAAGCAGCGCGGAGAGATAAAGATTATGTTGCCCGGTAAGAAAGATGTATTTAAACGGCGTCACGCGGGCAAAAAACAGGTTCCAGCCAAAACCAATCACCATGATCAGCGACACGCACATGGCGAATTTGGTTTGCGCCAGTCCGGTTAGCGCTTCTGCCAGCGGCATGACGCCCTTCAGGCCAAATCCATCGCTGAATAAGGTCTGAAAGTTACCCAGGGAAGTGACCGCCAGACCGGCGCCGCCGGCAAAAACCAGAAAGCCGACGATGGTTTTGAAGGTGCCGGAAAGGACTTTTTCAATCGGCTTGCGTTGGATTAACAGGCCGATTAATGCAATAAAGCCAACTAAAAGTGGGGTTACGCCCAGAATGTCGAATACAATAAATCTGAGGAAATCCATATTGCCTCCGGGAGAGGTTAGTTGCTTTGAACGATGTCGGTGAGCGCAGACTCCATCTCTTCACTGTTCATCAGGTCGGTGATGCCGACCGCTCTGAATCCGGCGGCTTCGACTTCGTCGGTGAGATCGCGCATAGTGATGACAAAATCAATATCTCGCCAGGTGCGTAAGCCTGAGAGGACGTCATGTTCCAGCTCGATATCCCAGCCGTGTTTGTCGATGATTTTTTGGGCTTTGATTTTGAGCATTAAGGAGCTGCCCATACCGGTACGACAGACTATGAGACCTTTCATTCGATGTTCTCCTGCGTGTAAAAATAATTATTTTTATTTATTTGTGTGAGATAATAATTATTATCTTTACCGCAGGCCGAAAGATGTGATTGTGATTGCATTTTGAGCAAATAGGGCAAAAAATGAGCCATATAGACAATAACTTGTTGATTAGCATAAGAAATGGAGCTTCAGGGCTAAGCCCGATACTGGAGAAAGTGGGCCGTTTTATCACGGAAAATCCTGACTTTGTGATGCGTCACACGATTTCAGAACTGGCCGACTCCATTGATACCAGTGAGGGGAGCATCACCCGTTTTTGTCGGGCCTTTGGTTTTAAAGGTTTCTCGGATTTCAGAACGGCGCTGGCGATGGAGCAGGGCGCCGCGCGCTCGGAAGACAGCGCTAGCAACGAGAGCGAAGAGATTGCGCCGGTGCTGGCGAGCATTCGCGACAGTAATGCCATTGTCGATAGCCAGGAGCTGAAAGCCGCGGCTGACTGGCTTAACTCCCTGAACAGCATTGCTATCTATGCCGTGGGCACGGCGGTGCCGGTGGCGTTATTCCTGCAGATGAATTTAATCAATATGGGTAAGGCGGCCAGCTTTATCGATCGCTCCTATCCGGCGGCGATGCCGCTGCTGGCTGACAGTCAAAAAACCGGCATCATCGTCGTTCACAGCGAACAGGCATCGGCGGATATGATGCAGGCCCTGTCGCTGGCAAAGCAGCAGGGCGTTAAAATTTTGTCGCTGACCCGCGGGACGTTTGCGCCGCTGGCCCGTTTATCTGACTGGAATCTTCAGGCGGCGGTGGCTTTACAGGGGGAAGGGGAGTCGGGGTTTGCGGAAATCGCCGGCGCAATGATGGTGGCCGACCGGATCCTCAGCGCGCTGGAAGAGCAGGATGAACGCTATGCGGAATACCGAAAAGCGCATCAGAAGCGCATTTTCTCGATTGAGAGCGTGGCGAATAAGCTGTCGGAATATTTTATGTCCTGACGCTGATTTTGTTGGGGAAACACCCGGTAGCGCAATCTCTACCGGGCGGGGGTTTTAGTACATCACTTTATGACCGTACTGTTCCAGAATGCCCTTCACGCGTTCCATGGTCTCTTTCTTCGGCGGATGGACGCCGTCCAGCTTGTACTCTTCGCCCATGGCTACCCATTTGTGCTTGCCCAGCTCGTGGTACGGCAGCAGTTCGATCTTCTCGACGTTGCCCATGTCACGGGTAAACTCGCCCAGGCGATGTGCGGAATCGTCGTCGTCGGACCAGCCCGGAACCACAACGTAGCGGATCCAGACGTTGATGTTTTTGTTTGACAGATAGCGGGCAAACTCCAGCGTCCGATGATTAGAGACGCCGACCAGGTTCTGGTGAATCTCATCATTCATTTGCTTGAGATCGAGCATCACCAGGTCGGTGACCTCCAGCAGTTCATCAATAACCGGATCGTAGCGGCGCACAAAGCCGTTGGTATCGAGACAGGTATGAATACCTTCTTTCTTACAGGCGCGGAACCAGTCGCGAACAAATTCGGCCTGCAGGATAGCCTCGCCGCCGGATGCCGTCACGCCGCCGCCGGAAGCGTTCATAAAGTGGCGATAGGTCACCACCTCTTTCATCAGCTCTTCAACGGTAATCTCTTTGCCGCCGTGGGTATCCCAGGTATCGCGGTTGTGGCAATAGAGGCAGCGCATCAGGCAGCCCTGGAAGAAGGTGATAAAGCGAATCCCCGGGCCATCGACGGTGCCACAGGATTCAAAGGAGTGAATGCGACCAATTGTTGACATTGCGGTGATATCTCCGAATTTGGCCCATCCGGGGCCTATGTAGATGCACAGCTCAAAGGCTATGTCGAGTCTGTTTTGGCTGTTATCCATAAAGTATAGACAGCAGACAAAAGAGACTGGGGCAGGATGATATTGCTAAAAAGGCCCCACTTGCGTGGAGCCTTTATTGTACGCTTTTTACTGTACGATTTCAGTCAATACCATTACATGGTCTGAGTGAAGGTACGAGTAATAACGTCCTGCTGCTGTTCTTTAGTCAGGGAGTTAAAACGTACTGCGTAGCCGGATACGCGGATGGTCAGCTGCGGATATTTTTCCGGGTTTTCCATCGCGTCGAGCAGCATTTCGCGGTTCATAACGTTGACGTTCAGATGCTGACCGCCTTCGATGGACGCTTCGTGGTGGAAGTAACCATCCATCAGGCCGGCGAGGTTAGTTTTACGAACTTCGTCGTCTTTACCCAGCGCGTTCGGCACGATAGAGAAGGTGTAAGAAATACCATCTTTCGCGTAAGCAAACGGCAGTTTTGCAACGGAGGTCAGAGAGGCAACAGCGCCTTTCTGGTCACGGCCGTGCATCGGGTTAGCACCTGGTCCGAACGGAGCGCCAGCGCGACGACCGTCAGGGGTGTTACCGGTTTTCTTACCATACACAACGTTAGAGGTGATGGTCAGAACGGACTGAGTCGGGATAGCGTTGCGGTAGGTGTGCAGTTTCTGAATTTTCTTCATGAAACGTTCAACCAGGTCAACGGCCATATCATCGACGCGAGAGTCGTTGTTACCAAACTGCGGGTATTCGCCTTCGATTTCGAAGTCGACAGCCAGACCGTTTTCGTCACGAATCGGTTTGACTTTCGCATATTTGATTGCAGACAGGGAGTCAGCCGCAACGGACAGACCTGCGATACCACATGCCATGGTGCGGATAACATCACGGTCGTGCAGCGCCATCAGGGAAGCTTCGTAGCTGTACTTGTCGTGCATGTAGTGGATGATGTTCAGCGCAGTGACGTACTGTTTAGCCAGCCAGTCCATGAAGTGATCCATGCGGTCCATCACTTCGTCGAAGTTCAGAACGTCGCCTTTGATCGGTTCAGATTTAGGACCAACCTGCATTTTCAGTTTTTCATCAACGCCGCCGTTGATTGCGTACAGCATGGTTTTCGCCAGGTTAGCACGCGCGCCGAAGAACTGCATTTGCTTACCAACAACCATCGGGCTTACGCAGCAAGCGATAGCGTAGTCATCGTTGTTGAAGTCAGGACGCATCAGGTCATCGTTCTCGTACTGCAGAGAAGAGGTATCGATGGACACTTTCGCGGCGTATTTTTTGAAGCTCAGCGGCAGTTTTTCAGACCACAGAATGGTGATGTTCGGCTCCGGAGACGGCCCCATGGTGTACAGGGTGTTCAGGAAACGGAAGCTGTTTTTGGTGACCAGAGTACGGCCGTCAACGCCCATACCGCCGATAGATTCTGTTGCCCAGATCGGGTCGCCAGAGAACAGTTCATCGTATTCAGGGGTACGCAGGAAACGAACCATACGCAGTTTCATGACCAAGTGGTCAATCATTTCCTGTGCGTCTTGCTCGGTGATTTTACCGGCTTTCAGGTCACGTTCGATGAAGATGTCCAGGAAGCTGGAGGTACGACCGAAGGACATTGCCGCGCCGTTCTGAGATTTTACGGCAGCCAGGTAACCGAAGTAGGTCCACTGGATAGCTTCCTGAGCGGTGGTAGCAGGACCAGAGATATCGCAGCCATATTTAGCCGCCATTTCTTTGATCTGACCCAGCGCGCGGTGCTGTTCAGAGATTTCTTCGCGCAGACGGATGGTTGCTTCCAGATCTTCGCCGTTTTCCAGTTTCTCTTGCAGAGAAACGAACTGAGCGTATTTGTCTTTCATCAGGAAGTCGATACCGTACAGCGCAACGCGACGGTAGTCACCGATGATACGACCACGGCCATAGGCATCCGGCAGACCGGTCAGAACACCAGATTTACGGCAGTTCAGGATGTCTTTGGTGTAAACGTCAAACACGCCCTGGTTGTGAGTTTTACGGTATTCAGTGAAGATTTTCTTCAGCATCGGGTCCAGCTCGCGATCGTACGCTTTGCAGGAACCTTCTACCATTTTGATGCCGCCGAACGGGATAATCGCGCGTTTCAGCGGAGCTTCAGTCTGCAGACCAACGATTTTCTCGAGACCTTTCTCGATGTAGCCAGCGTCATGAGAAGTGATGGTGGATGCAAGGGAAGTATCAAAATCAACAGGCGCGTGAGTGCGGTTTTCCTGTTTAACGCCTTCCATTACGGTGTCCCACAGCTTGGTGGTCGCGTCAGTTGCGCCAGCCAGGAAGGACTCGTCACCTTCGTACGGGGTATAGTTTTTCTGGATGAAGTCGCGGACGTTGACTTCGTTCTGCCAGTCACCTTTCGCAAAACCTTCCCAGGCTGTGGCTAACTTTTCATTAAGCTCGGACATGTAACACCTACCTTCTTAAGTGGATTTTTTATTTACTGCCTGAAACAACCCTTAGTGATGGTCGTCGCCACGCAGGTAAATGACCCAGTATGTCAACCCAACCAGCAGACCACCGCCGATGATGTTCCCGATAGTTACCGGAATCAGGTTATCAGTGATGAAGTTCATGACGGTCAGGTGAGAAAAACTTTCCGGAGTTGAACCAACTGCGGTCCAGAATTCCGGGCTTGCAAAGTCGCGGATAACGATACCCAGCGGGATCATAAACATGTTCGCGATACTGTGCTCAAACCCGCTGGCAACAAACATTGCCACCGGTAAAACCATAATCATGGCTTTATCCATCAGGCTACGGCCGGAGTAGCTCATCCATACCGCAAGGCAGACCATCAGGTTTGCCAGGATACCCAGGCACACGGCTTCAACAAAAGTATGGTGCATTTTGTGGTCGGCGGTTTGCAGAACGTTAAGTCCCCATTGACCGTTGGCAGTCATATATTCGCCTGAAAGCCACATCAGCAATACAAACAGTAAGCAACCAATCAGGTTACCAACATAGACGTTGAGCCAGTTTTTCGCCAGTTGACCCCACGTGATTCTTCCGCTGGCTTTCGCGACAACGATAAGAACGGTTGAGGTAAACAGGTCGGCACCGCAAATAACGCAGAGAATCAAACCCAGTGAGAAGCAGATGCCTCCAATCAGTTTGGCAACCCCGAATGGCATCCCGGCCGTGCCGGTTGTCGCGGTAATATAGAAAACAAAAGCGATAGAGATGAAGACACCTGCGGTGATAGCCAGATAAAACGTCTTTATCGGATGTTTTGTCGCTTTATAGACACCTGCTTCTTCGGCGACTTTCGCCATGGCAGCAGGGAGTAAAAGATCAAAAGGGTTGTCAGCTTTCACACTAACTCTCTCTTTATGTAAGTTGGCGGTGAGATACTAACAAAGCATTATAGAAGGGAATTTGATGTAGATCATATCCTACCGGAACTATAGGCCTTTTTAGTGTGTGGATTTGCATATTTGTTGAGTTAACTTTTTGTTTTTTAATGGAAAAATAAATTTTAAAATTTACAAATAATGTTGATTATTTTCATTTTGCCCCCGTTTTTCGGTTAATTAAAATGGGGTATTTTTATTAAAATTAACAATATTTGCGGTGGGATTTTATTATTTCTCACTACTAATTAACTTTATGGCTACAACTTGGCTTTGGGGTTGCGGAAAGCATAAAAAACGGGGGCCTTTACTGGCCCCCATCATAGGGTTATTGCGGCGGTAAAGTGCGCTTATTTACCCCAGAATGCTGCTTTTGCGCGCTGCAGCTTTTCGTAAGCTTTCAGCAGCGACTGATGAGCCGGGAACGCAAGCAGATCGCTGTCCACTGCCTGCAGGCCATAGAACGGCGCTTCTCCGCTCAGCGCGGCGCTGGCGGCTTCTACGGCATCGGCGCCGTACATGCGTACAAAAGCGTTCAGATACTGCAGCGGCTGACGCTCCTCTTCCTGGCTCAGCAGCAGCAGGGTTTGCAGGCAGCGGTAGTAATTGGCGCGCTCGGCGCTAAAGATGGAGGCGTTGAACTCCATCGTCCACTCGGTCCAGATCAACGCCTGCTCGAGATCGCCGCCCGCCAGCGCCAGCATTGCTTTCAGCTCGCCAATGCGCAGGGTATACCAGCCGTTGTCTTTACCGGTCGCCAGACCCAACAGTTCGCGCACGCGGGTGAAATCATCGAGGCCTTCATCGTCCATTTGTTCGATAAGCGCTAAATAATCCTCTTTTTCCCACTCGCTTTCCGGCAGGGAAAGAATCGTTTCCCGCAGAGGCGCGCCCATGCTGTTATTCGCCAGCCAGAGGTCTTCTGCCGGATAGATATCAGACATGCCCGGGACAATGATGCGGCAGGCGTAGACGCTCAGGTGTTCGTAATCAGCGATGTAAACTTCTTTATCTTCTTGTTTAAAGATAGCCATAAGAGTGGCGAACTCTTCATCCGTGGTCCCGGAGAAGTTCCAGTCCACGAACGGATAGTCGGCATCCTGTTTAAACATATCCCAGGAGATCAGGCCGCTGGAGTCGATAAAGTGCGTTTCAAGGTTCGCATGTTCGGCGACTTCTTCATCATCGAAGGTTGGCGGCGTGAAGACGTCGAGATCTTTCAGGCTGCGGCCCTGTAGTAGTTCGGTAACGGTACGCTCCAGCGCCACGCCGAAATCGGGATGCGCGCCGAAAGAGGCGAAACAGGTGCCGTTAGCCGGGTTAAAAAGCACGACGCAGATAACCGGATATTTGCCGCCGAGCGAACCGTCATAAGCGAAAATCGGGAAGCCTTCGGCCTCCAGCTTATTGATCGATTCTACTACGCCCGGATAGCGCGCCATCACTTCCGCAGGGATCTCCGGCAGGCTGATGCTCTCGGCGATAATACGGTTCTTAATATGGCGTTCAAACACTTCCGAAAGCCCCTGAACGCGGGCTTCGTTGCGGGTGTTGCCCGCGGACATCCCGTTAGAAACGTACAGGTTGCCGACAATATTCATCGGAATATAGACCGTTTCACCATCAGACTGACGGGTGAACGGCAGGCCGCAGACGCCGCGCTCGTCATTACCAGACTGTAGATCGACCAGCATACTGGCGGTTAACTGCTCGTCAGGATCATAGAACGCGCGCAGGCGAGCATCCAGCAGGCCTTCCGGCACTTCATCATCGTCGGTTAACGGGAACCATTTTTCATTAGGGTAATGGACGAAAGGGCCGTTCGCGATGGTCTCGCCCAGCCAGAAATCGGCAAAGAAATAGTTAGTTGAGAGGCGCTCAAAGTACTCACCGAGCGCGGAGGCCAGCGCGGCTTTTTTGGTGGCGCCTTTACCGTTGGTGAAGCACAGGGCGCACTCTTTATCGCGGATATGCACTGACCAGACGTGCGGTACCGGGTTGAGCCATGAGGCCTCTTCAATATCAAATCCGAGGTCGAGCAACTTCTGCTGGAAGCGAGCGATGGAATCTTCCAGGGCGGCATCTTTGCCGGGTATAAATGTTTGAGTCATGGCAGTCACTTTTATCGTACGTAAAGCGCGCAAT
Source organism: Klebsiella pasteurii (assembly GCF_018139045.1). Lineage (NCBI taxonomy): Bacteria > Pseudomonadati > Pseudomonadota > Gammaproteobacteria > Enterobacterales > Enterobacteriaceae > Klebsiella > Klebsiella pasteurii. The sequence goes on from NZ_CP073236.1 coordinate 134,687, forward strand.
GATACGGGTTTTAGATGACGGGTGCTATCTTCATCGTCTGGCTATGCTTATGTCACTCAATAACTGTTCAGGCGTTAATCATGAAGACATTTGACTGGCATCGTATGGCACTGGATAAAGTGCCCGTGGAATTTTTGGCCGAGGTGGCATTACGGAGCCTCTACACCTTCGTACTGGTATTTATTTTTCTCAAGATAACCGGGCGGCGGGGCGTTCGTCAGATGTCTCTGTTCGAAGTCCTCATCATTTTGACTCTCGGTTCGGCCGCGGGCGACGTCGCATTTTACGATGACGTCCCTATGCTGCCGGTACTGGCGGTTTTTATCACGCTGGCGCTGTTGTATCGATTGATTATGTGGCTGATGGGGCATAGCGAAAAACTGGAGGATCTGCTTGAAGGTAAGCCGATTATTGTTGTGGAAAACGGCGAGCTGGCCTGGGAGAAACTGCAGGCGGAAAACATGACCGAATTTGAATTTTTTATGGAACTAAGAACCAGCGGGGTTGAGCAACTGGGGCAGGTGCGGCTGGCTATTCTGGAAACCAACGGCCAGATCAGCCTCTATTTCTATGAGGATGATGATGTTAAAGCCGGACTCTCCATTCTTCCTTCTCGCTTTACCGAGCGTTTTACCACTATACCCCGGGACGACGAGTATGCCTGCGTCCGCTGCAGTGCAATCCTTACGCTACGAGCCGGGGATAAACAATTATGCCCTCGCTGCGCAAATGCAGAATGGTCGAAGGTCAGCCGGGCAAAAAGAGTCACCTGACAGCAATTATGTCGGTTTTATGACGTCAAGCTGGCAGATTCTTTTGTGTGAGCGAGACCGCATTTCCCTGACGCTCAGTTTTAGCCATTGCGGTGTGTGTCACTGAATGATAAAACCGATAGCCACAGGAATAACTTATGCCCGCGACGGTTCGCGGGTAAATAACATAGCAAGTGGTGAGGGGAAATGGCTCAGGTCTATAACTTCAGTTCAGGCCCGGCAATGCTGCCGGCGGAAGTACTCAAACTGGCACAAAAGGAACTGTGCGACTGGAACGGTTTGGGGACGTCGGTGATGGAAATCAGCCACCGTGGTAAAGAGTTCATTAAGGTGGCTGAAGAAGCGGAACAGGATTTTCGCTCCCTGCTCAATATTCCTTCCAATTATAAAGTTTTATTCTGCCACGGCGGCGGTCGCGGACAGTTTGCTGGTATCCCGCTGAACCTGCTTGGCGATAAAACCGTTGCCGACTACGTCGATGCCGGCTACTGGGCGGCCAGCGCGGTAAAAGAAGCGCATAAATACTGCACGCCGAACGTGATCGACGCCAAAATCACCGTTGACGGCCTGCGCGCGGTTAAGCCGATGAGCGAGTGGCAACTGACCCCGGGCGCTGCCTACCTGCACTACTGCCCGAACGAAACCATTGACGGTATTGCCATTGAAGAAGCGCCAAACTTTGGCGACGATGTGGTCGTCACGGCGGATTTGTCATCGACGATTTTATCTCGTGAAATTGACGTTAGCCGCTATGGCGTGATCTACGCGGGCGCGCAGAAAAACATCGGTCCTGCAGGACTGACGCTGATTATTGTGCGCGAAGATCTGCTCGGTAAAGCCAGTGTAGCCTGTCCATCGATTCTGGATTACTCCATTCTCTCCGCCAATGACTCCATGTTTAACACGCCGCCGACATTTGCCTGGTACCTGTCAGGTCTGGTGTTTAAGTGGCTGAAAGAGCAGGGCGGGGTTGCCGTTATGGATAAAATCAACCAGCAGAAAGCCGACCTGCTCTACAGCACCATCGATAACAGCGGTTTCTATCGCAACGATGTCGCTGCGGCGAACCGCTCGCGCATGAACGTGCCGTTCCAGCTGGCGGACAGCGCGCTTGATAAACTGTTCCTCGAAGAGTCATTTGCCGCCGGTCTGCATGCGCTGAAGGGCCACCGCGTCGTGGGCGGCATGCGTGCTTCCATCTATAACGCTATGCCGCTGGCGGGCGTGAAGGCGCTGACCGACTTTATGCAGGACTTCGAACGCCGTCACGGTTAATCGCTGTCGTGTTTTTCATCCCCGCAGCCGCTCTGCGGGGTTTTTATTCTGTTTGTTTGAGAGTTGAGTTTAATGGAATCCCTGACGTTACAACCCATCGCACGCGTAGATGGCACGATTAACCTGCCCGGGTCCAAGAGTGTCTCTAATCGTGCCTTGCTGCTGGCGGCTTTGGCCCGTGGCACTACGGTGCTGACCAACCTGCTGGATAGCGACGATGTACGCCACATGCTGAATGCCCTGAGCGCACTGGGAGTTCATTATACCCTGTCTTCCGATCGTACCCGCTGTGAAGTCATCGGCAACGGTGGCCCTCTGCAGGCGGCTGAAGCATTAGAACTGTTCCTCGGTAATGCCGGAACGGCGATGCGTCCGCTGGCGGCTGCGTTATGTTTAGGCCGTAACGATATTGTGCTGACCGGCGAGCCGCGAATGAAAGAGCGGCCGATTGGCCACCTGGTTGACGCGCTGCGTCAGGGCGGGGCGCAGATTGATTACCTGGAGCAGGAAAACTACCCGCCGCTGCGTCTGCGTGGCGGTTTCAGCGGCGGCCAGGTTGAAGTGGACGGCAGCGTATCCAGCCAGTTTCTGACCGCGCTCCTGATGACCGCCCCACTGGCGCCTCAGGATACCGTCATCGCGATTAAAGGCGATCTGGTTTCCAAACCCTATATCGATATCACGCTGCATCTGATGAAAACCTTTGGCGTTGAGGTTGAAAACCAGTCTTACCAGCGCTTTATCGTGCGTGGCAATCAACACTACCGCTCGCCGGGCGACTACCTGGTTGAAGGCGATGCCTCCTCGGCATCCTACTTCCTCGCCGCTGGCGCGATCAAAGGCGGTACGGTGAAGGTCACCGGTATTGGCCGTAACAGCGTACAGGGCGATATCCGTTTTGCCGATGTGCTGGAAAAAATGGGCGCAACCGTCACCTGGGGCGATGACTACATTGCCTGCACTCATGGTGAACTGAACGCCATCGATATGGATATGAACCATATTCCGGATGCGGCGATGACGATCGCCACGGCAGCCCTGTTTGCAAAAGGCACCACGACTCTACGCAACATCTATAACTGGCGTGTCAAAGAGACTGACCGTCTGTTTGCTATGGCCACGGAGCTACGTAAAGTGGGAGCAGAGGTTGAAGAGGGGGAGGATTACATCCGCATTACTCCACCTGCGAAGCTTCAGTTTGCTGAGATCGGCACCTATAACGACCATCGTATGGCAATGTGCTTCTCGCTAGTGGCGCTTTCCGATACGCCAGTCACCATCCTTGACCCGAAGTGTACGGCGAAAACGTTTCCGGACTACTTCGAGCAGCTGGCGCGAATCAGTACGCTGGCCTGAGTAACGCGCGTTTAAGGTAAAAACGCCGACCATCGTGTCGGCGTTTTTTATGCCTGCTTGTCGGGCGGGAATCTAAATGCTAGCCTTGGCTGCTTGTAAATGCAGGATTTATAAGCATTTATTATGGTAATCAATGGATGATTGATATGAAAAATACAAAATTAATGCTGGCTTTAGCGGTTTCCGCCACGTTGTTGGCAGGTTGTAAAAATATGCAGGGGATGGACGCCAACGCCCTCGTAAGTTCAGGGATGACGGCCTATAAAGCGGCAACGCTTTCTGACGCTGAAGTCAAAACGCTTTCCGACGATGCCTGTAAGCAAATGGATAGCGAAAATAAAAAGGCCGGCGCTTCAAGTAAGTACACCAAACGCCTGAATAAAATTGCCAAAGCGTTAGGAAATAATATCAATGGAACCCCGGTAAACTATAAGGTTTACATGACATCAGACGTCAACGCCTGGGCAATGGCCAACGGCTGCGTTCGCGTCTATAGCGGCCTGATGGACATGATGACCGATAATGAAGTTGAAGCGGTTCTGGGCCATGAGCTGGGCCACGTAGCGCTGGGACATTCGCGCAAAGCGATGCAAACCGCGTATGCGACTATTGCCGCGCGCGATGCAATTTCATCTACCAGCGAAGCGGCTGCAAGCTTGTCTAAATCGCAGCTGGGCGATATCGCTGAGGGGATGGTTAACTCTGCCTTCTCCCGCTCTCAAGAGTCGGATGCTGATGATTTCTCCTACGATCTGCTGAAAAAGCGCAACATCAGCACTCAGGGGCTGGTGGGAAGCTTCGACAAACTGGCCAGCCTTGACGCCGGCCACAGTAAATCTCTGTTCGATTCACACCCGCCTTCAGCTGAACGCGCGCAGCATATCCGTGACCGTATCGCTGAAGATAAAAAGTAAAACTGCGTTATCTTCCGGGCTGATACTCCATCAGCCCGCTATAATTGCACAATTCTTCCGCATTAGATTTCCACTTATCCGTAATTTAAAAGCAATACTCACTTTCCGTCGTAGAGATGCGTATAATGCGCGGCGTTTATATATTTATGCGCCTTGCTGAAGGAGAAAAAGATGACGGCAACAGTTCCGGTAATCACCATTGATGGGCCTGGCGGTGCGGGCAAAGGCACGTTATGCAAGGCAATGGCAGAAACGCTGGGCTGGCATCTGCTCGATTCTGGGGCGATTTATCGCGTGCTTGCTCTCGCTGCGCTGCATCACCATGTTGATGTGGAATCCGAAGAGGCGCTGGTGCCGCTGGCTGCGCACCTGGATGTTCGTTTTGTCTCCACTGACGGCAGCCTGGAAGTGGTGCTGGAGGGAGAGGACGTCAGCGCTGAAATTCGCACGCAGGATGTTGCCAACACGGCATCTAAAGTGGCTGCCTTTCCGCGCGTGCGTGAAGCGTTGCTGCGTCGTCAGCGGGCCTTCCGCGAATTGCCTGGCCTGATCGCCGACGGGCGCGATATGGGAACTGTCGTATTCCCTGATGCGCCAGTGAAAATTTTCCTTGACGCCTCCGCGGAGGAACGTGCTCATCGCCGCATGCTCCAGTTGCAGGAGAAGGGCTTTAGTGTTAACTTTGATCGCCTTTTATCCGAGATAAAAGAGCGCGACGATCGCGACCGCAATCGTACAGTCGCGCCCCTGATCCCGGCTGTCGATGCTTTAGTTCTTGATTCAACAGAACTAAACATTGAGCAAGTGATTGAAAAAGCGCTACACTATGCGCGCGAAAAACTGGCTTCCGCTTAATCGTCTTATCGATAAAGCACAACAGCCTCCGAATTATAGCAGTACCCCCGCAGCAATGGAGTGTTAGCGGGTATGTTAAACAACCCCATCCGGCATGGAGCCAGGTGGACGTTAAATATGAAACCTGAAGATTAAACATGACTGAATCTTTTGCTCAACTATTTGAAGAATCCTTAAAAACAATCGAAACCCGTCCGGGTTCCATCGTTCGTGGTGTTGTTGTTGCTATCGACAAAGACGTAGTACTGGTTGACGCCGGTCTGAAATCTGAGTCTGCCATTCCGGCAGAGCAGTTCAAAAACGCCCAGGGCGAGCTGGAAATCCAGGTTGGTGACGAAGTTGACGTTGCTCTGGATGCAGTAGAAGACGGCTTCGGTGAAACCCTGCTGTCCCGTGAGAAAGCTAAACGTCACGAAGCTTGGATCACGCTGGAAAAAGCTTACGAAGACGCTGAAACTGTAGTCGGTATTATCAACGGCAAAGTTAAAGGTGGCTTCACTGTTGAGCTGAATGGTATTCGTGCGTTCCTGCCGGGCTCCCTGGTAGACGTTCGTCCGGTGCGCGATACGCTGCACCTGGAAGGCAAAGAGCTTGAATTCAAAGTCATCAAGCTGGACCAGAAACGTAACAACGTTGTTGTTTCTCGTCGTGCCGTTATCGAATCCGAAAACAGCGCAGAGCGCGATCAGCTGCTGGAAAACCTGCAGGAAGGCATGGAAGTTAAAGGTATCGTTAAGAACCTCACTGACTACGGTGCATTCGTTGATCTGGGCGGCGTTGACGGCCTGCTGCACATTACCGATATGGCATGGAAACGCGTTAAGCATCCGAGCGAAATCGTAAACGTTGGCGATGAAATCACTGTTAAAGTGCTGAAGTTCGACCGCGAACGTACTCGTGTATCTCTGGGCCTGAAACAGCTGGGCGAAGATCCGTGGGTAGCTATCGCTAAACGTTATCCGGAAGGTACCAAGCTGACCGGTCGCGTGACCAACCTGACCGACTACGGCTGCTTCGTTGAAATCGAAGAAGGCGTTGAAGGCCTGGTTCACGTTTCCGAAATGGACTGGACCAACAAAAACATCCACCCGTCCAAAGTTGTTAACGTTGGCGATGTAGTGGAAGTTATGGTTCTGGATATCGACGAAGAACGTCGTCGTATCTCTCTGGGCCTGAAGCAGTGCAAAAACAACCCATGGCAGCAGTTCGCGGAAACCCACAACAAGGGCGACCGTGTTGAAGGTAAAATCAAGTCTATCACTGACTTCGGTATCTTCATCGGCCTGGACGGCGGCATCGATGGCCTGGTTCACCTGTCTGACATCTCCTGGAACGTTGCAGGCGAAGAAGCAGTTCGTGAATACAAAAAAGGCGACGAAATCGCAGCAGTTGTTCTGCAGGTTGACGCAGAGCGTGAGCGTATCTCTCTGGGCGTTAAACAGCTCGCAGAAGATCCGTTCAACAACTGGGTTGCACTGAACAAGAAAGGCGCAATCGTAAACGGTAAAGTTACTGCAGTTGACGCTAAAGGCGCAACCGTAGAGCTGGCTGACGGCGTTGAAGGTTACCTGCGCGCTTCTGAAGCTTCCCGTGACCGCGTTGAAGATGCAACTCTGGTTCTGAGCGTTGGCGACGACGTTGAAGCTAAATTCACCGGCGTTGATCGTAAAAACCGCGCAATCAGCCTGTCTGTTCGTGCGAAAGACGAAGCTGATGAGAAAGATGCAATCGCAACTGTTAACAAACAGGAAGATGCAAACTTCTCTAACAACGCAATGGCTGAAGCTTTCAAAGCAGCTAAAGGCGAGTAATCTCAGTCTTTCGGGTTACAACAACCTGAATTATGACGAGTTTACTTGACAGATTGCGGGATTCGTCCTGTAATCAAGCACAAAGGGCGGCTACGGCCGCCCTTGTTTAAGCTGTTAGCTAATTTTGCCTTGAAGGAAACCGGAGGAATAATGACCAAGTCAGAATTGATAGAAAGACTTGCCAGCCAGCAATCTCACATTCCTGCGAAAGCAGTGGAAGATGCTGTTAAAGAAATGCTGGAGCATATGGCCTCAACGCTTGCTCAAGGCGAGCGTATTGAAATCCGCGGTTTCGGCAGCTTCTCTCTGCATTATCGAGCACCTCGCACCGGGCGTAACCCAAAGACTGGCGATAAAGTGGAACTGGAAGGTAAATACGTTCCCCACTTTAAGCCGGGCAAAGAATTACGTGACCGCGCCAATATTTACGAAGAGTAAGTTTCGCCGATTGGCGACAACCTACTTAAACGTTAAAAAAGCACCCTCGGGTGCTTTTTTTATGCCTTTAAATCTCTCTTTGAAGCTACCTCGCAAAACCCAGGTCCTTTTGCACCAGAAAAGTAAATTCTCTGGATAGCGCGATGCAGTTTCTCGCCGTCCTCAGAGACAGCCTTCCTGTTTAGCGTAACACTCCCTCTGACAGGGAGGTGCTCATGCGTTTACCACAACTTGCGGGCTGCGTGATTATCGCAATCCTGCCGCTGCTCTGGTTGCCCATTCTGCCCGGGCGGTGGGTTACCTGGGGGTTAATGGTCCTGGCTCTACTCATTGCGCAATGTCGATGCAGACCTGCGCAATACGCGGCATTGATAACGCTGTTTTTTGTCTGGGGAGTGCTCAGCGCCCGCCAGACGCTATGGCCGACAGAGAGGTTAACGGACAGAAATCTGCGGGTTGAAGTTGAGCTGACAGCAACGGACGGGCAGACAACGCATCAGGGCAAAATTATTCGTCTGGATGGGCGGCGGCTGTTTCCTGCTCCGGGGATTAGCCTCTACGGCAACTATCTGCCAGAAACGCCCTGCGCAGGCCAGGTTTGGGCCATGACGCTGCGGGCGCGTCCGGTCCACGGTCAGCTCAATGATGGTGGGTTTGATAGCCAACGCTACGCATTATCGCAGCATCGTCCGTTAACCGGGCGCTTTATCACGGCTGAAATCCGGGAGCGGAACTGCAGTTTGCGAGCGCGTTATCTGGCTTCGCTGAATCACACCCTGGCCGCGTTGCCATGGCAATCGGTGATGCTAGGGTTAGGCAGGGGGAGCGTCTGGCGATACCGCGCGAGATAAAATCCCTGATGCAGGAAACCGGCATATCGCACCTGATGGCGATTTCTGGCTTACATATCGCGCTGGGGGCTTCTCTGGGCTGGTTGCTGCTCAGGGGCGCGCAATTCTTTCTCCCGTGCCGCTGGCTTGGCTGGCGAGCGCCGCTGCTCGTTGGCCTGGCGAGCGCGATATTTTACGCCGGGCTGACCGGCATGCAGCCGCCCGCGCTGCGCACCTGCGTTGCGCTGGCTGCGGGCTGCGCGCTAAGGCTATCCGGAAAACGCTGGTCGCCATGGCAGCTATGGGTCTGCTGCATTGGCGCAATACTGTTTGCCGATCCGCTGGCGATGTTATCCGAAAGCCTCTGGCTCTCCGCGTTCGCCGTAGCGGCGCTTATTTTTTTGTATCAACTGGCGCCGATGCCGGGCGGCAAAAAGAACTGGCTACTGCGTCAAAGCCTGGCGTTATGCCACCTGCAGATCGGATTGATGTTCCTGCTCGCTCCTCTACAGATTGCTCTGTTTCACGGTATAAGCTTAACGTCGGTGGTCGCCAACTTTATCGCCGTGCCTCTGGTGACCTTTGTCGTCGTCCCGTTGATCCTGGCTGCCATGTTTTTACACCTCTGCGCGCCGTCTATCATTGAGATGGCGGTCTGGCAATCAGCGGACAGGATCCTGGCTGCCTTATTCTGGTTATTACGCCAGCTGCCGCCCGGCTGGCTGGGGCTCGACGCTCGCTGGCTTGGGATAAGCATAGTGCCGTGGCTGGCGTTGATCGTCTGGCGATTTCATGCCTGGCGGACGGCGCCCGCATTTTGCTTAACCTGCCTCGTGCTGCTGAGCAGGCCGTTCTGGCGAAGCGCCTCAGTTGACGAATGGCGAGCCACTATGCTGGACGTAGGGCAGGGGCTGGCGGTGGTCATCGAACGTCAGGGCGCAGCGTTTCTTTATGACACCGGGCTTGCCTGGCCTGATGGCGACAGCGGCCAGCAGATTATTATCCCTTGGTTACGCTGGCATCATTTGCAGTTGGAGGGGATCGTTCTCAGCCACGAGCATCTCGATCACCGCGGTGGGCTCAACTCAGTGTTAAAAGCATGGCCGCAGACAGAGGTGCGAAGTCCGTTGGGCTGGGCTGGTCATTTAGCGTGCCGGCGCGGGGAAACCTGGCAGTGGCGAGGCTTAACCTTCCGCGCGCTCTGGCCGCTGCCCGGCGCGACAAAAACGGGAAACAATCGCTCTTGCGTGGTGCGAATTGATGACGGGAAGTACAGTATTCTGCTGACCGGGGATATTGAAACGCCGGCGGAGCTGGCGATGATTAGCCACTACTGGCAGCATCTTGCGTCTACACTTATCCAGGTTCCGCACCACGGCAGTAATACCTCGTCAGGGATAGCCCTGCTGCGGAGCGTTGGTGGCAAGGCGGCGCTTGCTTCCGCTTCCCGCTATAACGCCTGGCGTATGCCATCAACGAAAGTGATTCAGCGCTACCGAAATCAGAGTTATCAATGGTTCGATACGCCGCATCAGGGGCAAATTACGGTTGTTTTTTCCCCGGACGGCTGGCAAATCTATGGCTTAAGGGATCAAGTTTTACCTCGTTGGTATCATCAGTGGTTTGGCGGGAAGGCGTAGAACGGGTAGAATATGCGGCTATTTCAACACAAGCTGGTTTATTGAATGCAGAACGATAAAGATCTTTCCACGTGGCAGACCTTCCGCCGACTCTGGCCGATTATAGCGCCGTTTAAACCCGGGCTAATCGTTGCAGCGGTAGCGTTAGTGCTTAACGCGGCTAGTGATACCTTCATGCTATCGCTTCTTAAACCGTTATTGGATGATGGTTTTGGTAAAACGGATCGCTCCGTGCTGATATGGATGCCGTTGGTGGTGATCGGGTTAATGATTCTGCGCGGCATTACCAGCTACGTTTCAAGCTACTGTATTTCCTGGGTATCCGGCAAAGTCGTGATGACGATGCGCCGTCGTTTATTCAGCCATATGATGGGGATGCCGGTTGCCTTTTTTGACAAACAGTCCACCGGAACGCTTTTATCGCGTATTACCTATGATTCTGAGCAGGTCGCGTCTTCTTCCTCCAGCGCGCTGATTACCGTTGTGCGTGAAGGCGCATCGATTATTGGTCTGTTCGTCATGATGTTCTACTACAGCTGGCAACTGTCGGTCATTCTGATCGTGCTGGCGCCGATTGTGTCTATTGCTATTCGCGTGGTATCGAAGCGTTTTCGTAATATCAGCAAAAATATGCAGAACACCATGGGCCAGGTGACGACTAGCGCAGAGCAGATGCTGAAAGGGCATAAAGAAGTGCTGATGTTTGGCGGTCAGGCCGTCGAAACCAAACGTTTTGATAAAGTCAGCAATAAAATGCGCCTGCAGGGGATGAAAATGGTCTCCGCGTCGTCAATTTCTGACCCGATTATTCAGCTGATCGCCTCTCTGGCCTTGGCTTTCGTGCTCTATGCTGCCAGCTTCCCGAGCGTGATGGAGACGCTGACGGCCGGGACTATCACCGTTGTTTTCTCCTCGATGATCGCGCTGATGCGCCCGCTGAAGTCGCTGACTAACGTCAACGCGCAGTTCCAGCGCGGGATGGCCGCTTGTCAGACGCTTTTCGCTATCCTTGACTCCGAGCAGGAGAAAGATGAAGGCACGCGGATTATCGAACGTGCGAAGGGCAACCTCGAATTTAAAAACGTCACCTTCAGATACCCGGGACGTGAAGTCGCCGCGCTGCGCAATATTGACCTGAATATTCCTGAAGGGAAAACCGTGGCGCTGGTAGGGCGCTCGGGTTCGGGTAAATCGACCATCGCCAGCCTGATTACGCGTTTCTACGATGTCGATGATGGGCAGATCTTGCTGGACGGCCACGACCTGCGTGAATACACCCTGAGCTCCCTGCGCGATCAGGTTGCGCTGGTGTCGCAAAATGTTCATCTCTTTAACGATACCGTAGCGAATAACATCGCCTATGCGCGTACCGAAGAGTACAGCCGCGAGCAGATAGAAGAAGCCGCTCGTATGGCTTATGCCATGGACTTTATCAACAAAATGGACAATGGCCTGGATACGATTATCGGTGAAAACGGCGTGATGCTTTCCGGCGGCCAGCGTCAGCGTATCGCAATCGCTCGCGCCCTGCTGCGTAACAGCCCGATCCTGATCCTCGACGAAGCCACATCGGCGCTGGATACCGAATCCGAACGCGCGATTCAGGCCGCGCTGGACGAACTGCAGAAAAACCGCACCTCGCTGGTTATTGCCCACCGTCTGTCGACGATTGAGCAGGCTGATGAGATCGTGGTGGTGGAAGATGGCCAGATCGTTGAACGCGGTAGTCATACCGATCTGCTTGAGCACAAGGGCGTCTACGCTCAGCTGCATAAGATGCAGTTCGGCGCATGATTGCTCGCATCTGGTCCGGCGAGTCGCCATTATGGCGGCTGCTGCTTCCGCTCTCCTGGCTCTATGGCCTGGTGAGCGGGTTGATACGGCTTAGCTATAAACTGGGCTGGCGAAAAGCCTGGCGAGCGCCGGTGCCGGTCGTGGTGGTGGGTAACCTGACCGCAGGCGGCAATGGTAAAACGCCGGTTGTCGTCTGGCTGGTGGAACAGCTCCAGCTGCACGGTATTCGCGTTGGCGTCGTTTCTCGCGGCTACGGCGGTAAAGCGGCGAGCTATCCGCTGCTGCTTAATCCGAATACCCGCACCGGGGAAGCGGGGGATGAGCCGGTACTGATTTACCAGCGTACCGGCGCGCCGGTTGCCGTCTCGCCGGTACGCAGCGATGCGGTACAGGCCCTGCTCGCCGCTCACGATCTTCAGCTTATCGTCACTGATGATGGCCTACAGCACTATAAGCTGGCACGCGACAAAGAAATTGTGGTGATTGACGGCGTGCGCCGTTTTGGCAATGGCTGGTGGCTGCCTGCCGGCCCCATGCGAGAGCGCGCTTCGCGGTTACGCAGCGTGGATGCGGTTATCGTTAACGGCGGTCTCGCCCGTCAGGGAGAGATCCCGATGCAGCTTCGCCCCGGGCAGGCGGTAAATCTGCTGACCGGTGAACGCCGGGATGCGGCGGCATTGGGCAACGTGGTGGCGATGGCCGGAATCGGCCACCCGCCGCGCTTCTTCGCCACTCTTGAAAGCTGCGGCGTCAGGCCGGTAAAAACTGTCGCCTTAGCCGATCATCAGGCATTGGCGCCGAGCGCAGTTGCCGCTCTGGCGACGCTGCAGCAAAACCTGCTGATGACCGAAAAAGATGCGGTGAAGTGCCGCGAGTTTGCTCAGGCAAACTGGTGGTATCTCCCGGTCGACGCGATAATGACTGATGAACGCGCGCAGCGGTTGCTCACTGATTTAATTACGCTGGCGCAACGCTGATTTTGACCATCACCGCTTGCGCCGGAACCCTTAACGGAGAAGCTGCATGCCGGTATTGTCCCTCTCGCTCAAAGAAGCCCGCCATCTCCACCTTGCCGCACAGGGGCTGCTAAAAAAGCCCCGTCGCCGCGCAAAGCCCGGGGATATTCTGCAGACCATTAAGCAGATGTCCCTGCTGCAAATCGATACCATCAACGTTGTTGCGCGCAGTCCTTATCTGGTGCTGTTCAGCCGCCTCGGCCACTATCCGCAGCGCTGGCTGGACGAGGCGCTCCGCGCCGGTGAGCTGATGGAGTATTGGGCGCACGAAGCCTGCTTTTTACCGCGCAGCGACTTTTCGCTGGTGCGTCACCGCATGCTGACGCCCGATAAAATGGGCTGGAAATATCACCAGGCATGGATGACCGAGCACGCCGAGGGCATTCAGGAGTTGCTGGCCTATATTGCCGAAAATGGCCCGGTTCGCTCGGCCGACTTCGAGCATCCTCGCAAAGGCGCCAGCGGATGGTGGGAGTGGAAGCCGCATAAGCGCCATCTCGAAGGCTTATTCACCGCCGGTGAAGTGATGGTTATCGAGCGGCGTAATTTTCAGCGCGTTTACGATTTGACGAATCGGGTCATGCCTAACTGGGACGATGCGCGAGACGGGCTATCTCAGGAGCAGGCCGAAGCCATTATGTTACGCAATAGCGCTCGTAGCCTGGGGATTTTTCGTGCGCAGTGGCTGGCGGATTATTATCGTCTGCGTCAGCCCTCGCTACCGCTGCTGCTGGCGAGTTGGCAGGACGAGGAGCTGGTGGTGCCGGTTAACGTTGAGACGCTGGGCGAAATGTGGCTCCACCGTGATGCCCTGACGCTGCTGGAGTCCTCTCCCGCCGGTAGGCTCGCCGCAAGTCACAGCGCCGTGCTTTCGCCTTTCGATCCGGTTGTATGGGATCGCAAACGAGCTGAACAGCTGTTTAGCTTTACCTATCGGCTGGAGTGCTATACCCCCGCGCCGAAACGGCAGTATGGCTATTTCGTATTACCGCTGCTGCACCAGGGAAGACTGGTTGGCAGAATGGATAGCAAAATGCACCGCAAAACCGGCGTTCTGGAAATTATCGCCCTGTGGCTGGAGGAGGGGGTAAAGGTGACGTCCGGGCTGGAGAAAGGGCTTAAACGTGCAATCGATGATTTTGCCCTCTGGCAGGACGCCACGCGAGTGTCCTGCGGACGACTACCTCCGGCGCTTTTTGCCGGCCTGCAACAGGGTTGGGAAATTGACGCCGCCTGAGCCCACGTGTGGTATGCTGCTGAAGAATCTATTCGGTCCATCTGGAGGAATCATGGATCACCGTTTACTTGAAATTATCGCCTGTCCGGTTTGTAACGGTAAGCTGTATTACAGCCAGGATAAGCAAGAACTGATCTGCAAACTTGATCGCCTGGCTTTTCCGCTGCGTGAAGGCATTCCCGTACTGCTGGAAACCGAAGCCCGCCCGCTTCCTGTAGAAGAGAGCCAGTCATGAGTTTCGTGGTTATCATCCCCGCGCGCTTTGCTTCTACCCGCCTGCCAGGGAAACCGCTCCAGGATATCAACGGCAAGCCGATGATTGTCCATGTTCTGGAACGCGCTCGCGAATCCGGGGCCGAGCGGATTATCGTTGCTACCGACCATCCAGACGTGGCACGCGCGGTGGAAGCCGCCGGTGGCGAAGTCTGCATGACGCGTGAAGATCATCAGTCCGGTACCGAACGCCTTGCCGAGGTGGTCGAAAAATGCGCCTTCAGCGATGATACCATCATCGTTAACATTCAGGGCGACGAGCCGATGATCCCGCCAGCTATCGTGCGTCAGGTAGCCGAAAATCTGGCGGCAAGTACGAGCGGTATGGCGACCTTAGCGGTGCCAATCCACGATGCGGAAGAAGCGTTTAATCCGAATGCGGTGAAGGTTGTGATGGATGCTGAGGGCTATGCGCTCTACTTCTCACGCGCCACCATTCCGTGGGATCGCGACCGTTTCGCCAAATCCCGCGAGACTATCGGTGATTCGCTGCTGCGTCATATCGGTATTTATGGCTATCGCGCCGGATTTATCCGCCGCTATGTGAGCTGGACGCCGAGCCCGCTGGAGCAAATAGAGATGCTCGAGCAGCTGCGCGTGCTGTGGTACGGCGAAAAAATCCATGTCGCGGTGGCGAAAGTGGTTCCCGGTACAGGTGTCGATACACCGGAAGATCTGGAGCGCGTTCGCGCGGAGCTGCGTTAATCCCCCCATCCCCTCCGCGAGGAGGGGATATCCCCAGGCCGTTATTCCATACTTTTTTACGTCAATTTTGATCTCACCCGATGACAACCCCTGCGCAGGCGCTCATTATGAAACCGGTAGTTTTCATAGGGGTAATCAGAAATGGAACAGTTGCGTACCGAGCTGAGCCACCTGCTGGGTGAAAAACTAAGCCGCGTGGAGTGCGTCAGCGAGAAACCCTCGTCGGCGCTGTGGTCGCTATATGATGCACAGGGAAACCCAATGCCGCTGCTGGCGCGCAGCTTTACGACGCCGGGGATAGCGCGGCAGCTGGCGTGGAAAATATCGACCCTCGCGCGAAGCGGCACCGTGCGTATGCCGGTTGTCTACGGCGTAATGACGCATGAAGAGCATCCCGGCCCCGATGTTCTGCTGATCGAACGGCTGCGCGGCGTCTCGGTTGAAGCCCCCGCACGTACGCCAGAGCGCTGGGAGCAGCTGCAGGAGCAGATCGTTGAAGCGCTGCTGGCCTGGCACCGCCAGGACAGCGGCGGCTGCGTCGGGATGGTCGATAGTACTCAGGAAAACCTCTGGCCGTACTGGTATCGCCAGCGTGTGGAGGTGCTATGGAGCACGCTGAATCTTTATCAGGATACCGGCCTGACGATGCAGGATAAACGCATTCTGTTCCGCACCCGCGAATGCCTTATGGATTTGTTTAAAGATTTCAATGATAACTGCGTGCTGGTACACGGTAGCTTCACGCTGCGCAGCATGCTTAAAGATCCGCGCAGCGATCAGCTGCTGGCGATGGTAGGGCCGGGCATGATGCTCTGGGCGCCGCGGGAATATGAGCTATTCCGTCTGGCCGATAGCGGTCAGGAAGAGGAGCTGCTGTGGCACTATCTCCGGCGGGCGCCGGTGGCGGAAGCGTTTCTCTGGCGGCGCTGGCTGTATCTGCTGTGGGACGAAGTGGATAATCTGGTGAATACCGGGCGCTTTGACCGCACCCGGTTTGATCTGGCGGCAAAATCAATCCTGCCCTGGATCGCCTGAGGATCCTTTCAGCCATTGCCAGATACGGCCTAACGCTTCGTAACCCACCCGATCGCTATGCATGAGCCAAACGGGCGAAGGGATTGCCCGTTCCCATGGGTTGAGCGGTGACTCAATCGCCAGCTGGTTAGCCGGTGCGGGCAGGGGGGTTAGCCCGGCGCGGCGAAAGAAAATCATCGCCCGTGGCAGATGCGAAGCGGAGGTAACCAGCAGGAACGGCGCATCGCCTATCGCCTCCTTCACCACGGCGGCTTCTTCTTCGGTATCTTTGGGTTTATCCAGAACGATGATTTCGCTGCGCGGTATCCCCAGGCTCTCGGCAACTCTGGCCCCGGCTTCCGCCGTGCTGACCGGATTCGTTTTTGCCGCGGCGCCGGTAAAAATGAGTTTCGAGCCCGGGTTTTCATACCACAGGCGGATTCCTTCCGTCAGCCGTGGCAGACTGTTGTTGATGAGATTTGAGCTGGGGGCCCAGCTCGAGTTCCAGGTGTAGCCGCCGCCAAGCACGACGACATACTGCACACGCTTTTCATCTCTCCACGTCGGGTATTTATCTTCAATCGGCTTTAGCAGGCTATCGGCTACGGGTTGCAGGCTCAACAGCAGTAACAGTAGCCAGCCGAGGCTGACGCAGAGCTTGCCGGTGCGCTGGAAACGGCTAAACCACAGAAGCGCAATCCCGAGTGCAATCAGCAACAGCAGCAGGGGAAGCGGCAGCAGCATACCGCCTAAAACCTTTTTCAGCGTAAAAAGCATGCCGTACGGTTCCTTTTTTAACCATCTAACCAAAGATATACCCGGATCTTACAACAGATCGCTTCATTCTCCGCGCGGGTATGACAAAATAGCGGCTTTGTGTTGGCGTGTGGAGTCACCCGTGCAGGATCGTAATTTCGATGATATTGCTGAAAAGTTTTCGCGCAATATATATGGCACCACCAAAGGCCAGCTGCGGCAGGCGATCCTCTGGCAGGATCTGCAACCGCTGCTGAAGCAACTGGGACCAGGGCCATTGCGAGTTCTTGACGCGGGCGGCGGCGAAGGGCAGACGGCGATCAAAGTGGCGGAAATGGGCCATCACGTCACGTTATGCGATCTTTCCGGTGAAATGGTGGCTCGCGCCAGGCAAGCGGCTGCCGATAAAGGTGTGATCGACAACATGCATTTTGTACAATGCGCGGCTCAGGATATTGAGCAGCATTTGGAAAGTCCGGTCGATCTGATACTGTTTCATGCGGTGCTGGAATGGGTAGCCGAACCTCAGGCGATGTTGCGTACGCTGTGGGCGATGCTACGTCCCGGCGGCGCGTTGTCGCTGATGTTCTACAATGCTAACGGTCTGTTGATGCACAATATGGTCGCCGGAAATCTCGACTATGTGCAAATCGGCATGCCGAAAAAGAAAAAACGCACGCTGTCGCCGGACTATCCGCGCGATCCGCAGCAGGTTTACGGCTGGCTGGAAGAGATTGGCTGGCAGATTACCGGTAAGACAGGCGTACGGGTGTTTCATGATTATCTGCGTGAAAAACACCAACAGCACGACAAATTTGCGGCGCTGCTGGAGCTGGAAACGCGCTACTGTCGCCAGGAGCCGTATATTAGCTTAGGCCGTTATATTCACGTCACCGCGCTTAAGCCGCAGATGCAAGGATAAACTATGAGTGAATTTTCCCAGACAGTCCCCGAACTGGTTGCCTGGGCCAGGAAAAATGATTTTTCTATTTCGCTACCGGTCGACAGACTCTCTTTTCTGCTGGCGATCGCCACGCTAAACGGCGAGCGGATGGAAGGGGAAATGACCGAGGGAGAACTGGTGGACGCGTTCCGCCACGTGAGTGATGCGTTTGAGCAGACCAGCGAAACCATCAGCCAGCGCGCCAATAATGCCATAAACGATATGGTGCGCCAGCGTCTGCTGAACCGCTTTACCAGCGAAATCACCGAGGGTAATGCTATTTATCGCCTGACGCCGCTGGGCATCGGGATCACCGACTACTATATTCGCCAGCGCGAGTTCTCCACCCTGCGCCTGTCGATGCAGCTCTCCATCGTTGCCGGCGAACTCAAGCGCGCCGCCGATTCGGCAGAAGAGGGCGGCGATGAATTCCACTGGCATCGCAACGTTTTCGCCCCGCTGAAGTACTCGGTAGCGGAAATTTTTGACAGCATCGACCTGACTCAGCGGATCATGGATGAGCAGCAGCAGATGGTGAAAGATGATATTGCTCAACTGCTGAACAAGGACTGGCGGGCGGCGATCTCCAGCTGTGAGCTGTTGTTGTCGGAAACGTCCGGTACCCTGCGCGAACTGCAGGATACCCTGGACGCGGCGGGCGATAAGCTGCAGGCAAACCTGCTGCGTATCCAGGACTCGACCATAGCGCGCGACGATCTGAATTTTATCGATCGTCTGGTGTTCGATCTGCAAAGCAAGCTGGACCGCATCGTCAGCTGGGGCCAGCAGGCGATTGACCTGTGGATCGGCTACGATCGCCACGTGCATAAATTTATCCGCACCGCCATCGATATGGATAAAAACCGCGTCTTCGCGCAGCGTCTGCGTCAGTCGGTGCAAACCTACTTCGACGCTCCATGGGCGCTCACCCATGCGAATGCCGATCGTCTGCTTGATATGCGCGATGAAGAGATGGCGCTGCATGATGAAGAGGTTACCGGGGAACTTCCGGCGGATTTGGAGTACGAAGAGTTTAATGAAATTCGCGAACAGCTGGCGGCGCTGATTGAAGGACAGCTGGTGGTCTATAAAGAGAAGGGACTACCGCTGGATCTTGGCCTGGTCGTTCGCGAATATCTGTCGCAATATCCGCGCGCACGCCACTTTGATGTCGCGCGCATTGTGGTCGACCAGGCGGTACGTTTGGGCGTAGCGCAAGCAGATTTCACCGGACTGCCGGCAAAATGGCAGCCGATTAATGATTACGGAGCCAAGGTACAGGCGCATGTCATCGACAAATATTGAACAAGTGATGCCGGTTAAACTGGCGCAAGCGTTGGCTAATCCGTTATTTCCGGCGCTGGATAGCGCCCTGCGCGCGGGCCGCCATATCGGCCTCGACGAGCTGGATAATCACGCATTTTTAATGGATTTTCAGGATTACCTGGAAGAATTTTATGCTCGCTACAACGTCGAGCTGATTCGCGCCCCGGAAGGATTTTTCTATCTGCGTCCGCGGTCGACCACGCTGATCCCGCGCTCGGTGCTCTCCGAGCTGGATATGATGGTGGGTAAAATTCTCTGCTATCTCTACCTCAGCCCGGAGCGCCTGGCGAATGAAGGCATCTTCACCCAGCAAGAGCTTTACGACGAGCTGCTGACTCTGGCGGACGAAGCCAAGCTGCTGAAGCTGGTCAATAACCGTTCGACCGGCTCCGACCTTGACCGCCAGAAGTTGCAGGAAAAAATGCGCGCTTCGCTCAACCGCCTGCGCCGCCTTGGCATGGTGTGGTTTATGGGCCACGACAGCAGCAAATTCCGCATTACCGAATCGGTGTTTCGCTTTGGTGCCGACGTGCGCGCCGGTGACGATCCGCGCGAAGCCCAACTGCGTATGATCCGCGACGGTGAAGCGATGGCGCTGGAAAATCGCCTGCAGCTCAATGATGAGAATGAAGAGAATCAGCCGGATAGCGGGGAGGAAGAGTAATGATTGAACGCGGTAAATTTCGCTCGCTAACGCTGGTTAACTGGAACGGTTTTTTTGCCCGGACTTTTGATCTTGATGAATTAGTGACCACGCTTTCCGGTGGTAACGGGGCCGGTAAATCCACGACCATGGCCGCCTTTGTCACCGCACTGATCCCAGACCTGACGCTGCTGCACTTCCGTAACACCACGGAAGCAGGTGCCACCAGCGGCTCGCGCGATAAAGGCCTGCACGGTAAGCTGCGCGCTGGCGTCTGCTACTCGGTGCTGGACGTGATCAACTCCCGCCACCAGCGCGTGGTGGTCGGCGTTCGCCTACAGCAGGTGGCCGGTCGCGATCGTAAAGTCGATATCAAGCCGTTTGCGATCCAGGGCCTGCCAACCTCCATCCAGCCAACCCAGCTGCTGACCGAAACCCTTAACGAGCGCCAGGCGCGCGTGGTGACGCTCAACGAGCTGAAAGATAAGCTTGAAGCGATGGAAGGGGTGCAGTTCAAGCAGTTTAACTCTATTACCGAATATCACTCGCTGATGTTCGACCTCGGCGTGGTGGCCCGTCGCCTGCGTTCGGCTTCGGACCGTAGCAAATACTATCGCCTGATCGAAGCCTCGCTGTACGGCGGTATTTCGAGCACCATCACCCGCTCGCTGCGCGACTACCTGTTGCCGGAAAACAGCGGCGTGCGTAAGGCCTTCCAGGATATGGAAGCGGCGCTGCGTGAAAACCGCATGACGCTGGAAGCCATCCGCGTGACGCAGTCGGACCGCGATCTCTTCAAGCATCTGATCAGCGAAGCCACCAACTACGTTGCCGCCGACTATATGCGTCACGCCAATGAACGACGCATTCATCTCGACAAGGCGCTGGAATATCGCCGGGATCTGTTCACCTCCCGCGCTCAGCTCGCGGCGGAACAGTATAAGCACGTCGATATGGCCCGCGAACTGCAGGAACATAACGGCGCGGAAGGCGATCTGGAAGCCGATTACCAGGCTGCCAGCGACCACCTGAACCTGGTACAGACCGCGCTGCGCCAGCAGGAAAAAATCGAGCGCTATGAAGCGGATCTTGATGAACTGCAGATTCGCCTCGAAGAGCAAAATGAAGTCGTCGCGGAAGCGGTTGACCTACAGGAAGAGAACGAAGCCCGCGCCGAAGCCGCCGAGCTGGAAGTGGATGAGCTGAAAAACCAGCTTGCCGACTATCAGCAGGCGCTGGATGTGCAGCAGACTCGCGCGATTCAGTACACCCAGGCGCTGCAGGCACTGGAGCGGGCAAAAGCCCTCTGCCATCTGCCGGATTTAACGCCGGAAAGCGCCGACGAGTGGCTGGAAACGTTCCAGGCGAAAGAGCAGGAAGCGACGGAAAAAATGCTGTCGCTGGAACAGAAAATGAGCGTGGCGCAAACTGCGCACAGCCAGTTTGAGCAGGCATACCAGTTGGTGGCTGAGATCAACGGCCCGCTGGCGCGTAATGAAGCCTGGAACGTGGCGCGCGAACTGCTGCGCGAGGGCGTTAATCAACGCCATCAGGCTGAACAGGCTCACGGACTCCGCAGCCGCCTGACCGAGCTCGAACAGCGCCTGCGTGAACAGCAGGAGGCCGAACGCCAGCTCAATGAGTTCTGTAAGCGGCAGGGCAAACGCTACGATATCGACGAGCTGGAAGCCCTGCACCAGGAACTGGAAGCCCGCATCGCGTCGCTTTCCGACAGCGTCTCCTCCGCCAGCGAACGGCGGATGACCCTACGCCAGGAGCTGGAACAGCTGCAGTCGCGGACGCAAACGCTGATGCGTCGCGCGCCCATCTGGCTGGCGGCGCAGAACAGCCTTAACCAGCTGTGCGAGCAGAGCGGCGAGCAGTTTGAGTCCAGCCAGGAAGTCACCGAATATCTCCAGCAGCTGCTGGAGCGTGAACGCGAAGCTATCGTAGAGCGCGATGAAGTCGGCGCCCGCAAGCGCGCTATCGATGATGAAATTGAGCGTCTTAGCCAGCCGGGCGGTGCGGAAGATCAGCGCCTGAACGCGCTGGCGGAACGTTTTGGCGGCGTACTGTTGTCGGAAATCTACGATGACGTGAGTCTCGATGATGCGCCGTATTATTCTGCGCTCTACGGTCCTTCCCGCCACGCCATTGTGGTACCGGATCTGTCGCTGATTGCCGATCAGCTGGAAGGTCTCGAAGATTGCCCTGAAGATCTCTACCTGATCGAAGGCGATCCGCAGTCGTTTGATGACAGCGTATTCAGCGTCGATGAGCTGGAAAAGGCGGTGGTTGTCAAGATTGCCGATCGCCAGTGGCGCTATTCACGTTTCCCAACGCTGCCGCTGTTTGGTCGTGCCGCCCGCGAAAGCCGCGTTGAAACGCTG
Source organism: Klebsiella pasteurii (assembly GCF_018139045.1). Lineage (NCBI taxonomy): Bacteria > Pseudomonadati > Pseudomonadota > Gammaproteobacteria > Enterobacterales > Enterobacteriaceae > Klebsiella > Klebsiella pasteurii. The sequence continues at coordinate 156,676 of NZ_CP073236.1, forward strand.
CACGCCGAGCGCGAAAGTTTGTCCGAGCGCTTTGCGACGCTGTCGTTTGATGTTCAGAAAACTCAGCGCCTCCACCAGGCCTTCAGCCGCTTTATCGGTAACCATCTGGCGGTGGCCTTTGAGGACGACCCGGAAGAAGAAATCCGCAAACTGAATACGCGTCGCGGCGAACTGGAGCGGGCGCTAACCGCCCATGAGAGCGATAACCAGCAGAACCGGGCGCAGTATGAGCAGGCTAAAGAGGGCGTATCCGCACTCAATCGCCTGCTGCCGCGTCTGAATCTGCTGGCCGATGACTCGCTGGCCGATCGCGTGGATGAGATCCAGGAACGCCTTGACGAAGCTCAGGAAGCCGCTCGCTTCGTGCAGCAGCATGGGAATCAACTGGCAAAGCTGGAGCCGATCGTTTCCGTTCTTCAAAGCGACCCGGAGCAGTTTGAACAGCTGAAAGAAGATTACGCATATTCGCAGCAGACCCAGCGCGACGCGCGTCAGCAGGCGTTTGCGCTGACCGAAGTGGTGCAGCGCCGCGCCCACTTTAGCTACTCTGATTCCGCAGAGATGCTTAGCGGTAATAGCGATCTGAATGAGAAACTGCGCCATCGCCTGGAGCAGGCGGAAGCGGAACGCGCCCGTACCCGCGACGCGCTGCGTACCCACGCCGCGCAGCTTAATCAGTACCATCAGGTGCTGGCATCGCTGAAAAGCTCGTATGACACCAAAAAAGAGCTGCTCAACGACCTGCATAAAGAGCTTAAGGATATTGGCGTACACGCCGATGCCGGAGCCGAAGAGCGCGCCCGCCTGCGCCGCGATGAGCTCCACGCTCAGCTCAGCAATAACCGTGCGCGCCGCAATCAGCTCGAAAAAGCATTGACCTTCTGCGAAGCGGAAATGGATAACCTGACCCGCAGGCTCCGCAAGCTGGAGCGCGATTACTGCGAAATGCGCGAACAGGTGGTCAGCGCCAAAGCGGGCTGGTGCGCGGTCATGCGCCTGGTAAAAGACAACGGCGTGGAGCGTCGCCTGCATCGTCGCGAGCTGGCTTACCTGTCTGCAGATGAGCTGCGCTCAATGTCGGATAAGGCGCTTGGCGCGCTTCGTCTGGCGGTCTCGGATAACGAACATCTGCGCGATGTGCTGCGTATTTCTGAAGATCCGAAACGCCCGGAGCGTAAAATCCAGTTCTTTGTCGCCGTTTATCAGCATCTGCGCGAGCGTATTCGCCAGGATATCATTCGCACCGACGATCCGGTGGAAGCGATTGAGCAGATGGAGATCGAACTTAGCCGTCTGACGGAAGAGCTGACCAACCGCGAGCAGAAGCTGGCCATCAGCTCCCGCAGCGTGGCCAATATTATCCGCAAGACTATCCAGCGCGAGCAAAACCGTATTCGCATGCTCAACCAGGGGCTGCAGAGCGTCTCCTTCGGCCAGGTTAACAGCGTGCGTCTAAACGTCAACGTGCGGGAAACCCACTCGATGCTGCTGGACGTGCTGTCTGAACAGCATGAACAGCATCAGGATCTGTTCAACAGCAATCGTCTGACCTTCTCGGAAGCGCTGGCAAAGCTGTATCAGCGCCTGAATCCACAAATTGATATGGGGCAGCGTACGCCGCAGACCATCGGTGAAGAGCTGCTGGACTACCGCAACTATCTGGAGATGGAAGTGGAAGTTAACCGTGGTTCCGACGGCTGGCTGCGCGCGGAATCCGGTGCGCTATCGACCGGTGAGGCTATCGGTACCGGGATGTCGATTCTGGTAATGGTGGTACAGAGCTGGGAAGATGAATCCATGCGTCTTCGCGGTAAGGACATTTCGCCGTGTCGTCTGCTGTTCCTTGATGAAGCGGCGCGTCTGGATGCCCGCTCTATTGCGACGCTGTTCGAGCTCTGCGATCGTCTGGAAATGCAGTTAATTATCGCGGCGCCGGAAAATATCAGTCCGGAAAAAGGCACCACCTATAAACTTGTGCGTAAAGTCGTGAATAACCACGAGCACGTGCACGTGGTGGGGCTGCGTGGCTTTGCGCCGCAGCTTCCCGAAACGCTGCCGGGAACGGCAAACGCTTCGTAAGAGGGGCGCTAAGTAGCCAAAGGGCGACACGATGTCGCCCTTTTTGTTATCCGTTACTGTATTTTAGGATTGTATAATCTTTTAACTTCTTTACATTTGGGAAGGCAAAAGCGTTTTCGTCTTCATATACTGAAAGTAAGCCCCAATTTAGCGGGCAGCAATGTGTTAACAGGGGGCAAGGGATGTTGCTAAAGAAACGGTATGGTCGTCAATTGTCTGCGCTCAGTTTGAGCCTGGCTTTTGCATTTGCTCCACTGTTCAATGTCCAGGCCGAAGAGCCTGAAGTTGTACCATCGGATAGCGCTGCAACCATCAGCGAGCTCTCTTCCGCGTTGAGCCAAAGCGCGAACCAATCTGCGACGGTCGCCAAAATGGTCGGCGAGCAGGCGCTTCCTGCCGAGGCGGCGGCAAAAAGCCGTGGCGATATTCAGGCGGTGCTGCCGTCCGGTTATCAACCCGTATTTATGAATCCGCTGGTATCGCTGTATGCGGCCAGGGATATGAAACCGATGTGGGATAACCGCGAGGCAGTGCAGGCGTTTCAACAGCAGCTGGCTGAAGTGGCTATCGCCGGGTTCCAGCCGCAGTTCACCACCTGGGTTGAGCTGTTGACCGACCCGGCAGTGAATGGTCTGGCGCGGGATGTTGTTCTTTCTGACGCCATGATGGGCTATCTGCATTTTATTAGCGGTATTCCGACTCAGGGCAACCGCTGGCTGTACGGCACAAAACCGTATGCGATGTCGACGCCGCCTCTGTCGGTCATTAACCAGTGGCAGGTGGCGCTGGATAACGGTTCGCTGCCGCAGTTTATTGCCGGGCTCGCCCCGCAGCATCCGCAGTATGCCGCAATGCATCAGGCGCTATTAGCGCAGGTTGCCGATTCCCGTCCATGGCCGCAGCTTACCAGCAAGACGTCGCTGCGCCCGGGCGAATGGAGCAATGATGCCGGCGCGCTGCGCGAAATTTTACAGCGCACCGGTATGCTGGATGAATCGGCAAAGATTGCTTTGCCGGGCGATGAGGCAGTGAGCCCATCTGCCGGGAAAAAGGCCAAAAGTAGCGGCCGCGGCGTTTACGATCGCCAGTTAGTCGAGGGCGTTAAGCGCTTCCAGGCCTGGCAGGGGCTGGGCGCTGACGGCGTGATTGGTCAGGCGACCCGCGACTGGCTCAACGTTTCTCCCGCGCAGCGTGCCGGCGTACTGGCATTGAATATTCAGCGTTTGCGACTGCTGCCGGGTAATCTGGCGACCGGCATCATGGTGAATATTCCCGCCTTTTCGCTGGTCTATTACCAGGACGGCAGTCAGGTGCTGGCATCACGGGTTATCGTTGGTCGTCCGGACCGCAAAACGCCGATGATGAGCAGCGCTCTGAACAATGTCGTGGTCAACCCACCGTGGAACGTGCCGCCGACGCTGGCGAGAAACGATATTCTACCTAAGGTGCGCAATAACCCTGGCTACCTTGAGCAGCACGGTTATACGATGATGCGCGGCTGGAATAGCAAAGAGACAATCGATCCTTATCAGGTCGATTGGGAAACGATAACCGCGTCGAATCTGCCGTTCCGCTTCCAGCAGGCTCCCGGGGCGCGCAATTCGCTGGGGCGCTATAAATTCAATATGCCAAGCTCGGACGCGATCTATTTGCACGATACGCCAAATCACAATCTGTTCCAGAAGGACGGGCGCGCGTTGAGCTCCGGATGCGTACGCGTCAATAAAGCCTCTGAACTGGCGAATATGCTGCTGCAAGATGCTGGCTGGAATGACGCGCGTATTTCAGATGCGCTTAAACAGGGCAACACCCGCTACGTTAATATTCGCCAGAATATCCCGGTTAATCTCTATTATTTGACTGCGTTTGTCGGCGCTGATGGACGTACACAATATCGAACAGATATTTACAATTACGATCTCACCGCGCGATCCAGCGCACAAATTCTACCTAAAGCTGAACAATTAATCAGATAAATGAAGTAGTTCAACGGATTTGGCTGTCCTACCTGTGTGTGAAAACGGGCCTTGCACGCTGCAAGGCCCGAGTTTACTGGGGTTAGGCTACCTTGACGTTGGCAATAATGCCCGGTAAGGTGCCTTTCGTGCGCCAGAAGTGCATATACATATAATCCTGCAAAGGCGCTGTGGCAGTAAGCAGCCCATTCTCTATAGCTGATATTTATTAGCCGTAGGGGGGAGCGCGCTGGCGGCCAACGGGCGGATTGCGGGAAAAGTATATTACGATTCATTTACCTGTAGACCTGATTATCATGGACAAATTTGACGCTAATCGCCGCAAACTGCTGGCGTTAGGTGGAGCCGCGCTCGGTGCTGCTGCCATTCTGCCTGCGCCGGCATTTGCCACCCTCTCGACCCCCCGACCGCGTATTTTGACGCTGAACAACCTGCATACTGGTGAATCACTCAAGGCGGAGTTTTTCGATGGCAGAGGCTATATTCAGGATGAATTAGCAAGACTTAATCATTTTTTCCGTGACTATCGCGCGAATAAGATTAAATCCATCGATCCCGGTTTGTTCGATCAACTCTATCGTTTGCAGGGATTACTTGGCACCAACAAGCCTGTCCAGCTTATTTCCGGTTATCGTTCTGTTGATACCAATAATGAGCTTCGTGCCCGCAGCCGAGGGGTGGCGAAACACAGCTACCACACTAAAGGCCAGGCTATGGATTTCCATATTGAAGGCATTTCGTTAAGCAATGTTCGCAAAGCGGCGTTATCTATGCGCACAGGTGGTGTAGGATACTACCCACGTAGCAACTTTGTGCATATTGATACCGGGCCGGTACGGCACTGGTAACGAAAGGAGCCTCATGAACTATCGTATTATTCCGGTTACCGCGTTCGCGCAGAACTGTTCTTTAATCTGGTGCGAACAAACCAAACTGGCGGCGCTGGTCGATCCCGGCGGTGATGCTGAGCGAATCAAACAGGAAGTCGCGGCGGCAGGTGTTAGCCTGATGCAGATTCTGCTCACGCACGGTCATCTCGATCACGTTGGTGCGGCGGCAGAGCTGGCACAACATTATGGCGTGCCGATTATTGGGCCGGAAAAAGAAGATGAGTTCTGGCTGGAAGGATTACCGGCACAGAGCCGGATGTTCGGTCTGGAAAATTGCCAGCCGCTGCAGCCGGATCGCTGGCTGAACGAAGGCGATACGGTCAGCGTGGGGAATATTTCCCTGCAGGTGCTGCACTGCCCAGGCCATACGCCGGGGCACGTGGTCTTCTTCGATCCTGCTAGCCGATTGTTGATTTCTGGCGATGTGATTTTTAAAGGCGGAGTAGGGCGTAGCGACTTCCCTCGCGGCGACCATAATCAACTGATCGATGCGATTAAACGCAAGCTGTTGCCGCTGGGCGATGACGTGTCGTTTATTCCGGGTCATGGACCGATGTCGACCCTTGGCTATGAGCGTCTGCATAACCCTTTCCTGCAGGATGAAATGCCGGTCTGGTGACCGGAGTCAGAATGTAAAAAAGGCCGCAAATGCGGCCTTTTGTTTGCCCTGCGCTGAGGTTACAGCACGGCGACAATCGCTTCGCACAGCGGCGCCATGTTGTCAGGCGTCATACCGGCGACGTTTATACGTCCGGACGCCACCGCGTAAATCCCGAACTCTTCACGCAGACGCAGCACCTGATCTTTTGTCAGACCGCTGAACGAGAACATCCCGTTTTGCTGAATGATGAAAGAGAAATCGCGGCTGGCGCCTTTTTCCTGCAGAGTATTAACGAACAGCAGGCGCATACGCTGGATGCGTTGACGCATGTCGGTCAACTCTTGTTCCCAGATAGCGCGCAGCGCGTCATTGCTGAGAATCGTCGCCACTACCGAGGCGCCGTGAGCCGGCGGGTTAGAGTAGTTAGCGCGAATGACGGACTTCATCTGGCTGAACGCGCGGTCTACCGTTTCCTGGTCCGCGGCAACCAGCGTGCAGGCGCCTACGCGCTCGTTGTACAGGCCAAAGTTCTTCGAGTAGGAGCTGGAAACCAGCAGCTCTTTATGCAGCGCAGCAAAAGCGCGCAGGCCTTCCGCGTCTTCTTCCAGACCGCGGGCAAAGCCCTGATAAGCGAAGTCAAACAGCGGCAGCCAGCCTTTTTCTACCGACAGCTGCGCCAGCTGTTGCCACTGCTCAAGCGTCGGATCGATACCGGTAGGGTTGTGGCAGCAACCGTGGAACAGTACCACGTCGCCGGCCTGGGCTTCGTTCAGGCTGGCCAGAAGACCGTCGAAGTCGAGTTTGTGGTTAGCGGCGTCGTAATAGGTATATTCGCGAACTTCCAGGCCGGCTGAATTGAATACACTTTTATGGTTCGGCCAGGATGGGTTGCTCACCCAAATACGTTTTGTATCGGTGTTCTTCGCCAGGAAATCGGCAGCGACGCGCAGGCCGCCTGTACCGCCCGGCGTTTGAGCGGTGCGGGCGCGTTTATCATTGATAATTGCGCTTCCTTTCCCAAACAGAAGCTCCTGGGTGCAGCGGCCAAATTCGGGGATACCATCAATGCTCAGGTAATTCTTAGTGGTTTCATTTTCCAGCAGATACTGCTCTGCTTTTTTCACGCTAGTCAGGACCGGTGTTTTACCCGTTTCATCTTTATAAACACCAATTCCAAGATTAATTTTTGTTGGGCGGTCATCGGCACGAAATAGATCGGCCAGGCCCAGAATTGGGTCGGCAGGGGCGGCGGTAATGTTCTCAAACATGACGAGGTTCCATTGTGATTACTGAAGGGAAATCCGCTATCAGGTTAACGGGAGTTATGTTAATTGCCAACCGTTTGCGACAAAAAGCGAGAAGGTTTTTGAAAGTTACGATCTTCCTCTCAGGAACGCAGAAAAGCAGGACCGAAGTCCTGCTTTTTAGGCATATCACGAAGGGGTGTACTGCAAATTAGAACTGGTAAACGATACCAACCGCTGCCTGATCGTCGGTCGCGACTTTCGCAGCACGGGTGTAGTCGTTGTCGTCCAGCTGGTTGAATTTATACGCAGCGTAGACGTTCATGTTTTTGTTGAAGTAGTACCAGGTACCCACTTCGACGTATTTAACCAGGTCAGCATCGCCGCCGGAGAAGCCAGCGCGAGAGCGCAGGTCTTTACCTTTAGTCTGTACGTAGCCGATGGACGGACGCAGACCGAAGTCGAACTGATACTGAACGACGGCTTCGAAGTTCTGAGTTTTGTTGGCGAAGTAGTTGCCTTCGTTTTCCGGCGTCATGTTGTAGGTCTGAGAGTACATGACCGCAGCGTAGACGTTATTCGCGTCATATTTAGCGGAGGTTGCCCATGCTTCAGCTTTTTCGCCCTGACGGTCAGCTTTCTGATCGCCGCTGCGGTTGGAGTTCGCATAGCCTGCAGACAGCGCAACGCCGTTGTCAAACGCGTAGGTTGCCGCGGTGCTGAAGCCGTCGCCGTTTTGTTTCTTAACATCACGACTAGAAGCGTCATTTTTACCCTGGTACTGCAGCGCGAAGCTCAGACCGTCAACCAGACCGAAGAAGTCAGAGTTACGATAGGTGGCTACGCCGTTGGTACGGCCGGTCATGAAGTTGTCGGTGTAGTTCCAACCGTCGCCGCCCCATTCAACCAGCATATCGGTTGCCGCTTCGACGTCGTAGATGGCGCCATAGTTACGACCGTAGTCGAATGAACCATATTCACCGGCTTTTAAGCCTGCGAAAGCCAGACGAGTTTTGGTGGTCTGTTTACCTTCAACATTGGACGCATCCATGTTGTATTCCCACTGACCGTAGCCGATCAGCTGATCGTTGATCTGGGTTTCGCCTTTCAGGCCGATACGGGCGTAAGTGGTATCATCGCTGCTGGTGTCGCCGTTGGTGGTCCAAACGTGCTCGCCAACCATTTTCCCGTAGAAGTCCAGTTTGTTGCCGTTCTTGTTATAGATTTCTGCAGCGTTAGCTGCACCGGCTACCAGCAGGGCAGGAATTACCGCTGCCAGAATTTTGCGCTTCATCATTATTTATTACCCTCATTTATATTTTTTTATGAACACTTGCCACTGCCGCCAATAAGTTTCGTCAATAAAAATTTACGGAACTATTGATGATAGTTTGGTGTCTGGAGGCATCTTTCCATTCAGAACAACGTTTCGCTAGCCTGAAAATGCTACCAATATCGCATATGAGTAACAAAAGGAAATTCTATGTAACTAAATGTGTATTTTTGGGAACTTTGTGAACTCAATCAACATTCCGGTCCCGTTTGCTGACAAAATCGCCTTTCTTTATATATCTATATGAATTAATTATGAATAATTTAGATAAGAGAGGGTTTGTGCATTTTGCATCAGCATTTTGCTTTATTTTTATTCAAATCTTGTCGTTGCAAGTTGTGCTGCGTGTGGTTAAAAAACGAGCAATATAATCAGCGTGTTTGCCAGTTTATGAACAAAAGGTGCGGTTTTAATTAGCGCTCACTAATGAAATAGTGCGTAACATAATTGTGAATCATGTTGGTTGATGTTTAAGTTTCCTGATATTCATTAACGTAAATTGACATAAAAAAAGGCCAGCTTGCGCTGGCCTTTGACAAAAATTGCAGAAAAAAATCAGAATGTCGCGTTACGCGGAGTCCGCGGGAACGGAATGACGTCACGAACGTTCTGCACGCCGGTCACGTAAGCGATCAGACGTTCAAAGCCCAGACCGAAACCAGAGTGCGGCACGGTGCCGTAACGGCGCAGGTCGCGATACCACCAGTAGTCTTCTTTATTAAGACCCATTTCCGCCATACGCGCGTCAAGCACGTCCAGGCGTTCTTCACGCTGGGAGCCGCCGATGATTTCACCGATGCCCGGTGCCAGCACGTCCATAGCAGCGACGGTTTTACCGTCTTCGTTAAGGCGCATATAGAACGCCTTAATATCTTTCGGATAGTTTTTCACGACAACCGGCGCTTTAAAGTGCTCTTCCGCCAGATAGCGTTCGTGCTCGGAGGAGAGATCCACGCCCCAGTAGACCGGGTTTTCGAACTGCTTACCGCAATTTTCCAGAATAGTGACCGCGTCGGTGTAATCAACCTGGGCAAAATCAGCGGAAACAAAACGCTGCAGGCGGTCGATGGCGTCTTTATCAACCCGTTCGGCAAAGAACTGCATGTCATCCGCGCGCTCTTCGAGAACGGCTTTGAAAACGTACTTCAGCATCGCTTCTGCCAGACCTGCCACATCGTTCAGGTTAGCAAAGGCGACTTCCGGCTCCAGCATCCAGAACTCCGCAAGATGGCGGCTGGTGTTGGAGTTTTCCGCGCGGAAGGTCGGGCCAAAGGTGTAGATTTTAGACAGCGCGCAGGCGTAGGTTTCGCCGTTCAACTGGCCAGAAACGGTCAGGAACGACTCTTTGCCGAAGAAGTCTTTATCGAAATCGACTTTGCCCTGGTCGTTGCGCGGCAGGTTTTCCAGATCCAGCGTTGAAACGCGGAACATCTCGCCGGCGCCTTCAGTATCGGAAGCGGTAATCAGCGGAGTAGAAACCCAGAAGAAGCCCTGCTCGTCGAAGAAACGGTGCAGCGCCTGCGCCAGCGTATGGCGAACGCGCGCCACCGCGCCAATCAGGTTGGTGCGCGGGCGCAGGTGGGCAACTTCACGCAGATACTCAATGCTGTGACGTTTAGCCGCCATCGGATAAGTATCCGGATCTTCAACCCAGCCGCTGACTTCAACATGGCTAGCCTGGATTTCAAAGCTCTGGCCCTGTCCCTGAGACGCCACGACTTTGCCGGTTACCACGACCGAACAGCCGGTGGTCAGGCGCAGGACTTCCTGATTGTAATTGGGAAGAGAATTACTAATAACGGCCTGTACAGGATCAAAGCAGGAACCGTCATAGACGGCGAGGAAAGAAAAGCCAGCTTTAGAATCTCGGCGGGTACGCACCCATCCGCGCACGGTGACTTCGCTGTCAACGGCAACGCGGCCCTGGAGTACGTCGGCTACAGGCACAACGCTCATAATAGTCTCTCTTGTTAGTCCAATAGAAAAATCTGTATTCCCCTTCAGCAGGGGGATATCTATGTTACCTGTCATCTTCCATCAGACAAGTAGATTTCGCACAAGAAAGGGGGCTTTTAGGAAATAAATAAGGAGATCGCCTTCTTTGCTGTGTGAGAGCCTGATATTAAGAGGGATTCGTTCATCGCGATTATCCCATGCGGGGCGAACGGGATTCTTAACGCTTGATAACGTCTCGGGGTGATAAGCGGAGGCGAATAAAAATGCGCCCGTTTTGGCGGACGCATTTTGTCTTTATATGACCTAGCTGGCTTTTTTAACCGGGGGGAGATCGAAGGCTTTGCGCAGAGCGCGAACGAACGCTTTGTCGTGGCAAATCGTTTTACCCGGGCTGTCAGAAAGTTTGGCGACAGGCTTACCGTTGCACTCCACCAGCTTGATAACAATATTCAGCGGCTTCACCTGAGGAATATCGCAGGTTAAACGCGTACCGATACCGAAGCTCAGGTTCACCCGCGAGGAGAAGTGGCGATAGAGATCGACCGCTTTTGTCAGGTCGAGATTATCGGAAAATACCAGCACTTTGCTCAGCGGGTCGATGCCCAGCTTTTTGTAGTGGGCGATAGCCTTCTCGCCCCATTCCACCGGGTCGCCGGAGTCGTGGCGCAGCCCCTGATAGCGGGTCGCAAACTCCGGTCCGAAATCGCGCAGAAAAGCGTCCATCGTAATGCAGTCGGTCAGGGCAATCCCCAGCCGATCCGGGTACTCTTCCAGCCAGGCCGCGAGGGCGGCGCGTTGGCTGCTTGCCAGGTTCGGGCTGATCTGCTGATGCGCCTGGAACCATTCGTGCGCCTGAGTTCCCATCGGCGTCAGATTCAGACGACGTGCCAGATCGTAATTGCTGGTGCCGGTGAACCAGGGTTCCTGCTGAAGACGCTCAACAATGGCCTGCTGCACCTCGCGGGAGAAGCGGCGGCGGGTACCGAAATCCATCAGGCGGAAGCCCGACATATCGATATCAGCCGTGAGGCGGTTAAAGTCAGTCAGCTTATGCTCAAGGGTATTCAGCGCGAGATCGACGCTGACTTCCGGCGAGCGATAATGATGCACCAGCTCGCTTATCACCGCCAGCAGCGGAACTTCCCACATAATAACTTCAAGCCAGGGCCCGGAAAGGCGGATATTCAGCTTGCCGTTGTCATTGATGACGGTAACCTGGCGCGGGTCGTAGCGGAAGCCGCGTAGCCATTCGAGATAGTCTGGCGCAAAGAAGGGCAGGCTCGACAACCAGTGATATTCATCGTCCTGTAGCCTCAGGTCGCGCATCGTCTCAACCTGCTCGCGAATCGCATCGGCGTAGATGCCGAGCAAATCATCCCCACGGCAGCGGAACTCCGCCGCAACCTGTACATCATTGTAGCGGTGGAAGACAGCCTGCTGCATGTGCAGCTTATAGGCATCCGTATCAAGCAACGAGTGCAGTACAGGAGAAGTGAATTGGGTCATGGTGCGCAGTAGCATCCTCTCACTGGAGCGTTTCCATCAAAACCAAAGCGGTAAAAAGGAGGCGGAGTATACCTGTAATACCCGACTCTGTCCCGCGGCGACGGCTGATGGCGACGCAGACGGTCATTTGCGAGGCCTAGTTTAATATATTGAACACGCATCACACCACAAGGTTTGCGCCTGGTCGAGCGCATTTCGTGCCTCTTGTGTTATCAAAATGTAGCAATTTTTATGTTTAGCATTGAAAAGATGAAGATTCTGCATAGCGAGATTTGCGCAACAGGAATAGACTGAGTCGACACTTTACAGGACACGCTAAAGGTTTTTTATGACACAACAGCCCCAAGCCAAATACCGCCACGACTATCGTGCGCCGGAGTATCTGATTAGCGATATCGATTTGACCTTTGACCTGGATGCCGCGAAAACCGTAGTGACGGCTGAGAGCAAGGTCTCCCGCCAGGCGGCTACGTCTGATGTGCCATTGCGTCTGGATGGCGAAGACCTGACGCTGGTCTCTCTTCAGGTTAACGGCCAACCGTGGAGCGACTACAAAGAAGAAAATAACCAACTGGTCATTAGCGGTTTACCGGAACATTTCACCCTGACCATCGTCAACGAAATTAGCCCCGCGGCGAATACCGCGCTGGAAGGACTGTATCAGTCCGGCGAAGCGCTGTGTACCCAGTGCGAAGCGGAAGGCTTCCGCCATATTACCTGGTATCTGGACCGCCCGGACGTTCTGGCGCGCTTCACCACCAAAATCATCGCCGATAAAGCAAAATACCCGTTCCTGCTCTCCAACGGTAACCGCCTGGCCCAGGGCGAGCTGGAAAACGGCCGCCACTGGATCCAGTGGCAGGATCCGTTCCCGAAACCGTGCTACCTGTTTGCGCTGGTGGCCGGCGATTTCGACGTCCTGCGTGATACCTTTAAAACACGTTCGGGGCGTGAAGTCGCGCTGGAGCTGTACGTTGACCGCGGCAACCTTGACCGCGCGCCATGGGCGATGACCTCGCTACAAAATTCAATGAAGTGGGACGAAACCCGCTTTGGTCTCGAGTACGACCTCGACATTTATATGATTGTCGCCGTCGACTTCTTCAATATGGGCGCCATGGAGAACAAAGGGCTTAACGTCTTTAACTCCAAATACGTACTGGCGCGTACCGATACCGCGACCGATAAAGACTATCTGGATATCGAACGGGTCATTGGTCACGAATATTTCCATAACTGGACCGGCAACCGCGTTACCTGCCGCGACTGGTTCCAGCTTAGCCTGAAAGAGGGCCTGACCGTTTTCCGCGATCAGGAGTTCAGCTCCGACCTCGGCTCACGCGCGGTCAACCGCATCAATAACGTACGCACCATGCGCGGCCTGCAGTTCGCCGAAGACGCCAGCCCGATGGCGCATCCGATTCGCCCGGACAGCGTGATTGAGATGAACAACTTCTACACCCTGACGGTGTATGAGAAGGGCGCGGAAGTGATCCGCATGCTGCATACTCTGCTGGGCGAAGAGAATTTCCAGAAAGGAATGCAGCTCTATTTTGAACGCCACGACGGTAGCGCCGCGACCTGTGATGATTTTGTCCAGGCGATGGAAGACGCTTCCAACGTCGATTTGTCCCATTTCCGCCGCTGGTATAGCCAGTCCGGTACGCCGATTGTCACCGTTCATGACGACTACAATCCGGAAACGGAGCAGTACACCCTGACCATCAGCCAGCGCACGCCGCCGACGTCAGAACAGGCGGAGAAGCTGCCGCTGCATATCCCGTTCGATATCGAGCTGTACGATAACGAAGGCAAAGTGATCCCTCTGCAGAAGGGCGGCCATCCGGTGCATCACGTACTGAACGTGACCCAGGCGGAGCAGACTTTTGTTTTCGATAACGTCTACTTCCAGCCGGTACCGGCGCTGCTTTGCGAGTTTTCCGCGCCGGTGAAGCTGGAGTATAAATGGAGCGATCAGCAGCTGACCTTCCTGATGCGTCACGCGCGGAATGATTTCTCCCGCTGGGACGCGGCGCAGAGCCTGCTGGCGACCTATATCAAACTCAACGTCAACCGTCACCAGCAAGGGCAGCCGCTGTCGCTGCCGATCCACGTCGCCGATGCGTTCCGTGCGATTCTGCTGGATGAGAAGATCGATCCGGCGCTGGCGGCGGAGATCCTGACCCTGCCTTCGGCAAATGAAATGGCGGAGCTGTTTGCGATTATCGATCCGATCGCCATCGCCGCGGTGCGCGAAGCGCTTACCCGCACGCTGGCGAAAGAGCTGGCGGACGAGTTCCTGGCGGTTTACCACGCCAACAAGCTCGACAGCTACCGCGTTGAGCATGCCGATATCGGCAAGCGTTCTCTGCGTAACACCTGCCTGCGCTATCTGGCGTTTGGCGATGCCGGACTGGCGGATAAACTGGTTAGCGCGCAGTATCATCATGCGGACAATATGACCGACGCGCTGGCGGCGCTGGCGGCGGCCGTAGCGGCTCAGCTACCGTGCCGTGATGCGCTGATGCAGGAGTATGACGACAAATGGCACCAGGACGGACTGGTCATGGATAAATGGTTTATCCTGCAGTCCACCAGCCCGGCGGATAACGTCCTGGAGACGGTTCGCGGCTTGTTGAATCATCGCTCGTTCAGCATGGGTAACCCGAACCGCGTCCGTTCCCTGATCGGTGCCTTTGCCGGCAGCAACCCGGCGGCGTTCCACGCTGAAGACGGTAGCGGCTATCAGTTCCTGGTCGAGATGCTGACTGAACTGAACAGCCGCAACCCGCAGGTTGCTTCGCGTCTCATTGAACCGCTGATCCGCCTGAAGCGCTACGACGAGAAGCGTCAGGCGCTGATGCGCGGGGCGCTGGAGCAACTGAAGGGGCTGGAGAATCTTTCCGGGGATCTGTTCGAGAAAATCAGTAAAGCGCTGGCGTAACAGTGACGTGATTTCCGGCCAGGGCGCAGCTGCGCTGTGGCCGGATGTTATAAAAACGACGACGGTTCAGCCGTGTCTCGCTAAGCGCGGCGCAGACTCGTTCTTGCCGCGCTGCATTACCCGATTCAAAACTTCCGCTTCCAGTTCGCCCAGCTTCGGCGAACCCGTGCGCCGCGGACGTGGAATGTCCACCAGCAGATCCAGCCCTATCTTCCCCTCTTCAATCAGCAAGACGCGATCGGCCATCGCCACCGCCTCGCTGACGTCGTGAGTGACCAACAGGACGGTAAATCCATGTTCCTGCCACAGCGAGACAATCAGATCCTGCATCTCCAGGCGGGTGAGCGCGTCCAGCGCGCCCAGCGGTTCATCAAGCAGCAATAATCCGGGGCGATGAATTAACGCGCGAGCCAGCGCCACGCGCTGCTTTTGCCCGCCGGAAAGCGCCGCGGGCCATTCACCGGCGCGGTCTTCAAGGCCGACGCTTGCCAGCGCCCTGAGCGCGGCCTCGCGCCACTGGCCTTTCAGCCCGAGGCCGACATTATCGATCACCGTTTTCCACGGCAGCAGGCGGGAATCCTGAAACATCATCCGGGTATCATCCTGGATTTGCGCCAGCGGCGTCGAACCCGCCAGCAGCTGTCCGGCATTGGGTTTTTCCAGCCCGGCAAGCAGACGCAGCAGGGTGCTTTTACCGCCGCCGCTGCGCCCGACCACCGCGACGAATTGCCCGGTGGGAATATGAAGCTCGAGTTCATTCAGAATCGTCTTGCTGCCGTAACGCTTGCTTACGCCGTTAAGCAGCAGTGGGATCCCCGGATTAAGACGCGCGGTGGTCATGCGTTGGCCTCCTGAAGGTGATAGGCCGGATTCCAGCGTAGCCAGACGCGTTCAAGCAGCTGGGCGCTGAAGTCGGCCAGTTTGCCGAGAATAGCGTAAAGAATAATGGCGACGACCACGACATCGGTCTGCAGAAATTCGCGGGCGTTCATCGCCAGGTAGCCGATACCGGCGTTAGCCGAGATGGTCTCGGCCACGATTAGCGTTAACCACATCAGGCCGAGCGCAAAACGGATGCCGACCATAATTGAGGGCAGGGCGCCGGGCAGGATCACATGGCGGAACAGAGCAAAACCCGATAAGCCGTAGCTACGAGCCATCTCGACCAGTCCCCGGTCAATGTTTCGAATACCGTGCCAGGTGTTGATATAAATCGGGAACATGGTTCCCAGCGCCACGAGGAAGATTTTGGCGCTCTCATCGATGCCGAACCATAAAATCACCAGCGGAATCAGCGCGAGGTGCGGCACGTTGCGCAGCATCTGAATGGAGGTATCCAGCAGGCGTTCGCCCCAGCGCGACAGGCCGCTAATCAGCCCGAGAACCAGGCCAATAGAACCGCCGATGCTGAAACCAATAAGCGCCCGCCATGAGCTGATAGCCAGATGCTGCCAAAGCTCGCCGCTGGCGGAGAGCGTCCAGAAGGCTTTTAGCACTCCTTCCGGCGACGGTAAAATACGAGTCGATAGCCAACCGACGGAGGAGGCGAATTGCCAGACGATCACGCTGCCGACCGGCAAAAGCCAAGGGGCTACGCGGATCAGGAATTTTTGCGAAAGCGTCGCCATAGAGTGTTCCTTTATTCTTGACCGTTTTGCCTGGATACGGGCATCAACGCGGGATTTTTAAACATGCGCAACCTGCTGTAAATTTTTCAGCGCCGGCGCGCGGCTGCTGGGACGATGCAGCGCTTGCCAGAAGGTTTCCAGCGCCTGGTCGAGGCGACCCTGCAGATTCGGGGTAAATTGCGGTTTATGCTGATAATCCGTGACCTGACTATCATCAGCAAAAACGCCGTGCAGGATCTCCTGAGCTTTCAGCGCGTTGAGTACCGGTTTTAAGGCGTAATCCACCGCCAGCATATGGGCGATGGTTCCGCCAGTAGCCAGCGGCAGAACGATTTTTCCCTCCAGCGCGCGCTCCGGCAGCAGGTCCAGAAGCGTCTTTAACGCACCAGAAAAAGAGGCTTTATAGACGGGGGTCGCGATGATCAGCCCATCGGCGCCGGCAAGCTGTTCATTCAGCGCATGGAGGGCGGGGTTATCAAAGCGAGCGTAGAGCAGGTCTTCCGGGGCAAAATTCTGCAGGTGCCAGTGGCAGACTTCAATATCCGCCGCGGAGAGCGTCTCTCTGGCATATTCCAGAAGCGCGCTGGAGCGGGAAGGGTAACGCGGGCTGCCCGCAAGTGTGATGACTCGCATACTCACTCCTTATAACTAAATATTCGCATTTATCTATAATTGATAACATTTAGCTGCAGTGTGACAGAGCGCTTTTATTTCCCTAAATGATTTATCCGGCGTTGGATTGTCAGAAAGTGCATAACGAGTGGGAGAAAGGTAAACGTTTGCGTCGGAGATGAGATTTTTTGTCGTAGGTCAATTCCCTTTCAGGGGTGGATCGCACATAATACGCCCCCGGTTTGCACACCGGGAATCCAGGAGAGTTCATGTACTACCCCTTCGTTCGTAAAGCCCTTTTTCAGCTCGATCCTGAGCGCGCTCATGAAGTCACTTTTCAACAATTACGCCGTGTTTCGGGTACCCCGCTGGAAATGTTGGTTCGCCAGAAGGTGCCGACAAAACCGGTGACCTGTATGGGGCTCACATTTAAGAATCCGCTGGGCCTGGCCGCCGGGCTGGATAAAAATGGCGAGTGCATTGATGCGCTCGGCGCGATGGGTTTTGGTTCCATTGAAATTGGCACCGTGACCCCACGCCCGCAGCCGGGCAACGATAAGCCAAGGATCTTCCGCCTGGTCGATGCTGAAGGGTTGATCAACCGCATGGGCTTTAATAACCACGGTGTTGATAACCTCGTTGAGAACGTAAAAAAGGCGCATTTTGACGGCATTCTGGGGATTAATATCGGCAAGAATAAAGATACCCCGGTAGAACAAGGTAAAGATGATTATCTGATTTGTATGGAAAAAATCTATGCTTATGCCGGCTATATCGCCATTAATATCTCTTCGCCGAATACCCCAGGCTTGCGTACTTTACAATACGGAGACGCGTTGGATGATTTGCTCTCTGGTATTAAAAATAAGCAACGTGAGCTACAAGAGAAGCACCAGAAATATGTTCCTGTGGCCGTAAAGATCGCACCGGATCTTTCCGTCGAAGAATTGATCCAGGTGGCGGACAGTTTAGTCCGGCATAATATAGATGGCGTGATTGCCACCAATACGACTTTGGATCGATCGCTGGTACAGGGGATGAAACATTGTGATGAAACCGGTGGGCTTAGCGGACGTCCTTTGCAGCTAAAGAGTACGGAAATTATCCGTATGCTGTCTGCGGAATTAAATGGCCGTCTGCCCATTATCGGAGTCGGCGGTATTGACTCGGTGATTGCCGCCCGGGAAAAGATAGCCGCCGGAGCGACGCTGGTGCAGATTTATTCCGGATTTATTTTTAAAGGTCCGCCGCTGATTAAAGAAATTGTTACCCATATCTAATCTTTTCCCCTTCTGATACTTCACCAGGGCTTTATTTATAGCCCTGGTTGTTTTATATTCCTTCATTGTTGCTTATTTAAACATTTTAGTCTTTTCTTAATTTTGGAAATATTCTGTAGCAGTTTACCTGTTAATTACAGATGGAAGTGGAAGAGGACGGGGGTAGAAATGCGGATCAAACCTGACGATAACTGGCGCTGGTATTATGATGAAGAGCATGACCGCATGATGCTCGATCTGGCTAATGGTATGTTATTCAGGTCGCGTTTTGCCCGCCGAATGTTGACGCCCGACGCCTTCGCGCCTTCCGGATTTTGCGTTGATGATGCCGCGCTCTATTTTTCCTTTGAAGAAAAATGCCGCGACCTCGAATTAACAAAAGAACAGCGTGCAGAATTAGTGCTTAATGCGCTGGTCGCCATTCGTTTTCTCAAACCGCAAATGCCGAAAAGCTGGCACTTCAATACTCATGAAGAGAGCTGGCAGCCCGGCGTTGGCGATGCCGCCAGCGCATGGCTCAGCGATACCGGCCAGCAGGTCAATCTGTTGGTGGTTGAGCCCGGCGAAAACGCCGCGCTATGCCTGTTAGCTCAGCCCGGTCTGACGCTTGCCGGCCGCGTGATGCAACTGGGCGATGTGATTAAAATTATGAATGACAGACTGCAGCCAGCGCCAGGTGTCGCCAGCTACAGCCTGGGCCAGGCGGTTTAAGGCGTCAGCCTCACCGCGGTTTTCGGTACGCAGCTACAGCACAGAATAGTGCCATCGGCGGCTACCGCGTTTTTCTTCAGCGCGCTGACTTCCCCTTCTTCCAGCCGGATGCGGCAACTGCCGCAGATTCCTGCCCGACATGAGTAAGGAATGCGAATTCCCTGTTGTTCCAGCTGCTCCAGCAGGATTTGCTGATTATTACCGGTAAAGCTCACTCCCTGCCAGACTATTTCTACCGTCGCGTTCTGCTGCGCTTCAGGTGCCGGCGTATTATCACTCTCGCCTGCGCCGTAGGCCTTCGCCGGGCCGCGGGCCAGCACTTCTAACTCATCGCCCACGCGGATTACGCCGCTATTTCGCGCGATCAGGTTCAGGCCGAAATCGACATCGCCGTTATCCAGCGCCGTGCGGAAACTCTGCAGCGTGCTTAAGGGCTCGCCGGCAGGATGCTTTTGCCCGCGCTCCGGGCTGACGGTCGTCAATATGCAGCGGCTGCACGGTTTAGCGACATCAAAAATGACCTCGCCAATGCGCACCACTTTCCACGTATCCTCCTCCCAGGCGGCCGCGCCGGTCACCAGAAGATTCGGGCGAAATTGTTCTATGCTTACGCTGGCCGGGCAACGTTTTTGCAAATCGCGTAGTGAAGCCTCATTGGCCAGCAGGTAGGGAAAACCGTCGGCGAAGGAGAGGGGCACGGCATCGTGACGTTGCACCCTGCGGCTGAGCTGCGGACTCAGCCAGCGGAGCTGAACGCTGCGGTTAAAGAATCCGCTTAGCCACTGGTTGACCGCGGATGGGGCAATCAGGGCGGTAAAGTGGTTACCCCAGACTTCGGTAGGCTCCTGCTGCGTCGAGAAATCGCTGAAGCGGACCACCGCGCTGCTGCCGTCCGGCGCGGTCAGATGCAGACCATCATGGAGCGGCGCCGGAATAAACTTAACCATTTGCGGAAACTGACGGGCGGTGATGAAGGTGCCATCGGTTTCCGTCACCATAAAGATACGATCGAAGGCTAGCCCGCTGATATCTGCATAAGCGTGGCTGAGCCCAATTCCCCGCATTGATTTGACGGGATGAACGAAAAGACGCGAAAGGGTGACCATACGCTGCCCCTGGCTTTAAAAATAAGCCTTTAACTTTATGACATAGGGCGCATATTGGCTATAATGCGCACCAATTTTCTTTTAGTAAAAGTGACGATATGAATTCTCTGTTTGCCAGTACGGCTCGTGGGCTGGAAGAGCTGTTAAAAACTGAACTGGAAGGGCTGGGCGCGGTGGACTGCCAGTTGGTCCAGGGCGGGGTCCATTTTCAGGGAGATACGCGGTTGCTGTATCAAAGCCTGATGTGGAGCCGGCTGGCTTCGCGGATTATGCTGCCGCTGGGGCAGTGCAGCGTCTACAGCGACCTGGATCTGTATCTTGGCGTACAGGCTATTCCATGGACGGAGATTTTCACCCAGGATGCCACTTTTGCCGTGCACTTTAGCGGGCTGAACGAAGAGATTCGTAACAGTCAGTACGGGGCGTTGAAGGTTAAAGACGCCATCGTAGACAGCTTTACGCGTAAGAATCTGCCGCGTCCCAACGTCGATCGTGAAAACCCCGATCTACGAATTAACGTCTGGCTGAATAAAGAGACCGCGCATATTTCCCTGGATCTCAGCGGCGAGGGCTTGCACCTGCGCGGCTACCGCGATGGGACCGGCATGGCGCCAATCAAAGAAAACCTGGCCGCGGCGATAGTGATGCGTTCCGGCTGGGCTACGGGTACGCCGCTGCTCGATCCGATGTGCGGATCCGGTACGCTGCTGATTGAAGCGGCGATGCTGGCCACCGATCGTGCGCCGGGTTTACACCGTGGTCACTGGGGTTTCGGCGGCTGGGCGCAGCATGACGATGCTATCTGGAAAGAAGTGAAAGCCGAAGCGCAAACCCGCGCCCGTCAGGGACTTGCGGCGTATGAATCGCGCTTTTACGGTTCCGACGTTGACGCCCGCGTTATCGAACGCGCGCAGCGTAACGCCCGCCGAGCCGGTATTGGCGAACTGATTACCTTCGAAGTGAAAGATGTTGCCCAGCTTAGCAACCCACTGCCGAAGGGCCCTTATGGCACGGTGATTAGCAACCCGCCGTACGGCGAGCGTCTGGAGAGTGAACCGGCGCTGATTGCCCTGCATAGCCTGCTGGGGCGGATCATGAAAAACCAGTTTGGCGGCTGGAACCTGTCGCTGTTTAGCGCCTCGCCGGATCTGCTAAGCTGCCTGCAGCTTCGTGCTGATAAACAGTTTAAAGCGAAAAACGGCCCGCTCGACTGCGTACAGAAGAACTACCATCTTGCGGAAAACGAAGGCGGCAAAACCGCTATGCTGGCGGAAGATTTCGCCAACCGTCTGCGCAAGAACCTGAAAAAATACGAGAAGTGGGCGCGTCAGGAAGGTATTGAATGCTATCGCCTGTATGATGCCGACCTCCCGGAGTATAACGTCGCTATCGACCGCTACGCCGATTGGGTGGTGGTGCAGGAGTATGCGCCGCCGAAAACCGTTGATGCGCATAAAGCCCGCCAGCGCCTGTTTGATATTATTGCCGCCACCATTGCCGTACTGGGGATTGCGCCGAACAAGCTGGTACTGAAAACTCGCGAACGGCAGAAAGGTAAAAACCAGTATCAAAAAATGGGCGAAAAGGGTGAGTTCATTGAGATACAGGAGTATAACGCGCGTCTGTGGGTCAACCTGACCGACTACCTGGATACCGGGCTATTCCTCGACCATCGTATCGCTCGCCGCATGCTGGGCCAGATGAGTAAAGGCAAAGACTTCCTCAACCTTTTCTCCTACACCGGCAGCGCCAGCGTCCATGCCGGCCTTGGCGGCGCGCGTTCCACGACGACGGTCGATATGTCACGTACCTATCTTGAATGGGCTGAACGTAACCTGCGCCTCAATGGCTTAACCGGCCGCGCGCATCGCCTGATGCAGGCCGATGTGCTGGGCTGGCTGCGGGAGACGACCGAGCAGTTCGACCTGATCTTTATCGATCCGCCAACCTTCTCCAACTCCAAGCGTATGGATGATGCGTTTGACGTTCAGCGCGACCATTTGCGCCTGATGACCGATTTAAAACGTCTGCTGCGTAAAGGCGGCACGATTATGTTCTCGAACAACAAACGCGGTTTCCGTATGGATCATGACGGGCTGGAGCAACTGGGCCTGAAGGCGCAGGAGATCACGCAAAAAACGCTGTCTCAGGATTTTGCCCGCAACCGTCAGATTCACAACTGCTGGCTGATTACCGCAGCCTGAAAGGAATAAAGAATGTCTTTAATTAGTATGCACGGCGCCTGGCTCTCTTTCAGCGATGCGCCGCTGCTGGATAATGCTGAACTGCATATCGAAGATAACGAACGCGTCTGCCTGGTAGGGCGCAACGGTGCGGGTAAATCGACCCTGATGAAGATCCTCAATCGTGAACAGGGTCTTGATGACGGGCGCATTATCTATGAACTGGATCTGGTTGTGGCACGTTTACAGCAGGATCCGCCGCGTAATGTAACCGGCACCGTTTACGACTTTGTGGCCGAAGGGATTGCGGAACAAGCGGCTTATCTCAAGGGCTATCACGATGTTTCGCAGCTGGTGATGACCGATCCGAGTGATAAGAATCTGAACGAACTGGCGCGTCTTCAGGAGCAACTGGATAACTTAGGCCTGTGGCAGCTCGATAGCCGCATTAATGAAGTGCTGGAACAGCTCAGTCTCGATCCTAACGCCGAGCTCTCCTCGCTTTCCGGCGGCTGGCTGCGTAAAGCGGCCCTTGGCCGCGCGCTGGTCAGCGGGCCGCGCGTGCTGCTGCTCGACGAACCGACCAACCACCTCGATATTGAAACTATCGACTGGCTGGAAGGTTTCCTGAAGATGTTCAAAGGCACTATTATTTTTATTTCGCACGACCGTTCCTTTATCCGCAATATGGCGACGCGCATTGTCGATCTCGATCGCGGCAAGCTGGTCACCTATCCGGGTAACTACGATCAGTATCTGCTGGATAAAGAAGAAGCGCTGCGCGTGGAGGAATTACAGAACGCGGAGTTCGATCGCAAGCTGGCGCAGGAAGAAGTGTGGATCCGCCAGGGGATCAAAGCGCGTCGTACCCGTAACGAAGGGCGCGTACGGGCGTTAAAAGCCATGCGTCGCGAGCGCGGTGAGCGCCGTGAAGTGATGGGCAGTGCGAAGATGCAGGTCGAAGAGGCCGCGCGTTCGGGCAAGATCGTGTTCGAAATGGAGAACGTCAACTACCAGGTTGATGGCAAGGTGCTGGTGAAAGATTTCACCGCCCAAATCCAGCGAGGTGACAAAATTGCGCTGATTGGCCCGAACGGCTGCGGCAAAACCACGCTGCTAAAGCTGATGCTCGGTCAACTGCAGGCGGATAGCGGACGTATTCACGTGGGTACCAAGCTGGAGGTGGCTTACTTCGACCAGCACCGCGCGGAACTTGATCCGGATAAAACGGTGATGGATAACCTTGCGGAAGGTAAACAGGAAGTGATGGTGAACGGCAAGCCGCGCCACGTCCTGGGCTATCTGCAGGACTTTATGTTCCATCCGAAACGCGCGATGACGCCGGTGCGCGCGCTGTCGGGCGGTGAGCGTAACCGTCTGTTGCTGGCGCGTCTGTTTCTCAAGCCCAGTAACCTGTTGATTCTCGATGAACCGACAAACGATCTGGATGTCGAAACCCTGGAACTGCTGGAAGAGCTGGTTGACGGCTATCAGGGAACGGTGATGCTGGTTAGCCACGACCGTCAATTTGTTGATAACACGGTAACGGAGTGTTGGATCTTCGAAGGCGCGGGACAAATTGGTCAATACGTTGGCGGCTATCATGACGCACGCGGTCAGCAGGCCCAGTATCTGGCGAAAAAGCAGTCGGTTTCTAAAAAGACTGTTGAAGTTGCTCAACCGAAAGCAGAAAGTGTCAAACGCGCTGCCAGCAAACTAAGCTATAACCTGCAGCGCGAGCTGGAACAGCTGCCGCAGAAACTGGAAGAGCTGGAAGCCCAGCTGCAGAATTTGCAGGAGCAGGTTGCCGACCCTTCTTTCTTTGGGCAATCGCATGACCATACGCAGCAGGTGCTTGCGCAGCTGAGTGAAGCGGAGCAGGCGCTAGAAACCGCCTTCGAACGCTGGGAATATCTCGAAGGATTAAAAAACGGCGCGTAAGCTGAGGAGTTTTCATGTGCGATCATCATCATGCTGCGCGGCATATCCTGTGTCGACAATGTGATCTGCTGGTGGCTTTGCCGCAGCTGGAGCATCGCCAGAAAGCTACGTGTCCGCGTTGCGGAACGACATTAACAACGTCATGGGACGCTCCCCGGCAGCGTCCCACAGCCTACGCGCTGGTCGCGTTGTTCATGCTGCTGCTGGCCAATCTGTTTCCCTTCATCTATATGAAGGTTGGGGGGATCAGCAGCGAAATTGAGCTACTGGAAATTCCAAATGTGCTGTTTACCGAGGATTACGCCAGCCTCGGGACTTTCTTTTTACTGTTCGTACAGCTGGTGCCGGCATTCTGCCTGGTCACTATACTGCTACTGGTCAACCGGGTGAGCATGCCTTCCGGGTTAAAAGCCTTTCTGGCGCGGATCCTGTTTCACCTTAAAACCTGGGGGATGGCGGAGATCTTCCTCGCCGGAGTACTGGTTAGCTTCGTTAAGCTGATGGCATACGGCGATATCGGCATCGGCCTGAGTTTTATTCCCTGGTGTATGTTCTGCCTGTTACAGCTGCGAACGTTCCAGTGCGTGGATCGCCGCTGGTTATGGGATGATATTGCGCCAATGCCGCCGATTAAACAGCCGTTGAAAGTCGGCGTTTCCGGTTTGCGCCAGGGTCTACGCTCGTGTTCATGCTGCACGGCGGTTTTGCCCGTGGATGAGGCTGTTTGTCCACGCTGCCGTACCAAGGGAACCGCCCGGCGTAAAAACAGCCTGCAGTGGACGCTGGCGCTGCTGGTGACTTCATTGATCCTCTATATGCCCGCCAATATTTTGCCGATCATGATTACCGACCTGCTGGGCGATAAAATGCCCTCCACTATTATGGCGGGGGTGATCCTGCTATGGAGTGAAGGATCGTATCCGGTTGCTATGGTGATATTTATCGCCAGTATTATGGTGCCGACGTTAAAGATGATCGCCATTGGCTGGCTATGCTGGAACGCAAGCGGCAAGGGAGATCGCGACTCGGAGCGCATGCATCTGATCTATGAAGTCGTCGAGTTTGTTGGCCGCTGGTCAATGATTGATGTGTTTGTTATCGCAGTCCTCTCCGCTCTGGTACGCATCGGTGGATTAATGAATATCTATCCGGCGATAGGAGCTGTGATGTTTGCGCTGGTCGTAGTAATGACAATGTTTTCGGCCATGACGTTTGACCCTCGTTTATTGTGGGATCGTGAGCCAGATTCAAGCCATGAGGAAAGACTGCAGCATGGAAAATAAGAGCGGAGAAGCGAAGGTGCAAAAGGTGAAAAACTGGTCACCGGTGTGGATCTTCCCGATAGTTACGGCGCTCATTGGTGCCTGGATTCTTTTTTATCACTATAGTCACCAGGGGCCGGAAGTGACCCTGATTACGACTAACGCTGAGGGAATTGAAGGGGGGAAAACCCGGATCAAAAGCCGCAGCGTTGATGTCGGCGTGATTGAAAGCGCAACGCTGACGGATGACCTGACCCACGTGGAAGTTAAAGCCCGGCTGAATTCAGGCATGGAAAAACTGCTGCATCAGGATTCGGTTTTTTGGGTGGTTAAACCGCAGGTCGGTCGTGAAGGGATTAGCGGTCTGGGGACGCTGTTATCCGGCGCCTATATCGAACTGCAGCCCGGTACCAAAGGTTCTGTCCCGTCGCAGTATCCGCTGCTGGATTCACCACCGTTGGCATCCCCTGATGCTAAAGGTATTCGCATCCTGCTGGAAAGCAGCAAAGCGGGTCAGCTTTCACCCGGCGATCCGGTGCTTTTCCGCGGCTATCGCGTAGGTTCAGTTGAAACCAGCACTTTCGATGCGCAAAAACGGAACATTACTTATCAACTGTTTATCAGTGCGCCTAACGATCGGCTGGTAACCAATAACGTGCGCTTCTGGAAGGATAGCGGTATTGCGGTGGATCTGACCGCTGCCGGTATGCGCGTTGAAATGGGATCGCTGTCGACCCTGTTTGGCGGCGGCGTCAGCTTTGATATTCCCGAAGGGTTGCCGTTAGGTGAGCCGGTGGCGAATAAAACCGAATATCATCTGTTTGACGACCAGCGCAGCATTCAGGATTCAGTGTTTACTCAGCATATTGACTACGTGATGTTCTTTAAAGATTCGATTCGCGGTCTGCAACCCGGCGCGCCGGTTGAGTTCCGCGGTATCCGCCTTGGGACCGTGGGTAAAGTACCGTTCTTTATCCCCGGTCTGAAGCAGAGCTTAAACGATGACTATCGTATTCCGGTCGAAGTGCGGATTGAGCCTGAACGCTTGATCAATCAGTTAGGCACCGATCCTGACATTCGTAAGCATATCGATGATCTGATGAACCGTGGACTGCGTGGTTCACTTAAAACCGGTAACCTGGTCACCGGGGCGCTGTATATCGATCTCGACTTCTACCCGAAAGCGCCAGCGCGCGGCAAGTTCCAGGAGTTTGGCGGATATCCGATTATTCCAACCGTGAGCGGTGGCCTGGCGCAGATCCAGCAGCGGCTGATGGATGCGCTGGATAAGATTAATAATCTGCCAATTAACCCGCTGCTGGAGCAGGCAACCAGTACGCTGGCGCAAAGTGAAAAAACGATGCAGCACGTACAGGCGACGCTGGATAGTCTGAACAAGATAACGTCAAGTCAGTCGATGCAGCAGCTACCGGGCGATATGCAGAATACGTTGCGTGAACTTAATCGTAGTATGCAAGGCTTCCAGCCGGGATCTGCGGCATACAATAAGATGGTTGCGGACATGCAGCGTCTCGACCAGGTTCTTCGCGAACTGCAGCCGGTACTGAAAACGCTCAATGATAAGAGCAATGCGCTGGTATTTGAGGCGAAGGATAAAAAAGATCCACAGCCGAAGGGAGCGAAATAATGAAGAAATGGCTAATAGCGGCGGCGGTATGCGCGCTGACGGCATGCAGCAGCGGCGGCGAGAGTAAAACTTACTATCAGCTTCCGGTGGCGCAGGGAGGCGCGCAAAGCGCCGCCCATCAAAGCAAAAATTTGCTGTGGGTTGAGCAGGTTAGCATTCCAGATTATCTGGCCGGTAACGGGGTGGTTTATCAGACCACCGATGTTCAGTATGTGATTGCCAACAACAATCTATGGGCTAGCCCGCTCGATCAACAGCTGAGAACAACGCTGGTGGCGAACCTTAGCAACCAGCTACCGGGATGGGTTGTCGCTTCTCAACCGCTGGGTAGCGAGCAAGATACGCTGAACGTATCCGTTAGTGGTTTTCACGGTCGTTACGATGGCCGGGTAATCGTCAGCGGCGAGTGGCTGCTGAAGCATCAAGGGCAGCTGATCAAGCGGCCGTTCCATATTGAGCTTAAGCAGCAAGAGGATGGCTACGACGCGATGGTGAAAACGTTAGCTCAGGCCTGGACTCAGGAAGCAACCGCGATTGCCAGCGAGCTTAATCGTCTGCCATAAGTAAAATTCATAAGAGTAAAAGGCCGCTGCGAGAATGAAAATCGCAGTGGCTTTTTGTTTGTCTCATCAGATTGTTACTTGTGCTGGTTCACAGTTTTTGTACAAACGAACTTTCATGTAGCTCACAAATATGACAATGGCGTGAATTTTGCGCATTGACGCTATCTCTGATTCGCGGTATTCGTTAACCGTGGTTGCGCATTAAGTGACCATTGTTTTCTTTTCCACCAGATCAAAGAATGAGGGAAACGAGGCATGAAGAGACAAAAACGAGATCGCCTGGAACGGGCACATCAGCGTGGGTACCAGGCCGGTATTACCGGAAGGTCGAAGGAAATGTGTCCTTACCAGACCTTAAACCAAAGGTCTTATTGGCTAGGAGGCTGGCGAGAAGCCATGGAGGACAGGGTACAAACTGCCTGACTGTCTCTTTAAAAAAGAAGCCTCCGCTGCGCGGGGGCTTCGCCTTTTCTAACGGGTCACTGCTTATCAGAATGCGGAAGTGTCCTGGAACAGGCCCACTTTCAGGTCGGTTGCGGTGTAAATCAGACGACCGTCAACCAGCACTTCGCCATCCGCCAGGCCCATAATCAAACGACGGTTTATCACGCGTTTGAAATGAATACGGTAGGTCACTTTCTTCGCCGTTGGCAGTATCTGGCCAGTGAGCTTAACTTCACCCACGCCTAATGCACGGCCTTTACCTTCACCGCCTAACCAGCCCAGGTAGAAACCAACCAGCTGCCACATGGCATCCAGACCCAGGCAGCCCGGCATTACCGGGTCACCAATGAAATGGCAACCGAAGAACCACAGGTCCGGGTTAATATCGAGTTCTGCCTCAACATAACCTTTGTCATAGTTACCACCGGTTTCGCTCATTTTGATGACGCGGTCCATCATCAGCATACTTGGTGCCGGCAGCTGGGGGCCTTTTGCACCAAATAGTTCACCACGACCAGAGGCAAGAAGGTCTTCTTTTGTATAGGATTCGCGTTTATCTACCATGTTTTCAGTAAGCCTTATTTTGAGTTCGGGACGCAGGATAGCTAACACGTGTACGCTGAACAAGTCCGATCAGTTCGAACCTGAACCGCCTAACCAGCGTAGCGGCCACGGAAAGCGATGACGACTCTCTTGCTGTGTCGCCTGCGCAATTCGTTCCTGAATGGTTTGCCGTAAAGTTTGTCCTTCGCCGTCCCAGAGCAACTGGGTCAGAATGGGCAGCGCTTCCGACACGTCATCGACTGCCCATATAAAGAACTGCTCATCCGCAACGGCCTGCTGCAGTTCTTGTGCCAGGCTCAGATGACGAACGTTGGCGGAGGGGATGACGACGCCCTGTTTGCCGGTCAGCCCACGCTGTTGGCAAATAGCGAAGAAGCCCTCAATTTTCTCGTTGAGCCCGCCAACCGGCTGTACGCGACCAAACTGATCGACAGAGCCGGTAACGGCGATGCTCTGATTAATCGGTACATTGGCCAGCGAACTGATTAGCGCGCACAGTTCGGCCATGGAGGCGCTATCGCCATCCACTTCGCTGTAGGACTGCTCGAAGGTCAGGGAGGCGGTGAAGGGAAGCTGTTGTTCGAGCTCCAGCTCGGACATCAGAAACGCCTGCATGATCATCATGCCTTTTGCGTGAATGTTGCCGCCCAGCTCGGCCTTGCGTTCAACGTCGATGAATTCGCCGTCGCCAATATGCACGACGCAGCTGATACGCGAAGGCTCGCCAAACGCGCGAGGGTGACCCGGAAACTCAATGACAGAGAGTGCGTTGATTTGTCCTACGCATTCGCCTTCGGTTTCGATCAGGATCTGCTCCTGCAGGATTTCATCCTGGATGCGCTCAGCAAGATAGCCCTCGCGCCACAGACGACGCTCCAGCATGGTTTGTATCTCTTCGGCGCGAATCTCTTCACCTTCACAGAACGCGGCGGCTTCTCTAAGCTGGCGGGCAATCCAGAGAACGCACAGCGGCAAAGTTTCCTGATCGCCGGTATAACGCGCGCCTTCCTGAATCAGCAGCGGCCAGGCGTTAGCGGACAGTCCCGGAAGTTCAAGCTGTTGAGCATTTTGCCAGACCCACTGGCACCATTGCTTCAGCGTATCTGCATCAGCAATTTGCAGGTTATCTTCATATTCGCTGTAGATAGCCTGCGCAGAAAGCTCGGGTTCCATCTCCTGGAAATCAGCCAGGGATTCCCGCTCGCCCACGAGGATCACTTTCAGGCTCAGGGGCATAGAAGGGATGCTCACCGGAAGAGGGCGAGACTCATCGAATGACAGCCAGTCAAAACGCTGGCGGGCCACCATGTTTTTTAGCCGCATCCACAGTAGGGGCTGAGCCAGTAAGGCGCGCAGGGAGAGAATCAATACGCCGCCGTTGGCGCGATGGACCAGACCGGGTTGTAGGGTGATTTCACCATTAAACTGGCGCACGCAGCCAAACAGCTGTTCTGCTTCGATCCAGTCAGCGGCTTCTACCGGGGCAACGCTGGCGAAATTATCTTCAGCAGTCTGCGCCGGCGTAAGAGAGATTTTTCCGCCATCAACCTGATAGTGAACGCCACAGAGTGTTGCTGCCGGTTGATGTAAAGTTCGGGTTTCGTTAGCTAACCATTGCAGGTACTCCGGTTCTTCCGGAATTTTAACCAGCATAAATGGCGAAATGGCTGGAGTGACCAGTAGCTGCTCCAGGGCATAAAAGAGACGGGGTTGCAGTTCGCCTGAGAGGGATTCCTCTGCGTGCGCCAGGTCGGCTTGTGCAAACAGCGCCTGATAACTTTCCGTATCAGGAGCAAGGTCGTTTCGGGTAAGTTTCGTAATGGTCAAAGTCGCTGTTTTTTAGTCAGATGTAAAACGCGCGATTATACATTATGCGGCGTCTGAGCACACGGGGGATTGCGATTGTCGTGGTGATAACGAATCTACCAACATCACTAAAGATGATTTATTCTCAGCACATCAGGAAAAAACTGATATCCTGAAATGAGTTACACGGTCACATTGAGATCGCAATGAAATATCAACAACTGGAAAATCTTGAAAGCGGCTGGAAATGGACTTATCTGGTAAAAAAGCATCGGGAAGGTGAGCTTATTACCCGCTACATTGAAGCCAGCGCTGCGCAAGCCGCGGTCGATGTATTACTGACGCTCGAAAATGAACCCGTGCTGGTGAATACCTGGATTGAGCAGCATATGAATCCAGAGCTAGTGAACCGCATGAAGCAGACTATCCGCGCTCGACGTAAGCGTCACTTCAACGCGGAGCATCAGCATACGCGTAAAAAGTCTATCGACCTTGAATTCGTGGTCTGGCAGCGCCTTGCAGGTCTGGCGCAAAGACGGGGTAAAACGCTGTCGGAAACTATCGTGCAGTTAATTGAGGATGCTGAGCATAAAGAGAAGTATGCCAGCAAGATGTCCAGCCTGAAGCATGATTTGCAGGTGCTGCTAGGTAAAGAGTAGCGATGCTGGCGCCGGGATTCTGCTGTTTTTTTTGAATGCGGAATTTAAGCCAAAAAAAACCCCGCATTGCGGGGTTTTTTATTGACGATATAACTTAAGCCTGCGGCTGAGTTACGACGTCTTTGTAGCCTTTAACTTCGATCTCTACGCGACGATCCGGACCCAGGCAGTCAATCAGAGCTGCACGAGCTTTCACGTTGTCACAGGTGTTGCCAGTAACCGGGTTGGATTCACCCATACCGCGAGCGGAGATTTTGCTAGCCGGGATACCTTTGGATACCAGGTAATCAACAACGGACTGAGCACGTTTCTCAGACAGCTGCTGGTTGTAGGCATCGGAACCGATACGGTCGGTGTAGCCCAGAACAACTGCGGAACCGTCTTTCGGGTCCATGTTGCTCAGCTGGGTATACAGCTGATCCAGAGCCTGCTGGCCTTCTGGTTTCAGAGTAGATTTGTTGAAGTTGAACAGAACGTCAGACTTCAGGGTGAAGTGCTTGGTAGTCACTTCTGGAGCCGGAGCCGGAGCCGGAGCTACAACCGGAGCAACATCGTCCTGACCGAAACGGTAGGAAACGCCCAGGCTCAGCATGCCGTTATCAGGACGGGTACCAACGGTGCCAGCGTCGCCGATGTTGTTAACCCACTGGTATTCCAGACGGGTTGCGATGTCACGAGTAACAGCCCACTCTAAGCCGCCCGCGAATACCGGAGATACGCCAGTGTCGTGTTCGCTACGGGAAACGCCGGTAGAAGCGTAGTTACCTTTGGAGTCTGCGCGCCAAACCATACCACCCAGACGGGTATAGATATCCAGATCGTCAGTGATCGGGTAACCCAGTTTAGCAGTCAGCTGAACGCCCTGAGCTTTGAAAGCGCCATTGTCAACGCTGCCTTTATAAGCCATACGGCCCAGCCAGTCGTAGCCCATTTCAAAACCGAGGTACGGGTTAACCTGGTAACCACCAAACGCACCAGCACCCAGCTGATCGTTACGGGTCGGGCCGTTGTTGCCCTGGAAACCGTTACCGTAGAA
Source organism: Klebsiella pasteurii (assembly GCF_018139045.1). Taxonomy (NCBI): domain Bacteria; kingdom Pseudomonadati; phylum Pseudomonadota; class Gammaproteobacteria; order Enterobacterales; family Enterobacteriaceae; genus Klebsiella; species Klebsiella pasteurii. Next base: position 188,648 of record NZ_CP073236.1, read on the forward strand.
ACCGGTGTCGTGATACTGGGACCAGCCCAGTTTAGCACCTGCGTACCAGGTGTTATCTTTCGGAGCGGCCTGCGCTACGGTAGCGAAGCCAGCCAGTGCCACTGCAATCGCGATAGCTGTCTTTTTCATTTTTTGCGCCTCATTATCATCCAAAATTCGCCATGAAGGTTCAGAAGACCTCACGGTTAAATCCTTCACCCGGGGCGTGACTTGTTGTTAACTATGCTGATACATGCAGCGTAAGCCGATCACCCCTGGCGATGTAAAGTCTACAACTTAGTTCGAAACTTACAAGTGTGAACTCCGTCAGGCATATGAAAAAAAAGGGTTGTGTACGCTATGTTTAACAAATACGGTTGAACTTATTCGGGGCAAAAAAAGTCGCGAAGCCGCATCAGACAAGCATTTTAACAAAAATGCCCATCAAGAAAGCCCATCTCGCGTCAGGGCAAAAAAAATTCCAGGATTAATCCTAAACTCGGTTAATGATACAGGTTTGAGTGAATTTTTAGCCCAGAAAGTTGTCTGCCTGGCTGATCGTTATTTCTTACCGGGCGCATGATAAAGCCCATTGCGTGACCCTCTTCTGCAGCGGCAACCAGTCGCTCATGTTCCTCAATGCTCAGTTCTTCTGATAGCCAGCCAATAACGACGCTATAATTTCCGGTGCGCAGTGAGCGAACCATTGACTCCAGGGTATTAGCGGGGGAGAGCTGGCTGATCTGCATAACCTTGGACAGCGGTAAACCGGATGACTGCACCCATTCACGGCTTAGCTTCTGCCGTGGAGTCAGCCAGAGCTGCCAGCGTGACTGCTGACCAAGCTGCTGTAATAAAGGAAGCAATAGTAGCTGCGTCATCATAGGCTGATCTTCTCGATAGACTATTTCACTGATCAGCCCGTTAGCTGGCTGTTCGGCAGCGTCATGAGAGCGACGACGTACTGAAGTAGAAGTCAGTGGTGAACGATTTGCGTGAGCTGATGTAAACATAGTCTATCCCGCCTGTGGCTTACTGTATGCATATACAGTATATGCGGCAGGGTGAAAGATCAACACTATTTTCTCTGTTTCTGGATGAAATTTGTACATCTCTGGGAATAAGCAAGTGCCGATAGCGTCGTATGTCAGCGCGTACATAATGTGAATTCATCGTTGTTGCGCTTTTTACCTGGATAAATTCTTCTCACAAATGATGATGTTAACCGTATACGAGTGACCAGAGATACCCTCCACTTTGTGCTCTAATGTGATTAATATTAATTAAGCATTTTACTTTCCCTGCTTTTGACTTCATCAAAAGGCTATTTTCTGAAAGCCGCTCGCAAAAAAACAAGCTGATTAAAATAAAGAGATAATTCATGTTGCCGCATGAAGAGAAGTCACTTATTTTCTTTATTAACGGATCCGTTAGCAAATTTATGTCTTATTTACATGATTAACAAAGGAATAATCATGAAGAAACTTGTATGTTTTAGGATCCATCAGTTTCGGGCATGTTTGTCTCCATTAGGAAAAATAAGCTGTCGGCCCTTATTTGGTGGCTATAGCCTGGCGATAGATAACACCGTATTTGCCATGATGGCCGAGGGGGAAATCTATCTTCGGGTCTGTGAGCAGAGCGCGGAGTACCGCGTGGCGCATAAAAACCCGCTTTTGAAGATGCAGAAGAATGGTCGTCTGGTCGCGCTGAAGTATTATCATATTGATGAAGGGCTTTGGCAGGATAGCAAAATGCTTTTTCATTTATCAGCGCTGTCATTACAGAGCGCTCGCTATGAAAAACATCGGCAGCGGCATTCAGGGAGATTGAAAAATTTGCCAAATATCAGTTTTCACATGGAGCTACAGTTGATTAATTCAGGCATCACAGATGAATTAACGCTGCGTAAGATTGGGGCCAAAGAAGCCTGGCTGAGGTTACGGAAAATGAATAAAGCGTTAACGGTTAATATTCTTTATTGTTTACAGGGAGCTATTGCTGGCGTTCATGCAGCCACGCTCCCGACGCAACAGCGTCAGGAGCTTGAGGAGTGGGCGGCGGAACAAATGCAGGAGAGGGAGGCCTACTCAGGTTGAATCTCAACCTGTCGCTGTAGCCGACAAATCTCTGGCAGCAGCGCCAGTAGCAGCCCGATTTGTTGAAGTACCAGCGGCTCCTTGCTCTCGGCACGGGGGTCGAGATGCTGTATCCGGGTCTGCAGGCTTGATAGAGCTTGCTGTACCCGTTGCTCATCGGCCGGCGAGTGGTGCAGCGCGTCATCAACATAACAAACGGCATCGTCCAGCAGCGCCAGGATATCTGGCGTTGTCAGCTTTTCCCTGTGGGCGCCCAGGGCTGAAATATAGCTGGTAAAAGTGTGGTTCAGGCACAACAAACGAAAAGCGGTTTCTCGAATTTGCGAGCCCGCTCTTGGTTCAGTTGATAAGTTTGAGACTACTGATGCCAATTCACCGTCCCTGTTGTGCGCTGCTCTTCGCGCAATGCGATAGGCAAGGCGGTTGTCGCGTCCCTGATGATATTGCTCAAGTATGGCGTCTAAATACCGGCAGTTAGCGTTGATTGCTTGTTCAAGTACTCGCGGCAGATTGCGGAATTTCCAGTCAGGCCAAATAAAGCTGACAGCGGCCCAGGCGATAGCGCAGCCGATCAGCGTATCAAATATACGCGGTAGGGCGACTTCAAAACCTTCACCCAGGAGGTTGAAGCAAAGCAAAACCAGAAGGGTAATGAACATTGTTGCATGGGCGTACTGCACATTACGGAAAGCGAAGAACAGCACGCCGGTCAAAACAATTAAAAACAGCTGGCCTTCAACGGATGGAACGAGAAGCAGCACCGGGAGACCTATCGCCACGCCGATAAGGGTACCGATTATCCTTAACGCCAGCCGGTGGCGAGTCGCGTTATAGTTTGGCTGGCAAACAAACAGGCTGGTCAGCAATATCCAGTAACCATGATTCAGCCCGGTCAACTGGATAAAAGCGTAGCCAGCGCACAGGACCAATGACATTCGAACCGCATGGCGAAACAGGGCGGACTCGGGGGACATATTACTGCGCAAGCGCAGCCAGACATCGCCAAAACCGCCAGGCTGGTCGTCAGCCAACAGGTTTTCCGTGTTGTGACTGAACTGCGCGGTGGTCTGGACAGATTCAATTGTCGCCAGCTGGGCGTCAATTGCGCGTAGGTTATTAAGCAAAAACCCTAATGCCTTGATCTGGTCCGCCGGCGCGCCGCTGGCCTTTACACGATCGAGCGCGGCGTCAAGGTGCATAAAAGCGCGCTCAAAGTGAGTATCGTGAAGGTAGGGCTCGCGCTGCAGGATGGCTCGGGACAGTTTCTGGCATGCCTGCGCCTGCATTGACAGCATGCGCTGAAAGCGGAACATCACGTCACTGTAACGAAAGCGATCGCGCAGCGTTTGGTATTGAATATGCGAAGAGCTAGCGCGTTCGTGGATGTCCTGCGCCACGAAGTAATACTGCAGGGTGCGACGCGTTCCGCGCTGACCGCGATCCCCGCGCAGGCGCGTCAGCAGGGAAACTTTGGTCTGATTTAGGGTTGTCACTAGCTGACCGTTGGCTATTGCCAGGTCATACAGAGGCGCCTGGCTTTCATCTTCAATATCCGGATCGAACAGGCGCGATTTAAGTTCCAGATAGTGCGCTAACTGCTCGTAGCTGCGTGCAAGGTTGTCCTGTAGGGGACGGATGGGGAAAATAAGATGCCCTGCGAGGGTGAGTAAGTTGTACCACACCGCCCCGGCCAGCAAAAACAGCGGCTGGAGATACCAGTGGCCATAAAGCGTTACCCCCAGCATGGTATAGATGGCGATTAACAAGGCGCCAAAGGCGATTGTGGCATAGCGCTGGCCCAACCCACCGAGCAAAATAAAGCCGATGGTAGAAACGGTTAATCCTGCTGCGAATAACCAAGGCCAGGGAAAGAGCAGTTCCACCGAGGCCGAAGCAATAAAAAAGCACACGAGGGTAATGGCCAGATTACGCAGACGTCCTGTCAGGCGGTCATCAAGGTCGGTCAGCGCCGCTGCCACGACCCCAAGCGTTAAAGGAATCGTGAGTTTTACTTCGCCAAGCCACCAGGGAAACGCGGTCGTGCCGCAAAGTGCGATAAAAATCCTGATGTTATATAACCAGGCGCTGTTCCGGGTATAGCGGCGTAGCAGGGGGGTGAGCATTTCTGTGTTCCATTCAGTTACTGAAAGCGGCGGCGCGCATTGGCTTCACGCGCAGCACGAGCAGTCTCGACGGAGACGACTCGACGGCCTACTGGCCATAAAGCAATAGCGGCGATTTTGAAATTGGCGATGCCAACTGGAATGCCGATGATGGTCAGGCATTGTGCGATGCCACAAAAAATGTGCATCAGGCATAGCCACCAGCCAAAGAAAATAAACCATAAAATGTTCAGTAGTGTCCCACCCGCGTTTAGCAGGCTATTCTTTCCCTGAGGATCGAGTTCATCAACATGAACGGCTTCATTACCATAGGGTAGAAGAGAGAGTTTTGTTATCTCCCAGCAGGAGCGGGTGAGAGGTAGCGTAAAGATCAGCACGATGCTGACCAACGTCGCCAGAAGCCAGCCGAGCGTGGTGGCGAATCCGCCAAGGATAAAGTTTAAAATATTCAGAACGGTACGCATAAACCCTCTGTTTAATTCCGTGGATAATAAGGCCTGGCCATTGTAGCGTTTTTTACGCTGGAGCACCCGGTCGCTGGCGGTTAAACTTAAAAACATCCAACCTGATTGAAATTCGACATTATATGGAACTTAGAGCGACAACATTGGGCAAGCGCATGGCTCAGCATCCTTATGATAGGGTGCAACTTCTTAATGCCGGAGTAAAGGTTTCCGGTGATAGCCATGAATATCTTATACCTTTCAATCAGTTATTATCAATCCATTGCAAGCGTGGTCTGGTATGGGGGGAGCTGGAATTTATCCTGCCGGGCGAGAAAGTTGTGCGTTTGCATGGCACCGAATGGAATGAAACCCAGCGTTTTTACCATCATTTGAACACGCTCTGGCAGCAGTGGAGCGCGGAAATGAGCGATATCGCCGCTGATGTCCTTCGCCAGCAGCTGGCTGACGTGGCGCGTTCCAGCGCAGAGGGGAAATGGTTGACGCGTCAGCAGGTGAGCGATATCCAGCGTAAAATCCGCCATGCGCTTGGCGGATTACCTGTACCAACAGCCCGTCTTGACGCTTTCGATAACTGCCGCGAGTTATGGCGGCAATGTCAAAGTTGGTTGAGCAACACCGAGAAAGCCAGGCTCGAGCATAATCAAACGTTTACTGAATCAATGCTGGAACAATACCGCGGCTTTTTTGCCGCGGTAGAATCATCGCCGCTGAATCCGGCTCAGGCGCGCGCAGTCGTAAACGGCGAGCGTTCGTTATTAGTTCTGGCAGGCGCCGGAAGCGGTAAAACTTCCGTGTTAGTGGCGCGCGCTGGCTGGCTATTGACCCGTGGCGAAGCGGCGGCCGAGCAGATTCTGCTCCTGGCGTTTGGTCGACAAGCCGCGCAGGAGATGGATGAGCGCATCCGCGAGCGTCTGGGAACTGAAGAGATCTCTGCGCGAACTTTTCATTCCCTGGCTCTGCATATTATTCAGCAGGGCAGTAAAAAAGCTCCGACGATCAGCAAGCTGGAGAACGACAGCGCCGCACGGCAAAAACTTTTAGTCCAGAGCTGGCAGCAGCAGTGCCAGGAGAAAAAAGCGCAGGCGAAAGGCTGGCGACTGTGGCTGGAAGAAGAAATGGACTGGCAGATCCCGGAAGGGGATTTTTGGCAGGATAAAACGCTGCAGCGTCGTATCGCCAGTCGCCTTGACCGCTGGGTTAGCCTGATGCGTATGCATGGCGGCTCGCAGGCGGAAATGATTGCTGGAGCACCTGAAGAGGTACGCGATCTTTTTGGCAAGCGCGTCAAGCTGATGGCCCCTTTGCTAAAAGCGTGGAAAACGGCATTAAAAGATGAAAACGCCGTCGATTTTTCCGGCCTGATTCATCAGGCGATTAATATTCTGGATAAGGGGCGCTTTGTCAGCCCGTGGAAGCATATTCTGGTAGATGAGTTTCAGGATATTTCCCCGCAGCGGGCGTCCCTACTCGCCGCGTTACGTCGGCAAAACACGCAGACTACGCTGTTTGCCGTTGGCGATGACTGGCAGGCTATCTACCGTTTTAGCGGTGCTCAGCTCTCTTTAACAACAGCCTTTAATCACTATTTTGGCGAAGGAGATTGCTGTGCGCTGGATACGACGTACCGATTTAATAGTCGGATAGGAGAGGTCGCCAACGGGTTTATCCAACAAAATCCGCATCAGTTAACGAAACCGCTAAACAGCCTTGTCGCAGGGGACAAAAAAGCGGTGACGTTATTAGCGGAGGACAAACTCGACGATCTGCTTGATAAAATGAGCGGTTATGTCAAACGAGAACAGCGGATTTTATTGTTAGCTCGTTATCATCATTTGAAGCCGGTGGCGCTTGAGAAAGCCGCCACGCGCTGGCCGCATCTGCAGCTCGATTTTATGACTATTCATGCCAGCAAAGGGCAACAAGCCGATTACGCCATTATTCTTGGCCTTAAGGAGGGGGATGATGCGTTTCCCGCACCGGCACGCGAGTCGATTATGGAGCAGGCGCTATTACCGCAGCCGGAGGATTTTCCCGATGCCGAAGAGAGGCGGTTACTGTATGTCGCCATCACCCGCGCACGTCTGCGCGTATGGTTATTGTTTAATAAAGAACAACCTTCCCCGTTTGTTGAAATGTTAGAGGCGCTGAGTGTCCCGGTAGCAAGAAAACCATAATGACTGGCGGCATGGCCGCCAGCGGGGCTTATTTCAGACGCTCTGCAAGGTAGCGTTGATAATCAGGGATCAGGATATCAACAGGGTCGTTGAAATGCGGGGACTGGATAATAAAGTCGGCGGTCGAAACGTTGGTGGCGACGGGGATATTCCATACCGTCGCCAAACGTAATAACGCTTTCACATCCGGATCGTGCGGTACGGCATTCAGCGGATCCCAGAAAAAAATCAATACATCGATTTTACCTTCTGAAATCAGCGCTCCTACCTGCTGATCGCCGCCCATGGGACCACTTAGCATCGCCTGTACCTCCAGCCCGGTCGCGCGTGATACCAGATTTCCGGTCGTTCCTGTCGCCGATAGCGTGTGTTGCGCCAGCAGTTGCTGGTGGCGCTCGACCCATTTCATCAACATATCTTTACAGTGATCGTGTGCAACCAGCGCAATATGCTTGCGCGCTGGCAAGGTACGTGTTGTTAGTTCCATCATTTCATTCCACATTTTGGCCTGTAGACAGATTACTGGAAGTGACTGTTGCTGCAAGCGTCGGGATGAAAAAATTTGACGCATCTGCAGGTCAGGACTCATGCGGGTTCATCCGGATTAGCATACACTTGGGCTAAATAGCAGGAGGATGATGATGAAAGAAAACGATATCGTAGGTATTTTGACCTCGACGCGGACTATCGCCCTGGTGGGGGCAAGTGACAAACCTGATCGCCCAAGCTATCGGGTGATGAAGTATCTTCTGGAGCAGGGATATCACGTTATTCCCGTTTCCCCTAAGGTTGCGGGTACCACGCTGCTGGGGCAAAAAGGGTATGCCACGCTTGCTGACGTGCCGGAAAAAGTGGATATGGTCGATGTTTTCCGTAATTCGGAAGCGGCCTGGGGCGTTGCCCAGGAAGCGGTGGCTATCGGTGCGAAAACGCTTTGGCTACAGCTGGGTGTAATCAATGAACAAGCGGCTGTTCTCGCCCGAGACGCCGGTCTAAACGTGGTGATGGATCGCTGTCCGGCGATTGAGATCCCTCGATTGGGATTAGCCCGATAAACCTAAAACCCCGCCTGACGGGGTTTTTTATTATCAATATAAATTAAGTTATTTAGGGACAGTATTTTAATTAAAACTACATCGAAACGTTTCTTTATTTAAAAATAAAGCGCATTATCTTTGTGGATTTAACGGACACCTTCCTGGCTTTATCTCCCTTATTACGAAAAATCTTCTCCAATAGATAATTTATTTTTTATAAATAACCCCCTGGTAAATACATGGGGAACGGCGATAATTTTTTTGAATCTTTCAAAAATGTTTGTTTTTTCTTGTGTGATTTTTATGATTAATATCACGGAAATTTTTCACCTGGTACTTAAATGGAGGTTTAACGATATGAGAAATGTATTATCCATGATTTTATCTTCATTGTAATAACCGTGAGTAACGATTTTAATTATAGCCTTAATTAACATTTAAAAATGTAAGTTTATTATTTTAAGTGATTGTAATTTAATGTTTTTTATTTATTTCAGAATGTAAGGTTTCTGTTTTTATTTAACCTTGCGGGACGCCAGGAACTGGTATATCTAATAAGGTGCATAATTAAGAATTATCTCATACCTCTGACTGCGTCTTCATCTCAAGGGTGCAACCTGATGAAAAATATAAATGTGACAGTGAAAGAAACAGGTGTTGAATACACCGTTGATGGCAATCAAATTAATCTCAATACGCAGTCAGTGGTTGTCCTGCACGTTAAGCGTGAGGATATAAGTTCGTATACCCGCCAAGGTAATGATCTTGTTCTAAAACTCCATAACGGTGACACCGTTACAATTAAAAACTTTTTCGTTGTGGATGAACATGGACAGCACAGTGATTTGGTTCTTATGGATGATGACACTGGCGCATTATGGTGGTTGGAAGGAGCGGGTACTGATGGAGCACACTATTCGCTAATTAGCGATCTCTCTGAAGTCATTGCGACCGGTGGCGCAGGACAAAGTATTGCTGGTTGGGTCATGGCGGGCGCAGCTTTGCTGGGCATTGCGGCGATGTTTGCCGGCACCTCAAACAAAGACCACCACTCTTCGGTTTCTGAAAGCGATTCAGATGCTGACAGTGATTCAGACTCCGACAGTGATACGGATGCTGACAGCGATTCGGATAGTGATTCCGATTCTGACAGTGATTCCGACTCGGATTCAGATTCGGATAGTGATTCCGATTCTGACAGTGATTCCGACTCGGATTCAGATTCAGATAGTGATTCAGATGCTGACAGCGACGCGGATAGTGATTCTGATGCTGACAGCGACTCCGATACTGATACCGAGCTACCCACCGCGGCACAGAACATAGCAGTCATTGACAATGTGGGCCCCATCACTGGTGTGCTGCATTCTGGAGATGTCACTGACGATACGACCCCAGAGATTAAAGGGACGGCAGAAGCTGGGGCAACAATAACGATTTATGACGGAGATACCATACTGGGTTCTGTCGTCGCGGATGAAAATGGCAACTGGAGCTTCACGTTACCGGAGCTGAGCGAGGGGTCTCATAGCCTGAGCGCGACGGTGACGGACAAAGCCGGCAACGTCAGCGAGCGTTCGCCGGCGTTTGAGCTGACGATAGATACCACTGCGCCCGCTGCCAGCATTCCGCAGGTAACTGACAATGTTGCAGAGCACACCGGCCAGCTGCAGAGTGGGGATCTGACCAACGATGCGACGCCCACTCTGAACGGCACGGCGGAAGCGGGAGCCACGGTGACGATCTATGACGGCGACACAGTGTTGGGCACAGTGGTTGCCGGCGAGGATGGACGCTGGAGCTTCACGCCAGATAGTCTGGACGAAGGCACCCACAGCCTGAGTACTACGGTAACGGACAAAGCCGGGAACGTCAGTGAAAGTTCGCCGGCGTTTGAGCTGACGGTAGACACTATAGTGGACCCGGTTAGCGATCTGCAGGTAACTGATAATGCAGGAGAAGACACGGGCACGCTGAACAGCGGTAGCGTAACGGATGATGATACGCCAACCCTGAGTGGCACGGCGGAAGCGGGTGCCACGGTCACAATTTATGACGGTGATACCGTACTGGGCACCGCAATTGCGGGTGTTGACGGGAACTGGAGCTTTACTCCTGAAGCACTGGAGGAAGGATCCCATAGCCTGAGCACCACGGTGACCGATCTGGCCGGCAACGTCAGCGGACGATCCCCGATATTTATATTAACTGTCGATCTTACCGATGACACCGACTCCGACAGTGATTCGGACTCCGACAGTGATTCTGATTCGGACAGCGACTCGGATAGCGACAGTGACTCCGATTCGGACAGCGATTCTGATAGCGACAGCGACTCCGACTCTGACAGCGACTCCGATTCTGACAGTGACTCCGATTCCGACAGCGACTCCGATTCTGACAGCGACTCTGACTCCGACAGCGATTCCGACTCTGACAGTGACTCGGACTCCGACAGCGACTCTGACTCCGACAGTGACTCCGATTCCGACAGTGATTCGGATTCCGACAGTGATTCTGATTCTGACAGCGATTCTGATTCTGACAGTGATTCGGACTCAGACAGCGACTCGGATTCCGACAGTGACTCCGACTCCGACAGCGATTCGGACTCCGACAGTGATTCTGATTCTGACAGCGATTCGGATAGCGACTCAGATTCCGACAGCGATTCGGATTCCGATAGCGATTCGGACTCGGACAGCGACTCGGATTCTGACAGCGATTCGGATTCTGACAGCGATTCCGACAGTGATTCGGATTCGGACAGTGACTCGGATAGCGACAGCGACTCGGACTCCGACAGCGATTCCGACTCTGACAGCGACTCGGACTCCGACAGCGACTCCGATTCGGACAGTGATTCAGATTCCGACAGTGATTCGGATTCCGACAGTGACTCGGACTCCGACAGTGATTCTGATTCGGACAGCGACTCGGATAGCGACAGTGACTCCGATTCGGACAGCGATTCTGATAGCGACAGCGACTCCGACTCTGACAGCGACTCCGATTCTGACAGCGACTCTGACTCGGACAGCGATTCCGACTCGGACAGCGACTCCGATTCTGACAGCGACTCTGACTCGGACAGCGATTCCGACTCGGACAGCGACTCCGATTCTGACAGCGATTCGGACTCCGACAGCGATTCGGACTCCGACAGTGACTCCGATTCGGACAGCGACTCGGATAGCGACAGCGACTCGGACTCCGATAGTGACTCGGACTCTGACAGCGATTCGGACTCCGACAGTGACTCCGATTCGGACAGCGACTCGGACTCCGATAGTGACTCGGACTCTGACAGCGACTCGGACTCTGACAGCGATTCGGACTCCGACAGTGACTCCGATTCGGACAGCGACTCGGATAGCGACAGCGACTCGGATTCAGACAGTGACTCCGACTCGGACAGCGACTCGGATTCCGACAGCGATTCGGATTCCGATAGCGACTCCGATTCTGACAGCGATTCGGATTCTGACAGCGATTCCGACTCCGACAGTGACTCCGATTCCGACAGTGATTCGGATTCCGACAGCGACTCGGACTCCGACAGCGATTCCGACTCTGACAGCGACTCGGACTCTGACAGTGACTCGGATAGCGACAGCGACTCGGATAGCGACAGCGATTCGGACTCCGACAGCGACTCCGATTCGGACAGTGATTCAGATTCCGACAGTGATTCGGATTCCGACAGTGACTCGGATTCGGACAGCGACTCGGATTCCGACAGCGACTCGGATTCCGACAGCGACTCCGATTCTGACAGTGATTCCGACTCTGACAGCGATTCGGACTCTGACAGTGACTCGGACTCTGACAGCGACTCGGATAGCGACAGTGACTCCGATTCCGACAGTGATTCGGATTCAGACAGTGACTCGGACTCCGACAGCGACTCGGACTCTGACAGTGACTCCGATTCCGACAGTGATTCAGACTCTGACAGCGACTCCGACTCGGACAGCGACTCGGACTCCGACAGTGATTCAGATTCTGACAGCGACTCGGATAGCGACAGCGACTCGGATTCAGACAGTGACTCCGACTCCGACAGCGACTCCGACAGCGATTCGGACTCCGACAGTGATTCTGATTCTGACAGCGATTCTGATAGCGACAGCGACTCCGACTCTGACAGCGACTCGGATAGCGACAGCGACTCGGATTCCGACAGCGACTCGGATTCCGACAGCGACTCCGACTCGGACAGCGATTCCGACTCCGACAGCGACTCCGATTCTGACAGTGATTCGGACTCTGACAGCGATTCCGATTCTGACAGCGATTCGGATTCCGACAGCGATTCAGACTCTGATAGCGATTCGGATTCCGACAGCGATTCCGACTCTGACAGCGACTCGGACTCTGACAGCGATTCCGATTCCGACAGTGATTCTGATTCGGACAGCGACTCCGATTCTGACAGCGACTCGGATGCTGACAGCGACTCGGACTCTGACAGTGACTCCGATTCTGACAGCGATTCAGACTCTGACAGCGATTCGGATTCAGACAGTGATTCTGATTCGGACAGTGACTCGGATAGCGACAGCGACTCCGATTCTGACAGCGACTCGGACTCCGACAGCGATTCCGACTCTGACAGCGACTCGGATTCGGACAGCGATTCGGATTCAGACAGCGACTCGGACTCTGACAGTGATTCGGATAGCGACAGCGACTCGGACTCCGATAGTGACTCGGATTCCGATAGTGACTCGGACTCCGACAGCGACTCCGATTCTGACAGCGATTCGGACTCCGACAGCGACTCCGACTCTGACAGCGATTCCGACTCTGACAGCGACTCGGACTCTGACAGCGATTCCGATTCCGACAGTGATTCTGATTCGGACAGCGACTCCGATTCTGACAGCGACTCGGACTCCGACAGCGATTCTGACTCTGACAGCGATTCCGATTCTGACAGTGACTCCGATTCCGACAGTGATTCGGACTCTGACAGCGATTCCGACTCCGACAGTGATTCGGATTCCGACAGTGATTCGGATAGCGACAGCGACTCGGATTCCGATAGCGACAGCGATTCCGATTCCGACAGTGATTCTGATTCGGACAGTGACTCGGACAGCGACTCGGATTCCGACAGCGATTCGGATTCCGATAGCGACTCCGACTCGGACAGCGACTCGGATTCCGACAGCGACTCCGATTCTGACAGCGATTCAGACTCCGACAGCGACTCTGATGCTGACAGCGACTCGGATAGCGACAGCGATTCCGACTCCGACAGTGACTCCGATTCTGACAGCGACTCTGACTCGGACAGCGATTCCGACTCTGACAGCGACTCGGATTCGGACAGCGATTCCGACTCTGACAGCGACTCGGACTCCGACAGCGACTCGGACTCTGACAGTGACTCGGACTCCGACAGCGACTCTGACTCGGACAGCGATTCCGACTCTGACAGCGACTCGGATTCGGACAGCGATTCCGACTCTGACAGCGACTCGGACTCTGACAGTGACTCGGACTCCGACAGCGACTCGGATTCTGACAGCGACTCCGATTCTGACAGCGACTCGGACTCTGACAGCGATTCCGATTCCGACAGTGATTCTGATTCGGACAGCGACTCGGATAGCGACAGCGACTCCGATTCTGACAGCGACTCGGACTCCGACAGCGATTCTGACTCTGACAGCGATTCCGATTCTGACAGTGACTCCGATTCCGACAGTGATTCTGACTCTGACAGCGATTCGGACTCCGACAGTGACTCCGATTCTGACAGCGACTCTGACTCGGACAGCGATTCCGACTCTGACAGCGACTCGGATTCGGACAGCGATTCCGACTCCGACAGTGATTCGGATTCAGACAGTGACTCGGATTCTGACAGCGACTCGGATTCCGATAGTGACTCGGATTCCGATAGTGACTCGGATTCCGATAGTGACTCGGATTCCGATAGTGACTCGGACTCTGACAGCGACTCGGATGCTGACAGCGATTCCGATTCTGACAGTGACTCCGATTCCGACAGTGATTCTGACTCTGACAGCGATTCGGACTCCGACAGTGACTCCGATTCTGACAGCGACTCTGACTCGGACAGCGATTCCGACTCTGACAGCGACTCGGACTCCGACAGCGACTCGGACTCTGACAGCGACTCGGACTCCGACAGCGACTCCGATTCGGACAGTGATTCAGATTCCGACAGCGACTCGGACTCTGACAGTGATTCCGATTCTGACAGCGATTCAGACTCCGACAGCGACTCCGATTCGGACAGTGATTCAGATTCCGACAGCGACTCCGATTCCGACAGCGACTCGGATAGCGACAGCGACTCCGACTCGGACAGTGACTCGGATAGCGACAGCGATTCCGATTCTGACAGCGACTCTGACTCGGACAGCGACTCGGATAGCGACAGCGACTCCGATTCGGACAGCGACTCAGATTCCGACAGCGATTCGGATTCCGATAGTGATTCGGACTCGGACAGCGACTCGGATTCTGACAGCGACTCCGATTCTGACAGTGACTCGGATTCCGACAGTGATTCCGACTCTGACAGCGATTCTGATAGCGACAGCGACTCCGACTCTGACAGCGATTCCGATTCCGACAGTGACTCCGATTCCGACAGTGATTCAGATTCTGACAGCGATTCGGATTCAGACAGTGACTCGGACTCTGACAGTGATTCGGACTCCGACAGCGACTCTGACAGCGATTCCGATTCTGACAGCGATTCTGATAGCGACAGCGACTCCGACTCTGACAGCGATTCGGACTCTGACAGTGACTCGGACTCTGACAGCGACTCGGATAGCGACAGCGATTCGGATTCTGACAGCGACTCGGACTCCGACAGTGATTCGGACTCTGACAGTGACTCCGATTCCGACAGCGACTCCGATTCTGACAGCGACTCTGACTCGGACAGCGATTCCGACTCCGACAGTGATTCGGATTCAGACAGTGACTCGGATTCGGACAGCGACAGCGACTCTGACTCCGACAGTGATTCTGACTCCGACAGTGATTCTGACTCCGACAGCGATTCCGACTCCGACAGTGACTCTGATTCCGACAGTGACTCCGATTCTGACAGCGACTCCGATTCTGACAGTGACTCGGATTCCGACAGCGATTCCGATTCCGACAGTGATTCTGACTCTGACAGCGATTCGGACTCTGACAGTGACTCGGACTCCGACAGCGACTCGGATTCCGATAGCGATTCCGACTCGGACAGCGACTCGGATATTCCGCAGGCCAACGCGGATACCAATACCGCACTGATATCTGAGAACCATGACAATCTCGATGGTGTAAACGGTACGATTACCCAGTTGACTGGCGTGAACTTGCTTGGCGTGGTTGATGTTTCGCTGCTTAGCGGCAACAACTTTGACTTTACCGTCGCGAGTGGAACGACTCAGGATGTGGTGCTGGATATTTCCGGCGGGACAACGCTGAGTTCGGCGGCACTGATCAATACGCTGCTGCTTCTGCTGGGCGGTACCGATACCTTCCAGGCCGATCTCGCGGTGGTGAATACGGCGACCGGTGAAGTGGTTGCGTTGGCGTCGAATGCGGTGACTATCACGGCGGGAGGCGTCAGCCTGGATTACAGCGGCGGCGCCAGCTTCAGCGATCTGCCGAAAGGTAACTATACGGTGGTGATCTCGTCGCCGACGAATACCGGACTGCTGCCGACGCTGGTGAACTTCCTGGCAAATACCAGCGTAGTGACTGCGGTGGATGTTGCGGTAACCGACTCCGTAGGTTACGAATCCGCGATTATCAGCGGTAACGTCCTGCAGACGGATGCTGGCGGGGATGTTGGTGATATTGGTACGGGTATTACCGTGACCAGCATCATCGCGACTTCGGTGCCGGGGGCAGCGGCGGAAACGGTTAGCTCAGGTGGAACGATCGTTGAGGGCGCCTACGGTACGCTGGTGATCTATGCCGATGGTTCTTACACCTATCATGCGATCGGGGACGCTGATTCTGTCGGTCAAACGGAGGTCTTTACCTACACCATTACGGATGCGGATGGCGATACGGCTACCACGACGCTGACTATCAATATTGGTCTGGCTGATGATACGGATAGCGATGCGGATTCCGACAGCGACTCCGACTCTGACAGCGATTCCGACTCCGACAGTGACTCGGATTCCGACAGTGATTCTGATTCGGACAGCGATTCAGACTCTGACAGCGACTCGGATTCCGATAGCGATTCGGATTCAGACAGTGATTCGGATAGCGACAGCGACTCGGATTCGGACAGCGATGCTGACTCTGACAGTGACTCGGATTCCGACAGTGATTCTGATTCGGACAGCGATTCAGACTCTGACAGCGACTCGGATTCCGATAGCGATTCGGATTCAGACAGTGATTCGGATAGCGACAGCGACTCGGACTCGGACAGCGATTCTGACTCTGACAGTGACTCGGATTCCGATAGCGACTCCGATTCCGACAGCGACTCGGATTCGGACAGCGATTCTGACTCTGACAGTGACTCCGATTCCGATAGCGATTCGGATTCGGACAGTGATTCTGATTCCGACAGCGACTCGGATTCGGACAGCGATTCTGACTCTGACAGTGACTCCGATTCCGATAGCGATTCGGATTCCGATAGCGACTCCGATTCGGACAGTGATTCTGATTCCGACAGCGACTCGGATTCGGACAGCGATTCTGACTCTGACAGTGACTCCGATTCCGATTCCGATAGCGATTCGGATTCCGATAGCGACTCCGATTCGGACAGCGACTCGGATTCCGATAGCGACTCCGATTCGGACAGCGACTCGGATAGCGACAGCGACTCGGACTCCGATAGCGATATCGAGGCCATCCCCGATAGCAACAGCCCGGACGTTGTCGCGCTGGAAGGTAACCTGAACAACGTCAGCGGTACCAGCGGCCAACTGGTTGGCCTGACGTTACTCAGCACCGTCGATGTCTCGCTGCTGTCGGGCAATAATCTGCGCTTTAGCGTGGGTTCCGGAACCGTTGAAGATATGACGGTATCGGTGAACGGCAACTCGCTGCTGACGGCGAGCGGATTGCTGACCACTATCGTCAACCTGCTGGGGGCAGGAAATACCCTGACAGCCGATCTGTCGGTGGTAAATACGGCCACCGGCGAAGTCGTGGCGATTGCCGAAAACAGCGTCAATATCTCGGCGAGCCTGCTTGGCGGACTCTCCTATAACGGCACGGTCTCCTTCGCCAATCTGCCGGCGGGTGACTACACCATGATTATCTCTGCGCCGGAAAGTAACGGCCCCCTGGTATCGTTGATCAACGCGCTGGCGGCGGCCCAGGTGGCAAGCTTTGTCAACGTGGACGTGACGGATTCCGTTGGCTATAGCGTCGGCGCCATTGAAGGTAACGTGCTGGATACCACCGCCAGCGGCGATATGCAGGATAGCGGTCAGGGCATCTCGGTCACCAGTGCGGTCTCGGACTCCGTCGACGGATCGACCCCGGTTACCGTGACCAGCGCTGGCGTCAATATCACCGGGGCTTATGGGGTACTGACGATTCACTCTGATGGCAGCTATAGCTACCAGTTGACCAAAGGCGGGGCCGCTATCGGTCAATCGGATGTCTTTAGCTATACCATTACTGATGAAGCGGGCAATACCTCGACGACTAACCTGACGATTAATATCGGCGGCAACATCGAACCGGCGCAGGCCAATCCGGATGCGCAGGAAACGGATCTGACCGCGACGTTCGATACGCTCAACGGAGAAAGCGGTACCGTTGGCCAACTTGTCGGCGTCTCGTTACTCGGTTCCGTCAACGTTGGTTTGCTCAACGGCAATAGTTTTGACTTTGATGTCGCCGCCGGCGCGAACGAAAAAGTGCTGCTCACTGTCTCGGGGAGCACTGGCCTGAGCCTGGGCGCGGCCCTGAGCACGTTGCTGAGCCTGCTGGGCGGCGCATCGTCCTTTACGGCGGATCTCTCAATCGTCGATAAGGCGACCGGCGAAGTGGTGCAGGTTCTGACCAACGCCGTCAATATTAATGTTGACGGACTGGGTCTCAGCCTTGACTACAGCGGCGGCGGCTGGTCCTCAATGTTACCTTCAGGATCGTACACGGCGGTGGTCTCTTCACCGAATACCGGCGGCCTGTTGGGCGCCTTGCTGGACCTGAACCTGGGCACCTTTATCAACGTGGAGGTCACCGACTCTGAGGGCTATCACACCGACAGCCTGACGGGTAACGTCCTGCAAAGCGATGGCGACGGCGATGTGGCGGACACCGGGGTAAATATTAAGGTGACCAGCGTTACCGCCACCTCGGTAACCGACGCCGATCCGGTGGCGGTCACCAGCAGCGGAACGACGATAGCCGGTGCCTGGGGATCGCTGACCATCCTTAGCGACGGTAGCTATACCTATCAGCCTTATGGCGGAGTGAATAGCGTCGGCCAATCGGAAGTCTTTACCTACACCATAACCGACAGTCTGGGCCACACGGCGAGCACGACGCTGACGTTCGATATCGACAGCCCGGCTTCGCTGGCGGTGAATGACGTGGTTGCGCTGAACGTGGCAACGGCGCTGGCAACGGTGAATGTTCCAGCGATTGACACCTCTGGACTGAACACAAGCGGTAAGTCGAGCGGGAGCGGAGTATCAGCGAGTAAGTTGATTAACTTTAGCGTGGGAGCCGATCGTGAAATGGATACCCTCTCGGTGAAAGTGAACTACACCGCGAGTGGCTCGGTGGTCAACACCGTCAGGATTGACAGCACGGTCAGCATTTATCACGTGCTCACCGATGGCAGTAAGGTCCTGGTATGGCAAGGGACGCCGACAGAAAATTTGACCACGATTATAGGCGCAACAGCTAGCGCTACGGATACGCTAACGTTAACGGGTGTGGCATTGAGTGAAGGAAATTACGAGATGGTCCTGGCTTCGAAAGCCACCGCCACTCTGGATACTTTCTTAACGCCAGCGCCGAATTATACGGTTGGAGCTTCTATCGCCGGTACAACGTTCGACACCGCCACCCACTATACGGTGGCCGGAACCAACGTCAGCGGGAATATCCAGAACGGAAACAATTCAGGCGGTACGGAAGATTTCCATGGCGTACTGTATGCCTCATACACCGTCGCCGGACATACTTCCACTGGCAGTGCCGAATCCTGGACCTTCAACAGTAATGGCAGTATCACCACCAGCAACGGTAGCGCAGTAACCGGAAGCAGCGTCACAATTTACGGTGACTATGGCACCCTGACGATGGCGAATAATGGTTCTTATACCTACAGTCTGAAGGCAGGGATGGATGTGTCGACAATCACGCACAAGGAGGTGTTCGCCTACACGGTAAACGACAGCAATGGCGTTTCTTCCGCGGCGACGCTGACCATCGATCTGCATCCGCAGATGACCGGCAGCGTGAACGGAGACGATGTCCACAGCACCGCTTATGACGATACCTTCACCCTGGGTATCGGGGCCGACACGGTGGTTTACAACCTGCTGGCCGATGACAATACCGGCGGTAACGGCAGCGATACCTGGAAGGATTTCTCGGTTGCGCAAGGGGATCATATCGATGTGTCTGCGCTGCTGGTTGACTGGGATGGGAACAGCAGCAGCCTGGGCAACTATGTGACCCTGAGCTACGTTGGCAATAACACGGTGGTATCCATCGACCGCGACGGCGGGGCCGGAGACCATCAATCAACAACCTTAATTACGCTGGAAGGGGTGCATATCAATTCGCTCAACGAGCTGATTGATACGAATAACTCCAACTAACTGGCGTTATAACGCTGACGGCGCAGGGAAGCGCCGTCGAGGTTATTTCATTGCGGAGGAATGAATCGGTCAGTGAACCGGTAGATAGCCGACTATCATTTAATAAAAATAATGATGCGGGAATGATTATATCCGTTTTTTCAGTACGTGTTTTCTGAAGGGTAAATTTGATGCGTCTATTTAAACAAAAAAGGAATGTCATAACCTGCGGCTATACAGCCCTCTTTATTTCTTTCAATCCGGCATTTTCTGCTCATGCGGAAAATTCATATTTAATGCCGAATGATATTAGCAGCCAGCGCTTAACTGATAGCCAACAGGTCGCGGGGTATAATGAGGATATTATTAATAGCCAAAGCCGAATATCCGGCCCACTGGATATTAAAAAAGCGGTAAAAAATGCGGTGAACTGGCATCCGTCTATAACCCAGGAGGTGAGTAAACTCCAGGAGATGGCGCAGAAAGTCGACGTGGCGAAAGCCAAATATTACCCGCAAGTTAGTGCGGGTATGAATAATGGTTATAGTAATACCTATTCTGATGCCGGATATACGCCATCGCTGGTGGTGTCGGTATCGCAAATGCTGTACGACTTCGGCAAAGTGTCCAGCTCGGTCAGAGCCGCAGACTCCGGCGTTGCCCAACAGCAGGCTACCGTCATGCTGAGCATCGATCAGGTCGCTCATGACACCGCGGCGGCGGTAGTCCAGGTTCAGGGCTATCAGAAGCTGGTGGAAATCGCCAAAGCGCAGGTCAATTCGCTCAAACAGATTGGCGATCTTATTCGCCAGCGCAACGATGCGGGGGCGTCGTCTTTATCGGACGTCGTGCAGACCGATACCCGCGTGGAAGGCGCACAATCCACGCTCCTGCAATATCAGGCGGCCCTTGAGCGCTGGAAAGCCACGCTCGCGACCTACATTGGCATCGGCGGAATCGCCACGGTAACGGATGACGTCCCGCAGGGGATGGATGCCGCCTGCGCGGTAGCCAAAATCGATTATCGCTCAGTGCCTGCGGTATTAGCGGCGCTGGCCCAGGCCGGTCAGGCGCAGGCGCAGCTGGATAACGCCAATGCGCAAATGCTGCCGACGATTTCCCTTGAGCCGGAAGTTACCCACTACCTCAACGATAACTACGCCAACAGCGCGGTGCTCAATAAAACGCAATATTCCGCCTGGGTTAAAGTACAGATGCCCATCTATCAGGGCGGGGCGATGACCGCCTCCCGCGACGCCGCCCAGCAAAGCCTGGCGGCGGCGAATGCGGCGATCAAAACCGCGCAGCTGGACGCCAGCCAGAAACTCAACGCCTCGCGCGATGAAGCGGTTAATCTGGCTCAGTCGTTGGGTATTCAAAAGCGCCAGCAGCAGCTGGGCGAACAAACCCGGGCGCTGTATCAGGATCAGTACCTTCAGCTCGGTTCGCG
This sequence comes from Klebsiella pasteurii, assembly GCF_018139045.1. Classification (NCBI taxonomy): domain Bacteria; kingdom Pseudomonadati; phylum Pseudomonadota; class Gammaproteobacteria; order Enterobacterales; family Enterobacteriaceae; genus Klebsiella; species Klebsiella pasteurii. The sequence goes on from NZ_CP073236.1 coordinate 209,766, forward strand.
CCCGCTGCTGGATCTGCTCAACGTCGATCAGGAAATTTACCAGGCCAGATTTAGCCAGGTCCTGACGGAATCGCAACTGCGCTCCCTGGAGCTGGACTGCCTGTTCAGCACCGGCAAGATGCGCACGGTGTTCGCGCTGGAAAAACAAAATATCCAGGGCGTGGAGATCCGCCCATGACCTCACAAGATGAACGCGCCGGGATACCGCATCTGATCGACTGGTCCAATGCGATAGCCTTTATTGCCAACCACTATCGACAAAGCTTTTCGCCCGGAACGCTGCATGCCGCCGCCGAATGGGCGACGCAGAAAACCCTGCCGGAGGCGCTCCGGCACCTGGCGCGCCACGCCGGGCTAAACTGCCAGTTTTTATCCGCCGCCGATCAGAAAATGTCGGCCTGGCGGCTACCGCTAGTCATCCAGCTTCGCGACGGCCAAATCGCCGTGGTTGAAAGCGTTGACGTCAATAACGCCGTCGGGGTGCGGTTTGTGAAGGAGCTCGCGCTGCTCAGCTACTGCCCGCTGGAAACCCTGCTGCCGGAAATTGAAAAGACCATTGCTTTTCGCCCGGCGGCGCCGGAAAGGGATATTCGCACCGAGAGCTATCTGGCCCGTTTTCAGCCGGATTGGCTGCGCAAAATTGTGCTGAAAGATATTCGCCCCTATATGCACGTGATGCTGGCGTCTTTTGCGATAAACGTTCTTGCGCTGAGCGGTATTCTGTTTTCGATGCAGGTTTACGATCGGGTGATCCCGGCGCAGTCTTATCCCACGCTTTATGTTCTGTTCAGCGGCGTATTGCTGGCGGCGGTCTTTGCTTTTGTGCTGAAAATTATGCGCGGGCACGTCACGGATCTGCTCGGCAAACGCGGGGATATTCGCGTTTCTGACCGGGTCTTCGGCCACGCGCTGCGCCTGAAAAACAGCGCCGTGCCGCGCTCGACGGGGAGCTTTATTTCGCAAATCCGCGAGCTGGAGCAGGTGCGAGAAATGATGACCTCGACGATGATGACCATCGTGGCGGATTTACCGTTCTTTCTCCTGTTTCAGGTGGTGCTGTTTATTGTCTCGCCGTGGCTAAGCTGGATTGCGCCGGTGGCGACGGTCCTGATGATCCTCCCCGGCCTGCTTTTGCAGCGCAAGCTGGCGGCGCTGGCCAATAAAAACCAGCACGAAAATACCTTGCGTAACGCCATCCTGGTGGAAAGCATCCAGGGATTGCAGGACATCAAAATGATGCAGGCGGAAAGCCGTTTCTTGCATCAGTGGAATAGCTATATCGCGATTACCGCCGAGTCAGGGGTCAAAACGCGCAGGCTCACCCACGGCCTTGTCAGCTGGGGAATGTCGGTGCAAAACCTGCTGTACGCCACGGTGGTGGTGGTCGGCGCGCCGCTGGTAATTAATGGCGACATCACCACCGGGGCGATGGTGGCGGCATCGATGCTATCGACCCGCATGGTGGCGCCGATGACCGCGCTGTGCGGGGTACTTGCGCGCTGGCAGCAGGTGAAAACGGCGAAGGCCAGCCTCGATACGCTGATGGCGCTGCCGGTCGAAGGGGGGCAGGACGAACCTCGGGTTCATCGCGCCGTGCTGCACGGCAACTACGAGTTCCGCCAGGCGGAATTCCGCTATGGCCTTAACGACGCCGCCATCCCGCTGCGGATTAACCAACTGTCGATAAAAGCCGGGGAGAGAATCGCTATTCTTGGACGAATCGGCGCCGGTAAATCGACCTTACTGCAGGCGATGATGGGCAACATCGAGCTGGTCTCCGGCGAGCTGCGGCTGGATGATTTAAGCCTGCCGCAGATCGACCTCGCGGATATTCGCCGCAACGCCACCTTGCTGACCCAGGAAGCACGGCTGTTTCACGGCACCCTGCGCGAGAACCTGATCCTCGGGCGTCCGGCGGCGACGGATGATGAAATTTTCTCGGTGCTTACCCTGTGCGGCGCGCTGGAGTTCGTGCGCAAACTGCCCCTTGGTCTTGAACACGTCGTTATGGAAGGCGGACTGGGGCTGTCAGGCGGCCAGCGGCAGTCGCTGCTGCTGGCCAGAACGCTGCTGCGCGATCCGAACATTATCCTGCTCGATGAACCGACCTCGTTTTTCGACGAGCGAACGGAAAAAGCTTTTGTGGAACAGCTGGCGCAGTGGGCCGGTGAGAGAACGATGATTATCGCCACGCACAAAGCGGCGGTGCTCAATATCGTTGATCGGATCCTGGTTATCCAGGACGGGCAGCTGGCGCTGGATAAACCCAAAGCGACGGTCTTTGAACAAGAGAAAGCCCGCGGCCAGGTGGTGAATATATGAGTAAATTTCCCCTGCTGGCCGACAATGACCCGGTGGCGCTGCTGCCGGAGAGCGAACAAGACGAAGCGCAGATCGTAAAATCGCGACGGCTGATTCTCCTGCTGACCGTGATGCTGCTGGTGGGCGGCGTCTGGGCATGGTTCGCGGTACTGGACGAAGTCTCAACGGGCACCGGGAAAGTGATCCCCAGCTCCCGCGAGCAGGTGATACAAACCCTCGACGGAGGTATTTTAACCGAGCTGAACGTACGGGAAGGCAGCAAGGTACAAGCCGGACAGGTCGTGGCCCGTCTCGACCCCACCCGCAGCGAATCTAATGTCGGCGAAAGCCAGGCGAAATATCGCGCCTCGCTGGCGGCGAGCATTCGTTTAACTGCCGAAGTCAACAATCAGCCGCTGGCGTTTCCCGACTCCCTGAAAGCCTGGCCCGCGCTGCTGGCCGAAGAGACTCGCCTCTACCATAGCCGCAAGGAGCAGTTGAGCAAATCGACGCGCCAACTGGATGAATCGCTAAAACTGGTCAATAGCGAACTGGCCATCACCGAAAGGCTGGCGAAAACCGGAGCGGCGAGCAATGTTGAAGTGCTACGTCTTCGCCAACAGGTCGCGGATATTAGCTTTAAAAAGATTGATCTTAATACCCGCTATTTTGTTGACGCACGTGAACAGCTGTCAAAAGCCAATGCCGACGTGGCCAGCCTGGCGGAAGTGATTAAAGGCCGCGCCGATTCGGTCACGCGCTTAACCGTTCGCTCGCCGGTTCAGGGGATCGTAAAAAATATCAAGGTCAACACCATTGGTGGGGTTATTGCGCCGAACGGCGAGCTGATGGAAATTGTTCCGGTAGATGGCCGATTATTAATTGAAGCGCGGATTTCACCGCGCGATATCGCTTTTATTCATCCTGACCAGCAGGCGCTGGTGAAAATTACCGCCTATGATTATGCCATCTATGGCGCGCTTAACGGCGTGGTGGAAACCATATCGCCGGATACGACCCAGGACGAAGCTAAACCCGATATTTACTACTATCGGGTGTTTATTCGTACTGACTACGATTACCTGGAAAATAAAAGCGGTAAGCGCTTTTTAATCGGCCCGGGAATGATTGCCACCGTTGATATTAAGACCGGGGAAAAAACGGTCATGGATTATCTGGTCAAACCGTTTAATCGGGCAAAAGAAGCATTAAGGGAACGTTAATCAATGTGCGAGCTCCTTATTGGCTACGGGTCACCGCCGTTTGCGGTCCGGTAGCCCGGACAAGACGCGTCGAGCGCCGCCTCCGGGGAGTGTGCCGGGCAGAGACATCGCCGCAATATCTAAAACCGGTTTGTTTGCAGTCTCTGATAATAATTTTTAAACATTCAACGCATTCTTGAATAAACGGAGAGGGAAAGATGGCGCTAAGTGACTTACTGCAACAAGCCTGCTTTCAGGCGAAAAAATTAAAATCCACCGTATTGCCCTCTGACTATCCGGCATGGGTCATTTTCTTTAGCGTCAGCGATGGAAAATCACGCGCGCATACTCATATCTCCAGCGGAACCAGCTTCGATCTCGCGTGGCTGGCAGGGGCCAGAGCGCTACAGGAGTGGCGTAAAAAACAGGACAGCGAACCGCAGTGGTTACGGATTGACGTCGTGGACAGCGTTGAAAAGCTCAGCTGGCAATCCCTCAACGAAAAATTCATGGTCACCAAGCGTAACTATTTTCGCTTTGGCCTTGCGTTTGATCCGCAGTTTAATTGCGCAATGCTTGAGGAGGAAATTACCGGTAACGCGCTGCTCTACGACGGGGATAACGGCGTCGTGGCGCCGAATAGCGTCAATCTGGAAAACTATGCCCAGCGGCGGTTTAAGCAGACGCTGAGCTGGCCGCAAGATCCGCAGCAGCCGCTCTGGCGTTTTAAAACCCAGGGCGTCTTCTGCGATCGTTTTGGGACAAAAGTGATTGAACATACCGGACGGGGTTCCGGCTATCGCGTCATTGGGGAAGAGTGGCAGGACGAGTGCCTCGCCGAGGTGATTAAAAAAGGCACCGATTATCTGGCCCGTCAGGTAAAGCAAGATGGCCTCTACCATTATGGCTGGTTTCCCTGTTTCGATCGTCCGGTCCGCTCCTATAACGCGCTGCGCCATGCCAGCTCGACCTATTCGCTGATCGAGGGCTGGGAGGCGACGCGTCAGTCGTCGGTTCGTCAGGCGATAGACCGCGCGATTGCGTACCTGGTTAACACGCTGATTGAAGTACGGACGCTGGACGATGGCCGCGAGGCGGCGTTTCTCTGCGACGTGGGCGATGAGATCAAGCTCGGCGGCAACGCCGTCAGCATCCTGGCGCTGGTGAAATACACCGAAACGACCGGAGACCGGCAATATCTGCCGCTGATGGCGCAGTTGGCGACCGGCATTGCCTTTATGCAGGATCCGCTCAGCGGCCAGTTTGTTCATGTATTAAATAGCCGCGATCTGTCGCTAAAAGCCAAATTCCGCATCATTTATTACGATGGCGAAGCGGCTTTTGCCCTGATGCGCCTGTACGGCCTGACCAACGCGCCGCAGTGGCTGGAGATGGTGGAAAAAGCCTTCGCCTATTTCATTAAAAATAAACACTGGCAGCATCACGACCACTGGCTGAGCTACTGCGTGAATGAATTAACCCGCTTTCGCCCGCAAGAGAAGTACTTTCGCTTTGGCCTGAACAACGTGCGCGATCATCTTGATTTCGTGCTGCATCGCGTCACCACCTATCCCACGCTGCTGGAATTAATGATGGCGGCGTCTGAAATGGTGACCCGCCTGGACGCCTCGCCCGAGCATCGCCATCTGCTGGCGGATTTTGACCAGCAGAAGTTCTGGCAGGCGCTGGAGACCCGCGCCCGCTATCTGCTGAACGGCTTTTTCTGGCCCGAGCTGGCGATGTTCTTTAAAAATCCCGCGCGGATCGTCAACAGCTTCTTTATTCGCCATCACAGCTACCGCGTGCGAATCGATGACGTCGAGCACTATCTTTCCGGCTTTATCGCCTACCAGAAATACCATTTAGCGGCAAAAAAGCCGCCGCTCCAGCAGGACGACGCGCCGCCGGCGAATAGCGCGACCCCCGTGTTTCTGCTGGAGACTCTGCGTGACGTCGGCAACGGTATTGAGGTGGCGGCCATGCGCAGGGCGAAGCTGTTCACCGAACATCTGGGCACCGTACCCTGGCTGATTACCGCGACGTGGAATCCCGAACTCTCCACGGCGGTTAAGGCGCTGAAAGCCCGCGGCGCACTGCCCGAAGAGGTGCCGGTTTATAACCTGTATGCGTGGCTAAGCGATTGTCTTGAGATGAATGCGATCTCTGCGCTGGCGCCGCTGGTGGGCAATATCGAGCTCAGGCATGCCGTGAATCCCACCGCGGATCTACCGGTGGGTAAACACAACTTCCTGCTGCGTCCGCAGGGGAGAATCATCGAAGACTATATTGATCGCGCCGGCAATATTCTGCTGCGCAAAAGCTTTGACGAAAAAAAAGGCAACGTGCAGCTAAGCCATCTTGAAATCGCTCTGGCGGGAGGGGAGGTCAAACGCTTTGCTCAGGAAGAGGCGTTTTATGCGTGGATGCTGGAAACCCGGCTGGCGGAAAAAGGGCGCTGGCACTTTATCGTCGATAAAAATAAAACGTGGAAAAGCTTCGTCTGCTCACGGCCCGCCCAGCGTATGGCATGCACGCTGAGCGCGATTATTCACTCCCATCATCAGTTGTCTAACGGGGCGCTGAAAAGCTCATACCGGCATATCCTGGAACAGCCGGAACTCGTAGACCAGCTGATTGTCCTGACTGATGAACAGTGGCAGGACCTGCAGCAGGAGGGATTTCCGGCCGCCCGGATGGCGGTGATCCCCAACCATCTTGATAACGGCGCTATACCGGCGAATCCGCAGAAGACGCCTTCGCAAACGGTCATTTACCTGGCGCGCTACTCGGAAGAGAAACAGCACGCTTTACTGCTGAGCGCGTTTCGTCAGGTCGTGAAGGCGATCCCTGACGCGCAGCTGCACACTTATGGGGTAGGGCCGCTGCGGCGCGGCTTAAGCGCGCAGGTGGCGGAGTGGGGGCTGGAGCATGCGATCCATATCAACGGTTTCACCTCCGACATCGCGCTGGCACACAAGACGGCCTGCTGCACGGTGCTTTGTTCGACTCAGGAGGGGCAGTCCATTTCCGCCGTCGAGGCGATGGCATACGGTACGCCGTTAATTAGCTTCGCCATTAAATATGGCCCGCGCGACATCCTGCAGGACCGGCAGGCGGGAATTCTGGTGCCATGCGGCGATGAGGACGCGCTGGCGGCGGCGATGATCAAGGTCATCTCCGACCAGACGCTACAGCAAAGTATGCAGCAGGCCGCGCTGCGCAACGCGCAACGTTACTACGCCAGCGCGATCGCCGGACGCTGGGCGGCGTGGCGGCAGGCAAGCGAACGTCTGCTGGATACCGGAACGGAGCAGGCGAGCGGGCTGGAAAAAAAGCGTCATCAGGCGGCTAAGGTTGGATAACCATCAGCGCCTTTTCCCTTTGCCCGGCCCCCTGGAGCGGCGATGAGGCGAGTCATCACGCTGCTGCTGGCGTCCTGCTGCAGTTCGCCGCTGTTGGCCAGCGATGTCGTGCAGGTTTCGCGCTGCGTTCCCGGCTCCCTGCTTCATGAGCACCGCCTGGAAAAAACGCACGTGGTGGATGACTTTCACATTTACTACAGCCTGCAGGGCAAAGATGCCCTGCGATATCCGCAGGATAGTACCGGCGATGGCGTGCCGGACGTCATAAAAGATATTGGTCGTCAGCTACAGGCAGCGCAATATCTCTACACCTCGCTGCTGGGCCTGCGCTCGCCGCTACGGCAGAAAATTTATGCCCAGGCCCGACAGATTAACCTCTATCTGCTGGCGCTACCTAAAGGTCATGGCCTGGCCTTCGATCGCGTGGCGGCAGAAACGATGAGCGATGGAACGGCGCTGCCCTGCGGCTTAAAAATTGTCCTCAACGCCGGGCTGCAACCCGCGCGCAACGTTACGCCAGCCCATGAATTATTCCATTTATACCAGTATGGTTACGCGGTTTTTAAACAGAAATGGTACCTGGAGGGTATGGCGCGCTGGATGGAAAATGCCTTCAGACCCGCTGAGAAAAGAATCGCGCCGTCAGCTGAACTTCCTGCTTGCGAGAGTAACTTTTCTCGTGGCTATAATGCGGCGGCCTTCTGGGCTAGCTACGCACAGCACGCTTTCCCGGCGATAATCTTGCCGAATAAGGTGCTGGCATATCGCTATGTTGATGGCAGCCCGGTGTTTAAACTCCAGTCGCTGCCAGGGGGAGAGATGCTGCGGCCATTTTTTCAACAGTTAGCGCAAAGCAGTGCAGGTATTTCCCGCGAAATGAAGCTGGCTAATACCCGCTGGACTGAGAAACAGCAGCGTGACGGACAGTTCAACAGTCTGATTTGCCAGGCCCTGGCAGATACCGTAATAAAATGACAGGCAATAAAAAACCCGCAGCGCGGGTTTTTAGATCAGTTACGCAGCCTTGGAGCCTGGAGCTGCTGACGGATCGTTCTCGCCAGCTCATCCATTGAAGGTTGTTCAGGGTGTTCGTCGCTGGGCTCGCTGCTTAGCTGCGCTTCTGCAAGATAAGTGTGAATCGGCTGGCCATCATCGTCCTCCATCACCACGTGATACCAGGGCGCAAGACGCAGTTCGTCGTTAGCGGCGATCTCGTCCTCTTCCGGCTCCGTGAGCGAGTACTCTGGATCGACATCGACGATCACGCCCAGGTAGCCCAGAAGCGTGTGGCGAACTTGTTGGCCGATACCGAATTTGCTGGCTATCATAAGCACCTCCCGGGAGACATGATTACCTGCTATATGCGGGCCGATTCTCCATTTTTCAAGTTACATGATGCGGCAAGCAAACCCTTTCAGATACAGCCCTTCCGGGTAGGTTGCTATCACCGGATGATCGGCAGCCTGGCGGAACTGTTCTATAAATTGTACATCACGTCCGGCATCCAGGGCGGCATCGGCAACGATTTTCTGAAATAAATCGGTAGTCATCAGGCCGGAACAGGAGAAGGTCAGCAGTACGCCGCCGGGATTCAACAGCTGAAGCGCCAGCATGTTGATGTCCTTATAGCCGCGGCAGGCGCCCATCAGCTGGCTTTTATTTTCCACAAACTTCGGCGGATCCATTACGATAACATCGAACTTTTCCCCGGCGTCGCGATATTTACGCAGCAGCTTGAAGACGTCGTCGCGGATGAACTCCGCTTTTGACAGATCCAGCTTATTCAGCTCAACGTTCTGTCTGGCGACGTCCAGCGCCTCCTGGGAGGTATCAACGCTGACAACCTGGCGGCAGCCGCCCATCAGCGCGGAGATGGCAAAACCGCCGGTATAGGAGAAGCAGTTCAGCACGCGCTTATCGGCGACGTAGCGACGCGTCGCCAGACGGCTGTCGCGCTGGTCAAGGTAATAGCCGGTTTTATGGCCGCCCTGAATGTCTACCAGCAGCTGCATACCGTGCTCGGTAATCGGCAGCAGGGCAGGCGGCAGCTCGCCGACAACCGGCCCCTGCGCCAGCTCCAGCCCCTCTTTTTTACGCACCGCAACGTCGCTACGATCGTAGATAGCGCAGTTCGGGAACAGCGTTTGCAGCGCGCTAACAATCGACGCCCGCTGGTATTCGGCACCGGCGCTCAGCAGCTGCAGAACAAAAAAGTCGCCAAAACGGTCGATGGTCACGCCCGGCAGACCGTCGGATTCACCGGCTATCAGGCGATAGCTATCAAGCCCGTCGCGTGCCGCCAGCCACTCGCGCCAGGTTTGCGCCTGCTGAAGACGACGCTCAAAAAAGGCGTTATCAATGGCTTCATCGCGATCGAAGCTCCAGACGCGGGCGCGGATCTGCGAAGACGGCGAATAGGCGCCGCGGGCCAGCCATTTTCCCTGCGAATCAACGATATCGATGGTCTCACCTGAACGGGCTTTACCTTCCATCCGGGCGACGGCGCCGGAGAAAATCCACGGATGGCGACGCAGCAGGGATTTCTCGCGTCCTTTGGTTAACACTAAGCGGGGGAAAATGGAGTCTGTCATGGGGCTACCTTTAAGCAACGGGAATGTCGGCACCGAAAAAATGGCGCGTAGGTTAGCACAAGTGGCTGAGGCAAGCACCATTCCACCGGTATCGACAGGTGAGCGTTTCGGCACAAAACGCAGGCGCTTTGGCACAATAAAAATCACGCCGGGATCTTACAGTATTTCCTCACCTGACGGAGGAAAATACGATGAAAACAGGATTGAAATTCGCTGCCGCGATAATGGTCATGATAAGTGGAACGGCGATTGCCGCGCCGTTTAGCGTCAGCAGCGCGGATATGCGCGACGGCCAGACGCTGGCGCAGACGCACTGGTTTGGCGGTTTTGGCTGCACCGGCGGCAATATCTCACCGCAAATCGCCTGGCAAAATGCCCCGGCAGGGACCCGCAGTTTCGCGGTGACCGCTTACGATCCTGATGCGCCGACCGGGAGCGGCTGGTGGCACTGGACGGTGGTGAATATTGCCCAACAGGTGACAAGCATAGCCGCTGGCGCCGGAGACAAAAATAACGCTAAACTGCCTGCCGGGGCGGTACAGGGGCGCAATGACTTTGGCTATGCGGGCTTTGGCGGTGCGTGTCCGCCGGCCGGGGATAAACCGCATCGCTACCGCTTTACGGTATGGGCGCTGGATACCCCGACGCTGCCCATTGATGGCGACGCCAGCGGGGCGTTAGTCGGTTTTATGTTGCATAGCCATGCCATCGCCAGCGCGCAGATAACGGCGATGGCCGGAAGATAAAATAAGGGCAGCCTGATGCGGAACATCAATTTTCACCATAACGCGTTAACGGCGGCGGAAATTACCACCCGACGATTATGCAAATTGCACCGCGTCACGCTGTTCTCACCTGCGATCTGCCGGGTAAACCGCGGCAGCAAAGTGATTGTACAGGGCGTCAGCGAGATGCTGGCAACGCCGCAGCAGCTGATTATTTTGCCCGCCGAGGTTGAGCTCGAGGTGATTAATCAGCCGGAAAACGGACTGTTTTGCTCCGATCTGCTCTCATTAACTCCGGAACTGCTGGCGGATTTTAAGAATCGCTATATGAGCGAACCGCAGGCTGGCCGCCTGACGTCGCTTTGCGCGCCGCTGGGGGCGGAACTGTCGTTTATGTGGCAAAGCGTGCTGCAGGCGGTACGGGAGGGGCTCAGCGGCGAACTGCAGCATCATCAGGCAATGGGACTGCTGCTGGCGCTGTATCAGGCCGGATACGCCGGACCGCTGCTCAACGAACGGCGCGAAGACATAACCGGCCAGGTCAGGCAAATTATTATGCTGTCGCCTGGCGATGCGTGGAGCGTAGCGAAAGTGGCTAAGATGCTGTTTCTGGGGGAGTCGACGCTGCGCCGCCGTTTGCAGCTGGAGTCCCGCAGTTTCCGCCAGATCGTGGAAGAGGTCCGTATGGCCTACGCGCTGGGGCAATTACAGTCGACGTCGCGACCTATTGGCGACATTGCGCAAAGCAGCGGCTACCTGTCAGGCTCGCGCTTTAGCGCCCGTTTTCGCCAGCACTATGGATTATTACCTAAGCATGTACGCTGACGGAATTTGCTATCCTCTGTAGTGAGTCATTGTCCGGAAAGGAGAGAGAATATGGCAACGGTTTGCACGATGGCGTGGGTATACGGCTCCGTTCAGGGCGTCGGGTTTCGCTATTCGACCCAGCGCGAGGCGCTGCAGCTTGGATTAACCGGATACGCACGCAATCTCGACGACGGCGGCGTGGAAGTGCTGGCCTGCGGAGAGGCTGAACAGGTGGAGAAGCTTATCGCCTGGCTGAAAGCCGGCGGGCCGCGCAGCGCGCGAGTTGACAGGGTTCTGACCGAGCCCCATCAGCCCACCAGAGAGTGGCAAAAATTCGCCATTTTGTATTAGATGCACTTTACCGGCTTGGGCAGACCGGCGATTTTTGTCGCCTGCTTAGCCGGGCCTTTCGGAAACAGGCGGTAGAGATAGCGGCTGTTGCCTTTTTCTTCGCCGAACTTGTTCGCCATCGCCTTCACCAGCATACGAATCGCCGGTGAGGTGTTGAATTCCAGATAAAAGTCGCGCACAAAGCGCACCACTTCCCAGTGTTCAACGGAAAGGCTGATGCCCTCCTGCTCGGCGATAACGGCCGCCATCGCTTCGTTCCACTGGGTTGTGTCCTTCAGATAGCCTTCGCTATCGGTCTCTATTTCATTACCGTCAAAGATAAACATGATTCTTCACATACCGCTGAAAATGGCGGCAGTGTAGCAAAAAATAAGGCCCCGCATAAGCGGGGCCTCAGAACAACCGGGGGAGAGAATTAGTCTCTGCTGGCGAAGCCAAGGATGCTCAGCAGGCTGACGAAGATGTTGTACAGCGAGACGTACAGGCTAACGGTCGCGCGGATGTAGTTGGTTTCACCGCCGCGGATGATATTGCTGGTCTCAAACAGAATCGCGCCTGAAGAAATCAGGATAAACACCGCGCTGATGGCCAGATGTAGGGCCGGCAGCTGCAGGAAAATGTTGGCGACCATACCGATCAGCACGACCACCACGCCCGCCATCAGCATGCCGCCGAGGAAGGACATATCTTTACGGGTGGTCAGCACGTAGGCCGAGCAGCAGAAGAACACCAGTGCGGTACCGCCCAGCGCCAGGCCGATCAAGTCTCCCATGCCCGCAGACAGGTAGGCGTTAAGCATTGGCCCCAGGATATAGCCCAGAAAACCGGTAAAGGCGAACGCGGAAATGATACCCGTTGGCTTATTCGCCGTTTTATAGGTCAGGAACATCAGGCCGTACATACCGACCAGCGTCAGAATCAGACCCGGAGAAGGCAGCATCAACACGGTGCTGGCCGTCGCCGTAATGGCCGAAAATGCCAGCGTCAGGCTAAGCAGGAAATAGGTGTTCCGCAGAACTTTGTGCGTGCTAAGCAGCGATGAACGGTCACGCGACGATGTAATGATACGATCCATGAGTCACTCTCTTATGACAGATGTAATTAATAACGAAGCATAAAAAAATCAAGGCCGAAGCCATAGTGCTTTTACCCATCTTTACTCAAGGGCTACGGGCTGAATGCAGCATTTAATTCCAGAAAAACAAAAATACACAGTATGTTTGTTTGTTCGCCTTCGGAAGTCAGATCGAAATCTGATAACTCACTGAAAAATATTGCGTTATATCCATTCTGCGGCTAACTCTGGAGAGGGTACAAACGAAGCGTAACAAAGGCAAGGGATATGAAATCACAAAAATATAATCACATCACACGCGTACTACTGACCATCGGCCTGTTCTCCATGGCTATTCCGACGCTGGCCGCTCAGGTGCCGCCGGGAACGGTGCTGGCCGAGAAGCAGGAGCTGGTCAGAAATAACGGCAGCGAGCCGTCATCGCTGGATCCGCATAAAGTGGAAAGCGACGTTGAAAACAACATTATCAGCGATCTTTTCGAGGGGCTGGTCAGCGTATCGCCAACAGGAGAGATTGAGCCCCGGCTGGCGGAGAAGTGGGAGAATAAAGACAACACCGTCTGGACGTTCCACCTGCGCCCCGGAGTGACCTGGTCCGACGGTACGGCGATTACGGCGCAGGATATCGTCTGGAGCTGGCAGCGTCTGGTGTCGCCGCTTACTGCGTCCCCTTACGCGAGCTACCCCGGCAATATGCATATCGTCAACGGCGCAGAGATAGCGCAGGGCAAAAAAGCGCCCGAGACGCTGGGCGTCAAGGCGCTGGATGATGCCACCCTTGTGGTGACCTTAACTCAGCCGAATGCCGCGTTTTTGGCGATGTTGGCGCACCCGTCTCTGGTTCCGCTCGATAAAGTGCTGATATCGCGCTACGGCGACAAGTGGACCAAACCGGAGCATATGGTGACCAGCGGGCCCTATAAGCTGTCGCAGTGGGTGGTGAATGAGCGCATTGTGGCCGAGCGCAATCCGCGCTACTGGGATAACGCGCATACGGTCATCAATAAGGTGACCTACCTGCCGATAAGTTCTGAAACCGCCGACGTCAACCGCTATAAGGCGGGAGAGATCGACATCGTGTATACGGTGCCGATTAATCAGTTTGCCCAGCTCAAAAAAACCATGGGCGATCAGCTGGATGTTTCACCGCAGCTGGCCACCTACTATTACGAATTCAACACCACCCGGCCGCCGTTTAACGACTCCCGCGTACGACGGGCGCTCAATATGGCTCTCGATAAAGACATTATCGCGGAGAAGGTGCTGGGGCAGGGACAGCGTCCGGCCTGGCTTATCAGCCAGCCTGACATCGGCGGGGTAGAGCTGCACAATCCCGAGTACGCCAACTGGCCGCGCGATAAGCGTATCGCCGAGGCGAAAAAGCTGCTGAGCGAGGCCGGGTATAACGAGTCACACCCGCTGGTCTTTAATCTGCTCTATAACACATCCGAATCTCACCAGCGAATTGCCATAGCCGCCAGCTCGATGTGGAAAAAGAATCTTGGCGTGGAGGCGAAGCTGCAAAACCAGGAGTGGAAGACCATGCTCGACACCATGCATACGCATAATTTTGACGCCGTGCGCTACGCGTGGATCGCTGACTACGACGATGCAGCGACGTTTCTCAACAACTTCCGCACCGGCGACAGTGAAAATACCAGCCAATACAGCAACCCGGCCTACGATGAGGCGCTGCGCAATGCGGCAAAAGCTTCTGACACGATGGCGCGGGGCAAGTTCTACCAGCAGGCGGAGGATTTGTTAGGGCAGGATGTCCCGGCGATTCCGGTCTACCACTATGTGCGCACCCATCTGGTCAAGCCATGGGTAGGCGGATTTACGCCGGATAAGCTGGGGTATTACTACAGCAAAGATATGTATATCAAAAAACATTAACCCGCAGAGGGCAGTTTGCGCTGAAAATCTGCGCAAACTGCCTGAATTTCAGACGAATAACGAGTTTTTGTTTAATTTTAAGGCAGTTGAATAAATTGGTGCTTTACAGCCGGAACAGAGGTGTTTATAGTGCGCCTCATTGGAAGCGTGGCCGAGCGGTTGAAGGCACCGGTCTTGAAAACCGGCGACCCGAAAGGGTTCTAGAGTTCGAATCTCTACGCTTCCGCCAAATTTGTAATAAAATCAATAACTTAAGACATGGTTTTGATTTTATGGTGCATAAAGTGGTACAAAAAAAGCCCGTTTATACGGGCTTTTTTTACATCTAAAATCCGTCCTTTCTCACTAAAAATCCTTTCAGATACTCATCTTTCGGATGAGGGCAAATCCATTTCGAACCGTGCTCTGTGAAGAAATCAGGGAACAATCCTCTCAGCGTTAAGTCCTCTAACATACTTTGAGCAGGTCAAGCTACATGCCTGTAGCCCAAACGTGTTGCGCTAATGGTTTACTGGACAACCGATTGTTCTGTCGGTTAAAACAGCTAAAAAGAGCGTAATGGATTGCAGGAGGATGGATGAAAAGAAGTGAAATCAGGAAAGCACTGGAAGCATGGTTTGATGTTGAGCGCTATGAGGCGATAGAGAAGCTAAGCCTTCAACAGTTTTATGTGGAGATTGAGCGGCGTATCTTGGCCTACAGGATGTTGTTGAGCCGGAATACCATCCCGACCTTTAATCGATTATTGCTGGATGACTACCGCTATAAAATTTTGAGAGGCGAAATCTTTTTCAGTGGTGATACCGCGACCCTTGGACATGAGCTTGCCAGAACCTACGCAGTAAATCCTACGACACGAAGCCATGCGCAATTTTATGCGAAAACGCTAGCATTAACCGAAGCCACTCCTGAGCTTTCCGCGTTAAGCGAATCCGAATTTCTGTCTGAGTATCTAAAAGAGACATCGCTGAAAAACCTTTCACGTATCACTGTTGATATTCATCTGGAAGAGGCATCAACTGAAGAGATCATTGAACATCTGAAAGTGCTAATCCCCCAATGGAAGAGGCAGCTAAAGATGAAAGCTCCTGCGGAACGGGAGTATCGTTTTGGTAAAAGCACGTTCAGAAAAATTATTGAATATCGTCTTATCCCGATGATGGACCTGATTTTCTGGGGTGAAGACAATGGCGTCAAAATCCCGCTTTCACTGATTTCTTCGCTGCTTCACGAAGACAGCGATAACGATCGTGACGAAGGAATGCTAAAGGCAACGGACTACCCGCTGGCAATGGCTTTTCTGACTGATGAAAGCTATCTAAAATCGCTTGAAGATTACATCATGCAAAACAATCACTTAAAAGACTCACCGGTTGATAAGCATGTTGAGGATGATAAGAAGAAGAAAAAAGCAGCCAAGTAAAAAGGGTTACGTTCGCCGTGAGCGAACGTGATCGCATCCAGCCTTAACGAACCTCTTTCCGTTCACCTCCCTTCGATTTTTTCATAAAACTCTTTTATGAACGCCCCTAAAACGTCATAAGCGAATTCGCTATTATTGTTCTCGTCGAAACAACATAGAGAAAAACGAAATCTCATCGAGATTACGTAAAACAACAGAGGACAGACAATGAAAAATAATATTAAACGATTTATTCGGGTGCCTGAAGTGCTTAATCGGGTAGGATTCAGTCGCACTACCTTATATGAGCGTATTAAGGAAGGGAACTTTCCAGACAGGGTAAAAATAGGTCCAAGGTGTGTAGCTTTTGTCGAGAGTGAGATAGATGAATGGATTGAAACCACTATTCGGAACTCACGTCAGAACGCAGCATAAAATATAAATACTGTTTCCGGGCGAATAGATGTTTTTCGCTCAGGGACTCTTATTATCTTAAACAATAAAAAGGCGATATATGAAAATAGAACTTAATACGACAGAGCAGTTTATTAGTGAAGCCGAATGTTTGTATAACCATTATATGAATAAACGACTACGAAACCAGTCAGTGCATTCCTACCATTTTCTGAAAAATAAGGAGGATATGAACGAAGTGATTGAAAATATTATCGAGAAAACAAAAGTCCGTTTTTATGGGGATGAAGGCGAACAAAAAGCGGAACGGATCTCCGGGAGTGTTAACTATGTGAAAGTAAAACAGCATCTTCGTCGGCTTTGGATTGTCTATCAGTGTGTATACCGCTGATGGTGCTATAAGCATTTGGCTATTTTAATATTAAACTAAAGAGGAAATAAAAATGAATACATTTAAAAATAAATCTACTGAAATATTTTATGTTGTGTCTTTGCATATCTATGCGGAGCTTTTTAACTCAAAGGATAAAACGACCAGTAATATGATTATAACGCATGTAATGGACCATGAGTTTGTCTGTAAACTAATCGATCTGGCTATGAGAAATGCGGAGAAGCATCTTCTGAAAAAAGCATGGAAAAAGAACGCTGCTGGAAAACTGTCTGAGGTGGACTTTAAAGAGGTTAAGCAGGCATTAGCCAAAATGCATTACACTGTTCTGGCAGAATCAATATGTTGATGTGTTCTGACGTCTATCAGCCCCTTCATGGGGCTGATAACAAACCTGATTTGAAAGCTAAAAATGATAGTGAAAACATACTCTATCTAAGGAGCCAAAAATGATTGATGAATTTCATGTGATGTATATGTATAAAAAAATCCAAGCAGAAGCCGCAACAACAGATATGAAAACACTTGAACAGCTTTTGAAGAAGTTCCGTAAAGTCGTTGCGGAGCGCCGGGAAGAATACTATCAGGAAATAGGTGAGAAAAAAGCACGTAAGTTGAAAATGAAAAGAGCACAAAGATTGCTTGAGAAAATGGCGTGTGACCGAGTTTCGCCAGAAGATTTAAGGGTATGACTATTAAAGATATTTTTGACATAATTATATGAAAATGATAATCATTATTGTCTATTGTGTTTTTTTGTCGATAGATAGGTGAGCGAAGGTGAATCTGGAGGGAACTGTATGAGCTTTGAAGCTAAAAAGGAACATGCCATTGCCATCATGGAAAGCAAGAAAATGTGGCGTAGTAACTATGCGCCTCCTTTGCTACGCCTCGCATGGAAAGCTGGCCTCAAGATCCCACCGTTGCCTTTTGCCTCGTTCTGGCAAATAACCTTACTGATGGGAGGTTGGTTTGGTCCGGCATGGGGGATTTGTATGTGGTTTTATTCATGGAAGGACAGTGGTATGCAACCGGGCGTTGCATTTGTCTCAAGCATAGTCGCAGGTATTTGCTTTGGTGTTCTTATGGCTGCGTATCATTGGTGGCGAAAGGTAGTTAACAATCTGCCTGACTGGGATAGTCTGGAGTAAAGATCTCTGTAGTGGCTATATAGCCTTTAAATGGACTGGGTGTGACATGGGAAAAATGAAATATTGGTTAATAGCGGGATTTATTATCCTTCTTGCGATCGTTTATGCTGCTGTCAGTGACAGGGATTCTACGCTTTCTAGGTTGAAATCAGCAGGTGAAAACGGAGATGTAGAAGCTCAGTATGCGTTGGGTCTCATGTATTTATATGGAGAAATACTGGATGTCGATTATCAGCAGGCAAAGATTTGGTATGAAAAAGCCACTGCCCAAAATGATCCGCGTGCGCAGGTTAAACTCGGTTTGATGTATGCAAATGGTCTCGGGGTAAATCAGGATTATCAACAGGCCAAATCTTTGTATGAAAAAGCATCGGATCAAAATGATGTTGATGCGCAATTTTTGCTTGGAGAGATGTATGACGATGGTCTCGGGGTAGGCCAAGACTACCAACAGGCAAAGATGTGGTATGAAAAAGCTGCTGCTCAAAATGATGAGCATGCTCAGGTCAATCTCGCTGTTCTATACGCAAAGGGTAACGGGGTAGAACAAGATTATAGTCAGGCCAAAAGCTGGTATGAAAAGGCTGCAGCTCAAAATAGCCCTGATGCGCAGTTCGCCCTTGGAATTCTGTATGCCAATGCTAATGGTGTAGAGCAGGACTATCAGCAGGCAAAAGACTGGTATGAGAAAGCAGCAGAACAAAATTTCGCCAATGCTCAGTTTAATCTTGGTATGCTCTATTACAAAGGTGAGGGAGTTAATCAAAACTTTCAGCAAGCCAGAGAATGGTTTGAAAAAGCCGCGTCTCAAAATCAGCTGAATGCTCAATATAATTTAGGTCAGATCTATTACTACGGTCAGGGCGTAACTCAGAGCTATCGAAAGGCTAAGGAATGGTTCGAAAAAGCAGCTGGGGAAGGTCATGTTGATGCCCAATATAACCTTGGCGTAATATACGAAAATGGTGAAGGGGTTGGGCAGGACTTTCATCAGGCGAGGGCTTGGTATGAAAAGGCTGCTGCTCAAAACGATGCGCAGGCACAGTTCGATCTTGGCGTTATGAATGAGCTTGGTCAAGGGGGAAGTATAAATCTGAAACAAGCAAGAACTTGGTTTGGGCTGGCATGTAAGAATGGGCATAAGGAAGGTTGCGAACGTTATGAAAATAACTGAAATGGTTTTATAGGGGGATTTTTTGTCATAACTAAGTTTAATTTTAGCTTTATAATTTATTTTGATCCTTTTTTGATATCCAAAAATATAGTGTGAGGAGAGGAGCAACAAATATTATACAGAACATATAAACGAACAAGAATAAACTTCTTGATGAACCAATATCACTGAAATGCTCTTCCCAAGATTTTTTTGACATTATTTTGTGCGCTGATTTTTCTAAAGCGTAATATGCAAATGGATATGCTACAGCACCAATAGTAAGGTAGGCTGCGACATAAGGCATATAAGGAACATAAGAAGGATATATTTGCCCATTAGACAAATCAGTCAGGATGTTGTAAACCAAGTATCCGCAACCGACTAAACTCCATAAACAATGTCTGAGGTAGTATCTAAACGTCACATTCTTAACCTTAGTAGCGTGAAACAGTAAATGCTGATCCACATTACGATACCGTTCTAATCGTAGGTTTTTCAGTGGAAGCGTCTAAGGTAGAGCGTAAGACGCTTGGGTTTAAAACCGCCAAATTAGATTGACGGTTTTACTGTGATCAGAGCGTGAAGTCTTCCAGTGCTTTACCAGACTCAATAGCAGCAGCTATTGCTTTAGGAGTGCGGCCTTGACCTGTCCAAGTCTGCTCGTTGCCGTTTTCATCTGTATATTTATATTTAGCAGGGCGAGGAGCGCGTGTCGATTTGGCTTTAGGCTGAGATGAGCCAACAGCAGCAAGGAGTTCCGCCGGGTCAATACCATCTTCTAACAGTTTCTGACGGAAGGCTTCCAGCTTAGCCTGACGTTCTTCTTGTTCTTTACGGACAGCACTTTCTTCCTCACGACGATCTTCAACGACAGCGGAGAGTTTTTCCAGCATCTCTTCCAGAGTTGCCAGATCTGTTTCACGAGCATGTGCGCGAAGTGTACGAATATTGTTCAGTGCCTTGAGAGCTTCACTCATAGTATGTTATCCGGTGTTTTAAAAGGGGTGATTAATGAGGTCAATGTATATAATGTTTTTGAACAGCCAAAAGCATAACTGTCAGTAAATAATATAGTAAATATTATCGCTTAAGCAATACAATAAATCTCATTTTACACTAAATAGCATAGGCCAGTTTTAAAGAGACATCTTCCTGCGCTTTTGGCTTGATGGCTCGAACTCTGACGAGATGTGAGAGAGTTGCTCAAGACTTTGTTCTATGGAACGCTGGGACTCAACGGCGGCTTCTGTACGCTGTTTTATGATTAGGGATATTATTTCTTCATCACTCTTTTCTGAAATGGCCTTACGGTATAATACACGTTCGTTAAATAGATCAAAATTACCTGATGATTTCGCAGATGTGTTAGCTTTTGAACTACTGATAGGATTTAATTCATCAATAAAACATTCAATAAGGGATTCTCTCTTTTTATCCAGTCTGCGAAGTTCAGTATGTTCAGACTTAAATTTCTGAGCTTTAATCAAAGGAATATCATCAGAGCGTAGTCTACGATATTCATTTCTGTATTCTTCAATCGTAATATGATTTTTTAGTTCTTTGACTGTATTTACGTATTCGATTAAATCACTGTTGTCTGTTTTTACTTTTCTCATATAAGACCTCGTTAATAAAATAGTGGATATATTTATATTACGAAATGTAGTGTAAGTGTCAAATTACAGTGAAATATTTTATCGATTATTCTGTCTTTTCAAATAGGTATTTGGGCATCTTCTCAGGGGTCTTTTGTTTCAAATCTTCACCATCCGTAGATGGTTCACTATTTCTGTCCATATTATTGCTTTCATCAGTATCTGAACGAAAAGTATAAACGTTCTCAAACCTTCCTTTCTCATCAACAACAAATCCCTGTGCCTTTTTGACATTAGGTCGTTGTTTAGCATTGATAGAATGTGCTTGTCCCTTAAGAAATATGTTGGAGTTCATAAAAAGGTCTCCGTCTTTATCAATAATGATCCCTTTCTTTTTGAGCTTTTTAAAGACAAGAGACATATTTGATTTTTTAATATCTAAATCTCGGCATAGCTTTGCTTGTGAGATATGAAAGCAGTTTCCAAACTCCATGATATTTAAGATCCTTGCGATGACTTTTAACTCATTCTTTGAGATATTAAGCTCTGCGAGCTGCTGGAAGTTTTTAGTGAACATATGAACATAATCAACATCTTTCTTGATGGATTTGATGTTTTCTTTTCTTGAATAGATGTTGGTAATATCTTTATGTGTGCTGTAGTAATGTTCGAATATCTGTACTTTCTGTTCAGAGGTGAAATGGTGTTCGTCAATATATTGCTTTAGCTCAAAAGGTGATAAGTCGTTAAGGGATTTGAAATCTATCTGTATCATTGTGTTTTTCCTTTTATTGTTGTTTTTATTAATACATAACAGATTAAACACTGCCGTCAATAACAAAGTCAAAAATAAGTGGAAAAAGTTTTGAAATAGTGGAGAGCTATCCATTGAGTATGATGGATAAAAAGCTTATTACTTTCTGGCTGGAATAAGTTTACTGAGAGTGGGATGTCCGCCAGTTATTAAATAATAGTTTCAGTACGGAACTATAGTTATAGATTTTGCTAACCATGGTTATAGAAAACTATAACCCGAGTTATAGATATCGATAACCATAGTTATAGGAATCTATAACCTTTTTTCTGTAATCTATTGTTTTATATAAGAAATAACAGCTGTAATATAGTAATAAGTTTAATATAGTAAAAGGGAATGTGTGCCTGTTGAATGGCACCTGCTGTTTTATGAATGACGTTGGAAGTTTTCAGTAATGAAAATGAGTGGCATTAAAACTTTTCTTAATTGTTATGTTCAGAAACGTTTTGCGATGGAGTTTATTTGTGCCTTATGAAAATGGCACCAATGGTGTAATCTGTTTTATTTTTCTTATTATGTTATTACAGCGGAGTGATTGTTTTCTACAATCACGAATCGCTGCTTTTATTGTGAGAGATTAATTAATTTGCCTTTTACTTTGTGTGCGTCTTCGACGCGATCTTTTTTGGATAAATCCAATATTAACAGGGGCAAGCCCTGTTCAGCAGAGTGATTGTTCGCAACAATCACGAAGTGCTGCTACAAAGGATATAGTTTTCCTCTACGTTTAAGAGCAAATGCTATATGTCTAAAGGAAAAGACTATGTTTAAACATAGGATCTGAATTCAGCATTATGAGAAAAATAGATCAAATAATGATCGAATACTTTTCTTTTTATTTAACAGACAGGAGATGAATAAAATAAAAATGTCAGCGTCAGGGCGTAGCAGTGCGTCAGCACAGAGATAAAGATTTTTTCAAAAAGTAGTTTAAAAATAAGAAGAAAAATCATGGTTAAAACATAAATATATTTGATTTTCACGATCGTGATGTAGTATTAAGTAATAATAAATAAAAAAGGAAAAAACAAATGAACAATATTAAAATGATAACACTCTTTCATCCCCATGAGAAAACACCAGTTCTGATATGTGTCGTAAACAAAGTGGAAGATACCGAACATGGAATAAAACTTACTCTTGAAAACGGCAATGACATTTGCGTAAATAATTTTAGTTATTATCTGTTATCAGAGTCTGTAAGTCGTTGCGACAAAGACAGGTTAAAGAATATTTATATTCGCTTGGTTTCAGAACTCACTCTGATGAGTGAAGAAACTATAAAATCACAGATGTTATAACATGAGTTATCAGTTTCAGATGTTGTGATGTTATCCATAAGGTCAATGCTTTTGGGTTGAATCTATATCCAGAACTATCAATGAACATGCATCAGGTTAAAGTCGAATGCGGTAAGTGGCAGTGTTCTGGTAAAATGCTTTGTCTGATAACGTCAGGAGGCGGTGAGCGATGGAAGGTAAATTAATTTTTTGTTCTGATGCAATACTGCGGTTTCAGTCCGATTACGATGAAACCTCGGCGGTTCCATTGCTATCCATCCAGAACACGATAGCCAATACCGATCCCTTTTTTCTTCTTCGCTTCTTCCATCATACGACTCTGATTGAAGAAGGAACAACACTGGCAAGTATCTTCTTGGCGATAGAACCTTGGAAGGCACTGTTAGCCGCTTATCTGGATAGAGATGTTGGTGCTTATATAGATGAGGTAAGAAAACCGTCCGGGCCAACGACATGGGATATTGAATGGATTGGGATTGATCGTCGCAGCTTGGTTTATCGCGCTTACAAGCGTCAGGATATGGAAGAAGGGGAAGATTTTTCGACCTATTTTAATCGCGAACGATTCCCGACTGATGAGTTTGACATAGAAAGTAGCTGTGATGCTTCAGGCTTCATCAAAGGGGATAAAGATCGCTGGAGTATCAGCGGTGATGTTCATGAGATAAAGAATCTGCCAGTAATCCTCTATAGCAAACAGACATTGATGACTTCAGCGAAGGACGGATTGTTGAAGAAGTACGTATCAGGGGTGAAGAGTTCCAAGCATAGCTGCTTTGTTTATGGCGATACCTCGTTTTCTTTCAGTGAGGTAATGGAAGCTATCTTCATCAGTGGGCTGTTCTTCTATACGCCAAGAGACGCCGCCAGTAGTCTTGATGAACTGAAAGCGAATGTGGCTGAGTTGGAAGAAGAACTGGCCGAGGTATCAAAAACGGAGCTGGTAGCCAACGAAACAGATAAAGAACCTACTATAGTCGTAGCTGAAGGTGCTTTTGATTCGGTTGCTGCTCATATGGAGTCAGAAGCTGAAGAGTGGCAATCCATTAAGAAGCTGTGCCAGCGAGAAGGTGAGCTACCCATGCGTATTGGTAACATTAAAACTGCTGTGCCTCCAGCTTTGTAGTTTTTTAAGAAAATAAATGTTGTAAATATGCATCTATATTTTTTATAATGTAAAAGTGCTGGGTGAAATATCATCTCCGTGAATGCGATGGGATGAATGATTTTTATATGTAATTTGATCAATGCCATTTGGAATGATTTTAGTTGTCGACGGCTGTTTTTATATCCAGTATGATTTTATACGTATCCAGCAAAATGTTTTTAGATGCTGTTTCATGAACTCCGGTTGAAAGGTTTATTCTCTGCTTTTGGGAATAATAGTTAAAATGGAGATAAGTGTAATGACGTTTAGTAATGAAATTGAAGTTTTCATAAAAGATTTTGTTAAAGATCTGGAAAATGATTGTGCTGCTATTTTTTCTGGCGCAGGGATGTCTAAAAGTCAAGGTTATGTCGATTGGAAAGAATTACTTAGCGATATAGCAGAAGAGCTTAGTTTAGACATTAATAAAGAAGACGATCTAATATCGCTTGCTCAATTTCATGTTAATGAAAAGAAAGGGGCTACAAAACTCACGAGGAAGATAATCGAAGAGTTTTCTGAGCAAGCAGAACCATCAGAAGTTCATAATATAATTGCACGTTTACCAATTAAGACATTTTGGACAACAAACTATGACACTTTAATTGAAGATAGTCTACGGAAAGTTTACAAGATTGCAGATATAAAAAGAAACATAGATGATTTAAATACAACCCGACCTAAGCGAGATGCGATAGTATATAAAATGCATGGTGATATTTCGTCTCCCTCCAAGGCTATTTTATATAAAGAGCAGTATGAAAAATACTACAGAACACACGCCTCATTTATTACCGCACTTAGCGGGGATTTAATATCAAAAACTTTTCTATTTATAGGATTTAGTTTTACCGATCCAAATCTGGATTATATTTTGAGTCGTTTGTATACTCATTCTGGGGATAAGAGAGTACATTATTGTTTTATGAAGAATGAGGCTAATAATTCGCTAGATGATGAAGAAACAGTAACCTACAAGATCAGAAAACAAAAGCTGCGAATTGATGATCTCAAGAGATTTGGCATACAAGTATTATTAATAGATGAATATTCTGACATCCCTATAATTCTAGCTAAGATAGAACAGTCATTTAAAAAGAAAACGATATTTATTTCGGGTAGTGCAGAAAAATATGGGGGGCTTGAAAGGCCCAAAGCATTAGACTTTATTCATACATTAGCATATGAGATTATAAAGAATAATTATAGGATAGTGAATGGATTTGGATGGGGCGTCGGAAGTTCTGTGATAAATGGTGCGTTGGATGCCATTTATAGTAGGCCAGATAAATTATCAGAAGAACAGCTTATAGTTAGACCATTTCCTCAAACTGTCAGCAAGGGGAAAGATATTCAAGAACTTTGGGAGGAGTATAGACAGAGAATGATTCCTCTTGGTGGTATTGCATTGTTTATTTTTGGAAATAAACAAGAGAAAAATAATGATATAATAAATGCTAGGGGCGTATTTAGAGAGTTTGAGATTGCTGTTCAACATGGCCTTGTACCAATTCCTTTACCTAATACCGGGTATATGTCTGAATATATATTTGAACAAATATCACAAGATCCTAATAAATATTATGGAAGTAATGAATGGATATATAATGATTTGTTTGAGCTTACTGAAAAAGAGTTTTCGGTAAAAAAAACAATAGAAGTTGTAATAAAAATCATAAACAAACTGAATAAATAATATATTAGGTGAAGTTATGGCTCATGAAACATTCATATCATATAAATATAGTGAAGCACAGGATTTAAGAGACAAAATTGTCAAGGCATTAGGTGATGACGCTGTTTACTATAAAGGGGAGACATCGGAGTCTCCTGATATAAGTAATACAACAGTAGATAATATAAAGAACAATCTTAAAAATATGATTTTCGGGACATCTGTTTTAATTGTAATTATTTCCCCAAATATGATTAAAAGTAAATGGATTGACTGGGAAATTGAATATGCATTGAAAGAATACAAGAGAGGTGGAACCACCTCCCGGACTAATGGCATTGTTGGTGTGATAATGAAGGTTAATAATAGTTATGACTGGTTAGTATCTTCTTCAATCAAGCCTGATGGATGTTCATCAAGAACTATTGATGTAACTAAATTATATGACATTATTAATAATAATAGATTTAATCTGACTTCAGAAGATAAGTATTGTTGCCCTGAGTGCAAATCATATGATCAATTGACAGGTTCGTATATTTCATTGATAGAAGAAGACCGGTTTTTAGCAGATCTATCTTCATATATTGAAAATGCTTATGAAAAATCTAAAAAAATAAGTTCCTACAATTTATCTAAACAAAAATAGATAATAATGAAAAGGGCCACAGATGTTTGTGGCCTATATACATATTAATTAATCAAGTAGGCCGCGTGAAGTCTTACTGGCTGTCTGGCTAAAGTTATATTTATCCACAACATTACCCTTAAACCAGATATCCAGTGATTTAATGTGTGCTGTACTGCTACTTGTCAGTAGAGCGAGACCGGGAATGTAGTTAGATAACTGGCTTTCTCCCGTCATGCTGGAGTAGCTCCACATCTCTTGTCCATCATTTGTGGCGCGTGTCTGTGGTTCTCCGAATGCGGTAAGGATCTCTTGTTGGGTAGTTTTTCCTTTGACGATTTTTAGCTTTACCGTCTGATGATTTTCATCTGTAAGAGATTTATTACCATGTACGGTGCAACTGGCTAGGGGAACAATAGCCAATACAGCAATAAGCATTTTTTTCATTTTAGGCCCATAGGTAGATAATAATTAAAGATAACGGATTAAAAAACATATTGTTTAAAGACAAGAAGCCAGCGTTCGCAGAGTTCTTGATTTGAAGTGGTTTTATTCTTCAAGGGAACATTAATTTTCCACATGGGATTTTTAATGTCATCAGTTAAAATATTTAGGCCAGAACGTTGATTAGCTGAAAGTTGTTCTCTCCAGTTAGTAATAGCGGCATTATTCATACCTCTCAATGTTCCATTACCGTAAAATTTCCCAGCGTCAGAAAGCGTATAATTGATCTCTCTGATATTGTCATAGGAATAGGTCTTGTCTCTTTCTTTATCGAAAAAACGAATGGTGCGCTGTTTGGTGTCTATGACAATCCCGGTTCGCTGACATTCATAAGATAAAATGTCTCCATCCAGAACTTCAGTGAAGCTGTTGTAGTGCTTTTTCTTCTGTATATCTACTGCGGTCATGATAACGACGAAGAGCACTACTAAAAATACAATACCTACTGCTTCCACTCTTACTTCCTCCATGTAAATGAGTTAAAGGGGCTTGGCCTGACCGCAGAACTTTAAAGGGGTTCACTCTCTTACAGTGCTGCGGTTGTGGCTCTTGTCCCTGCCTCTCAAGCCTATCAGAACGTAAAAATATGATCGATATAAAAGATCGATAATCAATTATTGATAGTTTTTAACGATTAAAGGTGCGGTATCGATCGGTGATCAATTGTTAAAAACGATCGAATATTAAATTATGATAGATAAAAACTATCATAATGTTGTTTTTGATCGTTTTAAACGATATGACGAGCCTCAAAAAGAATTGAATCCTATCAATTGGTTAGGCGGTGGTTTTGTTGTGTCATATCTGTCTGAACACGCAGAAACACTACAGCTAACTAGAAAAGCATCAACACATAACAGTATTTTTGATTATCAGGATGGATACGCAGATGAAGAAGATTTTACTCGTTGCTGGCGCAGCAATGGCGCTGGCGGGATGTGGTGAGAAAGGTGATTTTGAAAAGGCGATTAACGCGAAGATATCAAAATCTAAGGTGTGCTATGCACTACAGGATAATGATCGCGTGTTTAATAAAGGTTTTCCTGTTCGGGTCAATCGTGGTTATCGTTCTGCCGGATACAATGAAAATGATGAAATCCTAAAAGGTCTGTCTGAGCAGGGGCTGTTTGATGTTTCGCAGGAGTCTAACAGCTTTAGCAACGTTGATGTTCTGGAAGTAACGGATAAGGGACAAGAGGTTGAGTTCTGGGATCGCAAGGATGGTGTCTGTATTGGTCATCGTGCCGTAGCTGAAATTAAAGAATGGACAGAAGCCGATGCAAGTGGCATGAAGATTGTTCGCGTATCGTATACGTGGAGGCTGGCTGGTGTTCCTTCGTGGGTAGATAAAAGTGCATTCGCTGGCGTCAGGGGAATGACTGAACCTGCTGAAGGTCTTATTTCTCTTGTAAAGACCAGTAATGGTTGGAAAGCAAACTAAGTAATGCTGAATCGTTAAGTACCCTGTTGTTCTGTTGAAGGTCAGGGTAGGAACTAAAGGTATTTTTAAAAGCCACCTTTCAAGAAGGTGGCTTTTAAATTAAAGTTTCTTGACGCAAGATGCAACAAGATAATTTATTGGTGAGCCTTTTGAGAAATAATCAAGAATATAGTTTCTCTCTGCTGATTTAAGATTTCTCGTACCGATAGCCGAAGACCATGATAACCAATCTGATTGTCCGGTTCTAAGGTATTCATTCCTTATTTCTTTGAAACCAAAACCCTGTTCCGGTATCTCTAATACTTTTGCTCTGGCAATTTTAAAATCACCAGATAACTCATATAACTTGTGTAAAACGGAGCCATACTCACCTACACCTAATAGATAGTCTTCAACTATTGCTCCAATCCAAAACAATTGATATTCTAAAAAGTTATTATTAGTATTTAAATAGCTGAGCAATATTTTTACTAATCCTGATTTATCGGTAATACCTGAACAGATCGTATAAATATGTTTTATTAAATTTGGGAATCTGCCTAATAGCATTGGCATCTGAGAAAGTAAACTATCATTATGAGTTCTCAAAAAACCAAGAATTAAATCGGCATCAGACTCTTCTATTTTTTCATCTTTTAGCAAGTCTATTAATTTGTTAACTTGTTCATCATCAAGGTGCTTTATGATTTCAATATTAGTCTCGACTACCTCTACCCCTGAGGCTGTAGGTATATGTTCATATTCCGTAATGATTTCTTTAAGTGATGACTTGATCTGAGTTAAGGTTTCATTCACATCTCCCATCACATTGTCAAATGTGGTTTTTGACGGATTTATATTTAAGGATACTTGCCCTAATAACTGCTGTATTCTGATGAAATCATTATTTAGTGTTTCAATGTCATTGTCAAAAATAGTAAAGTCATCCATAAATCTTACTATTTGAGCAGATTTTAGGCGACCATGTAAATCAACGAATTTTAGAAACTCATTACCGATCATTTTTGCCGGATAAATTCCTTGGGGCATAAAATCGATACTTCGTCCTGAGTTAATTTCGCGAAAAAACTGTCCGAGAGCTTCAACATCCGCAGGGCTAACGCCTTCTTTTGAGCTAAACCAGTGGATTATATCATGGTGATATAAACTATTAAAATAAGATGCTATGTCAAAATGTATACTGTGAGAATATAGCTCAGAATATTTTTTTAAGCTTTGTTTATATTCATTATAGGAAACGTGGATAGGTATCCTGCTACCGTTCCTAAAAATATATCCAAAGCTTTTTCTCGACCCGCTTACTTCTGGCCTAAATATCTTCCTGTTTCGATAGATAACATCATAAATAAAATACTCAGCTACTGGATCTAATTTTACAGTTCGTCTCAAATGACCTTTAGGTTTAGTCGAAAAGACTTTTTGCTGAGACAGAAAACTATCTGTTGGATATGCAGGATTAATGACCTTCTGATAAATATATTCTGACATCTCTTGTGAGTGATGCTTGAGTAATATTTGATTGGTTTTTAATGGGTATAATGTGGCTGAGAAATCAGATTCATAAAAATCAATGGTAGATGTCATATTTTATCACCTATCTAAATATTGTAACAACAGATAGTTAATCACATTGCACTCACTATACATCCGTTCACTTAAAAAACATATACTTTTCAAAGTATAAAGTTCAGTTGGAATGGTACAGCATAGAGGTTCTATCCTCAGGGAAATTTTGGTGGCCTTAGCTTTGATGTGGTGGTTAACTTACTTGCTGTCTGTAGAGGTGTATCGTTATGTGCATACTGGGATGTGTTTTTTTTTCTCAACCTACTTGGGAAGCGAGTGAACTCATCACTATCTGATGCGCCGATATCGAATTCTGTTTGCGATGATTTTTGAGTGCTGTTAAATTTTGCTCGTTTTTCAAACTCCGAGCGAAGAACATTGACACCCAGCACTTCATCATAGACATAGTTCTCTGCAATACGTTTATCATGGTCAGCATCAGTGGTATCGGGTTTCCTTTTGGCCCATACGAATCTCTCTCTTATATATCCTACTACCAGTAGTGTGAAACGCTTAAACAAACTACTCTGATGCGGCTTAATCTGCTTCCTACTACTCATGGGAGCACGGTTCATCGCTCTGGTTCTTTGAAGATATGGGTTTTTCAATTTAGTGGATTTATTTTGTTCAGGAGCAACCAGAACAGGGGATTTCTTCCCTGCAGCACTAACCTTACTGACTTTATTGGGATCACGGTAAGATTTTACTGCTGGCCTTCTGCTTATGGCTGCTGTCATCATAACAGGCTGCTGCTTTGTTGTTGCCGGGTCGTCTGGAAGGACTATCTCTTCGGGTTCAGCAAGATGTGTAATCATAAAGCTTCTGACATCAACCACGATCTCCAGTGGTAGCTCACTGAATGTTGTATAGACCTTCTTAGCCTCTTCAATTTGACTATTACGTAGGGCCTGTTCAGCAGCTCGCTGTTCCTGTGCTTCCTTATCATTCCACTTGGCACGATGAACACGTTGCATTGCCGGACGGTTAGTTTCTGTTGCCTTGGCAAGCCAGAATGCTTTCTCTTCAGCGCTGAATGCTTCTTCTGCTTGGGTAAGGGCATCAGCACATTGTGTCCTGAGAGAACGATGATCGATACGTTCTTCACTGCCTGCGGCTTCAAGGTAGTTGTTTGACATGGTGGCCCACGACTCACGCCACTGAACAACCATATTCTTATCATTCCAGCTTCTGTCTTTTTTGCCAAAGCCAGCAGCGGTGATAGTTTTCAGGGTTAACATAACATGTGCATGCGGGTTTTTACTGTCTAAATCATGGAATGAGATATCAGCTATCATCCCCTTATCGACAAAGTTTTTCTGACAGTATTCGGCAACTAATTTTTTCTTGTCATCGTTGTTGAGTTCTACAGGGATAGCGATATCGAAATAACGGGCTGTTTGTCCGTTGTTCTGGCGCTCAACTCTTTCAACTTCATTCCAGAGTGCTGACGAGCTTTCAACAATATGAGCAGGGGCGGAAACAGGTGCTAATATAATATGACCATGTAGATCTGTTCTGTGGCTGAAATCGAAAACCTCGCCAATGCGATCATCTGTAATACGTGTACGGGCATGGTAGGCAGCTTTCGCAACGGAAGTCATGCCCTCTGAACGTTTCACAATTTTAAAATCCAGATGAAAAATCGCCATTAAAAATATAACCTCAATATAAATTTAAATATCTAATCAATAAATGAATCGCAAATATAACCATGCGGGTTTTAGTTTTTCGCAAGAAAAACTTTGGTGTTGACCTCGGTTTTGCTTTTAGCCTGCGGCAGGCAACCGTCGGTAGACCCCACACACTGCGTAGCAGTGTATAGGTGGGCATTGCTTTATTTTTATATCTCCTAAAGGAGCTAAAAATAACGACAATGTTTTAAGTTTTTCTATATTATTGATAATAACGCTAGTTTTACACGCTGTGAAATTAACAGGGCTAGAATCGGATGAACGGCTGAGGTGGCGTGGTTATATTGAATATTATGATTTCAGAGCGTGCCCGAAAGGGCAAAAAGAGTGTTTTTCCTCCCGCAGTGAGGCGGGAAAGCAGAATTTAAGATAAATAGTGAAAATTACAAAATATTTTATGTGTTGCATAATTCACAGGTTAAGACCAGAAATCAGAGTCAAAAAAAAGAGGTGAAATTGTTTTCATTAATTTAATAAAATAAGTAACGCGGAGAGTATCGTATAATTAATGTTAGTGATTGCACTCGTATGTGTTGCATGTTTTTGTTTTGTGCTTGCTGGCAGGATATTTTTAAAACCAAAACACCATTTTTTCGGGGTGAACCCTATGATTAGCAGGAATGAACCCTGTTCCAGCAATGTGATTTGTTTGAACAATCATCTTGCGTTGCGTAATTTAATCTGGAATGCAAAACATTCAATCCTCTGCCTATGGTTTGACCTTTTCTTTTTTTAATTGTATTTCATGTTTTTGACAACTAAAAAGAGAAGTAATTATGAGTGATACTGATAACAGTAGAAAATCACGAACAGAAAAAACAATTAAGCAAAAAATAGCATCAGCACAGATGCGTCTGAATCGTCTAAAGAGTAAGGAAAAATCCCTGACTAAGAGCGCTGAGACACGCCTGAAGATAATCCTTGGGGCAGAAGTAGCTAAATTTTGGCTGTAAAGTAGAAGATGTCGATAAGGAGTTTGTGTTGGGTATATTAATACATTTTCAAAATGTTGGTGCTGAGGATAAGGCAAGGCTGAAATTACGCGGTAAAAGGTTTCTTGAGGATATGGTTGGTAGACAGGAATAACGACGAAAAATATAACATCATGATAATGAAGGTTTTTTCTTATTCAGCGACAGTCGGGTATTTAGAACTACAGAGGTGATTGTTCAAATAGTGTTCGTTTTTGAGATCGTGCTCAAGAAAATCTATGTGCTTTATAGTGTAGTTTAGCTTAAGTGAATTTTCGTTAAGGTATTGTGGAGGAAGGTTTTTTGAAATTTGGCTTTTCCATGAAACCATAATCTTTTTCATTGAGGTGAGGTGGGTGTTATGGATGAAGTCAATGTTGCTCAATATTTGAGAATGTCTACAGACCATCAGCAGTATTCAATATTCAATCAGTCTCAATTCATAAGTAAATTTGCGTCAGAACATAAGATGAATATCATTCATACATATGACGACTCTGGAAAAAGTGGGGTTTCAGCAAACCGAAGACAGGCATTTCAACAATTAATAGATGATGTGGTAGAAGGGAAAATAAATATTAAGGCAGTTTTAGTTTATGACATAAGCCGTTTTGGGCGATTTCAGAGTATAGATCAATTTGGATATTATACCCATCAACTTCAAATGCATGGTGTTGGCATCATATATTGTGCAAACCCTATCATCGAAGGTAATAGTGATTATGCTGATTTTCAATTATTCATAGATCGAAAAAAAGCTTCTTCTTTTAGTCGGGATTTATCACAAAAAGTCTTTCTTGGACAAGCTAATCTGGCTGGCCGAGGATATCACCAAGGCGGACCTGCTGGATATGGTTTACGAAGAATGTTGATAGATGAAAACCATAAATATAAAGGGATACTTAAATATAGAGAGTGGAAAAGCATCCAGACTGATCGAATAATTTTAGTATTAGGGCCGGAAGATGAAGTCATAACGGTTAAATGGATATACGATCAATTCATGAATAATTCGAAGCCAGAGAGGGTTATTGCCTCTGAGTTGAATAGAAGGGGGATTACTGCAGAGCATGGCACTAAATGGACTAGAGGAAAGATCCATGAGATTTTAACTAACGAAAAGTATATTGGTCATAATGTCTATAACCGAACATCTTCTCGTTTAAAGCAGCGTCTTATTCACAACCCACAGCATGAATGGATAAGATGTGAAAATGCTTTTGAAGCTATTATTTCTCCTGAGTTATTTTTACAAGTGCAGGCTATTATTAGTAATAGAAGTATTCATCTTAGTAATGATGATTTACTTGGTAAACTCTCCGAGCTTTTTAAAACCAAAGGGAAACTATCCGGCATAATTATAGATGAAGATGATGATACACCATCCTCATCTGTTTATAGGAAACGTTTTGGTGGTCTATTACAGGCTTATAAATTAATTGATTATAAACCAAAGCATGATTATGACTATTTGCGGATTAATTCCTTGCTAAGAGAAAAATATCATAGCTTAGTTGGAAAACTCATTTTTGATATTACAGAACAAGGTTGTTATGTTGATTATGATGAGGAGTCTAAATTATTTACTATTAGCGATGAAGTTAAAATGTCTGTAGTTATCTCCCGTTGTTTCATGAATAACGCGAGAAAGCGCTGGAGAATCCGGTTTGAGAGAAAGTATAGCTATGATATTTGTATCGTTGTTAGACTTGATAGTCAAAACGTGAACACCAAAGATTACTATATATTCCCTTCAATAGAGTTATTAGATACTCAGTTTGTTTTTGAAGAGTTAAATCCTTACCAGCTAGAGTTTTATCGATATGATGACTTGATACCTTTTTTGCAAATCCTTAAACGTGAGGTTTTTTAAAAGGAATTCACTGATGAATGAATATGAAGAAATAAAGCTTATAGATATCTCAGAGATCAGGATCGTTAATCCACGTTCAAGAAGTAAATCTATTCACGATGAACTTGTTGAAAGTATAAAAAACATAGGACTAAAGAAACCTATTACGGTTAGGTTATCTGACTCAACCTGTAAGTCGTATGTATACGATTTAATTTGTGGTCAAGGGCGGATTGAGGCTTATGAAATATTAGGTGAAAAACAAATCCCAGCAATACTAAAGTCAGTAGATCATGAAGATGGTCATATCATGAGTCTTGCAGAAAATATTGCTCGAAGAAAACCACGTTCGACTGAGCTTCTCAACAGCATTATAGAATTAAAGAATAAAGGTTTTTCTGAGTTAGAGATTGCTAATAAAATTGGTCGTTCTAAAAATTGGGTATCTTCTATTGTATCATTAAAAGAGAATGGTGAAGATAAATTACTTTCTGCTGTTGAGTCTGGCAGAATCCCGATATATATAGCGGTAGAAATATCAAGAGCTAAAGGAGTTGATTTACAACACCTTCTTTTAGAAGGCTTTAATTCTGGTGAGCTTAACTCTAAGCAGATAGGTGCAATTAAAAGGATCTTAGCTCAGAGAGAAACATCAGGTAAGGGAAGTGATAATAACTCTTTTGTTCAGAGTGTAAAAAAGAAGCGGATTACCTCTGAAGAGTTAAAAGAACTTTATCAAGAAAACGTCAAAAGACATAAAATTATTCATACAAGATCTGAGTTTACAATATCTAGCCTAATGGTTGTTAAGGAGATAATGATTAATTTACTGAGAAATAGAGAGTTTTCCGAACTTCTATCTGTTGAGAGCCTGAATTCTGTCCCTGCATTTATTCTGGATAATGTTGACCCCGAACGAGGACTTGAAAATGAATAAACCTAACTTCGGCAATAAATGTTTCATTATTAATGTATCTGATCTGTTATATGGG
Organism: Klebsiella pasteurii; assembly: GCF_018139045.1. Lineage (NCBI taxonomy): Bacteria > Pseudomonadati > Pseudomonadota > Gammaproteobacteria > Enterobacterales > Enterobacteriaceae > Klebsiella > Klebsiella pasteurii. The sequence goes on from NZ_CP073236.1 coordinate 244,770, forward strand.
AAAGATTTACCTATTAATGTGAAATCAAGTGTTAAATATCTTCAAATACTTTCAACGGTGAAAACTGTTGGTATCATAGAACCAATAGTTATTTATATTAATAAGGTGTCAGAAAAAATCATACTCGATGGTCACTTAAGAGTTGAAGCTTCAAAGGATATTGGGCTATCCACTGTGCCTTGTTTAATTTCAGAGGATGAAGAATCTTATAGTTATAACAAATATGTTAATCGATTACCTGTTATTCAGGAGTATCGTATGATATTACAGGCTGTAGATGCTGGTGTTTCAGAGGAAAAGATTAGTCAATCTCTGAATATATCAGTAGATACACTCAGGGCAAAGTTCAGATTACTTGATGGGATTAGCCCGGAAACTACGGCTTTATTAGCAAATCAACATGTTCCTCAAGCAATATTTGCTATTTTACGTAAAATGAAACCAGAAAGACAGCTGGAAGCTGTATCAACGATGATGAGTATAAATAATTTTAGTCGTAAATTTGCTCTATCATTATTACATTATACTCCTGATGACATGTTGATAAATCCGAAAGATTCGAAGCTCAAGCAACAAGACATAGCCAAAAATTTTGCCAGAATGGAACGCGAAATGGCTGCTATGGAAATGGAGACTAAGCAACTCGAAAATATATATGGTACAAATAATCTAAAGTTGGCAGTGATTATCGGACACATTAAAAAATTGCTTTCTAATTATTCTGTGTTAAATTGGTTAGTAGATAATAATCCTGATTATTTAGCTCAATTAAAGAAAATTGCCGCCATTGACTCATTGCCAATGTGCGAAGACGATTAGTTGCGTTGAATATTATACGGACCACTATGAACAATGCATTTTATGTTGTAGTGTATTGTTCATAGTAGTACTGTATAACTATATATTATTCTTGAATCCGAAATTCTAAAATATCGATAGTCTAATTTCAATCCGTGAAATCAAAGTTATATTTATTTTATTTTTATTAACTTGACGTTATTTGCCTTTGTGATAATTAAATTCGTAGGAACAGCAGAGGTAATAATCATGGATAATAAAAGTAAAAGATCAAGAAAAGAAAAAACATTAAAGCAAAAGGTGGCATTTGCTCAACTTGAACTTAACCGTCTTAAGTCAATGGAGAAATCAGAGCAAAAGAAAGTTGAAACAAGGCTAAAAATTATTCTTGGCGCGGAAGTGGCTAAGGCTGTGAATTGTGGTGTCGAACAGGTGGATAAAGAACTTGTTCTGGGCATTTTACTTTCAGCATCTGAGTTGAATGATATTGAAAGAATAAAATATATAAAAGCAGGGAGGTGGTTTCTTGCTCAAATGGATGGAAGACAGAAATAAAAAATATTAAATAAATTTAATGACAGGGGTTGATATCTAATTAATATCTGTTATCTATATAAAAGAACAGAACGCTAAGTAATCTTTTTATTAATACATATTTTTTCCTTTTAACTCATGCGTTCTGTTTGACCAGTAATCTATTAATTTTTATGTTGTAAACGTCATCATTGCCTTTTCATCAGATATGATTAATATCCCATTAGAAAGTAATAACGATGAAAGTAGTGATAACCAAAGTTGTTTTTAAATCTCCCAAAAGGCAAAGAGCCATCTTTGCCTTTTTCAATTCATCCGTCTATCAGGTGGAATAATATATATCTTGCGTTATCTATTGCCAGATATGAGAGAAGCGCTATAACAGGAGGTATCATTAAAATAAAAAAGGAGATAATAATGGTTTTATTAAATAATAAAAGAAAAAGCAAAAAAGGTTTCTCATTACTCGAATTATTACTTGTTCTGGGGATTATCGCAGCGTTAGTGGTTGCAGCTTTTATTGTGTATCCCAAGGTTCAGGCTTCACAGAGAGCACAGGCTGAGTCTAATAACATTGCCACCATACAGGCAGGTGTCAAAGCACTCTATACGTCAGCATCCAGCTTCGCCGGACTCACGAATACCGTTGCTGTTCAGGCGAAGATTTTCCCTGACAATATGTTGAGCGGAACAGGCAACACCGCAAAGCCAGTTAATGCATTCAAAGGGAATGTGACGTTGGTGGCAGCAGCTACAGGACCATCAGCAGCAGCTGGCTCTTCTTTCACGATCACGTATGACAACGTGCCAGCAGCGGAGTGTGTGAAGATTGCAACCGCAGCCGCAGGTAATTTTTACATTGCTACTGTTGGAACTAAGGTGGTTAAAGCTGCCGGTGGAATGCTGGATGTTGCGGCAACGGCTTCAGCGTGTTCGAACGCTACAAGCAACACATTAATATTTACATCAATATAATTGATATTTCACGTCCCTAAAGCCGTTCTGTTTTCTTCAGACGGCTTTTTTGTATCTGAATTTTATAAATGTCGGATACAAGAACTTGAAAGTTATTCTGTTTCTGTTAATTAATATGAATGTAAAACTAAAAAGGAAAATAAACGATGAAAATAAAAAAAGGCTTTTCGCTATTAGAGTTAACTCTTGTGTTAGGGATAGGGAGCATGATAGCTTTTTTGAAATTTCAGGATATGAGAAATGAACAGGAAACAATAATAGCTAATGCTGTTGGTTCTCAAATTAAACAGCTTGGTGAAGCGGTCAACCGCTATATTAGTGTGCGCTATGATAAATTATCTACACTCTCTAATGCTGCTGGAACAGGTATCGATCCGGGACCAAGAACCTGTAGTGGTGATGGTTGTGAAATTTCCTTTGAGACACTTGTTAATGAGGGTTTTTTACCTGTCAACTATGCGGGAGATAACTTACAGAAATCGTCTTATAAAATCCTCTTAAAGCGTGATGGAACAACCCCCAACTATGTTATCAACGGTTTAGTTGCTACAACTGCTGCATGGAAAGATGGCTCCAAGATTCGCTATGATTTATTGGGTAAAGCAATGATGGCAGCGGGTATTGATAGTGGAATGACAAAATCTGCAACAGTGGCTTCGGGCTATGGCGGTCAATGGAGTGAAAAATCATCCGATTTCAAAAACATTACTTCTGAGGGCCTTTTGGTTTATCGCGTTGGATATGATTCCTCGATGTATTCTGTTTACTTACGTCGTGATGGAACGCTCCCGATGACTGGTAATCTTAATATGGGGGGGAATGATATCGATAATGCTAAAAATATTACTGCTACGGGTAAAGGAAGATTTGGTGGCAATATCACCTCTGGAGGAAATATCTATGCAGCTCATGAAGTTATTGCCCATAATGGTTATGGAGATACCATCACTTTAGGGGGAGATTCTGCAGGGGAAGATTATGAAATCAGACTGAGTAACGGTGCTCGTCCGTTAAGCATTTACTCTCCTCATGCTGCAAATTACACTACTGTTTTAAATGTATGGAAAAATACCAAAATACAACAACGTCTTGCCACTAATGGTCTTGATCCTAATAATCTTCCTTCTGGATGGACTGGAGGCATCAGGACTGTTGATGTATATGCATCAGGTACAGTTGGAACTGGAGATAGTTCTGGTAATATTAAAGCTTATATCAATGCCTCTGGCAATCTTTATGCTGCAGGAACTGCTCAGGTAGATGGTGATATCACATCGTCAGGTCAAATAATAGCTAATAGACGATTAACAACGAATGAGTTTTTACAAATTAATGGTGTGGCGAAAGAAGGTGCAAGTTGTGCGACTAATGGTTTACAGGGGCGCAATGCATCAGGTCTACTTTTATCATGTGTCTCGGGCATCTGGCAAGCATCCATTATCAATGGTAGAAACAGTAATGGATACTGGCAGAAAAATACTTCAACCGGACTTATCACTCAATGGGGAAGAGGAAACGCCGATGGTACAAAGAAATTTCCAGTGCCATTTTCGGATATAAGTTCCATTAATTTATCTGTAACAAACTGCGCTGACATGGGCCGATATGTTGATGCTGCCTATGGCATTATTAATAGTATTTCCGAGTTTTACACAAGAACAAGACAATCAGCAGACAGTAACGGTTATACATCATATCCCATTTGCTGGTTAGCTGTTGGGTATTGAAATCAATAATGTGTTTTATATTTATTACAGTCTAATACTCAAGTTATCTTGCGACAAACTTTGAAATGGTGTACGTTGTTTACGATCCAACTAATTTATAACGGTGATACGGATATGCCCTCGACAAAAAAATATTTAGAATTTATCTTAGAGCAATTGTCATCATTAGATGACATTACTTCACGCGCAATGATGGGGGAATTCATTATTTACTATCGCGGAAAAATTGTTGGCGGTATCTATGATGATCGTTTTCTTGTCAAACCGGTTCGCTCAGCAATAGCTTATATGCCTGTCACTTCTTATGAGTTACCCTATGAAGGGGCGAAAGAAATGTTATTGGTGGATGATGTTGATGATAAAGAGTTTTTAGCAGGATTACTTGATACAATGTATGATGAACTGCCATTGCCAAAATCTAAAAAATAATTATTTTGTAAGTAAGCGAAAATAATTACGACCCGAAGGGCAGACCTTTCACATTTTATTAATTATTAACGCCAGCATTTAATAACAGGTAAGGATCATGCTGAACAATACCCCGTCCAATCATCCATCAGCTCCACCCGCTTAGGCCACAACGTCCCACGCTGATACGCTGCTTCAGCCTTATCTGCCAACTGGTGCGCCAACGCATGTTCAATAACCTCACGTTGATAGTCCGTTGCTTCACCAGCCCACTCACGGAAAGTAGAACGGAAGCCATGCTGCGTTAAGCCACCATGCCCCATTCGTTTCAATACAGCCAATAACGACATATCAGAAAGCGTTTCAGCGCGAGGGGCGGGGAATACATGATTGTTATCTTTCAATCGTGGTAAATCTTTTAGCAGAGCAACAACAGCATCAGATAGAGGAACCCGGTGTTCTTTTGCTGCTTTCATACGACTGGCGGGAATCGTCCATGTTTTACCTTTCAGATCGATCTCTGACCACTCTGCGCCACGAACTTCACCAGAGCGAGAAGCCGTCAGGATAGAAAACTCAAGAGCGCGAGCTGAGATTCCTTTACGTTTACGCAATTCAGACATAAAAGAACCGATTTGTTCATAAGGTAATGACGCGTGATGTTTTTGATCTTGCACTTTGCTTGGTAAAGGGAGCAGGGGTTTCAACATACCTTTCCATGCTGCTGGGTTATCACCTTCAAAATACTCTTTAGCCTTTGCGTAATCGATGATGGCTTCAATACGACCACGAAGACGACTAGCCGTCTCATTCTTGGTTAACCAAATAGGCTCCAGTATTGTCAGAAGATCAACTTTTGTGATTTCACCAATCACTTTTTGCCCAATGAACGGGTAGGCATAGGTTTCCAGTGTCGATCGCCACTGCGCCACATGCTTTTTATTCTTAAGCTCACTACTTTTGATTTCTATCACGGCTTCAGCGCATTCACGAAATGTTTTTTGCTTACGTGCCTGAGCTTCTTGAGCCGCTTTTCGAGCGTGTTTTTCTGCAAGAGGATCAACGCCATTACGGATCTGCTTACGCAGTTCACGCGCCTTATCGCGCGCTTCTGACAGCGAAATTTCGGGATAGGGGCCTAACCCCATGTTAAGGCGGCGGGGAACTGTTTTACCTGCTTTATTGATGCGGGTTCCCATTACAATACGCAAGCCCCAAACTCGCGAGCGTCCAATAATCCGAAGGTATAGGCCATCAGCGCCACCAACGTAATATTCTGCATCGGCCTTAAGTTTAGAAACAGCCAGTGCAGACAGTTCTTTAGCTTTCTTTGGCATAAGTAATATTTCATCGTGGTGCATTAGGTGGTGCATAAAATGACAGATTTTAGACCGTTTAGCAATACATTACCGAACACTAAATAATGACAACATATTGTTTTATATTTAAAAATTAGTATTTATTTAGAGTTAGACGGACACTAACATGGCGGACTACGCTTCCGCCAAATATAAACCCCGAGCTATTAAATAGCTCGGGGTTTTTCGTTTTATACACTTTCTGTTGCGCCATTATCCAGATTAAGCGTTGAGGCAGCGCCCGCGTAGGTAAACGCTGCCTCAACCTGTCCCTAACGCAGCTGCGCGCAGGCTTCGGTAATCCGCTGACAGGCCAGCGTCAGCAGCCCATCTTCTACCGCGTAGGCAATACGTAAATACCCCGGCATGCCGAACGCGGACCCGTGTAACACGGCCACCTGAGTGTGTTCTAACAGCCAGTTCGCCAGCCCGCTGTCGTCGTAGAGGGTTTCGCCGCCAGGGGTCACCCGCCCAATAAGCTGCTGGCAGTTGGCAAAGACATAGAATGCGCCCTGGGGGATGCAAGCGCTCAGGCCCTCGGTGGCGGCAATCATCCCCAGCACCTGCTGGCGACGTTTATCCAACCTGTGCAGCCAGCCGTCGAAGAAATCCGCCGAATGGTTAAGGGCCGAGACCGCCGCCGCCTGTGAAATACTGCTGGGATTGGACGTGCTTTGTGATTGCAGGATCTGCATGGCGGCAATCAGCCACTGCGGCCCACCCGCATAGCCCAGACGCCAGCCGGTCATGGCGTGGCTTTTGGACACGCCGTTCACCGTCAGCGTGCGGGAAACCAGCTGCGGCGCGGCCTGAGCAAACGTGGTGAACGGGGTATTGTCGTAACGCAGCGGCTCATAAATGTCGTCGGCCATCACCAGCACCTGCGGGTAGTCCGCCAGCACGTCTGCCAGCGCGCGCAGCTCCGGTTCGCTGTAAATCGCCCCGGTCGGGTTGCCCGGCGAATTGAGGATCAACCAGCGCGTTGACGGGGTGAGGGCTGCGGCCAGTTGTTCCGGCGTCAGCTTCCAGCCGTGTTGTTCATCACAGGGCACAATCACCGGTTCACCGTCGGCCAGAGAGACCATATCCGGGTAGGAGACCCAGTAGGGGGCGGGAATAATCACCTGCTGCCCGACGTCCAGGGTTGCCAGAAAGGCATTGAAAATGAGCTGCTTGGCGCCGCTCCCGGCGATGATCTCCTCCGGGCGGTAGTGCAGCTGGTTGTCGCGCGCGAACTTGGCGGCAATCGCCGACTTTAACGCTGCGGTGCCGGAAACGGCGGTATACTTAGTCTGGTGATGTACGATAGCTTCAATGCCCGCATAGCTAATATGGGGCGGGGTAGCAAAATCCAGTTCCCCTTCGCCCAGGTTGATAACCTGCTTGCCTGCGGCTTCCAGTACCCGTACCTGGTCAGAAATGGCCGCGGTCGGAGAAGGCCGTACGGATCGCATACGACGGGCGATTTGACTGTTATTCATAAATCCTCTTTTGTATCTAATGATTCAATTAATACAATTAGGTACCCAACATCAGCAGGAAACTCGCCGTGTCACCGATCTATATTCTCGATAACAGCTCCGCCCCCGCCCGCTACGGTATCACCGCCAGCCTGTGGGCTAATCGTCTTGGGTTGCCCCTATGGAGCCTTCGCCCCAACTTCGCCGGGGATGTGCCCGATAGCCACCAGCACGTTATTCGTGCAGGGTACTGCGTGACCAGCGGCCTCTGGCGCAGCGATACGCTGCGTGAAGAGGTGCACGATATCGCCCGCCTGCCGTCATCAGACGTCGTCATTGTGCTGGCGTCCTCGCAGGCGTCGCTTATCGCCGACCTGCCGGGCCAGCGGCTTTACAGCGATGACAGCCGCCATCGCCTGACGCTAAGCGACGGGCAACACACGCTGTTAGATCTCACCGCCGACCGCTATGGCCGCTGGGATAGCGGCGTGTCGTCGTTTGCCGGCGCGTCCTTGCGCATCGCGTTGATTGGCCGCGAGGCGGACCACCGTCTGGTCTATCCCGCCACGCTCGGCTCACTGGGCGATGCGGCGGCGTCCCTGGGGCTGAACCTTGATGTCCATTTCTTCGCGCCGGTCAGTCTGTCCGCTGGGTTACACGAACTTCACCTCTTCCAGGGCGTAGTGCTGCCAGGCGGTTCGTCCATGGCGGCGGTCAACGGACAAATTCGCGTGGCGGAAGATACGCTTACCCGCGGTCAGCCAACGCTGGGGCTGTGCCTGGGAATGCAGAGCATGATGACCGCAGCCGTGCGCCGTAGCCCGGGTTTCGAATCGGCCATTCCCGCAGAAGTCGCTCCGCATGAGTCTCTGCACAGCTTTGTTCCCTTTGCCGATGGTCGTCACCGCTGCGGCGTCTTTCCTTTTTCCTCGGGGCTTATCCCCGGCGATATCCGCGAAATGCACTACAACCATCGCTACTGCTTTAACCCCGACTTATTGCCAGCGCTGTCTCCCGGTGGGGTCCGCGTGAGCGCGCAAAGCGACGGTATAGTAGAGGCCGTTTCCCAGCCTGAGCTGCCGTTCTGGCACGGAGTTCAGGGGCATCCGGAACTGATGTCCCGCCCGGATGCGGCCCATCCGCTGTTCGTCGCCTTCCTACAGGCGGCGCTTAACGCGCCAGCGTAACTCCGCTGCGACGGTCGCTGGCAAGCGCCTGCATGACGCGGGTCAGCTCTGCCAGCGCCGCGTCGCCGATCGGTTTTAACGGTGCGCGTACGGTGCCGCCGTTAAAGCCGCGCAGCGCCATCGCCGCTTTCACCAGCTGCGGCTGACCGTGTTTGCGCGCCAGCGCTCTATACGCGTACCACAGCTGATGCAAATCGCGGGCGGTGGCGGCGTCGCCCCGTTCCACGGCGCGGAAGGTATTGACGATCAGCTCCGGCAGCGCGCCGCTGTTGGTCGTGCTGATGCCGTCAAATCCGGCCATCATCGGCCCGAGGAAAGCCAGATCGGAGGCGCAGAATAAACGTAAACGCCCGCGCAGGCGGTTGGCAATCTGGTCGATGGCGGTAGGGTTGAGATCGCCCTGTTTGATGCCAACCACGTTCGGGATCTCTGCCAGCCGTTCCAGCAGCGCCGGGGAGAGGGTAATGCCGATACCCGGCGCGTTGTACACCAGAATGCCGGTTTTAGATAACGGTGCCATCTCATTGAAGTAGCTGACGATCTGTTCGTCAGTGATTTCGCTAACAAAGGGCGCGGTGACCATCGGCAGGCCACCCAGCTCGCTTGCCAGAACGGTCAGCTCGCGGGCGTCGCGCGGATCGGAACTGGCGCTGCATAGCATCACCGCCACGCGGTCATCCACGCAGGCCATCACTTCATGAAACAGTTCGCGGCGTTCTTCGACGGTCATTACCGGGAACTCGCCGTAGGTGCCGCCAATCAGCAGGCCGTCATAGCCCAGACCAATCACGCGTTCGATGTTTTCACGCAACGCCGGGTAGTCGATCGCGCCGCTGGCGTCGAACGGGGTGACGGTAATGTTGAAAATACCGCGCAGGCGTTCACGGCACTCATTGATATCTTTCATCTTTCTTTCCTTACAGCAGTGTTAATGGGCGAGCCAGGGAACCCAGCTGGCGATATCCGGTTTCAGTCACCACCACGGTTTCGCTGACGCCGACGGTGAATTGACCGTAGATACGCAGGGCCGGCGGGATGTGGAAGGTCATGCCAGGCTGCAGCTCGGTGGTGACGCCGCTGTACAGGCTGAGAATGCCGCCTTCGCCCCAGTCCGGCGCGAAGGCGATACCGATGGCGTAACCGGTGCGTTTTTTGAAGTTTTCGGTGAATCCGGCGCGGTCGATCACCTTCTGGCAGGCCAGGTGCGGCGCTTCGCAGGTGGCGCCCGGACGAATGGCGTCGAGGGCGGCCTGCAGGGCTTCCTGACAAACTTTTTCCATTTCGATGGCGATAGCGGGCGGCCGGCCCAGCCAGGCGGAGCGCATCATCGCGGCGTGGTAGCGATCGTGGGCGGCGGACATCTCCAGGAAGACCGGGTCGTTATCCTGCATCACCCGACGTCGCCATGTGCCGTGCGGCACGCCGCTGCGCGGGCCGGTCGAGACCAGCGGTTCCATGCCGACATACTCGGAACCGGCGGCAATGGCGGCCCCCATCATCGCCGAGACCAGCGCGTTTTCGTCTGCGCCGCTGCGAATCGCCGCCATTCCGGCGCGCATACCCGCATCGACATAGCGCGCCGCGGCGGCGATTTTTTCCACCTCCGCAGCCGATTTCACCGCGCGCAACGGTTCGATGACGCCAGCCGTATCGGCAATAGCGCCGAGCTTAGACTGCAGGGCTTCATAGACGGCAATCGGCAGGAACCAGCCGCGTTTATCCAGCCCAATGCGCTTATTGAGCCAGCCGCGCTGTTGCAGCATGCCCACCAGAAAATCCACCGGGTTATCGCCATCCTGGTAGATGGCGGCGTCTGAAATAAAGGTGTTGGCGATAAAGTTAAAGTATTCGAGCTGGCGAATCACAAAGACCGGATCCCCTTCTACCGGCAGCAGCAGCGCCTGAAAGGTGTAATAGCCCGGTGTTTGCTGACCGGTAAGCCAGAAAATGTTTTCCGGTCCGGTCACGATCATCACGTCCACGCCCGCGCGGCTTAAGCGTTCGCGGGTACGTCGAATGCGCTGCGCATATTCGTCGGCGCGAAAGGCGGACTCGCTGCCCTGAATCACATTGTTAACATCTTGCATCGTTAAACTCCTGGAGTAAGTTGGCCCGCGCGGCATCGAACTGCACGCCCAGACCGGGAGAGTCGTTAACGGCGACCATGCCATTGCGGTATTCCAGCCCGCAGACGGGATCGTCGGTTAATCCATCGGCGCCATACAGTTCGGCAAATGCCGGTTGCACCACACGGCACAGCTGGAGCGCGGCGGCGGTGGCGGCATGGCCTTCATTCATCTGACCAATCATGAACGGCACGTCGGCGAGCCGCAGACGGTTGGCGGCGACAAGCGTCGGAGCGAGGCCACCCAATTTCACCAGCTTGAGATGCCCCCATAGCGCGCCTTTGGCGGCAATCAGCCGGGTGATGGCTGCGTCGCTATTGAGGCTTTCGTCGAGCATGATCGGGATGCCGTAACCGTACAGTTCCGCAAGCTGGCTGTCGTATACCGGGCTTAACGGCTGTTCGATATAGCTGAGATTCAGCTCGCGCAGATAAGGGAACGCCGCGTGAGCCTGCGCCAGCGACCACTGGCCGTTGACGTCAATTGCCAGCGAAATCTGCTGGCCAAACCGCAGACGCAACCTTTGCAGGCGGGCCAGGTCGGTGGCGAAATCCGCTACGCCCGTGCGTAACTTCAGCTCGGTGAAACCGCGATCGACATAGCGCTGCGCCTGCTCCAGCATCCGCGACTCGCTGCTCCAGAACAGGGTTTGATTGGTGCGCCAGGCGGGCAGGCCCGCTTGCGCCCCAAGCCAGGCGGCAACGCTTACCCCCTCCTGACGCGCCAGCAGATCGTGCAATGCCATATCCAGCACCATGCGTGACGGCGGCAGCAGCGTGTGGTCCTCATCATCCAGCGCGGCAAGTAGCGCCGCGGGCTGCCGGTGCCAGTCCCAACGGCTGAGGATTTGAAGCAGGTTGTTCAGCACCTGCTCTTCGCTATAGCCATGCAGGTAGCGAATATTGAGCCGTACTTCGCCAACCCCCGTCACGCCCTGGTCTTCCAGACGCAGCCAGACCGTGTCGAGCGCCGTCACCGGGCCAGAGGCGGCGGTATGCAGCGTCACACCGGTATAATGCAGCTCTCCCCGAAAGAGCTGCGCTTTCATAAACCGGGCTCCGGCGGCAGCATGGCGAGCGCAATATCGAGATAGATATCTGCCGCGGCGATAAACTCATCGACGGGGACGAATTCATCGGGCTTGTGCGCCACGGCCAGCGAGCCGGGGCCAATGACCACGCCCTTTGCGCCCAGCGAACGGAAATGCACCAGATCGCAGCCGCCCTGAAAACCAAACGGGCCAGGCTCGCTCTGTCCGTGACGGCGGCAGGCGGCAAGGCTTTGCTCGACAATGGCTTCGCTGCTGTCGGTTTGCGTCGCGCCACCGGTGGTGGGCTGCCAGGCGATAATTTCGGCTTCCACGCCCGCATGAGCGTACGCGTGGTCGAGTAGCTGTTGCAGTTCGGCCTTGACGACCTCTTCGTCTTCACCCGGGACCATGCGGCGGTCAAGCAGTAGCTCACAGCTGTCGGGCACCACGTTGTCCGCATGCCCGCCGTGGATGCGGGTCACCGTCAGGCTGGCGTTACCGACCAGATCGTGGCAGCGGCAACGCACCTGCTGGTGGTGGGCCTCTTCAATCAGCCCTAAAAGGCGCGCGGACTGGTAAATGGCGTTAACCCCCAGCTCCGGCGTGCCGGAGTGCGCGGTGACGCCTTTTACCCGCACGCGAGGACGCAAGCTGCCTTTGTGAGCGGAGAAGGTCGCATTCGATGTCGGCTCGCCAATCACCGCGAAATCAATCGCCGGAGGGTTATCACGTACGTAGAATTTCGCCCCTTCGCTGGCGACCTCTTCATCGGCGGTGAACACGCCCATCAGCGTGCCGGACCAGCGCTGACGGTTGGCGGCCAGCAAACGCAGGGCTTCAACCATCGCCACCAGCGGGCCTTTGGCATCGCAGGCGCCGCGCCCGTACAGGCGCCCATCGCGCTCGGCGAGCGTGAAGGAATCGCTGGTCCAGCCGCTGCCCGCCGGAACGGTGTCGATATGGGTGTTAAAGGCGAAGCACGGCCCCGGTCCATTGTGCAGGACGGCGATAACGTTGGTCCGCCCCGGCGCGTATTCGCTAAAGGAGAGGTCGAATCCGGCGGTCAGCAGCCAGCCTTCCAGACATTCGGCGGCTTCACGCTCATGGCCCGGCGGATTCTCCGTATTGATGGCAACCAGCGTCGCTAAGTCTTTTTTCATACGCGCGCTGTCAACCTGGTAACTGGACATAGGAACTCCGTGGTTAATGTAATATTTGCGTCAGGAAGCGCTGCGCGCGGTCGCTGACGTGGCCGGCGAAGAAATCGCTGGTGCTGGCGCGATCGATAATTTCGCCGTTTTCCATAAAAAGAATGTTGTTAGCGGCCCGGCGGGCGAAGCCCATTTCATGGGTCACCACCATGCTGGTCATTCCTTCTGCGCTGAGCTCTGCCATCACTTCCAGCACCTCGCGGATCATCTCCGGGTCGAGGGCTGACGTGGGTTCGTCGTAGAGCATCAGCTCGGGCTTCATCGCCAGGGCTCGGGCAATTGCCACGCGTTGCTGCTGGCCGCCGGAGAGCTCGTCCGGAAAGTGGTCCGCGCGTTCGTTGATGCGCACCTTCGCCAACAGGTTGTCCGCCAGCGTGCGGGCATCAATGCGGTTCATCCCCAGCACCGTCATCGGGGCCAGCATGATGTTTTCCGCCGCCGTCAGGTGCGAGAACAGCTCGTAGTTCTGGAACACCATGCCAATACGCTGCCGCAGTTTGTGCACCGGCACTTCGCCGCGGCTGATGTGCTGGCTGGCGAAGAACACGTCGCCGCCGTCGGCAGGGGAGAGCATGTTGACGCAGCGTAGCAGGGTGGATTTCCCCGAGCCCGATGGCCCAATCAGTACCACGGTTTCCCCGCGCTGCACCTCAAGTGAGCAGTTCTTGAGCACGGTCTGGCGGCCAAAAGTCTTATCAATGCCGATCATCTCCAGCAGCGGTTTCTCGCTCATGGTTCCTCCCGGGCGGGTTTTGGTAATTTAAACAGGCGGTTCAGCCGCTTCTGGCTTTTGCTGCGGCGCTGTTTGGGATCCAGCACGCTTTCCAGCCACGACTGGAAGACCATAAACAGGCTGGTGAGCAGCAGGTAATAGATGCCTGCGGCGCATAGCGCTTCGAAGTAGCGGAAGCTGGCGCTGGCGGTCTGGTTGGCGACCAGCAGCAGTTCCTGAACAGCGATAACCGAGACCAGCGCGCTCGATTTCAGCATGCTGATCATCTGGTTACCCATCGGTGGCAGAACGATGCGTGCGGCCTGAGGCAGCACGATTTTTCGCATGATCTGCCCGTTGGTCATACCGAGCGCCATGCCGGCGGTGCGCTGGCCGCTTTTTACGGCCTGCAGGCCAGAGCGCAGAATTTCCGCCATGTAGGCGCCTTCATTAAGCGAAAGCGCCAGCACTGCGCAGGTAAATGCGGAGAAGCGTAAGCCGAAGCCTGGCAGCACGTTGTAGACAAAGATTATCTGGAACAGCACCGGCGTCCCGCGAAACAGCCACAGGTAGAAAAAGGCCAGCCCTTTCCCGGCGCGAAACGGCGCTTCCTGCAATAGCGCCAACACCAGGCCCAGCACCACGCCACACAACAGTGAGCAGAGGGTAATCAGTAGCGTCATCCAGGCACCCTGAATAAACTCGGGTGAGAGGAGGTACTGCCACATAAGTTCGATCGACATAGCGTTCTCCGGTTAATGGCGAGACGGGTTAGAAAAGAGCAACGGAATCAGGGAAGTTCCATTTCTGTATCAGTTGCTTGTAGGTGCCATTTTTGACGAGGCCCTGGAGACCTTTTTCCAGCAGAGCCTGGGTTTCGCTATCGCCTTTACGCACGGCAAACGCGATGTGGGTATCTGCCTCGAACTCATCGCCAACCGCTTCGAACATGCCCGCTTTTTCGGTTAGCAGGGCGACGGTCCCCGGCGTGGAGAGGAATTCAGCATCGGCGCGGCCCTGGGAGACGGCAACGGCGGAGTCGGTAGCGGCGGGGAAGGTCATGACGTTAATGGCCGGTTTTTTGGCGTCCAGACAGCGCTGGTTGTCTGCCCGGGCCTGGCTCTCTTCGATCCCCCCGAGCGTTACGGCGATATTTTTACCGCAGAGGCTCAGGTCGCGTCCGGTGATTTTTGCCGGATTACCTTTGCTCACCACCACGCGGCTGCCGATCTTCAGGTAGGGCACGAAGTCGACCTGCGCGGCACGGGTCGGGTTGACGTACATGGCGGAGTTGATGATATCGAGGCGTTTCCCTTGCAGTGCTGGGATAAGCCCTTTGAACTCCATCGGCATCGGCGCAGGCGTCAGCCGGATCTCTTTGCTTAGCGCGTTAATCAGGTCGATATCGAAGCCGGTGAGCTTGCCCTCTTTCACAAATTCAAAAGGCATAAACGTCGCCGCCGTGCCGTAGGTCAACTTGCCCGGGGCGATGGTTTCCACCGCAGCATGGCCCACCAGCGGGAGGGCGGTCAGCGCGAACATCAAGGTACGCACGTGGCGAAACAGTAAAGAATTGCTGGACATAGTCGTCTCCTGGTTAAGGTCTAAATTGAATTTAATGTGTCAATAAATACAATTGTACATGTGAAGAAAGCGTCTCATCCTGGTGCATATTGCACGTTAATCGTGCAGTCCTTGCTTTGTTTTGCTGCAATTTGTTGTGCATGATATTGTATATATCGACCACAACAATGCATTTCAGGGAAGCGTTCTCCATGCAGCCTGACTCCACTGCGAGCAGTCGCCGGATAGCCCGGCAAATACTCGACCTGATATCTGAAGCAAAATTCGATCCAGGTCATCATTTACGCGAGCAACATCTTGCCGATGCACTGGGGGTTTCGCGTACGCCGGTGCGCGCCGGGTTAAAAGAACTGACCCGAATGGGGGCGGTTGAAGCGCGTCCAAACCAGGGATTTTTCCTGCTTAAACGCAGCAATGAGCTGGAGCTGCTGGAGATTGAGCAGTCCAAGAGCAATGACCAGAAGCTCTACGAACAGCTGGTCCATGACCGTATTGCGGGCGTGCTGCCGGAATCGTTTACCCAGACTGAAATCAGCCAGCGCTATGAAGTCGATCGCGGTGTGCTGACCCGTACACTGGTGAAGCTATCGGAGGATGGTCTGATTGCGCGTAATGCGGGGCACGGCTGGCGCTTCCTGCAAACCCTCAACTCTGATGTCGCCCTGCGCAACAGCTACGGTTTTCGCCTGATGATTGAACCGACGGCGCTGCTGACACCTAACCTGCATGTTGACAGGCAGATGCTTAAACGTCTGCGCGCCCAGCATCTGCGCCTTATCACCCACCCGGACATTACGCAGGTTCCGGCAAAAGAGATTTTCGAAACCGACGCTGCATTCCACGAGTTGCTGGCGGAAGCCAGCGGCAATCTGTTTGTGCTACAGGCTATCCAGCAACAAAACCGGCTGCGCCGTTTGCTGGAATTTGGCAGCTATCACAATAAGCGCCGCGTAAAAGAGTGGTGCGAAGAGCACGTTGCTATCATCGATGCCCTGCGAGAGAACAAGCAGGAACAGGCGGCGGAATTGATGAGAAAACACCTGCAATACGCGTTTGACCAGGTCAATGTCAAAAACGGTCGCGCATAGCTGGCATCGCTCTTGCACATATTGCTTCTGAAAATACAATCAGGAGCATTTATGGATTTGCAGATACAACAACGAGTGGCGCTGGTGTGCGGGGCCGGAAGCGGACTTGGGCAGGCTATTGCCCTTTCGCTGGCGCAGGAAGGCGTGAGAGTGGCGGTCACCGGCCGCAATGCTGATAAACTGGCGCAAACGGTGGAGCGTATTACCCAGACGGGCGGCACTGCCCGCGCCTGGCCTTTGGATCTGGCCGCCCCGGAGCGGTTCGATACGGTGATTGCCGATATTCGCCAGCAGTGGGGCGATATCGATATTCTGGTCAATAATTCCGGTGGCCCGCCGCCCGCATCGGCGCAGGGGACAGGTGGCGCAGTCTGGCAACAGCAGTTTTCAGTGATGGTCGCCTCGTTGATTCAGCTCACCGATAAACTCCTGCCCGCCATGCGCAGCCGCGGCTGGGGACGCATTATTACCACCACGTCATCCGGCGTGATTACCCCCATTCCTGGCCTCGCCCTGTCGAACGCGCTGCGCATGAGCCTGCTCGGCTGGTCGAAAACTCTCGCCAGTGAAGTGGCTGGCGACGGCGTGACGGTGAATGTGATGGTGCCTGGGCGCATCGCCACCGACCGCGTGGGGCAGCTGGACGCACTCAGGGCGCAACGGGAAAACAGCAGTGCGGAAGCGGTCGCCGAAAAGAGTCGTATGAGCATTCCGGCCGGGCGCTACGGTGAACCGCAGGAGTACGGCGCCGCCGCTGCGTTTCTGGCAAGCCAGCCTGCCAGCTACATTACCGGGGCGGTGATTCGGGTTGATGGCGGATTGATCGGCGCGATTTAGTCACGGAGAATGCGTCATGCCGGTCGGTTTCGCAGCGGACCGGCATGACGGCTTATCAGCCGCTCCGAATTGTTTATTTTGCAGGCAACGAAGTCCATCTCTACAAATTTAACCCGCAGGTGTTGGGATCGGGTCTGAATACGATAAATTTTCTGATTAAACTTTTATTCTTCCTGCGTTGTTAAAGCGGAATGATTCACCATAAAAAATGCGCAAAGCGCGAGCAGTACGGCCCCAGCGGTAAGTATCCATCCGGCGTGGTGAAAAGCGGTTAAGCTCCCATTAGTCGGAGCGAATTGGAGGTAGCTCGCGGTAATCAATGCCGTTCCCGCCATCGCGCCAATACGCTGGAGGATGTTAAGAATAGGCGCGGCATCAGCGACATGACGGCTGCCAGCCATCGCCATGCCCGCTGCCATAGCGGGTACCGTCGCCAGGGCTAAACCGAACCCTCTGACGGCGATTGCGCCACCCACAAGCGTATAGTGACTCTCCGCATCAATCATCCCCAGCGGCAGGGTGGCAAATGCCGCGAGTAAGCCGCCCACGATCAGCACCGCGCGTGGCCCCAACTTATCAGAAAAGTAGCCTGCCACCGGAAATCCTATCGCCGAACCGATTAACTGAGGAGTAAGAAGCAAGCCCACTTCAGCCAGTGTTTTATGGCAAACGTCGCGGAAATATAAAGGAAGCAGGAACTGCCCGCCAAAATTCACCGCGCCGCCGATAGTCATCAATATGGCAGATAGAGCGAAGCCCCGATGTTTGAAAAGCCCGAGATGAAGTAAGGGGGATTCAATGCGCAAAGAGCGATAAATAAACAAGCAGGTGAACAGGGCGCCCACGCTGAGCATGATGGCGTTCCAGCCATATTTGCCGCTATTCAGGCTGAGCTCTTTCATGCCTTCCATCAGTATCGGCAGGCTGCAAAAGACCAGCGCCAGCCCCAGCCAGTCCAACGAGAGAGGCCTGTCATTTTTTATGGTCGGACGGGGAAGCAACTTCCATCCGGCAAGATAGGCACACAGGCAGAAGGGCACGGTGATCCAAAATAACCCTCGCCATCCGCAGCTTTCAAGCAGGAGTGCGCCAAGCGATGTCCCCAATAAGGGGGCAATGACGATGGCGACGCCAATCGTGCCAATGACCCGCCCCAGGCGTTCGCGTCCGACGACCAGACCAAGAATAGTTTGCCCCGCTGGTACGAGTAATCCGCCTGCCAGACCTTGCATTATCCTTGCGGCAAGCAGCACCTCGAAACGTGGGGAAAGGGCGCAAACTGCCGAGAAGATCGCAAATAACATCAGCCCATAGAGCCAAAGCTGCGTAGCGCCAAAGCGTCTGACGGCCCAGGCGCTCAGCGGAACGCCTGCCGCAAGGGCCATAAGATACGCTGTTGCTATCCATTGTATTGCCGAGTCCGGCACCCCCAGGCCGATGGCCATGGCGGGCAGCGCCGCGCTGAGCATCGTTGATGAAAGCATGGTGGAAAAAGCTCCCAGCGTGATAATGGCTGCCTGCATCCACAACACTGGCGGTATGGCATTTGTCGGTCGCGGATGGGTTGTTTCCTTGACCAGCTTGTCTTGATGGATATTCATAAAAAGCCCCCTAACAGACGATAAGCGAAGAAATCTATCATTGATCAATTTATCTATCATTGATAGAGTAATTTGCATTAAAGTTTCCGTCAGGCGCCGGGGTCAGACAAAATGTCTCTTCACAGGCCGCTGGCACGGGTAAATGGATTAACAACAGGATCAATATCATGGCGAAAATTCAACGAGATCAGGTGATTGAGGCAGCATTAGCTCTCTTGGATGAAGTCGGTCTGGAAGCGTTGACGACCCGTAAACTGGCACAAAAACTGGGCGTGGAATCCGCGACGTTGTACTGGCATTTCAAAAACAAGGCCAATTTGCTGGAAGAAATGGCTTCAGCTGTTTTAGCCAAACACCATGCGCTAGCTGTGCCCGAAGAAACTTCGGAATGGACAAGTTGGCTGGCGGATAACGCACGTAGTTTCCGCCGCGCTCTGCTCGCCCATCGGGACGGCGCTCTGTTACATGCAGGCACATCGCCGACCCGGGTGGGAGGAGAAACCTTTTATCCAAAGCTGGTTTATCTTGTCCGAGCCGGTTTCAGTGAGGCTGAAGCCGCAATGATATTACTTGCGATTAGCGAATATACTTTGGGGTGCGTATTAGAGGAACAGTCGCGAACGTACGGTAATGATAATAAAAAGTTATCAAAAATACCGGCAGAAATTTCCCATATCGAATCGTTGGTCAAGCCACATTCGGATACCGCTTTTGAGTATGGTCTGTCTTTGATAATTAAAGGATTATCAATGCCATCAGCTTAATATTGTGCTTATTACAACACGATTAGCATCAGAGGCTTTAGCAAAAATTACCACAGAACCACCTTGATAATACCGGGAGAATGCATAAGGAGGAGACCCCATGTTTATTTCTGAATCCGTGATCGCCGTTATCATTGATTGGATCGACGATAACTTACATAAACCACTGCGTATAGAACAGATAGCTCACTACTCAGGCTATTCAAAATGGTATCTGCAGCGTTTGTTCCTGCAATATAAAGGAGAGAGCCTGGGGCGCTACATTCGTAATAAAAAGCTGGATTCAGCTGCCCGAGATTTACGCGAGACCGATGAGAATATTTACAGTATTGGTTTGCGCTACGGCTATGACTCGCAGCAAACTTTCACCCGATTATTTACCCGGCATTTCCATTTGCCGCCCGGTGAATATCGCAAGAAAAACAAAACAACCTATTACGTACCGGGCAAAGCTGAATTTTAATCTCCTTTCCGATAGCCCTGGCCAAGCCGCCGCAGATAACTCGATGCGAAGAGATTTATCAATAAATAGAAAAGCAGACAGCGCCGAAAATACAAAACCTCCTGTTCTTTGGGTAACCATGGGGAACGGCGCGGAAAAAGCCGCGCCTTGTGAGTTATCAGGAGGTATTTGGTCAGCAGGGCGATTAATGGTAGGTGGGAAGCCAGTCGCCATGCGCGTCAATCAATTCGTCGCACAGCTTGCGGGTGTCATCGATCGACAGTTCGGCGGAAGTGTGCGGGTCGAGCAGAGCGGCATGATAGATAGCTTCGCGCTTGCGCGTAACCGCCGCCTCGACGGTCAACAGTTGGGTATTGATGTTGGTACGGTTCAGCGCCGCCAGTTGCTCAGGCAAGTTGCCGACGTAGCATGGCGTGACGCCCTGGCCATCCACCAGACAAGGGACTTCGACACAGGCCTCGGAAGGTAAGTTAGTGATCAAACCGGTGTTGAGCACGTTACCGCCAATTTTATAGGGCCGATCGGTTTCCATCGCTTCGATGATATAAGACGCGTATTCATGGGTACGGCTATGGGTCAGGCTGGTGTCATGGGTCAGCGCCACTTTCTGCTGCTGCCATTGTTCAATCTGCTCAATACACCGGCGCGGATATTCATCCAGCGGAATATTGAATCGTTCAATCAGTTCCGGGTAGTTGCGTTTGATCCAGTAAGGCATGTATTCGGCGTTGTGCTCTGACGATTCGGTGACGTAATAGCCGAAAGTTTTCATGATTTCATGGCGCACCATATCATCATGCTTGCCCTGCAGGGCGCTGGCCCGGCGCTTAATTTCCGGGTACAGATCCTCGCCGTGGCGGCGAATGTCCAGCAGCCAGGCCATGTGGTTGATACCCGCGATATGAAATTGCACGTCGTCGGTTGGCATATCCACGCTTTTCAACAGCGTTTCAGCGCAGACCTGAACGCTGTGGCAAAGTCCGACCGTTTTCACCTCCGTATGACGCAGCATAGCGCCGGTTATCGTGGCCATAGGATTGGTGTAGTTCAGAAACCAGGCGTTCGGGCAGACGGCTTCGATATCCCGCGCGAAATCAAACATTACGGGTATGGTGCGCAGTGCGCGGAAGATACCGCCAATTCCCAGGGTATCGGCAATCGTCTGCCGGAGACCATATTTTCTCGCGATAGTGAAGTCGGTAATGGTGCAAGGGTCGTAGCCGCCGACCTGGATGGCATTCACCACGTAATGGGCGTTTTTCAATGCCGCGCGGCGATTCTCAACGCCAAGGTAAGCGGCGATCTTCGCTCTGCCCGCATTGGTATTGCTGTTGATATTGTTCAACATGGCGAGTGATTCATTGAGACGCGCGCCGTCGATGTCGTACAGTGCAATCTCCACCTCCTTCAGCGTCGGGGTCGCCATAATGTCCCCGAGTACGTTTCTGGCGAAAATGGTGCTGCCCGCGCCCATAAATGTCACTTTAATCATGGTATTTCTCCGTTCCTGCTGTTTTCGTCAGGCAGACTGTACGCTGCGGCGTGACCCGGAAATATGGCTAAATGTGATATTGCTATGGCGAAAAATGATGTCGCAAAGAAAGTGTGAGCCAGCTCTGAATCTGACTGAATCGGGGGACTTTACTGGCGTTATCTCTGATAATGTGAGGGGAAAAAATCGCGAGTTACTGATGCACAGGACTTTTACCCTCAATCATACCGACAATATCGAATTGAACTTGTACCAGTACGGCGAGGAGAGTTGTCATAAGGGGCACCGTTATGGCCCCGCTGTCCGTCAGCATTATCTATTTCATTATGTGATAAGTGGAACCGGCACCTTTTACAGTGAATCCGGCGCTTTTCCTGTCGTCGCGGGGGAGGGGTTTCTGATCCACCCCCATGATGTGACCACCTACTGCGCGGATAAAAAAGATCCCTGGCATTATATGTGGCTTGAGGTCGATGGGCTGATCGCCGCCAGAATTTTCGCGGAGTGCCATCTGAGCCGGCAATCGCCAATTTACCGACCCAATCTGAATAATGACAACCTCAGCGCCCTCGGCTACCTGCGGCACATTATCGAACATGGCGATGAACACCGGCTGAAGGTGCAGGGGCTGTGCTATCTCTTCTTTTCGACCTTAATCAGCAATACGCATGATCACCGGGCTCCTCTCCGTGATGACAAGACCAGACACCTGCAAAAGGCGATCAAAAAAATTGAAAATCGCTACCACGAACCTCTGACCGTTGAGAGCCTGGCCGCATACTGCAATATCAACCGTAGCTACCTTTGCCGGTTGTTCAAAAGCGCCTACGGTATAGGTCCCAAGGAGTATTTGCTCAATTTTCGTATGAGCATCGCCGTCAGCCTTCTCAAAAACAGCAATACGGCGATTAAAGTTGTGGGTATTTCCGTAGGCTATGAAAATCAGCTGCATTTTTCTAAGGCTTTTAAGAAAATGCACGGCGTATCTCCGGCTAAATGGCGGCAAAAATACCTTTCTGAACAGCAGCCGGCGACGTGACGTTTACCGCTTATTTACCTCTGTGGTGTGGTTGAAATAAAGTTTTATCGGGGGGAGCCGATGCTTTTGTTGGCGGACGATTTTGTCTGATACAATTTTATATGACCTTGCATCAAGCGAAATTGTGGCTGAATGATAAAATGGTCACTATTTGTCAATCAAAGACCACCGCGTTAAGCTAACAGAATGACTAAAAAAATGAACGTACCATCAGCACGTGGCCCGCTCGATCACAGCGTCCGGGAGCAAATCGTCAACGCCGCATTTGAGCATTTCGGGCATTACGGCTACGAAAAAACCACCGTAGCGGAATTGGCTAAATCTATCGGTTTTTCAAAGGCCTACATCTATAAGTTTTTCGATTCCAAACAGGCTATCGGCGAAGTGATCTGCGCTAACCGCCTGGAGACGATCATGACGGCGGTACTTGCAGCGGTGGCGGATGCGCCATCAGCCAGCGAAAAATTACGCCGCCTGTTTCGCGCGCTCACCGAAGCGGGAAGCGAACTGTTTTTCCACGATCGTAAGCTCTATGACATTGCCGCCGTCGCCTCCCGGGAGAAGTGGCCATCAACGGAAAGGTATGCGGAACGCCTGTTAAAGCTGATTGAAAGCATTGTTGTCGAAGGCAGGCAGGCCGGCGAGTTCGAGAGGAAAACCCCTCTTGACGAGGCAACCTATGCGATATACATGGTGATGTGCCCCTTCATTAACCCTGTTCAGCTGCAGTTTAACCTTGAAGCGGCGCCGACGGCAGCGGTCATTCTCTCCTCGTTGATTCTAAGAAGCCTGGCCCCCTGAATGATAACCGCTCTTTTTTTTGGTCACTGGTCTGAGTATGCGGGAGCTGATTAAGCGTTTCCCATGCTCAGGCTTTTTGCCGCTTGTCGTCTGTGCCGGGATTTGATGGCCCAGCTGAAGCATTTTTTACTGACCTTGCGATGCATATCTACTAAAGAAAAGCGTAAATCATCAGTAGCCAGAGTAGGGCGCCGACGATAATCATCATTTTCAGAAGGACATTGCTGGCCGGGAAAATATATACCGGCGGCAGGGCGGAGCGCCTGGCCTTAATGAGTAAATAAGGCGGCAATAATATACTCCATAGCACCAGTGAAATGCCGGCAAAGGCGAGAGCAGATAAAAATCCTTGTGGGGCGAAAATACAGGCCAGAGCAGGAGGGAAATAGGTCAGAAATATTGCCAGCGGGCGCGATCCCCGGCGGCTGATTTTATTCAGTATATCCTCAAGATAATCACTCAAGCCGATTGAGGCCGACATCAGTGAGGCTAAAACGGCAATACTCCCAAAGGAGACCAGCGTCAGGCGGGTCGCCGAGGTGGTCTGGTGGATATTAAGGGCGGTAATGAAGGCCCCGATGTTCCCGCCCTGGTCGCTGACATGCTGGATCGCCTGAGGCGTGAGCGCGCCCATGGTCAGCGTCAGCCAGAAAGCGTAGACGATCAGTGAAACCGCAAAGCCGTAATAGAGAGAGCGGGTAACCGCGCGATGATTATCCCGTCTGTACATTCTGCTCAGGGAGGGCACGCTGCCATGAAAGCCAAAAGCGATAATACAGACCGGCACGATCGGCAGGTAATACCCGAGCGGCGTGCTGGCGGAGATGTCGAACAATCTGAGCGGCTTTACGCCACCCGCGGCACCGGCGAACAGCAGAAAAAACAGGGTGAACTTGGCGGCGATAAGGCCGGAGAGGATATAGCCGGGTAATCTGCCGCCTGCCCACAGGATCGCCGAGGTCGTCAGCGACAGCAGTATTATCGGCAGCCAGCTGCGGCCCCTGGCATCGGGCGGTAAGAGATCGCGCAATATTGACGCGGCGCCTGAGATGTACGCGTAGGTCAGTAGGTAGAGCACAAAGCAGAAGGCTACCCCGATGATAACGCTGGCGGCGGGGCCGAGCAGCGCGCTGGTGAAAGTATGAAAGCTGGCGCCGGGAGGAAATCGCATCGTGATGTCAACGAGGATTAGCCCCGTCATCAGCATCAATATGCCCGTTGCCGAGAGGATCAGCAGGCCTTTTAAAAACCATACGTGGACGAACGCGATCGGCAACGCGAACATGCCGCCGCCGATAATGGTCGCCACCATGAGAGACGTTCCGCGCAGAGGGAACCCTGTTCCTTTCATATGAATGAGTGTCCGTAAGCGGCCTGACGAAGCAGGCCGGCAGCAGCTATTTATTTCGTGGCTTCAGCCAGTGATTCTCTGAAGTTTCGATAGAAGTCGTCGATTTGCCCGCTCTCGTGGAGAGCTGATAAAGCGCAGCGCAAAATGGCGTGCCCTTCTTCAACGGTCGGATACATCGCCACGGTCGTCGCGAAGCCGCGATCGTGCAGCTTTTTGCACATCGTGATGGCGAGATCTTCGTTACCAATCAGGATCCCCCGAATCGGCATCGTGGTACCCCGGTTTACGATTTCGGTCTTGCCGAAAACTTCGTCAAAATAGCGAATGACATTCTGTAACTTCTCCTGGCGGGCAGCGACGGTGCCGTCCAGGTGGAGGTCGGCGGCGGCTACGCAGGCGGCAATCCCTGGCAATGACGGCGGTCCGCCAAAGGCGTAGGTTGTGCCATAGGTCTTAATAAAATTGATGGTCTCTGCGGCGTGACAGGCGATAAATCCGCCGTGCGAGCCAAAAGCTTTAGACAGCGATCCGGCGATAATAATACGCTCGTCAAGCCGATGGCCTAGGCATGCCATCACATATCCCGAACCGTAGTCCCCGTAGATAGAGGTGCCATGCGCATCGTCTATATATGCGTAGCCGTCATACTGATGCGCCAGGCGGACAATCTGCGCGACCGGGGCGACTCCGCCCATGGAGCCTACGCTGTCTGATACCGATATCGGCGTCAGTCCCTGGCTGGCGGCATAGCGAAAGGCCTCTTCGATCCGCGGCGTATCCTGGAAATCAATTCTGACGACGTCCCCGAACTGCTGTAAAAGACCACGGTTGATTTGCAGCGTCGCGTGGGCGGTCTTCTCCATAATAAAATAGGGTTTTTTACTGAACGTAAAATGCGGCAGCGTCCCGGACGCCAGCAGCGGTAATACCGCGATATGGCAGGGCGTCACCGCGTTGAACGTCAGGGTATGAGCCCCATGCATGATTTGATTCAGTCGCGCTTCCAGCTGCGGGAACAGATCGACTTTTACCCGCGTTCTGGCGACGGAAACCTGCACGCCAAAACGCTCAATCGCGTCGATAACCGCTATTTTCAGCGCCGGATGAGTCTCCAGCCCAAGATAGGAGCATGAGACAAACTCCACCATTTTTCTGCCATCGTCGAGGGTAATGACCTTGCCATCCCTTTTGGCTACCACCAGTTCATTAATATGTTCAGAGAACACCCTGGTTTGATATTTTAGCGATCTATCTATTTTCCTTTTTTGCCAGTTTTCCATTGCGTTACCTTCATTGTCGTGACTACCAGAAGAGATAAAATTGCCAGCGTTAACGTGCTCGTGCCGAGGGTTCTGTCAAACCCCAGGCCGGTGTCTGTGAGTTTTACAGCGAAATAGCTGATGGCGCCGGCGCAGACTGTTTGAATAAAACCGGTGACCGATGCCGCAATACCGGTTTTAGTACCTTTGATTTGCAGTGCGATAAAGTTGGCGGTCGGGTAATAGGCACCAAGGCTGAAATTAAAAATCATCGATCCAGCGATGCATAATATGAGTGAGTGGCTACCGATAATAAATGGGGTGACCGCCAGCGCATTGATGATAAACAAAATCCAGGGGTTATTTATGCGCTCAAATTTTGAGAACTGATTGCCAATAATAAAAAACAACACGGAAGCGGAAAACAGCAGCGAGTAGTGCATTGTGCTCAGCCCAAGCTGCTGCATAAAAATGGCCGGCGACAGCGAGATATAGCAAAACAGCGAACTCAGGATCAGCGAAACCAGCAGCGTTCCCTGGATAAATGCCGGCGTGATAAACCCGGAAGAAGAGGGCGCCGCAGCGCTATCGCGATGCCCAAGGCGGCGCGGAGACAGCAGGAGGGTAACGACGCTAAACAGGGCCATAACGAGGAATATATGGTTCCAGCTCAGATGGCCGAGGATTGCGGCGCCGGCCAGCGGCGCAATAAGCGGAACCACCGCGCTGGCGGAAGAAATATCGGAAAGGGCGCGCTTGAGCGTCAGGGGAGAAAACGTCTCTTTGGCGATGGCTTTAGACAGAACCGGTCCTGCCCCGGCGCCCACGGCCTGTAATGCTCTGCCGGCCAACAGCATTGATAAACTATCGGCCATAAAACAGAGGAGGCTCCCCGCCAGGAAAAGCAAAAAGCTGGCCGTCAGCACGCGTAATTTACCCAGCTTTTCGCCGATAAACCCTGATAATAATTGGCTACAGGCGTATATCACCAGAAAACCACTAATGGTTAACTGAATAGATGAATAATCGCTGTGGAACGCTTTTTGTAACAGAGGTAGCGCCGGCACGATCATATCTGTCGCCAGCGCGGAAACCGATGCGGCGAGAATAAGGTATAAGTATATCCTGAGCATGTTAAACTCTTCGGTTAATATTGATTGAAACGTGGCGTTATTATTTTTAATGCGGTGCTGTTTTTTTAGCGAGTGAACAAATAGCGATCCCGGTCAAAATTAGCAGCGTGCTCAGTAAGTGATAGAGGTGCGGCTGGGTGTGTAAAAACAGAATGCTTAATATGCCGCCAGATAGCGGAATAATATGGGTATAAATTTCCCCGCGAGTGGCGCCAATGGCCGCGATGCCTTTATTCCAGAATAAGTAGGCCAGCCATGAGGGGAAAATAACCAGGTACGCCAGTCCGGTCAGGAAAGCGATATCGTGGTACGAAGCGAATGAGGTCGCGGGATGCCGCCACAGCCAGAAAATCACCACCGGAAGCAGAATAAGAGCACCGAGAAGCGAACTGACGGCGACGAAAGCGTTGGCGGGGATACGACGATCTTTGTTACGTAACAGAGAGCAATATACCGCCCAGCTCAGCGCGGACCCCATTGCCCACAGATCGCCCTGGCTAAAGCCTTTTAGCCCCTCAGCGTTGGTCAGGTTGCCGTGCAGAAGCAGCAGGAGGACGCCTGCGGTGCTAAAAAGTACCCCCCACCAGTTACGCGCCGACACCCGGTCGCGGAAAATCAACCGATTAATAATAAGCACCATGCAGGGGGTCGCAGACATGTAAATCGCTGCGTTCAGCGCCGAAGTCGACTGCAGGCCAATATAGAGAGTTAAGGGAAAACTTACCTGCCCGCACAGCGTTAAAATCAGCAGCGTTGGCGCATTTTGGCGGAACAGCAGGCGACTATCGCGGATTTGCCGCTGATAGAGCAATACCAGCAGTATCGCGGTCAACGCCCATCTCGCTTCAGTCATCAGGATCGGGTCCGCGCCCTGAACGAGAATATGCCCTACGACATAATTCCCTCCCCAAAACAGGGCCGCCAGCGTGAGTAACAGGTAAGGCATGCTGATTCCTTGCATCGCTTCGAACTGTACTAAATGGTAACTTTATTTTTTTTAATATATCAATTAAATTTTATTATTATTTTGGTTTTTGCTATTTTTTGTCTAAAAAACAAATAATTAAAAATTTGTTACGCATGTGCAAAAAATCTGATTGCAGCATATATATCTGTACGATAACGTATCTATACCATGCATTATACAGGGATAAATCGATGCGTAAGACAGAAAATGGTTTCACCGGGAATGAACAGCATTCCGCAATGGCCAGGCTCTCTCTGGATGACATGATTGACCAGCTTCTCCACAGCAACGCGCTTTCACTAAAACTTACGGCCAATCCGCTACTGGCCGACAGAGTCTGGTACCTGACCGAAAACACCTGCATCAAAGCTTTTACCGCCAACGATCCGCAGGCTAAAAAGCGTGCCCACGGCGCGCTGTTTAAACTGTACCAGGCATGGCTGGCGGAGCCGCTATCGGCAGCGGCAAAAAACCAGTTCCATCCCTTGCTCTGCGGGATTAGAAGCTACATCGAGTCAGAATGGCTACGGGTGGAAAAAAAACGGTTCGCATTCCCGATACCCGCGCTTAACGCCGGCAATATCGTTGAGGAACTTCGTGACCTCTGTCAGAAACACCCGGCCTCGCACCATCCTCTGTTTGATTTTCTCGCTTCTTCTGCTTCCGTTACGCAAATAGACTATTTCTTCAAAAGCGATAGCGCGCTGAATCTGCTGTTTTTCGATCTGGTGGCAATGGGGCTGGTCGGTTCTCTGCCTGAAACGCGCGCAGAGATTGCCCAGAATCTCTGGGATGAAATAGGCCAGGGCAGCCAGGAGATCACGCACGTTAATCTGTATAAGGATTTACTGAAGAGAAGGGATATTGCGTTGCCTGAAAACCATTTTGCCCATCTGTACGACTGGCAGGGGCTCGCTGGCTACAACGCGTTTATGTTGGGCGGCGTTAACCGTCAGCATTACTACAAATCGCTTGGCGTCATGGCGATGACGGAACTGTTGGATCCGCCGCAGTACCAGAAGCTGGTGACAGGATGCCGCCGTATCGGGCTATCGGATCGCGACGTCCATTATTACTCAGAGCATATCGAGGTTGATATCGGCCATGCGGATGGATGGCTGAATAACGTTATCGTACCGATCGGCAATAAAAATCCGGCTGCGCTGGAAGAGGTCTACTCTGGCGCAGCGCTGCGTCTTCAGACTTGCTGCGATTATTACGATTGTCTGCTGGAGGCGTTACGCACGCTCGCTGACCGCGAATCAGAGGGTGCCGCCCTCTGAATAGATAAGCGCTTTCGCCGCGCTCCAGGCCGTTATTCCGGGAGGGATCTCCCGGCACTCCGATGACTCGGCCTGTTGGGCGGCAATCGCGCCATCAATCAGCATAAGCATCATCATCGCCACCCGTTCCGCAGGCTCTGGTTTTAATAGCCCGATGAGGATGTCGCGGAAAAACTGGTAGAGGCGCGATTTAAACTGTGAACATATCGTTCGGATAGCGGGAGACGAGGTCCCGTATTCAAACAGGGCGCGGGTGAACATGCAGCCGTGAAAATCCGCACAGGTGAACCAGTTATTGTAGTATTCAAAGACGGCAAATAGCTTCTCACGCCCCGTGGGCTTATCCGCGGTAATGTCCTGCAGCGCCTGCATAAACTCACACTCTTTCTGCTGTAAAATATCAAGAATGAGCGCCTCTTTATCCGGATAGTAGCGGTAGAACGTCATTTTGGAGATGCCCGCGTTCTCCGAAATTCGGTCAATACTCGGCGACTGATACCCCTCTTTGTTAAACAGGGACATAGAATGGCGGATAATTTCCGCTTGTTTTGGTTTCATACTGTTTCCCGTTGAAGGTAGTAATACAGAGGGCTTTGGTAGATAGCAGTCAGCAGTTGATATGTCGGGCGGGCATCGCAACGATGCAGACGCAATGTTATCCCGGTACCGATATCCATGCCCCAGCGGTGGGCGGCATGAGTGAACGCGTTAACCCATCAAAAACGTACGTCGATTCTTACATCCGGCCTCGAAAAAAGCAAAAATCCTCAGGCCATCTCAGTTGCGCATGAAACAGAAATACGCAGGCGTCGCCATTTCATGCCCTTATGCCCTTCACCTTGCGCTCGGGACGGATAAAGAGAGGCCGGGTAGAAGTTAGCATCCCCCCCGAACAGGGGGTGATGTTTTTGTGATACAAGTCATAAAATAACGCTCGGTTATTGTGATGTTACTTGCAGTCAATGGATTTGAATTTAAATCGACCCGCGCTATCTCTGCGGGTTTTTTTTCGTCCGGCGATTGTCGGTGGGCGGCGACTCCACCTGCTGTAAATAATCCTGATACCAGCCGCTGATGCATTGGGTCACGGGATTTTCGTTGAGGTCGAAGCGCCTGCCGTCGAGCCTGCTCACCGGGGTAATACCTGCCAGCGTTCCGGTGACAAAGCTTCGTCAGCAGTGAATGCTTAGACAAGGCTAAAGGATCTTTCCTGCACGCCGATGCCCTGCCGGCGCGCCAGCGACAAGATCGTGCGGTGGGTAATACCGTTAAAGCAGTACAGGCCGTGTGAGGTCCACAGTTTGCCCCGGCATACGAGAAAAAATTGGTGGAATGGCAACTGGCGACGAAACCATGAGGGTCCATCATCAGCGCTTCATCTGCACCGGCAATAGCGTCTGAATCTAATGCAGCGGCTGTGGGTATTAAGACGCAAATCGAAGAAATCCGGCGCGCTGGTACGATAGGTCGAGGTGAACAAGGCATGGCCTCGCCGTTTGGCCTGTTCATCAACAACCTTATATTCCGCTACGCAGACGATAGTAGCGCCACCGAGGATAAAGCGCGGGTCCTGATTTGGCGTGAGCTTTTTGCCGCGGGTGACCATGAGTCGCAGAGGGCGCCGTCCGTCATACCGTTGATCTTCAGCGTGTTGTACATCATATCGGTTAGCTCATCACGACTATGGCCGAGCCCCACTTTTCCATCTGCGTGTGAGCAATGCGTATCTATGAATTATTCCTGGCATATTTTTACCCTGATGAGAAAGTCATTTGTGAAAACAATGTATTACGCGAACACGATGACGGAGTTTGTTATCAGTGCATTATTGTTCTTCTGGTTTAACTCATGCCCGAACGTTATTTACTGATACCTAAGCTGTTTAGCTTAATCATGGCGTGTTGCACAGATTATTGATAACTCAATACGCTATCGTTTTAAGGTGGTTTATTCCTGTCGCCGAATTTAAAAACACCGAACGGGTGGGAGTCATAGCTTGCGGGGTCGTTAAAAGTATCACTTCTGACCGGCAGGCTCATCAAAGAGCGGCAATATTTGCCCGACGAGCGTCCCGGCCTGAAAATGATATCGCCATGCCCCTTACGCAGCGTCTGGCGATAGAGTGCAGAAGATGAAAACGGCTTTAGCGGGTAAATTTCCCTATCCACGGGCTGCTTGTATCCTGTGACCAGAGTTGTAATAGCATCTCCCTGAACTTTTCCGCTGCAGGGCTAAGCGCCGTTTCTCTGCGCAGCACGAGACCGAGCGTGCGGCGAATAACCGGCTCAACGAGTGGACGGCTGACAAGAATGTGATGCTCATCGGTCGGCATGGCCAGACTGGGAACCACTGCCACGCCAAGCCCTGCTTCTACCATACCCAGCGATGTCGACAGATGCCTGACCTCATAGAACCAGTTGGGCTTCCAGTCCATATTCTCCAGCGCTTGATCGATCAGAGAGCGGTTACCGCTTGAGCGTCTAACGCCAATAAGCCTGAAGTTGGCCAGGTCTTCCCACAAGATCAGCGACTTCTGCGCCAGTTCGTGATCCCGTCGGCAGGCTAATACGAAAGGCTCATTGACCAGCGGCGAGAAATCAATATTGGGATGTGTGATGTTTATCATGTTTATGCCGAAATCTGCGTCACCGTTTAAGACAGCTTCAAGACAATCGCTGGCGCTGTGCTCGAGGATTCGGATACGGATATTGGGATAGTGGTTGTTATAGTCCCTGATGACGGAGGGGAGGAAATAGAACGCTGCGGTGGGGAGACAGGACAGGGTGACGACACCGCTTTGATGAGTGGCCATTTCTTTAATACTCAGGATTGAGCTTTCATAAAAATCTATTAAATTCTTTGCCTTAGGTAAAAACTCTCTGCCTACTGCCGTGAGTTTGATGTTTCTGGTTGTCCGTTCAAATAGCGTAGCTCCAAGCTGCTCTTCAAGTTTTTTGATCCGCCGCGTTAACGCCGGTTGGGATGTGTGAAGAAAATGTGATGCTCTTGTGAAGCATCCAATTTCTGCAATTTTAACAAACGCTTGTATACCTTGAAGATCGTGCAGCATAAGATTTCACTCCAGACTTTGTCGCGATGCAAACACACTAACCTAACCGCTATTTATACGCAAAACGTATTAATGGTTGGTTTTATTGGCATTAGCATTATGTATTCGTCTGTGGAATCCTGACATTGCTCTTATCAATGCGTGAAACGAGAAACATAATGTTAAAGATTCCTTGTGTACTGATGCGTGGCGGTACTTCGAAAGGCCCGGTGCTTCTGGCCAGTGATTTACCGACAAAAATTGAAGAACGCGATGCTGTGCTGCTGGGCTTAATGGGCGCGGGTCACGAACTTGAAATTGATGGTATTGGCGGCGGCAGCCCCCAAACCAGTAAAGTCGCGATTGTTAGCCCCTCGGACAGTCCGGATGCTGATGTTGACTATTTATTTGTCCAGGTGATGGTCAACGAGCGTCGCGTCGATACCACGCCCAACTGCGGTAACATGCTCTGTGCCGTAGGACCCTTTGCGATTGAAAAAGGCCTTGTTAAGGCGCAAAGTCCGGTGACGACAGTGCGAATTCGCAACCTGAATACCGGTACGCTGGTAGATGCGGAAGTACAAACGCCGAATTTTTATGTCAACTATGAAGGCGATACGCACATTGATGGCGTTCCGGGCTGCGCCGCGCCGATTGGCCTGACTTTCCTTAACTCCGCTGGATGCAAGACGGGAAAGCTGCTGCCAACCGGTAACGTCGTCGATGTGATTGATGATGTGGAAGTCACCTGCATCGATATGGCGATGCCGATGGTGCTGATTAGGGCAGAGCGGATGGGAAAAAGAGGAGACGAATCACCGGCCGACCTTGATGCTGACAGCGCCTTTATGACTAAGCTGGAAACGATTCGGCGTAAGGCGGGTGCGAAAATGGGGCTGGGCGATGTTGCCGATAAAGTGATCCCAAAACCGGTTCTGCTGAGTGAACCCGGCGCAGGCGGGACTATCAGAGTTCGTTATTTTATGCCTCATACCTGCCATAAATCTCTGGCTATCACGGGGTCTATCGGCATAGCAACGGCCACGATAATTGAAGGGTCGGTAGCCCATCACATTGTGGCCGATCAGCCCAGGACGCCGTATACCAATATAATTAATATTGAACATCCAAGCGGGAAAATTTCCGTATCTTTACTTAAAGAGGGAAATGACATTGAGAAAACACGTGCCGCAGTGATTAGAACCTCCCGTAAATTATTTGAAGGCACGGTTTGCGTCCCGGAATATGTTTTAGCGGAGGAGTTATAAATATTTTATATCATTAATGCGATGAAGTACTGATGTCCTCTAGCGTGTAGTTGCTACATAACTCTGTACCTAAAAAAATAATGTCGAGGATTTTATGGCTATAACCCATACGAAAGATAACCAGCTTAATTCTGCTCCCGTCAAGGTCAGTAATTATATTCGGATCATCCTGGCCCTGGCGCTATCCGGCCTTGCAGAATTAGCCTCACTTTTTTTTATTCAACCTCTGTTACCGGTTCTGGCCGTCGAATATGATGTGCCGGTTAGTCAGGTGAGTATCATTCTTTCTGCAGAAACGGCGCTTCTGGCGATAGGATTATTATTCACCGGGACGCTGTCCGATCATTACGGCAGAAAAAAATTAATTATCGTTTCGCTGCTACTTGGCGGACTGCTGACGATGCTCTGTCCTCTTGTCGAATCATGGGCGATGCTGGTGGCTCTGCGTGCGGTCATTGGTCTGGCGCTCAGCGGTATCGCTGCTGCCGCAACCGCCTATATCAGCGAGGAGGTCGCGCCGGTGGTGGCTGGGGTGGTCACTGGATACTTCGTCTTTGGTAACTCGATGGGAGGGATGTCCGGGCGTATTGTGGCCAGCCAGCTGATCGACCATATCTCAATAAACACCATTTTCTATGGTTTTGCGATCAGCCTGATTTTGGTTGCTTTGCTGGTTAACTTTTTGCTCCCGACGTCTCGGAACTTTAAGCCAACGCAAAACCTTAACGTTCTTCGTGTAGTGAAAGGCGCTGCATCTCACTTTAAAAATAAAAAACTGGCGTTAGCTTTTGTGATTAGCTTTATCATTTTTGGGGTATTTACCTCTCTCTATAACTACCTGGCTTTCTTCCTGAAAGGCGAACCGTTTCATATTTCTCCGGCGAATGCGGGCCTGCTCTCCTTTAGCTTTGCCTTGAGCTTTTTCACCGCCCCTCAGGCGGGACGCCTTTCCGCAAAATACGGCAGTATGAGAGTCCTGCGCGCGCTGTTTGTAATGATGGCGCTGGGAATGTTGCTGACTTTAACCTCTAACGTCGTCACCTTTATTATCGGCGCGGTTGTTTTTACCGGCTGTTTCTTTGGTTGTCACTCCATTGGCTTAAGTTGGGTAAGTAAAAATGCAACGCATGCACGAGGCCAGGCCGTCGCGCTGTATCTGTTCTTCTACTACATGGGCGGCTCAGTGATTGGTTTCGTGAACGGTTTTGTTTTCCACTCTATGGGCTGGCAGGGGATGACGGGATTCATTATTGCGCTACTGGCCGTGGGTGCGGTGGTTGCAACGTATTTGTCTTCCAGCGAAACAAAAGCCATGGTTCCGGTTGAGTCTTAAATTCTTTGTAGCGAAGTAAATTACTCACGTCATATCCAATGGCGTGAGCAAAGAAATTCAATGTTAGTAAGGTGTCATCATGAAATTAGCAAGCTATGTTCATCATGGTCGTAAGAGTTATGGAATTTTGACGGAGACAGGCATTATTGACCTGGGTGGCAAAATTGGTCATCAATATAGTACGCTGAAGGACTTGTTGCAGTGGGGCGCCATTGAGATTGCCGGGCAGTATGTTAATTATCCGGTCGATATTATGATGGCTGATATTACTTTTTTACCCGTTATTGAAAGCCCTGGGAAAATTATCTGCGTCGGTATGAATTATGCGGAAAAAAGAAAAGAGTTTTCTGAAACCAACGATGCACCGACCCTTTTCGTTCGTTTCCCTGACTCGCAAACCGGGCATGCAACGCCGATATTAAAACCCGCGCTATCTAATGAATTTGATTATGAAGGCGAACTGGCCGTTATTATTGGCAAACCGGGTATGAATATCGAGACCGACGCTGCCCTGAGCCATGTTGCCGGCTATAGCTGCTATATGGATGGATCGGTACGCGACTGGCAGCATGCCTGGTTTACCGCCGGGAAAAACTGGCGGCAGACCGGCGCATTTGGGCCCTGCCTGACAACCGTTGATGAAATACCCGATCCCCACCGCTTGTCTATTCAAACCTATTTGAATGGCATCATGGTTCAGAATGATTCGACGAGCAATATGATCCATAAAGTCGCCGATTTGATTAGCTATATCAGTACATTTACTGCTCTCAGCCCCGGCGATGTCATTATTACCGGCTCCCCAGGCGGCGTAGGTAAAAAAAGAACCCCCCCTCTCTTTATG
This sequence comes from Klebsiella pasteurii, assembly GCF_018139045.1. Lineage (NCBI taxonomy): Bacteria > Pseudomonadati > Pseudomonadota > Gammaproteobacteria > Enterobacterales > Enterobacteriaceae > Klebsiella > Klebsiella pasteurii. The sequence continues at coordinate 280,452 of NZ_CP073236.1, forward strand.
CATCAAGGCGATCGGGTCGAGGTGGTTATTGAAAATATTGGTCATCTCATGAATACGATTATCGAATCAAAACCGCAGCACGAAATGCAGATGTCGTAGTCTCCGCAGGCTCGGGCAAGATTATTTTTTGACGCCCATTAAGGTATGGGCAGGAGAAACAAGATGTACACCGACCAAACGCTAGAATTCGAGAAAGTGGAAACTAGCAACGGTACCTTCAGAGAAGAAATCATTCTCTTTCTGAAGAACAATGGATTAGGTATCGACGGCGACATTGAGCAATTTGTTGTCGCACGCTGTCAGCGGCAGCTGGTTGCCTGCGCCGGGCTTGCGGGGAATACGTTAAAATGCATTGCGGTTGCCAGAGAATGGCGTGGCACAGCGTTAGGCCTGAAAATTATTCATGAAGCGGAGTTGCAGGCTATTCAGAACGGCGAACATCAGCTTTTTCTTCTGACGTGTCCGGATAATGTGCGGTCATTCCAGGGATGCGGATTTTATCCTTTGGTCACACTCGATAACAGAGCGACGCTGATGGAAAATTCGCCGGTTGGCATCCATCGCTACTGCCGTCAACTGCGGGGCCAGCATTTGGTGACCGCCGTAAATATCGGCGGGATTGTAATGAATGCAAATCCCTTTACGTTAGGGCACCAGTATCTGATTGAGCAGGCGGCGAAAGCGTGCGACTGGCTACATGTCTTTGTCGTTGAGGAAGATCTGTCCACGTTTTCTTTTCGGCAACGGTTTGCCATGGTTCAGGAGGGTTCACGGCACCTGCCTAATATTACTGTTCACCCTGGCTCAAAATACATTATTTCTCGAGGAACATTTCCCGGTTACTTTCTCAAAGAAAAACAAATCATTAATGAGGTGTATGCCGCAATAGATTTGCTTATGTTCCGCCGTTACATTGCTCCGGCTTTAAATATTAATCAGCGCTTTGTTGGCACTGAACCCTTTTGCAAGGTGACCGCGCAATATAATGATGCAATGCATCACTGGCTGGAGGATGAGATGACAATACCTACCGCCAGTATCAAGGTGAATGAGATTCAGAGGATGACCGATATTAATAATCTTCCCATCTCCGCCTCTGCGGTCAGGAAATTGTTAAATCACGAAGATATGCACACCGTTAAAAGTATGGTGCCAGCGACTACCATGCCTTATTTATATAAATGGTTATCAGCGAATCAATCAAAGCAGCCCGATTTGGATATGGTCGATGCTTAATAAATAATTGTTCAGGATATTTATATGAAAATATTACATGCGGCAATCGCCGGGACGCTCGAATCCAGCGACCTGGTTGTCAAAGTCAGCCCCTACGATGATGGGCTCGATATAACTATCAACAGTGAAGTGTACAAACAATTTGGTGAACAGATTACGGCAGTGGTCAATGAAACACTTTCCATATTAAACGTTACGCAGGGCCAGATTATTGTGGAGGATAAGGGCGCGCTGGACTGTGTTATCCGCGCCAGAATGCAGGCGGCGATTTTACGGGGAACGGCCAGCAACGAAATTGCGTGGGAAAAATTATGATGAAAAAATTACGTCGCAGCATGCTTTTTTTACCGGGTTCAAGCGCCGCTATGCTTTCAGCCGCCTTTATTTATAAACCCGATTCAATCATGTTTGACCTGGAAGATGCGGTCTCGTTGAAAGAGAAAGACAGCGCGCGGCTGCTGGTGTTCCATGCGTTACAGCATCCTATGTATAAAGATATTGAAACCGTTGTCAGGATTAACCCGCTGAATACGCCGTTTGGCTTAAAAGACCTCGAAGCGGCGGTGCGCGCCGGCGTCGATGTTATCCGTTTACCCAAAACCGATACACCAGAAGATATTTATCAGCTTGAGCGTGAAATTGTGCGTATTGAAGAGAGCTGCGGCCGTCCGGTGGGCTCTACGCAGCTCATGGCGGCGATTGAATCGGCGGTGGGCGTCATTAATGCCGTCGCTATCGCCAGGGCATCTCAACGCCTGATGGGAATTGCGCTGGCGGCGTTTGATTACGTCATGGATATGCAAACGGAACGCGGCGACGGTACCGAGCTGTTTTACGCGCGCTGCGCGGTATTACATGCGGCCCGTGGGGCAGGCATTGATGCGTTTGACGTGGTCTATGCCGATATTAATGACGAGGCCGGCTTTTTGAAAGAAGTGGATTTGATTAAGCGTATGGGCTTTAACGGTAAGTCGCTTATTAATCCGCGGCAGATTGAGATCTTACATAATGCCTATGCCCCCACTCAGGAAGAGGTTGATTACGCGGAGCGTGTTATTGCCGCGGCCGAAGAAGGGGAGCGTAGCGGACTTGGGGTGATTTCACTGAACGGCAAAATGATTGACGCGCCGATCATCAACCATGCCCGGGTGGTTATTGAACGCAAAAATGCCTCCGGCATCCGTCAATAATCTCCATTCAGTCACCAGCAACAGGATTTAACTATGAATCAATTAACAGAAGTCCTTCATAATATATCCGGCGCCCAGCACCAATATGAGGTATTTTCCGGCGCAAATACCCATACGCCCTATCTTGCAGATACCCGGCAAAAATATCAGCGCAAACTTTTCGACACGCTGGATGAGGTTTTATCGCGCTGCGATTTACGCGATGGGATGACCGTTTCATTTCATCACGCCTTCCGCGAGGGTGATAAAGTGATTAACTACGTTATGACCCGGCTGGCGGAAAAAGGCTTGCGAGGGTTAACGCTGGCGTCAAGTTCCCTGATGACCTGCAACACGCCGCTGATCGAGCATATTAAACAAGGCGTTATTAGCAAAATCTATACCTCCGGGATGCGCGGTGAATTAGCGGATGCGATTTCACACGGCCTGATGGAGGAGCCGGTACAGATCCACTCGCACGGCGGTAGGGTCAATCTGATTGAAAAGGGTGAAATTAATATTGATGTCGCGTTCCTCGCGGTCTCCTGCTGCGACGAATATGGCAATGCCAGCGGCAGCGGCGGCAAATCCCGATGCGGTTCGCTTGGCTACGCGATGGTCGATGCAAAATATGCCCGCAAAGTGGTTTTGCTGACGGAAAGCATCGAACCGTTCCCCTATATGCCGGCCAGCATTATTCAGGATCAGGTTGATTATATTGTCAAAATCGACAGCGTAGGCGACCCGGCGAAAATCAGCGTTGGCGCCGCGCGCGTGACCAGCAATCCGCGAGAGCTGATGATCGCGCGGTCTGCTGCGGACGTCATTGAGCATTCCGGTTATTTTCGCGATGGCTTTTCTCTGCAAACGGGATCGGGCGCGGCGTCCACCGCCTGTACGCGATTCCTGGAATCCCGCATGAGGAAGCACAATATCGTCGCCAGCTTTGCCTTAGGCGGCATTACCGGCAGCATTGTCGATCTGCATGAAAAGGGACTGATTACTAAGCTGCTGGATACACAAAGTTTTGATGGCGCGGCGGGGGAGTCGCTGGCGAAAAATCCGCACCACGTTGAAATCTCGACCAGCGTTTACGCCAACCCGGCGGCGAAAGCCGCCTGCTGCGACCGCGTGGATATCGTCATTTTAAGCGCGCTGGAAATTGATACGGATTTTAACGTCAACGTACTGACCGGCTCCGACGGCGTGATGCGCGGCGCGTCGGGCGGACATTGCGATGTCGCTGCGGCGGCAAATTTAACTATCGTGGTCGCGCCCCTGATCCGCAGCCGTATTCCCACCGTCGTCAGGCACGTCACAACCCGCGTAACGCCGGGAGAGAGCATTGACGTGCTGGTCACCGACCACGGCATTGCCGTGAATCCTGCCCGCCCGGAAGTCAAAGAGGGGCTGACGGCGGCCGGTTTGCCGGTTGTTGATATCGAGGCGCTTTATCAGACATCGCTGGTGATTTCTGGCGAACCGAAACCGATCGAGTTTACCTCGCGCATTGTCGGCGTCGTGCGTTATCGCGATGGCAGCGTCATTGACGTGGTAAGGCAGGTGAAAGAATGATCGACGAAACGACAAACGCTTCCTGCGCCTCTATCACTCTTGAGGAAGTCCTTAAAGCCAGAGAAGCGCGCGCGAGTGTACAACAGGCGTGGCTGCGCCGCTTTGAACAACCGATGGTATCCACCACGCTCGTCTGGCCCGGCGAGGTAAAAGATACGCCGCTTGCCCGGCAGGTTATGGCGCAGGCGACGCACGCGTTCAGCCAGCTGCTGCGGAAACATCGCTGGGACGTTTCCAGGCACGAGGTTAGTTTTCAGCCCACCGGGCCCGAAGCGTTCTGGTCCATAGCGGCGCCTGCCTGGATGATCAAGCACGTGACGGCGCATCTTGAAGATCATCATCCTCTCGGGCGTCTGTGGGATATCGATGTCTTTTGTCCCACATCCGGATTAATTAAGCGCAGCGCGATCCGACAGCCGATGCGCAGATGCTTCATTTGCAATGAGGCTGCCCACGTCTGTTCCCGTATGCGTCGCCATTCTCAGAATGAACTTGCGCAAGTGATTGAGGATTTAGCCTATGACTACTTTCGCGGTGAACGCTGAACGGGCTGAGCAACGGGAAAGCATTGCCTGGCTGGCTGCCGAGGCGATGTATCGGGAAGTGAGATTAACGCCAAAGCCCGGGCTGGTTGATGGCGAGAACAATGGCTCGCATCGTGATATGAACATCGCGCTGTTTATGGCCAGTATTCGCGCCGTCTCGCCCTGGTTCCCCCGCTTTTTTGCGCAGGGAGTGGCGACCGCGGATTTGCCTGCCCCGCAGACGCTATTAGCGATAAGGCCCACAGGACTGGCCTGCGAACAGGCGATGTTCAACGCCACGGGGGGAGTCAACACCCACAAAGGCGGCATTTTTTCCCTCGGCCTGCTGTGCGCCGCCGCAGGGCGCCTTGTTAAGCGCAACCAGATGCTTAGCCAGCGCAATTTGTGCCGGGAAACCAGTGCGATGTGCGCGGGCCTGGTTAGCCATGAACTGAAAAAAAATGGCCTCGCCAAAACCAAAGGCGAGCATATTTTTCAGCGCTTCGGGTTTAGCGGCGCGCGGGGTGAGGCGGAGAACGGTTTTTATACCGTCAGGCAGTTTGGGCTGCCCCAGTGGCAGAAAGCGCGGCGGGAGGGGCTACCTGAGCAGGATGCGCTGCTCAGAATGCTGCTGGCCCTGATGGCCTTCAACCCCGATACCAATGTGGTGTCCCGGGGCGGGCTAAGCGGCCTGCAGTATGTGCAGCGCTATGCAAAACGCATTCTGAAGATGGAACACCTGGCGGGTGAAAAGCTCAGAAAAGCGCTGAGACACATGGATAAGGCGTTGATTGATAGAAATCTCAGCCCTGGCGGCAGCGCGGATCTCCTTGCCGTTGGCTGGGTACTTTCCCATTACCCGGCCTGACGGGCGGTACTGAGCGTGGAGAGGAAAGCTTAATGACTACCCAACGTCTGGAACAGCTGCGCGAAAAGTTGACGATTATTCTGGTGCCGGGCCTGCGAGACAGCGATGAGCATCACTGGCAAAGCTATTGGAGTCGTCGTTTTCCGTATTGGAAGCGGATAAGCCAGCGGAACTGGCTGGAGCCGGATATTGATGCCTGGGTGTCCGCTATCCGTCGGGAGCTGGCTACCTGTCAGCTCCCGGCTGTGCTGGTCGGGCATAGCTTTGGGGCGCTCGCCGCATGTCGCCTGATTCAGACACAAAAGGTGAATATAGCGGGTATCGTCATGGTTGCGCCTGCGGAGCCATCGCTCTTCGAACTGGACGAGGCGGTACTTCCCGAGCGTCTGCGGACGTCCAGCCTCATGTTTGCCAGCCGAAACGATCCGTTAATGACCTTTAAGCGAGCGCAGTACTGGGCGGAATGCTGGGGAGGACGTTTAATCGATCTGGGTGACGCCGGGCATATTAATGCTGAGTCCGGATTCGGCGACTGGAATTATGGTCTGGAGCAGTTAGCAGAATTTTGTGAAGGGCTACCGCAATTTATTAAAACTTAATGTTACCAACCGAATATCGCGATTACATAAACAACCTTCAGATAAATAACTTCTGAAACGGAGAGCATATGTTAGAAGCTTATAATAAGCATGTCGATGAACGTGCTGGAAAAAATATTCCACCGAAGCCGTTAACCGCGGAGCAAACGCAAGAATTAATTACATTACTGACCAGCAAGACCTGCGAAGATAAAAATGCCCTTGTTGAGCTGTTAGCGCATCGCGTGCCGCCGGGCGTCGATCCGGCGGCGAAAATTAAAGCCGATTTTCTTTATCAGCAGATTAAAGAAGAAAACCCTGCGAGTATTATTGCGCCTCAGCAGGCTATTGAACTGCTGGGCACCATGCAGGGCGGTTATAATGTTCAACCGCTCATCCACTTACTGGACGATCCCCGCTGGGCCAGCAGCGCCGCGGAACAATTAAGCGCTACGCTGCTTATTTTTGAAAAATTTAAGGATGTGGAAGAAAAGGCGAAACAAGGAAATACCTGGGCGCAAAAAGTGCTTCAGTCATGGGCCGACGCCGAATGGTTTTTACGTCGCCCGGCGCTGCCGGAGAAGATCACGCTGAAAGTATTTAAGGTGCCGGGGGAAACCAATACTGATGATTTGTCGCCTGCGCCCGAGGCGTGGTCACGTCCGGATATTCCTCTGCATGCGTTGTCCATGTTGTGTCATCCGCGCGACGGCGTCAGCCCGGATGAACCGGGAAGCCGTGGGCCGATACGGCAGCTAGAGCAGTTAAAAAAAGAGGGCTACCCGCTGGTCTACGTCGGAGATGTCGTTGGCACAGGCTCTTCCCGAAAATCGGCAACTAATTCTATTTTATGGCATCTTGGCAACGATATTTCATGGGTGCCGAATAAACGAAGCGGCGGCTTTGTTTTTGGCGGAAATATTGCGCCCATCTTTTTTAATACGCTGGAAGATTCCGGCGCGCTGCCGCTTGAAATGGATGTTTCCGCGCTATCAACGGGAATGCTGATTGATCTCTATCCGTATCGCGGAGAAATTTGCGAAGCCCACAGCCAGCAGCCTATCACCTCATTTTCCCTGAAAACGGACGTTCTGCTTGATGAAGTGCGCGCCGGCGGGCGCATTCCGCTAATTATTGGCCGGAGCCTGACGGCCAGAGCGCGGCAATCACTGAACCTTGCGCCCTCCGACGTTTTCCGCAGGCCGAAAGCGCCAGCATCCTCCGCCGCCGGCTTTACGCTGGCGCAGAAAATAGTGGGAAGAGCCTGCGGCGTTGCCGGGATCCGACCAGGACAGTACTGCGAGCCGCGAGTCACTACCGTCGGTTCGCAGGATACTACCGGAGGAATGACGCGCGATGAGCTTACCGATCTGGCCTGCCTGAGTTTTTCCGCTGATTTGGTTATGCAGTCTTTCTGCCATACTTCAGCCTATCCCAAGCCGGTTGATGTGAAGCTGCATGAAACGCTGCCTGAATTTATCAGCCGCCGGAACGGCGTGGCGCTGAAGCCGGGGGATGGCATTATCCACTCCTGGCTTAACCGTATGCTAATTCCTGATACCGTAGGGACCGGGGCGGATTCTCACACCCGTTTCCCGCTTGGCATCTCTTTCCCCGGTGGCTCCGGGCTGGTGGCCTTTGCTGCGGCAACGGGCATTATGCCGCTGGATATGCCGGAGTCCGTACTGGTCCGTTTTACGGGAGAGATGCAGCCGGGGATAACCCTGCGCGATCTGGTGCACGCCATTCCGCTCTATGCCAGAAAGCAGGGATTACTGACGGTGGAGAAAAAAAATAAGATCAATATCTTCTCCGGGCGTATCCTGGAAATCGAAGGACTCGGCATGCTGAAAGCGGAGCAGGCCTTTGAACTGGCTGACGCCTCGGCCGAACGCTCCGCAGCGGCATGCGTGCTGCGTCTGGAAGAAGAGAACGTGGCGGAATATCTGCGCTCCAATGCCACATTGCTACGCTGGATGATTAATCAGGGTTATGAAAATGCCGCCACGCTGGCGCGGCGAATTGCGGAAATTGAGGCGTGGCTGGCGAATCCGTCGCTGCTGGTGGCCGATGAGAACGCCGAATATGCCGCGGTGATTGAGATCGATCTTAGGGAAATTACCGAACCTATCGTCTGTGCGCCGAACGATCCGGATGACGCCCGGCTGCTGTCGGAAGTCGCGCGTACGCCGATAGATGAAGTCTTTATTGGCTCCTGCATGACGAATATTGGCCATTTCCGCGCCGCCGGTAAAATTATTGCCGACGCCCGCGAGATACCCGCACGGCTGTGGCTGGCTCCGCCGACGAAAATGGATGCGCGTCAGCTTGCCAGTGAAGGGTACTTTAATCAGTTCATAAAAACGGGCGCCAGAATCGAACCCGCCGGCTGTTCGCTGTGTATGGGGAACCAGGCGCGGGTACGTCAGGGCAGTTCCGTTGTTTCAACATCGACTCGTAACTTCCCGAATCGTCTTGGCACCGATGCGAACGTTTTTTTAGCGTCGGCGGAGCTGTGCGCCGTGGCGGCGATGATAGGGAAAATGCCGACCGTTGAACAATATTTCTGGCACATGGATAAAATCAAAGCAACAAGGGACGACATTTATCGTTACCTGAACTTCGATCGGCTGCCAGAGTATCAGTCAACGAATAATGAAAAAAATATTATTAAAACATTTGCTGGCTAATTCTTTACTGCATTAAACAATAACGGTGAATAGCTCACTTGTTCAGCGGAAGCTTCAGAAGAATGAGGCTTCTGCTTTTAACGACACGGATTGTAGCCGAGGTGAAGCATGTTGAAGTCCAAGCTAATAAAAATAGCGGTGCTTATTTTTATTATTATATTAGCTATAATAATTCCACCCCCCGACGGATTGACGAAAGAAGCCTGGATACTGGCCGGCATCTATCTGGCGTCCATTATAGGGCTGGTGAGTAAGCCTTATCCTGAGCCCGTGATTATGATGTCGGCGGTAGGCTTGTCATGCTTAACGGTGGCAAGATTTGATGACTCTCCCGTCAAGTCAATGGATGTACTGAGCGGTTTTTCCTCGGGAACGACATGGTTGGTATTTAGCGCGTTTACTTTGAGCGCCGCTTTTGTCACTACCGGGTTGGGGAAACGTCTGGCGTACTGGTTTATTTTAAAATTTGGTGGGACAACCCTACGGCTAGGGTACGTCACGGCGCTGTTGGATCTAATGTTGTCACCGGCGACGCCTTCTAACACTGCGCGCGCCGGCGGCGTCGTATTCCCGATTATCAATAGCATTGCCCTGGTGTTAGGTTCGACGCCAAAAGAGAGTCCGCGTAAGGCCGGACGTTACCTGATGGTGAATGTGTATATGGTGACTAAGACCACCAGCTATATGTTTTTGACCGCGTTTGCCGGAAATGCCTTAGCGTTACAGTTAATTTCCGATATTTTTCATATTCGCATAAGCTGGGTAGGATGGGCTCTGGCGGGGGTACCGCTCGGGCTATTGATGTTAACTGTTATTCCTTATATCACCTACAAAATAGTGCGCCCGCAATTAAAAGAAATAGACAATATAAAAATAGCCACTGCGGGCCTGAATGAATTGGGTGCCATCAGTTCGAAAGAGAAAGGGCTGATCGTCGTATTTATCTCCGCGCTCTCAGGCTGGATATTTTCTCATTATCTGGGGCTGAATGAATCCTCCGTTGCGGTGATCGCCATGGCTGGCGCTTTGCTCGCGAATGTTATTTGCTGGAATGATGTGCTGCAAAATAAGGGCGGCTGGAATACGTTAATCTGGTACGGCGGCATTATTGGACTGAGTGCGACCTTAAGCAAAGAGGGATTTTTTAAATGGCTTGCCGCCTTTATGTCCGCGCATCTGGATTTCCTCGGCGCCGGTAACACGACCATTGTGATTATTGTTTTTTTAAGCATCATCGTGCGCTATTTATTCGCCTCCGGCGGTGCATACGTCGCGGCTATGGTTCCCGTCTTCGCTACCGTCGGACTGGTTACCGGAACGGCGCCTGCGCTGCTGGCGCTCGCGATCCTGTTTTCTAACTCTTACGGGGGCTGTATCACGCACTATGGTGGTGCCGCCGGGCCGATTATTTTTGCCGCCGGTTATAATGATATTAAATCCTGGTGGTTAACCGGGACCATAATAGCGTTGTTAACTTTTCTGGTTCATATGGTTGTTGGCATTCCGTGGTGGGGCTTTTTGATTCAGCACGGAATACTTTGAGGCCGGCCTGCATTTTTATTTGAACCTGGCGGCTCGCGACATAACGAAAAAACCCCGACATGATGTCAGGGTTTTTGAACTGGCGTGACTTCATCATCGGCAGCGAAGCTGAAATCTACGCCAGTGAATAAAGCGCAGCTTAGATGGCGTAGACGTTACCCGCTGAAGGGCCTTTCTGGCCATCTTCAATGGTGAATTCGACTTTCTGGCCTTCGTTCAGGGTCTTAAAACCGCCGCTCTGGATAGCCGAAAAATGTACAAACACATCTTTGCTACCGTTGTCCGGGGTGATGAAACCAAAGCCTTTCGACTCATTAAACCATTTTACTAAACCAGTCATTTTATTAGACATTGATAATACCTCAACATATCTGAGCCTTACGGCGAAAAGGTTTCGCACAGAATCTAATTAATAACGATAAGGAGACTCAAAAGGAAGAATTATCAACGGATAACACTTGAGATGAGGACTGCTTTACTAAACCGCTTTATTATGTCTGTGTACTTAACCGACTAATCATTAGTCACATACTTCACCGCGGATAGCAAGACTTATTTCAATTGGTATGGCCGGGACGGAGAGTAATACGGAAAGAGGGGGAGTGATTCGCCAGCGCCTTGTTGAGGGTTTAATGATAATAACTATCATAGTTTCATTAGGTTAACTGGATTTTGGATTACGATAACGTGGATGAATCTGGAGGGGGTATTTTTTTATTTTTGCGAACAGGCTCATGCGGTGGTGAAGCCATATCATGCGTCGCAGCGCGATAAATTTAAGGCCATTTCTCATTATTTTATCCCCAGTGGGGCATCTGGATGGCTAAAATTTAATTTGCTTATGAATGGTATTCATGCATTAATGAAATTATTAATTCGAAAAAAACGCATGAGCTTAAAAAATTTATCGGCCGTTCTCATTACCAGGCGCTATCGCTGATACCCCCTTTCTTTTGAGTCCATACGTTTAATCCGACACGTTTTCTGTCAATTACCTGATGCGCAACTGGAGTCAGTATGTCCTCAAGAATTAAAGGTCTGGTCAAGTGGTATAATGAGTCGAAGGGATTTGGTTTCATTTCACCTCTCGATGGCGGCAAAGATATTTCGGTCCATTGCTCGGCGCTTCGTGGGGATAATTTTAATACCCTGTTTGAAGGCCAGAAAGTTGAATATGCTGTACTCCATAGAGACGACAAAGGTCCTGCTGCTACCCATGTTATACTGTGCGATAAATAACGATTTATAGCGTTACGGCCGCGATAGTGAAAGCCGTGTTGGCGATATCGCGACGGCCTGTCTCTGGATTATTCCTCTCTTATTCCATGCCCTGTCCCTGAGCACCACGACCGTCGCGTCGCGTACGGTTTTTCTTATCCGGCAATGCGGCAGAAATGCGTTCGACGGATTCTGGAAGCGAGTACAATTCACCGGCTTTCAGTCAGTATTTAAATCCGATGACAGGGGATGGTGATGGTCAGACGCTTTGTGGTGTGTTTCTTCATGCTGTGCGCATTCTCAGTCCATGCCGCTAACGGCGGTAATGGCGGCGACGGTGGGAATGGGAATAACTCGGATGGGGGCAATGGCTCTGATGGCAGCGCGACCGCGTCTGGACGCCCTGGGTGCCCGGGCGGAACGCAGCCTGACTCGTCCGGAAAATTTTATCTCCCGGGCACAAAAGAACCGTGCAATCCGGGCAGGCAGGATGCAATGAAAAGCGCGCGCCATTAGCCAGCCGCTTTTTAGCGACTGGCCAGAATAATGGATGACGACCAGACCGCCGGACGAGTGAGGCAAGCGAGTCTAAAGCGCGGCGACATACTTCCCCTTAACGCGGCGTAAAACTCATCCTGTCGTTCCGGCAACGCTCGTACCAACCTCGTGCTATTTAATATGGCGCGGGGTGTTTTCCCCTTTCCGACGTTGTTCAATGCACCGCGTAATCATCACGAAAAAGACGGGGACAAAGAAGATAGCCAGCACCGTTGCGCTTATCATGCCCCCGAAGACGCCCGTTCCCAGGGCATGCTGAGTCGTGTCGCTCGCTCCGCTGGCCAGCATCAGCGGTACGACGCCTAATGTAAATGCCAGCGAGGTCATGAGTATTGGGCGTAAGCGCTGGGTTGAGGCGAGTAATGTTGCATCCACCACGTTCATTCCCTGGCTCATCAGTTGTCTGGCAAATTCCACAATCAAAATCGCATTTTTAGCGGAAAGGCCAATCAGGGTTATCAGGCCCACTTTAAAAAAGACATCGTTGGTCATATTCGCCACCGTCACGGCCACAACCGCGCCGAGCAGGCCGAGAGGAACCACAAGCATTACCGCGAAGGGAATCGACCAGCTTTCATAGAGTGCGGCCAGCACCATAAATACGACCAGCACCGAGAGTATTATCAGCCCCGGCAGCTGTGACGCGGACTGCTTTTCCTGTGACGAACTCCCCGCCCATTCTCCGGCGAAACCCGCCGGCAACGGGTCCGCCAGCCTCTCCATCGCCCCTATTGCGCTACCCGTGGACTCGCCCGCGGCGGCGCTTCCGCTAATGCGGATGGCCGGATATCCCTGATAACGATTGAGCTGCTGTGGGGCAACGTTCCAGGAGAGCGTCACAAACGTCGCCAAAGGAAGCATCTGCCCCGAGCGGTTCTTCACCGACAGCGTCAATAACTGCTCCGGTTGCATACGGTAGGGCGCATCCGCCTGAACGATCACCTGTTGAACCCGGCCATTATTGATATAGTCATTGACGTAACTGGAGCCCGTTGCGACGGAAATCGTTTGATTAATCTCATCAAACGATACGCCCATCGCTTCCGCTTTTTCCCTGTCGACGTTAAGCATCAGGCTGCTCCCTTCAGGGAGCCCATCGATATAGACATCGTTCAACAGGTGACTCTGGTTCGCACGCTTTACCAGCTCATCCGCTGCCTTTTTCAGGGCCGGATAGCCCTTGCCGCCACGGTCCTGCAAATACCAGGTAAACCCGGATGAGGTCCCCATGTCGGAGATAGCCGGAGGGAGCAGGCTCATCGTTACGGCATCGGGAACGCTTTCCATACTGCGTTGAATATACTCTGCTTCACCCTGGGCGGTCGCGCCCTCGCGATTTTTCCAGTCCTTCAGGGTGGTGAAAGCCATGGCCGAGTTCTGCCCCGAGCCTGAAAAGCCAAATCCCAGGATCATGATGTTGCTTTCAACGACCTGCCGCGCGGCGATTTCATCTTCAAATCGTTGTACCACTTTAAGTGTACGCTGCATCGTGGCGTCGGAAGGGAGCTGGATCGACGACATAAAGTAACCCTGGTCTTCATCCGGTAAAAATGACGAAGGTAATGAGGATAGACCGGCATACAGCGCGAGACAGAGCGCGGTATACAGCAACATCATGCGTCCGGTCCGTTTCAGAACAAACCCGAGCCCGGAGGCGTAAAATGAGGCGAGGCGGTCAAAACGGGCGTTAAACCATGCGGAAAACCTGCCGCCTTTACTCCGGTCAGGCTGATGAGGCCGAAGTAACGTAGCGCAAAGGGCAGGGGTGAGCGTCAGCGCCAGGAATGCCGATAATAAAATGGACACCGCCATAGAAATGCAGAATTGCCGGTAAATAATCCCTACCGACCCGTCGGCAAAACCCATGGGAATAAATACCGCGGTCAGCACCAGTGTAATACCCATAATGGCTGGGGTGATTTCGCTCATCGCTTCCCGCGTGGCCTGCTTCGGGGAGAGCCCCTTTTCTTCCATGAGGCGCTCAACGTTCTCCACAACAACAATAGCGTCATCAACAATGATGCCGATTGCCAGCACCATGCCGAACATGGTCAGGATATTGATGGAATAGCCGCTAAGCAGCATCACCGTTAAGGTGCCCAGTAGCGCCACCGGGGCCACGATAGCAGGTATAAACGTGCAGCGGATTTTGTGCAGAAACAACAACATAACGAGAAACACCAGCACCATTGCTTCGGCAAATGTTTCCACCACCTTCAAAATAGAAAGCTTCACAAAGGGGGCGGTATCAAACGGAACCGTGAACGCCATTGCTTCAGGAAGCACGCCTGAAAGCTCTGCGAGCCGCGCGCGGACCCCCGATGCCGTGCCGATCGCATTTGCGCCGGGAGAGAGCTGAATAGCGGCAGCCGTGGCGGGAACGCCGTTTTCTCGTATGCCAAACGCATAGCTTTGTAACCCAGACTCCACGCGCGCAATATCAGCCAACTTTAGCCGTGCGCCAGTCACCTCAGATTTTAAGGTAATGTTGCGAAACGCCTCAACGGATGAGAGCTGACCTTTAACGGTTATCGGATAAGTAACGGCCTGCTGCGGCGTTGTTGGTTCATCTCCCGTTCTGCCGGGAGAAACAATCACGTTTTGTTGGCCGACAGCGGTCACGACGTCCGTGACGGAAAGCCCGTAACCGTGGAGCTTTATAGGATCCAGCCAGATACGCAGCGCTTTTTCCCCGCCGAAGAGCTGAACTTTGCCAACGCCAGGGACGCGGCGCAGCTCATCGATCACATTGCGGGCAAAATAGTCGCTTAAATCAGCCTCCTGATACTCTCCCGTCGGGGATTTTAACCCCACCATCATCAGAAAGCCGGAATTTGCCGCCTCAACCGTTATGCCATTTTGCCTTACCGCCTGCGGTAAACGCGGCTCGACGATTTTAATCTGGTTTTGCAGATCCATCTGCGCGAGCTTAATGTCCGTTCCCGGCCTGAAGGTTACCGTAATGGAAGCCATTCCGGTGGTATCGCTGGTGGATTCAAAATAAAGCAAATTATCCACGCCAGAAATCTCACGCTCGATAAGTGAAACAACCGACGTATTCATCACGTCCGGGCTGGCCCCTGGATAGCTGAGCGAAATAATAATGCCCGGCGGTGCGACGGCAGGATATTGCGCAACCGGCAGGCGCGGAATGGACAATATTCCCGTCAGCACGATAAACAGCGCGACCACCCAGGCGAAAATAGGACGTTCAATAAAAAAGTGCGGCATCAGATAGACATCCAGTCAACAAACAAAAAGGTCAGTAAATTCAGGATGACCGTTCGGTTTCCCGGGGTCTATCCTCCGGTAAACTCGCGCGATAGCGTCATCCGGGCGGCAACGTTCGAGCAATTGTCTCCTGCGCGAATGGCATATATCGCGATCCGGCCAGAACGAGGTCGAGGAGGAAGAGGCGAAGTCTAAATGCGCGATGTTGACCGCCAATGGCCAATTTATGGAGGGAGTGTGTATGCGTACTCCCGGTTAACCTTATGAGCGCGGCTACCGCACTCTGCTTAAGAGGGCTATCTTTCTCATGGCGTAAAATCAAATCATCCGCATCAATAAATACACCGGGGAACCGCAGAAAACGATCAGCAAAAAACACTCATAATAAAAGACAATATCATATATGCCGGGTGTAATATTCAAAAGAATATTAAAAACAACAATGCTATAAATAAATATTAATACCAGCCAGAAGACGATAATCGCTAATTCTCTTAACGCGCCAGGTTTCTTTTGGAATATAAACGCCAGGACTGAGAAGGTGATACTGGCATCGACCAATGGCGATGACAGCGTCGTGGAAGCTACCTTTTCATCAATGGCATGCACCAGGTATAACCATAAATAAAGTAACCCCCATGCTGTCAGGGAAAATATAAAGGCAGCGAGAACTTTTTCACGACGAATATTACTTAAGCTTTCCATAATGTTTTCTCTGACAGGGGCCCACATCAGTTGTCTGGCGAGCTGAATTCACAGGCGTGCGTGTCACACTCACGCTTGCACTTTTCTTCCTCGATGATGGATTGTCGCAGCGGTATGTTGATTGTTTATTTCGTGATTGTGTAGCCAGTATGGAGACGCGTTCCGCGTGCTTTATATCGGCAGGAAAAAATGCGGCGTGTGCAACTTTTTAACTCCGGGCTTGTCACATTGCTTTTAACCGGAAAAATATCCGCTCGCGGCAGGTGCCTGAGATTTGGTTGTAGAACCTTTAAACAAGTACGGCATAAAATCTTTTTAAGATAAAATAAAATCTATTATCGGTAATGTGGAAACTAAAATGAACAAAAGCAATCTGATAATTATCGCCGAGGATGACGATGAAATTGCCGCTATTCTGACAGGCTATTTACATCGGGCGGGAATGAAAACCTGTCGGGCGGAGGACGGCGAGCAGGCGATCAATCTTACCCGTCTGCATAAACCGGACCTCGTGTTACTGGATATCCATCTACCCGTTTATGATGGCTGGAACGTGCTGACGACCTTACGCAAAGAGACTAACGTGCCGGTTATCATGGTGACCGCGCTTGACCAGGATGTCGATAAACTGATGGGACTGAGGCTCGGCGCAGATGACTATGTGATAAAACCGTTTAATCCCTCCGAGGTGATCGCCAGAGTGGAAGCGGTACTCCGCAGAACCCGGCCGAATGCCGAAGTCGCCAATTCAAGGCCATTGAGATTGCCGTTTCTGACAATCTATCCCGATGAATTTTACGTGGAAATTACCGTCGAGAATAAGATTGTCACCCCGGTGTTGACCACCACCGAATTTAAGCTTTTGACCTACCTGGCGCGCAGTCCGCGAAAGGTGTGCTCACGCGAAGAGTTACTGGATGCCTGCCTGCCCGAGGGGGATTCACTCGATCGAACCGTTGATAGCCATATGAGTAAGCTGCGGAAAAAGCTTGAACACGCGGGGCTCAAAGGCATCCCGGAGAGCATCAGAGGAGTGGGCTATCGGTTAGGTGAGAAAAAATGAACAAAGAAACGATTCTGAGCCGTCAGATATTGACCTATATGCTGTCGTTAACCTTCATTATTATCGCTATCGCCGTGGTGGGCTCTTATCTATTTTATAGCTTCTTGATTGATTACCTGCCGGGAGGCGCCGTCTCCGGGAGCGAAGATGATATGACCTTGCTGGACTGGCTGTGGATCACGATAGCTTCAGTCACCAGTCTGGTGGTATCGCTGTTTTTTACCGTTAAACTCTCCGCCAGAATATTGACGCCGTTAAATGCCGTCGCCCAGAGCCTGAAACAAATTTCGCAGGGCAATCTTGGCGCACGAGCGTCTGGCACCAGCTCTCAGCTGGGCGAGATTAATAATCTTGTTAATGATTTCAATGAAATGGCGGAAAAACTGCAGACCCTCGATGTTCAGAGGAACCTGTGGAACGCGGCCATCGCTCACGAACTCAGAACCCCCGTCACTATTCTGCGCGGAAGGCTTCAGGGGCTTGTAGAAGGGGTATTTGAGCCAGAGCCCGCGCTATTCAGAAACCTGCTGAGACAAACGGAAGGCCTGACTAATTTAATTGAGGATCTGCGGGTCGTGAGTTCCTCCGGCGGCGCCGGTTATACGCTGACGCTCAGTGAGGTCGATCTCGAAGCGACGATTACCAGCGCGCTTGACACTTTTTTACCGGAGTTTCGCAGCAAGCAGTTCACCCTTATCACTGAACTCAAGCAGCAGTTGTGCGTTTGCGATCCTTTGCGTATGACGCAGTGCCTGACGGTGCTGTTCGATAATGCGTTAAAATATTCCACCTCCCGAACTTTGCTGATAAAGAATGGAACCTCTGGCAAAGAAAATTATATTCTGGTTCAGGATCGTGGTCCCGGAATCCCTGAAGAACTCCAGCGGTTGTTATTTGAACCTTTTCAGCGCGGAGAATATGCCAGACATATTAATCCTCAAGGCTGCGGATTGGGATTATCGGTCGTCAAAGCGATTATGCTCGCTCACGGCGGTAGTGTGAGCTATCGGTTGTCACGAGAAAATCACTCGATTTTTAAATTATCATGGCCTGTCAACCTGCCCTGAGAAAACAGGCTCAATTGAGCCTGTTTCTGGAGACATCAGTGCCACATGTCTCCGAGTTTAGCATCCCATATCGCCGGTGTGATATTAAGTTTACCTCGCTTCGGACTTAATGTTATTTCACTGAAATAAATTTCATTTTCTTTTAGCATCAGGTCGACACGACAGTAATCAATCTCTTTTGCCAATTCCTGCGCGGCAGTGACGGCGCGATGAAAGGATTCGGGTTCAGGAACCGGCCCCAGTGTGTTTGGATATTCCATCTGAAAAGGCTGCAGCCGCCACGAACTGTCATAGACATTAATATATTCGCGCCCCTGTTTATCGGTGAAATCAGCCTCCACAAAGCAGGCTACCCCATGAAAACAATGTATTCTTAACATCTCAGGCGTAACGTTTTTATCTCGGTCAGAAAATAAGTCGATAAACATCTCACAGAGAATAACCGGGGCAATATGCTTATATTGCCACTCTCGGGTTGTGTAATACATATTCTTTTTAAGCGCCAGCTTGAGTCGGTTTAAGGTATTGGCTGGATTAAAATTGTCTCTGTCGCTGCATATAACGGTGCTGCCGCAGTCATGATTGCACTTCAACACGAATTTCGCCGGGAGTCTGCTAAAATTAATATCCTCTGCGCGCTGGTAAACGCCAATTAACGGTATCACCTGCACAAGCTGCGTTCGTGTGAGGACATATTCTCTGACCGCCAGTTTGTCGGCCAGCAGAGTATAAAGGGCGTTATGATCGAAGACGAGGCGGTGGCATATCTTCTCACTCAGCGTGATGGGTTTTTTGAGATTAGCAAAGGTTTGTGACGTTTTGTTGAGTTTGGCAGTATGAAAATAAAGATCCGAAGTCATCATTCCCCGGTATTTTCTGAATAAGTATTCGACGTATTTAAGAGAGTAGTTCAGCTTGTTCATGGTTCCTCCTGAGCGTAATGAACATTCTGACGAAGGAGGATTGAGTGATATTGTTCAGATTATGGAGTGGAGATGGAGCAGGCTGGCTGTGACCAGCCCTGGCGTGAAATCAAACGCGTTCGCGGCTGGCGCCAGTAAGAACCGGCTTTTAGTGAATCGGTAAAAATACCGTTGATACGGCAACGCTGGGTGGTCACAACAGCGCGTCAGAGGGTTGTCAGTTTTAACTTAAATAAGGATATCGGTATGAGTCAGATGGTACGAAAAAATTACCCCGAACTGGGCGAGGTCAAGGCGCCCTATGTCCATTCGGTTAAGCACGGAAACACGCTCTACATTTCAGGGCTCACCGCGTTCGGCACCCGGGCGCAGCGCGACGGTATTGCCGCCCAGGCGGAGGAGATTTTTATGCAGATACGAACCGTTGCCCGCGCCGAAGGCATTGATTTTTCGTCTCTTATCAAAGTCACGATCTTTATCACTTCTTTTGATGAGATCGGCGAGCTGCGCAAAGTGCTTTACCGGAATTACGGCGATCACCTACCCGCCAGCTCGCTCGTAGAAGTCAGCCGTCTGTTTTCTGCGGATCTCAAAATTGAAATTGAGGCGATATTCGGCCTGTGAGCCCGTGTTTATTGCCCGGGCCGCGGTCTGCGCCGCCGAGCAGACTCAATCAATTTATTTGAAGCATTCGGTTAAACAAACGATATTTATTCTCACCTGGTTATGCGTAGAGTAGAGGCATAATGTGGCAGACACGTTTTTCATTATGCGCCATCTGCCGACGACTTCCCTGCAACCCAGGACACCCACGTCATGAAAAAGATTGGCTTTTTATCATTTGGTCACTGGACGCCGTCGCCGCAGTCCGGGACGCGTTCGGCCGCTGACGCGCTGCTGCAATCCATCGATCTGGCCGTTGCCGCCGAAGAGCTGGGCGCGGATGGCGCCTATTTCAGGGTGCATCATTTCGCCCGCCAGCTCAGCTCGCCGTTCCCCCTGCTGGCAGCGGTCGGGGCGAAAACCAAACGTATTGAAATCGGCACCGGCGTGATCGATATGCGCTATGAAAACCCGCTGTATATGGCCGAGGATGCGGGCGCGGCGGATTTAATCTCCGGCGGCCGTTTACAGCTGGGTATCAGCCGCGGCTCGCCGGAACAGGTGATCGACGGCTGGCGCTATTTTGGCTATGTTCCCGGCGAAGGCGAAAACGAGTCGGACATGGCGCGCCGCCACACCGAAGTGTTGCTGGACGCGCTGCGCGGAGAGGGGTTTGCGAAACCTAACCCGCAGCCCATGTTCCCCAACCCGCCGGGCCTGCTGCGGCTTGAGCCTTATTCTGAAGGGCTGCGCGAGCGAATCTGGTGGGGCGCCGGTTCGAATGCGACGGCAATGTGGGCGGCAAAGCTGGGGATGAACCTGCAAAGTTCGACGCTGAAAGACGATGAAACCGGCGAACCGTTCCATATTCAGCAGGCGAAGCAGATCCGCGCCTATCGCGAGGCCTGGGCAGAAGCGGGCCATACGCGCACGCCGCGGGTGTCGGTCAGCCGCAGCATTTTCGCGCTAATGAACGATCGCGACCGGATGTATTTCGGTTCAGGCCGTGACGAGAGCGATTCGATAGGTTTCCTCGACGAGAAGACCCGCGCCATTTTTGGCCGCAGCTACGCCGCAGAGCCGGAAAAGCTGGTCGAACAGCTGAAGCAGGACGAGGCGATTGCCGAAGCGGATACGCTGTTGTTGACGGTGCCGAACCAGCTTGGCGTGGAGTATAACGCCCACGTGATTGAGTCCATACTGAAGCACGTTGCGCCGGCAATGGGCTGGCGCGACGCATAAACCCGCGCTGAGCGACGCCCCGCACGCGCGGGGCGAAAGGGTTTTACGCTGCGACCTTCGGCTGTAGCTGATAGATCCAGGCGGTCACGCGCTGACCGTCTTCCGTGGTAACGTCCACGGCAACGCGATCGTAGCCTTCTTCAAACGCATCCAGCATTGGCCAGTGGGCGCTAAGATTCGCGGACAGGAACAGGTAGCCGTTGACCCGAGGCCCGTTGTTGTCGAGCACGATCCCCGGAAAATCCGCGGCTGCTCCCCAGCCGCGTTCATAAAACAGACCCTTCACATAGCCGGGCAGCCACTCTCCGCCAATGTTGTCCATAATATGGGCATTCGAGTGGCCCGGACGCAGCGTACCGTAGACAAATAAGCGTTCCATTATTCCTCATTCATTCAAACGTTGAATGCCCGGAAGGGCAGCGTAAGACTAAAAATACGCAGTCAGGCTTGGGTTAGCAAGGCGCCCCGCGGGACGCCCGCTCTTCATCAGGGCTCGGGCCCGAACATCTCCACCAGCTGCTTCTTATCGGGCATGCCGATCACCTGCTGGAGCTCGTTTTGTTCATTCATGTAATAGATAGCCGGCGTCGCGCTGGCGCCCAAATCATCCATCAGCTTTTGGTTATGCTGAAGAAGAGTAAAGGTTTCCCGCGGCGTCACGCCGTCAAAGCGCGGGATTTTTTTGCCGCCAGAGAGTTCATACTCTTGCCAGGCGGCTACCGGATCTTTGGCATTCAGGATTGCCGTGGCGTAGCGGCCGCTTTTCGGGTTGAGAAAGGCAACCAGTAGGGTATTCAGCTGGACCTTACCGGCTTTTACCCACGGCTGCGCCGCTGACCAGAACGTCTTACAGTAGGGGCAGAACGGATCGGCGAAGACAATCACTTTTCTGGCAGCGGAATCAGCGCCTTCCTTGAGCGGCCGGGCATCGTTCAGCTTTTTCCACATTTCGCGGCCTAGCGGGGTATAGATCGCTTCTTTAAAGTAGCCCTCGCTGAGGTTTTGCCCTTTATCATCGTAAAGATACCCGGAAATAACGTGCTTCCCGTCCGGCGTCAAAAACAGGGTCACCCCCATATCCTGATACTGACCGACCCAGCCTTTCACGCCGCCGGGGGAATCTATCTCCTTAATAATTTTAATCCCTTGCTGTTCACCAAAATTTTTAACTATCTGGGGGATCGCCCCCTCGGCAAGCGCCAGGCCTGGCATCATCCAGGCCGCCAGCAGTAAAAAGTATTTCATCATATCGCCTCGCAATGCAGGGGGATCGCTCCCCCTGACGTGGGTTACTGTTTTTTCAGCGCGTCGCCGATTGTGGCATCAAATTGTTCCCAGGGGATCCAGCCTGAGAGCATCTCATCGCCGATAAGCGTGGCCGGCGTTCCCTGAATGCCAAGCTTTTCGGCGACAGCAAAGCTGCGCTTAATCGTCTCCAGGCTTTGCGCATCCGGCTGAGCCACAATGACTCCCGCCTTCTTCTTCGCCTGCTCAATGCTGGCACTGTCGTGATACCCCTTTTTCGCCATCAGGATATGGTTAAATTTAACAAACTGTGCAGGATGCGTGCGCCACAGGGTGAGCGCATCCCTGGCCGCGGTCATTGAGCTTTCGGAGCGCCAGGGCAGAAACTTAAAGATCACCGCAACATCCGGGTATTTTTCCACAATTTTCTCCAGATAGGGGTCAAACTTTTTACAATACGGACAGTTATGATCGGTAAAGACGACCAGCGTCAGCTTCGGATTTTGCGCGCCGATTCGCGGTGAGTTGGGATCGTGAAAGAGAAAATCGCCGTCCTGCGACAGCACCTGCTTTAGCGATTCCTGCCCGGCCTGGGCATTCTGCCGATCGAGTTTTTCGGCCGCGGCGATCAAAATTTCAGGGTGGCCGATGAGCGTCTCCTGAACCAGTTCCTGCACGCGGGCCTCCTGCGCCGGCGTAAGGGGCGAAGACGCCACAGCCGTCAAAGATGCCGGGAGGAGAGCGAGGGTGAGCAGCGTTTTTTTCATCGTTAATTTAACCTTTGGCATGATTGAGGGCGTTGAGGACGGTTTGTTGATCGAGCAGCGGCGGCAGTATTTCTCCCTGCGGCTGGCCCGGACCGTAGACCTGGTTGAAGGGAATGGCGTAGCGATTTCGGCTCTGCAGGAAACGGGCGATCGGCTCAGAAGGCTTGCTCCAGTCGCCGCGCAGCGCCACGACATCGGGCTGAGCCAGCGCGCGGATGATCGCGGGCTGATTTAACACCCGGTGTTCATTCACTTTGCACGTTACGCACCAGTCGGCGGAGATATCGATAAACACCCGTTTGCCCTCAGCCCGCGCGCTGCGGATGGCCTCCTCGCTGAGGGGGTGCCAGCGAATTTGCTGAGCGTTAGCCTGCGGCGACGAGACGGTGGAACCCTGCGCCAGCAGATCGCGAACCTGAAAACCGCCATACGCCGCCAGGACGATAACCACCAGCCAGAGGGCGGGAGTCGTTCGCTGATGGGCGACTAACAAGGCGATCAGGGCCGCTACGGTGAGAGCCAGCGCCATCACGCCGCTGGCGGTCTCGCCGAGGTGAACGCCGAGCAGCGTCGCCAGCCAGAAGCTGGAGGCCAGCATCATGACGCCAAGCGCCATTTTCAGGGTGTTCATCCAGCGGCCGGGGCGGGGGAGCAGGGCGGCGGTTTGCGGGAACAGGGCGACGAACAGCCACGGCGCAGCCATCCCCAGCCCGAGCACCATGAAAATCAGCCACAGCTCATGAAGCGGAGCGGCAAGCGCGAAAGCGACGGCCGTGCCCAGAAAGGGGGCCGAGCAGGGCGTTGCCAGCAGCGTGGCAAAAACGCCCTCGCAGAAACTCCCCGCTATCCCGGCGCCGCCGGCGGTCGCCATCCGGCTAACGGCAGTCGAGGGAAGCAGCATCTCGACTATCCCGAACAGATTCAGCGCGAAGAGAAAGGTGACGGCAACCATTACGCCGATAAACCAGGGATTCTGGAACTGGATCCCCCAGCCCAGTGAAGCGCCGGTGAGCTTGAGCATCGTCACCATCAGCGCCAGCAGGGCAAACGAGGTCAGGATGCCCGCGCTGGTGGCCAGAAAACGTAGCCGGACCGGGCCCCGATCTGCCCCAGCCTGCAGCACCGCGCTGAGCTTCATACCCATCACCGGCAACACGCAGGGCATCAGGTTAAGGATGACGCCGCCGAGCAGCGCGAAAAGCACTATTTTCCCGAGACTAACCGTCGCCGTTGGCGCGAGATCCGCACCAGTGATAAGGTTCATCTGCTGCGCTTTTTCGCCATTTGTCAGCACCAACGACAGCGCTTTTCCCGCCAGCGTGGCAGGTATTTCTCCCCATTCATCGGTGACCGGCACCGTCACCTTCAGGCGGTCGCCCTCGGCGCGTACGTCCGGATCGCCGGCCACAATCCCACCGTCCATCGGGTCAAAATAGATCCCGGGATTTTTCCATCCGCCGGTCGTGGTCGCGGTGATGACCAGCTGGCTACCGACAAGATGCGCGGCGACATCGTTCGTCACCCCGTTATCCACCGGGACGGCGCGCATGGCCCGGGCAAAGGCTTCCCGGAACTCGCCGTCTGCGGGCTGATTGAAATCGAGACGCAGCCGATAGTCGGTCAGCAAACAGACGTTGCTGCAGGTCGACAGCGTGAGCGTGCCTTCCAGCACGTCGCCGGGCGCGGCGGCGATCGTTATCGGGATCGCTACCCGATCGTGATAGCCCTGGGTCGTCAGGCCGGAAATCTTGAATCTTGACGGGGCAGGCCAGTACCACCGCGCCCGTTCGCCGTTGTTCCAGATTATTTGCGGGGCGACGCCGCCTTCACCCGGCGAGCGCCAGTAGGTTTTCCAGCCGGAAGCCAGCTCAATAGAGAGCAGTCCGTCGATCCGATCTTTGCCTTTTTCCGCCTGAAAGCGGATCCGGGCGTGGTCGTTTTGCGGGGATGTCAGCCATCCTGTGTCCGCCCCGTGGGCAACGCCCGCGCAGGTCAACACCAGGAAGACGAAGCCCCTGAAGATATTCAGCATTTTTTTCTCCGTGAATTTAAAAAACTAATCGTCTGAGAACGATTTTTTCATTCACGGAAAACGCAGTTTTTGAGATGTATTCGCAGCGTGGGAGGCCGGACGGGATCGTCCCGGAAAACCACCGTACGGCCCGCGGCGAGCAGCTGAAGCAGGGCAAGGAATAAAATAACGGCCGGTAACGCGCCATCGAAGAAAAGCGGCTGCGCGCAGAGCAGGGATTTGGCGCTCAGTTGACAGGGCGAAGGCCCTTGCTCAGCCTCCTCTGAAGAGGGCTGCTTGGCCTGCGCGCTGAGAGCGCTGTCCTGCGCCTGGGCGCTGGCGTCCGCCAAAAAATGGTGCAGATAGGCCGCCCGCTGAACAAGGCAGAAAGCCATGACGAAGCAGGTCAGTATCAAAAACCATTTACCAGGGAGTCGACGGTTGCGCATAGGGTACCAGGACATTTCAGAACCCGGGGATCATAAACAATCCTTATCAATGCACAAGAGGCTGGCGTGTAAGGTTTTGTCTGCATCCTCAAAGGTGACCCGAATCGGCGGCGCAGAGAGGGGGGATCCAGATATTTCGTGCATTTATATTATTTACACCGCCCATTCAACGGGCTAGTATGCGCGTCGCTAATTGGTATCGGCACGCCACTGCTGAACTTTGCTGATTAGCACCTGACCGCCATTAGCTCATCTGGAAGAGCGAACGACATACGTTGTAGGGAACGGGGTTCGAGGCCTCGATGGCGGCCCAATATCGACTTAGTACGTTAACAGAGTGCTTCCCGCTTCCGCACAATTTTTATTTCGCCCAGCGCCCTGGTCTCCTCCCGGCTATTGCTGCTTATACGTGACTATTTCCTGTGAAATCATTTCTATTCTTTAGCCTCTGTGAGTCACAGAAGGTTATTATCCGGTTTTAGCCCCCCCTTTGCGGCAAAGGAATATCAGCGTCCTGCCTGCTTCTCGATTTAGCTAAGTCCAGTCGATTAATTTTAATGAGAATTTACTTATTAGGATTAAGTCGCGTATTTTTCAGAAATTTCATCACTTTTTATATGGTATTCTCCGTTGTTCAAGGAGTGAACGAAGGAAAAATGAATGCTTTACCGCTATGCCGTTTTCTCCAGAAAACATAATACGTTTCATATTCTTCTGCTGTTTACCATTTTGATAATAAGTTTCATACATTTGAGCGTGCTGCTGGAAACCGATAACACATGGCTGCTGGGGCCGATGGTGATTTATCTGCCCATTTTTTTCCTTTGGCGAAAAGTCTCAGTGTTACGCAGCAGAATCGCTGATTAATGTGCTGGTGGAGTTCCCTACATGAGTGAAAATACAACATCTAAGCCAACCTCTGAACCGAAAGTCCTGCAGCCGGTATTGCGGAAAGTCGACCTCAACCTGCTGACCATTTTTGATACTGTCATGCAGGAACAAAGCCTAACCAAAGCGGCGCAAACGCTGGGCATGTCTCAGCCTGCGGTCAGCAGCGCGGTCTCTCGCCTGAAGGTGCTGTTTAAGGATGAACTGTTTGTCCGCAACGGCCGCGGCATTAAACCGACAGAGCGCGCCTTTCAACTCTTTAGCTCGGTTCGACGCGCGCTATCGCTGGTGCAAAATGAGCTACCGGATACGCTTTTCGATCCGCTGGACTGCGAACGTCTCTACAACCTTTGCGTCTGTAGCCCGCTGGATAACTATCTGACGCCGCTTATTTTTAACAAAATAAGTGAGATTGCGCCCAGGGTCAGTCTGTCCTTTAAATCTTCGCTAAGTCAGCAGGTGACAAATCAGCTGCGCTATCAGGAGGTGGAATTTGTACTCGATTACAACAAATTCAATCATCCGGAATTTACCAGTATCCCGCTGTTCCATGACCGGATGGTGCTGGTGGCCAGACGCAACCATCCGCGTATCGCATCGCCGCTGAGCGAGGAGGATATTTATCGCGAGCAGCACGCCACCGTCGCGCTGGATCGCTACGCCTCCTTCAGCTATCCCTGGTATAGCTCTGAAGAGCAGCGGGCGTGCGTCGCTTTTCACGGTAATGCGATGGTCAGCGTGTTGAGCGTCGTGTCGCAAACCAATATGGTGGCTATCGCGCCGGAATGGCTGGCGAAAGAGTTTGAAGAGCAGTTTGCGCTACAGCTGCTGCCTCTGCCTTTAGACATGGACAGCCGTACCTGTTATCTTTCGTGGCATGAAACGGCGGGCCAGGAGAGAAGCCACCGCTGGATGGCGGAACTGTTGATAAAAATTTGCCAGCGCTAAACAGACCTGAAGAAATGCCTGGTAAGACGCCAGGTATTTTATTATTAACGCTCAACTCCTCCTCTGAAAACTATTTAAGCTAACTCGCTTTACTCTTGTTCATCAGACAATGATGACCGGATGAAATACGCTGTATTACTAAAATTAACCCGCCAGAATTTCATTAAAATATCTCTTTGCAGAAAATCGCGCATTTGTCCGGCAGAGCCAACCGGCGGTTTCTATACCCAATAGATGTCGAGTTGCTTCGAGGCGGCAAGGGAGTGACAAATTCGTCGGGGACGAATTTGATCAGCCGAAGGCTGGCCTCCGGTGAGAGGCAGGAGCCTCTCATTAATCCCCAGGAGCTTACTCAAGTAAGTGACTGGGGTGAACTAACGTAGCCAACAAAGAAGCAACTTGAAAGACGACGGGTATATACTCTTATTATCCAGCCGGGCCGACGCCTGAATCAGGGGATGATGTTGATGCGCAGAAAAATGATGAAGCCTGCGGTGGCCGCCGCCGCCCTGTTGATGTCTTCTACGGCCCTACGAGCGGATGAAATCAATCTTTATTCGGTGAATACCGGCTCCTGGATTTACCATCTGTCGAACAACCACGGGCAGTACACCGAAGGCTTTGACAACCAGTTTGCCTCCGTTGAGCGCAAGTTCTCCGAAGATTCTCAGTACAGCCTGCTGGCCGGAACGATGAAAAACAGCTTTGACGATCGCTGCATCGCGCTGGGGGTACGCCGCGACTGGGCCTCGCTGGGCAACGGCTGGGTATTTAAGGGAATTTATGGCTACGTTGGCGAGTTTTTCTTCTCGGCCTTTGAGCACTGCGGCGACCATGGTTCTTACAAGGATTTTAAAGATGCGACCGGTATTGGCTTTTCTCCCTATATTTACCATGGTTTTCAGTACAACTTTACCGATTATTTCGGCGTGGAAAGCGGAATTATTCTTCCTGCCGTCTTTGTGGTGAGCGTGCAGTGGAGTTTTCGCTAACGCAGTGGCGAAAACCCGCCCGCAGTGGGGTTTTGAAGGCAGTGTAAAATAAACTTAAGCTGTCTTAAGGTTATTTTAATGTTCATCGCGGCAGCTATTTTTTTATAGCATTTTCCTCGCCTGTTGCCGCCCGCGCGCAGTATATTTCTCTTTTTTAATTAGATGGTAATTGTTTGCATTATCATTCACATTTCTCTGTGATTTAATCCTTGCCGGCCGGCTGCCAGTTACCTTTTGCCCACCTCTATTAAGGATTAGCGTATGCGTTTTCGTCTGGTGTCTTATTGCTCCGCTGCATTGATGGCTTCTTCCGCGTTTATTGCTCCGCAGGCGTTGGCGGCGGCCAGCAGCGACGGGATTGTGGTCTACAACGCGCAGCATGAAAATCTGGTTAAGTCCTGGGTTGACGGTTTTACCAAAGAGACGGGAATTAAAGTGACGCTGCGGAACGGCGGCGATAGTGAGCTGGGGAATCAGCTGGTGCAGGAGGGGACGGCATCCCCGGCGGATGTCTTTCTGACCGAAAACTCCCCGGCGATGGTGCTGGTGGATAACGCGAAGCTGTTTGCGCCGCTGGCGGCCGAGACCCTTCAGCAGGTCGCCCCGCAGTACCGCCCTGAGCACGGCCGCTGGATAGGCATTGCCGCTCGCAGCACCGTATTCGTCTACAATCCGGCGAAAATCAGCGAAGCGCAGCTGCCGAAGTCGCTGATGGACCTGGCGCAACCGCAGTGGAAAGGGCGCTGGGCCGCTTCACCATCCGGCGCGGATTTCCAGGCCATCGTCAGCGCGATGCTGGCGCTGAAAGGCGAGCAGGCCACCCTGGCATGGCTTAAAGCGATGAAAACCAATTTTGTGGCCTACAAGGGCAACAGCACGGTGATGAAAGCGGTGAATGCCGGTCAGATTGATGGCGGCGTTATCTATCATTACTACCGCTTTGTCGATCAGGCGAAAACCGGCGAGAACAGCAAAAATACCCGTCTCCACTACTTTAAAAACCAGGATCCTGGCGCCTTTGTCAGCATTTCCGGTGGCGGCGTTCTGGCCTCCAGCAAACATCAGGAACAGGCTCAGGCCTTTATCAAGTGGATCACCGGCAAGCAGGGGCAGGATGAGCTGCGCACCAACAACGCCTTTGAATATGCCGTTGGCGTTAACGCCGCATCCAACCCGAAGCTGACGCCGCTGCAGGCGTTAGAGGCGCCGAAAGTTGAACCGTCTTCGCTGAACAGCAAAAAAGTGGTCGATTTGATGACCCAGGCTGGCCTGCTGTAATCGTCCGTTAAAGTGAATACGCTATGTCTTCTCTGAGTTTCGCGCTCGGAAAAAAAGCCCAACGCCTGCCCGAGCGCAGGCGTCCTGCTTTTCCGATGATCGCGTTAGCCGTTCTGTTTTCTCTACTGGCGCTCTTGCCGCCGGGTTTTGTTATTGCCGTAGGGGTCGATACCGGCTGGGAGACAATCCAGGCGCTGGTCTTTCGCCCCCGCGTCGCCGAGCTGTTGAGCAACACCCTGTGGCTTATCGCGCTGACGGTACCGCTGTGTATTGTGCTGGGCGTTGGCCTGGCCTGGCTGACGGAGCGTACGCTGCTGGCGGGGCGGCGAGTCTGGTCGGTGCTGGCGGTTGCGCCGCTGGCGATCCCGGCCTTTGTACAAAGCTACGCCTGGGTCAGCGCGGTACCGGCAATGCACGGACTGTCTGCCGGGGTTTTTCTCTCGCTGCTGGCCTATTACCCGTTTATCTATATGCCGGTTGCCGCCGTTCTGCGGCGGCTGGACCCGACGTTGGAAGATGTTGCCGCTTCATTAGGTACGCCGCCGTGGCGGATCTTTTTCCGCGTGGTTTTGCCGCAGCTCAGGCTGGCGATATGCGGCGGAGCGCTGCTGGTGGCGCTGCATCTGCTGGCGGAGTTCGGCCTCTTCGCGATGGTCCGTTTCGATACATTTACCACCGCTATCTATGATCAGTTCCAGTCAACCTTCAGCGGCCCGGCGGCAAATATGCTGGGCGGGGTGCTGGCGCTTTGCTGCCTGGCCATTTTGCTGCTGGAAGGAGCATCGCGGGGGAAGGCGCGCTATGCCCGCATCGGTTCGGGCGCCGCGCGCGAACAGCAGCGGCAGCCGCTGAGTCGGCTGGCGGCGATCCCTCTCCAGCTCGCGCTGCTGACGCTGGTGATGCTGGCGCTGGGGATACCGCTGATGGTGCTTTGCCGCTGGCTCTGGCTGGGCGGCGTGGAAAACTGGATGAGCGCCGACCTGTGGCTCTCTCTGCGGCAAACGCTGCTGCTCGG
This sequence comes from Klebsiella pasteurii, assembly GCF_018139045.1. Lineage (NCBI taxonomy): Bacteria > Pseudomonadati > Pseudomonadota > Gammaproteobacteria > Enterobacterales > Enterobacteriaceae > Klebsiella > Klebsiella pasteurii. The sequence goes on from NZ_CP073236.1 coordinate 310,837, forward strand.
CGCGGTGGGCGCGCTCCTTACCACCGCCTGCGCAATTCCCATCGCCTGGCTGGGCGTTCGCTATCCGCAGCCTCTTTTTCGTCTGCTGGAAGGGTGTAACTACATGACCAGCTCGCTGCCCGGCATCGTGACGGCGCTGGCGCTGGTGACGGTCACCATTCACTACGCGCGCCCCATCTATCAGACCGAGGTCACGCTGCTGCTCGCCTGGCTGCTGATGTTTATGCCCCGGGCGCTGGTTAACCTGCGGGCCGGGATCGCGCAGGCCCCTGTCGAGCTGGAAAACGTCGCCCGCAGTTTAGGCCGCAGCCCCGGCCGGGCGCTGTGGAGCGTCACCATGCGGCTGGCGGCGCCGGGCGCGGCGGCGGGGGCGGCGCTGGTGTTTCTCGGCATCACCAATGAATTGACCGCCACGCTGCTGCTCTCTCCGCTCGGCACCCGCACGCTGTCAACCGGCTTCTGGGCGTTGACCAGCGAAATTGATTATGTCGCCGCCGCCCCTTACGCGATGCTGATGATTCTGCTTTCGCTGCCGCTGACCGGCATTCTCTATATTCAGTCGAAAAAAATCGCAGGCCTGTAAATGCTTGAACTCTCCTCAATCTCAAAATCTTTTGCCGGTACGCGGGTGCTCGAAAACCTCAATCTGACGGTGGCCGCAGGCAGCCGCACGGCGATTGTCGGCCCCTCCGGCTCCGGTAAAACCACGTTGCTGCGGATCCTGGCGGGTTTCGAAACGCCGGATAGCGGGCGGATTGTTATGCAGGGGCGCACGCTGTTTGCGCAGGGGACATTTATTCCCGCCCACCTGCGCGGGGTGGGCTACGTGCCGCAGGAGGGCGCGCTGTTCCCCCATCTGAACGTCGCGGACAATATCGCCTGGGGGCTCGATGGCAGTCGCCAGGAGAAATACCAGCAGGTGGCGGCGCTAATGGAGAGGGTCTCGCTGGACAGTCAGTTGGCGAACCACTGGCCGCACGAAATTTCCGGCGGTCAGCAGCAGCGCGTGGCCCTGGCGCGCGCGCTGGCACAGCGGCCCGCGCTGATGTTGCTGGATGAACCTTTTTCCGCCCTCGATACCGGACTGCGCGCGGCTACGCGTAAAGCCACCGCTGATTTACTGGCGCAGGCCGGTATCGCGTCGATTCTGGTCACCCACGATCAGAATGAAGCGCTCTCCTTTGCCAGCCAGGTCGCGGTGATGCGTCAGGGGCGCTTTGCCCAGGTTGGTACGCCGTATGAGGTCTACAGTCACCCGGTTGATGAAGAGACCGCGCTTTTTCTCGGCGATGCGCTGGTGCTGCCCGCCGAACTGTGCGGCGGCCGAGCGCGCTGCGCGATAGGTGAAGTCTTAACCGACAATCCGCAGGCCGTCGGCCAGGGAAGGGTGATGCTGCGCCCCGAGCAGCTGGTTATTTCTCCCTGCCGGGCGGATGACCCGCAGCTTACCGTACGCGATGTGGACTTTAGCGGCCATCTCTCCACGTTAACCCTGACGCTGCCCGGCCAGCGCGAGCCGCTGCTCGTTAAAACCGTCAGCCGGCAGTTATGGCGGCCGGGGGCAGCGGTACGTATTGAGGTGGTGGGCGAGGCGCGAGTTTTCGCCCGCTAGCGGCGCCGGGCTATAAATCAATGCACAGATTCGCCGACCGGCTGCGCGAGCAGCACAGGGCGATCTGCTGCGCGCTGGCGGATTTCTCCGCCTCCGACTGTACGGTGTCGCGATGATCGACAACCCCTTCGATAACCGGCGTCAGGCAGGCGCCGCAAATCCCCATCTCGCAGGAGAGCGGGACGGCGACGCCGTTTTCCTGGAGCACCTGGGCGATGGTTTTATGCGGGGGCACCGGCCACCGCTCTCCCGAGGACGCAAGCGTCACGTTAAAGGTTTCTCCCTCCCCAGCGCCGGCTGGCGCAGCGGTGGGCTGAAAGGCTTCGCTATGGATCTGCGTTTCCGCCCAGCCCCGTTCCATGGCCGCCCGACGCGCGGCAACCATAAATCCCTCAGGTCCACAGAGATAAATCGGATATCCGGTATGCGTCTTGTTCAGCGCGGCGGCTAAATGTTGCCGGGCGCTGTCTCCTTCGCAAGAGCTGTGAATCACCACGCTTTCGGCGCTGAATCGCCGCTGCAGTTCGCGGACAAACGCCCCCTGCGCGCGGTTTTTCAGGTAATAGTGCAGGGTAAACGGCACGCCTTCCGCCTTAAGCCTAAGCGCCATCGCGTACAGCGGCGTAATGCCGATCCCGGCCGCCAGCAGCGTCACCCGTTCCGCCGTACGTAAAGGAAACAGATTGCGCGGGGGAGAAATCAACAGCGTCTGGCCGGGGCGCAGCTGCTGGTGGATATAGCGCGAGCCGCCGCGAGATGCTTTCTCCAGCGCCACGCAGATCAGGTAGCCGTCGTCAGGATCGTCCGGGCCGGTCAAGGAATACTGGCGGATAATGCCGCACGGCAGATGTACGTCAATATGCGCGCCGGGCTGCCAGGCGGGGAGCGGTCGGCCGTCCTGCGCCACCAGCCTGACGGCGAGGCTCTGGCTACCCTGGCGCCAGATGCCGTCAACGATAACCTCTACTACATCGCTCATGATGGCTCTCCACTTAAACGAGGAAAAAGTCGCCGAAGCCCATTTTTTTCAGCCCGCGGCGATAGGCGATGGAGCTGCGATCGGCGGGGATATGCGCTTCGAGCGTTAAATCCAGCGGCAGTCTCTCCGGGCGCTGGGTCTCCACCATCAGGCGATCTTCCTCAAAGACGCGCAGGTTAAAGGCGTGAACATCCTCTACCGGCACGTGCAGATCGAAATTACGCGCGATGGGCGCGAACATCCGGGTGATCCGTGAAGAAACCGGCGAGGCGGCGTTCATAATCACCAGCCGGGCCTCCCCGGGAAAATGAATCGTCAGGGTGGCGGTAAACGGCAGATGCATCTCGAAATGGCGCAGCCACTGAAAGCCTTCCGGCGCGCGAAACTCGGAGCTGGCGGGATAGTTGCCGACCGAACTCCAGTAATCGGCGATAAAACCAAACGGCGTCTCCTGCGGGGTGTAGTTTGGCACCACCTGGTTATCCGGGTCGGCGAAGGTATCGGTGTGGATCCAGGCGAAATGGGCGACGTCCAGAAAGCCCTCGACCTGGCGGCCCGCAAAGCCGTTGACCTCAAAGGCCGGGCAGTTGATTTGCTGAAAGCCGTCGTCGTGCCAGTGCGGCATCACCGGCAGCGGCATCGGGTTCTCCGGGTCGAAGGCCATGCAGGTCCAGATCAGGCCATAGCGTTCCTCAACCGCAAAGCTGGTGAGGTTGAGCTTCGCCGGTACCGGCTGGTCGGGGCTGGACGGGATACGGTTACAGCGGCCATCTTCGCCGAAGCGCAGGCCGTGGTACGGGCAGACGATCCCTTCTTCGTCGTGAAAACCGAGCGTCAGCGGCACGCCGCGGTGGGGACAGACGTCGCGAGCGACCACCACCTGGCCCTTGATACGATAGATAACCAGCTGTTCATCAAGCAGGGTGGCTTTTACCGGCGCGGGGCCGATATCGCAGGCGCGGGCGACGGGATGCCAGCATTTCGCCAGGCGCAGCCAGTCCTCGGGCTCAAAGGTGCAATGGGCGGGCGGGGTGGGTTGTGGTTTGTTCATGGCTTCTCTTCCTGCTCACAAAAACATTTGTTTAATTGTTGTGAGTTTATTGTTGCCATATTAGGGTGTTGACATCCATCAGCAAGAATTCACCCAGCCGTTGCAAAAAAGAGAACAGGTTACCGATGAGCCCATTTTCACGTTTCGCTATCTATTTTGCCGAAGTGGCCCGCAGCGGCAGCCTGCGGCGGGCGGCGGAAAAGCTGCATATTTCCGCTTCGGCCATCAACCGGCAAATTTTGCAGGCGGAAGAGGCCTTCGGCACGCCGCTGTTTGAGCGCCTGCCGGAAGGGCTGCGCATGACCACCGCCGGGGAGCTGCTGTACGACAATCTGCTGCGCTGGCAAAAGGAGTTTCATCTGACGCGGCAAAAGTTTGATGAGCTGCAGGGGCTGAAGCGCGGCAGCGTTAGTCTTGGCATGGTGCAGGCGCTGGCGGAAGGGAGCTTTGCCGCCGCGCTGGCGGACATTATCGCCAGCTGGCAGTGGCTGGAGCTGAATCTGCAGGTGGCGGATAGCCATACCATCAGCCAGAAGGTGCGGCAGGCGGATCTCGATTTCGGCCTGATTCTGGATCCTGAAGGTCAGGCGGGGCTGAGCGTGCTGGCCTTTGCCGAGCTGGAGATGGGCGCGGTAATGCGCCCGGATCATCCTCAGGCGCAGGCCGCGATGCTGTCGCCAGGGGAGCTAAGCGAGGAGCGGCATATTGTCCCCGGTGCGCCGCTGATCGTCCATGATCGGGTCGCGATGCTTTATCGCCATTATGATTTTGCTCCGGCCAACAGTATTAGCTGTAACGATATCCGGCTGATCAAATCGCTGGTGCTGAAAGGCGGCAGCGTGACGATTCTCAGCCGTCTGGACGTGCTGGAAGAGGTGAAGCTCGGGCAGCTGGCGTTTGTCCCGCTACGCAACAAGCTGCTGCGCCCGCTCACCCTGGCCCTGTGCGCCGCGCCGTCGCGCCAGCTCTCCCGCCCGGCGCAGATGGCGATCCAGAAGCTGACCGCCGTGATGGAGGAGATGCAGGCCGGGGCAGCGGGTTCACTACCATCTGTTGGCCGATAGCCCGGCTAAGGCGTTTACGCCGCGAGCCGGGAAGGGCGCCGATGCCAACATTTTTACCCCAGCGGGCCGCCCTGAATGGTTTCGCACAGGCCGTTGATAATCCGCTCTCCGGTCTCGGTTTCCAGCTCTTGATACCAGGCTTGCGTCAGCGCCATATCTTTACCATGGGTCACATCGCAGCGTTTCCGCGCCTTCAGCACCAGGTCGCGGACCCGATCGCAGCGCAGCGCTTCGTACTGGCGCAATACCTCGGCGATGTCGCGGCTCTCGCGGAACAGGTCTCCCAGCACCACCGCATCCTCCAGCGCCGCGCAGCCGCCCTGGCCGATATCCGGCGTGGTGCTGTGCCCGGCATCGCCCAGCAGCGCTACCTTGCCGCGAACCAGCCGCGCAAAAGGTTCAATATCATGGATTTCAATACGGTTGGTGGTCTGCGGATCGAGGGCGGCGATCAGCTTCTGCACCTGCGGCGCCCAGCCGCTAAAGTAGCGGCTGAGATCCGCCCGTAGCGTGCTGCGATCCTCGGCCAGCCCTGCCGGCAGCGGAACATCAAAGAAAAAGTAAAACCGGCCATCGGAGACCGGCATCAGCGACACCCGTTTCCCCTCGCCGACGAAAGTGGTCCACTGGTTGCCCGGCGCAATCGCTTCATCAATCTCTACCAGACCGTTCCAGTTAACGTAACCCGCGTAGCGGCGCTCAGGGGTATAGCCGAGCACGTACGGACGCAACGCCGAATGGCTACCGTCGGCGGCAATCAGAAAATCTCCCTCTGCCATCGATCCGTCGGTAAACCAGACGCGAACGCCGTCGGCGTGTTCTTCGCAGCGGGTGACGCGTTTACCAAACTGCACGGCGTCGCGTCCCCAGAAGGCGAGCATCTCGCGCTGCAGTTCAGCGCGGGAAACCGGACAGGGGCGGCCGCCGGTACGCTCTACCAGCGGAGCGAGGCTGAACTGGGTCAGATCCTCCCCGCGCAGATAATCCTTATAAGCGAGAAAATGCATCGGCCCGCCGTAGTTCTCGATAATATCGCCCATACCTAAATGCTTCATGCACTTCACGCCGTTCGGCCAGATGGAGATGGCCGCGCCCACCGGTTTGATTTCTTTCACCGCTTCAAAGACTTCGCAATGGATACCTGCATTTTTTAACCCCACCGCCGCGCTCAGGCCGCCGATTCCGCCGCCGATAACTAATGCTTTCATTTGCTTCTCCTTTACATACGTCGTGATTGGCTTGAGCAATTTGCGTACCACTTTGGCGCAGGCGCGGATTTCGCCGATTCGGCCTCCCCGCCATCGTGCGGTTGCACAGTCGTGGTGCGTGATGGGGGTTTTGTTGCCTTTTTATGAATCAATAATTTCTATATTGGGAATGTAGAATCTAAAGTTTCATTACGGTGGCCAGCCCGGGCGCACAGGTGTTAACCCGGTAGATGATTTATCTCTTTGTAAAACAGAGGAAAAATTAAATGTTGCGCAAGTGTGAGCGAATTTGGCCTGTTTTGTGCACCCGTTCCCGCACGCTTATTCGCAACGGGATGAAACGACCATGTCAGATGAAAAAAACGGCGGCTTACTGTACGGCCTCGAGCAGCGGATACCGCCGCTTCCGGCTTTTTTTAGCGCTTTACAGCACGTACTCGCCGGGCTGGTGGGCATTATCACCCCACCGCTGATTATCGGCGCGGCGCTGGGGCTGGGGGAGTGGCTGCCCTATTTGATCAGCATGTCCCTGCTGGCCTCCGGCATTGGCACCTTTTTGCAATCCAACCGCGTTTGGGGGATCGGTGCGGGCATGATCTGTATGCAGGGCACTAGCTTTGCGTTCCTCGGCGTCGCCATTGCCGGCGGTATGTGGGTAAAAGGGCAGGGTGGTACGCCGCAGGATATTATGGCCATGCTGTTTGGCGTCAACTTCGTCGCCGCGCTGGTGCCATGCCTCGTCAGCCGCTTTATTGAACCGCTGAAGCGCATTTTTACTCCGGTGATTACCGGTAGCGTGATAGCGCTGATCGGCATTAGCCTGATTAAAGTCAGCGTCATTAACTGGTGCGGCGGCGAGCAGGCGAAAGCATTTGCCAGCATGAGCAATATCGCCCTCGGCGCGGGCACACTCGGGACTATCGTCCTGCTAAGCTGCGCGAAAAACCGCTGGCTGCGCCTCTCTTCAGTGGTGGTGGGGATTGCCGTCGGCTGCGCGGCGGCGGCGCTGAGCGGATCGTTCCAGCTTAAAGGCGTCGGCGATGTCTGGTTCCGCTTGCCGCAGCTGTTTCCGTTTGGTTTTCAGTTTAACAGCGCGATTTTTCTGCCGATTGCGCTGGTGTCGCTGGTCTGCATTCTTGAGGCGGTGGGGGATCTGACGGCTAACTGCCTGATCTCTCAGCAGTCGATAGATGACGAGGCCTTCCGTTCCCGGCTGAAAGGCGGCATTCTTGCCGATGGCATAAGCTGCATGGTGGCGGCGATGCTGTGCGCGTTCCCCAATACCACCTTTGCGCAAAACAACGGCGTGATTCAGATGACCGGCGTCGCCAGCCGCTACGTTGGCCGCTACATTGGGGTGATTTTGATTTTGCTGGGACTGTTTCCGCCGTTCGGCGAGATACTGCGCCAGATCCCGGTGCCGGTGCTGGGCGGCGCGACGATGGTGATGTTTGGCTGCGTTGTGGCGGCAGGGATCCGCATTATCACCCAGAAACCGCTGACCCGCCGCGATATGCTGATCGTTGGCCTGGCCTTCGGTTTTGGTCTTGGCATTGAGGCAGTCCCGGCGTTTCTGACCCACTTCCCGCCGATCGTGGGTAACCTGTTCGGCTCTGCGGCGACCAGCGGCGGGCTGGTGGCGATTGTCCTGAATCTGATTATTCCGGAAGAGAAACCGGCCGCGGCGGCGGCCACAAGGAGCACCGATGATCGCGCTGAATCACTTTAACCAACTGAGCGGCGAAGAGGCCGTTTCCCTGCTGGCGCCCTGCGTTGCCGTTGCTGGTTGGGCGGCGGCGCTCGCCGCCGGCCGGCCCTGGCGCAGCCGCGCTGATTTGCTCAGCGCCGCCGAGCGGCTGATGGCGGCGTGGGGCGAAGCGGAGCTGACCGAGGCGCTAAGCGCCCATCCGCGTATCGGCGAAAAGCCCGCCGGGTCTCAGGCGCACGCGGCGCTCTCGCGTCAGGAGCAGGGAAGCGTTGATGAGCGCGATGCTGCGCTGGCGCTGGCGCTGAAAGAGGGCAACGCCCGCTACGAAGCGCGATTTGGCCGGATTTTTTTGATTCGCGCGAAAGGGCGCAGCGGGGATGAAATCTTAGCGGCGCTGTCGCGTCGCCTGCAAAACAGCGATCGCGCAGAAGTTCAGGATGCGTTAGCGCAGCTGCGCGAAATCACCTTATTAAGACTGGAAGGAGCAATTGGCGAATGAGTACCTTAAGCACCCATATTCTGGATATCTCTACCGGCCGACCGGCGCAGGGCGTGAAGGTTGTGCTGGAGCGCGAAGGCGCGCTGATTGCCCGCGGGACTACCGATGAGAACGGCCGCATTGGCGAACTCGGCGCCGGACCGCTGGCGATGGGGCGTTACCGGTTGAGTGCGGAAATTGGCGAGTGGTTTACCGCCAGCGGGCGCGAGACGCTCTACCTGAGCGCGCAGATTGATTTCGCCATCCGCGAAGCGGCTGGCGGGCACTATCACTTACCGTTTTTAATCGCTCCCGGCGGCTGGTCCACCTATCGCGGCAGCTAAATTTCCCCGGAGGCGGCGCCGCGCGTTCAATGTCATTTGTCCTCTGGTAGCCCGGGTAAGGCGCTTGCGCCGCGACCCGGGAAAAGGACTACTGCGCAGCTGCATCCCCCCACACGCGCTCGCCGTTTACCCACGTCTCGCTGATATTGCGTTCATCGCCCAGGGTCATCAGCACGAACAGCTGCTCATAGATATCCTTGCAGCGCCCGCTGCGTAAGCGCTGCAGCGGCGTGACCGCCGGGTCGATAACCACAAAATCGGCCTCTTTGCCGGGTTGGAAATTGCCAATCTTCTCATCAAGGCGCAGAGCGCGCGCGCCGCCAAGGGTCGCATGGTAGAAGGCTTCACTGGCGCGAAGGCGATAGCTTTGCAGCTGGCTGACCTTATACGCCTCGCCGAGGGTGCGCAGCATACTGAAGGTGGTGCCCGCGCCAACATCGCTACCGATGCCCATGCGCACCTTGTTCTGCCAGCAGACCGGTAAACGAAACAGCCCGCTGCCGAGGAACAGGTTCGACGTTGGGCAAAAGGCCAGCGCTGAACCGGTTTCGTGCAGGCACTGCCACTCGGCGTCCGCAAGGTGAATGCCGTGGGCAAACACGCTGCGCTCGCCGGTCAACCGATAGTGATGGTAGACGTCGAGATAGTGCTCATGCTCTGGCCACAGGCTTTTTACCCACGCCACTTCGTTGAGGTTTTCGCTCAGATGGGTGTGCAGCCAGGTATCAGGAAACTCTTCCCGTAGCTGCCGCACCGCCGCCAGTAGCTCCGGCGTCGAGGTCGGCGCGAAGCGCGGCGTAATGGCGTAGCCGAGGCGGCCGCGCTGGTGCCAGCGTTCAATCAGTTCGCGGGTTTGCCGGTAGCTCTGCTCCGCGCTTTCGCTCAGATAATCGGGCGCGTGGCGATCCATCATCACTTTCCCGGCGAGCAGGCGCATATTCAGGCGCAGCGCTTCGTTAAACAGGGCATCCACCGATTCCGGATGCAGTGTACAAAAAACCAGCGCGGTGGTGGTGCCGTGGCTCAGCAGCTGGTTGACAAAAAATTGCGCGATCTCGGCGGCGTAGTCGGCATCGGCAAACTGGCTCTCCACCGGAAAGGTATAGGTGGTGAGCCACTCCAGCAGCTGCTCGCCAAATGCGCCAATCATCTCGGTTTGCGGATAGTGGACGTGGGCATCGACAAACCCCGGCAGCAGCAGCTTACCGCGCAGGTCGCGATAGCCCTTCTGCGGGTGCAGGTACCTTTCGCCCTCCTGCCATGGCAGGAGCGCCTGAACGCGTCCGTCGCGAAGAAACAGCACGCCATCCTCCAGATAGCGCGCATGGCGGGCGATATCGTCAGCGCTCTCGGCAACGGCGGCGATATCGAAAAATGCGCCGCGAACTGCGGCATGGTAGTCAAACATCATAGCTGCCCTGTGGGTTAGCGAAAGGATAGGTTGATTCAGCAAGAATAATGCCAGTTTGCGCAGGCGAAGAGCCGCCGCGACGTGACGCCGCGGCGGGGGGACGGGGTTACTCTTTCTGGGCGAGGGCGCTGAAACCGGCCGTCGCGCCGACGAGCTCGTCGCGGGCAATCCAGCGGTAGGCCACGCCGCTCAAGAAGACGCCAATAAACCAGCTAAAGTTGGCCACTTCGTGCAGGGCCGGAATAAAGCTGATGACCAGACCAATAGCGACGGAGGGTATCAGGGCGGCGATCGCTTTCGGGTTAAAGCCGTTGCGGTACCAGTACTGGCCCTTTGGCGTGTCGTCAAACAGGTCGTTGACGGAAACTTTACCGCGCTTAATGATGTAAAAATCCACAATCAGGATGCCGAACAGCGGGCCGATAAACGCCCCCAGCACATCAAGGGTGTAGTGGATAAGCTCCGGCGAATTAAACAGGTTCCACGGCGTCAGCAGAATAGACCCCACGGCGGCAATCATCCCGCCGGTGCGGAAGCTGATTTTCTGCGGCGAGCAGTTCGAGAAATCGAACGCCGGGGAGACAAAGTTGGCCACGATATTAATCCCGATGGTGGCGGTGATCATGGTCAGCAGGCCAATGGCGACCGCCAGGTCGTTGCCCACGCGGCTCACGGTCTCAATCGGGTCGGTGATCATGCGGCCAAACAGCGACTGCGTGCCGGAGACAATCACCACGGTCACGATGGAGAACAGCAGGAAGTTAAACGGCAGGCCCCAGCGGTTGCCGCGGCGGATATCACCCATGCTTTTGCCGTAGCGCGAGAAATCACCAAAGTTGAGCAGCGGGCCGGAGAAGTAGGAGACCACCAGCGCGGTGGCGGTGATCATCTGCCAGGTCTGCTCCCCGGCGCTCAGCGACTTACTGGCGAGGGTGAAGGAGATCCCGTCAAAACCGGTTTTGTATACAATCCAGCCCGCCAGCGCCAGCATCACCACGTAGACCGCCGGGCCGGCGATATCGATAAAGCGCTTGATGGCGTTCATTCCGTGCCAGAACACCATCGCCTGCAGCAGCCACATGGTGGCGAAGCAGAGCCAGCCCAGATGCGACAGGCCGAGGACGCTGGATGCTGTGAGCGTCGATAGCGATGGCCAGAACTTCAGTAGCACTAGCATCAGCGCGTTGGCGGCGAGATAGGTCTGAATGCCGTACCACGCGAAGGCGATAAGCCCGCGGATCACCGCCGGGATATTGGCCCCAAACACGCCAAACGCCTGACGACAAATGACTGCGTAGGGCACGCCCGCCATCTGGCTGGGCTTCGCCACCAGGTTGGCGCACAGTTGAACGATGCAAATCCCCACCAGCAGGCACAGCAGCACCTGCCAGCTCGCCAGCCCGAGCGTAAAGAAGCTCGCCGCCACCACGTAGCCCCCCATGCTGTGCACGTCCGACATCCAAAAAGAAAAGATGTTGTACCAGCTCCAGTTCTGGTCGCGCGTCGGCGCCAGATCCTCATTGCAAAGTCGCGGACTGTATCCAGCGTGGGGATCAGCGGCCTTAACCTGATGCGTATTTTGTTGATTTGGCATGAAACCTGCTCCTGTAAATGAACACCCGTTTAAATGGATTGCTGAGGCTGTTGCAGGATTTAGGCCAAAGTAGTTATTTTTGTATGCAAGAATTAAATTTTATGTATACGATCCGATATCAAAAAGTAAAAACCGGAGTGGTGAATGAGCAACCAACATCGTCTGCAGGCCGCGCCAGAACTGCAGGATAAAGACGAATCCATCTATCAGGCGCTGATGACCGCGATCGTCGAGCATCAGCTGCCGCCGGGGAGCAAACTGCCGGAGGAGGCGCTGGCGGAAGTGTTCGGCGTAAGCCGTACCGGGATCAGAAAGGTGCTGCAACGACTCGCGACTGTGCAAATGGTCGCCCTGACGCCCAAACGTGGTGCACAGGTCGCCAGCCCGACGGTAGAAGAGGCGCAAGAGATCTTCCGCACCCGCGCGCTGCTGGAGGTGGCCAACCTGCCGGATGTGCTGGCCCGCTGTCAGCCGCCGCACCTCGCGGCGCTGGAGGCCATTATCCGTGAGGAGCAGCAGGCCCATGAACGCTATGACGGCCCGGCGGCGATCCGCTACTCCGCCGAGTTTCATATTCAGCTGCAGGCGATCTCCGGCAATCAGGTGCTCACCGAGATGGTGACCCGCCTGAGCCAGCGCTCTTCATTAGTTATCGCAGCGTGGGGATCGCCGTGGCGTCAGGGCTGCCGCTGCGACGATCACGAACGGCTTGTCCAACTGCTGCGCGACAAGGCGCTGCAGCCGCTGAGCGATGCGTTAAGTCACCATTTTGAACATATCGTCGCCAGCCTTTGCTTTGAGCGTTCTGGCGTGACCCTACCTGATTTTGCCCGGCTGTTTGCCGGTTATAAGGAGCCGTAATGGCCGCTGTTTGTATACAAGTCATCAACCCCAACACCAGCCTGGCCATGACGGAAACCATCGGCGCCGCCGCGCGGGCGGTCGCCGCGCCGGGAACCGAGATTCTGGCGGTCTGCCCCCGCGAAGGCGTCCCATCGATAGAGGGCCACTTTGATGAAGCCATCGCTGCCGTGGGCGTGCTGGAGCAGATCAACGCCGGTCGTCAACAGGGGGTCGACGGGCACGTGATCGCCTGTTTTGGCGACCCCGGTCTGCTGGCGGCGCGCGAGCTGGCGCAGGGGCCGGTGGTGGGCATTGCCGAAGCGGCGATGCATATGGCGACGCTGGTGGCCACCCGTTTCTCCATCGTGACCACGCTGCCGCGCACTCTGATCATCGCCCGTCATCTGCTGCATCAGTATGGTTTTCATGACCACTGCGCGGCCCTGCACGCCATTGATTTACCGGTGCTGGCGCTGGAGGACGGCAGCGGTGTGGCGCAGGAGAAGGTACGCGCGCGCTGTATTCAGGCGCTAAAAGAGGACGGCTGCGGGGCCATCGTGCTGGGCTGCGGTGGGATGGCGACGCTGGCCCAGGAGCTGACTCGCGAGCTGCGCGTACCGGTGATCGATGGCGTCAGCGCGGCGGTCAAAATGGTTGAGTCACTGGTGGCATTAGGCCTGTCGACCAGCAAGCACGGCGATTTAGCTTTTCCCGAAACCAAGGCGTTGAGCGGCAAATTTCAGGCATTAACCCCGTTTTAAATTAAAGAGGTGGCAGATGGCATTTTTGACAGAAGATTACCCGCGCGACCTGCGCGGCTACGGCGGACAGCCGCCGCACGCCCGGTGGCCGAACAACGCGCGCATCGCTGTGCAGTTTGTGCTGAACTACGAAGAGGGCTCGGAAAACCACGTGCTGCACGGCGATGCCGGTTCTGAACAGTTTCTGTCCGATATTATCGGCGCCGCCAGCTACCCTGACCGGCATATGTCTATGGACTCTTTGTATGAGTACGGCAGCCGCGCCGGTTTCTGGCGCATCCATAATGAGTTCAGCAAGCGGGGACTGCCGCTGACCGTGTTCGGCGTCGCCATGGCGCTGGCGCGTCATCCCGGGGTGGTCGAGGCGATTAAGTCGGCGAACTATGACGTGGTCAGCCACGGCTGGCGTTGGATCCATTACCAGAATATGCCCGTCGAGCAGGAACGGGAGCATCTCAATAAAGCCGTTCAGGTGTTAACCGATCTGTTTGGCAAGCCGCCCACCGGCTGGTATACCGGGCGCGATAGTCCTCAGACCCGCCAGTTGGTGGTGGAGCACGGCGGTTTTGATTACGACAGCGATTATTATGGCGACGACCTGCCGTTCTGGAGCGAGGTGGCGTGCGGCGACGGGACGCGTAAGCCGCACCTGATCGTGCCTTATACCCTCGATGCCAACGATATGCGCTTTGCCACCGCCCAGGGGTTTAATACCGCCGAGCAGTTTTACACCTATCTGAAAGACAGCTTCGATGTGCTGTATGAAGAGGGGGCCAGCGCGCCGAAGATGATGTCCATCGGTATGCACTGCCGCCTGCTGGGACGACCGGGCCGCTTTCGCGCGCTGCAGCGTTTCCTCGATTATGTGCAGCAGCACGACCGGGTCTGGGTCTGCACCCGTCAGCAGATCGCCGAACACTGGCGCGAGGTTCATCCGTTTAGAGGGTAAAATCGTTCCCCGGGTCGCGCCGCAAGCGGCTTACCCGGGGTACTGGCCTGCAGGCGCGAGTTAACCCGTAGCCCGGGTAAGCGCAGCGCAACCCGGGGGATACCGGGAAAGGCGCGGGGCTTAACTCATCAAACTGACCTGGGCGGCGACGATGCGCCAGCCGAAGGGGAAACGCACCCAGGTTTGCTGCTGGCGGCCAATGCGTTCGCTGCCATCGCGGGTAAATTCGGTGCTGCACACCGCGTAATCCTCGCCGAAGGTGGTGATGGTGGTATGCCGCAGCTCGCGCTGCAGGCCGGCGGCAGGACGGGCGGCGCGAAAGGCGCGGATTTCGTCGATACCGTAGAGATTTTCGCCGGCCCCCAGCCGCACCGTGCGCTTGTCGTGCCAGAACAGCTCATCCAGCACCGCGATATTGTTGCTGACCAGCGCTTCCTCATAGCGGTAAAACGCCGCCGTGACCTCGGCGAGGATCCGCGGGCGATTAATATGCTCTTGCGTCATCATGCTGCTATCTCCAGGGGGCGGGCGTCGGTCACGCCCGTCTCTTCCAGCGCCCGCGCGACCCGCAGACAGGCTTGTTCATTAAAAGGCGCGGCAATCAGCTGCAGGCCGATCGGCTGCCCGCTCGCCGTGCGCAGCGGTACGGTGACCACCGGTAGACCAAGGAAGGAGATGGGCTGGGTCAGCATCCCCATACTGGCGCGGATCGGCAGCGGCTGGCCGTTGATCTCCATGGTCTGCGCGCCGATGAGCGTCGCGCTGCACGGCGTGGCCGGGGCGATCAGCACATCCGCATGGGCGAACAAGGCTTTAAACGCCTGCTGCGCGTGGCGGCGGAAGCGCTGGGCCTGAAGATACCAGGCCGACGGGATCATCGCGCCCGCCAGCAGGCGCTCGCGTGAGTTCGGCTCAAAACGTTCGGGCTGGCTACGCAGCGCGGGCAGGTACTGGTTGCCGCCCTCGGCGGCGCTGAGAATAAACGCCGCCGAGCGGGCCAGCTCCGCCTCCGGGAAGATCAGCTCCTCATGCGCCGCCAGCGCCCCGGCGACGCGAGCGACGGCCGCACGGGCGTCATTATCGCACCACGTTGTAAAATAACCGCCGAGGGTGGCGCAGCGCAGGCCTTCGAGCCCGCGCGACAGCAGATTCGCCGTGCGCTCGCTGGCCTTGTCGGCCTGAAAACCATCGCCCGGATCGCGACCCTGCAGGGCATCGTAAACCGCGGAAAGGTCGCTGACGCAGCGGGCAAACGGACCGATGTGGTCGAGGCTGGCGACGAAAGGATGGCTCCCGGAACGCGACAAGCGGCCAAAGGTCGGCTTCAGGCCGAAGATCCCGCACAGCGATGCCGGGACGCGAATGGATCCGTTGGTGTCGCTTCCCAGCGAAAAATGCACCAGCCCGGCGGCCACCGCTGCCGCCGACCCGCCCGAGGAACCCCCGGCGATCCGCGAGAGATCGTGCGGATTACGCGTCGCCCCGTAGTGGCTGTTTTCGGTGGTAAACCCGTAGGCGTAGGCATCCATATTCAGCATCCCGGAGAGCAGCGCGCCCGCGCTGTGCAGCTGGCGCACCGCCCAGCTGTCGGCAACGGCGGCGGGGCGATCGCTCAGCAGCTGGGCCCCGGCAAGGGTCGTGTGTCCGGCGACATCGAAAAGATTTTTCACCGCATAGGGAACGCCTGCCAGCGCGGGCAGGGGCTTTTTTTCCCGCCGCAAGGTATCGATATTCTCCGCCTCAGCGAGCATGCGTTTTTCGCTGACATGGGTCCAGGCGTTGATCTGCGGGTTAACCCGCGCGATGTTCTCCAGGGTGTGGCGGGCGATCTCTTTGGCGCTGAGTTCGCCGCTGGCCAGCGCGCGCTGGATTTCGTGAATCGTCATTTCAGGCAGCTTCATGCTTTATAAACTCCGGCGATTTCGACGCGATCGTCGAGGGGAAAGGCCAGCAGCGGCCCGGCCATGGCGGCAATGCGGCTAAACTGCACCCTGAGCTCTGCGCGCCTCGCATCGTCCAGCTCCAGCGCCAACAGCTGTTCCATTTGCGTGAGGTAAGCGTCCCATTCGTTGTGCGGTGTGTTCATCATCAGCTCCTAATATCCGGCGGCGGAGCCGTTGCTGCGCGGATCGCTGGCCCCCTCGAACAGACCGTTGGGGTGGCGAACGATCGCCCCGGCGTGGCCCATGGCTTCGCTGAAATCGGCCAGCACTTCAACGTCGTGCCCCAGCTGACGCAGGCGGGCAACGCATTCGGCGCTGAAGCGGCCTTCCAGCTTGAGCGAGTCGGAAGTTTGCCCCCAGGTACGTCCCAGCAGCCAGCGCGGTCGGGTGATGCTCTCCTGCAGCGGCGCGTTTTGCAGCACGTAGCGGGTGAAAATAGCGGCCTGGGTTTGCGGTTGGCCGTCGCCGCCCATGGAGCCGTACACCATCACCCGGCCATCGTTCAGCCTTGCGGCGGCGGGGTTGAGGGTGTGAAACGGCTGTTTGCCGGGCGCCAGCGCCAGCAGGTGGCTCGGGTCGAGGCTGAAAGAGGCCCCGCGGTTCTGCCAGACAATTCCGCTCTCCGGCAGCACCACGCCGCTGCCGAATTCGTGATAAAGGCTTTGAATAAAGGAGACCGCTAGTCCGCTTTTATCGATAACCCCCATCCATACGGTATCGCCAGGACCTTTGCCCGCGCCCCACGGAGCGGCCTGCTGGTCGTCGATGTTATCCGCCAGCGGTTGCAGCGCCGCCGCTGCCAGCAGGCTCTGGATATCGACATCAAGGTGACGCGGATCGGTGATATGCGCGTCGCGTAGGCCGAAGGCCAGCTTGGTCGCCTCAACAATGCGGTGGATGGTCATCGCATCGTCGGCCTCGGCCATCGCCAGCCGGTCGGTGATGCCGAGAATGGCCAGCGAAACCAGCCCCTGGGTCGGCGGCGCGAGGTTCCACAGTTCCCCGTGCTGATGCTCAAGCCTGAGCGGCAGCGGGCGGCGGGCGCGATGCTGCTGCAGATCGCTGAGGGTCACGGGCAGTCCATACTGTTCCATGCCGCGGGCCAGATGCTCCGCCAGCGGCCCGCGATAAAAGCTGTCCAATCCTTCCTCGCTTAGCCGGCGCAGGGTGTTCGCCAGCGCCGGCTGCAAAAAGCGGCTCCCGGCTTTCGGCGGCTGGCCGTCCACCAGAAAGGTTTCGGCGAAGCCGGGCTGGTCGCGCAGTTCACTGAATTTCCCGGCGGTGGCGCTGGCCTGCGAGGCGGTAACCGGGATGCCGCTTGCGGCGTAGCCGATGGCGTCTTCCAGCAGCCGCGACAGCGGCAGCGATCTTCCGCTTAACTCGCGCGAAACCTTCAGCGCTTCTTCCCAGCCGCTGACGGTACCCGCCACGGTGAGGGCCGCCTGTGGACCCCGGTGGGGGATCTGCGCCAGGCCGGCGTAGGCCTGCGGCGTCGCCAGCGAGCCCGCCGCGCCGCTGGCGTCAATGGCGATGGGGTCGCCTTCGGGCGGCACGATAAGCCAGAAGCCGTCGCCGCCGAGGCCGTTCATATGCGGATAAACCACGGCGATGGTGGCGGCGGCGGCGACCATCGCTTCTATCGCGCTTCCGCCTTCGCGCAGAACCGCCAGCGCGCTCTGGCTGGCCAGATGATGGGGCGCGACCGCCATCCCGTGGGCGGCAACATGACTTTGCATGGGGTGTCCTCAATTAACCAAATCGTCCGAGAGGGTTGCAAAAGCTGTTCCATGTCTGAACGTAAAGTTTCAATCGCTGCTGGTGAGGGGCGTTTTTTGTCGAACTGGCATGCATTATGAAAGACGTTAACGGTATAGTGCGGTGAAACGAAAGTTACAGAGGTCTTATGCAACAGCTTGATGAACGACTAAAAGAGCAGTACCCGTCTTTATCGCCGCAGGAACAGCGGGTGGCGGATTTTATTTTCGATCATTTTGATGACCTGATTAGCTACAACAGCGCGGAGCTGGCGCAGCTTAGCGGGGTATCGAAAGCCACGGTCAGCCGGCTGTTCAAGCGCCTGGGCTATGAGAAATATAAAGATATGCGCGATGAGCTGCGCACCCTGCGCCAGAGCGGAATGCCGCTGACCGATAATCGCGATGCAGTGCAGGGCAACACGCTGCTGGCGCGCCATTATAAACAGGAGATGGCCAACCTGACCCAGTGGGTTAACGCCCTTGATGTCCAGCAGTTCGCCGAGGCGATTCAGGCGCTGGTGAGCGCCCGGCGTATCGTGATTATCGGCATGCGCAATGCTTATCCGGCGGCGCTGCATTTGCGCCAGCAGCTTTTACAGGCGCGCGGGCAGGTGCTGGTGCTGCCGCAGCCGGGACAAAGCTTAAGCGAGGAGCTGGTGGATTTAACCGCCGACGATGTGGTGGTGGTGATGGCGTTTCGCCGCCGTCCGCGAATTATTCGCCCGCTGCTGCAGCAGCTACAGAGCAGCGGTATTCCGGCGCTGCTGATGTGCGAACCGCAGGCCCACGGCCTGTTTCCGCTGGCGCGCTGGCAGCTTTGCGCGCCGCTGGATAGCGTATCGGCCTACGATAGCTACGCGTCGGTCAATAGCCTGATCAATCTACTGTCGAACGCATTTCTGCACGAAATTCTCGATAAAGGCCGCCCGCGGATTCACGATATTGCCACCCTCTATCAGCAGCTGGACGAGCTGGAACAACGATAATGGGGCGCCAGCGTGGTGCCTTGCATGGTTTTGGTGCGATAAAATAATGAGGAAACGCGCAGTCGTTTCCTCTTAATTCCTCACTTTCCCTTGTTTTACCTCTGCTTAGCCAAATGCCGGGCTAACACGATGCGCGGCGATTTATCTGGCACATTAGTTGCAAAAGTGACTTTAAAGAATCTTTTGTTTCATGCTAACGTAACGGGTAAACATCATGAAGAAACTGTTGATCGCACTGGCCGGGGCCGCTTGTCTGTTAACCAACCTCTCGGCGGCGAAGGCTGACCAGCTCCAGGATATTGAAAAGCGCGGCACGATCCGCATTGCGGTGCCGCAGGATTTTCCGCCTTTTGGCTCGGTGGGTACCGACCTTCAGCCGCAGGGCTACGACATCGATATGGCGCGCTACCTCGCCAAACAGATGAAGCTCAAGCTGCAGCTGGTGCCGGTCACCAGCGCCAACCGCGTGCCTTATCTGCAAACCGATAAGGTGGACCTGGTGATTTCCAGCCTCGGTAAAAACGCCGAGCGCGAGAAGGTGATCGATTTCAGCCGCGCCTACGCGCCGTTCTTCCTCGGCGTATTTGGTCCGAAGGGCGCAGAGCTGAAAGATCCGGCGGCGCTGAGTGGTAAAAGCGTTGGCGTAACCCGCGGCGCGGTGGAAGACATGGTACTGACCAGCGTGGCGCCGAAAGAGGCGCAGATTAAGCGCTACGAGGACAACAACACCACGCTGTCGGCGTATCTCTCCGGCCAGGTGCAGTACGTCGCGACCGGCAATCTGGTGGTGGCGGCGATCTCCCGGCAGAACGCTGACAAAGCCCCGGTGCCGAGCTTTATGCTGAAGGACTCGCCGTGCTTTATCGGCCTGAAGAAAAATGAACCGGCCCTGAAGGCGAAAGTGGATGCGCTGATTGAGCAGGGCGTAAAAGACGGCACCCTCAACGGGCTGTCCGAGAAGTGGCTGAAAGCGCCGCTGCCTGCCAGCCTCGGCGCGTAAGGTTCCGGCATGACGGAGCAACTTCATTTCTCTGAGCTCTGGCCGCACTGGCCGGAGCTGCTGGCGGGGCTGTGGGTGACCATTCAGCTGACCGTGCTGGCGACCATAGGCGGCCTGACGATTGGCATTTTCGGCGCCGCCGTTCGCAGCGGACGTCCGACGTGGTTCAGCCGGATATGGGGCGGGTATGTCGAACTGATTCGCAACACGCCGTTTGTGGTACAGCTGTTTTTTATCGTCTTCGGCTTACCGAATCTGGGGCTGAAGATGACGGCGGGCGAGGCCGCGCTGCTGGCGATGGTGGTGAACCTCGGGGCCTACAGTACTGAGATCGTGCGCGCCGGTATTCAGGTGACGCCGAAAGGGCAGTGGGAGGCGGGGCGCGTGCTGGGGCTGACCCGGTCGCAGACCTTCATTCAGGTCATTCTGCCGCCCGCGCTACAGCGCATTTATCCGGCGCTGGTGAGCCAGTGCATCATCGTCATGCTCGGTTCGTCGGTGGTGTCGCAGGTCTCTTATGAAGAGTTGACCTTTGCCGCCAACCTGATTCAGTCGCGCACCTTCCTCAGTTTTGAGGTCTATCTGGTGACGACAGGGATTTATTTAGCGCTATCGATAACGATGCGTCAGCTGCTGCTGGCGGCGGGACGTAAATGGCTGGGGGTACAGGCATGATGACCACCTTTACCGATTGGGACATTGTCCGCAATCTGCTGCTGGCCGGGCGCTGGACGGTGCTGCTGTCGCTGGTGGCGTTTCTCGGCGGCGCGTTGGTGACTCTGCCGCTCCTGCTGCTGCGCATGACCGGCGGGCGCCAGGTAAAACGCCTGATCCGCGGCTATATCGAACTGTTTCAGGGGACGCCGCTGCTGATGCAGCTGTTCCTCGCCTTTTTCGGCGTGGCGCTTTTCGGCATCGACGTTTCGGCGTGGACCGCGGCCTCGCTGGCGCTGACGCTGTACACCAGCGCTTTTTTGCTCGATATCTGGTTCGGCAGCATTCGCGCCCTGCCAAAGGGGCAGTGGGAAGCCTCGCGTTGTCTGGGGCTGAGCTTTGGCCAGACGCTGTATCGCGTCGTCGCGCCACAGGCGCTGCGGATCGCCATCGCCCCGACGGTGGGGTTCGCTGTGCAGGTTATCAAGGGCACGGCGCTGGCGTCGATTATCGGCTTCGTCGAGCTGACCAAAGCGGGCACCATGCTGACCAACGTCACCTATCAGCCGTTTAAAGTCTTTGCGCTGGTGGCGCTAGGCTATTTCATTCTGTGTTATCCGCTGTCCCGCTACAGCCGTTATCTGGAGAACAAATTCAATGCCTCTCATCACCATTAATCAGATGCAGAAGTATTACGGCGATAACCACGTGCTCAAGGGCGTCGATCTGGATATCGATATGGGCGAAGTTATTTCGATTATCGGCCGCAGCGGGTCCGGAAAAAGCACGCTGCTGCGCTGCATCAACGGGCTGGAAGGCTATCAGGAAGGCAGCATTAAGCTCGGCGGGATGACCATTACCGACCGCGACTCGCAGGCGCGTGAGATCAGCCGCTCTATCGGCATGGTGTTCCAGAACTTTAATCTGTTCCCGCATATGACGGCGCTGGAAAACGTGATGCTGGCGCCGCGTCGGGTGCTGAAGAAGAGCGCCGCCGAGTGCCGTGAACTGGCCCAGCGGATGCTGGAAAAGGTCGGATTGGGCGACCGGCTCGATTACTACCCGTCCAGTCTCTCCGGCGGCCAGCAGCAGCGCGTGGCGATTGCCCGCGCGCTGGCGATGTCGCCAAAAGTTTTACTCTGCGACGAGATCACCTCGGCGCTGGATCCGGAGCTGGTGGGCGAAGTGCTCAAGGTGCTGGAGCAGCTGGCGGCGGAGGGCATGACGCTGATTCTCGTGACCCATGAAATGAATTTTGCCCGCGAAGTGGGCGACCGCGTCGTATTTATGCATCAGGGACGCGTCTGGGAGCAGGGCGATAGCAAAACGCTGTTCGCCAACCCGCAAACCAGCGAACTGAAGCAGTTTATTTCCTCCGTGCGCGGCCTCAATCAATAAGGACTTAAAGATGGATATCTCCCAGTTTTCGCAACTCAACCCACCGTCGCGCCTGCTGATGGGGCCCGGCCCGATTAACGCCGACCCGCGCGTGCTGCGCGCCATGTCGAGCCAGTTGATCGGCCAGTACGACCCGGCGATGACCCACTATATGAACGAAGTGATGGCGCTGTACCGCGGCGTATTTCGTACCGAAAACCGCTGGACGATGCTGGTGGATGGAACCTCAAGGGCCGGGATTGAGGCGATCCTGGTTTCAGCTATTCGGCCGGGCGACAAGGTGCTGGTACCGGTATTTGGCCGCTTCGGCCATCTGCTGTGCGAAATCGCCCGCCGCTGCCGGGCGGAAGTGCATACCATTGAAGTGCCGTGGGGCGAAGTGTTCACCCCGGACCAGGTGGAAGATGCCATCAAACGTATTCGTCCGCGTCTGCTGCTAACGGTGCAGGGCGATACCTCGACCACCATGCTGCAGCCGCTGGCGGAGCTGGGGGAGATCTGCCGCCGCTATGACGTCCTGTTTTACACCGACGCCACCGCCTCGCTGGGCGGCAACCCGCTGGAAACCGACGGCTGGGGACTGGATGCGGTCTCGGCTGGGATGCAAAAATGCCTTGGCGGCCCGTCCGGCACCTCGCCGATTACCCTCAGCGCGCGCATGGAAGAGGCGATTCGCCGCCGCAAATGCGTGGAAGAGGGGATCCGCACCGATGCCCACCGCGACGGCGACGAGGAGATGATCTACTCCAACTATTTCGATCTCGGCATGGTGATGGACTACTGGGGGCCGGAGCGCCTTAACCACCATACCGAGGCCACTACCGCGCTGTTCGGCGCCCGGGAATGCGCCCGCCTGATCCTCCAGGAGGGGCTGGATAACGGCATTGCCCGGCATAAGCTGCACGGCGATGCGCTGGTTAAAGGCATCCAGGCGATGGGGCTGGAGACCTTCGGCGATCTGAAACACAAGATGAACAACGTGCTTGGCGTCGTCATCCCGCAGGGCATCAACGGCGACCAGGCGCGCAAGCTGATGCTGGAAGATTTCGGCATTGAAATCGGTACCTCATTTGGCCCGCTGCACGGCAAGGTGTGGCGGATCGGCACCATGGGTTATAACGCGCGGAAAGATTGCGTGATGACTACGCTCAGCGCCCTGGAGTCGGTGCTGAACTACCTCAAATTCCCGACCACCCAGGGCGCCGCGATGCAGGCCGCGTGGGACCACTATCGCAGCGAGCGCGCGCAATGAGTCAAACACAACGCCAGCAGGCGGATATGCAGCAGGCCGCGGCGCGAGTGATGGCCCGCGCCGACGAGCTGGCGGCGATCAGCGAAACGCCGGATGCCCTGACCCGGGTTTATCTCTCTCCTCAGCATCTTGCGGCAAACCAGCGGGCGGCGCTGTGGATGACCCAGGCCGGGATGACCGTCTGGCAGGACAGCGTCGGCAATATTTGCGGGCGCTACGAGGGAGAGCAGGAGGGGGCGCCCGCCATCCTGCTGGGGTCGCACCTTGATACGGTGCGCAACGCCGGGCGCTATGACGGTATGCTCGGCGTCCTGACGGCGATCGAGGTGGTGGACAGCCTGCATCGACAGGGGCGTAGGCTGAAAAAGGCGATCGAGATTGTCGGCTTTTGCGATGAAGAAGGGACGCGTTTCGGTATTACGCTGCTCGGCAGCCGCGGGCTGACCGGCACCTGGCCCGAGAGCTGGCTGGCGCAGACCGATGCCGATGGCGTCAGCGTGGCGCAGGCGATGGTGCTGGCCGGGCTGGATCCGGCGCGCATTCACCTGGCCGCCCGCAGCCAGGAGGAGATCGCCGCGTATCTGGAACTGCATATCGAGCAGGGGCCGTGCCTGGAGCAGGAAGGACTGGCCTTAGGCGTAGTGGAAGCGATTAACGGCGCGCGTCGCCTGAACTGCCGCTTTACCGGCGAGGCGGGACACGCCGGGACCGTACCGATGAGCCATCGGAAAGATGCGTTGGCCGCGGCCGCCGAGTGGATGGTGCTGATAGAGACGCTGACCCGCGAACAGGGCGGAAACCTGGTCGCCACGGTGGGGACGCTGCGCTGCGCGCCCGGCGCGGTTAACGTCATTCCCGGCGAAGTGACGCTGACCCTCGACATTCGCGGGCCGAACGACCAGCCGCTGGATGCGCTGCTGGATACGCTGCTGATGGAGGCGCAGGTCATTGCCTCCCGTCGCCAGCTGCGGTTCAGCGCCGAAGAGTTTTACCGGATTGCCGCTACCGCCTGCGAAAGCGGATTGCAGCAGGTATTGAGCGAAGCGGTGCAGGCGGTGCAGGGGCGTTCGCTAACGCTGCCGAGCGGCGCCGGGCATGACGCCATCGCCATTGCCGAACGCTGGCCATCAGCGATGCTATTTGTGCGCTGCAAAGGCGGCATCAGCCATCATCCCGCCGAGTCGGTCACCGCCGACGATGTGGCGCTGGCGATAGACGCCTATTCGCGCGCGGTGTCGGCGCTGGATGTCGGGAAGTAAGCGCCGGGCGGTCCGGCGCTGTGCAAGTGGAGCTGTCCCGTCGCGGAACGGTCCCCCACCGGTGGCGGTGGGGGACCGTTTTATTTTTTGCCGTTCGGTTTGAGCTGTTCACCGGGTTTAAGGCGGAATAGCTCGTCATCGCGGGTGGAGTAGCGAACCGTTCCGTCAGCCAGTCGATAAGCACCCTCGGTGAATCCCGCGCCGTTCAGGAACGGCGCCACCGCTTCTGGGGTGTTGCGGAAGGCGGCTTCCAGGGCGAGAAGCGCATAGGGGGCGATACTATCGATACTGGCATATTCGGCCTCAGGATCATCGACAAAAAAGCCGTTGATGCGCTGGTTTTTGATGATGTTAGCGCTGATCCGATCCGCCAGCATCAAATAGTCCTGCTGCCCGGTGGCCTGCCACAGGTCGATAAGCGCGAAAATCGCATACGGCTGATGATTCTCCGTTTGGCTGTTCAGCCTGCGGTTCGCGCCGCCAGGTTCGCCAATATCACCCAGTCCCTGGCCTTTGGCGATACCGCGGGCGACTTTCCAGATGGCATGATCCGGTTCAAGCGTCCAGGCGCGAGCGTAGGAGAGAAGAAATTCATTTCCTGCCGGATAGGCTTTCAGCACCGTGCCTTTTTTACCGTAATAGCCGTCGCGTTTTAACACATAGCCGGAGAGGTCCGTGCCGTTGGCCAGCAGAGGGCGGAAGGTATTGTTCTGCTCATCGTAAGCGTAGGTCGCGAAGGCCTTGAGGCCATCAAGGGTCCATTTTTTGAGATCGTCGCCGGCTGTGCCCAGCGATTTGGCCAGGGCAAGCTGCATCAGCGCATTTTCTGAGTAGAGCGTGCTGGTCCGGCCCTTCAGCAGCATATTGCCTTCCAGCGCGTCCGGGCCCAGTTCGGGACCAAACTGACGCTGCGCACGGTCGCCGTATTTCGAGTGCGTGTCGCTATCATCGGTGGTGTCGGCGCGTTTTAGCGGTTGGGTAAACTGGTAGACGCCCAGTCCGGTTTTCTTATCTCGCGGCAGTACATACTGTTCGGCCAGACGCTTCGCCCACGTCAACGCGCCTGCGTCGCCATCGTATTTATAGAGCAGCGATGCGGAGTAGATAAGGTCGTTGCCGGCATTGAGAAAGCTCAGGCCTTTGGTGGCGAAAAACGGCGGCTGTTGCTCAAAATCACTTTGCCAGAGCGCGCCCATCGCTTTGCCGTACTCCCCATGACGGCTGGTTTCCAGCGTTTTCCAGTCGTAAACATGGGCATTCCAGAACGCTTTGATAAAGCGCGCGGTGGCCTTGTCATCGACGGCAAACATCATGTCGTAATAGGGGTACGCGTTTTTAAGTTCATGGACCATCTCCTTTTCGCTTGGGCCTTGAGGTTGCAGCGTTTTCAAATCAACAAAGCGATGCCCTCCCCACAGCAGCAGCCCGCTGGCGTCCTGATAGTGGTCAAAGTAGTAGCGAATATTCTCCGCGACCCGCTGCTTATATTTTGCTTCGCCGGTCAGGTTGCTTAACCCTACCAGCACCCGCATCAAATTTTGCTGGGCGGAGAAGTTCGACAGTACGGTAACTTTACCGTCCGGAAAAACCCACTCCATTTGCTTGCCGGTGCGAGGATCCACGCCGTTTGCCAGCAGAGGAGAGTGATGGCCGTACCGATCTCCCGCTTTATCCAGCACGACGTCGGCGAACTGCTTTACGCTGCTCAGCCGCGCGTTCTCCTGGGCGCCAGCACTCAGCGAGAAGAGACTCAGTGCGCCCAATGCCAGGGTGATTTTTGCAATCTTCATTATTTTCCTCTTAATGAAAATAAGGGTTTAATGAAACCCTTATTTATTATCTGGCTGACAGGAAGTTATCAGAAGGAGTATTTCACACCAACGCGATAACGCGTTTGGCGTTCATCGGTGGCTTTACTGCCGGAAACGTTGCCGATGGCCATATAAGGGGACCAGTTTTTATCGAATTTATAGGTCAGCTTAAAATCATGGGTCCAGTCGTAGCTTTCGTTATCCGCTAAAATAACCCCGGCGGAGTTGGCTTTTTTATAGTCCAGTTCATAATCGAGCTGATAATCTTTGAGGAATTTCCAGGAAATAACGCTGGTCAGATTATAACCGTTCTCCGAGGTATCTTTAGATGTACCGATATTGCCTGAATTACGCTTGTAGTAAGGGCGGTAGCGCAGTGAGGCGCTGAGGTCATCCGTCAGGTTGGCTTTGCCGCGCAGATAAGGGCGGTAGTTGTTTGAAGACGAACTGGTATCCAGAGAGAAGCCAGGCTCTATCTGAAAGGTTTTATTTATTTTATGCACATAGCTCGCCACCACTTCGGTGCCGTTACTGACGGTTTCATCATAGGCTTTATTTTTATCCTGCGAACCTTTCCATTTCCCTTCCAGCGACAAGCCAAAACCATTAGCAAAACGGTGCGACATCAACAGTCTGTCTTTATGATTATTGCCGGCTTTGTCATTGGTTTCATGACGATAATCAAACGTCACCGCGTGGGCAGCAATACTGATAAAAGGAATCGTGACTAATAATAATGAGCGAAACATAGGGTGCCTCTACTTTTTATATTTTCCAAAGGTACAAGAAATTACCTGCCGTAAAGCAGGCAGAACGATACACATTAAATTATTAGATGGTGGTGTGGTGCCGGGTGCCTCCCGGTGAATCAGGCGCTGACTTCCTGATTCGTCAATAAAAACGAAACGTAGATGAGGGTATTCCTCCATTCAGCATGACCCCGCCGCTTAGGGGGATTCACCACACATTATTCTTTATTCCCTGATGATGACTAACTCACACTGTTTGTAATTTTATTGAAAATAACTTTTACACAAAATGAAATGATGTTTTGAGATCGAGATCTGAATATTAAAAAGAGAGGAGAAATATTTTTTATGTTATTTATAAAGATAATCCTAATTATGTGTTTGCCATTTTTATCATGGAGTTACATATTATTTTGTGGTTTTTTGACGCTTTTTTATACCTGAATTTAAGGCTTTATTTGAACTGGCGGTAATCGTATTCCTATATTTTTAAATGCTCATTTTGTTAAAACTTAAAAATACTCTGATAGTTTCAATGGTTAAACCGAAGTCAATACTTCCGATTCCTTTAACCTAAACGAAAGCTAAACGGAAAAGATTGCGCTATTGATCTGCCAGACTGACGACATAACACTCTCAGAAAAGTATCCATATGGAAGGATAATAAAAGACAGTAACCTCGGGACTTCAAGATGACTATTCATGGAAAGGATCGTGTATTTATTTCTGGCGTAGAGACTCTATTACAGGAACTGAGCGATGGCGCGGATGCAGGGTTAAGCAACTGTGTGTATGTCACCTGCGGGATGGATATCCAGGAGATTTATGCTTTGTTCTTTCGCCATCCGCCGGAGCACTACGCCATCTTCATCACCTCTGAGCGCCATTTTGAGGCCATCAATCGGCTGTTTCCTGGCCTGCTAAAGCTCTGTTTGTCAGAGAGGTTGACGGTCGAAGAACTGCGTCAGGCGTTAAAAGTGATGGGCCTGTTTTCGGCCCAGAACCAAAGCGTTGCTTATCTGCCCGATACGTTTAATTTTACCCACGCCGAGCAACAGATCATGAGGCTCAGTTTACGCGGCCATTCTCTGGATGATATTGCCCGTATCCGCGGGGTCAGTCCGTCCACGGTCAGCGTCCAGCGTACCCGGCTGATGAAGCGTATGGGGACCAACAGCCTGCAGGAGCTCTGTTCCCTCTATGCGGCTATGCGTACCCAGCGACCACCGCTGTCCGGCTAAGCTCTATCACTAACAAATACGCGCGTCCGCGGATAAAAACGAAAGGTCACCGCTGCAGCGCGCCGCCGGCATCGGCCTTGAAGAAAAGCTGGCCAACGCTGCCTGAATAGACGCCAGGCGTGGAATCGGGCGAAATTTACTATATCATTATGAACCCACGTACTAGTTTTGAGGTTCAAATAATGACGTTTTCCACCCTTGCCGATGTCAGAAGTCAGATCGATTCGATTGATAGCGAACTGGTGAGCCTGATTGCTCAGCGCGCTGAGTGTGTTCAGGCCGCCGCCGCATTTAAAACAGACCACGCAGCCGTACGCGCGCCAGAACGCGTGCAGCAGGTTATTGATCGGGTTCGCGAGAAGGCGGCTGCGGCAGGGTTGCCCGAAGTGATTATTGAGAAAGTGTATCGGTCCATGATAGACGCCTTTATTGAGTATGAGCTTGAGCAGCATAATCAGCTACAGCGGCAAAACAGGTGATATGGGTTGCTAACGGTTGGTCGGGTGAGCGAGCCGCGCAATATTCCCGTACCGCGAAGGGGGCAGTTAGCCTCACTCTGACCCCCGGTGGTCTGTTAAGCCATTATTCCCACGCTCTGATTGCCAGAGCCGCGATATAGAGTCCGAATCCCCAGGCCAGATGCGTGAGCACGCTGAGCAAGCGAGCCAGCGATGGGCGAGGTGTTTGCGACGCCGCGATGCCAAAGCCCAATGCGGGCTGAAGAATGATGAACGGCGCAAATAAGGTTAACCCGCCTGCCAGCAGGCCTAATGTAAGCGAGGGGGCGTCCAGCCAGACGGCGCCGCTCAGTAGCAGAGGGACAAAAGCAAAAGCGATCCCGGTCAGGTAGTGAAATACCCAGCCGGTAAGCCTCTCCCCAGCCATTTCCGGCGTTGAGATGATGGTGCGATGGCAGAGCTTTCCTCTGGCTAGCCATAATATCCAGCGACCGACCAGGGCATAGTTCAGCGGCGGTATCTTGAGGATGTATTTTTGACACCATGACCACAAATCCATGATCAGCGTTGCGCCAATACCCGTTATGACAGTTTTAACAACAATAATCGTATCCAGGGTGTACTCCTTTTCCAATGCATGTCAGGCTGGTAGCCAGTGTGCAACTTAAAGCGAGGTTTAAGTCAACCATGAAAGCGCTGGATATCCGACAAATTGCCGACCTCTCCGGCGTTACACCCTCAGCATTGCGTTATTACGA
The DNA here is from genome assembly GCF_018139045.1 of Klebsiella pasteurii. Taxonomy (NCBI): domain Bacteria; kingdom Pseudomonadati; phylum Pseudomonadota; class Gammaproteobacteria; order Enterobacterales; family Enterobacteriaceae; genus Klebsiella; species Klebsiella pasteurii. The sequence continues at coordinate 340,105 of NZ_CP073236.1, forward strand.
AAAAAAGGGATTAATTCAGCCTATTGGCCGTAATGGTTTGCGAAGGCAGTACCATGAAAATGTGCTCAATAAGCTGCAGCTCATTGCGCTGGGGCAGGCGGCAGGGTTTACGCTGGATGAACTCGCCGCGATGTTTGGTTCGCAAGCCGGGGTCACGATTGACCGGGGGCTGCTCCTCCAGCGTGCGAAAGAGATTGATGCCACCGTGCGCAAGCTGCAGCTGTTAAGCCGCGGGCTGAAGCACGCAGCGCGCTGCACGCAGCCGGAGCATAGGCATTGTGAAGAGTTCAAAAGAGTGGTGGCGAAAGGGTTGAGGCTGGTTGGCTGATTAATTACTTCAGACTGTGATGAGAGCATAATAATGGACAAAAATTTTACACCTGAGCAAATCGAAATCATTAATCGCGTGGTTTTTGCGCGCGTCGAACAAATGAAAGAGCAAGTGACTGACCTTATTACTCAGACAGAGCGCGATGCGCACCAGCAGCTGGCGGATTGCGGGATTGATATGACCGATTTCTCTCCGGCTAATCAGCACTTTCTTATGATGACAATCGTCCAGGCGCTGATAGATCGGGTGCACGGCGGCGACAGGGCCCTTGCCCGGAAGATAATAACCATGGAGGCGAAGAGACTGAACGTCAGCGTTTACGTTGAAGCTGATAGTTCGAGATAGCCTTGAGGCTGAGTCTGCGGCGGACCAGAGCGTTATAAACTGCGTCAGCACTGCCTTATTTGCATAGCGGAGTCCGCCCCTTCAGCATCGGCCATCGGGCTAAAAATGGAAGACCGCTCCCGGAGTCCAGAAAAGGCCTTTCCCCCAGCACCGATTGCCACATCCTCGTAGCGTTAACTCTTTATTATTCGCGCCACTGACTTCGTCGCCATGGATTGGGAGTAGGTTGGAACATTCCGCGGGATCAGGCCACTCTCTTCTGCTCGCTGCTGCGCATCGCCCGGCATCGCGCCTTTACAGTTCGCGCAAACGCTTTCCGCTGTTATGCTAACACCCTGGCAAGCCGCGCTGTAAAGAGACCTGACCATGGCCGAACGCGAAAAAAACATCCATATTCAACCCTCGTCTTCTATTTCCCGAACCCATATCTTTCCGGCGCTGCTGGCGATCGCCGCCGTAACGGGCCTGTGCGCGTTCGTCTCGCCGCCGCTGGGGCCGTGGCGCGTGATTTTGTCTAATCCCGGTATGTATATCGATCTTCTGGCGCTGCTTTTTCTGCTGTTTATGCTCTGGAGCTCAACCAAGGTGCGCATGAACCACGTGGCGGTCAACTGGGTACGCTACGGGCTGCTGCTATGGATTGCCGGAGGCACGTTCGATCTGATGGACGAAATCTTCCGCCAGCCGCGCTGGATGGGATACTACTGTGAAGATCTGCTGCGTCTGACCGGCATGCTGCTGAGCGCGGTCGGGGTCTACAAAATCATCGAGCGCATCAATCTTCTGTACGTCGACGCGCGTTCTCAATCGCTTAAGGATGAGCTGACTCAACTACCAAACCGCCGTTTCTTTATCGACACCGTCCGCGAAAAGGCGGGGAATACGCAGGCGCTAATGATTGTTGATATCGACTACTTTAAGAAAATTAATGACACCTACGGCCATCTGGTGGGGGACGAAGTGCTGTTTGCCCTCGGCAAACAGCTGGCAAAACTCACCAGCGATAAGGTGCTGCCATCGAGGATTGGCGGCGAAGAGTTTGCCATTATCGTTGATGGCCTGTCGGCGCAGGAAGTGGATGAACTGGCGCACTCTATTCTGCAAAACGCCCGGGCAATCCTGATTAACCACGACAACCCGCTGTCGATTAGCATTGGCGTTGGCCTGCGGCATCAAGACGAGCCGCAGAATCAGTTTATTAAAAAGGTTGATGACGCGCTCTATAAAGCAAAAAATAATGGCCGCGGGCGGGTTGAATGGGCCGTGTGAACTATCCCTGCTGCGCGCTGCGGCAGTGGCGGCGATATTCGGACGGCGAGCGCTCGGTATAGCGTTTAAACACCCGGCAGAAATAGTTGCTGTCGACGAACCCGCAGTTGTGGGCGATCTCTTTGACCTTGAGGTCGTAACCGCGCAGCAGCTTTTTCGCTTTTTCCAGGCGCACGCTGGTGAGGAATTCATTAAAACCGACGGAGCCGGATTTCTGGAATATATGCGACAGGTAGTTGGGCGTAATATGAAAGCGCTTCGCCACCGACTCGCGGGTCAGCGGCTGGCTGAGATGCTCTTCGAGATAATCCTGTACCGCCAGAAAGAGATCGCGGCTGCGGCTGACGCGCATCTCCAGCCCGACCAGCTGCTCAAGGCAGTGGCTCAACAGGGCCGCGACCACCAGCCTGGCGGTGACTGGGTCCGGCTGCAGGCAGATTTCATTGAGCGACAGCAGCAGGTAGGAGCCCACGCGCGGCCCCAGGCGGGCGACATTCTGCTTTTCCGTGCGCAGCTGCCTGCCGTCCCAGTGTTGAACGCAAAACCCGAGCTTCTGGCGGCCAAACAGAATGCTTAACGTCGACGCCGGCGCGGTCCATTCCGGCAGCGTCCATTTACCCGCCTGAACGTAGAGTACCTGCGAGGCGGAGAGCATCGTCTCCGACAGCGGAAGCCCGCTCTCCTTAAGCTCACCCTCGAGCACAATTTCCAGCCGTGGAAAGGGCACCTTAAACGCCAGCGCGGGCTCGGAGATATCCGGGTCGGGGAACCTGACGTGCAGATTATCTTTCTGATTTACTAAACGATTTAAAATATCCGCCAGATCGTCAATCATTCCGTATGCCTTAGAAGAGAGCAATTATCCTGTTGATTATAATCTATTTTATCTATACGGGTTTGTTCTGTATCAGGCGACTTCACTAATGATGGCCCTGCAGGAAGGGGGAAAAAGCTGGATTTTGATGGCCATCACACTTTTCCCTGCCGCGTACGCTTGTCCAGTTTTTCGTAGTTTTGGCCTCATGTATTCCCGCCCGCCGCAGATTAGAGTTTGTTTTGTGTTATCGATAAGTTAAGGAATATAAATATGGAACAACAATCTGCGGTTTATCTGGATGCGCTGGGGGCGAACGTTACGTTGAGCCCGACAATGAAACAGGAGCTGGATACCCTGGGCTACACCGTCGTGCATAACGTGGCGGACGCGGAGTGGCTGGCGGCGATGCGTACGCTTATCGACGCCATCGTCGAGAGGGAGGGCGATAATCTGGCGATGGAGCACCACCAGGAAGCGACGGCAACCCGCATCGCCAACCTGATTAACAAAGGCGCGATTTGGGAAAAGGTCTGGTCCCACCCGCTGATTCTCTCCGCCTGTCGGCATGTTTTTCAGGGGGATTTTAAAGTCTCCAGCCTGAACGCGCGGGAAGCGTTGTTTAACGGCGGCCATCAGCCGCTGCATGCGGACTGGAAAAAGCCGCGTCCCGATTTTCCGAAAGTGCATCTGGTGAATACCATCTGGGCTATCGATGACCTGAGTGCGGAAAACGGCGCGCCGCGCATTATTCCCGGTACCCATCTTCGCCCGGAGTTGCCGGAAGAGGTGCTGGACGATCCAGAGCTGGCGCATCCTGATGAGGTAGTGTTCGCCGCGCCGGCGGGTAGCGTGATGATTTATAACGCCCACGCCTGGCACGGCGGGACGCGCAACCGCGTTGGCAGCAGAAGGCGCGTGCTGCACGGTTTATATATCGACAGAGCGGATACCGCGCAGCAGGATCAGCAACGCTGGCTGACGCCTGAAACCGCCAGCCGCCTGACGCCCGCGCAGAAATGGCTGCTGGGGGTGGCGTAAAAATCGCATGGAATTATAGCTCCGGTAAGCGCAGCGCGACGGGGGGAGGCCTGAGCGGGCGCAGTGCTATTTCCCCGGGCCGCGGCGCAAGCGCCTTGCCCGGGCTACAAAACGGCAAACGGCGGTGAACCTGTAGCCCCGGTAAGCGCAGCGCGACCGGGGGAAGTCTGAGCGGGCGCAGTGCTATTTCCCCGGGCCGCGGCGCAAGTGCTTTGTCCGGGCGACAAAATCACCGACGCCCTCAGGGGAGCTCGATATAAACAACCGGTTTTTTCATAATGCATTTCACCGCCTCGACAATCTGCTGCGGCTGCAGCAGAAAGGTTTTAATGCTGGTCTTAATGGTGCGGATGCCGTTAAAACGCTGGGCATCGTCAATTTCAATATCCGTCACCAGCAGAACGACATCGACGTGGGCAATATCGTCAGCCGTGATTTTGTTCTCCACCCCCAACGCGCCCTGGGTTTCTATTTTGATATTCCATTTCTCCTGGTGGCCGACTTTTTCCAGCCGCTCGGCCGCCATATAGGTGTGAGCGACGCCGCTGACGCAGGCCGTGACGGCAACGATATTGAAATCCATAGCATCCTCCAGGCGTTATCCGCCGATGGTCACGCTAAAACCGGCCTGTTCGGCCAGCGTCTTGAATGGTTGAATCTCAGATTCCGCAGGAGCTTTAATCATCGACATCGACCATGTTTTTCCCAGTAAGTGATATTTGGGTTCGCCGTACTGATGGAACGGCAGAAGATGAATTTCGGGCAGCTTAAAGGGGGCCAAAAACGCCAGAATCTGACGGAAATTCGCGTCATTCAGCGTGAACCCCGGAATCAGCGGCACTCGGGGTATCACGTGAATATGCGCTTCCACCAGACGGGCGAAGTTGTCCAGCACCCGTGGCATATTCATCCGCAGCTGCTCTCGGGCCAGCGCTTCATCCATGATTTTCAGATCAAACAGCACTTCGTCGCACGCCTGCGCCAGCGGAAAAAAACGGCTAAAGGCGCTATCGCCCGCCGTTTCAATCGCCGTTCTCACTCCCCATTCGCGCAGGCGGCGCAGAAAACGCGCGGCAAACTCGGCCTGCATCAGTACCTCGCCGCCCGACAGGGTAACGCCGCCGCCGGAGGCGCGGAAGAAGACTTCATCCTTCAGCACCTCTTTAAGCAGATTATCCAGGGTGACGTCGCGGCCAATCTGCTCCCACGCCCCGGAGGGACACTCGACCACGTCCTGCTGGCAGCGGGAGCAGCGCAGGCACTTGCTCTCCCGGCGCACGGTCTGAATTTTCGACGAGATCGATTCCGGATTGGCGCACCACGGGCAGGTGTGCGGGCAGCCTTTAAAAAACACGACGGTACGGATCCCCTGACCGTCATTCAAAGAGTAGCGCTGGATGTTAAAAATGCGCGCCTTATCGGCGCGCGTTTCCATCACCTCACAGCTGATGCGCGGTGCGGCGGATAATGTCATCCTGAATCTCCTGCGACAGCTCGACAAAAAAGGCGCTATAGCCGGCGACGCGCACCACCAGACCGGCGAAGTCCTGCGGCCGCTGCTGGGCTTCGCGCAGGGTGTCGGCGTTGACCACGTTGAACTGAATATGCTGTAGCTTCAGCTTGGTGAAGGCCTGCAGAAAGTCGGCCAGCTTGTTGAGGCCGCTGTCGCCGGCAAGGGTCGCCGGGGTGAATTTGACGTTCAGCAGCGTCCCGTTGGAGAGCAGAAAGTTATCCAGCTTGCTGACCGACTTGAGCACCGCGGTCGGTCCCTGCACGTCCTGGCCAAGCATCGGCGACAGCCCGCCGTCCGCCAACTGCTCCCCGGCCAGGCGTCCGTCCGGCGTCGCGCCAACCACCGACCCTAGCGGCACGTGGGCGGAGACGGTATAGGAGCCCGGCGTGAAATGACCGCCGCGCGGGTTCTGGTAACGCTCAACCTCTTTGCAGTAGAAGCGCAGCAGATCGGCGCTGATGTTATCCACTTCATCGATATCGTTGCCGTATTTCTCGAAGCGGTTGATCAGGCGCGCTCGGATCTTTTCGCCTTCCGGCGTCTGGAAGTTGGCTTTCAGCACCGCGATCAGTTCGGCGAAGCTCAGTCGTTTTTGCTCAAACACCATCCCTTTGAGCGCGTGCAGCGAGTCGCTGAGATTGGCGATGCCGATGCCCTGCACCCCGGAGAAGTTATAACGCGCGCCGCCTTCGGTGATATCCCGGCCGTGCTGCACGCAGTCTTCAATAAAGGAAGAGAGCAGGGGAACCGGCGCCCAGTCGCGGTGGCCGATATCGCAAATATTGCTGCCTTCGACCATTAGCTTAATGTAATAGCGAATCTTGTCGCGGATTTGGTTAATCAGCCCATCCCAGGTGATATCAGGATTGCTTTCGTTTTCCAGCATCACGATTTCCATCACCTTCAGCAGGTTAAACATGGCGATATCGTGCAGGCCGTAGGTGCGCCCCGGGATCGACAGCTCAACGCAGCCGACCACCGAGTAATCCCGCGCGTCTTCCAGCGAGACGCCGCGGTTGAGAAATGCCGGGATCACCACTTCATCATTAAAGATTTGCGGAATACCGGTACCGAGGCGAATGGTTTCGGCGGTTTTGCGCAGGAACGGACGGTCGATCAGCTCGTTGACCCGCACGCCGAGGTTCGGCTGCGGCAGGCGCACGTTCTGGTAGGCGTCGAGGGATAAAAACGACAGGATATTGACCGCGCTGCGCCCAGTCTCGGTCAGACCGCCGAGCAGGGCGGTATAGCCGGTTGGGAAGCCTGCAAAGTAGCGCGCGCTGCTGGTGGAGCGCAGCAGGACGATATCGTTGCACTTCACCCACAGCGATTCCAGCAGCTCCTGAAGAAACTGCGGATCCTGGCCGCGATTTAATGAAGCCTGATAGTACGGCAGCATGTACTGGTCAAAGCGCCCCAGTGAAATGGAGCTGGCGTTGGATTCATACTGCAAAATGATGTTCATATACCAGAAGAGCTGGCAGGCCTGCCAGAAATCTTCCGGCCGGTGCAACGCGTTATGGCGGGAAATTTCCGCGATGGTCTCCAGCTCTTTGCGCCGCTGAACGTCGACGCAGCCGGCGGCCATGTCATCGGCAAGCGCCGCATAGCGCAGAATATGGCGCTGGGAGGCTTCCAGCAGGATCTGCACCGCCTGATAAAAACTGTTCTGCGGGTGCTGCTTATTTAGCGCCTTAAGCTCTGCCACCAGCGCGGCGAGGCCGTTTTCCAGCAGGCGGGGGTAGTCGATAATGATATGCCCCTGGCCTTTGTCGGTTTGGTTAACGCTAAAAATCTGCGTGCTGACGGCGGCCTTCACTTCATCGGTCATCTGGCTGTTGATGAAGTCCTTCATTGAGCGATTCTCCCAGTAGGGGAACAGCTCTTCGCGGTAGATGCGCTTGTCTTCTTCGCTGATGGTGAAGCGGTCCTGTGGGCGGGTCGGGAACTGGTCCAGCTCCTTAAGCAGCCAGTAGGGATCCATCTCCGGCGACATAATCCCGGCGCGCGGTTTGATCGTGCGGTTACCGGCAATCAGTTCATCATCACGAATCGAAATCTGCACATGGTCGAGAACCCATGCGGTCGCTTTCGCCCGGCGGATCATCACGGGCTCCCCCTCGGTCTGTTTATGGCTGGCGGTGTAGAGCAGGGCCCGCTCGAGGGAGATTTCGCGCGGGTTGGCGAACAGACGATCTTTTAAGCGTTGAGTGCGATTGGTCATGACAAACTCCATGTTATTTTGCGGGGCGCAGGCCGCGCCCCGTGTATTCAGTCAGGCATTTTGTGAAAGGTGGCTGTCGATTTTGTTCATAATGGCTTCGGCGCGCTTCACGGCGTCGCTGATGTTGACGCGCACGATGGTTTTACCGGCAAAACGCTCTTCGAACTTGATGCCGATATCTTTGGTCAGAATCACCATATCGGCGCTGGCGATGTCTTCCGCGGTCAGCTCGTTTTCGATGCCGATGGAGCCCTGAGTTTCTACTTTGACCTGCCAGCCTTTAGCTTTAGCGGCGCTCTCCAGGGATTCGGCGGCCATATAGGTGTGGGCGACGCCAGACGGGCAAGCGGTAACGGCGATAATTTTAGTCATACAATATTCCTTCCAGTGTCTCAGTTAATTTCGAAATCAAGATCCATCTCGTCATCGGCTTTGGCGTCAGACGTTTTCTTTTTCGCCAGGGCCTTGAGCAGGATGACGCAGGCGGCGCTGACGATGGCGCCAACCGCGAGGCCGGCAATAAATCCGCCTTTTCCTTCAACGACCGGCAAAACGATAAGCCCGCCCCAGCCGGCATAGCACTGGGCGCCGAGCAGCGCGGCGGTCACGCAGCCAGCGGCGGCGCCAATCATGTTGGCCGGGATAACGCGCAGCGGATCGGCGGCGGCGAAGGGGATCGCGCCTTCGGTCACGCCTACGCAGCCCATCACCAGCGCGGCCTTACCGGTTTCACGCTCTTCCGCGGAGAAGTATTTACGTCCAATCAGCGTTGCCAGGCCCATGCCCAGCGGCGGCACGGCGATGCCGACGGCGGCGATGGCCACCACGCTGTAGACGCCCTGGGAAACGCAAATCAGCATGAAGGCGTAGGCGACTTTATTCACCGGACCGCCCATGTCGAAGGCCAGCATCAGGCCCATAATGATGGCGAGAATCACGATACTGCCTTCGCGCATGCCCTGCAGCCAGCCGGTCAGGCTGGCGGTGAGCGCGCCAATCGGCTCACCGAGGCCCCACATCATGATCCCGGCGGTAATAAAAGTGCCGATAATCGGAATAACGAAGATGGGCATCACCGAGCGCAGCACTTTGTGCACCGGGATCTTCTTCAGGTAGTAGACCACCAGCCCGCCGATGATCCCGGCAATCAGCGCGCCGAAGAAGCCGGCGCCGAAGCTGTTGCCGACCCAGGCGCCGATGGCGCAGGGGGCCAGCGCCGCGCGGTCGGAAATGGAGTAGCCGATATAGGCTGCCAGAAACGGCACCATCAGCGTCAGTCCGGCCACGCCGATATCAAACAGTTTTTTCAGGTTAGGGTCAGTGGCGGCATCGGGCACCGCGCCCTTGCCGTACAACATGACGGAGACTGCCAGCAAGATCCCACCGGACACGACAAACGGGATCATATGTGAAACCCCGGTCATGAGGTGCTGGCGTGTATTTTTTAATATTTGCACCAGTTCATTCATTATTTTTCTCCTGAGCGCTGCGTGGCCCGTGACTGAGTTGATGTCTCAACATTAGAAAAAGGGCGGCGCATAAAATAGTAGAGAAAAAGTGCATTTACTGGATATTTGTAAGACGAAAAGAAAATTGCGATCCACCTCAAATCTTAGTCCTGGCGGCTTTCTGACGACGTTAATGGGGGGATTTGTGACCACGAGCATAAAAAAGAGTCTGGCATACAATTATCCAGTAATTACCACTTTTATCGCGTAGTGGCGGGCGACTTCTTTCTTTACCTTTTGGCTAATACGCATTATTCAGGAGGAAGGCGATGGCTCTGGTAATTGAATTCATATGTGATTTGCCCAACGGCGTACATGCGCGCCCGGCAAGCCTGGTCGAAACGCTGTGCAATACTTTTTCGTCTTCGGTCGAATGGTTAAATATCCGCACGGAAGGGCGCGGGAACGCGAAAAGCGCGCTGGCGATTATCGGCACTAATACCTTAAAGGGGGACCGCTGTGAGCTGATCGTCAGCGGGGAAGACGAAGAACAGGCGTTCACCGCGCTGTCGGCGTTTATCCGCGACGAATTTCCGCACTGCGATGCGCCGCTGCCGACGGTGGAACAAATGGACGTTCAGCCGGTTCCTGAATCCCTCTCGCGCCTTAATCCCACGCTGTTTCACGCCTTACCGGTCTGCGCCGGCAGCGCGGGCGGCAGGCTTACCCATCTTAAGTCCCTCGATCTGCGCGATTTAGGCGCGCTACCGGCGGCGGGCGGCACCGAACAGGAGCAGGCGGCGCTCGATAAAGGGCTGACCCTGCTGGTAAAAAACATTGAGTTTCGCCTGCTGGATAACGACGGCACCGCCAGCGCGATCCTGGAAGCGCATCGCTCCCTGGCCACCGACGCCTCGCTGCGCCAGCATCTGCTGGGCGGGCTGCTGAGCGGCCTGAGCTGCGCCGAGGCGGTGGTCGCCACCGGGGAGCATTTTTGCGCCCAGTTCAGCGCTTCCGGCAACGACTATTTGCAGGAGCGCGTGCTGGACGTCCGCGATGTCTGCTTCCAGCTGCTGCAGCATATCTACGGCGAAGCGCGCTTTCCGGCGCCGGGTAAGCTGACGGAAGAGGCCATCTGCCTCGCCGATGAGCTCACTCCCAGCCAGTTCCTTGAGCTGGATAAAACCCTGCTGAAAGGCCTGCTGCTGCGCAGTGGGGGCACAACTTCACATACGGTGATTCTCGCGCGTTCGTTCAATATTCCCACCCTGGTGGGTGTCGATATGGAGGCGCTGCTGCCGTGGGTCGATCGGCGAGTGCAGATTGACGGTAACGCCGGGCTGGTGGTGGTGAATCCTGATGAAGCGGTGGCGCGTTACTATCAGCAGGAGGCCTGGGTGCAGGCGCAGATCCGCCGCCAGCAGCAGGCCTGGCTGGATAAAGAGGGGCGTACCGAAGACGGTATTCGTCTGGAAGTGGCGGCGAATATCGCCCATTCGGTAGAGGCGACGGCGGCCTTTAACAACGGCGCGCAGTCGGTAGGCCTGTTCCGCACCGAAATGCTCTATATGGACAGGCCCAGCGCGCCGTCGGAAAACGAGCTCTACAACATATTTTGCCAGGCGCTGGAGCCGGCCAACGGGCGCAGCATTATCATCCGCACCATGGATATCGGCGGCGACAAGCCGGTGGCCTACCTCAACATTCCGGCGGAGAACAACCCGTTTCTCGGCTACCGGGCGGTACGTATTTACGCAGAGTATCAGGCGCTGTTCCGCACCCAGCTGCGGGCGATTCTACGCGCTTCGGCGCACGGCGCGCTGAAAATCATGATCCCGATGATTTCCTCGATGGAGGAGATTCTGTGGGTGAAGGAGCAGTTGGCGGATGCAAAGCAGTCGCTGCGCAGCGAACATATTCCGTTCGATGAAAAGATCCCGCTGGGCATTATGCTCGAGGTGCCGTCGGTGATGTTTATCATCGACCAGTGCTGCGAAGAGATTGATTTCTTTAGTATCGGCAGCAATGATTTGACCCAGTATCTGCTGGCGGTGGATCGCGATAACGCCAAGGTGACGCGCCACTACAACAGCCTCAATCCGGCCTTTTTGCGCGCGCTGGATTACGCGGTTCAGGCGGTGCATCGTCAGGGGAAATGGATCGGCCTGTGCGGTGAACTCGGGGCTAAAGGTTCCGTGCTGCCGCTGCTGGTAGGGCTGGGGCTGGATGAGCTGAGCATGAGCGCGCCGTCGATCCCCGCGACCAAGGCGCGTCTGGCGCAGCTTGACAGCCGCGCCTGCCGTCAGCTGCTTAACCAGGCGATGCAGTGCCGTACTTCGCTGGAGGTCGAGCACCTGCTGGCCCAGTTCCGTATGACCCAGCAGGACGCGCCGCTGATTACCCCTCAGTGCATTACGCTGAACAGCGACTGGCGCAGTAAAGAGGAGGTGATTAAGGGCATGACCGACAATCTGCTGCTGGCTGGTCGCTGCCGCTATCCGCGTAAGCTGGAAGCGGATCTGTGGGCCCGCGAAGCGGTGTTCTCCACCGGGTTAGGGTTTAGCTTCGCCATTCCGCACAGTAAATCGGAGCATATCGAGCAGTCGACCATCAGCGTCGCCCGTCTGGCGCAGCCGGTAGCGTGGGGCGACGACGAGGCGCAGTTTGTAATTATGCTGACGCTGAACAAACATTCGGCGGGCGATCAGCATATGCGTATTTTCTCGCGGCTGGCGCGGCGCATTATGCATGCGGAGTTCCGGCAATCGCTGGTGACGGCGCAGAGCAGCGAGGCGATCGCGGCGCTGCTGCAGCGCGAACTGGAGTTGTAATTCGGTCCGGAGCATCTCCCCGGTGGCGCTGCGCTTACCGGGGCTACGGGTTTCCAGCCGTTTGCGAAACGGTAGTGGGGAGTAGCCCGGGTAAGGCGTTTACGCCGCGACCCGGGATTTCCGGGCCCGGTGCCTGAGGGAGGCAGATTGGGTAGCCCGGACAGGCGCGTCAAGCGCCGCCTCCGGGAAAGCGTGCAGGGGTTCCGTTCACCGCTATCCTGCAGAAAATGTCTCACCGTGGTAGGTGAACGGGTAAAGGGGGAGAAAACCGTCTCCCCCTTTACAATCCCCGCGGTCCCGCAAAGAAATCGGTGCTGCGCACTGCGCTCACCTCCCGGTCCTCAGCCCGCGGTCGGCTCAACTCGACATCGCTGTCTCGATTCGCCTCTGGCCGCCATCCCTGGCGGCCAGCCCTTGTCTTCGGCCCTCCGGTTCGCCGATTTCAGCGGGCACCAGGGCATCGCTGCATATCACGTTGTTTCAGAGGCATATCGTAGCTGCACGAACATCGTCCCGGAGGCGGCGCTGCCGCGCCCGTCTGGGCGATCTACTGCCCGGCAATCGCCCGACAAATCGCTTCGCCCACCTGCTGGGTGGAGGCGCTGCCTTGCATATCCGGCGTCTTCGGTCCGCTGGCAATGGTCTGCTCAATCGCCGCCAGAATACCGTCGTGGGCGGCCTGGTAGCGCACGTCCCCGTTGCCGAGGAAGTCGAGCATCATCGCGCCGGCCCAGATGGTGGCAATCGGGTTGGCGATATTTTTGCCGTAGATATCCGGCGCCGAACCGTGCACCGCTTCAAACAGCGACGGAAAGGTACGGTCCGGATTGAGGTTTGCCGATGGGGCAATGCCGATGGTGCCGGTACAGGCCGGGCCGAGATCGGAGAGGATATCGCCGAACAGATTAGAGCCGACCACCACGTCAAAACGCTCCGGCTGCAGCACGAAGCGGGCGCACAGAATATCAATATGCTGCTTATCCCATTTCACCTCAGGGTATTCCTGCGCCATCGCTTCAACGCGCTGGTCCCAAAAGGGCATGCTGATGGCCAGACCGTTAGATTTGGTCGCCGAGGTCAGGGTTTTGCGCGGGCGGCTTTGCGCTAATTCAAAGGCGTAGCGCAGAATACGGTCAACGCCGCGGCGGGTAAATACCGACTCCTGAATTACCACTTCATGTTCGGTACCCGGATTCACATGCCCGCCGAGGGCGGAGTATTCCCCTTCGGTATTCTCGCGCACCACGTAAAAATCGATATCGCCGGGCTGTTTACCCGCCAGCGGGCAGGGGACGCCGGGGAACAGGCGCACCGGACGCAGGTTGACGTACTGGTCAAATTCGCGACGGAACTTCAGCAGCGAGCCCCACAGGGAGATGTGATCCGGCACGATATCCGGCCAGCCGACCGCGCCGAAGTAGATCGCATCAAATGTTTGCAGCTGCGCGCGCCAGTCGTCGGGCATCATGGCGCCGTGTTGCGCGTAATAGTCGCAGCTGGCCCACTCAAAATACTCGAAGCTTAACGCCAGCCCCCAGCGTTCGGCGGCGGCCTGCAGCACACGGACGCCTTCCGGCAGCACTTCTTTACCGATGCCATCGCCGGGGATGGCGGCAATACGTAAGGTTTTATTCATCATTGTTCTCAGTTTCAGGTAAGGGAAATTGACTTCATCTCTATCCTATAATTGACTGATTCATAATTAATCCCGCCAACTGGTGAAACATAAAACACGAATCATGAATAATCTGCCGCTGCTGAACGATTTGCGCGTTTTTATGCTGGTTGCCCGCCGCGCCGGTTTCGCCGCCGTCGCTGAAGAGCTGGGGGTCTCTCCGGCTTTCGTCAGCAAGCGCGTGTCGCTGCTGGAGCAAACGCTCAACGTCCAGCTGCTGCACCGCACCACCCGACGAGTCGCTATCACCGAAGAGGGGGAGCGCATCTACGAATGGGGGCAGCGCATCCTGCAGGACGTCGATCAGATGATGGATGAGCTCTCCGATGTGCGGCAGGTACCGCAGGGGACGCTGCGGATTATCAGCAGCTTTGGCTTTGGCCGGCGAGTAGTCGCGCCGGCGCTCTCCGAGCTGGCCCGTCACTACCCGCAGCTGGAAATCCGTTTTGATGTCGCTGACCGGCTGGTGGATTTAGCCAATGAAGGGGTCGATCTGGATATTCGCGTTGGCGACGATATCGCCCCCAACCTGATTGCCCGCCAGCTTGCCAGCAATCACCGCATCCTCTGCGCCTCGCCGGCGTTTGTCGCCCGCTATCCCCGGCCGAGACAGCTCAGCGATCTCGCCGCGCTGCCGTGTCTGGTGATCAAAGAGCGCGACCGGCCCTTTGGCGTCTGGCAGCTACGCGATAAAGAGGGTGAGCACGCTATTAAGGTGACCGGACCGCTGTCGTCAAACCACGGCGAAATCGTCCATCAGTGGTGCCTCGAGGGGCAGGGGATCGCGCTGCGCTCATGGTGGGACGTCAGGGAGAATATTGCCAGCGGCAATCTGCTGCATCTGCTGCCGGAGTACTATCAGCCCGCCAATATCTGGGCGGTATACGTCTCGCGGCTGGCGACCTCGGCCAAAATTCGCGCCACCGTGGAGTTTTTGCGCCGCTACTTCCAGCAGCGCTTTCCGCAGCAGTACGACGAGGCAATATTGCCGACGGCAGGTGCCGTCGGCCGGGGGGATTAAACGCCCAGGCGATCGCGCAGGCTGTAGTACGCCGCGCCCATGGCGGTAAACGGAATGCGCAGGCTGCGCCCGCCGGGGAACGGATAGTGCGGCAGCCTGGCGAAGGCGTCGAAACGTTCGGCGTCTCCGCGCAGCAGCTCCGAAATCAGCCGTCCGGCGAGGTGCGTACAGGTCACTCCGTGGCCGCTGTAGCCCTGCATATAATAGATATTGTTATCGAGACGGCCAAACTGCGGCATCCGCGAGAGGGTCAGCAGGAAGTTGCCGGTCCAGCGGTAGTCTATTTTTACCCCCTGCAGCTGCGGGAAGGTTTTCAGCAGCTTCGGCATAATCAGTCGCTCAACGTCGTCCGGATCGCGCGCGCCATACACCACGCCGCCGCCGTACAGCAGGCGGTTATCGGCGGTCAGACGGTAGTAATCCAGCAGGTAGTTACAATCCTCCACGCAGTAGTTTTTCGGGATCAGCGAGCGCGCCAAATCCTCAGTCAGCGGCGCGGTAGTGACCACCTGGGTGCCACACGGCATGCTGCGCTTCGCCAGCTCCGGCTCGAGCTTATCGCCGAGATAGGCGTTACCGGCGACGATCACGTAGCGGGCGGTGACCTGCCCGCGTTCGGTGGTCACCACCGCAGGGCTGCTGTGCTGAATGCGGGTGACCGGTGATTGTTCGTAAACCCGACCGCCGTTCAGCCGAATGGCGTCCGCCTCGCCAATCGCCAGGTTCAGCGGATGAATATGGCCGCCGCTGTGGTCCAGCAGGGCGCCGGCGTAGCGGTCGCTGTCCACTTCGCGGCGAATAGCGCTGGCATCCAGCAGCTCCAGCTGGGTATTGCCGTAGCGCTCCCAGTTCGCCTTCTGCTCTTCCAGCGTCTCCAGCTGTTTATGGTTCAACGCGACAAATAGCCCGCCGGGGCGATAGTCGCACTGGATTTGATAGCGTTGGATGCGCTCGCGAATAATGTCGCCACCTTCAAACATCATGCTGCCGAGCATCTTCGCGGCGTCCGGGCCGTAGGTTTTCTCGATAACGTCGATATCGCGGCTATAGGAGTTAACCAGCTGGCCGCCGTTCCGCCCGCTGGCGCCGAAGCCGATGCGCGCGCCTTCAAGCAGCACCACATCGTAGCCCATTTCGGCCAGATGCAGCGCCGATGAGAGGCCGGTATAGCCGCCGCCGACGATGCAGACGTCGCAGCTGATTGATTCGTCCAGCATCGGGAACGGCTCATAGCGGTTAGCGCTGGCGGCATAATAGCTGGTGGTATGTTCGCTCATGATTAAGACTCCAGGGCAATCCAGATAGTTTTCAGTTCAGTGAATTTTTCCAGGGCGTGCAGGGACTTATCGCGTCCGTTACCGCTCTGCTTATAGCCGCCGAACGGCACGGTCATATCGCCATCGTTGTAGTTGTTCACGAAGACGGAGCCGGCTTTCAGACGGCGGCTAACGCGGTGAGCGCGGGAGAGATCGCGGGTCCAGACCGCTGCGCCGAGGCCGTAGCGGCTATCGTTGGCCAGCGCCAGCGCCTGCTCTTCGGTGTGAAAGCGGGTCACCACCAGCACCGGGCCGAAGATCTCCTCCTGGCTGAGCGGGGAGGCGGGGTCGACATCGACGAAGATGGTCGGGCCGACCGCCGCGGGCCACGGATTTTTACGTCCATCCAGCAGCAGCGTGCTGTGCGCTTCGCCGGCGCGAATAAAGCTGTGGACGCTATCGGCGTGGCTGTTGTCGATCAGCATGCCCATGGTGGTATTCGGGTCGAGCGGATTGCCCGGCTGCCAGCCCTTTGCCTGCTCTTTTAGCAGGTCGAGAAAGCGGTCGGCGATGCTCTCTTCCAACAGCAGGCGGGTACCGGCGATACAGACCTGACCCTGGTTGTAAAAAATACCGCCGGCGGTGGCGTTAACCGCTTTTTGCAGGTCCGGGCAGTCGGCAAAGACAATATTGGCGCTTTTACCGCCCGCCTCCAGCCAGACGCGCTTCATATTGCTGTTGCCCGCGTCTTTCAGCAGCTGTTTACCGGTGCGGGTGGAGCCGGTAAAGGTAATCACTTCGACGTCCGGATGCAGCGCCAGCGCCTGACCGGCTTCATGGCCGAAACCGCTCACCACGTTAAATACGCCGTCCGGCAGTCCGGCCTGTTTTGCTAAGCCCGCCAGACGCAGAGCGGTAAGGGGGGATTTTTCCGACGGCTTAAGCACCACGCTGTTGCCTGACGCCAGCGCCGGGCCAAGCTTCCAGCAGGCCAGCAGCAGTGGGAAATTCCACGGCACTACCGCCGCAATCACGCCAATCGGTTCGCGAACGATCATGGCCAGTTCGTTGCCGCTGGTGGGGGCGACTTCGCCGTAGACTTTATCGATAGCTTCGGCATACCAGCGAATCGCGCGAGCGGCGCCGGGGATATCGTCGCGCAGGCTGTGACGGATCGGTTTGCCGGTATCGAGGGTTTCCAGCAGCGCCAGCTCTTCGCGATGGGCGTCCATCAGGTCGGCGAATTTTGTCAGCACCGCTTTGCGCTGGGCAGGAGACGCCTGCGACCAGTCGCCGCGATCGAAAACGCCGCGGGCGGCCTGGACCGCGCGATCGACGTCGGCTTTTTTGCCGCGCGCGACCTCGGCAAGGGTCTGCTGCGCCGCCGGGTCGACGGTGGTAAACACGCTATTATCGGCGGCGGCGCTGTACTCGCCGTTAATAAATAGCCGCGTTTCAATCGTCAATTCGCGAGCTTTTTGTTGCCAGTAAGCCAGGTTGTGAAAATCCATCATGACTCCTTAATGACATAATCGGAAAAATAAAAAAGTGGTGATTTCAGACCCTCAGGGCGTAGGGCGTCCCCGGGGTTGAGTACCGTTTAAATTGCCCGTTAACGGGCGTAAATTATCCGGGGCCAGCGGAATACGTTTTTCCGCATCGCGCAAGGTGAACTGCGTTTTCTTCGCGCCGCCGGAATAAACTCCGACGGTGCAGGCCTGAAGAAAGCCTGAGAAAACCTCAGGCTAAAAAATCAGAATGTGGTGGGAGTATGGGCGCTGATGATTCGGCAGATACCCGCCGAGGTGTTGCTGAAGCTATGCGGTATGCCGGTGTTAATGGCATAGCTTTGCCCAGCCACCAGGTGATACGTCTGACCGTTAATGGTCAGCACGACTTCACCCTCCAGTATGGTGCCTATCTCCTCACCCTGATGCTTAATCCTCTCCCCGGTTGTGGTTCCAGGCTGGTACGTTTCAAAAATCATCGCCAGCGTGCGGTTCGGATTGCCATTGTGAACCAGTTTCATCGACACCCCCTGACTGCCGATTTCAATCAGAT
This sequence comes from Klebsiella pasteurii, assembly GCF_018139045.1. Lineage (NCBI taxonomy): Bacteria > Pseudomonadati > Pseudomonadota > Gammaproteobacteria > Enterobacterales > Enterobacteriaceae > Klebsiella > Klebsiella pasteurii. The sequence continues at coordinate 357,934 of NZ_CP073236.1, forward strand.
CGTCCTGATTGATAACCACCTGAGGTTCAGCCGGTTTTTCTGGTTCAGAAAAGAATTCCGAGAGCGACAGCCCGTAGACTTTCAGCAGCTTTTGCAGCGTACTGATGGCAGGACTGACTTTGTCCTGTTCTATGGTGCTGATGGCACTATGTGTTAACCCAGACAGTTCGGCGGCACGACGCTGTGAGAGACCCAGCTGTTGGCGGATCTCTGACAGACGTTTCCCTGGCGCCAGTCCGTCATCGCTCATATTTGCATTTCCTTAACGGTAGTGGTCAGAGTCGCTGTTTTTCAGCGACATATACCCGTCATACTTCAAGTCGCTTGCGCGTTGGCTTTGCTCGCTCACCCCAGTCACTTACTCCAGTAAGCTCCTGGGGATTAATGAGAGGCTCCTGCCTCTCACCGGAGGCCAGCCTTCGGCTGGTCAAATTCGTTCCCGACGAATTTGTCGCTCACTTGCCGCTTTCCTGCAACTTGAATTATTTTGGCTATAGTTCTGACAGGCGGTGATAAAACCCTCAAACAACATTCGCGACAGGGCGTATTCGCTACTGTTCCATTCAGGATGCCACTGCACGCCGAGGGCGAAAGGATGGTCGTTAACGCTGACCGCTTCCGCCAGCCCGTCGGGAGAACGCGCCTCCACGCGCAGCCGTGGACCCGTGGTTTTCGCTCCCTGTCCGTGTAACGAGTTTACCCAAAACGTGTTGCAGCCCGGTATTAACTGAGAAAGTAATCCTCCTTCCTGAACCTGAACTTCATGCGAGGGCGCATATTGCTGCTCGACGGGAAGTTCGGGGTCCTCGCGGTGCTCAAGAAGCTCAGGCTGCTCGAACAGACGACGATACAGAGTCCCGCCGGTGGCGACAACAAGTTCCTGTAGTCCACGGCAGATGGCGAAAATGGGGATGCGCCTTTCGAGCGCGGCGTCGATCAGCGCCATGCTCAGAAGATCACGCCCGGGATCGGCGTCAGGCTCATCGCCGTTTTCACCATAGAGGTGCGGCTGTACGTTGCTCGGGCTGCCGGGCAGATAAATGCCGTCCAGTTTTGGCAGTAGCGCGGAAAGCAGTTCCGGCTCCGCCAGCGCGTGCGGTAGGGCAATCGGCACGCCGCCGGCGTTAACAATCGCGTTCAGATACTTCTCTTGCAGAGTCTGGGTCTGGTGACCCTTAAGCCTGTTTCGACACATCACCACGCCAATAACTGGCTTGTACATTATATTTTCCATGATCGCCCTCACAAAGTGGACTAAATTATGACCGGATTAGCGGGTAAAACGGCCATTTCGTTCAATATTTTCTCAATCTAGCAGTGGATATAGCCCTTTGCAAACTTAATTTAACATTTGACAAACAATTTGTTTGCATACACATTCCAATGGTGGACATTATATTTAACAGTGCCATTCAGGGTCCGAAACTAAAACAACGGCGGTGAATCATGGAAACCAATATCGTAGAAGTTGAGAATTTTGTTCAGCAGTCGGAAGAGAGACGGGTCAGCGCATTCACCTGGGAAGTGAAGCGCTACCTCGAGCGTTACCCCAATACGCAATACGTAGATGTACTGTTAACCGACCTGAACGGCTGCTTCCGCGGTAAGCGGATCCCGGTGTCTGGCCTGAGCAAACTGGAGAAGGGCTGCTATTTCCCGGCTTCGGTGTTCGCGATGGACATTCTCGGCAACGTGGTGGAAGAGGCGGGACTCGGCCAGGAGATGGGCGAACCGGATCGCACCTGCGTACCGGTGCTGGGAACCTTAACGCCGTCGGCGGCGGACCCGGAATACATTGGTCAGGTTCTGCTGACCATGGTTGATGAAGATGGCGCTCCCTTTGACGTTGAGCCGCGGAACGTTCTTAACCGGCTCTGGCAGCAGCTGCGCCAGCGCGGGCTGTTCCCCGTGGTAGCGGTAGAGCTGGAGTTCTATTTACTTGACCGCAAGCGCGACGCGGAAGGTTACCTGCAGCCGCCGTGCGCGCCGGGAACCGGCGATCGCAATACCCAAAGCCAGGTTTACTCCGTCGACAACCTCAACCACTTTGCCGACGTGCTGAACGAAATCGATGAGATCGCCCAGCTTCAGCTGATCCCCGCCGACGGCGCGGTGGCGGAAGCCTCTCCCGGTCAGTTTGAAATCAACCTCCACCATACCGATAACGTGCTCGACGCCTGCGATGACGCGCTGGCGTTAAAACGTCTCGTGCGTTTAATGGCGGAGAAGCATAAGATGCACGCCACTTTTATGGCCAAACCCTATGAAGAGCACGCCGGTAGCGGGATGCATATCCATATCAGCATGCAGAACAACAAAGGCGAGAACGTGCTGGCGGACGCGGACGGCGAAGATTCCGCGATGTTAAAACGCGCGCTCGCCGGGATGATTGATCTGATGCCGGCGTCGATGGCGCTGCTGGCACCGAACGTCAACTCGTATCGTCGTTTCCAACCGGGAATGTACGTGCCGACCCAGGCGTCGTGGGGGCACAACAACCGAACGGTGGCGCTGCGCATTCCGTGCGGCGATCGGCACAACCACCGCGTCGAATATCGCGTGGCCGGGGCGGACGCCAACCCGTACCTGGTGATGGCGGCGATTTTCGCCGGCATCCTCCACGGTCTGGATAATCCGCTGCCGTTACAGGAAGAGGTGGAAGGCAACGGCCTTGAGCAGGAGGGGCTGCCGTTCCCGATTCGCCAGAGCGATGCGCTGTGGGAGTTTATGCAAAACGATCACCTGCGCGAACGGCTTGGCGAACGTTTCTGCCACGTTTATCACGCCTGTAAAAACGACGAATTACTGCAGTTTGAGCGGCTGATCACGGAAACCGAAATCGAGTGGATGTTGAAAAACGCCTGATTGCCGCCCCGCAGGGGGCAGCTTAGCGTTATCACGAGTAGCATCATACGGCCTGAGCGGAGCCTGGTCGGACGTTTTTGCTGGGAGCCCAGCCATTCCCGGATGCCGCGTTAAGGAGCGCAGGCGGCAACGGGGCTTCAGTTAACGACACAGTGTGTAACGAGGTAGGAAATGATGCAGATGTTTAAATATCCGCAGGGAGAAGGGGGCCGTCATGGCCGCATGGAGTGCGCCGCCACCGCTCGTCGGTTCTTTTTACCTTTTGATTTGCCATTAACCCCGTTGCGAAGCAGGTTGGTTTCCCGGTCTCTACGACCGCAAACCCGGATGTGCAGCGGGGGAAATGGCCATGGCTATTAACACCTCTCTCGATAACGCCTCTGAAGCGGGCAAACCACGGCTGCGCAAGTCTCTCAAGCTGTGGCAGGTGGTGATGATGGGCCTCGCCTATCTGACCCCGATGACGGTTTTTGATACCTTCGGCATCGTTTCCGGCATTAGCAACGGCCACGTTCCGGCCTCCTATCTGCTGGCGCTGGCCGGCGTGCTGTTTACCGCCATTAGCTACGGTAAGCTGGTACGCCAGTTTCCGCAGGCGGGATCGGCGTATACCTACGCGCAAAAGTCGATCAGCCCGCACGTCGGGTTTATGGTGGGCTGGTCTTCGCTGCTGGATTATCTGTTCCTGCCGATGATCAACGTTCTGCTGGCCAAAATTTATTTTTCCGCGCTGTTTCCGGACGTGCCGCCCTGGGTATGGGTGGTGACGTTTGTGGCCATTCTGACCGCGGCGAACCTGAAAAGCGTCAATTTGGTGGCGAACTTCAATACCCTGTTCGTGCTGGTGCAGATCTCAATCATGGTGGTCTTTATCGTGCTGGTGGTGCAGGGGCTGCATAAGGGGGAGGGCGTCGGTACCGTCTGGTCGCTCCAGCCGTTTATTAGCCAGAATGCGCACCTGATCCCGATTATTACCGGGGCGACGATAGTCTGCTTTTCGTTCCTCGGCTTTGATGCGGTGACGACCCTTTCCGAAGAGACGCCGGACGCCGCGCGGGTGATCCCGAAAGCCATCTTCCTGACCGCGGTCTACGGCGGGGTGATTTTTATTGCCGCCTCGTTCTTTATGCAGCTCTTTTTCCCCGATATTAGCCGTTTTAAAGACCCGGACGCGGCGCTGCCGGAGATCGCCCTCTACGTCGGCGGCAAGCTGTTCCAGTCGATTTTCCTGTGCACCACCTTTGTGAATACCCTGGCGTCAGGCCTGGCCTCACACGCCAGCGTTTCTCGCCTGCTGTACGTTATGGGCCGTGATAACGTTTTCCCGGAGCGCATTTTCGGCTATGTCCATCCAAAATGGCGGACTCCGGCGCTGAATGTGATCATGGTGGGCATCGTCGCACTGTCGGCGCTGTTCTTCGACCTGGTTACCGCCACGGCGCTAATTAACTTTGGCGCGCTGGTGGCGTTCACCTTCGTTAACCTGTCGGTGTTTAATCACTTCTGGCGGCGTAAGGGGTTTAACAAAACCTGGAAAGATCGCTTTCACTATCTGCTGCTGCCGATGGTCGGTGCGCTGACGGTGGGCGTTCTGTGGATTAACCTGGAGGCGACCTCGCTGACGCTCGGTCTGATATGGGCGGGGCTGGGTTTGCTGTATCTGACTTATCTGACCCGCCGTTTCCGTAAGCCGCCGCCGCAGTTTGACGGGGCTAAAGCGGAACAGGCCTGGGAATCGTAACGATTTTTAACTCACACATAAAGGCAGGCCGGCGAGCCTGCCTTCTTTTTTTCATTCTCGTTTGAAATCAGGCAGTCGGGGAGAAATAGCAGGGGCAGAAGGTAAGAATAGTGAGGATGAATTATTTCTTTTTCTTATGGGTTGGCAGCTGTGCGGAGCGCCGATCCTTGACATAGGAGACCAGGCTGTAGATGGCTACTCCCAGCAAAACCACCGCGACGATAAAGAGCAGGATACCTGACATAGATTAACCTAATGTTATGTTTAACATGAAGAAAAAATACCGTGATATCGGGATAATAGCATCGGGATATTTCTTAAAGATGACCCGATGAATCAGACGAGAATAGACTGCCAGCAATGCACTGAAATTATTATTTACATGAATAAATGTGAAGAGTAAAGCGCGGTGATGGTGAAAAAATGAACGAGTAACACTCGGTTAAGCGAATTTACAGACGAGCGCGCGACGGGCTGCTACCCTTGGCCCGCTAAATAAGGGGTGAGAGTAACAAATGGTTAATAAGCAAATCATCGCTGTTGTTGGGCCACTGCTGGTTCTGACGTCATTCAATAGCCTGGCCGATCCCGGGAACCCGTCAATTCGCGAACGTATTGTCGATCAGGTTTTAAAACCCTGCGAAGGTAAAAAAGCCGGCGATAAAGTGCTGATCGTCGACCATCGCGGCGGCAAGCATGAAGCTATCTGTACCCTTGCGGCGGTGCCGCTGCCGGAGTAACGCCATCCCTCTGATTTCACTCTTCCTGCGTCATGGCGGAAAGTGTAATTCTTTCCGCACTTTGCGAGCCATTGCCCGGAAAAATGTCATAAATTTGTCACAATTAAGGCGATGATAATCACTGACTGAGGGTTAAGGGATGAGAAAAAGTCTACTCGCCGCCGCCGTGGCCGGCGTTGTCTTACTGTCCGCTGGCGTCCAGGCGCAGGAGCAGGCCGCACCGGAAGGGTATCAGCTTCAGCAGGTACTGATCATGAGCCGCCATAACCTGCGCGCGCCGCTGGCGAACAACGGCAGCGTGCTGGAGCAATCCACGCCGAAATCCTGGCCGGAGTGGGATGTTCCCGGCGGTCAGCTGACGACCAAGGGCGGGGTACTGGAAGTCTATATGGGGCACTATATGCGTGAATGGCTGGCGCAGCAGGGGCTAGTGACCAGCGGCGAATGTCCGCCGGAGAACGCGGTCTACGCCTATGCCAATAGCCTGCAGCGTACCGTCGCGACCGCGCAGTTCTTTATTACCGGCGCGTTTCCCGGCTGCGGGGTGACGGTGCACCATCAGGAAAAAATGGGCACCATGGACCCAACGTTTAATCCGGTGATCGTCGACGATTCCGCCGCTTTCAGCGAAAAGGCGGTGCAAGCGATGGAGAAAGAGCGGCAGGGGATGCAGCTGGGCGAAAGTTATAAGCTGCTGGAGGCGATTACCGACTACCGCAATTCTCCGTCCTGCAAAGAGAAACAGCAGTGCTCCCTGAGCGAAGGGAAAGATACCTTTAGCGCCAAATATCAGCAGGAACCGGGCGTTTCCGGTCCGCTTAAGGTCGGTAACTCGCTGGTTGACGCCTTTACGCTGCAGTATTACGAGGGGTTCCCGAAAGACCAGGTCGCCTGGGGCGAAATCAAAACCGATAAGCAGTGGCAGGTGCTGTCGAAGCTGAAAAACGGCTATCAGGATAGCCTGTTTACTTCCCCTGAAGTGGCGCGCAACGTGGCTAAGCCGCTGGTGAAATATATTGATAACGCGCTGGTGGGCGATGCGGCGAAGGCGGCGAAAGTGACGCTGCTGGTGGGACACGACTCCAACATCGCTTCGCTGCTGACGGCGCTGGATTTTAAACCCTATCAGCTGCATAACCAGTACGAGCGCACGCCTATCGGCGGCAAGCTGGTATTCCAGCGCTGGCATGATAACGGCGGCAATCGTGATTTGATGAAGATTGAGTACGTCTATCAAAGCACCGAGCAGTTGCGCAATGCCGATGCGTTAACCCTGCAGTCGCCGCCGCAGCGGGTGACGCTGGCGCTGAACGGCTGTCCGGTCGATGATAACGGCTTCTGCCCGATGGACACCTTTAAAAAGGTGATGGCCGAGGCGACAAAATAACAGAGCATAAAAAACCCGGAGCAATCCGGGTCTTACTGCCGATGTTTAGCCTGGTCTTGTAGCCCGGACAGGCGCAACGCGTCGCCTCCGGGAAGCTCATGCAAGAACTCCCGGAGGCGGTACTGTGTACCTGTTCGGGCTACACGTTCTTGCGTTCGATAGTTTGTTCGCCCCAGAACAGGGAGTCTTTGTCCGTTTTAGCGAAGGCGAGGGGCAGGACTTCATCGCTGCCTTCCTCCCAGATTTTCTCCGCCAGCTTTTCATCGTAATGGGCTAATTCAAAAATCGCCTCGGCAATTTCAGGAGACGTATTGCGCAGACTTGCCCACTCACCGACGCGATGGGCCTTTGCTTCTTGATTCGGCATGCTTTCCTCCTGCTGAAGATTAACCGTGTAGTTTTACTGCCAGGCCAGCAACGTGCTCTCCCTGATAACGGGCAATCGCCAGCTCCTCTTCGCTCGGCTGACGCGAGCCGTCGCCGCCGGCGATGGTGGTGGCGCCGTAAGGCGTACCGCCGCGAACCTGCGAGACATCAAATAGCTCCTGGGCGCCGTAGCCGATCGGCACAATAATCATCCCGTGGTGCGCAAGGGTGGTCCAGGTTGAGGTAATGGTTTGTTCCTGGCCGCCGCCGGTGCCGGTTGAGCTGAACACGCTGGCCAGCTTGCCGTACAGCGCGCCGGATGCCCACAGGCCGCCGGTCTGATCGAGGAAGGTGCGCATTTGTCCGGACATATTGCCGAAACGGGTAGGGGTACCAAAGATGATGGCGTCGTACTCCGCCAGCTCCTGCGGCGTGGCGACGGGCGCGTTTTGCGTTTTCCCGCCTGCTTTGGCAAACACCTCTGCCTGCATGGTTTCCGGTACGCGCTTCACGACCACTTCAACGCCATCTACCTTGTTTGCCCCTTCGGCGACGGCATGCGCCATGGTCTCGATGTGTCCGTACATAGAATAATAAAGCACCAGTATACGTGGCTTGCCGCGTAGTTCAGATGATGACATGTGTGTTATCCTTATGTAATCGTTTTTGGAGAAATCAAAATTGGAACTGTTAGTTCAGTATGTCAGATGGAGCACATCAGAGCAGGATTCAGGCGATTCGTTGCGTCGTCAGAACTCCATGTTCGACAACTTCTATAAAAAGCATAGTCATAAATTCTACACTTCGCCTACACATCGTTATGTAGACAAAGGGAAATCAGGCTTCCATCAGAAACACAAAGCAGATGGCGAGTTTAAACGGATGTTTGACAACGTCATGAACGGGACTATCAAGGCGGGTAGTGTCATTGCCTGTGAAGGTTTCGACCGTATGTCACGCGCAGATAATGACGATGCTGTTGAAGATGTTCGCCAGATTCTGCACAAAGGTGTCGAGATTATTACCTTGTCAGACAACGAGACCTATGATAAATCATCGCTTTCTGACCCGTTCAAACTGATTAAACACATCCTGATAGCGCAACGTGCGCATGAGGAATCCCTTGTCAAACAGCAACGCACATTAGAGGTGTGGAGCGCTAAGACCAAGGAAGCGAAACTGTCAAAGAAACCACTTGGTAAGCAAGCACCCGGTTGGTTAGAACTCAACGAAGAACGAACCGCTTTCTACATCATCCCAGACAAGGCTGAACTTGTTCGTGACATCTTCAAGAAGCGTCTTTCAGGTATGTCGATGTTCGCTGTGACCAAGTGGCTTAACGAGAGCGGGAAGCCTCCCATCAATGACAGGAAGGTTCGTATCTCCAAGACTGCTAAACCGGGCGGAGGAAACTGGTCAGCATTGTCTGTGAAGTGTCTCCTGACATCGCGTGCAACGCTTGGTTACCTTCCTGCAAAAATATCCAAGGAAGACTACAAGACAGTGTTGCGGGAAGAGATTCCTGACTATTATCCGCGCATTGTCGATGACCAGACTTTCTACGCTGTTCAACAGCTCCTGTCAGAAACGGGGAAGGGCAGAATCACCAAAGGCGAGCATTGGCTATATACGAATATCTTCAGGACAATCATCAGGTGTGCCTGCGGTCTTACAATGCAGCCTTCAGGGATTCGCAAACCAAACTATCAAGGAACATATCGCTGTAATGGTATGTCTGAGAAACGTTGTCCCTATGGTGCTGTAAGCCGTAAAACGCTTGATACAGAGCTTTGCAACAGACTCTTCAGCAAGCTGTCACAGCTTTTCGATGAGCATGTTGACGCTACCAGACTGGAAGAGTTGCAGCGTGATATTCAGCGGATTGATGATGAGTTAGCCAAACTGACAGAGACCCTGATTGCACTTCCCAACATCACACAGATTCGTGATGCTCTGGATGCTAAGCATAAAGAGAAAGATTCTGTACTGTTTGAACTCAAACGGGAGAAAGCACGTGTTGATTCTGTTGTTGACATGGATTTGTCCAAATTGAATTTTGAGACTGTCGAAGGTCGAACTGAAGCGCATATCATCATCAAGAAGTTGGTGAGGGAAATTGTCGTCAATAGTCGTGACAAGTTGGTTGATGTCTACCTTCACAACGGTAACGTCATCGAAGGTTTCTCACTCGAAGGGAAATATGACCATACGCTATCCTTCACAGAAGCGACGGACGAAGAGTAACACCGTGAAGTGCTGGATATCATCGGGCAGAACCTGCCAGCGGTTTACAATGCCAATGAGAAAGAATCTGATAGTGGTGTCGATGACAGGGAATTCCCGGAAGTAGAACCTGAACCGGGATATTTACCGGAAGAAGGTAAATAACAGAAACGACAAAACCCGCTCAAAAGGCGGGTTTATTATTTTATAAGCATGTAGGAGTTTCCGATTAGTTTAATGGTGCTTATGTAGATGTTTGCCAGCAGTTTTATTTTCAGGAATTCAAGTGCAGCTTTCTGGAAGCTGACAATCTCGCAATCTTGCCCGTAATTAATCAGCAGACATTCAATTGCATGGTGAACTTCTTGGAGTTTTGCGGTTGTTTTAATGGCAATGTAATCACCACCAACAATGGCTTCTTCATCAACATCTGCAAGATTACCGTTGGCACGAATGGCATTTATACCCGCTTGTGATTGACGTGAAGGCCCTCCCGACGCAACAGCTGCCAGATGCGGCGGTAGCCAAAACGCCTGCGCTCCAGTGCCAGCTCAGCGATGCGCCCTGATAAATGCGCATCAGCTGTCCGCGGGCAAAAAAATGATGGTAATGATGCGCAGGCCATCGCAGTGGCTCTGATGCAACCGACAATGCAGTTCGTGCCGCCAAAGAGCCCCGAACAGCAGGAAAAACGCTTCTTCATGGGGATGTCCTCATGTGGCTTATGAAGACATTACTAACATCGGGGTGTATTAATCAACGGGGAGCAGGTCACTCTGTTCAATAGCATTGGCAAGTTGCTTTAAACGAGCCGTAGAGTCGGTCATGTAAAAAGAAACCCCGTATAGGTCAAATCCTTCACAGGACGCTCTATACGGGGTTTTTGTCGTTCTATTGGCAATCTGTCACTTCACAATTCTTCTCTCTTACAGCGCGTACAGACGACGATTACGGGCATACTCTTTGTCAAGGTCTCCGTGCTTGTCTTCTGCGATAATGTGTAAACTTCTTAACACCTGTCCACGTGTCGTGATGAGCGTGATTGACGCCCTGTTTCTCGATGAATTCAACAGAAGGCTCTGGAGGTAAGTGTGCGGAAGGAAACTCAGACACTATTGCACCACGCAGAGAGATGTTTGACTGTCGCAATGCTCTTTCCACTTTGGTCAGTCGTCTCTTCGGAGCTTCAACAGGCTTCACCTTCTTCTTTTTACCCATATCTCTACTCCTTTGCAGTACAGAACAGAGAATCGATAATATGTGCATTACTCTTCAGGAAGATGCGAGTCACGCCATTGTCCATCGTCATCAGAGACACATAATAACCATTGTTCATGACATCAATGGAGATGGCACCCTTCGTGACCGTTGTGTTGTGGGTCGTGTAGTAGATATCAACATCATTCGAATAGAAAACACGCTGATTACCATAGTCAACATAGATATCACGGTTCCGTGTTTTATCTGAAAACTGAGACTCACACTCATAAAGGACACTCCCCCGAAGGTCATTCTTCAGGTGGTACTCATCGCGCCAGTCTGAACCCAGAGATGCACCATAACGGTATGCACCAAACAAAGCCGCCACTGCTACAAATCCCGCCACAAATTTATTCAACTTCATGCTATCACCTGTCTTGTATTTTCATCTGAGCATAGCTTTCTATTCACCATCTGAAATTGACCACCGATAATTTCTACAGTCTCACCTGTTGAAAATTCGTCAATTGACAGAAGGGGAGATGTGCTATCACTCACCATCCTTCTTGTCAGAGTCATCTTTCTTCTTCGGAGGAGAGATTTTGTTTATCCAGAGTCTGTCAGCTACGAGCATCAATGCGGCAAGTATTCCCATAGGGATAGTCAGAAGGTCGAACAGGTTTTGAGTATTGATGATAATCATTCGGTGTCACCTCCTTCTACAACGTCAGCGTCTGGGAGATAGAAAGAGCACCGTTGAGACCACGGGATAGACAGGAAGTATTCACGACCTTGACGATGTAGACGCATACACGACCACCACGGACTTCATATTGTGCGTCAAGGTTAGCAGCACGGGCAGGAGCAGAAAGAGCAGCACCAAGGATGACACCAGCGGACAGAGCAAGGCCAATCACGTGACCGCGAGTTAAACGAATGTGTTTCATAAAGCTTACCTATTTTGATTAAAGTTTCATCATTTGGTAAGCCAAGTATTTGATTCTTTACATATCGTGTTTAGGTATGTAAGATGACCAGAATCTTAGCCATTTGCATCACTCCTCGGTTGCGTTATGTGCCAGCCAGTTGACTGGCTATCTTTAAAGATAAGACTTGTGGCGAAGAGTGCAAATGCAACAATCATTTATTTGATTTATAACAAAATTGCAAAAAACGAGGGCTGTTGCAAAAAGATACATCTTTAGTGGCGCCATTTTAGGCTGTCATAAGAGCCGCTTAGCGCGCGCCCGGCGTAATAGCAGCAGTTCTTATACAAAATCTATTTCAGAATGTGACGATATCCCTCCGACGCGGTTTTCCTTCGCTAACCTTAAAAGCACGTGATACGCAACCCGTATCGCGGAGGCCTGAGCCTCGTGTTTCACCTAATGCAGCATGATGTCTAACCTAAATGGAGGTCAGTAATGGCAAACCATCGTGGCGGTGCCGGCAACTTTGCCGAAGACCGTGAAAGAGCATCAGAAGCAGGTCGTAAAGGTGGCCAGCACAGCGGGGGGAACTTTAAAAACGATCCTCAACGCGCATCCGAAGCGGGTAAGAAAGGGGGTAAAAACAGTCATGGTAGCCGCGAAAGCTAGCGTCCCCTGATTGTTTGCTGATGGGGGTTAATCTCCCGGGCCCGACCCCATCACCCTCGCCGCCGACGTCACGTCGGCGGTTTTTTTTCTCTTCGCAGCTGCCGTTGAGCGGGAGGAACGCCCGGCTCACGGCGTAAACGCCTTAACCGGGCTACGGGTTTACCGTTGCCTGCGGACCGGTATCCGGGGCAAGGCGCGTTAAGCGCCGCTTCCGTTAACGGGTCTTCAGGCGTCGCACGCTTTCATACCGGGGTGACGTTGGTTTGCCCGGCCTCACGCGGACGGCGGTTAAGCAGAGCGTGCAGCAGGATCGCGCCGAAGGTGGCCGTACCGATCCCGCCGAGGGTGAAGCCGCCGAGAGAAAGCGCGAAATCGCCCGCCCCCAGCACCAGCGTCACCGCCACCATAATCAGATTCGCGTTCTGGCTCAAATCCACGCGGTTCTGCACCCAAATTCGCGCGCCCGCGACGGCAATCAGGCCAAACACCACAATCGATGCGCCGCCGATCACCGGTCCCGGAATGGTATGGATCAGCGCGCCGAATTTCGGTGAAAATCCAAGCAGCATCGCAATCAGCGCCGCCGCGACGAACACCAGCGTTGAGTACACTTTGGTGACCGCCATTACGCCGATATTCTCCGCGTAGGTGGTCACCCCGCTGCCGCCAACCGAGCCGGAGAGCATCGTTGCCAGTCCGTCGCCGACGAACGCCCGCCCCATATACGGGTCCATATTGCGTCCGGTCATCCCGGCCACCGCCTTCAGGTGACCGAGATTTTCCGCCACCAGAATCACCGCTACGGGGGTGATCAGCATCATCGCCTGGCCGTTAAAGGTCGGGGCGGTTATCTGCGGCAAGCCAAACCACGCTGCCTGCGCAAGCAAGCTAAAATCCAGGGGCTTGCCCAGCCCGAGGCCGTTGGCCAGCAGCGCGTAGAGCGCGCAGGCGATAATCAACCCGACGAGGATCAGCAGCCGCTGCAGCATTCCGCGGGTAAACACCGCCACCAGACCGATGCACAGCACAGTCAGCACCGCCATCCAGCCGTCAAATGGCGTCGCTGATACGCTGCGCACCGCGATTGGCGCGAGGTTAAGACCGATCGCCATGACTACCGCGCCGGTGACTACCGGCGGCATCAGCCGCTCGATCCAGCGGGTGCCGATTTTCATCACCACCAGGCCAATCAGGGTATAAACCAGTCCGCAGAGAATAATCCCGCCCAGCGCGACGCTGAGGTGCGGGTTAAGCCCCTGGCCGTTGAAGCCGGTGACGGCGATCACCACGCCGACGAAGGCGGCGCTGGAGCCCAGGTAGCTCGGCACGCGCCCGCCGGTAACCAAAAAGAACAGCAGGGTGCCGACGCCGGACATCAGGATCGACAGATTGGGATCCAGCCCCATCAGGATTGGCATCAGAACGGTTGCGCCAAACATCGCCACCGCGTGCTGCACGCCCATCACCACGGTTTGCCCGACCGACAGCCGTTCATCGGGAGCGACGACGCCGGAGGCGGCGGAGGGGGAGGTTAACTGCCAGCGAGGAAAATCGAAGAGAGCCATGATGAGATCCTGGGTTTAGGGTTAACAGGCTGGACGCATCAGCGTGTGGTAGCCGCGGTCGAACCACATCAGTCCGCGCGGTTCCGGATGGCGTACAATCGCCGCCACTTCGCAAAACAGAATGTCATGAGTCCCGACGCTGACGATCTGGCTGATGCGGCAGTCGAAGCTGACCAGCGCCGCTTCCAGACGCGGGCAGCCGGTCGCGCCGGTTTGCCAGTCGGCGGCGGCGAAGCGCTCCGCCATCGGCGTTTTACCGCCGAAAACGTTCGAGAGTTCCTCCTGGCCAGCCGCCAGGGTGTTGACGCACAGTGCCTGGTGCTGGCTGAAGATCGGCCACACCGAGGCGGAGCGATTCAGGCAGACCAGCAGCGTGGGCGGCGCGTCGGTGACGCTGCAGACTGCGCTGGCGGTAAAGCCGGCGCGGCCAGCCGGACCATCAGTGGTGATAATGTTCACCGCCGCCCCGACGTGGGCCATGGCGTCGCGAAAGCTTTGTTTATCGGCAAGAGACATACGGGCTCCTTATGCCAGCTGGCAGGCATCATCAAACGGCAGACGCGGCAGGCGGCCGTACAGCTTGCCGGGATCGCCGTAGCCGATATTGATCAGCAGGTTGCTCTTCCAGGCGCCGTCGGCAAAAAACGCCGCATCGACTTTGTCGCGGTCAAAGCCCGACATCGGGCCGGTGTCCAGGCCCAGTGCGCGGCAGGCGAAAATCAGGTATGCCGCCTGCAGTGAGCTATTGCGAAAGGCGGTTTCCTCCGCCATCTGCGGGCTGGAGGTAAACCAGCTGCGGGCGTCGCCGTGGGGGAACAGCTCCGGCAGCCGATCGTAAAATGCGCGGTCCCAGGCGACGATAGCGGTGACCGGCGCCTGCATGGTTTTCTCGACATTGCCGCTCGACAGGGCCGGGCGCAGCTTCGCTTTGCCTTCCACCGTGCGCACGAAGACGATGCGCGCCGGGGAGCAGTTGGCGGAGGTCGGCCCCATTTTCAGCAAGTCGTAGACTTCACGCAGTTGCTCGTCGCTGACCGGCTTATCCAGCCAGCCGTTGTGGGTTCGGGCCTCGGTAAACAGCGCGGCGCAGGCGGCCGGGCTAATGGCTTCGCTCATAGGTTCTCCTGGGGGACGGGCAGCATCGCGGCCAGCCCGTCGCATAAAATAGGGTTAAAGGTGGCGGTATCGGTGACGTTGCAGGCGTGGCCGCCCCAGGCCATTTCCGCCAGCTGGCTGCCGGGGATTGCCGCCTGAAGCACCCGGGAGCAGGAGGCCGGGACCAGCAGATCGTCAGCGGCGCTGATAATCAGCGTCGGACAGGTTATCGCTGCCGCCCGGCGCGAAAAGTCGGCCTGCTTGAGGGCGTTCAGCCTCTTCAATAGATTCTCTTTGCCCTGGAAATGGCTGATGGCGAGCGCGTCTTCGGCCTCCAGCCGCGGCAGGCGCGAGGCCATCCACTCCGCCGGGTAGAGGAACAGCGGCTGCGCCTCCACCCATGCCTGCGCGCCGCCCGCGTGCAGCAGGCGTTCGCGTACCAGGAAGCAGCGGCGGGTATGCGGGGAGAGCGTCAGCCAGCCATTTACCAGTACCAGGGCGCTTACCGCTGCGGGATAGTCCAGCGCCAGCTGTAGGCCAATCAGCGCGCCCAGGGCGTGGCCGACCAGCGCAAAACGTTCGATTCCCGCCGCCTGCAGCGCCGCGTTAAGCTCCTGCGCCATGGCCGCCATGCTGTAGCCTGTCGGCAGCGGGCCGCCGTTTTCGCCGGTGCCGTTATGGTCATAGCTCACCAGCTGATAGTGCGGTTCGAGCGCCGCCCGCTGCGGTAGCCAGTAGCCGCCCGCACCGCCGAGCCCGGCGCTCAGAACCACCACCGGCGCGCCCGGATAAGGCGCCGGGGAGATGTTCAGCTTCATCATGCCGGTTTCCCGATATGCGCGACGGTCGCTATCTCCACCAGCGCATCGGGCTTCACCAGCCCGCACTGAATGCAGAAACGCGCCGGTTTGTCGCCGGGGAAGAACTCCGCGTAGACCTCATTAATCGCGGCGTAGTTTTTCCAGTCGGTGATAAAAATGCTGTTGAACGTCACATCCGCCATACTGCCCCCCGCCGTCTCGATAACGCTCTTGATGGTTTCCAGCACGTGGCGGGTTTGCGCCTTTGGGTCGCCGATATACACCACGTTGTTTTGCTTATCGAACGGCAGGGTGCCGGAGACGTAAACCACGCCGTCGGCCAGCGTGCCCGGGACAAATGGGGCGATAGGCGTGGTGGTGCCTGGCGGAATAATCACCTGTTTAGGCATAACGTTTCTCCTCGGAAAAGGCGCGCGGCGCGGCGGGCTCAAGGGCGGTACAGAAGCTGGCGACATCGCTGACCCAGCCAAAGAAGGTTTCAATATTGAACAGCGCGGCCTGCTGGGCGAACGCTGGACCGGCCTGATGGGTGGCGTCCTCCAGCACGATGCCGAAATATTCGAGGAAGAAGCCGTCGCGCAGGGTTGATTCCACGCAGACGTTGGTGGCAATACCGGTAAACACCAGATGGCGGATGCCGCGGCTGCGCAGGATACTGTCGAGCGCGGTGTTAAAGAAGCCGCTGTAGCGCGGTTTCGGCAGCACGATATCGCCTGGCAGCGGTTTCAGCTGATCGACCAGCTGGTAGTCCCAGCCGCCTTTTGCCAGCAGCTTACCCTGCAGCTCCGGGTTCTTACGCATGGTTTTCAGCGCGTTGGATTTATGAAAATTCGGCGAGCCGGGGCCGCCTGCTTCTACGTACTGGTCGTCCCAACCGTTCTGGAACCAGATAATCAGCATCCCGGCGGCACGCGCGGCGGCCACGGCGAGGTTGATATTGTCGATAACCGGTCGGGTGGCGGAAACGTCAAATCCGGCGAGGTCGAGATAGCCGCCCTGGCTGGCGTAGGCGTTCTGCATATCGACGACGATCAGCGCGCTCTGCTGCGGCGCGAAGGTCAGGGATTCCGGGCGAGCGGGTAGGGTAATCATCAGGCAACCTCTTGAGTCATGGTGGCGATATGGTCGCGGCAGCGCATCAGCGGCTGAATGCGCTGACCAAAAGCTTCAATTCCGATCAGGAAATCATCAAACGTCAGCAGCACGCCGTCGGTGCCGGGAACTGCCGCCACTTCGTCGAGCATGCGGGCGACGCTGGCGTAAGAGCCGACAAGGGTACCCATGTTGATATTGACCGCCGAGGTGGGGTCGGCCATCTGGCGCACGTTGGTGTCGCTGCCGGAACGGGTGTCTTTCTGGCTCTGTTCGGTAAGCCACGCCAGCGCCTCGTCATCGGCGCCGGCTTTGTAATGATCCCATTTGGCGCGGGCCGCCTCGTCGGTCTCGTCGGCGATCACCATAAACAGGACGTAGGAGCCGACGTCGCGGCCGGTTTTTTCCGCCGCCTGCATCATGCGCGCGGCGGTGGGGGCGAAGGCGGCTGGGGTGTTGACCCCTTTACCGAAGCAGAAGTTGTAGTCCGCGTGCTGGGCGGAGAACGCCATACCGGCATCGCTTTGCCCGGCGCAGATCACTTTCATCGGCTGCGACGGCTGCGGGCTGACGCGACAGTCGTTCATGGTGAAGTAGTCGCCCTTAAAGTCGCTACGCCCGGTCCCCCACAGGTCGCGCAACACCCGGACATATTCGGTGAGATAGTCGTAGCGGCTGGCGAAGTAGTCGTCGCCCGGCCACATACCCATCTGCTCGTATTCCGGTTTTTGCCAACCGGTCACCAGATTGACGCCAAAGCGGCCGCCGGAAATGGAGTCGATGGTCGAGGCCATGCGGGCGACGATCGCCGGTGGCAGCGTCAGCGTGGCGGCGGTGGCGTAGATCTGAATGCGCGAAGTGACGGCAGCCAGCCCGGCCATCAGGGTGAAGGACTCCAGATTATGATCCCAGAATTCGGTCTTACCGCCGAAGCCGCGCAGTTTAATCATCGACAGCGCGAAATCGAAGCCGTAGTGTTCGGCTTTTTGCACGATGGCCTTATTCAGCTCAAACGTCGGCATGTACTGGGGAGCATGGGTGGAAATCAGCCAGCCGTTATTACCAATCGGAACGAAAACACCAATTTTCATACCTACCTCTCTGCATGTCGTTGAACAAGAAGGCGCGCGGCGCTGCATCCTGCATCTCCCTCAATCACCTCGCCTGAAAAATAAAGCAAAGGCGATGCCAGTTTTACAAAGGCTAATGTTATTAATGTGTTACTGGATGGTTGCCGAAAATAGCAGCAATAAAAGTGGACTGAATGGTCAAAATCGGTGCACGAAAAAACCGCAGTCGTGCGCAATCAGGGTGCAGAGAGTCGTGTCGGCGCTGGGCATTTGCTATGCTGATGGCGTGAAAAGAAGGAGATGACGAATGGCACAGGGCAGCGTGAAAAAGATCGGCAAACGTTCACTGGCGGTGAGCGCGAAAAAAGAGGCGATCCTGGCCGCCGCGCTCGATGCGTTCTCGCAGTTTGGTATCCACGGTACGCGGCTTGAGCAGGTCGCCGAGCTGGCCGGGGTATCGAAAACGAACCTGCTCTACTACTACCCGTCGAAAGAGGCGCTGTATATTGCCGTGCTGCAGCAGATTCTGGCTATCTGGCTGGCGCCGCTGAAGGCCTTTCGCGAAGATATCAGTCCGCTGGTGGCTATCGGCGAATATATTCGCCTCAAGCTGGAGGTGTCCCGCGATCACCCGCAAGCGTCAAGGCTGTTCTGCCTGGAGATGCTGCAGGGCGCGCCGCTGCTGATGGGCGAACTGACCGGCGATCTGAAAGCGCTGGTGGATGAAAAGTCGGCGATTATTTCCGGCTGGGTCGAGAGCGGCCGGCTGGCGCCGGTTGACCCGCAGCATCTGATCTTTATGATCTGGGCGACCACACAGCATTACGCCGATTTCGCCACTCAGGTTGAGGCGGTAACCGGCGCGACGCTGCGCGATGAGACGTTTTTTCAGCAAACCGTCGATAATGTCCAGCGGATGATTATTGAAGGGATCCGTGTGCGTTAATTGGCGGGCGGCAGCGGGCAGCTCTGATCGCCATCCTCGCACTGCAGCAGCGAGGCGAGGAACGACTCGCGCTCGACGGTTTTATCGGACATGCACTGGTTGATCAGCATCGGCTGTACGCTGCCGCCCTCAGCGCCGGAGGCGAGGAACTGACAGTCGGCGTCGCGTAGCGCAATCCACGATAGCTGCGCTTTTTTCAGCAATTCCTGCTGCTTGCCGGAGGCGCGCTTCAGCGCTTCCTGATACGTTTCATTTAATTTTTTGTCGTCAGCTTGGTACTGCGCGGCGGTGCACTGGTTCATTTCCGTTTGATTGCTGGCGTTGCTGCATTCGTCCGCCAGCGCATGGGTGCTTGCCAGCAGCGCGGCAAAAGCGAGTAAAGTGCGTTTCATTGGTCAACTCCCATAAAAAAAGCTCCCGTCCGGGAGCCTTAATTAACCACAGCCTGCGTCTGGTGTCATTAGCTGACATCGTGCCGTCTGCTTTCCCGGGGCCGGCGCAAAGCGCTTTGCCCGGGCTACAGGTACGCGCGGCCTGCGTTGGGGTAGCCCGGGTAAGGCATCAGCCGCAACCCGGGAAGCAGGCTTAGCCAATCGTCATCAGGCTGGCGTTGCCGCCGGCCGCGGCGGTATTGACGCTGAGCGAACGTTCAATATAGAGGCGCTCCAGCAGCAGATTGCTCTCGCCGCGGGCGAAGCCCTGCACCGAAACGATCGCGCCATCGCGCGCCGCTACCTGTTCGCACAGCTCCCGCAGCTGATCGGAATCGCCGTGGTAGATAACCGCATCGAAAGGCTCGGTCGTCAGGGTTTCCGCTTTAGCGAAGTGGATCCGCTCGCTGACCTCTCGCGGCAGCTTTTTCGCCAGCTCGCGCTGCAGAGGGGCGTCCGGCCACAGCACTTCGCAGCCAACGGCGGTCACGCCCGCCAGCTGGGTGAGCGCATCCTGCTCATTATCGGCCACGCACAGCACCCGGTCGCGCGGCATAAAGGTCAGGGTGTTGCGCTCGCCGGTTGGCCCCGGCAGCAGACGCTGGGTTCCGGCCTGCGCCTGCTCGCTGAACTGCTGGCACAGAGCCTGCAGTTCCGGGCGATCCGCCGCCCACTGCTGTAAAGCGACCAGCGGTTTTTCCAGCAGCGTCTTCAGCTGCGCGTCCAGCGGGTACTCCGCGTCCTGGCGGGCGAGGGTGATCCCGACGGCGTTCTGCGGGCGGCTGGAGAGCAGTCGGTACAGATACAGCGGACCGCCGGCTTTTGGACCGGTACCCGACAGGCCCTCGCCGCCGAACGGCTGCACGCCGACCACGGCGCCGACCATATTGCGGTTGACGTACAGGTTGCCGACGTTGGCGCTGCCGGTGACCTGAGCGATGGTTTCGTCAATACGGGTATGCACGCCGAGGGTCAGGCCGTAGCCGGAGGCGTTGATCTGCTCGACCAGCCCGTCCAGCTCGTTGCGGTTATAGCGCACCACGTGCAGCACCGGACCGAAGACCTCTTTTTTCAGCTCGTCGAAGCTGTCGAGCTCGATAAGCGTCGGCGGAACGAAAGTGCCGCTGGTCCATTCGCGGGAATCTTCGCCGTTTTCGCGCACCGCCTGGAAGACTTTGCGCCCTTTGGCGCGCAGCGTCTGGATGTGGCGCTCGATATTCTCTTTGGCTTCGGCGTCAATCACTGGCCCGATATCGGTAGTCAGACGGCCCGGGTTACCCATCCGGCACTCGGCCATCGCGCCGCGCAGCATGGTCAGCGTATGGTCGGCGATATCATCCTGCAGGCAGAGTACGCGCAGGGCGGAGCAGCGCTGTCCCGCGCTGTCGAACGCCGAGGCGAGTACGTCAATCACCACCTGCTCGGTTAATGCTGAAGAGTCGACGATCATCGCGTTCATGCCGCCGGTTTCGGCGATCAGCGGCGTCGGGCGGCCCTGAGCGTCAAGCCGGCTGGCGATGTTGCGCTGCAATAGGGTGGCGACTTCGGTAGAGCCGGTGAACATCACGCCGCGTACGCGCTCGTCGGAAGTTAGCGCGGCGCCGACGGTTTCCCCGCGGCCCGGCAGCAGCTGAATAACGCCCGGCGGCACGCCCGCTTCCAGCAGGATAGCCACGCCCTGAGCGGCGATGAGCGGCGTCTGCTCGGCGGGTTTTGCCAGCACGGTATTGCCGGCCGCCAGCGCGGCGGCAATTTGTCCGCTAAAGATCGCCAGCGGGAAGTTCCACGGACTAATACAGACGACCGGGCCCAGCGGGCGATGAGTTTCGTTGTCAAAATCGTTACGCACCTGACCGGCGTAGTAGTGGAGAAAGTCCACCGCTTCGCGCACTTCGGCAATCGCGTTGCTGAAGGTTTTCCCCGCTTCGCGTACCAGGATGCCCATCAGAGTCGGCATCTGGCCTTCCATCAGCACCGCGGCGCGTTCGAGGATCGCCGCGCGCTCCTGCGGCGGGGTGGCGAACCAGATTGGCGCGTTGTTAACCGCGCTGGTCAGCGCCTGCTGAACTTCGTCATCGGTGGCTTCGCGCACGTAGCCGACGATATCTTTTGGCTCCGCCGGGTTCACGACCGCCTGCATTTCGCCTTCGGCCACCGGGTGCTCCAGCATCGGCAGCGCCTGCCATTTATGCAGCGCGCTGTTTAATAACGAGGAGGAGAGTGAGGCCAGACGATGCTCGTTGGCGAGATCCAGGCCGGCGGAATTGCTGCGCGCTTTACCGTAAAGATCGCGCGGCAGCGGGATTTTCGGGTGTGGCAGACCCACCTGACCTTCCTGCTGGGCCAGTTTTTCCACCGCGGCGACCGGGTCGGCAACCAGCTCATCCAGCGGCAGGGTGCTGTCGGCGATACGGTTAACAAATGAGGTGTTGGCGCCGTTTTCCAGCAGACGGCGCACCAGATACGCCAGCAGCGTTTCGTGGGTGCCAACCGGCGCGTAAATACGGCACGGGCGGTTCAGTTTGCCATCGGCGACCTTACCGGTGACCTGCTCGTACAGCGGCTCGCCCATGCCGTGCAGGCACTGGAATTCGTACTGTCCAGGGTAGTAGTTCTGCCCGGCCAACTGATAAATCGCCGCCAGGGTGTGGGCGTTATGGGTCGCGAACTGCGGGTAGATCAGGTTCGGCACCGCCAGCAGCTTTTTCGCGCAGGCCAGATAGGAGACGTCGGTGTAGACCTTGCGGGTATAGACCGGATAGCCTTCAAGGCCGTCCATCTGCGCGCGTTTGATTTCGCTGTCCCAGTAGGCGCCTTTTACCAGACGAATCATCAGGCGACGACGGCTGCGGGTGGCGAGGTCGATCAGGTAGTCAATCACGAACGGGCAGCGTTTCTGGTAGGCCTGGATCACAAAGCCAATCCCGTTCCAGCCCGCCAGCTCCGGCTCAAAGCAGAGTTTTTCCAGCAGATCGAGAGAGATCTCCAGCCGATCGGCCTCTTCGGCGTCAATGTTGATGCCGATATCGTACTGGCGCGCCAGCAGGGTCAGCGACTTCAGGCGCGGGTACAGCTCTTCCATCGCCCGGTCGTACTGGGCGCGGCTGTAGCGCGGGTGCAGCGCGGAGAGCTTAATCGAAATGCCCGGTCCTTCATAAATGCCCCGTCCGTTGGAGGCTTTGCCGATGGCGTGGATCGCCTGCTGGTAGGAGACCATATAGGCCTGGGCATCGTCGGCGGTCAGCGCCGCTTCGCCCAGCATATCGTAGGAGTAGCGGAAGCCTTTGTCTTCCAGCTTGCGGGCGTTGGCCAGCGCTTCGGCGATGGTTTCGCCGGTAACGAACTGCTCGCCCATCAGACGCATCGCCATATCGACGCCTTTGCGGATTAGCGGTTCGCCGCTCTTGCCGATAATGCGGTTCAGCGAGCGCGACAGGCTGGTTTCGTTATGGGTCGAGACCAGCCTGCCGGTAAACAGCAGTCCCCACGTGGCGGCGTTGACGAACAGCGACGGGCTGCGGCCGATATGCGACTGCCAGTTGCCGTTGCTGATTTTGTCGCGGATGAGGGCATCGCGGGTGGCTTTGTCCGGAATGCGCAGTAGGGCTTCCGCCAGGCACATTAGGGCCACGCCTTCCTGCGAGGAGAGCGAGAACTCCTGCAGTAGGCTCTGAACCATTCCGGCGCGGCCGCTGGCGGTTTTCTGATTGCGCAGCTTTTCCGCCAGCTGATACGCGAGCTTGTGCGCCTGTTCGCCGAGAGTCTGCGGCAGGCGAGCCTGCTCCAGCAGCATCGGTACGGCGTCGGTTTCGGCCCAGCGCCAGGCGGCGGTGATCGACGCGCGGGAAACGGACTGCGGCAGGATCTGCTCGGCGAAATCGAGGAAGGGCTGATAAGGTTCGTCAGCCGGGTTACCGGCCTCATCGCTTTCGTTGGCCGCGCCTGACAGCAGCGCCGGCAGCTCCGGCAGCGTCTCGTCGTTTTCCAGCTTTTCCAGATAGTTGAAAATGGCCTGTTTAATCAGCCAGTGCGGCGTGCGGTCAATACGGCTCGCCGCGGATTTAATGCGTTCGCGCGTCGCGTCGTCAAGTTTTACACCCATGGTGGTGGTGCCCATGTCAGGAACTCCTGTAATAGAACGTCTTCGTGCCAAGATGAGGTTGCGTAGAAATATCTACCATGTTGCAACTTTGTGCAACCTTGTTAATTGATAAATGTGTGGCAGGTAGTAAAACGCCGGTAATGTTAAAAATAATGACGAAAATAGCAGGTATTTATCCCCTGTCTAATAAGGTATTTCTATGCGTCAGTTAACACTTTTGCGTGGTGCAACCGTTAAAAACGTGAGAGAGTGCAACCTATAACAAAATGAAGTTTGGTCCTGGAAGCATTTCGTGTAAATGCTGTGTTAAATCGTTTGTGAAAAAACAAAGCTTCCGTCAGGATACGGTCGCCCAATACAACCAATAGGCCATTGCCCCGTTCCGGTAGTGGATAAAACGACAAATTTGGACGCTGTCGACAAAAATTCTGGAGATTTTTACATGGCTATTAGCACACCCATGTTGGTGACTTTTATTGTTTATATTTTTGGCATGGTACTCATCGGTTTTATTGCATGGCGTTCGACAAAGAACTTTGATGATTATATTCTCGGCGGCCGCAGCCTTGGCCCATTCGTCACCGCGCTCTCCGCCGGGGCCTCAGATATGAGCGGCTGGCTGCTGATGGGGCTGCCGGGGGCGATATTTATTTCCGGTATTTCCGAAAGCTGGATTGCCATTGGCCTGACGTTAGGCGCATGGATTAACTGGAAGCTGGTGGCGGGGCGTTTGCGGGTGCATACCGAGGCGAATAATAACGCCCTGACGCTGCCGGATTATTTTACCGGCCGCTTTGAAGATCAAAGCCGCGTGCTGCGAATTATCTCGGCGCTGGTGATTTTGTTATTTTTCACCATCTATTGCGCTTCCGGTATTGTGGCCGGCGCGCGTCTGTTTGAAAGCACCTTTGGCATGAGCTACGAAACCGCGCTGTGGGCTGGCGCGGCGGCAACCATTATTTATACCTTTGTCGGCGGCTTCCTCGCGGTGAGCTGGACCGATACCGTTCAGGCCAGCCTGATGATATTCGCCCTGATCCTGACGCCGGTGATGGTGGTGATTTCCGTCGGCGGTTTTGGCGATTCCCTGGAAGTGATTAAGCAAAAGAGCATCGAGAACGTTGATATGCTCAAGGGCCTGAACTTCGTGGCGATTATTTCGCTGATGGGCTGGGGGCTGGGCTATTTTGGTCAGCCGCATATTCTGGCGCGCTTTATGGCGGCGGATTCGCATCACAGCATCGTTCACGCTCGTCGCATCAGCATGACCTGGATGATCCTCTGCCTGGCAGGTGCCTGTTCCGTCGGCTTTTTTGGTATTGCGTACTTCAATAACAACCCGGCCCTTGCCGGTGCGGTTAATCAGAACGCCGAACGCGTCTTTATCGAACTGGCGCAAATTCTCTTCAATCCATGGATTGCCGGGATCCTGCTGTCGGCGATCCTGGCGGCGGTAATGTCGACCCTGAGCTGCCAGCTGCTGGTGTGCTCCAGCGCGATTACCGAAGATCTGTATAAAGCGTTTTTGCGTAAAAATGCCGGTCAGAAAGAGCTGGTATGGGTAGGACGCTTTATGGTGCTGGTCGTCGCGTTAATTGCGATCGCCCTGGCGGCCAACCCGGAGAACCGCGTACTGGGCCTGGTAAGCTACGCATGGGCAGGCTTTGGCGCGGCGTTTGGCCCGGTAGTGCTGTTCTCGGTGATGTGGTCACGAATGACCCGTAACGGCGCGCTGGCCGGGATGATCATCGGCGCGGTCACGGTCATCGTCTGGAAGCAGTTCGGCTGGCTGGGCCTGTATGAAATCATCCCTGGCTTTATCTTTGGTAGCCTGGGGATTGTGGTCGTCAGCCTGCTGGGTAAAGCGCCTTCCGCCGAGATGCAGCGACGCTTTGCCGAAGCGGACGCCCATTATCACTCCGCGCCGCCGGTGCGCGCGACCGCCGAGTAAGCCCCTGCAACCCCATCAAGCCCGCGCTCTGCGGGCTTTGTTATTTATGCCTCTTGCTAATCGTTTGAAAATACGCTGATATCTCAGCACAAATAACAATGAGGGTAGCGAAATGAGTTTCAGACAGGGTGCAGTGGCGCTGGTGCTGGCAGGATTATTGAGCGGCTGCGTAGCGCCTGCCGCGAAGACCACCCCGGCGGTCGATGCAAACGCCTGCCCGGCGGATAACGCGATGGTGCAAACCACGCTTTATTTCGGCTTAAGCCGTCCGGCCGGGAAGGATATCACCGCTCAGGAGTGGCAGCAGTTCGTTGACCGCGACGTGACGCCGCGCTTTCGTGATGGTCTGACGGTCTTTGACGCGCGCGGGCAGTGGCTGGGCAATGACGGTACCGTGGCGCGCGAGCAGAGCAAGGCGCTGATGCTGATTCACGGTAAAGATGCGAAGAGCGAAGAGGGGATTGAGGCGCTGCGCACTACCTATAAATCACGCTTTGCGCAGGAGTCGGTGATGCGCGTTGACCAGCCGGTGTGCGTACATTTTTAACTTGAATCCGATGACATTCCCGGGTAAGGCGCTCTGCGCCGCCCCCGGGATAACTGGCCAAACGCGCTTCGGTTACAGTACCAGTCCCGCAAAGCTGGCGGAGAGCAGGCTGACCAGCGTTGCGCCATACACCAGGCGCAGACCGAAGCGGGAAACGATATTCCCCTGTTGCTCATTCAGGCCTTTAATTGCCCCGGCGATAATGCCGATAGAGGCAAAGTTGGCGAAGGAAACCAGAAACACAGATAAAATTCCCAGCCCGCGCGGCGTCATACTGGCGGCTATTTTTTGCAGCTCAATCATGGCGACAAATTCATTGGCCACCAGTTTCGTCGCCATAATACTCCCGGCATTCAGCGCATCGCTAAGCGGAATACCAATCAGCCACGCCAGCGGATAAAAGACGTAGCCAAGGATCTGCTGGAAGCTCAGGCCAAATATCGTGGCGAATAGGGCATTAATCGCGCTAATTAAGGCGATAAAACCAATCAGCATCGCCAGAATAATCATCGCGACTTTAAAACCGGCCAGAATATATTCACCGAGCATTTCAAAGAAACTCTGCGACTCATGCAGTTTTTCAAGCTTGATCTCCTCCTCGCTGCCCGGACGCGTCGGGTTAATGATCGACAGCACAATAAAGGTGCTGAACATATTCAGGATCAGCGCGGCGACGACGTATTTCGCGTCGAGCATACTCATATAAGCGCCGACGATGGAGAGCGAAACCGTCGACATCGCGGTGGCCGACATGGTGAACAGGCGGCGTGAAGAGAGGTCGCCGAGCACGCCTTTATAGGCAATAAAGTTCTCTGATTGACCGAGGATCAGCGAACTGACCGCGTTGAAGGACTCCAGCTTACCCATTCCGTTAACCTTTGACAGCAGGGTGCCAATCAGGCGAATGAAAATCGGCAGAATACGCCAGTGCTGAAGAATACCGATGAGCGCGGAGATAAAGACGATGGGGCACAGCACGCCAAGGAAAATAAACGCCAGTCCTTTTTCACTCATGCCGCCAAATACAAAATTGGTACCTTCGGCGGCAAAACCGAGTAGGGACTCAAAAAAGGAAGCGATATTTTTCACTAGCCACAGGCCGCTTTCGGCGTGGAGAAAAAAGAAAGCCAGGGCAACTTCAATAACAATTAACTGGATAATATAGCGAATGCGGATTTTTTTACGGTCATAGCTGGCAAGCCAGGCAAGGGCGAGGATAACCACCAGCGCCAGCAGGAAGTGCAAGAATTGAGTCATGTCGTTTATTTCGCAGGTCAATAAGGCCGCCATTTAGCCACAGCTGGGCTGCCGGGTAAATATCTGGCGCTAAAAATCCCGTCCGCCTGACCCGTGGGGCCAGGGCTGCGAGATAATCGCGCAAGTCATTATTTGTTCGCGACTAATTTACAAATCGTCATCATTCACTCCACATTTCACTTGTGTTTCTGATTATTGTAATGATAATCACTATCAGAAATATTTACCTATCTTTGCATCAGTTGACTGCGGTTCACATTTAAGGGTGTTGGCATGTTTGTCCCATTTCTCATCATGTTACGTGAAGGCCTGGAAGCTGCGCTGATTGTCAGCCTGATTGCCAGCTATCTGAAACGCACCCAGCGCGGCAGCTGGATTGGCGTAATGTGGATTGGGGTGCTGCTTGCGGCGGCGCTGTGCCTGGGCCTGGGAATCTTTATCAACGAAACCACCGGCGAGTTTCCGCAGCGCGAGCAGGAGCTGTTTGAGGGCATCGTGGCGGTGGTGGCGGTGTGCATTCTGACGTGGATGGTGTTCTGGATGCGTAAAGTGTCGCGCAACGTCAAACAGCAGCTTGAGCAGGCGGTCGATAATGCCCTCCAGCGCGGGAATAATCACGGCTGGGCGCTGGTGATGATGGTCTTTTTCGCCGTCGCGCGTGAAGGCCTGGAATCGGTCTTTTTCCTGCTCGCCGCCTTCCAGCAGGATGTCGGGATCTGGCCGCCCATTGGGGCGATGCTCGGTCTGGCGACGGCCATCGTTTTAGGGTTCCTGATCTACTGGGGCGGTATCCGCATGAATCTCGGCGTCTTCTTCAAATGGACCAGCCTGTTTATTTTGCTGGTGGCCGCTGGCCTCGCCGCGGGAGCTATCCGCGCCTTCCATGAGGCCGGATTGTGGAACCACTTCCAGGAGGTCGCCTTCGACCTGAGCAACGTCATTTCGACGCACACGCTATTCGGCACGCTGCTGGAGGGGATCTTTGGCTATCAGGAAACGCCGACCGTCAGCGAAGTGGCGGTCTACTTTATCTATTTGATCCCGGCGCTGGCGCTGTACGTCTCGCCGCCGGGTAAAAAAACCACCGCATCCCGGGCAGCGTAGTCGGGCATCGCGGATTGCAATAGTGACAACATACTTATCGAAAGGGATGGTCATGATGAATCATTTTCGTCGTAATGCGCTGCAGCTTACGCTCGCTGCGCTGTTCAGCTCGGCTTTTTACGCCCAGGCGGCCGATATTCCGCAGGTCAAAGTGACCGTCACCGACAAACAGTGCGAGCCGATGAACGTCACCGTGAAGGCGGGTAAAACCCAGTTCATCATTCAGAACCACAGCCAGAAAGCGCTGGAGTGGGAAATTCTGAAAGGGGTGATGGTGGTGGAGGAGCGGGAGAATATCGCTCCCGGTTTTACGCAAAAGCTGACGGCCAACCTACAGCCGGGCGAATATGATATGACCTGTGGTCTGCTGACCAACCCGAAAGGCAAACTGACGGTGACCGGCGAGGCGACCAAAGATGCCGCCAAAGCCGATGCGCTGCTCAGCCTGGGTGAGGCTATTACCGCCTATAAAGCCTACGTTACCGCCGAGACCGCGGAGCTGGTTAGCGGCACCAAAGCCTTTACCGATGCGGTGAAAGCGGGCGATATCGAGAAGGCGAAAGCGCTGTACGCGCCGACGCGCCAGCACTATGAGCGTATCGAACCGATCGCCGAGCTGTTCTCCGATCTTGATGGTAGCATCGACGCCCGCGAGGATGACTACGAGAAAAAAGCCGAAGATCCGAAATTCACCGGTTTCCACCGGCTGGAAAAAGCGCTGTTTGGCGATAATAGCGTCAAGGGAATGGATAACTATGCCGATCAATTGAACGCCGACGTTCTCGATCTGCAAAAACGCATTAGCGAACTGGCGTTCCCGCCGTCAAAAGTGGTCGGCGGCGCTGCCGGTCTGATTGAAGAAGTGGCCGCCAGCAAAATCAGCGGCGAAGAAGATCGCTACAGCCATACTGACCTGTGGGATTTCCAGGCCAACATTGACGGCGCGCAGAAAATCGTCGACCTGCTGCGTCCGCAGCTGCAGAAAGAGAACAGCGCGCTGCTGGCGAAGGTGGACGCCAACTTCAAAAAAGTGGATACCATTCTCAGCAAATACCGCACCAAAGACGGCTTCGAGACCTATGACAAGCTGACGGATGCCGATCGTAACGCGCTGAAAGGCCCGATCACCACGCTGGCGGAAGATTTGGCCCAGCTGCGCGGGATCCTGGGTCTGGACTAAGTCGATGGCTGAGCAAAAATATGATGTTAATGAACCGTCCCGGCGGCGGTTATTAAAAGGGATCGGCGCGCTTGGCGGCGCGCTGGCGATAACCGGCGGCTGTCCGGTGGCGCACGCGGCAAAAGACAATAGCTCTCCGGGCACGCTGTCACCAAACGCGCGTATGGAAGCGCAGCCGTTTTATGGTCCGCATCAGGCCGGCGTGCTGACGCCGCAGCAGGCGTCGATGATGCTGGTCGCTTTTGACGTGCTCGCCAGCGATAAAGCGGACCTTGAGCGGCTGTTTCGCCTGCTGACCGGGCGTATCGCCTTTCTGACCAAAGGCGGCCCTGCGCCGGATACGCCGAACCCGCGGCTGCCGCCGATGGACTCAGGCATTCTCGGGCCGTGGATCGCGCCGGATAACCTGACGATCACCGTCTCGGTGGGGCATTCGCTGTTTGACGAGCGTTTCGGCCTGGCTAATCAGGCGCCGAAGGCGCTGCAGAAGATGACGCGTTTTCCGAACGATTCGCTGGATGCGGCGCTGTGCCACGGCGATCTGCTGCTGCAAATTTGCGCCAATACCCAGGATACGGTGATTCACGCCCTGCGGGACGTGATTAAGCACACCCCGGATCTGCTCAGCGTGCGCTGGAAGCGGGAAGGGTTCATCTCCGACAGCGCCGCGCGCAGCAAGGGTAAAGAGACGCCGGTGAATCTGCTGGGCTTCAAAGATGGCACCGCGAATCCGATCAGCACCGATAAGGCGCTAATGGATAAGGTGGTGTGGGTTACCGCCGACCAGGGAGAGCCCGCGTGGGCGACGGGCGGCAGCTATCAGGCGGCGCGGATTATTCAGTTCCACGTTGAGTTCTGGGATCGTACGCCGCTGAAAGAGCAGCAGACCATTTTTGGCCGCGATAAGCTGAGCGGCGCGCCGCTTGGGATGCAGCACGAGCACGACGTGCCGGATTACAGCAAAGACCCTGACGGCGATACCATTGCGCTCGATAGCCATATTCGTTTGGCCAATCCGCGCACCCCGGAAACGCAATCCAGCCTGATGATGCGCCGGGGCTACAGCTATTCGCTGGGGGTGACCAATTCCGGGCAGTTGGATATGGGGCTGTTGTTTGTCTGCTATCAGCACGATCTGGAAAAAGGCTTCCTGACGGTGCAAAAGCGCCTGAACGGAGAAGCGCTGGAGGAGTACGTGAAGCCCATTGGCGGCGGCTATTTCTTTGTTCTGCCGGGGGTTATCAACGATCGGCATTATCTTGGGCAATCGTTGCTCGAAGCCTGACGTACCTGCCCGCAAGGGCAGGGCGTTTTCTGCTGTTTTTCCATTCATTTTTTGTATTTCCTGCCTTGTTTCATTTTTCTGTAATCTTATAGTCGGAAACTCTCCTCAGCTGTGATGAGAATTATTTGTTGTCTGTATGTGAAAAATAAGTTGCGCTTAGAATTATTTCTGATGTACTTATTACAGGCGCGGTAGTTCTCGGCAGTAGTCTCGTTTCATTATGGAGATCGCGAATGCCCGATTGCTGTAACGGAAAACGTCAAACCCCAGACCGTACTCATCAGCACGGGAGCCCAACTTCCGGCCGCGATTTTCACACCGCAAAATCCTCCTCCTCTCGCAAAGAAAACCCGAACCCAGGCAAGGTTACCGGTGCGCGTAGCCGTGACCCTCTGCCAATTCGTCAGGCAAGCAATGGCTTACAAGGAAGCCAAACCTCAATCGTTAGTGCGCATAATCGCGTCGATCGTGGCGCGTGTGATGTAAACCAACAACGCAAGGTGCTATCCATGGGAAGACAAAAAGCAGTGACCAGAGCTCGTCGTGAGGCCAAACGTGTGCTGAGACAGGATTCGCGAAGCCATAAGCAGCGCGAAGAAGAATCGGTCACATCGCTTGTGCAAATGAGTGGCGTAGAAGCCATTGGCATGGCGCGGGACAGCCGCGATGCATCGCCAATCGAAGCACGGAATGAGGCTCAGGCGCATTATTTGAATGCCATCGACAATAAACAGCTGATCTTCGCCACGGGCGAGGCCGGGTGCGGTAAGACCTGGATTAGCGCGGCAAAAGCAGCTGAAGCCCTGATCCATAAGGATGTGGACAGAATTATTGTTACCCGTCCCGTTCTGCAGGCCGACGAAGATCTCGGCTTCTTACCGGGAGATATCGCCGAGAAGTTCGCTCCCTATTTCCGCCCGGTTTATGACGTGCTGGTGAGAAGGCTAGGGGCTTCCTTTATGCAGTACTGCCTGCGCCCGGAAATCGGCAAGGTGGAAATCGCGCCGTTCGCCTACATGCGCGGACGTACATTTGAAAATGCGGTAGTGATTCTGGACGAGGCCCAGAACGTGACCGCTGCGCAAATGAAGATGTTTTTGACCCGCCTCGGGGAGAACGTGACGGTTATCGTCAACGGCGATATTACCCAGTGCGACCTGCCTTCTGGAGTCCGCTCGGGCCTGAGCGATGCGCTGGCGCGTTTTGAGGAGGATGAGATGGTCGGTATTGTGCGTTTTACGACCGACGATTGCGTGCGCTCAACGCTTTGCCAGCGCGCGCTGAAAGCCTATTACTGAGTCCTTTTGAGTCTGCAAAGCCCGGGCGACCGGGCTTTGTTTTTAGCGCACTACAGAAGAGCCTGCAGCGAGGGGCTGGCCATCGTTGCTTCAAAAGGAACGATCTCGACTTTCGCTACGCCCGATTGCTGAAACGGATCCTGGCTCAGCCAGTTTTGCAGCGCATCCAGATCATCGCCTTTAGCCAGAATCACGCCGCCGGACCTGGGGATTTTACGCCCCGAAGCGAGAAATATTCCGTCAGCGTACCCTTGCTTCAGCCACTCCACGTGTGCAGCAAGCTGGGCGTCAACTTCCTCAAGCGGTTTAACGTAAGTCAGAACAACAACGGCAATGGTGCTCATATTCCTTCCTTAACATTTAAAGGTAACGCTGCAGAAGTTTATCATTAGCGTGGATGGGGTTTCTGGCTTTTTTCATCACGTTATCCAGGCGCGCTACAAACGAAAATAACGGCGGTTTACTGCTATAGAGCGGATAATTGTTGCTGACCTATAGCTCAAAATGTCCAGGTGATTGCCGCCGTTACGGAACCTTCATTGCGCCGGGAGACGAGCGGGCTGTCAGCGGCGTGTTCCCCGAGCCAGCTATAGCCGGCGCTGAGCGTGGAACCCCAATGCTCGTCATATTGATGGCTCCAGGTCAGCGCGTTATCGATGCCGTAAAATCCGCCGGCTGAGCGATAGGGGCGATAGCCGGAACGGAGGCTCTGCTGGTGGTCAACGCCGTAAAACGTATTGACGTACCGGCTGTCGCCAAACAGCGCGGCGGACTTTAAAGCAACGATATCTTGCGTGTTTTGAACCAGCAGGAGGGTGGCGGAAGTTTGATAATGCACGCCTTGGGCGTCGGTGAGCGGAAGTGTAGCCTTGCCTTCAACGGTGAGCCACGGCGTGACCGACCAGCCGACGGCAAAGGCGGTATTCATGGTGGCTTTAATATTACCCATCCCCTTCAGCGTATTAGCCCCATCGCGCCAGCTCGAGTTTTTTTCCGCTCGCCCGAGGTCGTAACCGAGCGTGTGCTCGAAGTAGAGGCCGCTGTCGCCTGACAGGTCGTAGCCTATGCCTTTTTGGCTATCAATAAAGAAAGCGCCTTTCCGACCCTGTATTACGGGAACCACCTGCCAAATCTGCTTGTCAGAACCGCTGTAACGAGGCGCGTACTTTCCCCCCACCCCGATAGTCAGCCCATCGGAAGGCGCGGCGGCTTCATCGGCGCGCGCGCCGGGCGTTATCACCATTAAAAACGGCACGACCATATACGGCGAAATTTTTCTGGCTATCATACTGTTCTCCATATGGAAACGGGCGCCGTCCGATCGGGGACGCCGCAGAATGCCGCTGCAGTATGGTTTTGCTAAATCAATAAACGGTCGGGATAGTGTTAAGAAACGGTCAAGGTGAACAGATGTTGTCCAGAAGAGTGCTGATAATTGAAGATGACGCCGACGCGGCCGGCGTGCTTGAGGCCTATTTACGCCGGGAAAACTATGACGTGGCGGTGACCATGGACGGACTCTCCGGGCTGGATATGGCGCAGCGCTGGAAGCCTGACCTGATCTTGCTGGATGTGATGCTGCCCGGGCTAAACGGAACCGAGGTGTTGGCCAGCTTGCGGCGAAAAAGCGATGTGCCGGTGATTATGGTGACCGCAATGGGAGACATGCCCGATCGTATTGGCGCGCTGCGCTACGGCGCCGACGATTATGTGGTCAAGCCCTACCACCCTGGCGAAGTGGTGGCGCGCGTTCAGGCCGTGCTCCGGCGTAGTCGCAAAGACGACGCCCGGGAAGACATTCTGCGTTGGCAGGGGCTGGAGGTCGATGTCGCGGCCATTGTCGCGACCGTCAGTCGCTCGGGGGAACCTGCGTCTATTCTCGACCTGACTCCGACCGAGTTTTCGCTTCTGGCCACGCTGATGCGCGCCCCCGTTCGCCCCTTTTCGCGACAATATCTGCTGGAGCGCTGCCTTCCCGAGAGCGAAGCGCTGGAGCGCGTGGTGGATACGCATATTTATAACCTGCGTAAAAAACTGGAGGCCGCGGGAGTATCCGGCGCGTTGGTCAACGTTCGCGGCGTGGGTTACAGGTTCAGACAACCATGATCAAGACCCGACACTCTTCTCTCTGGCGCTGGATTTGCGGGCGTATTCTGGCGCTGGCTATCGGCAGCGTGATTGTTATCGCCACCTGTATGTGGCTGCGCTTTGCCGTGCAGAACTACTGGATCATGCACAAAATGCCGCCCGCCTTGCGCGAGGAATTTGTCGCGCTCAGCCGCAATCCCGAGGCCAACCCGGCGCGTTTTCATCAGATTGTCGATACCTGGTGGGGATTGAGTTATTCCACTCCCTCTATCGCCTCGGCGGACTGGGTGACCGTAGCGGTGTTGGTGCTGGTCATGATCCCCTTCATTGTTGTTATGGGGCTGCGCTACGCCCGTCCGCTATCGCTGCAGTTCAGCCGTCTTCGTGATGCGGCGAAGGATGTGACCGGAGGGCAATTTGGCCGCCAGGCGGAGCTGATTGAGGACGCGCCGGCGGAAATGATCCGCTTTGCCGCCGACTTTAACAAAATGACCGGCCAGCTGGCCCGCTACGATAAAGAACTCCGCGCCTCGCATGTGGCGATGGCGCATGAGCTTCGCTCCCCGCTGACGGCGGCGATTGGCCGTCTGCAGGGCATGCTGGATGGCGTTTTTGATACCCAGCCGCAGCAGCTGGAGATGGTGATGAAACAGCTCCAGCATCTGAATCGGCTGACGGATGAGCTGCATCTCCTTTCCCTCGCGGATGCCGGCAATCTGGTATTGGATGACCAGCCATTCTCTCTGGATGAGCTCCTTCAGGAGCGAGCCGCATGGTTAACGCCGCAGGCGGACGCTCAGCGCGTCACGATCGCCATTCAGCCTTCGCCGTCATGCCCCTTTCGCGGCGACGCCTTCCGCATGGGGCAGGTCTTTACCATCGTGATGGAAAATGCCGTTCGCTATGGGCGCAAGGGGGGCCATCTCGCCATTAAACTGCGCCGCGAAGAGGGGGCTTACCTCATCGATTTTGTTGATGACGGGCCCGGCGTGGCGCGGCATTTTTTACCGGAAATGTTCCAGCGCTTCACCCGCGAGGAGGCGTCCCGCGCCAGACATTCCGGCGGCAGCGGCCTGGGATTATCCATTGCGCGCGCTATCTGCGCGGCGCACGGGGGGCGCATTAGCGCGTCGTTACCGGCGAGCGGCGGTCTGCTGATTCGCGTTCATCTGCCGTACGATCCCGGCGTGGAAGAAAAGAGCCCGTCTTGATAATCCCTTGACAGAACGTCGAGCCATTCTCGATTAATGTGTCATGTAATGGCGCCATTTCCCGAACGGAGTGGCGTTATGTTATATGAGTTAGTTCT
This sequence comes from Klebsiella pasteurii, assembly GCF_018139045.1. Lineage (NCBI taxonomy): Bacteria > Pseudomonadati > Pseudomonadota > Gammaproteobacteria > Enterobacterales > Enterobacteriaceae > Klebsiella > Klebsiella pasteurii. The sequence continues at coordinate 393,195 of NZ_CP073236.1, forward strand.
TTCCCTTCGTCAGTGCGTGTACGCTTTGCTCGGCGCCGAGCGGTCGCTACCCTGGTTTGCGCTGTTGCCGCCGATCGTACTGGCCCTGATGATCGTACCGCTGGTGGGCTGTGGCGATAAAAGCGGCGATAAGCCGGCTCCCGCCCGCCCGGTGCGCTACGTGGTCATCGGCTCCCCGGCAACGCTTCCCTCTCTGGAAAGAACCGGCGAGATCCATGCGCACGATGAGACGGCCCTGAGCTTCCGTACGGCGGGCAGGATGATGACGCGCGCGGTGGATATTGGCGATCGGGTCAATTACGGGCAACTGCTGGCCACGCTTGACGATACCAGCGCACAAAACCAGCTGGATAGCGCGACGGCTGACGAAGAGAGCGCCAGAGCGACCGCCCGGGTAGCCGCGCTGAACGTTAGCCGGATGCAAAAACTCATCGCGACAGGGGCAATCGCCCGCTCCCAGCTCGACAGCGCGCGGGCGGACTGGCTGGTCGCCAGCGCCCGGGTGAAGAGCAGCGAGGCCGCTTTGCGCAACGCCAGGGAAAGCCTTGGCTGGACTCGGCTGACCTCTCCGGGCGAGGGGATCATTACGGCGGTCAGCGCCTCTCCCGGTCAGGTCGTCAACGCCGGTGAGACGGTGGTGACGCTGGCGGCCGGGCAGGCGCGCGACGTGGTGTTTGATATCCCGGATCCCGCTAAGATTGAGGCGCAAAAGGCGGAGGAATTTCAGGTTGCTTTGCTCAGCGATGCCGGAGTGAACGCTTTCGCCATTTTGCGTGATATTAGCCCACAGGCCGATCCCCAGACCCGGACATGGCGCGTCAGGGCTACTCTCAAGAAACCGCCCGCTGCGATGGCGCTGGGCTCCAGCGTCACGGTAAGGCTACCGGCATCAGGCTCGGCGGGTTACGCGGTACCGGCTTCGGCGCTGAGCCGTTGCGGAGAAAAACCGGCCGTCTTTGTGATTTCCCCGCAGATGCAGGCGCAGCTGCGCGTTGTCGTTCCCGCTAGCTACACGGCTTCTTTCGTTATCATCGCCTCAGGCCTTATGCCCGGCGACCGGGTTATTACCGCTGGCGTGAGTAAACTTCGTCCGGGGGAAAAAGTCGTCGCCGGAGAGAAGCAGCCGTGAAAATAGCGTCGTCAAAATATACCTTTAACCTCTCCGCCTGGGCGCTGGAAAATCCGCAAATGGTCAGCTTTTTTATGCTGCTGATTATAGTTATCGGTTCGCTCAGCTATACGCTGCTGCCGCGTAATGAAGATCCGGCGTTCACTATCAAAACGGCGGTGGTATCCGCACAGTGGCCGGGCGCATCGGTAACGGATACGACCCATCTGGTGACGGATGTGCTGGAAAAAAAATTGCAGGAAACGCCCTGGCTCGATTATATCGAAAGTGAAACCCGGGCCGGACAAACGGTTATCTATATTAATCTCCGCGATGACACGCCAGCGCAAAAAGTCCCGGCGATCTGGTATCAGATCCGCAAAAAAATGCAGGATATCGCGCCATCGCTGCCCGAAGGCGCGCAGGGGCCGAGCGTGAACGATGAGTTTGACGACACGTACGGCACGATTTATGGCTTTGTTCCTGACGGATATACCCTTCAGGAGGTGCGCCAGCAGGTGGAGACGATCCGCCGTGAACTGATGTCCGTGCCGGATATCGGCAAAACGGTTCTGCTTGGCGAACAGCAGGAGCAGATTGCGATCGCTTTTTCACCCGCCCGACTGGCCGGTATGGGGCTCAGCATTCAGCAGGTTACGGATGCTCTGCGGGCCCAGAATGCGGTAGTTCCGGCCGGCGTTCTGCGCACCGGGCAGGAGAAGATGACGATAAAAGTCAGCGGGGCGCTCAGGAGCGAAGAGAGCTTACGCGCCGTCACCCTGCGCATTAACGATCGCTATCTTCCCCTGACCGACATTGCCACCATCGAGAGAAGAGCGGCCGAACCGCCTTCTGCGGCGTTTCGCGTTAACGGGCGTCCTGCCATTGGACTGGCGATTTCCATGGCGCCAACGGGAAATATGCTGCGCTTTGGCGCGACGTTGAACAACAGAATGAGCGCCATCGGCGCCGGGCTGCCGCACGGTATCGAGATGGTGAAAGTGGCTGACCAGTCGGCGGTGGTCAGCGGCGCGGTAAGCGGGTTTGTCCGGGTGCTGGTGGAAGCCGTGCTGATTGTGCTGGCGGTTTCTTTTGTCTCCCTGGGATTAAGGGCCGGGCTGGTGGTGGCCGCGGCGATCCCGCTGGTGCTGGCGATGACCTTTGCCGGAATGATGCTGGCAGGCATCGGCCTGCAGCGAATCTCTCTCGGGGCCCTGATTATTGCGCTTGGGCTGCTGGTGGATGATGCCATGATCGCCGTGGAAACCATGGTATCCCGGCTGGAGGCCGGGGATACGCGACGGCTGGCGGCGACCTATGCTTTCAAAACCACGGCATTTCCAATGCTGACCGGTACGCTGGTTATGATTGCCGGGTTTATTCCCGTCGGTTTTGCCTCATCCAGCGCTGGCGAATACTGCTTTTCGCTGTTTGCCGTGGTACTGATGGCGCTGCTGAGTTCATGGATCGTGGCGATTCTGTTCTCTCCTTTGACCGGAGCATGGCTGCTGCCGGAAAAGTTTAAACATCATGCCGCGGGCCCGGGCCGAATGGCGCGGGGATATGGACGACTTCTGCGAACGGCGCTGCGCCACCGGCTCGCCACCCTGGGAATTGCGCTGGCCGCGCTAGGGGTATCGGTGTATGGCACAACGTTTATGCAGGGGGAGTTTTTCCCTTCATCCGATCGTCCGGAGCTGCTGGTCAGCCTGACGCTGCCGGCCAATGCTTCGCAGTCTGCCACGGAGAAACAAACGGAAAGGCTGGAACGGGCGCTTGCCGGGAATCGCAATATTGATCATTACTCGACCTATGTGGGTTCGGGCGCTATACGCTTTTACTTACCGATGGATGTTCTGCTGGATAATGAAAATACGGCGCAGTTGGTGGTGGTGGCGAAGGATCTTGCCGCCCGGGACCGCCTGCGGGAACAGTTAAATACGCTGCTGGCGACGCAATTCAGCGATCTGACTTCGCGCGTTTCGCCGCTGGAGCTGGGGCCGCCGGTGGGCTGGCCGATCAAATACCGGATCAGCGGTCCGGATTATCTCAAGGTCAGAGAGTATGCCGGGCGTCTGGCCGAGGCGATAGGGCGCTCGCCGTTAACCCGGGAGGTGAATCAGACCGCGGGCGAGCCGGAGAGAACCCTCGTTCTGCAGGTGAACCAGACTGCTGCGCGGGCGGCGGGGGTGTCGTCGCAGAGTCTGGCGCAGACGCTTAATACTGTCTGGTCCGGCACGACGGTGACGTCGATAAGGGATGACGATCGGCTGATTGACGTGGTGCTGCGGGCGAATGATAGCGAGCGGTTGAATCTTGCTACCCTGTCATCGCTGACGGTGGAGGGGCGCGATGGACAAAAAATTCCCCTTGGCGCGGTAGCCACGCCGGACTGGGGAGTGGACGATCCGGTACTCTGGCGTCGGCAAAGGTTGCCGTTCATCACCGTACAAACCGACCTCGCGCCGGGGATGCGGGCAGAAGGCGTATCGGACGGTTTGCGCCCGACGGTGGATAAACTGCGCGCGGGTCTACCCATCGGTTACAGCATTGTAGAAGGCGGGGTGGTCGCGGAGTCCGAAAAAGGCAATAGCTCGGTTTTTGATATTTTACCCGTCACCCTCGGGGTGATGCTGTTACTGCTGATGCTCCAGCTACGGCGCTATTCTCGTATGCTGCTGGCTCTGTTAATGGCCCCGTTCGGCTTACCGGGGATCGTCATGGCCATGCTGCCGAGCGATACGCCAATGGGATTTGTGGCTCTGCTCGGCGCGATCGCGCTGGCGGGGATGATTATCCGCAATGCCGTGATACTTATCAGTGAGGTCGATAATAATCTGGCTCAGGGTATGGAAAGCGAGGCCGCCATTATTGCCGCCGCAGAGCACCGGGCCAGGCCAATATTTCTGACCGCCTGCGCCGCGATCCTGGGCATGATCCCCATCTCTCACCAGGTCTTCTGGGGGCCGATGGCGTATGCCATCATTGGCGGGCTCATCGTCGCCACGCTCGTCACGTTAACCGTGCTTCCGGCGTCTTTTAGCATGTTGCTGGAGATGGGGAGATACTGGAAAAGGCGTCACGCCGCTTGATAAAACAGGTTGCCCCCGGTGGAGTGCAACAGGCGAAAAAAAGCCCGTACTTGCGTACGAGCTCTTCTTTGAATATGGCGGTGAGGGGGGGATTGACTCGCTGCGCTCGCCGTTACTCGGCCCATCCCTGGGCCTCGCCCCTTCGGGGTCAGCGCAGGCGCTGTTCAAAATTGCTCCCGGCAATTTTGTCGGGGCAGATTCCTCGCAGGCTCGTCATCTGTCCAACTGGCTGTCGCCAGTTGTCGAACCCCGGTCGGGGCTTCTCATCCCCCCCCGGGGGAGTGCAACAGGCGAAAAAAAAGCCCGTACTTGCGTACGAGCTCTTCTTTGAATATGGCGGTGAGGGGGGGATTCGAACCCCCGATACGTTGCCGTATACACACTTTCCAGGCGTGCTCCTTCAGCCACTCGGACACCTCACCATATTGTTTTGCTGCTCACCTTGGGTGGGCAACGGGGCGCTACTATAGGGAGTTGTGCTAAAACGGTCAAGCAGTATTTATTCTTTTGCTATCGTTCGGTTAAGCAATGAACACTGCCCCGCCGTAGTGCGGCGAGGCAGGCATTTTAACGCTGTGAATCAAGCTGTTCGTTGTTCTTGACCACGTCCTGAGCTTTGGCGTAGCTCTCGATCAGCAGCTGGTATGCCGGGAAGACTTTGGTATACACCTCGGCCCACTCAGCGGCATCCGGTCGATTCCAGGTGCGCTGCAGTTCAGAAGCAACCGCCGCGGTATCCATTGGCACGACGCCAGCCTGGACGACGCGGGCGAGTGTGATTTCCTGCGCCATCTTGCTATAGGTACCGGAAGCATCAATGACGGCAAAAACCTTATAGCCATCGGCGACGGCGGCAATGGACGGGAACGCCATGCAGACGCTGGTAATGGTACCGGCGATAATCAGCGTTTTACGCCCGGTCGCTTTTACCGCGGCAACAAATTCCGGGTTATCCCACGCGTTAATCTCTCCTTTACGCGCAATATATTGCGCATGCGGCGCATTTTCATGGATCTCAGGGATCAGCGGGCCATTCGGGCCCTGCGGCACTGACGCCGTGGTGATCACTGGAATGCCGGCTAACGAGGCCATCTTCGCCAGCGCGGCGGCGCGCGCCCGTAGCTCCGGCATCGGCATATCGCCCACGGTCTGGAACAGACCGCTCTGGTGGTCGATCAGCAGCATGGTGGTATCATTGACATCAATAACCGGACGAGAACCATTAAAGTTAGCTGGGGTAGACATATTCTTCACCTCATTCAGTATCAGATTTGGCCGAAGTGGCCGCTATTAAAATCACGAACCGCTTCTGCGATTTGCGCTTTGGTATTCATCACAAACGGGCCGTAGCCCACGATCGGCTCCTGCAGCGGCTCGCCGGCCATCAGCAGTACTTTTGCGTTGGTACTGGCCGCGAGGTGGAGCGCTTCTCCTTTCTGGCTGAGCACAACCAGCTGTCCCTCGTGGGCGTTGCCCTCGCCGTTCACGACAATCTCACCTTCCAGGACGACCAGCGCCGTACTCCAGCCAGCAGGCTGATGCAGGGTGATCTCCTGACTCTGGTTAAGCTGAAGATCCCATACGTTCAGCGGAGAAAACGTGTGGGCGGGGCCAACCGTATCCTCGTAGCGCCCGGCAATAACCCGTATGCGGCCGGCATTGTTCGGCAGGTCAACGTCAGGAATCACATCAGCCGTAATGCTCTGGTATCCCGGATGCGTCATTTTGTCTTTAGCCGGAAGGTTGACCCAGAGCTGGATCATCTTCAGCTCGCCGCCGGTACGGGTGAACGCCGCGGAGTGGAACTCTTCGTGCAGGATCCCGGCGCCCGCGGTCATCCACTGCACATCACCCGGCCCAATAACGCCGCCTCTACCGGTTGAGTCACGATGTTCAACTTCGCCGGAATAGACCACGGTGACGGTTTCAAATCCGCGATGCGGATGTTCGCCGACGCCGCGTTTCTCCGTTCCCGCCGGGAAGTGATGCGGTCCTGCATAGTCAAGCAGCAGGAAGGGGCTTAGCTGTTCGCCGTGTGTCTGATAAGAGAACATTGAGCGAACCGGGAAACCGTCGCCTACCCAGTGCTGTGAAGGCGCAGTGTAGATACCTGTAATTTGTTTCATGGCAGTCTCCTGAATGTCTGTTTCTGATGTGAATAAGCATATATTCGCCACTAATAGTCCGCTAGATAGCAAAAACGACCTATACTGTTCTAAAAATGGAACGATGGAGGAAGGATGCAGGATCTTAATGATTTAGCCTGGTTTGTGCAGGTGGTCGATCACGGTGGATTTGCTGCGGCGGGAAGGGCGATCGATCAACCCAAATCAAAATTGAGCCGTCGAATCGCCCAGTTAGAAGAACGCCTTGGCGTACGTTTGATTCAACGTACAACCCGCCAATTTGCGGTAACGGAAGTTGGGCTTACTTTTTATCAACACTGCAAGGCGATGCTGATCGAGGCGGAAGCGGCAGAACAGGCGGTGGAAACCCTGCGTTCCGAACCGCGCGGCAGCGTGAAGCTGACCTGTCCGGTAACGTTATTGCATGCGCATATTGGGCCGATGCTGGCACGGTTTATGGTGCGCTACCCGGGCGTCAATCTTCAACTGGAAGCCACCAATCGGCGAGTGGATGTCGTTGGCGAGGGCGTCGACGTGGCGATTCGCGTGCGCCCAAGACCGATAGAAGACAGCGACCTGGTGATGCGTGTCCTGGCCGATCGCGGGCACCGTCTGGTCGCCAGTCCCGGGTTGGTTGAGCGGCAAGGGCAGCCGCGGGTTCCATCAGAATTAAGCGATTGGCCGGGGTTGAGCCTGGGCGCAGGTAAACATCAGCATAAGTGGCAGTTGACCGGTCCAGAGGGCGCAAGGGCGGAGATCTATTTCACTCCCCGATTGGTGACCACGGATATGCTGGCGCTTCGTGAAGCGGCCATTGCCGGCGTTGGGGTGGTACAGCTTCCTTTATTAATGGTGCGCGATCAGTTGGCCGCCGGAGAGCTGGTGGTTGTCCTTGATGAGTGGCAACCGCGCAGGGAGGTGATCCATGCGGTGTTTGCCTCGCGCCGCGGGCTGCTGCCCTCGGTCAGGGCGCTGGTTGATTTCCTGAGCGAAGAGTATCAGCGGATGGAGGAGGATTAGCATTTGCCGCTATCCCGGCGGCGCTGCGCTATCGGAGAGAGTCTGAAGCCGCGGGATGGCGACTGTTCCCGGAGGCGGCGCGATGCGCCTGTCCGGGCTACCGGGCGGAGTGCAACAGGCGAAAAAAAAGCCCGTACTTGCGTACGAGCTCTTCTTCGAAGATGGCGGTGAGGGGGGCAGATTCCTCGCAGGCTCGTCATCTGTCCAACTGGCTGTCGCCAGTTGTCGAACCCCGGTCGGGGCTTCTCCTCCCCCCGGCAGGTGCTATATGCGAAAAAAAAGCCCGTACTTGCGTACGAGCTCTTCTTTGAGTATGGCGGTGAGGGGGGGATTCGAACCCCCGATACGTTGCCGTATACACACTTTCCAGGCGTGCTCCTTCAGCCACTCGGACACCTCACCATATTGTCTTTCCCGTTGTTGCCGGGAACGGGCGCTAATTTAGGGAAATACGTATCTCCCGTCAATCAACTTTTTAAAAAAATCGACCGTTTAGCCAAACTTCAAGCAACTTGCTCTCTAAATGCGCGAGAATCGATTTTTTTGTCGCCATTCCCTTTTTCACACGCTCGCCTGACGAAATTTGCTATGCTGGCAAACCAATAGAAAACAACGAGTAAAACGCGACGCTAGCCTAACCTGCCGATAGCGTCAGCTGTCAGGAGCCCTTATGGATATCATCTTTTACCACCCGACGTTCGATACCCCTTTCTGGATTGCGGAGCTGGAAAAACAGCTCCCCGGCTCGCGAGTCCGCGAGTGGAAATCCGGTGATAATCAACCCGCTGACTATGCGCTGGTCTGGCATCCGCCGGTTGAAATGCTGCAAGGCCGCAAACTTAAAGCCGTCTTTGCCCTTGGCGCCGGCGTTGATTCAATTCTAAGCAAACTGCGGGAAAACCCGGAAATGCTGCCTCTGTCGACGCCGCTGTTCCGTCTGGAAGACACCGGCATGGGTCTGCAGATGCAAGAGTATGCGGTGAGCCAGGTGCTGCACTGGTTCCGTCGTTTTGATGACTATCAGGCCTTAAAGCAGGAGGCGCGATGGCAGCCGCTGGAGGAGTATCAGCGTGAGGACTTCGCCATCGGCATTATGGGGGCGGGGGTACTGGGCGCGAAAGTGGCAGAAAGCCTGCAACGCTGGGGTTTTCCGCTACGCGTCTGGAGCCGTAGCCGCAAATCCTGGCCTCAGGTAACGAGCTTTGCGGGGGAAGCAGAGCTGGAAGACTTCCTGAGCGGTACACGAGTGCTGATTAACCTGCTGCCCAACACGGCGGAAACCGTTGGCATTATTAATAGCGCGCGCCTGGCGCAGCTGCCGGATAACAGCTATGTGCTGAATCTCGCTCGCGGGGTTCATGTGGTGGAAGAGGATCTGCTGGCCGCGCTGGATAGCGGCAAGTTAAAAGGGGCGATGCTGGATGTGTTCAGCCGCGAACCGCTGCCGGAAGGGAGCCCGCTTTGGCGGCACCCGCGAGTGGCGATGACGCCGCATATTGCTGCCGTCACCCGGCCTCTGGAAGCCATCGCTTATATCGCTAAAACCATCGGTCAGTTAGAACGGGGCGAAACGGTCAGCGGGCAGGTCGATCGCCAACTGGGATACTAAGCGATAGCCCCGCCTGAGCGGGGTTTTTGCTGATCATGGGCGCAGATTCCTGCTATTCTTGCCACAAACAGAGAAGGAGATTGTGATGTATCCTGTTGACCTGCACATGCATACCGTCGCCAGCACCCACGCTTACAGCACCCTGCACGATTATATCGCGCAAGCAAAGCGCAAGGGGATCAAACTCTTTGCCATTACCGACCACGGGCCCGATATGGCCGATGCGCCGCACTACTGGCATTTTATTAATATGCGTATCTGGCCGCGGCTGGTGGATGGCGTTGGCATCCTGCGAGGTATCGAAGCCAATATCAAAAATACCCAGGGCGAAATCGACTGTACCGGCCCGATGCTGAACTCGCTGGACCTGATTATCGCTGGCTTTCATGAGCCGGTATTCCCTCCTCAGGATAAAGCGACGCATACCGAAGCGATGATCGCCACGATAGCGAGCGGCGCGGTGCATATCATCAGCCATCCGGGTAACCCTAAATTTCCCGTGGATATCCCTGCCATTGCCGCCGCCGCGGCGAAGCACCATGTGGCGTTGGAAATCAATAACTCCTCTTTTGTCTCGTCGCGTATCGGCAGCGAAGATAACTGCCGTGCCGTTGCGGCGGCCGTACGCGATGCCGGTGGCTGGGTGGCGCTGGGCTCGGATTCCCATACGGCATTTACGCTCGGTGAATTTAGCGAATGCCGAAAAATTCTTGATGCCGTCGGTTTTCCGGAAGACCGAATTCTTAACGTAACGCCCCGGCGTCTGCTTAATTTTCTTGAATCGCGCGGCATGCCTGCGATTCCTGAGCTGGCTGAACTTTAATTTGAATAACTGGAATAAATGAATGAACGAGTTTTCAATCCTCTGCCGCGTGCTGGGCTCTCTCTATTATCGTCAGCCGCAGGACCCGCTGCTGGTTCCGCTCTTTACCCTTATCCGCGAAGGGAAGCTGGCGGCGAGCTGGCCGCTGGAACAGGATGAACTGCTGGAGCGCCTGCAAAAAAGCTGTGATATGCAGTCGCTGGCCGCCGAATACAACGTGCTGTTTGTCGGTGAAGAGTGCCGCGTGGCGCCTTACCGTAGCGCATGGGTAGACGGCGCGACGGAAGCTGAAGTCCGTGGTTTCCTCGCCGCGCATGGCGTACCTACGGGGGAGGGGGCGGCGGATCATTTCGGCTCCTTACTGCTGGCCGCTTCCTGGCTGGAAGATCACGCGGCGGAAGATGAAAGCGAAGTTCTGGAAACCCTGTTCGCGGAATATATCCTGCCCTGGTGCGGTGAGTTCCTGGGCAAAGTTGAAGCGCATGCCACCACGCCGTTCTGGCGCACGATGGCCCCGCTGACTCGCGAAGCGGTCTCCGCCATGTGGGATGAGCTGCAGGAAGAAAACGAACAATAATTTGTGATTAAAATCACACTTTAAATGCAATGAAATATTTTTGATTTCATTTAGTGTGCTCTGAGTCGCGTTTGACGGGTGCGTTTCTGCTATGATACGCGCCATGAACATACTCTTCGCAATCGCATTAACGACAGGCATTCTCTCCGGTATCTGGGGATGGGTGGCTGTCGCACTGGGTCTGCTGAGCTGGGCGGGGTTCCTTGGCTGTACGGCTTACTTTGCCTGTCCGCAAGGTGGGTTAAAAGGGCTGTTTATTTCAACCTGTACGGTCATGAGCGGCGTTGTGTGGGCGCTGGTAATTATTCACGGCAGCGCGCTGGCGCCGCAGCTGGAAATTGTCAGCTATATTATGACCGGCATCGTGGCGTTTTTGATGTGCATTCAGGCGCGTCAGCTGATGCTCTCTTTTGTGCCGGGAACTTTTATCGGCGCGTGCGCGACGTTTGCCGGCAGCGGCGACTGGCGTTTGGTTGTGCCTTCACTCGCGCTGGGTCTGGTATTTGGCTACGCCATGAAAAATAGCGGCCTGTGGCTGGCGACCCGGGCTGAGAAAAATAAATCTCTTGCTAACCAAAGCAGCTAATCGCTTTTAATTTATCCCCGTCTCCATCACAAAAGGGCCCGCCGGGCTCTTTTGCTTTTTTGCTGCCTGTTTACCCCATCATTAATATTCCCTGTATTCTATTTTTCCTTATATATCTGAGACTTTAACTGTACCGACAGTCAGTGAATCGATTTTGTTAGCATATTTAAATAAATGATATTTTTTGTTTTCAAATTGTTAATATAATTAACTTGAAGTAAAAAAATATAACTCGATGCACTCATGGATGGCTGGTGCTTTTCAGTAGCTATACCGATATGCAGAGGAGTTTTATAATGAAAACAATCATATATGCACCACTTGCCGCGCTGTTTATTTTACCTTCTTTTGTTAACCCTGTGCTCGCAGAACAGACCGTGGCTGGCGTCATCCATTTTTACGGGCGGGTGGTGGAAGCACCCTGCCAGCTCAATACGATAAAAGACCAGATTATTATGGATTGCCCGAGGGCGGATGCGATTAAAATTTCTGCTCAACAGCTTGAGAAAGGGAATATACACAACGAAAATATTCGCTCTGCGCAATTAAGATATATTAATCCGCAACGGACCCTCGCTATTCTGGATGTTGATTATCGGTAACCCTCTGCCCCCAGGCTTTCGTCCCGGGGGCTATCGTGCCATATTATCCTCGTGTATTCATTTGAAGACCTATGCCGACAGGAGGAGAAATGGCTGTTCAACCTGAGGTTGTTCTCGGCGATATTACAAAGCTCGCGGTGGACGTTATCGTCAATGCGGCAAACCCGTCGCTGCTTGGCGGTGGTGGCGTGGACGGCGCGATTCACCGCGCGGCAGGGCCAGAACTGCTTGCTGCCTGTAAAGTGGTGCGGCAACAGCAGGGAGAGTGTCCGCCAGGTCATGCGGTGATTACGGCGGCAGGAAATTTGCCCGCCAGCGCGGTTATTCACGCCGTTGGACCCATCTGGCACGGCGGTGACAGGCAGGAGGCGGAGTTACTGGCTGACGCCTATAAAAATAGCCTGCTGCTGGCTTCGGCAAACAATTATCGTTCTATTGCATTTCCTGCTATCAGCACCGGCGTTTATGGTTACCCTAAAGAGGCCGCCGCGGAGATAGCCGTACGTACGGTGAATGCTTTCCTCACTCGCTATAACCCGCTGGAACGCGTGTGTTTCGTATGCTTTGATGCCGAAACCGCCGGCATCTATACGCGATTACTTGAGGCAAGTCGCGCGCAACTCGGCCATCAGAATAAGATATGATAGTTTCCTGCGCAGGCCTGGAATTATCATAACGGGAGAGGTATCGGTGGCTGAAGGGAAGGTTCTACAAAAGCAACGGCTTCGGCGGATGGAAATCGTAGCCGCGGCACAGAAATGCTTTGCGGAAAAGGGCCTGCACGGCGCCTCCGTAGCGGATATTGCGCATCAGGCTGGCCTTAGCGTAGGTCAGCTATATCGCATTTTCGCCAGCAAAGAAGAGATCGTTGAAGTCATCGTCAGTGAGATCGTGAATGCCAGAGTGGGCGAAATCGTTGCCGGGAATCATGATTTAGCCCGCATGGCTTCAGTATTAGCCGGCGCGACACTCGTGACCGGGTCTACGAAAAACGATAATTATCTGCTGATGGAAATTAACGCCGAGGCATCCCGAAATCCACGCCTGCGCGAAATCATGAACCAGGCCGATCGCCGCCTGAAAGAGGAGGGCGGGCGGCTAACCCGGCACTATCACCCTGAGATGACCGAGGCGCAAATTAGCGTCGCCTGCGAATTTATCGCGATATTAACCGAAGGGGCTGCCTATCGTTGCGACTTTGCGACGACCCCGACGGTAGATAAAGCAGCAATGGAAAACCTGTACCGCGATGTTTTTCAACTGCTGTTTGCACAAAAATAGCGCTGCTATGTACGTTCCACACAGCAGCTTGCTGTTTCAACTGGCGGATATTTGCGGCTTAGCCGTCTTTTGCTGGAATTTTCCGGAGAAAAGGAAGCGCAACAGCGGTATCCGCAGATGGATTTCATATAGCACCAGAGCAATCCCGACCACAAAAACCAGCCCGGTCATAAACCCAAGGGTATTCGATTTAATGACCGGCGCTATCCACGCCCCGTAGAGAAGGGTCAGCGGGTGGTGCACCAGGTAGATAAATAGCGATGCATTAACGAAATAGGTCACCCGCGCTGACTGGAAATTCAACAAGCGGTGGCCAAGCGAAAAGACCACGTTGACCATCCATAGCCCCAGCACCATGGTAATCACGTACTCCGTCTCATACATCCAGCCGTCGCCAGAGCCGTACTGCTGATTCAGCCGATAGGCGATAAACCCGAGTAAAGCCGCCGCAAAGCACCATGGCGATGGGGTTGTAAACATCGTCTTCAGGCGCGCGTTAATAAACGTCTGGGCGCCGAGGATAAAGAAAGGCAGATAGAATAGCGTCTGCATCACGATGAAGTTGAACAGGCCATTGCTAAGAATGGGCGGGTAGAGGATAAAAATGGTGCGGCGAATGACCGCATACAGCACGCCCAGCGCGAGAAAAATCATCGACAGTTGGCCTAATGTGACGGTGTCACCAAAGGTTGGTGCCGCGGCAGAACGCGGGCGCGTCAGCCATTTAAACATCACTACGCCCAGCGACGTCAGAACCACCAGCACTAACAAAAACCATAAGTGGGAAATCAGCTCCCAGGCGAGGGTGTTGAATTTGTCATAGCCGGAAAGCGTGTGCCAGTTATCCGCCTTACCGTTGACGTACTGCAGCATAATAAACTGCGGTAGGGTCAGGAGGGGGATCGCGGTTAACATGGGGATGCCGACGCGCTCAACGCGGACTTTCCACCATTTCTTCAGCGGATAGCGCAGAAAAAGCATGTAGGAAAAATAGCCGGAAATCACAAAGAAGACCTGCATGCGAAAGGCATGAATGAAGTCGTTAAACAACGTCAGCCACCATGAAGGCTCGGCGCTGTTAACATGCCAGCTGTGACTGGAGTAAATGAGCGAAATGTGAAAAGGGATACCCAATAGCATCAGCCATGCGCGGATGCTATCGAAAAAATATTCACGCTGTACCGGAGTATTATTCATACAATATCACTACATTCTCAGACAATTCGTCTTATCACTCAACGTGATAACGTTTAAATTCACTGCAACCCTACATGAACTATGGTTAACTGTCTCCAGGATAAGCACGCAAAGTGCAATCGGGGCAGTGAACTGTGTATTCCCTGTGCCGCCATGCCGAACAATGCAGGGATTATGTTGTCGGAATGCCTGAGTTTCCATTAAAATAGATCGGATCGATTTAAGCACACAAAGGGGGAAGTGCTTACTTATATGAAACATAAACCACAGATGATGAAAATGCGTTGGTTAAGCGCAGCCGTAATGTTGTCCCTGTGTACTTCATCTGCATGGGCTTTCAGCATTGATGACGTCGCAAAAGAGGCACAAACGTTAGCCAGCAAAGGCTTTGAAGCGCCTAAAAGTAACCTGCCCTCTGCCTTCCGCGACATGAAATATGCGGACTATCAGCAAATTCAGTTTAATCACGATAAAGCTTATTGGAATAATCTGAAAAGCCCGTTCAAACTCGAGTTTTATCACCAGGGAATGTATTTCGATACGCCGGTCACCATTAATGAAGTGACGGCAACCAGCGTGCGCAAAATTAAATACAGCCCGGACTATTTTAATTTTGGCAACGTGCAGCACGATAAAGACACGGTTAAAGACCTCGGCTTTGCGGGCTTCAAGGTGCTGTATCCGATCAACAGCAAAGACAAGAACGATGAGATCGTCAGCATGCTCGGAGCCAGCTACTTCCGCGTGCTCGGCCAGGGTCAGGTATACGGTCTTTCTGCCCGTGGGCTTGCGATCGATACCGCGCTGCCGTCTGGAGAAGAGTTCCCGCGTTTTCGTGAATTCTGGATTGAGCGTCCTAAAGCCACCGATAAACGTCTGACGATTTATGCGCTGCTTGATTCCCCGCGCGCAACCGGCGCCTATCGTTTTGTGATCATGCCCGGTCGCGATACCGTGGTGGACGTGCAGTCTAAGGTCTATCTGCGTGACAAAGTCGGTAAGCTGGGCGTGGCTCCGCTGACCAGTATGTTCCTGTTCGGGCCGCATCAGCCGTCTCCGACTACCAACTATCGTCCGTCGCTGCATGATTCAAATGGGCTTTCGATCCTTGCCGGCAACGGCGAATGGATCTGGCGTCCGCTGAATAATCCGAAGCACCTCGCCGTCAGCAGCTACGCAATGGAGAACCCGCAGGGGTTTGGCCTGCTACAGCGCGGCCGCCAGTTCTCGCGTTTTGAAGATCTTGATGACCGCTACGATCTGCGCCCAAGCGCGTGGATTACGCCGAAAGGTGATTGGGGTAAAGGGAAAATCGAACTGGTCGAAATCCCGACCAACGATGAAACCAACGATAACATCGTGACCTACTGGACGCCGGATCAACTGCCGGAACCCGGCAAAGAGATGAACTTCAAATACACCATCACTTTCAGCCGCGACGAAGACAAGCTGCATGCGCCGGATAACGCCTACGTGATGCAGACCCGCCGCTCTACCGGCGATGTCAAGCAATCGAACCTGATCCGCCAGCCTGATGGCACCATTGCCTTCATTGTTGATTTCACCGGCGCCGAGATGAAAAAGCTGCCCGCAGATACCCCGGTAACCGCGCAGGCAAGCATCGGTGATAACGCTGAAATCGTCGAAAATACCGTGCGCTACAACCCGGTAACTAAGGGTTGGCGTATGATCCTACGCGTCAAAGTGAAAGATCCTAAGAAAACCACGGATATGCGCGCTGCGCTGGTCAATACCGACCAGACGCTGAGCGAAACCTGGAGCTATCAGCTGCCTGCCAATGAATAAGATAACGAAGTACATCGACGCATTGCCGCTGTCGGATGCAGAAAAACGCGCGTTACCTGACGTAAGTCTGCAGGCCGTACATGAAGCACTGGACGCTGAACATCACGTTTTTAAACGCGAAGATGACGCCCCGCTGGGGTCGGTAAAATCGCGGCTGGAGCATAGCTGGCCTGATTCGCTGGCCGGTAACCAGCTGGTTAAGGATGACGAAGGGCGCACTCAGTTGAACGCCATGCCGAAAGCAAAACGTTCCTCTATGTTTCCGGACCCCTGGCGTACCAACCCGGTCGGCCGTTTCTGGGATCGGCTGCGCGGACGCGACGTGACTCCGCGCTATCTTTCTCGCCTGAGCAAAGAAGAGCAGGAGAGCGAGCAGAAATGGCGTACCGTCGGCTCTATCCGCCGCTATATTCTTCTGCTGCTGACGCTGGCGCAGACCGTTGTGGCGACCTGGTACATGAAAACCATTTTGCCCTACCAGGGCTGGGCGCTGATTAACCCGGCCGATATGGTGGGGCAGAATCTATGGGTTTCCTTTATGCAGCTGCTGCCATATGTGTTGCAGTCGGGGATCCTGATTCTGTTCGCCGTGCTTTTTTGCTGGGTTTCCGCTGGATTCTGGACCGCGCTGATGGGCTTCCTGCAGCTGCTGATCGGGCGCGACAAGTACAGTATCTCAGCCTCGACCGTTGGGAATGAGCCGTTGAACCCGGAGCATCGCACGGCGCTGATTATGCCGATCTGCAACGAAGACGTTGACCGCGTGTTCGCGGGCCTGCGTGCGACCTGGGAGTCGGTAAAGGCCAGCGGCAACGCCGAGCACTTTGATGTCTATATCCTGAGCGATAGCTACAACCCGGACATCTGTGTGGCGGAGCAAAAAGCGTGGATGGAGCTCATTGCTGAAGTTCAGGGCGAAGGGCAGATCTTCTATCGCCGCCGCCGCCGCCGCGTGAAGCGCAAAAGCGGTAACATTGATGACTTCTGTCGTCGTTGGGGGAGCCAGTATAGCTATATGGTGGTGCTGGATGCCGACTCCGTGATGAGCGGTGAGTGCCTGAGTGGCCTGGTGCGCCTGATGGAAGCGAACCCGAATGCCGGCATCATCCAGTCATCGCCGCGCGCGTCGGGCATGGATACGCTTTATGCGCGCTGTCAGCAGTTTGCCACCCGCGTCTACGGCCCGCTGTTTACCGCCGGTCTGCATTTCTGGCAACTGGGCGAGTCGCACTACTGGGGACACAACGCCATTATCCGGGTGAAACCGTTTATTGAGCACTGTGCTCTCGCGCCGCTGCCGGGTGAGGGTAACTTCGCAGGTTCCATTCTGTCGCATGACTTCGTGGAAGCGGCATTGATGCGTCGCGCCGGATGGGGGGTATGGATTGCTTACGATCTCCCAGGCTCTTATGAAGAGCTTCCGCCGAACCTGCTTGACGAGCTGAAGCGCGATCGCCGCTGGTGTCAGGGTAACCTGATGAACTTCCGCCTGTTCCTGGTCAAAGGGATGCACCCGGTTCACCGAGCGGTATTCCTGACCGGCGTGATGTCATACCTGTCGGCGCCGCTGTGGTTCATGTTCCTTGCGCTCTCTACTGCGCTGCAGGTTGTGCATGCGTTGACCGAGCCGCAGTACTTTTTGCAACCGCGTCAGCTGTTCCCGGTCTGGCCGCAGTGGCGCCCGGAGCTGGCTATCGCCCTGTTTGCTTCAACCATGGTGCTGCTGTTCCTGCCGAAGCTGCTGAGTATTATTCTGGTGTGGTGTAAAGGGCCGAAAGAGTACGGCGGCTTTATCCGTGTGACCCTTTCTCTGCTGCTGGAGGTGCTCTTTTCGGTGCTGCTGGCGCCGGTACGCATGCTGTTCCACACCGTGTTTGTGGTTAGCGCGTTCCTCGGCTGGGAAGTGGTGTGGAACTCGCCGCAGCGTGATGACGACTCTACGCCGTGGGGCGAAGCGTTTATGCGTCACGGCTCGCAGATGCTGTTGGGGCTAGTTTGGGCGGTGGGTATGGCGTGGCTGGATCTGCGTTTCCTGTTCTGGCTGGCGCCGATCGTGGTCTCGCTGATTCTGTCGCCGTTCGTGTCGGCCATTTCCAGCCGCGCTACCATTGGCCTGCGCACCAAGCGCTGGAAGCTATTCCTGATTCCGGAAGAATATTCGCCGCCGCAGGTGCTTAAAGATACCGATGCTTACCTGACGCTTAACCGTCAGCGTTCTCTGGAAGATGGTTTTATGCATGCGGTATTTAACCCATCATTTAACGCGCTGGCAACGGCGATGGCTACCGCGCGTCACCGTCACGGGCATATTCTGGATATTGCTCGCGAGCGCCATGTTGAACAGGCGCTCAACGAGACGCCGGATAAGCTCAACCGCGACCGTCGTCTGGTATTGCTAAGCGATCCGGTCACGATGTCTCGCATGCACTATCGCGTGTGGGCCGCGCCGGAGAAATACTCTTCGTGGGTGGGTGCCTATCAGCAGCTGACGCTGAACCCGCTGGCGTTAAAAACGAAGTAAGCCGTAGGTAAAGGAAAATACCGGCAATGGTGCCGGTATTTTTTTATCTGAGAATCGAGGTTGTTGATGAGAGTTTTACTGGTTATCGCAATGACGCTGCTTATCAGCGGCTGCGGTAGTATTATCAGTCGCACAGTGCCTGGGCAGGGGCATGGAAACCAGTACTATCCCGGCGTTCAGTGGGATGTCCGCGATTCCTCATGGCGCTATATCACCATTCTCGATCTGCCCTTTTCACTGGTATTTGATACGCTACTGCTGCCGCTTGATGGCAGTCATGGCCCCTATAACTAATTAGCGTTCATCCCATTCATCGGCTGCGGCCTGGCCCTCTTCGGTATCGAGAGAGGGTTCAAGCTGAAATTCGCCTTCATCCCATTCGTGCAGCGTGTTTTCTTCCAGCCACTCCTGGCGAAGCTCAATCTCATCATAATCGCCGTCAAAGACGCTTTGCGCTGCCTGACCGCTAAGAACAGGCAGGCATTCACCCTGTTCATCCTCGTCGGCAAAAAATTCTGCCTGCCAGGCAATGTCGCCGTCCTGGAGTACGTATTTCTGAATATTTAATTGCTCGATGCTGGCGTTCTCTTCGTCGCTATCGGGATTATTAGCCAGAAACTCCTCACGGGCTGCATCGATTGCTTCTTCAAGCGTGGCATAGAACATCGAATCCTTTGGCATGGCTAACCTCCTAAGATGAATAGAAATGAACACGATTCAATCTATAGAATGCGGTTGGCGATGCGTCAAGGATGGGGCATTAATTTACCGAATGCGTGCCGGAACCCGGATTGTTGGTTGCCCGAGGGCGGCGAGAGCGGCCGAGAGTCAGGGTCGAGTAGACCGCGTTGAACAAGACCACACCGGCGGTGACTAAAAAGACCGCCCGGAAGCCGTAGTTGGCGGAAACTGACGCGCCGATAAGCGGTCCCGTAACGTTGCCGATATCGCGGAACGACTGGTTATAGCTGAAGATTCTGCCCGAGATTTGGCTGGTGGAGTTATACACCAACAGGGTTTGTACGGCGGGCAGTAGCGCGCCGTCGGCAGCGCCTAACAGGAAGCGCAGGATCCCCAGCTGCAGCGGCGTCTGAACGAACGACATCGGTATCAGAAGCAAGACGGAGATCACCAGCGCGACGATCAGGATCTTCTCCGGGCCGATGCGGTCTCCGAGTTTCCCGAGACGAGGCGCGCTAAGCAGAGCGGCAATACCTGGGACTGAAGCAATCATGCCGCTGATGAACGCAATATCACTCACATTGCCTGCAAGATCTCGCACGTATAGCGTCAGAATCGGAGCAATCGAGCCGGTTGCAACCTGGATAATCAACGAAGTGACAAACAGGCTCAGCACCAGCTTCGGATTTTTAAGCGACGAGAAAACGTCTTTCGCGCTGAGCATCTCTGTTTTACTGACCGCGACAAAATTCTCGCGGATGAGAAAAAGGGTAAATAAGAAACAAATAAACAGGACGCTTGCGGTCATAAAGAAGACGGTACGCAATCCCCAGTGATCGGCAAGGAAGCCGCCAGCCAGCGGCCCTAGCAGCGCGCCGCTGACGGCCCCTGTAGACAACGTCCCCAGCGCCCAGCCGCTCTTATGGCGGGGGATCTGCGTCGCTATCAGGGCATTGGCGTTGGGAATAAATCCCCCGAGCAGGCCTAACAGCGCGCGCAGGATCAGAAATTGCCAGATATTCTGCGCCAGGCCCATCAGCAGCATGACGATTGCCATACCGAGGGCTGAGCGCAGCAGCATGATTTTACGCCCTTTACGATCGGCAAGGCCGCCCCAGAAGGGGGAGGCGACGGCTGAAAATAAAAAAGTGACGCTAAAAACCAGACCTGACCACATATTGAGGGCGCTATGACCGGTTACGCCCAGTTGTTCGACGTAAAGGGGGAGAAACGGCATCACCAGGCTAAAAGCGGCGCCGGTTAAAAAACAGCCGAGCCAGGTGACGGTAAGATTGCGTTTCCAGTTAATGGGGGTATCAGCAGACGGCATAGGATTCCACTGGCCTGCAGCGCAGGTCAAATAATTGAAAATATGAGCACGCTAATTATGCGCCTGAGAAATGATTGCCGCAATGCAGGGGAGCTTTTAAAGCTAAAGAGAGGGAATTGACCCCGCATCCGTATTCGAATGCGGGATCGCCGCGCGACTGAGCGCGGAGAGTGCGTTAGTAACGAGAAGGAACGCCTTCAGGACGCGTTTTAAAGCGGCGATGCATCCACATATACTGTTCCGGCGCCATCAATATGCACTTCTCTACCACTTTGTTCATCCAGACGGCGGTAGTCTCCGCATCGTCCAGCGGCGGATCGCACTCCGGCGGCAGGATAATCAGCTCATAGCCTTTACCGTTGGGTTTACGGCGCGGCACGAACGGCACAACGCAGGCTTTAGACATCTTTGCCAGCATCCAGGTGCCCGAGGTCGTCGCGGCCTGGTCAACGGCGAAAAACGGTACAAATACGCTGGCGGAGGGGCCATAGTCATGGTCCGGCGCGTACCAGATCACTTCGCCCTTTTTCAGCGCGCGGATCATGCCTTTGAGATCCTTACGATCGATCATGTCTTTGTTGGAGCGCAAGCGTCCCCAGGTCTGCAGCCAATCGATAACCGGGTTATCGTTTGGGCGATAGACGCCAATGCCAGGCTCATTGATACCGAACATGCGCGCGCCCATCTCCAGCGTCAGGAAATGAATGCCAATCAGCAAAATGCCGCGCTTTTGCGTCTGTACGTCCCGGATATGCTCGACGCCAATCGAGTCAGTCCAGCGCGCGATACGCTTTGTTGGCCAGAACCAGGCCATGCCGGTTTCCATCAACCCCATGCCGACGGATTCAAAGTTTGCCACCACCATCCGGTGACGCTCTTGCTCACTCTTATCGGGAAAACAGAGTTCCAGATTACGATAAGCTATTTTTGCCCGTCTCTTCATCAGCCGTCTTGCTAGGTGGCCAAGACCGGTTCCTAACCGATATATCACCGGATAGGGAAGCTGTACAACTAACCAGAGCAGACCGATTCCGAACCAAAGCAACCAATAACGCGGGTGCAGCAACGCTGCGGAAAATTTAGGTAAATGGCTCATCTCATACCTGTTCAATTAAGCAACGTGTTCTATTATCGCATTTTTTTATGCTTCAGCCAAAATACCGGCTGTTGATGGCATTTAATGTTAATGCGAGCAAATTTGGGTGAGAAAAATGTAGCGCAAAATGTGGGGATGTAAATTAAGCCTGTTTGCTATATGATGCCCGCCGTTTATTTTACTCATTGACTATGCCGAGCAGGTACACCATGCCAGTGTTACATAACCGCATTTCAAATGAGACGTTAAAGGCGCAAATGTTGGCTGAGACCGAGCCGCGCACGACGATCTCGTTTTATAAATATTTCACTATTATCGACCCAAAAGCCACGCGCGATGCGCTGTGGATTGCGTTGACTAAGCTGAATGTCTTTGGCCGAATTTATCTGGCTCACGAAGGTATTAACGCGCAAATTAGCGTTCCGCAGAGCCGGGTCGATGCGCTGCGCGAATTTTTATACGCTTTCGATCCCGCCCTGAATGGTCTGCGCCTGAATATCGCTCTTGATGATGACGGTAAATCCTTCTGGGTTCTGCGTCTCAAGGTACGCGATCGGATCGTCGCGGATGGGATTGATGATCCGACGTTTGATGCATCGGACGTGGGTGATTATTTAAAGGCTGCGGAGGTCAACGCGATGCTGGACGACCCGGATGCGGTCTTTATTGATATGCGTAACCATTACGAATATGAGGTCGGCCATTTCGAGAACGCGCTGGAGATCCCGGCGGATACGTTTCGCGACCAGCTGCCGAAGGCCGTTGAGATGATGCAGGAACATAAAGATAAAAATATTGTCATGTACTGTACCGGCGGTATCCGTTGCGAAAAAGCCAGCGCGTGGATGAAACATAATGGATTCACTAAAGTCTCGCATATTGAGGGCGGGATTATCGAGTACGCGCGACGCGCGCGCGAACAGGGGCTGCCGGTTCGCTTTGTCGGTAAGAACTTTGTATTCGATGAGCGTATGGGAGAGCGTATCTCAGATGATGTTATCGCCCATTGCCATCAGTGCGGCGCGCCCTGCGATAGCCATACCAACTGCCTGAACGATGGTTGCCACCTGCTGTTTATTCAGTGTCCTTCCTGTGCGGAGAAATTTGCCGGTTGCTGTAGCGAAGTCTGCATGGAAGAGCATAAGCTGCCGGAAGAGGAGCAGAGAAAACTGCGCGCCGGCCGCGAGAATGGCAATAAGATCTTTAATAAATCTCGCGGTCGTCTGAATACGAAGCTGGGCATCCCGGATCCTGTGCCTTCAGAAAAACCATAGCCAGATAAGATCGATAAACGCCAGCAGAAGCCACAGCGCCAGATAAATCATAAAATGTTCACGGACGTTGTTAACCAGTAATTCGAACAGGCGACGCATCATCTCTCTCATTATTCACGGCCTCAAGTGAGGCCGTTTCTTTAGCGTGGTTGTCTGGTCATACGGCGGGCGATTATTTCTTAAACCGCGCCAGTGAAAACGCAGAGAGATCAAACCCAAAGGGTTCGTCAAGCGCGAACCGTGTGGCCAGTTCGCCTAAAACCGGTGCAAATTTAAAGCCGTGACCGCTCAGGCCGGTAATCAGCAGCGTATCCGGCTGGCCGGGTAGTGTATCAATAATAAAGTCTTCGTCCGCTGTGTTATCATAGGTGCAGGATGCGCCGTGCAGACAGCCGCCAATACCGGGCAATATGTTACGCAGGAAGCTGAAAGACTCGGCGCCGTCCGTGGCTACCGCACCGAACGGTTTGCGCTCTTCCGGCGTGGAAATGAGCTGCCCGCCGTTGTGCTTACCGATTTTCAATTCATTATCTTCGGCGGGAAAACCGTAAAACTGATCGCCATTCGGTAACTCACCGGTAAACGCCGGGAAGTTATTTTTGCTGCTGTAGCGGCCATCAGCCTGAAACCAGGCAAAAATCTTCCGTATCGGCTGGACCGGAAGTTCTGGCAACAGGCGTGTGACCCAGGTTCCGGCGCTGATCAGGAGTTTTTTACCGCTGTACTCGCCATCCAGCGTCTCGACGGTAACGCCGTCCGGCTGGTGGTGAATGGCTGACACCGGACAGTTGAACAGCTGGGCGGCGCCCGCTTCGCGCGCCAGACGGATCCAGGTTTCAACGGCCAGCTCGCTGCGCAGTATGCCGGATGCGGGTTCAAATATCGCCCGATAATCATCAGGTACACGAATTTCCGGCCAGCGAGTCATTACCGTCTGCGCATCCATCTCTTCAATATTCAGCCGGAACTCGTGCGCGCTGCTGGCAACATTGCGCAGAAAGTCGGAATCGGCAGGCCCGAGGTTAATCACCCCGGTACGTTCAAAGACGGCTTCACCGCTGGCGGCGGCAAACTCATCCCACAGCTGTTGCGCGCGCAGTACCAGGGGAACATATCTTTTGCCTTCACCGTAGGCGTGACGAATCAGGCGAGTGCTGCCATGATGGCTGCCTTCCTGATGCGGCGGCTGATGAGCATCGATCATCAGCACGTTAAGCCCTGCCTGCCGCGCATAAAAGCCTGCGGCAGCGCCGACCGAGCCGCTACCGATAATGATAAGATCGTATTGCATGGTGGGTTCCAGGTTATTGCTTTGTTAGCAGGGTAAATAACAACCTGCTGTTATACAAGCCCGAAAATAATTCAGGCACCCGGAGGTGCCTGTTAGGTGAATATTCAGACATTAGCGCTAAATATTAATGCCTTCGATACTCATTTTCCTGGTATTCGCCAGATTCAATCTTCGCAATACCTGCTTCCAGAATAGAAATAAACTGACGTGCGACGTCCGTCGTTAGCCATAGCGTCTGGCCAATTTCTGCGTCTTTACTACTTTCTTGAGCGGGGTTTTGGTAGTGCAGGCGCAACATCAGCGCATCGTAACTATCAACGGTGCTGATGTCCCATCCGACGAGGGGATGGGTCTGGATGACTTCATTATTCTTTTCCATCATAACCCCTTATTCATATGTTAAAAGACAACAGTTCTCGAGGTTTAATGCATGTTTTTTGAAGCAAGTTAATTATATCAGTAGTCAAGCATAAACTCGAGAAATTAAATGAAATAGAGATACATACGCGCGAATATGCTGCTTTTTTAGGCAGAAAAGGGTGGGTTATTTGTTATTTTTGAAGGTGCTAAGTAAAAGCAATAGGGGAAAATCTGAGTGTGAAAAAATAAAAAAGCCGGGGCGACCCGGCAAAAAAAGCACAATGAGGGAGCAAATTTAATTGACTAGTCGCGGACAAACCAGTCGTCAGCGCTTTCCCAGGTTTCTTGCAGGATTTCGCTAATCCGGTCTTTGTCTTCTTTCAGGCCGCCGATAACCGACAGATTGTTATTAGCCGCGTATCGAACCGTTACCTGGCTTGATGTAGAGGGAAACTGCTGTTCAATACGACGAGAGAGTTCATTGTTCAGCGCATCTAAGGCGCCGTTGGGTAAGGCTGTTGATTTGGCGATAGAGACTTCAATACGCATAATTGCCCCCTGGATAGTGTACTGTTTATTTATACAGTCTTTGGTGAGCATTTTCAACAGGGGGCGTACTATTTATTTTTTCATCGTCCAGCGCACGGTTTCCCCGGCAAGGAACGGCACCAGCGCGTCGCCGGGCAGGGCGATACTCTCGACCACCTGGCTCTCTTCGCGCACCAGCTCAACATAGCCCTCATTGACCGGCAGGCCATAGAAGCGTGGGCCGTTGAGCGAGCAGAAGGCTTCAAAGTGCTGTAGAGCATTCATCTCCTCAAACACCGTTGCGTAGCTGCCCAGCGCGGTCGGCGCGTTAAAACAGCCTGCGCATCCGCAGCTGGCTTCCTTACGATGACGGGCATGGGGTGCGGAATCGGTGCCGAGGAAAGCGCGGTCAAAACCACTGGCCACCAGTTCGCGCAGCGCCTGCTGGTGAATATTGCGTTTCAGTATCGGCAAACAGTAAAGGTGGGGCCGCACGCCGCCAACCAGCATATGATTGCGGTTGAACATCAGGTGCTGCGGGGTGATGGTGGCTGCCAGCAAATCGTTACCGTCGCGCACGTATTCGGCGGCATCTTTGGTTGTGATGTGTTCGAAGACTACCTTCAGACCGGGCAGGCGCTGGCGCAGCGGCTCCATGACCGTTTCGATAAATCGCGCTTCCCGGTCAAAAATATCGATATCAGGATGAGTGACTTCACCATGAACCAGTAGGGGCATACCCAGTTTTTCCATGCGCTCAAGCACCGGCATGATGGCATCCGTGCTGGTGACGCCGTGGCTCGAGTTGGTTGTGGCATTGGCCGGGTAGAGTTTGGCAGCGGTGAATACGCCTTCGTTAAATCCGCGCTCCAGCTCCGCCGGGTCGAGCGTATCCGTCAGATAGCAGGTCATCAGCGGCGTAAAATCATGACCCGCAGGGATCGCATCAATGATACGCTGGCGATAGGCGAGGGCGGCTTCGACGGTAGTGACTGGCGGTACCAGGTTCGGCATCACGATCGCCCGGCCATAAAATTCACTGGTAAAAGGCACGACGGTTTTTAACATATCGTCATCGCGCAGATGGATATGCCAGTCGTCAGGGCGGCGGATTTTCAATACCTGGGATTGTGCTGTCATGGAAGGCTCCGGCTAATAGGTTCAGTCATCAGGGCTGTTTTTGCCGGGCACTAAGGATAAGCGTAAACGTTTTCCTTTGCATCAACTTCCGTAAAAAATCGGGCGCTTCAGCGCCCGAGATATTAGTTTGTGAATGGGATAATAATCTCGCCGGGCTTCACCTCAATACCTTTAGCATACTTTTTCGCCAGCGCCTCACCGGTGCTGGCATCTTCGCGCAGGACGTAGGCAGGCTGCTGATTGAAGTAGCTACGCAGGGACTGATTCAGGTAAGGGATCAGCGTCTGTACCACAGACTGGAGTTTTTCCGGCTGAACTTTGGCATCGACCACCTCCATCTCCTGCAGGAAAATGGCTCCCTTTTCTTTATTAAACGCCGGCAGCGCTTTGAGCTTCAGATCGATGGTCGCTTTCTGGTTCCCGAAGAGTGAATTCAGATCTAAATTAGCCACGCCGCTTAACGTCACTTTGTTCGGTTCTTCACGGCCAATAGCGCTGGTAAGATTTTGCAGTTCAATATGGGCATCCGCTACGCCTGGCAGGCCAATAT
The DNA here is from genome assembly GCF_018139045.1 of Klebsiella pasteurii. Classification (NCBI taxonomy): domain Bacteria; kingdom Pseudomonadati; phylum Pseudomonadota; class Gammaproteobacteria; order Enterobacterales; family Enterobacteriaceae; genus Klebsiella; species Klebsiella pasteurii. The sequence continues at coordinate 419,793 of NZ_CP073236.1, forward strand.
CCTTAGCGAAGTGGTTACGTTTCTGCAGCGCCTGATTGATTTCCTGCTCGCTCACGGAATACTGCGTGAGCTGGTTACAGGCGCTGAGCAGGCCGCTAACGATAAGCACGGCCGCGATAAACATCTTTTTCATTGGATTCCTTAATGTCATGCCATGGGTTCATCCTGACACAAAGCAGCATGGCTCGCCAGCGCAGGAGGTGCTAGCGGAAAAGACTGAAAAAGAGGCGTATGGCAGCGAAGGGCAAACCCATCCACTGCCTTGAGGTTAAATAGCCATTGAGGAAAGCAGGTTGATCTGCGTCTGTTTGGCCATGTTGTCACGATAGGCGGCCACACGGCTCGGCCAGTTCACGCCGGCAACTAGCGTCAGATTTCTCAGTAGAGGGAAGAGATGAATATCATCTTCAGAGAGTTCACCGTTAACGGCGTTAGGCTGGACGATCGATTTATCCAGCGCCCGCAGATCATCGCTGATGTTCTTGACCAGACCGGGGGAATGGGCGAGATGGTCGGCAAAGCTGCCGATAGCCGCCTCTTTCTTTTTCACGAAATAAGCACGCGCCTCTGGCGTTGCGAATTCATCAAAAGCGGATTTAGCAAAGCGAGGGATTAACAAGCGGTTAGCGTAGTCGTTGACCTTCCTGAGCCAGGTTTCAATCGCCGGATTACGCGCGCCGGTAAGCAGCGGTTTTCCGTCCAGCTTATCGACGTAGTGCACGATATCCATACTTTCCGGCATGTAACGGCTATCGTCTTTTTGCAGGATTGGCGCCATCTTCTGGCCGATCATTCGGGTTGGGGTTACTTCATCATCGTTCAGGAGCGCGATCAGTTCGACAGGGATATTTTTCAGGCCGAAAATCATGCGGGCTTTAAGGCAGAACGGGCAGTGATCGTAGATATATAACTTCACGTTTCTCCTCCATAGTGGCTGAACATCCTCAATTCAGTATGGAGGAGAAACGAAGGCCCGGCAAATCAGGTTCGCGGCTCCAGCATTCCGGAGGCCGAACGTTTCGGGCTGAACTGCCACCACAGAGCGATAAACGTCGCGAGGCCGATAACGCCCAGCATCAGCCATGGCAGCTCCGGCTGACCTGCGGCCTTCCCGGCGTCGAACAGCCATCCGCCGCCCGCGTAACCGAAAGCGCCGCCGAAGGCTAATCCTAAACGGCTAAAGCCCATATAGCTGCCGCGCGCTCTGGCATCAGCCAGCGAAGCGCCCAGCGTCTCGCGCGCGGGTTCAGCGATAATTGAACCCATATAAAATACGCAGATCAGCGTAAACAGCTGCTGCAGATTGCTGCTCAGGCCAATCGGCATCATCGCGAGGGTCATGATCAGCAGGCCGGCCATCAGGCGATGCTCGAGGCGGAAACGCTTTTCGCTCCAGCGGGCAATCGGGTACAGCAGCGTCAGCGAAATGGTCGCTTCAATGGCGTACATCCATTTTACCGCCGCTGGAGAACCCGCAATATCGTTAACCATGATCGGCAGCATTAGCATCACCTGCACCGCCAGCATGTAATATCCGGTAAGCGTCAATACGTAGGTGACAAAGCGTTTGTCGCGCAGCACGCGTCCCAGCCCTTCACGAACCGGCGTTTTGACCGTCGACAGCTTCCAGGCCGGGAGATACCAGGCGTTGAATGCCGCGCAGGCGATAAACAGGGCCGCCCCGGCGCTGCACACCAGACGAAAATCATATTGCAGCAGCCAGCTTCCCAGCAGCGCGCCGATCACCGCCCCTGCGCTATCCTGCATCATCAGGATAGAAAAGAAACGTCCGCGCTGGTGCGGGCGTACCAGCTTGACCACCAGCGCCGCCCGCGGGGGATCGAACAGCGTGCCGCCGAGACCTGAGAGAATGCAGGAGAGCCACAGCACCCAGGGTTCATGGGCGACGGCCATTGCCGCGAAACCGGCCGCGCGCATCAGCATACCAGTGACGATCATCGGTTTGGCGCCAAAACGGTCGGCAATGGCGCCGCCAAATATCCCTAAACCTTGCTGCACCAGCTGACGCAGGCCGAGCGCAATCCCGACCATCAGCGCAGCCCACCCCATCTGGTCGACAAAGCGAATGGAGATAAGCGGGAATACGACGAAAAAGCCGAGTACGACCAGCATGTTATCAACTAACAGGAAATATTTACCCAGGCTCCTTGCCTGCGATACGCGGGACATTTCCCCTCCCGGGAAAAATAAGGATAAGCGTTGATATTCTGCGGGGATAACGGCTATTTTCCCAGCTAACTTGCGACAATATTTTTTTATCAAAATGCAAGAACGATAGAGCCTATTCATCGAAAAGCAGAGGTGGTGCAGAAAATGGTATGTTGCTGTTTTCACTCAACCGCGCAGGACAGGTATAGTAAAGTCAGCAAGTATTGCGTCTGGGGAACAGGAGAGGGAAATGTTTGGCTATCGCAGTAACGTACCGAAGGTGCGTTTGACGACGGACCGGCTGGTGGTACGGCTGGTGCACGATCGTGACGCCTGGCGTCTGGCCGATTATTACGCGGAAAATAAAGGGTTCTTAAAACCCTGGGAGCCGGTGCGCGACGACAGCCACTGTTATCCTTCCGGCTGGCAGGCGCGTTTATCGATGATTTCTGAGTTCCATAAGCAGGGCTCGGCGTTCTATTTTGCCCTGCTTGACCCGGAGGAAAAAGAGATCATCGGCGTGGCGAATTTTTCGAACGTGGTGCGCGGTTCGTTTCATGCCTGCTACCTCGGCTACTCCATCGGTGAGAAATGGCAGGGGCAAGGGCTAATGTATGAAGCGCTGACCTCGGCGATTCGCTATATGCAGCGCACGCAGCATATCCATCGCATAATGGCAAACTACATGCCGCATAATCAGCGCAGCGGCGATTTGCTGGCGCGTCTGGGCTTTGAAAAAGAGGGTTACGCCAAAGATTACCTGCTTATTGATGGGCAGTGGCGCGATCACGTACTGACGGCGTTGACGACACCGGACTGGACCCCGGGTCGCTAAGGAGACATCATGAAATATCAGTTAACCTTGCATGAAGCGCGGGTCATTGGCTGCCTGCTGGAAAAGCAGGTCACCACGCCGGAGCAGTACCCTCTATCGGTCAACGCGGTGGTCACCGCCTGTAACCAAAAAACGAACCGTGAACCGGTGATGTCGCTCAGCGAAAGCGATGTCCAGGATCTGCTCGATACCTTAGTGAAGCGCCATTATTTGCGAACGGTCAGCGGTTTCGGCAATCGGGTGACCAAATATGAGCAGCGTTTCTGCAACTCAGAATTTGGCGATCTGAAATTATCCCCGGCGGAAGTCGCTATTATTACCACCTTGCTGCTGCGCGGGGCGCAGACGCCTGGTGAACTTCGCGGTCGCGCGCAGCGGATGCATGAATTCAGCGATATGGCGGAGGTTGAAAGCGTCCTCGAAAATCTGGCGACGCGGGAAGATGGCCCCTATGTCGCGCGTCTGCCGCGGGAGCCCGGCAAGCGTGAAAGCCGCTATATGCATCTGTTTTGCGATGATATGGATTCACTGATTACCGTCGTTGAGGCCGTGTCGCCCGCTGGCGACGATCTGCAGATGCGCGTAGAGGCGCTGGAAGCGGAAGTCGCCGAGCTGAAAGCGCGACTGGATTCACTGCTGGCTCACTTGGGAGATTAAGCATGTCGGCAAAACTACGTATAGGAGTGGTTGGCCTGGGCGGTATTGCGCAAAAGGCGTGGCTACCGGTGCTGGGGGCCGCCGATGGCTGGACGCTACAGGCAGCGTGGTCGCCGGGCAAAGAGAAAGCGCAGCGTATCTGCGAAACCTGGCGGATCCCCTATGCGGATTCTCTGGAACAGCTGGCGGCTCAGTGTGACGCCGTGTTCGTGCATACTTCCACGGCTTCACATTATGAAGTGGTTTGTCGGTTGCTCAATGCCGGCGTTCATGTCTGCGTTGATAAACCGCTTGCGGATAAGCTTAGCGATGCGGAGACACTGGTTGAGCTGGCCGCCCGCCGTCATCTCACGCTCATGGTCGGGTTTAATCGCCGTTTTGCTCCGCTCTATCGCGAGCTGAAGGCGCAGCTCGGAAACGCAGCGTCGCTGCGAATGGACAAACACCGCAGCGACAGCGTCGGCCACGATCTGCGCTTCACGCTGCTGGATGACTATCTGCACGTGGTTGATACGGCCTTATGGCTGGCGGGCGATAAGGCGCGTTTAAGCGGCGGAGCGCTGCATACCACGGCTCAAGGCGAGATGCTGTATGCCGAGCATCATTTCACGTCCGGGATGATACAGATCACAACCAGTATGCACCGCCGCGCCGGAAGCCAGCGGGAGTGGGTTCAGGCGGTAACCGACGGCGGCTTATATGAAGTCCGCGATATGCGGGAGTGGCAGGAGGAGCGGGGACGCGGAGTGATACAGCGCCCAATTCCCGGCTGGCAGACAACTCTTGAGCAGCGAGGCTTCACCGGCTGCGCGCGGCATTTTATCGAATGCGTGCAAAATCAGACGGTTCCTGAAACGTCCGGGGAGCAGGCGCTGCTGGCTCAGCGGGTGGTGGATAAGCTCTGGCGCGAAGCGATGAGCGAATAATCCGTTGTAACAACTGGCAGTAGTAATTCAGTATGAACCCGGTAGACTATCGCCACTTTCCCGCGCCCGCATTTGCGGGCGTTTTACTCCAGGGTTGTGGAATAACACGTTAATGAATCTTTTAAAATCACTGGCGGCCGTCAGTTCGATGACCATGTTTTCGCGCGTGCTGGGCTTTGCGCGCGATGCGATTGTCGCACGTATTTTTGGCGCGGGGATGGCCACCGACGCCTTCTTCGTTGCTTTCAAACTCCCGAACCTTTTACGACGTATTTTTGCTGAGGGCGCATTTTCTCAGGCTTTTGTGCCGATTCTTGCGGAATATAAAAGCAAACAGGGCGAGGATGCGACCCGCGTTTTCGTCGCCTATGTATCGGGATTGCTGACGCTGGTTCTGGCGCTGGTCACCGTCGCCGGTATGCTGGCGGCGCCGTGGGTGATTACCGTCACCGCGCCGGGGTTTGCCGATACGCCCGAAAAGTTCGCCCTGACCACTCAGCTCTTGCGCATCACTTTTCCCTATATTCTGCTGATCTCCCTGGCGTCACTGGTTGGCGCTATCCTGAATACCTGGAACCGCTTTTCGGTTCCCGCTTTTGCCCCAACCTTCCTTAATGTCAGCATGATTGGCTTTGCGCTGTTTGCGGCCCCCTATTTTAATCCGCCGATGCTGGCAATGGCGTGGGCGGTAACGGTTGGCGGTATTTTGCAGCTTGCCTGGCAGCTGCCGCATCTGAAAAAAATCGGCATGCTGGTGCTGCCGCGGGTCAACCTTAAAGATGCTGGCGCGGTGCGGGTGGTGAAACAGATGGGGCCGGCGATCCTCGGCGTCTCAGTCAGCCAGATATCACTGATTATTAACACGATCTTTGCCTCATTCCTCGTATCCGGCTCCGTGTCGTGGATGTACTACGCCGATCGTCTGATGGAGTTTCCGTCCGGCGTGCTGGGCGTGGCGCTGGGGACCATTCTGCTGCCGTCGCTGTCAAAAAGCTTCGCCAGCGGCAATCACGATGAATACTGCCGTTTGATGGACTGGGGATTGCGCCTGTGCTTCCTGCTTGCGCTACCGAGCGCGGTGGCGTTAGGGATCCTGGCCAAGCCGCTGACGGTCGCGCTATTCCAGTACGGGAAATTTACCGCTTTTGATGCCGCGATGACCCAGCGTGCGCTGGTGGCGTATTCTGTCGGGCTGATGGGGCTTATTGTGGTGAAAGTGCTGGCTCCCGGATTCTATTCGCGCCAGGACATTAAAACGCCGGTGAAAATTGCTATCGTCACGCTGCTCATGACGCAGGTGATGAACCTCGCCTTTATTGGCCCCCTGAAGCATGCTGGCCTGTCGTTGTCGATTGGCCTGGCGGCCTGTCTTAACGCCGCGCTGCTCTACTGGCAGCTGCGGAAACAGAAAATTTTTACGCCTCAGCCGGGTTGGTTCCTGTTTCTGCTGCGCCTGGTTATTGCGGTGATTATCATGTCAGCGGCGCTGCTGGGCGTGATGTACCTGATGCCAGAGTGGTCGCAGGGGACGATGCCGTTCCGTCTGCTGCGTTTAATGGTGGTCGTAATCGCGGGCGTTATCGCCTATTTCGCGACGCTGCTGCTGCTGGGATTTCGCGTGAAAGAGTTTGCTCGCCGTACGGCCTGAACTGACTGAACGCAGTATAAGCCGCTCTGCAGTTTCTGCAGAGCGGCTTTTTTTATCTGAGGGTTCGCTGCGCGGATACGACCCTGGCGCTTTCCAGTAGGCGGATCCCAAGGGCAATTGCGCCGGTAATGACGGCCAGCGTCACCACACCGCTCCAGCCGGCCATCACATACAGTTTGCTTCCCAGTACTGAACCCAGCGACATGCCAATAAAGACGCCGGTGAACAGCAGCGCATTGAGTCGACCGCGCGCCTGAGGTTCCAGACCGTACACCAGATTCTGGTGAGCCACGAGGCTGGATTGCAGTCCAAGGTCGAAACCGACGGCCGAAATGGCAATCAGGATCAGCTGGCCATGCGGCGGTAGTGCAGGCAGCAGAAACATCAGGGCAAACGAAACGGTAACCAGCGCGGCCCCCATTTGCGTGACTTTTTCCGCGCCGAACTTATCGGCCAGGCCACCGGCCAGCGGCGCGGCGAGCGCCCCGGCGGCACCTGCGATACCAAAACCGCCGGCTACCGCGCTGCCCATCTGGTAGTGCGCCAGTAGCATGACCGCGAGCGTTGACCAGAAGGCGCTGAAGGCGATAGAGAGGAATCCCTGAGCGAATGCGGCGCGACGCAGGGCCGGATAGCGTTTCCACAGATGGGCCATCGATTTCATCAGCTGCGGATAGCTCAGGGTTGAGTGAATCTCAAAGCGCGGCAGGACGCGCCACATCACCAGCCCAATCAGCGCGATGCTGACCGCCGCCGCCTGATACATCACCCTCCAGCCGAAGAGGGCGCCCACCAGTCCGCTGACGGTACGCGACAGCAGGATCCCCAGCAGCAGTCCGGTCATCACCGTCCCTACCATTTTCCCTTGCTTACCCGCGGGAGCCAGAATCGCGGCTGCCGGTACAATATCCTGGGCCATGGTCGCGGCCATACCGATAAGCAGGCTGACAATCAGCAGGGAGGTCAGCTGACCGGTGAGGCTGCAAAGCAGCAGAAGGACGGCCAGCGCGGCGCTTTTCATCAGGATCAATTTCCTGCGGTCGTGACGGTCACCAAGCGGGAGAAGAAACAGTATGCCCAGTGCGTAGCCGGCCTGGGTCAAAGTCGGAACCAGGCCCATACCCTCAACGCTCAAATGCAGGTTAGCTCCCATCAGGGGTAACAGTGGTTGCGCGTAATAGATTGAGGCGACGCTGAAGCCCGCGCCCAGCGCAAGGATGAAAATAACCCACCCGGCGGCGCGGGAGGTGAGTGGAACTGGTGTCATGATGGATTCCTCTTAGAAGCGATGGCGCTATTTTTCCCCTAATCGCGCTGGCGCGGTAGATAGCCCGGTGGTAAAACGGTTATACGTTAAACGTATAGGCAAAATAAAAATGAAGAAGCAAGAGCGTATAGATCGGATCGAACTGATGCGTACGTTTATTCGTATTGTCGAGGCCGGTTCTCTCTCCGCTGCGGCGGCACAGATGAATACGACCCAGGCGACGGTAAGCAGACGGCTTCAGTCACTGGAGGCGCTGCTTGGCGCAAAGCTGATTCTGCGTACCACCCACGCGATGAAGCTGACCGATGATGGTGAACGCTGCTATCAGCACGCCCGACAGGTCGTCGATGCCTGGCTGGCACTCGAGGACGACCTGCGGATTACCGATGATCGGCCCGTGGGAATATTACGAGTGCGGGCGCCGCATGCGTTCGGTCAGCAGCAGCTGCTGGGGCCGCTGGTGGATTTTTTGCAGCGCTATCCCCAATTGTCGGTGGAATGGATGTTGAACGATAAGACGGTTGATTTCCTGAGCGATGGTATCGACTGCGCGATTCGCGTGGGAGCGGAGGTGGATCCGGCTACGGTATCGGTATTGCTGGCCGAGGTTCCGCGTAGCGTAGTCGCTTCGCCGGCGCTGCTGGCGAACTCGCCGCCGTTAAACGCGCCGCAGGAGATGTCGATGCTACCGTGGATAGCCATCAGCACGTTCTATCAGCATGAGGTGACGCTGCGGTCTCAGATGGATGAGCAAATTGTCACCTTCGGTATCGCGCCGTGCCTGAGTACCGATAGCGTGCATGTTGCTCGTAATACCGCGCTGGCGGGGCTAGGCGCGGCGATCGTGTCGAGCTGGGCGGTCGTGGAAGATATCGCCGCCGGGCGGCTGGTAGAGCTGTTCCCGCAGTGGCAAGCATCGCCGTTGCCGGTACACCTCGTCTATCCCTGGGCGCGCTACTATCCGACGCGGTTGCGTAAGTTTCTCGATCTGATGCGCGAGGTTATGCCTCAGGTGGCGGGGATGCAGCGGCCGGAAGGGGAATAAAAAAGACCGGCCACCAGGGCCGGTCTTGTAGAGGTTACTCTACGGACTGCGGACGGGTAGGTCCGGCTGTGGCTTTATGCGTGGCGCTATGGCCGCCAGCAGAGCCTTTACCGTCAAAATCAAAGTTCGGGCGAACCCAATCGCTTTGACGCGGCGCTTCAGGCACGTAGTCCGGTGCAGGCGCACGCGTCATCGGCGCCGTCGCGTGACGATTGGCGACCTTAACAACCGGCGCGGCTTCGACTGCTGGCTTAGTCTCAACCACCGGCTCCGCTACTGGCGCTGGCGCAGAAACGACAGGCGCTTCTTCAACAACCTCAGGCGTTTCTTCAACAACCTCAGGCGTTTCTTCAGCTACAACTGGTTCAGACACAGGGGCCGTTGCTTCCGGCTCGACGGCGTCTTTCGCATCAACTTCGACGGCTTCTGCGACAACGTCTTCAACTACGGCTTCATCGGCTTTCGCAATCAGCTGCGGCTGTTCATCAACCGGGGTGGCGATAACTTCCGGATGGGTAGTTTCAACGACCGAAACTTCCGGTTCGTTAATCACCGCCACAGGTTCGGAGATGGCTGCGTTATCTTCGGCTGCTGCCGGCGCAATCACTTCAGAAACAACCGGCTCGGCGGCAGCCGCTGGCGTGATGATCGGCTCAGCCGCAGCGACGGAGAACTCCTGAACCGGAGCGTCTTCCTGCTGCTGGTCCTGCGGGCGAACCACCGGATAGCGGATCCACACTTTACCAGACGCCATTTCCGGTGATGCGCAGGCAACGGTCAGCGGCATCGGGGATTGTGTCGGATAACGCTCATCACGGTAACGACGACGGCGCTGGCCGCTTACGCGCAGGTGACGAGGCGAGCGGCGCGAACGGCGCGGCATGCCGTTAGATTCGCGAGCTTCACCGTTGTCGTCATGTTCCGCAGCTGTCTCAACAACCGCCGGCAGATCGACTTTTGCCAGTTCAGTACGTGGAGCAGCGTTTTCCGGCTGGACAACAGGCGCTTCTGTTACCTGCGCTGCGGCTACCGGCTCGACAACCTGCTCAGCGGCAGCAGATTCGAAACGAACCTTCTGCGCCAGCTGGCGCGGTTTACGACGCGGCATAGTCTGCACGCGTTCTTCCTGCTCGCTATCCTGTACGATTGGCTCTTCGCGGGTTTGCGTTTTGGCTTCCTGCTGAACCTGACGTTTATCATCGTTACGACGACGATTACGTTCGCGACGCGGCTGCTGCTCGTCGCGAGCTTTGCCTTTTTCGCTATCTTCTACCGTGGTCTGGCGAATTTCGCGCGGCTCGGCGTTCTGCTGCTTCTCACGACGGTTACGGCGGTTTTCTTCGCGAGATTCCCGGCCTTCGCTATTCTCGGCACGATTATCGCGGCTATCGCGATTATCCCGGTTGTCACGACGGTCATTGCGATCGCGGCGGTTGTTAGAACGCGGTTTACGACGCTCCTGCTGACGTTCGGATTTCTCTTCCGCTTTTTTCTCAACCTGAACTTCTGCCGGTTTAGTCTCTTCCGCACCGGAGAACATATTTTTCAGCGCGCTGAAGAAGCGGGCAACCAGACCCGGCTGGGCCGGTTTTGTGGCCTTCGGTGCGGATGCGGCAGGCGTAACGGTAGCCGCTGCCCTGGCCGGCTCTTCCTGTGCCGGAGCCGGAGGGGCTTCTGGCATGACAAAAGCGGCCAGCGCTGGTTGTTCCGGGAGTTTACGCTCAGCCGGCTCTTCATCAGAAGGCATGGCCATCTCTTCTTCGTGCAGTTTCGGCAGCAGATAGCTCAGCGTGGAGGTTTCTTCGCCTTTACGCACGCGCAGAACGGAGTAGTGCGGCGTTTCCATCTGGTCGTTTGGCACGATAATGACGCGCACATCGGCCTGACGGGTTTCAATCGCGCTTACCGCAGCACGTTTTTCGTTCAGCAGGTAAGAAGCAATCGGCACCGGCACGATAGCGTGAACTTCTTTGGTGTTCTCTTTCAGCGCTTCTTCTTCGATCAAACGCAGAATGGAAAGCGACAGCGATTCGTTATCGCGCACGGTACCCGTTCCGCTACAGCGCGGGCAGACGTGATGGCTGGACTCGCCGAGCGATGGGCTGAGGCGCTGGCGCGACATCTCCAGCAGTCCAAAGCGTGAAATATGGCTGATCTGGATCCGCGCTCGGTCCTGACGGACAGCTTCGCGCAGGCGGTTTTCCACCGCACGTTGATGGCGAACCGGGGTCATATCAATGAAGTCGATAACGATCAGGCCGCCAAGGTCGCGCAGACGCAGCTGACGAGCGATTTCATCTGCCGCTTCAAGGTTGGTGTTAAACGCTGTTTCTTCGATATCGCCGCCGCGGGTGGCGCGTGCGGAGTTGATATCAATAGCGGTCAGCGCTTCGGTACTGTCGATAACGATAGAACCACCGGAAGGCAGACGCACTTCACGCTGGAAAGCGGATTCAATCTGCGATTCGATCTGATAGTGGCTGAACAGCGGGATTTCCCCAGTGTACAGTTTAATTTTGCTGCTGAAATCCGGACGACCCAGCGCCGCGATGTGCTGGCGAGCCAGCTCAAGCACTTTCGGGTTATCAATCAGAATTTCGCCGATATCCTGGCGCAGATAGTCGCGGAAAGCGCGCACAATCACATTGCTTTCCTGATGGATCAGGAAAGGAGCTGGGCGATTTTCTGCGGCTTTCTGGATGGCTTCCCAGTGCTTCAGGCGGAAGCTTAAGTCCCACTGCAGCGCTTCGGCGGACTTGCCGACGCCTGCGGTGCGAACGATAAGTCCCATGCCGTCCGGTAGCTCAAGGCTGGCCAGCGCTTCTTTAAGTTCGGTGCGATCGTCACCCTCAATGCGGCGTGAAATACCGCCAGCGCGTGGGTTATTTGGCATCAGCACCAGATAGCTGCCCGCCAGGCTAATAAAGGTCGTCAACGCGGCGCCTTTATTGCCACGCTCTTCTTTATCAATCTGGACAATAACTTCCTGACCTTCACGCAGCACGTCCTTGATGTTCGGACGACCATGAGAATTGTAGTTGGCAGGGAAGTATTCGCGGGCGATTTCTTTAAGAGGGAGGAAACCATGACGCTCGGCACCATAATCAACAAACGCGGCTTCGAGGCTAGGTTCTATACGAGTGATTTTGCCTTTGTAGATGTTCGCTTTTTTCTGTTCGTGCCCGGGGCTTTCGATATCCAGGTCGTACAGGCGCTGCCCATCAACAAGGGCGACGCGCAACTCTTCCTGCTGAGTTGCGTTGATTAACATTCTTTTCATCGTAACTTACTCATTATTCTTACATTGACGACTAAGCTACGGGCAGAGTAACGCCTTACCGGGGGAAACCGATGGCCTCGTGTCTGTTTCACGTCGCCAACCTCACGGTTGTCGCGCGCTTAAGAGGCGCAGAGTGTCGGTCGCCTGTATTTCAAACGGAAACACAGCGCAATTATCAGGGGAACTGCCTGGGATGTATCACCAGAGAAGATTCCATTTATACCCATCGTTTTTCACGTAGCCGGCGTGGCGGCTTAACCTGCTCATCTTAATCATTTGATCCAGATGAGCGCCGGGATATCCCAGTGTGAACGCCTTCCTGCGACGTGAAATCCATAGAGCCTGTACCGGTAAGGACTGCAACCCGCAGCCCGCTAACTGTCTGAAAGATCAATACGTCTTACGCCATTGCTGCGTTGATGATCGGTCAGACAAAATTGGTCATTCCGCTAATTTCTTGTTCTAACAAGTTTCAGCACGGAATACTGCATCATTATTCCATTGCTAAGCTTGTTATAGCAAGTTGACTTTCACCTTTTATCACCCGGTTACTCACAGTTTTTTCACCTGCGTATACAGATTGTTCTAATAACAAACAAAACGATGATGAAGCATACGGTGAAATCCGGATGATGATAAATATAAGCATATAAAAATGAGTGGCGCTAATGCGTCGGGCTATTTAAAATCGCGCACCATGAAAACTGAGATCCCAAGCGTAAAAATGGTTGCCATTGCTGATGATGAAGCCGGGCAACGTATCGACAACTTTTTGCGTACGCAGCTGAAGGGCGTACCGAAGAGCATGATTTATCGCATCTTGCGTAAAGGCGAGGTGCGGGTTAACAAAAAGCGCGTGAAGCCGGAATATAAGCTGGAAGCCGGCGATGAAGTGCGCATCCCGCCGGTCCGCGTATCTGAGAAAGAAGAAGAGGCGGTCTCTCCGCACCTGCAAAAAGTGGCCGCGCTGGCCGATGTGATTTTATATGAAGACGATCATATTCTGGTGCTTAACAAGCCTTCAGGCACTGCGGTCCATGGCGGTAGCGGGCTGAGCTTTGGCGTGATCGAAGGTTTGCGCGCGCTGCGCCCGGAAGCGCGTTTCCTGGAGCTGGTGCATCGCCTGGATCGCGACACCTCTGGCGTTCTGCTGGTCGCCAAAAAGCGTTCAGCGCTGCGTTCCCTGCATGAGCAGCTGCGCGACAAAGGCATGCAGAAGGATTATCTGGCGCTGGTGCGCGGGCAGTGGCAATCGCATACTAAAGTGGTGCAGGCCCCGCTGCTGAAAAATATTCTGCAGAGCGGTGAGCGTATTGTGCGGGTTAACCAAGAGGGGAAACCTTCTGAGACGCGTTTTAAAGTCGAAGAGCGTTTTACCCATGCGACCCTGGTGCGCTGCAGCCCGGTAACCGGTCGTACGCATCAAATCCGCGTGCATACGCAATATGCCGGCCATCCCATCGCTTTCGACGATCGCTACGGCGACCGTGAATTTGATAAGCAGCTGGCAGGCACCGGCCTTAACCGACTGTTTCTCCATGCGGCGGCGCTGAAGTTTACCCATCCGGGGAGCGGCGAGATAATGCGTGTTGAAGCGCCTCTGGATAATCAGCTTAAGCGCTGCCTGCAGGTTTTGCGTAGCGCCAAATAACCGCCACCAGGCTCAGGGCTTGAGCCACCTGGCAAGCCAGGGGAAAACCTCATCCTGCTGTTCTTTATAAAAGACGTGGCCCAGTTCCGGCCACGTCTTCGTTTCCAGCTTATCCTGCGCATTTTGCGACTCCCACACTTTATGCATTTTTGCGAAGGCATCGTTAACGGCTTCTGCCGGGAACAGCTTATCCTTGCCGCCGCTATAAATGAGCATCGGTTTTGGCGCGGCGATGCTGGCAATATCGGGAATGTCGAGACGGCCGGATAAGCCTGGATGAAGCATATAAAAGGCCGATTGCCCGCGCAGGACGTTGTTGCCCGGCTGCATCAGGCCGCGCCAGGTACCAAACCAGGAGATAACGGCAGTCGCGGCCACTTTGTCAGACAGGGCGGCCAGTTGCCAGGCGCGGAAACCGCCCATTGAGAAACCCAGTACCCCAATGCGTTGACTATCAACCGTTTTTAAAGTGCTGAGGAAATCAACGGTACGCAGATCTTCATAGGCGACTTCACCTGCCAGCGAACGCCCAAGGTTAAAGTAGTTACTGGCCAGGGCCTGCTGCTGCTCGTAGACCATAGGCCCTCGATCTCCCCAGCCTGGGCTATCGATGGCTATCACGACGTAACCACGCTGCGCCAGTTCATCACCGATGAACCGACCGTTGAAAAATTTATCCGCCCACGCCTGAGCGCTGGCTAGCCGCGCGGCGTCACGCCAGGGTCGGATCAGCTTCTCCTTACCAATATCAAACTTTGAGCCATGATCGTGTAACAGGACAATAGCCGGGTGAGGGCCGGGTGATTTTGGCGTCAACATCAGCGCGGCAATCCTGTTTTCGTCGGTTACGTTGAAGGCCAGCTTCTCGGCGATATAGGTTCCCCGGTTTTCTCTCATGAGCGTTTGCGGCGCGTAGGGGATTGTCGACGCCGGGGTCAGCAGAGACTGCCGAAGCAGCGTACGAGCCTGCTGACGCCATTGATTAAAATTACGATAGTTGCCAGAAAGCCACGAGTCCGGGTAGGTCATCTGCGCTTTCAGCTGCTGCCAAGAGGCGGGAAGATTGTCCTCTACGATGCCCTGGCGCTGCCAGTCATTGGCATTGGCGCTGGCGGCGGCCAGCAGGGCGAGGGACAAGAGCGTAGCGCGGGTAGGCATAATGTCTCCATTTAAAAATAAAACATCGTTTCATTATTTAATTGGATTGTAATGGCGCTGGAAAAATAAACTGTGACAGGCGATGCATTAATTAAGTTGGGGTAAAACGGATTCCGCGCCGCCGGTCAGCGGCTAAAACGTTGTTTAAAGGCGGCTGACGGCCTCATAAAGAGGCCGCATGGAATCGCGGTCAGGTGAGCAGAGGGTTACACTCCTCCCGGCGCAGCATCTGGCAGAGGGCAATGAGCGGCAAACCGACCAGCGCGTTGGGATCGCGCCCCTCGAGGCGGTCGAACAGCGTAATGCCCAACCCTTCGCTTTTAAAACTTCCGGCGCACTGCAGCGGGTTTTCCTTGCGGATATAGCTCTCAATTTCCTGATCGCTTAAACGACGGAAATGAACGTCAAAAGGTTCGCATTCGGTTTGCAGGTGACCGTTGGCGGAATTGTACAGCGCCAGGCCGGTATAGAACGTGACGATGGTGCCACTGGCCTTTCTCAACTGGCGATGGGCGTTTTCTTCCGTGTGCGGTTTACCGGTGATCTCACCGTCCAGGACGCAAACCTGATCGGAGCCTATAATGAGGTGGTGTGGGTAGCGCGCGGCAAGGGCCTGCGCCTTTGCCTGCGCCAGACGCAGCACCAGCTGGCGGGCGGGCTCGCCGGGCAGCGGTGTCTCATCAACTTCCGGCGCCGCGCATTCAAAAGGCACCGACAGTTTTTCCAGCAGCATTCGCCGCCAGGGCGAGGTTGACGCGAGGATTAGTTCAGACATATTTTTTCATCCACATATAGCGCTTCGCAGAGCATCATTTTAAACTATGCGCCGCAATGTGTGCGAATAAATGGCAAAAGGCAACCTGAGGCTGCCTTTTTCTTTGACTCTATGACGTTACAAAGTTAATATGCGCGCCCTATGCAAAAGGTAAAATTACCCCTGACTCTCGATCCGGTTCGCACGGCTCAAAAACGCTTAGATTACCAAGGTATCTATACCCGTGATCAGGCTGTGCGTGTCGCTGATTCTGTTGTCAGCGTGGACAGCGATGTGGAATGCAGCATGTCGTTCGCTATCGATAACCAACGTCTTGCCGTGTTAAACGGCGATGCGACGGTGTCGGTGACCCTCGAATGTCAGCGTTGCGGGAAACCGTTCCCCCATCATGTCCACACAACGTATTGTTTCAGCCCCGTCAGAAATGACGAACAGGCCGAGGCACTGCCGGAAGCGTATGAGCCGATTGAGGTTAACGAATTCGGTGAAATCGATCTGCTGGCGCTGGTTGAAGATGAAATCATCCTCGCCTTGCCCGTAGTTCCGGTGCATGATTCTGAACACTGTGAAGTGTCCGACGCGGACATGGTCTTTGGTGAACTGCCTGAAGAGGCACAAAAACCAAATCCATTTGCCGTATTAGCCAGCTTAAAGCATAAGTAATTGAGGAGTAAGGTCCATGGCCGTACAACAGAATAAACCAACCCGTTCCAAACGTGGCATGCGTCGTTCCCATGACGCGCTGACCGCAGTCACCAGCCTGTCTGTAGACAAAGCTTCTGGTGAAAAACACCTGCGTCACCACATCACTGCCGACGGTTTTTACCGCGGTCGCAAGGTTATCGCTAAGTAATCACGCATTACTCCATGGATTTCGCGTTGCAAGAAGACGCAAGCGAGAGAAGCACCGGGAGCATAGCTCACTATGTGACAGGTGTGAACGAGCGCAGTCAACGCACTTGCAGCGTGAAAGACGAAGAGTAAAAGCGTGATGAAGCTTAGTGAGGATTTCCCCGGGTAACTGGGGAATAACCGAACCGGGCAGCGACGATACCTTGACACGTCTAACCCTGGCGTTAGATGTCATGGGCGGGGATTTTGGCCCTTCCGTGACAGTGCCTGCAGCATTGCAGGCACTGAACTCTAATTCACAACTCACACTTCTTTTAGTCGGCGATCCCGACGCTATCGCGCCATTACTTGCCAAAGCTGATTTTGAACAACGTTCACGTCTGCAGGTTATCCCTGCGCAGTCGGTTATTGCCAGTGATGCTAGACCCGCGCAGGCCATTCGCGCCAGTCGCGGTAGCTCAATGCGCATTGCGCTCGAGTTAGTAAAAGAAGGACGGGCCCAGGCCTGCGTCAGCGCGGGTAACACCGGAGCGCTGATGGGGTTGGCGAAGCTGCTGCTCAAGCCTATTGAGGGAATTGAGCGCCCTGCGCTGGTTACCATGTTACCGCATCAGCTTAAGGGCAAAACGGTGGTGCTGGATTTAGGCGCTAACGTCGATTGCGATAGCACGATGCTGGTGCAGTTTGCCGTCATGGGGGCGGTTCTTGCCGAAGAAGTTATCGGTATTAAGAATCCCCGCGTTGCGCTTCTGAATATCGGCGAAGAAGAGATGAAAGGTCTCAGCAGCATTCGTGACGCGGCGGCGGTTTTGAAAACCCTGCCAACCCTCAACTATATTGGGTATCTGGAAGCCAACGAATTGTTGACGGGCAAAACGGATGTTTTAGTTTGTGATGGATTCACGGGCAACGTCACATTAAAAACGATGGAAGGTGTTGTCAGAATGTTCCTTTCACTGTTGAAATCACAGGGAGAGGGGAAAAAAAGGTCGTGGTGGCTGCTTTTATTAAAGCGTTGGTTACAAAAAAGCCTGTCGAGGCGATTCAGTCACCTCAACCCCGACCAGTATAATGGTGCCTGTCTGTTAGGATTACGCGGTTCCGTGATTAAAAGTCATGGGGCTGCCAATCAGCGCGCTTTTTGCGTCGCGATAGAGCAGGCAGTGCAGGCTGTGCAGCGGCAGGTTCCTCAGCGAATTGCCGCTCGCCTGGAATCTTTATACCCTGCAGGTTTCGAATTGCCTGAAGGCGGCAGAAGCGGAAGTTCCAGGCCTCAAACCCGGATGACCGGAAACGACTGACGCCTCACAGTTTGAGTTAACCCGGTATATTACCCAAGAGTGACTGAGCGTACATGTATACGAAGATTATTGGTACCGGCAGCTATCTGCCTGAGCACGTGCGTACGAACGCTGAACTGGAAAATATGGTTGATACGTCTGACGAGTGGATTGTTACTCGTACCGGTATCCGCGAGCGTCGTATTGCCGCACCGAATGAAACAGTTGCTACGATGGGCCTTGAAGCCGCTAAGAATGCGCTGGATATGGCAGGCGTAAAGCCGGAGCAAATTGGTCTGATTATTGTTGCGACCACTTCCGGTACCCATGCGTTTCCTAGCTCGGCTTGCCAGATTCAATCAATGCTGGGTATCAAAGGCTGCCCGGCGTTTGACGTCGCTGCGGCCTGCGCGGGTTTCACCTACGCGCTCAGCGTTGCCGATCAATACGTGAAAAACGGCGCGGTTGATTACGCTCTGGTGATTGGCGCTGACGTGCTGGCGCGCACCTGCGATCCTGCCGATCGCGGAACCATTATTATTTTTGGCGATGGCGCTGGCGCCGTCGTGCTGGGCGCTTCTGAAGAGCCGGGCATTATCTCCACGCATCTGCATGCGGATGGGAGCTACGGCGAACTGCTGACGCTGCCGAACGCCGATCGCGTTGAACCGGAAAACCCGATCTATCTGACGATGGCGGGTAATGAAGTCTTTAAGGTTGCGGTGACCGAACTGGCGCATATCGTGGACGAGACTTTAGCCGCGAATAATCTCGAGCGTTCGGCGCTTGACTGGCTGGTGCCGCATCAGGCCAACCTGCGCATTATCAGCGCCACGGCGAAGAAGCTGGGAATGTCGATGGACAATGTCGTCGTCACGCTCGATCGACACGGCAATACTTCGGCGGCTTCCGTCCCTTGTGCGCTGGATGAAGCCGTTCGCGATGGCCGCATTCAACGTGGTCAGCTTATTCTGCTGGAAGCCTTTGGTGGTGGGTTCACCTGGGGTTCCGCGCTGGTTCGTTTTTAGGATAAGGATTTAAACATGACGCAATTTGCTTTTGTGTTCCCGGGACAGGGCTCTCAGAGTGTCGGGATGCTGTCAGATATGGCGGCCGCTTACCCGGTAATTGAAGAGACATTCCGTGAAGCCTCTGCGGCGTTGGGTTACGATCTGTGGGCGCTTGCGCAGCAGGGCCCGGCGGAAGAATTGAATAAAACCTGGCAGACTCAGCCAGCGTTGTTGACCGCTTCCGTTGCGTTGTATCGCGTCTGGCAGCAGCAGGGCGGTAAAACCCCCGTTCTGCTGGCGGGCCACAGCCTCGGCGAATATTCTGCGCTGGTATGCGCAGGTGTTATCGATTTTGCCGATGCCGTACGCCTGGTTGAGATGCGCGGCAAGTTTATGCAGGAAGCGGTACCGGAAGGTACCGGCGCGATGTCCGCGATCATCGGGCTTGACGACGCGGCGATTGCGAAAGCCTGCGAAGAGTCTGCCGAAGGTCAGGTTGTTTCTCCGGTGAACTTTAACTCGCCAGGGCAGGTTGTTATTGCCGGTAACAAAGAGGCCGTAGAGCGCGCTGGTGCTGCCTGTAAGGCTGCGGGCGCTAAACGCGCGCTGCCGCTGCCGGTCAGCGTACCTTCCCACTGCGCGCTGATGAAGCCTGCGGCGGAAAAACTGGCCGTTGAGCTGCAGAAAATCACCTTTAACGCGCCGGCGATTCCGGTTGTGAATAACGTCGACGTGCAAAGTGAAACGGCGCCTGAAGCTATTCGTGATGCCCTGATCCGCCAGCTGTATAGCCCGGTTCAGTGGACCAAAACTGTTGAGTTTATGGCTTCACAGGGCGTAGAGCATTTGTATGAAGTTGGCCCAGGTAAAGTCCTCACTGGCCTGACTAAACGTATTGTTGACACCCTGACCGCTTCCGCGCTTAACGAGCCGGCGGCCATGTCTGCGGCGCTTGAGCAATAAAAGAGGAAAACCATGAGTTTTGAAGGAAAAATCGCGCTGGTTACCGGTGCAAGTCGCGGGATTGGCCGCGCAATCGCTGAAACGCTTGTTGCCCGCGGCGCGAAAGTTATCGGTACGGCGACCAGCGAAAGCGGCGCGCAGGCGATCAGCGATTATTTAGGTGCTAATGGTAAAGGTTTGCTGCTGAATGTGACCGATCCTGCATCTATTGAATCTGTTCTGGGAAATATTCGCGCAGAATTTGGTGAAGTTGATATCCTGGTGAACAATGCCGGGATCACTCGTGATAACCTGTTAATGCGCATGAAAGATGATGAGTGGAACGATATTATCGAAACCAACCTGTCATCTGTTTTCCGTCTGTCAAAAGCGGTAATGCGCGCTATGATGAAAAAGCGTCATGGACGTATTATCACTATCGGTTCTGTGGTTGGTACCATGGGAAATGCGGGTCAGGCCAACTACGCTGCGGCGAAAGCGGGTCTGATTGGCTTCAGTAAATCACTGGCTCGCGAAGTTGCGTCCCGCGGTATTACTGTAAACGTTGTTGCTCCGGGCTTTATTGAAACGGACATGACGCGTGCGCTGACCGATGAGCAGCGTGCGGGTACTCTGGCGGCAGTTCCTGCGGGGCGCCTCGGCTCTCCAAATGAAATCGCCAGTGCGGTGGCATTTTTAGCCTCTGATGAAGCGAGTTACATCACCGGTGAAACTCTGCACGTCAACGGCGGAATGTATATGGTCTGACCGAGATTTGCGCAAAACGCTCAGGAACCGCGCAGTCTGTGCGGTTCACTGTAATGTTTTGTACAAAATGATTTGCGTTATGAGGGCAAACAGCCGCAAAATAGCGTAAAATCGTGGTAAGACCTGCCGGGATTTAGTTGCAAATTTTTCAACATTTTATACACTACGAAAACCATCGCGAAAGCGAGTTTTGATAGGAAATTTAAGAGTATGAGCACTATCGAAGAACGCGTTAAGAAAATTATCGGCGAACAGCTGGGCGTTAAGCAGGAAGAAGTTACCAACAATGCTTCCTTCGTTGAAGACCTGGGCGCTGATTCTCTTGACACCGTTGAGCTGGTAATGGCTCTGGAAGAAGAGTTTGATACTGAGATTCCGGACGAAGAAGCTGAGAAAATCACTACTGTTCAGGCTGCCATTGATTACATCAACGGCCACCAGGCGTAAGTGAACATCTCCAGGCGGTCATTCGACCGCCTGAGTTTTATCTAAATTTTGTCCCACAAGAATCTATTTTCCCTCCCTGGAGGACAACCGTGTCTAAGCGTCGTGTAGTTGTGACCGGACTGGGCATGTTGTCTCCTGTCGGCAATACCGTAGAGTCTACCTGGAAAGCTCTCCTTGCCGGTCAGAGTGGCATCAGCCTGATCGACCATTTCGATACTAGCGCCTATGCAACGAAATTTGCTGGCTTAGTAAAGGATTTTAACTGTGATGACTTCATCTCGCGCAAAGAGCAGCGCAAGATGGATGCCTTCATTCAATATGGAATTGTCGCTGGCATTCAGGCCATGCAGGATTCTGGCCTTGAAGTGACGGAAGAGAATGCTACCCGCATCGGTGCCGCTATTGGTTCCGGTATTGGCGGGCTTGGCCTGATCGAAGAAAACCACAGTTCGCTGGTAAAAGGCGGACCGCGTAAGATCAGCCCGTTCTTTGTTCCTTCCACAATCGTTAACATGGTGGCCGGGCATCTGACCATCATGTTTGGTCTGCGTGGACCAAGCATTTCCATCGCAACCGCATGCACTTCTGGCGTACACAACATTGGTCACGCCGCGCGCGTTATCGCCTATGGCGATGCTGATGCAATGGTCGCCGGTGGTGCGGAAAAAGCCAGTACCCCGCTGGGCGTAGGCGGCTTTGGCGCAGCGCGCGCGCTGTCCACCCGTAATGACAACCCGCAGGCGGCAAGCCGTCCGTGGGATAAAGAGCGTGATGGTTTCGTGCTGGGCGACGGCGCCGGCATGGTCGTGCTGGAAGAGTACGAGCACGCGAAGAAACGCGGTGCGAAAATCTATGCTGAAATCGTCGGCTTTGGTATGAGCAGCGATGCCTACCATATGACTTCACCGCCGGAAGATGGCGCTGGAGCAGCGCTGGCGATGGTTAACGCTATTCGCGACGCGGGTATTGAAGCTAGCCAGATTGGCTACGTCAACGCCCACGGTACCTCTACGCCGGCAGGCGATAAAGCAGAAGCGCAGGCGGTGAAATCTGTCTTCGGTGACGCTGCCAGCCGCGTAATGGTGAGCTCGACTAAGTCAATGACCGGTCACCTGCTCGGTGCAGCGGGCGCAGTAGAGTCTATCTACTCCATCCTCGCGCTGCGCGATGGCGCTGTTCCGCCAACCATCAACCTGGATAACCCGGATGAAGGTTGCGATCTGGACTTCGTCCCGCACGAAGCGCGTCAGGTAAGCGGTCTGGAGTATACCCTGTGTAACTCCTTCGGCTTCGGCGGCACTAACGGCTCGCTAATCTTTAAAAAGGTGTGATGCGCGCCTGACGTAACATCCCAGTTTACGTCAATGCCCATCGAAAATTGGCCCGCTTGTCGGGCCTTTTTTATTCGGTTTTCTCCGCTTGTTCAATGTCTCTCCTCCTGCGAAACTAACCGGCCAGCGATAAGGAGTCTTTTATGTTTTTAATCAATGGCGCTGAAAGCGAAACGCTCGCGGTGAACGATCGCGGCGTGCAGTTTGGCGATGGCTGCTTTACCACTGCGCGCATCCTCAGAGGCCAGGTTCAACTGCTCTCAGCCCATCTGGATCGCCTGCAGACGACCTGTGAAAAGCTCTTTATCCCCTATGGCGACTGGGCGCTATTAGCGCAGGAGATGGCGCGTCTGGCGCAGCCTCATCAGGATGGCGTGCTGAAGGTCATCATCACCCGCGGAGCGGGCGGCCGCGGCTATAGCGCCGCGGGCTGTGTCAATCCCACAAGAATTCTCAGCGTGTCGCCCTGGCCGGCCCACTATCTGCGCTGGCGCGAGGAGGGGATTTCCCTGTCGCTGAGTCCTGTCAGGCTGGGACGAAACCCTTCACTCGCCGGACTCAAGCACCTTAACCGGCTGGAGCAGGTGCTGATTCGTTCTCATCTTGAGCAGACGGACGCCGATGAGGCACTGGTCCTTGACAGCGACGGGTGGCTTACGGAATGCTGTGCCGCGAACGTATTCTGGCGTAAAGGATCCGACGTCTTTACCCCGCGCCTCGATCAGGCGGGGGTCAACGGTATTATGCGCCAGTACATTCTCGCTAAGCTGGCACCATCGCCGTTTCGCGTTGTCGAAGCCACCATGCGCCCCGAGGCGTTACGCGAAGCCGATGAGGTCGTGGTCTGTAACGCATTAATGCCGCTGGTGCCTGTTCGCCGCTGGAATGATAAATGTTGGTCCACCCGCGAGCTTTACCATTTTTTAGCCCCTTTGTGTGAGCTGTCTGATTAGTCATGAAGAAAATGTTACGTTTCATCCTGCTGATGGTGGTGGTGCTGGGCATCGCCGCGGGCATCGGTATGTGGAAAGTTCGCCAGCTGGCGGATAGCAAGTTGCTGATAAAAGAAGAGACTATCTTCACTCTTGCCACCGGAACGGGGCGCCTGGCGCTTGGGCAACAGCTGTATAGCGATAAAGTCATTAACCGACCGCGGGTTTTCCAGTGGCTGCTGCGCATCGAGCCTGAGCTCTCCCATTTTAAAGCCGGGACCTATCGCTTCACGCCTGATATGACGGTCCGCCAGATGCTGCAGCTGCTGGCCAGCGGCAAAGAGGCGCAGTTTCCGCTGCGCTTCGTTGAAGGGATGCGGGTGAGCGATTACCTGCGCCAGCTGCGCGATGCGCCTTACGTCAAGCATACGTTGGCGGATGACAGCTATGAAACCGTCGCGAAGGCTCTTGATCTTGAGCATCCTGATTGGGTTGAAGGCTGGTTCTGGCCGGATACCTGGATGTATACCGCCAATACCAGCGATGTGGCCATCCTTAAGCGAGCGCATCAGAAGATGGTTGCCGCGGTCGATAAAGCCTGGGAAGGGCGGATGGAGAATCTGCCGTATCACGATAAGAACCAGCTGCTGACAATGGCCTCGATTATCGAAAAAGAGACGGCGATAGCGGACGAGCGCGACCGTGTCGCATCGGTATTTATCAACCGTTTACGTATCGGTATGCGTCTGCAAACCGATCCGACCGTGATTTACGGGATGGGTGAGAGTTATAATGGCAAGTTGACACGTAAAGACCTGGAAACTCCGACCGCTTACAATACCTACGTCATAAACGGCATGCCGCCGGGACCTATCGCCGCACCGGGTGAGGCCTCGCTAAACGCCGCCGCACATCCGGCGAAAACGCCGTACCTTTATTTTGTCGCGGACGGTAAGGGCGGGCATACGTTTAACACTAACCTGGCCAGTCATAACCGCTCGGTTCAGGACTATTTGAAAGTACTTAAGGAAAAAAATGCGCAGTAACTATATCGTCATCGAGGGCCTGGAGGGCGCAGGGAAAACTACCGCGCGTAATTGTGTGGTAGAGACGCTAAAACAGCTGGGCGTAAGCGATATGGTGTTTACCCGCGAACCGGGCGGCACCATTCTGGCCGAGAAGCTGCGCAGCCTGGTGCTGGATATTCAGTCCACCGGCGATGAAGTGATTAATGATAAAGCGGAAGTGCTGATGTTTTACGCGGCGCGCGTGCAGTTGGTGGAGACGGTTATCAAACCCGCTCTGGCCCGCGGTCAGTGGGTCATTGGCGATCGTCACGATCTCTCAACTCAGGCCTATCAGGGTGGCGGTCGCGGAATTGATCAAACGATGCTGGCGACCCTGCGTGACGCGGTACTGGGGGACTTTCGTCCCCATCTTACGCTTTACCTTGACGTGACTCCGGAAGTCGGTCTTAAGCGCGCCCGCGCCCGAGGCGAACTTGACCGAATCGAGCAGGAGTCACTGGATTTCTTTAATCGTACTCGTGCCCGCTACCTTGAACTGGCGGCGCAGGATGCCACTATACGCACCGTTGACGCTACCCAGCCGCTAGAGGCCGTGGAGCGCGACATTCGTGCGGTAGTGAATCAATGGGTCGCGGAGCAAGGCGCATGAAATGGTATCCGTGGTTACGCCCGCCCTTTGAACAGCTGGTTGCCAGCTATCAGGCGGGGCGCGGCCACCATGCGCTAATGGTTCAGGCGCTGCCGGGCATGGGGAGCGATGCGCTGATTTATGCGCTTTGTCGCTTTCTGATGTGCCGCCAGCCGGAAGGGCATAAAAGCTGCGGTCATTGCCATAGCTGCCAGCTGATGCAGGCCGGCACCCATCCTGATTATTATGCGTTGACCCCAGAAAAGGGAAAGAACTCGCTCGGGATCGATGCCGTGCGCGAAGTTAGCGAAAAGCTCTATGAACATGCCCGACTGGGCGGCGCGAAGGTGGTGTGGATCGGCGATGCCGCCATACTGACGGATGCGGCGGCAAACGCGCTGTTGAAAACGCTGGAGGAGCCGCCGGAGAATACCTGGTTCTTCCTTGCCTGTCAGGAACCTGCTCGCCTGCTGGCGACGCTGCGCAGCCGCTGTCGGTTATATCACCTCGCTCCGCCTTCAGAACGCTACGCACTGGCGTGGTTAGAGCGTGAAGTGACAATGTCACAAGACGCGCTTCTCGCAGCGCTGCGTCTGAGCGCCAACGCGCCAGCGGCGGCGCTGGATCTGCTTCAGGATGCACACTGGGCACCACGCCAGCAGCTTTGCCAGATCCTCGGAAATATTTTAACCCACGGCGACTGGCTGACGCTGTTGCCGATTTTGAACCATGAGCAGGCCGCGATTCGCCTGCACTGGCTGGCATCGCTGCTGGTCGACGCGCAAAAAAGGCAGCAGGGGATTACGCTTATCAGCAATCCTGATGTCTGGCCTCTGGTGAATCAGCTGGCCGCGGCGCTGCCGGCGGCGCGCCTGCAGGCGATCGCGCGTGACGTCAGCGCCTGCCGCGAGCAGTTGCTAAACGTGGTCGGCATTAATCGCGAACTGCTGCTAACCGAGCGCCTTCTGCGCTGGGAACATTACCTGCAACCCGGGGCGGTCCTTCCCGTATCCCATCTCTGAGAGAGACATCATGTTTTTAGTCGACTCCCATTGCCATCTCGATGGCCTGGATTATCAAGCGCTGCATAAAGATGTGGACGATGTGCTGGCAAAGGCCGCCGCGCGCGATGTGAAATTTTGCCTGGCGGTTGCCACGACGCTGCCGGGATACCGCGGTATGCGCGAACTGGTAGGCCAGCGTCACGACGTCGTTTTCTCCTGCGGCGTGCATCCGTTAAACCAGGATGAAGAGTATGACGTTGAAGAGCTGCGCAAACTCGCCGCAGAGGACGGCGTGGTCGCGATGGGCGAAACCGGGCTCGATTATTTCTACACGCCGGAAACGAAAGCCCGTCAGCAGGCGTCTTTTCGCGATCATATCCGTATAGGCCGGGAGCTGAATAAGCCGGTTATCGTTCACACCCGCGATGCCCGCGCCGATACGCTGGAAATTTTACGCGAAGAAAAAGTGACGGATTGCGGTGGCGTACTACACTGTTTCACTGAGGATAGGGAGACCGCGGGTAAGCTTTTGGATATGGGGTTCTATATCTCGTTTTCCGGCATTGTGACATTCCGTAATGCGGAGCAGCTTCGCGATGCTGCGCGCTATGTCCCTCTCGATCGCCTGCTGGTGGAGACCGATTCACCGTATCTGGCGCCGGTACCGCATCGCGGTAAAGAGAACCAGCCGGCCCTGGTCAGGGACGTCGCCGAGTATATGGCGGTGCTTAAGGGCGTGTCGCTAGAGCAGCTGGCGCAACAGACCACTGAAAATTTCGCTACGCTTTTTCATATCGACCCCTCCCGGCTGCAACCTCTCTGATATTGCTTATTATTTTAAGGCTCGTAATTAATAGCCAAAGCGAGTAAAGTTCACCGCCACAAATGGGGCGGTGAAGGTTTTTTGGCAACATTCAGACACGATTTATGTAAACCAATGTAAGTTTTTAATGGATGTCTGATTGAAACGTGATAGCCGTCAAACAATCATCCCGGTAATTATTTTACTCTGTGTAATAAATAAAGGGCGCTTAGATGTCCTGTCCACGGCGCGGTTCTCCCCCCGGGCCAATGCGTGAAAACGTAAAAAAGCACCAAATACTCAGGAGCACTCTCAATTATGTTTAAGAATGCATTTGCTAACCTGCAGAAGGTCGGTAAATCGCTGATGCTGCCGGTATCCGTACTGCCTATCGCAGGTATCCTGCTGGGCGTCGGTTCCGCAAACTTCAGCTGGCTGCCAGCCGTAGTTTCCCACGTCATGGCGGAAGCGGGCGGTTCGGTCTTCGCTAACATGCCGCTGATCTTTGCTATCGGTGTCGCACTTGGCTTCACTAACAACGACGGCGTATCCGCTCTGGCATCGGTCGTCGCTTACGGCATCATGGTGAAAACCATGTCCGTGGTTGCACCTCTGGTCCTGCATTTACCTGCTGAAGAGATTGCGGCTAAACACCTGGCGGATACTGGCGTACTCGGCGGTATTATCTCCGGTGCCATCGCAGCGTACATGTTCAACCGCTTCTACCGCATCAAATTGCCTGAGTATCTGGGCTTCTTTGCGGGCAAGCGTTTTGTGCCAATTATCTCCGGTCTGGCAGCGATCTTCACTGGTGTGATCCTGTCCTTTATCTGGCCGCCGATCGGTACCGCAATCCAGACTTTCTCCCAGTGGGCTGCTTACCAGAACCCGGTTGTGGCGTTCGGTATCTACGGCTTCATTGAACGCTGCCTGGTGCCGTTTGGTCTGCACCACATCTGGAACGTTCCTTTCCAGATGCAGATTGGTGAATACACCAACGCAGCCGGTCAGGTCTTCCACGGCGATATTCCGCGCTACATGGCAGGTGACCCGACCGCGGGCAAACTGTCCGGCGGCTTCCTGTTCAAAATGTACGGTCTGCCGGCCGCTGCTATCGCTATCTGGCACTCTGCTAAACCAGAAAACCGCGCAAAAGTGGGCGGTATCATGATCTCCGCAGCGCTGACCTCGTTCCTGACCGGTATCACCGAGCCGATCGAGTTCTCCTTCATGTTCGTTGCGCCGATCCTGTACGTTATCCATGCGATTCTGGCAGGCCTGGCCTTCCCGATCTGTATCCTGCTGGGTATGCGTGACGGTACTTCGTTCTCTCATGGTCTGATCGACTTCATCGTTCTGTCCGGCAACAGCAGCAAACTGTGGCTGTTCCCGATAGTCGGCATCTGCTATGCGATCGTTTACTACGTGGTGTTCCGCGTGCTGATCAAAGCGCTGGATCTGAAAACCCCGGGTCGTGAAGATGCAACCGAAGACAGCAAAGCTGGCGCCACCAGCGAAATGGCTCCGGCACTGATTGCCGCTTTCGGCGGTAAAGAGAACATTACTAACCTTGACGCATGTATCACCCGTCTGCGCGTGAGCGTAGCGGATGTGGCGAAAGTTGATCAGGCTGGCCTGAAAAAACTGGGTGCCGCAGGCGTGGTTGTTGCAGGTTCAGGCGTTCAGGCTATTTTCGGTACCAAATCCGATAACCTGAAAACTGAAATGGATGAATACATCCGCAGCAACTAAGTTGTGATTTGGGGAGACTAAGGCAGCCAACTGGCTGCCTTTTTTAATGGGCAGCCGGCATAAAAAAGGGAACCCGGCGGCTCCCGTGACGCTGACTGCTTATCAGAATTGATAGCTGGCCGTTATGCTGAAGTTGCGTGGTTCACCGTAGACGATTGAACCATCTATATTGGTGTCGTAGGTTTTGTCTAACAGGTTGTTGACGTTCCCCTGCACAGCAAAGTTTTTAGTGACCTGATAACGCGTGAACACATCCACCAGCGCGTAGCTGCCCTGTTCCGCACGGAATGTCCCGTACGGCGTAGCGGTATCTTTATATACCCGGTTCTGCCAGTTTACGCCGCCGCCGATGATCAGCTCAGGCATTACCGGCAGACGGTAGCGGGTAAACAGCTTGACGCTGGTACGCGGTAGGTTAGGGTTCACCGCATTGCCTTCATTGTCTTCAGCGACAAAACGCGTCGCCCCGAAGGTCATCTGCCAGTTATCGGTGAGCGCGTCGTTGATTTCAAACTCTACCCCTTTGCTCACGGTACCATCGACGGTTTTATAGGCGGCTTCGCCGTTGCTGCCCGGGATTTGCCCGCCGGTCGCCTGGCCAAGATTATCCTGCTCAATGCGGAAGAGGGCGAGAGTGGTCGTTAAACGGCTGTCCATCCAGTCGGACTTCAGGCCCACTTCATAGTTGTTTCCGGTAATTGGGGTCAGGTATTTACCCGAACTGTCGCGCTTGTTCTGCGGCTGGAACACGGAGGTATAACTGGTGTAGGCCGACCAGTTGTCGTTGATGTCATAAACCAGCCCGGCGTAGGGCGTGGTATGGTTTTTCTCCATGTTGTAAGTCAACGTCGCGATACTCCAGTTGTTATAGCGGATGCCAACGATGAGATGCAGCGGGTCAAGCAGGGAAAAACGCGTCGCGGCATATACCGATTTCATTCTCGTGGTATCGTCCTGCGCCAGGCTCTGCGGGCCCCAGTTGGTCTCCGGGAAATTACTGCTATTAAAGTTATTGAAGCTGCCAATCTCATCGGGGAACACGTTGGCCCAGGCGCTGAAATAGCGGTTATTTTGCTTGCTGTAGCTGGCACCGACCATCAGGTTGTGCTGGCGACCAAACAGGTCGTAGCCGCCGTCGGCGTACAGGTCAACGGCGTCGACCTTACGCTTGCCGCTGTTCCAGCCGGTACCGCCGACGTAATCATAGCCCGGACCGTAGCTGCTATAAGAGCCCACCAGCATTCCGGTCGCTTTATTGACGTACGCGTCCACGTACATCATTTTGCTATCGAATTTGACCTCGGAATGGGTGGCATTCATCGTCGCCTGCCAGGTCTCGGCAAAGCGCTGTTTCAGCGTGATGAAGACTTTGTTGATCTCTTTATCGTTATAGGCCCAATCCGGGGCGGTACTGCGGGCGCGGTCATAGCGGTTGTTGCTGCCATCGGTATTCCAGCGCGGCAGGCCGCCCCATGTCGGGCTATTCACGTCGATACGCTGATACTCGTAGCCAGCGGATAAAGTGGTCGATGTACCGAGATCGGCATCAACAATACCGGAGAAGAACGTTTTTTCGCTGTTGTAGCGATCCAGCCATGAGTCATTGTTTTGATAACCCGCGATAATGCGCGCCCTTACGCTGCCATCGTCCATTAGCGGGCTCTGCATATCAGCAACGTAGCGCTGCTTATTCCAACTGCCGTACTCCGCCGTGACCTCTCCCTTGAACTCCCGGTTGGTCGCGTGCTTGCGGATCATATTGATCGACGCGGCAGGATTGCCGGTGCCGGTCAGCAGGCCGTTAGCGCCGCGCACGACCTCAACCCGTTCGAAGAGAGCCATATCGGAAAGCGCGTCGCCCAGATTCCAGCGGGATTCAAACCAGGTTGGAATGCCATCGACCATATAGTTGTCTATCTCAAAACCGCGGGAGTAGTAGCTGGTGCGGTCGGAATCCGCCTGGCTGCCGCTGATCCCCATGGTATGTTCCATCACATCGCCCAGGGTTTGTAGCTGTTGATCCCGCATCCGCTGCCCGGTGATGATGCTGACCGACTGCGGAATATCGCGCTGGGTCATCTCCATTTTGGTCCCGGCTGAGGTAGTTCTGACGCTGTAGTCCTGTTCTTGTGTATCCGAGGCGCTATCTGAGGAACCTTCTACAATGATAGTGTCTTCGGAGGCGCCGGCTGCCTGGCTAAGGTTTGGAAACAGCGCCAGCGTTATGCCCACAGCAAGCAGGGACGGCGCGGTTCGCCTATCCCGGGGATTGGTGGAGAGAGACATCATAAGCCCTTGATCATGTGATAGTCGTTATTCGCTGCGGCGCTATGGCCACGGTCGATTGTCAATGCACTGTTTGCGTTATGAATGCAAATGAGAAATATACGCATTAATATTTAATGTGTAAACAAGGGTAAAAATAGCGGTCCGCAGGCTGCTTTCGCGGGTGCTGCACCGCATGCCGCTGAGAAACGCTTAATCCATCAGCAGCTAAGCGCTTTGTCGCGCAAGAAAAAACGCATTCAGGTTGAAAGAGGGGGAGTAACTCGCTCATACTCTTAGGGGAATCCTGTGCATCCGCGTTTACCTGCAGAGGCAGGCCAGAGCACGGTATAAAAATTATTAAGGAATCAGTCATGGCAGAAGAAACGATTTTCAGCAAAATCATTCGCCGGGAGATCCCGTCGGATGTGGTATATCAGGATGAGCTGGTTACCGCTTTTCGCGACATCTCTCCGCAGGCACCAACCCATATCCTAATCGTTCCCAATATCCTGATTCCCACCGTCAACGATGTGACCACAGAGCACGAGCTTGCCCTGGGACGTATGATGACCGTTGCGGCGAAAATCGCCCGCGACGAGGGGCTTGCCGACGATGGCTATCGCCTGATCGTCAACTGCAATCGCCACGGGGGCCAGGAGGTGTACCATATCCATATGCACCTGCTGGGCGGCCGTCCATTAGGCCCGATGCTGGCTCATAAAGGTTAACATCCATGCGCGCAGCCCATTTCGGCGCACTTCTGGCCGTGACGTTACTGGCCGGGTGCGGTTCGCATCCGGAAATTCCGGTCAGCGATCGGCAAAGTCTGGTGATGGAATCAAACGTACTGGCAGCGGGAATTAGCGCTGAAGTACCGACGGTGACCGCATCCGAGATTCAGGCGACGGCGACCACAAGATTATTCAATGAACGCCAGGTGCCGGTGACCGTGCATTATCGCTTTTTCTGGTATGACGCCAGGGGGCTGGAAATGCATCCGCTGGATCCGGCGCGCAGTATAACGGTTCCGGCACACTCTTCCGTCACGCTGTATGGCAGCGCCAATATTCTGGGGGCGCACAAAGCCCGACTTTATCTTTATCTGTAAGAGGTAATCGTAATGATTAAATTATGTCGCTATGCATTAGTTACCGCACTGGCGATATTCCTTGCCGGATGTGTGGGGCAACGTCAGGAACCCGCTCCCGTTGAGGAAGCGCAGCCGAAGCCGCAGCAGCCAGTTCAGCCGCAGCCGACTGTGCCGACTATTCCCGCGATCCCTACGCAGCCGGGGCCGATTGAACACGGCGAGCAGCCAGCCCAGCCAGCGCCGCGCGTACGTCACTTTGACTGGAGTTCCGCGGTGCAGCCGATGATCGGGCAGATGCTGCAGGCCAGCGGCGTGAATGCGGGGAGCATTTTGCTGGTCGACAGCGTCAATAACCGTACCAACGGCACCCTGAATGCCGGTGAGGCCACCACGGCGCTGCGCAACGCGCTGGAAGGCAATGGGAAATTCACCCTTGTCTCGCAGCAGCAGTTGGGCGTAGCCAAACAGCAGCTTGGCCTGTCGCCGCAGGATAGCCTTGGCAGCCGCAGCAAAGCGATGGGCATTGCGCGTACCGTTGGCGCACAGTACGTGCTCTATTCCAACGCGACCGGTAACGTCAATTCCCCTGAGCTGAAAATGCAGCTAATGCTGGTACAGACCGGCGAAATTATCTGGTCAGGTAAAGGTGCTGTTCAGCAACAATAAGCTCACGCGCGACGAAGTGCTGTCGCGCTTTTTCCCGCGCTATACGCCTGTCGCCGCGCAGGCCCAAAACGGGCTGAGCGGCGGCAGCTGCATTCTCAGCGATGGTCGGCAAAAGCGGGTGCTGCGCCAGCCGCACGATCCGCGTGCGCCGGCCAGCGACTTTCGCCGTCAATATCACGTCCTGTCACGCCTTCCCGATTCGTTAGCGCCTGCGCCGGTCTTTTATTCTCCCGCCTGGATGGTGGTGGAATATTGCTCAGGCGACGTGGTTAACGCATTACCGGAGTGTCCGGCGCTCGCAGGGTTACTGTATCATCTGCACCGGCAGCCGTGCTTTGGCTGGCGTATCGCGCTGCGGCCGCTGCTTGAGTTGTACTGGCAACAGTGCAGCCCCGCGCGGCGTACGCCGAGTTGGCTGCGCTGGCATAAACGCCTGCTGCGCCGCGGCGAGCCTCAGCCGCTGCGCCTCGCCCCGTTACATATGGATGTCCATGCGGGCAACATCGTTCACGGCGAGTCGGGACTGCGGCTGATTGACTGGGAGTATGCGGGCGATGGCGATATCGCGCTGGAGCTGGCGGCAGTGTGGATCGATCCCGTCGCGCAACGTCGGCTAGCTGCAGAATACGCGAGACTGGCGAGCATTGATGAGCATCAGCTCTGGCGGCAAATTCAGCGCTGGCGTCCGTGGGTGCAGCTACTGATGGCGGGCTGGTACGAGCGGCGTTGGCAGCAAACCGGCGACCGGCAGTTTATTGCGCTGGCGGATGAGGTATGGCGCCAGTTAGACAAAAAGTAAAAGGATAAGAGAGGTGGGTGTGGGTCCGGTAATGTTGGATGTCGAAGGTTTTGAACTGGATGCGGAAGAGCGTGAGATTCTGGCGCATCCTTTGGTTGGCGGGCTGATACTGTTTACCCGCAACTATCACGATCCCGCGCAGCTGCGCGAGTTGGTTCGCCAGATCCGCGAGGCTTCGCGCAACCATCTGGTGGTGGCGGTAGACCAGGAAGGCGGGCGCGTGCAGCGTTTTCGTGAAGGCTTTACTCGTCTTCCCGCAGCGCAGTCCTTCGCCGCGCTGCTCGGCATGGAGGAGGGCGGTAAGCTAGCCGCAGAGGCCGGCTGGCTGATGGCCAGCGAAATGATCGCCATGGATATTGATATCAGCTTTGCGCCGGTGCTGGACGTTGGGCATATCAGCGCCGCTATTGGCGAGCGTTCTTATCACGACGATCCTGACAAAGCCCTGGCGATAGCTCGTCATTTTATTGACGGCATGCACGCCGCGGGTATGAAAACTACCGGTAAGCACTTTCCGGGACACGGGGCGGTGACGGCCGATTCCCATAAAGAGACGCCGCGCGATCCGCGCGCGCAAGCGGAAATCCGCGCCAGAGATATGTCCATTTTCCGTACGCTGATCGGCGAGCAGCGGCTGGATGCCATCATGCCCGCCCACGTCATCTACAGCGACGTTGACCCGCGTCCGGCCAGCGGCTCCGCGCATTGGCTAAAAACGGTCCTGCGCGGCGAGCTGGGCTTCGATGGGGTCATCTTCTCTGACGATCTCTCAATGGAAGGGGCGGCGATTATGGGCAGCTATGCCGAGCGCGGCCAGGCATCGCTGGATGCGGGTTGCGATATGATCCTTGTCTGCAATAATCGTAAGGGTGCGGTCAGCGTGCTGGATAACCTGTCGCCGATCAAAGCAGAGCGTGTTACGAAATTGTATCATAAAGGTTCCTTTAGCCGTCAGGCGTTAAGGGATTCCGCCCGCTGGAAGACGATCAGCGCGCAGCTTGAGCAGCTTCACGCGCGCTGGCAAGAGGCGAAATCCGCGTAATAAACCTGAAAGGCGTTGTTGTCTGGTGAGGATGCGATGATTATCTATTTACATGGTTTTGACTCAAACAGCCCCGGTAACCATGAGAAGGTGCTTCAGCTTCAGTTTATTGACCCCGATGTTCGGTTGATTAGCTACAGCACGCGGCATCCCAAACATGATATGCAGCATTTATTAAAAGAGGTCGATAAGATGCTGCAGCTGAGTGCCGACGATCGGCCGCTGATTTGCGGCGTGGGTCTTGGCGGCTTCTGGGCGGAGCGAATTGGCTTTCTTTGCGATATCCGTCAGGCCATTTTCAACCCGAATCTGTTTCCCAATGAAAACATGGAAGGGAAGATTGATCGGCCGGAAGAGTATGCGGATATCGCTACCAAGTGCGTTAACAATTTCCGCGAAAAAAACCGCGACCGTTGTCTGGTGGTGCTGTCGCGCCAGGACGAAGCGCTGAATAGCCAGCGTTCGGCGGACCTGCTGCACCAATACTATGAGATAATCTGGGATGAAGAGCAGACCCACAAATTTAAAAATATCTCCCCGCATCTGCAGCGAATAAAGGCCTTTAAAACCCTCGGCTGATCTCCTCCCGGCCCGCGATGTGCCAACATCGCGGGCTTTTTTTATCCATTTTGCGATTTGACGCTCAAAAAATATGCAGTAAAACTTGATGCATATCAATTTTGGTATGACCAATGCACCGTTCATGTTATTCTCGATCCCGCTGAATGGTTTCACTGCCGTAACCTGTTGTTAATTAAAGGTTATATGTATAACTTTTAATTAACAATTGGTTAATAATTTTAGGGGGTCGCGTGACTACACCATTGAAAAAAATAGTGATTGTGGGTGGTGGTGCCGGTGGGCTGGAGCTGGCTACCCAGTTAGGGAAAAAGCTGGGCCGTAATAAAAAGGCCAAAATTACGCTGGTTGATCGTAATCACAGCCACCTGTGGAAACCGCTGCTGCATGAAGTGGCGACCGGTTCACTTGATGAAGGTGTAGACGCGTTAAGCTATCTTGCTCACGCCCGTAACCACGACTTCCAGTTCCAGCTGGGGTCGGTGGTGGATATTAACCGCGAAACCAAAACTATCACCCTCGCCGAGCTGCATAACGAGAAGGGCGAGCTGCTGGTGCCCGAGCGTAAGCTACCTTACGACACGCTGGTGATGGCGTTGGGAAGTACCTCGAACGACTTCAACACGCCAGGCGTGAAAGAGAACTGTATCTTCCTCGATAATCCGCATCAGGCGCGTCGTTTCCATCAGGAAATGCTGGATCTGTTCCTCAAGTATTCGGCGAATCTCGGGGCGAACGGCAAGGTGAATATCGCCATCGTCGGCGGCGGCGCGACCGGCGTCGAGCTGTCGGCCGAGCTGCATAACGCGGTGAAGCAGCTGCACAGCTACGGCTATAAAGGACTGACCAATGAAGCCCTGAACGTCACGCTGGTTGAAGCCGGCGAGCGCATTCTGCCCGCGCTGCCGCCGCGCATTTCCGGCGCCGCGCACAGCGAGCTGACCAAGCTTGGCGTTCGCGTACTGACCAAAACCATGGTCACCAGCGCTGATGCTAACGGCCTGCATACGAAGGAAGGCGAATTTATCCACGCTGACCTGATGGTGTGGGCGGCGGGGATTAAAGCGCCGGACTTTATGAAAGAGATCGGCGGTCTGGAAACCAACCGTATTAACCAGCTGGTGGTTGAGCCGACCCTGCAAACGACTCGCGACGCGGATATCTACGCTATCGGCGACTGCGCCTCCTGCGCCCGTCCGGAAGGCGGTTTTGTCCCGCCGCGCGCTCAGGCTGCGCACCAGATGGCGACCTGCGCTCTGCATAATATTCTGGCGCAGATGAAAGGTAAGCCGCTGAAAGCTTATACCTATAAAGATCACGGCTCGCTGGTGTCGCTCTCTAACTACTCCACCGTTGGCAGCCTGATGGGCAATCTGATGCGTGGTTCAATGATGATCGAAGGGCGTATTGCGCGTTTCGTCTATATCTCTCTGTATCGCATGCACCAGATTGCGCTGCACGGTTACTTTAAAACCGGCCTGATGATGCTGGTAGGACGTATCAACCGCATTATTCGTCCGCGTCTGAAGCTGCATTAATGTCTATGGGCGGCAAAGCCGGAAGGTTTTGACCGCCCGTTTTCCTGACGAATGATGAGATCAATCGGCAGAATATCCTCCTGTCCTTCCCGGAAAACCCTCTCGGATTCCTCCGAATCCCATTGATTTGCCGTACGTTCACGCACTTTTCATCCGCTTTCTTATTTGCAAGCCTGATGGCTGGGTTGCAAAATTAAAGGCAATAGCAACGAAGGAGGAAGTCCCGTGAATAAATCAATGTTGGCGGGTATAGGAATTGGCGTGGCTGCCGCGCTGGGCGTCGCAGCTGTTGCCGGTCTTAACGTGTTAGACCGCGGCCCGCAGTATGCACAGGTAGTGTCCAGTACGCCGATAAAAGAGAGCGTCAAAACCCCGCGTCAGGAGTGCCGTAACGTTACCGTGACCCATCGTCGACCGGTGCAGGATGAAAACCGCATCGCCGGTTCCGTCTTAGGCGCGGTGGCCGGTGGGGTTATTGGTCATCAGTTCGGCGGTGGGCGCGGCCGTGACGTTGCCACCGTAGTGGGCGCGCTGGGCGGCGGCTATGCCGGTAACCAGATTCAGGGCTCAATGCAGGAAGGGGATACCTACACCACCACGCAGCAGCGCTGCAAAACGGTGTATGACAAATCGGAAAAAATGCTCGGTTATGACGTCACTTACAAAATCGGCGACCAGCAGGGCAAAATCCGGATGGATCGCGATCCAGGCACGCAAATCCCGCTGGACAGCAATGGTCAACTGATTCTGACTAACAAAGCGTAAAAAAGATGTTTATCTTTATTAGCCCCTCAGGCACTCAGGCCGAGGGGCTTTTTTTATCAGAAGCTCAGCGCGTAGTTCAGACCGAAGGTACGGCCGCGCCCTTTATACTCGTATAAAGAACTGCTGCCGTAGGTCGGGCTGTAGAGCAGCGGCGCGCGCTGGCCCCAGACGGTGACATAATCTTCATTAAGCAGGTTCTCGATGCTGAAGGTCAGCTTGCCGACAGGGAGCGCGTAGCTACCGATAAAGTCCACGGTATTGTAACCATCGAGCTTATTGCCGCTGGCATCGCTTATATCAAACACCTGCTGGCTCTGTACCCGCAGCGACCACGGCTCCGGCGCCCAGCCAACCCAGGCGGTGGCTTTTGACGGCGAGGCGAGAGTGACGTCCCACTTCTGCCAGCTACCGTCACTCTTCACCTGGGATTTCAGCACGTTAAAGTTAGCCCCTGCGCTCCAGTCGCTGTTCGGGAAGTAGTAATCCACCGCGCCCTCTACGCCATAAATACGGCGCTTATCGGACTGCACATCGATGGTCATATCGGTACGGTTAACGACAATCGTCTTATCGGAGGTCGAATAGTAAGCCGCCAGCTGGGTGCGCAAATTATCGCCGGTGTAGCGCCAGCCCAGTTCGTAGGAGTTAACTTTAATCCCCTGTAGCGGCGAATCGCCTACGTTCATGCTTGAGAGCAGCGGAAGATGGCCGTTGACCGCCGCGCCGTATTTACCGATGCCGTAGTATTTGCCCGGATCCGGCAGCTCAACGCCCTGGGAGAAGTTAAACCAGGTCTGCTGACGGTCGGTGAGATGCGCCACAATCCCGGCGTTAAAGAGGAAGTTATCGTAATCGGTTTTTCCGCCCGGAATGGCATCCGCCGAGCTAACCTTGCCGCTGGCGACATCCTGTTGCTGGGCATAGCCGACAAAATCATCGACCCGGTTTTCCGTCCACTGATAACGCACGCCGCCGCTGATAGTGAAGATATCGTTCAGGTCATAGCTGGACTGCAGGAACGGCGCCAGGTTGGTGATGCTGTAGCCCGGGTAACGGCCAGTGGTGAAGATGGCCTGATTGTTCAGGCCGCCGGAAGACATCGACTGGCCCAAATCGAAGAACATCTGATTGGCGTTGAAGGTTTCATGGTCCGCGTCGACTCCCCAGGTCAGGTCCCAGCCGTCCAGCGGTTGGCTATTCAGGGTGATCTTCGCGCCATACTGATCGGTATCCTGCTTTGAAGACGAGAAGCTGCTGACCTGGCCTTTGCTAAGCGTTGGGAAAGGATAAAAGGTGAGGGATTCATCGCGGTAATAGACCTGACTGACCAGGTTCTGACCGAGGAAATCGGCATCGGAGTACTGCAGGCTAATCAGGTGGCGTTCGGTGCCGGGGACGCGGTCGGAATTCAGACCGTCGGTGGTAAAAGCTTTGCCATCGCCGGTCACCGCCGACATATTTTTCCCCAGGTACAGGCCGTAATCGTCGCCCTGGCTTTTATAGTACTGCGTAACCAGCTGCAGCTGGCGGTTCTCGTCAATCTCAATGGTTCCCGTTCCCATCACATCCAGACGATCGGAATGCTGAAGCCCGGTCTGGGTATTATCAAGGAGCAGCGCATCGTGGTTACTGTCATACCAGCCGCCAAAACGCTGATAAGCGACCGATAAACGACCTGATGCGTGGTCAGTGCCGCCGCTTACCGCGGCAGCCACGCGTTCATCATGGTCGTTGCTGTTGGCAAAACCGGATTTCCCCTCCAGCTCCAGATCGACCTGGCGCTCCTGTTGGCCCTTTTTGGTGACGATATTAATCAGGCCGCCGGTACTGCCGCCGCCGTACAGGGATGTTGCGCCGGAAATCACCTCGATGTGTTCAATGTTAAACGGATCGATAGAGTCTAGCTGGCGGCTGTCGGTACGGGAGGAGTTAAGGCGAACGCCGTCAATCAGGACGACGATCGCACGGCCGCGCATATTCATGCCGTAGTTGGTACGTCCCTGGCTGCTGACGTCGATGCCCGGGATCAGCTGTGCCAGCACGTCTTTGAATTCTTTACCGCCCTGAACCTGCTGTTCAATTTCCTGGCCTTCGATAACCCAGGTGGTCTGGGCCATTTCAGCGACGGTACGGTGCGTTCGGTTAGCGCTGACGATCATGCTGTCATCAGCGGCCCAGGCGGGCAGGGCGGTTGCCAGCAGCAGTGGGTTAAGCACCCAGAGACGCTTGTTCATGCTCATTCCTTTTATGAGTTTATACCCGTCATTCTTCAAGCTGCAGGCGCGTTACTCGGCCTGCGGCCTCGCCCCTATGGGGCCAGCGCTAGCGCAGTTCAAGGCACAAGTTCCTTGTTCTGCCACTCGAATTATTAAGGGCTTACGATATCGTTGTTTTCGTTATTCGGTACGGGCGTACCGGTTGTTACACGGTGAAATATACAGAAACGTTTAAGACCGAATTTTGCCCGTATTGATTATTGTTATCAATATCATTCTCGCGAAATGAACAAAATAAATGACTGAAAACATTGCTTTATGTAGGGATTAAGGGGGAGGGAACCGGTGGGAGCCCACCGGTAAGCGAGGTCTTAGCGCTGAAGAACCCGGGGCCACAGACGCAGCGTGGTCTCGGCGATTTGCATGATTTTAGTGAAGTCAGCGCCTTCACGGGCGCTTATAGACATGCCTTGTAATATGCAGTTGAGGAACTGGGCCAACTGACGCACGTCGCCGTCTGCCGGGAGTTCGCCGCGCAGCTGTCGCTGCTGCAGAAATTGCGTAAGGGTCTGTTCCTGCATCGCGTGCCGCGACTTAACGGTATTGGCGATGTCGGTTGACGCCGCCGCCAGCGCCGCGGAGGTATTGATCATAAAACAGCCTGCCGGCGTCTCTTTACTGGTGAAGCAGGTCGCGACGGCGGTGAAGTAATCGCGTAACGCCGTGTCGACGCTTTTCTCTTCGTCAAAAAGAAGCGCTTCGTGTTTGGCGGCAAAGCGGGAGATGTAGCGATCCAGCACCGCGCGAAACAACCCCTCTTTATTCACAAATTCCGCGTAGAGCGTAGGAGCTTTGGCGCCCGTCGCTTCCACTAAATCGGCGAGAGAGGTGGCTTCATAGCCGTGCTGCCAGAAGAGTGTCATGGCCTTATCCAGCGCCGCTTCCCTGTCGAACACTTTAGGTCGGCCACGGCTTTTTTTCGTGCAACTTTGAACGTCAGTTGTCATGGTGCCGCTGTACCTGTGTTGGTTTGTTGAAAGGCCATTATAAAAATAAACCTTACGTGCTGCCAGCGATGTCGGTCTAAAAATAAATAATTCATATATGTATGAATTTAATGCTGTTTATAAATAGTTAAACGGTCGTTATAAAAATAGTTTGACGTGTGATATGGATCACACTATCATTTACCTATCGATCGTTAATTAAATTCGTTCGCCCCTACAATAACATTCATCTGCATAGGTATAACAATCATGAAAAACGTTAAAACGCTTGCTATCGCCGCGGTACTTAGCTCACTCTCATTCGCCAGCTTTGCCGCTGTCGAAGTCCAGTCAACACCGGCGGGTCAGCATAAAATCGGTACCGTTTCCGCCTCAGCCGGGACCAACCTCGGTTCGCTGGAAGATCAGCTGGCGCAAAAGGCGGAAGAGATGGGCGCAACCTCTTACCGTATTACGTCCGTAACCGGACCTAACACCCTTCACGGGACTGCGGTTATCTACAAATAATTGTCGCGCCACCCCAGTTATGCCACTGACCACGCGCGGATCTGACCCCCTTCAGCAGTCCGCGTGAAGTAAGAAAGCGTTGTCTCTGACGCGAAGCGGAGCCCACCCCTTATATGGCGCCGCAACCCGCAGAAAAGCAGTACTCTGTTTGATTATTGCCATAAAAAAACCGCCTCAGTGTGAACTGAAGGCGGTTTTTTTTCGTCAACGATTCAGGAAATTATAGCGACTGCTCCGTGACGCGATGGTGGCGGGTGACGTCAATCGGCATGCCCGAACGCAGCGTCATCGCGCGTTCCATAACCTCGGTATCGGTCAGCTGCGCCTGCTTGAACGTCTGCATGCTGTCATTAAGGACGATCGGTAGCGTCTGCGGATCGTCATCGATATGCTTCGACAGCGGCTGATGCACCTCCACAAGGCGAGTGCCGTTCGGCTCAACGGAAACCTTGATTGGCGTATTAATAATCGTCACCTTGGTTCCCGGCGTTATTTCGTTGTACAACGCTTTGATGTCGTCATCACGCAGGCGAATACAGCCGGAGCTGACGCGCATGCCAATGCCGAAATCGGCATTGGTACCGTGCAGCAGATACACGCCGCCGTATGCCGCCAGGCGAATGGCGTGGTGCCCCATCGGGTTATCCGGGCCGGCGGGCATCACGGCGGGCAAATCGATGCCCATGGCTTTATAGCGGGCGCGAATATTGGCCGTTGGCGTCCAGGTCGGGTTGGCGCGTTTGTCGGAGACGGTGGTGACCATTGTCGGCGTGATGGTATCACCACCGAGTTGACCGATGCCGATAGGGTACACGGTCACTTCGTTTTTGCCGGGCGGATAGTAATAGAGGCGAAGTTCGGCGAGGTTAAGGACTAACCCTTCGCGCGGCGCGTCAGGCAGCAGAGTTTGCAGTGGAATCGTCAGCACGCTACCGGCTCGCGGAACATAAGGGTCCACGCCAGGGTTCGCCTGGAGCAGGGCCAGAAAACCGACGTTATATTTTTTAGCGATCGCTTCGAGCGAGCCGCCGTTATTCTCGACCACGTGGAACTGGTTTTGCCCGACCAGACGGCTGCCCGGCGGCGGCAGGGGCCAGGTATTGGCGCGAACGGGCAGCGCCAGCGCGGCG
This sequence comes from Klebsiella pasteurii, assembly GCF_018139045.1. Classification (NCBI taxonomy): domain Bacteria; kingdom Pseudomonadati; phylum Pseudomonadota; class Gammaproteobacteria; order Enterobacterales; family Enterobacteriaceae; genus Klebsiella; species Klebsiella pasteurii. The sequence goes on from NZ_CP073236.1 coordinate 461,587, forward strand.
GCGATAGCTATCATCCCCAGCCAGAGAGAAATTCGCGAAAAGCTTTTCATCACCCTAATTTCCATAATAAGTAAGTGGTTATTTTTATACGAAAAGTCCCTGAGATTATGGCTAAGCGAGTGTCTGGAAGTTCAGAGGGATTGCAAAATGTTTGTAAATTTTGCCGCACAGGCAGGGAGGGGCGGGATACGGCGCACGGACCGTATCCCGAATGCTATCAGGCGGTGGCGTTCTCTTCCAGCAGGCGCATAAACTGGCGTACCCACTCCATCCGCGTTTTACGCTCGGCGAGATCCTGCATAAACTTCAGACGCGTCGGGCCGTCCAGGCGATAGTGCTGGGGCTGCTTCTGCAACAGGCCAATCAGCCACACCGGGTTAACGTTATTCTTCTCGTTAAACTCAATGGTGCCGCCTTTTTCGTTGCTCTCCAGCTTACGGATCCCCAGCTTCTGCGCCTGCTGGCGCAGTCGGGCGATGTCGAGCAGGTTTCTTGCCGGATCCGGCAGCAGACCAAAGCGATCGATAAGCTCGACTTTGATCTCCTCCAGCTCATTCTCGTTCTTCGCGCTGGCAACGCGTTTGTAGAACGACAGGCGCGTATTGACGTCGGGGATGAAGTCGTCCGGCAGCAGCGACGGCATCCGTAGCTCAACTTCGGTCTGCTGGCTGGTGAGATCCTCCAGCGAGGGCTCGCGTCCCGCTTTCAGCGCGTCAACGGCATTTTCCAGCAGCTCCATGTAGAGAGAGAAGCCGATGGTTTCCATTGAGCCGCTCTGATCTTCGCCCAGCAGCTCGCCCGCGCCGCGAATTTCGAGGTCGTGGGTGGCCAGCGCGAATCCGGCGCCGAGATCTTCCAGCGAGGCGATAGCCTCAAGGCGTTTTTGCGCATCGGTGGTCATCGCTTTCGGATGCGGCGTCAGCAGCCAGGCGTAGGCTTGATGGTGTGAACGCCCGACGCGGCCGCGCAGCTGGTGCAGCTGAGCCAGCCCGAAGTGATCGGCGCGCTCGATAATAATGGTGTTCGCCGTCGGAATGTCGATCCCGGTCTCGATAATGGTGGTACATACCAGCACGTTAAAACGCTGGTGGTGGAAATCGTTCATCACCCGTTCTAGCTCGCGTTCGCGCATCTGCCCGTGGCCAATAGCGATACGCGCTTCCGGCACCAGCTCCGAGAGTCTTTCCGCCGCTTTTTGGATATTTTCGACGTCATTATAGAGATAGTAAACCTGGCCGCCGCGCAGCACTTCACGCAGGATCGCCTCGCGTACCACCAGCGCGTCATATTCGCGAACGAAGGTTTTAACCGCCAGACGGCGGGCGGGAGGGGTGGCGATGATCGAGAGGTCGCGCATACCGCTCATCGCCATATTCAGCGTTCGCGGAATCGGCGTTGCGGTCAGGGTCAGGATATCGACATCGGCGCGCATCGCCTTAATGCGCTCTTTGTGGCGTACGCCAAAGCGGTGCTCTTCATCAACAATCAGCAGGCCGAGATCGCGCAGCTTAACGTCCGGCTGTAGCAGCTTATGGGTGCCGATAAGAATATCGATTTTCCCCTCCGCGACCTGCTCAAGGATCTGCGCCTGCTCTTTAGCGCTCCGAAAGCGCGAGAGCATCTCAATGCGCACCGGCCAGTTGGCGAAGCGATCGCGGAAGTTATCGAAGTGCTGCTGGGCGAGGAGGGTGGTAGGCACCAGCACCGCGACCTGTTTATGGTTTTCCACCGCCAGAAACGCGGCGCGCATCGCCACTTCCGTCTTGCCGAAGCCAACGTCGCCGCACACCAGGCGATCCATCGCCAGCGGCTGGCACATATCGCTCAGGACGGCGTTGATGGCCTGCGCCTGATCGGGCGTGGTTTCGAACGGGAAGCCGTCGCAGAACAGCTGATACTGCTCTTTATCATGTTTAAATGCGTAGCCCGCTTTCGCCGCGCGCTGGGCGTAGATATCCAGCAGCTCGGCGGCCACGTCGCGCACCTTCTCGGCGGCTTTTTGCCGCGCTCGCGCCCACGCATCGCCGCCCAGCTTATGCAGCGGCGCATTCTCTTCCGCGCCGCCGGCGTAGCGGCTAATCAGATGCAGCGACGATACCGGCACGTACAGTTTGGCGTCGTTTGCGTAGGTCAGCATCAGGTATTCGCCGTTAATCCCACCCGCCTCAAGCGTTGTCATGCCGGCGTAGCGCCCAACCCCATGCTCAAGATGCACCACTGGCTGGCCGATATGCAGTTCCGCCAGATTACGGATTAAGGTGTCCGGATTAATGGTGCGGCGTGAATCCTGACGACGGCGGGCGACGCGCTCGCCCAGCAGATCGCTTTCGCAAATCAGCGCCAGGTTGCGCTGGCTATCAATAAAGCCATGCTCGGCGGCGCCGATCATCAGATAGCGGCCGTTACCCGTTGCCTCTTCAAGACGCAAAATATGCTTTGGCGCGATCTTGATGCGGGCCAGCATTTCACCGAGTGCTTCGCGGCGTCCCTCGCTCTCAACCGAGAAAATCACCGGCCCGCTAAAGGATTCGAGGAATCGACGCAGATTATCCAGCGGCGCTTTGTTCTGCGCCTGGATCGCCAGCTCGGGTAGTTTCTGATAGCCGAGGTTGGTATTGGCGGCTTTTTCTGCCAGACGCTCGGTTTTGAGCTGGACGCGCGGCCATTTTTTCAACTCGCTAAACAGTTCATCGCTACGTAGCCACAGCTGCTCCGGTGGCAAAAGCGGGCGCATCGGATCGACGCCGCGGTTTTCAAAGCGGGCGCGCGTTTCATTCTGAAAACGTTCAGCGCTGGCTTCCAGATCGCCGGTATTAACAATCAGCGTTTTCGCCGGGAAATAGCTGAACAGGGGCGGCAGGGGCTCGTTAAAGAACAGCGGCTGCCAGTATTCGATCCCTGCAGGTAGCGTGCCTTTACTGACCTGCTGATAAATATGCTCGGCGTCGCGCTTGACCTCAAAGCGGTCGCGCCACTGGCTGCGGAAAAGCTCGATAGCGGCCTGATCCGTCGGGAATTCGTGCGCCGGAAGCAGGTTAATGCTGGCGACTTCTTCCAGCGTACGCTGGCTGTCGACGTCGAACAGACGCAGGCTGTCTATCTCATCATCAAAAAAATCGAGACGGTAGGGCTGCTCGCTGCCCATGGGGAACAGGTCAAGCAATGCGCCGCGCGTGGCGTACTCGCCGTGCTCCATCACCTGGTCGACGTGACGATAGCCGGCGCTATCCAGTTGGGCGCGCAGCGCATCCCGCGACAGGCGCTGGCCTTTTTTCATCACCAGCGCGTGGCCGTGGAGGAAACTATGCGGACAGACACGCTGCATCAGAGTACTGACCGGGACAATCAGTACGCCGCGTTCCATCGTCGGGAGCTGGTAGAGGGTGGCGAGGCGCGAAGAGATAATGTCCTGGTGCGGGGAGAAGCTATCGTAGGGGAGCGTTTCCCAGTCCGCCAGGCCCGCCACCATGCTATCGGTAAACTGCCTGATTTCATCATTCAGACGCAGGGCGTTTTGCATATCGGGGGCAATCAGTACCACCGGGCCGCCGTGGCGCTCAGCCATCTCCGCCACCAGAGTGGCGCAGGCCGCGCCGGTAAGTTCGCCAAGCTGGCGCTGATCGCCGGCTTTAACCGGCAGAGAGTATCGGTATTGTTCAGGCATAGACGGTATCATGATCTCTTGGGTATTCGCTCTGCCGATATGGAGGGCAACTCGCTGATATTCAATAGTGAGATTATCCGCGATCGACCCGGATTCGCCAACCCGTATCGCAAAGGTCATGTTTTGGCCAGAAATGTAACGAACTCCGATAAGCGTAAAGTTAAATAACGGCTTGCTTATCTATCTTGTTGTTTATATTGAATTTTTGTTATTATTGCCAATAAAATCTACAGGTATCAGTCATTTACGCTGCTCATAATCGCTTATATACTCGGGCATCGGCTATCAGCAATCAGATGGATGACATGTATCAACCTGCCGCACTCTTTATCGGCCTTCGCTATATGCGTGGGCGCGCAGCCGACCGCTTCGGTCGTTTCGTCTCCTGGCTCTCGACCATTGGCATTACGCTTGGCGTCATGGCGCTGGTTACCGTTCTGTCGGTGATGAACGGCTTTGAGCGCGAGCTGCAAAATAACATCCTGGGGCTGATGCCGCAGGCCATTCTTAGCGCCAAACAGGGGTCCATAAACCCGCAACAGCTGCCGGAAAGCGCGGCCAGATTACAGGGCGTTACCCGCGTGGCGCCGCTGACCACCGGCGATGTGGTGCTGCAAAGCGCCCGCAGCGTAGCAGTTGGCGTAATGCTCGGCATCGACCCGGCGCAAAAAGATCCCCTGACGCCCTACCTGGTTAATGTCAAGCAGAGCGATCTGCAAGCCGGAAAGTATAACGTTATCCTGGGCGAGCAGCTGGCAGGGCAGCTGGGCGTTAATCGCGGCGATCAGATCCGCGTGATGGTGCCCTCCGCTAGCCAGTTCACCCCGATGGGGCGGGTTCCCAGCCAGCGGCTGTTTAACGTGATCGGCACCTTTGCCGCCAACAGCGAAGTCGATGGCTATCAGATGTTGACCAACATCGACGACGCTTCGCGCCTGATGCGCTATCCGCAGGGTAATATTACCGGCTGGCGGCTGTGGTTGAATCAGCCTTTACAGGTGGATACCCTCAGCCAGCAGACGCTGCCGGAAGGGACCAAATGGCAGGACTGGCGCGAACGTAAAGGCGAGCTGTTCCAGGCCGTGCGGATGGAAAAAAATATGATGGGCCTGCTGTTGAGCCTGATCGTCGCCGTCGCCGCTTTTAACATCATTACCTCGCTGGGCATGATGGTCATGGAAAAGCAGGGCGAAGTGGCGATTCTCCAGACCCTCGGCCTGACGCCGCGGCAGATCATGCTGGTCTTTATGGTCCAGGGCGCGAGCGCCGGGATCGTCGGCGCGCTGCTTGGCGCCGGACTGGGCGCGTTGCTTGCCAGCCAGTTAAATAATTTGATGCCGATTATCGGCGCGTTCCTCGACGGTGCCGCGCTGCCGGTAGCCATCGAGCCGCTACAGGTGATCGTGATTGCCCTTGTAGCAATGGCGCTGGCATTACTCTCTACGTTGTATCCTTCATGGCGCGCTGCCGCCACTCAACCCGCTGAGGCTTTACGTTATGAATAAGATCCTGCTGCAATGCGACAACCTGTGCAAACGCTACCAGGAAGGCAGCGTGCAAACCGACGTGTTGCATAATGTCAGCTTCAGCATTGAAGAGGGCGAGATGATGGCGATTGTCGGCACCTCCGGTTCCGGCAAAAGTACGCTGCTGCATCTGCTTGGCGGGCTGGATACGCCGACCTCCGGCGACGTTATCTTTTCCGGTCAGTCGATGAGCCGACTCTCAGCCGCCGCGCGCGCCGATCTGCGCAACCGCGAGCTGGGCTTTATTTATCAGTTTCACCACCTGCTGCCGGATTTCACCGCGCTGGAAAACGTGGCGATGCCGCTGTTAATCGGTAAACAGAAGGCGGCGGATATTGAGCGTCAGGCAAAAGCGATGCTGCGCGCCGTCGGGCTTGAGCACCGCAGCGACCACCGCCCGTCGGAGCTCTCCGGCGGCGAGCGTCAGCGCGTAGCGATTGCCCGCGCGCTGGTTAATAAACCTCGGCTGGTGCTGGCGGATGAACCTACCGGTAACCTTGATGCCCGCAACGCCGACAGCATTTTTCAGCTGCTTGGCGAACTAAACGTGGCGCAGCGTACCGCCTTCCTGGTGGTGACCCACGACCTGCAGCTGGCAAAACGGATGAGCCGCCAGCTGGAGATGCGCGACGGGCGCCTGACCGCCGAACTCTCCCTGATGGGGGCTGAGTAATGGCTTCTCCGTTATCGTTATTAATTGCCCTGCGCTTTAGCCGCGGACGGCGGCGCGGAGGGATGGTTTCGCTGATTTCAGTTATCTCGACCATCGGCATTGCGCTAGGCGTGGCGGTGCTGATCGTTGGCCTGAGCGCCATGAACGGCTTCGAGCGCGAGCTCAACAACCGCATTCTGGCGGTGGTGCCGCACGGTGAAATTGAGCCGGTGAACCAGCCGTGGAACAACTGGAACGAAGCGCTGGCGAAGGTTGAAAAGGTCAAAGGCATCGTTGCCGCAGCGCCGTACATTAACTTCACCGGACTGGTGGAGAGCGGCAGCAACATGCGCGCCATCCAGGTAAAGGGCGTCGATCCGCAGCAGGAGAGCCGTCTCAGTTCGCTACCCAACTTTGTGCAGAACAACGCGTGGGCGAACTTTAAAGCCGGAGAGCAGCAGGTGATCCTCGGTAAAGGCGTCGCCGATGCGCTGCACGTTAAGCAGGGCGACTGGGTGTCAATTATGATTCCCAACTCGGATGCCGACCACCAGCTGCTGCAGCCAAAGCGCGTCAGGCTCCACGTTACCGGTATTTTGCAGCTCAGCGGCCAGCTCGATCATAGTTTTGCCATGATCCCCATGCAGGATGCGCAGCAGTATCTTGAAATGGGCAGCAGCGTGACCGGTATCGCTATTAAAGTCACCGATGTGTTCCACGCGAACACCCTGGTGCGCGATGCGGGCGAAGTAACCAACAGCTACGTTTATATCAAGAGCTGGATAGGCACTTACGGCTATATGTACCGCGATATTCAGATGATCCGCGCCATTATGTATCTCGCAATGGTGCTGGTGATTGGCGTGGCCTGCTTTAACATCGTCTCGACCCTGGTGATGGCAGTGAAAGATAAAAGCGGCGATATTGCGGTGCTGCGCACGCTTGGCGCTAAAGACGGGCTGATCCGCGCGATTTTCGTATGGTATGGTTTACTTGCCGGTTCGGTAGGGAGCCTGATTGGGGTGGCGATTGGCGTTATCTGTGCCTTCAAGTTGACCGCAATCATTAACGGTATTGAGAACCTGATCGGGCATAAATTCCTCTCCGGCGACATCTATTTTATTGACTTCCTGCCGTCTGAACTGCACTGGCTGGACGTCGTTTACGTGCTGGTGACGGCACTGTTGCTGAGTTTGCTGGCCAGCTGGTATCCCGCCCGCCGCGCCAGCCGCATTGACCCGGCGAGGGTGCTGAGTGGCCAGTAATTTATCGTCATGGTCGGCTTTGCAGACCAGTAAAGAGGAATTGCTGAAATGTACTATGGATTTGACATTGGCGGCAGCAAGATAGCGCTGGGCGTATTTGATAAAGCGCGGCGGCTGCAGTGGGAAAAACGCGTCGCCACGCCGAAAGAGAGCTACGAAGCATTTTTGCAGGCCGTAAAGGAGCTGGTGCACGAAGCCGACCAGCGCTTCGGTTGCCAGGGCTCGGTGGGCATCGGTATTCCGGGAATGCCGGAAACCGAGGACGGCACGCTCTACGCCGCCAACGTGCCCGCCGCCAGCGGCAGGCGCCTGCGGGCCGATCTGAGCGATCGTCTGGCGCGCGACGTGCGCCTTGATAACGACGCCAACTGTTTTGCCCTTTCTGAAGCGTGGGATGACGAATTTACCCACTATCCGCTGGTGATGGGGATGATCCTCGGCACTGGCGTTGGCGGGGGGCTGGTGCTGAATGGAAAATCGATTACCGGGCATCGCTATATTACCGGCGAATTCGGCCATATCCGCTTGCCGGTGGATGCGCTGGAAGTCGTCGGCCGTGATTTTCCGCTTACGCGCTGCGGCTGCGGCCAGCTGGGCTGCATTGAAAACTACCTTTCCGGCCGCGGTTTTGCCTGGCTGTACGAACATTTTTACCAACAATCTTTAACCTCGCCGGAGATCGTCGCGCTCTGGCAGCAGGGCGACGCGAAGGCGCGCGAGCACGTCGAGCGCTATCTCGATCTGCTGGCGGTGTGTCTGGGCAATATTTTAACCATTGTCGATCCGGATCTGCTGGTGCTTGGCGGAGGATTGTCTAACTTTACTGCAATAACTGAAGGGCTGGCGCAGCGCCTGCCGCGACATCTGCTTCCCGTTGCCAGCGTGCCGCGTATTGAGCGCGCGCGTCATGGCGATGCCGGAGGTATGCGCGGTGCGGCCTTCCTTCATCTGACTCAATAACGACAGAGGTAGCTATGCAGTCGCGCCGCTTACATCGATTAAGCCGATTTCGCCGCAACAAGCGCCGGTTACGAGACCGTCTGCGCCAGCGGATTTTCTTCGGCGAAGATAAGGAGACCCCTGAAGCGATGGAAAAACCAAGAGTTGTGGTATTAACCGGCGCGGGCATCTCGGCGGAGTCGGGAATTAAAACCTTCCGCGCCGCTGATGGTCTGTGGGAAGAGCATCGGGTTGAGGATGTGGCGACGCCGGAAGGCTTCGCCCGCGACCCGGCGCTGGTGCAGGCGTTTTATAATGACCGCCGCCGCCAGCTGCAAGGCCCGGATATCGAGCCCAATGCCGCGCATCAGGCGCTGGCGCGGCTGGAAGAGGCGCTGGGCGACCATTTCCTGCTGGTGACCCAGAATATCGATAATCTGCATGAACGTGCGGGCAACCGTCGGGTGATACATATGCACGGCGAATTGCTGAAGGTGCGCTGCTCGTGGAGCGGGCAAGTGCTGGAGTGGACCGGCGATGTAACCGCTGAAGACAAATGCCATTGCTGCCAGTTCCCCGCGCCGCTGCGCCCGCACGTGGTGTGGTTCGGCGAGATGCCGCTGGATATGGATGAGATCTACCTGGCGCTGGCCGAGTGCGATATCTTTGTCGCCATCGGCACTTCCGGGCACGTTTATCCGGCGGCCGGCTTTGTCCACGAAGCGCGGCTGCAGGGCGCCCATACGGTTGAGCTCAACCTCGAGCCAAGCCAGGTGGGCAGTGAATTTGCCGAAAAACACTATGGCCTGGCTAGTGAAGTGGTGCCGCGCTTTGTGGAAAAGCTGCTTAAACAGCTGGCAGGATAAACGCAACCTCATCACTACAACGTTACGGAAAACAGGAGTGGCTATGGATAGCCCATTAGTAATATCAGCCGCGATATTTTTGGCCGCAGTGGGGGTTGGCCTGTGGAGTCAGTATTGCCTGCCCCGTCTTTCCGATAATCGAAATATCCTGTTTATTATTTGTTTTTTTCTCGGTCTCGGATCCGCCGCTTCATGTCTGTTTCATCTGCTCTATCTACTGTTGGTCGGCCAGAGCGCACAGGGCGATGTTGCCACGTTCGGTACGCTTATTACGATAGCAGCATTGTGGAAGCCGCTGAACTATGTCACCGGCAAGGTGGATGACGCCGCAAATAAGCGTAAGGGAAAGCGGAAAGAGTAGGACTCTGGCGGGTAGTAAAAAGCCGCCCGCCGCATTTCACTCTCATTCAGAATGGCGAAAAGCTAAATTCAGCGTCGTTTACGCGTCCACAGCCAGGTGGCTACAAACGTACTGAAGCCTATCATTATCGCCCACAGGGGGACGATTTTATACAGGTAAAAGCCGCCGCTGCTGAAGTACAGGCATACCGCCTGATAAAAGAGGTTAGCTACCGTCATTGCCAGCGTGAACTTCAGCGCATAGCGCCAGCGGGTGGTGAAGCGGAAACACCATGTGAAGGCCATAAACGCCAGCACCCAGAAGAGAAAACCGAGCGGATGGCCGGGCAAATCGTCTTTGTAGGGCGCATCCGACGAAGCATACCAGGTGAGCGGTGGAGTGGGCTGCTGTAATAGCGCCGCCTGTAGTACGTCCAGCGCGGTATTGAGCCCCTGGAACCACAGACCATTCTGCCAGTAGGCGAGGGTGTGATTCTCAATGATTAAGGCCGCGTGACTGTCCCGTAGGCGTGATTGTGCTTTCGGGTCGCCAATCAGTTCAATCTGGCGGCTGTCGGTAGTGATAATCAGCAGCAGGAAGCCCTGATTTTCGTCAGCCAGTCGTTTTGCCGATTGCAGTAGTTGTGTTTTTTTCGCCTGCAAAAGGGTTTCTTGCGTGGTTAACAGAATAAACGGCGCGATCCCTGTTTGCTTTTTGAAACGCTCAGCGCGCTGGATAATGTCGCTCTTACTGGAGACCGTATTGGTAGTATCCGTAAAGTATCCTTCGATGTCAGGCGTTGACGCTGCGAAACCAGGATGAAATATCGAAAGACAGAACAATAGGGTAATTAACTTCCTCACTGGACTACCCTCCGTTTCTTTTTAGAGGAAGGGCGAATAAGCTGGCTACCCGCAGTAAAAATGATGCCAATAAGACCTAAAAAACCCCATTTAAAAAAATTCATCCACGGGCTATGGATCCTGGCCTGATGCGGTTGTCCAGGAGGGTAAATAACGTCGACGGTTTCTCCTTCACTGTTTTCATAAAGGGAATTTCCGAACTTTGATTTAAAAATGAGCGTGTAATCCGGCGTCGGGCGGAAGGCGACAACGGGACGCCAGGTGGCTTTGTTGCGTTTTGTCCCTTTGGCGTTGGGGTTGCTTCTGCGCAATTCGGTATCAACGATAATACCGGTGGTATGGATAACGTTGCTGGTAGAGCGATATTGATAATAAAAAATAGCGGCGGAGATGAGCATCATCACGATGCCAATGCTGAGGAAGATATAATAAAGGACTTTACCATCTTGTTTCATGTGTACTTATCCTTGTAACACATTAATACCCATCATACTTCAAGCTGCATCTTTGTTGGCTACCTGCACTTACCCCGGTCACGTACTGTTTGTACGCTCCCGGGGATGCGTTTAGTTGCCGCCGTGATGCAAATCGAATTATTTTGGGTATTCAACTTAACCGATGCCCGGCATGCTGGCGCGATTAACGACCCGCTTTCAGTTTCTGATAATACTCTTCATATAGGGTGCTGGCGCTGCCGACATCGTTCTGCCATTCGCCTTTCTGAATCGTTGCGGCGTCCGGGTAGAGCGATTTATCGTTGGCGACCTCCGGGCTCAGCATTTTACGCGCGGCCAGGTTTGGCGTCGGGTAGCCGATGGTTTCCGCTACCTGTTTGGCGATTTCCGGGCGCAGCAGGAAGTTGATCAGCTTCAGCGCGCCATCGACGTTTTTGGCGTTTGCCGGAATCGACAGGCTATCCATCCAGAAGATACCGCCTTCTTTCGGCCACACCACTTCCAGCGGCGTACCGGCCTGACGCGCGACCCACGCGGAGCCGTTCCATACCATGCCGAGGTTCACTTCGCCTTCCATATACGGGTTCGCCGGGTTATCCGAGTTGAACGCCGCGACGTTTGGCATTAGCTTTTTCAGCTCGTTATAGGCCGCCTCGATCTCTTTGGGGTCGGTGGTATTGCCGGAGTAACCCAGCTTACGCAGCGCGACCTGGAACACTTCGCGCGCGTCGTCGGTCAGCAGCAGGCTGCTCTTATACTCTGGTTTCCACAGATCCGCCCAGCTGGTGACGGTTTTGGGATCGATCTCGTCGCTGTTGATGCCAATAGCCGTCGCGCCCCAGATGTACGGAATAGAGTAGTCGTTGTTCGGATCGAAGGGTTTATTGAGCATTTCAGGATCGAGATTGCCGAAGTTGCTCAGCTTGCTCTTATCGATCTTCTGCAGCATGCCCTCTTTGCGCATTTTGTCAACGAAGTAGGTGGATGGCACCACCAGGTCGTAGGCGCCGTCCTTATAGGTTTTGAGCTTGGCGTACATGGTTTCATTCGATTCGTAGGTCGAATAGATAACCTTGATGCCGGTCTCTTTGGTGAACTGCTCCAGCAGCCCCGGCGGGACATACTCGGTCCAGTTGTAGAAATAGAGCGTTTTGCTATCGTCCGCATGCGCGGCGCTCATCCCGACTGCCAGAGCGCCCGCAGCGAGCAGGTGGCGTGACCATTTTTTCATTTTAACGTCCCCTGAGTTTTATCACGTGCAATTAACTGGCTGGCAATAACCATCACCAGCGACAGAACTAACAGAATGGTCGCCAGCGCGTTAACCTCTGGCGATACCCCAACTTTAACCATCGAATAAATCTTCAGCGGCAGGATCTCATAACCCGGCCCGGTGACGAACGAAGAAACCACCACATCATCCATCGACAGGGTAAAGCTCAGCAGCCACCCCGCCGCGACCGCGGGCAGCGCCAGCGGTAAAATGATTTTTCGCAGAATGGTCAATTCGCTGGCGCCAAGATCTTTTGCGGCCTCCAGCATGCGCACATCGAAGCCTTTCAGGCGCGAAAACACCGTGACCACCACGAAGGGGAGGCAGAAAGTGATATGCGAAAACAGCAGCGACCAGAATCCCAGTTGAATGCCGATCAGCATAAACAGCACCAGCAGCGAAATCGCCATCACGATATCCGGCGACATCATCACCACGAACAGCATCCCGCTGACGAACGGCTTGCCGCGAAAGCGATAGCGGTAGAGCGCTACGGCGGTCAGCGAGCCGATAAGGGTGGCGAAGGTGGCCGACAGCACCGCCATGGTCAGCGAGTGCTGCGCCGCCTGCAGCAGGCTATCGTTATTCATCAGCAGGCTATACCAGTTGGTGGTGAAGCCCTGCCAGTTGATGCCAAAGCGCGAACTGTTAAACGAATTAACGATCAGAATAATAATGGGGATGTAGAGATACGCGTAAATGGCGGTCATAAAGCCGCCGCGCAGCAGTCGACCAATCATTCCAGCTCCACCTTTTTATTCAATAAGCGCGCCGCGCGCCAGTAAATCAGCAGCATCAGGCCCATCACCAGCGTCAGCGTGATGCTGGTTGCCGCGCCGAACGGCCAGTCGCGAATGTTGAGGAACTGGCTCTTAATCACGTTGCCGATCAGCAGGTTCTTCGCGCCACCCATCAGGTCGGAAACGTAAAACAGCCCCATCGCCGGAAGCATCACCAGCAGGCAGCCGGCGATAATGCCCGGCATGGTCAGCGGAATGATGATGCGGATAAAGGTTTGCAGCTTACTGGCGCCAAGATCTCTCGCCGCTTCCAGCAGCGGGCGGTCGAGCTTCTCGATGCTGGAGTAGAGCGGCATCACCATAAACGGCAGCAGAATATAGACCAGGCCGATAATTACCGCCGAGGGGGTGTACATGATGCGCAGCGGCGTATCAATGACCCCCAGCCACAGCAAAAATTCGTTGAGATAGCCTTTGGTACTGAGGAAAATCTTCAGCCCGTAGATACGAATCAGCGAGTTGGTCCAGAACGGTACGATCAGCAGAAACAGCATCAGCGGGCGCACCTTCTCCGGCAGTCTCGCCAGGAACCAGGCGAAAGGGTAGCCGAGCGCAAGGCAGGCCAGCGTCGCCAGCAGCGCCATATTCAACGAATGCAGCAGCACGTCGTAGTAAAGCGGGTCGAGCAGGCGCGCGTAGTTATCCAGCGTAAAGACCAGCTTGACGAAGTTGGTATCGTCGCGGGTCAGGAAGCTGGTAGCGATGATCATCAGGTTGGGCAAAAAGACGAACAACACAAGCCAGCCCACGATGGTGGCGATCACCACATTCTGGAATTTACTGGTGTTCTTCATCGGCCAGCACAACCTCCCAGCTTTCTACCCAGTTAATGGCCATTTTCTGATCGAGAGAGTGGTCAAAATCAGGATCGTCTTCATTAAAAAATTCGCTGACCATCACCATTTTGCCGTTTTCCAGTTCAACCACCGATTCCAGCGTCATGCCCTTATAGTTGCGTTCGCGGATATAGCCTATCAGGCCATCGGCGTCATTACTGTGGTGGATCTCATCCACGCGCAGGTCTTCCGGACGCAGCAGAACGTTAAGCCGCTGGCCTTTTTCAACGGCGAAGCTGACGTAGATATTGCATTCGCGGCCTTCGACGCTGGCGCGCACCCGCTGCTCGTCGATCCGTTCGATAACCGTGGCATTGAAGATGTTGATTTCGCCGATAAAGCTGGCGACAAACAGGTTTTTCGGCTCTTCGTAGATTTCCCGCGGCGTGCCGTCCTGCTCAATTTTACCCTCGCGCATGACCACGATGCGGTCGGACATGGTCAGCGCCTCTTCCTGATCGTGGGTCACAAAGACGAAGGTGATGCCGAGCTTACGCTGCAGCGCCTTCAGCTCATTCTGCATCTGCTTGCGTAGTTTATAATCAAGCGCGGAGAGGGATTCATCAAGCAGGAGCAGGCGCGGTTTGTTGACTACCGCGCGGGCGATGGCGACGCGCTGCTGCTGGCCGCCGGAGAGCTGATGCGGTTTACGCTGGGCAAATGTTTCAAGCTGCACCATACGCAGGGCGTCGTGGACGCGGGGGGTAATTTCCGCGGCCGGGGTTTTCTGCATACGCAGGCCAAAGGCGACATTTTCAAACACCGTCATGTGCGGAAACAGCGCATAGCTTTGAAAGACGGTGTTAACGTGGCGGTTTTCCGCCGGGATATGGGTGATATCGTGATCTTCGAGATGGATTCGGCCGCTATCGACGCTTTCCAGGCCAGCGATAAGACGAAGAACGGTTGTTTTACCGCAGCCAGAGGGGCCAAGCAGGGTGAGAAACTCACCGTTGTTGATGGTCAGATTGAGGTCGGATATTACCGTTTTACCATCAAAGCTTTTGCGAATTCCCGCTAGCTGAACCAGCGGAGAACGCGAACGCGGTTGTGTATTCAATTTTTGACTCTGTCCCATGTAGACGCAGCGGAAAGCTTACCGATGCGGGGTTTGTGGTTAACCACCTTTGGTTTGACACATAAAATAATAAGGCCGAGCATTCTACGGCAAACGATTGTAATCGCCAATGATTGATGCGCCATGATGAGCTACCTTTACAACATTATCGTGCGAAATGTATTAAATTCTCATTTGCCGGGCTAAAAATGACCTGACGCAATATTTGTCTTTTCCGGCTTATCAATAATGTTGTCACAAAAGAAGAGGGTGGCTACATGGATAAATTGCTTGAGCGTTTTTTGCAGTACGTTTCTTTAGACACACAGTCGAAGCCTGGCGTGCGTCAGGTACCGAGCACGGAAGGTCAGTGGAAGCTGTTACGTCTGCTTCAGGCGCAGCTGCAAGAAATGGGACTGGTAAACGTGACGCTGAGTGAGAAAGGGACAGTCATGGGCACCCTGCCGGCTAACGTTGAGGGTGATATTCCGGCCGTTGGTTTTATTTCCCATGTCGATACGTCACCTGACTTCAGCGGTAAGAACGTCAATCCGCAGATCGTCGAAAACTACCGCGGCGGTGATATCGCTCTCGGTATTGGAGACGAGGTTCTCTCCCCGGTGATGTTCCCGGTGCTGCACCAGCTGCTCGGGCAGACGCTGATCACCACCGATGGCAAAACGCTGCTCGGCGCGGATGATAAAGCGGGCATCGCGGAAATCATGACCGCGCTGGCGACGCTAAAGGCGAAGAATATTCCACACGGCGATATCCGCGTCGCCTTTACGCCGGATGAAGAGGTGGGTAAAGGAGCGAAGCATTTTGATGTCTCGGCATTCGATGCGCGCTGGGCTTACACCGTCGACGGCGGCGGGGTGGGTGAACTGGAGTTCGAGAACTTTAACGCCGCCTCGGTGACGATTAAGATCGTGGGTAATAACGTTCATCCCGGCACGGCGAAAGGGGTGATGGTGAATGCCCTATCGCTAGCGACGCGCATTCATGCCGAGGTGCCTGCGGACGAAGCGCCCGAGACCACCGAAGGCTACGAGGGTTTCTACCATCTGGCTAGCATTAAAGGCACCGTCGATCGGGCAGATATGCACTACATCATCCGCGATTTCGACCGGAAGCAGTTTGAGGCTCGCAAGCGCAAGATGATGGAGATTGCCAAAAAGGTCGGCAAAGGGCTTCATCCGGATTGCTATATCGAGCTGGTGATTGAGGACAGCTATTACAATATGCATGAGAAGGTGATGGCGCACCCGCACGTCGTCGATATCGCCCGCCAGGCGATGGTGGATTGCGATATTGAACCGCAGTTGAAGCCGATTCGCGGCGGTACCGACGGCGCGCAGCTCTCCTTTATGGGCCTGCCATGCCCGAATTTGTTTACCGGTGGCTATAACTACCACGGTAAGCATGAGTTTGTGACGCTTGAAGGCATGGAGAAGGCGGTGCAGGTGATTGTACGCATTGCTGAGCTGACGGCGAAACGCGGCGCGTAAAGGTTCTAGAGCTACGGGCCCGGTGAGCTGGTGAAACTGACGGTACGGTAGGCAAATGCAGAATACCATCCTGTAGGCCCGGTAAGGCGTCAGCCGCCACCGGGCGAAACAGATGACTCAGTCCTCAAAGAACCAGTAGCCGCTGTTGACCAGCGCGGCCAGCAGGGCGAGGAAGGAGGGATCTTCCAGCGCATCGCCAAGATGCTCTGCGTTTAGCGTCAGGTGAGTCGCCAGAGCATCCAGCGCCGGGCGGTGCGGAGAGTTGATTTTCTCGCCGTTGACGAATACCTCGCCATCAATCCGCAGCACGCGCAGGCCGCCGAGCCGCGACAGCTTGTCCCCCTGCTGCAGCGCATCGTAAATTTCATCCGGCTGATACGGCGGCTCCGGCGGCGCGACGTCCAGTTCGTGACGGGACTGGGTGATAAACTCGCCAAACCACTGCTTAAAGTGCTCCGGCTGGTTAATCAGCCCCAGCATCATCTCGCGCAAACGATCCAGTTCAACCGGCAAAATGTCGGCAGGATGGTCGCGAGACGGTACGTCCGGATCGGCGTAGCGCTGGCTGCCCAGTTCACGCTGCAAAACGTAATCGGCAAAGCCGCTGAAGAGCTCACGGGCGTTTGGCGCGCGATAGCCGACCGAATAATTAAGCGAATTTTCCAGCGAGTAGCCTTCATGCGGGAATCCCGGCGGAATATACAGGATATCGCCCGGCTCCATCTCTTCATCAATAATGGCTTCAAACGGATCGACCTGCAGCAGGTCCGGATGCGGACAGTGCTGTTTCATCGGCACTTTTTCGCCCACGCGCCAGCGGCGGCGGCCGGTCCCCTGAATGATGAACACATCGTACTGGTCGAGATGCGGACCGACGCCGCCGCCGGGGACGGAAAACGAGATCATGAGATCGTCGATGCGCCAGTCAGGTAGGGCGCGGAATGGATGCATCAGCGCCGCCGTTGGCTGGTGCCAGTTATTAACCGCTTGTACCAGCAGCGACCAGTTATTCTCGCTCAGGTGATCGTAACTCTCAAAGGGGCCGTGGCTAACCTGCCATTTACCGTCCTGATGACTGACCAGGCGGCTGTCGACTTCGCTCTCCATCGCCAGTCCGGCCAGCTCGTCCGGGCTTAACGGATCGACGAAATTAGCAAAGCCCCGTTTCAGCACTACCGGGCGTTTTTGCCAGTAGCGTTCGATAAAGTCGGGCCAGTTAAGCGTTAATTGATAATCCATATTTATATTCCACAGCAGGTGTCTGATAGGGATTATAACGGATGCGGCACCAGCATGATGCAGGCGCCGTTAAAAAACTGATTGGTTTAGCTCTCTTTATCTTCGAGGGTCTGACGGCCAAAAATCACTTCCATGCAGGCACCGCCGAGAAGGCTGTCCTCGGCCAGGATACGTCCGTCGTACTGGGCAACGATATCGCGGGCAACCGAGAGGCCCACGCCCTGTCCGGGACGCAGCGTATCGGCGCGCTGGCCGCGATCGAACACCGCGCTGCGCATCGTTGCAGGGATCCCCGGGCCATCATCTTCAACCAGAATATGCAGATGGTTGTCGTTGGTCTGACGAACGGAGACTTCCACAAACTCCAGGCAATATTTGCAAGCGTTGTCGAGGACGTTGCCCATGACTTCCATAAAATCGTTCTTTTCGCCGACAAAGCTAATCTCCGGCGAGATATCCAGGGTAATGTTCACGCCTTTGCGCTGATAGACTTTGTTCAGCGCCGAGGTCAGGCTATCGAGCAGCGGAGCGATGGGGTGCAGTTCGCGGCTGAGCAGCGAACCACCGCTGCGCATGCTGGCGCGGTGCAGATAGTAGCCAATCTGCTGTGAGATGCGGCTAATTTGCTCCAGCATCACCGGTTCTGCTTCGTTGACGCTCAGTTTCTCGCCGCGCATAGAACGCAGAGTGCTCTGCATCACCGCGAGAGGGGTTTTCAGGCTGTGAGTGAGGTCGGTCAGCGTCGTGCGGTATTTATCATAGCGTTCGCGTTCGCTTTTTAGCAGGCGGTTGAGATTGCTGACCAGCCGCGTAAGCTCCCGGGTGGTGTTCGGGTTGAGCATCTCGCGGTGATGCTCCTCCAGTTCGCGTACCTCTTTGGCCAGCGATTCGATAGGGCGCAGGCTCCACCACGCCGCGACCCACAATAGCGGGATCACCAGCAGCAGGTTGGCCGCCAGGACGTAAATAAACCAGCTCCACACCATATAGGAGCGCTTCAGCTCCACCGGAATGGTGTCGACAACCACGATACTGAGCTGCGGCATGGTGCTGGTGGCCGGATAGATGTTGATCGCCACCGAGTGGGTCATCTCGGAGCTGTCGTCCTCTTCCCGGATGGCGTCCAGCTGCTGCTGAATCTCATGGTTGTTGTGCTGCAGCATACTGCTGCTGTCTACATCGGCCTCAATCTCATGAAAGCCGTTATTTTTGAGCCAGTCAGGTTGAATGCGCTTGACCAGCCACGGTACATCGCGCTGCGCCCACAACAGCTGGCCGTGAGCGTCGTAAATCAGCGTTACCGTGGGGCTCTGCATATTGAGGTTTTCGGGAATATCAACTTCGATGGTGTTGTTTTCCCATTTTGCCAGCATATAGAACAGGTTGCTCTCGCCGCGCAGCAGGCGGAAGGTGGTTTTATCGAAGCTTACGCTATATCCCACCAGCGCGACCATGCCATAGGAAAGCGATAGCACCAGCACCACGGCTGCCGTTGCCAGCAGAAAGCGGACGCGCAACGACAGCGGCAAAATATGCCGCAGTAGCCCCTTCATCCGCGCAGTTCGAACAGATAGCCCTGGCCGCGCACGGTGGTAATCACATCCTGCGGATATTCAGCCTGTATTTTTTTGCGCAGTCGTCCCATCAGCACGTCGATAGTATGGCTTTCGCGCAGCTCGGCGTCGGGATAGAGCTGCAGCATCAGCGAATCTTTGCTGACCACTTTGCCCCGGTTGCGGATCAGGGTTTCCATAATGGTGTATTCAAATGCCGTCAGCTTGATGGGTTGGTCGTTGACTGACAGCTCGCGACGCGACAGATCTACCTGGAAAGGGGGTATGGAGATGACCTGTGATGCCAGGCCGCTGTTACGCCGCAGCAGCGCCTGCATGCGGGCTGCGACCTCTTCGATATGGAACGGCTTAGTGACGTAATCATCCGCGCCAGCGCTCAGAACCTCGACTTTATCCTGCCAGCCCTCGCGCGCGGTCAGCACCAGCACCGGCACCGACACGTCGTGGCTGCGCCAGCGACGAATCAGCGAAAGACCATCTTCATCCGGCAGGCCAAGGTCGACGATGGCGATGTCCGGAACGTGTTCACCCAGATAGTAATCCGCTTCCTTTGCGTCTTCCGCCGCATCGACCTGATGTCCCAGCTCCTGCAGCTGAACTTTCAAGTGATGGCGCAGGAGAGCGTTATCCTCAACCACGAGTACGCGCATGCCCGTTCTCCATTTTATTTATGATTTGAATAGTTTAGCTCTTATTATACACCTTTAACATAAACAGCTGTTAAATAAAGAATTTTATTTGATTTTTTGTACCTCAGTCTCGTAAGACGTCAGAACGAGTCCGTCCTCGGTCGCGGGCGACATCATGGGAACCGGGCGCAGCGTACGTTTATCGATCAGGACGGAATGGGGTTCGTCAGGGGCAAACAGATGCTGCTCTCCCCACTGGCGTAGCGCAACCACCACAGGGAACAAACGCTCCCCCTTTGCCGTCAGAACATATTCCTGATAAGCCGTGCCGTCCGATGCGGATTGCGTCGTGAGGATACCCGAGTTTACCAGTTTGTGCAGACGGTCAGAGAGAATATTACGCGCCATACCGAGGCTTCGCTGGAAATCGCTAAAGCGCCGCAGGCCATCGAAGGCGTCGCGCACAATCAACAAGGACCAGCGATCGCCGATAATATCCAAGCTTCGGGCGACGGGGCAGGTTTGGTTGGTAATTTTTTCACGCGCTGGCATGGGCTCTCCAAACGGTCGGGTAAACTAGTTGCATTTTAAAACTCCCTGTTCTAGCCTACAACTGGTTTTATTTTGAAACTAGATTGTTAAGGCTGGAATTATGAAAGCGTCAACGTTATCCCCATCGCTAATGGACCCGGAAACGGTTATGCCGCGTAGCCTGGTCTGGCTGTTTGCTCTCGCCAGCGGGCTGAGCGTGGCAAACGTTTATTACGCACAACCGCTGCTCGACGCGCTGGCGCGAGATTTTTCCATCAGCGACGCCGCGATTGGCGGGGTGATCGCGGCGACCCAGCTCGGCTGCGCGATGGCGCTGCTCTTGCTGGTACCGCTGGGCGACAGAGTCAATCGCCGCCGCCTGATGGCGACGCAGGTGCTTCTGCTGATCGCTGCGCTGACGGCGGTAAGTATGGCATCCACTACCGTGATGCTGTTGGGCGGGATGCTTGCGGTTGGCCTGCTGGGTACCGCGATGACCCAGGGGTTGATCGCCTATGCTGCCAGCGCCGCTTCGCCCCATGAACAGGGACGCGTGGTGGGCGCCGCGCAGAGCGGAGTCTTTATCGGGCTGTTGCTGGCGCGGGTATTTTCAGGGGGCGTGAGCGATCTCTTCGGCTGGCGCGGGGTATACATCTTTGCCGCTTTACTGATGCTGGGCATTGCGCTTCCGTTGTGGCGTCGGCTCCCGATATTAGCGGTAGCGTCGACCTCCTTGAGCTACCCGCGCCTGTTGGCATCGATGCTGACTCTGCTGTGTCAGGAAAAAGTGCTTCAGGTGCGCGGCGTGTTGGCGCTACTGATGTTTGCCGCCTTCAATATCTTCTGGAGCGCGCTGGTTTTGCCATTGAGCGCTCCGCCCTTCAGTTTTTCGCATACTGAGATCGGCGCCCTGGGCCTGGTGGGGGCCATCGGCGCCCTGGCGGCCGGACGAGCCGGTAAATGGGCCGATTGCGGATACGGGCAGCGCACCAGCGCCGCGGCCCTGGTCATGTTGCTGGTGGCCTGGTGGCCTTTATCGCTGATGGCATGGTCGCCAGCGGCGCTGTTGGCTGGCATTGTGCTGCTGGATCTCGGCGGTCAGGCGCTGCATGTCACCAATCAAAGCATGATTTTCCGTACCCGTCCCGAAGCGCACAGCAGGCTGGTCGGTCTGTATATGCTGTTTTATGCGCTTGGCAGCGGTTTGGGGGCGGTAAGTACGACCGCGGTATACGCGCGCGCGGGATGGCAGGGCGTTTGCCTGCTGGGGGCATCGGTCAGTCTGCTGGCGCTGTTGTTCTGGTTGATGACTCGGGGCGTGATGTCGAGCCATGATGGTGGAGAAGTTTAGCGGAGAGCGAGTGGGTGATGTTAATTTTTTGTGTAATATAGCAGCCGTTGTTTTTAATGACGCGCGGGAGCGTAAATCATATGCCACAACAGAAATGTGCGGACTGGGTCCGGCTGGCCCAGTCGCCCGCGCATATTGAGCGTATCGAAGCCTTCTTCGGCGGACACGGTTATGAGCCTCACCGGCATGATACTTATGCCATTGGCCAGACGCTCTCCGGCGTACAACGTTTTCACTATCGCGGCGGCCTCCAGCACAGCCTCCCCGGTGGGACGATGGTTTTGCATCCCGATGAGGTCCATGACGGCGAGGCAGGGACCGAGGAGGGGTTTCGCTACCGGATGGTATACATTGAGCCCGCGCTGATTCAAAAGATCCTTGGCGGCAGGCCGTTGCCCTTTATCACTGGAGGAATTTCCAGCGATCCGCGCTTGCTGCGCGCCGCGCTGCCGTTGCTGAAGGACGTCAGTGCCCACTTCGCGCCTCTGGAGGAGGAGGACGCGCTGTACGATCTGGCGCAGACCCTGGCCGCCGTCGGCGGCCAGCGCTTTCGACGCCGTGCCTTCGATTATCCTGCCGCGGAAAGGGCCCGGGAATATATCCACGCCTGTTTTGCCCAGAACATCACCCTCGACACCCTGGCGAATGTCAGCGGCAGAGACCGCTGGAGCCTGAGCCGCGATTTCAGAGCGCTGTTTGGCGCCAGCCCCTGGCGTTATGTGATGATGCGGCGCCTCGATTTTTGCCGCCAGCGGATGCTGGCAGGGGATAACCTGGCGGATATCGCAGCCCACGCAGGCTTTGCCGATCAAAGCCATATGACGCGCCAGTTCATCAGCCGTTTTGGTCTCTCTCCGGGCCGCTGGCTGAAGTTTGTCCGCCCCTGACCCGCCGCAAGTTGCACAATCGTTCAATCTCTGCGGAGAGGGGGGATCTATGCTGACAGCCTTTATCACAAGGAGTCAGCTGATGTATCAATCGATTAATATCGCGCAGAAATTCACCCTTTTCACCGAGCAGTGGCAGCCGAAGGTGGTGGCCGAAATGAATAATTATCAGTTCAAGGTGGTCAGGATCCTCGGCGACTTTATCTGGCATAGCCATCCGGAAACCGATGAAACCCTGCTCGTAGTGGAGGGTGTGCTGCGTCTGGATTTTCGCGATAAGCATCTGCTGCTCCAGGCCGGCGAGATGATCGTGGTGCCTCGGGGCGTTGAGCATAAAACCTCGGCGGAAACCGAAACCAAACTTATGCTGATCGAGCCGCGCGGCGTCCTGAATACCGGGCATGAGGGCGGAGAGCGGACCGCGGTGAACGACGTCTGGATTTAACGAACGCGGGGGCAGAGAAACCCTCTTTCCTGAGCGGAAAGAGGGTTGAAAGGTTTACTTCAGTTCGTCAACCATGGTGGTCGCGCGGCCGATATAGTTGGCCGGCGTCATCGCTTTCAGGCGAACTTTTTCTGCTTCCGGCAGCGCCAGGCTGTCGATGAACTGCTGCATGCCTTCGGCGTCCACGCGCTTGCCGCGGGTCAGCTCCTTCAGCTTCTCGTACGGCTTCTCGATGCCGTAGCGGCGCATGACGGTCTGAATCGGCTCGGCCAGTACTTCCCAGTTGTGGTCTAGTTCATCCAGCAGACGGTCCTGATTCAGCTCCAGCTTGCTCACGCCTTTCAGGGTGGATTGATACGCGATCAGCGCATAGCCGATGCCGACGCCGAGGTTACGCAGGACGGTGGAGTCGGTCAGGTCACGCTGCCAGCGGGAAACCGGCAGTTTGCTCGCCAGATGCTGCATCACCGCGTTGGCCAGACCGAGGTTGCCTTCGGAGTTCTCGAAGTCGATCGGGTTCACTTTATGCGGCATGGTGGAAGAGCCGATTTCGCCGGCAATCGTCTTCTGCTTGAAATGGTTGAGCGCGATATAGCCCCAGACGTCACGATCGAAATCAATCAGGATAGTGTTGAAGCGGGCGACGCAGTCGAACAGTTCGGCGATATAGTCGTGCGGTTCAATCTGGGTGGTGTACGGGTTCCACTGGATACCCAGCGAGGTGACGAACTCTTCGCTGAACTGGTGCCAGTCGACTTCCGGGTAGGCGGCGATGTGGGCGTTATAGTTACCCACCGCGCCGTTGATTTTGCCAAGGATTTCAATCTGATTCAGCTGACGATACTGGCGCTCCATACGGTAAGCGACGTTCGCCATCTCTTTCCCCATGGTGGACGGCGTAGCCGGCTGGCCGTGAGTACGGGAAAGCAGCGGGATATCGCGGTACTGTACCGCCAGGTCTTTCACCGCGTCGATCAGCTTGCGCCAGTAGGGCAGGATCACTTCGTCGCGAGCGGTTTTCAGCATCAGCGCGTGGGACAGATTGTTGATGTCCTCGGAGGTGCAGGCAAAGTGGATAAACTCGGAGACCGCGTGCAGTTCAGCGACATCGGCGACTTTTTCCTTGAGGAAATACTCAACCGCTTTGACGTCGTGGTTGGTGGTGCGCTCGATGGTTTTGATGCGCTCAGCATCTTCTACGCTGAAATCAGCGACGATTTTATCAAGGTAACCGTTTGCGTCGGCAGCAAAAGCAGGAACTTCCTTGATCGCTGCGTGCGCGGCCAGTTTTTGCAACCAACGCACTTCTACCTGAACGCGGAATTTCAGCAAACCGAATTCGCTGAAGATACCGCGCAGCGCGCTGACTTTGTCGCCGTAGCGGCCGTCGACTGGGGAAACGGCGGTCAGTGAGGATAATTCCATAGATCACAACTCCGGGGTTAAATGAGCAAGAATTTGTTTTGCCTGGTTAACCAGACGATTACGAGAAAACATCAGCTGCAGACGCCCGCCGCCGACCTGGTGCCAGAGCACCGCGGAGCGAATACCGGCCAGCAGGGCAGAGCGAACCTTCGCCTGAACCTGAGGGCTTTGCAGCACGGCGGGAGAGCCGGTCACCTGAATCCGCGGGCCCAGCGGGCTAATGACATCAACATAGATGCCGGCCATCGCGCTGAGCAGCGTCTCGGATTGCAGATCGAAATGTTCAAGCTGACGGCGCAGGCCACCGATACGGTTGCCGAGGGTATCCATGGCCCCCTTGCTGGCGGCAAGCTTACGCTCCAGCACCATCAGGCTTAAAGTATAGCGGGTAAGTTCGGCGTTCAGCCCCTGGCGGCTGCTGGTATTCAGCACGCCAATAAGGGTCTCCAGCCCGAGGCGAAGATTGGCTTCGCTACCACCGAACACCGCCAGCGTTGAATCCGGATCGAGGTCGATGATGCTGTTCAGCGACACATGCAGAGCATCACTATCGCAGTGCCCCTGGTGCGCCAGTTCCTGAACCAGACGCGCGGCCTGGCAAACGCCGGCCAGCGCCAGCGTAATGTCATAATAATTCTTCGCCACACATTCTCCTTATAAACCGTCGAATGCCCGAGCGGCGCATTCAGCGGCTAAAATGTCTGTCAAGCCGGCAGCGGCAAGCGCTGTTCGATAATCCCGCCGCCGAGGCATACTTCGCCGCTGTAGAAGACCGCAGACTGGCCCGGCGTCACGGCGGCAACCGGCTCATCAAAGATGACTTCAATGCGGTCGTCATCCAGCGCTTTAACGCTGCAGGGGATATCGGTCTGACGGTAGCGGGTTTTCACCGTGCAGCGCAGCGTGCCCGTAACCGGCTCGCGGTCGACCCAGTGCAGCTGTTGGGCAATCAGCCCAACGGACATCAGACGCGGGTGGTCGTGGCCCTGGGCGACAACCAGAATATTGTTTTCGACGTCTTTATCGACCACGTACCACGGGTCTTCGCCGCCGTCTTTGATGCCGCCGATACCGAGGCCTTTACGCTGCCCAAGGGTGTGGTACATCAGGCCCTGATGCTCGCCAACTTCGTCGCCGTCAACGCTGATAATTTTTCCCGGCTGAGCGGGCAGGTAGCGGCCAAGGAACTCACGGAATTTGCGTTCGCCGATAAAACAGATACCGGTCGAGTCTTTCTTCTTCGCGGTAATGAGATCCAGCGCTTCGGCGATTTTACGCACCTGCGGCTTTTCCAGCTCCCCCACCGGGAACAGGCTTTGTGCGATCTGTTCGTGGCTTAGGGTATAAAGGAAGTAGCTCTGGTCTTTGTTACCGTCGAGGCCGCGCAGCAGCTGGCTCTTGCCGTTAACGTCGGCGCGGCGCACGTAGTGTCCGGTAGCGATGTAGTCGGCGCCGAGGTCTTCTGCGGCAAATTCGAGGAAAGCTTTAAATTTAATTTCTTTGTTACACAGAATATCCGGGTTCGGCGTGCGCCCGGCTTTATATTCTTCCAGGAACAGCTCGAATACGTTGTCCCAGTATTCTGCGGCAAAATTGACGGTGTGAAGTTCAATTCCCAGCTTATCGCAAACGGCTTGGGCGTCGGCAAGATCCGCCGCTGCGGTGCAGTATTCCTCGCCGTCGTCTTCTTCCCAGTTCTTCATGAACAGGCCTTCCACCTTATACCCTTGCTGGAGCAGCAGGTAGGCGGAAACTGAGGAATCAACCCCGCCGGACATGCCGACGATCACTTTTTTCTGGCTTTCTGACATTGGAATACTCACTACATTGAACTTCGAGGCGGCGTATTCTAGCACGCGTCCTCGGTTGAGGCACCCCCTGTAAACGGCCAGTTAAATTCACCGATGAGCGACAGCGGGTAGCGTGGATCCTGCTGATAGCTGCGAATGCTCTCAGCAACCAGTTGAGAACGCAGGTTTGTCGCGTTAAGAATTTCCTCAGCGCTAAGCCACAGGCAGCGATCGATATCGCTATCATGGGGCTCGGTGGCGCACGTATCGTTAAGCTCGATAGTAAAGAGGAAGCGCAAAAATGGGGTGCGATCCGGGGCTATCCACTGATGCAGGCGAAGAAAGTGCTGCGGCGTCGCGCGAATGCCGGTCTCTTCCCAGAGCTCGCGCTCTGCGGCCTGAATCAGTGTTTCATCGGCCTCGAGGTGGCCCGCAGGCTGGTTCCACAGCGCTTTTCCGTTAATCGTTTCTTCAACAACGAGGAATTTGCCTTTCGCGTGAACCACGCAGGCGACGGTGACGTGCGGCTTAAACATTGATTTTCCTTATGTATGCGGTGAGTCGGTTTTGCGCCATTCGCCGTTGGCCAGGCCATCCAGCGTATAGCCGCCCATCGCGTAGCGAATCAGACGCAGCGTTGGAAAGCCGACGTGGGCGGTCATCCGCCGCACCTGGCGGTTGCGTCCCTCATAGAGGGTGATTTTCAGCCAACTGGTGGGGATGGATTTGCGCTCGCGGATGGGCGGATTCCGCGGCCATAGCCACTCAGGCTCCGCCACCCGCTCGATCCCCGCAGGCAGGGTGGGGCCGTCATTAAGCGTGACGCCGTCGCGGAGGGCGGCCAATGCGTCCTCCGTCGGTTCACCTTCCACCTGAACATAATAAATCTTTCCGGTGCGCTTGCCCGGCTGGGTGAGCGCCGCCTGCAGCGCGCCGTCGTTAGTCAGCACCAGCAGCCCTTCGCTATCGCGGTCGAGCCGACCGGCAGCGTAGACGCCGGCAACCGGAATAAAATCTTTTAGCGTGCTGCGCCCGGCTTCATCGGTAAATTGCGGCAATACATCGTATGGTTTATTGAACAAGATCACAGTTTTTGGCTGGCGTTCTTTGCGTTGTCTGGTGACTTGTTGCGTGCTGAATCGCTCAACGCGATGTTTTCTAAATGAAGTTTTTTGCATGGTATTTTCAGACTCAATCAATTGCCGCATTATAGCCTAATTACGAATGCCTTTCATGGACGCAAACATTCAGGTAGTATTGACATGCTCATTACAACTTATTAACAAAAAGGTTGCTCAAACCGATTCGCATTACAGGAAGGCGACACGGACGCGAAATCTCCGGTTAGCGGGATATTCCGATGACGGGAGTGGGCGAATAAAGCCAACGCCCGGCTAGCGTGAAGAGGGAAGAGCAGAACCAGAAGCGCTCGAAGGAGAGGTTAATGGAAAGCAAAGTAGTAGTTCCGGCGGAAGGTCAAAAAATCACCCTGCAAAACGGCAAGCTGAACGTCCCTAATAACCCGATTATCCCGTTCATCGAAGGCGATGGTATCGGTGTTGACGTGACCCCGGCGATGCTGAAAGTGGTTGATGCTGCCGTTGAGAAAGCCTATAAGGGTGAGCGTAAAATTTCCTGGATGGAAGTTTACACCGGCGAAAAATCGACCCAGGTTTATGGCCAGGATGTCTGGCTGCCTGCCGAAACTCTTGATCTGATTCGTGAATATCGTGTTGCTATCAAAGGCCCTCTGACCACGCCAGTCGGCGGCGGCATCCGTTCTCTGAACGTTGCCCTGCGTCAGGAACTGGACCTCTACGTTTGCCTGCGCCCGGTTCGTTATTATCAGGGTACTCCGAGCCCGGTTAAACATCCTGAACTGACCGACATGGTTATCTTCCGCGAAAACTCCGAAGACATCTACGCCGGTATCGAGTGGAAAGCCGATTCTGCCGAAGCGGATAAAGTAATTAAATTCCTGCGCGATGAAATGGGCGTGAAGAAAATTCGCTTCCCGGAACATTGCGGTATCGGCATCAAGCCGTGCTCTGAAGAAGGCACTAAACGCCTGGTTCGCGCCGCCATCGAATACGCTATCACCAACGATCGCGATTCACTGACCCTGGTGCACAAAGGCAACATCATGAAATTCACCGAAGGCGCGTTCAAAGACTGGGGTTACCAGCTGGCACGCGAAGAGTTCGGCGGTGAGCTGATTGACGGCGGCCCGTGGCTGAAGATCAAAAACCCGAACACCGGGAAAGAGATCGTCGTTAAAGACGTGATCGCTGACGCCTTCCTGCAGCAGATCCTGCTACGTCCGGCGGAATACGACGTTATCGCCTGTATGAACCTGAACGGTGACTATATCTCTGACGCCCTGGCGGCGCAGGTTGGCGGTATCGGTATCGCTCCGGGCGCGAACATCGGTGACGAGTGCGCGCTGTTCGAAGCGACGCACGGTACTGCGCCGAAATATGCTGGCCAGGACAAAGTGAACCCGGGTTCCATCATCCTGTCCGCTGAAATGATGCTGCGCCACATGCAGTGGTTCGAAGCCGCAGACCTGATCGTTAAAGGCACCGAAGGCGCTATCGCCGCCAAGACCGTGACCTATGACTTTGAACGTCTGATGGAAGGCGCTAAGCTGCTGAAATGTTCAGAGTTTGGCGACGCGATTATCGCGAATATGTAATCTGGCCCCCAGATTATGTCAGAACGGGAACCTAGTGGTTCCCGTTTTTATTATTAGTTTTCGAACGGTTATCAAAATTTTATCAAAACAAGTTATTAAAACCCCTCCCGAAAACCTCATAAGGCCACCTTTGTCCACCCCTTACCTCGATCATCATGGTACCTATCCGTTTGTTGTTGAGTTTTGTGTCCAAGTAAATCTTTCGTGTTTATACCCTGAGCTTTATATAACCGCTCGGAAAGCGATCTTTGTTCATGGAACGTTGCCGGTGTACCTTGCCCCCAGTCAATATCTGCATTGTCTCTTGCCTTGCTGAAATTCATGGTCAGTGTTCTGGGTTTCACCTGTGCTCCTCGCTCAGCCTGTGAGGTGGTTCTAAAGAAATGAACCAAATAAGGGCTTACTGCATAATCCCGGCAACGGCTGATTACATCTCGGAGGCTCCAGTTGATTGCGTTGCAACGCAGAGCTAATGGAATAGCGATTTTGCTTCCGGTTTTCTCTTGCTCAACGTGTAGATGCTCGTCCCAGATGTCCGAGAATTTCATACGGGATATATCACCTGGTCTCTGGCCTGTTACTATGGCTAAAAGCATGGCGTTCCCCATGTATTTGTGGTTTTCAAAGGCTATATCAAAAATCTTTTGCCATTCCTCAAGAATAAGGCGCTGGCGAGTGATCTTTCTACGAGGTTGTTTAGTTGCTAGTGCAGGGTTATAACCAGGAGGTACTTCTTCCGCATGCTGAGCTTCTTTAAAAACATCTATTAGGACAGAGCGAATGACCTGCGCCATTCTAGGTTGTCCCTCCGCTAAATATTCATCAAGAATTTGCGCAATATCTCGAACATTGACTGCGGAGATTAATTTCATTCCTACCCGTTCCTTAAGTAGAGATACTGGTTTTGCTTTTTGCTTGATAGTGTTTTCTTTTATATCTCAGGACCTTAATCTTTCCTGCTGAATTTTCCAGTAGCGTTCAAGCCAGGTGTTAGTTGATATTGCTTTTCCTGAGCTGGCCGATATGCTCGGCGTTAGCTCGTCTAATGCTGTCCTGTTGCATCTGCGTGCGTTAGAGAGAAAAAATTTTATAAAACTCTCTCGCCGTGTCTCCAGAGGAATTTCCATCGTCGGGCGAAAGGAGCCTACGCTCGCGGTACAGCTGCTGCAGGAAATGATCGCTGAAGAACCCGGCGCGCGTGAAAGAGCGATTGAGTTTTTGCGACTGTTCGGTGAGCAGGTCGGGACTGAGCACTGGCTTGTGCTTTACGCAGATGGCTTCGGGAGGACGGACGCATGGATCTTTCGCGCTGGCGGCACGATCTCCACCGGTAAGGGTGACGTCCTGACCACTGGCTCAGATGTACGGCTGAAAGATGCATTCACGGAACCACGGGAAGGGGCTTCCAGGCGCATTAATGCGCTCGGGGTATGCGAGTTCAATATGAAAGGCGAAACGCGCCGGAGGCGTGGTTTTATCGCTCAGCAGGCTGAAAAAGCTGACGAACTGTATACTTTTCTCGGCATCGAGCAGGAGATTGATGGCGAAAAACTCAGAGTGATGAATGTGGATTATACGTCGATCATCGCCGATTTGGTAATAGTTGTGCAGGATTTGATTAGGCGAGTTGACGCACTAGAAAGTTGAGGAGCATAAAAAATCCCCGGAGGCACTTGCCAGGGGCAACTGAAACGACATTAATTGCTGTGTACATCACAGAATAATTTGCAGTAAACGATAAGTAAGTTCAAGTAAAGTTTTACTGGTCAGATGTTGTGTTATTTTTTAATAACCTACCAAAATTAATAATGCAGTAGTGCTAAATTCCACTGGGAATTCATTTTTAAGAGTATAACCCTAAGGTATTACTAAGTATCAGATATAAATTGTGCGGATAGATTCAAAAAAATGGATGCCAAATGTTATTATTGATACGTTTATCATTAATTGATGTGCAATCTTGTAATTTTCATATCCGTGTTATAACTTTGTAATGCAGGGCGGTTTTATCTTGTAATTTAGTGGGTTAAAGTGATGGCGGCTCTTAGTGATTTATAATAGGCTTTCTATGTTAACAAATTTCCCGGATGAAAAATACATATCTGATAGAAATTCATCGTTCATTAAGCGAGTATATTTTTTACGTCAGATTGGTGTCGTTCTTTGCTTTCTTCCTATATATTCAGTCCTCCAGGAACAGTCACATCAAGAAATAACAAAAGCCTTGTTAATTCTGAATGCACTCATCTGGCCATCGGTTGCTTATCTTGCAAGCATGATGTCGAAGGATATGCTGAGTACTGAAAAGAAGAATATGTTACTTGATTCATTCTGGGCTGGAATCTGGATAGCCGTAATGCAAGTTAGTCCAATTCCATCATTATTCATAATCTCAGTTCAAATAGCTGATCGCTATGCTGCTGGTGGATGGAAAATTTTAAAACCAGCATTAATGTGGATGATGATTAGTTTCCTGACAGTTTGGTTAGCAAATGATTTCAGATATACTATAGAATTCAGTACCCGAACGGTATTGCTTTCTTTACCCCTGGCGACCTGTTATCCCATAGTACTGAGTATTGTTTCAAGGCACTTATCTATAAAGTTGAGGAAAAGAAGGGAGTTACTCGAAAAACAGGCTCTGATGGATCCTGGCTTAGATCTGCCAAATCGCCGTTTTTTTGAGCAGAAAATGGAAAGTGCTTTTCGTGCGACGCGTAAAAAGAGAATTCATTCTTATCTTATGCTCATTGATGTTGATAATTTTAAACAAATTAATGATACCTATGGCCATGAAGTAGGTGATGCGGTGTTATCTCGTATATCAACAATATTACGAGAGTGCGCTGGCGAGAAGGACGTACCAGCAAGATTTGGTGGCGATGAGTTGGCTATTATTGTTAACAATAGTAATAGAAAGCTAGTTATAGCTATGGTTCATATAATTCAGAAAAAAATTAAAGATCTTTCATTACCTTCTCACAACGAAATTTACTGTACTGTCAGTATCGGTATTTCTTGTGCAGAAAATAAAGAATCCATCATCGAGTGGATCAAAGAGGCTGATGAAATGCTATATGAAGTTAAACGTAACGGGAAAAATGGATATTGCATGCCGAATAATTAAAGATGATATGATTTCTTTTCTCATGATTTTATACTTATAAATTTTAAAGATAGTTTATGATCGGCATTGCCAATACGGAAAAATTAATTCAGAACCTCATCCCCCCTCTCAACTAACGTTTGATACCTGCCACTAAATCAGCGATATAAATAAGTCTATGATTTTATTGTAATTAATAATGGGATCGTGTTTCTTGTTTTTTCCTTTCGAGTTATTTGATTTGAATAATCGATCAATTTATGAAATGTGATAGGTTTCGGCTATTGTTCGATCGTTATCGATCATTTTAAACTATTTCTCTTTCATTTCTAATTATGACACGATTAGGATTATTCCTAGTTCCGGTGTTTTTTTAATGATAAAGAACAGTGTGGAAATAGATTCCTGTAGATTTGTTTTAGAGCCGTCTTTTATAAAAGATGGTTCTATTCATTCTTGGGAAATTCTCACGAAAAATGTTAAAAAAAAGGACTGCAATGATTACCTTGCTAATGAAAGTGGTTTTTGTTTCACTTCATTAAGCGATAAAGAAAAAATCGATGTGTTTAAGAAACAGATATTAACAATTGAAAGGCTTGATACATCAAAATTGAAGTTCAAGCCAGTTTCGTTAAATGTTGACAGTCTTATTAGCGATTGTATTTTGAACGATAAATATATTAGTGATTACTTAAAAAACCAAAAAAACATTGCTTTTGAGATTAACGAGCATTTTCATGAATTCAATACTAAATGCTGTATGGTTGACTTAAAGTATCTTTCAAAATTGTGTCCAGTTTGGCTGGATGATTTTGGGAGGGGCTTAACAAGTTTAACAATTATTGATATGTTTAATTTTGAATGTATAAAAATTGATAAAGATTATTTCTGGGAAATACAGAGTGAGAGCGAATTCTTTAAAATAATAAATGAAGTAAAATCATACTGCAATTTCGTGATTGTTGAGGGAGTTGAGACAATAGAACAAAAAAACAAAGTACATGCTGTTGTTGATTGCGCTTGCCAGGGAAGGTTGTGGATGAGTGATTACTATTATGTTGAGATTTAAAATAAATGACAACGAAAGATGATAAATGTCCATTTTTGTGGTGCAAATCTAATTAATGAGGACCACTGCCACAGTTGCCATGCATTTAAGATTAAAGGTTATGTATCAAGAGACGCACGCAAGACAATTAATTTGATATCTATCTGCACATCTTTACTGGTAGCGCTCTTTGGGATCTTGGTTGTGTTTCTGGTATCTTTCGGTATCGGGACATATATTGCTATCATTGCGCTTTCTCTTATTTTATATTTTATTATGAAAAGGATTCTGCATATAAAAGAAGAAAAAAATAAGATGGTTTGGAAAAGAACAATCATTACATGGCAGGTAGTAATTAAATAATATATTAGCGCTGGTGGTTCCAATACAAGCCTCAGATTCCGAGGCTTTTTTATTTTCTTTTCAAATCATGAGTTATAACACCGGAAATATTTAACCCGATTCACAGGGAGTGAGTATTATTGGCTAATAATTCACTATCCAGATGAGTTGAAAAACTCAAAGCCAGTTATCAAAACTGAAAATATACTAATGAATTTCAATAGGTTAGAGCTTAGGCTAAAAACATTAACCACATATCAAAAACACCTATTTTTCTCTTTAAATCAATAGGTAATAATGCTATTAGTTAACTACTGCTGCGCCACATGCAGTGGTTCGAAGCCGCAGACCTGATCGTTAAAGGCACCGAAGGCGCTATCGCCGCCAAGACCGTGACCTATGACTTTGAACGTCTGATGGAAGGCGCTAAGCTGCTGAAATGTTCAGAGTTAGGCGACGCGATTATCGCGAACATGTAATGCAGAATTTGGGTTAAGTAAGAGCGGGAGCCCACGGGCTCCCGTTTTTTATTGGCGTCAGTGTTTCTTCCCCAGTATCTTCCCCAAAATTCTTATCGAAAAACCGACTAACAGCATCCACGGGGAAACACCCGAGACTTTGATTTTTAAGCCAAAGGGATCTAACAAGACGAGATACCCGTTTATCGATATGAACTGATCTTCTTTTTCCTCGAGGAACATCCTTGATATAAAATATTTACATTTTGAAATATGTCACGTATATTTAATTTGATTTTGGATGTATTTCAACTTATTACAGGAGTTAAAGTGAAAGATTTATTGGGTTTTGACCATCTGATTACACCTAGAGTGTTGGTTTTTTTATACTGGCTACTTATGGTGCTTATACTCGTTGGTGGCGTTTTTTCGATGTTTAGCGGGCAATTCATCACAGGTTTTTTCGGTACAATTTTTAGTCTGATTGGTTGCCGGGTAATGTTCGAACTCATCATGGTCGCTTTCAAAAATAATGAATACCTGCGTCGCATTGCAGAGAGCTCAGAACAGTCAAAGTAACTATTCAGTTACTTGAGCAATATCGCTCATGGCAGGTCTGCGAGAACGGGTACACTGTTATGAGCGAAATTATTTTACCCCGCATACGCGAGATGATTCACTCCTCCTCACGTTAAAAAAACTCATCGAGCATCAAATGAAACTGCAATTATTTCTTATCGGGTTGAGCAATACCATATGTTTAAAAAAGCCTTTTCTGTAATGAAGGTGAAAACTCACCAGGACAGTTCCAGAGGATAGCAAGATCCTGGTAGCGATCAGCGATTCCCACTCGTCCAATATCAATACAGCCTATCACTTCACCTTCACCAAAAATAAGGTTATCAAGTGAAAAGTCACCATCTGTCACAACGGGATCGGGTGAAAAGGGTAAAAGGCTATGCATTTCTTTCCAGACTTGTTCAACAGACCAGCCGTTGCGTTGATCATCAAAATCACTGGCATCAACCAACCCGTTGCTCATCCGTTTTTGTGCCAATGCGAGCCGAAATAGGCAATCGCTGTTAAAAGGGCAATGTCTTACAGGGATCATATGTCATATCATCGGCTACAGTATCTTTACCATGCTTAAGAAACCGTTCTGGCGCTAGATTTACCATATAATCGATAAATAGCCGCACCTGATTGGCCTACATTATTACGTGCCCATTTATATCCAGATAGCTCAGCGTCAAGACCTGAATTTAATCGCTGGGCTGGGCAGGACGTTTCTCTCTGAATACGACTCATAACACTCCTTTGTTTTACTATTTATGAAAACCGACTGTATTATTACTCATGCTTGAAAAACCACCTACAGAGGCAATACGGTCCTATAAGCAGACTCTCTCAGAGTACATTAACGCTGAATGTTCGAAGCCGATATGTATCTCAATCCCTTCTGTTATTTGCTCCTGGTCATCGCGGCGGTTGGAAGCCTGTTTACCCCGCATTCCTGTGCCATATGGCTTCTGCTCGTCAACATCCTGACGCTGCTCGTTTACGGCGCGCAAAAATTGCCAGCGACGGATATCCCTGGCGCGTTACAATCATAACCCCTCTTCAGAGAGCATCAGTCCATTGCTGAAACTCCACTCATCGGCGGTATTGAACTGAATGATCACCATGACATCATCCGGGCGAATACCCAGCGCTGTATGCAGCTGCTCATTTAGCGTGCGGCAGAGGTTTTTCTTCTGCTCGAATGCGCGAGGTTTACCTGCCGTGATATGGAACTGAATGAAATTGTCGCTGCGGCCACCGCTTTTATAATGGCGGTCGAACACATGCAGGTTCGCAGGTAGCCTTTCGAAAACCTGAAAGCGATCATGAGGCGGAACGGCAAATTCTTTCTCAAGGCTTTGTTGCAGAATGTCGGAAATCTGCGTTATCTGCGCGTCGCTATAACCCTGATTCAGTGTGATACGAGTAAAAGGCATCTCGCTAATCCTCTTCCAGGCATTCAAAGGCGGAAACCGCTGCAGGCCAGCCAGCGTAGAATGCCAGATGAGTGAAAACCTCAACGATTTCTTCACGGGTCAGGCCATTTTGCTGGGCGAAGCGGATATGCCAGGGTAACTGCTGAACGCGGCCAAGTGCGGTCAGGGCTCCCAGCGTCACTAAGCTGCGCTCGCGTGGGGAAAGTGGTTCTCGTTTCCAGATATCATTAAAAAGTACATCCCGGCTCAATTCAGCCAGCTTTGGTGCGACGCGGGCCAGGGTTTCACGATCAAGGGGTTTTGCCATCGCTCTCTCTCCGTATTGACAGTGAAGTCATTCTGGCGCGATATTTCGATCCTGAAAATTGAATTATTCGCGACTATCCATCCCGTATTTCAGGACGATAATGAATAAGCTTCCTCTTACGCTCGACCTTGACGCACTGCGCAGTTTTGTCACTGGCATTGAGTGCGGCAGCTTTGCGCAGGCGGCAAATCGCCTCTGCCGTTCAACCTCGGCGGTCAGTGCACAGCTAAAAAAACTGGAGCAACAGTGCGGTACCGAACTGGTGGTAAAGAAAGGTCGCCACCTGGAGCTGACCCATCATGGCGAGATAATCATGGGGTATGCCCGTCGTCTGCTGGTGCTAAATGATGAAGCGCTGCGAGCCCTGAATGGCGAACGATTACAGGGTGAAATACGTATTGGTATGCAGGAAGATTTTGGCGAATCGCTTATGCCCGGAATACTTGGCGAGTTCAAGCGCCACCACCCGGGGATGCGAATGATAGCCCGCGTTGATCGCAACCGGGCGCTGCTCGAGGCGCTCAATAACAACGCGCTTGATATGGCGTTGCTCTGGCAGCCGGAGAGTGCACAACGTGACGGCAGGCTGATTGCTCAGTGTCCGCTGGAGTGGATAAGACACCCGAAACTGGATATCGGCACGCTGCTGGCGCAGGGCAAGCCGTTACCGCTGGTAATGCTGGAAAGCCCGTGCCTGATGCGTTCCCGTGCCATTGATTGTCTCGACCGTGCCAACATCGCCTGGCAAGTGGTGTTTGTCAGCCACAGCCTGAGCGGTATTTGGGCAGCCTTGCAGGCGGGGCTTGGCATTACCGTGCGTACCCGTATCGGAATGCCTGGCAACTTGCGTGTGGCGGGAAGTATGC
This sequence comes from Klebsiella pasteurii, assembly GCF_018139045.1. Lineage (NCBI taxonomy): Bacteria > Pseudomonadati > Pseudomonadota > Gammaproteobacteria > Enterobacterales > Enterobacteriaceae > Klebsiella > Klebsiella pasteurii. The sequence continues at coordinate 498,321 of NZ_CP073236.1, forward strand.
TGCCATCGCCGGGGAATCTGGGGATTACCCTGGAGCAGGGGCCGGGAAACGACGCCATTCATGGAGCGCGGGCGCTGCTGGGGCAGCTAATGGAAGAGACGCTATTAAATGCGATGTAAGCGCTATTCGACAGCGTCTCTGTGCAGCATTAGCGGGAGGAGAAGGGGCTAAGAACGCCACTCACTCCGTTTTCAACATCCCAAAGCTCACAATTCTTGAACGCCCCAGCTCCTTAGCCCGGTAGAGCGCTGCATCGGCCGCGCGCAGCAGGCTGTCGCTTTGCGTATGTTGCGGGTAGCTGGCGATGCCGATGGAGACATCGATCTGGCCAATCTCAGCAAGGCCGTATCGTAGGGTCAGCAGGCGGACGCTGTTATAGATATCGTTCGCGCAGACCATCGCGGACTGTTCATCGGTTCCACCCAGCAGCACCAGGAACTCTTCGCCGCCATAGCGGAAGGCCATGCCGATATCGCGCACCGCGCGTTGAATGATCGCGGAGACGCTTTTGATCACCAGGTCGCCTGCCTCGTGACCGTAATTATCATTAATCGCCTTAAAGTGATCGATATCGATCATCAGGCAGCTCAGCGGCGTGCTGTTGCGAACCGCCAGATTCATTTGGGTATGCAGTGCGTCATCCAGGTGGTGGCGGTTACGCAGGCCGGTTAATGAATCAAACAGCGCCTTTTCCAGCAGCGCGCTGCGCAAACGTTGATTCGCCAGCGCCAGACCCAGCGCTTCGGCCATCAGTTCAAGATAGGCGCGGGAAGGGGCGGTCGCGGCAGTGACGTTGCTGAAGGAGAGCAGACCAATCGCTTCACCCTGCGCAATCAGTGGCACGCATAGCGACTGATTAGCCTGCGATTCCGACAGGTGATAACAGGCGATATCCGGCTCACCGTTGACCGGCGGATGGCTCAGTCCGCGCCGCACTGCCCAGCAGTTATCCGGATGAAAGACGTCCGCTTCAAGCGGCGGAGAAAGCCACTGGGCCACGCAGCGCATCTGCCAGGGATCGGTGTCCAGAATATACAGTCGCCCGGGGATCTCAGGGGCGATGTTCGGCGCGAACAGCTCAGCAACCTTGATCACATCCTCGAAGGATTCGCAGCCCTGTAAACGCTGGGTCATTCGCGCCAGCAGCTCGCGGACCGCCCAGTCGGCATCGCGCTCTTGTTCCAGCCGCTGGCGCGCCAGCCCGTTCTCGCGAAAGATGCGAATGGCCTGGGCCATATCGCCAATTTCATCAATCTGGGTAAACTGCGGCGTTTCAACCGCGTAATCCTGCGAGGCCAGCCGCTGCACGACATCGCTCAGACGGACGACGGGATAGAGCACCCGTCGCTTAAGAATAAAGCCCAGCACAAACAGGAACATCAGCGCCGTGAGCCCAACCATGACCTCAGAGAGCGTACGCCAGATCCGCGATTTCTCCGTCGCCTCGGCAATAGTTTTATTCACCCGCCCTTCGAGCATCAGGCGAAAGTGGTCAAGCTGCGTCTGGACCCGCTCGAGCTCCTCTTCATAGGCGGTGCCGTAAAGCAGGTTGACCGCCTCTTTTTCCTCGCCTCTGGCAACGTGCGCCAGCGCCATCCGCTGCTCGTCCTGGAGTTCATCGGCCATCTGTAAACCCTCGCGCAGTAGCGTCAGCTCTTCCGCGGTTGCGCCATTGTCTTTCAGCTTTACCAGCCGGTGTTCAATGGCGGTGATGGTCTGAGCTTGCTGCCGGTACTCCTGGAGGACATCCTGATTGTTTTTGATAATGTAAAGTCGCGCGAGATCGGAAAGCTCCCAGGCGCCGCTTTCCACTTCTTCGCTAAGCTGGTCAAACACCTGGCGTTGTTCGACGGCGCGGCGTTCGGCATTATCCGCACTTGAAGCCATCAGCATTGCGATGCCTGAGGCGAGGGTCAGGGCGACGGTGATCCCGTAGGCCCAGTTGGTCATGGTGGCGATTCTCACCGAATATTCCTTGCGTGCAGATGAATTATTTTGTTTTTATCGTTGCGCACCGGCTTCACCAGAAAAAACCGGTGATTCAGGGGGCAGCGTGTGAGTAATAATAGCGTGCAGCGCTTCGGCATGCTGATGCAAAATACGATACACATCTTTATCCAATGCGCCATTTATAACATCACTCTCTATCAGCTGTAACGCTTGCTGACGGCGCATTCCGGGGCGATAGGGGCGGTCTTCGGTCAGCGCGGTAAATATATCCGCGATGGCGATAATTCGATCCGGTAGCTGCAGGTAATCCTCATTAAGATGAAGCGGATAACCGCTGCCATCCAGTTTTTCATGATGGTTCGCGGCCCAGTTAATTATCTCACCGAGTTCGCTGAAGGTGCTAAGAATTTCACCGGTCATATAGCTATGCTCGCGAACCTGAAGCAACTCTTCGTCGTTCAGCTCACCCTGTTTCTCGAGGATTGACAGCGGAATGTATACTTTGCCGATATCGTGCAAATAACCGGCAATCTCAATCTTCCTGCACTCCAGATCCGGCAGATTCACATAAACGGCGAGGGCGCGCGAAATTTGACCAACCTTCAGACTATGGCTGGCGGTAAAGCTGCTGTAAGTATCGACAATTTTAGCAATAAGTAGACAGATATCTTTCAGACCGTTGATATCGATATATACATCGTTGATGGGGCCGATGATTTCCAGCATTCGCTGAATATGTCCGGGATTAAGATGCAGCCAAAAATGCTCTTTTTCTGCGAGCTGGCACAAGGTCTGACACAGCGGCGGGTCGATCGCCTGGTAAAGCGCGCGGAAGTTATCAATACTCATATCGGTTTGATAAGTGGCCGCGCTCTTATCGCCAGGGAGCTGGCGTTCAAAAACGTCGGCAAAATAGACAACATGCTGTTCGAGGCTGCCCCTGTGGTTTGGGCTAAAATGGTGCTCGCGGATAATCGGCAGGATGGGGGCCAGAGTGGCTAACCCGGCCAGCATTTCGGCTCCCCGGTGCTGATGTGGGTCATTGAGGTTATCGATGGCGTTCAGCGATGAAAACGCCCTTTTATCGCCCAGAACGCCGATGTCGTGCAGCAGCGCGGCGCAAAAGATAGTTTGCTGCTGCTGGCGAGATAGACCCGATGCCTGCGCAAGCTCCAGCGCAATCAGCGCCGTGCGTTGCATATGCAGGTGTAATTCTGGATTAATCACTTGTATGACGCGGGAGGTAAGCATCAATGCTGATTTTAAGGCGATACGCATCGTTTTCTCCATCGCATTACCCGCATCGTGTTGGTCTATTTCGTTGATAGCGATGCCGACACGGCAAAATAGATTGAATTAGTTAATCCTGATTTCGCTTTTATGTCATGCCCGTTTTTAGCGCGTTCCTGCACCAAAGTAGCGCTCCGGACGAAGTAAAAATCCTTTTTTGTCTGATAGTTAATCACTTTTACAAGGTAAAATATATTAAATCCTGGCAAGCCGTTTGCATTCTCTCTGCGCGAATTTATTTAATATTTATTTTGGGATGAGTCATGATGAATTTTAGAGCATTACTGGCAATGACGTTACTGACGATAAGCGCTTTTGCATTTAGTGATACGCGTCTGCCGCATATCGTTATCCTGGCGACCGGAGGAACGATTGCCGGTTCGGCAGCCAGCAATACCCAGACTACCGGGTACAAAGCCGGCGCGATTGGCGTTCAGACGCTGATTAATGCTGTGCCTGAGATGAGCAAAGTCGCCCGCGTTGACGGTGAACAGGTTGCCAATATTGGCAGCGAAAATATGACCAGCGACATTATTCTCAAACTGTCAAAACGCGTCAATGAGCTGCTGGCCCGCGATGATGTCGATGGCGTGGTGATTACCCACGGTACCGATACTCTGGACGAGACGCCTTACTTCCTCAACCTGACGGTAAAAAGCAATAAGCCGGTGGTCTTCACGGCGGCGATGCGTCCGGCCACGGCCATCAGCGCAGACGGCCCGATGAACCTGCTTGAAGCGGTGACCGTGGCGGCCGATCCGCAAGCGAAAGGCCGCGGCGTGATGGTGGTCCTCAATGACCGCATTGGCGCCGCGCGCTTCGTCACGAAGACCAATGCCACAACGCTGGATACCTTCAAGGCGCCGGAAGAGGGCTATCTGGGCGTTATCGTGAGCGGCAGACCGCAGTTCGAAACGCGCGTGGATAAAATTCATACCGTGCGCTCGGTTTTTGACGTCCGCCAGCTTAGCGCGCTGCCGAAGGTGGTCATTATTTATGGCTATCAGGATGACCCTGAATATATGTATGACGCGGCGATTGCGCACCATGCTGACGGCATTATTTATGCGGGCACCGGCGCGGGATCGGTCTCCGTACGCAGCGCGGCGGGGATCGAAAAGGCGGAAAAAGCCGGTATCGTGGTGGTTCGCGCCTCGCGCACCGGTAGCGGCGTCGTGCCGGTTGATGATGGTCAGCCGGGACTGGTATCCGATTCGCTCAACCCGGCAAAAGCGCGCATCCTGCTGATGACAGCGCTGACGCAAACGAAAAATCCGCAGGTGATCCAACAGTACTTCCACACCTACTGATTAACTTCGGGTAGGGCGCAGGGCGCCTTACCCGGGTTGTTTCACCATGTACATCGGGCGCTGCGACACCGGCTCCGGATGAATTTCCGCCTCCAGGTGAAAGATCTTCCGCAGCATCTCCGGCGCCAAAACCGTTTCCGCTGAACCTTGAGCCCGCACCTGACCCCCTTCAAGCACCACCAGATGATCGCAGTAGCGGCTGGCCTGGTTGAGATCGTGCAGCATGGTAACCCCTGCAGCTCGCGTATTAATTTCACCAGCAGAACTAACCCCTTGCCAGTGCTGAGAACGGCAATCAGCAGTGGAGAGAAAGATCCAGGTTCTCACCAGGCGTTAAAAATTATCCGCAATGGCGTGTTCAAGCGTGAGAGTCGTCCGAGATTTTTATCCAGGTTACGCTTTTTTAACGTCGTAAAGGGCACCTTAACTTTATTGCCTGCTGTTTTGTTAAAGCAAGGTAGGTAAAAAGTCTGAAATAACCTGCGGCGATATGGATAATTGTCGATAAATATTAATTATTGTCAGGAAAGTAAAATAAGCTGATTCTTATTTTAATCTTTTGCCTGATACTCATGTTAAATATTTCTTTTTCATGTCAGTGAGACTATGAATTTAAAGAAACACGTATCGGCAAACGTTGTGAAAAGGATAACCGAGAGCAGAGAATATCCTGGTCTCATTTGCCCCCTGGCATACCCCCGACGCGGCTTCAGCTGTGGCCTGTGGCTTACCAGCGCAGCGCGCTGGTTTGAAAGTGTACATACTTTATGTTGAATGATTAGCGCGTTAATCATTCCCGTGGTGGATATTTGAGGTTTATTATTCACTTTTTTATTTACATTTTGTTACAGGTGTGCTGATATTGTGTTTTTTTCTGCTGGCCTCTTTTTTTACTTGCCGGAGTGAATTTACCCGGATTATTATTGTCTGAACTGCTACACGTACCGCCTAATGACAGATGAAGGGACTCGTTTTTTCCTTAAGCGTTACCTCATGTTCTAATGTTTACAGGAAAAAACATGTCTTGCGCTTTTAATAAAAAACTTCTTCATCCCCGTAATTGGGGGACCTGGTTTGGCCTGGGCGTGCTCTGGCTCATCGTCCAGCTTCCTTATCCCGTATTGCACCTTATCGGTACCAGCGCCGGTCGCGCATCCCGGCGCTTCCTCAAACGCCGTGAGCATATCGCCAGACGTAATCTCGAACTTTGCTTTCCCACCATGTCGCCCGCGGCGCGCGAAAAGCTTATCGAACAGAACTTCATGTCACTAGGGATGGGCCTGATTGAAACGGGTATGGCATGGTTCTGGAGCGACGAACGCGTCAAGAAATGGTTTGACGTCGAAGGCATGGTTAATCTCAACAATGCCCTGAGCGAACAAAAAGGCGTGATGGTTGTCGGCGTCCACTTTATGTCTCTTGAGCTGGGCGGCCGTACAATGGGGTTGTGTCGTCCGATGATGGCGACCTACCGTCCGCACAATAGCCCGTTAATGGAGTGGGTGCAGACGCGCGGTCGCTTGCGCTCGAACAAGGCGATGATCGATCGTCGTAATTTATCCGGTCTGGTGCATGCCCTAAAGTCGGGTGAAGCGGTGTGGTTTGCGCCGGATCAGGACTATGGTCCGAAGGGGAGCGTATTTGCCCCGTTCTTCTCGGTACAGCAGGCCGCAACGACCAACGGCACCTACGTGCTCTCTCGTTTGTCGGGAGCGAGAATGCTCACCATCAGCATGGTGCGTAAAGCGGACCGTCGGGGTTATAGCTTGCATATCAGCGACGTAATGAGCGACTATCCTGGTGAAGATAAACAGGATGCGGCGAGCTATATCAACAAGGTTATTGAGAAAGAAATCCTGCGCGCGCCGGAGCAGTATCTGTGGGTTCACCGCCGCTTTAAAACCCGTCCGCTGGGTGAAACTTCACTCTATTAAGGCATCCGCACTCGCGGCGCTTTCAAAATGGTCCCGGTTGCGTTAACGTGCGCGGGATCATATTTTGTTGTAAGCGAAGGAGTGCGTTGTGTTCGCTGAGTTTGGTGTACTGAATTACCTGACCTACCTGGTTGGGGCTATCTTTATCATCCTGGTTCCCGGCCCGAATACCTTTTTTGTCCTCAAGACCGGCGTCGCCCACGGCGTCAGGAAAGGGTATCTGGCGGCCGCTGGCGTATTTATCGGTGATGCGGTGCTGATGTTCCTGGCTTTTGCCGGGGTTGCGACGCTTATCAAGACCACGCCTGTACTGTTCAATATCGTTCGATACCTGGGGGCGATTTATCTCCTGTGGATGGGCGGTAAGATGCTCTACGCGGTATTAACCCAGCGTGATGGTCATTCGTCTTCTGATTCCGAGCCGGGGAGCGCGATTCTTAAACGTTCGCTGACGCTCAGCCTGACGAATCCAAAGGCCATTCTTTTTTATGTCTCATTCTTCGTGCAGTTTATTGACGTCAGCGCCAAAACGCCTGGGTTGGCGTTCTTTATCCTGGCGTTGACCCTGGAGATTATTAGCTTCATCTATATGAGCTTTCTGATCCTCTCCGGCTCGTTCGTCACCCGTTACGTGAAGACGAAAAAGAAACTGGCGAAAATCGGCAACAGTCTGATTGGCCTTGTGTTTGTCGGTTTTGCCGCCCGTCTGGCGACGCTGCAGTCGTAATTGTTGCGGCCGGGACGCGCGACCGGCCCGATAGCGATTGACTCTGCCTTGTAACAAAACTCCTTCAATTTTGATTGCATTGGTGTTACATATACAGCCGATTATCGCTCAGAAAAAAGGGAACCCGGATGATTCTGCAGAAACTCACCAGCAATAAAAACAGCAAGAAGTTCTTTTTGTCGATAGCGGCGATATTCGCCATTGCGCTTATCGTGGTTGGGCGTGCGACCTTCGGCGGCGTGGTGAGCGAATACAATATGCCGTACTCAGAGTGGACGACGTCAATGTTCTTCCTGCAGGGGGCGATGGTTACGGTTTATAGCATTGTATTTACCTTGCTGTTCTCCATCCCGCTGGGCTTCCTCTTTTTAGGTTCCGACCGTCGCGACTGATCCCATGCAATAAGGCGAACCGAAGTTCGCCTTATGATGTTTTCCGCTTTATCGCCAGTCTCTGTCGTCATGATGATGGTGGCGATGGTGGTGATAGCCTGGGTCGACAATACATCCCGATAACAACGTGCAAAGCGCGAGAATCAACGGCAACACGATCGGTTTTTTCATTTCTCACTTCTCCAGTTAAATCCGTCCGCAGAAACGGCCATGCGGTATCGGCTGATGATGTGAGTGTATTCTTTTAAGTTATTGAGTAGATGAGATAACTCTGCAATCCTTGCCGAAGAGTCGCGCGAATATTCCTGGATTTACCACCAGCCCAATTGCGTTCCCGCCAGGGCGACGATGGCGACAATAAGCATAATAATGGTGCTTTTTTTCATTAGGCTCCGCCTGGCGCCGCATAGCCGCCGACAAAAAACCAGCCCAGAAAAACAACGGCGACGATAAAAATAGCCACCGGAAAAAGAATACCCAGTCTCATGATTGAGCCCCTGTAAGTGCGATTCGTGGCGAATATCATACGGGATTTCACCGTAGATTAGTCAATATGAAAAAATCTTCCCTGACGACGAGACTGCTTATCCAGATACATCGCGTCGTCGGCGGCGCGTAGCGCCTGTTCTACGTCAATCTGCTGCGGGTCGGCCTCAATAACGCCAAAGCTCGCGCCCGGGTAGTTAATTCGGTGCTCGCCAAGGAAATAGATCCCCGTCAGCGCTTGACGTAACGCGGGGATATACTCCTGCTGGTCGGCTAATTCACAGCCCGGCCCGACAATTAAAAATTCATCGCCGCCGAGACGGCCGACAATGTCGCCGCTGCGCACGTGAGCCGCGAGACGTTCGCCAACCTGAATCAGAAAGCTATCGCCGCACGGATGGCCGAATCGATCGTTGATTGCTTTAAAATCGTCGAGATCGATAAAAATCAGCAGCATGCTGCGCCCCTGTTCGCGGGCCCGTGGAAACTGCGCGGCAAGATACTTAAACAGCGAGCGGCGATTCGGTAAACCGGTGAGCTCATCGGTGTACGAGTGCATTTCAAGCGCGACGTTGGCGGAACGAAGCTGCTGCACCAGCGACTCTTTTTCCACGTAGTGGGCGATGAGGTTGGCGAATAAATTCATAACCTGCTCACCCTCAAGGTTATAGGGCTGTCTTACCCGGCTAGTGGCGCACAGCGTGCCGAATAATGAGCCGTCGGTCAGACGCACAGGAATGCTGAAAAAGGTGGCGATGCCCAAATCCTGCGCGGCGATACACGAACGCCAGCGTTCGGCGACATCGTTACTGAAAAGGCAACGCTCGTCGAGCGCACGTTTACATAGCGAGTCGTTCCATGGGACGGAGAACCCTTCGGGGATCTGCATTTCGCTGCTGTTATGCGCATACATAATCAGCTGTCGCTGCGCGTCGAAGTCAATACGCGTCAGGTAGGTGGATTCCATTCGGGTAACAAGCTCCAGCATCTCAAGCAGCTGTCGCACCAAAGTTTCGAGGGAGTGTTCATTGGCGAGCGTTTGCGTCACGCGAGCGAGAATAAAATCGGACATGAGGAATACGGCTCCCGAACGCTAATCGTAACTACCAGCAAGCTATGCTAAACAACAATCAGCGCAGAATTAACAGAGATACACAAAATTTAACACATCTGTTAGGAGAATACCTGCATCCGCGGCGGGAAAAAAGCCCCGTCGGGTGCGTTAGCCACCCCAGATACTACGGCTTTCAACGGTGCAATGCGGGGTTGCGCGGCGCGCAAGACCGTTGAAAGCCATATTTACCTAACTAAGTGTGGACATAATGTGGACATTTTACGCATCAGCACCACCTCTCAGCGGGTTAAGTGAGATTGCGTCCTGGAGGTATTCGGGCGCAAAGTGAGCGTAGGCCATAGTTTGCTCAATTCGCGCATGCCCAAGGATCCTCTGTAACGTAATGATGCTTCCTCCATTAATCATAAAGTGCGTCGCGAAACTGTGGCGTAGTGCATGCGTCGCCTGGCCGGTCGGAAGATCAGGTTTTACCTCCCTGAGTATCTGCCTGAAGTCAGAATACGACGCCTTACCAAATAACAACCCTCGCTTACCATCTGCTATGAGTTTTGCCACTTCCGCTGATACTGGAACAGTCCGCTGCTTGTTACTCTTGGTTTTAACGAACGTCACACGGTTCTGTATGATGTGTTCCGCCTTGAGTCGAGCCGCTTCACCCCAACGAGCACCTGTACTTAAACAAAGAACGGCTATCTTCTTGTTGTCGCCATCCAGTCTAAAGAGCAAGTGCTTGATTTCGTCCTCTGTCAGATAGCCAGTTTCGGGGACTTCTTCTTTCAACTTCTTCCTGCCCCTGATCGGATGTTCACCTGAAAATAACTCGGCCTCGATTAGCGCTGTGAACATACCACTGATGCTGTTGAGGTCACGGTTAATGGTAGAAGCTTTAATGCCCTGACTTCTTCTTGCCGCGTAATACTGACTAATCAGCGCTTTCGTAATCTGAAAAGCACAAGGATCGTCGGTAATCCTGCAAAACACGTCTAACTTATTGCGGTTTATCCGACCGTGCTCCTCATGCTTGCCTTTCAAATTCCACCAAAGCTGTATCAGTTCAGACAGATGCCGCTTATCCGTCGGTTTTGACAACCATTCTTTGGTGTGGTGGTTGAACTGGGTATGCTTCTCGAAAGCTACCGCTTCACTTTTCTTATCAAACTTCCTGCGGATACGCTTTCCATTGCGACCAGCAGGCCTGATGTCAACTTCATATCGACCATCATCGAGTTTCTTAATAGTCATAAGAAAACCCTCCGATGGTTGCGTTTGCCTTTAGGCCTCAACGCGTTGCAATTATGTGATGAATACTTTTCGACCAATAATAGACATTTGAAATGTATGTAGGACTGGTTAATTGTTAACCAGTCTTTTGGTCTGAGTGCTGCGAGGTTGTTAAGTCTTGCCCAAAGTGTGCGAGTGCCGGTGCGATTTGACCGGCTTCAGGCGAAACCTGATCGGTCATAAACCACAGTGTGTATTTAGTAAATTGAGGTATTTGCAGAATCTTCATCATTACGTCGGTTGGTGGGGTTGAGCGTCCGCTTTCGTAATAACTTAAAGTCCCATAAGGAATTCCTGTTAGATCAGCGAGTTGCTGTCTACTTAGATACTCAGACTTTCTTATTAAGACGATTTTCTCGTTTAACGCGTTTGACATGGTGTTTAGATCTCAATAGTATGGTGTTTAGATGTAAACAGTTAAGTGTTTAGTATTGAACACTAAAGCCAACTATAAGCCATTAAGAGCAATCCATGAAGAGGCAGAGCAGCGCTGGCGCGAGCAGTTACGGATCGAGGCGCTGCGGCGTGCGGACAGTTACGCCGCAGCGGCTTCGGAATTCAAAAAGAAAAATTCAGAGGCAGCTTTACTTCAACAGAACGGCACGGCAGCGACCGGTCAAGGGCGAAACTCACCGCAGCAAGGGATTAGCGGGATCTCGCAAGAAGTGCCTGACCATGCGATCGCCGAACTGAATAGACGTAATATCATTCTCAGTGACGGGGAGGTTAGATTATTAGTAGGTGGTTGCATTCTGTCGCGTGGCGAAATGGAATTTGCCATCAGAGAAGGGGAGTTAATAGTGGAGCGCCGGTTGTTTAAACACGCCAACCACGCCCCGGTATCATTAATCAAACAAAGTGAGCTGCTTGATCGCTGTCAAAGGGCTATCAGGAAGAAGTTATGACCACGTTCACTGTAGAAATTCATGAAGATATCGTTACCTGGCTTAAAAAGAGTACTCGCCCTGAGATAGTCCTGGATCTGCCATCAGTGCCGGCCCCAGGCGACAATCTATGGCTGAAAAGTACGAGAGGTACACATGTTGTCGAAACAGAATGGTGCATGATAGTGGCGTCGAGCCGTGTTTCACGTTTGCGCCCGACTGTGCGTCTGGAAATTGTCTTTGGTATTGTAACTAACCATTGGGCCAGTGAATTTTGCGAACAGTGAGTCTCTTCAAGAAAGGCTTAAGTATGCGTCATTAATAGACTTTATCCATGGTATCCAGTCGGAGCAGAACCAGAAAATGCAGTAGCAGGATCGCAATCGGATTCTCAGCAAATCAGTGCTTTTGAGTAAGAGAAACATAGTAACCTATAAGTATGCTAGGTTTAGGCTTGCTCTAGTAATGACTGGGTACGGAGAAAAGCCTGTTCTTCGAAGCAGCTCAGTGCCAGTAGCTGATGTTAGTATGTCTACACTGCATTAATTAGAGTAGAGAAGATCTGGTGCGGTGTGGTACGACTTTTGTCAAACCTGCTTTCCTTGACCAAAGAATCTGGTCATGCTTTATTAATAACGTGGCATTAAAACTTTAGAGGAATGCATATGCGTTTTTCGGAATTTTTTGGAATTAAAAGAAATCAATCGGAATTGGATTTCGTAGATGTTCCTTTAGATACAGATATTGAGGTTTTTTTAGATCCAGCTGCAATTAAGTCTCTCAATTCGCCTTGGGGTGTTGAGTTATCCTCTCATCTTCAAAATTATTTTGAAACAGTACTAAAGCTAATAAAAGAAGGTGAGGATGTTAAAGCGCAAAATCTTCTTTCATGTTTAAACGAAAGGAATGAGTATCATTTGGGATACTCTAGTGGAAAATCAAGAGGCCATGGTTTTGGTGAAGGTGCTGCGAAGACTGTTTGGGGTGCTTTAACAAAAAGTAAGGCCGCCAAATCTGGTCTATTACAGGATTTAGAAGATACTGCTTTATTAATTGAAGGTATTGGAACTGATATGATTTCTGATGCCGTTTCAAACATTTTAAGAGGTCCATTAATAAAATATACACAAGACATTTGCAATTATTATGGTATTGAATTAACTGCTAACATTCCATCTGGGCCTATCTGGAATCCAAGAGAAGAAAAATGGGAACAAGGATATGTGTCGTTGCCTATGACTAATGAAGGTAAAGTAATCCTTGTTCCGAAAATCATTGTAAGGCATCAAATAACATATCAGCATGATGAGTACTATAGGCATTTTTTACTACCTGAGATGCAAAAACAACATTTAAAAGCTGGCTCAGAACTGATTCAGTTATTGAAGAATGGTAAGCATAGGGTAACTAAAAAAAGTCTAATGGATAAATATGGGAAAGACAAGCTTGCGATCGTTGAGCAAACGCTTAAGTATCCTCATGTTCTTGATGAATATAGAGTGAGGAAAAATGATTCTCCTTCTGAACCATTACCACACTCTGATTTTGCTGAAATGGAAAACGAATCCCCTAAAGTAGATTTTCAACCATTTATTGATGAATTGAAGTCTATAGTTCCTGGGAGGGATGATGCAACTAAATATGAGGACTTAATTGAAAAGCTTTTTTCAATTTTGTTTTACCCTTCTTTTTGTCATCCAACAAAGCAGCATAAGATTCATGAGGGAAGAAAAAGAATTGATATTTCATATTGCAATGAGGCTACATTTGGTTTTTTTAAATGGATTGGTATGCATTATCCCTCTTCAATGATATATATTGAATGTAAAAATTATGGTAAAGAAGTTGGTAATCCAGAGTTGGATCAATTGTCTGGGCGTTTCTCAATTAGTAGAGGGAAGGTTGGGATCTTGGTGTGTCGAAGTATAGAAAATAAAGAGAAATTATATCAAAGCTGCAAAGATACAGCCAAAGACGATCGTGGATACATTCTGCCATTGGATGATGAAGATATCTTAATGCTTATTGAAGAGTATAAGACAAAAAATGATCAACTGTTCCCGCATCTACGTAAGCTATGGATGTCATTAATTGGCTAACTTACTAAATCGCGGTAATTATTTATATTGAATAATTACCGCGTCTTGACGGATTTTAATTACCTCTGTAAAGCGGTACATTCTTATCTAGATAACTTCCGTCAAACCCACGTCTGCTCCTCGCTCAGAACGAACTCTAAACATAGCGATAGGTAGATGAAATCTGTATCTGCTACGCAGAGCACTTCCTAAACATACATGGCCATATTCAGCGTGATGCACACGGGAGCACAAATTCGCACATTTTTTGATGGATTTTACCCCCTTTAAGCCCAGGAGGGGTGCGGTCTGTGACGGGTTTTGTGCATGCACGAAAAACGGCAGGATAGATGCGCGCAGGTGACGGGGGGCAAGCCCCCGTAAACGGGTCAGGGTAGTGAAGGCGGCAGAATACGCAATTTCACGGGTTCTGCGTCACGGTGAGCGGTGATTTTAGGTAGAGGCATGCCTCACGCAGGAAAAAAGCAGCGATGCGTAGAGGGCAGCTGATGCGGGATTTTTTAAGCAGAAAAGATGAGGCCAGCGAAAACGCTGGCCTGTTATAAGTGCCTGGTGTTGTACAAAGAAAGTGAATTCTCTAGCAGTTATTTCTCTGGGGAAAGCAACGCATAAGGGTTGAAACGGATCACCTCTTCTCCTAGCCACTCGTTGACCACCTTCAGGGCCTCCATTACTGGCGTCAGCTCGTTGATAGCGTAGACCCGTGCGGCCTTCTCGATATCCCCAAATGATCCGTTTCCCTCTGGCATGGCGCCCATCAACTGCGGCGGGATACGGTGCGCTGCGAGTATGTCGTCACGTGTGGCATTCTTGATATTAATAAACTCATCTTTCGCCGTGATCTGCTGGAAGGGGAGGATTTGCACGCCGTCTTTGCCGCCGCCTGGCGCATGCAGCAGCAGGTTTTTAAATGCGCCTTTACCGCGCGCACCAGTCAACGTTTCTTTGACTGCCTTCATGCTTTTATCGTCAACCTGTCCGGCGCCAATATAGACAATGCATCCAGCATGCGATCCGTTGTCGTAGTACAGCTTACGGAACATGTCAGCGGAGTGGGCCAGGCTGGCGGCCAGCAGTGCTGCCATATATTCCGGCATACCGTAGACCTCCTGATTAATATCAGGGTTCAGAACGTGACAAACCGTTCCTGATTTGAACGTGTGCTCTTCTTTCCAGCGCCGGATAAACCAGTATTGATCGAGATCTGTGCTCCCACGCCGGGTGTACTTCGCAAGAGAGTGTTTGAAGGGAAGCGGGCCGCCCAGGCGATTACGCGGCAATTCGAGATAGGCATTGCCAAACGTGAACCAGTCCAGCGCAAACGCGGAAAAGGTCTGGCGATTGAGCAGCTTGTGCGGGATAAAACAGCCGGTGAGCACATTACGTTTGAAATACAACGCCGACTCATGCCAGGCGCTCTGGCGCGGAGCTTTAGCCAGTCCGTAAAAATCTACTGGTGTCTCATAGTATCGCCCGTTATCCAGGCAATAGAGATTGTCCAGCAAATCGGCCATATCACGCACGGGATAAGGGCCGTCAAAGCTGAACGCTGTCAACGCGGGATCGGCCTTCAGTGACTCCACAATGTCAGAACCGGCGGTGCTGCCTATCGGCTTTTTACCATATTTCTTTTTCACAGTTACCATCCCATTGCGAAACCACCGCCGCCACTTTCCTGGCCCAACGGTTCATTAATAATCGAAAGCATGGTTGCCCACGCCATATCACCATGGCTTACGCCGCGCGATCGGTCCGTTTCGTAAGTGATGAAACCGCCGGGCGTAACAACTTTGCGAACAGCGTTAAGGGCCTGGTATTTATGGTCAAAGTGCCAAACGTCACGGCGCATTATTACGCATTCTACAACTGCACAAGCCTGGACGATTTCGCAGATTTACCCGGTAACTGGATAACGAATAAATTATGAAAACATTCAATCAAATTAAAAGCCTGATCGGATTTTGCCAGACCGATGAATTTTTCCTTGAATACCTGCAAATGCTCCAGGCTGCGGGAGTTATTCATCCCGGTGAAAGCGATATTGATGCTGACAGCAAAACTGTCAGTGATGATTTTTATGATCGTCTTGCCAGTGTGTATGGCATTGAAGCAGAGGAAACACTATGGCAACAGGACTGACACTAACGACGGCGGGCGCCGCTGAAATCGAGGCCGCATATCAGGCGGGAGAAGTCGTGGATATTACCGCCGTGCTGATCGGTGATGGTGGCGGCGTGACTTTACCAACCGATCCCGACGACCTGGCGGCGGTGACGGCGCTTTTTGGTCATTTTGGCCGTGAAACCTTTGATTCTGATTCAAGCTATGAGGGATTTATCAGCGGTCAGATTGTTATCAACTGCCGGGATTACCCGGGTAAGACGCTCAGAGAGGCGGGGCTGGTCAGTGCTAAGGGTACGCTCATTGCTTACGGCGCATACCCGGCGACATACCTCCCGGCGCAATCTGATTCCATTATCAAAGAGATCATTCTGACGCTGGTGCTGACGTTGACCCACACCTCAAGCGTGCAGCTCGTTATCGATCCGGCGTTTGCCACCATCACGCAGGAAACGGGCGATAAACGCTATCTGCGGCGAGCGCAAAATCTTTCTGATTTAAACGATACCGAAGAGGCCCGGGATAATCTGGAGCTGGGGAATTCAGCCACGCGGGACGTGGGCACCGAGGCGGGAACGGTAGCAGCAGGAAATGACTCGCGCATCACCGGCGCACTTCAGAAAGAAAATAATCTTTCCGATCTGAGCGATACATCTGAAGCTCTGAAAGCGCTGGGACTTAACAGCGACGGAAAGACCTACAGGACAATTGTGGATGCCATTTTTTATGTCGGAATCGTTGTCGCAGGTGAGAAAAGCCCGGCGACGCGTTTCCCTTGGCAGTCATGGGCTGATTTAAGCGAAACCTTTGATGGAAGGGTTGTGCGGATCGGCTCTCAATACGGCGCGACCGGCGGCAGTAACAAGGTGAAACTCGAAGCTGATAATTTGCCTCCCCACTGGCACCGCTCAGGTGACAGGTCTCCCGGGGCAACGTGGGATCCATACACCACTCACGGTACTGATAACCAGAAGAGCGGTCCTCTAGCACTTACTGAAGGAACCTACATTGATGCGGCAGGTCTGACTGAGTCAACAAACAAAACGGTAGATGTGACTAATGAATATGTTTCACTGCGCATGTGGGTACGTACGACATAATGAATAGTGCATTGGTCAGGCTTGCGCTGATACTATTAGCGCTCAGGCTTAACTTAACAGGCACCGCTATTCCAAAAAGGAAGTAACAATCTTATAAAATTTTTAATTAACGGGATTAAGGTAGCTCTAATGCACTAAGAGGAATATTAAAATTTATTTGAAAAATAATAAATTAAATGTTAGCTTGTCTTGAATTGATTGGTGGGGTATAGATTTTCACTGAATTTGGGGGTGTTACATTCTCAGTGAAACATTAATTAAATATGAATTGAAGTTGCTGTTATGTTGTTTAGCTATACGTAATTGACATGTGTGATGGATTTTTATATTACGCAAACGTAAACCATCTAACATGTTAGTGTAAAAATAATCTTACTGTTAGGTTGAATAAAATGAGACTCTGCTTTATCTGGGTTAAAAGTTACAAAGGGTTTAGTGATTTTTCATTAAACTTGTCAGGTGATTTTTATTTTCAATTTGATTACCTCTCAAACACTCTAACGAAAAATGATAATGATAATTTCATTCCTAATCTTTTCGATCCGAATATCAGTTGTGTTACTGCGATTGTGGGAAAGAATGGAGCCGGGAAGAGTAATTGTTTAGAACTCATCTGTACAATATTACAAGGTTCAATACATCAATTTGATACTGAATTTATTTCAGTGATGGAGCATAATAATAAATTCTATATTTCTCATACATTACCTTCTGATTTGAAAGCATCCTTTTCTTACTTAATTAATCAGGAAAAAGGAAAAGCAAAAGGGTTTAATACAATATTTTTTTCAAATGTACATGATGAACGATTTTATGAATTCAGTAATAATGTTATTACAGCCACTGCGAATAATGGATATGGGTATCGTTACTTTAATAATATAGGGTGGAGGAAAAGATTAGGTCTTTTTTCAATTCAAATTGATCTTATCAACAAGCATCGTCGCAGCTTACAAGATGAAATAAAAATACAAATTCCAAAATACATAATGGTTGAATTTGCTCCTGTTAGAGCGCAGAGGAGACATATAAAAAACTCAGAAGAGTTTAGCCGTGCATTCAAGAAAAGACTTGGTGATATGAGCAACCCGGAAAGCAAGTTTATATGCATGTTGAAATATTCATTTTTAATACGGATGATTGATATTTATGTGAATTTGCACTTTGAGCAAGCATCATTATCTTTAGATTTTATGGAGAAAGAACCCACAGATGCATTTTTAAATAGATCTATTAACGCGATGCTGCAAAAGCTCAGAGACCCAATTTCGGAAAAAGAAATAGAAAACAGTCTTTCTTTAGATTTAAATGAACAACTAAAATCTGATTACAGTGATTTACAACAAATCTCTGAATGTATAAGTAGTATTTCACCATTATTGATAAATAATCATGTTGCTAGTAATTCATTATGCTTCAAAATAGAATTTAGCCATGATGATCATGAAGTAGTTAAAAAATTATGCCATGCATTTGGATCTGAACGGACAATAAGGATGAGTTGGATTGGGATTAGTTCGGGGGCTAAGGCCTATTTGACTTTACTTGCAGTTCTTAATGATAAACTGAAAGGCACACGTAATGATACTTTGATTTGTATTGATGAGGGTGATTTATATTTACATCCAGCTTGGCAGATAGATTTTTTGCATAACTTAAATAAGATGCTTCCGAAATTTTTTAATGCTAAATTACAACTAGTTCTAACATCACATTCCCCATTTTTGCTAACTGACTTGCCTCGTGATAATGTCATTATTCTTGAGGGTAAAAAGGTTGTTGATAAATCTCAAGCTTCATTGAGAACATTTGGCTCTAATTTGTATGAATTGTACAATAACGCCTTTTTTTTAGAAGGTAAGCGATTTGGTTCTTTTGCTGAAGAGCATATTAAGAGAGTTACGAATGAAATTGCAGATAATGAGCTTCAAGGAGCAGAGCTCGATAGCGCTAAAAAATTCATCGATATGATTGGTGATAAACTGCTTAGAAATGTTTTAAAAGGATTACTGAAAAATGATTAAATTCATAGATAGTATTTCTTCCAATGACCCTCAAGCTTACATGAATGGTAAACTTATAGATTTTTGGGAAATTTTAAACCCAAGGAAAGTTAATGGTGATCTAAAAAAAATTTCAATTTGTAAAAAACTATCCTCACTTTTGGAAAAATATCAGGCTGGTGATTACTTAGGTACAGTTGCTCGCGGGTGTAGAGCAACAGAAATTAGGCACATACAATATCTTGAATATTTAGAAAGAAATGATTATCAAAAATTAAAAGCGATTGTACTTGCTAGTCCTAATGAACTAGATACTTATGTAAATGAAGCTTTTGCCATTTTGCATAGAAGTGATATTTCTATATTAAGTAATGGGGTGTGGCAAACAGTAGGTCTTGGTAAATTATTATCTGAGGATGTTTTTTCATATAGTTCTTTCAGGAAGAGTGATAAATGTATTTCATTTTATAAAAGTCTTGGTATAGATAAAAAACATTGTCTCTATTGTGGAGATGCAAAACTAAATGTCATCTCTAAGGAGGTGCCAAATGCCAATAATGGTTATCGTAGTCGAGATGGGAAGATTTTATTTGACTTAGACCATTTTTATCTCAAATCCCGATATCCTTTCCTTTCAATGTCATTTTACAACTTAGTACCATGTTGCGGTTTATGCAATAGTAGATATCGCTCAACGAAAAACTTTGATATTACATCACATATCAATCCTTACTTTGAATCCTTTGACGACAATTATTTTTTTGAATTTGATCAGATGGAAGTAGCAATTGCTCTGAGATCCAGTGATCCACATTTAGAAAAATTAAATCTTTCGTTGAGGCCTAATGCTCATAAGGTTGGTGATATTACAGCTCGTGATCTATGTATTGAAGAAAGATACCAAGAGCAGTTGCATTATATAAATAGTCTATTTAAAGAGATTATATATTACAGTGATAAAAGTTGGGATGAAATTGAATTCATAGTTTGTGGTGTGGACTATGATAGAATACCAAATAACCGTAAAAATATTCTTGATGTCAGTATGGCAAAATTTAAAATGGATTTTTTAGACATGATAAAGCCTCGTTTAGATTTATAGGGTCTATTTAATGGTTTTGATTGATAACGCCCCTAGGGGCGTAAAATTTATTTTCTGATGGTTTTATTTTAATTAAGGTGTGAAATTAAGAAATAATTTTTTGTTAGTACTTTCTGATTGCTTGTGTTAACTATATAAATTAAGATTATTTATTAAGACTAATACTGCAGATTAGTAATTAACTAAATACACAAAGTTAAGTTGGTGATTAATATTATACATCAAGAACGGTTTAGGAAATCTTCAAAGATAATATATATATCGTGTGTTCCTTGCTTAGAGGGGGCTTATTAGATTGAATTATGGCTATCTCATTTAGAAACAGCCTTTTAATATAGTGACCATTTACCAAACATAATCTCTATGTTGGACGTTTTTTAAACGTAAAAAGCCAAGTTCATTGGAGTGCTAAAATAAATCCATACTTTACAGTAAATCTTCCCCACCTTTCTAGAAGAGCCCCACGATTAACTTTATACGTTACATGCAACTTTTTTCCATGAAATCTTGTGTACTCTTCATCGTTGATCTGTGGGGCAAAGTAAATAATGAATGAGTCGGGATCAATTGCAAATAGGTCTAGATCGTACAGAGTATGCATATCACAACGTAGTAATAGTCCGTTACTTACATGGTTGTGTGTATCATTTTTGTATGCAGTAATATGTGCAGCCTCGAGGATATCAACAATTTCACAACCACTTACTGCGCATTTAGCCGTTTGAGCTAACAAACTGTCGCGAAATGCTTTTTGCCCACGTCTTTGCTTAATTTGCCGTAAAACTGCCTTTCTTTGATCTTCTACATCTAGAGGAGTAACCTCACAGTCTGCCTCAGTCGGGGCCAGCTGAATGAGGTCACCAAAAATGTCATTAGCCCATTCGAAATCAATTTCTTGAATTGAACTCTGAACATTGTAGCGTGGTGTGTGTGATATTAATTCTTTTATTGTAATATGATTAATAGGCTTATAATTTATATTATACTCAGCTTTAAACTCAATTGCTGGTACATATTCTGCCGTTGGGTAATCAAATTCATGGCCATTACTACAACGCCATTCCGGTTTTTTAGATTTTCGATGAATTAATTTTGCCGGTGTGCAATTTGTATATGGGCATCGGTTACGCACTTTAAGGTATGGTGCCGATAACAAGTTATCTATAACTGATATACCAAGAACATTCTTCCTATCCGTTACTATGACAATATCCCCTTTTTTAACTTGCTTATGATTTGGAACAAAATTGTCATATCTATAAAAACTAGTGGAATTATCGTGATAACCATTATTCCCATAGTATCGGAGATCATCTTGACCTACTGCTTTAAAAGACCATGCTCTTTGACTCATATGTGTGATTCCATGGTAAAAGTATAGTTGAATCATAGAGCAATAATAGAGTAATGAGAACAGGCAGTTCAGCACTCGGCTTCATCAGCTAGCAATCATGGCCATAAAAGATTTCACTCAACTTCAGGCCTTCCGTAATTGTTCATCGACAGATGTTATTGTGTGGAGTGTGAACAAACTGCTTGCTTTATACTGAGCAAACATAAATACATAGTATTACTGCTCAGGATGTCGGCCTGTTGATCATCTCCTGTACTGCATTCAATGCAGTTTCAGCACCATCCTTCAGTGTTGTCATCAGTTCGCTGACAGAGGCGCTTTGCAGTCCTTCCCTGATATCTTGATCAACCCTCTGCAACGAAAGCGTGAACTCAATTTTTTTCGCCTTACCATAGCGATCGAACTCCTGATGCGTTTCCTGCAAACCCGTGATGACATACATTCCGTAGATGGAGCCAACGCCATCAATTAGCGGCCAGGCAAGCCCGGTGTAAGCCATTGTCGAGACGGCACCCAAAGACAGGTTGCCACCAGTGATTTCAGGATACAGCAACCCACCCAGCGTCAGCTGGTTCTCACCGGCGCCAACGTACTGCCACTTTGCACTACGGCCCACGCGATCATTCTTAACGTGTCGCCAGTTACGGGACAGCTGCAATTGCTGATAGGGCAGTGTCCTGAGTTCAAATACAAAGAGCCCGAATACCATCATCATAGTTATTACTCCAAATTAATCGTTATCCCGGAACGAACCTCGGGTAGCGCGTTGCTGTTTTTCAATTTCTTTGCGTACCGCTTCGCCAACAAGTCGCGCCAGTTCGCGCGGATTGCTGTTCTGAATTCCGTGCAGATGAACGTGAATATCACCGGAAAAACTACCATCTGAAGCCGCAGCCGCCTTGGAGGCGCTTTGATTTCGGCGTACCGGTTGCCATGCCTGCGTCTGTTTTATTAATGGCTCGCCAGCGGCAATAACCGGGCGAGCGCTGACAGCCTGGCGGACAAGCCTCGATTCCTGCCATTCTCCACGCACCGCAAAGGCTGGGGGGAGATTTTTAAATACAATGTCACCCGGCCCGATACGTTTTCGCTTTTCCTCATCTAAAAGGCCTTTGGTGTTATTCGCGATTTGGCCCAGCCGCCGCTCTGTTCCAGAGTTTCCCCCCAGCACATTGGGCGGCGGGGCGCTGCCTTTGCTTGCAGGCTTTTCAGATGACCATTGCCACTCCCTCTTAACCATGCGCCCGGATTTTTCATCCCATTCCCACATAACCGGAATAGCCCTGATTCTGGCTGCTTCCAGCCTGGCTCTTTCAATGCCATCAGGGATGAGATCGAGCTTCTCCAGTAACCAGCCAACGCCTTCCATTAACTTCTGAAGCGGCCAAAGCAGTACGCTAAGTGCGGTCCCCAGGACCTCTCCAAAGGTCTGCCCGGCACTGGTGCACTTGTTTAGCGCCTCGCGACTTTCCTCAACGGGTGTTAATACTTTTTTAAACCAGTTCCAGACTTTTTTGACGCCATCCCCAATGAGCCCGAAAACAGGCGCCAGCCGGGAAAATGCGTTATGAACTGGCGCTAACCCCTGGATGACGCTTGTAAAAAAGCCGCTAAAGAAGGCTTTAATTGGACCCCAGTATTTCCAGATCAGTACCCCAGCCGCTACAAACGCAGTACCCACTAAACCTATTGGGCTCAAGAGCATTGATAATCCGCTGCACAGCGCCGCAACTCCACCTTTTACAATGCCGAAGAGAGCAGGGATCCCGGTTAGCCGCAGTGCCAGCCCGCCAATGCTTTTTGACAGGGCGCTGATAGCCGTCCCCGGAGAGGTAAAGGCGCTAAGTAACGTGCCGCGCAGTGGTACCATCAATCTGGTTAATACGCCGAGGCGTCCGACCAGGCCGATGAGTAAAGAACCCCATCCACTCATTTTTGCCAGTGAGCTACCGCCCGCAGTACTCATCATGCGGAACGCTGATACCGTACCTCCGATTCCGCTCCCGCCGGACAGAAGCGCAAACCCCAATCTGAGCTTCGCCAGCGGACCTATCAGCAGACCAGCAGCTAATGACATACCGCCAATTACTGCGGTCAGTGCCAGTGCAGTCCCGCCGGCGATTAACAACGTTTGTGAAAGTCTGGGGTTTTCTTCAACCCAGCTTTGAACAGTGCCAATAACCCGGCTAAGCCCCTGTGTCAGTCTGCGCAATGGGCCGTCTACTGTCTCAGCCACAGAAATGCGGAACGCCTCCCACGCGCTGTCCAGCTCCTTCAAATCGCCGCCAAGGTTGTCTTTCTTCTTGTTAGCGACGGCGAAGGCCTCCTGATTTTTATGTGCTTCTGCAATTTGTTCATAGAGTGACTGGAGGTAGCCATCACCTGCGCCGTTGACCAAAGACTGGAGGCTCGTAAAACCCTCTTCTCCGGCGATATCTTTAAAAAATGAAACCTGATCCACCTCGCCAAAGTGGGAAACGCGTTTTTGTAGATCGAGAAGAATATCGAACGGACGTCGCATCTTTCCGCTCGCGTCGGCAGTTTCCACTCCCAGCTCTTTGAGTGCCTTTTTGGCTGCCGTAGTAGGGGAGGCCAGGCGGGAGAGGGCGCGACGCATTGCAGTACCGGCCTCGCTACCGCGAATACCCACGCGCGCCAGCGTGCCTGTCATCGCTGCTGCTTCTTCCAGGCTAATCCCAAGCCCCGCCGCTACCGGCCCGACAACTTTCATTGTCTCGCCGAGGCTGCTAAGCGTGGTGTTGGTACGGGTAAATGTACCTGTCAGCACATCGCTGACGCGGTCCATTTCTCCGGCATCGAGGGAAAACTGAGAAAGAATGTTTGAGCCGATGTCTGCCGTTTCGCCCAGTTCCATGCTGCCTGCCAGCGCCATATTGAGCACGCCGGGCAGTGCGGCACGGATAGCATCTGGCGTGAAGCCAGCCATCGCGAGAAAGGCCTGGCCGCTGGCGGCGTCACGTGTGGTGAAGGCGGTTTCAGCACCGAGTTTTTTTGCCTGAGTGCGCAAGGCGGCCAGCTGCGAATCGCTTTTATCGAGCCGCGTCAGCGCCTGGACGTTTGACATTTCCTCATCAAAACCAACCGCAGGCGACAGGAAGCGTCCGGCGCCGTACCCGGCAGCGGTTGCTGTACCTAATGCTATGGCACCGCCAGAGCGCAACTTCCCGGCCATCTGCTGCGCACCCTCGTAACGTTTACGAGCTTGAGTGACCGCAGCAAGTTGCCGTTTTTCCCGTTCAAGGGATTGGTTGTATTGTTCTGTGCGGCGTATCGCGTTACCGATGGTGGCGCTACTACCGGAAAGCATGACGCCATGCTGGCGCAGGGCTGATGCACTCTCACGAAGGCGGGCCACTTCCGTCACACGTTTTGCGGTCAACCGATCAAGCCGCTCACCCAATCGGGACATCAGTATTTGCTGTTTTTCCGTCAGCGTCCCGTTTTTACGTTGCGCTTCTGACAAGCCATCAAAGCGGGCGCGGGCACGTGAGATGGAACGATCGGTTTTGCCGACGGCCGCGGTCATTCGCTGAAAAGTGGCACTGCTCTTATCGAGCCCTTTCAGGGTGGATTGTGTTTTTCTGAGGGAGTCGGAAAGGCCACCCGCACTCTGGCGGGCAGCATTAACGGGGCGGGTAAATCTGTCGATAGCGCTGAAAGCAACGCGTATATCAAGACTCTTCATCACTGGCACCACTTCGAAGCGCCGCCCGCTTGCGCCAGGCTATCACCTCGCCAAGAGCCATGCCGAAAACTTCAGAGGGCGGCCAGTTAAAAATAACGGCAATATCAGCAACCAGATCATCGATCTGGTCAAACGCAACGGTGATTACTCGCTCTCCGTCTCCGCCACGTTCGACGCTCCAGGCTCCGGCGGATTCAAGAAAGGGACCAGAAGCTCTGCCAGCCCGATAAAGTCCAGAGTGTGCATTTCGTTGATTTCTTTTTGTGTCAGCGCAGGCGCGGTGACCCGCGTCAACAGCGTGGCAATTGAGTCTGCATCCATATTGGCAACGCGGATAAGATTCAGGCCGCGCAACGATCCGGCCTGACTGATGGCGCCGGTGATTTCCACCTGACCGATCTCACTGTCTTTACGAACTACCGGCTGCATCAGCGTGAACAGGTTTTTAGTTTTTTTAGCCATGTTAAAAATCTCCGGGCGGCATCTTTGCCACCCTCTGAAAGGTTATTAATTGCCCATGCCAAGGGCGGAGGTGATGCGGTCCGGGAACATGTTCTGACCGTTCTTTTTGTAGATGAAATTCAGCAGATCGATTTCGATAATGGGCTGATCATCAATGGAGAATTTGTAGTAGGTGGATTTAAAGGTGTAACTTTCCTCCGTGTCTTCTCCCTGTTTTGAATCTCCACCGTCGAGTTCAGTAAATCGCCCGCGCAGCTCCACCTCGACAAGCTGGCTTTCGCCATCAGTGAAATATTCACCCGCAAAGCGCAGCCGCGTGCCGTCAATTTCTGCTCCGTATTCGAGAAACAGAGCCTTAATGACGCCGCCAAAAACAATGGTGGAATCCAGCGCGCCAGCCTCAAGGCCGAGATCAACACCGACCGCACCCAGCATGCCACCGCCCTGATAGTCCTCTACCTTTCGTGACAGTTTGGGGCGAGTGAAAGAGGTCACTTTTCCCAGATAGTTGTCGCCGTTAACAAAGCAGCTAAAAAGCCGTAGTTTGTGAGGAATAGCCATTATTCACCCCCGAGCGACGCGAACGCCGGTTCGTAAAAATCATCAGTAAAGGTCTGGTATAGCGTCAGATCTTCAAGCGGTGGGACCGGGCTGTAGCTATAGCGCACAATCAGTTTTCCCTGGCGCAAATCCGTGGTGCCGTTGTCCATCGTGTCATACCAGCAGTCAGCGCCGATAAGCTGGCCGGCAGTGACTTTTTTGCTGAGAGCAGAGCGGATGCCGCTTACCACATCTTTCACGTTGGCCGGAGTGAGCGGGCTGTCAACAGAGGTAAATTGCGCCTCCGCAATGCTGTCCGCCAGGATCTGCGCGGTACGGGTGAACACCTCGAAAGTATAGGTTTTGGTGTCCGTGGTGCGGTTGCCCCAGAAGCGGAAACCGTCACGCTTGATAAGCGTCGTGATTTCGTTGTTGTTCAGCTCGTTGGCGTCGCTGTCTTCTGCCTGTAGCGCCCAGAAAACATCCTTCGAAATACCCAGAACGTTATTCACCACAACATTCGACAGCGATTTGTGCCAGCCCTGGCTGTTATCAATAGCGGCGCGCAGGCCGCAGGCGTAAGCCGGGGCGGGAAACGTTTCGTTATCATCCGTCAGGGGGTTGTAAGCGATAAAGTCCGGCCAGATCAGCATCAGCTCGCGGTAAGCGAAGGTTTTGCGATAAGCGATAGCCTCCGCCATGGTCGCGCAGTCGTTGCAACCGGCATAAACAAAAGCCCGCAGATTTTGGGCAATCACGCAAAGCTGTGACGTCACTTCCGCAGTGTCGTAGTCCGGCACCGCCAGGATGCGCGGGCGATAGCCGGTTTTGGCCTCCGCCGTCAGCAGGGCATACATTCCCGTATAGCTGTCGCCATCTGTTCCGCCAATAATGGCCTGGGACTGGCTGTCGCCGTTACCGGAAGCCTCTTTCACCCGGACAATCACAACACGCGGACTGCACTGATCGGAAATGGCTTTGAGGGCTTTGTAAAGTGACCCGGTTTTACCTGCCTTGCCGAGGACGTTACGTACCCGTGTCAGCAGAACCGGCGTATTGAGCGGGAAAGTTTCCGGATCGGCGTCATCAGCAACCGCAACAATACCGATCACGCTGGAATCAATGTCATTGATTGCCTGCTGTAGGTCGGTATTTTCGCGAGAGCGGACGCCGTGAAAACGAGTTTCAGACATAAGTTCACCATCATGTTGCTCTTTGAGTTCAGGGCAATATTCAACGTTAAGTCTGCTGGCGTCGCCTGGTTGCCGGTCTGCCCGTTCGCTGACAACAAAAAGGGATTCAGCCCCGCGCGCGGGCATGGAATCATCAGCAAAAAACGGGGGAGTTATGTCGATAGCAGACACGCTAACAACAGCAGCCGAAGCGTATGTAGAAAAATTAAGTGAGGTCGTAAAAACGCCAGATTTTAGTATTACGTTGGGTGGTGTAGCCCTAACCGAACTGGCCGACCGCATCACCTCGCTATCTGTGACAGATAACAACGGTTTTGATGCTGACCAGCTAACCCTGTCAGTAGATGACTCTGATGGAGTAACGGATTTACCACCGCGTGGTGCGGAGCTGGCGGTGTCCATCGGCTGGCTGGGTGAGGCATTGATCTACAAAGGTCTCTACACCGTTGACGAGGTGGGGCATAGCGGGCCGCCGGATGTTATCGACATCACCGCGCACAGCGCTGATTTTCGCGAAGAGATGAACGTCAGGCGGGAGGTGTCCTGGCATGATATGACGGTAGAGCGGGTGGTATCGGCCATAGCCCGGCGTTATGGCCTGAAGCCAATGATTAGCGAGGCTCTGATCGACATTGAGATCGACCATGCGGATCAGACCGAAGAGAGCGACATGTCGTTTTTAACGCGCATGGCGGAGATGTTGGGGGCCATTGCCACCGTGAAAAATGGCTGTCTGCTGTTTATCCTGCCTGGGGGAGGCGTCAGTGCATCCGGCAGGGCGCTGCCATCGGCTGAGATAACTCGTGCCAGTGGAGATCGTCACAGGTTCCGCATTGCCGATCGCGATGCTTACACCGGCGTGCGGGCGTACTGGCTGGATCTTAATTTCGGCAAGAAAAAACCGGTCAAGGTCACTAAGCGCAAAACAAATACTGCCAGAAAAAAGGCTAAGGAGAAAAGCAGTCGGCCGGAGGGGGATTACATGGAAGGCGCTGAAGGTAACGTGTATGTTTTGCGTAAAACTTATCAGAACGAAACGGCGGCCAGGCGCGCAGCTGCGGCAAAATGGATACAGCTCCAGAAAGGCGCGGCGCAGTTTTCGATAACCCTGGCGCGTGGCCGCGCCGATTTATACCCTGGTATGCATCTGAACGTGTCGGGCTTTAAGACTGAAATCGATACTCAGGATTGGATCATTGCCAGAGCGGAACATGTGATAGGTGATAACGGATTTACCACGAAAATGGAGCTTGAGGCGAAAATAAGCGACTGGATTGCAGAAACTGAACAGTAGCGGCCATAATAGGCGTGAGTTCAACTCCCTATGGGAGATCATCATGTTTGTTTGTCCCTACTGCGGCGCAAACGCCCGCACCCGCACCAGTCGCCGATTAAGCGAGTTCACCATCCGGCAATATCATCAATGCCAGAATCTTGAATGTAGCGAGTCATTCACGACACTTAACACCGTAGAGCGCAGAGTAACGAAGCGCTCAACCAGCGCAGATCCTTTGCCACCAGGATTTATCCCCGGCGACGCTTTCCCTGCTTCTCATTACGGGAACAGTCAACTTAGTCTTGCAGTATAAAAATAGCCCCCTGGAAAGGGGGCTATTCTTGTCAATGTGGTCGATATGTGGACATTTTTGAAATAAATCCTTTTATTTCAATTTATTAAATCCCAAAAAAAAGCCCCGTCGGGGGCGACGGGGAAAACTCATTGATTATGGAATGATCTGTTCTCTGGTCAGTTCGAGAACAGGGCTACTCTACGATGCAAAAGTGCAGCTAAAATGGAGAAACAGTGGAGATTCGGGACGAAAAAACGTTTTCATCAATTAAGGAGCAGAAATGAAGGAGATGATACTGATGCTGCCACTGGCGCTTGCCGGATGCGCGCAGACTCAGCCGACACAACCAGCACATCCGGTAGGGATGGCTAACCCGGCTTCGGTTTACTGTCAGCAACTGGGCGGGAAACAGGTTCCCATTCAAAGCCCGCAGGGCGTGCGCACCGAGTGCAAACTTCCCAGCGGGGAAACGATAGACGAATGGGAGCTCTGGCGCCGAGATCATCCGGCTAAGTCATAGCGCTTTCAGCCAGTCAGCAAGCACCTGGGCATGGTTCTGCCGGGTGTTTTTCGCCGCGTAGAGCAGCGTCAGCGTCTGCCGGTGTGCCAGCGCGGCCAGGCGCTCGCCTTCATCACGATGGGCCTCAAGCTCCTGGCGATAGCGCTGGCTAAAGTGGGCAAAATCGAGCGTCTCGCCGTGAAAAGCCTTACGTAAATCTGTCGATGGCGCCAGGGTTTTGCACCACTCAGCGTAATTGAGCGCCTCTTTTTTTATTCCGCGCGGCCACAGGCGGTCTACCAGTATCCGGTAGCCGTCGCTCTCTTCCTGCGGGTCATAAACCCGTTTACATTGAATCATCGTCACTCTCCCTTTGTTTCATCCAGGCAAGCAGCTGCGGTAGCTGCTGCTCGGAAAATACCGTTATCCCGTATTCGCGAAGCAGGGCGGCGGCAACGCCGGCTCCGGGTTTGCGCTGTCCCTTAAAGGTACCATCATAGATAAACTGACTGCCGCAGGTTGGGCTGCCATCGGTGAGCAACGCCGCGGTACAGCCTTCCTCCTGCGCGGCTTTTAGCGCCAGCCAGGCAGCCAGCTGATAGTGCGCGGTGACGTCCTGGCCGTCGCTTTCGACAATTTGCGCACGATTTCGCATAACGTCCGCTCCTTGCGCGTCAAGAATCTCCGCCGGTAGCCTGGGGATGGGCAATCCGGCAGCCAGCTCCGGGCAGTGGGTGACCAGCCGCCCCTCGCTCTGCCAGCGAGACAGCGCGTTAGCCAGTTGGGCTTTGTGACTGCCGTTATAACGAACCTGAAAGCCCATCAGGCAGGCGCTAACCAGAATTTTGTCCTTCATCGTGCATCCGTAGCCATTTGTTTGCCCTATACCATAACGCCAGTCAGAGTAAATTACCCGCGTTCAGGGGCAGACAAAATAAGGATTGTGTTCTGCCGCGGAGATCGCTAACCTGAGGCTCCTTGTGTTGCCTGATAATCGCTATGACATAAGGATCCTGCTATGAACTCCCCCCTGCGTATTGCCCTGGTTGGTGATTACAACCCCGACGTCGTTGCCCATAAAGCGATTCCGCTGGCGATTGATGATGCCGCTGCCGTACTGGAGCTGCCGCTGCGCTATGACTGGCTGTCCACCAGTGAGATAAAATCCGCTGATGACCTTGCCGATTACGATGCTATCTGGGTGGTTCCCGCCAGCCCCTATAAAAACGTCGAAGGCGCCTTTATCGCCATTCGCCACGCCCGGGAAAACGGTATTCCGTTCCTTGGCACCTGCGGCGGCTTCCAGCACGCGATTATTGAATATGCGCGCAACGTTATGGGCTGGCAGGATGCCGCGCATGCCGAAACCGATACCGAAGGGCGGATGGTGATTGCGCCGTTAAGCTGCTCGCTGGTGGAAAAGTCGGACAATATTGAACTGCGCGCCAATACGCTTATCTCCCGCGCCTATGGCCGCGACACCATTGAAGAGGGTTATCACTGTAGCTACGGGATTGCCGACGATTTTGCCCGCGAGCTGGAGCAGGGCGACCTGCGGGTCACGGGCTGGGATGATGACGGCGAGATTCGGGCGGTGGAACTGGTGACCCATCCGTTCTTTGTCGCCACGTTATTCCAGCACGAGCGCAACGCGCTGGAAGGCAGACCTGCGCCACTGGTTCACGCGTTTTTACGCGCGGCAAGTCAGTGAGCGAACGCCCGGCGGCAGTCGCCGGGCATCGGTATCGCTAGCGGTTAATCTCTCGATCGCGACCGGCCAGCGCGCCAAATACCGCCATCGCAATTGAAATCAACGCCACGGCGATCAGCGGGATATGCCAGTCGCCGTTGGCATCATGAATTTTCCCCATCACCGGCGGCCCGCAGGCGGCCAGCAAATAGCCCACCGTCTGCGCCATGCCGGACAGCGCGGCAGCCTGGTGCGCGGAGCTGGCCCGCAGACCGATAAAGGTCAAGCCGAGAATCATGGTCGCGCCGGACCCGAAGCCGAAGATTAGCGTCCACAGCACCGCCTGGCCGGGTAAAAACCATAACCCGAGCGCGCTGACTGCGCACATCAGGGCGACCAGAACCTCAATACCACGCTGATCTTTCAGCCGATGAAGTATTAACGGGATCGCCAGCCCCGGCGCGGCGGTTGCCAGCTGGAGCAGCCCGTGCAGGGAGCCCGCCTGCGCTTCGCTGTAGCCAATGCTTTGCAGAATGGCGGGCAGCCAGCCGATGATGACGTAGTAGACCAGCGAGTTAATCCCGAGAAACAGCGTCACCTGCCAGGCCAGCGCCGATCGCCAGATCCCGCGGTTGTGGATGGCGCCGGACCCGGTCAACGGCGCGGTGACTTGCCTGCGCGACTGCGGCAGCCAGATAAACAGCGCCAGCAGCGGAAATACCATCAGCATCAACAGCGCGCCGCGCCAGCCCAGCCCGGCGAAAGCCAAGGGAACGACCATTGCCGAACCCAGCGCCGCTGCCCCCCCCATGGTGAGAGAGTAAGCGCCGGTCATTTTGGCGACGTGCTGCGGGAAGTCACGCTTAATGAGCCCTGGTAGCAGAACGTTCCCCAGCGCGATGCCGCAACCGATAATCGCGGTGCCGATAAACAGCAGCGTGACCATGGGTAGAGAGCGCAGAGCAATACCGAGGCAAATCAGGATCAGCGCCAGCAGCAGGCTGCGTTCAATGCCGAAGCGGCGGGCGACCCCCGCCGCCAGCGGCGAGACCAGGCCAAAGGCCAGCAGCGGCAGAGTGGTTAACAGACCGGTTTGCGCGGTGGTGAGGCCATATTCGCTGCGAATGGCGTCAAGCAGTGGCGCGGCACCGGTAAAAGTAACGCGTAAGGTGGTGGCGATAAGCAGAATACCGGCAATCAATACAAGATTACGGCGACCGGCAGAAAGTGAAGCGGAATTCATGGCTATCTCAAACTAGAATACGAGGCGGTTACAATAGCCTGTTTGTCCTCTGTTTAAATCAAGCTAAAATGACAGATTATCGCTAAAATCGGACATTCTTATGATCGGACTGGGCCTTGACGGCTACGATCCGGACAGCGGCCACGAAGCAGCGGCGGCCTTTCGTATTCAGGTTGTTGCTGACGAACAGTACATTCCGCGCCATCAGCACCGCAAAGGGCAGCTTATCCTCGCGCTTCACGGGGCGCTGACCTGCGAAGTGGATAACGCGATGTGGATGGTGCCGCCACAGTACGCGGTGTGGGTGCCGGGACAGGTGCCGCACAGCAATCGGGCGACGCCGGAGGCGCAGGTCTGCTTTTTGTTTATTGAACCCGACGCGGCGCCGATGCCAGATTGCTGCTGCACGCTAAAGATTTCGCCGCTGGTGCGCGAGCTTATCCTCGTGATGGCCGAGCGCGGCAGGGCCGAACTCGCTAAACCGGCAATGAACCGCCTGGTGCAGGTGCTGTTCGATGAGCTTCCCCAGCAGCCGCAGGAACACCTGCAGCTCCCGGTCTCCGGGCATCCAAAAATTCGTCAGATGGTGGACACGATGGCCGTCGACCCGGCCCGCTGGCAAACGCTGGCGCAGTGGGCGGCGGAATTCGCCATGAGCGAACGCAATCTGGCGCGGCTGGTGGTGCGTGAGACTGGCTTAAGCTTTCGCCGCTGGCGACATCAGCTGCAGCTGATTCTCTCCCTGCAGATGCTGATCCGCGGGCAGACGGTACAGCAGACGGCGCAGAGCCTGGGCTATGACTCTACCACCGCCTTTATTACCATGTTTAAAAAGGGCCTCGGGCAAACCCCGGGCCGCTATCTTGCCAGCCTGGCTACGACTTCCCAATAAACAGCGAAATGATCCCGGCGGCGATCAGCGGGCCAACCGGAACGCCGCGGAAGAGGGCGACGCCGAGGACGGTGCCGACCAGCAGTCCGGCCACCAGCTGCGGCTGTGAGCCCATCAGCGCCACGCCGCGCCCGCCAAGCCAGGAAACAAATACCCCCACGCCAATCGCCAGCAGCGACTTCCAGTTTACAAAGGAGTGCAGCAGCGTTGAGGCTGGCAGCGTGCCGCTGGCAATGGGGGCCATCACGCCGATGGTGAGGATAATAATACCGATGGTCAGCCCCTGTTTTTCAATCCACGGAAAGAAGGTGTTGAGCGGGGTGACGCGGACGATAATTAAAACCAGGATTGAAATAGCAACGGTGGTGTTGTGGCTAATAAAGCCGAGCGCCGCCAGGCCCAGCAGTATTAACAGGGTGGTGTCGAGCATGTGCAGAGGTCCTTGCCAAAAAATAAAAAAAGAAAAGCCCGTTTACTCTACGCATAATCGCGTAAGTAAACAGGATTTTTATCGCAGACTCGCGATTTGAGGCATCTGCACGAGCGATTGCAACCGCCGGCTTTATCGTAGCAGGGGGACAATCAGGCCTGGCGATGAAACGCGGTTAGTTCCGGACGGGCAATGCGCAGATAGTCGGCGGTATCAAGGATGATGGACTTATCAAGCTGCCCGGCGTTGAAGGCGATTTCCGGGAAACGCGCAAACAGCAGCGGATCGGCGACCAGCCGCAGGTCCGGATGGAAAGTGAAGGGGGGAATGGCGCCAAACGCGCAGGCGGTCAGGGCGTCAACTTCCGCCGGGCTGGCCAGCGAGGCTTTACTGCCGCCGATGTATTCGGCGAGCCGGGCTAAGTCCGCCTGCAGATCGGCGGCGAGGATAGCCAGAACGTGCTGATTAACGCCATGCCCTTTCACTTTACATACCAGCGCCTTGGCTCCCTGACCCAGCGCGGTGCCGCGGATCTTCGACACGGCTTCACACTTTCCGACGGCTTCATGTTCCACGACCCGGTAGCGGGCATGGTCGCGGTTAAGCAGCGCCAACAGCTGCTGATGAATACTCACTTTTACTGGCGCGTTCATGTCGTTTTTTTCCTTAAAAATAAAACCTCAAGATTAATCCTCTCGCCCCGGGTAAGCGTGTTTTTTTTGCTTTTTATTTTCGTACAGCCGGGCATCGGCGATTTTCATTACGTCGGCCAGGCTATCCCCCGGCGCCATGCTGCAGGCGCCCCATGAGAAATTAACGCGCCGGTTAATATCAATTGCCCTCAGGTGCTGGCGAATACGCGCAGGGATATTTTGCGCCTCTTGCTCCTCATAATCGATCAGGATCAGGAAGAACTCATCGCCGCCCAGACGGATGCCGTAATCGCTTTTACGGATGGCGGCGGAAATGGACTGCGCGAGCAGCACAATCGCGCGGTCGCCTTCGTCGTGCCCCCAGGTGTCATTAAGGTATTTTAGCCGGTCGCAGTCCAGCGCCATAAACACGATATTCACCCCTTGCTCTGTGAGCTTTTGCATACGCGATTCCAGCAGCGAGGAGAGAATTTTTCGGTTGTAGAGACCGGTTAAAGAATCACTAATGTTTTCTTTGAAAACGTCGATATACAGACGAAAGTGCATACGTACCAGATGCAGTAAAACGCCGGTAGATATCAGGTAAAACAGGAATAGCTTCCAGGAGCTAAGCAGAAAATAGGTCATATCCAGCGACAGCGCAATATGCAGGTTTTCCGCCACCTTCTGGCTATGGTGGGCATAGCTGAAAAAATGCGTATTGCTGCGGTGTACGCGGATTTCAGATGTTGAGTCGGAGTCCGTTAACGTGATGTCGAGATAGCGCCAGACCAAAGGGCGGTCGGCGGTATAAAGAAGTTTCTCAATATCATGGCGAGTGACATCCACCATCACGATGCCCTTCAGCCGATCCCGATGATAAACCGGGGTTAAAAATGACAAAATATTCTGCCCGGTTAACGCGTCAGCATAGATGCTGGAAATCAGCGTGCGGCCGCGAAGTAAACCGTTAAGGCTGTTCTGAGTGATGCCCAGCTTGCTGTCGTGAAGAAAATTCCAGTTCGCGACTGGGCTGCTATTTATCTCAATCGGTGAATAGAAATAAGCATACTTATTATCTAAATCAAGATAGTAGCGGAAACGTTTGTCAGATTTGAATGTCGCCGCATTTAACGCTGAGTTCATATTACTTTGGGCGATAGCAGCATCAAATGCTTGCAGCGCCGGCAGATCGTTAATCCACGGCCCGCATGACGCCTGAGTGGTACTGAGCGTACCGTGAAGTCCGGGGAAGGTATGCCCGGCGATATTAAGGCCGAAGACTTTACCATTGTTCTCGACGCTGGCGCAGGCCCGTTGGGCTTTTTCAGCAGTCGGCTGCGTATCCAGCTTTCGCGAGAACTGGGAGATCACGAGCTGGTTTTGATATTTATCGTACAGAAAGGCGGATTCGCCCTTTTCGACGATATATCGCATGTATTCTGACATATCCCGATGACTGGCGACTAATTCATACACCAGAAATGAAGATGTCAGGACAACCACCCCCGCAGAAATGAAATAACGGAGTAATTTATTCTGTAATTTCATGATGATAATTTCGCCAGCACAATTAAGATGATTCTACCATGCGTGGCCCGGTGGCGCCATGACCGATGATAAGCATACTGGTCGCCTGTCCAGCATCGTCATGCGTCATGACCGGACGGTTATGATGATAAATAGCCTATTAAATATAAGGGTGCTAAGTTATATTGCTATCGTAAATATTCGACTAAATCCATTTTTCACTCATTTTGTTCTCAATAAAATATGCTGCAATAATCCCCCTGCGGCTATCCTGTCGCCGCTAAAAATGAAATAATGTTAATTATCAAGCGAACTTTTCTTATTTTCACCAGTCCTTAGCAGGGTAACAGGCGGTACTTTTGATAGCGGTAATGAGGTTATGATGATGGAAAACTCAGCGGTGCAGGCATCCCCCCGGAAGTTTAAAAAAATAAGGGAGCTAAACAGGCGTCGTAATTATTTTTTTAAGAAAATGCGCAATATCCTGCGAGTCTATATCGCTAAAGCGTTCTGGGATAGTCGGGTGCGCCGCGAAGCTGATTTAACCTCTGTCAAAACGGTACTGCTAATGCGTAATGAAGGGGCGATCGGCGACGTGGTGGTAGACTCAGCGCTGGTTAAATGCCTCCATGAGGCCGGAATGACCGTTGACTTTCTGTTGACCAAATCGAATAGCCAGGTCATGCGCCATAACCCGCGTATTCGCCATATCTATGAGGCTGATAATGTTGAATCGGCGGATTATTTGCGCAAATTTACCCATAATGTTCCTCGCTCCGTTATTAATGAGCTTGCGAATAATAAGTACGATGTTGTAATTGACCCGTCGCTGTTTGATATTCCGGTACACCGGATGCTGCTTTTACGGCAGATAAAACCCAGGGTTGTACTGGGATTTAATAAATGGCCTTCCATCAATCACTATACCCGGTCTTTTGATTTTGACTGTGAAAACTGGCACGTCAGCAAGACATTTTCGATCATCGCTGATTATCTGCAGCTGGATAAGAAATATCTCCACTCTTATGACCTGCATATCCCGCAGGATGTTAATCAGCAGGTTCGCGAATATCTGGCGGCGCTGAACGGGCGTAACGTGGTGATTAATATTTTTGCCGGGCATCAGGACCGTAGTATGTCGCAGGCGCAGCTGGCAGCGCTTATCGCCAGGCTGTGTCAGGATTATCCCGACGTCAACATCATCCTGCTCGATCACCGCAATGAAATCCGTATTCCCCTTGCGGAAAAGGTCTGCGTGAACCCGTTTAAAACGCTGCATCACTGCATGGCGCTTATTGCCCAGTCCGATTTAGTTATCTCGCCGGATACCTCGGTGGTCCATATGGCGGCAGCGTGGAAAAAACCGCTTATTGCGGTCTATAAAGATGTGCGGATGAATAATCGACTCTGGGCGCCGGGATACGACAAGGCGCGGCAGATCATCGTTAAGTGCGGCAAGGTGCACCAGCTGGAGAGCTTACCCGACCTGATTATGTCGGAGATTGATCCCGGCACCCTGCAACAGGGGCGGGCCGGGTAAGGCGGGGTAAAAAACAGCCAGCGTCTGTGCTGGCTGTCGGGAAAAGTTTAACCGTCCGCTTTTGAGGTCTGCTTGTGAAACAGTTCGCGGAATACCGGATAAATATCTTCCGGGTCGCGAATATGCTGCATAGCAAAGTTTTCGAAGGTCGACTGCAGGTGTTCGTACTCCCGCCACAGCGTCTGGTGCGCCCGACGGGTTATCTCGATATAGCTATAGTAGCGCACCACGGGCAGGATTTTCTTCGCCAGCAGTTCGTGACACAGCGGTGAGTCGTCCGCCCAGTTATCCCCATCCGAGGCCTGTGCGGCGTAGATATTCCACTGCGCCGGGTCATAGCGCTCTTTAACCACTTCATCCATCAGCTTCAGGGCGCTGGAGACAATCGTGCCGCCGGTTTCCTGCGAATAAAAGAATTCGTGTTCATCGACCTCTTTAGCCTGCGTATGGTGGCGGATATAAACGACATCGACGTTTTTATAGGTCCGGCTGAGGAACAGATACAGCAGAATATAAAAGCGTTTTGCCATGTCCTTGGTCGCCTGGTCCATGGAGCCGGAGACGTCCATCAGGCAGAACATGACGGCCTGGCTGGACGGTTCTGGCCGTTTTTCGTAGTTCTTGTAACGTAGATCGAAAGTATCAATAAACGGGACGCGGTCGATTTTCGCCCGCAGTTCGGCTATCTCTTTGCGCAGCCGCTCCTCTTCCAGCAGCTGCGCCGGTTCGCTTTTGCTAATGGTATCGAGGTCTTCTTCCAGCGCGTGCAGCTCCCGGCGTTTACCGGCGGTCATCGCCGTGCGCCGAGCCAGCGAGTTCTGCAACGAGCGAACGACGCTGATATTGGCGGGAACGCCGTTAGCGGTATAGCCCGCGCGATGGGTTTTATACTCCGTCAGCTGACGCTGCTGATTTTTCTTCAAATTTGGCAGGGCGAGATCTTCGAACAATAGATCGAGATATTCGTCTTTCGAAATCTGAAAGACAAACTCGTCCTGGCCTTCGCCGTCGGCGCTGGCTTGCCCCTGACCGCTGCCGCCACCGCCACCGCCGCCCTGAGGGCGTTCAATACGGTCATTTTGTACAAAGTGATCGTTACCGGGGTGTACGCGATTGCGCAGGCCGCCGCGTCCCTGATGAAACATCGGTTCGTTAATATCGTCCGTTGGGATGGAGACGGACTCTCCGCTCTGAATATCGGTCACCGAGCGCTTGTTGATGGCCTCGGAGATCGACTGCTTTATCTGCGCTTTATAGCGGCGCAGAAAGCGCTGCCGATTGACGGCGCTTTTATTTTTCCCGTTCAGGCGTCGGTCTATGAACCAGGTCATATGCCCTCCTGTACTGCATTTGCCAACAATGCCCCGGCCATTCAGACGCGGAAAATAGCCCGTCGCTGAATGTCATTGGGTCTTCGCAGTTATTATTAACCCGACAGCGGTTAGCTGTCGGGCCGGTCTATCAGGATGATTTACGTACCCGCAGATACCATTCGCACAGCAGACGAACCTGCTTACGGGTATAGCCTTTCTCCATCATGCGGTCGACAAAGTCATCGTGTTTTTTCTGCTCATCGGTTGACGTTTTGGTGTTGAAGGAAATCACCGGCAACAGCTCTTCGGTATTGGAGAACATTTTCTTCTCGATAACCGTGCGAAGCTTCTCGTAGCTGGTCCAGTTTGGATTACGCCCGCTGTTGTGCGCTCTGGCGCGCAGCACGAAGTTGACTATCTCGTTGCGGAAGTCTTTCGGGTTACTGATCCCGGCGGGCTTCTCGATTTTTTCCAGTTCCGCATTCAGCGACTCGCGGTCAAACAGCTGGCCGGTATCCGGGTCGCGGTATTCCTGATCCTGAATCCAGAAGTCGGCGTAGGTGACATAACGGTCGAAAATGTTCTGCCCATACTCAGAGTAGGATTCAAGATAGGCGGTCTGGATCTCTTTGCCGATAAACTCGGCGTATTTCGGGATCAGATAGCCTTTCAGGAACTCAAGATAACGTTCTGACTGTTCCTGCGGGAACTGTTCGCGCTCGATCTGCTGCTCCAGAACGTAGAACAGATGCACCGGGTTGGCGGCCACCTCGGCGTGGTCGAAGTTAAAGACCCGCGACAGAATTTTGAACGCGAAGCGGGTCGACAAGCCGTTCATCCCTTCATCGACGCCGGCATAATCGCGATACTCCTGATAGGACTTCGCTTTCGGGTCGGTGTCTTTCAGGCTTTCGCCGTCATAGACGCGCATTTTTGAGTAAATACTCGAGTTTTCCGGCTCTTTCAGGCGCGACAGAATCGAGAAGCGCGACAGCGTTTCCAGCGTTCCCGGCGCGCAAGGCGCATGGGTCAGTTCGCTGTTATTAAGCAGTTTTTCATAGATACGGATCTCTTCTGAGATACGCAGGCAGTAAGGCACCTTGACGATATACACGCGGTCGAGGAAGGCCTCATTGTTTTTGTTATTCCGGAAGGTCACCCATTCCGATTCGTTGGAGTGGGCGAGGATGATCCCGTTGAACGGCAGGGCGGAGATCCCTTCGGTGCCGTTATAGTTGCCTTCCTGCGTGGCGGTCAGCAGCGGATGCAGCACCTTGATAGGCGCTTTAAACATCTCGACGAATTCCATCAGCCCCTGGTTGGCGCGGCACAGAGCGCCGGAGTAGCCGTAGGCATCCGGGTCATTCTGCGCGTAGTGCTCCAGTTTACGAATATCCACTTTACCGACCAGCGCGGAGATGTCCTGGTTGTTCTCGTCGCCGGGCTCGGTTTTGGCGATGGCGATCTGCGCCAGAATTGACGGCCACACTTTCACCACGCGGAACTTAGTGATGTCGCCGCCGAATTCATGCAGGCGCTTGGCCGCCCACGGCGACATAATCGTCCCCAGATAGCGGTTTGGAATGCCGTACTCTTTTTCGAGGATTTGCGCATCCTCCTGCGGGTTGAACAGACACAGCGGATGGTCGTTGACCGGGCTGCGCTCTCCGTTTGCGCTAAGTACATAGATAGGGACACGCTGCATCAAGGACTTCAGGCGTT
This sequence comes from Klebsiella pasteurii, assembly GCF_018139045.1. NCBI lineage: Bacteria > Pseudomonadati > Pseudomonadota > Gammaproteobacteria > Enterobacterales > Enterobacteriaceae > Klebsiella > Klebsiella pasteurii. The sequence continues at coordinate 538,392 of NZ_CP073236.1, forward strand.
CGGCAAGCGATGATTTACCGCCGCCCACGGGTCCCAGCAGGTACAGAATCTGTTTCTTCTCTTCCAGCCCCTGAGCGGCGTGCTTCAGATAAGAAACAATTTGCTCAATGGCATCTTCCATCCCGTAAAACTCTTCAAAGGCCGGATAGCGTGCCACGACCCGGTTTGAAAAGAGACGGGATAGCCTGGGTTCCAGGGCCGTATCGACCATGACCGGCTCACCGATGGCCATCAGCAATCTTTCTGCTGCGTTAGCATAAGCACTGCGATCTTGCCGACAGATGGTAAGAAACTCCTGCAGTGTGAACTCTTCGTCCTTGGCAGCTTCATAGCGCTGGCGATAGTGATCGAATATATTCATGGCATGCCGTCCTTTCGTTTTTAGCACAGGTTGAGAGCCGTTCATATGAATAGTGGGAGCCCCCGGAAGAGGTAAGCTGCATAGCGCTCTCTGATACTCCAGCAACCCTTATGCCAGGTTGGCGAAGTATCTGTATAACGTGCCCCGCATTTACTTCTTCTAAATTAAAGCGTAGATGCATTTGGAAAACTTGCATGGCGTAGAAAATCAATTTCAATGACATATCAATAACTCATCCGGAAAACGGTCTCTTTTTTGCACCTCTTGTCCTGCGGCGTCATGGCGCTGTCATTCAGGTGTCAGCTAGTAGTCATCTGACGATGAGAAAATGATGAGTTCAGTGTAATGACTGGTAAAGAATTTGAGGCATGACGTATACAACGTTAAACTGCCTGCGCTGATTATTTGACAACAGGAATATGGATCGTGACTAAAATCAAACTTCTGGCACTTGGTGTGTTGATTGCGAGTTCAGCATCCGCCGTACACGCTGAAGGGAAGTTCACTTTAGGGGCGGGTGTGGGTGTCGTCGAACATCCCTACAAGCAATATGATGCTGATGTTTACCCGGTGCCCGTTATTAATTATGAGAGCGATAACTTCTGGTTTCGCGGCTTAGGTGGTGGTTACTACCTGTGGAATGATACCAATGACAAGCTCTCTGTGACCGCGTACTGGTCGCCGATGTACTTTAAGCCTGGCGACAGCGATAGCCAGCAGATGCGTCGTCTGGATAAACGTAAATCCACGGTGATGGCGGGGCTCTCCTACGAACACTATACGCAGTACGGTTTCCTGCGCACCGCGCTGTCCGGGGACACCCTCGATAACAGCAACGGTATCGTATGGGATCTGGCCTGGTTGTATCGCTATACCAACGGCAACCTGACGCTTACGCCGGGTATTGGCGTGGAGTGGAACAGTGACAACCAGAACGAGTACTACTATGGTGTTTCGAAACATGAGTCGAATCGCAGCGGCATGCGCAGCTACGATCCGGACAGCAGCTGGAACCCGTACCTCGAGCTGTCGGCAAACTATCGTTTCCTTGGCGACTGGAGCGTATACGGCGTGGCGCGCTATACCCGTCTGTCCGATGAAATCACCGATAGCCCGATGGTGGACAAATCCTGGAGCGGCCTGATTTCTACCGGGATCACTTACTCCTTCTGATAGTGCTTTATTACAGGGCAATTTGTGCATCAAAACAGGGCGTTTCGCCCTGTTTTGCATTATGGTGGTGCAATCATTTACGGGAGGTAGCGATGGCAGAAAGGACCATTCATTTTGGCGAGCATCCGGCGGTTCCCGTTATTGGGCAGGGGACCTGGTATATGGGTGAAAACCCAGCGCTGCGCGCGCAGGAGGTGGCTGCACTGCGCGCGGGCATCGATCTTGGCCTGACGGTTATCGATACGGCGGAAATGTACGCCGACGGCGGCGCTGAAGAGGTCGTCGGCGAGGCGATTCGCGGGCAACGCGATCGCGTGGTGCTGGTGTCTAAAGTCTACCCATGGAATGCTGGTGGACGCAAAATAGCCAGCGCCTGCGAGGCCAGCCTGCGCCGCCTCAATACCGACTATCTGGATCTTTACCTGCTGCACTGGCGCGGAGATTATTCGCTAGAGGAGACGGTTGCCGGCATGGAAGCGCTGGTTGCGCAGGGTAAAATTCGCCGCTGGGGCGTGTCGAATCTCGATAACGATGATATGCATCAGCTCTGGCAGGTGGAGGGCGGCGAACGGTGCGCGACCAATCAGGTGCTCTATCATCTGGCTTCCCGCGGTATTGAGTATGACCTGCTGCCGTGGTGCCAGCAGCGGCGGCTGCCGGTAATGGCGTATTGCCCGCTGGCTCAGGCTGGTCGCCTGCGCAATGGACTTTTAAATCATACCGTTGTGAAAAATATTGCGCAGCAGCGGGGCGTGACCGCGGCGCAGATTCTGCTGGCGTGGGTGATTAGCCACCGGGAGGTACTGGCGATCCCGAAAGCGTCGAGCATTGAGCATGTCGCGCAGAATGCCGCGGCGCTGGATATGGTGCTGAACGACGAGGAGCTTGCGCTTCTGGATAAAGCTTACCCGGCGCCGGCCAGAAAAACGCCGCTGGATATGGTGTAAAGGAAAGCCCAACTCTACGTTCGGCCAAATACGAGCACAATCAGTCGCGTATGCCGGGCAAGGCGTTAGCCGCCGCCCGGCAGCACGATGTTAACCCGCTCGCTATCCTGCTATGCGTTAGCGTTTCGCCACGCGGAGGGTTTGCGCCAGGCGCGAAGGTTTCTCTTCGCTGGCCTTCTGGGTTTCGGTCACGCAGCAGGTTTCTACGCAGACGAAGGTTTTGTAGCCATCATCCGGCATGTCGCCCATGCTGACGGAAAGCGCCGGACCCGGGTTCCAGGCCACTACGTTGCTGTTGTGATGATGGGTCACGTCGATGTTGCGGCTCAGCGCATCGTCGTGAATCACACTGCAGGTTTCGGCATTCAGATACACGCGGTCGGTACGATCGGGAAAAGTCTCTGTGCCGTTGCTTAATACGCCTTCTTCCGCGTTTTTCACTTTATCAACATAACGGTCGCCCAGACCGCTGACCTTCACTGCCGCAATGTCGCCGACGTTGAAATAGGTATGCAGGGCAGACGTGGTTTCAAATTCGCCGTGCGCTTCCAGCTCAATTTCGCAAGTTTTGCCCAACTTAAAACGCGCCAGCAGGGTGAACTCGTGCGGCCAGTACTGGCGGGTAGCGTCGCTGCTTTTCAATTCAAAGGTCAGCACCGCGCCTTTTTCATCTTCATCATGCCCTTTCAGAGCCCAGGGCAGATTGCGGGCGAAGCCGTGGGAGGGCAGACCCTGCTGAGCAGGACCAAACCACGGCCAGCAAATCGGCACGCCGCCGCGCAGGGCAACGCCGTTTTTAAACGGCGTATTGCCGCTGAGCCACAGGACTTCTTCTTCACCCGCGGGCTTCCAGGAGAGCAGGTGAGCGCCCTGCAAAGCCACGGACGCTTTCACCTGCGGATGGTCAACGACGATCAGCTCGAGGTCATCAAGCTGGCGGCGGGAAAGTACAGGGGTAAGCTGTTCGATAACCGGGAGGGCAAAAATTTTATTAATCATTACGCAATCCTTTATCTTCAGACAAAAAAAAGAGCGACCGAAGTCGCTCTTACAGATTACTGTCTCATCTCAACTTATTTGGAGATGTGAGCAATCAGGTCCAGAACCTTGTTGGAGTAACCAGTTTCGTTATCGTACCAGGAAACCAGTTTCACAAAGTTGTCGTTCAGAGCGATACCCGCTTTGGCGTCGAATACGGAAGTGCAGATTTCACCGTTGAAATCGGTGGATACAACGTCGTCTTCGGTGTAGCCCAGAACGCCTTTCATTGCGCCTTCAGAAGCAGCTTTGATTGCTTTCTTAATTTCTTCATAAGAAGCAGCTTTTTCCAGACGAACGGTCAGGTCAACAACGGATACGTTCGGAGTCGGAACGCGGAACGCCATACCGGTCAGTTTGCCATTCAGTTCTGGCAGGACTTTACCTACAGCTTTAGCAGCGCCGGTAGAGGACGGGATGATGTTCTGAGCTGCGCCGCGGCCGCCGCGCCAGTCTTTGTGAGACGGGCCATCAACGGTTTTCTGAGTCGCGGTGGTTGCGTGAACGGTAGTCATCAGACCTTCGATGATGCCGAAGTTGTCGTTGATAACTTTTGCCAGCGGAGCCAGGCAGTTGGTGGTGCAGGATGCGTTGGAAACGATGTCCTGGCCTTCGTATTTGTCAAAGTTAGCGCCTTTAACAAACATCGGGGTGTTGTCTTTGGACGGGCCAGTCAGTACGACTTTTTTCGCGCCAGCGGTGATGTGTTTACGAGCGGTTTCGTCGGTCAGGAAGATACCGGTTGCTTCAGCAACAACGTCAACACCCACTTCGTCCCACTTCAGGTTAGCCGGGTCACGCTCAGCGGTAACACGGATTTTTTTACCGTTAACGATCAGATGACCGTCTTTCACTTCAACGGTACCGTTGAAACGGCCGTGAGTGGAGTCATACTTCAGCATGTAAGCCATGTAGTCAGCGTCTAACAGGTCGTTGATTGCAACGATCTCGATGTCAGAACGTTCCTGAGCAGCACGGAAAACAATGCGACCGATACGGCCAAAACCGTTGATACCTACTTTGATAGTCATATATTCCACCAGCTATTTGTTAGTGAATAAAAGGTTGCCTGTAAAATTACAAAAACCTTACGCAGCGTCAAGCGGAATCGTGTCAATCATTGCGACAAATCAATCCAGAGCATGCCTTTGCGCGGTCGATTTATCCCACTTTCCCTTTGAGCCCAATTCCATATGGGGGCTGCGCCCGGAATTTTAAAGGTCATTGAAGATAAAAATGTGATGTTCATCACAATTGTGTGGCTGCCTTTTGGCGTCGCCTAAGTTTAGAACAAAAGTGCACGCTTCATTGTTAATATTTTGTTAGAATTGACGTGAAAAGTTGTCCTTTCACAGCGAGAAGCAAGTCAATGTCGAATAAACCCTCTTCGGACGAGCTCAAAAAAAATTTGAGCGAGATGCAGTTTTACGTGACGCAGAATCACGGTACTGAACCGCCGTTCACCGGGCGGTTGCTGCACAATAAACGCGATGGCGTCTACCACTGCCTGGTGTGCGATGCCGCGCTGTTCCACTCGCAAACCAAGTATGATTCCGGCTGCGGCTGGCCGAGCTTTTATGAGCCCCTCAGTGATGACGCAATCCGCTACCTAAATGATTACTCCCACGGTATGCAGCGCACGGAAATCCGCTGCGGAAACTGCGATGCTCACCTTGGGCACGTATTCCCGGATGGCCCTCAGCCCACCGGAGAACGTTTTTGCGTTAATTCGGCCTCGTTAAGGTTCACCAATGATGAAAACGGTGAGCAAATTAAGGGTTGAAAAAACGATTCAGCAAATTATTCCAAACGGGGATAACGGAAGATGGAAATCGATCGGATTATTGACGGTATGACGCCAGAAGTTTATCAGCGCCTGGCAACAGCGGTGGAGTTGGGTAAATGGCCGGACGGCGTGGCGTTGACTGACGAACAGAAAGAGAATTGCTTGCAGCTGGTGATGCTTTGGCAGGCGCGCTACAACGTTGACGCACAGCATATGACCATTGATACCAATGGGCAGATGGTGATGAAAAGTAAACAGCAGCTGAAAGTTGACTTTGGCATTACGCCGCAGCCTATCGCGACCTTTAAATCCTGAGCCTGAAAAGGCCTGCGTCAGCCCGGCCAGATGCGCGCCGGGCTTTGATGCGTCACCGCGTTACTTCTTATTCATCATCGCTTTAAGATCGGCGAAGGGGTTATATTTCGCTTCGCCGACGCTTTTCTGCGCATCTTCGCCGGCGACCACCGTCGAACCGTACAGATCGGCTTCGGTATATTTTGAGTGCTCATGATCGTGACAGTACAGGCACAGCATCTCCCAATTACTACCATCTTCCGGGTTATTGGAGTGATCGTGATCGATATGGTGCACCGTCAGCTCACGCAGGTTTGAATAGACAAACTCACGCGAGCAGCGTCCGCAGACCCAGGGGAAGAGCTTCAGCGCTTTTTCGCGGTAACCGACTTCCAGACGGGCGTAGTTTTTCGGGATATAAGCCATAATACCCATGCCTTCTGTTGCAAATGAAAAGCTGCGCCGGAGCTGGCGCAGCGGAATGCGGTTATCATAACCTATTGTGCACGCGCTGACACCGCGCAGTTCAGCGTTTGATCCCCAATGACTCGGCCAGCTGTTTCGCCAACTGGTTCTGGTCATCCGCGCCGTACTCCCAGAACATTGCGCCCGCCAGACCCTTGCTCTTGATATAGTCGGCCTTGATGGCTACCGAGCGCGGGTTTTCATAGGAAAGCGCAAAGAGGGCTTGACCGTCGGCGGACTGTACCGATAGCCACGGCACCTTCGCTTCATCATCCCAATGCTGAGTAAAGCGCTTCTGCGGATCGTTGATTAACTTCGCCACGATATCGTTATATTTCACATAGGTGTCTTTGGTCAGATCGACGCCCAGCGATTCGAACAGCTCAATCTGTTGAGCCGCGAAGTAGGGGCGGGTGGCCGGGTTTTTCTGCGCGTCCGGCTGGCTCCAGTCAATACCCGGTTCGACGGCGCGTTTTGGTATCCGTCCATAGAAACCAATCCCCAGGTTCATCTGACTCGGCTTTAGACCAGCGGCAAGGTAGTTGTTCACTATAAAGTCAGCGCTGTACTTATCTGCTTCAGCGACCGTCGGCCAGCGGGTTGAATCATACAGGTTGGAATTGAAGTATTGGGTGCCGTAGGCCAGGTCATAGGTCATCAGGTTGATGTAGTCGAGCGATGGCGCAATCGCTTTGACGTCCACCCAGCTTTTTGGGCTCTCCGCGTTTGCGCCTACGGCGATGGTCACCAGTTTGTTTTTCCCTACCGCCGCACGCAGTTCTTTCAGCAGGGCGGTAAAATTATCGCGATCGGCCGGTTGGCTGGCGACCAGCCCCCACGCGCCGTTGACCGGATACTCCCAGTCGAGGTCGATGCCATCGAGGCCGTATTTTTCAATGATCGCCAGCGCCGACTGGATAAACACCGCCCGGGTGTCTTTCGTTGCCGCTGCGCCGGAGAATCCGCGCGCCCCCCAGCCGCCGACGGAAAGCAACACTTTCAGGCTTGGGTTCTGCTGGCGCAAGCTGGGGATTTTCTGCAAATCCGCCTGTACTTTCGGCGACAGCCAAATCTGATGCAGCTTGCCCGGGTCTTTCAGGGCCGCGTTGGTTTCGTCTTTCTCGTCGTTATAGACCAGACCAAACGAGTAGTTGAGATGGGTGATCTGGCGTACGTCCAGTTTATCAATATCGCCGCCGGGACCGGCAGTGACGTCGCCGCCGCCGTTAAAGTAACCGACGGACATCAGCGTGTTAGCGGAAACAACGCTCGCGCAGAGCAGGGGTAAAGCTGCCAGCAAAGGCAAAAGTTTCATAGCGGATCCTCTTTGACTTGACTTAAAAGTGACATTGAAAAACAAACACGCCACGGAAATGGCGTGGCGAAAAAAACAGCTCGTGCAGGCTAGCATCTTCCGCTGTGCAAAAATGCGAAGCGGTTCACGGCTGCATTAGCGGAGCGGTCGCGTGACCACGCCATGTCTTCAATTCAATCACCTCCCTGGACGAATGTTGCCGTATTTGTGATCTAAGTTGTGAAATGCAGATCAATATCTGTGTTTTAAAGATTTAATATTGACCTCAAAGATTTTGTGGTTAAGTATTGCCTCCACTGAAGCAAAACCATTAAACAAAGGAAGACGCAATGAAAGCACTGGCAAGATTTGGTAAGGCCTTTGGCGGCTATAAGATGATTGACGTTCCGGAACCGGTGTGTGGCCCGGATGACGTGGTGATTGAAATCAAAGCCGCCGCCATCTGCGGCGCGGATATGAAACACTACAATGTCGACAGCGGTTCCGATCAATTTAACTCCATACGCGGCCATGAATTTGCCGGTGCCATTATCCAGGTGGGTGACAAGGTCAAGGACTGGAAAGTCGGCCAGCGGGTGGTCTCTGACAATAGCGGGCACGTCTGCGGCGTTTGTCCGGCCTGCGAACAGGGTGATTTTCTGTGTTGTGCAGAAAAAGTGAATTTGGGGCTGGACAACAATACCTGGGGCGGCGGATTTTCAAAATACTGCCTGGTGCCGGGAGAGATCCTCAAAATCCATCGTCATGCGCTGTGGGAGATTCCGCCGGGCGTTGATTACGAAGACGCGGCGGTGCTGGATCCTATCTGTAATGCTTATAAGTCGCTCGCCCAACAATCCAAATTTCTTCCCGGTCAGGACGTCGTGGTTTTCGGTACCGGTCCACTTGGGCTCTTTTCCGTACAGATGGCACGCATTATGGGGGCCGTAAATATCGTAATGGTCGGGCTGGAAGAGGATGTCGCGGTACGTTTCCCTATAGCCAAAGCGCTCGGCGCGACGGCGGTAGTCAACGCTTCTACTGAGGATGTGGTCGCCCGCTGCCAGGCGATTTGCGGCAAAGATAATCTGGGGCTGGTTATCGAATGTTCCGGCGCCAATATCGCCCTTAAACAATCCATCGAAATGCTGCGTCCTAACGGTGAAGTGGTGCGCGTGGGCATGGGCTTCCAACCGCTGGACTTCTCCATCAACGATATCACCGCGTGGAACAAAAGCATCATCGGGCATATGGCCTATGACTCCACTTCCTGGCGTAACGCCATTCGCCTGCTCGCCAGCGGCGCGATCAAAGTCAAACCGATGATCACGCACCGTATTGGCCTGTCGCAATGGCGTGAAGGGTTTGACGCCATGGTCGATAAAACCGCGATCAAAGTCATCATGACTTACGACTTTGATGAATAACCCCTTTATGAAAGGAACGTTATCCGATGGAACAGATAGCAAAACCGCACTGCGGCGCCAGGCTGGATCGCCTGCCTGACTGCCGCTGGCACTCGGCAATGTTTGCCATGGTCGCTTTCGGGTTACTGGTCTGCTGGAGCAATGCCGTTGGCGGATTAATTCTTGCGCAATTAAAGGTGCTCGGCTGGACCGATAATTCGACCACCGCCACGTTCTCCGCCATTACCACGGCGGGCATGTTTCTTGGCGCGCTGGGCGGCGGCATCATCGGCGATAAAATTGGGCGTAAAAATGCGTTCATTCTGTATGAAGCGATTCATATCGTTGCGATGGTCGTCGGGGCATTTTCCCCGAACATGACCTTCCTGATCGCCAGTCGTTTTGTCATGGGGGTCGGATTAGGCGCGCTGCTGGTCACCTTATTCGCCGGTTTTACCGAGTATATGCCCGGCAGAAATCGCGGCACCTGGTCCAGTCGGGTCTCGTTTATCGGCAACTGGTCTTATCCGCTCTGTTCGCTGATCGCGATGGGATTAACACCGCTAATTAGTGCGGAATGGAACTGGCGCGTTCAACTGCTGATCCCCGCCGTGCTGTCGCTGATAGCCACCGTGATTGCCTGGCGCAGTTTTCCTGAATCGCCCCGCTGGCTGGAGTCTCGTGGACGCTATGCGGAAGCTGAAGAGGTGATGCGGGCCATCGAAGAACGGGTGATTCAGCAGACCGGCAAACCGCTGCCACCAGTAATTATCGCCGATGACGGTAAACCACCGCGCGCCGTGCCCTATTCAGCGTTATTAACAGGTGTATTACTGAAGCGGGTAATTTTAGGCTCCTTCGTGCTGATAGCCATGAATGTCGTCCAGTACACCTTAATTAACTGGCTGCCGACGATATTTATGACCCAGGGAATTAATCTGAAAGACTCGATTGTATTAAATACCATGAGTATGTTCGGCGCGCCGTTCGGGATTTTTATCGCTATGCTGGTGATGGATAAAATTCCCAGAAAGAAGATGGGTGTAGGCCTATTAGTGTTAATTGCCGTACTGGGATATATCTATTCGCTGCAAACCAGCATGCTGCTGATTACCTTAATAGGCTTCTTCCTGATTACGTTTGTCTATATGTACGTGTGCTATGCCTCAGCTGTATATGTGCCGGAAATATGGCCGACCGAAGCGAAGCTTCGCGGATCGGGGCTTGCAAACGCGGTAGGGCGAATCAGCGGCATCGCCGCGCCTTATGCGGTGGCGATACTGCTTAACGGTTACGGCGTGACCGGGGTGTTTGTGCTGCTGGGGGCCGTCTCCATCATTGTCGCCATCGCTATTGCGACCATCGGAATTGAAACTAAAGGCGTCTCTGTCGAAAGCCTCGGTATTGATGCAGTTACCAGCAAATAATATTGACGGGAAATAATATGAAAAATGTAAAAGCAATATTAAAAACGCCGGGCACGATGAAAATTATTGCCGCCGATATCCCGGTGCCGAAAGAGCATGAAGTGCTGATAAAAATTGAATACGTCGGTATTTGCGGCTCAGACGTCCACGGTTTTGAATCGGGTCCCTTTATTCCCCCGAAAGATCCCAATCAGGAAATTGGTCTGGGGCACGAATGCGCCGGTACGGTGGTGGCGGTGGGCAACCGCGTGAGCAAATTTAAACCGGGCGATCGGGTGAATATTGAGCCTGGCGTGCCGTGCGGCCACTGCCGCTACTGCCTGGAGGGAAAATATAATATCTGTCCCGACGTCGACTTTATGGCCACGCAGCCGAATTACCGCGGCGCATTAACCCACTATCTGTGCCATCCAGAGAGCTTCACTTATAAGCTGCCCGATAACATGGACACCCTGGAAGGGGCGCTGGTTGAGCCCGCAGCGGTAGGCATGCATGCCGCGATGCTGGCGGACGTAAAGCCGGGCAAGAAAATCGTCATTCTTGGCGCAGGCTGTATTGGCTTAATGACTCTGCAGGCATGCCTTTGCCTGGGGGCAACCGACATTGCGGTGGTGGATGTGCTGGAAAAACGCCTTGCCATGGCCGGGAAGCTTGGCGCCAAAGTCGTTATCAACGGCGCGAAAGAGGACACCGTTGCTCGTTGCCAGCAGTTCTCCGGCGATATGGGGGCCGATATCGTATTCGAAACTGCCGGTTCGGCCGTCACCGTTAAGCAGGCTCCGTATCTGGTCATGCGCGGAGGGAAAATCATGATCGTCGGTACGGTTCCCGGTGATTCAGCGATCAATTTCCTCAAGATTAACCGTGAAGTTTCGATTCAGACCGTTTTCCGCTATGCCAACCGCTATCCGGTCACCATTGAAGCTATTTCCTCCGGGCGTTTCGATGTGAAGTCGATGGTGACGCATATTTACGATTTTGAGGATGTTCAGCGCGCGTTTGACGAATCCGTTAATAACAAACGTGAAATCATTAAAGGCGTTATTAAAGTTAACCATTAATTTATTGCAAAGGGAGAAACAACCATGCTGGCAGATATTAAATATTGGGAAAATGATGCCCGGAATAAACATTATGCGATTGCCCACTTTAACGTGTGGAATGCGGAAATGTTAATGGGGGTGATTGATGCGGCGGAAGAGGCTAAGTCGCCGGTGATTATCTCTTTCGGTACTGGATTTGTGGGCAATACCTCGTTTGAAGATTTTTCGCATATGATGGTTTCGATGGCGAAAAAGGCATCGGTACCGGTGATTGCTCACTGGGATCATGGCCGCAGCATGGAGATTATCCATAACGCCTGGGTCCACGGCATGAATTCGCTGATGCGCGACGCCTCGGCCTTTGACTTCGAAGAGAATATTCGCCTGACCAAAGAGGCGGTGGATTTCTTCCATCCGCTGGGTATTCCGGTTGAGGCGGAGCTGGGTCACGTGGGGAACGAAACGGTCTACGAAGAAGCGTTGGCCGACTATCACTATACCGATCCGGATCAGGCGGCGGAATTCGTCGAACGTACCGGCTGTGATTCGCTGGCGGTGGCGATTGGCAACCAGCATGGTGTCTATACCTCAGAACCGAAACTGAATTTTGATGTGGTTAAGCGCGTGCGCGAGGCAGTAGCCGTTCCGCTGGTGCTGCACGGCGCGTCCGGCATTAGCGATGCGGATATCAAGAAGGCCATTTCATTAGGCATTGCGAAAATCAATATCCACACCGAACTGTGTCAGGCGGCGATGGCGGCGGTCCAGGAGAACCAGAATCAGCCGTTTCTGCACGTTGAGCGTGAAGTCCGCAAGGCGGTAAAAGCCCGCGCGCTGGAGAAAATCAAACTGTTTGGCTCTGACGGGAAAGCGGAATGACACTATGGATAATATCGAGGTTATTTGTCTGGGGGCTGCCATCGTGGATATTCCCCTGCAGCCGGTGAGTAAAAATATCTTTGATGTCGATTCTTATCCATTAGAACGCATTGCGATGACCACCGGGGGGGATGCAATTAATGAGGCGACGATTATTTCTCGCCTTGGACATCGGACGGCATTAATCAGTCGGGTAGGGAATGATGCGGCAGGTCATTTTATTCTTGAACACTGCCGCCGGGAGAATATTGATATCCATAGCCTGAAGCAGGATAGCGAAATTGATACCTCCATCAACGTAGGTTTAGTGACCGCTGATGGCGAACGTACTTTTGTCACTAACCGCAACGGCAGCCTGTGGCAGCTGAATATTAACGATGTCGATTTTAAGCGCTTCTCACAGGCTAGGCTGCTGTCGCTGGCGAGTATATTTAATAGTCCGCTGCTCGACGGCAAAGCGTTAACGGAGATTTTCACTCAGGCGCAAGCGTACGGGCTGATTATTTGCGCCGATATGATTAAGCCGCGGCTTAACGAAACCCTGGATGATATTCGCCAGGCGCTGGGCTATGTCGATTATCTGTTTCCCAATTTTGCCGAGGCAAAACTGCTCACCGGGAAAGAGACGCTGGATGAGATTGCCGATAGTTTCCTGAACTGCGGCGTGAAAACGGTCGTCATTAAGACCGGCAAGAGTGGCTGTTTTATTAAGCGGGCCGATATGAAGATGGCGGTTCCGGCGGTTTCAGGGATTACCGCCATCGATACCATCGGCGCCGGGGATAATTTTGCCGCGGGATTTATCTCTGCGCTGCTTGAAGGCAAACCGCTGCGCGAATGCGCGCTGTTTGCAAACGCCACGGCGGCGATATCGGTCCTCAGCGTGGGCGCCACAACGGGCGTGAAAAACAGAAAGCTGGTGGAACAACTTCTCGACGAATACGAAGGGTAATAGCGACAGATGAAAATGATTCCTTTAGGCAGTACGGACATTAGGCTTTCCCGCATGGGATTAGGAACATGGGCCATCGGCGGCGGCCCGGCATGGAACGGTGATCTCGACCTGCGGATTTGCATCGACACCATTATTGAGGCGCATCGCTGCGGAATTAATCTGATTGATACCGCGCCGGGCTACAACTTCGGCAATAGCGAAGTGATTGTTGGTCAGGCGCTAAAGCAGCTGCCGCGCCGCGATATAGTGGTTGAGACCAAATGTGGCATCGTCTGGGAGCGGACGGGAAGTTTGTTTAATAAAGTGGGGGATCGCCAGCTGTATAAAAACCTGACGCCCGAGTCGATTCGCGAAGAGGTGGATGCCAGCCTGCAAAGACTGGGTATCGACACCATTGATATCTATATGACCCACTGGCAGTCGGTCGAACCCTGCTTTACGCCGATTGCGGAGACCGTAGCGACGCTGAACGCGCTAAAGAAAGAGGGAAAGATCCGCGCTATCGGCGCAGCGAACGTCGATGTCGGACATATCAGGGAATATCTCAAACACGGCGAGCTGGATATCGTGCAGGCCAAATACAGCATCCTTGACCGGGCGCTGGAAGCCGAGCTGCTGCCGTTGTGCCAGCAGAACGGCATCGTGGTACAGGTTTACTCGCCGCTCGAGCAGGGGCTGCTGTCCGGAACTATCACGCGGGATTATGTTCCCGGCGGCGCGCGGGCCAACAAAGTCTGGTTCCAGCGGGAAAATATGCTGCGCGTGATTGATATGCTCGAGCAGTGGCAGCCGCTGTGCGAGAAATATCGCTGCGCCATCCCCGCCCTGGCGCTGGCGTGGATCCTAAAGCAAAGCGATTTAATCACTTTACTTAGCGGCGCTACGGCGCCCGAACAGGTGCGCGAGAATATCGACGCGCTGACCATCGCGCTGACCGACGATGATTCATTACTGATGAGACGAATGGCGCAAGCGCTGGAGACCAAATAAGCGCGGCGTGACTGACCTCTGTTTCTGTGTAAAAGAATATTGGAATCTGTGATTCGGACATGTTATTTTTAAAACAAACATGACCTGGCGAATACCAGGGGATTATAATGACTTTGCAGGAAACAGAGGTGTTACCGTGGCGGCAAAAGACAGAATTCAGGCCATTAAGCAAATGGTGGCTAACGATAAGAAAGTGACGGTGTCTAATTTGAGCACAATTTTCCAGGTCACAGAGGAAACGATTCGCCGCGATCTGGAGAAGCTTGAAGATGAAGGTTTTTTGACCCGCACGTACGGTGGCGCAGTATTAAATACCAGCGCTTTGTCCGATAATGTTCATTTTTATAAGCGCGCAAAGTCTCATTTTGAAGAGAAACAGGTAATTGCCCGTAACGCCTTGCCGTTTATTAAAAATAAAACCACTATGGCCGCTGATTCCAGCAGTACGGCGATGGAGTTATTAAAACTGCTGAAGGAAAGAAATGATCTCACGCTGCTGACCAATTCTGCGGAAGCCTTCCATGAACTGGCGCAGTCGGAAATAAACGTTGTTTCCACCGGCGGAGAGCTGAATAAAAATACGCTGTCGCTGCAGGGGCGGATCACTAAGGAAATTATCAGTCGTTATCATGTTGATATTATGGTGATGAGCTGCAAGGGTCTCGATATGCAAAGCGGGGCGCTGGACTCTAACGAAGCGGAAGCGGAAATCAAGAAAACCATGATCCGCCAGGCGACAGAAGTGGCGCTGCTGGTCGATCATTCAAAGTTCGATCGTAAAGCTTTCGTCCAGCTCGTGGGTTTTAGTCATATTAATTACCTTATTACCAATAAGGCGCCGGGTGCACAGTGGATTGCATTCTGTAAAGAAAATAATATTCAACTCGTTTATTAACGTCACCGTTGGTCGTGTCGATATTGTTTTAGTTTGCACCTGAGCAATGCCATAAAAATTAATGATGATGGATGGCGCGGAAAAATTAACTCTGCCGCGAACGCCATACTTAATAATTTTAGCTGAATTTGAGGCATCCAGATGGAACAATGTGACCCTATCGGTGCAAGATTAGATCGCTTACCCTTATCACGATTTCATTTTCGTATTTTCGGCATTATTAGTTTCAGCTTATTAATCACCGGTTTTCTCAGCTATTCCGGCAACATAGTATTGGCAAAATTAGTCAGTAACGGCTGGTCAAATAATTACCTGAATGCGGCATTCACCTCAGCGCTGATGTTTGGCTACTTTATCGGCTCGCTGACCGGCGGTTTTATGGGTGATTATCTTGGCCGTCGCAAAGCCTTTCGTGTGAATTTACTTATCGTTGGAATCTCTGCCTGTGCGGCGACGTTTGTACCCAACATGTACTGGCTTATCTTTTTCCGCTGTCTGATGGGCTGCGGAATGGGGGCGCTGATCATGGTGGGCTATGCCTCATTTACCGAATTTATTCCGCCCGCGGTGCGCGGAAAATGGTCCGCCCGGCTGTCGTTTGTCGGCAACTGGTCTCCCATGTTGTCGGCGGCCATCGGCGTCGTGGTGATTGCCTTTTTAAGCTGGCGGATGATGTTTCTGCTCGGCGGCACGGCAATGCTGCTGGCATGGTATCTGTCGGGGAAATATTTTATTGAATCCCCCCGCTGGCTCGCAGGCAAGGGGCAACGCAACGCCGCTGAAAAACATCTCCTGCAGGTGGAGTTACAAATTGAGAAAGAGAAAAGCATCACCTTACCGCCCTGGCAGGGTGCTGGCCCGGCGGAGCCGTGCGCGGAGAGCGGTTCGTTCTGGCTCCTTTTTAAAGGCCAGATGCTGCGGCGGACGCTGGTGGCGATCACGGTACTGATCGCCATGAACATTTCGCTCTATACCATCACGGTGTGGATCCCAACGATTTTCGTCAATTCGGGGATCGACGTGACGAAGTCTATCTTGATGACCGCGATTATTATGATTGGCGCGCCGGTGGGGATATTTATCGCCGCGCTGATTATCGATCGTTTTCCGCGCCGATTATTTGGCTCCTCACTGCTGATGATTATCGCGCTGCTCGGTTACGTCTACTCTATTCAGACCGCGGAGTGGGCCATTCTAAGCTATGGTCTGGTGATGATCTTTTTCCTGTACATGTACGTCTGCTTTGCTTCTGCGGTGTATGTACCGGAGCTGTGGCCAACGCATCTCAGGCTACGCGGTTCGGGCTTTGTTAACGCGGTAGGAAGAATTGTCGCGGTATTTACCCCTTACGGCGTCGCTCTCCTGCTGACGCGCTACGGTTCGATCCGAGTTTTTATCGTCCTGGGCGTCATGCTGGTGCTTTGCGCGCTGATTCTGTTTTGCTTTGGCATCGAAACGCGCAAAGTTTCGCTGGAAGAGATTTCGAGCCTTGGGTGATGCTTTTGCGGAGTCCCGGAGGCGATGCTGCGCATCTGTCCAGGATACGAAACCGCGCGGACCTGTCGCCCGGGCAAGGCGTTTTACGCCGCCCCGGGAGGAAGGCCGCACGGCGTCCTGTCGGCAGATTTTACGCCTGGGTTTCTTCCCAGTCCGCCAACGTATACAGCGTTGCCCCCGCGGCGGCCATCTCCATAAACGCCAGATTGCTGTCCTGTGGCTGAATATTTACCCCGCGGCAGCCGTCGGTTATGACGTTGACGATATAACCCAGCGTCAGGGCGTCGAGCACGGTAAACTTGACGCAGTAGTCGGTAGCGAGCCCCAGCACCGTTAGCTCGGTTATTTCACGCTCGCGCAGCCACGCATCGAGCCGGGTTTTCTGCCGGTGACCGTTGTCGAAAAAGGCGCTGTAGCTATCAATGGCCGGATTTTCGCCTTTGTGGAATACGGCGGCAATATCCTGCTTTTTGAGCAGCGGATGCAGCGCCGCGCCTTCGCTATTTTGCACGCAGTGATCCGGCCAGAACGTTTGCCTCAGGCCGTCAAGCTCGCCTTGGGTATAGGGCTCAACCTGATGCTGGCTGGCAAAGCTGCCGTGATTCGCCGGGTGCCAGTCCTGGCTGGCAACCACCGTTTCGCCTCGTTCCAGGCTCCAGTCGATAAGCCGGTTGGCGATGTCCACCGTACTGTCGCCCTGCGGGACGGCAAGTGCGCCGCCGGCGCAAAAATCATTTTGTAAATCGACCAGTAGCAGCGCGCGTTGGGTCATGTGCTCCTCCTCACTCATCGGGTGTCAGTTCGCCACGCAGATTCTCCTGCATGGCGTCACGGATAGACGCCACGTCCAGATCCTGGCTCAGCAAATAGTGTAGCTTGGTCAGCGTGGCTTCAACGGTCATGTCAAAACCGCTAATCACGCCAGCCTGCGCCAGCGCGTTGCCGGTGGCGTAGCCGCCCATATTGACCTTACCGGACATACACTGGGTCAAATTAACCACCACGATACCGCGCTGGCTGGCCTCGGTCAGGACCTGAATAAACTCGCCGTTCTGCGGCGCGTTGCCGACGCCATAGGAGCGCAGGATCAGCGCTTTGACCGGCTGGCGCAGGAAGTTGCGCACCACGTCGGCGGAAATGCCGGGATAAATTGTCACCACGCCAATCGGCTGCGGCGTAATGGGATGAACTACCAGTTCGCCGTTACCGTGCGGAGCGGGAGGTGTGCCGAGCCGGCGAATATGGATACCGGCTTCCAGCAGCGGCGCCAGGTTTGGCGATGCGAAGGCGTTAAAGCCATCGGCATGGGCCTTCGTCGTGCGGTTACCGCGGTAGAGGCGGTTATTAAAGAACAGCGACACTTCGTTAATCGGGTAGTTGGCGGCGACGTACAGCGCGTTGAGCAGATTGATTTGGCCATCAGAGCGCAGCTCGGCGAGCGGGATTTGTGACCCTGTCACAATAACCGGTTTCCCCAGATTTTCCAGCATGAAGGAGAGCGCCGAGGCGGTAAACGCCATGGTATCCGTGCCGTGGAGGATCACGAAACCGTCGTACTGGTCATAATGGTCGCGAATATCGTCGGCGATATGCTGCCAGTCTTCCGGCGTCATATCGGAAGAGTCCATTAACGGGGCGTATTCATGAATGGTGAAGTCCGGCATCTCCGGGCGGTGAAACTCGGGCATCAACGCCAGCTGGCGCTGTAAATGGCCGGAAACGGGGATATAGCCGTGTTCAGAACGCTGCATACCAATGGTACCGCCGGTATAGGCAACGTAAATAGATTTCTTCTGCATAGCATCGCTTAGGTTAAACGTAGACAGGCGCAGTATAGAGGGGCGGAAGAAAAAATAAAGTAAATGCCGCCCCACGGGATGGGGCGGCAGAGGATTAACGAATATTGGCGCAGGTTAAGCAGAACGCGTAGCGGTTCTGCGGATCGTTGAATGCCGCCAGCTTATCGCTCTCGGCTTTCACCGCATTGGCCGCCGCGGCGACCGGTGCGGGCAGATACGCCTGTACCGCTGCCGGCAGCGCCGCGCGAACGGAACCCGTCAGGCTATCGACGACCATCGAGAAGAAGGTCGGCTCTTCCTGATAATAGTTGATATGCCACTGTTTCAGCTTCGCCAGCTCGGCGGCTTTTGCCACCGCGTCGTCAAAGTCGCCAAGGCTGTCGACCAGACCGTTTGCTTTTGCATCTTCACCGGTCCAGACGTGGCCCTGAGCGATTTGGTCGATTTTCTCCGGCGTGCTCTTACGCGCGTTCGCCACCAGGGTGATAAAGCGCTTGTAGCCGTTTTCGATGCTGAGCTGCATCAGTTGCTGCACTTCCGGCGGTAGCGCTTTGGTGGTGGAAACATCGGCCAGCGGCGAGGTTGCCACGCCGTCGGTATGGACGCCAATCGAGCCGAGGGTATTTTCGACGGTATTAATCACCCCAAAGATACCGATAGAGCCGGTAAGGGTGCTGGGGTTCGCGACGATATAATCCGCCGGGGTAGAGATCCAGTAACCGCCGGAGGCCGCCATGCCGCCCATCGATACCACAACCGGTTTTCCGGCTGCTTTCGCTGCCGCCAGCTCTTCGCGAATCACTTCTGAGGCGCTGACGCTGCCACCAGGGCTGTTAACCCGCAGCACGATCGCTTTCACTTTCGGATCCAGGCGCGCGTCGCGGATCTGCGCGGCGGTGGTGTCGCCGCCGACGTTACCCGGCGTTTCTTCGCCATCCATAATCGCGCCGTTAGCAAAGATAACCGCAATCGCGGAGCCCTGGTCGGCAGGCGTTTTGACGCTGTAATCGTAATAGCTGATCGCGCTGTAGTTGTTATCCGCTTTACTCCAGCCAAACTGCTTAGTCAGCGCTTTCTCTACCTCGGTTGAGGTGCCCAGCTCGTCAACCAGCTTGTTATCCAGCGCGTATTTAGCCGTGTCGCCATCGACTTTACGCAGGCCGTCAATCACGCCCTGAGCGCCGGGGAACAACTGCTGTGCGGTGATCTGGCGGTTGGCGGCAATGGTGTTGAGGTAGTTTTGCCACAACTCGCCGATCCAGCGGCTATCCGCTTCGCGCGCCGCCGGAGACATATCGTCGCGGATAAACGGCTCTACCGCTGACTTGTAGGTGCCGACGCGGAACACATGGGTCGATACCTTGAGCTTGTCGAGCAGCGATTTATAGTACAGGCCGTTGGTCGCGAAGCCGTGCAGGTCTACTTCGCCCTGCGGCGAAAGCCAGATCTTATTGGCGAAGCTGGCGAGATAGTACTGACCCTGGCTGTAGCTGCTGCCGATGGCATATACCGGCTTGCCGCTATCGCGGAATTCGCGCAGCGCTTTACCGATATACTGCATCGATGGCTGATCGCCGCCGGCAAAGTTCTTCAGATCCAGCACGATACCGGTGATATTGCGGTCGTCTTTCGCCTGGCGAATCGTCTGCACAATATCGAACAGCGAGTTTTCCTGCAGGCGATCGGAGCTGGCGCCAAACAGCTGGCGGCCAATCACGCCAAGCTTGCTGCTGGCCGAGGGTTTATCGACCACCACGCCGGTGATATCCAGCAGCAGCGCGCCGCGGGTAGTGTGCTCTGTCGTTGTGCTGCTGAACTGGGCCCAGATGCCGACGCAGGCCAGCACCAGCACCAGGAAAACCACGTTCAGTGCGAGCTGGCGAATGAAATTGAGCACGCGCCATGTCCATTTAAAAAATCCGGCGAGCAGTCGCCAAAGAGTTCGCATGTATTCTCCCTAACCATAATCAAAAATGGGCGAGCCGCAGGGGCCGCCGCGTCTGGCTATCCTAATGAGAGTGCCGTCAGTTGTCAGCAGGAATCACCCGTTGGGCTGTAACAAAATCCTTGCTCATGTTAATTTTGTGAAAAATCACATCACAGGAGTTATACAGATGGATGCTCTCGAACTACTGGTTAATCGCCGCAGCGCTTCACGTCTGACCGACCCGGCTCCGGCGGGCGAACAGCTGGAAAACATCCTGCGCGCTGGCCTGCGCGCGCCAGACCACGGGACGCTACAGCCGTGGCGCTTCTTCATTATTGCCGATGAAGGGCGCGAGCGCTTCAGCCAGCTGCTGGAAAAAGGCGCGGTGGCGGCAGGTGGAGATGAAAAAGCGATTGAAAAAGCCCGCAACGCGCCGTTTCGCGCGCCGCTGATCATTGCGGTGGTGGCTCGCTGTGAAGATCATCCAAAAGTACCCAAATGGGAGCAGGAGATGTCGGCGGGCTGCGCGGTGATGGCCATGCAGATGGCTGCCGTGGCGCAGGGGTTTAACGGCATCTGGCGCAGCGGCGCGTTAACCGAAAGCCCGGTTGTACGCGAAGGATTTGCCTGCCGCGAACAGGATAAAATAGTGGGATTTCTCTATCTGGGGACCCCGCAGCTCAAAGCGTCAACAACCATCGCTTTGCCGGATACCGCGCCGTTCGTGACGCGCTTCTGAGTCCGTTCTCATTATGCCGGGCGGTCCCGGCTCACCGCCGCCTCGGGGGGGAGCCCGGCTAAGCGCAGCGAGAGCCGGGTGGATGCAGCGTTGGTGTATCAGACTTGACGCCTTTCCCGTAGGCGGTGCTGGCGCACCTGTCCGGGCTACCAAACCGCGAACGGCTGGGAACCCGTAGTCCAGGCGTTTCAGGCGCCGCTTACGGGTTTTTAACGGTGACGACTTTACTTCTGCCTTTTCGCGAACTCCTCTTTCGCTTTCTGCAGCTGCTGCTGGAAGGCCGGATTGGTATGCAGCGTGGCGACGACCGCCGAACCGACGATACGCGCCGCATCTACGTCGCTCTGCCAGTGATAGCCGCAGATCACCCGGCTCTCGCCGAGCTCAAAGCCGCGCTTAAGGATTTCATTTTGCCGCTGGGGATTAATCTCAGCCAGCACCAGAGCGGTGGCCCAGCCGATAGAGGTGTGGCCGGAGGGGTAGGAGCCGTTTTTCGACAGCGTATCCTGTTCCTTGGTGTTACAGGTGGCGACGCCATAAAACGCAAATGGGCGAATGCGCATGTACTTCTCCTTTGCTCCTCGCGTCGCCAGGTCGCCGGCATCTTCAATCATATTGGTGAGCAGCTTGTGCAGCTCGGGCGCATCTTTGGCGGTAATGGGCGAGCCGAAGGCGCCGGAGAAGGCGTTGGCGACGCCGCCGCCGCTCAGGTTGGCGTCTTCAACCGCCAGCTTACCGCGCTCGGTGCCGCGCAGCAGACGGCCTTTCTCGTACATCGCCTGATCGTTCAAAAACGCGATACTGCCCACTTCCGGCGGCGGCGGCAGCAGCGTCAGGCTGTCGATGGCCTGGGCGTTGGTCAGGTAGTAGAGATCGGGTTTGGTGGTGACGTCGTTACCGGCGGGAACCAGGGCGAAAGCGTTAAGGGAGAAGAGGCTGGCCAGGCAAACGGCGAGAACACGCTTTTTCATGAAAACTTCCTTACGTTGTTATATGTCCAGAGAAAACAGAATTTATGCTTGTCATATTTCTGTCATTTTTTAGTAAAGGGTAAAATCACGTTGAAAAAGCGGGGCCGCATCGCAAAATCGGTTTTTTGTCTGCTTAATGAGCAACCATACGCGATTTCGGACTGTCGCACTTACCACTCCGCCATTTGGGCGCTACCATAGCGGGATTGCAATGACAGGAGATGTCCATGAGCGAGCAAGCCATTCGTTTAACGCAATACAGCCACGGAGCCGGTTGCGGGTGTAAAATTTCCCCTAAGGTGCTGGAAACTATTCTGCAAAGCGACCAGGCCAAATTTATCGACCCGAATCTGCTGGTGGGCAACGAAACCAGCGATGATGCCGCCGTCTACGATCTCGGCAACGGTACGTCGATCGTCAGCACCACCGACTTTTTTATGCCGATCGTCGACAACCCGTTCGACTTTGGGCGCATTGCGGCGACCAACGCTATCAGCGATATTTTCGCCATGGGCGGTAAGCCGATTATGGCGATCGCTATTCTCGGCTGGCCCATCAATACCCTGGCGCCGGAAATTGCCCGTCAGGTGGTTGAGGGCGGGCGCTTTGCCTGCCAGCAGGCGGGGATCGCGCTTGCCGGCGGTCACTCCATTGACGCTCCGGAACCCATCTTCGGGCTTGCCGTGACCGGCGTCGTTCCGACCGAGCGGGTGAAGAAAAACAGCACTGCGCAGGCCGGCTGCAAGCTGTATCTCACTAAACCGCTGGGTATTGGCGTGCTGACCACCGCGGAGAAAAAGTCGCTGCTGAAGCCTGAGCACCAGGGGCTGGCGACGGAAACCATGTGCCAGATGAACCTCGTCGGCTCGGCGTTCGCCAACATTGACGGCGTGAAGGCGATGACCGACGTCACCGGTTTCGGACTGCTGGGCCACCTCAGCGAAGTGTGCCGCGGCGCGGGCGTACAGGCGCAGCTTACCTATGCCGATATCCCGAAATTACCCGGCGTCGAAGCCTACATCGCGGCAGGGGCGGTGCCGGGCGGTACCGGGCGTAACTTCGCCAGCTACGGTCATCTGATGGGCGAAATGCCGCCAGAGTGGCGCGATCTGCTGTGCGATCCGCAAACCTCCGGCGGTCTGCTGCTGGCGGTAACGCCGGAAGCCGAAGCTGAGGTGCAGGCTGCCGCCGCTGAATTTGGTATCACGCTTAGCGCTATCGGCGAGCTGGTTACCGCCCGCGGCGGACGCCCCATGATTGAGATCCGTTGATTTCATGCGGCTGTTTATTGCAGAAAAACCGAGTCTCGGCCGCGCCATCGCCGAGGTGTTGCCAAAACCGCATCGCAAAGGCGACGGCTATATTGAGTGCGGTAACGGGCAGGTGGTCACCTGGTGCATTGGCCACCTGCTGGAGCAGGCCCAGCCCGACGTCTATGATGCGCGCTATGCGCGCTGGAACCTGCTCGACCTGCCGATCGTGCCGGAAAAGTGGCAGCTCCAGCCTAAGCCCTCGGTGACCAAACAGCTTAATGTGATTAAGCGTTTGCTCGGCGATGCGCAGGAAGTCATTCATGCAGGTGACCCGGACAGAGAGGGGCAACTGCTGGTGGATGAGGTACTTGACTATCTGCAGCTGGCGCCGGAAAAGCGTCAGCAGGTGCAGCGCTGTCTGATAAACGATCTTAACCCGCAGGCGGTGGAGCGGGCGATTAACCGCCTGCGCGCCAACAGCGAATTTGTTCCGCTGTGCGTCTCGGCGCTTGCCCGCGCCCGCGCCGACTGGCTGTACGGGATCAATATGACCCGCGCTTACACTATCCTTGGTCGTAACGCGGGTTATCAGGGGGTGCTCTCGGTCGGGCGCGTGCAAACGCCGGTGCTTGGCCTGGTGGTACGCCGCGATGAAGAAATTGAAAACTTCGTCGCCAAAGACTTCTTCGACGTAAAGGCGCATATCGTTACCCCCAAGGATGAGCGTTTTGTCGCCACCTGGGTGCCCAGCGAGGCCTGCGAACCGTACCAGGATGAAGAGGGGCGACTGCTGCATCGCTCGCTTGCCGAGCACGTCGTCAAGCGCATTGAGGGCCAGCCGGCGACGGTCACCGCTTATAACGATAAGCGGGACTCTGAGCCAGCGCCGCTGCCGTTCTCCCTCTCGGCGCTGCAGATTGAAGCCGCGAAACGCTTTGGTTTTAGCGCGCAGAACGTGCTGGATATCTGCCAGAAGCTGTATGAAACCCATAAGCTGATTACCTATCCGCGTTCGGATAGCCGCTACCTGCCGGAAGAGCATTTTGCCGGCCGCCATGCGGTGCTGAACGCCATCAGCGTGCACGCGGCGGATCTGCTGCCGCAGCCGGTGGTGGATCCGGAGATCCGCAACCGCTGCTGGGACGATAAAAAGGTCGATGCCCACCACGCGATTATTCCGACCGCCCGCAGTTCACAGGTGAAGCTCAGCGACAACGAAGAGAAGGTTTATGGCCTGATTGCCCGCCAGTATCTGATGCAGTTTTGCCCGGATGCGGTGTTCCGCAAATGTCAGATCGATCTTGATATCGCCAACGGCAAGTTCGTGGCCAAAGCGCGTTTTCTGGCGGAAGCGGGCTGGCGAACTCTGCTGGGCAATAAAGAGCGCGATGAAGAGAATGACGGCATGCCGCTGCCGGTGGTGGCAAAGGATGACGAACTGTTGTGCGAAAAAGGCGAAGTGGTGGAGCGTCAGACCCAGCCGCCGCGTCATTTTACCGATGCGACGCTGCTATCGGCGATGACTGGCATTGCCCGCTTTGTGCAGGATAAAGACCTGAAGAAGATCCTGCGCGCAACGGACGGCCTCGGTACGGAGGCGACCCGCGCCGGCATTATTGAACTGTTGTTCAAGCGCGGCTTCTTAACCAAAAAAGGGCGCTATATCCACTCTACCGACGCCGGGAAGGCGCTGTTCCATTCGCTGCCTGAAATGGCGACGCGTCCGGATATGACCGCCCACTGGGAGTCGATTCTGACGCAAATCAGCGAGAAACAGTGCCGCTATCAGGACTTTATGCAGCCGTTGGTCGGTACCCTGTTCCAGCTTATCGACCAGGCCAGGAGCACGCCGGTACGCCGCTTCCGCGGAATTGTGGCGCCGGGCGACGGCAAGAAGAGCTTTAGCAAGGGGAAAGGCCGAGCCAAAGCGAAAGATAAAAAATCCGCCTCCGGCCCCGCGGCGGAAAGCCCGCAATAAAAAACCCCGGGAAGCCGGGGTTTTTCAATTATGCGCCGAACCCATATACCGGGTTCATTCAGCGAGTGGACTTAAATAACGCCCTGCGCCAGCATTGCGTCGGCGACCTTCACGAAACCGGCGATATTCGCGCCGCGTACGTAGTTGGTCTGCTTCGCTTCACCGCCGTATTCAACGCAGGCGTGGTGGATATCCAGCATGATATGGTGCAGACGGGCATCCACTTTCTCCGCTTTCCAGCCCATGCGGGCGGCGTTTTGCGCCATTTCCAGACCTGAAGTGGCTACTCCGCCGGCGTTCGCCGCTTTACCCGGCGCGAACAGCACGCCCGCTTCGAGGAATAGATCGGTCGCCGCAATAGTGGTTGGCATGTTGGCGCCTTCCGCGACGGCCTTCACGCCGTTGGCAATCAGCTGACGGGCAGCGTCGACGTCCAGCTCGTTCTGCGTGGCGCATGGCAGAGCGATATCCACCGGCACGGACCACGGCTGTTTGCCTTCAAGGTAGGTCAGGCCGAACTCGCGCGCGTAATCCGCCACGCGGCCGTGGCAGCGCTCTTTAATGTCGATCAGGCGCGCCAGTTTTTCTTTGGTGAAGCCAGATTCATCAACCACGGTACCGTTGGAGTCGGAAGCTGTAATCACCCGTGCGCCGAGCTCCATGGCTTTTTCAATCGCGTACTGCGCCACGTTGCCCGAACCGGACACCGCGACGCGAGCCCCTTCAAAGCCCAAACCGTGGCGCTTAAGCATCGCTTCGGTGAAGTAAATCAGACCATAACCGGTGGCTTCCGGACGAATCAGGCTGCCGCCGAAGGAGAGACCTTTACCGGTGAATACGCAGGCGCTGTTGTTGGAGAGCTTACGCATCATCCCGGCCATAAAGCCCACTTCACGACCGCCCACGCCGATATCACCGGCCGGCACGTCGGTATCCGGGCCGAGGTGGCGATAGAGTTCGGTCATCAGCGCCTGACAGAAACGCATCACTTCGCCATCGCTTTTGCCTTTGGGATCGAAGTCGCTGCCGCCCTTACCGCCGCCCATTGGCAGGGTGGTCAGAGCGTTTTTGAAGGTTTGTTCAAAACCGAGGAATTTCAGAATCGACAGGTTTACGGAGGGGTGGAAACGCATGCCGCCCTTATAAGGGCCGATGGCGGAGTTGAACTGCACGCGCCAGGCGCGGTTAACCTGAACCTGATTGCGGTCATCAACCCAAACGACGCGGAACTGGATAGCACGCTCCGGTTCAACCAGACGTTCCAGCAAATTCATCTGACGATAGCGCGGATTTTCCTCAAGGAATGGCCACAGGGTGGTCATCACCTCGCGGACCGCCTGAGCAAATTCAGTTTGATTTGGATCGCGCTGTTGAACGCGGGCGAGAAAACCTTCCAGAGTGCACGTCTGATCCATAGATATAAGTTCCCCTTATGGTTGTGGTTGCGTCTATTTATTATGATTCGGCCCTTGAAAAAGCCGATTTTCCGACTATACCATCGGAAATCGTTAGTTAAGCAAGGAAAAATTGTTCAGAAAGCAAAATTTATAATCAGGCGGTGGTCATAATCAAAAGCGATGACAACCACCTGACAAAATTAGCGGGAATGGAGAGCGGCGCGCTGGGCGATAAAGGTTTCGAGCAGGGGAATATCGGCTGGCGCAAGAGGAAAGGTTAACGCCTCCTGCGGTGAACACCAGCGCAGCTGGCTGTGGTAGCGGGCGCTGGGTTCACCGTGAAAATGTGGAACCCACCAGGCGTGAAGATGAATCAGGCGGGCGGAAACTTCGCGCTGATGGCTGGCGATATAGCATTCCGGCCAGGCGTCGATCGCCAGCTCTTCCTGGAGCTCACGCGCCAGCGCCTGGGCCTGGGTTTCGCCGGGTTCAACTTTTCCTCCGGCCAACTCCCACATTCCCGGTTGATCCGCGTGGGGCGGCCGCTGCGCCAGCAGAATTTGCCCATCGCGTTCGATAATGGCGGCAACAACATCAAGGGTTTTTAGCATGTGAATCATCGTTCTGTACGGGATAATGGCCTATTATCACCGTCCTTGTCCCCGTCAAACAACCCTGAATCCGCTGGAGAGACTTTGTGCTTGACCGTCATTTGCATCCCCGCCTGAAACCTGTCCTTAACGCTGCCGCCGGCTTGTTGGATCGTCCGGCTATCTCTCCCGATGGCCTGACGCTATTTGGCTTTGCGATTGGCGTGCTGGCGCTGCCGTTTTTAGCCCTGGGCTGGTATCCGGCGGCGCTGGCGGCGATCGTGCTCAATCGCCTGCTGGACGGCTTAGACGGCGCGCTGGCCCGGCGACGCGGATTGACCGATGCCGGCGGTTTTCTCGATATTTCGCTCGATTTCTTGTTTTACGCTCTGGTGCCGTTTGGCTTTATTCTTGCCGATCCGGCGCACAACGCGCTGGCGGGCGGCTGGCTACTATTCGCGTTTATCGGCACCGGTAGCAGCTTTCTCGCCTTTGCCGCGCTGGCGGCTAAGCATCAGATCGATAATCCGGGCTATGCCCATAAATCGTTTTATTACCTTGGCGGGCTGACGGAAGGGACGGAAACTATCGCGCTGTTTGTGCTGAGCTGCCTGTTCCCGGCGTGGTTTGCGTGGCTGGCGTGGATTTTTGGCGCGCTGTGCTGGCTGACGACCTTTACGCGGGTGTGGAGCGGATACCTGACCCTGAAGCAGGTCAGAGATTGATGGGCAGGTTTTTCCCGGCTCGCGCTGCGCTTAGCCGGCCTACGGTGCCGCAGTCGTCAGCGGTCCGGTGCGCCAGCGCCGTCTTCGGGAAATACGCCGGGACGGATGCTTCCCGGCGGTTCATATGGTCAACAGGCGAATTACATACTGCTTTCCGGGCCGCGTTCCCCGCGCGAGACCGGGTTTTTCGGGTTGCTGCTCCACTCGTACCAGCCGCCGTCGTAGACCGAGACGTTGTTCCAGCCCATCGCCCGGGCATACATAAAGGTTTCTGAGGCGCGCCAGCCGGTACCGCAGTAAAAAGAGACCTGCTGGTTTGGCAGAATATTCCATGATTTCCACATCGCGGCGATATCATCTGCGCTACGCATGGTGCCGTCTGGATTATGGAAATCCTCCATATGGGTGGAGTCGCTTCCGGCATGGCCCCAGCGGGCGCCGGCAATTTCCCCCATCGGCTTGATATAGCTGTAGCCGCTGGTGGTGCCGATAAACTCCGGCCAGGAACGAATGCTCACCAGCGAGGCGTCCTGACGGTGCAGCAGGGCGCGAGCCTGCTCGGTATTGAGCATCAGCTGCGGCTGACCCGGGATCGGTGCGCCGAACTCCGGCTCGGGCTTCTGCTTCGGCGGGGTTCCGCGCTCGACCGGCAGCCCGGCGTCGGACCAGGTTTTCCAGCCGCCGTCGAGCAGGCGCACATCCTTCACTCCGGCGTAAAGCATGATCTGCGCCACGCGGGCGGCGGCATACACGTCGCGACCGTACAAAATCACCGTGGTGTCATGGCGAATACCGTGTTTTGCCAGCATCGCTTTAAGCTGCGCGTCGGAGACTTTGTTCCATAGCGGCTCGCTCTCCACCTCGTTGGTATCGATATACCCGGCGCCCGGAATATGGCTCAGCAGATAAAACTTCGGCGCGCCCCAGGCGGCCTCGAACACCTTCCAGTGTCCGGCAGGCGCGGCGGTGACCGGTTTATCCTGCTGGAGGTCGTGCAGCCACTGCGGATACACCAGCTGTTCAAAGTGCGGCAGCTTCTGCAGGCGCTCTGCCTGGCTCAGGGCGTCGTCAAGCGAGCTGAGATGAGTGAAACCTGCGGCCTTAAGGCGCGCCGCGACTTTCGCGTTGTCGTCGGCATCGCCGTACAGCGCAATTGGCGTTGAGGCCTGCAGATTGTGCAGCTTAGCCCAGGCGCCCAGCTGTTCGTCGGTCATTGCGCTAAGCCAGCCGGCGGCGAGGTTGAGCGCCTGCGGTTCATGGCCCTGAGGGCCATTGGCGCCTTGCGGCCAACCGTTATAGAAAGCGCTAAGACGCGTATCAATGGCGACGCCATTGTGCTGTTGCAGCGTGGAAAGCGTTAGCGTTGGCATAGTTTCAGCGGCGGAGGTGGAAGCGGCAGCAAGCCCCATCAGCAGGGCGAGTGCGGTCAGTTGAGAAACACGTTTCATCGAAATGCCCGACAGTAGAAAATTGAGCGGCAATTCTCCGCGTTATAAGCGGAGAATTCTTTGCGATAGCGCAGGCTTTCATTGCCAGATCCCCATATGCAAGCAGCGCCCTCCGGAGGGCGTATCCTGGTCATCATGCGTGACCAGCACCGCGGGGATCGCCTGCCGCGCGAGTTCGTTGAACACCCAGCGGCGAAAATCGGCGCGCAGCGCAACGTCGAGGCGATTAAATGGCTCATCCAGCAGCAGCGCCCGCGGCCTGGCCAGCAGGGCACGCAGCAGGCTGACCCGCGCCCGTTGGCCGCCGGAAAGCGTCGCCGGATCGCGAGTATAGAATCCCGCCAGACCGGCGCGCTCCAGCGCCTGCTCGACCCGGGCTTTGCGCTGGGGGCCGCTAACGTCAGCGGCAAGCGCCAGCAGCAGATTTTGCCCGACGCTGAAGTGGTCGAACAGCAACGCATCCTGGAACAGAATGCCGATACGGCGCCGCTCGGTGGGTAAACTGTCGCAGCGCTGATTATCCAGCCACAGTTCGCCCGCGGCGTGGAAGCTCTCTTCCAACGCGCCGATCATCCAGGAGAAGAGCGTTGATTTGCCGCTACCGGATGGCCCCATCAAGGTCAGGACCTCGCCGGGAGCAACGGAAAAATCGACGTTGCGCAGCAGAGGCTCTTCTTTGAGGCGCAGAGTAAGGTTTTTGACGATCAACATTAGCGTAATCCTTGTCGATAGCGGCCTAACAGCCAGGCCAGCAGCGCGGTGGCGGCAAAAAACAGCGCCGGTAACAGCAACTGCCACAGCGCCTGCGCGGCGAGGGTGGACGTATCGCCGCCGCTGCTCAGCGCCACCGCTTCGCTGGTCAGGGTCACAACCCGTCCGCCTCCCAGCCATAACGTCGGCAGATATTGCGCGATGCTTACCGAAAAGCCCACCGCCAGCGCCGTCAGCAGCGGACGGGTCAGAGCGGGTAACGTGACCAGCCAGAAGATGCGGCCTCGTTGCCAGCCGAGGGTGCGGGCGACGAGCTCCGCGCGCGGATCGCGAGCGCGCCACGCGGGACGCAGAATAAACAGCATCCACGGTACGACCCACAGCAAATGCCCCCATAAAACGGTGAGCCATTCGCCGTCCTGCCACGTATACAGCGCCAGCTGATATTGACCGTCCACCAGCGGCAGCGCCGGTAAAATCAGCGGCAGCCAGATCCATTCGCCGAAGCGGGAGGGGCCCAGCGCCAGCCATAGCAGACAGATGACCACGCCGATCGATGCTGAGCATAGCCCAAGCCACAGGCTGTTGCCGACGCTATCTTGGACCGGCAGGCTAGTCTGCGCCGCCGCGGCAAGCAGCAGGGCGCAGGCCACCCCACACAGCGGTAGAAGAAGGGCGAAGCTTTTCCCGGCTAGCGCCCGCGGCTGCGGGCGACGGATCCCCTTAACCGGCGGGATCCGTCGTCGCCAGATACCCCAGACTCCCCATGCCGCCAGCGTCATCATAGCGAGGGTCAGCAGCAGTATCAGACTGGCGAGGGCGCCTTTCGCCTGCTGGTGCTCATCGCCCTGGCTTAACCATTGCCAGGCAAGCACCGCCAGGGTCGGCGGGTTGCCCGGCCCGATCACCAGCGCGACGTCGACCGCCGAAAGGCTCCAGGCGGCAGTCGCCAGCAGCACTATCGACAGCGCCGGAAGCAGGGTGGGTAACACCAACCACTTCAGGCACTGCCAGCGTCCGTAGCCGAGGCTTTTTAATACCGTTGCCTGTCCGGCGAGGCGTTTTTCACCCAGCAGACCGTAAACCACCCACAGCAGGAACGTGCTCTCTTTAATCGCCATCGTCAGGCCCAGTCCGATGCCGTAGCGGTCGATCGGCGGGTTAAGGAGCGGGAAAAGGCGAGAGAGCCAGCCGCCTTCGGCAAACAGCAGCAGGGCGGCAGTAGCGAAGGCCACGTGGGGCACCGCCAGCAGCAGCGGAAGCCTGGCCGCCAGCCGTCGCCAGCCGCCCGACGGCCAGAGCGCGGCCACGACGGTGAGCGTGATAATTAGCGCGCCGCCCACCGACAGCAGGGTTGAGACGAGAGTCGCCGCCAGCGCCTGACCAAACTGCGGGTCGGCAAACAGCGACTGCCAGAGGGAGAGGCGAAGCGCCGGAAGCGCCATTAGCCCAGCGGCCGGCAGCAGCGGCAGATAGATCAGCGCGATGGCGGCCCAGATCAGCAGCCTTAGTGCGTGCCGTAGCGGCGCAGCCATTCCTGCTCCAGCGCTTCTACCCAGGCCGCGTGCGGTTCACCCAGCATCGGCGGCATATTCTGCGGCACAACGGCGTTAAAGGCCTGCCGCTCAGTGTCGCTTAATTTCGCTGGATCCAGCACGCTGGGGTCGCCCCATACCGCCGGGTCGGCTTTGCGCAGCTGGGCCTGCGGCGAGAGCAGGAAATTCGCCACCACTTTCGCCCCCGCCGTCGCCCGGGCATTGGCCGGGATCGCCACAAAGTGGACATTACCGAGCATCCCCTGGCTGAAGCCGAAGCCGTAGCTGTCTTCAGGTAGCTCACCGCTGGCCGCTTTTTGCGGCGCGTGCAGCGGGTTAAAGGTGATGGACAGCCTGAGGGTCCCACTCTTCAGCATGGCATCCATGCGGGCGGGCGAAGCCGGGAAGTCACGGCCCTGGCGCCATAGCAGTGGGTGAAGCTGGTCAAGATAGTGCCACAGCGGCGCGCTCACGGCGGCGAAGGTGGCCTCCTCAGGCGGCTGGCGCAGCGCGTCGGGCCGCGGGGTCAGCGTCAGCAGCAGCTGTTCAAGAAACGCGGTACCGGTAAAATCCGGCGGACGCGGATAGGTGAAGCTGCCGGGATGCGCGGCGGCGAAAGCCAGCAGCGCCTGCGGATTTTGCGGCGCGTTGGGCGTTTGTGAACGGCGAGCGATAAAGGTGAGCTGCGCGCCGCCCCACGGGGACTCCGCCCCATCGGTCGGCAGGGAGAAATCCTCGCGCACCGGCTTTTGCGTATCAACGAAGCGCCAGTTGGGCAGGGTTTCCGCCCACCGGGTTTGCAGCAGACTGGCGTTTTTCAGGGTGCGGAAGTTCTCGCCATTTACCCACATCAGATCGATGGAACCACCTTGACTGCGTCCGGCGCGGGCTTCGCTCTGGATGCGCTTGACCGCATCGGCGGCATCGGCAATATGCACGATGCGCAGGTCGATAGCGTAATCGCGCTTCACCTCACCGCTGACCCAGTCGAGATAGCGGTTAACCGCCGGATCGCCCCCCCAGGCATTAAACCACACCGTCTGGCCGCGGGCTTCTTGTAGCGTGGATTGCCATCCCGCGCTGGCGGCCAGCGGGGAGAGCAACAGTAAAGCGAAGACCAACATACTGCGCATAACCGCTCCTTATGGTTTTGAATCGGTTGGGATCCGGCACAATCCTTGGGCGGGGATCGCCATGGCTGAATTAAAGCGCGCCGACAGGTTTTGTAAACCGATCAGCGCCGTGAGTTCGGTGAGCGTGCGGGCGTCAAACTGACCTGCCAGCCTGTTGCGCAGCGCATCGTCGACCACCGGCGGCGTCATGCTGGCCGCCTCGGCATACTCCAGCGCCAGCCGCTCGCGCTCGCTGAATAGCGCGCTGTCCCGCCATTCGGCGACCGCCAGTAGTTTATCGCTGCCGCCGCTGCGTTCTGCCAGCTTCATATTGGTGATATCAATGCAAAACTCGCACAGGCACAGCTGCGCGACGCGGGCGCTGACCAGCGAGCGCAGCACCGGATCGAGGGGCGAACGCTTACGCTCCAGATAGCCGACGAACATCGACACCAGGTAAAACACCAGCGGAATACGGCCCCACCAGCGGATAGGGCTGAGTACCTCGCCGTAGTGGCGGCGATGCAGCCAGGCCTGCGGGCGAAGAATCAGCGGAATGGACTTCAGAGGGGGTAAGCTCATCGTGAACGCCTCTTTTGTTGTTCAAGATAGAGCGCTTTCGCGACCACCACCACAATGGCCAGCGCAAACAGGATCGATAAACCGGTGACCAGCCAGAAGGTGCCGCCGGTCAGCAGGCTGCCGGTCCACGAATAAACTATCGTCGCGGGCAACTGGCCGAGGCCGGTGGCCAGCATAAAGTGGCGAAAGCGCATTGACGTCAGCCCGGCGGCGTAGCTCACCGGATCGAATGGCACGAAGGGCAGCAGACGGCAGATTAATATGGTGTGTTTGCCATAGCGGGTAAAAAAGCCATCCATACTCTGTAATACATTTTTGCCGGTGAGTTTTTCCACCGCCTCTCGGCCAAGCGCTCTGGCGATAAAAAAGCACAGCGCCGCCCCGGCCATAGCGCTTACCCACGACAGCGCGCCGCCCCAGAAAGCCCCGAACAGGGAGGCGTTGGCAAAGGTGATCAGAAAGGCGGGAAGCGGGGCGATAATCGCCTGCAGAATCATCAGCGCGAAGGAGACCAGCGCCGCCTGCGGGCCCCAGGCGTCGATAAAGCGTTCAACAGCCTGCTGATCGAGCGTGGCAAAGGCCTCGAGGCTGCGCTGCATAAACCCATGTACGCCGGGTATCAGCCACCATGCCAGCAGAAGCGCAAGCAGCGTAATGCCAATGGCTATCCGCGAGAGCGCGTTGCTATTTTTCATCGTTAGACCGTAAACGTGGCGTAGCGATCCGCCGATAGCGGGCATAGCTTTTCGCCGCCTGAATCAGGGCAAATAAGGCCAGCCCCGCGAGCGTCAGTTTCAGTACAAACAGGGGGGTGACACCCTCGCGAATAAGCTCGCTGGCCATCAGCGTATAGATAAATATGCCGGGCAAGGTGGTGAGGGCGGAAATAAAGGTAAACGTCCAGAACGGAATCGCCGTCAGGCCATAGGCGTAGTTCTGGATATTATAGGGAAACAGCGGGATGAGCCGGGTCAGAATTAAAAAATCGGCGCCGCTACGGGCGATGCCTTTTTCAATGGCCTGAAATATCGCCGTCTGCCCGATGTATTTAAGCAGCAGCTCGCGGCCCAGCCAGCGGGCGAACAGAAACGACAGGGAAGAGGCGAACGTCGCCGCCAGCAGCGACAGCAAGGTCCCCGCGAGCGGACCAAAAATGACTCCGCCGGCAATCACCAAAATAGAGCCCGGTATTAAACACAGGGTGGCGACGATAAACAGCAGAATATAGAGCGTATAGCCGAAGGCTCCGCTCTGACGGATGGCCTCGCGCAGACGGTCAAAATGGGTAACCAGCTCGGCAAAACCCGACTGCTGAATAATACAGGCGACAATGCTCAATACGACCACAACAAAAAGCAGCTTATACTCTGCTTTATGACGGCTTCTTTTGCATTGGGTTCTCCTGTATTGCGCGGCGGTCAAAAGTGCGCGCGACAGTATAATAGTTTGCCGCCGTTCACAATCGCTGACGGCGGCTTTTTTGATATGGCTCAGGCTCTGCGGGCCAGTGAGCCTGATGACGCGGCGGTTTAGACCTTAAAGGTCGCCCATACCGGCGCGTGGTCGGAGGGTTTTTCCATTCCACGAATTTCGTAGTCGATGCCGGTTTCGACACAGCGCTGCGCCAGCGGGGTGCTTGCCAGCAGCAGGTCGATGCGCAGCCCGCGGTTATCGTCAAAGCCCTTAGAACGATAGTCGAACCACGAGAAGTGCTCGTTATCCTGCGGGTTCGCATGGCGGTACGTATCCACCAGGCCCCAGCCCAGCAGGCGCTCCATCCATTCGCGCTCTTCCGGCAGGAATGAACATTTGCCGGTACGCAGCCAACGCTTACGGTTCTCTTCGCCGATGCCGATATCAAGGTCGGTGGGGCTGATATTCATGTCGCCCATGATCAGCACCGGATTCTCTTTATTCAGTTCAGTATCGAGGTAGTTTTGCAGGTTCTGGTAAAACGCCGCTTTCGCCGGGAATTTGGTTTCATGATCGCGGCTTTCGCCCTGCGGAAAATAGCCGTTAATCACCGTCAGGTTGCCAAACGGGGAAGGGATTTCCGCCATGATGATGCGGCGCTGGGCCTCTTCACCATCGTTCGGGAAACCGCGACGCACGGCGATCGGCGTCTCTTTGGTCAGCAGCGCGACGCCGTAGTGGCCTTTCTGCCCGTGATAAAAGACGTTGTAGCCCAGCTTCGCCACCTCTTCGAGGGGAAACATGTCGTCGTGGACTTTGGTTTCCTGTAGGCCGATGACATCGGGCTGGTGTTTATCGATGATGGCGGCCAGCTGATGCGGGCGGGCACGCAGGCCGTTGATATTAAAAGAGACAAATTTCATAGTCGCTGCCACTGTGCAAGGTGAATAGTGCAGGGATGGTAGCAGAAATTCGCCGGGCTGGCTGCGCAAAGGCGCTTTATTCTGCCGATTGCAGCGGTTGGTAGCCTGTTTGCACAAACTGTGCACCATTCTGGAACGCGCTGCGCCAAAAAAGGGCGATTATTGCCGATAAATTTCGTCAAGGATCACAATTATAGAATTATATCTTACCCCTGCATAATCTTTCTTTTTATTCCACTGCAAAAGCCTCTTTTAGTATTTTTATTCACTTTTTATGCATTTTATGTGAATAGCGGTCTTTCGTAACTTATTGATATTTCGTTATCGACCTCGATTTATGCATTTTTACCTCTGGCTGGCACGAACCGTGCAATCTACATTTACAGCGTAATAACCATATTCATTAACATTATTTAAACTTTTTATTTACCGGAAGAGGTCGATATGTCTCAGTCAATTACGCGTAGCAACTTTGATGAATGGATGATGCCTGTATACGCGCCAGCGGCTTTTATTCCGGTACGCGGCGAGGGGTCACGCCTGTGGGATCAGCAGGGAAAAGAGTATATCGATTTTGCCGGCGGCATTGCGGTGAACGCCCTCGGCCACGCTCATCCTCGGCTGGTTAAAGCGCTGACCGGGCAGGCGGAAAAGTTCTGCCATACCGGCAACGGTTACACCAACGAACCGGTATTGCGTCTGGCTAAACAGCTGATTGACGCCACTTTTGCCGACCGGGTTTTTTTCTGTAACTCCGGGGCCGAAGCCAACGAAGCGGCGCTAAAAGTGGCGCGCAAATATGCCCACGATCGTTTCGGTAGTGAGAAAAGCGGCATCGTGGCGTTCAAAAATGCCTTCCACGGCCGCACGCTGTTTACCGTTTCCGCGGGCGGCCAGCCGGCCTATTCGCAGGATTTTGCGCCGCTGCCGCCGCAGATTCAGCACGCTATCTATAACGATCTCGATTCGGCAAAGGCGCTGATCGACGACAATACCTGCGCGGTGATCGTTGAACCGATGCAGGGTGAAGGCGGCGTCGTGCCTGCGGATGCGGACTTCCTGCGCGGCCTGCGTGAACTGTGCGATGCGCACAACGCGCTGCTGATTTTCGACGAAGTCCAGACCGGCGTCGGCCGCACCGGGGAGCTGTACGCCTATATGCACTACGGCGTGACGCCGGACCTGCTTTCCACCGCCAAGGCGCTGGGCGGCGGTTTCCCGATTGGCGCGCTACTGGCATCGGAGCGCTGCGCCAGCGTGATGACCGTCGGTACCCACGGCACCACCTACGGCGGTAACCCGTTGGCCTGCGCGGTGGCGGGGGAAGTGTTTGCCATCGTCAACACCCGCGAGGTTCTCAATGGTGTTAAGCAGCGCCATCAGTGGTTCTGCGAACGGCTCAACGCGATCAACGCGCGTTACGGCCTGTTTAAAGAGATCCGCGGCCTGGGGCTGCTTATCGGCTGCGTGCTGAAGGACGAGTATGCCGGCAAGGCGAAGGCTATCAGCAATCAGGCGGCGGAAGAGGGGCTGATGATTTTGATTGCCGGCGCCAACGTGGTGCGCTTCGCTCCGGCGCTGATTATCAGCGAGGACGAGGTTAACAGCGGTCTGGATCGTTTCGAGCTGGCCTGCAAACGCTTTCTCGCGGGAGTCTCATCATGATGGTGATCCGTCCGGTAGAAAAAGGCGATCTGCCGGGGCTACTGACCCTGGCCGGAGAGACCGGCGGCGGCCTGACGTCGTTGCCGGCTGATGAAGCCACGCTGGCCGCGCGCATTGAACGTTCGCAGATGACCTGGCGCGGCGAGCTGCCCAAAAGCGAGCAGGGGTATGTCTTCGTTCTTGAGGACTGCGCCAGCGGCGCGGTGGCGGGAATTTGCGCCATTGAGGTGGCCGTGGGGCTTAACGACCCCTGGTACAACTATCGCGTTGGTACCCAGGTGCACGCGTCGAAAGAGCTTAACGTCTACAACGCCCTGCCGACGCTGTTCCTGAGTAACGATCATACCGGCAGCAGCGAGCTATGCACGCTCTTCCTGGATCCAAAATGGCGGAAAGAGGGCAACGGCTACCTGCTGTCAAAATCACGCTTTCTGTTTATGGCCGCTTTTCGCGAACGTTTCAACGAAAAGGTCGTGGCGGAAATGCGCGGCGTCATCGACGAACACGGTTACTCGCCGTTCTGGGAGAGTCTTGGAAAGCGCTTCTTCGCGATGGAGTTCTCCCGCGCCGACTATCTGTGTGGTACCGGGCAAAAAGCGTTTATCGCCGCCCTGATGCCGAAGCATCCGCTGTATATCGACTTTTTAAGCGACGAGGCGCGAGCGGTCATCGGTGAGGTCCATCCGCAAACCGCCCCGGCCCGCGCGGTGCTGGAGAAAGAGGGGTTCCGCTATCTCAACTACGTCGATATTTTTGACGGCGGCCCGACGCTGGAATGCGAAATTGACCGGGTGCGGGCTATTCGCAAAAGTCGGCTGGTCACCGTCGCCGAAGGCCAGCCCGCGCCGGGCGAGTGGCCAGCGTGCCTGGTGGCCAATGAGCAGTACCAGCAGTTTCGCGCCATGTTAGTTTACGCCGACCCGGAGAGCGACCGCCTGGTGCTAAGCGCGCGCGAGCTGGATGCCCTGAAATGCCACCCCGGCGAC
Source organism: Klebsiella pasteurii (assembly GCF_018139045.1). Lineage (NCBI taxonomy): Bacteria > Pseudomonadati > Pseudomonadota > Gammaproteobacteria > Enterobacterales > Enterobacteriaceae > Klebsiella > Klebsiella pasteurii. Next base: position 576,596 of record NZ_CP073236.1, read on the forward strand.
CAGATTCGCCTGGTTCGTTTGTGCCCCGAGGAGAAAAAATCATGAGTTTATGGATTAACGGCGACTGGCAAAGCGGTCGCGGCCCGGCCCGTAGTAAACATAACCCGGTAAGCCAGGCGCTGCTGTGGCAGGGCAACGATGCCGATGCCGGGCAGGTTGCGCTGGCGGTCAGCGCGGCGCGTGCGGCGTTTCCCGCCTGGGCCCGTCAGCCGTTTGCCGCCCGGAAAGCGATCGCGGAAAAGTTTGCTTCGCTACTGGAAGCGAACAAAAGCGAATTAACCGCGGTTATCGCCGGGGAGACCGGCAAACCGCGCTGGGAAGCGGCAACGGAAATTGCCGCGATGATCAATAAAATCGCCATTTCGGTGAACGCTTACCATAGCCGTACTGGAGAAGCGCAGACCGCGATGGCGGACGGCGAGGCGACGCTACGCCACCGCCCGCACGGCGTGCTGGCGGTATTTGGCCCCTACAATTTTCCCGGGCATCTGCCTAACGGTCATATCGTTCCGGCGCTGCTGGCGGGGAATACCGTGGTATTCAAACCCAGCGAGCTGACGCCGCAAAGCGGCGAGGCGGTGGTGAAGCTATGGGCCGAAGCCGGCCTGCCCCCGGGCGTGCTTAACCTGCTCCAGGGCGGACGGGAAACCGGCGAGGCGCTGAGCGGCCAGGCGGATATCGACGGCCTGCTGTTTACCGGCAGCTCTGCTACCGGTTTTCAGCTTCATCGCCAGCTTGCCGGGCAGCCGGAAAAAATTCTTGCCCTCGAGATGGGCGGCAACAACCCGCTGATCGTGGATGATCCTCAGGATATTGATGCCGCCGTGCATCTGACGATTCAATCGGCCTTTATTACTGCCGGACAGCGCTGTACCTGCGCGCGTCGGCTACTGGTAAAGCGCGGCGAGGCGGGCGATGCGTTTCTTAAACGTCTTGTGACGGTGTCACAAACGCTGATTCCCGCCGCGTGGGACGCCGAGCCCCAGCCGTTTCTTGGCGGATTAATTTCAGCGCAGGCGGCGCAAAAGGTGCATCAAGCCTGGCTGGCCCACGTGGCCAGCGGCGGCAAAACCCTGCTGGAGCCGCGCCTGCTGCAGGCCGGAACCTCGCTGCTGACGCCGGGCATTATCGACATGGGCGAAGTTGCACAGGTGGCTGACGAAGAGGTCTTCGGCCCGCTGCTCTGCGTCTGGCGCTATGACCATTTTGATGAGGCGATTGCCCTCGCTAATGCGACCCGTTTCGGGCTTTCCTGCGGGCTGATCTCCGCCGAACGCGACAAATTCGACCAGCTGCTGCTGGAGGCGCGGGCCGGTATCGTTAACTGGAATAAACCGTTGACCGGCGCCGCCAGCACCGCGCCGTTCGGCGGTACCGGCGCTTCCGGCAACCATCGTCCGGGGGCCTGGTACGCTGCGGACTATTGCGCCTGGCCGATGGCCAGCCTGGAATCGCCGGAGTTGTCGCTACCGGCTACCCTCAGCCCGGGGCTGAATTTTCGTCAGGAGACATCCCAATGAAAGCCTGGGAAGTGAACTTTGACGGGCTGCCGGGCCTGACCCACCACTATGCGGGCTTATCCTTCGGCAACGAAGCCTCGACAAAACACCGCTATCGGGTGTCTAACCCGCAGCTGGCGGCAAAGCAGGGGCTGAAGAAAATGAAAGCGCTGGCGGATGCGGGCTATCCGCAGGCGCTGATCCCGCCGCAGGAGCGGCCAAACATTCCGCTGTTGCGCCAGATTGGTTTTGACGGCAGCGATGAGCAGGTACTGGAAAAGGCGGCGCGCCAGGCGCCGGAACTGCTGTCGGCGGTCAGCTCCGCGTCATCGATGTGGGTCGCCAATGCCGCCACGGTCTCGCCCTCAGCCGACTCGCTGGATGGCCGGGTGCATCTGATCGTCGCCAACCTGAACGATAAATTCCACCGCGCCAGCGAAGCGCCGACCACCGAAGCGCTGCTAAAGGCGATTTTCCCCGATGAGCAGCGGTTTGCCGTCCACGGCGCGTTGCCCCAGGTATCGCTGTTCGGCGACGAAGGGGCGGCAAACCATAACCGCCTCGGCGGCGACTACGGCGCGCCCGGCGTGCAGCTGTTTATTTACGGCCGCCAGCAGGGGGGCGAAGATAATCCGCTGCGCTACCCGGCGCGGCAGACGCTCGAGGCCAGCCAGGCCGTCGCCCGCCTGAATCAGGTCAATCCCCGGCAGGTGATTTTCGCCCGACAAAATCCGGCGGTGATTGATAAAGGCGTGTTTCATAACGATGTGATTGCGGTAAGCAATCAGCAGGTGCTGTTTTGTCACGAGCAGGCGTTTGTTGACCAGCCGCAGCTCCTGCAGCAGCTGGCGCAGCAGGTTCCCGGATTTACGCCGCTCGTCGTACCGGCAAGCCAGGTTTCGGTAGAAGACGCGGTGGCGACCTATCTGTTCAACAGTCAGCTGTTGAGCAAACGGGAGGGCGGGATGCGGCTGATTCTGCCGCTGGAGGCGCAGGAACACCCGGGCGTCTGGCGCTACCTGAACCGGCTGGTGGAAGGCGATAACCCGATCGATGAGCTGCAGGTTTACGATCTGCGCGAAAGCATGGCCAACGGCGGCGGCCCGGCCTGCCTGCGGCTGCGGGTGGTGCTGACTGAGGACGAGCGACAGGCGGTGAATCCGGCGGTGATGATGAACGATGCGCTATTCGCCACCCTGAATGACTGGGTAGACCGCTACTATCGCGATCGCCTGACCCAGGCCGATCTCGCGGATCCGCAGCTTCTGCGTGAAGGCCGCGAAGCGCTCGACCATTTAACGCAGATCTTGTGCCTGGGCTCAGTGTATCCGTTCCAGCAATAATAAGGAGGCGTCGTGGACGACTTTCTGGCACTCACTCTGGCGGGGCGTTTGCCCCACCATTTTCATGGCCAAACCGCACAGTTTCGCTGGCACTGGATTGACTGCGGCATTCTGCAGCTCGTTCCCCATGAGCCCTGCGATCGGTCGCTGGTTTTGTCATCCGGACTTCACGGCAATGAAACCGCGCCGGTCGAAATCACCGATCTCCTGCTGCGACAGCTGTTTCGTGGGGAAATGCCGCTACGCTGGCGGCTGCTGGTTATCTTCGGTAACCCTCAGGCGTTAAGGGCCAACAAGCGCTATCTGCATAGCGATATCAACCGTATGTTCGGCGAGCGATGGCGCGCTTTTAGCGCCAGCGATGAAACCGTTCGCGCCCGGCAGCTGGAGCATGCGCTGGCGCGATTTTATGCCGGGACGTCCGGCGAGCGCTGGCACCTGGATTTACATACCGCCATACGCGGTTCGCTGCATACCCGCTTTGGTGTCCTGCCGGCGCGGGATACCCCATGGGATGAAGCGTTTTTGCGCTGGCTGGGGGCGGCAGGGCTGGAGGCGCTGGTGTTTCATCAGCAGCCGGGCGGGACCTTTACCCATTTCAGCTGCGAACGCTTCGGCGCGCGCTCCTGCACGCTGGAGCTCGGTAAGGCGCTACCTTTTGGCGAAAACGATCTGCGCTTGTTCGCGGCGACTCAACGCGCGCTGTCGCTGCTGCTGGCGGGGGAGGTGACGCTGGAAGCTGAGCACACGCCGCTGCGCTACAGGGTGGTACAGCAAATTACCCGCAGCAGCGACAGGTTCCAGCTGTATATGTCGGCGCAGACGCTGAACTTTACGCCGTTTGCCGCCGGGACGCTGCTTGCTGAGGATGGCGACACTCGCTATGTGGTGGAAGGGGAGCAAGAGTACATTCTGTTCCCCAATCCCAGCGTCGCCTTGGGCCAGCGCGCCGGGCTGATGCTGCAGCGCTTCCAGTGAATCCGTCGCCCGTCCGGGCGGCGGCGTTTATTTCGGTTTTTATTTTTCCACTGTCATCTTATTTTTTCGTGCTCTGTCCATTGATTGCAGATTATTCCTGGTTAAATGCTTTGTTTTTAATCTCTGCTGATTTATAATCTCCATAATTTCTCGGTAAAACAGCCTGTTATTTATTTTTTCTGACACTTGTCTCCTCATTTTCCTTATTTTCTCCATAATTGGCGAGAAAATGTTTTTTACACTTTCAATGTTTTACGCTTGCTCTGATTAATTGACGATAAACGTCGTAAAGTTAATCTCGTCAACACGGCAACGCGCCGTAAGAATAACGCAAAGTAAGGATTGAACGATGAAGAAGATTACAGCACTGTTTGTTGCCTCTACTCTGGCTCTGGGCGCGGCTAACCTGGCCCACGCGGCTGACACTACGGCTACCCCAACCGATAACGCGCCGATGATGCATCATAAGCGCGGACCTGGCGGCCCGCACGAAATGATGTTTAAAGGTCTGAACCTGACCGATGCGCAGAGAACGCAAATCCGCGACATCATGAAGAACCAGCGCGACAACATGAAACGTCCATCCCTGGATGAGCGCCGCGCGATGCATGAGCTGGTAGCCAGCGATACCTTCGATAAGGCAAAAGCGGAAGCGCAGATTGATAAGATGGAGGCCCAGCATAAAGAGATGGCGCTGGCGCGTCTGGAAACCCAGAACAAGATTTACAACATCCTGACGCCGGAACAGAAAAAACAGTTCAATGCCAATTTTGAGAAGCATCTGACAGATCGTAAAGCGCCGGAAGGTAAAATGCCTGCACCAGCTGAATAACTCAGCGCGCTGACTTAAGACCGCCGGTCTTGCCCAATAACGCCAACAGGCTTTGGGCAGGGCCGGCGGTTTTTTCTTATCTGCTAAAAGTCCATCGTGAAACCTGATTTACCCGGCAGGGACGAATGTGCCAGTATGAGTGCCTTAACGATCGCCAAGGACTCAGGTGTCCTGGTCTAAAGCCTACTCTGCTCATGGATCTCGCATATGGAAATGTATATCGGCCTCGCCGTACTCGTTGTCGTCCTCATTTGGGTCGTAATGATCTATAACCGCTTTATCTCCCTGCGACGTTTCAAAGACGAAGCCTGGAGCGGTATTGCCGTACAGCTTAAGCGTCGCCACGACCTGGCGCCGAATCTGCTGAGCCTGGTGAAACGCTATGCGCAGCATGAAAAAGAACTGCTGGAAGAGATCTCCCGCCAGCGTGGCGAACTGGTCGGCAGCACCCGACAGATCGCCGACAGCGAACGCCAGTACTCTGGCACGCTAGGGCGCGTTTTCGCGCTCGGCGAAGCGTATCCAGAACTTAAAGCCAGCGAAAACTACCTTGCTTTACAGCAATCGCTCAGCGAAATAGAAGAGCAGCTGCAGATGGCTCGTCGCTACTTCAACGGCTCGGTGCGCGATTTCAATATCCTGGTCGAGTCTTTCCCCAGCCTGCTGCTGGCGCGGTTATTTAATTTTAAAGCAGAAGCATTCTTTGAACTTGACTCACCGGAAGAAGCTAAGTTACCGCGGATGGCGTGATTAAATGGCGAATTTACTTTTCCGGGGGTTGCGCCCCCTCGTCCTGCTGCTGCTTCTGAACATCAGCGCGGCTTTTGCCGCCGACGATATGATCATCATCAAGGATGCCTCCCAGCTTCCTGCTGACGCTATTCCAGCGTATGAACATATCCTCTCTTTCGATGCCCGGGCGCGCTTTAACCCGGACGGTAGCATGGAGATACGAGAAAATATCAAAGTACTTTCTCTGGGCAGGCAGATTCGGCGGGGGATTTTCCGTACGCTGCCCCTCACCTGGAACCGTCAGGACGGCAAGATCTTTCGCGTGTATTATGCGATCGAGTCGGTGTCGCGCGATGGTGTGCCTGAACCGTTTAGCCTTGATGAAGCAGAAAAAAACCTGACGGTACGCATTGGCAGCGGTGAACGGGTCCTGAAACCCGGGATCTATAACTACGAAATTCGCTATCAAATCAGCAACCATTTCAGCCGCTTCCCCGAGTGGGATGAGCTTTACTGGAACGTGACGGGCAACGACTGGGCGTGGCCTATCAGCGAGGCCAGCTTTCATCTTGACCTCCCGGACGCCGCTGGAAACCTCAACGCTAACGCTAAGGACGCCAGACTGCGATCGCTTGATGTTTATACCGGCGTCGCAGGGGCGAAAGAACACAATGCGCAGATACTTCCTGACGGTAGTGTCCGCACCCTGCGGCCTCTGGCGCGGGGGGAGGGGCTGACTGTGGTCTATACCTGGCCTCGGTCGATCCTTGCCGACGCTCCGGCGCCGGAGGCGGCTTTGCCGCTGGTGCATCTACTTATCCCCACCCTAAAAACCGGCGTAGTCTGGCTACCTCTGCTGCTGATGGCCGCTTATTACCTGATGTGGTGGCGAAAACACGTCACCAAAGCCGGGCTAAAAATGCCGCCGGTCGTTGCGCTTTATTCGCCGCCCCCCGGCATGTCTCCGGGCTACCTGCGTTTTATCACCCGGCGTAAATATGATGATGTGGCTTTTAGTAGCGATTTATTAGCGCTGGTGGCTAAACGCGGAATGGCGGTCAGCGGGGACAGTCAACACACCCCTAACCCGTGGCTTGCGAACGCCGGCGTAAAACAGCGGCTGACCCGTTTGCCCGTCGAGGGAAACCGGCAATTAAACTATGATGACAGGCAGCTGTTAAGTACGCTTTTTAAAGGTAAACAAAAAAATATCGATCTCAGCAAGGCCCATCAGCGACCGATGCAGACAGCGCGTGAAGAGCAGGAAAAGCGTTGTGAAGCGCAGCGGGATAAATTATTTCGCAAATGGGGGCAGCCGCTGCGGCGCTGTATCTATATCGCGCTGCTGGTGCCGGTGGTCTGCGGCCTTTGGGTTAATACGGAGGCCGCGCTGCTGACGATACCGGCCGCAGTTTTTATGCTGTTCGGCGGAGCGATGCTCACCTGTTTGCTGCGTTTTATATGCCGCCCGCGGGAGATGTGGCGTGCCTGGGGGCCGGTGCCGCTCTTTTTTTTGGCGATCTTCGGCCCCTTCGCGACGCTGGGAGGCGGGATTTTTCTCTTTGGTATACTGCCCATCACCCAGCTTCCGTCAGGATACATTGGCGCGCTTATGGCCGCGTTCGCGCTGTGCGTTTTCGTTGCCTGGAAAACGCCGCGCTATACGCAGCGCGGGCTTGATGAACTGTCTATCGCGAAAGGACTGATGCGCTATCTGGGTACCGCCGAAAAGCATCGTTATCAAATTATCTATCCGCCTGAGCAGATGATTTCCCATTTTGAAGCGCTGCTGCCGGTTGCTCTGGCGCTTGGCGTAGGGAAAACATGGGCAAATACCTTTGCCCACTACCTGAGTAGTACAGGCGCCATGTCGCATGCGTTTGCCGACGCCGACTGGGGAAGCGTCCGCCACTTCAGCGAAGCCTGCCGAACCGCCTCTATGTCGACGCCGGATAGCGGTTCAGGACGTGGTTCATCATCAGGTTCCGGTTACAGTGGCTCCGGTTCCTCCGGAGGCGGTTCATCCGGAGGCGGCTCGGGCGGCGGTGGCGGTGGCGGCTGGTAATTGCCCCGATAGCGCATCGGGGCTGACATTCACCTCACAGAGGATGGAGCTTATAGCGGCCGCTGAGCAGCGGCTTACACAATATTTTATACCCGTCATGGTCAAATTTGGCCGACAGGCGCGTGAGCGATGATGCCTGTGACAGGGACTCTACCGCGCCGAGCCACAGCCAGTTTTGAATAATGTGGTATTGGGTCATATCCTCGCTGCGCTCTTCCAGTGCGATCGCTCCGGCCCACGGCCAACACACCAGCTGCATCTTTTGCATGTTCTCACGCAGCCGCTGATGGTGCGTTTCAACGCTCTCTTTCCCGCAGCAGGCCCCCGCGCAGCGGCCCAGAGCGGAGCGGAAGCAGGCGCGCCCGCGGTTGAGCGGTTCAAGGCCCATTAATCCGTAACAAAGGCGATGCTCATCGGCGATTTTTTGCAACGCCTGCAGCGCCGCGCGGCGATTTGCAAACAGGCCAAAGAGATCGCTTTGCTGCGAGAAATCCAGCTCACTGGCGTAAACCACCTGAGGACGGTCGTCAGCAAGGCGTAACGAGCACAGCTGCCTGTTTTGCCGCAGTCGTTTATTGAATAGCGGCTGCTGTTCTTTAATTAGCTGCGCTTCTAATAACAGCGCGCCGAGTTCACCAGCCGTCCGCTGCCAGGTAATACGCCGGGACTGGCGCAGCATCGCCGCTTCGTCGGGCGTGCGCAGATGCGACAACACCCGGCTGCGGATATTCACGCTTTTCCCTATATAGAGCGGTAGGGTATCGCTTTCGCCATGGAACAAATACACCCCCGGCTGCCTGGGCAAAGCCTCAAGCCACGGACGCAGATGTTCGGGATACTCATAAATTGCCGCCGCTTCAAATTCGAGACGCGGGGCGGATTGCCTTCTTGCCACTTTTGCTCCTGGTGCTGGTTATTTATCCAGTATAGCAGTCGAAGGAAGAGGCGAAAAGGATAAAAAATCGCCCCGAACCGGGTCGGGGCAGAGGGGGAGAGGCGAATTACTTTTTCCAGAAGTCGTCGAAGACGGTAATCGGCGGTCTGCGTTTATGCTCGGTTTTCAAATACCAGCCTTCAATCGTTTTCGCAATTTTCTCATCCAGCGCTTTGCCTTCCAGATAATCATCAATATTTTCGTAGGTCACGCCCAGCGCCACTTCGTCCGGCAGGGAGGGGCGGTCGTCCTCAAGATCGGCGGTCGGCAGCTTTTTATACAGATGCTCCGGACAGCCTAAATGAGCCAACAGCTGTTTACCCTGGCGTTTGTTGAGGCGAAAGATGGGGTTAATATCGGTACCGCCATCACCGTATTTGGTGAAGAACCCGGTGATCGCTTCCGCCGCATGGTCGGTGCCTACCACCACGCCGTGGGTCATTCCGGCAATGCTGTACTGCGCCTTCATGCGTTCGCGGGCTTTTTCGTTACCGCGAACAAAGTCGCTAAGTTCGATCCCGGCCTCGCGCAGCGCCTGCTCGCTGGCCAGCACGGCGCCCTTAATATTGACCGTTAATACGCGGTCCGGCTGAATAAAAGCGATAGCGTCCTGGCAGTCCTGTTCATCCGCCTGCACGCCGTACGGGAGGCGCACGGCAATAAACTGCAGGCTGCTGTCGCCGGTTTCGGCGCGCAGTTCGTTGATGGCCAACTGACACAGTTTACCGGTGAGCGTAGAGTCCTGGCCGCCGCTGATGCCGAGGACCAGCGATTTGATAAAGGGGTATTTTTGCAGGTAGGATTTCAAAAAATCTACGCTGCGGCGTATCTCGGCTTCGACATCGATCTGGGGTTTTGCGCCCAGCGCCTGAATAATCTCTTGTTGTAGCGTCATTGCGCCCTCCGGGAAGTGAATCTGTTTGCCAATCAGCAGGGGTTTAACCTACCTCTTTGCCGGTAAAACGACAAGGATCACAATTTTGAGTGAAGCAAAAGCAGGCAACCTCAACAAGAGGGGATTTATTATTGGAAAGCTCTTAATTTCGTTTCATTTCCACCTTCGGCTTGAAAAATAACGATATTTATTCCAGGCTTATTAACACGCCAAAAAAAAGAGGATGGAACATGAACAAGCATTTTGCAGGATTTCTGGGCGCAGCAGCAGTATTGACCATGCTGGCAGGCTGTACGGCCTATGACCGTACCAAAGATCAGTTCACTCAGCCGGTGGTCAAAGACGTTAAAAAAGGTATGAGTCGCGCCCAGGTTGCGCAGATTGCCGGTAAACCTTCATCAGAAGTTACCATGATCCACGCGCGCGGTACCTGCCAGACATACATCCTGGGTCAACGCGATGGTAAAATTGAAACCTACTTTGTCGCTCTGGACGATACTGGCCACGTGATAAATTCCGGTTATCAGACCTGTGCCGAGTACGATACCGACCCGCGCAACAGCAAGTAGTATCCCTGACATAACGCTGATTTCTACGTAAGCCCGACCATTGGTCGGGCTTTTTTGTGAACTCTGATGCTTATTTAATTGCGCGAATTATTTGAGGGAAATGTGAAGGCAGTCAAAACGCGAGGTCAATGAGAGACAATTCTGTTCAAGGAGGAATTATCCTGGCGGTGAACGATGCCGTATACTCAATGCATAAACAATACTAATTCAAAGAAACATCTCTTACCGCCTCTCAGGCATCGATGATGCGGAGAGGACCGGGTCACACAAATTGAGGAAGCGTTCATGGAAAAGAAACATATCTACCTGTTCTGTTCTGCCGGGATGTCGACATCACTGCTGGTATCGAAAATGCGCGCCCAGGCCGAGAAGTATGAAGTGCCGGTGATTATTGAAGCATTTCCGGAGACCTTAGCTGGTGAAAAAGGTCCTGATGCCGATGTCGTATTATTAGGCCCACAAATTTCCTATATGCTGCCGGATATTCAGCGTTTACTGCCCAATAAACCCGTAGAAGTCATTGATTCCGTTTTGTACGGTAAGATCGATGGTTTAGGTGTTCTGAAAGCGGCCGTTGCGGCCATTAAGAAAGCGGCTGCACAATAATTTTTATTTTAAAACTCGACATATTTCGGATGGCAGCGGTTAAAATTTCGTGAGGGTGTGTTTTAGCTGCTTGCTGTCCGAAATACCCAGAGTTTATTTTCCCGTCAAAGAGTAATTTCATCTATCATTGCCGCAATGATTATATTGCGGCCTTAAAGGGTATTTATTATGAGTAAAGTGATTGACTCGCTTGAAAAGGTACTCCTTCCTTTTGCCGTCAAAATAGGAAGGCAGCCCCACGTCAATGCAATTAAAAACGGCTTTATTAAGTTAATGCCATTGACGTTAGCAGGGGCGATGTTTGTTTTAATTAATAACGTATTTTTGAGCTTTGGCGACGGTTCATTCTTTTATTCAATGGGCATTCGTCTGGATGCCTCGACAATCGAAACACTGAACGGTTTTAAAGCTATCGGCGGTAACGTTTATAACGGTACGCTCGGCATTATGTCGCTGATGGCGCCTTTCTTTATTGGTTCGGCTTTAGCTGAAGAGCGTAAAGTTGACCCAATGGCGGCCGGATTGCTGGCGGTTGCGGCATTTATGACCGTTACGCCTTATAGCGTCGGTGAAGCCTATGCCGTGGGCGCAAACTGGTTAGGCGGCGCCAATATCATTTCTGGTATTGTCATCGGTCTGGTCGTTGCCGAGATGTTCACCTTTATCGTTCATCGCAATTGGGTGATCACGCTGCCTTCCAGCGTACCGGCCTCCGTTTCCCGTTCATTCTCGGCGGTTATCCCGGCGTTTATTATCCTCTCTATTATGGGGATTATCTCCTGGGCGTTGACCCACTGGGGGACTAACTTCCACCAGATCATCATGGACACGATCTCCACGCCGCTGGCTTCAATGGGCGCCGTCGTAGGTTGGGCATACGTTATCTTCACCTCGCTGCTGTGGTTCTTCGGCGTACACGGGTCACTGGCGCTGTCAGCGCTGGATAGCGGGATCATGACGCCGTGGGCGCTGGAAAACATCGCAACCTATCAGCAGTACGGTTCCGTAGAGGCCGCGCTGGCCGCGGGTAAGAGCTTCCATATGTGGGCCAAGCCGATGCTGGATTCCTACATATTCCTTGGCGGTACCGGCGCGACTCTGGGCTTAATCATCGCCATCTTTATCGCTTCACGTCGTGAGGATCATCGTCAGGTGGCGAAACTGGCGCTGCCGTCAGGCATCTTCCAGATTAACGAGCCAATCCTGTTCGGTCTGCCGATCATTATGAACCCGGTGATGTTTATCCCGTTCATTCTGATTCAGCCTCTGCTGGCGGCCATCACCATGACGGCTTACACCCTCGGCATCATCCCGCCGATTACCAATATCGCGCCGTGGACCATGCCGACCGGTTTAGGCGCCTTCTTTAACACCAACGGTAGCGTCGCGGCCCTGCTGCTGGCCCTGTTCAACCTTGCCGTATCCACCCTGGTCTACCTGCCGTTTGTGGTGATTTCCAACAAAGCGCAGGGCGTCATTGAGCAGGAAGAGAGCGAAGAAGATATCGCTAACGCACTGAAATTCTAATATTGAGCGGTACGGGAGTTTTCCCGTACCGTCCTGGAAATAAGGGAGTCATTATGTTTGATCTGGATAACATCGCAGCAGAAGAGACCGCGGTAAACGACCTCGAAGAGGTGGTGATGGGGCTGATTATCAACTCCGGTCAAGCGCGCAGCCTGGCTTATGCCGCGCTGAAGCAGGCTAAGCAGGGAGATTTCGCGGCGGCGAAAGCGATGATGGAACAGTCGCGTATGGCGCTGAGCGAAGCGCACCTTGTGCAGACGCAGCTGATTGAGAGCGATGAGGGAGAAGGCAAAATGAAGGTGAGCCTGGTGCTGGTTCATGCGCAGGATCATCTGATGACCTCAATGCTGGCTCGTGAGCTGGTTGCCGAATTGATTGAGCTGCACGAGAAGGTACAATAGGTCATCGACACGATGAGGCAGCCAAAGATGATGACCACTGAAATCAGTACCGCCCGGGAGCAACAACTCTTTAACGGCAAGAACTTTCATGTGGTCATCTATAACAAAACGGAGAGCGTAAGCGGGCTTCACCAGCATGATTACTACGAGTACACCATCGTTTTAACCGGGCGCTATTATCAGATTATTAATGGTAAGCGGGTGCTGCTGGAGCGCGGGGATTTTGTTTTCATCCCAATGGGGTCGCATCATCAGAGTTTTTATGAATTTGGCGCGACGCGCATTCTTAACGTTGGCATCAGCAAAAGTTTCTTTGAGAAACACTATCTGCCGCTGCTGCCGTTTGGTCTGGTCGCCTCACAGGTCTATGCCGTTAAAAGTACTTTTCTCAGTTATATTGAGTCGGTTATTGCATCACTGAATTTTCGCGAAACTGAATTCGACGAATTTATCGAGCTGGTGTCTTTTTACACCCTGAATCGTTTGCGGCACTATCGTGAAGAGCCTACCGAAGATGTTATTCCACAGTGGTTGAAAAATACCGTCGAGGGTATGCACGATAAGCTTAAATTTGGCGAGGGGGCGCTGGAAAATATGGTCGAGCTTTCCGGGAAAACTCAGGAATACTTAACCCGCGCAACCCAGCGTTATTACGCCAAAACGCCGATGCAGATGATTAACGATATTCGCATCAACTTCGCCAAAAAACAGTTGGAAATAACCAACTACTCGGTGACCGATATCGCCTATGAGTCGGGGTATAGTAGCCCAAGTCTGTTTATTAAAACATTCAAGAAGCTGACGTCCTTTACCCCCAGCAGCTATCGGAAACACCTCACCAGTATTAATTAACCGGGCGCGGATTAATCCGCGCGGTCTAAATATTCAAATTAACTGTCCGTATTTAAACGGAGAGCGGGTGCCGTATACGCGCTATCCGCAAGGGAGAAAAAGATGAGCCAGAAATTGAAGGTAGTGACTATTGGCGGCGGCAGCAGCTATACCCCGGAATTACTGGAAGGATTCCTGAAGCGTTATCATGAACTGCCGATCAGCGAACTGTGGCTGGTGGACGTTGCGGAAGGGCAGGAAAAGCTCGATATTATCCACGCGCTGTGCCAGCGCATGGTAGAAAAAGCCGGCGTCCCGATGAAAGTCTACAAGACCCTCGATCGCCGCGCGGCGCTGGAAGGCGCAGATTTCGTCACCACCCAGCTGCGCGTCGGCCAGCTTAAGGCGCGCGAAAAGGATGAGCGTATTCCGCTGAGCCACGGCTATTTAGGCCAGGAAACCAACGGCGCGGGCGGGTTGTTTAAAGGTCTGCGCACCATTCCGGTCATTTTTGACATTGTGAAAGATGTGCAGGAAGTCTGTCCTAACGCCTGGGTGATTAACTTTACCAACCCGGCGGGCATGGTGACCGAAGCGGTTTATCGTCATACCGGCTTTAAGCGCTTTATCGGCGTGTGCAATATTCCTATCGGCATGAAGATGTTTATCACCGACGTGCTGAAGCTGACTCCGAGCGATGAGCTTAATATCGATCTGTTTGGTCTGAACCATCTGGTGTTTGTTCGCGATGTACTGGTCAACGGCGTTTCACGCTTTGACGAGCTGCTTGACGGCGTAGCGTCGGGTCGATTGAGCGCAAACTCGGTGAAAAATATCTTTGATTTGCCGTTTAGCGAAGGGCTGCTCCGATCGCTGCGCCTGATCCCTTGTTCTTATCTGCTCTACTACTTTAAGCCAAAAGAGATGCTGGCGATTGAAATGGGCGAGTACTACAAAGGCGGCGCCCGCGCGCAGGTGGTGCAGAAGGTTGAGAAACAGCTGTTTGAGCTGTACAAAGATCCTGACCTGAACGTTAAACCAAAAGAGCTGGAGCAGCGCGGCGGGGCCTATTATTCCGACGCCGCCTGTGAAGTGATTAACGCCATATACAATGATAAGCAGGCCGAGCATTACGTGAACGTGCCGCACCATGGCCACGTGGATAACATCCCGGCCGACTGGGCGGTCGAGATGACCTGTACGCTGGGTCGCGATGGTGCCAAACCGACGCCGCGCATCACGCATTTCGACGAAAAAGTGCTGGGACTGATTTACACCATTAAAGGCTTTGAAGTCGCGGCCAGCGAAGCGGCAATCAGCGGTAAACTGGATGACGTGCTGCTGGCGCTTAACCTGAGCCCGCTGATCCACTCCGATCGTGACGCCGAGAAGCTGGCGCGTGAGATGATCCTTGCGCACGAGCAGTGGCTGCCAAACTTTGCGGCGACTATCGAAAAACTGAAACAGTAACGGGAGCGGCTCATGGAACGCGTGTTAATCGTCAATGCCGATGATTTTGGCCTCAGCAAAGGGCAAAACTACGGCATTATCGAAGCCTGCAAGAACGGTCTGGTCACCTCCACGACGGCGCTGGTCAACGGCGCGGCGATCGGCCATGCTGCCCAGCTTAGCCGCTGCATCCCTGAGCTGGCGGTGGGGATGCACTTTGTCCTGACGCTGGGCGAACCGCTGTCGGCGATGCCGGGATTAACCCGCCAAGGCCGTCTCGGTAAGTGGATTTGGCAGATGGCGGAAGAGGATAGCCTGCCGCTGGATGAAATCGCGCACGAACTGGAGTGCCAGTACCGGCGCTTTGTCGAGCTGTTTGGCCATGAGCCGACGCATATCGACAGCCATCACCATGTGCACATGATTGCGCAGATTTACCCCATCGTCGCGGCCTTTGCGCGTGAGAAAGGGGTGGCGCTGCGGATCGACCGACAGCTGGCGACGCTGTCAGGTTTAGCGCAGGATGCGGCGCGCAGCAGCGAAGGGTTCGCCAGTGAGTTTTACGGGGAAGGGGTTTCGGAAGCACTGTTTCTGCAAACCCTGGATGCCTCTATCCACCGCGGTGAGACGTCTCTGGAGGTAATGTGCCACCCGGCGTTCGTGGATAACACGATTATGGGCAGCGCCTATTGCTATCCGCGTCTGACCGAGCTGGATGTGCTGACGAGCGAGTCGCTGAAATCGGCGATCGCCGGGCGCGGTTACCGGCTCGGAACCTATCGCGATGTATAAAGGCAAGTCAAAAGCCCGGCATTTCTGCCGGGCTTCTCTTTTACGCCGGGATCGCGGCGATTTTGGCGCTTCTTGACCACACCCGATGTGCCGCCATCAGGGTAATTAGCTCATCCATCGCCTGGCTATCAATGAAATCCGTCTCAATAACGCCTTCTTCACCCTGGCTGGCGATCTGCAGCGGCGCTTTGCACTGCCGGGCATCGCCTGCCAGAAGAATTGGCTTCAGGTGTTTGTAGGCTTCCAGCAGGTAATAGTGGAAATCGCCGTTGTTCCTCAGGCTTTGCAGATCGCCGCCGGGAACGATAACCGCATCGACGGTTAACGAGGGCGACCCGGCAAAGGTTCCGGCCACCGGCAGCTCGCTACCGTCATCAGCCTTTACTTTACCCATTCGGGAATAGAGCAGTTTGGCATGTACCCCCTGCGCCTTCAGCGTCTTCAGCAGCGCCAGCAGCTCTTTCGCGACCGGCCGGTCGTTAAGCAGTACCGCCACCACCCGGCCCTTAACGTCGCCGCTGGGAATGGCGTACAGGCTTAAGGTCGGATCTTTTTTCAGGCCGTTAACATCCGGCGGCGGGGTGATGCTGCGCTGCTCGTCGGTGAGCTCAATCCCCAGGTTTTTGCCCACCGCCTGAGCTAGCTGCAGGTCGATATGCGCCAGCTGATCGACCACCCGCTCGCGGATCCACTCCCTGACGACCTTGCTCAGTTCGAAGCTAAAGCCGTCGATAATGTGCTGCTGCTCAATAGGCGTCTGGCTACGCCAGAACAGCAGGGGCTGAGAGTAGTACTCGCCAAACGAGGGGCTGCGCTGGCGAATTTTTTCTCCGTCAACCCGCTCGGCATAGGATTCAAAGCCGCCGCGTTTAGCGGCCGGCGGCGTCTCCCGCGGCCAGTTATCATTAATGGAGTTGGGCTCGTAGTTTGCCGGGTTGGTATCAATATCCATCCGGTGCATCCCGTCGCGCTGGAAATTATGGTACGGGCAGGTGGGTTTATTGATCGGGATTTCATGGAAATTAGGTCCGCCGAGGCGGCTAATCTGCGTATCGGTATAAGAGAAGAGTCGGCCCTGCAGTAGCGGATCGTTGCTGAAGTCTATCCCCGGAACAATATGCCCTGGATGGAAGGCCACCTGCTCATTTTCGGCAAAGAAGTTGTCCGGGTTGCGATTGAGGACCATCTTACCGACGCGCTGCACCGGGACCAGCGCTTCCGGAATCAGCTTGGTGGGATCCAGTAGATCGAAATCAAAAGCAAACTCGTCCTCTTCCGGGATCAGCTGTAAGCCCAGCTCATACTCAGGATAATCGCCGGCTTCAATCGCTTCCCATAAATCACGGCGGTGGAAATCGGGATCGCGACCGGTCAGCTTTTGCGACTCGTCCCATACCAGGGAGGCTTTGCCCGCGACCGGCTTCCAGTGAAAACGTACGAAGGTGGCTTTACCTTGCGCGTTAATCAGGCGAAAGGTGTGGATGCCGAATCCTTCCATCGTGCGGTAGCTGCGGGGCAGTCCGCGGTCGGACATCGCCCACATCACGTTATGCAGCGTTTCCGGTTGTAGCGAGACATAATCCCAGAACGTGTCGTGCGCGCTTTGCCCCTGCGGGACGGCCCAGTGGGGCTCGGGTTTGACCGCGTGGACGAAATCAGGGAACTTGATCGCGTCCTGGATAAAAAAGATCGGCGTGTTGTTGCCGACCAGGTCGAAAATCCCTTCGTCGGTATAAAACTTGGTGGCAAAACCGCGGATGTCGCGCACCGTATCGGCGGAGCCTGCGCCGCCCTGTACGGTTGAAAAGCGGACGAAGACCGGCGTTTTTTTCTCCGGGCTGGAGAGGAAATCGGCTTTGGTTATGTCGCTTAAATCGCTGTACGCCTGGAAATAGCCGTGCGCAGCGGAGCCGCGGGCATGGACGATCCTTTCCGGAATGCGCTCGTGGTCGAAGTGGGTGATTTTTTCACGTAGGATAAAATCTTCCAGCAGCGTGGGGCCGCGTTTACCTGCGCGCAGGGAGTTTTGATCGTCAGCGATGCGAACGCCCTGGTTGGTGGTGAGCGCATAATCTTCACC
Organism: Klebsiella pasteurii; assembly: GCF_018139045.1. Lineage (NCBI taxonomy): Bacteria > Pseudomonadati > Pseudomonadota > Gammaproteobacteria > Enterobacterales > Enterobacteriaceae > Klebsiella > Klebsiella pasteurii. Next base: position 594,129 of record NZ_CP073236.1, read on the forward strand.
GCCTTTGCGATGTTTTTCGAGGGCATCAAGCTTTTCGCTGTGCGTATCCGGGGCCTTCATACTGCCCGGCGCGGTCGGCTCTTCGCCAGGGGCTGTCGGATGCGGCGTGGGCCGCCAGTTTTGGTCTTCGGGAGCCAAGGCATCCAGACCAGGTTTTGCTTCCCGGTCATCGTGAACCGGTGATTGATGGGGTTGTGGGTTAGAGTGTTTATCAGACATTGCTTGCTCCTGCTTTCATTGCTGAAAATGGTCATTGCTAAACCAAAACCCTTCTAATTGTAGAACATCATTTCAAGAACATATTTTTATAGGAGTTTTGCTACTAAAGGGTCGCAAGCAGGGGGCGACGAAAGGGGGCGCTTTCGGCTATGATAAAGGTTTCCGTTTCCCGCTGTGTTTAGTGAATCTATTTGTGATGAAACCACTTCGCCAACAAAATCGTCAGGTCATTAGCTACGTGCCTCGAGTGGAACCTGCGCCGCCGGAACACGCCGTCAAAATGGATGGTTTTCGCGACGTCTGGGCTCTGCGAGGTAAGTACGTTGCCTTTGTGCTGATAGACGAACATTTTCGCCGTTCCCCGCCGTTTAACGTGCCGGAAGCTGCGCAGCGCTGGGCGACGCAGATGAGGCAGGAAGGGGAAATCGACGCCTGAGGCTGCAGGGGAAATAAAAAACCGCTGATATTTCAGCGGCTTTTTTTGTTTTGATAACCTGAAGATTGCATCAGCTTAGCGGTGCGCCAGCTCCGCATCTTCTTCGCTATCAAGAATGGTTTTATCGGTTTGACGCAGCCACTGGCTGGTCAGGGTACCGGCGGTCATAGAACCGCTCACGTTCAGCGCGGTACGACCCATATCGATGAGCGGCTCCACCGAGATCAGCAGCGCCACCAGCGTGACCGGCAGGCCCATCGCCGGCAGGACGATCAGGGCGGCAAAGGTCGCGCCGCCGCCTACGCCCGCGACCCCGGCGGAGCTGACGGTCACGATGCCAACCAGCGTTGCGATCCACAGCGGATCGAGCGGGTTAATACCGACTGTCGGTGCGACCATTACCGCCAGCATCGCCGGATAAAGACCCGCACAGCCGTTCTGGCCGATGGTGGCGCCGAACGATGCGGAGAAGCTAGCGATAGACTCCGGCACGCCCAGACGACGCGTTTGCGCTTCCACATTCAGCGGAATCGACGCGGCGCTGGAGCGGCTGGTAAAGGCGAAGGTCAGTACCGGCCAGACTTTACGGAAGTACTTCAGCGGGCTCACGCCGTTCACCGCCAGCAGCAGACCGTGCACCACGAACATGATGCCCAGACCAATATAAGAGGCGATAACGAAGCTGCCGAGCTTGATGATGTCCTGCAGGTTAGAGCCCGCAACCACTTTGGTCATCAGCGCCAGCACGCCGTACGGCGTTAACTGCATCACCAGGCGTACGAGCTTCATCACCCAGCTCTGTAGCGTGTCGATGGCGGTGAGTACGCGCTGGCCTTTCGCGACGTCATCTTTCAACAGTTTCAGCGCCGCGACGCCGAGGAACGCAGCGAAGATAACGACGCTGATAATCGACGTCGGGTTCGCGCCGGTCAGATCGGCAAACGGGTTTTTCGGCACAAAAGAGAGGATCAGCTGCGGGACGCTCAGGTCCGCGACTTTACCGGCGTAGTTGCTCTGAATGGCGTTGAGGCGGGCGGTTTCCGCGCTGCCCTGAACCAGTCCTTCGGCGGTGAGGCCAAACATATTGGTCACCAGCACCCCGACCAGCGCCGCAATCAGCGTGGTGAACAGCAGGGTACCGATGCTGAGGAAGCTGATTTTACCCAGCTGCGAAGCATTATGCAGGCGGGCGACCGCGCTCAGAATCGAGGCGAAAACCAGCGGCATAACGATCATTTGCAGCAGTTGAACATAGCCATTACCGACGATATTGAACCACTGGATAGAATCCTTCAGCACCTGGCTGTCGGAACCATAGATCAGCTGTAGCGCCAGGCCAAAGACCACGCCGATCACCAGACCGACCAGCACTTTTTTAGCGAGGCTCCACTGTTTATGCCGGGTTTGGGCCAGCGCCAACAGTAAAACCGCGAACACGATAACGTTCGCTATTAATGGAAAGTTCATCCCCGTTCTCCTGATAACTTTTATCACCGGGTTGGTCAATAACCAACTCTTATGACGGCAAGGGTAGCAGAAGGCGTAATTCGTTACTTATATTCAAATGGAATTGATTATAACCAATTGAATAATTCGCTGGTTTATCGTCCAGTCTGGTGGCTAATAAAGCGATTAAAGGTGGTTTGCAGCGAATTAATCATATCCGATGACCAGCGAACGGCGCTGTTTTCGGCAACGTTTTGCGGCATCCACACGGCATAGATGAACAGCGCCATGCACAGTGCACGCTCCAGCTGATTGCCCTTGCGCGGCGCGAGGAGAGGCAGACGAAAACGCCAGCGGCAGGGCCAGAGCAGCGGAACGCCCGCCGGGGTGAGCATGTCGGCGAGAATATGGCTGAGATAGCCCAGAACCAGCCCCTGAACCGCATCTGCCGGAACTATCCAGCTTTCTGGCACTTTCAATGAGAAAATCGCGACCGCGCCAAAAACCACCAGCAGGCTATGGGTGAAGCCGCGATGGCCGAAGGCGCGCGCTATCGGTTTTGATATCCAGCTCAAGCGCTGGCCGAGAAATGACTTTGGGTGATCGATATCCGGCAGCAGACAGGTCAGGATGGCGGAAGGAATAATATGCCACCAGTCGCCCTGGGCCAGCACGGGCGTTAATTCCGCATTTTTCGCAAATACCGCGCAGGCGATAGAAAAGAGGAGGTGGCCTTCCGCCGTCATGATAAAAACCCTAAACTGTCAATTCATACAGTATAGGGTTTTTATACAGTGTGCGAAAGAGGTGACGGTGTAACTCTTTGTCACAAAACCATCAGCGCGCCAGCCAGCCGCCATCCACCGCCAGGGTATAGCCGCTGATGTAATCCGCCGCCCTGGAGGCGAGGAAGACGACCGGCCCCTGTAGGTCATCCGCAACCCCCCAGCGCCCGGCCGGAATACGGTCGAGGATCGCTTTGCTACGCTCGGCGTCATCGCGCAGCTGTTGGGTATTATTGGTCGCCATATACCCCGGCGCAATCGCGTTAACGTTGATGCGATGCCCGGCCCACTCATTGGCCATCAGGCGGGTAATACCCAGTACGCCGCTTTTTGATGCGGTATAGGATGGCACCCGAATACCGCCCTGAAAAGAGAGCATGGAGGCAATGTTCACGATTTTTCCGCCATCACCCTGCTGAATAAACTGCCGGGCAACCGCCTGGGAAAGAAAGAACACCGATTTCAGATTCAGATTCATCACGTCGTCCCAGTCCTTTTCGCTAAAGGAGAGCGCATCGGCGCGACGGATGGTTCCCGCATTGTTGACCAGAATATCTACCCGGCCCATGGCGGCCACAGCCTGAGTCACTATATCTTCAATCTCATCCTGCCGGCTTAGATCGGCCTGGATAGCGGTAAAGCGGCGGCCCAGCGCCTGCACCTTTTCTGCGGTTTCATGGGGGATCCGGCGATTCACGCCGACGATATCGCACCCGGCCTGGGCAAGGCCTAAAGTCATTCCCTGGCCCAGCCCGGTATCACAACCCGTCACGATGGCGACCTTGCCCGCAAGGTCAAAGGCGTTCAGTACCATATGCACCTCTGTATGCTGATTTCATGCGTCAAATAACGCCGTTGAGATAAGCATAGAGGGCGAAAGAGGAAAAAACAATTAAAAATGAAACGGTGTTTTATTTTTGTGATGATAGGATGATACCGCTATCCCATCATCACAGACAGGATTAGCCGAGCAGGTCGCCCGGCGTGAGGGACTCAAGCGTAGCAAGCTTCACGTCAGCCAGCACGAAGCGCGGGTCGCGGCTGTTTTCTGCTTCCGGTACCACGATAGACCGCATCCGCGCTGCTTTGCTGGCAATCATGCCGTTGACCGAGTCTTCCAGCGCCACGCAGTTCATTGGGCTGACGCCAAGACTGGCGGCGCAGTTGAGATACACCTGCGGATGCGGTTTGCTGAACGGCAGCATTTCGGCGGAAGCGAGGGCGTCAAACTGGTCGCGCAGTTCAAACATGGCGAGGACTTTTTCCAGCATCCGCAGCGGCGATGCTGACGCGAGGCCGATTTTTAGCCCCTGGGCTTTGCACAATGCCACCGCTTCGCGCGCGCCGGGGAGAAGCGGACGCGCTTCTTCCACCAGCTGGATGGCGCGATTGATGATCCGCGCGGTGACTTCCGCGCGATCCGGGCCTTTCCACGGCTGCTGGGCAAACCACAGGTCGACGACTAAATCGATGCGCAGGCCCAGAATATCTGGCATTTCATGGCGGCGGCTGATATCCACCCCCAGGCTTGCTATCACCTCCAGTTCGGCTTTATCCCATAGCGGCTCGGAATCAATCAGTAACCCATCCATATCAAAAATCGCGGCGTGAATCTGGCGCCTGGCTGACATAAGTCCCTCTCCTTGTAGCGTAAATAGATAACGAATCGGCACTCATGGTATATCATACCGCGCATTATTGGGCGAAATTCGCCGACGAAGGTAGACTTAGAGTGGATAGGCGTCTTAACAAGGGGAACCCATGACGTATCAACAAGCTGGACGCATTGCAGTACTTAAACGTATTTTGGGGTGGGTGGTATTTATCCCGGCGGTTATCTCGACGCTGATTTCCGTGCTGAAGTTTATGTACGAGCACAGTGAGAAAAAACCGGGCATTGACGCGGTGATGATGGACTTCGCCCATGTAATGATTGAGATGATGCGTTTTAATACGCCGTTCCTCAATTTCTTCTGGTACAACTCGCCGCTGCCGGACTTTAAGCACGGTATGAACATTGGCTTCTGGATTATCTATATTCTGGTGTTTGTCGGCATGGCGCTGCAGGCGTCCGGGGCGCGGATGGGGCGCCAGGCTAAATTTCTGCGCGAAGGCGTGGAGGATCAGCTGATTCTGGAGCAGGCAAAAGGGGCTGAAGGGCTGACGCGCGAGCAAATCTCCGAACGTGTGGTGGTGCCGCGTCATACCATCCTGGTGCAGTATTTTCCGCTTTACGTTTTGCCGGTGGTCATTATTGTACTGGGCTACTTCTTCTTCTCTTTACTCGGTTTTCTGTAAACGACCGGCCCGGTTGTGCCGGGCCGGCTGCATTACAGGGCGGGCAGGGCGCGAGGCTTGCCCTGATTATCTACCGCGACGTAGATAAACAGCGCTTCGGTCGCTTTATAGCGCTGGCCGATAGGCTCAGACGAAACTTTCTTGACCCACACTTCCATATTAATGGTTATCGACGTATTGCCGCGCTTCACGCAGTTGGCGTAGCAGCATACGACATCGCCAACTGCCACCGGGCGTAAAAAGGTCATGCCGTCGACGCGGACGGTCACGACGCGGCCGTGGGCAATCTCTTTGGCCATAATGGCGCCGCCAATATCCATTTGCGACATCAGCCAGCCGCCGAAAATATCGCCGTTAGCGTTGGTGTCCGCCGGCATCGCCAGGGTGCGTAAAACCAATTCGCCCTTCGGCGCAAGATCTGTTGTTGTCATTCTATACTCTGTACTAGTCAAAGATGATCAGGCGCGATGCTACTATGAAAAGGACGCTGAGAAAATAGGGAATACGCCCGCGATAGCGGGCATAAGGGGTCAGAACGAGATCGTGACGCCAGCGTAATAGGCGCGACCCGGTTCGTTGTAGGTCGAAGCGCCTTCGTTTTCACGATAAATTTGCTTATCGAACAGGTTGCTAATCCCGGCGTTCAGGCGCAGGTCTTTCATTAGCTGATAGTTGCCGCCGATACCCACCACGGAATAGGAACCGACTTCATTGGTGGCCAGCACCCCATTTTCATTACGAATTTCCGCGTATTCGCGCGGTTTCTGCCGACCGTACAGGGTCCAGTTGACGTTCGCCGAAAACTTGCTGGTTACCTGCCAGTCAAGTAGGGTATTGATGGTGTATTTCGGAATAACGGACAACGGGTTTCCGGTATCTTTGTTTTCCGATTTGATCATATAAGTGGTATTGGTGCGCCAGCTGAGCGTATCGGCAATGACCGGAACCAGCAGCGTGCCTTCAAGACCTTCGACGACCGCTTTCCCGCCGTTCTCCCACTGCAGGATATTCGCCCCGGTAGCGGTATTACCCAGTATCTCGGTGCCCGAGACGATCTTGTTTTTGTAGTCGTTGCGGAACCAGGTGACGCCGGCGTTATAACCGTTCAGGTTAAACTCAAGGCCAATCTCCTTATTGATGCTGATTTCCGGATCGAGGTCCGGGTTTCCCAAAAGATAGCAGTTGCCATCGGCAATACTTATCGGGCAGCCGTTGCCCCGCGTAGAAAGCAGATACCCTTCGCTGGACTGATACAGGTTCGGCGCCTTAAATACCCGGGCAATACCTGCTTTGACCTTAAACATATCCCCCAGATCCTGCGACAGGTTCAGGCTCGGGCTCCAGTTGCTGCCGAAGTCGTTATGATAGTCGAAACGTAGACCCGGGATAATATTGGTGCCCGGCGTCGCTTCAATATTGTCTTCGAGATAGATACCGGTCAGGGTGGCGCTGTTTTTAGGGCTGCGTTGTGAAGGATCGCCGGAAACCCCGGGGAGCGCATCCGTGGTGGTGGTGGCCTGCATCGACGCCGGATCGTTCAGCTCATCGTGATTCCACTCCATGCCCAGAGTGAGGGTCTGTTCAGCGAGCCAGTTGAAGGGGAGATTCACCTCTGCGGTTGAGCGCCATGACTCCAGGCGGCTGGTGTCATAGACATCGCTGTTGATCATCCCTTCAACGCGGCCGGTGGTGCCCTCCTGCAGGCGAGTATTGTTGGTTTTTTCGTAGTAGACGCCCGCCTTTGACTGGCCCCAGTCCCATATCCCGTTATAGGTCAGCCCCCAGGTCTGTCGATACATCCTGTTTGTTTCCTGACCGTAGAGGGTATCTACCAGGCCATTGGGGCTCATATTACTGTTGCTATACTGGGTATCGCCGGCATAGATATTGCCCTGCCGACTATAGGCGTAGCTAAAATCGATAATCTGTTGCGGCGTGACTTTCCATGACAGCAGGGCGTTAATATCTTTGTTGCGCACACCTTCACGGCCCGCGGCATAAGATCCATTTTGCGCGCGGTTAATATCCCAGGCGTCGGGTTCGGTTTTGTTAATGTTACCGTATAAACGCATGGTCAGGGCGTCCCCGGCCAGCGGTCCGTTAAGGTTGAAATTAGCCCGGTTAGTGGAGCCTTCTTTGTTATTTTCCGGCTGATTGGTATAAAGCGAAAGCGAGCCGTGCCAGTCGTTGGTGGGGCGTTTGGTGATGATATTGACCACCCCGCCCGCGGCGCCTGAGCCGTAGCGCGCTGCGGCAGGGCCGCGGAGAACTTCAATGCGTTCCACCATTTCCGGCGGCACCCAGTTGCTGTCGCCGCGGGTATCACGTTCGCCGCGCCAGCTATAGCGCACAGAATTGCGGGAAGTGACGGGCACGCCATCAATAAGGATCAGCGTGTTTTCCGGCCCCATACCGCGAATATCTATTTGACGATTGTTGCCGCGGCTGCCGCTGGCGCTGTTGCCGGTCAGGTTTACGCCGGGCATTTTACGGATGATTTCTGAGAGATCGTTAACCGGGGGAGCTTTAGCAATATCTTCCGCGGTGATGATCGAGACGCCCGGCTGCTGCTTCAGCGCCTCTTCGGCGGTTCCCCGTACCACCATGGTTTCGGTATCCTGCTCCACTTCTTCGGCAAAGCCAGCCGGACTGAACAAGCCTGCTATGGCCAGTGCTAGAGGAGTGGTTATGTGCTGTTTCTGCGGTCTCATGATAAATATCCCTATAAAATCGGGTTAAATTGAGATCGAGAATATCAATGATAATAATTATCATTACAATAACAGTGCGTTAATCTCCACAAAATCCTCACAATTGCCGCAACTTTCCGTGATCCGGTAGATATCATGAAGAAAACGGTTTTTTAATCCTGTTCAGAGAGCATAACAGTGGAGCAAGGGGGAGACGGCACGCAAAGCTGCGTGCCGGGAGAATGGCAGCTTAGTGGTTGTCATCCTGTGGCATATGGCGATAGATATAAACGCCGCTCAGCAGAGTGAAGACCAGCGTCAGCGCGGTCAGGCCGAAGACCTTGAAGTTGACCCAGATATTCTGCGGCAGCCAGAAAGCGATGTAGATATTGGCCAGTCCGCAAAGAATAAAAAATACCGCCCAGGCCAGATTGAGGCGCGACCACACCTGCTGCGGTAGCGTCAGCTCTTTCCCCAGCATGCGCTGGATCAGCGGCTTCTTCATCACCCACTGGCTAAACAGCAGCGCGCTGGCGAACAGCACGTAGATAACCGTTACCTTCCATTTAATAAACTCGTCGTTATGGAAGAAGATAGTCAATCCGCCGAACACGGCGACCAGCACGAAGGTAATGAGCGCCATTTTTTCGACTTTGCGATAGCGTACCCAGCTGTAGATCAGCACGATGGCGGTGGCGATAATCAGCGCGGTTGTCGCGGCGTAAATATCATATAGCTTGTAGAATGCGAAGAAGACTACCAGCGGTAAAAAATCCAGAAACTGCTTCATACATCGATTCCGTCGTTCAGATCGGGGCAGAAATAGCCCGCCCCGGATTAAGTTAGTTGCGAATAAGCATATACAAGCGGAATAAATAGATCAGCAACAATGCAGAGATCAGATTACTGAGGGTATTTATTACCACCGCGCCAACGTTCGGCGTCAGGACCGCGAAGCTGGATGCAAACAGCAGCAGCAGCGTTTTCGCCAGCAGCCAGCCGATAATCGCCGGCGCCACCAGACGCACGTTGGCCCAGGCCAGACGCATACTGCCACGCATGGCGCTGAAGATGCCGATTTTATCCTGCACCAGCATAACCGGTGCGAAAGAGAGCACGATAGCCAGCAGGACGCCAGGCACCACCACCAGCATCATCCCCATCTGCACGATAAACGTCGTCAGCAGGATCAGCAGCAGCAGCTTTGGCAGCACCGGCGCGGAAGCGCCGATCGCGCGCAGGGCGCTGACCCGCTGACCGGCGGAGATCATTTGAATCATGAGCAGAACGCCGCCGGCAAGGATGGCGTTGCCCACAAGACCGGAGAAAGTGGAAGCCGCAGAGGCTCGCAGCAGGATTTGCTGCTGCTCAGGCGTCATGCTCTGGACCAGTTCAAACAGCCCGCCGCTACCCGCCAGGCTATCGCCCTGGCTTAATATCGACAGCTGTTCTTCACTGGGTGAAAAGGCATGGCCAAGTACTACCGTAATGAACGCGCATAGCAGCGCAATCAGCAGGATAGTAACGAACTGATTGCGGAAAAAGTTCCCGGTGTCACGGTAGACGGACTTCGCCGTGATAGACATGCATTCTCCTTGAGTATTGCAGGTGTTAACTAGCCGGCGATTGTACCGCAAATCGCGGCGGGGTAGCAGTCTCTGCTGCTGCGCGCTAAGTATATCTTTGTAAATAGAAGAGGAAATCAGCGAAGCGCTGTTCGGAGTACCGTAAATGAAGAAACTTGATATCACACGCTTATCACTGATTGTATTGAGAAAGTGAAAATTAACCTGGATCAATAAATGTTAAATTTGCCCACTTAATGTGATCTATGTTGGATCAAGCATACCTCTTTGTATGTATATTCTTGCGCTGAATAACCATAACGAGGAAGTGGGTATGAAAAAGTTAGCAGCGGCGGTTGTTATTCTGAGCAGTCTTTCCGGCAGCAGCGTCTGGGCGCATGAAGCCGGGGAATTTTTTATTCGCGCGGGTTCGGCCACGGTCAGGCCGACCGAAGGCGCGGGCGGTACGTTAGGCAGCCTGGGGGGCTTTAACGTCAGCAACAATACGCAACTGGGTCTGACATTCACCTATATGGCAACCGATAACATCGGCGTTGAACTGTTGGCCGCTACGCCGTTCCGGCATAAAGTCGGGACCGCGGCAACCGGCAATATTGCAACCGTTCATCATTTACCGCCGACGTTAATGGCGCAGTGGTACTTTGGCGATTCGAGCAGCAAACTGCGTCCGTACATTGGCGCGGGTATCAACTACACGACCTTCTTCGACGAAAGCGTGAACGATACGGGTAAAAAAACCGGTATCTCTGACCTGAGCCTGAAAGACTCCTGGGGAGCGGCAGGGCAGGTGGGGATGGACTATCTGATTAACCGCGACTGGCTGATTAACATGTCGGTGTGGTACATGGATATCGATACCACCGCCAACTATAAGCTGGCGGGCGCGCAGCAGCACGATAGTATTCGTCTGGATCCGTGGGTGTTCATGTTCTCGGCCGGATACCGGTTCTAAAGTCTCAGGTAAAGCTGGTCGCAATGACCAGCTTTATTGCACGTCCCGACGCGAAGTCCGTTACTGCGATTGGCGATGCGTCATTTGCCGCAAGCACTCCCGGAACGGCCGCGTCAACCGCTACTCATTACCCCATTTATTCAGAAATACCGCGATATCATCGATGCGCTGGCGATCGATGCCCGCTTGTACGGCCATCTCTCCCTGCGCTTCCTCGCTGATTTCTTCGTTATTCATCAGGCGAGTAATCAACAGCTGGAAATAGCGCGCCAGAGGATCGCGTTCCGACTCGCTCACGGGCTCGGCGGACTCGGTCGAATACTCATCCGCAATGTCGTAATATTTCAGAGGTACTTCTTCGTGCATAAATCGCTCCCCGGTTGACGTTGTGCCTGTTTTTTCTGCCATGAATAATACCACTCCTGCCGGGCTTTAGCTCAGGAGCGACCAGAAAAACGCATGAACAGCCCACACCAAGCGAGACGGGCGCGGAAACTCCCCGTCATCGGGGGTAATAGCGTAAAAAACGAAAATTGACTGCCCTGAACTCGTCAGCACGCCATTAATACGCATAAAACTATTACCACGGCACCCGACATCCTCGATAATCCAAATACTCTAATCCGGGGCGATTTTGTTTTTCCAGCAGCACGTTCACCAGCGAGGGGATGGTCTCTGCAATGGTAAGCGGGGCGCTCTCGCCGCCGAGGGCCGTGCGGATCCAGCCCGGCGCCATGACCACCAGCGGATGCGATACGCAGGCAGGGCGGGCGGCAAAGCTGCGCATAAACATATTCAGCGCGGCTTTACTCCCGCGGTACAACTCGCGCTGCCCGCCGGTATTATTGCTCAAACTGCCTTGCCCTGAGGACATGACGCCAATCAGTCCCTGCGGTAACACGACATCTTGCAGACTTTCTATTACCCGCATTGGCGCGAGCGCGTTGGTCAACATGACATGAATAAACTCTTCCGTCGCGATTTCGCCGATGGTTTGTGTCGGATCGCGGTTGGTGGTGCCCGCGTTGACGAATAGCATATCCAGTACGCTATCGCTAAGCGCTTCGCGCAGCGCCGCGATCCCGTCATTATCACAAATATCCAGCGCCTCAATACGAACCCGTCCAGGATATGCTCGAGCCAGATGGTGCAGCGGCGTGGTTTGCGACAGATCGCGCACGGTGCCGATGACCTGCCAGCCATGCCGCAGAAACTGTTCAGCCATGGCGTGGCCAAGCCCGCGTGAAGCGCCCGCGATCAATACTGTTTTAGTGGAAGCGGCCATTGGTATCCTCCGGCTTAAATAAATGATGGGATAAATATAGGCTGGTGCTGTAGCAGGCGGAAGGCGCAGCATTTGCAATAATAAAGTGCATCAGACGCCATATCCTGGAATGGAGAAAAGATGACCGATCCCGATTTTAATTTACTGGCTGCGCTGGATGTGCTGTTGAGCGAGAAGAGCGTTGCCGGGGCGGCAAAGCGGCTTGAGCTTAGCCCGTCGGCGATGAGCCGTACGCTGGCGCGCTTACGGCAGGTAACCGGCGACCCGCTACTGGTCAGAGCCGGGCGAAAAATGGTGCTGACTCCCCATGCGGAAAGTCTGCAGGCGCGGGCAAAAAACGTCGTCACTGAGATGCGCGCGGTGCTTAATGCTTCGCCTGCGCCGCTGAGTTTATTGACCCTTGAGAAGCGATTTACGTTACGTACCAATGAGGGATTTATAGACGTTTTTGGCCCGGCGCTGGTGAACGCTGTCGCACAAGAAGCGCCGGGTGTGACGCTGGAGTTTGCCGCGAAGTCGGAGAAAAATGCCCGATTTCTACGCGAGGGGCTGGTGGACCTGGAAATTGGCGTACTTGAAAATATGGGGCCTGAGATCCGCCTGCAGGCGCTGTTTCGCGATCGCTTTGTCGCCGCACTGGCCAAAACACACCCGTTAGCCGCCTTTGCCGATCTGTCGCGAGAACAATTTGTTTCCGTAGGGCACGTCATAGCCTCCCGTCGCGGGGCGATCCGAGGGCCGGTTGATGAAGCGCTGGCGGCATGTGGAATGAGCCGCAGAATTGCCGCGGTGGTGCCTGCTTTTTCCGCCGCGCTGGCCGTTGCCCGGGATTCTGAACTTATCGCCGTTGTCCCGGCCTCCTGTCTGCGGAGCGCGGCGGGAAAAGAGATGATCGGTTTTCCTCTCCCGGTGAGCGTGCCGGAGATAACGGTGTCACAAATGTGGCATCCTCGCCAGCAGCATGAATTAGCGCATCGCTGGCTAAGGCAACTGGTGCGCAGAGTATGTCGGCAGCCATAAAAAAAGCCCGCACAAGTGCGGGCAAAAATACTGGAAGCAATGTGAGCAATGTCGTACCGAATACCTGAGTTGATTACTCAACTATTCGGTAATGAGAAAGATAATATTTCTCATTTAATATATCAACCCCAACTTTTGTGCGGAATCATTTTTTAATCGACGATAAAAATGGTGCGTTTCTGGCGGTTATCCTGAGGCCACGCCGTGGCGATCTGGGGAGCGGTGGCGATGGTAAACCCGCCCGTAACGGCAGCCTGCAGCATTTCCCCCGCAGCGGTCAGCCGCTGGGACACTGATAGGCTGCCAATACCGCTGCCCATCAGCTGCAGCGGCGCGGAGCGCAGTACCGCTCAGAGCAATATCGGCAGCGGAAAGGGCAGGTGAAAAAGCTGGAAGCCCTGGGGCTGGCGCGAAAGCAGCCCAATGCGAAAGAGCGGCGGATTAGCGAAGTGACGCTCAGCGAAGCGGGCCAGGAGATGATTACACGCATTGCGCAAGCAAGAACGCGGCTGATGAATGAGGTGCTGGCGGGGTGGACGCAAGATGATGTGCTGGCGCTATTTTGTCTATGCCGGCAGCTTGCAACAGAAATAGCCGCCCGGCGCGGGACCGGACGGCGGACTAGCTTACGCGGCTTTGGTGGCAGCCTTCAGACTTTGCGCAAAGGCTTTCAGTTCGGCGAGCATAGCCTGCGGGTCGTTCACGTTACGCTCGATGATTTTGACGATGGCAGAGCCGGAAATCGCGCCGGCTGCGCCTGCGTCAATCGCCGCGGTCACCTGCTCCGGCGCCGAGATGCCAAAACCCTGCAGCGGCGGCGCGGCGTGGTACTCGGCCAGCTTTTCAATCAGATGATGCAGCGGCAGCGCGGCGCGGTTTTCCGCACCGGTCACGCCCGCCCGCGACAGCAGGTAGGTATAACCGCGACCGTAAGAGGCGATCTGGCGCAGCAGATCGTCATCGGCATTCGGCGGGCAGATGAAAATCGGCGCGATGTTATGGCGCAACGCGGCCTGGCGGAACGGCGCGGACTCTTCCACGGGGACATCGGCGACCAGTACGGAATCGACGCCTGCGCGTTCGCACGCGGCGTAGAATTCATCAATGCCCGGACTGAAGACCAGGTTGGCGTACATCAGCAGGCCGATCGGGATGGTCGGATGCTTTTGACGAATTGCTGTCAGCATTTCAAAGCACTGGGCGGGCGTGACGCCTGCGGCAAATGCGCGCAGGGTGGCGTCCTGAATCGTCGGGCCGTCAGCCAGCGGGTCGGAGAAGGGAATGCCCAGCTCCAGCGCGTCGGCGCCCGCTTCAATCAGCGTATCGATAATTTTCAGCGACTGTTCCGGATTCGGATCGCCGAGGGTGACGAAGGGAACAAACGCGCCTTCCCGGCGAGCTTTCAGTTGTGCAAACAGCGTCTCATAACGTTCCATCAGATTTCCCCTCGCGCTTTTAAAATATCGTGTACGGTGAAGATGTCTTTATCGCCGCGGCCGGAGAGGTTAACCACCAGCAGCTGCTCTTTTTCCGGGTTTTCACGCATCATTTTCAGCGCGTGCGCCAGGGCATGGGAGGACTCCAGCGCCGGGATAATCCCCTCATGGCGGGAGAGTTCTTTAAAGGCATCCAGCGCTTCGTCATCGGTAATTGACACGTAATCGGCGCGGCCAATGCTGTTCAGATACGCATGCTGCGGCCCTACTGACGGGAAGTCCAGTCCGGCGGAGATGGAGTAGGACTCCTCAATCTGCCCCTCTTCTGTTTGCATCATCGGCGATTTCATACCGAAGTAGATACCCACCCGACCGTGCTTCAGCGGCGCGCCGTGCTCGCCGGACTCAATACCGTGACCTGCCGGCTCCACGCCAATCAGGCCAACAGCGGTTTCGTCGATAAAGTCGGCGAACATGCCGATGGCGTTCGATCCGCCGCCGACGCAGGCGATAACCGCATCCGGCAGGCGACCTTCTTTCTCGAGGATCTGCGCTTTGGTCTCTTCGCCAATCATGCGCTGGAATTCACGCACGATGGTCGGGAACGGGTGCGGACCGGCGGCGGTGCCGAGCATATAGTGGGCTTTTTCGTAGCTGCCGGACCAGTCGCGCAGGGCCTCATTGCAGGCGTCTTTCAGTGTAGAAGAACCGCTATGTACCGGGATCACTTCAGCACCCATCAGGCGCATGCGGAAAACGTTCGGCGACTGGCGTTCGATATCCTTAGCGCCCATATAGATACGGCACTTCAGGCCGAGCAGGGCGCTGGCGAGCGCAGAGGCAACGCCGTGCTGGCCGGCGCCGGTTTCGGCGATAATTTCCGTTTTACCCATCCGTTTCGCCAGCAGCGCCTGGCCGAGCACCTGGTTAGTTTTATGCGCGCCGCCGTGCAGCAGGTCTTCACGCTTGAGATACAGCGTGGTGCGGGTGCCTTCGGTAAGGTTCCGGCATTTGGTCAGCGCCGTCGGGCGACCCGCGTAGTTTTTCAGCAGGTCGGTAAATTCAGCCTGGAATGCCGGGTCTTTCTGCGCGCTGACGAACGCTTCTTCCAACTGGCGCAGGGCGGGCATCAGGATCTGCGGAACGTACATCCCGCCGAATTCGCCAAAGTAGGGGTTCAGTAAAGTACTCATTATTGCTCCTTAATATGCGCGCAGCGTTTGAAATACAGAGGACAGTTTGCTGGCATCTTTAATACCCGGCTGCGACTCTACGCCTGAATTAAAATCGAGTCCGGCACAGCCGCTTTTGGCGGCTTCCACACAGTTATCGGCACCGAGGCCGCCTGCCAGCAGAACGTTCCGCAGGTCCTGACCTTGCAGCAGCGACCAGTCGAAACGCTGGCCGGTGCCGCCTTGACCATTGTCGAAAATATATTTATCGACGTGATGCAGATTGCGCTGTGGTAGGGTTTCGCCGACGCTGAGGGCCTTCCAGATTTGCACCGTTGCCGGAAGTTCGGCGCGCAGGGTATCAATATAGGCCTGGTCTTCGCTGCCGTGCAGCTGTACCGCGGCTAAGCTCAGATTTTCCACGCGGGCGACAACTTCCGCCACCGGGGTATTGCGAAACACGCCGACGTAGCTCAGTGGCGCGCTATCGATGACGGCTTTCGCCTGAGCGTCATTCACCGCTCGCGGCGACGTCGGGACAAAAATCAGGCCGCCGTAGATCGCGCCGGATTCATACGCCACCTGAGCATCCTGGGGGCGGGTCAGGCCGCAGACCTTATTCTCGCCGAGCAGCACGCGCTTCACGGCGGCGTTCAAGTCGGCGTGCTCCATCAGCGCTGAGCCAATCAGGAAACCATTGGCGAAGTGGCTTAGTTCACGCACTTCTGCATAGGTATGGATACCGGACTCGCTGATCACCGTGACCTCATGACCGAGCTTAGGCGCCAGGGTGCGGGTACGGTTGAGATCAATCGACATATCGCGCAGATCGCGGTTGTTGATGCCGACCACTTTCGCCTTCAGCGCAATCGCGCGCTCCAGCTCCTCTTCATTGCTCACTTCGGTCAGCACGCCCATGTTCAGGCTATGCGCAACGGCAGAGAGCTGGCGATACTGCTCATCATCCAGCACTGAAAGCATCAGCAGACAGGCGTCGGCCTGGTAGTAGCGCGCCAGGTAAATCTGGTAAGGATCGATGGTGAAGTCCTTACACAAAATCGGCTGCGGCGCGACCTTGCTGACGATCGGCAGAAAGTCGAAGCTGCCCTGGAAATATTTCTCATCGCAAAGCACCGAGATAGCCGAGGCGTAGTGCTTGTAGACGCCGGCGATGGCCGCCGGGTCAAAATCATCGCGAATCAGCCCCTTTGATGGCGAGGCTTTTTTGCACTCGAGAATAAACGCGGTGCGGGTTCCGGCGAGGGCGTCATAAAAATTGCGCTGCGTCGGTACCACTTCATTTTGAAAACTGGCTAACGGTTGTTGTTGTTTGCGGGCTTCTACCCAAATCGCTTTGTCGGCCACGATTTTTGCTAAAACGGTCTGCATTATTTACCCTCTTGCCGCTAATGCGGTCACTCTGTCATAGGCCGCTCCGCTGTGCAGCACATCGATGACCTGCTGCGCGTTGGCCTTCAGATCTTCGTATCCATGTAAACGCATCAACATGGCGACGTTGGCGGCAACGGCGGCTTCGTGAGCGGCCTCGCCTTTACCTTGTAGCAAGCGCGTAAGAATGTCACGGTTTTCTTCCGGCGTGCCGCCTGCCAGCTGCTCCTGATGGTAAGGCGTCAGGCCAAAGTCGGCGGCGGTCAGCTGGTAGCTCTTGATTTCGCCATGGTTCAGTTCCGCGACCACCGTCGGCGCGTGCAGCGATACTTCATCCATACCGCCGCTATGCACCACCGCGGCGCGCTGGTAGCCCAGCACGCGCAGGGTTTCCGCAATCGGCAGCACCAGTTCAGGGCTATAAACGCCAATCAGCGCCAGAGGAGGGTGGGCCGGGTTGATCAGCGGCCCAAGCACGTTAAACAGGGTGCGGGTTTTGAGCTGCTGACGGACCGGCATCGCGTGACGGAAACCGGTGTGATACTTCGGGGCGAACAGGAAGCAAACGCCCAGTTCATCCAGCGCCTGGCGAGATTTATCGGCATTCATATCGAGGTTGATACCGAATGCCGCCAGTAGGTCGGACGATCCTGATTTACTCGATACGCTGCGGTTGCCGTGCTTCGCGACCTTCAGGCCGCAGGCGGCGGCAACGAAGGCGCTGGCGGTCGAAATATTGATACTGTTGCTGCCGTCGCCGCCGGTACCAACGATGTCGGCAAAAGGGTAGTCCGGGCGCGGGAACGGCGCGGCGTTTTCCAGCAGCGCGGTGGCGGCGCCAGCGATTTCCTGCGGATGCTCACCGCGCACCTTCATGCTCACCAGCGCGGCGGCCAACTGCTCGGGTTTGACTTCACCGCGCACCACCGCAGAGAACAGCTGATGGCTCTCCTGCTGGCTCAGGGTTTCGGCCTGGTACAGTTTTTCCAGAATCGGCTGGAGGGTGTTGGTCTGCTCCAGCTTCTGCAGCGCCCAAGCCAGGGTTTGCTCCAGCAGGCGTGCCCCCTGGGTGGTCAGAATTGACTCAGGGTGGAACTGGAAGCCGCAGACGCGATCCGCGTCGTGACGCACCGCCATCACCATTCCGTTGAAGTGGGCGTTGATGGTGAGTCCTGCCGGGATATTGCTGCCCACCAGCGAGTGATAGCGGGCCACCGGCAGCGGGTTGCTCAGACCGGCAAACATCGCCTGTCCGTCATGTTCAATACTGGAAGCCTTACCGTGGAGGATTTCGCCGGCCTGGCCGACGTAGCCGCCGTAGGCTTCGACAATCGCCTGGTGGCCGAGGCAGATACCGATAATCGGCAACTTGCCGCGCATGCGGGTTAGCAGCTCTGGCATACAGCCGGCTTCGCTCGGCGTCCCCGGACCGGGAGAGAGCATCAGTACCGGGTTTTTCATCGTGCCGATGCGCTCAATCAGCGCCTGCGCCGGGACGGAGTTGCGGTAAATCACCACGTTATGGCCGTTCGAACGCAGCTGGTCTGCCAGGTTATAGGTAAAAGAATCGATATTATCGAGCAGCAGAATGTCGGCCATTAGAAAATCTCCTTCGCGTGGTGGGCCTGGGCGATAGCGCGCAGCACCGCGCGAGCTTTATTACGGGTTTCATCCGCTTCTGACTGGGGAACAGAGTCGAGCACGATTCCGGCGCCGGCCTGGACGGTGGCGACGCCATCCTGCACGTAGGCGGAACGGATAACGATGCAGGTATCGAGGTCGCCGTGGGCGGTAAAGTAGCCCACCGCGCCGCCGTAGCTGCCGCGGCGTTTGCCTTCAGCGGCGGCGATAAGCTGCATGGCGCGCACTTTCGGCGCCCCGCTGAGGGTGCCCATATTCATACAGGCGCGGTAGGCATGCAGAACGTCAAGATCGCGGCGCAGCTCGCCAACCACGCGGGAGACGAGGTGCATCACAAAGGAGTAGCGGTCGACTTTGGTCAGGTCGGCGACGTAGCGGCTACCCGGCGTACAGATGCGCGCGAGGTCGTTACGCGCAAGATCGACCAGCATCAGATGCTCGGAGAGCTCTTTATGGTCGGTGCGCATCTCCAGCTCAATGCGGCTGTCGAGATCGCGATCCAGCGAACCGTCGGCGCGACGGCCGCGCGGGCGGGTACCGGCGATCGGGTAGATTTCAATCTGGCGATTGGTGGCGTCATACTTGAGAGAGCTCTCCGGAGAAGCGCCGAACAGGGTGAAATCGTTGTCCTGCATAAAGAACATGTACGGGCTCGGATTGCTTTTTTTCAGCACATCATAAGCGGCGAGCGGCGACGGGCAGGGCAGCGAGAATCGGCGCGACGGCACGACCTGAAAAATCTCGCCCGCGCGGATGGCGCGCTGCATTTTACGCACCACGGCGCCGTACTCTTCGTCGCTCTGGTCGCAGTCGCAGCGCATCTCGGCAACCGTAGTCACCGGCAGCGGCAGCGGCGGCTCGTTCAGCTGCTGACGAAGCTGAGCGATCCGCTCAAGCAGACGCTGCTTTTCGCTTTCCAACGGCGTAAACAGGCTCGCCTGGATACGGGTGTTTTTGGTCTGATGGTCGATAACCAGCAGCGTTTCCGCGAGATAGAAGCAGTAATCCGGGCAGGCGGTGTCGTTTTCCAGCGATGGCAGGTCTTCAAAACCGGCGACCAGGTCATAGGCGAACAGGCCGCCGAAGAACATGGCCTCGCGCTCGTCCTGCGGAACGGTAACCAGCTCCTGCAGCAGGCGAAAAGCATCGAAGACCGAGAGTGAACATAAGCGGGCATCTTCATCTAACAGCGCGCTGACCGGCGGGAAGGTTAATACCCGGCTATTTGGCTGACGCTGATTATTGATGCCGGCGGGCAGGGCGCTATCCAACAGTTCCAGCAGCGCCGTACCGTTGGCGGACAATGAGTG
This sequence comes from Klebsiella pasteurii, assembly GCF_018139045.1. NCBI lineage: Bacteria > Pseudomonadati > Pseudomonadota > Gammaproteobacteria > Enterobacterales > Enterobacteriaceae > Klebsiella > Klebsiella pasteurii. Next base: position 613,794 of record NZ_CP073236.1, read on the forward strand.
AATAGTGACAGTGTCACCAAGTGCGGTAATGCGCAGGGCGCTGTCCACCAGCAGCAGGCTCTTTAAATCATCCTTGCTGTCGATATCAGCGGATTCCAGCAGTAGGGTGGCTGGACGCGCGCCGCAGATCTGGTGGAACAATGCCGTGGGGTTTTCCCGATAGATGGCGTCGCTGGTGAGAAGCTCGAGTGCCGGTTTTGATGTTTGCATTATTGTTGTCGCCTGTTCGCTATAATAATTTGTCCAATAAAAAGCCCGCTCATTGGCGGGCCGGGTATCTGTATGCTGAGTGCAAAACGCGATCACGCCGCCCGATAACAGGAGGTGCGCCACCAGCCGTGCAGAGTGATAAATTGCGTTTTCATCGTTAATACCCCTTCATGTGAACTTGCGTACTAGTTAACTAGTCCGGGAGATTAAAGTCAACCCCTGTTTGCAGATTTTCTCTCTGAGTCGGTATGATGATGCGCTTATTGATATCCTGAATCACTTAAGCTGCAGAATCACAGTCAATCTGCCTGTGACTTAAAGTATGACGGGTACAGGTTCATGTCCAGCAGGAGTCATCTTGAGCAACACCAATTACGCAGTGATTTACGACCTGCACAGCCATACTATCGCCTCTGACGGGCGTCTGACTCCAGAAGAACTTGTCCATCGCGCCCACCAGATGCGCGTCGGCACCCTGGCGATTACCGACCACGATACCGTGGCGGCAATTCCCGCGGCTCAGGCTGAAATTGAACGCGCCGGCTTACCGCTGGCGCTGATTACCGGGGTGGAAATTTCCACATTGTGGGAAAATCATGAAATTCACATTGTCGGGCTGAATATCGATATCGGCCATCCGGCGATGACCGCGCTGCTTGATGAACAGAAAGCGCGTCGCCAGATGCGGGGCCAGCAGATTGCCGAGCGGCTGGAAAAAGCGCGGATCCCCGGGGCCTGGGAAGGGGCGCTGAAGCTGGCGGACGGCGGTGCAGTGACGCGCGGCCATTTTGCCCGTTTTCTGGTGGAGGCTGGCTATGCCAACAACATGGCTGACGTTTTTAAGAAGTATCTGGCGCGCGGGAAAACCGGTTACGTTCCGCCTCAGTGGTGTACAATAAAACAAGCGATTGATGTCATTCATCATTCTGGCGGTAAGGCGGTCATTGCCCATCCCGGGCGCTATGACCTTTCCGCCAAGTGGTTGAAACGTCTGTTGGCCCACTTTAGCGAACAGGGCGGGGATGCGATGGAGGTGGCGCAATGTCAACAGGCGCCGCACGAGCGTGCTCAGCTTGCCGCTTACGCCGTGCAGTATGGCCTGGATGCCTCGCAGGGGTCTGATTTTCATCAGCCCTGTCCGTGGATCGAACTGGGCCGTAAACTTTGGCTGCCCGCGGGCGTAGAAGGGATCTGGCGCAGTTGGGAAGTGGCCGTAGAACAAAATTGAGAGGGAAATATGAGCCAGTTTTTTTATATCCATCCGGAAAACCCGCAGGCGCGGTTAATTAACCAGGCGGTGGACATTGTGCGTAAAGGCGGGGTCATCGTCTATCCGACCGACTCCGGTTATGCCTTAGGCTGTAAAATTGAAGATAAAGGCGCGATGGAACGGATTTGCCGGATCCGTAATTTGCCAAACGGTCACAACTTTACTCTGATGTGCCGCGATTTGTCCGAGCTGTCGACCTATTCATTCGTCGATAACGTGGCCTTTCGTCTGATTAAAAACAATACGCCGGGTAACTACACCTTTATCCTCAAGGGCACCAAAGAAGTCCCGCGCCGCCTGTTGCAGGAGAAGCGTAAGACTATCGGGATGCGCGTGCCGTCCAACCCGATTGCGCAGATGCTGCTGGAAACATTGGGTGAGCCAATGCTTTCCACTTCCTTGATGCTGCCAGGTAGCGACTTTACCGAATCCGATCCGGAAGAGATCAAAGATCGTCTGGAGAAGCAGGTGGACCTGATTATTCACGGCGGCTATCTGGGCCAGCAGCCGACCACGGTTATCGATCTTACCGAAGACGCGCCGGTCGTAGTGCGTGAAGGTGTCGGGGACGTGACGCCGTTCCTGTAATGACGCCTGTTTCCATGGAAGGAATCGTCATGTAATGAATCCCCGCTCGCCGCTTTTATTTGCCGCCGTTCAACGCGGCGCAATGCCGCGCGCCTTTTGATGGTTCATCCTCTGCAAAAGACCCTATTGTGCTACCTGGCTTCCATCAGCGCGCCATGCGCCCGGACGGAGGTGCGCGGTAAGTTGTGCTATGCTCGTAACGCAAAGAAGCATTCATCTTAAAGTTCGTGTACCATGTTCGCCCACGCGAGAAGGCGTGTCTCTGTTATGTCTGCTGTTGCAACATAGATAACGGCACGCGCTGATGCAAAAAAATTTTACAGAACAGGGTGTTAGGTTTCATTTTGCCTCACGTCCTGTTTTTCGAAGTATACCAGACGCCTGGGAAGGCGACACCTTAAGGAAGCTCAATGAGCGAGAAATTACAAAAAGTGCTGGCCCGCGCTGGCCACGGCTCCCGCCGTGAAATCGAAGCCAAAATCGAAGCTGGCCGCGTCAGCGTCGATGGCAAAATCGCCACCCTTGGCGATCGCGTTGAAATTGTCCCGGGTTTAAAAATTCGTATCGACGGTCACCTGATCTCGGTGAAAGAGTCTGCGGAACAGATTTGCCGCGTGCTGGCCTACTACAAGCCGGAGGGTGAGCTCTGCACCCGTAACGACCCGGAAGGGCGTCCGACGGTGTTCGATCGTCTGCCAAAGCTGCGCGGCGCGCGCTGGATTGCCGTTGGTCGTCTGGACGTGAATACCTGTGGCCTGCTGCTGTTTACCACCGATGGTGAACTGGCGAACCGCCTGATGCACCCGAGCCGCGAAGTGGAACGTGAATACGCAGTGCGCGTGTTTGGCCAGATAGATGATGACAAGCTGCGCCAGCTTTCTCGCGGCGTGCAGCTGGAAGACGGCCCGGCAGCGTTCAAAACCATCAAGTTTACCGGTGGCGAAGGGATTAACCAGTGGTATAACGTCACGCTGACCGAAGGACGTAACCGCGAAGTTCGCCGCCTGTGGGAAGCCGTTGGCGTACAGGTCAGCCGCCTGATCCGCGTGCGCTACGGTGATATTCTACTGCCGAAAGGCCTGCCGCGCGGCGGCTACACCGAGCTGGACCTGGCGCAAACTAACTACCTGCGTGAGCTGGTCGAGCTTACGCCGGAAACCACCTCTAAGGTCGCCGTCGAAAAAGATCGCCGTCGTATGAAGGCCAATCAGATTCGCCGCGCGGTTAAGCGCCACAGCCAGGTGAGCAATAATAATAACAACCGTCGTTCCAGCAGCCGTAATAACGGTAACGGTTAATTATTCCAGTTCCGGCGGTCACCGCCGGAATTCTCCCTCCTGTGACTCCTTTCACACTTCTGCATAAAGACAAAAAACAGGAAATGCCCGGACAAATAACGCAAAGCGGCGCGCCAGGCGACGCCATATACTGAGGCCACTGATTATATTAACAGGTAGCCTAAAATGGAAACAGCAGGAAAACTTTCGACAAGCTATGTGGTTATCGGCGTTAAAGAAAAAATAGGGTATGGTTTTGGCGATTTCGCCTCTAATTTATCCTTTGGTTTCGTTTCTCTGTTTTTACTTTTTTTCTATACCAATATTTACGGCATTAGCGCCGTACAGGCGAGCCTGATCTTTGTTATTGCCCGCGTGGTTGATGCGGCATTTAATATTCTGATTGGTTTTGCCATCGATAAAACCCACAGCCGCTACGGTAAGCTTCGACCCTGGTTGTTGTATGGTTCAATTCCGCTCGGCTTCTTAACGGTGCTCTGCTTTGTGCCTTTCGGCGGTGAGGCCAAATTCTACTTCGCACTGATTTCCTATACTATTTATTGCCTGGCCTATACGGCGGTAAATACGCCTTATTCGGCGCTGACCAACCGTTTAACCCAGCATGAAGCCTCCCGTTCATCGCTGTCGGTATACCGGTTTGTCCTGGCGATTGTTGGCTATCTGATTGTGTCCACTACTGCGGACAGGCTGATTTCCCCGTTTAGCGATAAACAGCTGGGGTACGTCTTCGCCGTCTCTTGCTTTGCGCTGCTGGCGACGTTTTTGTTCCTTGCCTGCTTCGGGATGACCAAAGAGCGCGTTGGTGAAGAAGAGGAAGAGACTCCGGCGCCGACGCTGCGGGAAATGTTGAAGGCGGTGGCAGGCAACGCGCCGCTAATTAACCTCTCGATGTTCACCGTCTTTTTTTATATTGCCTATACCGTGTGGATGGCGATCGCTATTTACTTTATCAAATATATAATTGGTAGCGAAGGTTTTACCTCAACCTTCTTTATGATTCAGTCGGCGGCTTATATTGTTGGTACCGTTATTTCGGAAAAAATCATTGCGTTGATAGGTAAAAAGAAAATGACGCTGGTGGCGCTGTCGATCGGCGTTGTGGGCGTACTGATGCAATATTTTATTGCCGGCGACAATATCTGGCTGATCATGACCGGCGTGTGTCTGTACAGTATTACGCTGGGGATGGGTTTCGTTTCAATGTGGTCAATGATTGCCGATACCGTGGAATATGCCGAGTGGCACCATGGGGTGCGCACCGAAGGCGCAATTTACGGTTTCTTTAATTTCATTACCAAAATAGCGATGGCCATCGGCGGCGGCTGCGCGGGCTGGATGCTGGACTATTACCACTATGACGCGGGCAACATTACCGCCAGCGCGATTAACGGCATTAACGTACTGATGACGCTATTCCCCGGCGCGATGTTTGCCCTCAGCGCCCTCTTTGTCGCCTGCTATTCGCTGGATGAAAAAACCTATCGCGATATTGTGCAAAAGATCAGCCTGCGTAAACAGAACGCGCTTTAACCTCAGGGAGTCAGAGAGATGAGTAACGATTTTAACACCACCCTTGCCGCGATGAGCGCGGAAGAGAAAGTAGCGCTGTTGACCGGCAGCGGTCTGTGGCGCACCGCCTCGCTGCCGCAGCACGGTATCGAAGATATCATTATGACCGACGGCACCTACGGCGTGCGCTACAGTAGTGCGCAGATTGATGGCCGGGAAAAGTGGAGTATGGATGATTTTATCTCGGTCATCACCCAAACCGCAGACCAGGCCAGCGCGGAAGAGCCTGTCGCGAAAGGGGGTAGCGAGGCGCTATTCAGCACTTCGCTACCGGCGACCTGCTTTCCAAACGGTTCCAGTCTGGCCTGTAGCTGGGACGTGGAGCTGGTGCATCAGATGGGGGAAGCGCTGGGGCGAGAGTGTCAGCAAATGGGCGTCGGGATCCTGCTCGGGCCCGGCATTAATATTCGCCGCACGCCGCTGGCCGGGCGCGGCTATGAATATTACGCCGAAGATCCGGTGGTCAGCGGCGATATTGCCGCTGCGCTGATCAACGGCCTGCAGCAGGAGGGCGTCGGAGCCAGCCTGAAGCATTTTGCGGCCAATAACTCGGAATATCGCCGCACGGAAATGGATTCGATCATTGAAGAGCGGGCGCTACGGGAAATCTACCTGGCAGGTTTCCAGCGGGCGATTGCAAAATCCCAGCCGTGGACGGTGATGTCCTCCTACAATCGTCTTAACGGCGTACAAACTTCGCAGGATCCATTTTTACTCACTCAGGTATTGCGCGATGAGTGGGGATATGACGGCCTGGTCATGTCCGACTGGTATGGTATTAAAGATCGTCCCGCTTCGTTGATGGCGGGCAACGACCTGGCGATGCCGGAAACCCGCCGTGATAAACAAAGCTTGCTGGCGGCTATCGAAGGCGGAGAAGTTCCGATGGCGGTGGTGGACCGCGCTTGTCTACGCATGTTGGAACTGCTCGACAAGGTTCAGCGCCATCGCCGCCCGCAAACGCGAGCCGATTTTACGGCGCACCACGCGCTGGCGCAGCGGCTTGCCGGTGAATCCATCGTCCTGCTGAAAAATGAAGAGGGTCTGTTGCCGCTGCGTCCGGAGAAAACGCCGCGCATCGCGGTGCTGGGTAAACCGGCGCAGGAGCCGGTGATTCAGGGATCTGGATGTGCGACCACGGTACCGTATCTTCTCGATCGCCCGCTGGATGAAATTTTCGACCTCGCCGGTGACGATTTTAGCGTCACCTCGGCCGTAGGCGCGCCGGACGATCTGCGCGATGACGAACAGGCGCTGGCGCAGGCCTGCCGCGTGGCAAAAGAGGCAGACGTGGCGGTACTCTTCGTCAGTACTGCCGTAGGCGAAGATGGCGAAAATGGCGATCGTCAGGATCTGCATATTCTGCCGGTGCACGAACGGTTAATTCGCGAAGTGGCGACGGTCCAGCCGAATATCGTGGTGGTGCTGGCGAATAGCGATGCGGTGGTGATGCCGTGGCTCGGCGAGTGCAAAGCGCTGCTGGAAACGTTCTTTGCCGGGCAAGGGATGGGGCGCGCGGTGGCGGAAATCCTGTTCGGCCAGCGTAACCCCTGCGGCAAACTGACGGTAACGGTGCCTAATTCCCTGGAGGAAACGCCGGCCTGGCTGCACTATCCGGGCGAAAACCTGCGCCACTACTACGGAGAAGGGCTTTTTGTCGGCTATCGCTATTATGACAAACGTCGCCTGACGCCACAGTTTCCGTTTGGCTTTGGCTTAAGCTATACCCGGTTTGCGTACGATAATATCGCGCTATCAGCCTCCCGATTAGGCGCAGACGAGACGCTCACCGTGTCGTTCGACCTGACCAACTGCGGAGAGTATGCGGGCAAAGAGATCGTCCAACTGTACGTCAGCGCGCCGAAGGGGGAACTGATTCGCGAAGTGCAGTCATTAAAAGCGTTCAGCAAAGTGGTGCTGGCTGCCGGAGAATCCCGGCGCGTAAGCCTGCAGCTGCCCATTGCCGAACTAGCCTGCTACCATCCGGGCCTGGGCGATTGGGTGGTGACGCCGGGAATCTGGCAGGTTCGCGTCGGCGCCTCATCCCGGGATCTGCCGTTAATCGCGGAAATGGAGGTAGATTGTCCGCAGCGGTACGTACCGCTGCGCGATGATAACTCTCTACAACAGCTTATCCAGCAGCCGGAGGCCTTTGCCCGCGTCGTAATGCTGATAGCCGATAAGAGTCAGATGCCAGCGGAGCAGGTGCGTGAAAAACTGATTCGCCTGGCGCCGGATCTGTTCTGCGGACTGCTGATTGCGCTGACCGAATTCCTGGCGCTGGATATTGAGCGCGACGAGCTTAACGCGGTGTTGGCGGGCGCTAATCATTGCTAATGACAGGAGAGTGCGCATGTTCCCTTTTTCAGTGACTCATCCTCGTTCGGTCACCCAGACCGGACGACAAACGGCGAACAGCGGCTATGAGCTGATTGCCTTTGATGCCGAGAAGCTGAACGTGTTTGCCGCGGAGGTTCGCTACTGCGAGCCTCACTGGCATCCGGCTCCGGAGCTGATTAGCGTGCTGGCGGGGCGATTTACGCTCTCTGTCGGTCAGCAGAGCCTGGAGCTGGCGCAGGGGGATATGCTGTACATCAATGCCGAAGAGGTCCATTCGCTTAGCGCGGAGATGGCGGGCAGTCAATTGGTCACCGTCCAGTTTTCACCCGGCCTGTTTGATGAGCTTCATCCCTCGCCGCAGCTGGACTGGAGTACCTGCGGACGGCCATACTCTACGGCAGACAGTGAGGTGCACCTACGGTTGGCGAGGCTACTGGAACAGCTAATTGACAACCACGCGCCGTTTCAGCGCATCGCGGCGATTTACCTGCTGCTGGATGCAGTCGTCTGCGCCGGAAAGCCGACGCGGCGCGCCGAAAGCTCGCTGCGTGACGAGGCGATGATCAAAAGAGGCATTGATTTTATTAATCAACACTTTGATCAGCCGCTGACCCTGAGCGAGGTAGCCTGCCATAGCGGGATGAGCTACTCCTGGTTCTCGCGGCTGTTCAAAAAGGTGAGCCGCTATAATTTTAAAGAGTATTTGACGCTGGTGCGGCTAAACAAAGCCCGCACCCTGCTGCGCGATACCCGCACGCCAATCACTGAGATTAGCCACAGCTGCGGCTTTCAGGAGCACAAGTATCTGATTGCCGCCTTTAATAAATACTGCGGCGTCACGCCAACCGAATACCGCAAGCGCTTCGTCTCACGGCTAAATATTCCCGAAAGCGAGCTGGCGCTGGGGGAGGACTGTCTGTGCCTGCCGCTCAATCATGGGTTGCTCGAACGGCTAGCGGCTAGTAGTCGATCCCTATCTGCGCCTTGATCCCGGCATCAAAGGCGTGCTTAACCGGACGCAGTTCGCTAACGGTATCGGCCAGTTCGCTAATTTCACGGTGGCAGCCGCGGCCGGTGATAATGACCGTCTGGTGGGCCGGGCGGTTGCGCAGCGCGGTAAGCACCTCTTCCAGCGGCAGGTAGTCGTAGGCCACCATATAGGTGAGCTCGTCCAGCAAAACGAGGTCGAGACTTTCATCAGCTAGCATGCGGCGCCCGTGCTCCCAGACCGCCAGGCAGGCGGCAGTGTCGCTTTCGCGATCCTGAGTATTCCAGGTAAAACCGGTCGCCATCACCTGAAACTCAACGCCGTGCGGCTCAAGCAGGTTGCGCTCGCCGTTTGGCCAGGTACCTTTAATAAACTGCACGACGGCGGCTTTTTTACCGTGCCCGACGGCGCGGGTGACGGTGCCGAAAGCGGCGGTGGTTTTGCCTTTACCGTTGCCGGTAAAGACGATCACGATGCCGCGCTCTTCCTGCGCGGCGGCGACGCGAGCGTCAACTTTATCTTTCACCCGCTGCTGGCGTTCGCGGTGGCGTTCATCACTCATTGTGCGATTCCTGGTTTGCGGCCCGGCTGGGCGTCAAAAGTCATTCCCGTCTTACGGCGGCTGTCGTCGCCCATCAGCCACAGATAAACCGGCATGATATCAGCGGGGGTTTTCAATTTTTGCGGATCTTCCGTTGGAAACGCATTGGCGCGCATTTTGGTGCGCGTGCCGCCGGGGTTGATGCAATTAACCCGCAGATGACGGCTCTGATACTCCTCGGCTAGCACCTGCATCATGCCTTCGGTGGCAAATTTAGATGCGGCGTAAGCGCCCCAGTTGGCGCGCCCCTGACGACCGACGCTGGAGGAGGTAAAGACCAGCGAACCCGCTTCGGATTTGAGTAATAAAGGAAGCAGCGCCTGGGTGAGCATAAAGGTGCCGTTAACGTTCACCTGCATCACCTGCTGCCATACCTCCGGCTTTTGCCGATCCATCGGGCAGACATCGCCCAGCAGACCCGCGTTGTGTAGCACCCCGTCGAGGCGCGGGTAGTGGATGGCGATCTTCTGCGCCAGCTGTTGACACTCCTGCGGCGTGCAGGTTAACAGATCCAGAGTAAACCAACGGGCGGGGATGCCGCCCGTTTGCTGAATCTCGTGCGCAACGCTGCGCAGCTTCTCTTCATTACGGCCGACCAGGATAACGCTGGCGCTATAGCGGGAATAGGTCAGGGCGGCTTCACGGCCTATGCCGTCGCTGGCGCCGGTAACCAGGATGATGCGATCCTGTAACAGGTGACGTTGCGGTTGATAGTGCACGGCGACTCCTCGGGCGATCTGCAGGCGATCGCGCTTGCTATTCGGTATTTCACTTTTGCGCTTTATGCCTGAAAGCGCCTGCTATTGCAATCGGCGAAACGGAAACTCTTCGCGGAATTAATATCTTGCAACGATTTCATCGTCGCTGAAAAAAACAGGAAGGCGCCTCGCACGCGACACAAAGCACAAAGACTTCTCGCCGATGGCTGATGTACACTGTGCGCCAACGTCAGCGGTTTACACAAGGTGAAAACGTGGAATTACTTGCTCAATATGGCCTGTTTTTGGCCAAAATCGCGACCATCGTTGTCGCAATTGCGGTTATCGTCGCCATTATTGTTAACCTGACTCAGCGCAAAAAACAGCGCGGCGAGCTGCGGGTAACCAATCTTAGCGAGCAATATAAGGAGATGAAGGAAGAGCTGGCGGCTTCATTGCTCGATGGGCCGCAGCAGAAGCTGTGGCATAAAGCGCAAAAGAAAAAGCTTAAGCAGGAAGCAAAAGCGGCAAAGGCGCGGGCAAAGCTGGGAACTCCCGAGCCGGACGCGAAACCGCGCGCCTGGGTGCTGGATTTTAAAGGCAGCATGGATGCCCACGAAGTCAGCAGCCTGCGCGAAGAGATCACCGCCGTTCTGGCGGCGGCAAAAGCGCGCGACCAGGTGGTGATTCGCCTTGAAAGCCCCGGCGGCGTGGTCCACGGCTACGGCCTTGCCGCTTCGCAGCTGCAGCGTCTGCGCGACAAACAGATCCCGTTAACGGTCGCGGTAGATAAAGTTGCGGCCAGCGGCGGCTATATGATGGCCTGCGTGGCGAACAGAATCGTCAGTGCACCGTTCGCTATCCTTGGCTCTATTGGCGTTGTGGCGCAGATCCCCAACATCAATCGTTTCCTGAAGAACAAGGACATCGACATTGAGCTACATACGGCCGGGCAGTACAAACGTACCCTGACGATGCTGGGCGAAAATACCGAAGAAGGGCGGCAGAAATTCCGCGAAGATCTGAACGATACCCACCGACTCTTCAAAGACTTTGTCCACCGGATGCGCCCTGGTCTGGATATCGAGCAGGTAGCGACGGGTGAACACTGGTATGGCGTTCAGGCGCTGGAAAAAGGCCTTGTTGACGCGGTGGAAACCAGCGATGAACTTCTGCTGGGCCTGATGGACAAGCATGAGGTTATCAGCGTGCGCTACCAGCAGCGTAAGAAAATGCTCGACCGGTTTACCGGCAGTGCGGCGGAAAGCGCCGATAAACTGCTGCTGCGCTGGTGGCAGCGTGGGCAAAAGCCGCTAATGTAAACAAAACAACGCGAGGCACCGGCCTCGCGTTGTCGTATTGGCCCTGCGCGCAGCGGTTAATCCGCCAGGTGATACTTATCAGACAGCTCGTGCGCGAGATATTTAAACATATTGAATACCGCCGTACTCTTCGCCGTTGGCAGTCCCTGTTCATCAAGATAAAACTCGCCGCTGAACACCAGCACGCCGTTACGCTGAACGACGTCGGTGGCCTCGATCCCGGCTAACGTATCTTCATGTTCGCGAATGAGTTTGTTGGCTTTTTCCAGAAGCGTCTGGCGATCGATGGGTTGGGTTGTACCTTGCATAAATGCCTCCTGTGATTCTTCGCGGCTAGTCTACGCCGCGCGACGACAAGGGGCAAATTTTCCATGGATCTTACAGGGGTAATCGCAGGAGCTTAATAAACATCAGTTTAGTGGCGGGATTTGCTTTTGCATGCTAATAAAGTTGCGTAACGAATTTTATCAGGTACAGTGTGACGCTTTCAGCGATCTGGCAACAGATTTGCTTGACATTCGGCCAAAAATTATTCGTGCTATGTCGCCTGGCAAGAAAAAGCCAGCAAACTCAGCTATCTGGTTTTATGGAAGTGAAACCGGTGCAAAGGGTTGATATCCATCGATAACGACGCAACATAGGTTGTGACGTGTCGCCAGTGGATGGTGAATCAATGTGCGATGTATTCCTGGATGAATCAAATTAGGTAAAGGTGAATATGGGTAAAGCTCTCGTTATCGTTGAGTCCCCGGCAAAAGCCAAAACGATCAATAAGTATCTGGGTAATGACTACGTGGTTAAGTCCAGCGTCGGTCATATCCGCGATTTGCCGACCAGTGGCTCAGCTTCCAAAAAGAGCGCCGACTCTACCTCCACCAAAGGGGCTAAAAAGCCTAAGAAGGATGAACGCGGCGCTCTGGTCAACCGTATGGGCGTGGACCCATGGCATGACTGGGATGCGCACTACGAAATACTTCCGGGTAAAGAAAAGGTTGTTTCCGAACTCAAACAGTTGGCGGAAAAAGCTGACCACATCTATCTCGCAACCGACCTTGACCGCGAAGGGGAGGCCATCGCATGGCACCTGCGGGAAGTTATCGGCGGTGATGAACAGCGCTATAGCCGCGTAGTGTTCAATGAGATCACTAAGAATGCTATCCGTCAGGCTTTCGAAAAGCCGGGCGAACTGAATATTGACCGTGTTAACGCTCAGCAGGCGCGCCGTTTTATGGATCGCGTGGTGGGTTACATGGTGTCTCCACTGCTGTGGAAAAAAATTGCCCGTGGTCTGTCCGCAGGCCGCGTCCAGTCGGTTGCCGTACGTCTGGTGGTTGAACGCGAGCGTGAGATTAAGGCGTTTGTTCCGGAAGAGTACTGGGAAGTTGACGCCAGCACCACGACGCCAGGCGGCGATGCGTTACCGCTGCAGGTGACTCACAGCGGCGATAAGCCGTTCCGTCCGGTGAGCCGTGAAGAGACCATGGCAGCGGTTGCGCTGCTTGAGAAAGCCAGCTACAGCGTGCTGGAGCGTGAAGACAAGCCGACCAGCAGCAAGCCAGGCGCGCCGTTTATCACCTCCACGCTCCAGCAGGCCGCCAGTACGCGTCTTGGCTTCGGCGTGAAGAAAACCATGATGATGGCGCAGCGTCTCTACGAAGCGGGGCATATTACCTATATGCGTACCGATTCCACGAACCTGAGCCAGGACGCGCTGAATATGGTGCGCGGCTATATTGGCGATAACTTCGGTAAGAAATATCTGCCGGAAAGCGCTAATCAGTATGCCAGCAAAGAAAACTCTCAGGAAGCGCACGAAGCGATTCGTCCTTCCGACGTCAACGTGCTGGCCGAAACGTTAAAAGATATGGAATCTGATGCGCAGAAACTGTATCAGCTGATCTGGCGCCAGTTTGTCGCCTGTCAGATGACGCCAGCGCAGTACGACTCCACCACCCTGACGGTGAAAGCCGGCGATTTCAAACTGAAAGCCCGCGGGCGTACGCTGCGCTTTGACGGCTGGACCAAAGTGATGCCAGCCCTGCGTAAAGGCGATGAAGATCGTACTTTACCGCTGGTCAACAAGGGCGAAAGCCTGAGCCTGGTCGAACTGACGCCCGCACAGCACTTTACCAAGCCGCCGGCGCGTTTTAGCGAAGCCTCGCTGGTTAAAGAGCTGGAAAAACGCGGCATCGGCCGTCCGTCCACCTATGCGTCGATCATTTCGACCATTCAGGACCGCGGCTATGTGCGGGTAGAAAACCGTCGTTTTTATGCGGAAAAAATGGGCGAGATCGTCACCGATCGTCTGGAAGAGAACTTCCGCGATCTGATGAACTACGATTTCACCGCGCAGATGGAGGACCGTCTCGATCAGGTGGCCAACCATCAGGCCGAATGGAAACAGGTTCTCGATAACTTCTTCGGAGACTTCACCTCGCAGCTGCAAACGGCGGAGAAAGATCCGGAAGAGGGCGGCATGCAGCCGAACCCCATGGTCCTGACCACCATCGACTGCCCAACCTGCGGGCGCAAGATGGGGATCCGTACCGCCAGCACCGGCGTATTCCTTGGCTGTTCGGGTTATGCGCTGTCGCCAAAAGAGCGCTGCAAAACCACCATAAACCTGGTGCCGGAAAACGAAGTGCTTAACGTGCTGGAAGGCGATGACGCTGAAACCAACGCGCTGCGCGCCAAACGCCGCTGTAAAAAATGCGGCACGGCGATGGACAGCTACCTCATCGATCCGAAGCGCAAGCTGCACGTCTGCGGTAATAACCCGACCTGCGATGGCTACGAGATTGAAGAGGGCGAGTTCCGCATTAAGGGCTATGACGGTCCGATCGTTGAGTGTGAAAAATGTGGTTCTGAAATGCACCTGAAGATGGGGCGTTTTGGTAAGTATATGGCCTGCACCAACGACGAGTGTAAAAACACCCGTAAGATCCTGCGTAACGGAGAAGTGGCGCCGCCGAAAGAAGATCCTGTGCCGCTGCCGGAGCTGCCGTGTGAGAAATCGGACGCCTACTTTGTTCTGCGCGATGGCGCGGCGGGCGTTTTCCTGGCCGCGAACACCTTCCCGAAATCGCGCGAAACCCGGGCGCCGCTGGTGGAAGAGCTGTACCGCTTCCGCGACCGCCTGGCAGAAAAGCTGCGCTATCTGGCCGATGCGCCGCAGCAGGATCCGGAAGGCAACAAAACGATGGTGCGTTTTAGCCGTAAAACTAAGCAGCAGTACGTTGCGTCAGAGAAAGACGGTAAAGCCACCGGCTGGTCAGCTTTCTATATTGACGGCAAATGGACTGAAGCGAAGAAGTAACTGCTTTAACCGGATAAAAGGGCCGCGCCGCGGCCCTTTTTTAACACCGCATGTTGCTGATATCCAAGATTTTATACTGTATCCTCTCTCGCCTTATAACCGACTTATTATTTTTTGTTAGTATCTATACACTGTAGATATAAATGATATAGTGGTTATAGCTAATCTCTTTTTTATTATCTTATCGTCTTGTACATCTTCGTCTTCAGGATACGTTGTGGCGCCGACACGGCGAGTCGCAGGTATGGGCGGGGCAACCCACCCGACAGCAAGTGACCTGAGCGTAAAATGTATTAAGCGGGTTTATTTTACGTGCTATCGGATATCAGCCATGAAACTACAGCAGCTCCGCTATATCGTTGAGGTTGTTAACCATAATCTGAACGTCTCCTCGACTGCCGAAGGCCTGTACACCTCACAGCCGGGCATCAGCAAGCAGGTTCGCATGCTGGAGGATGAGCTGGGAATTCAGATTTTCGCCCGCAGCGGCAAACATCTCACGCAGGTCACTCCCGCAGGTCAGGAGATCATACGCATCGCTCGCGAGGTCTTATCGAAGGTCGATGCGATCAAGTCGGTGGCGGGGGAGCATACCTGGCCAGACAAGGGCTCACTGTACGTTGCCACCACCCACACTCAGGCCCGTTATGCGCTACCGGGCGTTATCAAAGGTTTTATCGAACGCTATCCCCGCGTCTCCTTGCACATGCATCAGGGGTCGCCAACGCAAATCGCCGAGGCGGTGTCGAAAGGCAATGCTGACTTCGCTATCGCGACCGAAGCGCTTCATCTTTATGATGATTTGGTGATGCTGCCGTGCTACCACTGGAACCGCTCCGTGGTCGTCACGCCAGAGCACCCGCTGGCTTCGCGCGAGTCAGTATCGATTGAGGAGCTGGCGCAGTATCCGCTGGTGACTTACACCTTCGGCTTCACCGGTCGTTCCGAGCTGGATACCGCCTTTAATCGCGCCGGCTTGACGCCGCGCATCGTTTTCACCGCCACCGACGCCGATGTGATTAAAACCTACGTGCGTCTGGGTCTTGGGGTAGGGGTGATTGCCAGTATGGCGGTGGATCCGGTTTCCGACCCGGATCTGGTCAAACTCGACGCCAACGGTATCTTCAGCCATAGCACCACAAAAATAGGTTTCCGACGCAGTACCTTCTTGCGAAGCTATATGTATGATTTTATTCAACGATTTGCTCCGCATCTGACCCGGGATGTGGTCGATACCGCCGTCGCTTTGCGCTCAAATGAAGATATCGAAGCGATGTTCAAAGATATTAAATTACCGGAAAAATAACCGTAGAAAAAATAATGGCATCCTTACGGGGATGCCAAAACCTATAATGGCCTGAAATGGAATATCTAAACCTCGTCTGAATCACAATTTTCGTTAACTCCTCGTACCACATTTGCAAATATACCTGCCGCGATCAAATTAATGATGAAAGATATCTTCTGAAAAGCGAATTCACTGGATTAATAGTCCATCCATAATTAAGATTTATCTGTGGTTAGTAATTCTTAGCGATTGGTGGTGAAAAAAATGATTAGTGATATCGATTATATGAAGTTTGCGATGTCACAGGAACGTGACAAGACCGAGATAGATCCGGTTTTGAGAAGTAAGGCCTGGAGCGCCGTTATCCTTGGGCTTGCGATGTTCTGGAGCGTCATTGCTCTGGTTGTCTGCAACGTTTGGTTACTAAGCTAGAGCACCTTCCAGTCACAGTGGTTGTGTCAGTTTTATGACAAGTGAATTATTGAGAATTATTTCTATCTGATAAAATAGCGGTAATAAGGAGGATATAATTTTTCCCTTTTTAGACTCGCTCGATAAATTTTCTCTATTGGACTAATCGCCAGAATAATGGCGATTAGTCTTTCTTTGTACTCATGTACTAATACGCCACGGTCGCCGACGTAAACCTGACTTCTTCAATCCTTCTCAATATATCTGCCCGCATTATTCAAATTTCCTGTCTTAATGCGTTACGCCTATTTTAGCAATTTGGGTTGTTATCAAAATGTTACATCAAAGATGTGTTATCTTTAATAATGACCCTGAGGAGGATCAGGGGATGCTATCCCTAAGGTAAAGGAGGAGCTATGTCGTCAACCCTACGAGCAGCCAGCAAGGATACGCTTCAGGTTAAAGATAAAACCTGGCATTACTACAGCTTACCGCTGGCCGCCAAACAACTGGGCGATCTCTCGCGCTTGCCCAAATCACTCAAAGTGCTACTGGAAAACCTACTGCGCTGGCAAGACGGCGATTCAGTGACCGCCGAAGATATTCATGCCCTGGCCGGATGGCTGAAGCATGCTCATGCCGACAGGGAGATTGCCTACCGTCCGGCGCGCGTCCTCATGCAGGACTTTACCGGGGTCCCCGCCGTGGTGGACCTGGCGGCGATGCGCGAGGCGGTCAAACGCCTGGGCGGGGACACCGCCAAAGTGAACCCGCTTTCGCCCGTCGACCTGGTGATTGACCATTCGGTCACCGTCGACCGCTTTGGCGACGATGATGCTTTTGAAGAGAACGTCCGTCTGGAGATGAAGCGCAACCATGAGCGCTACGTCTTTTTGCGCTGGGGGCAGCAGGCATTCAGCCGCTTCAGCGTAGTACCGCCGGGTACCGGTATTTGCCACCAGGTAAACCTCGAATACCTTGGCCGGGCAGTGTGGAGCGAACAGCAAAACGGCGAGTGGGTGGCTTTTCCCGACACACTTGTCGGCACCGACTCGCACACAACGATGATTAACGGTTTAGGCGTTCTGGGTTGGGGCGTCGGCGGTATCGAAGCGGAAGCCGCCATGCTCGGGCAGCCGGTTTCCATGCTGATCCCAGACGTTGTTGGCTTCAAGCTGAGCGGCAAGCTGCGTGAAGGTATTACCGCGACGGACCTGGTCCTGACGGTCACCCAAATGCTGCGTAAACACGGCGTTGTGGGTAAATTTGTTGAATTCTACGGCGATGGCCTCGATTCTCTGCCGCTGGCGGACCGCGCGACTATCGCCAATATGTCGCCGGAGTATGGCGCGACCTGCGGCTTCTTTCCGATCGATGCCGTTACGCTTGACTATATGCGCCTTACCGGGCGCAGCGAAGAGCAGGTGGCGCTGGTGGAAGCCTATGCGAAAGCGCAGGGCATGTGGCGTCAGCCCGGAGATGAGCCGGTATTCACCAGCACCCTGGCGTTGGATATGGGAACCGTCGAAGCGAGCCTGGCCGGACCGAAGCGCCCGCAGGACCGCGTAGCGCTCGGCGATGTCCCTCAGGCCTTTGCCGCCAGCACCGAGCTGGAAGTCAACCACGCGCAGAAAGATAAACGGCCAATTGACTACACCCTGAACGGACAGCAGTATTCGCTGCCTGACGGGGCGGTAGTGATTGCCGCTATTACCTCCTGTACTAACACGTCAAACCCCAGCGTCCTGATGGCCGCCGGCTTGCTGGCCAAAAAAGCCGTTGAGCGGGGTCTGAAACCGCAGCCGTGGGTTAAAGCGTCGCTGGCTCCCGGGTCGAAGGTCGTTTCCGACTATCTGGCCCACGCAAAGCTGACGCCCTATCTGGATGAACTGGGCTTCAATCTGGTCGGTTATGGCTGTACCACCTGTATCGGTAACTCTGGACCGCTGCCGGACCCGATCGAGCGCGCCATCAAGCAGGGCGATCTGACCGTCGGGGCGGTGCTCTCCGGGAACCGCAACTTTGAAGGACGTATTCATCCGCTGGTAAAAACCAACTGGCTAGCTTCGCCGCCGCTGGTGGTCGCCTACGCTCTGGCGGGGAATATGAATCTCGACCTGACACGTGAGCCGTTAGGGACGGGTAAAGATGGTCAGCCGGTGTATCTGAAGGATATCTGGCCGAGCGGAATCGAAGTCGCGCAGGCGGTTGAGCAAGTCTCAACGGAGATGTTCCGTAAAGAGTACGCCGAAGTGTTTGAAGGGACCGCCGAGTGGAAGGCGATAAAAGTGGATCGCTCTGATACCTACGACTGGCAGGATGATTCCACCTATATTCGCCTGTCGCCATTCTTTGATGAAATGGGCGTTGAACCTAAACCGGTAGAGGATATCCACGGCGCGCGCATTCTCGCCATGTTGGGCGACTCGGTTACCACCGATCATATCTCCCCGGCGGGCAGTATTAAAGCCGATAGCCCCGCGGGCCGTTATCTGCAAAATCACGGCGTCGAACGCATTGATTTTAACTCCTACGGCTCCCGTCGCGGCAACCATGAGGTAATGATGCGCGGAACGTTTGCCAATATTCGTATTCGTAACGAAATGGTCCCCGGCGTGGAAGGGGGGATGACCCGACATCTTCCAGATAGCCAACCTATCGCTATTTACGATGCCGCGATGCTCTACAAAGCAGAGGGCACGCCGCTAGCGGTGATCGCAGGCAAAGAGTACGGTTCCGGCTCCAGCCGCGACTGGGCGGCTAAAGGACCGCGTTTGCTCGGCGTCAGGGTGGTGATTGCCGAGTCTTTCGAGCGTATCCACCGCTCCAACCTGATTGGCATGGGGATCTTACCGCTGGAATTCCCGCAGGGGGTGACGCGTAAAACGCTGGGACTGAGCGGCGAGGAGCGGATAGATATCAGCAACCTGCAGGCTCTGCAGCCCGGTATGACGGTGCCGGTCACGCTGACCCGCGCGGATGGTCGGCAGGAAGTGATTGATTGCCGCTGCCGTATCGATACCGCGACTGAGCTGACCTACTATCAGAACGACGGTATTTTGCACTATGTGATCCGCAATATGCTCTAAACCCGCGTCTGATATAAAAAGGGCCAGCATAGGCTGGCCCTTCATTTTTCTACAGCATTACTTACTCAGCAGGTGCCCCATTTTGGCAGCCTTAGTATCCAGATAGTGGGCATTTTTCGGGTTGCGTCCCACGATTAGCGGCACGCGTTCCACAATGTTAATTCCCGCTTCAGTCAGAATTTCGACCTTCTTCGGGTTGTTGGTCAACAGGCGTACCTGGTCGACGTTCAGCAGCTTAAACATATCTGCGCACAGCGTGAAGTCGCGTTCATCTGCGGCGAAACCCAGCTGATGGTTGGCTTCCACGGTATCATAGCCTTGATCCTGTAACGCGTAGGCGCGGATTTTATTCAGCAGGCCGATATTGCGCCCTTCCTGACGGTGGTAGAGCAGAATGCCGCGCCCCTCTTCGGCAATATGCGACAACGCCGCTTCCAGTTGAAATCCGCAATCACAGCGCAGGCTAAAAAGGGCGTCGCCCGTTAAACACTCAGAGTGTACGCGAGCCAGAACCGGGGATTGCCCCGAAATATCGCCAAATACCAGCGCGACGTGATCCTGCCCGGTTGCCAGTTCTTCAAAACCCACCATGAGAAAATCGCCCCATGGGGTTGGCAGTTTGGCTTCTGCCACACGTTTAAGCTGCATGTGATTCTCCAGATTCTATCAGCACCTGACTGTGCTTCTGTTTGCCGCTATTTTGCCACAATGGCGCGACGTTCTCCTAATTGCGTACGGTCACCTGCGCGCAAAGCGCACAAACGAACTACTTTCCGTTATGATATTGAGGTCAATGAAAAGGAGACGAGATGCTGTTGATTGCCAGACGAACCGCCGTTGGCGCGGCCCTGTTATTAATCATGCCTGCTGTGATCTGGATTACCGGCTGGAAATGGCATCCGGGGCTGTCGGCAGGGGCGATGAAGCTGCTGTACTGGATAACTGAAACGGTGACGCAACCCTGGGGGATCATCACGCACGTTATCCTGTGTGCCTGGTTTCTGTGGTGCCTGCGTTTTCGTCTGCGAGCGGCGATAGTGCTGTTTCTTATTCTGGGCGCAGCGATACTTGTTGGGCAGGGGATGAAGTCGTGGCTCAAAGACCGCGTACAGGAGCCTCGTCCCTTTGTCATCTGGCTGGAACAGACGCGGCAGGTGCCAGTCACGCAATTCTACGCGTTGAAACGCAAAGATCGCGCTAAACTGGTGCATGAACAGCTGGCGCAAGAGCAGCAGATTCCTAAATTTTTGCGTAAGCACTGGCAAAAAGAAACCGGCTTCGCTTTCCCTTCTGGCCATACGATGTTTGCCGCTAGCTGGGCATTGCTCGGCGTGGGCTTACTGTGGCCGCGTCGTCGCTGGGTCACCATTGCGCTGCTGCTGACGTGGGCGACGGCGGTAATGGGAAGCCGCCTGGCGCTGGGCATGCATTGGCCGCAGGACCTGATCGTCGCGACGCTGATTTCCTGGCTGCTGGTGACCCTGGCGACCTGGCTTGCCCAGCGGTTCTGCGGGCCGCTATCGCCGCCGGGAGAAGAGGCGCAGGATATTAAAAAAAGGGCGGCCGCGCCGGAATAATGTTGATATTAGCCGTATCAGGCCGCATATCCTTAACGGGTGTCATGCATTTCCATTTCACCGCTGCGGCGAAAATGATACTTTATAGGGCTGAACGCGGGATCTTTTCGCGCAACCCACAGAACGGGAAGTCATGTGAAATATTTTCTTATTTTCTTATTGGTGTTAGCTATCTTCGTCATTTCAGTGACGCTGGGCGCGCAGAATGACCAGGTGGTCACGTTCAACTATCTCCTCGCGCAGGGTGAGTTCCGTATTTCGACGCTGCTGGCCGTGCTTTTTGCCGCTGGTTTTGCTATCGGCTGGCTGATCTGCGGCCTTTTCTGGTTGCGCGTTCGCGTCTCTCTGGCGCGCGCCGAGCGTAAAATTAAACGTCTGGAGCACCAGATCGCGCCAGCCAGCGCAACGCCTGCCGAAGCTGGCGTTCCTGCGGTGAAGGAATAATCATTTATGCTGGAGTTGTTGTTTCTGCTTTTGCCCGTGGCCGCAGCCTATGGCTGGTATATGGGGCGCAGAAGTGCACAACAGTCCAAACAGGACGATGCGAGCCGTCTGTCGCGTGACTACGTTACAGGGGTTAACTTTCTGCTGAGCAATCAGCAGGATAAAGCCGTCGATCTGTTCCTCGATATGCTGAAAGAGGATACCGGCACCGTCGAAGCCCACCTTACGTTGGGCAATCTGTTCCGCTCGCGCGGTGAGGTTGACCGCGCGATTCGCATCCATCAGAGCTTAATGGAAAGCGCCTCGTTAACCTACGACCAGCGCCTGCTGGCCGTGCAGCAGCTGGGGCGAGATTATATGGCCGCCGGGCTTTATGACCGGGCTGAAGGGATGTTTAAACAACTGGTGGACGAGACGGATTTTCGCCTGAGCGCGCTACAGCAGCTGCTGCAAATTTATCAGGCGACCAGCGACTGGCAGTCGGCGATAGAAGTGGCCGAACGTCTGGTTAAGCTGGGGAAAGATAAACATCGCGGTGAAATCGCCAATTTCTGGTGTGAACTGGCGCTACAGCAAATGGCGGGCAACGATCTCGACAAAGCGATGGCGCTGCTGAGGAAGGGCGCCGCCGCGGACCGCAATAGCGCTCGCGTTTCCATCATGATGGGCCGAGTCTGGATGGAAAAGGGCGACTATGCGAAAGCCGTAGAGAGCCTTGAGCGAGTGATTGAGCAGGATAAAGAGCTGGTGGGCGAAACCCTGGAAATGCTGCAAACCTGTTACCAGCAGTTGGGTAAAACCGACGAATGGGAAGCCTTTTTACGCCGCTGCGCAGAGGAAAACACCGGCGCGACAGCCGACCTGATGCTGGCGCAGATCCTTGAACAGCGGGAAGGTGCCGAGTCCGCGCAAAACTACGTGACTCGCCAGCTGGAGCGACATCCAACGATGCGCGTGTTCCATAAGCTCATCGACTACCATATCAATGAAGCCGAAGAGGGGCGCGCGAAGGAGAGCCTGGGCGTTCTGCGCCATATGGTGGGCGAGCAGGTCCGCAGCAAACCGCGCTACCGCTGCCAGAAATGTGGTTTTACCGCCCATACGCTGTACTGGCACTGTCCGTCCTGCCGGTCGTGGTCATCGATTAAGCCTATTCGCGGACTGGACGGGCAATAAATTAAAAAAAACGCACTTTAGTTACAACATACTTAAAGGTTTTTTACGTCATATCCTCCGGCTTCGGCGCCCCCGTCGTCCGGCAGGAAGCGAAATGCAGCCTGTTATTTTCGGCTTATCGCAGGTAGAATGCTGCCCGTTTACCTTTTTTGCGCCAAACCGGCGCTCATCAACAATTAAGGTCCGGTCATGACGTCTACTGCTACATCTTCTTCCCGCGTTGTCACATCCTCTCCCATCGTCGTTGCTCTAGATTATGATAACCGTGATAAAGCGCTGGCATTTGTCGACCGTATCGACCCGCGCGACTGCCGCCTGAAGGTGGGCAAAGAGATGTTTACCCTGCTGGGGCCGCAGTTTGTTCGTGACCTGCACCAGCGCGGTTTTGAGGTTTTCCTCGATCTGAAGTTCCACGATATCCCGAATACCACGGCGCGTGCTGTCGCCGCTGCGGCAGAGCTGGGCGTCTGGATGGTCAACGTTCATGCCTCCGGCGGCGCGCGTATGATGACCGCTGCACGTGAAGCCCTGCAACCATTCGGAAAAGAGGCGCCGCTGCTGATTGCGGTCACGGTATTAACCAGCATGGAAGCCAGCGATCTGCAGGATCTGGGCATTACGCTTTCTCCGGCTGACTACGCCGCGAAGCTGGCGGCGCTGACCCAGCGCTGCGGGTTGGATGGTGTAGTCTGCTCGGCGCAGGAAGCGGTTCGCTTTAAGCAAGAGCTGGGCCAGGCGTTCAGGCTGGTGACGCCGGGCATTCGTCCGCAAGGTAGCGATGCGGGTGACCAGCGGCGCATTATGACGCCGGAACAGGCACAGGCGGCGGGCGTAGATTACATGGTGATTGGTCGTCCGGTAACGCAGTCTGCCGATCCTGCCGCCACCCTGCGCGGCATTAACGCATCGTTGAACAAGGGGGTATGATGAGCGATTCCAACAGCCGTCTGGTGTATTCAACGGACCGCGGCCGTATTGATGAACCCAAACCGGCACAAGCGCGCCCGAAAGGGGACGGTATCGTACGTATTCAGCGGCAGACCAGCGGGCGTAAGGGTAAGGGCGTGTGCCTGATTAGCGGTATTGATGAAAGTGACGACGCGCTGACGAAACTCGCTGCCGAGCTGAAAAAGAAATGCGGCTGCGGCGGAGCGGTTAAGGATGGCGTGATTGAGATTCAGGGCGATAAGCGTGACTTGCTCAAATTGCTTCTCGAAGCCAAAGGCATGAAAGTTAAGCTGGCAGGCGGTTAATCAATAATAAGGCCACGATAAATATCGTGGCCTTCATTTTTGTGCTGGTGTACTCGTCAGCTAATATAAACTTTCATATTATTGTTCGTGGTTAATATTATTTACCCACCTGGTGGCCGATAATACCGCCGACTGCCGCGCCGCCCAGGGTACCCAGGGTGCTACCGTCAGTTAATACCGCACCACCCAATGCACCGGCGCCTGCGCCGATTGCGGTGTTGCGATCGCGTTTAGACCAGTTAGAACAAGCGCTCAGAGACATTGCAACAGTGACGGCCAGAACTACCGCGGCCATTTTTTTGTTCATTGAAGTCATCATTTTTTTTCTCCTGAATAATCTATTCACGGATACAACTTCCCTTAAGCATAGCTTGTTACTCTTGCTCAGGGGTTATTCCATGAAGCTTTAGTTGCGCAGGTGTTACTCTAATCACGCAGGTGATAGTTACTCCCTGTTATATCGCTAACATTAATTCTACTTTCTATAAATTTTTCAGGCAGGTAAAAAGTCTGAATTCAGGTGTCAGAAAAGTCTCAGACGATAGCGATGCCGGGCAGCCCCGGCAAAGTAAGGACAGGATCAGGGATGGTTGACGATATCGACGGCTAAACCGCATTCGATTAACTGGCTGTGCACGGCATCATTGAGATTATCGTCGGTGATAATACGGTTAAACCGTTCTATCGGCCCAAGGGGATAGGGGTGAACCACGTTGAATTTAGAGCTATCGCTCAGCACAATCGCCTCACAGCCCTTTTCCAGCACCGCGTTAACCACGTCGGCACGCATCATATCCCGTCCGGTAAATCCGGTTTCAGCCTGCCAGCCGTCAATGCCGATAAAGGCCTTGCTGAAGTGGACTTGCTGAATAAACTGGCGGGTCAGTGGGCCAACCATACTTTCGCTGCGCTTTTGATAGATCCCGCCCAGCAGGATCACTTCTCCAGGCGTCTCTTTCAGCAGATGCGCAATATAGCTGCTGACGGTGATGATGGTGATATCGCCGCGCTCGGCCAGCGTGCGGGCGAGCAGGGCGTTGCAGCTCCCGTTCTCGATAAACACCGTCTCTCCGGCCGAAACGCGCGTTGCGGCCCGCGCAGCCAGCTCTCGCTTAATGGCGAAGTTGGTCATCATGCGGGTTTCCACATCTTCGCTGTCCAGCGGAACGGCGAAGCCGTGAGTACGACGCAGGTAGCTCTGCTTCTCGAGTGAATTCAAATCCTGGCGAATGGTGACTTCAGAGACACCGGTCATCTTCGCGAGATCGGCCACGCTAATACGGCCTTTGTCGATGACCATTTGCAAAATACTTTGTTGTCGGGCGTTCATAGCAACTTCGCAGTTAAGGGCTATTTGGGCGAGCGATCGGCCCTGGGTGGCCGATTGCGGTGATGTAGATTATCAAATTTCCCACGGCGCTTTAGGCTGACCGGGTTTATTTTCCTGCTCGTCGCTGGAAAGCGCCTGCAGCTCAGCTTTGAGGATTTCCAGATTATGAATCGCGGAGTGATAATCCCCGGCAACCAGAATATCCAGCACGGTATCGATTCGTTGGGCGAGCAGACGGGCATTCAGATCTGACATGGCGTTATCCTGGTTACAAATGTGAATAAAATCAATGATGCTAAAAACGGATGAAAAAGAGAAGCGAAAAAAACGCACAAACTAACCCATCTACGATGATTCGTGGGCAATGCGCGGGAAAACAGCTGGAAGGGATAAAAATGCGGCTCCGTTTAAGGGAGCCGCACAGGGCAGTTATCAGGCGGCAGGACGCGCAATCACGCTACGGGTTTCCATACGGACTTCGGCAATTGTCACATCAATCACATCCGTGACTTTGTAGACGACTTCGCCTTTAATCTGCACGGTGCCGTTTTCCTGGCTGCACACCAGCTCATCGCGCACGGCGTGAAGGAACGGCGCCGGGATAAAGGCAACCGCGCCGTTATCAACCAGACGCACGCGCATGCCGCCGCGGCTGACATCGATAATCTCAGCAGCAAAGCGGGTAGTGGTACCGGCCTGCGGATTCAGATAGCGGGCGTACAGCCAGTCTCCGACATCGCGCTCCGCCATGCGGTTGAGGCGACGGCGTTCAGCCATTTGGATCGCAACATCATCCTGCGGACGGGAGATCGCTTCCCCTTTGATAATCGCTTTCAGCAGACGATGGTTAATCATATCGCCGTACTTACGGATCGGGGAGGTCCAGGTCGCATAGGCTTCAAGACCCAGCCCGAAGTGCGGGCCCGGCTCGGTGCTGATTTCCGCAAACGACTGGAAGCGGCGAATACGGCTGTCGAGGAAACCTGACGGCTGCGCGTCCAACTCGCGACGCAGCTTGCAGAAGCCCTCAAGCGTCAGCACTTCCACCGGGTCAACGTGTACGTCGTGTGTCTTCAGTAAGGCCGCGAGCTGCTCGGTGTTGGCCGGATCGAATCCGGTATGCACGTTATAAACGCCGAAGCCGAGCTTATCGCGCAGGACGCGGGCGGCGCAGATGTTGGCGGCGATCATTGACTCTTCAACGATACGGTTGGCGATGCGGCGAGGTTCGGCAACGATATCCAGCACTTCGCCTTTGTCGCCCAACACAAAGCGATAATCCGGGCGGTCTTTGAACACCAGCGCGTGGTTTTTACGCCATTCGCTACGACGCAGGCAGGCCTCCTGCAGCAGTTTAATTTGCCGGGCGATAATCTCGCTGTCCGGCTGCCAGCTACCGCTGTTTTCCAGCCAGTTGGAAACATCATCGTAGGCCAGCTTCGCTTTCGACTCGATGGTCGCCGCGAAGAACTCAATATCGTCTTCGATGGTTCCGTCATCAGCGAGGATCATGCGGCAGGCCAGCACCGGACGAACCGCGTTGGGGCGCAGGGAGCAGAGGTCGTCAGAGAGCTCGCGTGGCAACATCGGAATGTTGAAGCCCGGCAGATAGTTGGTAAAGGCGCGAATTTTCGCCGTGTTGTCCAGCTTGCTGCCTTCGGCAATCCAGGCGGTTGGATCGGCGATAGCGACTGTCAGGTGCAGTTTACCGTCAGCGTTCTGCTCGACGTACAGCGCATCATCCATATCTTCGGTGCTGGCGCTATCGATGGTCACGAAAGCCAGGGCCGTTAAATCACGGCGTTCCAGACCTTCATCAAGCATCTCGGTCGCCACGCCGTCCGGCGCTTCTTTTTCCAGATTATGACGCGCCAGGGTGACCCACCACGGAACGAAATGATCATCGCCAAAGGTAATGTACTGGGTGAGCTCAGCGTAGAAACCGCGGTCGCCTTTCAGCGGATGACGGCGCATTTCGGCAACGGCCCAGTCACCCTCTTTAAAATCATGCTCTACGCCGCGCGCGGCGCGGCAGGGAATGGCATCTTTCAGCAGCGGATGGTCAGGAACGATAGAAAGACGATCGTCTTTTTTATGAACTTTGCCGACAAAACGCGTCAGGAACGGCTCAACCAGTTCTTCCGGTTCAGCGCTTTCGCGTTCTTTTTCAGTATTGACCACGGCAATAATGCGATCGCCATGCATCACTTTTTTCATTTGCGGCGGCGGAATGAAATAGCTTTTCTGCGAGTCGACTTCGAGGAAGCCAAACCCTTTTTCCGTCCCCTTAACGACCCCTTCAACGCGCGGAGTCTGGGAATGCAGTTGCTGTTTAAGCTGCGCTAGCAGCGGGTTGTCCTGAAACATAATTTCGTATTTTCGTGGCTAAAAGAGCGGCTGACATTTTTACGCGAATATGCCTGCCGCAGCAAGCGCTGTTTCAGCAATTTACGTCTCCTGACCTACATTCCCGAGGGCGATTTTCAGCCGATTCATCCAACCGCACAGCCCGCACCAGGCGAGCAGATCGATAGCCGCGCTGCGGGAAAGCCCGTATTCAGTGAGGGGAGTTAGCTGGGCGGCGCTGAAACGGTCGGGCGCGCGGGTCAAAAGCTGTACGGATTGCAAAAGCTGGCGCTCAATTGACGGGGTGTCTCCCCATGCCTGGACGCCGGATTCATTACTGCGCAAAGCGTCCGTAAGAACGGCTAAATCTGGACATCGCGAAGCCCAGGCGTTAAAGCAGCTGACGCTGCCATTAATCCGCGCGGCTATCAGCGCCACCTGCGCAGCGAACGGCTGTTGGCCGCTGAGATGGGTCAGAAGCTGTTCCTGAAGCGCCAGTGGAGGCTCCTGGGCCGCCAGCAGCGGAGCCAGTTCGAACAGGCCCGGATGTTTTTGCCAGTTTGCTAAAAGCGACTGGCGCTCATCGTCGGCATAGCGTAAGTCGGAATCGTCAAGACCAGGCTGCCAGTCACTCTCCCTCGCGTCAAAAAGCGCTTCCGGAGCATCTTCTTGCTGCGGCATGCCGGGGATCCAGCGCACCGGGTAGCCCAGCGCGGCATGGAATACGGCGATAGCGCGGGCCTGGAAGCTGATAAAACCAATGATCTGGTTGATGAGGATAATATCGCGACTGGTCAGCCCGACTTCGTCCAGCTGGCTGCGGGAGAGCGAGTTAATCAGCGAAGGAGAGCTCGCGAGCTGGCGTGCGTACTGGGTAATCTGCGCCAGACGACGATTGCTCTCGCGCGAGGAGTCCGGGCCGGGAAGCGGCGCCAGCCGGGCGGCGTAGTGATTGCACAGGCGTTGTACGCCATAAACCTGGGCAACGGTCAGCGCCGTACTCAGCCGATCATAGGCGCTAAACGTCTGCAGGCGATTAACCGTCACTGTCGTGGGGAAGAGGGCATCTGCCAGTCGCCGGGCCGGCGTAAGCCAGCGCGCATGCGCCTTGAGCAGCTCTTCGGGGAGCGTCAGATCGAGTAGGAAACGATCTTCAACGTGGGCAGCTTCTGGGACGAGCGGCAATACATCCACCGGGCAGATTGTTGACTGGGTCTCATGATACCAGTGGTTTTTGCCGTAAACGCGGCGTTGCTCCATGGGCGTTCCTTGTTCGGTATGTGGCAAACCGCCGTTTCGCGGTCATGCTATGCGGAACTATCCTGGCTTAACCCTGGAGCGGGAGAAAATATTGATACGTGCTAACAAATAGCGGATTGGAATAACAGCAGGAAAGTATAGGGGAAAGAACCCTCCTCACGGATGCGAGGAGGGTGAAGAACTTATTTCAGTTCCAGCTCGTTCATCGCCGCGATGCTGAAGCCGCCGTCAACGTGAACGACTTCGCCGGAGATACCGGCAGACAGGTCGGAGCACAGGAATGCTGCGCTATTGCCCACGTCTTCAGTGGTGACGGTGCGACGGATCGGGGTGACCGCTTCGCAGTGCGCCAGCATCTTACGGAAATCTTTAATACCGGAAGCCGCCAGGGTACGGATCGGACCGGCAGAGATGGCGTTAACGCGAACGCCTTCCGGGCCCATGGCGTTCGCCATGTAGCGCACGTTAGCTTCAAGAGAGGCTTTTGCCAGGCCCATCACGTTGTAGTTCGGAATGGCGCGCTCTGCGCCCAGGTAGGAGAGCGTCAGCAGGGCGGAACCCGGGTTCAGCATCCCGCGGCAGGCTTTCGCCATCGCCACAAAGCTGTAGGCGCTGATATCGTGAGCGATTTTGAAACCTTCACGAGTTACCGCGTTAACGTAGTCGCCGTCCAGCTGGTCTGCCGGCGCAAAGCCGATAGAGTGGACGAAACCGTCAAACTTCGGCCACACTTTTGCCAGCTCGGTGAACAGAGATTCGATGCTCTCATCTTCCGCGACATCGCACGGCAGGACGATATTAGAGCCCAGCGCGGCGGCAAATTCTTCCACACGACCTTTCAGTTTTTCGTTCTGATAGGTGAACGCCAGTTCAGCCCCTTCACGGTGCATGGCTTGCGCGATGCCGTAGGCGATGGACAGTTTGCTGGCAAGGCCAGTCAACAGAATGCGCTTACCGGAAAGAAAACCCATAGCTTTTAATCCTTATCGTTATTGCGTATTTTTACTTTAACAATCATTTAGTTAGCGTTGTCATTTCAAAATAACTCAAATTTAGCCGGGAATTATATCCCACTGACGACCCCTTGTGTCACGATATTTTTCTGCCATCCGCCACGTCATATCGCGCTTTGGCTACCGTGTATACAAGAGTATACCATCTGAAATTGTGGCGATATGGCGCTAGCGGCGAACGATTTCCGCCAGTAAAAGTCGGGCGTCCGCAGACCGCGGTAACAGCTCGCCGGGCGATTGGTTCTGCCACCAGATCCCGGAGCCGGCCTGATAAACCGCGTCAGCCAACTGCCAGCTACCCTGGAGAATCCATGCGATGCCCTCCGCGCCGGGCCGCTGTCCTTCCGCGACGACGTTCACGCGCGCTGCGGCGCGCGAGCGCTGGGTCATAATATTGAAGTCCAGGCCGCGTCCGGAGATACCTTCGCTGGCGAGGGGCCACTCGCCGGCAAATGCCCACGGCTGCCAGAGCTCAAGGCGCTGGGCGATATCATCGCCTCGTAGCCACAGCGGCTGTCCCTCAAGCAGGGTGATGACCCGGTCAACGCCGGGAAAAAGGGAGAACGGACCGTCATTTTCCAGCGTGGCGATGCTGGCGCGCCAGAGAAACGGCGCGTCCGGTGAAGCGACGCTGACGATTTCGCGCGTTTCCCCGCCGCCATTTTTCCACGGCGTCACGGGGAGGGTAGAAAATTGAACCGGAACAATCATCGCAATTTACGCCTCGGATTATTTACCGTCTTTACGCCAGGCATCGGCAGTAAGCGCTTCGCCGAAATGACCGGCAATCAGGCGTTTTGTTAGCTCGTGCAGCGGAGACGCCAGAACGTCGGCGGTGCTGCCGCGTTCGACCACTTCTCCTTGATGCATCACCAGCACCTGATCGCTGATGTGCTTCATCATGCCCAGATGCTGAGTCACGTAAATATAGGAGATACCCTGTTTTTCCTGCAGCTCCAGCATCAGGTTAATCAGCTGCGAGCGCATTGACATATCCAGCGACGCCAGCGCTTCATCGCAGACGATGACCTTCGGACGCAGGATCAGCGCGCGCGCCAGGCCCAGACGTTGTTTCTGTCCCGGCGCCAGCATATGCGGGTAGTAGCTGACGTGGTCCGGCAGCAGGCCGACCATTCGCAACGTTTCGATAATCTGCTTCTGCCGCGCTTCGGGTTCGAGGTCGGTATTCAGGCGCAGCGGAAAATCGAGGATTTGCGAAATACGCTGCCGGGGATTGAGCGAGGTCGACGGATCCTGAAAGATCATGCGAATCTTCTGGCTGCGGAAAGAGTAATCGCCAAACGTCAGCGGGCGATCGTCAATCAGCAATTCGCCGGTGCTGGGTTCAACCATTCCAGCGAGCATTTTCGCCAGCGTCGATTTGCCGGATCCGTTCTCGCCGATAATTGCCAGAGTCTGGCGCTCGCGCAGGGTAAAGCTTAGCGGCTTGACCGCTTCCACCGTTTGCCGATGGAACCAGCCGGTGCGGTAGCGAAAGGTCTTACTCAGATTGCGCACTTCAAGCAATGTTTCGACCATTTCACTCTTTCTCCATGTTCAGCGGGAAATGACAGGCATAGAGGTGGTTACGTGCGCCCACCAGCCGGGGCGTTTCGATACATTCGCGCTGGGCATAAGGGCAGCGCGGCCCGAGCCGGCAGCCGATGGGCAGCTGTTCGAGCAGTGGGATCGCCCCCGGCAAGGTATTGAGCCGACTCTTGTGCGGCATGGCGCTACCGAAATCGGGAATCGCCCGAATCAGCGCCTGCGTGTAAGGGTGATGAGGAATCGTCACCAGCTCTTCGCTCGGCGCGGTTTCCACCGTCTGTCCGCAGTACATCACGTTGATTTTGTCCGCCCATTTACTGAGCATCTGCATATCGTGACTGATCAGCAAAATGGTGGTGTTGTTGTTTTGGTTTAACCGCGTCAGCAGGCGGATAATTTGCGCCTGCGTCGTGGGCTCCATGGCGTTGGTCGGCTCGTCGGCGATCAGCAGCCGCGGTTGGTTAGCCAGCGCGATGGCGATCATGACCTTCTGGCACTCTCCGTCCGTCAGCTCATAGGGAAAGCTGCGCATCGCATCTTTATGGTCTTTAATCCCCACGCGGTGCAGGAGCTCGATGGCGCGCCGCTTGCGCCAGCCCAGGCGCTGCCACCAGCGTCCTTTAAAGGTCCAGCCGGGGATATTCTGCGTCAGCTGCTGGCCGATCCGTTCGGAAGGGTCGAGACAGGATTGCGGCTCCTGGAAAATCATCGAGACGTTGTGGCCCACCAGTTTACGCCGCTCGCGTACTGAGAGACGCAGCAGATCGATATCGTCGAAACGCATACGGTCGGCGGTCACCCGCCAGTTGTCTTTGGTGACGCCGCAAATTGCTTTGGCAATTAAGCTTTTACCCGAGCCTGACTCTCCGACCAGGCCACGAATTTCCCCCTCAGCGAGGGTCAGGCTGACGCGATCGACGGCTTTTACCCAGCCTTCGCTGGTCTTGAACTCAATGGTTAAATTACGGATATCGAGTAACGGCATTATTCCACCCCGGCGATAATTGCGCGGCGGATCCCGTCGCCCAGCAGGTTAACCAGCAGGACGCTAATCATAATGGCCGCGCCCGGCAGCATCACCGTCCACGGCGCAACGTAAATCAGCTCCAGCGCGTCGCCGAGCATCGCTCCCCACTCCGGGGAAGGTAGCTGAGCGCCGAGGTCGAGGAAGCCCAGCGCGGCGATATCGAGGATCGCCATCGACAGCGCGCGGGTGATCTCCGTGACCAGACCAGAGGTAATGTTCGGCAGTACCGCGAACCATAAAATATTCAGCGTCGAGGCACCGTCAAGGCGGGCGGCGATAACGTACTCTTTTTCCAGCTCGTCATGCACCATGCTGTAAACCGAACGCACCATCCGCGGCAAAAGCGCCAGCCAGACGGCGAACATCGCGTGGCTAAGGTGCGGCCCGGCGAAGGCGACCACGATAATGGCCAGCAGCAGGGATGGGATCGACAGCAGCGTGTCAAGAATATGGTTCATCACCGCCGACCGCAGGCCGTGAGTGGACCCGGCAATCACGCCGAGCACCAGCCCCAGGAGGCCGGCGCCGAGCGTCACTACAAATGCGCCGCCGACCGTTGGCGCCGCGCCGCTCAGCAGGCGGCTCAGGACGTCGCGACCGAGATCGTCAGTACCGAGAAAGAACGACACTTCGCCGTACCGCGACCATGACGGCGGCAGCAGCTGATAGCCGAGGAACTGTTGGTCGATGCCGTAAGGGGCGAACCAGCCGCCGAAAACGCACAACAGAATCAGCGCCGCGCAGCCGTACAGGCCAATCATCGCGGTTGTATCACCGTAGAATTTTCGCCATACGGTGCGCAGCGCACCCGGCGGGCGCTTCTCCAGATAGACGCTATCGTAGGGCATATAAACCTGTTTTATGTTTGTTAGTCATGATTGATGTCTTTTTAAATTCTTCAATACCAGCAACATGTTACTGTCATTTTGTGCTTTAAAATTCTTTATTTTGCATTAATTTGAAGGTTATCAATTTACGTATAATGTGTACACTGATGTGTATATCATCTTCCGGAGTGTACACATTGCTTACCGACACAAAACTAAGAAAAGCTCTTGGCAAAAAAAGAGACAAAATTGAGGTCATTTCAGACGCTCAGGGCTTGAATGTCAGGTTGTCTACTTCCGGCAGTATAACATTCTTTTATCGTTACAGATGGAACGGGAAAGCCGTTCAGCTGACGATTGGCGATTATCCAACCATATCATTATCTCAGGCCCGAGAGCGCCGGCAGCAGTTCAGGGCGTGGTTGACGGAAGGACTGGATCCGAGACGGAAAACAGTGCTGGAGAAACAGAAAAAAACAGAAGCGCTGACAGTTAAAGAAGCGTTCGACTACTGGGAAAAGTATTACTGCATTCCAGAAGGACTGGTCAAAATAAAAGTTAATCGCCGGGACTTTAATAACCATATCGCTCCTGTGCTCGGTGACATGATCGTTGACCAGACAACGAAGGCACACTGGCTAAGCCTTTTTGATGATATGGGAAGAAGGGTGGTTACCGGTCAGATGCTGGGTTTAATGCAGCGTACATTCCGTTTCTGCTCCAATCGAGGGGTTATTAACGTAAACCCTATAGAAAGCTTAAGGCGTTCTGACGTTGGGCTTACTGCTGCAGTTAAAGATCGCTGGTTAAGTGACGAAGAAATCAAAACGGTCTGGAATACGCTACCGGAAATGAAGTACAGGCAGCAGCTGATTATGAAGTTTCTTATCCTGACCGGTTGCCGGAGTACTGAGATAAGAACAGCTAAATGGGAATGGTTTGATTTACAGGAGGGAACCTGGACTATTCCAGCAAGTGATTACAAAACTGGTAAGTCAGTAAGGCGGGCGCTACCTGAATACGCACATCGTTTCTTCATAACGACTCCTACATCTGTGCGGTGAACCCGGCAGGGTGTTCAGCCAGAACGCCTTTCAATGGCAGGCATTCGCCTTTTACACCTTGCTCAACTGCGGCTTCCTGGCATTCTTTCTCGCTGTCATAGACACCCAGCAAAACATCCTGATTGCCGCCAATGACCATGCCGACGGTTATCACCAGGGCGAATAAACCTCCAGTCATAAAGCACCCGTTAACCATTCGTAGGTTGTAGATTCAATGACGACTTCCTGATTGTCAGCGTCACAAGTAGATTCTTTCCCCTGAATCTCGTAGATACAAAGCAGGTCGATAACCTGCACATCCGCGTAGTTTTTAACCATAGATAACCCCCGCAATGCATATGATGAATAAAACCCAGAAGATGAGCCCGATAACTGCCGAAATGACCAGGGCTCTGATGCCGTGCTTGCTCATTTCAACCTCTGCCTTGTCGCCGGCCAGCGGAACGTTACTACCTACTGCGCGTTAATAACTCCACCTCATCCGGTGCTTCGTATACCGCCGGTAGCTACTTCGTGGGCGTCCTGCCTGGGTGGTTTGTTGTGATAAAGTTAGTAAACCATTGCTTTACAATCAAGTCAAGTTTTGATTTATTTGCTTGGAAGGTAATGCTGGTACTGCACGATGAAATTTTTCACCATGGCGGATGTACATCTATGTGTGATATGGTCAGAAAAGCATCAGTCGGAGAAATTATGGGCGAGACTATTTTCATGAAGGCCACGTGGTGTCATCGCTAGCAAAGTAAGCACGAGCAGTGTTTAGCCTGTTAGCTAACGAGGTGGCGATTAGCCAATATGTGGCTAGGTTCGTGAGGAAGGGGAAATAAAAACCGGCGCGGTGGCCGGGAGGTTAATTTAGATTTCAGTGTAAAGAGCTATTGGCTCTATAAAATACTCATTTTCATGTGGCATGCAAAAAGTAGATTCAAGATTTGCCATGGCATCATTCATATTCCACACCGCACCTCTTATATCGTTCGCATCACGCACTGTTTCATTTTTTGAATCTGTATGACTTTGCGTGATTATTCCAACTATTGTAAATGGAGATTTTGTCTTGCGCGAGTATAACTTAACTAGCATTTCTGGGGAAAGTTTGAAGAAATTACGAACAAGAAAAGATGTAAATTTATAATTGTTAATACTTTGAGATATCTCTAATTCATCGCCATAAGCGTAACTTAATACATTTGATAAATTATCAAAAAATTTCTTTTTCTCTTTCGCTGAATCATTTTCTATTCCCTTTAAAACTTCACTTTTTAGGTTCATTAACTCTTTTTTATGGGGCTGAGTAAGCCCTTTCTCATTTAGAAGGGCTTCAATTTGTTCAAGTTGTTCATATCTATTAACGTAATGTATAGCATATCCTAAAGAGGTGAAATTATTTGTAGTGTCTTTTAATTTATTATAATCGGCGATTTCGATATTAGCATTTATTTTTATAAAAGAACCTGATTTTATTTTTTCGGCTGAAAAATCATTTGAAGATACCGAACTAAGTAAGCCTAGCCGGATTAATTCTTTCTCAAATTTAAGGTAATGGTAGTCATGTGGATTAACCACCGTGGATAGTTTATTGGTGTCGCTTGAGCTACTTGACTTTTTTTCAGTCTTTATTTCTAATGCATCCACATTCGATAATGTGGATTCTTGTTGTTCAATGGCAGATTGGATAATCCCTTCAAAAAGTTGAGAGCTTAACGAATATACTTTTTCGTAATCAATGTATACAATATTTTTAAGCGACATAAATTATCCAGTCAGTGAAATTTAAGTTTATCTTTTTTTGCTTCAAAGTTTTCTTTATTTTGATTTCTTATGTTATCGAAATCAATTTTTTTTTGTCTTAATCCTTTAAGGTTTTTATTTGAAATGAACGCTATCACTAAAGGTATAACTGTTGCGATTAAAGTTAGAGAAATAAATTCGAAATCCATTTTTCATTCCTCCGCTAACATAGTGTTATTGATAATAGCACATTTGACTGAATTTTGTCCAACAAATAAAGAAATGCCGCATGTGATAGTTAGAAATATTTTAGTTGTTGATGATTCTAATGTATCTGAGGACATTATGCTCATTATGTAAATGATTGAAAAAAGCATAACAAAAACTAAAGATAATGTTGTGTTAATTATTAATCTATTTTCAGTTAACTTGCTTGGTTTCCCCATTCCAAAATAAATGCTGGAGATTTGTATGGAGAAACCAAAACAAACCAATTCAGTAATATTAAATAATTCAATATTTTTATTAGTTAATAAAAATGCAATCAGCCTAATGAAAATAGGAATTGCCCCTACGATAACGGTACCGCACCACCACTTAAAATAATCGTTATGTATTTTTTTTGTCATAATAAAGGCTCAATAATACCATCTTATTGCAAAATTATTATAGTGATACTTGCTTAAGCAACTGACATCACTATGCATTCAATACCGTTTAAATCAATAAAGTAAGTTTTTTCAAGCCCTACATTGGTACGATATGCATTAACTAGTTGACAAAGAACAAATGCATAGAATCATTACTAAACTTTAATGCAGGGTGGTTCACTATTTCTACCCTAGCTATCTGCATCAACAGCAGTTAATCAACGCCACCCTTGATTCGTCTGTTCATGTATTTTTCATACATCTCGTCCAACTCCTTCAGACGAATCGCGAAGATGCGGAGCATGTTTTGTTGCTCTTCCTCTGGCAATTGGCGATAGAGCTCTAGTAAGCGCTGTTCGTCTTGCTTGAGTCCATCCTTCTGATCAACATCCTCTCCAAGTAGCCATAGTACGGAAACGCCAACGGCATCAG
Organism: Klebsiella pasteurii; assembly: GCF_018139045.1. NCBI lineage: Bacteria > Pseudomonadati > Pseudomonadota > Gammaproteobacteria > Enterobacterales > Enterobacteriaceae > Klebsiella > Klebsiella pasteurii. The sequence continues at coordinate 650,460 of NZ_CP073236.1, forward strand.
CAATTGCCAGTGCAGACTCCTTGCTGATCCTGCCAGTTTTGAACCAGCCGGAAACGGCCTGTTTACTGACGCCAGCAATTCGGGACATCTCTGTCTTGGAGATCCCCTTTGCATTTAATGCTGTCAGCCTGGCTTTCAGGCCTTCTGTCGGATTTTTTTCGCTCATAGCTTCATTGTAAATAATTGCTTTACTCCTAGATAGGCAGTCATAAATTGACTATATAGTAAATTGATGCTTTACTTTGCGTCATCTAAGGAGGTCATATGACTGGTATTGAAAATGCTATTCAACAATCAGGTTCTGCGAGCGCGCTAAGTTTGGCTATTCGGTTCGTCCGAAAGTTGCGACCGCCGGCCGCCGGGTTGGGCTGGCTTGGTTTTCTCCAGACTGTTTCCCAGCCGGCACGTTGGTACTCACCCAGAGCGGATACAAGCAGATCGAAGATATTCGCGTTGGTGAGTTTGTTTTGACGCACAAGCGACGGTGGCGACAAGTTGTTGAAACCAGTAACGCGGAGCGACCGACAACTAAAATCAGAGGGCATGGGCACCCGGGACTTACGTGCAGTTTAGAGCATCCATTCTATATAAAGGCTCGGCGTAACGTTTGGAATAACAATATCCGGCAATACCGTCCGGAATACGACAATGCTGAATGGGTTCCCGCATCTCTTGTGCAAAAAGGGCATTATTGGGCCACACCAACCAGCGTCCCTGAAATGACTATTCCAGAAATGACAATGTATACCAAAGGAACTTTTTTACCAGTTGATGAGCGGCTCCTGTGGTTGGCCGGTCGGTATGTTGGGGACGGATGGACGCGTTTAACCGAAACACGGGCGGAATTGGTAATAATCTGTGGTAAGCATGAGGTCGATGAACTGGAAGAACGCATTAATATGTGGCCTCGTGTGGGCCACCGAGTCATCAAGGGGGAATTATCATGGTGCAGGCGGGAGGTTCGGACCGCATGTCAGTTAACAGCGAACAGCCGGGCTTTGGTTGAATGGCTGCGTAAACATTTCGGACATAAGGCTGAATACAAGAAGCTGCCCGCTTGGCTGTATGGAGCTTCCAATGCACTGAAGAAAGCCTTTATTGACGGATATATGAGTGCTGATGGATGGCATGGTCAGGATGCCAAGCAAGGGGGCATGTTTGAAGCAAATACCGTTTCAAAAGGGCTGGCATTTGGGATGAAGCAGCTCATATCAACGTTGGGATATTCGGGAACAGTTTTTGTGAACACCAATCCAACCTGTGTAATCGAAGGTCGAATGGTGAATGCTAGGGCGAGCTACAAAGTGCGGTGGCGAGAAGCTGTCTGCGAAAATCATACTCAAACATTTGACGATGATGGACTTTTGTGGGCACCGATAAGAGAGAATACACCCTTAAACCGTATTGAGCGCGTTTTTAATATTGGCGTTGAAGATGATGAAAGTTATGTTGTTGAAGGGGTTATCGTCCACAATTGCCGCCATTTTTCCAAAGCAAAAGGGGCCAAGCCTGTCGAGAAAGCTATCCGCGGACTGGCCTGGGTGGTTCTGCGCTGGGGGCTGGATGTTAAACCCCGAGTGATGAAGCTGGAGAACGTTGAAGAATTTAAAACGTGGGGGCCGCTGCTCGCTGGTGAAATGCGTCCAGATCCTGCCCGCGCTGGCGAAACTTTTGAGGCATTCATTGGCATGCTGACCACTGGCATCTCAGCGGATCATCCGGCGCTGGTCGAATGCTGCGAATTTCTGAATATTTCGCTTGATAGTGAAGAAGCCACACGGCTGGTAAACGGTTTGGGTTACACCGTAGAGTATCGCGAGCTGCGCGCATGCGATTATGGCGCCCCGACCATCCGTAAGAGGTTCTTCATGGTGATGCGCCGGGACGGGCAACCGATAGTCTGGCCGGAAGCCACCCATGGGGATCCGAAGTCTGCCGTCGTGCAGGCGGGCAAACTGGCACCGTGGCGAACAGCTGCGGAATGCATAGACTGGTCTATTCCCGCGCCGAGCATCTTCGATCGCAAAAAGTCGCTGGCTGTTAATACCCTGAAACGTATTGCCCGCGGCATCCAGCGCTTTGTTATCGACAGCGCGTCGCCGTTCATCGTGAAGTGCAATCACACAACGACACGCGGTAAATACGACTGTTTCCGGGGGCAGGCACTGGACGATCCGCTGCAGACGATTACGAAAACCCATGGCTATGCGATTGCTGTCCCGCACCTGACGAAGTTCCGCACCGGCGCCACCGGGCAGCCAGTAACCGAACCGGTACCGACGGTGACCGCTGGCACGTCCAGGCGCCCGGGCGGGAATGGTCATGCGTTAGGGCTAGTCGAAGCCGCGCTCACGCCGTTCCTGGCTGGCAATGGCGGCAGTGAGTTCCAGGCGAAACCACGACCGATCGATAAACCCGCTCACACCATCCTGAAACAGTCACGAGCTTGTGTGGTCGCGCCAGTCATTGCCCGGCAGTTTGGCGCCAGCATCGGACACCGTGCCGACGAACCAAGCGCAACAATCACCGCGGGCGGCGGCGGTAAATCGCAACTGGTTGTGCCGACACTCATTCAAATGGGATACGGAGAACGGCCCGGTCAGGCGCCTCGCGTGCCCGGACTGGATAAGCCGCTGGGAACCGTTGTGGCTGGTGGCGGGAAACATGCTTTAGTTGGTGCATTCCTGGCAAAACACTACGGAGGGAATTATCAGGGCGCCGGAGTGGGGCTGGATAAGCCAGCGCATTCAGTAACGACTGTCGATCACCACGCATTAGTCGCTTCTCATCTGGTTAAACTGCGCGGTACTTGTCGTGACGGGCAGACTACTGACGAGCCGATGCCGACAATCACCGCCGGTGGCCAACATGTGGGAGAGGTTAAAACGACCCTGGCGGTAGAGGACTACGACGAAGAGCGCGCGCAGCAGGTGCTGGCGTTCCTGCAGGAATACTGCGGGGAAGATAGCACCGGACTGGTGGAAATTGGCGGGGTGACTTACCGAATCGTTGATATCGGCATGCGCATGCTGCAGCCGCGCGAGCTCTACCGGGCGCAGGGCTTCCCCGAATGGTACATCATCGACCAGGATTACCGCGGCGTGAAATATGCAAAGGATAAGCAGGTCGCGCGCTGTGGCAATGCCGTCCCGCCGCCGTTTGCTGAGGGCTAATTTACCTGAATTATGTCAAAAGAAAGACCCGCCACCTGATATATATTATAAAGCTGAGAATGCAACTGTGTTTGAAATTTGTTGAATGAAATTATTGAAGTGAATTTATGTGGCGCGCTTATCATTATATAGCTTTAGGTTAAATTATTTGGAAAACTCTCAATTTGAAAATAGTTAAATCTTTTCTCCATTAAAGCTGCTATTGTCTCTTATGAAAGGGGCCCATCAGGTACCAGAGCCTTCTGGTACTTGATTTTTAAGTCTATCGCTTAGGGAAGATTGAGGGTTTGCCATGGCTAATGATTCACGAGGAAATGAAGTGATCTTCAATCGTGCATATCTAAACTTATGCTTTAAAAACAAGAAATTAAGCCCGTTGGTTATAGTGAGGAAAATTAAAGAACACAATATTGTTGAATGTTTTTCTTTTGGTCTTAAGGGTACGATAGATATTGAGTCAAGATGTCTTTTTTTGCGTTATAAATATCCGTGGCCAGATTTTGAAATTGAACTGGTTAGAAAAAAAGGAGGTGATTATGAGTTCATGCTCTTTCATAATTATTTTCTTAAGGGTATTAGCAATTAAGACATTTATAATACTTTTTTAATAAAAATGGATTTTCCTGGACTATATGACTTAGGTATCTTTTTTCTTGAACCTGTCTATAAATAACATTCAAAGAGTATGGCGTACTTTCCGACGCTTCTATCAAATAATTGTAGTGTCGCTAAACACTTATATTTGGCCTCCATGTAATTAAAAAATGTACTTCTAAATGACTCTTTTGAACTCACATGAGTTGGTTGAATTTTGTTCATCGCGACCTATGCTCCTGTCCATATATAAAGCTCTTGTCTAAAAAAAACCATAAAATCAACCCGCTACGGCGGGTTTTCTTTTCCCATTCCTGACAAAAATTAACATTTTGTGCTCTTAAGACATTGAACATTCAGTAAGTTAGGTGTACTGTTTATTTATACAGTATATCGAATGGGGTGATACTATGAGAATCGAAGTAACCATCGACAAAGCTAAAAAACTGCCTAACGGTGCTGAACCAGCGTTAGAGGCTAAATTCCTTCGGCGATTAAATCAAAAATACGATGACTGCAAATTATCTATTCGTCGCGCTGGCGCTGATGGGCTCAGTGTTTTCGGTGGCATAGATGGTGATAAAGAAACCATTGCAGAAATTCTACAGGAGACCTGGGAAAGCGCCGACGACTGGTTTTATTGATACACCTTTTTGGTGACTGGCATTTTGCAAAGTATCGCAGTAAGCGTGTCCCTTTGATGCTGTTGCCGGACTTAATTTTTGCGTCTGTATGTCGCTCAGGGGGTAATGTGAGTGATGGTATTGAGGTTCCTGCTGATCATTCCTGGTACGACGTTGTTAGGAGATCAGACGGTGCCATTATTTGTAGCTTCCCGGCCGAAGGAAGGCATCTGGTTTACAGGGTTAATGGCATAATTTCGATGCGCCCATTATTGCCAGATGAAGAAATTTTTACGCTTAATGGATTTATGAAGTTTGCTCAACGACTTGGCTACCGAGTTTTGCCACCTTCTGATAATATGAAATCAACGGCCTGAACAACCGTTGACCTACTGCGCCACGGAGAGAAACCATGGCGCAATTGCACTTAATAAAGCAGTCACAAGGTTTACTGATCCCTGCCACGCAGGAGACCAGCGATTTCTTGCAATCAAAATGCAAGCTCGGCGCCGTTCTGGAGGCCGACTTTAAGCTTGTCCGCAATCCGGCGTTTCATCGCCGCTATTTTTCTTTACTCAATCTTGGCTTTGAATACTGGGAACCTACCGGCGGAGCGATCTCGTCTAACGAGCGGAGGCTTATCACAGGTTACGCCAAATACCTGGCGGCATATGGCGGGAGTGAATCGGCGTTGCTTGATGCCGCTGAGCAATACCTCGACCGTATAGCCGAGAAGCGCGCCGGTAGTATCAGCATTTGCAAATCTTTCGACGCCTACCGGGCGTGGGTCATTGTCGAAGCTGGCCACTATGAAGCCATACAGCTGCCGGACGGCACGCTGAAAAAACACCCTCGCAGCATTTCTTTCGCCAGCATGGATGAATGCGAATTTCAGGAACTGTACAAAGCATCGCTGGATGTTCTCTGGCGGTGGATCCTCTGCCGTTCATTCAACAGCCAGCTGGAAGTCGAGAACGCCGCAAACCAGCTTTTAAGCTTCGCGGGGTGATGCCGATGAAATATTCATGGTTTCACCATCACGACTGCACAACTCAGCAGGCTGATGAGCTAATGGCGAAATATCGCCAGCGGGGCGTAAGGGTCGAGCGCAGCCTGAATCAGGATTTAATCACCTGGACCGTCAGTGCGCAGCTGGTGGAGGACAAAAATCCTCCGCGTCCGGCTTCTCGCACCCGAAATCGGATATGGGGGTGATTATGGCGAATCTACGTAAAGAGGCGCGCGGCCGCGAATGTACAGTCAGGATCCCCGGTTACTGCAACGGCAACCCGGAAACCAGCGTGCTGGCGCATTACCGGCTGGCGGGTATGTGCGGCACAGGATACAAGCCTGACGACACTCAGGCGGCTATCGCCTGCAACTGTTGCCACGACTTGATCGACGGACGGAAGAAAACAACCGATTACACCTATGACGAACTGCGCCTGATGCATGCAGAAGGTGTGCTCAGAACGCTGGCCATATGGAAAAAAGAAGGGCTGGTAAAAGCATGAACATGAAGACAACTGAATGTATTCGCCAGCGCTGGTTACGGTTGAACATCGTCCGCTATCGCGGGTCGTTCCCGGTGGCATATCGCATCCTCAGAAACCAAATCCGCAATCAGAAAGCAGGGGGAAATTAATGAAAAACTTATCTTACATTCGCCAGCAACTGATAGTGGCCACTGCCGATCTGAGCGGAGCGACAAAAGGTCAGCTCATGGCCTGGCTGGAGAATGCTCAGTTCGACACGAACACATTCCCACGCAAAAAACAGCGCGTATGGGATGAGGAAACGGAAAAGTGGATGACGCTGAACAACCCTCCGATCCCTGGAAAGCAATCACACGCCAAAGGCTCACATATCCCTTTGGTGCAGCCGGTGGAGTACGCAACCGCATCATGGCGCCGTGCGCTACTGTCACTGGATGAGCATCAAAAAGCCTGGCTTCTTTGGAATTACAGTGAAAACACCAGTTGGGAATATCAGGAGACAATCATCCGGTGGGCATGGGAGCAATTTAGTCAGCAACTGGCCGGAGTGCGCATTGCTAAGAAAACGGTAGAGCGACTGCGTCAGCTTATCTGGCTGGCGGCGCAGGATGTTAAAGCTGAGCTGGCAGGGTGTGACATATATAAATACCAAAAACTCGCAGAATTGGGGGGCGTTGCAAAGTCCACATGGTCAGAAACCTATCTTCCTCATTGGCTGGCGATGCGTTGCAGCTTTGTGAAGCTCGACTGTGAAGCGCTCATATCATTAACGCGAACACGTTCACAACAAAAGGCGACAAATTTAGCTATAAGTCTTGCAAAACCGAACTGAAAGGCATATATTTCGTGTGAATTTGATATTGTGCCAATTTTATATGCACTGGCAGTAACATGAATTTTGAGCCCGAGGTTAATGCGTTGGGCTTTGTTATTTTTGGAGAATATTGCGCCGTGACAGCTGAGCTAGTCTGCCGCCATGGTGCTGGAAACATTACAAACCATCTATCTTGAATTATTTGCGGGATTTATGTATTAAGATTCTGAAGGGAACACATTCCCTTGTCTGGAAAGTTGTGATTAAGGCCAGGTACTCAGGGAGTTAATGATATGGTATCGGAAGATGAACACCAGGCTTTATATGTTGATGTCTGTAGAGTGATAGGACGAGCCGTAGTGATGCTTAAGCAATCTGAGCAACCTATAACTCAGCAGACTATAGGTCACATGCTACAAGTTCATGATGAGCGCACAAAGGACTTATACCTTACAAAGGTCTATACCACAGCCAAAAGGGTGATTAATCAAAAATGATAACAAAGGATTTAGAGATGATTCGTGCAAATACCTAAGTCTTTCTGTTTTTGTTTTCCATTCTGCTCATCGCTGGTTCCACGCGTTAACTAGGCTGGCTGCTATGGTGAGGAAAGTCCTATAGTAGCGCGTGCTTCATTTTAATCATCAAGCCTTAGCACTGCTGGGGCTTTTTAATATCTGAAATCCGGTCAGGATTCTTGAGTGAATCCGTGCCGCACTACACGTTGAAGCTCATACGCGAGAGTCCTGAACAGATTTCTGATCCTGCTAAGCAGGTAAAGCACTTCTTATCAGTAAGCGGAACACAACTGGTGAGAGCATTGATACTGTAAGGCAGGACTTTGTGTCGAAAGGTTGCAGTAAGAAAACAGGGGCAATCCCCAGGTATCACTACCCCTGCTTCTGAAAAAGTGGATAATTATTAATACCTTTTTTTGAAAGTGTTTTTATATCTACGCCTTTCTTTGATGTAAGAAATCAGAAATCCCACAGCAACTAAAAGAAGAACTACAGCTATCGCTATCATCAGTATGGCTGTCATGTGAGTTAACCTCTGGAAAGAGTATGGACATTCTTGTTTTTATAAAATGTAGTTTGCGATTAGCGTAGGAAAAATCCTAACGGATAATTCCTTTTAAATTTATTGTTTTGTATGAGTATTTATCATTAATGCCGTAATGATTTCATATGCATTAATTAATCGTGTTCTGAATGGCTGAAAAGTTTCATCAAGCGTGTGTACCCATTGTTGCAGGGTATTGACTATGTGAATGTTGCCTGGCTAATGTATTGTTGTGGTGAATCCCCCTATGCGGAGGGGCGTCCAACTAATAGAGCGAAAGCCCTGTGAATACCACGCGAGTGATGTCTGTTGGGGCATGCTCACCGGGAGGCACCCGGCACCACATCTAATCGCAAGTAAGTAAACCGAACATCTTGTTGGGTTTACTCATTCTCTTTGGCAGACTATGGTTAATTACAGTAACGACATAAAAGGAAATGCTTTTCTGGTAAATCGGTAGCTCGGACTATCAGGAACCTTTCTTTATCGTTACTCCTCGAAAGCCAACTTTTTCAGCCCGCTCTCAAAGCGGGCTTTTTTTTATTCCCCTCGTTCATGAGAGGACTCACAGCAATAGAGGGGGCTAAATGTCCGATCCTGTCTCTGGTACTTCAGTTGCGGCCGGCGGCCTGATGGGGGCCAGCATGTTCGGTCTGGCTACCGGAATAGATTACGGCGTGGTATTTGGTGCATTCGCCGGGGCGGTTTTTTACGTGGCCACGGCAGCTAACATATCGCGCGGTAAGCTGGTGGCATACTTTATGACGTCATTCATTGTTGGTGTTCTGGGCGCCGGTCTGGTGGGTTCCAAGCTTTCAAGCTGGACTGGCTACAGCGACCGTCCGCTTGATGCGTTGGGAGCCGTATTAATATCAGCGCTTATCATCAAAGTTCTGACGTTTCTCAACAGCCAGGATCTAAATAGCTTGTTCAATATGCTGACCCGGTTCCGGGGAGGAGGTTCAAGTGGTAAATGATCCTTCAGCGCTGGCTAATGCAGTCATTTGCGCCGTCATTGTGCTGGCATTGATGTTCTACCAACGAGGTAGTGCGAGACACCGTCCAGGCATATCCGTTCTGGCTTATCTCATGGTGCTGGTTTATGCCAGTATCCCTTTCCGTTTCCTGTTTGGCCTGTACGAGTCATCCCACTGGCTGGTGGTGCTGGCGAACATTCTTATCTGCGGCGCGGTTCTCTGGTTCAGGGGGAATGTGGCGCGACTGGTTGATGCACTGAGGCACTGATGAATAAATCACAATTCCAGAAGGCGGCTGGTATTAGCGCCGGGTTAGCTGCGCGCTGGTTTCCGCACATTGATACAGCAATGAACGAATTCAGCATCACTAGTCCACTCGATCGGGCGATGTTCATAGCGCAGTGTGGACACGAAAGCACGTCATTTACCCAGATGGTCGAAAGTTTTAACTATAGCGTTGCCGGCCTGGCTGGTTTTGTGAAGGCAAAGCGCATCACGCAGGACCAGGCGAACACCCTGGGGCGTAAAACTTACGAAAAGGTTTTACCGCTCGAACGTCAACGAGCGATCGCTAATCTCGTCTACAACAATCGTTTTGGCAATAAGGATGCGTGCGATGGCTGGAAATACCGCGGGCGTGGAATTATCGGGATCACCTTCCTCGAAAATTATATGAAGTGCGGTAATGCACTGAAACTGGATTTAGTCAGCAACCCTGAGTTGTTGGAGAAAGATATTAATGCGGCCCGCAGCGCAGCCTGGTTTTATACCTCAAACGGATGTTTGAAATACCACGGAGATTTAGTGCGCGTTACCCAGATTATCAACGGAGGTCAAAACGGTATTGATGACCGACGCGCCCGCTTCCTGAAAGCAAAATCGGTACTGGTGGGATGATCATGGGAATAGAAGCTATCGCGGGGCTGGTGGTTGTCATTCTGGGCGCTATCGCTGGCGCGTTCGGCATTGGTCATGCTCGAGGCACCAGTAAAGCAGAAGCGAAAGCCAGCCGGCAGCGCACCGAAGAGAAGGCGGCCGCCAGCATCGCCGCGGCAGAACGTAAAGCAGAAGCCACGAAAGGGGCCAGCGATGTTGAAGAGAGCGTTAAACGTATGCCTGATGACGATGTTGATCGCGAGCTGCGCGAAAACTTTACCCGCCCCGGTGGTGGTTGATACCGCCTGCAACTGGGTGCGGATCATCTACCTGACTGACCACGATATCGACGTGCTGGACAAGCAGACCAAACGCGACATTCTGGCGCACAACAAAGCAGTGCAGGCCAATTGCCCGCAATCAACCGAAAAGGCTACGAAATGAGTGAAGCAAAACCGCAGAACGGCACCACAGTAAAGGGCTACCGCACATTAACCGCGGGCGACATTGAGCGCATGAACCGCCTCAAAAGCGTCAGCCGCCACTTCTGTAGTTTGCTTGATACCGAGCGAGGTGAATTGTTGGCTGTCCGTAATGGCCCGGCAATGTTAAGTGCTGAGCAGGCTCGGGAGATTGATGAAGCTTTGCGCTGCCTGGCAATCGCCCGCACCAAAATGCAGGAAGCCTGTATGTGGGCTTGCCGAGCTGTAGCGCGTCCTGATGCTGATTGCTGAGCCGTTTCGATTTCTGAAGCCTAAGAGTGTACTTAAGCTTCAGAAAAGTAGTCGATCAGTTACTTGATAGGTTTACTTTCTGAGGGGAGGAAAATATTTCCGCAGTATGGGCAGATCAATGTTATATCGTTTTTAATCCTTGACAGGCTATATGTGGACTGGCGAGAGCAGTGAGGACAGGTGCTTTTTACAGGCCTGAGTGTACGTATCTTGTCTTTGAGCATAGACATGGTTTTATCCTCGTGAGTGATTGCTAACCATACACCACAGGACAGTAAATAGCTCACTTTTTAACCTTTATTTTTTTGTGACTATTTTGTTTGTACGGAAGATGGCAACGAACGATTAAATCTAATTTCGTCAGTGCAAGGCCATTGCACCTGTTCGAAGGCGAGTGAACCGGCTAATGTTTTATTTTAAAGATTTTCATCGTGTGAGTGTGATGACCCCTGGCAGGATAATCATCCGTCTGGCCAGACTAATTGAATAGCAGTTATCGATTAACAAGAAGAACTGCCATTATTGTGTGGTTGCTGGTATGAAAAAAAATGAAACACACTACTCTCATTGCACCTCCGTCCCAACACCAGTCTGTCGGGGGTCAGTTACTCGTTTAAGTGATGCTCTCCCGGATGGCTCCTGAGAGTTTATTTAATCGATAACTGTGCATGACAAAAGGCCGCATATCTTTTGCGGCCTTTTTCATAGCCATCACAAAGGCCACCTCCGGGTGGCTTTTTTCATGGTATTACAGAAGACACTTTGGATAGTTGCTTCGATAATGCTCCCCACATCGCACAGAGGTAAGACATGGTAGAAATCACCGACGCTCAGCAGATTCGTCTCAACCTGCTTTCAACCCTGAACTACGACACAGCAGCAGCAAAAATCGCCGTAGAATTTGTTCAGGACAGTCCGCTTAAATACCAGTTATTCATCCAGCAATACAGCCGTGTCACATCAGAGACTGAGGTAGTAGCAAAGACGATGAAAGCAGTGCAGGAAGCAACTGAAGCGCTGCCGCTCTTTGATACCACTGCTGAACAGTTCGGCTAAGGCATTACAGCAGCTATTTAATGAGTGCCTGTGATAATGCAAATCTCATAAGGACTTAATCATGCCTGCACTAATTCCCCGTGCCTGCCGTAAGCGTGGATGCGCAGGTACAACCACCGACCGCTCAGGCTACTGCGAGATGCACCGTAATGAAGGATGGCAACAGCATCAGCAGGGCAAGAGCAGGCAGATATAGAAACCGCCCAATGTCTTCGCCGGCTCAGGTTAGATAAATACCGTTGGCAGGCCTATTACACTGCAATTACCGAATAGTGATAATAGCTGTATAACCTGAAAATACAGGCTGAACAAACATTTACAACTAATAGCATTAGCAACTAATTGTTAAAGTGAAGGGGCTTAGCACCTCGGCATTGAACTTGCTTTCTGCGACTGAGCGACATTCAGGCAGCAGATCTGCAATACGTTCTATTAGTGCCCCAGGTGTTGAGGATGAAGGTTCTTTAGCTGCTAGCGCTAAAGCCAGATCATAAGCAACAGACTCTTTCGTTCTGCCGCCAGAAAACACATTGTATGACATAGTTGACCTTACTTTTTTAAGTTGAGAAAAATGATTTATATCTTTTTTCTATATTCTTCGTCCAGGAGCTGATAGAGCAATCTGAACTGGTTCGTTTGACTTACAGGAAGATAATTACTGCTGAGCACCATTCCTGAAATAATGATGCATGTAAGTGTGAACAGATAGTCCTTAAGCTCGATATCTGTCATTTGATAGGATTCTTCATTTGCAGCTGAAAGTCCTAAGCGATATGGCTTAAAAAGCAAAGAAGGAAATTTTTTAATGTCTTTCACCCTTCCTCCGGAAGGAAAAAGTATCCACATTTAGGGCAAATACACGTGATGTTTTTACGTATTTTGCTGGAACTTTGCTCCATGATGTGAGAGCAGTGGGGGCAAGTCACCTTCACCTGTTTATCCATGTACATCTTAAGATCATCAAAGATAGTCATAAATATTACCTGGTGGATGTGTGGGTACTTAGTATACTCCCGTAATTAATGGATTGCTCATTTATTGACCTGCCAAGCCCGGCGCAGGTCTTCTCTGTGCATGTGCAGGGAGGTAACATATCTGGCTGGCATGATGATCCCTAAGCATCCTCGGGGAAGATAACCTATTATTTATAATAGGTTGGGATCACTTAAGGAGTGTTTGAATGAAAAATGAAGAATTTGAACGTAAAGTCGAAGATGAGATTTCTGCGCTCATTAAGAAAAAGATCGCTGAAATCAGGAAAAAAACTGGTAAAGAGGTTTCTGAAATCGAGTTTATTCCAGTTGAGACAATGAATGGGCTTGATGGATACGAAGTAAAAATCAAGCTGATATAAACGTTAAAAAGGTCGCCGCGGCGGCCTTTTCTGTTACCAGGAGTAGGGTGAAGTGGCGTATGCGATAAACGCCAACGGCAAGACGATTCCCCGTCACGAACACACGACCCTGCAGTAGGTATTACAGAAGCTCTTCAATGAAGAACTTCGATAATGCTAAACCGAAATATCGGTTTGAACCTGATAAAAAACCCCGAAGAGGGAAATCCAAGAATGCGACGGGGCGCTGAACTAACAGCTAATGAGCTTGATAATACCGACATTACTCAGGTCTGTAAGCAAATTTTGCAAGGTAACATCTATAGCTGATTAAGAGGATTGGCTCATCCGTGAGCCTTTCGGGTAGTGACCTCGCTCCGTGAGAAGCAAAGTCGGTTTGAGTATAGAAACCAGCAGAATCCCGACAAGCGTAAGCGGTAATTATTCAGAAAATTCTTGGTTTAACCTCATTTATTGAAAATGTTATTTAAAGAGGTTTTGTATGGCAGAAATTACCGACGCCCAGCAGATTCGCCTGAACCTGCTTTCAATCCTGAACTATGACACTGCCGCCGCAAAAGTCGCTGTAGAGTTTGTTCAGGACAGACCGCTCAAGTATCAGCTATTTATCCAGCAATACAGTCGCGTAACAACTGAATCAGAAGCGGTGGCGCGGACCATTAAAGCGGTCCAGGAGTCGACGGAAGCGTTGGCTCTGTTTGATACCATCGCAGAGCAAGCGAGCTAAGGCATTATCACAGGCATTCACTGAGTGCCTGTGATAATGTCGAATTGTGATGAATGCAGGATGCTGACCTGCGCGCCCTAGAAGCGTCCCGTGAAAAACGGGCAAGTCGGAAACTAGATTCACTTCAGTGAATCCCCGCCGGACGTTTTAGCGTACGCCGTGGCAGCACCGACCATCACTTCACCCCTAAGCCACTGGCATTTGCTGGTGGTTTTTTTATTGGATATCGAATAGAGGGGAGCCTATGCCGGTATACACAATTTCAGTAGAGGTAAAAAGCCGCTGGTGGCTGCCGTTCTACCTCAAGACACTGACTTTATTCTGCCTGATGTTCCAGCGCGAACCTGATTACGAAAAGACAGCCGCACTCATCACTAAATATGGCATCAGCCAGATATTGAAGGCGGAACCAGTGCGAAAGAATACGGAGTAATCTATGGCAAAACCGGACTGGGGCGAGCTTCAGCAACGGTTCCTGTCCGAACATGCCGCAACCGGCGTATCACCGAAGGATTGGTGTGAAGCGCAGGGACTGAATTACGCTACAGCACGCCGATACATAAAGAAACCCACTGCGCAAACTGCGCAAAAAACTGCGCAAAAAACTGCGCAGAAGAAATTGCGCACTGCGCAAAAGGAAATGTGCGCAGAAGAGCTGGTGGACAGCAAACTGAGTCCAAAGGTAAAGCGCTTCATTGCCGAATACCTCAAGGACCAGAACGCTACGGCCGCCGCTGAGCGAGCAGGCTACAGCGACCCGAACTATGGCCGTCAGCTCCTGACGAATCCTAACGTTGCGCAGGCCATTGCGCAGCAGCAGAAAGCATCCATTGTGCGCACGCTTGGCAGCGCTGATGAGGTGCTTGAGCAGATGTGGCGCCTGGCCACCTTCGATGCAAACCAGCTATCACAGTATCGTCGCGGGAGCTGCCGTTACTGCTGGGGCTTTGGTCACCAGTACCAATGGCGAGATGCCGTGGAGTACGAAGAAAAGCGACTCGAAGCGCTTGAGCGTAAACGTCGTGAGCCTTTGGATGATGGCGGCTACGGCTACAACCACAAGCGCGAGCCCAACCCTCATTGCCCCCGGTGTAATGGTGACGGTATCGGGCAACCCTTCTTTGCCGATACCACGAAGTTGCCATCTGATGCTGCGCTTGCCTATTCCGGCGTGAAGCTCGGTAAAAATGGCGTAGAGATAACCGCCATCAGCCGAGAACGAATGTACGAGGCGGTGATGAAGCGTCTCGGCCTGGCTGATAGTGAATTCGCCCAGCGTCTGCAGCAGATTGAAATTGAGCGCCGGCAGCTGGAGGTCGAAAAATTACGCAAAGAGCTGGCTGCTGACCCGGAGGATGACGAACCAACGCCAGTTGCAATCAATATCAACGTAGTCGACGCACGAGTGAGGGAAGAGGATGGCGATAGCACCGACGCTTAACATCCCTCAGGCCAAATTCCTTGCGATGCAGCACAAGTTTAAGGCTTACGTGGCCGGGTTTGGATGCTTGCGGGGAAGTACTCCTATAGTTACAGAATTTGGGATTATGCCCATTCAGGAAATAACTCGGCCAATGCGAGTTTTATCATGGTCGGCTGAGAATAATCGATTTGAGCTTTCGCTAAGTGGTGGTGCGTACCCAATACGGGAAGCCGCAAAACCATTATCCCAGTACACAGGCACGTTTCCGGCCCCATCGACAAAGAAGGGGAAGAAGTCACCGCTGACGGTGCCGGTGGCAATAAACTTATCGATAAACTGGATAATTGCATCGACAGAGCCCTGAGAGGGCATTCTGCGCCCGGTTGCCGTCAGTGTCCCGGCGACATTTCGGTATTCGATCGCCAGAGCGGAATCATCCGGACTGCGTACATAGGTGGTGGCGCCTTCTGGAATACTGGCAATATCAGCCTGAGCCTCTTCAACACTCTGGTATTGCTTGCCAAGTGGGATCAGGTTCTGGCGGGTATTTTCGACAATAGCAGCGAAGGTTTGCAGCATCAGGCGCCAGGAGTCCAGCGGTTGCCCGGCACGGTCGGGAACGGTGTCCGCTGGCCCGTTAACGAGTTCGTCCAGGCGAGTGGCGTTATCGAGCAGCACTGCGGGCGAAGTGCTCCCAAGTGGCGGATCAAAGGCCATGTTTTTTGCTCCAAAAAAGGCGTTCGCACAAACGAGGGTTTGAGCGAAAGACTGGAGCTTTTTACAATCAGCTATTTCAAAGGGTTACATCATGCTGATTGGTTATGCGAGGGTATCAACCGGGGATCAAAACCTCGATTTACAGAAAAACGCGCTGTTACGCGCAGAATGTGAACAGGTTTTCGAAGATACGGCCAGCGGAAAGAATGCCAGACGACCAGGGTTAAAGCGTGCGCTGCGGCGGCTGCGACCGGGTGATGTGCTGGTGGTCTGGAAACTGGATCGGCTGGGGCGAAGCGTGCGTGACCTGATCACCCTGGTATCGGAGCTGCAGGCGCGCGGGGTAAATTTCCGGAGTCTGACTGATTCGATCGATACCAGCACAGCCGCCGGCCGCTTTTTCTTCCACGTAATGAGCGCTCTGGCGGAGATGGAGCGAGAATTGATAGTGGAGAGGACACGCGCAGGGCTGGCGGCGGCAAGAGAGCAGGGGCGGATCGGTGGCCGCCGCCGGGTTATGACCGAAGAAGTTGTGGAACGAGGCCGCCGGATGCTGGAGAACGGAGCTACACGCCAGCAGATAGCCGATGTGATCGGTGTAGGGGTGAAGACTATCTATAAATATTTGCCAGTAACGGGATGAGCTTTAAGCCTAATGGCTATCAAAACTTTTCGTGATTATTTGATATGCCTTCCCACAGTTGTAAAAGCCCAAACATCATGAGTCCTGAGACAGTAAAGAGTGTTGCGGCAACGAGTAAAGTAGTCATTTAAGAGCCTGTGTTTTATTGATTACACATTAGACAC
This sequence comes from Klebsiella pasteurii, assembly GCF_018139045.1. Taxonomy (NCBI): domain Bacteria; kingdom Pseudomonadati; phylum Pseudomonadota; class Gammaproteobacteria; order Enterobacterales; family Enterobacteriaceae; genus Klebsiella; species Klebsiella pasteurii. The sequence continues at coordinate 666,893 of NZ_CP073236.1, forward strand.
CACGACATAAAAATAGTTGCTGAGCTTTACAAAAAAATGAAGTTTTGCTACCAGGCACTTCAGAGCCCTACCTGGTAACCGTATGCAAGAGCCTGCAGGTGAGCAATTTGCTATGGAGGCAGTGCCATAGCTGAAAAATTTTATCCTCGCATTGTTCGCAAAATCATCAAACAGTTCAGCACTGAAAGCACTTTAAGACTTACCTTACTCATTACATCAATGCGTTACGTCAATGTCGCGAATTGATAGCCGGAACCTATATTGATATGTGGTTTGGTTAAACCTACTGTATATATAAACAGTATTTATATGAGCGAGTCTATCATGCGGTTTTACACGCCCGTTGAGTTACGTAAGATTATCCTGATCCCATTGTACAGCGACCTTGTTCAGTGTGGTTTTCCAAGTCCCGCCCAGGATTATGTTGAGCAGCGTATCGACCTTAACGAGCTGCTAGTTAACCACCCCAGCGCGACGTATTTTGTCAAAGCTGCCGGCGATAGCATGAAGGACGCCGGGATCGGGGAGGGGGATCTTCTGGTCGTGGACAGTTCAAGAACCGCAGTTCATGGTGATATCGTGATTGCCGCTGTGGACGGGGAATTCACCGTTAAGAAGTTGCAACTACATCCACGCGTTCAGCTTAACCCAATGAATCCCGCATATTCACCAATCGTCGTGGGAAGCGAGGACACGCTGGATGTATTCGGTGTTGTGACATTTATCATCAAAGCGGCTGGCTGAGATGTTCGCCCTGTGTGATGTGAATTCATTTTACGCATCGTGCGAGACCGTATTTCGCCCTGACTTGAAAGGGCGTGCAGTGGTCGTCCTTTCCAATAACGATGGCTGTGTGATTGCACGTAGCGCAGAGGCAAAGCCGTTCGTCAAAATGGGGGAGCCGTACTTTAAACAAAAGGAAATGTTCCGCCGGCACGGCATTATCGCGTTTAGTAGCAACTATGAGCTCTATGCGGATATGTCGAACCGGGTCATGACTACGCTTGAAGAGCTCTCTCCACGATGCGAAATTTACAGTATCGATGAGGCATTTTGCGATCTGACAGGAGTTCGTAACTGTCGCGACCTTACCGACTTTGGCCGGGAAATTCGCGAGACGGTTCTGCGCCGGACGCACCTCACGGTCGGCGTCGGCATAGCACAGACTAAAACCCTGGCTAAGCTGGCAAATCACGCAGCGAAACAGTGGCAGCGGCAGACCGGAGGCGTGGTTGATTTGTCGAACCTGGAACGGCAGAGAAAGTTAATGGCTCTATTGCCGGTTGATGAAGTATGGGGGGTTGGGCGCCGCATCAGTAAAAAACTTGAGTCTATGGGGATAGACACGGTGCTTAAGTTAGCCGATACGGATATCCGTTTTATCCGGAAGCATTTTAATGTGGTGCTGGAGCGAACGGTGCGGGAGCTGCGCGGTGAGCCTTGTCTCGGTCTTGAGGAATTCGCGCCAGTAAAACAGGAAATAGTCTGTAGCCGGTCGTTCGGCGGGCGAATAACTGAATACCATGAGATGCGGCAGGCGATATGCAGCTATGCATCTCGCGCAGCGGAGAAGCTCCGTGGTGAGCATCAATATTGCCGGTTTATCTCTGCATTCGTCAAAACGAGCCCGTTTGCACTGAACGAACCGTATTATGGGAACAGTGCATCGGTAAAGCTGTTGACCCCGACACAGGATAGCCGTGACATCATCGCAGCGGCGACCCGCTGTCTGGATGCAGTCTGGAAAGATTGCTTCCGGTATCAAAAAGCCGGCGTGATGCTCGGCGACTTCTATAGCCAGGGTGTAGCCCAGTTGAACCTGTTCGACGACAATGCACCACGGAAAAACAGCGAAAAGTTGATGGAAGTGCTGGATCACCTCAATGCCAAAAATGGGAAAGGTGCCCTGTACTTTGCCGGTCAGGGTATCCAGACCGCCTGGCAGATGAAGCGAGAAATGCTTTCGCCTCGGTACACCACAAGATACAGTGACTTACTCGAAGTCAGGTGATTCAATCCATTAATTTTGACATGTGTTATTGCTGGTTCTGCTGAGGTGAAACCCTTCGTCAAAATGGTGGATCCGTACTTCAAACAAAAGGACATGTTTCGCCGCACCGGCATTAACAGTCGAGAGATGCAATGCCTTGCCACACGCTCTTTGTGTTCTTTGTAAAGAACTAACAGTGTATCCTCTCAGAAACTCAACTATAAAGGTCCTCGATCGCGTTTCAGGACGCATGAACCGGGTGTCCGTGACCACAATGCATCTCTATTTACTTACCGGAGAACGTTATGTTACGGCCCCTTTCTTGCTTTTTTTTTCTTCTCTTTAGCATCGCATCGTATGCCAACACGGGTTTTCGCCAGCTAAATATCCACGAGACTAACTCCCGTCCTCTCGATATCGCGGTCTGGTACCCCACAGCTGGTACCAGCTCGCCGGAAAAAGTGGGTGATAATATTGCCTTTTACGGCACATCTGCTCTGCGCGATGCGGCACCGGAAGCGGGCGAGCATCCGCTGCTTCTGCTTTCTCACGGCTATGGCGGCAACTGGCGCAACCTGAACTGGCTTGCAACAGAAATGGCGGCTCAGGGCTATATTGTGGCAGCGGTCGATCATCCCGGCACGACAACATTTAACAAGCGGCCGCAGGATGCGAAGGAACTCTGGCGCCGGCCGCAGGATCTCCAGCGGATGATGGTGAAAATTATCACGACCCCCTCTCTTGCCGGAAAAGTTGATGCGCAGAGAATAGCCGCAGCCGGACACTCTCTCGGCGGCTGGACGGTACTTGAACTAGCAGGGGCACGCTTTGACGCTACACGCTTTCAGAATGATTGCCGGGCACATGCCAGGTTGTCAGCCTGCAAGTTAATTCAGACGCTGGGAATTGATGACGCTGACAGGCGACTGGCAGCAGACAAAGGCGATCCGGCAATCAAGGCCGTTGTCTCACTCGATCTGGGCCTGGCCCGCGGATTCACACCAGAATCACTTTCTCAGATTGCAGTGCCGGTACTGATAATGACGGCTCAGGCGGACAGCGAAGAGTTACCCGCCAGGCTGGAGTCTGGCTACCTGGCTGAATATATCCCTGCCGGGGTAAGGCAGGTAGTGCATGTCGAAGGGGCCACGCACTTTAGTTTTATGCAGCAGTGCAAACCAGGTGCGATGGCACTAATCGCTGAAAAAGAGCCGGGCGAAGAGATTGTCTGCCAGGATGGGGGCACCCGGAGTCGGGCTGCGATTCACCGTCAACTCGCCCGGGATATCAGCGCCTTCCTCAATCATGCCCTCGACTTTCATCCGCCATCCGCCGTCCGGCGGTAATCCGTCGGGGTCATACCACTGATACGAAGAAACTCTCGATGAAAGTTTGATTTGGTGGCAAAACCCGCCTCCAGCATCACTTCCGTTATCGGCAGGTCTGTGTTCCGAAGAAGCTGCTGCGCATAGTCGATGCGCAAGCCGTTGATCCATTGTGAAACATTGCAGCCGCGGGTCAGGTTCACCGCTTTTGAAATCTGGCGCGCGGGGACCCCGGTTTTTCTCGCAAGCGTATTCAGTGTCAGGTCGGGATTCAGATACAGTTTCTGCTCGCTTATCAGCGTGTTGACCCGCTGATAAGTCGAGAGGAACGCTTCACTATTGTTCTCTTTACACTCTTCGGGTGGCAATGCCGGCTCCCCGATCGGGAGTGACGGACGGCTTTTACCAACAATGGCAAAACAGACAAATGGCAGCAGGATAGCCTGCGAGATTACGACCAGCAGTGGTGCCTGCTGGCCCTGACAAAAATAGAAGTTGAGTGCGATGGCCAGATCGGTCAGTCCGGAAAAACAGAGAAAGCCCCCTGCGATAAAAGCGAGTGATGAGGTTGAATCGTTGTCGCTAAGTCGCCTGAAAATGAACGCATCGCTCCCCAGCATCGCCGATCGAATCAGGGCGCAACCGTAGCCGACATAGAGCAGCATCAGCACTGCATCCGTGGTTGCCGGAGCAGTCAGGTTCAGCACCAGGGCAAGTGTCGGCGGTCCCACAAAAGCGGCAATTTTTTGCTGTAAGCGCTGTCCTGTAAAGCATGCAAAGCAGTGCCAGGCCAGCGGTGGCAGGGTGATCGCGATGACAGATTGCAGCTGGCGAAGTTGAATAAGATCGAACTGCCAGCGCAGGGCTGACATCAGAACCAGCAGCGAACAGCACGCAATAAAGGTAGCGCTGTTGCGATAACTCGCGGGGCGTTGCCGGCAAATCTTCAACAGTAAAATAAGCAAAATAGACAGGGTGTACCAGGGAAAGGGGATGGCTAGCATGTGATACCTGTATGCAAAGCATTTATAGGGACAATATAGCATCTTTGTTTAGCTAAGTTTTTCTATCAGCTCTGGCCCCTGGTTTTTAACGTTACCCACAGCGCGAGATACCGGGTGCCAGATAAAATGGTCAGCTGACACTGACCCGTCGGCGGAAATCTCGCTGGCTTCCTTTCCCCCTATATCCTGCCTTATCCATTCGCGCGCAGCTTCAGGAACCAGAACGAGTGGCCGTCGGTCATGAATATCGATCAGCCCTTGGTCGGCGGCTGCGGTTACAATCAAAAATCCCTCAGCTTCATCCCCGCGTTCGAAAGGTACGCTGCCGATCGCCGCCATAAAGATGGGTTGCCCGTCTTTTCGATGAATGAAATAGGGCCGTTTCTTGTCACTTTCACGCCTCCACTCAAACCAGCCGTCAGCGAAACAGATAGCCCGGCCGTTTTGCCAGAGGGGTTTGAACATCCTGCTTGTCGCCGCAGTCTCAACCCGAGCATTAATCAGCGGTGGTTTATCCCACCACCCTGGCGCATAACCCCAGTGAACCGGGTCGAGATGCAGTTGTTCATCACGTTCGCTTAGAAGCAAAACTTTAGTCCCTGGCGCCACGTTGTAGCGTCCGATCGGTTCGGGGTCAAAGGCGATATCCAGCTCGGCCTCTTCAGCAAGGTAAGCCAGATATTCTTCGCGTGTCTGTGATTGGGCAAATCGTCCGCACATGGTTACCTCCAGTCTTCGGACTGAAAGTATAGAAGGTGTGGAGGAAACGTAGGAAGGGAACTCCGACAGCCATCTAACTGATGACTGTCGGAGCTGTCGTCAAAAACAATGTGTACAAAATTGTGTATTAAAATCAGGATGGTCACACAATTTTTTAGTTTAACTCATTGTTTTTAATTGATAAATATTTTTGTTTTGTAGGTGCTATCGTAGGGCATACCATTCCTTATGTTTCAGTGGGTTTGCCATCGCACCCAAAATATCGGATATCACGTTCACAATAATCACCAGCGCGCCGATGACCATCACGCCCGCCGAGATCGCGGCGTAGTCCTGTTGGCGAATGGCGTTTATAAGCCAGCGGCCGAGCCCCGGCCAGCTAAAGACCATTTCGGTAATCATCGCCAGCGTTAGCATGGTGGAGAACTGCAGCCCCAGGCGCGGGATCACCGGCGGCAGGGCGTTGTGCAGGACGTGGCGGTGTAAAATTGTCCGCCGCGATACGCCGCGGGTGGCGGCGGCTTTGACATAGTTGGTGTCGTACACTTCGCTGGTGCTGATGCGCATCAGACGGATCACTTCTGTCGTCGGCGCCACCGCCAGGGTCAGTACCGGCAGCACCATGTGGCGCGCCGCGCTGACGATCATTTCGTGACGCCACGGCGAATCAGAGAGCCACGCGTCGATCAGCGCAAAGCCGGTGACCGATTTAACTTCATAGAGCAGGTCGAAACGCCCGGAAACCGGAAACCAGCCCAGGGTGAGGGAGAAGAACAGGGTCAACAGCAGCGCCAGCCAGAAGACGGGAATCGAAAAGCCCAGCAGCGCCAGGGCGCTGATCAGGGTATCTGGCCACTTATTCCGCATGATCCCCGCCAGCATACCGACGGGGATCCCGATCACCAGCGCAAAGCCGAAGGCGAGGATACAGAGCTCCATGGTGGCGGGAAAGACCTCTTTAAGCTGCTCGGAAATCAGCTGCCCGTTGATGCTGGAAACGCCGAAATCCCAGTGCAGCACCCCCTCAAACCAGAAGAGCCAGGCGTTCCACAGCGAGGCACCCTGCAGCGGCGCATGGGGCGTAAAGTAGCTCAGGCTAAAACCGACAAAGGTCAGCAGGAAGAGGGTAATCAGCAGCAGCAGCAGGCGACGCAGGGTAAAAATAATCATGGTTTTTTCACCTTGTCTTCTTTTTCCCGCGAGACGCCCGCAAAAGAGGCGTTGCCAAACGGGCTCAGCACCAGGCCTTTCATATCGTAACGGTAGGCCTGTAAACGCAGGGAGGAGGCCAGCGGCAGCACCGGTAGTTCATCGGCAAGAATGCGCTGCGCCTCTTTATAGGCCTCGATGCGCGATGCCAGCTGCTGCGAAGTGAGCGCTTTTTGCAGCACCTCGTCGAATTCGCGATGACACCAGTGAGCATAGTTGGTTTGCGAGGCAATCGCCGCGCAGCTCAAAAGCGGACGGAAAAAACTGTCCGGATCGTTACTGTCCGTTGCCCAGCCGGACAGCGTCAGGTCATGACTCATATCCATTAATCTGGCCTCCTGGAACCGGCCTTCGACCGGGACAATAATCACCTTCACGCCAATCTGCGCCATATCTGCCTGAATAAGCTCGGCGGTTTTCAGCGGGCTGGGGTTCCAGGCCTGCGAGCTGGTGGGTACCCACAGCTTAAGCGTTAGCTTTTCCAGCCCCAGGGCTTTCAGCCGGGCGCGGGCTTCAGTAGGGTTATATTCGGTGATCCTGGCCTCGTTATCGTAGGCCCATGAAGCGCGAGGCAGCATGGACGCCGCGGTTTCCGCCGTGCCGTAGTAGATCGACTGCATCAGGCGCTGGTTGTTGATGGCCAACGCCAGCGCGTGGCGTACCTCCGGATTATCGAGCGGCGGCTTAGCGGTATTAAACGCCAGCCAGGCGATATTCATCCCCGGACGCAGGGTCAGGCGCAGGCGCGGGTCGTCGCGCAGAATAGAGAGCTGGCTTGCGGCGGGCCAGGCCAGTACGTCGCACTCGCCGGTCAGCAGTTTCGACAAGCGACCGGTGCCGCCGGAGCCGAGATCGACCACCACTTGCGGCATCAGCGGTTTACCGCGCCAGTAGGCCGGATGGCGCTGCAGGCGAATGTACTGACCGCTGCGATACTCCTCCAACTGGAACGGACCGGTGCCAACCGGTTGCCGATCGATCATTTCCTGACGATCGCTCTGCGCCAGCTTCGCGGCATATTCTGCCGACATTACCGAAGCGTAGTGGGTGGCCAGGTGCCAGAGGAATGAGGCGTCCGGGCGTTTGAGGCGAAACTCGACGGTATGACTATCCAGTTTACGCACGCTTTCCACGCTGTCAGCAAACTGTAGGCTATCGAAATAGGGGAAGCTGCTGCCGTTGACGTTGTGCCACGGGTGGTCGCGATTAAAAATACGACCAAAGGTGAAAATCACGTCATCGGCATTAAAATTGCGGGTCGGTTTGAACCAGGCAGTGGTCTGGAAAGGCACGTTGCTGCGCAGATGGAAGCGGTAGGTTGCGCCGTTGTCCAGCACCTCCCAGCTTTCAGCCAGTTCGGGGACCAGACGATAGGTATAAGGATCGACATCAAGCAGGCGGTCGTAGAGCTGGGCGGCCAGGGTATCGACTATCAGGCCGCTGCTGACCTTTTGTGGGTTAAAGGTGTTGACCTGACCGCTGACGCAATACACAAAGCCGCTATCGCGAATGTCGGCGTGCGCAGGCAGCGCGGGCGCGGCGAAAGCTTGCCCGCACAGCATAGATGCCGCTGCCAGGAGAGAAGACAATTTCAGGCGCATAATTTCTTTTTGATTATAGAGCAAGGCTCTATCTTATTAATATTAAATAACATTTACCACCACCTTATTGCCTCTGAAGATAATATAAGCGATGGTTGCGTCGGCTATTTGACCAACGGATTCAAATTCATACCGCTTATGAACTTCGAGTATACCTCGTAAATCACCTGACGTTTGGCATCAGGCAAGCAAGGGGTTGAGTAAAGCGTATTTTCGATTCATATGCTGCACGGCTTGAGGATGCTATGGGTATTGAGCACGGCGCTTATTTTGCATCGCAGCCCCGATATCCGCCACATGGTATCTTTTTATTTGCGGTTTCTCCAGCGAGCCGTATCCGCACGGCTCGCTGGATGTTGAGGCGCTACAGAGGAAGAAGTCGGTTATAGCGGGCGATATAATCTTTGGGATTTATTTCCAGCTTTCCGCCGTTGTGATGGAGGGCGACATAGTTACGCAGGACCAGGCCGCTGTTTTGCGGTGTGATTGTCCAGCCCTGTTGACGATATGAATCTTCGGTTGAGCGGATAAGCAGGTCCGAAAAGATCATCATAACCGAGAGCGCCGGCGCGCGGTGGTTTTTCATAGTATGGACCAGGCTGACGTGCGCCGCATAGCGGCCAAGCGTTGAAGGATTAACCGGAATCATCTTTATTTTCAGTCCATTGAATCATGATGCGCAGATGATAGTTCACATGAAGATATCTTGCTAGTTACATTTTTTTAACTGCATGTGAAACGACTCCCGCGCAATCAAACGCCATTTTTCGCGGCACAGGCCGCTTGTGGGACGTTATCGCATGGTGACGCTGTCACTTTTAGTCCGCGAGCGGCGTGAATTCATAAAGCGCCAGCGCGTTGCTTTCCAGCGTCTCTACCAGCTGCCAGCGGTCGCTATCCGGCGTCTCTTCACTGACGCGCAGCGCCGGGCGCGCCCGGTGCATCAGCCAGCGATAGTCCTCATCGTCCGGCCCGCTTTGGCTGCGAAAGGCCTCGAATAGCGGGAAGAGCGCGCCATGGTGCTGATCGAACAGATGATGTTTGATTCGCCAGCGTCCCTCAAGTCCGAGGAGCCGCACGCTCCAGGGCTGACTGAAGCGCTGCGTAAACGCCTCCTCGCTGGAGAGCCAGGGGTTGAACACCACCGTATTGCGCAGCAGTAGCTGATAATGACCGTGATGGCGTAGCAGCAGCAGATTTTTGTCGTTGATTAGCACCTCGCCCCGTAGCCTGCGCCATAGCCACAATACCCAGTAGACCGGTCGCGGCAGACCGTGGAGATAGTGCAGTGCCAGGCTGGAGGTATCCAGCTTGCCGTTGGCCCGGGCTTCTCCCTGCAATCCGGAATTCAGCCAGAACCCCGCGAGCCACACCTGATCCGCCAGTCCCAGCAGATTGTCCATCAGCAGCGCGCCGCGAAAGAAACGGCCGTTGGTATCGCGGGTATCGCCGGTGAGGGTATTCCACGAGAGCAGCCAAAGCGGCAGCAGGTGATGCCGCTGGCGCAGGGTGTTATGGAGTTTGCGTAATTTATGTACCGGATAGTTTTCGCTGGCGGCCAGCTTTTGGCTGTCAATCTGCGCCAGATCCAGCAGTTCGTTGGCATCGGCCTGGCAGGCAAGAAAATCCGCCTCGGCAAGCAGCGGTGAGCGCAGAAGGGGATCGTCCTCTACCTGTTGCGGAAAACGGTGCCAGATCCCCAGCGCCGACTGCGGCGATAGCCTCTGCAGGATCGCTTTTTGTTGCCGCCAGGCGTGCTGGCGCGCCTCGTCGCTGGCCTGGGGGGACCAGTGCCAGACGAAGCGCCAGCTGGCCAGGGTTGTCGGCGGAAAATGGTTGGCGGAGAGGCGCAGAAAGCGTTGCAACAGATCGCCGCGGGTGGTGAGCCCGGTATGGAGTATCACCGCCCAGCCCATAGTCGCCAGCCAGCTAAATATGCGCTGCAGATTATACCAGCAGGCGTAGCCGGCCATTTGCGGATCGTCCCAGCCGGCGCTGAACAGACGGCTGCTGAGAAACGGATCGTGAATATCGATGGCGAATATCGGCAGTGCGCCGTGCAGCTGTTCCAGCTCGCGGCGGACATCCTCGCGCAGCAGATCGTCCAGTTCACGAACGGTAACAACCATGCGGGTGTGGCGTAGCGGCGCGGCCCGCGTCGGCAGTTCACGCACATCGAGATGGCGGGTTTGCTGGGGATTGAGCCGCAGCGGCGGGCTGTCCAGGCCGTTGGTTTGCGGCGCATTGAGCCGGGAGTAAAGCCGGTCGATTGATACAGGCTGCCACAGCTCGGCTTGCTGAGGGCGCGGACGAGGGGATTCGATCGCCGTCTGCGGATGCTGCTGGCGGAACTGGCGCGGCGTCAGGCCGTGCTCGCGTTTAAACAGGTCGCTCATCACCCGGCTGCTGGCGAAGCCATGCTGCTGGGCGATCTGCTGCACCGACCTGCGCGTGGCCGTCAGCTGCTCGGCGGCCTTGCGCAGGCGCAGCCCGGTGATGTACTGCATAAAGCTGACGCCCACCTCTTTGCGGAATAGACGCGATAGCCAGGCTTCGGAAACAAATTCCGCGGCGGCAATCTCCTGCAGCGACAGGCGCCGTTGATAATTGGCATCGATTCGCGCCACTACTCGATTAATTCGTTGGCTCCAGCGTTCCGAGCCGCGAGGCGCCTGGGCGGTGAGGGGACGGCTGAAGCGTGACGCCAGCAGGAGCGCAATTTCGCTAAGCCAGCGGTTGGCCTCCAGCCGGTAGTGTGCCTGGGGATTGACCAGACCAAGGACCAGCAGCTGGCGCATCAGGTAACGCAGGGTGTCTTCGGCATCGCGCGTTTCGCTGCTGCTCTGGTAGGCGGAGGAAAAAAAATCACCGTCGAGGCGGGTCAGCCACCCGGCGTTCAGCGACAGCGTCATCACAACGTTCGCCGTCTTGCTGTTGAGGCTCCAGCGGCGATGACGATTCACTATCGCCAGTTCATCAGCCTGTAGATAGCGACCCGTTTCGCCATCGCGGAGTTCTACGCTGCCCTCAAGCAGCCATATCAGTGTCAGAGCATCGTTTTCCTGCTGGCTCCACTGTCGGATATCGCGAACCACAACCTGAAAGTCGCCTGAATGATGCTCCACCGTCGCCTCCTGAAGACAAAAAACAGCATGTTATTTTTTGTCATAACCGTTTTGTATGAAAAGCACTCATTAATAATCCGTCACTATAAAACAAAAAATCGCATTTTAAAGCCAACAAAGATGCATAAACTCGAAAGTGTCGTGCAAACACAACACAGGAATAATAAAAATGACACACCCGATTATTGAGGCATTACAGGTTAACGAGGCGCAGTTTGTCGCGCTTCGCCGCCGTTTCCATCAGCAGCCGGAAATCGGTTTTGAAGAGCATAAAACCAGTGAAGAGGTTGCCCGCCTGCTCGGCGAATGGGGCTATCAGGTTCACCGCGGTCTGGCGGGCACCGGCGTGGTCGCGACCTTAAGCGCGGGCGACGGCAAAAAACGACTGGGGCTAAGGGCGGATATGGACGCGCTGCCGATGCAGGAGATGAGCGGCAAGGCGTGGGCCAGCCGGGTCGATGGACGTTTTCACGGCTGCGGCCATGACGGCCATACCACTACCTTACTGTACGCCGCGGAATATCTGGCGCGCACCCGACAGTTTAACGGTACGCTGCAGCTTATTTTTCAGCCCGCAGAAGAGTTGCTCTACGGCGGGCGGGTCATGCTCGAAGACGGCCTGTTTGACCAGTTTCCCTGCGATGCCATTTTTGGCCTGCATAATATGCCGGGGCAGCCGTTAGGCAGAATTGGCCTGCGCGATGGGGCGATGATGGCCTCCTCAGACACTCTCCATATTGAAGTCAAAGGGGTGGGCGGACACGGCGCGGTACCGGAGCATACTGTCGACGCCACGCTGGTTGCCTGTCATATCACCCTGGCGCTGCAATCCATTGTTTCCCGCAACATCACGCCGTTTGAACCGGCGGTGGTGACCGTGGGCAGCATTCAGGCCGGTCACGCGCCGAACATTATCAACGACAAGGTGTTAATGAAGCTCACGGTGCGCACCTTAAACGAACAGGTTCGCGAGACGGTCCTGCAGCGCATTCACGATATCGCCGTCGCTCAGGCCGAGAGCTTTAACGCCAGCGCCGCCTTAACCCACGTTAACGGCAGCCCGGTTTTAAGGAACGATCCGGCTGCCAATGAGATGGTTCGCACGGTGGCAACCGCGCTATTTGGAGCGGCGCAGGTCGGCGAGGTGAAGCCGTTTATGGGCAGCGAAGATTTTGCTTTTATGCTTGAGCGCAACCCACACGGCTGCTATTTCACCCTCGGCGCCGGAGACGAGGCGGATCGTTGCATGGTGCATAACCCCGGATACGACTTCAACGATGCGCTATTGCTGAAAGGCGCCGCGCTGTGGTGCGCCCTGACGGAACACTATTTGCGTTAATCTCCGCAACGAAGAGGACCCTGCTATGAGTTCTGTATCGCTAAGCGAAGCGCAGTTCGTCGGCACCGATCGTCTGCTGGCGGGTATTGTATTGAGCGTTCTGACCTTCTGGCTGTTTGCCCAGTCGGTGATCAACGTGGTTCCGGCAATGAAAAGCAGCCTCGATATTTCGCTGGAGACCCTGACTCTGGCGGTGAGCCTGAGCGCCTTATTCAGCGGCTGCTTCGTGGTCGCCAGCGGTGGTCTGGCGGATAAATTTGGCCGCATGCGTATGACCTCGCTCGGCCTGATCCTCAGCATTGTCGGCAGCGCGATGTTGGTGCTGTCGCAGGGGCCCGCGTTGTTTCTGGCCGGGCGCGTTTTACAGGGGCTGTCGGCCGCCTGCATCATGCCGGCGACGCTGGCGTTAATAAAAACCTGGTATGAAGGCAAAGCGCGCCAGCGAGCGGTCAGCTTCTGGGTCATCGGCTCCTGGGGCGGCAGCGGGCTGTGCTCGTTTGTCGGCGGGGCGATCGCCACCGGGCTGGGCTGGCGTTGGATCTTTGTTTTCTCCATCGCGGTAGCGCTGGCGGCGCTGTTTTTGCTGCGCGGTACGCCGGAAAGCCGTAGCGCCAGCGCGCAGCAGCATAAGCTGGACATCAGCGGCCTGCTCAGCCTGATCCTGGCGCTGGTACTGTTAAATCTTTTTATCAGCAAAGGCCACGGTTGGGGCTGGACCAGCGCAACCTCGCTGGCGATGCTGGCCGGCGCGCTGGCCTCGGGGCTATTTTTTATCCGTAGCGGCCAGCGTAAAGGCGACGCGGCGCTGATTGATTTCGCGCTGTTTCGCAACCGTGCCTACAGCGCCGCGGTGTTGTCGAACTTTATGCTTAACGGCGCCATCGGTACGATGATGATTGCCAGCATCTGGCTCCAGCAGGGGCATCATCTGAGCCCGCTGGAGAGCGGAATGATGACGCTTGGCTACCTGGTTACCGTGCTGGCGATGATTCGGGTGGGCGAGAAACTGCTGCAACGCTACGGCGCGCGTTTGCCGATGATGACCGGCCCGGTCTTTACCGCGGTCGGTATTCTTCTTATCTCCTGCACCTTTCTCGATAAATCGACCTATATCGTCACGGTCTTTTTCAGCAACGTGCTGTTTGGCTTCGGCCTGGGCTGCTACGCCACCCCTTCAACGGACACCGCGGTGGTTAACGCTCCCGAGAATAAGGTCGGCGTGGCCTCGGGGATCTATAAGATGGGCAGTTCGCTGGGCGGGGCGATGGGCATTGCGGTGACAGCGTCACTTTTTGCGCTGTTTTTACCGCTCGGAATGGCCAGCGCGGCGCAGTATGCGCTGTGGTTTAACGCCGCGCTCTGCCTTGGTTCAATGGCGGTGAGCGCGCTGCTGCTTCCGCGTACAGGTCAAAGCTGATGCTTTTTCAGCAGCGCCCGCAGCTGGTGGTAGGTTAGCCCCAGCAGTTCGGCCGCCTGTTTTTGATTGTACTTCGCCTGTTCGAGGCTTCTCTCGAGCAGGCTTTTTTCTTGCTCCTGCTGGAAAGCGCGTAAATCGAGCGGCAGCGTGGGGCCTGGCGTCTTCTCCACTTCGACGAGCGTCGCCGTGTGCTGCTGGCGGAAGGGGTTAATAATAATATTATCCAGCTCGCACTCGCTGCTGCCGTGGCGGTAGACCGAACGTTCAACCACGTTTTTTAATTCACGGATATTCCCCGGCCAGCGGTAGTTTTGCAGCGTTTCGGCGGCGCGTTCGCTAAAGCCGGGAAACAGCGGTAATCCGAGTTCGCGACACATCTGGATGGCAAACTGGGTGGCGAGCAGCATGATGTCGCTCTGCCGTTCGCGCAGCGGCGGCAGCTGCACCACATCAAAGGCCAGACGGTCGAGAAGGTCGGCGCGAAAAAGTCCGTCTTCTACCATTTGAGGCAGGTCGGCGTTGGTCGCGCACACCAGACGGACGTTAACCTGTAGCGGCTGGCTGCCGCCGACGCGCTCCAGCTCGCCATACTCAATCACGCGCAGCAGTTTTTCCTGCACCAGCATCGGCGCGGTGGCCAGCTCATCGAGAAACAGGGTACCGCCGTCGGCACGTTCGAAGCGCCCCGGGTGACGTTTACTGGCCCCCGTAAAGGCGCCGGCCTCATGCCCGAACAGCTCCGAATCGAGCAGATTTTCATTGAGCGCCGCGCAGTTGAGCGAGATAAATGGCCCTTGCCAGCGGGATGAGAGAAAGTGCAGGCGGCTGGCGATCAGCTCCTTGCCGGTTCCGCGCTCGCCAATCACCAGCACCGGTTTATCGAGCGGCGCCAGTCTCGAGACCTGTTCCAGCACTTCAAGAAAGCTATTGGCCTCGCCGAGCAGGTTGTCCTTGTAATCCGCCATGATGAATTTCGCCATTTAGTAGTGTGATTCACCAGGTCACTTTAGCAATACGCTGGCCAGATAACAACCACTTCCATTAAAATCAATAAGATAAAAACTTGGCACGGCATTTGTATTAGTCATGGCACAGGCCGGTGCCTGACACCAGAACTATGAGGATTGAAATTATGGGTATTTTTTCTCGTTTTGCCGACATCGTGAACGCCAACATTAACTCTCTGCTGGAGAAAGCGGAAGATCCGCAGAAGCTGGTTCGGCTGATGATCCAGGAGATGGAAGACACGCTGGTTGAAGTGCGTTCGACCTCGGCGCGGGCGTTGGCTGAAAAGAAACAGCTAAGCCGTCGTATTGAACAGGCCGTTGCCCAGCAGGCGGAATGGCAGGAAAAAGCCGAACTGGCGCTGCGTAAAGAGAAAGAGGATTTGGCCCGAGCGGCGCTAATCGAAAAGCAGAAGCTGACCGACCTGATCGGTAGCCTGGAAAACGAAGCGCAGCTGGTGGACGAAACGCTGGCGCGGATGAAAAAAGAGATTGGCGAGCTGGAAAACAAACTCAGCGAAACCCGCGCCCGTCAGCAGGCGCTGATGCTGCGTCATCAGGCCGCAAGCTCCTCCCGCGACGTTCGCCGTCAGCTGGACAGCGGCAAGATTGACGAGGCGATGGCGCGTTTTGAATCGTTTGAACGCCGTATCGATCATATGGAAGCAGAAGCGGAAAGCCATCGCTTTGGTAAAGATAAGTCGTTGGATCAGCAGTTCGCCGATCTGAAAGCGGACGATGAAATCAGTGAGCAGCTGGCGGCGTTGAAAGCCAAAATGAATCAAAATAACCAGTAATCATCTTCGGGCGGCACCAAGACGTGCCGCCGCCATCTGCAAGGAGTTCACATGAGCATGCTTTTTCTCGCCATCCCTTTGACGTTGTTTGTGCTGTTTGTTTTGCCGGTCTGGCTCTGGCTGCATTACAACAACCGCACCGCCAGCGGCAGCCTTTCGCAGAATGAACAGCAGCGCCTGCTGCAGCTGTCCGATGACGCGAAGCGCATGCGCGAGCGTATTCAGGCGCTGGAAGCCATTCTTGATGCTGAGCACCCGAACTGGAGAGAGAAATAATGGGCGGACTGGGTCTGAGTAAAAAACTGTGGCGCATTCCGCAGCAGGGCATGGTGAAAGGCGTTTGTGCCGGCATCGCGCAGTATCTGGACGTGCCGGTTAAGCTGGTACGCCTGATTACCGTACTGGCAATGATATTTGGCCTGTTCCTGTTTGTCGTGGTGGCTTACATCATTCTCTCGTTTGCGCTGGATCCGATGCCGGAAAGCGAGCTGTATGGTGAAAAAACGCCGAGCAGCGGAGAACTATTGGCCGCCGCGGATAAGGAACTGGCAGCGGGTGAGCGTCGTCTGCGTGAAATGGAGCGCTACGTCACCTCTGATACCTTTTCGCTGCGCAGTCGTTTCCGCCAGCTATAACTGAAAGTTGAGGTTAATGATGAACATGAAATGGCAGCAGGCCGGGCAAAAAGTCAAACCGGGTCTGAAAATCGCGGGCAAACTGGTGCTGCTCACCGCGCTGCGCTACGGCCCGGCGGGCGTCGCAGGCTGGGCGGTAAAATCCGTCGCGCGTCGGCCGCTGAAAATGCTGCTGATGCTTGTTCTGGAACCTATGCTCAGCCGGGCGGCGCAGCGGTTTTCTAAACGTCGCGGATGGCGTATGTTATGAGTGCCTAAACACTCACACTATCAGGATGATAACATGCGAAAACTCCTTCTGGGTTTAGCGCTGGCGATGGCCTTACCCGTCTTCGCGGCGGAACACTGGATTGACGTCCGCGTTCCGCAGCAGTATCAAAAAGAGCACGTCGTCGGGGCGGTGAATATTCCGCTGGCGGATTTAAAAACGCGGATTGCGGCGGAAGTACCGGATAAAAACGATACCATTCACGTTTATTGTAACGTTGGCCGGCAATCGGGACAGGCTCAGCAGTTGCTGAGCGAAATGGGCTACACGCAGGTGGTTAACGCCGGCGGCCTCCGTGGGATAGCCAGGCCGAAAAGCGCCAGCAAATAATCGTCGGCCCCGTCGCAGCGGGGCTAATGCAATCTATTGATAATTATCTCTTTAGCCCTCATGTTTATTTCCCTCGTTCTTCAGGCACAACAGGATGGCGATGAAGCGACTCAAAACAGAATTTAACGCGCTGATCAATCGTGGGGTTGATCGGCATCTTCGTCTGGCCGTCACCGGCCTTAGCCGCAGCGGCAAGACCGCCTTTATCACCGCGCTGGTCAATCAACTGCTGAATATTCACGCCGGCGCGCGGCTACCGCTGCTTAGCGCGGCCAGAGAAGAGCGCCTGCTGGGCGTCAAGCGCGTACCGCAGCGGGATTTTGGTATTCCGCGCTTCACCTATGATGAAGGGCTGGCCCAGCTCTACGGTCAGCCGCCGGTCTGGCCGACGCCCACCCGTGGCGTCAGCGAAATCCGCCTCGCTCTGCGCTATCGCTCTAACGATTCGCTGCTGCGCCATTTTAAAGAAACCTCAACCCTGTATCTGGAAATTGTCGATTATCCCGGCGAGTGGCTGCTGGATCTGCCGATGCTGGCCCAGGACTATTTGACCTGGTCACGGCAGATGACCGGACTACTGCAGGGGCAGAGGGCGGAGTGGTCGGCACGCTGGCGACAGCTATGCGAAGGTCTGGATCCGCTGGCGCCCGCCGATGAAACCCGTCTGGCGGAGATCGCTGCGGCATGGACCGACTATCTGCATACCTGTAAGCGCGAAGGGATGCACTTTATTCAGCCAGGGCGCTTTGTGCTGCCCGGTGAAATGGCCGGCGCGCCGGCACTGCAGTTCTTTCCCTGGCCGGATGTGGATGCCGCCGGTGAGGCTAAGCTGGCGCAGGCGGGCAAACATACCAATGCCGGAATGCTGCGCGAGCGTTTTAAATACTACTGCGAGAAAGTGGTAAAGGGCTTCTATAAAGATCATTTCCTGCGCTTCGATCGGCAAATCGTACTGGTGGACTGCCTTCAGCCGCTTAACAGCGGGCCGCAGGCATTTAACGATATGCGCCTGGCGCTGACGCAGCTGATGCAAAGTTTTCACTATGGCCAGCGTACGCTGTTTCGTCGCCTGTTCTCACCGGTTATCGATAAGCTGCTGTTCGCCGCGACCAAAGCGGATCATGTGACCGTCGATCAGCACAGCAATATGGTGTCGCTGCTGCAGCAGCTGATACAGGATGCCTGGCAAAATGCGGCATTCGAAGGTATCAGTATGGATTGTCTGGGACTGGCGTCGATTCAGGCGACGCAGAGCGGGCTTATTGAGGTGAACGGCGAAAAGATCCCTGCGCTGCGAGGCCACAGGCTGAGCGACGGCCAGCCGCTAACCGTCTACCCCGGCGAGGTGCCAGCCCGCCTGCCGGGCCAGGCCTTCTGGGAACAGCAGGGCTTTCAGTTTGAAAACTTCCGCCCGCAGGTGATGGACGTTGATAAACCGCTGCCGCATATTCGCCTCGATGCGGCGCTGGAATTTTTGATCGGAGATAAATTGCGATGACCGAACCCTTAAAACCGCGTATCGATTTCGACGGCCCGCTGGAGGAGGAAAAGGCGCAAATTTTGAAGTCCGCGCGCGCGTTTGACGGCGCCGACGCGGCGAAATTCGCTCCTGCGCGGCTTGACGTTCTGCAAGAAGAAGAGGGGGCGGCGGAAGCGGTAGTGGAGTCAGCGCTGCGACCTAAGCGCAGCCTGTGGCGAAAGATGGTCAGCGCCGGGCTGGCTATTTTTGGCGTCAGCGTGGTGGCGCAGGGCGTGCAGTGGACGATGACCGCCTGGCAAACGCAGGACTGGATAGCCCTTGGCGGCTGCGCTGCCGGCGCCTTGATCGTCGGCGCGGGCGTCGGTTCGGTGGCAACCGAGTGGCGCCGGCTGTGGCGACTACGCCAGCGCGCCCACGAGCGCGATGAGGCGCGGGATCTGATGCACAGCCATGCGGTCGGCAAAGGGCGCGCCTTTTGCGAGAAGCTGGCCCAGCAGGCGGGGCTCGATCAATCGCACCCGGCCCTGCAGCGCTGGTATGCGGCAATCCACGAAACGCAGAACGATCGTGAAGTGGTGAGCTTGTATGCGCAGATCGTGCAGCCGGTACTGGATGCGCAGGCGCGGCGTGAAATCAGCCGTTCGGCGGCAGAGTCGACGCTAATGATAGCCGTCAGTCCGCTGGCGCTGGTGGATATGGCGTTTATCGCCTGGCGCAATTTACGGCTGATCAACCGCATCGCCACCCTCTACGGTATTGAGCTGGGCTACTATAGCCGCCTGCGCCTGTTTCGTCTGGTGCTGCTCAATATCGCTTTTGCCGGCGCCAGCGAACTGGTGCGGGAGGTCGGGATGGACTGGATGTCGCAGGATCTGGCGGCCAGGCTATCGGCGCGCGCGGCGCAGGGGATTGGCGCCGGTCTGCTGACCGCGCGGCTGGGAATTAAAGCTATGGAACTCTGCCGTCCGCTGCCGTGGATCGCCGACGATAAACCGCGGCTGGGGGATTTTCGCCGCGAGCTGATCGGCCAGCTAAAAGAGACGTTGCAGAAGAGTAAAAGCGGCGTGGAAAAATAAGTCGCTTAAGCATTCCCGGCTTGCGGCGTGAATGCCTTAGCCGGGCTACCGTTTCACAGAAGGCTGTAACCTGTAGCCCGGCTAAGCGTAGCGCAAGCCGGGGAGAAAAACAGAAGCGATGATAGCCGCTCATCTCATCGCCATTTTTCGTCTGAGCGCATAACTTTACGGCAGAAAGGCCATTTTTCCGCCATACTGTCAATAATTGTTGACAGCTGGCTTCACGCCAGCAAATAACTGTCCTATTATTCATCCGTCATTGGCCTCTTTAGGGTGAAAACACCTATGCGTCTTGAAGTCTTTTGTGAAGACCGTCTTGGTCTGACTCGTGAATTACTCGATTTACTGGTGCTGCGCGGTATCGACCTGCGGGGTATCGACATTGACCCTATTGGCCGAATTTATCTCAATTTCGCCGAGCTGGAGTTCGCCAGCTTCAGCAGCCTGATGGCGGAAATTCGTCGTATCGCCGGGGTCACCGACGTGCGCACCGTAGCGTGGATGCCGTCAGAGCGGGAACATCTGGCGCTCAGCGCGCTGCTGGTGGCGATGCCGGAGCCGGTGCTGTCTCTGGATACCAAAGGAAAAGTCGAACTGGCTAACCCAGCCAGCTGCCAGCTGTTTGGCCAGAGCCAGGATAAGCTGCGCAGCCATCCGGTCGCGCAGCTGATTACCGATTTTAACGTCCAGCGCTGGCTGGAGAACGATCCTCAGGAGTCGCATGCGGAACACGTGGTGGTCAACGGACAGAACTTTCTGCTGGAGATCACCCCGGTCTACCTGGAAGGCGAGCACGGCGAGAAGGTGCTAACCGGCGCGGTAGCGATGCTGCGTTCGACGGTCCGTATGGGGCGCCAGCTGCAAACCATGACCATTCAGGATACCAGCGCCTTTAGCCAGATCCTCGCCGTAGGTCCGAAAATGCGCCACGTCGTCGAGCAGGCACGCAAGCTGGCCATGCTCAGCGCGCCGCTGCTGATCGTCGGGGATACTGGCACAGGGAAAGATTTGCTGGCCCACGCCTGCCATCTGGCGAGCCCGCGCGCGGGGAAACCTTATCTGGCGCTGAACTGCGGCTCTATCCCGGAAGACGCGGTGGAAAGCGAGCTGTTCGGCGACGCCATCCAGGGGAAAAAGGGCTTTTTCGAGCAGGCTAACGGCGGGTCGGTTTTGCTGGATGAAATTGGCGAAATGTCGCCGCGCATGCAGACCAAACTGCTGCGTTTCCTCAACGATGGCACCTTCCGCCGCGTCGGTGAAGATCATGAGGTCCACGTTGATGTGCGGGTGATCTGCGCGACCCAGAAAAACCTGGTGGAGCTGGTGCAAAAGGGGCTGTTCCGCGAAGACCTCTATTATCGCCTGAACGTGCTGACGCTGTATCTGCCGCCGCTGCGCGACTGTCCGCAGGACATCATGCCGCTGACCGAACTGTTCGTGGCGCGCTTTGCCGATGAACAGGGCATTCCGCGGCCAAAACTCTCAGCCGATTTAAATAGCGTACTGACGCGCTACAGCTGGCCGGGCAACGTGCGTCAGCTGAAAAACGCGATCTATCGCGCGCTGACTCAGTTGGATGGGTTTGAGCTGCGCCCTCAGGATATCCTGCTGCCGGACCACGACGTCTCTTCGCTGGCGGTTGGCGAAGAAGCGATGGAGGGGTCTCTGGATGACATTACCCGCCGTTTCGAACGCTCGGTGCTCACCCAGCTTTATCGCAGCTTCCCCAGCACGCGTAAACTGGCCAAGCGTCTTGGCGTCTCCCACACCGCGATCGCCAATAAGCTGCGCGAATATGGCCTGAGCCAGAAAAAAGGCGACGAGTAATGCTCACCAACCGTCTGCCCGGGCAGGCGGTTGGTATTTCCAGAAAAGGGCGGGGTCCAGGTGTAGAATGATTCTGTATATACTTCGTCTTTACCCTCTTTTTGGCAGGAATACGCATGCGGATCTGGCGTAGTGATTTTTTTCAATGGATGAAACTGCTGGTACTCTCCAGCGCGCTCTCTTTTATATTGTTCTGGTTTCATCTTCCCGCCGCACTGCTGCTGGGGCCGATGATTGCCGGAATCATCCTCAGCCTGCGCGGCGCGGAAATTCGTGTACCCCGTCCCTTTTTTATCGCCGCCCAGGCGATTATCGGCTGCATGATCGCCCGCAGCCTGACGCCCTCCATTTTCGGCGTCCTGCTGGCGAACTGGGCGCTGGTGCTGTTGATTCTCTTTTCTACGCTCGCTATCAGCGCGCTGGCGGGATGGCTGCTGGTGCGCTACAGCGATCTGCCTGGCGCCACCGGGGCGTGGGGGAGTTCGCCGGGCGGCGCTTCGGCGATGGTGATTATGGCTCAGGAGTACGGCGCAGATGTCCGGCTGGTGGCGTTGATGCAGTATCTGCGGGTGCTGTTTGTCGCGGGGGCCGCGGCGCTGGTCGTTCGCGTCGCGCTCGGCGGTGAAGCGCAGGAGATGACTCAGCAGGTCGCCTGGTTTCCTCCGATAAGCTGGCAGCT
This sequence comes from Klebsiella pasteurii, assembly GCF_018139045.1. NCBI lineage: Bacteria > Pseudomonadati > Pseudomonadota > Gammaproteobacteria > Enterobacterales > Enterobacteriaceae > Klebsiella > Klebsiella pasteurii. The sequence continues at coordinate 688,719 of NZ_CP073236.1, forward strand.
ACCGTTCACGCTGCTGCTGACGGCGGCAGCAGGGTGGTTGGGGCTGCGGCTGCGCTTTCCATCCGGCGCGATGCTCTTCCCGATGGTGATCGGGGCGCTGGCGCAGGGGGAAGGTTGGCTGCAGCTTGAACTTCCTGAGTGGCTGCTGGCGCTGGCTTATGCCGCCGTTGGCTGGAGCGTTGGTCTAAAGTTTAATAAACAGATTTTCCTGCTGGCGCTCAAAACCCTGCCGCAGATCCTCGCATCGATTATTGGCCTGATCCTGCTGTGCGCGCTGATGGCTTTTGGGCTGACGCAGGTTTTGCCGCTGGACTTTATGACCGCCTATCTGGCGACCAGTCCGGGCGGGCTGGACACGGTGGCGATTATCGCCGCCGGTACGCGAGCGGATATGTCGTTTATTATGGCGATGCAGACGCTGCGCTTGTTCACCATCTTACTGACCGGGCCGGCGATTGCGCGCTTTATCTCCCGCTATGCGGCGCGGGAATAAAAAAGCCCCCGGTTAACGAGGGCTTACGTGGCCTGTGGCGTTATTACGCTTTTAGCGCGGCCAGGGCGGCGTCGTAGTCCGGCTCTTCGGTGATTTCATTCACCAGCTGGCTGTAAACAACCTGGTCGTTTTCATCAATCACGACCACAGCGCGCGCCGCCAGGCCGGCCAGCGGGCCCGCGGAGATAGCGACGCCGTAGTCGGCCAGGAACTGCGCGCCGCGCAGGGTGGACAGAGTCACAACGTTGTTCAGGCCTTCAGCGCCGCAGAAGCGAGACTGAGCGAAAGGCAGGTCAGCGGAAATGCACAGCACGACGGTGTTGTTCAGTTCAGACGCCAGCTGGTTGAATTTACGTACCGATGCCGCGCAAACGCCGGTATCGATGCTTGGGAAAATATTCAGCACTTTACGGGAGCCTGCGAACTGGCTCAGCGCGACGTCAGAGAGATCTTTGGCCACCAGCGTAAACGGCTGCGCTTTAGCGCCTGCCTGCGGAATGGTGCCTTGAACAGAAACGGGGTTGCCCTGGAAATGCACGGTTTGTGACATGGTTATCTTCCTGTTTACATATAGTTAACGTCGCGGCTAGTGTATGACATCCGTCAGCAGCACGGCAAATCCTTTTAATACTTACCTGCGAGGTTCAGGGAATGCGAAATCTGCGAGTCTATGAAGAAGCCTGGCCGTTACATACCCCGTTTGTGATTGCCCGCGGCAGCCGCAGCGAGGCAAAAGTCGTGGTGGTGGAAATTGAAGAGAATGGTGTCAAGGGTACAGGCGAGTGCACGCCCTATCCTCGTTACGGGGAGAGTATTGCTTCGGTGATGGCGCAGATTATGGCAATTGGCGAACAGATTGAGCGCGGCGTTTCCCGCGAGGAGATCCAGCGCCTGCTGCCGCCAGGGGCCGCGCGTAACGCCGTGGACTGCGCGCTCTGGGACTGGCAGGCGCGAAGCGTGGGTAAGAGCATCGCGCAGATGTTGGGCGTGACGCTGCCCAACCGGGTGGTGACGGCGCAAACGGTGGTTATCGGCACGCCGGAGCAGATGGCGGCCAGCGCGGCGGCGCTGTGGGAAAAAGGGGCTACGTTGCTGAAAGTGAAGCTTGACGATCATCTGATTAGCGAGCGGTTGATTGCCATTCGTGAAGCGGTTCCGCAGGCCACGCTCATCGTGGATGCTAACGAAGCCTGGCGCGGCGATGGCCTGGCCGAGCGTTGCCAGCTGCTGGCGGATATCGGCGTGGCGATGCTGGAACAGCCGCTCCCGGCTGGGGCCGACGAGGCGCTGGAGAATTTTATCCACCCGCTGCCCATTTGCGCCGATGAGAGTTGCCATACTCGCGACAGCCTGGCGGCGCTGCGCGGCCGCTATGAGATGGTCAATATCAAGCTTGATAAGACCGGCGGCCTGACCGAAGCGCTGCTGTTGGCGCAGGAGGCGGAGCGCCTGGGATTTGCGCGAATGCTGGGCTGTATGCTGTGTACTTCCAGAGCCATCAGCGCGGCGCTAGCGCTGGCGCCGCAGGTCCGTTTTGCCGACCTCGATGGCCCGACCTGGCTGGCGGTGGACGTCGAGCCGGCGCTGCATTTCAGCACCGGCGTGCTTCATCTTTGAGAGTGCCAGTGCAGCAGGTCCGTCATTGCCGCCAGGTATTTATCGGTCGCCTCGTCGGCGGATATCGGCGGGAATTCGGCGGTAATGCAGGGCAGGCCGATATCCGCGCACCAGCTGCCAAAGGAGCCGGGCGTTTCATAGCCGACGCTGCCCACCAGCGGCAGGCTAAACGCATCGGCGAGCCATTGACCCAGTTCGCTATGGCCGGGATCTTCAATACAGGCCAGCGGATCGTGAAACGAGACCACCCACGCGGGGTGGATCTGGTGGATAAGCTGGCACAGCGCCTGGGTTTCCGGTTCTGAGCCGGGTTTTTCGCCGGTGAGCAGAACCACATCGCGCTGTTCCGCCGCGCTGTTCCAGCGATAAACCGTTTCGCCTTCTTTCCAGTTCGCCGCCGGAAAATTCCGGTTCAGGTCGATCCCGCGCGCGTTAGCGCGCAGCCCCAGCTGGCAGCCGTCCGGGTTGACCGCCAGCACCACATGATGACGGCGCAGCTCGGGTTTGAGCGTACGCAGCGCGCAGGAAAGCGTGACTATGGATGAGCCTTCATCGCCGTGGGTTCCGGCAAGGATCAGGCCGCTACGGCTATCGGCCAGCGGCGCCGGGAACCACAGCAGCGGCGCGCCAAGGTGAGACTGGCCGTAGCGTTGTGTTCCTGGCGGAAAATCACCGCGCTGAGGGCGAGGACGAGAAACGGGCATAGGGCATCCTGTTATCAGGTTATTTTTCAGCAGTGTTGTGTAAAACCGTCCCGGAATCAAATAGTTTCCAGCGATAGTGAAATCAGCATAGACGTCAACTTTCTTTCACAAGCCGTTTGCAATTTCAGGTGATGAAACAAATAATTATCGCACTGCCAGCTCTGGTTTTTTTATTTTAAAGGGGATCTTATGAAGTATCCTGTCACATTGACATGCGGCGCGCTGTGGTTAGCCAGCGTCTCTTCTCTTGCCTGGGCGGCTGATGTTCCGCCGGGCACTGTTTTAGCCGAAAACCAGGTGCTGGTGCGGCATATTAAAGACGAGCCCGCCTCCTTAGATCCCGCGAAAGCCGTCGGTCTGCCTGAAATTCAGGTTATCCGCGATCTTTTTGAAGGTTTAGTCAATCAGGACGAGAAAGGCAACCTGATCCCGGGCGTGGCGACTCGCTGGCAGAGCAATGATAATCGCGTCTGGACATTTACCCTGCGCGATAACGCCCGCTGGTCCGACGGAACGCCGGTAACGGCAGAGGATTTTGTTTATAGCTGGCGGCGGCTGGTTGATCCCAAAACCACATCCCCTTTTGCCTGGTTTGCTGCGCTGGCCGGAATCGCTAATGCGCAAAATATTATTGATGGTAAAGCCGCGCCGGATACCCTCGGCGTTACCGCCGTTGACGCGCGTACCTTGCGCGTGCAGCTGGATAAACCGCTGCCGTGGTTCAGCAATCTGACGGCGAGCTTTGCTTTCTATCCGGTGCAAAAAGCTAACGTGGAGAGCGGCGACAACTGGACGCGTCCGGGAAGCCTGATTGGCAACGGCGCGTATGTCCTAAAAGATCGCGTGGTGAATGAAAAGCTGGTAGTGGTCCCCAATACGCACTACTGGGATAACGACAAAACGGTGATCCAGCAGGTCACATTTACGCCCATTAACCAGGAATCAGCGGCCACCAAACGTTATCTGGCCGGCGATATCGATATCACCGAGTCGTTCCCGAAAAATCTGTATCAGAAGCTGCTGAAGGATATACCGGGGCAGGTTTATACTCCGCCGCAGCTGGGAACTTATTATTACGCCTTTAACACTCAGAAAGGGCCAACCGCCGATGAGCGCGTCCGCCTGGCGCTTAGCATGACTATCGATCGTCGTCTGATGGCGGAGAAAATTCTGGGTACCGGCGAGAAACCGGCCTGGCGCTTTACTCCGGATGTGACCGCAGGCTTTACTCCGCAGCCGACGCAAATCGAAAGCATGAGCCAGGCCGAACTGAATGCCCAGGCAAAAGCGCTGCTGCAGGCGGCGGGCTACGGTCCGAACCGTCCGCTGAAGCTGACGCTGCTGTACAACACCTCGGAGAACCACCAGAAGATCGCGATTGCGGTGGCTTCCATGTGGAAGAAAAATCTGGGCGTTGACGTGAAGCTGCAAAACCAGGAGTGGAAAACCTATATCGACAGCCGCAATACCGGCAATTTCGATGTGATCCGCGCCTCGTGGGTGGGGGATTACAACGAACCGTCGACTTTCCTGTCGCTGCTGACCTCAACCCATAGCGGCAATATCTCCCGTTTCAACGATCCGGCCTACGACAAAATTCTGACCCAGGCGGCGCTGGAAACGTCGGAAAAAGCGCGCAATGACGATTACAACGCGGCGGAAAAAATCATTATGGCGAAAGCGCCCATCGCGCCGATTTATCAGTACACCAACGGGCGTCTGATTAAACCATGGCTGAAAGGGTATCCGATAGCCAATCCGGAGGACGTGGCCTATAGCCGCACAATGTATATCGTGAAGCACTGATGGGTACTGATATTTAAACCCGTAGCTGGCGCGATTTTAGCGCCAGCTCCTCCTTCAAATAATCTTCATCGAGGCAGTTATCCGGTTGTTTTTTTACCGCAGCAATTCGGCAAATTTCGCCAGCCATTGCGGATGGGCGGGCCAGGCGGGGGCGGTAACCAGATTGCCGTCAATATGCGCCTGATCGATACCGATGTCGGCAAAATGTCCACCGCTGAGCCGCACTTCCGGCGCGCAGGCCGGATAGGCGCTGCAGGTGCGGCCTTTTAATACCCCCGCAGCCGCCAACAGCTGAGGGCCGTGGCAAACGGCAGCAATAGGTTTACGCGCTGCGTCAAATGCCTGCACCAGTTTAAGCACTTCCGCATTCAGGCGCAGATATTCTGGCGCCCGTCCGCCGGGGATCAACAGCGCGTCATAATCCGCTTCTTTCGCGCTTGCAAAATCGGCGTTGAGAACAAAGCGGTGGCCGGGTTTCTCGCTGTAAGTCTGGGCGCCGTCAAAGTCATGGATGGCGGTCATAATGTAGTCGCCTTTGATTTTGTCAGGACAGACCGCATCAACCTGATGACCAATCATTTGTAGTGCCTGAAACGGCACCATGGTCTCGTAATCTTCGGCGTAATCGCCCACCAGCATCAGAATCTTTTTGCCCATCATATTCACTCCTGTATGAAGAAAGGTGTCTAAGATATAGCCTGGCGGGAGAGGGAATGCGAACCGCAACTCGGCTCTGGACAACAAAACAATGAATCCGCAGCTGTAATCCTTTACGACCTGGCTGGCGGCAGGCGGGCGCGCCGCTTTCGAACGGGCGCAGGGAAGGGATTAATGAGCGATGAGCATTATTGTCTGCCGTATTTAAATATACCGGGTGAATGGATTACTAATATTTCATTGCGCTCACTGAGTCTTAATGCCTTGTCAGGTCTAATAATCAAAGAGGAATATTTGAGGGGGATTATTTGTGGTTTTTATACCAATCCTGTCTGACATTTTTTATGACTATATTAACGTCTGGTTCAGGGAACATTCATGGCTTGCAAACGATAAAAAAAGAATTCGATCTTTATTTCTTTTGTCAGGCGTATTTTCAGCGATGGAATAATAATTATTACCGTTACACATTGATTTTCATCAATTGAACAGATGTGTTGAGATGTGAATTCATTATCTATTCATAAGGCGGGCGTAAATCCTTTCTTTATTGTAAGTAAACGCTGGGTGTTTCATATTGGCTTTGTTCGTCTGATGCTTTGGTTTTTACATTTGGATTAAAATCCTTAAGGGAAGTCTTATATTGGACTTTAGAACTGACGGGTTGATATTTTCTGATGATTTGCTCTACTATGGTTTTGTCATCAAACGTCGTTATTTTTAACAAATATTCCTCAAGGGAAGGGACCGCTATGGCTGATAGTTTCCAGAATGAAGTGCCAAAGGCACGCATTAATTTAAAGCTGGCTCTGCATACAGGGGGCGCGCAGAAAAAAGTCGAGCTGCCGCTGAAGCTTCTCACCCTCGGTGATTTCAGTAATGGTAAAGAGGACCGACCATTATCTGACAGAGAAAAAATCAATATCAACAAAAATAACTTCAACAGCGTCCTTGCGGAATTCAACCCGGAAATAAACCTGACCGTGCAGAACACGCTGGCCGGAGACGGCACGGAGGAAAGCATTAAGCTGAACTTCGCTGATATGAAAGACTTCGAGCCTGAGCAGGTTGCCCGTCAAATTCCGCAGCTTCGCGCCATGCTGGCGATGCGTAATTTATTACGTGACCTCAAATCCAACCTTCTGGATAACGCCACTTTCCGAAAAGAGCTCGAAAAGATCCTCAAAGACCCGGCGCTGTCTCAGGAGTTACGCGATGAAATGAGTGCACTGGCCCCGAAATAAACGGCGTGCGTTATTTAATGGATTAACCGGGAATATGCTGATGTCTGTAAATACTGAAACCGCCTCTACGCATGGGCAGACCGCTGTACTGGAAAAAGAGGGCGTGTACGCCTCCCTGTTTGAAAAAATCAACCTGACCCCGGCGTCCCGCCTGGGGGATATTAACAACTTTCTGGATGATGCCGCGCTGTCTGACGCCCCGGCGGGCGAACGTCTGACGGCGGCGATGCAGGTGTTTATGGACTGCATCCGCAAGTCCGGCCAGCCGGTGGAGAAGCTCGACAAAACCCTGATCGATCGCCATATCGCGGAACTGGACTACCAGATTAGCCGCCAGCTGGATGCGGTCATGCACCACGAAGCGTTCCAGAAAGTGGAATCCCAGTGGCGCGGTCTGAAGCAGTTGGTGGACAGCACCGACTACCGACAGAACGTGAAAACCGAAATTCTGGACGTCTCGAAAGACGATCTACGTCAGGACTTCGAAGACGCGCCGGAGCTGATCCAGAGCGGCCTCTACTGGCACACCTACACCGCAGAGTACGACACCCCCGGCGGCGAGCCCATTGGGTCGGTGATCTCCGCTTACGAGTTCGACGCCAGCCCGCAGGACGTGGCGCTGCTGCGCAACATCTCTAAAGTCTCAGCCGCGGCGCATATGCCGTTTATCGGCGCCGTCGGTCCGGCCTTCTTCCTGAAAGATTCCATGGAAGAGGTCGCCGCCATCAAAGATATCGGCAACTACTTCGACCGCGCCGAATACATCAAGTGGAAATCCTTTCGCGACACTGACGATGCGCGCTATATCGGTCTGGTGATGCCGCGCGTGCTGGGCCGGCTGCCGTATGGTCCGGACACCGTGCCGGTGCGTAGCTTCAACTACGTCGAGCAGGTGAAAGGCCCGGACCACGAGAAATACCTGTGGACCAGCGCGTCGTTCTCCTTTGCCGCCAACATGGTGAAAAGCTTTATCAATAATGGCTGGTGCGTGCAGATCCGCGGCCCGCAGGCGGGCGGGGCGGTGAAAGATCTGCCGATCCACCTTTATGATCTGGGCACCGGCAACCAGGTGAAGATCCCGTCAGAGGTGATGATCCCGGAAACCCGCGAGTTTGAGTTCGCCAGCCTCGGTCTTATCCCGCTGTCGTACTACAAGAATCGCGACTACGCCTGCTTCTTCTCGGCGAACTCCACCCAGAAGCCGGCGCGGTACGACACCGCCGACGCCACCGCCAACAGCCGCATCAATGCCCGCCTGCCGTACATCTTCCTGCTGTCGCGCATTGCGCACTACCTGAAGCTTATCCAGCGAGAAAATATCGGCACCACCAAGGATCGTCGTCTGCTGGAGCTGGAGCTCAACACCTGGGTTCGCGGCCTGGTCACCGAGATGACCGACCCGGGCGACGAGCTGCAGGCCTCTCACCCGCTGCGCGACGCGAAGGTGGTGGTGGAAGACATTGAGGACAACCCGGGATTCTTCCGCGTGAAGCTGTTCGCGGTGCCGCACTTCCAGGTGGAAGGGATGGACGTCAACCTGTCGCTGGTTTCTCAAATGCCGAAAGCCAAATCGTAAGGCGAGGGGAAATCAGGGATGAAAATTTATCGTCCACTGTGGAATGAGGGGGCTTTATTGTCTCCTCAACAGTTCCAGCAGCAGGCTGAATGGGAGTCTTTTCGCAGTGCCGGCGTATCAGCGCTGGCATCCCCATTCCCCTGGGGTGTGGAAAAGATTGAGTTTAATGACACTCTTCTTTCGTCCGGCCTGATCCAGATTACGCAGTTACGCCTCTGGCTAGAAGATGGAACTCTTATTGATGCGCAAAGGAGCGATCTGCCTCCGGCGCCGCGTGAGTTAGATGCCAGCCAGCTGGCTGGCCGTGATGCGGTAACTGTCGTCATTGCCCTGCCTCACATGCAGCCAGGTGTGATCAACATTGAACTGGAAGGCGTCAATTCAGATCGGCCGCTTCGCTATCGCGAAGAGTGGGTGACATTGCAGGATGCCTTTGGCTCTGAAGAAGAGTCCATGGCCGTTGCCCGGTTTAATTTCACCATCCGGTTTGCCCATGAAAGCAATGATTCCTGGAAAGTCTGCCCGGTAGCAAGACTGATCCGGGATGGGCAAAATGCGTGGCGACAGGATCCGTCTTTTATTCCTCCAGTCGCCTCATTTGGGGCAAGCCCGGTCCTTCGCGAACGTCTGGTGTTGCTCAATCGCCAGTTACGCTCCCGACGCCAGCGTCTGATGACTATGCGTCGTGAAAGCAACGAAAGGCTCGCCGATTTTGCCGTCGCCGATGTTTCCCTTTTCTGGTTGCTGAATGCACTGAATTCTCACGCCAGAGTGCTGACAGAATACGAACGTTTTCCTTCCCGTTCACCAGAACAGGTGTGGGCGGAGCTCGCTCGTCTGGCAGGCAGTATGCTGACTTTTTCTCTGGACCATGATCTTGACGCCATACCGGGCTATGACCACGAGGAACCGGCCAACGCATTTCCACCGCTGTTTGACCTGATAACGGGTTTGCTGGAAGCGAGTCTGCCATCCCGGGTCATTGCTCTGGAAATGTCCCGACCGGACGGACAGACCTGGAAGGCCAGCCTCCACGATATCCGCCTGCGTGAAGAGGCCGACCTTTATCTCTCTGTGCGCTCGGATATTCCGGCCTGGCAGGTCGCCGAGAAATTCCCTGCACTCTGTCAGGCGGGTTCACCTGATGATGTCCGCGAGATCTATGGTGTGGCACTCAAGGGGATCCCTTTGATCCCGGTGAGCAGGGTCCCGGCAGCGTTACCTGTACGCATGGAAAACCAGTACTTCGCCCTTGATATGGAAAGCCCCGCTGCGCATGAAATGCAGGAGCAGGGGGTGTGTATGTTCTATGTGCCTGAGTTACTTGGTGCCCTGGAACTTGAACTGTTTGCGGTATTGCGCTCATGAGACAGGATATCGATATCGACCAGCTGATGACGGAGACGTGGCTCACCGTCACCATGCTTAAGAAAGGCGCCGTCACGCTTGATGGTACTGCGCTTTACAATAAATGCGTTAAACAGGTTGAAAGTGTGCGGGAAGCGCTGGAGCGTGCTGGTTATGACGACGCCAGTGTGGAGCATATTTCCTACGCACAATGTGCCCTGCTGGACGAAACGGTGATGAGCCGTAAGCCCAAAAAAAGCGAAGAAGGAGAGGAGCCGAAAGTTGATGAAGGCCAAATGGCCTGGCGTAAAGCTCCGCTGCAGGCCCGTTTTTTTGGCTCACTCCGGGCAGGTGAAGCGTTATGGGATCGCATTGCAGAGATTCTGCGTCAGCCCTCACCGAATCCGGCTGTTTTAACCTGCTATCACCGTGTGATTGCGCTGGGCTTTCAAGGATTATACAGCCTGAAGGCGGTCAGCCAGTCGCAGCGGGATGAGGTAGTGAAAGCCCTTTCCGAGCGGGTTTCTCCGCCTGATGCAGACCTGTCTCTGGTTGTTCACCGGATGGGGAAACATCGCTGGAGTCTGATACGCTCAGTCTGGTTCTGGATAGTGCTCGCCGTCATTCTTACCGGGGTTATCTGGTGGGGGGGCCATCTGTGGCTTCAGGCTCTGTTGTCAGCACAAATACCGGAGCTGCACGGCTAATGCGTAGATCAGTCATCATTCCGGTAGCCCTGCACACCTTAGCAGCCGTTGCCACGGTGCTGTGGTTGCTGTGGTTGCTGTGGTATTTCATCCCGGCTGGCAACGTTTTTAAAGGCCTGATCACTCTGCTGATTCTCCTTCTGGCAGGCTGGTATGTTTTTAAAAATCTTCGGCGTGAGGAGCCAGTATCCGACGTTACCCTCCCGGCTGCTGAACTGCCATTACACGACACCCGGGGACCCGTTGTACTGGTGTGTGGTGACATGCTGGAAGCGTTGTTTCCGGGAAGTCCTCTGCGTAAAACAGCCCAGGGATGGTGGCTGCGGGCCGGTGACGTCAACCGGTTAACCGACGTTGTCCGCAGTATCCAGACGCAATTCCCGCGCCAGGTCGGTCAGCTCTCGGTGATGTACCGCTGCCTGCCAGATCATCATCAGGATGACGCCGTTCTTCGTTCCACACTGAAAACGCTCCGCCAGCAGTGTAAGCAGATTAAATCCCTGACGGGTTTCACACTACCGGTTGTGTTGAGTGCAGAATTTTCCGGGCCAGAAACGCCCTGGATAATCGTTCGGGATGATAAGCCGATTGTCTGTCCGGTAAATGATTCGCCGCAGGCTTTCATCGACTGGCAGCAGGCGGAAGACAATATCGTGACGCTGCCAGCGATCAGTCAGGCGTTTTCCTTTATCCGTCATACCCTGACTGATGAGCTGGAGAAGCCTGACCGGTTAACGCCCCCTGAACGAGCATTTTCCGTGGCAATGCGCCTCGGTACCGTCCTTCCTGAAGCACAGTCAGTCTGGGCCGACTGGCTCTATTCCCGCACCTGTTTGCAGTTTTCCCGAAAACCAGGGCAGACAAATCCGACAAGTTTGTTTCCGGATGCGGTTCTGCCGCTGCTGGCACCTTTTGCATCAACTGTGCAGGGGGGCGCCCGTACCCGTCGCCTGATCCTGCTGATGTGGCTGTGTGCCCTGACTGCATTGGGTATTTCTGCGCTCAATAATCGTGACCTTATCCGTCAGGTGAGTACCGATTTACAGCGCTGGAATGCCATTCCCATGGATCATTACCGGCCTAAAGCGGAATCACTGGGCGCGCTGAAACAGGATGCGCTCCTGCTTGAACGCTGGCAGCGTCAGGGAGAGCCTTTACGTTACAGCCTGGGTTATTACCCGGGGCAACGCCTGTGGCTGGCCTTGCAGCAGGCTATCGATACCTGGACACCTCCACCGGTCAATGCCGGAGACAGTCTCGGGCATATGGTTTTTTATCAGCTACCGGAAGAAAACGACAAACGCTCGCGCTACCAGGTACATAGAGTGCCTGAGCATGGATAATATGGAGAAGTTCATTACTAATCCCGGAAGAGCAGGAGAGGATGCGCCGGTGTATCTGACCTGGAAAGCCGATACCCCATTATCTGACAAGAGCGATACCGGAATAACATCAGGCGGTCGAAAAACAAAGGCTCCGGGGATCCTGACGCTTGCAAAAGTACCAGGCGTTGATGCTGAGGGGAACACGCTGAGCAATAACAAGGATGCGGCATACTATCAGATACGCCCCGAAGGTGGCTGGCTGGCCGCTGCCAATGTTCAGAAGGTATCACAGTATGCGTTTGGTGAGCTCGGGTTTGTGACGCTGAATAAGGCACCGGAAAGTTTTGACCTGATTGATGGAATAAAACAACCGAATAACGTGGTGAAGGGGATTCTGGAGCAGTTGTATAAAGTGGCACAGGATGAAACCCGGACCACCCATGCACTCAATAAGTACAACTACAAGCGCCTGCTGGAGTTGATTGACAGTAACCAGGATGGGTATTACTCGGAGCAGGAGTACCTTCAGGCGATTCACAATGTTTCCTACCGTGATCATCTGTACCGGGTGATAGCAAAGCATGCCAGTGAATGGTACTACGGCAAGGACGATCAATTATGGAAGACCTATCTGGATACGTTAACCACGGATGCGCCGTTGTGGAAAACGTATCTGGAAGCGTTTCTGGATAAAATGACGTGGATGAAAGCAGTGTCGGAAAAGGGTGTGGCACTGGGACCGGAGCCGTGGCATATGCATCCAATAATATTTTTGGAGGCGATGAATAGTTCATCTAAATGGTTTGATATCGAAAAATTCATTCAAAAGTATAAAGAAAGACATTCTGTAGTTTTTGGGTTCTATGATCGAGGAACTAAAATAACAATCCCAGAATTGACTCCGGACTCTGAAGAGTCATTGCGAAATCTTTTAAATGAAATGAAGAATCAATATTATGAGAATTTTTACGATTTTAATGAAAAGTTTGTTTCTTATATGCTTGCTACAATAAGAATAGAGTCTTATGCCTATAGACAGAAATTGTTCTTCAAACCAATTAGTGAAAATATTTCATATGACAAGGCGGAAGTTGATTATGGTTCAGGTCCAACGGCATCTAACCGACAAAGAGCTATATTGAACCACAACACAGATATTGGTGATGGGTATAAATATCGCGGGCGTGGTTTGGTTCAGTTAACATGGAAAATTGCCTATGAGAAATTCAAATCATTAACAGGTATTGATATAGTTACCAATCCAGATCTTTGTCTTGAAATTAGCACGGCTGTTTCAATTATGATGAAAGGTATGAAAGATGGTGACTTCAGGGCTGGGCATACATTAGAAACTTATTTGGGAGCAGGTAAAAAGGATTACTTTAATGCAAGGTTAATCATTAATGGTTATCGAGATGGTATTCCTGATAAAGCTGACGAGTTTAAAGATTACGCTGAATTATTTGAGGTGATAATAAATGAAACAATGTAGTAGTGCATTGTGCCTTGTTTTATCTTTATGCTCCTTTTATGTACATGCAGACGCTGACTTAGATGTCACTGACTGTTCTCTAAAGGGAAGTACTTCTTGCGATGTTTTTATGAAAATGGAACGGAATATTAATGATGTATCTTACAAAGTTGAATTGGCAGATACTGAAAATGGAAAAAAATACTCCCTTATTTTGATATGAATGAAACGACAGAAAATGTCTCTTTGCAAAAGTATGGAGACAGATATGTTTTTTCAAAAGAGTATTTTGATAACACCAAGGCTATAGAGTTTATTACATTTAAGTATGAAAACAAAGTCCTTTCACCTGTAACATATTATTATATTGAGAGTTCTATTGATTTCAGTAATAACGTAAAGAAATGGTCTGGCAAGGAATGTGGTACATCGGCAGGAAAAATCCCTGAAAAAAAAGATGGCTTATTGTTACAAGTGGCCTCAGAATTATGTGTTAATCAAGTTAAGTTAGCATACACCCCAAATAAATATATAGGAAGTGATATCTTATTTCATCTATCGCAATTTATTAATGGTGTTGAAAAAAACAGCTTCCTGTAATTTTGCTTGATAATAAAGATATTGATTCTATAAATTTGAATGATATTGGTTGTTTAAGTGACTGTGATATTGCATCTGACTCAACTAATTACATAGGTAAGTTAAACGAAAAATTCAGAATAGGCCTGTATCTCGAATATAATAACAATAACGTTTCTGGTTTTTATTTTTATGAAAAAATGAAGAAGAAAATAAATGTAACCGGTCGTCGGAACGGTAAGAAGCTGACGCTGTCAGCCTCTGTCCCTGAAGGAATAGAAACGTTTGATGGTCTGTTAGACAATGGGAAATTTAAAGGAGTATGGTCAAATGCAACAGGGAATAAAAGCTATCCCTTCATCTTTTATATGAAGCTAATCCAGTAAACGGGCATCCGGTGAACCCAGTAATACCGCACAGCAGGTCATCCGTCCAGGTAAGAATCCTGGCGATGCAGCAAGAACATTCAGTCTGGTCACGCTGGGCCGGGATAAGGATAAGCTGAAAAAGGGCGATCGGGTATGGGTAGTATCAGACGGCGACAGTCTGACGCCGGTTGCACCGGCAGCATCCGGTAGTGAACCCGTTTTTAATGATGTGTATGTACCTTCAGCGCCTGTAGCGGTCAATGCCGGAGACAGTCTTGGGCATATGGGCTTTTATCAGCTACCGGAAGAAAACGGCAAACGCTCACGCTACCAGGTACATATAGAATGCCTGAGCATGGATGATATGGAGACGTTCATCACTAATCCCGGAAGAGCAGGAGAGGATGCGCCGGTGTATCTGACCTGGAAAGCTGATGCACCATTGTTTGAAAAGGGTGAGCGGGGAATGGTTGCGGGCAGTCGTAAAACAAAGATATCGGGTATTCTGACACTGGCAAAAGTCCCTGGCGTTGATGCTGAGGGGAATACGCTGAGCAGTAACAAGGATGCGGCATATTATCAGATACGTCCTGAAGGTGGCTGGCTGGCCGCAGCCAGTGTTCAGAAAGTATCGCAGTATGCGCTTGGTGAGCTCGGATTTGTCACACTGAATAAGGCTCCGGAAAGTTTTGACCTGATTGATGGAATAAAACAACCGAATAACGTGGTGAAGGGTATTCTGGAGCAGTTGTATAAAGCGGCACAGGATGAAACGCGCACCAATCATGCCCTGAACAAATATAACTACCAGCGATTGCTGGCGTTGATAGACGATAACCATGACGGGTATTACTCGGAGCAGGAGTATCTTCAGGCGGTGCATAATGTCTCCTATCGTGACCGCTTATACCGTGTGATTGCGAAGCACGCCAGTGAATGGTATTACGGCAAGGATGACCCGCTGTGGAAGACATACCTGGATACCTTAACCACAGATGCGCCGTTGTGGAAAACGTATCTGGAAGCGTTTCTGGATAAAATGACGTGGATGAAGGCGGTGTCGGAAAAGGGCGTGTCGCTGGGGCCGGAGCCGTGGCATATGCATCCGGTAGTGTTTTTAGATGCTGTCTCAAACGATCAGAAATTGATTATATTTCCGCTTAAAGTCAAACCGAAGAATGATATTAATGGAGTCTGGAAAAATTATTACTGGGCTGCATCTTTAAGTGACAGCAATGCCTCTCAGGCCATATTTGGTCGAAATCGAAGCGGAGGGAGTCGTAAACATGCTGCTCGTGATTTGTATACAGAACCTTCGACAGAAGTTGTCGCTGTTTGTGACGGAACAGTCAAAAGCATTACAGCTTATTATATGGGAACATCACAAATAACAATCGAGCATAAAACGAATGATAACAGACGTTTTTTTGCACGTTATGGAGAGGTTGATCCTAATAGTATTACTGTTAATGTAGGGGATAACGTGAGTCAAGGTAGTATAATAGCTAAAACAGGTTTAATGATTTCTCCAGAAACAAACAGGCATCCCAGCATTATAGCGGGGCAGACTGTTTATATGCTACATTTTGAATACTATCCTGGAAATGAGTCTGAATCGCCTCCAAACAATACATTAGATCTCCCTTACAGAAGACGAAATGACTTACGTGATCCGTTGGAAATATTGCGCGAAGGTTACGAGAACACTTTCAGTGAAAATGTCAAAAATGGAAACCGGATTGATATAAACCAGTTACAGGTTTCAGATGAAGGAAAAGCGTTTATCAAAGGATGGGAGTCATTTAAGTCAAAACCTTATAATGATTCAGAGGGCTATTGCACCATTGGTTATGGTCACTTAATTGCAAGGCGCAAGTGTGAGGATATCGTTCTGTCAGACGAATTTAAAGACGGCATCACGTGTGCCCGCGCCGATGAACTTTTTGAAGAAAGACTGCCCACATATGTAAATGAACTTAAGAGTTCAGTAACGGTGAATCTCTATCAGTACGAGTTTGATGCGTTGGTAAGCCTTTTGTTCAATCTCGGTTCCTTACGCAAAGCACCTTTACTCAAATCGAAACTTAATAGCGGAGATTATGCTGGTGCAGCGGACGAATTCCTCGATATTACCAATGATGGTACCACTGGCCTGGTGACGCGCCGTAGGAAAGAGTGGGATTTATTCAATAACAATGTTTATGATTCTTCTCATTGACAGAATGTAATACAAGGAATGCTATTGTGAATAAAAAGCTATTATGGATTTACATCCTCTTTGTTTTATCATTTAGCGCTCGTATCCAGGTGAGTGAGGCAAAGGATGTATGGGTTTTTGATAAAGTCTCCAGTTCTACTGTCTTAGGAATGACGGATGCGGACAGGGTTCGCAATCTGACAACGCAGTTTCGACAGGTTGAGATCGTCACTGATTCAAACATTCTCACCATTCAGAATTCCCTACTGGAAAAAGGAAATATCTGCTCTATCAATTTCGTGAGAATAAATAAAACATTGCTTTCTTATTTTTACTCTAAAGATACGGTGGCAATGTATAAGGCACTATTTTCACAGGAAGGAATGCCTCTGACGGATGATATTATTGTCCTGACATCTCTCAGGCCCGGTGAAGAATGTCCCGAACCGTACAGTGAACTCATAGAGGCTAAGGGGAATTTGTTTTTCTCTGAACAAGACTATGTGGTGTTCATGAAGAAAAAAACTGGGAATGTAACATCGGGGAATAAAGATAAAATTGATTTTTGGCAATACTGTAAAGACGCTGCGGTAGGCGCGGCCTACGATGGAAGATGTAAATATAGCTGTCAGTTTAGTCATAAATCCATAGCTGAAGTGTATTCCAATATTCGTGCGCTCAGTCATTATCAACATGCGTTAAAGGAAAAGTTGCCGAGTAAAAATATTAAATACCCTGTTGATGGAGGATATACCATTTATCAATGGACTGATCGCAACACGCTAGAGATAATAATTGAACAAGAAAATGAGTCTATCCGCTATTCCATTAAGTATAAAAATAATAGTGCTGACGTAGTAATCGAATCGGATACACAATATTAGTTATCTTAGTCGTGTCACAAAAAAACGCCTGGTGTTTGGTTTTATTAATGAGGTAATTTGTTATTTTTATTGATATTAATTCAGGAATGAATATCATTGGTCTGGTCTCCTGGGGAGGAAGCATGGACGAAGGTGATTATTATAAAGTATATGGATATACATATGATAAAAAAGGGAATATTCATACCAATGCGATTTTAGACAATAATTTAAATTTATCTGATTATAATGCAAAAAATAATTCATTTAAGTATAAAAACGCGATCTCTGTAAAAAATACATACTTGAGAATCATTGTTCCTAGCAGGAAAACATAAAATTTATAAAAAGGTTTACATCTTATTTTCTGGGTCAGGATTGAGACACTTGAGTAATAAATATTAATTTATTCTGCCCTGTATGCAATAAATTAATGGAGATACAAATGTTGCAAATTATTCGAAAAGGCGACAAGACCACTCACGGTGGTTCAGTCATGACCTGTTCTGGCACCATGATATTTGGTGGGATTGGCGTGGCGCGTAAAGGAGATATGGTTTCCTGCCCGATACCGGGACATGGTCCGACAACTATCATCGAAGGCAACCCTGATTATCTTGATAACGGGATCCCGGTTGCCTTTCACGGTCATAGATGTGGCTGTGGCTGCACATTGATCAGTTCTTTTGCTCCTGCCAGGGTTGCCTGAGTATGCCAGTCCTGCTTGATACCATCCCTGAAAAGGCGGCGAAGGTTCCACGACCTGATACCCGCCGATGGCTGCTGTTCCTGGCATTTGTCATGTCAGTAGGGATTGCTCTAACGCTCTGGAACTGGACGACAGAACGCACTGGCTTTATTTTCTGGTTTACTGCCCTGGGATTGCCTTTCTGTCTCTGGGGACTGCTTTTCTCCCTGCGCCGGTTTGCATACAAAGCAGAGCAGGTGGGGGCTGAGTCCCGGAATGTGGAACGCGAAGCGCTTATTGATCGCGAAACTCGTCGGGGCCAGCGCTGTGCCTGGATACTCGATACATACGTTCAACACTATTCAGGAAATAGTGCTGGTGCACTGGTGAAAGCACTTAATCATATCCGATACAGCCCATTGTTATACAGACCTAGATGGGACGGGCGTTGCTGCACCGACCCGAAACTTTGCGCGAGAATTGAGACAAAATGCATGGCGTAAATGGCTGGGCAGCGCAGCGGGAGAGTGTGCAGATGTGCTGGATAAACCGGCACTGAAAAAAGGCTGGGAGAAGATTCAGATGTTGGCGAAAAAAAATGCTGAGACCTATGAAATAGTGTTTGATTTTATTCCGAAAAATTATATTGACAGCCATCCCTATCCTGCTGAAATAACACCTTCTGTTTCTGATGCCGAAAGCACAAAAACTAATGAAATACCCGCCTCAATATGGCCAGTAATGAACACGGGTGACAAGATTAAAAGTTTTGTAAGGAGTAGCATGCCCTTCTCAGAGATTTTCTGGCGAAATTATAAATTTCAGAACGACGGTTCCCTGCATGCAATTAAAGGTTATTTCACTGCTCTGCCTATATACTGGACCGAAGGAGAGAATAACATGATTCGATATAATATGCGGCTCATTGCCAGCAATGCTGTATCTGCTGACGATACACAGCTGTTAGCGGATAACAGTGCCGGTGATAATAATGAGGTAAATCAGGCATGAAGGGACTACCATCACTTGTTATACTTGGTTGCCTTGTTTATTCTGATTGTATTATTGCACAGGAATGGAAGGGTGAGTGCATTGGTTATTATCAGTTGCTGTTGCCTGATGGCTTGGAGGTGGCTTTATATCCCGTGAATTTAATCATTGACCCACTCGAAAACCCAGCGTGGCAAAAAAACACGTTGGTGTCGCGTTATTTGTTTCCAAAAATATCTTTCGGTGAAAATCGATATCAGAGTAATGGTGACACAGTTCAGGCACAATTCTCAGTATTCCATTATGCAGATTATGACGTTGTAGTTTCCTCTGAAAACAAATCGACTATCGATTTGCTGAAATATGAAAAGGAATTTAAAGAGCGTACTGACAATCGAATACAGGACTACTGGGATAAAAGGAACCACAAATTATCAATGAAACTTCCAGTATTACCAAAAGATATTGCTGAAAGATCACTTGCGTACAGTATCGATAACTACGACAATGCTTTTTCAGCCACTGATTCGGGTGGTTATTCTTTATTTGTAAACAATGGCAACAGACTGTTTATTTTTAAAAAGGCAGATAAAGTACAATCACTTGATGAGCAACTGAACAAAAGCAGACCTGAGATGCTTTCATTGCTTAAACGTTTTCAGCCACGCAAACTCTACGAAGTTCCGGAAAAACAGGGGTTCTGTTTACCCTATGGTTTTATCGCCGGGGATTCCGGACATGAAAAACGCAATATGGCCGTCACTTACCGTCTGAAAAATCACCCAGATGTGACCATATTTTTCCAGGACCTGGGGATGATGAATCCGCAGGCAGGAGAAGAAGACGACCTGAATGAGAAGGATTACATGGCCTGGCTGTGGAGCTGGGATTTCCAAGCGGGAGCAACTTCAAAAGAGCTGATAAAACCAAAGTGGCGCTCAATTAAGATGGATGGTCGTGACGGGACCGGAACTTTTGTTAAAGGCACATACAAAAATGTTCCAGTATATGACTATAAAGGTCATGTGAGTAACCGGCTGAATTATATTAACTATGGCTATGCGGCTTATGTGCAGGGCAATCATAAAGCCAGAAACCTGGAACCAGATTTACTGCTCTATGTTATGCAGGACAGCCGTCAGCTTAAAAATCAGCCGCCAATGGATAAGGACGAATTAGAAAAAATGGCTGAACATATTATCAGTTCGATTAAGAGAAGGTAATCCATTGATTATTAGCTCCGCAATTTTCTATTCCTTTATTTTCACCCAGTACTACTCTTATGACGCGAGTCTATCAGACTCAGGGATCGTAAAGCGGTTGATGCCGCCGATTACCAGACGCTGCTGCGTAATGCCGATACGATACTTAAAGACGACGTACTGGCGTCAAAATCGCTGCTGGTGATGCCCAAAGGCAGCGTGACGCTCAATATGCCCATGGATGAAGACGCTCAGTTCGTGGCTGTGGTGGGACTGTTTAACCGCCCGGATCAGAAGGACAACCGCTGGCGCCTGGTGCTGACCCGTGACGACCTGGACCCGGACAAACCCCGCACGATTGAACTGGGTGATGGCTGGCTCAGCCTCGTGCCGGTGAAGGAGTGACGTGATGGATTTTTCCGACGACAGGTAACACACCTATCGGGTTACAAAAAGGTTTGCAAATATATATTCCATTGGAATAGAGAGAGTCATGAAAAAAAGAAAGTGGGGAGTCTTAACTTTTATATTAATTTTAGTGGTTTTGAGCTATGGAGGATACTATATGAATCAACAACAATATCAAATGTATGTTCGAGTTACCCCAGATAGTGAGAACGATCCAGAGTGGCCGAGTAAGAAAAAGTGGTTTGATGCTAGTAAATGGATTAAAGATTCACATTATGTGAAAATTAATGATGCGTATTTGTTAAATGTTAGATATATACATATCGAGAAACTAAATGATTTCCGTATCACACTAACTTTGCAGGAGGCTATCAGGAGGTCGATTAACCTTGAACCAAAGTTATTGGATCTTTATAAAATGGATAATCAGATTTTTTTTCAAACTATGAAAGATAATATCTCTTGTGAGTATCTCAGAACGCAATTTGATGCCAAGACATTAACTCCAGTTAATGATTATTTTCTTTTTTTCTTCACTTATAAGGGTATTGATTATGAAGTGGAGGTATTAAGGGAACCATATGAAGATGGGTTTTCATTTCCTTATTCTGGCTTTGTTCATAAGGCCGGTTACTGGCATTCAACATCTCCGGCTCAATATTCTTACAGGGATTATATTGCAGGTAAAGTTATCAAGTAAGTTCATTTGTTATCAAGTGAGGCATTTTTATATTTCCGAGGATTTATTTTAATGGAATTCAGTGACGGTCAGGTTGATGTGCTAAAAAAAATATCTTTTGAAAGTTATATTGGCGAGCTCACTGAGCATTGCGGAGTTATTTTTCCGGAATTGATTTCCCTGTACAGAAAAGAGGATTTTCGTTCTTGTATTCAACTGGGCATCACTCTTGCGAGAAAAGCCGGTTACACTCAAAGAGGACCCATTCGACTCTATATTGATATGATGATTATACTCGGGATGAACTTCGAGTGTGATCCGCTTTTTCAGTGGTTGAAAACGGAAGAGCAAAAAGTTCTCTCGCAGATAGAACGGAGCATAATGTGCTGTGGATTACTGGATGATTATCTTGCAAGAGTTTATGGGGTAAACGGATGTTTTTTTAAGAAGAGCCTAGAAAAATTTAAAGATTACAGTGTTAAATTCCTCCCCGAAAAAATAGGTTCCAGTAATGCAGAGCTACACGAATTATTAAGGGATATTTATCCACAGCGGTATGATTTTGCTTGCTATGATGCTGTAAATGATTTAATTACTCTTTCAGGTGTGGGTTGTGAAAGATATAAACTGAAGAGAGATAGTCATAAAACATATTTGATTCTCATTATGTTTTTATTTGGTTGCTCATTTGAACAGGATGTTTTTCGTGGACATCTTATTACTGAACCATTAATGAAATATTTTAATAACGACGATATCAGCGGACACAATATTATTGTGTCGTCTTACGCCTCTTTTCAGGTTAATCATGGTTCGCATCAATAGTAATTTCATAACACCTCCATCACATCTACACACTGGTGGGCGCTGACGCTTATTGCCTGTGGTCTGCTCGCAGGCTGCGGTCTGACTCAGACCGTCACGGACGGTACGGTCAGCCTCACGAAATCCATTTTCTACAAGAAAATTAAAACGCTGCATCTGGATTTTACCCCGCGCTCGGCCATCAACGCCGATGGCGCACAGACCCCGCTGGCGGCAATGGTGAGGGTCTGGCAGCTCAGGGATCGTAAAGCGGTTGATGCCGCCGATTACCAGACACTGCTGCGTAATGCCGATACGATACTTAAAGACGACGTACTGGCGTCAAAATCGCTGCTGGTGATGCCCAAGGCAGCGTGACGCTCAATATGCCCATGGATGAAGACGCTCAGTTCGTGGCTGTGGTGGGACTGTTTAACCGCCCGGATCAGAAGGACAACCGCTGGCGCCTGGTGCTGACCCGTGACGACCTGGACCCGGACAAACCCCGCACGATTGAACTGGGTGAGGGCTGGCTCAGCCTCGTGCCGGTGAAGGAGTGACGTGATGGATAACTGTATGCCCATGGATGAAGACGCTCAGTTCCCGTCTGGCGCTCCTGGGATACACCCGACAGTGCGCGGTATATCAGAACCAGTCCGTTCCTGAGGTGGTTGAGCAGGTGCTGCGTAAACACGGTCTGAAAGGTCCTGATTTTGAATTCAGACTGGAGCATACATATCCGCCGCGTGAAATTATCACCCAGTGGCGGGAAACGGACCTGGAGTTTATGCGGCGCATTCTGTCCGAGGTGGGGATTTACTGGCGCACGGAGATGGACGGCACCCGTGAGCTGGATACGTACATTTTTGCCGACAGCCAGCTTAACTACCGGTTTGACGTGCGACTGCCGTACAGCGAGCCCTCGGGTCTGCTCGACGGCGCGGCAAATGCGTGATTGTTGATGAAGAAGTTGCGTTTGTCGGCGGTATTAACCTGGCCTACGGACGCTATGATAACCATTATGGTTTGCAGGCAAATGCAGACGGACGACAGGGGATGAATATGTACAATTCGTGCATCCCGCCTGTTTCGCGGCAAAGCAGTTACAACCCCATGGGGGTATATGTCATCCCGGCAGGGGGATTCCGGCGGTATAACCAGCAGGATGAACGGCAAAAAGCTGAGCGTCGGCAGGCTGACAGTGTACAGCACATTATCGATAACGTGCTCAGCCATCAGCACTTGCAGTCATCCGCCACGTCAAAGGACAGTACCTATCTGGACCCGACGGTCCAGCCCCGGATGCCCTGGCAGGACTACCAAATGCAAATTGAAGGGCCTGCGGTTTATGACCTGGTGCGTAACTTTGTGTTTCGCTGGAGCAGTTATCGTCACCCTTATCCGGATCATTCGCTGAAAACCTCTGTTCCTGAACTGGAGGTTGCGGTACTGATATCCGATACAGCCCATTGTTATACGGACCTGGATGGGACGGGCGTTGCTGCACCGACCTGAAACTTTGCGCGCGAATTGAGACAAAGTGCATGGCGTAAATGGCTGGGCAGCGCAGCGGGAGAGTGTGCAGATGTGCTGGATAAACCGGCACTGAAAAAAGCTGGGAGAAGATTCAGATGTTGGCGAAAAAAAATGCTGAGACCTATGAAATAGTGTTTGATTTTATTCTGAAAAATTATATTGACAGCAATCCCTATCCTGCTGAAATAACACCTTCTGTTTCTGATACCGAAAGCACAAAAACTAATGAAATACCCGCCTCAATATGGCCAGTAATGTACACGGGTGACAAGATTAAAAGTTTTGTAAGGAGTAGCATGCCCTTCTCAGAGATTGTCTGGCGAAATTATAAATTTCAGAACGACGGTTCCCTGCATGCAATTAAAGGTTATTTCACTGCTCTGCCTATATACTGGACCGAAGGAGAGAATAACATGATTCGATATAATATGCGGCTCATTGCTAGCAATGCAGTATCTGCTGACGATACACAGCTGTTAGCGGATAACAGTGCCGGTGATAATAATGAGGTAAATCAGGCATGAAGGGACTACCACCACTTGTTATACTTGGTTGCCTTGTTTATTCTGATTGTATTACAAATTAATTGTGACATAATTAAAATGCCATGGGCAATTCAATATGAACAGGTTAAAAATGGAATAAACGAACTCTCCCGTATATGGAAAAGTGAAAAACGCATTAAGCGGTTGAAGTTTCAATTAGGTAAGAAAGGTTCGCTTGAAAAAGAGGATATTGCGCTGGGTTATTCTGAACATATCAAGGAGCTTGATGCGAATGCCCAGGTCAACATCTTAGTAATTGGTAGCAAGTTCGATACTGTGAATGAATGGTATGGTGCTAAGGGGAACTCTACTTTGAAAGTATGCATTCGTGGAAAAACAAGTAAAAGTGGAAGTGAGAATATATTTACCGTCGATAAATTAGGATTTTATCTCAAAGACACATATGATTTTGTTGACGAAGGCAAGACTCCAGAACCACTTGGCATTTGGAGTAAAAACAGAATATTAGACAAAACAGAATCCGCATTATAATATGTCAACTTATTTATCTGGCGTTTGGGGCGTATTGGCAAGAGATTTTACTGGTTTTGTTCCAGTTTTCAACGCGGACTTTAGAAAATGGCAGACTAAGCATAACACTGGAGGTGATTTTATAGTGCTTTCAGATGTTTTATGGCTGGAGCCCTTACCAAAGGATAAGGTGATTGTTTTATGATGAAGCGAGTTTCTAGTGCGTTATTTATCGTGGTATTATTGGTTGCATGGATCATTCTACCATCAACAATTATTCCTTCTTCATATTCAAAAGTATTTGAGATTAATAGCCCTGACAATGAATATAAAGTAATTGTTTACCTTGGAGGAATAATTTCCCCTATGTCACTTTATAAGTACTTAAAGGATGAGGATTATTTTTTCATTATTTACAATGCATCCGGTGAGGTGGTTTTTAAACCATCACCGTATTATGGCACTTCCAACATGGGAGCATATGACGGTATAGAATTCCAGTACGGTGATAGCCATTCTTTACTTTACCCAGGACCAGAAGGCTATGAATCATACGAATTCACTAAGTGACATAAATCCGTAAACATGGAGATAATTAGGGGAAATATATGATTTTCAATATTAGTTTAAGAAGTGATCAATCATTCCGGATCGTTTCCTGAGGTCAAAATGCCCGATAGAAAACCCCATCTTTATAGGAAATTCTTACTGGCAACAGTTGGAAAAATATGAAATTTGGGAAAATAAAACCGTTGCAGTAAATATTTTAACTGCAGTCCTTGGATGCATTTTTGTTGTCACTGCCAATTATTTCGGCTACAAATGGCATATGGATCATTTCACTCCTCGAAGTAGAGGTGTCGGTCTTGGGTTTGTAATGTTATACATGCGGTATATTATTATTCCAATAATATTTCTCTCAGCCTTCATTAAATTAAAATATTCAATATCCATCCTTGGCGTGGCTTTTGTATTTATGTTTTATACATGGTATGGAACAAATCCACTTCGTGTAATGTTGGTGTTTGGTTCCTCATTATCCGGTTACGCCATAATTATTTTTGCAAAAAATTAAAAGAAATATTGAGTAATTCCTATCCCTTAGGACCTAAGCCTCTATCATTTAAAATAATTCGATATGTTATGAATCAAAAAACGCCCTCCTTATATGAAATTCTTACTGGCAACTTTACAGGGGATCTTCCCCTTGAAGTTGTAAACGAAGAAGACCAGGTCATTTTATCTGTACTGGATAACATCCAGCGAATTTTGAACGCCCGTGCCGGAACCATAAGCCATTTACCAGATTATGGTTTGCCCGATATGACCAAAATTCTGCAAGGCATGCCTGGAACTGCCCACGAGCTGATCGATACGCTGGCGGGTGTTCTGCTCAAATACGAACCCCGTTTGCAGTCACTCAATGTCACCTTACTCGAACAGCAAGTGCCTGGAGAATTGCGCTACGCCATTGATGCGGAACTGAGAGGCATAGGACTTGTACGGTATGGCACTGAGTTTATGCCTGAAGGTAAGGTACTGATCAGGCATCTGAAACAACGGCAGTATCTTGATGTCCGTTCCGCAATATAGTTCTGACTCTGGCTGAAACCATCATGACGACACATCCTGAGCGCTGCCTTAAAACCGGCGGTGACCCGCGTACGTTAGCGGATTACGCCGCGTTGCGCGATGAAATGAATAAACTGAGCCATCCGGCGCGCCCGGATGTCAACTGGCAGTACGCGGAAAAGCTCTGCTTGTCGCTGTTTGAACACAACGGCGTGGAACTGCAGACCGCCGCCTGGTACATACTAGCCCGCACGCAGTTGGCCGGGCTGTACGGTCTGAACGAAGGGCTGGCGATACTGGAAGCGCTGGTCGCCCGTCAGTGGGGCAATATGTGGCCGCAGCAGACGACTGCGCGAATGAAAATACTCAGTTCACTCAGTAAACGGCTGCAGCTGGCGATGCGTACTCTGTCCCTGAACTCTAACGATCTGAGCCAGCTTTACCAGGCCGAAGCGCACCTGACGGCTCTGGATGATGTGCTGCAGCGCCTGGAACTCAAACATGTCAGCCAGCTCAATGCCCTGTATACCCTGATGCACAACGTGGCGGTGCGGCTGGAAGACAGAGAAAATATAGAGGAGACCGTGTTGCGAACGAGCGCCGCTACGCCTGAACCTTCCTGCGACAGCCTCCCTGAACCGACCGAGCAGGTGAAATGGGTCTATGTCGCCGATCCGGCACCGCAGACGGAAGCTGACGCGGTAACGGCATTGCCGCCGCCCGCGAAGCCCTGGAAACCCTTTGCCGCCGGGATGCTGACCATGCTAGTGCTGGCCGGAGCCGCGGCGGAAGGATGGCTGGCAATGCATCCGTCCGAGACGGCCCAGCGGCAGTTTACCGCTATGCTTACTCCATTACCCGCGGCGCTTTCAGCCGAGCAGCTACGGTCGCTGCGACAACGCTCCCCTTCGCCGGAGACAGGTATAAAACAAACGCAGCAGCGGCTGGCGCAGCTTTTGCAGCTAAAACCGGACTGGGCCCTTGATTATGGCGACCATCTGGCGCAGCAGGCGCTGACATTATGGCCGGAACAGGCGAAACCGCTGGCGCGGCAATGGCAACAGCAGGTCAGCGCCGCCGCACTTCCCGCGGAGAATCTCAACGGCTGGCACCAGGGAATGATGC
Organism: Klebsiella pasteurii; assembly: GCF_018139045.1. Lineage (NCBI taxonomy): Bacteria > Pseudomonadati > Pseudomonadota > Gammaproteobacteria > Enterobacterales > Enterobacteriaceae > Klebsiella > Klebsiella pasteurii. The sequence goes on from NZ_CP073236.1 coordinate 715,693, forward strand.
AGCTACAGCAGTTGACGAACCGGCTTAACGCGCTAGATGAGCAGAAGGGGGGGTATATTACGGTGAGTGAACTGAAGTCGGCGGTGTTTGCCATAACGCAGTCGTTCAGCCGGACCGTTCCGGCGGAAGAGCAGCTGCGGCAGCTGTCAGAACAGCCGCACAATCAGCCAGGGGCTTCGGCGCAGCAGAGCCAGACGGAACAACACCTGCAGCAACTGATTGCCCGCTATGCCGCGTTGAAACAAATAAAATCGGCGGAATAACCCCGGGATCGCATCCGCCGTTATATTTTTTTCTACAGATAATCTACGAAAAGCATCCGGGATATCCATTCTGCGGCCAGAACGGCCCCCGCAACACCCGGAACCGGCGCGGCCTGTCGCGCCAGTTCCTCATTTCACATCCCCGGTCAGGGCTATCTAATAACCACGTAATTCACTGGCTTCCCAACTGTAAGCGTCACTGGCGATTAACGTATCGCCCAGCTCCTGGTAATCGAAATGATAAAACTCAGCGCTGGCGTCATAACCGGAGTAGTCGACTGCCGCAAGGCCAACAAACGCCCCGGTAAAGAACCCGCCGTAGCTTTGCAGAACATAATCATCCGAAAGGATCGCAGCATCTAACCTGACGGGGATTTCAGTGAATTCAACTCCATCAAAGCTATATTCATAGCTATACGTTTCTTTCCTGACCTTCGTGCGGAACCAGACTTCTTCAATATGTTCCGGGACCTTGATGGCGTCATCTTTTAAATATGATGTATATTTCCCGCGGTTATTCTCACCTAATTCAATGACCTTGCCGTTAATTTCATTCCAGGTAATGAACACAAAACTCCAGTGACGATCGTTATAGTAGTTTGTTAATCCTGCCATTTGCTGGTAGTTAAATGGATTAAATTTGACTTTAACTTTCGCGTCAAAATAGAAGGCCTGCCAGCGGCGGGCAATCAGCGACAGGTCGTGCGTATTCGCTAAAGAGCCCTGGCCAATTAACGTTAGCTTGCCATCGCCTGTGGTCCCCATTTTTTCTGTGAACGGCACTCGCAGGGTATTCCAGTTTCGATCGAGCGTCGCCGTTGTAAAGTCGTCGTGCTGGCTACGGTCTTCCGGGCTTTCGGTATAAATGGCATCTTTTGGACCCTCGACAAACGTTTTTCCGCCGTGGCCTCCTTCAATACGCGGCCAGCCATCTTCATCCCAATACACCTTTTGAATAGCCGTTTCTCTACCCAGCGTTGACCAGCCGCGAGGATCGTAGACTGACTCACCCGGGCGATTCCACGGACGCGCGCAGAGCGAGGCATAGTACCACTCCCCACCGGGGGTAGAAACTAAGGCGCCGTGTCCTTGCTTTTGGATATAGCTGTCTGGCGTATCGACGTTGGTTAAGAAGACCTCACCAGGCTCGGTTTCAAAGCTGTTGGCGTCTAAGGACTTAGAACGCGCAACCACTTCCTGGTGCGTAAATACGGTGCCGCCCTGGGCGGCAAAAAGATAATAATAGCCGTTCAGTTTATAAAGATGCGGCCCCTCAACAAGCGCAACGGCAGTGCCGCGGTAAATAGTACGCGCGGTTTCTGGTCTTAATTTCAGGGTCCTGGTATCCAGTTCGGTTAAGGTGATGCCGTCAAAGGGATGGTGGTACTCACGATGATCCCAGGTTTGCTGCACGATATATTTACGCCCATCATCGTCATGGAATAGTGAAGCATCAAAACCTACGCCGTTGAGCTTGATGGGATCCGTCCACGGGCCGCGAATATCGGTTGCGGTGGTCAGATAGTTAGTCATGTCTTTAAAGGCGCCTTCGGTGACTTTGACGTCGGTATACACCAACCAAAATTGACCATCCGCATATGAGAGCGCCGGCGCCCAAATACCGCCTGATGAAGGATTGCCTTTCATATTCAGCAGGGTGGTCGTTGACAATGGCGAAGGGAGAAGATTCCAGTGCTCCAGGTCTTTTGACTCATGTAAACGAACGCCCGGGAACCACTCGAACGTCGAGTTGGCGATATAGTAGGTATCTTTCACGCGGATAATACTTGGGTCGGCATTAAACCCACGTAAAATAGGGTTTTGAATAAGAGACATATCATTACACCTTTTTAAAATGAAAAGTGACTTAATGGCTGGATTTATAATTTTTAGCTACACGCGTATCTCATCAAGCTGACGGTTGATATCGTTAACGTTTTTGTCAGAGATGGGATAAACCTGAATGATGATCATCGATATAATGGCTAACGCGATAGGGATCCATACCGCGGTCATAATGATCCCGTCGATAGCGCTGGCGCTTTGCTGGGCGCCGGTTTCATTAAAGCCGTAAACGGCCAGTAACCACAGCGGAATCGCGCCGCCGATAGTAAAGCCGATTTTGAAAAAGAGCCCCATAATGGCATTAATGATCGCCGCATTTCGCTTGCCAGATTTTAATTCGCCGTACGCAATCACTTCAGGAACCAGCGCCCACATAAAGCCGGTCGCCGAGGTCAAGCCCCACTGTTTAATGAAGGTCGCGATGTAAGCAAGCCAAAGCGCATCGTGCATGCCCTCCCGTGACCAGACGTAAGTCAGTAATTCACCGACAATAAACATGGCCAGAAAAATGTGGAAGAACCCTTTTTTACCAAAAATTTTCTTGAGTTTGGGCCAGAAAATAGGGAAGGCAATGCCCGGAATCGAGGCAACAAGGCCGACGGCCCCCATCCACTCTGAATGACCCACAACGTACTGATTGAAAAAGCCGTTAACCGTGTTCATGAAAAACATGAAGGTAAACGCCAGCATGAAAAACAGCCCGAGAATAACCAGCGGACGATTATGTTTAAGTTCAAGGAACAGATCGGTCGTTTTGACGTTGGCAGTCTGTTCTGCCGTTGCAACAACGCGTTCTTTGGTGAATTTATAGCAGATGAAAAGCGCCGCAGCGCCGATTAGCATATAAACGGAGTAAACGCCGAACCAGGCGTAGTTCGCTGATGGATCGGTATAGTTTCCCAGATTGAGCTCAATGCCAAAAAAACCGGTGTCCTTAAGGCTACGATCTTTTGGCGAGGCCATTTGTACAAACATCGGGAACAGGGTATAGACAAGAAGGTTCGCGCTATTGGCCAGCATCATGCGGGTACTGGTGAGTTTATCAATCGATTCCGGATCCCTGGTCAGGGACGCGTTAAGAGAACCATAAGGAATATTCACCACCGAATAAACTAAATCCAGAGCCAAATAGACGATAAAAGCAAAAGGGACTGAACCTCGGACGCCAGGAATGGGAGCAAAAAGTAACGCGGAAAGGATCACCAGCGGCACGCCGGCTCTTAACAGCCAGGGACGGTATTTACCTGCTTTTGACGTTCTTTTGTCTACATACGTACCAACCATTGGATCCCAAAAGACATTGATGATTCGGACAAAAAGAAATATAAACCCAGCCGTTGCCGTGCTGATGGTATTTACCGTCAGCATGTGAAGAGCAAGAAAGCCGCCTATTGTGCCAAAGACCAGGTTTTGAGCGAAGTCGCCCATCCCATAACCAATACGTTCCCCGCGCGTTAATTTATGATATTCGTCATGGCGGCTTTGCATTATGTTTTTACTCATTCTGAGCAGACTCCGGTGTGTTGTGTGGATGTGTAACAATTTCTGACATAAATGATCTCGAAGAATCCATTACGTTTTTAAATTAATTTATTATGTTTTTTTACTTCTGTGATCATCGAAGCAAATACCCATCAAGACTATCTTGTCTCTCTTGTTGACTAACGATTCACAAGCTATATCCCGATAGATTCAGGGCGCGAAAAAATCATTTTTATTTTATTTTTTTCTCTCCTGGTCACCCGAAGAAATGTACTTTACAGGGTTCTCCTGGCGTTGAGTAAATGGCGCTAATATTTGCGAGATGGCTCACATTTGAGCATTTTCTTAATCGCTGAGTGAAATAACGTAATTGAGCAACCGGCCAGGAGAATAGAGGATGTGTCACAGTTGTTAAATTTTGGCTTCATAAATTATGGGGTTTATCATGCAATCTTATGCTGAGTGGGACGCAGGTAGTGGTTTTACACATCCACTCGACGGTGCCGGGGCGGCGGCCAACGCCGCGCCGTTCCTGTTTTTCACGGCAATAGTGCAGGTCGCTGGCGCCATCAATGCTGTCCGCCGCCTGGAGGCAAAAGGTGGTGTCGTGAGTAGGGAGGCCGTCGCCAGCTGCTGAAACAACGACGCTAATTAATGGCGCATGCCTGGGGCAATCAATACCACCGCTGCTGGCCCGTGAATTATCCAAAGTGATAATTTACCCGGGGGGCCGCTAATTATTAAATAATGCGCGAGGAGGTCGGGTATCCCTAATAGTGTAAAGCCTCTGTAGATGTACAAAATTAAAATAATGTTCTTATGATAGCGAGATATTCTGTCTACTCAGAATAGGATTGTTATTATCTGAATAAAATTAACCTATATTGAGATAATTTTGACAATGATAAAAAAACTTCCATTACCCGTGGCGGTTATCGCCGCCTTTTTCCCGTTTACCTCTGTAATAGCTCAAGAGTTCACGCAGGAACAGATCGACGCCATTGTGGCGAAAGCCGTCGATAAAGCCCTGGCCGAGCGCCAGGCGAAAATCGACGCCGCCGCCGATAAAAAAGTGGACGTCATTACCAACCCGCAGACCACCGCGGCCACGCCGGATCTGGCGATCCCCTTCGGCCTCAAGTTCAGCGGCTACGCCCGCTACGGCGCGCAGTTCCAGACCGGCGATCAGAAGTTTGTCGGCGTGGATGGCTCCTATAACGGCGCCTCGGCGATCGGTCGTTTAGGCAACGAAGGTAACGGCGGCGAATTCCAGATAACCAAAGCCTTTAAGAGCAATAAAGGCGCGATCTGGGATATCAACGTCATGTTTGACCACTGGAGCGATGAAGTTAACCTGAAAAAAGCCTACGTCGGCGTCACCAACGTGCTGGAATCTAACCCCAACGCTTATATCTGGGCAGGCCGCGACTTCCATCAGCGTCCGCAGCAGGGGATCAACGACTACTTCTGGATGAACCACGATGGCCAGGGCGCCGGGGTGAAAAACTTTGATATCGGCGGCGTGCAGTTTGACGTGGCGGGGGTGTCGCAGGTGGAGTCCTGTAGCCCGGAAGTGATGGCCGATGAGGCCAACCCGTCGCGCATCACCTGTACCGGCGGCTCCGGTACCGGCGATAACGGCCACTACGCCCTGACCACCAAAACCCACAACATCAAGGCCGGGCCGATCGACGTTGAGGTATACGCCAACTACGGTTTTGATTCGAAAGCGGTGGACAGCGACGAGCGTCTCGACGCCTGGCAGGGCGGGCTGGTGCTGAGCCACACCAACGACAGCGGCGTCAATAAAGTGATCCTGCGCTACTCCGATAACTCGGATAACAGCGTCTACAACAAAACCGATGACCTGACCGCTATCTACGCCAGCTTTGAAGGGCTGCATAAATTTACCCGGCAGGCGCAGATCGAATATCTGCTGGCCTTCCACGACTATGACAACGGCAAGGACAACACCGATAACCGCAAAAACTACGGCGCCATCGTCCGTCCGATGTACTTCTGGAACGACGTGCACTCCACCTGGCTGGAAGCGGGCTACCAGCGCGTCGATTACGACCAGGGCGGCGATAACCACGGCTGGAAGCTGACGCTGTCGCAGAATATCGCCATCGGAATGGGGCCGGAGTTCCGTCCGATGCTGCGCTTCTACGTGACCGGCGGCCAGGTGGATAACAAGCGCACTGCGAAGGTCAACGGCACCAAAGACGAACAGCTGGATTCGCTGAACGTCGGCGGCATGTTTGAGGCGTGGTTCTAAAAGCTGACGGATTTACCAGGGCGAACAGGCTGGCGCGCGCCAGCCTGTTCGCTCGTTCAGCCCTCTCAATGCACCGTCAGGCGCAAGGCCAGGTCCTGCGGGTAGGGGTCAAAATAGTTCTGCGCCTGCAGGTAACGATCAGGATATTCGGCCAGATAATGCTTAAGCAGCGTTATCGGCGCAAGAATGGGCAGCAGCCCGGAGCGATAGTTAAGGATCACCTCCCGCAGCTCGCCGCGCTGGCGGCTGTTTAGCTGGTTACGGAAGTAGCCCTGAATATGCATCAGCACGTTAGTGTGGTTTTTACGCGAAGCGGGCTGTTTAAGGATCGCCATCAGTTTTTCGCGGTACACCGCAAAGAAAGCCTCCAGATCCTGCCACTCGTGGAGCGACGCAACGAACGGACCAATCTCGCGATACCCCGACTGATGGTGGGCCAGCAGCTGAAGTTTATAGCGACTATGAAAATCCAGCAGCGCACGACGCGTCAGGCCATTTTTGTGCAGACTATTCAGTTCATGCAGGGCGAAAACCCGCTCGACGAAGTTTTCACGCAGCACAGGATCGTGCAGGCGACCATCCTCCTCAACCGGTAGCCAGGGGTATTTCTCCATCAGCGCGGCGGTAAACAATCCTGTGCCTTCTTTACGCCCGCGGTTGCCCTTTTCATCGTACAGCCGCACGCGCTCCATGCCGCAGCTGGGCGATTTGGCGCAGACAATAAATCCCGACAGCTCGCCCAGCGTGGAGAGATGGGCGCTGGCGAAATCGGCCATCTTCTCCGTCACGTCGTCGTGCGGGGCATGGCTAAAGCGCATGCGAAACTCCCCCTCGGTCGTCTGCACCAGCCGCAGCGCTGGGCGCGGAACGGGCAGGCCGATAGCCATCTCCGGGCAGATGGGTTTAAACGCCACCCACTGTGCGAGCTCATCCATCACAAAGCTCATTCGCTTGTGCCCGCCGTCGAATCGCACGGCTGAACCGGTTAAACATCCGCTGATCCCAATGACAGGTTGCGTGTTCATGGCGTTGTCCTCTCTTAATGTACCGTTCGGGTGAAGAAAAGGGTCACCGTGGCGACGGTAATGCCGAATTTCTTCATCTCGGTTTTGTTGAACAGATGCACGTCGTCCTGCAGGAACATCCAGTCGTCGAAGTGCAGCAGCCAGGTGCTACCGTTGGCCGCCACGTTCATGCTGTAGCGCCAGTGGAAAGCGTTGCCCGCCGCCTGGCCGGTCGCCACGCCGGTAATGTCGCCCGCGGTGCCTTCATAACGGTGGTCGCCGGTGCGGCGAATGCGCCATACCCGCTGCTGCTTTTCGCCATCGTCATAGACAAAGCGCTCGTGAAGCGTCAACGTGTCGCCAACCACGTCGCCGTCAATCGCCACATGGAAGCGGCGCAGCTGCTTGCCGTTACGATCCTGAACCATCCCCCAGGCTTCCGTTTGGCCCTGAAAGTAGTGGAAAATGTCCAGCGCCGGCTGCTGCTGCCGGTAGTCGGTCACTTCGGCGCTGCAGCCCGCCAGAGCCAGCATCAGCAGTGCGAGGCCAAGGGTCAGAATGCGTTTCATGATGTTCGCTCCGCGGTAAGCTGCACAACGCTGATGGTGCGGGCGTTAAACCCGGCTTCGCAGTAGCCGAAGTAGTAGAGCCACATGCGGCGGAAGCGATCGTCAAAGCCGAGCTTCTCAATATCCTGCCAGGCGTGGATAAATCGCTGCCGCCAGTGGGCCAGGGTGCGGGCGTAGTCCGGCCCCATATCGAACAGATCGCGCATCACAAAATCGGTGTGCCGCGTCATCAGCTCGTTCATCGCCGTGATGCTGGGCAAAAATCCGCCGGGGAAGATGTAGCGCTGAATAAAATCCACGTTTTTGCTGTAGCCGCGATAGCGCTGATCCTGGATGGTGATGGCCTGGATCGCCATTCTGCCGCCCGGGCGCAGCCGCGCCTGGCAGGTGCGAAAGAAAGCTGGCAGATAGCGTTGCCCCACGGCTTCAATCATCTCCACCGACAGCAGCTTGTCATACTGGCCGGTCAGATCGCGGTAATCGCAGAGCAGTACCTCGACGCGATCCTGCAGCCCGGCGCGGGCAATTCGCGCGTTGGCCCACTGGAACTGTTCCTGCGACAGGGTGGTGGTGGTGACCCGGCAGCCGTAGTGGCGGGCGGCGTATTCGGCCATTGCCCCCCAGCCGGTGCCGATCTCCAGGAGATGATCGCCGGGCGTAAGCGCCAGACGCTCGCACAGGCGCGCCATTTTGGCCCGCTGGGCCTGGGTGAGATCCTGGCCGTCGTCGGTAAACAGCGCGCTGGAGTAAAGCAGTTCGTCGTCAAGGAAGTGGGCGTAAAAGTCGTTGCCCAGATCGTAATGGGCGGCGATATTCGCCTTCGCCTGCGCGCGCGAGTTGCGGCGCGTCCAGTGGCGCAGCCGCTCGACGGGCTTGCCCAGCAGCCGGAAGCCGCGCTCGAGCCGCCCCAGTACCTGGCCGTTACGCGCCAGCATCTGCAGCAGCGGCGTCAACTGCTGGCTCTCCCATTCGCCGTCCATCCAGGCCTCCGCGGCGGCGAGGCTGCCGCCGGTCAATAAGCGCCAGTAGACGTTCGCTGAAAGCACTCGCACCTCGGCGCGCAGCGCGGCGGTAGGGTCGCCAAAATGAAAGGTTTGCGCCCCTTCGCGCACGGTGAGCGAACCTTCGCGAATGCCGCTCAACAGACGAAAGAGCAACCAGCGCGCGATACGCACGTTGCGCGGAATATCGGGTTCAAGCGCAAAGACGGGATCGGTCATGAGCGTTCACTCCTGCTGACAGGATGGTTATACAGCGGCATGCGCTTGAGCCATAGCCGCAGCGCCTGCCAGTAGATCGCGAGGACGGTTTTCAGCGTCATCAGCGGAATGCGCAGCAGCAGACCGCGCAGGCTGGCGCGCGTCAAAGGCACGCGGCTCAGGGCCAGCGTGGCGTCGAAGACTTTCGCGGCCTGATGGTTCTCGATATGCATGTGCAGCGTTTTACCGGGACTGTTAAAGCGCCAGAGGTAGACCATATCCATCGGGTTAAACGGCGAGACGTGAAAGGCTTTCGCCAGCGGACGCGCCCGTTGACCGTCTACCGCGTAGTAATGGCGCTCATTCCACGGCGTATTGCGCACTTCGGCCAGCACCCAGCGCAGGGTACCGGCGCTGTCGTAGCAGTAGTAAAAGTTGACCGGGTTAAAATGAAAGCCCAGGTAACGCAGTTGGGTCAGCAGCATGACGCGGCCATCCGGGCGCGTGCCGGTCAGGTTTTCCAGGCGGTTCAGAACCTGCTGTTTTAACGGCGTGCCCAGCGGATAATCGGCATCGTAAAAGGCAGCGCCGGCAAACCGATTGCGGCGGATACCGACGGCGGCGAGCGCATCCAGTTCGTCCAGGTCGAGCCAGGCCATAAAGATGCGATAGCGAAAGTGGTGCGCCTTCGGCTGGAGACGGCGGTGGCGTAATACGCCCTCATAGAGGCAGCTGTTCATTTCAGAAGTTCTCCGCCGCCGCGATGCCGTTGACCACATCGAGGGCGCTGCGCACGCCATCTTCATGAAAACCGTTATACCAGTACGCGCCGCAGAACCAGCTCCGCTGGCGGCCGTTAATCTCCTCGCGGCGCATCTGGGCGGACCAGCTTTGCGGATTAAACAGCGGATGTTCATAGACCATGCGCTTCCAGACGAAACGCGGGTCCACCGGCGTTGGCGGATTGAGGGTGACGCAGAACAGCGGGGCATCGGCGGGCAGGCCCTGGAGAATATTCATGTTATAGGTGACGCAGGCGCTGGCCTGATCCTGCTCGCTCAGGCGATAGTTCCAGCTGGCCCAGGCGCGCTTACGCACCGGTAGCCAGCGGGGATCGCTATGCAGGACGACTTCATTTTGCTGCCAGCCGATATCTCCCAGAATCTCGCGTTCGGCAGAGGTCGGGTCCGCCAGCATGTCCAGCGCCTGGGCTGAGTGGCAGGCGAAGATCGCCTGGTCGAAATGCTGCTCCCCCGATGCCAGTTGGAGCGTGACGCCATCCTGACGACGGATAACGTTTTGCACCGGTGCATTGAGGCGCAGGCGCAGGCGATCGCCACGCTGAGCCAGCAGGGCGCGCACGTATTCGCGCGAGCCTCCGGGCACCACGTACCATTGCGGACGCTGGCGGACATCGAGCAGGCCGTGGTTTTCAAAAAAGCGCAGAAACAGCGCTAGCGGGAAGCGGCGCATCTCCTGCAGCGACGATGACCAGATAGCGGCGCCCATCGGCAGGATATAGTGGCGCGCAAAAAAGGGGCTAAAGCGGTGCCGCTCAAGGAAGGTCTGTAGCGTGGCGCCCGGGTCGAACGCCCCCGCCAGAGCCTGTTTCGCCAGACGGTTAAAGCGGACGATCTCCGTCAGCAATCCCCAGAAGGCCGGCTTTACCAGGTTGCGCCGCTGGGCGAAAAGCGAGCTCAGGCTGTGGCCGTTATACTCCAGCCCGCTCTGCGGGTTGTGTACCGAGAAGCTCATTTGCGTTTTTTGACCGCTGAGGCCCAGTTCGCTGAGCAGCCCCATAAAGCGCGGATAGGTGCGATCGTTGTAAACGATGAACCCGGTATCGATGGCCCATGTGCCCTGCGGCGTGGCGATATCCACCGTGGCGGTATGTCCCCCCGGCGTGGATGCTGCTTCGAACAGGGTGACCTGGTGTTGTCCGGCAAGGCGCCAGGCGCAGGTCAGACCGGCAATGCCGCTGCCAATAATCGCGATATTCATGAGCGTACCATCCTGCGCAACAGTAGGCGTTGCAGACCTTCGGGAAGCCCTGCCAGCAGGCGCAGGAGCATGCCAAAACCTGTCGGGAAGACGATATGATTTTTACCTTTCGCCAGACCGCGGCGAATCGCCTTTACCGCCTGCTCCACGCTCACCTGGCCGGGCATGGGAAAATCGTTTTTGCGCGTCAGCGGGGTATCGACGAATCCCGGCGAGACCACCGTGATGGCAATGCCTTTCGGCTCCCAGTCCAGGCGCAGGCTGTTGGCAAACCAGGTTAGCGCCGCTTTGGAGGCGCCATACGCCTCGGCGCGAGGGAAGGGCAGCCAGTGCGCCATTGAACTTACCAGCACTACGCGATTGCCGGCAGACAGCCGCTGCTGAAGCGCCTCCAGGCAGTTCACCGGCCCGAGAAAGTTGGTGGCGATCGTCCGTTCCACCAGCGCGGCATCTACCGTGCCGTGGTCCAGGTATTCGCAGGTCCCGGCGCAGAGAATGATCAGATCGGCCTGGCACTCCGCGAGCGCCCGGCGACAGGCCTCCCTGTCCGTCATATCAAATGGGCGGAGGCTGATGTTGGGGCTGTGCTGCTGTAGCGCCGTCAGACGTGACGGATCGCGACCGCATGCGATGACGGAGTGGCCATCCGCAGCGAAGGATTTGGCGAGCTCGGCGCCAATCCCGGAGCTGGCGCCGGTGATAAGCACCGTCATCATGTCCGCACCCTCCGCTTGACGCCGCGTACCGCCCAGCCCACCAGGGGAAGATGTTCGTACAGCATCTCTCCGGCGTCGTAGTAGTCGCGCTGGTAAATAATCCGCTCCTCTTCAACCGTAACCATCGAGCAGCCCGCAAGTTCTAACGCCTTCCCGCCGGCCAGGCGCGGATGTGACCAGTGCATAGTCCAGGCGACGGCAAACCGCTGAGCGTTGCAGACCGGCGTATTGATGGTGAAGCGGCACCGCTCCACGTTGGCTAGCAGATGGGAAAAATACCCCTGGATCGCGGATAGTCCCCGATGCTGGCCAAACGGATCGATCAGTACGGCATTCGCATGATAGAGCGCGGCCAGCGCCGAGGGCGGCTGGGTATCCAGCATGGCGTAGTACTCGGTAAAACGGCTGAGAACGGAGGGCGAAGGACTCATGGCTCACATCCAGAGTGAATCAACATAGCGTATTTAAAACTTACACAATTAATAATATTTGTCCAAGTTTTGGCTGAAATATTTTTTATTTTTATTAAAAATCATATGGTTATTTTTATCTCTGCTGTGCAGGTTTGAGGCTTTAGCGAGAGGCGAAAGGGCATGTCCGCCGCGCCTTGAGCAGACAGACGGCGCGGACAGGGGGCGCATTTAACGCACAGAGGATCGGTTTACGGGGATATTACGAAGGACGTGTTAGCCGAGGCGCGCTAAATTACAGCGCGACAATCTCCAGGGAGACCACCTGCTGCTGCCAGCGTTCAACCTGCTTCTGGCGAGCAGGGGAGAGTTTACCGGTCGTCACCAGCAGCCATTTGCGCTCCGGCAGGATCTCCGGCGCCAGGGTTGCCGGGGGCGTCGGAAGGACGTCGATGCGGTGGCCCTGTCCGGTGCGTTTGAGCGCTTCAAGCCAGATTTCGCATGCGTCCGTCAGATGCCAGCCGGTGATCAAATAGTTATCACCGGGCGCCTTTTTGTCCCCTTCGAGGCAGAAGGAGGTGTAGGCGATGATGATCCCGTCGAGGATTTCGCGCAGCGTCATGATTGCCGGTACGTTGGCGGAGACCTGGCTGCGCAGCGGGCGTAGCACCTCGGTGACCAGCTCGGGGCGAGGGGATTCGCGCCCGGCGTCGTAAATCAGCTGGCGCAGGGATTCGATTTTCCCCTCTTTCAGCCGCTGGAGCATGCTCTCCTGCAAGATGAGCCAGTTATTCGTCCGACGCGCGCCGGGACGCGCCAGTAGGGGTTTCACCTGGCTGACAGGAACCCCTTTTTTGACCCAGTCGAGAATTTTGAGCGCCTGCTGGATATCGTCATCGTTGTACAGGCGATGGCCGCCATCGGTGCGCTGTGGCTTAAGGAGCCCGTAGCGACGCTGCCAGGCGCGGAGCGTCGTCGCGTTAATGCCGCAAAGCTGCGCAAATTCACCGATGGAGTAGGTCATAAGGGACACCTGATAATCAACAGTACTCTCAATATACTACGAATAGCGACCGATTGAGTGCATTCCCCTCTTTTGCAAGCCGTTAGCCTCGCCGGAAATTAATAAAAAGAAAAAGGATAGAGCACATAAATCACCGCCATCCCTGAGAGACTGGCGATCGCGCTGATGATGAACCAGGTCCTGAATGGCTGCTTTTGCGTTTTGTGGCGGAACAGCTGCTGACCCGCTATCGCGCCAGCCCAGCCGCCCACGAGCCCAAACACCAGCAACGTGGACTCCGGCACCCTGCGCCAGGCCCTGCGCGCCGCCATTTTGTCCACACCGTAAATCGCCAGCGTCAGGACGTTGATCAGCAGGAGCCAAATAGCAAAAGGCCAGGAGGTAAAAATGCAGCCGATCGCCGCGGCGATCAGGAGTAAATAACAACACCGATTGAGATTCATATTTTTAGCCGCAGTTTTTCAGCGCGTATTGAAACTGCATTATACGCACGACGCGCGGCGAGAAAAAACCGCAGCCTTAGCCTACTTCCTCGCCAGGCGACCAGCGATCACCGTTATTCCGACCGCGGCAAGCAGCAATATTCCACTCAATCCAAAAGCGCTTTGCCACCCCAGGCGGTCAAATACCACGCCTCCTGCCGTCGAACCCAGCGCAATCGACAGCTGAATCACGGCGACCATCAGTCCGCCACCTGCTTCCGCGTCGTCGGGCAGCGTCCGCGCTATCCACGTCCACCAGCCGGTTGGCGCCGCCGTCGCCAGCATTCCCCACAAGCTTAACAGAATGGCTACGGCACAGGCGTGGTGTCCTGCCAGCAGCAACGTTCCGGCAATCGCGGCCATCAGTAAGGGGAGAGTGATTAAGGTCTGATAAAACCGGGCGGTGAGGAGTGGCGAAACGCCCAGGGTGCCGATAAAACCCGCGATGCCTATCGCGAGCAAAATCAGGGACAGGCCAGAGGCGCTGACGCCGGTCACCGTTTCCAGAAACGGCCGCACGTAGGTAAATAGGGTAAACTGCCCCATGAAGAAGAGTCCGCAGGCCAGCAGGCCGATAGCGACGATGGGCGTTCTGAACAGGCGAAGCGCGGAGCCGCGCGGCCGGCTCGCGTTATCGCTTTCCATCGCGGGCAGGCTGACGCACTGCCAGACAAAGGCGGCTATCGCCAGCGGCGCCAGGCATAAAAAGGCGCCGCGCCAGCCGACGGTTGACCCCAGATAGCTGCCCAGCGGCGCCGCCACGACGGTCGCCAGCGCGTTACCGCCGTTGAAAATCGCCAGCGCGCGGGGAACCTGGCGCTGCGGCACCAGCCTGATGGCGGTGGCCGCCGACATCGACCAGAATCCACCGATGACGATACCAATCAGGGCCCTTCCCGCCATATAAACCGCATAGCTGGACGCCAGCGCGACAATCAAACCCGACGCCGCCATCAGAACCGTCAGCCCCAGCAGGAGATATTTACGATTCAGACTCCCGGCAAGGTTGGAGATAGTCAGGCTGGTCAGCACCGCAAGGGCGCCGGAAATCGCAATGCCCTGGCCTGCCAGCCCCTCGGTGACGTTTAAATCTCTGGCAATCGGCGTCAGCAGGCTGACCGGCATAAATTCGGAAGCTATGAGGACAAAAACGCACAGCGTCATGGCAAATACGCCGCCCCAGTGGGCGTGCGCTGGCGTGGGTGGTGTAGTACGGCTCAGTGTGGACATGATCTGCATCCCTGAATATTTTCCCGGCCCGCTTCAGGCGCGGCCGGATCAGACGCTATTGATGGCATAACGACAAAAAACGTGGGTAAGGGTAAAGAGCGGGCGATGGAACGCCGCCCGCGAATTGCGAACGGCTTTCGGTCGTTATCTCAGGTTGGTTTTGAAAAACTGTTCAAATTTGGCAAACGGAATTTTACCGGCCGCATTATCATAGAGATCGACATGGTTCGCGCCGGGGACGATTATCAGCTCTTTCTCTTTGTTGCCGATGGCCTTAAAGGCGTCTTCGGCAAAATAACGGGAATGCGCTTTTTCACCGGTCACGATCAGCGTCGGGATGGTGACTTCATTGGCATAGCTCAGCAGCGGCATATTCATAAACGACAGCGGCATGGTCGCATTCCACGCGCCGGTTGAGTTCACGGAGCGGGCGTGGAAACCGCGCGGCATCCGGTAATAGTCAAAAAACTCTTTCAAAACCGGGTTTGGGTTGGCGGGTAAGGTTTCTGGCAAGATACGATCGCCCGCGCTGGCGTTACTTTTCTCATCGACGTAAATATCATGTCCGCCCGGTGAGTAGGTGCTGTTTTCCGCATCCTTCCAGCGCTGTTCGTTGAGGTAGCGCAGTACGGCGCGGCGATCGGCGGTGGTATAGCGATCTTTACCGTCGCCAACCCCATGGCCCATCGCGCGGCTCATGTCGTACATGACGCTGGTGGCCACCGCTTTCACGCGGGTATCCATCGCGGCGTCGTTAAGCGCCATGCCGCCCCAGCCGCAAATGCCGAGCAGCCCGATACGGTTGCGGTCCACCTCGCTTTGCAGACCTAAGAAATCGACTGCCGCGCTGAAATCCTCGGTGTTGATATCTGGAGAGGCAACGTTACGCGGATAGCCGCCGCTTTCGCCCGTATAAGAAGGATCGAAGGCCAGGGTGACGAAACCCTGTTCCGCCAAGGTCTGTGCATAGAGACCGCTGGACTGCTCTTTCACCGCGCCGAAGGGGCCGCTGACAGCGATCGCCGCCAGCTTGCGTTCGCCGCGATCTTGCGGAATGTAGAGATCGCCGACCAGGGTGATCCCGTACCGGTTCTGGAAGCTCACCTTACGGTGACTGACTTTCGTGCTTTCCGCGAAGGTTTTGTCCCATTTTTCGACCATCGAAACGGGCGCGTTTGGATTGGTTGTCTCGGCATAGCTCATGGTGGTGACTCCACTTAGTGACGCGCATAGCAGCATGGCAGGCATGGCGGCCGTCAGTTTTCTGGTAAACGCTTTCATTAATCATTCCCCTAAAACAGGTTCCAGATACAGGTTTCATACGGATAACGCTGCTGTGCTTTGTTGCAATGCGCTGATTATAGTTAGCAGCCAGAGTGCTGATTAGTGGGTGAAAAGTGCTAAAATTCATATCATATTGTTATAAATTACGACGCAGGCGCGGGAGGAATCATGGCAAAACGGGAAAACTATAACGATCTGTACCTGTTTATGCTGGTGGTGCGGGAGGGCAGTTTTACCGCCGCGGCGCAGCGGCTTGGGCTGGCGCAATCCGGCGTTAGCCGTTCCGTTCGTGAACTGGAAAAGCGGCTGGGCGTGCAGCTTCTGGTGCGTACCACCCGCAAACTTTCGCTCACCCAGGCGGGCGAGCAGCTCTATCAAACCGTCGAATCCGGCTTTGATGCGTTAGACTCGGGGCTATCCACGCTGGCGTATTATCGCCATACCCCGTCCGGTACCGTCCGCATCAATGCCAGCCAGCACGCTATTGATAAAGTGCTCCTGCCGAAGCTGGCGGTATTTAAACAACGCTATCCTGATATCCGCCTGGAACTGATCGGCGAAAGCCGGTTTGTCGATATTATCGCGGAGCGGTTTGATGCCGGGGTGCGTCTGGGGCCGGAAGTCGGCGGCGGCATGGTGGCGGTGCGCATTTCGCCAGATATGGAGATGGTTGTTGTCGGCACGCCCGAGCATTTTCGCCGCTACGGCTTTCCGCAAACGCCCGCAGATTTAGTGATTCATCCCTGCATCGCCTATCAGTTTGGCGACGGAAGCCTGTACGGCTGGGAGCTCGATCAGGACGGTAAAAAAATCACCCATCGTCCGCAGGGGCAGTGGGCCTTTGCTGACAGCTATATGGAGGCAAAAGCCGCCAGGTTGGGTCTGGGTCTGGCTTATGTCCCGCAGGAGCTGGTCGCCGACGACTTAGAGCGAGGCGCGCTTATCAGAGTTTTGCAACGCTACAGCCAGCGGCTGGAAGGCTCTTTTCTCTATTATCCCCATCGCAACGTGTCGCCCGCGCTGCGGGCGGTGATTGACACCCTGAGAATCTAAGCCGTCATTCCTGAGGGGCATAACCTTCTCCGGGGCACTTTCTGGTCGATGACAGGCGCTACCGTTACTGTTTAACGTCGCATCGCGTCTTTGACAATAAGCTCTCTAGCCACTCGGTAAACGCCCGCACTTTGCGTGAGAGATGGCGGTGCGGATACAAGAGTGACAGTTTGCGGTCGGGGGAGGGGTTGTCGGGTAAGACTTCCACTAAAAGGCTGCGGTCGAGATAAGGTTGTAAAAAAAGGTTCATTCCCTGAACTAATCCCAGCCCCGCCAGGCCTGCCGATAAATAAGTTTCAGAGTTATCGATGACCAGCTTACCGGGAAGCGTCATTTCGGTGATACCCTCTGGCGTCGCAAAGGTCCACGGCATAATTTGCCTGCTGCTGCTGTTAATCCAGTTGATAGCCTGATGATCCTGCAAATCCTCCAGCGTTTGCGGCGCGCCGTGGCTCGCAATATAGGCCGGGCTGGCGCAGGTCGTCATTTTAATGCTGCCCAACTTGCGGGCGATATAGTCCCCGTCATCCAGTTGTCCTACCCGCAGCAGGCAGTCAAGCCCATCGCGCAGCATATCCTGACGGCGGTCCGAGCTACTGAGGATGATTTCGACGCCAGGATGCTGACGATAAAAATCAGGCAGATGGGGAACGACCAATAACGTCGCAAAAGCGACAGGCATGTCGACTCGCAGCTGGCCGTGCAATACCCGGTCTGTACCAAACGACTCCAGCAACGCATCCGCCTGGGAGAGTAAAGGTTTGCTCTGACGATAAAACGCTTCCCCGTCAGGCGTCAGGTTAATACGACGCGTTGTTCGCTGCAGCAAACGTGTGCCGCAGTGCTGCTCCAGCAGCTGCAAGGCTTTCGTAACGGCGGGACGATGGATTTGCAGATGTTCCGCCGCCTGAGTAAAACTGCCCGCCTCGACAATTTCAATAAAAATGCGAATCGATTCGAAGAGATTTATTTGCATAGTTAGTTTCTTTTGCCCACATCGGGAGATTTCATTGTTACTGATTTTATAATAGTGATGAATTTTTTTGGCTATTTTTCTAAATAATCTTACGGCCTACACTCCTTCCACTAAGAAACTGAACCGCGCCATAGCGCTATTGTGAAGGATATTGCACCATGAAAAATAACCGTATCTGTCAGATCCTGAATATAGAAAAACCGGTTATTCAGGGGCCGCTATCGTGGCTAACCGATGCCCGTTTAGTCGCCGCCGTCAGCAATGCAGGCGGGCTTGGTGTGCTGGGGCCCAATGCGGGTTTAACCGCTGAGACCGCGGTTTCCACGCCGGAAGAAACCGCTGAAAAAATGCGCGAAGAGATCCGCAAAACCAAACGGCTGACCGAAAAGCCTTTCGGCGTGAACCTGATCCCAATGCCTGAAAACGATATCTGGACCCCGCCTATTCTGCAGGTGATAAAAGAAGAGGGCATCAGGGCCGTGGTGTATACCGGTTACGGTGAAGGGGCGCTCATACCGGCGCTATTCAACGAATTAAAAGAGGCAGGTATTGCTGTCATTTACCGTGATATCAATCCGACGCCTGAAAATACCCGCCTTGCTGAAGCCGCTGGCGCCGATATCATCGTCGCGACCGGTTTTGATGAAGGAGGGACATTGCCGGGTACCGTGCTGGGAACCTTTTCAATCGTGCCGCTGATTGCCGATGCGGTGGATCGCATTCCGGTGATGGCGGCTGGCGGTATTACCGACAACCGTACCGCCAGAGCGGCGCACGCGCTCGGCGCGGAAGGGATATTTGCCGGTTCGGTTTTTATCGCGACGGAAGAAAGCAGAGTGCCGGCCTCAGTCAAAAAAAGAATTATTGCCGCCAATGGCCTTGATTTACGGCTTTTCCGCACGCTGCCGCATTTCTATCGCTCGCTGCCGGGCAGGCTGGCCGAAACACTGGTGTCGATGGATAAAGCCGGCGCCAGCCGCGAGGCGCTCGGCGAAGCCATGGGGGGATTACGCGGCTTGCGTATCGGCATGCTGGAAGGCAACGCTGAGGAAGGCTATATCTCGCTCGGCACGGGGATCGGCAACATTCGCAGCGTCAAAAGCGTAGCGAGCGTTGTGAATGAGCTGACGATTAGTTAGAGATTCTGTTTTGTGCGGGTTACTACGGCTTTCCGTCTGACGCTATTTTTCTGACGCCTTGCGCCAGAAAAATAGCCTGGCGATTCGATTCAGAAGGGGAGGAGCGTTCGGTTGAACAAGATGCCGTTACGCTGCTCTCCGGGGATAAATGTTTCCAGGCTGCGAATCTGGTCCCGGATAAGAGCTTAACGTTTCCACTCTGGGGCTGATCATTGCTCTTGTCTTCAACGAAGGCTTTGCGGGCTCCGGCCGACTACCTTACCTATCTTTTCAGGTCGCGTTTTTTCTCAGTGCGCTGCGGGGTGAAAATAAAGCTTGCTATCGATCGGCATCTATGTGATTAATAGCAGGTCGATTTACTACACAGATCCAGTAATAAACGGTTTAGTGAAGCAGTTCTCATCTCAAGCGTTATCCATAGATAATCCTTCTTTAGACTCTCCCTATCGTGATTAATTAAGCTCTGTGAAGCGAATAATTTTAAAGTTTTTTGAACCTGCGACAACGATGACGGTCTAAACCCGAGTAGACAGGTTCACAAACTGGCGCAAACGGCGATAGAGAAGGGATTGGCCTGGAATTTTCCGTTTAGCGTGCAAAAGTGCATAAGAGATAACGTTATCCCAATAGCACACGATTATTTTATTGAAATCTACCGAACATTACGTGCCCTCGGGCAAACTAAGAAATTAACAACATTAAAAAATCGCTGGTGCAGTAATAGATTTCAGTCTGAAGTGCGCTTCAGAGGTATCTATAAGCAGTAATGACAATGATGTCATTGTTATTCTCAACCATTCAGAGCAGCGTTTTCACGCTGTGACAGAAAAGCCGGGAAGGTGTTTTCTGTGAAATATGGCTAAATGTCCCTGCGGTAGAGAATGTTGTAGCAAAAAGAGGCTAACATCATGATTGACCACATTCATTTCAGATGCCCATGCTGTCATGGGTCGCAGTACAGAACATCCACCTACGATGTTTCTGAAAAAAATCCGTTTGGCGCGAAATGCATTTTTTGTAAATCCTCGATGATTACATTCGATAATATCGCAGCGCATATGTCCAGAAACTCGGCATCGCTTGAGTTACGGAAGTAAGATTGGGCCCTTGAAAAGGGCCTTTGATATCTGAATCGTAAGCGTTATTACCATTTCGATCGGCTGCCTGCGGGCAGCTTTTTAGTTTGTTTAAATTCAAATCAGACCGTACTTTTCTTATCTTTGCAGATGTGAGTAAATGCGTAGTCTCGCAATTCTTGCGGAAAACTTGTTGCGTTCTATAATTTTTAAACCAGAACTCATCTGGTATTCCTATGCATATCCTACCGCCCGTCCGCCCGGAAGCGAGTATCCCGCGTTTAACGGCGCTCCTGACACCGATTGCCGAAAAATGAACGTTGAGCCGCGAAAACGTATGACCAGGACACATAAAAATCAACCACAGCTGTACCTTTTTATCAACGGAGGAGATAGGACCGCTTCCCGAACAGACACGGATGCGCCTATCTATTCTGGGTTATATTCAGGGGGGGACCCACTTATCACATAGCAGTGTATTAAACGTATTATCGGCGTTAAAATGTGGTAACTATATTACGTTTAAATACGGGGGACTTGATTGGCGTGAATAAGTTACCCGAGCGGTTTTAGGGCTGGCGGGTTGTCCAAATTTAAATAATAAAACGATTATCAGCGCGGTGTTAATATTTTATTGTAGACCCACTTAATATTTACGATGACATTTATTCGACAACGGGTCGACAACGAGATGATTATGAAGAAGACGCTTATTACGTTAATTATTGCCCATGCTTTTACGGCGACGGCAGCTTTTGCTGCTGCGGAGACAGGAACCTGGTACGCGGGATCTAAATTTGGCTGGTCGCACTACGGCGATTCCAGCACCGATCGGCAAGTCGATGTCGACCGCGATAACGTCGGCGGCGGTGTGTTTACCGGCTATCAGATTAACCCCTGGCTGGCGGTTGAAGGTGGCTATGACTATTTAGGCAATATGGGTATCAATGGTCGCCATGGCGCATCCGGTTCGCAAATGAAAAGTCAGGGACTACAGCTTTCGTTGAAGGCCAGTTATAGCCTGACCAGCGACTGGGATCTTTACGGCCGGGCAGGGATGATGGGCTATCGCGCGGAATCCGACGTGAATGGAAAAAATCGATTTGACACCGGCGTGCGCCCGGTACTGGCTTTCGGCACCGAATATGCATTTAATGACAGATGGTCGGGACGTCTGGAGTACCAGTGGGTCAACAATGTGGGTAACGAAAATCAAATTGGCGTGAGCAGCGATGTAAACTCCATGATGGCGGGCATCAGTTACCGTTTTGGGCAATAAAAGCATCGTCCCGGAAAGAGCGTCCTTTGAATAAAAAGGGGGCTCTTTATCTGCTGGTAATAGACCTATGGTCATAATTACAGTATATAATTGGTCGTCATGGCACCTGAGAAAAGTGTGATCGTGATCAATGTTGATAATCGCCAATGCCCTTAAATATGACACAGGGGAAATAAATGTAATAAATTAATGGTGATTTTTTATGGCGATTAAGGACTTTTTTATACAAACAACACCCGGGCGACGTCGTTATGGCGTAGCGCTATTTGTCGGGGTGATTGCAGGAATTATGTCGGCGTTTGTTAAATGGGGGGCTGAAGTTCCATTACCGCCGCGTACTTTCTCCGGCGGCAGAGATGAGTTTAATCCACCTTATCTTTTCTTACGCGACTATCTGGGAATTGACCCAACGCATACGGTATATACTTTCTCCGAACACATCATCAATCCGGTGATGGTCACGCATATTATATTCTCGCTGGTGTTTGCCGTTGGCTATTGTGTCGTCGCGGAAGTCTTTCCGAAAGTGAAATTATGGCAGGGAGCATGGGCGGGAATTGTCGCCACCATCGCCGTTCACTGGATCTCATTTCCGCTACTGGGGCTGACGCCTTCGTTATTGAATATTCCTGCCGATGAGTATATTTCGGAATTGCTGGGACATATTTTTTGGTTCTGGGCCATTGAGATGATTCGTCGCGATCTTCGCAACCGTATTACCCATGAACCTGACGCCGAAGTACCTCTTGACGCGCCGTTCAGATAATTCATCTCAAAAGAACCCGTGCAGTCACGGGTTCTTTTGACAGGAGAGAGATTACAGCAGCGTATTCAGGGCGAAGTTAAGGATCTTCTCACCATCAAATGAGGCATAGGGCAAACTTTCAATAACGGCAATGTCTTGTGGTGCCTGCGGTGCGCGAGTGAATTGCTCGACCTTATACTGGATATGCGGGGCAACCAGCACGGCATCGTAAGCGGGAGCGACGCTAAAGAAATTTTCAACCCCAACGGCGCTGATTAATAAATCCAGTTGCCGATCGTCAGCAATTTTTTGCATTCTGCGGGCAATAATCCCTGCCGTTTCGCCAAACAAACAGCATATTAATAGTTTTTTCACGGTTTAACCCTCGGTAAGATACCGCAGCTACAATATTCCTCCCTCGGCAACGAAAATGCGCGATGTATCAATATTCCAGGTTAATTTATGAGGATGTTTTTATTCTGCTGGCGAGCATCACAGGCGCTAAAAACGAAGGCCCCTGTGATGCTGGGAATCGCGGGGATAACGCTCAGGCTACTTTTTTTTACGTGAAATCTGAAAGTGATCGCCGGCTCGCGTAAGCTTCGCTCCATTCGTACAGTACTCGATAGCAAAATTAAAAAATTCATCAGAGTCGAGCTCGAAATCCAGTTCGAG
The DNA here is from genome assembly GCF_018139045.1 of Klebsiella pasteurii. Classification (NCBI taxonomy): domain Bacteria; kingdom Pseudomonadati; phylum Pseudomonadota; class Gammaproteobacteria; order Enterobacterales; family Enterobacteriaceae; genus Klebsiella; species Klebsiella pasteurii. The sequence goes on from NZ_CP073236.1 coordinate 738,423, forward strand.
TTTAATAGCGTCGCCGGACTGCAGAAGCTGCTTTGCCTGTTCCAGATTACTGGCTTTAACTGTTCCCATCTCTTCACCTCGTTTTAGCGCTGGTGGCGTCCGGGCTTATCCTACAGGCTTTGTTTTACGATCGCGTGACACGGCTTTTCTTATGCTTTCCGCCGTTCGTCCATCGTTACCATCGCTATGCGAATAAGCCGATAGCGATGGTATGGCGTACAATATCAGTCGACGTTATTGAAGTAGTCCCGCGCCGCCGCCTCAACGTTCTTTGCCTCAAGGCCGGTTTTTTCGGTGATTGAGGCAATAAACGGCTTGAACTTCTCCGTCATTACATGCCCTCCGTCCCAATGAGCGACATAAAAGCGGCACTGATAACGATAAAAGTGGAGAGTTTTGTCTCCTAACGTGTAATACATATGAATCTCCGGTTCAGTATGTCGGGTGGACCACAACAGGCTATGAGCAAAGTACGCCTCAACGGATTCTATCCTCCTCCCAATTTGCGGAAATTTCCAGCATGCAGTACAAAACCATCTGTAATACGTACGAGGAAGGCGTCCTGTGCAAACCCGGATGCAAAATTCAGCGCAACTTCAACGTCTTCGCACCAATCTCTGACGGGCGACTTGAAAAACTCGGATGAACTATTGATACTGTATATAAATACAGTATTGTCACGGGTGACTCTAATATGATGTTTTATCAACCGGTTGAATTGCGAAAGATCGTGTCGATTCCGCTGTTTAGCGACCTTGTTTCATGCGGCTTTCCCAGCCCCGCGCAGGATTACATTGAGAAGGGGATAGATCTCAATGAGCTTTGTATCAGCCATCCCGCGGCGACCTATTTTGTCATGGCGACGGGCACGTCAATGGTTGATGCCGGCATTTATGAAGGCACGCTGCTGGTGGTGGACCGTGGCCTGAAAGCGAAACATGGTGATATCATCATCGCCTCCGTCGGCGGCGAGTACACGGTTAAACGCCTCTGTACGCACCCCATCATGCAACTCTTGCCGATGAATCCAGATTTTCCACCCATTGTGCTGCACAACGACGGTGAGGCGCTGGAGATTTTTGGTGTCGTCACTTTCAGCATCAACAGGCTTCGCTGATGTTTGCCCTGGTCGATGTGAATTCATTTTATGCCAGCTGTGAAACGGCCTTTCGCCCTGATTTACGCGGGCGTCCGGTGGTGGTGTTGAGCAACAACGATGGCTGCGTCATCGCCAGGAATCACGAGGCTAAACGGCTGGAGATTCCAATGGGCGCGCCCTATTTCAAAGTGAAATCACAGTTTGAACGCCATCAGGTGGCGGTGTTTAGCAGCAACTATGCCCTTTATGGCGATATGTCCCATCGGGTCATGACGATTCTCGAAGAGCTGGCCCCCGCGGTTCATCAATATTCTATTGATGAAGCGTTCGTGAATTTGGCCGGGATCCATCGTTCTGAGGAGCTTGAGTCATTTGGTCGCCATGTGCGTAGTACATTACTCCAGTGTACCGGTCTGACGGTGGGGGTAGGGATCGGGCCGACGAAAACGCTGGCTAAGCTGGCTAATTATGCGGCCAAAAGGTGGCCAAAGTTCGAGGGCGTGGTCGATCTCTCCTTACCGGTCAGGCAGAGAAAGTTGCTGGAGAAGGTGGTCGTCGGTGAGGTCTGGGGGGTAGGGCGCCGCATTGCGAAAAAGCTCAATGATATGGGGATCAACACGGCGCTTCAGCTGGCCGAGACGCCCGCTTCGCTTATCAGAAAACATTTCAGCGTCGTGATGGAGCGCACCGTGCGGGAACTGAGAGGCGAGCCCTGCCTTGAGCTGGAAGAGTATATGCCGACTAAACAGCAAATTATCTGCTCGCGTTCATTCAGTCAGAAGGTGAGTGAATACGGGGCGATGCGTGAAGCGGTGTGCAGCCATGCGGTCCGCGCCGCCGAGAAGCTGCGCGCGGAGCATCAGTACTGCCGCTATATTTCCGTTTTTGTGAAGACCAGCCCGTTTGCGGGTAATGAAGTCTATTACGGCAATGATGCCGGCACGAAAATCCACATCCCGACCCAGGATAGCCGGGATATCATCGCGGCGGCGCTAAAATGCCTGGATACCATCTGGCGAGAGGGATACCGATATCAAAAGTGCGGCGTGATGCTGGGCGATTTCTTTAGCCAGGGGGTGGCGCAGTTAGGCCTGTTTGACGACTATCGGCCGCGCGCGAATAGTGAACAGCTGATGACGGTTCTTGATTCTGTTAATCGACGTGAAAAAGGCCGGCTCTGGTTTGCCGGGCAGGGGATAGAGCGCAGCTGGGAGATGAAGCGGCAGATGCTGTCGCCAGCCTACACCACCCGGCTCAGCGATTTGCTGCGGGTGAAACTGTAGGCTGGCATTAAAGGGGGGCGACTATCCCTCAGACATATTGCGCAGCGCTTATTGCAGACCCGCCAGTTCATCTGCGGTCAGCGCGAGAGTTTGCGTTGTACCGCTCTCGGCGGATTGCACAGCCGCTTCCAGCACCGCCATCACGGCGAGCGCCTCTAATGGCGATACCGGATTGTTGATTTTGCCGGTCAGCGCGTCGCGGACGTGAATATAGTACTGGCGCTGATCGCCTCGTGGCGCGCTGATTTCACTGGCGCGCAGGTCCGCGTCAAACACCACCAGGCTATCGTCGTCCGCGCCCCAGCTTTCGCTGCCCGGAATCACGCCCGCCAGCAGCTGGCTCTCCTGCTGGTCTGCGCGTTGTTTGACGGCGCTGCCTTTATCGCCATGGACGGTAAAGCGCGATACGCCACCTGCGACCAGCATGCTGCAGTGCAGAATCACTTTGTGCTGCGGATAGTTCAGCACCACGTGCGCCCAGTCATTGATCTCCGCGCCTTCACGCAGAGTGGCGATGTTCCCCTGCACCGACTGCGGCAGGCCGAACAGCTGCAGCGCCTGGTCGATCAGATGCGGGCCTAAATCAAACCACAGGCCGCTGCCCGGTACGTTCTGCTCCCGCCAGCGGACGCGTACTTCCGGGCGGAAGCGGTCAAAATGGGATTCAAAATGTTTAACTTTTCCGATGAGCTCCTGTTCGATAACCTGCTTCACGGCCAGATAATCGCTGTCCCAGCGGCGGTTATGGAACACTGACAGCACCCTCTGTTTCTCTTCCGCGAGCGCAATCAGTTCGCGGGCTTCCTGCATATCAAGAGTAAACGGTTTGTCGACAACGACGTGCTTGCCGGCGTTTAAGGCCAGACGGGCAAGCGAAGCGTGGGTGGCGTTAGGAGAGGCGATAACCACCAGATCGACATCCGGATGCTGAATGGCCTCTTCAGGCGATGCGATGACGGTGACATTCGGCAGGTCGCGTTTCACTTTATCTTCATCGCGCGAGGCGACAATCGCCAGATTCAAGCCGTTGACGGACTGGATCAGCGGAGCATGAAAAGTTTTTCCGACGAATCCGTAGCCAATCAGGGCAATATTAATATTCTTACCGTTAGTCATAAGCATCTCCGCGTTCTTAAGCATCAGCGATAGTGAGTTGTATTGAGCCGTTATCCTTCAGTTCTTCCCATGGACGATCAAGAAAGAGCTGATGGATGTCGGCGAGTCCGGCAACCAGCCAGGGCTCGCAGTGATTGAGTTTCATATGATCGGCCACCAGCCAATGTTCCGCGCTGGCCGCCAGCATGGCGCGCTTAACTTCAGCGTCCGCCTCCTGGCTGGCGCTGAGGCCGAGATCGGCATGGAGCGCGCAGGCGCCGAGAATAGCGATATCCGCCCGATAGCGTTCCAGTAGCGAAACCGTAGCGCTACCGGCAAAAAGGCGCTGCTGCATATCCCATTTCCCCCCCAGCAAAATAAGCTGAATATCCGCACGCGCGCTGAAGTGCTGGGCGATATCCAAAGAGGTGGTGATCACCGTCATCGGGCCCTGTATCTGAGCGGCGACGGCCAGCACGGTACTCCCCGCGTCAAGGAACAGCGTGGATCCGCCGGGGATTTTCTCCGCCACCATTTTACCTAAGCGCTGCTTGATATCCGGTAGCAGCGTATTCCTGTTCTGGCGATTCATGATGGAGAGATTGAGCGCGATAGCGCCGCCGTGGTTTTTCTGGGCCAGCCCCTGTTTCTCGAGGTCGCTGAGATCGCGGCGCAGCGTATCTGCAGAAACCTGCAGGTTATCGACCAGCTCACTGATAGTGACCTGGCCTTTTTCGCTAAGAATATCAATTAGATATTTCTGTCTGGCCGTTTTGTGCATAATCTAAACCCGCAAAATGCTGCAATAAATCGCATAATACAGCATTTTACCGAAAAAGGAATGCGCCGAACGTGATGCCCCACAGAGGTGACGTTTTGTTGAATGCTTACGCAGGATAGTTTGTCACTCTCCCATTTTTCCGCCGGGGAGTCCTCCCCTCTGGCAGCCAATAACCTCTGAGAAGATCAACAATGCAAGTTATGAATAGTCTAAAATTATACCGAAAAATAACTTGAGTTAATGAGTGTATTTAGATGAGAATTCACTTCAGCCGTAATAGCGTTGGTTTTTACGATGCTTGATTGTAAGCCGGCCGGCCTGGCTGGCGACGCTCCGGCGAGCGTAAATATAATCCATGTGAATGGTATAAGGTTTTTTGCAATATCCTTTTTTAGTCAAGATGAGGGATATTAATCCACAGCGGGGCGGGGAGGTTTTAATTAGCCCGTGTGATTCGCTGCGCCAGAACGCTATTTCTACTTAAATTTCGTGGGGCGCCAGTTCTCAGGTCGAAAAATAATGTTTATTTATATCGTGTTTTGTAAAACGACGATAGCGGTACTTTGCGTATCGTTAGCTGTCTGGATAATACTTGATTTACTATCTTCAGCAGGCTAAGCCAATGTTGAATATCGTCATTAAAAATAACAATCAGTTTTTTAATTTAGGATTTCACTTTATATTACAGAGCATCTTCCCGGAGTACTCATTATCTACACAATGTGCTGCATCGCTTAATGAACGGATCGTGCAGGATGCTGATGTGGTCGTGCTGGATTTATGCCGCGGAGCTGAATTCGTATGTCATCCGGAGTTGTTAAATCGGAAACCGGGATTGCTGATTGGCCTGGTTGCCAGGCAAAATCAACGGGGGAGAGGCGCTTTGCCGCTCTGCCTGGAAGAGATCGTCTTTGTTGGGCGCGATGAGAAAATCTCTCAGGTTATGGCGAAAATTAAACTCTCATGGATTCTGGTTCCACCGGCAGCGGAACAAAAATCGGTGTTACGATGCGAGCGTTGCCCGCAGAGAAGGCTATCTCCACAGCAGCGAATCATCGCGGCGGCAATCTACCAGGGGCTAACGGTGAACGCGATTGCCCGAGAACTTTCGCTTTGCAATAAAACGGTTTTTGCACATAAGCGTCTGATTATGTCTAAATTTCATCTACGCAACGACTTAGACCTGCTGCTATTTCTGCGCTATCTGAATAGCGCCAAAGGCCACAGTTAAACTTGCAAAGCAGCAATATCGCTCTATTATTATTTTGCTTATTAACATAGAGGAAAAAAGTATGTGTACCCATTTGCATGACAACGCTCGTCAATACGCAGAAGAGAAAAAGTGAACGGCTCCTGCTAGCCTGCCTTCCCGTCAGCCCAGCGTCTGGCGGAGAGTGATAATGCAGGTTAGACACAGTATTGCAAGGTACATCCACAACCCGCCGCCGGCGGGTTCTTTTTTTCAGACTCCTCGTTTTTCGCCAGTGAATTCAGCAGCATGCCCTGATTAGCTCTTGCGTAACCGTCGCGTAAGGCTAGACTACGGAAATGTGCATGAGTTAACGGAGGTCCAGTGGACGCCATTAAGGGATCGGAACTGAACGTGCCGGATGCCGTTTTTGCATGGGTGTTCGACGGGCAGGGCGGCGTAAAGCCGTTGGTCGATAGTGACACCATTGATAAAGAGCATCCTTGCTGGCTGCATCTCAACTATACCCATGTTGATAGCGCGGAATGGCTGGCATCAACGCCGCTGCTGCCCAATAACGTGCGCGATGCGCTGGCCGGCGAGAGCACTCGCCCGCGTGTGACGAGGATTGGCGATGGGGCTTTAATCACGCTGCGCTGTATTAACGGCAGTACCGATGAGCGCCCGGACCAACTGGTCGCGATGCGTCTTTATATGGACGAGCGTTTGATTGTCTCCACCCGGCAGCGCAAAGTCCTGGCGCTGGATGATGTGCTCGGCGATTTGCGTGAGGGAAACGGCCCGGTTGACGGCGGCGGCTGGCTGGTGGATGTTTGCGATGCGCTAACCGATCACGCCAGCGAGTTTATCGAGCAGCTTCACGACCGGATTATCGATCTGGAAGATGATTTGTTGGATCAGCAGGTCCCGCCGCGCGGTTTCCTCGCGTTACTACGTAAACAGCTTATCGTCATGCGCCGCTATATGGCGCCGCAGCGTGATGTGTATGCAAGGCTTGCCAGCGAGCGTCTGCCGTGGATGACGGACGACCATCGGCGACGGATGCAGGATATTGCCGAACGTCTGGGACGAGGTCTGGATGAGATTGATAGCTGCATCGCCCGCACGGCGATCATGAGCGATGAAATCGCGCAAATTATGCAGGAGTCGCTATCGCGTAGAACTTATACGATGTCGCTGATGGCAATGGTTTTTCTACCCAGCACTTTTTTAACCGGACTCTTTGGCGTCAACCTCGGCGGCATTCCCGGCAATAGCTGGCATATGGGTTTTTCTATTTTCTGCATAATGTTAGTCGTTCTCATTGGGGGTGTTACATGGTGGTTGCATCGTAGTAAATGGTTGTAAAGAATCGTCTTTTGGCGCGGTGATGATGATGAAAATCCGGCAATGTTTGAGCGAAATCAATAAACTGTCTACCCATTCAGGGCAATATCTCTCTCGCAGGTGAATGCAACGTCAAGCGATGGGCGTTGCGCTCCATATTGTCTTACTTCCTTTTTTGAATTACTGCATAGCACAATTGATTCGTACGACGCCGACTTTAATGAGTCGGCTTTTTTTTGCGCTCTGTTTCTCAGCTTCTACGCTTAACTGGTGTACCCGTCCATAACCGGGAGTCAATATGCGTATTCATTCGCTGAACTCAATCCCCATTCCGCCGGAACCCAACGATCCTGTACCGGTCCACGATCCTAAACCCCGCCCGCGCCCGTTACCCGACCCACCGCCTGACGATGAGCCGATTAAATTGTCGCATCGGGAGCGGAGATCTGCGACGATACGCGCCAGCAGATTGTCCGCCCCTAAATGTAATGCGAGAAATAATTGTGACCGCTTTTTCAACTCTGAATGTTTTGCCCGCCGCCCAGCTCACTAACCTGAATGAACTGGGGTATCTTTCGATGACCCCGGTTCAGGCGGCGGCTTTGCCGGCTATTCTTGCGGGTAAAGATGTCCGCGTGCAGGCAAAAACCGGCAGCGGTAAAACGGCGGCATTCGGCCTCGGATTGCTCCAGCACGTTGACGCTTCTCTGTTCCAGACGCAGTCGCTGGTGCTGTGTCCGACCCGCGAACTGGCGGATCAGGTCGCTGGTGAGCTGCGTCGTCTGGCGCGCTTTCTGGCGAATATTAAAATTTTGACCCTCTGCGGTGGCCAGCCTTTCGGCGCCCAGCGCGACTCGCTACAGCATGCGCCGCATATTATCGTCGCCACGCCGGGGCGTTTGCTCGATCACCTGCAAAAGGGCACCGTGTCGTTGGACGCGCTACAAACGCTGGTGATGGACGAAGCGGACCGCATGCTGGATATGGGGTTTAGCGACGCCATTGATGAAGTGATCCGCTTTGCGCCGGCTTCGCGCCAGACGCTGTTGTTTTCCGCTACCTGGCCGGAAGCGATCGCGGCGATTAGCGGCCGTGTGCAGAACAACCCGCAGACCATTGAAATTGATGCCGTTGATGCGTTGCCAGCTATTGAGCAGCAGTTTTTTGAAACTTCGCAACACGGAAAAATCACGCTGTTGCAAAAGCTGCTGAGCCAGCATCAGCCCGCTTCCTGTGTGGTGTTCTGCAATACCAAAAAGGATTGTCAGACTGTCTGCGATTCGCTAAACGCCGCTGGCCAGAGCGCTCTGTCGCTGCACGGCGATCTTGAACAGCGCGACCGCGACCAGACGCTGGTACGCTTTGCTAACGGGAGCTCGCGCGTGCTGGTAGCGACCGACGTTGCCGCCCGCGGGTTAGATATCAAGTCGCTCGAGCTAGTGGTGAACTACGAGCTGGCCTGGGACCCGGAGGTTCACGTGCACCGCATTGGTCGTACCGCTCGCGCGGGCGAAAGCGGTCTGGCGATTAGCCTCTGCGCGCCGGAAGAGGCGCAGCGCGCGAATATTCTTGCAGAAATGTTGCAAACAAAGCTCAACTGGATGAACGGGCCGGCAAATAGCACTATTGTGCCGCTGCAGGCAGAGATGGCCACGCTGTGCATTGATGGCGGAAAAAAAGCGAAGATGCGCGCGGGCGATGTACTGGGGGCGTTGACCGGTGATATCGGCCTTGATGGCGCGGACATCGGCAAGATCGCCGTTCATCCGGCGCATGTCTACGTTGCCGTGCGCCAGGGCGTAGCGCATAAAGCGTTTAAGCAGCTGCAAAACGGGAAGATTAAAGGTAAGACCTGCCGGGTTCGTTTGCTGAAATAAGCGCGAAAAAAGCGTCTCAGGCGCGCGCCTGAGACGTAAAGACGTTATTTTACTTCCACCACATTCAGGCGCAGTTCATCCAACTGCGCGTCATCCTCTTCCGGCTGCCAACCGGCCGGCTGCATCGGGATCTCTTCGCGATCGAACGCCAGGTCGCCGCCGTCAATCACCGCAGAACCGTGATGAATGCCCTTAAAATCGAACAGGTTAACGTCGCTAAGATGGGAAGGCACCACGTTCTGCATCGCGCTAAACATCGTTTCGATGCGCCCTGGATAGCGTTTGTCCCAGTCGCGTAGCATATCGGCAATCACCTGGCGCTGGAGGTTGGGCTGCGAACCGCACAGATTACACGGAATAATCGGAAAACCTTTCGCCTGGGAGAAACGCTCAATATCTTTTTCCCGGCAGTAGGCCAGCGGGCGAATCACGATATGTTTACCGTCGTCGCTCATCAACTTCGGCGGCATACCTTTCATCTTCCCGCCGTAGAACATGTTCAGGAACAGGGTCTGCAGGATATCGTCGCGGTGGTGGCCCAGGGCGATTTTGGTCGCGCCCAGCTCAGAAGCGGTGCGGTAAAGAATGCCGCGGCGCAGACGTGAGCAGAGCGAGCAGGTGGTTTTACCTTCCGGAATTTTTTCTTTAACAATGCCGTAGGTATTTTCTTCAACAATCTTGTATTCAACGCCCAGCTGCTCAAGATATTCCGGCAGGATATGTTCGGGGAAGCCCGGCTGTTTTTGATCGAGGTTGACCGCCACGAGGGAGAAGGAAATTGGCGCGCTTTTCTGCAAGTTGCGCAAAATCTCCAGCATGGTGTAGCTGTCTTTACCGCCGGAGAGGCAAACCATGATGCGGTCGCCTTCTTCAATCATATTAAAATCGGCAATGGCCTCGCCGACGTTACGGCGCAGGCGCTTCTGCAATTTGTCGATATTGTATTTTTCTTTCTTGCTAATTTCTTGATTCTGCAGCATTTAATAATGGCTCAATTCATAGTGTGGCATCAGAAGCGCACGCGTTCTGCCAGCATGATTATGGCATTCTGCTGGTGCGTAGCATGTGGCGTGTATGGTACGGATTAGCGAAGGGAATGTCAGCACATTTAAGGTTAAATAAGCCCGGCGGGATAAAAGACAAAAAGCCCGCACAGCGGCGGGCAGAGTCGGTTTACCGCACGACCAGCACCGAACATTCCGCATGGCGGACAACGGCGGCGGCGTTAGAGCCCAGCAGGTAGGTGGTGATATCGGGACGGTGCGAAGAGATAATCACCAGGTCCGCGGGAAGAGACTTCGCCATAGCAAGGATTTTATCTTTCGGCGAGCCCTCTGAAACGTGAAAGTGGATACGGTCTTCGGGGATATTAAACTTTTTCACAATCTCTTTGAGCCGCGATTCCGATTCGGCTTTGAGGTCATCCATCGCCGGCAGCTCTGCGGTGTAGGCCATTCCCAGCGAAGCGTAATAGGGAAGGGAGGGAATGACGGTCAGGAAATGCACCTCGGCATCATCGATTCTGGCTTCAGCTTCAACATGCTTGATAACGCGATCGGTTAATTCTGTATCAGAAATATCGATGGGCACAAGAATCATTCTGTTCATAAAACCTCCTGTTTAAGTAACCACTTAAAGTGTAGGTCATCCAGGCGATTATTGTACATTGCGCGCAATCACACTTTGGCCATCAGGCGCAGCGGCGTTCGGTAAATTTTCCTTTAATGACGCCATCGTAAAAACGACCTTTAGAAACCACCAGGAGAAAGTCGCGGAAAATGCGCGGCGGGACACCGATATACTGCAGCGTTTGGTTATCGCGAAAACGGATTTCAAGAATGCCGGCGGACTCATCATAGGCGACGGAGGTGATTCGGGATGAGGTTACGGGGTGATGTTGCATGGCGGGCGTCCTCTACGGCTGCGGCAATTCCAGGTAGCAATATATCATTTAACGGACGATTATTTTAAGGTAATCGATATATTGTTTTGCTTTGAATGCCGGCGATGGCAGGGAGGGGAAGAGAAAGCCCGCCGTTGCCAGCGGGCCCGGACATTAGAACTGGTAAACCAGGCCTAATGCGACGACGTCATCCGTAGAGATGCCGTTGTTAGAATAGAAGCTATCGTCTTCATCCAGCAGGTTGATTTTGTAATCAACGTAGGTAGACATATTACGGTTGAAGTAATAAGTCGCGCCAATGTCAGCATATTTAACCAGATCTTTGTCGCCATCGGTTTTGCTCAAATCTTTACCTTTAGACATCAGGAAAGAAACCGCCGGACGCAGACCAAAGTCGAACTGATACTGCGCAGTCACTTCGAAGTTCTGGGTTTTATTGGCAACGCCGTTACCGTCGCCGTAAGGCGTCATGTTGCGGGTTTCGGAATACATGGTCGCCAGATAGATGTTGTTGGCATCATATTTCAGGCCGGTGGTCCACGCTTCCGCTTTGTCACCGCCTGCGGTGGTCCGGGTCATCTGATCATTGGTACGGTCAGAAGAGGTGTATGCGGCAGCTGCGCTGATGCCCATACCGAAATCATAAGAAGTTGACAGACCAAAACCGTCGCCGTTGGCGTTACGTACGCTGCGATCGCCGTTGTTGGTGCCTTCACCGCTGCCGGCGTTTTCATTTTTACCCTGATACTGCAGGGCGAAGTTCAGGCCGTTAACCAGACCGAAGAAGTCATTGTTACGGTAGGTTGCAACGCCGTTAGCGCGGCCGGTCATAAAGTTATCGGCTTGGGAGTAGGAGTCGCCACCGAATTCTGGCAGCATATCGGTCCAGCCTTCTACGTCGTACAGTACGCCGTAGTTACGGCCATAGTCGAATGAACCGTAGTTAGCGAATTTCAGACCCGCAAACGCCAGACGGGTCCAGGACTGGTTGTCGGCGCCTTCGGTGTTGTTCGCCTGAACGTTATATTCCCACTGACCGTAGCCGGTCAGCTGATCGTTAATCTGAGTTTCGCCTTTGAAGCCAAGACGGACGTAGGATTGATCGCCATCTTTAGATGAATCATCGGAGAAATAATGCAGACCGTCTACCTTGCCATAGAGGTCCAGTTTATTTCCGTCTTTATTATAAATCTCAGCAGAGTGAGCAGCGCCAGCAGCTAATAATGCCGGGATAACGAGGGCCAGTACTTTTCTTTTCATTTAGACAATCCTTTAACGGTTTTTGTTTTAGCTTCCTCCTGGGAAGTGAACTCATGCTAAAGGAGCAAATAGAGATATGGTAAGTATCAATTGTTACGATATAAGTAAAATCTAAAATAAATAATTCAGATGAAATGATGATAATTATAATGAATGATTTGGCAGAAAATATACAAAATAAAAATTATACATGACGATTTTAATATCGTATTATCTGCTCGTTATATGCCTTTTATTGTCATTCAAGAATTTATATTGCCCTCGTTCCTGAGAATGGTTTTTGTTGAGCGGTAAAGCGACAAGCCCGAATGAATATTCGGGCTTTTTTTATGCGCGGATAAAAAATGGCAGCGAATTAGCTTTCGCTGGTGGGTTTTTCCGCCTTACCGGCCAACTGCGCCAGGAAGTCATAGCGTTTTTGTAGATCCGCGGTCGCATCTTTCCACAACTGTTCCGCAACTTCCGGCTGCTGCGCGTTCAGGCGACGGAAACGCTGTTCGTTCAGGAGCGTTTCGGCCAGCGCGTCTGACGGCGGACGGGAGTCCAGCGCCAGCGGAAGTTTACCTTCATCGGCACGACGCGGGTCAAAGCGATACAGCGGCCAGAATCCGGTCGCGGTCAGCTGACGCATCTGATCGTGGCTTAACGCCAGATCGTAACCGTGTTCTTCGCAAGGACTGTAGGCAATAATCAGCGATGGTCCCGGATACGCTTCCGCTTCCTGAATCGCTTTTACCGTTTGGTTGAGCTGCGCGCCAAGGGAAATTTGCGCCACATAAACATGACCGTACATCATCATGCTGACCCCAAGGTCTTTACGCGCTTTACGCTTGCCGTGCTCGCCAAATTTAGTCACCGCACCCAGCGGGGTAGCCTTCGATGCCTGGCCGCCGGTGTTGGAATAACATTGGGTATCGAGCACCAGAATATTGACGTTTTCGGTCAAGCTCAGCACGTGGTCGAGACCGCCAAAGCCGATATCGTAGGCCCAGCCGTCGCCGCCGATTAGCCAGATAGATTTCTCGACCAGTGCGTCGGCGTCGGTTAACAGTTCCTTCGCTCCTTCTTCATTTGCCAGCACCTTGCGCAGTTCGTCCACCTGTTCGCGGCGTACCTCAGGCGTGGCCTCCGCGTGCAGCGCCTCGTTAAGCTCAGGCGGGAGTTTATCGACGAACTGCGATAGCAGACGCATTACGCGCTGACGATGCTGGTCGACGGTAAGGCGGAAGCCGAGGCCAAATTCGGCATTATCCTCGAATAGCGAGTTGGCCCATGCCGGCCCGCGGCCGTTGGCATCGGTGGTGTACGGCGTGGAAGGGAGGTTGCCGCCGTAAATCGATGAACAGCCGGTGGCGTTGGCAATCAGCATCCGGTCGCCGTAGAGCTGAGTCAGCAGCTTGATATACGGCGTTTCGCCGCAGCCGGAGCAGGCGCCGGAGTATTCAAACAGCGGACTGATCAGCTGCGAAGTGCGGATATCGATACGTTCCAGCTTGCTGCGGTCCATTTCCGGCAGATTGAGGAAGTAGTCATAATTGACTTTCTCCTCTTCAACATGTTCAAGGCGCGACATCATATTGATGGCCTTGATTTCCGGGTTCTGCCGATCTTTTGCCGGACAAACCTCGACGCACAGATTACAGCCGGTGCAATCTTCAGGCGCGACCTGCAGAACGTATTTCTGGCCGCGCATATCGCGGGATTTGACGTCCAGGGAGTGCAGACTGGACGGGGCATTTTCCATCGCCTCCGGGGTGACCACTTTCGCGCGGATTGCCGAGTGCGGGCAGGCGGCCACGCAGTGGTTGCACTGGGTACAAAGCTCTTCCTTCCAGATAGGGATCTCTTCGGCGATATTACGTTTTTCCCAGCGGGTGGTGCCCATCGGCCAGGTACCATCCGGCGGCAGGGCGGAGACCGGCAGCGCATCGCCGAGCCCGGCCAGCATGGCGGCGGTCACGGTTTTGACGAAATCCGGTGCGGCGTCGGAGACGACCGGCGGGCGATTCGGGCTGTTGGCATCGACCTGCTGCAGCGGCACTTCCGCCAGCGACTCGCGGGCCAGGGCCAGCGCCTGCCAGTTGCGTTCGACCAGTTCCTGACCTTTGCTGCTGTAGCTTTTCGCAATCGCGCCCTGCAGTTCCGCCAGCGCGCTATCACCCGGCAGGATCTGCGTCAGATGGAAAAACGCCATCTGCATAACGGTGTTGATGCGCGCGCCGAGGCTGCACTCGCGGGCGATTTTGGCCGCGTTAACGATATAAAACCGCGCTTTTTTCTGATTCAGCGTGGCCTGGACTTCCTGCGGCAGGCGCGACCAGACTTCCTCGGCGCTGTATGGGGTATTGAGCAGGAAAATACCGCCCGGCTTAAGACGCTCAACCATCTGATACTTGTCGATAAACTGCAGCTGGTGACAGCCAACGAAATCGGCCTGCGAAATCAGATAGGAAGAACGAATCGGCTTCTCGCTGACGCGCAAATGGGAAACCGTCAGGCCGCCAGCTTTTTTCGAATCATAGACGAAATAGCCTTGCGAGAACCACGGCGTCGAGTTACCGATAATCTTGATATTGTTTTTGGTGGCCGAGACGCTGCCGTCGCTGCCGAGCCCGTAAAACAGGGCTTCCAGCTTCGCCTCCGACGGCAGGGTATTTTCTACCAGCGGCAGGGAAAGGTTGGTGACGTCATCGTAGATGCCGACGGTAAAGCGTGGTTTGGGTTTGGCGGCGCTCAGTTCGTTGAAAATCGCCAGCACGCACTCCGGTCCGAACTCTTTTGATGAGAGACCATAGCGGCCGCCAATGGTACGCGGCAGCGTTTCCCGCTCGCCGCGGTTAAAGGCTTCCGCCAGCGCGGTCATCACGTCGAGATACAGTGGCTCAGCCTGGGCGCCCGGTTCCTTGGTTCGGTCAAGCACCGCAACGGCGCGGGCGCTAACCGGCAGCGCTTCCAGCAGATGGGCAGCGGAGAAGGGGCGATAAAGACGAACTTTCAGTACACCGACTTTTTCACCGCGGCTCAGCAGTTCATCAACCACTTCCTCACAAGTGCCGATTGCGGAGCCCATAATCACGATAACGCGCTCGGCCTGCGGATGTCCGTAGAACTCAAACGGTTTGTACTGACGCCCGGTGGCGACGGCAAAATCGTTCATTGCCGTTTCAACGTGTGCGTAAACCGCGTCGTACCACGGGTTAGTCGCTTCACGTGACTGGAAGTAGGTATCCGGATTAGCTGAGGTGCCGCGGATTACCGGATGTTCGGGGTTCAGGGCGCGCTGGCGATGTTCATCGATTTTATCCTGCGGTAGCAGGCTGAGGAGGGTATCGTCCGCCAGCGGGGCGATTTTGTTGATTTCGTGCGAGGTGCGGAAACCATCAAAGAAATGAATAAATGGCACCCGGCTTTGCAGGGTGGCGATATGCGAAATTAGCGCAAAATCCTGGGCTTCCTGGACGCTGCTGGCGCAGAGCATCGCGCAGCCGGTCTGGCGCACGGCCATGACGTCCGAGTGATCGCCAAAGATAGAGAGCGCGTGGGTTGCCACGGTGCGGGCGGCGACGTGCAGCACAAACGGCATCAGCTGGCCGGCCAGTTTGTACAGCGTCGGGATCATCAGCAGTAAACCCTGCGATGAAGTAAAAGAGGTCGAAAGGGCACCGGTTTGCAGCGCGCCGTGTACGGCGCCGATTGCCCCGGCTTCCGACTGCATTTCGACGACGCGGGGAACATCGCCCCAGACGTTTTTCAGCCCGTTGCCCGCCCAGGCGTCCGCCTGCTCCGCCATCGTGGAGCTGGGCGTGATCGGGTAGATGGCGATAACTTCACTGGTGCGAAACGCGACTGAAGCAACCGCGCCATTACCGTCGATAGTGATCATATCAATACTCACATTGCTAAATGTTTGATAAAAAATGTTTTTATGCCCATAGATACATTCTGAGCACTCGCTTATCTATTCTGCATTCTGCGCAACCGCTATCGGCGCGATTTCACCGGTAGCGTAAAAGTTCGTTTCTCCCTGCATGGTTACGGGCAGGGGGGACCGGGTTTGCGAATTACTGTCTAAGTATAGACTCCGGAGGAACATGATTTTTTGATCTCCAGTAGCGACAAAATCCATAGTTCAGATAAATTAATTCAACGTATTACATAGGTATCCACGTATGAGCGACACCCTACACCAAAATCAATGGCGTCATTTTTCCATAAGTAGCAGTGTGGCGAATTCCGCCAGTCAAAGGGTCCTGACCGACAATACTGCCTTAATTACCTGTAGGTAATTTATTCGGGTTTTGCTATATTTTAGATACCTGATGGTAAATGGCGTTAGAATCATTGCGATGGATAAATACGAAATCAGACGACAGCGGTTGCTCTATATCCGTGATAATTTATGCGGTGGTAAGGCCGTTGATGTGGCCCGAACTCTTGGACGGGAGCCTTCTTACGTCTCAAGAATGCTCTACCCCGAAGGTAAAAAGCAAAAGAAAAGGATAGCTGACGAGATGGTCGAACTTATTGAATCTTCGTTCAATCTTCCCCGCGGATGGATGGACGGTATCACCGGGAATATTGATATCGAGCGAGAACCGGTAGAGGATTCGCCACAGATGCCATATGTCATTGAGGTTCTGGATGCCCAGGCCAGCGCAGGGCCGGGCTGCATTGTCTCCAGTGAGGTTGATGAAACGGTCAGCAGTATCACCTATGACTCTGCCGGCGCGCTGCGGCTTTTTGGTAACAGGCCCGCAGAGCATATCAAGGTGATCACCGTATCCGGAGATAGCATGTCCGGCACCATTGAGACCGGTGACTACATTTTTGTCGATGTCTCGAAAGACTACTTTGAAGGCGATGGCATTTACGTCTTTTCCTTTAAAGGCGCGGTGCTGGTGAAGCGACTTCAGTTCACGGCGGATGGCCTGCTTGTTCACTCGGATAACAGTAAATATGCAGACTGGACGATTGGCGAGAGCCATGAACAGTATCTGAAGATCATTGGTCGCGTGATTTATAGCCACAGCGTTAAACGCTTCGTTTAAAGGCGCGCATTGCCCCGCAGGTCGCCATTCGTACTGAGTTCAGCCGATAAGTTTTAACCAGGTATGTCGCGTGTAAGCCGGGCATACCTGCGTCATCGCCCCTCCTCCTGTGAGACGCTGTTCATCACAACCCCCTCGGACCTTTTCAGTTTTTTTACGCGGTAGACCACTTTTTTCAAAAAAAATTTCAATGTTTTCAATTCATTAATGTGTTTTTGTCATAAAGTATACCCATGGGTATTTATTTTTAAATAACCCTGAGGTATTCTTTTGTCATCAGCTTGATAGGCAGCACTATCTGGATGATGAAATACAACGATTCATAACTGAATCTACGTGGCTGAAAAGCCAGCGCCATGGCGCAGTGCGCTTTGGGGTAAAGCCATTGGCAAGGATCCGATTGCCAATGGCATTCCGCCAAAGCCCATTAAAGGAGACCGCAATGTCCCGTAAAACCGCGTTTAATGGCTCCGCTGCGGGTAGACGTCGCGCGCAGCGTTCCCACTTACAAAATCCGCAAACGCTCAGTTCCGATCTTATCCACCGGCCCACCCCTTCCCGCGCTCAGATTCAGGCAAAAGGGAAGCACCATACGCCTGAACGTATTGAGGACGCATTGCCGATTAAATTTGTGGCGCAGGATATTTTTTGGCAGCGCGAGGAATATAAACGGCAAATTGAGCGAGCGACCATCATTTATCAGCAAGAATTTGCCCACCAGTATGCGCAGCCAGGAGCCTGGCTCTTCGAGAGGGCAATTTATGCGCTTGGTTTGCAAAAAAGAAAGAAAGTAACGGCGAGGTAACACCTTAGTGCCAGGAAAAATGACCCTGCGCTTCGTTATTTACCATCATAACTCATAGTGAAAGAAGGGAGGGTATATGTCCGATCCTGTTTCCGGTACGTCGATAATTGTTGCTGGTGGATTAATGGGCGCTGGTATGTTTGGCCTGGTGACAGGTATTGATTATGGCGTTGTATTTGGCGCGTTTGCTGGCGCGGTATTTTATGTTGCGACGGCGGTTAATATCACACGTTTTAGACTCGCTGCCTATTTTATGACTTCTTTTATCGTCGGTGTTCTGGGTTCCGGGTTAATTGGGACAAAGTTGGCGATCTGGACAGGATATAGTGATAGACCGTTAGACGCGTTAGGCGCCGTACTGATATCCGCGCTGATTATTAAGATACTTACGTTCCTGAATAATCAAGAACTAACCGACCTATATAAAATACTTACCCGCAACAATAGTGGGCGCCCGAATGGGAAATGAACTGCCCGCGCTGCTTAATGCCATTCTCTGCGCTTTGATCACCCTAACCTTAATGTTTTATCGGCGCGCCCGGTACAGGAGGTATCGACCATGGATATCGTATACGGCTTATTTGCTGGTAATCACTTATGCCAGCATACCGTTTCGTTATCTCTTCGGCTTGTATACGTCGACCCACTGGTTGGTGGTTACCGTGAATTTTTTTGTCTTTATTGCCGTGTTCCTGGTGAGGGGGAATATCGCGCATTTAATCGATAAATGAGGAATAAATGACTAAAGATGAGATTTTTAATGCCATTCTGGAAAAGGAGGGCGGTTATGTAAATCATCCTGATGATAAAGGAGGTCCGACAAACTGGGGGATTACTCAAGTCACCGCACGGGCTCATGGTTATGATGGCGATATGCAAAAACTGACGCGCCAACAGGCGCTGGATATTCTCAACGCTGACTACTGGATTGCGCCCCGGTTCGATCATGTTGCTGAAATATCTACCGCGATCGCTGAAAAACTGTGTGATGCCGGGGTCAATATGGGGCCTGTTCTGCCGGGTAAGTGGCTTCAACGCTGGTTAAATGCTTTTAATCATCGTGGGGTACTTTATCCGGATCTTATAACCGATGGTGTTATTGGCCCCAGAACCTTAAATGCCTTGAGCCATTATGTTATTCGAAGAGGCAGTGAAGGGGAGCGTGTATTGCTCCGGGCATTAAACTGTAGCCAGGGGCAGTATTATCTGGAGTTAGCAGAAAAAAGTGAGGTTAATAAATCATTTATATATGGTTGGTTGCGAACACGAGTATCTATGTAGTTTCTATTTTATTAATCTAATCATTTCAGTAATCGAAATCTGGAGAAATTGAATATGTATAAGCCGTGGCGGGCGCCCCGCCTCACACCGGTAACAGTACGCCGGCACCGGTGACCCCTGTACATACTGGCACGGAGGTAAAGCAGGCGGTCCGGTTCAGAATCTGGACTGGAAGGCGGCAATCATTGACCGTGCAGGCATTGATAAGGTGAAACTACATACAGGTCGTTTTGCTGAATCAGATGCCAATAAAGTGATGATTGACAGGCTAGAAAAAATTATAAAAGGTGAGCTCCAGGCTACTGATACCGATAAGAGATACTACACTCATGAGGTCAGAGAACTGGAGCGCTACAAGCTGCTTGGCGTTAAAGATAGCGCTCTGCTGAGGTATGGAATAATACTCATACAGCCACTCTGGAGGACTATAAATTAGGTAATAGAAACTCTTTATATACACCAGAAGCGCTGAAAGCAGCAGAAGAACAAGAGTTGAGGGGTTTCAAGTGATTGATTTTGAACGTATAGTGGCAGAGCAGACGCTCGAGGATATTATTCTCAACTTAACCAGGAATGAGAATGGCTTTGGTTATCCTCAAATGGATCGTTTTTTCAGTCGTTATAAGTTTTCAGTAATAGAAAGTGGGGAGTTTATGAGGACCTTTGAACAGATGCGTCAAAAAGGCGTGGTCGTATGGGGCGAAAAAATGCTTGTCAAAAAAGGTCCCAATTAGCAAGAGCCAAAATTCGTCACTGAAAAGAAATACGGTATTCAATAACTTTCATATTTGAAGAATTGCCAGCACATCCCCTGCTGGCTTTTTTTATGTTTGACTGTGACGAGTCCCTGCCGAGTAGAGCCATTCAACTCTGAAGATTGTCGCTGATAGGAATGAAAGTGATTTGGATGCTCACCAGTGAGTCAAAGAAGCTAAGATTGAACGCACAGGAAATAATCTTGCAGAACAAAGAACTACCTATTTAACTGTCGGGAAACTATCGCCTCACCATGATGCTTCTCAGTTGTACAGAGATTAATGTGCTCATGCTGAGAGGCTTCTGACGCCAAAAAATTTGCTAATAAATGTTAACACAACGCATAAATACGTACTTCGCCTCTCGACGCGGCGCGCTGAGCTGCCTATTATCCTTAGGCTTGTCCATTTTAAGATGTATCTGAGGGGAGAGAAGATGCGAGCTGCGTTTTTAGTGGGATGTGCTGCGCTGTTACTGTCGGCGTGTAGTAGCAATGATGAACCTGTTCAGCAGGCAACGGCGGCGCACGTATCGCCGGGAATGCGCGCTGCGATGAGCAGCTCCGGCCAGGCAAACTGCGCCATGGTTGGCGGCTCGTTATCGGTGGCCCGCCAGCTTGATGGCTCCGCTATCGGCATGTGCGCATTGCCGAACGGCAAGCGCTGCAGCGAGCAGGCGCTGGCAGGCGGAAGCTGCGGTAACTATTAATTCATCAGGTCGGCGAGCTTATACACCAGCGTCTGGTCGGCGGTCGCCAGCGTTAGCTGCGTTTCCGTCAGGTCGACCTGCGCGCCTTCGCGCAGCATTTTGCTCAGCGTGGCGTCCAGGGCGTTAAGCTGCGAGTCTGTGCAGAGCATGCGGGTCATTGCCAGCTCTTCAACCTTCAGCTCGCCGTCAGAGACTTTGCCCGTGCCGCTGAAGCGGTTGCACATATTACCTGAAACAGACATCTTGCCCGTAATGGGCATCTTTTCGCCGAAGCTCAGCTCCTGCGGCTTATCCGCGGCATTCAGCGGCTGCCCGTTAACGCTGGTCAGCACAAAACGGTGGTGCTGAAGCTGTTCCGCTCTGGTCGACACCTTGCTGTTATAAACGCAGCCCGATAGCAACATTCCCACCGCCAGCAGCGCAGCATACTTGTTCATTTAATCTCCATAAATATTTATCGTATTAATAAATGAAGGGATTGTAACTTTATCGCAGGCAATTTCTGTGGGGATTATCTGAATGTGCCCCCCGCGAAGGGGGAGCACAAAAGGGCAAGGAAAATCAGACCAGTGCGTTAGGACAGGTTTCGCCTGCATCCACTTGACGCAGGTTGTCGAGGGTGGTTTGCGAAATGCTGATCAACGCTTCCGCGGTCAGAAACGCCTGGTGACCGGTAAACAGGACGTTATGGCAGGCGGAGAGACGGCGGAACACATCATCCTGAATCACGTCATTAGACTTATCTTCAAAGAACAGATCGCGTTCGTTCTCATACACGTCCATCCCCAGCGCGCCAATTTTCTGATGCTTCAGGGCGTCGATCGCTGCCTGCGAATCGATGAGCGCGCCGCGGCTGGTGTTGATGATCATCACCCCGTCTTTCATGCGATCGAACGCGGCATGGTTCAGCAAATGGTAGTTTTCATCGGTCAGTGGGCAGTGCAGTGAGATAACATCGGACTCCCGGTACAGGGTTTCAAGATCGACATACTCCACGCCCATATCCAGCGCGGCGGCGCTTGGGTAGGGATCAAACGCCAGCAGACGCATACCGAAACCTTTAAGAATGCGCAGCGCGGCGACGCCGATTTTACCGGTGCCGATAACGCCGGCGGTTTTACCGTGCATGGTGAAACCGGTCAGCCCTTCCAGAGAGAAGTTCGCGTCGCGGGTGCGCTGATAGGCACGGTGAATGCGGCGGTTCAGCGACATCATCATGCCGATCGCGTGCTCAGCGACCGCCTCCGGCGAGTAGGCCGGGACGCGCACCACCCGCAGGCCCAGCTCTTTGGCGGCATCGAGGTCAACGTTGTTGAACCCCGCGCAGCGCAGCGCGATGTACTTCACGCCGTGGGCTTTTAGTTCTTCAAGTACCGGGCGGCTACCGTCATCGTTTACGAAGATACACACCGCTTCACAGCCGTTGGCGGTTTTGGCGGTTTTTTCGGTTAGCAGGAAGTCAAAAAACTCCAGTTCAAAGCCATATGCATCATTAACATGCTGCAGATACTTCTTGTCGTACTGTTTTGTACTATACACAGCGATTTTCATAAGACTTTTCTCCAGTGATAATACCGTCACGGTAGCATAATTAAAATAATCTTACAAATGTTAAAAACTAGTTTAATCAGCAGGTTATAGTAATAATTCTAGAGCATATCGCGGTGTTAAGAAATCTCTTTAAAAGACAATACCTTTCATCAAAAGCTGAGGCTTAACGCGCCTGGCGCCAGCAGGATAAGCGGCCAGAGCAGCCCGGAGCTGACGTTGGCGAGCTGAAACTGCCAGAGAGAGGTGCCGCTGGCGCCGGTTACCAGTGGCACGGTGGCGCGAAGCGGAGAGAGAAAGCGGCTAAAAAAGACTGCCCACGCGCCGTGGCGGCGCAGGAACAACTGGCCGCGAGCGAGGCGTTCGGCATTAAGCCAGCGGATACGATGCAGATGGTACCGGTAGCGGTAGCCCGTCAGCCACGAGAGCCAGAATCCGCCGATAGCGCCGAGGCTGGCGCTCATCCACATTAACAGGAAATGTCCCGGGCTGGCCGATGCCAGGGTGCCGAACAGCAGTAGCCCGGAGGTGCCCGGGATCAGCAGCGAGATGACGGCGCAGGATTTAGCGAACGTCATCAGGAAAACCATCAGCAATACCAATGAATAGCGGCTCTGAGCGTATTCCATCAGCGAGATAATTAAGTCCACAGCACAATCCGTTTACGTTCGCAGGTGTAGACCAGTGTCGCAGGCGAAAACTAAACCCTGGTTAAATAGCTGGCTGGTGAATCACAGGGCGACGACTACGCTTAAACGGGATGGAAACTTTAACTCACAGGTCGAACGTGCCACAATAACGGCCTCTCGGCTTTTACTTATTTCGAATCAGGATATTAGCTGCCCATGAAGGGTAAATATAAAGCCGCCATCGCGCTATTATTAGCCCTCGTGCTGCTACCGCTGGCTTTGCTATTAACGCTCACCCACTGGGTGCCTACGCTGGCAGGCATTTGGCTACCTGCGGGAACCCGAATCTCACTCAATGAAAGCCCGCGGCTGACGCGCTCGTCGCTGCGTATTCCGGATCTGCGCTATCTGGTCGGCGACTGCGAAATCGCGCGCGTCGCCAATGCCTCGCTCTCGCGTCCCAGCCGCTGGCGTTTACATATCGGCGAGCTGGATATAAACAGCGCCTGCCTGAACAAGCTCCCGGAAAGCGAAGCCGCGCCGGGGGCGCCGAAAACCCTCGCCGAATGGCAATCAATGCTCCCTTATAGCTGGCTGACGATTGACAATCTGCGCCTGTCGCCGTGGGATAAATGGCAGGGGCGGCTGGTGATGTCGCTCACGCCGCAGCAGCAGGATATCGGCTATGCCGGGAAAGAGGTTACCCTCCAGGCGCGACTGCGCGGTCAGGCGCTGACGGTCAGCGACTTCTCCGCGCGTCTGGTGGAAGACCAGGCGCCGGTGAAGCTGGTGGGCGAGTTTCAGATGCCGCTGGTGCCGGACGGTTTGCCGGTCGATGGCCACTTGTTCAGCACCTTTGAATTTCCACAAACTCCCGGTCTGGTCGATGCCGAGCTGGAGTGGCAGAAGAACCGCGGGCAACTGCTGGTCACGCCGCGCGGTGAGGTGGAGCCGATGCTTGACCTGCCGTGGGAAATCACCCCGGATCGTATTACCATCAGCGATGGCCGCTGGCACACCGAATACGCGGGCAACGCGTTGAGCGGCCGCGTCGCGCTTTCGCTGGGCAACTGGCAGCAGGGCACCGAGCAGATGCAGGTCAGCGGGCGTCTTAACGTGCTCACTCAGGGTCAGGCCGGGAAGGGCAACGCCGTGCTGAATATCGGCCCCGGCAAGCTGAGTATGGACAGCAGCGACATGCCGCTACAGCTGACCGGCGAGGCTAAGCTCGGCGATCTGATTTTTTACGCCAAACTGCCCGCGCAGCTGAGTGGACCGCTTACCGCGCCGGTGCTCAACTTTCACCCCGGCGCGCTGCTGCGTTCGCGCGGGCGGGTCATCGATTCGTTGAATATTGATGAAATCCGCTGGCCGCTGGCGGGCGTCAAAGTGACGCAGCAGGGCGTTGATGGCCGCCTGCAGGCTATTTTACGCGCCCATGAACAGGAAATGGGCGATTTTACCCTGCATCTTGACGGTCAGGCCGACAACTTTATGCCCGACCGCGGCCGCTGGCAGTGGCGCTACTGGGGCGAGGGTCATTTCACCCCAATGCAGGCGCGCTGGGATGTGAAAGGCGCGGGCGAATGGGCCGACAGCGCCATCATGCTCAACAGCCTGTCGACCGGGTTCGATAAACTGCAGTACGGTTCCATGTTGGTAAGCGCGCCGCGTCTGACCCTGGAAAAACCGATCCGCTGGCTGCGCGATGGGCAGCATCCCAAACTGACCGGCGCGCTGTCGCTGGATGCCGGGAAAACCACCTTCAGCGGCGGCAGCGAACTGCCGCCGTCGACGCTGAAATTTAATATCGACGGTCGCGATCCGACCTGGTTCCAGTTCAACGGCTCCCTGCATGCGCAAAAAATTGGCCCCGTGCGCGTTACCGGGCGCTGGGACGGAGAACGTCTGCGCGGCGAAGCGTGGTGGCCAAAACAGTCGCTGACCGTTTTCCAGCCGCTGTTGCCGCCGGAGTGGAAGATGACCCTGCGTGAGGGAACGCTTTACGCGCAGGTGGCATTCTCCGCCGCAGCCGGGCAGGGCTTCGAGGCGGGAGGTCACGGGGTGCTCAAGGGCGGCAGCGCCTGGATGCCGGATAACCAGATCAACGGCGTCGATTTTGTGCTGCCGTTCCGTTTTAGCGACGGCACCTGGCAGCTTGGCACCCGCCATCCGGTATCGTTGCGCATTGGCGAAGTCGTCAACCAGTTCACCGCGCGCAATCTGACGGCAGATCTTCAGGGGGCCTGGCCCTGGAGTGAAGACGCGCCTTTACAGTTGAGTAACGTCAGCGTCGATATTCTCGGCGGCAAGCTGACCATGCAGCAACTGAGGATGCCGCAGCACGACCCGGCGCTGCTGCGTCTGCAAAATATCTCCAGCAGCGAATTAGTGAGTGCGATTAAAGTGAAGCAGTTCGCCGTCTCCGGCCCGTTTAACGGTGCGCTGCCTCTGTGGCTGGATAACGAAAAATGGATTATCAAAGACGGCTGGTTCAGCAATCCGGGGCCGATGACGATGCGCCTCGATAAAGACACCGCGGACGCGTTGGTGGCCGACAACGTCTCCGCCGGGGCGGCCATTAACTGGCTGCGATATATGGAGGTAGCCAGATCGTGGACGCGGATCAACCTCGATAACCTTGGCGTACTGACGCTGAAGGCAACGATTAGCGGCACCAGCCGGGTAGAAGGCAAAAGCAATACGGTGCACTTAAACTACTCCCATGAAGAGAATATTTTTGACCTGTGGCGCAGCTTGCGTTTCGGCGACAATCTGCAGGCGTGGCTGGAGCAGAACGCCAGGCTGCCCGCGCCGCGCTGTCAGGACAGTCATACCTGTAAGGAACAACAATAATGATCAAACTATTCGCCGCCTTTCTGGCCACCGCGCTGCTGGCGGGCTGTACGCCGCGTATTGAAATCGCGGCATCGAAAGAGCCGATCACCATCAATATGAATGTCAAAATTGAGCATGAAATTCATATTAAGCTGGATAAGGACGTTGAGAATCTGCTCAAATCGCGTAGCGATCTGTTCTGAGGCGATGATGAGAATACGACTGATAACCACGACGCTGGCGCTGGTGCTGTTCAGCGCTCAGGCGCTGGCCCTGACCCTCAATGAAGCTCGCCAGCAGGGGCGGGTCGGCGAAACCCTCAACGGCTATCTTGAACCGCTGCGTCAGGATAAAGAAACCCTTGAGCTGGTGAAGCAGATCAACGCCGCCCGCAGCGACAGCTATCAGCAGCTGGCGGATGACAATAATCTACCGGTGGATCAGGTGGCGAAAATGGCCGGTCAGAAGCTGGTCGCCAGGGCGCAGCCGGGCGAGTACGTGAAGGGCCTTAACGGCAAATGGCTGAAAAAATAGCTATCGGCAGCGCTTGCGATACTCACCCGGCGAGACGCCGAAGCGCTGCTTAAAGGCGGTGGAAAAATGGCTATGATCGCTGAAGCCCCAGCTGTAGCCGATCCCCGCCAGCTTTTCGTCATCATGGGCGCTTTGCAGCGCGCGGGCGCACAAATCGAGCCGACGATTCTTGATATATTGCGCCACCACTAGCCCCTTTTCCGCAAACAGCCGGTAAAGACTGCGCACCGACATGCCGGTTTCGCTGGCCAGCCACTCCGGGCGCAGATGTTCCGCCTGAATCGACTCATCGATTAACGCCATGATTTTCTGAAACTGCTTATCGCGCCGGGACGGCTGGGCCTCCTGATGATGCAGCATCGGACGCAGCAGGCAGACGATGGCCTCCAGCGCCGCTTTGCTTTCGCTGGCCGAGAGTTCAGGGCTGTTCATGCTTTCATGCAGCAGGCGCTGGCTGAGCTGGACCATCGGCAGGCTTTTCGCCAGCCGGGTAGCGATGCTGATTTCACTGCCGCGCAGCTGCTGCTCCAGCAGCGATCTTGGCAGCAGCAGGGAGGCCTGGCGCGAGGTTTGCTGCCAGATAATCGAGCATGGACGAGATGCGTCAATCAGGGTGATATCGCCGCTCTCCAGCATCGCCTGACGGCCATCCTGCTCAATCGTCGCCTGGCCCGCGAGCTGGAAGACGGTATAAAACCAGGCGTCGTTATCGCGCTGGATCTCTTGTCGGGTACGGTAGAGATTAATGCTGCGGGCGGTCACCGTGCTGACTTTCAGGTCGCCCGCGTAGCTGGCGTCGATCTCACCGTGGAAATTATCATCCAGCGGACGGGCGGCGAACTGCCCGCAGACCTGATTGATTTTTGCTAACCAATGCTGGTAATTCTGCCCACGATTTACCGTACTCATCGCGCGTCCTTTGTAATGATAATGTTTTTGCATTGTTGCACTTATGATGCCGGAGGCAAGGGTCAAAGGCGGAGTATATGAAAGAACTATTACCTGGATCACAGTATTATTATAAAAAAATATTACGTAACACGTTTACTCTGTCACCGCAAATCCGTTATGAAATTTAACAGGGTAAAATAAAAGGAGACATGATTAGTGGAGAGGCAAAAAAGAAATAGTACGTTATAAACATTGAATAGAGGGCTGTGTCATCCCTCTATGATTAGAATGTTCAGGAGTGACACAGAATTACACACACCGATATATGGCAGTTGGCAAGTAAAATCAGAAGGGTAATTCCTTGGGCACTTTCTGAAAATAGGGGCTATATCCTAATGATATTACAATCGGGAATGCGATTAATTACATGTGCACCATGGTATACTCTTCATGTCTATCGGGTCACATTAAGGTTCGAAATATTCATTAGTGCCAATACAATACGGAGTTGTTATAGTATAGGCTCACGCAAAATGTGGGACCCTGTTATTCCATTTTGCATAGCATCTCCTGGCGCATCAAACCCAGATCTTGTCCATGATTTATTCCTCGCCACTGCATTTTTGCGTCTTGTCCAAAGTTGATCTAGCTGTTTCGCTTGACGCTCCTGCGGTTCGGGCCGCTGAGATGATTGTTTTACACCAAGGGGACTCAACGTGGATTTTTCCATAAAATTCTCCTGTCTGAATTTTTGCAGACGTTATCTGTTATTCATTAATGCTGAGTGGATATTAGCATTATCAGAAGAGAATTTATTTCAGCCTTTGTTTATCTTTGTAAATATATAAAATGCTTCTGAAATCCACTTTAGATAAAATACAGTCGAGGGAGATCCCAGTCTGGGGGATGTTATCCGCAGTTGTCATTGCGCAATGATAAATAATCTTGGGGCTAACTACTATACCTGCAGCCGTTGTCGATATCATAATATATTCTGCAGGCCATTAATGAATCAGTGCAGGGAGCAAATAATATTATTGTTCCTGCACAGTTCATCATGATAGCGATTATACTTTTACCATCCTGCTGGCGACTTCCGCAGAATGATAAAAGGAATTATATTTATGATTAATAATCAATGGGCTCGCGAATAATAGGGCAGGTCATGCAGTGACCGCCGCCGCGACCGCGGCCTAATTCGCTGCCAACAATGGTGATCACCTCAACACCGCTTTTCCGCAGTTGTGCATTAGTCTTGGTATTTCGGTCATAGGCCACGACCACACCAGGCTCAAGCGCAACCATATTCGCGCCGCTATCCCACTGCTGACGTTCCATGTCGTAGTCATTTCCGGCAGTTTCCACAACTCTTAATTGTTTGAGATTTAGCGCGTGGGCTACCGCGTCTACAAAATTATCTTCATCCCTGGTTAACCGTATTCCGTGCGGCGATCTTTCATCAGGTCGCAATGAAAACGTTTTGATTTGATTAACAATTGGGGGATAAAGCGTGACGAGGTCCCGGTCGCAGAAGGTAAAAACGGTATCAAGATGCATCGCGGCTCGAAGCTTTGGCATGGCGGCAATCATCACCCTCTCAATACCCGAATGCTGATCCGCAAAGAGCGCTTGCGCAAGCTGTGCTATCGCCTGGTAAGAGGTGCGCTCGCTCATGCCAATTAACACTGTTTTATTACCGATCGGCATGACGTCACCACCTTCAAGGGTAGCCGTACCGTGGTGGACCGTTGGATCGCCGTACCACACGTTAACCTTGCCAGCGAAATCAGGATGGAACTGGTAAACGGAAGCCGCAAGCACCGTCTCTTCATGACGGGCTGGCCAGTAGAGGGGATTAAGAGTAACGCCGCCATTGATCCAGCAGGTGGTATCGCGGGTGTAAAGCGCATTAGGTAAAGGAGGAAGTAGGTACTGACTCTGTGCAATAGCGGCATGGAGAAGTCTGCATTCTTCTTTATCGTATTTTCCACCTGAGACGTGTTGCAGTTCCAGCGTTGAAAGGCCGCCAAGTAGAGTCTGCGCGAGTTCGCGGGCGGAAATATTATCGAGAAAGTCTCGTGTTTCATCTATCAGACTCAAGGGGACTTCATCAGGTACCACTTGTAAATCCAGAATCCATTTTCGCGCCAGAGGATTTTTTACCGTTTCTTCCAGCAATTGATGGAACTCAACAACCTCAACCTCGCGCTCACGCATTTTATTCATAAAATCGAAGTGATCGCGTTTGGCGTTCGCTACCCACAGAACATCGTCAAACAACATACGGTCACAATTCCCCGGCGTAAGGCGTTCATGCGCCATTCCCGGTGAACACACCATGACTTTTTTTAATTTACCGACCTCTGAATAAACGCCAAAGGCGGGTGATATGTTTTTATTTTCAGTAAGCATAATATTTCCGTTTATTAAATTTGAATAAGTCCCGTTGCAATAGCATAGATACCGATGATGGCTCCTGACATCAGCATGGCAAACAGAAGACGCTCATGCCTGGTAAAAACTTTCGTCAAATTTTCTTTTCTCGCGAAATAGAAAAGAATAGTTCCCGGGCCGTAAATAATGGTAGAAAGTAAAAGATATTTCACGCCGCCAGCGTAAATCATCATCAGCGAATAAATCAGGGCAATGGTGGACAGTATCAGCCCCTTTCTTATCCCTGTTCCAGAGCCGGAGTAAGATTCCCCGGTTAACGCAAGCTTTAAAGCATATGCGCTGACGAGGAAATAAGGAATTAAGGTCAGCGAGCTGGTTAACTCCAGTGCCAGCTGGAAGGCGTAGTCGGTGAACAGCGTGATGATTAAAAAAACCTGAATAAATATGTTGGTCAGCCAGACAGCCTTATATGGAACCCGGTTAGCGTTCTCTTTAGCCAATATTTTTGGCATCAGTCCGGATTTTGCTGCGCTGTATAACACTTCTGCTGCCAGTAATGACCAGGAGAGATAGGCGCCTAAAACCGATATGACCAGGGCAATACTGATAAAAATCATCCCCGGACGACCCACAATTGTCTCCAGTACCCCTGCCATCGAAGGTTGACGAAGCGCGGCAAGCTCAGGTCGTAAAAGTACCCCATATGAGAGGAGAGTGACCAGACACAGAATGCACAGGACGCCGATAAAACCGAACACCGTGGCGGTACCGATATGGCTACGTTTTTTCGCCAGGCGGGAATACACGCTCGCCCCCTCTATCCCGAGAAAGACGAATACCGTCACCAGCATAGTATTGCGGACCTGCGAAAATAAGGACTCGTGCGCATTGTCAGGCGCGGCGATATAGTGCATAAGGTCATGGTACCCTTCAGAGAGGGTATGGGAGTGAATGTCCTTGATGTCGGATCCCCCCCAGAAGTTAACGGTGAAAATGTCAGCGTTGAACGCGAACATTAGAACGATAATAAAGACACCTATCGGAATAATTTTGGCCCAGGTGACCACCGTATTAATAATTGCAGCTTCTTTTACGCCCCTTAATACCAGAATATGGAAACACCACAGAACAACAGAGGCAGTGAGAATCGCGTATAAAGTATTGCCATCCCCAAAGATGGGTGAGAATGTGCCGAGGGTTGATTTTATCAGCACAAAATAAGATACGTTGCCGATACAGGTCCCCGCCCAAAAACCGAGCGCGGAAGTAAACCCAAGGTAATTCCCGAATCCTTCTTTAGCGTAAATAAATATACCCGAATCCAGATGCGGTTTTCTTGTGGCCAGAGTCTGAAAGACCAGGGCGAGGGTTAACATTCCCCCTCCAGCGATACACCACGCGATGATGGCACCAAGCCCGCCCGCTGCGCGCCCGAAAGTAGCGGGAAGTGAAAATATTCCTGCACCAATCATCGAACCGACCACCAACGCGGTCAGGGCAGGCAAAGACAACTTTGCATCTGATTTATTCATGATTGAAAATCTTGCTCGTATAAATTAATGATAAAACGCTTCTCGCAGCAGATTGTCTGCGTAAGTCCATACCGATAAAATGAGGTGGCATCCCGTCAGATGAAACATCATATAATGTTAAAGTCCGGTATAAATCAGCGTGAAAAAACGGATATTGACAGTGATGGCCAGCATCACCAGCATAGACAGAACAAACATTATGCCCATGCGCATAGACGCTATTTTTTTCTCATATAAGTTGAGATCTTTATTTTTATGTATTTTTCTGCGTTGATAGATAAACATAATGCATAGCGAGATATAAAGTACGGGAGAAATAAGGTGAAGGTAGCCATAAGACCACAATAACAGTTCACTGGTGCCCATGGCGATAAGCCAGGCTATAATAAACAACATATCAAACCCTTTTATAAATGTTTTTAATGAAATTTCGACTTTAAGTAGAAAAAAATGGAAAAAATGACATCTACGAAAATCCATAGGCCGCTTAGTAATGCGATATTTTTAATCGCACCTATCCAGAATGTCGTATCGTGACGCATTCGATGTTCAGTGAATGGGGATGAGGAACTAAAATATAGTGTGTAAATACTGATGGTTAGCATTAACACATTCACTATAATGAATGCGATAAATACAATGCTGTTGATGCTTTTTTTTCTCTTCGGTTTATTTTTCATAATGTTCACGCAATGGGTTTTCGCTTTATTAACCAGATATTAGTGATCTATATTAAACGGATATTAAACAAGGGAGGCTGGCTTTTTGATCAGAATCAATTTAACGAACATTAAAAAACCATAGAGAGTCGTTTAAGGATTGTTTAACAAAGCATGATATTGTGCCGTTATCTTACATGTAGTTCGCTTATTAAACTAACAAAGAGAGTTTTAGTCAGGTGGAGGATATGTTGTCAATGATCGTGTCTGTGATTGTAGGATGTTGAATTGATATCAGTTAAAAATGCCTGCTCAGAACAATAGGGGCTGTTTATACGCTGAAATATAGGCATTGCCAATATTTTGATGAATTTCAATGGGCCAGCTATTTGCATGGTTATTTTAATATTTCATAATTGTTACGAGTGACAAGGTTAATGCGCCGGAATATCGTCATTGCTGTGATTTTTTTACTCACAATCGTCGGGTGTAGAGGATCTTCAATTGATGCCGATAATAATATGGAAAATACTTTTTATACACAAGAAATACCCCCCTCATACGGTATTGTTACTGGTGTAAACTATATAACTCTCCAAAACGATACGGGTTACAATACTGTAGGTACCGTTAGCGGCGGGGCTCTCGGTGGTATTACCGGATATACCCTTACTGGTCAGCGCCAGGTGATAGTGGGTGTTGCTGCCGCTGGCGTGTTGGCCGGGCAAGCAGTACAGAGACGGTTGGCTCGTAGCCAGCTTGTTGAGTTGTTTATCAGACCCACTGATGGACGTGATTTTGTTATTGTCCAGCCAACAAGAGGAACGCCTTTTTTCGTCGGACAGAAAGTCAAGGTCGCTTATCGACGAGGCAACATTGTCATTTTTCCCGGATAAATGAGTAGCGTATCAAGGTTAATATAACGGCAAGAGAGGATATCGTCATTGAATGCGTCCTCGGGTATCTCAATCAGGCCTGGCCAGCCGGCGTTTTTCAATAATGTTGCCTGTCCACCCATCGACTTAATTGCGGCGCCTGTCACAGCGGCAACAGCGAATGTCACAGAGAAAAAAGCGTGAATCGCGACCCCGGCATAAACTGAAACCACTATCCGTGAACAATAAGGAAGGGGTATGTCCACATCACAGGTCGCGCTACTCGCCAGCGTGCAGCAGTTTCTAGACAGACAGCATGGGTTGTATCTCGACGGTGCGCAGCAGGCGGCAGAGAGCGAAAAGCGTTTAACCGTCTGGGATCCGGCCACCGGTCAGGCTATCGCCAGCACCGCGGATGCTAACGCCGCGGATGTCGATCGGGCGGTGATGTCCGCCTGGCGTGCTTTCGTTTCCCGCAGCTGGGCAGGGCGGACGCCCGCCGACCGCGAACGGATCCTGCTGCGCTTCGCCGATTTGGTGGAGCAGCACGGCGAGGAGCTGGCGCAGCTGGAGACCCTGGAACAGGGAAAATCGATTAACATTTCCCGCGCCTTTGAAGTGGGCTGCACGCTGAACTGGATGCGCTATACCGCCGGGCTGACCACTAAAATCAGCGGCCGCACCCTCGACGTATCGATTCCCTTCCCACCGGGGGCGCGCTATCAGGCGTGGACCAAAAAAGAGCCGGTGGGCGTGGTGGCCGGGATCGTGCCGTGGAACTTCCCGCTGATGATCGGCATGTGGAAAGTGATGCCCGCGCTGGCGGCTGGCTGCTCAATCGTCATTAAGCCGTCGGAAACCACCCCGCTGACCCTGCTGCGGGTGGCGGAACTGGCAACCGAGGCCGGCGTGCCCGACGGCGTTTTTAACGTGGTGACCGGCAGCGGCGCCGGATGCGGCGCGGCGCTGACCTCGCATCCGCAGGTCGCCAAGGTGAGCTTTACCGGATCGACCGCTACCGGTAAACAGATTGCCCGCGTGGCCGCCGATCGCCTGACCCGGGTCACGCTAGAGCTGGGCGGCAAGAACCCGGCTATCGTGCTGAAAGATGCCGATCCGCAGTGGGTTATTGAGGGATTAATGACCGGTAGCTTTCTGAATCAGGGGCAGGTGTGCGCCGCCAGTTCGCGAATTTATATCGAAGCGCCGCTGTTCGATACGCTGGTGAGCGGCTTTGAGCAGGCGGTGAAGTCGCTACAGGTCGGACCCGGAATGCTCGAGAGCAGCCAGATTAACCCGGTGGTGTCGCAGGCGCACTGCGCGAAAGTGGCGGCTTATCTTGATGAAGCCCGTCAGCAGAAGGCAGAGCTGATTAGCGGTCACGTGGGGCCGGATGCGCAGGGCTACTATATTGCGCCAACGCTGGTGATTAATCCCGACGCCGGGCTGCGCCTTAGCCGGGAAGAGGTTTTCGGCCCGGTGGTGAACCTGGTGCGCGTGGCCGACGGCGAAGAGGCGCTGCGTCTGGCCAACGACAGCGATTTTGGCCTGACCGCCAGCGTCTGGACCCGCGATCTGAGTCAGGCGCTGAGCTATACCGATCGCCTGCAGGCGGGGACGGTGTGGGTCAACAGCCATACGCTGATCGACGCCAACCTGCCGTTCGGCGGCATGAAGCAGTCCGGCACCGGCCGCGATTTCGGCCCCGACTGGCTGGACGACTGGTGCGAAACAAAGTCGGTTTGCGTGCGCTACTAGCCGCCTGTTCCCCGGTGGGGGCTGGCGCCTCACCGGGGCTACACGCGCGTAACTTGCGGATTCTGTCGCCAGGCCTACGGCAAAATCCGCACCTCGATACCTCAAATCCGCCTCATCTCCGTATGCCCGGTTGCGCCTGCCGCCGGGCGCCTTTTTCCAGGAGTAAGCCGTCAGTCCAGCAAGGAAGGGTCGGCGTCGATCATCATCTGCTTCATCTCTGCAAAATGCTGGCGTGAAAAGTCGGCGATCCCCTCCCAGTCCTGCGCGGTTTTCTCCGCCACCGCATCGGAGAGCACTTTCAGCGGCTGCCCCGTTGACCACGCGGTCACTAGAATCTGACAGGCGCGCTCCAGAGTCCAGATATCATCGAAAGCCTCGCCAATCGACGGCGCGGTCACCAGTACGCCGTGGTTGCCCATCAGCAGCCGGCGCTTGTCGGCCAGCAGCGACGCCAGACGCGCGCCTTCCGCCGTGGTATCCGCCATGCCGCCGTATAACCTATCGACGGCTATCCGATTGAAATAGCGCGCCGTGTTCTGATCGATCGGCGGGATATGCGGTGTCTCGAGGCAAGCGATGCTGGTGGTATACACCGGATGCAGGTGCAGCACCACCCGCACCTCCGGCAGGCGCTGGTGGATTTGCCCGTGAATCGCCCACGCCGTGGCGTCGACGTCAGATCGCCGGGCGCAGGCTTCATCATCGGCGTCCAGCAGCAACAGGTCGCTGGCGCGGATGCGCGAAAAGTGTTTCCATTTCGGATTCAGCAGGAATTTTTTGCCGTCTGCCGAGATGGCCGCGCTAAAGTGGTTGGCCACCGCCTCGTGCATCCCGAGATGGGCGATGATACGAAAGGTCGCCGCCAGGTCGATGCGCGTCTGTTCTTCATAAGACCGGGCCATGTCGTTACTCCGCTTTTGGCATCAGGGTTTGCAGGTCCTCCGGCGTCGGCGCCTGGAAGTTATATTTTTTCAGCAGCGCGGCATATTCCGGCGTCGCGCTGTATTTCTTCAGTCCTTCCTCCAGCGCGGTTTTCACTTCGCTATTGCCTTTTTTCACCCCAAAGCCATTGAGCACCGGATAAATTAAGGTTTCGGAAGAGATTGTCACCCGATCGCCAAGCTTATCAATCACGCCGCGCGCCACCGCCGCATCGGTGATTTGCGCCTCAACCGCCCGCGACAGCAGCGCCTGGGTGGTTTGCGGGTCGGTGGTGTATTCGCTAAGCGCTATTGGCTTCAGGCCCTTTTTCACGCAGTAGTCGGCGGAGAGCTTTTGCAACTGCGCCAGCCAAGAGGTCGCGCCCATAGAGCCAATTTTATGACCGCAAAACTCTTCCGGCGTTTTCGGCTGATAGTCGCTGCCTTTCAGCGCGAGGATCGCTTCGCCGCTTTTCAGATAGGGCACCATATCGATAACCTTCAGACGCTCGGCGGTGATGTACATCGACGAGTTAGTAATATCGAAGCGTCCGCCCTGCAAACCAGGAATCAAATTCGGAAACCGGGTATCAATATTCACC
The DNA here is from genome assembly GCF_018139045.1 of Klebsiella pasteurii. Lineage (NCBI taxonomy): Bacteria > Pseudomonadati > Pseudomonadota > Gammaproteobacteria > Enterobacterales > Enterobacteriaceae > Klebsiella > Klebsiella pasteurii. Next base: position 774,035 of record NZ_CP073236.1, read on the forward strand.
GCCTCGCGGCCCATGGTTTTTGCCAGCCCGGCAAGAAACTCGATATCGAACCCGGCGGGCTTGTTGTTTTCCATATATTCATACGGGAAAAAGGTCATATCCGAACCGGCGGTAATTTTCCCCGGCTGCTGGAAGGCCAGGGCGCTAAAGGACGACAGGGCGCCAGCGGCGCAAAGGAGCAGGACAGCAGGGCGCAAAGCATTAATACGTTTCATAGAACCTCCAAAAAGTGGGCAAATTACATGCTGGCGCGATCGGTACCGGCCTGCTGGACAAAAAAGGATGCGCCGCGCGGTTTTTGCGGCAGACGTAAATGATTAACGGTACTACGCACCAGGCCGCTCTCTTCACCGGCAACCATCTGCCCGGCGTGAACGCTGGGCAGCGGATTTTCACCGAACGGCAGGGCATCTTCCGCCGCGTAGACGCTGATAAACAGCGTGCGCGGGAGATCGGTTTCATTAGGGCTGGAGGCGTGAAGCAGGCGGGTATGCATAAAGCACACCGAACCCGCCGGGCCGAAACAGGCCTGCGGATGCTGGCAGTGGGCTTCTTCTACCTGCGGGGCCACGGCGCCGGTAAAACGCTCGTTTTGCCAGTGGGACCACAGCGGTCCCTGGTGGCTTCCCGGGACCACGTTGAGCGGACCGTTTTCTGGCGTCACTTCGCTAACCATCAATAGGGCAGTGATAATGTCGTCGTTGCTGTGGGGAGTGAACAGAAAATCCTGATGCCATTTCACCTGCGTGGCGGTGTGCGGCAGTTTGGAGTTGATTTTGCTGTGATGAAAGCGGGTCCCGCTGCCGCCGATGAGCTGGCCGGCAATCGCCGCCATCCGCGAATTAAAGGCGGCGTGGCGGTAGGCGGCGGAAATCTCGGTGGGCGAACTGACCCGGCGCAGCGAGGGGTGGTTCGGCGCGTGATCGCTTTCGAGGTCGAAGCGCGGACGGCCGTCCAGGGTTTCTCCCCACGCCTCGCTATGCTGGCGGCTCTCTTCGACCCATGCGTCGAAATCGGTCTGCAGCAGAGCCACCTCCTCGGCGGAGAGCACCTCTTCAACAACCAGAAAACCCTGCTGATGAAACTGTTCGATTTGCCACTGCGCGATCATATTTTTCTCCTTTCAGGAACGGAAGCGTTAAGCCAAAGAGACATCTTTCAGGAAGGCGTCCACGCGCGGATGCTGGCCATCGCGCATTGCCTGAGGCGTGTCGTCGCAGACCACGCGTCCTTTTTCCATAAACACAATTCGATCGGAAACCTTAAAGGCGAAGTTCATCTCATGGGTGACGATCACCATGGTGATACCTTCATGGGCCAGCGATTCGATAACCTGCAGAACCTCGTTAACCTTTTCCGGATCCAGCGCCGAGGTGGGTTCATCGAACAGCATAATTTGCGGACGCATCATCAGAGCGCGGGCAATCGCCACCCGCTGCTGCTGGCCGCCCGAAAGCTGATGCGGATATTTCCACGCGTGTTCCAGCATCCCGACTTTATGCAGCAACTCGCAGGCGTGCTGCTTGAGCTCGCCTTCGCTGGCCAGATGGTGATAGCGCGGTGCCAGCAACAGGTTGCCGAGCACGGTCAGGTGGGGGAACAGGTTGAAGCTCTGGAAGACCATGCCGATATTCTGGCGATGCTCGCTGTTCTCCATAAAACGCGGCTTCTGCTGCCCCTGGCGCTCGAGGTGAATAAATGGCTGACCGTTAATTTTGATCTCGCCGTTATCGATCTGCTCAAGGCCGTTCAGCAGGCGGATCAGCGTGGTCTTACCGGAACCGGACGGGCCGATGACGGAGACGACTTCGCCGGGCTGAATTTGCAGGCTGACCGCGCCCAGCACTTCGACATTGTTATAGGCTTTATGCAATTTAGACGCCTGCAGCGCTGGCTCCTGCGCCACGCTGACGCTGCGGGCCATTGCCGGACGTCGCGCCGTGGCCAGCTTCTGCATTTCTTCATCCACCGGGCGCGTGGTTTTACGTTGCGTGACGTCGAGCCAGGTCTCGAGACGCTTAAGCAGAAAATCAAATACCGTGACGATCAGGATGTAGTAAAACGCTACCGCCGCCATGGTCTCCATGACGAGGAAATTCTGCGAATAGAGGCGCTGGCCGACCATTAGGATCTCGGTCAGGGAGATAACCGACACCAGCGAGCTGAGCTTGACGATGGCGATATACTCATTGGCCAGCGCCGGTAGGGCGACGCGCAGCGCCTGCGGGATCACCACGCGCCACTGGGTGCCGGCATAGCGCAGCCCGAGCGCGCGGGCGGCTTCGCTCTGTCCTTTCGGAATCGACAGCAGCCCGCCGCGATGAATTTCAGCAATATAGGCGGCTTCGCTCAGCACCATCGCCAGCAGCCCGGCCCAGAACGGGTCGTTCAGCACCGGCGCGAAGGAGGGCAGCGCCTGCGGCATGTTGTAGACAAAAATCAGCAGCACCAGCAGCGGCATGCTGCGAAACAGCCAGATATAGAGGCGGGCAGGCGCGTTAAACAGCTTGCGCGGCGACTGTTTGGCCAGCGCCAGAATGAATCCCAGCACAATGCTGAAAGCCCAGGTCAGCAAACTTAATTTGATGACGGTCCAGGTGGCCTGCCAGAAATCGACATCGCTGAGCAGGCTTAACATATAGTTCCAGTTAAACGTCATGGGCTATTTCACTCGCCATAATTAACGGAAATTAAGGCGATTCCCCTGTTCTAAAATGGGGAGCCGCCGGCGTTCATCTTGCCCTGACACTATGCTGGCACTGTTCGACCGGTGGCAATTAGTAAATTTTTGGCCTTTAAGTTTAAAAAAACTATACAGCTATATTAACCTCAAGGAATTTAACGCAATTAATGAGAAACAGCATTGAAACAACTTAAAAACAATCACCGTTATTTTTAAACCTGATTTTTTGCAAAACGGTATTTTGTGCAATATTGGGGCATGTTGCGGGCAAATAAGGTGCAGGGTGATTCTTTATGGTGCAATACGCGAAATCAGGAAAATAAAGAGGGCGGGTAATTAAATAGAGGCGGCGGTTATTTGCCGACGATATAGAGCGCAAAGAGCATGGCACGATGCTTGCAGACTGCTTATCGTAAAACTAAGCCCGTTCGCAATAAGACAATATTTTATCAATGGTGACGCGATGAACCGATTTACCCTCAAACAGCTTAAGTATTTCGTGACGGTGGTGGAAACGGAGAGTATCGCCGAGGCTTCCCGCCAGCTACATATTGCCCAGCCGTCGATCTCCATTGCCATCAAAAATCTGGAAAGCACCTTCGACCAGCAGCTGTTTATTCGCCACCACGCGCAGGGCGTATCCCTGACCTCAAGCGGGCGGCGCTTCTACGATAAAGCCAAAGAGCTGCTGCGGCTATCGTATGAGTTTGAGCAGAACTCGCGGGCGGATAAAGAGCTGGTATCCGGGACCATTTCCGTCGGCTGCTTTGAATCCGTCGCGCCGCTGTATATGCCAAAACTGGTGGCGGGATTTAAAAAAATGTATCCCGAGATCACACTCCAGCTCTACGACGGTGAGCAACATGAGCTGATGCACGGCCTGCATCGCGGGCGTTTCGATCTGGCGCTGGTTTATGATCTTGAATTAGGGCATTCCATTCATAAAGAGCTGCTCAATGCCCCGCATAAACCCTATGCATTGCTGCCTGCATCTCATCCACTGGCACAGAAAAAAAGCGTCACGCTGCAGGAGTTAAGTCGTGAACCGATGATTTTGCTCGATGCGGTCCCCAGCAAAAACTATTTTGTCTCAATATTTAAAGAGAAAGGTTATCACCCGGAAGTGGCCTATAGTTCGCCCTCAATTGAAATGGTGCGCTGTATGGTCGGTCAGGGATTAGGCTTTTCGGTACTGGTTACCCGTCCGCTATGCGATACGACCTATGACGGTGAAAAGCTGGTGCAGTTGGATATTGCCGACGAGATGCCCGCATCGACATTAATTATGGCGCACCTTGCCAATAATGAACCCACGCGCCCGACGCAGCTTTTTATGGATTATTGTCGCAGCATGGAATTAACGCCGCATCAGCACGCGTAATGTAATTAACGCGGCCGCAAGCGTTATTTTCCCGCTGCGTTATCCAGCCTCGTAAATTTCTATTCAGACGATCGTTTTATAATAATTTACCATTTCATCACACTTACTTAACCTGAGTTCTGTCAATTCCGGCGGATAAGCCGGACAACCGTGCTTGAAGGACACAGACATGACAGAGCAGATTACAGAGATCGATACCCTGGTGGTGGGCGCGGGGCAGGCGGGCGTCGCGATGAGCGAGCATCTGACGCATCACGGCATTCCGCATCTGGTGCTGGAAAAAAAGCGCATCGCTGAGGCCTGGCGCAGCGGCCGCTGGGATTCGCTGGTGGCCAACGGCCCGGCCTGGCACGATCGGTTTCCCGGCATGACCTTTCCCGACTGCGACGCCGACAGCTTTGTCGCCAAAGAGCAGATTGCCGACTACTTCGCCGCGTATGCCAAATCCTTTAGTGCGCCGATCAAGACCGGCGTTGAGGTCTTTAGCGCAGAGCGCTTAAACGGCCGTCCGGGGTTTCGCGTGGAAACGTCACTGGGCGTGATTGAGGCGCAGCGTATTGTCGCCGCCACCGGGCCCTTCCAGCGCCCGGTGATACCGGCCATCGCGCCGCAGGATAGCGTAGTTGAGCAAATACATTCCGCGCACTATTTCAACCCGCAGCAGCTTGCGGAAGGCGGCGTGCTGGTGGTTGGCGCGGGATCGTCCGGCGTACAAATCGCCGAAGAACTCCGCCGGGCGGGGCGTGCGGTGTGGCTCTCCGTCGGCGCGCACGATCGCCCGCCGCGCCGCTACCGCCAGCGCGATTTTTGCTGGTGGCTGGGGGTATTAGGACTGTGGGATGCGGCGGCCAATCAGCCCGGTAAAGAACACGTGACGATTGCGGTCAGCGGCGCGCGCGGCGGTCATACCGTTGACTTTCGCCAACTGGCGCACCAGGGGATTACCCTGGTCGGGCAGACGCACGGCTTTACCGAGGGCAAAGCCGTATTCCGTGCCGATCTGGCGGACAACATTCGTCTCGGCGACGCCTCTTATCTGGCGCTGCTCGACGCTGCGGATGAGTATATCGCTCGCAACGGGCTATCGCTGCCGGAAGAGCCGGAAGCGCGCTTCTTCCTGCCCGACCCCGATTGCCTGACCCAGCCGCTTGCCGAACTCGACCTGGAAAAGGCGGGCGTGCGCAGCATTATCTGGGCCACCGGCTATACCACCGATTACCGATGGCTGAAGGTCAACGCCTTTAATGAACAGCAGCGCCCGCAGCACCATCGCGGCGTTTCCAGCGAACCGGGTGTCTATTTCCTTGGCCTGCCCTGGCTCTCCCGCCGTGGTTCAACCTTTATCTGGGGCGTCTGGCACGATGCGAAATACATCGCCGATCAGATTGCCATTCAGCGCCAGTATCAACACTACCAACCTTCCTGCTAACGCCTGATTTGAGGACGCAACCTATGCCTACCCATACCCGTATTCGGATGTTTAACACCAAAGAGACCTATCCCAATCAGACGCTCAATAACGATCTGTGCCAGGCGGTGCGCGCGGGAAATACCGTGTACGTTCGCGGCCAGGTGGGTACCGATTTTGACGGCAATTTGATCGGCCTGGGCGACCCGCGCGCCCAGGCGGAACAGGCGATGAAGAACGTTAAACAGCTGCTGGAAGAGGCTGGCAGCGATCTGACGCATATCGTGAAAACGACGACCTATCTGATCGACCCGCGCTACCGCGAACCGGTGTACCAGGAGGTGGGGAAATGGCTCAAAGGCGTGTTTCCCATTTCGACCGGCGTGGTGGTGTCGGCCCTCGCGCAGCCGCAGTGGCTGATGGAAATTGACGTCACGGCGGTGATCCCTGACGACTGGCATGCGCAGGAGGCACCATGACCCTTTCGATTTCCGCCCTGTGCCCGGAGTCGGGTCAACTGGGCATTGCGATTAGCTCATCCAGCATTGCCGTCGGCGCCCGCTGCCCGTGGCTGCTGGCAGGTGTTGGCGCGGTATCCAGCCAGAACATTACGCTGCCCGCGCTCGGACCGCAGATTCTTGCCGGGCTTGAGGCGGGGCTCACGCCGCAGCAGGCCCTGAAGCAGGCGCTGGGCGAAGACCGGTTTAGCGATTATCGCCAGGTGGCGGTCATCGACGCCAGCGGCGAGAGCGCAGTGTTCAGCGGTGAACATACGCTCGGCATCTGGCAGCTGGCGCAGGGCGAGAACTGCGTGGCGGCGGGGAATATGCTGGCCAACCCGCAGGTGATTACCGCCATGACGGCGGCGTTCGAAGCCGCCACCGGCGAACTGGCCAGCCGCCTGATTGCGGCTCTGCAGGCGGGTATCGATGCGGGCGGGGAAGCCGGGCCGGAGCACTCGGCGGCGCTTAAAGTCGTGGAGGATTACGCCTGGCCGGTGGTGGATTTACGCGTCGACTGGGCGGAAGAACGTCCGGTAGCAGCGCTGGAAGCGCTGTGGCTGGCCTACGAGCCGCAGATGGAAGCGTATATCACCCGTGCGCTTGACCCGCGCGAAGCGCCGACCTACGGGGTGCCGGGCGATGAATAACCGCGTGCGTGAGATCCTCGGCGCGCTGCTTGCGTTTGATACCACCAGCCGCGAGTCGAATCTGGCGCTGATTGCCTGGATCGGCGACTTTCTGCGCGCGCGCGGCGTAACGTCGCAGCTGTTTTATGACGACGAAGGGCGCAAGGCAAACCTCTATGCCCGCCTTGGGCCAACCGGCCCCGGCGGGGTGATGCTCTCCGGCCATACCGACGTGGTGCCAGTAGATGGTCAGGCGTGGACGGTGCCGCCGTTCGCCCTTACCGAACGCGACGGGCGCTACTACGGTCGCGGCAGCGCGGATATGAAAGGATTTATCGCCTGCGTGCTGGCGTCGCTGGAGGCGTTTCTGGCCGCGCCGCTGCGGATGCCGCTGCATCTGGCATTCTCTTATGATGAGGAAGTCGGCTGTCTGGGCGTGCGCAGCCTGGTGGATTTTCTCCGCGCCTCCGCCGAGAAACCGGCGCTGTGTATTATCGGCGAGCCGACCGACATGCGCCCGGTCTATGGTCATAAAGGCAAGCTCGCGGTGCGCTGTCGCGTGGAAGGCCACGCCTGCCATTCGGCCTACGCCCCGCAAGGGGTTAACGCGATTAGCTATGCGGCGAAGCTGATTTACCAGCTGGATGGGCTGGGCGAAAGCTTTTCACGGCAGCAGGACCACCGGTTCTCGCCGCCGTCAGGCACGCTGCAGGTAGGGACGATCCACGGCGGCGCGGCGCTGAATATCGTTCCGCAATCCTGCTGGTTCGACTTTGAAATTCGCTATTTACCCGGCACGTGCCCGCAGGCCGTGACCGACGCCCTGGGCGATTATGCCCGCGAGCAGCTGCTTCCGGCGATGCGCAAGGTGGCGCAGCGCAGCGACATTCATTTCCAGACGCTGAGCCACTATCCGGGGCTGCTGAGCGACCCGCAGTCAGAGTTCGCCCGTTGGCTGGCGCAGTGGTGCGGCTGCGATGATTTCACCACCGTCGCCTACGGTACCGAAGGCGGCCTGTTTGACGAGGCAGGCGTCGCGACGCTGATCTGCGGGCCGGGCAGCATGGCGCAGGGCCACAAAGCGGACGAATATATCAGCATCCCCCAGACCGAACGCTGTATGGCGATGCTGGAAAACCTTTGCGCCTGGATGCGCGCCGATCCCTCCGATTCTCTTCACTGATTTATCAACACAGGATGGCGACTATGCAAAACCCGAACTCCCCGCTCATAGATCAACAGACCGTCGACCGCTGGCAGGCCGACGGCGTCGTACTGCTTAAAGGCGTGTTCACGCCGTGGATCGAGAGCCTGTCGTGCGGCGTCGCCGCGCTGATGGAGAACCCCAGCGAATATGGTCATGCGCGAACGGTGATCCCTGAGGACGGTTCGGCACCGTTCTTTCAGGACTATTGCAACTGGCAACGAATCCCGGAATTTCGCGATTTTGTTTTTCAGTCGCCGGCGGCGGAGATCGCCGCGGCGCTGATGGGGTCGCAGACGGCGAAGTTTTTCCACGAGCACACGCTGGTGAAACAGCCCGGCGGCAGTACGGTAACGCCATGGCACCACGATCAGCCCTATTACTGCGTGGAGGGGCGGCAGAATGTCAGCCTGTGGATCCCGCTCGATCCGGTAGCGGAGGCGATTTCGCTGCGCTGTATTCGCGGTTCCCATCGCTGGGACGAGGAGTTCAGCCCAACGCGGTTTAACGGTTCAAAGCTCTATTCCCACTCGCGTTTTAAAGAGCTGCCGGATATCGATGCCCATCAGGAGGATTACGATATTGTCAGCTGGGCGTTGGAGCCGGGCGATGCGGTCGCTTTCCATTTCCGCACGCTGCACGGCGCCAGGGGCAATTCAAGCGCCCGCGCGCGGCGGGTATTTTCTGCCCGTTGGGTCGGGGATGATGCGACATTCGCCGACCGCGGCGGCGTGACCTCGCCGCCGTTTCCGGGGCTTAAGCTGCGCGACGGCGAGCCCCTCATCGCCGATGAGTTTCCGCAGGTCTGGCCGCGGTAGCGGCGGCAGGGCGGGCGAGTACCCGCCCATCTTGCGACTAAATGGTTTACTCCCCTGACGGAGGGGATTGAAGCTTCTTGATATTTGTTTATGCACTTTGTCAGTCCCCATGTGTCACCTCTTTTATCTATTTTGAGATTATATCAGTAACATTCAATACCGCTGGCAGGGCGGTACTGTTGCTTCCGCGTTGGTCGCCGCTATGTATTTATGCAGTTTATGACGTCAGCCGATAGTGCGACTGCACCAGACCCGAAGGGAAGCTGCGGCTTGATAACAGCGTCAAATCGATATCCCTTGTCAGGGAACCGAACAGCGGTTTTCCCGCACCGAGCAGGACAGGAACGGTAGTGATAATCATATCGGCGACCAGACCTTCGCGCAGGAACGACTGTATTACCAGCCCGCCATCCAGATAGACGCGATGCGCGTTTTGCAACGCCAGGTCAGCAAGCACTTCCCCTGGCGTGCGGCTTGAGAGCTGCACTTTGCCCTTCAGCGCCTCGGGAATGGCGATATCGGATAGCTGTCGGGAGATAACCAGCACGGGTCGATCGTAAGGCCATTGGTCAAAAGTCAGCGCCTTCTCATAGCTCCCTCGGCCCATAACGATCCAATCTTTGTCCGCGATGAATGCGGCATAGCCATGATCTTCTGTCGGGTCATCGCGCTGCAACAGCCAGTCGATATCGCCATCCTGTCGGGCGATATAACCATCAAGACTGACCGCGATAAAAACATGTGTAGTGACCATCAAGAGCTCCGTATTCAGCGTGTATTTATGCCGTTGGTTTTAAGGATGGACTTACTTCCTGCGAAAGGACATAAAATACCCCCTCACTCTTCGATTATTCGCTGTAGCAAAACAGAATCGACCATTCCTCGCCAACCCACAATGCCAACCTGCTTCATTTGCTTAATTTTAATTATGTTATGAGAGTGTTAATTTCACACGAAACTTCGTTGATAACGTTCTGAGACGTCAGGAGGCGCGGCTATAGTCTATCCAGCTCATGGACCGTACGTTCATTGACGATATTGCCCGTATTCAGCGTCGTTTTTGGCTCAAGTAAAACGACGCAGCACTCTTCAGTTAACGCTTCAGGACAATGCTCGGTTCCTTTCGGCACAATGATAAACTCACCCGCTTCAAGCACGATATCGCCCGTTCTTAACCCCATTCGCAAGCGGCCGCTGATAACAAGAAAAAGCTCATCCTCATGTTCATGATGATGCCAGTCAAACTTTCCGGCTAATTTAGCCAGTTTGACATACTCGTTATTAATTTCGCCGACAATTTTGGGGCTCCAGCATTCGCTGAATAGAGCAAAACTTTCTTTTAAATTAACTTTACGCACTCATCTTCTCCGTCACATATATAATCCAGATGGATTTATTTGGCATAAAAAAAGAACCGACAATGGGAGCGCGGCGCGCCACCGGAAGGTCGATATTCATTGCAAAAAAAACTCCGGCAGACCAAAGATAAATTGGCCGTAACATGGCCAGCTTTCTGGCGCTAACAACTGCTTCGCATTGCGGAAAAATACAGCGTAGGGAAGCCGGTGCTGTTGTTCGAAATAACAATACAGTCAGCCCGCATGCAGAACAATGGGTTTCCCGGTTACGGGCGGAATAATTTATCAATACAAAATCAATCGGCTGAATTTACTTCATTTTATTTATAAAAGAATTTTCCGCCTGGCTTTCAGGAGAGCGTTTTTGTTTCTTTAAGTGAACACATGCCCGCTCTTCGGCATTTTATCAGAGGGCGCCTGGCCAGATAATCACATGGAGGAGTTAACCTGGCTCGAGGTGACTCATCACCACCGTTGCGCTAATCGCCGTCTCCTTTGAGCTATATGTGTGCGCAACCTGCGCGGAGAAAGCGTAAAAATCCCCGGCTTCTAATGTGATGACTTCGTACTGACTAAAGCGCAGATGCAGGGTGCCGCTGTGAACCAGTATATGTTCATGCGACCCGTCTGAATGCCCGGGACTGTGGATGGTGACCTGCGGCTCCATTTGCAGCAACCATATCTCGGAGGTATTGCCGGGGCCGATGCGGAATTTCATCATTTGCGAATATTCGCCCGGCGCGGGACGATATTTATCAAAACAGGGATATATCCTGCTGCCGCCGCTCAGTAAATCGCCAACCGGTAAACGTAATGCTGTGGCGATAGCGTCCAGCGTATCGACACGGGGGCTGGAGGATCCTGACTCCAGTTTGGATAATGCCCCCTTTGAAACCCCTGACAATTTAGACAGGTCATTTAACGAAACCCCCCGTGACTGCCGCAATCGTCTTATTTTATTACCGATATTTAATGACAACGCAGCAGGTTTATCGTGTCCTGAATCAGCCATTATTGCGACCCTCCCCGAGTGTGGTTTTCTCATATGAATAAATGCCCGCCCAGTTCTGATTGCGGTAAGGACATAACAATGCTGTCGCCGGCCTGATATATCATAGCTGCATCAACAGGCAGCAATTTATCACGCGCCCGCGATGCCTGGATACTCTATTTATCCATTCAGATGAACCACTTTGGGGTTTACAGGCTTCACGGGGGCCGTCTGGAAAACGGGAAATATTGCACCTCAAGTTAAAATTTAGCGCTCAGATGTTGATGGACTGCTTTGAACGATAAGCGGGCTTTCAATGATTTGTGTCAGACTCTCTGACGAGAATTCCAGTTGTCACGAGTAGTTTCCCGGATAGCGATGTTTGTCCTGGGATTTGAGTATTGGCGGCATCTTCCACGATGGTTTTAGATTCCGGCCAGGTAAGTGGCCGGAAGTCTCGCTTAACCCCTTTCCGAATACACTTTAAGCATGGCAAGGAGCGCCCGTCGTGCCGCATCGTCCGCGATATTTTCCGGCAGCGCATCAGCGCGCAGATTGATATAAGCATCAACCGCCTTTCTGATGGCGATGCTGACGGAGTCACGATCGTGCCTGGCCAGCGTGGAGGTCAGCAGGTCCTCAGGATCGATATTGTGACATTCAATGCGGCGAACCCCACGCTGCGGTAGATTGGCGCGACGGTACAGCATCGGTCCCAGCACTTGCTCCCGGAAGAATGACAGCATACCAATCGCTTCGAAAAGTTCGCCCCTTCCCAGTTTAACCACCGCATAATGAAGCCAGATCCAGGCTCGGGACTCAAACCACTCCGGCGTCATGTCAGGCCAGTGGGCACTAAATTTTGCCAGCTGTCGCTCCAGGGCATGGCGATCGCGAGAAAATAACACCACCGGCTCCTCAACACGTTGAGTGAGCATGTCCAGGGTGACAAATTTCAGATCGACATGGAGGAGTTCAGGGCCATACAGGCATATCAGCAGGCGAGGCTCTCCGACATGTTCCCCGCTGAACGCATGCAGTAGGTTGCCTGGTGTTTCGGCGAACGCCACACGCTGCGCCATGATTTCATCATAGTAGAGAGGGTCTACTACAATGACAAAATCCAAATCGGAGTATTTATCAAATCCGCCATGAATAAGCGAGCCGCCCGCGAGCAGGGAGTGAATCCGGGCGTCAGACTGAACGTTAAGCTTGAGTTGCTCTGCAAAACTTCTATGTAAATCGGGTAACGTATTAAGCATACTTTTTCCTGTTCACAAAAAATACAAAGCATTACAGAATATCGAGTTCGGTATATTCGGGCCAGATATTTTTGAAGGACGCATCGCTTCCTCATTTAGTCTTGTGTCCACTATGGGGGGAGAGCCTGAGCCACGTAGCCCGATCCTCCGCTACGCCTGCCGTCAGGGCTTTTCAGGCAGGATGGAAACGCTGGCGGATAATCCCGCCACCAGCTCAATCCCTTCCGGAATTTTGTCTAGCTGGATACGGACAGGGACTCGCTGCGCAAGCCGCACCCAGCTGAAGGTGGGATTGACATCCGGCAGCCCCAGCCCGCCCGTCTCGTCATTGTTATCGTCGATCCCCCGGCCGATACTTTCCACATGCCCGGTGATGAGCGGGTCAAACCCCATCAGCGAAATGTGCGCAGCGCTGCCGACGCGGATATGACGCAGCTTGGTCTCTTCAAAATAGCCCACCACCCAGAAACTGTGCGCATCGACAATGGCGACCTTGGTCTCTCCCGCCGTGGCATAGTCGCCGGGGCGAAGCCGAAGATGCGTGACGTAGCCGGCAACCGGTGCGCGCACAGTCGCATGGGATAAATTCAGCTGCGCCAGTTCCAGCGCAGCCTGCGCCCCCTGGTAATTGGCCGCCGCGACGCGCGCTGCGCTGCCTGTTTGCTGGATGTCCTCGCCGGAAATGACCCCTTTGATGAGCGCGCGTCGCCGGGCCGCATCCTGGCGCATCACCATCTCATGACGCTTTGCCTCGACGTCGGCCTGCGCGCTGAGCACCGCCAGCTTTAGCCAACGCGGGTCGATGGCGTAAAGTACATCGCCACGGTTAACCCACTGATTATCCCGCACCGCCACGCTGCTCACCGGCCCGGAAACGTCCGGCGCAATCTGCACCACATCTGCCCGCACGCGGCCATCGCGCGTCCATGGCGTCTGCGCATACTGTTTCCAGAAAATAAACGCCACGAAAGCCGCCACCGCTACTGCGATTAACGTCAGCGCGTAACGGCCGAGCAAAGAGAATAAAGATTTCATGCGAATAACCCCAGTGTGGTCAGGCCCTGCAAAAGCAGGAAAAAGGTCACGATATAGGTTGAGACATCAAGCAACGGGCGTAAGGGCAGGCGGCGGTAAAGCCTGCTGACAGAGAAAAGCGGCACGAGTAACAGCGTACAGACCAGGGCAATGAGTGCGGTTAGCAGCAGGCCGGGGATAAAAACCCCGCCGATATTGATGTCATTGATCATGCGTCGGTTCCTCGTTTTGCGCTCGTAACGCACAGTGCAGATCGACCAGACTGTCGACAAGCTGGCGTGAATGTTCATCCGTCGTGGGCAAGCAGCTGTCCGCCATGGCGGCAATGCGCTCGCGTAAGGCTTCGGTCTCCGTTGTGTGGGTAAGACGATAAAGCACCTCGTGGATATCGCTGCCGGCGGGCGTTTCGCAGCGGCGCAGGCGCATCACGCAGAGACCTATGCGCAGAAAGTGCACCAGGCGATCGAGCGCCCGTGCGGAGGATTGCCCGCTGCGCGGCAAGCGTGGCAGCAGCAGGGCGACCCGGTCGATCATCAGATTGGTCCAGTGCGTTTCATCGCCTCTAAACGCGCCGTTCACGCTGCGACGAATATCGCGTTGGCACAGTTTCAGCAGACGGTTTATCGCCGCGTCCGCCTGCACGGTTTGCAGCAGACTCATGCCGATAACCGCAAAGCCGGTTGCCAAAAACAGGGCGATAGCGGTGTTGGCCGCGTCGGCGAAGTCCCCGCTGTAGCGCGCGCCCAGCTCGCAGAGCACAGGCAGCGTCAGGGTGATCCCCATCGCCATAAAGGTGGTGGGGGGGCGCGCCTGCAGCGATCCGGCAAGCAGATAGACTGGGGCAAGTACCGCCACCAGCACGGGGAAATCGCCGATCGGGGGAAGCAGGGCGAAGCTATAGATCAGGCTTATTATTACGCCCCAGACCGAGCCGATAATGTATTTCACAATATGCGGGGCCGGGGTGTCGAAACTGCCAAACAGCGTGCAGCAAACCCCCAGAATCGACACCGCCGTGCCGCCATCCGGCCAGGCGGAATAAATCCATGCCAGACAGCCGCTCAGGATGATGACAAACGCGCCCAGCGCCGTTCGGGCGGCACTGAGGGGATCGCGATGGAATACATATCCTTTCGCCGTACGGTCTTCCGCCTGCATTGTCGCGGGTCTGGCGTGATGGATGGCCTCTGAAAGCCGTTCGCACTGCTGCAGGAGGGCAATCGACTCAGCGATGTAGCGTAAGAAATTCACCTGCAGCGCATCCTCAAAGGTCAGCGCCTGCGCGGCGTATCGCTGCGCTAACTGTGCGCTGCGCTGTTGCAGCGTTTTCGCGGTGTTTTTGCGTTTTCCGCTATCGCCGCAATTCAGCCAGGCCTGAACGTCATCCAGCAGCGTCCGCGTATCGGCGGGCATCTGCGCGATCGCCTGCAAACGGTCGCGTAATTCACCGTTGACAATGACTAACCGCGCCAGCCGGTCATGGAGCGCTTTCCTGGCCTGGCGGACCGGTACCGAAAGAGCGAAATCATACGGGATGTGGTGGCTGATACCCTGCAGGAACTGCAGCGCCAGCGCCAGGTGCAGCGGCTCTGACTGCGTATCGGACTTGCCTGCCAGCGTGTCGGCAATCCGCTGTCGCGCGGCGTCAAGCGTTTGCGCTAATTTGCTGTTGAACAATCCTGATATCCGGGTAGGCAGAATGTAGCGGTGGATCAGCGCGGCGCAGGCGATGCCAATCAAGATCTCCTGTACCCGGATGATGGCGATGTTAAACACCGTGCCGGGATCGGCGACGGCGGGAAAACCAATCAGACTTGCGGTATAACCGGCCAGCACAAAGGCATAGGCGCGGGGCGTGCGTTCAAGTAGTGACAAATAGAGGCAGAAGGTGATCCAGCCTGTCAGCATCACGCTGCATAAAATCGGCGTATTCACAAACGTGGGCACAATCAATACCGTGGCCCCCGCGCCGGCCACGGTACCCGCCAGGCGATAGAGGCTCCTGCTCAGGGAGGCGCCTACCGAAGTTTGCGACACGATATAGACGGTGATGATCGCCCACGAGGGCCGTTCAAGGCCAATCGCCAGGGCGAGGTAATACGCGAGCATCGCGGCGGCAAAACTCCTGATCGAATAGAGCAGGGCATGGGCATCGCTCAGCAGCGCGGGCGTGGCCATGCGACCTGACCAACGGCTTATCGCGTGCAAAAGAGGGCTGTGATGGAAAGATAATTTGCTCATGGCGGGAATTATTCCCGCTTTGCGTAGGTCCTTAAATACTCTATTCTGTCAAAAAATACCTAAATGTTGCCAATAAAATGCCATCCAGACTCGCCCATACCCTGTTTGATCCCGATAGCACGTCGAACCCGGCCGTCGCGCGGCATATTGATTTCGTTGATTATGCGGCAGAAGTGCCGGTTCATACCCACCGCAAAGGCCAGCTGATCGTTGCCCTCTATGGGGCGGTGATTTGTCGCGCGGAAAACGATATCTGGATAGTGCCGCCAGACTGCGCGGTGTGGATCCCCGGCGGGATCCCGCACAGTGCCAAAGCGACATGGAATGCGCATCTCAACTATTTATTTATTGAACCCGGCGCCGCCGCGCTGCCGGAGAAATGCTGCACCCTGGCGATTTCACCGCTGATTAAAGAGCTCGTCGACCGCCTAACGACTGAGGAGGTTGATTATCCGGCGGAGAGCCATGTCGGCCGATTGATCAGAGTGACGCTCGATGAACTTGCCGCCATGCCGCAGCAGAAATTAAGCCTGCCGGTTTCGGCGCACCCTAAGATCCGCGCTATGGCGGATGCGCTGGTCAGCCACCCGGAGGATCGCAGCACCTTTAAAGTCTGGGCGAAACGGCTGGCGCTCAGCGAGCGCTCATTAGCCCGCCTGATGCTGCGCGAAACCGGGCTGACCTTTGGGCGATGGCGTCAGCAGCTGCATTTGATTATTGCCCTTCGGGAGCTGGCAAGCGGGGTATCGGTGCAAAACGTGGCGGCTAATCTGGGCTATGAGTCGGTAAACGCGTTTATCACTATGTTCAGAAAAACGATGGGCAGCACGCCCGCGCACTATTTTGCCGGTCGAAGAACGGCGGAGCCCGCAGTGACGCCCGGCCTTGATAAGGTGTGAGGTGAAGCTGGCAGTATGCCGCCAGCCAAACTGTTCGGGGCAGAGACTGCAATGGGATCAACGCTGAGAGCGTAAGCCTTTTTCCGACAGGTGAGCGGATTGCTGGCGTAACCCCTGCGTTTGCGCGCAGCCGATACTGCGTCGCCATGCGCCGGGCGCCTGGCCGAACTGACGCTTGAAGCTGCGGTTGAAGGACTGCTGGGAGTCAAAGCCGAGGGCGATCGCCACGTTCAAAATCGGTTCGTCGCTGTGGGCTAAGCGCTCGACCGATTTTTGTAACTTTTGCGCCCGAATATACTCGGCGAGGGGATAACCGGTATGCTCCTTAAATAGCCGCTGCAGATGCCATTTCGAATAGCCGGCTCGCCTGGCGACGGTGCCAATGTCAAGCCGGCTATCAAGATTGTTGTCGATCCAGTCGAGTAAATCGTGAATGAATGCGCCAGTGTTCATCTTGTCTCCTCAACGCAGTGTATTAAAAAGCATCTTTATCTGTTGCATTTAAAGGTGGCCCGTTTTTGCGTTAATTGCAAGTTTTATTGTTGCATTTAAATCCCCGGTGAAAACGCGCCTTTTTCCTGTGCCAGGAATAGCACATAAAGTGCAACAATTATTCTTGCACTAAATTTAGCGCCTTCCTACAATCGCCGCGATAGTGTATTTGCAATTGTTACAGTTTTGTGGCGATGAACGACACAAATGGCCTTAAGCCAGCCCGGACAAAGGAAGTGGCGCGGCGTCTTCCGCTGCGTCTTGCCCGGCGGCTACCAATACCGGAATAAAAATAATGAGCCTGCAAAAAACCTGGGGTAACTTTCATCTGACTGTGCCGGGCGTGATGTTACTCTCCGCGCTCCTCGTCGGATGCGATGAGGGAGTCGCGCAAAACGCCGCGCCGCAAGCGCCCGCGGTCAGCGCCGCTGACGTGGTCGTCAAATCCATCAGCCAGTGGGATAGCTTCAACGGTCGGATTGAAGCGGTGGAAAGCGTTCAGCTCCGACCCCGAGTCTCCGGCTACATTGATAAAGTGAATTACACCGACGGCCAGGAGGTGAAAAAGGGCGAGGTGCTGTTCACTATCGATGACAGAACCTATCGCGCCGCGCTGGAACAGGCGCAGGCGACGCTGGCGAGAGCCAAAACCCAGGCCAGCCTGGCGCGAAGCGAGGCTAATCGTACCGATAAATTAGTCAATACCAATCTGGTTTCCCGCGAAGAGTGGGAGCAGCGCCGTGCGGCGGCCACCCAGGCGCAGGCCGACATCCGCGCCGCGCAGGCGGCGGTCGACGCCGCGCAGCTTAACCTGGATTTCACCAAAGTGACCGCGCCTATCGATGGCCGCGCCAGCCGCGCGTTGATCACCAGCGGTAACCTGGTCACGGCTGGCGACAGCGCCAGCGTCCTGACCACGCTGGTATCGCAAAAGACGGTTTACGTCTACTTTGACGTGGACGAGTCGACCTACCTTCACTATCAAAGTCTCGCCCGCAGCGGGCAGGGCGCGTCGAGCAATCACCTGGCGCTGCCGGTTGAGATTGGCCTTGTTGGCGAAGAGGGTTACCCCCATCAGGGGAAAGTGGATTTTCTTGATAATCAGTTAACGCCGAGTACCGGCACGATCCGGATGCGCGCGCTACTGGATAACGCCCAGCGTCAGTTCACGCCGGGGCTCTTTGCCCGCGTCCGCCTGCCGGGCAGCGCGGAGTTCAACGCCACGCTTATCGATGACAAAGCGGTGTTGACCGATCAGGATCGTAAATATGTTTATGTCGTTGATAAAGAGGGTAAAGCGCAGCGTCGTGATATTACGCCGGGGCGTCTGGCGGACGGTTTGCGCATCGTGCAGCAGGGGCTGAAGCCTGGCGATAAAGTCATCGTCGAGGGTTTGCAAAAAGTGTTTATGCCGGGGATGCCGGTTAACGCGAAAACCGTGGCTATGACCGCCAGCACCGCCCTTAACTGATCCCTTATCTGAGAATCCGACCCATGGACTTTTCCCGCTTTTTTATCGACAGGCCAATTTTCGCCGCGGTGCTGTCGATTCTGATTTTTATCACCGGATTAATCGCCATCCCGCTGCTGCCGGTCAGCGAATATCCTGACGTCGTGCCGCCCAGCGTGCAGGTGCGCGCGGAGTATCCCGGCGCCAACCCGAAAGTGATCGCTGAGACCGTGGCGACGCCGCTGGAAGAGGCGATCAACGGCGTTGAAAACATGATGTACATGAAATCCGTCGCCGGATCCGACGGCGTGCTGGTGACCACCGTCACCTTCCGTCCGGGTACCGACCCGGATCAGGCGCAGGTCCAGGTGCAAAACCGGGTATCGCAGGCCGAAGCGCGTCTACCGGAAGATGTGCGGCGTTTGGGGATCACCACCCAGAAGCAGTCGCCGACGCTGACGCTGGTGGTGCATCTGTTTTCGCCCGGCGGTAAATACGACTCTCTGTATATGCGTAACTACGCCACGCTTAAGGTGAAGGATGAACTGGCGCGCCTGCCCGGCGTCGGCCAAATTCAGATTTTTGGCTCGGGTGAATACGCGATGCGCGTCTGGCTCGATCCCAATAAAGTGGCGGCGCGCGGGCTGACAGCATCGGATGTGGTCACGGCGATGCAGGAGCAAAACGTCCAGGTTTCCGCCGGGCAGCTTGGCGCCGAGCCGCTGCCGAAAGAGAGCGATTTCCTGATCTCCATTAACGCCCAGGGGCGTCTGCATACCGAAGAAGAGTTTGGCAATATTATTCTCAAAACGGCGCAGGACGGCTCGCTGGTGCGCCTGCGCGACGTGGCGCGTATCGAAATGGGCTCCGGCAGCTATGCGCTGCGTTCTCAGCTGAACAATAAAGATGCGGTCGGAATTGGTATCTTCCAGTCGCCGGGGGCGAACGCCATCGATCTCTCGAACGCGGTGCGCGCCAAAATGGACGAGCTGTCGAAGCGTTTCCCGCAGGATATGCAATGGGCGGCGCCTTACGACCCGACGGTGTTTGTTCGCGACTCCATTCGCGCGGTCGTGCAAACGCTGCTGGAAGCGGTGGTGCTGGTGGTGCTGGTGGTGATCCTGTTCCTGCAAACCTGGCGCGCGTCGATTATTCCGCTGATCGCGGTGCCGGTCTCGGTGGTGGGAACCTTCAGCATTCTCTACCTGCTGGGCTTCTCGTTGAATACCCTGAGCTTGTTCGGGCTGGTGCTGGCTATCGGCATCGTGGTGGATGACGCCATCGTAGTGGTGGAAAACGTCGAGCGAAATATCGAGGAGGGGCTGGCTCCCCTTGCCGCGGCGCATCAGGCGATGCGTGAAGTGTCCGGGCCGATCATTGCCATTGCGCTGGTGCTGTGCGCGGTGTTCGTCCCGATGGCGTTTCTCTCGGGCGTGACCGGTCAGTTCTATAAGCAGTTTGCGGTGACGATCGCGATTTCCACGGTGATTTCGGCCATCAACTCGCTGACGCTCTCTCCGGCGCTGGCCGCGCTGCTATTGAAGCCGCACGGCGCGCCGAAGGACTTCCCGACCCGGCTTATCGATCGTCTGTTCGGCTGGATCTTCCGTCCGTTTAACCGCTTTTTCCATCGCAGCTCGAACGGCTATCAGGGGCTGGTGGGTAAAACGCTCGGACGACGCGGGGCGGTGTTTGCGGTGTATCTGCTGCTGCTCTGCGCCGCAGGCGTCATGTTTAAAATCGTCCCCGGCGGGTTTATTCCGACTCAGGATAAGCTGTACTTAATCGGCGGCGTGAAAATGCCGGAAGGATCTTCGCTGGCGCGCACCGATGCGGTGATCCGTAAAATGAGCGAAATCGGGATGAATACCGAAGGCGTGGACTATGCGGTCGCGTTCCCGGGGCTGAATGCGCTGCAGTTCACCAATACGCCGAATACCGGGACGGTCTTCTTTGGCCTGAAGCCGTTCGACCAGCGTAAACATTCGGCGGCGGAAATTAACGCCGAGATTAACGCCAAAATCGCGCAAATCCAGCAGGGCTTTGGCTTCTCGATTTTGCCGCCGCCGATTTTAGGGCTGGGTCAGGGCTCCGGCTATTCGCTCTATATTCAGGACCGGGCAGGTCTTGGCTACGGCGCGCTGCAAAGCGCGGTGAACGCGATGTCCGCTACGATTATGCAGACGCCGGGGATGCATTTCCCGATCTCCACCTACCAGGCTAACGTTCCGCAACTGGATGTGCAGGTCGATCGTGATAAGGCGAAAGCGCAGGGCGTGTCGTTGACCGATCTGTTCGGTACGCTGCAAACCTATCTGGGCTCCTCTTATGTCAATGACTTTAACCAGTTCGGGCGTACCTGGCGCGTCATGGCGCAGGCCGACGGTCCGTTCCGCGAAAGCGTGGAGGATATTGCCAATTTGCGCACCCGCAATAATCAGGGCGAAATGGTGCCGATCGGCAGTATGGTAAATATCAGCACCACCTACGGACCGGACCCGGTGATTCGCTACAATGGTTATCCGGCAGCGGATCTGATTGGCGACGCCGACCCTCGCGTACTCTCTTCCTCGCAAGCGATGACGCAGCTTAACGAGATGTCTAAACAGATATTGCCGAACGGGATGAATATTGAATGGACGGACCTGAGCTTCCAGCAGGCCACCCAGGGCAATACGGCGCTGATCGTCTTCCCGGTGGCGGTACTACTGGCGTTTTTGGTGCTGGCGGCGCTGTATGAAAGCTGGACGCTGCCGCTGGCGGTGATCCTTATCGTACCGATGACGATGCTGTCTGCGCTGTTTGGCGTCTGGCTGACCGGGGGCGATAACAACGTGTTCGTGCAGGTGGGTCTGGTGGTGCTGATGGGGCTGGCCTGTAAAAACGCGATTCTGATCGTCGAGTTTGCCCGCGAGCTGGAAATGCAGGGGAAAGGGATCATGGAAGCGGCGCTGGAAGCGTGCCGCCTGCGTTTACGCCCGATCGTGATGACCTCCATCGCCTTTATCGCCGGGACCATCCCGCTGATCCTCGGCCACGGCGCGGGCGCGGAAGTCCGTGGCGTCACCGGGATTACGGTATTCTCCGGGATGCTGGGGGTGACGCTGTTTGGTCTGTTCCTGACTCCGGTGTTCTATGTGACGCTGCGTAAATTCGTGACGCGCGGTAAACCGGTAGAGGACGTTTCGCAGGCGTAGGGTGCGGCAGATAACAAAAAACCGTCTTCACAGTGAAGGCGGTTTTTTTTGCGCTCAAGGAAAATTAATGGGCTTCTTTATACTTGGCGATAAGTTCAGGCACCGGATCGCACCCGCTGGTATCGGCTTTTTTCACTTCTTCCAGCGCACTTGCCACGGTGTGGCGCGCCAGTACCTGTAGCGAAGCCTGTTCCGCTTCATCGGCGATAGATTTGAAGTACCAGCACGCATTCGCGCTGACCACGCAGCGGGCGGGGACGTCAGGACGCGACGCCCAGAGCTTTTTATCTTCGATGACGGAGACGTAGATATCGCGTAGGGTGATCTCTTCCGCCGGGCGGCCAAGATGAATAGAGCCGTTGCGGCCAAGCGTAGAGACGATGATGCCGTCACGGGTGAGAGGAACCATGAGTTTGCGGATAAAGCTCGGGTTGGCTTCCAGACCGTAGGCCAGAATCGCACTCGTCGAACGTTCACCCAACTGCTCCGCCATTGCTACGCTGAGAACCATCTGCAAAGCTGTCGGGAAGCGGTAATCTAACATTTTTTTATCCTGGGTAGCGGTGAATCTTGTTCTTTTTGGCACCGCAGAGGTGAGTAAGCAATAAACAACAATATACCAAATACGGTAATTTTTTTGAAGCAATCTGCGCTTTAGCCACTATGTAAAAAAGCGTGAGTGAGATCGGGGGCTAGCTGACGCCTCACGCCATGGCGTGAGGCATTGATGAAAAATGTATCAGCAAAATCATGGGTTCATCACTTCTAATACCCGCTCGGGCATATAGGACCGCTGTGGTCTTAATGGCAGTTTACCGTTGACGTTGAATAAGGTGGGTAGCCATCCCCCAACTGAGCGCGGCGCCTTTGCCGTCCATAAAATCGAGAACAGAGTAACTCGCATTGGGGTGAGCATAGCGAGAGAAGTTATCGAGAGTCCCTTCTTTAAGTATCGCCAGTACGCCCTGACTGACATGCCCGTGAGAAACAACACAGACGATCTGATGTTCATTGGTATTTTGCAGGTGTTGTAAGAAATTTATCACGCGTCCTGTGGCCTGAGCTAACGACTCTCCCTCCGGGGGACAATACGCTGCATCACGGGCGAGCAACGCATCTGCATCATGCGGATTGTCTCGCCTGAAGTGCTCGAAAGATATCCCTTCAAAGCAACCAAATGACTGTTCCTTAAGAGATGCTTCAACTTTTAGCGGGCAGCCAAGACCTTGAGACAGCTTCAGCCCCATATGCCAGGCGCGCCCAAGCGGGGAGCTGTAAACACATTCTATCGGATATGCCTCTTTCGTCAGCGCTGTCAGTAACGCCGCTGTTTCTTGCATACCGCGGTGGGTTACGACGCTGTCGCGATGTCCCTGAATAATTCCTTTTTGATTCCACTCGGTTTCTGCGTGCCTCACCCATATCACTTTCATCGTATTTGAGATCCGTTATCCAACGTGACGACCGTTTGTTATTTGCTTTAGCGAAATGCTTCGCCAGGCTCAGGGCGAGAGTGTCCGCTTCTTGCCATTTGACTCCGGAGTACCCTGATGGAATACCATTTTCCATTGGCCATTCCCTGACATTTCCCAGCATGAGGAACGAAGAGATGCACGGCTGCCATCTTGATGAAAAGTCCTGTAGTGTAAGATTGCGAAATTATCTCTAACGCTGATAAGTCTGAAATCTCGACTGAGAAGAGGCGGAACATATTCTTCAGTAGAAAGTGCCGCTATTGTTTCAGCACGATCAACTAGCACACCCGATCGTGTTATTTCTCTAAATTCCTCATGAAGTATCTGCTCAAGCCATTCCCGCTCTTTGCGCTTGTCGCCATGAAGAGAACATTCGAGTCCTTTAAGCGTCTCCAGAAGCACAGTGTTTGTCCTCATAACCTTCGGTCATTAACTCTTAGGGCAATAATCGCTGGAAAGCAATATCCGCTCCTGGCTATCACTTATTTGGCGACCAGATAACCCGCTTCACTGCGTCGCCATCATGGTCTGACAGAAAGATGCAGGAATAAACGGGGCTATGCCACGCGTAAGCTGGGACGTACCGATGAGGGCATCGGCTACTATCAGCGTTCAATCGCGCTCGATCCGACCTATGCCAAAGTACGTGAATATCTTGGTGAAGCATGGCTGGCGAAAGGTCGTCCTGACCTGGCAAAAGCGCAATTGAAAACTATCGCCGCGCTGTGCGGCCATAGCTGCGAGGAGTACCGGGATCTCCAGGCTGCGATCGACGGTCATCCTGAGTCCTGAATAAGGAGATGAGGATAAAAAAATCACGATCAGCGACGTCCGTCAGCATCTTGCTGAACATCTGACACGCCTGTGGCGTTATGGGCTGGTTCTGACGCGTAACCGTGAAGTTGCCGAAGAACTGGTTCTGTGTACCTGTGTCCGCGCGCTTGAAAAAAGCGCGCAGTTCACCCCTGGCACACGCATAGATCGCTGGTTATTTACAATTCTGCATTCCATCTGAATATCAGAAGTGCGCGCCCGCCGGGTGCGTCAGGGGCGGGGGTTCGTCGAAAGCGATGATTTACTGGCGCCGGATACAGACGAACAGGATGAGGCTCGTCTGCACTATGTGAAGTTCAATGGGTGTTTTCCTGGCATTGATACTGTTGCTGGCCGGGCTGGCACATAACAAAAGGGGATTGATTAACGATCCGTGAGCGAAGACAGGCACGATACGCATCATGGTGATAATCCTTGCAGTGTTTAGCGGGTAAACGTGCGCGCTGTTTTTTATAGGATTCAAGGTTTATGGCCCTTGTATCAATGCGGTTAACGTGACTTATTTCCCGGTGATTAACTATCAAATCTTTATTGTTTTATTAAATTTCATGTTTTATCGAAATTATCACATAAAAAATCTAATACACCCTTAAAGAAAACCCACTTAATCTCACCCGATTTTTTCTGTAACCTGTCACTATAACAAAATACGGTCATGCAAGAAAAATCGACGCTGTTTTATTATGCATTCATAAGAGTATGGAGAGAAAATGAGTTTGATTTTGGCAATGTTTATGTTCGCTCTGACGATGTCCTTTTCGCCAGGTCCGGTGAATATGGTTATTATATCTTCAGGGGCGAACCATGGATTTAGAAAAACCCTTCCGTTTGTTTCAGGTGCTACCATAGGATTTACGCTATTACTTATCCTTGTCGGTTTTGGGTTCTATGCCGTTATCGAGTCGTATCCACTCTTCTTAAAATATCTTAATATCGCCGGTTCAGCATTTATTATATTTGTGGGTTATAAGATAGCTTCGTCCCAACCTGAGTTATCTCTGAAAAAAACAGATACCCCAGGTTTCGTTCAGGGTTTTTTACTCCAGTGGCTCAATCCTAAAGCCTGGATCGCCTGTGCATCTGGGGTGGCGCTATTTTCTGATTCGTCAACCCACACAATGCTGATTACCTTTATAATTATCTATTTTTCAGTGTGTTACATCTCTCTGGCTGCATGGGCAATACTGGGAAATAAAGTATCAACATTACTAAGTAGCGCTCAGCGGATCCGTGTATTTAACGTCCTGATGGGTGGGTTACTGATCATGACCGCTTGCTATATGCTCTCTTTTCAATGATCGGCTTCCCATTTATTGATGCCGGCTTAACTGCCTGGCAATGAACGCCAGGCGTTCAGTCGTTCGCCTGTTTGTTAGTTAATCTAATATATGATGCTCAAAAGCGTGGTAAATTTTATTTATTAAGGTGTAGGCGATGCTGCTGGTCGAGATATTGGAGGGCCAAATGGCATAAACTTTCAGTGGTTCTAATGACCAGTCGGGGAGTACCTCCTGCATTTCTTCGCGCTGAATATCCTCTTTACTGAGATAGGCAGGAGGAGCAACTAACCCTACCTGTTGTTTTGCCAGCGCATAGGCGGCCTCGACATTATCAACGTAAACCGTTGGGGTGTACTTTATGATGGCCACTTCACCATTAGTATGTCTGAACTCTCGGCTGTTCTGTCGCATAGTCAGACCAATCCAGGGCATTTTTGCTAAATCATCAGGATGGTTGACAGGTTTGTAATTGCTTAACCATTGCTTTGATGCCACCACTTTTCGCGGCAATACAAAAAGATGCCGTGCTTTGAGCGAGCTGTCCGGCAGATCGCCAATACGAAATGCCACATCAATACTTTCCGCAATGATGTCCTTACGCGTATCGCTATAGGAAATATTCAGACAAACATCCGGATATTCTTTTATAAAAGCGGCAAGATGGTGCGTAAATACACTATTTTGAAAAACGGCAGGTAGCGAAATATGCAGTTTATTGGTTGTTGAAATGGTACGCTGTTTAAATTCGATAAATCCCTTTTCATAGAGCTCGAGCATAGCATTTGCTGTCTCGAGCAAACTTGCGCCATCGTGAGTCAGGGAGAGCTTGCGGGTATTTCTGTAGAGCAACGCGCTGCCAAGATTTCGCTCAAGCTTAGAGAGATGCGTGCTTGCCGTCGCGGTAGTCAGCCCTAAAGCGTCTGCACCACCTGAAATTGAACCTGCCTCTACAATTTTTGCAAAAACAATCAGGTAACGGATGTCATCGATCATTTACATTCCTGTGGCGGCAAAGTAGCGCTAAGACTGAGATTTATCCAGTCAATCATACAGTTAGCATATCCTGATTTCATCTCCAAAAAACATCTCTTTTGCCAGAAAGCCCCGAGCGCGGCAGGCCTGTCCATCAGCTTAAGGAAGTCAATGGAGACAATATGACGATGTATAATTTACCGCTTCAGGCAATATCCGCCATCATTGGCCCCTGATTAATTCATGGCATAAGCTCCCGAGCTGCTCCACGGCATGCAAAAGCGCGGGCGTGGGGTCGTTCGCACCGTTCAGGCGCAGGTAGTTTTGCAGTTCCGCCGCGCCAGGGGAAAACAACGGCCCCGGGCTGACGCCAATTCCCAGGGCGAGGGCGCGACGATGGACTTCCAGCGCATCGATCCCGGCGGGCAGTTTGACCCAAATCAGAAAGCCGGCTTCGGGAGCCGCTACGCGCGTGCCCGGTGGGAAGCAGGCGTCAACCCTGGCGATGATGGCCCGCATACCTTCCGCAATCCGCAGCTTCAGGTGGCGCAGGTGCCGGTCATAATCTCCGCTGGCGAGGATCTCGTTCGCCGCGGCTTCAATCAACGGCGCGCCTGCCCATTCCCCGGCCATGCGGGCCTGCAACACCGCCGGGTGATAGCGTCCGGCAGCAATCCAGCCAATTCGCCAGCCCGGCGCCAGGGTTTTCGACAGAGAACTGCAATAAATCACATTTCCGCCCTTGTCGAAGGCTTTACACGCGGGCGGACGCTGCGCGCCACCGGCCAGATCGCCGTAGACATCGTCTTCAATTAAAGGGATGCCCCGATCGGCAAGCAGGGCCACCAGCGCCTGCTTGCGCGCGACGGGCATGCTGGCGCCCAGCGGATTTTGCACCGTGGGTGAGGCCAGAACGGCTGTCGGACGGTGGCGCTTGATGGCCTCTTCAAGCGGCGCCAGCAATAATCCCTCAATCGGGTCCGTGGGGATCTGTAATGCCTTCAGCCCCAGATCCTCCAACAGCAGAAGCGTGCCGAAATAGGCGGGCCGCTCAATCGCCACCGCATCGCCCGGCTGGCATACCGCGCGTAGCGCCAGGCGTAGCGCCTGCGTTGCGCCTGCCGTGATGATAAGGTCATCAGCGCCAAAAAGGGCCCCCCACTGTGCCGCGCGGGCGGCAATCTTTCTGCGCAGGTCCGCTCTTCCCGGGGGTAGGCTGTAGCTCTGCCCGCGCGCGTCAAGCCGACGTCCGGCAGTGTGCAACGCCCGCTGCAAGGCATCGACGGGAAGCCAGGCGGTATCGGGTAGCGCGGCGCCAAGCGGCACCAGACGCGCTTCAGCGCTACCGAACAACGAGCGGGCGATGGCGGACATGGTCACCGGCACGGGGCCGGATAAAGATGCTGCGCGCTGTACGTCTCCGGAGGTGTTTATCTGGCGGACAAAGTAGCCTGAACGCGGTCGGGCGATGATCAGGCCTTCCGCCTCAAGATGACGCAGGGCTTCGAGCGCAGTGGGGAGGCTGACCTGCTCGCGCTCGGCCAGTTTGCGCGCGGAGATAATGCGATCGCCTGCCCGCAAAGCGCCTGAAGCAAGCGTCAGCCGCAGCATATCGGCTATTCGGCGGTAGTGAGGAATCGGCGGGAGTGGGTTGGACATCGTCATCTGTATAGTCTGATTTTTGATAAATCTGACTATACAGTCGTTGCGGGGCGCCATCTATAGTGGGTTCAACACAATCCAGCCAAGGAAATCACATGCACAGCGACAGTTTCGACCTTTCACTTTACTTCCGCCGCATAGGCTATAGCGGGCCTGCGGCAGCGGATACCGCAACGCTACACGCGCTGATGCGTCACCAGCTCTTTGCCATCCCCTTCGAAAATCTGGACGTACAGGCAGGTAAAATCGTGTCGATGGAGCCCGATGATATTGCCAATAAGCTCTTACGGCAGAGACGGGGCGGCTACTGCTATGAACTCAACGGGCTGTTTACCATGGCGCTGGAAGCGCTGGGTATTGCCTGGCGGTTTGTCGCGGCGCGGCCCATGTTCTATCCTGCGCGCCGGCCTAAAACCCATATGGCGGTGGTCGCGGAAGTGGAGGGGCGTCAGTGGCTTTGCGACCTTGGCTTTGGGAGCTACGGTATCCGCGCGCCGCTGGCCCTGGACGAACTTGATACGGACATTATCCAGGATTTCGATGCGTTCCGGCTTAGCTGCGATGCGCATGGAGACTACCTGCTGCAGGCAAAAGTTGAGGGAAGCTGGGCCAATCAATACGGTTTTGACCTGTCACCTCAGGAGTGGATTGATTTTGTTCCGGCCAATTTTCTTAACTCCACGCATCCCGATGCGGTCTTTGTACAAAAGCTGCTGGTGATACAGCATCAGCCCGAGGGGCGCTTTATTCTGCTGGGCAATATGCTTAAGAGTATTACCGCCGACCGCGTAGAGAAGCAGTGGCTGGCGGAAGATGAAATTGCGCATGCGCTTGAGAACCGCTTTGCTTTGTCTGCTCGCTAATTAGTCAAACGGGCAAGCTAGCCCGCGGCGAGACGAATACGAAGCCGATATAACGGGGAAGGGAAGCGAACCTTCCCTGTATTCCCTTTGTTCAGTTGATATACCCCCATCGGCCGCCAGCAATGTATTACGGTTCAGGCCGGGATATTAAATCATCGATAATGCAAATCGAAAATGTACGCCACTTTTAATAACCAAGTCCATTCAGTCAATTACCCGCGTAAAATTAAGATAATTCCATAAAGACTGGGCGGTATAGTCCTGTGAAAAATATTGTCGATAAAATCTATTCTCCCCGACATTTCCTTTGTTTACAGTTTGTTATGGCTGTGCGGTGATATTTTTGGCGATTAAAAATGGTTAAAACAAAATCATCTACTAAAATAGAATTGTTGATTAAATTCATACGCTAGCAATTCGTACTCATTTAGATAATTAGTCCCTGGTCGACCGCCCGCTATTTAAGCGGCGAGCGATAGCGGCTGACGATAATTATCCCGCTCGATATTATCGCAGATCTGGCGGGTTAATGTCTGCGGTGAACGTTTATGCCAAACGACTTCAGGACTAATGAGTTATTTCAAAGGACAACGTAAATGACGAATATCTACGACTCTACCTCTATTAGCAGTCAGGAAACCGCCAGGCAGGTGCCCGCGGCCGCAGTTAACAGCGCGAGCGCGGTATCATGGGGGGCGATATTTGCAGGCGCCGCCGCTGCCGCCTCGCTGGCGCTTATGCTGCTTATGCTTGGTGCCGGATTGGGCCTTACTTCAATTTCACCGTGGGAAAATCAAGGCCTTGCGGCGGGGACCGTCGGTATTGCCGCCATCGCCTGGCTGACATTTACCCAAATTGTGGCCTCAGGAATGGGGGGGTATCTGGCCGGAAGGCTGCGGACTAAATGGGTTGATACGCATACCAATGAAATCTATTTCCGCGACACGGCGCATGGCTTTCTGACATGGGCGGTGGCGCTGCTGGTATCAGCCGTTCTTTTAACCACCACCATCAGTTCCCTGATCGGCGGCAGCGCAAAAGTCATGGGTTCCGTTGCCGGGGGCGCGACGGCTACTGCCATGAATAAGGCTGGGGACGGATCCTCGATGTTATCGAAGTCATCGATGGAATATTTTACCCGCTCACTGTTCAGGGCGAGCGGCTCCACTCCGGCAGATAACAGCAACGCATCAGGCAATGATGTCATGGCCATGAATCATCCTGTGCCGCCAAAGGCGGAGTCTCCCGCTCAATTAGCCGAGGTGACGGGCATATTTGCTAACAGTATTTATTCTGGCGCGCTTCCCCAGGATGATCTGAACTATGTGGCGCAGCTGGTTGCTCAGAATACCGGTATAAGTCAGCAAGAGGCCGAGCAACGGGTACAGGCGGTTTATGATAAAGCCCAGGCTAATTTGAAAGAGGCGAAAGATAAAGCGCAGCAGGCCGCTGACGCCGCCAGAAAAACCACCAGCTACGTTACCCTGTGGTCATTTATTTCTCTGTTAATTGGCGCTTTTGTTGCCAGCCTTTGTGCCACCTATGGCGGCCGTCAGCGTGATTTATAACGTCTAATACTCATTATACGGGAGGAACCTATGCGTTCAATATTGCTTTTCTTTCTGGGTGTGCCAATCCCTATCATTATTTTAATCGCGTTATTTGTGCACTAACTATTTTCCGGAACGGCAGGAATAGTGGTTAAAAAAATACTGACCCGTCGCGCATTACCGCTAAAGCATAAATGCCCTTCGAGGGCATTTATGCTTTTTATCAGGCGCTCAGAGGGGCCTGCTGCGCGTCACCAAAGAAGTTCTCCGCGACAGAGTGATGTCAACTATCAATAACACCCGCAGTGAATTAACGTTCACGCCTTGCCATCATCAGCGCCAGGTCAACGAGGCGATTGGAGAATCCCCATTCATTGTCGTACCACGCCAGAATTTTGACCATATTGCCGCCAATCACCAGCGTTGACAGACCGTCGATAATCGACGAGCGGGGGTCACCCTGGTAGTCGCTGGAGACGAGCGGTTCATCGCTATAGCCGAGGATCCCTTTCAGCGGTCCCGCCGCGGCGGCTTCGCGGAAGGCATTATTCACTTCTTCGGCCGTCACATCTCGCGCCAGCGTCACGGTCAGGTCGACAATGGATACCACCGGCACGGGGACGCGCAGCGAGTATCCCGTTAAGCGGCCATCCAGCTCAGGAATAACCTTGCCCAGCGCCTTCGCTGCGCCGCTGGAGTAAGGCACAATCGACAGCGCAGCGGCGCGAGCGCCGCGCAGATCTTTTTCCGGCTGGTCGTGCAGCGCCTGGCTGTTGGTGTAGGCGTGGGTGGTGTTCATCAAACCGTGCTTAATACCGAAATGCTGGTGCAGAACCTGCGCGGCAGGCGCCAGACCGTTGGTGGTGCAGCTACCATTGCTGACCACGTAGTGTTTATCCGGGGAGTAGAGGCCATCGTTAACGCCCATCACGATGGTTAAATCATCGTTTTTGCCGGGGGCGGAGATAATCACGCGCTTTGCGCCACCGCTACGGATATGCACAGACGCCTTGTCGCGATCGGTGAAGAATCCGGTAGCTTCAATGACGATATCGACTTCACGTTGACGCCACGGGATATTGGCCGGATCGCGTTCGCTGAATACGGTAATGGGTTGACCGTCAACCACAAGCTGCCCTTCACCGGCGGTGACGTCGGCGTCGAGCTTACCAAGCAGCGAGTCGTATTTCAGCAGATGCGCCAGCGTTTTGCTGTCCGTCAAATCGTTGATCGCCACAATCTGAATATCCGGATGACCCAGTGCAGCACGCAGTACGTTGCGTCCGATACGGCCAAAACCGTTAATACCGACCTTTACCATAATTAACTCCTTATCCATTGTCTCTGGCGTCAGAGTAGGTCGGGTAGGCTTTGGCGTAAATGACAAAAAAGGATCACTTTACGCCATTTTGCGACAGTGAAATCGCTGTCGATATTCCCCGGGTGTGAGGTGAAGCTGTTTTTCAAACAGCCGTCGCAGGTTAATGCTGCTGCCAAATCCCGTTTGTTCGGCGATACGATCCAGCGTCTCGTTAGTTTGCTCCAGACGCTGCCGCGCGGCGGCCAGGCGGGCTTCGGCGACGTAGCGCGCCGGCGAAGCGCCGGTTTCCCGGGTAAATACGCGGGTGAAATTCCTTGGACTCATGGCGACTCTTTCCGCCAGTTTATCCACGCTGAGGTCGGCGGTGAGGTTTTCGAGCAACCACGCCAGCAGATCGTTAATGGGGCCCAGGGTGCTGGTCTGCTGGAGGTTGTAGCGGCTAAACTGCAGCTGGCCGCCGGGACGTCGCAGGTACATGACGAAATCCTGGGCAATATCGCGCGCAAGGCTGAAGCCGTAGTCCTCTTCAACCAGCGCCAGGGTGAGATCGAAGCCGGAACTGACTCCGCCAGAGGTCCAGATGTGTTCGTCCTGAATATAGAGTGGACCGCCTTCAACGCGTACCTGCGGAAATTCCGCCTGCAGGGTATCCAGTAGCTTCCAGTGGGTAGTGGCTCGTCTGCCGTCCAGCAGCCCGGTTTGCGCAAGCAGCATGGCTCCGCCGCAAATGGAGGCAATGCGGCGGGCATGGGGTGCGGCAAGGCGCAGCCAGTCAACCACCGCGATCCCTTCCTGCGGGTTTTGACCTCTGCCGGTAATCATGATGGTATCGAGCGGCTCGCGAGGATCTATCTCATGCAGGCGATGATCGGCCAGCAGATTTAATCCAGACTGACCATGGATCACCTGATGCGGCTGGGTGGTCGCTAGCTGGACCTGGTAGCAGAGTTTCCCGGCGCCTTCCGGGTGCAGGCGGTTGGCCTGCATCAGAATGTCGGCAATACCGGCGGATTCAAACAGCATGCCGCCATCGGGGACGATAATAAGTATCTTCTTCATGTCTTGAAAAGTAATCTTTTTACAGAATAAGTCAACCGGACAGGCGGGGGAGAGATAATTTTTACCCCCGCAGCGACGCTGTTCTCTCGTTCGCTGATGGTTTGACGTCGACGGGATGGGATTACCTGCTGAGGTAGGTTTCGTACAAACTGGACTGGAAAAATAGTACCGAATATCTGCTTTGAGCGAGAAGCGGACGTCTACCATTCAGTTTGGATGACGCCCTATTGTACCGGCACGCTATTTCACACGGTTACCTGCCTGCAGATTTCGTTAGCCATTTTGGCTGTGAGTAATAACTGCCTGGCATGTAATCGGGAAATTAAGGGAATTTGCAATGAAACAAAGATCATGCGCGCGGTGATGGAGAGCCTGCGCTCGATTGATGTCATCTCCGGGACGGATCGTTATTTCAGGTTTTAAAGTAATATCGGTGAAACATCCTTTTTTCCCTTCGCGCATCGTTCCATGTGCTCGGTCAACATAGCTTATAACGCTTATCCCTGCTTCCGAGCAGAGATGCAGATACCATAATTTATGGTATGCTGAAGCAGCAGCAACGAGCAGGTCCTCCGGATTCCAACATTTGGCATCGCCCAGAAATGCGGGGTCTGATGACCCCAAAATTACAGGTTTTCCGTCCTCTGAAATCTCATAACTTCGCTCATAGTCTTTGTAAGACTGCGTGCCATTACCTTTATTTCCCGTCCATTTAACGTTCACCTGGTAGTGATGCTCTCTCTCGATCATTTTGGTCTCCGTGTGCATTAACTTATTGTTTTGGAAATATTAGATTTGTCTCGCCGCCGCATTTCTGGACTCAATCTATCAAATGGTATACCATTATACCATCGTTTTTTTCGGAGTCGTTTATGAGCTTTAGAGCTGTTTCAACCGCAGACTTACTCGCTAATAAGTTAAGAGAAATGATTAACAACGGTAGTCTTCGTGATGGTGAAAGGCTTGTCGAAAGAGACCTTGCAAGTCATTTTGATGTAAGCCGTATTCCAATGCGGGAGGCGATCAGACAACTTGAACATGAGGGTCTGGTGGAGATTTTTAGAAATCGCGGAGCAATTGTCAGAACGTTATCTGTTGATGATCTTAATGAAATTTACCAGCTGCGTTCTCTGCTCGAGGGCGAAGCAATATTTCAGAGCGTCAATAATTTGAGTGCTGATAATCTGGCGAGAGCGGGGCTGACGCACAGTCTTCTTGCTTCATGTACCAAATTCGAACTGCAAGGGCAACTAAACCGTGAGTTTCATGATCTTCTCTATAGCGGGTGCGAAAATCATCGTCTACTGACCATGATTAATGATTCTCGCAATCAGATTGAGCGGTATGAATACCTCCAGCGAAAGCTACTCTCTGAGACATCCCTGTTTCAGGATGACCACGCGAGTATTCTTATTGCCTGCCAGCAACGAAACGCCGAACAAGCGCGAACTGAAGTTAAGCGACATATTCAGATTGCCGGAAAAATGTTGCAAGACCTGGTAAGTAGACAAATAAGTTAATCGACCAGAAGACAGGTAAGTTATCCTGAGGATGTTCGCTGCTGGCACGAAGCAGACCCTATTTAAGGGGGGAGACTGCCGAGAACGAAAAGCAGATGAATGCTTTAAAGGATGCTGAACGCTTTAAAAGGACATCGTTTTTTTGCAGTACACAGGGACCAGAGCAGCTGTTACTTTTCGGGAAAAGGTGAGTTGTGGATGAGGAAATGCTTAATTGAGTCGATTAAACCGGGAGCTAAGGGGAGCGCTGGATCAGCGTATGAAGCGATATTCGCCTTGCTATCGTCCGAAGTCACCTCCTTCATAACATGGTTCATATCGGGCAGTATAATTAAGGACGCTTGAGGATTCGCGGCCTTAAGCAGCCTTGCATCCGTTTCTTCCACCTGAAGATCGCGTAGCCCTTGTAGCACTAACACGGGTTTGGAAATACGCGAAATGAGCTGACCCGGATTATATGAAAACGCATTGATCAAAAATCCCTGCACCCCAGGATTAAAGAGATTTTGCAGTGCTGGATGCATATTCGAAATATCTACCCGGCGCCGATGCTCGAGAGCATCAATGATCGGCAGTGCCTGCTTTAATAGCACTTCGTTTTCCGGATTAGCGTAAAGTTGCCCCCTCAACACCTCGCCCATCGGCCTCCCGGGCGTTGCAATAAGAACCACCCCGCACAGATCCTCTTCTTGAGCCGAGGCAAGGGCGACTACGCCTCCTTCGCTGTGTCCTAAAACCCAAATACAGGAAGCGTGCATCTGACGTCTAAGCATTTCTACCCAGGATCGAACATCGTCAACATAGTCAGCCATCGTCACCGCATTGCCATCCTCTACGGCCATTGCGCTAGCGAACATTCCACGTTTGTCGATACGAAGCGTTGCAAAGCCTTTTGCCGCCAGACCTTCAGCAAGAAGTCGGTAAGGCGATGCATTCACACCAAGCGGGTTGTTTCCATCCCGATCGGTCGGCCCGGAGCCAGGAATGATAAGAACAACCGCGGTTGGTTTAGAATTTGGGGTGAGTAACGTACCCTTCAAAGGACCTTTCGGCCCAGCGGCCTCCAGGACAGTTTCGGAAAAGGTCACCGGCACTGCCGCCAGACTCACAAATGGGCAAGCGCTCAAAAGGGCAATGGAGGCGGCAGTATTCATCGGTGATATTCCTGTAAAACTCAGCGTGTCCGTTAATTTATATGATAAATAGGACCTGTTCTCCATTGATCAATACCTCAGCGGCGGTAGAAAAGTCCGATCCGGCACTGTGTTGAAGCGGCGCGGAGCCAGTTCTTCGACACAGAACACTTTACAATTCCTAATGGAAAACGAATGACTTTCCATACCTAAAAGGGTATGGCTGGGCATCATTATAGTATTGGAAAGGATGTCATACCTGTTATTAAGATTGAATCACCCGCCAGACAGGGCGAACGAATATGCAGATAGAGGTGATCATTCTATGAGTAACGCAATAACTAAAGTCCACAACGCCAATGCACGTCGTGGCGGTGATGTATTGTTAGAAGTTCTGGAAAGTGAAGGGGTGGAATATGTGTTTGGTAATCCAGGCACAACCGAACTGCCCTTCATGGATGCGCTGTTAAGAAAACCGTCAATTCAGTACGTGTTAGCTCTGCAGGAAGCGAGCGCAGTAGCCATGGCGGACGGTTATGCGCAGGCAGCAAAAAAGCCAGGATTCCTGAATCTGCATACCGCCGGTGGTTTAGGCCACGGCATGGGAAACCTGTTGAATGCAAAATGTTCACAGACGCCACTCGTGGTGACAGCGGGGCAGCAGGATTTACGCCACACGACAGCCGATCCGCTATTGTTGGGTGATCTGGTGGGAATGGGTAAAACGTTCGCTAAATGGTCACAGGAGGTGACTCACGTTGACCAGCTACCGGTATTAGTTCGCCGGGCTTTCCACGATTCAGACGCTGCACCGAAAGGCTCCGTTTTCCTGTCGCTTCCGATGGATGTAATGGAGGCGATGAGTTCTATCGGGATCGGGGCGCCTTCCACTATTGACCGCAATGCAGTCGCGGGTTCGTTACCTTTGCTGGCAAGTAAGCTAGCGGCATTTACTCCAGGTAAAGTCGCACTGATTGCCGGCGACGAAATTTACCAAAGTGGAGCGGCCAGCGAGGTTGTTGCTCTTGCTGAGATGCTTGCCGCTGACGTATACGGTTCAACATGGCCAAACCGGATCCCCTACCCAACAGCACACCCTCTCTGGCGGGGCAACCTGTCCACTAAAGCGACGGAAATTAACAGAGCATTAGGCCAGTACGATGCTATTTTCGCACTTGGTGGTAAGTCGCTTATCACCATTCTTTATACAGAAGGTCAGGCAGTACCGGAGCAGTGTAAAGTGTTCCAGTTATCAGCCGATGCGGGCGACCTGGGACGCACTTACAGTAGTGAACTCTCAGTGGTTGGCGATATTAAATCATCGTTAATGGTGCTACTGCCCGAGCTGGAAAAAGCCACGGCAAACCATCGAAGTGATTATCAACGTCGTTTTGAAAGCGCGGTTAATGAGTTTGAATTGAGCAGAGATAGTCTGCTAGAGCAGGTTAAGGAACAACAATCTGCTACGGTAATTACGCCACTCGTGGCTGCCTTTGAGGCCGCAAGGGCGATCGGACCCGATGTGGCAATTGTTGACGAAGCGATTGCAACCAGCGGCTCGCTTCGTAAATCACTCAACAGTCCCCGCGCGGATCAATATGCCTTTTTACGCGGCGGTGGTCTGGGGTGGGGGATGCCTGCAGCTGTGGGCTATTCACTCGGTTTGGGAAGAGCGCCTGTGGTGTGCTTTGTGGGCGACGGCGCTGCGATGTACTCTCCTCAGGCTCTCTGGACGGCCGCACATGAAAAACTGCCGGTAACCTTTATTGTAATGAATAACACGGAATATAACGTATTGAAAAACTTCATGCGTTCACAGGCGGATTATACTTCGGCACAAACAGAACGCTTTATCGCAATGGATTTGGTTAATCCGGCAGTTGATTATCAGGCGCTGGGTGCATCGATGGGACTGGAAACCAGAAAAGTTCTTCGTGCCGGGGATATCGCCCCGGCAGTTGAGGCCGCACTGGCGAGTGGCAAACCTAATGTGATCGAAATCATTATCAGTAAAAGTTAATCATTAATCCGTTCGGCCTGCGGTGCATGCAGTTTATCCCTGATACTGCGGCACTGGTTCACAAAACCCGGTAAAGCCGGGTTTTTGTTCTTTGTCGACCACATCAGCATATTCTCCACCATATTCGGATTTTCCAGCCTCCGGTAAACTACACCACGCAATTGGGCATTCTCCATACTTGCGGGAATAAGCGCCACGCCAACGCCATGGGCCACAAAATTCATTACAGTCTGCTGTATGGAGGCTTCCAGTCCTATTTTCGGGCTAAATCCGGCCTTGAGGCACTGATGAAGGATGGAATCATAGAGCATCGGTGCACTCTGGCGCGGAACAGTGATGAATGGGTCATCACTGAGTGATTCAAGCCTGAAATGCTCGCTTTGAACCTGGGGGTGATTGGCAGGAAGGGCGGCGATTAGCGGCTCACGCAAGAGCACCAGTGAATGAATTCCCGGAGTGGCCGTCTCGGAGAAGCTGATTGCCGCGTCTAATCTGCCATCCTGTAATGCGGCGTGTAAATCAGAGGGGACCATCTCCTGAAAATGCAATTCCACATCAGAATAGGTATCCCGGTGCTGTATGGCAACATGAGGCACAACGCTATAGCTGGCATACATTGTTGCACCTAATTTCAGAACACCTTTCTGCCCTGATTCTACTGCCCGTACGTTATTACAAGCCTGCTCCAGCATTGCCAGCACCGCCTGGCAGTCCACCAGAAATTGCTCTCCGGCAAGGGTTAAACTGACACCTTTAGCGGCCCGGTTAAATAGCTTTGCACCGAGGATGGTTTCCAGCTGGGCAATTTGCCGGCTTAAGGGGGGCTGCGAAATATTGAGTTTATTGGCGGCTTTGCCGATGTTTCCGGTTTCAGCAACAGTGCAAAAGTTAATCAACTGATTAAGGGTCGGTTTCATGAGCATTCCTGAAGCAGGTTCATACCTTCTATGGTATCACTTGTTTGCAGGGCGGAGATGCACATGAAGTCGCAGGGTCAACGCACTATCACTCTGTCCCTGAATAATACCCTTCACATTCCACTCTGTTTCCGCGTGTCGAACAGGTATCACTTACATTATTAAAGGCCATGTATGTTATTGATTTAAATGCTACAGAACAAACATATCCCTTTAATATAGTGGTTTTTTTCTGCTCTGGCCGCAAACAGGAATAAGTGTGGCTGAATATTATTTTCAGTCTCATAAATGATGTATTGAAGGTCGTTAACAGACGGAGTTCGAACTAGCGGCCTTTTCTCCATGGCGATTCACTGTTCCTGTCTCTGGCCGATATATTCCCCTAATCCCTTTGCCAGAACATCGAAAACCAATTTGCAGCACAGACTATTACGCAGGTCTTCGTGCATGACGATCCAGGTATCAAGATAGAAAGAAAAGACATTCGACAGTAACCTCTGCAATGGAATATAGCCATTGGCCAACTGCACCTGGCATATGCCAATGCCGGCACCGGCGCGAATAAGATTCAGCTGAGCCACGTCGCTGTCGGTGCGCATGGAAAAGGCATCGCGGCTTAGCTGAGGGAATTTTTCCAGGGCCTTACGGATGAAAGGCGTATCCTGATCAAAGCCAACCAGCGCATGATTCAGCAAATCTTCGCTATTTTCAGGTGTGCCATGACGTGCGAGATAGGAAGTCGATGCGTGGAGACCGAGCTCAATGCGCCCAACGCGACGCGCAATAAGCTGCTCCTGTACTGGCGTAGTCATGCGTACAGCAATATCGGCTTCTCTGTGCAGTAAATCCTGAACCCGGTTCGACAGAACTAATTCAATCGTTATTTGTGGGTGAGACTTCCTGAGCCTGGCAATAAGTGGTGGCAGAACCTCAACGCCGATAACGTCACTTGCGGAGACGCGGACAACGCCACAAATGGACGCGCTGTTATGACTAAAGTTGGAGGCTGTACGCGCTAACGTATTCGCGGTGCTCTCCATCGCTTCGGCATGCACCCTCAGCGCCAGCGCCGTTTCAGTCGCCAGCAGGCCCGTCTGCGACCGCGTGAACAACACCTGGCCCAGAGCGGACTCCAGCGCAGCGATATGGCGTCCTGCCGTAGGCTGCGTAATCGAAAGCCTGCGTGATGCGCCGGAAAGCGAACCTTCCCTGAGCACAGCCAGAAATGTTCGGTACCACTCCCATGGGATAGATTTATTCATACAAATTTGTATAGCTGCCCTATAAAGATATGCAATTCCATTTAGCTCTGCCTGTACGTACGCTGTCAAGGTCAAATCAGCGAAGAGGCAGATATTATGGAAACCCGAGGCAAAGTACTGATACTTGGCGCAACCGGCGGTATCGGTGGTGAAACTGCTCGCCGGCTCATTCAGAAAAAATGGGACGTACGTGCACTAAAACGAGGACTTCATGGCAGTGAACAACGTGATGACATCCAGTGGATAGGGGGCGACGTTCTCGACCCGGACCAAGTCGCCGCGGCGGCGGCAGGCTGTAGCGCGATCGTTCACGCCGTCAATCCGCCCGGCTACAGAAACTGGGAGCATCTGGTGCTGCCTATGCTGCGCAACACGATCGACGCAGCAGAACGAACCGGCGCCTTGATCGTGCTTCCCGGTACCCTTTACAACTATGGTCCTGACGCTTTTCCGCTAGTACGGGAAGATGCTCCGCAGATGCCGGTCACAAAGAAGGGAGCGATCAGGGTACAAATGGAGAACGAACTTGAGGCCTATTCGCAGCGGGGCGGGCGGGTATTAATCCTCCGTGCAGGGGATTTTTTTGGTCCACGCGCCGGTAATAACTGGTTTTCTCAAGGTTTGATTAAACCCGGCAAGCTGCCTGGCGTCATTAGCAATCCTGGTTCGCATGAAACGGGTCACCAGTGGGCTTATTTACCTGATGTAGCGGAAACGATAGCTGCGCTGCTAGAACGACGCGAGGAACTTGAGCCCTTTGCGCGCTTCCATATGCAAGGCCATTGGGATGCCGACGGCAGCGAAATGGTCAGTGCGATTCAACGCACTGCGGCGCGCTACGGCGGCGTTGCCAAAATACAATCATTTCCGTGGTGGTTCGCGTACCTGGCTGCGCCTTTCAACGCAACCTTACGCGAGCTTTTGGAGATGCGGTACCTGTGGCGCCAGTCGGTCCGCCTGGACAATACGAAACTGGTGAAATTTTTAGGTGCCGAGCCTCACACCCCTCTTGATGTAGCTGTCCATACGACGTTACAGGGCCAGGGTTGCATTGATCATACCGAGATACCTCGCACAACGGTATAGAGACGCGCCATGGTCGCTTCTGGCACGAAGCGGACAAGCTAACTGGGCTAAAGGTCCGCTATGAGCGAGGAGCGGACGTTACCGACACCCATCGATTTTCATTGATGTATAAATTATTTTTTCTTATTTTAATTCACTCTAACCTGAGCTCAAGAGCTCTTTCTTAATAACGAAAGGCCATAAAATGAATATCGAGGCATTTGCGTTTGGCACCACCAACTGGGGTGAAATCGAAATAACAGAACATCCAGGGGAAACGGGCATGGCTTACTGGCGCACGCAACTTTTTGGTCAGAAGCCAAATCAAATTCGTGTGCGAATGGTTGAATATACCCCTGGTTACCTCGCGGATCATTGGTGCAATAAAGGCCATGTCCTTTTATGCATGGAGGGAGAACTCGAAACACTGCTCGCAGATGGCCGTAAATTCACTTTAACTGCGGGAATGAGCTATCAGGTGGGTGATAACGCAGAACCACATCAGTCCAGAACGGAGACAGGGGCAAAACTCTTTATTGTGGACTGACGGATTCGTTGTTGTTGCGATTGCGGCGTCCGATTCTGGAACCTTCAGGTGGTAAACCACCTGCAGTTTCCCCTTTTTGCCCTGCGCCGTAGGGAAGTGGCTTCTTCAGGGAAATCCCCTGAGCAAGCGCTGTTGGGCTGTTCTTTAGTACTGCAAGACCAACGGCGGAGCCCAGCGCCAGTTTATAAAAGTCCCTGCGTGTTATTGGCATAGCGAAATCCCACTCAATTGATTGTTTTAGCGGAGGTCTTCATGAACTATAGAACAGCTGTACATAATGAGCATGATAATATCTCTGCTGGGCAATTTCCGTTCAATCATTGAGTTATTTATTATTGGATTTTGCTGTTTATGCCAGAACGATATAACGCGATGCCAATTCCATTACGTCCGCTCCTGGCACGAAGCGGACCGCCTGAAGCGCCGTGAGGTCAGCTTTGAGCGAGAAACGAATGTTTATCTTACGGCAGGACGGTGGCAGCATTGCCATATTTATTGGGGCAATACCCACGCCTTGTTTTGTATAACCACCCTATATCCATCGAAGTCAACAAATGTCCTTCCGTTCACATCCCAGTAAGGATTGAATGACGTGGTCATTCTAAAGCCAGCACCGATCATTCTTTCACAGGCAATTCCCCATTCTTTTTCTTCAGAGTAATAAAGAACGAGTAAATCCTCTTCTGTGTGTAAAGGTTGAACGGGATGGCTTCGGCAAAAAGTGAATTCTATGTGCCAGTCTAAGTCTCCCCTCCCTAGCATTATTCCATTGAAACCGTCATGATCGTTGAATTCAGCAATTTTATGCAGACCTAACCCCTTGCTGTACATCAGAAATGATCTTTCGAGATTGGCGACGGGTTTAGCAATACGCATATGAGTAAACATCAGTGTTCTCCAGGGAAAGATACTGCTTTAATATTAAAATCCCGCCTGAGTTTACATGTGATTATACATTTCATTTGTCCATAAGAGCTTCCGAAATATCCTGCTTCGGCTTGCTGACGGTCCGCTTCTGACGCAAAGCTGTCTACCAAACTCCACCAACGCCCATTAGTTATAGCGTTAAGGCTGTGAGGGTAAAATATATTCCTGAGGTGTTGCACCCGATTGAACATGAAAGAGCGGCAGGCGCATTCCCCCGGATAAACAGAACAACGGCGACAAATTCGAACCCGGTTTTAACGCCGCTCAGCGTCTGAGCCGCATTACCGCTTTTTCTCGCCCGCCGTCGTCATTCTAACAATCAGAATACTTGTCGTCCTCTTTGGTGAATGCCCTGTTTATAAGGCCTTACGTTTTTACGCAGTAATGCCTGAACCGTAATCCCCATACCAACCTTAAAGCGATGCCTCGGCCAGTAATGCGGCCTGTACCGCAGGACGGGCATTGATCATTTCCCTGTACGCCAATAGCACAGGCCAGCGCTCCAGTGAGATTGAGAAGAATCTACACCAGCCCAGCACAGTGAAAAGGTAGGCATCAGCCACGCTGAAGGATGGGCCAGTCAGATAGGTTTTTTCGTTGAGAGTCGCCTGAAGGTAATCGAACTGTCGGAACAGCTTCTCACGAAAAATCGCTCTGACCTCTTCGGGCAGCGCGGGGTTGAACAACGGTGCCGAGCCAGCGTGTATCTCACTGGTGATAAAGTTAAGCCATTCCTGCAGACGCACCCGAGCCCAGCTGCCAGCGCGGGGCGCCAGGCCGTGCTCTGGTTTTAGATCGGCGAGGTACTGTACGATGGCCGGACCCTCAGTGAGTATCTGACCATCATCGAGTTCAAGGGCCGCGACATAGCCTTTAGGGTTAATCGTTCGGAAGTCACGACCATCAGCGGTGATCTTGCTTCTGTTGTTGACTCTAACCAGTTCAAACTCAAGTTGCAGTTCGCGCAGCACGATGTGCGGTGATAACGAACAGGTATCCGGGGCGTAATAGAGTTTCATTTTGTCTCCGTTAAAGGGGAAAAGCGGTCGGGGAACATCCTGAACTCACTGTATTTGAGGCGGGTTGCGCTGTAAAATTAATGATAAAGAAACTAACTATTAGCTGAGCTACTGACAATCATGATGAATCTTTTACATTGGCGCTTACTGGTGGCCGTGGCGGATGCCGGCAACATCTCGCGCGCCGCAGAGGAGATAGGAATGACTCAGTCCGGCGCCAGCCAGGCAATCGCCCAACTAGAAGCTTCACTGGGATTTCCGGTATTTATACGTGAGCGACGATATATCGGTGTGACCGCGCTGGGTGGGCAGGTTGTTGAACACGCAAGAAACATGCTTTCGCAGCTGAATGCCATCCGCGTACTGGCCGATGAGAGCCGGGGTTTAAATCGCGGGCGCATTCGCCTGGCCAGCTTTCCATCCGTGACGTCCACCTTGTTGCCCGGTCTGCTGCGGGACTTTAAGCGCCTGCATCCGGGTATTGATGTCGTCATCCTGGAA
This sequence comes from Klebsiella pasteurii, assembly GCF_018139045.1. NCBI lineage: Bacteria > Pseudomonadati > Pseudomonadota > Gammaproteobacteria > Enterobacterales > Enterobacteriaceae > Klebsiella > Klebsiella pasteurii. The sequence goes on from NZ_CP073236.1 coordinate 817,510, forward strand.
GGCTCTGACGAGGAGGTTGAGGAGTGGCTGGCCGCAGATACCGTTGAGCTGGGGGTGGTCATGAATCCCGACCCCGGCCGTGCAGACGTTGTATTAGGGCAGGATGCATGGGTAGCGGTACTGCCAGCCACTCATCGGCTGGCACACCATGCCAGGACGTCTGGCATAACGCTAAAGGCGCTGGCAGACCAGCCCTTTATTCTGGCGACAGGCGGATGCGCCGTTAATGGCAAAAGCCTGATGGAAAAGGCGGGTCTGCAACTTGCTGATATACGCGTGACGGTGCGCGACTGGATTAGCGCCTGTAAGCTGGTCGCGGAAGGGATGGGCGTCGCCCTTGTACCTGAATCAGCTCTGCCAGAGGCGTTGCGCAATCTGTGCGTGGTGCCAGTGACGCCTGCCATACACCGTGAGTTTCGGCTGGTTTGTTCGTCATCCGGAACGTCTTCCAGCGCAACGCAGGCGCTACTTAACGCGCTACGTAACCGAGGATGAGCGGGAACGCCGCGAACCGGAGCGTCAGCGATGAATATACGGTAAAAGAAGTTGAAAAACAGGGTATACCGGTCCTGCTGCCCGCTGCATGTGCATTGACCGCGGATAAGTAAAAACGGCCCCATCGCTGAGGCCGTGACGTGCTTATTGTTTCTTCTCGCCCAGCGTCGGCGTCTCGTCAAAGAAGTTCCACGGCTTCAGCAGCGCATGCGCCCACTCGGTCGGCATAATCGGCCACTCCTCAGCCCGGGCCACGTGGGTGGTACCGGTGGTGATCCATACCACGTCATCATGGTTGTTAAGCGACTCGTCATCTTTCACGTACTGGCCGAGGCCGGTGTCGTGAATCGAACGGTTAGGGTACTTACCTTCCGGGAAGCGCTCGGTGGGATGATAGCGGGTGACCCACAGCTGTTTATCCATAAAGCTCAGACGATGGTAAATCCACTCATCTGGGGCGAATTTCGCTCCGGTGGCGACCGGATGTGTGCCGCCCGCGTAGGGGATAATCTGATACGACACCGGGTTACCCATCCGGTTTTCTTTGGTGGTATTGCTCAGCAGACGAATGGTGCCCGGGTCAAATTTCTGCGCCGCTTTCTGCTCGCTATCAAGGGTGTACTGATTGATCTGCATAGTGCTGGTACGCGGGCCGCCGGCGGTGTTCGGCTTCACTTCCGGGTCCATGGCCACCAGCGTGTTGTTCTCGCCGTCGACGTCAAGATCGAGGCGGAAGTTGTAGATATGCTGGTGAGTGGTGCCGACAATATTATGGTCGATCAGCGTGCCGTAGCGGGTATCTTCTTTGGCGCTCGGGTCGTGCATGGTCTTCGCCTGTACGCCTTTGACCGCTTCGATGCCGGTGGCCCCGGCATCAATGCCGATGGTGCCGTTTTCGTGAAATACCCAGTCAAAGATGTAGTCGTAGTTGCCGACGGTGCTGATCCAGCGCACCACCAGCTCGCGGCGTTCGGTACTGACGTTCGGCTTGCCCATCTCCTGATGCTTATACTCCGGCCCGGCGTAACGTTCGAAGATGGCGATCGCGCGTGGGATGGTGGTTGGCGTGCCGGTATAGTCGGCGATAGTTTCATCCAGCAGGACCGCGTTGGACGGCGCATCTTTACCGCGGACGATAGGCGAGGTCAGGGTGCCCATGCCGTAGTCGCCGGAATCCAGATAGGCTTTAAAATACCAGCCCACGTCCGGGTCGCCGTAGGGGACGATCATCCCACCCAGCGAACCTTCATACATCACCTGGCGTTTTTTACCGTTATCGTTCCAGGTCACGGTAGACAAAATCGGCCCGACGCGGGAGTTCATCCGCAGATGGAAATCCCAGTTCCGCCAGTGAATCATATCGCCGGTGATGGTGTAGTTTTTGCCCTCTGGCTCAATGATCTCCAGCGGTTTCACCGTAGGCGCAACGCGGTCTCGGCCGTCATAGGGGCGGGCCGCCATCGGCACCGGGATCGTCGGACCCTCTTCGATTTTGATGATCTTCTTCTGCTCGAGGTCGACCACCGCCACCAGATTTTCAATCGGGTGCGCCCAGTAGTTGCCGTCGCCGACGTCGAGATAGCTGACCACTTTCAGCAGCCGCGCGTCCTGCTTGAGGCCATCTTTACCGTCGAAGTAGCCGACGGTCAGCGGGGTGGTAATCACCTTGCTCGGGTCGTCGATGCCGTGTTTTTTCAACACTTCGGCAAATTCGCTGCTGGCGTTGATGATGTTCTGCACGCTGGCGAAATCATCCAGCAGCACCATGCCGTGGGCGTCTTTAATCGGCGTCCATGAAAGGACCTTTTTATTCTGTAAATCCACCACCGCCTCAATAACGTGCTTGCCGTCGAGCATGATCACGTCGGCGGCGCGCGGGGCGTTGACCGGCGTGCCGTTGAGGGCAAAATCCCACACCGCTTTTTTATCCGGCTCGCGCAGGGAGATCTCGGTGAATCGGGTATTGGGCTTGAAATCCACCGCGGCTTTAACAATGGCGACCGCTGCGCTGATTTCCGCCGCTGACAACGAGTTCAGCGGGTGAGGGCGTTTTTCCACCTGGAAGGTCTGGTCAAGACCGGACTGAAACACGTCGTTGATAAAGGTGTCAGAAACCCACGCTTTGCCGTCTTTCATCACTACCGGCACCTGCAGCTCCAGGGTTTTACCATTGACGATGGCCGTTTTCGCCCCCGGTTTTACCTTTACGTAAGCGCCGTCTTTAATCAGGGTAAACATCTGCGCGTAGTCATCCCACTGAACGTCCGCGCCAAAATCCTGCAGGGTTTTGTCCATCGGGACCATATGGGCTTCGCCGCCGTGGGCGAACGCCGGGCTTTGCCAGGCGCAGAACAGAGCGACAGCTAACGCCAGAGCCGTTTTGCGGGGAGAAAGAATCGCCATTGAGACCTCACCTTATTGTTGTGTTGTGCTGTGCCGCTGCGAATGTCGGCTTGTGTATCGTTAACCTAACAGCGCTCTGCTCCCAGGCGTTTGCCTGCTTTTGCCAGGTTGTTTGTCAGTTTTGCCAGTTACAAAAAATGCCTCCGCAGAGGTATGAATATGGCGAAGCCCTGCCGGGCGACAAAAATGCGCGAATTTCCAATATTTACCCGGCAAAATCTCCCCGCTGGCGGGCGACCAGGGTCAGAATGGAATAGAGCGCGACCGCCTGCTGGTGCTGGTTAAAAATCTCTACCGCCCACTCGACGACGCCGGTCGCTTTTTCCTCCGCGCTGCGCTGGCGTTTCACCGTTTTGCGTTTGCAGGTCAGGCGTACCTGGATGGTATCGCCCGGCTTCACCGGCTCGATAAAGCGCAGATTTTCCATCCCGTAGTTGGCGATCACCGGACCGACTCCGGCGTCAACAAACAGCCCGGCAGCGGCGGAAATCAGGAAATAGCCGTGCACCACCCGCTCGCCAAAAATCGACTCCGCGGCGGCAATCTTATCCATATGAGCGTAAAAGTGATCGCCGCTCAGGCAGGCGAAGTTGACGATATCCGCCTCGGTCAGGGTGCGGCGAGGCGTCAGCAGGCTGTCGCCCGGCTGGATCTCCTCAAAATATTTACGGAACGGGTGAATGCGGTCTTCCACCACCTGCGCGCCGCGTACCCACTGCTGACCGATAGCGGCGAGCATCGTCGGGCTGCCCTGAATCGCGGTGCGCTGCATATAGTGCTTCACCGCCCGCAGACCGCCCAGCTCTTCGCCGCCGCCGGCGCGCCCCGGGCCGCCGTGAACCAGCTGCGGCAGCGGGGAGCCGTGGCCGGTCGATTCTGCAGAAGAGGCTTCGTTCAGTATCTGAATACGTCCGTGGGCGCGGGCGGCGCCGAGAATAAACGTCCGCGCCAGTTCGCCGCTAGCGGTCACCAGCGTTCCGGCCAGGCTACCTTCGCCGGCCCGCGCCAGGGTCATGGCGTGCTCAACGGTCTGATACGGCATCAGGGTGGCGACGGGACCAAACGCTTCAATAGCGTGAACCGCCGGGGTTTCGTCCGGCTGCGGGCAGTACAGCAGCGTTGGCGGGAAGAAGGCCCCGGCGGCGCTGAGATCGGCCTGGCCGCCTAGCAGCACGTCGCATCCGGCGGCCACCAGACGATTGACGTTATCCTGCACGTCCTGACGCTGTTCGTTGTTCACCAGCGCCCCCATCTTCACGCCTTCCTGCGCCGGGTCGCCAACCACCACGTTTTGCAGGCGTGCAATAAGCGCGTCGCTCACCGCTTTCACCTGCGCCTGTGGCACGATAATCCGGCGGATGGCGGTGCACTTTTGCCCGGCTTTTGCCGTCATCTCTCGTACCACTTCGCGAATAAATAGCGCGAACTCCGGCTGCTCCGGCGTGACATCGTCACCGAGTACGCAACAGTTCAGCGAATCCGCTTCCATGGTGAAGGGAATGGACTTCGCGACCAGGTTGGGGTGCACCCGCAACTGCTGTCCGGTATGGGCCGATCCGGTAAAGGTGACGACATCCTGGCCATCGAGATGGTCGAGCAGATCGCCCGCGCCGCCACAGATCAGGCTGATTGCGCCTTCCGGCACCAGTCCGCTGTCGATAATCATTTTGACCATCGCCTGCGTCAACTGCGCGGTGGCGGTAGCCGGTTTGATGATGGCGGGCATCCCGGCAAGCCAGGTGGGCGCCAGCTTTTCCAGCATCCCCCAGCAGGGAAAGTTAAACGCGTTGATATGCACCGCCACGCCGGACTTCGAGGTCAGGACGTGGCGGGCGGCGAAGCCTCCCTGTTTTGACAGCGGGATCAGCTCATCTTCCGGCCACAGGGTATCGTCCGGCAGCTCGCGGCTGCCGAGACCGGCGTAGGTGAAAAGGGTGCCAATGCCCCCTTCGATATCTACCCAGCTATCGGCGCGTGTGGCGCCGGTTTCGGCGGAGATCGCGTACAGCTCCGCCTTCTGCTCCAGCAAATATCTGGCGAGCGCCTTCAGCATCGCGCTGCGCTCAATAAAGCTCATCGCCCCCAGCGCCTTGCCGCCGCGCTCGATCGCGAAGCGTCGCGCCTGTGCCATATCCAGACCCGCACTGGTGACTTCCCATAGCGCTTCACCGCTGATGGCGTGATGGATGGTGCGTGCGTGGCCCCGGCCGGTCTGCCACGCGCCGGACAAGTAGCTGGCTAACTGCTGCATGGTTTATCTCCAGATGTGTTACGTGAAATATCTATAAATAGTTCTTTGGTGAATCATAAAAATCAAGTTTGAATTTAATAATTTATTAACAATGCGATCGCCGTCTTTCGGTGGGATTGTCTTAATTAATTGTTAATAATGGTTTTTACAAAAGCTTTTGCGGTAACTGTCACAAAAAACATAAACAAAATTTGTGGTTTTATTTAACCCGAATGTAACTTTTATAAATCAAAGTGATTCGAAAATTAATTTAAATCGAATTTATTGGAATCATAAAGGTGATGACGTGACAGAAGAACAACGCTTTGACCAGCGCATTGCGCAGGAGACGGCCATTGAACCGCAGGACTGGATGCCGGAAGCCTACCGCAAAACGCTGATCCGCCAGATAGGCCAGCACGCGCATTCGGAAATTGTCGGCATGCTGCCGGAAGGCAACTGGATCACTCGCGCGCCGACCCTTAGGCGCAAAGCGATTCTGCTGGCGAAAGTGCAGGATGAAGCCGGGCATGGCCTGTACCTCTACAGCGCGGCGGAAACCCTCGGCTGCGCCCGCGAAGACCTGTATCAGAAAATGCTCGACGGCAAGATGAAGTACTCCTCCATTTTCAACTACCCGACCCTGAGCTGGGCGGATATCGGCGTGATCGGCTGGCTGGTGGACGGCGCGGCCATCGTCAATCAGGTGGCGCTGTGCCGGACCTCCTACGGACCCTACGCCCGGGCAATGGTCAAGATCTGCAAAGAGGAGAGCTTTCACCAGCGCCAGGGATTTGAAGCCTGCATGGCGCTGGCGCAGGGCAGCGACGCGCAGCGGCAGATGCTGCAGGACGCCATCAACCGTTTCTGGTGGCCGGCGCTGATGATGTTCGGGCCGAACGACGATAACTCGCCAAACAGCGCCCGCAGTATGGCGTGGAAAATCAAGCTCCACTCGAATGACGAACTGCGCCAGCGCTTTGTTGATAACACCATTCCGCAGGTGGAGATCCTCGGCATGACCGTGCCGGACCCGGATCTGCAGCTGGATGAATTCACCGGCCACTACCGCTTTGGCGCCATCGACTGGCAGGAATTTAACGAGACGATTGCCGGGCGCGGGATCTGCAACCACGAACGCCTGGCCGCTAAACGCAAGGCATGGGAAGAGGGCGCGTGGGTGCGGGAAGCCGCGCTGGCGCACGCGCAAAAACAACGGGCCCGCGATGCCGCGTAAGGAGAAGGAAGATGAGCAAAAACGACTGGCCGTTATATGAAGTGTTCGTTCGCAGCAAGCAGGGGTTGTCGCACCGCCACGTCGGCAGCCTGCACGCCGCCGACGACCGGATGGCGCTGGAAAACGCCCGCGATGCCTACACCCGCCGCAGCGAAGGCTGCTCAATCTGGGTGGTGAAGGCCCGCGAAATTATCGCCTCGCAGCCCGAAGCGCGTGAAGAATTTTTTGATCCGGCGGAGAGCAAAATCTACCGCCATCCGACCTTCTACACCGTGCCCGATGGCATGGAACATATGTGAGGCGGCGATGAACAACGACAACCCCGTTGCCGCTTATGCTCTGCGCCTCGGCGATACCGGCCTGGTGCTGGCTCAGCGTCTTGGCGAGTGGTGCGGCCACGCGCCGGAGCTGGAGATCGATCTGGCGTTGGCCAATATCGGTCTCGATCTGCTGGGGCAGGCGCGCAATTTTCTTAGCTACGCCGCCGACCTGGCCGGCAGCGGCGATGAAGACACTCTGGCCTTTGGCCGCGACGAACGCCAGTTTTGCAATCTGCTGCTGGTGGAGCAGCCAAACGGCAACTTTGCCGACACCATTGCTCGCCAGTTTTTTATCGATGTCTGGCACGTGGCGCTCTATGGCCGCCTGGTCAGCAGTCGCGATACGCAGCTCGCCGCCATCGCCGCCAAGGCGCTGAAAGAGGTGCGTTATCACCAGCGCTTTAGCCGCGGCTGGCTGGAACGCCTGGGCAACGGCACGGCGCTTTCCGCGCAGAGAACGCAGGACGCGGTCGATAACCTTTGGCGCTTTACCGGCGAGCTATTCCAGGCCGATGCGCTGGAGATTGAGCTGAGCATGCAGGGCATCGCCGTCGACCCGCGCGAGTTACAGGCTGAATGGCAGGCGACGGTCCGCGCCGCGCTAAGCGATGCCGGTTTGTCGATCCCCGAGGAAGCGCCGTTTCGCCACGGCGGCAAGCAGGGGCTGCACAGCGAGCATCTCGGGCCGCTGCTGGCGGAGATGCAGTATTTACAGCGCGCCTATCCCGGTCAGCGTTGGTAGCAGGAGGGGATTATGCAACGTCTGGTAGATATCGCTCCCCCGGAGATCCACGCCGTCTGGGACGTATTAAGCGCCATTCCTGACCCGGAAGTTCCGGTGCTGACGATTACCGACCTCGGTATGGTGCGCAGCGTGGAACGCCGAGGCGATGGCTGGGTGATTGGCTTCACGCCAACCTATTCCGGCTGCCCGGCCACCGAACATCTGCTGGGAGAAATCCGCGCGGCGATGACGGCAAACGGCTACGCGCCGGTGCATATCGTGCTGCAGCTGGACCCGCCGTGGACTACCGACTGGATGGGGCCGGAGGCCCGGGAACGTCTGCGCCAGTACGGCATCAGCCCGCCGCAGGCTCATGCCTGCCATGCCCATATGCCGGACGAGGTGATCTGCCCGCGCTGCGCTAGCCGACACACCTCGCTAATTAGCGAATTCGGTTCCACGGCCTGCAAAGCGCTGTATCGCTGCGACAGCTGCCGGGAACCCTTTGATTACTTTAAATGTATTTGAGGTTGCGATGACGACATTTCATTCGCTTACCGTGGCGAAAGTGGAACCGGAAACCCGCGACGCGGTCACCATCACCTTTGCCATACCCGACGCGCTGCGCGACGCCTATGCCTTTCGTCCGGGCCAGCATCTGACGCTGAGAGCCCGCCTCGGCGGCGAAGAGCTTAGGCGCTGCTACTCCATTTGCCGCAGCCGCGCGCCGGGTGAAATCAGCGTGGCGGTGAAGGCTATCGACGGCGGGCGCTTCTCGCGCTATGCCCAAAGCGACATTCAACCGGGGATGGCGCTGGAGGTGATGGTGCCGCAGGGTCACTTTGGTTACCAGCCGCAGGCCGGGCGTCGGGCCGACTACCTGGCGATTGCCGCCGGCTCCGGGATTACGCCGATGATGGCGATTATCGATGCCACCCTCGCCAGCGAAACCGACAGCCGCTTCACGCTGATTTACGGTAACCGCAGCAGCCACAGCATGATGTTCCGTCAGGCGCTGGCCGACCTGAAAGACCGCTATCCGCAGCGTTTGCAGGTGGTGCACCTGTTCAGCCAGGAGTCGATGGACAGCGATCTGCTGCAGGGGCGCATCAATGGCGACAAGCTGCGCGAACTGGCCGACCATCTGCTGGACTTCAGCCGCTTTGACCATGCTTTTATTTGCGGCCCGGCGGCGATGATGGATGAAGCGGAAATGACCCTGCGCGAGCTGGGCGTCCCGGAGAAAGCCATCCATCTGGAACGTTTCAATACGCCGGGCAGCAGCGCCAGGCGGGCTGCTGGCGTACAGGCGGAGGGCCGCTCGGTCACGATTCGTCAGGATGGCCGCGACCGCATCATTGCCCTGAGCGCTGAGGACGACAGCATTCTTGACGCCGCGCTACGCCAGGGGGCGGACCTGCCGTTTGCCTGTAAGGGCGGCGTGTGCGCCACCTGTAAATGCAAAGTGCTGCGCGGCGAGGTGGCGATGGCCGCTAACTACAGCCTTGAAGCCGACGAAGTGGCGGCAGGCTACGTGCTGAGCTGCCAGGCGCTTCCCACCAGCGGCGACGTGATCGTCGACTTCGACGCGCGGGGGATGGCATGAGTGAACTGTTGATTGCTCGCCACGCGCGCGTACTGCAGCTGACGCTCAATCGTCCGCAGGCGCGCAACGCGCTGAATAACGCGCTGCTGACGCAGATCGCCGACGCGCTCGACGCGGCGGCGCTGGATCCGACGGTTGGCGTCTGCGTCATCAGCGGCAACCCACATTTTTTCGCCGCAGGCGCTGACCTGAACGAAATGGCGGAAAAAGATCTGTCCGCCACGCTCGATGATATTCGCCCGCGGCTGTGGGCGCGTATCGACGCCTTCAGCAAACCGCTGATTGCTTCGGTTAACGGCTATGCCCTCGGCGCCGGATGCGAGCTGGCGCTGCTGGGCGATCTGATTGTTGCCGGCGATAACGCCCGCTTCGGCCTGCCGGAAATCACCCTCGGCATTATGCCGGGCGCGGGCGGCACCCAGCGTCTGATCCGCACCGTCGGTAAGGCGCTGGCCAGCCGGATGGTCTTGAGCGGCGAAAGCATTGATGCTCATCAGGCGCAACGGGCGGGGCTGGTATGCGAGGTTTATCCGCCAGCGCTCACCGATGAATATGCGCTTGGCCTGGCGGCAACCGTTGCTCGCCACTCGCCGCTGGCGCTGCGCGCGGCTAAGCAGGCTTTGCGGCTGTCGCAGGAGGTGAGCCTGCAGGCCGGGCTTCAGCAGGAGCGCCAGCTGTTTACATTGCTGAGCGCGACCGAAGATCGCCGTGAAGGCATCGACGCCTTTTTACATAAACGTACTGCGGAATTTAAAGGACGCTAATCGTGGAAGCTTTCATTCTCAGCGAAGTGGAACAGGGCGTGATGACGATTACCCTTAATCGCCCGGACCGTCTGAACAGTTTTAACGACCTGATGCATCAGCAGCTGGCGGCGTGCCTGAAACAGGCCGAGCGTGACGACAGCGTGCGCAGTTTACTGCTGACCGGCGCCGGGCGCGGCTTTTGCGCCGGACAGGATTTAAATGACCGCAACGTTGACCCCAGCGGTCCTGCACCGGATCTCGGCCTATCGGTCGAGCGTTTCTATAACCCGCTGGTGCGCCGTCTGGCGGCGCTGCCGAAACCGGTCATTTGCGCGGTAAACGGCGTCGCGGCGGGCGCGGGGGCCACGCTGGCGCTGGGCTGCGATATCGTTCTGGCGGCGCGTTCGGCGAAGTTCGTCATGGCCTTCAGCAAACTCGGCCTGGTGCCTGACTGCGGCGGCAGCTGGTTTCTGCCGAGGGTGGCGGGACGCGCGCGCGCGATGGGGTTAGCGCTGCTGGGCGATAGCCTGAGCGCAGAGCAGGCGGCGCAGTGGGGGATGATCTGGCAGGTGGTGGACGACGCCGATCTGAAAGACACCGGCCTGGCGCTGGCGCGTCATCTGGCCGCCCAGCCGACCTATGGCCTCGGGCTGATTAAGAAAGCCCTGCAGCTGGCGGAAACGCAGACCCTGGACCAGCAGCTTGAGCTTGAGCGCGACTATCAGCGTCTGGCCGGGCGCAGCGCAGACTATCGCGAAGGTGTCAGCGCTTTTCTGGCCAAGCGTCCACCTCAATTCAGCGGGAAATAGCCGATGAGCACAACGTTACCTACCGTCGCGGTGATAGGCAGCGGCACCATGGGCGCCGGCATTGCCGAAGTGGCCGCCGCCGCAGGGCATCCGGTACTGATTTACGACATCGCTCCTGGGGCGGTGGTTCGCGCCATCGACGGGATTCGCCAGCGGCTGGCCTCCCGCGTCAGCCGCGGCAAGCTGGCCGCGGAACAGGCCGGGGTGCTGCTGTCGCGTCTGGCCCCGGCGGAGACGCTGAGCGCTCTGGCCTGCGCGCAACTGGTTATCGAAGCGGCCTCCGAGCGTCTGGAGGTCAAAAAGGCATTGTTCGAACAACTGGCGGCGATCTGCTCCCCGTCGACGCTGCTGGTCAGCAACACGTCATCGATTTCGATCACCGCCATCGCCGCGGGGATACAACACCCGGAGCGAGTCGCCGGGCTGCACTTCTTTAACCCGGCCCCGGTAATGAAGCTGGTGGAAGTGGTCAGCGGTCTGGCCACCTCGGCGGAAGTCGTCGAACAGCTCTGCCAGCGGGTCAGCGACTGGGGAAAACAGCCGGTTCGCTGCCGCTCAACGCCCGGCTTTATCGTCAACCGCGTGGCGCGACCGTTTTATGCCGAAGCGTGGCGAGCGCTGGAGGAGCAGGTCGCCGCGCCGGAGGTGATTGACGCCGCCCTGCGCGACGGCGGTGGTTTCCCCATGGGGCCGCTGGCGCTGACCGACCTGATTGGCCAGGACGTCAACTTTGCGGTGACCTGTTCGGTATTTAACGCCTTCTGGCAGGACCGTCGCTATCTGCCGTCGCTGCAGCAGCAGGAGCTGGCGCTGGCCGGACGGCTGGGCAAAAAAAGCGGGCAGGGGGTCTACTGCTGGCCTGCTGACGCACTGCCTGACCTGGCGCTGGCCGCCGTATCAGCAAAACGCGCAGCAAAGCACATAAAACGTGACGTTGTCACCGAGCTGGATGAGGTGCTGCTGCTGGAAACAACCGGTGAAACCGCCCTGGCGTTAAGCCTTAAGCACGGCCGTCCGGTGGTGGTCTACGACCATAGCGCAGGCGATACGGTGGTGCTGGCCAGCGCGGAAACCACCTCTCAGGCGGCGATCGATAAAGCAACTTTCTATTTTCAGCAGCAGGGCAAAAAGGTGCTGCGGATCGCCGACTATCCCGGCCTGCTGGTATGGCGGACGGTGGCGATGCTGGTTAACGAAGCGCTGGACGCGTTGCAGAAGGGCGTCGCCGGCGCGGAGGATATCGATACCGCCATGCGTCTGGGCGTCAACTACCCGCGCGGCCCGCTGGCGTGGGGAGAATCACTTGGCTGGGGCCGGGTACTGCGGCTGCTGGAAAACCTGCAGTGGCATTACGGCGAAGAGCGCTATCGCCCCTGTTCCTTGCTGCGTCAGAAGGCGCTGATGGAGAGACATCATGAGCAATGAAGCCTGGCGCAACGCCCGCGCGATGTATGAGAACGATAACTGTGCGAAAGCGCTGGGAATTGAAATTATCGAGATGGACCAGGGCTACGCGCAGATGACCATGGCGGTCACCCCGAACATGCTCAACGGCCACCACTCCTGCCACGGCGGACAGCTGTTTTCGCTCGCCGATACCGCTTTTGCTTACGCCTGCAACAGTCAGGGGCTGGCGGCGGTCGCCTCAGCGGCGAGCATCGATTTTCTTCGACCAGCCTTTGTCGGCGAGCTGCTGACCGCGACGGCGAGAGTTAAGCATCAGGGCAAACTGACCGGGGTCTATGACATTGAAATCGTTAACCAACAGCAAAAAGTGGTCGCCCTGTTTCGCGGTAAATCGCACCGCATCGGCGGCACAATCACAGGAGAAGTCTGATGCGCGACGCCTTTATTTGTGACGGGATCCGCACGCCGATTGGCCGCTACGGCGGGGCGCTGGCCAGCGTGCGCGCTGACGACCTGGCCGCTATCCCGTTGCGCGAGCTGCTGAACCGTAACCCGAAATTTGACCCGGCATCGATTGACGATGTGATTCTCGGCTGCGCCAACCAGGCCGGCGAAGATAACCGCAATGTGGCTCATATGGCGACGCTGCTGGCGGGCTATCCGCACACCGTACCCGGCACGACTATTAACCGCCTGTGCGGCTCCGGTCTCGACGCTATCGGCTTCGCCGCCCGAGCGATCAAAGCCGGAGAGGCGGATCTGATGATCGCCGGCGGCGTCGAGTCGATGTCGCGCGCGCCGTTTGTGATGGGCAAAGCCAGCGCCCCGTATCAGCGCCAGGCCGAGCTGTTTGATACCACTATCGGCTGGCGTTTTGTGAACCCGCTCATGCAGCAGCGATTTGGCACTGACAGTATGCCGGAAACGGCGGAGAATGTAGCTGAATTGTTAAATATCAGCCGCGACGATCAGGACGCTTTTGCGTACCGTAGTCAGCAGCGTACGGCCCAGGCCCAGCGCGACGGCATTCTGGCGCAGGAGATCGTGCCGGTACCGATTATCGACCGGAAAGGGGCGGTAAACGTCGTGCGTGACGACGAGCATCCGCGGGCGGACACCACCTTTGAACAGCTTTCGCGGCTAAAAACGCCGTTCCGGAAAGGTGGCGTAGTGACCGCGGGAAACGCCTCTGGCGTCAACGACGGCGCCGCGGCGCTGATTATCGCCAGCTCGCAGCAGGCCACCGCCCAGGGGCTGACGCCGCGGGCGCGAATTGTGGCGATGGCGACGGCGGGCGTCGAGCCGAAGCTGATGGGGCTCGGACCGGTACCGGCGGTACGTAAAGTGCTGGAGCGCGCCGGGCTGAACATAAACGATATGGATCTGATTGAGCTGAATGAGGCCTTCGCCGCCCAGGCGCTGGGCGTGCTCAGACAGCTGGGGCTGGCGGATGACGCCCCGCATGTTAACCCCAACGGCGGCGCCATCGCCTTAGGCCACCCGTTGGGGATGAGCGGAGCCAGGCTGGCATTGAGCGCCAGCCTGGAGCTACAGCGCCGCAATGGGCGCTATGCGCTGTGTACGATGTGTATTGGCGTGGGTCAGGGCATTGCCATGATCCTTGAGCGAGTGTGAGCGAATCTACCTGCGAGTACCCTACAAAATGACAACGATAACGCAATTAGACCCGATTGAAAGCGCATCGCGCGACGAGCTGCAGGCCCTGCAAACCCAGCGTCTGAAGTGGACCCTGAAGCACGCCTATGACAATGTGCCGATGTATCGCCGCAAATTCGACGCGGCGGGCGTTCATCCGGACGATTTTCATGAGTTGAGCGATCTGAGCAAGTTTCCCTGCACCACCAAGCAGGATCTGCGCGACAACTATCCGTTTGATACCTTTGCGGTGCCGATGGAGCAGGTGGTGCGCATCCACGCGTCTTCGGGCACCACCGGCAAGCCGACGGTGGTGGGTTATACGCAAAACGATATTGATAACTGGGCCAATATTGTCGCCCGCTCCCTGCGCGCGGCGGGCGGGACGGCAAAAGACAAAATTCATGTCGCCTACGGCTATGGTCTGTTTACCGGCGGGCTAGGCGCCCACTACGGCGCGGAGCGTTTAGGCGCGACGGTGATACCGATGTCCGGCGGGCAGACCGAAAAGCAGGCCCAGCTAATCCGCGATTTTAAGCCGGATATGATTATGGTGACGCCGTCCTACTGCCTGAATCTGATTGAAGAGCTGGAGCGTCAGATGGGCGGCGACGCCAGCGGCTGCTCACTGCGGGTGGGAGTGTTCGGCGCGGAGCCGTGGACCCGCGCGATGCGTACGGAAATCGAGCGTCGTCTGGGGATTTCGGCGCTGGATATTTACGGCCTGTCGGAGGTGATGGGGCCCGGGGTAGCGATGGAGTGCCTGGAAACCGCCGACGGTCCGACGATCTGGGAAGATCACTTCTACCCTGAAGTGGTGAATCCGGACAACGGCACGCCGCTGGCGGACGGCGAACATGGCGAGCTGCTGTTCACCACCCTGACCAAAGAAGCGCTGCCGGTGATCCGCTACCGTACCCGCGACCTGACCCGTCTGCTGCCAGGGACTGCCCGCACTATGCGCCGGATGGATCGCATCAGCGGGCGCAGTGACGATATGCTGATTATCCGCGGCGTGAACGTCTTCCCGTCGCAGCTGGAGGAGGAGATCCTCAAGTTCGAACATCTGGCGCCGCACTATCAGCTGGAGGTTAACCGCCGGGGCCATCTTGATTCACTTTCGGTGCGCGTGGAGTTAAAAGAGAGCGGTCTGGCGCTGAACCACGAACAACGTTGTCAGATTTGTCATCAGCTGCGCCACCGGATCAAGTCGATGGTGGGGATTTCGACCGATATCAGCATTGTTAACTGCGGCAGCATCCCGCGCTCTGAGGGCAAGGCCTGCCGCGTGTTCGATCTGCGCAAGGCGGCCGCTAACGGATAACACCTTCTCCCGGAGGCGGCGCATTGCGCCTGTCCGGGCTACCCGACGACACAACTCCCGTAGCCCGGGTATGGCGTTTACGCCGCGACCCGGGGAGTGTGCCGGGGTTGATGTATCCATGGTCGTCTGCGGGCCGGTAGCCCGGCCAGGTGCGCAGCACCGCCTCGCAATTTCCTGTGCTATGATTCAAAAAGGAAAAAAATCACAACAGAATGAATCAGATGAGTAAACTCGACACCTTTATTCAGCAGGCCGTCGCCGCGATGCCCATCAGCGGGACCTCGCTTATTGCTTCTTTATATGGCGACGCCTTGCTCCAGCGCGGCGGAGAGGTCTGGCTCGGCAGCGTGGCGGCGCTGCTGGAAGGGCTTGGATTCGGCGAACGATTCGTGCGTACCGCGCTGTTCCGCCTGAATAAAGAAGAGTGGCTCGATGTGGTGCGCATTGGCCGCCGCAGCTTCTACCGCCTCAGCGACAAAGGCCTGCGTTTGACCCGCCGGGCGGAGCATAAAATCTATCGCGCCAGCGCGCCGGAGTGGGATGGGACCTGGCTGCTGCTGCTGTCGGAAGGGTTGGAAAAAAGCACCCTGGCGGAAGTCAAAAAACAGCTGCTATGGCAGGGATTTGGCGCGCTTGCGCCGAGCCTGCTGGCTTCGCCATCACAAAAGCTGGCGGACGTACAGTCTCTGCTGCATGAAGCGGGCGTGGCGGAAAACGTTATCTGTTTCGAAGCGCATTCCCCGCTGGCGCTCTCTCGGGCGGCGCTGCGCGCTCGCGTTGAAGAGTGCTGGCATCTTACCGACCAGAACGCGATGTATGAAACGTTTATCGCCCTGTTTCGACCGCTGCTGCCGCTGCTTCGCGACTGCGAGCCCGCGGAGCTGACGCCCGAACGCAGTTTCCAGATTCAGCTGCTGCTGATTCACTTCTATCGCCGGGTGGTGCTGAAAGATCCGCTGCTGCCTGAAGAGCTGCTCCCCGCGCACTGGGCCGGACAAACCGCGCGCCAGCTGTGCATCAATATTTATCAACGCGTTGCGCCCGGCGCGCTGGCGTTTGTCAGCGAGAAGGGCGAAAGCTCGGTGGGGGATCTTCCCGCGCCGGGACCGCTCTATTTCCAGCGCTTTGGCGGACTCGCAGGCGTATAAGGAGAGGCTATGCCCATTTATCAAATTGACGGTATGACGCCGGTGGTACCGGACGAGAGCTACGTTCATCCCACCGCGGTGCTAATTGGCGACGTGATCCTCGGTAAAGGGGTCTACGTCGGGCCTAACGCCAGCCTGCGCGGCGATTTTGGCCGTATCGTGGTGAAAGATGGCGCCAACATTCAGGATAACTGCGTGATGCACGGCTTTCCCGGCCAGGATACGGTCGTGGAAGAAGAGGGGCATATCGGCCACGGCGCGATTCTGCACGGCTGCACCATCGGGCGCAACGCGCTGGTGGGCATGAGCGCGGTGATTATTGATGGGGCCAGCATTGGGGAAAACAGCATTGTCGGCGCTTCGGCCTTTGTGAAAGCCAACGCCGAAATGCCCGCTAACCATCTGATTGTCGGCAGTCCGGCAAAAGCCATTCGTACATTAAGCGAACGGGAGCTGGCCTGGAAGAAGCAGGGGACGCGGGAGTATCAGATGCTGGTGGAGCGCTGCAAACAGACGCTGCATCAGGTGGAACCGCTCAAAGAAGCAGAGCCGGACAGAAAGCGGCTGGCGTTTGATGAGAATTTGCGGCCGAAATCATCATCCTGAGGGGGTAAATCATGGCAGAGAAATTATCCGCTCAGTGCCACTGCGGCGCGGTGGCCTTTACCGTTGAGCTTAGCGATGGCTTCAACACCGTTCGCCGCTGTAACTGTTCATATTGCCGGATGCGTGGGGCGGTCGCGGTCTCCGCGCCGCTTTCAGGAATAGATGTTATACGCGGACGGGATAAGCTCACGGAGTATCGTTTTAATACCGGTCAAGCCGTGCACTTTTTCTGCTCCGTGTGTGGGATCTACACTTTTCATCAACGGCGTTCAAACCCGCAGCAATATGGCGTGAATGTGGCCTGCATAGACGGTGTGTCGCCTTTTGATTTTCCCTGCGTGGAGGTCAACGACGGCGTGAATCATCCAAAAGATGGCGGCGGTGGCGTGGTGGGGTATTTGCGCTACGAGAAAAAGTGAAACTCTCCTCCCGCCGGGGCGGGAGGAGTCAACTCTTATGCGGCAACAACGCTGTCGATAGCGGCTTTCGCATCGGTCTGCGCTTTCGCTGCAACTTCCGGGCCGTAGGCGATGCCTTCAGCGAACACGAAGTTCACGTCGGTGATGCCGATAAAGCCAAGGAAGGTAGACAGGTACGGCGTTACCAGGTCCGTCGGGGTATCTTTATGGATACCGCCGCGGCTGGTGACGACGACAGCGCGTTTACCTTTCACCAGACCTTCCGGCCCTTTCTCGGTGTAGCGGAAGGTCACGCCAGCGCGCGCTACCAGGTCGAAGTAGTTTTTCAGCTGGGTAGGGATGTTGAAGTTGTACATCGGCGCCGCGATAACAATCACATCATTCGCCTGCAGTTCAGCGATCAGTTCGTCGGAAAGCGCCAGCGCTTCCTGCTGACGCGGCGTCAGCGGCGCATCGCTCGGACGCAGAGCGCCAACCAGTTCGCCGTCCAGAACCGGAATGGGGTTTGCAGCCAGGTCGCGCACGGTGATAACGTCTTGCGCGTGCTTTTCACGCCATTGTTCAACAAAATAGTCGGACAGCTGACCAGATTGCGAGTACCCTGCCAGAATACTGGATTTCAGAACTAATACTTTGCTCATGGGTGTTTCCTTTTTTAATGTGATTGACGGGCCGTTGCCCTGGTGCTTGTTGACACTCTATTCACAATCATGTCGCAGAGAAAGCGCAATAAATCGAACTCTGTATTCAGTTTTTTTGAACAAGGCACGAATTGCGCGGATGTGGTACTCTAACGCAATACATCAAAAGAGATTTTTCCCGGCAGTGCGCTGCCCGATAACGCTATGACAGAACAACAAAAAATAACCTTCTCTCAGCTCTTTGCACGGCTGGATGGCCTGATGCTGCGCGATAAGTCGCGCTTTGCCCGTCGCCTGCACGGCGTGAAGAAGGTTAAAAATCCTGATGCCCAGCAGGCCATCCTTCAGGAGATGGCGCAAGAAATTGAACAGGCGGCAGGGAGAGTCCTGCTGCGCGAAGCCGCCCGACCGGTAATCGATTATCCGCAGAACCTGCCGGTTAGCCAGAAAAAACAGGAGATTCTCGAAGCCGTGCGCGATCACCAGGTGGTGATTGTGGCGGGGGAAACCGGTTCGGGGAAAACCACCCAGCTGCCAAAAATTTGTATGGAGCTGGGGCGCGGCGTTAAAGGCTTAATTGGCCATACGCAACCGCGTCGGCTGGCCGCGCGTACCGTCGCCAACCGTATCGCCGAAGAGCTGCAAACGGAGCCGGGCGGCTGCATTGGCTATAAAGTCCGCTTTAGCGACCACGTCAGCGATAACACCATGGTTAAGCTGATGACCGACGGTATTCTGCTGGCGGAAATCCAGCAGGATCGGCTGCTGATGCAATACGACACCATCATTATCGATGAAGCGCACGAACGCAGCCTCAATATCGACTTCCTGCTTGGCTACCTGCGGGAACTGCTGCCCCGTCGCCCGGATTTGAAAATTATAATCACCTCGGCGACCATCGATCCGGAACGCTTCTCGCGCCACTTTAACAACGCGCCGATTATCGAAGTGTCCGGGCGCACCTACCCGGTAGAAGTGCGCTATCGACCCATCGTTGAAGACGCCGACGACACCGAGCGCGATCAGCTGCAGGCGATATTTGACGCCGTTGATGAACTCGGGCGCGAAAGCCCCGGTGATATCCTTATCTTTATGAGCGGCGAGCGTGAAATCCGCGATACCGCCGATGCGCTCAATAAGCTGAATCTGCGCCATACCGAAGTGCTGCCTCTGTATGCGCGGCTTTCCAATAGCGAACAGAACCGTGTGTTCCAGGCCCACAGCGGGCGGCGGATCGTGCTGGCCACCAACGTCGCCGAAACCTCGCTGACCGTGCCGGGCATCAAGTACGTTATTGACCCGGGTACCGCGCGTATCAGCCGCTACAGCTTCCGCACCAAAGTGCAGCGCCTGCCTATTGAGCCGGTTTCCCAGGCGTCGGCTAACCAGCGTAAAGGCCGCTGCGGTCGCGTGTCGGAAGGGATCTGTATTCGTCTCTATTCGGAAGATGACTTCCTGTCGCGCCCGGCATTTACCGACCCGGAGATTCTGCGCACCAACCTGGCATCTGTTATCCTGCAGATGACCGCGCTGGGCCTGGGCGATATCGCCGCGTTTCCGTTTGTTGAAGCGCCGGATAAACGCAATATTCAGGACGGCGTTCGCCTGCTGGAAGAGCTGGGGGCGATTACCACCGACGAACAGCAGACCGCTTATAAGCTGACGCCGATGGGCCGTCAGCTTAGCCAGCTACCGGTGGACCCGCGTCTGGCGCGCATGGTGCTGGAAGCGCAAAAACACGGCTGCGTGCGCGAGGCGATGATTATCACCTCGGCGCTCTCCATTCAGGACCCGCGCGAGCGGCCAATGGACAAGCAGCAGGCCTCTGACGAGAAACATCGCCGTTTCCACGATAAAGAGTCCGACTTCCTGGCGTTCGTCAACCTGTGGAACTACCTGGGCGAGCAGCAAAAAGCGCTCTCCTCGAACCAGTTCCGCCGCCAGTGCCGGGTCGATTTCCTCAACTACCTGCGCGTGCGCGAGTGGCAGGATATCTATACCCAGCTGCGTCAGGTGGTGAAAGAGCTCGGGCTGCCGGTGAACAGCGAGCCGGCGGAGTATCGCGAAATTCACACCGCGCTGCTGACCGGTCTGCTGTCGCATATCGGTATGAAAGACGCCGACAAGCAGGAGTTTACCGGCGCGCGCAACGCTCGCTTCTCCATCTTCCCTGGATCGGGGTTGTTCAAAAAGCCGCCAAAATGGACGATGGTCGCCGAACTGGTGGAAACCAGCCGCCTGTGGGGGCGCATCGCCGCGCGCATTGAGCCGGAGTGGGTTGAGCCGGTGGCGCAGCATTTGATCAAACGCTCGTACAGCGAACCCCACTGGGAGCGCGGGCAGGGCGCGGTGATGGCGACGGAAAAGGTCACCGTTTACGGGCTGCCGATTGTCGCGGCCCGCAAGGTCAACTATAGCCAGATTGATCCGGCGCTGTGCCGCGAGCTATTTATCCGCCATGCGCTGGTGGAGGGCGACTGGCAGACTCGTCACGCCTTCTTCCGTGACAACCTGAAGCTGCGCAACGAGATTGAAGAGCTGGAGCATAAGTCGCGCCGCCGCGATATTCTCGTCGACGACGAAACGCTGTTTGAGTTCTACGACCAGCGTATCAGCCATGACGTCATCTCAGCGCGCCATTTCGACAAGTGGTGGAAACAGGCCAGCCGCGAGACGCCGGATCTGCTCAACTTTGAAAAGAGCATGCTGATTAAGGAAGGCGCGGAGCAGGTCAGTAAGCTCGACTATCCGAACTTCTGGCACCAGGGCAACCTGAAGCTGCGTCTCACCTATCAGTTTGAACCGGGCGCCGACGCTGACGGCGTAACGGTGCATATTCCACTGCCGCTGCTCAACCAGGTGGAAGAAGCCGGATTTGAGTGGCAGATCCCGGGGTTGCGTCGCGAGCTGGTTATCGCCCTGATTAAATCGCTGCCGAAGCCGGTACGGCGTAACTTCGTTCCAGCGCCGAACTACGCGGAGGCGTTTTTAGGCCGCGCGACGCCGCTGGAGCTGCCGCTGCTGGATTCCCTTGAACGTGAGCTGCGGCGGATGACCGGCGTGACTATCGACCGCGAGGCCTGGCAATGGGATCAGGTACCCGATCATCTGAAAATCACTTTCCGGGTGGTGGACGAGAAAAACAAGAAGCTGCAGGAAGGGCGCTCGCTGCAGGATCTGAAAGATGCGCTGAAAGGTAAGGTGCAGGAGACGCTGTCCGCGGTTGCCGATGACGGTATCGAGCAGAGCGGGCTGCATATCTGGAGCTTTGGCCGGCTTCCGGAGAGCTACGAGCAGAAGCGCGGCAACTACAAAGTTAAGGCCTGGCCGGCGCTGGTGGACGAGCGCGATAGCGTGGCGATCAAGCTGTTTGATAACCCGCTGGAGCAGCAGCAGGAGATGTGGCGCGGCCTGCGCCGCCTGCTGCTGCTGAATATCCCGTCGCCGATTAAATACCTGCATGAGAAGCTGCCGAATAAAGCCAAGCTGGGGCTCTATTTCAACCCCTACGGCAAGGTGCTGGATCTGATCGATGACTGTATCTCCTGCGGCGTGGATAAGCTGATCGATGAAGCGGGCGGCCCGGTATGGACCGAAGAGGGCTTTGCCGCGCTGCATGAAAAGGTGCGCGCTGAACTCAACGAGACGGTGGTGGAAATCGCCAAACAGGTTGAGCAGATCCTGACCGCGGTGTTCAATATCAATAAACGCCTGAAAGGCCGCGTGGATATGACCATGGCGCTTGGGCTGTCGGATATCAAATCGCAGATGAGCGGGCTGGTGTATCGCGGTTTCGTCACCGGCAATGGCTTCCGCCGCCTTGGGGATACGCTGCGCTATCTGCAGGCGATTGAAAAGCGGCTTGAGAAAATGGCGATCGATCCGCACCGTGACCGCGCGCAGATGCTCAAGGTGGAGAGCATCCAGCAGGCGTGGCAGCAGTGGTTGAATAAGCTGCCGCCTCAGCGCCGTCAGGATAACGACGTGCAGGAGATCCGCTGGATGATTGAAGAGCTGCGCGTCAGCCTGTTCGCCCAGCAGCTCGGCACGCCGTATCCGATATCCGACAAGCGAGTGCTGCAGGCAATGGACGCGATTGTGGCCTGATACTACGGCAATGGCGTTTTCATTCTCTTTCAGGGAATGGAAACGTCATGCCAAATTATTAAATATCCATTATGCGTTCGTCTTAATATTATTGATCTTAACGACAGCCAGAACGGCTAATGCTGTAGTATAAAACATATAAATTCGGATGAAATAAAGTATTGCTAAAACTAATTATTTAAAGGGATGTAAATATTATATGAATATAAAAATCGTCACGATGATTTCAATTTTAACCGCAGCGTGCTCTTCGGCCTTTGCTAATGAAAAGACCACGACGACTTGTGCAGAAAAACAGTTATTTATCAATAGTTCAAACTATATGATTCTGACAAAAATGCCGCCCATGATGCCGGGCGAGAAGTTTCTTAGCGTGCACTTTTCCGGTAAAGGAAAACTTTATCGTTATGAATCATCCGGCACGATGTCACTTTCTCACTGCGGGCAACTGGAAAGTCGCGCTGAAACGGAAGAGCGTGATATTGGTAATAATAAGACAATGCGAAGCACAACGACTGTCATCCGTGATAAACAAAAGGGCTGGCTGACGGAGATGAGAATCGACGGCTTTTATCCGAATAAGGCCAGCATCGATAGCCGACATTACTATACCGACGAATTGGGCCGAATTGTCCGCGCAGAAGGCCAATATAAAATGGATGACAAACTGCTGGAAACCACGACCTGGGAATATCTTTATGACGATCAAAATCGCCTGATTCGTGAAGTGATAAAGCCCACGGGTTCTCCGGCGGCAATCATCGTCGACTATTACCACGATATCAATGGGCGTTTAGCACATGTTACCGAAGAGTCACGTTCCCGACTCCTGCGCTGGGACGGACAAGGGCGCTGGCTGTCGAGCCTGCTTCTGGGACTGACGGCTGAAAATCGCTCCCGTTTCGAGGAAAAATGCGTAAGGTGGGATGTTGTCGGAAACTGCACGCAGGAGAACAGGTGGGAAGCTGATACAGCTCGCGCGGGGGCCGACAGGGAAATAGAGGTAAATTATCAGATTGAATATCAGCCGAATCATTCTCAATGATTTGTTCTGTAAACAAGGATGTCACTCACTGATGCAAAAGACATGTGCAATCTGATATGTAATCCATTATCAGAATTAACCCATCACCATAGCTAACATGATCCGGATTGTAGCTTCGCGCCGCAATCCGGATTTTCAGACTCATTATTCGTTCACCCACGCGAGGGTGAACCCGTCCCAGCCTTTGCTGCCCACCGTTTGCAGGGCCGTGACCGTCAGCCGCGGGTCGCTGCCCATCATGTCGATAAACGCTCTGACGCCCTGCACCCGGTCGTCCTCGCTATCCGGGTTCGTCACTTCGCCGTCGCGCACCACGTTATCGCCCACAATCACTGTCCCCGGGCGAGAATAGCGCAACGCCCAGCGCAGATAGCCAGGATTATTCGGTTTATCCGCGTCGATAAAAATGAGATCGAACGGCGGGCGATCGCCCAGCTTTTCCAGGCTGGTCAGCGCCGGGCCTTCCAGCACCGCAACGCGATCGTTCACGCCTGCCAGACGGAGGTTCTCGCGCGCGACGGCGGCATGATGCGCGTCGGCCTCCAGGGTGAGCAATTCACCATCGACGGGCAACTCCCTGGCCATCCAGATCGTGCTGTAGCCGCCGAGCGTGCCGATCTCGAGGATGCGTTTGGCGCCCGTCATGCGCACCAGCAGGGCCAGGAACTGCCCCTGATTGGCGGCGACGTCGATCGCCGGAAGCCCGGCGTGCTGATTATTCGCCAGAACCTGGCTGAGGAGCGGATCGGTGGGGATTAACGCTGTCACGAGATAATTATCTACTGCCGACCACTGTTGTTGCATGTCAGATTTCCCGTATTACATCCCTGATGAATCAGACCAGCCGCCTCCCAGCGACCGGTACAAATCAACTTGCGCCAGCAGCAGGTTGTTTTTCACCTGTACCACGCTGAGCTGGGTGGAAAACAGCGTGCGCTGGGCGTCGAGTACATCCAGATAGGATGAGTAGCCGTTGCGATAGCGGTTCTGGGCGATACGTAGCGTCTCCTTAGCAACGTTCTCCTGTTCAAGTAGCTCCGCCAACTGATCGCTGTAGCGATTAATGGCATCGAGGCTGTCGTTCACCTCTTTAAACGCGGCGCGCACCGTTTTTTCATAGCTATACAGCGCCTGATTGCGCTGGGCCATCGATACGTCGACCTGAGCATTCAGCGCCTGGCGGTTGAGCAACGGCGCCAGAATGCTGCCGCCGAGGCTCCATAAGCGTAGCGGATTATCCAGCAGGTCGGGCAGGGTGCGATCCTGCAGGCTGCCGGTGGCGGTAAGGTTGATGGACGGCAGCAGCTGCGCCTGCGATGACGCCAGGGTGGCGTCGGCGGCCACCAGTTGACGCTGGGCCTGAACGATATCCGGTCGGCGGTTGAGCAGGGTTGACGGCAGCTGGGAAGGTAGCGATAGCGGCGAAAGCTGCGCGAACGCGTTGCGCTTAACGGTGCCCGGATTGGCGCCGAGCAAAAGGCTGAGCGCATTTTCCTGCTGGGCGATTTGATGGCGCAGCGGCGGAATTTGCGCGCGCGTGGAGCGCAGTTCGGAGTCCGCCTGCATCAGCTCCAGGCGCGAGGTATAGCCGGTTTCAAACTGGCGTTTCGCCAGGTTGAAAGCGTCTTCGCGTGATTTTAGCGTTTGTTGCGTCACCCGCAGCTGTTCATCCAACGATAGTAGGGTGATGTAACCGACCGCCACCGAAGAGGCGACGGTCAGGTTCGCCGCGGCGGCCGCGGCTTTTTGCGCTTCCAGGCCGGCTTGCGCCGCGCTGGCGGCGCTGCGGTTTGCGCCCCAGAGATCAACATCGTAGCTGGCGGTCAGCGCGCCTTTATACACCGTACTGTGAACGGGCAGCCCGGTAGCCGCCGACTGGGACCGCGCGCGGGTGCCGGTCAACCCGGCGTCGAGCGAGGGAAACAGGCTGCTATCGGCGGCGTAGGCCCGGGCCTGGTACTCGTTGACCCGTTCGCGAGCGAGCAGCACGTCGCTGTTATAGCGCAACGCCTGGTCGACATACTGGTTGAGCGTGCTGTCATGAAAATTGCGCCACCACACGCCCTCAACGGGGCTGGACGGACCGACATCCGCCCGCCAGGCGGCAGGGATCTGTAAACCGGGCGCGGCCTGCTGAACGTCCGCGGACTGGCAACCGACCAGCGCAAGGATAACGGCGAGAGCGAGCGGACGAATCATTGCTGTTTCTCCGCGCGGGTATCAATGGTGACCTGCACCGACATCCCCGGCCGCAGACGCTGGCCGTTCTTCTGCCCCTCATCAATGGCGATGCGTACCGGAATGCGCTGGGCGATTTTCACGAAGTTACCGGTGGCGTTATCCGGGGAAATGGCGCTGAACTCGACGCCGGTCGCCGGAGAGATGCTCTGCACCGTGCCGGTGAATTTCTCGCTGTTCAGCGCATCAACGGTAAAGGTCACCGGTTGCCCGACGCGCACCTGCGCCAGCTGGGTCTCTTTGAGATTCGCGATCAGCCAGTGCTGCGGCGGCACCAGCGAGGTGAGATGCGTCCCAGCGGTCACGTAGGCGCCAAGGCGAACCGAGATTTGCCCGAGCTGACCGTCAGTCGGCGCGATAATCCGGGTGTTTTGCAGGTCGATCTGCGCCAGCTCCAGCGCTGCTTTTGCGCTGGCGACGTCGGCGAGCAGCGAATCGCGGTTAACGATGGTGGATTGCAGGTCCTGGCGTGACATCTCCAGCGTTGCTTTGGCCTGCTCGATATCCGCGGTACCTTGCGCCGCGCTGGCGCGGGCGGAATCGCGTTCGCGAATCGATAGCGAGCCGTCAGCGGTCAGCTCCTGAACGCGTTTTAAATCGGCCTGGGTTTTCAGATTCTGCGCGCGGGCGTTCTGCAGCGCCGCTTCGTTACGTGCGATGACCGCCTCGGCGCTTCTGCGCTGTTGCTGATTGTTCTTCAGCGCCGCCTCTTTCATCGCCAGCGTTGCTTGCGCCTGATGGACGCGCTGCTTATAGATGCGCTCGTCAATCTGGAACAGCACGTCGCCGGCTTTCACCTGATTAAAATCCTGAACCTTAACCTCGGTGATATAACCGTTGACCTGCGGGCTGATAAACGTGGTTTGCCCGCGAACGTAGGCGTTATCGGTAAACTGGCTTTCACGGGTAAACGGCGGCAGCTGCCAGGCGTAGAGAATAACCAGTACGCCAACGATGCCAATGGCGGCGGCGGTGAAAATCGAAACGATGCGAATATTATTTCGGGTGTTGGCCTGCTGTTTGGCCGCATCCTGCTGACTCATAATGACTCCAGAGTGAATTTTATTTACTTCCCGTTGCGCGTTTCAGCGCGATACGGGCGGTAATACGTAATCTTATTAAGCGCCAGAAAACCCATACCAGCGTGGCGGCTGAAATCGCCGCCGTCAGCAGATAGGTATCATTGTAAGCGAGAATATTGGCCTGCAGCGTGGCGGCGTTTTGCAACAGCATGGTGGCCTGAACATTGAGCAGGGTGCTGTCGCCAATCTGGCTTTGATACATCTGGCTATACTGCTGTATACGCTCGGTAATCAGCGGATTGAGCGTGGTGAGCTGGTCGGCGAGCTGGCTGGAGTGAAACTTCTCCCGCCAGGTCTGGAAAGTACCGAGAATGGCGGAGCCCAGCAGGCCGCCGATATTCTGACTCATGCCGAACAGTACCGAGAAGCTCACCAGGTTGCGCTGGTCGGCAATGACCCCGCCAATCCCCGCCAGCATCGCCGGGGCGAGGAAGAAAGCGCTGCCGAAACCCAGCAGAAACTGACTGAACATCAGCTGCTCCGGGCGGGTCAGGATCGTCGACTGGCTGTCGAGCAGCGATCCAACCATAATTAACGCCAGCGCGGTGGCGGTGGGCCAGTAGAGGCGCTGCGGGTTGAGCGTCAGACAGCTGGCGACAATACCGCAGAGGATCCCGGCGAAAATCGACCACGCCAGGTTGGTCATCTGTTCGTTCTGCAGGCCGACGTACTGCAGCCAGCCGATGACGCCGGTATTCTGCTCCGCCAGCACGATACGGATCAGCAGCATAATCAGCCCGAGACGCAGAATACTGCCGCTGGAGAGCCATTTGATATTGAGCAGCGGGTTGCTGCGGTTATGCTCAAAAGCAATCGCGGAGACAATCAGCACCACAGCGCCCGCCAGCGCCCAGCCGATCCACGACGCTTCGAACCACCAGTCCAGCCGCCCCAGCGACAGCACCGCAGTGACCAGCGCCATCCCTGGCGCCAGCAGAAAGAAGGTGATGAAATCTTTTTTCTCAAATACCTTTTTCCGATCGCTTGGCGGCAGCTTGAGGGCGATCACACAGGCCAGCGACACCAGCGCCAGCCCCAGTTCAAAGAAGTACAGCCCGCGCCACTCGTCGATTTGCAGCAGCTCGGTGGAGAACAGGCGCGCCAGCGGGATCGCCAGCGATGAACCGGTGATGCCGATGGTCAGCGCTTTGAGCCGATGGCGGGCGGGCCAGGCCTGCACCTGATAATAAATCCCCAGCGAGCTTAGCGCCGCGGCCACCATGCCGTGGGCGGCGCGGACCATCAGCGCGGAACTCAGGTCGTTGACGAACAGGTGGAAGAAGGTCACCAGCACGTAGAGTACGAGAAAACCTTCGGTAAAAGCGCGCAGGCCGAACTGCTGGCGGAACTTCACCAGCAGCAGGTTAATGGACACGTTGGTCATTACGTAGACTGCCGGGAGCCAGGCAATCTCCGTCGACCAGGCGGCAAAAGTACCCTGCAACAGCTGTAGATTGGCGGTCACCACCGCATTGCCCAACGCGCCGGTCAGGCATACCAGCAGCCCGACGATCCCGTAGGCAATGCGTTTTGGCGTACTGTGGATCGGGGTCGACGGCGAGCCGAGGATCGCTGGTTTTTCGTGCGGGGCCCAGTCGTGAGGAATATAGGGATTGGCGTGTCGGCGAGGCATTATTTTTTCTCGACCTCGCGCAGCAGCTTCTCCAGTACCTGCTGCGTCTGCTGCTGCTCTTCGGGGGTAATGGCGGTAAGGATCTCCTCCCGCAAATCATCGGCCACCGTTTTCACCTGCTGGTACACTTCAAGGCCTTTGGCGGTGGCAATCAGCAGCCGTTTGCGTTTATCGCGCTCGGTTTTCACCCGCTCGACCAGACCGAGATCGACCAGCCGGTTGAGCAGCGGTACGAGGGTTGCGCTTTCGACGCCCAGCTCCTGGGCCAGCTCGCTTTGCGATAGCGGCTTTTCGTTGCGCGCGATGGCGGAAACGGCGACCCAGCTGGCCTGGCTCATGCCAAGGTCCTTGAGTCGGCGGTTGACCGCCAGGCGCCAGTGGTGGGCGGTCAGATATAAAAGATGGGAAAAGTTAAGCTGTCGGTTATCCATAGACCAGTCTGCAATATCGTTAGAGCTCTAATGATTTTTGCCTGACCAGAACGAGAATTCAAGCCCGTTTGGTAAAAACAGGTTAACGGTATGTGCGTTTAATGTGGAATAAGACTTGCGAAGGGCAAAGGAGGGGGCTGGTCTCAAGCCCGGCATTAACCGGGCTGAGAAGAGGGATTATCCCGGATAAATACCGCGATCTTTACGCGCCATCAGGATCCGCTCACAGGCCACGATATAGGCGGCGGTGCGTAAAGAGCACGCTTTTTCCACCGCTTTTTCGTAAACGTGAACGATCGCATCGGTCATGATACGATCCATTTTGGCGTTGATCTCTTCTTCGCTCCAGAAGAAGCTGGCCATATCCTGCACCCATTCGAAGTAGCTCACGGTGACGCCGCCGGCGTTACAGATAACGTCCGGCACCACCACGATGCCGCGCTCGGCTAGCACATCATCCGCTTCCGGGTAGGTCGGGCCGTTAGCGCCTTCGAGCACCAGTTTGCAGCTGAGGGTTTCGGCGCGCTCGCGCGTAATCTGGCCTTCCAGCGCCGCCGGGATCAGAATATCCATCGGCGTCGTCCAGAACGCTTCTTTGGCAATTTCGCGGGCGCCAGGGAAACCGGCGATTTGCTTGTTCTCGGCCTGCCATGCGGTCAGCGCGGCCATATCAATACCGCCCTCGTTATATAGGGTGGCGGTGTGGTCCTGAATCACCACAATCCGTGCGCCGACGCCTGCGAACAAGCGGGCCGCTTCGCTACCTACGTTACCAAAACCCTGTAGCGCGACTTTTGCGCCCTCGATTTCGATACCGCTGCGGCGAGCTACTTCGCGACCGGTGACGAATACGCCGCGGCCGGTGGCTTTTTCACGGCCCAGCGAACCGCCCAGGTGAATAGGCTTGCCGGTGACCACGCCGGTGATGGTGGTGCCGTGGTTCATGGAGTAGGTATCCATCATCCAGGCCATCACTTTGCCGTTGGTGCCGACGTCCGGCGCCGGAATGTCTTTTTGCGGCCCGATAATAATGCCGATCTCGCTGGTATAGCGACGGGTCAAACGCTCCAGTTCACCTTCCGACAATGAGAACGGGTCGACGCGGATGCCGCCTTTGGCGCCGCCGTAGGGAATATTAACTGCCGCACACTTGATGGTCATCCAGGCTGAAAGCGCCATAACTTCATTGAGATCAACATCAGGATGGTAGCGCACGCCGCCTTTACCCGGTCCGCGCGAGAGGTTGTGCTGAACGCGGTAACCTTCGAAGTGGCGGATAGTACCGTCGTCCATTTGCACAGGGATATCAACGATTAGCGCGCGTTTCGGATGGCGCAGGGTTTCAATCCAGAAAGCGAGATCGCCGAGGTAGGGCGCGACGCGATCGATTTGGCGCAGGTAGGTGGTCCATGGAGATGTACTACTTTCAGAAGCGTAAGATAACTTTTCCATAAGAGTCCTGTTTCGCAGTGATAATTATTTTGTTAACCGTGGAAAGGTACAGCTATAAACTCTGTAACGAGAATGTTATCACCAATTTAATGGGACGGTATTTGGCAAAAATGCAGAATATGCTGTCGTTGCGGCTGGGATTCAGCTTTTTGTGAATAAAAAAACGTAAAATAACGCTCTTCATGGATGAATATGCATTTTTGTGCATTAAAGCCGTAGTTGTGACCCTTTCTCCCTATTTATTAGATTCTTGACCCTCTTCAAAAAGTGAATAAAACGCTATTCAGATGTGTTGACTTTGTTGCTTAAGAGGCGTG
Organism: Klebsiella pasteurii; assembly: GCF_018139045.1. NCBI lineage: Bacteria > Pseudomonadati > Pseudomonadota > Gammaproteobacteria > Enterobacterales > Enterobacteriaceae > Klebsiella > Klebsiella pasteurii. The sequence continues at coordinate 847,586 of NZ_CP073236.1, forward strand.
GGTGCGCTATTCGCGCTTTATTACCCAAAGTTCGCGCCAGCGTCTAAGATGGTGGCCGCTAATCTACGGCTGAGAGTGTTAACAGGAGAAAACATGTCAGAACATTTTCCATCGCTACCCGAATCGGTACTGGCCGCGGCGAACCAGCTGGGAGCCTGGCTGGCGCAGGATGATTTGCCCGTTGATCCGCAAATAGAGGTGGTGGTGCTGGCTGGCAACGCAGTGATCCCGACCATCGATTTCGCCTGCCGGCTGGCGGCGCAGCACGCGGTTCCGCTGCTGATCAGCGGCGGTATCGGTCACTCCACTTCGTTTTTATACCAGTCGGTGTTAAACGACCCGCGCTACCGCGCCATCGCGGTAAGGGATCGCGCCGAAGCGCATATCCTGGCCGACATCGCCCATCAGTTCTGGGCCATTCCGCGCCAACACATCGTGGTGGAGGATCGCTCCACCAACTGCGGAGAGAACGCGCGCTTTACCCGGGAAATGCTTGAGGAGAGGGGCATTGCCCATCGTACAGGGGTGGTGATTCAGGATCCGACCATGCAGCGCAGAACGATGGCGACGTTTGCCCGCGTCTGGCAAGACGATCCGCGAGCGCCGACGTGGTACAGCACGCCGGGGTGCGCGCCGGTATTGCGTAACAGGCGTGACGGTGTCACGTTTGGTGGGGAAGATACGGGTCTGTGGCCGGTGGGGCGCTATCTGGCGCTGATCCTCGGCGAACCGCCGCGGCTGGCGGATAACCCGCAGGGCTACGGCCCGTTAGGCAAGGATTTTATCGCCCATGTGGATATTCCGCCGCACATTGCTCAGGCGTGGCAGACGCTGCGCGACGACCGTCTGCTCTCCGATGCGCTAAGCGCGCGGCAGCTGGCTTAGGTAGCCATAAGCGCTTTTCATCGCTGTTGGTTCGCGTTTCTTCCTCCTTTAGACGCCTGGCATGGTCGCCGGCGTCGGGAAATTTGCCCGTTTGCGTTGGCGGTATCGCAAACGGGCAGATCGTGTTATTGAATTGTGATTTTTTGCGCGTTAGCTTCATCTGTTTTTATGAAATATCTCACAAAAACAAGCCCTCATGCTGTCTCTTTGCCTTATGGACGATAGTTTTTAACATCTAGTTCACCTGTTAAAAACAATAATCCTTAGGAGCAGACCATGACAGCACCCGTTCAACACCCTATGTATATTGACGGCCAGTTTGAACCCGGCCGCGGTGATGCGTGGATTGATGTGATCAACCCGGCGACGGAAGCGCTGCTTTCGCGGATCCCCGACGGCAGCGCGGAAGATGCAAGGCGAGCGATTCTCGCCGCCGAGCGCGCGCAGCCTGGCTGGGAAGCCCTGCCGGCGATTGAGCGCGCGGGATGGTTACGCAAAATCGCTGCCGGTATCCGCCAACGTGCGGAAGAGATCGCCGCGCTTATCGTCGCCGAGGGCGGAAAAATCCAGCAGCTGGCGGCGGTGGAGGTCTCTTTTACCGCCGATTATCTTGATTATATGGCCGAGTGGGCGCGCCGTTATGAAGGTGAAATTGTGCAGAGCGACCGCCCGGGGGAGAACATTCTGGTATTCAAGCGCGCGCTGGGCGTGACGACCGGTATCCTGCCGTGGAATTTTCCGTTCTTCCTGATTGCCCGCAAGCTGGCGCCGGCGCTGATTACCGGTAATACCATCGTCATTAAACCGAGTGAATTTACGCCGAATAACGCCATCGTTTTTGCGCAAATCGTCCATGATATTGGTCTACCGAAAGGGGTCTTTAACCTGGTGCTGGGCCGCGGCGAAACCGTAGGCCAGGAGCTGGCGGGCAATCCGAAAGTAGCGATGGTCAGCATGACCGGCAGCGTCGCTGCAGGCGAGAAGATTATGGCCGCGGCGGCGAAAAACATCACTAAAGTGTGTCTGGAGCTGGGCGGGAAAGCACCTGCTATCGTGATGGATGATGCGGATCTTGAGCTGGCGGTTAAGGCGGTGGTGGATTCTCGGGTTATCAATAGCGGGCAGGTGTGCAACTGCGTCGAGCGCGTATACGTGCAAAAGGGCATTTACGATCGCTTTGTTAATCGCCTTGGCGAAGCGCTGAAGGCGGTACAGTTTGGCGATCCGGCGGCACGCGACGATATCGCGATGGGGCCGTTGATTAACGCCGCCGCGCTGGAGCGCGTTGAGCAGAAGGTGGCAAAAGCGGTTGCCCAGGGCGCGCGCGTCGCCCTTGGCGGTAAAGCGGTGACGGGGAGGGGCTATTTTTATCCGCCAACGCTGCTGCTGGATGTGCGCCAGGAGATGGATATCGTGCATGAAGAGACATTCGGTCCGGTGCTGCCGGTGGTGGCGTTTGATACCCTTGAAGAGGCGCTGGCGATGGCCAACGATAGCGATTATGGGCTGACGTCGTCGATCTATACCCGCGACCTGAACGTCGCAATGAAGGCGATCAAGGGGCTAAAATTTGGCGAAACCTATATTAACCGCGAAAACTTCGAAGCGATGCAGGGTTTCCATGCCGGATGGCGTAAATCGGGCATTGGCGGCGCCGACGGACGTCACGGTCTGAATGAGTATCTGCAAACCCAGGTGGTCTATCTGCAGGCCTGAGTCGGCAGCGTCTCCCGGTGGCGATACTGCGCATCTTTCCGGGCTGTCCAGCCCGCAGATCGCCCCCGGGTCGCGGCTGACGCCTTACCCGGGCTACCTAAACTACCCAAACGCAGGCGCACGTACCCGTAGCCCGGGCAGGCGCTCTGCGCCGCCCGGGGAACAGAGCGCAGGATGGCATCATTTCCCGGAGGCGATGCTGCGCATCTGTCCGGGCTACGTGTGCCGAACCGTCTGCGACTTACTTCGCGAATTTATCCAGCACCCGGATAAGCTGGGTAACGAAGCCATACTCGTTATCGTACCAGGCCACGGTTTTCACCAGTTGCAGATCGCCAACCTCAGCAATCTCCAGCTGCGTGGCATCGTAAATTGAACCGAAATGGCTGCCGATGACGTCCGATGAAACGATCTCTTCTTCGGTATAACCGAATGATTCATTGTTCGCCGCCGCATTTTTCATCGCCTGATTGACTTCTTCGGCGGAGACCTTTTTCTCCAGCACTGACACCAGCTCAGTCACCGACCCTGTTTTGGTCGGTACGCGCTGGGCGTGGCCCTTCAGCTTGCCGCTCAGCGCTGGAATAACCAGCCCAATGGCTTTCGCCGCCCCGGTAGTATGCGGAATGATATTTTCCGCCGCCGCTCGGGAAGCGCGTAGATCTTTGCCGCGCGGGCCGTCAACCAGCGATTGCGTACCGGTATAGGCGTGAATAGTGGTCATGGTCCCCACTTTAATGCCAAATGCGTCATGGAGCACTTTCGCCATCGGCGCCAGGCAGTTGGTGGTGCAGGAGGCCACGGAAATAATTGTATCGTTGGCGTCCAGCGTGTCGTCGTTAACGTTATAGACAATGGTTTTCATATCGCCAGCGGGCGCGGAGATCAGTACTTTTTTCGCGCCGGCGGTCAGATGCGCCTGCGCTTTTTCCGCGGAGGTATAAAAACCCGTACACTCGACAATCAGCTCGGCGCCTACCGCTTTCCACGGAATATGCTGAGCCTCTTTTTCCGCAAAAACGGTAATTTTTTTGCCATCAACGATCAGCGCATCTTCAGTAAAATCTACGCTCCATGGGAAAGGCCCGTAGTTTGAATCATGCTTTAACAGGTAGGCCAGCACTTTAGGTGATGTCAGGTCGTTAATCGCCACGACCTCTAAAGGGCTGTTAACCTCCAGTAACCGGCGCAGCACTAAACGTCCAATACGCCCAAATCCATTAATCCCGAGTTTACTCATGAAGAATCTCCAGGTCAGTTGAACTGTCAGGTAAAAACTTCTCCAGGCTTAGTTCAGCTGCCGGAATAGGGCAACCAACGATTTTTGCGGCGCCGTTAAATGCTGATAAAAACGCGAACGGAAAAGTGAATAAATTCGGTGGGTTGCGGGCGGGGTGTTAACGGTTAATAATTTTTTGTTTCAGCTTTATACGCCACGGGCATATTGGCAAGGGATTGAAAAGGTGGGCCCAGGAAGGGCCCACCTGGTGGCCGATTATTTGGCGTTCCCGCCCAGTTCAGCAAAAGCGGCAAGCGCGGCGCCGTCAAGGCGATAGCGAACCCACTCACTTTGCGCAACGGCACCAATGCTCAGATAAAAATCAATGGCCGGCTGGTTCCAGTCGAGCACGCTCCACTCCAGGCGACCGCACTCTCTTTTTACCGCCAACTGAGCGATGGTTTTCAGCAGCGCTTTTCCTGCACCGCGGCCGCGAAACTCGGGAGTGACGTAGAGATCTTCCATATAGATGCCGTTGCGGCCGAGCCAGGTGGAATAGCTGGTAAAGAACACCGCGTAGCCGGCGATCTTACTGTCAATCTCGCAGATTAGCGCTTCCGTTTTACTGTCGCTGGCGAAAAGCGATGCCTGGATTTCTTCAACCGTGGTGACCACCTGTTCCGGCGCCTTTTCATACACCGCCAGCTCGTAAATCATGTCATAAATTGCTTTTGCGTCCGCCGGGCTGGCCTGACGAATGGTCATATTCATTGGAGTACCTGTTGTGCCATCGTAAGTTTGATACCGCAAAGCATAAACGTTAAGGTTAGAAGAATTAAGTGCAATGAAATCACGCAATGATGAATATTATGCATCCAGCTCTGCGTCGTCTTGATTTGAATCTGCTCCCGGTATTCGAGGCGGTCTACCGTTATCGTTCGGTACGCCTGGCGGCGGAAGAGCTGGCGATGAGCACCTCGGCGTTAAGCCACGCGCTGTCCAGGCTGCGCGCCGCGCTCAATGACCCGCTTTTCTATCGCGAAGGGCATCGTATGTGCCCCAGCGTGTTCGCCACCCAGCTCGCGCCTTCTATTGCCTCGGCGTTAAAGTTTTTAGATCAGGAGTTGACCCCGCAGCCGAAGTTTGTCGCCTCGGCCAGTACCGACTGCTTACAGATAGCGATCACGGATTTTACCGCGCAGTGCGTTTTCCCGACGCTGATGCCCAGGCTGCAGCAACAGGCGCCAGGCCTGCGTTTCGAGCTGCGCTATCTGCCGCACAGCCCGGCGCTGACGGAACTGCTGGCCGGCGAGGTGGATTTAGCGCTGGGGTTTAGCGCCTTGCATGAAGCAGAGCATCCGGAGCTGGATGAGATCTGCTGGCTAAAAGATGATTATGTTGCAATAAGCCACGCCAGCCGGTCCCGGCTAACGCTGGCGGATTACCTGGCAGCCCAGCATCTGGTGGTCACCCCGTGGAATGAAAGCCAGGGGATTCTCGACGTACAGCTCGCGAAAATGGGGTTTGCGCGGCATATCACCATCAAAACACCCTCTATGCTGAGCGCGCCCTTCATTATTGCGCAAAGTGAACTGCTTATGGCGATACCGCGCTCCGCAGCGGAAAAAATGCTCGGCGCGGCGAAGCTGAAGGTTTTTGAATTACCGTTTGAGGTTCCGCCATTCGAAGTGAAAATCTATTCACATAAGCGGAGCGGGCAGCGCGGCGCGAGCCAGTGGCTGAAAGCGAAGCTGAGGGAGTGGGCTGCGGCAGAACGCGCCTGATGTCTCGTTTGACGAGCCAGCGATATATGCTTAACTCATCAGATAACACATGTGAATCGTTTGTTAACAGCCTGATGCGCGTTTCATTGGTAAGCGCTGCGTCATTTATCCTGATAACGTAAGAGAGAAAAATTGAAATTAGCCGGACTTCATCCAGATGAACTGCGCCGTCTGCAATCGCTGCGGACATCCGGATTATTAAACAGCGGAAAAGAAGAGCGTTTCGATCGCCTGACCAGGCTTGCACGTACGCTCTACGATCTGCCGGTGGCTTCGATTAGCCTCGTGGGGGAAAACACCCTGCACGTAAAATCCTGCGCCGGACTTGATGTGGATACCCTGCCGAGGGATATCACATTCTGCGCGCATACTATCCTGCAAACCGATCCTTTAATCGTCAACGACCTGCAGCAGGACCTGCGCTTTCACGATAACCCGCTGGTCACCGAAGCGCCTTTTATCCGCTTTTATGCCGGATACCCGGTGCAGCTGCCTGACGGCGCGACGGTCGGCGCGTTCTGTCTGATGGATCACAAGCCGCGCGCTTTCTCCGTTCATGAAATACAAATCTTAAGCGACCTGGCCGCCATCGTTGAAGATGAATTCAAGGTGCTGGATGCGGCGACCGCTGACGAGCTGACGGGGCTATTCAACCGCCGGGGCTTTATGTCGTTAGCGGAGTACGCGTTGCTGACCGCCAGACGGCGGAATGAACCAGCGAGCCTCATCTTTATCGATCTCGATCGCTTTAAACTGATTAACGATACCTGGGGTCATGAACAGGGAGATAAAGCCCTGAGGGCGATTGCTGATTTGATGAAGGCCACCTTCAGAGAGTCGGATTTAATTGCCAGGCAGGGTGGCGACGAATTTATCATCCTGCTTGCCAATACCTCGCAGCACGCCGCTGGCCAGGCGATGGAGCAGCTTAGCAAGAACGTCGCGGAGTACAATCAGCAGGCGGGCAATCCGTGGCAGCTGGCGTTCTCATGGGGCTGCGTTGAATACGATCCCGATGCGCATCATAGCCTCAATGAGATTGTTGCGGTGGCGGACCGACGCATGTATCAGGCGAAGAGCAGCCATGGCGCGGAACGTCGGTAGTAAAACTGCCGGGCATCGCCAGCCGATAGCCGGCGTTTGGGCGATGCCGCAGCGGCTGTCGCCTCCTTAGTGGAGACCAAGGCGGATCAGTTCAACCGGTTCAAACTTCCCTTCAGCCCCTTCAACTTCAACGGTCTTAGTTCGACGCAGCTGGGCTGGGGTTAAATCCGTAGAATGGATAGCGATAATTTTACCGGTTTTGCCCGTCCCATTAATCATCACCTGGCTGCCGTTGGTAATAGGATTGCGGTTACGATCGTATGTGATCATGGTTATTTCTCCTTTTCATCATCGTGTCGTCACGCTCCGGGCTGCCCCGGCGCGGCGGTAATACAAATACGCCTCTCAGACCGTCATTTTGTTGTTTTTGATCAACTTCACACTTTTTAGCGTCCCGCAGCAGGCTAACGCGCCTGAGGCCGGCTTTGCCTGATCCTGTATCCGTATGGCCTCTGAAGTCGCTTTAGCTGGCGCCAAAGCCTGCGGATGCTCGGGTTGCAGTCGCGAGTGCGGCTGCTAAACTTTTTTCGGGCATAACGGAGCGGAACGATGAAGAACAAAGACGAACAAACGGGGCTGATTGGTCTTGCCATCGGCGCGGCGGTGATTGGCCTGGTTTCTGGGCAGAAGCCTATTAACCGGGAAAGTATTGTCGAAGAACTGGTGAGGTTGGGAAGACAGAAGGGGGACGGCGTCGAGGACGAGATTTTTAAACAGGCGGCGACGCTGGTGCGTAAGGGGTTATGATCCCGCCGGTAAAAAGAACGCTATATGAAGCCCGGGTATGCGAAAACCCGGGGTTAAACAGGGAGAAAGCGCATCATGAGATAGGCGATCGCAACGCATATCAGCGCCATGTACCAAACAAAACTCATTCTCTTACCCGCCCTGTAGCGCCATGCCCGTCACCGCGTTGACCACGGTCGCGGCCAGCAAAACGCCGCCCACGATAGCGCAGGCACGACTTTTCCTGGTTGTCCCCAATGTCAGCATGACGATCGCTGCGGCGAAGAAGGGGATGGCTATAATGGTGAAGGTATTCATTTTGTCCTCGAATATCGCCCGTTAATCTTCCTGCATCCACATGTCGGCTTCTTCGAACATTTCCTGCACGGCGCGGCTGATCTGTTCTTTCTCGTGCTTGCTGGCGTCGGTATTGATGGAGGCCAGCGTCATCATCGGTTTAACGCGAACGTCGGCATCGGGAAAAATGCGATGCACTCGCTTCGTCAATTCCGTCAGAATGATCTCTTTAGCGCCGGCTAATCCTTCGAAATTTCTCTTGTCATAAATCAGCTCTACGAACATTTTTTATCCCATTGATGATAATAGCAAACCGTATTGTACTGTGATTATATACAGCGTCAAGGTTGCGGTATACGTTCCTCGTACTACTGCTCCGCAGATAACCCGCTACTTTTGCTTTATCTGCGCGAAACCGGCAATTGTTTTTTTATAAGTACGTAAAAGTTAATGAATTTTTAATAAAAGGTGTTTATGTTGGCGATATCACCGTTTTATTAAGGGTTTCTCATGCGCGATAAATACACTGGTCTACAAATAGGTATCCACTGGCTGGTCTTTTTTTTAGTGATTGGCGCTTACGCGGCGATGGAGCTGCGGGGCTTTTTCCCCCGCAGCGAGCGGCCCGTTTTTAATATGATCCACGTCTCCTGCGGGATTTCTATTTTTGTTCTGATGGTGGTGCGTCTGTTGGTGCGCCTCAAATCTCCGGCGCCGCCGATTGTGCCTAAACCGTCACCGATGATGACCGGCTTCGCGCATCTTGGGCATCTGGTTATCTATCTGCTGTTTATCGCGCTGCCGGCCATCGGCATGGTCATGATGTACTACCGCGGCAACCCCTGGTTTGCTTTTGGCCTGACCATGCCGCACGCGGCGGAAAGCAACTTTGAGCTGGTGGATACCCTGAAAGAGTGGCATGAGGTGCTGGCCAATACCGGCTACTTTATTATCGGCCTGCACGCGCTGGCGGCGCTGATGCACCACTATTTGTGGAAAGATAACACGCTGCTGCGGATGATGCCGCGCAGGCGTTAAACCTCGATAAACCCGCTTCGGCGGGTTTTTTTGTCTCTTTCTTCGGGATCCTCAACTTCAGCTAAGCGCAAATTCTCGCCGCTATGCTACGGTTAAAGCGGCGAAGCCATTTGCCTCAAGGCAATAATAAATATAGTATACCCCCCTATATGATATGGAGGGCGAAACCATGCCACATTCACCTGAAGATAAAAAGCGTGCCCTCAGCCGGGTGCGGCGCATTCGTGGCCAGGTTGAAGCGCTTGAGCGGGCGCTTGAATCCGGCGAACCCTGTATGACTATTCTGCAACAAATCGCCTCAATACGCGGCGCCGCTAACGGACTGATGGGGGAGATGGTGGAAATTCACCTACAGGACGAACTGGTCAGCGGCGAAACGACGCCCGATCAGCGCGCCGCCAGAATGGCGGAAGTCGGGCATCTGCTACGATCCTATTTAAAATAAAATCACCACGAGGAAGAGAGATATGAAATCACGTGCAGCCGTCGCGTTTGGCCCGGGTCAGCCGCTTTCAATCGTTGAGATTGACGTCGCGCCGCCGAAAAAAGGCGAAGTGCTGGTCAAGATCACCCATACCGGCGTATGCCACACCGATGCCTTTACCCTCTCAGGCGACGATCCGGAAGGCGTTTTCCCGGCGGTGCTGGGCCATGAAGGCGGCGGGATTGTCGTCGAAGTCGGGGAAGGCGTGACCAGTCTGCAGCCGGGCGACCACGTTATTCCTTTGTATACCGCCGAATGCCGCGAATGTAAGTTCTGTAAATCAGGCAAAACCAACCTCTGCCAGGCGGTCCGCGCCACCCAGGGTAAGGGCCTGATGCCGGACGGCACCACGCGTTTCTCCTACAACGGCGAACCGATTTATCACTATATGGGCACCAGCACCTTCAGCGAATACACCGTGGTGGCCGAAATTTCGCTGGCAAAAGTGAATCCGCAGGCGCCGCTGGATAAAGTATGTCTGCTGGGCTGCGGCGTCACGACCGGTATCGGCGCGGTGCACAATACGGCGAAAGTAAAAGAGGGCGATACCGTCGCCGTCTTCGGCCTCGGCGGGATCGGCCTGGCGGTGATCCAGGGCGCGGTACAGGCGAAAGCCGGGCGCATTCTGGCGGTGGATACCAACCCGGAAAAATTCACCCTCGCGAAAGAGATGGGCGCGACCGACTTTATCAACCCGCATGATTACGATAAGCCGGTTCAGGATGTGATTGTTGAACTCACCGACGGCGGGGTCGACTTTAGCTTCGAGTGTATCGGTAACGTCAACGTGATGCGCGCGGCGCTGGAGTGCTGCCACAAAGGCTGGGGCGAAAGCGTGATTATCGGCGTCGCTGGCGCGGGTCAGGAGATTAAAACCCGTCCATTCCAGCTGGTGACCGGGCGCGTCTGGCGCGGCTCCGCGTTCGGCGGCGTGAAAGGGCGCACGCAGCTGCCGGGAATGGTTGAAGAGGCGATGGCGGGGAAAATTCGTCTCGATCCGTTTATTACCCACCGCATGCCGCTGGATCGCATCAACGAAGCCTTTGACCTGATGCACGAAGGTAAATCCATTCGTACCGTTATTCATTTCGGCGAGAATTGATTTTCAGATAATAAATAACCCGGGCGTGCCCGGGTTATCGTTTTAGCGGGATTATTCCCGCCGCAGGTTTTCATAACCATTCTGCCAGCGCCGCTGTTCCCGGCGCTCCCGTTCACGTTGAATATCCGATTTCTCATCTTCCCAGACCGCGCAGTGCGGGCCGCTGAACACCTCGCAGGGCTGTGGGTGAGCGGTGAGCGGAGACATCGCTTTCTCTTGCCAAATCGTCGGATCGCGCAGGTCCACTTCCGGGGCTTTTAACGCCTGAGCCGAGGCGGCCGCTATCGACATGATGGCGCCTGCGAGCAGGCGGCAGGTTGAACGCTTCATCCATTATCCTTGTTCAGTATTTATTATTGATAACCATTCGCAATAATAACATGACGGAATAAGAATGGCTTGCTGGGGGGAGATGCGCAGACGATTTTGCTATCGCGCCACCGGGCAAAACCCAGACTAGGTACTTTGCCAGCAAAAAGGGCCCCGATTGGGGGCCCTGAGGGTTACTTCTGCTCCGGGAGCGCGTAGGCGATGATGTAATCGCCGCGATCCGGCGACTGGCGAGCGCCGCCCGCGTTGATGATGATGTACTGTTTACCGGTTTTCGGCGATACGTAGGTCATCGGGCCGGACTGGCTGCCGACCGGCAGACGCGATTTCCAGATCTCTTTCCCGTTGGCGGTATCAAACGCGCGCAGGTAGAAGTCCTGAGTGCCCGCAAAGAACAGCAGACCGGACTGGGTGGATAACGACGCACCCAGCGTCGGCATGCCGATGGGGATTGGCATATGCATGCGGATCCCCAGCGGGCCGGTGTCCTCAACGGTGCCTACCGGAACCTGCCACACCAGTTTGCCGGTTTTCAAATCAACCGCTGACATGGTGCCGAACGGTGGTTTCTGGCATGGAATACCCAGCGGCGACAGGAAACGCTCGCGCATGGCGCCGAACGGCGTGCCTTCCATCGGCACGATCCCCATTTCGATACCGCTGGCGTCCTTCGCCACTTTGGCGCGCGGCACCATATAGTTGGCGAGGCCAAGGCGCATATCGTTGACGAATATCAGACTGTTATTCGGATCAACCGATACACTGCCCCAGTTCATCCCGCCCAGCGAGCCGGGATACTGCAGCGAACGGTCCTCGCCCGGCGGGGTGAAGACGCCCTGGTGGCGCATCTCTTTAAACTGGATACGGCACAGCAGCAGGTCGACAGGCGTCGCGCCCCACATATCCGACTCGGTGAGCGTCTCGTTGCCAATCATCGGCATACCGACGGAGTAAGGCTGGGTAGGCGAGTAGCGCTCGCCTTTAACGTTGCCGGCCGGAACCGGACGTTCTTCGACTTTAGCGACCGGTTCACCGGTGGCGCGGTTAAGCATAAAGATCATGCCCTGCTTACTGGTTTGCACCAGCACCGGCGTGGTGCCGCCTTTACCGTCAGGCAGATCGTACAGCAGCGGCTGGGAAGGCAGGTCGAAGTCCCACAGATCGTGATGGGTGGTTTGATAATGCCAGCGGACCTGGCCGGTCGTGGCGTCAACGGCCACGATGGATGAACTGTATTTATCGTCAAGCGCGGTACGTTCGCCGCCAAAGAAGTCCGGCGTCGCGTTACCGGTCGGCAGATAAATCAGATTCAGCTTCGCGTCGTAGGACATGGCGGACCAGACGTTCGGCGTGCCGCGCGTATAGGTCTGGCCTGCCGGCGGTTCTCCGGTCAGCGCCGGGTTGCCCGGATCCCATGCCCACGCCAGTTTCCCGGTGTGGACGTCATAGGCACGAACGACGCCCGGAGGCTCGCCGGTGGAGAAGTTATCCGCCACACGACCGCCAACGACCACGACATTACCCGCCACCAGCGGCGTGGAGGTTTGCTGGTAGTAACCCGCTTTGATCTCGCCCATGCCAATGCTCAGATCAACGATACCGTGGTCGCCAAAGGCGTCGCACAGTTTGCCGTTGTCGGCATCAATAGCGATCAGGCGGGCATCGGTAGTAGGCAAGAACAGGCGACGGGAGCAGGCGGCCGGCTGCGCGTCGGCGGCAGGGGAAACCTGAACCTGGCTATCTTCGTAATAGCCTAAACCACGGCAGCGCTGCCAGTTGGGGGCGGTGGCTTTTGAATCGTAGCGCCACTTCTCTTTGCCGCTATCGACATCCAGCGCCAGCACTTTGCTGTAGGGCGTACAGACGTAAAGCGTATCGCCAATCTGCAGCGGCGTGTTCTGGTCTTCCGCGCCGGAGCCATTGCTCTGCGGAATATCGCCGGTATGGGCGATCCAGGCGACCTGCAGCTGGTCGACGTTCTGTTTGTTAATCTGGTCGAGGGCGGCAAAACGGTCGCCGTGGGTGGTGTTGCCCCAATGCGCCCAGTTTTTCTGCTGCTCGCCTGCGGCGACCGGTTTAACCGGCACCGCCTCGCTGGCGCTGACCAGCGGCTGGGATTTGAACATCCAGGCGAAACTGACCAGCAGCACCACGGCGAGCACCGCAGCCAGGCCAAATGCCGGCCCTTTTTTCGCCGGCTGGCGGGAAAGAAACGGCCAGACCAGCGCGCAAAGGAAGGCCAGTACGCCGAGGGCGAACAGGCGGGAGAATAGCGGCCAGTAGGTCCAGCCCGCGTCGCTAATCGCCCAGACGATCGATGCGACAAACGCAACGGCGTACAGCATGATACCGCCGCGGCGGCTGCGGAAAATGAGCACCGCGGCGATAACCATCACCAGGCCCATCAGCGCAAAATAGAACGTCCCGCCGACGGAGGCGAGCTTCGCACCAAGAATACCGATAGCCAGGCCGATGATCAGCATCAGCCCGGCGAGAAGCCACTGTAGGATCCGGGGGAACCCTCGCGGCGCGTTGTCAGTTGCCATTTTTTCTCCTTCACCACCCCTGAACAGGTGCGAACCAGATAGATCAATTTTTCAAGTGAACTCTTTTGAATGAAGTAATGATAACCTTCATAAAAGCGTAATTTTTACTGTTATTGATTTCATGTGAACCATTTGGTGAAATCGCGGATATGATAGATCTGTTAAAGAAATTTACGCAATTGTTAATGAATGATTTCGCACTAATTGAATATTGTGGTGAATAGTTCCGGGCAGCAGCAGGGAAAACGGGCGGATTATCTCTCCCCGACGCGCGAAGCCGGGGAGAACGCGATCAGACGGGCATGGATTTGCGAATGGCGCTGAGCAGGGTTTGCGTACCCGCAGTGAGCGTGGCGTCCACTCGGGTGAGGATCCCTATTGGTTCACCCGCGCCCTGGGTGGGCACCGGCAGCGCGGCCAGCAGCCCACGACGCAGGTCGTCTTTAACCGCGCCGGAGGGGACAAACCATACGTAGTCGTAGTCGACGGTGAGCTGGCGAGACAGTGAAGCCGACAGCGTCTCGATGCAGCCAGTGGGAATTTTGCAGCCCTGGCTTTGCAGCAGGGTTTCGGCGTTCTGTCGCGGCAGCGTGCCTTTAGGCGAAACCACCACCGGCCACTCCATGACCCGACTCAGCGTGACGGTTTCCTGCAGCAGAGGGTGTCCCGGACGAACCACCAGCTTCAGGGATTCGAGAAACAGCAGTTCATAGTTCAATCCGCTCATTAATTCCGGATCGGACATTCGCCCGATGCCGATATCGATTTCTCCCGATTTTAGCCCCGCCAGCAGCATGGTGTTATTCATGGTGGCGACCTGAAGGGTGATATCTTTTTGCTGCTGATGGAACTGGCCGATCACCGAGGGCAGGATCCCCAGCGCGGCGGTGGGGAGCGCTCCGATACGTACGATATCGCTGTTGAGGCCTTCTTTACGATTTAGCGCCTGACCAGCGGTATTGAGCGCGTCGAGCACTTTGACCGCATGGGTGAGAAACTGTTCGCCGACCAGCGTAAGCTGCGCGCCCAGGCGCCCCCGCTCAAACAGCCGCGTGCCGGTGAGCTGCTCCAGTTCGTTCAGCGTTTTGGATAAGGCCGGTTGGCTCAGATTAAGGGTTTCAGCCGCGCGCCCAAGAGTTCCCTGTTGAGCGACGGCCACGAAGGTATGTAGATGGCGCAAGCGAATGCGCTGACTGAAAAGACCATTTTTTTGCATAATCAATGTTAAAAACAGAGGTGTACCGATGACAAGTAAGGGCGTTTAAAATTGTTAACTTCATAGCAAAATATTATTAACATTTTATATTATTATTTTACAAGTTGATTTTATTGGCATTGTCGTTAAAGTACCGCCCCCTTGACAGCAGGGGCGGAAAAAGGAAGTGAAAATTCAGATATCGAAGAAGACGGTTTCGTTTTCGCCCTGCAGATGAATATCGAAGCGGTAAACGATCTCCGTCCCGCGCACCTCGCGTTGGGCGATGAGGGTCTGGCGGCGCACTTCCCACTCAATCAAATTCAGCACCGGGTCGGCCTGGTTAGCGTCCTGTTCGTCAGAGAAGTACATCCGCGTGTTGAGGCCAATATTAATCCCGCGGGCGACCACCCATAAATTGACGTGCGGCGCCATGGCGCGACCATCGCGGCCAACAACGGCCCCGGGTTTGATAGTTTCAAAGCGCCAGACGCCGCTGGTGAAGTCCGAGCAGCTGCGTCCCCAGCCGCGAAATGCCGTATCCAGCTTCTTACCCTGCTGTCGGTCGTCAGGATGGTTATAGCGCCCGGCGGCGTTGGCCTGCCAGATTTCCAGCAGCACATCGCGCACCGGGGTGCCGGAGCCGTCGATGACTCGACCTTCAATAGTAATGCGTTCGCCCTCGGTGTCGGCCGTCGTCAGCGTCGGACCAAAGTTTCTCTCAAAGATATGAAAGCCGGCAGCGTCCGGCGCCAGGCCGATATGCACATAAGGGCCAGCGGTTTGCGAAGCGGTTTCAGGTAAAAAATCTCTCATCGGGCGGCCCCCTGCGTGCGGTTTTCAAACAGCGTTGCGCGATGACCGCGCAGCACGAGATCAAAACGGTAGGCCAGAGAGTCCAGCGGGACGGCGGCATGGGTATCCAGCTCGGCGATCAGCGTTCTGATGGCATCATCGTTATTGATGGTTTTGACAATAGGGCACTGTTTAATCAGCGGGTCGCCCTCGAAATACATCTGGGTGATAAGACGCTGCGCCCAGGCTTCGCCGGAAAGCGAAAAGTGAATATGCGCCGGACGCCAGTCGCTGACCTGGTTGCGCCACGGATAGGGGCCGGGCTTGATGGTGCGGAAACAATAGTAACCGTTCTCATCGGTCAGCACGCGTCCGCAGCCGCCAAAGTTCGGGTCGATAGGCGCCAGATATTGATCTTTCTTATGCCGGTAGCGGCCGCCCGCGTTGGCCTGCCAGACTTCAACCAGCGTATTTTTCATCGGCCGACCAAACCCATCGCGAACGTAGCCGTGCACGATAATCCGCTCACCAATCGGCAGGCCGTCTTTGGCGTAGTTCAGGATCAGGTCGTTATCAAGTGCGCCAAGATCGTCGCTGCTGAATACCGGACCGGTGATCTCCGAAAGTGAATTCTGCAGGGAAATGAGCGCATTGCGCGGCGAGCGCAGCACGCTGGTTTTGTAGCCCGGCGCGTAGGCGGGAGGATGGCTACTGTAGTCGCGATGCAGGACCTCGCGCGGTGACCATTTGTCGTTCATGAGGGGACTCCGTGTTATCGGTAGAGAGGCATGTTGTTGTAATGTCGCCACATGCAGTGTGTGTAAATGTTTTGTTAATTTAAAGTGAAATTAAAGGGTGTTTAACATAACCGGTGGTTATGAAGTGAGCGGATGAAAAGAAACCGGCCAGCTACCGGCATCACAGTTTGTAAATTCTTCCCGCCGTCTTCAGACAGCTTTCCTACACTCCAGGGAGAATTCACTGGAGGTAAGACATCATGGCGAACACCATCACGGCTGATGAGATTCGGGAAAGCTTTTCGCAGGCGATGTCGGCGATGTACCAGCAGGAAGTTCCGCAGTACGGGACGCTACTGGAGCTGGTAGCCGACGTTAATCTGGCGATACTGGAAAATAACCCGACGCTGCACGAACAACTGGCCAACGCCGATGAGCTGGCGCGGCTGAACGTTGAACGCCACGGCGCGATCCGCGTCGGTACGGCGGAGGAACTGGCGACCCTGCGTCGCATGTTTGCCATTATGGGCATGTATCCCGTTAGCTATTACGATCTGTCGCAGGCCGGCGTACCGGTTCACTCCACTGCGTTTCGCCCCATCGATGACGCGGCGCTGGCGCGCAATCCGTTTCGCGTTTTTACCTCGCTCCTGCGCCTTGAGCTGATCGCCAATGAGGCGCTGCGCAAGCGGGCGGCGGAAATTCTTGCCCGGCGTGATATCTTCACGCCGCGCTGTCGCGAACTGATCGCACTTCATGAACAGAAGGGGGAGTTCACCGCCGCGGAGGCGCGTGAATTTGTGCAGCAGGCGCTGGAAACCTTTCGCTGGCATCGACATGCCACCGTCGATGAGGAAACCTATCACGCCCTGCACGAAGAGCACCGGCTGATTGCCGATGTGGTCTGTTTCCCCGGCTGTCACATTAATCATCTGACGCCGCGCACGCTGGATATCGACCGGGTTCAGGCGCTGATGCCTGAATGCGGTATCGCGCCGAAAGCGTTAATAGAAGGCCCGCCGCGCCGCGATGTGCCGATTTTGCTGCGCCAGACCAGCTTTAAGGCCCTTGAAGAGCCGGTGACGTTTGCCGGGGAGCATCGCGGCACCCATACGGCCCGCTTTGGCGAAATAGAGCAGCGCGGCATCGCCTTGACGCCGAAGGGCCGCGCTCTGTACGACCGACTGCTTAGCGAGGCGGGGGGGGGCAAAGATAATCTTAACCATCAGCGCCATCTGCAGGAGGTGTTTAGCCCGTTCCCGGACAGCGAATTCCTGCTGCGTCAGCAGGGGCTGGCGTACTTTCGTTACCGCCTGACGCCCGCAGGCGAGGCGCACCGCCAGGCCTTTCGGCCGGGCGACGATCCGCAGCGGCTGATTGAGCGCGGCTGGGTTATCGCGCAACCAATTATTTATGAAGACTTTTTACCGGTCAGCGCCGCCGGGATTTTTCAGTCCAACCTGGGTAACGAGATACAGGCCCGCAGCCACGGCAACGCCAGCCGCGAGGCCTTTGAGGAGGCGCTGGGCTGTGCGGTTTACGATGAGTTTGGCCTTTATCAGCAGGCGGAGGAGCGCAGTAAACGACGTTGCGGTCTGCTGTAAAATCAGTACTCTGCTGGCATGAGTCGTAAAAGGAAGCAGGCCATGCAGAATCCGTCTACCCCGCTGGTGAAAACCCGGCAGGGCACACTATCCGGCACCTCTGAAGAGAACATGCATATCTGGCGCGGTATTCCCTATGCCGCGCCGCCCGTCGGCGATCTTCGCTGGCGCGCGCCGCAGCCTGCCGCCCGCTGGCAGGGCGTACGTCGGGCGGAGACTTTCTCGGCCTCCAGTTGGCAAGATATTGAGTACTGTCGTGAGCTCGGCGGCGGCGATCCCGGCAGTTTTTCCGAAGATTGCCTCTACCTTAACGTCTGGTCACCCGCTTCGCGCGCGCAACCGCTGCCGGTGATGGTCTGGCTGCACGGCGGCGGCTATACCATCGGCGCGGGAAGTTTACCGCCCTATGATGGCAAAGCCTTAGCCTCCCGTGACGTTGTCGTGGTGACGGTCAACTACCGGCTGGGGCACCTGGGCTTTTTTGCCCATCCGGCGCTGGAGGAGGAAGCGGGCGAGCGCATCTATAATTTCGCGCTGCTTGACCAAATTGCCGCCCTGCAATGGGTTCAGGATAACATTCACGCTTTTGGCGGCGATGCGGCTAACGTCACGCTGTTCGGCGAGTCCGCCGGGGCGCGCAGCGTGCTGTCGCTCATGGTTTCGCCGAAATCCCGGGGACTATTCCATAAAGCGATTATCCAGAGCGGCTATACCTTGCCGGATCTGCCGCGGGAAAAGGCGCTGGCCAAAGGGCAGCTTATCGCTGAACACTTCGCTTTACCGCAGGCCAGCGCCGAACAGCTGCGGGCGATTCCGGCAGAGGCGTTCTGGTCGCTGACCGCGCCGCTTACCATCGGCCCGGCGCCGATTGTTGGCGATGCCGTGCTGCCCCAGCCGATGCTGGAAACCTTTTTTAGCGGGCGTCAGCATCCGCTGCCGGTGATGATTGGTTCAAACAGCGATGAGGCCAGCGTGATGGCGGTGTTTGGCGTCGATATCGCCGGACAGATCCAGAAGCTTCGCCGCGAACGGCGCTTGGGTCTCGGGCTGATTAAACTGCTGTATCCCGGCGTCAAAGGCGATGAAGCGTTGGGGCGTGAAGTCTGCCGCGATATGGCGTTCACCACCCTGGGCTACGTGGTGATGCAGGCGCAGCAGCGGGTAGGGCAACCGTGCTGGCGCTACTGGTTTGACTACGTTGCCGAGGCGGAACACCAGACCTATCCGCACGGCGCATGGCACGGGAATGAAGTGGCATACGTTTTTGACAACCTCGATCTTGCCGAGCCGGTACGCCAGTATGCTAACGATCGCGACCGGACCTTTGCCGGCCAGGTCGCCGACTATTGGGCTAACTTCGCCCGCGTGGCCGGTAACGGCTGCCACGATCTCCCAGGGGCGGTGCGCTGGCCCGCCAGCGTGCGCGGTCGGGATCGTTTGTTGCGTATTGGCCTGCACAAACGAGCCGGTTTTAAGGTGGAAAACCGCTTTATGCGCGCGCGGCTGGCGCTGTTTCGCCGGGTGATGAAGCATCATGTGACCCTGGATTGACGCTGCCCGGAAGATGCCTTGAGACGCTGCGTGTTCTGTAAATGGGACGATGCGTCCCACTTTCGGCGGCTAATCCTCAGCCAGTGATTACACTATGATCGGTGCTGTTAACCCTACATCCGCGGAACCGGGGTTCCGACGGAAAATGTGATGCTGAAATGAGGATGAAATCATGGCTAAACCGTATGTTCGTCTGGATAAAAATGATGCCGCCGTGCTGCTGGTCGATCACCAGACCGGATTGCTCTCTCTTGTGCGCGATATCGATCCCGATAAATTCAAGAACAACGTCCTTGCCCTCGGCGACCTGGCGAAGTACTTCGCTCTGCCGACCATCTTAACCACCAGCTTCGAGAACGGCCCTAACGGTCCGCTGGTGCCGGAACTAAAAGCGCAGTTCCCTGATGCGCCATACATCGCGCGGCCGGGCAATATTAACGCCTGGGATAACGAAGATTTTGTGAAGGCGGTGAAGGCGACGGGCAAGAAGCAGCTGATCATCGCCGGGGTGGTGACTGAAGTCTGCGTGGCATTTCCGGCGCTGTCGGCCATCGAAGAGGGCTTTGATGTCTTTGTCGTGACCGATGCTTCCGGTACCTTTAACCCAATTACCCGCGATGCCGCCTGGGATCGTATGTCGCAGGCTGGTGTGCAGCTGATGTCGTGGTTCGGCGTTGCCTGCGAACTGCACCGCGACTGGCGGAATGATGTTGAAGGGCTAGGGACGCTGTTCTCTAACCATATTCCGGACTATCGCAACCTGATGACCAGTTTTAACCTTCTGCAGCAAAAATAGTCGTTCTCGCGGCCAGCGTTCGTCTGGCCGCTTCCCGTCACGTTTCGCTGGCGCTGTCTTTCGTGTGAAGCATCGCTGCCTGGCGAAATCATCGCCGCCCTGTGAATATCAGCAATTCGGTCTGGTCCGGTGGACATATTTTTTTCACGCATTTCTGCCGTCAACAATTGGATTATTAATCGTTTTTGTCTAGAGTGAGCGACATTCACGACGCATGGGTTTGTTACGTCGCGTCTCAATTCACATATGAAGAAGGATGCTCTCTCAGGCATGAACCGCAGACGTTTTCTCAAATCTTCCATGGCTGTTGCCGCCGTATGCGGAACGTCAGGAGTCGCCTCTCTATTTTCAAAAGCCGCATTCGCCGAGGACTCAGGAATTGCCGACGGTCAGACCCGTCGCTTTGATTACTCCGTACTCCAGTCGATGGCCCACGATCTTGCGCGTCAGCCCTGGGGCGGCGCGCCGCGCGATCTGCCGCCAACCCTGGCAAACCTGACCCCCCAGGCCTACAACAGCATTCAGTACGATGCTGCGCATTCGCTGTGGAATAATATTGAAGAGCGCAAGCTGGACATTCAGTTCTTCCACGTGGGGATGGGGTTTCGCCGCCGCGTGCGGATGTTCTCCCTGGATTCGCAAACCCAGCAGGCGCGGGAAATTCACTTCCGCCCTGAGCTGTTTAAATATAATGACGCCGGCGTCGACACCAAACAACTAGAAGGCCAGAGCGATCTCGGCTTTGCCGGATTCCGCGTGTTTAAAGCGCCGGAGCTGGCGCGTCGCGATATCGTCGCCTTCCTCGGCGCGAGTTATTTCCGCGCGGTGGACAGCACGTATCAGTACGGACTGTCAGCCCGCGGTCTGGCGATCGATACCTTTACCGATACGCCGGAAGAATTCCCTGACTTCACCTCTTTCTGGTTTGAGACCGTTAAACCGGGAGCTACGGTATTTACCGTCTATGCGCTGCTCGACAGCCCAAGCGTCACCGGGGCCTATAAGTTCGTCGTGAACTGTCAGGAGACGCAGGTGATTATGGATGTGGAAAACCACATCTACGCGCGTAAAGACATTAAACAGCTGGGCATCGCGCCGATGACCAGTATGTTTAGCTGCGGCAATAACGAACGAAGGATGTGCGACACTATCCATCCGCAGATCCACGACTCCGACCGCCTGTCGATGTGGCTGGGCAACGGCGAGTGGGTGTGCCGTCCGCTGAACAACCCGCAGAAGCTGCAGTTCAACGCTTTCCAGGATAAGAATCCGCGTGGTTTTGGCCTACTGCAGCTGGACCGCGATTTCTCCCACTATCAGGATATTATGGGCTGGTATAACAAACGCCCAAGCCTGTGGGTGGAGCCGCGCAACCAGTGGGGCAAAGGGGCCGTCAACCTGATGGAGATCCCGACGACCGGTGAAACGCTGGACAATATCGTTTGCTTCTGGCAACCCGAGAAGCCGGTGAAAGCCGGGGATGAGCTGGACTTCCGCTATCGACTCTACTGGAGCGCGCAGCCGCCGGTCCGTTCGCCGCTGGCGCGGGTATTGGCGACGCGTACCGGCATGGGTGGTTTCCCTGAAGGCTGGGCGCCGGGTGAGCACTATCCGGATAAATGGACCCGTCGTTTTGCCATCGATTTCGTCGGCGGCGACCTGAAGGCCGCTGCGCCAAGAGGTATCGAGCCGGTGATTACCCTGTCGAGCGGCGAAGCGAAGCAGATAGAAATTCTCTACGTGGAACCGTTTGATGGTTATCGTATTCAGTTTGACTGGTACCCGACCTCTGATTCGACCGACCCGGTCGAGATGCGCATGTTCCTGCGCTGCCAGGGTGAGGCGATCAGTGAAACCTGGCTGTATCAGTACTTCCCGCCAGCGCCGGATAAACGCAACTATGTCGATGACCGGGTCATGAAGTAATAGCCTGTCACTCCGCCCGCCGAGGTGAGTCTGCGGGCGTTTTTCTTTTTATCAGACGATTAATCAGAGTGCGCCATGTCTGCCGAAAATACCGCTTCGATCGAACGCATTCCCGTCACGGCATCGCTCTCCCTGCGCGCGGTGGATGAGCGCTACGTGACGGAGTTGCACCAATTGGTAATGAAAAACCAGCGCTGGCTCCAGCAATCGCTGAGCTGGCCCGCTGACGTCAGTCACGAAGATGAAACCCGCCGCCACGTGCAGGGCAACGTGATGCTGCACCAGCGCGGTTACGCCAAAATGTTTTTGCTCTTTCTGCAGGAAGAGATCGTCGGCGTGCTGTCGTTTAACCAGATTGAGCCGATCAATAAGACCGCCTACATCGGCTACTGGATTGATGAGAGCCATCAGGGGCAGGGGCTGCTCTCTCAGGCGCTGCAGGCGCTGATGGACTTTTTTGCCCGCAGCGGGACGGTTCGCCGCTTCGTGATTAAATGTCGGGTAGCAAACCAGAGAAGCAATCAGGTCGCTCTGCGTAACGGTTTCACCCTCGAAGGGTGCCTGAAGCAGGCCGAGTATCTGAACGGTTCGTATGATGACCAGAATATCTACGGGCGCATTATTGATTGTAACACCGGTCAATTCCCGGCTCGCGGCTGACGCCTTGCCCGGGCTATGGGCCGCGCTGAAATGTAGCCCGGGCAAGGCGCATTGAGCGCCGCCCCCCGGGGACCAGCGCGCAGGGGCCTGAAGCCGATAAACCGCCCGGTCAATAGCAAAGGTCACAGAAAGCCAACGATGGGCGTGCGGGTAAAATGCTCGTCTCCGTTTATTACTTTCTCCCCGCGGATATAAATGGCGTCGCCTGCGCTGGCCTCAATTCGCGCCCGATCGCCGATCGTCACCTGATGTTCAATCACCACATCGCCGCAAATGACCGCATGGCCTTCAATTAACACGCTATCGTCAAGCAGAATTGGCCCGCCGCGCAGGTACGCATGTCCACCGACCATCGCCCGATGCTTCAGCAGGCAGTTTCCTTCGACCACCGCATGCTCCGCCACCTGCGAACTGTAGCGCAGGGTGGGGATGGCGTCCTCTTCACGGCCGGCGATAATCTTCGCGTTACCGTATACCCTGGCGTTATCGCAGACCCAGACATCGTTCTCATCGTTGCCCTCCAGCCGCGCCTGGTCGAAGATTTCCGCCCGATGCTCAACAAACGCGTGTTCGACAAAGGCATCGCCGTAAATTTGCGCCTGGTGAACGATTCTCGATGCGCTGACCGTCGCCCGCTGATAAATCCGCAGGATTTTATCATTGTCTGCGGTCAGGCCCCGGGCGGCGATAATATGACAGTGGGGGAGAATGCGCGCATTGTCGGCCAGGTGACAATATCCGCGAATCTGCGAATGCGAAACGGTGACGTTGTCACTTATTCGCGCGGAGTGGCTAACGTGTACGCTATCCAGTCGGACATTATCGCTGATAATCGCCCCCAGGCTGATAATACACTCGCCGGTTAAGCGCGCGTTGCCCTCGATTTTCCCTCCGGCAAAAACGGCGCTATTGGCGTCATAAATCCAGCACTCGCCGTCATGGCTCAGGGCGGCCTCATCATCGATCCAGCCGCCTTCGTCGCCGGTTTTCACGTCGGCGAAATCCCGCAAGGCGATAATTTGCCGCAGATTTACGCTATGTTTAATGCCGTCTGTCTGGTAGTGAAACGGGCGAACCTGTTCGCTGAGGGAATATTTGCGCATCGGCCTTACTCATTACATATGGTTAACATAAACATAGCAAAAAACGCCGTAGCGCGTTTTGAAGGTTCTTTTAGAATGCAACTTAATATAAATTGAAAGTTTAAACAAAATGAATAAAAAGCAGGGCGCGAGCCGGGTGCTGAATCTTCCGGCGGGCTATTTTGGTATGGTTCTGGGCATTATCGGCATGGGCTTCGCCTGGCGCTACGCCAGCACGATCTGGCCGTTGAGCCGGATCGTCGGCGACGGTCTGGTGGTCACGGCAACGGTCATCTGGGCGCTGCTGGCGCTGGCTTTTATCGGCCGGGCAGTCCGTTTCCCGCACAGCGTAGTGCAGGAGATGCGCCATCCGGTCGCCAGCAGTTTTGTCAGCCTGTTTCCGGCCACCACGATGCTGGTCGCTATCGGTTTTGTACCCTGGCTGCGTCCGCTGTCTCTGGTGTTATTCAGCATTGGCGTAGTATTGCAACTGAGCTATGCGGCCTGGCAGAGCGCCGGGCTATGGCGGGGGAGCCATCCCAACGAAGCGACCACCCCGGGCCTCTATCTGCCGACGGTGGCAAACAACTTTATCAGCGCCATGGCCTGCGGCGCGCTGGGTTTTACCGACGCCGGACTGGTGTTTCTTGGCGCCGGATTATTCTCCTGGCTTAGCCTTGAACCGGTGATTCTGCAACGCCTGCGTAGCGACGGAGAACTGCCGATGGCCATGCGTACATCGCTCGGCATTCAGCTGGCTCCGGCGCTGGTGGCGTGCAGCGCCTGGCTGAGCGTGAACGGCGGCGAGGCGGATACCTTCGCTAAGCTGCTGTTCGGCTATGGTCTGCTTCAGCTGCTGTTTATGCTGCGCCTGATGCCGTGGTACCTGCGCCAGCCGTTTAACGCCTCGTTCTGGAGCTTCTCGTTCGGCGTTTCCGCGTTGGCGACCACCGGCCTGCATCTCGGTCATCAGCATCCGGACGGCTTTTTCCACACCCTCGCGCTCCCGCTGTTTCTCTTTACCAATCTGATCGTTGGGCTGCTGCTGATTCGTACCTTCCTGCTGCTGATGCGCGGTAAACTGCTGATTCGCGTCGAACGCGACACGTTATTAAAAAACAAGGATTAACCATGACTCTTCGCGACGAAAATTACTTCACCGACAAATATGGCATGACCCGCACCCACTCCGAGGTACTGCACGCCGCCACGCTGATTGCGCCGGGCAAGGCGCTGGATCTGGGCTGCGGCAACGGGCGCAATAGCCTCTACCTGGCGGCCAACGGGTTTGACGTCACCGCATGGGATAAAAATCCGGCCAGCATCGGCAATCTTGAGCGTATTCGTCAGGCGGAAGGGCTGGAGAATCTGCGGACGGCGATTAAGGATCTTAACGCCCTCAGCTTTGACGGCGAGTATGACTTTATTCTTTCGACCGTGGTGATGATGTTCCTGGAAGCGAAGACCATCCCGGGTCTGATTGCCAGCATGCAGCGCTGCACCCGGCCCGGCGGCTACAATCTGATTGTTGCGGCCATGGATACCGACGATTTTCCGTGCACCGTTGGCTTCCCGTTCGCGTTTAAACCGGAAGAGCTGCGCAACTATTATTCAGGCTGGACGTTGCTCAAATATAACGAAGACGTCGGTGAACTCCACCGCACCGACGCCAACGGTAAGCGGATTAAGCTGCGTTTCGCCACGATGCTGGCGCGAAAGCTGGCTTAACGCGCCGCTAACACGCAGAGCTGTAGCGCGGTCTGATAAGACGCCTCAAAGGCGCGCAGCGGCAGAAACTCAAATTTCGAGTGGAAGTTGTGCGCGCCGGTAAAGAAATTGGGCGTTAATACGCCTTTTGCCGACAGGGCCGCGCCGTCGGTGCCGCCGCGCATCGGCGTCGGTTTTGGCGTGATGCCTAAGCTTTCCATCGCTTCAAATAGCAGGTCAATAGCGCGGCGGTCTTCGCCAACGGCGTTGCTGATATTGCTGTAAATATCGCTCACCTGGTATTCCACGTTGCCCGTAGGATACTGCGCGGCGATTTGCTGCGCCACCTCGCCAATCTGCTGCTTACGGCGAGTAAAGCTTTCAAGGTCGAAATCGCGAATGCTGGCCTGCAGCAGGGTACTGTTCTGATCGCCCTGGATGCCGTTAAACCACACGTAACCCTCGCGTCCGGCGGTATGCTCCGGCGTTTGCTGGCGATCGAAATAGCTTATGTAATCGGTGGCCATCAGCAGCGGATTCACCAGCACCCCTTTTGACGACATTGGGTGGGCGGTCACGCCGGTAAAGCGAATTTCCGCGGCGGCGGCGTTAAAGTTCTCATAGACGATTTCCCCAAGCTCGCAGCAGTCGATGGTCCAGGCAAAATCGACGGCAAAGCGCGCGAGATCCAGCGCTTTCGCACCGCGCAGACCCACTTCCTCATCCGGCACAAACGCCACTACGATATCGCCGTGGCGGTGCTCCGGCGTCAGGTTCTCCAGCAGCGTCATCGCTACCGTCACGGCGGATTTGTTATCCGCCCCGAGCACGCTGGTACCGTCGCTAAAAATAATCTCTTCATCAGGATACGCGAGGATTTCCGGATGTTCCGCAACGCGCAGCCAGATATCTTTTTCCCTGTTCAAACAGAGATCTTCACCAGTAAAGCGCAAAATTTGTGGATGAATATCCGGCGACAGCCCGACATCAACGGTATCGATGTGGGTAATAAAGCCAATCCGCGGGGCGCCTGCGACATTTCCCTTTTTCACTGCCGTGACGGTTGCGTGTTGGTCAATCACAATCTCATCCAGCCCCAGCTGGCGTAGTTCATCCGCAAGCGCCTGCGCCATCGCGTGTTGCCCGGCGGTGGTGGGCAGAGTCGTGGCTCGCGGGTCGCTTTGGCTGGTTATCGCCAGGTAGCGAAAGAAGCGTTGGGTTAATTGACTGGCCAAGGCTGATGACATAGTGATTCCTTCTTTATTCGAGTTTTCAGGTGTTTGCAATCAGACTTTAGTGTTATGTATGAAAGGGAAAACAACAAGCTATTCATTAGCTGACAAATTAAAAAGGAAAACCTATGCAACGCAGATTAACGACGCTTGCTCTGGCGTTAGCGGCCCTGACGGCCAGCTCGGCCATTAGCGCAAAAACGCTGGTCTACTGCTCAGAAGGATCGCCGGAAAATTTTAACCCTCAACTCTACACCTCCGGGACCAGCGTGGACGCCAGCGCGGTGCCTGTTTATAACCGGCTGGTCGATTTTAAAGTCGGCACTACGGAACTGGTGCCGAGCCTCGCTGAGAGCTGGGAAGTCAGCGAGGATGGCAAAGTTTATACGTTCCATTTACGCAAAGGCGTTAAATTCCAGAGTAATAAATATTTTAAACCCAGCCGTGATTTTAATGCCGACGACGTTATTTTTTCGTTTATGCGGCAAAAGGATCCTCAACACCCTTATCACAATATCTCCAGCGGCAATTATTCTAATTTTGAGAGCCTGGAATTTGGCCAGTTAATTACCGCGATTGATAAGCCTGATGAATATACGGTGCGTTTCACGCTGGCCCATGCCGAAGCGCCATTTGTCGCCGATCTTGCCTGGTATTTCGCCTCTATTTTATCGGCGGAATATGCCGATGCGATGTTAAAAGCCGGTACGCCAGAGCGTGTGGATATGGACCCGATTGGTACCGGTCCTTTCAGGCTCGCGCAATATCAAAAAGATTCCCGTATTCTTTTCACCGCGTTCCCGGAATACTGGCAGGGGAAGGCGCAGATCGATCGTCTCATTTTCAGCATCACGCCGGACGCCTCGGTACGTTACGCCAAGCTGGAGAAAAACGAGTGCCAGGTGATGCCGTTCCCTAATCCGGCCGATCTGCCGCGAATGAAAGAGAACAATGCGATCAACCTGATGAGCAAAGCGGGTCTTAACACCGGCTTCCTTGCTTTTAACACCCAAAAAGCGCCGCTGGACAACGTGAAGGTGCGCCAGGCGTTAGCGATGGCGATTAATAAACCGGCGATTATTGAAGCGGTATTCCACGGTACCGGTACGGTGGCGAAAAACCTGCTGCCGCCGGGCGTATGGAGCGCGGATAGCCAGCTTAAGGATTATGAATACGATCCGCAGAAGGCCAAAGCGCTGCTGGCGGAATCGGGCGTTGCGGGGCCCATTACCATCGATCTGTGGGCGATGCCGGTGCAGCGACCCTATAACCCGAACGCCAAACGTATGGCCGAGATGATTCAGGCCGACTGGGCGAAAATCGGCGTGCAAACTACCATTACAACCTATGAGTGGGGTGAATACTTAAAGCGGGTGAAGGATGGCGAACATCAGGCGGCGCTGATGGGCTGGACCACCGCCACCGGCGACCCGGATAACTTCTTCGGCCCATTATTTACCTGCCAGTCGGCGAAGGGTGGATCGAACTCGGCAAAATGGTGCTATCAGCCATTTGATAAAATAATTGCCGAAGCAAAATCGATAACCGATCGCCAAAAACGCGAAGCGCTCTATCTTCAGGCGCAGCAGATGATGCACGATCAGATGCCGGCAGTAATGATTGCCCACTCGACAATATTTGAACCGGTGCGTAAAAATGTCTCCGGCTACGAAATAGACCCCTTTGGCAAGCATATTTTTTATCAGGTTGATATCAGATAAACGGTTAAAGATAGCCCGCCGGCAACGGCGGGTTTATTTTATTGCACTACTTGACGTAGCACCCTTTTTGTCACAAAACTTACCCGTGTTATTTGCTATAACTCTTGCCGAAATGGTATTCACAGGGATTAACCTATATGCGTACTCAGTTATTTTTTAAGGTCGCCGCGCTCGCTGGCCTGTTAGCATTGGCCGGCTGCTCATCTAAAATCGCTAAACCGGAACAATATTCGGGATTTTTAAAAGATTACTCTAACTTAAAAGAAACCACCTCGGCATCCGGCAAACCGGAACTGCGCTGGATTTCTCCGGATTACAATCCGAGCAACTATGACAACGTTGTTTATAATCCGATCACCTACTACCCGGTACCGAAACCGACCACTCAGGTGGGCGAGAAGGCGCTCAACGATATCCTGAGTTACACCAATAAAGAGATGAAACAGGCTATTTCCGAGCGTAAACCGCTGGCTACCACCGCAGGTAAGCGCAGCCTGATCTTCCGCGGCGCCATTACCGGCGTGGATTCCAGCAAAGAAGGCCTGCAGTTCTACGAAGTGATCCCGGTCGCGATGATTATCGCCGGTACCCAGGCGGCAACCGGTCACCGTACCATGGATACCAACCTGTACTTTGAAGGTGAACTGATTGATGCCGCGACCAAAAAGCCGGTCATCAAAGTGGTTCGTAAAGGCGAAGGCAAAAATCTGTCCAACGAAAATACCCCGCTCACCGTCGAGACGCTGAAGCAGGTGATAGACGATATGGCGATTGACGCGGTGAAATTCGATCCGAATAACCGCTAAGCAAGGTTCATCGTAAAATGAAGGCGCTATTCGTTGATAGCGCCTTTTTTATTAGCCACAACGCAGCGTCAGCGGTGTTATGAGCGAACCTGGGCCAGCCTGCGGCGCAGCAGCCACTGCTCCGGACGAGCAAACATCACCAGATTTCCCACCAGGATCAGCGCCAGCCCGGCCACGGCGTTGCTATGCCAGACGTAGCCTTCATAAAAGGTGGAAATCGTCAGGGCGACGAGTGGAAACAGCAGGGTGCTGTATGCCGCTTTCCCTGCGCCGATGCGACCCACCAGGGTGAAGTAGGCGCCAAAAGCAATTACCGAGCCAAACACGGCCAGATACAGCAGCGCCCCCATATAGCTCAGCGTCCACTGTGGGGCAAAGCTATCACCGCGTATCAGCGCGATGGCGCCCATGACCAGGGTGCCGTAAAGCATGGCCCAGCTGTTGGTGGTCAAGGTCTCCAGGCCGCGGCGCTGGTGGCGGATGCTGAGCATATTGCCGAGTGAAAAGCCATAGGTTCCCAGCGCGCTGAGGGCGATACCCAGCAGCAGCGAGGCGTTCAGGCCGCTGGCCCAGAGATCATCCCAGAATAGCGTCACGATCCCTGCCAGGCCCAGCGCGGCGGCCAGCCAGAAACGGCCAGGAGGCTGCTGACGATAGAAGAGAAAGCTGTTGATCGCATTAAACAGCACCGCCATAGAGAAGATCACCGATTCAAGGCCGGTATTGATATACGCGGCGGCGGTATAAAAACACCAGAAATTAAAACAGAAGACGCAGCAGCCCTGCAGCAGGCAGAAGACATGGTCGCGCGCGGCCAGCGGGCGCAGGCGACGGGTAACCAGTAGAATGGTCAGCATCGCGACGCTGGCGACGGCAAAGCGCCAGAAAATGGACACCGGCGCGGCAACCGGCCCCTGCTGCAAAAAGATAGCAATCCATGTCGTGCCCCAGATAACCACGACCAACCCGTAGAGTAATGCGTTCAAAATGTCTCTCCTGTGAGTGTTGTCGCGATCATTTTGCGGCCTGGCACCGCGCGGCGCTGTCATCTGCTTGTTGCCGACTTGCAAATTCTTGCGCTTATTTTTAGCCTGCGGCAGGGGAAGGCTGGTATCTGCCAGCGACTCTTCATAGACTAGAGATCTGTGGAATCAGAAGTGTGAAGGGTTATGGCTTACGGGACTTTCGAAACATTGCGTCAAAAAAATGCCGTGCTGCGCGAGACGGTGCAGCTCAACTCCGGTATTCAGCTGGCCGCGTGGTATAACAATCTTGATACCATTACGGTAAAAAGCGACCACCATACCCTGAGCCTGTATATTGCCGATGGCTACGAAAGTTACCAAAAAACGCCCCACGGCTGGAAAAACGGCGGCGGGCCGGACCGTTTCTGTCTGATGCCAAAAGGCGATGAGAGCACCTGGGATATCCGCGGCGATCTCTCTTTTGTGCATCTTTACTGCACCGATGAACACCTGCGTCGGGTCGGCGAGCAGATTTGGGACCGCAGCCCGGCCTCGTTCACGCTGCAGGAAAAAACCTTCTCCAGCGATGATAAAATCACCGCTGTCTATCGCCAGTTTCTTCTCGACAACGACTGGCAGCAGCAGGCGAATCAACTGACGTTGAGTTCGGCCAGCACGCTGCTGCTCACTCACCTGATTCAGCGCTATTCAAACGTCCAGTGGCGCCTACCGACGGTGACCGGCGGGCTGGCGCCGCACGTCTTGCGTAATCTGCTGGCATGGATTGAGGAGAACCTCGACCGGCCGTTAACTCTCGCGGATCTGGCGCAGGAAGCGGCGCTGAGTGAATACCATTTTGCGCGGATGTTTCGCCAGTCGATGAAGATGGCGCCGCATCAGTACGTGATGCAGCGCCGGATGGTCAAAGCACAGGAACTGATATACCGTAGCCAGATGTCGTTAACCGATATTGCGATGGCCTGCGGCTTTAGCACGGCCAGCCACTTTAGTCATCGGGTGAAAAGCGCCACCGGCCTGACGCCCTCGCAGCTACGCGCGGCGCAGCGATGAGAGCAAAACGTAGCTGACGCCGCCGAGAGCCAGTCCCCAAAATGCAGAACCGACACCGCCCAGCGTCACGCCGCTGGCGGTGACCAGAAAAGTCACCACCGCCGCATCGCGCTCACTCTCCTGATTCAACGCCTGAAACAAACTGCCGCCGATGGTGCCGAGTAGCGCAAGCCCGGCAAGCATCTGGATCCACGCCATTGGTAGCGCTGACATCAGCGAGGTGATGGAGCCGCCAAATATCCCCGCCAACAGATAAAAAACGCCCGCCGCCGCCGCCGCGAGCCAGCGCTTTTGCGGGTCCGGATGGGCATCCGGGCTCTGGCAAATCGCGGCCGTAATGGCGGCGATGCAGATCGAGTAGACGCCAAAGGGCGACAGCAGCAGCGCCAGGCCGCCGGTGGCGACAATCAGCGTTGAAGCAGGGACCCGATAGCCGGAGGCCTGAAGGGTGGCGAAGCCGGGGGCGTTTTGCGACGCCATGGTGACGAGGAAAAACGGCACGCCGACGCTGAGCAACAGTGCTGGCGTAAATTCAGGCGCAATCCAGGACGGGGCGACGAAGCTCAAACCTATTTGTGACGTTGTCACATCCCCGCTAAACCCGGCTACCGCGGCGCCTGCCAGCAGGGCAGCCACTACCGCGAAGCGGGGAAGCCAGGCTTTGCACAGTAGCCAGACGGCTAACATACTGCCGCAGAGCAGCAAATTTCCCTGCAGGCTGGCGAAAGCCTGCATGCCGAAGCGCAGCAAAATCCCGGCCAGCATCGCCGCCGCCAGCGAATGAGGGATGATTTTCATTAGCCTGGCAAAGATGCCGGTGGCGCCGCAAAGCAGGATTAAGGCATTGGCAAAAATAAAGACGCCAACCGCCTGGGAGAGCGTGACCCCCTGCAGGCCGGTGACCAGCAGCGCGGCGCCCGGCGTCGACCACGCGGTAAGGATAGGCACCTTCCGCCACAGGGTGAGCGCCAGGGTGCTGACGCCCATCCCCAGGCCTAAGGCGGTCATCCAGCCCGCGATTTGCGAAGCATCGGCGCCTGCCGCGGCGGCGGCCTGCCAGATGATCGCCGCAGAGCTGGCGTAGCCGACCAGTACGGCAACGAGGCCGGCTAACAGAGTCGGGAGAGGGAGAGTAAAAGTGCGCATGGTTGTGCCTTGTGCGTTATAACGGTCGATATAATTTAGCATTGTGCGCTATAACGCACAATCGGCTTTTGGCGTGCTGAACCCCGACAGGCTTTGGGACCTGGTAAGCTAAAACTGCATTCCCCCTGTAGAATCCGACGCATGCGCGTATAATTCCCGAAGAGATTATTAGGAGGTTGAATGGATATTGCGCAACACCTGTCGGCAACGTTAAAAACGCTGCGACAGCAGCGCGGCTGGAGCCTGTCGCGCCTGGCGGAAGAGACTGGCGTATCGAAGGCGATGCTGGGGCAGATCGAACGTAACGAATCCAGCCCGACGGTGGCGACGTTATGGAAAATCGCTACCGGGCTTAACGTACCGTTTTCCGCCTTTATTGTTGCCGATGACGCCGCCGAACCGACGGCGTTCGATCCCCAGCAGCAGGCCATGGTGGTGACGCCGCTCTTCCCATGGGACCCGGCGCTGCGCTTCGATCACTTCTCCATTACCCTTGCCCCCGGCGCGCTGAGCGAGTCAACGCCGCATGAGCAAGGGGTTATCGAACATGTGGTGGTGATTAGCGGCGTGCTGGATCTTTGCCTGCAGGGGGCGTGGCTGACGCTGCAGCCAGGAGAAGGGCGGCGCTTCGCCGGCGATTTAGCGCACGCCTATCGCAATAGCGGGTCGCACACCGCCCATTTCCATTCGCTGATCCACTATCCGAAAGAGAAATAAAAAAGCCGCGAGCAAACTCGCGGCCAGGCAAATGACTGAGACAGCAAATCACAACGTGACGAGGAAAATCCGGAATACGTGATGACTCTATCCTTAGGCGCTTTTTCTGGGAAATATCTTTTCCTTCAATGCTTTGCTAAAAACTGAAAATTACTCCCGCCGCGGCGATGGAAAATGTTTTGGTCTGTGCCCAGTTCTGACTACAATAGCCGCCATTTCGACCCCCTATAATGGATAACGACGAGCGTATGCGCCTGCAAAACCATCATCTTGAACTACTGAGTCCCGCCCGCGATGCCGGGATCGCCCGTGAAGCGATTTTACACGGCGCGGATGCGGTCTACATCGGCGGGCCGGGCTTTGGCGCACGCCACAACGCCAGCAATAGCCTGAGCGATATCGCCGGTCTGGTACCGTTTGCCCATCGCTACGGCGCGAAAGTGTTCGTGACCCTGAACACCATTCTTCATGATGATGAACTGGAACCGGCGCAGCGCCTGATAACCGACCTGTATGAAACCGGGGTGGACGCGCTGATTGTCCAGGATATGGGGGTGATGGAGCTGGATATTCCTCCGATAGAGCTGCACGCCAGCACCCAGTGCGATATCCGCAGCGTAGAGAAAGCGAAGTTTCTCTCCGACGTCGGCTTCAGCCAAATCGTGCTTGCCCGCGAGCTGAATCTTCAGCAAATCAAAGCGATTTACGATAACACCGACGCGACCATTGAATTCTTTATCCACGGCGCGCTGTGCGTGGCCTATTCCGGGCAGTGCAATATTTCCCATGCCCAGACCGGGCGCAGCGCCAACCGCGGCGACTGCTCGCAGGCCTGCCGTCTGCCCTACACTCTGAAAGATGACCAGGGCCGCGTGGTGGCGTATGAAAAGCATTTGCTGTCGATGAAAGACAACGATCAGACCGCCAACCTGGCCGCGCTGATCGATGCCGGGGTGCGCTCCTTCAAGATTGAAGGCCGCTACAAAGATATGAGCTATGTGAAGAACATCACCGCACATTATCGCCAGATGCTGGACGCCATTATTGACGATCGCGGCGACCTGGCGCGCGCCTCATCGGGGCGAACCGAACACTTTTTTGTACCGTCGACGGATAAGACCTTCCATCGCGGCAGCACCGACTATTTTGTCAATGCGCGCAAAGGCGACATTGGCGCTTTTGATTCACCAAAGTTTATTGGCCTGCCGGTGGGTGAAGTTCTGAAAGTCGGCAAAGACTTTCTCGACGTTGAGGTGAGCGAAACGCTGACCAACGGCGACGGCCTGAACGTGATGATCAAACGTGAAATCGTCGGCTTTCGCGCCAACACGGTGGAAAAAAACGGCGAAAATCGCTACCGCGTATGGCCGAATGAGATGCCCGCGGATTTATACAAAGTGCGTCCGCACCAGCCGTTAAACCGCAACCTCGATCATAACTGGCAGCAGGCGCTGCTGAAAACCTCCAGCGAGCGCCGCATCGCCGTCGATATCGAACTGAGCGGCTGGCAGGAGCAGCTGGTCCTGACGATGACCAGCGAAGAGGGCGTCAGCGTCACCCACACGCTGGATGGCGAGTTTGCCGAGGCGACCCAGGCGGAGAAAGCGCTGGCGAATCTGCGCGATGGTGTGGCGAAGCTTGGCCAGACCATTTACTATTCGCGCAACGTCGAGATTAACCTGCCGGGCGCGCTGTTTGTGCCAAACAGCCTGCTGAACCAGCTGCGCCGTGAAACGGTTGAAATGCTCGATGATGCGCGCCTGAAGGCCGTGGCGCGCGGCAGCCGCAAGCCGGTTTCCGTTCCACCGCCGGTGTATCCGGAAACGCATCTGTCGTTTCTGGCTAACGTTTACAACCACAAAGCGCGCGAGTTTTATCAACGTTACGGCGTACAGCTGATCGACGCCGCCTATGAAGCCCACGAAGAGAAAGGCGATGTGCCGGTGATGATTACCAAGCACTGCCTGCGCTTTGCCTTCAACCTCTGTCCGAAACAGGCCAAAGGCTCGATTAAGAGCTGGAAGGCGACGCCGATGCAGCTCATCCACGGTGATGAAGTGCTGACGCTGAAGTTCGATTGCCGGCCGTGCGAAATGCACGTGGTTGGTAAGATAAAAAATCATATTCTGAAAATGCCGCTGCCGGGCAGTATCGTGGCGTCCGTGAGCCCCGATGAGCTGATGAAAACGCTGCCAAAACGCAAGGGCGCTTGATAACGAAATCGCTACTGGTAGTGATGCATTTTCGGTTTTCGCGCATTCTGCCAGTGGTGATGTTCACGCAACTCGGAGGCGGCGTCTTCCGCCTGGCTGCGCAGTTCATCGCTATCGGCTTCGTGCTGCAATTG
The DNA here is from genome assembly GCF_018139045.1 of Klebsiella pasteurii. Lineage (NCBI taxonomy): Bacteria > Pseudomonadati > Pseudomonadota > Gammaproteobacteria > Enterobacterales > Enterobacteriaceae > Klebsiella > Klebsiella pasteurii. The sequence continues at coordinate 882,875 of NZ_CP073236.1, forward strand.
CTGTTCGAGACTCTGTACCGGGAAGAAATCGTGCCCTTGTTTGCGGGCCAGTACGTGCCCGGAAAACAGGGCGCACACCAGCAGTAACGTCGAAACGCTTCTCCTGAACATCTCTTTTTCCATGCTATCGGCGAATGGGGCTACTATGCCCGGAATTGGTTGAGCTTATCTCTGCGGTTATCAAAGAAGAGAAAAGCCTTTGTCAGCGGCGCCTGACGGATGGTGAAAAAAAGCCCGACGGCGTGCCGTCGGGCCGAACTTACAACGGTAAGCGCGCTATTACGCTTTCAATCCGGCGGCCGTCATCAGCAGCCGAAATCCCATGCTCACCGCCGCCAGCGCCAGCACGCTTCCTCCCCACAGGGCGACCATCCATAATGTCCGCTTAAGCCATACTCGTTGCATCAGTGATACCCCTCGCCGTGTTGAACTTTGCCGCGAAATACGTAGTAGCTCCAGAAGGTATAGCCGAGGATCACCGGCAGAATCAGCAGCGCGCCGACCAGCATAAAGCCCTGGCTTTGCGGCGGCGCGGCGGCCTGCCAAAGGGTGATGCCCGGCGGAATAATATGCGGCCAGATACTGATCCCCAGTCCGCTAAAGCCGAGAAAGATCAGCCCCAACGTAAGAACGAACGGCAGCAGATGGCTGTCGTTGTTGCGAAGCGCTCGCCATAGCCAGGCGCTTATCGCCGCGACCAGCAGCGGCACCGGCAGCAGGAAGAACAGGTTAGGCAAGCTAAACCAGCGCTCGGCGATGGCCGGCTGCGCCAGCGGCGTCCAGATACTGATGGCGACGATTGCCGCCAGCAGCGCCAGCAGTAAACCACGCGCGGTGACGCGCATATTGCGGTGCAGCGCATTCTCGCTCTTCATGACCAGCCAGCAGGCCCCCAGCAGCGCGTAGGCAATACACAGTCCTAAACCGCAGAACAGGGTAAACGGCGTCAACCAGTCAAACATTCCGCCGCTGAAGCTGCGGCCGCTGACCGCGAAACCGTTGATCACCGCGCCGACCACCATGCCCTGGGTGAAGGTGGCCAGAATGGAGCCGCCCATAAAGGCGCGATCCCAGAACGGACGGTGCGATGGCGTCGCGTTAAAGCGGAATTCAAAAGCGACGCCGCGGAAAATAAGCCCGATCAGCATCAGGGTCAGCGGGATTGCCAGCGCGTCGATAATCACCGCATAGGCTAGCGGAAACGCGCCGAACAGGCCCGCGCCGCCGAGCACAAGCCAGGTCTCATTGCCATCCCAGACCGGCGCGACGCTGTTCACCATGACGTCGCGGTCGGAAGCGTCCCGCGTGGTAGCAAATAAAATGCCGATGCCCAGATCGAAGCCGTCCATCACGATATACATCAGGGTGGCGAAGACGATAATGACAAACCAAATAACCGATAAATCGATACCCATTAATGGGACTCCTTCTGCTGTGCGTGGTCGGTAGCGGCGGAAAGGGGGCGCGCTGGCGTCCCTGACGCGGGCGGCTGCGCTTCCTGCGGCCCTTTGCGAATCAGACGCAGCATATAGCTATAGCCGACGCCGAATACCGAACCGTAGACGACGATAAACGTCAGCAGACTGATCGACATATGCAGGTCGCCGTGCGCGGAGACGGCATCCGCGGTGCGTTGTACCCCGTAGACGACCCACGGCTGGCGGCCCACCTCGGTGGTCACCCAGCCTGCAAGAATGGCGATAAGTCCCGAGGGCCCCATCCATAGCGCAAAGCGTAAAAAGGGTCTGGAATGATACAGGCGGCCGCGGTAGCGCAGCCACAGCGCCAGCGCGCCGAGCAGGATCATCAGCATCCCTAGCCCGGCCATCAGGCGGAAGGACCAGAACACGATAGTGGCGTTAGGCCGATCTTCCGCGGCGAACTCCTTCAACGCGGGCACCTGTTTATCCAAGCTGTGGGTAAGGATCAGGCTGCCGAGGGCCGGGATTTCCAGACCATAGCGGGTACGTTCCTGCTGCATATCCGGCCAGCCGAACAGCAGCAGCGGGGTGGACTCACCGGGGATATTTTCCCAGTGGCCTTCAATAGCCGCGATCTTCGCCGGCTGGTGCTTGAGCGTATTCAGCCCGTGCATATCGCCAATCATTGCCTGAATGGGGGCAACAATCAGCGTCATCCACAGCGCCATGGAGAACATCGCGCGAACGGCGGGCGTATTATTACCCCGCAGCAGGTGCCAGGCCGCCGAGGCGCCGACGAATAGCGCGCTGCTGAGAAAGGCCGCCACCGACATATGCAGCAGGCGGTAAGGGAATGACGGGTTAAAGATCACCGCGAACCAGTCCACCGGCACCACCTGACCATTGACGATCTCAAACCCCTGCGGCGTTTGCATCCAGCTGTTGGACGCGAGGATCCAGAAGGTGGAGATAATCGTCCCCAGCGCGACCATGCAGGTGGCGAAGAAGTGCAGGCCCGGCCCGACGCGGTTCCAGCCGAACAGCATGACGCCGAGGAATCCGGCTTCCAGGAAGAAGGCGGTCAGGACTTCATAGGTCAGCAGCGGGCCGGTAATGCTCCCGGCAAATTCGGAGAAACCGCTCCAGTTGGTGCCAAACTGGTAGGCCATCACCAGACCGGAGACCACCCCCATGCCGAAGTTGACGGCAAAGATTTTCGACCAGAAGTGGTACAGCGAGCGCCAGGTCGGGTTTTTCGTTTTTAACCATAAGCCTTCGAGCACCGCCAGGTAGCTGGCTAAGCCGATGGTGATGGCGGGGAAGATGATATGAAATGACACGGTGAAGGCGAACTGGATCCGCGCCAGGTGAAATGCATCAAGACCAAACATGCAGAACTCCACAACAAAATTGATTCAGCGCAATTCTAGGCCTCCACCCAGGCCGATAGCAGGAACAAAAAACCTGTTTTTATCTATAACAGTTGTCGATTTGCGCTCTTTTTTGATGTCTCAACTCTTTTTTTCTAAAAGCAAACTATTTAACGCGCCGGGATAGTATGTTATTTTGATTAGACGTGAGTGCTGCCTGTCAGTATTTCAACGCTCCTTTGGGTAAGCGAGATTTATATATTTTTTTTAAATATAGATTCGCTGAATAAATCATAAAACGCGTATTAATCCTATAATAAAACAATTGTCCGTTTTCTCTCCGGTCGCGCGTTGCGTCATTAACGCTGGTCTCGCGCGCTGTGGATTTTACTCTGGGATTTGGGTTCAGGGGATACGCACTCTGAGTTAAGCGTATGTTTAATACATGCCTGTAATCTTAAGCGGTTGGTTATTGGAAAGTGTATTTATTGATTATATTTTACAGAGGATGTGATTTTGTCAACTAATGGACTTCGCAGTTTATGTACTGTTTTGTTAATTATGACTTTTTTTTGGGTATTCGTTGTTAGCGGATTCATTATGTTATTTTAAAAACGCTTGTTGTTTAAGCGCTTGAGTTTGTTCTGTATCAAATAGATATATGAGCAATAAACGAATAGCTTAGCGATAGGTAATTCGTGCTATCGCCGATGCCAATCTTTGTAAATAGGTCAGTATATAAATACTGGCCTATTTTTTTAACTGATATACAATCGTGCAGACATTTTCTTGCGGATATCTCTATGAAAAAGTACCAGCAGCTGGCGCAGCAGATCACCGAACAGATTGGGCTTGGAGTGTGGTTACCCGGCGACAGACTGCCTTCGCTGCGTGAGCAGGTAGTGAGCAGCGGAATGAGCTTCATGACCGTCAGCCACGCCTATCAGTTGCTGGAAAGCCAGGGGCGGATTATCGCGCGCCCGCAGTCCGGTTATTATGTCGCGCCGCAGCCGCTCAAACAGCGCCAGCCGGAACCGCCTCCGCAGGTGACGCGCGACGAGTCCGTCGATATCAATACCTACATTTTCGAGGTGCTGCAGGCCAGCCGCCAGGCCTCAATGCTGCCCTTTGCCTCCGCTTTTCCCGACCCGCGCCTGTTCCCGCTGCCGCAGCTCAACCGATCCCTGGCGCAGGTCAGCAAAACCGCTACCGCCATGAGCGTGATTGAAAACCTGCCGCCGGGGAATGATGAACTACGCCACGCGATTGCCCGACGCTACGCGCTGCAGGGAATGAATATCTCGCCGGATGAAATTGTCATTACCGCCGGGGCGCTGGAGGCGTTGAATCTTAGCCTGCAGGCCGTCACCGAACCTGGCGATTGGGTGGTTGTGGAAAACCCCTGCTTCTACGGGGCGCTGCAGGCACTGGAAAGGCTGCGCCTTAAGGCGCTGTCGGTGGCGACCGACGTCAAAGAGGGGATTGACCTCGACGCGCTGGAGCAGGCATTGCAGAATTACCCGGTTAAGGCCTGCTGGCTGATGACCAACGGGCAAAACCCGCTCGGCTTTACCCTCAGCGCAGAGAAAAAAGCGCAGCTTGTTGCCCTGCTGGCGCGCTACAAGGTGATGCTGATTGAAGATGACGTATATAGCGAGCTCTATTTCGGCCGCGAGAAACCGCTGCCGGCAAAGTACTGGGATCGCGACGATATGACGCTGCACTGCAGCTCGTTTTCGAAATGCCTGGTCCCCGGCTTTCGCATTGGCTGGGTGGCGGCGGGCAAGCACGCCCGACGTATTCAGCAGCTACAGCTGATGAGCACGCTCTCTACCAGTTCGCCAATGCAGCTGGCGCTGGTGGATTACCTTTCGACCAAGCGCTACGACGCCCATTTGCGGCGTTTGCGCCGCCAGCTTGCCGAGCGCAAGCAGCTGGCCTGGCAGGCGCTGCTGCGCCATCTTCCGGCAGAAGTAAAAATTCATCATAGCGATAGCGGCTATTTTCTCTGGCTTGAGCTCCCCGCCGGGAGCGACGCGGGGGAGCTGAGCGCCCGCGCGCTAGCGTATAACATCAGCATTGCGCCGGGAAAAATGTTCTCCACCACTGACAGCTGGACCGCATTTTTCCGCTTTAACACCGCGTGGGGCTGGGGCGAAAGAGAGGAGCAGGGGGTTAAGCGGCTGGGCGATCTGATTCGCGAGATGTTGGCCTAGCTAAAATTGCGCCCGTCAGGCATGCACGGCAGCGGTTAAAACAGGTTGGTCGCCATGCTGTCGTTTTGTTTATATCCGGCGATTATCCTCGCCGAAAAATAAGCCGCCTTAGTCTTTCAGTTATCATGCCGGTTATTATTTTACCGGCACGAGCCATATGAAATTTGCATAGTCGTATTATCTCGCTAACTCCTTGTCTATAATCCACAAAGTTATCCCGTGTATCTCGTTTTTGCGTAATGCGCCCCTTGTCACAACCTGAATAAATTTCCCCAGGGGGCTATAGCGCGCCGTCTACTGTTATTAAGGGAGATATTTTTACGGCACGGCTGCCGCTCATTTTCTTGTGACAGGAGTAAGACCCGATGAGCAATAAAATTGCCCGCGGCAGCTTATGCGTGCTGGGTATGGTTTTCCTGACGGCGCAGGCCGCCGAGCCGCCGACTTCTCTCGATAAAGGCGAAGGCCGTCTCGATATTATCGCCTGGCCGGGATATATCGAACGGGGACAGACCGATAAAAGCTACGACTGGGTAACCCAGTTTGAAAAAGAATCGGGCTGTCAGGTCAATGTTAAAACCGCCGCCACATCCGACGAGATGGTCAGCCTGATGGCGAAAGGCGGTTATGACCTGGTCACCGCCTCCGGCGACGCTTCGCTGCGCCTGATTATGGGCAAGCGCGTACAGCCGATTGACACCTCGCTGATCGCCAACTGGAAGTCCCTCGACCCGCGGGTGGAAAAAGGCGCATGGTTCAACGTCAACGGTAAGGTTTACGGCACCCCGTACCAGTGGGGGCCGAATCTGCTGATGTACAACAGCAAAATCTTCCCGACGCCGCCTGATAGCTGGAGCGTGGTGTTCGTCAAACAAAATCTGCCGGACGGCAAAACCAACCTGGGCCGGGTGCAGGCCTATGACGGGCCGATTTATATTGCCGATGCTGCGCTCTTTGTCAAAGCCACCCAGCCGCAGCTCGGTATCACCGACCCCTATCAGCTCACCGAAGCGCAATATCAGGCGGTACTCAAGGTTCTGCGCGATCAGCACGCCCTGATTCATCGCTACTGGCACGATACCACCGTACAGATGAGTGATTTTAAAAACGAAGGCGTCGTGGCCTCCAGCGCCTGGCCGTATCAGGCCAACGGCCTGAAAGCGGAAGGCCAGCCGATTGCTACCGTTTTCCCGAAAGAGGGGGTTACCGGCTGGGCGGATACCACCATGCTGCATAGCGACGCAAAACATCCGGTCTGCGCCTATAAATGGATGAACTGGTCGCTGACGCCGAAAGTCCAGGGCGATGTCGCTGCCTGGTTTGGTTCTCTGCCGGTGGTTCCTGAAGGGTGCAAAGCCAGTACGCTACTGGGAGATAAGGGCTGCGAGACCAACGGCTATAACGAGTTCACCAAAATCGCGTTCTGGAAAACGCCGGTCGCGGAAGGCGGGAAATTCGTACCCTACAGCCGCTGGACCCAGGATTACATCGCGATTATGGGCGGTCGTTAAGTCGCCGGAGGCGAACAATATGCACGCGGTAGAGTTCGATAATGTCTCGCGGCTGTACGGCGACGTACGGGCGGTGGATGGCGTCAGCATCGCCATTCGCGACGGTGAGTTTTTCTCCATGCTGGGGCCCTCCGGCTCCGGCAAAACCACCTGCCTGCGCCTGATTGCCGGGTTTGAACAGCTCTCTGGCGGCGCGATTCGCATTTTTGGTAAACCGGCCAGCGAGCTGCCGCCGTGGCAGCGCGACGTTAATACCGTTTTCCAGGATTACGCGCTGTTTCCTCATATGTCGGTGCTCGATAACGTCGCCTACGGTCTGATGGTTAAAGGAATCGGCAAAAAGGAGCGTCACGCCCGCGCGATGGAGGCGCTGGAGAGGGTCGCGCTCGCGTTTGTGCACGCGCGAAGGCCATCACAGCTTTCCGGCGGACAGCGTCAGCGGGTAGCGATCGCCCGCGCGCTGGTGAATCAGCCGCGGGTCCTGCTGCTGGATGAGCCGCTCGGCGCGCTGGATTTAAAGCTGCGTGAGCAGATGCAGCTGGAGTTGAAAAAACTGCAGCAGGCGCTGGGCATCACCTTTATTTTTGTTACCCATGATCAGGGGGAAGCACTGTCGATGTCCGATCGGGTGGCTGTGTTTAATAATGGGCGAATCGAACAGATTGATGCGCCCCAGGACCTCTATCTGCGGCCGAAAACGGCGTTTGTGGCCAGCTTTGTCGGTACCGCCAACGTGTTCAGCGGAGAACGGGCGCATAGGCTCTGCGCGATGGCGGGATCCTGGTCGCTGCGTCCGGAGCATATTCGTCTGAATACCGCCGGTGAGATCCAGATTGCGGGGGTGGTACAGGCGGTACAGTATCAGGGGGCCGCGACTCGGGTCGAACTCAAGCTGGCCGATGGCGAGAAGCTGTTGGTGAGTCAGGCGAACGTTGATGGTCATGCCGCGTTAAACGCACCGCCGGTGGGACAAACGGTGCTGGCTTCGTGGTCGCGTGCGGCAATGGTGCCGCTGGAGAGCGGGGGCTGATATGACGATGGCGATTCCGTCCGCTTCTCCCGGGCGCTTATCCGCGCTGTTTTGGCGTAAACCCTCGCTGGCCCTGTTTTTGCTTCTTCTTGGCCCGCTAATGTGGTTCGGCATTGTCTATCTGGGATCGTTGCTGACCCTGCTATGGCAAAGCTTCTACACTTTCGATGATTTCACCATGTCAGTGACTCAGGACCTGACGCTGGCCAATTTGCGGGCGTTGTTTAACCCGGCAAACTACGACATCATTCTCCGTACTCTGATGATGGCGCTGTCGGTAACGATCGCCAGCGCGATCCTGGCATTGCCTATGGCCTGGTATATGGCCCGCTACACCCGCGGCAAGATGAAGGCGTTTTTCTATATCGCCGTAATGCTGCCGATGTGGGCGAGCTATATCGTCAAAGCCTATGCCTGGACGCTGCTGCTGGCAAAAGATGGCGTCGCGCAGTGGTTTCTGCGCCATTTGGGGCTGGAAAGCCTGCTGAGTCTGGTGCTGACGATCCCCGCGGTAGGCGGCAATACGCTGTCGACTTCCGGTTTGGGCCGCTTTCTGGTGTTCGTCTATATCTGGCTGCCGTTTATGATCCTGCCGGTGCAGGCTGCGCTGGAACGCCTGCCGCCGTCGTTGCTTCAGGCCTCCGCCGATCTTGGCGCCCGTCCGCGCCAGACATTCCGCTACGTGGTTCTGCCGTTGGCGATTCCCGGCATTGCCGCGGGATCGATTTTTACCTTTTCCCTGACGCTCGGCGATTTTATCGTCCCGCAGCTGGTGGGGCCGCCGGGGTTCTTTATCGGCAATATGGTCTATTCCCAGCAGGGAGCGATTGGCAATATGCCGATGGCGGCGGCCTTTACCCTCGTACCAATCGTGCTGATTGCCCTTTATCTGGCGTTCGTGAAACGTCTGGGAGCGTTTGATGCACTCTGACCGCGCGCCGCTGCTCCTGAAGGTGGCAACCTGGGGCGGGGTAATCTTCCTGCATTTCCCGCTACTGATTATCGCCCTCTATGCGTTTAATACCGAAGACGCCGCCTTCAGCTTTCCGCCGCAGGGCCTGACGCTGCGCTGGTTTAGCGAAGCTGCGGGGCGCGGCGACATTATCGAATCCGTGACGTTGTCACTTAAGGTTGCCGCGCTTTCCACCGCTATCGCCCTGGTACTTGGCACGCTGGCTGCAGGTGCGCTGTGGCGCAGCGCGTTTTTTGGTAAGAACGCCGTGTCGTTGCTGCTGCTGTTGCCGATAGCGCTGCCCGGCATTATTACCGGACTGGCGCTGCTCACCGCCTTTAAGGCCGTCAATCTGGAGCCGGGGCTGCTGACGATAGTCGTAGGCCACGCGACCTTCTGTGTCGTGGTGGTGTTTAACAACGTGATTGCCCGCTTTCGCCGGACCTCCTGGAGTCTCGTCGAAGCGTCGATGGACTTAGGCGCAACGGGCTGGCAAACCTTTCGCTATGTGGTGCTGCCTAATCTGGGTTCGGCGCTGCTGGCGGGAGGCATGCTGGCGTTTGCCCTGTCGTTTGATGAAATTATCGTTACCACCTTTACCGCCGGACACGAGCGTACGCTGCCGCTCTGGCTGCTCAATCAGCTCGGACGCCCGCGCGATGTCCCGATAACCAACGTGGTTGCGCTGCTGGTGATGGTGGTGACGATGATTCCGATTCTGGGGGCCTGGTGGCTCACCCGTGACGGCGACATCAGCGCTGAAAACGGAAAATAAAATACCGATACAGGATAATGCTATGCAAAATAACCTTTTGATTAACGGTAAGTTAGTGGCTGGGGAAGGCGAGGCTGTGCCGGTGTTTAATCCTGCCTCCGGTGAAGAGATCGTGTCGATAGCTGAAGCTACGCCGGCGCAGGTTGAGGCCGCGGTTGAGGCCGCAGACCAGGCCTTTGTCAACTGGAGCCAGACCACGCCCAAGAGCCGCGCTGAATGCCTGCTGGCGCTGGCGGACGTGATTGACGAACATGCGCAGACGCTGGCTAAGCTTGAATCGCTCAACTGCGGCAAGCCTCTGCACTGCGTGATCAACGATGAACTGCCGGCGGTCGCCGATGTGTTCCGCTTCTTTGCCGGGGCGGCGCGCTGTCTGCCGGGTATGGCGGCCGGTGAGTATCTCGAGGGCCACACCTCCATGATCCGCCGCGATCCGGTTGGCGTGGTGGCCTCCATCGCGCCGTGGAACTACCCGCTGATGATGGCGGCGTGGAAGCTGGCACCGGCGCTGGCCGCCGGCAACTGCGTGGTGATCAAACCCTCGGAGATTACCCCCTTGACCGCGCTGAAGCTGGGCGAACTGGCAAAAGAGATTTTCCCCGCCGGGGTGCTTAACGTGCTGTTTGGCCGCGGCGCTACCGTCGGCGATCCGCTCACCGCCCATGCAAAGGTGCGCATGGTGTCGTTGACCGGTTCGATTGCCACCGGCGCGCATATCATCGGCCACACCGCGTCGTCGATTAAGCGTACCCATATGGAACTGGGCGGGAAAGCGCCGGTTATCGTCTTTGATGATGCGGATATCGATGCGGTGGTGGAGGGGGTACGGACCTTTGGTTTCTATAACGCCGGTCAGGACTGCACCGCCGCCTGCCGGATTTACGCCCAGGCCGGGATTTATGACCAACTGGTGGAAAAACTCGGCGCCGCGGTCGCCAGCCTGAAGATGGGCCCGCCGGACGATGAGACCACCGAGCTGGGGCCGCTGAGTTCACAAGCACATCTGGACCGGGTCAGCGCCGCCGTCGATGCCGCCCGCGCGCTGCCGCATATTCAAGTGATCGCCGGCGGCAACAAAGCGTCCGGTAACGGCTACTATTACCAGCCGACGCTGCTGGCGGGAGCCAGGCAGGAAGATGCGATTGTCCAACGCGAGGTATTCGGCCCGGTCGTCAGCGTCACCTCGTTTACTGATGAAGAGCAGGCGCTAAGCTGGGCTAACGATTCACAGTATGGTCTGGCCTCGTCGGTGTGGACCAGGGATGTCGGCAGAGCGCATCGCCTTAGCGCGCGTTTGCAGTATGGCTGCACCTGGGTCAACACCCATTTCATGCTGGTCAGCGAAATGCCGCACGGCGGGCAGAAGCTTTCCGGCTATGGCAAAGATATGTCGATGTATGGCCTGGAGGATTACACCACTATCCGGCACGTAATGATTAAACACGGGTAGGGCACAGTCGTGATAATCCCTGAGTGGATACATTACCCTGCTAATAGTTAGCGATAGCAGAAAAAGTTAAAACGGAAGCGGGGTTTTATGAGAGTATTCTTATGCCCCTTCAAGAGCTAAGCCATGATGAGTGCCGGAGATAAGCGCCGGATGGGGCTGGTATCCTTCCCCGGGGCGCGCGATGCGCCCTGAGCGGGATGCCGCGATATGACGATACTCATTCCCGGGCCCCTGCATCATCTGCAGGGGCTTTTTGTTGTTCAGACGCTACTGGTTTGTTACTGCGAGTTTGCCCGATGTCATGCGGTCGCGCATTTATTACGTATCAAGGCATCTATTTTTTGGTAAATGATAATCAGGCTAACGTTTTGTTTTTTTGCTCGGTAAACTCGCCTGGCGACGCTCGCGAACGTAGGAAAAAAGATTATAAATTGCAGCAACTAATAAAATTAACGCCACAATAAGAACGGCGATTCCGGACATGTGCCACCTCAAAAATAAATGAGTAAAAAACAAGCTTCGCATAACTTGTGATTATGAATGTATGATTTTGTGCTAAATAACGCAAATGATATTTCTTATCATTTAAAACAATTCGCAGGCTTTTGGTTATCATGATCTAGTGTAAAATATTGATATATTTGTTCTTTTTGTTGGTGTGTTCATTTTGCTGAAATCCTCGCTGCCGCTGACCCTGCTAATAATGATGATCGCAAAATGCTCTCGCGAATCTGCGCGTATAAAGAGTAATGAACAATTACCCCGTGCAATGAAAAGCGCATTCGCTTTCGGCAATACCGTTATGTATGGATTACGGCGCAGCAGTCATATTTATGGTTGATATTAACCCTATTATTTATGTTGGAATTTGCGGCGACAGGTGAGATTAATATCTCTAACGGCAGCGATTTAACTTTGACGATATTTAATCCCCGCCTTCACCTATAAGTTGATGGTGAATGTAATATTTTTGTTAAATTTACGGGCGTCATTACGGCTAATACGCGACGCGCCGGGCGTTTGACTTTCTATAGCCGCTCATGCGAACATTCGGCGCAATTTGTTGCTTCGAAGTTGATATTGTTTTGAAAAAAATAGCGTGTTTTCTCTTTGTGGCCTGCGCCACGGCGATGCTTTACGGCAATTTTCCGGCCAAACAGATTATTGGCTGTGAAAAGCAGGGGGTCGCGGAATCGATTTGCATGGCAGCCGCGTGGGATAGTGAAAAAGTCGATCTGCTGCCGGCATGGAATCCAGAAGTTCAAAGGTTGATGGCCGCGCAAAAGCGTGCGCCTGCAGCGGAGGCGGGGTCTTTCAAATCGTAAAAAAGCAGCCTGACCAGGCTGCTTTTTTAGGTTTCGCTGCTGAGTAAAATCTTTAAAACCAACCAAAACGAACGGATAACAGGCCGATAAGCGCGAGTGCCGCGCCGACATTTATCAGAAGGACGGTTTTGCTGGAAACATCCATAACGCCACCTTTATGAATAAGCCTCTACAGTTATAGTACGAGCTTAGAGGTTGCGCTATCGGACAAAGATGAATCAGGCGTTTTTCCGAAATTAACCCTGTTGTGTGTTTTAAAAATGCCATAATCCCTGACGCACTCTGCGGATGCGAAAAGGCATCGCGATATGCGTAAATGCCGGTCAGGGAAGGAAGAAGAAAAATGACTTTATACCAGAAAATGCTGGTTTTTTATGCAGTTATGGGCTGTGTTTGTGCGGTAATAAGCTGGTTCTTAACCAAAGAGAGCCGCTGGATCCGACTGCTGGCGGCGCTGCTGATTGGCGCGACCTGGCCGTTCAGTTTTCCCATGGCGCTGCTGGTCTCCCTGTTTTGATTTAAAAATCGATAGCTCACCTTACGTTATGACTGTATAAAAAAACAGGCGTAATTAAATGGAGGCTTTTCGATGAACGGTTTTTATTCTTCTCAGGCTGGCGCCACCGTGCGCTGGCTCGATCTGCCCGGTCGCGGCGAACCCATTGTCTTTATCCACGGCCTGGGCTGTGCCTCAAGCTATGATTATCCGCGCGTTGCTGCCGACCCGGCGCTGGCCGGGCGGCGAATGATCCTTGTCGATTTACCCGGCTTCGGCTATAGCGATAAACCTGAATCCTTCAGCTACCGTATCGCCGATCAGGCCGCGGTAGTGGCCGAGCTGGTGGATCGCTTAGCCCTTGAACGCTGCTATTTATTTGGTCACAGCATGGGCGGCAGCGTCGCGATTGAAGCGGCCGGGCGGCTTGCCGAACGGGTGCGGGCGCTGCTGGTAGCCGAACCCAATCTCTATCCCGGGGGCGGAATGTACAGCAGGCGCATCGCCGGGCAAACGGAAGAACGCTTTATTGCCCGTGGTTACGCCGATATGCTTTCCACCGAAACCTCGCCATGGGCCGGCTGCCTGCAAAACAGCGCCCCCTGGGCGGTGTGGCGCGGCGCGGTCAGTCTGGTGAAGGGTGCTAATCCCTCCTGGTTCGCGCGCTTTGTCAATTTATCCTGCCCCAGAGCGCTGATATACGGAGCATTATCGCTGCCTGCCCAGGAAGCGACGGAGAGTGAAGCCGCCGGGATCCCGCTGCTGATGATCCCGCAGGCCGGGCATTCCATGGCGTGGGAAAACCCCTCAGCGCTGGCGCGTACGCTGGCCGATTTTTACGCCGGTATTGACGCAGAAGCCTGATTCGTGATCGCTATACACAAAAAGAAACAATATTTCATTTATTTTGGTATTCCGTTTTTTTATTTTTTTGGCGAGCGTGAAATGCGAAAAATCACTATCCTGGGTATCTCGGCTTTACTCTGTACACCGCTGCTTCTGCAAGGGTGCGTGTCGCAAAATCCGCGCGGGACAACCTCCCGCCCACAGCTTACGGCGGCGGAAGCGGCAACCTTCACCATGGAACGCTATTTTGCGCAAGGCGGCGCGTTGAGTGCCCCCGATGGCCCCTGGTCGCCATCGCCTGCGCGTCTCCCGCGGGCCGAAAGCGCGTGGCGCGTGGCGCCATCGGGCGCGCCGTTCACCCGCATTCAGCAGGCGGTCAATGCGGCAATCAACCAGCACGCGGCCGGTGATGGGCGTATTTATATCCGCATTGAACCGGGTATCTATCGGGAGACGGTCTATATCCCAGAAGGGGCGCCGCCGATAACCCTCTACGGCGCCGGGGATAACCCTGAAGCGGTGAGAATAGAGCTGGCAATCGACTCGCAATTCCCGGTAACGCGCTATCGCCAGCAGGTGAATAGCCAGCAACAGTATCGTGAAGGCGATCCGGCCTGGTATCAGTATGCGCTTTGCGCCGGACGCACCGCCAGGACGATAGGCACCAACTGCGCGGCGGTGATGTGGTCACAAAGCGCGGATTTTCAGCTGCTGAACCTCAGCGTAGTCAATAGCCTGCTGGACAACGTCGACGGTGGGACCCATCAGGGCGTGGCGCTGCGGACCGATGGCGATCGGGTGCAGCTGGAGAACGTCCGTCTGCTGGGACGCCAGGATACGCTCTATGTCAATACCAGCAATCGGCGCAATGAGGCGGTGACCGACCGTATCAGCCGGGTATATGTCAAAGACAGCTACATAGAAGGCGATGTGGACTATGTTTTTGGCCGGGCAAACGTGGTTTTTGATAATGTCCATTTTCACACCGTCTCAACGCGCCTCTCGCCCGAAGCTTACGTGCTTGCGCCGAATACGCTGCCGGATAACCCGTGTGGATTTCTGGTGATCAACAGCCGTTTTACCGGCGATAGCGGCTATCGGGGCGGCTTCAAGGCGAAGCTTGGCCGCGCCTGGGACCAGGGGGCGGGCAAGACCGGCTATTTACCCGGAAAAACCGCTAACGGGCAGGCGCTTATCGCCAACAGCACTATCGATCAAAGCTACGATCGGCTTTCCCCCTGGGGCGCTGCGGCCACCACCTCCCGGCCGTTCCGCGGCAATACCGCCGCAGAACGTCAGCTTGATGATGTTGCCTTCAATCGCCTGTGGGAATTCAATAACCACTGGCAGCCCTGAGGCTTAAAACGGCAGCTCGCGCGGGAGCGTTTGCAGCGTTATCCAGCGCAGCTCGGTAAACTCCGCCACCCCCGCGCGTCCGCCAAAGCGGCCGTAGCCCGACGATTTGCAGCCGCCAAACGGCATTTGCGCCTCATCATGCACGGTGGGGCCGTTAATGTGGCAAATGCCGGTTTGCAAATTTTGCGCCAGGTTCCACGCCCGGGCGCTGTCCCGGCTGTAGATCGCCGACGAGAGGCCATATTCGCTTTCATTGGCGACGGCCAGCGCTTCGGCTTCATCCTGAACGCGAATAATCGATTTCACCGGGCCAAATGACTCCTCATGCCAGATGCGCATCTCGCGGGTTACGCCATCGAGCAGGGTGGCGCGCATCTGCGTTGAGTCCGACATGCCGCCCGCGAGGAGGCGCGCGCCTTTCGCCAGCGCGTCCTCTATTAGCGCGTTGCAGCGGGCGACGGTTCTCATCTCCACCACCGGACCGAGAAGGCTGGCGGGCAGGGCGGCGGCTCGTTTGGCCAGCAGCGCCACGAACGGTTCCGCGACGGCGGCATCGACGATGATGCGCTCGGTTGACATACAGATTTGCCCGGCATTGGCGAAGGCGCCAAAAATTGCCCCTGCCGCGGCCTGTTCGAGGTCAGCGTCATCCAGCACCAGCAGCGGCGCTTTGCCGCCCAGCTCCAGTACCGCGGGTTTCAGATGTTCACCGCAGGTGCGGGCGATTATCCGCCCCACCGGCGTCGAACCGGTGAAATTGATGCGGCGAACGGCGGGGTGGGCGATCAGAGACTCCACCAGCGCAGGCGCGTCGGCGGGGGGACAGGTCAGATAATTGACCACCCCGGCGGGAAAGCCTGCCGCTGCCAGGGCATCAATGATCAACCCCTGGGTTGCCGGTGACAGCTCCGCGCCTTTGAGAATAACCGTATTTCCACAGGCCAGCGGCGTGGCGATAGCGCGGGTCGCCAGGATCAATGGCGCATTCCACGGCGCCATGCCGAGCACGACTCCCGCGCCCTGGCGGATGCCCAGCGCCAGATTTCCCGGCACATTGGAGGGGATCACCTGTCCCTCGATTTGCGTGGTTAGCGCGGCGGCTTCACGCAGAATATCGGCGGCCAGGTGAACGTTAAAACCGGCCCAGTGCGCGGCGGCCCCCGTTTCTGCCGCCATCGCGGCAATGAACTTGGCTTCGCGGCGCAGCATCTCTTCTGCGGCTTCCAGCAGGAGGCGTCGACGCTCGGCGGGGATTGTGTCGCGCCACTGCGGGAACGCCGCACCCGCGGCATCGGCGCAGCGGCGAGCGTCTGCCAGGCTGGCTGCGCTGGCAACGGAGGCGGTCTCTTGCGTCAGCGGATTATTGCGGGTAAAGGTGGCGCGGCCTTCGGCATCATGCCACTGGCCGTTAGTGTACAGGCTGCAGGTTATGGTCATTGTTATCTTCTCCTGACGTTACGATTTGCCGAGTCTACCGGGTGGTGCGGGTGCGCGATGCCGGCCGGGCGGTTATCGCCCGCTTTTTTCGTAACCTTCCGTACGCTTCACATTTATTGCTGGATTCAATGACGTCAAATGAGCGGATGTAGAATTAATCGGCGAAAATGCGGTTTTTAGCATAACCTGATAGCAATTGATTATTTGCCGGTTGAATTCTCCTGTGCTGTTATTAAAGCACTTATAACAAATTCATAAGGCTTATAACCATGTCTACAGGGAAAACGCTGCTTGCGCTGGCGTTGAGCGCACTCTTTCCGGCGGCCAGCGCCTGGGCGGCGGGCAACGATACGCTGGTCTACTGCTCCGAAGCTTCACCGGAATCTTTCAACCCGCAGATTGCCAGCTCGGGCCCGTCGTTCGTCGCCAGTTCCCAGGTGCTTTATAACCGCCTGATAAACTTCGATCCGGTGAAAAACACGCCAATTCCTTCGCTGGCGACCGAATGGAGCGTCTCGCCGGACGGCAAAACCTGGACTTTCACCCTGCGCAAGGGCGTGCAGTTCAACAGCAACAAATTCTTTAAGCCTACCCGCGATTTCAACGCCGATGACGTGCTGTTCTCGGTGCTGCGGCAGAAAGATGCCAACCATCCGTACCATAATGTTTCCCAGGGACATTACGAATACTTTCACGACGTTGGGCTGGATAAGCTGATCAAAGAGGTTAAAAAGGTCGATGATTACCACGTCCAGTTTGTGCTGAGCGAACCCAACGCAGCGTTCCTCGCCGACTGGGGCATGGATTTTGCGTCGATACTCTCTGCCGAATATGCCGATGCGATGCTGAAAAAAGGGACCCCGGAGTATGTTGATACCTGGCCTGTCGGCACCGGACCTTACGCGCTACAACAATATAAAGCGGATTCGCAGATCCGTTATATCGCCAATCCGCACTACTGGGACGGCGAGGTACCAACCAAACACCTGATCTTCTCGATCACGCCGAACGTTGAGACGCGACTGGCGAAGCTGCAAACCAATGAGTGCCAGATTATTCCCGCGCCATCGCCGGTACAGTTCCCGGTGATTAAGGGCAATAAAGATCTGGCGTTGCATTCGGTAGAAGCGCTCAACGTTGGTTATCTGGCGTTCAATACCGAGAAAAAACCGTTTGATAATGTCCTGGTGCGCCAGGCGCTGAACTACGCGACCGACAAGCAGGCGATCGTAAAAGCGGTGTTCCTCGACTCCGGCAGCGTCGCGAAATCACCGATCCCCGCCAATATGCTTGGCTATAAGAAAGATCTACCGGACTACGACTACAATCCGCAAAAAGCGAAAGACCTGCTCAAGCAGGCCGGACTGGAGAAGGGGGCCGAAGTGACCCTGTGGTCGATGCCGGTGCAGCGTCCCTATAACCCTAATTCGCGCCGTATTGCCGAGATGATCCAGAATGACTGGAGCAAGGTCGGGATTAAAGCCAAAATCGTCACCTATGAGTGGGGGGAATATCTCGCCGGAATGCGTAAAGGCGAGCACGACAGCGCGCTGTTTGGCTGGATGTCCGATAACGGCGATCCGGATAACTTCGCCGGCACCCTGTTAAGCTGCGATAACATCAAAACCGGCTCTAACGTCGCCCGCTGGTGCGATAAGTCCTACGATGCGCTGGTGAAAAAGGCTATCCTGGTCAGCGATCCTCAGGCGCGCGCTAAGCTATACGGCGAGGCGCAGACGATTTTTCAGCAGCAGGCCCCCTGGATCACCCTGGCGACCGGGAAGACCTTCTACGCGACGCGCAGCAACGTCAGCGGCTACAGCGTGAGCCTGATGGGCAGTGATTTTTCCAAAGTTAAACTCAACTAAGCCGCAAGGAGAAAAACATGTCGCATCTGGATGAGGTCGTCGCCCGCGTGGACGCCGCGATTGCCGAAAGCGTCATTACCCACATGAATGAACTGCTGATCGCGCTGAGCGATGACGCGGAGCTGGGACGGGAAGAGCGCTACGTTCAGCAGCAGCGTTTGCGGACTGCCATCGCCCACCATGGCCGCCAGCAGCACGAGGAGCAGGAGGCGCGCCGCGAGCAGCTGACCCGCGGCGGCGAAATTCACTAGCTTAGCGGCTAGAACTGGCGTCTGGCCACCAGCCAGGCGCCGACCACCAGCATCACCGCGCCGCAGAGCGGGCCAATCAGCGCGCGAAGCGGGACGTGGTGCGCGCGAATCAGATCCATCACTAACCCCCCCACCAGCTGGCTGGCAATCAACACCGCAATGGTGGTTGCCGCTCCGACGTTCTGATAACCGCTGATGCTGGCAAAGACGAAGAACGAGCCCAGCAGGCCGGGAATGAGCGTCCACCACTTTACGCTAATCGCCAGCTCCTGAAACCCCGCCGCGCCGTGCTTAAGCAGCAATATGGTCACGAAAATCACGATGCCGACCAGCGAGTTAAGCAGCATGGCGATCAGGATAGTCGATGCGGACTGGGTAATGCGCACCATCAGCGTATTTTGCAGTACCAGTCCGACGCCGGCGGCCACTAAACAGGCGAGGGTCAGGGTTTGATTCATGCGCTGCCGTCCGGATCGCGGCGATCGTCAAGCTGCAGCTGCATAAAGGTCAGATCCAGCCAGCGACCAAATTTGGTGCCTACCTGCGGCATTTGCCCGGTGGTGATAAAGCCCAGGGTATCATGCAGATGCAGTGAAGCCTGATTTTGCGCCTCGATACCGGCAACCATAACATGCTTATTTAACCGTTTCGCCTCGGCGATGAGGGCGACCAGCAGGCTGCGGCCCAGCCCTTTACCCTGATGATCGGGGTGAACATAGACGGAATGCTCGACGGTATGGCGAAAACCGTCAAAGGCGCGCCAGTCTCCGAAGGAGGAGTAACCGGTAATCACGCCGTTTTCTTCGCTGACCAGCACCGGATAGCCGACGAGCTGTCGGGCCTCAAACCAGGCAATACGGTTGTCGGTATCGACGGTCTTGTCGTTCCAGATAGCGGCGGTATGCAGTACCGCATGGTTGTAGATTTCAGCGATTGCCGCGCAATCGTCTTTGCTGGCATGGCGGATGGTCATGGTAACCCTCAAGGTTTGTACACTATAGTAGTACGATATTATTACAATAATGTACGCAAGGCTGTCATCTGTTTTAGGCAGAAATTTTCTCCTCGGCTGAGCTGCGTCGGAGGATACGAGGATTGCGTCGCCGGGTCCGGCGGCAAAATCATCACTCACATCGATAATTTTTAATTCGATAATTCATTTAATATATTGCTATTAATTTGCCGTAACATTCCACATTTTTATTTACCACTATTATTGTTTAATGACATCTGGCAATGGTGCCAGTAATAATGTAACTCCATGATTTTATTGATAATGGTGTGATTCGTTGTGATGGCATTCCTTTTTTGCATTTCAGCCAATAGAAATAACTCAATCCTCGCGGATATATTGTGATTAATCAGAGTATGCGGGTCGCTATTTAATATAGCGCGCTGCTCTGTTGGTTTTTATATAACCATATTCTACTCACAATATTGTGCGTATTTATACGCACGGAATAAATTTGCTAAAAGGGTGAAGCGATGGCGCAGACACAAAATATGAAAAAATTCATGCCTTCAGTACTGGCAATATCCATCGGTACGCTATTCGCGAATAGCGCAATGGCGGCGGAACCTTCTGCGCTACAGGCTGCGCCGGCTTATACCGCAACGCAGACCAAAGGGGAGACGCTGTGGAGTAATGACGATACGGCAATCGGTATTTTAGGATCCGTACGTTTAATGGCCAAAACGGATTCTGCTCATACTCAGGAACATAATATACAGAATAATGACTCGCGGCTGGGGATTGCCCTGCGCCATAATTTTGACCTGAATGGCCTGAGTAATTATGCCGTCGGTTATTATGAGACCGGTGTTCATGGTTTAGATTCCGCCACCGATGATCAGGGCAACGATGTCTATACGCGGCAGGCGTATGCCGGTATTGGTAACGATCAATATGGCGTCGTGACCTTCGGCAAACAATACGCCCCTACCGACTGGGGACTGGGTATTGATACGACTTATGCCTGGGGCGGTAAAGCGAAACATGATACCGCCGGGATGTCGACGGATATAATTAATTCTGCGGCGATCTACTATTACAGTGATAAAAATATGACTGTTGGCGTCATGGGACAAGGCAATGACAACGTCGACAGCATCGGGTTTGCTTCCTATGGCGATGGCCCCAACTTGCACGACGCCTACCGCGATGGGTCAGCCACCGTTCACGGCGGAGCGGCGGTTGCCGCGCAGTACCGTTGGGATAACGGCTTTTCCGTCTCCAGCGCGGTGGCGTATAACAATTACACGGTAAATAGCGGTTCAGTCAGCGGCTGCCAGAATTTTGGCCCGAATGGCCACTGTTTTAATTACACCGATAATAACGGCGATGCCTATGACGGCAATACTTATAGCATGGGCATGAACGCGAAATATACGACAAGCGTTGGCGATCATGCCTGGTATAACGGCGCGGAAGTGACTTATTACCTCAATAAAGTGAATGATGTTAACGCGGCGACCAGCGGCCATTACGAACATAATAACCCGCAGGGTGATGACCAGGAAACGGTTCTCGGTCTGGAATATGACTCACAGTTTAAAATCACCCCGGCCTGGGGCGTGTACGTTGATTTTAACTGGTCGCAGGGCGGCGATGCGATGGAGGGACAGCACTTCCAGTCGACGGTATTGGGTACCGATTACTGGCTCGGCGCAAACGCGGTCACTTATCTTGAATATGGCTACGAAAAAGCCTGGGGCAACGATAATGAAGCGTGGAATATTGACGACCATCTTGGCGCAGTGGGTCTGCGCGTCTTTATCTAAGCGGGATAATTTCTTTTCATTTATTGCCGTAATGCTGTTCAAATTAACGGATTGAATGACTCTCTGTGTTTGCCCGGCCAATGATGCGCCGGGCTTTTTCATCTTCATTTCCGACGCCGGGCGTCTGGTTGTGCAAACAGGCGGGCTACACTATAGTGTCACGCTATGAATACTATAGAAGACAACCTTAACCAGCGCATCAGCGCACGTATCCGAATCGAGCGGGAATCTCGCGGTTGGTCGCTGAACGAACTGGCGGAGCGGGCGGGGGCGTCGCGGGCGATGATCCACAAGATCGAGCGCGGCGAAAGCAGCCCGACGGCATCGATGCTGGGACGGTTATCCGGCGCCTTCGGCATGAGTATGTCGACGCTGATCGCCAGGGCGGAGATGCAGGAAGGCAAGCTGCTGCGCTTTGCGCATCAGCCGGTGTGGCGCGATCCGCAGAGCCACTATCTGCGGCGCCACGTTTCGCCGCGCAGCGACCTGCCAATCGACCTGGTGCAGGTGGAGCTTCCGGCCGGCAGCGATGTGCCAATGCCTGCGTCATCCTACGCCCAGGCCCGGCAGCTGATCTGGCTACAGCAGGGCGAGCTGGTGTTTATCGAAGGCAATGCGCGCCACGAGATGCAGGCGGGGGACTGCCTGGAGCTCGGGCCGCCTAACGACTGCCGCTTTATTAATGAAACCGCGCTGCCCTGCGTCTATCTGGTCGTCCGACTCAATCAATCTGCCTCATAATGTCAATGCGCGCTGCCGGGAAAGCAGCTAGCCTCAATACAGACTTGTCAAAAGAGGAGTGTGTTATGGCTTTCAATCCGCAACGCCACCGCCGCTGGCTGCTGGCATCGCGTCCGCACGGCGAGCCAACCGGGGAGAATTTCCGCCTGGAAGAGGGCGAGGTCGCGTCTCCTGGGCCGGGGCAGCTGTTGCTGCGCACCGTCTTTCTGTCATTGGATCCCTATATGCGCGGGCGGATGAGCGACGCGCCTTCCTATTCGCCGCCGGTCGCCATTGGCGCGGTGATGGTTGGCGGCACCGTGAGCCGCGTGGTGACATCGAACCATGCCGATTTTCAGCCCGGCGACTGGGTGCTGGGCTACGGCGGCTGGCAGGATTATGAACTTTCCGACGGCAGCGGGCTGGTGAAGTTAGGCGACAGCCCGGAACACCCTTCGTGGGCGCTGGGGATCCTCGGTATGCCGGGCTTTACCGCCTATATGGGGCTGCTCGATATCGGCCAGCCAAAAGCGGGCGAGACGCTGGTGGTCGCCGCCGCCACCGGGCCGGTTGGCGCAACGGTCGGACAGATAGCGAAGCTAAAAGGCTGCCGTACGGTAGGCATTGCGGGCGGCAGCGAGAAGTGCCGCTATGCCGTAGAGACGCTGGGTTTCGACGTCTGTATCGATCACCGCGCGCCCGATTTTGCCGTTAAGCTGTTAGAAGCCTGCCCGCAGGGCATCGATATCTACTATGAGAACGTCGGCGGCAAAGTATTCGATGAAGTGCTGCCGCTGTTGAACACCTCGGCCCGCGTGCCGGTTTGCGGCCTGGTCAGCGGCTACAACGCCACCGCGCTACCCGACGGCCCGGATCGCTTGCCGCTGCTGATGGCGACGATCCTCAAAAAACGCATCCGTATGCAGGGCTTTATTATCGGCCAGGATTATGGTCACCGGATTGCCGAGTTCCAGCAGGAGATGGGGCGCTGGGTGCAGGCAGGGAAAATCAAATACCGCGAGCAGGTTGTTGACGGCCTGGAGAACGCACCGCAGGCGCTCATCGGTCTGCTGAAGGGCGAGAATTTCGGTAAAGTGGTGGTTCGCGTCTCTCCGGATGAGTAATCGCTTTCCCGGCAGGCGCCGCGCCCGCCGGGTTTTATGATGATTTACGCGTAAAACGCCAGCCGATCGGCCAGCAGGTCAACAAACGCCTGGCGATCGACATCGAGCATCACCGTTGCGTTCGGCTGCTTACCGGTCAGATTGTAAAAATCGACGACCGTCATCCCCTGGGTATATTTCCCCTGCGTTTCCACGCCGACCCAGCGTTCAACGGTGGTAAACATCTCCGGCTTCAGCAACCAGGCAATGGTGCACGGGTCGTGCAACGGCGCGCCGACAAAGCCCCATTTCTCATCCTTATGGTACTCAAGGAAGAAGTCGAGCAGTTCGGCGACGATGGTGGATATCGGGTTGCCGATACGGCGGAAACGCTCAATATCCTCAACGTGGATTTGCGCTTTATGGGTGACGTCTAACCCAGCCATCACCACCGGAATACCGGACTGGAAAACGATCTCCGCGGCTTCAGGGTCGACGTAGATATTAAACTCGACTGCCGGCTGCCAGTTCCCCAGCACCATTGCGCCGCCCATTATCACAATACGGTCGATTTTGGCATGCAGTTCCGGATGGCTGTTGAGTAACAGGGCGACGTTGGTTTGCGGGCCGGTGGCAACGATCGTAACCGGTTCGGCGCTGTCGCGCAGGATATTGGCCATCAGCTCGACGGCGGTGCAGCTTTGCGCGGCAAAGCCCGGCTCCGGCAGCGCCGGGCCGTCAAGACCGCTCTCGCCATGCACGTTGTCGGCGATAATCAACTCCCGCATCAGTGGCTTAAGCGCGCCGCCGGCTACCGGGATATCCGGGCGTTTAAGCAGGGTGAGCATGCGCAGTACGTTACGCAGGGTTTTGTCCGGGGTCTGGTTTCCCGCGGAGGACGTCACGGCTTTAACATCAAGTTCGGGTGAGGCGAGGGCGAGAACGAGGGCAATCGCGTCATCATGACCCGGATCGCAATCGATAATTACTGGCAGTGCCATGGCAGCTCCTTGTTGGCGTTGTTTTGTGACAAGGGTAACGCCGTAAAGCGACATAAACGAGGCTCAACGCAGGATAGTGTGATGACGTGCACGATTGAGCGCCGACATCGCGCGACGCTTAGCCAACATAGCTGGTTGATCTGTGCGCAATCAGGAGGTAGCCATGCGGTGGCGCAAGAAGTCGCTTCCCGTGGAGGCCTATAATGATAAAACGACGCAACCATACGAATATTACTGGTTTGCTTTCCGTCAGCGGATTCTTATTCTAAAGAAAACTCCAGGAGATAATTGCAATGAAAGATGTTGTAGATAAATGCAGTACCAAAGGCTGTGCCATCGACGTAGGCTCGATTATTGATAATGAGGACTGCGTCTGGCGGGTTGAGAAAAACTTCGCCAGCCGCGAAGAGGCTGAGTCCACCATCGCGGCGGTCCGCGAACGTGCCCTTGCCGCCGCCCCCGCCAGCGAGCCGCCGCAGGTCGACTATACCATCGTGCCCGCCGGTGATGAGGCAAAGCTTGAGGCTTCGATTGCCTTCTCCTGCCAGGCGGAAAAGATCATTTTCGAATTGTCGTTAAGAAACGTTATTTAACGTCAGTGAGCGCCCACGGCTCAGCCTCAACAGGATCCTGCGCGCGATCCCGTTGAGGTGCCGTGGTCAAGCGTTACTCAAACCGCCATGCCAGGTTTAGCCCGATACCGTAGTTACGGCCCGGCGCCGGTTCGTAGTAGCGGCCGTTGGATTCATTCACGATAACCGAGCCCGCGTAGCTGCGGTCGAACAAGTTATCTACCCGGCCAAACAGATCCATATCCATCTTGCCGTAGCTCCATTTATAGCCGGTCGTCAGGCCGACCACCGTCCAGGACGGCGCTTTGGCCGTGTTCTCATCGTTAGCCATAATATCGCTCATATAGCGAATATCGCTGCCCGCGTACCAGCCTTTCTCGGGCTGATAGCCGAAGGAAGCGTAGCCCATATTGCGGGCAATCCCCGGAATACGATTGCCTTTACAGCTGGTATCGTCACAGACATTGGTGCGATAGGTCGCATCCAGCCAGGTCCAGGCCGCTTTTAAACGCCAGCTCTCGCCGAACTGCTGATCCAGCCCCAGCTCCATCCCCTGACGGCGCGTTTTACCGGCGTTTTTATAGCTGGTGCGCCCGCCGCTGCTGGCGTCGACGACAATCTCATTGTCGGTATCGGTCTGGAACAGCGCGGCGGTCAACAGGCCGTTGCCGATTCGCGCTTTGCTGCCAACTTCAACGGTTTCGTTGGTGGAAGGCTGCAGGCCAAAGTTCAGCCCGCCCTGGTCGCCTGAGCGATAGGAAAGCTCATTGATGGTCGGCGTTTCGAAACCGCGGCCGGCGGAGATGTAGACGTTCCAGGCATCGGTTACCGCGTATTTCAGCGAGCCCGCCGGCAGCCATTTATGATAGCTGGCCTCGCCGCTGTCATCGCCGTTACCCGGCGTAACGTAATAATCGTTGGAATCGAACCACACCGAGCTGTAGCGCACGCCGGCGTCAAGAGAGAGTTTCTCGGTGAGCTGCCACTGGGTTTGCAAATAGGGGTCAACGTTCCACATCAAATTGCGTTCGTTGCGGCGCAGGTCGCCCTTTTCACCGTACTGCGGCACGCCGTTGCTCATGACAAAGTTTTCATAACCCTTACGGCGCTCGGTCATGGTTTCATAATCAAGTCCGGTGGTAAAAGTGACCGGCACCAGCAGCTCGCCGCGATGGGTCCAGCGGGTATCAATCCCCTGATAGTGACGCGTCAGGTCAATCACGCCGCCAGCATGGGTGGGTTTGAGCTGCGGAGCGCGAGGAATCGACTGATATTGCGTGGTTTCACGCTCGCCGGCGTACATCATCACGCTCAGATCGTCCTGCTCGCTCAGTTGGCGCTCGTAGCGCAAACCGGCCTGGGTCTGTTTAATGGTTTTGCGAGTATTGTACTGATCGCCTCTTGGGGACTGGCGGGGATTATTTTGCCATTCGTCATAGCTCAGGCCGCCCGCGTCATTGGCTTTAATATCCACGCTATTAAACAGCAGGGTCAGTTTGCTGTCGTCATTAATACGTACGCCGAGCTTCGCGTTGGCGAGATTCTTACGCGCGCCGCTATGATCGCGGGAGCCGTGGGTAGTGAAGCGGTTGGTGGAAACCACATAGTCGACGTCGCCCGCATGGCTGCCGTCGCCGACCGCGCCGGTCGCTTTCATACCGTAATGCCAGGTACCGAAGCTGCCGTAGTAGCTGCTGGCTTCGATAGTGGGCGGCTGGCTGCCGGTCTGGGTGGTGGCGTTAATCACCCCGCCGGAGGAGTTGCCGTAGAGGGCGGAAAAAGGTCCGCGCAGTACTTCGAGCGAATCGAGGCTGCCAATATCAATATTCGAGGTTTGTCCCTGGCCATCGGGCATGGTGGCCGGAATGCCGTCGACGTATATGCGCAGCCCGCGTACGCCGTAGGTGGAGCGGGAGCCGAAGCCGCGAATCGAAAGCTGCAGATCTTGCGCATAGTTCTGACGGTTTTGCACCTGTAGCCCCGGTACCGCGCCCAGCGACTCGGAAAGATTGACCCGCGGCGCGGCCTGGCGCATCTCGTCGCCGTTAACCACGCTTACGGCGGCGGGAGTATCGAGTTCAGAAACCGCCGACGGTGCGGCGGTAACCACCATGGTCTGTTCAGCGGCGTGGGCAGTTGGCGCTGAGGATATAAGCGGCAGAAGCAGTGCGGGGAGCGCGGCGGCGCGCACGGAAAGGATTTTCATCAAAGTTACTCGCAAAACGAACCAAACGGAACATATGTATATATGTTAACTCTTTTGTAAATTTTTTGAAAAGACTTAACAGGATTTGAGTTAACAAATAGCAAGAATTGCGTGATGCCGGATGGACTAAACGCAATTAACTCTCCACATTGCGATAAATAATGATTACTATTCGCATTACAAAGAGTAGCGCAAAGCCATGATTTTGCGCCCCGGAAGCACTGTCGAGCAGGCACATATTCGTTTTATCAAAGGGAGTCGTCATGTCATTACGTCATCTGTCCGCGCCGCGTCTGCGCCGTTCACTGTTATTAACTTCATTACTGCTGGCGGGGAGCTTCAGCGCCCACGCGGCGGAAGAAATGCTGCGCAAAGCCGTTGGTAAAGGCGCGTACGAAATGGCCTATAGCCAGCAGGAGAATGCGCTGTGGGTGGCGACTTCGCAAAGCCGTTCGCTGGACAAGGGCGGTATTGTTTACCGTCTCGATCCGACGACGCTGGAAGTGACGCAGATTATTCGTAACGATCTAAAACCGTTCGGCGCGACGATCAACAACGCTACCCAGACCCTGTGGTTTGGCAACACCACCGACAGCAGCGTGACGGCAATTGATGCAAAAACCGGCAAGGTGAAAGGGCGTCTGGTGCTCGATCCCCGTCAGCGCAGCGAAACCGTGCGCCCGCTAGCCCCGCGCGAACTGGCAGTTAACGAGAAAACCAATACTGTCTACATCACCGGGCTGGGTAAAGAGAGCGTGATCTGGGTGGTGGACGGCGACAAGCTGACGCTGAAAGACACTATTGCCAATACCGGCGCGATGGCGACGGGCCTGGCGGTGGATGCGGAAGCGAACCGTATCTACACCACCAACGCCGATGGCGAACTGGTGACCATCGACAGCACCAGCAATAAGATCCTGACGCGTAAGAAACTGCAGGATGACGGCAAAGAGCACTTCTACCTCAACCTGAGCCTCGATACCGCTGGTCACCGGGCTTTTATCACCGATGGCAAACAGCCGGAAGTGCTGGTGGTCGATATTCGCGATGGTAAAGTGCTGGAGAAAATCGCCGCGCCGGAATCTCTGGCCGTGCTGTTTAACCCGACCCGCAACGAAGCCTACGTGACCCACCGTAAAGCCGGCGAAGTGAGCGTGATCGATGGTAAGACCTACAAAGTGGTCAAGACCTTTAAAACCCCGACTCACCCGAACAGCCTGACCCTCTCCGCCGATGGCAAAACGCTGTACGTCAGCGTGAAGCAGGAATCGACACGCCAGAAAGAGGCCACCCAGCCGGATGACGTTATTCGCATCGCGCTGTGATCCTGACGGGAGGGGGTAACCCCTCCTGAAAGTCTGTCCGCCGGCGGCGGCCGGCGCCTTCAGCGATATCACCCTCTGTTACAAACACTTATTAGCCTGATAAATATAATGGCTATAAACTGACGTCTTTCCTGCGCAAGCGGGACGGTGGCATTAATCCTGGAGAAAAGATGAAAAAATCATTTATGGTCGTTTGCGCCGGCGCGATGCTGGCCCTTCTGGCGGGCTGTAGCTCAAACTATGTGATGACGACGAAAAGCGGGCAGACTATCGTGACGCAGGGCAAGCCGCAGCTGGATAAGGATACCGGCATGACCAGCTATACCGATGAGTCAGGCAATAAGCGCCAGATTAACAGCAGCGACGTCGCTCAGCTGGTGGAAGATAATTAAGTTGTGCAGTTGCGGTTTGCCCGGTGGGGCAAACCGCAAAAGGAACGGGTTACGGTTTTTCAATATTCGGCGCGGTGCTGTGAATATCATGCACGCGCTTACGTACGCCAAACCAGCCGGCAACCAGCAGTACGGCGATCAGCGGAATCGAACCGATGGTATAGGTTCCATTCGGATAGTCGAAAGCCATTAATACCAACACGCTCAGCAGGAACAGCAGGGTCAGCCAGGAGGTAAAGGGCGCTCCCGGCATCTTGAAGCTGACGTCCGCCGCTTTGCCTTCCTTAATCGCCTTACGCAGGCGCATCTGGCACACCACAATAAAGCCCCACGAAGCGATAATCCCCAGCGAAGCGACGTTCAGGACAATCTCAAACACCTGCGAAGGCACCAGATAGTTGAGGAACACCCCAACGACATACACCGCCAGCGTCGCCAGAATCCCGGCGTAGGGCACGTGGTGGCGGCTCATTTTCGACATAAACTTCGGCGCGGAACCGCCCATCGACATGGAGCGCAGAATACGCCCGGTGCAGTAGAGGCCGGAGTTGAGGCTGGAGAGCGCGGCGGTTAACACCACGATATTCATCACGCTGCCGATATACGGCACGCCCAGCTTCGAGAAGAAGGTGACGAACGGGCTCTGCCCGGCCTGATAGGCATTCCACGGCAGCAGCAGCACCAGCAGCAATACCGAGCCAACGTAGAACAGACCAATACGCCAGATAACGCTGTTAATAGCGCGCGGCACCATGGTCTGCGGATCTTTACACTCGCCAGCGGCGGTACCCACTAGTTCGATAGAGGCGAAGGCGAACACCACCCCCTGTACCAGTACCAGCGCCGGCAGCAGGCCATGCGGGAACAGGCCGCCGTTATCGGTAATCAGGTGGAAACCGGTGGCATTGCCATCCAGCGGCTTGCCGGTGCCAAGAAAAATAGTCCCGACCACCAGAAACGCCACGATCGCCAGAACTTTCACCAGCGCGAACCAGAACTCCATTTCGGCGAACCATTTCACGCCGATCATGTTCATGGTGCCGACAATCGCCAGCGCGCCGAGGGCGAAGACCCACTGCGGGACGTCGCCGAACGCGCCCCAGTAGTGCATATACAGCGCCACGGCGGTGATATCGACGATCCCGGTCATCGCCCAGTTGACAAAGTACATCCAGCCCGCCACGTAAGCCGCTTTTTCACCGAGGAACTCGCGGGCGTAGGAGACGAAGCTGCCGCTCGAAGGGCGATGAAGCACCAGTTCGCCCAGCGCGCGTAGGATAAAAAACGAAAAGAGGCCGCAGACCAGATAAACCAGCGCCAGGGCCGGTCCGGCCATCTGCAGGCGCGCGCCCGCGCCGAGAAACAGGCCGGTACCGATGGCGCCGCCGATGGCAATCATCTGTACCTGACGGTTGCCCATCGCCTTGTGGTAGCCGGACTCATGCGAATTCAGCCAATGGCGTTTGGCAGCGTGCTGCTCCGCCACGCTAGAGTGTTTTGTATTCATTGATGTCGCTATTTTCCTGTCAAAGTCCATGAGTGGTTCGTGCTGCTGGCTCTCTCATCATTCTGAGGAATGAGATAAGCGAGCATGGCGGAGAATCCTACACGTATCGGAAAATGGACGCACGTAAAAGATTTACGGACCGCACTTGCTTAAATATCAATGAGATCGCCGCGTTCTGCGGGGGGATAATCACCTGGAAATTTCGCTGATCGATTTTGCCCAATGTGCGCTATTATTTTCAGCCCGCTTTTTGCCCGAGAGACCACGATGAAAATCAACGTAGTAGGGACCAGCGGCGTCGGCAAATCTACCCTCGCGCGTCGGCTGGCTCAGGAACTGTCGCTGCCTTATATCGAAATGGATGTGCTCTACTGGCTGCCCGAATGGCAAGGTACGTCGGACGATGAGTTTTACGCCAAACTTGCCACCGCGCTCGCCGCGCCCGGCTGGGTGCTGGACGGCAACTATAACCGCAGCCGCCCGGTAAAATGGCGCGACGTGGATCTGGTGGTGTGGGTGGACTACAGTTTCTGGCGCACGATTCGCCAGGCCGTCTGGCGCGCGGCTTCACGCGCAAGCCGGCGCCAGGAGCTGTGGCCCGGCACCGGCAACTGCGAAACCTTCCGCCGCTCTTTCTTTAGCCGGGACTCCATTATTTTGTGGACGCTGAAAACCTGGCGCAACAATCGCCGGCGCTATCTGGCGGATATGCGCGATTCCCAGTATCAACACATTCGCTTTGTGCGTCTGCGCAACCAGCGGCAGACCGAGGCGCTGGTGCGCGAGCTTCGGCAAAATAGCCGATAATCACCCGGCTCGCGCTGCGCTTAGCCGGGCTACCGGACCGTAGGTTGTCGGTAATCCGTAGCCCGGGTAAGGCGTTTACGCCGCAACCCGGGGAATATGCCGTGACGTGGCATTGCTTCGGCTTCTTCCCGGCTCGCGCTGCGCTTAGCCGGGCTACCGGGCCACAGATTGCTGATAACCCGTAGCCCGGACAGATGCGCAGCATCGCCTCCGGGGCAGTTTCCTCGCCGCATATCTAATTTCCGGCAGAGCAAATGTAAATAAATTGTTTCTCACTGACCGCGGCCGCTTTTAATAATGCAGACATGTTAATTCACATGAGCCTGCGAAATGTCTTATCGAATCAGTATCCTGGATAAAAGCCCGCTGGCAGCCGGAGAAACGGCCGCCCAGGCGCTGGCGCGTACATTAACGCTCGCGCAACAGGCGGAAGCCTGGGGCTATCATCGCTTCTGGATAGCCGAACACCACAATACCGAGCAGCTTGCCAGCCCGTCGCCGGAACTGGCGATCGCCTGGATCCTCGGCCAGACCCGCCGGATTCGTGTCGGTTCCGGCGGCGTCATGCTCCAGCACTACAGCCCGTACAAAGTGGCGGAAAACTTCAATATGTTGGCCTCCCTCGCGCCGGGCCGCATCGACCTCGGCGTGGGCAAAGCCCCCGGCGGCCTGCCGCTCTCTACCCGCGCGCTGCAGCAGGGGCTTAATCCCCAGCAAAAAGGGAGTTTTGCCGACCAGTTGGCGCAACTCGATAACTGGCTGTCGTTGACCGAAACCGACGGGGAAGAGAGCGTCCGCGCAACCCCGATCCCGCCGCGCCGCGCTGACGGCTTTCTCCTCGGTGCCAGCCTGGAAAGCGCGCAGCTGGCGGCGCAGCTGGACTGGAACTTCGTCTTCGCCGCCCATCTCAACGGCGATAAGCATCTGCTGCGCGAGGTGTTAACCCGCTGGCGCGAACTGAGCCGTCGAGACGCGATTATTGCCGTCCAGGTCATCGTGGCCGACGATTCTGCCACCGCAGCCGATCTGGCAAACGGCGTGGAAGTATGGGGCGTTGAGCTGGAAAACGGCCAGCGGGTAACCGTCGGCAGCGAAGCTCAGGCGGCCGCGTTTGCCCGCCAGGCGGGTAGCAGGCCGACGCGCATCGCCCGGCGGGAATCGGCGGTGCTATTCGGTACCCCGGAGCAGGTGAAAGCGCAGCTGGATGCCCTGCAGTCGGCGTTGAACATCGACGAATTTATAATCGACACGCCTATTAGCGACGGCGCGGCACGTCTGAACTCCCTGCGTTTGTTGGCTCAGGCGCATTTGAGCGCGGAGGTGCAGCCATGAGTCTTTCCGAACAGCTAATACGCTGGCGGCGCGAACTGCACCAGTACCCGGAACTTTCGCTGCAGGAGGTCGACACCACGGCACGTATTCGCGACTGGCTGCAGAGCGGCGGCATCAGCCTGCTGCCTTATGAACTGAAAACTGGCGCGGTGGCCGAAGTGGGCAGCGGCGATAAGGTGATAGCCCTGCGTGCCGATATCGATGCGCTACCTATCGAAGAGGCGGCCAGCGTGCCGTTTCGCTCGCTGAATGCCGGCGTGATGCACGCCTGCGGGCATGATATTCATACCAGCGTGATCCTTGGCGCAGCCTTACTGCTGAAACAACGCGAAGCGCAGCTTGCAGGACGCGTCCGCATTCTGTTCCAGCCAGCGGAAGAGAGTTTCGGCGGCGCGAAAACCCTGATTCGCGCCGGGGTTCTGGAGGGGGTTTCCGCCATTTTTGGTATGCATAATGAACCGGGCCTGCCTGTAGGCGAGTTCGCTACTCGCGGCGGCGCGTTTTACGCCAACGTCGACCGCTTTGTCTTCAAGGTGACCGGTAAAGGCGCACATGCCGCCCGGCCTCATGAAGGGAAGGACGCCATTCTGCTGGCTAGCCAACTGGTGACCCTGCTGCAAAGCGTCGCCAGCCGCGAAGTGAATACCCTCGATTCCGTGGTGCTTAGCGTGACGCGGATTCAGGGCGGTAATACCTGGAATGTCCTGCCGGAAAGCGTCGAACTGGAGGGGACGTTGCGCACCCACAGCAGCGAAGTCCAGCAGCGGGTAAAGGCGCGGGTGAGCGAAATCGCCGCCGGGTTCGCCAGCGCTTTCGGCGCGCAGATCGATGTGTTCTGGTATGCCGGGCCGACCGCGCTGGTCAATGATGAGCGCTGGGCGACATTCGCCAGCGACGTGGCCGATAAGTCCGGCTACCGCACGCATCATGCGGATCTCCATCTCGGTGGCGAAGATTTTGCCGTTTATCTCCAGCATATACCCGGCGCTTTCGTCAGCATCGGTAGCGCCAGCGAGTTTGGTCTTCACCATCCGGCGTTTAACCCGGATGAGCGGTTGATCGCGCCGGCGGCGCACTATTTTGCCGATCTGGCAGAGCAGGCATTAAAAGAACTTTAATTATTCAGGGTCATAGACTAAGGATTAACGATGTCTGAACAACGGCAACTGCGTATTGGCACTATATTACATGGCGCATCGGGAAATATGTCGGCATGGCGCCATCCGGCCGCGCTGGCGGACGCCAGTATTAACTTTGAGTTCGTTAAGCAGACGGCGTTAAAAGCGGAAGAGGGCAAGCTCGATTTTATTTTTGTCGCCGACGGCTTATATATTAATGAAAAATCGATCCCGCATTTTTTAAATCGTTTTGAACCGCTCACCGTATTATCCACCCTGGCGGCAGTAACTTCGCGTCTGGGCCTGGTCGGCACCCTATCGACCTCCTACAGCGAACCCTTTACCACTGCCCGCCAGTTTGCCAGCCTCGATCATCTGAGCGGCGGGCGCGCGGGCTGGAATGTGGTCACCTCGCCGCTGGAGGGCTCGGCGAAAAACTTCTCCCGCGCGCAGCATCCGGACCATGCGCTGCGCTACCGCATCGCCGATGAATATCTGCAGGTTGTCAAAGGTCTGTGGGACTCCTGGGAGCAGGACGCGTTTATTCGTAATAAAGAGAGCGGCCAGTTCTTTGATAAAAATAAGCTGCATACCCTTAATCATCACGGCGATTTCTTTAAAGTAGCCGGTCCGCTAAATATTGCCCGCACCCCGCAGGGGCGACCGATTATCTTTCAGGCGGGCGCATCCGATGACGGCAAAAAATTAGCCGCGAGCCACGCCGACGCTATTTTTACCCATCAGGAATCTCTGGCGGAAGCCCAGGCCTTTTATCGCGACGTCAAAAGCCAGCTGGAAGCGCATGGCCGCCGGGACAACGAACTGCATATTTTCCAGGGCGTCAGCGTCATCGTTGGCGACAGCGCCGAGGATGTAGAGCAGCAATACCAGACCACCGCCGCGCTGGTATCGATTGACGACGCGCTCAATTATCTTGGCCGCTATTTTGAGCATCACGACTTTGCCCAGTATCCGCTGGATGAGGCGTTCCCGGATATCGGCGATCTCGGGCAGAACAGCTTTCGCAGCACCACCGATGAGATAAAACGCAACGCCCGCGAACGCGGCCTGACGCTGCGCCAGGTGGCGCTGGAGGCGGCCAGCCCGCGACCGCGTTTCTCTGGCACCGCCGAAGAAGTGGCCGATGGTTTGCAGCTGTGGTTTGAACAGCGCGCGGCGGACGGTTTTATTATCCAGGGCGGCACGCCGGACACCTTCCCGCGCTTTGTGGATCAGGTCGTGCCCATTCTTCAGCAGCGCGGATTATTCCGCCAGGAATATCCCGGCGCCACGCTGCGCGAAAGCTTAGGGCTGGCAGAGCCCGTCAATCAATTCCAAAAACAATAATAGAGAAAACCCGCTATGCAGAAAACGCAGAAAAAATCGCTATTCCTGGCGCTTGCGCTGGCAGTTAGCGCCTCATCCTGGGCGCAGAACGTCACGATCAACGGCACCGGCGTGAGCCTTGAAGCTAATAAAACGCCGATTCATACGGCGAAAAACCCGCAGGCTATCGCGCAACTGCCCAAAGGTCTTCACCTGGCGGTGCCGGGCAAACTGACCGTCGCGGTCGCCGCACTGAACTCGCCGCCGCTGACCGTGTTTTCCGACGATAACAAAACCCTGCTCGGCAGCGAAGTGGACATCGCCCGCCTGGTGGCCGACAGCCTTGGGCTTGAGCTGAACGTGGTACCGACCTCATGGGAAGACTGGCCGCTCGGCGTCGCCTCCGGCAAATATGATGCGGCGGTCAGCAATATCACCGTAACCAAAGAGCGCAAAGAGAAGTTTGACTTCGCCACCTACCGCAAAGATTCACTGGGTTTCTACGTCAAGAGCAGCAGTCCGCTGAGCAAAATTGAAAAAGCGGAGGATATCGCCGGGCTGCGGATTATCGTCGGCTCCGGTACCAATCAGGAAGCCATTCTGCTGGCGTGGAATGCCGAGAACGTCAAGAAGGGGCTGAAGCCGTTTACCCCGGTTTATACCAAAGATGACGCCGCCCAGACCCTGGCGCTGCAGTCCGGGCGCGCCGACGCCTTCTTCGGCCCCAACGTGATCGGCGCGTGGAAAGCGGCGCTGACGGGTAAAACGAAGCTGGTGGGCAGCGTTGACGGCGGCTGGCCGAAGGCGGCGCATATTGCCGTGACGGTGAAAAAAGGCAGCGGCCTGGTTGAACCGGTACAGACGGCGCTGAACGGCGCTATCCGCAGCGGCGACTACGCGAAGGTGCTGAACCGCTGGGGAGAAGGCGTGGAGAGCATCCCGCAATCGGAAATTAACCCGGCCGGACTCGGCGACTAACAGGAGGCATGATGAGCGATCTATTCCGCGATGTCTCTCCGGAAGCGCCGGAGCTGCAGCCGATTATTGAGAGCCTGTTCGGCGAGTACGCCGCGCGCTACGGCGATTACTTTTCCCGCGATGCCGAAGTCGAGCTTACCGAGTGGTATCTGGCGCCGCAGGGGCTATTTATCGTGCTGGAGCGCGAGGGCGAAATTATCGCCACCGGCGCGTACAAACCGAAAGACGCCCATACGGCGGAAATCAAACGTATCTGGACCCATCGTCGTCTGCGCCAGCAGGGGCTGGCGGCGAAAGTGGTGCAGGAGCTGGAGCGTCGGGCGCTGCTTGCCGGCTACAGCCATATCTATTTGACCACCGGTTTTCGGCAGCCGGAAGCGGTGCGGCTCTACCTCAGCCAGGGCTACGAGGCTCAGTTTGACCTCAGCCGCGATCCGGAAGAGTACAGCCTGCCGCCGTTCGATGGCCGACTGCGCTTTACGAAAGCGCTGGCGGTCAGCGCGCTAAGCCAGAGCGCTTAAGGAGTCAATATGCATACCCCGGAAACGATTAAGGTTGTTCCCGCACGCTATCCGCTGCGGGCGGTCGGCGCGGCGCTGGCGCTGCTGGCGCTGGCGGTGGTGATTCAGTCCGTCGCCTTTAACCCGCGCTGGGAGTGGGGCGTTTTTGCCCGCTGGTTCTTTGACCCGGTGATC
This sequence comes from Klebsiella pasteurii, assembly GCF_018139045.1. Classification (NCBI taxonomy): domain Bacteria; kingdom Pseudomonadati; phylum Pseudomonadota; class Gammaproteobacteria; order Enterobacterales; family Enterobacteriaceae; genus Klebsiella; species Klebsiella pasteurii. The sequence continues at coordinate 919,042 of NZ_CP073236.1, forward strand.
CTCGAGGGCCTCGGGCAGACGCTGCTGCTGACCCTGCTGGCGACGGCGCTGAGCGTGATTCTCGGCGGTCTGCTGGCGCTGGCCCGCCTCTCCAGCTCATGGTTGCTGAGCAGTTTGGCCTGGGGCTATATCTGGTTGTTCCGCTCGCTGCCGCTGATCGTGGTGCTGATTATTCTCTACAACTTCTCTTATCTCTACGACAGGTTATCGATCGGTATCCCGTTCACCGGCATTAGCTGGGCCAGCTTTGAGACCATCAACGTGCTGGGGCAGTTTTCCACCGCCGTTGTCGGGCTGACACTCGTGCAAAGCGCCTATACCGCCGAAATTATCCGCGGTGGCTTCCTTGGCGTCGATCACGGTCAGTATGAAGCGGCGGCGGCACTGGGGCTTCCGGCCAGCCGTCGTACCCTGCGCATTATCCTGCCGCAGGCGCTGCGCACCATTTTACCGGCGGGCTTTAACGAAATTATCAGCCTCGCCAAGGGGACGGCGATGGTTTACGTGCTGGCGATGCCGGAGCTGTTTTACACCATCCAGATGATCTACAACCGCACCCAGGAAGTCATTCCGCTGCTGATGGTCGGTGCCGCCTGGTATCTGGTGATCACCAGCGTGCTGTCGCTGATTCAGTATCTGGTCGAACGCGGCCTCGCCCGCAGCGAACGCCGCTCGGCGGTCAATACCGCCCGCAGCAGTCGTCGCGCTGAACCCGTTCGCCGCCCACAATCGCAGGAGCCTGCCCATGTCCCACTCTCGTAACGGTCATATCTCCATTACCGGCGTCAGCAAATACTTTGGCCGCCATAAAGCGCTGGATGATGTGTCGCTGGAAATCGAACCCGGCACGGTAACGGTGATCCTCGGGCCGTCCGGCTCGGGAAAATCGACGCTGCTGCGGGCAATTAACCACCTGGAGCGCGTCGATGAAGGCTTTATCCAGATCGATGGCGACTATATCGGCTATCGTCGCAAAGGCGACAAGCTGTACGAACTGAAAGAGAAAGAGATCCTCCGCCAGCGGGTCAACGTCGGCTACGTATTTCAGAACTTCAATCTGTTCCCGCATCTGACGGTGCTGGAAAACCTGATTGAAGCGCCCATCGCCCACAAACAGGCGACCCGCAAAGAGGCTATCGCGCGGGCGTATGACCTGCTGGACGTGGTCGGACTGCGCAACAAAGCCGATGCCTGGTCGCGACACCTGTCCGGGGGACAGCAGCAGCGCATCGCCATTGCCCGGGCGCTGGCGCTGAACCCGCGGGTGATTTTGTTTGATGAACCGACCTCCGCGCTTGATCCTGAACTGGTGGGGGAAGTGCTGGATGTGATTAAAAAGCTGGCGCGCTCCGGCACTACCCTGGTGGTGGTGACCCATGAAATCGGCTTTGCGAAAGAGGTGGCGGATCGGGTGGTGTTTATGGTCGACGGCAAAATTGTCGAGCAGGGCAGCAGCGACGCCGTGCTGAACCACCCTCAGCACCCGCGGACGCGGCAGTTCTTATCGAGGGTATTAGCGGCATGAGAAACGGACTTTTGGCCCTGACATTATTGTCTTTATCCGCGGCATCGCAGGCGGCTATCGACCTGCGCGCCAACGAGCAGCCGCTGCCGGTGATCCGTGATGAGCAGGCGATCGCGAAGATCCCGGCAAATTACGCTTTCGTCGAGCCGGGCACCTTAACGGTGGCGATTTCGGCGCTCAACTCGCCGCCGCTGGCGCTGTTGGCCAGCGATAACCGCACGCGTATTGGCAGCGACCCGGATATCGCCCGGCTGCTGGCCGGCAGCCTCGGGCTGAAGCTGAAGCTGGTGCCCACCGCTTGGGAGGACTGGCCGCTGGGGGTGACTTCCGGTCGCTACGATGTGGCGCTGGTCAATATTGCGGTGACCGAGCAGCGAAAAGAGAAGTTTGATTTTGCGACCTATCGCGTCGATTCGCTGGCCTTTTCCGTGAAATCGACCAGTGATATCGCCAGCGTCAACGGACCGGAGGATCTCGCGGGTAAAAAGGTGATCGTCGGTTCCGGGACCAATCAGGAGCGGATTTTGCTCGGCTGGAACGCCGAAAATGAAGCCGCCGGGCGTCAACCGGCGCTGCCGGTCTACCTGACCGATGACGCTTCGGGCAACCTTTATATTCAGTCCGGGCGCGCGGATGTGTTCTTTGGGCCGCAGTCGGTGGCAGCCTATAAAGCGGCGCTCAGCGGCAAAACCAAAGTCGTCGGCCTGGGGCCGAAAAAAGCGTACGTTGCCACGACGACCAAAAAGGGTAACGGCCTGGTGGTGGCGCTGCAGGCGGCGCTGAATGGCGCGATTGCTCGCGGGGAATACCAGAAGGTGCTGGCGCGCTGGGGCGAGCAGGGCGAAGAGGTGACGCAATCGACGGTGAACCCGCCGGGGATAACCTACTAAAAAACCGCTGTTTCGCAGGAGTGTGATGCGAAACAGCGGGGGCGAATCCTCGCCAGGGTGTTAAATCAGGCGGCTCGCGGGGTCAGCGTCAAACGATCCAGCGGCCCGACGATAAACAGATAAGAGAACAGGCCCAGTACACCCATGGAGCCGACGTACAGGATGGCGTAATCAAACGAGTGGGTGTTGGCGATGATCACGCCGATGACCAGCGGCGTGATAATACTCGCCAGGTTGCCGCACATGTTGAACACGCCGCCGGCAATACCGAGCATTTCCTTCGGTGAGGTGTCGCTCAGCACGCACCAGCCGAGGTTACCGAAACCTTTAGCAAAGAAGGCCACGCTCATGGCGGCGATCACCACCACTTCCGAGGTGGTGTAGTTGGCGACAACAATCACGCAGGAGAGCAGCATGCCGCAGATCACCGGCAGCTTGCGGGCGGTCGTCAGGCTGTAGCCGCGTTTCAATAGCCAGTCCGAGAACACGCCGCCGAGCAGGCCGCCGATAAATCCGGCAATGGCCGGGATACTGGCGACAAAGCCGACTTTCAGGATCGACATACCTTTGGCCTGGTAAAGATAGGTGGGAAACCACGTCAGGAAGAACCAGGTAATAGACGTCACGCAGAACTGGCCGATATAAACCCCGATCATCATGCGATTGACGCAGACGCTTTTAATCTGCGCGAGGGTTAATTTCTGCTGCGTTTTTTTCGTGCCTAATTCCGGCTCGCCGCCGCCTTCACGAATATAGTCGAGCTCCTGCTGATTAATATTCGGGTGGTTAGACGGGTCTTTCACTTTTGCCAGCCAGAATATCCCGAGCACGACCCCGATAGCGCCAATATAATAAAATACGTAATGCCAGCTTAAATTATGCAGAATAATGGTCATCAGCGGCGTAATAATCCCCAAAGAGATATACTGCGCGGCCTGATAGACCGAGGTGACGAATCCGCGCTCTTTATTGGGAAACCATTGCACGCTCAGACGGCTGTTGGCGGGGAAGGCTGGGGCTTCAATCGCCCCCATCATCAGGCGCAGAATAACCAGCGCTACCAGCGGGCTGGCGAACAGATAGATGGTGCCCTGGAACATAGTGACGATCGACCAACCAATGAGCGCGCAGCCGTAGACCAGCCGCGAACCATATTTATCCAGCAGCCAGCCGCCGGGTATTTGCATAATGACGTAGGAGATACCAAAAACAGAAAAGGCCAGCCCCATTGCCTCGGGATCAAAGCCTAGCTCTTTGCTCATAATAGGCGCGACGACGGACAGCGTTGCCCGGTCGGCGTAATTAAATACGGTAGCCAGAAATAAAAACAGTAATATACTGTAACGCACGTTGCTGCGTTTTAATTGCTGTTGCATTTTAATCAACTCCTTTGCAGGGTTGTGTATTGTGGGTACAGGCAATAAGAGATATTTCCCCGGGAGGGCTACGGGTTTTCAGTCGTCTGCGGACCGGTAGCCCGGACAGATGCGCTGCATCGCCTCCGGGAAAATGCGGTATTCTCCTGGGGGCGGCGCTTGACGCGCCTTGCGCGGGCTACGGGGCCTGTAGCCTGGATAAGGCGTTTACGCCGCCATCCGGGGAATTCGGTTAAGGGCGTTTACCAAACTCGCAGCTTTGCTGGGTCCAGCGGCGGGCCTGTTCGCTCAGGGTAAAGCCCAGGCCGTGGCGTTCGGAAACCCACATCCGCCCGTCGCGCAGCTCCAGCTGTTCGTTAAACAGCGGGTTCAGCCATTCGAAGTGCTCCAGCCACGGCTCGAGCGGGTAGGCGGCGGCGAGATGCAGGTGTACCTCCATCGCAAAGTGCGGGGCCAGCTTGCGACCGTGCTTCGCTGCCAGATCCATAATCTTCAGGAACGGGGAGATCCCGCCGACGCGCGGGGCATCCGGCTGAACAAAGTCGCTGGCGTTGCCGAGGATCAACTGCTCATGTTCGCGGAAGCTGGTCAGCATCTCGCCGGTGGCAATCGGCGTATCCAGCGCGGCGGCGAGCTGTGCGTGGCCTTCAACGTCGTAGGCGTCAAGGGGTTCTTCAATCCAGATCAGGTTGAACTGCTCCATTTTGCGCCCCATGCGGATGGCGGTTTCGCGATCCCACTGCTGATTGGCGTCGACCATTAACGGGAAATCATCGCCCAGCACCTCGCGCACTGCCGTCAGGCGACGAATATCCTCAGCGGTATTCGGCTGACCGACTTTCAGCTTAATCCCGCCAATCCCATTCTCACGGGAGATAGCCACGTTTTTCAACACCTGATCCAGCGGCGTATGCAGGAAGCCGCCAGAGGTGTTGTAGCACTGGACGGAATCGCGGTGCGAGCCGAGCAGCTTCGCCAGCGGGAGTCCTGCGCGTTTGGCTTTCATATCCCACAGCGCAATATCGATAGGAGAGATGGCCTGTACCGCCATACCGCTGCGGCCTACGGAAGCACCGGCCCACAGAAGTTTGGTGTAGATCTTGTCGATATCGTTCGGGTCTTCGCCGAGCAGATTATCGGCGATCTCTTTGGCGTGGGCGTAAATGCCCTGGCCGCCCGCACGCTTGGAATAGCTAAAGCCGACGCCTTCAAAGCCGTCCCGGGAGCGGATTTCGGCGATGATGATCGCTACTTCGGTAAGCGGTTTTTGCCGACCGGTCAGAACTTTTGCATCGCTAACGGGGGTCGCCAGCGGCAGAAAGGCCAGCGACAGTTTGACGTGTTCAATGCGGTCGCCGGTCTCTGCGGCGGTTTTGACGCCAGACGCTTTGGCGTAGGTCACGGACTCGGAATTAGCGCTCGTGGTCATAGTTAGTTCCCTTTTAGTGATAAAATGTTTGCGCTAACATTTTTAATCCTGAAATTGTCCTGGCGCTACGGCAGTGATTTTAATTTGTACAAATGATCACAATTAGCGGTTATAAAGGGTAAAATTATGCAGTGCAGGTCACGATCCAAATAGGTTTGTGAAAATTCACAAAGAATAATGATAGCGATAACATTTTATTTTTCAGATCGTTGATTCTATTGAAGATGTCGTGGTGGCCGCTGGCAATTGCGCGGGCCATCATCAATAATGCCCACAGAAAACGACTCAACACAGGGGCTTAGTCGTGAAAAGCAGAAAACCGACGCGGGCGCCGACGCTGGATGATGTAGCCCGTAGCGCCGGGTTGTCGTCGATGACGGTCAGTCGGGCGCTGAATACGCCGCAGCTGGTACGGCCAAAAACGGTCGAGAAAGTGATGCAGGCGGTGCAGGCGACGGGCTACATTCCCAACGCGCTGGCCGGCGGCCTGGCCTCCAGGCGCAGCAAGCTGGTGGCGGTGGTAGTGCCGCAAATCAATAACAATATGTTTGTCGATACCATCCAGGCGTTAAGCGATACCCTGGCGGCGCGCGGCTACCATATGCTGCTGTGCGTAGCGGGCTACAGCCGACAGACCGAAGCCGAGCTGGTAGCAACCTTACTCTCCCGGCGTCCGGATGGCGTGGTGTTGACCGGCATTCAGCACGCCCCGGCGTTGAAGAAGACGATTCTCAACGCCGCTACGCCGGTAGTGGAGATCTGGGATCTCACCCCGACGCCGCTGGATATGCTGGTTGGTTTTTCGCATGAAAAAGTCGGTGAAACTATTGGCGAATATTTGCTGGAAAAAGGCTACCGTCGCCCGGGCCTGCTGTGGGCCGGCGACGCCCGCGCGACGTTGCGAAAGCAGGGACTCTGCGCCCGGCTGGCCAAAAATGGCCTTGACGATGCGCCGCAGGTCGTAGTGCCGCTTCCGGCATCACTGGCGCTGGGGCGTCGCGGCCTGGCCGAGCTGGTGGCTGGCGGCGAGTTTGACGTTATCGTCTGCAGCTCTGATACCCTTGCCCAGGGGGCGATTATGGAAGCTGAAAGCCGGGGTCTGCGCGTGCCGCAGGATCTGGCGGTGATCGGTTTTGGCGATCTGGACTTCGCCGCCAGCAACCGTCCGGCCATCACCACCGTCAGCGTCGACCGTCACGCCATCGGCGAGCAGGCGGCCACGCTGCTTGCCGACCGCATCGAAGGCGGCGGTGAAGGGGACGTGATTATTGATATCGGCTTTCACCTGGTGGCGCGCGAGTCGGCGTAGGGCGTTCTAAAGCGGCATCGCGCTATCGATCCTATACTGCAAAATGGCTAAACCTGTCGCCGCTCTGTTCCTGAGCGGCAAATTCATCGAGGGCGCAGAATATGATCACCGTCTATGGCGTACCCGGCTGGGGCTCAACAATTAGCGAACTGATGCTGACGCTGGCCGGTATCCCGTACCATTTTGTTAACGTTGAGGGCTTTGACCAGCCGGGCCCGCAGCGCGACCGCCTTAAAGAGATAAACCCGCTGTGTCAGGTGCCGACCCTGACGCTTGAAGACGGCAGCGTGATGACCGAATCCGCCGCTATTGCCCTGATGATCCTCGACAGACGGCCGGATCTCGCCCCGGCGCCCGCATCGCCGCAGCGGCATGCCTTTCAGCGTCTGCTGATCTGGCTGGTGGCGAACGTCTATCCCACCTTTACCTTTGCGGATTACCCCGAACGCTGGGCCGCCGATGCGCCAGAGCAGCTGCGGGAAAGCTGCATCAGATATCGCAAATCGCTCTATTTGTGGCTGGAGGAGCAACTTGCCGCCGCGCCGTATGCCTTGGGCGCGGAGATAACCCTGTTGGACTGCTATATTGCGGCGATGTGCGCCTGGGGCCCGCGCCGGGAGTGGTTTGCGGCCCATACGCCAAAATTCGTCGCCGTGGCGGATGCGGTGTATCGCCATCCCAAACTCCAATCCGTGCTGCATCGCAACGAGCTGATTTAAAGCACAAAATGAGAACCGAACGTCGCCTGCTATGATAGCTTTATTGTCCTGACAATAAGGAGCCTGCTATGCCGCACGTTGATATAAAATGTTTTCCCCGCGAGCTGAATGATGAACAAAAAACGGCGCTGGCCGCCGATATTACCGAGGTGTTGATTCGCCATCTGAACAGCAAAGAGAGTTCAGTGAGCGTGGCCCTGAAGCAGGTTGAGCCGAGCGACTGGCAGCAGGTGTGGGACAGCGAAATCGCCCCGCAGATGGAACAGTTGATTAAGAAACCGGGCTATAGCATGTAACCCGGTTTCTTCCCCGGAGGCGATCAGCATTCCCGGAGGCGATGCTGCGCATCTGTCAGGGCTACGCGTTCTCAGTGGTCTGCTATCCGGTAGCCCGGGCAGGCGTATCGCGCCGCCCCCGGGAGCGGGGGCACTGAAGCCAGGCCATGAGCGATACGTCTTGTCCTGGACCAACGCGTTACAATGTACCGGGTACATGAAATCCTTTGATTACTGTACACAGTACATATATATTGTCTGGTAAGTCGTAAGGACATCAGGGAATGAGATGTTTACTTTTATTGAACTACAAGGCTTCAGTAAGCGACGCCAGGTGCTGTTGCCGGATGGTGAATTTCGGGTCTTTCAGGAAATCCTGATCAATGATCCTGAGGCAGGTGACACCATTTCGGGAACCGGAGGTTTTCGTAAAATCCGCTGGAGTCGTCCCGGAACGGGCAAGCGCGGCGGCGTGCGGGTGATTTACTATAATGTAACGATAAAGGGAAGAATTTACCTGGCGCTCATCTATCCTAAAAGTGAACAGGATGAATTAAGCCAGGAGCAGAAAAAAATGTTAAGGCAGGTTGCTGAGTTATTAAACTAGCCAAGAAACATAAAGTGAGGCTGAGCTATTAATGATTGAAACATCGATAGCGCCAGAGAGCCAACTGAGGTGTATATGAAAGACGAATTGTTTGCCGATCTGCTGGCTAGTGCAGAAGAGATGATCAGGATTGAGAAGGGTGAACTAACGCCGAAGGTGCACCACGTTCATACCTTCAGCGAAGTTGATGTGAAAGCGATACGCGAAGCCACCGGTTTAAAACAGCAGGACTTCGCCGCCGCCGTTGGCGTTAGCTATGAGCTGGTTAAAAGCTGGGAAACGAAACGACGTCATCCAACCGGCGCATCCAGAAAGCTGCTTTTATTGCTTCAGGGCAATCCATTGATTATCAACTTGTTGAAGGTTATTTGAAACGTTATTTTTCGAAAGGAAAATGGCAGAATTTGCCCTCTTTCGTAATCGAGGGTCTTTAAAAAGGAGAGTATTACGTATGGAAACTGATGAATCTATTTTGACAGAAGTCGAGAAATACAGCGCTCATATCGATAGGTTTAGATCGCGAGCAAATACTCATGGTATCTGGCTTTTTATTGCTACGCTTGGATGCTGGGGAGTAACTGATCCCTATATTAGGATGCTGGCATTTATTATGCTCTTCATTATTTTTTTGTTTCTTCTACACGGTAGCTTTCCAGGTGAAAAGCGAACGTTTAAAAAGATTCACGATGATATAAAAAATAAAATACTCAATAATTTAACACCAGAGCAACAGCAAGAAAGGTTTCACGATCTTCTCATCGTTGAGAAAAAACGAAAGTCACTTATTGGAATTATAAAAACAACCTTTGTCTTTATAGCCTGTTATGGTTTTTATTTTATTAGTTTATTTTACTTCATACAGAACTGGCATTGTGACAAAGTTACAGCGTGTATTTAAATAAACCCGTCCAGGCGTTTGCCCCGGACGGGCTGCCTTCTTAAAACCAAATCTCCGTCTGCACGCCAAAGTTCCAGTTTCCTCCGGCAGTAAATCCTTTACTGCCGAAATCATCGTTGATCGCATAACGATCCAGGTCTTTATCCCAATTCATCCACGTGACAAAGAAACGTATCTCCGGCCTCGCTTTGATTTCAAACACATCGCCCACTTTAAACGTCGGGGCGAAGGTCAGCTTGTAAAAATCGCCGCTCACCGCCTGGTATTGATGCACGCCGCTGTCATAGCGATAGGTTCGGCCGTTGGGATTCAGGTCCATATATTGCCAGGACGCCTCGTATAGCAGGGCGAAGTTGCGGGTGATGCCCTGGGAAACCCGCAGGTTAAAGGTTGCCCAATCGTAGCGGTCGCCATCGCGGTAGCGATCTTCGCTATGCTGGGCGATAACCGATGGCGCAAGCTGCCAGTTTTTGCCCAGCGGTAAAATACCGTAGGACGCAAAGCGCAGTGATTTGGCGTTTTCAGTAAGATCGCCGTCGCTGCCCGGCTGGCGCGCCTCGGCGCCCAGCCCGCCGCCGTACTGCAGGGCGCTCTCCGATACGCCCGGCGCGAGGCCATAGAATTGCTGTTTGTCGTGATACGCCAGCATCGCGTAGTAGCCGTTTTTCGCCGTATTATCGCTGCGCAGAGCGTAACTGCCGGTGGTCGAGGTATTATCTTTGAGGTCATCATTGCCCTGGGCGGTCATCGCCGTGGTCATCAGCTGCCAGTTGTTCCAGAAGTGGTTGGCGGTGAACATCAGGTTCTGGATATCGTTATCTTCATAATTATCGCTACCCAGGTCGCCAAAGCTGCGCGCATAAACCGAGTAGTCGCCGCGCAGCGTGCTATTCCAGTTGACGTCATTGATCCCGCCGCCGGTACCGCCGAGGAACATAATATCGCTATCGGTAAAGTGGATATCGAAATTATCGCGGTCGAAACGCTTGCCCGCCCAGATGGAGGCGCTCCTGAACGGCCCGGAAAAATCGGCGAAATTACCCATCTCTACGTACAGCTGGCGCACGTTCAGATGGTGGCTATCGTTATCCTGCACCCACGGATCCGGGTTGGTCGCGCCGTCGGCTAGCATGGTTTTAAAGTGCGCCCACGACCCGTCGCTGAAGGTCATTTTTTTGCCGAAGCTCAGCTCCACGTAGTTATCTTTCTCATTGCCGAGACGGCCAACGTGGGCATCGCCGTTGAGCGAACTGGCCGGGGAGACACCCGGACCGCCGCGCGCGCCTTTGCCGTGGCTGTTGACCAGCATCCCGGAGCGTGCGTAGGCGTTAAATTCAAAGCCATCGCTCAGGCGGGTTTTCGCCAGCTTTTTGTCGGCAGCCTGCTGTTTTTGCTCCGTCGCTGCGGTGCGCTGACTGAGGGTCTGCACCTGCTTTTCCGCTGCCGCCGCACGCTGTTCTGCCGCGCTGGTGCGCAGCTCCGCCTGCTGCGCCCGACGTTTAGCCTCTCCGGCCTCCTGCTCCGCATGGTTAAGCCGGGCCTCCAGCTGCGCCAGACGTTGTTCAACGCTGAGCGGGGCCGCACTCGCGCCGTAAGCCGAAAAAAGGGCGCAGCAAACCGCTGCGCTAATCAAAGAGATACGCATAGTAATCCTTATTTTTTCAGAGGTATGAAGGGTATGCAGCGCCTTACAGGGCGTGGTTTTCTCCGGCGACTGATGACGAATCCGACGGCGCGCGACGTCCGGCATCAAGGTCGGCGCGGATCTGCTCGTACTGGTCGTCGAGGCGGTAGAAACGGCCTATCCACAGCATCGAGGCGACAATCAACAGCGCCGGGATATAGAGGTAGCAGGCTTTAATGGCCAGCATCGCGCTGTCGCTTTGCGTCTGGTTAGCGATATAACCGCCGGATGAGAGCAGGGCCCCGGTAATGGCTCCCGCGCCCGCCATCGCCACCTTGCCAAGAAAGCCGTTGATGGAGGTTAAAATGCCGGCGGTATTGATGCCGGTTTTCCATACTCCGTAATCCACCGGGTCGGCCTGCATGGAGAAGTAAATTGCCGTGCGCTGTCCGGCGCCAAGCGAGAGTACGACCGCTCCGGCAACCAGACCCCAGCTGTTAACGCCTGCCGCCATCATCATGCCCATGCCGACCAGGTTGATCGCGCTGGCCACCAGGTAGACGTGGCGTTTTTTCATGCGGCTGGCGAGCAGCGGTACGGTGAGGGTACCCAGCAGCGGTACGAAGGTGGAGATCCCGGCGACGATCGCCGTGAGATCGCTATTGCCGACGTAGTAGTGGAAGAAGTAGACCAGCGCCCCGGTCTGGAAGAAGAACGCGCCCCACATCAGGAAAATATTAATGGCGAAGACGAACCACGGCCGGTTGGCGCGCAGGCTAACCCACGCGCGTTTTAAGGTCATGCGCTCCTGCGTAATGCTGATATTTTCTTTAACATTACGAAAGCTCACCAGCAGGAAAAAGGTGGCAATAACGCCGAAAACCACCGCCGTATAGAAGAAGCCGTGCTGCTGATTGCCTTTCCCCAGCGCGCCAACCAGCGGCAGAGTGGCGACCGCGACAATAGTCGCGCCGAGCGAGCCGAGCAGAATACGCACCGCCGACAGCGTGGTGCGCTCCCGCGAGTCGTTCGTCAGAAACGGCAGCATGGCGCAGAACGGAATGTTGACGAGGGTGTAGAGAAACGACAGGCACAGGTAGGTGATAAAAGCGTAGATCAGCTTACCAATGGTGCTGAAATCCGGCACGTAGAAGGCCAGAATACACAGCAGCCCGAAGGGAACCGCGCCTATCAACAGGTAGGGACGACAGCGTCCCCAACGGGTGGCGGTATTGTCGATAACCAACCCCATCAGTACATCGGCAACGCCGTCCACCAGGCGCGTAACGAGGAACATCAGGCCAACATAATAGGCGGGCAGCCCCATCACGTCGGTGTAAAAGAACATCAGATAAAGAGAGATCATCTGCCACACAAGGTTGCAGGAGAGGTCGGCGATGCCATAGCCAAGGCGCTGCCGCCACAGGGTAAAGGTTGTTTCTGCCATAAAAATACACTCGCTTATCGTTGTTGTTAAAGTCCGTACTGGCGAATAAACCAGGCCGGAGTGCAGCTCCACGCATGGCAGTAACTGTTGATCAGTTTGCTGCCATAAGGGGAAAAGTCAGGATGCGCCGGGTCGAAGATTTCCCAGAAAGTATCGGCGCCGTAGTCGACCATGGCGCCCCAGTAGGCCTTGAGCTGCGCAATCGCTTCATCCCGCAGCCCGCACTGCAGTAGGGCGGCGATATAGTGGTGACGCAGATACGGCGTGTTCATGGCGACGGCGGGGGGATTTTTCTCCAGGTTGCGCATGATCTCCCGTCGCTGCTGCGGCGTGCCGATTTCTGCCAGCACCAGCCAGATTTGCGATGCCCAGGAGACCTGGCGCTGGGGGCCGCTGACGTAGAAGCCCTGCTGCTCGTCCCAGAACGAATCAAGCGCTGCCGCTTTAAGCTGCTGTAAACGCTGGCGATAGCTTGCGGCCAGCTCAGGTTCGAAACGCTCCGCCAGCCAGACGGCGCGCTGCAGGCAGTAAATCAGTACCCCCTGCGCCGCCGCCTGTTTATTCAGCGACGCTTGCCAGTCGATAAACACCCACCATTCGTCGCTATCGCGCACAATACCGGAGGGGCCGCAGCGGCTTAGCGCCAGTTCTACCTGACGGCGCGCCGTGGGCCACAGCTCGCGCGCCGTTTCAATGTCCTCGGTGCTTTGCAAATGGTTATAAAGAACGTCGACAAAAAACAACGAATAATCAAACAGAAAGGTATCGTCCGCAACGATATCCGGCTGGACGAACACATTAGCCGACACCATCCCGTCCTCGCGAGTATGCCCGGCGAAAAGGTACAGACAGCGGCGCACCAGATCGTGGCGGGCGAAGGTGACCTCGTTCACCAGCGCCTGCAGGCGTAAATCGCCGAGCCACAGGCGGCGGTCGCGTTTGGGCCCATCTTCAAACACCTCCTGCATGCAGTTTTGTAGGGTCAGAACGGCAATGCTATCGATGGCCTGGAGCTGCGGGTCGGAGGTTGCCGCCGCCGGGCATGCGCCGCTGGCTGAGGTAACGGCATTAACCTGGATCTGGTCAAACTGCAGACGAAACTTGCGCGAAACGGCTTTTACCTCCACCTTCAGGTAGCGGAAGCAGTAGCGGCGCGGGAGGTCAACTTCGGCGGGCAGGACATCAAGCCACAGATCTTGCTGCTGCAGCCAGCTGCTGCTGAGCCAGCCTTGATAATCGCTGAACGGTTCGCACACTTCGCTCAGCGTTTCGCCGAAGGTGAATTGCAGATGAGCCGGAGCGTCCGGCGGGCTCCCGGCGCTCCGGCAGAGAAAATGCAGGTAGCCAACGTAATGGCTGCCAAAATCAATAATGACGCTATCGCCGCTGGTCAGCTCGCGCTGGTAAAACGCGGCCAGGGTGCTCACCGGCTCGGCGCGCCAGCCAAAGAGCGCCGCGGCGTCGGCGCGGGCTTCCACCACCGCGCTCGGCAGATGCGCCTCACGGCGCAGCGCGGGCCGGAGCGCCTCGGCGATGCGTAAAAAATGCGGGTGGCGAGTCATCGTGACCTGAGAATTATGCTGAATTGCCTGTGACATACTGCGTCCTCTGTGTTTAATTGTCCGCAGCATAAGACGCCGCCGCCCGCGGCAACCACTCTGGCAATGCCAATGCATTTGACAAAATGGCACTGATAATGGGGTGGGCGGGTTGGCGATCACAATTCCACAAATCTGACTCGTGGCCGCCGGTGAAATGCATTATCTTGCCCATGCACCGTATGTTGTTTTGGACTTGATCGATGATGTTAACCGTTGAGTATTATTTCACCCATCCTCAGGATAAGCTGGGGATGTACGCCAGTGACCCGGAAGATAATAGCCATGAACACAGTCACGAATTTGCTGAACTGGTGCTCGTTGAGCAAGGACACGGTTTACACGTTATTAATGGCCGGCCATTATATATTCAACAGGGGGACGTTTTTTACGTTCAGCCGGGCGATGTACATTATTATGATGAGCTGGGAACGCTGAAGTTAATTAACATATTGATTAACCCGCTGGTTGAGTTCCAATATTTACAGCCTCTCGATACCTTATTACAGACTTTCTCTGCGCAGAATGCGTCCTGCTACGGTTGGCTGGCTCCGGACACTCGCCATACCTGCAAGGATCTGGTTGATAAAATCTTTTCACACCCGCTGCGGCAGCCGGGAAATATCGCCCTGAGGGAAGCCGCGTTTTTCCAGCTGGTGACGACGATTCTGCATGCGGAAACTGAAGCCGAATACAGTAATACCAAATATAAGCTGCATAAGCTGCTGACCTGGCTGCAGGAGCACTGTTTTGAAGAACATAACTGGCAGCAGCTGGCGGATAAATTTCATCTGACCACGCGGACCGCTTTTCGTCATATTAAAGAGGCGACGGGGCTGACCCCGGATAATTATTTAAAGCGGCTGAGATTAGTTTCGGCGCGCGTAAAATTACGCGAAACCGATATGACGATTACCGAAGTGGCTTATTTATGCGGTTTTGCCAACAGTAATCACTTCACCACCTTATATAAAAAGGTCTTTGGCCTGACCCCCAGCGAAGACCGGCGTCGTTTGCAGCGGTAGTTCTCTCCCCGGAGGCGATACTGCGCATCTGTCCGGGCTATGGGTCCGCAGCGGTCCGCGGTCCGGTAGCGCGGGCAAGGCGCTCTGCGCCGCCCCGGGGAGAAGACGGGACTGAAGCGTCAGCTCAGCGAGCGGAGATGTTCTTCCATACCGCCGGTAGCTGCCGCGGCATTAATATGATCAAAATAATCATACCAGCCGCTGGCGGCGATACCGGCGAGCAGCGCATTGCGGGCCTGTGCGTCAGGAAAGCGCCAGATCCCCAAAAAGCGGTGCGATGTAGTATGGTCGACAGCGGTATCGGTTTCCGCCAGCGTCAATAGTTCAATGCCGGATCCCGCGAGGCCGCCCATTGCCGCCTGAATGCC
The DNA here is from genome assembly GCF_018139045.1 of Klebsiella pasteurii. Classification (NCBI taxonomy): domain Bacteria; kingdom Pseudomonadati; phylum Pseudomonadota; class Gammaproteobacteria; order Enterobacterales; family Enterobacteriaceae; genus Klebsiella; species Klebsiella pasteurii. The sequence continues at coordinate 934,132 of NZ_CP073236.1, forward strand.
GCTGATAAACTGCTGACGGTGCTCCGGGGACAGGCCGCGCCAGGCTGCATTGGGCGTATAAAGTTCGACTAAATAGTGGGGCATATCTGTTGCTCCTCAAGTGAAATTTCGTATCGCCCGTTGGCAGATACGATGTGTGGTGGATGGAGGCGACGCCGTGAGTCCTTGCGCGCAGAGCGCCTGCGAAATAGCTTCAGGCTTATCCGCCACAAGGGGGAACGCCTTTACCTGCCAGCGTCCCGGCGGCGACCTTCGTCAGCAGTTCGGACAGCTGGCCGCGCTCCTGCGCCGAGAGATGGCTGAATAAGCCGCCAATCCAGCGGCTATGCTGGGCGAAGACGCGGGTGATAAGCTGTTTTCCTTCTGCGGTTAAGGCAATGCTCATGGCCCGGCCATCAAGGGGGTCGGCATGGCGCTCAATAAGCTGGTCGCGCTCCAGGCCGTTAAGCAGGCCGGTAATGGTGGCGCGTGTGACGCCCGCTTTTTCCGCCAGCACGTTGGGGGCCAGGCCGTCTGGCGCGGCATCAAGCAAAAACAGCAGCACGAAGCGCCCTTCGGATAATCCCCACGGAGCCAGCAGCGTTGCACAATCGCGATCGATGGCGGCGGCGAGCGACAGGGTCTGAAAACAGAGACGGATGTTATCCACGTCGGTAAGCTGGTGACGCTCTGCCTCCTGTAGTAGAGAAAGGTATTTCTGTTCAAGTTCCATAGCGGCCTCCGACATATAGTATGGCGCCTAACTATATGCATAAAGCGACAGGCGATCAAGCGTAAAAGGCGTTTTGAAACCCGCCGTGGAGAATGCAAACAAGCTGACGACGCCGTTTTGGTGAATTCCTGGTCAGCACTTTGTGCAGGCCTTTAGAACCGGCCCGCACAGGGGAGGGGCTCTACTCTTCCGGAGTATTGGCGCGCACGTGGCGACCGCTGGCGACAAAATTGCCGGTGCCGAGATGATGCAGGGTATTAATTTTATCGTCGTCGAACTGCCAGCGGCCGGTGACGAAGGCGCGCTCATCGGCGGCGGCGGAAACCACTTCGCCAAACAGCGTATCGTACTGCTCCTGAGCCGCCGTTGCCGGCAGCAGTCGGCACTCCATCCACGCCAGACACTTCTCTTCTATCAGCGGTAATCCCAGCTCCGGGCCTTGCACCACCGGAATACCGTAAGCGTTAAATTTATCTTCATCGCGCCCGCTGATGCTGCCGACCGCGTAGGTCCAACTGGCGGCCTCGACGCCCGGGACGACGATGCCGAAGGTGCCGTTACGCTCAATAATTTCCCGCGTCCAGGCGCTTTTATCCACCACGATGGCCAGCCGCGGCGGGGCGAACTCCACCGGCATCGACCACGCGGCGGCCATCACGTTGCGGCGTTGAGACCGGGCGTCATAGCTGGTTATCAGAATGGTCGGGCCATGGTTGAGCAGGCGACTGGCGTACTGGAGTTCCACGTGGCGAAAACGGCTCATATGCGTTCCTTGGTAAATGGGTCTGATGCCAGACAACACGTTAATCCGCAATGAAAATGTAATCAATACGTCATCAAGGCTCCCTATAGTCGGCGTCACTAAGTCCCAAAGAGGATAACAATATGTTAGCTCCCCTGAATTTATCTCAGGTGAGCGCGCGCCGGCGGATGTTGACCGCGGGCAGAGCCTCGCTTTCCCAACGGGAGGGCGATAATGCGCGCGCTGACCAGCATTAAACTCGACGGCGTCTCTTTCGCCTTCGGCGCCCACACCGTGCTTAATCAGATCGATCTGCAAATTGATGCGGGCAGCATTGTTGCGCTGCTGGGGCCTTCTGGCTGCGGTAAAAGCACGCTGCTGCGCCTGCTCGCCGGATTAACCGTACCCGCCAGCGGCAGTATTCACTTTGGCGATCGCCTTGTGGCGAAAACCGGTTGGGGTTTGCCGCCGGAGCAGCGCGATCTCGGTATGGTCTTCCAGGATTACGCTCTATGGCCGCATATGACGGCAGCGCAGAACGTGGCTTTTCCGCTGCGTATGCGCGGCGTCGGGCGTCAGCAACGTCAGCAAAGGGTCGAGGAGGCGTTGGCGATGGTCGGCCTCAGCGGCTTCGCCGACCGCAAACCGTCAGGGCTTTCCGGCGGCCAGCAGCAGCGCGTTGCCCTGGCCCGCGCTATTGTCGCCGAACCGCGCGTGCTGCTGTTCGACGAGCCGCTCTCCAATCTCGACAGCGAGCTGCGCGAGTCGCTGTGCATTGAAATGAGCCGCCTGCTGCGCCAACTGGGCATCACCGCCGTCTACGTCACCCACGACCGTCGCGAAGCCGAACTGTTGGCCGACAAGATTGTGCATTTATCCGCGGGCTGCGTTGCCGCCGTCCGCGCTGTGACTTCAACCTCAGGGGAATCCGTATGAAAACCGTTATGACCGTTAAGAAAGGAGCCGCGCTCGCGATGATGCTGTCTGCCACGATGATCTCCAGCGCCCACGCGCTCACCGTTTATACCGCCGGTCCGGGCTCACTGGCGAAAAGCCTCGCCAGCGGCTATGAGCAGAAAACCGGCGTTAAGGTGAATATTTTCCAGGCCACCACCGGTAAGGTGATGGCGCGTCTTGAGGCCGAACAGGCTAACCCGCAGGCGGATGTGCTGATTTCCGCCTCCTGGGATACCGCAGAAGATTTGCATCTCCGCGGCTGGCTGCTGCCGTATCAGAGCGCCAATGCCGATAAGGTCCCGGCCAACCTGAAATCCACCGATTACGTTGCCCAGGGGATTTCGGCGCTGGGGATCGTCTGGAATACCAAAAGCGGCACCCCGGAGCCAAAAGAGTGGCGCGACCTGACCGAAGCGGCGTTTAAAGGCAAAGTGACGACGCCGGACCCGGCGCTTTCCGGCGCATCGCTGGATTTGCTGATCGGGTTACAGAATGGCATGGGCGATAAAGCCTGGGTGCTGTTTGATGATTTAAAGAAGAATGGCATGGTGGTCAGCGGGCCGAATGCCCAGGCGGTGACGCCGGTGATGCAGGGGGCGAAAGCGGCGGTATTCGGCGCGGTAGATTATGTGTCATACGGCAATATCGATCAGGGCGAAGCGCTGAAGGTGATTTTCCCGGCCAGCGGCACGGTCATTGCCCCGCGGCCGATGATGATCCTCAAAACCAGCCAGCATGCCGAAGATGCTAAGGCCTTCGTTGATTATGTCCTGTCGCCGGAAGGCCAGGCGCTGGTCGCCGACGCCTGGCTGATGCCTGCCCGCAGCGATGTTCCGGCGAAGCGCCCGCTGCTCAACGAGCTGAAAATTCTGCCAACCGTCAGCGATGGCAAGAGCGAACGCAGCGCGGTGCTGTCCCGCTTTAATACGCTTTTCGCCCAGTAAACCGACATCCCACGGGTTGCGAAAGTTTGCTCAGGCACACTCCCCGGAGGCGGCGCTGGCGCGCCTGTCCGGGCTACCGGACCGCAGACGGCTGTGAACCGGTAGCCCGGCTAAGCGCAGCGCGAGCCGGGGAAGATCGTATCCAGGAAAATACCGTGAAACAGAAACTGATTTCCGCTGGCACGCTGGCGGCGCTGCTGGTGCTGGTGGCGTTGCCGCTGCTCTTTATTATTCTGCAGGCGATTTTCCCCCGGTTTAGCGCCGGGTCGCTGGAGGGCGCGTTTAGCGGCGTGGCGGCGCTGATTGCCGACCCGCAGCTGCCAATGATGCTCGGCGGTACCCTGTGGGTGGCCTGCGGCGTGGCGCTGATGAGCGTGCTGATCGGCCTGCCGCTGGGCGTGTTGCGCGGGTTGTTTAATTTGCCGTTGCCGCGGCTGTGGGATTTGCTGTTTCTGATCCCATTTCTTACGCCACCTTATATCGCTGCCCTGGCGTGGACGCTGCTGCTGCAAAGCAACGGCTATCTGCAACAGCTAACCGGCTGGGATCTCAACGATCTGCTGTTTAGCCGCAGCGGGATCGTGCTGGTGATGACGCTCAATATTTTCCCGGTGGTCTATTTTGCCGTTTCGCGCAGCCTGCTGGCGAGCGGTCAGCGGCTGGCGATCGTCGCTCGGGTGCACGGGGCCAGCGCCTGGCGGGCGTTCTGGCACATTACGCTACCGATGCTTTCACCGGCGCTGGCGGCGGGGATGCTGCTGGCGTTTACCCTGGCGATTGAAGAGTACGGCGTTCCGGCGGCCCTCGGGTCGCGCGCGGGTCTGCTGATGCTCACCGTGGGAATCGAGAAAAAGCTCGCCGACTGGCCTATCGATCTTCCCGGCGCCTCGCTGCTGTCGCTGTTGTTGATGGCGGTGGCGCTGCTGGCCTGGTGGCTGCAAAAACGGCTGACTGGCGATAAAGAGGTCACCAGCGTCACCGGCAAACCGGGGGAGAATAGCGGGGCGGAATTGGGCTGGCTGGCGCTTCCTGCGGCGCTGTTAATGGTGAGCGTCGGGGGTGTGGCCGTGATACTGCCGGGAGCATCGATGGTGCTGACCAGCCTGATGGGTACCCTGTCGGGCGGTATTCATGGCGATAACTTTACCCTCCGCCATTTCACGGCGCTGTTTGCCCAGCAGGGCGACGCGCTGTCGGCGCTGGGTACCAGCCTTTCGCTGGCGCTGGCTTCGGCGCTGATTGTCGGCGTCATTGGCCTGCTGGCGGCGTGGCTGGTGCTGGTGCAGAAAATAAAGGGTAGCGCGATCGTCGATGCGCTGTCATTGATGCCGGCGGCTTTGCCGGGCGTGGTGGTCGGCGTCGGGCTGATTCTGCTGTGGAACCAGCCGTTCTGGCCAGTGTCGCCTTACAACACCTGGTTTATGCTGCTGCTTTCCTACTGCTGTCTGCTGCTGCCGTGGCCGGTGCGCTACGTTGGCAGCGCGCTGCGCCAGCTTGGTCATAACCTTGAGCCCGCCGCGCGGGTGCACGGCGCGACGCCCCTGCAGGCGCTGCGCCTGATCGTCCTGCCGCTGGTGTTCCCGGCGCTGCTGGCGGCGATGCTGATGGTGTTTGCCATCGCCTCCCGCGAGCTGGTGACCTCGCTGCTGCTGGCCCCCGCCGGGACGCAAACCGTGGCGGTGTTTATCTGGCGTCAGTTTGAGCAAGGATCCCCAGGACAAGGCATGGCGATGGCCTCGCTGACGCTATTTACCGGTTTGGGGCTGATGCTCAGCGCGCTGGCGTTGATGCAGCGGGGCGCGCGCGAATAACGCCGATCGCACAAAATACGCCATCTGGCGACAAAAAAAGGCTATAAATGTCGGACACCGATTGCTGGAGGCATTGATGAGTCCATTTTTAAGCGCCTATTTTTCTCGCCTGGGCTGGGCGGGTACCCCGGATGTTTCTCTGAACACCCTGCGTGAACTGCATATCCATCATAATGGCGCCATCCCCTTTGAGAATCTCGATGTGCTGCTGCCCAGAGAGATTCATCTCGACGATCGTACCCTTGAGGAGAAGCTGATTCATGGTCGCCGCGGCGGCTATTGCTTTGAGCAAAACGGCCTGCTGGAGAGGGCGCTGCGCGAGATCGGCTTTAACGTGCGCAGCCTGCTGGGCCGCGTGGTGCTGGCCAATCCGCCGCATATGCCGCCGCGAACCCACCGGCTGCTGCTGGTGGAGGTGGAAGGGGAACGCTGGATTGCTGATGTCGGCTTCGGCGGCCAGACCCTCACCGCGCCGATTAAGCTGCTGGCGGATATTGAACAAGCCACACCGCACGGCGAGTATCGCCTGATTAACGAAGGGGATGAGTGGGCGCTGCAGTTTAGCCATCACGGCCACTGGCAGTCGATGTACCATTTTGATTTAGGTCGCCAGTACGCTGCCGACTATGTAATGGGCAACTTCTGGTCGGCGCACTGGCCGCAGTCGCACTTTCGCCACCACCTGCTGATGTGCCGTCATTTACCGGACGGCGGCAAGATGACGCTGACCAATTTCCACTTTACCCATTGGGATAAAAACCATGTGGTCGAAAAGCTGGATTTAGCGGATGTTCCGGCGCTGTATGAAGCGCTGAAAACGCGTTTTGGTCTTGGGGTCGATGATGCCAAATACGGCTTCAGCGAAGCAGAGCTGGCGGCGGTGATGGCGGCGTTTGATACCCATCCCGAGGCCGGAAAATAAATATCATTCAGGAACCGTTACTGTCAAACGTCGATGTTTCCCGGCTTGCGCTACGCTTAGCCGGGCTACAGCTTCACAGCTATCTGCGATCCTGTAGCCCGGGTTAGGCGTTTACGCCGCCACCCGGGATGATTGCGGATTTTGCTCAGCGTCTTGAACGCACCACCTGGTAGCGGCGGGTGAAATATTCAAACGGCGCGCTCCAGACGTGAACCAGTCGGGTGAACGGGAACAGCAGGAAAATCGTCATCCCCAACACCAGGTGCACGCGGAATACAAAGGCGACGCCGCTGAGCATTTCTGACGAGCCGCCGCGGAACGTTACGATGCCCTGCGCCCAGCCAACCAGCTTCATCATTTCACTGCCGTCCGGATACTGCGCCGAGAAAGGAATCGTGCTCAGCCCGAGCAGACACTGAATCAGCAGAATGCTCATGATGATAATGTCCGGCATCGTCGAGGTGGCGCGCACGCGCTGGTTGGTCAGACGGCGCCAGAGCAACCCCGCGCCGCCAATCAGCGTCAGAACGCCGCACACGCCGCCGAGCACCATCGCCATCTGCTGCTTGACCGCAATCGGCAAAAACCAGGCATACATCCAGTGCGGCGTTAGCATACCGAAGAGATGGCCAAAGAAAATGCCGAGTATGCCGATATGGAACAGATTCGACCAGAGCACCATCCCGCGTTTATCCAGCATCTGGCTGGAGGAAGCGCGCCAGGTGTACTGACCGTAGTCATAGCGCAGCCAGCTGCCGAGAAAAAAGACCGTTGCGCAGATGTAGGGGTAGATGTCGTAAAAAAAGACGTTCAGGTAGTGTATCATTTCGGGCCTCCCGCGCTGACGTCGACGTACTGCGGCGCCACGTCCTGGCTAAAGCGTCGTTGATATTGCTGTAACGGTGAGCTGTCACAAGCCGTAGCGTTGTCTTCGATAAATTTCACCTGTTCTTCTTCCCAGACCGCATCCAGCGCCTGTCGGGTGTCATCGCGGGACTCGTTGTTGACCTGCTGCGTGACACTGTCACTTGATAGCGGGATCCCGCCCAGGCTGAGCAGGGCGTCAAACAACTGATACCAGGGGACACCGCGCTGCTTTAGCCGCCCGCCCAGCAGCGCCAGAATCGGCGCGACGTTTTGCAGGCCTTCGCGGGCTTCGGCTTCCGGCAATATGCTGAGGTATTCCAGATACAGCGGCAGGTGGTCGGGGAGTTCGCGACAGTCGAGCACCAGGCCCGCTTTTTCATACTGTGCGAGCAGGTCGACCATCGCCTGACCGCGGTCGCGGGACTCTGCGTGCACGTGTTCGAACAGCAGCAGCGACGTGGCGCGGCCCCGGTCGAACACTTCGCACCATTCGGCCTGCTTGTCCAGCAGCGGGGCATTCAGCATCTCCGCGGCGAAGTCGTCGAGCAGGGGGGCGTCGTGACGTACTATGCTCAGCACCTCGTCCTTGCACTGCCAAAGACACTCATCCGGGTACTCCAGCAGCAGGGCGATCGCTTTGAGGATTCGCATTATTCTCCCTCCGCTTTATCGCGCACTTCGGTGATGTTGATGGCGTCAATGCGGCTACTGTTGAACAGGTTGAATTTGCTGTCGGAGCCGTGGCAGCCGTCGCCGAAGGTAAAGCCGCAGCCGTTGCGCTCGGGGAAAGCATCGCGGGCCATTTCGCGGTGGCTGGTCGGGATCACGAAGCGGTCCTCGTAGTTGGCGATCGCCAGATAACGGTACATCTCCTCGACCTGCTCAACGCTTAAGCCCACCTCCTCGATGGCGCGGGTATCGGTAACGCCCTCCACCGTTTGCGAGCGCATGTAGTGACGCATCGCCATCATGCGCTTCAGCGCGCGCAGTACCGGGCCGGTATCGCCCGCGCTGAGCATATTGGCGAGATACTGCACCGGAATACGCAGGCTTTCGATGGCCGGAAGCACACCGTCGCTTTTCGGCAGACCGCCGGCGTCGGCGTAGGACTGAATCGGCGACAGCGGCGGCACGTACCAGACCATTGGCAGGGTGCGATATTCCGGATGCAGCGGCAGCGCCAGCTTCCAGTCCATCGCCATTTTGTACACCGGCGAGCGCTGGGCGGCATCAATTACGTTTTGTGGGATCCCCTGTTTCAGCGCTTCTTCAATCACCGCCGGGTCGTGGGGGTCGAGGAACACCTCGCACTGCCGCTCGTAGAGATCGGTCTCGCGCTCGGTGCTGGCCGCTTCTTCGATGCGGTCAGCGTCATACAGCAGCACCCCGAGATAGCGAATACGCCCGACGCAGGTTTCCGAGCAGACGGTGGGCTGCCCGGATTCGATACGCGGGTAGCAGAAGATGCATTTTTCCGATTTGCCGCTTTTCCAGTTGAAGTAGATTTTTTTGTACGGGCAGCCGCTGATGCACAGACGCCAGCCGCGGCATTTATCCTGGTCGATCAGCACGATGCCGTCTTCTTCACGCTTGTAGATGGCGCCGCTGGGGCAGGTGGCGACGCAGCTCGGGTTCAGGCAGTGCTCGCACAGGCGCGGCAGATACATCATGAAGGTGTTTTCAAACTGCCCGTACATCTCCTTCTGAATCTTGTCGAAGTTACGGTCGCGGGCGCGCTTTTCAAACTCGCCGCCGAGCAGCTCTTCCCAGTTGGGCCCCCAGATGATTTTATCCATCCGCTTGCCGTCGATAAGCGAACGCGGACGGGCGGTGGGCAGGTGTTTGCCCTCGGGGGCATTGTGCAGATGCTGATAATCAAAGGTGAACGGCTCATAGTAGTCGTCAATCTGCGGTATCACCGGATTAGCGAAGATCTTGGTAATGACGCCCATTTTACCGCCCAGACGCGGGCGTATTTTGCCATTAACATCACGCACCCAGCCGCCTTCCCACACCTCCTGATCTTCCCAGTTTTTCGGATAGCCGATGCCCGGTTTGGTTTCAACGTTGTTAAACCAGGCGTATTCCATCCCTTCGCGTCCGGTCCAGACGTTTTTACAGGTGACGGAACAGGTGTGGCAGCCGATGCATTTGTCGAGATTGAGAACCATACCGACCTGTGAACGTATTTTCATTTTTTCGCCTCCTGTACCCCATCGCGACCTTCGTCATCCAGCCAGTCAATATTTTTCATTTTGCGGATCATGATGAACTCGTCGCGGTTGGAGCCGACGGTACCGTAGTAGTTGAAACCGTAAGCCAGCTGGGCGTAGCCGCCAATCATATGGGTCGGTTTCGGGCACACGCGGGTGACCGAGTTATGGATCCCGCCGCGCCGTCCGGTGACTTCCGAGCCCGGAATATTCATCAGGCGCTCCTGGGCGTGGTACATCATGGTCATCCCCGGCGGTACGCGCTGGCTGACCACCGCGCGGGCGGTGAGCGCGCCGTTGGCGTTGAAGGCCTCGATCCAGTCGTTATCTTCGATACCCAGCTCGCGGGCGTCGGTTTCGCTGATCCACACGATTGGCCCGCCGCGCGACAGGGTCAGCATCAGCAGGTTTTCGCTGTAGGTGGAGTGGATGCCCCATTTCTGGTGCGGCGTCAGGAAGTTGAGCGCTTTTTCCGGGAAGCCATTGGGCGGGATCGCTTTCATCTGGCTGACGCTGCGGGTGTCAATCGGCGGACGATAAACCACCAGGCTTTCGCCAAAGGCGCGCATCCAGGGATGATCCTGATACAGCTGTTGGCGGCCGGAAAGGGTGCGCCAGGGGATCAGCTCGTGGACGTTGGTATAGCCGGCGTTATAGGAGACATGCTCGCTCTCGAGGCCGGACCAGGTCGGGCTGGAGATGATTTTGCGCGGCTGGGCCTGAATATCGCGGAAGCGGATTTTTTCATCCTCTTTATTGCGCGCCAGGTGCGTGTGCTCGCGGCCGGTAAACTCGCCGAGCGCCTGCCAGGCTTTTACCGCCACCTGGCCGTTGGTTTCCGGGGCGAGGGCGAGGATCACTTCCGAGGCGTCGATGGCGCTGTCGATGCGCGGTCGGCCTTTCGCCGGGCCGTCCAGCTTGACGTAGTTAAGCTTGCCGAGGAAATCGACTTCGCTCTGGGTGTTCCACGTAATGCCTTTGCCGCCATTGCCCAGCTTGTCGAGTAGCGGGCCAAGGGAGGTGAAGCGCTCGTAAGTCGCTGGGTAATCACGCTCAACCACGGCGATCGACGGCGCGGTTTTACCCGGCGTCAGCTCGCATTCGCCTTTCCGCCAGTCCAGCACGTCGAAGGGTTGAGAGAGTTCCGCCGGGGAGTCGTGCTGCAGCGGTACCAGCACCACGTCGGTCTCTTTATCGAGGTGGCCCACGCAGACCTCGGAGAAGGTTTTGGCGATATCTTTGTAGATTTCCCAGTCGCTGCGCGATTCCCACGCCGGGTCAACGGCGGCGGAAAGCGGGTGGATAAACGGATGCATATCTGAGGTGTTCATATCGTCTTTTTCATACCAGGTGGCGGTTGGCAGAACGATATCGGAGAACAGGCAGGTACTGGACATGCGGAAATCGAGGGTCACCAGCAGGTCGAGCTTGCCTTCGATGGCCGCGGTCTGCCACTCCACCTCTTCGGGCTTCACGTCGTCGGCAGCCCCCAGCTCATCGCCCTGAATGCCGCTGTCGGTGCCCAGCAGATATTTGAGCATATACTCGTGGCCCTTGCCGGAAGAGCCCAGAAGGTTGGAGCGCCAGATAAACAGATTACGCGGATGGTTTTTGCCGTTATCCGGCTGTTCGCAAGCGAAGCGTATCTCACCAGACTTCAGCGCCCGGGCGGTGTAGTCCGCAGGGGTAAGTCCGGCCGCGGCGGCCTGTTCCTTAATCGTCAGCGGGTTGACGCCAAGCTGCGGCGCGGAGGGCAGCCAGCCCATACGCTCGGCGCGTACGTTAAAGTCGATCAGACTGCCGCTGAATTGGCTGGCATCGGCCAGCGGCGACAGCAGCTCCTGGGCGGTCAGCTTTTCATAGCGCCACTGGCTGGCGTGATTGTAAAAAAAGGAGGTGCTGTTCATCTGGCGCGGCGGGCGGTTCCAGTCAAGAGCGAACGCCAGCGGCAGCCAGCCGGTTTGCGGACGCAGTTTCTCCTGGCCGACATAGTGAGACCAGCCGCCGCCGCTCTGGCCGACGCAGCCGCAGAACACCAGCATATTGATCATCCCCCGGTAGTTCATATCCATGTGGTACCAGTGGTTGACGCCGGCGCCGAGGATAATCATCGACCGTCCGTGGGTTTTATGCGCGGTATCGGCAAATTCGCGGGCGATCTGCTCGATGTGCTGGCGCGGGACGCCGGTAATCTGTTCGGCCCACGCCGGGGTATAGGCTTTTATCTCGCCGAAGTCCTGCGCGGCGTTGGGATCGTCTAAACCGCGATCGAGTCCGTAGTTCGCGAGGATCAGATCATAGACGCTGACCACCAGGCCGGTTTCGCCGTTGGCCAGCGGCAGCTGTTTAACCGGCAGCTGATGCAGGGTCACCGGCTCCTGCTGAACGCTGCGGAAGTGCGGGTTTTCGTTGCCGCCGAAGTAGGGGAAACCTACCGTCACCACGTCGTCACGGCTACCCAGCAGCGACAGCGAGAGTTCAATGGTTTGCCCGGCGGCCTGCTGTTCGAGGTTCCATTTGCCTTTTTCCCCCCAGCGGAAGCCAATCGAACCGTTGGGCGCCACCAGTTCACCAGCGCTGTTATAGGCAACGGTTTTCCACTCCGGGTTGTTGCTTTCGCCCAAATCGTCAACCAGATCGGCGGCGCGGACCATCCTGCCGGGAACGTAGAAACCCTCCTCGCGACGCTCAAGCATCACCAGCATCGGCATATCGGTGTAGGTGCGGCAGTAGTTGAGGAAATAATCGCTCGGGGTATCAAGGTGAAACGTTTTGAGGATCACATGGCCCATCGCCATGGCCAGCGCGCTGTCGGTACCCTGTTTCGGCGCCAGCCACTGGTCGCTAAGCTTGGCGACTTCCGAAAAGTCCGGGGTAATCGCGATGGTTTTGGTGCCCTTGTAGCGCACTTCGGTAAAAAAGTGGGCGTCCGGCGTTCGGGTCTGCGGGACGTTGGAGCCCCAGGCGATGATATAGCTGGAGTTGTACCAGTCGGCGGATTCGGGAACGTCGGTCTGTTCACCCCAGGTCATCGGCGAGGCGGGAGGAAGGTCGCAGTACCAGTCGTAGAAGCTCAGGCAGGTGCCGCCGAGCAGCGACAGATAACGGGTACCGGCGGCGTAAGAGACCATCGACATCGCCGGGATCGGCGAAAAGCCCGCCACCCGGTCCGGGCCGTAGTTTTTGATGGTCCAGACGTTGGCGGCGGCGATCAGCTGGTTCAGCTCCTTCCAGCTTGAACGGATAAACCCGCCTTTGCCGCGAACCTGCTTGTAGCTAAGGGTTTTGACCGGGTCGCGCATGATGCTGTCCCACGCCTCTACCGGATCCGGATGCTGGGCCAGCGCTTCGCGCCACAGCTCAATCAGCCGCTTACGCGCCAGCGGATACTTCAGACGGTTGGCGCTGTACAGGTACCAGGAGTAGCTTGCGCCGCGCGGGCAGCCGCGGGGCTCGTGGTTCGGCAGGTCAGGACGGGTTCGGGGATAGTCGGTTTGCTGGGTTTCCCAGGTCACCAGGCCGTTTTTGACGTAAATTTTCCAGCTGCAGGAGCCCGTACAGTTCACACCGTGCGTTGAGCGGACGATTTTGTCGAACTGCCAGCGCTGACGGTAGCTGTCCTCCCAGTCGCGGTTGGTGTTGTACACCTGGCCGTGACCGTTGGCAAAGCTCTCGCCTTTCTGCTTAAAGTAGCGAAAGCGATCCAGTAGTTTACTCATGACATTTCTCCTGATCCATAAACTGTCAGGGCGTTCGCCCGCAGGCCGGGTAAGGCGTATCAGCGCCACCCGGCGTAGCGAGACGACCTGCGTTGAACATGTTGTTATTGTCTTGTCGCCGTCGGTTTCCGCCGGCCGTAGACCAGCCAGGTCACCAGCACGCAGACCACGTAGAATACAAAGAAGACCTTCATCGCCCCGACCGGGGAGCCGGTCATCGCCAGCGAGGTGCCGAAGGCTTTCGGGATAAAGAAGCCGCCAATCGCGCCGATGGCGGAGATAAATCCGAGCGCCGCCGCGGTATCGGTCACCGCTTCGTGCTGAGCCTGCTCATCGCTGCCGCCGCGTTTCTTCACGCTGTCGATGGTGATTTGGCGGAAGATCACGGCGATCATCTGGAAGGTGGAACCGCTGCCGAGACCGGCGGTCAGAAACAGGCCCATAAACACCACGTAAAAGGCGAGAAAGCTGCCTGAGCCGGTGCCGGGCAGGGTGAGAAACAGCAGGCCGGTAAACAGCGCCATCAACACAAAGTTGACCAGCGTCACCCGCACGCCGCCGAGGCGGTCGGAGATGATGCCGCCAAACGATCGCGCCAGCGCGCCGATAAACGGCCCGAAGAAGGCCAGCTTAAGGATGTTAACGTCGGGAAACTGGGTTTTCGCCAGCATGGCAAAACCGGCGGAAAAGCCGATAAACGAGCCGAAGGTGGCGAGGTAGAGCAGGCTCAGCAGCCACATGTGCGGGCGTTTAAGCACCGGGAGCTGTTCGCGAATGGAAGCCTTCGAGCTGGCGATGTCGTTCATGCCTACCCAGGCGGCGAAGGTGGCAATCACCAGCAGCGGAACCCAGATAAGGGCGGCGTTGCTTAGCGCGAGGATCGAACCATCTTCCTGAGGCACGCCGTGTACGCCAAGAAAGGCGAAAATGGGCACAAAAATCGCTGCCGGGGCGATCATCTGCATCACGCTGACGCCAAGATTACCGAGGCCGCCGTTGATGCCCAGAGCGCTGCCCTGTTTCGCTTTAGGAAAGAAAAAACTGATATTTCCCATGCTGGAAGCAAAGTTCGCCCCGGCAAAACCGCAGAGTAATGCAATCGTAATAAATACCCAAAAAGGAGTAGCGGTATTCTGTATGGCTATTCCCAACCAGATACAGGGCGCTACCAGAATAATCGTGCTTAATACCGTCCAGTAGCGCCCGCCAAATATAGGTACCATAAAGGAGTAGGGCACGCGTAATATTGCGCCAGAGAGCGAAGGCAGGGCGGTTAATAAAAAAAGCTGATCGGTGGTAAAATTAAAACCAACCTTATTGAGATTAACGGCGACGGCGCTGAATAGCATCCAGACGCAAAAAGCGAGTAGCAGACAAGCTACGGAAATGCAAAGATTTCTGCGGGCTATTTTCTTTCCCTTATTCTCCCAAAATGCCGAGTTTTCCGGTTTCCACTCTTTTAAAAGATAATGATTCTTTTTCTCATTTTTGCTCTGCATATTGCCCTCGAATGAACAGTCGTCAGTCAAAAAGAATAAACTTGTAAAACAGCAAATTAATAAAAGAAATAAAACCAGGGGATGGGGGATGTATTTGTTGTAATGAATGAAGAATAGATAAGAAAAGCGCATCTAAAAGAGACGCGCGGAGAATAGGTGGGAATTATTTGTTACAAAGTGTAACCCTGATTAAAATAATTCCATCGAAATATAATGATTGATATGTTGATTAAAGGCGGCATCATCAATTTCCTTCATTCCCAGGGCGTAAATACCATCCAGACCGCAGACGAGGGCAATAAGCCGCCAGGCGATACTTTCCGCAGGGTCCCTTGGCCTGAACTCACCCGCTTCGGTGCCGCGCTGGATTATCTTCAGCGTCTCTTCATGCCACATGCTCATCGTCAGCAGATACGCGCCTTTAATATCAGCATCGCTATCGGCCAGCAGCTGCGCTTCGCGCCATAAACGAATGTAGGGCTCAAGCCTGCCGTCATCGCTGCCCACCATGGAAAACAGGCGTTCACGCCATGTGGCATCGTCGGCGACCAGCGGCATATCCATCATTTCGCGAATCAGGCGCACGAAGGTATGGGCCTTTAACTCACCCGCGGAGGTGAAATGGTGGTGCAGCTGGCCGGCGGAAACGCCGGCTTCGGCGGCGATATTGCGAACGGTCATGGCGCTAAACCCGCCCTGAAGCGCCACGCGCATGGCCGCCTGCACAATAACTTCCCGACGCGCATCGCGATTTAAGTAGCTCATAACGTTTGTGACCCTGGTTTTTTTGCCGATAGTAACAAAAAGTTGGACACTCGTTCAACATTCCGGCAGGATCGCTTTCCTGGACAGCTGTCCAATATTTAACTTTGAGGAAATGTAGTATGTCTCGGCAATGGTTGACGCTGATGGCGATTTTGCTGGTTTATATCCCGGTGGCGATTGACGCCACCGTTCTCCACGTGGCCGCGCCCACGCTAAGCGTAGCGCTGGGCACCAGCGGCAACGAGCTGCTGTGGATTATTGATATTTATTCGCTGGTCATGGCAGGCATGGTACTGCCTATGGGCGCGCTGGGCGATAAAATCGGCTTTAAACGGCTGCTTCTGCTCGGCAGCGGTATTTTTGGCTCGGCGTCGCTGGCGGCGGCGTTTTCCCCTACCGCAGAGACGCTGATTGCCTCCCGCGCGCTGCTGGCGGTGGGGGCGGCGATGATCGTCCCGGCGACCCTTGCCGGTATCCGCAGCACCTTTTCGCAAGCGCAACAGCGCAATATGGCGCTGGGTCTATGGGCGGCGGTCGGTTCCGGCGGCGCGGCATTCGGCCCGCTGATTGGCGGCATGCTGCTGGAGCACTTTTACTGGGGTTCGGTATTCCTGATCAACGTGCCGATCGTGCTGTTGGTGATGGCGATTAACGCCAAAGTGGTGCCGCGCCAGCCCGCGCGGCGCGAGCAGCCGCTTAATTTTTTCCAGGCGCTGATCCTCATCGCCGCCATCCTGATGCTGGTGTTTAGCGCCAAGACGGCGCTCAAAGGGCAAATGGCGCTGTGGTTAACCGGGCTGGTGGCGCTATCGGGCGCTGCGATGCTGTTCTGGTTCGTGCGCAAACAGCTCTCGGCAACCCGTCCGATGGTCGATATGCGTCTGTTTACCCATCGCATTATTTTAAGCGGGGTGATGATGGCGATGACCGCGCTGATTACGCTAGTGGGTTTTGAGCTGCTGATGGCGCAGGAGCTGCAGTTTGTGCATAGCAAAACGCCTTTTGAAGCCGGGCTGTTTATGCTGCCGGTGATGGTAGCGAGCGGTTTCAGCGGACCGATTGCCGGCATGCTGGTGTCGCGTCTGGGGCTGCGCGAGGTCGCCACCGGCGGAATGCTGTTGAGCGCCCTGAGCTTCCTCGGCCTGTCGATGACCGATTTCAGTACGCAGCAGTGGCAGGCCTGGGGACTGATGACGCTGCTGGGCTTCAGCGTTGCCAGCGCGCTGCTGGCCTCCAGCTCGGCGATCATGGCCGCCGCGCCGAAGGAGAAAGCGGCGGCGGCGGGGGCCATCGAAACCATGGCCTATGAACTGGGCGCGGGCCTGGGCATTGCTCTGTTTGGCCTGATCCTGACCCGCAGCTACACTTCGTCAATCGTCCTGCCGTGGGGTATTGAGGGCGCGGCGGCGGAGCAGGCGTCCTCCTCCATCAGCGAGGCGATTAAGCTGGCGCAGTCGCTGCCCGCCATTCCGGCGCAAAGCCTGCTTGAGGCGGCGAAGACGGCGTTTATTCACTCGCACAGCACCGTGCTGGCCACGGCTGGCGTCCTGCTGTTGTTGCTGGCGGCGGGGATCTGGCGAAGCCTGGCAAAAGCGCCGGAGCTCAACTAACCCTTTGCCAGCCGGCAGCCAGATGATTGAAGAGGTGCCCATTCCGGGAATTGCCATCAGGGGTGGGACTGAAGTCAGTCGCGGATCGTGTCGGCCATTAAGGCGTTCGCCGCCTCCGCTTTAGCGCCGGGTTGCCTGCCAGCAGAGCAGGGAACCGGCGCAGACCATTCCGGCGCCCTGCCAGAACGACCACGATAGCGCGGCGCTGAGCAGTACCGCCGCCAGCGCCGATGAGAGCACCGGGGTAAAGTAAGAGGCGGCGGCCAGCAGGCTAACGTTGCCGTGCAGGATTCCGACGTTCCACGCCGCGTAGCCAAACCCCAGGGCGACGGATAGCGCGATCAGCTTGATCGTCACCGGCCAGCTAAAGACCATCGGCGGCTGATCGCTGAACAGGAATTTCAGCCACAGGGTCAGGGCGGTGAGCAGAACAAACAGCGTAATCCCGTTTTTGCCTTTGGCGTATTTCGCGGTGACCGTGCAGTAGGCCGCCCAGATAAACGCCCCGATGAACGCCAGAATATAGCTCAGCGGGCTGGAGATCACGTTGCTGATAATTTCGTCTATATTCAGACCATGCTCACCGCCTAATACCCAGGTGACGCCAAATATAGCGAGTAATAAACCGGGGATAACCAGCCAGCTGCTTTTTTGGCCGTTAAACAGAATGGCGAATAAAATCGTCAGGCTGGGCCAGAGATAATTGACCATCCCCACTTCAATAGCCTGCTGGCGGGTACCGGCAAAGCCAACCGACAGCGCCAGGCAAATTTCATAGCTGACGAACAGCAGGCTCCCCGCCAGTAAATAAGGGCGGGGAATCTGGCGTATTTGCGGGAAGCCGACGGTAAAGATCAGCAACATGCCGCTCAGGCTGTAGAGCATCGCCGCGCCGCCCACCGGGCCAAGACCTTCGCTGACGCCACGAATCAACCCGACCATAGTGCTCCAGAGTACGATAGCGGCCAATCCAATGAGCGTGGCTCTCTTTTTCTCCATATTTAACCTGATGTTGGTTCAAACGCAGTCGGGTTTTATAACACTTTTTACTGCCGTCGGGGGGATATTTTCCACCATGCTTAATACTATCGGAGTAATAAAAATTGGCGCCGCTGACTATTAAGGGGGCGTCAGTTTTCGACATTGATTTGACGCAAATAAAACAGGGATATTGCTGTTAGTTTTGCCCTCCGCGATGAATAAACATCCCGCATGGAGGGGAACAATGGACGTCAGCCGCAGAAAGTTTTTTAAAATCTGCGCAGGCGGTATGGCCGGAACAACAGCCGCTGCTTTGGGTTTTGCGCCCAAAATGGCCCTGGCTCAGGCGCGTAATTACAAGCTGCTGCGCGCTAAAGAGATCCGCAACACCTGCACATACTGCTCCGTAGGCTGCGGGCTATTAATGTATAGCCTGGGCGACGGCGCGAAGAACGCGAAAGAAGCGCTTTATCACATCGAGGGGGACCCGGATCATCCGGTAAGCCGCGGCGCGCTGTGCCCGAAAGGGGCCGGACTGCTGGACTACGTCCACAGTGATAACCGCCTGCGCTACCCGCAATACCGCGCGCCGGGTGCGGATAAATGGCAGCGCATCTCCTGGGATGAGGCGTTTGAGCGTATCGCCAGGCTGATGAAAGCCGACCGCGACGCCAACTTTATGGAGAAAAACGAGCAGGGCGTCACGGTAAACCGCTGGCTTACCACCGGGATGCTGTGCGCCTCGGCAGCCAGCAACGAGACCGGCATGCTGACGCAGAAGTTTGTGCGTTCCCTCGGTATGCTGGCGGTAGACAACCAGGCGCGCGTCTGACACGGACCAACGGTAGCAAGTCTTGCTCCAACATTTGGTCGCGGTGCGATGACCAACCACTGGGTGGATATCAAAAACGCCAACGTCGTGGTGGTGATGGGCGGTAACGCCGCCGAAGCCCATCCGGTGGGATTCCGCTGGGCGATGGAGGCGAAAAACAACAACGACGCTCTGCTTATCGTCGTCGACCCGCGCTTTACGCGTACGGCGTCGGTGGCCGATATCTATGCGCCGATTCGTTCCGGCACCGACATTACCTTTCTGTCGGGCGTGCTGCTGTACCTGATCGAAAATAACAAAATCAACGCTGAATACGTGAAGCATTACACCAACGCCAGCCTGCTGGTGCGCGACGATTTTGCCTTCGAAGACGGCCTGTTCAGCGGCTACGATGCCGAAAAGCGTCAGTACGATAAATCGTCGTGGAACTATCAGTTCGACGAAAACGGCTACGCCATGCGCGATGAAACCCTGCAGCATCCGCGCTGCGTATGGAATCTGCTCCGGCAGCACGTTTCGCGCTATACGCCGGAGGTAGTGGAGAATATCTGCGGCACGCCGAAGGCCGATTTCCTCAAGGTGTGCGCGGTGCTGGCCTCAACCAGCGCGGCGGACCGGACCACCACCTTCCTTTACGCGCTGGGCTGGACGCAGCACACCGTCGGGGCGCAGAACATCCGCACCATGGCGATGATCCAACTGCTGCTCGGCAATATGGGGATGGCGGGCGGCGGCGTGAATGCGCTGCGCGGACACTCCAATATCCAGGGGCTTACCGATTTAGGGCTGCTATCGACCAGCCTGCCGGGCTACCTGACGTTGCCGTCGGAACAGCAGACGGATCTGCAAAGCTATCTGACGGCGAATACGCCGAAAGCGCTGCTGGCGGACCAGGTGAACTACTGGAGCAACTATCCGAAATTCTTCGTCAGCCTGATGAAATCGTTCTACGGCGATGCGGCGCAAAAAGAGAACGACTGGGGCTTTAACTGGCTGCCGAAGTGGGACCAGGCTTACGACGTTATCAAGTACTTCAATA
This sequence comes from Klebsiella pasteurii, assembly GCF_018139045.1. NCBI lineage: Bacteria > Pseudomonadati > Pseudomonadota > Gammaproteobacteria > Enterobacterales > Enterobacteriaceae > Klebsiella > Klebsiella pasteurii. Next base: position 953,745 of record NZ_CP073236.1, read on the forward strand.
TGATGGATAACGGCAAGGTGACGGGATATCTCTGCCAGGGCTTCAATCCGGTGGCTTCGTTCCCGGACAAAAACAAGGTGGTCCGCAGCCTGAGCAAGCTGAAGTACATGGTGGTGATCGACCCGCTGGTGACCGAAACGTCGACCTTCTGGCAAAACCACGGCGAGTCGAATGATGTCGACCCGGCGGCGATTCAGACCGAAGTCTTCCGTCTGCCGTCTACCTGCTTCGCCGAAGAGGATGGTTCGATCGCCAACTCGGGGCGCTGGCTGCAGTGGCACTGGAAAGGTCAGGATGCGCCGGGGGAAGCGCGTAACGATGGCGAAATCCTTGCCGGGATCTATCACCGTCTGCGCGAGATGTATCGCACCGAGGGTGGCAAAGGCGTCGAGCCGCTGCTGAAGATGGGCTGGAATTACAAGCAGCCGGATCATCCCGAATCTGAGGAAATCGCCAAAGAGAACAACGGCTATGCACTGGAAGAGCTATACGACGCCAACGGTGTGCTGCTGGCGAAGAAGGGCCAGTTGCTGAACAGCTTCGCGCTGCTGCGCGATGATGGTAGCACCGCTTCATCCTGTTGGATCTATACCGGCAGCTGGACCGAGCAGGGCAACCAGATGGCCAACCGCGATAACGCCGATCCGTCAGGTCTTGGCAACACGCTCGGCTGGGCGTGGGCGTGGCCGCTCAACCGGCGGGTGCTGTATAACCGCGCATCGGCGGATATCAACGGCAAGCCATGGGATGCGAAGCGGATGCTGATCCGCTGGAACGGCAGCAAGTGGGTCGGAAACGATATTCCGGACTTTAATAACGCCCCGCCGGGCAGCAAAACCGGGCCGTTTATTATGCAGCAGGAAGGGATGGGAAGACTCTTTGCGCTGAATAAATTGGCGGAAGGCCCGTTCCCGGAACACTACGAGCCGATGGAAACGCCGCTTGGCACCAACCCGCTGCACCCGAACGTGATCTCCAGCCCGGTGGTGCGGCTGTATGCAGAGGATGCCCTGCGTTTAGGCAAGAGGGCGCAATTCCCGTACGTCGGCACCACCTATCGCCTGACCGAGCATTTTCACACCTGGACCAAGCATGCGCTGCTCAACGCCATCGCGCAGCCGGAACAGTTTGTCGAAATCAGCGAAGGCCTGGCGAAAGCGAAGGGGATAGCCAACGGCGATCGGGTGACGGTCAGCAGCAAACGCGGCTTTATTCGCGCGGTGGCGGTGGTGACGCGTCGTCTGCACACGCTTAACGTTAACGGCCAGCAGGTGGAAACCGTCGGTATCCCGCTGCACTGGGGTTTTGAAGGCGTAGCTAAAAAAGGCTACATCGCCAATACCCTGACGCCGAACGTGGGGGATTCCAACTCGCAAACGCCGGAGTATAAGGCGTTTCTGGTCAACATCGAGAAAGCGTAAGGAGCGAATCAATGGCGATGGAAACCCAGGACATTATTAAACGCTCCGCCACCAACCCGATAACTCCCGCGCCGCGCGCGCGGGATTTTAAGGCGGAAGTGGCGAAGCTGATTGATGTCTCCTCCTGTGTAGGCTGTAAAGCCTGCCAGGTGGCCTGTTCCGAGTGGAACGATATTCGCGATGAGGTTGGGCACTGCGTCGGCGTGTATGACAATCCCGCCGATCTGAGCGCCAAATCCTGGACGGTAATGCGTTTTAGCGAAACCGAGCAGAACGGCAAGCTGGAGTGGCTGATTCGCAAAGACGGCTGTATGCACTGCGAGGACCCGGGCTGCCTGAAGGCGTGCCCGTCCGCCGGGGCGATTATTCAATACGCCAACGGCATCGTCGACTTTCAGCAGGAAAACTGCATCGGCTGCGGCTACTGCATCGCCGGGTGTCCCTTTAACGTCCCGCGCCTCAATAAAGAGGATAACCGGGTTTATAAGTGCACCTTGTGCGTTGACCGGGTCAGCGTCGGCCAGGAACCGGCCTGCGTGAAAACCTGCCCAACCGGCGCGATTCATTTCGGCAGCAAGAAAGAGATGCTGGAGGTGGCTAACGAGCGCGTGGAAAAACTGAAGAAGCGCGGCTATCCCCATGCCGGGGTGTATAACCCGCCGGGCGTCGGCGGCACGCACGTGATGTACGTGCTGCATCATGCCGACCAGCCTGAGCTATACCATAACCTGGCGAAAGCGCCGCAGATCGATACCGCGATCAACCTGTGGAAAGGCGCGCTGAAGCCGCTCTCGGCGGTCGGATTTATCGCCACCTTTGCCGGGCTGATTTATCACTACATCGGGATTGGGCCGAACAAGGAAGCGGGTGACGAAGAGGAGGAGCACGATGAGTAAATCGAAAATGATTGTGCGCACGAAGTTTATTGACCGCGCCTGTCACTGGACGGTAGTCATCTGCTTCTTTCTGGTGGCGCTCTCGGGGATCTCGTTTTTCTTCCCGACGCTGCAGTGGCTGACCGAAACCTTCGGTACACCGCAGATGGGGCGTATTCTGCATCCGTTCTTCGGGGTGCTGATTTTCGTGGCCCTGATGTTTATGTTTGTGCGCTTTGTCCACCACAATATTCCTGATAAGCAGGATATTCCCTGGCTCAAAGGGATTATTGAGGTGCTGAAAGGCAACGAGCATAAAGTGGCGCGGGTAGGGAAATATAACGCCGGGCAGAAAATGATGTTCTGGACCATTATGAGCATGATTTTTGTGCTGCTGGTGACCGGGGTGATTATCTGGCGACCCTGGTTTGCCCACTATTTCCCGATTCAGGTGATTCGCTATAGCCTGCTGATTCACGCGACCTCGGCGATTATTCTTATTCATGCGATTCTGATCCATATGTATATGGCGTTTTGGGTAAAGGGATCGATTAAAGGCATGATCGAAGGGAAGGTGAGTCGCCGCTGGGCGAAGAAGCATCATCCGCGCTGGTATCGCGAGGTGGAGCGTCAGGAAGCGAAGAAAGAGAGCTGCGAAGGGCTGAAATAAGTTCTGAGTCGTAAACCCGCTCCGGTTAAACCCGGAGCGGGTCAGGTATTGGTAATAAGAGCATCGATGGCTGAAATAACATCTCCGTGGCTACTTTTTAAATTACAGACGAAATGCTTCTTTTTTAATTTGCTCTTTTCTACACTGGTGATCCCTGGTGTATTCAGGAATAAAGATTGAAAATTAATATTTATCCGTGGAGACGCGGAGTGGTAGTATCCTGCCAGCCGAGTACTATAGCCTAATGGAAGAGTAAGTCTGGTAGACAAATCACAGTAATAATCATGTTGAATAACCATAATATATGGCTGTAGCTGATTGGTTCTCTCCGATGGATTGCGATAAACATCAAATTGTAAGCTCATCACAGTCCCTCAAAGAAGGGGTCATCAGATAACAGGCCGGCTTCAGCAGTAAATTCATTCATTGCCTGCATAAACTCCTTGTCCTTCTGGTACTGTTCATCGCGATCGTCAGATGCCTGACATGGATTCTGTGGAGGGGCTTTGACGGTTAGGTTTTCAATATCGTTTAGTTTCATTATGGCCTCCATAAGTGGTGTGCTTCAATTATCAACCTATCACTTTAAAAAACAATACCGACTCCCCTGGTTGTTGCAGGTTTGCGAGACGGGTTCCAGAGAACAGCAACGATATGAAAAAGATGGCACTTTTGTGGAAGCGTGGTCCTGGGTCGGCATTGCCACACGGTTTATAGTTGCAATCCAGCCGCTGGTCACAGAATGTCCTGGCGATCGCTTTTATGGTAATCCGACCTTCGAAATAATGAGTACCTTGAGATAATGCGCAATTAATAACCGACTTGCGAATAAGCTTATGAAATAACCGCGCCGTTTTATGGATAAATATGCCACCCGGCGTTTTTATCTGGTCTGCCGTTTGATAATGCACAATAATGCCGCCGGTATATTTTATAACAAGTGATTAGTTGTATGAAAAAGACTATTTTTTCGTTAGCGCTTGGCACCTTTGGTCTCGGGATGGCGGAGTTTGGCATTATGGGCGTATTACCTGAAATCGCTCATGATGTCGGCATATCTATTCCCGCCGCGGGCAATATGATCTCATATTATGCCTTTGGCGTGGTGATCGGCGCGCCGGTGATGGCGCTGTTCTCCAGCCGCTTTTCGTTAAAGTCGGTTATGCTGTTTCTCGTGGCGCTGTGCGTTATCGGCAATGCCATCTTCACTTTATCTTCCAGCTATTCGATGCTGGCGTTGGGCCGTCTGATCTCCGGCTTTCCGCACGGCGCATTTTTTGGCGTAGGGGCGATTATCCTGTCAAAAATCGCCCCGCCAGGAAAGGTGACGGCGGCGGTGGCGGGGATGATCGCCGGGATGACGGTCGCCAATTTGCTGGGGGTGCCCGCCGGGACCTGGCTCGGCCATCAGTTTAGCTGGCGCTATACTTTTCTGGCGATTGCGGTGTTTGATATCGCGGTGCTGGTATCCATCGCCTGGTGGGTGCCCACGCTGTTTGATAAATCCACGGCGCGCCTGCGCTCGCAGTTCTGTTTTTTAACATCGCCCGCGCCGTGGTTAATTTTTGCCGCCACGATGTTCGGCAATGCCGGCGTATTCGCATGGTTTAGCTATATTAAGCCGTTTATGATTAACGTCTCCGGTTTCGGTGAGAGCGCCATGATATTCATTATGATGCTGGTGGGCCTCGGGATGGTTCTCGGAAATCTCTTTAGCGGTAAAGTTTCCGTTCGCTTCAGCCCGCTGCGTATTGCCGCCGTTACCGATGGCGTTATTGTGGTGACCTTATTATTGATCTTTCTGCTGGCTGAGCATAAAGCCGCCTCATTAACCCTGGCGTTTATTTGCTGCGCGGCGCTGTTCGCCCTGTCGGCGCCGCTGCAAATTCTGCTGCTGCAAAACGCCAAAGGCGGCGAGATGCTGGGTGCGGCGGGCGGTCAGATAGCCTTTAATCTCGGTAGCGCCATCGGCGCGCTGTTTGGCGGAATGATGATTACGGCCGATTTTGGCTGGCGTTCCGTTGCCTTACCGGCCGCTCTGCTCTCGTTTCTTGCCCTCAGTTCGCTGCTGATTTATGCCCGCTATCAGCAGCGTCCGGCCTGATTCATTTACTCCTGCCAGGGTTCGCCGAGGGTCAACATTAAACGGTTGGCCCAGGCGAAGAACGCTGCCGATTGCAGTAAATCCAGCTGAGCGAGCGTATCCAGGCCCTGCTGTTCGACCGCGGCAAGGTGTCCGGCGCCCAGGGCGGGCGGGGTAACGGAAATCGCGGCGGCGAAATCGATTTGCGCCTGCCAGCCCGGCGTCTGCCCGTCGCTCAGGTTCTCTCCGGGCGTTACCGCCAGCAGCGTTTCTACCGCCGTTTCATCCTTAGCCAGCTGCGCGGCCTTGCGCGCATGCACCGACGCGCAATAAATACAGCCGTTAACTTTGCTCGCCACCGTCGCCGCCAGCTCGCGTTCGGCGCGCGGCAGGCCGCCGGGAGTATAAAAAATCCCTTTGTCGGTTAACGTACGCTGCTCCAGTACCGGCTGGTTGCGCGCCAGCAGGCGGAAATAGGGGGAATCGCTATGGCCGAACTTCGCCAGCAGCGCCTGCTCATCCGGGGTAAACTCCGCCAGCGGTTTAGCCGCCAGCCAGGGCTCCCAGTGCAGTTCGTCGCGGGTAAATCGCACTGGCGCGCGCTTACCGCTGAGGGTTTGCGGCGAGGTATGCCAGAATCCAGCCGCGACCGGGGTTTGTGCGACAGTAATGCTTTTGCCGTTAAGCAGGCGCAGCCCGGTGACCAGCCGACTCTGGAAGCTGACAAAGGCGATAAGCTGGGCGAGGGTGACGATGCCGCGCAGGGTCCAACCGGCGCGGATTAACGCCTCCAGCGGCGATGGCGTGGCCTCCACAGGCGTAAAGGTTAACAGTCGGGCAAAGGCCAGCGCCGGGACCAGCCGCGGGGATGTGGGGTCGGCGATACCAAAACCGGCATAGTGGGCCGCCAGCGCATCGCTCTCATGCAGCTTAGCGACCCTGGCGGCAACGGCAAAACGCTCATCGAGCGGAAAGTCGTTATCCTGCTGACCAAACAGTGTTTCATAGCTTCCCTGAGCGTGGCGGGTGGCCGCCTCGCGCACGGCGCGCGCCGCGGCTAAAGCGGAATCGGGGGCAATCTCTGCCAGTTCGGCCAATATATCCTGACTTAGCGTCATGGTGACTCCTTATGTAACTGAAGGGGCAATGTGCTGAGCGATCAGCTCAAGGGAACGCAGCGTGTCCCGGTGCGACGGTTCAACGGAGTGCACCTGAAACGAAATATCGGTCACCCGCCGCAGCACGCTATCCCGCGCCAGCGAGGCGGCGACGTGTGAGGGGTCGCCAACGTGAGCGTCAAGCTGCGGTAGAAATTCGGTGACAGTGTCACCAATAATTTCATGGCCGGCGGCGCGATGTTGGGCTGCCTGCCGGCGTAAACCGGATTCGGCGACATGTAGCGCGTACTCCTGGCTGTCGGCGACGAAAGCGGTACGCGAGGCGAGGATCCGCGGCGCGACGCCCGCGGGCAGCGCGGCGAGATAGGCGTCGATAATCGGATTCTGAATCGCGTCCAGCGGCAGCATCGGTTGCCCGGACGGGCGCGGCTGGGTACGCGAGAGCATCAGTCCATGTCCGGCCTGCGCGGCGCGGACCGCGCCGTCGACGGAAAATGTGGCAATCCAGATACGTTCCGCCAGCTGCGGCGCCGGAGGGTAAAGATGATTATCCGGATGGGCGAGCGAATCTCCGCGCCAGGCGCTTTGAATCAGATGCAGGTGCTCGGCGAACACCGCGCTGCGCTGGTCGATCGTCAGGCCGAAGGGTAAAAACGAGGTGGGGGTGCCGCCGGAGCCGAAGCCCACCTCCAGCCGCCCATCGGCGAGCAGATCCAGCACCGCCGCATCCTCCGCCACCCGTAGCGGGTTTTCCATCGGCAGAGTGATAATAGCGGTTCCCAGACGGATGCGTTCAGTGTGCGCTGCCGCATGGGCGAGAAAAACCAGCGGCGATGGCAGGCCGCCTTCGTGCTCATGAAAATGGTGCTGCGCAATCCACGCGCTGTCGAACCCAAGGCGTTCGGCGTGGCGAATTTGCTCGGTGGCCAGCCGATAGCGCTCTTTGGGCGTGGCGTGGTCCAGCAGGCGGGTGAAAAAGCCCAGTCGTTTACGCGTCATGCAACCTCCTTGCTCAGGGATGAAAAGTGGGGAATCTCGGCGATAAGCTCGCGGGTATAGTGATGCTGCGGGGCGCTGAACAGACGGCTGACATCCCCATGTTCAACCACCTGGCCCGCCCGCAGCACCGTCACGCTGTGGGCGATACGGCGCACCGTCGCCAAATCGTGAGTGATAAACAGATAGCTCAGCCCGAGCTGCTGCTGAAGCTGCTGCAGCAGGGCGAGAATTTGCGCCTGCACCGTGACGTCCAGCGCTGAGGTCGCTTCATCCAGCACCAGGATCGTTGGCTCAAGGATAAGCGCGCGGGCGATGGCCACCCGCTGACGCTGGCCGCCGGATAGCTCGTGGGCGGTACGCGACAGCAGCTCCGGCGCGAGCGCCACGCGGGCGGCGACCGATTCCACGCGCTGGCGTCTCGTCTCGGCGTTGAGTCGGTCAAAGTTTTTTAGCGGCTCTTCGATAATCTCAAACAGCGTTTGCCGCGGATCCAGGGACGCAAAGGGGTTCTGGTAGACGAACTGTATTTTACGCCGCAGCTGGCGGAGCGCCTCGCGGCTGAGATGCCCGGCATCAATACCGTCAATAGCGATATGGCCAACATCGGCCTTTTCGAACCCCAGCAGGATCCGCGCAAGGGTGGTTTTACCGGAGCCGGACTCACCGACTAGCGCGTGGGTGCTGCCCCGTTTCACCTCGAAACTCACGGCGTCCAGCGCCTGTAAATGCGCGCGGCCTAGCGAAAAACGCTTGCTGATGCCCTCTACGCGGATCGCCGGGGTCGCCAGCACGCGCCCGCTGGCCGGGGGGATGGTCAGCGTCGAACCCTGGAGATCGCTGAGCAGCTGGCGGGTATAGGCGTGCTGCGGCGTGCGCACCACATCGACGGTCGCGCCCTGTTCCTGAATTTCGCCGTGGCGAAAGACCAACAGTCGGTCGGCGCGTTCCGCCGCCAGCGCCAGATCGTGAGTGACGAACAGCACCGCCGTACCGGACTCCCGGCGCAGCGTGTCCAACAGGTCGAGGATCCGTTTTTGTACCGTCACGTCGAGGGCGCTGGTGGGCTCATCGGCAATGATTAAATCGGGTTTCAGGGCGATGGCGATAGCGATCAGCACCCGCTGCTTCATACCACCTGAAAGCTGGTGAGGATATTGATCGATGCGCTGTTCCGGGTGGCTCAGCCCAACCTTCGCCAGTAGCGCCAGCACCTGCGCTTTACGCTCTGCGGCGCTGCTTTGCTGATGCAGGCGCAGAATTTCGCCCACCTGAGCGCCGATAGTTTTTACCGGATTCAGGGAGTTGCCCGGATCCTGAGGCACCAGACTAATCCGCGCGCCGCGAAGGCCGTCGAGGCGTTTGGCGGACCAGCCGCTGATATCTTCGCCGTTAATCGAGATGCGCCCGCTGTCCCGGCGCGCGTTATCCGCCAGCAGGCCGATAATCGCCTGCGCGGTGGTGGTTTTACCCGAACCGGATTCGCCGACGAACGCCAGCATTTCGCCGCGTTTTACCGCAAAACTGACGTCGTGCACCACTTCGCGCCATTCGCGCTGCGAACGATAGCTGATGCGCAGATTCTCGACGGTCAAAACATTCATGGGCGTTCTCCGCTAAATTGACGGCTGATGCGGTTGGCGGCGAGCACTACGGCGATCACCACAAGGCCGGGAAGGGTGGTAAGCCACCAGGCGGTGGAGAGATAGTTCCGGCCCTCAGCGATCAGCAGCCCCCACTCCGGTACCGGCGGCGGCGTGCCGTAGCCGAGAAAACTCAGGGTTGAGAGCGCCAGAATGGCCTGACCGAACTGGAGGGTGGCAAAAGCCAGTACCGCAGTGAGCGAATTGGGCAGAATATGCCGCCAGAAAACGGCGAAAAAAGTGCCGCCGCTGCCGTACGCCGCTTCGACGAAGTCGCTGTGGCGCACGCGAACCACTTCCGCTCGTGCCAGGCGGGCAAAGCTGGCTATTGCCGCGACGCCGACCGCGACGGCGGCGTTAAGGGTGCCGAAACCGAGCAGGATGATGACCGTCAGCGACAATAACAAAGCGGGGATCGCCAGCAGCACGTCAACCAGTCGCATGATCGCCGACTCCACGCGTCCCGCCAGCGCACCGGCCAGGGTGCCCAGCGCGGTACCGATGAACAGGCCGATCGCCACCGCCGCCAGCGCGGCGGAGAGGGAATGCACGGCGCCGTAAACGATGCGGCTCCACAGATCCCGACCCAGCTGGTCGGTGCCCAACCAGTGGCCGGCCTGCGGCGCCAGCCGCTGGGCGCCGGGAAGTCCCTCCAGCGGGTTATAAGCGGTAAACAGCTGCGGGGCGATCGCCATCAGCGCGGCAACGATCGTTATCGCCCAGGCCAGCAGCAGGCCGGGCTGAACGCGCAGCGTACGCCAGTTTATCCTGCGGCGTCGCGCGGCGATTGCGTAATCCACCAGGCTCATACGGCACCTCCGATAACGGTTTTCAGGCGCGGGTCGAACAGCGGCATCAGCAGGTCGACCAGCAGGTTAATCAGTACGAAACCGAGGGCAGAGATCATCACCACCGCCTGCAGCACCGCGATATCCTGATTATTGACGGCCTGCTGCGTCAGCAGTCCCAGACCGCCGCGACCAAACACGGTTTCGGTAATCAGCGCGCCGGCGATCAGTTCCCCCAGCAGCAGACCGGCAATATTGAGTACCGGCAGCAGGGCGTTGCCGGTAACGTGCCGCCACAGAACGCCCGTTTCGCTCAGGCCTTTGGCACGGGCAACGGCGACAAATGGCTGCGCGGCGACCTGATCCAGACTGCGCATCAGGATTTGCGCCAGCGGGGCGGAAATTGGCACCGCGACGGCAATAATGGGCAAAATCAAGCCCTCAACCGGACCCGGGTTGATCACCGGGATCCAGCGCAGCTGAAAGGAGAAAAGCTGAATCAGGGCGATCCCGAGCCAAAACGTTGGCAGCGAGATAAACAGCACCGGCAGCGATTGCAGCGTGTTGCTCAGCCAGCGCAAACCCGGCAGCCGTGAGGCGAAGGCGAGGGTGAACGCCAGCGCCACCGCTAGCGCAAAGGCGGGCAGCGCCAGGCTTAATGTCTCCGGCAGGTTGCTGGCGATAAGCGCGCTGACCGGCAGCCCGGCCTGCAGCGAATAGCCAAAATCGCCCCGTAGCATGGCCCATAGCGTGTGGAAATACTGCTTCCACAGCGGGCTATCGGCCCCGTAGGCGAGGCGCATTTCGGCGATCTGCGCGGGGCTCAGTCCCAGATCCGGGTTCTGAAACTTGATCAGTACCGCATCGCCGGGCAGCACCTGTAACAGGACGAAGGAGAGAGTAAACGCCGCCCACAGCACCAGTAGTCCCTGGCCGGAGCGCCGCAGAAGATAGTGGCTCATCGCGGGCTCCTTAGTGCTTTTCCAGCCACGCGCCGTAGAACGACGGGCGGCCTACCGCTTCAAAACTGACGCCTTTCACCCACGGGGCGCCGGCAAAGACCTGCGGCTCTTCAAATATCGGGATCACGTAGGCGTTATCCAGCAGGTAGCGCTGGGCGTCGCCGGTGAGCTGAAGGCGTTTTTGCGGCTCGACTTCGGCTGAGATCGCGGTCAGCAGCGCGTTGAGCTTATCGTCGCGGAAGCTTTGCACTTTGTCGCTGGAGCCGCCTTTTTGCAGCAGCGCGTCGCGGTTAATGGGGAAGAACATGCTTTTCACCACGTCAGGGTCGGCGCGGCCCACTTCCGACACGGTGAGCGGCGTTTTCAACGGGTCGAGACTGTCCAGCGTACGGCTACCGGCATCACCGGCTTTGACCGCCAGCGCAACGCCGACCTGACGCCACTGCTGGGCGATAAGCTGGAGTACCTCTTTGTTTTGCGGCTGGGGCAGGGATTCATAGACGGTTAACGCCAGGCGCTGACCATCCTTTACCCGTATACCGTCGGCGGCCGGTTTCCAGCCCGCCTCATCCAGCAGCTGTTTCGCTTTGGCCGGATCGAAAGCCAGCTTATCACTGAGGTTTATGTATCCGGCCGCGCTGCTGGCGATGACGGAAGTGGCCTGCGGATAGTTGGCGGAGAACAGGGTTTCGACCACCTGTTTCGCGTTGGTGGCGTGCAGCAGCGCCTGGCGCACGCGCAGGTCGGCAACCAGCGGGTTATCCGGGCGGAAGCTCAGGCTATCGTTGACGCCGCGCGTCGGAGCGGCATAGATTTTAAAGCCTGCATCGGTGGCCTGCTTCTCATCGTAGGCCTGCACCTGGCGGATAAAATCGGCCTGTCCCGCCAGCAGCGCGCCAATACGCACGCCATCCTCCGGGGTGACGATATAGGTTATGCCGTCGAGATTGGCTGGTCCCTGCTGGGCGAGGCTTTTTGGCCCCCATTGATAATCTTTACGCGCGACCAGCGTGAGTTCACGCCCCGGTTTTTCATCTTTAACCGTAAAAGGCCCGGAACCAATAATATGGCGGGCGTCCCCCAACTCTTCAAAATTACGCGCCAGGGTGCTGAGGGAAACCAGTCCGGAGCCGATGGTCGCGGTGCCCTGCAGAAATCCCGGCGAGGGCTTTTTAAAGTAGAATTTTACCGTCAATGGATCGATGACTTCGCTGCGATCGTAATTATTAATCACCTCGGAAACCGGCAGGCGGCGCGCTTTATTCCCAAGCCCGTAGGTATCAAAGTTTTTGGCAACCGCATTGGCGTCAAGCGGGGTTCCGTCCGAGAAGGTGACGCCAGGGCGAATCTTAAAGGTATATTCGGTTTTATCGGCGTTAACGCTCCAGCTTTCGGCAATCCAGGGTTCGACTTGTAGGGTTTCGGGATTTTGCCAGGTCAGCTTATCGGTTATTTGATTCAGGATACCGCCGTTGGGATAGAACCCGCCGGCCGGCGGATAAAGATTAGTATGCGGCTGTTGCTCCAGATAAATTAACGTGCCGCCTTTAACCGGCGCATCGGCGGCCCACGCGGAAAAGGCGCCGCTTAAAAAAAGTGCCGCCAGCGCGGGCAGGCGAAAACGGGTGTGCATGGTGAATTCCTTTGTTATCTATTGTTTGGTCATCATCGGGCGCGCGTTTTAACAAAGGAAGTGAGGATTTGCGCTAAGCATTTGCATAAAAAGCATTTATACCCGGATCGATTTTTAGGGGCTGGTATTTCCATGCCTTTCAGCTGAAACTCATGATGGATAATTTAATGGCTGAGAGATAGTCAGCGTAATAAAGGGATAGCAACGATGCTGAAGTATTTACTGATGTTGGCGGTGACGGTACTGGCGGGCTGTACCAGTGCACCCAATTTGCCTTCTACCGATACCATTATTAAGGTTAAACCTATTGAGTCGGGCATCATTGCCAATTCAAATAAATACAGCTATCGATTCTTCCGTAAAGGGGTGCCGCAGGAGTACCAGCGTTATAATACTTTCTACGAACGCTTCAATAAGGTCGCATCCGGCGTACGGGTGAATTTTGTCGTGAAACAGCATGAGGTTGTTGCGGAATATCTGGTGGTGCTCGACAAGCGCAGGCTGGATGCGAGCCAACAAACTTTATTAACCAACCAATATAAAGCGAATGCACTGGACAACGAGCATCTTGGCGTGCTGTTTAAAGCGACCGGTTTCTGGTCAACCGTTGATCCCAATGAGCTGGATGACGCTTATCGGCTTGCCAGCCCGGTGGTGGTGTCAATTAACGATACAACGCAGACCATTAGCCCGCTCGGAGAGATCGCCCTGATTCCGCTGGTGCCGCTATTTCCGCTGGTGATGATGTACGGTTGCGCAACGGGGCCATGCGTGTAAAGGGGAAATGAAACCTCTCCCGCAGCGGGGAGAGGTCCGACGATTAGCGGCGGAAATCAATGACCATACGGCCGCGAATCTGCCCCTGTTCCATCTCTTTAAAGATGGCGTTGATATCGCCCAGCGGGCGCAGGGTGACTTTCGGTACGACTTTACCTTCTGCGGCGAACTGGAAGGCTTCGGTCAGATCCTGACGGGTGCCGACCAGCGAACCGACCACCTCAATTCCGTCGAGGACCAGACGCGGAATGTCCAGGCTCATCGCTTCCGGGGGCAGGCCTACCGCCACCACGCGTCCGCCGGCGCGAACCGCGTCTACCGCTGAGTTGAACGCCGCTTTAGCGACGGCGGTGACCACTGCGGCATGCGCGCCGCCCGTTTTCTCGTGAATGATTTTGGCCGCGTCTTCGCTGCGGGAGTTGATGGTCAGGTCCGCGCCCATTTCCGCGGCCAGCTTCAGCTGTTCATCGTTAACGTCAAGGGCGATCACTTTGGCGTTAAACACGTTTTTGGCGTACTGCAGCGCAAGGTTGCCGAGGCCGCCGAGGCCATAGATGGCGATCCACTGGCCGGGTTTGATATGGGAGACTTTTACCGCTTTATAGGTCGTCACGCCCGCGCAGGTGATGCTGCTGGCCGCCGCTGAATCCAGCCCGTCCGGCACTTTGACCGCATAATCGGCCATGACGATGCACTCTTCCGCCATACCGCCATCGACGGTATAGCCGGCGTTTTTCACCGAGCGACACAGCGTCTCGTTGCCGCTGTTACAATATTCACAATGCCCGCAGCCTTCGAAGAACCACGCGACGCTGGCGCGATCGCCCGGCTTCAGAGAATGCACGCCAGGACCGACCTGCTGTACGACGCCCACGCCTTCATGGCCAAGGATGACCCCGGTTTTATCGCCAAAATCGCCGTTCTTGACGTGCAGGTCGGTGTGGCATACGCCGCAGCAATCCATTTTTAATAGGGCTTCGCCATGTTGCAGTGGACGAAGCGTTTTTTCCGTAACATTGACCTGATGATCTTGCGTGACAACAGCAGCTTTCATTCTGTTCTCCTTATTGAACATAAGCGTACTAACACAATTTTGTTTTTTACGCATGCTAAGGTTTAGCTCAAATCATCACAAAATCAAGGGAATAATAGCAGTTCCTGGCTGAGATGAGTTTCACGTGCCGTTTTTTTAATCAGATTTATTAATGAAATTATCGTCACATTACCGTCATCGTTACGTCATGCACGCTTCATTTGCGGCCTCTATCGTTCTGTATTTCAATTTCTTATAACGAGAGAGCGACAATACAATGCATCTGGTAAAAACACTCCTTGCCTCAGGCCTTCTGCTTTCCGCTGCCGCTCAGGCGCAGAACGTACTGGATTTCCCGCAGCCGAAAAACAATCCTGAAGAGTTTTATGCGGTGACCGAAATTCCCGCGGGCGGGATTATCAAATATGAAACCGACGCCAAAACCGGCTTTCTGATCGCCGATCGTTTTCAGTCGATGCCGGTGGCCTATCCGGCTAACTACGGCTCGCTGACCCAATCTCTGGCAGGAGATGGCGATCCGCTGGACGTGGTGTTTTACACCCGCGCGCCGATGGCGCCGGGAACGCTGATTAAGCTGCGCGCGATTGGTGTGCTCAAGATGATTGATGGCGGCGAGAAGGACGACAAAATCATTGCCGTTCCGGCAAGCAAAATCGACCCAACCTACGATGACATCAACGCGATCGGCGATCTGCCGAAAATTGAGCAGGAGCGTTTGCAGGCTTTCTTCCGCGTTTACAAACAGCTGCCGGAAGGGCGTAAAAAAGTGGAGCTGAACGGCTTTAACGATGCCGCCGCCGCGAAGCAGGAAATTAAAGCGGCATGGGATGCCTGGAAAGAGAAAAATCCGCAATAAGCGGAAAAACAGGCATCGCCCGGTGCCTGTCGCTTTTTCTTCGCCTTATTCTCCGCAGAGTGCGGCAATACGGGGAACTACGCCGGAACCGCCGAAATTTCCGTTACCCTGCGTCCTTTTCTTCAGCCCCTGCGTGGCGACGATGCGCTCGGGATTGCTTTTTTCACGGGTAATAAGATCCCGGTCAATCTCACTGCTGACGTTGTCTCATATCACTGGTACGATATAAATCTCTTTCACGGCCCCTTATACGTACATATTTATGACAGAAATGACGTTATAAGTTATTTGCAGGCTAATGAAATTCTTGCGTTAAAACTCGACCACGCATTAGAGGGTGTAGGAAAAGATGTATCAAATCAGATTGAAAGGATCGGTGCAGGTGCAACGCGTGTGCTGTATTATACATCCTGCTTTACTGATGAATATCAGGTCGTATGCCAGAAACAAAAGTCCAAAGATATCCGATTTACTAAAGGCGTTTATCATATTATAAGGCGTGGAGATGTTGTGTATGAAATGCTTAGAATTTACTTTGAAGAAGTATTCCGATACAAAACGTCCGATCAACTAGAGCACATCAAACAACTGTTAATGGCAGTAAATATTCATATTTCCGCAAGTTCACTCACAAATACAGGATTTGCTTTAGCAACAGCATCATTTGTCGCTGCAGGCATGAATTTAAGTCTTGAACTCAGTGCACTGGCAGGGCGAAGAGCGGGAGGTATTGTTGGGATTATTGGTTTATATGGCGTTGTGCAGAAAGCAGCAGATAGTGCGCGTCGTCTTGCTATTAATTGTCCAGCGTACTACTCAGCGCTATATGCACAAGAGCTGGAGATGATGTACTTCCTGATAGAGCCATTGTTTGAACGAGCTGAAGCGTTTAATGCACAAAGGGTATCGGATGGCGAGATTGCAAACATCATCACCAGGATGATTCGATAATCATGATGAGTCTTATTAAAAGGTTTTTCAGACGGATATTCAGGTCATTGATATCGATGTACGGTCCTGCCTTATTGACACTTTTATTTGCAATTGTCCTTTTTCAAATTTTTCCTGACGGACCAATATGGCCTGTCCCCATATTCTGCATTTTTGTGATCGTTATTTTTTATCGATATGTGAAATGGTAATCATCAAAACATCAAAATTTAGCATTATTTGAAATTTATTTATAAGGAAATTCTATGTCTATACCCGCACATTTATGGCTTGAAGATGAAAATGGTTCGCCGATTGTTGGCAGTTGCCAAATGCCACTTCGCCTGGGTTCAATCGAATTAAAATCATTCTCTCACGGTGTCACTATTCCGGTTGACCCGAGCTGGGGAAAACTTACAGGTACACGCGTTCACCGCCCTATAACGATAGTGAAAGAATTTGATCAGACAACACCACTTCTGTACCGCGCGGTCTGTGAAGGCCGGACCATGAAAAAGGCTACAATTAAGAGGTACCGCATTCAGGAATCGGGCATCGAGGCCGAGTATTTCAATATCATTCTTGAAAACGTCAGGTTCACAACGGTCGCACCATTCCTGTCTCCTGACGGTATGAGTAGTACTCACCTTGAAACGCTTGAATTGCGTTATGAAGCAATTACCTGGATGTATACGGAGGGTAATATTATCTATCGTGATTCATGGAACGATCGTTGTTGTGCCTGATGACAAGGGGTACCAAGGGAGGCCATTGTCTCCCTTGGCTCTGACGAGGAGTTAAAATGAGCGACTTAACCACGAGGATTGCTATCGTTACCGGCTTTCGTCCGGGAATGATTGGCCGCATTACGCAGATGCACGGCGAGTACTATGCGAAGCACTACGGATTTGGTCACTTTTTCGAGAGCAAGGTGGCCAGCGGGCTGGCGGAGTTTTCCGGTCGTCTTGAGAAACCGTGCAACCGGGTTTGGCTTGCCGTTCAGGGTGGGCAGATTGTCGGATCGGTGGCGATTGACGGCGAAGACCTCGGTAACAATCAAGCGCACCTGCGCTGGTTTATCCTCGACGATAGCTGTCGGGGAAGCGGCATTGGCCGCCGTCTGCTGAATGAAGCGATGGCTTTTTGCGATAGCCAGGGCTTTTCTGCGGTGCAGCTGTGGACCTTCAGCGGGCTGAACGCCGCCCGCAGGCTATATGAATCCTTCGGCTTCACGCTGCATAAAGAGTGGCAGGGCGATCAGTGGGGGCGGATGATGACCGAGCAGCAGTTTAGCCGGCAGCAGGCCCGCGCTGGATAATCTCCCGGCGCGAATCGCCGCGCCGGGAGAACCTCTTTTAGCTTAATTTCGTATTGATCGTCGCCATCTCCTTACGCCACTGCGCCTGCAGCTGCGGTTTTTGATGTTTTGACTTGCGCGCCAGATCGTCGGCCAGCAGCTGCTCAAGCGTGATTAACCGCTCCAGCAGCGCATCATGATCGTCCTCTGCTTCGCGCCTGTTCACCGTCGTCTCCTCTATCAGCGGACGGCGAACGGCGGCGCGTAAAACGTCATACACCTCGTCGGCGCTTTGCCATTCGCTTAGCCCGCGCTCGTCGATAAGCCAGAAGCGATTGCAGCTCTGGTTGATGAGCTCGCGATCGTGGCTGACCAGCAGCAGGCCGCCGGGGTAGTCGTTCAGCGTCGCCGCCAGCGCCGTTTTGCCATCCATATCTAAATGGTTGGTGGGCTCATCCAGCAGCAGCAGGCTATAGCGGGCCAGAGACAGGCCGACGAACAGCAAGCGCGAACGCTCGCCGCCGCTTAAGGTGGCGACCTTTTGCCCGTGACGCGCCCAGCTAAACCCGGCGGAGATCAGCGCCCGCCTGCGCGTCTCCGGCGCCGGTTCAAAGGGCTCCAGCGCGTCGAGAAGGGTGTCGCCATCCGCCAGTTGATGCAGGGTCTGGTCGTAGTAACCGGGCTTCAGCCGCGGATGCAGACGCAGACCGGGCTCCGTCGTTTCCTGCTGCATTTGCCGCCACAGCAGACGCAGCAGCGAAGACTTGCCGCAGCCGTTACGTCCCATCACCGCCACCCGATCGCCGCTTTTCAGACGCGCCAGGCCCGCAGTGAACAGGGCCGGCAGACCCGGCGCGGGCGAAACGGGGAGCTGTTCCATCTCCAGCAGTCGATCGGCCCGCAGCATGTCGCCGCACAGCGCCAGCCGCCAGGGCGTTCCGTCGGTGAGCTCGGTTTGGCTATCCTTCAGGCGCTGAACCTGCTTTTCCATCTGCTTGGCTTTGCGCGAGAGATCTTCGTTGTCATACGTCCGTCCCCAGATGGCCAGCCGTTTGGCGCTGGCGGCGACCCGGTCGATCTCCTTTTGCTCCGCTTTATGGCGCAGCGCGTCGCTGGCGTCCTGGGCTTCCAGCGCCTGACGGGCGGCGCTGCAGGGCAGGGAGAAGGCGTGCAGGGTTCTGTCGCGCAGGATCCAACTGGCATTAGTTACAGCATCCAATAGGATATTGTCATGCGACACCAGAACGAAGCTCCCCTGCCAGGTCTGCAAGAAGCTTTCCAGCCACAGGAGGGTCGGCAGGTCGAGGTGGTTTCCCGGCTCATCCAGCAGCAGGAGATCCGGTTGCTGGATCAGCGCTCTGGCAAGCAGCAGCCGGGTGTGCTGACCGCCGCTAAGCGTTGACGCCAGCTGCAGGACCTCATCTGGCGTAAAGCCCATCTCCGCCAGCAGCCTTTCTGCTTGCCAGCGCTGGCTCTCACGTTCAAGGACGGGAAGTTTCGCCAGTACCGCCTGCAGCAGAGGCTGCGCTAACAGCGTATCGGGTAGATGCTGTTCCACTCGCGCCATCAGACAGTGATTGGCCAGCGCCACGCTGCCCGAATTGGGCACGATAGTGCCGTCCAACACCTGTAGCAGGGTACTCTTTCCGCAGCCGTTGTAGCCAATCAGGCCAATGCGGTCGCCTTTTTTCAGGGTAAAGGAGAGGTTAGTGAACAGCGGACCAAACGCCGTATCAACATGAAGAGATTGTGCAGTTAGTAATGTGCTCATTGTGAACTTACTCAAGAGTTACAGGCATGTGAATGCCTCGTCAAACATCGCTGACGATAACCCGGTAAGCCCGAGGGAAGGGATTTAGTCTTTGGTTTCTTCGCTCAAGCTGAAGTTATCGCAGCACGATACCGATAACGCTTGAGCTGGTGCGATCGCCAAATGCACGTGAAAAAAACATTTCACGGTACGACATGGGATCCTCCTTTTCTATTCAGTTAGTTGATGGGTGCTGGCAGTGTAGAGGGATAAAAGCAGTTTGGCTAGATGAAGAACAGAAAAAGGCCTGCAAAGCAGGCCCGTTATACGGCTGATTTCCGGTTAAATCGACGTCCGGCGGTAACTGCGGTACTCCGGCTGCCAGAAGTTATCGGCAATCGCCTGCAGCAGCGCTTCGGCTGAGGTTTTCACCGCCACGCCTTGTTCCTGCGCTACTTTGCCGACCGCGAAGGCAATCGCCTGCGAGACGGTCTGGATATTCTTCAGCTCCGGCAGAACCGGGCCTTCGCCGTTATTTACCAGCGGCGAGTGTTTCGCCAGAGTTTCGCTGGCGGCCATCAGCATTGCATCGGTGACGCGAGACGCGCCCGAAGCGATCACGCCGAGGCCAATTCCCGGGAAGATATAGGAGTTATTGCACTGAGCGATAACGTACTGTTTACCTTTGAGCGTGACCGGGGCGAACGGGCTGCCGGTAGCAACCAGCGCCGCGCCATCGGTCCAGCTGAGGATGTTTTGCGGCGTGGCTTCCACCCGGGAGGTCGGGTTGGACAACGGCATGACGATTGGCTGCGGGCAGTGCTTATGCATCTCGCGGATAATCTCTTCGGTGAACAGACCCGGCTGGCCGGAAACGCCGATCAGGATGTCCGGTTTGACGTTGCGCACCACGTCAAGCAACGACAGCACATCATTCGTGGTATCCCACGCTTGCAGATGCTCACGCTTTTGTACCAGTTTGCTCTGGAACGGCAGCAGGTTCGGCATGGCGTCGGTCAGCAGGCCGAAACGGTCAACCATAAACACG
Organism: Klebsiella pasteurii; assembly: GCF_018139045.1. Classification (NCBI taxonomy): domain Bacteria; kingdom Pseudomonadati; phylum Pseudomonadota; class Gammaproteobacteria; order Enterobacterales; family Enterobacteriaceae; genus Klebsiella; species Klebsiella pasteurii. Next base: position 973,646 of record NZ_CP073236.1, read on the forward strand.
CGCTTGCGGGCTTCCTCTTCGCTTAACCCTTCGCGCTGGATTTGGGCGACGATCTGCTCGGCGATACCGCAGCCCGCGGAGCCGGCGCCGAGGAAGACAATTTTCTGCTCGCTCAGCTGGCTGCCCGCGCCGCGGCTGGCGGCGATCAGCGTACCGACGGTGACCGCAGCTGTGCCCTGGATATCATCGTTAAAAGAGCACACTTCGTGGCGATAGCGGTTGAGCAGCGGCATGGCGTTTTTCTGCGCGAAGTCTTCGAACTGCAGCAGTACGTCCGGCCAGCGGGCTTTAATCGCCTGGATAACGTCGTCAACAAACTGATAGTACTCGTCGTCGGTAATACGCGGGTGACGCCAGCCCATATACAGCGGATCGTCCAGTAGCTGCTGGTTGTTGGTACCGACGTCCAGGACTACCGGCAGCGTGTAGGCCGGACTGATACCGCCACAGGTGGTATACAGCGACAGTTTGCCGATAGGAATGCCCATCCCGCCGATCCCCTGGTCACCGAGGCCGAGAATACGTTCGCCGTCGGTCATCACTATCACCTTGACGTTGTGGTTCGGCACGTTTTGCAGAATATCGTCGAGGTTATTGCGGTTCTGATAAGAGATAAACACGCCGCGGGCGCGACGATAGATCTCAGAAAAGCGTTCGCAGGCGGCGCCGACGGTCGGGGTATAGATAACAGGCATCATCTCTTCGAGATGGTTGCCGACCAAACGGTAGAACAGCGTTTCGTTGGTGTCCTGGATGTTGCGCAGATAAATGTGTTTGTCGATCTCGGTTTTAAATCCCTGGTACTGGATCCACGCGCGTTCGGCTTGCTCTTCGATGGTTTCGACCACTTCTGGCAGCAGACCCAGCAGGTTGAAGCTGCTGCGCTCTTCCATACTGAAGGCGCTACCTTTGTTGAGCAGCGGAAACTCAAGCAGCACGGGGCCGGCGTAAGGGATGTAAAGAGAGCGGTTTTTCTTATGGGTGAATTGCATCGCACTAACTCCTTGATAATCGCTTCAGCCCGGGCGCGGCGACAGGCGGGGGCTGGCAGGGAATGGCAGCGTGCAGAGTATAAGGCAGATGGCATCAAAGGAGGGTAAACAAGAGGACGATAGCGTTAAAAAAACACCATCCGGTAGAAAGGACGGTGTTTTTATCATCATTCAGCTGAAAAGTTAGCCACCGCGGCGTTTGCGGCCGGTGGCGCGAACATGGTTAACCGTGGTTTCCGCATCGCCCTCCAGCAGCACTTTTTTCTGCTGAGAAAGCTTGTAGTTCAGACCGAGAAGATGACGTGCCTGTTGGTTCGATTTCATTCTTACTCCTTTATCCTGTGTCGGTTTCAAGGACAAGCCCGACGGGTGTCGGACGAAATTTAACCCTTAAGTACGCCGCACATTTTTTAGCACGGCGATAATCAGCGTGGCCCATTTTACCAGGATTAGCAACGTTGAGGCGGCAGATTAAGAACAGTCTCTTCAGCGGACCGCGGTATGTCGGCCGGATCGCGGCCGGCATACCCGCGCGATAGCCGGAATTACCACTTCATTTCGCCGGTATTCACTTTAGCGCTTAGATCCAGCGAACTCTCTTCCGCCAGTCCCGGCCAGCGCTGTTTCATCGCCTTGATGACGCCAGCGGAGTTTTTGTGCGCGTTAAGCGCCTGCTCGAACTGGGTCAGATAATCGCGGGTAAAGGTAATCGCACGGTCGCCTGCGGGCGGCGTACCCAGGTAATGGCCGGGGATCACCTGCTGCGGATGCAACGCGGCCATCTCGTCGAGCGTATGTATCCACTGCTGGCGGCTCTCCACGCTTTGGGTATCCGCGGTCCAGACGTGCATTCCCCATGCGACACCAGTGCCGCCAAGAATGGCTTTATTCGCCGGGATCCACACATAGGCGGCGTAATTTTGCGGCTGGCGGATCTCCACTTTTTCGCCGTCGATGGTGAAGGTATTTGTCGTCAGCGCTTGCGGGACGTAAACCTGCTTCGGCGCGCCGTCCTTCATCTGTGGGCCCCAGTAGGCCAGTTTAGCCGCCCTGGTGGCGTTAATGTGTTTAACCACTTCCGCGGTCGCCACCACTTTGGCGTCCGGGAAGGCCTTCACCAGCGGCTCGAGGCCGAAGTAGAAATCCGGATCGCCGGAAGTGATCACAATGCGGGTCAGTTTTTTACCGCTTTTCTGAATCATTTCAACCAGCTTCTCGCCATCTTTAACGCTAAACTGGGCGTCAAACAGCACCGCTTCATGCGGGCCGGAAGCGAGGGTGGAGTTCACTGCGAAAATGGCGTTTTCCTGCGGGTTGTAGGTTTGCAGCGTTAAAGGGGCAGCCAGAACGGACGTGCTGAACAGCGTGCTCGCGATAGCCAGGGCAGATAATTTCATATTCATTTTCTCTTGGTCAGGTGAATGAGCGCTATTGTACGGATTTCCTGATTTGCGAAAATTCCTGAAAAAAGAGATGCTGAGTTTCATAAAACGTGCAGATGGAATCGAAGAATGGATAGGGTCATCGCCGCGCAGGTGTATATGCGCATTTGTGAACTGGGGAGTTTAAGCGCCGCCGCGCGCGCGCTGGGGATGTCGCGCCCGATGGTCAGCCGCTATCTGGAGCAGATGGAGCAGTGGGCCGGTACCCGGCTGGTCCATCGCTCAACCCGCAAACTGACGCTCACGGCTGCGGGGGAAAAGGTGCTGCAAAAAACGCGCACCCTGACGCAGCTGTCGGATGAGATCGCCGGGCAAAGCGAACGCGCGATCCCCAGCGGTACGCTGCGCGTCGCCTGCGCGCACTTCACCGCCATGCAGCTTATTTCTCCGTTGTTACCCGATTTTCTCGCCCGCTATCCGCAGCTGCGCCTTGAGCTGGATATCAATAATCATCCGGTGAGCCTGATTGGCGAGCGTATCGACGTGGCGATACGAATCACCGATAACCCAGAACCGGGGGCTATTGCCCGCCGCCTTGGCGTATGCCGTTCGGTGCTCTGCGCGTCGCCGCGCTGGCTGCAGCAGAACGGCCCTCTGCAAACGCCTGAAGATCTCGCCCGCCACAACTGTCTGCACTACAGCCATTTTGCCAGCCAGACGTGGCAGTTTAGCGACCCTGGCGGCGAAAGCGTGGCGGTGGCGGTTTCCGGTAATCTTAGCGCCGGGATCTCTTCGCTGCTAATGGAAGCGGCGGTAGCTGGCTGCGGCATCGCGATGCTGCCAGAGCTGGAGGCGCAGCGGGCGCTTAACAGCGGGGCGCTGAAGCTGGTGTTGCCGGCCTGGCGGCCAAAACCGTTAAGCGTGTATGGGATTTACCTCTCCAGGGACTACCAGCCGAGCGCGCTGCCGCTGTTTCTCGGCGAGATTCAGCAGCTGCTGGCGCAAACTCACGATATAAAAGGAAACCTTTGATGATAGTGCTTCGCCCCATGCGTGATGAAGAGTATCCCGCTTATCTCGACTATTTTATCCCCGACTATGCGGCGGAAATCTCGGCCAATTATGCGCTTTCGCCGGCGGCCGCTTTCGCCCAGGCGCAGCGCGAAATCGCCGCAGATCTGCCCGACGGCGTCAATACCCGCGGCCAGGTTTTATGCTGCTTATTCGATGACGGTGACGGAGCAGAAAAGCGGGTCGGCTATCTCTGGTACAAGCCGGATGAAGAAATGCGCTCCGCCTTTATCTGCGATTTTTATATTTATCCGGCATTGCAGGGACAAGGGTTGGGTAAACAAGCAATGGCGGCTTTTGAGCATGCGCTGAAAAGCCAGGGCATCAGCCAAATTAAGCTGCGCGTCGCCGGGGATAACCCACGCGCGCGCCATCTCTATGACGCCGCGGGTTTCCGCGTTACCGGCGTTAATATGAGTAAAAATATCCCGACGGATTGATCTGAAAAACGCCGCGCGCCGCCCAAATGCGTAAAGGGGTTCTATACTTAACCCTTTAATGTCAAAAAGGAGCGATATTATGGCAATCCATAAGAAAGGTCAGGCGCATTGGGAAGGGGATCTGAAAAGCGGTAAAGGAACCGTCTCGACCGAGAGCGGCGCGCTGAACCAGCAGCCTTATGGTTTTAATACCCGTTTCGAAGGCGTCAAGGGTACCAACCCGGAAGAGCTGATCGGGGCCGCCCATGCCGCCTGTTTCTCTATGGCGCTATCGCTGATGCTGAGCGAAGAGGGCTATACCGCCACCTCTATTGATACCGTGGCGGTGGTGACGCTGGATAAATCCGGCGGCGGCTTTGCCATCACCAAAATCGCGCTGCAGAGTAAAATTGTGCTGCCAGGCATCGAGGCCGATGCGTTTGACGGGATCATTCAAAAAGCCAAAGCCGGTTGCCCGGTGTCGCAGGTGCTGAACGCGGAGATAAGCCTCGACTACCAGCTCAATCCATAAGCTCACTGGCGCCCGCTATCGGCGGGCGCTCCTGCCTTAAAAGCCATTGTTGGCAAATGCCCCTGGCGTTAATTAATGCTATCTTTGCCGCCTACGGAAAAGAGCAGGTAGGGTAATGATCGGCATACGTAAAACCATTGAGGCTCAGGTTCTGGGCTTAACCGGGATAGCGCTTAAAGAGATCGATTTTGAGCATCCCAAAGGGGAACCGGGGCTATTTGGTCCGCAGTCTGCCATCTGGCAGGTTCACGGCGATTTTACCTCCATGCTCTGCGGCGGCGTCAGCGCGCTGCTGTTGCAGATGCTGCATCCTCTGGCGCTGGCGGGCGTCTGGGATCACTCAAACTTTCGCGAAGATATCTTTGGCCGCCTGCGCCGTACCAGCCAGTTTATTTCCGCCACCACCTTTGGTACCACCGCCGACGCCGAACGGCTGATTGCAAAAGTGCAGGGGATCCACCTGCGGGTCAGCGGCAAAGATAAAGACGGCACGCCCTATCAGGCCAGTGACCCGGCGCTGCTCACCTGGGTCCACGTCGCCGAATGCAGCAGCTTCATGGCTTCGCATCTGCGCTATAAACGTACCGTGGTGAGCCCCGCCCGCCAGGAGCAGTATTATCAGGAAGCCGCCGAAATTGCCCGCCGCCTTGGCGCTCGGGATATCCCGGTGACGCCACGGCAGGTTGCCGACTACCTGCAGGATATGCGCCCGGCGCTGCGCTGCGATGAGCGAACGCAGGAAGTGGCCGACGTACTACTGTCGACCCGTCTGCCCGGTCGCCTGAGCCAGCCGGTTGGGCGAATGATGATGTGCGCCGGGATTGATCTGCTGCCGCCGTGGGCGCAGGAGATGCTCAATTTACCGATGAGCGCAACGCAGCGCCACAGCGCGCGGATTACGGTGCACGCCGTCGCTCGCGTACTGCGCGCGTCGGTGCGCAACGGCGCTTATCACTGCGCTATGCGTCGGATGAATCAATTTTAATTACTCAGGCTGCGTTTTACCCGGAAATATAGCCATGGCTATTATTGTCATGGCTATATTTTTTAAAAACAAACTATTCTCATTTATATATTTGGCAGTCGTAAAAATAATTAAATATTCTCTTAACGACGGCGAATTATTCAGGAAAAATTAAGCCAAAGCGCGTACGTTATTTATTTTTTTACGGAGAAGCGAATATGGGCGGGATGACTGGCGAGGATCGGCGTTCTCAGGTTGCGCGCAAAACGACGATGGTCAGCGTGGTGGTCAATCTATTTTTATCCAGCGCTCAGGTGCTGGCGGGTGTGTTCTGCGGATCGCAAGGACTCATAGCCGATGGAATCCATTCGCTTTCCGATTTAGTCGCCGATTTTGTCGTGCTGCTGGCGAATAAAAAAAGCCGCCAGCCTTCGGATGACGATCACCCCTACGGGCACTGGAGATATGAAAACGGCGCTTCCCTGGCGATTGGCGCGCTGCTGTTGCTGGTTGGCGCGGGGATGCTGTGGTCCGCCTGCGGCAAACTGTGGCATCCGGAGTCTATCCAGAATGTGCATATAACCGCGCTGTGGGTTGCGATCGCCGCGCTGGTCACCAAGGAGGTTTTATTCCGCTATATGCTAAGGGCGGCAACGCGGATCCAGTCTTCAATGCTGATCGCCAACGCGTGGCACGCCCGCTCTGACGCCGCGTCGTCGGTGGTGGTCGCAGTGGGCATCGTCGGCAATCTGGCCGGCTTTCCGTGGCTTGACCCGGTTGCCGCGCTGGTCGTTGGCGCGCTGGTCACCCGCATGGGCTATACCTTTTCATCTGACGCTCTGCATGACTTAATGGATCGCTCAGTGGACCGTGATACCGAGCAGCAGATAACCGCCACCATTCTGTCGACGCCTGGCGTTGCGGCGCTGCATGACCTTAAAACCCGCCGTGCCGGAGATTTCATTTTGGTCGATGTGCACATTGAGGTACCGGGAAACTTATCGGTTGCCCAAGGACACGATATTGCGCTGACGGCGCGCTCGCGGGTATTAAATAGCCATAACGTTTTGCATATGATGATTCATATCGACCCTTGTCGCGCGGAAATAGCCGCAATGAGTACCTAGTTTATTCCTCAGCAACCTAAAGGGCTTTATTATTCTGCAGACAATATTGCCTGGATAATAAAAAAGGACCATAATTCAGTGGCTATTCTTTCATCGCTGATTAATAGCAGGTTGACGCATTGTCGTGTTTTTAATCAATATAAAAAACCAATCGGCTAATAGAAAATATCTATTGTCCGTACGAAATTTCAGGAAGTAATACAATGATTATCCGGCCAGAACAACACTGGTTTCTTCGTCTGTTTGACTGGCACGGTTCGGTGCTGTCAAAAATCGTCTTTCGCCTGTTGCTTAATCTGCTGATGTCGATTATCGCCATCATCAGCTATCAATGGTACGAGCAATTGGGGATCCATCTTACCGTCGCGCCGTTTAGCCTGCTGGGGATTGCCATTGCCATTTTTCTCGGCTTTCGTAATAGCGCCGGATACAACCGCTTTGTTGAAGCGCGTAATCTGTGGGGAACGGTCCTGATTGCGCAGAGAACGCTGGTGCGCCAGTTGAAGAATATCCTGCCAATGGAAAGCGTATCCCATCAGCGGTTGGTGAGCTACCTGGTCGCGTTTAGCTGGAGCCTGAAGCATCAGTTGCGCAAGACGGACCCGAGCGCCGATTTAGCACGTTTGCTGCCGCCGCCAGACGTGGCGGATATTCTCGCCAGCTCGATGCCCACCAACCGTATTCTGCTGCTGGCGGGGAATGAGCTGGGGCGTCTTCGCGCGGAGGGGAAACTCAGCGATATGACCTTCAGCCTGATGGACAATAAGCTTGATGAGCTCGGTCATGCGCTGGGCGGCTGTGAGCGCCTCGCCAGCACGCCGGTACCCTTTGCTTACACGCTTATTTTGCAGCGTACGGTTTACCTGTTCTGTACGCTGCTGCCGTTTGCCCTCGTCGGCGATCTGCACTATATGACGCCGTTCGTGTCGGTCTTTATCTCCTACACCTTTCTGTCATGGGATTCGCTGGCGGAAGAGCTGGAGGATCCGTTTGGTACCGCGGCCAATGATTTGCCGCTGAACGCAATGTGCAACACCATTGAGCGCAACCTGCTGGATATGACCGGGCAGCATCCTTTGCCGGCGCAACTTGAGCCGGATCGCTACTACAATCTGACCTAATTTGTATGTTTATTATTCGTTAAATAAGTTAAATCTAACGCGTGATAGATAACATTGATTATACAGTCTCGACCTTGATTGTTATGCTTTCGTTAATAAAATGCCCGTTACGCTAGCTGGTAGCGGGTGATAAGAATCATGCGGCGTTTCACCTGCTATCCGCCGCCGAAAGCGCATCAGGAGTGAACATGAGTAATAAAAGACGCGTCGTTCCCGGCGTCCATCCCTATGATGGCCCGGCGGGAGGCTGGGGTGCCTTAAAAGCCACCGCCATCGCCGTTCGGACGCAAATGGATGCGCTCGATGCCCCCGCGACGCTACTGCGAACCAATCAGCCTGATGGCTTTGATTGCCCCGGTTGCGCCTGGCCCGATAAGGAGCATAAATCCACGTTTCAGTTCTGCGAAAACGGCGCCAAAGCGGTGACCTGGGAGGCCACCAGCAAGCGGGTCACCGAAGAGTTTCTGGCGTCGAATAGCGTCACGTCGCTGCTGGCCCGGAGCGATTTCGAGCTGGAAGGCTACGGGCGTTTAACCCAGCCTCTGGCTTACGATAAGGCCAGCGACACCCTGCGTCCGGTGTCATGGGAAGCGGCGTTTACCCGCATTGGCGAAGTTCTTCGCACCCTGCAGCCCAATGAAGTGGAGTTCTACACCTCAGGGCGCGCCTCTAATGAAGTGGCATGGCTGTTCCAGCTGTTTGCCCGCGAATACGGTACCAATAACTTTCCCGACTGCTCCAATATGTGCCACGAGTCGACCAGCGTCGGCCTGCCGCAGTCGATCGGCATCGGTAAAGGGACCGTCTCGCTTGATGACTTTGACAAAACCGAGCTGGTTATCTCTATCGGCCACAATCCCGGCACCAACCATCCGCGCATGATGGGTACGCTGCACGAACTGGCGCGCCGGGGCGTGCCGATTATCGTCTTCAACCCGCTAAAAGAGCGGGCGCTGGAGCGATTCGCCGATCCGCAGAACGTCATTGAGATGGCGACCTACAGCTCAACCAACATTGCATCGACCTACTTCCAGGTCAAAGCGGGCGGCGACGCGGCGGCGCTTAAGGGTATCGCGAAGGCGCTGTTAAGGCTTGAGGAGGAGCAGGGCGAGGCGCTGGATCGGGCCTTTATCGATGAGCACACGCTGGGCTTTGCCGACTTTGCGAGGGATGTCGACGCGACGCCGTGGCTGGATATCGAACGCGAGTCTGGCCTGACGCGCGGCGATCTTGAACGGGTGGCGGCGGCTTACGCTAAATCTAACGCCACGATTATCACTTACGGCATGGGCATCACCCAGCATAACAAGGGCACTTCCAACGTACGCCTGATAGCCGACCTGCTGCTGATGCGCGGGAATATTGGCAAACCGGGGGCCGGGATCTGCCCGCTGCGCGGCCACTCCAACGTCCAGGGCAACCGTACCGTCGGTATCACCGAAAAACCGAGCGCCCAGTTTCTCGCCAACCTACAGCGGGTGTGTGGTTTTACGCCGCCGCAGGAGCACGGCCATGATGCGGTAAAAGCGCTGCAGGCGATGATTGACGGTGAATCGAAAGCGCTGATCTGCCTTGGCGGTAACTTCGCGGTGGCCATGCCGGATAGCGAACGGGCTTTTCCGGCGATGCGGGGGCTGGATCTGAGCGTCCATATTGGCACTAAGCTTAACCGCTCGCATCTTCTGGTGGCAAAAGAGACTTTTATCCTGCCGTGCCTTGGGCGAACCGAACTCGATATTCAGGAGACCGGACGCCAGTCGATCACCGTCGAAGATTCCATGTCGATGGTGCACGCGTCATCGGGCAAGCTGAAGCCCGGCTCGCCTGAACTGCGCTCGGAACCGGCGATTGTCGCCGCAATGGCGACGGCGACGCTGCCGGAGAGCAAAATCGACTGGCAGTGGTTGGTTGCCGACTACGATCGTATCCGCGATCTGATTGAACAGACCGTTCCCGGCTTTGACCAGTACAATCAACGTATTCGCCATCCCGGCGGTTTTCGTATGCCGCTGCCGCCGACGGAGCGTATCTGGCCGACGCCGACCGGAAAAGCGATGTTCTCGGTTTTCCACGGCGTGCGCGAAAATCTGCAGGTGGAGGGTAACGATGTGATGCGGCTGGTGACGTTGCGCAGCCACGATCAGTACAACACCACCATTTATGCCATGGACGATCGCTACCGCGGTGTGTTTGGCCGTCGCGACGTGCTGTTTATGAACGAGCAGGACATGGCGGAGCAGGGATTCGAGCACGGCGATCGGGTGGATATCAGCTCCGCGCTACCGGGCCACCATCAGCGGTTGGAAGATATCACGCTGGTCGCCTACAGCATCGCGCCGGGCACCGTTGCGGCCTATTACCCCGAAGCGAACGTGCTGGTCCCTCTGGATTATCTCGATAAAGAGAGCGGCACGCCGTCGTATAAATCGGCGCCCGTCCGTTTAACCCTGCGCTCGAAAGAGATCCGCGCGCTGGCGGGGCTTCGCTAAAGGGCTGTTTGCCTGCGACGATCGTCGCGTCGTGGGCAAAATCGCTACCTCTGCGCCAGAATCAGCTTTATCCCCAGCCCGACAAAACCGGCGGCAAAGCAGGCTCTCAGCCCTTGTAAAACCCTGGGGCGAGTCAGCACGTATCCACGCATTGCCGCCGCAAAGGCGCCATAGAACATAAAAACCAGCAGCGTCATCAGCATAAACATGGCGCTCAGGATCAGCATTTCCCGGATCGGCGAAGCCGATCCGGGCTGGATAAACTGCGGCAGAAAGGCGAGAAAGAAGAGCGGCAGTTTGGGGTTAAGCAAATTGATCAGAATGGCGTGGCTGATGACCTGCCGGGGGTTGCGTTGCCCGACGCCTTCCACGCTCAAGCTGCCGCGCTGGGTCAGCGTAGCCCAGGCGAGGTACAGCAGCCAGGCGACGCCGGCGTACTTCACCAGTTCGAATGCGCCAGGCGTGCTGTGGAGGATGGCCGCCAGCCCGGTTATCGCCGCCAGTATATGCGGAATAATACCCAGCGTGCAGCCGAAGGCTGCGGCAAAACTCATTCGTCTGCCCGCCGCCAGACCGGTGGCAATGGTGTACAGCGTCCCGGTGCCGGGAGCGATAACCACAATAAACGAAGTCAAAAGAAACTCAGGGCTGATGAGCGCCATGATGTTATTCCTGATGTGGTGAATCGAGGCTCTGAGTATTTCGTAAAGCCGCGTGCCGGTATTGAACAAAATTGCACAACGTCAGCTAGCGGCTCGCCTGAACGATCGCCTGATAGCTGCCTGGCGTGACGGCAAACTGTTTTTGAAACGCGCGGGTGAGGTGGCTCTGATCGGCAAAACCGGCCATCAATGCGGTATCGGCGGGGGAGTAGCCTTCCGCCAGCAGACGGCGAGCCAGGCGTACGCGTGCCTGTACCAGGTAGGCGTGCGGCGTGATGCCGGTTTCTCGAGCGAAGCCGCGGATCAGCTGAAAGCGGCTGAGACCGCAGAGGGTAGCCAGCGCGTCGAGAGAGATTTTTTCTTCGGGGGCGTCGTCGAGATATTGCCTGGCCAGCGCAATGGCGGGAGTGCCGATTTTGCCGGGTCGCCTGGCGCAAAGATGAAATTGGCTCACCTGCATCAGGCAGAGCAGCAGCGCCTCTTCCACGGCGGTATCGTCGGGCGCGCTGGCGACGATCTCGTGAAACAGCCGCTGCATTTGCCCGCGCAGCTGCGGGTCGTCGACGACCGGACGCAGGAGGATCTCTTCTGCCTTCATCTCTCCCTGCAGTTCGTCGACAACGCGCTCAGGATCGAGATAGACCATACGCCAGCTGCGTGGGCCCTCCAGCGGAATACCATCGTGTATTTCGCCCGGATTAACCATAATGATATTTCCGGCGGCGGCCTCAACTTTGCCCAGATGGCTCCAGGAACGCTGCGCGCCCTGAGTGAAAATCCCGATGCCGAACCGTTCGTGGGAATGGCGCGGAAAGCTCTGGTCCGTAACTAACGATATGGCTTCCAGTCCCGGCATGGCTATCCGGTGCTGCTGAACGTGATGAAGGCGAGTTTTCAACGGTTTCTCCTGCCGGGGCATAGCATGAGTGTAGCCTCAGACGCGCGGGACGAGCAACGGTCGACCGGCGCTTGAATTTCATCAACGTAGAACATAACATTTAGCTAACATTTTGCCTGCTGCGCTGGCAGCAGATTGCGCAACAGTGGATCATTAATGGATATCAAACAACTTAAGTACCTGATTGCGCTCGACAGAACACGACATTTCGGCCAGGCCGCGGCAGCCTGTCATATCACCCAGCCTACGCTATCAATGCGGATCCGCAATCTTGAAGAAGAACTTAATCTGACTCTGATTCAGCGCGGGCAGCGGTTTGAAGGTTTTACCCCTGAGGGCGAGCGTATTCTGGCCTGGGCGCGGGCGCTGCTGGCGGCGCACGACGGGCTGGAGGCGGAGGCGGCTATCTGCCGCGGGCAGATGGTCGGCCAGCTCAGAGTGGGAATGGTGCCCTTAGCCAGCCTGAATCCGATGCAGCTGATCAAACCGCTGGCGGATAAATACCCGGAGCTGCAGTTCAGTCTGCTGTCCATGACCTCGGAACAGATTATCGACGGCGTCAGCCGCAACCAGCTGGATCTGGGGATCTGCTATCTGCATCACGTCGATAGCCAGCTGTTCAACGTGGTGTGGCTGCCGAACACCCGGATGGGTTTGCTGCACGATAAGCGCCATTTCCAGTTTGCTGACGCCATCCCCGGTTGGGAGACGCTGGCCGCGCTGCCGCTGGGCTTTTTGACCAAGGGCATGTACTACCGCGAATCGATTGAGATGAGCTTTAAGGCCAAGGGGCTGGCGCCAAAATACGTTTTCGAAAGCGACTCCACGTTTCAGATTATCCAGGCGGTGCAGGCCGGGATCTGCTGCGCGATTATGCCGCTGAACAACGGCCTCGAAGCGCTAAGCGATAATCTGGAAATCAGGCCGATCGCGGAGACGGAGGTCGACTCGATGCTGGCGCTGATCATGCGCAACAAAGAGCCGGTGTCGTCGCTGGCGGAAAAATGCTTCGCCGATGCGCAGGTGATTTTTAGCGAACGCCGACCATCTGCGACTGGATAAATTCAAGCCAGACGCGCGTTCTGGCGGGCATAAAGTGGCGCTCCCGATAGAGGGCGGAGAGCTGTAACGGCGCCGGCGGCAGCTCCAGTATGACTTCCTGGAGTTCACCGCGTTCAATAAACGGGCGGCAGGGTTTCTCCCCCAGAATCGCGAAGCCGACGCCGGCAAGCGCGGCGTGCAGGGCCATTTCGCCGCTGTTGACGCGATAGTGGCCGTTGACGCTAACCTTTTTGAAGCTACCGTCCGCCGCGGCGAACTGCCAGGCTTGCCCCGCCAGAGCGCTAACGGTGGTAATACAGGGCAGCGTGGTTAATTGCTCGCTGTTTGTCGGCATTCCCGTTCTGGCAATCAGCTGCGGAGAAGCGACCACGCAGCAGGGAAACGAAAAGAGCGGACGCGCAATAACGCTGGCGTCTTCCATTTTGCCGCGGGTAATGATCACCGCAATATCCACATCCTCTTTTAACACCTCCGTTCCCGCCAGATTGGTGGTACAGCTCACGGTTATTTTTGGGTAGCGCAGGGCAAATTGCGCCATTAGCGGCGCAAACAGCGAAGGGCCAATCTCGTTTGGCAGGCACAGGCGCAGCGGCCCTTCGGGTTCGGCCTGCTGCTGAGTCAGCTCGGCTTCCGTAGCGGCAAGTTGCTCCAGCACCGGCCGCATACTGGCGAGCAGCGTCTGACCGGCAGGGGTCAGCTTCATGTGCCGGGTACTGCGTTGTATCAGGCGTAGCTGAAGGCTCTCCTCAAGCTGTGAAATCTGTCGGCTTACGTTCGATGAGGGCATCTGCAGCGCTTTTGCTCCGGCGCTGAATGAGCCAGTTTCCGCCACGGTGACGAACACCCGCAGGGCGTTGAGATCCACTTTTTTCACTCTCGATTATCCCGATTTTGATAATTAACAACGCCACTTTTACCGTCTTATGCGCGGATTTACCAGCAGCTAGACTCTGCGCATTACATTGTCAGGAGTCTTACATGCCCGGATATCTGGTACGAATAACGTTGATCATGGCCTTTGTTCAATTCATCAACGCCCTCGAATATATGATTTTTAATCCCTTATTTACCTGGATGGCGCCGACTTTTCAGGTGCCGGTAAGCCAGGCGGGTTACGTCACCGGCGTTTATACGCTGGCTTCCGTTGTTGCCGGGGTAAGCATCTGGCGATGGGTCGGTAACGTTAAACCACGGCGCTTTTTGCTCTGCAACATGGCTCTGTTGGGGGGACTAACGATGATGACGCTGACCACCACCCGTTTTGACGTATTGTTATTCTGGCGTTTTCTTGCCGGCCTGGTCGGCGGGACCACGATGGGCGTGGCCAGCAGTCTGCTGGTCAACATTATGCCGCCGCAGCTGCGCCCTCGGGCATTGGCCTCAACGATTGCCGCATTCTCACTGGTCAGCATTGTCGGCATGCCGATGATGCTATTTCTCAGTGAACAAATCGGCTGGCAGATAGCTCCCGCGACGATCGGCGGACTCTGCTTAATCACGTTACCGCTGATAAAACTCGTGCTGCCGGAGCAACCCATCGAGGCGAGTCGTCAGGCGGGTTTGCGCTGGTCGTCATCGGTGCTGTTTTACGCCTCCGGCAACGCACTTGCGCAGTTCAGCCCGATGTTAATCATTCCGCTGCTGGTACCGTTACTGACGGTGAAAATGGGGGCCAGCGGCGGCGAATTGCCGTGGCTCTTTTTCGGCGGAGGAGTGGCAGGGCTGGGCGCCACTAAACTCACCGGCAAGCTATGCCAGCATTACAGCGGCTACCGCATCAGCCTGCTGGCCAGTCTGCTGTTTATACTGAGCCTGAGCATCGCTTTTACCTTCAACCACGGCGGCGCACTGTTTATGGTGCTGTTTCTGGCCGCCGCCTACTGTCGTCTGGTGGCCTCATCGGCTGTGGCGATGCGTTTTCCCGCGGATAGCGCCAGGGCCGGGTTTACGCTTTTACAGAATACCTTAATGTCATTAAGTACGGCGGCGGCCTTTCTGCTTTCGTCGTGGGTGCTCTCGGTTGACGGCAACGGCGAGCGGGCAATGCAGGGAATATTGCTGCTCTGCGCCCTGAGCGCATTGCCGCTGCCGTGGCTGCTACGGATTCAGGAGAAAAGATTAGCCACGCGCGCCGCCGGCTAACCCGGCGGCGGCTAGCGTCAAATATTCTCCAGGCTGATCCCGCGAGTCTTCGGACCAAAGATGCCCACCGACAGCATCACCATCAGCATGCTGGCGACGATAAAGCTAATCACCCCCGGGGTACCGGCGTATTGCAAAATAATGCCGATCAAAATGCTGGTGATCGCCGTCGACAGTCGGCTAAAGGAGTAGCAGAAGCCGACCGCCCGCGCGCGGATGTGGGTTGGGAAAACTTCGGCCTGGTAGGCGTGATAGCTAATGGTTAGCCAGGCGTTTGACCAGGTGATCATAAACCCGCAAATCACCAGCAGTACCGGGCTGTTCTGCAGGGCAAACAGGGTCCCAAACACCACCGTCATCAGCGCGGAAAGCACAATTTGCCATTTATTTTCAAAACGATGGACGAAGCGGGTGCAGAACAGACAGCCAATAGGATAGGCGAGGGTAATAAAGAACGCGTACAGCAGGCTGTGGGTGATGCTCGCCCCCTGACCGGAAAGCAGGGCGGGCAGCCAGTTGCCGAAGCCAAAGAAGCCAATGGCCTGGAAGAAGTTCATCACCATCAGCATGATCGTGCGTTTGCGGTACTGCGGCGCCCAGATCGCTTTAAAGCTTCCCAGCCTGCGCTGGTTGTCTTGCTTCTCAATCCGGTGGCGCGGCGAGGGAGAAACGCCGCAGCGCTGTTCCATTTCGCACATCACCTTATGGGCTTCCTCGTGACGACCTTTTTCCTCCAGCCAGCGCGCCGACTCCGGCAGCTTCTTGCGGATAACCCAGATGACCAGTGAGCAGAGCGCGCCGAAAATAATCACCCAGCGCCAGCCGGTCAGGCCGAAAAGGGTAATCGGCACCAGCAGCCACGACATCAGCGCCACGGCAGGAACCGATAAAAACTGAATAAAGAAGGCGAAAGCGAAAGCTTTATTGCGCAGATGCGTCGGCACCCATTCGCTTAAATAGGTGTCGATGGTCACCAGCTCAATGCCGAGACCGACGCCGACCAGAAAGCGGCAGAAGATAACCCCTTCGGCGCTGCTTTGCAGGGCCATCATCAGCGAAAATACGCCGTACCAGGCGAGGGCAAACATAAACGTCAGGCGGCGGCCCAGTTTATCCGCCAGTGGCGCAAGCAGGCTGGCGCCAATAAACAGCCCCATAAAAGTGGACGATGCGAAGGCGGCCTGGTCGGAGATACCGAAGATACCCTGCTCACCGGTATGGAAAATATTCTCTGCCAGCAGCCCGGTGCTGATATAGCCGGTCTGAAAAAGATCGTACAGCTCGAAGAAGCCGCCCAGCGCCAGGAGGGTGATAAAAGACCACAGGCCAACGGAGGCGGGCAGCGCATCGATGCGAGCGGTCAGGCTGGAGTGGGGATGTCCTGGGGAGGCGAACGCGGCGTCGCCCAGAACCTGGGTGGTAGACATATTATTATTTTCCTCAGATAAAATGTTTGCCTGCTAATGTTATTTGATTGTTAATGGTTTTAAATTTTTATTCGCACCGAGGGGGGAATATTTGCAGAATAAAATCTCGGAAATGGGATTCTGATGAGAAAGTATGCTGGTTTTCGCGCTGCATCCGCCCACGGGATGAAGGAATTCACCACTATGCCGTAAGGTTTTGACTTGGGTTAAATTTAAGATAAAGAGAGATTGTTACGTCGCGGTTATTCACCTACATTCAAAGCGAGTACTCCCACTCAGGAAAATAATCATGTCTAGCAAGAAAATTTTACAAGCAGCGCTGGCGGCGGCGCTTTCGCTGTCAATGATGGCTACGCCGGTCTTCGCTAATCCCGGTAACGGGAATGGCGGCGGTAACGGCGGTGGAAATAGCGGTAACCATGGCAACAGTGGTGGGAATAGCGGTAACCATGGCAATAGCGGTAACAAGGGCAATAGCGGTAAAAACAACGTTGATAAGGGCAACCAGGGCCATAAAGAAGGAAATCCGGGGCAGAGAAAAAATTACGGCAAACCCGATCATGTCTCCGCCGATATCAGCTTCTCCAGAGCACGTTCGCTGGCGGTAAACTACGGTTTAACCGGCTATCAGTCCCTGCCGCCGGGAATCGCCAAAAATCTGGCGCGTGGTAAACCCTTACCTCCGGGGATTGCGAAAAAAGCGGTTCCGGCATCAATGCTCAACGAACTGCCTTACTATCCAGGCTATGAATGGCGCGTGGTGGGCCAGGATTTAGTGCTGATCGCGCTGAGTACGGCGATCGTGACGTCGATAATTAATGGCGTCTTCGATTAGTGAATTAACCCCGGTTCGCGCCGGGGTTAATCCCGGTGGGCAGGCCTGGCGCATTAAGGTCATTCTAAACAAATCGTCACTAAAGCGAGATTTTAACTTTACTCAAATAATTGAATGACTATAATGAGCACAAATTCACACAGGAGAAATATGTTGGACAGTCACCCTTACTTAAACATCAAGGCAAGCTGACGCTATTTTTTCTGCGCTGCTTGCCAACCGGCGGGCAGCAATCTCCTCATCATTCAGACGATTGCATCCCATAAAGAATAACGCAGCATGGCTGCGAGGATAATCGTCATGTTCATGTTTAAAAATACATTATTCCCTCCACCGTCAACGCGACGCTAATCGCCTATCTGGCGACAATTTGTCGTGTGCTTAATAAAGCACGTAGTTAATTCTTCCAGCAAAAATGGAGGAAGCTATGTTGATGTTTCCTTATATCGCAAATTTACTCGCGGCAATGCTGTTGGGCGCGCTGATTGGCGCCGAAAGACAGTGGCGGCAGCGAATGGCTGGCCTGCGCACTAATGCGCTGGTCGCCACCGGCGCGGCGGTTTTTATTCTGAGCTCTATCTCCACATCGCCGGATAGCCCGGGGCGTATTGCCGCGCAGGTGGTTTCCGGAATTGGTTTTCTCGGCGCCGGCGTCATCATGCGGGAAGGCATGAACGTGCGCGGCCTGAATACCGCGGCGACGCTGTGGTGCTCTGCGGCAATTGGCGTGCTGTGTGGCTTAGGCCAGTTCTGGCAAGCGGCGGCGGCAACGCTGATCATCCTCTGCGCTAATATTCTACTGCGCGAAGCGGCGCAGAGAATTAATCAGATCCCCGGTGCGACAGAAGAAGAGAAATGCTACGTCCTGAATATTATTTGTCATAGCGAACACGAAAACGCGATTCGTCAGCTATTGCTTAATATCAGTAAAGAGATGACGCTCAGCTTGCAGGGGCTGGTGTCGATAGCAGCAAAAGAACAAGGACATAAAGAAATTCGTATCGAACTGGTCGGTAATACCGACCACCGCAAAGTACGAGATCTTATTATGGCAAGAATTGGCGGTGACGAAAACATTACGTCAGTGCGCTGGTGCGTCGAAGGGAGTTAGCCTCCCTGATATTCTACTGTGGCAATGATTTGTCTAAGGAGGGAATGATGGATATTCCCAGGCATATAAAGTAATAAGCGTTTAATAACGTAAAAATGAATTATGCATAAGTTAATTATGCAGGGATAACGACGTCTTAAATTTGAGGATTAATCATGACTGACATGAAAATAGAAAACCGGAAAATAAACCGGTCTGCGTCAGAAAATGATAAGCAGCATAAAAAAAGCTTCGCCATTGAAACCGAGGCATTTAACAGCCCGGATCATACGCTGGCGCGGCTCAACAGCAGCCGTCAGGGTCTCACCACCGAAGATGCCCTTGAACGACTGGATGAATATGGCCGCAATGAAGTGGCGCACGAGCAGGCGCCGCCAGCGCTAATCCAGCTTTTGCAGGCATTCAATAACCCGTTTATCTATGTCCTGATGGCGCTGGCCGCCGTCAGCTTCGTGACCGATTACTGGCTACCGCTGCGTAACGGCGAAGAGACCGATCTGACCGGGATCATTATTATCGTCACGATGGTTAGCCTGAGCGGGTTATTGCGTTTCTGGCAGGAGTTTCGTACCAACAAAGCGGCACAGGCGCTGAAATCGATGGTCCGCACCACGGCGACGGTGCTGCGTCGCGGTCCTGGTAACATGGGGCCGGTGCAGGAGGAGATTGCCATTGAGGAACTGGTGCCCGGTGACATCATTTTCCTGGCGGCGGGGGATCTGGTTCCGGCAGATGTTCGTCTGCTGGAGTCCCGGGACCTGTTCGTCAGCCAGTCGATACTCAGCGGTGAATCGCTGCCGGTTGAAAAGTATGATGTTCTGGCCAGCGTGTCCGGCAAAGGGTGCGACAGGCTTCCCGAGCCGAATAAAGATAAAAGCCTGCTGGAGATGGGCAATATCTGTCTGATGGGCACCAACGTGACCAGCGGCAGGGCGCAGGCGGTGGTGGTGGCCACCGGAAACCGCACCTGGTTTGGTTCGCTGGCGAAGTCTATTGTCGGTACGCGCACCCAGACGGCGTTCGATCGCGGGGTAAACAGCGTCAGCTGGCTGCTGATCCGCTTTATGCTGGTGATGGTGCCGATTGTTCTGCTGATTAACGGCTTCAGCAAAGGCGACTGGGTTGAGGCATCGCTGTTTGCTCTCGCGGTCGCCGTGGGCCTGACGCCGGAGATGCTGCCGATGATCGTCAGCTCCAACCTGGCGAAAGGCGCTATCGCCATGTCGCGGCGTAAAGTGATCGTCAAGCGGCTGAACGCGATTCAGAACTTCGGCGCCATGGACGTGCTGTGCACCGATAAAACCGGCACGTTGACTCAGGACAATATCATTCTTGAGCATCATCTTGACGTCAGCGGCAGCGAGAGCGACCGGGTGCTGACGCTGGCGTGGCTCAACAGCAGCAGCCAGAGCGGGGCGCGCAACCTGATGGATCGGGCGGTGCTGCGCTTTGGTGAGGGGCGGATTGCGCCGGCGACCAAAGAGCGCTTCGTGAAGCTTGATGAACTGCCGTTTGATTTTGTCCGCCGTCGGGTGTCGGTGTCGGTGGAAGATGTTCGCCACGGTGATAAAAGCCTGATCTGCAAAGGCGCGGTCGAAGAGATGCTGATGGTGGCCACGCATCTGCGCGAAGGCGACCGCGTGGTTGCGCTGGATGAAACCCGCCGCGATCTGCTGTTAGCCAAAACGCAGGACTACAACGCCCAGGGCTTCCGCGTGCTGCTGGTTGCGACCCGCAAGCTGGATGATTCCGCCCTGACAGCCCCGCTGTGCGCCAACGATGAGCAGGGGCTGACGGTAGAAGGAATGCTGACCTTCCTCGACCCGCCGAAAGAGAGCGCGGGAAAAGCGATTACCGCGCTACGCGACAACGGCGTGGCGGTCAAAGTGTTGACCGGCGATAACCCGGTCGTCACGGCGCGGATTTGCCTGGAAGTAGGTATCGATGCCCACGGTATCCTGACCGGGCCGCAGATTGAGACGATGACGGATAACGAACTGGAGCGCGAAGTGGAAACGCGCGCGGTGTTCGCCAAACTGACGCCGTTGCAGAAGTCGCGGATCCTGAAAACGCTGCAGAAAAACGGCCACACCGTCGGCTTCCTCGGCGATGGCATCAACGATGCGCCAGCGCTGCGCGACGCGGACGTCGGTATTTCGGTCGACAGCGCGGCGGATATCGCCAAAGAGGCATCCGATATTATCCTGCTGGAAAAGGATTTGATGGTGCTGGAAGAAGGGGTGATCAAAGGACGTGAGACCTTCGGCAATATCATTAAGTACCTGAATATGACCGCCAGCTCTAACTTCGGTAATGTCTTCTCAGTACTGGTGGCCAGCGCGTTTATTCCGTTCTTGCCGATGCTGGCGATTCATCTGCTGATCCAGAACCTGATGTACGATCTCTCCCAGCTCTCGCTGCCCTGGGACAAGATGGATAAGGAATTCCTGCGCAAGCCGCGCAAGTGGGATGCAAAAAACATCGGCCGCTTTATGCTGTGGATTGGCCCGACGTCGTCCATTTTTGATATCACCACCTTCGCGCTGATGTGGTACGTGTTCGCGGCGAACAACGTCGAAGCCCAGGCGCTGTTTCAGTCCGGCTGGTTTATTGAAGGGCTGCTGTCGCAAACGCTGGTCGTACATATGCTGAGAACGCAGAAAATTCCGTTTATCCAGAGCAGCGCGACGCTGCCGGTACTGCTCACCACCGCAGTGATTATGGCGATGGGCATCTACATTCCGTTCTCCCCGCTGGGAGCGATGGTCGGGCTGGAGCCGCTGCCGCTGAGCTACTTCCCATGGCTGGTCGCGACGCTGCTCAGCTACTGCGTGGTCGCGCAGGGCATGAAACGTTTCTATATCAAACGTTTCGGTCAGTGGTTCTGATAATAAGGAGGCGCAGAGATGAATCGTTCTCCGGACACTATCATCGCGCTGATATTTTTCCTGATGGGTCTGCTGGTGCTGCTGTTAGCTATCTGGCAAATCCTGTTCTGAATAAGGGGGCGCGATGCGTAGAGGATCGCTGGATAAAGTCTTTATTCAGGTGGCGATTATTGCGGCCATCATTATTCTGCTGACAATCTGGATTAGATAGAAGAAACCCGGGCCATTGGCCCGGGTTTAGCATTTCTGCCGGGGAAAAGATTACAGATCGAAGCGGTCGAGGTTCATCACTTTGGTCCATGCGGCGACAAAGTCGCTGACAAACTTCTGCCGCGCATCGCTGCAGGCATACACTTCTGCCAGGGCGCGCAGGACGGAGTTGGAGCCAAACACCAGATCAACGCGGGTCGCTGTGTATTTCTCTTCGCCGCTCTTACGATCGCGGCCAATAAACAGCTCAGCGTGCTCGTCAGCAGCTTTCCAGACGGTACCCATATCGAGCAGGTTAGCGAAGAAATCATTGCTCAGCACGCCCACGCGGTCGGTAAATACGCCGTGCCGGCTGCCGTCAAAGTTAGCGCCCAGCACGCGCAGACCGCCTACCAGGACCGTCATTTCTGGCGCCGTCAGCGTTAACTGCTGCGCTTTATCAATCAGCAGCGTTTCGGTGGAGATGCCGCCGCCGACGCGACGATAGTTGCGGAAACCATCGGCCAGCGGCTGCAGCAGATCCATCGCTTCGACATCGGTCTGATCCTGACGCGCATCGACGCGGCCAGGAGCGAAGGGGACGCTGACCTGAACGCCTGCCGCCGCGGCAGCCTGCTCAATGCCCACCACGCCGGCGAGGACGATGATATCAGCCAGAGACGCTTTACCTGATGCCTGCTGAATCGCCTGCAGGGTTGGCAGCACGCGGGAGGCGATGGCGTTGACCGGCCACGATTTCTGCGGCTCGAGCGCCAGACGCGCGCCGTTGGCGCCGCCGCGTTTATCACCACCGCGGAAGGTGGATGCCGATGCCCAGGCTACGGAAACCAGCTCGCTGACCGAAAGGCCGGCGTCGGCAATGGCGGTTTTCAGCGTCGCGATATCCTCTGCGGTCGGGGCGTGGATCGCCGCCGGTAGCGGGTCTTGCCAGATCAGATCTTCTTTCGGCACTTCCGGACCCATGTAGCGGGACTTCGGCCCCATATCGCGGTGGATCAGTTTAAACCATGCGCGGGCGAAAGCTTCGTTAAAGGCCTGCGGGTCGTTCAGGAAACGGCGGGAAATCTTGTCGAATTCCGGGTCAAAGCGCAGCGTCAGGTCGGTGACCAGCATGGTGGGCTTGCGTTTTTTCTCCGGATTAAACGGGTCAGGAATGATTTCAGGGGCGTCTTTCGCTTCGAACTGAATCGCGCCTGCCGGGCTGCGGGTCTGTACCCACTCGTATTTGTACAGGTTTTCGAAGAAGTAGTTGCTCCATTGGGTTGGCGTTTGCGTCCAGACCACTTCCAGACCGGAGGTGATCGCGTCGGCGCCCGCGCCGCTGCCGTAGCTGTTCGCCCAGCCGAGGCCCTGCGTTTCGATCGGCGCCGCTTCCGGCTCTGCGCCAACGTGGCTGGTCACCGCGGAGCCGTGGGTTTTGCCCAGCGTATGGCCGCCGGCGATCAGCGCGACGATCTCTTCATCATTCATCGCCATATTGCCGAAGGTCGCGCGAATTGCGGAGGCCGCGGAGAGCGGGTCGCCGCTGGCATTAGGACCTTCAGGGTTGACGTAAATCAGCCCCATTTCGGTGGCGCCGATCGCCTGCTGATTCAGGCTTTCCGGATGACGATGGGCCAGCCATTCGGTTTCATTACCCCAGTCAACGTCCAGATCCGGTTCCCATACGTCTTCACGACCGGCCCCGAAGCCAAAGGTGCGGAAACCGGCGTTTTCCAGCGCCACGTTGCCCGCCAGCATATAGAGATCGGCCCAGGAGATTTTCTGGCCGTATTTCTGCTTAACCGGCCACAGCAGGCGACGGGCTTTGTCGAGGCTGACGTTATCCGGCCAGGAGTTGAGCGGGGCGAAACGCTGCTGCCCGCGGCCTGCGCCGCCGCGCCCGTCAACGGTACGATAGGTACCGGCGCCGTGCCATGCCATACGAATAAACAGCCCGATATAGCTGCCCCAGTCCGCCGGCCACCACTCCTGAGAATCGGTGAGCAGGGCGCGCAGATCGGCTTTCAGGGCCGAGTAGTCGAGCTTCTTAAACTCTTCGCGGTAGTTAAAGTTTTCGCCCAGCGGGTTTGAACGATTGGAGTGCTGATTCAGCAGATCCACACGTAGTTGATTAGGCCACCAGTCGCGGTTGCCGGTGCCACCGCCCGCGCTCTGCGTGGGCGTCGGTGTTTCGGCGTGAAAGGGACATTTTCCTGCCGACGGGGTATTCGAAGGATCGTTTGACGTGCTCATATCAGGCTCCGTTTGCTTTTGTGAATGCCATTACGATATACACTGCTACCAATAAGCGATATTTGAATGAGTCTACGGATTTAATAGTTATTTCCGTTCAATGCCTTTGTAAAAACCGAATATATATCATTGTTGAATGGCTGGTTTTCAACAATGACCTTACCACCATAGTCGTAACATCAGCGTAAAGGAATCGTTAAGGCATCATCTCCGCCAGCGAAGATCCCATTATTTGCGTTATGACAATTTTAGTGCGTAAACAAGCTTAGCGCTGCCAGTATAAAGGTGTACCAAAAACGTCGATAAAATAGTCAATTACCGCCCGTACGTTAAGTGACGGATGCCTGGCGTGAGGGTAAATCGCCGAAACCGGCGAGGGGGTATTGCCGATTGCCGCGGTGTAGCGGGGCATCAGTTGAATTAGCCTTCCTTCTCCTGTCGCTTTATTAACCATCCAGTCGGGAAAGAGCACCACTCCCATGCCCCCCAGCGCAGCGGTCAGCAGCGCATCAGCGTTATTTGAAGTGAGCTGCGGCGTTTGCGGATAGTGCACCCATTCCCCTTGCGCAAGGCGGAACAGCCAGCGGTTGGGCCCGTTTGAGCCGCTGTAGACCAGCGTGCTGTGCTGGCGAAGATCTTCCGGCGTCTCCGGGATGCCGCGGCGTCGCAGATACGCCGGAGCGGCGACCAGATAATGATGCTGCATACCCAGTACCCTGGCGTGAACGCTGGAATCCGGCAGGCTACCGATGCGAAAAATCACGTCGGTCGCATCGCGGTGCGGATCGATGAAATCATCGGTCAGCGCCAGCTCAATCTGCATCTGCGGATAGCGCGCCGTCAGCCCCGGCAGCCAGGGCGCGATATGGCGCTGGCCAAAATAGACCGGGGCGTTGATGCGCACCAGCCCGCCTGGCTCAAGGTTCCGGTCCTGCAAATCGCGTCGCGCGGCGCTGAACTGTTCGCTGATACCTCTGGCATGAGCGGCAAACAGGCGTCCTGCTTCGGTAGGCACCACGGCCCGGGTATTACGATAAAACAGCTGCTGACCGAGCGCGTCCTCAAGCTGGTGAATGGTGCGCGATACCATTGAGGGAGAAACGCCTTCCCGTCGCGCCACGACGGAAAAGCTCTGGCTGTCGTAAACGGCGATAAACAGCTGCAGCGCCCGAAAGTTCACATTACCCGCATCGCTCATTAATGCAATATCCGCAAAAGTGTTTCCTTGATTGTATCGTTTTTCACATCACTCCGCTGCTTTATGCTCTGCCACCCCATTAATAATCGGATAGCAACGATGCAGTTATTACTTATTTTTCTTGTGATTGCCGGCGGCATGGGATTATCCGTGGAAGCTGGACTACTCGGGCCGCTGGCCGGTCAGGTAGGGGACCTGTGGGCCACCTTCAGTATTTTCAGCGTTGGCAGCGCGCTGACGTTTCTGCTGATGCTGCTGTTTGGCCAGAGACAAAGCCCCTCGTTCTTCTCTTTGCCGGGCTGGCAGCTTACCGGGGGCATCCTGGGCCCCATCTATGTCGTCATCTTAACTATCGCCGTGCCGGTTATCGGTATTGCCATGACGATGATCGGCATTCTTGCCGGCCAGGTCTGCAAAAGCCTGTTGATTGACCATTATGGCCTGTTCGGTTCGCCAAAACGTAAAATCGACGGTCGGCGGCTTATCGCACTACTGTTTATCGTTGTCGCCCTGATTCTGATCGCCGCAAGCTGAGGACTTAAGATGAGTAGCATAATGATTTTGCTGGCGCTGGCCGGCGGCGCGATGTTGAGTATGCAGGCGGCGATTAACGGTCGTTTAGGCAGTCAGGTAGGCGTATTTCGTAGCGCGTTTCTCACTTTCTCCGTAGGCGCCTTGATCACCGCGCTGCTGATTTTCTACTTTGCGCCCCACCAGACGACGACGCTGCAGGATGTGCCGAAATGGCAGCTGCTGGGGGCATTTTGCGGCGTCCCCTATATCGTAATTATGGTGGTGGCGGTGCAGCGTATCGGTACCGCGACGGCCACGGTGGCGGTGATTTTTGGCCAACTGGCCATGAGTCTGCTGATCGATAACTTTGGCTGGCTCGGTAATGATGCCATTACCTTTTCACCGGGGCGGCTTGGGGCGATCGTCTGTTTGGGGTTGGCGCTGTTCTTTATTTATCGCTCCGGCAAGGCGGCAAAAGCAGCAGAGAAGCGATAGACCGCCCACCTGTTCAGGTGAGTTGTCGTGCATCGCTAACCGCGGCCATACTGTTCGTCACCATGTGACTGGCGTTTTAGACAGGTCACTGTCGGGGAGCATGGTTGCCGCCGCCGCGCGCCTGGGCATCACTTCACTTTATGGAGATACGCTATGCCTGAGATTTCGTCGCTGCTGACCTTCGCTCTGGTGGCCCTTGGCCTGGTGCTGACCCCGGGGCCGAATATGATCTATCTGATTTCGCGCTCGATTTGCCAGGGAAGAAAGGCCGGACTGGTCTCCCTCGGCGGGGTGGCGCTGGGGTTTGTCTTTTATATGCTGTGCGCCGCGTTCGGTATTACCGCGCTGATCTTCGCCGTGCCCTATGCTTATGACGTCTTGCGCATCAGCGGCGTTGTCTATCTGCTTTATCTGGCCTGGCAGGCGGTGAAGCCCGGCGGGCGCTCGGTCTTTACGGTGCGCGACCTGCCTGCGGATAGCGGCCGTAAGCTGTTTATGATGGGCTTTATTACTAACCTGGCGAACCCTAAAATCGCCATCATGTATCTCTCACTGCTGCCGCAGTTTATCTCTCCCGGTCACGGCAGCATCCTTACGCAATCGCTGGCGCTGGGATTTACCCAGGCGATAATTAGCGTGGCGGTTAACGCGCTGATTGTGGTGATGGCCGGGCAGGTGTCGCTGTTTCTTGCGGGGCGCCCGTTATGGCAGCAGTTTCAGCGCTGGTTGATGGCGACGGTGCTGGCGGGGATGGCGGTGAAAATTGCCTTCGAAGCGCGGAAGTAATCGCTCTGCCCGGTAGTATAGCGCTGCCGGGCGCAGCAGAAGGGGGTTAAGCCCCCGGGCCAATCAGCCGCGAGCGGATCGTCGCCTCCGGCATCATCTCCAGCAGACCGTTGCTCAGCATCTCTCCCGCCTCCTGCAGCGCGCTAAACGGCATTTCCGGCAGGCTTTCAAGAATAAACCACATCCGCGGACTCTCCACGCTCAGACGAGTGCGTACTCCCTGTCTCCAGTTCCAGCGGCGGCAGGTCACGCCGCGATCGTCGCCCCAGACCACCTCTCCCGCGTCGGGGTATTCGTAAACCGTCTGTCCTTCCTTAACGGTATCGAACGGCTCGCTGCCGTCCGCTATCTTGAGCTGCGGCACGCCAACATACGCCGCCAGGTTTTCGCCGCCGACCGGCACGGCGTAGCGCAGGCTCACCGCGTTATAGAGGTCGATGATAGGATCGATCGCGGCCATCTCGCCATCGCGCAGCACCCGTTTACGCAAGGCTTCCGCCGAGCAGGGGGTCCTTTTAGGTTTTGCGCCAAAGGCGCGGAATACTTCGCTCCAGGCCTGCAGGTGCGCCTCCGCCCACTGCGGCTCGTCGGCGAGAACCGCTTTGCAGGCGGAGCGGAGCGCATCTGACCCGACCTGGGGGGCGCGTACGGCGGCGGAAACGACATCAATGCTCAGGGCGCGAAAGCCGGGGGCCAGCGCGGAGACCTGCGGGCTGATTGACGGTAATACGCTATTCATTGGATAATCCTGTAACGACCATTTTAAAGCATAATATCGACCGATGACCAATAAAGTCAATATAACGACCGATGCGGGCGCCGATGCCGCCATGATCAATGAAGCCGTTGCCGCGCGCCTTAAACGCTACCGGGCGGAAAAGAAGATCTCCCTTGATGAGCTGTCGCGACGCGCGGGGGTCAGTAAAGGCATGCTGGTAGACATTGAAGCCTGCCGGGCCAATCCGAGCATCGCGCTGTTATGCCGTCTGGCCTCGGCGCTGGGCGTATCCGTGGCCGATTTTGTCAACGTCGCCGCCGCGCCGCCTGTCAAGGTGATGGCCGCAAGGGATATTCCCACCCTGTGGCAGGGCGAGCGGGGCGGTCATGCGCGGCTGCTTGCCGGTACCAGCGGACCGGATATGGTGGAGCTCTGGCAATGGAGTCTCTATCCCGGTGAGATTTTTACCTCGCCGGGGCACGGCGATGGCACGACAGAGCTGCTTTTTGTGACCGAGGGCGCCTTAACCCTGACGGTCAACGACGCGAGCTATGTGATTGTCGCCGGAGATTCCGCCGTGGCGCGCACCGACGCCCCGCATAGCTACGCTAACGCCGGGGATGCTGTCACGCGCTTCACTATGACGGTCAGCGAAAAAGCGCGTTAGTATTATCCCGACCGCGCTCCTCTCTCACGGCGAGCGCACCAAATTCATGCAATGCCCCATCATCACTCCCCATTATTGGGAATCGCGGCGACGCCTGTCGTCGTATGGCTGATTTTACGCGCTCTGCGCGCCTGGCATAGACCTTGCAAACTCCTCGTCAGAAGGCAGCGCAACAGACAATTGAGATAACACAATAGCTGGCTAGGGTTCCGGTTCACTCAGGTGAACGTCTGGTCCGAGAGCTGGCGACCTCTGCGAGGTTACACGGCGGGACAAAAGCCCGGGAGACAGCAGCACCGTTGGGTGTCGCGCTGCCCCCGTTTCCCGTGCTAACCAGAGGTCCACCATGAAGACACCGCCGCTCCTCCGCTCTCTTATCCTGTCGCTGGCGCTGCTGGCCAGCGTCCCATCGTTTGCCGCCGTCAAAAAAGAGTTCAACGTCTGCTGGACTATCTACGCCGGATGGATGCCCTGGGGCACCATCAGCAACGAAAAAATCATCGATAAGTGGGCCAGTAAATACGGCATCAAAATCAATATCGTTCAGCTAAACGACTACATCGAGTCCATCAACCAGTATACCGCGGGCCAGTTTGACGGCTGCACCATGACCAACATGGATGCCCTGACCATTCCGGCGGCGGGGGGCGTTGACACGACGGCGCTGATTACCGGCAGCTACTCCGACGGCAACGACGGCGTGGTGCTGAAAGGGGCGAATAAAAAACTCAGCGATCTGAAAGGCATGGCGGTGTATCTCCCGGAGCTTTCGGTATCGCACTACCTGCTGGTTCGCGGCCTGGAAAAAGCCGGACTGCAGGAAAAAGACGTCAAAGTGGTCAATACCTCGGATGCGGATATCGTCTCGGCCTTTGGCACCAGCGGCGTACGCGCGGCGGTGGCCTGGAACCCGCAGCTTTCGGTTATCAAAAAGACGCCGCAAACTACAGAAGTCTTTAGCTCTTCACAGGTCCCCGGCGAGCTGATCGACATGATGGTGGTAAATACTCAGACGCTGAAAGATAACCCGGCGCTGGGCAAAGCCCTGACCGGCGCCTGGTTCGAGATGATGGCCAAAATGCAGGCCGGCGATACCGAGGCGCTAAACGCTATGGCCGCCGACTCCGGCACCGACCTCGCCGGTTACCAGGCGCAGCTAAAAACGACCCATCTGTTCTGGACGCCTGCCGACACCCTGACGTTTATCTCCTCGCCGGAGCTGGCCAAAACCATGCAGCGGGTGGCGCAGTTCTCCTTTGATAAAGGGCTGCTGGGCGAGGGAGCGCAGAGCGCCGACTTTATCGGCATGACCTTTCCCGGCGGCGTCACCGTCGGCGATACCGCGAACAGCAAGCTGCGCTTTGACGACAGCTATCTGAAGCTGGCCGCGGCGGGCAAGCTGTAATGATTGACTCCGGGAGTCCACGCCATGCGCCACATTAACCGCTATCCCCGTCAGGGTATGCGTCTGACGCTGATGCTGTTGCCCTTTGTCCTGCTGGTCGCCGCCTGGTTTATCGGCTCGGCGGTGCGGCTGGAAGCCAATCCGCAGGATAAGCTGCTGCCCGGCCTGTCGCAAATGATCGCGGCCATTGACCGGATGGCGTTCACGCCGGATAAACGCAGCGGTGAGTATCTGCTGTGGGCCGATACGCTGATTAGCCTTGGCCGCCTGCTGATTGGCCTGACACTCTCTTCGCTGATTGGCCTGGGCATCGGCATCGCCGCCGGCGTGTTCCCGATGTACCGCGCGGCGCTGTCGCCGCTGATGACCGTGGTGTCTATGATCCCGCCGCTGGCGATCCTGCCGGTGCTGTTTATCGTCTTTGGCCTGGATGAGCTATCAAAAGTGATGCTTATCGTTATTGGCATTACGCCGATGCTGGCGCGCGACCTTGAGCAGCGGGCGCGGGAAATCCCTGCGGAGCTGTTTATCAAAGCACAAACCCTCGGCGCCAATAGCTGGACGGTGGTCCTGCGGGTCGTGCTGCCGCAGTTGCTATCGCGGCTGATAACCTCCCTGCGCCTGCTGCTGGGCTCCGCGTGGCTGTTTTTGATCTCCGCTGAGGCCATTTCCGCCACCGCCGGGCTTGGCTATCGCATATTCCTCGTTCGCCGCTATATGGCGATGGACGTGATTATTCCTTACGTCATCTGGATAACGCTGCTGGCGTGGTTGATGGATCTGGCTCTGCGCCAGCTGCATAAAGCCTGTTTCCCGTGGGCGGAAGGAGGTCGGGCATGAGTTTTATCGACATCAAAAATATCTGGCAGGAGTACGGCGATCACGTGGTGCTGGAGCGCATCAATTTGCAGGTGAAAGAGGGCGAGTTCTGTTCGATGGTCGGGGCGTCCGGCTGCGGCAAATCAACCTTTTTACGTCTGCTGCTCGGCCAGGAAAAGCCGACCCGCGGTGAAATTACCCTCGACGGCCTGCCGCTGGCGGCGGAGCCGGATCGCAGCCGCGGCGTGGTGTTTCAGCGTTATTCGGTTTTCCCGCATCTCAACGTGTTGGATAACGTCGCCATAGGTCTTGAACTTCCGGCGTCACCGCTGTTTGGCCGGCTGTTTGCCGGCAGGAAACGCGACGCCCGCGAACAGGCGCGGCGGATGCTGGAGAAAGTCGGGCTGGGGCACGCGCTGGATAAATACCCGGCGCAGCTCTCCGGCGGGATGCAGCAGAGGCTGGCGATTGCCCAGGCGTTCGTGATGCAGCCGCGCGTGCTGCTGCTCGATGAGCCCTTCGGCGCGCTGGATCCCGGGATCCGCAAGGATATGCACGGGCTGCTGCTCCAGCTATGGAGCGAAACCCGGATGACGGTTTTTATGGTCACCCACGACCTCGCGGAAGGCTTCAACCTTGGCACCCGGCTGCTGGTTTTCGACAAAGTGCGCATTGACCCGCAGGCGCCTAACGCCTGGGGGGCGCGCATTACCTACGATATACCGCTCAATGAAGCGCGGATGTCGCAGCTGACGACCGGCAGCGACAATAACGTTTACGCATTAAGGAGATAGTTTGATGACCGCACTTTTTCACTCCTCCCCCAGTCTGCGCGAAGAGCGTCTCCCCGGCGGGGCGCATACCTCGTTGATTTTGCGCCAAGGGCAGATCCTGCGCCTGACCGATATCGACGGCGGGGCTAACGTCAGCATGATGATGCTTAATCCCCACGAGAAGAGCGAGCGCCTGAATTTACCGGATACCCTCAAGGGCCAGCACACCGCGCGCCTGACCGCCGGGCATTGTTTCTACTCAGATATGGGGCGCGTCCTGGCCGGGATTGTGGCCGATAGCTGCGGCTGGCACGACCCGTTCGGCGGGGTGCTCAACGCCGACGAGACGCGTGAAAAATATGGCGCAGGACGCTACCAGGAGCTGCGCAACGGCTTCTATCGCAACGGTGTCGATAACCTGCTGGTCGAGATGGGCAAGTGGGACCTGGGCCTTGAAGACCTGCTGATGGTGGTTAACTTCTTCAGCAAAGTGACTGTCGATGAGGACGGTAGTTTCCGCTTCATCCCGGGCAACAGCCGCGCCGGAGATTACGTTGAGCTGTTTGCGCCGATGGATGTCCTCATGGTGCTGACCGCGCTGCCTCATCCCCAGGATCCTGCCGCGGAGTACGCCCCGCGGCCGATTCAGCTCAGCTGGTATCAGGCCGACGATGTGCAGGCGGCCACAGAAGCGCTCTTTACCCGCGATGAAAACCAGCGCGCGTTCCTCAATACCCAACTTTTTGCCCTGTAAGGAGGCAGCGATGAGCCTTATCACCAGTAACCGTCGTCCTGAAGATGCCGTCTATCGTCATGTGATCCCGGCAGGGGAACCCTGGCTGTTTGAGGTACAAAAAGGACAAACCCTGCGCCTGCTAGACCTCGAAGGCAACCAGGCCATTGATACTCTGTTCTACAATGCTGATAACCCCCGGGAACGCTACGATCCGCAGCGCACGCTGCGCCGCCAGGGCAATGCCTATCTGACCACCGGCAGCGTGCTCTATTCCAATCTGGGCAATCCGCTGCTGACCATCGTTGCCGACACCTGCGGTCGCCACGATACCCTCGGCGGCGCCTGCGCCCAGGAGAGCAACACCGTGCGCTACGCCCAGGATAAACGCTATATGCACAGCTGCCGGGATAATTTCCTTTGCGCCTGCCTGCACGATGGTCGCCTGCACAAGCGCGATATCGGCGCCAACATCAACTTTTTTATGAACGTCCCGGTAACCCCGGAAGGTGGGCTGACCTTTGAGGACGGCATATCGGCGGCGGGTAAATACGTTGAGCTGCGCGCCGAGTGCAACGCCGTGGTGCTGATTTCCAACTGTCCGCAGTTGAACAATCCCTGCAACGGCTGGAACCCTACGCCCGCCGAGGTGCTGGTATGGAACTGACCCGCTGGCAGCGCTGGCGTCTGCTGGCCTTTCGGCTCTTCGCCGTCCGCGCCGATCGCCTGAACAGTAAGCCGACGCGCAAACCTTAAGCGCCGGTTCACCCCGGGGACGACCTCAGGGGAACATCGAATTTTTGCGGGACGACCCGCGACCCTGTGAGTTCCGCTTATGTTTGATACCTTACTGATTGCCAACCGCGGCGCGATTGCCTGCCGCATTCTGCGCACCCTGCGCGCGATGCAGGTGAAGGGCGTCTCCGTCTATTCCGAAGCCGACCTGAGTAGTCTGCATATCCGCGACGCCGATGAAGCCCTCAGCCTCGGCGACGGTCCGGCGGCGCAAACCTATCTGGCCACGGAGAAAATCATTGCCGCCGCGCAGCAGAGCGGCGCCCAGGCGATCCACCCCGGCTACGGCTTTCTGTCGGAGAACGCGGCCTTCGCCGAAGCCTGCGAGGCGGTGGGGCTGGCCTTTGTCGGCCCAACCCCGCAGCAGCTGCGCGTCTTCGGTCTGAAGCATACCGCCCGCGCCTTAGCCAAAGCCGAGGGCGTGCCGCTGCTGGAGGGCAGCGAACTGCTGGCTGACAGCGACGAAGCCTGCCGGGCGGCGGAGGCGGTGGGCTATCCGGTGATGCTTAAAAGCACCGCCGGCGGCGGCGGGATCGGCATGCGCGTCTGCCGCGACGCCCGTGAGCTGACCGAAGCATTCGCCACGGTGCAGCGGCTGGGGCAAAACAACTTCAGCGACGCCGGCGTATTTCTCGAAAAATATATCGAACGCGCCCGTCATCTGGAGGTACAAATCTTCGGCGACGGGCGGGGGGACGTTATCGCCCTCGGGGTGCGCGACTGCTCGGTACAGCGGCGTAACCAGAAAGTGATTGAAGAGACGCCTGCGCCTAATCTGCCGGAAGGCACCGCGCAGGCGCTATGCGCGGCGGCTATCGCGCTCGGTAAAGCGGTGAACTACCGCAGCGCCGGCACGGTGGAGTTCGTCTATGACAGCACGGCGCGGCAGTTTTATTTCCTCGAAGTGAATACCCGGCTTCAGGTTGAGCACGGCGTCACCGAGCAGGTGTGGGGCGTTGACCTGGTGCGCTGGATGATTGAGCTGGCGGCGGGCGATTTACCCGCGCTGGACGTGCTGGCCGCCGGGTTACGGCCCCAGGGGCATGCTATTCAGGCGCGACTTTACGCCGAAGATCCGGGACGGCAGTTTCAGCCATCTCCCGGACTGCTAACGGAAGCCATCTTTCCACCGGCGGACGGCGCCGCCCTGCGTATCGATCGCTGGGTGGAAGCAGGCTGCGAAGTGCCGCCGTTTTTCGACCCGATGCTGGCAAAAACGATCGCCTGGCGCCCCAGCCGCGATGAGGCTATCGCCGGCCTGGCGCAGGCGCTGGCGGAGACCCGCCTGTACGGCGTCGAAACCAACCGGCTGTACCTGCTGCAAATTCTCGGCTTTGCGCCGTTTACCGAAGGCGAGCCCTGGACCCGCTGCCTTGAGCAGCTGTGCTACCGGGCGGCCACCGTCGAGGTGCTGAGCGCCGGGACCCAGACCAGCGTGCAGGACTACCCTGGACGTCTCGGGTACTGGGCGGTGGGCGTACCGCCGTCGGGGCCGATGGACGATCGCGCCCTGCGTCTCGGCAACCGTCTGCTGGGCAATGCCGAGGGTGAAGCCGCGTTGGAAATCACCCTTAACGGGCCGACCCTGAAATTTAATACTGACGTTCAGGCGGCGGTGTGCGGTGCGCCGCTGGCGGTGACGCTCGATGGCGTTGACCAGCCGCTGGACCGCGTTTTTACCATTCCGGCAGGGGCGACGCTGAAGCTTGGCGCGATAAGCGGCGCAGGGGTCAGAAGCTATCTCTGCCTGAGCGGCGGTATTCAGGTGCCGGACTATTTGGGCAGTAAAAGCACCTTTACCCTCGGTCAGTTTGGCGGCCACGGCGGACGGGCGCTGCGCGGCGGCGACGTGCTGCATCTGGCGCCGCGCGCCGCCGCCAGGGTCGGGGATCAACTGCCCGCCGCGCTCCGCACGGCGCTTGCGCAGGTACGGACGCTGCGGGTGATTTATGGCCCCCACGGCGCGCCGGAGTTTTTTACGCCGGAGTATATCGCGACCTTTTTCGCCACCGACTGGGAGGTCCATTTTAACTCCAGCCGCACCGGCGTGCGCCTGATTGGGCCCAAGCCGCTGTGGGCCCGCGACAGCGGCGGCGAAGCAGGACTGCATCCGTCGAATATTCACGATAATCCTTACGCGGTGGGCGCGGTCGATTTTACCGGCGATATGCCGGTGATCCTCGGGCCGGACGGGCCGAGCCTCGGCGGTTTCGTCTGCCCGGTCACCGTTATTGAAGCCGACCTCTGGCAGTTAGGCCAGCTCAAGGCCGGGGACAAAGTGCATTTCGTGGCGGTGGATTTACCCACCGCCCGGCGGCTGGCGCAAGGGCGGCGCGCCGAGCTGGCGACCCTAAGTCACCAGGCGATAGCCTGGCAGCCCGCGCCCCTGACGTCGCCTGTCGTCATGACCTGCGGCGAGGCGGATAAACGCCTGGTGGCGCGCCTTTCCGGCGATACCCACCTGCTGCTGGAAGCCGGGGAGCCGGAGCTGGATCTGGTGCTGCGTTTCCGCATTCATGCCCTGATGCAGGCCCTTGAGGCGCAATCCGCAGAAGGCGTGATTGATATCACGCCGGGGATCCGCTCGCTGCAAATCCATTTTCAGCCGGAAACGCTGCCCCTGGAGGCGCTACTGGAGCGGGTGCGCGGCGAATGGTCCACGGTATGCCTGAGCGACGATCTGCAGGTGCCGACGCGCGTGGTGCATCTGCCGCTCTCCTGGGACGACCCGGCCTGCCGCAAGGCGATCGATAAATACATGACCACCGTGCGCCAGGACGCGCCATGGTGCCCGAGTAATCTGGAATTTATTCGTCGCATCAACGATCTACCTGACGAGCAGGCGGTATGGAATACGGTATTTGACGCCAGCTATCTGGTGATGGGACTGGGCGACGTCTATCTCGGCGCGCCGGTGGCGACGCCGCTTGACCCACGCCATCGCCTGGTCACCACCAAGTACAACCCGGCGCGCACCTGGACGGCGGAAAACTCGGTCGGCATCGGCGGGGCCTATCTGTGCGTCTACGGCATGGAGGGACCTGGCGGCTATCAGTTCGTTGGCCGAACCCTGCAGATGTGGAATCGCTACCACGAAGTGGCGGATTTTGCTGGCAAACCCTGGCTGCTGCGTTTCTTCGACCAATTGCGTTTCTATCCGGTTTCAGCGGAAGAACTGCTGCAAATTCGCCGCGACTTCCCGCTCGGACGCTACCCGCTGCGCATTGAGAACAGCACGCTGCGGCTGGCGGAATACCAACAGTTTCTTCGCCGCGAAGCGCACAGCATCGACGCGTTTCGCGAGCATCAGCAGCGGGCGTTCAACGCCGAACGCGAGCGCTGGATAGCCAGCGGCCAGGCCCATTTCGACAGCCAGGAAAGCGCCGTGGATGAGGGCGGCGACGCGCCGTTGCGGCAGGGCGAGCAGGGGGTGGAGAGCCCGATTTCCGGCAACTTATGGCAGGTACAAACCGCGCCAGGCAGTCGGGTTCGCGCGGGGGATGTGCTGGTCGTTCTGGAGTCGATGAAGATGGAGATCCCGCTGCTGGCCCCCTGCGATGGCGTTATTCAGCAGGTTCACGTCCAGCCGGGTAGCGCGGTGCGCGCCGGGCAGCGGGTGGCGGTGATTATTGAGGAGAAGGCATGATGCAGCATACGTTTGATTTACGCCTGGCGACCCTGGCGGCAGATTATCGCAACGGCAAAACCACCCCGCGCCGCCTGCTGGCGGAAGTGCGCCAGCGGGCGCAGGCGCTGAACCCCGAATTCCGCTTATTTATCCATATTCTGAGCGAAGAGGAGCAGGAGCCGTTTCTGGCGGCGCTGGAAGACCTCTCGCCGACCGAGTTACCGCTATACGGCGTGCCGTTCGCCATCAAAGACAACATCGATTTGGCGGAGATTGTCACCACCGCCGCCTGCCCGGCGTTTGCTTACCGGGCGGAGCAGAGCGCGACGATTGTCGCTCAGCTAATCGCGCTAGGGGCGGTACCGGTCGGTAAAACCAATCTCGATCAGTTTGCCACCGGCCTGAATGGTACCCGCTCGCCGTACGGCGCTTGCCGCAACGGCTATCTTGCCGATTACCCCTCCGGGGGCTCCAGCGCCGGCTCCGCGCTGGCAGTGGCGCTGGGCGTCGCCAGCTTCTCGCTGGGAACGGACACCGCCGGTAGCGGCCGCGTCCCGGCGGGGCTGAATAATCTGGTTGGCCTGAAGGCCACGAAAGGGCTGATCTCCACCGCTGGGGTCGTGCCCGCCTGCCGTACGTTAGACTGTGTGACTTTTTTCAGCGCCACCGCCGACGAGGCCAGCCAGCTGCTGGCGCTGGTCGCGCAGTACGATACATTGGATGCCTGGAGCCGCCATAATCCGCAGTGGAACAGCCGTCAGGCGTTCGGCAGGCCGGCAGCCGGTTTTCGTTTTGGCGTTCCGCGCGAGCTGAGCTTCCTCGGCTGCAGCGCAAGCGAACGACTGTTTACCCAGGCCCGGCAACGGCTGACGGCGCTGGGCGGGGTGGCGGTTGAGATCGAATTCGCGCCGTTTCTGGCGGCAGCCCGGCTGCTGTATGACGGACCGTGGGTCGCTGAACGTTACGCGGTCGTCGGCCCGCTGATTGCGCGGCAGCCGGAGGCGGTGCTGCCGGTTATTCGCGATGTGCTGGCGAAAGCGCCGGACACCGACGCCACGGCGACCTTTAAGGCGATCTATCAGCTACAGCAGTACAAAGCCCGGTGCGACGCGATCCTCGAGACCCTCGATTGCGTGCTGACGCCAACCTATCCACGTCCGGTGACGCTCGACGAGCTGCAAGCGGAACCGATCGCGCGTAACGCCGATCTCGGGTATTACACCAACTTTATGAATCTGCTGGACTACGCGGCGGTGAGCGTGCCCTGCGGATTTATGCCGGACGGATTGCCCTCCGGCGTTACCCTGTTTGGCCGGGCATTTACCGACCAGTATTTGCTCAGCCTGGCCGATGCGTTTCAGCGAGCGGAGCGGCTGCCGCTGGTCGGCGGGACGCTGCTGGAAACCCCGGAGCCCGAGCGCGCCGCCGGCCATGACCGAATGGCGCTGGTTGTTTGCGGCGCGCATCTTGCCGGCCTGCCGCTAAACGATCAGCTGTTGGCGCGGGGCGGCCGGCTGCTGCAGGAAACCCGCAGCGCAGCGCACTATCGGTTGTACGCCCTCGCGGACGGTAAGCGCCCGGCAATGGTTCGCGATAAGTGCGGCGGGGCGGCGATTGCGGTCGAAGTGTGGGAGCTACCCAGCGCGGAGGTCGGTTCGCTACTGGCGGCCATTCCCGCGCCGCTGGGCTTAGGTAAAGTTGAACTTGCCGACGGACGCCGGTTAACGGGCTTTATTTGCGAAGCCGATGGATTAGGCGAAGCTACGGAGATTACCGCTTACGGGGGCTGGCGCGCCTGGCTGGCACGCTAGGACATCATCACCTCCGTCGAGTTTTCGAGGGAGGTGTTTTTTGTGACAGCGTCACTCCTCTAACATGCTGAAACATTTCTGCCAAATCATTAGCAACCTTTCGGTAGGGCTCCCGCTGCGATAACGCTATTCTTCCCCGCTTTTCCTTTTTCAGGCCCTTTGTAACCCAGGTATATGACCGCTAATGTCCCTAATGAGAGATGAAATTCGCGACCATTCAGCGGAAGAGATGCTATTTATCCGCCGAGCCGTCATCGCGTTTCTACTGGTGGTGGTCTGCTTTGCCATCCTGATCCTTAATCTTTACCGTTTGCAGGTCGATCAGCACGATTTTTATCAGACGCGTTCAAACCAGAACGATATTAAAATGCTGCCCATCGCGCCGAGCCGGGGACTGATTTTCGACCGTAACGGTATCCCGCTGGTACAAAATATTACCCTCTACCGTTTGCAGGTGATCCCGAGCAAAATCGCCGATATGACGGCGCTGCTGCAGCAGCTAACACCGATCGTCGATTTAACCCCGCAGGATATCGCCGATTTTCGCGACGATATGCACCACAACAGCCGCTACAAAGAGGTGACCTTAAAATCGGACCTGAGCGATGTTGAAGTGGCGCGTTTTGCAGTCAATGAATTTCATTTCCCCGGCGTCACGGTGGAGAGCTATCAGCAGCGCGCGTATCCCTACGGGGCCGAACTGGCGCACGTGGTTGGCTA
Source organism: Klebsiella pasteurii (assembly GCF_018139045.1). Classification (NCBI taxonomy): domain Bacteria; kingdom Pseudomonadati; phylum Pseudomonadota; class Gammaproteobacteria; order Enterobacterales; family Enterobacteriaceae; genus Klebsiella; species Klebsiella pasteurii. Next base: position 1,012,274 of record NZ_CP073236.1, read on the forward strand.
CGTATCGAAAATCAACGATAGCGATCTGCAAAAGCTGGCCAAAGCGGGGGAAGAGGAGAACTACGCCGCCGACCACAATATCGGCAAGCAGGGCATTGAAGGCTACTACGAGAAAGCGCTGCACGGCACCACCGGATACCAGGAGGTCGAGGTGGATAACCACGGGCGGGTCGTGCGCCTGCTGAAAGAGGTGCCGCCGGTGGCCGGGAAGAATATCTACCTGACGCTGGATCTGCACCTGCAGCAGTATATCGAATCGGTGCTGAAGGGGCAGCGCGCGGCGGTGGTGGTCGTCGATCCGCGCGATGGCGGCGTGCTGGCCATGGTGTCCAGTCCCAGCTACGATCCCAATCCCTTTGTCAGGGGCATCGGCTATCAGGCCTACCGTTCGCTGCTCGATAACCCGGACCGGCCGCTGATTAACCGGGTCACCCAGGGGCTCTATCCGCCCGCGTCGACGGTGAAGCCCTACATGGCGCTGTCGGCGCTATCGGCGGGCGTGATCACGCCAACCACTTCCTTCTTCGGCGCGCCGACCTGGACGCTGCCGGGGACCCAGCGCCGCTATCGCGACTGGCTGAAGAGCGGCCACGGCATGCTTAACGTCACCAAAGCGATAGAAGAATCGGCGGATACCTTCTTCTACCAGGTGGCGTTTGAGATGGGTATCGACCGTATTCACGAGTGGCTCAGCAAGTTTGGCTACGGTCAGTCAACCGGCATCGATCTAAACGAAGAGTATGCCGGGGTGCTGCCGAGCCGGGAGTGGAAACAGCGGGTGCATAAAAAACCGTGGTATCAGGGGGATACCATTTCCGTCGGCATCGGCCAGGGATACTGGATTGCCACGCCGATCCAGATGGTTAAGGCGCTGACGACCCTGATTAACAACGGCAAAGTGCAAAATCCGCATCTGCTTTACTCCATGAAGCAGGGGAATAAGGTCGAGCGCTATCAGCCGCCGCAGGATCTGCCGCAGGTTGGCGATCCGCGTTCGCCCTACTGGAGCGTGGTGCGTAACGGCATGTACGGCATGGCGAACCTGCCAAACGGCACCGGCTATAAGCTGTTCCATACCGCGCCGTACCAAATCGCCGCCAAGTCCGGGACGTCCCAGGTCTTCAGCCTGAAGGAGAACCAGACCTATAACGCGAAAATGATCCCGGTGCGCCTGCGCGACCATATTTTCTACACCCTGTTTGCGCCGTATCAGCATCCGAAGGTGGCGATGGCGCTGATTCTGGAGAACGGCGGCGGCGATGGCGTGGTAGCGGGACCGACGGCGCGCGCCATCCTCGACCATATCTTCGACCCGGCCAACGCGCCGGCGGTACAGGGCGCGACGTCGACGGTACCGCAGGTGGAGAGCGCCGACGCGCAGTAGCGGTTATTCGCGGAGAGCATAAGCGTTGGCGGATTGGTTATTTGCCGCCGCCGGCGCTTTTGCGCATAGTAGCGTTCTGTGTTGCTGTGAAAAAGGCGCTCTGATGTCGTTAAGCCGAAATACGCTTCTTCTTGTCCAGACCGGGACTCCGCCGGATGAAATCGTCTCCGACCACGGCGATCTTCCCCTCTGGTTTGGCAATCTGCTGGCGCCGTGGCGCAATAAAATCAGCGTCGCGCGGGTGTATGCCGGCGAGCCGCTTCCCGCGCCGGACAATTATACCGTGGCGGTGATTACCGGATCCTGGGATATGGTCACGGAGCGCCTGCCGTGGAGCGAAATGACCGCCGCATGGATCCGCGAGGCGATGGCAATTGACATGCCGCTGTTTGGCGTCTGCTACGGGCATCAGCTGATGGCGCACGCGCTGGGCGGCGAGGTGGACTACCATCCAGCCGGACGCGAAGCGGGAAGTAAAACCATTTCACTGTCCGCACACGGCCTGGCGGATTGTCTGCTGGCTGACCACCCGGCGCCGTTCAGCGCGCACCTCACGCATATGCAAACGGTCACCCGATTACCGCCAGGGGCGAAGGTGCTGGCTTCGTCGCAGCACGACCCTCACCAGATTGTTCGCTACGGCGCACATGCCGTATCTACGCAGTTTCATCCGGAGATCACCCCGGCGATTGCCCGCTCGCTGATCGCGTTCCGTCAGGCGGCGCTGCGCAACGAGGGGGTTGACCCGGACAGGCTGAGTCGTGACGTTGCGGAGAGTCCAGTGGCCTCGGCGATTTTGACCCGCTTTGTCGCAGGCTACCTGCAGCCAGACCTCAACCCGGCTTAACGTTAGCGCTGTTTTTCCGCGAGCCAGGCCGCCGTTTCAGCCAGGATTTCGTCGGAAAACGCCGAATCCGCGGTCATCCGCGCCAGAATCAACGCGCCGACCATGGCCGACCAGCAGCCTATCGCCGCACGGCGGCGGGCTTCAGCGTCTTGATCATCCATCGCTTCACTGAGCTGCGCTATCTGCTGCTGCAGCCGCGCGCTCATTTCGTCACGCGCGGGTTCGGACTGGCGGATGGTCTCAGCCGCCAGCGCCGCCAGCGGGCAGCCACTGGCAAAATTATCCCGATGTTCGGGGGAAAGATAACGCTCGATTTGCGCGACGAGGCCATTTTTCGCCGCGTCGTTCTCTATCTTCAGTTCCGCGAGGGTTTGGGCGATCAGGTCATCCTTCGATTTGAAGTAGCCGTAGAATCCGCCGTGGGTCAGACCGGCTGATTTCATAATATCGGTGACCGTGACCGCGTCAAAACCCCGCTCGCGAAACAAGCGTCCAGCGGCGGTCAGGATTGTCTGCTTATTCTCTTCAACCTGTTTTCTGCTCACTCTCATGGCGTCGTCCTGCTGCGAAATTATTTATGATGGCCATCATATAACATTATTTACAGCATACCCAGCCCGTGCCATTATACATGACGACCATCATGTATAAATCAAGGAGTACACCTATGAGCAGTAAATCAGCCGTGCTGGTAACCGGCGCATCGACCGGAATTGGCGCAGTCTATGCCGAACGTTTTGCCCGTCGTGGCCACGACCTGGTGCTGGTCGCGCGTAACCGCGAGCGTCTGACGGCGCTGGCCGAGCGACTGCGCGGTGAAACCGGCGTTCAGGTTGACATCCTGCAGGCCGACTTAACCCAGGATAGCGACATCACCGCCGTGGAGAAGCGGCTGCGGGAAGACGCGCGTATTGGGATTCTGGTCAACAATGCCGGCACCTCGATTCCCGGTGATTTCCTCCACCAGAGCAGTGACGACATCACTCGCCTGATTACCCTCAACGTGACCTCAGTGGCTCGCCTGGCGAACGCCATCGCGCCGCGTCTGGCCGAAGCCGGAGAGGGGGCGATTGTCAACATCGCGTCGGTCGTTGGGCTGGGTCCGGAAATGGGGTTGACCGTCTACGGCGCCACGAAAGCCTTTGTGCTGTTTCTCTCGCAGGGGCTCGATGTTGAGCTGAGCGCGAAAGGCGTATACGTCCAGGCGGTACTGCCGGCGGCGACGCGCACCGAGATTTGGCAGCACAGCGGCAAAGATGTGGATACCATCCCCGGCGTCATGGAGGTGGATAAACTGGTGGATGCCGCCCTGGTAGGGTTCGACCGCCGTGAATCGGTGACCATTCCGCCGCTGCATGATGAAACGCAGTGGCAGGCGCTCAACGCGACGCGTCAGGCCATGCTCCCCGGCTTTGCGCAATCTGAACCGGCGGCGCGTTATCTGGACTGATCGTGCGTTTGTCTCACCGTATATCGGAAAGGAGAGTCGATACACGGTGCGACAACATCCCGCCATGTCACGCCTGGCGCAGATACCACGCAGCGGGAAAAATCGTGACAACGTCACAAGTCGAGGGCGAATAACCAATAAAAAAGCCGATAAGGTGAGTTATCGGCTTTCAAGGTTAATGCGAAAACAAATTTACTGCGCCAGCAGCTCCTGAGCGGTACGTTCTACCAGGCTCAGCAGCACCTTCACGTCCTCTAACGTCACGATCGGGTTCAGCAGCGTCAGCTTCAGGCAGGTAACGCCGTTGTGCTCAGTCACGCCGACGTTAGCGCGACCGGAAGCCAGCAGCGCATCGCCAACCCGCTGGTTGAGCAGGGCGATCGCGGCATCGTCGCTGCCCGCCATCTGCTGCGGACGTGAACGGAACAGCACGCTCGCCAGCTGCGGCTGCATGACCAGTTCCAGCGTCGGCTGCGTTGCGACGTAATCCGCCACGTTCAGCGCCATCGTCACGCCGTGGTCGATGATTTCCGCGTACTGCTTCTGGCCCAGCGCTTCCAGACCCATCCATAGCTTCAGCGCGTCGAAGCGGCGGGTGGTCTGCAGCGATTTGGATACCAGGTTCGGTACGCCGTGCTCTTCATCGAACTCGGAGTTCAGATAGGCCGCCTGATAGCGCATCAGCTCATAGTGACGGGCTTCTTTTAACAGAAACGCGCCGCAGCTGATGGTCTGGAAGAACTGCTTGTGGAAATCCAGGGTGATGGAGTCCACTAACTCAATGCCGTCCAGACGGTCGCGATACTTCTCGGACATCAACAGCGCGCCGCCCCAGGCCGCGTCGACGTGCAGCCAGATCTGGTGCTCTGCCGCGACGGCCGCAATCTCGCGAAGCGGGTCGATTGCCCCGGCGTCGGTGGTGCCGGCGGTGGCGACGATCGCCATAATCTGCTCGCCGTTAGCCTGCGCCTCGGCGATTTTCGCTTTCAGATCCGCCACGTCCATCCGCGCGAATTCGTCGGTTTTCACCAGCGTCACGGAGCGGTAGCCGAGGCCCATCAGCGCCATATTCTTCTGCACCGAGAAGTGGGCGTTTTCTGAACACAGCACTTTGTACTGACGAATATCGCCCGGCAGACCATCCTGCTGGATGGAGTGACCCCGGCGGGCGAAGAAGGCATCGCGCGCCAGCATCAGACCCATCATATTGCTCTGGGTGCCGCCGCTGGTGAAAACGCCAGCATCGCCAGCGCCGTAGCCGACCTGGGCGCGCAGCCATTCAATCAGCTTGATCTCGATGATGGTCGCTGACGGGCTTTGATCCCAGGAGTCCATGCTCTGGTTGGTGGCGTTAATCAGCACTTCCGCCGCCTGGCTAATTACCAGGCTCGGGCAGTGCAGATGCGCCACGCACTGCGGGTGATGTACCGACAGGCTGTCTTTCAGGAAGTACTCGATCGCACGTTCAATCGCCGCCTGGTTGCCCAGACCCTGTTCGTTGAAATCAAGGGTGATACGCTCACGCAGTTCGTCAACGCTTTTCCCCTGATACATTTCAGGCTGTTGCAGCCACTGCGCTACCGCCTGGCTGGTCTGGGCGATCGCTTGCTGGTAGGCATCAATACTTTGCGCGGAACCAGCAAGAATCGGATTCAATTTGGACATTGCGGTCACTTACTCCACTCAGACCGGTTTTACGCCGGCGGCCAGCAGGGCCTGTTCAAATTTGTCGAAGAAAATTTCCAGCTCAGCGTTGCTGATCAGCAGGGACGGCAGCAGACGCAGCACGCAGCCGTGGCGGCCACCGCGCTCGAGGATCAGACCCGCTTCGAAGCATTTCTTCTGCAGCAGCGCGGAGAGTTCTCCGTCCGCCGGGTAGCAGCCCATGTGGTCCGGCGCTTCGTTCGGTTTAACGATCTCGATGCCGATCATCAGGCCCAGACCGCGAACGTGGCCGATAACCGGATAGCGTTTCTGCATCTCGGCCAGCTTGCCTTTCAACCATTCGCCCTGAGCGGCGGTTTTATCCGCAATCTTATTGTCTTTCAGGTGACGCAGGGTGGTCAGACCGGTGGCCATCGCCAGCTGGTTGCCGCGGAAGGTGCCAGTGTGGTGACCCGGTTCCCAGGCGTCGAACTGCTTTTTGATACCGAGAACGGCCAGCGGCAGACCGCCGCCAACGGCTTTCGACATCACGATAATGTCCGGCTCAATGCCTGCGTGTTCAAAGGCGAAGAATTTACCGGTACGGGCAAAGCCAGCCTGAACTTCATCGATGATCAGCAGAATACCGTGTTCCTGAGTCACTTTACGGATGCGCTGCAGCCACTCGACCGGAGCCGGGTTGACGCCGCCTTCACCCTGAACGGCTTCAAGAATCACCGCCGCCGGTTTACGCACGCCGCTTTCGACGTCATTGATCAGGTTTTCGAAGTAGTAGGTCAGTGCTTTCACACCGGCTTCACCGCCGATACCCAGCGGGCAGCGGTACTGATGCGGGTAAGGCATAAACTGCACTTCCGGCATCATGCCGTTAACCGCCGCTTTTGGCGACAGGTTGCCGGTGACCGACAGCGCGCCGTGGGTCATGCCGTGGTAGCCGCCGGAGAAGCTGATCACGGAAGAGCGACCGGTGTATTTTTTCGCCAGCTTCAGCGCCGCTTCCACGGCGTCAGCGCCGGACGGACCGGTAAACTGCAGGCAGTATTCTTTGCCTTCGCCCGGCAGCAGGGAGAGCAGGTATTCAGAAAAGCGATCTTTTAACGGTGTCGTCAGATCGAGAGTATGTAACGGCAAGCCGCTGGTAATGACACTTTGGATGCTCTGCAGCACGTCAGGATGGTTGTGGCCGAGTGCCAGAGTACCGGCGCCGGCAAGGCAGTCCAGATACTGTTTGTTATCCGCATCGGTCAGCCAGACGCCTTCCGCTTTGGTAATCGCAAGGGGCAGCTTGCGCGGGTAGCTCCTGACATTCGATTCGAATTCAGCCTGACGGGCCAAAAAGGTATCGTTGTTTGCATCTAATAAATCTGCGCCTAAAGTATCAATACGGACTTTATCCGTCATCATATCACTCCCACAACCAGCGTTACGGTTGAGCGCTGGTTGAATAAATTGGTGTAAGAAATTGAATCGCCATGCATTAAAGCGGGCACAATATATGGCTTTTTAGATACGCATTCAACGTTTTATTGATTAAGGTATATTTACGTTATTTTTACACTGCCGAAAACCATCATAATAAATTGATTTTAAAGTAATATTTTAAAGCATGAAAGACCTTTAAAATTGTAATTATTAGTGAGGAAGTTTCTCGATTTTTATTAACGTTGCGCGGATATTGCTGGCGAAAAGTTTCCGCCAGCAATGGCATGACTCAATGCAGCTCAACCGCATAATTCGTTAAAGGTGTGACTTTTTTCACCAACTTATTGTTATATAAAAACTGTTCATAAGCTTCATAGCGAGGTTTATCCAACGCCGCCGGATCGCTGGCAAACTGAGGAAGTGTTTTAAACCATGCCTGCTTGTTCAGTTCGGTGTTGAGCTCGGGATGCGCGGCGGCAAACGCCTGCCAGGTCTCCTGCGGGTGAGCGCGCAGGTAAGCGACGCCTTTTTGCAGCGCCGTGAGGAACGCCTTAATCTTCGGCGCGTTGGCTTCATCCCGGTTGGCGACAATCACCAGCTCGTCGTAGGCTGGTACGCCGTAATCCTCAACGTTCATCACCTGCGGATCTTTCCCCTGTAGCTTCAGCTCCAGCGCTTCGATATTACGATAGCCGCCAATCACCGCGTCGACCTGACCGGCCAGCAGGGCGCTGGTCAGCTGGAAGTTCACGTTGATGAGCTTGATGCTTTTGGGGTCGATGTGCGCATGCTGCGCCATGGTGGCCAGCGTCGCCTGTTCGATACCGCTCACCGAGTAACCCACTTTTTTGCCCTGCAGATCGGCGGGAGATTTTATGCTTTTATCCAGCGCGATCACCGTATTCAGCGGCGAATTAATTAGCGTGCCGACGCGGACCAGCGGCAGCCCTTCATCAGCAAAAAAATGCACCTGCGGCTGGTAGGTAATCGCCAGGTCCGCCTGGCGTGCAGCGACTAAGCGCGGCGGCAGCGCCGGGTCGGACGGCGGCACAATTTTGACGTCCAGCCCCGCGTCTTTAAAGGCGCCGATCTGTTCGGCCACCACGATCGGCGCGTGGTCGGGATTGATATACCAGTCCAGCACCAGGGTGAGTTTCTCGTTGGCCAGCGCCTGACCGCTGAACAGCACCCCAAGGGCCATTCCGCTATAAAGATGTTTACGCATGGTTATTCCTTCTGTTTAAAATCGTTATTCCGGCGTCCAGTCGATCAGCCGGCGTAAAAAAGCATCCACCGCCAGCCAGAGCAGGACGGTCAGCACCACCAAAATGAACAGGGCTGCGAAGCAGATATCGGTTTGCAGGCGGGCGTTGGCGTTAAGCATGACGTAGCCCAGACCTTCGGCTGAACCGACCCATTCGCCGATAATCGCCCCAATGGGGGCAACGGCGGCGGCCATCCGCAGGCCCGAACCGAGGGCCGGAAGGGCGGCCATCATGCGAACGTGGCGCAGCTGCGCGCCAAAAGAGGCCCCCATGGTGCGCGCCAGATCGAGATAGTCGCGATTAACCCGGCGTAGACCGTCAAAAAACGCCGAGGTGACGGGAAAGAAAATCACCAGCACCGCCATCATGACCTTGGCGCCCATGCCAAAACCGAACCACAGCACCAGCAGCGGGGCGAGGGCAAAGACCGGGATCGCCTGGCTGGTCAGCACCAGCGGCATCAGCCAGCGCTGAAGGCGAGGCGAGACAATCATGCACAGCGCCAGCGTCACTCCGAGGAGGGCGCCAAGCACGAGGCCGCTGAGGATCTCGCTCAAGGTGATCAGCGTGTGTTGGCCGAGGTACATGCGGTTGACCCAAAGAGCCCTTGCCACCGCCGAGGGTGAAGGCAGCAGAAAAGCGGGAATGCCGCTGCGGCTCGCCAGCCACCAGAGCAGCAGCAGGCCGCAGAACACTACGGCGGCGCGAAACAGTTTTGCGCTCATCCGTTAGCCCTTATGAGCTGTTGCAGCAGCTCCGCCTGGCTGGCCAACAGCGCCGGATCGTCCGGCGCGCGCGGCGGCAAACCGGAGAGGTGATGCGCATCGTCAATCCCGCCGGGAGCGGGGGAAAGGACCAGCAGACGATGGCTCAGGCGGCAGGCTTCCATCGGATCATGGGTAATCAGCACCACGGTGCGGTTCACCAGCAGTTCCGCAGCCAGGGTCTGAATGCGCGTGCGGGTAAGGGTATCGAGGGCGGAAAAGGGCTCGTCCATCAGCACAATGGGGCGGTCTTCATAGAGCGTGCGCGCCAGCGCTGCACGCTGGCGCATGCCGCCTGAGAGGGCGGCCGGGCGGTCGCCGGCGCAGTGTTCAAGGCCAACCTGCTGTAACAGCGCGGCAACCCGCCGATGGTCTACGCGCTCTCCGCGCAGACGCGCGCCAAGCGAGACGTTGTCGCGCACGCTTAACCATGGATAAAGCAGATCTTTTTGTCCCATCCACGCCAGCCGTTTATCTATTGGCTGCCCGTCGCTGGCGCGAACGTCACCGGCGGTAGCTTTTGCCAGCCCGGCGATAATACGCAACAGGCTGGTCTTTCCAGCGCCGCTGGCCCCCAGCAGCGATACCCACTGGCCGCCGGGGATATCGAACGTCAGATTGTCGAATATCCACCGCGCGCCAAAGCGCAGGCTCAGACCGCGCACCTCGATACCGGGTGCCGTCACGCCGGGCGCTCCGCGACGGCGTTGAGGCCCATCTGCCAGAAGTTTGCCTCCAGACGCGTGGCGGTAGTGAAAATAGCGCTGAGTTCAGCGAAGCGCGCCTCGCCGCCGCGATGCCGCCAGAGGGTTTCCAGCAGGCCGATAGCGTTAGTGACGCCGTTCAGGTAACCCTCATCGCCGTAGTTGCGGATCCAGGAGGCATATGGATTGGCGGTCAGCCTGGTCGCCGGATCGTGCAGCAGGCCGAGGCCGATTTCCGCGTAGCCGGCAACGCAGGGCATCAGCGCTGCCAGCAGATCCAGGGCGTCGCCGGAGTGGCCGATGTCCAGCACGTAGCGGGTGTAGTTGATGGTTTCCGCGGCTTCCGTTTCGGCGGCCATCGTCGCTTCATCCAGCCCCCATTCCCGACAGTAGCCAACGTGCAGCGGCAGCTCGTCCATTATAGCGTTCATCGACGCGGCGGCCGCGCGCATTTCCGCCAGAGTACGCAGCTTGCTGACCAACAGCGCGTAGCTGCGGGCGAAGTGGATCAGAAACAGGTAATCCTGGGTCAGATAGCGGCGGAAGGCGGGTTCGGCCAGGGTGCCATCGGCGAGCTGGCGCAGGAAAGGGTGGGCGACGTAGTGCTGCCAGTCGGCGCCGGCCTGCTGACGCAGACGGCCATAAATACCTTGGGTAAACGCGGGAAGAATCACAGGACCTCCTGAAACAAGGGAGATCCGGGCGTGCTGAATGAAGTGTGAACAGGCAGTGGCGCAAAACTGGCGGAAATGCCAACCCGTCCCTTCGCTGGCATGACCCAGATCAGGTTCAAAGGGTTCGGCTTACGCCATCTCAGCCCTCACGGGACACCCCTCGGTTTGGCCCCTGTTATACGACATTCCTTTTTTGATTACAATGCTGTGAATTTTATGAGAAAAGGTGACGTTGTCACGGATGAATGTCGCGTGAAAGGGCTTTTGTGCATCGTGGTAGCCCGGCGGCGGCTGATGCCTTACCGGGCGCGTATTATCAAAGGATCAGTGAAACTCTACCCAGCTGGCGCCGCTGTCTGCTGAACGTACGCACTTCTCGACCCAGTGCACGCCGAGCGCCCCGGCTTTGGCATCTGGATACCAGAAGTTTTCCAGCAAAGCAGCGTCGCGGCGGTCGGTCGCATCCATGGCGATGGCAAAGCGGCGATACAGATTCGACCAGGCCTCAAACAGCCCTTCGGGATGGCCGCCGCCGATCCGGTCGTCCTGGAGGGCCAGCGGGTCAAGATAGGACATTCCGCGTTCGAGGATGCGCACCGGCTCGCCCTGAATTTCGTAGCGCAGCTGGTTCGGCTGTTCATCCCACCACTCCAGGCTGGCTTTCTCCCCGACGATGCGCACTTTCTGTCCGTGCATTGAGCCGCTGTTGACCGCCGAGCACCACATCGACCCTACGGCGCCGTTGTCGTACTCCATCAGCACATGCGCGTTATCTTCCAGCGGCGCGCGGCTTTTGACAAAGCTCTGACGGGAGCACATCAGGCGAGTGATATTAAGCTTCGGCGCCATCGTCTCCGCCAGGAACAGCGGGTGGGTGGCCAGATCGCCCAGCACGTAGCTGGGACCAACAAATTTCGGGTCCACCCGCCAGCGGGTGCTGGGGTTATCCTGCTCTACCGGCTGGTTATGGAAACCGTGGGCGAACTGCATATTGATGATGCGGATCTCGCCCAGCAGCCCCTGTTCAATCATCTGCCGCGCCTGCAGAATCAGCTGATGCCCGGCGTAGCCGTAGGTGACGCCGATGATTTTGCGCTGTTTTTCGCTCAGGGCCACCAGCGCATCGGCCTCTTCGCCGGTAAAACAGAGCGGTTTTTCGCAGACCACATGCAGTCCGGCCTCAAGCGCCGCGCGGCAAATGGCATAGTGGGTGTTATTCGGCGTGGCGATAGAAACCGCTTCAATGCCGTCTTCCCGCGCCGCTTCTTCGCGAAACAACGTTTCGTAGTCGGGGTAACAGCGACCGGCCTCGACGCCCAGCTGCTGGCCAAACTCGCGCCCGCGCTCAGCGTCAATATCAAAAGCCCCGGCCAGCAGGGTAAACGAACCGTCGCGCAGCGCCGCGGAGCGGTGAATATAGCCAATCTGGCTGCTTCCGCCGCCGCCCACCATGCCCCAGCGTAAGGAGCGGCCAACAGGTTTAATACCGTTAATCATCTGTTTTCTCCCGATTAAAACCCAACGGAGCGCAGGTAGCGCAGGCTTTCCGTGACCGCCTGCAGGCTGCCCTCGACGTTGCGCGGATCGCGCTCTTGCTCAATGGTGATCCAGCCCTGATAGCCGCGCTTATCGAGAAAGGCGCGCACCGCCGGATAGTCAATGGCGCCGCTGCCGAGCGGGCACATCACCCCCTCTGCGCAGGCGGAGAAGAAGTCGATGTCGCGGGAAATCACGCTCGCGAACACCTTCGGGTCAACATCTTTAAAGTGCAGGTAGTCAAGACGGTCAAAATGGCGATCCAGCCAGATAATGGGGTCCATGCCCGAATAGTAGAGGTGGCCAGTGTCGAGACACAAACCGGCCACCTTATGGGGAATTTGCGTCGCCAGCAGGTCGATTTCATCGGCAAACTCGATGCAGCCGCCGGCATGCGGATGGATTACCGGACGCACGCCGTACTCCTGCCACGCCAGTTTGCTGATAGTGATAATGTGGTCGATCATCCGCTGCCAGTCGGCGGGTGACAGACGGGGGGCCAGCTCGCCGCGTCCGGCATATTTCGCCCGCTGCGGATTGCCGAAATCAATAATGACCAGATAAGGCGGCTGAAAGGGGTTGCCCGGCGTCTTTTCCGCGGCCGGTACCTGCGACAGATTGCGGCAGAGGTTATGCGTCAGTTCGACAATATTCGCGAAGTTCTCTTCGCTAACCAGATCGTCAAAGATCGTTCCGGCAACCAGCGACAGCCCCTGTTTAGTCAGCGCGGCGCTGAGTTCATCGGCTCGGGTCGGCAGATAGCTCCACGGGCCCAGTTCAATGCTTTTATAACCGGCCGTCGCCGCTTCTTCCAGCACCTTGGACCATGGCGGCAGGTACGGGTTTTTGGGATCATCGACGCCCCAGCTGCACGGCGCGTTGGCAATATGTATGGTCATGATGGCTTCCTTTTCTGATGAGGAGAAAACATGACCAGTATTGAATGAAAATTTCATATTCAACAATGATGAAATTTAAATTCTTTGATGGGATTCAAGATTTATTTTGATAGTTTAAATGATGGTTTTTTATCAAATATAGGGCTGAAGCGGGGCGCGGCGACTAACCCGCGCCTGCGGCAATCAGAGGTTTTCTTTGGTGAGGAGGTCAAACGGCTGCAGAGCGTTGATAAACGTCGCCTGCGGTTGGCTGGCCGCCTGGATAAAGGCGTTAATTGTGGCCGCAGCGAAGTCGCTAAGCCGGTGCGCAAGCATAAGATCGACGGTGCCGTCGATTAACGCCAGCTCGCCGTTGTCTATCGGGCCATGGCAAATCAGGGTGACCTGGTGTTGGCGTTGGCGAGCACGCAGGGCGTCGACAATACCTTCCACGCCGCCGCAGGGCGCGTAAATGGCCTTCAGATCGGGGTACTGTTGCAGCATCTCTTCCGTCACCTGGCGCGCGACATCGGCGCGTTCGTGGTTGCGCACAGGTTCAAGCACCCGATCGCCTTTGCCCTGTTCGCGCAGGTAGGAGCGGAAACTTATCTCGCAGCTTTCCTGACAAATAAACCGATTATCGCCGACGATAATCCCAATTTTGCCGTCGCCGTGACAGAGCCTGTCCACCGCCCAGCCGGCGGTGCGGCCTGCTTTCTGGTTATCCAGCCCGATATAGCCGGTACGCTGGGGAATGCTCATATCGGAGAGCAGGGTGAAGACGTGCACCCCTTTATCAATCGCCTGAATGAGGGCATGGCGGATAAGCGGATTATCCAGCGCCACAATGCCGATCACATCCACTTCAGCGCTCAGGCGGGCGATCGCGGCGGCCATATCGTCGATGGCGTTAATATCATAATGCAGAAAAACGGGGGCCTGCGTCGGGCTATGCCACGCGAGAGCCGCCTGTTCAAGCGCCTGCGCCAGCTGTTGATAAAACGAGTGTGATGGCTGCAGCAGGATAAACCCCATTCTGAGGGCTATCGCCGGCCGGCCGGCAGCCAGCCGATAGTGGGATTGCTCAAGCGCGAAACCTAATCGCCGCGCGGACTCGAGTACTTTACGTTCGGTGCTCTCTTTGACCGCGGCCCGTTTATTGAGCACTCTGTCTACCGTCGCAATACCCACTCCGGCGTCTCTGGCTATGTCGGTCATGGTCACTTTTTTCGCTGACATCGGTCTCTTCCTTTGAGGTTATTGATAAAAATCTATCATTATTTGCGCGCGCAAAAAGCGAAGCCACTCAGGGTTTATAAAAAAATGGCCAAGCGTCTGCTTCATTGAGCTGATATTCAGACGGCGGGGACTACACTAAGTGAATCACTAACAATGGAACAGGATGCCATGACCTATTCACTCTCGAGAAAATTCCTCGCCGCCACCTCCGCGCTGCTGCTGCTTTCAATGAGCGCGGTACCGGCTAGCGCTGGCGACAGCACCGAAGCTGTCTCTCCGCTCAACGCCGCGAATGGCTTAAGCGAAGCGGCAAAGCAGTACCTCCTGCATTATCCCTCCCGCAGCGGCGTTGACGGTAAAACCGTCCGCGAAGATACCGCCGCGGTATTTATTCCCTTTGGCGCGACGCCGGAAGGGGGATGGCCGGTGGTGGTCTGGGCTCACGGTACCGTGGGCGTGGCGAACCACTGCGCGCCGTCATTAAACCCGCGCAGCGATCGCGATAAGCAGTATCTGAATACCTGGCTGTCGCTGGGCTACGCGGTGGTTGCGCCGGATTACGCCGGGCTGGGCTCTGCTGGCCTGCACCATTATCTTAACGCCCGTGGCGAAGCGTGGAGCGTTCTTGATGGCGTTCGCGCCGCCCTGAAGCAGTTTCCGCTTAAGAATGAGCTTATTCTGGTAGGGCAGTCGCAGGGCGCTCACGCCGCGTTCGCCAGCGCGGGCTATCAGCCGGAATATGCGCCGGAACTGAACGTTCGCGCGACGGTACTGACCGGTACGCCTTATTTTGAGAAAGGAACCACCGCCGCCGACGTGCTTCCACCGGCAGGCGGCAAAGCGCCGACCGGTGGCGACCCGAAAATACCTTATATTTTCTATATTTATCTTTCTGCCGCCGACAGCAACCCGCAGCTTAATCCGGCTGATTATTTCCAGGATAACGCGCTGCCGCTGCTGAAAGAGGCGAGCAATTTATGCATTACGCCGTTAAACGATGAGGTCATGAAGGCCGGTCTTAATGCCGCTAACTCACTTAAGCCGGGAATAGATTCCCTGTTAAACGCCAGCGTGGGCAGCATGCTTTATCCGACCCTGAAAATCGATCATCCGGTGTTTATCGGTATTGGCGGCGCGGATATCAACGTGCCGACGGCGATGCAAAAACGCTTTGCCGATGCGGTAAAAAGCGCGGGAACCCGGGCGGAGGTACATATTTACGAAGGCCTGGATCATAGCGGTACGGTTAACCCGTCTTTACGCGACTCGGTGCCGTTTCTGATTAAGACGCTGAACGATAAGCGATAGTGCCGGCAAGCCGCCCTGAGCGATAGGGCGGACTTCGATTACCAGTATTTGGGGATCAGATACCCATACATCACGACCGCGACAACAATCATGAGCGTAATAATCAGCCAGTCCGCTTTTAGTGTTTTTACTGCGTTCATAAGTTCCTCTTTTTTCAATGAATCATCGTGCAACCTTATCGCCGCCGCACGCGATAGAAGGTGATGAAGATCACACATTAAAAATTGTCATACAAATAAAGCGTGTCGATTTTTAAATATTGTTAGCAATATTTTGTCCGCTCATTCGTCTACCTCAGCACAGGCTAATATTCACGAGCATTATGAGGACAACAGAAGATGAGAGATTTCGATATGCACGGTCAGCACCACCATCAGCGCTTTGGCCGTCACAGAATGGCAAAACCGCTTATTATCGGCGTGGCGTTAATCGCCGTACTCGGGCTGGTGGTAATGTCGCTGTGGAATGCGCTGCTGCCGGCAATTCTAGGTGTGAAGAGCATCGGTTTCTGGCAGGCGTTAGGGATTCTGGCGCTGTCGCGGATCCTGTTCGGCGGCCTCGGTTTTCGGCCGGGCATGTTTGGCATGGGGCACGCCCGGCGTCGGATGCACGAACGCTGGATGAACATGAGCCCCGAGCAGCGCGAGGAGTTTGCTCAGCGCTTCGGCCGCCGCGGGCATCACGGCCCCTGCGGCTGGCGCGACCGCCGCGGCGAGCATGGGCCGCAGCAAGAGAGTCCGGCTAAAAACGCGGATCCCGAGTGAACACAATGAAAAACGGCATCGTGGCGGAGTCACGGCTTGTTTCCGCCCTCAACGCCTGCCGTTCGCGGCTGAAGGCTTTTATCCGCGGACGGACCCCGCTGCGCGATGAGGCGGACGATATCCTGCAGGAAGTGACGTATCAGCTCATTCGCGTCGAGCAACCGGTGGAGAATATCGCCGCCTGGTTGTTCCGGGCGGCGCGCAACGAAATGACCGACAGGGCGAGGAAAAAACGCGAGCTGCCGCTGGCGGGTGGCTTCAGCGAGGAGGAAGAGGGCGATTTTCCCGAGGACGAGCTGGCCGAAACGCTGTTTGGCGTGCCGCAAACGCCGGAGGATGAGTATCTGAAAGCGCTGCTCTGGGAGGAGCTAAACCAGGCGCTTTCGGAGCTGCCGCCCGCCCAGCGTGAGGCATTTGAGAAAACCGAACTGCAGGGGTATAGCTACCGGGAGCTGGCCGAAGAGTCCGGCGTCAGCGAACAGGCGCTGCTCTCGCGTAAGCATAAAGCCGTTCTCTACCTTCGCACCCGCCTGCGTAGCCTGTACGATGAGCTCCTGGCCGGTTAGGCGTATTCCGGCCCCTTTCACAGGGCGCCGGATGATGATGGCTTATAGCCCCAGGCCGTGAGGAACACGCTAATCGCGCACTCGGCGAGAGGCTCCAGCGTTTCTGCCGCCAGCGCATTTTGCGCAATTAAGGCTCCCGGCAGCGGATAGCCCATAATCGCGCCGAGAAACGCCGTCGCCTGGAGCTGCGGGTCGCTGAGGGTCAGCTGACCCTGATCTCGTTTCTTAGCGAGGATATCGCTGAGCGCCTGCAATACGCGTCCTGAGGGGCGTTGTTCGAGCGTGACGTAAAGCTCGGGCTTCTGCACCAGCACCTGGATAAGCAGGCGTTGAAAGTGAATATTCTCCGGCGCATAAAAGTGTTGTTGCACCACTTTCGCAAACCCCCGCAGCAGCGCCGGCAGATCCTGCTGGCTGTCCTGTAGAAGCTGTTGCAGGGGCGGCTGCATAGCGTCGTTGAGAAAGGCGAACGTCTCCAGCAGCAGCGCGTCTTTTCCGCCGGGGAAATGGCTGTACAGCGTCGGTCGCGTGGTTCCCGCTTCGGCGGCGATGGTATCGAGAGACACATCAAGACCGTGCTGCAGAAACAGCGCCCGGGCGGTTTGTAAAATGCGTGGGCGGGCTTTCATCGGCCGCCCGCGTTGATTTCCCATCAGTTGAGTCCTTACCGTTTGCGCCCTTTAAGGCGCATCATTCCTTGCTGTACCAGCAGGAAAAAGAGTGGAGCGAAAAACAAGGTCAGCTGCGTCCCGGTGAGTATGCCGCCGATGACCGCGGCGCCTGTCTCTCGTTGGCTGGAAGCCCACGCGCCGGTAGAGAGTACCAGAGGGATTACGCCAACAACAAATGCGAGTGAGGTCATCACGATGGGGCGCAGGCGCGCGCTTCAGAGCCGCGTCGGGCAGTTTTTTCCTTGCTGAAACTGCGCCAGGGCGAATTCAACGATCACCCGGCTCAGCGGCTCCTGCAGGGAGCTGACGAGAAAGTGGCTCATATCGAGGCTGGTTGCGAGGGGGGATGAGCAGGAAACGCCTGCTCAGGATTTAAAACATGCCGTTGCCGCTGGCGGTTTTTTGCGGAACGTTCTGAGTCACGTCCCAGTGTTCAACGATTTTATGCTGCTCGTCGACGCGGAAGATATCGATAATCGCCCGCGTCACGCCCGGCTCGCGACCGGTGACCTCAACGTGCAGGATCACATGATCGCCATCGACAAACGCCTGCTTAATTTCACTGTGGGAGTCGGGATATTTGTTCTTGAGGAAGGCGATAAACTGCTGAAAGCCCTCCACGCCGTCTTTCGCCATCGGGTTATGCTGTATGTAGCGGTCTCCGAGATAGGGTCTGGCGGCGGCAAAATCTTTGTCATTTAACGCTTTATTATAAAAATCAATGACATTCTTTTTATTCAGCTGTTCATTTTCACTGTTTCCCGCAAAAACGACGGGCGTCAGAGCGCAGAACAAGGAAAAGGCGACGATCGATTTTTTCAACATAACATTCTCCGGTAGAGGCAGGTATGGGAATCAACCTCCCCAACGGCTTTTCAGGTAGTTAACGGCCTGCTGGGTTTGCGGCTGATTGAGGTAATTCTCTCTGAACAAAATCGTGCCCTGAATTTGCGGCATGGATTCATTCAGATCAAGCTGCTTTTTCAATTCCGGCACGCCGCCGTTAATCATCCAGTCGGGTTCGTTCTTCGACGGTTCGCCCACCTTGTACAGCGCCACGCCGATATAGAGGCGGGTATGGGTGGGTTTCACCACGTCAGCCCACCACTTTGCCAGCACGTCGTAGCGGGCCGCATCGCGGGCGAAGGGCCAGTAAATCTGCGGCGCGATGTAGTCCAGCCATCCCTGCTGCACCCAGAGACGGGTATCGGCATAGGACTCATCGTAGGCCGCCGCGCCGCGGGTGTCGGAACCGGCCGGATCGTGGGAGCGGTTGCGCCAGACGCCTGCCGGGCTGACGCCGAATTCAACCTCGGGGTTCAGCTGCTTGATGGTGCGGGAAACCTGCTCGATCAGCAGCTGGGTATTATGCCGCCGCCAGTCCGCCTTCGCGGCAAATCCCTGACCGTACTGCTGGAACGTCCGGCTGTCGTTCAGCGCCGATCCCGGCGATTCGGTGTAGAAATAGTCGTCGAACTGGACGCCGTCAACCGGGTAATGCTCCACGACTTCCGCCACGATACTGGTTATCCAGTCGCGCACTTCCGGGATGCCCGGATCGAGCACGAAGCGATCGCCGGAGGTGCGTATCCACTCGGGGTGCAGAACGTATACGCTGGCGGGAACCTTCGATAGCGTGCCGTTAAGCTCGGTGACGGTTTTCGGCCGGGTGTTGACCGAAACGCGATAGGGGTTAAACCAGGCATGAACGCGCATCCCGCGCTTATGGGCCTCGTCCAGCATGAATTTGAGCGGATCGTAGCCCGGATCCTCGCCGATTTTCCCGGTCAGCATATCGGACCACGGCAGGATCTTCGATGGCCAGAGCGCTGTGCCATCCGGTTTCACCTGGAAGAAGACGGTATTAATGCCGAGGCTCTTTAAATTGTCCAGCTTGGCAATCAGCGCCTGCTGCTGGAGGGCGATACGTCGGTCGGCCGTAATGCCGCCATTCACCGATTCCAGCGGCGGCCAGTCGAGGCGCGAAACGGTTGTCAGCCACACGCCGCGTACCGGCTCATGGCTTTTGGGTAACGTCGGTTGTCTGGTCGCGGGCGGCATGGGCGTGACGAGAGAAACGGGCGGTTTGCTGCCGCAGTGGGCCAACAGCAGCGCAGCAGCTATTGCTACGGCGGATATTTTCACCTTGTCCAGGAGAAACTTACGAGAGCGGATCGTCATGATATTAGCCAGTTTTTCTGGTCAGCGCACAAAAGAGTCATTTTCGTATTATTTGACCTTAAGTCAATAGTTTAGCCACGGATGCAGCGGCGAAAGCACGCAAGCTTCAGACGAATAAAACGCCTCTCGCGTCACGCAACGGTTTGCCATGATATATCATTGATATGCATTAAAACTTGATCCGTTCAGGGCGAGTATAAACAGGATTTATTAAAATTTGGTCAAACTATTGACCGTCAGCCCGCTGCGGCGAGTCAAACTGGATTAGCACAATGAACGACTCCTTATCACGCCATCATCTGTGGATATTCTTATTTTTAATTGCGGTGCTGAGCCTCGGTACAGGGCTTTGTTACTGGCAAATGCAAAAAAAAGTGGATAACGATATTCATGCGCGACTCCAACAGGCGATAGCCAGCCTTGATGTAACCGTTTCTCATGCGGAGCAGGCCGCTAATATGGCTGAGCCGTACTATGGGAAAAGCTGTAATGAGAATGTCCTGACGGAACTACGCACGCTGGTGGCCACTATTCCCGATGTGCGCACGGTGAATTTAGGTAAGGATAATGAAATATACTGTACCTCGGTTTATGGCGGACGAAAATTTCAGTTCGATCGCCGACAATATACGCATGGCGCTTTACGTCTGCTGAGCGGCAGTGAAATCACGCCGCTCCATCCTTTGATGGTTTACAGCGAACAGGACGGCCGGGGAAATACGATTCTGGTGGGCGTGGATGGCTATTATTTATACAATATTTTAAACGTTCTCGACGGCGACGCTCATCTGTATCTTCAGGTTGGCGACCGGGTAATGACCCACAAGGGGGAAGTGACGACAACCCCGGGTATTCTCGTTCCCGTACGCATGGAATCAGAGCAGTTTCACTATTCGGTTATTGCCGACCGCCACTACGCGTCCGGCCCCGGCGCATTTATCCGTTATGCACAACACACCCTTATCGCGATTATTCTGGCCTCCTTGCTGCTGACATTTTTGTTCAGAAACTACCTCCGCTACCGGAATACGATCGAGTATCAGCTCAGGCAGGCTATCGAACTTAAACAGCTCAAACCCTATATTCAGCCGATTATCGGCAACGACACCGGTCAGATCGTCGGCGGCGAAGTGCTGGTGCGCTGGGAGCATCCCAAACAGGGGTTTATTGCGCCGGATAAATTTATCTCCGTCGCCGAACAGACCGGCCTTATCAAAGAAGTGACGGCGATTTGCTTTGCTGAGGTGAGTCGCCAGCTCCGGCGACAGCAGTCCGTCATTCCCGCGGGGCTGTTTATCTGCTTTAACACCAGCTCGGTAAATTTTCAGGACGACGAAATTGTGACCCTGTGCCAGACGTTTACCCAGCAGATGAAAGCGGAAAAAGTACGCCTTGTCCTGGAAATAACCGAGCGGGAGTCGATTGCAAATACCCTGCAGACGTCAGCGGTGACGGACCAACTCAGGCGTATTGGCGTGCAGTTTTCGCTGGATGATTTTGGTACCGGGCACGCAAACTACAGCTACATCCAGCAGTTTAATCCGGAGATTATCAAAATCGATAAGGTGTTTACCTTCAACATTGTGACCAATAACGCTTCAGCGCTGGTGGTGATGAATATGGTCAATCTGGCGAAAAAATTTCATTGCCAGATTATTGCTGAGGGCGTTGAGGATAAGGAGCAGCTTGAGATGCTTAAAAATATGGGCATTACTCTCTACCAGGGCTACTACTTTTCAAAACCGGTGCCGGTTGATGAATTTATTAAGATGCTTCCGCGCACGTTTCTCCAGCGGAGAGAGGGCGAGTAAAGGCGGCTGTCCCGCCTTATCAAAACTCAGGAAATTAAAAGGTGATCGACTCGGCAAAACCGAGTCTTTATTGCCTCTTGCAACTGAAAGTTTGGCATGATTGAGAAACAACTCAACAACATGGAGGTTGTCTTGTTTGAATCTCATCTCAATATTTTTATCCGCGCGGTTTTTGTCGAGAATATGGCGCTTAACTTTTTCCTCGGTATGTGTACTTTTCTCGCTATCTCCAAAAAAATCGATGTCGCATTTCGTCTCGGCGTGACGGTAACCGCGCTGCTGGCCATAGCGACGCCGATTAACAACCTGATTTACAATCATCTGCTGAAAGAGAACGCCCTGATCGAAGGGGTCGATCTGAGCTTCCTCGATTTTATCACTTTTATCGGCGTTCTCGCGGCGCTGGTGCAGATCCTCGAGATGGTCATCGATAAATACTTTCATGCGTTGAACCATGCTTTAGGCCCGTTTCTGCCGTTATTAACCATTCACTGCGCCATTTTCGGCGCGACCATTTTTATGGTGCAGCGTGAATACAGCTTCTTCGAGTCACTCACTTACGGTACCGGGTGCGGTATTGGCTGGGCGCTGGCGATCGTGGCGCTGGCCGGTATTCGCGAAAAGCTGAAATACGCCAATATGCCGAAGGGGGTGCGCGGGTTAGGCAGCGTATTTATTACCGCCGGGCTAATGTCGCTGGGGTTTATGTCGTTCGCCGGCATCTCATTGTAACCGGAAAGGGAGGTTATTCTGCCGTCCAGACCCGGGGTCAGAGCGGCAGAATAGGTATGACCGGATTACCGTTTCGGCCACAGGCGTCAGTTTTGAGCTACCGGCTACTGCTGAAAGTTAAATGCGTCGGGATGGTTTTCCAGACTGCCGCTCAGGGCGGCAAAGAGCACCGTTTTACCATCGATGGAAAGATCGTCGCTAACGTTAAGCCAGGTCAGTTTCTCCTGGGCGGTTTTTTCATCAACGCTAGAGAAAAGACCGGTCATCTGTCTGGATTTTTCAGACCATAGCACTGCGAAGCGTTCCGCCGCGCAATCATGCGGTTTACAGACGCTGAGTACCTGGTAAGTCTCCGCGCCAAGCTTCACTGTTCTGGCTGGCGAGGCGGTACCGCCCGTACTTATCCAGGCGGGCAGAGTGTGACCTTTTACCATTTGACTAAAGGCTGCCGGTTCCTTTTTGACCAGACTGTCCAGCGTAATATCGTCTTGTGCCATGGCGTTGGTTGCTGCAGCCAGCAAAATGATAGCGGTTAATTGTTTAAGCATAAAATAGCTCCTGCGAACTTTCTGATTCCGTTTAATGTCCGGGGATAGCCCGGCGAGCGCCGGAATGCCGGGAGTCAAACTATAAGACATTTCTTATTAGGTGTTTTTGGTTTGAACCCAAAAAGCGTGAATAAGCCCTGGAATATAGCCGAGGATAGTTAAAATAATATTGAGAATGAAAGCCCAGCCGAACCCTTTACCCAACAACACGCCGAGTGGGGGTAGAATAATCGTCAAAACAATTCGCCAAAAACCCATAATATCTCCCTGCTTAGTGAGTTAGCTCATGTTTATTTTAGCGGTTACGTCTGGTTTTGCAAATTTTAACTTTTTGAATAATAAGACTGCTAATATTACCAGCACCCTGATACTACATATTTAATAAAGAGAAAAGTCGCAATTCACCAATCTGACATATATAAGATTATTCTATAATATCGCTTACATCAATCGTGCTGACGGAGCAAGAGTGCTCCAGAGTAAACATGTTTAAACGTCAATAAGGAATGCAGGTAACGAGGCGGGAAGTGCGCTACACTCGCAGGCAGTTTTATCCAATCGTGAAATGGCGGCGGCATGGACAACATCATCCTGTATAAAGTTATCGTCATCATGGTCATTGTCTGGTGGGGCTGGAGCATACTGAAAAGTAAGCAGAAACAGAGGAGCCTGGAGCCCGCCATTGCGCAGGCGAATGCCAGAGAGCGTTATCAGTGGCGTTATTTCAGATGGGGCTGGAGAGTTTTGCAAATCGTCTGCGGTTTGTATTTGCTGATCATCCTTATCCAGTTCCTTGTACGCTGCTAGCGTTTGTCGCTGCGGCGTGCGAATAGAGCACGACACAGCGACGATCTCTCTTATGCTACCCCGGTGCCGCCGTCAGAGCACCAGACCTGACCAGAAGCGTAGGAGCAGGCGTCGGAAGCCAGGAGTACGTAAAGGGGCGCTATCTCAACCGGCTGTCCCGGTCTGCCGAGCGGCGTATCCCCGCCAAACTGCTGAACCTTCTCCTGCGGCTGGCCGCCGCTTGACTGCAGAGGCGTCCAGTAGGGGCCCGGCGCCACGGCATTAACGCGGATACCGCGCGGACCCAGCTGCTTGGCCAGCGATTTCGTAAACGCAACGTTGCAGGCTTTGGTCTGGGCGTAATCCAGCAGGATCTCGCTGGGTTTAAACGCCTGGACGGAAGAGGTGTTGATGATAGCCGCGCCCTCAGACAGATGGCGGAGCGCGGCTTTTGTTATCCAGAATGGCGCATAAACGTTGGTTTTAAAGGTCGCGTCAAAGGCGGCGGTACTCAACGCCTCGATAGATTCACAATACTGCTGCCTGCCGGCGTTGTTAACCAGAATATCCAGCCCGCCAAGCTCCGCGACCGCTTTTTCGACCAGGGTATCGCAAAATGATTCAACCCGGATATCGCCGGGAATAGCGACGGCTTTTCTGCCCTCGGCCTGTATCAGCGCGATAACGGCAGCCGCGTCGGACTCCTCCTCCGGCAGGTAGCCGATCGCGACATCCGCACCTTCGCGCGCGAAGGCGATAGCCACTGCCCGGCCAATACCCGAATCACCGCCGGTAACCAGCGCTTTTTTCCCCACAAGCTTCCCGGAACCGATGTAGCTGGTTTCGCCGTGGTCGGGAAGGGGCTTCATTTCAGATGCCAGCCCCGGTGGTTGCTGCGGCTGCTCGACAAACGGCGGAAGTGGATAGTGTAGCGTTGAATTATTTCCTGTTGTCATACCGGCCTCCTTAATAAATGAAATTTAAGATTAGTCAATTATTGCGTCCGGGGGATAAAAGAAGCGTAAACCAGGAATAATTAACGACTTAAAACCAGGAATTATTTACCTGACTTTTAAGTCAACATGCATTACAGACAAGGTATTTATAAATAATACACTTAACGCCACCAGCGCACTTGGCGCATCCTGGTCTAATCTTATATTTCGTGCCGCGTTATCTGAATAAGTCGCCTGAGGACATTGAATGGAATCCATATCGTTTCACAAGCATTGGGGGGCGGAGTTTATTGCCGCTGACACTGTCCGTTTTCGCCTCTGGGCTGAAGGTCAAAAGAGAATGATGCTGAGCCTGAAGACGCGGGATATACCGATGGAAGCCGCGGGTGAGGGCTGGTTCCAGATTGACGTCCCCGGCGTAAAGCATGGCGATGAATATATGTTCCTTTTAGCCGACGGCAGGCGTATTCCCGATCCGGCCACGCGCGCGCAGCGCGATGATGTTAACGGTCCCTCGGTGGTTATCGACCCCAGGCTTTTTCAGCCGGTTAACGATGGCTGGCAAGGGCGGCCATGGGAAGAAACCGTCATCTATGAACTCCATCCGGGCACCTTTACGCCAGAAGGCACCTTTCTGGCCGCCATCGATAAGCTGCCTTATCTGGCAGAGTTGGGGATCACCCAGATAGAGATTATGCCCGTTGCCCAGTTTGGCGGTTCCCGAGGCTGGGGTTATGACGGCGTATTACTTTACGCTCCGCACGCCGCGTACGGCGCGCCGGAGGATTTTCACGCCTTTATTGACGCCGCTCACGGGTTAGGGCTTTCGGTGGTTCTCGATATCGTTCTCAACCATTTTGGTCCGGAGGGCAACTATCTCTCTTTGCTGTCGCCGGGCTTTTTTCATCAGAACCGGATGACCCCCTGGGGTAACGCTATCGCCTATGAAACCGAGGCCGTGCGGCAGTATATTACCGAGGCGCCGCTATTCTGGCTTACCGAGTACCATCTTGATGGGCTGCGCTTTGATGCCATCGATCAGATTGAAGATCGCTCCGCCAGGCATGTGCTGATAGAGATCGCCGAAAATATCCGCAAAGCCATCCCCGACCGCCATATCCACCTCACCACCGAAGACAGCCGGAACGTCATTTTCCTCCATCCGCGCGATGAGGACGGCCAAACGCCGCTATTTACCGCCGAGTGGAATGATGATTTTCATAACGCCGCCCACGTTTTCGCCACCGGCGAGACGCACGCCTATTATCAGGATTTTGCGCATCAGCCCGCCAGTAAGCTCGCAAGGGCGTTGGCCGAGGGATTTGTCTACCAGGGTGAGATTTCTGCGCAAACCGGGAAGCCCCGCGGCGTGTCCTGCGCAGCGCAACCGCCGCAGTTTTTTGTCGACTTTATTCAGAATCACGATCAGACCGGGAACCGTGCGCAGGGGGAAAGGTTGATCTCCCTTGCCGGCGCCGGGAAAACGCGCGTTTTGCTTGCCGCGTTGCTTCTGTCTCCGCATATTCCTTTGCTGTTTATGGGCGAGGAGTTCGGCGAGACCAATCCCTTTTTGTTCTTTACCGATTTTCAGGGTTCCCTCGCGAAGGCGGTACGGGAAGGGCGGGCGAAAGAGTTTGCCGGACACGCGGGACATGACGAATCCGTCCCGGACCCGAACGATCCCCGGACCTTTATCCGTTCTAAGCTCGACTGGCAGAAGGCGGCAAGCGAGGAGGGGAAATCCTGGCTGCGCTTCACGCGCAACCTCATCTTGCTGCGCCATCGCTATATCGTCCCGCTGTTGGCGGCAGGGGGCGCCGTCGAGGGCAAGATCCTGCACACGGAACCACAGGCGCTGGCCGTTAGCTGGCAATTTGCCGGCGGGACGCTCTCTGTGGCGCTGAATATCGGCGAGGAGCCGCTTGCGCTGCCGGCAATACCCGGCGAGGTCATTTTTAGCTGGCCGGAACAGCAGGAGGCATTAATGCCAAACAGTATTGTTGTCCGTTTTGCACATGGAGAAGCCTCAGTATGATCCCTTCTGCGACTTATCGTATTCAGTTCCGTAACGGCATGACTTTCGATCGCGCGGCGGCGCTGGCCCCCTATCTTCAGGGGCTCGGTATCAGCCATCTTTACGCCTCGCCGATATTTACGGCTACCACCGGCTCCACCCATGGCTATGATATTACCGATCCTAACGAGATCGACCCGGCCATAGGGGGCCGCGAAGGGTTTGACCGGATGGTAAAGGCGCTGCGAAATGCGCAAATTGGTCTAATCCTGGATATTGTGCCTAACCATATGGCGACCTCGCTGGAGAATCGCTGGTGGCGGGACGTTATCGAGCAGGGCAAGAACAGCCACTGGGCGAATTATTTCGACATTGACTGGACGCGTCCCGTTACGCTGCCGTTTCTGGGAGATACCTTTGAGGCGGAGCTGGAGAGCGGGGCGCTCGCACTGAAACGCGACCCTGAAACCGGGAAACCGGCGTTCATCTACTACGATCAGGCCTGGCCCCTGAATCCTCAAACCCTGGCGACAGGTGAGCAACTACTAACATCCCCTGAACGCGATGCCATTCTGGCGCTGCATGAGGCGCAAAGCTGGCGGCTGATGTCCTGGCGGGAAGCGCCCAGGCAGCTCTCCTGGCGGCGTTTTTTTGAAATTACCGGCCTGATTGGCGTCAGGGTTGAAGACCCTGCGGTATTTGACGACACCCATCGACTTATCCTTGAACTGGTGCATTCCGGCATCGTCGATGGTCTGCGTATTGACCATATCGATGGCCTTGCCGACCCGCTGGGGTATCTGCAGCGACTGCGCCAGGCAACCGGGCCAGAGTGCTACATTACGGTGGAAAAAATCCTTGCGAAGGGCGAACAGCTGCCCGCCGACTGGCCGGTGTCCGGCACCACAGGGTATGAGTTTATCGCTTCGCTGGCGGAAGTACTGGTGGATGACAATAACCTCGACCAGCTGCAGCAGGTGCATGACGACGCGCTCGGCGGAACGGTGGATCGCCGCAAAGCGCTGCGCGAGGCGAAAGGCCTGATGGCGGATCGCAATTTTGAGGGGGAATTTACCACCTTATTGAACCTGGCTCGCGAACTGGCGCAGCGTAACGGCATGGCGGTCGAGAGCGACGCGCTGCGCCACGCCCTGCGCGAACTGCTGCTGGCCTTCCCGGTCTATCGTACCTACGGCACCGCCGAAGGGCTGACCGCAGGCGATATTACGCTGTTAAACCGGGTGGTTGACCAGGTGAACGCCGAAGAAAACCGCCCCGATGCCAACGCGCTTAACGTTATTATCGCTATCCTGACCGGCAATCTGCAGGAGAGCTGCCTCGACATCGCTTCACACTTCAGGACCCGTTTTCAGCAGCTCACCGGGCCGTTAATGGCGAAATCGGTCGAGGATACGCTGTTCTTTCGCCATAACCTCGACCTGGCGCTGAATGAAGTTGGAGCCGATCCTACGCCTCGCGCCTTCTCTTTGTCTCGCTTTCATCAGGAGATGCGCATCCGTCTTGCCCGCCAGCCCGATGCGCTGCTGGGGACATCGACGCACGATACGAAACGCGGGGAAGATGCGCGCGCCCGGCTTTATACCTTAACGGAAGCCCCGCAGCTGTGGGGGGAAAACCTAGCGCGCTGGCGTCAGATGAATCAAACCCAGGTGCGTTTTTTGAACGACGGCACGGCGCCGAACGCGGCGGATACGTGGATGATCTATCAGGCGCTGGCGGGCGCATGGCCTGCAACGCTGTTGCCGGACGATGCCGAAGGGCTGAAATCGCTCGAAGCGCGTTTTCTCGCTTTTATGGAAAAAGCGCTGCGCGAGGCCAAGCAGAGAACCGACTGGATCGACAGCAATGAAAGCTATGAAAGCGTGGTGCTTAATTATGCGCAGCAGCTATTTTCTGCGGATAATTCGCGTTTTCTCAACGATTTTCACACCGCCTTACAGCCTTTTATCCGTGCCGGACTGGTAAACAGCCTCAGCCAGACGGTGATAAAACTGACCGCGCCCGGCGTGCCGGACATTTATCAGGGGAGCGAGGCGCTGAACTTCAGCCTTGTCGATCCGGATAACCGACGTGAACCCGATTTCGCCGTCCTTGCGCAAAACCTTCATACCCGGAATGCGGATCTGTTCACCCGCGAATCCGCCTGGCGAGACGGGCGCCTGAAACAGTACGTTACCGTTTCTTTTCTCCGATTGAGACAGCGGCATTCAGCGCTCTTCCATTATGGTGACTGGGTACCATTAAAAGTCTCCGGGGAGAGGGAGGATAATCTTATTGCCTACGCGCGCATCAGCGGAGAGGAGGCCCTGATCGTGGTGGTTCCTCGCCTGGCGTTTGACGTTGCGGCGCACGGATTGGCGGAATCTTCCGCAAGGTTATGGGGCAATACTGCGGTAACAATACCAGACGATCTGGCCGGGAAATGTTTTCGCGATGTGTTAAGCGGCGAGAGCCGCCTGGTGGAAACGTCCCTAGATCTGGCGTCAACTTCCGGGTGGTTGTTGACGCTTATTAGCGATGAGCAACGGGGAGAATAACGATGCGCAAGGAAAAAGCTTTTGAAATACGGCCCGGTGACAGCCAGCAGCTGGGGGCTAATTTTGACGGAAAAGGCGTTAACTTCGCGCTCTTCTCCGCGCACGCTGAACGGGTTGAGCTGTGCCTGTTTGATCCTTCAGGGAAAACGGAAATAGCCCGGCTGGAACTGCCGGAATATACGCACGAAATCTGGCACGGCTACGTGCCCGATCTTCAGCCTGGGGCGTTATATGGTTATCGGGTTTACGGCCCGTACGATCCGGAAAACGGGCATCGCTTTAACCCAAATAAACTGCTTATCGATCCCTACGCGCGGGAGCTGGCAGGCGATATCGCGTGGAACGAGGCGCATTTCGGTTACGAGCTGGGCCATGAGGAGAAAGACCTCAGCTTTGATACCCGCGATAGCGCGCCTTTTACGCCAAAATGTAAGGTTGTCGACCCGGATGCGTTCGACTGGCAGGGGGAAAATCGCCCCGACATTCACTGGCCGAATACGGTGATTTACGAAACGCATGTGAAAGGGTTTACCCAGCTTAATCCGGCGCTCCCCCCCGAGCTGCGCGGCACATTCGAGGGGCTTGGGCATCAGGCCTCCGTCGAGTATATCAAGAGCCTCGGCATCACTTCCGTTGAGCTGCTGCCCGTTCACTGGTTTCCCGATGACCAGCATCTGCTTGACAGGGGACTAAAAAACTTCTGGGGTTACAATACGCTGGGCTTCTTTGCCCCCGCGTCCCGTTACTATGGGCCCGCAGGTATTGCCGGATTCCGCAATATGGTGCGCGCTTTTCATGATGCCGGTATTGAGGTAATCCTTGACGTGGTTTACAACCATACCGCGGAGGGAAATGAGCTGGGCCCGACGCTCTCATTTAAGGGCATCGATAATTTCTCCTACTACCGGACGATGCCGGATCGGCATCGTTATTACATCAATGATACGGGGACGGGAAATACGGTGAATACGTCCCATCCCCGGGTGCTGCAGATGGTGATGGATTCGCTACGCTATTGGGCTCAGTCCATGCACGTTGACGGCTTTCGTTTTGATCTTGGAACTATTCTCGGCCGTGAACCGGAAGGGTTCGATCCGCGAGGCGGTTTTTTTGACGCCATAACCCAGGATCCCGTGCTGGCAAAACTTAAACTGATCGGCGAGCCCTGGGATATCGGCCCCGGCGGCTATCAGGTTGGCGGTTTTCCGCCAGGCTGGGGCGAGTGGAACGACAAATACCGCGATACGGTGCGGGAATACTGGAAGGGAGATAACGTATCTACCGATTTTGCCGCCCGTTTGCTGGGATCGGGGGATCTGTACGATTTACGCGGCCGCCGCCCGTGGGCCAGCGTCAATTTTATTACCGCTCATGACGGCTTCACGTTAAACGATCTGGTTTCGTATAACGAGAAGCATAATGAAGCCAACGGTGAGGATAATAACGACGGGCACAATGATAACCGTTCCTGCAATTATGGCGAGGAAGGGCCGACGGAAAATCAGGCTATCGTCGCGGTCCGCGAACGCCAGAAGCGTAACTTCCTCACCACGCTATTGTTCTCCCACGGCACCCCGATGCTACTGGCCGGGGACGAATTTGGCCGTACGCAGCAGGGAAATAATAATGGCTACTGTCAGGACAGCGAGATTTCATGGATCAACTGGGAAGCGCTGTCCGAAGATGACCACGCATTACGCCATTTCACCCAGCGCCTGATTGCGCTACGCGTGGAACAACCGCTTTTACGGCGTGAAAGCTGGCGCGATGGGCTCGAGATACGCTGGTTTAACGCCGGCGGCGGCTTGCAGCAATCTGAGCAGTGGGATGAAGGGTCAACGTTAGGCCTTGCCATCAGTCGACCCGACCTCGAAGAGGAGAAAGGGATCTGGCACGACGTTCTGATACTCTTCAATCCCTTTGAGGGCGATGTTGCGTTCCAGATACCGCAGTTCGGCGAAGGCGGCTGGGTTCTTGAGCTGTCGACCGCTGAAGAGAAAAGTGACGGCGTCACTATTACGGAAGCGATTAATTTTATTCTGGCCGGGCGCAGCATTGCGCTATTCAGACGGCCTTAGCGTACAGATAAACCCGGCGTTGAATGCCGGGTTTGTATTGTCATTATTGATGCAGCGGATGACCACTGGCAGCAAGGATGGATTCATGCATGGCTTCAGAAAGCGTGGGATGAGCAAAGATCATCGATAAGAGACTCTCATCTGTGGCCTCCAGATGATGCGCGATACCAAAACCCTGGATCTGTTCAGTGACCTGCTCGCCAACCATATGCGCGCCCAGCAGTTCGCCGGTTTCGGCGTCGAAAATAGTCTTAACAAAACCCTCCGTCTCACCGCTGGCCAGCGCCTTACCATTCCCCTGATACGCGAACTTACCAATCTTGATCGGCCGTCCCGTCTCGCGAGCCTTCGCCTCTGTCAAGCCCAGGCTGGCAACCTGCGGACGGGCATAGGTACAACCGGGCACGTAGTCGCGGTTAAGAGGGCGTATGCCTTCGATACCAGCCAGCGCCTCGACGCAGATCATGCCTTCGTGGCTGGCTTTGTGCGCCAGACACGGCGGGCCGGCCACATCGCCGATAGCATAGAGCCCAAAGACGTTGGTTCGGCAGGCGGCATCCGTCTTGATAAACCCGCGGTCCAACTCGACTCCCAGCGCTTCCAGCCCCAGGCCTTCCACATTAGGCTGTACGCCCGCTGCCAACAGCACATGTTCGACTTCCAGGGTCTGTTCGGCGCCGGTGGTTTTCAGGGCGCAGCGCACGCCCGTATCGGTGCGCTTTACCTGCGTCAGCAGAGTTTGGCTATGGACGTGTATACCGCGTCGTTCGAACGATTTACGCACGGTAGCGGATACTTCGGCGTCTTCAAGGGGCAGAATCTGCGCGGCTTGTTCGAGCAGCGTCACTTTGCTGCCAAGATCGTTATAAAGGCTGGCGAACTCCACTCCGATGGCCCCTGACCCGATAATTAATAGAGACTCCGGTAAGCGCTCAGGCTGCAGGGCCTCGAAATAGGTCCAGATTCGCTCGCCATCTGGCTCTACTCCTGGCAACGCTCGCGGCCGGGCGCCAGTCGCAAGGATCACATGATCAGCGCGATAGTCGCGCTCTTCCCCCTGGGGATCGGCGACCGTGACTTGCCCCTTACCACGCAGCCGGGCGGTGCCGGCTATGACCGTCACGCCATTTTTCTTCAACAGGTACTCGACACCTCCGGTAAGCTGTTGCGACACGGCGCGGCTAAACTGCACCAGTTTCTGCAGATCGAAACTCACCTCGCTGAGACTAAAACCCAGCCGATCGGCATGCGCAATACTGTGCGCCACCTCTGCGCCATGCAGCAGCGCCTTGGTTGGAATGCATCCCCAGTTCAGGCAGATGCCCCCTAAATGCTGCTTCTCCACTAATGCGGTACGAAGCCCTAGCTGGCCGGCACGAATGGCGGCGACATACCCCCCAGGCCCGCCACCTACTATCAGTACATCATATTTGTCGTGCATAGCTCGTCTCCCCGATAAACAACAGCGTCGGTGTTTCCACCAACCGCTTGAGCGCCTGGAGAAAAGCCGCGCCTGACGCCCCATCGATGACCCGGTGATCGCAGGACAGCGATACGGTCAGTTGATGGCGGACGACGATCTGTCCGTCGCGAACTACCGCTCGGGGCTCACCTGCGCCAATCGCAAGGATCGCGCCCTGGGGTGGGTTGATGATGGCGTCAAACTGCCTTACTCCGAGCATGCCCAGGTTTGACACGCTAAAGGTGCCGCCCTGGAACTCTTCGGGCTTGAGCATGCCCGCCCGGGCTTTGGTTATCAGAGAATGAACTTCGTTTGATATGTCGCTTATCGACCTGCTGTTGGCCGAACGTACGATAGGAGTAATTAACCCGTCTGGCAGCGCAACCGCCACGGAAATGTCGGCATCGGCAAAACGGCGTATGCTCTGGGTAGCCTCATCAAACTGTATGTTAACGTCCGGCACGGCTATCAGCGCCATGGCGCAGGCTTTAACCAGCATATCGTTAACCGAAATCTTGACGCCGGGTACTTCGCTGTTGATTTCCTTACGTAATGCTAAGAGTCGATCCAGGTCGAGATCGACGGTCAAACGGAAATGAGGTGCATGTTGCTTGGACATTTGCAAACGACCAGCGATCGCTCGCCGCATGCTGGACATCGGCAACGTCTCAAAGGCTGTCGCTGACGTGGTTTGTGGAGCCCCGGTCTGGGGTAGCCCATCCAGCAGCAAAGCGGCCGCCAGCACATCATCGCGACTCACCCGTCCAAGTGAACCGCTTTTGCGGCAGTCGTGCAGGTTGATCCCCAGTTTTTTGGCCAGACGGCGCGCCAACGGGGTTGCCGATACCTGGCTATCATCGGTATGCGAACGCGGCGCTTTGCCGGAACGAACTGGCGGCGGCGGAGAGGCGATGCGGCCGCCTGCGGCAACGATCGCGCTCTCCAGGTCAGCCACGGAGATACGCTCGCCGCGCCCGCTACCGTGGACCTTTTTCAAGTCAACGCCCAACCGCGCGGACAGACGTAACGCATGGGGAGTGGCATTCACCTGAGTCGGATCGGTTTTGCCTTGTAAGCTGATGGGTACCTCGGTCAGCCCAATGGATGCCGCAGGCTTATTGGCGGGGGCCGGTACAAAGGAGGGCGCCGCGGTCGCTACAGCAGGCTCGGTTGTCTGCATGACAGGAGCTGCTGGCTGCGCCGCGCCCAGACTGGCCGCGAAGGCATCCAGTTCAGCCTCGCTTACCGAAGAGTCAGCGACCAACGCTAAAACAGCGCCGACCGGGAGGGTATCTCCCACTCGGGCGATTATCCGCCGTAGCGTACCGGCGAAGGGGGCCTCCAGAACATTGACGATTTTACTGGTCTCAATTTCACAGATTTCCTGCCCTTTGGCGAAGCGGTCACCCTCCTGGATGGCCCACCGTGCGAGCACGCCTTCCTCCATTGAAAGACCCCACTTCGGCATTTCAAGTGTCCTGATATCGCTCATAGCTTAATCCTCCAGCACTTGACGGACGGCAGCTTCGATACGTTCAACGCCAGGGATCCAGAGTTTTTCGAGAGCAGGGGAGAACGGTACCGGGGTGTGTGGTGGTGTTACCAGAACAATAGGCGCTTTGAGGAAATGGAATGCCTGGGAAGCAATCAGCGCGGCGACATCATGAGCAAAGCCAAAACGCGCAGCTGACTCGTCGACAATGACCACGCGGCCTGTAGAAGCCACTGATTCCAGAATACCTTCTTCGTCCAGAGGCGAAATTGTACGTGGATCGACCACCTCCACCGAGATCCCCTCGCTGGCCAGTTTGTCGGCGACCTGGTTTGCTTTATGTACCATTGCCGACAACGCGATGATGGTGACATCCTCACCTTCACGGGTATAGTTGGCGACGCCCAGGGGAATGGTATAAATCTCGTCCGGTACCTCGCCCTTGAGGTCATAAAGCATTTTATGCTCGCAGAACACCACCGGATCGTCGTCGCGAATCGACTGGATCAGCAGCCCTTTGACATCATAAGGCGTCGATGGCACGACCACCTTGAGCCCCGGTGTGGTCGCAAAAATATTATAGGGTGACTGCGAATGCTGGGCTGCAGCAGAAAAACCAGCGCCGATCATGCCCCGCATCACCAGCGGCGCCTTCGCCTTGCCGCCAAACATATAGCGGAACTTTGCGGCCTGGTTGTACAGTGCATCATGGCTAACACCGAAAAAATCCATAAACATCAGCTCTGCCACCGGCCGCAGACCCGTTGCTGCGGCGCCGGCAGCCATGCCGACGATCGCCGACTCCGTAATGGGGGTGTCGATCACCCGGTCGGAGCCGAACTGCGTCCACAGCCCTTTAGTAACGCCGAGCACGCCTCCAAAGGCCTCTATCCTTGCTTCTTCGGGCGCATTTCCGCCGTGACCGCCACGCAAGTCTTCACCAATCAGAACGACACGTTCGTCGTGCTCCATTTCCTGGGCCAGGGCTTCCTTGACCGCTTCTCGATAGGTTTTTATAGGCATTGTGATCACCCTCAGTATGAGACGTAAACGTCTGTAAGCAGGTCTTCCGGAGCCGGGTAGGCAGCGGCGCGGGCTTTGAATACAGCATCATCGACAAGTGCTTCAACCGCCGCGTCGATCGCCGCCAGTTCCTCAAGGGAGATGTGTTGTTCGACCTTGGTGGTGAAAATCTTCAGCGGATCATGTTGTTCGCGCAGACGTTGAACTTCGCCCTCAGCACGGTAAAGCGCCGGATCGCCCTCAAAGTGACCGTGCCAGCGGAAAGCTTTGGCCTCAATGACGCTTGGACCTCCACCTTCTCGGGCGCGCTTGACCGCCTCTGCGGTGGCATCGTAAACGGCAAAGAAATCGGTGCCATCAACCGTCACTGCCGGTAAACCGAAGCCCGCGGCGCGCCCGGCGATATCACGACCACCGACGGCGTAGTCATGGCCCGTTCCTTCGCCATAACCGTTGTTCTCGAAAATAAAGATGGCAGGGAGTTGCAGCACGACTGCCATGTTAATGGCTTCAAATACCAGGCCCTGATTAGAACCGCCGTCACCAGTAAAAGAGACCCCAA
This sequence comes from Klebsiella pasteurii, assembly GCF_018139045.1. Lineage (NCBI taxonomy): Bacteria > Pseudomonadati > Pseudomonadota > Gammaproteobacteria > Enterobacterales > Enterobacteriaceae > Klebsiella > Klebsiella pasteurii. Next base: position 1,047,614 of record NZ_CP073236.1, read on the forward strand.
CGTTCCCGGTCTTAAGGGTTTTGGCCGTCAGCGCAGCGCCGATGGCTAACGGAGGGGCACCACCCACAATAGCGTTTGCACCCAGCATACCTTTCGACAGATCGGCAATATGCATAGAGCCCCCCTTGCCCCGGCATAATCCGCTGTCCTTACCGAATATTTCAGCCATCATGCCGTGAATATCGCAGCCTTTGGCAATACAGTGGCCATGTCCACGGTGCGTGGACCCAATAAAATCAGCGTTAGTCAGATTTTCGCAGACCCCCACCGCAATGGCTTCCTCACCGGTATAAAGGTGAATGAAGCCCGGAATATCACCGCTGGTGTTTTCCTGATGCAAACGCTCCTCAAACGTCCGGATTTCGCGCATCTTACGGTAAGCCTGGAGTAAAGCCTGTTTGTTAAGCATCACTTAATTCTCCTCAGTAACGGTCGTCAGGCGGGCAGGCTGGAAGCCCTTAACCACGCCGATGCAATGAATCTACGAGTGCGACGAGGAGGTGCGAAGCCACCTTCATGGGGGGGTAGGAGGGGGTTTACATGCTTGAGGTCAAACTTTATAAATTTTATGTATCTATCAAGAGGGACGGTTCCATTTCATCCCGGGCTCTGGCGTACAATTGATAAAAAAATACGAGTAGATAACTACGGATGAAGCCATCGGATTTTAAAAGTCGTCAGGCAACTTCACTGGTCTCCGGGCCATTGCGGCTGACGAGAGATTTGCCGCTAATCCTGACCAAATTCGTCCCACCACGCTCTTCGATACGGCTGCTACAGCGCTCACGGCTTCTTCTGCTCCTCGATCGCATGCAGCGACGCCGTCTGGGTGTCGTTTGCGCGGGAGCTGGATTTGGCAAAACCACCCTGTTGGCGCAGTGGTATCAGCAAATGATTGCCCAGGGCGAACGCGTTGCCTGGCTTAGCCTCGATGAGGATGATGATGGCGTATGGCAGTTCATTCCTTATCTACTGCAAGCATTGCGGCCGCTCTATGGCGATTGGGACGCCGACTTTTGGCGCAACATAGAAGAACAGACGCCCTCCAGTTCGCAACAGCTGCTGGCCGGGTTGATTAACCAACTGCATTACTGTCCGCACGACCTGTATCTGATCGTTGATGACTTCCATATGATCAATGATGCCGGTGTATATGAAGCCCTGGGATATTTGCTCAAGCATGCTCCTGCCGCCTTGCATCTAATCATTGGCAGCCGTTTCCACCCCAGTCTGTCCCTGAGCCTGCTTCAGGCGCAGGACCAGCTGGTGGAAATTTATGATCGAGACCTGCAATTTACGCTCGAAGAAACCAGAAACTATTTCAGCCAGACGATTGATGTACCACTCAGTAATCAGCATGTACAGCGGCTACGTTCCGCGACAGAGGGGTGGATCGCCGGCATGAAAATCGCTTCGTTGTCCCCAGAATTGCTCAATGATCCAGAACATCTGCTGCGCAATATTCGTGGTGGAACCCGCGCCATCGCCCGTTATCTGAAAGAGGTGGTACTTGACCCATTGCCTGCGGAAATTTTTGATTTTCTTGTCAAAACGTCGTTTCTTAATCGTTTAAATGCCGGGTTATGTAATGGGGTTACAGGGCGTGATGATAGTGAAGCGATACTGGCATGGATTGAGCGGCACAATCTTTTTTTGTCAGCCCTTGACGAACAAGGCTGCTGGTTTCGCTACCATCCTCTTTTGCAGGAAACCCTGCGAACGATATTGCAGCAGAACAACGATATCAACCTCAAGCATTTACATGAATTAGCCAGTCATTGGTTCGTTGAACAGAGATTGTGGTCCGAAGCGGTACGCCACGCACTTGCAGCGGGCAAGCCGATCCATAACCCCGGGCAGGATGGTGCAGGAGCGCAGTCACTGGCGGAAGAAGGGGATATAGATACCCTGGTTTCCTGGATGCATCACTTACCCGCAAGTACTGACCCTTCGCGCATTGACCTGCAAATCAATTTGGCCTGGGCGCTGGCGCACTATTTCCGCTTCGATGAATCAAGGCAGTTGCTGGATAATCTTGACCAAATGGTCGTTAATCACCGTGATGATATAACCCCCAACGCCTGGCTCAAATTACGTGTCGTGCGCGCAATTTGCGAAGCTTTTGCCGAGAAAATCCCGGAAAGCCTGGCGATTGTTGAGCCGTTGCTGGCTAAAGTGCCCTGCGGAGACACCTGGGTCGATGGCCTCATTTGCAATATTCTGAGCTACTGCCACGTGGTTAACCAGCGCTATACCGACGCTCTTGAGGTTCAACGGCATATGCCTTGCCCGGAAAGCCCGCTCGACAATCTGTTTGTCTCGGTTTATCGCGCTTTTATCATTACTCAGTGCCATCTTGGTCAGGGTGACCTGGAGAACGCCTGGGGGTATGCAGAGAATGCATTGCGCCAGGCTGAGCGTTTTACCGGCCCTCAGTCGACCAGCGGCGCGACGCTTGCGCCGCTGCTGGCGGAAATAGCTTACGAACGTAAGAACCTGGACTCATTAAATACGCTGTTAGCAGACAGACTCGAATTTATCGATCGGTTTGGTCCACCCGATGCCTTGAGTCGCTGCTATACCTATCTTGCGCGCCAGGCCTTAAATGACGATATGCCGCATGAGGCAGAACGGCTGCTGGAACACGCGCAACGACTAGCGGTGTCTCGCGGATGGCAACGGCCGCAGGCTTTATTGTTAGCAGAGCAGGCGAGAGTGCGCCTGCAGCGCGCGAATTATCCAGGCGCAGAGCAGCTGCAACGGCAACTCGAACAACTGGCCGCCCATGCCACAATTGATGCCGAAAATCCCTGTCAACGCGCAATAGCTCAGCATGCAATCGTCAGCCGCAGCCGCCTTCTTCTGGCGTCAGGCCAGGCGCCACAAGCCAGACTTTTACTGGGCGAACTCGTGACTGAGCAGGAGCGTCGGGGCGACCGGCTATCCGCAGCGCGCCTTCGTACGCTATGGTCATTATCCTTGTGGGATAGTGGCGAAAACGCGGCTGCCGTGGCTGCATTGCAGCCCACCTTGCAATTAGCGGCACAACAGCATCTCAAACGAATTTTTCTTGATGCTGGCGAGGCATTGCAGCTTCTGCTTGTCCATGTACGCGAAACCTCAGCAGCCAGCGAAGGGGATGACCATTTGCCCGTGAAAAGGAGCGAGTCTGAAGGCAAGCGGATTCAGCGTGAAAATAGTGATGTTAACCTGGATCTCAGTGACCGAGAGCAGCAGATATTACAGCTGATTGCTGATGGTCAGATGAACAAGGAAATCGCTCGCTCTTTGACTATCTCTACTGAGACGGTGAAATGGCACATCAAGAACATCTACGCCAAGCTCAAAGTCAATAGTCGTACGCAAGCCATGAGTCGGGCTCTGGAAATGAAGTTACTGGATTAATAATGTGAGTAATGTGCAAATCTAATCAAAAAGTGAATATGTCAATGGCATCTATTAGCTGACTTTTTACGGGCTGCCCGACGAGGGCTGTCTGATTTTGAGTTCAGGTCTTTAGCTTCTCCTACAGCCTTTACGTACAATAGATTTTACCGGGGGAGGCAGAGCAAGGCAGAATTTACTAAAGCTTACCAGCAGACTTTCTCAGCATAGTAATATCCCTCTTAGGTGATTCCCCGAACATCCGCGTATATTCCCGGCTGAAATGAGATAAGCTTTCGTAACCGACAGCATAGGCTGCTGTGGTGACATCGTAATGTTCATTCAGCATCAGTCGCCTGGCTTCATTGAGGCGCAGCCATTTCTGATACCGGAGCGGGCTCATTCCCGCAAGCTGCCTGAAATGTTGGTGGAAAGAGGGCGTGCTCATTTGCACGCGGTTTGCCAGCTCCTCGACACGTAAAGGTGATGCAATATTGGTCTTTAACCAGTCGATAGCTTTACCGATACGGTAGCCATGGCCGTCTACTGCTGCAATCTGTCTGAGATGATCGGACCGATCGCTCATCAAAAGCCTGTAATGTATCTCTCTTTGAATCAGCGGCCCAAGAACAGGAATGGCTTCAGGCTCGTCAAGCAAAGAAAGCAGACGGCAGAAAGGCTCCAGCAATACATCAGTCATGGTCCCTATCCCTACACCCGTTCCCGCGTCTCGTTTTTTGACCGGCGGCAGGCTTCCCTGTGCAATTAATTCCATCAGCACGCGCTGGTCAAGTTTATAGGCGACGCCGACACAGGGCCGGGATGTCGAAGCCTGCAATACTTCCGAACTGGCTGGCAGATCAAGAGACGTGATCAGGAATTTTTCCGCATTATATTCATATGGTTCACCGCCAACCCACATGATCTTCGCGCCATCGGCCACCAGAACGATACTCGGAGGAACCAGGCAGCTCACCGGAGGAGCGGGTTCGTTTCGGCGGAATAATTCCAGTCCTTCTACGGCTGTAGGGAAATCACCGGTGCCGGGCGTGCGCTGAGCAATATCCCGGGAGAGCTCGCCGAGTCGTCTCTCAATCGATTTGTCTGAAATCATTCCATCACCCCCCATATTTGTTAAGTCTGTGCGACGTTGCCAACTTACCCGTTATGAAAAGTGAAATATACGCTTTGGCATCATGTTAATAGGATCAGGCAAATAATACAGAGTATTTTAATAACAGATTTCATTAGCGACATCCAAAATAGACATACCGAAATGAGACGCTGACTACAACCCAATCCGCATCCAATTTGAATGAAGGTATGACTATCATGACGCTAAAAACTTCAACCCGTTTTTTTAATGGCGCACTCCTTGCCGGAACGCTGGCCATGATTTCAACAGAAGCTGCGGTCGCACAGCCGGCAGCAGGCACAGCTGATTCTTCAGTCCATCTGGTTCAGACGTGGGATAAAACTTTCTCAAGGAGCGACAAAGTGGATCATCAAAAAGTGACTTTTAAAAACCGTTACGGCATTACGCTGGCCGCAGATGTATATCTTCCTGAAGATCGCGGAAACAGGAAGCTTGCTGCGCTTGTTATTTCCGGGCCTTTTGGTGCGGTAAAAGAGCAGGCATCAGGTCTGTATGCTCAGACCTTAGCAGAGCGCGGATTCGTGACGCTGGCATTTGATCCGTCTTATACCGGTGAAAGCAGTGGTGAACCGCGCAATATTGCTTCACCTGATATCAATACCGAAGACTTTATGGCAGCCGTCGATTTTATTGGACTGCAACCTTATGTGGATCGTGAACGTATCGGTGTCATCGGTATCTGCGGCATGGGGGGGATTGCCCTGAACGCTGTTGCCGTGGATAAACGCGTAAAAGCGGTCGTTGCCAGCACCATGTATGATATGAGCCGCGTGATGTCGAAAGGCTACAATGACAGCGTAACGACGGAGCAACGCGAGCAGGCGCTGGAGAAGATGAGTCTTCAGCGCTGGGAGGATGCGGCAAACGGCAAACCTGCATACCAGCCAGACTATAATAAACTGAAGGGCGGTGAAGCACAGTTTCTCGTGGACTATGCGAACTACTACATGACCAAACGCGGATATCATCCACGAGCCGTCAACTCCGGCAATTCATGGTCCGTGACAACGCCGATGGCATTTATGAATTTCCCGCTCATGACCTATATTAAGGAAATTTCTCCGCGCCCGATCCTGTTCATTCATGGCGAAAGAGCGCATTCGCTGTACTTCTCCAAAACGGCTTATGAAGCGGCAAATCAGCCAAAAGAGCTTTTGATTGTAAAAAATGCCACCCATGTTGATTTATATGATCGCATGGACAAGATCCCGTTCGATAACATCACGGCATTTTTTAACAAATACCTTAATAAATAAATCATAACACCGTCCGATATTCTACGAATCAGCGTTATCGTTTTATGTCCTTAATATACGAAATAACGTAGACAAAAGAGGGAAAGCTTATGCTCTGGAACCGCGAGCTCTTAGCAAAAATAGATACAGCGGACGACCTAAAAATCGCGCCGTACCGTCCCGATATGAATACTACCGGCACGCCAACATGGATTTGGGAAGTGACGGTGGATGACCGACTTTTTGTCCGCGCCTATAGTGGTACCCGTTCAAAATGGTATCAGGCAGCACTAACTCGACGGGCGGGTAAAATAGTGGCTATCGGCCAGGAATTCGACGTGCGGTTCGTAAAACCGTCGGACCCAGTTCTTGAAAGTAAAATCGATCGGGCCTACCAGATAAAATATTCCAGCAGTAGCTATGTTTCCGCAATGACGGGAGCTCGCGCCAGAGCGGCCACGGTTGAGATATTACCTTCGTGAATGCCATGCCGCAGAAATGTGACAGACCTCCGTCCGCTGGCTGAACGTGGTCTATTCACCATTGATGTGGCCCTTCAATAAACATAAATTCCAGCGCCGTCCGTCGCTGCGCAACTCGGTGATGCTGAGCGGGTGGATGTCGATGCGTGCAAATGAGTGAAGTGGGGCGCCGAGAACATCGACGATCATGGCGCGGATTATGGCGGCTGGCGCAATGGCACAGTGCCGACCTTGAATATCGACGTGTTTAGCCAGCCAGCTGCCACAGCGCGCCAGCAGCTGTGCGCGCGACTCTCCGCTCGGCGGAGAGTCACCCTCAAGCCATGCCCGGAATGCTTCGGCGTCTTGCGTCATCACCTCACGTAATGACCGACCCGCCCAGATGCCGTAGTCGGGTTCGGCCAGTTCCGTTACCAGAGTACCCGGTAAAGAGAGCGCAGCTGCGGTTTGCCGGGCGGCGGTGTCTGGGGAGATCCAGACGCGTTGATAACGGGCAGTACCGCTTTGTAACTGATGGGCCCGTTGCCACTCCCGTGCCTCCAGAGGATCATCACAGGGGAAGTGTGAACCTCTGGAAGCTGCCGTTTCTCCCTGGCAAATTAGCGTTAGCGACGCTCTCATGATGTTAACCGCGCCAGAAGGCCAGTCGCTGTCCGCGTGTCGCCGGCGGGCGTTCGGCTAAGGCGCCGAAAACCACACCGATGACGCTCCAGAGCACAAGATGCGTGCCGAAGGAGCTTATGCGAAAACGCCATAGCAGGTCAGCCGGGAAGTGGTCGGATACTTCGTTCACGGTCGGCATCAGGGCACAAACCACGAGCATCAGCGCCACGGCGAACAGCGTTGCCCACATCATCGCATCTGCTCTGCCGAGGCGCGGCATTAGCTGATGTGATAACCACGCGGCCGCGATGACGATGCCGATGGAAAGTAACATCATGACGAAGTACAGCCCGGTACGATAGCCGATGGTTTCCGGGTTGCCGACTGCGGGCGGATTGGGCGGGTATTTCAGACCTGGCATCAGGCTCATTGCCAGAAAGCCACCCAGCGCCAGGCACAACGCCAGCACACGCGGGTTCGATGGCCCAAAGCGCTGGTAGCTAAAGGCCCACGCCAGCGCCAGACCGCCGCCCAGTGCTGCGCCAAACAGCGCCATGCCGGTCATCAGGCCGATCCCGGACTGGGTCTGTCGGCTAAACACCTCTTCTTCTTCGCTGTCTGCTGACGCGCCGTGTTGGTGAGCATGAGCTGACATGCTTTTTTCCAGCCCAATCGCGCGGTCGACCTGCGGCTCGCCGAAATGGTGCGCAAAAGCAAACGCCACCAGTCCCGCCAGAATGCCGGCCATCATCCCTTTAAATAACAGTTTCCCAATCATTTCCGCCTCCTCAGTGGCAGGGAAAACCCAGCAGATGACGTGCGTCGTGGAAGAATTCATGCACCTGAGTGCCGGAAAACATCGACGTCGCGCCTTGTTCCGCGCCAACAAAATAGATTGCCAGCAGCGCCAGCAGGGCGGTGAACAGCGCCCAGGGCAGCAGTTTCGCAACAGGAATTGGGGCGGCCGGGATGTGGGTGTTAAGGGTGATATCACTCATGGTGTAACTCCATTATCGATTTTACTGTTGGAAACGAGAGCCGGACTCACCGTGACCGGCACGCCCAGCGAAAGGTGATGATGGCTATGTGCTGGCGGGCAACTGGCGTTCGCCAGTACAATCGGCTGACCGTGGGGCGTGTTGAGATACGCCTGACGCCACTCCTGCGTCCGTCGGCTGATATCATCCGGCACAGCCAGGTTGAGTGCAGTCACCATGTTTTCCATCGCCGCCGTCCACTGACGATAGTAGGCATCATTCACGCTTTCACCCGGTTGCGCCGGCGCCGCTTTGATCTCTTTACTGAATGTCTGTACCCATTCTGCCCACGGGAACAGCCCGGCCCGGTGGAGATGGACTATCAGGGAGAATGCTTTTGCCTGCCAGGGCTTATCGAACACCGGCCCTTCCTCATCGCGCGGTAACCCGATGGCGGCGTAATCGTGTTGAGTCGCAGTATTCATGCTTCTATTCATACTTCCTCCAGATAGTCATCCCACAGATCGATGAACACCTTGTCCGGACGCGGCTCGCCCCACAGTTCCTGCGCGGTGAAACTGACGCTGTAGACATGCTGGGGATGTTCGCCCAGGCCGTGCGCCGCAGTATCTGGCGTGATAAACACACCGTGAGCGATCTCTATGCGACCGACTTTATCGCGTGCGTAGCGTGGCAGACGGGTATGTGTGGTCGGATTGAAATTTTTCGTTCGTACCCGATCGCCTACCCGGAAGCGGGGCGTAACATCATGACTGACGCGAGCAGACCCGCCGGTGCTAACGACCTTCGATACCATATCCTGCGTCAGCACAGGCGTGCCAGGCATACAGGGGGTAGGCTTCGCGCCTCCCCACAACTCTTCAACGGTGATCACCCCCTTTGACAGCAGCAGCGTTTCGAATGCATGCAGCCAGTGCTCGTAGTAGCTCGACTGCAGATATTCTGTCGGCGCCATACCTTCGATAGCGTGGCGGAATTCATCGACGTTAAAGTGTCCGCCGACGAACAACGAGGCAAACAGAGGAAATACCCTGCGTTCCCACTCATGATGGAAATAGGGCTCGTTTTCCTCAGTAGGGATCGGGCCAAGGCCGTGCATTCCCCCCAAATCATGTATCCCGTTCATGGTTTTCTCCTTTCGTTATGGTGCGCTAACCACACCGGTGCCAATCATCGAATCGCGGGTGACCAGCTCGATTAACTGCGTTTCGCTCCAGCCGTCGGTCCCCGCCGGACGTTCTGGCAGGACCAGATAGCGCAGCTCGGCGCTGCTGTCCCAGACGCGGATCTCTTTGCTTTCTGGAATGTGTAACCCGAACTCGGCGAGAACGCCGCGCGGGTCGATGACGATACGTGAACGATAGGGCGCTGATTTGTACCACACAGGCGGCAGCCCCAGAACCGGCCAGGGGTAGCAGGAACACAGCGTACAAACGGTGACGTTGTGCACGTCCGGCGTGTTCTCCACGACCAGCATGTCTTCGCCCTGTATTCCGGAGAAGCCAAGTTCAGCAATGGCGGCGGTGGCGTTTTCCATCAGACGACGTTTGTATTCCGGGTCACTCCACGCTCTGGCGACAACCTGTGCGCCGTTTCGGGGGCCGACTTTGTGCTCGTAGGTGTCAATCAACTCATCCAGCGCAGCCGGGTCGATCAGGCCTTTTTCCTGTAACAAGGATTCCAGTGCGCGGACACGTAGCTCGATGTCTACAGGTGGTTGGGTATGGTCGTGGTCGTGTTTATGGCTCATTTTATGCTTCCCGAGAGTTAAGGTTAAAAATTCCGCCAGTCACCGCAGGCCTCGAAAGCGGCGGCGGCCTGATAGATAGTGTTTTCAGCGTAATGACGTCCTACCAGCATCATGCCCACCGGGAGTCCGTCGACCATGCCACAGGGAATAGACATCGCCGGGTGACCGGTGATGTCCTGCGGGGCGGTGTTACCGATCATTTCGAAAGCGCGCGAAATATATTCGGTGATTGAGCAGTCTGGGTCTGGCATCGGCTGAGCGAGGATAGGTACTGTAGGCATCACCAGCAGATCGAAATCGCTCAGCGCGCGGTCGTAGCCGGCACGGGCCCGACGCGCAATATTCTGCGCCCTTGCGTAGTAGCGACCGTTATAGCGTTCCAGCCCATACTGGCCGACGAACATGCAGACTTTGAGCGATGGGGAGAGGGCATTCGCGCAGTCGCGCCATTGCGCGTGTTTGTCCAGCAGGCCGACGTCGTACTGGCCTTCCCAGTTAAAGCCCATGCCGTTGCCGTGCATCATCTGGGCGGTCAGACCTTCGCAGCCGATAGGCGACCAAAGCGCGCCCGCCAGATTGTGTTCCGGCACGGAAATTTCGCTAACGATGGCCCCAAGCGCTTGCAGGCGGGCGATAGCGGCTCGTACCTTCGCTTCTACCTGCGGGTCCATATTCGGCAACTGGAATCCCTCGGTCAGAATGCCGATTTTCAGGCCGTGCGCGCCTTTGCTGAGGGCGGCGGTATAAGTTTCTACAACCGGCGCGTACTGACGCGGATCAAGCCCATCACTCCCGGCGATGGTTTCCAGCATTAGCGCGTTGTCGCGCACGTTGGCAGTGATGGGACCGGCGTGGTCGATGGTCGCCTCAATCGGCATGATGCCCGTATAAGGCACCAGACCGTGGGTCGGTTTCATGCCGTAGGTACCACAGAAGGCGGAAGGGATACGTATGGAACCACCCTGATCGCAGCCTATCGCCATGTCCACTTCGCCAATCGCTACCAGTACGGCGCTGCCTGAGGACGAACCGCCGGAGGAATAGCCATGACGATGGGGATTGTGTACCGGGGCCGGGTCGGAAGTGTGGCTGCCGCCGGAGAGGCAGAAGTGCTCGCAGGTGGCTTTGCCGAGAATAGTCGCCCCGGCATCCAGCAGGCGGGTGGCCACGGTTGCGTCGTAGGATGGGACGAAACCTTCGAGGGTGGAGGTTCCGTTCATCATCGGTACGCCGGCCAGCGAGACATTGTCTTTAAGGGCGATGGTCCGCCCGGCCAGCGCCCCAGTCGCCGCACCTTTTACCTCGGTTTTGTAATACCAGGCGTTGAGCGGATTGTCCTCGCCAGTGGGACGGTATCCGGCGGCGCGTGGATAGCGGACCTCCGGGATGTCGTCAGGAAGAGAGTCGACCAGATCGTAGGCGTCGAAGTTAGCCTGCATCAGCGCGAGATATTCTTCAGCCTGCGCCGGCGTCAGGTTGATATGCAGCCGACTGGCAAGCTCTTGCAGTTCTTCGGCAGTGGGACGTTGAATAGCCATGTTTTTTCCTTTTTCCTGTGTTTGCTCATGCATCAGTCTTGAACATAAGCCCGGAATGCCATCCAGACTTGGTTATCCGGGTCAGTCGTTTGGCTGAAATGGACACCCACCCAGCCAGTGGGTGTCCGTAAGGTGTTAAGACGGCTTATCGGCTTTAGGCCAGTGGATACCGACACTTTTCATGCCCTTGGTCACGTCCATGTCAGGGTGTGAGAGCACTACATCGCGGTACGAAGGACTGCCGATAACGGCGGGCTTGAACTGGGTCAGGAAGGCAGTGACCTCTTCACGAATATCCTGCGGCACGTTGAAGTTTTCATAACACTCATCGATAGATTCGAACACGGCTTTCCAGTGCACCTCGGTCAGCCCCATGCCGCGGTGCGCGGTCACCATATCTCGTCCCCGATAGACGGTGTTGCCACCCCAGTGCTTGCACAAGAAATCAACGAAGTTGATATGTTCTTTCTGGAATGAAGACTCGGACACGTGCGCCCAGATATGGCCGATGTCGGGATGCTTCATACAGGTCTTCAACACTTCGCCTGCGAAGGCGTAGACGGCGTCATACCCGCCGAGACGTTCATACAGGGACGGCTTTTGCTGCTGTTCGTTCATGGTGGATTTCTCCGTAACATGTGAGTGGAAGGGGATGTTGCGGTCTCTGTTCAATCAGAACAGTTTCATCACGCGCAGGGTGGTGTGGAGATCTTCCTTAAAACCGCCATCAACGTTGATATCGCGTTGGAGCAAGCCCTGCACTTGCACCGTAGGGGTGATGAATTTCGACAATTCCAGCCTTACCTGATCCGAACGCGTCGCTTGTCCGTTCTCGACGCCGTCAATCTGCTGTTTACCGCCCCACGATTTGGCGTAACCGGCAGAGACGGTCCAGGTGTTGTCTGCGGGCGGCGTCCAGCTTATCCAGCCCTGAAATTGATAGGTGTTGTCTTGTTTGAGGCGGCCGGTGCCGATGCCCGTGGCATCGTCGTTGTCGCCATACCACAGCGCATCAGCAGACAGCTGGGTGGCGAAACCGTTACCAAGCTGCTGCACGCCGCCAAGCTGCAGGTCGAACTTCCAGCGGTTCTCACCGACGTTGAGCGTACGCCCGGCATCGTAGGAACCGGCAGGGACGTACAGGTAGGGCACGAGGGCGAAGGTGGTGCCGGGGTTGTTCACCAGCCAGACAGGGGCGGTCAAAATAGGGTCGCCCAGGCCGCTGGCGGAATCGAGGCGGGCGCCGCCCAGGGAGCCGTTATAAAGACGTCCGTAGGGCATCAGCACCTGCGGCGCGACGGTGAAGCCAGCCACATCCATATAGTGGACGTAACGAAAGATGCTGACGAAGGAATCCAGCCCGGTGCCTTGCTTAATTTCGTCGCCGCCTGTGGGGGTAAAGCTGTCTCGCGTGGCGTAGGTGAAATACGCCAGAATGGCATCGGTACCGGCAGGCGCCGGAATGAGATCCTGTGAGTTGAGATCGACCGCATGGGCCGGGCTCGTCGCCAGCCAGAGCGTGCAGGCGACCAGGCTGATGCGAGATGTGGTGCCACTAACAGTCATAACGTTACCCTCATGTCTGATATCTCTTGTTTATTTCCCGGTACCAACGTGGCCGGACGACATTACGGTTACTGATATTAGGGAGAAATTTGCGGCGTACTTGTTTCATAAGGACAGTCGTTTGGCTGGCAGGGACAACGGGCGGGCAGGGTGAAAAGGTTCATAGCGTGATGCTCCGTCGTAGCGCAGATGTGCACGCCTGGAGTGCGATTATCGCTATTTCGACGCCATTCGCGACGTGGGACGCCAGGCGCGTCGACGCATTTTCCGCCATATTTCCGCAGCCTTAGCGCAGATGCTCGTGATAGACGGAGGCGAAATCTGTGTGCTGGCACGATAGTTGCTGCCCGTCACACCGTGTCTGTTGTTTATGCGGGAATCAAGGCGCGAGGTGAGTAATAATGAATAGCATCATGCAATCTGCGGGCAGCTCCCACTATTCGACCGTTGGCGTTGCCGAGTCGCGCCGCTTCGAGTACTGGAACGATGTGGTGTTGCGTCACTGCATCCCGGCCGCCAGTGTGCCCATGGCTGGGGTCGACTTTGATGCCCGGCTTGCGGTACGCGGTGTGGGTATGGTGGATATCTGTTCGTTGTCTGCGCCGTTGCACCGCTGGGAACGCACCGCGCGTTATCTGAGACAGGGCCCAGACGACGATCTGTGGCTGGGCTATATGCAGGGAGGGTACGGCCAGCTTGAACAGGGGGGACGCAGGGCGGCGCTGACGGCGGATAGTCTGGTGCTATACGATGCCGCCCAGACTTTCAGCTTTAGCCTGGGTGGGCGCGATAACCATCTGGTACGGGTCCCGCGGCATCTGTTGAGCGGTCGTTTGCCGAGAATTGAAAACCTCACCGCGATGGTACTGGACGACGGTCGCCCCGGCGTGATCCCACTGCGCGAAATGCTGCGTCAGGCAACAGCGATGCCAGACTGCCTGGTCAATCCAGATATTTCTGGTCGTTTCTCCCAGACAATGCTGGATCTGCTGGTGCTGAGTCTGGAATTGCAGGATCTGGATAACGTTAGCGCTGAGCGCGATCTCTACGCCCGGATGATGATTTACATTCGGCGGCAACTTGTCGATCCAGATTTGAACATTGAGAGCCTGGCGCAGGCGCACCACGTTTCCGTTCGCACCGTCACGCGGGCTTTCGCCCGTCACAAAAAAACGCCGATGGCCGTAATTTGGCAGGAGAGGTTGCGAGCGAGCCGGGAGGCCCTCGAACGCGGACGAGTCAGTAGCGTTTCCCAGGCAGCGCTGGATTTTGGCTTCTCCGATTTCTCTCATTTTAGCCATGCCTTCCGCAAAGCCTTCGGTATCTCGCCTCGCTCACTGCTGCCCAGGGAGCGGCAAAATTTGTGATGCGCTATTGCGCAGTGCTGATCCATAACGATGAGTGAAACTGCGCGTGACGAAAGGGGCTATATCCAGGCGTTGCGGCGGCAGGTGGATGACAAGATGGTGTTAGTTCTTGAGAAACTAGAATGATTTGAATAATCCCGGTTAGGCGGGCGATATGGCTACTGGGGCGAATTGCGGCAACTCGGCCTTTCGAATGGGATTTAACATAATATACATTATGCGCACCAATATAGAAGCCGCAAGATTATGCGGTTTTGATCAGAACTCAGTTAACCATCCTGGGATTCTGCTCATGGCCCATTCAGCGCAGTTTTTTACTTTGGATGAAGTTAACCCCATTCAAGATGTTGTCGACCGGCACCTAACAACGCAGATGGCCGCGCAGCGCCTGGGTATCTCCGCTCGTCAGTGCCGACGTCTTCTCGCGTTACCGTGAATCTGGCCCGCCTGGTAAACCGCCGTCGAGTAAAACCCAGCAATAACCAGCGGCCTGATGGCCTTGCACAGTACGCGCTCAATATTATCCGAGAACGCTATACCGACTTTGGCCAATGCTGGCGTGTGAAAAGCTTGCAGAACTGCACGATGTCCACCTGTACAAAGAAACTGTCCGGTCGCTTATGGTTAAAGCCGGTCTCTGGATCCCCCGCAAACAACGTGCGCCGAAAATTCAGCAATCGTCTTGCCTGTTGTGGTGAGTTGATCCAGATTGATGGCTGCGACCATCACTGGTTCGAGAACCGTGCACCCGACTGTACCGCACTGGTCTACGTCGACGACGCGACGAGCCACCTGATGCAGCTTCGATTTGTAAAATCGGAATCGACATTCACCTATTTTGAGGCCATCCGGGGTTACCTGGAAAAGCAGGATCACATTATACGATGGCGTAAAGATTCCACAGATTGGTTAAGGGAAGTTATTATTTTCGACGCGCCATTGACCATGCTGGCTTCCCTGCTCTACCTACGAACGCCTCTCGGAAATCGTTCAGGGAACAATCGCAGATGTAAGAAACCGCCACGCCATGATGGTAACGTTCACCGTCCTGTGTAAAACCCAGTCATTGCCTCTGGTCATGACTGTGTAGTAAATTTGGCTGTTGATTAGGTGCAGAGCAATGATAGAGCGTTTTCTGCGACACGATAATTTTACGCACTATGAAGGTTAAATTTTGAAAGCAACAAATTTTTCGGAACTAATAAAGATAGCCGCTCTGCAGCTTTTTAGAGAAAAAGGATTCAACAATGTCTCCACCCGCGATCTTACACAAAAGCTTAATATTTCAAGGAGCCACATCTATCATTATTATAGTAACTGGGAAACATTAAAAAAATCGGCCATAAAATATATGTTTGATAATGACATCGAGGAATGTCATGCAACGTTTAATGCCTCGGAAAGTATGAGCCCAACTGACAGGGTCAGGCTGTATATCAAAACGCTGTTACCTGATGCGCCATCAGCGCACTGGCTGCTCTACCTTGAACTCTGGCCGATGGCCGCGCGCGACGATGATTATGCTAATTTGGTCCATAATCAATCACTCCAATGGATCAATATACTCGAAGAAATCATCGACTCCGGAATTAATGAGGGCGAGTTTTCCTCGATAAACGCTTCGGTATCCGCCAGACAAATAAATGCATTAATAGATGGATACTCGAGTATGCTGATCCTCGATTATTCAAAAGAAAAAAGAACCGCTTTTCTTAATGAAATATATGAGATTTCTTTTAAAATCCTTGGCAAACCCTTCTGAAACGCATGAAAAACCCGCAGTAGAAATTAGCGCTTGTTTATGCCCAGATAGCTTAAAATGCGTTTCATTTTACTTTCCGCGGTGGTGTTACCCGCAACTCGGGCATCTATCCATGTCTCATCGGCTTCAGGGTGAGGGCCTGATAATATCACATGCCCTTCCCCATATTTATATCTGGCGATAGCGACATCCCCATTGTCGTAATAAGCTATCGCCTGGAACCCAGCGTTTGAGGTTGTGTTATTCAGATAGGGGCCATCCTGATAGTAAAAAGGTTCCTGTTTATTATTCCATTTCACTTGCAAGGTGTAATCCCCCTCATCATAGGCGCGTGAACCAGGTCTTCCCACTTCTGACTCAAGGGGAGCATCAATGAGCCCAATCCAGTCTTTATCGGCAAGATACGCCCCCATGCAAATGCCAATAAAATCTTTGCCGCTTTTCACAAATTGACGGATAGCCTCAGCGCCATCATCACCAATGACGTCATAAGAACCGGGTATATCCTGACCGCCGCCGGGTTGAATGTAGATATCGAATTTTTTAAGCGTTTGCTCATTCACTTTCAGCGTTTCTTTTTCACCCACATAAGCGATATTCAGGGGCAGGCCAGTACCGACGAGCGATTTCACCACCATTTCTGAACACCCCGCGCACCCGGCGTCTCCCCTATAAACAGCGATACGATAAGTTTTTGATGGTGAGGCATTTGCTGAGGTTGGTGTAGAAAAAATAGAGAAAGTAAAAGCCAGAGCAAGGGTAATCATATTTGCTCTCATCAACTGAGTGTCCTGGAAAAAAAGTGGCATTACGCTATTCCCCTTGTCATAGAGTGTTTTGTAAATCATTAAGAACCATTTTTACCATTCTAAATGCATGACATAAAATTAGAGCGGTCGCTCAAATTTAACTTTGGCGTTGATTTTGTCAAGCGTTTTTAAGCGCAGCAAAAAAAAGTTAATACGTAAAAAAGTGTAACTCTGACAAAGTTGTATAAATTTTTTAGAGAGATGCAGGCGACATACGAAAGGATAAAAAAGCAGAAACAGCAGTAACCTTGAAATAATCAACTAAGGTATAAGGGCTAATTAACAGGCGCTGTCCTGTAAGCCATACTTAACTGAACAAGACATTTTGTTTTTCGTGTATGTCCGCGAGAGTATGCATCGGCGCGCACGAGGCAGATGAGAAACGGCGATGGCCCGAATCGTATAGAGACGCAAACCTGAATATTCCGGACACCGCGCTTCAGGACATCGCTCAAGACGCCGATAGCGGGCAGTATCCGGACTGTACTATTGAACGCCGGGGCAACGGTACTACCCTGCCCTTTATGACTGACGACCGGCTATCTCACCCACGCACTTCTCCCTGAAATTTAGCATCGTCGCGGTTAATGTCGAAAATTTGCCACCTGACGTGGTTGGCATTGAGGGTGAAAACTGCCGTGGCGAGGGTGTTCTCCTCATCCGGATCGTCGGCAGCCAGCCGATAAATTGGCAGTTCGGCGTCATGGGTATCTGAGAGAATGGTTTTTGCCGCCGCGGCGTCAAACGGAGGTTGCGTTTCCCGCCACTGCATAAGGCGTAACTGCCGCGACGCTGAACTGGCGGTAACGATCTGCTCAACGCCAGCCAGTGCCGCATGCACCAGATGGTTGGCATGCCCCGTTACCGTCGTCAGGGGTAGAACGGAACAGCCTTGACCGGTGGCCTCAACGCTGAACAGCCGCGCATCGCCCAGTTGCCCGAGCGTATGGTGAAACGCCCCGGATCGCGGCTGGCCGGTAAGTATAGTGATTGCCTCGTCGAGGGTGTTCGCATTCAGCGAGGCGCGAGCCAGGATCTGACGCGGTAATCCCTGCGGACGATGCACTGCACGGATGTTATTCACCGTGTTAACGATACCTTTTTCATTCACCGCAAAGGTGTGGCCGCAAATCGACCCCGGATAGGCAAAACTCGTAAAGCTCAGACCGCGACTCGGGGTAATGGTAGCCAGCAAGCATTCATCCCGTAACTGAGGAAAACCGTCTTCATTGTGCGCGATAATCCGCTCGCCTGCGGCGTTTACCCCGGCCACCGTCGTACAGCCATCCGACGTTGAGCGCACCAGATCGCCACGGCAGTTCCAGGCAAAGACCTGATCAACAGTGGACTCCAGCCCCTGCGCCAACCCCTGCAGCTCCTGCCAGATGTGCGGATAATGCCGCTGCACCTCGGCGCGCATTAACCGGGTCTCAGGGGATGCCTGCAGAGTCATCACCGTTTGCCACAATGACGTGAGCCTCAGTTTCTGATGCCATGCTTCACGGCCAAGCTCGCCAAGGCGCAGGCCAATCTCAAACGGGGAACCACTGATGTCGATTTTCTTCATGTAATGGATTCACTTATGTTCATGAAACGTGCTGTAAAAATTCTCTCAGGCGCGGATTGCTACTGGCATTCAGCAGGATATCAGGTGGGCCATCTTCAGCAATGGTTCCACCATCGATAAAAATCAATCGAGAGGCCACATCGCGTGCAAAGCCAATCTCGTGCGTCACTATAATCATGGTCATCCCTTCATCCGCCAGTGAACGCATCACTTTTAATACTTCGTGGCGCAACTCCGGATCGAGCGCAGAGGTTGGCTCATCAAACAGCATCATTTTCGGTTTCACCGCCAGCGCGCGAGCGATAGCCACGCGCTGCTGCTGGCCGCCTGAAAGCTCTGATGGATAGTGCTCGGCTCGTTCGCGTAGGCCGACACGTTCCAGCAGCGCCAGCGCCTGTTCGCGGGCTGCCGCTTGACTCATTCTGCGTACGCGGATAGGTCCAAACATCACATTTTCCAGCGCCGTAAGATGCGGAAACAGATGAAATTGCTGGAATACCATCCCCGCTTCGCGGCGGATTTCGCACTCGTTGACGTGAGGATCGGTCAGGTGCATCCCGGCAACCAGCAAGGTGCCGGAGGAGATCGCTTCCAACTTGTTGATACAACGCAGCAGCGTCGATTTACCTGAACCTGAAGGACCGATAATCACGACCACTTCACCGGCATCAATTCTCAGATTGATATCGTGCAGCACCTGCGTGGTGCCGAAATGTTTAGCGACCGCGCTAAATTCAACCATGCTCATAAAATATGGATCCTTTTCTCCAGTTGCTTCAGCAGGAAGCTCAGGCACAGGGTGACGGCAAGATAGATCAGGGCTACCGCTGTCCAGACCTCAAGGGCGCGGAAGTTCCCGGCGATGATCTCCTGCCCCTGGCGCGTTAATTCCGCGACGCCGATAACGATGAACAGCGAGGTGTCTTTAATGCTGATAATCCACTGGTTGCCCAACGCCGGGATCATGCGGCGCAGGGCCAGCGGCATAATCACGTGCCATAGCGTTGCGCGCTGCGATAATCCCATTGCCAGACTGGCTTCTTTAAACCCTCTATTGATGGACAAAATTGCACCACGCGTAATTTCCGCAATATACGCGCCGGAGTTAATGATAATGGTGACCATCGCGGCCGTGATGGGGTCGATACGAACGGGCAGAATCATTGGCAAGGCAAAATAGATAAACATCACCTGTACCATAATTGGCGTACCGCGAATCAACTCAACAAAAATTAATGATAACGTTTTCGCGATGCCGCCTCCCAGCGCACGGCAGATTCCTGCCAGCAGACCGATGATAAAGCCGCCCGCCAAACCGACCATAGAGATCAATACTGTCAGCTGCAGCCCCTGTAATAATAGCGGCAGCGATTCCCATATATATTTCGTTTCGAAATTCATAATGCGGTCTATTACTCACGGTTCTGGCCGGAGTTACCCGGCCCGGCTGGTATTATTTAGGTTGTTTGTTAAACCATTTAAAATAAATCTTGTCATAGGTGCCATCCGCGCGTAATGCCTTTAACGCGGCATCGACCTTCGGCGTCAGGCTGCTGTTTTTCTGCAGGGCAAAACCGTATTTCTGCGGCAGAATGCTGTCCGTTTCACCGGTGGATTTTACCTTACCGCCACCTGCTGTTTTCACGTAGTAGAGTACGTTCGGGGAGTCGTGAACGACCGCGTCCAGGTTGCCAGCCTGCAGGTCGAGATAGGCGTTATCAATATTGGGGAATTCGACATAGTTGGCTTTATATTTGGATTTCATAAAACTCGCCGCGGCGGTGCCCTGCTTCAGCCCCACTTTTTTACCGGTCAGATCGCTGAATTTGGTAATGGAATTATCACCGCTCTTCACCGCCATTAAGAGATCCGCATCGTAGTAACCCTCGCTGAAATCAACGACCTGTTTGCGAGTATCGGTAATGGTGATCCCGGCCATTGCCACATCTAAATTACGCGATTGCAGACCAGGAATTAAGCCGCCGAAATCCATAGGGCGTAATTCGTAGCTGACATTCATTTTCTTCGCAATGGCTTGCCATAAATCGATATCAAAACCAACATATTTATTGCCTTGCTTAAATTCAAAGGGAACGAAGGCAGTATCCACACCGACTAATAATTTATCTTGTGCCATGACGGTAAAACTCACCGAACAGGCAACCAGTGCCAGGGTAATCTTTAATTTTTTCAATAATGCAGACATAATAATCCTCAGCGTAATTAAGACAGCAGACAGGAGTTTTCGCGCAATACCCTAAAACTGATATTGGCGTTGAGAATTAAAACAGTATCCCTACATTCGCACGCGATATAAAAATAAAGGCGTGCGAATTATTTATGCGGGAAGAATAAAATCCCTGGTGTCGGGTACTGGCGTCTGCGCGCCGTTCATGATCATTGAAAGAAAGCTGTAATAACCGTTGATGCCAATCAGATCGACAACGCCCTTTTCCCCCCAGAGATCGATTGCCTGTTGCCAGATATCATCACTGACTTTTTTATGCTGATGCAGCTGCTGGCAAAAATGGTAAACCACCCATTCATCAGCCGCCAGCGCCTCTGGTTGACGCTGTTCATTAATTGCCTGCACCGCTTGCTCCGGGATCCCTTTTTCCCTGGCTATTGGCGCATGAATGGCCCATTCAACCGGCTGAGACCAGTGACGTGCGGTCAGCAGGATGGCCAATTCCGACAACCGCTGCCCCAGCGCGCTACGGTAGCGCAGATACTCCCCCATTCGCTGCGCATGGGCCATCAGTTCCGGGCTGCGCAACAACGGTTCAAACGGCGGCAGCAGCGCGCCGCGCGGCCCGTTGATAATCTCCTCCGCAAGCTGGCGTTGTTCATCGCTCCACTGCTGTTCTGTCAGTGCAGGTAAACGATTCATGGCTGACGTCTCATCAGTTTATGCGTCTCTTCGCTGATGACCTTGTGCAGGGTATCCACTACAAAATCGAGTTCGGACCGGCTGACAATAAACGGCGGCGCAATCAGGATATGATCGCCCCGCTGGCCATCAATGGTTCCGCCCATCGGATAGACCAGCAGCCCGTGCGCCATGCACTGCGCTTTAATAGCGGCATGCAGCTTCAGTATCGGATCGAATGCCGTTTTGCGCTCTTTATCGCATACCAGCTCCACGCCGGCGAATAAACCGCGACCGCGCGTATCACCGACATACGGTAATCCGCCCAGCACATCATGCAGCGCCTGCTGCAAATACGCGCCCTGCTGCTGCACCTGCTCGAGCAAACGATCTCGCTCGATAACCTGCTGCACGGCCAGCGCAGCGGCTGCGGCTGTCGGGTGGCAGATGTAGGTGTGACCATGCTGGAACATACCGCTACCGGCTTGCAGCGCGGCGACGATTTGCTCACTGGCCAGCACTGCGCCTATGGGCTGATAACCCCCGCCTAAACCTTTTGCGATGGTCACGATGTCAGGGACAACGCCATCCTGTTCAAAGGCGTGCAACGTGCCGGTACGGCCCATGCCGCACATCACCTCATCGGCGATATACAGAATGCCGTATTTATCACACAACCGACGAACGCCTTGCAGATAACCCGGCGTAGGCGGCATTGCGCCGGTGGTTGCGCCAACCACAGTTTCAGCGATAAAACCGATAATTTTTTGCGGCCCGGCCTCCAGAATTGCCGCTTCGAGTTCGCCAAGTAAGCGCTCGGTGTATTGCTGCTGGCTTTCGCCCGCCTCACGGTCACGGTACTCATTACAGGCCGATACGCGCACCACATCCATCAGCAGCGGCGCGAACTGGCGGCGGCGCCACTCGTTACCGCCAACGGCCAGCGCTCCTAGCGTATTGCCATGGTAGCTTTGTTTACGGGCAATAAACAGCGTGCGATCCGGCTGCCCGATCTCAACAAAGTACTGGCGCGCCAGCTTCAGCGCCGTTTCAACCGCTTCCGATCCGCCGGAGACGAAATAGGCATAGTTCAGCGAACCGGGCGCGGTGCGGACAAGCTGCTCAGCCAGTTGTTCCACCGTATCGGTGGTGAAAAAACTGGTGTGGGCATAGGCCAACCGATCGATCTGCCGATGCATCGCCGCCAGCACATCCGGGTGGGCGTGCCCCAGACAAGAAACCGCCGCCCCGCCGCAGGCGTCCAGATAGCGATGACCACTGGCATCCGTGATGTAAGCGCCCTGGGCACTGACTGCCACTGCCGGGGTAGTACGGAGGCTGCGGTGAATGATATGACTCATGCTTTTACCCTGCTTTAGAAATCGCTTTCGCGTAAATTGAAAGCATCTTGCAGGATCCATTTGAATCTCGTCAATTCGATAATGATTCAAATGTATTTAATTTTCTTATGATAAAAGCAAATGAATCATTTATCAGGGTTTATCGGGCATCACATACGCCCCGGAGCGTTGCAGATAACGTTCTGCGCTCTCAATCTTATTCACCGCCTCCCGACCGTGGCGGGCAACCAGCATCGCCAGCAAACACTCGGCAACGCCCATACCGGAAACTATCGAAGGGAAAAAAGACGGGCTGCTGAGGGAGAAAAGCAACGTGCAGTCCGCCGTTTGCGCCAGCGGCGAAACCGGTGAGTCGGTGATGGCGATAATCCGCGCCCCGGCCTGTCTGGCTGCATTGAGAACGTCGAGAGATTCACGGGAATAGGGAGAAAAGCTGGTCAATAGCAGACAGTCTTCCGCGTTGATCTCACGGGTGAATACTTCGATATTACTGGCCAATCCGTCAATCAGCGACACCTGGCGATTGAACAATCGGTAGACATAAAACAACGACCAGGCAATAGGAAAGCTGGCGCGGAAGCCGCAAATATAGACCTGCTTCGCTTCATCCAGCAACGTAATCGCTTGCTGCATAGCGTGTTGATTCTCTGCCTGAGTGAATGCCAGATTGGCCTGATGCGCGAGGAAAACCTCTTCGTACAGCTCGGGCTGCGTTCCTTTAGCGATCAATTTTTCAGCCTTAGATACATATGTATCATTTCCTAAGCCGAGATCGTCGATAAATGCGCTTTTCAGTTCCCGCCAACCGTTATAGCCCAGACGCTGCGCCAGGCGTAGTAGCGTGGCAGGCTTAACGCCGGCTTCCGCGGCGAAGGCACGCATTGATTGCACCACCAGTTGGTTGGCATTTTGCAGGGAAAATTCCGCCGCGCGCTGGAGTTCGGGCGACAGCAGGCTGAATTGGCTCACAATGTTTTCACGAAGATTCATGGCGTATCGTTATCATCCGTAAGAGTGGCTGCGGCGAAACCTGGCCGCAGAAAGGGATATATATAACCGCAATTCGCCGTAATTGCATTATGGCAGAGAGAGGCGCATCCCTGCGCCACGGTGTATCGCCCCAGGCGATTGATCCGAAGTCCCTTTATTCGGCGCCTGAATCCACTGGATTCGCGGGAACGAGCGTATATCCAACTCGTTGATGGCATTAGTAAAAAACATTGTCGTCGCTATCGCAAAAGAGAAATTATTCGCTTTATTTATAAATTGGCTTGCGGAATAATTAGTCAGGTTTTATTACGCAGTAGAGGAATTAAGATGCGTTTCAGTACCATGCCCGACAGTGAAATTATTTCTGAACTGTGCCGAAGAATTAAAGAAACGCGTATACAGCTGGGGCTATCACAGATTGAGCTTGCCGAACGCGCCCAGGTCGGCGCGGCAACCATTAAACGCGTTGAACTAGGTGAGTCCGTCACTCTCAGTACGCTGATTGGTATTTTGCGCGGCCTCGACCGACTACATCAACTGGAGTCAATTTTATTCGATTCACATATGCGCACCTTTAAAGCGCAAATTAATTCCGGGGCCCCTTCCCGTATCCGCATTCGGAAAAAAACGCATCAGCCAAAAGAGAAACAGGCCGCCGCGGCGCAGACCAGCGAGTCAAACGCCACCATTAACGAATGGTACACCTCATCGGCTTCTAACAGCGTGGTATGGTCTTTTCAGCCGCCTGACGGAGAGAAAAAAAAGCCCTAAACTGTAGGGCCTGCACCACCGGGGAAAGAAAAAACGCCTGTCGTTAAACAGGCGTTTTTTATGGGACTCAGGATTCACACACCGCGACTTTAATCGCCAGACCGCCTCGGGCGGTTTCACGGTATTTGGCGTTCATGTCTTTGCCCGTCTCAAACATCGTTTCGATGACTTTATCCAGTGAGACTTTCGGATCGCTGGTACGGTACATCGCCATACTGGCCGAGTTAATCGCCTTCACCGCCGCAATCGCGTTACGCTCAATGCAGGGTACCTGGACCTGGCCGGCCACCGGATCGCAGGTCAGGCCAAGGTTATGCTCCATACCGATCTCCGCGGCGATGCACACCTTCTCCGGACTTCCCCCCAACAGCTCGGCCAGTCCGGCGGACGCCATCGAGCAGGCCACGCCCACTTCGCCCTGGCAACCGACCTCAGCCCCGGAAATGGAGGCGTTCATCTTATAAAGAATGCCGATCGCGCCCGCCGTCAGGAAATAGCGCATAGAGATTTCCGGCGTCACCTCTTTGATAAACCGATCGTAATAGGCCAGCACCGCCGGGACAATGCCGCAGGCGCCGTTGGTCGGCGCGGTCACGACTCGCCCACCCGCCGCGTTCTCTTCTCCGACCGCCATGGCGAACATATTGACCCAATCCATCGCGCTCAGCGGCGTAATCGACTGGCTCTGCGGCGCCAGCACACGGTGCAGCGCAGAAGCTCGGCGCGGCACCTTCAGCGGCCCCGGTAAAATACCTTCCGTATTCATCCCCCGATTAATGGCGTTTCTCATGGTCTCCCATATTTTTGCCATATTTTGCTCAACGCTCTCCCTGCCGTGGCGGGCGATCTCGTTTTTCATCATCACCGCGGAAATCGACAGGCAGTTGTCCTGGCAGTGCGCCAGCAGGTTGCGAGCGGAATAGAACGGGAACGGAATATCGACATCCGCGCCCTGACTCTTGCCAAAGTTTTCCTCGGTCACGATAAAACCGCCGCCGATGGAATAATAAGTCTGGAAATGGGCGATTTTGCCGTCGCAAAACGCGGTAATGCTCATGCCATTTTCATGCAGCGGCAGAAATTCATTGTGAAAACGCATGCATTCCGCCACCGGAAACTCAATTTCGCGCTGGCCTTCTTCAATAAACAGACGATGCATGGCGTTGACATCGCGAATAATGCCGGGAATGGCGTCGATATCCACGGTATCCGGTAAATACCCGGACAATCCAAGAATAATGGCGATATCGGTATGGTGGCCTTTACCCGTTAATGAAAGAGAACCATACACGTCCACCACCAGACGGGTGACTTTATGCAGCAGGCCTTTTTCCTGCAGGGTATCAACAAAATGTTTTCCTGCTTTCATCGGCCCAACGGTATGGGAACTGGACGGCCCGATGCTGATTTTGAAAATATCGAAAACGCTAATCATGTGGCACCCATGCGGTTACATAGCAAAACGAATACGCCGCCGGTGAGCGGCGGCGCTGAAACTTAGCTGAATAGAGAGAAGAAAATGGCGGAGATGGCAATCAGTCCCATCACAACCACGAACGCGTTGCTGATGTGACCGCTATATTTGCGCATAGCCGGTACTTTGTTGATGGCATACATCGGCATCAGGAACAGGATCATCGCGATGACCGGGCCACCCAGCGTTTCAATCATGCCCAGAATGCTCGGGTTCAGGGTCGCGACAATCCAGGTGGTCACCAGCATGAACAGCGCGGTGATCTTGTTCAGTTTGTTGATTTCGATCGATTTGCCTTTACCGCGCAGAGACTTTATCACCATGCCGTTGAAACCTTCACGCGCCCCGAGATAGTGGCCGAGGAAGGATTTGGTAATCGCAATCATCGCGATGATCGGTGCCATCCAGGCAATCACCGGCGCGTTAAAGTGGTTCGCCAGGTAAGAAAGGATGGAGATGTTCTGTGCTTTCGCTTCCGCCAGGTTTTCCGGGGAGAGGCTCAGCACGCAGCTGAACACGAAAAACATCACGGTCAGCACCATCATAATGTGGGCAAAGCCCAGAATACGGGAGCATTTGCGCTCGGCGTCCTCGCCGTATTCTTCACGCTTTGCCACTGCAAAAGAGGAGATAATCGGCGAGTGGTTGAAGGAGAAAACCATCACCGGGATAGCCAACCACAGGGTCATCCACAGCCCATTCCCCGTAGCCGAAGCGCCGCTCAGCGACAGGGTATCCAGTACCGCGCCATTCCATTGCGGTATCAAATACAGCGCCAGTATCATTAAAGCAAACACGAACGGGAATACCAGTACGCTCATGGCCTTAACAATCATTTTTTCGCCAAAGCGGACAATACCCATCATCCCGACAATTAAAATCAACGATAAAATAGCGCGCGGCGGAGACACCAGACCCAACTGGTGAGTAATAAAGCTATCGACCGTGTTGGTAATGGCGACACTATAGACCAGCAGAATCGGATAAATAGCAAAGAAATAGAGCAGCGTAATGAGTTTACCTGCCCCGGTACCGAAATGCTCTTCCACCACTTCGGTAATATCTTCCCCCGGATTTTTTCCTGACAGCACAAAACGGGTTAAACCGCGGTGGGCGAAAAAGGTCATTGGAAAGGCAAGAATTGCCATGATAATTAACGGAATTAAGCCGCCAACCCCGGCGTTAATCGGCAGGAAAAGCACCCCTGCGCCTATCGCGGTACCGTACAGGCCCAGCATCCAGACGGTATCACTCTTTCTCCAGCCGCTGCTCTCGCGAGCGACGAGGGTATTTTGAACGGTTTCCATAATATGGCCTCAGTAATAAAAATAGGGTCAGAATTTATTGATTCTGATGCAGGTAATAAAAACGCTGTGTTTATTTGGCTATTTTATTAAATGCGACTATGCTAATTCGCTAACAGCGATCACATAACCTGATGGATAGCGGTGACTTTTAACGCATCAAAATTAATACTGAAATTTTTATATTTTTTAAAGTATCATTTTTAAGACGTTATTATTTTAGCGCGGGTGGTTAATCTCTTGAATATTTATAGCTGGCGAACCCGGAGATAACAAACATTATTTGTCATACGATTAATAAAATCAAAATTTGGGGAGTAACCGAATATTACTCCCCTCCTCTTCTGCGGCCCCTAAAATCCCTTATAGTGCTCTTTACTCAGGCCATATTTCTTCATTCTGAGATACAGTTTTTTACGCGGGATGAGCAGATACTCCGCCACTTCATTAATCCGCCCCTGGTGGATATTCAGCGCTTCGGTAATGATCTGCCGTTCAACATCCTCGACCCGGCGATCGAGCGGAGTGGGTTCTCCAACGTGCATCTGTGGATTCACCGTGTCCGCGAGCGGTAATACTCCCACCGCAAACAGTTCGGCTGCGTTCGCCAGTTCGCGGACGTTGTTCAGCCACACCCGGCGTATCATCCCTTTCAACAGATGGCTATCCACCTCCGGGACGGGATGATTCAGCCGCCGGCAGGTTTTCTGCAAATAGTGATGGAACAGCGGCTCGATATCATCAGGCCGCTTAGTGAGCGGCAGGCAAGCAATTTGCGTCATCGCGAAGCAGTAATAGAGCTCCGCCACAATCTGGCTGCTGGCCGCCAGCTCCACCAGCGAAGCGTTGCCGATGCCAATCAGGCGAAAAGGCCGCTTCTCATGGCTCTGCGCCTGTACCAGCTGATGTTGTTGCTCATGAGTCAGGTGCTCCGGATGGCTTAATACCAGCGTTCCGCCCTGCGCCTGGGCGATCGCGTCATTCAGCGTATGGGCGTTGGCCGCAGTCAATTCGCAGTTGATAAACGGACCGTCGGCGTTACGCCCCAGCTGGTGCAGGTAACGTGCGCCGGTCATACGGCCGGTTCCCGGTTCGCCGTAAAGCCAGACCGCAATATCCGTCTCCGCCAGTTGCTGTAAGCGCTGGCGATACTGTTCCGTCCATTGGCTGCGCCCGATCAGCTCAACCCGTAATTTTTGCTGGCCGTACTGGCGACGCGCGATCACCGCTTGCCGCTGGCGCAACGCGGCGTCCACCAGCGAGAGCAGCTTTCCCGGATCGACCGGCTTTTGCAAAAAATCCCAGGCTCCTTTTTTCACCGCGTCTACCGCCATCGGCACGTCGCCATGCCCGGTGATAAGCACAATCGGCAGTTGCTCATCATCCTGATGAAACAGCGTCATCAAGTCGATGCCGGAGCAGCCTGGCATGCAGACATCGCTCAGCACAATACCGGGCCAGTCCCTCTGCACCCACTCCCGCGCCGCAAAGGGATTATCGCAGGCATGGACGTGATAACCCGCCTGCTCAAGCAGCTGTGTATAGGCATCCAGCACATCGGCATCATCATCAATCAGCAGAATCGAACACTCATTACTCAACATCTTTTGCATCCGTTAAATTGAATTGCAGCACCACGCAGGCGTTGCGCGTTAACGTCGACGCCAGGCGCAGCGTCCCTTCCATTTGCGTCATCAGAGAAACGCAAATTGACAGCCCAATCCCCAGCCCCACATCTTTACTGGTAGTGAACGGCTTCAGCAATGAAGGTAGCAAGGCCGCAGGCCAGCCGGGGCCGTTGTCGGCAATCAACACGCTCAGCGTGTCGCCGTGCATTTGCCAGCTCACAGTAATTTTCGCGGCGTTCGGGCAGGCGTCGAGCGCATTCGACAGCACGTTCACCAGTACCTGATGGACCCGCACTTCATCGCCGCGGATCCAGACGGTTTCATCCGGTAGCATCAGCGTTCCCTGCTGCGGCCTATGGCGCATCGCCAGTAGTTCCCACGCCACCATAAACGTCTGCCGCAGATCGACCGGATGCAGCGGCGTTTCCAGTTCTGCGCGGCGGGTGAACTGTCGTAGCGAGCGGATAATTGCGTCAATGCGGTTAATCAGCCCCTCCGCTTTACTTAGCGTCGTTCGCGCCTGCTCTGCCTGCCCCTGCTCAATCGCCCGTCCCGCCGTAAAAAGGTACATCGACAGCGCATTCAGCGGCTGATTGATCTCATGCGCCAGGGTAGTCATCGTCTGCCCTACCACCGCCAGCTTTGCGGTCTGGATCAGCTCGTCCTGTGTAGCGCGGAGATCGGACTCGATCGCTTTGCGCTCGCCGATCTCCTGTTCAAGTTGCTGTTTCTGCGCGTTAAGCTGACCCAGCGTATGGCGAAGCAAACCGGCAATACGCCCCAGTTCATCCCGTCCATACACTGGAATGGTCGCATCCGTCCGGCCTAACCCAATCTGCACCACCGCCTGATTCAGCGCGGTAAAGCGTTTCACCAGCCGCGAGCGAATAAAATAATGATTCAATACCCACGCCAGCAGCAGCGCCAGTAGCGTCGCCACCAGGATCAACCCGCCGCTGACGCGGACAATCTGCCCCATACGCTGATTAAACATCTGCATTTGCTGATGACTGCTGCCAAGTTGGGCCTCAAGCAGCGTCCTGAAACGTCCCAAAGTGGCTTCTCTTGCCCGGCTGGCGTCCATTAACGCTTTTTGCGCCGTGACATAGTCGCGCATAGTATCCGGCATCTTATTTTTCACCATGCCGATTTCCAGCAGCTCATCAATAGTTTGTCGCAGGGTGATCGTGCTCGGCCAGTCGTCAAGCGCGCGAATATTTTCATCCGACGTTTTCTTCAGGTTTTCGAGATAGCGGATATGCGTCTCAACCAGCATACCATCGTCATTTCCGGACTTGAGTTCATTTAGCCTGTCGCGCAGATCGTCAACGATTTGATTCTCGATGCGGGCCAGCGTATAGACCTGCTGCTGCTCGTTTTGCACTTCCCGGGAGCGTTTCAGATACTGCGCCGCATCGCCTTGCCGGGCTTCAATTTGGTCGAGCAGTGTTCCCTGCTGCCAGGTAAAATCCTGCACCAGAGAATTCAGCTCCGTGGTGAAATTGTCGTGCAGCCAGTCGATACGCGCGGACAGCTCCCCGACCTTTTCGCGCACCAGAAACATGTTATAGAGCACGCGATCCAGTTCCGACAGCAGCGCGCGGCTGTCCTGCAAAATCACCTTCAGCTGCCGGCGTTCAGCGGGTGACAATCCCTGACTCAGCCGCTCGATTTTATCCAGATGCTGAATAATCTGGTTACGCAGCTGCAGGCGCACCGTGGTATTCGGCGCCAGCAGAAACTCATTGAGCTGATCGACCACCAGATTGAGATTGCCTTCAATCAGAAAAGCGGAGTGAATGCGGGGAAAATACTCGTCGAGCGAATAGCGTATCTGCGAGCTTTGCTCATGCCATGAATAGAGGCTGACGCCGCTGACAATCAGCGTCAGCAGCGCGCCCATCAGAAAAGCCCCGCGCAGGCTGGCGCTGATGCTGATTTGCCGCAAACGTTGCAATATGGACCGGCCCATCATTTGAGTTCTTCCAGTTTTGCGATCGCCTGACGCTGGTTATTGAGAAACCAGAGCTGCCACTCCATCATTTGCTGCTCGGCAAAGCTCTTACTGTCGAACTGCACCAGCCAGGCTACATCCTCACTGCTCGCCGGGTCGACCGGGACGCCGGTTAACAGCGCGCGTATCTCTGGCAGCGGACGCTTAAGACGGGCTTCCGCGCTGTGCAGCGCCCGCCAGGCATCTTTCAACTGGGCGAGACGAAAGCTGATGGCCGTATCAAACATTCGCTGAACCAGACGCTGACGCTTGAGGATCAGGCGATAGTCCAACGGCGGTTGATTCATCAGCCGCGCCTGCTGCGCTGACCGCGGATTACCCGCCGCCAGCGGCGTCACCGGGTATTTTCCGGTATTGGCATCGGCGAGGATCCGCTGCCCTTCCGGACTGAGCAAATAGCGAATAAAGCGCCGCGCTTCGCTGGCGTGCTGACTGTTTTTGAGCACCGCGACATAGGTTGGCGAAACGGCCGACTGCGGAAAATAGGTAAAGGTCAGATGCGGATCGTTCAACAGCAGATTGGCATAGTTATCAATTACCGGACCGGCCACTCCCAGCCCGCTTTTAATTTTATCCGCCACGCCAAAGCTGCGCGATGAAATCGTGACCAGATTTCCCGCGCTTGCCAACAACGTCTGCCATCCTTTAACCCAGCCTTGTTGCTGCAACAGCGACTCTACCATCAGATGATTGGTGTCCGAGCGCGACGGGCTGCTCATCAGCAGCGCCCCCTGATAGCGGGGATCGGTGAGATCGTCCCAGTCCGCTGGCGCGGGCAGATGCCGCGTCGTCAACGCCGAGCGGTTAATCAGTAAACCGAACCCCGACATCGCCACGGCAACGGACGTTGAACGAATGGATTCCGGCACCAGATGTTGGCTGCCTGCCGGCGCGCCGTTGAACGGCGCCAGCTTTTGATGTTCCTGAAGATGCTGCAGCAACATCGGTGATGAGGTCAGAACCAGATCAACGTTTTCCGCATTTGCCGTATCAAGAAGTTGTTCCAGCGAGGCGCTGGTGCGGTTGAGTGTACGAATCATCACCGACCCCGGTTCCGTTTGCCAGCGCGCGATAATCCACGCGGTGGCGCCGGGAGAAAACGTTGTCGCCATCACCAGTTCTTCGCTTTGCGCCGTACAGGGACTAAACCCGGCGGCCAGCAGCCACAGCGCCCACGTTTTGCTGAGCATCCCGCCCCGACGAAAAAACCTGTTTGTGATCCCGTTCATAAATATTGAAATACCGAAAAAATAGCGTTGAGACAAAACTTACCCGTTTATGACGCCTGGCGGATTAATCATCGCCAGCGGAAAAATAGTTGTATTGGCAACCGGAAATCTCAGGAAAGATTACCAGATAATGAATGTGGAATTTGTTAATATCCGCACAAGCCTGACATAAAATCCGCGTTAAATTAATTAGCCGCGATTTTATTGATGTTCAATGTGTCAAAAATAACACCTTAATTCATCAAGTTGAGTCAATTTTGACTCATTTTGATGATTTGAATTTTATACCCGCTTATTTCACTCTTCATGCCGACCACTCCTGACCTTCATAGCAATATAAAATACAGGTGACGACATGTTATCAATATTAAAAAAAGGACCGTCGGCGAATAAAGTGCCTGCTGAAAAAGTGCAGGCAACTTATGGCCGCTACCGCATGCAGGCGCTGCTAAGCGTATTTCTGGGTTATCTGGCGTACTATATTGTGCGCAACAATTTCACCTTATCCACGCCTTATCTGAAAGAGCAGTTAGATCTGAGCGCCACGCAGATCGGTTTGCTCAGCAGCTGTATGCTCATTGCGTACGGGATCAGCAAAGGCGTTATGAGCAGCCTGGCGGATAAAGCCAGCCCGAAAGTCTTTATGGCCTGCGGCCTGGTGCTGTGCGCGATCGTCAACGTCGGGTTGGGGTTCAGCACCGCGTTCTGGCTCTTCGCTGCGCTGGTCGTTCTGAACGGTCTGTTTCAGGGGATGGGCGTCGGCCCCTCTTTTATCACCATCGCTAACTGGTTCCCTCGCCGGGAGCGCGGTCGCGTGGGGGCTTTCTGGAACATTTCCCATAACGTCGGCGGCGGGATTGTCGCCCCGATCGTCGGCGCCGCGTTTGCGATTCTCGGTACCGAGCACTGGCAGAGCGCCAGCTACATTGTCCCGGCCTGCGTGGCAGTGGTGTTCGCCCTGAGCGTACTGGCGCTGGGTAAAGGTTCGCCGCGCGAGGAAGGCCTGCCTGCGCTGGAAGAGATGATGCCGGAAGAAAAGGTGGTGCTTAACGCTAAACACGCGGTAAAGGCGCCGGAGAATATGAGCGCATTCCAGATCTTCTGCACCTACGTTCTGCGCAACAAAAACGCCTGGTATGTCTCCCTTGTGGACGTGTTTGTCTATATGGTGCGTTTCGGCATGATCAGCTGGCTGCCTATCTATCTGCTGACGGTGAAACATTTTTCCAAAGAGCAGATGAGCGTCGCCTTCCTGTTCTTTGAATGGGCGGCGATTCCTTCCACCCTGCTGGCGGGCTGGCTCTCCGACAAGCTGTTCAAAGGACGGCGCATGCCGCTTGCCATGATCTGTATGGCGCTGATTTTCATCTGCCTGATCGGCTACTGGAAAAGCGAATCTCTGCTGATGGTGACGGTGTTCGCGGCGATAGTGGGCTGCCTGATTTACGTGCCGCAGTTTCTGGCCTCCGTCCAGACTATGGAAATTGTTCCCAGCTTTGCCGTCGGCTCCGCCGTGGGACTGCGCGGATTTATGAGCTACATCTTTGGCGCATCGTTAGGCACCAGCCTGTTTGGCGTGATGGTGGATAAAATGGGCTGGCACGGCGGGTTCTATCTGCTGATGGGCGGGATCGTCTGCTGCATTCTGTTCTGCTACCTCTCTCATCGCGGCGCGCTGGAGCTTGAGCAACAGCGTAAGAACACGCAGCAGCAAGAAGCCGAGCTGGCGCTGGCCGACGCACGATAAACGCCTGAATCCGGGAAAAGAAAGTGCCAGCTTGCTGGCACTTTTCACCTTAAACAGGGTCGATGACCGTCATGCGGGCACCTTTAAATAGGGCGCAATGCTCGCTAATTTCTCCCGGGTTTCCGTCAGTTCGCGCTCCGGCGTAGATTGCGCGATGATACCCGCCCCCGCCTGTATCCAGCAGCGCTGGCTATCCTGAAACACGGAACGCAGCACTAACGCCGCATCGAAGCACGTATCTTCCAGAAGCAGGATTGCGCCTGAATAGAGCTCCCGCGGCGTTTTTTCAATTTGCATGATCGCGTTGAGGGCCGCTTTTTTAGGGATACCTGACGCGGTAATTGACGGAAACAGCACGGTAAACGCATCCCAGGCATCCTTATCTTCCGCGAGCTGGCCGCTGACGCCAGACCCCAGATGCTGGACGCTGCCGCGCTGGCGAACCGACATCAAATCCTCGACCACTACGCTGCCGGGCTGGCAAACCGCCTCCAGTTCGGCAATGGCCTCTTTGACCGAGAGGATATGCTCAAGCACCTCTTTACCGTCGTGCAGCAGCTCCCTCTCATTTGCCTGATTATGCGCCGTATCGCCCATGCGATCGCGGGTGCCCGCCAGCGGCTCAGTGACCACTTTGTTTCCCGTCACCGACATCACCAGTTCCGGACTAAAACCCAGCGCCTCGCGTTCTTGCTGGCGAAACATAAACGTACGGGTGGGCGTGTTGGCCTGCCGTCCATATAGCAGCGTAGCGGGCATATCAATTCGCGCAGGCAGAGGAATCGCGCGTGAGACGATGACTTTAACGTAATCGCCGCGGCGGATCGCCGAAACGGCGCGCGCAACCTGCTGTTTATACGCTTCACCGTCCAGGGCGGTATCCACAACCATTGGCCCGCATGGTGTCGCCGTATCGACCTCTTTTACCCACTCGCACAGACGGCGGCATCCGTCGGCGGAGTCCGCGTAAACGGTAACATTTCCCTTCTCAAAAATAAGTTCTTCACGGGGAGCGGTTAACGTTAGCAGCGGCCACTCGCCGGCATCAAAGGCCATTCCCCGCGCATGGGCCGCAAAGTTGAACCCAACCTGGCCATATACCCGGCATCCTCTTACCCGCGGATGCGTCATAAAACGACGCGCGCAGTCGATAATCGAATCTACCGCCCACTTTTGTTCTCCGGCATCATCAATGAATGTCGCCTGGGTGCCGTCGGCATTAATCTGCAGTTGCGCCTGGCATCCTTTACCTATGTACCAGCAAGGTTGGCGCTCATAGACATAGCACTCTTCATCTCCGAACTGACGTAAGACGCCAGAAATCATCGGCAGCCATTGCTCCTCTGGTAACGCCAGGTGTAAAAATTCACTGATTTTCATCCCTTACCTCTCTGTGTTATTCCCGAATCAATCAATTGAGCTTGTCATCAGTTCTTTTGCCGAACGCAGTCTGATAGAAACAATCCACGCCGCCAGCAACGTGAATAAGCCGGCAAACAGGAAGCAGGCCGTATAGCCAAAGCGCTGCGCGACAACGCCGCCGACTACGCCGGCCAGAATGGCGATGGCGGCGTCAGTACATTGAAAGAGCGTAAAATCGACACCGGCCTGCAAAGGAGAAGAAAGCGCCATCAGCGTGGCGTAAAGACAGACCAACGCGCAGGCCAGCGAAACAGATTGAACAACGATCAATACCTGGAGAATCGGCAGCAGTAGAGGACCCGGCGCTATCTTCAGCGTCATCACTACCGCCAGCAGCGCGATGCCCTGCACGCCATAAGCCGTAAACAGCGCTCTGCCGGGTGAGAGGTATTTCATCAGCAATCCACCCGCCAGCGTTCCGGCTATGCCCGCCGCAATATTACCGCCGCTGAACAGCGCGCCGAGCGCTGACATGCTCAGACCATGATCCAACAGCAACGGCGCCAGAAGAGGCAGCACAAACCGCATGCCGGAATTCAGCATCAATACCAGCATTAAGCCCAGACGAGCCTTTCGCCTTCTAAGCGCATAACCCAATGCCGGAACATGCGGAACAGATGCTGCGCGCGTTGGTTCGGCAACGCGCCACAGGGGTACGGATAAGACCAGGATCAGCGCCGCCATCATCAGCATGGCCGCAGGCCAGCCGACGGTCGCCGACAGCATCAGAAACACCCCGCCGCCGCACATCATTCCCAGATAGCTGCCGCCGACCTGCACGCTGTTTCCCCAACCGTACCCTGCGCGGGTCAGCTGATCGACGCAAAAACCATCGCTGGCGATATCAATAGTGGAGGCGACCGTACCCGCCACCATAAACAGCGCAAATAGCGCGACGACTATCGTTTCGGGCAATACGCCTTCTCGCCCTGTCCCGCCAATCGCGGCGGCAATCGCCAGGATCGCCGCGAGCGCAGCCTGCCCGCGCAGGATCAGCATGCGGGAACGGCGCTGCGGGCTGCCAGGAGGTAGCCGCCAGCGCTCGACCCACGGCGCCCAAATAAACTTCAGCGCCCAGGGCAGCATAAACAGGGTTGTGGCCCCGGCAAGCGCAAGCGATCCGCCAGCAGCGCGCACCAGCGCCGGTAAGGACTGCATCGAGAGCGCCGATACCAGACTCTGTGTCACATAGATGCCGGCAATGGCGAAAATCACCCGCCCGGTGGTTAACGTCAACGGTTTCACATTCGACGGAACGTCACTCATGCGCCACCTCCTCTGACGTGGAAACCCCTTCGGCGCGCCAGACGCGGGCGGCCATTTGCGCGTGCCACAGCGCCTGGTAACGCCCATGAAGAGAGAGCAACTGCGCATGGGTGCCCTGTTCAACCACTTTGCCCTCCTCCATCACCAGGATATTTCCTGCCCCGACGATGGTAGACAGGCGATGGGCGATAATAATCACCGTCCGGTTGTGAACCAGGTTATCGATAGCTTTCTGTACCGCCAGCTCGCTATCGATATCCAGCGCGGCGGTCGGCTCATCAAGAATGACGATCGGCGCATCTTTCAATAAGGCCCTGGCAATGGAAATCCGCTGGCGCTCGCCGCCCGATAGCTGTCCGCCCATCTCGCCCATTGGCGTCAGCCAGCCTTGAGGAAGGCGGGTAATGAATTCAAGACACTGCGCCGCGCGGGCGGCCTCTTCTACTTCCTGCTGGGTCGCCTGCGGGCGCGCAATCAGGATATTCGCCAGCAATGTGTCATCAAACAGCCAGACATCCTGGAATACGACGGAAATCAGGCTGTTGAGCTGTTCCGCCGTGAGGCGACGAATATCGACGCCGCCGATAGAAATCCGCCCTTGCTGCGGATCGGCATAGCGCATTAACAGTTTGCTGACCGTGGTTTTACCTGCGCCGGAAGCGCCCACCAGCGCGCTCATACTGGCCGCCGGAAAGGTCAAAGAGAGGTCATTGAGCGCGGGATCGCCGCTGTCGTCATAGCGGTAATGAATATTGTCAAAGCGGATATCGTAACGTTCCGGCATCTCTCCGCGTTCTGCAACGGGAAGCGGCGCGATCGCCATAAACTGCTCAATACGCTGTAAGGCGCTGGCAATCAGTTCCACCACCGAGGTGTAGCTTATAAACATGGCCATCGGTTCAGCGAAACGCATAATCATCGCGGTGGCGGCAATCAGAAAGGCGAGGTTCAATGTGCCCGTGCCCACCCAGATGATTCCGCACAACACCACCACCTGTAGTCCCAGCTCCACAACGCCGGCGATCAGCATCGTCGCGCCCGCGCTCTGGCGGTGAGTGCGGGTCTGTAAGTTTTCCAGAGCGTTAAAATGATCCCGCAGCGCCCGGCTTTTATCAGCATCGCTACCGCAGGTACGCAATATCACCATCCCCTGCACAAATTCAACAATATCCCCGCTCAGCCGCTGGTGCGCTTCGCCCAAGGTCTGCATTTGTCGCCTCATCGCCGGGCGGCGCCAGTAATAAAACGGCGCCAGCAAGGGGAAGATCAGCAGCATCACCAGCCCCAACCGCCAGTCGATCCACAATGTCGCCAGCGACGCCGTCAGCGGCGTAACGATGGTCAGCAGTAAAATATTGGCTATCGCAATCACATAGTTGAGGTTTTCATCCACGGAGCCCAGCAACAAGGCGTTCGTTTCGCCCGCTCTGCCGCGCTGGAGCCTCTCCAGCGGCACGCGGCGTAATTGTTCGCCCAGGCGCAGACGCAGTTCATGGGTGGCCTGCGCCAGATGCCCGCGGTATTCAAAGCCCAGCCCATACCAGCGGAGAGCCAGCGTCACAAACGCCGCAATGCTGAAGGCCAAAGCCCAGTGAAGAAGTCGAGATGCCTCATTCCGTAGCAGCGCATCAACGATCGGATAGAGGCAGGCGAAGGCGATCCCCTGCATCAATGCCGCCAGCAGCAGAGCAAACAGACTGCGCCGCAGCGTTCCCACCTGACTGCCCACGCTGGAGATAAGCTGGCGCCAGATCGCGCGCCAGGCCAGATTATCCGCCGGGTTAGTGACTTTCATTTTGCTCCGCCTCTTCCTGCGTTCCACCCGGCGCCCACTGCTGCGCCTGCTGATAGCGTTGCCATAGCCGTTGATACAGGCCACCCTGCGCCAATAGCTGCCCGTGGCTCCCGCTTTCCCGAAGCTGACCGTCGGAAAACAGCAATATCACATCGGCCTGACTCACCATGGAGAGACGATGCGCGACCATGATGACCGTCCGGCCGCGCATGGCAGCCGCGAGGGCTTTGATAAGCGCCGCTTCACCTTCCGGATCGGCAAACGCCGTCGCTTCATCAAGCACCAGAATGGGACGGTCCTGCAAAAGCGCCCGGGCGATGGTGATGCGCTGCCGCTGCCCGCCGGAGAGGAATACCCCTCGTTCCCCGACTCGCGTGCTGTAACCCTCCGGCAACGCGCTAATAAACTCATGCGCCTGCGCCACTCTGGCCGCCGCTATCACCGATTCCAGCGGCGTATCCGGCGCGCCCAGACGGATGTTATTGGCGATCGTGTCGGCAAAAAGAAAGTTGTCCTGAAACACAAACGAGATTTGCTTCATCAGGGTCTCTATCCGCATATCGCGCAGATCCACGCCGCCAATACGAATATGGCCTTTGTCGGGATCGGCATAACGTAGCAGCAGCCGCGCCACGGTGCTTTTCCCGGCGCCGCTTGGCCCTACCAGCGCCACAATTTGCCCGACAGGCACGTGAAAGCTTACCTCCTGCAACGCGGCGCCAGTCCGCGCTTGCGGATAATGAAAGCTTACCTGCTCAAAGGTGATACTCGCCTCTTTCGGCTGTCGATCGGCTCGCGGGCGCGAAAGTTCCGGCATCGTGAGAACCTGATAGATACGCTGAACGCTTAAACGCGTTTGCGCGACCAGGTTATTAAGCATCATCATCGGCATTACCGCTTCGGCCATTCCGCTGGCTATCAGTAATACGGCTACCCAGGCGATAAAATCGAGACTACCAGCGTGCAGCAGGCCGTATCCGCACCAGATAAGAACGAATAAGGTCGGCAGCGGGTTCAGAATCGAGAATGAAAAACGCGCTGAAAATCCGGCCTGTCGATACCAGCTTTTGAGCACATCGACCCACTCTTCGAGGGCATGTTGATAGCGCAAAAAGCTGGTACTGCCGCTATCAAAAGTCCTCACAACCGGCATGGCCTGTACGAACTCAATCACCGCGGCGCTGACCCGTTCACGCGCCTGATGATAACGCTGAGCCATGTTTTCCGAGCGCTGCCGGGCGAGTAACAGCACCACCGAACCAAACGCCAGTACCCCCAGCGTCGCGATGGCCAGTCGCCAGTCCAGCCAGAATACGAGAACAACAGTCGCCAGCGGCATGATTATGGCGCGGGCATAGAGCGGCGTACTGTCAGCAACAAAAATATGTAACGACTTCACATCATCCAGCATCACTTTCGTCACCGATCCGCTGCCCATCTGCTGTAACGCGCCCGGCGCAAGCTGTAGGGTCTTGTGGGCTAATCTGCTGCGCAGAATATTCTCCAGATGGAAAGCCGCATAATGAGAGGTA
Organism: Klebsiella pasteurii; assembly: GCF_018139045.1. Classification (NCBI taxonomy): domain Bacteria; kingdom Pseudomonadati; phylum Pseudomonadota; class Gammaproteobacteria; order Enterobacterales; family Enterobacteriaceae; genus Klebsiella; species Klebsiella pasteurii. Next base: position 1,087,233 of record NZ_CP073236.1, read on the forward strand.
TTGAACGCCTGCAGGCGCAGGATAAAGGTCGCTATCACGCAGCCAACTACGCCGCTCAGCGGCCAGACGGGGATGAAGTCAGGCGCCCCGCGCAGATCGCGCAGGCACCATGCCAGAAAAAGCAGCGCCCCCAGGCTGGTTAAGGCCGCCAGCCCTGCCAGCGCCATAGCCAGGAGCACCTTCCGGCGAACCGGGGTAATCACCTGCCAAAGAGGAAATCGGGACAGCGATTCAGTGTTGGATGAGTGAGATGACATGGGAGTGGCTGATTTTCCTGATGAATTTTTATGGACGCCAAAAACACTATTTCAAGGTGGCGTTCCGGGAATTAATGTGAATAATAACCATTATCAATTACTCATCTACCCCATTCGGTTCTATTTATACCCGCATTGGTCTAAGCCACAGGGAGATAACCCGGTCATGACGGAGTCACCACATACGCAATCTGCCATCTCTATTCACCAGCTAGTGGTTGGAAAACCCGCGAACGACGGCACTATTCCTGCCCAGTGTGAGCTGCTGCGCTGCTCGCTGCAGGAAGGTATGGATATTTTGCTCTGGCGGGGCCACTTTGCTCAGCCTGAGACGTTGCAGCTGCACGACGACCTGGGCAGGATTAACTTCTCTTGCATTCTGGAAGGCACATCGCGCTTTGCGATCCAGGGACACAGCCGCCACACCGACTGGGAACTCGCGCGCGATCGTCATTACATTACCCATACGCCGGACTGCCGCGGCAGCGCCTCCTACTGCGGCCGGTTCGAGAGCATTACGCTCTCTTTCAGCCCTGAAGCCCTCGCGCTGTGGGTGCCGGATATTAGCTCGGTCATTAAAAATAAGATCGACTCCCACTGCTGTTGCCAGCAGCAACGTTGTAATGCCGAAACTCACCTAACGGCTCAGGCCCTGCGTCATGCGCTGATGCGGATGCACGGCGGCTTCACTCATGAACAAAAACCGTCGACGTTATGGCTACAGGGACAAAGTCTGGTGATGCTCAGCCTGGTGCTGGATGAACATCGCGAGGACGCCAGCTGTTCCTCCTGCCACTTCAATCCGATGGAACGCCAGAAACTGCTGCGGGCAAAGGATCTGCTGCTGGCCGATTTGACGCAGGCGCCGGGGGTCACCGAACTCGCCAGAGAGTCCGGTTTAAGCGTGCTTAAAATTAAGCGGGGATTTCGCGTTCTGTTCAACAACAGCGTCTATGGACTTTTTCAGGCCGAACGCATGCAGGAGGCAAGAAGACGGCTGGCTAATGGCAATACTTCCGTTATGACGGTGGCGGCGGATCTAGGCTATGCCAACGCCAGCCATTTCTCCGCCGCATTTCAGAAGCAGTTTGGCGTCACCCCGTCGACCTTCAAACGTGTGATCTAACCAGGACTCACCCCAGAACCCCCTCCGTTAACAAGGCCCGGATTCGCCATCCGGACCTTTTTTTTGCCGACCGTGAAACCGAAACGGGCATAAATAAACCCGATTCGGGTAGCGCTCAATTGTTAATAATAATTATTCTCATATACGCAATGCTTTTGGTATGACGTGCCATCAGGAGGAAGAATGATTTCTGGCGCACCCTCTCAGGATCCGCTGTTATCGGACAACGGCGAAGCGGCTGATTATCAACAATTACGCGAACTGTTAATACAGGAACTGAATTTAGCGCCGCAGCAGTTACAAGAAGAGAGCAATCTGATCCAGGCGGGCCTGGACTCCATAAGATTAATGAGATGGTTACACTGGTTTCGTAAAAAGGGCTACCGTCTCACCCTTCGCGAGCTGTATGCCGTCCCCACGTTGGCAGCATGGCGCCAGCTGATGCGCATCCGTTCGGGTGAAAAACCGGATAATGCAAGCTCCCCGGCTGACGCGGCGTGGCCAGTCATGAGCGAGCGTACCCCCTTCCCGCTGACGCCGGTACAGCATGCCTATCTGACGGGCCGAATGCCCGGACAGACGCTGGGCGGCGTCGGTTGCCATCTGTATCAGGAGTTTGTCGGCCATTATCTCACGGCGCCACAGCTGGAACAGGCCATCACGATCTTACTGCAACGCCACCCGATGCTGCATATAGCCTTTCGCGCTGACGGGCAGCAGGTCTGGCTACCGCAGCCACACTGGAACGGCGTCACCGTTCATGATTTACGCCAGACCGACGAGACAAACCGCCAGGCCTATCTGGAAACATTGCGCCAGCGCCTGAGCCACCGTCTTTTACGCGTGGAAATGGGTGAAACCTTCGATTTCCAGTTGACGCTCTTGCCGGACAATCGCCACCGCCTCCATGTCAATATCGACCTGCTGATTATGGACGCTTCCAGCTTTACGCTGTTCTTCGATGAACTTAACGCCCTGCTGGCCGGAGAGTCGCTACCGCCCGGCGACGCCCGCTATGATTTCCGCGCTTATTTGCTGCATCAGCAGAAGATCAATCAGCCGCTGCTCGACAAAGCGCGCGCCTACTGGCTGGCGAAAGCATCGACGCTGCCGCCCGCGCCGGTTTTACCGCTAGCCTGCGAACCCGCAACGCTGCGTGAAGTCCGTAATACCCGACGCCGCATGATTGTCCCGACAACACGCTGGAACGCCTTTAGCCAACGGGCCGGTGAGAATGGCGTGACGCCGACTATGGCGCTGGCGACCTGTTTTGCTGCCGTTCTGGCGCGCTGGGGCGGCCTGACCCGGCTGCTGCTCAATATCACGTTATTTGACCGCCAGCCGCTGCACCCGGCGGTTGACGCAATGCTTGCCGACTTCACCAATATTCTTCTGCTGGATACCGCCTGCGATGGCGATACCGTCAGCAACCTGGCGCGTAAAAACCAGCTCACGTTTACTGAGGACTGGGAGCATCGCCACTGGTCCGGCGTCGAGCTCCTTCGTGAACTCAAACGCCAGCAAAGCCATCCCCACGGCGCCCCGGTGGTATTTACCAGCAATCTTGGGCGCTCCCTGTACAGCAGCCGCGATGAGTCGCCGCTGGGCGAACCGGAATGGGGCATCTCGCAGACGCCGCAGGTCTGGATAGATCATCTGGCGTTCGAGCATCGGGGCGAGGTCTGGCTACAATGGGATAGCAATGACGCGTTGTTCCCTCCGGCGCTGGTCGAGACGTTGTTCAACGCCTACTGCCAGCTGATTAACCAACTCTGCGATGATGAAAGCGCCTGGAAGAAGCCGTTCGCGGACAGGATGCCCCAAAGCCAGCGGGAGATACGTCAACGGGTTAACGCAACCGACGCACCCGTTCCTCAAGGCTTGCTGCATGAAGGCATTTTCCGCATCGCCCTCCGGCAGCCGCAGGCGCTGGCGGTAACGGACGCGCATTATCAGTGGAATTATCGTGAGCTGACCGAGAATGCGCGCCGCTGCGCTGGCAGGTTAATCGCGTGCGGGGTTCAGCCCGGCGACAATGTCGCTATTACAATGTCGAAAGGCGCGGGACAGCTGGTTGCGGTCCTCGCCGTTCTGCTGTCCGGGGCGGTGTACGTTCCGGTTTCGCTCGACCAGCCCGCCGCGCGGCGCGGGAAAATCTACACCGACGCCAACGTCCGGCTGGTGCTCACCTGCCAGCACGACGCCAGCGCCAGGTCAGACGATATTCCCCACCTGACCTGGCAGCAGGCCATTGAGGCGGAGCCGCTAGCCGACCAGGCGGCGCGCGCGCCGACGCAGCCGGCCTACATTATCTATACCTCCGGGTCGACCGGCACGCCGAAAGGCGTGGTTATTTCTCACCGTGCAGCGCTGAATACCTGCTGCGATATCAATACTCGTTACCAGGTGGGTCCCGGAGACAGAGTGCTGGCCCTCTCCGCCCTGCATTTTGATTTATCGGTTTACGACATTTTTGGCGTTCTGAGCGCCGGCGGCGCGCTGGTTATCGTTATGGAAAATCAACGGCGCGATCCTTACGCATGGTGCGAATTGATCCAGCGTCATCAGGTTACGCTCTGGAACAGCGTCCCGGCGCTGTTCGATATGCTGCTGACCTGGTGTGAAGGTTTCGCCGACGCCGCGCCGGAGAAACTGCGGGCGGTCATGCTTTCCGGCGACTGGATCGGCCTCGATCTCCCTGCCCGCTATCACGCCTTCCGCCCTCAGGGACAGTTTATCGCCATGGGCGGCGCCACCGAGGCGTCTATCTGGTCTAACGCCTGTGAAATTAACCGGGTCCCTGACCACTGGCGCGCCATCCCTTATGGTTTTCCGCTGGCCAACCAACGTTACCGGGTGGTGGATGAACTGGGCCGGGACTGCCCGGACTGGGTTCCGGGCGAATTGTGGATTGGCGGTATCGGAGTCGCGGAAGGCTACTTTAACGATCCTGTACGCAGCGAGCAGCAGTTTGTGACGCAATCGAACGCGCGCTGGTATCGCACCGGCGATCTCGGGTGCTACTGGCCGGACGGTACGTTAGAGTTCCTCGGTCGTCGCGATAAGCAGGTCAAAGTCGGGGGATATCGCATCGAGTTGGGTGAAATCGAAAGTGCGCTCAGCCAGCTGGCGGGAGTGAAACAGTCAACCGTTGTGGCAATCGGCGAAAAAGAAAAGACCCTGGCGGCCTGGGTTGTGCCTCAGGGTTCGGCTTTCTGTGTTACCCATCATCGGGACCCGGCGCTGCCCCAGGAGTGGCGCGGGCTTGCCGGAACGCTGTCCTGCTGTGTCTGCCCCCCAGAAATCTCCGCCGGCCAGGTCGCTGATTTTCTTCAGCATCGCCTGTTAAAACTGAAACCGGGTCAAACTCCTGGCGCCGATCCGCTTCCCCTGATGAATGCTCTCGCTATCCAGCCTCGCTGGCGGGCCGTGGTGGAAAGCTGGTTAGCTTTTCTCGTGACCCAACAGCGGCTGCGGCCCGCCGCTGAGGGTTATCAGGTTTGTGCGGGGGAAGCGCCGGAGAATAACCCTCCTTCTTTCAGCGGGCATGACCTCACCTTAACGCAGATCCTTCGCGGCGCTCGCCACGAACTGTCATTACTGAACGATGCGCGGTGGTCGCCGGAAAGTCTGGCATTCGACCATCCGGCCAGCGCCCTGTATATCGAGGAACTGGCGAAAATCTGTCAACAGCTTTCCCGGCGTTTACAGCGCCCGGTACGCCTGCTAGAGGTGGGTGTCCGCACCGCCCGCGCCGCAGAGTGCCTGCTAACCCGGCTTAGCGCTGACGAGATTGAGTATGTCGGGCTCGAGCACAGCCAGGAGCTGCTGCTGAGCGCCCGACAGCGGCTTGCACCGTGGTCTGACGCCCGTCTCGCCCTCTGGAGTGCAGACACGCTGGCGGCGCATGCTCATTCGGCGGACATTATCTGGCTGAATAACGCCCTGCATCGTCTGCTGCCGGAAGAGCCCGGGCTCCTCGCGGCATTACAGCAGCTGGCCGTTCCAGGCGCGCTGCTCTACGTGTTGGAGTTTCGTCAGTTAACGCCCTCCGCCCTGCTCAGCACGCTTCTGTTAACCGATGATCAGCCCGAAGCCTTGCTTCACAATAGCGCTGACTGGGGGGCGATATTTACCGCCGCCGCTTTCAACTGCCAGCACGGCGATGAAGTCGAGGGATTGCAGCGCTTCCTCGTACAATGCCCCGTTAGCCAGGTACGCCGCGATCCTCGTCAGCTGCAGTCCGCTCTCGCCGAACGTCTGCCGGGGTGGATGGTACCGAAACGGATCGTCTTACTTGACGCCTTACCGCTGACGGCGAACGGCAAAATTGACTATCAGACGCTAAAGCGCTGTCATACCCCGGAAGCTGAAAACCGGACTGAAGCGGATTTACCCCTGGGCGATATTGAGAAGCAGGTTGCCGTCATCTGGCAGCCGCTCTTGTCGATGGGCGCCGTCAGCAGAGAAACCGACTTCTTCCAGCATGGCGGTGATAGCCTGCTAGCCACCAGGCTGATCGGACAGCTCCACCAGGCGGGTTATAAAGCACGATTAAGCGACCTGTTTAATCACCCCCGGCTGGCTGATTTTGCCGCCACGCTGCGTAAAACCGACCTCCCTGTTGAACAACCCTTTGTCCACTCCCCTGAAGAACGCTACCGGCCTTTCGCGCTGACTGACGTGCAGCAGGCTTACCTGGTCGGGCGTCAGCCGGGCTTTGCCCTTGGCGGCGTAGGCTCACACTTCTTTGTTGAATTTGAAATTGCCGATCTGGATATTCACCGGCTGGAGAAGGTCTGGAACCGGTTAATCGCCCGCCACGATATGCTGCGCGCCGTGGTGCGGGATGGACAACAGCGGGTTCTCGAACAGACTCCCCCGTGGGTGATACCCGCGCACATTCTGCACAGCCCCGAAGAGGCGCTACAGGTACGCGACAGACTGGCGCATCAGGTTCTCAACCCTGAAGTCTGGCCGGTATTCGATCTCCAGGTCGGGTTCGTCGACGGGATGCCCGCCCGCCTGTGGCTGTGTCTGGATAACCTGTTGCTTGACGGGTTGAGCATGCAGATCCTGTTGTCGGAACTGGAACACGGCTATCGCTATCCGCAGCAGCTGCCACCGCCGCTTCCCGTTACCTTCAGGGATTATCTGCAGCAACCCGCGCTGCAGACGCCCAATCCCGACTCTCTGGCATGGTGGCAAACGCAGCTAGATGATATTCCTCCGGCGCCTGCGTTACCGCTACGCTGCTTGCCTCAGGACGTTGAGACGCCGCGCTTCGCACGGCTCAATGGTGCAATGGACAGCGCGCGCTGGCGTCGCCTGAAACAGCGGGCGGCTGACGCTCATCTCACCCCGTCGGCCGTACTGTTATCCGTGTGGTCAACGGTTCTTGCTGCATGGAGCGCACAGCCCGATTTCACGCTTAACCTTACGCTTTTCGACAGACGACCGCTGCACCCGCAAATCAACCAGATCCTGGGCGACTTTACTTCGCTGATGCTGCTGAGCTGGCATCCCGGCGAGAGCTGGCTGCAAAGCGCGCGGTTATTGCAGCAGCGACTAAGCGAGAGCCTCAACCACCGCGATGTATCGGCAATACGCGTGATGCGGCAACTGGCGCGGCGGCAAAACGTACCGGCTGTCCCAATGCCCGTCGTCTTTACCAGCGCGCTGGGCTTTGAGCAGGATAACTTCCTTGCCCAGCGCAATCTGCTCAAACCGGTGTGGGGTATATCCCAGACGCCGCAGGTCTGGCTCGATCACCAGGTTTATGAATCTGAAGGGGAACTGCGCTTTAACTGGGATTTTGTCGCCGCCCTGTTTCCTGACGGGCAGGTGGAGCGCCAGTTTGCACAGTATTGCGCCTTGCTTAACCGAATGGCGGAGGATGACAGCAGCTGGCAGCTGTCGCTCGCCGACCTGGTTCCCCCGCTTAAGGTCACGGAGCAACGCGCCCACCGGCTGCGCCCTGAGCGCACTCAGCCGCGGGTCGCGGCGGACGAGAGCAGCGTCAGCCTGATTTGCGACGCCTTTCGTGAGGTGGTTGGCGAACCTGTCGCACCCGCAGAGAACTTTTTTGAGGCGGGCGCCACGTCGCTGAATCTGGTGCAGCTGCACGTTTTGTTACAACGTCACGAATTCGCTGCCCTGACGCTGCTTGACCTGTTCACTCACCCTTCTCCTGTCGCGCTGGCCAATTATCTGGCCGGCGTAGCCCTGGAGGAGCAAACCAAACGCGTGCGGCCGGTTCGCCGGCGTCAGCGGCGCCTTTGACGCGATACAAACTGACTTTTCCCGGACGCCATCGCCAACGCATGGCGCGCCACTGACTTTGTCAATTTTAGGAAACGGGACCGATTATGGATAACTTGCGCTTCTCTTCTGCGCCAACAGCAGATTCCATTGATGCATCGATCGCTCAACGCTACCCGGACTGCGAACCTGTCGCAGTCATCGGCTACGCCTGCCATTTTCCTGAAGCGCCGGATGGCGAAACCTTCTGGCGGAATCTGCTGGAAGGCCGCGAATGCAGCCGACGCTTTACGCGTGAAGCGCTTCTGGCCGCCGGGCTGGATACCGCCATTATTGACGATCCTTGTTACGTCAATATTGGAACGGTTTTAGACAACGCTGACTGCTTCGATGCCACCCTGTTTGGCTATTCGCGGCAGGAAGCGGAGTCGATAGATCCCCAGCAGCGCCTGTTTTTACAGGCGGTCTGGCATGCGCTGGAGCATGCAGGTTACGCCCCGGGCGCCGTCCCCCATAAGACCGGCGTTTTCGCCTCTTCGCGGATGAGCACCTATCCCGGCCGCGAAGCCCTGAACGTGACAGAGGTAGCACAGGTCAAGGGCCTGCAGTCTCTGATGGGCAATGACAAGGACTATATAGCCACCCGCGCGGCCTACAAACTCAATCTGCACGGCCCGGCGTTATCGGTACAGACCGCCTGCTCCAGTTCGCTGGTTGCGGTCCATCTGGCCTGCGAAAGCCTGCGCGCAGGCGAATCCGATATGGCGGTAGCCGGCGGCGTGGCGCTTTCCTTTCCCCAGCAGGCGGGTTATCGCTACCAGCCCGGGATGATTTTCTCTCCCGACGGCCACTGTCGCCCTTTTGACGCCTCGGCAGAGGGCACCTGGGCCGGCAACGGTCTCGGCTGCGTGGTGCTGCGTCGCCTGAAGGACGCGCTGCTGTCAGGCGATCCGATTATCGCGGTGATCCTCTCCAGCGCGGTCAACAACGACGGAAACAGAAAAGTGGGCTATACCGCGCCGTCGGTGGCAGGACAGCAAGCGGTCATCGAAGAAGCGTTAATGCTGGCGGCCATCGACGACAGGCAGATCGGCTACATTGAAACCCACGGTACCGGCACGCCGCTGGGAGACGCGATTGAAATAGAAGCCCTGCGCAACGTCTACGCTCCCCGCCCGCCGCAACAGCGCTGCGCGCTGGGTTCCGTGAAGAGCAACGTTGGTCACCTGGATACCGCGGCGGGCATTGCCGGACTGCTGAAAACCGTTCTGGCGGTCAGTCGCGGAAAAATTCCGCCAATGCTGAATTTTCATACGCCAAACCCGGCGCTTAAGCTCGAGGAAAGCCCCTTTACCGTGCCGGTGACGGCGCAGGAGTGGCAGGACGAAGTGCGCTACGCGGGCGTCTCCTCCTTCGGTATTGGCGGCACCAACTGCCATATGATCGTCGCTTCGCTGCCCGACGAACTCAATATAAGCTACCCCACCGCGGATGACGGCAGCAAGAGTTCCGCGCTGTTGCTCAGCGCCGCCAGCGACACCGCGTTGCGGCAGCTGGCCGCGGACTATGCCACGGCGCTGAGGGAGAACGCGGATGCCAACAATCTGGCCTTCACGGCATTACGCGCGCGCCGTCTCGATCTTCCCTTCCGCCTGGCGGCGCCATTAAATCATGACACCGCCGCCGCGCTCAGCGCTTGGGCTGGCGCGAAATCGGCTTCGCCGGTCTATAGCGGTCACGGTGCCAGCGGCAAACAGGTGTGGCTGTTTACCGGGCAGGGTTCGCACTGGCGCACTATGGGTCAGTCTCTGTACCAGCACTCAACGGCGTTTGCCGATACGCTGGAGCGCTGTTTTGCCGCCTGTCGCGACATGCTCACGCCTTCGCTACGGGAAGTGATGTTTAATCCCGATTCAGCGCAGCTTGACAATATGGCCTGGGCCCAGCCGGCGATTGTCGCGTTCGAAATCGCGATGGCGGCCCACTGGCGCGCCGAGGGATTGCAGCCGGACTACGCCATCGGTCACTCGGTTGGCGAATTTGCCGCTGCCGTTGTCTGCGGACACTATACCATTGAGCAGGTCATGCCGCTGGTATGTCGGCGCGGCGCGCTGATGCAGCTGTGCGCAAGCGGCGCGATGGTGGCGGTATTTGCGCAAGAAGAGGCATTGATGCCGTTGGCCCGTCAGTTCGAGCTGGATCTCGCCGCCAACAACGGCACCCGGCATACGGTCTTTTCCGGGCCGGAAGTCCGTATCGCGGAGTTTTGCGCCGCGCTTTCGCAACATGAGATCGACTATCGTCGCCTGAGCGTAACCGGCGCGGCGCACTCCGCTTTACTTGAACCAATACTCGATCGCTTCCAGGAGGCCTGCGCGGGTCTGCTCGCCGAGCCGGGGCAAACACCGCTGATTTCCACGCTTACTTCCGAAGTCATTGATGAGGCGACACTCAACCAGGCGGATTACTGGCGCCGCCATATGCGCCAGCCGGTACGTTTTATTCAGAGTATTCAGGCGGCGCGCAAGCTCGGCGCCCGCGTTTTTGTTGAAATGGGGCCCGACGCCCAGCTGATTGCCTCCGGACAGCGCGAATACCGCGATGACGCTTACTGGATAGCCAGCGCCCGGCGTAACCAGGAGGCGAGCGCGGTCCTGAATCAGGCGCTTCTCCAGCTATATGCGGCCGGCGTCACCTTACCGTGGGCTGCTCTTCTCGCAGGCGATGGGCAACGTATTTCCGCGCCATGCTATCCGTTTGCGGCCGAGCGTTACTGGAAAGAACCCGCCACCTCTGCCTGCGAGCCAGCCGATGCTGTGTTTGCCGCTGGACTCGAGGTGGCCAGCAGCGCCGCGACAGCGCTCGAACTTCCCCGTCTGGAGGCGCTTAAACAGTGCGCCACGCGGCTGCACGCCATCTATGTCGATCGGCTGGTACAACGCTGTACGGGCGATGCGATAGATAACGGCGTGGACGCCATCACCATTATGCGCCATGGACGACTGATGCCCCGCTACCAGCAGCTGCTTCAGCGCCTGCTAAATAACTGCGTTGTCGACGGCGATTACCGCTGCGCTGAGGGACGCTACTACCGCGCCCGCCCCATTGAACATCAGCAACGGGAAAACCTGCTGACGGAACTCGCCGATTATTGTGAGGGTTATCAGGCTATCCCCGATACCATCGCCCGTGCCGGCGATCGGTTATACGACATGATGAGCGGCGCGGAAGAGCCGGTGGCGATTATCTTCCCGCAAGGCGCTTCCGACGGCGTAGAGGTGCTATATCAGGAATTCAGCTTCGGCCGCTATTTCAACCAGATTGCCGCCGGGGTACTACGGGGTATCGTCCAGGCGCGTCAGCCCCATCAGCCGCTGCGCATTCTTGAAGTCGGCGGCGGAACCGGCGGCACCACCGCATGGCTGCTGCCGGAACTCAAAGACGTACCGGCGCTGGAGTACCACTTCACCGATATCTCCGCGCTGTTCACCCGCCGCGCGCAGCAGAAATTCGCCGACTATGACTTCGTGCATTACGACGAGCTGGATCTCGAACAAGAGGCGCAGTCTCAGGGCTTTGCGGCGCAGTCTTTCGATCTTATCGTCGCGGCTAACGTGATCCATGCCACGCGCCATATCGGTCGAACCCTCGATAATCTGCGTCCCTTGCTCAAGCCGGGCGGGCGCCTGCTGATGCGCGAAATCACCCAGCCAATGCGTCTGTTTGATTTCGTTTTCGGCCCGCTGGTCCTCCCGCTACAGGATATCGACGCCCGCGAAGGCGAGCTCTTCCTCACCCCCCATCAGTGGCAGCAGCAGTGCCGCCGCGCCGGATTCAGCAAAGTGGCGTGGCTACCGCAGGACGGCAGCCCAACCGCCGCGATGAGCGAACATATCATTCTCGCCACCCTGCCCGGCCAGGGGGTGTCCACGTCACCAGACCCCGCGCTGGAACAGACGTTGCCGGATAACCCTGATTATCTCGCCGACTGGTCCGATTGCGCAGGTCAGCCGGAACGGTTTATCGCCCGCTGGCAGGAGGCCTGGCGGCGACTCTCCGCGCGGCACGGCGACGATTCCCCCGTGAAACCGCCCCTCGTTACCGCCCCGCAATGGCTGGGAGAGGTGCGCTTAAGCTGGCGAAACGCAGCCTTTTCCCGCGGCGAGATGCGCTTGGAAGCCCGTCATCCAGACGGCAAGTGGCTGCCGCTGGCGCCCGACGCGCCTCTTCCTGCGCCGCAGACGCATTATCATTGGCGCTGGAGGCCCCTCAGCATCGACAGCAATAGCCGCCGGCTGGCATTCCGCTTCTGCGCCGGTACCCTTGCGCACGAAGAGGCGCTGGCGCAATACGGCATTCTTCACGATCCGCAGGCCCCTTCTGTCCTGATGATTGCCGATGATAGCGAGGAGACGCTGGCGTTAGCGATGCAGGTGAAAGAGGCGCTCAGCGTCAGCCCAGGCGGCTTGATTGTCGTCACCCGCCGCGCGTGGCGAATCGAGGAAAACGAGGCGCTATCAGCGGCCCATCACGCGCTGTGGGCGATGCTTCGCGTCGCGGCCAACGAACAGCCGGAACGGTTAATCGCCGCTATCGATATGGCTGAAAACGACTCGTGGGAAACGCTGCGTCAAGGATTAAACGCTGTTTCATTGTCACAGCGCTGGCTAGCCGCCCGGGATAACGGCTTCTGGCTCCCTTCGCTGGCGCCCAATGCGGGATGCGCCGCCGAATTACCGGCGAAGGTATTTGCCGGCGATAACCGCTGGCATCTGGTGACCGGGGCGTTTGGCGGACTGGGCCGTCTTGCCGTGAACTGGCTCAGAGAAAAAGGGGCGCGCCGCATCGCGCTACTGGCGCCGCGCGTGGATGCGTCATGGCCAGGCGACACAGCGGACGTGGAGATTCGCGTCTGCCGTTGTGATGTGGGTGATGCCGGAGAGCTGGCCCGTGTTCTTGATGAGCTGGCGACCAGCGGCGGCATTGCCGGCGCAATTCATACCGCTGGCGTATTGGCTGATGGGCCCTTACAGGAACTCGATGAACACCAGCTGGCCGCCGTTTTCGCGGTCAAAGCGCAGGCGGCAAGCCAGCTATTACAAACGCTGGGCAACCACGACGCCCGTTATCTGATTCTCTATTCGTCCGCCGCCGCCGCCCTCGGCGCGCCAGGCCAGAGCGCCCATGCGCTGGCCTGCGGTTATCTTGACGGACTCGCCCGGCAGTTCTCCTCCCTTGCTACGCCGAAAGTGCTCTCCATCGCCTGGGGCGCATGGGGAGAAAGTGGCCGGGCGGCTACGACGGAGATGCTGACGACCCTTGCCGATCGTGGCATGGGCGCGTTAAGCGATGCCGAGGGACGCTGGCACCTTGAACAAGCGGTGATGCGCGGCGCCCCCTGGCGACTGGCCATGCGCGTTTTCACCGACAAAATGCCCCCGCTGCAGCAGGCTCTGTTTAACGCCGCAGCGACAGAACAAGCCGCGACTCCCGCTGATAACCATGCTTTCCACGGTAGCATCGGCGATAAAGCGGCGGTGATGACATGGCTGAAAAATCGCATTGCGCTGCAGCTAAGACTGAACGATCCTGCCTCGCTGAACGCAGATCAGGATCTGTTACAGCTGGGAATGGACTCGCTGCTCTTTCTTGAACTCAGTAGCGATATTCAACATGACCTGGGCGTACGCATCAACGCGGAACGGGCGTGGCAGGATCTCTCGCCGCACGGGCTCACACAGCTTATCTGTTCTCAGGCAGAGATGGCGCCTGCCGTATCGCCGCCAGAAATGTTGCAGCACGATGCCGCTAAGCGTTACGCGCCCTTCCCGTTGACGCCGATTCAGCATGCCTACTGGTTGGGCAGAACCCATCTTATTGGCTATGGCGGCGTTGCCTGTCACGTGCTGTTTGAATGGGATAAACACCACGATGAGTTCGATCTCGCCATACTGGAGAAAGCATGGAACCAGCTCATTGCCCGCCACGATATGCTGCGGATGGTGGTAGATGCCGATGGACAACAGCGCGTTCTGGCGACAGCCCCGACATATCGTATCCCGCGCGACGATCTGCGCGCGCTTTCCCCGCAAGAGCAGTGTCAGGCGCTGGAAAAACGGCGCCATGAACTGAGCTATCGCGTTTTACCTGCCGACCAGTGGCCGCTCTTTGAGCTGGTGGTCAGCGAAATCGATGATTGCCGCTACCGCCTGCACATGAACCTCGATCTTCTGCAGTTCGATGTGCAGAGCTTTAAAGTCATGATGGACGATTTAGCCCAGGTCTGGCGCGGAGAAACGCTGCCACCGCTCGATATCACTTTCCGCGATTACGTGATGGCTGAACAGGCGCGCCGACAAACAACAGCATGGCACAATGCCTGGGATTACTGGCAGGAAAAAATACCGCAACTGCCTTCAGCGCCGGAACTGCCGGTGGTGGAGACACCGCCGGAAACCCCGCACTTCACCACGTTTACTTCGACGCTTGATAAGCAAGAGTGGCAGGCGGTGAAACAACGCTGGCAGCAGCAGGGCCTCACCCCCTCCGCCGCGCTGCTCACGCTGTTTGCGGCCACCCTTGAGCGTTGGAGTCGTACCACGGCATTTACGCTGAACCTGACGTTCTTTAATCGCCAGCCGATCCACCCGCAAATCAACCAGTTGATCGGGGATTTTACCTCCGTCACGCTGGTTGATTTTAACTTCTCCACGCCGCTAACGCTGCAGGAGCAGATGCAACGGACCCAGCAGCGCCTCTGGCAAAACATGGCGCACAGCGAAGTGAACGGCGTTGAGGCGATCCGCGAGCTGGGGCGCCAGCGTGGATCCCAGCGTCAACCGCTGATGCCGGTGGTGTTTACCAGCATGCTGGGGATGACGCTGGAAGGAATGGCTATCGACCGGGCAATGAGTCATCTGTTCGGCGAACCCTGCTATGTCTTTACGCAAACGCCGCAGGTCTGGCTGGATCATCAGGTGATGGAGAGCAATGGCGCGTTGACGTTTAGCTGGTACTGCATGGACAACGTACTGGAACCGGGCGCAGCTGAAGCGATGTTTAATGACTACTGCACCATCCTGCAGGCCGCCATTACCAACCCTGAAGGCCTGAAGACCATTGACAGCGGCATTGCCGAACACATTCCCCGCCGCCGCTGGCCGCTGAACGCGCAAACGGACTACGATCTGCGGGATATTGAGCAAGCGGCGCAGGAATACCCCGGCATCCAACAGGCCAGAGCGGAATTTAGCGAAAATGGCGCGTTAACCCTGGATATCGTTATGACCGAGGATCCGCCGTCCTCAGCGCCGTTATATGATGAGCACGATCTCGCCTCTCTGGCGCTGCCGTTGCCTGAACAGACGCAACTTGACGAGCTGGAAGCGACCTGGCGCTGGCTGGAGGCGCGCGCGCTGCAGGGGATCGCCGCCACGCTACATCGCCACCGTCTGTTCACCACCCCGGAGGTTGCCCACCCATTTGGCGAAATAGTACAGGCGCTGGGCGCGCAAGCGTCACACCGGCGCCTGCTACGCCAGTGGCTGCAGTGTCTGGCGGAAAGGGAATGGTTAGTGCGCGAGGGGGATAGCTGGCGCTGCCGCATTCCGCTCAGCGACATTCCCGAGCCTCACGAGGCGTGCCCGCAAGCCCACTGGAGCCAGGCGCTGGCGCAGTATCTGGGCGCCTGCATCGCCCGGCACGACGACCTCTTCTCCGGGCAGTGTTCGCCGCTGGAACTGCTGTTCAACGAGTCGTTGCGCGTAACCGACGCGCTGTATCGCGAAAACCCCGCCAGCGCTTGTCTGAATCGCTATACCGCGCAGATTGCCGCCCTTTGCGGCGCAGAACGGATCCTCGAGGTGGGCGCCGGAACCGCGGCCACCGCGGAACCGGTGCTGAAGGCCACGCGAAACACGCGGCTGTCATACCATTTCACGGATGTCTCCGCGCAGTTCCTCAACGACGCCCGAACCCGTTTCAACGATGAATCGCGGGTGTCTTACGCTTTATTCGATATCAACCAGCCGCTGGATTTTACCGCCCACCCCGAGACGGGTTACGACCTGATTATTGCCGTCAACGTGCTTCACGACGCCAGCCATGTCGTACAGTCGTTGCGCCGATTAAAGCGGTTGCTGAAAGCCGGCGGACGCTTGCTGATCGTTGAAGCGACGGAACGAAACAGCGTATTCCAGCTGGCGAGCGTCGGCTTTATCGAAGGGTTAAGCGGATACCGCGATTTCCGCCGCCGGGATGAAAAACCTATGCTCACCCGTTCGGCGTGGCAGGAAGTGCTTGTGCAGGCCGGTTTTGCCAACGAACTGGCCTGGCCGCCGCAGGAATCGTCGCCGCTGCGCCAGCATCTGCTGGTCGCACGTTCGCCTGGGGTGAATCGCCCGGATACAGCAGCCATGAGCCGCTATCTGCAGCAGCGTTTTGGCGCCACCCTGCCCGCGTTGCAGATCCGGCAGCGAGAAACGTTATTTACTCCGCTATCGGCCCCGCCTGACGCACAGATTGCGCCAGCCGAATCGACACCGAGCTCCGTAGGCGATCCGGCGCTGGAAAAACAGGTCGCTGAACTCTGGCAAACGCTGCTGTCTCGCCCCGTGGCCAGACATCACGACTTTTTCGCGCTGGGCGGCGACAGCCTGATGGCGACAAGGATGGTCGCGCAGTTGAACCGCAGAGGGATTGCCAGCGCCAGCCTTCAGGATCTGTTCACCCATTCAACGCTCAGCGACTTCTGCGCCCATCTGCAGGCCTGTTCGTCAGGAGAGGAGAATCCTGTGCCCATTTGCCAGGGAGGTGGCGACGAAACGTTGTTTGTTTTCCATGCTTCAGACGGCGGTATCAGCGCCTGGCTGCCGCTCGCCAGCGCACTGAATATGCCCGTTTTCGGCCTGCAGGCAAAATCGCCGCAGCGTTTTGCCACGCTTGATCGAATGATCGATGAGTATGTTGCGAGTATCCGCCGCCAGCAGCCGCACGGCCCTTATGCGCTGGCGGGTTGGTCGTATGGCGCTTTTCTTGCGGCGGGCGCCGCGCAGCGCCTGGATGCCAAAGGCGAGCAGGTACGGCTGGCGTTAATCGATCCCGTGTGTCGACAGGATTTTCGTTGCGCAAACCGGACGGCCCTGCTGCGGCTGTTAGCCGAAGGCGATACGCCGCTGGCGCTGCCGGAACATTTCGATCGGCTGACGCCCGACCGCCAGCTTGCCGTCTTCATCGACCTTGCCAGAACGGCGGGAATAATGGCGCAAAACCTGACGCTACAGGCGGCGGAAGCGTGGATCGACAACATCGCGCATCTGCTGCGCTTACTGACCGAGCATACGCCGGACGAAACCGTTCCGCTCCCCTGTCTCATCGTGCATGCCGCGATGAGACCCGCGCGCTGGACGCCAGCGGAAACCGAATGGCAAACCTGGATAGACCGCGCCGACAGCTATGCGATTAAAGCCAGCCATTGGCAAATCATGCTGGAGCCCCCCCACGTTCAGACCTGCGCGCAGCATATCAAGCGCTGGTTCGGCGCAACCTCAACGCAACCGGAGAACACGTTATGATGCCGTCCGCCGCCCCTAAGCAACGCGTACTGATTGTGGGCGCTAAATTTGGCGAAATGTACCTCAACGCCTTTATGCAGCCCCAGGAGGGGCTGGAACTGGTTGGTCTTCTGTCCCAGGGAAGCGCGCGATCGAGAGAGCTGGCCTATGCGTTTGGAATCCCCCTGTATACCTCGCCGGAACAGATCGCCGAGATGCCGGATATCGCCTGTATCGTCGTGCGCTCAACCGTCGCCGGCGGGAGCGGAACCCAGCTTGCCCGGCACTTTTTGACCCGCGGCGTGCACGTGATTCAGGAGCATCCCCTCCACCCGGATGACGTCCGTTCTTTACAAGCGCTGGCGCAGGAACGGGGCCGCTGCTATTGGGTCAACACGTTTTATCCGCACGCGCGTGCGGGTCGCGCCTGGCTCGGGGATGCGCAGCGGTTACGTCGCAGCCTGGATCAGGCGCCGTCGGTTGCTCACGCTACCACCAGCCGACAGTTGCTCTACTCCACGCTGGATTTGTTGTTGCTGGCGTTAGAGGTTGATGCCGCCAGCGTGGAGTGTGAAGTGGTCGGTAGCTTTCGCGACTTTCACTGTCTGAGACTTTTCTGGCCGGCGGGAGAAGCCTGTTTGCTGCTTCAGCGCTATCTCGATCCTGACGATCCTGATATGCACAGCCTGATTATGCACCGTTTGCTGCTGGGCTGGCCGGAAGGTCATCTTTCGCTGGAGGCAAGCTACGGCCCCGTGGTCTGGTCATCCAGCCTGTTTGTCGCAGAACATCAGGCGAATGGTCGTAGTCTCTACCGCAGGCCGGAGATCCTGCGCGACCCGCCGGGTCAGACGCGCAGCGCGGCTCCCCTGAGCTGGCGTGATTGCTGCGAAACCGCCGGACCGGAGGGGGTCGGCAGGTTGCTACAGCAGCTGCGCTGCCATCTGGCGGGCGGAAATCTGCCGGCGGCCTGCCACTCCGCTCATCAGCTCGCGTTATCACATTTATGGCAGCAGATTTTACGTAAGACCGGCCATGCGGAGATCCGACATCTGACGCCGCCGCGTCACGACCGGTTACCGGCTTTCTACCGCCACGATGAGGAGTCCCGGTGATGCAATCTGCGATGTGTATTCCGTTATGGCCCGCCCGCAACGCCAGTACGGCGCATCTGGTGATGTGCCCCTTCGCGGGCGGCAGCAGTAGCGCGTTTCGCCGCTGGCGAGACCACCCCATGGCGGAGATCGCGCTTTCCCTGGTGACCTGGCCGGGACGCGATCGCCTGCGCCATCTGGCGCCGCTCAGCAGCATTACGCAACTGGCGTCGCTGCTGGCGGACGAACTGGAAGAGAGCGTATTGCCTGACGCCCCGCTTTTACTTGCCGGGCACAGCATGGGCGCGCAGGTGGCGTTTGAAACCTGCCGGCTTCTGGAACAACGGGGTCTTCCCCCACAAGGGCTGATTATTTCCGGATGCCATGCCCCTCATCTGCATTCCCGGCGCAGGCTCAGCGACCGCGAGGATGCCGACTTTATCGCTGAACTGATTGATATCGGCGGATGTTCGCCTGAACTACAGGAAAACAAGGAGCTACTGTCGCTATTTCTTCCTCTTCTTCGCGCTGATTTTTACGCTACTGAGCACTATCACTACGACTCGCTCGACGATTTCACGCCGCTGCGCACGCCTGCGCTGCTGGTATGCGGCAGCCGCGATCGTGAAGCCTCCTGGCCGGAGATGGAGGCCTGGCGTCCGTGGCTGAACCACATCGCAGGCGAGGTGGTGATTGACGGCGACCATTTTTATCTGCTGCAACAATCCAGGGCCTTTTTTAAGCAGATTATTCACCATTTTCCCCACGTATTTTCTGCGACGACCGCTTTGCAAAATCGGTCCTGCACTTCAGAAAGGTGACGCATGCACTCTTCCTTTGATTCTCTGATAAAACAGTATCCCTTCCCCATTGCTGAACAGCTGCGCCACTGGGCGGCTCGCTATCCCTCACGAATTGCTGTCGTTGATGCCAAAGGCTCGCTGACCTACAGCGCGCTCGATCTTCGGGTCGATGAGCTTGCTGCAGGGTTATACTCGCTGGGTTTGCGTCCGGGAGAACATGTGCTTATCCAGCTCCCCAACGGCAACGCATTTGTGATCCTGCTGTTCGCGCTGTTAAGACTGGGCGTTATCCCTGTTCTGGCGATGCCCTCGCAGCGGGCGCTGGATATCGACGCGTTGATTGCGCTGGCGCAACCGGCCGCTTATGTGATTCACGGAGAAAACCACGCGGACCTGGCCCGCCAGATGGCGCGCAAACACGCCTGCCTGCGGCAAGTTCTGGTCGCAAGTGAGACCGAAGGCGACGATTTTACGCCGCTCTTCTCGCTGCGCGGCGAACGGCAGACGTGGCCGCAGCCCGATGCTGGCGCCACCGCGCTGCTGCTGCTCTCAGGCGGCACCACCGGGACGCCAAAGCTTATCCCGCGACGGCACGCTGACTATAGCTATAACTTCAGCGCCTCTGCCGAACTGTGCGGCCTTAATCCACAGAGCGTGTATCTCGCCGTCCTCCCCGTGGCGCATAACTTTCCGCTGGCCTGTCCCGGTATTCTGGGAACGCTTGCCTGCGGCGGAAAGGTGGTATTAACCGACAGCGCCAGCTGCGATGAGGTGATGCCTTTAATCGCGGAACAAGGTGTGACCCACGTCGCCCTGGTACCGGCGCTGGCGCAGCTCTGGGTGCAGGCCAGAGAGTGGGAAGACAGCGATCTCTCTTCGCTACGCGTCATTCAGGTGGGCGGCGCCCGGCTTGACCCAACGCTTGCTGAGCAGATTATCTCGACGTTTGATTGTCCCCTGCAACAGGTATTCGGTATGGCGGAAGGCCTGCTCTGCTTTACCCGGTTGGACGATCCTCTGGTCACCGTTCTTCACAGCCAAGGGCGCCCTATGTCTCCCCTGGATGAAATTCACGTCGTTGACGAAGAGGAAAACGACGTTGCGCCTGGCGAAACGGGACAGTTATTAACGCGCGGTCCTTATACTATTACGGGCTATTATCGCGCTCCCGAGCACAATGCGCGGGCCTTTACCGCGCAAGGATTTTACCGTACTGGCGACAATGTCAGGCTCGATGAGGCGGGAAATCTGTACGTTGAGGGGCGTATAAAAGAGCAGATCAACCGCGCCGGAGAGAAAATAGCCGCTGCGGAAGTGGAATCGGTACTGATGCGTCTGGAAGACGTAAAGGATTGCGCCGTGGTCGCCGCGCCGGACACGCTGCTTGGCGAGCGGATATGCGCGTTTATCATCGCGCAACGCACTCCCTCTGACTATCAACAGCTGCGTCAAAAGCTGGTCCAAATGGGGATCAGCGCGTGGAAGATTCCCGATCAAATTGAGTTTCTGACCCACTGGCCGCTCACCGCCGTCGGCAAGGTAGATAAAAAGCGCCTGACGGCGCTCGCCATTGATCGTTATCGCCATTCAGCCCAATAAGCGCCCCGCTACCCGAAACAGGTGGAAATAAACCCGTTTCGGGTAGCAGTGCAATTAGAAATAGTTATCATTTTCAATTCACCATTATCGGTATTTTGGCGTCTCGCCGTTTTTCAGGGATTCATCACAATGAAAATGACACGATTTTATCCTCTGGTTCTGGGGGGATTTTTACTCCCGGCCGCTGCTCATAGCCAAACCTCACAGCAAGACGAAAGCACGTTGGTGGTCACCGCCAGTAAACAGTCTTCCCACTCGGCATCAGCCAATAATGTTTCTTCTACCGTTATCAGCGCGACGGAGTTAAGCGACGCGGGCGTTACCGCCAGTGACAAACTCCCCAGAGTGTTGCCAGGGCTGAATATTGAAAATAGCGGCAACATGCTTTTTTCAACGATCTCGCTACGCGGCATCTCTTCGGCCCAGGACTTTTATAACCCCGCCGTTACCCTGTATGTCGACGGGGTTCCCCAGCTGTCTACCAACACCATCCAGGCACTGACCGATGTACAGAGCGTAGAGCTGCTGCGCGGACCGCAGGGAACCTTGTATGGCAAAAGCGCCCAGGGCGGGATCATTAACATCGTCACCCAGCAGCCGGACAGCACACCGCGCGGCTATATTGAGGGTGGCGTCAGCAGTCGTGACAGTTATCGAAGCAAACTCAACCTGAGCGGCCCGATTCAGGATGGCCTGTTATACGGCAGCGTGACTCTTTTACGCCAGGTTGATGACGGCGAGATGATTAACCCCTCGACCGGTAGCGATGATTTAGGCGGTACCCGTGCCAGTATCGGGAATGTGAAATTGCGTCTGGCGCCGGACGACCAGCCCTGGGAAATGGGGTTTTCCGCCTCGCGCGAATGCACTCGCGCTACACAGGATGCCTATGTGGCATGGAATGATCTCAAGAGCCGTACGCTGTCTCTTAGCGAGGGTTCACCGGACCCGTACCTACGGCGCTGTACTGACAGCCAGACGCTAAGCGGTAAATACGCTACCGATGACTGGGTTTTCAATCTGATCGGCGCCTGGCAGCAGCAGAATTATTCCCGGACCTTCCCTTCCGGCTCGTTGATCGTCAATATGCCCCAGCGCTGGAACCAGGATGTGCAGGAGCTACGCGCCGCCACCCTCGGCGATACGCGTACCGTGGATATGGTATTTGGGTTGTACCGGCAGAACACCCGCGAAAAGCTAAATTCCGCCTATGATATGCCGACGATGCCCTATTTAAGCAGCACCGGCTATACCACCGCTGAAACCCTTGCCGCCTACAGCGATCTGACCTGGCATTTAACCGAGCGTTTTGACATCGGCGGCGGCGTGCGTTTCTCGCATGATAAAGCCAGCACGCAGTATCACGGCAGCATGCTGGGAAACCCATTTGGCGACCAGGGTAAAAGCAATGACGACCGGGTGCTCGGACAGCTCTCCGCAGGCTATCTGCTGACCGACGACTGGCGAGTATATACCCGCGTCGCCCAGGGATATAAACCTTCCGGATACAATATCGTGCCAACCGCAGGTCTTGATGCCAAACCGTTCAACGCGGAAAAATCCATCAACTATGAAATTGGCACCCGTTACGAAACCGCCGACGTCACGCTGCAAGCCGCCACCTTTTATACCCACACCAAAGATATGCAGCTCTACTCTGGCCCGGTCGGAATGCAGACCTTAAGCAATGCGGGGAGAGCCAACGCCACCGGCGTTGAGCTGGAAGCGAAATGGCGGTTTGCCCAAGGCTGGTCATGGGATATCAATGGCAACATGATCCATTCCGAATTCACCAACGACAGCGAGCTGTACCACGGCAACCGGGTGCCGTTCGTACCGCGTTACGGCGCGGGAAGCAGTGTGAATGGCGTGATTGATACGCGCTATGGCGCACTGATGCCCCGGCTGGCGGTTAATCTGGTGGGGCCGCATTATTTCGATGGCGACAACCAGCTGCGGCAAGGCACCTACGCCACCCTGGACAGCAGCATTGGCTGGCAGGCGACGGAACGGATGAATATTTCCGTCTATGTCGATAACCTGTTCGACCGTCGTTACCGTACCTATGGATATATGAACGGCAGCAGCGCCGTCGCGCAGGTTAACATGGGCCGCACTGTGGGTATCAATACGCGAATTGATTTCTTCTGATCCAACGATACAGGGATGCAATAATCGCATCCCTGCCATCACGGAATTTAACGCGTTGACGTCAGGAGAATGCCCGAACCCCAGCCAGCAACAAAATCTATATTGTCACTGGCCGGCCTTGAAGATAATTCCATCTGCCTGCAGCCCAAGGAATTCACCGCTTACTTCGTCGGAATAATCAGCACCTGGCCCGGATAGATTTTATCGGGATGCGTCAGCATTGGTTTGTTGGCTTCAAAAATACGTTGATACTCATTGGCGGAGCCATACATCGCTTTGGAGATGGCGCTCAGGGTGTCGCCGGATTTGACCGTGTAATAACGACTTTCCGCCCCGCTTTGCGTCACCTTCACGCTGTCATTAACCTGACCAACGCCGGTGACATTACCTACCGCCACCAGAATTTTTTCCTTATCTTCTTGCGAACCGACATCGCCGGTAACCGTCGCGGTGCCGTCGTCCGCAACATCGATATTGACCTTTTCGGCGCCGGGAAGATTAAGACCATCAATATGTTTTTTCAGCTTGTCGGCCTTATCTTCCTTGCTGCCGCCGGAGACGGCGTCCCATATTTTCTCGCCCGCTTCTTTGACAAAATTTAATAATCCCATCGTTCCATACCTCCATTACTGTTTCACGATCAAATATTCATCGGAACGGTTAAGCCCATTTCCAGGATGTCGGTTGTGCTACCCCATAGCGGGCCAGCACAACCTGCCATCAAAGTATAATCAATAAGCGTCAACGTGCAGGATATTTGCCCGGCAATGGCAGGAAAGTCTGTATTCTGACCGGGCGACATGACATGAAATCTGTAGTTGACCCGCATCGTACATGGCGTGTAGTTTTAAGCGGTTCCGTTAGTTTCTGGTTATTTATCTTCAACGAATAATAAGGTCAGAAAATGATTCATCCAGCCCGTTCAACAACGACACGTACCACCGCAACCTGCGGCGGCGTGTGCGTATCTGTGGCTGGAACCTGATAGAACAGAACCACACTCCCCGTTAAACCGGACGGGGACAAACAGCTCTCCGTTCATCACACACTGAATGGAGACACGCCCCATGATTTCATCTGAACATGCGCTAGTGATTATTGATATGCAGGAGGGACTTTTCCGCGGCCCTGCTTCCCCTCATTGCGCTGATGCCGTTCTGACAAATATTCTTCTGCTGATCGCTAAAGCCAGGCAGTCACAGGTACCGATCTTTTTTATTCGCCACGTCGGGCCTGACGGCTCCCCATTCTCTGCGAGCAGCCCGTTAACCAGGCTGATAGCTGAGCTGGATGTGGACGTTGAACGGGATATCGTCTTGACCAAAAAGTATCCCAGCTGCTTTCGCGACACCGAATTACAGCGCCAGCTTATGCTGAGAGGCGTGAAGCAGCTGGTGATTGCCGGGATGAAAACAGAGTTTTGCGTCGATACCACCTGCCGGACAGCGCCGGAGCTGGGATTCACGACTGTGCTGATTTCTGATGCGCATACCACAATCGATAATCCCCATTTATCCGCTCATGAAATCATTGGCCATCACAACCGAACGCTGGCGGGTCCGTTTGTCGCACTTTCAACTGCGGCCGACTGGCGCTTTTGACGAACACCAGGCGAACAGCGGCTTTGCGTTATGTCGGGACGAGAAGCCGCAGGCCGGGATAACGCTGTAGCCAGCGTTTTTCCACGACGCGCTGGCGGAAAATAGCCAGCTTATGCTGCGCAAATACCGGCGTTGGCCGCAGACGGAGCTCAAAGAGATCGTCCAGCCCGTAGGGCGCGATAATCTCAATATGATCTGTTCCTCCCATTCTGACCGCCATAGCCGTCGCGGTTTCAGGCCAGTACAGCAGCGCATTCTCCGTTGAGTGATAAGGTTGATGTCCGTTACGTTGATGCATTCTGGCCTGATTTTTCACCGACCAGTTAAAGGCGGAATTTTGCTGGCTCAGCCTCTCTTCCAGCGCGCTATCGCAGGCGGAAGTCGCGCTTTTCGCGTCGAACCAGACAACATCCACATCACCCGAAACTGGCCTTAGCCCGTAGCCGTGCAGATGATCCCAGACAGCATCTCTGACAAAGCCGGCGCCAATCCAGCCATCGTTGAGTTCCAGCGCCTGCACGGCGTACAGCGCGTTCATTCTTATCGGGTCGTTTAACAACACGCTTTGCAAGAGGTCCTGATATTTCATGGTTTCCCTGTAAACGGCGATCGGTCCGCTAAGTGTATCAGCGTTCAGGAGGCGCCGCTTCAGGCGCCCCCTGTTATTCACCTCGCGGCTACGCTTCGTACGCGGCGTGATGGAAATCAATTTCCCACTGCAGTACATCGCCGTAAAGCGCCGACAGCGCCTGCTTTTCGCTTTCACTCAGCGTCATGGCGCAGCGGTCGAGTTCGTTCTTCAGCCAGAGAGCCTGCTGATAGAATGCGTCCTCGGCGTGCATTTCCACCCAGCAGCGCACGTCAGCATCGCTCTGCCGATGTTCGCTCGCCCGTCGGCACCAGAAATAATACATCCACTCCGCGCCGAACATCATCGTCACGATCTGCTCGTAGCTGCCCTCCCGGGCGGTTCGCAGCATACCGTCGCGAAAGCGCCGCACGCCGGGCAGATCGTCCGGATAATCAGCAGGAGTTATCCGCCGTTCTGATAAAACCTGTTCAAACCATGCAATCTGCGTGTCAACCAGAGCATTCAGGACGCCAATCAGCCAGCGCTGCTGATGAATACCTGGCGCCTTGCTGACTCCGAGGGCAAAAATCGCGATTGCCGTCGCGACGAAGTTGCCCTCAAACACCAGATAGCGGTTGAAGACGGCAGGCGGCAGACGATCCTCTTCGATATCCGTCACAAAACGGTGCCGCTGCATTGCCTGCCACACCGGCTGATGCTCGCGCAGCAGGCGTTCGCTAAACGCTTCCATTATGCCTCCTCCAGCGCGGCCTGCGCGATCGACATGAAATGCTTCACCCGGGCCAGTTCAACATCGTTCCACCACACGCCATCGACCTTCATCGTACTGGCCACGATGACCCCCTGAGTCCGCTCGAGGATCTGGCGCACGTTGGCCGGCGTCACCCCGGAGCCTACCAACAGCGGTAGTTCCGTCGCCGCGCGGATCTCGTCAATTTCCGCCATCGTGGCGCTATCGCCCGTACGCTGGCCGGTGGCGATCACCGCGTCAGCCTCGAAGAAATCGACGTCGCGCGTCAGCTCCTGAATCGAACGATCGGCAACGATGGCATGGCTACCGTGCTTGACGTGGCTATCGGCAAAAACGCGAATATGCTCAGCGCGCAGCATACTGCGGTAGCGCAGCGCCTTAGCCGCTGCCCCTTCAATAAATCCTTCATTGGCGATATAGGCGTTGGCCCACTGGTTTACGCGAACGAAATCGGCTCCGCCCGCCAGGGCGATAGCCATCGCCGGGATCGCCGCGTTCGCCAGGACGTTAATGCCTAGCGGCACAGCAAAACGCTCGCGCACTTTCTCAGTAATCACCGCCATCAGCGCGGAAGTTTCGTGACCAATATCCTCCGGTTTGGAAAAAGGAATATCCCCGTGATTTTCAATAATCAGGCCGTGAACGCCGCCTGAAATATAATTTTCAGCATCGCGAAGCGCGCGCTCAATAATATCACGGACTGATTTCCCTCGATATTTAGGCGCACCAGGAAAAGGATCGCAATGAATAACTCCAATAACCGCTTTGCTACGTGAAAAAATAGCTTGTATTGCATTCGTTTTTTCTGCTGAGATAGCAACCATCTTATCCATCCTGTTAAGGGAACACTATGCGTGTTTACGTTACCGGTAATATTACCGTAGATGAAACCTGGTCCATTCCGGATATACCAAAAAAAGGCGCTTCAATTCACGGCGTTAAAGTTTCGCAGGATATCGGCGGTAAAGGCGCGAACCAGGCGATTATATTAGCCCGCTGCGGAATAGAAACACGCTTAATTGCCGCCACGGGAAATGACAGCAACGGCGTGTGGATCCGTCAGCAGATAAAAAATGAACCACTGACCTTGCTACCCGACGGTCATTTCAATCAACATAGCGATACCTCGATTATTTTAAATAGCGCTGATGGCGACAATGCCATTATTACCACTACCGCCGCCGCGGATACATTCCGCCTGGATGACATCATTCCGCATATCGCGGATGCCGTCGCCGGCGATATTCTGCTGCAGCAGGGCAATTTCTCCCTGGACAAAACGCGGGCGCTGTTCCAGTACGCCAAAAGCCGCGGTATGACGACGGTATTCAACCCCTCGCCCGTCAATCCTGACTTTTGCCATCTGTGGCCGCTCATCGACATCGCGGTGGTCAATGAATCTGAGGCCGAGCTGCTCCAGCCATACAGGGTGAAAACTTTAGTGATTACCCAGGGGGCCGCAGGTGCCTGGCTGATCCAGCAGGGCCAGCGCCAGTTTTGCCCCGCCGTGCCCGCCGAGGCGCTTGATACAACCGGCGCGGGCGACACCTTCCTCGCCGTGATGCTGGCTTCCGCCCTGCTGCGCGGCGTCGCGCCGGATGCGCTGGCGCTGGCGCATGCCAGCCGGGCTGCCGCCATTACCGTTAGCCGCCGGGGGACGCTCAGCGCGTTTCCCGGCAGCCATGAGCTCGCCGCCCTGTTAACCACGGGCGGCGCGCGCTGACCTACTTAAACAGCGAACGGTAGGTATCGACGTTCGCTTTGGTTACCACCGTGGCCGGAACCAGAATGGTTTTCGGCACGGTTTTACCCGAAGTGATGCTGTTCAGCGCCTTCAGGGCTTCTGCGCCCATCTTTTCCGGGTCCTGCTGCAGTACAGCGGTCACGTAGCCGCCGTCAATACCGGAAATCGCCTTCGCCGTCAGATCCCAGCCAAACACTTTAATGTCCTTCTGGCGCCCCTGGTTTTCCACGGCGGCAATCGCGCCGAGCAGCGCGGGTTCGCCGGTGGCATATATCGCCGTCAGGTCCGGATTACCGGTGATCAGGTTTTCCGCCGCGGTCATTGCTTTATCCTGCACATTCTGCCCATCAACAACGTTAGCGATGGTGATCTTCGGATTGCTTTTCAGCGTCTCTTCGAACCCTTTCTGCCGCTGGTTCTGAATAGCCGAGTTCAACGCGCCGACGATACCCAGCCGCGCCTGGCCGCCCATCTCTTTCTGCACGTAGTCCACGAAGTATTGACCAATAATTCTGCCGCCTTCAATATTATCAACGCCGACCTGGGCTGCCTGTGGCCCGGCCGGTAATACGGCATCAATCGCAATCACCGGAATGTTAGCGGCGGCGGCTTCTTTTACCGCGGGCATAATTCCGTTAACATCGATAGCGGCAACCAGAATGCCTTTAACGCCTTGCTGAATATAGTTTTCAATCGCGTCATTTTGCGCCACGGGATTATCGTTAGAGTTAAATATCACTAAATCTTTGCCGCTGGCTTTTGCCGCATCCTGCGCGCCTTTATTCATCAGATTAAAGAACAGCGCCTGCTGATTGATTTGGACCAGTGCATAAGTCGGAGCGGCCGCGCCGGCGGTAGAAATAAAACTCATTGATGCCAGCATCGTCGTGGCGACAGCAAGTAAACGCAGTTTTCCGGTGTTAAATAACATCATCAGTATCCTCGTCGGGAATAAGTGATAACCAGCAGAGTTCCGCGCCGCATGCGAACGCAGAAGGATTATTTTTTTGGCGGGCAAATATCGTCTATGTGGCCAGAACCATCATCGATCGTTCGGCGAATACCTGCTTAACTTCATTCCGGCAACCGGTCCGTGTCGGTGCGCGACTGGAATGACTTAAACGGGTTTGGGAATGACTTCCCGGATGATGCGGTAAACTGCCTATACAATTCTCCGCAGATTAAAATTTGTCAAGCATTTATTTATGGAGATTATGAGCGGAGAAATTGCTGTATCCACCGCGCTTAACTATGTTACAGATAGCCGATTCTGGCAGAAATGGCGCAGGAAATGAGTATAAAACGCGTATTGTTATCCGATGTCGCAAAGCTGGCGGGACTGTCGAAAGCCACCCTGTCGCGCTATATGAACAACAGTATTGTGCTGCCGCAGGACACCATCGACCGTATCGAAACGGCGATTCGCGAACTGGACTATCGCGGTAATAGCCTGGCGCGTCGTCTGAGCAAAGGCGGCAGCGAGACGCTCGGCCTGGTGCTCCCCGATATTACCAACCCCTTTTTTGCCGAGTTGGCCGACGCCGCCGAAGAGGCCGCCTCCGCCAGCGGTTATAGCCTGGTGCTGTGCATCACCCGCAATAATCCTGAAAAGGAGTGTCAGTTCATCCGCTGGCTGGATACCTGTCAGGTCGATGGCCTGCTGTTCACCACTAACCGCCCCGATAACGGCCTGCTGCGCAAAGAGGTCCAGCGTCACGAACGCATTGTCCTGCTGGATGAAGATATACCCGGCAGTACGGTGCCGAAGGTGTTTGCCGATAACGTTCAGGGCGGGCGGATCGCCACCGAAATGCTGATCGCCGCTGGACACCGCCATATCGCCTTCGTCGGCGGTCCTGACAAGCTGATGAGCGTCCGCGAGCGCTATCAGGGCTTCTGCACCGCGATGGAGCAGGCCGGTCTGAGCTGGCCGCCCGAATGGGTGATGTACGGCGACTACCAGCGCGAGTTCGGCCAACAGGCGCTGCGTTACCTGTTTAGCCAGCCGCTTCGCCCGACCGCCGTCTTCGCCGCCAGCGACTACCTGGTGCTTGGCCTACTTGACGGGCTGCGCGCCAGCGGGCTTCAGGCGCCGGAGGCGCTGTCGCTGGTCGGCTTCGACGACGCCAACTATGCCGATTTCACCCAGCCGCGTATCTCAACTATCCGCCAGCCCGCCCGTGAACTGGGCCGCACCGCGGTGAATATCATGATGCGCCTGCTGAACAATGACCAGGATATCCCGGCAGAAACCCGCCTACCGGTAGAATGGATCGGTCGCGACTCAATCAAGATTTGTTAAGCGCGTCCCAAAATGGCGCAAAAGCGCCCAGTTTTGGCGCAAAAAACGATCAATTCACAATCTGTTCACTATAATCAGTAAACCGGTTTACCGGAATGTAACCAATAAAACCTATTGATTACATATGGTTAAGTTACAGGGCTGCTGTGTTGTTCCTGCCCTGGCACGGATGCTGCAACGTTCTTACTGGCGAACAAATATCTTACGTAGCGTTTGTCCTGACTGTGCTGGCGAGTACTCTATTCCGCAGGTAAACCGGTTTACTAGCATGTAAACCGTGTCGGATAGCATCTCTCCCGCAGGATGGCGAACATTTTCCCGGCAACAGCGATGGGAGTTATCAGATGCAGCAGCCACACACTACCCCGCCAAGGGTGGAGATGATCAACATCACCAAGACCTACGGGTCGATACGTTCATTGCGCGGAGTCAACCTCGAGCTGGCTCCGGGCGAGGTGCTGGGCTTGGTGGGCGATAACGGCGCGGGGAAATCCACCCTGACCAAAGTACTCTCGGGGGCGGTGATCCCCTCCAGCGGCACGATTCGCATCGATGGCGAACAGCAGCATTTCGCTAATCCGGCCGATTCGCGCCGCTGCCATATCGAGATGGTCTACCAGGATCTGTCGCTGTGCGACACGGTCGACGTCGCGGGCAATCTGTTTATGGGCCGCGAGCCAATGAAATCGGTCCTCGGCATCCCCTTTCTCGACGAGGCCAAAATGCACGCCGACGCCCGGGAGATGCTTAAAGGTCTCGGGATCTCCATTCCGGATACCCGCCTGCTGGTGCGAAATCTCTCCGGCGGCCAGCGTCAGGCCATTGCCATCGCCCGCGCGGCGGCCTTTGACCCGAAAGTGTTGATTATGGATGAACCCACCGCCGCGCTGGCCGTCGCGGAAGTTGAAGCGGTGCTGGAGTTGATTCGCCGCGTTTCCGCTCGCGGCGTGAGCGTGATTCTGATTACCCACCGCCTGCAGGACCTGTTTCTGGTCTGCGACCGGATCATGGTGATGTACGAAGGTACCAACGTCGCCGACAGACGAGTGGCCGACACTAGCCTGAGCGATATCGTTAACCTGATTGTGGGCGAAAAATTCACCGCCCGCTCTGCGGCCGCACATTGAGGTAACAGGATGAGTATCATGAACTTAAGCAGTTCCCGCATGATCCAGCATTCGCTGCCGCGCCGCCTGCTGCATAACCACTCCGGCGTGGTCAGCATCGCGCTCTTTTTCGTTTTCTGCTGCGTGGTGTTCTCGCTGATCACCAGCAACTTTCTCACCGGCACCAACTGGCTCAACATTATCCGTCAGAGCGCCCCGCTGCTGATCGTCGCGACGGCAATGACCCTGGTCATTACCACCGGCGGCATCGATCTGTCGGTGGGTTCCACCCTCGCGCTGGTCGGCGCGCTTTCCGCTATCGCCCTTAACAACTGGGGACTGCCGTGGCCGGTGGTTTTGCTCGGCGGCTTGTTGCTCGGCGGCGTCGTTGGCGCCATCAACGGCTTCTTTATCGCCTATGAGGGCATACCGGCGTTTATCGTCACCCTCGCCACCCTGGCCGTGGTTCGCGGCATCGCGCTATTGGTCACCCAGGGCTACTCGATCCCGGTTCCGGCTGACAGCCTGTTTACCTTTATAGGCCGCGCGTGGGTTGTGGGAATCCCTATGCCTGCGCTGATCGGCATTATGATTTTGGTTATCGGGCACATCGTTCTCAACCATATGCGTTTTGGCCGCTACGTGACGGCTATCGGCGCCAACGCCGAAGGCGCGCGACGCAGCGGGATTAACACCAAAGCGGTCACCATGAAGGTCTATATCATCAGCGGCATGGCCGCCGCGCTGGCGGGGATGATTATCACCGCTCGCCTCGGCAGCGGCTCCTCCAACCAGGGCGAAGGTTTTGAACTGCAGGTCATCGCCGCCGTGGTGCTCGGCAGTACCAGTCTGTTTGGCGGCTTCGGCACTATTATCGGCACGCTGCTGGGCGCGCTGTCGATTGCGGTGATCCAGAACGGTCTGATCCTGTCGCATATTTCTCCGTTCTACACCCAGATTGCCACCGGCACTATTATCCTGCTGGCTATCTGGCTGAACACCCGCATTCTCAACCCGGCGCGCTCCGCGGCAAAAGGATAGCAGATGAAAGGATCAATTTTTCGCCATCCCGACCCGCTGCCGGTCGGCGTCAGCAGCGGTTACGTGATGACGGTGGTCGGCCCGCTGCCGATAAGTGAAATGGGCGTTACGCTGATGCATGAGCATATTCTGCTGGATGCCTCCGGCAAATGGGTGCCGCCCTGCTGCTGCAGCGATCGCCATCTTGCCGAAATGCCGGTGAAAATGGAAAACCTCGGCGAACTGTCGCTGAACCCGCTGATGAGCCGCGATAATTGTCAACTGTTTGACGTCGACGTCGCGATTGAAGAGCTGACGAAATATCGCGCCCTCGGCGGGGAAACGGTGGTCGATCCGACCAATATCGGTATTGGCCGCGATCCCAAAGCGCTGGCGCGTATCGCCCGTCTGACCGGCCTGAACATTATTATGGGCACCGGCCTCTATCTGGAACCCTCGCACCCCGAGTGGGTAAGAACCAGCAGCGTTGAACAGCTGACCGAGCGGCTAATCTACGATCTCGGCGGCGCAGAGGAGAAACCGGAGGTGCTCGCCGGGCTCATCGGCGAAATCGGTATCTCAAGCCGTTTTACCCCGGATGAGGAGAAATCCCTGCGCGCTGCGGGCCGGGCCAGCGCCGTGACCGGGGTACCGATCGAGGTCCACCTGCCCGGCTGGGAACGGCTGGGTCACCGTGTACTGGACATTCTCGAGCAGGAAGGCGCCGATCTGCGCCATACGGTGCTGTGCCACATGAATCCCAGCTTTGCCGATAAGCGCTACCAGCGGGAACTGGCGCAGCGCGGGGCGTTTCTCGAATACGACATGATCGGCATGAGCTATTACTACGCCGACGAGTCGGCGCAGTCGCCCTCCGATGAGGAAAACGCCCGCGCGATTCGCGAGCTGATTGACGACGGCTATATCCAGCAAATTTTGCTGTCGCAGGACGTCTTTCTGAAAACCATGCTCACCCGCTACGGCGGCCACGGTTACGGCTACATACTCAAGCATTTTGTTCCCCGCCTGCGGCGCCACGGCGTCAGCGGCGAACAGCTTGAAACCTTGATGATTGGAAATCCCCAACGGGTCTTTGGCGGATAAAAGGAAAGTCATAATGCAGAAAAAAATCTTACTGGTTGGGGAATCCTGGACCAGCACTTCAACACACGTTAAAGGCTTCGATCAGTTCGCCACCGCCACCTGGCATACCGGCGCGACGGATTTTCTGGCGGCGCTCGCGGACAGTGCCTACGCCATTACCTACATGCCCGCCCACGCGGCGGCGACAGACTTTCCGCTGACGCTGGACGCGCTGCAGCAGTGGGATGCGATTATTTTGTCAGATATCGGCGCCAATACGCTGCTGCTGCATCCGGACACCTGGCTGAGAAGCCGCCGAACCGCCAACCGTCTGACGCTTTTGCATGACTATGTGGCCGGCGGCGGGTCGCTGATGATGATCGGCGGCTATTACAGCTTCCAGGGAATCAACGGCGGCGCGCGTTATCGCCATACCGCGGTGGAGAAAGTGCTGCCGGTCCGCTGCCTGGCATGGGACGATCGCATTGAAACGCCGGAAGGTTGTTATGCCGAGGTGACGGAATCCCACGCCCTGTTCAACGATATTCCGGGCGAATGGCCGTGGTTGCTGGGCTATAACGAAGTAGAAATGCATCCGGAAGGCAAACTGCTGGCGACCGTGGCCGGTACCGGTCATCCGCTGCTGGCTATTCGCGAATATCAACAGGGTCGCTCACTGGTGTGGACCAGCGATATGTCGGCACACTGGCTGCCGGAAGAGTTTGCCAAATGGCCCGGCTATCGCCAGCTGTGGATTAACTGCCTTGACTGGCTGACGGAACGTCGCTGATGACCACCACCCTTGAGCTCGCCCGGCAGCTGCTGGGCTTTAACACCATCAACCCGCCGGGCAGCGAAGCAGACTGCATGCGGTACTTTGCCGACTGGCTTAACGCTAACGGTTTTGCGGTTTCGCTGTCGTCATTCGGCGAGGAACGCTGCAATCTGATCGCCAGGCTCCCCGGGGCAACGCCTGGTAAACCGCTGGCCTTTACCGGGCATCTGGATACCGTGCCGCTGGGAAATGCCCGGTGGCAGTACGACCCTTTCGGCTCGCAGGTGGAAGACGGGCGTCTTTATGGCCGTGGCTCCAGCGATATGAAAGCGGCGATAGCGGCGTTTGCCGTCGCCTGCGTTCAACAGCGGGAAACGATCCGCGCCGGGCGCGGCGCGGTATTGCTGATTACCGGCGGGGAAGAGACCGGCTGCGACGGCGCGCGGGCGCTGATCGCCTCTGCGCCGTTGCCGGAAGTGGGCGCGCTGATCGTCGGCGAGCCCACCGCCAACTATCCGGTGATCGGCCATAAAGGCGCGCTCTGGCTACGCTGCGAAACGCGGGGAAAAACAGCCCACGGCGCGATGCCGGAACTGGGGATTAATGCTATCTATCTGGCGGCGGATGCGCTGGGTAAAATCCAACATTTTTCGCCGGGGGCGCCGCATCCGTTGATGAAGCAGCCCACGGTAAACGTCGGACGTATTGAAGGCGGGCTAAATATTAATTCCGTACCGGACCGCACGCGTTTCGATGTCGATATCCGCAGCGCGCCTGATTTACAGCACGCCATCATCCGCCAGCGGTTGATCACGCTGCTTGGCGAGAGCGTCACGGTGTCGACGCTGGTCGATCTGCCCGCGGTACTCAGCGAACAGGATCACGCATGGATAAAACAGGTATTTCAGCGCTGCCAGCCGCTGCACGATCGGCCGCTTGAGCCGCGGGTGGTGCCCTACTTTACCGACGCCTCGCTGCTGCTGCCTGCGATGGGCAACCCGCCCTGTATCATTCTTGGCCCCGGCGAACCCTCTATGGCTCATCAAACCGACGAATACTGCCTGGTCAGCCGGCTGGAGGAGGCTGAGCAGCTGTACGGGAACCTGATTCGCGACTGGATGGCGTAAACCGCCCGTGGCGAAGGCAGAAGATACGTGACAGCGTCACTTAACGTCGCTGTCGCGCGTTCGATCCGCCGCATGAAAAATCAGCGATTAGGGTTTGAATAATATCGCGGAATAACAGAGGATAACCGCCTCGTATCCGGAATATCTCATCGCCAGCAAGGAGGCGTTACCCTGTTCATGAAAATCAGCCCGCTGCTCATTTGCACCCTCTCTTTACTCCTTTCCGCCTGCTCGGGTAGTGCTTCTGCGCCGGACAGCACCGAAGACGCTAAAATATCGGCAGAAGCGGATAAAATACTTCGCGATTATCAAACGGGTGCAGATACTTCACCGCAGGCCAATGCCTCACGCTATCTGGCGCGGATCCAGGCGGCTGTCTTCGCTAACATAGACCAGCCGGCGTCCTGGCAAGGGCAAACATGCTCGGTGCGCTTAACGCTACAGCGTGACGGGACAGTGCAGAATCCAACGGTCGAGAACGGCGATCCGGCACTATGCGCGCAGGTGATGTCCGCGCTGAAACAAGCCAAAATCCCGCCTGCGCCAGACGAAAAAACCTATCAAACATTCAGTCATCCCGTTCTGGACTTCAGGCCCTGACAGCTCTTTGTGAAATCATTTCGCAGGGGCCATTCGGCCCCTGCATTATTGTCAGAACTCAATGCGCCCGCCGAAATTATAGCGCCGCCCTTCCAGCATCGCCGTCTGCCTGTAGGCGGTGGTGTAAACCGGATTTACATCAAACAGATTGTAGATCCCGCTCATCAGGGTGACGCGCTTAGTCAGGTGGTAACGCGCGCCTAAATCCACCAGCGCGTAGGCGTCCGTTGAGCTGGACTTGCCGATATCCGGCGATCTGCTGCGCCAGCTGGCCTTGGTCCATAGTTCCAGATCGGAAGTGGTGTTCCACGTCAGCGAAACGTTGGCCATACTGCTGGGGAAATCGTTTAGCGCATAGCCTTTATACTCACCGCTTTTCTGTTCGCTGTGGGTGTAGGTATAGTTGGCGTTTGCCTTCAGCGCTGCGGTCACCTGCCAGTCGCCGTTCAGCTCCACACCGTAGATCTGCGCATCACCGACGTTAATATATTGCGACACGCTATCGGCGGTATAGCCATTGTATTGGCACTTCTGGGTAGCCGATGAAGTACAGATGGTATGGTCGCTGATTTTATCTTTAAATTTGGTGTAAAAAAGGGTGGCGTCGAGCGCCAGGGCATCCCGCTGCCAGTACACGCCCAGCTCGGTATTGATGCTTTGTTCCGGCTTGAGATCGTCGTTGCCAATACCGATTTCAGAATAAGGATAAGCCCCGTAGACGCTGGTAAAACCGGCATTATTCTGGCGTAAATCCGGTTTTTTATAGCCGGCGGACACGCCCCCTTTCAGCGCCCAGGTTTCGTCAATGGTCCAGTTACCGTACAGCTTAGGCGTAACGTGATAACCGAAATAGCTATCATGATCGAGGCGCGCCGAGGTCGTCAGGGTAAAGTCCGGGACGATCATCCACGCGTCTTCCGCGAATACCGCCCAGCCGTGGCGGGTAATTTTACTGACCGGGGTGACGCCAGGCGCCTGTTTGTCGGCGATACCGAAGGTGTCATTCAGCTCGTTGCGCGTAAAGTTGACGCCTAACGTCAGCTTGTGATCGCCCAGCGTAAAGGTGTTCGCGCTATTGGCCTCAAAATTATTCTGCTTAATAAACTGCGGGTCCATGCCGGGCACGCGGTACTCCGTGCGGGCCTTTTCGTAGCTGATAAAGTTCTTCACCTCCAGCAGGTCATCACCGTACCAGGCATGCTGTGACAGCGATGCCGCATCGCGGTCAAAACCCCAGTACCACTCTTTATCATTATGGGTTTTCTCCTGATTACCTTTGGTGGCGTTCAGATCCCAGAGCTGGGTATCGGTTGGCGACAGAGAAATCGTGGCATCCAGATTTCCGGACTGATGTTTAACAAAACGTTCTTGGGTCGGGCTGTCATCGTCGCGACGGTCAAGATAATCTGCGCCCACGCTGACCCCGAGTTTACCCGGCACGACCGGCCCCATAAAGAAGGCGTTTGTCTGGTTAGTATTGCCGTATTCGCTTTTCTCCTGCAGGAAGTAATTATCCTCCAGCACCCCCGTCCATGTGTCGAGGTTATACGCCTTTTTGGTGATGACGTTGACCACGCCGCCAATAGCGTCAGAGCCGTACAACGAAGACATCGGCCCGCGAATGACCTCGATTCGTTCAATAGCGGCCAGCGGCGGCATAAACGCCGCTTCCGTCCCAATATGATGCCCGTAGGGACGAGATTCTCGGGTAGATTGCTTGATGCCGTTCACCATATACGAGGTATAGGTCGAATCCATACCGCGCATCTGTACATCGCCGGTCGCCAGGCTGCCGTGACCGTTGCCCACCAGCACGCCAGGCATCTCGCGCAACGCTTCGGTGATGTTTTGATTTGAGCGGGTATTCAGCGCCTTCTCATCGAGCACCGAGATCGTCGCCGGCGCCTCGCGCCTCTCCTGGCTGAATCCCGTGGCGGTCACTACCATCTGTTCTTCATTTACTACAGCGCCATCTGCGGCGAAGGCTGCCGCGGGTAGATTCAAGGCGAGCGCCACCGCCACGTCCAGGCGTGTTTTCATCGTCACAAAAAATCCTTAAAATTTAGTTAGATCAATCTTGAGAACGTAGTCAGCCAGGTTGCTTTTTTCGCCCTGTTTGACGCTGGCATAGAGCGTTCCGCCATCCGCTGAAAGCGCCAGGCTGTTGGGCATGGCCGCCGTTTTGATGGTGTGTTTAAGATGGTTGGTTTTCGCGTCGATGATGCTTATCGAGCGATCGTTACGATGGGTCACATAGATTTCATCGCGCCCGGCGTGATAGAGCACGGCGATGGAGTTTGGCGAAGCGATACGATCGACCAGCTTGCCGGAGTCCAGTTGCACCACCAGCACATCGCGGGTATTGGTATCGGCGATATATCCGACTCCGGCGACGGTGTTCAGGGCGATATTGAGGAAGTAGTGGTCAGATTCAGCCGGGTCAACCTTCACCCGGGAAAGCAGTTTCGACGTTTTGCCATTGAGGGTAACCAACTCCCCGTTGCCGGTCACCGCATAAACCTTTTCACCCGAGGTATCAACGGCAAACCCCACCGGATCAATGTTCTTCAACGTGTCAATCAGCTGCTGCTTGCGGGTATCGACCACCCAGAGCAGGCCCTGGCCCTTGCGCCCTATCCCTGACACATACAGACGCTGGTTTAGCTTATCCAGTACGACTTCACGGACGTGAGCCTGTTTCTCCGGATCTGAATCATCGCTTAGCTGAATAGTGTTAATCACCCTATTGGTCAGCGTATCCAGCAGCGTCAGCGAACCATCCAGCGCATTGCCCAAATACAGGATATGGTTTTCTTCATCCAGAGAGAGCGCAAAGGCGCGGCGTTCGGTGGCGATTTTCTCATCAATCCGCAGAGAATCCGCCGTCAGTCGAAAGACCAGCCCCACAGTTTTATCTTTATCAAACGAGGGTGCGGAAGCGGCATACAGCGCCTTCTGACCGTTATCATAAGCCAGCTCATAAACGCCGTGGCCGAGAGACTGAGTGAGGAATTCCCGCTCGCTGAAATCCTTAGCCGAGGCGGAGAGAGCATGCAGACAAAACGAAATGACCAGCGCGCGGCGCGCGACCTGCTTCAGAGATGCGGTTGACATGTAATTTTTCTTTACAGTAGTTTACGGAATGCAAACATTAATGAAAATAAATATCATTTGCAATTACGTTTACCTGCATCTTCCCTACCAATTTTTGTGTTCTGATATCAACCGCCGCTTTGTTGACGCCGGGAACCCGCCACTCTGCATTCAGCGTAATCAATAAAATCACGAGATAACCGGCTGTAAGATGCTGACTAATTCCGCCAGACTCCCGGCCTGCATCTTTTCCATCACCCTCGCCCGATGGACCTCCACCGTGCGTACGGCAATGTTCATCGCCTGCGCAATTTCCCTGTTCATGAGCCCTTTCACCACCAGCAGCGCAAGCTCCCGCTCTTTGGGCGTAAGCCGCTGATAGCAATCGACGACTTTTTTCTGTGCAAAGCGCTCGCCGGAGACCGCGAGCCCATGTTCCAGCGCCGCCTGCAGCGGCATTAGCGAAACCGGCTTTTGCAGAAAATCCACCGCGCCGCGTTTCATCTGCTCTACCGCCATCGGGACGTCGCCATGTCCGGTCAGAAAGACCACCGCCAGGGTACTGCCGCACTGGCGCAGCGCCTCATGTACTTCCTGACCATCCAGCGTCGGCATCCGCATATCCAGCAGGACAACGCCGGTCCGGTAGAGATCGGCCTGCGCGAGGAAGGCGTCCCCCTCTGCCCAGCACATTACCTCGTAGCCCAGGCTTTCCAGTAAAAAAGCACATGCCTGAGTCACCGCCAGGTCGTCATCCAGTAGATAAATTATCGCCATTGCCGCTCCGCGCTTCTTGTTGCATGAATGTCAGTACCACGGTGACACCGGGTTGCCCATCGGGTGCCGCTTGATTTGTCAGGCTTATCTCCCCCCGTCCATAGCGGACCAGCCGCTGACAGATAACCAGCCCAAGCCCCATCCCCTCTTGACGACTGGTCACAAACGGCTGAAACGCCTGTGCAAGCTGCGCTCCGGCGATACCGCCACCGTTATCCTGCAGGACGATCTTCACGCCTCCGGCATCGCGAAGGGCGTCAATCCACAGCATCTTCGCCCCGGCCTGCGCCGCATTGAGGATCAGATTCGCCAGCACCTGTTCAAGCAGCACCGGCGGTAAGACGAGCGTTAACGGGCGATCGACATCGCTGTTGAGCAACAGCCCGGGAAACTGCTGCGGCATTCGCAGCCACTGCCAGACATGGTCAATGGCCTGACGAACGCTGATGCGTTCCCAGGTCTCCGTGCGTCCCGGCTTCCCGTGCGCCTGGCTAACCCAATGGCGCAGGTTGCGCAGCGTTTCCGCCCCGCGCTGAGCCTGTTGATCGATATGGCCCAGCGCGGGCAGTAAGGGATGCTGCGGATCCTGTTTCTGCAAACGGATCGTGCAGCCCTGCGCATAGTGGCGGATAGCCGACAGCGGCTGATTTAATTCGTGAGCGAATCCCGAAGTCATTTCACCCAATACGCTCATCTGCCTCGCCGTTTGCAGCGCCTGCTCCTGCTCGCGCAGACGGATGGCGTTGCGTTCAAGCTGTCGCCCGCGTCGCCGCACCAGCAGCATCACCCAGATATAATTCAACGTCAGCAACAGCAGCGCCAGCCCGATGCCGCCCATGATTAACCGGTGCTGGATAAGCCAGCTTTTTACCTCAAGCCACAGCCGTCGCTGCTGGGGGTGCTGTTGAACTTCGCTCAGTAATGCTTCAACCTGGCGGGTCGACGCGGGCGCTCCCCAGTGAAAGGCGGCGTTAGCCGGGGCATTGAGCAAGGCGCGGGTCACCCGATCCGCCAGCGCGTCGCTCACCGCCGGAAGCGCGGCAAACGACCAGTCGGGATACAGCGGGGTGCTGGTTAAACAAGGCATCGCCGCTGGCCGCTCGATGACCGCGGTAAAATCACCTTTATCCACCAGCCCCTCATTAGCCATTTTTTCCAGCAGGCACACCGGCACAATCGCCGCCTGCAGCGCCTGTTCACGCAGCAGGTAGATCAGCGCGTCGGCGGGAAACCCGCTAAAGCGCAGGTGCAAATCGCGTTCCGGCCGCAGCCCGGCATCGATCAGCGCCTTATATCCCAATAAATAGCCGCCGAACGCCTGAGGATCGATGGCCCCTACCGTTTTGCCGATCAGATCGGCCGGCGACGCAATACCGCTGTCGCGACGAGTCAAAATAACGCTGCCGATCACGTTGCTTGTCCCTTGCGAAGAGCGCAAAGAGGCCAGCCAGCGCAGGGAAGAATGACTATTCAACTGGACAAACTGCGCCGGATTGGTCACCACGAACTGCACCGCGCCGTTATTGACCGCCTCCTGCATCTGCTGCAGATCGAGTGGCTGAATATGGAACTGCTGATCCGTTAGCTGCTGATTGAGCGCCACCTCCAGCGGCTGCCAGTGGCTGCGGGTTAAGACCTCGCC
Source organism: Klebsiella pasteurii (assembly GCF_018139045.1). Lineage (NCBI taxonomy): Bacteria > Pseudomonadati > Pseudomonadota > Gammaproteobacteria > Enterobacterales > Enterobacteriaceae > Klebsiella > Klebsiella pasteurii. The sequence continues at coordinate 1,128,288 of NZ_CP073236.1, forward strand.
GCGCATGGCCAGAACGCCGATATTCCACGACGCCGCCCACCCGCTGCTATTCAGCAGGAGCGCCGTCACCAGCAGCGTCAGATGCTGCACCGTTTTCGCTCTCACTCGATTGTCCCTGTTCATTATGTTGTTTTAGATCAACAACCCGCCGGGTATGTGGTTAACCACAATAGAGCTGACCTCGCCGCGATTTTTACACTGTAAATCATCAACATTGTTTATTCATCACATGCAAAACAATGACGTGACAAATATTTCGTTATTGCCACCCGAGGGGAAAAAATGGACAGCAGTAAACGACAGTTTCTGGCGCAGTTGGGCGTATTGACCGCCGGCGCGTCTCTGGTGCCGCTGGCGGAGGCGAAATTTCCCTTTTCGCCAGCCCGCCGCGAAGGCGCCTCCCGACACCGCTATGCCATGCTGGTTGACCTGCGGCGCTGCATCGGCTGCCAGGCCTGCACCGTCAGCTGCGCAATTGAGAATCAGACGCCGCAGGGGGCGTTTCGCACTCACGTTAATCAATATCAGGTGCAGCTGGACGATCGGATCACCAACGTCCTGCTACCGCGGCTGTGCAACCATTGTGATAATCCGCCCTGCGTGCCGGTCTGCCCGGTGCAGGCCACCTTTCAGCGTCAGGATGGCATTGTAGTGGTGGATAACACCCGCTGCGTCGGCTGCGCCTATTGCGTCCAGGCCTGCCCCTATGACGCGCGTTTTATCAACCATGAGACGCAAACCGCCGATAAGTGCACCTTCTGCGTTCATCGCCTGGAGGCCGGGTTGCTCCCCGCCTGCGTCGAGTCCTGCGTCGGCGGCGCGCGGATCATCGGTGATATCCAGGATCCTCAAAGCCGCATCTCGCAGATGCTCGCTTTGCACCATGACGCCATCAAGGTGTTGAAGCCGGAAAACGCTACCGTCCCCCACGTTTTCTATCTCGGACTCGACGAGGCGTTTGTTACCCCGTTGATGGGACATGCCCAACCCGCGCTCTGGCAGGAGGTTTGAATGACGCATACGTTGATGATTGAAGAGGTGCTGGCGCGTCCGCAAGAGGTGAGCTGGCTACCGTGGGCGGTGCAGTATTTCTTTTTTATTGGCATTGCCGCCTGCGCGGTGCTGTTTGCCTGCCTGCTTCACTGGCGCAAAAGACACGATGAAACGCTGGAAAGGCTAACGCTGCTGATTGCGCTGACCTGCGCGATTACCGCGCCGCTGGCGCTAACGGCGGATCTGCATCAGACCGCCCGCTTCTGGCACTTTTACGCCTACCCCACGCCCTGGTCGTGGATGCCATGGGGGGCGCTGTTTCTGCCGCTGTTCACGTTGTTTTTAGGCTGGTGGTTTGTGGCGCAGTGGATCAAACAGCTTTTCAATAAAAGTTACGGCGTCACCAAATGGGTTGCGCTTGCCAGTGCCCTCACGGCGGTTGGCCTGCTGGTCTATACCGGACGTGAAGTTTCAGTTGTTCTGGCCCGACCGGTCTGGTTCAGCTACGCCTTCCCACTGGCGATGTTCTTTAGCGCGCTGCAAACTTTTTTCGCCCTACTGATTGTGGCAACACGCGATGATTTTCCCCTTCAGCGGCGCCTGGCGCGGTGGCAGCTCTCGGCGCTGATCCTGCTGGCCGTGGTGGTGGCGATGTGGGTCAGCGGCGATACCCTGTCCGGCACCGCGATACGGCAATGGCTGGCTATCTCGTCTTCAGCCCGTCATTACGCCTTCGGCTGGTTTGCCTTCTGGTTGATGTCATTGGGCTTTGCTATTCATGCGCTGCGCTATTCGCTCAACCTCCCCCTTCGCGCTTTACAGGCCAGTAGCGCCATGGCCTTGTGCTGGCTGATGCGCTGGACGCTGCTGATTCAGGGGCAAACCATCCCCAAATTTAATGCCCAGTTTAATCCCTATACCCTGCCGGTCGGTACCGACGGCTGGCTCGCAATCCTTGGCACCTTCGGCCTGTGGATTGCGCTGCTGATTATTGTAAGTGAAACCGTGAACGTACTCGCCAGGAGAAGGCAACATGACTAATTTAACCCGTCGTCAGTGGCTTAAAGTGGGCCTGGCCGCAGGCGGAATGGCATCTTTCGCCCTCAGCTATCGGGAGGTGGCAAAGCGCGCCCTTGACGGCCTGCTCAACGGCACCTCCGGGAAAGTGACCCGCGATCGTATCTTCGGCAACGCGCTGATCCCGGAAGCTCAGGTCAGTTCCGGCTGGCAGCCAAATCCGCAACAGGTGATTTCGATGACCCAGTGCTTTGGCTGCTGGACCCAGTGTGGCGTGCGCGTCAGGGTTGATAGCAAAGAAGGTAAAGCGCTGCGCATTGCCGGCAACCCGTATCATCCGCTCTCTCATGAACACCACATTGACGCCTCCGTTCCTTTTTCAATCGCGATGGCGCAGCTGGCGGGCGAAAGCGGACTAGACGCCCGCTCTACCGCCTGCGCGCGCGGTGCGACGCTGCTGGAGGGGTTGTACAGTCCATTGCGTATTCTTGAACCTATGAAGCGCGTCGGTAAGCGCGGCGAAGGGAAATGGCAGCGCATCAGCTTCGATCAACTGGTAAAAGAGGTGGTGGAAGGCGGCGATCTGTTTGGCGAGGGGCATGTTGATGGCCTGCGCGCCATTTATGCGCCGACAACGCCCATCGATCCAAAGCATCCGGGATTCGGCCCAAAAACCAACCAGCTACTGGTCACCAATACCAGCGACGACGGGCGCGATACCTTTTTACGCCGTTTTGCGCTGAACAGCTTCGGCAGCAAAAACTTCGGCGCTCACGGCTCCTACTGCGGGCTGGCCTATCGTGCGGGTTCCGGCGCATTAATGGGCGATCTGGATAAAAATCCGCACGTGAAGCCTGACTGGGACAACGTCGAGTTTGCCTTGTTTATGGGTACTTCACCCGCCCAGTCCGGCAATCCGTTTAAACGCCAGGCCAGACAGCTGGCCAGCGCCCGCCTGCGCGATGACTTTCAGTATGTCGTTGTCGCCCCCGCGCTGCCGCTCACCACGGTGATGGCAGACGATCGGGGGCACTGGCTGCCGGTCATCCCCGGGAGCGATTCGGCGCTGGCGATGGCAATGATCCGCTGGATTATCGAAAACCAGCGCTACAACGCCGACTATCTGGCAATACCGGGCGCACAGGCAATGAAGCTGGTCGGTGAAAAGAGCTGGACCAATGCGACACACCTGGTGATCGCCGATGATAAGCCCGGGCTGGCCGGGCAGCATCTAACCCTTGCTCACCTGAATGCGGAGGGAGCCAGCGAACCGGTGGTGGTTAACGAAAGCGGTGATGCTGTCGCCGCCAGCGGCTGCCGGCGCGGCGCGCTCTTTGTAACGCGCCAGCTAACCCTGCAGGACGGGCGCAGCGTGACGGTCAAAAGCGGCTTCCAGATGCTGAAAGAGTCCGCTGAAAAGCTCACCCTGGCGGAGTACAGCCAGCAGTGCGGCGTCGCGGAAGATAAGATCGCGGCGCTGGCGGATGCCTTTACCCGTCATGGCCGTAAAGCCGCGGTCATTACCCACGGCGGCATGATGGCCGGCAACGGATTCTACAACGCCTGGGCGGTCATGATGCTTAATGCGTTAATCGGGAATCTCAGCCTGGAGGGCGGCGTGTTTGTCGGCGGCGGCAAATTCAACGGCGCGACAGACGGCCCGCGTTACAACCTGGAGAGCTTTGTCGGTAAAGTGAAGCCGAAAGGGCTCAGCATCGCACGCAGCAAAACAGCGTATGAATCCTCTGAAGAGTATCACCGCAAGGCGGCGGCGGGCGTCTCCCCCTACCCGGCCAAAGCTCCATGGTATCCATTCGTCGCCGGGCAGTTGACCGAGCTACTGACCTCGGCGCTCGAAGGTTACCCTTATCCACTGAAGGCGTGGATCTCCAATATGACCAACCCGCTGTATGGCGTGCCCGGGTTACGGACCGTCGCTGAAGAGAAGTTAAAAGATCCGCGGCGCCTACCTCTGTTTATCGCTATCGACGCCTTTATGAACGAAACCACCGCCCTGGCCGACTATATCGTTCCCGATACCCATAATTTCGAAAGCTGGGGGTTCAGCGCGCCGTGGGCTGGCGTCGCCAGTAAAGCCACCACCGCCCGCTGGCCGATCGTCCCTGCCGCCACCGCAAAAACCGCTGACGGTGAGCCAGTGTCAATGGAGGCATTTTGCATCGCGGTGGCGAAGCGTCTTGATCTGCCCGGATTTGGCGAAAACGCCATTACCGATGCTCAGGGTAACCGCTATCCACTCAACCGGGCTGAGGACTATTACCTGCGCATGGCCGCCAATATTGCGTTTATGGGTAAAGCGCCGGTTGCCGAGGCCAGCAGCGAGGATCTGACGCTGACCGGGGTGCAGCGTATTCTGCCGGTTATTAGCCAGACCCTGAAAGCGGAAGAAGTGAGCCGGGTAGCCTTTATCTATTCCCGCGGCGGGCGCTTCGCGCCGGACAAAAGCGGTCGAGCGGAGAATAGCGTCGGTCAATTGTGGGAAAAACCGCTGCAAATCTGGAACGCGGAGGTTGCCGCCCATCGCCATGCCATCACCGGCGAGCGCTACAGCGGCTGCCCGGCATGGTATCCGGCCAGATTGTCCGACGGACGCGCTGTCGAAGCGCTTTTCCCGCGACAGCAGTGGCCGCTGAAGCTGATCTCATTTAAATCCAACACCATGGGCAGCGCCTCAACGGTGATCCCGCGCCTGCATCACCTCAAGCCGACCAACCTGGTGGCGCTGAACCCACAGGACGGCCGCCGTTTCGGTGTGGCGCATGGCGACAGAGTGCGCATATCCACGCCCGGCGGCCAGGTTGAAGCTGTCATTAGCCTGTTAAGTGGGGTGATGCCCGGCGTTATCGCGATTGAACACGGCTACGGGCATCGCGAAATGGGCGCGGCGCGGCACCTCCTCGACGGCAAGGCTATGCCTGTCGCAGAGCAGGTCAAATCAGGTATTAACCTTAACGATCTGGGATTCGCGGACCCCACGCGAGAGGTGAGCAACACCTGGCTTGACTGGGTCTCCGGCGCGGCGGTGCGTCAGGGGTTGCCGGCAAGGATTGAGCGGGTATAGCCCCCATCGCTTCACTGTCCGAACAACTGAGACCGTTAGGTTTGCGGTTAGCCTCCTGAAACAAAACGAATCAGGTAAACAGCAAACCTACCGGTCATTCTCAGTTAAAACCTTTCCCGGCCAGGGCTGGCGTTGAAATTATTGAAGTTAGCCGATCATTTTAGAGGAAGGTTGAATAACACATTGACGTTATTATCAATTTAGCATGACACAGCATTTTGAATATTCTTTTTAAGAACTAGCTAGCTAATTTCCAACGCAGTGTATGACTCCGGCCTTTGCCCGTTTTAATACTTATCACGACTCCCGTCATTTCCATTTGGCATAGCAAGTAGCGCATGCTGTAAATACTCGTATCCATTTCATTTGCAATCTCACGCGTCGTTAACTAGTCAAATTCCTCACTCATAAAGCAGTAAACTTATATAGATAAGTCGCAGATGTGATAATGATCTGAAGTAACATTTGTTGCTGAATTTCATGTGAGCAATGAGCAATCTCACGATTGCCAACCCTGGGTCGGCATCATCGTTCACTTCTTAATTCAGCAAGACTGCGCCTTGTTAGTATCGAGCATCCATATTCGACGCGCTACTTTGTTGATTTAGCGAAGAACGCCGGAAACGACGCCACATCATCACCTCAATGGGGACATGCATTTCTCTCGAATTACCCTTCCCCCATCTCCAGCGCCTGCGACAGCGTCATAAAATTCTGCGGGGTTTCGTCCAGGTTGAGCTGCTGCAGTAGGTCGTTAAGATGCTCTCGCATCAGATCCTGGGCGCGAAGCGAATCCCCGGCCTTCAGCGCGGCAATGATATTGCTGTGTTCATCGCACTGACAATGCGTCGTCACATCCTGCTGATAGAGCATTACAATCAACGAACTCAGCACCATTAAATTATTCAGGATATCGCGCAGCACGTCATTATCCGCGATTCTTGCCATCAGCTCGTGGAATGCACCCAGCTCATAAACAATACGCCTCCGATCCTGCGCGTGCAGCGACTGGTGCTCGTTGTGCTGTTGACAGGCGATCTCTTCGGCGAAAAGCGCCATTTTCTCCGGCGTGATGCAGGACATAATCGCGCACTCGATGGCGTTACGGGCAATAAAAACCTCGCGGGCCTGTTTTGCCGTTGGCCGCGCAACCATTGCCCCGTAATTCGGTTCAATCGTCACAATCCCCTGGCCAGCCATCCGCTGAAGTGCGGTCTGCACATGATTACGGTTAGCCTGTAGCGCCTCAACAATTTGCGCTTCAATCAAACGCATCCCTGGACGCAGCTTATGCTGCCCAATAGCCTGGGTGAGCGCTTCCACCACCCGATTCACTTCACGCTGCTTCGGCGTCAATTTTTCACTCATTTCGTTCTCTACCCTGGTTTACTCTCTGATCCAGACTCTTTTCCCACGAAAGTAGACTGCCTCAACGGCAGGCAAGCGCGCAACAACTTGCGCCGAACAGGCAGCATTCAACAAGATAAAACTGGCCTCATCGTTGAGTTTCGGCCATACCCTCTCGCCACTGTCGGCTAAAGGTAAACAATTGCCGGTGGCGATAGCCAGCGCCCGGCTCAGCTCAAACTCCGTACCGCGAGTATAAAGCCGCGCCCAGTCATGCGCTTTTTCCAGCATACTGGCCGAACCAAACGGCGACCAGTGATCGATAACGCTATCAGTACCACTTAACAACCGTACGCCGCGCTCGCGCAAAAACGGCAGCGGCATGACATCCTTGCCTATCGGCAGACAGGTCGCCAGCGATACGCCAAGCGCCGCCATCCTGCCTGCCAGTTCGCTAAGCTCCTCGCGATCAATTTGCGCCAGGCAATAAGCGTGGCTCAGCGTCAGCTTCCCTCGCAGCACCGGCTCCTGCTCCAGAGCATCCAGTAAATAGCGGATACAGGCAATGCCGGTGGATTTATCCTCATGTAGATGGTAATCAATACCCTTTCCCGCTTCGACGGCCAGTTCCAGGGTCGCCTCAAGCGAACGGACCATATCGCCATCGACTTTTGACGGATCCAGGCCACCGACCCACTCACACCCCATCGCCAGCGCTTTGCGCATCAGCGACAGCGAGCCTGAACGCAATAGCCCGTGCTGCGGGAACGCCACAATCTCACACTGTAACTGCTCCCGCCAGGGTTCCAACGCCTCCAGCAAATGCCGCAAGCTTTGCAGGCCGCTTACCGGCTCGATATTGCAATGACTGCGAACATAAGTTGTTCCCTGCTGCTGTAATAACTGAAGAAGCGCGTGGGTGCGCTGTACCGAGGTCGGTAGCAGCTCGGGCAGTATCTCCTGCTCAAGAGCGATCATCTCAAAGATGTCCTGCGCCCCGTTCTCCCGCGCCGCTCGCCATGGACCGCCATAAAAGGTTTTATCCAGATGGATATGCTCATCGCGGGTAACCGGCAGCATCAGATATCCTCTGCCATCCTGCGCCGCAACGCCTGGCAAGCGCTGCGTACCGGCGTAAAGCGCGTTAATTCTGCCGTCGATAATATCGAGGGTAAACTCTGCGCATTCGGTTCCCTGCACAACGCCCTGACGACGAATAAAGCCCTGCTCAAGGCGCACGTTAGTCAATAAATAGCGCTCACTCATCGGCGTGCCTCCGCAGGCAGAGAGGAAAGGTAGACGGGACAATTTCGGTAAGCGGCGGGTGGTTAACCGTACGTTCCGGGTAGCTGTCCAGGAGATGGGCAAAAACGCGCTGCGATTCAGCATGCAGTTCCGCGAAGTCATAACCCGCCTGAACCAGACGGCCCTCCCAATATACCTTACGCCCGGCAATGATTGTTCCGCTAACATCGCGCCCGTTGCCGCTGAGCACCAGCGCGGCGATAGGGTCGAATATCTGACCTAATGCGGGCTGCGTCAGATCCACCACGATCATATCCGCCTGGCAGCCAGCTGCGAGCCGCCCCAGGTCGTCACGCCCCAGCGCCTGCGCTCCGCCAAGGGTGGCCATGCGGTAGTAATCGGCGCTGCTGGCAGCTGACATGTCGCCGGTCACGACTCGCGTCAGGATCGTACCCAGATGCATATTGCTGAACATATCCGGCGGGAATGTATCGGTGCCGAGCGCCATATTGACCCCAGCGGCCTTAAGCTGCGGATACTGTTCAAGATATTTTGCATGACGCCCGGATACCAGCGGACAGGAAACCACCGTCGCCCCGGAGCGCGCCAAACGCTCAATGTCCTGCGCTATTCGTGGCGCGCTGGGCTCAGCACCGCCCAGATACTGGCCGTGTGGTAACAGCATATGTCGGTTTAACAGCCCGGCGTCTTCCAGTACCTCCAGCGAACTCTTGCCATTATAGCGGCGAGCAATTTCGTTGATTTCCAGCTCACTCTGACAGCAGTGCAGACGCGTCGGGCAGCCTAACTCATGCACCAACCCGGCCAGTTCGCTGAGCCACTGCGGATCGCCACCTTCTATTCTGTCCGGTGCCAGCATTCCGCTGATGGTCGGAACGTCACGCTGCTGCAAACGCAGGAAAAAGCGTTGTGCGTCATCAAGGCCGCGTCTGGCCTGCTCGCGGTCTTCCCGACGGCTGAAGTGCCCTGCAGCATCGGTGACATAATATCCGGACATAAACGCCGGGCCGAGCCAGGCGCGCGCGCCGAGAGACTCGGCGACGTCCGCCGCATAAAGATATTCGTCGAAATCTTCCGCCCACTGGCGATAGAGAATTGACGTTATTGGCGCAAAGCTGGTAATCCCGTTGCGCAGTAGCTGGCTGTAAGCATAACGTTTGGCGAAATCGAGCTGTTCGCGGGTATACAGGTCGCGGCGTCGCCAGTCATCCGCAACGATCCGTCCTTTTTGCCAGCCAGGCTGATTATCAAACGCCAGTACGGTGGTATCTAAATCGCCCAGCGCGTCCAGGTCTATAAAACCAGGGCCAACCAGACTGTTGCCAACGTGAATCTCTTCATCAACAGGGCCCGGATAATCGTGGCCAACAAAGAGGATTTTATCTCCCTGATAGACCACTTCACCGTCGGCATACAGGCAGTGATCGCCCTCGCGGTAACCCACCACCCAGGCGGCGCAAATACGCGTTATTTTCTCACTCATCAAAACAGGCACTCCCCGTTTTCCGCTACCAGCACGCCGCCTTTAAACACTTTCCGCTCGCGCGGAGCTTCCACCAGCGCTTCCACCATACTGCGACCGGGGATCAGTACCAGGTCCGCGCGACAGCCAGGCTCAAGTCCGTAATGTTCCAACGCCATGACCCGCGCGCCGCCGTGGGTCACGCTACGGGCGGCGCGCGAGATTTCACTATCTTTACGCCAGCGGTAACGCAGACCCATAGTCACTGCCCGCTGAATCATATCGCCGTTACCGTAAGGGCTCCAGGTATCGCGTACGCCATCATTCCCGGCGCATATCGCAACCCCTACGCTATCGAGCAGTTCCCACGGCGGCACGGCAATATCGGCAGGCGCGGTTGTTGCAACGCTGACGCCCAGCTCTGCCATCTCTTCGGCAAATCGCTGCTGACGAGCGGGTTCCAGCATCCCCAGACAAAAACCGTGGCTGATGGTGACCGCATTCTGCTTCTGATAACGGCGAATAAACGCCAGGATCAGCTCAAGGCTAAATGCGCCGAGTTCACCGCGTTCGTGCAGATGAATATCGATTTTTTTATTATGCTGGCAGGCCAGTCTAAAAATGATATCCAGATGGCGCTGCGGGTCGCGGTCAAAAGCGCACGGGTCCAGACCGCCGATCAGATCCGCCCCCATTTCCAGCGCCCGATCCAGAAGGGCTTCACTGCCAGGGTTTTGCAAAATACCGCTTTGCGGAAAAGCAACAATCTCGATATCGACCTGCTGCGCCAGAATTCTGCGAGTCTCAAGCACCCCTTCAAGATTGGCCAGGCCAATTTCATTATCAATATCCACATGGGTACGGATAAACGAGGTGCCCGCGGCAATACCTCGCCGGGCGATACGCTCGGACTGGATCTGAGCATCGGGCATTCGTTCATGCCGATAGGCGCGTTCGTTGGCAATGATTGCCGCCAGATCGCGCGGAACGTCGTTGACGTACCACTCACGTCCCAGCAGCGTTTTATCCAGATGCGCATGACCATCCACCAGACCGGGAAAGACCTGATAACCGCGGCCGTCAACCACAGTCGCCTCTTCAGGAGGTTCCAGCTCTGCCGCTCGGGCGGCAATCTTTCCCTCCTCAAGCAGCAGATCAACGGGTGAAGAGCAGTCAAAAGGCGTGACGCCTTTAAGCAAAATGGTGGTCATCTACGATACCTTCGCAAGTGGAATAGAGGCGGAACCGGCCATCACTTCGATCGGGAAATGGCATTCCAGTTGATGATTATCGCTAAGGCTGTGCGCGGGCGGCATGGCCTGGTGGCACAGCGGTTTAGCATAGGGGCAACGCGGTGCGAACGCGCAGCCTGGCGGTGGCGCCAGCGGGCTGGGCGCTTCTCCGCGTATCGGTTCGCGCGCGCTGGATGGCGCATCAAACTGTGGGATAGCTGCCATCAACATGCGCGTATAAGGGTGCGCCGGATGGGTGAAGATCTCCTCTACGCTGCCCTGCTCAACCAATCTGCCGAGATACATCACGCCGACCCTGTCGGAGATATGGGAGATCACCGCCATATTATGGCTGATAAAAAAGTAGGTCAGGCCGTTTTCCCGTTGCAGTTTGCGCATCAGGTTGAGCACCTGGGCCTGAACCGACACATCCAGAGCCGATGTCGGTTCGTCGCAAATCAGAAAACCTGGCTGTGTTGCCAGCGCGCGGGCAATGGAAATCCTCTGGCGCTGGCCGCCGGAGAATTCATGGGGAAATTTATCCAGATCGCCGGCGGAAAGACCAACCTGGGTCAGCAGGTCGCCGCAGTATTCCCGAGCCTGGCGCGTGGTACCGACCTTTTTCGCCAGCACCAGCGGTTCCGCCAGCGATCGGCCGATGCGCCAGCGCGGATTCAGGCTGGCATAGGGATCCTGAAAGATCATCTGGGTGCCATTTTGCCCCACAGTTCCAGCCATTTGCGGGCTGCGCCAGGCATAGTTTATTTCACCGGAGGCAGGTTGATAGAGTCCGGCCAGCGCACGGGCGACTGTCGATTTTCCGCACCCCGACTCGCCCACGATGCTGAACGTCTCTCCCTGACGGATAGAGAGACTGATACCGCGTACCGCATGCAGCGTTTTTTTCGCCGCCGGACGAAACAGCGACGTTTTTTTCTCCCGCCCCAGATTGAAGCGAATATGCAGGTCGCGAATGGTCACAACTTCCGGGGCCAGGCCCGACGGTTCGTTCATAGCGGTTCTCCTTGCGGATGAAAACAGGCCAACTCAGCCTGGTGTCGCTGCTGCATCTTTGGCTGGTGGTCGCGGCATTGCGAGCTGGCATGCAGACAGCGTGAATGGAAAGCGCAGCCCTGCGGCAGCGCATTCAGACGCGGCATCGCGCCATCAATTTGCGTCAGGTATTCGCGACGCTCGCTCATTGATGGAATGGACTGAATCAGTCCCCGGGTGTAGGGGTGTTGAGGATGACGAACCACCTGCGCGATCGGTCCGGTTTCAACAATCCGCCCGGCGTACATCACCGCCACTCTTGTGCACACCTCCGCCACCACGCCCATATCATGGGTAATGAGCATCACGGCGGTGCCGTGCTGTTCGCACAAACGACGCAGTACGCCCAGAACCTGAGCCTGCACCGATACATCCAGCGCGGTGGTCGGTTCATCGGCAATCACCAGTTGCGGGTCAACGCACAGCGCCAGCGCAATGACCACGCGCTGACGCATTCCACCCGAGAGCTGGTGTGGATATTGATCGATACGCTGACGTGGGCTATTAATTCCCACTTCAGTAAGCAGGGAAACCGCGCGCTCCCGCGCCTCGTTTGCCGATAAAGGAAGATGGGTACGAATGGTTTCTATCAGCTGCTGCCCGATGGTCAAAACCGGGTTCAGGCTGGTGAGCGGATCCTGAAAAATACAGCCTATTGCCTTACCACGCAGCAGGCGCCTGGCTTCTTCGTCAAGGTTATCGATGCGTCGATTGGCAAACCAGATTTCACCCGCCCGAATGCGTCCGGGACTTTGCAGCAACCCGGCAATCGCCGCACCAGTCAGGGATTTCCCCGCGCCCGACTCGCCGACCATACCGAGGATCTCTCCTGGCTGCATCGATAGCGTCAACTCATGAATCGCCTGGAGGTTGCCTTTGCGATGCAGGAATTCAATGCTCAAATTTTTCACTTCCAGTAACGCCTGTGGAGAAGCCGTCATTATCTTTCCTCTTTAGCGCAGCTTAGGGTTGAGCGCGTTGAGCAACCAGTCGCCGAGAACGTTAAACGCCAGCGAAAGTATGACCAACAGCGTGGCCGGGAACAGAACGATCCACCATTGCCCGGAAAAGAGGTACTGATTGCCTTCATTAATAAGTGTTCCCAGCGAAGGCTGGTCTGGAGGCATTCCGACGCCGAGAAATGACATGGTGGCTTCGGTGAGAATCGCGACACCCAGATGTAGGGTCGCCATCACCAACACCGGGCGCATGACGTTGGGCACAATGTGCGCCAGCATGATATGCAGATGGCTGCCGCCGCTAATTTGAGAGGCCATAACATATTCCCGCCCTTTCTCCAGTAAGGTCAGGCCGCGTACCGTGCGGGCGTACTGCATCCATCCGGTCAGAGCGATAGCGCCAATCAGGATAGCCGGGGCAAAATGGCCGATATACTCTTTCGGAATTGCCACGCGAGCCACCCCGCTGACCAGTAGCGTGAACATGATGGTAGGAATACTGAGCATAGCGTCAGCAAACCGCATGATCAGCGTATCCACGATGCCGCCGAAATACCCGCTCAGTACCCCCAACCCCACGCCAATAGCCACCGAAGCCAGAACGCTCAGGCCACCGATAATCAGCGAAATATTCAGCCCATAAAGCATCAGGGAGAGTATATCTCGCCCCTGAACATCGGTGCCCAACCAGAAGCGCGGATCGCCGCCACTCATCCATGCGGGCGGTAGTTCTGAATCCATTAAGTCAAAACCAGCGGTATCAAAAACATTATGCGGCGCAATCCAGTGGCTGAATAATGAGCAAAGTAAAATCAACATACAGCAGGTGAAAGCGATGACCGCGCTTTTACTTTTCCAGAATAGCCATAAAAAATCGCTATCAATAAAGGCGCGCCAGCGCGCTGCGATTCGGGGAGCCAGTTTTTGCCCGGCCGTCGTATTTGAATAATGACGAGTTTGCATCACGGTTCCTTATTGCGCACGCATACGGGGATCAATCAGATAATAAAGCAGATCGACGATGGTATTTATCATAATAAATATCAGAGCGATGAATAATAGGTAGCCGGATAGCACCGGGACATCGACATAGTTGATCGACTGAATAAGTAATAGTCCCATACCCGGCCATTGAAAAACGGTCTCAATCACTATTGCAAAGGCGATTAGCCCACCAATTTGCAAACCAATTACCGTGACAACCGGCAATAAGGCATTACGCAGCGCATGGCGAAACCAGATACGGTAATTCTCAATGCCGCGTGCGCGCGCAAATTTAATATAATCAGCCTTCATCACTTCCAGCATTTCTGTTCGTACCAGACGCATAATGATGGTAATCATCGACAGCGCCAGGGAAAGCGCCGGAAGCACAATCGAGCGCCAGCCTGATGCGGTCAGCAAACCGGTCGACCAGAAACCTATTTTAACGGTTTCACCGCGGCCGCTGGAGGGAAACCAACCCAGCCATACTGAAAACACGATAATCAGCATAATACCAATAAGAAACCACGGCAGCGAAACCCCAATCAACGAGAGAATTTGCACCCCCTCACGCAATAGTTTATTGCGCGTAATGGCGACCCAAACGCCAAGCGGAAAGCCGACTGCCAGCGATATTATGACCGCGACAAACACCAGTTCCAGCGTGGCCGGCAGTCGCTCCATAATCAGTTGAAAGACAGATACCTGGTTGTAATATGAAATGCCGAAATTACCGTGAAGTAAACGGGAAAGATAATGTAAGAACTGCACAAAAACCGGATCATTTAATCCCAGGCTGGCGCGTAGTTGCATTCGTTCTACTTCCGTGGCGCTTTCCGGCAGCATATTTGCCACCGGGTCACCAAGATACTGAAACAGAATAAACGAGATCAGCGCTACGCCGGCCAGTAACATCGCAGCCTGAAACAGCTTACGCAATAAAAAGAACATTATTGCCTCCGGATAAAAATAAATGTCTGCGCTGATAAACGGGGACCGACGCCATCGAATTACCCAGCAGGCAACCCGAAGATGTTTATCCCCAATGAATAAACGAGCAAGAAAAATTAATTATGGTGTAACGTTAGCGTACCACAGGCGCTGTACATTATCTGGCGTCTGTTTTAATTGTAGATTTTTACTCAGTGCCCATACCACAGGTTCGAAATGCATCGGTAAAAAAGGCAAATCTTTATTAGCAATTGCCACCGCCTGGCTAAGTAGCGCAATACGTTTTTTATTATCCAGCTCACCGACCGATTGATCGATAAGCTTGTCGGCTTCGCTATTGCTGTAGCGCGGAATATTAAAGGTGCCCATATTTTTGCCATCGTTAGTATGCAATAGCTGAACTGCGACGCTATAGGGGTCCATAATCGGCAGGTTTGCCCATCCTAACACCCCCACGTCGGTACGGCCATTGACCAGAATCGGATCGTAGACGCTGGCTGGATGGACGTTGAGGTTGGTTTTCACGCCAATCTTTGCCCAGAAGCTTTGTACCGCCTGGCACCATTGTGCCGCATTAATATAGGTGCCCTCAGGGCAATCAAAGGCCAGATTAAACCCGTTTGGATACCCCGCATCGGCCAGTAATGCCCTGGCTTTTTGCGGATCAAACGGGATATCCGGACTGCTGGCGGCGTTGTAACCCGGAATATCCGGCGCCAGATAGTTATTGGTGGGCTTTGTCAGCCCACGCATAACCTTCTGGGTAATCGCCTCGCGATTAATCGCCATCAGTAAAGCCTGGCGGACACGCAAATCTTTCAGCGGGTTCTCGGCTTTGTCATTCTTAGCATTGAGCTTATCGCGCATATTGAGGCTTAAATAGTCCACCCGCAGCGAAGGGCTGATCTGCATATTGATCCGGGAATTGCTCTGCAGGCGCGGAATATCCTGTAGCGGGACCGACGTCACCAGGTCGTACTCTCCCGCCAGCAACCCTGACAGGCGCGTAGCGTCGGAGGTCACCGGTTTGAAAATAATTTTATCGATGTTGCCGCCGTGGGCCGCGTTCCACCAGTTCGGGTTACGCACCAGCACCATCTGGGTGTCCCGCTGGCGGCTTTGCAGAATAAATGGCCCGGTGCCGTTAGTGTTATTGGTAGCGTACCCCTCCGTTCCCTGGCTGATATCGGTTGGCTTGAGTGCGTTGTGCTCCGCCAGCCACTCTTTATCCATGATCATCACGCCGGTCAGTTCATTCAGCGCGATACCGGTTTTCTTCACCAGATGGATATCGACGGTATATTTGTCGACGGCCACGGCATCCTTAATCGTCGAAGCGTTAGCACGGATCCCTGATGCAGGGTCGGTCACCCGGGCAACCGAAGCGACAACATCATCGGCGGTAAAGTCATTGCCGTTATGAAATTTGACGCCTTCACGCAGCTTAAAACGAATTGTCGTATCGTCGGTCTGCTGCCAGCTGGCTGCCAGCCACGGTTGAATTTGCAAATTATCATCGCGCTGCACCAGCGCTTCATAGATATGGTTCTGAAAGGTTAATGCCTTGGTAGAGGCGTAGGCATCCGGATCCAGCGTTGGGATGTCGGCATCGGTCGCCCAGCGAACCACATTCTCCGCGCTCGCCTGCTGACTCATCAGTCCGATAACGCTTACAGCCAGCAGCGATAACACTATTTTTTTCATCATGCACCACTCGAGTTGTTTGCTAATAACATTGCTAGCAATTGCAATAACGATGCCAGGTCGTTTATTTTTGCTGCAATTGATGCGCAAGGATCCATTCGGCGCTGTCATTCCAGACGTCCATCATGGTTATCTCCCCGCCCTTCACTTCATAGCGGTCAAGATAGCGGTTTCCTTCAAACTCACGTCCGTCCGGCCAGCAACCATAGAGGGTGCCGGTGCAGTAGATCACCGTGTGATCGTCACCTTTCGCCATCCATTCGAATTCGCCGGGCTGTTTCTTAACCCAGCGGTAACGGTCAGCATTAAACGCGGTGACCTCATGGACACGAGCCATCCGCCGCTTACCGGTAAAGGTGATCTGCACGTTTTCCGCCATCAGCGCAGCGGCGCGATCGGGGTCCGGCGCCATTGACGCCTCCAGGAAGTTTTTTACAATCTCAACGGCCTGCTCATGTACGCTTGTCATTCTTCTCTCCTCAATGAAATGCACTGCTAAGGTTCAATTGGTGCGTTTACGGTGCAAACCTTGCTTCGTTATGAAGCCTCTGACAGATAGCGCGCGGCGATGTCACCCGGAGTGGTTAGCCAGACGTCATCGCACTGGGCGACCAGTCGCGTCAGGGTTTGCTTTAAGTGATAAAAACGGAAAGGTTGGCCAACGATATAGGGGTGCAGCGCAATGCCCATTATTTGCGGCTGCTGGCGGCTACGCTGGTGGAGCTCGCTGAACTGATCCTCAACCATCCGGCAAAAGGTCTCGATGGAGACGCCGTTGGGAATGATGGTCGGAATATCGTTGATTTCCTGCGGATAAGGTACCGACAGTAACGTTCCGCTGGCGGTTTGCATGGGGGTCGGCATATCGTCGTGCGCCCAGTTCAGGTTATAGCTGAACCCGTGGCGGTGAAGAAAATCAGGAGTCTGGTGGCTTTCAGAAATCCACGGAGAGAGCCACCCCGCAACCGGTTTACCCTGAAATTCACTCAACCGCTGCTGGCAGTAGCTAATCAGATGTTCTTCATCCGCCGGGGCCAGATCGCCCTGGCGCTGAGAGTTGGTGTGCCCATGAGCGATCAGTTCGCTTCCGGGCAGCGAAAGCCATCGATACAAAAGGTCCGGGCAGTAATCCAGAATGGCCGTGTTACTGATAACCGCAGGTGGAATCGTCAGTTCAGCAAACAGATCGGCCAAATACCAGGCGCCAACCCGGTTCCCGTAATCTCGCCAGCTATAGTTGAGAATATCGAGTTGATTTGCCGCCTGTGAGAGCTTCGCCCCCTCCTGACAGCCAAACGCGAAGTGTTCGAGGTTGATAGCCACATACAGTGCGAGCCGTTTCCCTTCCGGCCAGCTGACTGCCGGAGTATCCGCGGCAGAACGCCACGGGAAACGCTGGTGATAGTTAAGCTCCCAGAGGATGTCAGGTGTCGGCATAGCGATATCTCTTGTTCAGGGGGTGATAGCGGGTTAACAGCAACATCTGTACCAAGATAGCATTATTGCTAGCAATGAATGCAAAATGAGAAGATTTCATACCCGCAGAAGAAGTGGTGTTATTTATCTTGTTCCTTGTTATTCTGCGGAATTGTTGCCCAGGCGACTATTATTCAGCGTACTGATTATCCAGAGGCTGGCCTGATCGCGACACTGTTGTTGCCGATTCATTATCCAGTTAGTAAAAACGGAGAACGGCAAGCTTATTTACGCCTGCCATGCAGGTGTTTTTTCACAGGGAGAATGACCGTGAGATTTGCATCAGTCCCTTTTAATCAGAATCAGGTGGGTTGGCCCCTGAATGAGATTGACCGTCAAATACAACCGCAGCTGAGCGGCGACATTAAAGCCGACTGGGTGGTTATCGGTTCCGGCTATGCCGGCGTAAGCTTTGCCCGCAGGCTAGCCAACCTCAATCCGCAGCTGAACATCGTGCTCATCGACGCCGAATGCGCCGCGACCAGCTCCTCGGCCCGCAATTCGGGCTTTATCATTGGTCTGCCGCATAATATCGGCAGCTCTACCGCTGAGCTGAAAAAAGCGCAGGACTACCGCGCCCTGCTCCAGGAGGGGATCCGCCTGCTCGATGAAACGGTGACCGAGCACCAGATTGAGTGTGAGTGGGAAAACGTCGGGAAATATCACTGTCAGATAGATCCCACCAGCGAAACCATCATGCAGGAGTACGTGGATAATCTGCAGCTCATGCAAGAACCTTACAGCATGCTAAACAGCGAAGAGCTGTTTCAGAAGTTAGGTACACGGATTTACAGTAAAGGTATCTATACTCCCGGCTGTATTCTGGTGAACCCGGCAAAGTTAATTGCCGGACTCGCGCGCCATTTGCCGGATAATGTGACGGTTTACCACCAGACCCCGGCGCTGGCGATAAATAGCGAAAATGGTGGCATCCGTGTCACCACCCTGCAGGGCACGATCCGCGCAGGTCAGGTCATGCTGGCCACCAATGCGCTCTCCCGCGAACTCTCTCCAACAATGACTCGCCAGGCGTCGATGGCGACCTATGCCAGCATCACCGCTCCGCTTAGCCCCGAGCAGCGTCAGCGTCTGCCGGCGATGCAAAGCTGGGGACTAACGCCGGTGAACGCGATCGCTGGCGCTACGCTGCGCTATACCCACGATCATCGTTTTCTGATCCGCCAGCATGTCGATCCTGCGCTGCGCGGCATGATTACCGCCGGACAAACCGCCAGGGCGGCGCGGCAGCATCAGGCGCTATTTCGCAATGCGTACCCGCAGCTGCAGGATGTGCCGCTGGAGCGGACCTGGTCCGGGACTATCAGCGTGACCCGCAACGGCGCGCCGGTCTGGGGAGAGCTTGCGCCGAAGGTATGGACAGCCGGAGGCTGTAACGGCGCCGGGGTATCCAAACAAACCATCGCCGGGACGCTTCTTGCCGATCTGGCGATGGGGCAGGACAACCCGCTGATCGCCGCCATGCAGTCGCTCGGCCAGGCAAACTTTATGCCGCCATCCCCATTCCTGGATGTCGGCGTAGCCGGGGCGTTATTGAAAGAGCGCTATATGGGCCGTAAAGAAACGGCCATGTAGTCTCCCGGGAGGGGGACACACAGGTTTCAGCAGCATAGCTGAAACCTGTTGGTCGGTTAGTCAGGGATGGTTTCCCCTTTACGCAGGGTCAGGACTTCAAATCCATCGGCTGTAACCGCAACGGTATGCTCCCACTGCGCGGACAGCTTTTTATCGCGGGTGACCACCGTCCAGCCATCTTTTTTGGTTTTAATTCGGCTGTCGCCCTGATTCACCATCGGTTCAATGGTAAATACCATCCCCTCTTTAAGCACGGCCCCGGTCCCCGGCGCGCCATAGTGCAGAACCTGGGGATCTTCATGCATCTCTCTCCCGACGCCGTGGCCGCAATACTCTCTGACCACGCTATAACCGTTACTTTCGACATAAGTCTGGATCGCATGGCCGATATCGCCCAGCGTCGCGCCCGGCCTGACAACCTTGATCCCTTTCCACATCGCTTCGTAGGTTTTCTGCACCAGCCGACGGGCCAGCGGCGAAACGTCGCCAATCAGGTACATTTTGCTGGAATCGGCAATCAGCCCCTCTTTTTCCAGCGTAATATCCACGTTCACAATCATGCCGGATTTCAGATGTTCGCTCTCCTTTGGCATACCGTGACAAACCACTTCATTAATCGACGTATTCAGCACGTAGGGGAAATCATACTGCCCTTTGCTGGCGGGGCGTGAATGCAGATCGTTGACGATAAAATCCTCCACCCGGTTGTTGATGGCCATGGTGGAGATCCCGGGCTGAATAAAGGTATCCAGCATGTCGAAAACCGAAGCCAACAGCTCACCTGCTCGGCGCTGTCTGGCCAGTTCGTCCGCGGTCTTAATGGGAATTGATAGCATTGATCACCTCCAGCAACCGGTCAGAGCCGGACTTGAGCATCATCAGCTTGATTTGCTGATGGTTAAGTTCGGGATAGAGTTCGCTCATCATACCCAGACGGATCCAGTACTCCGCCTGGGCGTTGACCGAACGCGACATCGCCTTACTGGCGTCACGAATATCGTCGTGCAGCAGGTCGGAAATTTTTACAATGCCCATTTATACGTACCGTAACGTTTTATATATGTTTCGTATATTACGCCACCGCGATCAAGCTGACAACGTTTGCCGTCAGAAAGCAGAAAACGGGGTTGCGGTTTTTATCACCTGCGCTAAGGCTGGTTAACGTTCACAGCCACTATCTGGATGTTCCGAGGTTCAACAACGGTGCCCTTCGTCGTCACAAATGCATTGTGGACGAAATCTCCGCTCTCTTTATCTATCAGCGCAATATGAGGTTCATCATGCAGGATATTTTTATGCCCCCACGCCATCAGGGAAAACAGGATCGGCGCCAGGCTGCGGCTTTTTGGCGTAAGGATGTACTCATAACGTTCGCGCGCCCCTTCTTCCTGATAGGGCGTTTTGCTCAGTAAACCCAGTTCCGTCATTTTCTTTAACCGGTTTGCCAGCGTCTGTTTAGGCATTTTTGTATGCGAGCGGATCGTTTCAAAGCGGGTCACGCCGTATAAAGCCTCTCTTAAAATCAACAAAACCCATTGATCTCCCAGGATTTCCGCTGCCGCAGAAAGTCCGCAAAGCTCCGGTAACAGGTACGGAACTGAATTATTTTTTGACATGTTCGTTTTCGCCCTCTAATCTGAGTATGAATTTTAGACCTAGATTACTAAGGAGAATACAATGCCCTTCGTCAATGTACAAACCATTAAAGGAATGATGAATCCGGCGCAAAAAAAAGAGCTCTTACGCCGCATGACCGATCTGATTGTCGAAATTGAAGGGAAAGGCGATCCCGAGTTCCGTCGTTCAGTCTGGGTTCGCATTGATGAGCATGAGCCGGAACAGTGGAGTCTGGGCGGCATGCAGCCCACGGCTGAAGCGATCGCGGCAAAATTTTCATCGCCTAAAGCGTCATAACCTGATGGCGTTTTAACGCGTCATCCCTGCGGGAAATTGCGGACAACTTTTATATCCGCTTTTACGCCGCCCGACGCACGCTCAAAAACGGCCATAGACCGACGCTCCGGGGCTTATTTTACGGAACACACCACGGTCGCATGATCCCACCATGGGTTCTCATTGACGTTCACCTCAAGCACATCAAAATGTTCATTGCGGATCTCGTCCAGCAGAGCCTGGAGCGGCCGCAGCGTACGCCAGGGTTGACCCTCTTTGAGCAAATGATGGCGAACGGGATCATAAGCAGCCATGTCTTCGGGGTGACGCGGAGTTCCGCACATGGAACCGATGACAAACCGCCCTCCCGGCCTGAGCAATCTTCTGACTTCCGCAAAGCAAAGATGCCGGGCTTCGTCAATCAGGCAATGCGTACAGCTGCCATCGATAATGAGCTCAAAGGTCGCATCCTGGCACTGATGAATATGGCAGACATCCCCGACAAAAAATTGAGCCGCGAGCCCCGCTTGCTGAAAACGATTTTCTGCCCAGCGGATCGCGGTTGCAGACAAATCTATCCCCCACACGGAATAGCCTCGTTCAGCAAAATACTGCGCTGCCATAGCGCCATTCCCGCACCCCAGTTCAAGGACTGGCGTTCCTGCCTGGGGAAAGTACTGGTGTAAATCAAGCCAGCTAAACACCCGCTCCTGTTGTGTCTTGGCCCTTAAGTAACCCTCGCCAGCCCAGGCGATGGCGCCATTTTCCAGCAGCTGCCGATACTTTTTTTCATAGGGACTCATCGTAAAGACTCCTTTTTTTAGCCACAACGCACGCCACTCTACTCTCTATCGCGCAAGAAGAGATCCCCCCGTTTTTAGCGACTCCCCGTTACCTTGGGCAGTAATTGCTCAATCACGCTGATGATGCTTCTGACCCGCTGCGGAATAAAGCGGGCGTCAGGGTAAACCGCATAGAGGAAGCGATCGGGTAATCGCCAGGCGGGTAACACCGGCACCAGCCTCGCGGATTGCAAAGCGTTGGCTGCGAGGGGCAACTGCATGCCACCAATGCCAATACCGGACTCCAGCGCCTGCAACAGCGCTTCGCTGGTGTTAGCCCGAAACACGGTATTGACTTTCACATCGACCGTTTTATCACCCGAGACCAGCCGCAGCGGCGCGTCCTGCGCGATGCCGCTGAAACGTACGTGCGGATGGGCAGCCAGTTCGCTCACGCAATGCAGTTCTTTAAAACCCGGGGCGGCAAATAGCGCGGTTTCAATACGCGCCAGCACGCGCGCCGCATGCCCTTGAGGCGGTTCACTGCTTAACCGCAGCGCGACATCCACCCCTTCCGTAACCAGATCGGCAATACGGTCATCAAGCGAAAGCGTCAGATGCAGCCCGGGGGTCATTTTCTGCAGCGCCAGCAGATGCGGCAAAAAGATCTGTCCCAGACCGCTCGGTAGCTGCACATGTACCCTGCCTTGCCGCTGACTATCGCTGGGGTTTAAGCGCCTTTCAGCGTCGCGCATCGCTTCCAGCAAAAGCTGCATATCGCGCCGGTAGCTTTCCCCCTGCTCGGTCAACGCCATCGCCCGTGTCGTTCGATGCAGCAAGACCACCCCGAGCTCCTCCTCCAGCGCCGCGATCTGCTGGCTGACTGCGGATTGTTTCATCCCGCACTGGCGGGCCGCCGCCGAAAAAGAACCCGCTTCGACGACGCGCAGGAAGGTGGCAATGGCGTTGAGCTTATTATTCATTTAATGATTCTTCTTATAAGTACCATCGATTTCATGGGGTATTCGTGAAATAAATAATATATCACACTGCCTCCGTCCCCCATCTGGAGAAGCAACGTGAATAAGAAACCGCAACCCAGGATCGCGCTGGTCGCCGGCGCCAGCGGCATTGTAGGCAGACAGCTGGTCAAAACGCTGTTGCGCCATCGGTGGGAGGTTATTGGCCTCAGCCGCCATGCATCGCCCCACCCGGATAACATTCCCGTCATCAACGTCGATTTACTCGATGCGCGGCACAGCGCGCAGAAACTGCAATCGCTCAACGGGATCACCCACATTTTTTACAGCGCATGGGTGAACGCCGCGAACTGGACGGAAATGGTTGAGCCGAACGTCGCCATGCTGCGCCATCTGGTCAGTAACATTGAGAAAACCTCACCGCTGCGGACGGTAAGCCTGATGCAGGGATACAAAGTCTATGGCGCGCATCTTGGTCCGTTCAAAACCCCGGCGCGAGAAAGCGATCCCGGCGTACCCGGGGCCGAATTTAATGCCGCTCAGCTCACATGGCTCAGCCAGTTCCAGCGCGGAAAAACGTGGCGCTGGAATGCGCTCAGGCCTGGCGTGGTCGGCAGTACGATGCCCGGCAATGCCATGAATCTCGCGCTGAGCATCGCGCTCTACGCCTCGCTGTGTCGGGCGCAGAATTTACCGCTGCGCTTCCCCGGTTCGGAACAAACCTGGCACAGTATCGTCGATCATACTGATGGCGGATTGCTGGCGGATGCCACGCTGTGGGCCGCCACCTCGCCGCAGGCGGAAAATCAGGCGTTCAACGTCAATAACGGCGATCTCTGGCGCTGGTGCGAGCTGTGGCCGCGCATCGCCGACTGGTTTGAACTGCCCTCCGCGCCGCCGGTCAGGCTCTCCTTTCATCAGCTGTTTGTTGATTACCGCGCGCAGTGGCGCGAACTGGCCGGGCAGGATCTGGTAGAGGCGGATATTTTACGGCTCAACGACGGTACGTTTGCCGATTTCGTCTTTAGCTGGAACTACGACATGTTTGGCGATGGCAGCAAACTACGCCGGGCGGGCTTCACGGAAATGCAGGCCACCGACGACATGTTTTTCCGCCTGTTCGCTCAGCTGAGAGCCGCACGCGTTATCCCCTGAAACAACATGCTTTAACCGTCAGCCGTCGTCGCGCGAGCAATCTACGATTCAGTTTTTCGTCCCTTCCTCGCGCTTCGACCGCTGACTTACCCCCCGCTTACGATTAATCATAAAACGATAAAAGTTTATTGTAAAACAATAAACACCAGGATAATCTGCGCGCACTTTCACCGACACAATTGCCAGGAGAGGTAAGTCATGGACAGAAGAATGCTGCGCGGGGGTTTACTCGCAGGGGTGCTGTTGTGCACACGGGCGATGTCAGCCGAGATCTCCGGATTTGCCGGGCTGGGAGCGTCGGTTGCGCCACTCTATTCGGGATCCAGCCGCTACGCCCCCGGACCGCTGCTGACGGCTGGAGTGACATGGCGGAGTCAGGACTTTGGTACGTTTGCGCTCACCAGCAATGACTTCAACTGGGATCCGGCGCCGAATTCCCCCTTTTCCATGAGCCTGCAGGTGACCAGCGACGGCGGGCGCAAAGAGACCATTAACTCCCCTTTTTCCGCCAGGAAAAATCATGACCTACGTGGAATGGGCGATCTTCCTGCCACCGTAATGGCCGGAGTGCGACTGCGCTACCGGCAGGACGGCTGGTCCGCGTGGGCCAACGCTCTAACCGCAACGCAAAAACGGCATTACGGCGGTGAAGCGCTCGGCAACCCGGTAACCGCTTCAAGTGGGGCTGAAATGACCCTGTTGCGCTGGCGTGACGGCGCGCTCGCGGTCGGTGGTGATATCACCTGGGCCAGTCGCGGGTATCTACAGGGGCACTATGGCATCAGCGCGCGTCAGGCAGCACAAACCGGGTTTCCTCCCTATTCACCCTCTGCCGGATGGCAAAACGGCGGCGTTTATAGCGAACTCACCTGGCATCTGACCGACCTTCTCTCTGCCGGTTTTAACGGCCGCGTCGAGTACTTATTTAGCGAGCCGGGTAAAAGCCCGCTGGTGCGCAGTCGGGTCCAGTACACCCTGTCTTCACTGCTGTTATATTCATTTTAAGGAGAAAATATGATCGGGTATCGTTATCGCAGAGACCGGCAAATTCTGTGTTCAGCCCTGGCCTTTATCGCCATGATTGCGACAGGCATTTACTTGCAACCCGGTTTCCGCCCATTGACCGCGGAGGTTTCCGGGGACAAAGCGCTGGTTGCCTTTTTAACGCCGCTGCTTAAAGGCGCGCACGGTCACGTCGCCGCCGCGCTCATCACCCCAGATGGCGTTCGCTATGGCCTCTGGGGCGCTGATTACGCCAGGCAATATGAGATTGGCAGCCTGACCAAAACCATGACCGCCAGCCTGCTGATCGATGCCATCCAGCGCGGAGAAGTCACGCCAACGACGCGGGTCGGCGAGCTGGTGCCGGAACTTGTCGGTCCGGCGAGGGACATCACCCTCGAGGAGCTGGTATCGCATCGATCCGGTTTGCCGCCGTTCGCCGCTTCGCTTACGCAAAAAATCGCCATGCTGACCGCCATCGTTAGGCGAGAAAATCCGTGGCGCTACGACCGCGAGGACCTGCCGAAAATGATTAATCTGGCGCGGATACCGACGGTTAAAATTTTCGATTATTCCAATTCGGGGTTTGCACTGCTGGGGTTGGCGCTGGAACGCGCCTCGCACCGGCCCTTCGCACAATTGCTGGAACAGCGCCTCTTTGCGCCGATCGCGATGAGTCATTCACTCGTGGCGCAAGAGACGACGCCGCCGGATGCAGCGTTTGCTCCGGGCTGGTCAGCTTCCGGTTTACGCGAAGCACCGTGGATTTCAAACGCTTTCTCGCCCGCGGCCGGGGTACGTTCCACCATTGCCGATATGACGAAATACGCCCAGGCGCTTTTGGCGGGAAAACTGGCCGGAAGCCAGGGCATGACGCCGCGGTTTGCGACCGACGATCCCGACTCACGGGTAGGCTATTCATGGTTCACCACCCAAATCAAGGGGCGGGATATCATCTGGCACGACGGTCAGTCAGCGGGCTATGCCGCCGTCATGGTCTTCGACCCCGAGCGTAAAATCGCCGTCGTAATCCTCTCGGATACCGCCTGGTCTGTAATTGCGCCAGCCATCAAACTCCTGCTCTCCACGCCATCCGCCGTTAAGGAAAACCAATGAACTGGATTAATATGCTGTGGGCGATATTGACGCTACTGTCAGTGGTGGTCTTTATTTCCGGAAGCGGGTTCGCGCAGCGCAAAATACGCTTTATTAATTATGTTCTCTTTACGTTCATCGTTATTTATATTGCCGAGTCATTACAAACGATCGATAACCTCAGCAAGCCAGGCTATCTGATGCGGATGTTGACCTGGACAATACAGGCGTCGTTTATCGCCATCAGTCTGTTCGATGTCTGGCAGCGTCCGTGGTTTCACGTCCCGACCCGCCGGGCGGCCGGTCTGCACGTTGTCTTATCTCTGATACTTATGTCATGCTTAGGCGTGCTGTTTCTGTAATCGCGCCATTGTTCAGGAAGGTTAAAGGTGAAAAACACTCGCAACAAACTTAGTCTGTTCTTACTGGCTGGAATATTACGGCTATTTTTTATTCTGGCCCTTATTACGCCTGCGTGGATCTATTTTACCGGCGAATCGTATTTCCTCGCGAATATGCTG
This sequence comes from Klebsiella pasteurii, assembly GCF_018139045.1. Classification (NCBI taxonomy): domain Bacteria; kingdom Pseudomonadati; phylum Pseudomonadota; class Gammaproteobacteria; order Enterobacterales; family Enterobacteriaceae; genus Klebsiella; species Klebsiella pasteurii. The sequence goes on from NZ_CP073236.1 coordinate 1,154,835, forward strand.
CAATTTGCCGAGGTTCCGCTCGGTAATGAAAGCGGTCTGACGGCACCAACTTTTAAACTGCTGGCGCTGCTGGTGCTTCTCTATTTACCCGCAGGGTTGTTCGCGTGGGCAATCTGGCAGGGGATCCGCGTCACTCAATACGTCAGAAAGCGCACCATTCTGAGCCTCGACCTGGCGCTGAGGGTACGCAAAATAGCGCTGGCGATGCTGGGGATGGGGATCCTGCTGCCGCTGTTTCGCTTCCTGGTGCCGCTGGTTTTTTACTGGCCGCACCCCTACACCCAGATCGTTCTTTTGCTGAGCGATTTTGTTCTGCTGCTGACGGGCGGCTTGTTATTTGTGACGTTTCACTCCATGCTCGAAGGGATCAGAGCGGAAAATGAGAATAAGGAGTTCATCTGACTATGGCGGTAGTGGTTAACCTGGACAAATTGCTGGTGGAGAGAAAAATGACGTCCAGAGCGCTGGCGGTCTACGTAGGAATTACCGAGCAGAACCTGTCTTTGCTTAAATCCGGAAAGGTGAAAGGCATCCGCTTCGATACGCTGGCAAAAATCTGCCAGGCGCTGGAGTGCCAGCCAGGCGATATTCTCGCCTGGGAGGCGGATTAACGTCCTTTTTCGATCGTGCAGGTCCACTGCGGGCTCATACTGCTCTGGCTGGTGGCGATTTGCAGCGACAGGCTGGCGTCAAGGGTATGCGTGACGCTGTATTCAAGCACCACATCATCCAGATCGCGGGCCACCCGTTCAATTCGAAACAGCGGCACACCCGGTTTAATATTTAACAATCCTGCCGTGCGGCTATCGCAGCACACCGGCGTATAGCGCTCCGTGGCGTTGGCCGGTGAGTAACCGAACGTTTCCCGCAGCTGCTTATACAGCGATCGGCTGCCGTCCACGTGGCTAAGATCGTTATAGATACGGCCATTGAGCCACGTCAGCACATGGCCAACCGGCCGATCTCCCTGCACTAACAACCGTTCCAGGCGCATCAGCTGGCAGCCTAAATCCAGCCCCATTTGCTCCGCCACCTGGCGGTCGGCCATGGTCGAAATCAGCGACAGAACTTCCACGGCTATCTCGCCCGGCGGGGCAAAGGTCGTCAGTACATCCGGGAGGTCGGTGTAGTATTTCTGCAGCGCATCGCGGTTGATAAACGTCCCTTTACCCTGCTCGCGGTACACCATGCCAATACTGGCCAGCGAATCTATCGCCTGTTTAATGGTGCCGCGCGCCACCTTAAACTCCCCGGCGAGCAGCAGTTCGCCCGGGAGCTTATCGTCATAGGTAAAAGAGAGGATCCGCTGCAGGATAACGTCTTTTATCCTTAAATAGAGAGGGAGTCCATCCGACTCAAACATACTTGTGCTCCAACTCAGAGGTAGTGTATCTGGCTCCTGTAAGCGCTAAGTATATCCTGATTTATCGCCTGATTACCGTCTATGTTTGCGCTGGCGAGAATGGGCGGTATATGCTCATTTTCCAGCATGATTTCGCATATCCGTAATACCAGGCTGTTGGCGATGGCAGCGCCCATGATGGTAGAGAGCGGTGCGGCTTTTTGCGCCATCCCCGGCAGGCTCACCGCCGCATCGCCATACTCGCAGTGGTTATCAATGGTGATATCGGCCACATCCACCAGCAGTTTGCCGCTGGAGTGGCGAGAGGTCACGCGCGCCGCCGTCGCCAGGCTGGTAATCGCGATAACCTTTGCGCCGCAGGCTTTCGCCGCCAGCGCGACGTCAATGGTAATGGCATTCCGCCCGGAAACCGAGTGGATCAGCAGCGTATCTTCAGCCCTTAGCGGCGACTGCTCCACCAGTACCCGGCCGAGGTTTTCCACATTTTCCACCGCGCTGGTGAGGGTTAACGGCCTGACGTTAAGCATTAGCGCAGGGGTAAAAAGCGGATTGATGATGGCCAGACCGCCCGCGCGATAGCTCATCTCCTCCGCCAGAATCCCGGCGTGGCTGGCGCCAAAGACGAAGATGTTGCGCTGCCCCATAATGCTGTGGGACATGATTTCCGCCGCCCGGGTGAGTTCATCGGGGCGCTGCTCAAGAAAAGCCAGCTTCTGGCGGATCTGACTGTAGTACTGTTTCAGTGCCTGACTCATAGACTTCCTCCCGATATCAGAACGCCAGCAGGCGGGTTAAAAGATGAATGACCGGCGCGAGGACAAACATATCGCTGTCGCCTGCCCATAGCGCGGTATCCGGGATCGTATGGTCGATAAAGCCGGTGACGCAGAAATACTGCCCCCAGGCGACCACGGTGGAGGTGATAAACCCCGCCAGCAGCGCGCCTTTATAGCCTCCGGTAATATTGCCGAAGACCCCCGCCGTCCCGGCGTGAAAGAAAATCACGATCATGCTGGGAATAAAGACGTAGCCGGTATAGCGGCCGATCAGGGTCAGCCACAGCAGCGAGCCGACAAAAGCGCCGACAAACCCCAGCACCACCGCGTTTGGCGCAAAGTTAAACAGTATCGGGCAATCCAGCGCCGGTTTTGCGCCGGGGACCAGCCGCGAGCCGATGCCGTTAAACGCCGGCACCATTTCGCCAATAAACATCCGTACGCCAAGCAGCACCACGGCGATGCCGCCGGTAAACATCAGCGATTGTTTGAGGGCATAAATGTAGAAACTCAGGTCGCCCGATTGCGCCAGGATCTCCGCCGCTTTCGGCGTGCCTTTTATCTGCAGAATAAAGGTGCCAATAAAGAACAACAGCGCCATGGTTAACGCGGTCACCACGTTGGAATCGCGCAGAAAACCAAGTTTTTTAGGAACTTTAATATCCTCGGAGCTGATTTTGTTGCGGGCAAATATCTGGCCGAAAATCGCCCCCAGCAGCGCGACCGAGGCGGAAGTATGCCCCAGCGCCACGTTGTCGTTACCGGTGATTTTCCGCACCCAGGGCTGAACCAGCGCGGGCTGTAGGGTCCAGTAGAGCCCCATAATCACCGTTAGCATCAGCGTCAGCTGCACCGCTGAAATAGCGGGCTCGGTGTTCACCATCACCCCGGCAAAGATCATCGTCGTCCAGAACATCATATGTCCTGTCAGGTAGATGTATTTAAAGCGCGTCAGCCGGGCCAGCAGCAAATTAATGGCGAATCCGCCGGCAATGGCGATGGTCACGCTGCTGCCGTAGCGTTCGCTGAAGCGCGCCTGGCCAATAATATTGGTCAGGTTCATCGAGCTTAGCCCGAAGACTTCGGTCCAGATCGGTTGAAATATCAGCAGCGCGGAAACGATAATCCCGGCCCCCGCGCCGATGATCAGAAAGCCCAGAATGCCCTTCAGGGTGCCGGACACAATGTCCGCCAGCGATTTCTTTTGCAGCACCAGGCCCAGCAGCACAATCAGGCCAATTAAGATCGACGCTTCACCAAATATATTGATGGTGATCCAGCGTAGCACGCCAAGAAACTCGCTCATGACGGCTCTCCCGCGGGCAGAATGTTCGCCTGGGTCAGCGCCGCAGTAATTTCGGCGTTATCGATATAGTTGTTCACCACCACCACCGGACAGGACAGATGCTTAAGGTTATCTATCAGTTCCGCGTTGGTTATCACTACATCGGCGTTGGCCGACGCGGCGGAAGAGACATCCATATGTTCCACGGAGGCCTGAATCCCGTGCTGTTTTAACACCGCCTCAACGTTCATTTTTAAAATCAGGCTGGAGCCCATACCTAAACCACAGACTGTCAGAATTTTCATCGCTATTCACTCCGTGTTAATCACGCTACAAACGCTGCGAGCCGCTGGCTAGCAACTGATAAAGTTGTTCTGGGTCGCGAGAATGCATCAGGGTATGCAGGTTATTTTCATCGCTGAGTACGGTCACGATATGCTGGATAAGGTGGATATGCGCATCGCTGCTGGTTGCCGACAACCCCAGCACCACCTGTACCGGATCGTTTTCCGCATGACCAAACGCCAGCGGTTCGTGCAGCCTGATCGCGCTGATCTGCGCTTTCCTCGCCCCCTGCTCCGGGCGGGCATGCGGCAACGCCAGTCCGGGGGCAATGACAAAATAGGGGCCCAGCTCGCGGTAGCTATCGACCATTGCCTGGACGTACTGCGGGCTGCAGGCTCCCGCGCGACACAGCGCCTCCCCCGCCTCGCGGATGGCCTCTTCCGGGCAGTTGGCCGCACAGTCGACGTTTATTGCCTGACGATCAATCATAAGAGGCTCCTTGCGCTAAATGCTGGCGGATGGAAACCAGCGTGGTTTCCAGCGCACGCTGGACAAACGCGCGCCCTTTATCTTCACTGGCGGCAGTCGGATCGCCCAGCACCGCATAATCAGAGAACGCGGTCCAGGGTATCGGCTGATAGCGAAAATTCTGCGGAAAATCAGGATAGTGTTGGCGAGCTTCTGTCATGTTGACGAATTCCGGCGCCAGCGCCAGCATCAATGAAGTCTCGATTTCGTCGGCATGCATATAACCGGGATAAGCCACCGCCGAGGTTTGCCGCTTTTTTACCTCCTCATCCATCCCCGCCCAGCTGTAGCCAAGCAGCGTGATGCCCTGCTCCTTAAGCTGGCGGGAAGCGGCTTTAATGGCGTCGAAATTACCGTAATGCGCGTTAATCACCGCCGTGGTGGTGATACCGTAGCTGGCCATGTTTTCCGCCAGCGACACCAGCAGCGAGGTCAGCCGTCCATTACCGATATCAATCGCGCCCGCGTGGCCGCGCAGGGACCAGACCTGGCTGTAGGAAACAACCGGCAGGCTCAGGGCGCACTCGCCCAACTGTTCATCAATCAGCGCGCAGAACCGCTCGGCGAGCAGGTTATCGGTGTCCAGCGGCAGGTGGTCGCCGTGCGGTTCGACGGCGCCGAGCGGCAATAAGGCTATCCGCGCCTTTTGTAGCGCCCGCCGGGCCTCGCGTTCGTTTAAATGATGCAGCTTCATCACGCCTCCTCAGGCAAAAGCGAGGTAACGAGCCGGGTTGTCGACGAAGAAATCGTGCAGCAGCGCTTCGCCGTCAAATCCAGCTTCCCGCGCCTCTTCAAGGAATCTTGGTCGCCAGTCGCTAAGGATAAACTTCAGCCCCAGTCCCCCCTTGCTGTAGTGGGCGCTCATTGATTTACGGGCAAAATCACCGCCGATTAAGATCTGTTTTTGATAACCCCGCTGGCACAGGGCCAGGATGGCCTGGGTGCGGATATGCTCAGGGTGATATTTGATGCGGCTGATACCGTCGAAAGAGAGAAACGCCCCGGTGTTGGCGATCTGACGGTGCAGCCATGGATCGGGGTTGCGATCCATATGGGCAAAACATAAGCGGGATAAATCCAGCCCCCATTTTTTGAAGATCCGCGCCTGCTCGAGTCCCATCGTCCCCATTTCCGTATGGCTGTGCATCGGCGCGCCGGTGCGCTGCTGGGCGCGAACGATAACCTCCATGGTTTTTTCTTCCAGCGGGGAAATGGCGTTATAGCCGGTGCCGCATTTCACCACGCCGGCCCGATGTTCGGTGCCCTCTATCCCCTCAGTGACCTCGCGACAGACGTGTTCAACCAGTTCATCAACCTCTGAATGTTCAATCCATTCGGCAAAAGTCTGCGCTGAGCCCGGCCGCTTGCTGCTCCAGAGAAAACCTTTGTTGAAACCAGCGGTGGCGATGATATGCAGCTGCTGGCGCTGCGCCATGGCGGCGACGGCTGCAGCCTGACGACCATAGTCCGGCGCGGTGGCGTCATAGATGGCGCTGCCTCCCGCCTCACGAAAGTCGCTTAATTCACGCTCTGATGCCTGCGGATCGTCGAGTAACAGATCGTCATCCTGACGCTCGGCCCAATAGGGCGGAATACAGTAGATATGGTCGTGGCTGTAGGTGACGCCCAGCTGATGAGCGGAAATATCCCCGTTTAACGTTCGAATGATGCCCATGTTACTTGCTCCCAGGAACGGATAAGAAGGTGCTTTCAACATAGGTCCACCCCACTTGACCAGTCAAGTGATCAAGTTCGCATCAATCATATTAAATTCTTATCTGTGAGCTAGGTCGACATTAACATTTATGTGACGTTGTCACATAAATAGATTCGGGCTAAAAAAACCGTTACTCATGGAAAAACATACGTATTCCGGTTGAGGTAATTAAATTTATGTTACTTAAATTCAATGGGATACACACTCACAAAGCCAATGCATTCCTGACTAATAATCCATGGCTTTGATTAAAATGTTTAATTGAATGAATCGACAAAAAGAGTATTGTTAAAAACAATGATGAGCGGAGATAAATAAATGTTACGAGATTTTTTGAAGGTAGAAAAAGAGGATCGTCTGGTGGAACAGCAGGACGCTAGTAGCGGTAAAGCGAATTCAACCGATGTCACCGAGTGGATTATTGTAAATAAAAACGGTGATAAAAAAGGCCGGGTGGCGTTATTCAATCAATTTACCACCCGTCGTTCCTATTGCGTGAATTACCGCATCACCCAGTTTGATAATAGCGGCAAAGTGGTTGTCGACCGGCTGGCGGAATCAATCTGATCCCGGGAATCGTTATCACGCCTGTGTTCCGCGCCTTTAGCCCGGCCCGTCGCTGGCGGCGGCCAGCAGCGGCACAATCACATCGCTGAGCGGCGTGGGAATATGGTAAATACGACCATACCGCTGCACGACTCCGTTGCGAATATCCCACTCTAGCGGCAGCCCGGCCTCGCGGTCGGTGAGGATTGAGGTACTTAAGTCCGGAGGCGCGCGATGGAAACCGGCGAGAATTTCCTGCACTACGCCATCGTCCAGGCTGGCGCCTGCGGCGCGCGCCACCGTCAGTCCTTCCTGCAGATAGGCTAAAGCCAGCGCCGTGATATCATCGCGGGCAAACATCCCTGCCCGCCTCCCCGTCAGCACCATCAGACCAGCGACCGCATTCTGCAGCAGTTTGCGCCACGCAACGGAGAGGAAATCAGCGCTGACGTCCACTTCACAGCGGGTGTCCCGTAGCGCATGCTTCACCCGTTCAGCCCCCTGAACATCGGGCAGCGTCAGCCGCGGTTTCGCCCGCAGCCAGACTGACGCTTCCGGTTCACGCTGTGCCGGGAACCAGACGACCGATGGCAGCACGGTCGCTTCCGCGACGTAAGGCGCGAACTGCGTCTTTTGTTCAACGCCGTTCTGGAGCACGCATACAACCGTGCGATCGTGGCAGAGCGCTTTCAGCCACGGCGCAATCGCCGCAATTTGCGTTGCTTTTACCGCCACAAAGACCAGGTCTACCGGCGCGGCGACCGATGCTGGTTCCGTCACGACGGGGCCCGGCACCACAATCTTCCCGCCATCGAAACGCAGCGACAGCTGCGGGTGCGCACGGCGGCCGCATACCAGAGGCGTACGGCCTACCTCGTGCAGCGCAGCGGCGATGGTGGTACCAATTGCGCCCGGGCCTATCAGCGCAATGGTAGGTTCTTCAACTGTCATCTATGCCTCCAGGCCGCTTCCGGCCCCTAAGATTTCATGGGTACGTAACATAAACGCGACTTCGTTCGCATTACCATTTTTTTCATATGGGTAATCTGAATGTGTGTGTCAGCGTACACACTTATCACCATCAACAAGGAAGGTACATGTTTCCAGAATACAGAGAGCTAATTTCTCGATTGAAAACCACGCACCCGCGCTTTCAGTCGCTATTCGAAAAACATAATGCACTCGATCACGACATTTCCCGCATAGAAGGCGTCGACGGTAAAGGATACAGTCTCGAGCTCGTACATATGAAGAAAGAAAAACTTCTGTTGAAGGATGAAATGCTGAAAATCCTCCAGCATGAAAGCCTGAATCAGGTCTGATATGTGTGCAAGGCCGCCGGGTGGCGGCCTTTTTTATCCCGCAGCTACGCGCGGATAAACGCCAGCAGATCGGCGTTAATGACATCGGCGTGCGAGGTATGCATACCGTGCGGAAAGCCGGGGTAAATTTTTAGCTGGCTGTTCGGCAGCAGCTTATCCTGCAGTATGGCGGCGTTTTGATAAGGCACAACCTGATCGTCATCGCCCTGCAGCACCAGTACCGGCAGCGTAATGGCTTTTAAATCCTCGGTCTGGTCGGTTTCAGAAAACGCCTTAATTCCATCATAATGCGCCTTCGCGCTGCCGGTCATGCCCTGCCGCCACCAGTTCTGAATGGTGCCCTGGGACACCTCCGCGCCATCGCGGTTAAAGCCATAGAACGGACCGGACGCCACGTCGAGATAAAACTGCGAGCGGTTGGCGGCGAGCGCTTTGCGAAAACCATCAAATACCTCGATTGGCGTACCGCCAGGATTGCTCTCCGTTTTTACCATCAGCGGCGGAACCGCGCTGATAAGCACTGCTTTAGCCACTCGTCCATGCGGCTGACCATACTGCGCAACGTAGCGCGCGACCTGCCCGCCGCCGGTGGAATGCCCGATATGCACGGCATTATGCAGATCCAGATGCTCCACCACCGCTGACGCATCGGCGGCATAATGGTCCATATCATGACCTTCACTGACCTGATCGGAACGACCGTGACCGCGTCGGTCAATCGCAATCACCCGGAAGCCTTCTGCCAGGAAAAACAGCATCTGGTTATCCCAATCATCGGCGCTTAAGGGCCAGCCATGATGAAATACGATTGGCTGCGCCTCCTTCGGGCCCCAGTCTTTAAAGAAGATATTGACGCCGTCTTTGGTTGTCACAAATGCCATGTTACAAACTCCTCTATAGAGAAAACAAGGCTGCGGGCCTGACGCCTGCAGTTGGTCGGGGGTAAAGGCTGGATGTTCTGTTCGGTGACGATAGTGTCTCGTTAGGTTTGAAAATGACCTGGCTGGAAAAGTGTAGATGATTTTCGCCGATACGGGTGGCCGGTTGACAGATAATCCTCAGCGGACAGCAATAGCTGCGGCAGAATGGGATATCGCGACGCAATGAAGCTGTCCATATCCTGGACAGCTTCATTCATCATACTGAAGTGAAAAAACGATCGGTTTAATTTACGCGCTGCGCCTACTCAGCAGACCGGCGGATAGTCACCATCGCAGCGCCCGGCTGGTCAAGCGATTTAAGCCCCTCGACCACCCGGCCAAGCTTTACCAGCCCCGGCGAGTGGCGAAAATCCTCGCGAAAAATGGCCAGATTGCCCCACGGCGCGTAATAGGCGATGTCGCCGCGCCGTGGGGTCATTGAAGCACCAGAATCCGCACGGCGCAGTTTCGTCGGCAGCCAGGCGATCTTTTCCGTTGAACCATAATCCTCAAGCTTCACCGTCATCGGCAGCTGCGCCAGGAACGCATTAGCCGCAGCGCTCTCATCCAGCAAGCCGACGACCGTGACACCTTTAAATACAAACTCAATCTTCACCGCGTTCTCCCTGCCGGCGGCGGATGCCGCGCCCGTCATCATGATCAAAATGGATAGCACCGCACCGAGCGTTTTCAGCATCCGCTCACCCTACCAGGCCGCGAGCGCGCAGGACTTCACTGACCACCGCTACTGCTGAAAAGGCGTTTGGCCAGCCGGCGTAGAAAGCGGCATGCGCAACGACCTCTCCCGCCTCTTCCGCGGTGAGGCCGTTATCCATCGCCCGGTTAAGGTGGTAGCCAATTTGCGCGCTTTGCCCGGCGGCAATCAGCGCGCTGACCGTCACCAGGCTGCGGTCGCGCGGCTTCAGCCCCGGTCGCTGCCACAGGTCAAGAAACAGCGGTTGCGTCGTAAACTTCACCAGTCCAGGGGAAATCGCGCCGAAGTTCTGTTCTACGGTTGTTGAACGCTGGTTTTCCACCGCCTGATTAAGAGGGAGTAGCTCCGGGGAGGCAGCAGCCAACTGCTCGCGTCCAATACCGCGCGCAAGAAAAATATCTTTCATCACCGCAACGGCGGACATCGCGCTGGGCCAGCCGGAATAAAAAGCCAGATGAGTGACGATCTCAGAGATTTCAGCCGCTGTGACCCCGTTATTCAGGGCAAGATCAACGTAATGTTTTAGCTCCGCAGGCTGGTGACGGGCGATAAGGATCGCGACGGTCACGATGCTGCGATCGCGGCGCGAGAGTTCGTTTCGCGCCCAAAGATCCTCTGTCAACACCTCGTTACCGAAACGGGCAAGCGCCGGCGCGACGGATTGAACATCTTCAACGGACAACAGGGTTGGGCTAAATGGCGCCATTTTTTTACCTCTTTTTTCTTCAGCCAGGACGGGAGCGCCCAGCATCAACGACATGGCGGCAGCGGCAATAAAAGCTTTCACGATAAATTCCTCATCGGCATATTAATTCGTCAGCCTTTCCACCAGCTGGCGCTGGTACTCAGGAAGCCGGCTGCGGCTGGCATTCTCAAAAGCCAGCGGGGGAAGCCAGGTCATGCCCGCGTGCAACGCGCTGGCCTTCATCGGCGTAAAGACGTCGGCCAGGCTAACGCCGATCCGCCCGGACTCGCCGTAGGTGGATTCGCCTCCCGCGGCCGTCGTGACGATCATCATCTCTTTGCCCTGCCATATTCCCGGCCCTACGCTGCCCCAGGTATCGTTCAGCCAGGCCTTCATCATCGGCGTGATGTTGAACCAGTGGGTCGGGAAAATAAAAACGACGCGCGCGTGTTCCCGCATAAGCCGTCGCTCTTCATCGGCATTGATGTTTCGGCTGTCAAAGCCGTAAAGCGCTTCGAGATTGCGTACGGTCACGCCGGGCACGCTTCGCGCAGCGTCCTCCAGACCGTTGGTCATGACCGATTGGCCAGGATAAGGATGAGAGACAATAACCAGCGTGTGAGCCTCTGCGGCACGGCTGGCAGGGGTAAAGCTAAACAGAAACGCGGTGACGGCCAAAAGCCAGAACAGACCGGGAATACAGCGGTAAGAATAGTTCATCAAACTCTCCTTCTCTTTTGCCACAGGGTAAGGCGCGGAATAAGAAGGAGCCAGCCCTCGCTATCGAATGGGGCTGTGAGTTATTTTCATCAATCGGGCTACAGACCCAGCGGTTTCATTTCCCGCACAAGGGAGATTAACAGGCGCAGCCCGGTGGGCACCTGATGACGGCTTGAGTAATAGATATAGAATCCCGGTCCGTATGAGGCCCAGTCAGTCAGCACCAGACGCAGGCGCCCTGCGCTGACGTGCTCTGCTATCAGCGGTTCTGGCAAGTACATCAGGCCGAACCCCTGCAGAATGGCCACCACGCCCGTCTCCGCCAGATCGACCGTTAACAGCGGCGGCACTTTGACGGTGAGCTGCTCTTCGCCACGCTCAAACTCCCATTTATAAATCCGGTTATTTCCCAGACGATTGCTGACGCAGCGGTGCTGGTGAAGATCGTTGGGATGCAGGGGCTCGCCAAAGCGGGCAAGATATTCCGGGGATGCCGCGACCACCCAGCGTACATCGGCGGACAGACGCTGCGCCACCATATCTTCCGGCACGGTTCCGCCATAGCGGATCCCTGCGTCAAACCGCGCTTCCGTCACGTCAACAATGCGGTTGCTGGCCACGATATCCAGCTCAATATCGGGGTAACGTTCAGCAAAAACAGGCAGGATCGGGGCCAGCAGCAGCGTGGCCGCCTCAACGGCGACGTTGAGACGAATATGACCCGCCGGCGAATCGCGGAAGGGGTTGAGCTGTTCAATCGCGACATCGATTGAAGCGAGCGGCTCGCTTACCGCGTTGACCAGGCTTTCACCGGCCGCCGTCAGAGAAACGCTTTTGGTCGTGCGGTTCAGCAGACGCACGCCCAGCCGCGCCTCAAATCCCTTGATAGCGTGGCTCAGCGTCGATGCGCTCACCCCAAGTTCAACGGCAGCTTTACTAAAATTCTGATGGCGTGCGATGGCGCAAAAATAGATAAGGTCGGCCATATCGGCACGGTTCAAATTCATACGGCCTCGCTAACGTGGTAAAAGATAAGCTAAAAAAACGGTACCTTAATGTGATGCCGCATCGCGGCGATCGTCCGCGAAGGAAAATCACAGACCAGGATGCACGAGTAACCTGCCGGGCAGGTAGGTTTATACTACAGGCTTCAGCCCTGATAAACTGTCCATCCGACCGGAGATAAACCCAATTTATCCGCCAGAGGCGCATTTATGTTACCTGATTGCGATAAAGCCATCGTCCTGCTGCATGAAATCTACGGCATCAATGCGCATATTCAGCGAACCGCCGCGACCTGGCGCAGCCGCGGCTTCGATACGTACACGCCAGCGCTTTTTTCTCACTCTACGCCGTTCGCCTATGAGCAGCAGGAGCAGGCCTGGCGCCACTTTTCTGATAACGTCGGATTTGATACCGCCGCCATTGTGTCACTGCTGGCCGAGCTTAGAGCGAAATACGGCACGCTAATCCTTATCGGCTACAGCGTGGGCGCCACCTTAGCCTGGCTGGCCGCGAGGAGCGGACTCTGCGACGCCGCGGTATGCCATTATGGATCGCGGATCCGCCTTTACAGCGACGTTGCGCCCCCCTGCCCGACGCTTGTCATCATCGCCCGTAATGAACCGGCGTTCGATCCCTGCGTTATGCAAAACGAGCTGGAGAAAATTCCCTCCGTGACCTGCCGGATGTTCAATGCGCAGCACGGTTTTTGCGATGCCGACAGCCCGGCATGGGACGCGCGCCTCGCTCAGCAGGCAGACGAGGTCACGCTGCGGTTTTTAACGCTTATTCAGCAAACACAGGAGGCCTAATGCATCAGGTATTTCACTGGATTAACGAACCCGCGACATGGTCGCAAGACGAAGGCGTACTCAGCGTAGTCACCGATGCGCAAACCGACTTCTGGCGCGAAACCTGGTACGGATTTGAACGCTTCTCCGGCCATGTCTACGCAACGGAGGCCGTAGCGGATTTCACCTTTCAGGTGCGGGTCCGCGCCGATTTCAGCACCCTGTATGACCAGGCGGGGCTCATACTTATGCAGGACGCACAAAGCTGGCTCAAGGCCGGTATAGAGTACAACGACGGCGCGCCCGCTATCGGCAGCGTACTGACACAGGGAAAATCAGACTGGGCGACCGGTGTTTTTCCAGGCGACCCCGGAGAGTTCTGGCTGCGCCTGACCCGTCGGGGGGAAGCGCTGCGCCTGCAGTACTCTACTGATGGCCGTCAGTGGCCGCTGCTGCGGCTGTGTCCCTTTCCCCGCGGAACGGTAAAGATCGGCGTCATGTGCTGCACGCCGCAGCGTAGCGGACTACGGGTTAATTTCCACGATATAGCGCTGCTGCCGCCAAACGAGAAAGATCTGCACGACCTGAGCTGAGTCGCCGCCCCACGCGCAAGGCAAAATCGCGGAATAATCGCGATGAAGGTATGATTTTTAGCTCTCGGGCCTGCATGACCTTCTCCTTGCTGCTAGATTGGCATCGACCTTCAAACCAACAATGAGGAGGAGCCATGTTTTCTTACATCATGCTCGGCACTAACGATCTGCCACGCGCGATTCGTTTTTACGATCCGTTGATGGAGATGCTGGGGCATCCGCAGAGCGGTCGGAGCGATGAAGGCGCATCGTGGGGGACATTCAGCGGAAACCGCACCATCGGGCTGTGCGTTGGCAAACCGTTCAACCAACAGCGAGCGACGACGGGTAACGGCGTGATGGTGGCCCTGAACGCTCGTTCGGTTGAGCATATTCAGCAGTTGCATCAGCTGGCGCTGAATCTCGGGGGAACAGATGAAGGCGCCCCTGGCCACCGCCCGCAGTACGGTGAAGGTTTCCACAGCGCCTATGTCAGAGATCCGGACGGCAATAAGCTGGCGTTTGTGTATTACGCAAACGCAGGCTAAGCCCGCAGACCGGCAAGTAAAGGCAGGGTTAGCGCATGAGCGCATGGCGAAACCCTGCGCGTTGCTGAATATCGCGCCGGGCCCGAGCCGCCAGGTTCCGCCTGTTTCGCCTTCGGCGCTCATCAGTCATTCACGGCGCACCCACGAGAAAAGCATTTTTCAGCCCGTTGCCGTACAGCTGGGGTCGTCTCTGACTCAGCCTTCAGTAAACATTCCCGACGTAAACGCCGCCCGCATCGCTTCGATCTCGCCCGCCTGCGTCGCGTTTAATGCCGCCAGCATATTGCAGGTAAAATCCACAAAACCAACCCCATTGGCGGTCACCAGGTTGCCATCACGAACTGAAGGCACGTTTCGGTAGCGCGCAGCGCCGCTGTAGGCGGAGCCTGCTCTGTTCTGCAGGTAGGCCAGCCCGTTCGAGGTGTGGTCGACATCATTGAGAAAGCCGTGCGCGCCGAGGAATGCCGAAGCGTCGCATATCGCGCCAACCACGATCTGCCGGGCCAGCGCTTGCTCTACCAGCGGCACCACCCGCCGGGCCTCCTCCCCCCACCAGTTCATACCGCCCACCAGCACCAGCGCGGCGTAATCATCGGGTATCGTCTCGAAGGTATAATCCGGCAGGCAACGGACCCCGCCAATAGACATCACCGGCCCCGCATCCGCGGCAACGGTCCTGACATCATACTGCGGCTCCCATATGCCAAATCCCCGTCGCAGCCCTGGCGCCAGCAGGGCAAACTCCCAGTCGGCATACTCCTCGATGAGCACAAACAGCACTTCTTTACGCGTATCCATAAATCTCATTCTCACCCTGGTCAACAGAATCAGCCGTCGCAGCATCCGGCCAGCTCTTCGCTGTCGCGATCGTTACTCTCGCCGTGCCGCCGCTATAAACTGTATAAATGCACAGTAATGAAGGCAAGGTTAATTTTCCCCTTATGGCAATTCGCAGTGATTTTTGCGAGCCTGCTCCCCGGATAGAAACACTACCCGGGGGCATTGGCTATCGTCTTCTGCGCTCCGGGTCTGCAGACAACGGAATACGCCTGTGAGCGAGAAGAACCTCCCTCGTGATGTACAGCGTATATCCTTCCGGCCTCAGTCTGGGCGATCGCAACGCCTTCAGCGTGATGCCGCTGATATCTCCCGACGCAAGGCGTTTACGGACCGCGCTACCGCTAAGGCGCAGCTGACTTCGTAGCACCGACAGCAGGCTGGTCTGAAAGGCCCGCGCAACGATGACCTCCACTCTCACCTGAGAAGCGCGAACAAGGTTGATTCGCCAGCGCTCCTTGACCACGAATTCAGGCGATCCCGATGGTGACGCGCGATTACGCCGCAGCACCAGCAGATCGTGAGAATAGGCCTCAACGGCAGATTTATCGTTAGCGCTAAATCGCTCGTAGAGCTGCGGATTGATTTTGCTGACCGGTAAACGAGAGAACAGGCTGATGTTCCAGGTATACGCGCAGCGGACGCACTGATAGATACTCCAGACATCGAGCATTTTTTTTTGTGAATTGACCCGGAAGGCGCCGGATGGGGTGAAATCCTGCTGCCCATGACAGGCGGGACAGCGCTTGCTAATCAGCTGGTAGCCCACAGGGCTGACGTTCCATGTGACTTTCATGGTGAACCTTTTTTAACCCATACAAAAGCGGATCCGCCGATAACGGACCGTGATTTTTGCGATGTGAAAAATATTTAATTAATACTTTTCAGTGGGTTAAAAAAAGATTTCCAACACGACTACCCTGTCTTACCGCCAATGGATGGGCCTAAGCGTAACAAAGCGGCTCAGGGTAAAAGTATGCATTAAATCAATAAACACTTGGAATTCATTCATAAACAGCATTGTTTATCTTCTGTTCACAAAACGAGAAGCGGCTCACTGATCAAACAAACCTAAACGTTTATGTTTTGTCTCATAAACGTTTAGGTTAAGGAAATAACCGTTTATATCACGGGTAATTTTCATAATTGCAGAGAGCGAAAAATGCGAAAAGCGACGATGCGGGATGTGAGTGAGGCGACGGGGTTTTCAATGTTCACCGTCTCACGCGCGCTAAACGGTGGCGATGGTGTCGCTGATGATAGCCGGGAGCTGATTTTAAAAGTGGCGCGCGAGCTCGGCTATGTCCCTAACCGTGCGGCACAGGCGCTACGCCGTTCGAGCAGAGATTCGGTAGCGGTGATTACCGCCCATGCGTCGAACTCTTACTACCTCAACCTGATGTCCGGGATTCAGCAGATGCTGCAGCCTTCGCAGTGGACCGTGGTGCTTGGCGATATCGCGGTAAACGGGATCTACGACCGGGCGCAGGAAGATCGCATGATTAACCGCCTGATCGAATCGCGGATGGCCGGGATCATTTCGACGGTGACGCTCCAGCCGGAGAGCCTGAGCCTGCTGGCGAAATGGGATATTCCGGTGGTCTTCGTTGACTCTCCTCCTCGCGGCGAGCACAACTTTCCCAGCGTCACAACCGACAATTACCATGCCAGCCTGCTGGTGGGGAACCATCTGGCGCAGCACGGCTATAAAAACTGGCTGTTGCTGATCTACCCGGACCGCTGGACCACGCGTTTTGAACGTGAGCGCGGGATCCGCGAGGCCGCTGAGCAGTGCGGCGCCATGCTTGAGGTTGTCGAAACGGAGAACGATGCGCAGTCGGCTGCGGACACCCTGAGCCGGTACCTGGACCGGCAGACATCGCTGCCGGACGCGCTAATTGCCGGTAACAACCCTATTCTGCTGGGTTCACTTAAACAGCTTCAGCAGCGCCAGATAGCCATTCCCGGCGATATGGCCCTTATTGCCTATGACGAATTCGACTGGGCGCCGCTATTGAATCCTCCGCTCACGGTGCTCAATGAAAACAGCGAAGAGATTGGCAGACAGTCGGCTGAAATGCTTATCCAGTTAATTAATCCGGAAGCAAAAGGAGAAATTAATACCCAGCGTAAAGTTCCCGCCGAGCTGGTTATTCGCCAGTCCTGCGGCTGTAGAAAATGAATAACCATTAAAAAAGAGATGATTGAGATGGCTGACAACCGGTAGCCCCAACGGCATTGTACGGGCCGACAGACGTTGCTCTTGCGGTTCTGTCCCTCCCGGCCAAAAAGCGGGCTACCCGGTGCGAAACAATTTTGCCGCCACTCTCTCATCATTTTAGCGATGTAAATAACGGCTGAAGTCATCAGTCGCAATTAAAAAAACAACATCAGGGGATTATTTCTGAGGCATCCCCACACCTGGCCGTACGTCATACCACAAGAAAATGAAAGGAGCAGAATATGACCAAACTTCGCAAAGCATGGCTGGCTGTCGCGGTTACCGCGGTAATCACCACCATGACAGGGTTTATTCCCGCAGCCAGCGCCGCGCCGCAGGATGGCAAAAAAATCTCCCGCATCGGCTTAATGGTGCAGGACATGTCCAACCCCTTCTTCTCCGCGATGGAAAGGAACGCTAAGCAGGCCGCGGCGAAAATCGGCGCCACCCTTAACGTCCAGGATGCGCAGGTGGATCTGGCAAACCAGAACACGCAGATTGACGCGTTTATTCAGCAGAAAGTGGATCTCATCATTATTTCCGCCGTCGATGAGTCCGGGATCGAGCCGGCCATTCAGCGCGCAAAAGCCGCCGGAATTATCGTTATTGCGGTCGATACGCCCGCTAAAGGCGCAGACGCGGCGATCATGACCAACGCCATCCAGGCCGGGGAAACCTCCTGCGAATACCTGTTCAGCCAGATGGGCGGCAAAGGCAAAGTGCTGCTGGTGGATGGCACGCCGATTCAGACCATTATCGACCGCATCAAAGGCTGTAAAAACGTCGCACAAAAATACCCGGATATCAAAATTGTCGGCCAGCAGGCATCGCGCAACGACCGCGCTTCCGGCCTGATGGTGACAACCGACATGCTCACGGCCAATCCTGACGTCGCCGGTATTTTCGGCATGAACGATCCTTCCGCGCTCGGCGCGGTGCTGGCCGTTGAACAGGCGGGCAAAGCCGGCGCGATCAAAGTTACCGGCGTCGACGGTAGCCCGGAAGCGGTTGAAGAACTCAAGCGCAGCGGCTCGCCGTTCATCGGCACCGCGACGCAAAACCCGGGAGAAATGGTGCGCCAGGCCATCACGCTGGCTCAGGATATGGTCGACGGCAAACCGATCGCTTCCCGTACCGTTTTAATCCCAAGCGTACTGGTCACCCGCGATAACGTAGGTAGCTATCCGGGTTGGTAATCACATCGTCACTCTAAGAAGCAACAAACGGGATGACCCTCAGGTTCATCCCTGAGGGCAAAGACAATGGCCGACATATCATCACCTCCCTTACTCAGGCTGGAAGGGATTTCAAAACGCTACGGCGCGACGCTCGCGCTGAACAACGTACGCTTTGATTTATTTGCCGGAGAGGTCCATGCCCTGATGGGGGAAAACGGCGCGGGTAAATCCACGCTGATGAAAATCCTCTCCGGAAACGAGCAGCGCGATAGCGGCGTTATTTTTATCGATGGACAAGAGATTGATATTCGCACGCCCCGGGACGCGCGCAAATATGGTATCGCCATTATCCACCAGGAGCTGAACACGGTGCCGGATATGACGGTGGCGGAAAACCTGTTTCTCGGCCAGGAGCCAACCTCTTTCGCCGGGATTCTCGATCGCAAACGGATGCACCGGGAGGCCAGAGAGAAGCTGAATCGGATTAACGCGGATATCGACCCGCAGGCGCCGCTCGGATCATTGAGCATCGGGCGTCAGCAAATGGTGGAGATCGCCCGCGCCGTCAGTGAAAACGCCAAAGTGCTGGTGCTTGATGAGCCGACCGCCGCCCTGTCGCGGGCGGAGACGCTCCAGCTCTATCGATTGATCGCGCAGATGCGCCAGGACGGCGTCGGCATGGTCTACATCTCGCACCGCATGGAAGAGGTATGGCAGCTGGCAAACCGGGTCACGGTCTTCAGGGACGGAACGTGGATCGGCACGGAAAACCTCGGCAACGTCTCAACCACCGATATAGTGCGCATGATGGTCGGCCGGCAAATCGTCGATCTCTATCAGCACGAGCCGCGTACGCCCGGCGACGTCCTGCTGGAAGTCAGGGATCTGGCAGGCAGTGCGACCGGCCCGGTCTCCTTTGAGGTCAGCGCGGGCGAAGTAGTGAGCATGTCCGGTCTGGTGGGCTCCGGGCGAACCGAAGTTGCCCGCCTGCTCTTCGGCGCCGATCCGCGCAGCCAGGGAAGCGTGCGCCTTGCCGGCAGGGAGAGCCAGCCGTCAGACCCCACCGCCGCTATTGCCGACGGTATTGGAATGGTGACCGAAGACCGTAAAACCCAGGGACTGTTTCTCGGTCATTCGGTTGAGCACAACATTGATATCAACTCGCTGGATCACTTTGTCGCCGGCGGCGTGGTTAAACGTAAAACCATCCGCGCTGCCGTCCTGGAGCAGATGCGCAGGCTGCGGCTGCGGGAAAACGCCGTTGAACTGCCCGTCAGCGCCCTGTCCGGCGGAAATCAGCAGAAAGCGGCGCTGGCGCGCTGGCTGCTGCGCGACTCGAGGTTGCTTATCCTCGATGAACCAACCCGCGGCGTGGACATTGGCGCCAAAAGGGAAATTTACGAGCTGATAGACAGACTCGCTCGCGCCGGCAAAGCCATCCTGGTGATCTCTTCCGATTTGCCGGAGGCCATCGGCATCAGCGACCGCGTGCTGGTCATGCGCGGCGGGCGAATCGTCCACCAGATCCCCTCATGTACAGCCACGGAAGAAGAAGTAATGCTGCACGCAACAGGAACCTTTACCAGTCAATCCGGAGAATGCCATGGACAACAATAAACCTGTGACGGAACTGCCGGTCAAAGCGTCGTTTGATTTTGCCAAATGGTGGGACCGGGTGGGGATCTTAATCGTCCTGCTGGTTTTGCTGATCCTCATGTCGACCTTCGCGCCAAACTTCAACCGCGTCGATAATCTGCTGAATATCGCCCGCTCGATTTCCGTCAACGCCATTCTGGCGGCGGGCATGACCTTCGTCATTTTAACCAGCGGTATCGATTTATCCGTCGGGTCGATCGTCGCCGTTTCCGGCGTGGTCTCGGTGGTGGCGACGATGGCCGGGATCCCCGCGCCGCTGGCGATTCTGGCCGGGGTTGGCGTTGGCGCGCTCTGCGGTCTGCTTAACGGCGTGCTCACCGCCTATCTCGCCCTCGCGCCGTTTATCGTCACCCTCGGGACAATGACCTTCCTGCGCGGTATGGCCTACACCATTACTGAAGGGCAGCCTATTGTGTCGAGTAGCCTTAGCTTCCGCGAGCTGGGCAACGGCTATCTTATCGGGATTCCCATCCCGGTCATTATCATGCTGGTGGTTTACCTGCTGGCGTGGTTCATTCTCGAACGCACCCGCTTTGGCCGTCACATTTACGCCGTCGGCGGCAACGCCCAGGCCGCCCGCCTGGCCGGCGTACGGGTCAAGCGCGTGCTGGCGGCGGTGTATATGATTGCTGGCGTCTGCGCGGGCCTGGCGGGCATTATCTTCGCCGCCAGGGTGATTTCCGCCCAGCCTACTGCCGGAACGGGATATGAGCTGGACGCCATTGCGGCCGTTGTCCTGGGAGGTACCAGCCTCGCCGGTGGGCGCGGGCGAATTATCGGCACTCTGATTGGCTCGATAATACTTGGCGTACTCAGTACCGGTCTGATTCTGCTCAGCGTGCCCTTTTTCACCCAACTCTTAATCAAAGGCATCGTCATCATACTCGCCGTGGCGATTGACGGACTGAAGCAGCATCCGGAACTGTTTACCTTCTGGCGGAAAAAAGAGATCGCCCGTCCCCGCTAGCTTTCCCTGACGCTTTGTCTATCCGCCGCATCGGCGGCGGGTTTTCGTTTGCTTAAAATCTGATGGAGTACACCCCATGACATACCACATTACCCTGACGGATCCGATGAATGGCCCCCGGGATCGCGAACCGATTACGTTTACCCTCCCTGAGAGGCTAGCGGAACCCCTGTGGTGGGCCATTACCGGTGAAGACGAGCGGATCCTTTGCCAGCGTCTCGAACATGAATCGTCGACAAGCAGTACCGCTTTTATCGCGACGGTCAGCTTCAGCGGTACCTTTAAGATGCGGCTTGAGCGGCCGCTCACGGCAGCTGAAGTCGATGAAATATCCGGTATCCAAACGCTGCCCGGCCGGGAGAGCGACTGTTTTGTGCGCCTCAATACCGGCTGTTTCGATCTGGAAATGTGTCGGGGAACCGCTCAGGGCGTCGGTTCATCAAAATGGGGGCTGCGCCATTTCCGCGCTCTGCAGGACGGCGTCGAACTGCTTCCTTCGGGGAATAATGCCATCGGCGGTTTTTACGGTCCGTTCTTTACCCCGGAGAACGGGCTGATTAACCCGCCGGAGCATACCGTCGTTGATATTGAGATCGTTGAACAGGGTCCTGTCTATCATCACTACCGCATGCGCGGCGCGATCCCCGACGGATTATTACCGGAGCTGCGCGGTAAGCGCTTCGCCATCGACTGGAAATTTAGCTGGAACACGCCCTGGTTTCAGCGGCGCTACTGTGTAGATGATTTTTCGACGATCATCAACGGCCGTTCGGTGACCAACAAGATCACCGTCGGCGACGAATTTGAGAGCGGCCCGGGAAAACTGCTGTTCGATCGCTTCGCGGCGTACGGGGGCACCCGCTATCGTGCGGGCGACCCCTACGCCGAAGAGCTGGTCGCCATGGTGGCCAATACCGTCGCCACGTCGGAAAATCAAAGCCCGAAATTTGCCGAATTCCGCGAACAGCTCGCCGATATGGCTTCTGCCCACTGGGATCTCTACTGGCGGATGTTCTGCCGCTGGGAGCACGTGCTGGATGAAGCGGAGATTCGCCAGCGGCTGAGTCAGGTGCGCGCCCGCGCGCATCTTCGGGCCGATCTGACCGAGCGGGAATGGCTGCTGACCAACTCGCCCGTTAACGTTTCCGCTGTCGCGGATGAAACCATCTTCCCCGGGCCGGCCAGTAAAACCGTCGAGTACGATTCGGCGAGCGGCCGGGCGATGATCTGGTGGACCTCCCGCCCCTCCGGCGCGTTTCAGATAGTCCAGCGCCGTCAGTCCGGATGGGTTAACTGGGGCAGCAACGGCGAAAATGAGTGTCCGGAGCTCCCCGTCGGCGTCGAGATCAAGACCGCCTGCGGGATCTTCGCCGACAACTGGATGCAGATAGCCGATCGGCTGGAAACCCCGCCGGTAGTCACGGTTCGTAAAGGAGATAACTGATGATCCTCTGCTGCGGAGAAGCCCTCATCGACATGCTGCCCTGCCGGAGCCGTGAAAATGCTCCCGCCTTTACGCCCTGCGTCGGCGGCGCGGCGTTCAATACCGCCATTGCCCTCGGGCGCCAGGGGGTGGCGGTCAGTCTGTTTTCCGGTTTATCGGACGATTTTATGGGTGACATGCTACGCCACACGCTTGACGCCTCCGGCGTGGATTATTCGCCCTCAACCCGCGCGCCGCTGCCTACCACTCTCGCCTTCGTCAGGCTGGTAGGCGGTCAGGCCCGCTATACCTTTTACGATGAGAATAGCGCCGGTCGAATGCTGACCGAAAACGACCTGCCGACGCTCGGGGATGACGTCTCCGCCGTTCTGTTCGGCTGCATCAGCCTGATCGCCGAACCGTGCGGCAGCATTTATGAAGCGCTGATGGTAAGGGAAGCACCGCGTCGGGTGATGTTCCTCGACCCTAATATTCGTGAAATTTTCATCCCGGACCGGCAGAAACACCTGGCGCGCATGATGCGGATGATCGCGCTGGCGGATATCGTCAAGCTTTCCGATGAGGATCTCGCGTGGTTTGCCGAACCCGGCGAAGAACACGAGGTAATACGCCGTTGGCTGGCGCTGGGGCCGAAGCTTATCGTGGTCACCCGCGGGGCTGACGGCGCTGATGCCTGGACCGCTGATTTTCATCTGCATGTGCCCGCTATACGCGTAGCGGTGGCCGATACCGTCGGCGCGGGTGATACGGTGAATGCCGGTATTCTCGCCAGCCTCTCGCAGGCCGGGCTCCTGGAGAAGGAGAAACTAGTGACACTGTCACGTGATCAGGTGCGCCGCGCGGTCGATCTCGGTATGCGCGCCGCCGCGGTGACGGTTTCGAGGCCAGGAGCTAACCCGCCCTGGGACCATGAACTCTGAAGCGGCAGAGACCAGGACTGTAAACAACGGAAAGCCGGATGAGGGTCTGTAACCGCGCGTATCAACGGACCCTTATCATTAGTATTTATGGATATGATTTCTATCCCAATTATTGAATGAAAGCTAAACCAGCTTCATTTATTCATAGGTTATTGCCGACTAATCCATTAGTATCAGGCAATTAGATCGGCACTCAATTTTTGCCCTTCTCGCTAATGGACATCAGGGACAGGAGGTCAATCATGAAAATGAATCAATGGTTTGTACGTTTGCGTAATACTCCCATTCCGCAGCGCAAGCTGCATCCGGCGAAATGGCTGACGCTGCTCGCCTTTCTGCTACTGCTGGCGCAGCTGGCGGTAGAGTCTTTGCTCTCAGTATAAGCACAATCAAAATGGGCGTTAATATCAAAACTCGCCAGCATCGATAAGATAAAACTCAAATTTAATTCGTGATAAACATCTCAGTTTATCAACAACGGCTAGACAGAAAGAACTCTGGCATGCTAGTAATTAATTCAAGCAAGGGAACGGATTTAAATTAAATGCCATTTAAACCCTACCCATAAGGCTGAAAAATTAATTGATAATGGTTTGGATTACTGAACGATTATCAAAAGGGTAAGTGAATCGAAGGCCCTCAGAGACGAAAGTCTCTGAGGGCCTTTTTGTTTTTTTTCTATCTCAGGAGTCAAAAAATGTCTAAAGAACGTCGTCTCTCTCGTATTTTCGCAAAAGATGGTAAATCCGTCACGCTGGCGCTGGATGGCTACTATTTTTCAAGCAAAACAAATGGTATTGATAATACGATAAATCAGCTTCCGGCCCTTGTTGAAAGCGGCCTGGACTGCGCGCTGGTCACTTATGGCATGTTGAAAAATTTCCGCGAAGTTTTCAATTGTGTTCCTGTTGTATTACGCGTCGATAGCACAGTGAATATTTTTGATAATACCGTTCCCGATACCACACCCGTCTTTTCCATTGAGGATGCGCTGAAAGTGGCTGCGGAAGGCGTGGTGTGCATGACCTTCCCCGGCGCATTCAATGAAGAGAAAACGCACATCATGGCGATGCAGCTGGCGCAGGCCGCCGATCGCTGGAACGTGCCGCTGATCGTGGAATCCCTGCCGTACGGCTATCCCGTGACCAGCGACGACTCCAACAACCCGGCCGTTATCGCCGCCTCGGCCCGCATCGCCGTTGAGCTGGGTGCTGACGTGATCAAAACCCGCTTCACCGGCACCGAGGACGACCGCCTTATCGTCGAAGCGGCCGGCGTGCCGGTGCTGGTGCTGGGCGGCCCGAAAACCGGCATCGACGGTTATTTTAAATTTGTGCAGCACTGCATGCAGGTGGGTGCAAAAGGCGTAGCGGTGGGTCGCAATATCACTCAGGACCCACAGCCGGCAAAAGTAGTAGCAGGTCTGAATGCCATCATCCATGAAAATGCGACAGCGGAAGATGCCTACAGCCTCTACATGGCTAAATAACATCGGATATTAATATGCTCTTAAATAACACCATCATTCCTTCAATCAGAAAATATAAACATTTTGAACAGGCGCTGGCCTGCGCATCAGAATACGTACTGCTATCCGAAGCGAATATCGGCAACCTGCAATCGTTGATCGGTAAATGTCATCAGAGTGGCAAGAAAGTGCTTATTCACCTCGAGCTCTTGGGTGGTTTTAAACCTGACCAGGCGGGAATTAGTTTGCTCAAAAATTACTACAAGGTTAATGGTGTTATTTCGTCCAATCTCTCGGCCCTACGCTATGCCAAAAAAGAGGGATTGTTAACTATCTTTCGGGTATTGCTCATCGACTCACGTTCGCTGGATTACTCCATCGATATTGTTAAGCATAACCCGCCAGATGCTATTGAAATCTTACCTGCTGAATATGCCTGCCAGTGTCTGGAATTGATTAGCCGGAATTTAAAAGGCTTTGATGTGATATTCATCGCCGGAGGCTTTGTTAAGCGGAAATACCTTGTAGATAAAATTTTCCATGCCGGATTTAAAGGCATTACCACCAGCGAACCCGGTTTATGGTAACGCATAAGGAGTCCACGCGAATGAAACAACACTATGTCATGGGCATTGATAACGGCGGCACCGTTACAAAAGCGGCGATTTACGATCGCGCCGGCAACGTGGTGGCCAGCGCGTCGAAGTCAACGCAGATGCTGACCCCGAAGGAATTTCACACCGAGCGAGATATCAACGAACTCTGGGCGGCTAACGTCGAAGTCATTAAAAAAGCCATCGCGCAGTCGGGTATCGACGCCGGCCAAATCAAAGGCGTAGCGGTAACCGGTCACGGCAACGGGCTGTATATGGTGGATGAAACCGGTGCCCCGGTGCGCAACGGAATTATCTCCACCGATAGCCGGGCTAAGGCCTGGGTAGAAAAGTGGTACCGCGACCCGACGTTTGTTAGCGATATTTTGCCCAAAACTATGCAGTCTATCTGGGCAGGTCAGCCCGTCGCCCTCCTCGCCTGGCTGAAAGAGAACGAGCCGGAAACGCTGTGTAAAGCGCGCTACATTTTCATGGTCAAAGATCTGATTCGTTTTTATCTGACTGGCGAAGCCTTTCTCGAACTTACCGATATCTCAGGGACTAACCTGATCAACGTTCGCGACCGCGACTATGACGCCTCGCTGCTGGCCTGGTGGGGACTCGGCGATCTGCGCGATAAACTTCCGCCCATCAGGCTCTCCACCGATTGCTGCGGCTACATTACCGACGACGTCGCGCAGCTCACCGGTTTGTGTGCCGGAACGCCGGTCTCGGGCGGGGTGTTTGATATCTCGGCGTCATCCGTCGCTTCCGGCATCAATACCCTGGATAAGCTGGCGATTATTACCGGAACATGGAGCATCAATGAATACGTGACCGACCATCCGGTTATCGACCAGGATCTCTTTATGACCTCGATTTATCCGATTGAGGGCAAATGGTTAATTACCGAGGCCAGCCCCACTTCCGCCAGTAATCTGGAGTGGTTTATCAATAACTTTATGGAAGGCGATCGCACCGCCGCCGCCGTACGGGGATCGTCAGTCTACGATCTATGCAATGATCTGGTCTCCACGACAACGCCCGCCGAGAGCCACCTGCTGTTCTTCCCGTTTGTCTTCGGTTCCAACACCATCCCGGACGCCTCTGCGGGGTTTATCGGCCTGAATAGTTTCCATAAAAAAGCGCATTTTCTGCGCGCAATTTATGAAGGGGTCGCTTTCAGCCATCTGTATCACACCGAACGGTTACGCAACATCAACCCTGATCTCAGTCGCACCATTCGGATTGCGGGCGGCGTCACTAACTCTGCGGTCTGGCTGCAGATATTCGCCGACATTTTCCAGTCCACTCTGGAGATTGTCGACGTGAAAGAGCACGGCACCCTGGGCACCGCGATGACCGCCGCGGTGATGGTTGGCTGGTTTGATGACGTCTTTGCCGCCTCAAATGAGATGGTTCACGTTTCGCGAACGGTCACGCCGAACCCGGACAATAACAAGGTCTATCAGGATAAGTATCAGCTCTACAAAAATCTACTATCGGAAATGCAGTCTCCGTGGAAAAGCTGCAGTAACTACATCACGCATTAAGCGAGGAAAGTATGGATCTGAATTTACACCACCGCACGGCTATCGTTACCGGAGGCGCTACGGGCCTCGGCAAAGAGTTTGTCCTTTCACTCGCCCGAGAAGGGGTCAACATCTGCTTCACCTATATGCGTGATGAGGAGCGCCCGGAACAGCTGATTGCTACGGTAAAAAGTAGCGCCAGCGTCGAAATTATTGCGGTGAAAACCGATCTTTCCGATGAGCAAAGCCGGGAGAATCTGTTCGCGACCTGCATTGAGCGGCTGGGGAACGCCGATATTCTGGTCAACAACGCCGGGATCTGGCTAAGCGGCTACGTCACTGAAATTACCCAGCAGGAGTGGGACAGCGTGATGAACATCAACCTGAAGGCGGTGTTCCACCTGAGCCAGCTGTTTGTCAACCACTGCCTGGCGAAAGATCAGGCCGGCAGCATTCTGAATATCACGTCTCAGGCGGCCTTCCACGGTTCGACCACCGGTCATGCACATTACGCGGCCAGTAAAGCGGGCCTGGTGGCATTTTCTATCTCGTTGGCACGCGAGGTGGCGAAACAGAAAATCAATGTCAACAACATCGCCGTCGGCATTATGGATACCGCGATGATCCGTAAAAACATTGAGCAGAATCCTGACTATTACGTCAGCCGTATACCGGTGGGCCGGGTGGCCCAACCGCACGAAATTGCCGACATCGGCGTCTTCATGGTCTCACCGAAAACCAGCTATATGACGGGAGCGACTCTGGATGTCACCGGCGGTATGTTGATGCGTTAATTTATGGAGAATGATTATGAAATGTCTGGCAATTGCCGATCTGTTTATCAATGCAGCGATGATGGACACGGGTCTGAAAGCGCTGAAAGATAAAGGTATTACAGTGGAAGTGCGCGAATGGTCGCATGAGTCGATTGAAAAACTGCAAGAGGATAATTTACTGGTTGAACAGCAAGGTTCTGAGGCGCTGGCGCTGCCTGCCGCTCTGCTTCAGGGTGCTGAGGAGACGGAGATCCTGATAGTCCAGTTCGCCCCGGTTAACGTGGCGGTATTCGACAAGCTGCCAAAACTTAAATACGTTGGCGTGCTGCGCGGCGGCATTGAAAACGTTAATCAGGCGGAGGCAAAAGCGCGCGGAATTGAGGTGATGAACACGCCGGGGCGTAACGCCCGCAGCGTGGCGGAGTTTACCGTCGGCATGATTCTGGCGGAAATGCGCAATATCGCCCGCTCGCACGATGCGCTGCGCGATAAGTTCTGGCGTAAAGAGAGCCCTAACCACCGGGCCATTCCTGAACTGGGCGGCAAAGTGGTAGGTCTGGTCGGGCTAGGGCATATCGCGCAGCTGGTGGCCGGCTTCCTGCGCGGTTTCGGCAGCGAGATTATCTTTTACGATAAGTACGTCCCCGGCCATGACAGCTATGAAAAGGTGGATACTCTCGACGAGCTGGTTCGCCGTGCGGACGTGATTTCGCTGCATGCCCGCATGACTCCGGAAACGGAAAACCTGATCAACGCCCATCATTTTGAATTAATGAAGGAGAGCGCCATTATCGTCAACACAGCGCGTTCCGGATTAATTAATGAAAGCGATCTGATCGCCGCGCTGCGGGACGGTAAAATCATGGGCGCCGCCCTCGACACGTTTGATGATGAACCGCTGCCGGACAATAGCGCGTTTTATTCGCTGAATAACGTCACGATAACGCCGCATATTGCCGGCAGTACTATTGATGCCTTCAGTAATTCGCCGAAGATTTTTTCTGAGATATTGCTGAAGCAACTCGGTTAAATATTAAAAGAGCCGCTTAAGGTTTTTTCTACGGCCCATTGGGCACGGGTTCGCTCGCGCCCAATTCGGTCGCCTTTTAAGGAAATATTATGGATATTATCAACAGCATTATTAGTCTGGGGGCATCAGTGATGATGCCAGTAATATTCTTTATTATCGCACTGTGCTTTGGGGTTAAAATCGGCACCGCATTTAAAGCCGGGATGCTGGTCGGTATCGGCTTTGAAGGGGTGGGACTGGTGATCGGCCTGCTCTTAACCAACCTCGGGCCGGCGTCGCAGGCCATGGTTGAACGCATCGGCCTGCACCTGACGGTGGTCGATACCGGCTGGCCGACCGCCTCCACTATCGGCTGGGGCTCGCCGCTAATGCTGCCGGTAGTCGTGGGATTTATTGTTATTAATATTGCCATGCTGCTGCTTAAATTAACCAAGACGGTAAATATCGATATATTCAACTACTGGATTTTCCTGATTATGGGGTCGGTTGTGTATGCCGGCACCGGTAACTACTGGCTCTCCGTAGGCATTACCTTCGGCATATTTATCTTAACCCTGCTGGCGGCGGATTTAACCGCACCGTATTTGCAAAAAAACTATAATCTGCAAGGGATATCATTCCCCCATCTTACCTGTATAACCTACGTACCGTTTGGTATTGCCTGTAACTATATTATTGATAAGATCCCACTGATCAATAAAATTAATTTCGACCCGGAAAGTATTAATAAAAAATTCGGCGTCTTCGGGGAGCCACTCACTCTGGGCTTCGTGCTGGGGCTGCTGCTGGCCTTCCTGGCCGGGTACGATGTCTCGGCTGCGGTATCGCTGGCGATTAAAGTTTCCGCCGCCATGCTGCTGCTACCGAAAATGATCGAAATTTTAGTGCAGGGCCTGCTGATCGTGCGCGATGCCGCGGAAGCGAAGCTGAAAGCGAAATTTCCCAACCGCGATTTCTATATCGGCATGGATACCGCACTGCTTATTGGCGAACCTTCGGTGCTGGCAACCGGGCTGCTGCTGATCCCTATGGCGGTGGTGCTGGCGATTATTCTGCCAGGCAACCGCGTGCTGCCGTTTGTCGATCTGGCCTCCCTGATGTTCCTGCTGGCGATGGTAACGCCTTTTTGTAAACGTAATATGTTCCGCATGTTTATCACCGGCACGCTGGTGGTCACCTGTATTTTGTACGTCGGAACGGATATTTCGCGGGAATACACCCAGGCGGCGGTCAACTCTAATATTCCTGTGCCGGAGGGGATGGCAGAAATTACCAATATCGTTGGCGGAGCCACCACGCCGGTGGGCTGGCTGGCGGTGAAGTTCGGCGAGTTTTTCACTACCGCGCCGTAAATTCTCTCTCTTCTCACTCTGCCCGGCGCGGGAAACGGCGTCGGGCTTTTTTCGCCGCGCCCGCCATTAAAAATGCCTGCCAGGAGGGTAAGCTGGCAGGCATGGCACAATAGACGTCTGTGCTTAGAACTGGTAGGTCATACCCACGGCAACGATGTTGTCGGTACTGATTTTGGCATCGTTGGTGAATTTCGTGTCATCCAGCAGGTTGATTTTATAGTCCACGTAGGTAGACATGTTCTTGTTGAAGTAGTAAGTCGCGCCTACATCAACGTATTCAACCAGATCCTGGTCGCCATAGCGGCCCAGATCTTTGCCTTTTGATTTCAGGTAGGCAATGGACGGACGCAGACCGAAATCAAACTGATACTGAGCAACCACTTCAAAGTTCTGCGCGGTATTAGCAATATAGCCGCTACCGAACTTCGTCATATTGCGGGTTTCAGCATAGGTGGTCGCCAGGTAGAGGTTGTTGGCGTCATACTTCAGACCGGCCGCCCATACTTCTGCTTTCTCGCCGCGGGCGTATGCGTTCGGATTGTCGCGACCCGCTTTAACCTGCGCATCGGTACGATCTGATGCCGCGTAGGCTGCGCCTGCGGCAAAACCTTCGTACTCATAGGTAGAGGCCAGACCCCAGCCATCGCCATGCTGCTTAGCCAAATCGCGACCGTTGCCCTCTTCTTTACCCTGATACTGTACGGCGATATTCAGACCATCAACCAGCCCGAAGAAACCGTTGTTACGGTAGGTAGCAACGCCGGTGGTACGCGCGGTGGCGAAGACGTCGGTCTGGGTCCAGGTATCACCGCCGAACTCCGGCAGCATATCGGTCCAGGCACCGATATCATAGGCAACGCCATAGTTACGACCGTAGTCCAGAGAACCAAATTCGCCAAACTTCAGGCCGGCAAACGCCAGACGCGTTTTGTCGCCGGAGTTGTCGCCTTCAACGTTATTGGCGCTGAAGTTATATTCCCACTGGCCGTAGCCGATCAGCTGGTCGTTGATCTGCGTTTCACCTTTGAAGCCCAGACGAGCATAGGTCTGATCGCCATCTTCTGACTTATCGCTGGAGAAATAATGCAGGCCGGTCACTTTCCCATAGAGGTCGAGTTTGTTTCCGTCCTTGTTATACACCTCAGCTGCCTGCACGGTTCCTGCAGCAAGAAGTGTAGAGACGGCCACTGTTAGTAATTTTAATTTCATATTATTTCGTCCCTAACTATTAATAGAATATCAAATCTCAGATACCTTCTGAGCGAGACCATTATGCGATAATTCGCAAAGAGACTTGAAATTAAAAGTTCCGAATTTTTATACCAAATACCATAATTGTGACGAAAACGGTGGTTGTTAATTGATGTGCATCAATTACTCCCCGCTTCCATTGGCAAATATTCTGAATAACGTCTTACGTAACCCAGAGATACAGAAGGTTTAACCAAAATATATAAATTATCATAAGGAAATTCTAATGATTAGATAAATTAAAGATTGCAATTTGTTAAAACCTATAAAAATCAGCAAGTTAAAATTTAACCAATCACGCATTAATGTTTATTCATAAATGCATTGATTCACCTGAACAGCTCTTAATGAGTATATTCCGATCCTTCCCAGCAGATAAATTATAGTACTGAGATTACCATATTGCGTTATTGAAAATTCTTTACAAAAACCGTAAAAATTATAACATAGTGGTTTAAGATATGTTTAACACTTCTGTGAAAGGGATATCAGAGGCCCTATTTCAGGGGATAAGTTTAACTATGAATAAATACTATCAATAAATAGCGCATGGAGATTGTCACCCGTTTGATAAGCCGCTGACGCGCCGGGAACGTCTTAATCTATATCAGGGATAAAAAAAGCTGGCGCGGAGCTGCCCCCGCGCAATGCCTCGATTACAGGGTAAAACCGCCGTCACCCACTTGCGCCCGGGCGTACCACTTCATTAGCTCGGCAGTTCCCGGCGCGTTTTCAGCTGGCGCCCACGGGGCCGCGTCTTGCTCAGTAACAGGCTGGTAACCACCGTATTTAACCTCAAAAATTACGCCGCCCTTATCCATCGACAACACGGCATGCCAGGTACCCGCCGCCATCTCCAGCACCTTACACTCTTCGCCTAACACCACGCGCTCGATTACGTTGCCAGCATCATCAAAGGTCAACACCACAAAGCGTCCGCTAAGGGATGTCAGCAGTTCAAAAGTGTGCGGGTGACGGTGAGGCCGAACATAGGTACCCGGCTCCATAGCGACGGCCAGGCGTTGCACCGGATCGCTTAAATCAGGGTGGAAATTACGATGGGCACGTAAACGAGGCGAAGCTGCAGCCTGTTCGCTTTGTTGCTGGAGGTCACACAACGTCATTTGTTTCATATAAGCCTTTTTTTGTATTTGGGCAGCTTACGACAATCAGCTCGTCGTAAGACTTGATGCCATTTTCAACAGACGATTAGCCTCGCCGCTCGCGGAACACATCGCTGTGCGGATTATAGACGCTGATGCCGCGGTCCCAAAGCGCCAGAGATGGCAGAACAGATTGTCGTGGGGATCCGTTTTCCCCCTGCCCTCGATATAAGGCTTAGAATAGATGACATGAAAAAGAGTGACTTTGTGAGTACGCTCCTTAACAATCGCGGCAGGCGGAAAAATAAGATGAAAGTGCGAAGATAAGGGTATGGTCGCGCATGCAGATGAAGCAATTAATCCGGCGTGAATTTATCGAGCAGCGAAAAAGCGTGTAAATAATTAGACAGCGCCAGTAGCGCATGAAATGAGTTAAAACCAAACTTCTCAATTAATCTTCTTTTATAGCTGCTGTAGGCCTTGGGCGAAATGCCGAGCAGCTCTGGGTAATCTTTTGCCAGTACGGTAAATTTCATAATAAAAATATACTGAAATTCTCTCTCTGTTAACGTGATGTCCTCTCCCACGGGGATGCCATCAGTCACTCTGGCGATAATACTGGCGATATGTGCGGTGCGTCTTTTGTTTATCAAACAAATGATATTACCTTCAACCCGGAAACAAACAAAACTCTTTTTCATTTCAAAGCTGTTTATCAAAAAATGAAACTGCGCGCAGCTGCTGGATGCGTACTTTGTTAAGCACAAATCGACCAGATTCGCTTTTCTGACCGATTTTATGTCGTTTATTTTCAGACGCATGGCTCTTTTAAAAAAATGATTATGGCTGAAAATAGTTAACATTCCTTTCCCTCATGAAAGTGCAATCATCCTTTATAGAAATGCGTATAATAGGCGCCATGGGGATATACCC
The DNA here is from genome assembly GCF_018139045.1 of Klebsiella pasteurii. Taxonomy (NCBI): domain Bacteria; kingdom Pseudomonadati; phylum Pseudomonadota; class Gammaproteobacteria; order Enterobacterales; family Enterobacteriaceae; genus Klebsiella; species Klebsiella pasteurii. Next base: position 1,187,871 of record NZ_CP073236.1, read on the forward strand.
ATGAGTGAAGTGGGTGAATTATAAGTTTGTTTAATATTTATTGTCCAGACGAGTGAATTTCAGAAAAATCCCTGCGAAATGTAAACCATGGGATTTTCACAGGCCCGGAGACAGCTCTTATACCCACGCTTACTTTAGGATTTTTCTTACCAAGCGTCGGTTAAAGAGAAAGTAGCAGCATATCACTCTGTGATAAAGACGATACTTAACAAGTAACGTTGAAATATTTAATTTATCAAAATATAAAACTATCAACGGAGGAGATTGCGCATGAACCGAAGCGCATGCGCGCACTGACTTCCGGGCATTGGTTTGCCCTTCGTTTAAATCTGCGCCAGGAAGCGACCCGGCGCGACTCAGTTTATGACCGGTTTCTGGCCAGCAAAATAATAATAAACAGTCCGCCGATGCCGGCCGTAATGATCCCTATAGGCAGCTCCTGCGGAGCCAGCAGCGTCCTGCTGACAATATCGCCGCCGCACAGTAGCACTGCGCCCCACAGGCCGCATAAAGGAAGCAGCAGCAGATGTTTTACGCCAGAAAAATAGCGGCACATATGCGGCACCATTAGGCCGATAAAACCGATCACTCCGGTCAAGGCCACCAGCAGCGATGTCGCCAGGGCGCAGCAGAAAAAAACCTCCATTCGCAGGCGGCTGACGTTGATGCCCAGCGACCGCGCGGTCTGCTCGCCGGCCAGTAAACCATCCAGCGAGCGCCAGCGTAACAGTACGAACCCGCCGAGAAACAGCAGACTGAATACGGCATACGGTAAATTATCCCAGCGCGCCAGACCGAGCCCTCCCAGCGACCAGAACAGTACTGAACTGGCGGCCCGCTGATCGCCGGAGAAAATCAGATAGCTGGTCAGCGCGCCGAATAAAAAGGAGATCGCCAACCCGCAAATCACTAAGTGCTCGGCGCCGCGCTGCTTTTTAAAATGAAACAGCAGCATCACCGCCACCGCCGAGCAGAGGCCGCCAACAAATGCCGACACCGGCAGCGTCAGCGCGCCAAGCCGTTCGCCAAATCGGGTGATCACCAGCACCGCGCCCGCCGATGCGCCGGAGGAGAGACCAAATAAAAAAGGATCGGCCAGATCGTTGCGGGTGGTGGTCTGTAAAAGGCCGCCCACGATGGCCAGCACGGCGCCCGCCAGCACTGAGAGCAGCGTTCTTGGCACGCGTAAATCAATGACAATACGCCCAATCATCTCCGATACCGGCACATCCAGCAGCCGCAAGGCTCCAAGAACCTGGGCCAGCGATAGCGGTACGCTCCCTTTGGCAACACTGAGCAACATCAAACCGGCTAACAGCGGCAGCGCGCCCCACATTGCCCAGCAGTAACGATATGGAGTGCCCTTCATTGGTTAGCCGCTGGATACAGCGCATGAGCCAGCTTTTCCGCCGCATTGATATTTGCCGGACCGGGCGTCAATTCAGCATATTGCAGCTTCAGGTAGCGCTGCTGCTTCACCGCCGGTGTCTGCTTCATTAACGGATGATTTTCGAGGAAACGGCGCAGCGAATCAGCGCCGCTGCCGGTCTGATAATCGAGAAGAATAATAAAGTCGGGCTCCGCCGTCGCCACGCTCTCCCAGGAGGTGGTTCCCCAGCTCATCTCCAGGCTTTCCATCACGTTTTTCCCTCCGGCCGCTTCAATAATCGCGGTCGGCATGGCATACCGCCCGCTGGTAAAGGGCTTATCTTCGCCAGAGTCATAGACAAACACTTTCAAAGGCTGTACGCCCCGCGGCGGTTTAGGCAACGCGTTCAGCGCTTTCTTCCAGCCGTCAACCAGCGTCTGGGCCTCATGCCGCTTGCCAAAGATCTTGCCCAACGTCAGCTCATCGTTGTACAGCAGGTCCATACTCGCTTTACGTTTATGCTCCGCGGTAAAGACGCAGCTCTCACTCAGCACAAAGGTTTTGATGCCGTATTTATCGAGTACGGAAGGCGTGATCTCGCCGCCGACCTTCATGCCGTAATTCCAGCCTGCGAAAAAGAAATCAGGATTCACCGCCAGCAGCGTTTCCAGCGAGGGATATTTTGGCGCCAGCTCGGGAATTGCTCCCATCTGGTGTTTAAATTCCGGGGTCATTTTGTACCACCCGGTAATGCCGGTTAAGCCCACGATGCGGTCCTGCAACCCGAGAGCAAAAGCCATTTCAGACATATTAAGGTCGTGTACAACCGCCCTTTTCGGCGCCTGGGTGAATGTCACCGGCGTTCCGCAGCTCTCAATAGTGACGGGGAAATCAGCCGCGCTTGCCGCTGAAATGGAAAGAACCGCCATAATGCCTGCAAACCCTTTTTTCATGCTTCGTTATCCTTCAATAATGTATTACGCATAGCCTGGAACCTCAAAAATCCGCAGCGCTTTCCCCGTTTCGGGATGCGGTACGGTAAAGCTGGTCAAACCAAAGACCGGGTAAAGCCGTTCTGAAACCAACACGCGCTCCGGCACGTCCCAGGCCAGGGCGCGCCCTTGTGATAAAAGCAAAACCCGGTCGGCAAAGGACTCAATCAGGGACAGATCGTGCAGTACCGCAACGACCGTGATCCCCTGGCTTTTCACTAATGCCAGCAGTTCAACCCTGGCATGCGGATCAAGGTGGTTGGTCGGTTCATCCAGCAGCACCAGTTTTGGCGACTGGGCCAGCACCCGCGCCAGCGCCGCCCGCTGTCGCTCGCCCCCGGATAACGCGGAGAGCGAGCGCGTGCGCAGCTTCTGCAATCCCGTATCGTTAATCGCCCGGGTTACGATGCTTTCATGTTCGCGCCGTGACATATCCCGGGCGTGGGGAATACGTCCAAGAGCGACATAATCCTCAAGCGCCAGACGCATATCGGGGGCGTCGTTCTGCGCCAGTACGGCTATCTGCCGGGCCCGCTGCTGCCGGGTTAAGGCGGCGACGGATCGGCCATATAAGCGAACGTCGCCCTCCCGCACCGTCAGTTCATGATCTATCGCGCGCAATAAAGAAGTTTTTCCGCTGCCGTTCGGGCCAATGACCGCCAGACACTCTCCTTTACCGGCACTAAAATGAATGTCGGCGAGAATTTCCCCGCCGCCGGGACGCGGCAACGATGCGATACTGACGCTAAGTACCGGATCATTGGTCGTAACACCCTTTGTCAAACTCTCCTCCATTAGCCGTTCTCCCTCGCTCCTGGGTACGGATTAGTGAAACGCGTTCTCTTGTTCATTTTCACCGCAGAAAATAGATGATAATCATTATCATTTAAAAAGAAAGGTGAATAGTCACAGATTTTATAATGTTTTATTTATTATGTTATAACATAACAATTATAAGCAGTGATTTGCAACTGCTCTTCGGGGCTGGCCAGAGCGAAGTGCCAAAACATTGGGAGTTGTGTTCAACGCGGCGCTGTGGTGTATTGCTGCAGCCTTCAACGGATTTGCACAGGAAATGTCAGGATGAAAACGGTAGAGTTTTTGCTTTATACCCTTAAACCGGGTTCCGGGAACGATTTTCACCGGATAATGAAAGAACAAAGCGCGCCCTGCCACCGTGCCGCCGGCATGGATATCGTCTCCTTCGGTAATTCAGTTGATGATAACGACGCTTATTATCTGATACGGGCCTATGACGACCTGGCGCATTTAAACGCTTCCCAGGCGCGCTTTTATAGTAGCCCCGCCTGGCGCGAAGGCCCGCGACAGGCCATTATTGATAGGATCAGCGTCAGCGTAAAAACGGTGATGGTGCTGAGCGACAGCGCGATTGATGGACTGCGAAACGGCTGACCTCCAGGGTCGCTGGCGTGGCCCAACAAAAAACGCGGTCTCTTTTGCTGTCGCAGATATTCTGGGACCTGGGCAAAATGCGGCTGCCGTGCCTGCCCCCGCCGCCACCATTAGTTCTGATTCATCGACTCAAGAAAACCCTGCGGCGTATTGTCACCCAGTTTCTTTTGCGCCCGCCCCTGGTTCCACAGCGTACACAGCCGCTGCAGCGTGGCGTCAGGCTCATCCAGCGCCGGGATAATATCGGCTAATCGTTCGCTAAGCTGTACCGCCCCGCGCTCCTCCATCATCACCGTTACGCATGACAAATCCGCGCGTATCGGCTCGAAGCCCTTATGAGCATAAGTCTCAAGACATTGTATCTGCGCCGGACAGGCGTTCAGCGCCTCGGTGAGCCAGCTATCCACCAGCGCGGGAGAGATCCCGCTATAGATGCGGCCAAAGCACCAGCCGCTAATCGGCTCCTGCGCCCACAGCAGATGATGTTCACCACCATCATCCATCGACAGCGCCAGTTGGCGGTAGTGCAGCGTCAGGGTATCAGCGCGCATCCCTGCCTTTAACGCTTTCTTTCCCTGCGGCGCAGCGTTTTTCCGCCCTTCATGGGCCGGGCGTAGATAGCGGTTCAGGGTGGCCCGGGAGATGGCGATGCCCAGCCCCTCATTCACCATAAACAGCAGCTCATCCAGCGGCGCGCGCAGCGCATCGCGCAGGGCGTTTATCAGGATCTCCTGCTCTTGTCTCAATACCTTGTGTATCAAATGCGGCGTAGTGTGGTTATCGGAAATCTGGCTGCGGTTGCGCCAGCGGCGTACCGTAGTAATGGAAATCCCCAGTTCCTGCGCCAGTTCACGGTCGCTTTTGGTCGACTCCTGGAGATATTTTCGCGTTCTGGGGGTGGTGGTAGCATTAGCGTGCAGCTTAATTTCCATACGATCCTCTAAAGAAAATATAACCAATCATATGAGATATATATTATTGCAGAGAATACAATGTGAACCGCTTCACCTTTCAGCCCACCACTTTCTCGCATAATCCGCCATAGATAGCACACACAGCCCCTGTCGATCTTGTACGGAGTTCACAATGAACAATGTTCTGGGATTTCTTGAAGCCAAACTGATGCCGCTGGCGGCGAAAACCGCTCAGCAGCGTCACCTCGGCGCTATTCGCGGCGCCTATGTTTCATTCATGCCTTTTATTATTGTCGGTTCCATTCTGCTGGTGATCTCGTCGTTCCCCAACCAGAGCTATCAGCAGTTTATGGCCAGCACCTTCGGCGCCAGCTGGAGCGCGATTATCGAAATTCCGTTCAACGCGGTATTTTCCACGATGTCGCTGTTTATCAGCTTCCTGGTGGCCTATCGTCTTGCGGAGCACTACGGCGATGACCGCATCTCCTGCGGAATCCTTTCGCTGGTGGGGTTTCTGATCCTCACGCCGTTCATTAAGGTCGCTGAAAACGGCGGCATCACGGTGATCCCCGTGGAATGGATCGGCACTAAAGGATTATTCGTCGCCATGATCGGTTCGCTACTGTGGACCGAACTGTTCTGCTGGCTTAAGCGCAAGAAGCTGGTGATTAAGATGCCGGACGGGGTGCCGCCCGCGGTGCAGGAGTCGTTCGCCGCGCTAATCCCGGCGCTGCTGGTAATGATTCTGATCCTGGCGATTCGTATCGGGTTTGAGCACACCCACTACGCCACCATCCACCAGTTTATTTATGAAGTCGTCGCCTCGCCGGTACGCCATTACGGTACCTCCTACTTCGGCGCGCTGATGACCGTTTTCAGCATTACCATTCTATGGTCGGTTGGCATCAACTCCGGTTCGATGATTAACGGCATTATTCGTCCGCTGTGGATGGAAAATCAGACCGATAACATCGCGGCTATTCAGGCTGGCGTCACTCCGCCGCACATTATTACCGAGCAGTTCTTCGATATGATCTGGATGGGCGGCGCGGGCGCGACCCTGTCGCTGGTGATCGCGATGCTGATTTTCGCCCGCAGCAAAAATATGCGCGAGGTCGCCCGCCTCGGCGCTGGCGCTTCTATCTTTAATATCAACGAACCGATCCTCTTCGGCCTGCCGGTGATCATGAACCCGATCATGCTGATCCCGTTTAATCTCGTGCCGCTGGTGCTGGTGACGGTACAGTACGCGGCGATGAAAATTGGCGCGGTGGCCGTCACCACCGGGGTCTTTATTCCCTGGACGCTGCCGCCGGTGATCAGCGGGTTTATCGTCACCGGGCATCTTAGCGGTAGCGTGATGCAGATCCTCAATTTGCTGATTGGCGCCATGCTGTACCTGCCCTTCATGCGTATCGTCGATAAGCAGTATCGCGCGGCAGAAATCACCGCCCGAGCCGAAACGGACAACACGCTTGCTAAACAGGAGTAAAACAATGTGGGGAATGATTGCCACCTGGCGAATGGCGCTGGAAGGCGTAACCGAAGCCGCGACGGCGCTGGCCTCTGGCGCTGATACCGCCAGCGCCGTGGTCAATGCGGTGGCGGCGGTAGAAGATTTTCCGCTGTACAAATCGGTAGGCTACGGTGGTTTGCCAACGGAAAACGGCGAGGTCGAACTGGATGCGGCCTTTATGCATGGCGATACCCTGGCTTTCGGGGCAGTCGGCAACCTGGTGGATATCGCCAACCCGGTGAAAGTCGCCCACGCCCTCAGCCGCCAGCGCTATAACAGCCTGCTGGTTGGCCAGGGCGCCCGTGAGTGGGCCATAAGCCAGGGCTTCGCCACCAAATCGATGCTGACCGAGCGGGCCATGCAGCACTACCGCAAACGCTGCCGCGAAACGCTGGATAAAGGCCTCAGCCCCTACGACGGCCACGATACAGTGGGTATTATCGGTCTCGACAAACAGGGCTCCATGAGCGTCGCCACCTCCACCAGCGGCCTGTTTATGAAAAAGCGCGGGCGGCTGGGCGATTCGCCGATTATCGGCTCAGGCTTCTACTGCGATAGCGAGACCGGCGCCGCCACGGCTACCGGCGTCGGTGAAGATCTGATGAAAGGCTGCGCCAGCTACGAAATCGTCCGGCGCATGGCCCAGGGGATGACGCCACAGCAGGCGGCGGACTCAGTGGTCTGCGAGCTGGAAGACAAACTGATGTCACGCTTTGGCCGCGCGGGCGATCTTTCGGTGGTGTGCATGAATCGCCGCGGCGAATTCGGCGCCGCCACCAATATCAAAACCTTCTCCTTTGTCGTCGCCAGCGCGACCCAGCCGCTCACCGTATTTTGCGCCGAGCGCGTACAGGAGAAAACCCACTACCGTCCGGTGGACGACGAATGGATGCAGGCCTACGCCGCACGCATTCGCGCCCCCATCGAGGAGTAAGCCATGCTGGATTACCGTTTTATCAACCGACTGGATAGCGCCAGCCATGGCGCGCATCTGGTGACCTGGCCCGGCAGTACGCTGTTAACCCTGGCCCCCCTTAATTCAAGCTCCCTGCTCGCGGAAATGGTGGAACTGGCCGCCCGCGGCGAGGTGGCGGATACCCGCTTCGGCTGTTCCCCCTTCGCCCGTATCACCCTTATTCCGCGACCGCTGTGGCAGGATACGCTGAACGATGGCCTGGGCGAGGCGCTGCGGCCGCTATGCAAAAAGCCGGTGAGCGAAGCGCTTATCCTCGACTGTTCGCTGGAACAGAGCAGTGGCGCGTTAACCAAAGCGCTGCGCGAACTGTTTAACCTCGACTGGCAGCTTGATGATATAGGCCTGCATCAGGTGAAAGCCGTCAGGCCACGCCTTCGCCAGCTCGCCCTCTACGCCCTGCCCGAACAGCGGCCGGCGCTGGAAACCCTCGTGCGTCAACAACAGGCGATCGCGCACGGCATGATTGCCGCACGACGACTGGCAGATCTGCCTTCAGAACAGTGTACCCCGCAGTACGTAGTGGAAGAGGCCCGGCGTCTGTGCGCTGATATTCCTGCTCTGCGCTGCGAAGTTCTGGATGAAAAAGCGATTGTTGATCAGGGTCTTGGCCTGCTGCACGCGGTGGGGAAAGGGTCCACGCGTCCGCCGCGCCTGCTGGCGATACATTATGATGGCGGCGGCGATGACCCAGTTCGCTGCTACGTCGGTAAAGGCGTCACCTTTGATACCGGCGGACTGTGGCTGAAGGAAGGCGCCGGGATGTACACCATGAAGTACGATATGTGCGGCGCAGCCAACGTCCTCGGCCTGATGCTGAGCATTGCCGAACTGGGGCTACCGGTGCGGGCGATGGGCGTTCTCGCGCTGGCGGAAAACGCGATTGGTCCCGACGCCATGCAGCCGGGCAGCGTCGCCCGGGCCTGCAACGGTCTGACGGTAGAGATCAATAATACCGACGCCGAAGGTCGGCTGGTGCTTTCCGACGCCATTGCCTGGGCCAGCCAGCGGCATCCGCAGGCGCGCTATATTATCGACATGGCAACCCTGACCGGCGCGGTGGTTAAAGCGCTGGGTTACGAGTTAAGCGGTTTGATGACGCAAAACGAAACGCTACGGGCGGCATTGACTCAGGCAGGGATAAAGAGCGGAGATGAAGTCTGGTCGCTGCCGCTGGATAGCAGGCTGAAGAAACAGACTGAAAGCGCCATCGCCGACCTGTGCAATACGCCGGGCAATAATGCGGCGATCAGCGCTTCCGCCGCCTGGCTTTTACAGCATTTCTGCCCGCCGGAAATCCCCTGGGCCCATCTCGACGTCAGCGGCACGGCGCTGTGGCGCGAAAGCGGTAAAAGCGTCGCTTCCGGCCGGCCGATTCCGCTGCTGATTCAGCATCTGCTCGATGATATTGAAGAGAGTTAACACCCTCCCCGGAGGCGATGCTGCGCATCTGTCCGGGCTACGGGTTACCAGCAATCTGCAACCCTGTAGCCCGGCTAAGCGCAGCGCAAGCCGGGAAGAGGCCGCAGTAATGCCACGTCACAGCATATTCCCCGGAGGCGGTGCTCGCGCACCTGTCCGGGCTACAAAATCAGCAGGATCCGTAACCCGGAAAATGTCCTACTCCTCGCTGACTACCGGTAACCCGGAAAATATCCTACTCCTCGCTGACTACCGGTTTGACTCTTACCGCAAACAGCACAATCACCATGGCGCTGACCAGCAGCACGCCGCTGCCGACAAAAACGCCGCTCGCGCCGTTGAGATCGAACACCGCCCCGCCGCCTGCCGCACCGGCGCTAATCGCCAGCTGAATAGACGCCACCAGCAGACCGCCGGCGCTTTCAGCTTCATCCGGCACCGTGGTGGCAAGCCAGGTCGACCAGCCCACCGGCACCAGGCCAAAAGCAAAGCCCCACATCGCCACCAGCAGACCATCCAGCAGCGCCACGTGACCGAACGCCACCATCATCAGCGCCAGCACGCTCATTGCCAGCGGCACCAGCGCCAGCGTCAGGCGCAGGCTTCGGGCTAACAGATGTCCGGCAATCGACGTTCCGATAAAGTTCGCTACCCCAAAACCGAGCAGGATCAGGGAAACCCCTTCGACGCTGGCCTGAGCCACGGTTTCGAGGAACGGACGCAGATAGGTAAAGAAGGCGAAGTGGCCGCTGAAAATCAGGATGGTCGCGAGCATGCCGCCAATCATTCCGGGACGGCGCAGTACCTTAAACAGCGTAGCGAAGCTGCCGGCGCTCTCCGGGCGCATGGAGGGCAGAACCCACAGTTGCCAGAGCAGCGCAACCACGCTCGGCAGCGCACAGATAAGAAATACGTTGCGCCAGCCGATCAGCGCGCCGAAATAGCTACCCAGCGGCGCGGCAACCACCGTCGCAATTGAAACGGCGGAAAAAATAATCGCCAGCGCTTTCGGCACCATCGCCGCCGGGACCAGGCGCATGGTGGTCGCGGTCGACATCGACCAGAAGCCGCCGATGGCGATTCCCAGCAGCAGACGCCCCAGCAGCAAAAACTCCAGCGAACCGGCGAAGGCCACCATCATGCTGGAGATAATTTGCAAAACCGAGAAGAACATCAGCACCCAGCGGCGGTCAATATTTCGCGTCGCGGTAGTGATCAGTAGCCCGGTCACTAACGCCACCAGCGCCGTCGCGGTCACCGCCTGCCCCGCCATACCTTCGCTAACGCCCAGGCTTGCCGCCATCGGCGTTAACAAACTGGCAGGAAGAAACTCGGCGACAATCAGGCCAAACACCCCCAGCGCCAGCGCATAGACGGCGCGCCACGCGGGCCTGGCGTTAGCCTGGCTCTCTTCAGCTGCAATGCAGGAACTCATAAACATCTCTCCAGAACAATTAACATTTCGTTAAGGTTAAGCGCTTCTGTTCGGACGATCTATGATGCATACTCCTTGATTATTGATAATTCGTCCGGGAATGATGTTATGACTCAGCACGCCCTCGATCTCACCAGCGAACTCCTGCGCGGCATGCGCCTGTCCGGCGTCAACTACCGGCGCATCGAAACCTCCCGCCCGTTCGGCGTCGAGTTCGGCTTCGTGCCCGGTAAAGCGCAGTTCCACTTTATCAGCCGGGGGCCGGTACTGCTGCGTATGGTCAGCGGCCAGCGCCTGATGCTGCAGAGCGGCGATGCGTTGTTTATTCCCAACGGCGATGGTCACGTGCTGCTCTCCGATGACCAGGCGGCGGTGGTGAACGTGTCCAGACTGCCCAGCGAACCGGTCTGCGACTCGGTAAGCTGCGTCAAAAACGCGTGCGACGACGCGAAAAACGACAGCGCCATTATCTTCAGCGCCTGTATGGACTTTGAACTGGGCGGCATGCAGCCGCTGGTCAAAGCGATGCCCGAGGTGATGCTGGTCAGTAGCCTGCTGACCAGCCGCCCGGAGATCCCGCCGATGCTGGCGGCGATGGAACGAGAAAGCCTCACTCGACAGGCAGGCTACGCCGGCATTCTGGCGCGGCTGGCGGATGTGGTCGCCGCGCTAATTGTCCGCGGCTGGGTGGAGTGCGGCTGCGGCAACGCCACCGGCTGGGTGCAGGTGCTGCGCGATCCTAAGCTGGCCAAGGCCATTTACGTGATGCATCAGCAGCCCGGCATTAACTGGAAAGTCGAGGATCTGGCCCGCGAGGCGGGAATCTCGCGTTCGGTATTTGCTGAACGCTTCCTCTCCGCCACCGGCACCACGCCCGCCCGCTATCTGGCCGAGCTGCGTATGCGCCTCGCGGTACAGTACATTTCCCATGAGGGTCAGGCGCTGGAAAAAGTGGCCTTCCGGCTGGGCTACAGTTCGCATGCCGCCTTCAGCCGCGCCTTTAAACGCATTATCGGAAAAGCGCCGGGCGCGCTGCGCGACCCGGCGCGGGAGCAAGAGGCTTAGCGCTGTCCCAGTTCACGGGTCCGTCTGACCGCCGCCAGTACGCTACGCTGAAGCCCGGCGGCAAAATCGCTGTTGTTCAGTTCGTACAGACCGTGGATCCCGACTCCTGCCGGGGAATTATTGATATCCAACAGCTGGCGCGGATGCTTCTGGCTTCGGCGCAGCATCTCGACCGCGCCGAGCAGATTTTCCAGCACCGCCTCCGTTGCCTGGGGTCGCGACAGCCCCGCCAGCACGCCGGCGTCGGTAAAGGACTCGATAAAATAGTAGATATAGTTGGGGCCCGCGACGGCAAAACCGGTAAAGATATCGATCAGCCGTTCAGGCAGATACAGTACCTTACCGAAGCCGCACAGAAACGGTTCGATTTCCGCCGCGCTGGCGTGCGCGTTTAAGGTCACGCCGCTATAGCCAAATCCGGTATCGGTCAGGGTATTGGGGATCACCCTGGCAATCGGCGTGGCCTCGCCAAACAGGGAGGCCAGCTTTTGCAGGGTCACTCCCGCAATCAGAGAGACCACCGTCGTCGAGCCGTTAAGCTGCGCGCGTACGCGGCTCGCCACCGCCGCCAGATCGTCCTGCGGGCGGATCCCCAGCACCAGCAAAGAAGCCTCGCTCGCGTCCCCGTTGCCCGACAACCGATAATGGGTATACAGATGCTCGACGCGCGCGCTGTCGATATCCTCCAGCGAGATCGCGTCCGCATGCAGCGCGCCGTTGCTTAATGACGCGCGAATAATTGCCTCCGCCATCTGTCCGGCGCCGATAAAATGGACCTTTGCCATGGTTCCTGCTCCTTATTCAAAGAGATATTCGCCGTTGCCAACGCGAAAGCGCCGGCCTTTCAGCGCCGGGTCGGCAACGCGAAACACCAGTTCAGTCAGCTGGTTCGCCGCGCCATGGCGGAAGATAAACTCACGGCCGCCCACCTCCAGTCCGAGTTCGCCATGCGGGGAAAAACCAAACAGCCGCTGCCAACGGTCGCGTACCGTCCGGGGGTTGTGAACCGCAAAAACCGCGCGCTGCAGCTCTATCTCCCCCAGCGGATGCGGCGCAGCGAGACCCTGGGCCTGCAGGCGGCTCAACCGGACGTCATCCTCTTCCCCCCATTGCAGAACGAACGGATAGACCAGGCCCTCAAAGTCGCCGTCAATGGTGAAGATCCGCCAGCTGATAACGTTGCCCTGCGGATCGTTGCGCTGGCCATCGACGATCGGCGAAACCCGCAGTCCCTGTTGATGTAGCTCCGCATGCGTGCGCGCAATATCGTCGCTACGCAGCGCCACCCGATACAGCGCTTCATTTTCCGGCAGCAGCCGTGAGGCATCCCGGGAGAGTAAAAACGTCTCTGCGGCGCAAAGCAGCTCTGCGCCATCGGCAATCGCCAGAAATTCGATATAGGTCAGGCCGAAATAGCTCAGCGCATTCCGGGTCCCCCAGCCTGGATGGCGCCCACCGGCCACCGCTTTGAGCTTTTGTCCGCTCAGCGCCTCTATCGCCGCTTCAGGCTGATTAACGAACTGGACCGCGTGGTCCCACGTTAAGGTTGTCATTCTCCCTCCCGCTCCTCTGCCTGATAAAAACGCAGCCGACAGGCGGCATCACCGCGGGCCAGCGCGGTCTGCACCTCTAAATGCAGCCCCGAAAACGCATCGGTTAATGCATGATCGCCTTCCATGCAGATATCGCACAGCATCGCAATTTCGCTGGCGCCTCGCCCCTGCTGCTGCCAGCAGTTGACATAAGGACAGTAGTGAAACAGCACGATAAACTCGGCCCGGCCGATGCTGACGGGTTCCATCTCATAAACCTGAGATTCCAGACCGCGGGTAAACAGCCCGGCAAACTCCTGCAAATCCCGTTCATTCTCCATTTGTGCGCGGATCTTATGCCCGAGATCGCGGCCATAATGGCGTATTGCCTCGCGAGCAAAATCATCGGCGATCTGGCGCTGTCGGCTTTCGTCCAACAGATAACCGATTGTTGCCGCGCGTTTTTCAGTAATGGCGCGCAGCGCCAGGGTCACCTCATCGTTTAAGGTGGCGGCGTTATGCGCCGGTTCCGAACTTATTGGCGTCATGCGCTTATTCCCAGTCGGTATTCACTTTCACATCGCTGGCGCCCGGCAGGGCGTACACATCTTCGGCGTACCATTTCCGCGAGAGCTCAGCGAGCGTGCCGTCCTTTTTCAGGGCAACCAGCTGCGCGTCAATCGCTTTGATCAGCTGCGGGTCGGTATTCTTTTTATACAAATAGACGTTAGGAAACAGGCCGACGGAATCCGAAGCTTTCAGATTAAGATTTAGCGCCTTATTTAGCGCCAGCAGCGCGCCGATGGGATAAATCGCCGCATCGTATTCTCCGGAGGCCACGGCTTTGAAAATATCGGCGGCGGACTGTTCGCCGTTGGGCTGGAGGTTAATTTGTTGGCCCGGATGTTTTTTATTGTAGTTTTCAATCACCGTATACCGGGCGTCGGAGGTGTGGATCGGCACTAGCTTTTTCTTACCGCTGGCGAGATCGCCAAGGTTATGAATATCGCTCTCATCGTTACGCACGATCAGACGCAAATCGCTGATCCCGGTCGGTTCGCCGGAGTGGTCATATTTTTCTGCCCGCTCTTTGGTGAGATAAAAGTGATCCGCCGCGAGGGTATAAGCGCCGGTTGATAGGCCGACGATCATCGCGTCGCGCGAGACCGCATTAAAATGAAACGTATAGTCGGTTAACCGCTGGTCCAGCACCTTTAACAGGTCACCATCGTAACCGGTAATATTGTTGTTATCGTCAACAAAGCTAAAGGGAAAACCGTTAGCATTGACGACCACCTCAACCGTTTTGGCATTTGCGCTTTTCTCAACCGCCTGCGCGCCGTTAATTCCCATTGCTAACGCGAGCGAACTCACCAGTAATATGTTATTTTTCAAAATACTTTCCCCAAAATGATAACCGTGGACCACTCTTTTGTCCGTTTCCTTGCCAGCGGGCGCTCAGAAACGTTTCTGCACTGCGCAATGCTCTGGCAATCGCCAGGCACAGCAGGATATAAATCACCAGCACGACGCAATAGGCTTCGACAAAATGAAACCCGCGCGCGGCGGCGATATTGGCTTTCGCCATCAGATCAATAACGGTGATGGTGTAAACCAGCGAGGTGTCTTTAATCAGATCGATCAGCACGCTGGTAAAGTTCGGCAGCGCGGATACCGCCGCCTGCGGCAAAATAATGCGTCGGAACTGCGTGAACCCGCTTAGCCCAATTGACCATGCGGCCTCCCGCTGCCCTTTATCAACCGCGTTCCACCCGGCGCGAAAGGTTTCAGCGAAATAAGCGCTGAAAATCAACGATAGCGCGGTGACCGCCGCCGCCAGCGGCGAGAGTTTATAGCCGAACATAGTGTCCTGCGGGCCGCCAAACAGCCCGATGGCCACCCACGGCCAGACGTAAAAGAAGAAATACAGCATCACCAGCACCGGGACCGAACGGCCAAAGGAGAGGAATACCTTCGCCACAACCTGAACGCCCGGAATCTGACGAATAATCGCCCACGCCAGCGCCGCGCCCAGCAGCGTGGAAAACAGCAATGATAATAATGTTATCGCCAGCGTGACCGGCAACGCGCTTAATATAAAAGTAAAATTATCCCGAATGAACGCCAGGCTAAACATGTTTATCTATCACTCCAGCAGGAACTGATATTTCTTTTCAATACGAGTAGTTAAATAGAGAATAAAACTATTCAGCACCCAGTAGACGATAATAACGCTAATAAAGGCCGCTACCTGTTTAGCCCCATAGCTATTTTGCGAAATCTTTTGCGCGCGACCAAAAATATCAACAATGCCAATAATATTGACCAGTGATGTCATTTTCACCAGGTTAATTAAAAGATTACCAAACACCGGGACGGCAATAATGAATCCCTGAGGGAATATGATCCGCCGCAGCCCGGTATGCCAGGGGATATTCAGGCTGGTAATGGCCTCTTTCTGGCCGCTATCCACCGCGCCCCACGCTGAACGCATCATTTCAGCAAAATAAGGGCTAATGCTGACCGAAATAGACAAAACCGCAAAGGTGGTATCGCTAATCAGCAGCGGCGGCAGCGCCAGCGCGGTGAGTATTAATTTGCCGCCGAAGAAAAACAGCAGGATCAGCAGCGCCAGGGGCGCGCCGCGCAGAATGTCAGTATAGGCGTTTGCCGCCGCTCTGAACGGTTTAAAGCGGCTAAATTGCAGCAACACGATCGGCAGCGCGATCGTCAAACCAAGGAGCAGCGACGCCAGCGCTATCCCGAGGGTCACGGGTAGGTTTTCCAGCAGCTTCGGCAATATCCCGGCAATATCCTGCCAGCTAAACAGCGGGTGATTGTTCATCTTCAGCCTCAGGCGTGATAGTGCAGTTGCGCAAGGAAGGCCCGGGTGCGGCCCTGCTGGGCTGCGCCAAATATCTGTTCCGCCGGGCCCTGTTCGACAATCTCGCCGTTTTCCATAAATACCACCCGGGAAGCGACCTGGCGGGCGAACGCCATTTCGTGGGTGACGATGATCATTGTCTGGCCCGCGGCGGCAATGGTCTGAATAAGCTCAAGCACCTCACCCACTTTTTCAGGATCCAGCGCCGAGGTCGGCTCATCCAGCAGCAGCACGGCGGGGCTCATCGCCAGCGCGCGCGCAATTCCGATACGCTGCTTTTGGCCGCCGGAAAGACTGTGGGGATAGTGGTCTTTTTTATGCAGCAAACCCACCTGCTTTAAAAGCCGCTCAGCAATATTGAGCGCCTCCTGACGCGGACGTTTTTTAGCGTAAATCAATCCTTCGGTAATATTTTGCGCTGCGGTGAGATTGTGAAACAGATTCCATGACTGAAAAACCATGGCGGTTTTACCGCGTAGCTTTTCAATTTCTTTTTTCCCCGCCGTTGCGCAATCCAGCGCCACATCATCTATTTTTATTTGCCCGCTATCGGCGGGCTCTAAGAAATTAAGCGTACGCAATAACGTGGTTTTTCCTGAGCCGCTGGGGCCAATAATGCAAATAATCTCACCGGAATTAACGCTAAGCGATACCTCTTTTAGTACTCTTTCCCCGGAGAAACTTTTACTGATCTTATTGAGAGTCATCATAATGAGATAGTCGTGAATGATTTAAAAACCGCTTATCGGCGTTGATTGCTGTGTAAAAACTATATTGCCGGGGTTCAGACGATAGCAAACAAGAAAATAGTCTATGGAAAGTTAAAAAATAACTTTTTATATATTTGTTATGACAATGAGGCGGGATTGTAATCAGATTTTCTTAGCAAAACAGGATGGCGTAAACCGCCACTAATCCTTCAAATTTACTGAATAATGAGAGCAAATTGTTTCGATTTTCATCATCACCATGTCGGCCTATCATTTATCACATCGGGGCAACAACGCTCCAACACTGATAAAACACTTAAGGAATACGACCATGAAATCCATCAAAACTTTCGTTGCAGTTGCCGCTCTTTCCCTGATCTCTTTCGGCTCTTTTGCCCAAAGCATCAGCGCCAGCGCGTCCACTCTGGACCGCGCAGAAGCCAAAATTGCCGCTCAGGCCGCAGAACAAGGCGCGTCCTACAAAATCACCAGCGCGCAGTTCAATAACCGCGTACATATGACCGCTGAGCTGACGAAATAAACTCACCCGTCATACTTCAAGTTGCATGTGCGTTGGCTTTGTTACTCGGCCTTCGGCCTCGCCCCTCCGGGGCCAGCGCAAGCGCTGTTCAAGGCATGAGTGCCTTGTCCTGCAACCCGAATTATTTAGGGTATATAACAACATTGCCGGGCCGCCGCAAGAAACAGGCGACAGCGACAACACGATGAAATAAGGAACACAACATGAAAAATATCGGCGTAGTCACCGCACTGCTTCTGGCTGCTACACTCTCGTCCGGCGCGATGGCCGCAGAGAATAGCTTTGCTAGCCCGGAGGCAGGTTCAAATATCGATACGTCTGTGCATCAGAATCATATAGATGTCAGCCATGCCTTTGATAAAGAGAGCCTGACCGCAGGCAATCTTCAGTAACACACAGCGCAAGGCGCGCGCGGAATTATCCGCTGCGCGCCTTACTTTTTCTGCCAGTGAGCCCACGGATTATCCGCCGGAGCGTCCTCTTTTGCCGTCTCGGCAGTGGACAGCGAATCGATATACAGCGCTTCCACCTCTTTACGCGCCCACGGCGTGCAGCGTAAAAACTTCAGACTCGATTTAATGCTCGGATCGCTTTTAAAGCAGTTAATGTTGATGCGTTTCGCCAGTTCGGCCCAGCCATATTGCGCGACCAGCGCGTTTAATAGCGCCTCAAGCGTGATGCCGTGCAGAGGATCGTTTGGGTGCTGCATTGCGTCTTTTACCTGAATTAAAAATTTTGCTCACCATACTGGCTCCCGACGCCAATCGCAACCGCCCCGCCTCTCCCTTATCCAAAATTCGCAAAAGCACAGAACCCTCCCCGGTCATAAATTAGAAAAGAACGTTATTGGTTGAATATTTTCGCTTAAGGCAAGCTGGCTTCAACCACCCGACTGAGGAATCGATCATGCGCTGTTGTTGTCCCCGAACCCTGGACCTGTACCGACGAAAACATCTGAATACCGCCTTCGGAGAACACAATGAACGCGACAACTTTACCGATACTGGATCTGGCCCGCTACGCGGATCCCGCTAAAAAAGCGGCGTTTCTCACCGACCTGCGCCACGCCGCCCGCGATATCGTCTTCTTTTATCTGATCAACCACGGCGTTGATGAGTCGCTGCAGAAGGCCGTACAGCAGCAATCCCGCGCTTTTTTTGCCCTTCCCGACGCTCAAAAGCAGAGCGTGGCGATGATTCACTCCCCGCATTTTCGCGGCTACAACCGCGCCGCGTCGGAATTAACCCGCGGTCAGCCCGACTGGCGCGAGCAGTTTGATATCGGCGCCGAGCGTCCGGCGCTTCGGCTTGACGAACGCGCTCCCCGCTGGCAGCGCCTGCAGGGGCCGAATCTCTGGCCAGAGGCGTTGCCCTCGCTCAAACCAACGCTATTAACCTGGCAACGGGAAATGACCGAGGTGGGGATCACCCTGCTGCGCGCCTTCGCCGAAGCGCTGCGCCTGCCGCTGGATGCCTTTGATGGCCTGTACGGCGAAAAAACCAACGAACATATCAAGCTAATCCGTTATCCCGGCCAGCAGGAAACCCAGAGCGCCCAGGGCGTTGGCGCGCATAAGGACTCCGGTTTCCTCAGCTTCTTGTTGCAGGATGAGCAGAAAGGATTGCAGGTCGAAGTCTCCCCCGACCGCTGGATTGACGCCACCCCGCTGACGGGCAGCTTTGTGGTGAATATCGGTGAACTGCTGGAGCTGGCGACCAGCGGCTATCTGCGCGCAACGGTGCACCGGGTCGTTTCGCCGCCCGCCAACCAGCAGCGGCTGTCGATCGCCTTTTTCCTCGGCGCCCAGTTGGATGCCGTAGTCCCCGTCTACACGCTGCCTGACGAGCTGGCCCGCGAAGCCCTCGGACCGGATAGCGACCCGCAAAACCCACTGCTGCGCGAGGTGGGCTGGAACTACCTGAAAGGGCGTCTGCGTTCGCATCCTGATGTCGCCGAGCGCTACTACCAGGATGTTTTTCGCGAACGCGCCGAGCAATTGATCGTGTAGACCCTAATAATTCGGGTTGCAGGACAAGGCACTCATGCCTTGAACAGCGCTTGCGCTGGCCCCGCAGGGGCGAGGCTCATGGATGAGCCGAGTAACAAAGCCAACGCACATGCAACTTGAAGTATGACGGGTATAAACATAACAACAGACACAAGGAATAAGATGATGAAATATGCCGCATTTAAACTGGCAGCGGTTGCACTGTCTCTCTCTCTGGCATGGACTTCCGCCCAGGCCGCCGCGCTGCGCGTCGCCGCGGACCCGGTGCCGCACGCCGAAATCCTTAACTACATTAAAAAGATCGATCCCAGCCTCGACCTGAAAATCGTCGAACTCACCAGCGGCGTTAACGCCAACGAACTGCTGGCCAACGGCGACGTCGACGCCAACTACTTCCAGCACGTGCCCTATCTGAAAGATCAGGAGAAAGCGCTGGGCAAAACCTTCGCCGTCGCGGCGACCGTGCATATTGAGCCGCTGGGGATCTATTCGCGCAAACATAAAGATTTTAAATCGCTGCCCGAGAACGCCACCGTGGCGGTACCGAACAACACCACCAACCTGAGCCGCGCGCTGTTCCTTCTGCAAAATCAGGGCTTGATTAAGCTGGCGGCAAAATTCACCGACCCGGCGACCACCCTGGCGACGCCGAAAGATATTGTGGAAAACCCGAAACACCTGAAAATCCTTGAGATTGAATCACCGCAAATCCCGCGGTCGCTGGACGATGTCGACCTGGCGGTGATTAACGGCAACTACGCGCTGGAAGCGGGCCTGGTGCCTGCCAAAGATGCGCTGGGTCTTGAGAGCGCGACCAACAACCCGTACGCCAACATTCTGGTGACAACGCCGGCGCTGGCGAACGATCCGCGCATCAAGGCGCTGGCCAAAGACCTCACCTCGCCGCAGGTCGTCGAATTTATTCGTAAGCAGTATAACGGCTCGGTGATCCCGGTTGCCCCTCAGTCATGATTGAGATTGTCGGGCTGAGTAAAACCTATGCCGGAACAGGCCGACCGGCGCTAAACGATGTCTCTCTGCAAGTGCCGAAAGGAGCCGTTTACGGCATCCTTGGGCGCAGCGGCGCAGGCAAAAGTACGCTGATACGCTGCCTGAATCTGCTGGAGCGGCCCACGTCGGGCCGCATTATTGTGAACGGGAACGATATTACCCGGATGGATAAAACCGCGCTGCGCGAGTACCGGCTGCGCACCGGGATGATCTTCCAGCACTTTAATTTACTGCACGCCCGCAGCGTCGCCGATAACGTCGCGGTGCCGCTGGAGATAGCCAAAGTGCCGAAAGCGGCGCGACAGGCGCGGGTGACGGAGCTGCTGGAACTGGTCGGGCTGGCGGATAAAGCCGCCGCCTTTCCGTCACAGCTTTCCGGCGGCCAAAAACAGCGCGTGGGGATCGCCCGCGCGCTGGCCGCGCGGCCGGATGTGCTGCTGTGCGATGAGGCCACCAGCGCCCTCGACCCCGAGACCACGGCCTCGGTACTCAGCCTGCTGGCGGATATCAATCAACAGTTGAACCTCACCATCGTGCTGATCACCCATGAGCTGGACGTGGTGAAAAACCTCTGCGACCACGCGGCGCTGCTGGAGCATGGGGAGATTATTGAAAGCGGCAGAATCGCCGATTTGCTGGTGGCGCCATGGTCGCGGCTACGGCAGTCGCTGCTACACGATCCTCAGGCGGAGCGGGATTTCCTTGCCCGCCACGGTTTTCACGGGAGGCCATTATGCGGAGTAGCATGAGTTGGGAAGATCTCTGGCCGCTGCTGTTTCAGGGCACGGTAGATACCGTTTATATGGTCGGCCTGGCGGCGCTGTTCACCGTGCTGCTCGGGCTGCCAACCGGGGTGCTGCTGTTTGTTTCGCGCCGCAATGGCCTGGCGCCGATGCCGAAGCTCAACGCGGTGCTGGGCGCGATTATCAACTTTGGTCGTTCGCTGCCGTTTATCGTGCTGCTGATCGCCCTGATCCCGTTCACCCGGCTGATTATTGGCACCACCCTCGGCAGTACCGCCGCGGTGGTTCCCGTCACCATTGGCGCCTTTCCGTTCTTTGCGCGGCTGACGGAGAATGCGCTGGATGAAGTGGATTACGGGCGTATCGAGGCGATTTTATCGATGGGCGGCAACATCTGGCACGTGATCTTTAAATCGCTGCTGCCGGAAGCGCTGCCGACCCTGCTGGCAGGCATCACGCTGACCATCGTCATGCTGATCGGCTTCTCTTCGATGGCGGGCGTGATTGGCGGCGGCGGGCTGGGCGATCTGGCCATTCGCTACGGCTATCAGCGTTTTAATAACGAGGTGATGGTCGGCACAGTGCTCATTCTGGTCGCGCTGGTGCAGGGCGTGCAGATGGCCGGCGACCGTCTGGTACGCGGCCTCGCCCATCGGCGTTAACGCTAAGCGGATGGCAGCGCGCCATCCGCGATTAAAACCCGCATTCGTTGACCAGAGTCCGAATCAGCTCCGCCGCCGGCAGCTCGCGAATCAGGCTCACTCCCTGCCCGGCCCAGTGCGCGCCGTACTGACGGTCCCCCTGCGCTTTCGCCGCCGATGCCAGCGCCTTCCCGGCGGCGTAAGCCACGGGATATGCCGGAATCAGAAGCGGATCGTTTATTTCACGCCAGCCGTTAACCAGACATCTCGCCGGGCGTCCGGAAATGGCTGAGGTTAAAACCGTTTGCCCGTCAGACGCGCTTTTAAGGGCCTCACGATATCCGCTATCCGTGGAAGATTCAGGGCACAGCAGAAACGCCGTCCCTAGCTTCACCCCGTCTGCGCCGAGGTTCATCACGCTGTTCACTCCCGCGCCGTCCATGACGCCGCCTGCGGCGATAAGCGGAATATCAATGCGCCGTTTAAGCGCCTGAACCAGGGTAAAGGTACTCATCTGCCCGTCGGGCGCCTGGGGATCAAAGATGCCACGATGGCCGCCGGCCTCGTAGCCCTGCGCCACCACCATATCGATTCCCAGCTCTACGGCCAGCTGCGCCTCTGCCACGCTGGTGGCGCTCGCCAGGGTAACGATGCCTTTTTCACGCAGCCGGTCAACGACCGCTCGCTCCGGAACACCAAAATGGAAGCTGACCACCGCCGGAGTCAGATCGAGCAAAAGCTCGGCCATCCGGGGCTGCTGCGGAAAACTCAGGTAGATTTCCGCCAGCGTCTCCGGCGGAAGGCTGCCAAAGCGCGCAAACTCAGGGCACAGTCGCGCCAGCCACTGCGCTTCACGCTGCGGGTCCCTTATCGCCGGAGCGTGGCAAAAAACGTTGACGTTAAACGGACGGGTGGTTAAGCGCCGGGTCTGGTTGATGAGCGCCTCGGCCTGCTCCACCGTGGACGATCCCAACCCCAGAGAGCCGAGCGCGCCGGCATCGCTAACCGCGGCCGCCAGCTCCGGCGTCGACACGCCGGCCATCGGCGCCTGAATAATGGGATAATCAATATCAAGCTGCTGCGTAAGCCGGTTGCTCATGGTGTGCCCTGATGAAATTTGTGCGTTGAGGTAATTAAAATCTCTTTTAGAGATGATAAGATCAATATTATTTTCAAATTAAGAATAAAAGTATGAACCACACCACATTACAGATTTTCAAAACGGTGGCGGAAGAACAGAGCGTCACCCGCGCGGCAAAGCTGCTGGGTCGGGCGCAGTCCAACATTACAACCCGTATTCACCAGTTGGAAGAAGAACTGGGCGTCGAGCTGTTTGCCCGCGGTAACAAGAAGATGCTGCTGTCGCCCGCCGGGGAACGTTTTTTGGCCTATGCGCTGAAAATCCTCAGCCTTGCCGAGGAGGCCCGGCAGGCTCTGCACCCCGCCACGCCGGGCGGCAATTTACGCATGGGGGCGATGGACGCCACCGCCGCCAGCCGCCTGCCGCCGCTGCTTAGCCAGTTTCATGCCCAGTGCCCGGAGGTGATACTGACGCTTAAAACCCAGCCCAGCCGCCAGTTGACGCAGCAGGTGCTGGACGCCGCGCTTGATTGCGCGCTGGTATGCCTGCCGCAGGGCGCTTCCCCCGCCGAAGACCTGGAATATCTGCCGCTCTTTCAAGAACAGCTGGTACTGGTGCTTCCCGCGGATAGACAATGCCTTCGCTTTGCGGCCTTCGCGGAGGGCTGTACCTACCGGGCAATGGGCGAAGCGTATCTGGCGCAATCCGAGGAGGCGGAGAGCGAGATCCAGGACGTCGGCTCCTATCACGCGATGATCGCCTGTATCGCCTCCGGCGGCTATGCCGGCATACTGCCGAAGAGCGTGCTCGATACCCTGACGCTGCCCGAAGCAAGCCTACAGCGGCCGGTTGGTCAGGCGATCACCCAGCTTATCTGGCGTAAAGGCTACGCCTCCCCGGCCCTGGAGAAGATGCGCCAGCTTCTAATTTCAGCCTCCGACCTTTGACCCGCGCCGCCCCCCGGCGACAACCAGCGCGGCGGCAACCACCAGCGCCCCTGCTGCCGCGCAGAGTGAAGGATTAAACGACCCGCTGCGCTCATACAGCGCGCCGGCAACCAGCGGGCCGACAATTTGCCCGACGCCGTAGGTCGCGGTCATGGCGGCAATCATATTGAACGAGACCAGATGGTTAAGACGCCTTCCCTGCGGCAGCGCAATAGTCACCGTTCCCATAAAGGTGAAACCGACCAGTAGCGCGCTCAGCAGACAAAATGGCAATGCGTGGCTCCACGCCGGGAGAGTGACGCCGACGGCCTGAATCAGCAAATTAAGGGTGAACGCGCGGCGGTAGCCAAGCCTGATGACCAACCGATGCCAGATAAAGCACGAGGGCACGGCGGCAAGACCGAAAATGGCCCAGATCTGCACCGGATCGATAGCGTTCAGCGAGCCGCTGAGAAACAGCGGCAGGTAGGTGGCGGTGATGATGTAGCCGAAGCCGGCCAGGCCGTAAACCAACAGTAGTTTCCACGCTTCACGCGCGCGGCCTTGCGCCTGTGGGTCCTGTACGCCTGCAGGAGGTTGATAGGCAATAAGATAGTCTGCCGGGCTCAGCAACAGGCGCAGCGCCAGAATGAAAAGCGTGCCGGCGCTTATCGCGCACAGCAGCCATATTTGCTGGCTGGAGAGCGCCAGGGTCTTGCCCAGCGAGATAAATTCCGCCGATAAAAATATCCCCATTCCGACACCGGAATACAGTACCGGTGCGCCGTTATGGTGCTTCATATGCTGCAGCAGCCACAGAGAGGCGGCAATCAGCGTCACCGCGCTTAACAGCCCGGCTATTCCGCGTACCGCGATAATGGCCAGCGGCGAAACCAGCCAGCCGAGTAACGCCAGGCACAGCAGTGTGAGCAATACGGAAAGCAGATTTAGCACTCTGGAATCCGCGGGCCTGGCTTTCGCCAGCAACAGCGCGCCGGCCAGGTAACCCGCGTAGTTGGCCGAAGCGGCAAGGTTGCCTTCGCGCAGCGAGAGTACCTGCTCGTTCAGCATCAGCGGCAGGATCCCGGTATAGGCGAAGCGCCCGTAGCCCATGCCAATCATCAGCACCGCCGAACCGGCCAGCGCCAGCAGAAAGGCCTTTAACCCCGGCCTGAGTTCAAAAACGTTCACCCGCCACCCCCACTGTTATTCTCAAAAAGAGAATTAAAAGCACATATAATTCTCTTTTTATTATGATGACAGTCAACCCAACGCGCAAGCGACGCATGGGCCTGTCTGCCGATGACTTTACGGGGAGTGTCGGGAAACGCTTCGCCGGGCGACGAAGTATGGCGTGAGGGCTGGACGTCCATGTCCAGCACGTTTTAGCGGTGGCTGAGGGCCAGTTTGGCGGCAAACAGCATAAAGACGCCGCCGGTTGCCCGATCCATCCAGCGAATAAAGGTCGGCGTTTTCAGGAGACCAGCGGCGTAACGGCTGGCCAGAATTAGCGTTAACGACCAGAGCGTACCAATCACAACATGTATAGCGACCAGCAGAAATGTCCAGATCGTTGGCGAGTGGCCCGCCGGAATAAACTGCGGCAGGAAAGAGACATAAAATATCCCCATTTTCGGATTCAGCACATTGCCCAGCATCCCTTTTAAAAACCAGTTGCTGGCCGACGGTGCGGCTATTTCCTGACTGTTAAAGTGGCTGCGCGGTTTGAGAATTAACTGAATGCCGAGCCAGCATAGATAGACGGCACCGCACCACTTTAGCAGGTCATACGCCAGCGCCGACGCCGCCAGCAGCGCCCCGAGGCCGAAGGCCACCACCGCGCCCCAGATAAAACACCCCGTATCAATGCCCAATGCCGCCTGAAAGGCCTTTTTTCCGCCCTCAACGGTGGAGGTGCGCAAAATGAGCGCGGTATCAAGACCCGGGGTCAGCGTGAGCAGCAGCGCGGCAAAGGAATAAGCAAGAAGGGAATCTACGACGGACATTTTCTATCTCCGAAAGCGAAGATTTTAGATATACCGCGTTGAAGACGCAATCATTGATATTTTCTTCGCCGGGCGCGTCCCGCTTTGCATAAAGCTTTTCGCGACAAATCTCTGGCGCCAAAGCCGGTAAAGTCATTTGACGGCGCGTTTATCAGCACAGGTTTTTATGACGCTTAACCAAATACGCATCGCCAGACCGGTCTCCGATCTCTTACTCTGTAGCAACATGTACTGCTACGGCCTTGGGCTCGAGCAAATCGCACAGTTTGCCGATCGTGATGGCTTTAGCGAGGTAATGATCGGACGCCGCGATCTTAGTTGCATCTTAAATTCACCCACTGCCATCATCATTCAGTGGCGCCCTTTCCGGGCACCTCTGTTATTTTTATGCCTTCCTGTGAATTCCTATATATTTTTGATTTGACGGGTTGGGGTAAAAGTCTTTCTGCTATGTTTTGATTTATCCTTTCGTATCCGGAGAATGTTGAGTCAGATTGCCGATCATTCAGTTACGTGCATAAAGCGGAGCATCTGGAAGCCAGAATCGAAATGACGCAGTGGTGGTCAGTTTTTTGAAGAGTGCACAGAAGAGTATGTTACACCTGACATATATGCGCGGCGGTGTAAAATAATTCCGTTATCTGAATAGACTGTAAATCTGCACAAAAACGGCAAAAAAGATTAAATCACTTCCAATTAAATGCCATCTTTCACTGCAAGAAAACGTATTGACTCAGACTTGAACAAATACTGTTACGCTACAAAAACGCTCCCTTATCGCAAAACTGGCTTTATACGAAGAGGAAACTATCAGGTCAAGCCTGACTTTATGTATGTTCTGAGGTTAAAAAACTTCACCATCATTGATATATATAGTTCGCGTTCAACACCATCCCATAGTAATATTTTAGCACAATCCCTATGCCATATATTCGATTGCGCATTAGGCAAAGAGAACTTCGCGCCAGCGACCAGTTTAGCGTTTTATCACCATAAACCTTATTAATTTTCGCTGGTGTCTTCGAGTTTACCTTTAATATTCTCATGCAATATATTTGCAGCCCTTGCACAGAGCTCAGCGAAAATAGCAATTTCGCCCTGAGACATGCAGGATGCCACCTGCTCAGCCATGATGCGCCTGCTGGACTCTGCAGAATTCAGGAACTCAATACCTTTTTCCGTAATCCGCGTCAGCATTTCTCGTTTGTCACTTTCTGCCGATTCTTGTTCAACAAAGTGCTTATCTTTCAACATCCTCAGAATTTTGGACATTTTACTACGCGCAAATCCGAGCTTTTCACCAATTGCGCTTGGCGTCATCGGCTGGAACTGACGCAAAATATACAATGTATCGTACTGTGGCCAGTTAATGCCATCTGGATTAATCAACGAGCGACGTGCAACAAGTACACATTGCAAATTTCCTAAAGCATCTTCAAATTGACGATTCAATGATATTTCGCGCTCGGAACCACTAGCCACTTTTTTATTCATTTCCATACATTCTCCTGATGCCGTTTACAATAAGTTAAGCTTACCATTTTACCACATCCCTTCAAGGAAGGAAAAGTCATCATAACTTTCGCCCCTATTAATAACACAAGAACTATCCTACTCATCCTGAAAGATATATTCTCTATTCAACACATCCTCATAATCTATTAACTCTGTTATCTCGCCATTATTCATTTTAATCACATTAATATACAACAAAGAGAACTGTTTTCCATCCGGCAGAGTATTCCCATGCAGTTTATATTCAACAATGACGACATCGGGATTATTCGTATAGTGGAATCGCTCATCCTCTATGGAGGTAAAGCGTAAGGGCGCAACGCCAAAGCCATTAGCATAGTGTAAGCGAATATTATCACGCCCAATAATCACCTCCCTGTTGCGACGAAAAGGCAACGACAAACGTCCATTAACAGAGAAAAGGGATGCCAGCTTATCCGATGACTTCTCCATCACTGCCGAAATATATTTATCAAATAATGCCGGAACCATTTTATATCCTCTTGATGAAATTGATAAAAGTATTGTTAGACGATTTCTTTCTGCCGCTGGAAATAAACGATCATACGTTTGAATGTCTCCTCCGACAGCTCAGGAAAGCGCAAACCCAATTGCGCAATACGCTTAGTCGTCTCTGGATTACCATAGGCGTTGTCGCCAGTATCCAACAAATTCTCTTTAAAGAGATGAATGACCGGCCCCAGCGCAACCTCGCGCCCCTGGGTGACACACTGTTCAAGTTGTTGCAACCACTCGCCGTCAGAAGTCGTTTCCAACGGATAACCCAGAGAACGAATCGCCCGATACACCGGATCAAACCGGGTGCTCTGAGGATGGAAAATATGGAAGTTTTCCTGTCGCGTAGCCTCTGAACGCGCTAAGGCAACTATCGCTTCAGCGACAAAGTCGACAGGCAGCAGGTCCGTTGATAGTGAAGACGGATCCGGCGCCAATCCCATCTGGATAAAGCTTTTTATCTGTCGCCATAAAAAATCATCGCTCTGGCAGGCCCCACTTCGGCTATCTCCGCCAATACGTCCTATGCGAAATACGTTAGCGTCAAGTCCTTGTTCTCTGGCCTGTAGAACATAGCGTTCAGCCACCCACTTACTTTGCGTGTAACCTATCGACAGTGCTTCCGGATGACCCGGTACACAATGTTCAACGATAGGCGATTCAGGATAGCGTGGAGAAAATACGGCGATAGTGGATAAATAGTGCAGCGTTTTTCGTCCGCCACAACCGCAGAAAGCTAAAATATTCAGCGTACCCTGCACATTTGACTGTTTTACCGAAGAATAAGAGAGCAAAAAATTAATCTGTGCGGCCGCATGGAATACCGTGTCCACTCGCTCTGCCAAACGGCTGTACGCTTCAGAGCTTAATCCTAAATTGCGCTGGCCAACATCGCCGAGGCAAACTTCAACCCGGGAAAAATCAATCTCATCGGCGATGCCATAACGCATCGCATTTTCACGCAAACGAGCCAATGCGTGCTCATGCGTCCTGGCTCTTACCATGCATAGCACGGATTGGGTCCCGGCCAATAGCAATGAACGCAGCAGGTAGATGCCCAAAAATCCTGTCGCCCCGGTAAGCAGCGTCAGCCCAGGGGTTGAACACACTCCTCCCTGCCAATGTATGCGTTCATATCCATCCTGAACAAAGGAACGATCGACGGCATCGACGCGCCCCTTTTCACTGGCAATATAGCCGTCGATGGACTCAGCCATAGCCGACAAGGTTGGGTGATTAAATAACAAACGTAGAGGAATATCGCAATCGAACGCCTTACGCAGCAGAAAAACCAGCTGTGTGGCCAACAAAGAATGTCCACCAATGGCGAAAAAATCATCGTGCAGTGCGATCTGACGTCCCGGAAATAATGTTTCCCATAGCGCCCTGACCTGCTCCTGAGTTTTCGTCAGAGACCGCTCTGGCATCTGCGTTGATGATTCAACAATAATATCCACCTTAAGTAACGCTTTACGATCGATTTTCCCGCTAGGCGTGGTAGGCAGCTTATCCACAAAGACCAACTCTGTGGGAACCATATACTCCGGCAGCACCAGGCGAAGGCCGCGTTTGATCTTATCCTTTTGATTGCCTTTATCATCCAATAAACCAGCAATAAAGGCGATGAGCTGCTGGCTTCCTGAATGATCTGCCCTGCCAACTACCGCTGAAACCTGCACGCCCTCCAGGGCATTGATGGCCGCCTCTACTTCTGACGGTTCGATCCTAAAACCGCGAATTTTTAACTGATTGTCTATCCTGCCAAGGTAGCTGAACCGATCGTCATGCTCCAGCCTCACCAGATCACCGGTACGATACGCGTGGCAACTTTGTGCTGCAAAGCTCTCAGCAGAGATAAAACGTCGAGCGCTTTCTTCACTTTTATTGTGATAGCCGGGAGACAGAAAATCGCTAGCGATAAGTAGTTCACCAGCGACACCGGCGGGAACCAGCTGCAGACGCTCATCCACCACCAACAGACTGAATCCGGGTAGAGGGTAACCAATGGACGCTGCATCTCCCCATTTATCGCTTTCCGGCGGCAGCACATACGCGGAACAAACGTGGCTTTCTGAGGGACCATAGAGATTAATCAGGCGAACGGGTTGCCTGAAAAAATGTTTAATATCGGCGGTGAGTACGAGCTGTTCCCCGGTGGAGTAGACCTCTTTTAAACTCGGGAATTGCCTGTTGGCCAATGCGCTCAAATGCGCGAACTGCTGCAAAGCAACGTAGGGAAAATAGAGCCGATTAATTCCCTGCTCCTGGATAACCTCTTGCAGATGATCCAGATCTCTCCGCTCTTCTTCACTGGCAATATATAAGCGCCCACCGCAGGCTAACGTGCCGAAGATCTCCTGAACCGATACATCAAAAGAAAGTGACATAAAATGCAGAGTACAATCTCCCTGACCGCACTCAGATACATCTCGTTGCCACTTAATCAGGTTATTGAGCGTTTTATTTAATAACCGTACTCCCTTGGGCTGCCCGGTTGAACCGGATGTATAAATGATATACAGCTCATCGTCGGGCATTCTTTTGATATAAGACCATTCCCCAGGGTACTCCGGGGGAATGTCATCGATTAACAACAGAGGCACGGAGCCAGACACTGGGAATTTTGCTACCAGCGATCGCGTCGTGGCGATGCAGTCCACGCTGGCGTCCTGCAACATATAACCAATGCGCTCTTGCGGGTATTGTGGGTCGATCGGAATGTAGGCCGCGCCGGTTTTTAACACGCCAAACAGAGTGGCAATCGCCTCGGCATTCCTTTCCAGTAATAACGCAACACGTTTGCCAGGAGCGATATTTAACTGCTGCTGCAGGTAGGCGGCAATCTGCCCCGAACGTTCCGCTAACCAACCATACGATCGTGTGCCATTAGCGGTAATTAACGCAGTATCCGCAGAGTGGCTTACAGCATGCTGATTGAAAGCCGCCAGGGCGTCAAATCGCCAGGCCTCCGCGCACGGCTTAAGGCTGGCTCGAACAACCAGTTCACGACTTAACGGTGCATCCAACAGCCTCAGGGATGACAGTAATACCTCGCCGTCCTCGCCCATCGCGCTCAATAAATGGCGAAATATTTTCAGCCAGTAGTCAATGGTCTGCGGATGATACAACGCCGTCTTATACTCCAGCGTCAGCTTCCATTGCGGTTGTGCTTCAAAGAACAACGTCAGATCGTATTTTGCCATCTGGCTAAAATAGTCATCCAGCATGACCTTAAACGGTAAGTCGTTGAAAATATCGGCCCGGGTATCGGGCATAACCAGCAACGTTCTGAATAGTGGGCTGTCCTGTCCCGCGTTTTCACGCGACAGTGCGACAATTTCATTGAAAGGGATCAGCTTATTGAAATGTGCACCAATAAAAGATTGACGCACCTTTGCAGCCAGCGTCCTGACTGTGTCATCTTCATTGACCTGCACGCGAACCGGCAGAGTATTGATCATATATCCCGGCGTTTCGGCGAACTCGCTACGATCCCGCAGAGTAAAAGGTACGCCAACGGTAATATCTTTCTGCCCACTCATGCGGCTAAGGAAAAATTGCCAGCACATGGACATATACATAAAGGGTGTCATTGACAACGATCTTGCGTGCCGCTGTAGTGAGTCCGCTTCATGTTCGTTGAGGGCCTGCATGGTATAGGCGGCTTTGGTATCTTCCCGCAGACGACGGGGAAAATCGACCGGGAGGTCTGATAGTGGCGGAGCCGGATGCAGTGCCTGCCGCCAGTAATCCCGCATGTCTTCGCACTCTGCCGCCGCAAGGGACGCTGCCTGCCAACGAGTAAATTCCTGATAGCTTCCCGTGCCGTTAAACGCTGGCAGAGCGCGTTTCTCGTCAAGCGCACAATAGATTTGCAGCAAATCATGCAAGACAATACGTACTGAGGGGGCATCAATAATGATGTGGTGGAAGCAGCATGCTAGCCAGGTTGTACCCGAGTCTGAACTGAGCATATTAATGATACTCAACGGACCCTCAGCTAGTGATAAACGGCTAGCCGCCAGTTGTGCAGTCACCGATTCAGGCGTTTCATTCTGTCCGGATTTTCGATGGGAAAAAGAGAGATAGCCATCAGCGCCGATACGCTGCTGTAGTGTACCGTCAAGGTAAACAAAACGCGTTCTGAATATTTCATGGCGCGAGGTCAACTCAGCCACAGCGCGCTGCATAATATCAGCGTCCAGTGTCGCATTAACGGTCAGCAGCACTGGCACGTTATAGCATTGGGGCTGATCCAGCGTATTATCCAGCCACCACATTGCCTGCTGCCCGGGTGTCGCTGCCAGATACGTTACCGCAATTTCTCCACACGCCTTATTCAAACAGCTCTTATTTGACTCGCCGCTATTAAATGATGGCATTTTATCCCCCTCTTAAAATTCCCTGTAAAATCCTTCCTGATTGTTGGCAGTCCCAACTCCAGGTATTAGACCTGCTGCCGTTGCCGAATGGTCTGAGCCAGCGCGGCAATAGTTCCCGCTGTGAAAATGTCAGCCGGCGAGACAGCCAAATTGAATGCCTTGCTTACCATTGATGCTAACTTTATGAAATGTAATGAGTTACCACCCTGGTCTAATAAATTTTCTTGCGGGTTGATCACCGCTGAATGAATAATCTCCTGCCAAATCGAGAGTAGCTGTTGCTCAACGTTGTCCATATTTACACCTGCTCCAGTAAAGAATTTTTTAAGCGTAAACGATCTTTTTTGCCGTTAGCGGTCATTGGCAGGACCGGCACACGGCTAAATTTTTCAGGTATCATCCAGGCAGGAGCATGCATAGCGAGGTGATTCTTTAAATCCGCTACGGATAGCGCATCATCCTGCGTGACATAACAGGCATGCAATCGTGGTTCGTCCGGCGTCTCCTCTACTACAATCAGCACATCCTCCACAGCGTGATGTAAACGCAACAGGTGCTCAATACCGGCGAGATTGATGCGGAAGCCACGTATTTTACAAATATGGTTGCCTCGTCCGACCAGGACGATATTGCGATCCTGGTCGCACGTTGCCCGATCGTCGGTACGATAAAAAAGTACGTCTGCGCCTTGATACGGGATGGAGATAAACCTTTCCGCCGTCAGTTGCGGATCGGAATACCCCAGTGCAACTCCAGCCCCTGCGATAAACAATTCCCCATATTCACCGCAGGTACAGGGTTGCAAACGTTCATTGAACACCGCCATCTCAACCAAAGGGAGTGGAGTACCAACCGGTACAGGAGATTCACTGGTTAATTGCCCCTCGGGCTGAACATGATAGAGAGACGAGATCGCTGAATTTTCCGTGCATCCTAATCCATTGAATATTTTTGCTTTACCGGCCTGCGCCGCCACGCTAAATAGGCGAGGGTTGACAAAATCGCCCGACACCACCACACAGTCAGGTATATGCAGTGTTTCAACCGAAACCTCGACAAATAGCCGGAACAGTCCGCCAGAGAGGAATAGCATCGTCACGTTATCCGATTCGATCTGCCGTACCAGGGCCATCAAATCTGGCAAGCCAGGCGGCGCAATCGTCAGACACGCGCCGGTCAATAGAGCCATCCAGATTTCATTCGCTGAGGCAGCGAATGAAACATCTGCAATTTGCAAATAGCAGTCCCGCTCGCTATTCCCCAACGCCGGTACCGGCAGACTCAGTCTGGCAATCCCGCGATGAGCTATGAGCACGCTCTTCGGTTTTCCTGTTGATCCAGAGGTCATCAATATAAGCGCCGGATCATCAGCGCTTAATACTGGATAATTCCCGCTTCTTTGTTGAGCGCTGTTTTGTATCAGCGTCCTGCTCGACAACACCTGCCATGCCCCGCCGGGCACGCTTGTTACATCATCGCTAATGAGGTATTTGGCTCCTGCCGCACGTAAAATTTCACCCATATAGCGCTCAGGACTATTCGAGTTCACGGGAACCATAACAGCGCCTATTTTCATCAACGCCAGCATAAAAATATATAACTGCGGGCTACGTTCTATTTTTATTGCAACAACATCGCCTTTTATCAGGCAATTCTTTTGCAATACCGCAGCCAGCGCTGAACATTGCTCAGCAAGTTCTCGATAGGTTATTTTTCTTTGTTCGAAAATTAACGCAATCCTGTCCGGAAAACGTTGCGAAATCTCATCAAATATATCAGGAACAGCCTTTAACTGATTGGCATATGCTGAATGCGTCATCACTCTCTCCTGGAGAATTAGGAATGTTCACACGCATAAAATCTTCTCTTGAAGAAGAATTTAAAGACCTAAAGAAATGCCGCCAGTTTACCGTGATACGCCTTAAAAAAGCGCAGCAGGACAGGCAACATATAAGCAACACAAGCATAACCAAGCGTTGTTTTCAATAGTCTATCTTCGAACCTTGCCCTCAGTCAATTTGATTTCCAAAAAAAAATCATATAGGAAAAAATCCAAAACACTAAAAAATAATAATCAATAAATTCAAATACTTAAAAAAACAACAATAAAAAATCATCTTTTTTGATTGACATAAGGAACCCATTGGCGTGCAATCTTTGTGCAAAACGTATCGTCTTTCATGCCCATTAAACAGACAAGGAATAGTACCTTCTCATCGCTTTTTTGTTAAAAAACAAACGGAAAACCTGTTAAATTTCGAGTGAGAGATTAGAAATGACATCATTTCCTGGCAATAAGTCCAATTGGCAACAGCCGTTCTGGAGCGATAAGGACATGCTTGCCCTGGTCATACGTGAATTAGACACTCTTCCAGAATTATTAAACTTTGAAGAAATAAGCGAATTTAATAAAGCATTAGCCGCCGTTTATGCAGGTAAAGCAATGATATTTCAGGCTGGCGACTGCGCTGAAAGAATTTGCGAATCTGGCGCGTTACATGTGCGGAAAAAATTGACCTTCCTCGAGCAAATGTCCCGCGAACTCTCAACTCTGACGGGACTGCCAATATTGACGGTAGGCAGAATTGCCGGTCAATATGCTAAACCACGCTCACAACACAACGAAGTCAATGGCGACAGGGTACTTCCCGTGTGGCGCGGTGATTCAGTCAACAGGCCCGAAGCGACGCCAGAAGCCAGGCGTAACGATCCGCAAAGGATGTTGCTGAGCTACCATGCTGCGGCGGAAACGCTGGCCGAAATTAAACGTTACGAACGGGAATATCCTCGCGATGTTCATCCCATCTGGACCAGCCATGAAGCGCTATTGCTGGACTATGAAACGACTCAAATCCGCACTAATCCCCAGGGAGAATCCTATTTAGCCAGTACCCATTGGCCCTGGATCGGCATTCGTACTCTTGCGCCTGACAGCCCACATATCGCCATGCTGGCGAATATCGCCAACCCTGTTGCCTGCAAGATTGACGCCACCGTAACGCCATCGTTCATCGCGACACTTTGCCGACAGCTTAATCCTCAGCGTATTCCTGGACGTCTGACTTTTATTTCGCGTTTTGGCCGTTCACATATTCATCGTTTAGGCGCGTTGATTCAGGCCGCACAGGCAACCGAAACGCCGGTGTTATGGATGTGCGATCCAATGCATGGGAATACCGGGAAAACGCGGGCAGGCAATAAACGCCGCGAGCTTAGCGACATGATGGCTGAAATCTCCGGTTTCCTGAGGCAGGTGAAATCACATAATGCCTGCGCCGCTGGACTCCACCTGGAAGCAACGCCGAACCCGGTCATCGAATGTTTCTGTGAAAATAATCATCCTGAAGAACATCAACTTAAGCAAATTCTCTGCGACCCACGCCTGAACGTAGCGCAAACGCAGATGTTATTAACTCACTGGAAAGAGAGACAAAATGACCTTTGATAAAGACTACATTGCCGTTATTACCGGCGCCTGCGGTGGCATTGGCGAATCCGTTGCCCACGCGCTGGCGAAAGAAGGGGTTTCACTGGCGCTTCTTGATAATAACGCCGCTCAGCTGGCAACCCTTGTAGCCACACTACAAAATAACCATCCGCAGCCCATTGCAGGTTTTACGGTGGACGTTGCCGACGACCGCTGCGTAGCAGAAGCCTTTACCGCAATCGGTCGCCAACTGGGTCCGGTGGGTTATCTGGTCAACGGCGCCGGCGTACTGTGCCACGCCAGCGTGGCCGAAACACAGCCTCAAGATTGGACGAAAACTTTTGCCGTCAACGCGACTGGCGTATTTAACACCAGCCGCCATGCAGCCAATCTGATGATGGCTCAGCGTAAAGGCAGCATCGTCACTATCGCCTCAAACGCAGCGCGCGTGCCGCGGGCGACGATGGCCGCCTACTGCGCCTCAAAAGCCGCTGCCCAGGCATTTACTTATGCTCTGGGGCTGGAGGTCGCTCCGTATGGGATCCGGTGTAATGTTGTCGCTCCCGGCTCAACCGATACGCCGATGCTGCGCGGCATGTGGCATAGCGAAAGTGACCGGCAAAACACGCTTAACGGTAATCCAAAACAATTTCGCATCGGTATTCCACTCAATAAAGTCGCCACGGCGGAAGAAATTGCTGCCGCGGTCTGCTTTTACCTGTGCGAAGAATCAGGGCAAACCACGCTATCAACGTTATTGGTCGACGGCGGCGCCGCACTCGGCAGCTGCTAAGCGTACAAGGAGAATAACATGGAAAAGATACAGCCCTATCCACTGCCGACAGAACGCCAATTACCCAAATCAATTGCAGACTGGCAACCCAACAGTTCAAGAGCGGCGCTACTCATACATGATATGCAGCGTTATTTCCTCGATTTTTACACTGCTGACGCCTCGCCGATAGCGCAGGTGATCGACAATATTTACCGCTTGCTTAGCGTCGCCCGACGTCTGCATGTACCCGTATTTTATACAGCCCAACCCGGCGACATGACGCCGCAGCAGCGTGGCTTGCTGCACAGTCTATGGGGTTCAGGTATGAACGGCAGCCAGGAGCATAAACAGATTGTTCCTCCGTTGACACCTCTGGAAAATGAGTGGGTATTAACGAAGTGGCGTTACAGCGCCTTCTTTAACTCTCCCCTTCTGAGTACTTTGCACGAACTCAAATGCGATCAGCTGATCGTCTGTGGCGTTTACGCCCATATCGGTTGTTTGTGCACAGCGCAAGAGGCGTACTCCAATGATATCGAGACATTTTTTATTGCCGATGCGCTAGCCGATTTCTCCGAAGAAAAGCATCGTCTGGCGCTTGAGCTAGCTGCGGAAACCAGTTCAGTCGTGCTGTCAACCCGACAAGCTATCGACGCATTGGAACATTAAAGATCCTCACGGCACTCCAGGAGATGATGATGTTATCTAAAGGCACAGCACAGCCCGACGAGCTTTCGGCTCATCTGGTCAATCTTGATAGACCCTTTGCCTGTATTTACCGCCCCCAATGCGAACCTATCAACGCAGTATTATTTCTTGAAGGGGATATTGAGCTAAACCAATCCCTTTCAGAATTAGCGCTGGATCCTCCCCTGGACGGGAAGGGTAAAAGCTCATTTAACAAATTGATCTTATTGCCATTTAATCAGGTAAAAGAAAAAGGTTATGCCTGCATTGACGATGGTGAACAGACGATCGTCATGCACATTGAGCGGCAAAATCATTACCCCATAGATTCGTTTATCGCAGCCATTAATGACCATGATATCAAGCCACGAAACCTGCAATTCGATCTTGATGACCAAACGTATGGCGACATTGTTGATACCGTCATTGATCAGGAAATCAGCTCCGGAGAAGGCAGCAACTTTGTGATTTCACGCAGTCTGGAGGGCGATATAACCAACTTCAGTATCCGCCATGCGTTGACGCTGTACAAACGGCTACTGCAATCTGAATGCGGGTCTTACTGGACATGGATGATCTTCACCGGCAGCCGCTATTTCATGGGAAGTACGCCTGAACAGCATATCCAGGTTGATGAGCAGAATGTGGCGATGAATCCTATCAGCGGCACGTTTAAATACCCCGACTCCGGGAATATGACGCACGTGCTGGATGATTTTCTGCAGGATACAAAAGAGCGCGACGAACTATTTATGGTGGTGGATGAAGAACTCAAAATGATGAGTAGCATCTGTCAGCATGATATTCAGGTATCCGGACCGAAGCTCAAAGCTATGTCGCACATCGCGCATACCGAATATTTTATCCATGGCAACTCAGATCGCAGTCTGAAAGAAATCATCAGGCAATCGCTATTTGCGCCAACAGTGACCGGCAGCCCAATAGAAAGCGCCTGTAAAGTTATCGCCCGGCGAGAACGCCGTGGACGCGGCTATTACAGCGGCATCGTTGCTATAACGGGTACGCAAGAAGGTAAACGTTATCTGGACTCGGCCATAATGATCCGCACGGCCGATATTACCGCTCAGGGACATTTTCGGCTTACGGCGGGTTCAACCATCGTCAGAAGTTCCATCGCACAAAATGAAGCTGGTGAAACACGCGCCAAATTACAAGGGCTAATGCATTCGTTCTTCTCTGGAACAAGCGCCGGGACGCCAAACCGAACAGGATTGTCTGCAGAACTTCGCCATCGGGCTGACCAGATACTGGCAAAACGGAATGCACGCGCCTCCGCCTTTTGGCTGGATAACTCGCAATTGGGCCCGTGCGCTCTACTCTCTCAACATGCCATCACACTGATCGACATGGAGGACAACTTCACCGCCATGATTGCCTATCAGTTACGCAGCGCGGGTTGCGCCGTTACCCTCATTCCCTGGTATGACTCCCTGAGCAAGCTAACGCAGCTCACCGATCGCGACATCGTATTCATTGGGCCCGGGCCTGGCGATCCAACCAATGTACGACTCGACAAAATACGCGTGGGCCGAAAAATTATTGCACAACGGCTGCGGGAGCAGCGTCCGTTAATCGGGACTTGTCTGGGGCATCAGTTAATTTGCGCCGAATTAGGCATTCCGATCGAGCGGCTGGTCAATAACCGCCAGGGTAGCCAACATCAGATATCTATCCAGGGAAAACCTCATACCGTTGGTTTCTATAACAGTTTCTCCGCACTCCATCAGCGGCCATGCTGGTACAGCCCGGAGCATGACAAAACAGTCCAGCTGGAACGACTCCCTTCCGGTGAAATTGTTGCATTATCGTCAGGTAACGTTGCCTCCATACAATTTCATAACGAGTCATTCCTGACGCAAGACGCATTTTCTATTTATCAATGGCTGATACAGAACGCCTTAACAACAACGGTAACTCTTAGTCAACAAGATGCCGTTTAAAAGGAAGTGTTGAAAACTGATATTCGGAGAGAGCTGACATGGGAAATAAATCAGTATCGTTACCTACCGGTAATGACTTTTTGGCGGGTCTGAATGATGGGCGAGAAATATGGGCTTATGGTGAAAAGGTCGACAATGTTATTACACATCCAGCGTTTCGCAATTCAGCACTGTCTATAGCTAAATTATACGACGCGCTCCATGACGAAAAGTATCAGGCTATATTAACCACGCCGTGTGATACCGGCAGCGGTGGTGTCACCCATCCGTTCTTCCGCGTTCCTCATTCTGTTGACGACCTGATACGCGATCGCGACGCAATCGCCCAGTGGGCGCGGCTTAGCTACGGCTGGTTAGGAAGGAGCCCTGATTTCAAAGCCTCGTTTCTTACGACTCTCGGCGCCAATCCCGAGGCCTACGGAGAATATGCGGATAACGCCAGACACTGGTACAAACGTTCACAAGAGGAGCTACTTTACTGGAATCATGCCATCATCAACCCCCCTATCGACCGCAATCTCCCGCCCGACCAGATTGAAGATATCTGCATTCACGTCGAAAAAGAGTGTGATGATGGCGTGATTGTTAGCGGTGCCAAGGTGGTTGCTACCGGCTCTGCCTTGACGCATTACAATTTCATCGCGCATTACGGTTTACCTGTCAAAAAAAGAGAATTTGCCCTGGTATGCACCTTACCCATGAATGCCCCAGGGCTGAAACTGGTTTGCCGCCCCTCTTACTCCTTAGCAGCCGAAAAGGTCGGCAGTCCCTTTGACTATCCACTGTCCTCCCGCTACGACGAGAATGACATGATCTTCATTCTGGATAAGGTGAAGATTCCCTGGGAAAACATTTTTATTTACGGCGATACGGCTAAAGCGGCCACGTTTTTACCCAGTTCTGGCTTTCTGCACCGCTCTACGTTCCACGGTGTGACGCGTCTGGCGGTAAAAATCGATTTTATCTGTGGTTTATTCATTAAAGGCGTGGAAGCCACCGGCGTAGCCGATTTCCGCGGTATACAGACCCGCGTCGGGGAAATGCTGGCCTGGCGTAACCTCTTCTGGGCCATAAGCGATGCTATGGCTAAATCGCCGAATCCCTGGCACAACGGCGCCCTCCTGCCTAACCTGGATTATGGTTTAGCCTACCGTTGGTTTATGAGTCTCGGCTATCCACGGATCAAAGAAATTATTGAACAAGATCTTGGCAGCGCGCTTATTTATATTAATTCGCATGCCAAAGATTTTGCCGCGCCGGAACTGGAGCCTTATCTGAAAAAATATATGCGCGGTTCCAACGGTATAGATGCCGTTGAAAGGGTAAAGCTTATGAAACTAATCTGGGACTCTGTAGGAACAGAATTCGCCAGCAGACACGAACTCTATGAACGAAATTATACCGGCAGTCATGAAAATGTTCGTATCGAACTGTTGCTCGCCGCACAAATGTCGGGGCAGATACAAGAATATAAAGGTTTCGCCGAACAATGCATGATGGATTATGACCTGGATGGCTGGTTGGATCGCGATTACCACTGGCCTGTAGACTAATAAGATTAACGGGACAATACATCAGTATAATAATGGGCATGCATCACATTATTGCCAGTCTCTTCTGGCTGTCCCGACCACTATCTCTCACTCTACCCGGCAATGTATGCGCAACCACTCCGCGGTTAAAGAATGGCGACAGGTCAGCATCGATTCAGGTGTACCGCTAAACAGTAATTTTCCCCCTTCTTGCCCGGCATAAGGTCCAATATCAATAATCCAGTCAGCCTGAGCGATCAACTCCATATTATGTTCAATAATAATGACGGTGTTTCCGCGCTCTACCAGTCGGTTAAAGAGTTTCAGCAACGAGGCAACATCACTGGGATGAAGTCCGGTGGTTGGCTCATCGAAAATATACATGTCACTATCATGATTTAATTGTGACGCTAACTTCAGCCGCTGGCATTCACCGCCTGAAAGATGATTTAACGATTCCCCCAAGCGCAAATATCCCAACCCGACGTCGACCAGACTACGAAAAATTGGCCTGAGCTGTGGCTCATTCAGGAAAAAATCGCCAGCATCGTTAATCGACAGAGATAATACCTCCGCAATATTTTTTCCCTGATAATGATATTTTAGCGCCTGTGGGTTATAGCGCTGCCCCTGACAGGCCTCACATGGCAACGTAACCGTATCCATAAATGCCAGATCGGTTTGTATTACCCCTAGCCCGTGACATTCCGGACAGGCGCCTTTAGCATTGGCGCTGAACCACGACGCTGACACATGGTTTTTTTCGGCAAACAGCGAACGGATCGTATCAAATGCGCCGCACCAGGAAGCAATATGCGATCGAATCGAAGTATGTATCGGTTTTTGATCGATAACGATCGCGTCCCGACATTGTGGCGCCAGGGCTCCCATGACGAATGAACTTTTGCCCGATCCCGCGACCCCGGTCACAGCGACCATAACGCTCAAAGGTACATCTACCGATAAGTTATGCAGATTATGCAATGTGGCGTTTCTTACCGAAATATAACCTTTAGCACATCTCGGTCTTTTATTTATCTCTGCCCGTGAAGAGAAATATCTTCCCGTCAAGGTTTGGGATTGCTTAAGTGCCGACAGGTCACCCTCAAATACAATATTTCCACCTTGCTTGCCCGCTCCCGGCCCTAAATCAATAACATGCTCGGCTATCGCTATCATGTCAGGATCGTGCTCTACCATCAGAATGGTATTGCCTTTGTCGCGTAGTTTACCAATTAATATATTCAATTTAACAATATCTGCTGGATGAAGCCCGGTACTTGGCTCATCAATTATATAAACGATCCCGGTAAGACTACTTCCCAGATGCCGGACCATTTTTAACCGCTGGGATTCACCGCCCGATAAGCTGGGGGTCGTCCGGTTCAAATCCAGATACCCCAAGCCTACTGCACACATTGCATCTAACCTTTCCAGCAATGCTTCGAGCAGCGGCCTGACTTCAGGATAATCGAGCTTTTCTACAAACAGCTTTAACTCTGTGACAGGCAGTGTTGCACATTCGCCAATATTTTTCCCTCTTATCCTGCAGGAAAGTATTTTGTCGTTGAGCCTCATACCCTGACAAGAAGGGCAAACCTGTAAACTAACGACTCGCTGAAATTCCTCAGCTTTAGTATCTTTAGTTTCTTGTTTCAAATAACTTCGCGTAAAGCGCGTAATGACGCCTTCAAACTTTGCACTCTTAGGCCAACCGGCTAACGGCGCTTCAGGAATGAGATTATCCGCATACAGTAATAACTCTCGTTCCGCTTTTGAATAATCCATGATTTTTTTATCGGCATCAAAAAGCCCTGAATAAACATAACGTTTCCAGCGCCATGAACCCGGTGCAAAAGAAGGATAACGAATAGCGCCTTCATTTAACGACAGATTTGAATCAATCAGTTGGTCGATATCAATGGTGCTGGCAATACCCAACCCGTCGCATGTCGCACACATCCCGGCAGGATGATTAAATGAAAAAACATTAGAATAACCAACAAAAGGTTCGCCAACACGAGAAAATAGTAGTCGCAGCAGAGTATAAATATCTGAGGCGGTACCCACCGTCGAACGTGCGTTGCCACCAATACGTTTTTGGTCAATAATAATGGCCACCGACAGGTTTTCAATGTCATCAACTTCAGGATTACCATAATGCGGTAAACGGTGTCGAATAAAAGGTGGAAAGGTGTCATTTAGCTGACGCTGAGATTCTGCCGCAATAGTTCCGAATACCAGAGAACTTTTCCCCGACCCGGAAACGCCGGTAAAAACTGTTATTTTATTTTTAGGGACCTCTAAATCAATATCTTGCAGATTGTTTTGTCTTGCACCAATAATTTTTATAGCGTCATGTGTATTCATCACACTATCCTTTTTTACCTGTCAATAATAATGCCATGATGGCTATTAAACAGCATCCCGCTATGATTAGCGACATCGGTAGTAATGACAACGGGTCTCCAAATCCAAGCAGTGATGGAGTTATCGCAGCGATACCAAACTGAAAAACTCCTAAAATAGCAGAACCCGTTCCTTTTAAATGTGAAGATGCCGCCATGGCCATACTCGCGGCATTGCCAAAGGTCAAAGCCATAGTAAACATCATAATTAACAGTAATACCGCCACAATCTCAAACTGGAAATGAGAAATATAGTCAACGATGCAAAGTAATATAGATATCACCAGTGTGCCTATCACCCCCAGTTTTATGAGGTTATCTTCGCCAAATTTCGTAACATAACGAGCGCTGACAATACTACCAAACATCATTGCTCCAGCGTTGATAGAGAATATTACAGCGAATTCCCCCGAGGATAAATTAAACGCCGATTGATAGATAAACGGCGATGCTGATATATAAGCAAATAGCGCCCCGAACTGGATTGAAAAAATTAAAGTATAACCTATATATTTCTTATGACTAAGCAGCTCGATAAACTGACTGATAAACTCGTTGAAGTTGAAAGGTAATCGCTGATGACGGGGTAAAGTTTCGCGAATAAAATGACTGCTGAGCAAGGTGGAGACTAATGATATTGCGGCCATAAAAACAAAAACTACCGGCCAGATAAACCATGCAGCCACTCCTCCAAGTAGTGGTGCAATAACAGGGGCGATCCCCTGTATCGCTAACACCAGATTAAAATATCGAGCGGCTTTAGTCCCCGGGCACAGATCAGAAATAATTGCCCGGGAAAGAACGATACCAGCTGCCCCTCCCAGTCCCTGAAAGAACCG
Organism: Klebsiella pasteurii; assembly: GCF_018139045.1. Classification (NCBI taxonomy): domain Bacteria; kingdom Pseudomonadati; phylum Pseudomonadota; class Gammaproteobacteria; order Enterobacterales; family Enterobacteriaceae; genus Klebsiella; species Klebsiella pasteurii. The sequence goes on from NZ_CP073236.1 coordinate 1,231,095, forward strand.
TGTAACAATGAGCAGCTGAATGTTCGCGGATATAGCGCCAGCTAATGAAGCGATGGTTAATAGTGTCATCCCGCCTAGCAATAATCTACGCCTGCCGTAATGATCGGACAACGGGCCAATGAACAACTGCCCAATTCCTAAACCCACCATAAAAGCGGTGATACTAAGCTGAACTTTGTCAGGCGTCGTATGCAAATCACTGGCGATAGCTGGAAATAAAGGCAAGTACATATCAGTAGATAATGCAGCAACGGCGCTAAGCAAACCCAGAACAATAACGACTTTACTGGAAAGCAAACCTCTACTTTCATCTCTGTACATCGTACTGGCCGCCGGTGCCTGAACTTCTTTTGGTCGCATGATCAGTGTAATCCCTTTACCTTCTGTGGTCTGTCATAACTATACCACCAGCTAAAGTAATTGCAAAAACGAAATCAATTAAAAAAACAACTAAATGATAAGTTAATAAATATCAATAACATACAAAAATAAAACTAAAACATTATTGGTTTTTGATTGCCTTAAGGGTATCACAAAACTGATAATCCACTTCCATGGATATACTAAATAGAGTTGTAATATCAATAATCTATGCCAGAAACCTCAATACTCGCGATACCTGGAGTTGCATGTTGCGGGTGCTGCTTCATGCCCATAAAAGTTGGGCTGCCCTGTTGCTCAGACATGCAACTTGAAGTTTATTGAGTATATGTCCTGGAGCTAGAAGAAGGTGTTTTTGAAGGGATGTATAATGTTAATGTTTGACTAAAATATTTGCGGGGATATTCATCCGCCCTTGCAAAACGGGTGATGTAATACAAGAATCATTAATACGTGATTGTAAATCTGAATTTGACATTGCAGAATATAATGATGCTTTGTTTTCAACATTTACCCTCGGATTTTCTGAGTCACTCTCCTTAACAGTCCTAAAACGACGAGTCGAATATCTTGCCGGAATAATTTCGGTACAAATCTTACGCATAAAAGAAGGTATTGATAAAAAAGTCGCACTTTGTAGCGACCGAAGTCCTGAATGGCCAGTAGGTTGGAATGGTAGTATCTCCCTGCCGAATGGCGAGAACGATGTAAAAGCGTGCTGACCGCAATTTGTGCCGGTCAGCGCGTTTAATCCGTACTGGAATGTGAACGGTAAAACCTTTGACGACCACGATGGTTATCGCATGGTGCTGCAAAACCGAAGCTGGTCATAACCACTGCCGGCGACGCTACTCCACAAGATGGACGTCAGGATGGCGCGGGCTTGCCGCTTCATGAAAAATATCCCCCAACCAGCCAGGAATTTCCGCCTCCGTAAGATCGTCCGGGATGATAACCCCGGCTAGCGGCGAAAATTTCCGCTCGTTAATATCGACGCGGAAAACCCGCCAGCGTTCGCCCTGACGCTGGACGCCAATATGACGCCCGAATACGTTATATATCAGCATCCTGTCTCCCTATATGACGCGGGAGCTTGTGCAGCCAATGCATTCCATTCCGCTTTGGTTATTTCCCACAGTTCGGCGTCCAGCAGGCCGGAGATGAACTGCTTTTTCTCGACACCAACCAGGCGCATACCGCTACGGTGCGAAATCTTTTTCGACCCGCTATTGTCGCAGGCCTTCGGCGCGCGCAGCACCTCCCGGTTAAGCGTATTAAACCAAAAATCGGTCACCCGGCGGCAGGCTTCGGTCATCAATCCCTGGCGATGCCAGCGCGGATCCAGCCAGAACCCGCGGTTGTTATCCACTTCATCAGAGAGCGTAATCAGGCCAATGACTCTCTCCGGCGCCGTTTTAAGGCGGAGGGTCCAAAACCAGCCGGTACCGTTAGCTGCGGCAGGTAAAGCCACATTATTGACAAAGCGCGACGCGCCATCCTCCGGAAAAGGCCATGGAAAACCGGCGGCAAGATAACGCACGATTTCCCACTGTGGAAAGATAACCTGAATTTGCGGCGCATCGTCTGCGGTCAAGGGGATCAGCAGCAGTCTTTCAGTCATCAATTCCGCTGCCATCACGCTTGTTCCTCGCGCAACCACGGCGTCACGGTGATGCCCGCCAGTAGCCCTTCCGGGCTAAGCAGGCGCGTAACGGTTTGCCCCCACGGCTCAATGCGGTTGTCCACCAGCAGCCTATAGCCTCTGGCTTTTAGCGCATCGGTTGCCGAGCCGATATCGCGGACTTCAAACTCAATCCACGCCTGCGGCACCGGCAGATAGTCTGGCCAGCTATCGGCATCAAAACAGGAACGCGCCGCCTGCGCCAGCGGCCAGAGGGCGAAATGTTTGACCCCGCCGAGAGCATCATGTTCGGTCAGCAGATACTCTTCGTTACCGGGCATCGGTTTGAGCGGCAGCCCAAGCGCGGCGACATAAAAGTCACGGCTGGCTGCGGCAGACTGCGTTATCGGCCCAAAGCCGGCGACAAAAAGTACATCCATTCCGTCTAAATCGTATTCCATATCCTCTCCCGTCATGGTCCGTGATGCGTTAACAAATTTTATACTCTGCCGCGCGCGACTTGCCCAGCCTTCTGTGTTCACTACGGCTACACATTGGGACGTTAATCTGGCCGCCAGGCGGCGATCGACGCAAATAAATATTGCTATAAAACTAATCAATATTTGACTGTAATTCGGCTTCCGTGCCACCATCGCCTCGGCGCCCGGCAAGCGGCGCGAAGGTGGTACGGGTGAATATCAGAGACCGCATGCTTAAGGTCCATACCCGTCCGCAACCTGATTCTGGCGGGAAATAAAGACATGCACCAAAGTTTTAATCAGCGCGTTCATTTCTATTATTGCATTCTGGTGGCGCTGAAAATGCACGCAAAATCAAAGAAATCGGGCGGAGTTCGCGGGAAAAATAATTTCCTGCTTAAATGGCTGCGCAAAGCGCAGGACAATAATATATTCCACCCGGATATCACCAGCGAGATCGAATGGCTGCGCGGCAAAATCATTCAGGCCGGCTACGATACCGACCTTGAACCAATGCTCGATTTTGTCTACGCCACCGCCAAACGTGCGGAAGATCTTAAGAACGCCGACTGATTCACGCCCGAGCCGCCTGGCTCGGGCGCTGAACTTTAGCGTTTGTTACGGTGCGTCAGAAGATAGACCGCCGGGATCACCAGCATCGACAGCAGCGGCGCGGTGATCATCCCGCCGATCATCGGCGCGGCTATACGCTGCATCACCTCCGATCCGGTACCGCCTCCCCACATAATCGGCAGCAGCCCGGCCATAATCGTCGCCACGGTCATCACTTTCGGGCGCACGCGCAGCACCGCCCCTTCATGAATTGCCTGGTTGAGTGTCTGGTCATCAAGCCGTCCGCGGCGCCTGGCGATCGACTGGTTTAAATAGAGCACCATAATCACCCCGAACTCCGCCGCCACGCCGGCCAGCGCGATAAAGCCCACGGCGGCAGCCACCGACAGGTTATAGCCCAGCAGCCAAAGTAGCCAGATGCCGCCTACCAGCGAAAACGGTAAGGTACCCATGATCAGCAGGGCGTCTTTAACCTGACCGAAGGTGACGTAAAGCAGAATAAAGATAATCATCAGGGTAAACGGCAGCACGATTTTCAGCTTTGCCGTCGCGCGCTCCAGATACTCATACTGCCCGGACCAGGTCAACGAGATACCTTCCGGCAGCTTGACCTGTTCGCTGACCTCACGCTGCATCTGGTCCACGGCGGATTTCAGGTCACGTCCGCGAATATCAACGTAGATCCAGTCCGATAGTCGGGCGTTTTCGCTTTTCAGCATCGGCGGGCCGTCGGTGATGGCGATATCCGCCAGTTCGGAAAGCGCCACCTGCGCCCCGCCGCTGGTCACCACCGGCAGATCGCGCAGCTTCTGCAGCGAGTCGCGCATTTCGCGCGGATAGCGAACGCTGATCGGGTAACGTTCTCGCCCCTCGATGGTTTCGCCGATGTTATCGCCGCCGACAACGCTGGCGACGACCGACTGCAGCTCCTTCACCGACACGCCGTAGCGGGCGGCTTTCACCCGGTCGATAGTGATATCGATATAGCGACCGCCGTCGAGGCGCTCCGCCAACGCCGAGGTCACTCCCGGTACGTTACGCACGATACGCTCAATCTCTTCGGCGGTTTTTTCGATCTCCGCCAGATTGTTGCCGTTCACTTTAATACCGACCGGGCTTTTAATACCGGTCGCCAGCATATCCAGGCGGTTACGAATCGGCGGTACCCAGACGTTGGCGATACCCGGCACCTTCACCGTATTGTCCAGCTCGCTGATGAGCTTATCCATAGTCATGCCGGGCCGCCATTCGCTTTTCGGTTTGAACTGAATGGTGGTTTCCAGCATGGTCAGCGGCGCCGGGTCGGTGGCGCTATCCGCCCGTCCGGCCTTGCCGAATACGCTTTGCACTTCAGGAATGGTCTTGATCAGGCGGTCGGTTTGCTGCAGCAGACGTCCGGCTTCGCGGCTGGAGATCCCCGGCAGCGTGGAGGGCATATACAGCAGGTCGCCCTCGTCAATCTGCGGCAAGAATTCGCTGCCGAGCTGCGCCAGCGGCCAGAGCGTGGCAACCAGCAGCAGCCCCGCCGCCGCCAGCGTCCCCTTCGGCCACTGCAAAACTTTATCCAGCAGCGGTTCATAGGCGCGGATCAGCCAGCGGTTGAGAGGATTGGCGGTTTCATCAGGGATTTTGCCACGGATAAAGTAGCCCATCAGCACCGGCACCAGGGTGATCCCCAGCCCGGCGGCCACCGCCATCGACCAGGTTTTAGTGAAAGCCAGCGGCGAGAACATCTTGCCTTCCTGCGCCTCGAGGGTGAATACCGGAATAAACGACAGGGTGATAATCAGCAGGCTGCAAAACAGCGCAGGCCCCACTTCCGACGCCGCGTGCTGGGCAATCTGCCAGTAGTCAGCAGAAGACGGCTGGCGTTCGGGATGCTCGTGCCGCCACTGCTCCAGCACCTTATGCATATTTTCAATCATCACGATTGCCGCATCGACCATGGCCCCGATAGCGATCGCAATTCCGCCGAGCGACATCATATTGGCGCTGACGCCCTGATAGTGCATCACGATAAACGCGCCGAGGATCCCCAGCGGCAGCGTGATCATCGCCACCAGCGCGCTGCGGAAGTGGAACAGAAACAGCGAGCAGACCACCGCCACAACGATAAACTCTTCGATAAGCTTATGGGTCAGGGTTTCGACCGAGTTTTTTATCAACTGCGAGCGGTCGTACACCGGGACAATCTCCACCCCGGCAGGCAGGCTTTTTTGCACTTCCGCCAGTTTGGCTTTCACCGCGTTAATGGTGGTCAGCGCGTTTTTGCCCGAACGCATGATGATAATGCCGCCCGCGACCTCGCCTTCGCCGTTGAGCTCGGCGACGCCGCGCCGAATCGCCGGACCGCGGCGCACGCTGGCGACGTCTGAGAGCAGCACCGGCACGCCGCCGCGCGCGGCGATAACGACCTGGTTAAAATCGTCGATGGACTTCAGGTAGCCGGTAGTGCGTACCATATATTCCGCTTCACCCAGCTCCAGCACCGAGCCGCCCCCTTCCTGGTTGGCGCTTTGGATCGCGCTAATCACCTGCTCGTGAGTCACGTTCAGCGCCCGCAGCCGGTCGGGGTTAAGAACCACCTGATACTCTTTCACCATCCCGCCGACGCTGGCCACCTCTGAAACATCCGGTACGGTTTTCAGTTCATATTTAAGGATCCAGTCCTGAATCGCCCGCAGGTCTCCGAGGCTATGCTGGCCGCTTTTGTCGGTGAGCACATATTCAAATACCCAGCCGACGCCGGTGGCATCCGGCCCGAGCGACGCTTTGGTTTCCGGCGGCAGGCTGCTCTGGATTTGGCTCAGGTACTCCAGCACGCGGGAGCGCGCCCAGTACGGGTCGGTACCGTCCTCAAACAGTACGTAAACGTAAGCATCGCCAAACATGGAAAAGCCGCGCACGGTTTTCGCCCCCGGCACCGACAGCATGGTGGTGGTCAGCGGATAGGTCACCTGGTCTTCGACAATTTGCGGCGCTTTGCCCGGATAGCTGACGCGAATGATCACCTGGGTATCGGAAAGATCCGGCAGCGCGTCCAGCGGCGCCTGCTGTATCGACCAGACGCCCCAGGCGGCCATAATCAGCGTCGCCAGCAGTACCAGCAGGCGGTTGCGCAACGACCAGCGGATAACGGCGGCAATCATGGCTGCTCCTTAGCGCCGCTCATCGGCATTATTGAGGTCACCCGCGCCCCTTCATCGGTCAGCACAAAATGAAACATCACCGACTCGCCGGGACGCACCTGTTCCCGTAGCTGCGGCGTAATAGCAAAGTCCATGATCATCGCCGGCCACTTCAGCGCCGGGACCGGCTGGTGCGCGATCGTCACCGCCTCATCGCTCACCGCCTTGATGATGCCCTGCGCCGAGTAGCTTTGTATCTCTTCATTCTGTCCGGTCATTTGCGGCAGTGCGCTGCGCAGGCTGGCTTCGGAGTCAATCAGGAACTGACCTGAGGTGACCACCTTTTGCCCCTCTTCAAGGCCGGAAGTCACCTCGACCAGACCATCCTGCGTTCGTCCCGCCGTCACCTCGACTGGACGGAAATGCCCCTCGCCGTCAGCGATCAGCACCCGGTTGCTGGTGCCTGTTGCGATTAATGCCTCTTCCGGGATAGTCAGCACCTCGCGCCCCTGCTGCGCCTCAGCCAGCTCAACGTTCAAATACATGCCCGGTTTGAGCTGATGCTGCGGATTATTTAGCACTACGCGGGCTTTCAGAGTACGGGTGGTCGCTTCGAGGTCGGGAAGCAGCTCGCTGACGGTTCCCTGAAACGTTGTGCCGGGCCAACTGCTGGTGGCGGCCGTCACCTGGCTGCCTACGCGCAGCAGGCTGGCCTGGCTTTGCGGATAATCAATCACGATCCAGACCGGGTCGAGGCTGGCCAGCTCGAACAGCGGCTGGGTTGCCGTGACCTGCGCGCTGGTGCGCACGTCCAGCTTGCTGACGTAGCCATCGTGCGGCGCGCGCACCGTTATACGGGTTTGCGGTTTACCGCTGCGCTCAACGCTGCGGATAATCGCATCCGGCATAAACTGCAGCTGCAAACGGCCGCGTGCGGCGGCGGTTAAACCGCTATCGCCCAGTTGCCTCACCGCCAGATACTCCTGCTGCGCCGCCGCCCACTGCGGGATCCATAGCTCGGCCAGCGCCTCGTTCTTTTTCACAAACTGCTGGGAGGCGTTGACGTAGAGTTTCTCGATCAGACCGCTGGCCAGCGCCGGAACCGTTTCAACGCTGCGCTCGTCAATCGCGACGGTACCGAAAGCGCTGAGCTTCTGCGCCAGCGTCCGCCGGGCAACATCAGCCGTGCGTACGCCGAGGTTTTGCTGCTGGCGGGCGCTAATCTGCACCCCCCCGGCCTCCTCTCCCGCCCCTTCATCGGCGTAACGCGGCACCAGATCCATATCCATAAACGGTGATTTTCCCGGTTTATCGAAGCGGGTACCGGGGGCCATCGGATCGTACCAGTACAGTACTTTGCGGCCCGTTTCGGTCTGAGCCCCGTCAGCGGATGACGTCGGCGCGTTTCGCGAACCGAGCCAGTATCCGCTCGCGGCGGCCAGGGCGATGGCCAGCGCTACAAGGGTAATAGCAGATTTTGGCTTCATTATTTAACATCCTGTGGAATAAGGTAGCGAATGGCGGTCCACGCATCAGCGAGCGCTTTCTCCGCGTCGTTGCTGGCGATTTCGCCGCTCAGCAGATCGCGACGAGCGGCGAGCAGTTCCGCCAGCGCCGAGCTGCCGGCCCGATACTGGGCATTGACGAGACTCACTTTCTTGCGCAGCAGCGGCAGCACCTCGCTTTGCTGGCGATCGTAAATGGCTTTCGCGGCGTTATATTGCGAGATCAGCTGATACTGCTGGGCCTGATGCTCGCGCATCAATAACGTCAGCCGATCGTTGGCTTCATAGGTACGGGAGACGTCGGCGGCGTGATCTTTGTCCTGTCGTTTGCCCTGAAAAATAGGCATATCGACGGTAAACATGACGCCCACCATATCGTCGTAATCATCCCCGCGCCTGGCGTAATAGACCTCGACGCCAACGTCAGGGATCGCCGCGACTTCCGACTGACCTGATTTCGCTTTCGCCAGATCGGCCTCACGCGCGGCCTGAATCACCTCAGGATGTAGCTTAATCCCCGCCATTAACGCGGCTTCATCGGCCGGTAAACGTTCAATGCGCGGCAGCGGGCCGGAGATATCGCGGACCTCTTTGCCGGTAAGCTGCAACAGGCGCGCCTGGGCAATCTGCACATCACGGCGGGCATTATCCTGCTCATTTTTCATGGCATTCAGCGCCAGCTGAACGTCGAGCACGCTGCCGGGACTGGCGCTGGCGCTGCTGACACCGGCCTTTTGTACGTTGATTTGCCGGGAGGTTTCGCTGATCAACGCCTGAACCGATCGCAGCGACTTCTGCGCCACCGCCAACGCCAGCCACGCCTGAGCGGTTTCCCGCTGTAGCCGGGCACGGATCACATCGGCATTGGCGGCTGCCTGGCGCGCTTCGGCGGTGATCGAGTCGGCCTTCCGTTCGCGCTTAGTGCTGCTGACGTAGTCCTGCATCACGCCGACCCTTTGCATGGTCATCCCCTCGCGGGTCAGTCGGCTGGCGTTATTGCCGCCCAGCGGAACGTTTTCAATGCCGAATTTCAGCTTCGGGTCAGGAAGCTGCATGGCGGAATCCGCCCTGTTTTTTAACGCATTCACCTGATGATCGTTGGCGGAGAGCTCGGCGGAGTAGCTTTCCGCCGCCGACAGGGCCTCAGCCAGCGTCGTCGCCCAGCCGTTGGCGGAAATCAGCGACAGTAGAAGCGGCAGCCCGCAGGCCGCCTTATTTAAAATGGACATAATGACTCCGGAATTAGTGCGCGGTCATCGAAACGAGCGCGTAGCCGGAGTCCGTCTGGCGGAAGGTGAAATCAACCTTTTGCCCCACCGCCAGCCTTTTATCGTGGTTAGCGCCGAGCGCAAAACTCATGGTCATCGCCGGCCAGTTCAGCTCGGCAACCGGAGCGTGGGCAATCACCACGGCATTGTCACGCCAGGCTTTAATGACCCCGCTCGCCGAATAAAGGGTGGCGGAATCATCCGGCTTATCCATCCCCGTCATCTGCGCCATCGCGGACATATTATGGTGATGCATCGCGCCGTCTTCCGCGCTGGCGGACAATGAAGTGAAGGAAAAGGTCAGAACGCTGGTAATAAGCAGAAAAATAGAAGTCGAACGCATAATAAAATCTCCGAAAAAAACATAAAGTCGCCCGCAGACCGGGCAGATCTGATAGATGTTTTTAACGGCTTTTTATTCCCTGAAACGGCAGAAACGTATTTCAGTCGGCGGACCGGTGACCGGCGGCGTCCGCCAGTCCATACGTTCAGCGCTGGTCTCCTGCTGCGGGGAAACCACTAATAGCGCGGTTTCGGAGGGAAGCGCGTTCAGCTGTAAAGAGGTTAATGAGTTTGGCTGCGCGGTATCGGGGTCGCAGTGCTTCTCGCAGATGGCTTTCTGACCGACGTTTTCCATGCCGGGCATGCTCATCACGCCATCGACAATATGGTGAATCTGCGCCTGCGGCGCCACCGGCTGCTGCTGGCCGCCGTGGTGCGCCGCGATGGTCAACTGAAGGTTGAGCAGTAGCCAACAGGCACAAACAAGCCCCACGCGGATACGAAGCCGACGCCGGGTTACTTGTTTTAATAATGCCTGCAGTGACGCAATCATAGAGATATTCGCAATAAGAAGACCGCTGAATTAAATCACACTCACCGGCAGAATTAAATGATATTTCAAAGAGAAAACTCCAGGTTAAATAGAATGAAGTTTCTCTATAAATATTTACACCCAAAAGGGATATCAGTATTTGACCTTCCCCTAGGGGGAAGGTGTATAGCCGGCGGATAATGTATTTAATAAATAGCAAAAATGTTATTTATATGTAATTAGCAAAAGTGAACGCGATTATTATTCCAGCACCAACGTATCACCGGTTGCCGGCGCGCTACTCTCCGCTAGCCACCAGCGCCCCCATGAACCGGTACAGTGGCAGGCCATCACCTCCTCGACCTTCTGCTGGCGCAAGAACTGCTTTAGCCGACGTATCCCCCACGGCGGCGCGCTGCGCAGGTGAAGGCCACCGATGATGGCGCGTATCTGCTGGACGCCGGTGATCTTCTGACAGTGGCGAATCGTATCGATCAATCCGCGATGCCCGCAGCCGCAAATAATGACTAACCCCCGAGTCGAGCGGTAGATCAGCACACCTTCGTCGGCAATATAATCTTTCCCCGCCGCTTGACCCGCGAGGATGCCATAGGCTCGCGGGCGCGCGACCGCAATCTCGCCGGACCAGATTAATCGTTCGCCAATCGCCATAGGCTCGCGACTGTACTCCATGCGGTGGCGGGAGTAGTCAATTTCTCGCGACAGTTTTTTGACTTTCCAGCGACGTCCGGCAAGGGATAACGCCGAGTAGCGCTGTTGCGCGATCAGCGGATGGCAAATGATACGGCTGTTATCCGGTAGCCACGGCACGCCGCCGCAGTGGTCGTAATGACCGTGGGAGAGCACCGTGGCGGTCAAGTCAGATAAAGAGACTCCCATCCGCTGCGCATTATTAAGAAACGTGCCGTCTGGCCCGGTATCAAACAGCACCCGGCTGGTTTCATCTTCCACAAGCAGGCTTAATCCGGGTTTCACCTGCAGCAGGCTGTCCTGCCCCTTGCCGAGTCGGTTTTCAAGTAACACTTTAATGATTAACGCCATTTAATTTTCATTACCTCTTTTTTGCGACGTCTACTCTAGCCAACCTCCACCGGGTCTACCGTGACGAACCCGGCATAAGTTAAGTGACGCTGTCACGTTTCATTAGCATAGAGCTATTGTTTATTTGCCAGTTAAGTATTGCCGTCTATGCTGATGAACGAGTTTCTCTTAACCGGAGCGCACTATGGCTGACTGGAATCCTTCACTTTATTTGCAATTCGGCACGGAGCGCACGCGCCCCGCCGCTGAGCTTCTCGCCCGCATCGCCCACCATCCCGTCGCGCTGGCCGTTGATTTGGGCTGCGGACCAGGCAACAGTACCGCTCTGCTACGGCATGCCTGGCCTGAAGCAACAATTATTGGCGTCGATAATTCACCGGCCATGCTGGAAGAAGCCTCTCAGAGGCTCCCGGACTGCTGCTTTGTCGAAGGAGATATCGCCGGGTTTCGCCCCGAGCGCCCGGCGGACGTTATTTACGCCAATGCTTCGCTGCAGTGGCTAACGGATCATCAGCGGCTTTTTCCCCATCTGGTCAGCAATCTTGCACCAAACGGCATACTGGCGGTGCAAATGCCGGTTAACTGGCAAGAGCCCTCGCACGCGCTGATGCGTGAGGTCGCGGAAGAGCTAGGATATCCAGCCAGCGGGCGACAGCCGCTGCCGGATGTGCCGGAGTATTACGATATGCTGACCGCCTGCGGCTGCGAGGTGGATATCTGGCGCACGACCTACTATCACCCGCTGGCATCGCATCAGGCCATTATCGAATGGCTGCAGTCAACGGGCCTGCGCCCGTTTTTAAAACCGCTTGATGAACCGCAGCGCCAGTCGTTCCTCGAACGCTATCTGGCGCAGCTGAAAAAGCACTACCCGTTACAGTGTAACGGAAAGGTGCTGCTGCGATTTCCGCGCCTGTTTATCGTCGCGCGCCGCTAGCATTTATGATGTAAAACATTGATTTTAAATAGTGATTTAACGTTTCGGCACCAGACTCTGGCGCCGAACGTTCAGGTTTACCAGGACAGGTGATGGACCAGGGAGAGATCCCATGCGGTGGCCAGCAGCGAAAGAAACATGATGAGGTTCACAACCGTCTCTATGCGTTTTTCCATTTTGTTACTCCTGAGTCGTTTCCCCTGTTTTACAGGGGAAATCTTAATAACTTCTTAATCTCAGATTTTCAGAGCGTCATGCGGTAACGAACATAGTCATCGGCTGGCGTAAATTCTTCATACAGACGCCGGGCCGGATTATCAGTACGCGTGTGCCAGTACAGACGCGACCACCCTTTCTCTTTTCCTTCCGCTTGCAGCGCCTGCATCAACGCCCTGGCGATACCTTTTCCGCGCATTGACGCGGCAACGAACAGATCTTCCAGATAGCAAACGGGCGTCTTTACCCATGTCCCTTCGTGAAGGACACAAATCGCAAATCCAGCGACGTTGCCATCCGCCAGGGCAACGCGGCCTAACATGGAAGAAGCGGAATCAAGCATGCGCTGCCAGGTGTATTCCGTGACGTCCGGCGGCTGCGGGCTACCGTAGAAACAGGTATAGCCTTCCCATAGCCGTAACCACTGCGCTTTATCCTGCTGGCCCACTTCACGAATTTCGATGACCATTGGTCTAACCTCTCGTTTGGATAAGGCATTATTTTCCTGTCGAATAATTTGATCAAGCGGCAGGGGCACAATTCATCCTTTTCTCTTATTTGCCCTGTTGACCGCTGGCGGACGAAACTGGCGCGATCTTACAGACCTGCGCCAGTTCAAAATACAAAAGAATGTTGTAACTAATGAAAGGGCAAAAATATCCCGGCAGCGGCCAGGTTGCGTTCGATAACGAATCGCGTCCAGCACGGTGCCGGGATTCTTGCCGGAAAGCGGCTGGCGTCTTACCCGGCCGTAATCCGTTCGTTTCAGGGTATCAGCACAGTGGCTTAACGGCGGCGCGCATACCGTCGCGCAGAATAGCATCCAGATCCTGCGTCACCTGCTCGACCAGACCAGAGACTTTCGTCAGGTCCTGCTCCCAGTGGGACTCAACGCAAAGCACCGCGTTTACCAGCTCGCGGGTGCTGATTTGACGATCCCGATGCTGGGCCCACAGCGCCTGATAGCTCTCCATCCATTCTGCGTCGTCCTGTACCGGATAGTTCTCACCGTGACGCTCGCCGCGATAAAATGCGATCAGCGCCGCCAGCGCAAAGGTCAGACGCGCCGGGAGTTTCCCTGCTTTCTTCTGTCCCGCCAGCAGCTGCGGCAGAATACGGGTACGATATTTTGTCATCCCGTTAAGCGCGATAGACAGCAGCTGATGCTTGATATACGGGTTACGGAAGCGGCCGGTTACCGCGCTGGCAAAAGACTCCAGCTCATCGCGCGGCAGATCGAGAACCGGAATGATCTCCTGGTAAATCGCCTTCTCGACAAAAGCGCAAATTTCCGCATCGTTCATCGCTTCGCCCACGGTATCCAGCCCTGCCTGGAAGGCGACCGGCACCAGCGCAGTGTGTGCACCGTTAAGAATGGCCACTTTACGCTCTTTGTACGGCTTAATATCGTCCACGATCAGCACGTTAAGCGGCAGTTTATCGAGTCGCAGCTCGGCGGCCAGAGATTTCGGCCCCTGAATGACAAACAGATAGAAGTGTTCGGCGGTATCGAGGAAAGCGTCTTTATAGCCCAGTTGCTCTTCAATCTGCGCGGCTTCATCACGTGGATAGCCGGTCACAATGCGGTCTACCAGCGTAGAACAGAAAGCGTTGGCTTCATCCAGCCATGCCACAAAGGCTTCCGGCAGCGCCCACTCCTGCGCATAGCGCAGCACCAGTTCACGCAACGCTTCGCCGTTATAGTCAATCAACTCGCAGGGAACGATGACCCAGCCTTTATCCGCCGCGCCGGAGAAATGGCTGTAGCGTTCAAATAGCAGACGGGTCAGTTTAGCCGGATAGCTAACCGCGGGCGCATCGTCGAAACGGTCGCCCGCGTGGTAGCTAATTCCCGCTTCGGTGGTATTGGAAAACACAAAACGCATATCCGGGTTATGCGCCAGCCGCAGCAGTTCATCATAATCCGCATAGGCGCTGATTTCGCGATTGACCGAGCGAATCAGGCGCGCATCGCTGACCGCTTCACCCTTCTCATTCAGGCCGCGAATGATCGTGGTATAGAGACCGTCCTGGACGCTGAGCGACGGGGGGAACGCACTCTCAATTGGACGTACAATCACCACCCCGGCATTCAGGTCGGTATGCTCGTTTAACAGATCGATCTGCCAGTCGATAAACGCACGCAGGAAGTTGCCTTCGCCAAACTGAATGATACGTTCAGGGTACTGCGCGCCCGGGAAATCGCGACGGTTTAGTGTTTTCACAAGGGTTCCCTCATAGAGTAGTCATACAACCTGAGTAATTGGTCCAATAAGTTATCAGGTTTTTAGGCAAGTGAAACCCTGTTTTGATCAAAGCTGTATGCAATATCAAATTTAAGACAGAAATTTATAGAACAGCGATGTTGCCGTCAGCTCGCCGTCCGGCATTAGCGCATAGCGCGGGATTTCCCCGGCTTTTTCCCAGCCGCACTGCACGTAAAAGTTTTCTGCCCCGCTGCCGGTTGCGGTATCCAGCACCAGAACACTCTTGCCCTGCTCGCGTGCGATCGCTTCCAGTCGGGCCATTAGCGCATTCGCCAGCCCTTGACGACGCGCATTTTGGTGAACCAGGAGCTTGGCGACATCGGCGCGGTGCGGTTGGTTTTCCGGTTGGTCGGTAATGAGCTGTACCGTGCCAACGAGCCGCTGCTCTGCATCTGCCGCGGCGAGGACAACGCGCTCCCCGGCGGCGACGCTTTGCGCCATTCGCAGCCAGAACGCCGTCGCGGTTTCCGGGGCGAAAGGCAGCATAAAGCTCACCGAGGCCCCGCCGTTGACGCAGCTGACAAGGATATCGGTTAATTCAGAAAGGTGTTTGAGAATATCGTCATGCGACAGGGTGCGCAGAGTGAAGGATGTGGTCATAGGTAACTCCTTGAAATTGACCACATCACTATGTTTTTAACTTATATTTAACACAAGCAGAATTATCATCGCGTTTTCTTATGGGATAATTCAGGCCATTTCGTGCGTAAAAATCCGGTTGCGCCCGGCACGTTTCGCCCGAATCAACGAATCATCGGCTTCCATCAGCAACTGGTTGAACAGATCCGTAACCCTGGCGGTAGCGAGCAGTTGGCTCTCCAGCCCCATGCTGACGGTCAGCTGGATTTTGTTTTGCCCCCAGGTGAAGGTCTGCGATGCGATACCCTGACGAATTTTTTCCGCCAACGCCTGTCCGTCCCGCTCTGATGAGGTCAGCGTCGCGACGGCAAACTCTTCACCGCCAATGCGCGCCACCATGCCCTCTTCACCTACCAGTAGCCGCACCTGCTGCGCAAACTGGGCCAGCACGCAGTCGCCGCACTCATGGCCCCAGCGATCGTTGACCTGCTTGAAGCCGTCGATATCCAGCACCATGACCGTTAACCGCTTATCTTCCGACAGCGGTTGGCGTTTCAGCGCTTCGCTTAACCCCGAGCGAGAATAGACCCGGGTCTGGAAGTCAAAGTCAGCACGCAGGGCCAGCTGTTTGACAAGGTTATTAATCGCCTCGACGCTGGAAGCGACGATAATCGGGCTAATCAGCATCGCCGCGATACCCAGACGCGTCGAAAACAGCTGCCACGGCTGCATCCGGGTGTCGGGCGTGAGGTGAATCAGCGAGTTCGCCACCAGCAGAATTTCGCTAATCCCGGTAATAAAGGTCAACAGACAGGTCAACGGCAGCGGATAGCGAATCGCGCACCAAATCAGCGCGGGTAACGGGAAGGTTATGCTCCCGGCCCCGCCCACCGCCACGCCGAGCGCAATCGACAGCACCAGCGCGATCGCCGGTAACAGCTGACGCAGGCGAAAACGTCCGAACGCCGAAGGGAGCGTGAGGGTCAAAATGAACGGCAGGATCAGTACGGCGGTGGAAAACTGTTCACTAAACCAGTCCGCCAGTTGGGGAATAAACGTGGCGCGTTCCACATCTACCGAACCCAGCGCCCCAACAGCAGCGCAGAGCAGCGCCGCCAGCAGGCAGTAGCAAAACAGGCTTAGCGCGTTGATCGGTCCCGGCATCGAATCCGCCCGCCGCTTATCCCACAAAATGAGCTGCGCCAGGGTGACGATAAAAACGATATTGGAGAAATTAATCAGAAAGGAGGCGAACCCCATTCCCCAACGAGATGTTAAACCGTCATATACCAGCATGGCGGCAAAACAAACGGCGTAAAAATAGCTGCGATTTAGCCAGATATAACGCGCAAAAATCCCCGCCATTACCGCATTCAGCGGCCAGAAGAACGACAATTCTTGTACAAGACGCAGCATCGCGCCAAAGAAATGCAGCAGTAGCGTTAAAGTGAACAACACCAGCGCATCACGCACGGGCTGTTCCTCACGAAACAGCGTGAATGACCGAATCGACAGTGGAGACATTCATGATTATCCGTCTAATTGTTTCAGGCAATTATTATGTTAATAATTAGTAAGCGGTTCATCATATCATGAGAATAATTATCAGGCATATACCGCCGCCGATGAATTACGGTCTGCCGCGATCCGGCGAATTCATCTGGATCACCAGCCAGTGATGGATAACCTGCACCACGTAGCGCTGCTCTTCGTCGCTGAGCCCGCGGCCCCGCGGGATCGCGTGCCACTTTTCCAGACAACCGCGACAGCAGGTCGCGGTGGCATGCTGGGCGATAAACACCGGATGTCCGCGCATCGGGGTCTGCTTACCGTCGTTAGGAATTTGCGCAGGGGCCAGCCGACTGGCGATAAAGTCCGCCGCGTGCTGGTCGATAACTTCCGCGCCCTTATCATAACAATACTGCCGTTCTTTCACGCCGAGGCGAAAACGGGAGCGGAAAATGGAACGCTGCAGGCGAGCAAACAGGTTTTCTATGGGTACCATCAGAATACCGACCTTCCCAGTTTTTGAGTGAGTTTTTCCAGTAAAGCAATTCCGGCCAGCGAGTTCCCCGCCTCATCGAGTTCCGGGCTCCACACCGCAATCGCCATCTCCTGCGGGACGATAGCCACAATCCCGCCGCCGACGCCGGATTTCGCCGGCAAACCGACGCGCCACGCAAATTCACCTGCGTTCTGATACATGCCGCTGGTCATCATCAGGGCGTTGACCTGCCGCGACTGAATCGGCGCAATCACCGGCGTCTCAAGGTGCGGGGCGATGCCTCTATCGGCAAGAAACAGAAAGGTGCGCGCCAGCTCCACGCAGCTCATCTCCAGTGAACAGTAGTGGAAATAGTTTTGCAGTACCGTGGCGACATCGTTATGGAAATTGCCGAAGGATTTCATTAGCCAGGCGATAGCGGCATTGCGCGCCGAATGATCGAACTCCGAGCGGGCAACCACCGGATCGTAGGCGATATCGCCCACCCCGCTCAGACGACGAACGATTTCCAGCATTCGCTGGCGAGGCGCGCTAAGGCGACTTTGCAGCATATCGCAGACCACCAGCGCCCCGGCATTGATAAACGGATTACGCGGTTTGCCTTGTTCAATTTCCAGCTGTAATAGTGAATTAAAGGGCTGGCCGGAGGGATCTTTCCCCACCCGCTGCCAGATCTCCTCTTCCTGATAGTGGTTCATCGCCACCACCAGGCTCAGGACTTTCGAGATCGATTGAATAGAGAAACGCTCGTGCGCGTCGCCGGCGCTGTAGTGCTGACCGTCGACCGTACAGATGGCTACGCCGAGCTTCTCGCCGCTGACGCGGGCCAGCGCCGGAATATAGTCCGCCACTTTACCGCGCCCAATCAGCGGCCTGACTTCAGCCAAAATGGCATCGAGCATTGCGTTATTCATTACCGTCGCCACGCGAGGCTCCTTGCCAACAACAAAATTCGGGCGGTAATTATAGGCGCACGCGGCGCGAAGAAACAGCTTCTTTCTCGCTTCGGTGCCGCTAAGTAAATAGCTTAATAATATCGGGTCTATGTTCCCGCAAGCGGCTTTTCCGGGCTACGCGATCGCAGATGGCTGCGTCCCGTAGCCCGGTCAGGTGCATTGCGCCGCCCCCGGAGGCAGTTTGTAGGGTTAGCGGCGATCTCTCCAGACGGTCTGGACGTTGCAGAATTCATGCAGGCCAAAATGGGAAAGCTCGCGGCCAAAACCGCTTTTCTTCACGCCGCCGAACGCCACGCGGGCATCGCTGGCGCAGTAGCCGTTGATAAACACCCCGCCGCACTCCAGCTCATCGGCAAAGCGCCGGGCCTGCGTTTCACTGGCGGTATAAACCGTCGCTGAAAGGCCAAATTCGCTATCGTTAGCCAGCGCCAGCGCATCATCGGCATCGCGGGCTTCGGTAATCGTCGCCACCGGCCCAAACAGTTCTTCACGAAAGCCGGTCATCTCAGCGGTGACGTTCCCCAGCACCGTCGGCGCATAGTAGTTACCCGCGCCTTCGATTTTTTCCGCGCCCAGCAGCAGGGTCGCCCCCTCTTTTAGGGTCGCCCGCACCTGCTCGTGCAGCTCATCGCGCAGGTCGAAACGCGCCATCGGTCCAATATAGTTCTGCTCGTCGCGCGGATCGCCCATTTTCAGCGCGGCGACGGCGGCGACAAATTTCTGCGTAAAGGCTGCAGCAATACCCGCTTCGACGATGAAACGCTTAGCGGCGGCGCAGACCTGCCCGGTATTCTGGTAGCGGCCAATCACCGCCGCCTTCACGGCCTCATCGAGGTCGGCGTCGTTAAGGACGATAAAGGGATCGGAGCCGCCCAGCTCCAGCACGCATTTTTTCAACGCCGCGCCGGCCTGGGCGCCAATAGCCTTCCCGGCGCGCACGCTGCCGGTGACGGTCACCGCGGCGATGCGCGGATCGTTAATCATTTGCGAAACGCCGTCGTTGGTGGCATTAACCCAGCCAAACACGCCTTCCGGCACGCCCGCTGCAGCAAAAATTTCGCCAATCATCGCCGCGCTGCCCAGCACGTTTGGCGCATGCTTAAGCAGATAGCTGTTGCCCGCCAGCAGAATCGGCACCGCGCCGCGCAGCACCTGCCACACCGGGAAGTTCCATGGCATGATCGCGAGGATCGCGCCCATCGGACGATACTCAATCACCGCTTTATTGTCTTCAACCAGCGTCGCTTCGGTATTCAGCATCGCCGGGCCGTGTTCGGCATACCAGTCACAGAGATTGGCGGATTTAGCGACTTCGCCGCGCGCCTGGGCAATCGGTTTACCCATCTCAAGGCTAATCATTTGCGCCAGCGCTTCGCCACGGTCGCGCATCACGCTGCCGACCTTACGCAGGGCCGCCGCGCGCGCCGCCACGCTGACGTTGCGCCATTGACGATAACCCCGTTCCGCAAGGGCAATGGCTGAATCGACTTGTTGTTCGCTGGCCCAGGGCAGAGACGACAGCGTTTCACCTGTGGTTGGGTTCACGGAAACCGCCTGAGTGGCAGATAAATTCATCGTTTTTCTCTCTGTGTTGATTGCGAAGTGACCTTATTCTGGCTTACCCTTCCCTTCATTAAAAATGAATAATATTAAGCAACCTTTTCACAAAAGAAGAACGCTATGGATCTGACCCAGCTTGAGATGTTTAACGCCGTCGCCAGCACTGGCAGCATTACCCAGGCCGCGCAGAAGGTGCATCGCGTGCCGTCAAACTTGACCACGCGCATTCGCCAGCTGGAGGCGGATCTCGGCGTCGAACTGTTTATTCGCGAAAACCAGCGCCTGCGTCTGTCGCCCGCCGGACATAGCTTTTTACGCTATAGCCAGCAGATCCTGGCGCTGGTTGATGAGGCGCGGATGGTGGTCGCCGGAGACGAGCCTCAGGGGCTGTTTTCGCTCGGCTCGCTGGAGAGTACCGCCGCCGTGCGTATTTCCCCGACCCTGGCGCACTTTAACCAGCGCTATCCAAAGATCCATCTGGCCCTCTCCACCGGCCCATCCGGCACCATGATCGACGGCGTACTCGAGGGCAACCTGAGCGCGGCGTTTGTCGACGGCCCGCTGGTGCATCCGGGGCTTGAAGGGTTACCGGTGTTCCCGGAAGAGATGATGATCGTCGCGCCATTTGGCCATCCGCCCATCGCTCGCGCCAGCGAAGTAAACGGCGCCAGCGTCTACGCGTTTCGCGCCAACTGCTCCTACCGCCGTCATTTTGAGAGCTGGTTCCACGCCGATCGCGCCACCCCGGGGCGGATCCATGAGATGGAGTCCTATCACGGCATGCTGGCCTGCGTCATTGCCGGCGCCGGACTGGCGCTGATGCCGCGCAGCATGCTGGAGAGTATGCCGGGCCACCAGCAGGTTTCCGCCTGGCCGCTGGCCGAAGAGTGGCGCTGGCTAACGACATGGCTGGTCTGGCGGCGCGGGGCGAAAACTCGCCAGCTCGAGGCGTTTATAGCGCTGCTGAACGAAGATCGACAAGCAGCAGTTTCTCCATAAAGATGCTTAACGGATCCGGCTGATACGGCGTGAAGGCGCTGCGCGTCTGATACCCATTGCGCGTATATAGCGCAACGGCGGCGTGCTGATGAATGCCGGTTTCCAGGCGTACGGTATGGCATTCACGCTTTATCGCCTCTTTCTCCAGCGCCGCCAGCAGTTTTTCTCCCAGTTGCTGGCCGCGATGGGCCGGGTTAATGAACACCCGTTTCATCTCGCCAAACCCCTCTTCGCCGAGCACGATCGCCCCGCAGCCAACGGCCTGCTGCCGGGCATCGCGGATAATTAGTGCGATCACCGACTCCGCCGGGAGCGCGCTCAGGTCGATCAGATGGTTGCTTTCCGCCGGGTAGAGCGTCTGCTGGTAAGCATCCAGTTCGGCAATTAAAGCGGTGAGGTCCGGGTGGTTTAGCGGGGTCGCGGCGATAGTGTACATAAATAAGCTCCTTTTTTGAGCGTACTGTAACGCGCGGCGTCCGCAGCGCCGCCATAGCATTAACTTATAGCTTCCGGCCCCACTTGCTCTCACCCCTTGGGAGGCAGTAATTTTGCCGCATGACGTCTTTTATCAGGATAAAACGATGAATACCAAAGCACGCAAGGTGATGATTATCGGGGCCGGAAACGTCGGCGCCTCTGCGGCCTACGCCCTGTTAAACCAGTCGATTTGCGAGGAGCTGATCCTTGTCGATCTCAATAAACCACGCGCCGAAGCGCACGCTCAGGATCTGAGCGACGCGGCCGCCTATATGCCGGGAATGATGACGATTTCCACCCGGGAAGCCAGCGACTGCGCCGATGTCGATATTGCGGTGATCACCGTTTCCGGCGGCGCGCTCAAACCGGGCCAGACCCGGTTGGACGAATTGACCAACACGGCGAAAATCGTCAAAAGCCTCGTCCCGCAGATGATGAGCGGCGGTTTCAACGGCATCTTTTTGGTTGCCACCAATCCCTGCGACATCATCACCTGGCAGGTATGGCAGCTTTCCGGCCTGCCGCGCAGCCAGGTACTGGGGACTGGCGTCTGGTTAGATACCACCCGCTTACGCAGGGTGCTGGCCCAGGCGCTGGATATCGGCGCGCAAAGCATCGACGCCTTTATTCTCGGAGAGCATGGCGATGCCCAGTTTCCGGTGTGGTCGCACTCGGCGGTATACGGCTCCGCCATTGCCGATGTTTACCAGAAACATACCGGTAAAGCCCTCGACCGGGAGCTGATTGCCGACAAGGTGCGTAAGCTGGGGTTTGAGATTTACGCCGGCAAAGGCTGCACGGAGTACGGCGTCGCCGGGACCATCGCCGAAATCTGTCGCAATATTTTCACCGGCAGCCATCGCGCGCTGGCGGTATCGTGCATTCTTGATGGAGAGTACGGCGTAAGCGGCGCGGCGGCTGGCGTTCCGGCGGTGCTCACGCAAAGCGGCGTGCAGCAAATCATTGAGCTACAGCTGGCAGATGATGAAGCGGAGAAGTTCCACCACGCTATCGAGGTGATTAAAGCCAATATCACCCGTCTGCCGTAAGCCGCTTCCCCGGCTAGCCGGCCACGATCAGCCGGGGATGAATATGCGTTAACGCTTCGCGCGTCGCTTCCGGCAGATGACTATCGGTAATGATATCGGTGAGTGAGTCGAGATGCGTGATATTAAACAGCGACCAGGCGCCGTATTTGGAGCTGTCCGCCAGCAGTATGCGCCGCCGGGCGTTGGCGATTAAGTCGCGCTTCAGCGCCGCTTTCTCTTCCGTTGGCGAGGTGACGCCCTTCTCCAGGTCCCAGCCGTTGCAGCTGACGAATGCCAGATCGGGCCAGATATTCTGCAGCAGGCGGCGCCCGTGATCGCCGATGCAGGACTGGCTGCTGTCATCGATGCGCCCGCCGATGATCGTCACTTCAATTTGCTTAAACTCTGACAGGAACAGGGCGATATGCAGGTCGCTGGTGATCACCCGCAGCGGCAGATGGGTAATTTGCCGGGCCAGTTCAATCATGGTGGTCCCGGCATCGAGGACAATGGCGTCCCCGGCCTTAACCAACGCCGCCGCCGCGCTGGCGATGGCGTATTTTTCCTGCAGGCTACGCTGGGATTTCTCCTGCGTGGTCGGTTGTGCTGGAATAAACCGGTTGAGGGTCACGCCGCCGTGCGTTCGGCTGATCACTCCTTCCTGATCGAGCTTAATCAGGTCTCGGCGAATGGTCGCGGGCGAGGCGTCGGTCACCGCCACCAGCTGGTCCACTGTCACCAGATTATGGCTCTTGAGATAATCCATAATCTGCTCTAACCGGTTATATCCCTTCATGTTATTCCTGTGCGATTTGCATGGCGAGCTCAATAGAGGTAGTCATGCTGTCAGACTTAGCTTTACCTGTCCAGGCAATATCAAACGCCGTGCCGTGGTCGGCGGAAGTGCGAATAAACGGCAGTCCGGCGGTAATATTCACCCCATCATAAAACCCAAGCAATTTTAGCGGAATATGTCCCTGATCGTGATACATCGCGACCACCATATCAAACAGCCCTTCGTGGCACTGCATAAACACCGTATCCGGCGGGCACGGTCCGGTCACGTTGAGCCCTTTAGCTTTCATTGCGTCAACCGCCGGCCCGACGATGCGGATCTCTTCATCGCCAAACAGGCCGTTTTCCCCGGCGTGAGGATTAACCCCGGCGACGGCGATACGCGGCTGGCTATAACCCACCCGGCGCAAGAAGCTATCGGCAATACCAATCACCGTCTCCACCCGCGGCTGGTTCAGGTTATCGAGGAATTTACGCAGCGCCACATGGGTGGAGATATGGATAACCTTGAGCTTATCGGTATACAGCACCATCGCGAAATCTTTGGTCTGCGTCAGATGAGCCAGCATTTCGGTATGCCCTGGGAAATGGTGCCCGGCCAGATGCAGCGCCTCTTTATTTAACGGCGCGGTGGCGAGCGCGAACACTTCTCCGGCCATCGCCAGGTTGGTCGCCCGCTTGATGCAGCGGTACGCTAAATCACCTGCCTGTGCCTGTACCTCGCCCGGGCGCAGTCCCTGCGGATCGGTCAGCGGTTCGTCGATAACGTTGATGACGCCAGGACTAAACCGCGCCTGTCCCGGATTATCAATGATTCGTAGCTCGGCGCGAGGGGTGATCTCCATCGCCAGGATCCGCCGCAGCGTCCGCGCGCAGCCCACCACCACCACCGGCGCACCGTTCAGTTTCCCCTCCGCCAGGGATTTAATAATAATTTCCGGGCCAATGCCTGCCGGATCTCCCATCGTTACCGCTATGATGTTAGTCACTCATTTTCTCCTCAATAAAGTTCACGACCTCCAGCAGGGTGGTTTCCGTTCCGAATCCGCCTGCCTTAGTCATTACCGGCCGCTGCCAGCTGCTACCCAGAAAATTGCCGTACGGCACGCACTGCGCCACCCGACCCGTAATATGAAATCCGCTGGCCCCCAGCGCCTGCGCGACGGCGATGGCCACGTCGCCGCCGGACAGATATAGCGCCCCCGGCTGGCGCTGGGCGATGGCCCGTTCGCTGACCTGCGACAGATACGCGCAGATACGTTCGCCAAGCGCGGTGCGATCGACGCCGTGCTGACGGCACAGGGCATCAATGCCCTTTCGCGCCTCGCTATCGGGACGCGTGGTGACGACGCAATGATTATTTTCACTCAATACCGAGGCGATGCGTCGGGCGTCAGCGTCGACATCGCCGCCAAAGGCCATCGCGACATCAATTTCTACGCGAACAACGCGCGGATGCGCCTCAAGCCGGGCGACCTGCTGTTGCGCGATCTCGCTCATTGAACCGACAATCGCCAGCAGCGGTCCGCGCGGTACGGCAGCCAGCCGACGCGCCAGGGCGTCACACAATCCTGCCGACCCCGCCAGCAGCACTTTCCGATCGCAGGCCGCGACTGCCTCGATAATGGCGTCCAGTTGCCGATCCTCTTCGGCGTCCACGATCAATACTCGCGGTACATCGCCCGTCTGCGCCAGCGCGGTCGCCAGGGTATCGACCGTCGCCCTAAGGCAGCGCAGCTCGCTTTGCTGCGCCACCACGGCGGCGATATCCGCGCTGCCGACCGGCGTTTTCGGGTCGGTGGCGAACTCGGTTTCATTGACCGGCAGGCCGCGCACATAGCACAGCCCATCTCGCGTCACCCGGCCTGCCGCCGGGAAAGCCGGGGCCAGGACCGCCACGGAGCACGCCAGAGCGCGCATCGTCGCCTCCAGTTCGGCGCCGAGGTTGCCGCGCAGGGTGGAGTCGATTTTCTTCACCGTCCAGCGCGGCTGAAAACGCGGCAAGATAGCCTGCAAGAGATACGTAATACGCCGTGCCGCTTCTGCGGCGGGCTGCGCGCGGCTGTCGCTATTGAGGATCAGCGCCTGCGCCTCTCCCCGATAGCGATCGGAAAACGCCACTTCCGCCCGCATTCCCGTCTCCGCCAGGCTGACGCCGGCGTCATTAGCGCCGGTGAAGTCGTCCGCCAGAACCAACACCTTATTATCCCCGCTGCCCATCGCTTTCCCTTTTATCACTGTTCGACATTGATAATGATTATATTCAATCACAATTGATTAAATGTGAGCAAGCTCAAGTTATTAAATCGCCGTATAAATTATAACTTCACCCCACAATGTGAATGGCACGCAGAACGGATGATTAAATTTAATCATTCATAAAAGAGGAGAAAAAAGTGGCAACCATTAACAGCACTCTGATTAGCGGCGCGGGCGCCTTTACCGCCCTGCTGCCGCTGCTGGCGGGCAAACGGCGCATTTTGCTGGTCACTGACGGCAACGTGGGCAAACTCGATGCCGCGCAGCAGATCCGCGCGCTTCTGCAGGATGAGGGGCGTCAGGTGCAGATCGTGGATACGGTGCCCGCCGAGCCGAGCCAGCACGATATGGCGCAGATTCAGCGCCTCGTCAGCGCCAGCGAGCCGCAGCTTATCGTGGGGATTGGCGGCGGTAGCGTTCTGGATGTGACCAAGCTGCTCTCGGTCCTGCTGCATCCCTGCTCACCGGGGCTTGACGCGCTGCTGGCAGGCGAAAAACCGCAGCAAAAAGTAACCTCTCTGTTAATTCCCGCCACCGCCGGGACCGGCTCAGAGGCCACGCCGAACGCAATACTGGCTATCCCGGAGCAGAGTACCAAAGTGGGCATTATCTCCCCGGTTCTGCTGCCGGATTACGTTGCCCTGCTGCCGGAATTGACCACCAGCATGCCCGCACACATCGCCTCCTCTACCGGCATCGACGCGCTGTGCCACCTGATTGAGTGCTTTACCGCCACCGTTGCCAATCCGGTGAGCGATAACGCGGCGCTGATTGGCCTGCGCAAGCTGGTACGCAATATCGAGCTCTCGGTGACCGAGCCGCAGAACCTGAGCGCGAAGCTGGAGATGCTGTGGGCCTCTTATTATGGCGGCGTGGCGATCAACCATGCGGGTACCCATCTGGTTCATGCCCTCTCCTATCCGTTGGGCGGCAAATACCATCTGCCGCACGGCGTGGCGAACGCGATTTTGCTGGCGCCCTGTATGAAAGCAGTGCGCCCGCATGCGGTGGCGAAATTTGCCCAGGTCTGGGATCTGATCCCTGAGGCCGATCTGACGCTCAGCGAAGAAGAAAAATCTCATGCGTTGGTCGCCTGGCTGGCCGCGCTGGTGAAACGCCTACAGCTGCCAGACAACCTCGCCGCGCTGGGCGTGCCGCCGGAAAGCATCGGCGAGCTGAGCGAAGCGGCGCTAAACGTCAAACGTTTACTCAATAACGCGCCGTGCAGCGTTAACCAGCAGCAGGTCGAAGCGATCTACCGCACCCTATTTCCACAGCCATAACACTCGGGAAATATGAATATGAGCAATGCAATTACCGGCGTACTGACCGCCATCGTGACGCCCTTTACCGCCGAGGGCGCGGTAAATATTCCGTCGCTGAAGCAGCAGATTCAGCGTCAGCTCGCCGCCGGCAACGGTATTTTCTGCGGCGGGACCAACGGCGAGTTTTTTGTGCTCAATGAAGCGGAAAAAGTCGCTGTCGCTAAAGCCTGCGTGGAAGAGGTCGCCGGTCGTGCGCCAGTGGTGGCGCATATTGGCGAAGTGTCGACTCGGGAAACCATCCGTTTGGGTCAGCAGATCGAAAAACTGGGCGTCGATGCGGTCTCGGTCATCACCCCGTGGTTTGTCCCGCTGACGCAGGATGAGCTTATCAGCCACTATACGGCCATCGCTGACGCTCTGAGCGTACCGATATTCCTGTACAACATCCCGGCGCGTACCGGCAATACCATCGAACCTCAGACCGCGCGCGTTCTGGCGCGGCACGCCAACATCATCGGCGTCAAAGACAGCGCCGGAAGTTACGAAAGCCTGACGGGATTTCTCGATGCGGCGCGAGGCATTGCCAATTTCGACGTGCTGAATGGCCCCGATTCGCTGATTCATCAGGGATTTATTGACGGTTGTTCCGCCTGTATTTCCGGGCTGGCCAACGTCGCGCCGAAAGAGATCAACGCCATCTGGGCGCGCTTTAACGCCGGCGATATTGATGGCTCCCGCCATGCTCAGGAGAGCGTGACCGGGCTGCGTACCGATCTGTATAAAGTGGCGTTCTCGCCGGCGGCAGTAAAAAAAGCGCTGCAGCTGATGGGTTTTGCCGTCGGCGACAGCCGCTATGCGGTCAGCTTTACGCCAGCCCAGTGCGAAAAAATCAAAGACATTATCGCCAGGTATATTTCCTGAACACACCAGGAATACCGGGTTCGATCGTCGGTGCCGGTTACAGGAATAAACAGCACCGACAATCTTGACGATTATTTATAACACGTCTTACGCTGTGTAAGGGATGTTGCCATGTTTATCTGGATGCTGGACCCTGAAATAGGGTTGACGCTAATCACGCTGACCTTCCTGGAGATTATTCTCGGGGTCGATAATATTATATTTCTTTCACTGGTGGTGGCGAAACTCCCGCCCCATCAGCAAAATCTTGCCCGCAAGTTAGGGCTCAGTGGCGCAATGATCATGCGCGTGTTATTGCTGGTGTCGATTGCCTGGCTGGCGCACATTACGCTGCCGCTATTTACCATTGCCCAGTTTGTCGTTTCTGTGCGCACGATTATTTTATTTGTTGGCGGTTGTTTTCTTATTTACAAATCACTGCAGGAAATACGCGGCGAGCTTCAGCCGGAAGTAGAGTCGCACAGCGACGGCCTGCGCCAGCTCTCGCTGGCCGGGGCCATCATCCAGATTATGCTGCTGGATATCGTCTTCAGCCTTGATTCTGTTATTACCGCAGTCGGTCTATCGCAGCATATTTTTATTATGATTACAGCGGTCATTATCGCCGTCGGCGTAATGATGTTGGCGGCGAAAACCATCGGCGATTTTGTGAATAATACACCAACCATGAAAATGCTCGCATTAACCTTCCTGCTGCTGGTAGGGATATTACTGGTGGCCGACAGTCTGGAAATACACATTGCGAAAGGCTACCTCTATTTTGCTATTTTCTTTTCGCTGGCGGTAGAAACGCTAAATATTATTCGCAGCAGAAAAATCATTAAAGCTTCACAGCAGCAAGACGCTTACGTCTCATTACCGATCAATAAATAAAACCCTACTAAAATAACGGAGAGTGAATATGTCTGTAACCGCAGTTCGTGACGGTATTATTTCTCAGCACCCGCAGGATGAGCGCGTGGAAACCGCCATGCTCCCCTCATCCTGCCCGCAAAATCACGCGGCTAACCTGCTGCCGCTGCCGGACGGCTCGCTGATGTGCGTGTGGTTTGGCGGCACTCAGGAAGGCGTCGCCGATATCTCCGTCTGGGGGTCGCGCCTGCTCCCCGGCCGTCGCCAATGGTGCGATGCGGTCAAATTGTCCGACGACCCCAGCCGCTCAGAGCAAAATCCGCTGCTTTTTCTCGACCCGGATAACGTGCTGTGGCTGCTGTGGACCGCGCAGATCTCCGGCAATCAGGATACCGCCATCGTGCGCTACCGCCAGTCAACGGATCTGGGTCAGACCTGGGGCGACATTGCCACCCTGCTCGACAAGCCCGGCACCTTTATTCGCCAACCGATGACCGTTCTGGACAACGGCAACTGGCTGCTACCGGTCTTCTACTGCCGCACGCGGCCGGGCGAAAAGTGGGTCGGCAACGACGATATCAGCGCCGTCAAAATCTCCGCCGATAAGGGCAAAACCTGGCGTGACGTCGAAGTCCCGCACAGTCTCGGCTGCGTGCATATGAATATCACCCCGCTGCCGGGCGGCGTGCTGGTGGCCCTCTTTCGCAGCCGCTGGGCAGACAATATCTACTACAGCCAGTCGGTGGACAACGGGGAAAGCTGGTCAGCGCCTGAGCCGACGGTGCTGCCCAATAATAACTCGTCTATTCAGGTCACTACCCTTTCCAGCGGCGAACTGGCGCTGGTGTTTAACCCCATGAGCGCCGCCGGCGCGCTGGAACGTCGCGCGTCGCTTTACGATGAAATCGACGACGGCGACAGCAGCCGTAAAGAGCCAGAAGCTAACGGCGGTCGCTCGGCGTTCTGGGGCGCGCCGCGCGCGCCGATGACTGTCGCCCTCTCTGCCGATGGCGGTAAAACCTGGCCATGGCGGCGCAATCTCGATGAAGGCGACGGCTACTGCATGACTAACAATTCGCTGGATAAGCGCAATCGCGAGTTCTCCTACCCGAGCATTAAACAAGGGGCGGACGGCACGCTGCACATTGCCTACACCTGGTTCCGCCAGGCGATTAAATACGTGCATATCACGCCCGAATGGGTGAAGGAGTCCGCGCTATGATCGTCGGCAACCTTAACGCTCTGCCGCTGGCAGGGCTTCCCCCAGCGCTGCGGCAAATTCTCGCCCATCCGCAGGCCACGCTAGCGGCGCTGAGCGCCAGGAAAGACGGGCGCTGGCAGCCGGAAAACTGTCGCTGGTATTGCGATATCGGCGAAGCGTCCACCCAGCCCGCCGCGCGGCGTCACACCGAATATCACCATCAATGGGCCGATATTCAGGTGATGCTGGCAGGCTGCGAGGTGATTAACGCCGGAACGCTCCGCGTCGCGCAGGATAGCGATGAAGAGCGCAAACCGGATCTGTTTATCGCCCGCGATTGCCCTCTACCGGTATCCATCACCCTGCATGCCGGTGATTTTGCGCTATTTCTGCCCGGCGAACCCCACCAGGCGCTGTGCGCGGTAGACGCGCCGGTAACGGTACGCAAAGCCGTATTTAAAGTGCCGGGCGACATGCTGGAAGGGTAAATAATAAGGAGCAATAACGATGACAATGGAAATGATTCTGGCGCTGGGCATTCTGGTGCTGATGATCGTGCTTATCATGTCGGACAAAATGGCCTTTGGCGCACCGCCGCTGCTGGCCTGTCTGCTATTGGTTGTGACCGGGCTCGCCAACGTCCAGCAGGCTTTTGCCGGGTTTGTAAACTCCAGCGTCATCATGATCGCCGGGTTTATGGTGGTCATGGCGGCGCTGCAGAAAACGCGGCTGATAGGCAACGTCAAGTCCGCGATGGTGAATCTGGTGAACAGAGGCAGCTACAAAAGCTATGCTCTACTGCTATTGATTGTGATGCTCGGCGCCAGCCTGGCGGGTACTGGCTCAACCGGCTACTACGTGCTGATCCTGTCGCTGGTCTCGACGATCCCCTACAGCAAGAAGCTGCCGACCTCGAAGCTGATGATGCCGCTGGGATTCGCCACCAACCATCCGCTGTTTCCGGTTAACGTCGCGCTGCTGTTCGGCGTCACCGCGACGGTGCTGCAAACCGCCGGATTTAACGAAGAAATTTCGATGGTGAAATTCGCGCTGGTGAATCTGGTGATGTCGCTGGCGTTCCTGGCATGGTGCCTGCTTGCCTGGCGCTTTTTACCCGATCACCCAATAGCCGATGCTTCTGAAGAGGCCATGGCGGTGCGCGAAGAGGAAGCCGTCACCCTGCCCGCGTGGAAAGAGTACTGCACCGTCGGGGCATTCGCCGTCAGCGTGGTCGGCATGATGCTGATGAATCAGTTAGGCAATATCGCCTACGTGGTGCCGGGCCTTGCCGCCGCGTTCGTCATGATGATTAACGTCGTCGACTTCAAGGAGGTGCGCGATCATATGGGCGCGCCGGTTATCCTGATGATGGCCGGGGTTATCGGCGTCGCCGACGCGCTGGCGGGCACCGGGTTTACGGCAATGGTGGGCGATGCGGTTGCGGGCGTGCTCGGCTCCAGCGTCTCTCCGTTCGTCTTTATTTTTATCTTTGCGCTGCTGACCAGTACCTGCGCCACCTTTACCGGTTCGAACATGGGGTCGGTCTATATCTTCGCGCCGATTGCTATAGCCGCCTGCACCAGCCTCGGCCTTAACCCAACCGCGGCCGCTATTGCCGTGGTCATTTCAGGCTGGAACGGCGGCTATATGCCGATTGACGGCATGCCGGCAATGATTCTGGGAATGGGTAAATATAAATTGCCGGAATTCTGGCTATTTTCGGTACCCATGTACTTAATTCGAATTCTGGCATTATGCGTCGGCGCGATCGTTATATTTCCGATGTAATTAACGGATAAGCCCCATCGTCGTTTTACCCGCTTGTGGCGTTGGATTTTCGTCGCGTACGCAGGATACTTCCGCCTGGTCATCCACTCAGGCTCAGGATCGGCTGACCTCTCGCCGATCCTGTCTTATTATTACGGCCTGGCTAGCGCAGCGTGATGACGCCGTTTAAATAGGTCACCGCCTGGCCGCTCATCAAGACTCTTTCGCCCTTCAGCTGACAGCGAATATCTCCGCCGCGCGCGGAAACCTGACGCGCCAGCAGATGGGTTTTGCCCAGCTTCGCACTCCAGTATGGGATCAGCATGGTATGCGCCGAACCGGTTACCGGATCTTCCCACACCGCTTCGCCGGGTGAGAAAAAGCGGCTAACGAAGTCATATTCGCCGCTGCCTGCCGCCGTCACGGTCACTTTATGTTCACCGGGCGTCATCGCCGCAATGTTGGGCCGCAGGGCTTCGACCCGGTCACGAGAGGCAAGTTCGATGAGCCATGCGCGCCCCTTGCGGGCGTGGAGATAGCTGTCAATCCCCAGCGCGGAGAGCATCGCCGCGGGCGGCTCGCGCTCTTCGGTTTGCCCCGCCGGGAAATCCAGGGTCAGCCAATCGCCTTCGCGGTTCACGGTCAGCCGACCGGAAGCGGTCGCGAAGTGAATCACCGCATCAGGATAATCCAGGTGATGAAATATCACGTGCGCGCTGGCAAGCGTGGCGTGGCCGCAAAGATTAACCTCGTTGCGGGTGGTAAACCAGCGCAGCGCAAAACCATCGCTCTCAGGCACCACAAACGCGGTTTCCGACTGGTTGTGCTGTTGGGCCATTTTGAGCAGCAGCTCATCCGGCAGCCACTCCTTGAGCAGACATACCGCCGCCGGATTACCGGCAAAAGGCTGCTCGCTGAACGCCGCCACCAGATAGACAGGAACGTCAATCACCGGGCCTCCTTAGCGTAA
Organism: Klebsiella pasteurii; assembly: GCF_018139045.1. NCBI lineage: Bacteria > Pseudomonadati > Pseudomonadota > Gammaproteobacteria > Enterobacterales > Enterobacteriaceae > Klebsiella > Klebsiella pasteurii. Next base: position 1,262,980 of record NZ_CP073236.1, read on the forward strand.
AGTTATGGTGCCGATGAGGTAGGTCGTCGCCTGACCGCCGATCAGAACCCGATCGCCCCGCCACTGGCAGCGCAGGTCGCCGCCGCGGGCCGACACCTGCCGCGCCTGCATCTCCGTTTTGCCGAGCTTCTCGCCCCAGTAGGGAATCAGCATGCTGTGCGCGGACCCGGTGACCGGGTCTTCCGCCACCGACTCGCCCGGGCAGAAGAAACGGCTGACAAAGTCATACTCTTCATCCGCGGCGCTGATACAGATCATTTTGCCAAGGCGCTGGAGCATATGCATGTCCGGACGCACGGCCTCGACCTGCTGGCGGTCGGCTAAAATCACCAGATAATCGCGCGCCACGCGAACTTCCACCGCGTCGCTCACCCCGAGCCCCGTCAAAAGTTCAGCTGGCGGCTGTTCAACGACCGTCGTCGCCCAGGCCGGGAAATCCAGCGTCAGCCAGTCACCGCTGCGGGTGACGCGAAGCTCGCCGACGAAGCGGGTGCTAAACACGATTGTCGACGAGGGGTGGTCGAAATATTCAAAAATGACGTGCGAGGCCGCCAGGGTCGCGTGGCCGCAGAGGTTGATTTCGTACAGCGTCGTAAACCAACGCAGCTCATACCCCTCATCCGTACGCACAAAAAACGCGGTCTCCGACTGATTATGCTGCTGGGCCATTTTCAGCAGCGTTTCGTCCGGCAGCCATTCGGTGAGCGGGCAAACCGCCGCCGCGTTACCGCCAAAGTTACGATCGCTGAAGGCATCAACCAGATAAAAGCTAATTTCCTGCATTGTTCTGTCCCTCTTTTTTTTTACTTATCGATAACATGACATAAACGGGAGAAATCCACACGTTTAATAGAAAAATTAATCCGTTAGTCGCAGAAACCTCGCCTCAACAAAAATGAGATGCAGATCACAAAATGATTGTATTTTCAGCAGCAATCGTTTTAAGATCGTCCCACTTCTTTCCTCTTTGTAACCAGCCCTGAACTTATGATGACAAATACGGTTTCACGCAAGGTCGCGTGGCTTCGCGTAGTCACGCTTGCGATTGCGGCATTTATCTTTAATACCACCGAATTTGCGCCCGTGGGCCTGCTGTCGGACATCGCCGACAGCTTTGGCATGGAAACGGCGCAGGTGGGGATCATGCTGACGATCTACGCCTGGGTTGTCGCCCTGATGTCGCTGCCTTTTATGCTGCTGACCAGCAAGATGGAACGCCGTCGCCTGCTGGTTGGCCTGTTTATCCTGTTTATCGCCAGCCACGTGCTGTCGTTCCTGGCCTGGAACTTCAACGTGCTGGTGATCAGCCGTATCGGCATCGCCTTCGCCCACGCGGTGTTCTGGTCGATCACCTCCGCGCTGGCTATTCGTATGGCCCCGCCGGGTAAACGGGCGCAGGCGCTGAGCCTGATTGCCACCGGTACCGCACTGGCGATGGTCTTCGGCATCCCAATCGGCCGTATTGTCGGGCAGTATTTTGGCTGGCGCACCACTTTCCTGGTCATCGGCCTGGGGGCGCTGGTCACCATGGTTTGCCTGATCAAACTGCTACCTAAGCTGCCGAGCGAGCACTCAGGGTCGCTGAAAAGCCTGCCGGTGCTGTTCCGCCGCCCTGCGCTGCTGAGCATCTATTTGCTGACGGTCATCGTGGTGACCGCGCACTATACCGCCTACAGCTATATTGAACCGTTTGTCCAGACGGTGGCCGGGCTGAGCGGCAACTTCGCCACTCTGCTGCTGCTGACCCTGGGCGGTGCGGGGATCGTCGGCAGCATCCTGTTTGGTAAACTCGGCAACCTGCATGCTTCCGGGTTGATTAACGCCGCGATTGGCCTGCTGCTGGCGTGTTTGCTGCTGCTGCTGCCCGCCTCGCACAACGCCAATCACCTGATGCTGCTGAGCGTCTTCTGGGGCGTGGCGATCATGATTATCGGTCTCGGTATGCAGGTGAAAGTGCTGGCGCTGGCGCCGGACGCCACCGACGTGGCGATGTCGTTGTTCTCGGGGATATTTAATATCGGCATCGGCGCGGGCGCGCTGGTCGGCAGCCAGGTCAGCAGCCATCTGTCGATGGCGTCTATTGGCTACGTCGGCGCGATCCCAGCCGTTATCGCGTTAATCTGGGCGGTGATGATTTTCCGTCGCTGGCCGGTATCGCTGGAAGATCACCAGCCGCATCACTCCTGATAGTTCGGCGTAAAAAAAGCCTGCCGGTTGCAAAATCGGCAGGCTTTTTTATTTTTCTGTCGACGCAAAGTCGTCAGGCGTGATAAGTCGAAATAATCTCCAGCACGCCGTTAATAATAAACTGCACGCCCATGCAGACCAGCAGGAAGCCCATCAGGCGCGAAATCGCCTCAATGCCGCCCTTCCCGACCAGACGCATAATCGCGCCAGAACTGCGCAGGCAGCCCCAGAGGATAATCCCGACCAGGGCAAAAATAATCGGCGGCGCCACCAACACAACCCAGTCCGGGAAGCTCGCCCCGTGCTTTACCGTCGACGCTGAGCTGATAATCATCGCGATTGTCCCCGGCCCGGCGGTGCTTGGCATCGCCAGCGGAACGAAGGCGATATTGGCGGTCGGTTCATCCTCGAGCTCTTCCGATTTCAGCTTGGCTTCCATCGAATCGTGGGCTTTTTGCTGTGGAAACAGCATGCGGAAGCCGATAAAGGCGACAATCAGGCCGCCGGCAATACGCAGACCGGGAATCGATATTCCGAAGGTGTTCATCACCACCTGTCCGGCATACCAGGCGACCATCAGGATGGCGAACACATAAACCGAGGCCATCAGCGACTGACGGTTACGCTCGGCGTTGTTCATATTCCCGGCCAGGCCCAGGAACAGCGCTACGGTAGTCAGCGGGTTCGCCAGCGGTAGAATCACCACCAGCCCCAGGCCTATCGCTTTAAAAAGATCCATCATAGAGAATTAAGGTCCTGTAAATATTGGATTAGCAAAAAATGAGGCGTACTGAGTATATCGTCTGGGGTCAGATTGTACCCGTTCTCCGCAGAACGCATTCACCACTCCATCAAATCATAAGACAACAACGCGAAATAGAGTGACCTGCATCACATCAATTCGTTTTAGCAAATCGTGGCATCGGGCAATTCATCAGGTTGACTTATATTTGCCTAGGCAATAATATCTCCCGCAACTAAGTCATTGCCTGGGCAACCATTGTGAAAAGTACAAGCGACCTGTTTAACGAAATGATCCCCCTTGGTCGCTTGATCCAGATGGTTAACCAGAAAAAAGATCGCCTGCTCAACGACTATCTCTCGCCGATGGATATTACTTCCACCCAGTTCCGGGTGCTCTGTTCCATTCGTTGCGAAGTGTGTATTACCCCCGTTGAGCTGAAAACCGTACTTTCGGTCGACCCAGGCGCAATGACGCGCATGCTCGACCGCCTGGTCTGTAAAGGCTGGATTGAACGGTTACCCAACCCGACTGACAAGCGCGGCGTGCTGGTACAGTTAACGCCAGACGGCGCAGCCCTTTGTGAGCAATGTCATCAGGTTGTGGGTCAGAAATTGCACCAGGAACTAACAAAAAATCTGTCGACGGATGAAGTGGCCACTCTTGAGTGTTTACTCAAAAAAGTTCTGTCGTAATAAGAAGAGGTAAGATGATGTCCAGACGCAATAACGACGCCATCACTATCCATAGTATTTTGTCGTGGATCGAGGATAACCTGGAATCGCCCCTGTCGCTGGAGAAGGTTTCAGAGCGCTCAGGTTACTCCAAGTGGCACCTGCAAAGAATGTTTAAGAAAGAGACCGGTCACTCGCTGGGACAGTATATCCGCAGCCGTAAGCTGACCGAGATCGCGCAGAAGCTGAAGCAGAGCAACGAGCCTATCTTATACCTGGCCGAGCGCTACGGTTTTGAATCGCAGCAAACGCTGACGCGAACTTTTAAAAACTATTTCGATGTTCCGCCGCACCAGTACCGTATTACCAATGTACCGGGCGAGTCGCGCTATCTGCTCCCACTGAACAACTGTTGTTAACCGCCTGCAAAAAGACGTATTGAGGAAATAATGAAACTATTCGCTTCCGCCGCCATCGTGCTACTGGCGCTGGCCTCAGGCCAAAGTTACGCGGAGCAAACCAGCACTCCTGTTCGTCACAACAACCGGGATGCGATGATTATTCCTTCCGAACATAACGATTCGCCTTTTGATTTCAATCACATGGCTTCGGGCAGTGATAAATCAGATGAACTGGGCGTGCCCTATTACAACCAGCAAGGCCTGTAAATCCCTTTAGCCCCGTTACCGGGGCTTTTTTTTACCCCCGCGCCACGCCCGGACGCGCGATCCGCAGGCCAAACACGTTGATATACAACCCGGCCAGAATCAGTACCGCCCCCAGCAGCTGCAGACTGTTCAGCGTCTCGCCGAGCAATAAGGCGGCGCTGGCCATCCCGACAACCGGCACCAGCAGCGACAGCGGCGCCACGCGCCAGGTCTCATAGCGGCCGAGCAGCGCCCCCCAGATCCCGTAGCCGATGATAGTGGCAATAAACGCCAGGTATAGCAGCGACAGGATCGTCAGCAGGTCGATATGCAGCAGGCTTGCCGCCATGACCTGCGGACCGTCGAGGATCCACGACGCCAGCATAAACGGCAGCACCGGAATCAACGCGCTCCACACCACCAAAGACATAATCGGCGGCCGGCTCGCATGCGACATAATTTTCTTGTTGAAGATATTGCCGCAGGCCCAGCTCAACGCCGCGGCCAGCGTTAGCATAAAGCCCACCAGCGGCACGTGCTGACCGCCGAGGCTGGCTTCGACCAGCACCAGCACGCCGAAAATCGCCAGCGCGATCCCCGCCAGCTGTTTCCCCTGCAAACGTTCGCCGAAAATAAACGCCCCGAGAATGATGGTGAAAAAGGCCTGGGCCTGCAGCACCAGCGATGCCAGCCCGGCTGGCATGCCAAGACTGATCGCGCAGAACAGAAACGCAAACTGACCGAAGCTAACCGTCAGGCCGTAGCCCAGCAGCAGGGTTAACGGAATTTTTGGTCGCGCGACGAAGAACAGCGCCGGGAAAGCCACCAGCAAAAAGCGCAGCCCGGCAAGCATCAGCGGCGGCATATTATGCAGTCCCATCTTGATCACCACGAAATTCAGCCCCCATACCACCACCACTAGCAATGCCAGCAGTCCGTCTTTACGCGTCATACCCGCCTCGGTTGTTATTGGAATTTTTGTGAACAAAATCAAAGTAACGAATAATTCGCCCGCCGCATAGATCATTATTTTCGGTAGGGCGCTGACGTGCTTTTCATTACCGATGGGAACTATACAAGCCTCGGTTAGCGTGCTATTTGTGATCGTGACAACAAAAATAACATCATATCAGGCAAGGAAAAAATGATACCGACTCTCAGGCGCTCAACCGCAGCGCTGCTGGCTTCGTCGTTGCTGTTAACCATTGGCCGTGGCGCAACGTTACCTTTTATGACGATCTACCTCACCCGTCAGTATCAACTGGAGGTGGATAAAATCGGCTATGCGCTGTCGAGCGCGCTGATCGTTGGGGTGCTGTTCAGCATGGGTTTTGGCATTCTCGCCGATAAGTTCGATAAAAAGCGCTATATGACGCTCGCCGTGCTGGCGTTTATTGGCGGTTTTATCGCGATTCCGTTGGTTAACAGCGTCGCGCTGGTGGTCTTTTTCTTCGCGCTGATTAATTGCGCCTACTCCGTATTCTCAACCGTGCTGAAAGCGTGGTTCGCCGACGTACTCTCGCCGGCGAAGAAAGCGCAGATATTTTCCCTCAACTACACCTTCCTCAACATTGGCTGGACCGTCGGGCCGCCGATCGGCACCCTGCTGGTTATGCACAGCATTAACCTGCCGTTCTGGCTGGCGGCCGGCTGCGCCGCCCTGCCGCTGGTATTTATTCAGCTGTTTGTTCAGCGCGCCAGCGCCGCGGTTGCTCAGGATAACGCGGTCCAGTGGTCGCCGTCAGTGCTGCTGCGCGATCGCGCTCTGCTGTGGTTTACCCTCTCCGGCCTGCTGGCCTCTTTTGTCGGCGGTTCGTTCGCCTCCTGTATTTCCCAGTATGTGCTGGTGGTTGCCGATAGCGACTTTGCCGAAAAAGTGGTTGCCGTGGTGCTGCCGGTCAACGCCGCCGTGGTGGTGGCGTTGCAGTATGCCGTCGGCCGGCGCCTGACCGCTCGTAATATTCGCCCGCTAATGACCTTTGGGACGGCCTGTTTTGTGATCGGACTGGGCGGATTTGTCATTTCCGATAATAGCCTGCTGCTGTGGGGCGTCTCCGCCGCCATTTTTACCCTCGGGGAGGTAATTTACGCGCCGGGTGAATATATGCTGATCGATAACATTGCGCCGCCGGGCATGAAAGCCAGCTACTTTTCCGCCCAGTCGCTGGGCTGGCTGGGAGCGGCGTTTAACCCGATGCTGACCGGGACGATTTTGACTCACTTACCGCACTGGTCGCTGTTTGCGATATTGATGTTGGCTATTATCGCCGCATGGCTGATGATTTTCCGTGGGATGAACGTTCGTCCGTGGAACGGCAGCGCGGTCGCCAGCGCCTGAGGTCAGGCGCCGTGCGGTTGTCAGGTTGCTGTCGCGTCCCTGTCGGGTTCCGATCGTGGTGACCGACAGCCCGCTCGATAATACTCCATCTCAGGTTTTCACCCGGAGATAGAAACAATGAACAATAGCAATCAGGTTAAACAATTACGTTTGCAGCGCGCCTGGTCACAGGAGCAGCTTGCCGAACTGGCCGGCGTGAGCGTGCGCACCATTCAACGCATCGAGAACGGCGACCGCCCCGGCCTGGAGACGCTCAGCGCGCTTGCGGCGGTGTTTGAAGTCAACGTCGCCGAGATTAGCGGCGAGTCGCCGGAGGGGCATGAGGAGTCGCTGGATTTACGCATTGAGGAAGCCAAAGCGCGCGTCGAATGCGAGAGCCGTTTTTTCCGTTCTCTGACGGTAGCTGTCGTCGTCTGCGTTATGCTGGCGCTGCTAAACTGGCTGACCGGCGCAGACAGCTACTGGTCCGCATGGGTGGCCATCATCTGGGGGACGCTGCTGGTGGTTAAAGGGTTACGCCTGTTTGTCTTTGGCGAATGGATCAATAGCTGGCGTCAGGCGCGTCTGCAGCGGCTGCTGCGCAAATAACCCTCTGCGCGCTTTTTCCCGGGGGGCGGCGCTCGACGCGCCTTGCCCGGGCTACGGGCCAGCAGACTGCTGTATACCTGTAGCCCGGCTAAGCGCAGCGCGAGCCGGAGGGAGGCCGCCATCCGGGAAGGGTTAAATGGTGACCATCCCGCGGACGCCTTCGGCTTCCATATCGCGGCCGTTGCCCTGTTGAATAATCGCGCCGCGCGACATCACCAGATAGCGATCCGCTAAACCTGCGGCGAAATCATAGAACTGCTCCACCAGCAGAATCGCCATATCCCCGCGGTTCGCCAGCTGGCGAATAACCTCGCCAATCTCCTTAATCACCGACGGCTGAATGCCCTCCGTCGGTTCATCAAGAATCAACAGCTGAGGACGGCTGGCCAGCGCCCGACCAATCGCCAGCTGCTGCTGTTGGCCGCCGGAGAGGTCGCCCCCGCGCCGTTGCTTCATGGTTTTGAGCACCGGAAACAGCTGATAAATCTCTTCCGGCACCGCCCGCGCGTCGCGGGCGGGAAAGCGGGACAGCCCCATCAGCAGATTCTCCTCGACCGTCAGGCGTGGAAAAATCTCCCGCCCCTGCGGCACGTAGGCGATCCCTGACTGTACCCGCTGATGCGGTTTGCGGTGGGTGATATTCTTCTCCTGCCACCGCACCTCGCCGCTGCGCGCCGGGATCAGCCCCATCAGACACTTCAGCAAGGTGGTTTTCCCCACCCCGTTGCGCCCGAGCAGACAGGTGATTTCGCCCTGGCGGGCGGAAAAATCCACCCCGCGCAGAATGTGGCTGCCGCCATAGTATTGGTGTAGTTGATTAACCTGTAGCATCCGCGCTCCTTAACGTCCGAGATAAACTTCAATCACCTGTTCGTTGGCCTGCACTTCCCTCAATGATCCTTCCGCCAGCACCTGCCCCTGATGCAGCACCGTCACCCTGTCGGCGATGGTCTCGACAAAGCCCATATCATGCTCGACCACCATCAGCGAATGCTGCCCGGCCAGGGTGCGGAACAGCTCGGCAGTATATTCCGTCTCCGCATCGGTCATCCCGGCGGCGGGTTCGTCCAGCAGCAGCAAATGCGGCTCCTGCACCAGCAGCATGCCGATTTCAAGGAACTGCTTTTGCCCGTGCGACAGCAATCCTGCCGGTCGATAGCGTTCGCCATCAAGCCGCAGCAGGCGCAGGGTATCGCTGATTCGGTCAGCCTGCTCGCTGTTCAGACGGGCCCGCAGACTGGCCCACACCGACTTGTCGCCTTTCATTGCCAGCTCCAGGTTTTCCGCTACCGTCAGCGCCTCAAAGACCGTCGGTTTCTGAAACTTGCGCCCGATGCCCTGGCGAGCGATCGCGATGGGATCGAGGGTCGTTAAGTCCACCGACTGATCGTAAAGCGCCCTGCCGCTCTGCGGCCGGGTTTTACCGGTGATCACGTCCATCAGAGTGGTTTTCCCGGCGCCGTTCGGCCCGATCACGCAGCGTAGCTCGCCGACGCCAATCTGCAGCGACAGGTTGGTCAGCGCCTGAAAACCGTCAAAGTTGACGTTAATCTCTTCCAACTGTAGCACCGGATCGGTTTGCTCGCGAAAACGGTCCGTCGGCAGCTGGCGGGTGAAGAGCTCTTCATCCAGTTGCATCAGCGATCTCCTCTACGCAGCAGGCCAATGACCCCACGCGGTAAAAATAGCGTCACGATAATAAAAATCAGCCCAAGAAAGAGCTGCCAGTACTCCGGCATCGCCATGGTGAAATAGCTTTTCGCGCCATTGACCAGGCCTGCGCCGAGCACTGGACCGATTAAGGTTCCGCGTCCCCCGAGCGCCACCCAGATTGCCGCTTCAATAGAGTTAGTTGGCGACATTTCGCTGGGGTTGATGATCCCGACCTGCGGCACGTACAGCGCCCCCGCCAGGCCGCACAGTACGGCTGAAAGGGTCCATACCAGCAGCTTAAAGCCGCGCGGATCGTAGCCGCAGAACATCAGGCGGTTTTCCGCATCGCGTACCGCCGTCAGCACGCGGCCAAATTTACTCTGCGCCAGCAGATAGCCGATCCACAGGGTGAGCAGCAGCAGCAGCACCGTCGCCATAAACAGCGCCGCCCGGGTGCTGATGGCGGTGACGGAGAAACCGAGCAGCGTGGTAAAGCCGGTAAAACCATTGTTCCCGCCAAACCCGGTTTCGTTACGGAAAAACAGCAGCATCCCGGCGTAGGTCAGCGCCTGGGTCATGATCGAAAAATAGACGCCTTTGATTTTTGAGCGAAAGGCAAACCAGCCGAACACCAGGGCCAGCAGACCGGGCACCAGCACCACCAGCAGCATAGCCCAGGCGAAATGCTGGGTGCCCCACCAGAACCACGGCAGTTCGCTCCATGATAAAAACGACATAAAGGCCGGTAATCCGTCGCCCGCCGCCTGGCGCATCAGGTACATGCCCATGGCGTAGCCGCCGAGGGCAAAAAAGATCCCGTGGCCGAGCGAGAGCATCCCGGCATAGCCCCAGACCAAATCCAGCGCCACGGCGACAATGGCGTAGCAGAGGATCTTGCCGGTCAGCGTCAGCAGCCAGGTGGAGACCGCCAGCGGATGCGAGGCCGGCAGCAGCGCCAGAAACGGCATACTCAGCAGGCCCAGCAGCAGCACAACGCCGAGCCAGCGTAGCGGGCGCGGCGCTTTACGCGCCAGCGTTAAGGTAATAGGTTGGCTCATTAGTCAATAACCCTCCCTTTGAGGGCGAACAGTCCCTGGGGACGTTTCTGGATAAACAGGATAATCAGTACCAGGATCAGGATCTTGCCCAGCACGGCCCCCATCTGCGGTTCAAGGATTTTGTTAAAGATCCCAAGACCAAACGCCGCCGCCACGCTGCCGGCCAACTGACCAACGCCGCCGAGCACCACCACGAGGAAGGAGTCGATAATATAGCCCTGGCCCAGCTCCGGCCCGACGTTGCCGAGCTGCGACAGCGCGACGCCGCCCAGCCCGGCAATACCCGAGCCGAGGCCAAACGCCAGCATATCGACGCGTCCGGTCGGCACGCCGCAGCAGGCCGCCATCGCGCGGTTTTGCGTCACCGCCCGCACGTTCATCCCCAACCGGGTCTTGTTCAGCGTCAGCCAGGTAAAGAGCAGCACCAGCAGCACAAAAGCCAGCACCGCCAGACGGTTCCACGGCAGAATGAGATTCGGCAGAACCTGCACGCCGCCGGAGAGCCACGCCGGGTTAGCCACTTCAACGTTCTGCGCGCCGAACAGCATCCGCACCAGCTGGATGAGCATCAGGCTGATGCCCCATGTAGCAAGCAGCGTCTCTAGCGGGCGGCCGTAGAGATGGCGGATCACGGTGCGTTCCAGCGCCATGCCGATACCGCCGGTCACCAGGAACGCCACCGGCAGTGCAATTAACGGATAGAAGGCCAGCCACTGCGGAGCCAGCTGCGCCAGCGCCTGCTGCACCAGCCAGCAGCTGTAGGCGCCAATCATCAGCATCTCACCGTGGGCCATATTGATCACCCCCAGCAGACCGTAGGTGATGGCCAGGCCGAGCGCGGCGAGCAGCAAAACGGAGCCGAGAGAGAGGCCCATAAATGCCTGGCCGAGAAGATCGCCCAGCAGCAGGCGATGCTGGATTTTGCTCAGGCTCTCCTGGGCCGCCGCGCGAATCGCCGGGTCTGGCTCATGTTGCGCATCGGTATACGGCGTCAGCAGCGCCTGGGTTTCAGGGTCGCCGGAGTGGCCGAGCAGCGCGATGGCCGCCAGCCTCTGCGCGGGCTGCGAGCTGGCAAGCTGTAAACGGGCCAGCGCAATTTCCAGCTGCGATTTCACCGCGCCGTCGCTTTCCGCCGTCAGACGCTGCTGAAGCAGACCCGCCATCTCTGGCGTGGCCTCGCGCTGAAGGGTTTTCACCGCCGCAGCCCTTTCAGTGACGTTGTCACTTACCAGTAGATGCGTCGCCAGCGCGCCAGCCGCCAGGTTACGCAGGCGGTTGGTCAGGCGTACCGGTTTTGTCGCCCCCTCGGGAGCCGCAACCTCGCCCAGCGCCAGCAGCTTTTCCCCCTGCTTGCTGAAGGCATGACCGTCGCTGTCCGATTGTAATGTTTCGCTCTTCAGCGCCCGCAACAGCGGTAAACGCGAGGCTTCGGGCGCGGCGGCCCACCGTTCAAGCAGCTGAGCCTGCTGGCTACGATTGGCCGCCACAAAATCGTCGGCGTCCGCTGCCTGCGCCCGCCACGGTAGCAAGACCATGAGCAGCGCGAAGTAACACATGAGGCGCAATGCGTTCATGGTCGTTCTCCTTTTCGGGGAAATCCGGGCTTTGGGCCCGGAGGACTGAGTCAATCACCCCAGCGCAGCGCCGGGGTCTGGCGCTTAGTTGCTGGCGGTTTTCACCGGGTGATCAGGCTTTTTGTCATTACCGGCAATCCACGGGCTCCACGGCTGGGCGCGTACCGGTTCTTCGGTCTGCCAGACCACGTTAAACTGGCCGTTGCTTTCGATTTCGCCGATCATCACCGGTTTATGCAGATGGTGGTTGGTGGCATCCATGGTCAGGGTAAAGCCTGACGGCGCCTTGAAGGTTTGCCCGGCCATCGCTTCGCGCACTTTGTCTACGTCGGTGGTGCCCGCTTTGGTCACCGCCTGCGCCCACATGTGCAGGCCAACCCAGGTCGCTTCCATCGGATCATTGGTTACGACGGTATCGGCGTTCGGCAGCTTATGGGCTTTGGCATAGGCACGATAATCCGCGACAAATTGTTTGTTGGTAGGGTTATCAACGGATTCGAAGTAGTTCCACGCCGCGAGGTTGCCCACCAGCGGTTTGGTATCAATGCCGCGTAGCTCCTCCTCGCCCACGGAGAAGGCCACAACCGGCACGTCTGTCGCTTTCAGGCCCTGGTTGGCCAGCTCTTTATAGAACGGGACGTTGGAATCGCCGTTGATGGTAGAAACCACTGCCGTTTTGCCGCCAGCGGAGAATTTCTTGATGTTGGCGACGATAGTCTGATAGTCGCTATAGCCGAACGGGGTATAGACCTCTTCGATATCTTTATCCTGAATCCCTTTGGCGTGCAGGAAAGCGCGGAGAATTTTGTTGGTGGTGCGCGGATAGACGTAGTCGGTACCCAGCAGGAAAAAGCGTTTCGCCCCGCCGCCGTCTTCGCTCAGCAGGTATTCTACCGCCGGAATCGCCTGCTGGTTTGGCGCCGCGCCGGTGTAGAACACGTTTGGCGACATCTCTTCACCTTCGTACTGTACCGGGTAGAAGAGCAAACCATTCAGCTCTTCGAATACCGGCAGAACCGATTTACGCGATACGGAGGTCCAGCAGCCGAACACCGCCGCCACCTTATCCTGGGTCAGCAGCTGCCGCGCTTTTTCGGCGAACAGCGGCCAGTTTGACGCCGGGTCCACCACAACCGGTTCCAGTTTTTTACCCAGTACGCCGCCTTTGGCGTTGATGTCGTCGATAGCCATCAGGGCGACATCTTTCAGCGGGGTTTCAGAAATCGCCATCGTCCCGGAAAGCGAGTGCATAATGCCGACTTTAATGGTGTCGGCGGCATAAACCTGCAGGGAGAAGCCCATGCTGATAACAGAGGCGGAGAGAGCAAAAGCTTTTAATAATGTACGACGCTGCATGTGTGTCACTCCTGAATAGCGCAAAGACAAAAAATGAATTAACGACTAACCGGAAGTGATAAGGCAAAAACAATGCCAGGTTGCGAAATACCCTGAAAGCGCGGCGGAATATGGGGGAAATAAAAGAGGGGGCGCCGCGTTGCCTTAAAATAGTGCAACGCTGCGCTATGAAGAGATTACCAGACCTGTGCGGCGATGCCGGTAACCAGACGGACTTTGTCCCACTGCTGGGCTTCCGTCAGGGAATTCCCCTCTTCGGTGGAGGCAAAGCCACACTGCGGGCTGAGGCAGATCTGCGCCAGCGGGACGTACTGCGCCGCCTCCTGCAGTCGAGCCTTCACCCCTTCCGGGTTTTCCAGCTCGCCGTTTTTAGTGGTGATCAGCCCCAGCACCACCTGCTGATGGCCGGGACGAATATAGCGCAGCGGCGCGAAGTCGCCGGAGCGGTCGTTATCATATTCGAGGAAAAACGCGTCGATGTTAACGCCGCCGAACAGCACTTCCGCAACCGGCTCGTAGCCGCCCTCGGAGATCCAGGTCGAGCGGAAGTTACCGCGACACACGTGCAGGCCAACGGTCAGATCCTCCGGCTTCCCTTCCAGGGCCTTATTCAGAACGCGGGCATAGATGCGCGCCAGTTCATCCGGGTCTTCGCCGCGATCGCGAACCTGCTGACGCTGCTCATCGGAGCACAGGTAGGCCCAGACGGTGTCATCGAGCTGTAAATAGCGGCAGCCCTCATCGTAGAAGGCGCGAATGGCGTCGCGCCAGGTGGTCGCCAGGTCATCGAAATAGTCGGCGAGGTCCGGATATACCGTCGCGTCAATATCTTTGCGCCCGCCGCGGAAGTGCAGCACGCTCGGGCTGGGAATGGTCATTTTCGGTTGCGCGCTGCCGCTGACGCTCTTCAGATAGCGAAAATCTTCCAGCATCGGGTGATCGCCGAAGGCCAGTTTACCGGTGACGCGAACCCCGTGCGCTTTGGTCTGTACCCCGTTGAACTGGATACCTTTTTCAGAATCGTAGCGCTCAACGCCCTGTAAACCGTCAAAGAAATCAAAGTGCCACCACGCGCGGCGAAACTCGCCGTCGGTCACCACGTGCAGCCCGCACTCGCACTGCTGCTGCACCAGATCGCGAATCGCCTCATTTTCTATCTGCCGCAGCTGCTGTGCGTCAATAGCGCCTGCGGCCAGCTGCTGGCGGGCCTGTTTGATGGCGTCCGGACGTAAAAAACTGCCGACGATATCTGCGCGGAACGGGGCCTGCTGACGTTGCATGGTGTCTCCTTAGCGGTGGGCAAGGTAGTTGCCCACCGTGATAGTTCATTATTTGAATTTTTAGACTTCTGGATGTCTATATGTCCAGATACTGGCATGCGGAGGATTCATCGGCAAACGACAATATTTCATGGCACATGAAATAAATTCATTTTGCGAAGGGCAAGCCTTCATCTTCCCAGCCGGTCAAACCGCCGAGCATCATTTTGACCGGACGCCCCAGTAGCGCCAGCTTCATGGCGGCGACGTCCGCCCCGTTGCAGTGCGGCCCGGCGCAGTAGACCACAAACAGCGTCTCCTGAGGCCATTGCGCCATTCTGGCTTCATCAATCTGCCGGTGCGGTAAATGCAGGGCGCCCGGGAGGTGGCGACGGGCAAAGGTTTCCTCACTGCCGACGACGTGTAGCAGAACAAAATCCGCTTCTCCTCCGCGCATCGCGCTGTAGACATCGGCGCAGTCGGTCTCGAGGCTTAGCTTATGACGAAACCAGGCGGCAGCGTCGGTAGAACTGGCGGGGGCAATAGCGGTTACAACACTCATGGCATCTTCTCCTTGTCTGTGATACCACTACTTTAATTAACCGCCTGCGCGACATCTGCCGAGAACTATGACTGAAAACGCTGAAATCATGACAATTCCACCCGTGACGTTGTCACAACATCGGGTCGTTGCCTTGGCCTACGATGGCCTGTGTACTTTTGAATTTGGCGTCGCCGTCGAGATCTTTGGCCTGCCGCGCCCTGAGATGGGCGAACGCTGGTATCGTTTTGCCGTGGCCGCCGTCGACGAAGGCGAGCTGCGGGCGACCGGCGGGATTCGGCTGATGACCGACGGCGGCATGGCGCTGTTAGGCGAAGCGGACACCATCGTGGTGCCGGGCTGGCGCGGTATCGACTCCCCTGTGCCGCCGCGGCTATGCGAAGCGCTGGTCGCCGCCCATGCGCGAGGCTGCCGGATCATTTCTATCTGCTCCGGGGTTTTCGTTCTGGCCGCCGCCGGGCTGCTGAACGGCCGCCAGGCGACCACCCACTGGCGCTATACCGACCAGCTGCGGGCGAGGTTTCCGCAGATTGAGGTGGTCGATGACGTGCTGTACGTCGGCGCCGAAGGCGTCATGACCTCCGCCGGCAGTGCTGCGGGTATCGATTTATGTTTGCATCTGGTACGCGAGGACTTTGGCGTCGACGCGGCGAATCTTGTCGCCCGACGTCTGGTGGTTTCCCCCCATCGCGACGGCGGGCAGGCGCAGCAGATTGTTCGCCCGGTGGCTAAAGCGCGAGAGAGCCAGCGGCTGGGGCAATTATTTGATTTTCTGCATCAGAATCTCGCCGCAAGCCACACCGTGGCATCGCTGGCGGCAAGAGCCGGCATGGGCCCCAGGACTTTTTTGCGCCGTTTCGAAGACGCCACCGGCAAAACCCCTGCCCGCTGGCTGCTTGACGAGCGCCTTCAGCGCGCCACGCAGCATTTAACCCACAGCCGGCTGAGCGTTGAACAGATTGCCGAGCTTTGCGGTTTCTCAAACGCCAGCACCCTACGCCATCACTTTCGCCAGCAGTTTGATCTTAGCCCGTTGCAGTACAGAAAGAAGATAATGGTGGACAAAAACGTAATGTGATTTATCGCCAGAATAGTCACGCCGGGCAATTTGTTAAGCATTTGTTTAGACTAGTCGGGCTAAGATGTATCCAACAACCGTAAACCCGCTCAATGAGGACAACATAGCGCATAGCAAAACTAATGGAGGTTAATCATGCTGGGAAATATGCATGTATTTATGGCGGTTCTGGGAACCATCGTGTTCTTTGGATTTCTTGCCGCGTATTTAAGCCACAAATGGGATGACTGATGAACGACGATAATCCTCACCCGTAAACGCCCCCTGCTGCCGATGCTCCAGGGGGCGTTCCTTTTTTGGCTAGTTCTCTACGAAACTCATATCCGTCGTTTTCCTGTAGACCCTGACTCAAGACGATCTTTCCATCAGCGTTGGGTACTAACTTAATTGTTATCATTACGGTATATATCAATCCTATTTTCCAGGTTTTACTTACCCTGTTTTCGATGGGAAGATCATGATATCCTTCCCGTATTAAAGGGCAGGTAGAATGTTAAAATATCTTTACTAAGTCCAATCCTGATAGTCGTCTTCATGAATCCAGACAATTCCAGCCGGACAATTTTCACTTAGAAACCAAAATCCCTCAAATGCATCACAATTCATATCATCCTCAGTTTTAGGAAATGCCCTTTCAAAAACCTCGCTCTGCTTGTCGATGCTTCCAGGGAGAAACTTCCCGTGGCGAGCAAGTTTGATCTCACCATCTTCCAATAAACGCCAAATGAACCAGATATAAAGCGCTTTTTCTTCTTGATAAGTTAGCTTATAGGCGCCATCAACACTATCTGGGTCGATATTTTTCCATAACATAGTCGTAGAAGCCCCTCGCAGTAACTCTTTCCGATCCTGATATTGTTCTTCGGTTAAATATGTCACTGTACCTCTCCCCTATCTAAAATTCACTTCAAATCTATTCAATGATGTCTTAGAGGCAGATTTAATATCAGCATTCCCAATGATTTCAATTGTCCATCTTGCTCCAGTTATCTCTGAGGAAGTTGAAAAATTCCGAATGTTGATTGTTTGATTATCGTTTATTTTTGCATACATCAGCCTCCCTTCAGAAAGAACGCTCTCTTTAAATGATATTCTAGTAGTTAAAGATGTAGCAAAACTAATAATTTCATCCTCAGTCAATTTTTCTGAAGCAAAAACTTTAGTCCTACCCCTTGTGTCACTCCCTCCGGGGCCCAAAACTTGCTGTAAATATTTCCCAAAAATATTTAATTCAGCGTTTGGATTTTGTTTATTAAAAACACCTACTAATTTGGCAGTGTTATCTCTTTGCAGGCTTTTGACATAATCTGCCGTTTTCGTAGAAAGATTAGCCCCGGAGGCTGTTTCACCTTTGATAAAGCTGGCAACAGGCTGAGTATTGAACCTTTTAGTTTGGTTAAACTCATCGAAAACGTTCACCAGTTGGCGGAGCATGTCGCGCTGCTGCTGCGTCTGTTCCAGCAATGCCTTTTGTTGTTGCTCAATGGCACTCTGGTCCGCAGGACTCAGGGGCGCTGCCGGGATGGCTGTTGCAGTGAGGCTGGCCAGCAGAATCCCATACCTGGGAAATGACATACACAACATCAAAAACTCCGTTTTCTGAAATGTTATGAAATCAAATGTAATGATTTGTAATCTGATGTCCATTTGATTTTCACATTTATTCGATATTTGCGCCGAAAACTCAGCCTTCATGATGTGAAATTAATCTTCACCTTAAATACAAAGTATTGTTCGATAGATCTTATGCATGCGACAAGCAGCGGATTTTTCACGCTGCCAGGGCATATGGTTGGGTTATCTTTATTTGCTGATAGCGGGTTTGAATGAAAACACGAGGCGACAGGATGTATTAACCGTCTTTCTCAGAGCTCATAGTCACTAGCAGCAGGCAGTAAGGACCATCTGGATTCCATACCCAAATGGTCCTTTCGGAGCCAACGATCGTGTCCGCATCGGCTAATGCCGATCGCAGGCTGGTTCTTGATGAGCTATGTTATGCTTTAAAAACACGGACAAGGAACGGCACATGCACATCAATACCAAAATGAGGATTGCGGCCCTTTTATACCTTATGGCCGCGTACGCCGTTGCCCTGCCGGCGCTTGCGCTGTTTACAGATCTGGTGATAAACGGTGGCATTATTGATATGTGGAAAGGCGCGTATTCATTTGTCGACCTGCTTGTCCGGCGTAAAATGCTTTATCTGCAGTTTGCCGGGCTGGGCGCTATTCTGGGCTTTATCTACTGGCTGTTTTTCTTTAGAAAATACCGCCATTACGATCCACTGGATAAATATTTTAAGTAACTACCGACGCTGTGTATGGGTATTTCCCTGCAGAGAACTACTCCGTGAGACATTAAACCAGAGCCAGAAGCAGCGCCGCTGCCGCTGTAGCATTCGCTGGACATCTGCCAGCAACGGCGATGCTTTTCGGCCCTGTGCCAGAGGCTATTTTCCCTGGAGCTCCCTGCGGATAATCTCCGCCCCGGCGCTTAACGCCTGCAGCTTGCCTGTCGCAACCCGACGCGATAATGGCGCCATGCCGCAGTTGGTTGAAGGATAGAGCTTGTCTGCATCCACAAACTGCAGCGCTTTACGCAAAGTCGCGGCGACCTCCTCCGGCGTTTCAATTGTATTGGTTGCCACATCTATGGCTCCAACCATGACTTTTTTACCGCGAATCAGCTCAAGCAGATCCATAGGCACCCGCGAGTTATGGCACTCCAGTGAGATAATATCGATGTTGGATGTTTGCAGCTTAGGGAACGCTTCTTCGTATTGGCGCCACTCCGTTCCCAACGTCTTTTTCCAGTCGGTATTGGCCTTGATGCCGTATCCATAGCAGATATGGACCGCGGTTTCGCATTTAAGCCCTTCAATCGCCCTTTCTAGCGCCGCGATGCCCCAATCATTGACCTCATCAAAAAAGACATTAAAGGCTGGCTCATCAAACTGAATAATGTCGACGCCGGCGGCCTCCAGCTCTTTGGCTTCCTGGTTAAGTATCTTCGCAAATTCCCAGGCCAGTTTTTCGCGGCTTTTGTAATGAGCGTCATAAAGCGTATCAATCATGGTCATGGGCCCAGGCAGCGCCCATTTAATCGGTTGTTTGGTCAACTGACGCAAAAAACGCGCATCTTCAACGAATACCGGTTTTTGTCGCTCAACGGCCCCTACCACGGTTGGTACGCTCGCGTCGTAGCGATTGCGGATTTTAACAACTTCGCGTTTTTCAAAATCAACGCCGCTGAGATGCTCAATAAACGTGGTGACAAAATGCTGACGCGTTTGCTCGCCATCGCTGACGATATCGATACCGGCGCGCAGTTGGTCGAATAAGGACAAACTCAGCGCATCTTTTTTGCCGTCAATTAATTCCTGATCGTGTAATTTCCAGGCAGACCACAGTTTCTCCGGCTCAGCAAGCCAGGAGGGTTTCGGTAAGCTGCCGGCTGTTGAAGTGGGTAATAATTTTGTCATTATCGATAGCCTTATATATGCGATGTCTTAAAGAGCGTAATGAGCAGACCATTGCTGCAGAATATTTTTGTTCGGTTTAATAAAGTGCTCTTCGGTAAACTTCCCCTGCTCTACAGCCAACTGGCTGCGCTCTTCACGATCGTAAACAATTTTTGTTAGCGAATGGTCCTGATGATGCAGATCGGGCTGGTAGCAGAGCCCTGCGGCAGAGTTCGCATTGTAGATCTCAGGGCGGTATATTTTCTGGAACGTCTCCATCGTGCTAATGGTGCTAATCAGCTCAAGACTCGTATAATCGCTCAGCAAATCCCCCGAAAAATAAAATGCCAGAGGCGCGACGCTGTTTTTCGGCATAAAATAACGAACCTGTAGGCCCATTTTGCCAAAATATTGCTCAGTCAACGATGAGGCGGCAGGCCGGTATTCGAGGCCCAGCACCGGGTGTTGATTTCCGGTCTGGTGATAGATGTCTTTGCTGGAGACGCTAAGGCAGATGACCGGTGTTTTTTTGAAATTGGCCTTGTACTGCGCTGAATTGACGAAATGTTTAAATATATTGCCGTGTAAATCGCCAAACCCCTCGGGAAGGCTAAAACCTGCGCGCCCTTTATTATGTTCCAACAGCACTACGCTAAAGTCGTAATCACGAACGTACGAGGAGAAATTGTTGCCGACAATACCGTCAATGCGTTTATCCGTTTTTTTGTCAATAATGCTGGTTTGCAATATTTCAATTACCGGAAAAGTATCGCCAGTGGCGTTGAACTTCATTTCGGCTGAAATAATTTCCAGCTCAACCGCGTAGCGATCGCCTTTGGGGTTATCCCAATGCGCCAGGTTGTTGAAACGGTTGTTTATCATTGCTAACGTATTGCGCAGATTCTCCCGGCGATTTTCCCCTCTGGCTAAATTAGCAAAGTTGGTTGTAATACGCGTATTTTCAGAGGGGTTATAGTTTTCATCAAAGAGAGTGCGCTTAATAGTATATGTAAATTGTTGATTCATCGCAGATGTGCATCCTAAGTCCTGAGATAAAAAACCGCTGTCCTTTCTGATGGTTGCAGGCTACCGCATGCTTCCATAAGCAGTCTTTATCTTCATATTATCTATATCGAATACAGCATGTTATGCCAGAGTCATTAGATGAGTAAAAGCGAGTTAATTTCATTACAACATGAGCCATATTCATGGTCGGGCGTCAGACCATGCTGTACCTCGATGCAAAGCGATAGCCGCTCTTGCAAACGCGTCTGTCCTCACGGCCAAACATCCTAAAATTTTCCGGTTCGTCCGGTATGAGTTGATGCTGAAGTAAGAAACATCAGAGGTCGGCCAGGCTTAACACGACGTCAAGTCTGCCGTCTTTCTTTTCAACACCGCTCTCTTCATGCTCCCTTACGCGCTGTCGGGCGCGACCGCTGGAGGAAAAATGGAAGAGGGACCGGCGCGTTTTCATGCTTAACTTTGCTGATGTCTAAAACCTGACTATCGCTACCGATATTTTTTCTGGCATATTGATGTCCTATGGTTATTTCGGACTATCGACATCGAAGATAGCCATCAACAACCCGCTCTAACTGATCGATTTGAGGGATACAATGAATAATGTCATTCTCAGCATAATTGCTAAAATTTCCGCCATGGATGCCGAAAGTAAGCAGCTTGCTGCCCAGGTCGAGGCGCAGTCTTTGCTCATTAGCGCTCTGATGCTTGCTATCGGCAAGGAAGGCGGCGTCGCGGAATTAGTTAGCAACGTAACGAAAGCGATAAATTCGGTACTGGAATCATCTGAAGACGTTCTGAAGACGGACGCAGAACTGCTTCTGACCAAGTTTCAGGAACAAATAGCGCTTACGCAGTTGATAAACACCCACGAAGATGAAATCAGTCATGACAGGATCGATGATTAACAAAGGTCAGTTTGTTTTAGATTGGGAATAGGCAGAGCTTGCAGTTATTCATGAGCTTACCGGCCATCATCAACTCTTGGCCGGTTCAGCTGCAGAAAATAGGGACGATCCAGGCTGAATACTCAATTTCTACTCGCCTGCGTTGCTGCTGGAAGCAAACCGCTCAGTATATTAAGGCATATCAGGCTTCACTTTTTCCTTAGGCCAGCGTATATCACCGACGCCGTTGACTTTCGGCATGGCAAATAAAAAGCCCTGGAAACGTTTGATACCCGCAGATTCGAGCCAGCACCACTCCTCTATCCGCTCTATGCCTTCAGCAACCACGGCAATCTCAAGTTCACGGCAGCAGTTGATGATCGATCTGACCACCGCCTGTTTAGGGCCGCTCTGATGGATGTCGGAAATAATCTCGCGGTCGATTTTAACTTTATCAGGCTGAATTTTTGTCAACAACGAGAGCCCAGCATAACCGGCGCCAAAGTCATCAATTGCCAGCCCCATACCAGAGACGCGCAGTTTTTTTATCGCGCTGCTGAACTGGCTAAAACCGGAGATCATTTCATCTTCCGTCACCTCAACGATCACCTGTTCGGGTACCAGTCCCTGTTTTTTTATTTCCTGCAACAGGTATTCAATGGCATCAGGAATAACAACCAGCGACATCGGAAGGATATTAATGGATATTTTATGGTCGCCAATATTGATTTCTTTCGCCAGGGCAAAGGCAACTGATTTCGCTTTGAGATCAACTTCATAACGTTTCTCTGGCGGAATCGAGGCAAAGAAATTGGCGGGACTACCGCCCTCTTTATTACGAATAAGCGCTTCAAGCGAAGTGATATTCCCTGCCAACGGTTCGATAATGGGCTGGAAAGCAAACTGACAGCATTGACCGGCAAAAAACGATTCTTGCGGCGCATGAAATGCATGTTTACGCGAATGAAGCGACCATTTGTCAGGCCGTAAAAAGGGTGACGGCGCGGCAGTCCTTCTTTGGCTGATAAAAGTATGGATAAATTTATAAACGCGCTCTTCGGTGGAAAGATAACCTTTCAGTTGGCTAAGCTGGCGCACCTTTGTCAGGACGTCAGCGGTTTGCCGTTTATTCAGGTCAAAAAACATCATCCCTACGTTTTCAAAGCGCCGGCGCGGCGCGTAATCACGCATCAGCTCGACAACCTGATAGTGGCGATCGTCTTGCTTGATCTTGCTGAATAGCTGCTCAAGCACGCACTCATCCCCCTCAAGTATCTGAAGGTAAACATTATCTTTTAAAAGAAGTATGCCCGTAATCCCGCGAGCTGCATTCTCAGCATTCGCTTTTTCAACCAGCAGTGTGAGATCGGTTTCTTGTGTTAAATGCATCTGACTTCTGTAAATCAGAGTTGTCAGCATAATCCCATCCAGATTTTTGCCAGGAGAATGAGACTGTGTAACACAGTTTACCCTTTTAACCCAGGCTATCTGTCATAATTTACTGGACCCGCTATAGCCGACTAAGGTTTGGTAAATGCATTTTTTTAGGTGGTGTTTGCTAGCCAACAAATCCCTGCTCGCGCATACGCGCTATCGTCTCTTCGCTGGCGCATACCATGCCCGTCGCCAGCAATTCAAAACCGAAGCGGCGATAGAAATCTATTTTATCCACTACCGAGTAGATAAAGGTTTTGCCATACGGCCGCAGCTCATCGCTGACCGCCCGCATCAGCTGCTGGCCGTATCCTTTACCCTGGCAGCGCGGGTGCACCGCGACATCCGCCAGATAGCTACACCAGGTCAGGTCGCTAATGGCCCGGGCAACGGCAATGAGCTGACCGTTTTCATAGCCGAACCAGCAAAAGGTACTATGACGAAACGCGCGTTCAACCAGCGCAACGTCCCGCTGATTAAGCCCTGCGGCGGCGATGGTCTCCGCCACCGTCTGCCAGTCAACCGAGTCAACGTGCTCTTTTCCTTTTAATATCATCATGACCTTGCCTTTACTCGCTGCTATTGGCTTTCAGCATAGCCGAATGGCGCTAAAAGAAGAGCGTCCTGTCGCCTCATGCTCTACAGTATTTTGTGCTGGTTCAGAAACTATAGCCCCGGAAAACCTTTTAACACACGGCCGCAAAAACAATGCGTTTATGCTTTATTCAGCCGATTTAACGCGCAATAAGCAGAATAAAATAAAATAATGTCATTTCCCATTGGCAAAAAAAGGCCAAAAAAAACCGCCATGTGACTGGCGGTGAATAAATGCTTGCATGGATAGATTGTGTTTTGCATTTTTACGTTCAGTGGATAAATCCCCTGAGTACGTTTGTTCCATAAACTATCACACGCAACATCAATGAAAGCTAAACGGCCCGTTGCTTAGAGCTTTTCCACCAGCGCTTTAAGCTGCGCAATGAGCTCGCCTTTCTCCCTCTCCTCATCTCCCGCATAGAGCCAGGTGGAATGGCGGATAATCAGACGCGTCGGCAGCAGCTCGCGAATTTTTATCTGCGGAGCGGCCATGAGCTTGATAAGCAGCTCGACCGCCCGTTTCCCGAGAACATTAAAATCCTGAGCGACGGTGGTCAGCGGCGGCTGGAAATAGAGACTGTCCGCCGTATCGTCATAGCCGGTGACCGAGATAGCCTGGCTGCCGGTGCGGTTAAGCTGCGCCAGCGCGCTCAGCACCCCAAGCGCCATCTGATCGTTAGCCACCACGATGGCGCTGAGGCGCGGATGGTGATGCAGCAGCTCAAAAGTTTTGTGCCAGCCGCTGGCGGCGCTCCAGTCGCCAAACACCGTCACCGCATTACTGACCCCCAGCCGGTGCAGCGCCTCGCGCCAACTGCTCAGGCGCATACGCGCGGAAATCGAACTTTCCGGCCCGGCAAGCAGGCCGAACTCGCGGTGCCCGGCGTCCCAGAGATGACGCACGCAGGCGCCGCAGCCGTCGCGGTGATCGAAACGCACGCTGCAAACGTCGGCCTCCGGCGAGACGTCAAGAAACAGGCAGGCAATGTCGGGATTCTCCGCCACCAGCCGCTCCGCGAGACTGCTTTCCAGCGGCAGGCTGATAATCGCGCCGCGGATATGCTGGGCGCGAAACTCATTGAGCCTGGCCTGAAGCGACGGATAATCGATCTGCACCGGCATCGCAATTGAAACTTCAAGCTGATGCAAACCCGCATAGCTTTTCACCGCCGCGGCGATTTGCGAAGGCGCGTGCAGCGTTAGCGAGGCGGTAATCAGGCCAATTGACGGCGCGGATTTCCCCGCCAGCAGCTGCGCAGAACGGTTCGGTACATAGCGTAGCGCCTGCATTGCGCGGATCACTTTATCGCGGGTTCTTTCAGACACCACGTCCGGATTATTCAGCACTCGGGAGACCGTCTGCTGGGATACCCCGGCCTCGCGGGCCACATCTTCTAGCGTTGCCGATCGACGCTGCATAGCGCGCTCCTTCCCTATTTTGAACCCTCAATGTCGTCCGCTAACATTTTATGTTTAAAGGACGACAAAAATCAGCCCTTTTTCCAGCTTTTCGTGATCGCCAGTAGGTTTCATTTTCGCCAATATTGCGGCCTTGACGAAAATAACTGATAACAAATTTATATTGTCTAGCGAATGACATTTTTCTCACTTATCCGTCAGGTATGCGTATGCAACAACACGACTCAATCTCCGCCGCAGGAGCGACGTTTCATCAGGTTCTCGCCCGCGAAGACTGGCAAAACCAGACCATTACCCATCTCAACCGTTTACCGGCCCACCCGACGTTCGCCAGCTGGCGCGATACCGACGCGGCGCGGGACAACCGGCCTTCGGCGTCTCGTCGCCGGCTTGACGGCCAGTGGCAGTTTTCCCTTGCCCGCAGCCCGTTTGCGGTGGATGCCCGCTGGCTGGAAGACGAGCTGCCGGACAGCCGCAGTACGCCAGTGCCATCAAACTGGCAGATGGAAGGCTACGACGCCCCGATCTACACCAACGTTCGCTACCCTATCGATACTACGCCGCCGCGCGTGCCTGAGGAGAACCCGACCGGCTGCTACTCGCTGACGTTCAGCGTTGATGAGGGCTGGCAGGCCAACGGCCAGACGCAGATTATCTTCGACGGCGTTAATTCAGCTTTTCATCTGTGGTGCAACGGCGAATGGGTCGGCTACTCGCAGGACAGCCGCCTGCCCGCTGCCTTCGATCTCTCGCCATTCCTTCAGCCCGGCGATAACCGCATCTGCGTGATGGTAATGCGCTGGAGCGCGGGAACCTGGCTTGAAGATCAGGATATGTGGCGCATGAGCGGGATCTTTCGCTCGGTCTGGCTGCTGAACAAACCGACCCTGCACCTCAGCGACGTTCAGCTCACGCCGCAGCTCGATGCGCTTTACCGCGACGCCGAGCTGCTGGTGAACTTAAGCGTTGCCGCGCCGGTCACGCAGCTGGAAGAGCTGACGGTGAAGGTTGAGCTGTGGGATGAGGATCGTCTGGTCGCCAGCCACCGCCAGTCGCCGGGTTCGCCGATTATCGATGAGCGCGGAAACTATGCCGAACGCGCGGCGATTCGTCTGCCGGTAGAAAAACCGGCGCTGTGGAGCGCGGAAACGCCAAACTGCTATCGGGCGGTCGTCTCCCTGTGGCGCGGCGATGAAACGATCGAGGCGGAAGCCTGGGATATCGGCTTTCGCCGCGTTGAAATCAAAAACGGCCTGCTGCTGTTGAACGGCAAACCGCTGCTGATCCGCGGCGTCAACCGCCACGAGCATCACCACCAGCGCGGCCAGGTGGTGACCGAAGAGGACATGGTGCAGGACATTCTGCTGATGAAGCAGAACAACTTCAACGCCGTGCGCTGCTCGCACTATCCAAACGCTTCGCGCTGGTATGAGCTGTGCAACCGCTATGGCCTGTACGTCGTTGACGAAGCTAATATTGAAACCCACGGCATGGTGCCGATGAATCGTCTTTCCGACGATCCGGCCTGGCTCCCGGCCTTCAGCGCCCGCGTCAGCCGAATGCTGCAAAGCAACCGCAACCACCCGTCGATTATTATCTGGTCGCTGGGAAATGAATCCGGCGGCGGCGGCAACCATGAAGCGATGTATCACTGGCTGAAGCGCAACGACCCTTCCCGCCCGGTGCAGTATGAAGGCGGCGGCGCCGACAGCACCACCACCGATATTATCTGCCCGATGTACGCTCGCGTTGAGCGCGAC
The DNA here is from genome assembly GCF_018139045.1 of Klebsiella pasteurii. Classification (NCBI taxonomy): domain Bacteria; kingdom Pseudomonadati; phylum Pseudomonadota; class Gammaproteobacteria; order Enterobacterales; family Enterobacteriaceae; genus Klebsiella; species Klebsiella pasteurii. The sequence goes on from NZ_CP073236.1 coordinate 1,289,279, forward strand.
CAGCTGATTCCAACGGTGCCAAAATGGGGGATCAAAAAGTGGATCAGTATGCCGGGCGAGCAGCGACCGCTGATCCTCTGCGAATACGCCCACGCGATGGGCAACAGCCTCGGCAATTTTGCCGATTACTGGCAGGCCTTTCGCGACTATCCGCGCCTGCAGGGCGGTTTTATCTGGGACTGGGCGGATCAGGCCATCAGCAAAACCTTCGACGACGGAAGCGTTGGCTATGCCTACGGCGGTGATTTTGGCGATAAACCGAACGATCGTCAGTTCTGTATGAACGGCCTGGTCTTCCCTGACCGCCGCCCGCATCCTTCATTAATTGAGGCCAAACACGCGCAGCAGTATTTCCAGTTTACCCTGCTCGCGCAATCCCCGCTGCGGATCGGCGTCAGCAGCGAATATCTGTTCCGCGCCACCGATAACGAAGAACTGCGCTGGCAGGTTCAGGCCGCCGGAGAAACCTTTGCCGAGGGTCAAGTGAAGCTTGAGCTTAGCCCTGAAGGCCAGTGCGAACTGACCCTGTGGGATTCGCTGGCGCTGCCCGCCGGCGCCGAAGAAGTGTGGCTAACCCTGGAGGTCGTCCAGCCGCAGGCCACCGCCTGGTCCGACGCCGGGCATCGCGTCGCCTGGCAGCAGTTCCCGCTCGCCGCCCCGCTGGCGCTGCGTAGCCCTGCCCCTACCGGCACGGCGCCAGCGCTGGAGGGCAGCGACGCCGCCTGGACGGTGCGCAGCGGTTCGCAGCAGTGGACGGTCGACCGGGAAAGCGGTCTGTTAACCCGCTGGCAGGTGGACGGCGTGGAACAGCTGCTGACGCCGCTGCGCGATCAGTTTGTGCGCGCGCCGCTGGATAACGATATTGGCGTCAGCGAAGTGGAGCGCATCGACCCCAACGCCTGGGTCGAACGCTGGAAAAGCGCCGGGCTGTACGGCCTCTGCGCTCGCTGCGTGGCGTGCGACGCGCAGCGTCTGGCCCATGAAGTGGTTATCGATTGCCGCTGGCACTATCTGCGCGGCGATGAAGTGGTGATTGTCAGCCACTGGCGGATGACGTTTGATAGCGAAGGCAAGCTGCACCTGGCGGTCGATGGCGAACGCGCGGGCACCCTGCCGCCGCTACCGCGCATCGGGCTGACGTTCCAGGTTCCCGACCAGCAGCAGCCGGTCTGCTGGCTGGGCTACGGCCCGCACGAGAACTACCCGGATCGCCGCACCAGCGCCTGTTTCTCCCGCTGGCAGCTGCCGCTGGAAGAGATGACGACTCCTTACATTTTCCCGACGGAAAACGGCCTGCGCTGCGATAACAAAGCGCTGGACTGGGGGCGCTGGCACGTCGCGGGCGATTTCCACTTCTCCGTACAGCCCTATAGCACCGCGCAGTTAATGGAGACCGATCATTGGCACAGGATGAAGCCGGAAAACGGCGTCTGGATTGCGCTCGATGCTCAACACATGGGCATCGGCGGCGACGACTCCTGGACACCCAGCGTGCTGCAACAGTGGCTGCTGCTTGAAAGACAATGGCACTATCAGTTAACGATTCACTTCCAATAATAATCGGGGGCGAAAGCCCCCCAACCTTACAGGCATAATAATATGGAATATTTACAATGAAACTCTCTGAACTCGCGCCACGAGAACGGCATAACTTTATTTATTTCATGCTGTTCTTTTTCTTCTACTATTTCATTATGTCAGCCTACTTTCCCTTTTTCCCGGTGTGGCTGGCGGAAGTTAACCATTTAACCAAAACCGAGACGGGGATTGTCTTCTCCTCCATTTCGCTATTCGCCATAATTTTTCAGCCGGTATTTGGCCTGATTTCCGATAAGCTCGGTCTGCGCAAGCATCTGCTGTGGACGATTACGATTTTATTAATCCTGTTTGCCCCCTTCTTTATTTTTGTTTTCTCGCCGTTGCTGCAAATGAATATCATCGCGGGCGCGCTGGTGGGCGGTGTATATCTGGGGATCGTTTTCTCCAGCGGCTCCGGAGCGGTAGAAGCCTATATAGAACGCGTCAGCCGCGCCAACCGTTTTGAATATGGTAAAGTGCGCGTCTCCGGCTGCGTCGGCTGGGCGCTGTGCGCCTCCATCACCGGTATTTTGTTTAGTATCGACCCCAATATTACCTTCTGGATCGCCTCAGGTTTCGCGCTGATCCTCGGCGTGCTGCTGTGGGTTTCAAAACCGGAGAGCAGCAATAGCGCTGAGGTTATTGACGCCCTGGGCGCCAACCGTCAGGCCTTCTCAATGCGTACCGCCGCAGAGCTTTTGCGGATGCCGCGCTTCTGGGGCTTTATTATTTATGTGGTTGGCGTCGCCAGCGTCTATGACGTTTTCGACCAGCAGTTCGCCAACTTTTTTAAAGGTTTCTTCTCCAGCCCGCAGCGCGGAACCGAAGTCTTTGGCTTCGTGACCACCGGTGGGGAATTACTCAATGCGCTGATCATGTTCTGCGCGCCGGCGATTATTAACCGAATTGGCGCCAAGAATGCCCTGTTAATTGCCGGGTTGATTATGTCAGTCCGCATTTTAGGCTCGTCTTTCGCTACCTCAGCAGTGGAAGTGATTATATTGAAAATGCTGCATATGTTTGAGATCCCGTTCCTGCTGGTCGGCACCTTTAAATATATCTCCTCGGCATTTAACCCCAAACTCTCGGCGACGCTGTTCCTGATCGGCTTTAATTTATCGAAACAGCTTTCAGGCGTGGTGCTCTCAGCGTGGGTGGGACGGATGTATGATACCGTCGGCTTCCATCAGGCTTATCTGATCCTGGGCTGTATTACCCTGAGCTTTACCGTTATTTCGCTGTTTACCCTGAAAGGCAGCAAAACGCTGCTGCCGGCCACGGCATAAAACCAGGCCGCCGGAGAGCCTCCGGCGGCGATTCGTTTCCGGGCCGGATTAGGCCCGTGCCGCTAGTCAGCGATCCGCGTTTCCCCGTCGCGATTTTCCAGGCCGTAAAGTCGTGCTTGCGCCATGGACGAAATTAGCTCCGCCAGCTCGGCGGAGTGGCTGGTTAACCAGATTTGGCTATAGCGCGAAGCTTCAACAATGAGCCGGGCCAGCGCGGGAAACATCTGGCGATGTAGACTGTTTTCCGGCTCGTTAATGGCCAGAAACGCCGGAGGACGCGGGCTCAACAACGCCACCGCCAGGCACAGGAAGCGCAGGGTGCCGTCGGACATCTCCGCCGCCAGTAAAGGCCGCCAGACGCCGTTGCGGCGCATCTTTACCGAGAAACGCGAGTTTTCGTTTTCACAGTAGAAGGTACACTCCGGAAAGGCTTCGCCGAGGATTTCGTGCAGCAGCTCTTCCGCGCCGATTTCCACGATGGTTTGAAAGGCGGCGGCGAGGTTGTGTCCATCGCTGTCGAGCACCGGCGAGCGATAGCCGACCGTCGGATGGCGTAGCGGCGAGAGCCTGCCAATATTGAATTCGTGATAAAAGCGCCAGCGGCGCATGGTTTCCCTGACCCGCGAGACTTCCGGAAAGCGATGCGGCTCGCCCAGCTGGCCAAAAATCGATTCGTTCTCGTAAATTGCGTCGGTGAAGGTGCTGCGCTCTCCGTTGACGTCGACCAGGAACGCAGCCTGATTTTTACGCTCCAGCACACGCGATGACGGGCGTCGGGAAAATCCCGCCAGCCAGATCGACTCCTCTTTAACGATCGGATCCAGCTGAAACTGGGTGGGATAAGGCAGTTTTTCCGGAAAACCCACCTGCAGCTGGTAGTCAAACTCATCGGTCAGACAGCCAATCTGCAACCGTCGCGGAAAGCGGTCGGTCGGCGCGCTCGGCCCAGACCACATGATATTTTCCAGACCGCCTTCATCGCTGATATAGCCGGAAAACTTCCCGTCGGCGCAGGCGGTTAACAGGTGGATGGCTTTATAGATATTGGACTTACCGCAGCCGTTGGGGCCAAAGACGATATTCAGCGCCCCGAGTTCCAGCTCAATATCCCTGACCGATCTGAAATTTTTTATCCGGATATGGTTAATCATAGGTTCCCGAAACTGTGAAAAGCGTTTTGCGCTAGGGTATCGGAGGCACAAGAAAAACGAAATATGACCCGACCGGACGACGAATCGCCGCCCGGCACTGGATCAACTGAAGAATTTTTTCATACCGCGGGTTAGCGCCACTCGTTTAAGTTTGTCCGTATCCTCATGGCTCTCGTTGAAAACGCCGAAAAAATAGCGTTCATCATCAATGGTTTGCGACACGATCCTGTAGCTCAGCGGCTGGCCGGATTTCGCACCGTACTGCGCAGGCGTCACGGAAATCTCCGTCGCGTTATCGGCAACGCTAACCATCAGGCCGTCGCCCTTCCCTCCAACCAGCATCACCTTAATTAACGGGTGCACCATGTCCCTCCCGGGTTGAGGTCAATGATTAATTGTCGATGGCCTTGGGCTGGCAGTTGGCCGTTGAGCCGCCGTGGCCGGACTTGTCTTTAGCAGAGACCGGCTGAGCGCCCTCTTTGCCCACAACGGGTGGTAACGGCACACCGTCTTTGTCCACCGCAGGCGGCGCCGTCCGGCAGGTCGCCGTTTTGCTGACATCTGCGGCCCACGCAGGGGTTTGCAGACTCAGGATCGCCAGGGGGGCAAGCCATAACGCGTTCTTCAGTACATTCTTATAGTTCATACTGGCCTTGAGTTAAAAAATTTCTTTCTTATGCTGCGCTAAGCGCTGATTATTAGTAGCAAAAGCTGACAAATGATGAAGGAAAAAAGAGGAATTGTGAATATCAATAGTTCTTATTTATGAATCGCTACCTTTCCCACAACGGCGCCTGGCGGATCTTATATCCAGGAATTAACTTAATCAATTGAAATAATGGGGCTCCTCCTCATTCTGGCCAGGCTTTTTCGCCATTTGCTTAGCGCTTTTGAGGTCGAAACAGCAGCCTGATTTATATCCCGTACGTTGTAGAAAATTCCTGGAGTGGGCTTCACCGCAGGCTGAGCATTGGTACTTCGCCGGTCAGCCACTAGACTTTAATAAGTCAAACGAAAGGAGACTCCCATGTCATCACAAGATTATGAAAACGACGCGCAGAATCTGGCCGACAAAGTCGGTAATAAAGTGAATGAATTTGCCGGTGAAGCCCAGCAGCAATTTGGTGATGCGGTTGATTCGCCTAAGCATCAGCTGAAAGGCGCGGCCCGGAAATATGCCGCTCAGGCTTCGGATGCCGTTTCAGAAGTCTCGGAACGCGTCAGGGAAAATCCCCTGACCGGGCTACTGGCGGCCGGCGCCATCGGGTTGGTGATTGGTTTACTGGCGGGAAGGAAATAACCCTATAAGGCCCTTTGGGCCTTAATTTTTGTCTCTCAAGCACGCCAATGCGTAAGCCAACTCAAATCGCCACAACGTCAGCAACCTCAAACTGAAAAACGTACGGGTCGGAAAGCAGCTGAAACCGCTCATCATCCGCGTAGGTCACCGCCACATGATAGTCTTCACCGGCAAAGGCGATGACGGCATCCAGATTGTTCCAGTACGTGGCCAGAAAAAAGTGTTCCCACTCCCCCTGCGTTTCCCGCCTGACAAACGCCCCCGCATTGCCAGGAACGCCACGGGAATGCTGCACGCCTGTCGCCTGCAGATGAAGCGCAAACGCATCGCCAAATGCCACGGGAACACAGCCATGCCAGGTTCTGACAATCATCACCAATCTCCATAATCAATTAAACAAAGTGCATTTATAGCAAATAAACACCAATAGAAGTGAATTTTTATGCACCTCATAACAAGCAAATCATACCGCATGGTGCATACCCGACATTTGCAGGTATAATCTCACTCATTATTCAGCTGATTCAGACACCAAGATGACAAAACTCACCTTACAAGAGCAGATGCTAAAAGCCGGACTCGTGACCAGCAAAAAAATGGCCAAAGTCCAGAGAACGGCGAAAAAATCCCGCGTTCAGGCCCGTGAAGCCAGAGAGGCGGTGGAAGAGAATAAAAAAGCGCAGCTTGAGCGTGATAAGCAGCTAAGCGAGCAGCAAAAGCAGGCGGCGCTATCGAGAGAATATAAAGCGCAGGTTAAGCAGCTTATTGAAATGAATAAAATCGATATATCCAAAGGCAATATCGATTTTAACTTCACGGATAACAATTTTATAAAAAAAATTGCCGTGGATAAACTGACTCAGGCGCAGCTGATTAGCGGCCGTCTCGCCATTGCCCGTCTGGCTGGTGATAATGGCGGTGAGAGCCAATACGCGATTATTCCGGCGAGCGTAGCGGATAAAATCGCTCAGCGCGACGCCAGCAGCATTGTTTTAAACAGCGCGCTGAGTGCGGAAGAGCAGGACGAAGACGATCCGTATGCTGATTTTAAAGTTCCCGATGATTTAATGTGGTAAGCAACCCGGGCCTCCGCAGACCGGAGATTCAGGCGTAGTCTATGCGGGCATTGTGCTTTACACTGCCCGCGGCAAAAATTGAGTAGATAAACGATTAACCAGGCGGTAACGGCGATGAACGGAACGATCACAACATGGTTTAAAGATAAAGGTTTTGGATTTATCAAAGATGAAAACGGCGATAATCGCTATTTTCATGTGATTAAGGTTGCCAACCCTGAACTGATTAAAAAAGATGCGGCTGTCACGTTCGAACCTACCACGAACAACAAGGGCCTATCAGCTTACGCGGTGAAAGTCCTGCCGGAAAGCAAATATATTTATATTGCAGGCGAGCGAATTAAACTTACGTCGATCAAATCTTTCCTGGTATACAGCGAGGAAGAGCCCGCCGATGCCCGCATTGATAAAGAGAATGCGGTACTCTCCGTGGGCCTGTTGATGGGAAATATCAGGCCAAAATCCGCCGCGAAACCCGGCGAAATGCGCTCGGTGAAAAAGCTGGCTATCACCACCTTCCAGGGGAGCACCCTCATTTTCACGGAAGATGAGATTGATATTGAAGCCACGGTAAAACTGCTTAAAGTGTAACAACATTCAGTGAAACCAACCGGGCTCTGCGCCCGGTTTGGGGCTTTTGACCAACCTATTCTCAACACCTGCCCCGTATCGCCGCCGGGCGGTGGCTAACAGGTAACGCAGAAACCCAGGAGGCGAAATTAATTATAGCGCTGAGCTAAGCGCAATATTGATATACCCCCCTGTGCGCGATCGCTCTATCTCCGTAAATGAAATATCCCAGAATAAGCTAATTCGCATCATGTGTTAAAACCAAAGTTATTATACAGCACAAAGTGAACAGCATTTACATTTGCATCATTTATCCTCGTAGCCAAAACAAATTTGGTGATATTGATGACTATATTTAAAAGCTTACTCTCCTTTCTTGGTGCGGCTTGCGCCAGCGCATTTGTAGTATTTAGCCTGTGGGTCGATATATACTTTTGGGATTATAATATTTCAGAACTATCACTGACCGAAATTGTGCAAGAGTCCGTTTTAACAGTCATCGTTTTTATTCATTTCCTGCTTGCGAAGCGGTATAAAGCCATGCGCTACTGTAATATTCTTGTTGGCGGGTTTTTCCTTGCCATGCTAATTCGCGAACTGGATGCCCTTTTTGATCTCATTGCTCACGGTAGCTGGGTATGGTTTGCGCTGATTGCAGCTCTTTTAGCCATAATTTATCCTGCCATTCATTATCGTCAGACCCTGCACCAGCTGGCACAATATACCCGTACTCCCTGGTACGGCTTATTAATCAGCGGCCTGTTGGCTATTCTGGTCTTCTCCCGACTCTTTGGCATGCAAACCTTATGGCTGGCCATTCTCGGTGACGGCTACGTCCGGGTGGTAAAAAACGTCGTAGAGGAAGGCTGCGAATCATTCGGTTATATGCTTTGTCTCATCGCCTCAATTGGCTATTTTTGCACTTTTCGCGGAACGTTAGCGCAGAAATCATGTTGAACCATCCGCTCTTAATGACTGTCCCGCAAAAAACAGGTTTTGCCGAGTTGAGGGGGCGAGCGCTTCCCTACGCCAGGCTCCTTCTGTCAATGTTGATCGCCCACGTAACGCCTTTGATGTCATGAGTAAGGTAAGTCCTAAATATTCTCAGCGCTTAACTGTTTGATGGTTATGCCCGCAGCGCGAGGATAAAATTTCGCTGCTATGGTACTGCCTCCATAGCAAATTGCTCATCTGCAGCTCTTGCATACGGTTCGCAGGTGAGCAACCTTACCCGCAGCGAAAAATGCAAATGCCTGCCCGGGCACTTCTACAGAATAACCTCGCAAATCCTGACGAATCTGAGCGTTCCTTATCGGGAAAAAATGTACAAAAAACCGGGCGCAGCGCCCGGTCTTATTCTGCTCTAAACAACGCTCGGCTAACTCAGCCCGCGGTTTTCCAGCATCGGCTCAATCTGCGGATCGTGTCCGCGCCACTGGCGATAAAGTTCAGCTAAATCAGTGCTATTGCCGCGAGACAAAATCGCTTCGCGGAAGCGCTGGCCGTTTGCACCGGTTAAACCACCCTGCTCAACGAACCACTGGTAGCCGTCATCCGCCGGCATCTGCGTCCACAGATAGGCGTAATAGCCTGCCGCATAGCCGCCGCCGAAAATATGCGAGAAGCATCCTTTTCAATGAGTGCATTTACCAATAAAAATCATAAAGTTAACTTCCTTTTATTATGAAAATTCCGTTGATTTAAGCATAAATACAATCTCATACAATTCAGTCAGTTGCATATCGTTTTGGGGAAGACATTCTCTCAATAATGCCTGATTAGCACCTTTATTAGTTCATTTTTTATACTGATAGCTATCAAATAGTGTCCTGTAAGGATGAGGTAATGACTCTATGCTTCTGACCTATAATTTTAAGTCTGGCATCTGACTGGAGGTAGCCATGTGCGGACGCTTTGCTCAATCTCAAACCCGTGAAGAATACCTGGCTTATCTTGCAGAAGAGGCCGAGCGGGATATCGCCTTTGATCCCGAGCCAATAGGACGCTACAACGTGGCCCCCGGAACCAAAGTTCTGTTGCTGAGCGAACGCAATGAAGAACTGCACCTCGATCCGGTTCATTGGGGTTACGCACCAGGGTGGTGGGATAAGCCAGCGCTCATTAACGCTCGCGTAGAAAACGCGGCGACAAGCAGAATGTTTAAGCCACTATGGCAACATGGCCGGGCTATCTGTTTCGCTGATGGTTGGTTTGAATGGAAAAAGGAAGGCAACAAGAAGCAGCCCTACTTCATCTACCGGAAAGACGGCAAGCCCATTTTTATGGCGGCGCTCGGCAGCGTACCTTTTGAACGCGGCGAGGAAGCTGAAGGATTTTTGATAGTGACTGCAGCTGCCGACCAGGGTCTGGTCGATATTCATGACCGCCGGCCACTCGTCCTGGTACCGGAAGCTGCGCGAGAATGGATGCGGCAGGATGTAGGAGGGAAAGAGGCGGAGGAAATAATTGCTGATGGCGCTCTTTCAGCAGATCATTTCAAATGGCACCCGGTTTCCCGCGCAGTGGGTAACGTGAAGAATCAGGGGCCTGAATTGATTGAGGCTATCAAAAGACTATAGATTTGATAACGGCCGAAATGTGCCAGGAGCTGACGGATTGGCACGCTATTAAAAAGATTGCTGTACAGCTTATCCAACCCGTCATCTAAAAATGGCACTAATTGAAAGACACCAATCCATCTCCTCATGTATATCTACATCCACACATAGTCATTAAGAAAGGATGAATGAAGATGCTAAAAGGTAAGAGGGCTGTGATTACCGGTGGTGGCGGGGGATTTGGTCAGGCGTTGAGCGTATGGTTGGCACGAGAAGGCGTCGAGGTCGATTTTTGCGCGAGGCGTGCCAATGATATTCAAAAAACTTGCAGTATCATCTCGGCTGAAGGCGGAATTGCGAAAGGATATATCTGCGATTTAACCCAGCCTGAATCCCTTTCTCAGTTTTCTTCACAGTTGTTAAGTTCAGATAAGCCCATAGACATTTTAATCCTCAATGCTGCTCAGTGGTTATCCGGAACGTTAGACGATCAACCAGACACAGAAATTATCAATACTGTCAGCTCAGGACTAACAGGTTCGATTCTACTGACTCAGGCATTGCTGCCCAGCTTAAGACGTTCAGAAAGTGCGGATATAGTATCAATTATATCTTCATGTGGGATTCCGAATTTTACAGATTCAATTGCGCATCCCGCATTTTTTGCCAGTAAACACGGCCTTAGCGGGTTTACAACTAAACTCTCACACCAGTTGTCCGAAGAAAATATACGTGTGACTGGGTTATATCCCCCAGATTTCGAACTGACAGGATTAGATACGTTTGTCGATAACCAATTCAAAATGGGGGAGCGTTTAATGAATGGGCGCTCGGTCTGGGAAACAATTCGCTTTGTGTTGGCTCAACCGCGTAGTTGCCACATTAGTAGCATCTATTTTGATGGTCCTACACGCGAAAAGCTGGGAAATAAAGGCTGAATTTGGGGACGTTGAACAGAGTAGCCAACTTCCGCTCCTCGCTCTAAGCGGACTGTAGTAGCGTCCCCATTACCGTTAATGGCCGAATCATCTAACTTTGAGCAGGTCACAGAACCTCGTAGTATAGCGCGGGGATAGCATTTCTCTCTTCATCTGCCAGGCAGTCTGGATCCCCTGCCCCGCAAAATAGAGCGTCCCCCTGCCATCCTTTGCATTGAGATGGTCGAGGACTTCCATTAACTTTTCGCTGTTCTGCCGCGGTGCGTTGTCATCAAAAAGATTCAGCTGTGCCACGCCCTGGCTGTAGAAATCGCCCAGCATCACGCCGGCCTTCTGGTAACGGAGCCCGTCTCGCCAGATAGCATCGAGGCATGTCGTCGCCGCGGTAATTATGTCCCGGCTATCCTGGGTTGGCGTTAGCAGCTTTACAGATGCGCTGTTGCCGTAATATGGCTCGTTGGAACGAGGGGAATAAAAAAAGCCCGCTTTGAGAGCGGGCTGAAAAAGTTGGCTTTCGAGGAGTAACGGTTCCTGATAGTCCGAGCTACCGATTTACCAGAAAAGCATTTCCTTTTATGTCGTTACTGTAATTAACCATAGTCTGCCAAAGAGAATGAGTAAACCCAACAAGATGTTCGGTTTACTTACTTGCGATTAGATGTGGTGCCGGGTGCCTCCCGGTGAGCATGCCCCAACAGACATCACTCGCGTGGTATTCACAGGGCTTTCGCTCTATTAGTTGGACGCCCCTCCGCATAGGGGGATTCACCACGTCGATAATTGTGCATTGCTGTTGCCTCAGCATTGAGCAAACGATCAATAGAATGATGAACGCTTTTTAATTGAGGAGTTTGCTCATGAAAAGAAACTTACAGTACGAGTTTCACCATTTTGGCATTCCATTACAGGATGGAAGATGTGAAGGAACGTTCAGTGAGAAGGCTGGAATGTTCACTTCCGACAATCCCGGGAAATTTAAAGTCCAGTGGCATCGCTTTACTGACGACTCACCACTTCATCCTTTATTGAAAACGGTACCTCATGTTGCGTTTAAAGTTGATAACTTATCAGCAGCCATCAGAGATGAAGAGATAATCCTCGGCCCCTATGAGCCCATAGATGATTACTTCGTAGCAGTTATCAATGACGCAGGTGTTCCAATCGAACTGATTCAAACAACCCTGACGGATGAGGAACTTTGGGAGAGAGCAAGGACAGGTAAAGGAAGCCTCTATCGTAAATAAAAATGATACCGTTAGCTGTTTATCTTAGAGAGACTCAAAGTAATGATACGCTTTTAGTAACTCTTCTTCCGAAAGGGGACAGTCTAAGTTAACACCTGTGTCACTCATGATTTTATTCAGCAGCGCTTCTCTCGTCATGCCAACTCGATTGGCTACATGGTTGACACAACTTCGTGCATGCGAAGCGCGGGAGGTAAGTGGTAAAGTCGAGTCCAGCACCTTTTTTCTTGATGATGAGTGAGACATAAAGCCCTTACGAAGATAAAAGACCCCGCCGAGGCGAGGTCTTAATGTTTTTAACGTCATGGGCGAATTAACCCATCATTGGATCGAGGATAGCCAATTTCCGCCACGTTTGCGATAGCCTGCTGCAAAGTCATCTTGGACTGACCCCGCCCCGGTAGACGATCCTGCCCTATAGTTGGACTGACCCCGCCCCGGTAGACGATCCTGCCCTATAGTTTGAGCATAGGAGGAGCGTATGGGCACACCACGATTTACACCTGAATTTAAGGAAGAAGCCGTCCGTCAGATAACGGAACGCGGTTATTCCGTCGCCGAAGTTTCTGACCGGCTGGGCGTTTCAGCACACAGTCTCTATAAGTGGTTACGGGCTATTAAACCCGATAACAGCGAGCAGCATGCCCGTGATTTACTGGAAGCGAAAAGCGAGATCCTGAAGCTCAGGGCCCAACTGAAGCGCACTGAGGAAGAACGGGACATACTGAAAAAGGCCGCGCGGTACTTTGCAAGGGAGCCCGACTGAAGTACCGCTTTATCAATGAGCACCGCTCTGTATGGGGTGTCATGACGATGTGTCGGGTGTTGTGCGTTGCCCGGGCCGGGTTTTATGCGTGGCTGCATAACCCGGTCTCCGCGCGGGATAAAGATAACCAGCGTCTGCTGACGCTTATCCGTGACTCCTATTCACTGAGCGGAGGCGTATACGGTTACCGCCGGGTTCATGGCGACCTGAACGAAATCGGGGAAATCTGCGGTAAAAACCGGGTGGGCCGCATTATGCAACTGAACCGGATTAAAGCCGTGCGCGGCTATAAAGCTCCGCGTCGTATCGCTGGCCGACCTTCAGTGGTTGCGCCTAATCGTGTGCAGCGGCAGTTTACCGTTGTCCGGGCCAATCAGGTCTGGGTCACCGATATTACTTATATCCGCACCTGGCAGGGCTGGCTGTATCTGGCGGTGGTTATCGATCTCTTCGCCCGTAATGTGGTCGGTTGGTCGATGAAACCCACTCTCTCACGCGAACTGGCGCTCGACGCGCTGATGATGGCCGTGTGGCGTCGAAAACCGGACGGCGAGGTTATCGTACATAGCGATCAGGGCAGCCAGTACGGTAGTGACGACTGGCAGCGCTTCTGCCGGGCCAATAACCTGGCGCCGAGCATGAGCAGGCGTGGCAACTGCTGGGATAATGCGGTGGCCGAATCGTTCTTCAGTTCGCTGAAAAAAGAACGGATCAGAAAACGCATATATAAAACCAGGGATCTGGCCCGGGCGGATATCTTCGATTACATTGAAGTGTTCTACAACCGGACCCGGCGTCACAGCCACCTCGGCGGCGTCAGTCCGGAGGCCTTTGAACAGGCCTCGTCGTGAGGACAGGAAATGTCTACTGTTGTGGGGTCAGTCCATCTCGTTACCTTCTCAAGCATCTTTTCTGCGAAGGATTCCTCACGTGGCAATACTCCACCAGACGATCAAAGAACAATTTAAAGTGTCTTCGCCAGGTAGTTCGGTCACTCCAGGAGCCTTGGATACCTCCGCGTCTTTTAATCTGGGATAACCGCGGCCAGTGCAGTGAGGGCATTGCTTAATATGCCACCGAAAACACTGAGCCCATCAGCGCCAGCGCGACGAATAGATAATTTGCAGTCATAAAATTTTTGATTTAATCGCCGTAGGAATTCGGCCTCTAACGCTGGCTCAGCACCGTTAGGCAATTTTTTGGTTTTGTCGATGGTTACTTCGATTTTCACAGCACCACCCCGAAAAACTGTATAAACATACAGCACACCTGACTCACTGAATGAGCAATATCTTAAGAGCACAAACTGATAATTTGTTGTCAGGGGTGGGAAAAGAAAACCCGCCGTAGCGGGTTGATTGTATGGTTTTTTTTAGATAAGAGCTTTATATATGGACAGGAGCATAGGTCGCCATGAACAAAATTCAACCAACTCATGTGAGTTCAAAAGAGTCATTTAGAAGTACACTCTTTTAATTACATGGAGGCCAAATGTAAGCGCGTAGTGATACTACAATTATTTGATAGAAGCGTCGGACAAGTGCGCCATACTCTTTGAATGTTATTTATAGACAAGTTCAAGAAAAAAAGATACCCAAGTCATATAGTCCAGGAAAATCCATTTTTATTAAAAAAATATTATAAATGTCTTAATTGCCGATACCCTTAAGAAAATCATTATGAAAGAGCATGAACTCATAATCACCTCCTTTTTTTCTAACCAGTTCAATTTCAAAATCTGGCCACGGATATTTATAACGCAAAAAAAGACATCTTGACTCAATATCTATCGCCCCCTTAAGACCAAAAGAAAAACATTCAACAATATTGTGTTCTTTAATTTTCCTCACTATAACCAACGGGCTTAATTTCTTGTTTTTAAAGCATAAGTTTAGATATGCACGATTGAAGATCACTTCATTCCCTCGTGAATCATTAGCCATGGTAAACCCTCAATCTTCCCTAAGCGATAGACTTAAAAATCAAGTGCCAGAAGGCTCTGGTACCTGATGGGTCCCTTTCATAAGAGACAATAGCAGCTTTAATGGAGAAAAGATTTAACTATTTTCAAATTGAGAGCTTTCCAAATAATTTAACCTAAAGCCATATAATGATAAGCGCGCTACATAAATTCACTTCAATAATTTCATTCAACAAATTTCAAACACAGTTGCATTCTCAGCTTTATAATATTTCAGGTGGCTGGGTCTTTCTTTTGACATAATTCAGGTAAACTAGCCCTCACCAGCGCCTCAGCAAACGGCGGCGGGACCTCATTGTCACAGCGCGCGACCTGTTTATCCGTCGCACACTTCACACCGTCATAGTCACAGTCGATCATGTACCACCCGGAGAAACCCCAGGCTTAATATTTCATGCATCACTCATTTGCGAATAACTCTAAAAAAATTAAGATGACATGCAAATGTTCAGACAGGCACAGGATGCAAAATGAACGATAAGATGACGGAAAAAGGGCTTATAAAATATATATTAATATCATTGTTACTAGGGATAATACTCATGGTAATTTTATTCATCATTTATTTAATGAGTAAAGATTCAAACATCATTGCATATCTTTATGAATTAACAAATGGATACCAAAAGGATTTCTCAGAACAATATTTAGTCGTAACCACTATAGCTTCCACATATACTAAAGCTGCACCAATTTTCGTGATATTAATGTATGTATCTTGCTGAAATAAGTTCGATATAAAAACCATTAAACTCCATTTGAAGCAATGATTTAAACTTCTATCTGGCCTGCTTCTTTTAACGGCAGGAGCATACTATTTAACATACACAGGAGTGGGAAATATGTCTGATAGTATATATCGTACCAAAAGAGTTATTGCTGGCAATGAGTGATTTCTATTAATCTACTATATTCTTTTATTTCTGACAAATTACTTTTTTACTTGGTTGCTTTTAATTTATCTATATATATTAAAAGGTTTACCTTACTTTCAAAAGCGGAGATAACCTCCGCCTTACATTCAATATAAATATTTATTTAAATAAATCAAACGCTGCA
This sequence comes from Klebsiella pasteurii, assembly GCF_018139045.1. Classification (NCBI taxonomy): domain Bacteria; kingdom Pseudomonadati; phylum Pseudomonadota; class Gammaproteobacteria; order Enterobacterales; family Enterobacteriaceae; genus Klebsiella; species Klebsiella pasteurii. Next base: position 1,304,786 of record NZ_CP073236.1, read on the forward strand.
TTATTGTGACGAATGCCAAAAATCATGCCCTGCCGGATATTGATATATACGCAGGGAGAATTTTTCAACGATAGCCGTGATGTACTCAAAAATTTCTGATTGAGTATTTTCGTAATCCACCCATAGCGTTGAACTGGTAAAGCAATAAATTTCCAGCGGAATCCCCGAAGCTGATGGTTTTAACGTTCTCACTACGACATACATATCTTTTATAATATCAGATCGTTCAGCCAAATAGGCCATAATGTAATGACGAAATAGCGTTAAATTTGTCAGTCCATTATCTATAAACCAGCTATCCGCAATCCCCATTGCATCACGCCCATCGATTAACTTAGAGAGAGGCTCACTTACACCTCTAATCGTAAGTATTGGTGCAAGTATTTCTTGAGTTAGAAAAGTAACCGAGTGCTGATCTATTGTAGTACTACGCATTATCCTTCTGGCACCAGAAGAGAACATAGCCTGCCAGTTAGTATATGTTTCTGTTAGGAAATTTTTTGTCGGTATACGTGAAATCGTATTATCCCAATTGCGTATAGTAATTGTATGTAATGCAATATCAGTAACCTCCCCGCTCAAATTCTTATCAGGCATTTCAATCCAATCACCGAGTTGAAGTACGTCATTTGATGACAACTGGACGTTAGCTACAAGCGAAAGCAGCGTATGCTGAAATACCAGCATCAGTACAGCAGCAACAGCACCTAGACTCGAGATAATAATTGCAGGAGATTTGTTTGACATAACGGCAAGTATCATTATTGCCGCAATGATGTGAACTAAAATCTTACCTATTTGTATGTAACCTTTTATCGAATGATTTTTGCGCTTTGTTTTTCTTAAATAAGAACTATTAACGATATCTAGCATTTCATTAAAAAAGACAGACAGAAAAACGAAAAACAAGATTCCACATATTGTATTTATGCCAGTAACTAAAGATACTGGCATATTTGGCATGAATTGCAGAACATAATATACAATAATGACAGGAACGAAGTTGGATAACTTTTCAGCAATACGGCGATCTTTTTCAAGAGGAACATCTTGTTTATGACTGGAAAAAAATGCTTTCCTGACAGCTTTTATTAACAGGAACTTACACATAATATGCGCAAAAAATCCAGACATAATAAGAAGCACAATGTTAAAACCTATGGCTAGTGCTGGGTTGCTCTCAATAAATTTCAAAAAATAATCCAAATACGCCATCATTTATCACCTGCTTCACATGCTAAACTGTACAGGCCACAACCAATAATAAGTTGGAATAACCCTTTAACAATTTCTATCATCGCATAATCCAGTCATGCAAGTCCATAATCTGGTTCTGAAGCGAATAAAACACTCGCAGGCTTAATGGAACCAACCCTCTTATGCCATCGTTGATGGTTTACAAATCAATGGGGAATAGGTCATATCTGGCGACTACTGATACAGCAAATGTAAAGGCAAGCCTGGGGGTGTTTGCAGTGAGGCACGAGAAAACTAAGTGAGGCCTATACATGGTTAGCTTGTTTTTCAAAATCGTACCGCCAATGATCGTAATTATTAAAGCGATAATCAAGTACGTAAATCAGCGCCCGTAAGTTTAGTTTTTACCAAAGGCCCATAAAACGGGCCTTTTTTAACAAGTTTAATTATCACTTCATAAACTGGATTCTTGCTTGAAATCTCAAGCCAGACTATTTCCATTCAGTTAAAGGTCTGGTTCTTTGTTTAACCTCATAAAATTAAGCCGCTACTTGCGTCTGACACATCTCAGGCAAGTTTGCCCTTTCCAAAGCCTCAGTGAATGGAGGCGGGACGGCGTTACCACCGCGCGCGACCTGCTTATCCTTCGCATACTTCACGCGGCGGCAATCCTGGTCAATGATGTACCACTCGGGGAAGCCCTGCGCCCGGTAAAGCTCATGCGGCTGTAGCATGCGCATTCCAATGTCGACAATGCGATATGTCACCCCGGCGATTTTCACCAGTCCGGTGCTATCTTCCCCGCAGTATTCCTGCAGGAACGCCAGCACCTGCTGCGCGCGCTCTTCGTCGTAGTCCTCGACCGCCAGAGTCGTTTTAACCTCCCCTACGTGCTGGCCGCCGGCAGTGATAGTCGGCATCAGCTCGTCAGTAGGCTGGCCGTCACGGCAAGTACCGCGCAGTTTAACCAGATGAGAAGCGACTAATGCGTGGTGATCGACAGTCGTTACTGAATGCGCTGGCTCATCCAGCCTCACGCCGGCGCGCTGATAATTTCCTCCGTAGTGTTTTGCCAGGAACGCACCAACTACGGCATGTTTCCCGCCACCAGCCACAACGGTTCCCAGCGGCTTATCCAGTCCTGGCACGCGAGGTGCCTGGCCTGGCCGTTCTCCGTATCCTATTTGAATGAGCGTCGGTACAACCCGCTGCGATTTACCGCCACCGCCCGCGGTGATTGTTGCGCTTGGTTCGTCGGCACGGTGTCCGATGCTGGCGCCGAACTGCCTGGCGATAACCGGAGCGACGACACAGGCGCGCGACTCTTTCAGGATTGTGTGGGCGGGCTTATCGATCGGGCGCGGTTTAGCCTGGTACTCGCTGCCGCCATTGCCAGCCAGGAACGGCGCCAGCTCTGCCTCAACAATACCCAGAGCGTGACCATTCCCGTCCGGGCGCCTGGACGTGCCGGCGGTCACTGTCGGTAGCTACGTGAAAAATTGGGCCGTGACCTCATGCAAATTTAACAAAATTTAAAGATTTATTTTGGGGAAAAGTTTTGGAGAGATTTTGGAGAAGAAAACATTGGATAAAAAACCGGGCGCTGCGCCCGGTCTTCTTCTACTCGTCAAAACGCTCGGCTAGCTCAGCCCGCGGTTTTCCAGCATCGGTTCAATCTGCGGATCGTGTCCACGCCACTGGCGATAAAGTTCAGCTAAATCAGTGCTATTGCCGCGAGACAAAATCGCTTCCCGGAAGCGCTGGCCGTTTTCGCGGGTTAACCCCCCCTGCTCAACGAACCACTGGTAGCCGTCGTCCGCCAGCATCTGCGTCCACAGATAAGCGTAATAGCCTGCTGCGTAGCCGCCGCCGAAAATATGCGAGAAGTAGCTGCTGCGATAGCGTGGCGGCACCGCGGCAAGATCCATATCCTCCGCATGCAGGGACGCGGCTTCAAACGCATCCACGTCCTTGGGTAGCTTATCTACCGTCACGCTGTGCCAGCGCATATCCAACAGCGCTGCCGCGAGCAGTTCGCTCATATCGTAGCCTTTATTAAACTTAGCCGCGCGGAACATGCTGTCGCGCAGCGCTTCCGGCATGGCTTCCCCAGTTTGATGATGCCGCGCGTAGTGAGCAAACACCTGCGGCTCGCTGGCCCAGTGTTCATAAATCTGCGAAGGGAACTCAACAAAATCGCGCGGGGTATTGGTTCCTGACAGGCTGGCATACTTCTGGCTGGCGAACAGGCCGTGCAGGGTATGACCAAATTCGTGGAATAAAGTGATGACCTCATCCCAGGAAAGCAGCGCGCTGTGTCCTGCTTTGGGTTTCTGGTAATTACAGACGTTGTAGATAACCGGGTGTTGCGCTCGCAGGGTCGATTGTTCGACAAACACGCCCATCCATGCCCCGCCGCTTTTGCTATCCCGCGAGAAGTAGTCGCCGTAGAACAGCGCGATCCCCTCACCGTTAGCGTCGATAATTTCCCATACCTGTACGTCAGGGTGATAAACCGGAATATCGAATCGTTCGATAAAGCGAATACCGAACAGCTGTGTCGCCGTCCAGAACACGCCATCGCGCAGGACGCGGTCGAGGGCAAAATAGGGTTTTAACTGCGCTTCATCGATGGCAAATTTCTTCCTGCGCACCTGCTCGGCGTAATAGAGCCAGTCCCAGGCTGCCGCACGGAAATCTCCGCCTTCATTATCAATAACCTGCTGAATATCCGCCAGCTCCTGCTCGGCCCGAGCCCTTGCCGCCGGGGCGATTCGTCGCATAAAGGTAAATGCCTCCCCCGGCGCTCCCGCCATCTGATCGGCCATAGACCAGCTGGCAAAGTCGTCAGCGCCCAGCAGCTGCGCTTTACGCGCGCGAATTTCCGCCAGTCGCAGCACCAGCTCGCGGGTGTCATTCGTATCGCCCTTCTGATTGCGCGTCCAGCCGGCCGCAAACAAATTTTCTCGCGTCTGTCTGTCCTGCAGCGAAAGCAGCGCGGGCTGCTGGGTGGTATTGAGTAAAGGCAGCAGCCAGCGACCGCTTAATCCCTTCTCCTGCGCGGCCTCTGCCGCTGCGCTAATCTCCTCGTCGCTAAGCCCCGCGAGCTGATGGACATCCTCCACCACCAGACCGCCAGATTTTACCGCCGCCAGCAGGCGCTGCTGAAACTGGCTTTGCAGCGCTGCCGCTTCGGTATTCAGCGCGCGAAGCGCCGCTTTTTGCTCATCCTCAAGCATCGCGCCCGCAAGGGTAAAACGTTGCCAGGTCACCTCCAGCAAACGCCGGGATTCGGCCTCCAGAGAGAGCGAATCGCGCTGCTCCCACACTCGCTTCACCCGCTGAAAAAGCGCATCGTTAAGCCAGATATCATTCGCCAGTTCCGCCAGCTCGGCGGAAAACTGCTCATCAAGCGCCTGAATGGTCGGGTTGGTCTCCGCTCCCGCCATCGCGAAAAAAACGTTCGTCACCCGAGCCGACAGCTGACCACTCTGCTCCAGGGCCTCCAGCGTATTGGCAAAATCAGCCGGCTGGGGATGATTAACGATAGCGGCAATCTCCGCGCGCTGGCGGCGAACGCCCTCGTCGAAGGCCGGACGGTAATGACTCACGTCAATCACATCGAAGCGCGGCGCCTGATAAGGCAGCAGGCTGACGCTGAAAAAAGGATTGTTCTCCGACATCTTCATCTCCTGAATACGATTATTCTGTAAGATTAGGCAACTCATTGATTGACCGCAATGATTACTCTGTTAACCGCCGCGATCGACCTCCTTTGTCCGATGATTTCCATTACCCGCCACCGGGATCGCGTGCTATGGTATGAAGACACAAAAAGCGTTGAGGAACAGTAAGATGATTATTCTGGTTACCGGAGCAACAGCGGGTTTTGGGGAAAGTATTACTCGCCGTTTTATCGCTAACGGTCACAAAGTGATTGCCACCGGGCGCCGCGAAGAGCGCCTGAAAACGTTGAAAGATGAGCTGGGCGACAACCTTTATACCGCCCAACTGGACGTACGCAATCGCGCAGCCATTGAAGAGACGATCGCCGGGCTGCCCGCCGAATGGCAGGCGATTGATATTCTGGTCAATAACGCCGGACTGGCGCTGGGTCTTGAGCCCGCGCATAAAGCCAGTCTTGAAGACTGGGAAGACATGATTGATACCAATAATAAAGGACTGGTTTATATGACCCGCGCCGTCCTGCCGGGGATGGTTGAACGTAACCGCGGCCATATTATCAATATTGGTTCGGTCGCCGGCGCCTGGCCTTACGCCGGCGGTAACGTCTACGGTGCGACCAAAGCTTTTGTGCGCCAGTTCAGCCTCAATCTTCGTACCGACCTTCACGGCACAGCCCTTCGCGTGACCGATATTGAACCCGGCCTGGTTGGCGGCACCGAGTTCTCCAACGTGCGTTTTAAAGGCGATGACGCTAAAGCCGAGAAAGCTTACGAAAATACCCAGGCCCTGACGCCGGAGGACGTAACCGAAGCGGTCTGGTGGGTCGCGACCCTGCCAAAACACGTCAACATCAACACCCTGGAACTCATGCCGGTCAGCCAAACCTTTGCCGGGCTGAACGTTCACCGCCAGGGCTAAGCTCTGTGACCCGGCCAGCAGGCCGGGTCTGGGCTGAAAGATAAAAAAAACGTAAAATAGCGCAAATACCTCATATAAAAGTAATTATCCATGGCCGCAGAAGCACAACTGAATCCGACACAGCCCGTCAATCAGCAAATTTATCGTATCCTTCGTCGGGATATCGTTCACTGTCTGATCCCACCAGGCACCCCACTTTCGGAGAAGGAAGTCTCCGTGCGCTTTGACGTTTCTCGTCAACCGGTTCGCGAAGCCTTTATTAAACTGGCCGAAAACGGTTTGATCCAGATCCGCCCGCAGCGCGGGAGCTACGTGAATAAGATCTCTCTTTCGCAGGTGCGCAACGGCTGTTTTGTCCGCCAGGCCATCGAATGCGCCGTGGTGCGGCGCGCCGCCGGGATGGTGAACGATGAACAGCTTTACCAGCTTGAGCAAAATCTCAATCAGCAGCGTATGGCGGTTGAACGCCAGCAGTTAACTGATTTTTTCCAGCTGGATGACGAATTTCACCAGAAGCTTTCGCAAATCGCCGACTGCCAGTTAGCCTGGGATACCGTCGAAAATATTAAAGCCACCATCGACCGGGTGCGCTATATGAGCCTCGATCATGTGACGCCTCCCGATATGATGCTGCGTCAGCATTACGATATTTTCCAGCCGCTGGTCGCCCGTGACCCGGACGCGGTGGAAAAAGCGATGAGCTTACATCTGCAAGAAATTAGCGAATCAGTGCTACTGGTACGTCAGGAAAATAGCGACTGGTTTAGCGAGGAATAAAATGCGTCGCGGCAGAATATACGGTCTGCCGCTCTGGATTTATTAAGAGGACTATCTGACCACCAGAACCGGTATTTTGGCGTGACGTAAAATCGACTCCGCGTTTGAACCAAGAAGATGAGTTGATATACCCGGTTTGCGGGAACCAATAACAATAACGTCAAATTCCTCATTGCTGCTCATGGCCAGGATTTCATCGCGCACGTTGCCAAATACCACTCTGGAATGAATCCGCCCGGCGGGTATCGAAAACAGACGGGATAAGGTCTTCATCTTTTTCTCTGACTCCTCGCGCATATAGGCTTCAAACTTACGGATATCGGCGGCAAAACCGCGTAAAATCGAGCTGCTGCTGTTCGGCAGAACGTTGAGCAGCGTAATTTCCCCTTCATCCGCTGATGCTAAAAACTCGGCATGGCGGACCGCCTTATCGCTTAAATCCATTTCAAAAACGTCTACAGGTAGCAAAATTTTTTTGTACATAGTCCGTTCTCCTTTTTTCTGAGGAAACTTAGTAAGTTAACTCATCATGCCATATTTACTGCAGCAGGAGAACGAATAATCACTCAGATAAATATTTAATTGATTAAAATAAATTACACTTATTTATACTTAACTGTTGTTAGATAAAGTTATGTATATTCAACGATCTGGATCAAGGTTTATTCCAGACGGAAATATTTTCAGGCGGGAAAAGCGTTCACTGATAAAGCGCGATGGCAGTGCCGCCGGGATCGGCGGCACGCGGGCGAAATACATTAATTTGCCTTAGCCCAGGCCGCTACGGTAGCTTTTGCGCCGTGCGCTTGCAGCGATAAATAAGCGCGAACCACCGCGTTGACGAAACGGCTCTCCTTGGGCAGGCTCAAACCAAAAATAGCCTCAATGCCCAATAGCGCCCGCACGCGTTCTTCGCCGTCTTCGCTGTTCTGAACGGTTTGCGTAATCATCGGCAGCATAGGATCGGAGATTTCAATCGCCTGCCCCAGGTCATCCACCCCGCTCACATAGCGCATCCAGCCTGCGACGCCCATCGCCAACAGAGGAAAGTCGCCGCCATCCGCCAGGTGCCAGCGAATCGAATCCAGCATGCGCTGCGGCAGTTTCTGACTGCCGTCCATGGCGATCTGCCAGGTACGATGCTTCAGCGCCGAATTGCTATAGCGCTCGATCAGAAGCCCGGCATAGCGTGCCAAATCCACACCCTTCACGCTCAGCGTCGGCGCCTGTTCAGCCAGCATCAGCGTATGCGCGGCGCGGCGATAGTTTTCATCCTGCATGCAATCATTAATGTGCTGATAGCCAGCCAGATACCCCAAATAAGCCAGAAAAGAGTGGCTGCCGTTGAGCATGCGCAGCTTCATCTCTTCAAACGGCAGCACGTCCGACACCAGCTCGGCGCCGGCTTTTTCCCACTGCGGACGACCGGCAACAAAGTTGTCTTCAATGACCCACTGACGAAACGGTTCGCAGGCGACGCCGGCCGGATCGCGAACGCCGGTAAGCTGTTCAATTTTCTCCAGGGTATCGGCAGTGACTGCCGGAACGATGCGGTCAACCATCGTCGAAGGAAACGTGACGTTGCGCGTAATCCATTCGGCCAAATCGGCATCAACGGCGCGAGCGTAGGCGCAGACGACATTACGCATGACGTGGCCATTTTCCGGCATATTGTCGCAGGACATCACGCTGAAGCCAGGTAGCCCTGCCGCTTTGCGTCTAGCGAGGGCTTCTACCACTACGCCCGGCGCAGATTTTGGTTGCTGGGGATTTTGTAAATCGGCCACAATCAGCGGGTGATCCAACTGCAACTCGCCGGTGGCCGGAGAGTGGCAGTAGCCTTTTTCAGTAATGGTCAATGACACAATCGCGACCTGCGGCTCGCACATTTTTGCCAGCACGCTCTCCAGACCATCGACCTGGGCGTGCATCGCCTGCTTGACCACGCCAACAACGCGGGCGGTCCAGGCATCCGCCGACATTTCAGCGACGGTATAGAGTAAATCCTGCTCCTGGAGATCGGCGATCTGCTGCTCGCCGCCGATCAGGTTAACTTCGGTATAACCCCAGTCGCTGCCGTGTTCTGTCGCCAGAATATCGGCATATACCGCCTGGTGAGCGCGATGAAATGCGCCAAAGCCCAAATGAACGATGCGCGGAATAAGGCGGTTGCGATCGTATGCCGGCAACGTGGCGTTAGCTGTTAAAAGCATATTTTCCATGATGGCTCTCATATTTATGATTTTTCAATTCCCACGGTGGGTATGGATATAAACCATCTCACGCAATTGGTATGACATCTTTGATATTCATCAACTACCATACAAGAAGCTGGATGGGCTAGATTCTCGCAATAATCTCTGGCAAGAGAAGTAAAACTGCCGGGCTAAAAGCCCGGCAGTTTCCTGTTTACGGCTATCATCTTAAGGTGCGGACTTGATGCGTTTTAAATATATTGCCCGCTGCGGACACTTTTAGGCTTTGGCGCGCAGTCTGCGGCATCATTCAGCAGGCTCAGATCGCGGTCGCGGACTTCAGGCATCAGGAGGGCGGAAATTAAGCCAATAATGGAATAGCACACCAGCATAATCACAATCGGCATCCATGAACCGGTCATATTGCAGAAAATACCGGCCAGCACCGGACCAAATCCTACTGCCACGAGGCCACCCGCTTCTTTTGAAATTGCCATGCGGGTAAAGCGGTTACGCGAACCGAACATTTCCGCCATGGTAATATTTTCCAGCGCAAACAGCCCTAACACCGCGATATTATGAATGACGATCAATGACGCCATAATAGTGCTCGCGCTGTAACTTTTATCCACAATAATCGACAGCATCGGCCAGGCCAGAATAATGGCTGAAATATTGACAATAATATATGGTGTGCGACGCCCCACCTTATCTGACAGCCATCCGAGGAATGGAATAGTAATAAAGCCAATAATAGAGCTGATCATTAACGCATCAGTAGGGATAGCCTTATCAAACAGTAAGGTTTGCACCAGATAGCCCGCGAGGAACGTTTGCAATAACCCTGAATTTCCGGCCTGTCCGAAGCGCAGACCCGTCGCCAGCCAGAAGGACTTACTTTTCAGCATGGCGCTAAAGGAGCCTTCCTGCGTTGCCATCTCTTTCTGCAGGCCGCTGTCTTCGCTAACCTGCTCAAAGACCGGGCTCTCTTTCAGATTAAGACGCAGCCAGATGGCAAAAATCATCACCACTACGCTGGCCAGGAACGGGATTCGCCATCCCCACGCGACCAGCTGCTCGCGATCCAGCACGAAGAACATCACCGCCCAGATAGCCGTGGCGCTTAAGGTGCCGCAGTTGGTGCCCATTGCCACCAGTGAAGAGATGATCCCGCGCTTCCCTTTTGGCGCATATTCCGCCAGCATGGTACCGGCACCTGATATTTCTGCGCCTGCGCCTAGCCCCTGAATAATACGTAAGGTTACCAGCAACACCGGCGCTAAAATACCGACCTGAGCATAGGTTGGCAGTACGCCAATGAGGGTCGTACAGATCCCCATCATGGTGATGGTAATAAACAGGACCTTTTTGCGCCCAATACTGTCGCCCATTTTACCAAAAATAAAGGCGCCGACAATTCGCGCAATATATCCCGCGCCGTAGGTGCCCATTGCCAGAATCAAGGCCATCGCGGCGGATTGTTCCGGGAAAAATATCTCATGAAAAACCAGCGCTGCCCCGAGGGAATAGAGCTGGAAATCCATAAACTCCAGTGCAGTGCCTAACCAACCAGATACGGCTGCACGAATGAGATCGGAAGTGGTTCTCTCATTTTTTACGGTAGTCATAATGATTATCTCTAATTGTAGAATACAGAGTCCGCACCTGTTGTTATTAGCTGAAAGTTAATAAAACCTTACAGCACCGTTTCCTGTCATTTTCAAAAAGCTCCAGCGCATCGATAACCTGTTGATACGCAAATTGGTGAGTAATCAGCTCCTCCGGATTAATTAAACCTTGTTCCAGCCATTTGATGACGACCGGGAATTTATTAGCGTTAAGACGCGAGGAGAAAATAGAGAGCTCTTTCCCGGTAATCCCCTGCTGCGCAACCTGGGAAGGCTCCGTCGAGAATCCCATCAATACAATTCTCGCGGCCGGAGAGGCCAGATTGACCGCCTCCTGGAGAATAGCGGGATGACAGGCGGCATCGATAATCAGCGTCGGCAGTATCCCCTTCGCCTTCAACGTTTCCGCCAGAGGCTCATCGCTGTTGTTAATCACCCAGTCCGCGCCGTTACGCTGCGCCATCTGCAGGCGTTCATCAATGCGGTCGACAACGATAACCTGCTTAACGCGATACACCCGCTTCAGCACCTGAATCGTCGTCAGGCCCATCGGTCCGGCGCCGTAGACCAGCGCGATATCCTTGTCGGTAGGCGAAACGTGGCCGGTCACGTTAGCTGCGATGGTAAAGGGCTCAATCATCACCGCGTGGCTATCCGAAACGTTGTCCGGAACCCGCCAGGCATTTTTCGCCGGCACCACCGCGTACTCGCTAAAGCCGCCGTCGCGATGCACGCCTAGCACCACCAGCGAGGTACAGACGTTCGGCTTGCCCACCGAGCAAGGGTAGCAATGACCGCAGCTAATGACCGGATCAACGCTAACCCGCTGGCCCACGGCTTTGTCGGTCACCCCTTCGCCGATGGCGTCGATGACGCCAAAAAATTCATGGCCAATGACGCGCGGGTATTTGGCAAACGGATTATGGCCGCGATAAATATGGCTATCGGAACCGCATATTCCCGCCAGCTTAATTTTTACCCGTACTTCGCCCGCGGCAGGTTGCGGAATCGGCCGCTCTTCAATCACCAGTTCATTGGGCTGACGAATCACAATACTTTTCATTTTGGCTTCCTTCTTACCAGTTCCACAACGTGCCGTCTTCCAGACGCGCTACAGGCAAATAGGCCGGTTCATAGGGGTATTTCGCGGCCAGTTTTTCATCGAACTCAATGCCCAGCCCCGGTTTTTCCCCCGGATGCATATAGCCGTTATCAAATGTCCAGCTGTGCGGGAAGACTTCCAGCATCTGTTCGGAATAGCCCATATATTCCTGGACGCCAAAATTCGGTACCCAGAGGTCGAAGTGCAGCGCGGCCGCCATGCAGACCGGAGACAGATCGGACGGCCCGTGCGAGCCGGTGCGTACCTGGTAAAGCGAGGCAAAATCGGCGATCCGGCGCATCCCCGTAATCCCGCCCGCGTGGGTAATGGTGGTGCGGATATAGTCAATCAGCTGCTCTTCAATCAGCTGTTTACAGTCCCAAATGCTGTTGAAGACTTCTCCGACGGCAATCGGCGTGACGGTATGCTGGCGAATTAGCCGGAAGCACTCCTGATTCTCCGCCGGGGTCGGATCCTCCATCCAGAACAGGCGGTAATCTTCGATACTCTTGCCAAAACGCGCCGCCTCAATCGGCGTCAGGCGATGATGCATGTCGTGCAGCAGATGCTCGTTAAAGCCGAATTTTTCGCGTACGGCGGCAAAAAGCTGTGGCGTAAAATCGAGATACTTCTCGGTAGACCACAGTTGCTCTTCCGGCCATTGGCCTTTGGTTGCTGGCTCGTAGGCCTGGCCCTTACCTTTCGCCATCCCGTAGGTGGTTTTCATCCCCGGCACGCCGCACTGAACGCGAATCGCTTTAAACCCCATCTCTTTATGGCGAGCGTAGTCGTCCAGTACTTCATCGATGGAATGACCCGTAGTGTGGCAGTAAACCATCACCCCTTCCCGCGAAGCCCCGCCCAGCAGCTGGTAAAGCGGCATGCCTGCGGCTTTCGCCTTGATATCCCAGAGCGCCATATCGATGGCGGAAATCGCCGACATCGTTACCGGACCACGACGCCAGTAAGCGCCCTTGTAGAAAAACTGCCAGATATCCTCAATGCGATGCGCATCGCGACCAATCAGTTGCGGACAGAGGTGATCCCGCAGATAGGATGCGACGGACAGCTCGCGACCATTTAGCGTCGCGTCACCCAGACCGACAATACCGTCATCGGTGGTGACTTTAAGGGTGACGAAGTTGCGCCCCGGACAGGTGACGAAAACTTCAGCGGCAACGATCTTCATTTCTCATTCCTTACTTCTATGCGGTTAGTGGGTGAAATTAAATCACCAGACCTACTACCATACAAGTATGACTATCGAAAAAGACGCGACGGATCACACTATCTCACCGGACAGAGAGGAGGAATAAACCGCGAACGTGAATGCGAATGCCCTGCAGCAAAGGGGGTGCTGGCGCCGCCTATCCCGACGCCATGAAGTAAAAAAGGTCTATGCGCGTCCCCAGCCGGCTACGATAATCAGCATGCCGCATAGCGCAACCAGCGCGCCGGCCCAATCATAGTGGCTGAGTTTGACGCCATCAACAAAGCGCAGCCACAGCAGCGCGGTACAGACATATACCCCACCGTAAGCGGCATAAACCCGTCCGCTTGCCTCGGGGTGCAGCGTCAGAAGCCAGACAAAAAGCGCCAGCGCCAGGGCCGTCGGCATCAGCAGCCAGGGCGTCGCCCCGCGTTTTAACCAAAGCCAGGGTAAATAGCAGCCAATGATTTCGCACAGGGCGGTAGCAAAGAAAAGCAGCGTGGTTTTTAACATGTAAAGCATCGTGGGTTGAGCAAGCGTTAACGCATTCTACGCAATAATGGCCGTCGTTTACTCCGTTTTGTCGGGTATGCCGTCGAAAGGAGATGTAGTAAACTTAATCCGAGGGAATCACTTAAAGGAAATCGTGATGAACACAACACTGAATAAACGCTGGTGCCTGACCGCTCTGCTGGCGCTAAGCGCGATGGTCTTTACCGCCTCGTCATTCGCCAAAACCGACAAGCTGGTGATTGAGTCCGGCGACAGCGCCCAGAGCCGCCAGCAGGCCGCTATGGAAAAAGAGCAGTGGAACGACACCCGCTCTTTACGCCAGAAGGTCAACACCCGCGCCGAAAAAGAGTGGGATAAAGCCGACGTGGCTTTTGACGCCCAGGATAACTGCCAGAAGAGCGCGAACGTCAACGCCTACTGGGAACCTAACACCCTGCGCTGCCTTGATCGTCGCACCGGCCGCACCATTACTCCGTAATGTATGGCGCCTGCGGGCGCCACAATCTACAAAGCTCCACAATCACTCACAGGTATTTCCATGACTGACGCATCTCACGTCAAACTCCGTCCGCTTGAGCGCGAAGACCTGCGCTTTGTCCACCAGCTCGACAACAATGCCAGCGTTATGCGCTACTGGTTTGAAGAACCCTATGAAGCCTTTGTCGAACTGTCCGACCTGTACGACAAACACATTCACGATCAGAGCGAACGCCGCTTTGTCATTGAATGCGCTGGCGAAAAGGCCGGACTGGTGGAACTGGTTGAAATCAACCATGTGCACCGCCGCGCTGAGTTTCAGATTATTATCTCGCCTGATTATCAGGGTAAAGGCCTGGCCACCCGCGCTGCGAAGCTCGCGATGGACTACGGTTTTATGGTGCTCAACCTTTATAAGCTGTACCTTATCGTCGATAAAGAAAATGAAAAGGCGATCCACATCTACCGCAAGCTCGGATTTATGGTGGAAGGCGAGCTGATTCATGAATTCTTTATTAACGGCGAATACCGCAATACCATCCGCATGTGCCTGTTCCAGCACCAGTATCTGGCCGAGCATAAACCGCAGGGCCAGACGCTGCTGAAACCGACTGCTCAGTAATAGTCAATGGTGCTTTTGATGGTGTAGTGGCGGGTTAGTGAAGGCTGCACGCTGTCGTCGACAACCTTAAGCTCGCAGCTTACCGGGTTATCGTGACTGTCGTAATCGCAGGTCTGGCTGACGTTGCCCAGCGTACGGTCATTGAAGGTGCTCACTGCGGTATAGTCCAATTTTTTGCGCGGATCGGATGATGGCGTTGAGGCCACCGTAAAGCGTTCACCTTTGGCCGTCGTCGTTTTGCCCAGCGGGTAACCTTCTTTGTCGTAGCGGTACGTCGCGATGCTCTCTTTGCCGCGAGCGGTGACGACGAACCCGTGCTCATCGGTTTCCCACGACACGCCCGCCGAGGGCATTTCCGCCAGCTGGCATTTGCCCTGCACACGCAGGCGCTTTTCGTGGCTTTGCGCATCCAGGTAATAGTTCGCGTCCAGCACCAGCGCCGCGCCGGTTTTGTTCTCCAGATCCTCAAACGCCAGCAGGTCGAAGCACCCTTCACTGGACAAACTCCCTTTGACCCACTTCACCACCTGGTCATGTTCGTCATACAGCGTCTGGCTAAACGCTTTTACCGGCCCGCGCAGCGGATCGAACTCAAATTCGTTAGAAAAGCTGGCCATTTCCGGGGTGAAGGCCTGCGGCGCGCCCTTTTCATCGCAGGCGCCAAGCGCCCCAACCACCAACAGCAGCAAAAACCGTTTTTTCACGCGCGATTCCTTTTGTGCATAGTGCAATCATATTAGCAAATACAATTGTTTACACCACTTCTGCTATGCTTAACTTTGGATAACGTTAATAAGGAGTTTATGATGAAACTATCACCCTGGCTATGTGCGGCTCTACTGCTGGGTTCGACTGCTGCTTTCGCGGCGCCGGATTCCTGCGAGCGGGTAAAAAGCGATATTCAGCAGAAAATCATCAACAACGGCGTCCCGGAATCGGGCTTCAGCCTGACCATTGTCCCCAACGACCAGCCCGATCAGCCCGGCGCGCAGGTTGTCGGCCACTGCGCCAACGACACCTTTAAAATCATCTACACCCGCGACAGCGGCGCACAATAACCTCGCCGCATGACTGGAGAAGTCTTATCCCTCGGTTGACCAGGGATAAGATCTCTCTACTCCATTTTAAGTATGATCCCTCACTCTCCACGCCGACCTTACGAAGGCGTTGGCATTACGCCATTATAACAAAATCATGGAGTGAGCAATGTCTAACCAGGAACATACCGGCGGCCTTAGCCGTCGAACCCTAATTAAATCATCAGCCCTCGGCTCGCTGGCTCTCGCGGCCGGCGGTTTATCCCTGCCTTTCAGCCTTCGCCGCGCCGCCGCCGCCGTACAAGAAGCGACGCACGGCGAGGAACGGATCGTCTGGGGCGCCTGTTCGGTCAACTGCGGCAGCCGCTGCGCTCTGCGTTCACACGTTCGCGATGACGAAGTGGTCTGGGTCGAAACCGACAACACCGGCACAGACAACTATGGCGATCACCAGGTGCGCGCCTGCCTGCGCGGACGTTCTATTCGTCGTCGTATTAACCATCCTGATCGCCTTAACTACCCGATGAAACGCGTCGGCAAACGCGGGGAAGGCAAGTTCGAACGTATCAGTTGGGACGAGGCGCTGGACGCCATCGCCGCCAGCCTGAAAAGCGTGGTGGCAAAATACGGCAACGAAGCGGTCTACATTAACTACTCTTCCGGGATTGTCGGCGGCAATATCACCCGCTCCTCCCCTTACGCCTCGCTGGTGGCGCGTCTGATGAACTGCTATGGCGGTTTTTTAAGCCACTACGGTACCTACAGTACGGCGCAGATTTCCTGCGCGATGCCCTATACCTACGGCAGCAACGACGGCAACAGCACCTCCGATATTGAAAACAGCAAACTGGTGGTGATGTTCGGCAATAACCCAGCGGAAACGCGCATGAGCGGCGGCGGGATCACCTACTATCTCGAACAGGCGCGCGAGCGCTCTAACGCGCGGATGATCATTATCGACCCGCGCTATACCGACACCGCCGCCGGGCGGGAGGACGAATGGATCCCGATTCGTCCGGGTACGGATGCGGCGCTGGTGGCCGGAATCGCCTGGGTTTTAATCGACGAAAACCTGGTTGACCAGCCGTTCCTTGATACCTACTGCGTCGGCTACGACGAAAAAACGCTGCCGGAAGGAGCCCCGGCCAACGGACATTACAAAGCGTATATTCTCGGCCAGGGCGACGATGCCACCGCCAAAACGCCCCAGTGGGCGTCGCGCGTCACCGGCATTCCGGCGGATCGCATCATTAAGCTTGCGCGTGAGATTGGCGCCGCAAAACCGGCCTACATCTGCCAGGGGTGGGGACCGCAGCGCCAGGCTAACGGCGAACTGACCTCCCGGGCAATCGCCATGCTGCCTATTTTGACCGGTAACGTGGGGATTAACGGCGGCAACAGCGGCGCGCGCGAATCAACTTACACCATCACTATCGAACGCATGCCGCTGCCGGAAAATCCGGTGAAAACGCAGATCTCCTGCTTCAGCTGGACCGACGCCATCGATCGCGGTGCGGAAATGACCGCGACCCGCGACGGCGTGCGTGGCAAAGAGAAGCTGGATGTGCCGATTAAATTCATCTGGAACTACGCCGGCAACACCATCATCAACCAGCACTCCGATATCAATAAAACCCACGATATCCTGCAGGACGAAAGCAAGTGCGAGACGATCGTGGTTATCGACAACTTTATGACCTCATCGGCCAAATACGCCGATATTCTGCTGCCGGACCTGATGACCGTCGAGCAGGAAGATATTATTCCCAATGACTACGCCGGCAATATGGGCTATCTCATCTTTATTCAGCCGGTCACCTCCGCTAAATTTGAGCGCAAACCGATCTACTGGATCCTCAGCGAAGTCGCAAAGCGCCTTGGCGAGGATATCCACCAGAAGTTTACCGAAGGCCGCACCCAGGAGCAGTGGCTGCAGCATTTGTACGCGAAAATGCTGGCGAAAGACCCGGCGCTCCCGAGCTACGATGAACTGAAAAAGATGGGGATTTATAAGCGTAAAGACCCCAACGGTCACTTTGTGGCCTACCGCGACTTCCGCAAAGACCCGGTCGCCAATCCGCTAAAAACCCCGTCGGGTAAAATCGAGATCTACTCCAGCCGTCTGGCGGATATCGCCGGCAAATGGCAGTTGGAAAAGGACGAAACCATCAGTCCATTACCGGTATACGCGTCTACTTTCGAAGGGTGGGACGATCCACTGCGTGAGAAATTCCCGCTGCAAATGTTCGGCTTCCACTATAAGGCGCGCACCCACTCCAGCTACGGCAACATTGATGTGTTACAGGCCGCCTGCCGCCAGGAGGTATGGCTTAACCCGCTGGATGCCGAGAAGCGCGGGATTAAAAATGGCGATATGGTGCGCGTATTCAACGCCCGCGGCGAACTGCGCATTCCGGCTAAGGTGACCCCGCGCATCATGCCCGGCGTATCGGCGATGGGCCAGGGCGCCTGGCATGACGCCAATATGGACGGCGATCGCGTCGATCGCGGCTCCTGTATTAATACCCTGACGACGCATCGTCCTTCGCCGCTGGCGAAAGGCAATCCCCAGCACACCAATCTGGTCGAAATCGAGAAGGTTTAAGGAGTAAACCATGAGCGCTCAGTATGGATTTTTTATCGATTCCGCCCGCTGCACAGGCTGTAAGACCTGCGAGCTGGCCTGTAAGGATTATAAAAACTTAACGCCTGACGTCAGCTTTCGCCGCATTTACGAATACGCGGGCGGCGGCTGGCAGGAAGATAACGGCGTGTGGAATCAAAACGTTTTTGCCTATTACCTTTCCATCGCCTGTAACCACTGCGAAGATCCGGCCTGTACTAAAGTGTGCCCCAGCGGCGCCATGCACAAGCGCGATGACGGCTTTGTGGTGGTGAACGAAGAGGTATGCATCGGCTGTCGCTACTGCCATATGGCCTGTCCGTACGGCGCGCCGCAGTACAACGCGGCAAAGGGCCACATGACCAAATGCGACGGCTGCTACGACCGGGTTGCTAACGGTAAAAAACCGATTTGCGTCGAATCCTGCCCGCTGCGGGCGCTCGACTTTGGCCCCATCGAAGAGCTGCACGAAAAGCACGGTCAGCTTGCCGCCGTCGCGCCGCTACCGTCCGCGCACTTCACGAAGCCGAGCATTGTGATTAAACCTAACGCCAACAGCCGTCCGACGGGTGATACCACCGGCTATCTGGCCAACCCGAAGGAGGTGTAACGTGGGAAATGGATGGCATGAATGGCCGCTGGTGCTGTTTACGGTGCTGGGGCAAAGCGTTGCAGGGGCGATTATCGTCAGCGGACTAGGCTGGCTGTCGCTGAATAACAATTCCGAAGCCCGGGAGCGCCTGGTGCGCGGCATGTTTTTTATCTGGCTGATGATGGGGATTGGCTTTCTGGCGTCAATCATCCACCTTGGCTCACCGCTGCGGGCGTTTAACTCGCTTAACCGGCTAGGAGCATCGGCATTAAGCAATGAAATTGCCAGCGGCGCGCTGTTTTTCGCCGTTGGGGGTTTCTGGTGGCTGCTGACGATTCTCGGCAAAATGCCGAGAATGCTGGCCAAAGCCTGGCTCCTGCTCACTATGCTGCTCGGTTGCCTGTTCGTCCTTGAGATGAGCCTGGTCTATCAAATTGATACCGTGCCGACCTGGTATAATGCCTACACCACCGCCGCCTTCTTTCTGACGATGGTGCTGTGCGGGCCGCTTTTCGCCGCCCTGCTGCTGCGGGTAGCCAACGTGCCTTTTAACGGCACCGTCTTCGCGTCGATGAGCGTCCTTGCGCTGCTGGCAAGCCTGGCGGTGGTCATTTTGCAGAACAGCGAACTGGCGGAGATCCGCAGCTCCGTGCAGCAGGCCAGCGCCCTACTGCCAAACTATGGCTGGCTACAAATCCTGCGTTTAGCATTTTTGACGTTGGGCCTTGGCTGCTGGATCTGCCCGCTGGCAAGAAAGAAAAACCCGCGCATCGCCAGCCTGCTGCTCGGACTGATCCTGGTATTACTCGGCGAGTTTATCGGTCGCGGCCTGTTTTATGGCCTACATATGACCGTCGGTACGGCGATTGCCGGTTAATCAACGGGTGCCGCGGCACCCTCTGCTGTAAGGAAAAGGTATGCTGCAAGCGCAAGACCGCGACGCCGTCGCACTCAGCGCCCGTACGCTGGGCGCGCTGTTTTCTTTTGCTCCGAATAGCGAGCAGGTGGCTCCTCTGATCGCAGCCCTGCGCGACGGCAGTTGGCAGAGCCAGTGGCCCTGGCCGGTCGCTGACGGCCTGGCGGCGCAGTTCGCTATCGAAGACGATGAACCGCTGGCGGAAGCCTGGCAGAGGCTGTTCATCGGCCCGTGGGCGCTGCCCGCGCCGCCGTGGGGCTCCGTCTGGCTGGACAAAGAAAGCGTGCTGTTCGGCGACTCGACGCTGGCGCTGCGCGAGTGGATGCGGGCCACCGGTATCAGTCTGTCTGAGCGACGCGCCGAGCCGGAAGACCACTTCGGTACGCTGCTGCTGCTGGCGGCCTGGCTTTGTGAATCCGGTCAGGATGAGGCATTTAACCAGCTGCTGGCCTGGCATCTTCTCCCGTGGTCGGGGCGCTTTCTGAGCGTGTTTATCTCTGGGGCGGAAAACCCTTTTTATCAGGCTCTGGGCCAGCTGGCGCAAGAGACGCTGACGTACTGGCAGGCGCAGCTGCCCTGCGCGGTCGCCGATAAACCGCTCTACCGTTAACCCCTGCGCTATGCCCGTCCGGCGGGCATAGCGCAGGTGACAACGTCACTTTCTCTCCCTTTCGCACTTATCGCTTTTGCGTCTATGCTTATTCCCGGTAAAAATAAGCCATGTCCCGCGCTAATCGTATTTGCTGATGCATCGTCTTCACGCTTATCCTGATATTCAGGTTATGTTTCGCCGCCTGCTGATTGCCATGCTGGTCGGCGTCTTCGCCGCGCTCGCGGTTGCCCTGTTTCGCCACGCGATGGCCGGTCTGGAAAGCCTGTTTCTGAGCAATGACAGTGGAAGCCTGGTCAACGCCGCTGAGTCGATGCCCGGCTGGCGTCGGTTATTGACGCCCGCGCTAGGCGGTTTTGCGGCTGGCACCCTGCTCTGGCTCTGGCAGCGGCGCACCAGTGCACGACCCCATGCGCCAACCGACTATATGGAAGCCCTCGAGACCGGCGACGGCGTGTTTGATACGCCCGCCAGCCTGGTAAAATCGCTGGCTTCCCTGCTGGTGGTGACCACCGGCAGCGCCATTGGCCGCGAGGGGGCGATGATCCTGCTGGCCGCGCTGGCCGCTTCTCTGTTCGCCCGCATCTTTACGCCCAAAGACGAGTGGAAGCTGTGGGTAGCCTGCGGCGCCGCCGCCGGGATGGCCAGCGCCTACCATGCTCCGCTGGCCGGCAGCCTGTTTATCGCCGAGATTTTATTCGGTACCCTGATGCTGGCTTCGCTTGGCCCGGTCGTGATTGCCGCGGTGGTCGCCCTGCTGCTGACCAATCTGCTGAACGGCGGTTCGGCTCCGCTGTATCACGTTGAATTTCACGAAACCCTTCGTGCGACGCACTATGCACTGATGCTGGCGACGGCTCTGCTGGCCGGGCTTTGCGGGCCGCTGTTTATCTGGCTGATGGGCTATAGCCATGGCTGCTTTGTCCGGCTGCGCCTGTCGCCCCCCTTGCAGCTGGCGCTCGGTGGCCTCGTTGTCGGTCTGCTGTCGCTGATCGCGCCGGCCGTCTGGGGGAATGGCTATAGCGTTGTGCAGCGCTATCTCCTGTCGCCGCCGCTGTTGAGCGCAATACTTACGGTGTTTGTCTGCAAGCTGCTTGCGGTACTCGCCAGCAGCGGCTCCGGGGCGCCGGGCGGCGTATTTACGCCAACGCTATTTGTTGGGCTGGGGATCGGTATGCTGTTCGCCAGCCTGACCGGGCTGTGGCTGCCTGATGGCCAGGCGATCGCGATAATGATTGGCTTAACCGGGATGGCGGCGTTTCTGGCGGCCACCACCCATGCGCCGATTATGTCAACGCTGATGATTTGTGAAATGACCGGACAGTACGTTTTACTGCCCGGTTTACTGATTGCCAGCGTGCTGGCATCGGTGCTATCGCGGACGCTACGCCGAGATTCTATCTACCGCCATCATCTCCCCGAGCATCGATAAGTCGATATACTGGCTTAATTCGCGCTGTTCCGCGCGCGGCAAGTAAGGCAGTTCACCGATTAGCGGCGCCGGCAGCTTTTTGCTCAGTACGTCGATGATTTCAGCATAATGCGCCAGGCCCGGATTAATGCGGTTGGCCACCCAGCCTATAAGCGGCAGGCCGTCGTTTGCTATCGCCTGCGCGGTCAGCAGAGCGTGATTGATACAGCCCTCCTGAATCCCCACCACCATGAGCACCGGCAGCTGTTCCTGCACTACCCATTCCGAGAGCGGGCGCAGGTCGTTCATCAGGCTGCGCCAGCCGCCGGTACCTTCAACTACCACATGCTCAACCTGGCCGCTGAGGCGCTGGAGGCCATCCGACAGTAGGCCGTAGTTGATCGGGCAACTGTGCGCCACGCTGCTTTCATCTTCGCTTAACGCGATGGGATTGACAGCTTCATACGGTAACACCAGCGATGACACGCTCTGTAAGACCAGCGCATCTTTGTTCCGCAGTCCGTCCGGCGTCTCTTTACTGCCCTTCGCCACAGGCTTGTATCCGGCGACGCTTTTGCCGCAGGCAGCCAGTGCCTGCAACAGCGCACGGGAAACCACCGTCTTGCCGACGGCAGTGTCAGTACCTGTTATGAAGAAACGCTTAAACATCACTAACCCCACAGTTATGTTGATGAAATATACGGGAGAGAAATAATCAACTGTGGAAAAAGTCTACGCGATGCCGCCGGAAGCCAGCTTGAGATAGCGCAATTTTTGGTGTGAATATGAAAAAATGTTAACCCTGTAACAGTCGTATCAGCAACGATCCGTTATAGAGGGCATCCTTAACCAGGGCCGCGCCAGCCATCGTTCCCCGGTTAGAAAACTGAGTGCTTTCCACGGCAATATGTCGGCTATAGGCAGGTAACGATTGTTGTCGAATACAATCAGATATTGCCGGAAACAGAATATCCGCAGCCAGGTTGAAGGGGGAGCCGATAAGAATTTTCTGCGGGTTAAAGAGGTTAACCATAATCGCCAGAATCCGCCCGACATGGTTCCCGACGCCGCTGATAATGTCCCGCGCCAGCAAATCCCCCTGCAGAGCGGCCTGACATAGCCATTCAACGCTCAGCGGCTGCTGGTGCAGCATCGAACTCATCGACTTCGCCATACGGATCTGCGCCAGCTCCAGCACGCTTTCCACGCTGGCGATCGTTTCCAGACAGCCATGGTTGCCGCAATAGCAGCGTTTCCCATACGGATCGACCTGGGTGTGGCCGATCTCGACCAGGCTGCTGCTGCCCGCGTGCAATAGACGGCCGTCGGTGATCACCCCCGCGCCGACGTTATGGTCTATCACCACCTGAATCACATCCCGCGCGCCTCTGGAGGCGCCAAACAGCGATTCGGCCATGGTCCAGGCGCTGATATCGTGCTGAATATAGACCGATACGCCGGTATGGTTGGCTAAGATCTCGCCCAGCGGCATATCCTTAACGTCTTCATAAAAAGGCATCCGGTGGATGATACCGTGCTCGGTGTCGATGATCCCCGGCATGGTAACGGCGATGGCGGTTAAACGCTCCAGCTTCTTTTGGTGACGAATAAAGAACTGGTCAACATGATCGAGTAGCCGGGTCGCAAAAGGCTGAGCGTGCTGTAACGCCAGTTCAAGCTGCTCTTCCACCACCAGCGCGCTGCTTAAATCCCGCAGCGCGAGGTGGAGCTCGCCGCGGCTGATGCGGATAGAGAGGTAGTGCCAGGCTTCCGTTTCCACCATTAAGCCAACGGCAGGCCTTCCCCGGCTACCCGGCTCCTGGATTTCCGTCTCCTGGACCAGATGCGCTTCCAGCATTTCGCGGACGATCTTGGTGATGCTGGCAGGCGCCAGCTGCGCAAAGCGCGAAAGGTCGATGCGCGACACCGGGCCAAGCTGATCAATGAGGCGATAAACCGCGCCCGCATTGGTCTGCTTAATTTGATCGATATGGCCTGGCTGACTGTCCGCTACCACCGTTGACTCCCTTTATTTTCGCGCTTCGAAATAAACTGATGGCTATGGTGAAGCACTTCAATGGTAATCGTCAAATTTTTGCTTAGCCTTGTGATTTACCGCACATTTTTAGCCGTGATTTGTCTTAAATAACTCACGTGGTGCTGGCAAGCAGTGATTCGCGAAAACGCCGGGCCGCCTGCCCCTGTTCATGATGCTTCGACCACACCAGCCACATTTCCGATACCGCATCCTGCTCTTCGATGGGCAGCCAGCACATTTCCGATAGCTGAACCCGTCTGAATGACGCCGGCAATATCGACACGCCAAGCCCGGCGGCAACCAGTCCGATAATCGTCATCGCTTCCCCCACTTCCTGGGCGATCGTTGGCGTCAGATCGTAGCGCCGCAGCAGGCCGAGAATATCGTCATACAGCCCGGTACCGACATGGGGATCGAAGAACACAAACGGCTCCCGCGCCAGTTCCCGCAGGCTGACGCGCGGCTGGCTCGCCAGCGGATGATCGCGCGGCACCATCGCCAGCAGTGGTTCGCGCAGCACTCTTTCCCAGATCAGGGTTTCCGGCAGTTGGGTATTACGCATCAGCCCCAGATCCAGCGCCCCCTCGTTCAGCGGCACAATCTGCTCGCGCGTGTTGGTTTCCCGCGTTTGAATATGCACATCGGGATAGCGGCGTCGGAAGGTCGATAGCGTATCCGATACCGCCTTAATAAAGGGGGCAGAGGAGGTAAAACCAATGCGCAGTTCGCCGGTTTCGCCCTGATGAAGACGGGCTGCCCGCGCGGCGGCATCGTCCACTTGGGTCAGGATCTGCCGGCTATCGGCGAGAAACTGCCTCCCGGCCTCCGTCAGGCTGACGCTGCGGTTCGTCCGGGCAAACAGACGTGCGCCAATTTGCTGCTCAAGGATTTGAATCTGCTGGCTAAGCGGCGGCTGAGAGATATTTAACCGCGCCGCCGCATGGCCGAAATGGAGCTCTTCCGCCACGGCAATAAAATAGCGGAGATGACGAAGTTCAATATTCATATCTAAAATGTCTTATTTGAGATTATTAATATATTAGACAGAATATTTACATTTTCCTACTCTGAATAAGTGACTTACTCGGTCGCTCAACTCTCTGTTTATTACCAAGGATTTTTCCGTGAGTCGTACAACTACCGCTGACACCGTCCCGGCAAACGACGTCAGCGACATTATCGCTCCTCAGCCAAACCAGTTTATCAAACGCGGTACCCCGCAATTTATTCGCGTCACCCTCGCCCTCTTTTCCGCCGGACTGGCGACCTTCGCGCTGCTCTATTGTGTTCAGCCGATTCTGCCGGTGCTCTCCAGCGAATTCGGCGTCTCGCCGGCCAGCAGCAGTATCTCGCTGTCGATTTCCACGGCTATGCTGGCAGTCGGCCTGCTGTTTACCGGCCCGTTATCCGACGCCATTGGCCGCAAACAGGTGATGGTGACTGCACTGGTGCTGGCTTCCTGCTGCTCCCTACTGTCAACGATGATGTCCAGCTGGCATGGGATCCTGATTATGCGCGCCCTGATCGGCCTGTCGTTGAGCGGCGTGGCGGCGGTCGGCATGACCTATCTGAGCGAAGAGATCCACCCCAGCGTCGTGGCGTTCTCAATGGGGCTGTATATCAGCGGAAACTCGATTGGCGGCATGAGCGGCCGTCTGCTGACCGGGGTATTCACCGATTTCTTCGGCTGGCGTATCGCGCTGGCGGTCATTAGCGGCTTCGCCCTCGCAGCCGCGCTGATGTTCTGGCGCATCCTGCCGGAGTCGCGCCACTTTCGTCCAACGTCGCTGCGGCCAAAATCGCTGCTGATCAACTTCCGCCTGCACTGGCGCGATCGCGGACTACCGCTGCTATTTCTTGAAGGTTTCTTATTAATGGGGGCATTCGTAACGCTGTTTAACTATATCGGCTATCGTCTGATGCTCTCGCCGTGGTCGCTCAGCCAGGCGGTGGTTGGCCTGCTGTCGGTGGCCTATTTGACCGGAACCTGGAGTTCGCCGAAAGCCGGGGCGATGACCGTTCGCTACGGTCGCGGCCCGGTACTGCTATTCTCCACGGCGGTGATGCTCGGCGGCCTGCTGCTGACCCTGTTCTCGTCCCTGTGGCTAATTTTTATCGGCATGCTGCTGTTCTCAGCGGGCTTCTTCGCGGCGCACTCGGTAGCCAGCAGTTGGATCGGCCCGCGCGCCCGTCGCGCCCGCGGCCAGGCGTCATCGCTCTATTTGTTTAGCTACTATCTGGGTTCCAGCATGGCGGGGACGTTAGGCGGGGTGTTTTGGCATAACTACGGCTGGAACGGCGTCGGCGGGTTTATCGCGCTGATGCTGCTGGCAGCGCTGCTCACCGGCGCGTGTTTGCATAAACGGCTGAAATAACGCGGGTTAACGTAGCCTGTCACGGGCCACGCTTCACCACATCCCCAGTACCGATGACATTCCCAACACCTCTCTAACGGCATCGATTGAAAGCAGAGCAATAAACAGCCAGGTAAACGGATTCATAATCCACCTCGCATAGGCGGGCTGTGCCTGCATTAAGTTTAGCCGCGGTTTAGAGAAAGCGTCTGTTACTTTACGCACATCCGGATTATTTCGAGCCAAACATAAAATACGCAATCGATTAATCCCTACATTATGCTAATAGCCGACGAGCCGATGCGGGCGGCGATGGGCAGATCGTCTCGGGAGATTTGTGGTGGAAGGCCCCGCATCCCTCGACCCCATCGGCGTATCACGATAGTGTAGAAGCCAACGAAAACCTCTTTTGTTCACTTGCCACCGTCAGAGTGTAAACATGACCGAAAATAAAAATTATCATCAACTTACCCGCACCTTCCAGCGACTCTCCCGCTTCTCGCATCTCTCGGCCATCGCCGGCTGGGATATGTTCGCCATGATGCCGCCCGGCGGCAGCGCGGCCCGCGGCGCGGCGCTCGCCGAGCTCGGCGTTTTGCAGCATCAGATCCTCACCGACAGGAAAGTGGGTGAATGGCTACAGAACGCGCTTCAGGAAGAGCTAAATGATGTGGAACAGGCCAACCTGCGCGAAATGACTCGCCAGTACCAACAGGCGGCGCTGCTGCCGGAAAGCCTGGTGGAAGCCAAATCGCTGGCGGGTAGCCGCTGCGAGCACGCCTGGCGCAGCCAGCGTCCGGCGAACGACTGGCAGGGTTTTGCCGAAAACCTGCGTGAAGTCGTCAAACTGAGCCGCGAAGAGGCGCAGATTCGCGCGGCGGCGAAAGGCGGCTCCCGCTATGACGCCCTGCTGGATATTTTTGAACCGGATATGACCAGCGCCCGTCTGGACGTGCTGTTCGCGGACCTTAAATCCTGGCTTCCTTCGCTGCTGGAAAAAGCGGTCGAGAAGCAGGCACAGACGCCCCTCATCGAACCTCAGGGGCCGTTTCCGATTGCCGACCAGCGCGAGCTGGGGCTGGAGGCGATGCGCGTGCTGGGATTTGATTTTGACGGCGGACGCCTGGATATCAGCGCCCACCCGTTCTGCGGCGGCGTCCCCGAGGATGTGCGTATCACCACGCGCTACAACGAAAACGACCTGCTCAGCGCGCTGTTTGGCGTGATTCACGAAACCGGCCACGCGCGCTACGAACAAAATCTGCCGCGTAACTGGCTCGATCAGCCCATCGCCCTCGCCCGTTCTACGGCGATCCATGAGTCGCAAAGCCTGTTTTTCGAAATGCAGCTTGGCCGCAGCGACGCCTTTCTACAGCGCCTGCTGCCAACGGTACGTCAGTACTTTGGCGAACAGCCGGCCTTTAGTCGCGAAAACTTCATCGCCTGGAATCAGCGCGTCAAGCCGGGCTTTATTCGCGTCGACGCGGATGAGGTGAGCTATCCGGCACACGTCATTCTGCGCTATGAAATTGAATGCGCGCTGATTGATGGCGATATCGAGGTCGATGATATTCCGGCACTGTGGGACGAAAAAATGCAGCACTGGCTGGGACTTTCCACCACCGGCAACTATCGCGACGGCTGTATGCAGGATATCCACTGGACCGACGGCGGTTTTGGCTATTTCCCTTCCTATACGCTTGGCGCGATGTATGCCGCTCAGCTGATGGCTTCCGCCAGACGGGCGCTACCGCAGCTGGAAAGCGATATCGCCAACGGTAACTTCAGCGCGCTGTTTGACTGGCTGCGGCAAAATATCTGGCAGCACGGTAGCCGTTTTACCACCTCGCAGCTGATTCAGCACGCTACCGGAGAAGACCTTAATAGCGCCTATTTCCGCCAGCACCTTACCTCGCGTTATCTGTAAATCACCGGCGTCGGGCCGCTCCCGACGCCGTGTTCCATCTCTGTCGCAGCGCGTTGTACATACGGTTACACGCCGATACCAAACACTCACGGAAACCTCGATAAGACAAGCATATAGTTCTTTCAACGGCCCCGCAGTGGGGTTGAAACAAGAAACCTTTTCGAGGATATCAGAATGAAAAAAGTATTAGCTCTGGTCGTTGCCGCTGCTATGGGTCTGTCTTCTGTTGCTTTCGCTGCCGATGCTGCCACCACCACAACTCCGGCGCCGGCTGCTGCAACTCACAGCACCACCGCTAAAGCGACCCACCATAAGAAACACCATACCGCCGCTGCCAAACCGGCTGCTGAGCAGAAAGCGCAGGCGGCTAAAAAGCACAAAAAAGCCGCAGCTAAACCGGCTGTGACTCAGAAAGCCCAGGCCGCTAAAAAGCACAAAAAAGCGGAAGCTAAACCGGCCGCAGCTCAGAAAGCCCAGGCCGCTAAGAAACACAAAAAAGCCGCTGCTAAACCAGTAGCTCAGAAAGCGCAGGCAGCTAAAAAACACCACAAAACCACTAAACATCATACCGCTAAACCAGCTGCACAACCGGCTGCTTAATCTCCCGGGTTAAGTTGTGTGATACGATATCGGCGCTGTCTTCAGCGCCGTTTTTTTCTGGAGAGCACCATGCTGCGGCGCTATCGTTTTGAGCTCATCCTGATCCTGCTGATTATCTGCGCGCTGGTCGCCAGCCGTTTTTTCCTTTACTAAAGATGTAGCTGCCACACGTTATATCCCAACCCATAGCTCGCCAGAAGCAGCAGAAAAAGCGCCGAGACCGTCGTCAAACGTTTGGCGCAACGCGCCGTTAACCAACGACGAACCGCCAGAATGTAAAGCGAAAGCACGCTCAGGTCGATCAGCACCCACACCGCCGTCAATACCCCCAGACTGCAGCCGAAACTGTCGGTGATATGAATAAACTGCGGAAAAAAAGCGGCAAAAAAGAGAATATCTTTGGGATTGCTTAATGCGGTCGCGAATCCAGCCATCACCCCGCTACGCTTTTTGGCTACCTGCTGCGTAACGGCATCTTCACGCAGCATTGCCAGCGCCAGCCAAATAATATACAGCGACCCGATCATCGCCAGCAGCGTTAGCGCCCGGGGTTCGACCGCTAGCGCACCGGTCAGCATCGCGGCAGCAGCGGCGAGCAGCAGCAGCGACGCCAGATTGCCGCCAATCATCGTCCGCACCGCGCTGGCATAGCCTTCACGCGCCGCCGCGCCTGTTACTAACAACACCACCGGTCCCGGCGTAGCAACCAGCGCCAGAACCGCCAGGGAGTAGGCCATCAGCAAGGAAAGATTCATCAGCTAAGCTCACTATTCAAAATGAAAAGCCTATATTCTTCTTTGATTTCAAAGTTGAAAAACGACTAATAGTGAGCTTGAATGTGAGTTTTACTCAATATAGAACTTCATCAACGATGACCATGCCGCCGCTCTACGCCCTGCGCGCTTTTGAAACCGCCGCTCGCCTTGGATCATTTAGCAAGGCCGCCGCCGCCCTGAACGTGACGCCAGGTGCCGTCAGTCGTCACGTCAGCACCCTGGAGTCATGGTTTGAATGCCGCCTTTTCCTTCGCCATGGGCCAAAAGTCACCCTGACCGACTCCGGAACTCAGCTGGCGAAAGCGCTGGAGGAGAGTTTTTTGTCGATTGAACGGGCCTGCCGGGCACTGCGCCGCCAGGCCGGCAAAATTCGTCTTAAGGCGCCGTCAACGCTCACGATGCGCTGGCTACTGGACGTCCTGCAACTGTTTCGCCAGCAGCACCAGCGCCCGGAAGTAGAAATGAGCAGCCTGTGGATGGACCGCGACAGCGTCGATTTTACCCAAGAGCCGTTCGACTGCGCGATACTGTTAGGGGACGGAAATTTTGGTGAAGAGAATAACCGCAGCCTGCTGTTTGCCGAATGGCTAATCCCGCTTTGCGCGCCGGGTATGGTAGCGCAGGCCAGACAAAATTTGGCGGCCTGTACGCTGATTCATCCCTCAACCGATCGTCGGGACTGGCGGCGCTGGCTGCAGCATGATGAGCGGCCCGCGCCAAATATTGCTCAGGGCATCGTCTTTGATACCCTTGAGCAAGGCACGATGGCGGCGATGAGCGGCCACGGCGTGAGCATTGGCGATCTATTGCTTAATCTACCCGCGATCCGCGCGGGACTGCTGGCCTTGCCTTTCTCTACCGCAATAGCCACCGGCGAAGGCTACTATTTTGTCTGGCCGAAAAATACGCTCAGCCCGCAGCCGATCGCCCTATTGCAGCGTTTTTTAAACCAGCATATTCCCGGCCCGCTCCCCGCAGACGTTATCCGCCAGGGCGCGGCCCCGGATTACAGTACGTGAACCGCCGTCACCAGCAGATAGCCCGTGGCGCCCCAGATCATTGCTGATACCAGCGAAACGTAAACTAATGCACGAATACCTTGTTTAGACATAAATCCTCCCGTATATCGGGTGTTTGATATTGCAGATATCATCGCCGGGATAACATCTCTGTTTGCTCAACAAGGTGGTAGCAATAGCAACGTTTACGGTGAGAAAATGTTTCGCTTTGAAAGTAATTGATAAACAGGTAAAGAAGTCCGCTTATCCTGCAAAGAAATCTCTTTTTTCCCGCAATATTGGCGCTGTTTAGTCATTAGGGACTTGAGAAAAAGCTGAAGTGGGGATCATTTTATCGCTCCCCGCCGGTTGTACGTTCGGATACACGATTTCTGTTGCTTCCGCGGCCCTTTTCTGCGGAAATAGCGCCGCAGGAAAATGGTGTTAACGTATTGAATTTACGCCATTCATCCGCGAGCGACCGGCGATTTTCGCTGATTACGCCTGCCGTCTGGCTTAATTAAAATTATTCTTAACTTTCATAAACTTAAATCTGCTGCTACTTTCAATAGACATAATTATCTCCCCAGAGAGTGATATGCGTAGAGACGTCCTGTTATTACTGTGTTCCATTTACCTGTTTCCAGCGCTGGCCCAGGCCGATGATGAAGGCATGAGTGCAAAAGATATTAAGACGCTATTTTTTGGTCATGACGACCGAAAACCGGTCAGCAATCCCACGGACGAACCCTGGGATGCGATTGGGCAACTGGAGACCGCCAGCGGTAATCTCTGTACCGCGACGCTTATCGCCCCCAACCTGGCGCTCACCGCCGGTCACTGCCTGCTGACGCCGCCCAAAGGCAAGCCGGATAAACCCGTCGCGCTGCGCTTTATTTCGCGCAAAGGCGGCTGGGTTTACGAAATTCACGGTATTGAAGGCCGCGTGGACCCTTCGCTGGGCAAACGGCTTAAGGCCGACGGCGATGGCTGGATAGTTCCCAGCGCCGCAGCGCCGTGGGATTTTGGCCTGATCCTCCTGCGCTATGCCCCTTCCGGTATAACGCCGGTACCGATTTTTAGCGGCAGCAAAGCCGATCTGACCGCCGCGCTGAAGACGGCAGAACGAAAAGTGACTCAGTCAGGCTATCCGGAAGATCATCTGGATAATCTCTACACCCACGAAGATTGCGTGGTCACCGGCTGGGCGCAAACATCGGTGCTCTCCCATCAATGCGATACGCTACCCGGCGATAGCGGCTCGCCGCTGCTGCTGAAAACCGACGACGGCTGGCAGGTGATCGCGGTACAGAGCTCGGCGCCGGGGGCAAAAGATCGCTGGCGGGCGGACAACCGCGCCATCTCGGTGACCGGTTTTCGCGATAAGCTTGAGGCGCTGGCCGCCCAGTAAGCGGTCAACCTTGCTGCTGACGCAGCTGCAATAACGATGCGACGGGCATCGGTTTGCTGAAGAAGAAACCTTGCAATCTGTCGCATCCCGCCCGTCGCAGCAGCGCCAGCTGTTGCTGATTTTCAACGCCTTCCGCCACAACCGTAATGCCCAACGCCCCGGCAATGCGTACGGTACCGCGCACCAGCTCCGCCGCCTGGGTATCCACATCCACCCGCCCGGCCAGTGATTTATCAATTTTGAGACTGTCGAAGCTGAAGCTGCGTAAATAGCCGATACTGGAGTAGCCGGTGCCAAAATCATCGAGCGCCACCGAGATCCCCAGCGACCTTAAATTTTCAATCGCCGCCCGCGCACGCTCGGGATTCTCCAGAACGTAGCTCTCCGTAACCTCTAGCTGCAACCGACGGGCCGGGAAATTGCAGCTGCCCAGCACCTGCACCACCCGCGACTCAAACTCCGGGTCGCGGAACTGCGCCGGAGAGATATTCACCGACAGCAGCAAATCGTCTAAAGGCTGCAGCTCGCTACAGGCGCGTTGCAGAACAAACTGACCAAGCGCGTAGATCAAACCGCTACTTTCGGCAATACCGATAAACGTGTCCGGCGGCAGCGCTCCTTGCGGACGTCGCGGCCAGCGCAACAGCGCTTCCACGCCCTCCATAACCAGCGTATCGGCGTTGACGATCGGCTGGTACCAGACATCAAACTCTTCGTTCTCCAGCCCCTGGCGGATGCCATTTTCGATATTCAGCTGATACTGCCGCGCGTCGCTGAGCGCTTCGTCGTACCAGGTTGTGCGCCCTTTACCGGTTTTTTTCGAGTGGTACATGGCAATATCGGCGCGGCGAAAAAGCTCCGTGCTGGAACAGCTTGCCGGGACACCGCTGGCGATACCGATGCTGGCGGTGATATAAATTTTTCGTTCGTTGAGGATAACGGGGGCTTTTAACAGTTCCAGCACCGCCCAGGCAAAGGCCAACGCCTGATTTACCGCCTGTTCGCCGCTTACGGTCATCGCAAACTCATCGCCGCCCATTCGCGCCAGCATCCCTTCGGGAGGCACGCGCTGCCGAAGCTCTTTAGCAATATGAATAATCAGCGCATCGCCAACATCATGGCCGTAGTTGTCGTTAACATCCTTAAAACCGTCGAGATCGATAAACACCACGCTTTGCGTCTGGTGCTGCGCGTTTTCGCATACCTGATTAAGACGTTCGATCAGCGCCCGCCGGTTTGGTAAACGGCTCAGCCAGTCGGTCATGGCAATATTGCGCGCCAGCTTTTCGCCGCGCGCCAGCTTGTAAAGCCCGAGGCAGCTGAAGAGAATAAACAGCAGGATCAGCCCCGCCGCCACGACGGCGATCAGCCGAATATTGTTTGATGCCGCCCGCGAGGCTTCCGCGCCGGGAAGCCCCGGCTGCCAGCTCAGATAGCCAACGATTTCCCCGGACTGGGTGCGGAGCGGGATACTGTATTCGCCGCTACCTGGCGTGACGTGGAGGTTGCGGATCTGAAACGTATCGCCCAGACGCTCAAGCATTTGCGGATTAATATGACGGGTGATCACCAGATAGCGACGCGTATCATCATATACCTGAAGCCGCCCTGTTGTCGGGCGAATCAGGCCAATGCCAATAAAGGCAATACCGGCGCGGGTTCGGGTGATGCCGGCATAAGCGCTTTTGCCGCTGCGCAGGGCGGCGGCATGCTGCGAGATGAGCGAACGAAAACCGTTGCCGAGAAATTGAGTATCCTGCTCGGTAAAGCTCTCACTGCGAAACGATCCCCACAGCACCCGATAGTGCTGGTCGAGCACGAAAGTGCCGTCATAAAGGTTATTGATCTTAAAGCCGGAACCCCAGGAGTTATAGAGCCATTGCGGATCGAGCCGGTCGGTATAAGTCTGATGCACCGCATCGTCCCAGATAGCGTTATCCATCACCAGCGACAGCACGCGGTTCACCGAGGTTTGCACCGCGCCATCCACCGATAGCACGGAACGATGCTTATCAATTTCGTTTGCTTTCAGGCCGATCAGGTGCTGGCTGAGGTAGAGGAGCGAAATAATGGACACGATTAAGCCGATCCCGGCGAGGACAATCATGATGGTAAGCGTTCTGGCGGAGGGAATATTGCGCCAGCCTGGCAAATGAATCATGTTCTGCCCTCATATCGGCCGGTAGCGAAATACGCCGAACTGGCTCTTTTTTAAGAGTAATACAGAGAGCAGAATTTGCCGCCCGCATCCACAGGCGGCATCATATCAGGCGAGTTTAATTAACACCATGCCGACCACCAGCAGGAGCAGACCAGCCCAGCCTTTATGATTCAGGCGCTGGCCAAACAGCACCCAGCCGGCGGCAATGGTCGCCGCGATACCGAAACCGCCCCACAGCGCATAGGCCACCGACAGGTCAATCCCTTTGACCGCCTGCGAAAGCGCGCTAAAGGCGCCAAGAACCGCCGCCAGCGACATAAGGCCATAGAACTTACGTCGAAAACCGTCGGAAAACTTCAGAAAAACGTTGGCCATAATTTCCAGCGCGATAGCCAGCGCCAGCCAGGCGGCATGGACCCACTCAAACTGTTGCATGAGTTTTCTCCTTGCCCGATTTCACCGCTTTCTGCGTTCCCGATTTAATCAATACAATCCCGGCGACCAGGGTAACCAGACCGGCGATTTTTATCGTCGACAGCGTTTCATCAAACAGCAGAACGCTGAAAATCGTGATCAGTAAAATGCCGATCCCTTCCCATAGGGCATAGGCCACGCCGAGGGCGATTTTTTTCACGGCGAAAGCCAGGAAAATATAGGAAAGCGCAATCATCACCAGCATTAAAATAAAACCAGTATGGCCGCCGCTTACGCTTGCCCATTTCATCGACAAAGTGCCGGTAATTTCAGCAACGATAGCTAAAGCTAATAATATCCAATAAAACATGATCCCTTCTCCTGCTTGAGAATATAATCCATTAGGGCTTACAGCGAAGTAAACCGGAAAAATTCTGACGTTAGTTTAGCCGTGCGCAGCGCGCCAGCTCAGGCAGAGAGAAGAAGACTAAAGCGCCGAGCGCCAGTGCTGCTCGCCGAGGAAGCGGGAGTTAGAGTGGGAGACTGCAGGGTGAAGCGAAATATACATCCTGAACTGATTGTCCATAAAATTACAATTATCCGCGGTATTGCTTCTCATCATTTGCGGATGAAAATTGTCCTCTGTAGTTATACACACGCAGATTTGTACCATAACGCCACATTTAACTCAAAGTCTTTGCAGTTCTTTACCTCGGCTATTTGATTTGGATTAGTTTTTTCCGATAGCAAACGCCATTATGATATCGTTCCAGCCATTATTTATTAATGGGTCGTTTTTTTCATTTTAACTGAGGCGACGCGTTGAGACGCCGACTTTGCCAACGTCTACAATGACTCATATTAGACCCCATTTTTTCTCTCGCAGGGAGCGGTATGGCCAAACCCATCATCACGCTTAACGGCTTAAAAATAGTCATCATGCTCGGCATGCTGGTTATCATCCTTACAGGCATCCGCTTCGCGGCGGATATTATCGTGCCTTTTGTGCTGGCTATCTTTCTGGCGGTGGTGATTAACCCGCTGGTTCAACTGATGGTGCGCTGCCGGGTGCCGCGGGTGCTGGCGATTTCGCTCCTGGTCGGCGTGATTGTCCTGCTGGCCGTGGTGCTGCTGGCCTCGCTCGGCACCTCGCTTAACGAGCTTGCGCGCACCCTGCCGCAGTATCGCAACTATCTCTATGAACCGATGCAGACCGTCGCGCCGTGGCTACAGCGCTTCGGCTTTACCGTGTCGGTGGTGGAACTGAATAAATATATAGACCCCAACGCGGTGATGACCCTGGTAACCGGGCTGCTTACCCAGCTTTCCAACGCGATGTCCTCTATCTTCCTGCTGCTGCTGACGGTGGTGTTTATGCTGCTGGAAGTGCCGCAGCTTCCCGCGAAGCTGCAGCAGCTGATGTCGCGGCCAGTGGAGGGAATGGGCGCGATTCAGCGCGCGCTGGATAGCGTCTCTCACTATCTGGTGCTTAAAACCGCCATTAGCCTGGTAACCGGGCTGGTGGTCTGGGGAATGCTGGTGCTGCTGGACGTCCGCTTTGCCTTTATGTGGGGACTGCTGGCTTTTGCGCTCAACTACATTCCCAATATCGGTTCGGTTCTCGCGGCTATCCCGCCGATCCTGCAGGTACTGGTATTTGGCGGTCTGTACGAAGCGCTGGTGGTCCTGGCGGGCTATCTGGTGATTAACCTGGTGTTCGGCAATATTCTTGAACCGCGCATTATGGGCCGCGGGCTTGGGCTATCGACGCTGGTGGTCTTCCTGTCATTGATATTCTGGGGCTGGCTGCTGGGCCCGGTGGGGATGCTCCTCTCGGTACCATTGACGATTATTGTCAAAATCGCTCTCGAACAGACGGTGGCCGGGCAGAGTATTGCCTTCCTGCTGAGTGATTTAAGTAAAAACTAACTATATTGATCGCGGCTCCCCGGGCAGATGCTGGCGCATCTGTCCGGGCTACCGGCGCGTAGACGACCCTTAACCTGTAGCCGGCTAAACGCAGTGCGAGCCGGGAAGCCGCGCCAATGCCTCAACCCGGTACGTCCCCCACTCGTAGACCAATCATTCGCAGCCATTATTGATCGACATCACATCTCTGCCCCGCCATTCATTACTCTTACGCTAACGATTCGCCATCGGCCTTAATTGATACCCACCACCTCGGGACGCACACTTACAC
The DNA here is from genome assembly GCF_018139045.1 of Klebsiella pasteurii. Taxonomy (NCBI): domain Bacteria; kingdom Pseudomonadati; phylum Pseudomonadota; class Gammaproteobacteria; order Enterobacterales; family Enterobacteriaceae; genus Klebsiella; species Klebsiella pasteurii. Next base: position 1,341,180 of record NZ_CP073236.1, read on the forward strand.
CCACACCAGGACAATCAAAACGATTTGTCGAATCAGGAGGTTAATAATGAATGCCGAACAAACGACGGGGAGAGTCTGGAACCGTCGCCGTACGGAAAAACAGCGGCGACTGGCCGAGGCGAAGATCTCCGGCAAAGTGATCCCCAATGACCAGCTGGTTGCCGTACTGGAACATCTGCTGGCCCCCGGCGACCGGGTGGTACTGGAAGGCAATAACCAGAAACAGGCAGATTTCCTTTCGCGGATGCTGGCGGAGGTTAACCCGCAAAAAATTCACGACCTGCATATGATTATGCCGAGCGTCGGGCGCAGCGAGCACCTGGACCTTTTCGAAAAAGGCATCGCCCGCAAGCTCGATTTCTCTTTTTCCGGTACCCAAAGCCTGCGTATTTCGCAGCTGCTGGAAGATGGCCTGCTGGAAATCGGCGCGATTCACACCTATATCGAACTTTACTCCCGCCTGTACGTGGATCTGTCGCCGAACGTGGCGCTGATCGCCGGTTATAAAGCTGACCGCAAGGGCAACCTCTACACCGGGCCAAGCACCGAAGACACTCCGGCGCTGGTGGAAGCCGCCGCGTTCCACGACGGCATCGTCATTGCGCAGGTCAACGAACTGGTTGATGACGAGTGCGATCTGCCGCGCGTGGACATCCCCGGTTCGTGGATTGACTATATCGTTGTCGCCGATAAACCATTTTTTATCGAGCCGCTGTTTACCCGCGACCCGCGTCTGATTAAGCAGGAGCATATCCTGATGGCGATGATGGCGATTAAAGGCATTTACGCCGAGCATCAGGTGCAATCCCTGAACCACGGGATCGGCTTTAACACCGCCGCTATCGAACTGCTGCTGCCGACCTACGGCGAACGGCTCGGCCTGAAGGGCAAAATCTGTAAACACTGGACGCTGAACCCTCACCCGACCCTTATTCCGGCCATTGAAAGCGGTTGGGTCGAGAGCGTGCACTGCTTCGGCGGCGAGTTGGGAATGGAAGAGTACATTCGCGCACGCCCGGATATCTTCTTTACCGGCGCCGACGGCTCCATGCGTTCCAACCGCGCGTTTTGCCAGCTGGCGGGACAGTATGCAGTGGATATGTTTATCGGCTCGACCCTCCAGGTTGACGGCTACGCCAACTCCTCGACGGTAACCCGCGGCCGCCTCTCCGGCTTCGGCGGCGCGCCGAATATGGGCCACGACCCGCACGGCCGCCGTCACGCCACCCCGGCATGGCTCAACATGATTACCGAACCGGACCCGATGCAGCGCGGTAAAAAGCTGGTTGTGCAGATGGTGGAAACCTTCCAGGCGGGCGTGAAGCCAACCTTCGTGGAAAAACTCGACGCCGTTGAAGTGGCCAAAACCTCCGGGATGCCGCTGGCGCCGGTAATGATTTACGGCGATGACGTCACCCACGTGCTGACCGAGGAAGGCATTGCCTATCTCTATCGGGCGGAAAGCCTTGAAGAGCGCCGGGCAATGGTCGCAGCGGTAGCGGGGATCACCGACATCGGCCTCGGCGTGGACGCCAAACGCGTGGCCGAACTGCGCCAAAGCGGCAAAGTCGTCTATCCGGAAGATATCGGTATCCGCCGCAGCAACGCCACCCGTTCCCTGCTCGCCGCCGGCAGCGTAGCCGACCTGGTTGAGTGGTCCGACGGGCTTTACAACCCGCCGGCAAAATTCCGGAGCTGGTAATGAAAAAACTCTCTTCCCAAATTGCCGAAACCCGCGCCCGCTGGCTGGCCCAAACTGCCAGCATCTGCCTGATTGACGAAGCAAGACTCAGCCCCAAACCGGGTCTGGTCGACAGTCGCGGCAACGGCGCGCATCAGGACCTGAACCTGGCGCTGATGGAGCGCTCCGCCCGTAGCCTGCAGCCAACGTTTCATGCGCTGGCACAGCAGAGCTGGCGGCGACCGGCGGATATCGCCCTGCGCGAAACCGTCGGCCGTCTGGGACGCGAAGGCGAAGCGCAGATGATGCAGGCGACCTCGGGAGTCAATACCCACCGCGGCGCTATCTGGGCGATGGGCCTGCTGGTGAGCGCGACGGCGATGCTCGGGGGAGAGGGTCATGCACAAAGAATTACGGAAACCGCCGCCGCCCTCGCCCGTCTGCCGGACGCCGGCGCGCCAAAGACCTTCAGTAAAGGCCTGCGCGCCAGCCGCCGCTGGCAGGTTCCGGGCGCGCGGGAAGAAGCGCAGCGCGCTTTCCCGCATATCACCACCCTGGCGCTGCCGCAGCTATTGCGCAGCCGGACCGAAGGGGCCAGCGAGGAGCAGGCCCGTCTCGACGCGCTGATGGCGATTATGACCTCGCTTAGCGATACCTGCGTGCTCTCCCGCGCGGGGATGGCGGGTCTTGAGGCAATGCGGCAAGGCGCAGGCGAGGTGCTGGCCGCCGGAGGATGTGCAACGGTCCTGGGGCGAGCCGCGCTGGCGCGTCTTGATGCGCAGATGCTGGCGCAGAACGCCTCGCCGGGTGGCGCGGCGGACCTTCTTGCCGCCACCCTGTTTCTCGACCGGGTTTCCGCTTAACGCATTCAGAGGATGTTATGGAACAGATTAAATTGTCATTCCCTGCCAACCGCGCCCTCAGCGGCAAAGCGCTGGCAGGCGTAGTTGGCTCCGGCGATATGGAAGTGCTCTACACCGCCGGGCAGAGCAATACGCTCAATGTGGAGATCACCACCTCCGTGGATAACAGCCTGGCGCGCTGGAACGCGCTGTTCGAACGGCTGAGCCTGATTAACGGTCTCCCCGGTGGAGAGCTGGTCATCCACGACTTTGGCGCCACCCCCGGCGTCGCGCGGATCCGCATTGAACAGGTATTTGAGGAGGTGGCTCATGCGTAACGATCGCAGCTTTATTGAACTCCGCGCCCGCGAACGCGCCCGTCTCCTGCTGGATGACGGCAGCTATCGTGAACTGCTGGACCCGTTCGAAGGCATCATGTCGCCGTGGCTGGGCGCACAGGGCATCGTCCCGCAGTCCGACGACGGTATGGTGGTCGCGAAAGGTACCATTAACGGCCAGCCCGCGGTGGTTATCGCTATTGAAGGCACCTTCCAGGGCGGCAGCATGGGCGAAGTCTCCGGCGCGAAAATGGCTGCCGCCCTTGAGCTGGCGGCGGAAGATAACCGCAACGGTATTCCTACCCAGGCGGTGCTGTGCCTGGAAACCGGCGGCGTGCGCCTGCAGGAGGCCAACCTGGGGCTTGCCGCCATCGCTGATATTCATGCCGCGATTGTCGATCTGCGCCGCTATACCCCGGTGGTCGGTATTGTCGCCGGAACCGTTGGCTGCTTCGGCGGGATGTCCATCGCCGCGGCGCTGTGCAGCTACCTGATTGTCACCCGTGAAGCGCGTCTGGGGCTCAACGGACCGCAGGTTATCGAACAGGAAGCGGGGATTGAAGAGTACGACTCCCGCGACCGTCCGTTTATCTGGAGCATGACCGGCGGCGAAATTCGCTACGCCAGCGGTCTGGTGGATGCCCTGGTCGGCGACGGCGTTAACGCGGTGAAAGCCGCAATGAACGAGGCGATAGCCAAAGGCGTTCCCGCCCGGCATCGCAGCGACAAATATGAGGATTTCCTGACCCGTTTGACCCGCTTCGATACCCGCCAGCAGGCGGATACCGCGCAGATCAAACAGCTATTCGCCCGGGAGGAGAAATAATGAGCCAGTTCACAAATCGCGCCGCGCTGTGGCTAAACCAGCTGGCGCCGAACGCCCCGCTAATGACCGGTCTGTGCCCCTCGGTGCAGGTTGCCGACGCCGATTGTAACGGTGAAACCGCCCGTTTTATCGCCGTGGTGCCGGATGCCAATAACCATTACCCGCGCGCCGCCAACGGCGAAGTCGGCCTGCTTGAAGGCTGGACGCTGGCGAAAGTGGTCAACGAAACTATCGACGCCGATGCGGATAAAACGGTGAAGCGCCCGATTATTGCGGTCATTGATGTCCCCAGCCAGGCCTACGGCCGTCGTGAAGAAGCCTTTGGTATTCATCAGGCGCTGGCCGGCGCGGCGGGCGCGTATGCGAAGGCGCGTCTTGCCGGGCATCCGGTGATTGGCCTGATTGTCGGCAAAGCGATGTCCGGGGCGTTTCTGGCCCACGGTTACCAGGCCAATCGCCTGATCGCCTTTAATGACGCCGGCGTACTGGTGCACGCCATGGGCAAAGAATCCGCCGCGCGTATCACGCTACGTAGCGTTGAGGCGCTGGAGAAACTGGCGGCCACCATCCCGCCGATGGCTTATGACGTCAGCAACTACGCGACGCTCGGCCTGCTCTCCGCCCTGCTGGATATCAGCAATCCTGACGCACCGGACACCCGCGATCTGACGCTGGTCACCGATACCCTGCGCGACGCCATCGCTGCCGCCCGTCGGGATGCCTCACTGAAGTGCCGCCTTGGCGCAGAGAACCGCCGTAGTTCCCAACGAGTGCGCGATCGCATGCGCGCCAGCTGGTAGTCCAGTCCCTAAGTAGAAGAAAACCTGCCGGAAGCGGCCGCCTGAGGCACCGATAGCGTGCCTCAGGAAGAGACCGCTTTTAGAAATTATAACAATCGCGCCAGTACTCTATTTTATTAACAGGTGATTTATGACTTATGTGATTATTCATGCCCTCGCGCCGATTTTTGTCATCATGCTGCTGGGCTTCTGGGCCGGTAAGGCCAAAATGGTCGATAACAAAAACGTCTCGTTACTCAACATTTTCGTAATGGATTTCGCCCTGCCCGCGACGCTGTTTAGCGCCACGGTGCAAACCCCCTGGAACGGTATCGTCGCGCAATCGCCGCTGGTACTGGTGCTCACCGGGGCGATGTGGATTACCTATGCGGCCATTTACTTCCTCGCCACCCGCGTCTTTAAGCGCTCGCCGCAGGATGCCGCCGTGCTCACCCTGACCGTAGCGCTGCCGAACTACGCCGCCCTGGGTCTGCCGATTCTGGGCAGCGTGCTCGGCGAAGGCGCGTCAACCTCACTCTCCGTCGCCGTTTCCATCGCCTGCGGCTCGGTACTGATGACGCCGTTCTGCCTGCTGATTCTGGAGCGTGAAAAAGCGCTCGCCGCCGGAGAGAACAGCGGTTCAACGCTGGCGATGCTGCCGGTACTGATGTGGCGTTCGGTCAAAAAACCGATTGTCTGGGGTCCGCTACTGGGGGTTGTGCTCTCGGCGATCGGTATCAAAATGCCGGATCTGCTGCTGGCCTCTATCAAACCGCTGGGTCTGGCGGCGACCGCCGCGGCGCTGTTCCTCACCGGGGTGATTCTGTCAGCGCGCAAGCTGCAGCTCAATACGCTGATTGCCACCTCTACCGTTGTTAAACTGCTGGTGCAGCCGTTTATCGCCTGGGGTCTGGTGATGCTGCTGGGGCTGCACGGTTCTATCGCCATTACCGCGATTCTGATGATTGCCCTCGCGGCCGGTTTCTTCGGCGTGGTCTTCGGCAACCGCTTTGGCGTGCAGTCGCCGGATGCGGAAGCGGTGCTGCTGTTAAGCTCGGTTCTGTGTATCCTGTCGCTGCCGCTGTTTATCACTTTAACGTCAGGGATCTAACGATGTCATCAACGCCGCGTCCTCACGATTTAATCTGGTTGAATAATACCGCCGCGCTGGAGGCGATTGAGGAGCCCTGGGTCGCACAACACTGGCGTATTAGTCTGCCGGTGGTGGTACGACGCGACGTTGATGCCGACGCCCGCGTTCCGGTGGGCGTACGGGGCGTGAAGCGCGAACAGCGGGCCGCGGGCTGGGTACGGAGAGAAAATATCGTCCGTATCGTCAGCCCGGAAGCCCTCGCCGATCGCCAACGGCTTCTGCGCTCGCCGTTTGTCTCTCAGCCGCCGCTTCAGGCGGCGATATCACTGACCTTGCACCCCTGGTCGTGGCGCTGGGGCATTACCGGCGGTACCGGCTACGCGCTGGCCACCGAAATTCCCGTGCTGCACGCGGCCAGCGATCTCGATCTGCTGATCCGCGCGCCGCTGCCGCTTCCCCGCGAGGCGCTGCTCGCCTGGCAGTCCCGCGTCGCGCAGCTGCCGTGCCGGGCGGATACCCAGGTCGAAACGCCCGCCGGGGCATTTGCGCTAAACGAGTGGCTGCGCGATGGTCGCGTCCTGCTGAAAACGTCCCGCGGCGCGCGCCTGACCGCGGCACCCTGGAACAGGGAGGAAGCATGAAAATTCTCTTTACCTTTCCCGGTCAGGGAAACCAGCGGCCGGATATGCTGGCCGGCCTTCCCGACCGCCAGAATATTCTCGCCGAAGCGCGGACCGTGCTCGGCGAAGAAATAGACCATTTAGATAGCGCCGCAGCGTTAAAACACACGCGTTCGGTTCAGCTGTGCCTGCTGATCGCAGGCGTCGCCTGGGCGCGAGAACTGCGGCGTCATGGAGTGAATCCGGACATGGTTAGCGGCCTGTCGATTGGGGCTTTCCCGGCGGCGGTGATTGCCGATGCGCTGGCGTTTAGCGACGCTCTGCGGCTGGTGGCACTACGCGGCGATTTAATGGAGCAGGCTTATCCCCACGGCTACGGGCTCACCGCCATTATGGGCCTGACGCTCGACCGAGTGGAACAGCTGATTGCCGACAGCGACCTCTATATCGCCAACCTTAACGCTGAAACGCAGATTGTGATTGCCGGACGCGACGATGAGATGGCGCGCGTGGCCGGGCTGGCGCTGGCGGCTGGCGCCAGTAAAGCACAGCGGCTGACGGTCAGTGTCCCTTCGCACTGCGCGCTGTTGGATAAACCGGCGGCGGAGCTGGCAAAAGCATTCGCTGAAGTCACCCTCAGAAGACCGCGCTGCGCGTATCTGAGCGGCTCCACGGCGCGTGTGTTATGGGACCCGTTGCGAATAGCCGACGATCTGGCGCTGAATATGGCGCGAACCGTTCGCTGGCAGGAGGCGATGATTGCCGCTGATGAACGGGAGGCGCGGCTGGCGTTCGAGATGCCGCCCGGCGGCGTGCTGACCTGCCTCACCCGCCAGGCGGGCTGGCAGGGAGAGTGCATTTCGCTGGAGCGCAGCGGTATCGACGTCGCCCGTCACCTGGCGAACCGGCTTAACGGCTGAGGCTACGGGCGTACATCCGCCCTTCAGCAGCCAGCGCCAGCAGGTCGGCGTCGCGCTCGCGATGGTGCGAGTAGACAATGGAGATCAGCTGGCGCATCTGATACGGCTCCGCCAGCTTCAACAGCTGGACGTCGTTTTCATAAACCTTTTTCATGCGGCCCGGCAGCAGGGCAAAACCTACGCCCGCCTGCACCAGGCTAATCATCGAAAAGATATCATTGACCCGGGTGACGATTTCAGGCTCAAATCCGGCCACCTGAAAAGCGTCCTGAAATCCGGCATAGGTAGCGAAGCCTTCCGCCAGCGAAACGAACTTACGCCCGGCGTAATCGCGCAGTTCGGCGGGGGCGGTGGTATCGAGCTGCTCCGTCGCCGGAGCGGCGAGAAAGATATCATCCTCAAACAGCGGGACCACATCAAAAGCCGAATTATTGAATTCACCTTCATTGGTGGCGATCAGGATCGCATCGAGCGCGTCATCTTCGAGCATATCCAGCAGCATCTGATTGGAGCCCATGGTGAGATCCAGCTCCAGTTCCGGACGACGCAGCTTCATGCCCATAATAATGCGCGGCACGGTTTCCAGGGTCAGCGAGTACAGCGTACCGATACGCAGCCGCCCCTGCCCGACGCCGGCTACTTTGCGCGTCGCCTCCAGTCCGCGGGTCATCAGGCTCATCACGTCCTGGCAGTACTCCAGCAGCGTCCACGCCGCCGGCAGCGGCAACAAATTGCGCCCTTTATGAATAAACAGCGGGCAGCCAACGCCCTCTTCCAGGGTATGCAGCGCCCGGTGAACGCTGACGCCGCTCAGCTGCATAGCTTCAGCGGTTCTGGCGATATTGCCCTTAGCCATAAACATCATAAATACCGACAGCTTGCGGAAGGTGATGTCCTGATTAATGTCGTCTTTCATTGCCCTGCGCTCCGCATTTCTGTCTTCATCCGCATTTTCTTTCGTAATTTCAAGACAGTATAACCGCAATTAACCAATCAAGGATTAGCCGGAAGGGGGATATCAGCGCGAGGAGAGAGATAATGACAATGTATCGTTTTCGCCGGGACGGCGAAGAGAGGCCCGTAGGCCCGGTGAGGCATCAGCCGCCACCGGGCAATGTCAACGGCGCGGGCTTACAGCGCCATATCGTGCTGCGGTGAAGTCTCCGCCTTCGGCTCCGCCGGTTTGGCGGTCATCACCGGCGCGGTGGCGTTCATCTCAATCACCGGCGGTTTGGTCAACTGTAGCGTAGCCGCAGTGTCATCCCAAACCTGCTGGGTCAGCGCGACGTTGCCGTTCAGCTTCTGGCCGTAGCTCGGTACGATATCGTGAATACGGCGCTGCCATTCGGCCGAATTAAACTGCTCAGGGAACATCTGCTTAATTACGTTCAGGGTAATCGGCGCGGCGGTAGAAGCCCCCGGCGAAGCGCCCAGCAGCGCGGAGATGGTTTTCTGCTCGTCGACCACCACTTCGGTGCCCAGCTTCAGCACGCCGCCCTTCTCTGCGTCTTTTTTGATGATCTGTACGCGCTGACCGGCCTGAATCAGCTTCCAGTCCTCTTTACGCGCGCCTGGGTAATACTCTTTCAGCGCCGCAAAACGATCGTCGTCGCTCAGCATCACCTGGCTAATGAGATATTTCACCAGATCGAAGTTGTCCAGACCCACGTGGGTCATCGGCAGCACGTTATCAGTGGTGGTGGTGCTCAGCAGATCGAGGAACGAACCGTTTTTCAGGAATTTTGTCGAGAAGGTGGCGAATGGCCCAAACAGCACCACGCGCTTGCCGTCGAGGAAACGGGCATCAAGGTGCGGGACCGACATCGGCGGCGCGCCCACCGAGGCCTGACCGTAAACTTTCTGCTGGTGCGCTTTGGTCACCGCCGGGTTTTCAGTCATCAGGAAGGAGCCGCCTACCGGGAAACCGGCGTAATTATCCGCTTCCGGAATACCGGTTTTTTGCAGTAATTTCAGCGCGCCGCCGCCGGCGCCGATAAATACGTATTTCGCATCGATCGCCTGCTCCTCGCCGCTATTCACATTTTTAATCGTTACGTGCCAGGAATTATCGGCGTTGCGTTTAAAATCGGTAACTTCTGAAGACGTTTGCAGCGTGAAGTTGTTATTTTTCTTCAGGCTACCGATCAGCTGGCGAGTTATTTCCCCATAGTTAACGTCGGTACCCACCGGAGTCCAGGTCGCCGCAACGCGCTGCTGCGGATCGCGCCCTTCCATCACCAGCGGCGCCCACTCTTTTATTTGCGCGTGGTCGGTAGAGAATTTCATCCCCTGGAATAACGTAGTCTGCTGCAGCGCGGCGTAGCGTTTTTGCAGATAATCGACGTTATCTCCCCAGACGAAACTCATGTGCGGGGTGGAGTTAATAAAGGAGTGCGGATCGTGCAAAATGCCGCGTTTAACCTGCGCCGTCCAGAACTGGCGGGAGATCATAAACTGTTCGTTAATATCCAGCGCTTTGCTGACGTCGATGGTGCCGTCCGGGCGTTCCGGCGTATAGTTCAGTTCCATATTCGCCGAGTGTCCGGTACCGGCGTTGTTCCAGCCGTTAGAGGACTCCAGCGCGACGCCATCCAGCTTCTCAACCATGACCTGCTTCCAGTCCGGCTGGAGTTCATGCAGCCAGGTCCCCAGCGACGCGCTCATAATGCCGCCGCCAATCAGCAGGAAATCGGTTTTTTTCGAGGTATCGTCATTTGCGAAAGTCGCCGTACTGACGAACATCGCTAATGCGGTCATAGATATAATCGTATTTTTAATTGCAGGCATAATAGAAATATCACATAGCACAAGTGTAATAAGAGCGGGCATATTAACGCACTTTTACTTTATTTTAAAATATCATTTACACTTTCGCACACATAGCTAATTACTATTTACCTGGTTTTTTAACTTAAAAAAGTAAAAATAACGCCAGCATGGAGAATAGGGAAAGCAATAGTGATTTACCCGTGCAGGAATAAAAAAATAAAAGGATAAAAGGTGGGGAATAACGCCAGCGCTGTAGACGAATTAAATTTATCACCCGGCGCGAATACGCGCCGGGTACGTTCATTCAGGCTACCGTATGGGCCGCGCGCAGCGCAATCCGCAGATGGTCGTTGTGCTCTGCCAGCAGCTCGCGCGCCTGCCAGGCATCCAGCCCGCTGAGTAACATGAATATCGCCGTCCGGCAGTGCTGATTGCAGCTGGCCAGCGCGGCTTTGGCCTCGCTGCGCGAACACGCCGTCGCCGCCATCACGATGGCTATCTGCCGCTCGGCCTCGTGCGGGGTGCTGGCCTGCAGATCGACCCGCAGGTTTTGATATACCCTTCCCGCGCGAATCGCCAGCCCGGTGGTCAGCATGTTAAGGATCTGCCGCTGCGCGATTTGCGCTTTCGGATTACCAAAGCCCGCCACCGCCTCCGGTCCGGTTTGCGGGGCGATGATGATATCCGCCAGCTGCGCGGCTTCGCTCGTGGCCTGCTGCGTCACAACCGCAATCGGCGCGCCCAGCGACCAGGCATGGCGCATCGCTCCCCAGACCCACGGCGTTTTACCGCTGACCGTCAGCGCCAGCAGCATATCCTGGTTGCTGAACTGCAGCGCCTGAAGTTCAAAAGCCCCAAGGTCGTAGTTATTCGCCGCGGCGTCCTGCTCCTGCCGCGTGGCGGTCGGCCCGCCGGCGCTAAGCCCGACCAGCGAGTGTTTTCCTTCCGGGGTAAATTCACTCACCGCCTGCACGGCGGCATGGCCCGATGCCCCGGCCCCCACAATTATCAGCCGCCCTCCCCGACTGAGCGTCGCCGTCGCGTTATCAATCAGGCGCGCGATAGCCGGCAGACAGACCTCAATGGCATCGGCAATCTGCTTATCATCCTTGTGCAGCAGCGTCAGCATATCGAGGGTAGCAAGACTATCAATATGGGTGGTTTCAGGGTGGCGTCGTTCCATCATTGAAGCGGTTGGCTTACTGCTCATAAAAACCTCCATTTAAATGCGAAAGAACCTTCCGGGACGAAAGCGCAGGCCTGAGGCAAACCCTTTCATTGACCATGGCTATTAATGGCAGTGTAAAGCTTAAGCGACGCGCGTTACCGCCACCGGAGTCACAGTTTTCGCTCCCCTGAAGCCATTCAGCTGCCGATTGGTCGTTATCCAACCACAGGCGCGACGAGGTTAAGCTAAGACGTCAAGGGTGAATTAGCGCAGGGTCAGCCCGCCATCAACGGCGTACTGGCCTCCGCTGACGAATGACGCCGCATCGGAAAGCAGAAACAGCGCCACTTCAGCCGCTTCAGCCGCCGTCCCCTGACGGTGAAGCGCCAGGCGGCTGACAACCGAGGCTTCAAACTCCCGGCGCACCTCATCGCGCATAAAATGACGAAAATCGGTATCGATCGGACCGGGAACCAGGGCGTTAACGCGAATATTTTTTTCGCCTAACGCCGATGCCCAGCAGCGGGTTAATGAAATCAGCGCCCCTTTTGTCGCCGAATAGAGGCTCGCCGCCGCGGCCCCCTCATAAGCGGAGGTGGATGCCGTCACCACCACCGAGGCCCCTGGATTAAGCTTCCCGGCGAGCGCCGCCATCTGGAGAACCGGCCCGCGCACGTTGGTCGCCATCATTTGGTCAAAGGCCGCGGCATCAATCTGCGATAGCTCTCCAACGGCGGCATATCCGGCATTGAGCCACAGACCATCAAGCCCGCCGGAGGCGTGAATTTCCTCGGCCAGCGCCTCGCCGGTCAGGGGATCGCTGGCATCGTTGTCGATGACCCTGGCCCGATCCGAGAGCTGCCCGCGTAGCAGCGCCAGCCGTCGGGGATCGCGTCCGGTAGCAATCACCCAACCGCCTTCGCTATCGATACGCTTTGCTCCGGCAAGCCCAATCCCGCTGGTCGCACCGGTGATAAGAACTCTTTTTGCGCTAAATCTCGCCATCGTCGTTTCCCCTGTCCGTTAAATGATATTCATCAGGATGGTAACCAGCGGGAGACTGTTTGATAATATGCCTATTATCAACAAGACTGTTTGGGGAAATCGCCATAATGCGCGGAAGTGATTTTGCGGAATTAAGAGCCTTCGCGATGGTCGTTGAGCAAGGCAGTTTTACCCGGGCGGCGGCGCATCTCGGCGTCACGACCTCCACCTTAAGCGCAACCATCCGTCGTCTCGAGGAGCGCATCGGCGTACGTTTATTACACCGGACCACGCGCAGCGTCGCGCCGAGCGAGGCCGGCAAGCGCATGATGCAGCGGCTGGCCCCTGCGCTGGCGGCTCTCCAGGATGCGGTGACCGATGCCCAGACGGCCAGCGCGCCTGCGGGCCGCCTGCGTCTCAATGTTTCGCGCATCGCCGCGATTCATTATCTGGCGCCGCTGCTGGGCGGCTTTATGCAGCGCTACCCCAAAATTGAGCTGGATATCGTCACTGATGACGCTTTGGTCGATATCGTTTCGGCAGGTTTTGATGCCGGAATTCGTCTCGGTGAAAAGCTCCATCAGGATATGGTTGCCGTCAGGCTGAGCGGCGACCTCGAAATGAAAGTCGTCGCCTCGCCGCGCTACCTGGCGCAGGCGCCGCAGCTCCATAAACCGCAGGATTTGCTGCAGCATCCTTGCCTGACCTATCGTAGGCCAAGCGATGCCAGCGTGTATCGCTGGGAGTTTCAGCGCGACGGCGAAAGCTGCGAGATTGTGGTCAAAGGACCCATCATTGTCGATGAGCCGGCCATGCTGACGCCGTTAGCCCTCAAGGGCACAGGTATTGCCTATCAATTTGCCCATCAGGTCGATCCCTGGCTTGAGACAGGCCAGCTAGTTCAGCTATTGAAAGAGTGGACCCCGGCCTTCCCCGGTTTTTACGTTTACTACCCCAGCCGTAAGCAAATGGCATCGCCGCTGCGGGCATTTATCGACTATCTGCTGGCTGTCGGCGGCAGATAGCGACCGCCAGACTGGCTGTCAGGCTGATTTTGCTTTTATTACACGGCTTTATGAAAGCTGCTCGTTCAGCGATAATACTGTCTAAACGTTTTGTCCAGGGGTGGGTATGAATGAATTCGCGCAGCCGGCGTCGCCCGCGCGCAAACGCGCAATGAGTATGAAGCTGAGCACCGCCGTGACCTTAATGATCGGCAGCGTGATCGGTTCAGTACTGATTCTGGTCTATGCCCTGTGGTTTATGCAGATTAGCGGCGCCACCCGCGACGGCGTGAAAGATACGGCGCTGGCGGTGGCGCGGACGCTGGCCGACACCCCGGAAGTCAAGCGTGGCCTGACGCTGCCGCCGGAGAGCGGTATTATCCAGCCGCTGGCGCAGGCCGTCGCCAGACGCAACGGCCTGCTGTTTGCCGTCGTCACCAATATGGACGGTATTCGCTACTCGCATCCCAATAGCCAGATTATCGGCAAACCCTTCATCGGCGATGACATCCGGCCCACGCTGGCGGGCAAGGAGAACGTCGCTGTCAACCACGGCGTGCTGGCTCCGGCGCTGCGGGTATTCACCCCAGTATTTGACGATAACCGTCGGCAAATCGGCGTGGTGGCGATTGGCATTTCGCTAAGCAAAGTGGATACGCAGATCGCCGCCAGCCGCTGGGACGTGATCCTGACCGTGCTGTTCAGCGCGGTTGTATGTGCCGTCGGCACCTGGAGCCTGGTTCGCGGCCTGAAGCGTGTTTTGCTGGGCCTTGAGCCGCAGGAGATCTCGACGCAGTTCCAGCAGCGACAGGCGATGCTGCATTCTTTAAAAGAGGGCGTGGTGGCGGTGGACGCCGACGGCCAGGTGACGCTGATTAACCCCGCCGCGCGGGATATCCTGTTCAGCGGCCCCGATAGCGACATCGCGCAAACGCCGCTGCTGGCGGATTTGCAGGAGGTTCTGCAAACCGGCGAGCCGATTTACGATCGCGAGCTGGGGTGCAACGGTCTGCTGCTGATCAGCAACACGGTCCCCGTTCGCGACGAGGATGACGTGGTCGGCGCAATTAGCACTTTTCGTGACAAAACCGAAGTCAGCCAGCTACTGCAGCGGCTCGACGGGATGGTGAACTATGTCGATGCCCTGCGCACTACGTCGCATGAATTTATGAATAAGCTGCACGTGATTCTCGGCCTGTTGAACATGAAAAGCTACGACAAGCTGGAGGAGTACGTGCTGCAGACCGCCCACACCTATCAGGCGGATATCGGCGAAATCCAGCACCGAATTAAATCACCGGTGGTGGCCGGCTTTTTGATCGGCAAAATTCAGCGCGCTAAAGAGCGGGGGTTTACCCTCACCCTCGCCGAAGAGAGCCTGGTACCCGACTGCCCGAATGAAAAACAGATTACCGTGCTGGTTACGGTGCTGGGCAATTTAATCGAGAACGCGCTGGATGCCATGAGCGGCCAGGCCGAAGGCGAAGTCGGCCTGCTGCTGCACTACCAGAACGGCTGGTTAAGCGGCGAAGTCAGCGATGATGGTCCCGGTATCCCGGAAGCGTTTATCGATGATATTTTTAATAAGGGCTTCTCGACTAAAGGCGAAAACCGCGGCGTCGGGCTGTTTCTCGCCAGCCAGCAGCTTCGCGAACTTGGCGGGTCGCTGGCCGTGGAATCCGAACCCGGCGTGTTTACCCAATTTTTCGTTCATCTCCCGTGGGACAGTAAAAGGAAAAGTGCGTGATAAATGTATTAATTGTTGACGATGATGCCATGGTTGCCGAACTGAACCGCCTGTACGTGGGGCGAGTCAGCGGCTTCCGCTGCAGCGGCACCGCGTCGACGCTGAGTAAAGCCAGGGAGATGGTTAACGACAAGGATCTGGAGATCGATCTGGTGCTGCTGGATGTCTACATGCAGCAGGATAGCGGCCTCGATCTGCTGCCCGCCATACGCGCGTCCGGGCGGGCTATCGACGTGATAATGATTACCTCTGCCGCCGACGCCGCGACGGTTCAGGCCTCAATGCGCTACGGCGTGGTGGACTATCTGATCAAACCCTTCCAGTTTCCACGGTTTGAAGAGGCGCTCACCGCCTGGCGCGAAAAGCGTAAGCTGATGACCGGTCAACCCTATTATGAACAAGCGGACGTCGACCGGTTGCTCCACGGCGGCGTGCCGGAAGCCGCCGATTCGCGCAAGTTACCAAAAGGCCTGACGCCGCAGACGCTGCGTACCCTCTGTCAGTGGATTGATGCCCATCCGGATGTGGAGTTCTCCACCGACGAGCTGGCGGCAGCGGTAAATATATCTCGGGTTTCGTGCCGTAAGTACCTGATTTGGCTGGCACAAATTAACATTCTTTATACCAGCATTCACTATGGCGCCACCGGCCGCCCGGTGTACCGCTACCATTTGATAGCCGAGCAGTACGGCCTGCTTAAGCAGTACAGCCAGTAAGCCGGTAGCCATTATCCAACAGTTGGAAGCGGAAACGGCGCTGTGAAGAGAGGATAACGTCGCGGTTTTTGGTGACGAAAATCGCTTCGATATCCTCGCGCTGGCGCAGCGCAGCGCAGCCCTTCTCTACGCCGAGGCCGTAAATCAGGGTGGTCCAGATATCGCCGTCCAGCGAGTCGGCGGAAATAATGGTTACGCTTTCCAGCTCGTTATCCAGCGGATAGCCGCTGCGCGGGTCGAGAATATGGTGCCAGCGTTTGCCATCCTGCTCGAAATAGCGTTCGTAAATGCCCGAGGTCACCACCGACTGCCCCGCCACCGCAATGCTGCCAATCAGCGCATCCGCCGCTGAGTAAGGTTTTTTCAACCCGATAGACCATTCGCCCAGCGTGTGGACATTGCCGCCGAGATTAATCAGCGCGGCGTTTATGCCTTGCTGCTGCAAATAGTCGCGCACCCGGTCAGCGATATAGCCTTTCGCGATGGCCCCAAGGTCAATCTCCATTCCCGCGCGGGCAAGATAGACGCTGCCGACGGCGTCATCGAGGATCACATCCTGCGGACGCGTTAACGTCAGGCGAGCGGCAATGTCCTGCGCAGCGGGCACGCTCTGGCCTTGAAAACCGATGCGCCAGAGCTTCACCAGCGGACCGATCGCCAGGTTAAACGCGCTGTCGCGCACCATGCTGGCGGCTTTGGCGCATTTAATCAGCGCGTAAACCGGACGGCTTACCGTCACCGGATGCCGCCCGGCGGCCTGGTTGATATCCATCACCTGGGAGTACGCGCGGTTCACGGTGAAAAGATCTTCATAGCCCTTAATCCGTTGAAAAACACGTGAGGCGAGCGGTTCATCGTGAACGTAGAGTTTGAGGAGAATGGGCGAACCCATCAGCACGGCGGAGTAGCTGTAGACGCGGTTGTCGGACATATCGCCCTCCTCAGAGAGATAAGAAGCCGGGCCGTATGTTTGCCAGCCCGGCGGGGGTCGCTAACGCTTAACCTCTGGCGCGTTTCGCGGCCTGATGGCCCGCGAGGGTCCCAAAGATAATGATATCGGCCACCGCGTTACCGCCGATGCGGTTACCACCGTGAATGCCGCCAACCACTTCGCCTGCGGCAAAAGCGCCCGCAATCACCTGATGACCGGCATTCAGCACCGCGGTATCGGTATTAACGGTCACGCCGCCCATGGTGTGGTGAACCCCCGGCGCGATACGAATCGCATGGTAAGGGCCTTCATTTATCGGCGCGCGCAGCGCGGTGGTACGGCCAAAGTCATCATCATGCTGTTTTTCAACAAAGCCGTTGTAGCGCTCCAGGGTATTGAGAAAAGCATGGTAATCCATCCCCAGTTTCTCCGCCAGCTGGCGCGGCGAGCTGGCGCTGGTGACGAAACCTTTAGCGATGTACTCATCGGCGGCTTTGTTTTTCGCCCGGACGTGCTCGTCGAAGACGATATAAGCGAAGTGCTCCGGCAGCGCGATAATCGCGGCGGAGACCTTATCGCGGGTTTCCATTTCGTTGAAGAAGCGGCTACCCTGCGGGTTCACCAGAATCGCCCCGCCGCCGCGAATCGATTCGGAAATCAGATACGAGGTTTGCTGCTCGACGGTCGGGTGGATCTGGATTTCGCCCATATCCACGGTGCCCGCGCCGATGCGTTCAAGCAGCGCGATACCGCCGCCGGTGGCCCCTTTATGGTTGGTGGTCACAAAACCCGCCAGATCCGGGCGGTATTTCACCACCATGGCGCTGTTGGCGCTGAAGCCGCCGGTGGCCACCACGATGCTCTTCGTCTGTACCACAACCGATTCGTTTTCATCGGTGAGCAGGCGCACGCCGCTGACCTCATCGCCGCTCATCAGGATCTCTTCCACCGACGTATCCAGCAGCACATCGATACCGCGTTTGGTGATATTACGCACCAGGCCGCTGATCAGGTAGCCGCCGACCGCCGACCCGTCGCGCGGACGGTGGGTACGGTCGATGCTCATCCCGCCGGTGGTAGTGATATCGTTAAGCATAATGCCGCGACGCGCCAGCCACTCAATGGCTTCCGGCGCGTTCTCTACGAAGCGGCGCAGCAGCTGCGGGTCGTTTTTATTTTTGCCGCCTTTCAGCGTTTCCTGGTAGAACAACTCTTTGCTGTCCTCGATGCCTTTTACGCGCTGGAAGCGGGTTTCTGCGGCGTTCATTCCGGCAGAGGCTTTGATGGTGTTGCCGCCGATGGTCGGCATTTTTTCAACGATCAGAACGCTCGCGCCTTCATCGTGCGCCTGAATCGCGGCCGCCAGACCGGCTCCGCCGCTGCCGACCACAACCACATCGTAGCTTTTCGGCGCCGCATCGCCCGCGCCCTCTTCGGCGGCCAGCGCTTTACTGGACTTCAGCATTGCTTTGGACACCGCTTTTTTTACCGCTTCGCTCTGGCTGGTTGCGCCGGAAATCGCATCCACGTGCGGGGTGTTAGCGCTGAGAATACGTTCACGGATCTCTTCAAAGCTGGTGGTGAACTCGACGGTCTGCACCGGGCTTGCCGCCAGGGCGATATCGGCGATACGGTCATTTTCCAGGCTGACGTTGATAACCAGCTCGTTGGCGTCGTCCTGAACGGTTTCGACGAACATCCCCGGTTTGAATTTGGCGTCGCCCATGCTCATATCGCGGATCATCGCCTCCACCAGCGAGAAGCGCCATAGCGGTTCCGGGATGTTCAGCGCTTCGCGCTGGGTGCTGTCAATAAACAGCTCCAGCTCTTCGCCGGCGGCAATGCGCGCCGTCCAGTCAGGATACGCGATACAGGCGCGACCGACCGCCATCAGGTCGTAGCCGTGATCCAGCCCCTGCTCGGCATCAGCCGCATTAACCACGCCGCCCACGCCCATCACCGGCACCTGCGCCAGGGTTTCAGAGCGCATGGCGCAGTATTTTTCAATCAACGGGGTGGGATCGCTGGTATCAACGATAGAGGGGCGCAGCGTGGCGCCAACCGAGAAGTGGAGATAGTCCACGCCGCGGGCGGCCAGTTTTTCCAGCAGGTACATGGTGTCAGCAAAACGGATGCCGGGGACTTCCATCTCTTCCGGGGAGAAGCGGTAGCCGATAATAAAGGCGTCGTCGGCGTACTGGCGGGCCATTTTGTGGGTGATGTCGAGCACCGCCAGCGGGAATCTGGCGCGATTATCGCGGCTGCCGCCCCACTCGTCGTCGCGCTGGTTAGAGTTTGGCGAATAAAACTGCTGGATCAGATAGGTGTTCGCGCCGTGAATCTCGACGCCGTCGAAACCGGCCTGAATGGCGCGGCGTACACCTTCGCCAAACTTCGCGATCATGCCCTCGACTTCAGCCCCGCTCAGCGCGCGAGGCGTGGCTGCGCCTTCGCGGGGCGCGGCAATCGCACTCGGGGCCACCGGCTGGCGTCCGCCGATAAGCTGCGGGTCGACCATCCTGCCACCGTGGTAGATCTGCAGAATCGCTTTTGAGCCTTCGGCCTTGATCGCCGCGGCGATTTTCGCCAGACCGGCCACTTTCTCGTCATTATCGATACCGATAGCGCCGGGGAACGCCAGACCGTAATCATCGATAAAGCAGCATTCAACGATAATAGCGCCGATGCTGCCGGCGCGAGCGCGGTAGTACTCCACCAGTTCACTGGTCACGGTACCGTCAAAATAACCGGTGCAGGTGGTCATCGGCGCCATTAACAGGCGGTTTTTTAGCTCGGTGCCGTTCGGTAAAGTAAAAGGGTTTAAAATTCGTTGGTTACTGGTCATCATGACGCTCCAGATTTTAAATATTGAAAATTCAGAATTGGGTGACGGAATTATTTTTACTTGTATTTGGTAATCCCTTAAGTCATGCCCATAATATAGCGCTATTTTTAGTTACCAAAGTAATTACGTTAGTTAAAAAACTATTTAATACCAGCAATAACATCACTACCTCCTTTGTATTATTAATTAAAAATATTTTATTCACACAACAGAGATAAATGATAACAAACTGGAAACCATTGTTAACATATGCAACCTTAAAAATAACCGGAAAAACCTTATTATTCATATAAATAAATTAAAATTGCATTATAAAAACCAATTAAAATTTAACATTAAGCTATATTTTACACAAATTAACACCTCACTAAACAGGGTTATCTGAAATAATAAAAAAGTATCTGACAACCCGCTTTTCTTGATCTCAATCAATTGCAACGGCGCATGAAAGCGCAATATATAAATAACCAAGCATTTTAATTTAGCGCTCAACAAAACGCGTTAAATAACGGTCACCGGAATATCCAAAAACGGCCATTAATAATTAAAGAAACTTTCGAAACTAAAGAAACCGAACGATTAACCGGTGACAAAACCTTATTTTTAACTACTTGCAGATACTCATTATGAAAGAGAAAAAGACAACCATACCGCCTGCCGGTGCAGCAAAAAATGCTGCTTATAAACGTCTGCTGATGATGGCGATGCCCATTATCGTTGCCGTCTTACTCTTATTCGTTCCGGTGCCCGAAGGGCTCCCCCCTTACGCCTGGCATTACTTTGCCATTTTCGTCGGCGTGATCGTCGGTCTGATCTTCGAACCACTGCCCGGCGCGGTGATTGGTATTACCGGCGTCGTGGTCATCGCCCTGTGCAGCCAGTGGCTACTCTTTAGCCCTGAACAGCTGGCCGCGCCGAACTTTAAGCTTGCCGGCGCCTCCTTTAAATGGGCGGTGAGTGGTTTCGGTAACTCCACCGTGTGGCTTATCTTCGGTGCTTTCATGTTTGCCGCCGGCTACGATAAAACCCAGTTTGGCCGCCGTCTGGCGCTGATTCTGGTGAAATATCTCGGCCGCCGCAGCCTGACGCTGGGCTACGCCATCACCTTCGCCGACCTGCTGCTGGCGCCGTTCACGCCGTCCAATACCGCGCGCAGCGGCGGGACCATCTACCCGATTATCGCTAACCTGCCGCCGCTTTACGGCTCTAAACCTAACGACCCGAGCGCGCGCCGCATCGGCTCCTACCTGATGTGGGTGGCGATCACCGCCGCTTGCATCACCAGTTCGATGTTTCTCTCCGCGCTCGCGCCGAACCTGCTGGCGCTGGCGCTGGTGAAAAGCATCGTCGGCATTAATATCTCCTGGGGCACCTGGTTTATCGCCTTCCTGCCGCTGGGTATCCTGTTGATTCTGACGATGCCGCTGCTGGCCTACTGGTTCTACCCGCCGGAAGTGAAAATCAACGATGAAGTGCCGCTGTGGGCCGCCCGCGAGCTGGAAAAACTGGGCCGCCTGTCGCGCAATGAAATCCTGCTGCTGGTCTTCGTCTGCTTCGCTCTGATGATGTGGATCTTCGCCGCCGAATGGATTGAACCAGCGCTGGCCGCCCTGTTGGTTATCGTCCTGATGCTGTGGACCGGCGTGCTCTCGTGGAATGATATCACCAGCAACAAAGCGGCATGGAACACCTTTGCCTGGTTCGCCACCCTGGTTGCACTGGCCGACGGCCTCTCCTCCACCGGTTTTATCGCCTGGCTGGGTAAAGAGGGCGGCGCGCTGATGAGCGGCATCTCCCCGGGCGTCGCGACCGTCGTCCTGCTGCTGGCGTTCTACCTGCTGCACTATCTGTTTGCCAGCACCACCGCGCACACCACCGCGCTGCTGCCGGCGATGCTGACTATCGCCTCCACCATTCCGGGGATGAATATGCAGGTGTTCGTGCTGCTGATGGTGACCTCCCTCGGCGTGATGGGGATCATCACCCCGTACGGTACCGGCCCCAGCCCAATTTACTACGGCAGCGGCTATCTGCCGACCAAAGACTACTGGCGTCTCGGCACCATTTTCGGCGCCATCTTCCTGGCCGCCCTGCTGCTGATTGGCTATCCGTGGATGTCCATGATGTTCTGATTCATAACCGTCGGGCGTTAAACCCCGGCGGTTTTACTCTTAGGGAGCAAAACAATGTCAACTAAACCGTTTGTCTATCAGGAAGCGTTTCCGCTAGCAAAAGATAAGACTGAATACTATCTGCTGAGCAAAGAGCATGTCTCCGTGGCCGAATTCGAAGGCCAGGAGATCCTCAAAGTAGCCCCTCAGGCCCTCACCCTTCTGGCTCAACAGGCTTTCCACGATGCGGCGTTTATGCTGCGCGTGTCCCACCAAAAACAGGTCGCGCAGATCCTTCTCGACCCTGAAGCCAGCGATAACGATAAGTACGTGGCGCTGCAGTTCCTGCGTAACTCTGAAATCGCCGCCAAAGGCGTGCTGCCGACCTGCCAGGATACCGGCACGGCGATTATTATGGGTAAGAAAGGCCAGCGCGTGTGGACCGGCGGCGGCGACGAAGCGGCCCTCGCCCGCGGCGTCTATAACACCTATACCGAGGATAACCTGCGCTATTCGCAGAACGCTGCGCTGGATATGTACAAAGAGGTTAATACCGGGACTAACCTCCCCGCGCAGATCGACCTCTACAGCGTCGACGGCGATGAATATAAATTCCTCTGTATGGCCAAGGGCGGCGGCTCGGCTAACAAAACCTATCTGTATCAGGAAACCAAAGCGTTAATCACTCCGGCGAAGCTGAAAGACTATCTCGTTGAAAAAATGCGTACCCTCGGCACCGCCGCCTGCCCGCCGTACCATATTGCCTTTGTGATTGGCGGTACCTCGGCAGAAGCGACGTTAAAAACGGTTAAGCTGGCCTCTACCCACTACTACGACGAACTACCGACCGAAGGCAACGAGCACGGTCAGGCCTTCCGCGATATTCAGCTGGAGCAGGCGCTGCAGCTTGAGGCGCAAAACCTCGGTCTCGGGGCGCAGTTCGGCGGCAAATACTTCGCGCACGATATTCGCGTCATCCGCCTGCCGCGCCACGGCGCGTCGTGCCCGGTGGGCATGGGCGTCTCCTGCTCGGCGGATCGCAATATCAAAGCCAAAATCAACCGCCACGGTATCTGGATTGAGAAACTGGAGAGCAACCCGGGTCAGTATATTCCCGAACATTTGCGCCAGCAGGGTGAAGGCAAGGTCGTCAGCATCGATCTTAATCAGCCGATGAGCGAGATTCTGACCCAGCTTTCCGCCCACCCGGTCTCGACGCGTCTGACGCTCAACGGCACTATTATTGTGGCCCGCGATATCGCCCACGCGAAGCTGAAAGAGCTTATCGATAACGGTGAAGAACTGCCGCAGTACGTCAAAGATCACCCGATCTACTACGCGGGTCCGGCGAAAACCCCGGAAGGCTATGCGTCCGGCTCCCTTGGCCCCACCACCGCTGGCCGCATGGACTCTTACGTCGATTTGCTGCAATCCCACGGCGCAAGCATGGTGATGCTGGCCAAAGGCAACCGCAGCCAGCAGGTCACCGACGCCTGCCATAAGCACGGCGGTTTTTACCTCGGCAGCATCGGCGGCCCGGCAGCGGTGCTGGCGCAGCAGAGTATCAAGAGCCTGGAGTGTGTGGCCTATCCTGAACTGGGGATGGAAGCTATCTGGAAAATCGAAGTGGAAAACTTCCCGGCGTTTATTCTGGTGGATGACAAAGGCAATGACTTCTTCCAGC
Organism: Klebsiella pasteurii; assembly: GCF_018139045.1. Lineage (NCBI taxonomy): Bacteria > Pseudomonadati > Pseudomonadota > Gammaproteobacteria > Enterobacterales > Enterobacteriaceae > Klebsiella > Klebsiella pasteurii. The sequence goes on from NZ_CP073236.1 coordinate 1,364,238, forward strand.
AGATCCAGAATAAACAGTGCGCAGGCTGTTCGCAGCAAAGAGGATGATATTACCCGCCACCAGGGGCGGGTAACTGTCGCAGGCCGTCGCATGACGGCCTGCGAGGAGCGACAAACCTGCCGGGTGGCGGCTAAACGGCATCCATCTCGTCAAATACCTGCTGTGCCAGATGCATCGTGGCGTTGGCGGCGGGCAGGCCGCAGTAGAGCGCGGAGTGCATAATCAGCTCTTTCAGCTCATCGCGGGTAACCCCGTTGTTAAACGCCGCCCGCAGGTGCATTTTCAGCTCAGCTTCGCGGTTCAGGGCGATCAGCATGGCGATAGTGATCATGCTGCGGGTATGGTGATCGAGCCCCGGCCGGGTCCAGGTCTCTCCCCAGGCGTAGCGGGTAATGAAATCCTGAAATGATTCGTTAAGCGGCGTCAGCTTTTCAAGCGTCTTATCGACATGAGCATCGCCGAGCACCTTGCGCCGTACCTCCATTCCCCGCTGATAACGCTGCTTATCGTCCATGCTTTCCTCCCTGAATAAAACCCAGCAGCGCCGAGCTGAACGCTTTCGGCGCTTCGATATTCGATAAATGCGATGCCGCCAACACGACCACTTCGGAGACCGGGATCTGCTGATGCAGGAAGTCGGCATCCTTCACCATTGTGACAGGGTCACTTTCTCCGGCGACGATCAGCACCGGAATCGGGATCTGCACGACTTCTGCGCGCAGATCGGCGGCAGCCAGCGCTTCGCAGCAGGCCGCATAGCCTTCAGCATCAATATGGGTCAACTGGTGACAGAGCGCTTCCACCACTTCCGGCGTCTTCTGGCGAAAGGCGTGGCTAAACCAGCGATCTGCGGCGCCTGCGGCGACCACTTCCATCCCTTCCTGACGCACAGCGCGGGCGCGTGACAGCCAGCCCGCCTGATCGCCAATCCGCGCCGCGGTGTTGGCGACGACCAGGCCGTGAAAGCGTTCCGGCGCAAAGCGCCCCAGCCACAGGCCGGTCAGCCCGCCCATAGAAATCCCGCAGAACCAGGCTTTAGCGATATTAAGATGATCGAGCAGCGCAATCACATCTTCGCCGAGCTGCGCCAGCGTCACTTTACCGTTTTTACGGGTGGCGCCATGGCCGTGGGTATCGTAGCGCAGGACGCGAAAATGCTGCGTTAACGCCTCAAGCTGCGGCTGCCACATCGCCCGGGTGGTGCCCAGCGAGTTAGAGAGAACGATGACCGGCGCGTCTTGCGGCCCGTCTATCTGATAATCAACATTCATGACGTTGCTCCTTATAGCGCGCCACAACCTGGCGCACGAAGAGTGCTGAGCTGCCGGTCGCCGTGGTCGGATCCAGCAGTTGGGTTAAACGGCTGGCGGAGAGATGCTCGCTGACCAGCGGATCGGTTTCCAGCACGCTCAACAGCGAACGTGACGCATCCAGCGCCTGGCGACACAGCGCCTCAACCCGGTGATGAGCCTCGGCTTTGCCGACAAACTCTGCCAGTGCCAGGGTGACGGCTTCGGCCATAATCAGGGCATGGGTGATATCGAGGTCGGCGCGCATCTTAGACGGGAAGACCTGCATATCGCGCACCAGCGCTTCGCTCTGCGCCAGCGCGCCGCCGACGAGAGTTATCAGCTCCGGCAGCGTTTCCCATTCCGCCTGCCAGCCGCCCAGCGCCCGCTCGTGTTGCTGAATCTGCCCGGCATAGAGCGTTGCCACCAGTCCTGGCGTACGCTGAGCGGCGGTCAAAATAGCGGCGCAGGAGATGGGATTGCGTTTATGCGGCATGGTGGATGAGCCGCCGCGCCCTTCAGCGACCGGCTCCGCCACTTCCGCCACTTCGGTTTGCATCAGCAGCGAAAAATCATTGGCGAATTTACCCAGCGTGCCGCAGACGCCCGCGTACCACGCCCCCACCTCCAGCAGCCGGTCGCGCTGGCTATGCCAGGGCGTGTCCGGCAGCTGCAGGTCGAGGGTTTTCGCCAGCGCGACGGCGACCTGCGGCGCATGGGTTTTAAGGGAGTCCAGGGTGCCCGCCGCGCCGCCAAACTGCAGCGCCAGCACCCGTGAACGCATTTCCCGCAAGCGCGTCTGCCAGCGCAGCAGCGCATCCAGCGTCCCGGCGAGCTTAAGGCCAAAGGTCACCGGTAGCGCGTGCTGCATCCAGGTCCGGCCCGGCATCACCGTATCCTGATATCGCTGTGCCTGGCTGGCCAACGCATCGAGCAGTTGCTGCAGCAGGGACTCCGTTTCCGCCAGCGCGCCGCGCAGCTGCAGGATAAAGCCGGTGTCGATAGCATCCTGGCTGGTCGCCCCCCAGTGCACGTAGCGCCCCGCCGCTTCATCCCGTTGTTTAACCCGCGCGGTCAGCTGTTTGACCAGCGGGATCGCCAGATTTCCGGCGCTGGCGGCGGCCTGCCCCAGCGCGGCAAAGTCGATGTTTTCGTGCCGGCAACTCTCGATAATGGTATTAAGCGCCGCCTGCGGCACAAGGCCGCATTCGACCTGGGCGCGCGCCAGCGCGGCTTCAAAATCCAGCATCCCCTGCACCCGCTGCGCATCGCTGAACCAGGCGGTCAGCGGACTGGTGCGCATCATCGGGGTCAACAAACTCATTATGGCTCCTTAAACGCGTTCAATAATCAGCGCGATCCCCTGACCGACGCCGATACACATGGTGCACAGCGCATAGCGCCCGCCGGTACGGCGCAGCTGATACGCCGCGGTCATTGCCAGACGACCGCCGGAAGCCCCCAGCGGGTGCCCGAGGGCAATCGCGCCGCCGTTAGGGTTGACGTGCGCCGCATCGTCGGGCAGGCCCAGATCGCGGGTGACCGCCAGCGCCTGAGCAGCAAAAGCCTCATTCAGTTCAATGACGTCCATCTGCCCAAGCGTCAGGCCGGTTTGCGCCAGCACCTTACGTACCGCCGGCGCCGGGCCAAATCCCATAATACGCGGCGCCACTCCTGCCGTCGCCACGCCCACCACACGGGCCAGCGGGCGTAAATCATTGGCGGCCAGCGCCTGCTCGCTGGCGAGCAGCAGCGCGCAGGCGCCGTCGTTAACGCCGGAGGCGTTACCCGCCGTCACCGTACCGTCGGGACGAACCACGCCGCGAAGCCTGGCCAGCGCCTCCGCCGTGGTGCTGCGCGGGTGCTCATCGCGGCTAAAGAGCAGCGGTTCGCCCTTGCGCTGCGGCACCGAGACGGCGATCAGCTCGTCGGCAAAACGCCCCGCCTCCTGCGCCGCCGCCGTACGTAGCTGGCTACGCAGCGCAAACGCATCCTGATCTGCCCGCGAAACGGCGAAATCGTCCGCCACGTTTTCCGCCGTTTCCGGCATCGAATCCACGCCGTACAGCGCTTTCATCTGCGGGTTAATGAAGCGCCAGCCGATGGTGGTATCTTCCATCCGCATCGTGCGGCTAAAGGCGCTTTCGGCCTTGCCCATCACAAACGGCGCCCGCGACATGCTTTCTACGCCGCCGGCAATCATGAGCTGAGTTTCGCCGCTTTTAATCGCACGCGCTGCGATGCCGATCGCATCAAGGCTCGAACCGCACAGGCGGTTAACGGTACTGCCCGGTACGCTTTCCGGCAGCCCGGCCAGCAGCAGCGCCATGCGCGCGACGTTGCGGTTATCTTCTCCCGCCTGGTTGGCGCAGCCGTAAATCACATCATCAATACGCGCCGGATCGAGACCCGGGTTGCGTTCCAGCAGCGCCTTCAGCGGCAGCGCCGCCAGATCGTCGGCGCGCAGGGTGGCCAGAGTACCGCCAAAGCGGCCGAACGGCGTCCGCACCGCATCACAGATAAATGCCTGATTCATCATAGGTTCCTTACGCGCTTTCCGCCAGTTGTGCAAAAGTCAGCGCCACCGGAGTGATACGCTGCAGTTCCTCAAAAGAGAGGCCGTTGAAGATTTCCCGCACCACCGGACCGCTTTCGCTGATATCGATAACCGCCAGGTCAGTGTAAATCCGGCTGACGCAGCCGACGCCGGTCAGCGGGTAGGTACAGTGCTCAACCAGCTTGCATTCACCGTCGCGGGTCAGGTGATCCATCATCACGAAGACCTGACGAGCGCCAATGGCCAGATCCATCGCCCCGCCGACGGCCGGAATCGCGTCGGGCGCGCCCGTGCTCCAGTTCGCCAGATCGCCGCTGGCGGAAACCTGATAGGCGCCGAGCACGCAGATATCGAGATGGCCGCCGCGCATCATGGCGAAGGAGTCGCCGTGGTGGAAATAGCAGCCGCCCTGCAGCAGAGTCACATACTCTTTTCCGGCGTTAATCAGCTCCGGGTCCTCTTCGCCAGGCCGCGGCTTTGGCCCCATTCCCAGCAGGCCGTTTTCGCTGTGCAGGAAGATTTCTTTATCGGCAGGAAGGTAGTTGGCGATACGGGTGGGTAAGCCGATCCCCAGGTTGACGTAAGCGCCTTCGGGAATATCGCGGGCTACGCGCTGGGCCATTTCATCGCGAGTCAGTTTTTGCATTACGGGTTCCTCAGGCGCTTTTAGCGGCAGTCAGGTTTTCCAGGGAGTAGACGCGCTGAACAAAAATTCCCGGGGTAATGATGCTTTCCGGGTCGAGCTCGCCGAGGGGCACCAGCTGCGAAACTTCCACAATGGTGGTTTTGGCGGCGGTCGCCATAATCGGACCGAAATTGCGCGCCGCTTTGCGATACACCAGGTTTCCCCAGCGGTCGCCCTGGTGGGCTTTGATCAACGCGAAGTCAGCCTTGATGGGATATTCGAGAACGTAATGACGACCATCAATCTCGCGGGTCTCTTTCCCCTCCGCCAGCGGCGTGCCGTAGCCGGTGGGGGTAAATACCGCGCCGAGGCCCGCACCTGCCGCCTGGATACGCGCGGCGAGGTTGCCCTGCGGGACCAGCTCCAGCTCAACTTTGCCGCGACGATAAAGATCGTCGAAAATCTGCGAGTCGACCTGACGCGGGAACGAGCAGATCATTTTGCGCACCCGACCGGCCTTCAGCAGCGCCGCCAGGCCGACTTCGCCGTTGCCCGCATTGTTGTTGATAATGGTTAAATCGCGGGCCCCCTGTTCTATCAGAGCATCTATCAGGTACGTCGGCTGCCCGGCGGGGCCAAAACCGCCAATCATTATGGTCGCTCCGTCGTGGATCCCAGCGATGGCATCACGTAGCGTCGACACGCTTTTATCAATCATCAGGTCGCTCCTGTATGTGCGGTAATCGCACCTTTATTCGTTGTTCGCACAAAATGTGACCCGCTTAACGATGTCGGTCAAGGGCGATAATCGAAATATGGTGCGATAATCGAACATCGTGTATGTTTAGCGAAAGAATGTGATCGGCGGCAAATATGGAGAAGAGAATGGAGAAACATCCAGACGATTTACTAACGGGCGATAGCGACCCGTTTAAGGGCGATCCGAACTTTATGGCTTCGCTGGCGCGCGGGCTGGAGGTGATCCAGGCGTTTACGCCGCAGCGCCCGCTGCTCTCTATTTCGCAAATCAGCCAGAAGACCGGCATTCCGCGCGCGGCGGTGCGTCGCTGCCTGTATACGCTGAGCAAACTGGGCTTTGTGTACGCCGAAGATGGTAAAAATTTCCAGCTGCGGCCTAAAATTCTGGCGCTGGGCCACGCCTGGCTGGCCTCCACGCCGCTGGCGCGCTCGGCGCAGCCGGTGCTGAAGCATTTAAGCGAAATGCTCAATGAGTCTTGCTCAATCGCCACTCTCGACGGCGACGATATTCTTTATATCGCTCGCGCATCCAGCTCGCGCATTATGACCATCGATCTCGATATCGGTAGCCGTCTGCCCGCCTGGGCGACCTCGATGGGGCGCGTACTACTGAGCTTTCAGCCGGAGGAGAAGCTGAACGATATGCTGGGCCGGGTCACCATGATTCGCTATACCCCGCAAACCGTCGATTCCGTCGCCAAGCTGCGCGCCGAGCTTAAACGCGTCCATCAGCAGGGGTACGCGCTTAACGATCAGGAGCTGGAGATGGGGCTGCGCTCGCTGGCGGTGCCGCTGTTTAACCCCCAGGGGCAGATTCAGGCGGCGCTTAACGTCGGCGTGCACGCCGGGCAGGTTTCCGCGCAAGAGATGCTTACGCGGGTGTTACCCGAGCTACAAAAAGCAGCCCGGGAACTGACGCTGCTGATGCGCTAGCGGCTATGTTTAGCGTGGCGCTCCCAGTTTTCCTGCTTAGCCTCCGTCGATTTACGCAACGCCACGTAGCAGGCGCCGCTGCCTCCGTGGTGCGGTAACGCCGCGCAGAACGCCTGGACTTCCGGGAGCTCCACCAGCCAGCGCGCCAGGTAGCTGCGAATAATATTGGCGTGGGCGTTATCGTCGCGCCCTTTGCCGTGAACGATCAGCACATTTCGCAGCCCTTCCTTCTGCGCCTGAACCACAAAGGCAAACAGCATTTGTCGGCATTTTTCGACCGGCTGGCGCAGCAGATTGAGGCTTGCCTGCTGGCCGTACTTGCCGCGGCGGAGCTTCTCCAGCACGCCGCTTTGCAGGCCTTCGCGCTTGAATTCCAGGGTGGTTGCCAGCGGCACGATATCGAGATAACCGGTGGTCAGGAAATTATCAAGCTGCAGGGTGTCAACCCGCTGCACGGGGCGGGTCTTACGCTCGGGATGCCAGTGAACATCGTTATGACGTTTCAGAGGCTGAACGTCCTCCATGGCGCCAAGAAATAGGGATTTGTCGTCAAGGTTCATGCGCGTTCCTCCAGCTACTACCGGGTTGTTACTATAGCCGCCTCGCGGCGCCTCCTCAACGCGTTTAACCACCCCTGCTCGATTATGGAAACAGTTGTCGACTCTGACGACGAAACAGCGTGATTAATGATGCGGTTAAGGGCGTCTGCCGCGTATCGCGGCGCTGAATCAGAAAATAGGTGGCTTTAGGTAACGCTTCACGGATGGGGATCATCACCAGCTTATCCGCCATCATCGGGTCGTTGCCAAGTTCGACCGGCAGAATACTGAGAAAATCGCTTTTCACCACCAGGCTAATGCACGAAGAGAAGGTCTCGCAAACAATATCCACCTTTGGCGCCAGCCCGGCCTGGTTAAACATCTCCTGCAGCTGTTTGAAGTAGCTACCGCGCGGCGTCGGCATCGTCCAGTGGCGATCGAGCAACGCCGTCAGTGAAGTGGCTTTTGCCGCCGGGTGACCGGCGCGGGCGAACACCGCGAAGGGTTTCTCAAATAGCTTTTCAAAACTGAATTCATGATCGTACGGGCCGGGATAGTAAGTATTGATGGTGAAATCCAGCTCACCCTGGCGCAGTTCATTAATCATCGCCAGCAGTTGTCCTTCCATAATCCGCACCTTCACCAGCGGATGCTGCTGATGAAAGCGGCAAATAACCGACGGCATCAGCGAACGCGCTACGCTGGCGCCAAGGCCAATATTAATCTGCCCGGCCTGCTCGCCCTGACGTTGCAGCAGTTCATCCTGCGCCACCCGCAGCTCTTCGAGGATCAGGCTCGCATGTTGATAAAAGCTTTCGCCATTTTCGGTCAGCGCCACCCCCTGGCTACGGCGCACAAACAGCTGCGCGGAGAGCCCCTCTTCCAGCTCTTTAATCGCTTTGGTCAACGCCGGCTGCGAAATCGCCAACGCCCGGCTGGCGCCGCGAATACTTCCTTCGCGCGCGACCTCAACGAAGGCGCGAATGTGGTGAAATTTAATCTGAAATGACATGTTGTGTGTGATAACCAGTGTTTATCAGACAGAAGAAAATGACATCTACTGTAATCGATCGTGCTGTGGCAGGTTAAGGATGAGAGTGCATGAAAGTGATAAGCGATAAGTAAAGGCTATCACTTCGTGAACGCCATCACAGTTTTTGCTTATAACGGGAAAGGTTATGCCGCAACTTTATGATTTCATCAACCAGCTGGCGCCAAAAATGACCGAATGGCGTCGCGATTTTCACCTGCATGCGGAATCCGGCTGGTTGGAGTTCCGCACCGCCAGCAAGGTGGCGGAGATACTTGACGATCTGGGTTATCAGTTGGCGCTGGGTCGCGACGTTATCGATGCCGATAGCCGTATGGGCCTACCTGATGAAGAGATCCTGAGGCAGGCGTTCCAGCGCGCCCGCGCGCAGGGTGCACCGGAACGCTGGCTGCCGGCGTTTGAAGGCGGCTTCGCCGGGGTGGTGGCGACCCTCGACACTGGGAGGCCGGGGCCTACGCTGGCGTTTCGCGTCGACATGGATGCGCTCGATCTCAACGAGCTACATGACGATAGTCACCGTCCGCATCGCGATCGTTTTGCCTCCTGCAACGACGGTATGATGCATGCCTGCGGCCACGATGGCCATACCGCGATCGGACTGGGGCTGGCTCACGTGCTCAAGGAGTATGCCGCGCAGCTCAACGGGACGATCAAGCTAATTTTCCAGCCGGCGGAAGAAGGTACCCGCGGCGCGCGCGCTATGGTGGCGGCGGGCGTGCTTGATGACGTGGACTATTTCACCGCCATTCATATCGGTACCGGCGTCCCTTCCGGCACCGTCGTCTGCGGCGGCGATAACTTTATGGCCACCACCAAATTTGATGTGCTGTTCAGCGGTGTCGCCGCCCACGCGGGCGGTAAACCGGAAGATGGCCGTAACGCGTTACTGGCGGCGGCTCAGGCCGCCCTTGCCCTGCACGCCATCGCGCCCCACAGCGCCGGGGCGTCAAGGGTTAACGTCGGGGTCATGCAGGCCGGTACCGGGCGTAACGTGATTCCTTCTTCCGCGCGATTAAAAGTCGAAACCCGTGGCGAAACCGATGTCATTAACCAGTACGTCTTTGAGCGGGCCAAGCAGGCGATCGCCGGCGCGGCGACAATGTATGAAGCCCGTTACCAGCTGCAGCTGATGGGTGCGGCCACCTCCAGCGCTCCGTCGCCGGCGTGGGTGGACTATCTGCGCCAGCAGACGGCCCAGGTCCCCGGCGTTAAACAGGCCGTCGATCGTATCGCTGCCCCGGCGGGTTCGGAGGATGCCACCCTGATGATGGCCCGGGTCCAGGAGCGCGGCGGTCTCGCCTCATACATGATTTTCGGCACCGAACTGAGCGCCGGCCACCACAATGAAAAATTCGATTTCGACGAAAACGTGATGACCCTGGCAGTCGCAACGTTGGCCCGCGTCGCCCTTTACTTTCCCTGGCAGCGAGGCGTGTGATGGAAAAAGTTTACCGATTTGTCGATGACGTTATTGAGGGACGACGCAACGATTTTTGCGCCATAGCCGATGATATCTGGGATCATCCGGAAACCCGCTTTCAGGAGTTCTGGTCCGCCGCGCGTTTAGCCGATGCGCTGGAAGCGGAAGGTTTTCAATTGACCCGCAATGCGGGTGGGATCCCCAACGCCTTTATCGCCAGCTTTGGCGCAGGCCAGCCGGTGATTGCCCTGCTCGGCGAATTTGACGCTCTGGCGGGGCTCAGCCAACAGGCCCGCTGCGCGGAACCCACATCTATTACGCCGGGAGAAAACGGCCACGGGTGCGGGCATAATCTGCTCGGTACGGCGGCGTTCGCCGCCGCGGTCGCCGCCAGGAACTGGCTACAGCAGCAAGGCAGCACCGGTACCCTACGCTTCTATGGCTGTCCCGGCGAGGAAGGCGGTTCCGGAAAGACCTTTATGGTCCGTGAGGGGTTGTTCGATGACGTTGATGCCGCCCTGACCTGGCACCCGGAAGCCTGGGCTGGGATGTTCAGCACCAGCACCCTTGCCAACATTCAGGCGGCGTGGCGGTTTACCGGCACCGCGGCGCATGCGGCAAACTCACCGCATCTTGGCCGCAGCGCGCTGGATGCCGTGACGCTGATGACCACCGCAGCAACTTCCTTAACGAACACATTATCGAAAAGGCGCGGGTGCACTACGCCATCACCGATACCGGCGGCGTCTCCCCCAACGTTGTTCAGGCGCAGGCGGAGGTGCTGTATCTCATTCGCGCCCCGGAAATGGCCGACGCCCAGCAAATCTTCGCGCGGATCGAAAAAATTGCTCAGGGCGCCGCGCTGATGACCGAGACCAGCGTCAGTTGCCGCGTCGAAAAAGCCTGTTCCAGCTATCTCCCCAACCGCACGCTGGAAGCGGCGATGTATCAGGCGATATGCCATTACGGCACGCCGCCCTGGTGCGCGGAAGAGCGCGCATTCGCCGCTGAAATTCGCGCCACCTTGAGCGCGAACGATATCAATAACAGCCTGAAAAACATTGCCGACACCGGTGGCGAAGGGGGGAAAGCGTTCGCCCGCCGCCACCGCGAGACGATCCTGATTGACGAAGTTGCGCCCTGGGCGGCAACGGACAACATCCTCGCGGGGTCTACCGACGTCGGCGACGTGAGCTGGAAAGCGCCGGTGGCCCAGTGCTTCAGCCCCTGCTTTGCCGTCGGGACGCCGCTACACTCCTGGCAATTGGTGAGCCAGGGCAGATCCTCCATCGCCCACAAAGGGATGCTGCTGGCGGGGAAAGTGCTGGGCGCGACGGCCATTCGTCTGTTCAGCGACAGGGCGTTATTAACAGCCAGCCAGCAGGAGCTGGAACAAGTCTTAGCCGAAAGGCCCTACCGGTGCCCCATTCCGCAGGAGGTCAAGCCTTCGATTTTAAAATAATCAAAGCCCGTGGATGGCGTACGGCAACGCGTTAAGCGCAAAAAAACAACGGCTGACACGTCCTGGGGTAAAGAGACAACCAACACAACAACGACAACTGAGGAACGCCCATGAGTATGTCATCCATACCGTCGCCTTCCCCCACCGGTAAGCTTTATGGCTGGGTTGAAAAAATAGGTAACAAGGTCCCGCATCCGTTTTTACTGTTTATCTATCTGATTGTGGCGTTGATGGTCGCCACCGCCATCCTGTCGGCGCTGAATGTCGGGGTACAGAACCCCACCGACGGCGCGCGAGTCGTGGTGAAAAACCTGCTCAGCGTTGAGGGATTACACTGGTTTTTGCCGAACGTCATTAAGAACTTCAGCGGTTTCGCGCCGCTAGGGGCTATTCTGGCGCTGGTGCTGGGGGCCGGCTTTGCGGAACGCGTGGGCCTACTGCCTTCGCTGATGGTGAAAATGTCATCGCACGTTAGCGCCCGTTACGCCAGCTATATGGTGCTGTTTATCGCTTTCTTTAGCCATATCTCCTCCGATGCCGCGCTGGTGATTATGCCGCCGCTGGGCGCCCTGATGTTCCTCGCCGTCGGCCGCCATCCGGTTGCCGGGCTGCTGGCGGCCATCGCCGGCGTCGGCTGCGGCTTCACGGCCAATCTGCTCATCGTTACTACCGATGTCCTGCTCTCTGGCATCAGCACCGAAGCGGCAAAAACCCTTGACGCCTCGCTCCACGTCAGCGTTATTGATAACTGGTATTTTATGGCAACCTCAGTGATCGTTCTCACGCTGGTTGGCGGGTTGATTACCGATAAACTGGTGGAACCGCGGTTAGGTCAATGGCAAGGCAACAGCGATGAAACGCTGCAGGCGTTGACGCCGGAACAGCGCTTCGGCCTGCGCGTGGCTGGCGTGGCCGCGCTGTTATTTGTGGCGGTTATCGCGCTGATGGTCGTGCCGGAAAACGGTATTCTGCGCGATCCCATCAAGCATACCGTGATGCCTTCGCCGTTTATAAAAGGCATCGTCCCGCTCATTATCTTTTTCTTCTTCGTCGTTTCACTGGCTTATGGCATTGCCACTGGCAAAATTCGCCGTCAGGCCGATCTGCCGCAGTTGATGATTGAGCCGATGAAGGAGATGGCAGGCTTTATCGTGATGGTCTTCCCGCTGGCCCAGTTCGTCGCCATGTTTAACTGGAGCAACATGGGGAAATTTATGGCCGTCGGCTTGACGGATCTGCTGGAAAGCGCGGGAATGAACGGCGTACCGGCGTTTGTCGGCCTGGCGCTGCTATCCGCATTTTTGTGCATGTTTATCGCCAGCGGCTCGGCAATCTGGTCGATCCTGGCGCCGATTTTCGTGCCGATGTTTATGCTGCTGGGCTTTCACCCGGCATTTGCGCAGATTCTGTTCCGTATCGCCGATTCATCGGTGCTGCCGCTGGCGCCGGTATCGCCGTTTGTGCCGCTGTTTCTCGGCTTCTTACAGCGCTACCGGCCCGAGGCTAAACTGGGAACCTACTATTCACTGGTCTTGCCTTATCCGTTAATATTCCTGGCCGTCTGGCTACTGTTGCTGGTGGGCTGGTATCTGGTGGGGCTGCCTATCGGGCCGGGTATTTACCCACGATTGCCATAATGTCGCCACAGGCCAGGGAAGGCCACGAAACCGTTAACGCCATGTTGTTCGGTTACTGATCATTTTATACAACCCTTCAATCGCCAAAGAGACCAGATGAATCACTAAGCCACTGATAATCAGGATTACAACGCCAGTCATCATATATTGCATATCACCACCTTTGTTGGTAAAAACCCGCACAGACACGCCGGGAGATCATTGACTTAAGAAAAGCCAGTCTGTTTATCTACGGCGTCAGTTGATTACCGGTGAATTCGCCGCCGGATAAAGGTAGCAAAATCGCCTTGCCAACGCGTCTGCGAGTTAATGTAAAAATAAACATCGCTTTCCTCACCTCATAATTAATAGTCCATGCTGACCCTGTTTGTTGACCTTTTCGGAGTATGGTTTGCCCACATCGCATCGTGGTATGGTGATGCTCTGCCAATATAACCTCGATGAAGGATTACCGATGCTGACGCTGTTGCAGGATAAAATTGACACCCCGCTGGGGCCGCTGTGGGTGATTTGTGATGAGCAGTTCAACCTGCGGGCCGTTGAGTGGGATCAGCACCGCGACCGCATGGAGCAACTGCTGGATATTCATTATCGGGTTAAAGGCTACAAACGCGTTGATTTTCGTAATCCGGGAGGCCTGAGCAGTAAGCTTAGCGATTACTTCGCCGGGGATCTCGCGATTATCAACACCTTACCGACCGCCACCGGCGGCACGCCGTTTCAGCGGCAAGTCTGGCAAGCGCTGCGTACCATCCCCTGCGGACAGGTCATGCACTACGGTCAGCTCGCGGAGGCACTGGGGCGACCGGGCGCCGCGCGCGCCGTGGGTGCCGCCAACGGTTCAAACCCGGTCAGTATTGTGGTGCCCTGCCATCGCGTGATCGGGCGTAACGGCACCATGACCGGTTACGCCGGCGGCGTGCAGCGTAAAGAGTGGCTATTGCGCCACGAAGGCTATCTGCTCCTTTGACCGTAAGTGCCTTTTTTGGAATCTTCCGGTAATTTTACAATCATCTCTCATCAAATAAACCTTTTGTATTCAATTGGATAAATCAGGTAGCTGATTTACCCTTTTAATATTACGTGTTTCAGGGGTTCGAGACTTACCTGCTCACCAAAAAGATGTTAAAATTGACCAATATCAATTAAAGCCTGAGCAGACTTATGATCCCGGAAAAGCGAATTATACGACGCATTCAGTCTGGCGGTTGTGCAATCCATTGCCAGGATTGCAGCATTAGCCAGCTTTGCATCCCTTTTACTCTGAACGAGCATGAGCTTGATCAGCTTGATAACATCATCGAGCGGAAAAAGCCTATCCAGAAAGGACAGACCTTGTTCAAAGCCGGTGATGAGCTGAAATCGCTGTATGCAATTCGTTCTGGCACCATTAAAAGCTACACCATCACCGAACAGGGCGATGAGCAAATCACCGGTTTTCATCTGGCGGGCGATCTGGTTGGCTTTGACGCCATCGGCACCGGCCACCACCCAAGCTTTGCCCAGGCGCTGGAAACCTCAATGGTTTGCGAAATCCCTTTTGAAACGCTGGACGATCTCTCCGGTAAGATGCCGAATCTGCGTCAGCAGATGATGCGTCTGATGAGCGGCGAGATTAAAGGCGATCAGGATATGATCCTGCTGCTATCCAAAAAGAACGCAGAGGAGCGCCTGGCGGCCTTTATTTACAACCTGTCCCGCCGTTTTGCACAGCGCGGCTTCTCTCCGCGTGAGTTCCGCCTCACCATGACCCGTGGCGATATCGGCAACTATCTGGGCCTGACGGTGGAAACTATCAGCCGCCTGCTGGGGCGTTTCCAGAAAAGCGGTATGCTGGCGGTTAAAGGTAAATATATCACCATTGAAAACAGCGACCTGCTGGCGCAGCTTGCTGGCCAGGCCCGCAACGTCGCCTGATAGCCCCTCTGTATCCGGCCGGATCGCGAATTTTTTTCTAATTTGTTGATCTGGCCAGGTTCCTCCCCTGTTTCATTTCATCCATATAGGTTATCTTTTTAAGGACAAACTGTAGTTACAGTTGTAAGGAGACCCTGTATGGCGAAGTATCAGAACATGCTGGTAGTAATCGACCCCAATCAGGACGACCAGCCTGCATTGCGGCGCGCGGTGTATCTGCACCAACGGATTGGTGGACGCATCAAAGCCTTTTTGCCGATCTATGATTTTTCTTATGAAATGACCACTCTGCTGTCTCCTGACGAACGCACGGCCATGCGCCAGGGCGTCATTGGCCAGCGTACCGCCTGGATCCGCGAGCAGGCAAAATTCTATATTGAGTCCGGCGTGCCCATTGATATTAAAGTGGTGTGGCACAATCGTCCCTTCGAAGCCATTATCCAGGAAATCATCAGCGACAAGCATGATTTAGTGCTGAAGATGGCGCACCAGCACGACAAGCTGGAAGCGGTGATTTTCACCCCGACGGACTGGCACCTGCTGCGCAAATGCCCGTGTCCGGTATGGATGGTCAAAGATCAGCCGTGGCCGGAAGGGGGTAAAGCGCTGGTGGCGGTCAATCTCGCCAGCGAAGAAAACTACCACAACGCGCTCAATGAAAAGCTGGTACGTGAAACGATTGAGCTGGCGGAACAGGTCAACCATACCGAGGTGCACCTGGTGGGCGCCTATCCCGTCACGCCCATCAATATCGCAATTGAGCTACCTGATTTTGACCCCAGCGTTTATAACGACGCCATTCGCGGTCAGCATTTGCTGGCCATGAAAGCACTGCGGCAGAAATTCGGCATCGATGAAGGCCGCACTCACGTTGAAAAAGGCCTTCCTGAAGAGGTGATCCCCGATCTGTCTGAACATCTGCAGGCGGGCATCGTGGTGCTGGGTACCGTGGGTCGTACCGGCCTATCGGCGGCCTTCCTCGGCAATACCGCCGAGCAGGTGATTGACCATCTGCGCTGCGACCTGCTGGCGCTGAAGCCAGATCAATATCAGACACCGGTTGAGCTGGACGACGAAGAAGACGACTAGTCCCTCGCCTTCAGTAAAAGTAGTAAAACTTCGTCCCCCGCCCGCGCGGGGGATTTTTTTGCATTGTAAAACGAAATAAAGGGCCATCCGGCCCTTATCTTCAATCGCTTTATCGGTAACGAAAACGTTAGTGGATACCTAAACGCCAGGCGTGATCGATCTCTTCTTTCAGCTCCATGGACGAAAGCGCCATTAAGTCAGCAAACTCAAGTTCCAGTAGTTTCAGCTTTTTCAGATACTGCGCGGGGGTTAAAGCAGCGGGGTCACGGCGCAGAAATTCGATGGCCAGTTGCGTGGGGGTTAACTCGGTATCCATAATATCCTCAGTTTGGGTGAAAAACGGACTTATTATAACACCCTCGACTGATTATTTTATGAGCAAATAATCACTTGGTAACCTATATAAAAAAGCCGTCTCACAGGAGACGGCTTAAGAAGCACAGGTTTTAAAAGACCAGGCTCTACAGTGCTTTCAGAATTGCATCGACGCTAGCTTTGGCATCGCCAAACAGCATGTGGGTATTTTCTTTAAAGAACAGCGGGTTTTGTACGCCGGCGTAGCCGGTGTTCATCGAACGCTTAAATACAATTACGTTTTGCGCTTTCCACACTTCCAGCACCGGCATACCGGCGATCGGACTGCCCGGATCGTCCTGCGCGGCTGGGTTAACCGTGTCGTTAGCGCCGATCACCAGTACGGTGTCGGTATCGGAGAAATCATCATTGATCTCATCCATCTCCAGCACGATGTCATACGGGACTTTCGCTTCCGCCAGCAGTACGTTCATATGGCCCGGCAGACGCCCGGCAACCGGGTGAATACCGAAACGTACCTTGATCCCGCGCGCGCGCAGTCGCTCGGTGATTTCCGCGACCGGATACTGGGCCTGAGCCACTGCCATGCCGTAGCCCGGGGTGATGATCACCGACTGGGAGCTTTTCAGCATCTCAGCGGTTTCTTCGGCGCTGATTTCGCGATGCTCGCCCACTTCTTCATCCGTCGTAGAGGCCGTGCCGTCAGAACCAAAGCCACCGGCAATCACGCTGAAGAACGAACGGTTCATCGCCTTACACATAATGTAGGACAGAATCGCACCGGAAGAGCCTACCAGCGCGCCGGTTACGATCAGCAGGTCGTTGCTGAGCATAAAGCCCGCCGCCGCCGCCGCCCAGCCGGAGTAGGAGTTCAGCATTGACACCACGACCGGCATATCCGCGCCGCCGATGGAGGCCACCAGGTGCCAGCCAAACGCCAGAGCAATAACGGTCATCACCAGCAGGCACAGAACCTGCATACCGATGCTGTCGGTACGTACGAAAACGATCAGCAGCAGGAAAGAAACCACCAGCGCCGCCAGGTTCAATTTATGACGGTTCGGCAGCATCAGCGGCTTTGAAGACATCTTGCCGCACAGTTTGCCAAACGCCACGACGGAGCCTGTGAAGGTTACCGCGCCGATGAAGATGCCGAGGAACACTTCGGTCAAATGAATATTGACCAGAATCTGCTCCATCCCGGTTTCATGCTGCATATAGCTGTTGAAACCTACCAGTACCGCCGCCAGGCCCACGAAGCTGTGCAGAATCGCCACCAGCTCCGGCATTTCGGTCATTTCAACTTTCTTCGCCAGACGAATACCGATAGCGCCGCCGATAACCATCGCCAGCAGGATCCACGCGACGTTGCTGCTGTCCGGCCCCAGGATGGTCGCCACCAGGGCAATCGCCATCCCGGCAATACCGTAGTAGTTGCCCTGCTGGGAGGTTTCGTGTTTGGAAAGCCCCGCCAGGCTAAAAATAAATAGAATCGCGGCAACAATGTATGCAGCTGTAACTAATCCACCAGACATTTGTTACCCCTTATCCTTTGCGGAACATTTTCAGCATGCGCTGAGTGACGGTGAAACCACCAAAAATATTAATGCTGGCGATCAGCACCGCGATAAAGCTCAGGAAGCTGACCCAGCCGCCGTGGCCTATCTGTAACAATGCCCCGACCACAATAATGCCGGAAATGGCGTTAGTGACCGACATCAGCGGCGTATGCAGCGCGTGGGATACGTTCCAGACGACGTAGTAACCGACCACGCAGGAGAGCGCGAAGACGGTAAAGTGGCCGAGGAACTCTTTCGGCGCCACGCTGGCCAGCCAGCCAAACAGAATAATCGCCAGCGCCATCAGCGCATACTTGCGCAGCGGCGAGCTCGGTTTCGCTTCAGCTTTTGGCGCTTCAACCTTTTTCGCTGCCGCCTGCGGCTGAGCAGATACCTGAATGGGTGGCGCGGGCCAGGTGATTTCACCTTCGCGAACCACGGTAACGCCGCGGATAACGACATCATCAAAATCGATAACGACATTGCCGTCTTTCTCTTTGCACAGCAGCTTAAGCAGGTTAACCAGGTTGGTGCCATACAGCTGCGAAGACTGCGTCGGCAGGCGGCCAGGGAGATCGGTATAACCGATAATCTTCACGCCATTGGCGGTGGTGACCACCTGACCCGGCACGGTGTATTCACAGTTGCCGCCGTTTTGCGACGCCAGATCAACCACCACGCTGCCCGGCTTCATGGAGTCAACCATTTCGCGGGTAATCAGCTTCGGCGCCGGTTTACCCGGAATCAGGGCGGTGGTGACAATGATGTCGACATCTTTGGCCTGCGCGGCAAAAAGCGCCATTTCGGCTTTAATAAAGGCTTCAGACATGACTTTGGCATAGCCGTCGCCGCTGCCCGCTTCCTCTTTAAAATCCAGCTCAAGGAACTCGGCGCCCATACTCTGCACCTGTTCTTTCACTTCCGGGCGGGTATCAAACGCGCGGACGATTGCCCCAAGGCTGTTTGCCGCGCCGATGGCCGCCAGACCGGCAACCCCGGCGCCAATCACCATCACCTTCGCGGGCGGTACCTTACCTGCCGCGGTGATCTGACCAGTGAAGAAGCGGCCAAACTCGTGGGCGGCTTCCACGATCGCGCGGTAGCCGGCGATGTTAGCCATTGAACTTAACGCATCCAGCGACTGCGCGCGCGAAATACGCGGCACCGAATCCATCGCCATCACGTTGATGTTGCGCGCCGCCAGTTTTTCCATCAGCTGCGGGTTTTGCGCCGGCCAGATGAAGCTGATGAGCGTCGTGCCGGGATTAAGCAGCAGGATTTCATCGTCATCGGGCGCGTTAACTTTCAGAATGACGTCAGACTGCCATACGTCATCACCGCTCACGATCTCCGCTCCAGCCTGAACGAAGGCTTCGTCGTCGAAACTGGCCAACTTACCGGCACCGCTTTCTACCGCGACGCTGAACCCAAGCTTAAGCAGCTGCTCCACCGTTTTCGGCGTGGCGGCGGCCCGGGTTTCCTGGGCGAGTCTCTCTTTTGGTACACCAATACGCATAGTTTTCCCTTCCATCGGTTTTTGATGATGGTTTACTTTTCTTACAAGCGACCGTCGCAAAGGCGGATGAACGCGCCCCCCAACATATGTCTGAAAAAATAAAACAGTAACAAACTTTTTATAACCTACTGAAAATACCGATTGTGATCTACAGCAATAAAACAGAAATTTTGATTTTATTGGTAAAACGCCCGGCTAACCGTGTCAGGCAGCAATATTTACCTTATTTTTATGCCAGCGCCTGATAATCCGCTTGGCAGAAGGGTTAATTCACCATTTATCGCCGTATGGATCATCGCATTAACATTATGTTAACTTATGAAAGTGATATCGATTATCGATTTTGCTGGTCAAGCGGCTGTTTTTTCAACATATCGAAAAAGGTTATATTTCTGCAGTATACGTTTAGAGCGGCAAATGAAAATTGACGCAGACAGTCACTCTCGATAAATGCAATAATCACATGTTTTCAGTCAACAACAATACCCGTACATGGTTTGCGCAAGGCAAAGGATTATTTTTATGAAGCTTAAGAACTCACTCCTGGCGTCTGCTCTTCTGGCTACCACCGCGTTGTCTGCCCATGCAGCGACCGAGCTGACTCCGGAGCAGGCGGCAGCGCTGAAGCCCTACGATCGCGTTGAGGTTACCGGTCGTTTTAACGCCATTGGCGATGCGGTGCAGGCAGTTTCCCGTAAAGCGGACAAAGAAGGCGCAGCTTCCTTTTATGTTGTCGACACCTCTGATTTTGGCAGCGGCGGCAATCTGCGTGTAACGGCCGATTTTTATAAAGAAAATGCCCCGCAGGCCGACGCGCCGAAAAACCGCATTATCAACGGCATAATGGAATTGCCGAAAGACCAGGCCGTTGAGCTGGAGCCATTTGATACCGTCACCGTACAGGGCTTCTACCGCAGCCAACCGGAAGTCAACGACGCCATCACCAAAGCTGCAAAGGCCAAGGGCGCAGCCTCTTTCTTTATCGTACGCCAGGTTGATGCCAACCAGGGCGGCAACCAGCGCATCACCGCCTATATCTACAAAGCGGATGCCAAGAAACGCGTTCTGCAAAGCCCGGATGCGATCCCGGCAGATTCAGAAGCCGGTCGCGCAGCGCTGGCCGAAGGCGGCGAAGCCGCTAAGAAAGTTGAAATCCCAGGCGTGGCGACGACCGCAGCGGTTGGTTCCGGCACCGGCGTAGGCCGTTTCTTTGAAACGCAATCGTCAAAAGGCGGGCGTTACACCGTCACGCTGCCGGACGGCACCAAGGTCGAGGAAGTGAATAAAATCACTGCCGCGCAGATGGTTCCTTACGACAGCATCAAGTTCACCGGTAACTACGGTAACATGACGGAAATCTCCTACCAGACGGCTAAGCGCGCCGCGAAGAAAGGCGCGAAGTACTACCACATTACCCGTCAGTGGCAGGAACGCGGCGGCAACATCACCATCAGCGCCGACCTGTATAAATAACAGCAACTGAGCTGAACAAAAAGGCGGCGATTAGTCGCCTTTTTTCTTTTTTTCATTTCTCTCCATTGCATGCATACAAAACACTCCGTAAAATCCCGCGCCTTAGCGCAATCCTCCATTTTTATGCGATTTCGCCAAATAAATATTCTTAGCTTGATGATTATCACCTCGGGAATGCAATGGAAAAGAAACTGGGCCTTAGCGCCCTGACCGCGCTGGTACTTAGCTCGATGCTGGGGGCGGGTGTATTCAGTCTGCCGCAGAACATGGCAGCCGTTGCCAGCCCTTCCGCGCTGCTTATCGGCTGGGGGATCACCGGCGTGGGGATCCTGTTCCTGGCCTTTGCCATGCTGCTGCTCACGCGGATCCGCCCCGACCTCGACGGCGGTATTTTTACCTACGCCCGGGAAGGTTTCGGCGAGCTGATTGGCTTCTGCTCCGCCTGGGGCTACTGGCTGTGCGCGGTTGTCGCCAACGTCTCCTACCTGGTTATCGTCTTCTCGGCGCTCAGTTTCTTTACCGATACTCCCGAACTGCGCCTGTTCGGCGATGGCAATACCTGGCAATCCATCGTCGGCGCCTCGGTCCTGCTGTGGATTGTTCATTTCCTGGTTCTGCGCGGCGTTCAAACGGCCGCCGGTATCAACCTGGCCGCGACGCTGGCCAAACTGCTGCCCCTCGGGGCGTTTATCGCGCTGGCCGCCATCGCGTTTCGTATGGAGACATTCCGCCTCGATTTCAGCGGCCTGGCGCTGGGCGTACCGGTATGGGAGCAGGTGAAAAACACCATGCTGATCACCCTGTGGGTATTTATTGGCGTCGAAGGCGCGGTCGTTGTTTCCGCCCGCGCGCGTAATAAACAGGATGTTGGCCGCGCGACCCTGCTGGCGGTACTCTCCGCGCTGGCGGTCTATTTGCTGGTGACGCTTCTCTCGTTAGGCGTTGTGCCGCGTAGCGAACTGGCGGAAATCCGCAACCCGTCAATGGCCGGCCTGATGGTCAACATGATGGGCTCCTGGGGCGAAATTGTGATCGCTGCCGGGCTGATTATCTCCGTCTGCGGCGCGTATCTGAGCTGGACGATTATGGCGGCGGAGGTGCCCTATCTGGCAGCAACGCATAAAGCATTCCCGCGCCTGTTTGCCCGGACCAATAAAAACAACGCCCCGTCGGCTTCGCTGTGGCTCACCAATATCAGCGTGCAGGCTTCGCTGGTGTTGATTTGGCTTACCGGCTCAGATTACAGCACGCTGCTGACCATCGCCTCAGAGATGATCCTGGTCCCCTACTTTCTGGTCGGCGCCTTTCTGCTGAAGATTGCCCGGCGCCCTTTGCATAAGGCGGTTGGTGTCGGCGCCTGCATTTATGGCTTATGGTTATTATATGCGTCCGGCCCTGTGCATTTATTGTTGTCGGTGATACTTTACGCTCCGGGTCTTCTGGTTTTCCTGTATGCCCGTCGTACACACCAGCACGATCGCCCGCTCAAACGCCGTGACCTGGCATTAATTGGTTTTTTGCTGGTTGCCGCCGTACCGGCAACGTGGATGTTGGTAGGGTAAGCGGTTACCCTGCCGCTGAACTCAAAGGAGATCTCCATGGCTGACATCCAGCCTCGCCCCATCCTGATTACCGGCGGGGGCCGTCGCATTGGCCTCGCCCTGGCCCGCCATTTTGTGGCCCGCCAGCAGCCCGTTATCATCAGCTATCGCACCTGGTATCCGGCCATCGACGCGCTGCGTGAAGCGGGAGCCGTTTGTCTGCACGCGGATTTCAGCACGGATGAAAGCATTCTGGCGTTCGCCGCAGAGGTGAAAGCGCACGCCGGCAGCGGTCTACGCGCCATCATTCATAACGCCAGCGGCTGGATGGCGGAAAAGCCAGGTATTCCGTTAACCACGGTGCTCGCCAGCATGATGCAAATTCACGTCAACGCCCCCTACCTGCTCAACCATGCCCTGGAGAGCCTGCTTCGCGGCCACGGTCATGCCGCCAGCGATATTATCCACATCACCGACTACGTCGTGGAGCGCGGCAGCGACAAACATATCGCCTACGCCGCCAGCAAAGCGGCGTTGGATAATATGAGCCGCTCGTTCGCCCGTAAGCTGGCGCCGGAAATTAAGGTTAACGCCATCGCCCCCTCGCTGATTTTATTTAATGAAGGGGATGACGCGGAGTACCGCAGGCAGGCGCTCGATAAATCGCTGATGAAAATCGCCCCAGGCGAAAAAGAGATCATTGACCTGATTGAATACCTGTTCAGCAGTAGCTACGTGACCGGTCGCTCATTTGCCGTCGACGGCGGCCGCCATCTGCGCTAGTGGAAACGGCTCCAGCCAATAATGAGTAGCCACGCGCATAAGCTCCAGCACACCACTGCGCCTGCCAGGGCAAACGGCAGGCGCATGACGCCGGTGAAATACCATAGCGAAAGCAAGTAGATAAAGTACGGAATGATAGACCACATACCAAAGACAATGGTGGTGCGCAGCGCTTCGATACCCCGCTCGCTGGCGACGATGTAGTGCGCAATCAGGGCGAAGGTGGGAAAGAGCGGAATTAACCCGGCGATATAGTAATTTTTCGTTTTGGACAGCACGCCGATCAGGACTACAACCAGTGCCCCGAGCAGCGCTTTTATCAACAGCCCCATTCCTTTTGCCTTAACATTAAAACAACATGTATTCGCAGCATAACGGAAGCGCGGAAATTTATAAATGCGCAAAAGCGGCGAGTAGACTGAACAGGTGGAGACCTATTTGACGACTCCATAACGGCGGTACGGGAGATGATGCTCCCCTCGGCAAGGTCAACGCTGTTTGAATTTAATTAAAACTATTTTGAACATCCTTCGCACAAACGCATTTGTTTTTACTGCGAAACGCATCAGTATGCTCTAATCACTTGGTTATACGTATAACATGTTTTATATCATTACTCTGGAAGTTATCACCATAGCATATTTCTCCTGCGCGTCATCCTTAAGTATTCACACCTATTTTAAAGCACAACATGAACACCTCAATGATATTTTACAGATGTTAACTCAATAACCCTATCGGTTTACCATCGCCATTCATGTGCAGTAAGTGATGCAAATCAATAGTGATAACCTAACCTAAAAACAGTTAATTGACATAGGCGGTTTTTATCATAATTGATGACCTTAAAATCATTCTTTCTGCACTCATTTGAAATAAGCACACATAGACACTTTTTAGAAAAATAGCGCAATAAAGCACATTATTTTGATTTATATCAAAATAAAACCGATTTCATAAAGAAGCATACTTTGCCATTAATAACATTCATCGTAGTAGATATGATCGTAATTATATGATTTTACGATCTTTCGATCTAATCTTGATATCCAATACAGAACTTTATTCTATTCATAACCAACAATGTAGCTTATTAGTTCATCTCCCGTCGGTTTTTCGAATCTTTTACTTGTTGCTATTATCAATACTAGTATTAGGCACTCATGCAATTGCAATTATTCTATATTAAACTAAGTATGCATCACCTAAAGGAACCTCCATGTTTGGACCTGCTTCAGGCACAACAAAAATACTCTTAAACTTTATCAAACTATATACATCAACGCGAAAATGCTCGTAAATTACTGGAGCGCATCAAGCATGCAGTGGAATATTGAAAATAGCCTTGTATGTCCTGTAACCGGAACAGGATTTTCAGTTGCGGCAAGTGCTAAAAATCTCAAATTAATCATATGGTATAATGGTGATTATTTTTTGCGCGTTGGTTCAGTGATTAACATCACAAAAAATGAAGTTCTCATTAACGGCAAGCCCGGCGATTTACAGGTCATTCACGCTTTCCCCTATACGGAAACCCTGTGGTCAACGTTTTCCCGATATATTGATTGTCCAGGCAATCTGAATCCTATGTTGCTCATCTGCAATCGAAGAAGTGTCTGCAAATTCGCCTTGTGCCCCTACGGTACGAGGCAAAAGAGGCCGCAATAAGGCTCTTCCCTGACTCAAGCTCAACGTATCAGTACCTATTTTCTTTACGGGCAGAGGCTGTCCTGTTAGACCTCGCCCACCTTCTGCCGCCCCCCATGACCATAATACGCAGAGCTTCCGTCATTAACGCAATCATTGCCTGGCCTCGTGAAAGCATAGTTCTGAACCACAAGTCCGGGAAGCATAGCGAATTTCATCACTAATACATAGCTCATATTAATGCCCGAATGGTTTACAATGGCGATAGTAATGAATGGGCTGCTGACCGAATGATGCCTCATGCACCGTCTCAGCCGCGATTCTGGCAAAGCGATTCTAACGATGATAGATGAGTGCAAGCATACACAATATGAATAAAATTGTTTTTGTTGAGGACGATGCCGAGGTCGGCGCACTGATTGCCGCCTACCTTGGCAAACACGATATGGACGTGGTGGTAGAACCGCGCGGCGACCGGGCGGAAGAGGTTATCGCGCGCGAAAAGCCCGATCTGGTGCTGCTGGATATCATGCTGCCGGGTAAAGACGGTATGACGCTGTGCCGCGATTTGCGCGGCCAGTGGCAGGGTCCCATCGTCCTGCTCACTTCGCTGGACAGCGATATGAACCATATTCTCTCTCTCGAAATGGGCGCCAGCGATTATATCCTGAAAACCACGCCTCCCGCGGTGCTGTTAGCCCGCCTGCGCCTGCATTTGCGCCAGCACGTCGCCGTGCCGGACGGTAGCGTTCCCTCCTCCCTCACCCCGCATAAAGCCATCACCTTTGGCTCCCTGAGCATCGACCCGGTCAATCGCCAGGTGATGCTCAGCGGCGAAAGCGTCGCGTTATCCACCGCGGATTTCGATCTGCTGTGGGAGTTGGCGACCCATGCCGGACAAATTATGGATCGCGACGCGTTATTAAAAAATCTGCGCGGCGTCAGCTACGATGGCATGGACCGCAGCGTCGACGTTGCCATCTCGCGACTGCGCAAGAAGCTTCTCGACAATGCGACCGAGCCCTATCGCATCAAAACGGTACGCAATAAAGGCTACCTGTTCGCCCCCCACGCCTGGGACAATTAATTCACGGGTCAGCTGTTAGTGCGGATATAGCCGGTAAAGTCACTGCAACCTCCTGTTAATGATTAGCTATCCTTAAAACAGGCGTTGCGCTTAATAAAGAACTGGCGAATCCGGAACCGGTTCGATAACTTGATATTATCCACGAAGACTTTTGCGCAACACTGAGCCTCTTGCCGACCGGTACAGCAACAGTGAAATTGCTTTTTCCACGCAAAAGCAGCGTTCCACCGAGCGCCATTCTTCGCAGACAATCAGCGCAAAACATTCTAATGTGGTGTGATAACCTTGGCGATTGTGCCAGTATCGATACCAGCCGTGAGTATAGAGATTCACACCATCAGTGGGTTGGGATGACCGAAATATCTACTGTACGGGGGTGTTTAAATGTTGAGCGATCTCAGCAACGATGAAAGTAAAAGACGCGCGGCGATTGACCTGTTAAAAAATCCCGACGAGGGGCGGGACGAAGCGTTAAGGAAATATACGCATCTGGTCTGCCAGTTGCTGAAAATGCCGATGAGTTTTGTCTCGGTGCTGGATGATGAAAAGCAATACATCAAATCCGCACAGAATATCGCCGCCACGGAAACCCGCCTGGGCGACGCATTTTGCGAACAGACCTTGAAACAGGGTAAAACGTTCATTTGTCGTGATACGCATCAGCACCCGGTCTTTCAGCGCGATCGCGCCGTCAGAGAAGCGCCGTTCATTCGCTTTTATGCGGGGTGTCCGCTGACAACGCGCGATGGGGTGGCCGTGGGTACCTTGAGTATCCTGGATACGCAACCCAGGGAACTTTCCGACGAGCAGATCGCTATCTTTAACACGCTGGCCGAGCTGATATCGGACTTCTTAGCCTCCTGGCACTCGGTAGGCTATACCGACGTCGTCACGCTATTACCCAATCGTCAGCGCCTGCTGAAGGACATTGAGGTGTCGGCGGTGAGTACCTTCCGGCTGGTCATCATTGACTGCATTGATATGCCCTTTGCCTACGAGATGGCCCGCTCATTGGGGATGATTGCCGTAGAAAACTTACTTCGGGATATGACCGTTGAGCTGCAGGCACGTCTGCCCCTGGCGGGCCAGCTTTACGCCGTGGCGGTCGGACGATTTGCTTTTTTAACGCCTGAACCTACGGCCCTGTCACTGGAAAGCATTGCACAAAACCTTCAGGGAACCCAGGCCCGGATTGGCCCAGAAGTTCCCCTGGATTTGAATATTCACATGGGGGACTCCGGGCTATGCGACAGCACCCTGACGCCGAATGAAATTCTGCGTCGTGCGGTAAGCGCCTTGCATGAGGCGATAAGCCAGGGGCACCGTTTTACGACCTATAATGACGCCCTGGATACCCGCAAAAAGAGAGATTTCAGCCTGCTGACCGAACTCAGACAAACGTTGCAGGGAAACCAGGGCTTATATCTGGTCTATCAGCCAAAAATCTCACTGGCGACCGGGCGCGTGACGGGTGCTGAAGCGCTGGTCAGATGGAAGCATCCGACAAACGGCGAAGTCCTGCCCGGCGAATTTATCCCGCTGGTCGAAAAAACCAGCCTGATGCGTGAGCTCACGGCCTGGGTTATCGATCGTACTATTGCGCAGCTGAGTGAGTGGCGGGACCAGGGACTTACTCTGCCGGTGTCAATTAATCTGGCCGCCAGTGATTTTTCTCGGCCCGATTTCGCCGAGGAGCTCGAAGAGAAACTGCGGAATGCGTCTCTTGACCCAGCGCTGCTGGGGTTGGAGTGTCTGGAAACAGAGAAGATGCTTGAGAGTCCGGCCGCGCTTAACGGGCTGAACATGCTCAAAAAACGCGGATTTAAAATTTCTCTGGATGACTTTGGTTCGGGATACAGCAACATTAATTACCTGCGGCAAATGCCCCTGGACATCATCAAAATCGACCGGTCTATCGTCAGTCATATTGTCCACGAAAAAGCCAGCCGCATAATTGTGCGTAACGTTATCAAGCTTCTCAAGGAGCTCGATTATATCGTCCTGGCAGAAGGCGTCGAGGATCGCAAAACGGTCGAGATTTTGCGAAGCCTGGGCTGCGATGAGGTTCAAGGATATTTTTATGCCAGGCCAATGGTATCTGCAGATTTTGCAGCATGGTCCCGCGCCAGAAACGAAGCGCCGGAAATGAACCCCTGAAGGACCTCGCCATTTTCGTAGCAATTGATCGAACGCACCCGCGCAAGGTGCATGCTGACCCAAATGCTCTGCGACGGCGAGGCAGATTGTTCTCTGTTATTAATCAGCGCGATGGCTTCTCTCCCCGGTTCGAGGCCCAATGCTTGTTGGCTACCAGATGTAACGAGAGCGATTAGCTTTGCGCCATCCTTCAGGGTTAACTCAACTTCATCGTTAATTTCCCCGCGTTCAGTCACGCTAACCGTACCAGCCAGCTGGTTTCTGGCTGAAATTGCCATACAACCTCCAGGCGAGATGAGAGAAGGTGTTATATCAAGTTGAACCCTCCTCACCTATAACCACTTTCTTATAATGATTTTTACAAGCCTCACGACCGCCTCAGTATTGATTTGCTATGGACTTCTCAAGTTTGCGCAATCAAGATTACCGGGTGTGTCAACCGGCGCCGCATAACTTGTGCAGAGCGGATGTTGTCAGCGGGTGCGAACCCTGCTTTCATAGCGAATCCAACGGCGCATGAAAATGCAGAAAGGAGTTTGCACGCAGTTTTTGCCGGGGAAAATGCCCTCACGGTGCTTCCGAGGGTAAAGGAAAGGCACTTAACCTTCTGTTTTTAAGTGAGATTTAATGAAAAAACTGTTTGTGCAGTTTTACCTGCTGCTGTTCGTCTGCTTCCTGGTGATGACCATGATGGTTGGCCTGGTGTACAAATTCACCGCCGAACGCGCCGGGCGTCAGTCTCTGGACGATTTAATGAAAAGCTCGCTGTATCTGATGCGCAGCGAGCTGCGGGAGATCCCGCCGCGCGACTGGAGCAAAACGCTCAAAGAGCTGGATCTCAATCTCTCTTTCGATCTGCATATCGAACCCATCAGCAAATTCAAACTGTCGGAAAACTCAATGCAGCATCTGCGCGCCGGGGATATCGTCGCTCTCGACGATCAGTACACCTTTATCCAGCGCATCCCGCGCAGCCACTACGTACTTTCCGTCGGCCCGGTGCCCTATCTCTATTTTTTGCACGAGATGCGCCTGCTCGATCTGGCCCTGATGGCTTTTATCGCCATCTCGCTGGCCTTCCCGGTATTTATCTGGATGCGTCCGCACTGGCAGGACATGCTGCGTATTGAGACCGCCGCCCAGCGCTTCGGCGATGGACATCTTAGCGAACGCATTCATTTCGACAGCATGTCCAGCTTCGAACGGCTGGGCGTGGCGTTTAATCAGATGGCCGATAATATCAACGCGCTTATCGCCAGCAAAAAACAGCTGATCGATGGTATCGCCCACGAGCTGCGAACCCCGCTGGTGCGTCTGCGCTATCGTCTTGAGATGAGCGAGAACCTCACCGAGGCCGAATCCCTGGCGTTGAACCGCGATATCGGCCAGTTGGAAGCGCTGATTGAAGAGCTGCTGACCTACGCGCGGCTTGACCGCCCGCAGAACGAACTGAAGCTGACGACCCCCGATTTCCCGGCGTGGATCCGCGATCATGTGGAAGATATTCAAACGGTTAATCCCCAGCGCGAGATCGCGCCAGGCGACATTTTGGCCGGCAATTACGGCGCGCTGGATATGCGCCTGATGGAACGGGTGCTGGATAATCTGGTGAACAACGCCCTGCGCTACAGCAACCGGCGTATTCAGGTCGGCCTGACGCTACAGGGTTCGCGGGCGACGCTACGGGTCGAAGATGATGGTCCCGGTATCGCGCCAGCTGAACGGGAGAGAGTTTTCGAGCCTTTCGTACGCCTCGACCCCAGCCGCGATCGGGCCACCGGCGGCTGTGGCCTCGGTTTAGCTATCGTTCACAGCATCGCCCAGGCTATGGCCGGGGAAGTTCATTGCGAAGAGAGCGCGCTGGGCGGAGCCTGCTTTTGCTTTAGCTGGCCGGTATATCATCAGTTGCCGAGTTTTACCTCGGCCTGATGAGCCTTTGCGCGGATGCTGAGGTCTGCTATAGTTAAAAAACGTGAAGTATGTTGTAACTAAGGTGGGAAATATGGCCAGCTATGACCTCGTTGAACGTCTGAACGGTACCTTTCGCCAGCTCGAACGCGAACTGCAAGAGCTGAAACAGTCCCTGAGCCAATGCCGCCTGCTGGCCGCCCGCGTCTTTGCGCTGCCGCCGGTAAGCAAGGATGCGGAACACCAGCCGCTCGACAGCATCAATGTGGTTCAGCATACCGGCAAAACCGCGCTGGAGATGGCGCTCAGGCACTACAGCCATCTGTTTATCCAGCAGCAGTCGGAAACCCGCAGTAGTAAGGCCGCCGTACGCTTACCCGGCGCCATTTGCCTACAAACTGACGCCAACCAACAGGCTGAGTTGGCAGGTAAAATCGCCCATATCAACGCCCTCAAAGCAACCTTTGAAAAGATTATTACCGTCGATTCCGGCCTGCCTGTCGCCGCGCGGTTTGAGTGGGTCCATCGCCACCTGCCAGGGCTTATCACGCTTAGCGCCTACCGCACCCTGACCCCGCTGCTCGATCCGAGTACCATTCGCTTCGGCTGGGCCAATAAGCACGTGATTAAAAATCTCACCCGTGACGGGGTGCTGATGCAGCTGGAAAAAAGCCTGCAGTCGCCGCGGGCGGTGCCGCCGTGGACGCGCGAGCAGTGGCAAAGCAAGCTGGAGCGAGAGTATCAGGATATTGCCGCCCTGCCGCAGCGGGCAAAGCTGAAGATAAAGCGGCCGGTGAAGGTGCAGCCCATCGCCCGGGTCTGGTACAGCGGCGAACAAAAACAGGTGCAATACGCCTGTCCAGGACCGTTGATTGCGCTGATATCCGGCACGAAGGGGGTCAGCGTGCCGGACCTCGGTGAGTTACTAAGCTATGACGCCGAGAACGTACAGTATCGCTATAAACCGCAGGCGCAGTCGCTCAGGCTCCTGATCCCGCGGCTGCACCTGTGGCTGGCTAGCGAGTAGGCAGACTGCCCACCATCTCTTCCGGGCGAACCCACCGGTCAAACTCGTCCTCCGTCAGGTAGCCGAGCGAGAGCGCGGACGCCTTCAGGGTCAACCCCTCTTTGTGCGCCTTTTTGGCAATTTCCGCCGCTTTGTCATAGCCGATATGGGTGTTCAGCGCGGTGACCAGCATTAGCGACTCATTGAGCAGCTGGCTGATGCGTTCACGATTCGGTTCAATCCCCACCGCGCAGTGTTGGTTGAAGCTCTCCATCCCATCAGCCAGCAGCCGCACCGATTGCAGGAAGTTGTGGATCACCAGCGGGCGGTAGACGTTAAGCTCAAAGTTGCCCGATGCGCCGCCAATATTTACCGCGACATCGTTACCCATCACCTGGCAGCACAGCATAGTCAGGGCTTCGCACTGGGTCGGGTTGACTTTGCCGGGCATGATCGACGATCCCGGTTCATTTTCCGGGATCGCAATTTCGCCAATCCCGCAGCGCGGTCCGGAAGCCAGCCAGCGCACATCGTTGGCGATTTTCATCAGCGAGGCGGCCAGGCCTTTCAGCGCCCCGTGGGCGTGCACCAGGGCATCAACGGTCGCCAGCGCTTCAAATTTATTTGGCGCGGTGACAAACGGCTGGCCGCTTAAGGCCGCGAGCTCGGCGGCGACGCGTACCGCGTATTGCGGATGAGTGTTGAGCCCGGTTCCCACCGCCGTCCCGCCCAGCGCCAGCTCCGCCAGATGCGGCAGGCTATGGTCGATATGTTTTAAATTATGCTCCAGCATCGCTACCCAGCCGGAGATCTCCTGGCCGAGGGTCAGCGGCGTGGCGTCCTGCAGGTGGGTGCGGCCGATTTTAACGATGTCGCTGAAGGCAACGGCTTTATCGTTCAGGGTCTGCTTCAGCACGTTGAGCTGCGGGATCAGCTTCTCCCGCAGGGCAATTATCGCCGCCACGTGCATCGCCGTCGGGAAAACGTCGTTAGAGCTCTGGCTCTTGTTGACATCATCGTTCGGATGAACCTTACGCTCCATCCCGCGCGCCCCGCCCAGCAGCTCGCTGGCGCGGTTGGCCAGCACCTCATTCATATTCATATTGCTTTGCGTGCCGGAGCCGGTTTGCCAGATAGCCAGTGGAAAGGCGTCCGGATGCTGGCCTGCCAGCACTTCATCCGCGGCCTGAATAATCGCTTGCGCTTTCTCCGCGGCCAGCAGGCCGAGATCGTTGTTCACTTTCGCCGCCGCGCGCTTGGTCAGCGCCAGCGCGTGGATAAGCTCGACCGGCATTTTTTCCGTCGAAATGCGGAAATGTTCCAGCGAGCGCTGGGTTTGCGCTCCCCATAGCTTGTCAGCAGGCACGTCGATGGCGCCCATTGAGTCTTTTTCACTGCGATACGTTGTCATGACTGTCTCCTTGGATTCAAAGTGCGAAATCGCGACAAAGCTCACCTGCTTAAAGCGTTAAGTATTGGCCAGATTTATATGTTGTTTTAGTCGTTCGTGCCGCTAAGCGGCATAAAAAAACCGCCCCGAAGGGCGGCTGGGATTATTTCACGCAGCGGGCGCACTGCGAGTTTTGGATTTGCTGGAAGAAATCGTTGCCCTTGTCATCCACGAGGATAAACGCCGGGAAGTCTTCCACTTCGATTTTCCAGATAGCTTCCATCCCCAGCTCCGGATACGCTACGCACTCCAGGCTACGAATACTCTGCTGTGCCAGTACCGCCGCCGGGCCGCCGATGCTGCCGAGGTAGAAACCGCCATGTTTGTGGCAGGCGTCGGTGACCTGCTGGCTGCGGTTGCCTTTGGCTAACATGATTTTACTCGCCCCGTGCGCCTGCAGCAGGTCGACGTAGGAGTCCATACGGCCAGCGGTGGTGGGGCCAAGAGAGCCGGAAGCGTAGCCGTCAGGCGTTTTCGCCGGACCCGCGTAGTAGATCGGGTGGTCCTTGACGTACTGCGGCAGTTCTTCACCGCTATCGATAAGCTCTTTCAGCTTCGCGTGAGCAATATCGCGGGCGACGATAATCGTACCGCTCAGCGACAGACGCGTCGACACCGGGTACTGCGACAGCAGCGCCAGAATATCGCTCATCGGCTGGTTGAGGTTGACCTTGACCGCCTCGCCCTCACCGGCCTGACGCAGATGCTCGGGAATATACTTGCCTGGGTTGCTCTCCAGTTTCTCCAGCCAGATCCCTTCGCGGTTGATCTTCGCTTTGATATTACGATCCGCCGAGCAGGAGACGCCCATGCCCACCGGGCACGACGCGCCGTGGCGCGGCAGGCGGATGACGCGGATATCGTGCGCGAAGTATTTGCCGCCGAACTGCGCCCCAAGACCGAGGTTTTGCGCCTCCACCAGTAGTTCCTGCTCCAGCTGAATATCGCGAAAAGCCTGGCCGTGCTCGTTGCCTTCGGTCGGCAGGCCGTCGTAATACTTGGTTGAGGCCAGCTTAACGGTTTTCAGGGTGGACTCCGCCGAAGTGCCGCCAATGACGAACGCAATATGGTACGGCGGACAGGCGGCGGTGCCGAGGGTGCGCATCTTCTCGACAAGGTAGTTTTTCAGCTTCGTCGGAGTAATTAACGCTTTGGTTTCCTGATACAGATAGGTTTTATTCGCCGAGCCGCCGCCCTTGGCGATGCAGAGGAATTTGTACTCCTCGCCGTCGGTAGCGTAGAGGTCGATCTGCGCAGGCAGGTTAGTCCCTGTGTTGACCTCTTTATACATATCCAGCGGCGCGTTCTGGGAATAGCGCAGGTTATCCTGGATATAGGTGTTATAAACGCCCTGCGCCAGCGCGGCTTCATCGCCGCCTCCGGTCCACACGCGCTGGCCTTTTTTGCCGGTAATAATCGCCGTGCCGGTATCCTGGCAGGTCGGCAGCACACCTTTAGCGGCAATATCCGAGTTACGCAGGAACTGTAGCGCCACGTACTTATCGTTTTCGCTGGCTTCCGGGTCGTTGAGAATATCGGCCACCTGCTGCTGATGCGCCGGGCGAAGCATAAAGGAGGCGTCGTGGAAAGCGTGTTGTGCCAGTAAAGTTAGCGCCTGAGGTTCAACTTTCAGAACTTCCTGGCCGGCGAATTCGGCGACGGAGACGTAATCACTGCTGAGGAGGTAATACTCGGTATCGTCCTTTTTCAGTGGAAAAGGATCCTGATATACAAACGGTTTATTCGACATTGTGCTCTCACTTACTGCTTAGCTGATTATATTTCAGGCAGACACTCCATTTGCCCGTGGAAAAGCGAGTCGATCGATTTTACACAATTTTTTAACAAAAACTGAGACAAGGACGACTTTTTCTTCGCGCCGGTTGCTTATCGGTCGATTGCTGGTTTAATAGTGCCATGACTATTAAGTGGAAACAGGGATTGAGAATGCAAAAGCTCATTAACTCAGTGCAAAACTACGCCTGGGGAAGCCATACCGCCTTAACCGAACTTTATGGGATTGCTAATCCGAACAACCTGCCGATGGCGGAGCTGTGGATGGGCGCGCATCCGAAGAGCAGCTCGCAGATTCTGGACAATAGCGGAACTCCGCGTTCTCTGCGTGACGCGATCGACAGCGATAAAGCGACCCTGCTTGGCGAGAAAGTCGCCGGGCGTTTCGGCGAACTGCCGTTCCTGTTCAAAGTCCTGTGCGCCGCACAGCCGCTCTCTATCCAGGTGCACCCGAATAAGCAGGCCTCGGAAATCGGTTTTGCCAAAGAGAACGCCGCCGGGATCCCGCTTGATGCCGCCGAACGTAACTATAAAGATCCGAACCACAAGCCTGAGCTGGTTTTCGCCTTAACGCCGTTCCTCGCCATGAACGCCTTCCGCGAGTTTTCCGATATCGTCAACCTGCTGCAGCCGGTCTCCGACGCCCATCCGGCAATTGCGCAATTCCTCGCGCAGCCGAACGGCGAGCATCTGAGCCAGCTGTTTGCCAGCCTGCTGAATATGAAGGGTGAAGAAAAAGCGCACGCCTTGCGCGTGCTGCAGGCGGCGCTGGACAGCGAGCAGGGTGAGCCCTGGCAGACTATCCGCCTGATCGCCGAGTTCTACCCGGACGATAGCGGCCTCTTCTCTCCGCTGCTGCTCAACGTGGTCAAACTGAATCCCGGCGAGGCGATGTTCCTGTTTGCGGAAACTCCGCATGCCTACCTGCAGGGCGTGGCGCTGGAGGTGATGGCCAACTCGGACAACGTGCTTCGCGCGGGTCTGACGCCGAAGTATATCGATATTCCAGAACTGGTGGCGAACGTGAAATTTACGCCCAAACCCGCAGGCGAGCTGCTGACCCAGCCGGTCAGCCGCGGCGCGGAGCTGGACTTCCCGATCCCGGTTGATGATTTTGCCTTCTCTCTGCACGACCTGTCGACGCAGCCGTCAACCATCGCCCAGGATAGCGCAGCGATCCTGTTCTGCGTCGAGGGCGAAGCGGTCATCGCCAAAGACGAGCAGAGCCTGACGCTGAAGCCGGGTGAATCCGCGTTTATCGGCTGTAATGAATCTCCGGTGCAGGTCAGCGGGCGCGGCCGCGTCGCGCGCGTGTTTAATAAGCTCCAGTAAGTTACTGAACTTTTTAGCCACAGTTGCTAGACTTTCACCCATCATGACAACACAACCAGGCGGCCCGATCCGCCTGGTTTCATTTATGGACAAATGCTATGAAAAAATCGCTGGTCGCAGCAGGAGTTATCATCGCGCTGGGCGTCGTCTGGTCTGGCGGCGCCTGGTACACAGGGAAGCAGCTGGAAAGCCGCATTGCCGATATGGTGCAGCAGGCTAATGCCCAGCTGCAAAGCAGCGCGCCGCAGGCTGGCGTAGAGCTGACGTATCAGGACTATCAGCGCGGTCTGTTCAGCAGCCACTTACAGCTGGTGCTGAAGCCCATTGCCGGCAAAGAGCCCCGCTGGCTTGCCGCCGGGCAATCTCTGGTATTTGATGAGGTCGTCGATCACGGTCCTTTCCCGCTGGCTTCGCTGAAATCCTTTAACCTCGCTCCGGCGATGGCGTCGGTCAAAACTACTCTGACCAATAACGACGCCAGCAAGGCGTTGTTCGACATCGCTAAAGGCGAAACGCCGTTCACCATTGATACCCGCATCGCTTATAGCGGCGACAACCAATCGGCTATCGTGCTCAACCCGCTTGATTACGCGAAAGGCGATGAGAAAGTGACGTTCAGCGGCGGGCAATTCCAGCTGAATGCCGACCGCGAGGGGAAAACCCTCAGCCTGACCGGCGAAGCCGGTAGCGGGCAGATTAACGCCGTCAACGAGTACAACCAGAAAGTTCAGCTCACCTTTAATAATCTGAAAACCGATGGCTCCACCGAAATGGCCAGCTTCAACGAACGTATCGGTAAACAGGCTATCTCGCTGGACAAACTGGCAATTGGCGTTGAAGGCAAAGAGCTGGCGCTGTTCGAAGGGATGAAAATTGACGGCAACTCCTCGCTGACCGCCGACGGTAAAGGCATTAACAGCCAGCTGGACTACACCGTTAACAGCCTGAAGCTGCAAAATCAGGATATCGGTAGCGGCCGGCTGACCCTGAAGCTGGATAACATTGACGGCGCAGCCTTCCATCAGTTCAGTCAAAAATACAACGCCGAAGCGCAGGCGCTGATGGCGGATCCGCAGCTGGCGCAGAATCCTGAGCTCTATCAGCAGGCGCTGACGCAGACCTTCTTTAGCGCGCTGCCGATGATGCTGAAAGGCAGCCCGTCCCTGACCATTTCGCCGCTGAGCTGGCGCAATGCGAAAGGCGAAACCACCCTCAACCTGTCGATTCTGCTGAAAGACCCGTCGCTGACCACTACCCCGCCGCAGACGCTGGCGGATGAAGTGGATCGTAGCGTTAAATCTCTCGACGGCAAGCTGGTGATCCCGGTCGATATGGCGACGGCGTTTATGACCCAGATTGCCGGGCTGGAAGGTTATCAGCCCGCCGACGCCGCTAAGCTTGCGGATCAGCAGGTAAAAGGCCTGGCGGCGATGGGCCAGATGTTCCGCATCACGACCATGGAAGATAACGCGATCACCTCAAGCCTGCAATATGCTGACGGCCAGGTCACGCTGAACGGGCAGAAAATGCCGCTGGATGAGTTTGCCGGCATGTTCGGTTTAGCGCTTCCCGCCGTCGCTGAACCCGCAGCGCCGCAGGAAACTCAGCCGCAAGATGACGCGCCGCAAGACGTAGTTCCACCCGCAGCGCCGCAGCAGTAAACGACAAATAGCCCCTTTACCAGGGGCTATTTTCGGGTAATCAGTCGGGGAGAAATGATCTGGTTTCTCGCCGCGCCCTGTCCCTCTTCCATTCGGCGTAAAATGCACTCCGCCAGGCTTTGCCCCAGCTCCCGGGCAGGTGTCGTCACCCAGGTCAGCGGCAGGTCGTCCAGCGCATCCTCGGGCAATTCCGCAAATGCCGCCAGCGCTATCCGCTGTTCAAAATAGCTTTCGACGCCAGCTTCGCCGCTCTGCCGCCCGGCGCGCATCAGCCCAAACCACGCCCCGGTGGCGATCACGCTGTTGTAGCACAGCACGGCGCTAATCGTCGGGTTTTGCCGCAGCAGCGCCGCCATCGCCTCTGCCGCCTGCTTCTGGCTCGACTCGCATTCGAGCACCCACTCGC
Source organism: Klebsiella pasteurii (assembly GCF_018139045.1). Classification (NCBI taxonomy): domain Bacteria; kingdom Pseudomonadati; phylum Pseudomonadota; class Gammaproteobacteria; order Enterobacterales; family Enterobacteriaceae; genus Klebsiella; species Klebsiella pasteurii. The sequence continues at coordinate 1,401,151 of NZ_CP073236.1, forward strand.
TATGAAACGGCAGGCCATACTTCAGTAAGGTGGCGCAGTAGCCGCCCACCCGTTCGGCGCGCGTCAGGGATGAGCTCTCCCCTCCCAGCCAGGCAATGCGCTGATGGCCGCGGCGGATCAGGTGCTCGGTGACAATCTGCGCCGCCTGCATATTATCCGGGCGGATCAGGTCGACATCGTCGAGATAGCTGGCGCGGGAAGCAAACACCAGCGGCATCCCGGCCTGCGCCGCGCGGTCGCGCAGCTCCGCTCCCTGATCGATCGCTCCGGCAATCACTACGCCGTCGACCCCTTGCGCCACCAGGGTATCAAAACGCTGAAGCATTTTTTCACCGCTGTGTCCCCCCTGAGTGAGGAACACCATTCGCCCCTGCGACTCAAGCGCGTCGGTCAATCCGGCGGTCATCTCGGCGTAGAAAGGCTTCGATAGATCGCTGACGATCAGACCGATAACGCCGCTCTGCCCGCCGCGCAGAGACGCCGCCTGGCGGTTACGCACGAAACCCAGTTGCTCAATGGCGTGATTGACGCGCTCGCCGGTGGCCGAGGAAATACGCCCCTTGCCGCTCAGAACCAGCGATACCGTACTGACCGATACCCCCGCCGCCTGGGCGACATCATTAATGGTGATTTTTTTCGCGATAGCCATAACTGCAGGCTGGCTCCCTGTGGCTGTCGATAAAACGTTTTATCAAGATACTCTCTTTATAAACGTTATTATCGCCGGAATATGTGATTTTTATCGCACTAAAATTAGGTAAAACGTTTTATCTTTCCGTTGCGCTTCATCCTACAGCTAACTTCAAGAACCAGGATTCATGTTATGACGGCGAAAACAGCAACCAAAATTACCTTATGGGAGTTTTTCCAGCAGTTAGGGAAAACCTTCATGTTACCCGTGGCGTTGCTCTCCTTTTGCGGGATCATGCTGGGGATCGGCAGCTCTCTGAGCAGCCATGACGTCCTGACGCTCCTGCCGTGGCTGGACGTGCCGCTGCTGCAGGCTGTATTCATCTGGATGGGCAAAGTCGGCTCTTTTGCCTTCAGCTTTCTGCCGGTGATGTTTTGTATCGCCATTCCGCTAGGCCTGGCTCGTGAAAACAAGGGCGTCGCCGCGTTTGCCGGTTTTGTCGGCTACGCCGTGATGAATCTGGCGGTTAACTTCTGGCTGACGGCCAAAGGCATTCTGCCGACCACCGATGCCGCCGTCCTCAAAGCGAATAACATTCAGAATATTATCGGTATTCAGTCTATCGATACCGGGATCCTTGGCGCGGTGATCGCCGGGATCATCGTCTGGATGCTGCATGAGCGTTTTCACAATATCCGCCTGCCCGACGCGCTGGCCTTTTTTGGCGGCACCCGCTTTGTTCCGATTATCACGACCGTGGTTCTCGGCCTGGTCGGCCTGGTGATCCCATTGATCTGGCCTGTTTTCGCCATGGGAATTAACGCCCTCGGCCACGTCATCAATAGCGCGGGAGATTTCGGACCGATGATCTTCGGTACCGGAGAGCGCCTGCTGCTGCCGTTCGGCCTGCACCATATTCTGGTGGCGCTGATCCGCTTTACCGAGGCGGGCGGCACCATGGACGTTTGCGGCCATAGCGTCAGCGGCGCGCTGACGATTTTCCAGGCCCAGCTCAGTTGCCCGACCACCCACGGCTTCTCCGAAAGCGCGACCCGCTTCCTCTCGCAAGGGAAAATGCCGGCATTTCTCGGCGGCCTACCGGGCGCGGCGCTGGCGATGTACCACTGCGCGCGTCCGGAAAACCGGCATAAAATTAAGGGACTGCTGATTTCCGGCGTTATCGCCTGCGTGGTGGGCGGTACCACAGAACCGCTGGAGTTTTTATTCCTGTTCGTCGCACCGGTGCTGTACGTTATCCACGCGCTGCTGACCGGGCTGGGCTTCACCATGATGGCTATCCTCGGCGTGACTATTGGCAACACCGACGGCAACGTTATCGACTTTGTGGTGTTCGGCATTCTGCACGGCCTGTCCACCAAGTGGTATCTGGTGCCGGTGGTCGCGGCTATCTGGTTCGCGGTTTACTATGGCATCTTCCGTTTCGCTATCACCCGTTTTAACCTGAAAACCCCGGGACGCGATATTGAAACTAATAGCGCTTTCGAAAAGGCCGTCACCGGCGTGACCGGAAAATCAGGCTATAACGTTCCGGCGATTCTGGCCGCGCTCGGCGGCGCTGAAAATATCGTTTCGCTCGATAACTGCATCACCCGCCTGCGTCTGTCGGTTAACGATATGAGCAAAGTCGACAGCGCCGCGCTGAAAGCGAATCGCGCCATCGGCGTGGTGCAGCTCAATCAGCATAACCTGCAGGTGGTGATTGGCCCGCAGGTGCAGTCGGTAAAAGATGAAATGGCTGTCCTGATGAATACCGTCGAGGCATAAACTCCGCCCCCTCCGTACGGGAGGGGGTTCATAATGAAGGAAGTGCAGATGTTTGATTTTTCAACGCCGGTCGACCGTCATGGCACCTGGTGTACTCAGTGGGATTACGTCGCCGATCGCTTTGGCGCAGCCGACCTGCTGCCGTTTACTATCTCCGATATGGATTTCGCCACCGCCCCCTGCATTCTTGATGCCGTCAGCAAACGTCTGGCGCACGGCGTTTTTGGCTATAGCCGCTGGAAAAACGAGGAGTTCCTCGGCGCGGTGAGCCACTGGTTCGCCAGCCGTTTTCATAGCTCAATCGATCGCGAAGCGCTGGTGTACGGCCCGTCGGTTATCTATATGGTCGCGGAGATGATTCGCCAGTGGTCGGCAACGGGAGACGGTATTGTGGTCCACGCTCCGGCCTATGACGCCTTTTATAAAACTATCGAAGGCAATCAGCGGCGCGTCGCCCCGTTCCCGCTCACCCTCGACAACGGCCAGTGGCGCTGCGATATGGCGCAGCTTGAACAGGTACTGGCCGAGCCGCGCAATACCGTTTTGCTGCTATGCAGTCCGCATAACCCCACCGGCAAGGTCTGGACCCGTGAAGAGCTGGAAACCATGGCGCGGCTGTGTAAAAAACACGGCGTGAAGGTGATCAGCGATGAGATCCATATGGACATGGTGTGGGACGGGCATCAGCACATCCCGTGGTGCGAGGTGGCGCGCAGCCCCTGGGCGCTCTTTACCTCCGGTTCGAAAAGCTTCAACATTCCGGCGTTTACCGGCGCATACGGGCTGATTGACGACGCGGCCGCGCGCGAAAGCTATCTGCACGCTCTGAAGAGCCGCGATGGCCTCTCTTCCCCTTCCGTGCCGGCGCTGGTGGCGCATATCGCCGCCTATCGCGAGGGGGCGGCGTGGCTGGATGCCCTACGCGGATATCTGCAGGACAATATGCGCTACATCGCCGGTGAGCTGAACCAGGCGTTTCCCGAGCTTAACTGGCAGCCGCCGCAGGCAACTTACCTGGCGTGGATTGATCTGCGGCCGCTGGGGGTTGACGATCGCGCCCTGCAAAAAGCGCTCATTGAGGAGCAAAAGGTCGCCATTATGCCAGGCGACACCTATGGCGAAGAGGGTAAGGGCTTTGTCCGCCTGAACGCCGGCTGTCCGCGAGAGAAGCTGGAAAAAGGCGTACGGGGGTTAATCGCCGCGTTGCGCCGACCGCCAACGCGCTAGCGGCCTGTCCGCTAGCTCAGAGGTCAATATCGCAGCCGGTTTTTCGCGGCTTAAAATTAAGCCGGAAATATCATCATCCCGCGCTATTTTACCGCGCCGCCGGCGTGCACGATCTATTTATCAAACGGCGGCGCAGCATCGCGCGATTATTTACCGCCGCTGCTCTCGCTGAATTTCCGTCTCCCCGCTCGCTCATCCGTCCTCCCGCATAATTAGCCGATATTTTGACGAGACTCAAAAAAAACCCTTTCACAAAGGTGTATTTAAATGCCGTTTTTAATTCCCGTCAAAGCTTTCATCAGGAGGATAAAATATGAACACCTACGATCGTAACCGTAACGCTATCTCTACCGGCAGCATGGTTATGGTGGCTGACAGCGGCGCGACGGGCGTCATCAAAGCCATCCACGCCGAGGGTAAAACGGCGGAGCAGATCCGTCGCGCCGATTGCGTGGAAATAGACGGCCATCAGGAATTATATTGCCCATTGAATCTTATTCGCCTGGGCTTTAACTAATCGCCAAAACCGTCACCGAGATCTGACCGCGGATCGGCGGGCGTGAAAGGCCACCCAGGTGTGGCCTTTTGTATTTTCTTTATCGGTCAATTTGATCCCATCGAGCGTTTTCAGCTAATAAGCCGCGTATTATCGCTGCTCTTTAACCCGCTACGGGTAATATACCTTCTGAGTTCAGAGGCATCTTCATGACATGGCAACAGTTCAAACAGGCGTGGCTGATTAAATTTTGGTCGCCGGTACCCGCCGTTATCGCCGCGGGTATTCTCTCAACCTACTACTTCGGTATTACCGGCACTTTCTGGGCCGTCACCGGCGAATTCACCCGCTGGGGCGGGCAATTGCTGCAGCTCGCCGGCGTGCACAGCGAAGAGTGGGGCTACTATAAACTCATTCATCTTGAGGGCACCCCGCTCACCCGTATCGACGGCATGATGATCATCGGCATGTTCGGCGGCTGTTTCGCCGCCGCGCTGTGGGCGAATAACGTGAAGCTGCGCTTCCCCCGCAGCCGGATCCGCATTCTGCAGGCCGTCGCCGGGGGGATCATTGCCGGTTTCGGCGCGCGCCTGGCGATGGGCTGCAATCTGGCCGCGTTCTTTACCGGTATCCCGCAGTTTTCTCTTCACGCCTGGTTCTTCGCCATCGCTACCGCTATCGGCACCTGGTTCGGCGCGCGCTTTACCTTACTGCCCATCTTTCGTATTCCGGTAAAAATGCAGAAAGTATCGCAGGCGTCGCCGCTGACGCAAAAACCTGACCAGGCGCGGCGCCGGTTCCGTCTCGGGATGGTGGTCTTTTTCGCCATGATCGCCTGGGGCCTGCTCACCGCGGCGAACCAGCCGAAGCTCGGCCTGGCGCTGCTGTTTGGCGTAGGGTTTGGCCTGCTTATCGAACGGGCGCAGATCTGCTTTACCTCCGCCTTTCGCGATATGTGGATCACCGGGCGCACCAATATGGCGAAGGCGATTATCTTCGGTATGGCCGCCAGCGCTATTGGTATCTTCAGCTACGTGCAGCTGGGTATGGAGCCGAAAATCATGTGGGCGGGCCCTAATGCGGTTATCGGCGGCCTGCTGTTTGGCTTTGGCATCGTCCTGGCGGGCGGCTGCGAAACCGGCTGGATGTACCGCGCGGTGGAGGGTCAGGTGCATTACTGGTGGGTCGGGCTGGGCAACGTGATCGGTTCAACGATCCTCGCATACTACTGGGACGGGCTCTCCCCGGCGCTGGCCACAAGCTGGGATAAAATCAACCTGCTGGCGACCTTCGGACCCTTCGGCGGCCTGCTGGTGACCTATCTTCTGCTGCTGATCGCGCTGATTCTGGTGATTGGCTGGGAAAAACGTTTTTTCCGCCGCCAATCTCTCGTCCCCTCGGCCGTTAAGGAAAGCGTATGAAAACTTTCGTTCCCGATTATCGCCTCGATATGGTTGGCGAACCCTGCCCCTATCCGGCCATCGCCACGCTGGAAGCCATGCCTTCGCTGAAGAAAGGCGAGATACTTGAAGTGGTCAGCGACTGTCCGCAGTCGATTAACAATATCCCGCTGGATGCCAAAAACCACGGCTACACCGTGCTCGACATCCAGCAGGACGGGCCAACCATCCGCTATTTGATTCAAAAGTAGCCAGGAAAAGCCGGTAGCGGGTCGCTACCGGCTGCAATAATCGTGACTGCACGCGGTCAGAGTTGGCCGAGTGTCTTTACCAGCCCTTCACCGCATCGCCTTTGTATAGCCGTTCAGCCGCCGCGGCGACCTCATCGCTCTGGTAGGCCTTCACCAGGTTTTTCACCTTTTCGCTGTCTTTGTTTTCGATACGACTGGCAAAGATATTAACGTAAGGCGAATCTTTGCTTTCCACAAACAGGCCGTTACGCGACGGCGACAGCCCAACCTGGCTGGAGAAAGTGGTATTGATGATCGCCATAGTTATCTGCTGGTCGTCCAGCGCGCGGGTCAGCTGCGGCGCTTCGATTTCGACGATTTTTAGCTTTTTCGGATTGTTGATAATATCCAGCGAAGTGGGCAGCAGACCCACGCCATCCTTGAGCGTAATCAGGCCCTGTTTTTGTAACAGCAGCAGAGAGCGTCCGAGGTTGGTCGGGTCGTTGGGGACCGCGACCTGCGCGCCATCGGGCAGCTGATCGATCGAAGTGATTTTCTTCGAATAGGCCGCTATCGGATAAACGAACGTGGTGCCAACCTGAACCAGCTTATAGCCGCGCTCCTGGATCTGTTTGTCCAGATAGGGCCTGTGCTGGAAAGCATTGGCATCAAGATCGCCGTTATTCAGCGCCTCGTTGGGCAGAACGAAATCATTAAACGTCACCACCTCTACGTCGAGGTTATATTTCTCTTTCGCCACTTTTTGCGCCACCGCCCATACTTCCTGATCGACGCCCGCGCTAATGCCCACCTTGATGTGGTTGGGGTCCTCGCCAGGTTTGCAGGCGGCCAGCAGTAGTGAACTTGCGACAACCAGCGGTACCGCGATTTTTTTTAACGTGAAAACCATATTCCCAGGGTCCTTTTTAAAATTGCCTGCCATTCATTGCAGGAAAACCAGCGCCTGAGACTATAGAAAATCTCACGGGCGAAATTAAATACTGATTGACTATGATTAATAGCGTTTTGCTATGAGCGATTTGGTCATTCCTCTTTTTGACAGGGTAATCTTCCCTCCTCTCACCGTTTTTCCCTGGATTGTTCGGTATTTTTCTCCCCTTTAAACCATTTATCGTTCTGATGTACAATGGCGCGCACTTTAACTAAAAAAAGAGTGCGACCATGATTGATTTAACTTTGCCATTAACCGACATTCATCGCCACCTCGATGGTAATATCCGGGCCCAAACTATTCTCGATCTTGGCCGCCAGTTTAATCTCGCACTTCCGGCAGACACCCTCGATACTTTACGTCCTCACGTGCAGGTCACCAGCAATGAGCCAGACCTCGTCAGCTTCCTCGCTAAGCTCGACTGGGGGGTAAAAGTGTTGGCCTCGCTGGAAGCCTGCCGCCGCGTCGCCTATGAAAACCTCGAAGATGCCGCGCGAAACGGCCTGCACTACGTCGAACTGCGTTTCTCTCCACGCTATATGGCGATGACCCACCAGTTGCCCGTTGCTGGCGTTGTCGAGGCAGTGATCGCCGGAGTGAAAGAAGGCAGCCGCGACTTTAACGTTGAAGCCCGCCTGATCGGCATCCTGAGCCGCACCTTCGGCGAGGCGGCCTGCGAGGAGGAGCTTGAGGCTATGCTCGCCCACCGCGATGGCATCACCGCCCTCGACCTCGCCGGGGATGAGCTGGGCTTCCCGGGAAACCTGTTTATGGATCACTTCCGCCGCGCACGCGATGCCGGCTGGCGCATCACCGTCCATGCGGGCGAGGCCGCTGGCCCGGAAAGCATCTGGCAGGCGATTCGCGAACTGGGGGCCGAGCGTATCGGCCACGGCGTGAAGGCGGTGCAGGATCCGGCATTGATGGATTATCTCGCCGCGCAGCGAATCGGTATTGAGTCCTGCCTGACCTCCAATATTCAGACCAGTACCGTGCCATCCCTGGCCGAGCATCCGTTGAAAACGTTCCTCGAACACGGCGTGCTGGCCTGCATTAACACCGACGACCCCGCCGTTCAGGGCGTCGATATTATCCACGAATACACCTTCGCCGCCCCGGCTGCCGGTTTAAGCCGCGAGCAAATTCGCCAGGCGCAGAGAAATGGTCTGGAGCTCGCCTTTTTAAGCGCCCAGGAAAAAGCGGCGCTGATTCAGCGCGTGCAGCAGGCTTGATGTTTACCCCCGTGGCAACGCGGGGTTCTGCTAAGCCAGGGGCTGGCCGCCTCGTTTCGTCAAAGCGACCTAATTTAGAGACAGCGTCGCCCGATGCCTGGCCGACTCCAGCCCCAGCTCAATCAGTTCCATTATCTGAATCGCCTGGCTTGCCGGGACCGGATTAACGCCGACCCCGTTAAGCGCATCGCGAATGGCGGCATAATAGGCCGGATAGTTGCCCGGTAGCGTCAGCCACGACGCTTCGGTTATGTCCTCGCCTTCGGCCCGCGTCAGCAGCCCATCGCGCATATCATATCCCCAGTCTTCCTGCGGCAGGCGCTCGCCGCTTTTCAGCCGTTCTTCCTGCGGATCAAGACCGTATTTCACATAGCTTCCGCGCGAACCGTGGATGATAAAGCGCGCCGTTTCCGCGGCGGCCACCAGCGTACCGTGCAGTACCACCCGGCGCTGCGGCCAGGTTAATACCGCGTGAAAATAGTCGGTGGACTGCGAGCCAGGCCGTAATTGCGCCAGATCGACCTGCATGCTGACCGGAAGCCCGAAGAGGTTTACCACCTGGTCAAGCAGATGCGGGGCAAGATCGTACCAGATACCGCTGCCCGGCCCGCCCTGCTCGCGCCAGCGATGACGCACCTGCGGTCGATAGCGGTCGAAATGCGACTCAAAATAGACCACTTCTCCCAGCAACCCTTCATTAATCAGCGATTTCACCGTCAGAAAATCGCTGTCCCAGCGGCGGTTGTGAAACACCGAAAGCAATAGCCCCTCGCTTTTGGCAATGGCTTCAAGCTCGCGCGCCTGTGCCAGCGTCACGGTAAAAGGTTTATCCACTACCACATGCTTACCCGCTTCCAGTGCCGCTTTCGCCAGCGGGAAATGGCTATCGTTTGGCGTGGGGATCACCACCAGATCGATATTGGGATCGCTAAAAAGCGCTTGCGGCGCAGCCACCACCTGCACCGCAGGCCAGTCGGCCAGCACTTTCTTTTCATCGCTGCTCGAGACCGCCGCCAGCGTCATCCCCGGCGTACCGCTGATGAGCGGCGCATGAAAGGTTTTGCTCGCATAGCCGTAACCGATTAATCCTACCCGGATAGCGTCGCTCATTTTTCTGCCCTCTTAACAAGAAGATGGTGGCCGCGTTGATGCCGCGGCTTGCTCACTCTTTTAACCCGCAACGGTGCTCAGCTTTACGCCATTTGCGCCGCTAAGATCATGTAACACTTGCGTTACTTGAGTCGTTGAGTACCATTTCAGTCTGGTTTCACAATTAGCAGTAGTGTTATGGAAAACGTTTTTAACCGTATTGTAGAACTTATTGGCTGGATTGTTTTGGGCGTTTCGGCCCTGCTTTTAGTTATCGCTCATCATATTGATAACTACCAGTCCCCGCCTTCCGTTGATGTTGTTCAGACGAAGCCGCTGTCGAAATAAACAGTGACCCGCTTCGCAACTATGCAACCGGTTTCTGAAACCGGTTGCATAGTTGCACACGCATTGATTACACTCTCTTTATCAATCGATAAGGAGTTTTTTCATGTCCGGATTTCCGCAACACTTTTTATGGGGCGCCGCTACCGCAGCCTGGCAGGTTGAAGGCGGACACGATGCCGACGGCAAAGGCCCTTCTATCTGGGATACTTATTCCCACCTTCCTGGCACCACGTATCAGGGGACGACCGGTGACGTCGCCGTTGACCACTACCATCGTTTTCGCGAAGACGTGGCGCTGATGGCGGAAATGGGTTTGCAAAGCTATCGCTTCTCTATTTCATGGCCCCGCCTGCTGCCCACCGGCCGCGGCGTGGTGAATGAGGCGGGTGTGCAATTCTACAGCGACCTGATTGACGAACTGCTGGCGCATAACATTGAGCCGATGATTACCCTGTACCACTGGGATCTTCCCCAGGCGCTTCAGGATGAAGGCGGCTGGGAGGCGCGCAGCACGGCGCAAGCCTTCGCTGAGTACGCGCGTCTTTGCTATCAACGTTTTGGCTCTCGCGTCAAACTGTGGGCCACCTTTAACGAGACGATCGTTTTTATTGGCCACGGTTATATTAACGGCATCCATCCCCCTGCGGTGCGGGACCCCGCTCGGGCCATTCAGGCCTGCCACCATGTCTTCATCGCCCATGCGCTGGCGGTCAAAGCGTTTCGTGAAATGGCCGTCGCGGGGGAGATAGGATTTGTCAACGTGCTGCAGCCGCACACTGCCCTAACCGACAGTGAGGAAGATAAGCGGGCGACAGAGATGGCGGACGCCATTCATACCCACTGGCTCTACGATCCGGTATTAAAAGGCGGCTATCCCGCAGATCTACTGCAGCAGACCCAGGCGCTGTGGGGGGTTCCGGTCTTTGAACCGGGAGACGACGCGCTACTGCGTGACAACCGCTGTGACTTTATCGGCCTGAACTACTACCGTCGTGAAACCGTGTCGGCGCAGCCTCCTGAAGTCGCGACCGGCGGCGAGCCGGGAGTTGACGGGCTCTTCTACTTCGTGCGCAACCCGCAAAGCACCTATACCGAATGGGGCTGGGAAATTTGGCCTCAGGGCTTAACCGACGGGATCATGATGATTAAAGCGCGCTACGGTGATATTCCGATCTATATCACCGAAAACGGGCTAGGAGCGGTAGACCCCATTATCGATGGCGAAATCGTCGACGACCCGCGGATTGACTACCTCAGCAGCCATATCACGGCGCTGGAAAAAGCGCTGGAACTTGGCGCCGACGTGCGCGGCTACTACCCCTGGTCCTTTATTGACCTGCTGAGCTGGCTGAACGGTTATAAAAAACAGTACGGGTTCGTTTATGTCGATCACCAGCAAAATCTGGCGCGTAAACGGAAAAAGAGCTTTTTCTGGTACCAAAACGTTATTGCCAGCCGAGGCGAACAGCGTTAATCTTCTCTCCCAGGCGCCTTCCGGCGCCTGATTTAGTTCTGGAATACTCCTAAATTTATTTTTACCAGGCCGGAAACATCGTCTGTTCTTGTCACAGGTATTTACAACCGAAATAATTCCATACAGTTTATCTTAAAAAGGAACTGCCGGTTGAGAACAGGTTTACTCGATATGGGTATATTCAACTTAATTTATTCCGATTATAAAATGGATACGCAAATGACCGTTCAGGACTACTTATTAAAATTTCGTAAAATCAGTTCGCTGGAAAGTCTGGAAAAACTTTTTGATCATCTTAACTATTCCCTGACCGATAACGAAGAGATCGTCAACATGTATCGCGCGGCCGACCATCGCCGGGCGGAGCTGGTTTCTGGCGGCAAATTGTTCAACATCGGCGAAGTGCCCAAGTCCGTGTGGCGCTACGTGCAATAAAGACTGTCATCATTCACGCCAGTTGCTTATACTTCCGCCCTGCTTTTATTTATAACTGGCGTTGAATTTGGGAGTAATAATGTCCTCTGACTCTGTGGAACGTATTGGCGGATGGCTTTTGGCGCCGCTGGCATGGCTCCTGGTAGCCCTGCTTAGCGCCTCATTGTCGCTGCTTTTTTTTGCTAAGGCTCTGATCTCTTCCCAGACTTATACATTGCTGGGCAATATGAGTGCCGAACATCTCGCTCTGTGGATTGCTTCCTTAGCTTTTGCCATCGCCATGTGGTACTACACGCTGTGGTTGACCATCGCCTTTTTTAAGCGGCGGAAAGGGGTGCCGAAACACTACATCATCTGGCTGCTGATCACGCTGCTGCTGGCGGTAAAAGCCTTTGCCTTTTCCCCAATTTCTGACGCGCTCGCGCTGCGCCAGCTGCTTTTCCCCCTTCTTGCCGCTGCGCTGCTTGCACCCTATTTCAGGCGTTCTGCTCGGGTTAAACGGACCTTTGTGAATCCGTAATAACCACACAGTTAACCTGTTGTCGCCGGTATCGATTTATTCGATAATAGACGGCTTTTTCTATTTCAGGTCGAATGATGGCTGATTATTTACTGCTCTTTGTTGGCACTGTTCTTGTTAACAACTTCGTGCTGGTGAAGTTTCTTGGACTGTGCCCGTTTATGGGGGTTTCCAAAAAGCTGGAAGCCGCTATGGGAATGGGGCTCGCCACCACCTTTGTGATGACGCTGGCCTCTATTTGCGCCTGGCTAATTGATACCTGGATCCTTATCCCGCTGGATCTGGTCTATTTGCGCACGCTGGCCTTTATCCTGGTCATCGCCGTGGTGGTGCAGTTTACCGAGATGGTCGTGCGTAAAACCAGCCCGGCGCTGTATCGCCTGCTGGGGATCTTCCTGCCGCTGATCACCACCAACTGCGCGGTGCTCGGCGTGGCGCTGCTAAATATAAACCTTGGGCATAATTTCCTGCAATCAGCGCTGTACGGTTTTGCCGCCGCGGTCGGTTTTTCGCTGGTGATGGTGCTTTTCGCATCTATTCGCGAGCGCCTGGTAGTCGCGGATGTGCCGGCGCCGTTTCGTGGTAACGCCATTGCGCTGGTCACCGCAGGTTTAATGTCTCTTGCCTTTATGGGCTTTAGCGGTTTGGTGAAGTTGTAATGAACGCTGTCTGGATAGCCGTGGTCGCCATTAGCCTACTGGGGCTAATTTTCGGCTTAATTCTGGGATACGCCTCCCGCCGTTTTGCGGTGGAAGATGACCCGGTGGTGGAAAAAATTGATGCCCTGCTTCCGCAGAGCCAGTGCGGCCAGTGCGGCTACCCCGGCTGTCGCCCCTACGCGGAAGCAGTGGGGACCCAGGGTGAGAAAATCAACTGCTGCGCCCCCGGCGGCGAAGCGGTAATGCTTAAAATCGCCGAGCTGTTGAACGTCGATCCGCAACCGGTAGACGGCGACGCGCAAGAAGCCGAACCTGTACGCATGCTGGCGACGATAGACGAAGCGAACTGCATCGGCTGCACAAAATGCATCCAGGCCTGCCCGGTCGACGCCATCGTCGGCGCCACTCGCGCCATGCATACGGTGATGAGCGATCTCTGTACCGGCTGTAATCTTTGCGTCGCGCCTTGTCCAACGCAATGTATTGAACTGCACCCGGTAGCAGCGACGACAGAAACCTGGAAATGGGATCTTCAGACCATCCCGGTACGCATTATTCCCGTGGAACAACATGTTTAAGTTATTTTCCGCTTTTCGCAAAGATAAAGTCTGGGACTTCAACGGCGGCATCCATCCGCCAGAGATGAAAACCCAGTCCAACGGTACCCCGCTGCGTCAGGTGTCGCTGCCGCAGCGTTTCGTCATCCCGCTAAAACAGCATATCGGCACGGAAGGTGAACTGTGCGTGCAGCCGGGCGATCGCGTCCTGCGCGGCCAGGCGTTGACCCGCGGTTGGGGCAGAATGCTGCCGGTGCACGCCCCAACGTCCGGGATCGTGGCGGCCATCGCCCCCCACTCTACCGCCCACCCTTCCGCGCTGGCGGAAATGAGCGTCATTATTGATGCCGATGGCGAAGACCGCTGGATTGAGCGCGATGGCTGGAACGATTATCAGAATAAATCCCGCGAAGCGCTGATTGAACGTATTCACCAGTTTGGCGTGGCCGGACTGGGCGGCGCGGGTTTCCCGACCGGCGCCAAGCTGCGCGGCGGCGGCGATAAAATCGACACACTCATTATCAACGCCGCCGAGTGCGAGCCCTATATCACCGCCGATGACCGTCTAATGCAGGATTGCGCGGCGCAAATCGTTGAGGGTATTCGTATCCTTGCCCATATTCTGCAGCCTGGTCAGGTACTGATCGGCATCGAGGATAATAAACCGCAGGCGATTTCGATGCTGCGCGCGGTATTAGCCGATACGCACGGAATATCGCTGCGGGTGATCCCAACCAAATATCCCTCCGGCGGCGCGAAACAGCTCACGCAAATCCTCACCGGCAAGCAGGTGCCCCACGGCGGACGATCCTCTGATATCGGCGTGTTGATGCAAAACGTCGGCACCGCCTACGCGGTGAAACGGGCGGTAATTGACGGCGAGCCGCTGACGGAGCGCGTCGTTACCCTAACCGGCGAAGCGGTCTCGCGTCCGGGCAACGTCTGGGCGCGTCTCGGCACCCCGGTCAGCCATTTGCTAAAGGATGCCGGTTTCTGCCCGAGCGCTGACCCGATGGTGATTATGGGCGGCCCGCTGATGGGCTTCACCCTGCCGTGGCTCGACGTGCCGGTAGTGAAAATTACCAACTGCCTGCTGGCGCCGTCGGCGAGCGAACTGGGCGAGCCGGAAGAGGAAAAAGGCTGCATCCGCTGCAGCGCCTGCGCGGACGCCTGCCCTGCCGATCTTCTGCCGCAGCAGCTTTATTGGTTCAGCAAAGGCCAGCAGCACGACAAAGCCACTAGCCATAATCTCGCAGATTGCATTGAGTGCGGCGCCTGCGCCTGGGTTTGCCCAAGCAATATTCCGCTGGTGCAGTACTTCCGCCAGGAGAAGGCCGAGATCTCCGCGATCGCGCAAGAAGAGAAACGCGCCGCAGAGGCCAAAGTTCGCTTTGAGGCGCGTCAGGCTCGCCTTGAGCGCGATAAAGCGGCGCGTCTGGAACGTCATAAGCAGGCCGCGGTCCAGCCTGCGGCGAAGGATCAGGACGCAATTAACGCCGCCCTTGCCCGGGTGCGTGAAAAACAGCGTGACGCGGCGCAGCCGATTATCGTGCTCTCCGGCGCCAAACCGGATAACAGCGAAGCCATCGCCGCCCGCGAAGCCCGCAAGGCCGAGGCCCGGGCGCGTAAAGCTGAACAGCAGACGGCTCCGACGGTAGATGCCGCCGCCGAACAACCGGCAGCCGCCGATCCGCGCAAAGCCGCCGTCGAGGCGGCTATCGCCCGAGCGAAAGCGCGTAAAGCTGAACAGCAGATGGCTCCGGCGGTAGATGCCGCCGCCGAACAACCGATGGCCGCCGATCCGCGCAAAGCCGCCGTCGAGGCCGCTATCGCCCGAGCGAAGGCGCGTAAAGCTGAACAGCAGACGGCTCCGGCGGTAGATGCCGGCGCCGAACAACCGGCCGCCGCCGATCCGCGCAAAGCCGCCGTCGAGGCCGCTATCGCCCGAGCGAAAGCGCGTAAAGCCGAACAGAAGGCGGCTCCGGCGGTAGATGCCGCCGCCGAACAACCGGCAGCCGCCGATCCGCGCAAAGCCGCCGTCGAGGCCGCTATCGCCCGAGCGAAAGCGCGCAAAGCCGAACAGCAGACCGTTTCGGCGGTAGATGCCAGCGCCGAACAACCGACGGCCGCCGATCCGCGCAAAGCCGCCGTCGAGGCCGCTATCGCCCGAGCGAAAGCGCGCAAAGCCGAACAGCAGCAACAAGCAGTTCCCCCGTCGGCAGCCAATGACGACGCCCGCAAAGCGGCAGTCGCTGAAGCAATCGCCCGCGTTCAGGCCCGGAAAGCATCCCGGCAGGCAGTTAACGAGGATTAAATGGTTTTCAGAATCGCAAGTTCCCCTTATACCCACAATCAGCGCCAGACTTCGCGGATTATGCTGCTGGTGCTGCTCGCCGCGATACCCGGCATCGCGGTGCAGACCTGGTTTTTCGGCTGGGGTACCGTGTTGCAGATTATCCTTGCCGCCCTTACGGCGTGGGGAGCCGAAGCGGCCATCCTTAAACTGCGCAAACAAAATATTCCCGCGATCCTCGCCGATAACTCCGCGCTGCTGACCGGCCTGCTGCTGGCCATCAGTATCCCGCCTTTCGCCCCGTGGTGGATGGTCGTGCTGGGGACCGCGTTCGCGGTCATCATCGCCAAGCAGCTGTACGGCGGCCTCGGCCACAACCCTTTTAACCCGGCTATGATCGGCTATGTCGTACTGCTCATCTCCTTCCCGGTCCAGATGACCTCCTGGCTTCCGCCGCATGAGATAGCCGCCCATATTCCAGGTTTTAGCGACGCGCTGTGGATGATTTTCACCGGCCATACGGCGACTGGTGGGGATATGAACAGCCTGCGAACAGGCATTGACGGTATCAGTCAGGCCACGCCGCTGGATACCTTTAAAACGTCGCTTCACGCCGGCCATCCGGTTGGCGAGATCCTGCAGTATCCGATCTACGGCGGCGAGCTCGCCGGTCTCGGCTGGCAGTGGGTTAACGTGGCCTGGCTCGCGGGCGGTCTGTTCCTGCTGTGGCAGAAGGCTATCCGCTGGCATATTCCGCTGAGCTTCCTGCTGAGCCTCGCCGTTTGCGCCACCCTGGGATGGCTGTTCTCCCCAGGAAGCCTCGCCTCGCCGCAGATACATCTGCTTTCCGGCGCAACCATGCTCGGCGCCTTCTTTATCCTGACGGATCCGGTGACCGCCTCTACCACCAATCGCGGACGCCTGATCTTTGGCGCGCTGGCGGGAGTACTGGTATGGTTGATTCGCAGCTTTGGCGGCTACCCGGATGGCGTGGCCTTTGCCGTCCTGCTGGCCAATATCACCGTTCCGTTGATCGATTACTACACGCGCCCGCGCGCGTACGGCCACCGCTGAGGACCCGAACATGTTACAAAGCATGCGCAAACACGGTATCACGCTGGCACTCTTCGCCGCAGGTTCTACCGGGCTGACGGCAGCGATTAACGAGCTGACCAAAAGTACCATTGAAGACCAGGCCGCCCAGCAGCAAAAAGCCCTATTCGACCAGGTGATGCCAGCCGCTCTCTACAATAACGATTTGCTGAAAAGCTGTTATCAGGTTAGCGCGCCGGAGCTGGGCAAGGGCCAGCATAAGGTATGGATCGCGCAGGACGGCGAGAAGCCGGTTGCTGCGGTGATGGAAGCCACCGCGCCGGACGGCTATTCCGGCGCCATTCAGCTGCTGGTAGCCGCCGATTTTAGAGGCACCGTGCTGGGTACCCGCGTCACCGAACACCATGAAACACCGGGCCTGGGCGACAAAATCGAGCTCCGAATTTCCGACTGGATCACCTTCTTTGCTGGTAAAACGATCCATGGGCAAGACGACAGCCACTGGGCCGTGAAAAAAGACGGCGGCGATTTCGACCAGTTCACCGGGGCCACTATTACCCCTCGCGCGGTGGTCAACGCCGTCAGGCGCGCGGGCCTGTACGCCCAAACGCTGCCCGCGCAGATTTCCGCATTCACTCCCTGTGGAGACTAGACCATGAGCGAAGTTAAAGACGTTATTGTTCAGGGGTTGTGGAAAAACAACTCCGCGCTTGTTCAACTGCTGGGGATGTGTCCCCTGCTCGCCGTGACTTCTACCGCCACCAACGCTCTCGGCCTTGGGCTGGCGACGACGCTGGTTTTGACCCTGACGAACCTGACCATTTCCAGCCTGCGTCGCTGGACGCCGGCGGAAATCCGTATCCCTATTTACGTGATGATCATCGCTTCGGTAGTGAGCGTCGTGCAGATGCTGATTAACGCCTACGCGTTCGGCCTTTATCAGTCTCTGGGGATTTTTATCCCGCTGATCGTCACCAACTGTATCGTGGTTGGCCGCGCGGAAGCCTTTGCCGCGAAAAAAGGCCCGGCGCTCTCGGCGCTGGACGGATTCTCCATCGGGATGGGGGCGACATGCGCAATGTTTGTGCTCGGTTCAATGCGCGAAATTCTCGGCAACGGCACCCTGTTTGACGGTGCCGATAGCCTGCTCGGCGGCTGGGCTAAAGTTCTGCGCATTGAAGTATTCCATACCGATACGCCGTTCCTGCTGGCGATGCTGCCGCCGGGCGCATTTATTGGCCTCGGCATGATGTTGGCGGTAAAATACCTCATCGATGAACGTAGCAAACAGCGCAAAACCAAAGCGGCGCAAGCCGATCTCATTGCGCCGTCTGATGTGACGGGAAAAGCATAGGATGAATAAGAGTAAACGCCTGGAGATCCTCACCAGGCTCAGGGATAACGACCCGCACCCCACCACGGAGCTGCATTTTAACTCGCCATTTGAACTGTTGATCGCCGTCCTGCTCTCAGCGCAGGCCACCGACGTCAGCGTCAACAAAGCTACGGCAAAACTCTATCCGGTCGCCAATACGCCAGCGGCCATGCTGGAGCTGGGCGTTGAGGGAGTGAAGACGTATATCAAAACCATCGGCCTGTTTAACAGTAAAGCCGAAAACGTTATCAAGACCTGCCGGATCCTGCTTGAACAACACAATGGCGAAGTGCCGGAAGATAGGGCGGCCCTTGAGGCGCTTCCCGGTGTGGGACGCAAAACGGCAAACGTGGTGCTGAATACCGCCTTCGGCTGGCCGACAATCGCCGTCGATACGCATATCTTCCGCGTTTGTAATCGGACACAATTTGCGCCCGGTAAAAACGTGGAACAGGTGGAAGAAAAGCTGTTAAAGGTGGTTCCGGCGGAATTTAAAGTCGACTGCCACCACTGGTTAATCCTGCACGGTCGTTATACGTGTATTGCCCGCAAACCCCGCTGCGGCTCCTGCCTGATAGAAGATCTTTGCGAGTATAAAGAGAAGGTCTATTCCTGACGACGCGCAGAGTCATTTTCCTACCGGAGAGATGACTCTGCCTCCCCCCGGCTTTATCGACATTCACGCCATGGTTTCGCCCCGGTTGCGGGTGATTATGCGGTTATATAATCATCAGCCAGGTTATTCATTTTTTTTAGAGTCAAAATTTCTATACATTTGTGATCTGGATCACTTGGTCATTTTGTTGTTGAATAATTGTTAACTCAATTGTACCCAAACCTGCTGATTCAAATACCCTCAACTTAAATAACAACACAATAACCCATCAATTTTTAGGATTATGGGCTATATCACTGGATGCAAGCGCAGTCAGCAGAACATATCGCCTTTATACGAAAAATTTTCCACTATGGCAGATAAAAACGCTTCCATTCACTAAACCTTGATATTTAACTCTGAATAACATTTGAGTATGCGGTGTATTATTCCGCACAAAATATGTGTAACAGATTATTGCAAAGCTATTGCCTGAAGGGGCAGGATAGTGAACATTACCTGCCGTTTTCCCTCCAGAATAACTATAAAGGCGGCGGTCTGAGAAGATTGCGCCCCGAGCACCCCCCGTTAATATGGGATGTAAAAAAAGAGGTATTTGTGTCGACTGCAAACAATAAACCAACCGAAAGCGTCAGCTTGAACGCTTTCAAACAACCACGATCGTTCTATCTCATCTTCTCGATTGAGCTATGGGAGCGTTTTGGTTTCTACGGCCTGCAAGGGATCATGGCCGTTTACCTGGTTAAACAACTGGGTATGTCAGAAGCGGATTCTATCACCCTGTTCTCCTCCTTTAGCGCCCTGGTCTACGGCCTGGTGGCGATTGGCGGCTGGCTGGGCGACAAGGTGCTGGGCACCAAGCGCGTCATTATGCTCGGTGCCATTGTTCTGGCCATCGGCTATGGCCTGGTAGCGTGGTCCGGGCACGATGCGGGCATCGTCTATATAGGTATGGCGACCATTGCCGTCGGTAACGGCCTGTTTAAGGCTAACCCCTCTTCTCTGCTCTCAACCTGCTATGAAAAGAACGACCCGCGTCTGGACGGTGCATTTACCATGTACTACATGTCCATCAACATCGGTTCCTTCTTCTCTATGCTGGCCACGCCGTGGCTGGCGGCAAAGTTCGGCTGGAGCGTCGCTTTCGCCCTGAGCTTTGTCGGCCTGGTAATCACCATTGTCAACTTCACTTTCTGCCAGCGCTGGGTTAAACAGTACGGCTCGAAGCCTGACTTCGCCCCGCTGCAGGTAGGCAAGCTGCTGGCGACAATCGTTGGCGTGGTGGTTCTCATCGCAATTGCAACCTGGCTGCTGCACAACCAGGGTATTGCACGTATGGCGCTGGGCGTGGTTGCGCTGGGTATTATCGTTATTTTCGCTAAAGAAGCCTTCGCAATGCAGGGCGCCGCGCGGCGCAAAATGATCGTCGCGTTCATCCTGATGCTGCAGGCGATTATCTTCTTTGTTCTGTATAGCCAGATGCCGACCTCCCTTAACTTCTTTGCGATTCGCAACGTTGAACACTCTCTGCTGGGCATCGCTTTCGAGCCTGAGCAGTACCAGGCGCTGAACCCATTCTGGATCATTATCGGTAGCCCGATTCTGGCCGCTATCTACAACAAAATGGGCGATACCCTGCCGATGCCGATGAAGTTTGCTATTGGTATGGTCCTCTGTTCCGGCGCCTTCCTCGTACTGCCGCTGGGCGCTAAGTTTGCCACCGACGCAGGTATCGTGAACGTCAGCTGGCTGGTTATGAGCTACGGCCTGCAAAGTATCGGTGAACTGATGATCTCCGGCCTGGGTCTGGCGATGGTTGCGCAGTTGGTTCCTCAGCGTCTGATGGGCTTCATCATGGGCAGCTGGTTCCTGACTACCGCTGGCGCCAACCTGATCGGCGGCTACGTCGCCAACATGATGGCGGTGCCGGATAACGTAACTGACCCGCTGATGTCGCTGGAAGTTTACGGTCGCGTATTCCTGCACATCGGTGTCGCCACCGGCATTATCGCCATCCTGATGCTGCTGACGGCGCCGAAGCTGAACCGCATGACCCAGGACGATGATAAAACGGCAAAAGCCAGCGATACCGCTACGGCCTAAGCTCACCGGGAAAACCCAAAACTTTAAACCGCTAACGCGCTGTTAGCGGTTTTTTTTTGCCCCTGGGCGGACTAACATACAGAAAACCGCAGCCACGAGGAGTTACCGATGAAACTGTTCTACAAATCCGGCGCTTGTTCTCTTGCTTCGCATATCGCGCTACGCGAGAGCGGCCTGGACTTCACCCTGCAGGGCGTTGACGTAATGAAAAAACGTCTCGAAAACGGGGATGATTATCTGCTGGTAAACCCGAAAGGTCAGGTGCCGGCGCTGCTGCTGGACGATGATATTTTGCTGACGGAAGGCGTGGCCATTATGCAATATATCGCCGATCGCGTGCCGGACCGCCAGCTGTTGGCACCGGTGGGAAGCATCGCCCGCTATCAAACGCTGGAGTGGCTAAACTACGTGGCGACGGAACTGCATAAAGGCTTTACCCCGCTGTTTCGCCCCGATACGCCGGAAGACTACAAACCTGTCGCCCGCGCGCTGCTGGATAAAAAAATGCAGTACGTGAATGAATGTCTGGAAGATAAAGAGTGGATTAACGGGCATCGTTTCACTATCGCCGATGGCTACCTGTTCACCGTGCTGCGCTGGGCTTACGCCGTGAAGCTGGATATGGCAGGCTATAGCAATATTGCAGTCTGGATGAAGCGCGTTGCCGCGCGTCCCGCTGTTGCCGCCGCCCTTGAGGCTGAAGGGCTGAAGTAACGCTGATGCTTGCCCGACGCCGGTCGGGCAAGTGGTTTACACGCGCCTTAAAGCTGCGTGGCGCTGAAGTAGTGCTCCGGCTGGGCAATGCGATCCTGAGCCGCCACTACCTGTAGCTCATACTCCTGCATATTTTTTGTCGCCAGCATGATTTCATACACCGCGGCGGTGACGTGCTCCAGCGCATCACGCAAACTCGCGCCCTGCAGCAGCTTAACCAACAGCAGCCCGCTGGTGACATCGCCGACGCCCACCGGCTGGCGCATGCCGAAATCCACCAGCGGACGGCTGATGTGCCAGGCTTCTTGACTGGTGACCAGCAGCATTTCAAAACGATCCATACTGAGCCCGGCGCGTGAGAGATGCTTCACCAGCACCACTTCCGGCCCCTGAGCAATCAACTCGCGCGCGGCTAAAACCGCTTCTTTAACGTTTGCCACCGGGTGCCCGCAGAGGATCTCCAGCTCAACCAGGTTTGGCGCAATAATATCGCTCGCCGGCAGCGCATAGCGCACGTGAAACTCCGCGACGCCAGGCGCCACGATGCAGCCCTTTTCAGGGTGGCCCATCACCGGGTCACAGAAAAATTTCGCGGCCGGGTTGGCGCTTTTCACCTGGCGCACGATGCCAAGAATATGTTCGCCCTGCTCCGCCGAACCCAGATATCCGCTTAATACCGCGTCGCAGCGCTGCAGCTGGTTAATGTCAGCAATCCCCTGAACAATCTCCGTTAAATGCGCCGGCGGCATGACGCAGCCGGTCCACTTTCCGTATTGGGTATGGTTGGAGAATTGTACGGTGTTAAGCGGCCAGACGTTGGCGCCAAGCCGGCGCATCGGAAATTCAGCGGCGCTGTTGCCCGCATGGCCAAACACAACGTGGGACTGGATGGCGAGGATATTCTTCATCTTGATTACCTGAGAGCAAAAAATAAGAGGCGCGGTTTCCCACGCCCCTGCCTTTACGCAATTACTTCCAGCAGACCAGACAGTAATTTTTCTTACCGCGGCGCAGTAAGGTATAGCGCCCGAAGAGACGGTCGGCATCGACAAATACGTATTCCGGGTCGGACTGTTTTTCGCCGTTAATGGTCACCGCGTTGGAGGCAATGGTTTTACGCGCCTGGCCGCGGGACGGCTGCAGGTCAGAATCCACCAGCGCCTGCATCAGATCGGCTCCCTTTTCCATTTCGATCATCGGCACGCCATCCTGCGCCAGCTGCTCAAAATCGGCTTCGCTCAGATCGCTCAGGTTACCGTTGAACAGGCTCTCGGTAATGCGTTTTGCCGCCACCAGTCCTTCTTCGCCGTGCACCAGACGGGTCACCTGCTCAGCCAACACATACTGGGCGCGCGGTGCTTTACCGCTGTTTTTGTCTTCCTCTTCCAGGGCATTGATTTCGGTCATGTCCATAAAGGTGAAGAACTTCAGGAAGCGATAAACATCGGCATCCGCGGTGTTGATCCAGAACTGGTAGAACTTGTACGGACTCGTTTTCTTCGGATCCAGCCACACCGCGCCGCCTTCGGTTTTACCGAATTTCGTGCCGTCGGCTTTGGTGATCAGCGGAACGGTCAGGCCAAAGACCTGGTTCTGATGCAGACGACGGGTCAAGTCGATACCGGAGGTAATGTTGCCCCATTGGTCAGAACCGCCGATTTGTAGCGCCACGCCGTGCAGCTTGTTCAGGCAGGCAAAGTCGTACCCCTGCAGCAGGTTGTAGGAGAACTCGGTAAAAGAGATGCCCTGGTCGTCGCGGTTGAGACGCTGCTTCACCGCTTCTTTGTTGATCATCTGGTTTACAGAGAAGTGCTTGCCGATATCACGCAGGAAGGTCAGCACGTTCATGCCGCCAAACCAGTCGTAGTTATTCGCGGCAATGGCCGAGTTATCCCCGCAATCAAAGTCGAGGAAAGGCGCGACCTGTTTGCGGATTTTATCCACCCACTCCTGCACGGTATCTTCAGTGTTCAGTTTACGCTCAGCGGCTTTAAAGCTCGGGTCGCCAATCAGCCCCGTCGCGCCGCCCACCAGCGCAACCGGCTTGTGGCCAGCCTGCTGGAAGCGTTTCAGGCATAACAATGGAACAAGATGCCCCAAGTGCAAGCTGTCGGCGGTAGGGTCGAAGCCGCAATAGAGCGCGATCGGGCCTTGCGCCAGTCGCTCTGCTAACGCTTCCTCGTCCGTCACCTGGGCTACCAGCCCCCGCTCCTGCAATTGTTTAATCAAGTTACTGCTTGCCATCAAATTCTCCATCTATAAACGACTGCACCTCTGCCGGTACACGACTTTTCGCCAGACGCGAAAAAAACATCTACGCAAAATTATTCAAGCTGCATCGCGGCGGCAAGCATGTAAAAGCCCAGGGAACTTACTCAGGTAAGCGACAGAGCCAGACAGGCGCGGCTAACAAAGATGCAGCTTGAAAAATGAAGCGTATAGAATAAAGCGCCGGGCCACGATGCACCAGCGCTTAACACAACATTTTTGCGTCCTTTATGGCGCCAGTCGGTCGATTTGCCAGCCGCCGTTTTGCCGCTGGTAGAGAAAACGATCGTGCAGACGGTGCTCGCCGCCCTGCCAGAACTCCATCTGCTCGATGCTGACGCGGAATCCGCCCCAGAAACTCGGCAGCGGAACTTCGCCCTGCTGGAACTTTTGCTTAAGCTCAAGGAACTTACTCTCAAGGATGCCGCGCGCCGAGATACGGCTGGACTGCTGCGACACCCAGGCGCCAATCTGGCTATCGCGCGGACGGCTGTGGAAATATTTCACCACTTCCAGCGTTGAAAGGCGTTCCGCTTTACCGATAACCATCACCTGGCGCTCCAGCATATGCCATGGGAAAAGCAGGCTAATGCGGGGATTTTTTTCAATCTGGTGGGCTTTGCGGCTGCCAAGGTTGGTGTAAAACACCAGACCTTTTTCATCGTAGTGCTTAAGCAAAACGATACGCTGGTAAGGCTGGGCGTTTTCATCAACGGTGGCGACGACCATCGCCGTTGGATCAGCGAGCTTCGCATCGCAGGCCTGACGCAGCCAGCGTTCAAATAGCGCCAGAGGTTCGGCTGGAAGGTCGTGGCGACGCAGGCCACCACGGGTGTACTCACGGCGCAGGTGCGCGATTTGCTGCAATTCGTCGTTATCAGACATGGCAATTGAGAAAATAATCAAAGGGTAGCGTCATTGTGCGCCCCCATGACCGAAATCTCAACGTTTGGCGGTTTGCAGCTGACAGTTTTCCAGCACAATGCGATCGCGTTTATAGACCGTGGCGCTATCGCCCTTCGACCAGAAGACGTAAACGCCGTCGGTATACCGCGCTCCGGACGCGGATAGCCCCTGCTGCAAGTTGAGCTGCTGGTTATCGTAGATAAAGCTGACCTGCTGGCGAGTATGATTAAGATGGACGGTTAACGGCTTCTGGTCGCACTGGTACTCCAGCGTGTCCGTATTCATCCGCTCGACAAACTGGTTGTAGTAGCTACAGCCCGCGAGCATAAAAGGTACCGCAAGAATAAGTATTTTTTTCATTAATTTGCCTTCGACTTTCCCGGTCCGGGAAGGCATAACGCCCTCCCTCAACGCTGTTCAGTTTACGAAGAAACCGCCGCGGGTGATTTCAGTTAACTCTGATTTTGCGGCGGATTTGCCGGGAAAATCGCGCCAAGCACGGAAGCCTGCGACGCGCCGGTTACCGAAGGGAGGTTGCCGGGTAATCCGGCAAGCGTCCGCCACGCCAGCCATGCGAATGCCAGCGCCTCCATATCATCCCCGCTGATCCCCGCCTCATCGGTGGTCGACACTTCCGTTCCCGGCAGCAGCGCCGCCAGACGCGCCATTAGCAGCGGATTGCGCGCGCCGCCGCCGCAGACCAGCAGGCGTTCACATCCCCCGCTGAGCAGCACCTGTTCACTGATGCTGACGGCGGTCAGTTCCGCAAGGGTGGTCTGCACGTCCTGGGCGCGAAGCCCCGGATAACGCGCCAGATGCTGCGATAGCCAGCCGTAGTTGAAGTATTCGCGACCGGTACTCTTCGGCGCCGGTAGCGCAAACCACGGATCGCTTAGCATATCCTGCAGCAGCGGCAGCACAACTTTACCCTCGCTGGCCCACTGCGCGTCCTTATCGAAGGGTTTGCCACACTGACGCCAGATCCACGCATCCATCAGCATGTTGCCGGGCCCGGTGTCGTAGCCGCGCACCGGTACCCCTGGCGCCAGCAGGGAGAGGTTGGCGATACCGCCAATATTAAGAACCATTCGACGCTCTACCGGATGCGCCAGCAACGCGTGGTGGAACGCCGGAACCAGCGGCGCGCCCTGCCCGCCGAGCGCCATATCGCGACGACGAAAGTCGCCGACGACCGTCACGCCAGTACGCGCGGCAATCTGGTTATTGTCGCCAATCTGTAAGGTATGCGGCGCGTCGCCCGTAGGCTCATGCCAGACCGTTTGGCCATGGCAGCCGATGGCGATGATGTCCGCCGCCTGTAACTTTTCCTGCGCCATCAACGCCTGAACCGCATCGGCAAACAGCCGTCCCAGACGCGTATCAAGCCGTCCCAGCTGCGACAGCGTAAGCTGCTGTCCCTGGCAGATGGCCAGAATGTCTTCTTTAATAGCCAGGGGGATGGGATAGGTCAGGCTGGCCTGCTGGGCGACCAGATTTTCATTAATTGCTGCGAGGACAACATCAACACCATCAAGGCTGGTGCCGGACATTACGCCGATAAAGCGGCCTGATTTCATACGCTTTCCTTCATTCCATGACTCCGTATATCCCCACACTCCACCATAAACGAGGGGGCAATGCTATGCTGCTATAATACTTTTTAACAATACAAGCAGCGCTGCCGTTCTTAGGGTAAAGAACTTGTGTTTAGTTTAGGTTGAGACGACTCTGATTATTATTTTTTGTATAGTCACTGCATCTGCTATGCCAGCAGACGCTTAAATGCCATATAATTGGCTACAAGGAAGTTCAACAGAACGCTTCTTGGTGAACAGGAGATTCATAAATGATTTTACGTGTTTTGGCTGTCTCGATGATTGGTTTTACGCTTGCAGGCTGCGTCAGCAGCAGCGGTCTGTCCGGCGATGTTTACTCCGCATCCGAAGCCAAACAGGTCCAGAGCGTGACCTACGGCACTATTGTCCATACCCGCGCGGTGCAGATTCAGAGCGGAGATGACAGCAATGCTATTGGTGCCATCGGCGGCGCGGTACTCGGCGGCTTCCTGGGTAACACCATTGGCGGCGGAACGGGCCGCTCACTGGCAACGGCAGCAGGCGCTGTCGCCGGCGGCGTAGCCGGTCAGGGCGTACAGGGTGCGATGAACAAAACCCAGGGCGTTGAGCTGGAAATCCGCAAAGATGACGGTAACACTATTATGGTAGTGCAAAAGCAAGGCAGCACGCCGTTCTCCGTCGGCCAGCGCGTAGCTATTGCCGGCAGCGGCAGCCAGGTTACGGTATCCCCACGCTAAATCTTATCCCTGCGGCCCTGACGGGCCGCTTATTAATACAATAGATATATCATTTACCAGTATCAATAAACGATATAAATAGATTTATAGGTTCCTGCCGCGCCTCCACTCTTTGCGCCCGCGCAATATTTTTCCTGCTGCCATCAAGTAATCTTCAATGAGTCTTACTTAAATCATTTACGATACCTTCGTCGTTTACCCTCGCATTTTTCAGGGATATTGACTATGCACGCTAATATAAAAAGCTTACCCCAACGGATATTTCTTTACGCTGCCGCGTGTACCCTTGCGTTTACCACGCTTAATTATCTCAGCGACTCGTTAATTCATCGTATACCTACAATATCATCCATGCTTTTTCGTGCTGACGATTTCGTTGATGACTTTTCATATTATGATTGCCTGTTTTATGGCAATGAAATATCTGTGCGATAAAAAACGACTGTACCTGATTCCGATTACCTTCGCCTTTGCCTGCTCGGCTATGCTGATGCTGGGAACGATAGGCAGCTATCCCGACTGGTTGATTTGCGGACAGGGTCGCGCCATTAACCAAAATGACGCGCTGATTTTTTATTTTTTCCGCAACGTAATGATGGCCATTTTATTTATAACATCGATTGTATTATACCGTTTTCGCAACCTCACCCTTAGCTCAGGTAAAATTAACCGTACGGTACTGACAGGTTGCTTTATTTTTATTACCGCAGTGCTTATATTATCGTGGATTCATTCCAGCAATTCCCCCGCTTTTTAGTATTGAATTCCTTGATAATCTGACCTACACTTTTACGCCACTGTGGCATAATCGTATTGGCTGGTTATTAATTATCATACGGTCTGTAACGCTGATTTTACTGATTAGCCTGACCCAATTGCGTAATATATTCTGGTACAGCGGGGCCTTTTTTTGTACCGCCTATATATTTACGTTAATGGTTCTGCTCGCAACGGCTGGTGACAGCAGTCACGCCTGGAGCCAGGCGCGATTCTTTGAAACGCTTAGCACCCTGTTTCTGATTTTAGTTCTGCTGTGCGATGTTTTTATGCTCTATCGTCAATCAAACGACAGATACATTCGCTCTTATCAAAACTCGATTCGCGATCCCCTGACCCGACTGTATAACCGCAGCTATTTCTATGAAACCCTGAATCAACGATTGTCGAAGGTTTCCGCTTCACAACCGCTGTCGGTGATCGTCTGCGACCTCGATCGCTTCAAGCGCATCAACGACACCTACGGTCACGTGCAGGGCGATAAGGTAATTCAATTTGCTGCCAGCGTGTTGCAGAACAACGTGCGCCAGGACGACGCTGCCGCGCGTATCGGCGGGGAAGAGTTTGCCCTACTGCTGGTCAATATCGGCGCAAAGGAAGCACTGGCTATCGCCGAACGCATCCGCCTCTCCGTCAGCGAGAAGCAGGAAGGATTACCCGAAAGAATGACTATCAGTATGGGGGTTTTCACGACGCTGGATACGCGTGTTTCGGCTGAAGAGTGCGTTAAGCGCGCAGATACCGCGATGTACAAAGCGAAAAACAGCGGGCGTAACCGCGTACTGGTCTGGCATGAATAGATTAAAAAAGAGGCCTTGAGTCTTTCAAGGCCCCGTTAAAGTCAATCTTTTGCCTGGAGATCGAGGATGTTGTGTTCAAGTTTACGAATTAAATTAAGCAACGTTTCCACTTCTTCCCTGGAAACGCCAGCCAGAATCTCATCACGCGTTTTGCCAATAACCTCTTCCATTTCATTGATCAGAGGCTCGGCCTTTTCCGTAAGCTTGATACGTTTTGCCCGCCGATCGTTTGCACAGGTCTGGCGAGAAATAAGCCCTTTTTCCTCCAACTGGTCGAGCGTGCGAACCAGCGACGGCTGCTCAATACCAATGGCCTTCGCCAACTGAATCTGCGACTGTTCAGGCGGCAGCTGGTGAATGTTATGCAGCGTGACCCAGTGCGTCTGCGTTAACTCCAGAGGTTTCAGGCGATGGTCGATTAGCGCGCGCCAGACGCGTACCAAACGTGCCAGATCAGAACCAAGTGGCGATTCCAATTTCATCTCCTTATAATTAGCTTGCTAAGTTATTATACTGATTTTAGAATAGTGTGCAGCATTTAAATTACCAAAACAAATGAATTACCTGATTCACTAGAATCAGAACAATGATTTACAATGTGAATAATCGCATCACCTGAACATTCTTCCTGCAACGGCAAAGGATTTTTGCTTGTGAAACTGAGTCTTAACACTGCCGGATTGTCGCTCCAGGACCTGGTGTTCGGCGCTTCTGTCTATTTCCCTCCTGTCTTTAAAGCGGTTCTGCTGGGCTTTTTTATCTGGCTGATAGTCCATCGCCAGCTGCGGGACTGGATGTACGCAGGCGAGATCTGGCATCCCCTGTTAATGGACCTCTCCTTCTTTGCGCTCTCCGTCTGTTTGGCGCTGGTTTTACTGACTATCTGGTAATGTTCATTCCATGAAAAAACTAAAATACTTATCCACGCTGCTGGTTGCCGCACTGGCCATTATTGCCGCCTGGCTGGTCTGGAATTACTACACGCAATCCCCATGGACCCGCGACGGCAAGGTGCGCGCCGAACAGGTTGGCGTCACGCCGCAGGTTTCCGGCAGTATCCTGCAGCTAAACGTGCGCGATAACCAGCTGGTGAAGGCCGGAGACGTGCTGTTCAGAATCGACGACACGCCCTATAAAATTGCCCTGCTCAACGCCCGCGCGCAGCTCGCTAAAGCCAAAGCAGAAGTCGCCCGCGCGCAGGCGGAACAGAAAAAAGCCGCCAGCGATGCTAACCGCCGGCGTCATCTTTCCCAGAATTTCATCTCGGCAGAAGATTTAGAAAACGCCAATACCGCGCTGAATACTGCGACGACCAACCTCGAAGCCGCTAAGGCGGTGGTTGGCGTGGCGCAGGCCACGCTCGATCACGCCCAATGGCAGCTCACGCAGACGGAAATCAAAGCGCCGGTTGACGGTTGGGTCACCAATCTCTCGACCCGCGTTGGCGACTACGCCACCGTTGGCCACCCGGTTTTCGCCCTCGTCGACAGCCACTCCTTCTACGTGGTGGGTTATTTTGAAGAAACCAAACTGCGTCATATTCGTCCCGGCGATAGCGCGCAGATTATTCTTTATAGCAGCAAGCAAAAGTTACAGGGTCACGTTAGCAGCATCGGACGCGCGATAGTCGACCAGAGCGTGGAGAGCAGCGGCGGGCTGGTGGCCAATATTAAACCGAATATTCCCTGGGTCCGCCTTGCCCAACGTGTCCCGGTACGCATCGAGTTTGACCATTTGCCGCCGGATACCACTCTGGTCTCCGGTACCACTTGTACCGTTGCCATCGGCGCGCAGTAATGAAGCTACAGGCCCTGTCGTGGCGCGCGCTCCCGTGGATTAAGGCCAGCCGTCCGCAGTGGCGCTATGCCCTGCGCAACGGGATTGCCATGTGCCTGGCGCTGAGCGTCGCCTACTGGCTGAATCTTGACGAACCCTACTGGGCAATGACCTCCGCCGCGGTAGTCAGCTTTCCCACCGTCGGCGGCGTGATTAGCAAAAGCTTCGGGCGTATTGCCGGCAGTCTGCTCGGCGCCTGCGCGGCACTGCTGCTGGCCGGGCACACGCTCAACGATCCGTGGCTGTTTCTCTTCAGCATTTCAGCGTGGATAGCCCTCTGTACCTGGGCCTGCGCGATGTTCACCAATAATGTCGCCTACGCCTTCCAGCTCGCGGGCTATACCTGCGCGATCATCGCTTTTCCGGTTATCAATATCACTGACGCCAACGAACTGTGGACCATCGCCCAGTCGCGCGTCTGTGAGGTTATCGTCGGTATATTGTGCGGTGGGCTGATGATGATGATTCTACCGAGCACGTCCGATGGCGCTACGCTGCTGACGGCGCTGAAAAACATGCACGCGCGCCTGCTGGAACACGCCAGCCTGCTGTGGGTGCCGGAAACCACCGATGCGATCCGCACCGCTCACGAGAGCGTAATTGGGCAAATTCTGACCATGAATTTGCTGCGTATCCAGGCCTTCTGGAGCCACTATCGCTTTCGCCGGCAAAACCCGCTGCTGAACTATCTGCTGCATCAGCAACTGCGAATGACCAGCGTGATTTCGAGCCTGCGGCGGATGCTGCTTAACTGGCCCACCGCCCCCGCCCGCACCCGCGATATCCTCGAGTCACTGCTTAACGAATTAGCGCATACAAACGCCGATGCCTTGAGCGTCGCCCGCATCATCGCCCCACTGGCGCCGCCCGCGGACGCTGATTACCGGCATATCGCCTTCTGGAAGCGTCTGCGCTACTTTTGTCGTCTCTACCTGGTGAGCAGCCGCTGGCTCATGCGCATCGAAAACGCCACCGCGGTGACTGAATTTAACGTGCCTTCTGCGCCAGCGCTGGCCCGCCATACCGACCAGGCCGAAGCCTTGTGGAACGGCGTTCGCACTTTCTGCGCGCTGGTAATGGTCGGCGCATGGGGAATTAGCACCCAGTGGCAGGCCTGCGCCGCGGCCCTGACCCTGGCGGCTATCTGCTGCGTCCTCTATTCGGTCTCTCCTTCACCGTTTAAGTCCTTAACGCTGTTGATGCGCACCCTGATCCTGCTTTCGCTCTTTAGCTTTGGGGTAAAGTTTGGCCTGATGGTGCAGATCACCGATTTATGGCAGTTTCTGCTGTTCCTGTTTCCCCTGCTGACGACCATGCAACTGCTGAAGCTACAGATGCCTAAGCTCGCCGGACTGTGGGGTCAGCTGATTGTCTTTATGGGGTCGTTTATTTCGGTCACCAACCCGCCGGTCTACGATTACGCATCGTTTCTTAACGATAATCTGGGAAAAATCATTGGCGTAGGCCTCGCCTGGCTGGCTTTTGCCATTATCAGCCCAGGTTCGGACGCGCGTAAAAGCCGCCGCCATATCCGTGCGTTACGGCGTCACTTTGTCGACCAGCTCAGCCGCCGCCCGCAGCACAGCGAGCACGAATTTGAATCGCTGGTTTACCACCATATTAGCCAGCTCAGCAATAGCCAGGATGCGCTGGCGCGCCGCTGGCTGCTGCGCTGGGGCGTGGTGTTGCTCAACTGTTCGCACGTGGTGTGGCAGCTACGCGAATGGGAAACCCGCTCCGACCCGCTGTCGCAGGTGCGTGATTTATGTATCAGCCTGCTGCGGGATGTGATGAGCGAGCGCGGGGTACAGCAGCGTCCGCTCGCCTCTACGCTCCAGGAGCTGCAGCGCATCTGCGACGCGCTTAACCACCACCACCAGCCGGCGGCCAAAGAGCTGGCGGCGGTAATCTGGCGGCTGTGGTGCGCGCTCTCCCAGCTGGAGCAGGCGCCTATTGCCGGAACGCTAACGGAAAGAACTACTTAATCACGCCGCAGGCGAACCGCTCGCCGCCGCCTCCAAGGGGCTGCGGGCTATCGGACATATTATCGCCCCCCACGTGAATCATCAGCGCCTTGCCTTTCACCTCATCCAGCGTTTTTAAACGCGGCGCCACCACCGGCTGGGTGGCTTTACCGTCGTTATTGACCACCAGGAATGGCAGATCGCCGAGATGCCCCGCGCCGTCAGGCCCCTCATGCTTTCCTGTTTTTTGCGGATCGTAGTGCCCACCGGCTGCGCCAGCGGCGACGGCTTTGCCCTCTTTAATCGCGGGCTGGCAGCTACCGTTGGCGTGAATATGGAAGCCGTGCTCGCCGGGAGGCAGCGCCTTCAGATCCGGCGTAAACTCCAGTCCTTTCGCGGTTTCGCTGATTTTAACGCTACCGATAGCCTGACCGACACTTTGGCTGGTAACAAGATTGATATCGACGCTTTCACTGGCCGCCTGCGCGCCTGCGCACGCGGCCAGGGTAAGTATGGCGAGAATACATCGTTGCATAACACCTCCTTAATGGCTCTATCGCTATTAAGTGTAGGCCATCGCTGAGGTGTCGGTGTTTACGGTACGTCGTAGCCTAGCGCCGCTTTACGA
Source organism: Klebsiella pasteurii (assembly GCF_018139045.1). Classification (NCBI taxonomy): domain Bacteria; kingdom Pseudomonadati; phylum Pseudomonadota; class Gammaproteobacteria; order Enterobacterales; family Enterobacteriaceae; genus Klebsiella; species Klebsiella pasteurii. Next base: position 1,433,833 of record NZ_CP073236.1, read on the forward strand.
ATGCGGAACCACTGCTGGCGGCTCATGTTTAGCCTTTCAGCAACCACCGCGGATCCCACGCGCTCGATTTTGCCTGAGCCGATGATCGGTAACGGCTGCGATGGCAGCCGCAGGATCCAGGCGTACACCACCTGCTCAATGCTCTCCGCATTCAGCTCCTGAGCAACGCGCGCCAGCTCATCGCGCAGCGGCTGGAAGCTGTCGTCGTTAAACAAACGACCGCCGCCGAGGCAGGACCATGCCATCGGGCGAATACGCAGTTGCTGAAGCTGATCCAGCGTACCGTCAAGCAGCAGCGGCTGATGGACCGGAGAAATTTCCACCTGGTTGGTCGCCAGGGTAAATGGCAGGCGCGACTGCAGCAGGGTAAACTGGGCGGGGGTAAAGTTCGATACGCCGAAGTGACGAACTTTGCCGCTATGGTGAAGGGCCAGGAAGGCTTCCGCCACTTCATCCGCATCCATCAGCGGGTCTGGACGATGGATCAGCAGCAGATCAAGATGGTCGGTTGCCAGATTACGCAGCGACTGTTCGGCGCTGAGAACGATATGGTCACGGTCGGTAATATAGTGGCCGATGGTGTTTTCCGCCCGCGCTTTAGTGGCTATCCCGCATTTGGTGACGATTTCCATCCGGCTGCGCAGATGCGGGGCCAGCTTTAGCGCGTCGCCAAACGCCGCCTCGCAGCGATAGTCGCCATAAATATCGGCGTGATCGATAGTGCTGACGCCCAGATCCAGGTGTTGCTCAATAAAGCTCACCAGCGCTTTAGCGGACATATTCCAGTCCATCAAACGCCAGTAACCCATCACAAAACGAGAAAATTCCGGCCCCTGCGGAGCCATAGCAATACGCTGAACCATAACAGCTTCCTCAACAAAAATGTGCCCTGAGTATACGCAATTTTAGGCTCAAAACAGTGAGGGTTGCTGCGGTTCTTCCGCACTATCCTGCTTAGCTGCGCGTAATTTGCGCAGTAGCCGCTGTCGGCACAAACGCAAAACATCCTGCTTTTGCGCATCGCTCATTTTCTGCCAGTTGAAACGCTCGTCGCGGCTACGCATACACCCCCGACAGTAGCCGCGTTCATCAGACTGACAAATCCCCCGGCACGGACTTTGCACCGGGAAGAACTCCAGTTGTTCAGCCACTTCGCCTCTCCTGCCGCTCATCTCTTTCTTTATTGAAGACGTTTCATTCGCCGTACGCAAATTTTGTTCATCGCCCTCTGCGCCAGGCGGCATTTTTAATTATGACTTGCATTAGACCAATCGGTCTATTACAGTAAGCGCTATGAACAAGCACAGTGAATGCAACACACGCGAACATATCCTGGCCACCGGCGAGCAGCTCTGCATGCATCGGGGATTTACCGGCATGGGGCTGAGTGAACTACTGAAAACAGCGGAAGTGCCAAAAGGCTCTTTCTATCACTATTTTCGCTCAAAAGAAGCCTTTGGCGTTGCGCTGCTCGAACATCATTACGCTGGATACCTTCAGCGCCTGGTGGAGCATTTTGACCACGGTCAGGGAAATTACCGCGACCGACTTTTGGCCTATTATCAGCATACGCTGACGCAATTTTGCCAGCAGGGCATTATTAGCGGCTGTCTGACGGTGAAGCTGTCGGCTGAGGTCTGCGATCTGTCGGAAGATATGCGCGCCGCGATGGATAAAGGCGCCAGCCAAATCATTATCCTGCTGGGCGATGCGCTGGAGAAAGGCCGTCAGGAAGGCAGCCTTGAGTTTGACGGCGACGCGTTCACCCTTTCCCAGGTGCTCTACTCCCTGTGGCTGGGGGCGAATCTGCAGGCCAAGATTACGCGTAGCGCAACGCCGCTGGAAAGCGCCCTTGCCCACGCTAAAAATATTATTGCTGCGCCTGGCGTTTAACAGGCGTTTTTATTTCATCAGTTTCAAGACGACCGGTCTACTCAGGAGTCATTATGTCAGAATCAAAGTTGTTTACCCCGTTGAAAGTGGGTGCGGTAACCGTACCCAACCGCGTATTTATGGCTCCGCTGACGCGTCTGCGCAGCATTGAACCGGGCGATATCCCTACCCCGTTAATGGGCGAATATTACCGTCAGCGCGCAAGCTCCGGCCTGATTATTTCCGAAGCCACCCAGATTTCCGCTCAGGCTAAAGGCTACGCGGGCGCACCGGGTCTGCACAGCCCAGAACAGATTGCAGCGTGGAAAAAAATCACCGCCGGCGTACACGCCGAAAACGGGCGTATTGCCGTACAGCTGTGGCACACCGGGCGTATTTCGCACAGCAGCATCCAGCCTGGCGGCGCCGCCCCGGTGGCACCGTCGGCCATAAGCGCGGGTACCCGTACCTCGCTGCGCGATGAAAACGGCCATGCTATTCGCGTCGACACCTCAATGCCGCGCGCGCTCAACACCGATGAGATCCCGGGGATTGTTGATGATTTCCGTCAGGCGGTAGGCAACGCCCGCGATGCCGGTTTTGACCTTGTCGAACTGCACTCCGCGCACGGCTACCTGCTGCACCAGTTCCTTTCCCCGTCTTCCAACCACCGTACTGACCAGTATGGCGGCAGCGTGGAAAACCGCGCGCGCCTGGTGCTGGAAGTAGTTGATGCGGCGAGTAAAGAGTGGAGCGCCGACCGTATCGGTATTCGCGTTTCGCCTATTGGCAGCTTCCAGAACGTCGATAATGGTCCAAATGAAGAGGCCGATGCGCTCTATCTGATTGAAGAGCTGGCCAAACGCGGTATCGCTTACCTGCACATGTCCGAGCCGGACTGGGCCGGCGGTCAGCCGTATAGCGATGAGTTCCGTCAGAAAGTACGCGACCGTTTTCCCGGCGCCATTATCGGCGCTGGCGCCTACACGGTCGAAAAGGCAAACGATCTGATCGGTAAAGGCCTCATCGATGCCGTGGCCTTTGGTCGCGACTACATTGCCAACCCGGATCTGGTCGCGCGCCTGCAGAAAAAGGCCGCGCTGAATCCACAGCGTCCGGAAAGCTTCTACGGCGGCGGCGCGGAAGGCTATACCGATTACCCGACCCTGTAATCCCTCCATTGATAGCGGCGGGTTATCGCCGCTATACTCAACAGCTCTGCTGTATCAACATAAACTGCATAGGGGACATTATGCGCTTACTTCACACCATGCTGCGCGTTGGCGACCTGCAACGTTCGATTGAGTTTTACACCAACGTACTGGGCATGAAACTGCTGCGCACCAGCGAAAACACGGAGTATAAATACTCGCTGGCATTCGTGGGTTACGGCGAAGAGAGCGATACCGCCGTGATTGAGCTGACCTACAACTGGGGCGTTGATAAGTACGATCTCGGTAGCGCTTATGGCCATATCGCGCTGAGCGTTGAAAACGCGGCCGAAGCCTGCGAGCGTATTCGCCAGAACGGCGGCAACGTGACGCGTGAAGCCGGCCCGGTCAAAGGCGGTACCACCGTCATCGCCTTCGTCGAAGATCCGGATGGTTATAAAATCGAACTGATCGAAGAGAAAGACGCCGGTAAGGGTCTCGGCAATTAATCTGCTCGGGCACCCGCGGTGCCCGCTGTTTTATCCCCCCGCCTGCTGCAAGGCGCGGCAAAATTTGCCATAATGCGCGCTACTTTTTTCCAGCTAAGAGAATCTGATGTCCGAGAACGTTCAACTTAATGGTCTGTGCGACCGTTTTCGCGGTTTTTATCCTGTGGTAATCGATGTTGAAACCGCTGGGTTTAATGCCAAAACCGACGCCCTGCTGGAGATCGCCGCTATTACGTTGAAAATGGATGAGGAAGGCTGGCTGATGCCGGACGAAACGCTGCATTTTCATGTTGAACCTTTTGAGGGCGCCAACCTGCAGCCCGAAGCCCTGGCTTTTAACGGTATTAACCCCAACGACCCCGAGCGCGGCGCGGTAAGCGAATACGATGCGCTGCACGCGATTTTCAAAATGGTCCGTAAAGGGATGAAAGATAGCGACTGCAGCCGCGCGATCATGGTTGCGCATAACGCCACGTTCGATCACGGGTTTACCATGGCGGCGGCAGAGCGCGCGGGGCTGAAACGTAATCCGTTCCACCCGTTCGTCACCTTCGATACCGCGGCCCTGAGCGGTCTGGCGCTGGGTCAAACGGTGCTGTCGAAAGCCTGTATTGCCGCAGGAATGGCGTTTGATGGTACCCAGGCGCACTCCGCGCTATATGATACCGAACAAACCGCCCAGCTGTTCTGCGAAATCGTCAACCGCTGGAAGCGGCTCGGCGGTTGGCCATTGCCGATGGCCGAAGAATAAACGATAAAAAAAGCGACTTCATCGGAAGTCGCTTTTTTATTAGCAGCAGAATTACTCCGCTTTCGGCTCGTCAGTTTTGTACTTAGCGGCCGTTTCTTTAATCAGCTGCTGCAATTCGCCGCGCTGATACATTTCAATCACGATGTCACAGCCGCCGACCAGCTCGCCGTCCACCCACAGCTGCGGGAAGGTTGGCCAGTTAGCGTATTTCGGCAGCTCTGCGCGGATGTCCGGGTTTTGCAGGATATCGACGTAGGCAAAACGTTCGCCACAGGCGGACAGTGCCTGCACGGCCTGTGCGGAGAAACCGCAGCTTGGCAGTTTCGGTGACCCTTTCATGTACAGCAGGATCGGGTTTTCAGCGATTTGATGTTGGATTTTTTCTAAAGTCGTGCTCATTGTCGTGCTTCCTCAAACTTCTCTACGGCAGTAATTTGTCATTGTAGCGTCCTGAACGCAGGACCGATAATAACATTTTTTTCACTTGCCACATTTTATCTTCTGTAGGCCAAAGTTGCCTCAAAAATATCATTTTATTGCTATACGCGGCAACGCGTTGCGTGCTTTTCATGCGCCGGAGGCGCTGACGGAAGCATTTTTTTGCAAATGTTAACCAAACGAGACTTTAGATACAAAAGAGTAGTAACTCTCCACGATTTTATGCTTTAGAATCGATGCGGTTTGTCATTCATCGTCAGGCATCTGTATATGTCTGTAATTTAATCAGGGGAGTGCTCAGTGGCGCGTCTTAACAAAATCGCGATTTCGCTCTGTGCATTACTTTTTACATCTATTTCACTGACGCCGCTGGCGCATGCTTCCGGGCATACGCACGCTTCGGCCACGCCAAAAGCGCATCCGGCCAAGGGCACGACCGCAGAGCGTAAGAAAAAAGTAGTCAATTCCAAAAGTAAAACTACCGCCAAAACCCCCAGCAAGAAAACGTCAACCGCCAGCCGTAGCAAATCAGCCGCGTCACGCCAGACCGCCAGCGTCACCAAAAAATGCGTCCTGCGCAAAGGCTATAAAAAACTGTGCGCCAGCTCGACAAGGTCGATAGCAGAAAGCAAGATGGCAACGGCGAGCGTGCAGAAAAAGTGCGTGGTGCGTAAAGGCTATAAAACTCGCTGCAAACCCATCGCCGATGAGCCGCAGCTGACTATCGCCGATGCGCATAAGGCGCGGGTACAAAAAGCGCAAAGCACCGCGATGTCAAAGCTGATGGATCAGATTGGTAAACCCTATCGCTGGGGCGGTACTTCCCCGCGCACCGGGTTTGATTGTAGCGGTCTGGTCTATTATGCCTATAAAGACCTGGTTAAAATCCATATTCCACGCACCGCCAATGAGATGTATCACCTGCGCGACGCCCGTCCGGTGGATCGCGGTGAGCTACAAAGCGGGGATCTCGTCTTTTTCCGTACCCGCGGGCGCGGGACTGCCGATCACGTCGGCGTTTACGTGGGCAACGGCAAATTTATCCAGTCTCCGCGCACCGGCCGCGATATTCAGATCACCTCATTAAGCGACGATTACTGGGTACGTCACTACGTCGGCGCGCGTCGCGTTATGACGCCGAAAACCATTCGCTAAATATGCCTTGCCGCTTCAGCGGCAGGGTAACGCTCTCTTTTGCCACATCTTTTAATTTGCTACTATTACCCTGCGCAATACATGGTTATTGCGCGTACAAACTATAAAAAGGAGAGTAGCAATGTCGTTCGAATTACCTGCATTACCATATGCAAAAGACGCCCTGGCGCCGCACATTTCCGCAGAAACCCTGGAATACCATTACGGTAAACACCACCAGGCCTACGTCACCAACCTGAATAACCTGATCAAAGGCACCGCGTTTGAAGGGAAAACCCTGGAAGAGATCGTGCGTTCTTCCGATGGCGGCGTCTTCAACAACGCCGCGCAGGTCTGGAACCACACCTTCTACTGGAACTGCCTCGCGCCAAACGCTGGCGGCGAACCGCAAGGCGAACTGGCGGCGGCTATCGCTAAATCATTCGGCAGCTTCGCTGATTTCAAAGCCAAATTCACCGACGCGGCGGCAAAAAACTTCGGCGCAGGCTGGACCTGGCTGGTGAAAAACGCCGATGGTAGCCTGGCCATTGTCTCCACCAGCAACGCGGGTACGCCGCTGACCAGCGACGCCACTCCGCTGCTGACCGTGGATGTCTGGGAACACGCTTATTACATCGACTACCGGAACGCTCGTCCGAACTATCTGGAACACTTCTGGGCGCTGGTAAACTGGAAGTTTGTTGCCGCTAACCTGGCAGCATAAAAGCAAACCGCAGAAGCCATACGGCTTCTGCGGTTCTTATCTCACTTCTCGCGATCTTAACGGTTAGCGAACGCCTCTTCCGGCTGCGTCCGACCGCTGAACAGCACCAGCAGCAGCGCAACGCCCGCGATAATCGCCCCCATCACCGGGACAAACGTATAGCCCAGGCCGCCGCTAATGACCGCGCCTCCCGCCGCCGCTCCCAACGCGTTTCCAAGGTTGAAAGCCCCGATATTGACCGACGACGACAGCCCCGGCGCTTCGTGAGCCACGCGCATCACTCGCATCTGCAAAGGCGGCACCACCGCAAAAGTCGCCGCGCCCCAGACAACCATACTGATAGCGGCGCCCACCTGCGATTGCGCCAGCAGCGGAATCGCCAGCATGATAACCATCAGCAGCAGCAGAAACCCCTTCAGTGTCCCGGAAACGGAGCGGTCAGCAAATTTACCGCCAAGGTAGTTGCCCAGCGAAAAGCCCACGCCGATCAGCACCAGCATCGCGGTGACAAACAGCGGAGAGGCGTTGGTAATGGTATGCAGAACCGGGGAAATATAGGTATAGAGCGTAAACATCGCCCCTGCCCCCAGCACGGTAGTCAGCAGCGCAGATAGCACCTGCGGACGCATCAGCACCGAAAGCTCCTGCTTCACGTTTGGGCGCTCGCCGACGCTGCCCTTCGGTAAGGAAAACCACAGGCCGATTATCGCCACCACGCCCAGCCCCGCCGTTGCAAGGAACGACATTCGCCAGCCGATGGTTTCGCCCAGCCAGGTTGCTGCGGGTACGCCGCCGATGTTGGCGATCGTCAGCCCCATAAACATCGTCGCCACCGCGCTGGCCTGCTTATGTTTTGGCACTACGCTTGCCGCCACCACCGAGCCCAAGCCAAAGAAAGCGCCGTGGTTAAGGCTGGTAATGATCCGCGACAGCAGCAGCGTGGTGTAATCCGGCGCAATGGAAGAGAGCACGTTGCCAAGGGTAAAAATCGCCATCAGGAAAATCAGCGCATTTCTGCGCGCGCGGTGGGAGAGCAGCAGCGTCATCAGCGGCGCGCCGACCATTACCCCGATGGCATAGGCGCTAATCAGCATTCCCGCCGCCGGAATCGAAACGTCCACGCCTTTAGCGATTACCGGTAATAGCCCCATCGGGGAAAATTCGGTCGTGCCGATGCCAAAGGCACCAATCGCCAGCGCGAGCAGGGGAAAGTTGATTTTCATGCAGGGACTCCATCAGGCCGCCTTCCGCGACGGCATCTCATCAGAAGTCAAAAGCATGACATCAATCACAGAAAAACAAAAGTGAACGAAATGGCAAAAGATTTTTGCGAAAATGATAATAATAGGTGGAGCAAAGGGAGAGCAGCCCCTCCCTTATCGCAGAACTAGTGCAGTACTGCGGTCAAACCTGCGGCAACAATCAAACCCAAAACAATAATCGTTGTTGTCAGCGAAAACTTTAAATTTGTATCCATCAATTTTTCCCCCTGATTATCCCCACATGAAAAGTGAGCTTGCTCATTTTTACACAGAATAGCGTAAAAATCTTCCGAGATTTAGAGTGATGCACATTTTTGCTCTTCCCCTTTGCCCCAAGATCGGACAAAATCCCACGCTAATTTGAAAGCGTATCGGCCATTGACCCCTTCCTGTCGTTCTGTGTCGTTTTCCCGACGTGATGCCATGCTCAATTTTGGCGTCAGGGTGTGTACAGGCAAACGTTTACGTACCGATAAACAGACGATCAGGTCAAGGTCTGGAGTGAGAAGTAATGGCAACTATTAAAGATGTAGCGAAGCGCGCAAACGTTTCCACTACAACAGTGTCACATGTGATTAACAAAACCCGATTCGTTGCGGAAGAGACGCGCAATGCGGTGTGGGCGGCAATAAAAGAACTGCATTACTCCCCCAGCGCCGTTGCCCGCAGCCTGAAGGTCAATCACACCAAGTCTATTGGTCTGCTGGCGACCAGCAGCGAAGCGGCCTATTTCGCTGAGATTATCGAAGCCGTCGAGAAAAGCTGCTTCCAGAAGGGCTACACCCTGATCCTCGGTAACGCATGGAACGACCCGGAGAAACAGCGCGCCTATCTGTCAATGATGGCGCAGAAACGCGTAGACGGCCTGCTGGTGATGTGTTCTGAGTATCCGGAATCGGTGTTAAGCATGCTGGAAGAGTATCGCCATATCCCGATGGTGGTGATGGACTGGGGCGAGGCAAAAGCCGACTTCACCGACTCGGTCGTCGATAACGCCTTCGAGGGCGGCTATATCGCCGGACGCTACCTGGTTGAGCGCGGCCATCGCGACATCGGCGTGATCCCCGGCCCGCTGGAGCGTAACACCGGCGCAGGCCGGCTGGCGGGTTTTATGAAAGCGATGGAAGAGGCGCAGATTAACGTCCCGGAGAACTGGATTGTGCAGGGTGATTTCGAGCCGGAATCCGGCTACCGCGCCATGCAGCAAATTCTCGCCCAGCATCCTCGCCCAACGGCCATCTTCTGCGGCGGGGATATTATGGCGATGGGCGCCATCTGCGCGGCTGATGAAATGGGCCTGCGCGTGCCGCAGGATATTTCACTGATCGGTTATGATAACGTGCGCAACGCTCGCTACTTTAGCCCGGCGCTGACCACCATTCATCAGCCTAAAGACTCTCTTGGCGAAGCGGCCTTTAATATGCTGCTGGACCGTATCGTCAATAAGCGTGAAGTCTCGCAGTCGATTGAAGTCCATCCGCGTCTGGTCGAGCGCCGTTCCGTGGCCGACGGTCCGTTTGTCGATTACCGCCGTTAGCCCTGCTTGCGGCGTCGGTTATTCCGGCGCCCGCAGCCACTCCCGGTTTAGCGTTTCGCTATCGCCAAGATAATCCAGTAACCAGAGCAGCGCCGGCGAAGCGTCGCTTTGCTGCCACGTCAGGCAGCATGCGGCATCCGGGAAGGGGTTCTCCAGCTCCAGCGCCGTCCATTCACCGCTATCCAGCCACGGACGCGCTAAATGCCCGGGCACCATACCGACGCACAGTCCGGCGGAGAGGCAGGTTTCAGAAGCATCCCAGTCCGGCACGACGACCCTCTTCTGGTTATCGAGCAGCCACGTGGTCCGCTTTGGCAGCGAGCGTGACGTATCCTCTCTGACCAGCGACGGCCAGTTGCGCAACACGTCATCGCTCAAAGGCCCCGCCATTTTTGCCAGCGGATGGTGGCTCGCAACGACGCAGTCCCAGCTCAGCATCCCCATATCGCGGAAGGCGTAGCGTCCCCCTACCGGAATTGAGCGCGTCGCGCCGATGGCTAACTCCACGCGACCGTCGGCGAGCGCATCCCAGACGCCGTTGAACACTTCCTGAAAGACGATCAGCTCGACGTCATCAAAATGGCGATAAAAATCAACGATCATCTGCCGCATACGCGTGGGTTTAACGATGTTATCAACCGCGATAGAGAGCTGCCCGCGCCAGCCGTTGGCGATCTGCTGGCACTGCTGGCGGGTGATCTGCATTTTTTTGATAACAGATCGCCCTTCCTGTAAAAACCAGACGCCGGCCGGCGTTAATTCCACATCCCGATGGCGGCGTTCGAACAGCGGCACCGCCAGCCACTCCTCCAGCTGACGTACGGTATAGCTGACGGCCGAGGGTACGCGGTGCAGTTCCTGGGCGGCGGCGCTAAAGCTGCCGTTGCGGGCGACAGCATCGACAACCTCAAGCGAGTATTCAGACCACATTTTCTGCCTACAAAATTTTTGAACTCATCTGACAAATATTAGCGTTTCACAAGCCTTAATGCACTCCCTACACTCTGCGCCATCGTACCTGCACAATAAAAAGAGAACGTTATGCAACAACCTGGGAAAGGATTTTTAGTCTGGCTGGCTGGCCTCAGCGTACTGGGCTTTCTGGCCACCGATATGTATCTTCCGGCTTTCGCCGCCATGCAACAGGATCTGAATACTTCCGCCGCCTCGGTCAGCGCCAGCCTGAGCCTGTTCCTGGCGGGCTTTGCGCTTGGGCAGCTCTTCTGGGGCCCCATTTCCGATCGCTACGGCCGTAAGCCGGTGCTGCTGAGCGGCCTGGCTATCTTTGCTGTCGGCTGCCTGGGGATGCTGTGGGTGCGCGATGCCGGCCTGATGCTGGCGCTGCGCTTTATCCAGGCTCTGGGGGTTTGCGCCGCCGCGGTGACCTGGCAGGCGATGGTAACCGATTATTACCCCGCGCAAAGAACCAACCGCATTTTCGCCGCCATTATGCCGCTGGTTGGTTTATCGCCGGCGCTGGCGCCGCTGCTTGGCAGCTGGCTGCTGGTTCACTTCGAATGGCAGGCAATTTTTGCCGTTCTGTTCGCCATTACCCTACTGCTGATGCTGCCGGCCCTGCGCCTGAAGCCGGCGAATAAACCGATCGTCAGCGCCCAGAAGAAGCTCACCTTCCTCGCCCTGCTGCGCTCGCGGGAATATAGCGGTAACGTGCTGATCTACGCCGCCTGTTCCGCCAGCTTTTTCGCCTGGCTCACGGGCTCGCCGTTTATTCTCCATGAAATGGGCTACGGCCCGACCGTTATTGGCCTGAGCTATGTTCCACAGACTATCGCGTTTCTGGTGGGCGGTTACGGCTGCCGCGCGGCGCTGCAAAAATGGCAGGGGCAGCAAATTCTTCCCTGGCTGCTGGCGATTTTTGCCGTCAGCGTCGCCGCCACCTGGCTGGTTGGCCTGCGGGAGAACGCGACGCTTATTGGGCTGATGATTCCGTTCTGCGCCATGGCGGTGGTGAACGGAGGTATTTATCCGATCGTCGTCGCGCAGGCCCTGAAGCCATTCCCGCAGGCGACCGGGCGTGCTGCGGCGCTGCAAAACACTCTGCAGCTTGGTCTCTGTTTCCTGACCAGCCTGCTGGTTTCTACGCTGATTGCCACGCCGCTGCAAACGACCACCAGCGTGATGCTGGTCTCCATCGTGCTGGCCGGCATAGGTTACCGCATGCAGTATAAAGCCGCGCATCCTGCAACAGAATCGTCACATGCGTAAGCTATTCTGCTGATAGTTATAGAATTCAGTAGTTAGCTTGCTAAGATATTTTTGTTGAAAGCCTGTTTTTAGCGGCCTATACTGGATCCGGCATCACATAAATAGAAAGATTAATTGATTAAACGGGAGCAGGATGCATCCCGTTTCCCCATGGAAGGCCTTTCGGCAAGGGTTACCTCCCTTCCTCTGTTCTACGTCGGATAGCAGCCTCACGGATTATCCGTGAGATTTCTCACAAAGCCAAAAAAGCGTCTACGCTGTTTTAAGGTTCTGATCACTTGGGCGTGATGGAGAAGCTATGAGTTCATCGTGTATAGAAGAAGTAGTCAGTGTACCAAATGATGATTGGTACCGAATTGCAGCTGAATTATTAGGCCGTGCGGGCATCGAAATTAATGGTCCTGCCCCTTCCGATCTACGGATTAAAAACCCGCTCTTTTTTAAGCGTGTTTTGCAGGAGGGGTCGCTGGGGCTAGGCGAAAGCTATATGGACGGCTGGTGGGATTGTGAACGGCTGGATATATTTTTCCATAAAGTTTTACGCGCCGGACTGGAAAATCAGCTTCCCCATCATTTCAAAGATACCTTGCGTATCGCCAGCGCACGCTTATTCAATCTGCAAAGTAAAAAACGGTCCTGGATTGTCGGCAAGGAGCATTACGATTTAGGTAACGATCTGTTCAGCCGCATGCTTGACCCTTATATGCAGTATTCCTGCGCGTACTGGAAAGACGCGGAAACTCTTGATGACGCACAGCAGGCCAAATTAGATCTCATCTGCCGTAAACTTGAGCTTGAGCCCGGCATGCGGGTGCTGGATATCGGCTGCGGCTGGGGCGGGTTGGCCTACTACATGGCCAAAAATTACCAGGTTAGCGTGGTGGGCGTTACCATTTCGGCGGAGCAGCAGAAAATGGCGCAGCAGCGCTGCGCTGACCTCGACGTCACCATCCTCCTCCAGGACTATCGCGACCTGCACGAGAGCTTTGACCGTATTGTTTCAGTCGGCATGTTCGAACACGTCGGACCTAAAAATTACGCCACCTATTTTGATGTGGTCGATCGTAATCTGAAGCCCGAAGGTCGTTTCCTGCTCCATACCATCGGCTCGAAAAAAACCGACCATAGTGTTGACCCCTGGATCAACAAATATATCTTCCCTAACGGCTGTTTGCCGTCGGTGCGCCATATTGCCGAAGCCAGCGAATCGCATTTTGTTATGGAAGACTGGCATAATTTCGGCGCCGACTACGACACCACGCTTATGGCCTGGTATGAGCGCTTCCTTAATAGCTGGCCGGAAATTGCCGACAACTACTCAGAACGCTTTAAACGCATGTTCAGCTATTACCTGAATGCCTGCGCCGGCGCTTTCCGCGCGCGCGATATTCAGCTGTGGCAGGTGGTTTTTTCTCGCGGAGCCGAACACGGTCTGCGCGTGGCCCGCTAAAAATTTCCCCCGCTTCGGCGGGGGAATTTATTATTCGGCCGCCGTTTTCAGCGCCGCTTCTGCTTCTTTCGCCGCCAGCACGCGCTCAACAGTATCAATGACCGCCTGCGTCTGCGGATCGATTTCAATATTCACCCGATCGCCCAGCTTTTTCACCCCAAGCGTGGTGCGCTGCAGCGTTTCCGGAATTAAATGCACGCAGAACCGGGTTGGCGTCACTTCACCGACGGTGAGGCTAATCCCATCGACGCCGATATATCCTTTGTAGAGGATATATTTCATCAACGTCGGGTCCTGAACCTTAAACCAAATCTGGCGATTATTTTCTGAGGTCAGAATTTTCACCACCTCCGCGGTGGTCATAATATGACCTGACATCAGGTGACCGCCAATTTCATCGCTGAATTTGGCCGCGCGCTCAACGTTGACGCTGTCGCCCTCGCGGATCGCGCCCAGATTGGTTATCCGCAAGGTCTCTTTCATCAGATCAAAACTTACTCGCGGACCATTGATATCGGTGACCGTCAAGCAGCAGCCGTTGTGCGCTACCGAAGCGCCTGTTTCAAGCCCCGCGAGCATATGCTCAGGCAGCTCCACAACGTGGGTGCGAAAGTTGGGTTTTTCATCAATAGCCACCACTTTGGCGGTCCCCTGCACAATACCGGTAAACATATTTTGCTCCTGTATAAATTCGTGACGGTATCAGTACCGTTTTCGGCTATGACGAACAATAACAGCTGGCAAAACAGGTTGCCAGCGCACAACGTGCAGAGGAATTTTTTCACTGGCTAAATGGCTAATCCTCGCTACAATAGTCTGGCAAATCCCTCTGCTTTTTCTTCTTGCTGCCCTTGATGGCGGCTTTTTTAGTCCTCCAATAACAACAATATATAGGTGTTCACGTGCAGAAGTATTTTATTGAAGCGCGTCAGTTATTAGCACTGGCTATACCCGTTATTCTTGCTCAGGTCGCCCAAACCGCCATGGGCTTTGTCGATACCGTGATGGCGGGCGGCTATAGCGCCACCGATATGGCGGCCGTTGCCATCGGCACTTCCATCTGGCTACCGGCGATCCTCTTTGGCCACGGCCTGCTGCTGGCCCTGACGCCCGTTATTGCTCAGTTGAATGGTTCCGGCCGTCGTGATCGTATCGCCCACCAGGTGCGCCAGGGATTCTGGCTGGCCGGCTTCGTCTCCGTCCTGGTGATGGTCGTGCTGTGGAACGCCGGTTACATTATCAGCTCAATGCATAACATCGACCCGGCGATGGCGGACAAAGCGGTCGGCTACCTGCGCGCGCTGCTGTGGGGCGCGCCCGGCTATCTGTTCTTTCAGGTTGCCCGTAACCAATGTGAAGGGCTGGCGAAAACCAAGCCGGGTATGGTCATGGGATTTATCGGCCTGCTGGTCAACATTCCGGTGAACTACATTTTTATCTACGGTCACTTCGGTATGCCGGAACTTGGCGGGATTGGCTGTGGCGTAGCGACGGCATCGGTTTACTGGGTGATGTTTTTCAGCATGCTGTTCTGGGTACGCCGCGCGCGTTCGATGCGTGATATTCATCTCCAGGAGCGATTCAGCAAACCGGATTTCGCCGTCATTCAGCGTCTGGTGCAGCTAGGCCTGCCGATTGCGCTGGCGCTGTTTTTCGAAGTCACGCTGTTTGCCGTCGTGGCGCTGCTGGTCTCGCCGTTGGGGATCGTTGACGTGGCCGGGCATCAGATTGCCCTTAACTTCAGCTCGCTGATGTTCGTTTTACCGCTCTCGCTAGCGGCAGCGGTGACGATTCGCGTAGGCTTCCGTCTCGGGCAGGGTTCAACGCTGGAGGCTCAGACCTCAGCCAGAACCGGCGTCGGCGTTGGGGTGTGCATGGCCGTTTTCACGGCGGTGTTCACCATTCTGATGCGTAAGCAAATTGCGCTGCTGTATAACGACAATCCCGAGGTCGTGGCCCTGGCGTCCCAGCTAATGCTGCTCGCGGCCATCTACCAGATTTCCGACTCCGTTCAGGTGATCGGCAGCGGGATCCTGCGCGGCTATAAAGACACGCGTTCCATCTTCTTTATTACCTTTACCGCCTACTGGGTATTGGGTCTGCCGAGCGGCTACCTGCTGGCCCTGACCGATCTGATCGTGCCGCGCATGGGCCCCGCCGGTTTCTGGTGCGGATTTATTATTGGTCTCACCTCCGCCGCCGTGATGATGATGCTGCGTATGCGTTTCCTGCAACGTCAGCCTTCCAGCATCATTTTACAACGCGCTGCGCGCTAGCCCGCGGCGAAACCCCACGGCGCTGATTCAGCGCCGTTTTCTCGTGCTGGTGAAGAAATATTCTTTTGCATCAGTAAAATATAACCAATATGGATAAAACTTCTGCGATCGTGAGAAAACTGGAAGAAAAGTGACGTTTGCCTCTTGCCACAACCCCTCCCTCCCGCTAATATGCGTCCCCGTTGCTGCTGCAACATGCGTTCATAGCTCAGTTGGTTAGAGCACCACCTTGACATGGTGGGGGTCGTTGGTTCGAGTCCAATTGAACGCACCATAATGCGTTTATAGCTCAGTTGGTTAGAGCACCACCTTGACATGGTGGGGGTCGTTGGTTCGAGTCCAATTAAACGCACCATAATGCGTCCGTAGCTCAGTTGGTTAGAGCACCACCTTGACATGGTGGGGGTCGGTGGTTCGAGTCCACTCGGACGCACCATTTCACAATCTCGTGATATGGTGCCTGTTTTATCTCCCGCATTGAAACATCCGAAAATCACCCTCTTTCTGTAACCTCATTATTTTCTGACTTTTCTCAACTCATCTGCTAATAACGTTCAGTAACCGTTAAGTTATTCTCCACGGTTATGTAAAGTGACGTAAAGTCCTGCGCCAGGTCTGTCAGGAGTTTATTAACGCAACGGCTCTGGATATATCTTCTCGCTAATAAAAATCTTTCGTTAGATCATAACCCGTTATGCTGACATTCATTCAAAACAAGCGAAACGGTTACCGTTATGTAATTCAGAATATTTCAAAAAAATATCCCCAGCAAGCGGTTTGACTGTTCGTAAATAACAGCTAAATTTAATTCCTGAACGACAACGGATACGTATCCAAATCGTATCTTCCTGACATAAAATCAACAGAGGTATGAAAATATGGCAGAACATCGTGGTGGTTCCGGTAATTTCGCTGAAGACCGTGATAAAGCATCTGAAGCTGGACGTAAAGGCGGTCAGCACAGCGGTGGGAACTTTAAAAACGATCCGCAACGTGCATCTGAAGCCGGTAAAAAAGGCGGACAAAATAGTCATGGTGGCGGACGTAAATCTGATAATTCCTGATTATTAATCGCCTCGTTCTCTTGTAAATAAAAGAGTATCCTGCGGGTCTGCGGACTCGCAGTTATTCTCCTGTGTAAAAGGTATTTCATATGAATATGAAAAGCATAGAAGACGTATTTATTCATCTTTTATCGGATACTTACAGCGCTGAAAAACAATTAACTCGCGGGCTGGCTAAATTGGCCAGGGCAGCGTCAAGCGAACAGCTCAGCGCCGCCTTCAAGGCCCACCTTGAAGAGACCCAGGGGCAGATTGAGCGTATCGATCAAATTGTCGAGCAAGAACCTGCCATCAAAATTAAGCGTATGAAATGTGTGGCGATGGAGGGGCTTATTGAAGAAGCTAACGAAGTCATCGAGAGCACAGAGAAAAATGAAGTGCGGGATGCTGCATTAATTGCCGCTGCGCAAAAGGTTGAGCATTATGAAATTGCCAGCTACGGTACTCTCGCCACCTTAGCAGAACAACTGGGTTATAAAAAAGCGGTTAAGCTTTTAGCGGAAACGTTAGAAGAAGAGAAATCAACCGACCTTAAATTAACTGACCTGGCGGTCGGCAATATTAATAAAGATGCACAAAATAAATAGCCAGATAATAACCCGATATTAAGGAGTTGATTATGAATCACCTTGAACATTATCACGACTGGCTACGCGATGCACATGCAATGGAAAAGCAAGCAGAATCCATGCTGGAATCCATGGCGGGCCGCATCGATAACTACCCGGACCTACGCAGTCGAATTCAACAGCACGTAACTGAAACCAAACGCCAAATTACCGTACTGGAGGAAATTCTCGACCGTAATAATATATCGCGTTCGGTACTGAAGGATTCAATGAGCAAAATGGCCGCCTTCGGGCAATCCATTGGCGGCATGTTCCCTTCCGATGAAATTGTTAAAGGGTCAATTAGCGGTTATGTCTTTGAGCAGTTTGAAATTGCCTGTTATACCTCCCTGCTTGCCGCTGCTAATAAAGCCGGCGACGTCGCATCGATCCCGGCCATCGAATCAATTCTTGCAGAGGAGCGGGCAATGGCCGACTGGCTGCTGAAGCATATCCCGCAAACAACGGAGGAGTTCCTTCTGCGATCTGAAGCCGAAGGCGTTGAAGCTAAGAAATAAGCAACAAGGATAAGAGCCTATGTTCCGACACGTTAAGCAACTTCAGTATACCGTAAGGGTCGCGGAGCCAAATCCGGGACTGGCGAACCTCCTTCTGGAACAATTCGGCGGCCCTCAGGGCGAGCTAGCCGCCGGGTAAATTACCGCCACTCCCTGAATACGCCAGCACCTACTACAATATGTCGTAGGGAGACGACATACGCGGGAGCTGGAATAGCGATCGGCACTTCGATTATGTCGCGGATCCGCAGCCTGCACCTGCAGTAGACGGCGGAAACGGGAGCGTCAGCGTCAGGCTAACAGCCGAGCAGAAGGCTCTGGTGAAAGCCATGGCGGAACGGATCGAATCCGCCCCCGATGGCGATCCTCTTACCGGCGCCGAGCTCGGCGAGGGTAAGGAAAAGCCTTAATCCTCGATAACCTGCTGTTAATCACTGCCCCCTGCTCGGTTCTGGGGGTTGTTATGTGATGGGGTCCGGATCATGTTTGAACTCGACGCGTTTAATCTGGCACGGCTGCAGTTCGCATTTACCGTCTCTTTTCATATTCTTTTCCCGGCAATTACCATCGGGCTTGCCAGCTATCTGGTGGTGCTGGAGGGGATGTGGCTGAGGACAAAAGACGACGTCTGGCGCTCATTGTATAATTTCTGGCTGAAAATTTTTGCCGTTAATTTCGGAATGGGCGTGGTTTCAGGCCTGGTCATGGCCTATCAATTCGGCACCAACTGGAGCGGCTTCTCGCAGTTTGCCGGTAGCATTACCGGTCCCCTGCTGCTTTACGAAGTCCTCACCGCTTTTTTTCTTGAAGCGGGTTTCTTAGGCGTCATGCTCTTTGGCTGGAATAAAGTTCCCCCAGGCCTGCACTTCTTCACCACCTGCATGGTGGCGCTGGGCACGCTGATGTCAACCTTCTGGATCCTCGCGTCCAATAGCTGGATGCAGACGCCGCAGGGTTTTACCATTGAAAACGGTCACATTATTCCGCAGGACTGGCTGGCGATTATCTTCAACCCCTCTTTCCCGTATCGCCTGTCGCACATGGCGATCGCCGCTTTTCTCAGCAGCGCGATGTTTGTCGGCGCCTCCGCCGCCTGGCATCTTCTTCGCGGCAACGATACGCCGGCGATACGCAAAATGTTCTCAATGGCGATGTGGATGGCCCTGCTGGTCGCGCCGGTCCAGGCCATCGTCGGCGATATGCACGGCCTCAACACGCTTGAACATCAGCCGGCAAAAATCGCTGCCATAGAAGGCCACTGGGAGAACAAACCCGGAGAAGCCACCCCACTGCTGCTGTTTGGCGTACCGGACATGGCGGAAGAGCGCACCAAATACGGCCTGGAGATCCCGGCGCTTGGCAGCCTGATCCTGACCCATAGCCTGAATAAGCAGGTCCCTGCCCTAAAAGATTTCCCGAAAGGGGATCGGCCAAATTCCCTTATCGTCTTCTGGTCGTTTCGCATCATGGTGGGTATGGGCGTGTTGATGATAGCCCTTGGCGTATGGAGCCTCTGGCTGCGCTATCGGCAGCGTCTTTATCACTCCCGCCCCTTTCAGTGGTCCGCGCTGGCGATGGGTCCAGCGGGGCTGCTAGCGCTGTTGGCCGGCTGGATCACGACCGAAGCGGGACGCCAGCCCTGGGTTATCTATGGTTTTTTACGCACCCGGGACGCAGTCTCCCTGCATAGCACAGCGCAAATGGTCGTCAGCCTGCTGGTCTTTATCATTGTTTACTGTTCGGTCTTCGGCGTCGGTTATTACTATATTATCCGGCTGATTAAAAAAGGGCCGCAGCCCGTCAGCGAATTAACGTCGTCAACCTCCGGCACGCCGGCGCGCCCCCTTTCCGCCGCAGAAGCCGTGCCTGAAGAGGAGAAAAGCTAATGGGCATCGATATTCCCGTGATCTGGTTTGTCATCATTGTGTTTGCCACCCTGATGTATATCGTGATGGACGGCTTCGATCTGGGTATTGGCATGGTATTCAGCTTTGTCCCCAACGCCTCCGAGCGCGACGTGATGATGAACAGCGTCGCCCCGGTATGGGACGGTAATGAGACCTGGCTGGTGCTGGGCGGCGCGGGGCTATTCGGCGCCTTTCCGCTGGCCTACGCCGTGATCGCCGATGCGCTGACGATTCCGCTTACCGCTATGCTAATTGGTCTGATCTTTCGCGGCGTGGCCTTTGAGTTTCGCTTTAAGTCCACCCCCTCTCATCAAAAGTTCTGGGATTACTCTTTTGTCGGCGGCTCGTTGTTGGCCACCTTTAGCCAGGGGATCGTCGTGGGTGCGGTCATTAGCGGCTTTGACGTTGCCGACCGCAGGTTCATCGGCTCCGCGCTGGACTGGTTGACGCCCTTCAACCTGTTCTGCGGTGTAGGGCTGGTAGTGGCTT
Organism: Klebsiella pasteurii; assembly: GCF_018139045.1. NCBI lineage: Bacteria > Pseudomonadati > Pseudomonadota > Gammaproteobacteria > Enterobacterales > Enterobacteriaceae > Klebsiella > Klebsiella pasteurii. The sequence goes on from NZ_CP073236.1 coordinate 1,453,749, forward strand.
ATACGCTGCTTGGCACGACCTGGCTGATTATGAAAAGCGAAGGCGCGCTGCAGCAGCGTATGCGCGACCTGACTCGCCATACGCTACTGGCTCTGCTGGCGGTCATCGCCGTGGTCAGCGTCTGGACGCCGCTGGGCTGGCATTCCGTTGCTGAACGCTGGTTTACCCTGCCCAATTTCTACTGGTTTGTGCCCGTCCCCATTCTGGTTCTCGTCTTTAGCCTGTGGCTCTGGCGCCTGAGCGCTAACCCCGACAGTCATGCCCGTCCTTTCCTCCTGACGCTTGGGCTCATTTTTCTCGGCTTCAGCGGTCTGGGTATCAGTTTGTGGCCCAATATCATTCCACCGCATATCACGCTGTGGGAGGCTTCCGCGCCGCCAGCCAGCCAGCTCTTTATGCTGGTAGGCACCCTGCTCATCATTCCGGTGATTTTGGTTTACACCGCATGGAGCTACTACGTGTTCCGCGGCAAAGTTTCCGGAAATGAAGGCTATCACTGAGGTACGCTATGGCTGACTGGCATACACGGGCCATTATCTATCAGATTGATTCCGCCCTCTTTTACGATTTCAACGGCGATGGCTGCGGCGATATCGCCGGGATTACGGCCAAGCTGCGCTATATTCGCCGGATGGGCGCGACAGTAATCTGGATAACCCCCTTCTACCTGACGCCATTTCTGGATGAAGGTTACGATGTCAGCGACCACCTGCAGGTCGATCCGCGATTTGGTCAACTGGCGGATATCATCGCCTTTATCGAGCAGGCCCGCGAATTAGGGATGCAGGTCATTATTGAACTGCTGATTCAGCACACCTCGGACGTTCATCCGTGGTTTCAACAGGCGCGCCGCAGCCGCAGTTCGCCGTTTCGCGACTATTATCTGTGGGCGGATAGCGACGATGACGATACGCCACCGATGTTTCCCGGCGTCGAAGAGAGCATCTGGACGTGGGATGAAGAAGCCGGGCAATATTTTCGCCATATGTTTTATCGTCACGAACCCGATCTCAATCTGGCCTCGCCTGCCGTTATTAAAGAGGTCGAAAATATCATTATCTTTTGGCTGAAGCTGGGGGTTTCCGGCTTCCGTCTGGATGCAGCTGCGCATCTCACAAAGCAGGCCGGACGCGGCGAGGAGAAACGGGGGCTGTGGATCCTGGAACATCTGCGCCGACTGATCGAACGGCATAACCCGCAGGCCATTCTGCTGGGCGAAGTTGACGTTGACGTCGAACAGTACCGCGACTATTTCGGCGACAATAACCGGCTTAACATGGTGCTTAACTTCTGGTTGAACAAATACTTTTACGTCAGTCTCGCCAGCCAGAACGCGCGCCCGCTGATTAACGCAATAAAGAAAACCATCGTCCCTCCCGACGCCTGCTGCTTCGCCAACTGGTTGCGTAATCATGATGAGCTGGATCTGGAGGGTATCGGCAACAAGAACAAGCAGACCGTGCTGGAGGCCTTCGCGCCGGATGAAAAGATGAACGTTTATCAGCGCGGCATTCGCCGTCGGCTCGCGCCAATGCTAAACGGCAATCGGCAGCGGCTGGCGTTCTGCCACGCCGTGCTGTTTTCGCTGCCCGGCGTACCGATCATGCGTTATGGGGATGAGATCGGCATGGGTGACGATCTGGCGCTGGAAGAGCGGTACGCGGTACGTACGCCGATGCAGTGGGCCGGTTCAGCCGGCGGCGGCTTCTCCGCAGCCGACCCCGATACCTTTGTTGCCCCCATGATTGACCGGGGCCCGTTTCGCTATCAGAAAGTCAACGTGGCTGCTTCCCTGCTGCACCGCCATTCCCTCCTGCATCGCATAATTGATATCGCCAATACGCGTTCCGAGTTCCCGGAAATCGCCGTTGCCCCTTTCCGCATCATTAGCACCGATAATCAGGCGATCCTGGCGATTTGCTACGATGATCGCGAGCGTAGCGTCATCACTTTGCTTAATTTCAGTGAAAAAGCGCAGCGCTTTACCGCGAAAGGGATCGACGAAGCGGTCTGGACGCCCTGCCTGGCCGACAAAACCTACGCTGACGCGCTTATCCCCGGCAAGCGCGTTGAGCTGGAGATTAGCGCGTATGGCTACCGCTGGTTCTGGACCAACAGCAGCGCGCTGCGTTAGCGGTGTTTGCGCGAGGTCAACCATCTTGCCAGGAGCAAACCGACCGCCGCCGCGCCGCCCAGCAGCGCTTTTCCCGGCACGCCGGAGGTAATGGCAGTGGCGCGATATTTCGCCTCGGAGGAAAAACGGCCGTGCGTTTTATGTAGTCCCCTGACCGGTTGTTCAAGGTAGTCCTGACGGTCGTCAGCGTTCAAATGGCGTGTCATTTGCCCTTCCCATGCTTTTTTGACCATCAGCCTGTCAAGCAAGCCGGGGAAAAGAAATTGCCCCACAATCGACTGGATAGTGCTGCTCCCCACCCAAAGTTCACGTACGGGCCTGCGCGCGACGTTGAAAATAGCCTGGGCGGCCACTTCCGGCTGAAATACCGGCGGCACCGGGCGCATCGCCCAGGCGAACTTATTGCGCGCCCACTCAAACTGCGGCGTATTCAGCCCCGGCATCTGCACCATGGCAATGCTCACGCCGCTATTTTCATGCATCAGTTCGGTACGAACCGCATCGGTAAAGCCGCGAATCGCGGCCTTCGCTCCGCAGTAGGCGGATTGTAGCGGAATAGAGCGATAGGCCAGCGCGGAGCCGACCTGGATAATCACCCCGCGATCGCGGGGCGTCATGAGCGCCAGCGCGGCGCGAGTCCCGTTGACGTAGCCCAGATAGGTGACCTCCGTGACCCGCACAAATTCGTCGTGGGTCATCGCCCGGAAAGGCGCCAGCACCGCGCACATCGCGTTATTGACCCACACGTCGATCGCCCCGAGTCGATTTTCAATTTCGCCGGCGGCCGCCAGCAGCGCATCGGCATGGGCCACATCAGCCTCGACGGTATGAACCCGAACGCCATAGCGAAGGAGCTCGCGTTTCGTCGCTTCAAGGCTCCGATCATCGCGGGCAATAATGCCGACGTCATAGCCTGCCTGCGCAAAGCGCAGGGCCGTAGCTTTGCCGACTCCCGCAGTACCACCAGTGATCGCCATGACTGCCATACAAACCTCCGCAATAAGGGTGTGTTATGCGCTCTGCCAGCCGGGCAGCTTTTCCATCAGCATCGCCAGCGAATAGCGCACGGCTTTTTCCACCACGTCCTGGCACTCGCCGGAAAACAGCGTCTTATGCGCGTCGATTTCGCCGCGAAAGTTCCATGCGAACCACACGGTGCCCGCAGGCGTCCCGTCATCGCCGCCGTCAGGCCCCGCGTATCCGCTAATGGCGATGCTGATATCCGCCCCGGAACGCGCTAGCGCTCCCGTCGACATCTCTTCAACGGTTTGACGGCTAACGGCGCTATACTTTTCCAGCGTCGACGCGTTGACGTCGAGAAGCTGTTGTTTCGCCCGATCGCTAAAAGTGATTAAGCCAATATCGTAAAATGCGGCCGTATCCGCTTCCGCGCACAGCGCTGCCGCCAGGCTACCGCCGGTGCATGACTCCGCGGTGGTTAAGCGTAAACGACGGTCAATCAGCGCGCTGGCGACCTGTTTGGTCAGCTCGCCGGTGGTTTTCGCCTGGTTGTAAGGGTTATTTGACATAAAAAGACCTTTTTAACTCTCTGCAGGAATAATAGAAATGTGGCCATTCCTTTCCAGTATGGCATATTTGATTTTACTTAATTCCGTAATCCCCTGATTCTGCCGGGCAGCGACCAGAATATCATCGCAGGAAACGTCCACTTTTTTCAGCTTATCAATTAACGGAACGCCATTTTCGACCAATATAACCGGGCAACCATCGAGCGCTGATTCCGCGCCCACCGTATATTTTTTCATTAATCCGAAAAGCATATCCACCACCACCAGCGTCATTATCGTCAGCATCGCGCCGGTCACCGAAAAATCGTTTCCCAACAGCGCCTGCTGTGTGGCCTCGCTGATAATAAGCAACAGAATCAGGTCAAAACTGGTCATTTGTAACAGCGCCCGGCGGCCGGCAATTTTAAACACCACCAGCAAAATTAAATACATCGCTAACGCTCGCAAGACCATCTCCATCGCGTCCTCCTAAGGGTAAATAAATTGCCAGAAGCGGATTTCGGGTTCGCCGTTTAGCTGTAAAGAGTGGTTCGACTTTCCCGGGCTGGTCGGCGTAACGTAAAGCCATACAGAAAAATTACTCATACTTTTCAGATGATTATATACAAGAAACAGCCGATCGTTCTGGCTGTACATCCGATCCGGCCGGGGCCAGATGCTGCCGGGTTCAAAGGAAGCATTAAAATCACCGCCGAGGCTAAAAATATATTTATCGGCGACGCGGGGCCGAGCAGTAATTTTTAGTCTGAATTCGGTTTGTAAACGGCCAAATCGCTCATAGGTCACCGTTAAATTACCCTGCGCGTTTGTTTTTTCAGCCGTGCTGAAATAGCCGCCCGAAAAAATTCCCAACAACGCCGCCAGAATTATCCCTAATAATATCCCCAGACCATATTTTCGGGCAGCACATTCAAATTTAAGAAAAAATTCGCTCTCTTTTATCCCAGGCAACCTCTCTTTTTCACTTGCCATTCTTCACCTCGCCGTTGCGCTTATTATCGGGGCGCCAGTTTAAGGAATAGCAAGCCCACTTAATATGTCAAGTTCGTCACGGTTACCCGGATTAATAGCATGGGACATCCCGCTTGTTATTCATAGAACGTCACCAGGCAGCCATGATTGCAACCGGAGGGGTATATCGCGTTAGCGAAGCGGGAATAAGGATCCGAATCGCAAGCTTAACCCCTCTCATCCACAGCGCTTTGCGCGCGACGCGGAGAGCGTATCGTTAACTTTCTTGTGAGTCAGATCATGTTTTACAAAAAGGCGGTTGACCCGAACCCTGAGCAAAAATATTTTATGCTCATGTGATATCGATTTCATAACTACCATGGCAACCATAAAAGACGTCGCTGTAAAAGCCGGTCTGTCGGTCACGACGGTATCCCGCTTCCTGAACAATCATCCTTATATCTCTGAAGATAAAAAGGAAAAAATCCTCGCAGCCATGAAAGAGCTGGATTACGAGCCGAGCACCGTCGCACAGCAGATGCGCGGCGTGAAAACCCACCGCATTGGCGTGCTTATCTCCAGGATAACCAACCCGTTTTTTGCCAGCCTGGTCGACGCCCTTGAAGTCACGGCGCGAAAAAACGGCTATTCAGTGCTGATCGTCCAGAACCACAATAGCGCGGGCGAAGAAGAAAACTGTCTCGACCTGCTGAAGAAAAAAATTATCGACGGCCTTATCTTGTGCGCCGTCGAAAGTGATAAAGACGTTATTGAGCAATATCAGAAATATGGCCCGATCCTGCTGTGCAACACCAGCATCGATGACACCACTCTACCTGTGGTCAGAATGAACGATGAACTGGCGACCTATAACGCGGTCAGCTGGCTGCTGCACAAAGGTTATAAAAGAATCGCCTACTCTACCGGCGGCGCATTCCAGCAAAAGGGCCACGGCAGCAGAAGAAACCGCGGCTTTATTGCCGCCATGCAGCAAGGGCAGCAGTCCATTGACGAGCGGCTGATTTTCCGCCACGTCCATACCTGGCGCGACGGGCAGCGTCTGGCCGAGCAAATTCTACAAATGGCTAAAGGCGAGCGCCCTGACGCGATTTTCGCCGGTAGCGATGAGGTTGCCTGCGGCGTGATCTCCGCGCTGACAGCGAAAGGGGTGAGCATTCCCGGAGAACTGGCGGTAATGGGCTTTGATAACCTCCCCGTGGCCGAAATGGTCCCTACTCCGCTCACCACCGTTAGCCAACCTATCGAGCAACTAGGTCGCATATCCGTGGAACGCCTGCTGGCCCTGATTAACCACACGCAATATCGCTATGACGAGGAAGACCTGAAATCAGAGCTGGTTATCAGGGCCTCCGCATAATTTTTTTCACTCAATATGGTATCGATTTCATACTCAGGAGAAATAATGAATCAATCACAAAAAGGCGCATGGTGGAAAGAAGCCGTGATTTATCAGGTGTACCCAAAAAGCTTCTATGACAGCAATAACGACGGCGTGGGCGACATTCGGGGCATTATCGCCAAACTGCCGTATCTTAAAACGCTTGGTATCACCATGATATGGGTTTCGCCGTTCTACCGCTCGCCGGATGCGGATAACGGCTACGATATCGCGGACTACTACGCGGTGAATCCCGATTTAGGCCAGATGCAGGATGTGGACGACCTGATTGCAGAGGCTGGCGAGCTGGGAATTGCGGTGATGGTCGATCTGGTGGTCAACCATACCAGCGATGAGCACCGCTGGTTTCAGGCCGCGCTGGCCGACCCTCAATCGAAATATCGTGATTACTACATCTTTAAACCCGCCGTGGCGGGAGGCGCGCCAAATAACTGGCGATCGATTTTTGGCGGCAGCGCATGGGAAAAAGTGGCTGGCGAAGAGAACTACTATCTGCACGTTTTTCATAAAAAGCAGCCAGACCTCAACTGGGAAAACCCGCAGCTGCGCGAGGAAATCTACGCCATGATTAACTGGTGGCTGGATAAAGGCATCGCTGGTTTTCGCATCGACGCCATTACCTTTATTAAAAAGGATCAGGACTATGCCTCTCTGCCCGCAGACGGTATTGATGGTCTGGTATCTATTAAAAGTAAATCGCGCAATCGTCCGGGTATTGAACGGTTCCTTAATGAGCTAAAAGCACGCACCTTCAATCGCCGCCGCTGCGTAACCGTGGGCGAGGCGCCGGGCGTCCCCCTGGAAGAGTACGCCAGCTATATTGGGCCCGACGGCTACTTCAATATGATTTTCGATTTTCACGCTGCCGATATCGACGTCGAAAACGGTTCGGAATGGTTTAAACAGCGCAGCTGGAGCGTTCGAGAATTCAGAGAAGCGCTCTTTGCCAGCCAGCGCGCCTTTTGTCAGGCAGGCTGGGGAACAACGTTTATTGAAAACCACGACCAGCCACGCGCGCTGTCCAAGCTTATCCGCGACGCTGATTATCAGAATGATGTCGGCGCCACGGCGCTGGCCGCGATGTATTTTTTTATGCAGGGGACGCCATTTATTTATCAGGGCCAGGAGCTGGGGATGAAAAATTTCCGCCGGCAATCGATCGACGAGTTTGACGATATTTCCAGTATTGATAATTACTATCGCTCCCTGGCGGAAGGTTTCTCAGAAGAGCAGGCGCTGGGTTTTATCAACCAGCGCTCCCGCGACAATTCGCGAACCCCTTTTCCGTGGTCGAAGAGCCCCAACGGCGGATTTAACCAGGGTGCACAACCCTGGCTGGCGTTTTCCTCAACCGACTTCAGCGTCAACGCGCAAAGCCAGATAAACGATGCACAATCGGTATTCTCGTTTTACCGGACCATCATTGCCTTGCGAAATAGGCACTATCCGCAGGCGCTGATCTATGGTTCATTCGCCGCCATTGAGGAGGTTGACGATCGTATCGTTGCTTACGAACGGACAACGGAGACAGAGCGTTTCATCTCGATAACCAATTTGAGCGCGCAACCTCTGCCTTTTACGCTCCCGGCAGGTGAGATTGTCCTCAATAATTATGCCGACGCTGGCGCAACCCTGAAACCCTATCAAACCATTCTCGTTAAGGAATGAGTTAAATATGAACAAATATAAAAATATCGCCATTGAGATCGTAAATACCATCGGCAAGGAAAACATTGCCTCCGCAACCCACTGCGCCACGCGATTACGTTTGCAGGTTAAAGATCGGCAGAAAATTGATGACGATAGAATCCGCAATATTAGCGAAGTCAAAGGCGTATTTTTTAATTCAGGCCAGTATCAGATAATCCTTGGAACCGGGATCGTTAATAAAGTTTATCAGGAATTTGTCAACGAATACCAGGTGGCCGAAATCAGCAAGGACGAAATGACGAAGCAGAGTACGGGCCGGTTACAGCGGGGAATTCGCAATTTATCGGATGTCTTCGTGCCGATTGTCCCGGTCCTCGGGGCCACCGGTCTGTTTCTTGGCCTGAAGGGGGTCATTTTTAACGATACCGTCCAGGCGTGGTTTGGCGGCAGCGTCCATGAGATCCCGGCAGCTCTGCAAACGCTGACCACGGTGCTCTGCGACACCGCTTTCGCTTTTCTGGCAGCGTTTATTTGCTGGTCGGCGTTTAAGAAATTTGGCGGGACGCCGATTATCGGTTTTTTAATCGGCCTGATGCTGGTCTCCCCTGCGCTGCCCAACGCCTACGACGTCGCCTACGGCCACAGCAGCCCGATTTATGTGTTTGGCTTTATTCCGCTGGTGGGCTATCAGGGGTCTATTTTAACCGCCCTGCTCACCGGCATTATTGGCGCAAAGCTGGAAATTTTCTTCCGCAGGGTAATGCCGAACTCAATGGATCTGATTTTCACGCCGTTTATCGTCATCCTGATCGCGGTGGCCATCGCGCTGCTGGTTTTAGGGCCGCTGGTACATGGTTTTGAACACTATGCGGTGATGGCTATCCAGCAGTTTCTGACCCTACCTGCGGGTATCGGCGGTTTGTTAATCGGCTTTATCTATCCGATTGCCGTGATGACCGGGATGCACCATATGTTTATTATGATCGAAACCTCGCTCATTGCCGGCACCGGGTTTAACCCGTTGATTACGGTGTGCGCGATGTATGGGTTTGCCAACGCCGCCGTGTGTCTGGCTATTTCGGTGAAAGCGAAAAATGTCGCGTTTAAAACCGCCGGTATTTCCGCCACTCTGACCCAGCTATTAGGCGTTTCAGAACCGGCTTTATTCGGTATTGTGATGCAGTCCGGACTCCGCGCAATTATGGTGATGCTCGCCAGTTCAGCACTGGGCGGCATGGTCCTGTCGCTGCTATCGATTAAAGCCAACTCTTACGGCCTGGCAGTGCTGCTGTCGCCGCTGATGTATCTCTACGATCGCTATCAGTTTATTACCTATATCACCGTCGGGATCGCCGTCTTTATCTTTGCCTTTATAATGACTTTCATTTTTGTCAAAACCAATAAACCCACCAAAGAGGCGTAAAAACTAATACAGCCCGAAAAATAATTTAATACCCGATTAAACCACCCATTTCAATGGCACAGTAACCTGTGCTCTGCACCCGCACGTCCAGAGCACAGCGACCCCGATACAGGTCTTAATGATGAAAGCCTATATGCTTACGCTTTGCGCGCTGGCTTTGCCAGCATCCGCCGCTGCTGCGGATACGACCCTGAGTGAAATTAACGCCCGGCTCGAAAGACTCGAGGCCGAATTAAAACAATCGCGCATCCAGTTACAGGATGCGACGCGAAAAATAGATAGCGCGGAAAAGAGAGCGGCGAGCGCCGAAAAAAATGCGGCGCACGCGCAAGAAAGATTACAGGCCGTAGAACATAAAACCGAGCAAGATTTAGCGCGAATAAAAAGTACGCCGCCGCAGTCTCTGGTCGCGCAAGATAACAATCAAGAGATTAAATTCGGCGGCTACGCGCGCAGCGGAATATTAACCAGCAAAGGTACCACCACCACCGTGGGACCTTCCCTGACGCCTGCGGGCAGCACCGGCGGCAGCGTCGGGCGCCTGGGTAATGAATCAGATACCTATGTTACTGCCGATATCAACTACCGACGAAAATATGATAATAATAGCCAGCTGCGTTATTACATGAAAATAGCCGAATGGGATAAAACCTATAATACGGATAGTTCCTTCAACGGCCAGATGAACGTCCGGCAGGCGTTTGTTGAGATGAGCGATATGCCCGCATTTAGCGGCGCATTTAAACAGGCGACGCTGTGGGCCGGAAAGCGCGAAGACCGGGATAATTTCGATATTCACTGGCTTGATTCCGATATGATGAATTTAATCGGTACCGGCGCCGGTATTTATGATGTCAATTTCGCGGGGGATATAAAAACCAATCTCGCGGTATACGGGCGTAATTTCAATGACATCGAGACAATGGACAACGTTGAATATAACAATATGACCGGAGCGGATAACACCTATATTCAAAACTACACCTTCTCGCTTAACAACAGGCTGGGCAAATTACAGTGGATGCTCAACGGGCTCTACTCGCAGGACAATAATAAACGGATAAACGATGGGCTGGCTTCGGATAAAGCAGCCTCGCAAGGGTTTAACACTATGCTGGCCTGGCACGGCGACAGCTTCTACGGACTGCGCCCGGGGAGCACGAAAACGGCGCTGCTGTATGGCCGCGCGCTGGGGGCGGAAGTACGCGGCCCGGGTTCCGACGGCTATCTGATTAGTCCGGCCTGGACCATCAAGTTTGCCACCTATGGGATGACCGCGCTTACCGACAGCCTGAGCATTGCACCGCTGATCGTCGCGCAGAGTAGTAATAGCCGCTATATCGACGCTGACCATTATAACTGGGTGACGCTGAACGCCCGGGTCATCCAGCAGATCAATCAGAACTTCGCCCTGCAGTACGAAAGCAGTTATCAGTATATGGATATCGACCCGAAAGGTTTTAACGGTAACCGACCCGCCAGCGGCAGCTACTACAAGCTGACGTTTGCCCCCACCTTCAAGCTGCAGAACGTGACGGACTTCTTTGAGCGCCCGGAAATCCGCTTTTTTGCCACCTGGATGCGCTGGGACAACGCGCTGGATGGCTACTCCTCCACGGACACCTTCGGCAGCGCCGGATACCACAGCGCGGGTACGCTATTCTTCGGCGCGCAGCTCGAAACCTGGTTCTGAAGCCGCAACGCTGTAACTAACCATCAGGAAGAGGCCCGCCAGCGATTGGCTCTCTTCCTTATTTTGAACCACAATTATCCTGCCAGATTTCCCTTATCCGGAAATGATTAATCGTGGAGCTTTTCAACTGGCGGAAGGCCACCGACAACAAATGTGATAACAACAACGGCGGGTCAGTTATATGAAGAAAATTGCCATTATCGGCGCCGGTCCAACCGGGATTTATACCCTGTTTTCACTCCTTAAATGCGGTGAGCCGCTGGACGTGTCCATTTACGAACAGGCTGAGGAAGCGGGCGTGGGCATGCCCTATAGCGATGAAGAAAACTCGCGCATGATGCTGGCCAATATCGCCAGTATTGAAATCCCGCCTCTCCAGAACACCTATCTCGACTGGCTGAAGGCCCAGAGCCGGACGCACCTTGCGCGCTATGGCGTCGATTATGAGGGGTTGCACGATCGTCAATTTTTGCCGCGCATCCTGCTGGGCGAATACTTTCGCGACCAGTTCCTTGGCCTGGTCGCCGAGGCCAGAGAACAGGGCTTTCACATCCGGGTCAATGAGTCCTGCCGGGTCAGCGACCTGCAGGCGACCGCAGAAGGGGTGAGGATGTGGGTCGAAGATGAGCCGGTCGACGAAGCCTTTGATCTCGCGGTTATCGCCACCGGCCACGTCTGGCCCGACGAAGAAGAGTCGACGCGCACCTGGTTTCCCAGCCCGTGGTCCGGCCTCATGGAGGCCAGCATTCCCCCCTGCCGGGTGGGGATTATGGGCACCTCGCTCAGCGGGATTGATGCCGCGATGGCCGTCGCCGTCCAGCACGGCCGCTTTATTGGGTCCAACGATGACGCCCTCTCTTTCAGGCTGGACGAGGCAAGCGAAGCGCTAAAAATCGTGTTGATGTCGCGCTCCGGCATTCTTCCCGAAGCGGATTTTTACTGTCCTATTCCCTGGGAGCCGCTCAGCATCGTGAGCGAAAGCGCGATGGAACACTCCATCGCCGCGGGGAGCGACGGTCTGCTCGATCGCGTCTTTGAGCTGGTAGCGAAGGAGATCGCGCTTGCCGACCCCCTATGGAGCGAAAATATCGCCCTTCACAGCCTGAATGCAGACAGCTTCAGCGAGGCGTGGTTCGCTAAGCGCCAGCAGCATAATCCGTTCCACTGGGCGCTGGATAACCTCGAAGAAGTTGAGCGCAACAAGCGCGCGCGATATACGGTTCCCTGGCGCTACGCGATCCTGCGGCTGCATGAAGCCGTTCAGGCGATGGTGCCTCACCTTAATGACCATGACCGGGAGCGTTTCAAAAATGGCCTTGCGCGGGTCTTTATCGACTGCTATGCAGCCATTCCTTCGGAGTCTATCCGCCGACTGCTGGCGCTGCGCGAAGCGGGCGTCATCAGTATTCTCGCCTTAGGGCACAACTATGAGATGGCGGTAGAGCATGAAAAGACGGTGCTTACCAGCGAACAAAATCGCTATACGTTTGATGTGTTTATTGATGCCAGAGGGCAAAAACCGCTGAAAAATAAAGATCTGCCCTTCCCGCACCTAAGGGAGCAACTGCTGGCGACCGGCGAAGATATCCCGGAAGTCGGAGACGATTATACGTTACTGGAGCCCTCTGAGGTACGCGGACGCATCGCCTTTGCCGCCATCCCTTGGCTGATGCACGACCAGCCTTTTGTTCAGGGGATCACCGCCTGCGCGGAAATCGGCGCGGCGATAGCGAAGGCCATATCTACGCCGGCTAGCCGCTCCCGCCGCCGTTTGTCGCCAATCGATTTTTAACCCGAGCCGCCCTCACGGGCGGCCGTTCTAGCGCTTTCCGGACTGCGGATGCCAGGGATCTTTTTTATGATCTTCGCTGTCATCTCTTTTTCTCGGCACTTCCCCCTGTTCGCGCGGGTCCTCTTTCGACGGATGACGGCCCCACTTATCCGGGTCGGCTGGATTTTTTACGGACATGCATTTCTCCTGACTAAGCGATTATTTCTGGATCCGATCCACCCGCACCACCGGCGGCGTCATTTTTTTATCAAGGCTGCCGTTGATGCTGATCATCTGATCGGGCTTCACTTCGCGGCCATCAAAAACCGCGGCGGGAATAATTAGCGCAATGGTGTCGGTTTTATCGCGAAAGCTGTAGCGATCGTCGCCGTGCTGCTCAATAAGATTGCCGCGTAATGAAATGGTTGCCCCATCGTGCATATCCAGCGCCTGGCGCACGGTCATGATCCGACCATCTTCAGTCCCGCGATAGCCATCATCAATTTTATGCGGCGGAGGTGGAGCAGCCTCTTTTTTAAACCCACCTTCATCCGCGGCGTAGACGCCTTGCGCCATCAGCGAACAGAAAATAACAGCCAGTAATTTTTTCATCAGCAATACCTCCAGCGTATTTTTCTTTTGTCTTAATAAGTCTGGTTGCTACTATTCATTTTCACAAGTTCCGTGCCTGATGAATCATCGGGAAATATTTTTAATGTTTTCAGCGCCCGCGTAAATATGAGCGCCAGGCAGTATTAATCCCCGCCTAAATATACCGTCAGGCTTGCGATAGAATAATCCTAAAATGGCCAACGCTGCCGTCGCTTCTCATTTTTAAAAGTTTCCCGGCAATCAGTGAATTACCGTTCGGAGATGAATAAAAACGCAAAAATTCTAAAAGCGAAGCTGTTCAAATATTCCTCGATATTCCACCACTGGCTGACCAGCAACTACGCTTAATCTTTTAACACGAGGAGGTCAGTATGAGCGATTACGCTAATAATACCGCGAAGTATCCCCGTCCCCCGTTTGTTGACCAACCGCAATCGCCGCCAGGTCTTGCCGAAGAGATGAAGCCGCAGCCGGATCACGGCGAACTGAGCTATGTCGGCGCCGGTCGACTCGCCGGCAAACGCGCCCTGATTACCGGCGGCGATTCCGGGATTGGTCGCGCGGTCGCGATCGCCTTCGCCCGAGAGGGCGCCGATGTGGCGATCAACTATCTGCCGGAAGAGGAGTCCGATGCGGAAACCGTGATTGCTCTCATTGAGGCCGAAGGACGTCAGGCCGTCGCGATTCCGGGAGATGTGCGCGACGAATCCTTCTGCGAAACCCTGGTCGAACAGGCCGTCAGCGAACTCGGCGGGCTGGATATTCTGGTCAATAATGCCGGACGCCAGCAATACTGCGAATCGCTGGAAGAATTGACCACCGCCGACTTTGACGCCACCTTCAAAACCAACGTTTATGCGGCCTTCTGGATCACTAAAGCCGCCCTGCGTCATCTTAAAGAACACAGCGCGATTATTAATACTTCATCAGTCCAGGCCTTTAAGCCAAGCCCCATCCTACTGGACTATGCGCAAACCAAAGCGTGCCTGGTGGCGTTCACCAAGTCGCTGGCCAAACAGCTGGGGCCGAAGGGCATTCGGGTTAACGCCGTCGCCCCCGGCCCCTACTGGACGGTACTGCAGTCAAGCGGCGGCCAGCCGGATGAGAAAGTTCGTCAGTTCGGCGCCGATACGCCGCTAGGCCGCCCCGGCCAACCGGTGGAGATTGCGCCGCTGTACGTAACCCTGGCTTCCGACGCCTGCTCCTTCACCTCCGGCCAGGTGTGGTGCTCCGATGGCGGCGACGGCGTGGTATAAGCCGCAGGCGGCGCGCCCTCAGCGGTGCGCCGTCGTATTCAGGCAGGCGAGATACTTCTGCGCTGAATCTAAAACGATCTGCCGGGCATTTTTCGTGACGTTCTGTCCCTCGAAGGCGCCGTACAGCGCTTCAAAGGGCGTATCGCCCAGACGCTCAACGATCTTCTCGACGCTGGCTGCCGCGAGCGGCAGCAAATTGGGATAGCTCCACATAAACGAAACGGCGTGCGCCCCCGGCGTCACCTGGATGATATCGCCCGCCAGCATGATGCCATCATCTTTTGCCCAGTGCAGAACGGTGCCTCCGGCGAAATGCCCGCCCAGCCGCAGCAACCGCACCGCAGGGAGGATCTCCAGCGCATCCCCTTCCCACAGCGTGATTGCCGGGCTATCGCGCATAATCCATTCGCGATCGCTGGCATGAAGGTAGATTCGCGCGTCGAAGGCTTCCGCCCACGTCTGCATCGTGGTGTAGTAATGAGGATGAGAAATGGCGATCGCTTTTATCCCGCCCAGCGCGGCGATCAGGGTTTTTGTCGCCGCGTCCAGATTGGCGATGCAGTCCCACAGAATATTCCCCTGCGGGGTGAGCAGCAGAAACGCGCGCTGGTCGATGGCAAATTTCGGTACCGTCTTGATGCTCAACAGCTCGCCGCTATGCTGCCGCCACTTATTCCCATGAGTGCGAACCAGAGTCTCTAATTCAATCCATGCCTGGCCGCTGGCCGGGACGTACTGACGTTCATCCTCACAGATACGGCACCGGCTCAGGATGTTGTCG
The DNA here is from genome assembly GCF_018139045.1 of Klebsiella pasteurii. Taxonomy (NCBI): domain Bacteria; kingdom Pseudomonadati; phylum Pseudomonadota; class Gammaproteobacteria; order Enterobacterales; family Enterobacteriaceae; genus Klebsiella; species Klebsiella pasteurii. Next base: position 1,468,969 of record NZ_CP073236.1, read on the forward strand.
CCGTCGTCGTAAGAAGTGCCGCAGGTTGCGCACAGCTTGATCATTACTTCCCCTTAAAAAAACAGACTACGCAGGAGTAATAAGTATGGCAGATAAGGCGGGAACGAGGGCTTCCGTGCCCTGCGGGAGGTTTATTCGAAATAGACGTCAGGGTTTTCCGACAGCGACACGAAGGTCTTGCTGTTTTTATCCAGCGCGCGAATATCGCCGCTTTCAATATCGTAGAACCAGCCGTGCAGACGCAGCGTGCTATCGCGCAGGCCCACGGCAACCGACGGGTGGGTTTTGATGTTGTTCAACTGGGCGATGACGTTTTCCTGCACCATTCCGTTGACTTTATCGGTCTCGTTGGCCCAGGTTTTCTTCTCCACGACCGCTTTCGCCGCATCGGAGTAGCGCAGCCAGTGGGAGACGGCAGGCATCGGGTCCAGGCACTGGCAGGTGGCGATGGCTTTCATCGCGCCGCAGTTGGAGTGGCCACAAATGACGATATCGGTCACGCCCAGGGCGACGACGGCATACTCGATGGTGGCGGAAACCCCGCCCGGCTCAGGACCGAAAGAGGGCACGATATTCCCGGCGTTACGGATCACAAACAGCTGCCCCGGCTCCTGCTGGGTCACCAGCTCCGGCACCAGGCGGCTATCTGAACAAGAGATAAACAGCGCTTTAGGATTCTGGCTGGATGCCAGGCTGCGGAAGAGCTCTTTACGTTGCGGGAAGATCTCTTTCTGGAAGTTGAGGAAGCCCTCAATGATATGTTGCATAGCAGTGTCTCTTTTCTCTGTTTTAATGACGATATGACAAAGATCACATTTAGTCAGTTTATCACCGACGCGCGAAATGGGAATCGTTATTCGAACGGGCAACTAAACATCACCTCGCAAAGTTGGGTGACAGAGGGGTAAAGATTGTTTATTTTTTTGAGAGCGAAATCAATCATGAGCCGGAGCCAGATACGACTTTAGCGCTCAACGTCAACCAGGAGCGTTTATGTTCTTATCCAGCCTGATGGCCCTTGCCGCCGTCCTTATTATGGGCGTGATTAGTCCCGGCCCGAGCTTCATTTACGTTGCCCGCAACGCCGTTGCGCGCTCAAGAACGCACGGTCTGGTCACCGCGCTGGGCACCGGCGCGGGAGCGGCCATCTTTTCGATTATGGCCATGCTGGGGTTACAAAAAGTTCTGACCGCAGTGCCGGAAATGTTTATTGGCCTGAAGGTCGCAGGCGGCCTCTATCTGCTCTGGCTGGGGTATAAAATTTACCGCGGCGCGGCGCAGCCGATGGATTTTGCGGCAGGTGGCATGGCGGCGGAACATTCGCTGCTGAAAACCTTCCGCGATGGTCTGTATACCCAGCTGAGCAACCCAAAAACGGCGCTGGTATTCGCCTCTATTTTTACCGCCCTGCTGCCGGAGCGCATCCCGCTGGCCTTTTACTATATCGTGCCGCTGATGAGCTTTCTGATCGACGTCAGCTGGTATTCGCTGGTGGCCCTGGTGCTCTCTTCCGCCCGACCGCGCGGCGTCTATCTGCGCATGAAGCGTAAGATCGATATCCTCACCGCCACGGTGCTGGGCGCCCTCGGCCTGCGCCTGATTGCCACGTCGTTGTCAAAGTAAGTCCATACGGCGCTTAAACGGTGTAAATACGAATATCGTGTTCGCTGAACGCGTCGCGATATTCCCGACTGATGTTCTCCTCGACCACCAGCACATCAATGGCGCTGCTTTCGACCACCATAAAGCGCGCCACCGCCGGGATCTTATCGGAGGTGAGGCCGACTATGATTTCGCTGCACTGCTTGATCACCGCTTTTTTAAATTCGCAGTCGGCGTAGTCAAAACCCGTCAGGCCAGACTCGGGCGCCATAGCGCAGCCGCCGATAAAACCCTGATCGAAAAGCATACCCTGAATCTGCGCCACCGCGGAGGCGCCCACGCAGCCGCCGCTGGCCCGCTGGATCTGACCGCCAAGCATGACCACATCGTACAGCGGTTTCTTGAGCAGGACGGCGGCGATCTCGGGAGAATTGGTGACCACGGTTAACGCCAGCTCCGCTGGTAACGCTTCCGCCATCGCCAGATTGGTGGTGCCGGTATCGATAAAAATGCAGCCGCCGGGCTTCACCAGCTTTGCGCACTTCTGCGCGATCCTGCTTTTTGTCGCCGTATTTTTCTCTTTGCGCTCGCTATAGTCCCCCGCCTCCGGCAGGGTCATCACCGCGCCGCCGTAGACCTTTTTACAGTACCCTTCCCGGCTAAGTTCATGTAAATCACGGCGAATAGTATGCTCGGAGACGTTAAGGCGGTCGGCAAGCTCGGCGCAAACCACTCTGCCGTTCTCCTGCAGAATCTGGCAAATAAGCGCTTGTCGTTGTTTGGGGAAAGCAGCATAATCGAGCACAAGTAACTCCTGATTAAATCTTCATCGAGCAACAAAGTGCATGATCGTGCATTACGGCCCTGACTGTCAACTCACCCTATCAAGAGGTTTGCTATGAAAATTGCCCACATCGCTCTATGGACCCGCCAGCTTGAGCAACAGGCCCATTTTTGGGTGTCGTTTTTCGACGGCGAGATCAATGAGAAGTACTGCAGCCAAACCAACCCCGGTTTTGAGTCCTTTTTTGTCAAGATTGGCGACAACGTTGCCATTGAGCTGATGACCAAGCCGGGGCTGGTCGCACTGACGGCGGATAATAACCGTACTGGCTGGGTGCACCTGGCGATAAGCGTTGGCGGCGCGGAAAATGTCGACAGGCTGGCGAAACGCGCCGACGCGCAGGGAATACTGGTTTCCCCACCGCGAACCACCGGTGACGGCTACTATGAAGCGGTGATCAAAGACCCCGATGGCAACCTGATTGAAATCGTCGCATAGTGAAGGAAAGTCAGCCAACAGGAGAGGCCCGTGGCCAACTATCGCGTAATCGACAAACAACACTGGCCGCGAAAAGATCATTTTGATTTTTATCGCGGTTTTGCCAACCCCAGCTTTAATCTCTGCGTTCCCGTCGAGGCGCAGCGGCTATACGAATGCGCGAAAGATCGCGGCGTCTCTTTTTTCCAGCTGGCGCTCTACGGGCTGGTGCGCGCGGCAAACGACGTGCCACAGCTTAAGCAGCGGCTGCTGGACGACGAGATTGTCGAATATGATCAATTGGCTGTGATGACGCCGGTGATGACCGCGCAGGAAGGTTTTCGCCAGGTCTGGTGCGATAACGCCGCTGACTTTGCCGCCTTTAGCGCTGCGGCTACGCCGAAGATTGACGCGGCGAAACGGACCGCGCCGGCGCCGCTTATCGTCAACGGCGAGAACTTCTTCTGCGCCAGCTGCCTGCCATGGCTGCATTTCAGCGCCATGACCCACGCCGAGTATTACGTCGGCGCAGCGGTACCCGCCCTCACCTGGGGCAAGCTCAAAAACGGCATTATCCCGGTCGCGGGCAGATTCAATCACGCCTTCGTCGACGGCCTGCACGCCAGCCGCTTTTTCGCCCGGGTCGAAGAGGGGTTTTCCGAACCGGATACGCTCTGGCAGACGCCATAAACTTTCGGCTTACGTTCCGGGCCTGCCCGCGGTCGCCGCACGCTACGTACTGCTTACCGCAGCATTGCGGCCGGATGGCGGCCCTTCCCCTTTCTCTCCCCCGCAGACAGCAGAGAACGCTGGCGCTTAGCACAAAAATGGCAGATTAATGCAGAATTATAGCTAATGCTAAATTGCTATAAGCCATAGCCTTTCGTTGTTAGACAGGCTGCGATGCGCCTCTTATCTTTCGTCATGATTTGTAAATACTCAACGCAATCAATTGATGAGGGAGCACTTTTGTCCAGACTACTGCACGGGTTAAAAACCAAACAAACGCGGTTCGCGCTTGCTCTGAAAATAGCGTTGCTCGGCGGCGCGGTGGCATTTTCTTCTGTCGCCATCGCCGACGACATTTTAAAAGAAGGGATCACCCCGGCCAGCGATGCCAGCCAGATCCCCGCGGCGGCGAAGCTGCGCAAAGATACCGTCGTGGCCGGCATCTCCGAGCCGCAGGGTATATTTAACCCCTACTTCTTCGTCAACGGCTGGGATGAGAACGTCACCAACGTCATCTTCTCGCGCCTGATCGACTGGGACAGCCACGGCAAGCTGGTGCCGGGCCTCGCCGAAAGCTGGACGGTCAGTTCGGATAACAAGGTCTACACCATCAAGCTGCGTCCCAACCTGACCTTTAGCGACGGTTCGCCGCTGACCGCCGAGGATGTCGCCTTTACCCTCACCGTGCTGCTGGACCCGAAATACGATGGCGATACCGATATTACGCTCGCCAATATCGCCGGCGGCGCGGACTACAAGGCGGGGAAAGCCGATAGCGTCAGCGGCCTGAAAGTGATTGATCCCTTAACGCTCCAGGTAACCACCACCCAACCGGGCGCGACGACGCTGGCAAAAATTGGCGGCCCGGTCCTCTCCAAAGCCTATTACGGCAAAGGCTACCAGCGCGGGAATCTCGATTATCTGCGCACCCTGCACGGCAAACCGCTGGGCAACGGTCCCTACGTTTACGACAAATACATCCCCGGCCAGGAGATTCGTTTCCACGCCAACAGCCACTTTTATCGCGGAACCCCGCCGACTCCGCGCTTTATTTATCGCGTGACCAACCCGTCGACCAACTTCCAGCTCTTCCAGACGGGCGAAACCGACTACGACGCCTTTACCTCGCGTCCTGATGATATCGAACAGCTGAAAATGCTCGGTTTTGCCAATATCAACCTCTACGGTTCCAGCGACTACAGCCAGGTGGAATTTAACCTCCGCCGCCCGGCGCTGAAGGACGTGAAGGTACGCCAGGCGCTGATTTACGGCCTCGACCGCCAGAAGCTGATTGATGTGGTCTACCAGGGCTACGGTAAAGTGGCGATTGAGCCTATCGCGCCGATCTCCTGGGCCTGGAACGCCGATGGGGTGAACCCGTATCACTATGACCCGGCGCAGGCGAAAAAGCTGCTTGACGAAGCCGGCTGGAAACCGGGCGCAGACGGTATCCGCGTTAAAGATGGCAAACGCCTCGAGTTAACCCTGCTGGTCAGCAAGAAAGTGCTCAACGATGCGCTGATCCCCATCGCCAAAGAGAACTGGCAGCAGATTGGCGTGCTGTTAAAACCGCAGGTGGTCGACTTCAACGCCCTGATGGCGCAGCGTAAATCGGGTAATTACGACCTGGCATCGTTCAGCACCAGCACCCTTAATGACCCGCACGATGGCGTGTGGGATTTTTACAGCGCGGAAGCGAAAGAGTCCGGCTATAACAATCCGCAGGTTGACAAGCTGATAACCGAAGGCAACTCGGTGCTCGACGTGGAAAAACGTAAGCCAATCTACCACCGGCTGTATCAGGTGCTGGCGCAGGACCCGCCGGTGATCCTGCTCGGCTACCGCGAAATTCTCTCGGCGAGCAGCGCCCGGGTTAGCGGCTTCAAACCGGATATCTACAACGGCCTGACCGGCAGTCTGCCGGATGTCAAAATCGTTAAGTAATCCTGAGCCGCCGGGCCTCCCGGCGGCTGACGTGAGAATGTCATGAGAAATTTCATCCTGAGACGGCTGCTGCAAACGCTGCCGATGCTGCTGCTGGCCTCCTTTATCATTTTTATGCTGTTTGCCAAAACGCCGGGCGATTTTATCGATGGCAATATCACCCTCACCGCCGCTCGCGCCGCCGAACTGAAAGCCATTTACGGCCTGGATCAGCCGCTGCTCACCCGCTATCTCCATTGGCTCGGCCAGCTGCTGCGCGGCGATCTGGGGTTCTCGCTGCAGTACCAGATCCCGGTCAGTCAGCTGCTCAACCAGTACATCTGGAACTCCTTTCTGCTGGCCAGCGTGGCGCTAGTGTTCTACTGGGGAATTGGCCTGACGGTGGGCGTGATCTCGGCGCTGAAGCCCAATTCTGCATTCGATCATCTGGTGAGCGTCGCGGTGTTCGCCGCCATGTCGTTCCCGACCTTTTTCCTCTGCCTGCTGCTGATCAAATGGTTCGCCGTCGATCTGCACTGGCTACCGGTGGGGGGCATGACCAATACCGGCAGCGACGACAGCGGCTGGGAGTATGTGCTGCAGGTCGCCGCCCATCTGGCGCTGCCGGTACTGGCGCTGGTGATGCTCCAGGCGGGCAGCCTGACCCGCTATTTTCGCGCCAGCATGCTCGATGTGGTGAAAATGGATTTTATCCGCACCGCCCGCGCCAAAGGGCTGCGCGAACGCACGGTTATCCTCAAGCACGCCCTGCGTAACGCCCTGCTGCCGATCATCACCCTGCTCGGCTTCGAGCTTCCGGGACTCTTCTCCGGGGCGATCATCACCGAAAAAGTGTTTAACTGGCCGGGGGCCGGGCATATTCATATCGATTCGCTGGCCGCCCGCGACTACCCGGTGTTAATGGGCTTCACCCTGTTTCTGGCGGTGCTCACTATTCTTGGCAACCTGATTGCCGATGTGCTCTACGCGTGGGCCGACCCGCGCATTCGCGTGAGGTCCTGATGCTTAGCTCTCTGTTCTCTTCCCGCCGACGCCTGCGTAAGGCGGAAATCCCGGCGCTGGCCCAGGTGACCCCGTCCCCCTGGCGTCAGGCCTGGCGGGCGCTGCGCCGCAACCGGCTGGCGATGCTGTGCCTGCTGCTGCTGGCGGTCATGGCCCTGTGGTGCGTCCTGGGGCCGCTGTGGTCGCCGTGGCAAGACGACGCCACCGACGCCCTGATGATCAACAAGCCGCCCGGCGCGGCGCACTGGCTGGGCACCGACTTTCTCGGTCGCGATATCTATACCCGCCTGCTGCTGGCCGGGCGCATTTCGCTGATTATTGGCCTGCTGACCATGCTGCTGTCGGTCGCCCTTGGCTATCTGCTCGGCGCGCTGTCTGGCTACGCCGGCGGCCTGACCGATAAACTCATTATGCGTTTTGCCGACCTGGTGATGACCATCCCCGGCCTGCCGCTGCTGATTGTCGCGGGCGCGATGCTGTCCGAACTCGATTTCTCGCCGGACTCACGTATCTATATGGTGGTGATTATGCTGAGCCTGCTGGAGTGGCCGAAGCTGGCGCGGCTGGTGCGCGGACAGTGCCTCTCCCTGCGCGAGCGCGACTTTATGCTGGCGACCCAGGTGCTGGGGCTGTCGGCACGACGCCGCCTGTTTGGTCATCTGCTGCCGAATACGGTACCGATTCTGGTGGTGATGGCGACCATGGCGGTGGCTAACGCCATTCTCAGCGAGTCGGCGCTCAGCTACCTCGGGCTTGGGGTGGTGCCGCCAACGCCGTCGTGGGGCAATATGATGGACGCCGCCAACAGCCTGATCGACTTTCAGCGCCGTCCCTGGCTGTGGATGCCGCCGGGGATCGCCATTTTTATCACCGTTATTGCCATCAACGTGCTGGGCGACGGCCTGCGCGACGCGATGGATCCCAAAATGAAACAGAGGCTGAAATGAGTCGCCCGTTAATGACGTTTAATCAGCTTTCGGTCTCGTTTGCCGCCGACAAAAGCCGGGTACGCGCGGTGCAGGAGGTGTCGTTCTCTATCCACGCTGGGCAGACCGTGGGCGTGGTCGGCGAATCCGGCTGCGGCAAAAGCGTCACCGCCCTGTCGTTAATGGGCCTGCTGCCGCCGCAGGCGGCTCGCATTGACGGCGGAGAGATTCTTTTCGCGGGCCAGGACCTGCTACGGCTGAATAAGGCCCGCATGTCCGACCTGCGCGGCAATCAGCTGGCGATGATTTTTCAGGAGCCGATGACCGCCCTGAACCCGGTACTCACCGTTGGCGAGCAGCTGTGCGAACCGCTGATTCGTCACCGAGGCGAGTCGCCGAAAGCCGCATGGCGGCACGCTACCGCGCTGCTCGCCCATGTCGGGCTGGCGCGGGCGGAGAGCCTGATGGCCAGCTATCCACATCAGCTCTCCGGCGGCATGCTGCAGCGGGTGATGATCGCCATGGCGCTGAGCTGTCAGCCGAAGCTGCTGATTGCCGATGAGCCGACGACCGCGCTGGATGTGACCGTGCAGGCGCAAATTCTGCGCCTGCTGCGCGACCAGGCGCGGGCCAACCGGATGGCGATGATGCTGATTACTCACGATCTCGGGGTCATCGCGCAGATGGCCGAGCACGTCGTGGTGATGTACGCCGGGCGGATCGTCGAGCAGGGCGCGACCGCCGATATTCTGCGCAACCCGCAGCATCCCTATACCCAGGGGCTGATTGCCTCCCGTCCGGTACCGGGGGAACGGCGCCGCCGCCTCTACTCGATCCCCGGCCAGGTGCCGGACCTCGCCGCCCTGCCCGCCGGGTGCGCCTTCGCCGAACGCTGCGCCAACGCGACCGCGCGCTGTCGCCAGGGCGTTCCGCCGCTGGTGGGGCAAACCCAACAGGCGGCCTGCTTTTATAGTGAACTCGCGGAGTCCGTGATATGAGTCATGAATACGTGATTGAAGTGGATGGGCTGAAAAAGTACTTCCCGCTGCGCGACGGGCTGTTCGGTCAGCAGACCGGCGAACTGCGGGCGGTGGATGGCGTGAGCTTTAAGATTCGCCGGGGAACGATTTTTGGCCTGGTGGGCGAATCCGGCAGCGGGAAAACCACCGTTGGCCGTACGCTGCTGGGGCTGTATGAGAAGACCGCCGGTAGCGTCAAGTTTCGCGGTCAGGAGCTTTCCGAACTGTCGCCGCGGGCAATGCGCGCGCTGCGCCCGAAAATCCAGCTGGTGTTTCAGGATCCCTACAGTTCGTTAAACCCGCGGATCCGCATCGGTGACGCCATCGGTGAAGCGATGCTGGAGCACAAGCTGTGTCGCCGGGAGGAGCTGTATGACAAAACCATTGATGTCATGCGCATCTGCGGTCTTGCGCCGCAGCACTACCATCGTTTTCCGCACGAGTTTTCCGGCGGCCAGCGCCAGCGCATCGGCATTGCCCGGGCGCTGATCCTAAACCCGGATTTTATTATTGCCGATGAACCCATTTCGGCCCTCGATGTGTCGATTCAGGCACAGATTATTAATCTGTTTTCCGATCTGCGCGACGACCATGGGGTGACGTTTTTGTTTATCTCCCATGACCTCGGCGTGGTAGAGCATCTGTGCGATGACGTGGCGGTGATGTACCTCGGCCAGTTGGTGGAGACCGCCAGTCGCGATGCGCTATTCAGCCGGCCTTTGCATCCGTATACGCAGGCGCTGCTGGCGGCGGTCCCGACCCTCGATCCGAATAGCGAGCCGCTGGCGGTAGTGCAAGGTGAAATACCCGATCCGTCGAGGCCGCCCGCCGGCTGCCGCTTTTCCTCCCGCTGTCCGCAGGCCAGCGACCGCTGCCGGCGCGAAATCCCGGGATTAAGGGAGGTCGCCGACGGCCACCGCGTCGCCTGCCATGTGGTTTAGCGCCGGCCAGGCTTCAGACCATAAAAAAAGCCGCCCACAAAGGGGCGGCTGCTGCATAAGCGCCAATCGGGGTTAATTACTCCTCCAGCGCGAAGGCGATAATATCATCGCCCACGTCCGGCGAGTGGCTGGCGCCCCCGGCGGAGATCACCACGTACTCTTTACCGCTTTTCGGTGATTTATAGATCAGCGGCGCCGCCACGGCGCCTACTGGCAGACGGGCGCGCCACAGCTCTTTACCGGTGGCGGAATCCAGCGCGCGCAGGTAGTTATCCTGGGTTCCGGCGAAGAACACCAGACCGGATGCGGTTGACGTCGGGCCGCCCAGCGTCGGCATCCCCAGCGGGATATGCATATGCGTTTTCAGCCCCAGCGGCCCGGTATCCTCCACCGACCCCATCGGGACCTGCCACATCAGCTGACGAGTATTGAGATCGATGGCGCTCATGGTGCCAAACGGCGGGGTATTACAGGGGACGCCCAGCGCCGACTGCAAAATATCGATCCGCACGCCGCCGTATGGCCCGGCGATTTGCGGACGCACGGTCCCCATAAAGCCCGGCACCTCGTCGGTGGAGACTTTATATTTCGCCATATCCTCTTTCCGCACCAGCGACATTCTCAGCGGCATACGCATATCGTTGACGAACAGCGTTCCGGTGCGCTCATCGATAGTCATGCCGCCCCAGTTCATGCCGCCCAGCAGGCTTGGCCATTCGATATACGGTTTCTCTGACGGCGGCGTATACATCCCCAGATACGTCGATTCTTTGAAATCGATACGGCACATCAGCTGATCGAACGGCGTCACGCCCCACATGGATTTCTCGGTGAGCGGCTCGACGCCCAGCTGCGGCATGCCGGTGGAAAACGGCTGAGTGGCGGAGAGATGTTCGCCTTCCGCGCCGTCGCGGGCGACGGGCCGCTCTTCTACCCGGGTCACTGGCTTACCGCTGCGACGGTCAAGCACGTAGATCTGCCCGGTTTTGGTAGTCTGGATCAGGACCGGAACCTCTTCGCCCCGCTCATTTTTCATATGGAACAGCACCGGCTGCGACGGCAGGTCATAGTCCCAGATATCATGATGTACGGTCTGGAAGACCCACTTCGTCTCGCCGGTGCTGGCGTCCACCGCCACCACGGAAGAACCGTATTTCTCTTTGGCCGCGTTGCGATCGCCGCCCCAGTAGTCCGGCGGACCGTTACCGGTTGGCAAATAAATCAGGTTCAGCTCTTTATCAAAGCCCGGCACTGTCCAGACGTTCGGCGTTTCGAGGGTATAGACGCGACCTTTTACCGGGTCGGTAACGTTTTCCGGCTGACCAACGTCCCACGCCCACACCACCTTTCCGTTTCGTACGTCAAACGCCCGTACCACGCCGGAGGGTTCGCCATGCACGATATCGCGCACCCAGCCGCCGAGTACCGCAATATGCCCCATAATCACCGGCGTAGAGGTCGGGTGGTAGCGTTTGCTGTTTTCGGTATTGTCCATCCCCTGCTTCAGGTCGACGCTACCGTGCTCGCCAAAGTCGTCGCACGGTTCGCCGGTTTTGGCGTTCAGGGCGATCAACCGGGCGTCGACGGTCGACACCAGGATACGCTGCGGGCACTGCTGCAGCGCCGGGCTGGCCTTCTCTTCCGCGCTCAGCGAATCATCACTTTGTACATCGTAATAGCCAACGCCGCGGCAGGTGACGTGTTCGGCGGTACCTGCGTGCGGGTCAAAACGCCAGCGCGCTTTCCCGGTATCCGCATCCAGCGCGGTGACAACGTTCAGCGGCGTACAGGAGTAGAGCGTGTCGCCAATTTGCAACGGGGTATTTTCATCGACGCCAATGCCGGCGCCGGTAAGACGGCGGCCGGTGTGGTACGTCCAGGCCACTTTCAGATTTTTGACGTTTTGCGGCGTAATCTCTTCGTACGGCGCAAAACGGGTACCGGAGGCATCGCGACCAAAAAACGCCCAATTATCATTTTTCGACGCGAGGGTCGGCGTTGCGTCGCCGCTCGCTTTGACTACGCCGTTATGAATAGCGCCGTGCGGGTAAAACGCTGATACCAGGGTCGCCAGCAGCAGCAGGAAAATCGCCGAGGCGCTCCAGTTGGCGTAGCGCCGCCGCGCAGGCCGCATCGGCAGCGTCGCCGCCAGCCACAGGGCCAGCATCAGCATCAGCGCGGGAACCACCAGCCGCGGGATCAGGCCCCAGTAGCTGAACTGCACTTCATACAGCGCCCAGCAAAGGGTCAACAGGAAAGTCAGAATGGCAAAAGGCAGGACATAGCGGCTGCGGATGAGATAGCCGACGGCGATAAGTAGATAAGCGAGACCGGCTAACAGATACCAGGCGCTGCCGCCGAGAGAGAGGAGTTTGCCTCCCCATAAAGTGAAAAAGAGTCCAATGCCAAAGCTGAGTAATACAAAGAGTAATCGGTAAACGGTGAAGAAAATCCCTCTCCCGCTACCTTGTCGTTCGTCCATAGTTCATTCCATACGACTTCAGTCGAAAAAACCAAAACATCTAATATAAATAGCGCCTTATCGAATAGATAAGAGCACAGACCGCATATCATGTTAGTTGGACGCTCCCGGACAGAGCGAAGAACGTAAGGAATCATATTCATTTGTAAAATTAATGTAAAACTATCACGCATTAAATGTTTAAAATTTTTTAATTTATAAAAGTAAGTTGAAGGAATGTCAGGTTATAACGACAGCCGCAGAACCCGCGCGGCGGCGGGCGAGTAAGGCCCAGCCACCTTGCTATCCTCTCCCCGCTGTTTAATCATACCCGGCGCACTCAGCTGACTGCGTTACCCAGGGCGAAATACGCCTGAAGGGATAAATATTTGATGGCTATTCAGGAGGTTAATCATGAATAAACGAAAATATCTCACCGAAGCGGAGATTAAAAAAATCATTTACGAAGCGAGCAAGGGGGCGAACCCGGAGAGGGACCGTTGTTTAATCTGGATGTGCTTCATTCATGGCTGCCGCGTCAGCGAAATTCGCCACTGGCGGCTATCGGACCTTGACCTGCATAACCACTCAATCTACGTCAAACGGCTTAAAAATGGGTTTTCCACCACCCATCCCCTCTTTTCCAGCGAGATGGGGTTTATCCGTGAATGGCTGATGGTGCGTAAAAACTATCGCAATAGCGACAGCGACTGGCTCTTTCTGTCGCAAAAAGGAACACCGCTATCGCGTCAGCGGATCCACGTGTTAATTAGCCATTACAGCCGAAGCGCCGGTTTGAGGATTGCGGCGCATCCCCATATGCTGCGTCACGCCTGCGGTTTTTCGCTGGCCGATAAGGGCATGGATACCCGATTGATTCAGGATTATCTCGGTCACCGAAATATTCAGCATACGGTGCTTTATACTGCGAGCAATGCTGCAAGATTTAAAAATATATGGTGAAGCAACAAGGAATATATTTCTTACTTGACATAATGTATCAGATTGTCACCAACATAAAGAATCGCCAATAACCTGTCAAGTCGTAAGGTTTTCCAGTTCGGTAATAATTAAAAACATTAATAATCAATAGATTATCTACATTCTTTACTTTCGCAGCGAATCCTGACCTCCGCCAGCGCGCCGCAGCCCACCAGATTTTTTACCACATCAAACGCAAGAAGCAGTTTTAAGTATCGCATAAAACGCCATCCATGGCATTTATAACGACAAAGTTAACAAACAAAATATATAAAACTAAACAAGACACTTTGATACAAAATGTCTTCTGCCGAAATACGCTTCAGCATCACTGAACTTATTTTCTCCGGACATCTGACTATCGGATTAATAAATATTCACGGATATCTTCTTTCCGCGAATGTATTACCTATCCCATTACTTATAAGGACAACCTTATGAAAAAGTGTCTTATTGCCGTTAGCCTGGCGGCGGCTGCCTTCTCCGCATCGGTATTAGCCGACGATGGCCGGATTAATTTTTACGGTTCCATCACCGATAGCGCCTGCACGGTGGTGAATAATATGAGTAACCCGCTGTCGGTCATGATGGGGAACGTCTCCAGCAGTGCCTTCACCGGCGCGGGCTCAACGGCCTCGCCAACTAAATTTAATATTGCCCTCAAAGATTGCCCTGAGTCGGCGAAGTCCGCCACGGTTAAATTCGACGGTACGGCGGATAGCAACGTCGCCACCCTTCTGGCGCTAACGCAAGAAGCCGGCGTCGCCAAGGGCGTGGGTATTCAATTAATGGATAACAAGAATGTCGTGGTGCCGTTATATACCGCCTCGTCCGCGTATCCACTACAGGCTGGCGATAATAACCTCGCATTCGTCGCCCGCTATTATGCGACGGCTAATACCGTGAGTGCAGGATTCGCCAACGCGACCAGCAGTTTTACTCTTAATTACAACTAATGGATATTTCGCCGGCGCATTGCTATTTCGTCGGCGTTATTCCTCGGACCGACGAAAACCGGTCCAACCCTTTTTCGTATCTGTGGAGTAAATGGCTATCATGCATAACGGATATAGAGTCTTTCCCCTCTTGCTTATATTACTGGCTAGCGGATTAGCGGCCGCGGCGGAAAGCGGCGGCGTCACTATTGGCGGTACGCGGCTGATCTTTGACGGCGGTAAAAAGGAGGCCTCGCTGAGCGTCAGCAATTCCGATAGCGCTCCGTATTTAATTCAGTCGTGGATTGAGTCTGCCGATAACAATCCGCGTAAGCCGCCGTTCATTATTACGCCCCCGCTGTTCCGCCTCGACGGCAACCAGCAAAACCTGCTGCGGATCGTCAATATTGGCGGCCTGCTGCCGGCCGATCGCGAATCGCTTTACTGGCTAAACGTCAAGGCAATCCCGACTAACACCGCCCCCGATAACGCCAATACGCTGCAAATCGCCGTAAGAACGCGTCTTAAGCTCATTTTTCGCCCCAAAACCCTCAAGGGCACCCCGGAACAGGTGACGCATAAGCTGAAATGGCGCCAGGCAGGCCGTCGGCTCACGGTAACGAATCCCACGCCTTTTTACATGAATTTCAACGAGGTAACGATAGGTAATCATCCTATTACCAAAGCCACTTTTGTCGCGCCAATGAGCTCAGCCACGTTTGATACCCCCGACAAAGTGGTCGGTCAGGTGTCATGGAAAATCATCAGCGACTTTGGCGGCGTTGGAGAAAGCCACAGTCAGGATCGCTAATCCGCCGCCGACGACGGTTTGCGCTGCGGCTATCAGCCGTCAACTAAGGAGCACTTCAGGATGAACAAAAGAACGTTAAGCGACTCGCCCTTGAATTTAGCTTGCCTTATCGCCACCCAGGTTGCCCTGATTGCGGCGATATGCCCCTCTGCTAACGCCCGCGACCGGTTCAACGCCGCCCATCTGGAAACCGGCGACGGCGGCCAGGCCGCTACCGATCTCTCCGCCTTTGAGGAGCATGGCGGGCAGCTGCCCGGCCGCTACAGGGTCGATATTTATGTTAATAACAGCAAAGTGGATACCCGCGACGTTGAGTTCCGCATGCAGCAAAACGCGCAGGGGCTGAGTACATTACAGCCCTGTCTGTCCCTGAGCGACCTGGCGTCATGGGGCGTCATGACCCAGCGCTACCCGGCATTAGGCCCGACCGCCGATGGCTGCGCCAGGCTGTCGGCGCTTCCCCAGGCCAGCGCCGACTTTCGTTTTTCACGCCAGCAGCTGTTGTTGAGTTTTCCGCAATCTTCGCTTAACAACGCCGCGCGCGGCTGGGTCGATCCGGCGCGCTGGGATGACGGTATTCCGGCGGCGCTGATAAATTACAGCGTAAGCGGCGCTAACAATCGGGAGAAAAAGGGCGGCGGCGACAACGGAAACGCGCAGTACGTTAATTTGCGCCCCGGACTCAATCTCGGTCCCTGGCGGTTGCGTAATTACACCACCTGGAATCGCAGCAGCCAGGACGGCAAAAGCGGTACCTCCACAAAATGGGATACCGTCTATACCTACGCACAGCGCGATATACGTGCCCTGAGGAGCCGCCTGACGCTGGGCGACAGCACCACGCCCTCCGATATTTTCGACAGTATTCCGTTTCGCGGCGGCCAGCTGGCGTCTGACGACGATATGCTGCCGGAGAGCCTACGCGGCTATGCCCCGGTGGTGCGGGGGATCGCCCGCACCCATGCCCAGGTCACGATCCGGCAAAACGGCTACATCATTTATCAGACCTATGTTTCGCCCGGTAGCTTCGAAATCAGCGATATGTACCCCACTGGCGGTTCTGGCGACCTCTACGTCACCATCAAAGAGTCTGACGGCAGCGAGCAAATCCTCGTGGTGCCCTACGCCTCGGTCCCGGTCCTGCAGCGTGAAGGTCGCTTAAAGTACGCCATGACCGCGGGCGTTTACCGCGCCTATGACAACGGCATCGATAAAACCCCGCTGGCTGCCGGTACCGCGATTTACGGTCTTCCTGCCGGCTACACCGTTTACGGCGGCGGACAGTTTAGCAACAGGTACCAGGCGTTGGCGCTAGGGGTGGGTAAAAACCTCGGCCCCGTTGGCGCCGTATCCGCCGATGTCACCCAGGCATGGTCACGGCAAAAATACCGCGCGCGTGAAGAGGGTCAGTCATGGCGTATTCGCTACAGTAAAAACGTGGTGCAGACCGGGACCAATTTCACCTTTGCGGGATATCGTTACGCCACCAGCGGCTTTTGGGATATGCAGGACGTGCTCAACACCTGGCGCGATGGACGACGCTACGCTGCGCCGGAACGCAGACGCAACCGCGCGGAGCTCACCGTCACCCAGGATCTCTTTCAGATTCCAGGCAACCTCGCCCTTAGCGCGATCCTCGAAGACTACTGGGACACCAACAAGCGTATGGAGTCCTACAGCGCGAGCTACAACAGTTCGTATCAAGGCATCAGTTTCAGTCTGAGCTACAGCTATAACATTCATTCAGCGGAACGCTACGGCCAGCGTTCCGGGCGCGCCTACGACCGCGATGGGCTGTTTGCGCTCACCATAAGTATTCCTCTGGATAAATTATTCGGCGGTCATTCGACCTACGTCAGCTACATGCTGAATACCAGTAAGCGGGGGAATACCACCAATAATGTGAGCCTGGGCGGCACCCTGCTGGCCGATAATAACCTGAACTGGAGCGTCATGCAGGGCTATGGCTCTCAGGGCCAGGGGAGTAATAGCGGGCTCAATGCCGACTGGCGCGCCTCTTACGCTGAGCCCCTCGTCGGCTACGCCCGCGACCGCTACAGCGAGCGCTTTAACTACGGTTTGCAGGGTGGGATCGTCGCGCATCGCAACGGTATCACCTTCAGCCAGCCCCTCGGCGAAACGATGGCGCTGATCGCCGCTCCCGGAGCGCAAAACGTGTCGGTGCTCGGACAATCAGGGGTGAAAACCGATCTCTTCGGCTACACCGTCATCCCCTACCTCAGCCCCTATCGCAAAAACGATCTCACGCTGAATACCGAAACCCTGGCCGATGACGCGGAGCTGGCGCTAGCGACCCAGACGGTTATCCCCACGCGCGGCGCGCTGGTGAAAGCCAGTTATCAAACCAGCCTCGGGAAACGGGTATTGATGAATCTGCGCAAACGCAACGGCGCGCCGGTGCCGTTCGGCGCAGCGGTTATCGATCCCGCCTCCCCGACGGCAGCAAGCTTCATCGTAGGCGATGGCGGGCAGGTCTATCTCACAGGGTTAAGAGACGCCGGCCAGTTGAACGTTAGCTGGAGCAGCGAGCCGGATGGCCGATGCACGGTGAATTACCGCCTGACGCCAAGCGCGGGCGGGATTATCAACCTCAATGAACAGTGTCTATAGCAGGAGCATGACGATATGAAACGAGTCCACGTCCCCCTTATGCTGGCCATCCTTATCGCGAGCGCTGCCCATGCAGATAACGGCTATTATTGCCCCAGTTCCCCGTCCACGCCGTATATCCAGCAGCTTGCGCAGATCGCGGTATCGCGGGCGCTGCCGGTTGGCAGCGATATTCCCGGCACTCAGCGGGTGTTCACCTTTAGCGGAAACTGCAAAGATCGCCACGGTTGGGCTCCCGTCACCCCCGGCCACCCCATTATCGCCTGCTATTACGGCAGCGGCGAAGAAGTGGCGGGTTTCCCCGGGGTCTATAAAACCGGGGTCGAGGGGATCGGGATTGCGCTACAAAATAGCGCCGGTCGGAGAATCAAAGGCGCCGGCAGCGACTGCGATACGCGTGGGGATGCGCTGGGGTATGTCTCCAGCGACGGCAATCTGACCTTTGGCTATACGGTTAAACTGGCGCTGGTAAAAACCGGAGAGACCGCCATTAGCGGCACGCTCGACGTCGCGCAAACCAAATTCGGTATGGGTGCCTACGATACCGGCCTCGGCATCGGTAGTCAGGGCCAGCAAAACTTTATAGGTTATGCCGGAGATATTGTTTATAAAGCGGTAAGCTGCATCGTGCCCTCGACGCTCACCGTCACCATGGGCGCGATCCCGGTCAGCCAATTCTCCGGCCCCGGCAGCACCAGCGGCGAACAAAACCTCCAGATCCCGGTGCGGTGCGATGATAAGGTCGCCGTGAATACGTCTATCAGCAGCCAGAGCTACCTTTCGCCGACGCTCGGCGTAGTGGCCTTAAGCAATGAAACCGGCGTGGCCGAAGGGATCGGCGTCCAGGTGCTCCATAACGGTTCACCCGTCCAGTTTGATCGGTTTTTCCCGGTCGGCACCATCCCTGAGGCTGGAGCATCGATAACCCTGCCGCTCACCTTTCGCTATTACCAGAACGCGCCGGCGATCCATCCCGGCCGCGCCAACGCGGTGGCAACCTTAACGATGATGTACAACTGAATTTATCCCGTTCCCGGTTCTAATTGGTTACTAAGGAGTCGATAATGAGAATTATCGCCAGCCCGGCCGCTATCACGTTATTTACGGCGATTGCGTCATCATCGCCCGTTAATGCAGCGGATGTTACCCTGTATATCAACGGGGATATTGTTGCTTCCTCCTGCACCGTCGAGAACAACGGTATCTATAATATCGACCTCGGACATAATATTCCCAGCCGTCGGCTCAGCGAGGCCAACTCTTATTCAGCGTGGAAAGCGTTTTACGTGACGTTGAGCGACTGTCCTGTCGGGACATCAAGGGTGACCGCGCACTTTACCGGCCCTGTCGACGGTACCGACCCTGGTCTCTATGCCAACGTGAACCGCCCTGACAGTTCACGCAATGTTGCGATAGAACTCCAGCGTATAACCGGCTCGGTTAATGCCGGCAGCGGAAAATCGATTGCCGTCGATGTTGATACTCGCCGTCAGGCTATATTCGACATGCGGGCGCGCATCTTTAGCGTCGCAGGCGGCGCCACCGCGGGGAATATCAGCACCATGGTCGTCATGAATTTTACCTACAACTAAAGGGTATCTGGCTCTTGTCGGGCCAGATACCCTGGCGTCAGAGGGTAATGGAGTTAAAGCGCGCTGGATTGCTCGCCGTATACAGTACGGTATGTTGAATATTGCGATGACCGAGATAATCCTGAATCAGTCGGGTATCCACGCCCTCTTCCGCAAGCGCATAGCCGCAGGCGTGACGCAGCATATGCGGATGCACCGGCACGGCAATTCCGGCCTGTACGCCATAGTTTCGCATCATGACGTGAATTTGCTGTCGCGAAAACGGCGTGCCTTTTCGCGACAGGAACAGCCACGGAAGATCGGCGTTTAAACAGCCCGTACGCTTAATCAGCCACTGGCTTAACGCCAGCTGTTCACGGGGCTGAAGAGGATGAATGGTGGAAAAGCCATTTTTTAAACGCCGAATGGCGATTCGCTGACTGGATAAATCAATATCACTCACTTTTAAAAAACGTAATTCACTTACGCGCAGTCCATGAATAAAACACATGAGTAGCATGCAATAATCACGCAGCGAGCCATCCTGCTGCTGCGAAGCATGAATTAAAGCTTCTACTTCTTTTTTGCTTAAGTATTTTCGTTTTTTCATAGCCAACCTGACGGTTTATTCAATGGAGCCCTTAAGGTCCGGCTCTTATATTGACTCTGCTCATGGCGACTGGCAGTCCATTATTGAGCAACCCTTTATTGCTGAATATCCTGCATGCGGTTAATGGTTATGAACGCTATCGCCCAATAATATAAAACATCAGGAATAGCCCAAACATCATCTATATAAAAATAAAACCCAATAGATTTAGTGGTTACGTAAATAAGGAGATTTATAAACTTATGCTGTTAATATTTATCTTAAGTCTGATGAGGCGGCAAGTTTTTTTAAGTCTATGCGTAGACTCATTGAGGGTTTATCCGCCCCTCGCCGTCATTGATAATGCTGTTGCAACACTTTGCTGTTTTTGGGAGTTATCTTTTTCATAAGGAAATCATTAGCATGGAAACAATCCCCCGTATACAACACGATACTGACCTGCTGCGCACCATCACCAAACCTCTGCATGACATTGAAAAAATCATTCACTTCCTGGCGCCAAAATGTAACAAAATGTTAATGGAAAAAAGAAGAAACATCGGCATTGTGAAAGAAAACCAGCATCAATGTTTGGTTTTATTCAGAGGCACCATGTCTTTATATCGCAACAACGACGGACTCGTCATCAACTCTGAAACGGGCCCCTTCATCTTTGGCATAAATAGTCAGCTGCGTTTTTCTCGCCATATTTATCTGCGCACCCAGGAGGCCTCGACAATTGGCCTCATCTCTATTAATCACGCCCATAATATCATCGCTGAACAGCAGCTATGGGAAAACGTCACCCGCCTTCTGGAATATTCTTCAGCTAAAGTCTACGCCCATTGCTTTAAGGTTTCTAAGCTTTCCTGTTATGAAATTATTGTCCATCAGCTCATAGAATTAAACAATGAACCGGTGGCCATCAAAAATAAAACTACCGCCGCCAATTATATTTTGTCGCGAACCTTTTTGTCGCGCAGCGGTGTCATGCGAACCCTCGCTAAATTAAAACAGCTAGGGGCCATTGAGCTTTATCGCGGCGTGCTGGTCACGATTAAGCAACTGCCGCCCAGCCTCAAGCTTAGCGAATAATTTCGCCGGTGGCCTTCAGCGCATGTTTACCCCGATATTGCCGGCGGGCAGCCCCCTGCCCACCGGCAAATGCGCAGCAAGAGTAATCAGCCGCTACGGTTCACGCAAATGTCGCGTAGCGCGGCGGCAAGATCCAGCTGCGCCAGCTCTTTCAAGCCTTCTCGCTTGATAAACTGGCTGCGGTGCTTGCTTTTTACCTCTTCCAGGCTTTTCTTTATCTCGCTCGGCGGTAATTTGTACCAGCCGCGCCGATGCTTCTCGCCGCCAATTTCCAGCCAAAGCTCAGAATAACTGGTTTTTACTCTCTCGCTTTTAACATGGTAATGGCTGTCAATCGCATAGATTTCCTTGATATTGAAATGCGACAAGAAGCCGTACAATAGCGTGATAATTAAGTTTTTCGGGCGAATGCCGTAAAGCTCTTTGGTCAGCGCCTTAACTTCTTCATTATCAATGTCTTTCCCCCCCTGGATACCGCCAATCCACGCCTGGCCATCTGCGGTGCAGGAAAAACAGATACTGTAGACGCGCCTATCGCCGAGGAACATTAACAGCATCAGCTCCCCCTCCTCCTGAAAAGGGGATGCCAGTAGCTTCACATCAATACAGGCACCGTTTTTCAGCGGAATAGCGATTAAAGAACGACCGAACGCCGCCATATCGTACAACTGCGGCAACGCCTCGGGACGGAAGGTTTTCTCTATAAAATTCAAAGCGCCATGAGCAATATTGAGCTTCGCTCTTTTTGACATCTTTTTATTTAAATAGGCCTTGAAGGGTTTATCTTCAAAGTTAACCAGCCCCTCGGTTGCGCCGGTTAATTTCGCGCAAGTGTAGTTTTCACATAATGTCTGATATTCCTTATATTTCCCTCCGACTAGCGATATCTCGCGGCATTTACGCAATGCCTTTTTATAGTTGAGTTTAACGTGACAAATAAATTTATTATTTTTCCGCCATTCTTTGATAGCGGCTACTGCGGTTGTCGAAGCCATTGACCATAATCCATAGATACATCCATAAGCCCGCCAATATTAGCATAGTTTACACAAGTCAATGCTTAACCCACCGTTCGTTGTCGATTCGTTTAATAAATAATTTGCTTAGCACTAAAATAATCGCCGCCAGTTTCTGAAATAGTCTTTCAACTATTATTATTGGTAGGGTATCGGCTATTCCTGCTTTAACAGAACCTACCTGCACTTACCGCTATGTGCTGCCGGCGCGCAGGCCAGGTGCATCCCTCTGCCGTTTTGCCTATACTTGCTCACGGTCAAAACTGAACTTAAGTGGGTAACGCATGGAAATTGATCTCGATAACCTGGTCTTTAGCGGACTGGAAGAAGCGCAAGAGCGCAACGCTGAACGTCTTGAAGATGCCGATAAAAAAGCGCAGGCCATTGTTGCCGACGATGACTGCGGCGACGCCTGTAAGATCTAACCGCTAAACCGGCAATCCTGCCGGTTTTTTTGCCCACCTCGCCCCCCGCTGCGGCTATAAAAACGCCTTCAGCGCGCCTTTCAAAGAAAATTTTTCTCCGGATACGCCATTTTACAAATTTAACGTGCAACTTTTTTCTCTGCCGGGTGGGGTAATATTCTGGCTATCGTCCCTGTCGGTCATACTGCCCTCCCTCGGCCCACAGGCGTAAATCCACGTCGGGAAAGAACGCTTTCGCTCGACGGACATTTTTCTGTACCGACCCAGAGGCTCAGTCATGTCATACCGGGAAGATCATGCTCAATGGAACGCCTTTATTCACGCCCTGAAACAGGAAGTCAAACCCGCGCTGGGGTGTACCGAACCGGTCTCCGTCGCCCTCGCCTGCGCCGTGGCCGCGCGGCAGCTCTCCGGCGCGGTGGTGCGCATTGAGGCGGCGGTTTCGCCGAATTTAATGAAAAATGGCATGGGCGTGACTATCCCGGGGACGGGAATGACCGGCCTGCCTATCGCCGCGGCCCTCGGCGCCATCGCCGGCGATCCGCAGGCGAATCTCGAGGTGCTGAAGAGAGCCACCCGGCGGGAAATGGACGCCGCCAGGGCGTTGCTTGAGGCCGGCGCCGTGCGCGTGGTACTGCAGGAACCCTGCGATGAAATTCTGTACGTTCGCGCTAAGGTCTACGCGGGGGATGAGCACGCGACGGTGACCATCATCGGCGACCACACCAACGTCGTGGCCATTGAAAAAATGGGCCACTCCCTGTTTATCAAGCACGAAAGCGCGGCCAGCGATCGTGGCATTGACCCGCTGATGCAGGTTGCCCGCAGCTCGCTGCGCGATATCTACGATTTCGTTTGCGAGGTTCCTCCGCACGAGATCGCGTTTATTCTCGAAGCGGGTGCGATGAACGACGCTCTGTCAAAGAAGGGCCTGGTTAAGGAGTGGGGTTTGCATATCGGCCCGACGCTGAAGCGCCAGGTCGACAACGGGCTGGTTTCCGACGATATGTTTACCGAGATCCTCTACCGGACCAGCGCTGCGTCGGATGCCCGAATGGGCGGCGCATCGCTGCCGGCGATGACTAACTCTGGTTCCGGCAACCAGGGTATTACGGCGACCATGCCGGTGGTGGTGGCCGCCGAACGCCTTAACGCCAGCCAGCAGCAGCTGGCCCGTGCGCTGGCGCTCTCGCACCTGGTCGCCATCTATATCCATTGTAAACTCCCGCGCCTGTCGGCCCTGTGCGCCACCACCACCGCCGGGATGGGCGCGGCGGCGGGGATTATCTGGTTAATGAACGGCAGCTTCGACACCATCGCCATGGCGATCAACAACATGATCGGCGACGTCAGCGGCATCATTTGTGATGGCGCTTCCGGCAGCTGCGCCATGAAGGTCTCCACCAGCATCTCTTCCGCCTGGAAGGCGATTCTGCTGGCGCTGGATAATTCAGTCGTTTCCGGCAACGACGGCATCGTCGATCGCGATGTGGAAAACTCGATTGCTAATCTTTGCGCCATTGCCGGGCGGGCCATGCAGCACACCGACCGGCAAATCATCGAAATTATGGCGCACAAGCGTTATCAGGCGGTAAACGCCGGGAACGAAGCATAACGCGGGGTGAAGAATTCTACACTGGCGTTATTTACCGCGGCGCATTTTCTGGAGCAATAACTTTAGGCGCAACCCGTGGTTAACTTTATGAACTAAAGAGTAAAACCGACGATTAAATAGACCATGAGCGCCAGACTTCCCGTCACCAGGGCGTAGGGCATTTGGGTACGAATATGCTCAATATGGTCACAGTTGGTCGCCATCGAGGCGACGATGGCGTCGCTGGAGATCGGCGACGTCATATCGCCAAAAATTGAGCCGGATATCGCCGCGCCGATCATAAAGTGCGGGTCGATGCCTAACGAGACCCCCAGTTGAACGCCGATCGGGATCATAATGGCGAAGGTTCCCCACGAGGTGCCCGTCGCCAGCGACATGACTGCGGCAATCAGGAAGATAAAGCCGATCGAGAATCCGGATGGGATCACGCCGGAGGTAATAGAGGCGATATACTGCCCGGTATTCAGTTCCGCTGAAATATGCCCCATCAGGAAAGCCAGGATCATGATTGAGCTAATTTTCACCATGCTGGCGTAGCCGATGTACAGCTCTTTGAAAAAGTTCTCAACGTTCAGAATACCGCGCGCGCGGAACCAGATAAAAGAAACAACAGTACCAAACATGACGCCAGAGTAGACCGACATCGAACCGCTGCCTTTGGAGAACTGTCCGTCGCCGGTAATATACAGCACCACCGGGACCATTAAGACGGTGGAAAGAATCGGAATAAAGAAGTTGAGCAGCGAATGACAGGCCGGGTGATCGATAACCGGGTCCGCTTCGTCAGCCCCCTGCTCTTGCTCGATTTCCATCAGCGCGGTTTCAAACTTTAGCTCCGCCTTTTTCATCGGCCCCCAACCGTAGCCGGAGAGAATATAAAACAGCACCGATGCCAATGAAAACCAGGCCATCGTGTTCCAGATCATTGAGCTTGCCAGGACTTCAAAAGGCTCGCCGGTCAGGTAACCCTGCGCAATCTGCACTCCGATAACGCCCATCATCGCCGCCCCCCAGCCGTTGATCATCACCGACGAGCAGACCGACACGCAGGAGGTCTGGATAATATAGGACATCTTTTCCGGCGAGACTTTATAGCGCCGGGCCAGGTTTTTTGTCGAAGCGCCGGCGATCAGCTGGTTTATCGAGCTCTCGATAAAAATCAACGAGGTCACCAGCATCGCCAGCAGCTGTACCGATTTTTTATTGGTGACAAAATCGTTTTTTTCCGAGAGAAACTGCACCAGCTTACGCACCCCGCCGGTCACCACGATCAGCCGCATAATGCCGCCGATCATCACCATAAACACAATCGTTCGCGCGTTACCGGCGGAGGCGAAGGTTTCGATAATCCCATTCAGGGTGCCGCCAACCCCCTGGATAATACTGTGGTTAATCACCGCGTAGCCGACAAAAATACCGGTCAGCAGCGAGAGGATCACCTGGCGGGTCAGGATCGCCAGAATAATCGTGACCAGCGGGGTAATGATCGTCCAGATACCGTAGTCATGCATGATGATTATCCTGTGTGATGTCCATAGCGGCGAAAGCAAACTCCAGGTCTTGCAGCAAATCATCGATATGTTCGATGCCGACGGAGAAACGCAGCGTCGTGTCGTAAACCCCGATGGCTTCCCGCTCCTCTTTTGACATCGCCCCGTGGGACATGGAAGCCGAATGGTTGATCATGCTCTCCACCCCACCCAACGATTCCGCCAGCACAAAATAGTGCAGACCGCCGATAAAGCGTTTCAGGCTCTGGATATCCCCCTTCAGCGTCGCGGTCACCACCGCGCCGCCCGAACGCATTTGCTGCCTGCAAAGTTGATGCTGCGGGTGAGATGGCAGGCCCGGGTAGTAGACGCTGGCTATCGCCGGATGATTTTCCAGATATTCCGCCACCCGCTGCGCATTGCCGCACTGACGCGCCATGCGCAGATCCAGCGTTTTCATTCCGCGCAAGGCAAGATAGGCATCGAATGGCGAAGCAATAGAGCCGAGAGTGGTTTTAATGAAATCAAGCCGGGACGCCAGCGCTTCGTTATTGGTTATCACCGCGCCGCCAATTAAATCTGAATGCCCGCCGACATATTTACTGGTAGAGAGCATGACCATATCCGCCCCCATTTCAAGCGGCTTATGGTTCCAGGCACTGGCAAAGGTATTATCGACGCAGGTGGTAATGGCCCGTTGCTGGGCGATACGGCAAACCCGGGCAATGTCGACCAGTTCCAGTAAGGGATTCGTCGGCGTTTCAATCCAGATTAACGCCGTGTTTTCCTGAATAGTGCTTATCAGGCTTTGCTCATCATTCAGATCGATATAGGAAATCGTGACGCCGGTGGTATGCGTTTTTAATTTTTCAAACAGCCGCCAGGTTCCGCCGTAGACGCCTTTCATCGCGATAATATGGGCGTCTTTAGGTAAGAGTTCCATAACGATATTGGTGGCTGCCATTCCCGAGGCGGTAGCGGTGGCGTAAATGCCGCCTTCCAGTTCGGCGAGAGCCGATTCATAAGCTTTACGCGTTGGATTAGAGACCCGTGAATAACAAAATTCGCCACCTTCATACAGATTAGGTTGAATAAATGAGCTGGCCGTGACGATCGGTGTAAATATAGCATGGGTTACTGGATCGGACTGTTTTCCAGCATGAACCGCCAGGGTAGCAATATCTTTAGCTCTGGTTTTCATAGGGTACACTCAAATTATTATCAGATATAAAATGTCATGAGTCTTTATTTTTGCGATCAGCGAAGCTGGCAAATAAAACAATCGCCAAAAATCCGTTTAATAGCCTGGAAAAATATGGCTAGCGCATCATTAACAGCGTGATTGGCGTTTTCTGACCACCGTTAAAATATATATCAGGCGGAAAAGAAAATTTTGCCTATTTTCCCTCTAATCAGCTAAAAATGGAGAAAAATGTTCTCTGACAACCAAAGCCAGCATCTTTTAATCTGTTGATATAAAACACTTTAATTTTAAAGGGTGATGCTAATCACAAAAAATAGGGGAAAAATACTCTCTTACGCGCCTGACCAGGGCTGCGTTCGCGCGCCGCCGGCTGCGCAGAATGAGTTAGAGCTATTTGCCGCTAAATGCTGTATGGTCGTACGCTCTTAAATCAGGAAATATCATATGTCAGAACGCAAAGACGCTAAAACTCGCCGTAACTATCTCGTTAAATGCTCCTGCCCTAACTGCTCTCAGGACTCAGAACACAGCTTCAGCCGAGTCCAAAAAGGTGCGCAACTCATTTGCCCCTACTGCCATAAACTCTTTCAGTCCTCATCACGATCCGCTGCATAATTATTCCCTTGCCAGATGCCGATTGCCGCGCGTGATTGCGCAATAATCAGCCAGCGCCGAACTCATTTGGCAAAAAAACCCGCCTGCGCGGGTTTTATTTTTATTTGCATAGACTTCCCGCGCGCTTACTGTATAGTCGTGCCGGTTTTCATATTTAAAAGGTATTTATTTGTTCCAAAAAATGACAGGTATTGTCAAAGCGTTTGATAATAAAACGGGCAAGGGCCTGATAATCCCCTCCGATGGTCGTAAAGACGTTCAGGTCCATATTTCCGCATTATCGCCCGGCGAACCAACCATAATCAGCCCCGGAACCCGCGTCGAATTTCGTCGAGTCAACGGACTGCGAGGCCCAACCGCCGCCAACGTCTACCTTTCTTAAACAGTTTTAAAAAGCGTTAACTATTTCCTGTCGTCGTCACCCCACCGGTTAAAACATGGCCAGAAAACGCTTCACCGTGCGCGAGCGCTCGTAGCGCCGCCAGGCGATAGCGATATCGGTTTTCAGCGGCGTACCCATCAGCGGGTGATAGCTCACGTTGGGGAGCGTGATGCAGGTCATCGACTGCGGCACCAGCGCAAAGCCGAAGCCAGCCTCCACCATGCTGAGCGACGATGATATTTGCGATGACTGATAGGCTCGCTGCACGTCAACACCGGCGCGCAGATAGCTGTTGAACACCAGCTCATACAGGCCAGGGGCCACTTCACGCGGGAAAAGAATCGGCGCCACGTCCGTCAGTTGCTCCAGCGTCAGCTCGCGGTGGGACGATAGCGGGTGCGAACGCGCCAGGGCAATCACCATCGGTTCTTGATCGATAATCCGCAGATTGAACGCTTTACTGCTCTCGCAGGGCAGGCGTACAAAAGCAATATCCAGCTCCGCTTCGCCAAGCGCCCCCATCAGCGTCGCCATATTGCCTTCGACCTGATGCAACGTCACCCCCGGATAACTCTGCTGAAACTGCTGTAACAGGCTAAAGATTTGCGGATGAAAAGCATCAGAGCTGGTAATGCCCAGCGAGAGCCGACCGTTCAGCCCGCGGGCAATTCCCTTGGTTTTTTCCAGCGCCGCGTCGCTTAACGCCAGAATCTGGCAAGCATCCTCATAAAACGACTCCCCCGCTTCCGTCAGCTCGACGCCCCGCGTTAATCGGCGGAAAAGCGGTGTGCCAATTTCTCTTTCAAGCCGTTGAATTTGCTGACTTAGCGGTGGCTGGGAGATACCAAGTTCTTTTGCCGCTTTAGTGAAGTGCCGCGCCTCGGCGACGGCGACGAAGTAGCGCAGATAACGAAGTTCCATATCGAAAACGTCTCAAACAATCATAGATTCTATATTGGAACTGTGAGCTGAATCGGGTCAACATTTATTTAACCTTTCTGATATTCGTTGAACGAGGAAGTGGGTAATGAACCATTCTGCTGAATGCTCTTGTGAAGAGAGCCTGTGTGAAACTCTACGAGGATTTTCCGCGCAACATCCCGATAGCGTCATCTACCAGACCTCTCTGATGAGCGCGCTGTTAAGCGGCGTTTATGAAGGTAATACGACCATCGCCGATTTGCTCACCCACGGCGATTTCGGCCTCGGGACCTTTAATGAACTGGACGGCGAGCTGATCGCGTTTAGCAGCGAAGTTTACCAGCTGCGCGCCGACGGCAGCGCCCGCAAAGCCCGTATGGAACAGCGTACGCCGTTCGCGGTGATGACCTGGTTTCAGCCGCAGTATCGCAAAACGTTCGATAAACCGGTCAGCCGTGAACAACTGCACGACATCATCGACCAGCAAATTCCGTCGGACAATCTGTTCTGCGCCCTGCGTATTAACGGCCATTTTCGCCACGCCCATACCCGCACGGTACCGCGCCAGACGCCGCCATACCGGGCGATGACCGACGTACTCGACGACCAGCCGGTTTTTCGCTTCAACCAGCGCGAGGGTGTCCTGGTTGGGTTCAGAACGCCGCAGCATATGCAGGGCATTAACGTGGCCGGCTACCACGAACACTTCATCACCGATGACCGCCAGGGTGGCGGCCATCTGCTCGATTATCAGCTCGACCACGGCGTTCTGACCTTTGGCGAGATCCACAAATTGATGATTGACCTTCCTGCCGATAGCGCCTTCCTGCAGGCGGATCTGCATCCAGACAATCTTGATGCCGCCATTCGCTCAGTCGAAAACTAAGGAGATTCTCGTGGATAATCAACATCAACCGCGCCAGTGGGCGCACGGCGCCGACCTCATCGTCAGCCAGCTTGAGACCCAGGGGGTACGCCAGGTGTTCGGCATTCCGGGGGCCAAAATCGATAAAGTCTTCGATTCGCTGCTCGACTCCTCCATTCGCATTATCCCGGTGCGCCACGAAGCCAACGCCGCCTTTATGGCCGCCGCGGTTGGCCGCATCACCGGCAAAGCGGGCGTCGCGCTGGTCACGTCCGGACCGGGCTGCTCTAACCTGATTACCGGGATGGCAACGGCCAATAGCGAAGGCGACCCGGTGGTGGCGCTGGGCGGCGCGGTAAAACGCGCCGACAAGGCCAAACAGGTGCACCAGAGTATGGATACGGTGACGATGTTTAGCCCGGTGACCAAATACTCGGTGGAAGTCACCGCGCCGGAAGCGCTGGCGGAAGTTGTCTCCAACGCGTTTCGTGCAGCCGAGCAGGGACGCCCCGGCAGCGCCTTCGTCAGCCTGCCGCAGGACGTGGTCGACGGGCCGGTCCACGCCAGGGTTCTGCCCGCCGGCGATGCGCCGCAGACCGGCGCGGCGCCGGACGACGCCATTGCGCGAGTCGCGAAGATGATTGCCGGCGCGAAAAATCCGATATTTCTGCTCGGCCTGATGGCCAGCCAGACGGAAAACAGCGCGGCGCTGCGCGAATTGCTGAAAAAAAGTCATATCCCGGTGACCAGCACCTATCAGGCCGCCGGCGCAGTCAATCAGGATCACTTTACCCGCTTCGCCGGACGGGTTGGTCTGTTCAACAACCAGGCAGGGGATCGACTCCTGCATCTCGCCGACCTGGTCATCTGCATCGGCTATAGTCCGGTGGAGTACGAGCCGGCCATGTGGAATAACGGTAACGCCACGCTGGTACATATCGACGTGCTGCCCGCTTACGAAGAGCGTAATTATACCCCGGACGTCGAGCTGGTCGGCAATATCGCCGCCACCCTGAACAAACTGTCTCAGCGCATCGACCACCAGCTGGTGCTCTCGCCGCAGGCCGCCGAGATCCTTGTCGACCGCCAGCATCAGCGGGAGCTCCTCGACCGCCGCGGCGCGCACCTGAACCAGTTCGCCCTTCATCCGCTGCGCATCGTTCGCGCCATGCAGGACATCGTCAATAGCGATGTCACCCTGACCGTCGATATGGGGAGCTTTCATATCTGGATCGCCCGCTATCTCTACAGCTTTCGCGCCCGTCAGGTCATGATTTCCAACGGTCAACAGACCATGGGCGTGGCGCTGCCGTGGGCGATTGGCGCCTGGCTGGTCAATCCGCAGCGCAAAGTGGTTTCCGTTTCCGGCGACGGCGGTTTCCTGCAGTCCAGCATGGAGCTGGAGACCGCCGTACGGCTGAAAGCGAACGTCCTGCATATCATCTGGGTCGATAACGGCTACAACATGGTGGCGATTCAGGAGGAGAAAAAATACCAGCGGCTCTCCGGCGTTGAGTTCGGCCCGGTGGATTTTAAAGTCTACGCCGAAGCCTTCGGCGCCAAAGGGTTTGCGGTAGAGAGCGCCGAAGCCCTTGAGCCGACGCTGCGGGCGGCGATGGACGTCGACGGCCCCGCCGTCGTGGCCATCCCCGTGGATTACCGCGATAACCCGCTGCTGATGGGCCAGCTCCATCTCAGTCAACTACTTTGAGTCACTACAGAAGGAATCTATCAATGAAAAAAGTCGCACTCGTCACCGGCGCGGGCCAGGGTATCGGTAAAGCTATCGCCCTTCGTCTGGTGAAAGATGGTTTTGCCGTGGCTATCGCCGATTATAACGACGCCACCGCGCAGGCGGTCGCTGATGAAATTAACCGCAGCGGCGGCCGGGCGCTAGCGGTGAAGGTGGATGTGTCTCAACGCGATCAGGTTTTTGCCGCCGTCGAACAGGCGCGCAAGGGTCTCGGCGGTTTTGACGTGATCGTCAACAACGCCGGGGTTGCGCCCTCCACACCAATCGAAGAGATTCGCGAGGAGGTGATCGATAAAGTCTACAATATCAACGTTAAAGGCGTTATCTGGGGCATCCAGGCCGCGGTAGAGGCGTTTAAAAAAGAGGGCCACGGCGGCAAAATTATCAACGCCTGCTCCCAGGCGGGCCATGTAGGTAACCCGGAGCTGGCGGTCTACAGCTCCAGTAAATTTGCCGTGCGCGGCCTGACGCAAACCGCCGCCCGCGATCTGGCGCATCTGGGGATTACCGTAAACGGCTACTGCCCGGGGATCGTCAAAACCCCAATGTGGGCGGAAATTGACCGCCAGGTTTCCGAAGCGGCGGGTAAACCGCTGGGCTACGGAACCCAGGAGTTCGCCAAACGCATTACCCTTGGGCGGCTATCCGAGCCGGAAGACGTCGCGGCCTGCGTCTCTTATCTCGCCGGTCCGGACTCCAATTATATGACCGGCCAATCGCTGCTGATCGATGGCGGCATGGTATTTAACTAATAATAAATAAGCTCTGACATGGTTTGCCCCGGCGTCACCGCCGGGGCTTTTTTATTTCAACCTTTAGGGAAGATCCACAGGTCGCTGACGGGCAATGTCAGATGGCAACGCTCGGCATCGCGCAGCGCGCTGCCGTAGGCGCGTATGGCGAAATCATCGCCTTCAGTGCGAAACAGATACTCCCAGCGGTCGCCGAGGTACATGCTGGTCAACAGCGTCAGCGCCAGCATGTTCTCTTCAGGCGCGGAAGCGATGCGCAAACGCTCAACGCGGATCACCGCCGTCGCCTCTTCCCCCACGCTAACCCCTTCCCCCGCCATTCCCCATAGCGCCCAGCTGGCCCCCTCAATGCGCGCCCGACCGTTCTCCAGCGCGCTAACGGTGCCATGCAGGCGATTATTACTGCCCATAAACTCGGCGGCAAACAGCGTTTTCGGGCTGCCGTACATCTCCTGCGGGGTTCCCTGCTGCTCGATCACGCCGTTGTTAAGCAGCAGAATGCGATCGGAAATCGCCATCGCCTCATTCTGATCGTGGGTGACCATCAGCGCCGAAAGCCCCAGCTTGACGATCAGCTCGCGCAAAAAGACCCGCGCTTCTTCCCGCAGCTTGGCGTCCAGATTCGACAGCGGTTCATCCAGCAGGATCACCGGCGGGTTGTAAACCAGCGCCCTGCCGATGGCCACGCGCTGCTGCTGTCCTCCGGAGAGCTGATGCGGATGGCGACTGCCAAGATGCCCCAGCCCCAGTTGTTCAAGTACAGTCTGGACCCGTTGCTTGATCTCCGCGGCGGCAACCTTACGCAGCTTCAGCGGGTAAGCGACGTTTTCAAACACCGTTTTATGCGGCCACAGCGCATAGGACTGAAACACCAAACCCAGGTTACGCTCCTCGGCCGGAATTTCGCTACGCGGGTTGCCGTCATAGACGCGGGATTTTCCAATGGTAATAATGCCGCCGGTCGGCTTCTCCAGCCCGGCGACCGCCCGCAGCAGCGTGGTTTTTCCGCTGCCCGATGGCCCGAGCAGCGACACCACCTCTCCCCGCTTCAGTTCCATGGACACGCCCTTCAGTACCGGATTATCGCCATAGGTCAGATGCAGGTTTTCTACCGATAATTCAATCATGTAATTTCACTCCAAAGCGCAGGGCGATACCCAGACCGACGACCACCAGCAGGATATTAATAAAGGAGAGCGCGGCGACGATATCGATAGCCCCCGCCGCCCACAGCGAGACCAGCATCGAACCAATCGTTTCGGTTCCGGGCGAAAGCAGATAGACCCCGGTGGAGTATTCGCGCTCGAAGATAAGAAACATCAGCAGCCAGGAGCCGATTAAGCCGTAGCGCGACAGCGGCACCGTAACGTGACGGGTAATCTGCCCGCGCGATGCGCCGGTACTGCGCGCGGCCTCTTCCAACTCCGGCGCTACCTGCAGCAGCGTCGAGGAGATCAGCCGCAGGCCGTAAGCCATCCACACCACGGTATAGGCCAGCCAGACGCTAAAAATAGTATTACGCAGCGCGCGCAGTTGGACGATCAGATGCTCGCGCAGCCAGTCGGCCACCGGCAGCGCTGAGAGCCAGCCGTTTTTCAGCGACTGATCGAGCCACATCGGCAAAAACAGAAACACCCACAGAAACGCCAGCCCGGCCAGCAGCCCTGGCACGGCGCGCGGCACCAGTACGCTGTAGTCAAGAAAGCGCGTGACGTTATCCGGTTTACGGTGCATAGCGATGCCCACGAACAGATAGCAGACCACCGCCAGCGCGCCGCCGAACACGCCAATCGCCATGGAGTTAACGATGGCGCGCAGCAGGTTCGGCTGCTGCCAGATGCTACGGAACGTCGCCAGCGAGAGCTCATCCCATAGCGAAACGCCTACGCCCCAGTTTGAAATAAAGGCCCGCAGCGCCACGCCGATCAGCGGCACGCCGATGGTGACCGTCAGCCAGGCAACTACCACAATCCCAGCGACCCAGCGCCATTTCCCCAGCGGCAGCGCGCGGGCCTGGGACGCTTTCCCCTTCATGGTGACAAAGCGGTTGGCGGTGCGCATCAGGCGGCGCTGGAGCATTACCAGCGGAATGGTAATGCAGATCAGCACCACCGCTACCGCCGCCATCAGATGATACGAGGGCGTGCCGAGCTTGTTGGTGAGCTTATAAAGATAGGTCGCCAGCACCATGTTGCCTTCCGGGTCCCCCAGCACCAACATCAGGCCAAACACTTCCAGACCGAGGAAAAACAGCAGCACGCAGGCGTAGAGGATCGACGGTCGCACCATGGGCAGGCTCACCGACGTCATCACCTGCAGCGGCGATGCGCCAACCGTGCGCGCGGCCTCCTCCACGTCCGACCCGACGCTGCGCAGGGCGGAAGAGATATAGAGATAGGCATGCGGAACGTGCGTCAGTCCGGCAATCACCACGATGCTGAACATCGAATAGATATTCCACGGTACGAAACCGATCAGCTGTTCCGCCCATTGCGAAAAGAAACCTACCGGCCCGGCCGCCACCACGTAACCAAAGCCCAGCACCATCGGCGAAACGAAAATCGGCACCAGGATCAGCGGCTCAATAAACCGCCGCCCGGGTAAATCGGTGCGTACCATTAAAAAAGCGAGGATCCCGCCGAGGGGGATGGCGATCGCCACCAGACCGAAGGCGAGAATAAAACCGGATTTTAGCGCCAGATAAAAATCCGGGTCGCTAAAGATAAACGCGAAAGCTTCGAGGCTGAACGACTTCGAGCGGGCAAAAAAAGGCGCCGAGAGAAAGCTCTGCACCACGATAAACAACAGCGGGACATAAATCGCCAGCGCCGTCATCACGACGACGATACCGCGCGGCAAACCCTGCCATTTTCGACGTAAGACATTCATAAGCGATCCCTTTAAACCTGGCGGGCATTAAGCGGGCTGCGCATCCAGAAAAGAGACGCAGCGCCGGAGGGTTATTTCGCCGCGGCGGTACGCCACTGTTTGATAAATTCCAGACGTTGCTTCGGCTCAAGATACGCCAGCAGCGTTTCATCGACCGGAATCGGCTTCAGCGCGCTGCCGAGCATTTTGGTCATGCCGTCAATATCATTTTTACCTTCGATATCATTGCGCAGGGAGGGAATATCGGCCTGGTTCGCGAGGATGCTTTGCCCCTTTTCCGACAGCACGTAGTCAAACCACAGCTTCGCCGCATTAAGATGCTCGGCTTCTGCGGTAATAAAGGAGACTCGGGAGAGCACCAGCACGTAATCTTTCGGATATGAGATGCCAAGCGAAGGATCGGTTTTCGCCCTCGCCTCCGCGTAGGAACCGAGAATATTGTAGCCAATCAGGTTTTCACCGGAGGAGACGCGTTCCATCATCGTACCGGTGGACGATTGCACGGTCAGGCCGCCTTTCGCAATGCCCGCCAGATCGTTAAAGTAGTTGGCATCGGCTTTGCTGTCCTGCACCGCCAGCATAAAACCCAGCCCTGATTTTTCAATATCGTACGTTGTGACCTTGCCTTTGAATTTATCGGCCTGAGCGGAGATAAGCTTCGCCAGCGCGGTATGCGAGTCCGGGACATCCCCCTGCGGGATCAGCCGTTTATTATAGATAAAGACCACCGGCTCGTAGGTCGTGCCGTAGGCTTTCTGTTGCCAGACCGCCCATTTTGGCAGCTTATCCCGCTCCGGCGAGGCGTACTCTTCGGCATATTCAGTGGCAAGCTTCAGCGCCGTATCCATGGAAGAGCTCCAGACCACATCGCCGCTGCCGCCGCCCGCCGCCTGTTCGCTGATATAACGGTTGTACAATTCGGTACTGTTCATATCGTTATATTCAACTTTAATGCCGGGATATTGCGCCTCAAAGCCTTTAATTAACGGGCCTGCGGCCTTGGTATCGGTCGTTGAATAGATAACCACTTTGCCTTCTTTAATCCCGGCATCCACCACTTTTTGATAATCCGCTGGGTAGCCCTCAGGGACTGCGGCAAGAACCTGACCGGAGAATATTGCCGACAGTGAAATCATTAACCCACTAATTTTCATATACATAAAATCAACCTTTAGGCATCAATTATTAAACGTAAATTTAACATATAGCGGGACGTCAGAGCCTTGCAACGCCGGATTTTGTTTTTTTACGGCTTTTGTGACGCTGACGTAATTTAAAGGAAGATCCGTCGGATAAAGCGAAAGCGATTTACGGTCTGCGATAGAAATATTAAGAAAAGATTAAGTTTTTTACATATATGGCTCGCCGGATATTGGCTTTGATTAACTACAATAATAAAAGTGACGCTCCATTTTACCGACCAAGGGCGGTATAACGCGTCTCACTCAGCCGCTAACATAGGGGCTTGATCGCCCTGGCGTGGTTTATATATCACCAGGTTCAAGGATTTGTCTCCTTCCTCCCCGCAGCAATAACCACCAGCGAAAAGCCTTTAATACAAAATTCAAAACCTTGATCTTCTCCGTGGCTCAGCGCAGCATGGAAATGCAAACACACTAAAACAAGAATTCGCAACCCAATCACAGGAGAGAATCAGTGCAAACAGGACATCGCTTCCAGGCCACGGATCTGCATCACTTTGTTAAAACCCTTTTCACCCACATGGGAAGCTCCCCCACCGAAGCGTCGCTTATCGCCGACCACCTGATTGCCGCCAACCTGGCCGGGCACGATTCCCACGGCGTCGGCATGATCCCAAGCTACGTACGCTCCCACGCGCAGGGTTATCTCCAGCTCAATCGCCACGCCAGCGTCATGAAAGACGCGGGCGCGGTGGTCACGCTGGACGGCAACGGCGGCTTCGGCCAGGTGGTGGCCCATGAAGCCATGCAGATCGGTATTGAGAAGGCGAAACAGCACGGTATGGCCGCCGTGGCGCTGCGTAATGCGCACCATATTGGCCGCATCGGCTACTGGGCGGAACAGTGCGCGGCCGCCGGAATGATCTCTATCCATTTCGTTAACGTCGTTGGCAACGTGATGGTCGCCCCGTTCCGTGGGAAAGACAGCCGCTTCGGCACCAACCCGCTGTGCGTGGTGTTCCCGCGCGCCGGCCATCCGCCGCTGCTGCTGGATTACGCCACCAGCGCCATCGCCTTCGGTAAAACCCGCGTCGCCTGGCATAAAGGGGTTCCGGTACCGGCGGGGTCGCTGATCGACGCTCGCGGCGTCCCTACCACCGACCCGGCGGTGATGCAGACGTCGCCGCTGGGGGCACTGCTGACCTTTGCCGAACATAAAGGCTACGCGCTGGCAACGCTGTGCGAAATTATCGGCGGCGCGGTATCCGGCGGTAAAACCTCGCATCAGGAGACGCTGCAGGGCAGCGTGGACGCTATCTTCAACTGCATGACCACCATTATTCTCAGCCCGGAAGCGTTCGATGCGCCGGATATGCAGCGCGAGACCGAAGCGTTTATCGACTGGTGTAAACGGTCGCCGCACGACCCGGACGCGCCGATTCTGGCCCCAGGCGAGTGGGAAGAGGCAAACCGCCAGCAGCGTCTGGCGCAGGGGATACCGCTGGACGCCGGCAGCTGGCAGGCGATTTGCGCCGCCGCCGAAGAAGTCGGTTTACCCGCCGACACCCTCGCGCAGCTGCGCCAGAAGCTGGCCTGATTTTTCCCCGATGACGCCCGAACGGGCGTCATGTCATCGTCATTAGTGTCGACATCACCGCCGCCCCGCCTGCACCTTCCGACTATTCTATTTAAATTCAATAAGTTAAAATTTGGCACAGCCTATGCATAACGCTCCCGTCATCTGCCGGTACGCTGGCGCATGACGCCCTGACAAGGGCGGGCCGGGCCCGGCCTGTCCATTGTTGTTTATTCTCTGTTAACAGGTCTGTTACTGATGAAAAAAATCACGAGCGTTTGCCCTTATTGCGGGGCCGGTTGCAAACTTAAGCTGGTCGTCGAAAACAATAAAATTATCCGAGCCGAAGCCGCTGATGGCGTTACTAACCAAAATCAGCTGTGCCTGAAAGGCTATTACGGCTGGGATTTTCTCAACGACACCCAGCTGCTGACGCCGCGTCTGCAGCAGCCGATGATTCGCTACCAGAAAGGCGGCAAGTTCACCCCGGTAAGCTGGGATGAAGCCATCCGCTATACGGCGAAAAAACTGCGTGAAATAAAGGAGAAGCATGGCCCGCGCGCCATTATGACTACCGGTTCATCGCGAGGTACCGGTAATGAAACCAACTACGTGATGCAGAAGTTCGCCCGCGGGGTACTCAACACCAATAACGTCGACTGCTGCGCCCGCGTCTGCCACGGCCCGTCGGTAGCCGGCCTGCAGCTGGCGCTCGGCAACGGCGCGATGAGCAACTCGATTAGCGATATTGAGAACTCAAAATGCCTGCTGGTCTTTGGCTATAACTGCGCCGACTCCCACCCAATCGTCGCCCGCCGGGTGATTAAGGCCCGCGAAAACGGGGCGAAAATCATCGTCTGCGACCCGCGCCGTATCGAAACCGCCCGCATCGCCGATCGCCATCTGCAGCTCAATAACGGCAGCAACATGGCGCTGGCCAACGCCTTCGCTCACGTTCTGCTGGAAGAAGATCTCTATAACCACGACTACGTCGACCGCTTTACCGAGGGGCTGGATGCCTATCGTGAGATGGTGAAAGACTATTCCCCTGAAGCCGTCGAAGGCATCGTCGGCGTCCCGGCCGCTGAAATTCGCCAGGCGATGCGCATGTTTGCCGCCGCGCCTTCCGCCACGATTATGTGGGGCATGGGCGTCACCCAGTTCGGCCAGGCGGTGGACGTTGTCAGAGGGCTGGCGAGCCTCGCGCTGTTAACCGGCAACCTCGGACGCGCCAACGTCGGCGTGGGGCCGGTACGCGGGCAAAACAACGTCCAGGGCGCCTGCGATATGGGCGTCCTGCCGAATATGTTCCCCGGCTACCAGGACGTCACCGACCCCGGCGTTCGCGCCAAATTCGCCAACGCGTGGGGGATTGATCCGGCGAGTATGGACGACCAGGTCGGCACCCGGATCACCGAAGTGCCGCACAAAGCGCTGACCGGCGAGATCAAAGCCTACTACATCATGGGTGAAGATCCGCTGCAAACCGAAGCCGATTTGGGCCTGGTGCGTAAAGGGATTGAGGCGCTCGATTTCGTGGTGGTGCAGGATATCTTTATGACCAAAACCGCCGAAATCGCCGATGTACTGCTGCCCGCCACCTCCTGGGGGGAACACGGCGGCGTCTTTACCTGCGCCGACCGCGGCTTCCAGCGCTTTGAGCAGGCGATTATCGCTACCGGTAACGTTAAGCGCGACTGGGAAATCATCAGCCTGCTGGCCAGCGAAATGGGCTATCCGATGCATTACGATAATAACCAGCAGATCTGGGACGAAATGCGCGAACTCTGCCCGCTGTTCTACGGCGTCACCTACGAGAAAATGGGTGATATGAACCACGTCCAGTGGCCGTGCCCGACGCTGGATCACCCCGGTACGCCGTGGCTGTATAAAGATAACCTCTTCGATACGCCAACCGGCAAAGGCCAGCTGTTCGCCGCCCCGTGGCGCGCGCCTGCCGAGACGCCGGATGAAGCGTATCCGCTGGTGCTCTGTACCGTGCGCGAAGTCGGCCACTACTCGTGTCGTTCGATGACCGGCAACTGCGCGGCCCTGCAATCGCTTGCCGATGAGCCGGGCCGGGTGCAAATCAACCGCGCCGACGCGCAGCGCCTCGGAATCGCCGACCAGCAGCTGGTGTGGGTCAGCTCGCGGCGCGGTAAGGTGATTACCCGCGCCGACATCAGCGATCGCATTAATGAAGGCGCGGTGTATATGACCTATCAGTGGTGGGTCGGCGCCTGTAACGAGCTGACGCAGGATAATCTCGACCCGATCTCGAAAACGCCGGAAACCAAATACTGCGCGGTGAAGGTGGAGGCTATTGCGGATCAGCGCTGGGCCGAACAGTATGCCTGGACCAGCTATAGCGAGATGAAAGCCCGCCTGAAAGCGGCGGTGAACGTGTAAAACCCCGCAGGGAGATGCGCGCGTCTCCCTTCGTATCCACTTTTGCTCCCGGGGGCGGCGCTCAATGCGCCTTGCCCGGGCTACAAATTCTGCGCTTACCCGGGCTACCGGTCCGCAGTCCGCTGAAGTCGTGTAGCCCGGACAGGTGCGGAGCACCGCCTCCGGGATCGCCCGCTTACGCCAGCAGTTTCTCCACCAGCGCCGTCCACAGCGCCACGCCGTGAGGGAGCAGCTCATCGTTAAAATCATATCCGGCGTTATGCAGCGGCTTTGACGCCGTCTCGCCATCGGCGCCGATCCAAAAATAGGCGCCCGGGCACGCCTCCAGCATGCAGGCAAAATCTTCCGAGGCCATGGACGGATTACCGTTCCAGCTCACCGCCGACTCCCCCAGCAGCGCGGTCGCTACCTCGCGCACCTTTTGCGCTTCGGCCGGATGGTTAGTGGTCACCGGATAACCGGGATACCAGGCGATTTTGCCTTCCACATCTGATACCTGCGGCTGGGCGGCGACATAGCTTTCAATCAGCCCCCTGACCCGCGCGCGCACCTGGTTATTCAGACAGCGGAAGGTTCCGCGTAGCACCACTTTATCCGGCAGCACGTTGATCGCCTCCCCGCCGGCAATCTGGGTAATGCTCACCACCGTCGACTCCTGCGGCGACAGGCGGCGCGAAGGAATGGTTTGCAGGGCCATAATCAACTGCGCCGCGGCGACAATCGGGTCCGCTCCGCGCTCCGGCATCGCCGCATGGCAGCTTTTTCCGGTCAGAGTAATTTCAAACGCGTCGAGAGAGGCCATCATCGCCCCGCTACCGATCGCCACCTGGCCCAGCGGCATACCCGGCCAGTTGTGCAACGCGTAAATGGCGTCCATCGGGAAGCGCTCAAACAGCCCCTCCTCCACCATTTTCCGCGCGCCGCCCAGGTTCTCCTCGGCGGGCTGGAAGACAAAGTGCACGGTACCGCGAAAGCGGCGGGTCTGCGCCAGATGCGCCGCTGTCGCCAGCAGCATCGCGCTATGGCCATCGTGGCCGCAGGCGTGCATCACGCCAGGATTGCGTGATTTGTAATCGATATCGCTCTGCTCGGCGATCGGCAGCGCGTCCATATCGGCCCGCAGGCCAATCACCGGACCGGGGCCGTTCTCCAGGGTCGCGACCACGCCGGTACCCGCCAGCCCGCGATGCACCTGGAGGCCAAACGAGGCGAGCAGTTCAGCCACCCGGCGCGAGGTTTCCTGTTCCTGATACCCCAGCTCAGGGCAAGCATGAAAATCACGTCGCCAGCGAATGGCCTCGGCGATCAGTGAAGAGGATACTGCCATGTCATACTCCTTTCCTGCACAGCATCAGCGCTGAACGAGTGTGTTATTCAATAAATTGGGGCTACAGGTAGTCCGCCAGCCTATTGGTTATATCCTTTCGCCTGCTCGCTGACAACTTCCGCCAAACCCTGCACCGGCGCGCCTTTACGCGGCCCCCCCGCCAGTGCCGTTCTTTTTTGTAGTGATATCAACGGTGACATAAGGCGTGCGATTAATTATTATGCAGCTATACTGGCGTTTTGCCGAATAATTCACTCTTCATACCTCCTTAACCGGAAATAAAATGTTCAACCCAGAGCAGAATCGCCTTGCCCCCACGCTGGCGATGATCATGGCGGCTTCATTAGTGGGATTTATCACCGGATACACGGTGCCCTTAATCAGTCTGGAGCTGGCGCAGCAGCAGATTGATACCGTTTACGTCGGCCTGCTGGCCGCGCTACCGCCAGCGGGGATGATGATCTCCTCCTTCCTCTCACCCGCGCTGTGCCGGCGCTTTGAGATGGGGCTTCTGCTCTCCGTCAGTCTGGTGGCGCTGGCGGCGTCAACCATCGCCTCCTGCCTGTCGTTTGATATGGTTCATCTCCTGCTGCCGCGGCTGGTGACCGGCCTGGCGTCGGGGGTGATTATCGTCATTGGCGAAAGCTGGATCACCGGCGGCGCGGCGGGGAAAAACCGGGCAACCCTGACCGGCATTTATGCCTCCGCCTTTACCGGCTGTCAGCTGGCGGGGCCGCTGCTGATCTCCGCCGGAGAAGCGTATCAATCATGGACGCTGCTGCTGGTCGGGCTGGTGACCCTCGCCTGCCTGCTGATGCTGCGCCATCTACCCTCCGGCAGCCGCGAACGGCTGGCGGAACGCGCCAGCTGGCGCAGCCTCGGCGCTTTTTTACCGGTACTGGCTTCCGGCGTATTCTGTTTTGCCTTTTTTGATGCCAGCATTCTGGCGCTGCTGCCGTTGTACGGTATGGATAAAGGTCTAAGTGAAGTCACGGCGGTGCTGCTGGTGACGGTGGTATTGACCGGCGACGCCGTATTCCAGGCGCCGCTGGGCTGGATTGCCGACCGCTTCGGTATCCGCCGCGTACATCTGACCTGCGCGGTGGTCTTCTGCCTCGCCCTGCTTGCCCTGCCGTTTCTGCTGGTGTCGCATATCCAGCTAATTGCCGGCTGCCTGCTTCTCGGCGCCGCGGCGGGGGCGCTCTATACCCTGTCGCTGGTCCGCGCCGGGAAAACCTTCTCCGGGCAGAAGCTGATTATGATCAACGCCCTGCTGGGATTCTTTTGGTCCGCGGGCAGCGTGGCCGGGCCGGTGGTCAGCGGATTGCTGATCAGCGTCGCGGGCTATGATGGTCTGCTGATAACGCTGTTTGTCAGCGGCGCGCTTTTCCTGCTGATCCAGTGCCTGGGTAAAAGCGAAAAAGCGCTGCTGGCGGACGAACGCGAGCGTGAAGAAGAGATGGATGATATTAGCGAGGCGGCGCAGTAGCGCTTAAGCGTTCGGCAGTTACGCGTTGAGAGGACGAAAGAGCTTTCACCTTCCGCGTAAGATCTTCTCCCCGGCGGCGCAGGCGCGCGCCGGGGGCGTTATTGATTACAGCACTTTACTTAAAAACGCGGCGGTGCGCGGGTTAGTCGGCGCGCTAAAGATCTGCGCCGGTTTTCCCTCTTCCTGAATGATGCCCTGGTCGATAAAGATAACCCGGTCGGCCACTTCGCGGGCAAAGCCCATTTCGTGGGTCACGATGACCATTGTCATCCCTTCGCTAGCGAGGTTTTTCATCACCTCCAGCACATCGCCCACCAGCTCAGGATCGAGCGCCGAGGTAGGCTCATCGAACAGCATAATCGACGGTTTCATCGCCAGCGCGCGGGCGATGGCCACCCGCTGCTGCTGCCCGCCGGAGAGGCTGGAGGGCCAGGCGTCGCGCTTGTCGCTCAGCCCGACCTTCGCCAGCAGCTCTTCCGCCAGACGCACCGCCTCCGCGCGCGCCATGCCGCGCAGGCTCATCGGGGCCATAATCAGGTTTTCCAGCACCGTTTTGTGCGGGAACAGATTGAAGCGCTGAAAGACCATGCCGACGCTTTCCCGCATCTTATTCAGATCGGTCGCGCGATCGTGGGCGGCAAAGCCGTTCACCTCAACCTCGCCTTCGCTGACGGTTTCCAGCGCGTTCATGCAGCGCAGGAAGGTGCTTTTTCCGGAACCGGACGGGCCGATAATACAGACCACTTCCTGCGGTTTGATATCGCAGCTGATACCGCGCAGAACGTGGCTGTCGCCGAAACGCTTGTGTAAATTACGAATGTGAATCACTTTTGCCAAACCTCTTTTCCAGACGGTTAACCAGCTGCGCCAGCAGGAAAGTAATGACCCAGTAAACCAGGGAGATGGTCAGGTAGGGTTCCCAGTAGGTGGCGTAGGCGCCGGAAACGGTGCGCGCGGCGTAAGCCAGATCCGCCAGACCGATGGCCGACGCCAGCGAGGAGTCCTTGACGATGGCGATGGCGTTGTTGCCCAGCGGCGGCAGAATGCGGCGAAACGCCTGCGGCAGAATCACCTGACGCATGGTTTTCCACCACGGCATTCCCAGCGCGCGGGAGGCCTCCATCTGCCCCTTATCGATCGACTGGATCCCGGCGCGGAATATTTCGGAGACGTAGGCCCCGGCGTTTAGCGTAATCGCCACGATACAGGAGAGAAACGCGCCGTAGTTTGAGCGCAGCTCGCGAGCGAAATCAGCGCTCATCATGCCGCTGGTCACCAGCAGTCCGTCGCGCGGGTTGATAAACAGCGGCACCAGCGCGAAGTGCACCACCATAATTTGCACGAACAGCGGCGTACCGCGAAACGCGCTGACGTAAAAGCGCACCGGAAACTGCACCAGGTAACGCAGAACGTATTTCCATACCCCGTGCTCGGCTTTCGCCATCCGCCCCAGCCCGAGGGTCAGCCCCCACAGGGTGCCGAGGATCACGCAGATAATGGTACATTTAATGGTCATCAGGGCACCGTCCATAAACAGCGGACCGTACTCCTCAATGATCTCCCAACGGAATCCCGTCATAGCCCTTCCCTAAAAAATACGGCTATCGCCAGAGTCGATAGCCGTGATGAAAATAAAAATGCGAATTATTGCGCTGGCAGCGTCGGGACGTTCTCGTCGAACCAGGTTTTATAGATTTTGGCGTAGGTGCCGTCAGCGATGATTTTCTGTAAACCGGCGTTGATCTTCGCCTGCAGCTCGCTGTTGCCTTTCGCTACCGCGATGCCGAAGTACTGGCGCTCAAATTTGGCATCCGGCACCAGCTTAAACTGCTTCTCCGGATGCTGCTTGATGTAGTATTTCACCACGCCGACGTCGCCGACCGCCGCGCTGACGCCGTCTTCAAACAGCTCCTGCAGCATCAGCGGAGTATTATCAAAACGCTTGATCGCGGTGCTGTTCTTGCCCAGCACGTCGGAAACCACGATATCGCCAGTGCTGGAGTTCACCACCCCGACTTTCTCGCTTTTCAGCGCCTCAAGGG
This sequence comes from Klebsiella pasteurii, assembly GCF_018139045.1. Classification (NCBI taxonomy): domain Bacteria; kingdom Pseudomonadati; phylum Pseudomonadota; class Gammaproteobacteria; order Enterobacterales; family Enterobacteriaceae; genus Klebsiella; species Klebsiella pasteurii. The sequence continues at coordinate 1,513,379 of NZ_CP073236.1, forward strand.
AGGTCACTTTTGAATCCGCCGGCACAACGATGGACTGCTCGGCCGGGAAATAAGGAGCGGAGAAATCCACCATCTGCTTACGCTTATCGGTGATAGTGATCCCGGAGATAATAATGTCGCGATCGCCGGTGCTCAGGGTGGCGAAGATCCCTTCCCACGGTGTATTGACCAGTTTGATATCAAAGCCTTCCGCTTTGGCGATCGCTTTAATGATATCGATATCAAACCCTTCCAGCTGTTTCTGGCTGTTCTCAAACTCAAACGGGCGATAGGTTCCGCCGGAACCCACCACGTAAGTTTGCTGAGCCGCGTGGGCGGTGCCGATCATCGCCGCCGCCAGGCAGCATGCTTTCATCCACTTCTTAACCATGACAACTCCGTTTTATGCATTAATTTTGCATAAAAATACACACTGTCAGCATGGCATGCAACCGGAAACCTTCCCGACGGTAAATTATCTGCCGTTTAGCTTCGTTTACCGCCGGATTTCCCGATGGCCCGATGCAATTCATTGATCCGCTTCATCGATTTCACCGTCTTCTGCGGCGCGGTGGAGGCCACCGACAGCACGATCATCTCCAGACATACCAGCACCGTCCCGTGCAGCGGCACCCGTCCGTTATCGCCGCCGCGCGGCACCTCAATCACCACCTGCGCCTGCTGGCTAAAGCGGGAGTCCAGCGCCTGGGTGAGTAAAATCGTCGGGATCCCCAGACGGCGAGCTTCGCGCAGGGTCGTCATCCCCTCCCGGTGCGGCGACTTCTGCCCCATCATAATCAGCACGTCGCCGCGCTGCAGGCCGATCAGTTGCTCGGCGAGGCTGAAGCCGGTGCGGTTCATCACGTACGAAGGCAGGCCGATGCGGCTCAACAGCCGGGCGGTATATTCCGCCAGTATGCCCGAGGCGCCGATCCCGAAAATGCCCACCTGGCGCGCGCCGGTCAGCAGCGCCACCGCCTGAGCTACCGCCGCGCGGTTGTCAGGTCGCGACAGCACTTCGCAGGCCCGCTGATGCCCCTCAAGGACAAAATCAATGCTCGAATGGACATCGCTGGAGAGCGCGCTCACCGTTGAAATCATCTTTTCCGACGAGGTCGCCGACGGGCCAAACCAGCGTTCCATGGTCTGCTTCAGTTCCCGCAGGCCGGCGAAGCCGAGCGCCTGGATGGCGCGCACCACCGTGGCGTCCGAGGTGTTGGTCGCGCTCGCGATTTCCATGGCCGTGCGCTCCAGTACCGCTTCCCGGTTATCGTTGATATAGCTCGCTACCGCCAGCAGACGCGGCGACAGCTGATGCGCGCGGGCGCGAAAACGTTCGCCGAACAGGTCAACCCGCCCCTTCTCTCTTTTGACCGCCGTTTTCATTTCAGCCCCTCGGGTAAGGGACGACCGGCAATGTGCGATTGCACCTGGGCGACCATCAGCGACAGCGCGGCGTAGGAGTTAGAGATAACCTCCTCACGCGGCAGCAGTATATAGCGCCCGGTACGGCAGGCGCGCATAAAGTCGCACCAGCCCGGCATCACGCCCTCCATCGCCCGCAGCTCATCCTGCGGCTTACCGCCGGTATCGGAGCGCCAGGTGGCAAACACAAAATCGGCATCCAGCTCCGGTAGCTGCTCGGCGCTGACGTCAATGCGCTGGCCCTCAGGGATGTTGTCAATCAGCGGCGGGAAGCGGAATCCGGCATCGCGCAGCACGCGGCCCAGCGCATGATAGGAGTGATGCACGGTCACCTTGCCGTTGTTGGCCTGAATCACCGAGACAACAATGTTTTGCGTATCCACCATCGCCTTTAGCTGGGCTATCTGCGCCTGATAGCGGCGTTCGAGGATTAAGAGCCGCGGCTGGGTACCGGTGAGCTGCGCCAGCTTACGGTAGATGCGCGGCGCGCTGCCCTGCAGATGATCGATGCTGACCGTTGGCGCAATCTTCTCCAGCTGCTCCACCGAGACGTGGCGGCTCGGTTCGGTGATAATCAGGTCCGGTTTCGCGGCGGCCACCGCTTCGAGGTCGATATCCGCCGTGCCGATAAACTGAATCGCGCTGTTATCGAAATCAATCCCGGTCAGCTGCGCGCTGGCGCGTAAAAAGTGGCTGCCGTCCGGACGAGTCCGCCCGTGGCTGGCCACCGGCGGGACGCCAAGCTCAATCAGGGGAATGGTGATATCCAGATCGTGCATCGACACAATGCGCTGCGGGTGCAGCGGAACGGTCACCGTGCGACTTAAGTCGTCGGTGAAGGTTTGCGTATCGGCGGCCGAGGCGACGCCCGCCAACAGCACCAGCAGAGAAACGAACCAACGCATAGCGATCCTTTTTGATTTACAGGGCATCACGGCGACGCCAGAGCAGAACGATAAAAAACGGACAGCCGACCAGAGCAATCACGATCCCTGCCGGTATCTGCAGCGGCGCGAACGCCAGTCGGCCAATGGTATCGGTGGCTAGCACCAGCAGCGCGCCGATCAGCGCGCTGCCGCAGAGCAGCGCCACCTGGCCGCCGCGCAGTAGAAAGCGCGCCATATGCGGCGCCATCAGGCCAACGAAGCCGAGACTCCCGACGCAGGAGACGCTGGCGGAGGTCAGCAGCACCGGCGCGAAGAAACGCAGCAGGGTGAGCTGCTGCAGGCGTACCCCGAGTCCGATGGCCGCGCGGTCGCCGAGCAGCGCCGCATCGGCGGCCCTGGCGGTCAAAAAAAGGATCAGCGCCCCGGGCAGCGCCCAGCAAAAAGCGACGGCCAACAGCGGCCAGGTCGCCGCATGCAGGCTGCCCGCCAGCCAGATCATCGCCGTCTGTACATCGCGCACGTCGGCGGTAGTCATAAAAATGCCGACCGCCGCCGCCAGCGTCCAGGAGACGCCGATGCCGATGAGAATAAAGCGCGGGCGCGAACAGTCGCGGGCCAGTGCCAGAACCAGCAGCGCCACCAGCACGCCGCCGAGCATACCCGCCAGCGGCCGCCAGACCAGGCCCACCGCCGGAAAGAACAGCACCAGCGCCAGAACCACAATGCTGGCCCCCTCCTTCACCCCGATAAGCCCGGGATCCGCCAGACCGTTGCGGGTAATGCTCTGCATCGCCGCGCCGGCCAGGCCGAGCATCGCCCCGCACAGCAGCGCCATAAACAGCCTCGGCAGGCGGATATCAAACAGGATAAAACGCTGCTGTTCGCCCACGCTTTCCGCACCCAACAGCGCGCGAAACAGGGTACCGGAAGGCATCGGGAAGCTGCCGCGGGTCAGGCCAAACAGCGCCAGCAGCAGGATAACGAGCAGCATGCCGGCAGCGATTTTTAACGCCGCTGGCCGCAGCAAAAGATACCAGCCGCCGCAGACAAGCGGCCGAAAACCGGCGCGACGGGCGGCGCTTTTCATTTAAAAAACCTCGCGGCGATAAAAATAAATACCGGCGCCCCCACCAGCGCGGTCATCGCGCCGGTTGCCAGCTCCTGGGGTGCGACCAACGTACGAGCGGCGATATCCGCCAGCAGCAGCACCAGGGCGCCAACCGGGGCGGCCAGCGGCAGCGCCAGGCGAATATCTTCGCTAATCAACCGACGTACCACGTGCGGAACCACCAGACCGACAAAGCCGATCGGTCCGGCCACCGCCACCGCCGAGCCGCACAATAGCGCAATGGCGGCCAGCCCCAGCAGGCGGGTCTGAACAATCTTTACCCCCAGCCCCAGCGCGACCTTATCGCCCAGCGCCAGCACGTTCAGACGCGGCGCGATGGCCAGCGCGATCGTCACTCCCGCCAGCGCCGGGAGCAGCGCAGCGCGCAGCGTTTGCCAGTTCAGCCCGGCAAGATCGCCCGCCAGCCAGGTACGCATCGCCAGCAGCGTTTGTTCATCGAGGATCAGAATCGCCGCGGTGACCGCCGAGGCAAAGGCCGACAGCGCCACCCCGCACAGGGTAATGCGCAGCGGCGTAACGCCGCCGCGCCCGGACGACGACAGCAGCATCACGCCGCCAAACAGCAGCGCCGCGCCGCAGGCGGCGGTGAGCGGCCTGGTTAACGCCACGCCGCCGAGGCTGACTCCCAGCGCCGACGTCGCCACTACCGCCAGCGAAGCGCCGGCGTTAAGGCCGAGAATATGCGGCTCGCCTAGCGGGTTGCGGATCACGGTTTGCAGCAGCAGCCCCGCCACGCCGAGCGCCGCGCCGGTAAGCAGCGCCGCCGCCAGACGTACCAGACGTAAATCAACGATGATGCGGTGGTCAAAGTTGCGCGGATCGTAATGGAGCAGCGCCTGCAGCACCGTTTGCGGCGCAATCCAGCGCGCGCCGAGCCCGAGATGCACCAGCGAGCCGCCCAGCAGCAGCAGGCTCAGCAGCGCCAGCGCCAGCCGGGGCCGGGATTGCCGGCGCTGCAGGAACAACGCGGAGGCGCTCATAACGCCTTCTCTTCACGGGCGCGGAACGGCATAAAAAAGGGCTTACCGGTCTGCGGATTGAGCGACATCTGCACGTCCACGTCAAAGACCATTTTGATCAGCTCCGGCGTACAGATTTCCTGTTCATTAATCACCCCGGCGATCTGCCCTTTTTTAAGAAACACCAGCAGGTCGGCGTAGTTCACCGCGAAGTTCAGGTCATGCAGGACGGTGACCACCGTGCGGCCATGATCGCGGGTTAAGGTTTGCAGTAGTTCGAGAATGTCGACCTGATAGCGCAGGTCAAGCCAGGTGGTGGGCTCATCCAGCAGAATCGTCGCCGTTTGCTGGGCGAGCGCCATCGCGATCCAGCAGCGCTGACGCTGGCCGCCGGAGAGGCTATCAACAGCTAAATGGGCAAACTCGGCGGTACCGGTGAGCCGCAGCGCCTCTTCTACCGCCCGTTCATCGGCCTCGGACCATTGACGCATCAGACCCTGCCAGGGATAGCGCCCGCGGGAAACCAGTTCAAACACCGTCAGCCCTTCCGGCGTGAGCGGCGATTGCGGCAGAATGCCCAGCCTACGGGACACCTCACGGGTCGGCAGCTGATGAATCACCTCGCCGTCCAGACGTACGCAGCCGCCCAGCGGCTTGAGCATCCGGGCGATGGTCGACAGCAGCGTCGATTTCCCCGAGCCGTTAGCGCCGGCCAGTACCGTCATTTTCCCGTGGGGGATGGTCAGATGAATATTATCGACAATTAGCGTCTGGCCATATCCGGCCGACAGGGAATCGAGGACGATTCCCTGCTCTGCAGGCAACACCCGCTGTGGCATAACTCGCTCCCGCGCCGCAACGGCGTGGCGCCAGGCCCGCTCGTTCCGCACTCAAACAAAAATACATCTCATTCTCTTTTGATCATGCGGCGGATGAATGTAGTAGTCAATACCCCGCGACCGCATCGGCAATGGCGGTCTACTACCAACAACCGCACCTGCAGCACATGGATTAATCAACAATAAAAACAACGAATTATTTTTATCCGCTCTGCTTATTCAGCGCTGAGTGAGTGATTATTTGCGTCGGCGCTTTTTTATCTTACATAACGTTTACTACTACATTCCTTCGTGATTGAATGATTCTCAATTACATATCTGCGCGCCTTCTGGCGTTAATAACAGATAGCTTTCTCTTTCAGGGCAATGATTTTATTGGCTTTACCTCTCCGCAAAGGCGAGGTTCGTTCACGAGACACAAAAATGATTCCATTAAATGGCCCTTTTTCGGCATTAAAAGGGCGTGCGCTTTTTTCACTGATTTTTTTCACCTCACCGGGATTAGTGGCCGCGGAAAATAGCGCCGATAAAACAAAAAAAACCACTGACGAGACCATAACGGTCGTGGCTGACGGCACCCAGCAACGCGCTACCCAGGGATACCAGCCGGTTAATACCTCGACCGCCACGCTGACTACCATGCCGATGCTGGATATTCCGCAGGTGGTCAATACCGTCAGCGAGCAGGTGCTCGAGGATCAGCATGCGACCAACCTCGACGAAGCGCTGTATAACGTCGCCAACGTGGTACAAACCAATACCCTCGGCGGGACTCAGGACGCCTTCACCCGCCGCGGCTTCGGCGCCAACCGCGACGGCTCGATCATGACCAACGGCCTGCGCACCGTGCTGCCGCGCAGCTTCACCGCCGCCACCGAACGCGTCGAAGTGCTCAAAGGCCCGGCCTCGACGCTGTACGGTATTCTCGACCCTGGCGGATTGATCAACGTCGTCACCAAACGCCCGGAGCGTAGCTTCGGCGGCTCCGTCTCCGCCACCTCCACCAGCTTTGGCGGCGGTACCGGCCAGTTCGACGTCACCGGCCCCATCGACGGGACGCCGCTGGCGTATCGGGTGATTGGCGAATATCAGCATGAAGATTACTGGCGTAATTACGGCAAACAGAAGAGCAGCTTTATCAGCCCCTCCCTGACCTGGTTCGGCGAGCGCGCAACGGTGAACGTCTCATATTCTCACCGTAACTACAGTACCCCATTCGATCGTGGCACCATCTTCGATCTGAACACCGGCCATGCGGTGAACGTCGATCGCAAAACGCGTTTTGATGAACCGTTTAATATTACCGACGGTTATTCCGATCTCGCGCAGCTGAATGCCGAATACCGTCTCAGCGACGCCTGGACCGCCCGCTTCGACTACAGCTACAGCCAGGATCATTACAACGACGATCAGGCCCGGGTCATGGCCTACGACTCGGCGACCGGCAACCTGACCCGCCGCGTCGACGCCACCCACGGTTCAACCCAGAAGATGCACGCTACGCGGGCGGATTTACAGGGTAACGTGGTCATTGGCGGCTTCTATAACGAGATCCTCACCGGCCTGGCCTATGAGAATTACGATCTGCTGCGCACCGATATGATCCGCTGTAAGAACGTCAAGGGATTTAATATCTACAACCCGGTCTACGGTACGCTCGACAAATGCTCCAGCGTTTCGGCATCCGATAGCGATCAGCGTATTCAGCAGGAGAGTTATGCAGGTTACGTCCAGGACGCGCTCTATCTTAGCGATAAGTGGATCGCCGTTGCCGGAGTGCGCTATCAGTATTACACCCAGTACGCCGGGAAAGGTCGCCCGTTTAACGTCAATACCGACAGCAGCGACCAGAAATGGACGCCGAAAGCGGGCCTGGTGTATAAGCTGACACCGTCCATCTCCCTGTTTGGTAACGTGGCGCAGTCGTTTATGCCGCAGTCCTCCATCGCCAGCTATATTGGCAATCTGCCGCCGGAAGAGTCCACGGCGTACGAGCTGGGCGCGAAGTTCGATCTGTTCAATGGCATCACCGCCAATATCGCGCTGTTTGATATTGATAAGCGCAACGTCCTCTACACGGAATCCGTGGGCGATGAGACGGTGGCAAAAACCGCCGGTAAGGTACGCTCCCGCGGCGTCGAAGTGGACGTGGCCGGGTCGCTAACCGATAACCTGAGCGTTATCGCCAGCTACGGCTATACCGATGCGAAAGTCACCGACGATCCGGATTACAAAGGCAAACCGCTGCCGAACGTGCCGAAACACACCGGTTCGCTGTTCCTGAGCTACGACATTCACAACGTCTACGACAGCAATACCCTGACGGTGGGCGGCGGCGGTCGCGCGGTAAGCAAACGTTCCGGTACCAACGGCGCAGATTATTATCTGCAGGGCTATGCGGTGGCGGATGTGTTTGCGGCCTATAAGATGAAGCTGCAATATCCGGTGACGCTACAGGTTAACGTGAAAAATCTGTTTGATAAGACCTACTACACCTCCTCCATCGGCACCAACAACCTCGGTAACCAGATCGGCGACCCACGGGAAGTGCAGTTTACGGTGAAGATGGATTTTTAAGCCTTATCCCTGTCCCGGATCGCGGCGCGCTGCGCCTTATCCGGGCAAGAATCAGCGCGCTCCCTTTAGCCCGGGCAACATCAGCGCACTCCCTGTAGCCCGGGCAAGGCGCGGCCCTACCGCGCCGCCCCCGGGAATCCCCGCCAAACGGTCAGAATCAGCACGCCCCGGATAACGCCTTGCCTTACCAGTCCTCACCCTGGCCAAGAATGCGCAAAATATCCTGCCGATGCTGTAGCAGCAGCGGATTGTCGCGATGGCGGGGATACGCCAGCGGAAGCGCAAACTCGGCGATAATCCGTCCCGGTCGCGGTGACATGATTAACACCCGATCGCAGAGCAGCAGCGCCTCTTCAATATCGTGGGTGACCAGCAGGCTGGTATAGCCCTGCTGCTGCCATAGAGCGATCAGCTCCCGCTGCATACTGATGCGGGTAAGCGAATCCAGCTTGCCCAGCGGCTCATCAAGCAGCAGCAGGCGCGGTTCGTTCAGCAGCGCGCGCGCCAGCGCCGCACGCTGCGCCATGCCGCCGGAGAGCTGGCGCGGCCACGCTTCGCTAAACGCCTGCAGCCCCATTCGCGCAATCAGCGCATCGGCCTTTGGCTCAAGCCCCTTTTTCCCCTGCGCCTGCGGCCCCAGCAGCACGTTTTGCCGCACCGTCAGCCACGGATAAAGGGTCGGATCCTGAAACACCAGTATCCGTTCGGGCCCCGGTCCGCCCATCGCCGCCTCATCAATCTGAATTTGCCCGGCCTGCTGCGGCTCCAGTCCCGCCAGCAGCCGCAGCAGAGTGGATTTACCGCATCCCGAGGGGCCGAGCAGCGCGACGCTCTCTCCGGGCCGCAGCTGCAGACTGATGTTCTCCAGCACCGGCACCGTCTGTTTACCAAGGCTAAAAGCGTGATGCAGATGGCTTATCGACACCGCCGCGCCGGCCGATGCCGCCTGAGGTATTGCGTTCACGGTTACCATTGCATGCCTCCCCGCTGCCAGCTTAGCAGCCGGTCGCGCACCATAAACAGTCCGCTAATCAGGCCGGAGCAGAGCAGCGCCATCACCAGCAGCGCCGCGTACATATTGGGATAGGCAGCCCAACCCTGCGCCCACTGCAGATAAAAGCCAATACCCGATTTCACCCCGACCATTTCGGCGACGATCAGCACCGAAAACGATGCGCCAAGCCCCATAAACAGGCCGACAAAGACGTTCGGCAGCGCGGCGGGGATCGCCACGCGCAGGATCAGGAAGCGCTGGCTGGCGCCCAGGGTCCGCGCGACGTCATACCATGCCTTATCGATGCCGATCACTCCGGACCAGGTCAGCACGGTCACCGGGAACCAGGTGCTGAGCGCAATCAGGAATACGCTGGCGCCGAAGCTGGAAGGGAAAATAAACAGGCACAGGGGCAGCAGCGCGGTGGACGGCACCGGCCCCAGCAGACGCAACACCGGATGCACCCAATAGCCGATCCGCTGGGACCAGCCGATCGCCAGCCCGCTGATAAAGCCGCAGCTGGTACCCAGTAGCACCCCGAGCCCAAGCAGTCCCAGCGAATGCAGCAGGCTATCGAGCAGGCGCGGCCAGTCATCGTACAGTACCTCAATCAGCGCTTGCGGCGGCGCGAAAAACGGCACCGGCAGAAAGGCCGTCTTTGCCGTCAGCCCCTCCCACAGCGCAAAGAGTACCGGCAGCAGCGCCAGCCACTTTCCAGCATGCTGCAGGCGAGCCCCGCGCTGCCGCCAGTAGCGGTAGCTCAGCGCCAGCAGCAAGAGCCCGCCGCCGAGAGTGAACTGCGCCAGCGCCCACCCTTCGCTAAACGGCCAGCGCCGCCCGGCATCGGGCCAGGCCAGGGTAAACAGGCCGCCCAGCAGCCAGAGCGCGGCGGCAAGCAGGCCTTCCGTCCACAGCGGTCTGCCGCTTGTCGCACGCGCCAGCGCCCGTTCAGGCGAAAACGTTGACATAAATGCTCTCCGCAAACTGATGGGGATCGGTGCCCGGCTTAATGACCTGCACCCGCTGAAGATCTACGGCGTACTGGGTCAGCTCTTTGACAAACGCCTCGCCCACCGCGTGATGGCCGTGCCCCTGGCCGTGGAGAATGCCGCTGACCTCCGCCTCATTGGTATTCAGCGCATGGGCGAGGAAGGATTGCGCCACGCTTTCCGGGTGCGCGGCGGCATAGCTGTGCGCCTCAAGAATCGCCTGAGTGAGCGCGGCGGCGGCGGGTTTATGATCGCGGGCCAGGCTACCGCTGACGCCCAGTACGCAGCAGCTCAGGTTGGCGTAATCGCCGGTCATATTGCTGGCGATAAGCTGATACTTGCCGGTTGCCAGCAGGCGATAGCTAAAGGGCTCGCTGCCGCTGATGGCTGCTATTTCGCGTTTATCCAGCGCCACGCTGAGCAGATCCGCCGGATAGACTTTCCACTGTACATCGCTTATCGGGTCGATGCCGTGGCGCTTGAGCAAGATGGCGAAGAAGTTTTTATCCGGCCCGGCCATATCGGTGACGCCGATGGTTTGCCCTTTCAGGCTCTCCAGGCCGCCGAACGGCGAGTTTTTCGCCGTCAGCAGGTTCAGGCAGCCGCCGTGGGTTCCGGCGGTGAGCTTCACGTCGAAGCCCTGCTCCAGCGCCTTCAGCCAGCGCAGCGCCATCCCGACGCCGGCGTCGGCCTTGCCGGTGGCAATCGCCTCCAGCAACACGTCCGTCGAGTTGCCGAAGTTAACGAACTCCACGTCGAGATTGTATTTACTGAAGATCTTCTGCTGCTCGGCGACGGCAACCGGCGCCAGGCACACCGCGCTTTTGTTAATCGCCAGCTTGATTTTATACGGCTGCGCCAGGCGCAGCGCCGGATGTTCTTCCCCGCTCGCCATGGCCGCCATATCGTGAGCCCAAAGCGGCAGGGATGCCCCGGCGAGCGCGAGCCCGCCGGTCAAGCGTAAGAAACGACGGCGGGAAAAAGCGGCTTTCATCATGGCGTCACCTCCGCATGGGCCTGGGCGGCGGGCACGCTAAAGCCGTTATCAAACGTCGGCGTCACGTCCAGCTTTGCGCGGATCAGTCCGTTGGCGAGGTAAAAATTCGCCGTCGACTGCTGCTGAGCGACCGTCTGTGCGTCCAGAGGCTGCCACTGTGACTGGCGATTGGCAAACTGCGCGCGGGCGATATCCGCCGGGAAACGAATAATCTCCCCCAGCGTTTTACCGTAGCTATCAAGGTTGGCGTAGGCCCAGCGCTCGGCGCCGGCCAGGCGGGTAAGGTAATCCTGCAGGGCCGCGCGTTTTTGCGGGTCTTTCAGGGCATCATCGGTTGCCGCCAGGAAGGTGTTGCCCGGCAGCAGCCCTTTACCACTGACCAGAATCTTTCCTTCCGCGGTCTTCACCAACTGCGTGGTATAGGGTTCCCAGGTCGCCCAGGCGTCAACCGATCCGTTGAGCAGCGCCACTTTGGCGTCCACCGGGCCGAGAAACACCCACTGCACCTCTTTCGGCGAAATCCCCGCCTGCTCCAGCGCTTTCAGCGCCACAAAGTGGCCAATCGACCCTTTACCGGTGGCGATGCGTTTGCCTTTTAAATCCGCGGCGCTCTTCAACGCGCTGCCGGGCGAGACCAGCACCGCGGTGCCGGCAGGGTTGCTTTTATCGACGGCGATAGCTTTGACCGGCGCGCCGTTAGCCAGCGCGAACAGCAGCGGCGCATCGCCGATAATCCCCGCATCCACCGCCCCGGCGTTAAGCGCTTCCGCCAGCGGCGCGGCGGCCGGAAACTCGGCCCATTTAATCTCGTAGGGGAGATCCTGCAGGGCGTTGGCGGCCTCCAGCTGCGAGCGCATGCCGCCCTTTTGATCGGCGATTCGCAGGGTGATTCGCTCCTGAGCCGCCGCATAGCCGCTCAGCGCCAGCAGCATCAGCGCCCCGGCTAAACGGGTAAAATGAAGTTTGCGCATATGAATTATCCTTATTTTTGAAAAGCGTATTTGCCTGCCGCCAGCCACGCGCTGTCGTTCTGCGGGGTATGTACCCGACCGCACAGGACGTTGCGATAGTGGCGTTCCAGAGGATTTTGCCGACTCAGGCCATGGTTGCCAGTCAGCTCCAGCGCCAGGTTTACCGCCTGAATGGCGTTGTCGGTAATCGTCACTTTCGCCAGATTCGCCTCAATGGCGGAAAAGCCCAGCTGCGCGGCCTTTTCCAGCAGGCTGCGGTTGACCAGCAGCCATCCGTCAATCTGGCCGACTTTTTCCTGCACGCGCGACAGGCTGGAAAGCGGTTGCCCAAGGCTGCCCGGAATACGCGTACCCAGCCACGTCACCAGCCAGTCGCGGGCCGCGCGCGCCACGCTGTCGTAGATCGCCGCCAGTAGCGCCGTATGGCGATTGGCAAACAGACGAAACTGCTCGGCGTCCGGCGCGGGAGGCGCATCGGCCGCCCACACGTCCACCGCATACTCATCGGCCACCCGCACATTGTTGAGCACCACTTCGTGGCTGCCGGTTGCCCGCATTCCGGCGTGATCCCAGCTTTTCACCACGCTGACGCCCTCGCTGTCGGCTGGAACCAGCCAGGTGCCGACCAGTGGCCGAGCGTCGTCGCTCCGTCCCCAGACGGCCAGCCAGCTTAGTCCCTCAACACCGGTGGTATAAATTTTGTGACCGTTAATTTGCCAGCCCCCTGCGCGGCGGGTCGCCACGGTTTGCGGCAGGCCGCCGCGCGCTGGAGAGCCGAGTTCCGGCTCCACCCGCAGGCTGTTGATCAGACCGCCCCGCTCGACGGCATCGTGAAAAACCCGCTTACGCAGCGGCTCGGCCCAGCCAGCGTTTTCCGCCAGCCGCAGATGATGCAGATACTGCATGCAAACAATGAGCGCGGTCGCCGGTTCGCCCCAGGCGATGGCGGCGACCGCCTGCTGAAGCCTGGGAAGATCGGCACCTGCCCCGCCGTACTGCTGCGGCACGGCGAGGCTTAAAAAACCGCGCTGGCGCAGACGGTCGATATTGTCGCGGGGAAATTCGCCGTTGGCGTCAAGGCTAGCCGCCTGCTCCGCCATCAGCTGGCGCACCTCCGTTAACCGCCGCGCCCAGCCATCATTGGCCTGATCGATCACGATGCGCGCTCCGCCACCGCGCGCAGGGCGGCTTTTTCGCGGGTTATCGGCAGCAGGGCCTTACCGTACTCCTGAGCATCGTTGAGCGGATCAAACCCGCGGATCAGGAAGTTGCGCACGCCGAGGTCGTAGTAATCGAGCAGCGCGTCGGCGACCTGCTCCGGGGTGCCCACCAGCGCGGTGGAGTTGTGGCCGCCGCCTACCAGCTGCGCGATCCCGGTCCACAGGCGTTTATCCACCACCTTGCCCTGCGCCGCCGTCGCCCGCAGACGCTGCGCCCCAACGCTGTCGGGCTTGGCTTTGAAACCGCCTCCGCTCTGCGCCGCCCGCTCGGTGGCGACGTGCAGGATATGCTCGGCTTTCTCCCAGGCCTCGGCTTCGGTCGCGGCGATAATCGGCCGGAACGAGACGCTGAAGTCGATTTCGCGCTGATGTTTCGCCGCCTCGGCCCGCACGCGCTGGATGGTTTCCGCGGTTTGCGCCAGCGACTCTCCCCACAGGGCGAAAACGTTGGCATGTTTACCGGCCACGGCGATGGCCGCTTCCGAGGAGCCGCCGAAGTAGAGGGGAATATGCGGCTTTTGCAGCGGGCGAATCGCCGACCACGCCTGTTCAGCCTGATAAAAATCATTGGCGATATCCACCGGCTGTTCGGCGGTCCACACCTTGCGGACGGTCTCAAGGAAGGCATCGGTACGCGCATAGCGCTGGTCGTGATCGAGGTAATCGCCGTCACGGCGCTGCTCGGCGTCATTGCCGCCGCTGATGATATGCACCGCCAGACGGCCGCCCAGCAGGTGTTCAAGGGTAGCGAACTTACGCGCGGCGAGGGTTGGCGAGACAAAACCGGGACGATGGGCCAACAGGAAGCCGATCTTTTGCGTCGACAGGCCCGCCAGCGCGGTCACCAGAAAGCCATCGGGTTGATCGGACCAGTGCCCCACCAGAAGGCGGTCAAACCCGGCAGCCTCGTGGGTTTGCGCGAAACGCACGATGTAATCGCGGTCAAAAACCGGACCGACCGGGGCGATGGTTTCCGACGACAGGCGGTGGCCGATCATGCCGAGAAACTGAATGCTCATGCAGAACTCCTTGTAGCAGGATAATGAGTGGACCGCTGCGGCGGCGCGTTTTCATTACCCTATACACGGGCTCTTAATGAACAAAATGCATTTTTATCATATCTTAATATGCGAGATAAGCATTGATAAAAATTGTATTTAGGTTTCAGTCAGATACGTTCAGTTGCTGAACGACTTTGCCGGCGAAAAAAGTCATCGGCTGGCTCAGATTAGCCAGATTCTGCGCGTGAACCAACCACAGATGCACCGCGGGCTGGAAGTCAGCGAGGGTCAGCACGGCGACGTCATCGCGCCACGGGCTGGCGGCCAGCGCGGCGCGCGGCACCAGGCCAAGCCCCAGCCCCTGCGCCACGAGGCTGATTTGCAGCTGGGCGCCCGCGGTCTCGACATTCAGCGCTAAGCGCAGCCCCTGGGACTGCAACTCGCGGATCAGCCCCGCCCGCAGGCCACAGCCGTCGGGATTGAGCACCCAGCCTTTTTCCGCGCAGTCGCGCAGCGCTCCGGCGTGCAGGCGCCAGCTTTTCGCCGCTATCACCACGATATCCAGCGGGCACAGCAGCCTTCCGCTGTAGCCTTCGGCAAAGCGTTGCTGCTCAGGCCCCATCGCCAGCACCCCGTCCAGCTCGACGCTCTCGAGGCGCTTTTGCAGCAGACCGCTCCAGCCGCAGGTCACCTGCGGCTGGAGAGCGGGAAACTGCTGGCGCAGCGCGGCCAGCGCCGGCTGCAGGGCAATTTCCGCCACGCTCTGCGGCACGCCGAGACGCAGAATACCGTGTGGTTCCGCTTCGGGGTCGAGCAGGCCGTACAGCTTTTTGGTCTCCCGCTTGATGCTCAAACACTGCTCGTAAACCCGGTGCCCGGCGGCGGTCAGGGTGAGCGGCCGGGTCTGACGCTCCAGCAGCGTCACGTCGAGGGTTTGTTCCAGACGCTGCAGACGCCGGGTAATCGCTGATTGGGTAATACCAAGATATTCTGCGGCCTGGTTAAGCGAGGAAAACTGCACGGTGGCCAGCAGTGCGTCAATGTCGTCGATGCGCATAGCGTCCTTAAAGCCTGGCCCATCAGAGCTATTTTGCTTGCCATTTTGAACCTGGGCAGTGCTCAGACAAAACTCATAGAGTTTTGAACGCCTTCAGGGCGGCCCGAAGGGGGAGCGTAGCGAATAATCCTCACGTACTACGTGTACGCTGCGGTTCTTCCGCGCTGGCCGTGTTCAAACTGTCTGCGCCAATGACACTTGATGGGTAGGCTATCAATGTGATTTTTGCATATTAATATATGCGGAAATTGCATTTTAATTATATTAACGCCTTTGCTAGCGTAAAGACCAGTCCCGACAACAGGAAGCGACCATGACCGCACCGCGAGTGGAAAAATTACGCCAGTTTATTCAAGACCTTGATGCACTGCATCGCGAGTTCGCCGACGAGAAGGCCCTGCTCGACGCCGTGGCCGTGCGCCTGGCCGCGCTGGTGAAAAAAGATGACTGGCTGCCGGAAGAGTACACCCTGCCGCATCCCCACCACTATCAGCAGTACCTGCTGCATGTTGACTCCGGACAGCGTTTCTCCATTGTCAGCTTCGTCTGGGGCCCGGGGCAATCGACGCCGATTCACGACCATCGGGTGTGGGGCGCCATCGGCATGCTGCGCGGCGCGGAGGAGAATCAGCGCTACCGCCTGGACGAGCGCGGCCAGCCGGTGGTCAGCGGCGTTGCTGAACGCCTTTCCCCAGGCGAGGTGGAAAAAGTCTCTTCCCGCGACGGTGATATTCACCGGGTGAGCAACGCCCTGGCGGATAGCGTCTCGATCAGTATTCACGTTTACGGCGGCAATATCGGCGGCGTCAGGCGCGCGGTTTATACCCCGGAAGGCCTCGTCAAACCATTTGTCTCCGGTTACTCCAACCGCCACTTACCCAATATCTGGGATCTCTCAAAGGATAATTAATATGCCCACCTGCTCTTATCGTCCGGCCGCACAGCTGCGCCAGGCGCTGCTTGACGGCGCCGAGCTGGCGCTGATCGACGTTCGCGAAGAGGCCGACTTTGCCCGCAGCCATCCGCTGTTTGCCGCCAATCTGCCGCTCAGCAAGCTGGAGCTGGACATTTTTCGGCGCGTACCGCGCCTGACGACGCCGATTACCGTCTATGACGGCGGCGAGGGCCTGGCAGAGCGAGCCGTCGAGCGTCTACAGAGCTGGGGCTACGAAAATGTCGCCCTGCTGGAAGGCGGCCTGCCGGGCTGGCAGCGCAGCGGCGGGGAACTGTTTCAGGACGTCAATTCGCCGAGCAAAGCGTTCGGCGAGCTGGTGGAGAGCGAGCGGCATACCCCCTCGCTGAGCGCCGGGGAAGTGAAAGCGCTGCTCGATAGCCCACAGGAGGTAGTGGTGGTCGACGCGCGCCGTTTCGATGAGTATCACACCATGAATATTCCCGGCAGCATCAGCGTGCCCGGCGGGGAGCTGGCGCTGCGCATTGAGGGGTTGGTTCCGTCATCGCAGGCGACGGTGATCGTCAACTGCGCCGGGCGCACGCGCAGCATTATCGGCACGCAGTCGCTGCGCAATGCCGGTTTGCCCAACCCGGTCTACGCGCTGCGCAACGGCACCATCGGCTGGACCTTAGCCGGGTTTGACCTTGAGCGCGCCCAGCAGCGGCGCTACGACGCCGATTTTCGCGCCCCAGCCGAACGCGCGGCGACGGTGAGACAGCTGGCGGAGCGCGCCGGAGTCACCTTTATCGATAGCCCCACCCTTCAGCGCTGGCTGCGGCAGCCCGCACGCACCACCTATCTGTTCGACGTCCGGAGTCCGGAAGAGTATGCCGCGGGCCATCTGCCGCAGAGCGTCAGCGCGCCCGGCGGGCAGCTGGTGCAGGAGACCGACCATTTCGCCAGCGTGCGCGGGGCGCGCATTGTGCTGGTTGCCGATGACGAGATACGCGCGCCGATAACGGCGTCCTGGCTGGCGCAGATGGGCTGGGAGGTGGCGGTCTTACGCGATGCGCGCGCGGAAGATTTTAGCGAGCGCGGTACCCCCGCAGGCCGCGTACCGCCTGGTCCGCAGGCGGAGGAGATCTCTGCGCAGAAGCTGGCGGAACAGCTGCGGGAACCGGGCACCGTGGTACTGGATTTCACCACCAGCGCCAACTATGTCGCCCGGCACATTCCCGGCGCTTACTGGCTGATACGTTCGCAGCTGCGCCAGGCGCTGGAGGTTATCCCTTCCGCCGAACGTTACGTTGTCACCTGCGGCAGCAGCCTGCTGGCCCGCTATGCAGTGCCTGAGGTGGCGGCGTTAACCGGTAAACCGGTGCGACTGCTGAGCGGCGGCACTCTGGCGTGGATTGACGCCGGGCTTGCGCTCGAGCACGGCGAGACGCATCTGGCGACGCCGCGCAGCGATCGCTATCAGCGCCCGTATGAAGGTACCGATAACTCCCCCGCGGCAATGCAGGCCTACCTCGACTGGGAGTTCGGCCTGGTTGAACAGCTCAAGCGCGATGGCACGCACGGGTTTACGGTGTTGTGAATTTCCCCGCTCGCGCTGCGCTTAGCGGGGCTAAGGGCTCACCACCGTCGGCCATACCGTAGCCCGGACAGATGCGCAGCATCGCCTCCGGGAAATTATGCCACTCTGCGCTCTAATCCCGGGGGCGGCGCAAAGCGCCTGCCCGGGCTACGGGTCCACAGCCATCTGCGGTCCAGTAGCTCGGGGAAGGGACGCAATCAGATCTCCGGCGTATTTTTAAAGCCCATCAGCATCAGCATCGGCTCCTGCTGCGCGCCCGCCGGGTCGAAATGATAGCGATTGCCCTGGCGGTCGCCGCCGATATACCACGAAATCTCGGTTTTGCCTTCCGCCAGCGCCTTGCGCACCGCTTTATCGACATCCACCATCCGGTATTCGCGTTTGGAATTGAGATACAACGACGCCTGTGAGCTGTAGTTGCAGGGTGGACGATGATTCCAGGTCACGCTGCTGGCGCTCCAGTCATTGTTCGCCGGATAGAAGAAGATCTGATCCGCGCCGTTGGTCTCCACTTTACCGCCGTAGATCCGCAGCTGATATTTAAACAGCGAGGCGTCCTGGTCCTGCGGCAGCGGCGGGATAGGAAATTTCACCAGCGTCATGGTTTCCGGGTTATGCGTCCGCCCGCCGTTTTGCCAGTTATCGCTCACCACCAGGTTTTCCGGTGCGGCGTGGGCAACCGTCGGCTCGGTGCTGTCCACCAGCGCATTCTCCTTCGCCGTCGTGAAGCGATACGGCACCGCGCTGCCGCAGTCGATCCCCTTGTTCATGCAGCGCTCGGTCATATAGTGCGCCCCTTCCACCGTCCAGCCGTTCATAAAATCCGCGTGCGCCGTATAGATACTGCCCCAGCGCTCTTCGCGCTTATCGCCGTCCATAACCGGATCCAGTGAAAGCTGAATTTTTGCGGTATCCAGCGAGGTTATCTGCGGCAGAACGTAGGCAACGTTCATATTTACCGTCGGGATTTTCACCGGATAATCGCTCGGACAGGCGCCGTTGACATCATATGCCGCGTTACTGTGCCCGTGAGCCGGCTTCAGGTTGACGCCATCCCAGCAGTTGGGGAACTGAATACCGATATTAAACTGTACCGCATCGCCGCCTTTACGCAGTCCACAGACCTCCCCTGCCTGGTTGCTGTAGCCTTTCCCGTTGGCGCACAAAAACGTAATCCGCGAGCTGGGGGCCGAGCCATGATGGTCTCCCGCCAGCAGTTCGAGACCCGCCGGGAACGGTTGCAGCGGATACTGTTCCACTTTGCTGGTCTGATAGTAGGTTTTTTGATACGCCGGCGTCACCACCTGACCGTCCGGCAGCTTCATTGACGGCACCCAGTAGGCGGAACTGTCGGCCTTGTTATCGCAGGTGGTTTCCGGCTGGTCGCGCAGGGTTTGATAGGTGGAAACCGCATCGGTATGGGTATTACCAAAAAAATCATGCCACATGGCCTGATTCGGTTTGCCGAACATCATGATGGCGTCATCGCCCAACGTGTGGTGATATGCGCAGACCACATGGGCCTGCGGGCCAGCATGAGCGGAAAACGCGCTGGCGGCCAGCAGCGGTGCGAAACATACAGCGAACGGGTTCAATTTCATTTTGCAATCCTACTTGTTTGAAGGAGTGCAGAGATAGCAAACGACCGCCGATGTTACACATCATCAAACATCATTTCGTCTCACCAGGCTCGCGCATGATCCATGAATACTGAAATGATTTCGGCGCCGGAAAATGCGTACGCCGGCGATACGACCCCAGCAGTTGCGGCGTACAGTAGGTACAGCTCCCCAGCCACTCCATGTTTTCATCCGGCACGCCCGCCTCGCGCAGCAGGAGACGCGCAAAGGCTCGCAGATCGAACCAAAAATTGTCGTCACCGGTCGCTTTCGCCTGTTCACCCTCCGACGCCGCCTGATGGGGCAGGAAAAGCTGCTGCCGATGGCGTTTTGCCAGTTCGCCGGCGGGCATCGCCAGCAGCGCCTGGTAGAAGTCGCCGGTGACTTCATAGCAGCAGGCATGAATATGCGGCCCGCTCACCACCACCAGATCTTGCGGGTCGACGTGATAACGCTGAAACAGCGCGAGGCTATTGTCGATAATTCCGCTGGCCGCGCCGCGCCAGCCTGCGTGTACGCTGCAGACATAGCGCCCGTCTCGCGACGCCATCAGCAGCGGCAGACAGTCGGCGGTCACCACGCCCATCTTCTGCCCGCTGACGGCGGTAAACATCGCATCGGCGTTGGGTCGCTCCGCCTGCGGCGCGCGATACTCATGCACGATATTGCTGTGAACCAGTTTAACCGGCGCCATTTCGCTATAGGGAAAGGCGGCGGTTTCATGAACGTCGAGAAAGGCGTAGCGGATACCGGGGATATCGCTTAGTAAGCGGGATGTAAAAGACATGATGCTCGGAAGAATCAATGGATGATGATTTAACCTATGCCAAAGTGGATGGATGCGCAAGGTGGATTCCCGGGCTACCAGCCCGGTAGCCCGGGCAAGGCGCGGCTTTATCGCGCCGCCCCGGGAATCAGCGAAAATGCTCAGGCCAGCGCCGCGCGCTTTTGTCGGCTCATCAGCCAGAATACCGCCGCCCCCGCCAGCAGAATACCGGGAGCAGACGCGGCCATCACGCCCACGGTTCCGGTGCCCAGCGCCAGCATTTTGCCCGCCAGCAGTGGGCCGCTCATCGCGCCGAGACGGCCGATCGCCACCGCCGTGCCTACGCCGGTGGCGCGGATTTCGGTGCGATAGAACAGCGGAGCCAGCGCGTAAAGCACGCTCTGTCCGCCGGTGGCAAACAGTCCGGCGACAAAGCCGGAGAAGAGCATTGCGGTCAGCGAGGACGCGGTCCCCAGCGCCAGCAGCGACGCCAGCATGCCGGTATAGATCAGCAGCGACATCCACAGCGGGCTGAGCTTATCCATCAGCGCCCCTAGCAGCAGCGTGCCGCAGGCGGCGCCAAACTGCAGGACAAACAGCACTCCCGCCGCCTCGCTGGCGCTGAACCCCTGGCCGACTAGCAGCATCGGCAGCCAGTTGATCAGCATATAGACCACCAGCAGCGTGAAAAAATAGCACAGCCACAGCAGCAGCGTGGCGGTAGCATTGCCCGGCGCGAGGAGCGTGCGCAGCGGCACGCCCTGCGCGCTGCGCTGAAACACCGGCGATTCCGGCAGCCAGCGCAGCAGCAGCGGCACCAGCAGCAGCGGAACGATACCGCCGACCCAGAACACCGTTTGCCAGGCGGCGGCGAGGCCGAAAAAGCCCAGCGCCGCCGCCAGCGCCGCGCCAATGGGCACGCCGCAATACATCAGGCTGACCGCCCTGCCGCGAAAGCGCGGACCGGCGGCTTCCGAGGTGAGCGCAATCAGATTCGGCAGCGCCGCGCCCAGGCCGACGCCGGTCAGCAGTCGCGCCAGCAGCAGCGTCGGATAATTCCACGCCAGCGCGGTAGCGATTGAGAACAGGCCGAAGAGCAGCACCGAACCCAGCAGAATTCGCTTGCGGCCATAGCGATCCGCCAGCATGCCGCCCACCAGCGCGCCGGGCAGCAGGCCGAGGATCCCGGCGCTGAAGATCCAGCCCATCTGCATTTTATCCAGCGCGAACGCCTGCGCCATGCCAACGGCGGCGATCCCCGCCGCCTGCAGATCCAGCCCTTCCATCAGAGCCACCATAAAACAGAGCCCGACGGTTAACATCAGGCGCGAATTGCTTGCAGTCGTTGTTTGGGTCATAGGGTACCTTTGCGATATCCGGACAAGCGGAGCAGATGAATGACGGCTGATACGTTGCCAGCCGCGCGTTGCTTTTATTGATGACGATTGAGCAGATCCAGCGCGACGTCGACGATCATATCCTCCTGACCGCCCACCATCCGTCGCTTGCCGAGTTCGACGAGAATATCCACCGCGCTCAGGCCGTAGCGCCCGGCGGCTACTTCGCTGTGGCGCAGAAAGCTGGAGTAAACCCCGGCATAGCCCAGCGCCAGCGTTTCGCGGTCAACCCGCACCGGGCGGTCCTGCAGCGGGCGCACCAGCTCATCGGCGGCATTCATCAGAGCGTACAGATCGGTACCGTGATTCCAGCCGAGCTTGTCGGCGGCGGCGATAAACACCTCCAGCGGCGCGTTGCCCGCCCCGGCCCCCATCCCCGCCAGGCTGGCGTCGATACGGTCGCAGCCCTCTTCCACCGCGACGATGGAGTTGGCCACGCCGAGGCTCAGGTTATGGTGCGCGTGCATCCCGGTGGCGGTTTCCGGCTTCAGCACCGCCTTGAGGGCGCGGAAACGATCGCGGATATCGTTCATATTCATCGCTCCGCCGGAATCGACCACGTAAATACAGGTCGCGCCGTAGGACTCCATCTTCAAGGCCTGCTGCGCCAGCTGCTCCGGAGTGGTCATATGGCTCATCATCAGAAAGCCTACGGTGTCCATGCCCAGTTCGCGGGCAAAGGCGATATGCTGCGCGGAAACATCCGCCTCGGTGCAGTGGGTCGCCACCCGCACTACCCGCGCTCCGGCCTGATAGGCGTTTTTCAGATCGTGCAGCGTGCCGATGCCGGGCAACAATAAAGTGGCGATTTTCGCCTGGCTGACCGACTCCGCCGCCGCTTCAATCCACTCCAGGTCGCTGTGCGCGCCGAAGCCGTAGTTAAAACTGGAACCCTGCAGCCCGTCGCCGTGGGCCACTTCTATCGAATCGACGCCCGCGCTGTCCAGCGCCCGGGCAATCTGGCGCACATTGTCGAGCGAGTACTGATGGCGAATCGCGTGCATCCCGTCGCGCAGGGTCACGTCTGAGATATAGAGTTTTTTACCATTCATGCTGCTTCTCCCGCCGTGTCGTTCATCGCCTGGGCCATTTTCTCCGCCGTCGCCAGCGCCGCCGATGTCATAATGTCGAGGTTGCCCGCGTAGGCGGGCAAATAGTGCGCCGCCCCTTCAACCTCAAGGTAAACCGCCGTTTTCAGGCCGGAGAAGCGGCCGACCCCCGGCAGGTTTACCGGTTTATCATCCGGGATGACCTCAAACTGCACCTGCTGCTTCAGGCGATACCCTGGCACATAAGCCTGCACCGCCGCCGCCATCTCGGCGATCGACGCGGCAATTTCCTGCTGCGACGCCGCTTCGCTCAGGACATACACGGTATCGCGCATCATCAGCGGCGGCTCCGCCGGGTTCAGCACGATAATCGCTTTACCTTTCGCCGCCCCGCCGACTTTCTCGATGGCCTGCGAGGTGGTCTCGGTGAACTCATCAATGTTAGCGCGCGTCCCCGGCCCGGCGGATTTGCTGGCAATCGAGGCGATGATCTCCGCATAGTGGACCTTCGCCACCCGGGAGACCGCCGCCACCATCGGGATCGTCGCCTGGCCGCCGCAGGTGACCATATTGACGTTGCCCTCGGCAAGGTTGGCCTCGAGGTTAACCACCGGCACGCAATACGGGCCGATGGCCGCCGGGGTCAGGTCAATAACGCGGATCCCCGGTTTAGCTTCGCGCAACGCGGCATCGTTTTTTACGTGCGCCCCGGCGCTGGTGGCGTCAAAAACAAAATCGATATCGGCGAATTCGGCCATCCGCATCAGGCCGCCAACGCCCTCGTGCGTGGTGGCGACGCCCATGCGCCGGGCGCGGGCAAGGCCGTCTGATTCCGGGTCAATGCCGACCATTACCGCCATCTCCAGATGCTGCCCGTGGCGCAGTATTTTGATCATTAAATCGGTGCCGATATTACCGGAACCGATAATGGCGACTTTACGTTTACTCATCACTCTCTTCCTCTTTGGCGACAAAGGTCGCCGCCACTGAACCTATACCGTCGATATGGGCGGCAAAACGATCGCCGGCGTTAATCGCCACCATCGGGCCTAACGCTCCGGTCAGCACGATATCGCCCGCCCGCAGCGGCTCGCCGAGGCTGGCCATTTTGCGCGCCAGCCACACCGCCGCGTTCAGCGGGTGGCCAAGACATTCGCTGCCCCGCCCGCTGGAGACCTCCTCCTCATTACGGGTCATGCGCATCGCGCAATTTTTCAGGTCCAGCCCGTCCGGACGCCGCGCCGGGCTGCCCAGCACGTAAACGCCGCAGGAGGCGTTATCGGCGACCGTGTCGACGAAGCCAATCGACCAGTCGCGTATACGGCTGCCGACCACTTCCAGCGCCGGCAGTACCCAGTCGATGGCGGCGTAAAGCTCATCAAAGGTAGTATCGGTATGCGGCAGATCGCGTTTCAGCAGCAGGGCGATTTCGGCCTCCACCTTCGGCTGCAGCACCCGGGAGAACGGGACCTCGGCGTTATCGCCATAGCACATATCGGCAAATAGAGTGCCGAAGTCCGGCTGGTCAACGCCCAACTGCTGCTGCACTTTCGGGTGGGTCAGTCCCACCTTGCGCCCCACCACCCGGCGGCCGTTCGCCACGTGGTGCTGTACGTTCATCCGCTGGATGGCGTAGGCCGCTTCCGCGTTGTCAACGCCAAGCGTATCGCGCAGCGGCTCAATGGCCTGACCGCGCGTTTCGGCATCGCGCAGCCGCTGCGCCAGTTGTTCAAGAGATAAAGTTGTCATCAGGATTCCTCAGGGACGCGCCAGAAAGTCGAGCACCAGTTGGTTAAAGCTCTCCGCGTGCTCCCACTGAGCCCAGTGGCCGCAGTCGCGATAGATATGCAGCTCGGAACCGTTAATGCCCGCCAGCAGGCGCAGCCCGGCGTCCATCGGCACGAAGCGATCGTTACGCCCCCAGACGATCAGGGTTTGCGCGCGGATTTCGCCGAGACGCGGGCTAAAATCCGGGAACTGTTTCGGGTTGGCTTCCAGGCTTTTGACGAAGTTATCCAGATGTTCCCTGCGCGACAGCATATTGTTGAGGCGCGCGTCGAACAGGGCTTCGGTCAGATCGCGAGTATCGAAGACAAAGATGTTCATCATCTTTTTCAGGTTTTCGATGGTCGGCTCACGGTAGAGGCCGTTCAGCAGCTTGATGCCTTCCGTCGGCATCGGCGTAAACAGGCTCATGCCGCCGGTTCCGCCGCCCATCAGCACCAGTTTGCCGACGCGCTCCGGCCAGGTCAGGGTGAATGCCACCGCGCTGTGGCCGCCCATCGAGTTGCCCAGCAGATGCACCTTGCTGATATCCAGCTGGTCAATCACGCTTTTCAGCACCCTGGCGTTCAGGTCGGAACGCGAGCCGCGGTTGACGATAGAATCGCTTTTTCCCCAGCCGGGGCAGTCCAGCAGAATGACCCGGTAGCCCGCCTCCACCAGCGGGTCGATATTGCGGCTAAAGTTGGCCCAGCCAGTGGCGCCGGGGCCGGAGCCGTGCAGCAGGACCACGGTTTCATCCCCCTGGCCGCAGTCGTTAAAATGGATGCGTAATGTCTCTCCGTTCTCCTCAACGTTGAGGAAACGGCTGGTGGCGGCTTCGGTTTGCGTTTGGTAGCTCATCATCTTCTCCCGTTAATTCAGTTCTGCGCGGCGGCGCTCAGCGAGCCAAACCCGGCAATCCACTCGGGGATTGGTCGGTAATAGCGGCCTTCGCAGCGCCAGCGGCCAAATGCGGATAGCGCGGCAAAAGCGGCCACCCAGGTTTTAATTTCGTGCGTTGATTTCCCGGCCATCGCCGACAGCTCTTCGTTACTGACGGCGTCCAGCTCCGTCAGCCGCCCCTGCTCCAGCAGGCTCATAAAGCGGGTATCCCAGACCGGATTGAGCGGATAGAGCGAGTTCTGGTCATCGATAAACTGCTTCGCCGCGCTAATGACCCGCTGCTGGCGCAATTCACGCTCGTCCGGTGGCAGCTGCCTGCCGCTGCCCAGCAGCCGGTCGCGCATATGGGCATCGGCCTTCGCCAGCTCCGGTACCGGCGGCTGATGCGACAGGCCGCCGGAGCCGAGAATTAATACCCGCTTATTGAGGGTGGTTAGAAAGCGGCCAATGGCTTCGCCCAGCATGCGGGTACGCTGAAAGCCCGGCAGCGGCGAGGCGACGCCGTTAATAAACACCGGCAGAACCGGCAGCCTGTCGAGCCCGCCGAGCAGGAACTCCAGTGGCTGCGCAAAGCCGTGGTCCACCTGCATGCAGTAGGAGACCGCCAGATCGATACCGTCCTTGATCACCGCGTGGGCGCAGGCCTCCGCCAGCGCCGTCGGCACCGGCAAAACGCCGCTGGCGCTGCTGAAGTCGCCGATAGAGGTCGCTCCGATGCCTAAACAAAACGGCGGCATCACATCGTAGAAAAAACCGTTGTAGTGATCGGGGGCAAACAGCACCACCAGCTCCGGGTCGAAGGCGGCAATGCGCGCCCGCGCGTCGGCGATGGTGCCGTTCACTTCGTCCAGCACCGCCTGTTCCGGGTCAACGTAGCCCACCAGCGGGGTATGCGAGAGGCAATGAAGATACGCGTTCATATCAGGCCACCTGTTCAATCGTCGTTGCTGCCTGCGTGGCGGCCAGCTGCATCTTGCGTGCCAGCGCGTCGAGCTTTTTGCTCAGGGTTTGCGGGATGGCCACGGTGGCGACGAAGCGGTCCGGACGCACCACGGCGATGGCGGTATCGTGCTGCGCGAACCAGCTTTTCAGGCGGTTTTGCGTATCGCCGAGGCGGATGACGCCGGGCACGTTGTCCTGATCGCAATGAATCTGTACTTCTGGCACCACCTGGATAAACCGCACGCCGACGGCGCGCCAGCGGGCTATCTGCTCATCGTTAAGCCCCCACAGCGGGTTGCTGCCCCAGGCGATGATGGCAAAGTTCGCGCCCATCACCTCATCCAGCAGCGTCACCTGACCGCCCTCCAGCGTGACCTTCGGCTGGATAAACATTTTGCCTACCGGGGACGTTTTGCCTTCGCCTTCCGCCAGCAGCGCGCCTTCGCGATACTGCGGCATCGGCTTGAAGCGCATTTCCAGGAAGTAGCGTTTAACCGGCGGCAGATAGTTGAGCAGCCACGAAATACCGTCGCGCACCGCGCCGTGCCAGCGTTTCGGCGGCGCCAGCACGTTGCCGGCGGTCACCGACAGGTCGATCATCGCTTTGGCATGATCGCGCCGTTCCTGCTGGTAGCTGTCGAGCAGCGCCTCGCCAGCTTTGCCCCTCACCACCAGCGCCAGCTTCCACCCCAGGTTAAAGGCGTCGCGCATGCCGCTGTTATAGCCTTGCCCCTGCCAGACCGGCATGATGTGCGCGGCGTCGCCCGCCAGCAGCACGCGATCGACGCGAAAGCGTTCGGCGATGCGCGCGTTATGGGTGTAGACGCGCTGGCGGATCGGCTCGACGTTGTCCGGGTCCGGCAGCACCTTGCTCAGTAGCTGGCGCATCTTGTGCGGCTCGCTGAGCTGGGCTTCGGTTTCGCCGGGCATCACCATAAATTCAAAGCGCCGTACCCCGTGCGGCAGCGCGGCTGACACGTACGGACGCACCGGATCGCAGCACAGATAGACGTGCGGCGTCGCCAGCGGGTCGTTGGCAATATCGATAACAATCCACTGATTCGGCGCGGTTTTACCTTCGAAGGGGATATTGAGCGTGCGGCGAATCAGGCTCGCTCCGCCGTCGCAGGCCACCAGCCAGTCGGCGCGCACGGTTTCATGTTCGCCGGCGCTGCCTTTGAGATTCAACGTGACGTTGTCACTATTTTGGCTAAAAGCCTCCACTTCACGGGAAAACAGGCAACGCACGTGGGGGAAGCGGCTAAGGCCTTCGTACAGCACCCCATCAACCTGCGGCTGAATAAACGCGTTGCGCCGCGACCAGCCAAACTCGTCGGTCATCGGTTGAATATCGGCAAAGCAGCGCCCTTTCGGCGTCATGAAGCGCATCGCGTGCCACGGCGTGGTATGCGGCAATACCTTGTCCACCAGGCCCACCGCCTGCATTGCCCGCAGCGACTCATCGTCAATACCGATGGCGCGGGGATAGTCGATCAGCGACTCAAGCTTCTCAATCAGCAGGACGCTCACGCCCATCTGCCCGAGGTAGTTGGCGATGGTCAGGCCAACCGGACCGGCGCCGACAATCGCGACCTGGGCGGTGTGCTGTACGGCCGGTTGAATATCAGGATTAGATGTTGTCATTTTCAAAACCTCACGCTTCGAACGCATTGCCAACATTGCAGAAGAATCAATGCGGGCAACTTGTTAACTAAATGTGAATATATTTTTATAGTGAGGTCAGTATAGGGGCGATGATTTACGCTACAATCAAAACATCACATAACGTGCACCAGGTGCACATTATTGTTTAATATGATTTTTACAGAGGAAGCATGGACCAAAATTCGTCGGCGGATTACAAAACGGTACGCGGTTTAAGCCGCGGGTTATTGTTATTAAATTTGTTAAATAAATTCGACGGAGGCGCGACGGTCGGCACCCTGGCCGAGTTTAGCGGCCTGCACCGCACCACCGTCAGGCGGCTACTGGAAACGCTACAGGACGAGGGTTACGTGCGCCGCAGCCGCTCCGATGACAGCTTCCGGTTGACGATTAAAGTGCGTCAGTTAAGTGAGGGATTTCGTGACGAACATTGGATTTCTGCCCTCGCCACGCCGCTGCTTGGCGAGCTGCTGCGGGAGGTTTTATGGCCCACCGATATCACGACTCTGGACGTCGATGCGATGGTCGTGCGCGAAACTACTCACCGCTTCAGCCGCCTCTCCTTCCACCGCGCGATGGTCGGCCGCCGCCTGCCGCTGCTGCTGACCGCCTCCGGATTGACCTGGCTGGCCTTCGCCCCGGAACATGAACGAAGCCCGATCGTTGAGATGCTGGCCGCCAGGCCGGAAGCGGAGTATCAGCTGGCGCGCGAGCCGGAGAAGCTGGTCGCCATCCTCGAACGCACCCGGCAAAACGGCTACGGTGAAAACTTTCGCGGCTGGCAGCAGGAGGAGAAAATCGCGTCCATTGCCGTCCCCATTCGCCGCCAGCAGCGGGTCATCGGCTGCCTGAACCTGGTGTATATGGCCCAGGCCATGACTATCGACCAGGCGGCGCAAAAGTACCTCGCCTCATTGCAAAAGGTCGCCAGCCGAATTGAGGAACGGATGTCCGATGAAGAGGTTTTTTACCAATAACCTTGTTCTTTAGCGGTAAATAGCCCGTCAGCCATCGCGCTCGGCATTGTTGTGTACTTTAATATATAACGATTATTCATTGCTAATGAGCCCATCATGTCCAGACATCCGCGCGTTTTCTTCGTCCTGACGCTATAAAGCGCCAGCCTGTTCGCCGGCCAGGCCTTTGCCGACCGCACCCTCACCGACCAACTGGGCCGGAAAGTGCCCCTCCCCGACCACGTCACCCGCGGCGTGGTGTTCCAATCGTTATATAACTATAAATATAACGATAGATTAACGCAGGTTCAGATCGGTTTAGTAGGAAATCTCCGCCAGCTCGCGCAACTGTTCCGGCGTCGCTACCGGCAGGTTAAAAAAACGCAGATAGGCAGGGATCATTTCAAACAGCATGTCGGTGCCGCGCTGAATGGGACAACCCGCCGCCCGCGCCGCCTGCAGTAACGGGGTGAACTCCTGGGCCATGACCACTTCGCCGACAAAGGTTCCCGGCGTCAGGCGCTGCGGATCTAACGGCAGCGGATCGCCCTCTTTCATCCCCAGCGGCGTGGCGTTGACCACCAGATCGTGCCCCTGCGGATCGCGCTGCATCAGCGTAATATCCAGCCGAGGATAGTGCTGAAGCAGACGCCCGGCCAGCGCTTCAGCCGTCTGTGCCTGGACGTCGTACAACGTCAGGGCGCTAACCCCTGCCGCCGCCAGCGAAGCGGCAATGGCCGACCCGACGCCGCCGCTGCCTACCACCAGCGCCCGGGCGCCGCGCGTCGCGAATCCTTTACGTTTGATACCGAGGACAAAGCCTTCGCCGTCAAACATATCGCCGCTCAGCGTACCGTCGGCTTCGGCACGAATCGCGTTGCACGCCCCCGCTATCGCCGCCGTTGGGCTCAGACGCTGCACCAACCCGCAGGTGGCGATTTTGTGCGGCATGGTGACCAGTGCGCCAATAATATTAGTCATCTTAAACAGCATCGGCACAAAGGCGGCATAATCCTCGGGCTTGACGCCCATCGGCACCACTTTGGCGTCAACCTGCTGATGAACCAACCACGGGTTGTAAATCATCGGCGCTTTAAACTTCGCGGTCGGGTAGCCAAGATGCGCTATCAGCCGCGTATTTCCACTAATCACCATTTGCTGCTCCTTTTGCTACTGCGCTACTGCGAAAGTTCGATACGTTTAACATCGCCGAGAATAAACAGATAGGCCGCTACGCCCAGCAGCGCGGCGCCGCCGATATAAATAAGCGCGTAAAAGAAGTTGCCGGAGGCCGCAACGATAAAACCGATAATCAGCGGCGTAAGGATCCCGGCAAGGTTAGCGCAGAAGTTAAACAGGCCGCCGGTCAGACCGCCAAGGCCCTTCGGCGCGATATCGGAGATTAATGTCCAGCCCAGCCCGACCATCCCCTGACCAAAGAAGGCGAACGACATCACCATGATCACCGCCAGATCGCTGGTCAGCCAGTTGGCGGCAATAATGGTACTCGCCATCAGGAGACCGGTGATAATCGGCAGCTTACGCCCGAGGTTTGCCGAGCCGGTGGCCTTCAGCAGCTTATCCGAAACCCAGCCGCCGAACATGACGCCGCCCGCCGCCGCGAGAAACGGCATGATGGCGAAGAAGCCGACTTTGATCCACGGCATATGGCGCTCGGTGGCCAGATAGGTCGGGAACCAGGTGAGGAAGAAGACCAGCACCGTATTACCGGCAAACTGCCCGATGCTGGCGCCAAGAATCTGCCGTTTAGCCAGCAGTTGGCGAACCAGCGGCCAGCTAAAGGCGGTATGCTGCTCCGCGCCGGTGGACATTCCGCCACCGTTGACGATGTGCTCGCGCTCCAGCTGATTAAGATGCTTATCCTCATGCGGCTCGCGGTAACAACGCCACCACACCAGCGCAAACAACACCCCGGCGGCGCCGACGCTAATAAACAACGCCCGCCAGCCGAAGCTGCCCATAATCCAGAACAGCAGCGGCGCAAAACAGGCCAGCCCGAGATATTCGCCGACGGTATAGACCGCCGTCGCCTTGGCGCGCTCCTGCTGCGGAAACCAGGCGCTCACTACCCGGCTGTTAACCGGGAAACAGGGCGCTTCGCTGACGCCGAGGCCAAAGCGGCACAGCAGCAGACTCTTCAGGCCAACCGCCAGGCCGTGGAACATGGTGAATAGCGACCACAGGGTCAGCGCCAGAAAATAGGTGACTTTATTACCGAAGCGGTCAAGGAAGATGCCGCCGGGGATCTGCGCCAGCGCGTAGGTCCAGGCAAAGGCGGAGAACACGATGCCCATCATTGCGGCATCAATCCCCAGTTCAGCGGTCAGCTGCGGCGCGGCGATACCCAGCACCGTGCGGTCGAGATAGTTGATCATGGTGCCGACGGCCAGCAGCGCAAGAATACCGATACGCCGCCGGGAAGGCCGCACGTCGGACGCGGCGGCGGCCGTCGTCTGATTGTGGCTATAAGAGTTCATAGTCGTTTCCTGTCATAGGGTACAGCCGGATGTTGTTATTGTGTTTGCGACATTGGGTTGTGAACCATCTGCTACATTACTAGGTGTACTGCATTGCTGACAAGCGTACAGCTGCATTTACAGCACCATAAAGTGCGTAACCGTTGCGCCGCTCGGTCAATTCAAAGAAAAAGCGTCCGGCAGAAAATGGGCGGGTATAAAGATGGAGGAACTCCCCGCCGTCGCCGTCACGGTCATAAAGAATTTGATGATTCTTCAAAAGGTTAACCTGAGCACCTTCGCCAAAACGGGCCAGCAGATCTTCATAATAGTTCGCCGGAATGGGCAGCGCGTCGACCGCAATCAGCGGCAGGCCGGCGAGGGTGGCGGGTAAATCGCGGCAGGCAAACGCCGCGTGCTGTAAACCGGCGCCCTGATAACAGGCGACCGAACGGGCAATTTGCGTGGCGCGGCTTTGCGAAATATTGAGCGCGAGGCGAATGTCGCCCTGCGGACTGCGCACCGCCAGGCTGCGCACCAGCCCGTAAGGATCGGGCAGGGTTTGCTCATGTTCGAGCGTAAAACCGAATACGCTGCGAAAAAAGATAATCCAGTTATCGCGACTGTCCGCTTCCATGCCGAGAGCCAGATGATCGATACCGCGATAATCGTCGCGCGGCGTGAGGTTCGCGCGCAGATGAAAATCGCGGGTATAGATGTCGTCCCCCACCTCAATCAGATAAATGAGGCTGCCGTCCGGCGCGCAAACCGCCGGGATCGGGCTTTCATTCGGCCCGGCATCGCCCTGCCAGGTGGCGTAGCCGTATGCGCGGGCGCGTTCCACGATCGCCGCGCTCTGGCTGACGCGCAGCGCCATGGCGCAGAGGGAGACCCCGTGACGCTGGTGAAAATGGTCGGCCCAGCTGTGCGGCTGTGCGTTGACTATCACCCGCGCCCCGCCGTTGCGCCAGAGGGAGACTCGTTTTGAGCGATGGCTCCCCTCCTCGGCAAAGCCGAGCTGCGTCAACCTTTGTCCAAGTTCGTCCGCCTGCGCCGGCGTAGCGGCAAACTCGATAAACTCCAGCCCGGCGTAGAGGGGGAGTTCAGCGGGCGAAAATAGCGGCACCTGACTTTCCGGCAGCCGCTGACGGACCTGCTCTTCCAGCCACAGCAGCGAGCGATAGCCATCTTTCGCCGTCGCGCCGTTGGGCGACGCCCGGAAGCTGTCGTTGAAAATTTCCAGCGACCAGGGACCGCGATAGCCGCAGCGGGTAAGATCGCAGGCAAAATCCACCAGCGGCAGTTGCCCCTGACCGGGAAAGCAGCGGAAGTGCCGGCTCCACTCCAGAATATCCATTTTCATCAGCGGCGCATCGGCCATCTGCACAAAGGTGATTTTTTCCGGCGGCACTTCCCCCAGTCGCTGCAGCGTATCGCCGCGCGCCAGTACGTGGAAGCTGTCGAGCACAATGCCCAGCGCCGGACTGTTGACGCTATTGACCCGTGACCAGGCCTGATGCCAGCGGTTGACGTGGGTACCCCAGGCCAACGCCTCGTAGCCGATGCGGATTTGTTCCTGCTCCGCCAGTTCAGCCAGATCGCGCAAATCCGCGATCTGCAGCTCGACGTCGGCGGAACAGTCCGGCTGAACATTGCTGCACAGCAGCATAGTGTCGCAGCCCAGCTCATGCATAAGCGCAAATTTGCGCCTTGCGCGTTCCATATTGGCGGCGAACTGGCTGCGGCTGACGCCTTCAAAATCACGAAACGGTTGAAAAAGCGTGATTTTTAGCCCTAAATCTACCGCCAGATGGCGGATATCGGCCGGCGTACCGGTATAATAGAGCAGATCGTTTTCGAAGATTTCGACGCCCTGATAGCCCGCCGCTGCTATGGCATGGAGCTTTTCGGGTAAGGTACCGGAGATCGAGACGGTGGCGATGGAGCGCAACATAGTGTCCTCGGGTCATTGGCTGAGGTAATGACCTGAATATGTATCATTTGGTTCAATCGCGCCATGGTTGGTTGCTAAATTGTGATCAATATGTGTATTTTTTGCATCTCAAGAAAAGGAGCCGTTATGTCCGTCGTTGCTCATGACGAAGCGCAGTCTCTGAAAGAGCGGATCTTCGCCGCCGCCATTACCGTTTTCGCCGAGCATGGACTGTCGGGGGCGCGGATGGAGCAAATCGCCACCGAAGCGCAGACCACCAAACGCATGGTGGTCTATTACTTCAAGACGAAAGAGCAGCTTTATCAGGCCGTGCTGCAGCACGTCTACGCCAGGATCCGCGAAACCGAGCAGCAGCTTGGGCTGGAAAACGTGCCGCCGGTCGAGGCGCTGGTGCAACTGGTGAAGTGGAGCGTGCGCTATCACGCCACTCACGCCGACTATATGCGGGTCATCTGTATGGAAAACATGCAGCGCGGGAAGTGGCTAAAAAGCTCGGGCCAGCTGAAACCGCTAAACCGCACCGCCCTGTCGATTCTGGAAGATATTCTGCAGCGCGGCCAGCGGCAGGGAGTGTTTCAGGCGGGGCTGGAAGCGCGCGATGTGCATCGATTGATCAGCAGCTTTAGCTTCTATCAGGTGTCGAACTTTTACACCTTTAGCAGCCTGTACCTGGACGATCCGATGCCGGCGATTGATGATGAGGCGATGGTTGCCCACCACTGCGAGATTGCGGTGAAAGCGGTGGTTCGCTTTGTGATTTCCTGAAGCACGCGGGTAGTGCTCAGCGGCGGCTAGTTTCCAGAAAGCGCGTGGACAACTTTCTCCATCGCTTCCTGCGCCAGGGCGGAACGCTTGATCTTTGGGTTCGCGAGGGCGGTACGCACCACGCCGGCGATAACGATATGCTTCGGCTCCTGGCCCAGGTCGCGCATCTCCAGCACGACTTTACCGACCACCCGGCACATTTCCTGATACAGCGCCTCATCTTTGGCTGTGTTTCCCATCGTATTCCGCTCTCAAATTTTCATTATCAATCAAATCATTATTGATATATTTCCCGATTAAAGCAAACCAGCGTGCCGTTTCCGCGTCAGAGACCGCTTTTCCCGGGCAAACTTGTGAATAAACCCGCGTTTCTACTCTGTTTATCTTGTCAGATGATGAAAAAATGTGTTGCGCATAAGCATAGGATTAGTTTGCATTTTGTTAAGTATGTAACTATAGAAATGAAACATCGTTTTCATTTTCTTTTTTGGATTTGGCAACGTATAATGCCCGGCAAATTCTTATTGAATGGTTTCAGCGCATTGGATTGCATGACTAAACGCATAACACGTTGCCTCTTTTCATGGGCTGAACCGCCAGCACACATTCTTCTGCACGCTCTTTTGTTGTCACCTATCCTTAGAGCGTGGCATAGCAACTTTCGTAATACAGGTTTAACTCTGCGGCAGTGCGCCCACGGAGTCAGATTCCCCATCCCTATCCTTCACAACTTAAAGATTAAACTGTCATGAAAAAGACCAAAATTGTTTGCACCATCGGTCCGAAAACCGAATCCGAAGAGATGTTGACCAAAATGCTGGACGCGGGCATGAACGTTATGCGTCTGAACTTCTCTCACGGTGACTATGCGGAACACGGTCAGCGCATCCAGAACCTGCGCAATGTGATGAGTAAAACCGGTAAGAAAGCGGCAATCCTGCTGGACACCAAAGGTCCGGAAATCCGTACCATTAAGCTGGAAGGCGGCAACGACGTCTCCCTGAAAGCGGGCCAGACCTTCACCTTCACCACCGATAAATCCGTTGTCGGTAATAACGAAATCGTTGCGGTGACCTATGAAGGCTTCACCAGCGACCTGAGCGTTGGCAATACGGTACTGGTTGACGATGGTCTGATCGGTATGGAAGTGACCGCTATCGAAGGCAACAAAGTTGTTTGTAAAGTGCTGAACAACGGCGACCTCGGCGAGAACAAAGGCGTTAACCTGCCGGGCGTATCTATCGCGCTGCCGGCGCTGGCTGAAAAAGATAAACAGGACCTGATCTTCGGTTGCGAGCAGGGCGTTGACTTTGTTGCGGCATCCTTTATCCGTAAGCGTTCTGACGTTGTTGAAATCCGTGAGCACCTGAAAGCCCACGGCGGCGAGAAGATCCAGATCATCTCCAAAATCGAAAACCAGGAAGGCCTGAACAACTTCGACGAAATCCTCGAAGCCTCTGACGGCATCATGGTTGCGCGTGGCGACCTGGGCGTTGAAATCCCGGTTGAAGAAGTGATCTTCGCGCAGAAGATGATGATCGAAAAATGTATCCGCGCGCGTAAAGTCGTTATCACCGCGACTCAGATGCTGGATTCAATGATCAAAAACCCGCGTCCGACCCGTGCGGAAGCAGGCGACGTGGCCAACGCCATCCTCGACGGCACCGACGCAGTTATGCTGTCCGGCGAATCCGCGAAAGGTAAATACCCGCTGGAAGCGGTCACCATCATGGCGACCATCTGTGAACGTACCGACCGCGTCATGACCAGCCGTCTTGAGTACAATAACGACAACCGTAAGCTGCGCATCACCGAAGCGGTGTGCCGCGGTGCGGTAGAAACGGCTGAGAAACTGGAAGCGCCGCTGATCGTTGTGGCAACCCAGGGCGGTAAATCCGCGCGCGCCGTACGTAAATACTTCCCGGATGCCACCATCCTGGCGCTGACCACCAACGAAACCACCGCGCGTCAGCTGGTGCTGAGCAAAGGCGTTGTGGCGCAGCTGGTTGAAGATATCTCCTCTACCGATGCGTTCTACATCCAGGGTAAAGAACTGGCGCTGCAGAGCGGCCTGGCGCGTAAAGGCGACGTGGTTGTTATGGTTTCCGGCGCGTTAGTCCCGAGCGGAACCACCAATACCGCTTCCGTGCACGTGCTGTAATAATTTACAGGTTAATTAGTATTTCCTTTAAAAGCGCCTCTCGGGGCGCTTTTTTTTATTCCGGCACTAGCCGCTATTAATAAAAATGCAAATCGGAATTTACTATTTAACGCGAGATTATCTAAGATGAATCCGATGGAAGCGCGCTGTTTTCACTCGCCTTTTTAAAGTTACGTGATGATTTCGATGCTTCTTTGAGCGAACGATCAAAAATAAGCGTATTCAGGTAAAAAAATATTCTCATCACAAAAAAGTTTGTGTAATACTTGTAACGCTACATGGAGATTAACTCAATCTAGAGGGTATTAATAATGAATCGTACTAAACTGGTACTGGGCGCGGTAATCCTGGGTTCTACTCTGCTGGCTGGTTGCTCCAGCAATGCTAAAATCGATCAGCTGTCTTCTGACGTTCAGACTCTGAACGCTAAAGTTGACCAGCTGAGCAACGACGTGAACGCAATGCGTTCCGACGTTCAGGCTGCTAAAGATGACGCAGCTCGCGCTAACCAGCGTCTGGACAACGCAGCTACTAAATACCGTAAGTAATAGTATCTGTGTAATAAAAATGGCGCACACTGTGCGCCATTTTTTTTGCCTTATCTTTTCCCGCCTACTGCACCCTTTTCGCTTCATCTACCGGCGTATTATTCTGCACCGACAGGCTCGACGCAGTGCTTCCGCTGGCGGATACCACCACCGGATATCCTGCCCGCCGGGTCAGCGCGCGTTTAAGCTGCGCCTCATCAACCGCGTTATCCCCCGCAAACTGATGAAACTCCGCCGGAAGCGTATAGGCCATAGTCTGCGCGTTGCTGGTCTCATCAGGCGTCAACGGGCGATGAACTTCAACATAGTGCTTACCGTCCGGCTCCACGGCGAATTTGACCGGCTGGTTGATTATCCGCACCGGCGTGCCGCTTTTCACCTGATTGAATAAAGCCTGGATGTCCGCTGCGTTCATGCGCATGCAGCCGGAGCTTACGCGCAGGCCGACGCTGTCCGGCGCGCTGGTGCCATGAATAAGATATTCACCGTTGCCGTACGCCAGACGGAGCGCATAGCGACCTAGCGGGTTATTCGGCCCTGCGGGCACCACCGGCGGCAGTTTAATCCCCTTCTCCAGCGAACGGGCGCGGATACCCGCCGTCGGCGTCCAGGTGGGGTTCGGGATTTTCTGCCCGATACGGGTCGTCATCTCCGGGGTTTCCAGCCCCTGCTGACCAATCCCCAGGGGATAGACCTGCACCTGATTGACGCCCGGCGGGAAGTAGTAGAGGCGCAGTTCCGCCAGGTTGACGACGATGCCCTCACGCGGCACGTCCGGCAGCAGCATCTGCGAAGGTATCAGCACCTGAGTACCCGGTTTAGGCTGCACCGGCGCAATGGTATCGTTCGCTTCGAGGATCAGCATTGCCGCCGTATCAAAACGACGGGCAATCGCCTGCAGGTTGCGGTCGCCCTCTTGTACCGTCCAGAACTGGTTCTCACCAATCAGACGACTATTGGCTGGAGGAAGAGGATAATCAACGGCCCAGGCTGCGTGTGACGCGCTGAGGGCGCTCAGAAGAGCTATGGTGATGAGAGAAGCGCGTTTCATACTGAGATTCCTTCTTTCGCTGATAAAACGCCAGGCCTGTTATGCACGACGGGAGGCTAGCCTCCCGTCGTGCATAACAGAATGAAATCTACTGTTTTATTCTAGCTAAGATTTACAGCTTTCGCGCGAATTGCGCGGATCATGGCTTCCAGTCCTTGCGACCGCGAGGGGGTAAGATGCTGCGTCAGGGCCATTTTTTCAAACCACGGACGCACGTCAAAAGCGGTGATATCTTTGGCCGTCATCTGGTCATAAAGGATAAATACCACCGCGATGAGTCCTTTGACGATAGCCGCGTCGCTGTCGCCGCGAAGCGCGATAGCCCCGCTCTGCTCCTGCGCCATCACGATCCACACCTGACTCTGGCAACCCTGAATGATATTCTGGGCGGTGTGTTCCTCCGGGCTCAGCGGCGCCAGGCGCTGTCCCAGCTCAATAATATAGAGGTATTTCTCTTCCCAGTTCGCGCAACGGTTAAAGTTGCGCAGCAGTTTGTCTCTGTCCGGTAACGCCGCCATAGTCGCTTCCTTTAGCTTAGTAATTTGCGGATCCGCTGTAGCCCCGCCGCCAGCCGGTCCACCTCTTCCGTGGTATTGTACATCGCCAGCGATGCCCGGCACATGGACGGAACCCCGTAGAACGCCATTAGCGGCATGGCGCAGTGGTGCCCAGTCCGCACCGCGATACCGTAATTATCAAGGAAGCTGCCGACATCGTAGGCATGATGTTTGCCGAGATTAAAGGCAATCACCCCCAGACGATTTGGCGGGCCGTAAAGGGTTAAATCCGCCACGCTCTCCAGCGCCTGCAGCGCGTAACACATCAGGGTTTGTTCATATTCCGCGATATGCGTCAGCCCCAGCGCGCTGACGTAATCCAGCGCCGCGCCCAGTCCCATAATACCACCGGTATTCGGCGTTCCCGCCTCGAAGCGCCACGGCGCTTTTGCCCATGTGGTGCCTTCCGTCAGGCTGACGGTGGCGATCATCGACCCGCCCCCTTCCCACGGCGGCATCGCCTGCAAAATGTCCTGTTTGACGTAGAGCACGCCAATCCCGGTAGGGCCATACAGCTTGTGCGCGGAGAAAGCGTAAAAATCGCAGTCCAGCGCCTGAACATCCACCGGATGGTGCATAACCGCCTGCGCACCGTCCACCAGTACCTTCGCGCCGTGCTGATGGGCTAAAGCCGCCAGGGCGGCGATTGGGTTTTCGGTTCCCAACACGTTAGACACCTGGGTGATGGCCAGCAGGCGGGTGCGATCGTCAAACAGGCCGGGGATCGCATCCAGCTGCAGGGTTCCGTCCTGATTCAGCGGGATCACCCGCAGCTGCGCCCCCACTCTGGCGCACAGCATCTGCCACGGCACGATATTGGCGTGATGCTCCATCGCGCTGACGATGATGTTGTCGCCCGCGCCGACGTTGGCGTTTCCCCAGCTGTTCGCCACGAGGTTAATGCCTTCCGTGGTGCCGCGAACAAACACCATCTCTTCCGCCGAGCGGGCGTTGAGGAACGTCGCCGCCTGCTGGCGCACCTGCTCCATGCTCGCCGTGGCTTCCGCGCTGAGGGTATGAATGCCGCGATGCACCGCCGCATAGCCGTGGCGGTAAAATTCCGCCTCGGCGTTAATCACCGCTTCCGGCTTCTGCGCGCTGGCGGCGCTGTCGAGATAGGCCAGCGGCTGGCCGTTCACCTCGCGATGGAGTAGCGGAAAATCGGCGCGCACGCGTTCCACAGAAAATGTCATAGGTTACCTCCCGGCAGACGCTGGCCGATACGCGCCAGTATTTGCTGCCTGAGCGCCTCATCGCCGATCGCTTCGGTGAGCTCGGCGGCAAAGGCGTAAAGAATCATCTGCTGCGCCGCCTGCTGCGTAATGCCGCGCGAGCGCAGATAAAACAGCTGTTCGTCATCAATACGCCCGATGGTCGCGCCGTGGCTGCACTTCACGTCGTCAGCGTAAATCTCCAGCTGCGGTTTGGTATCCACTTCCGATAAGCGGCCGAGCAGCAGGTTGTTGTTGGTCATCTGGCCATCGGTTTTGATCGCATGCGGCGCGACGTTAATCAGGCCGTTAAACACCGCCCGCCCTTTGTCGTTGACGATGGTTTTATGCAGCTGGCGGCTGTTGCAGTATCCGACTTTATGATCGAGCCAGGTGCGGCTGTCGCAGACTTCGCCGTTGACCGGCATCGCCAGCGAGTTAATTCGCAGGTTGCTGTTTTCTCCGTTCAGCCGCGTGCTGGTGTGGTGGCGGAGCACCGAGCTCCCGAGGAGAAAACTGCTGCTGAAGGCGGAGCTGTCACGCCCGATCGCCAGGTCGTTGTGGGCAAAGTGGTAGCTTTGCGCATTCTCAAACGCCAGCTTGATATGCTGCAGGTGGGCGTTATCCGCCACGGCCATCGTCAGCCTTGCGCCGGTAAAGTGGCGCTGGTCGTTGAGGCTCAGATAGTGCTCGATGATGGTCGCCTGCGCGCCGCTCTCCAGTTCCAGATGATGGCGATAGTGGGCGGTATTCATTTCATCGCCCGCCAGCCCGCGCGTCAGGTGCATAATCAGCAGCGGTTTTTGCGGGCGCTGGTTGCGCCTGACCCGAATGCGGGTGACGGTGGTCGCCAGGCTTTCGGTCAAATGCAGAAAGACTTCGGGCTGAACGGCGTCAGGCAGTTGTTGACGCTCGTTATCCACCTGCACGTCATAGCCGCTGGCGGCCAGATCGTCGCTCAGGCTGTCGCTAAACTGGCCGTCGACAAACACCAGGCGCCATGCCTCCACTGTTAGCGCCTGCGCGTCACGCTGGGCCGCCGTCAGCGCCTGCGGAGGAGCAGCGACAAAGGTCTGATTCAGTAACGCGTCCAGCGGAGTATATTTCCAGTTTTCATGTTTACGCGTTGGCAGGCCCAGCCGCAGCAGCTGCTGCAGATGCTGATGCGCCTGCGGGCTGCGCTGCCCGCTTTGCGACTCAAACAGATGGTGCCACTGTTGCAGCGCGTTACTGCTGTTCGGTAAGCCAGCCATAGCCCTGCTCCTCCAGTTGTTTGACCAGCGTAAAGTCGCCGGATTTGACGATCCGCCCCTGGTACAGCACGTGGACGTAATCCGGCTTGATATAGTCGAGAATGCGCTGATAGTGGGTAACGATGATAAACGCGCGCTTACCGTCGCGCAGGGCGTTAACGCCGTCAGAGACAATCTTCAGCGCGTCAATATCCAGCCCGGAGTCGGACTCGTCGAGGATACACAGCTCCGGTTCCAGTACCGCCATCTGCAGGATATCGTTGCGCTTTTTCTCACCGCCGGAGAAGCCGACGTTAACCGAGCGGGTCAGCAAATCCTCGGGCATTTTCAGCAGCTTAATTTTGTCTTCCATCAGGTCCTGAAAGTCAAAGCGGTCAAGCTGCTCCTGGCCGCGGTAGCGGCGCACGGCGTTCAGCGCGGTTTGCAGGAAAAACTGATTGCTGACCCCGGGAATTTCCACCGGATACTGGAAGGCCATGAAGATGCCTTCGCCGGCGCGATCCTCCGGGGCGAGCTCCAGCAGATCTTTGCCTTTAAACTCCACGCTACCGCCGGTCACTTCATAGTCTTCACGTCCGGCCAGGGTGGCGGACAGGGTACTTTTGCCGGACCCGTTCGGCCCCATAATGGCGTGCACTTCGCCGGGACGAACGTCCAGATTCAGCCCGCGCAGAATCTCTTTATCTTCGACGGCGACCTGCAAATTTTTAATACTTAACATCTTATTTCCTTTGTTATCAGCCGACGCTGTGTTCAAGACTAATCGCCAGTAATTTCTGCGCTTCCACGGCAAACTCCAGCGGCAGCTCTGAGAAAACGTCCTTACAAAAACCATTGACGATCATCGAAATCGCATCATCCTCGCTGATGCCGCGCTGCAGGCAGTAAAACAGTTGGTCTTCGCCGAT
Source organism: Klebsiella pasteurii (assembly GCF_018139045.1). NCBI lineage: Bacteria > Pseudomonadati > Pseudomonadota > Gammaproteobacteria > Enterobacterales > Enterobacteriaceae > Klebsiella > Klebsiella pasteurii. Next base: position 1,554,841 of record NZ_CP073236.1, read on the forward strand.
CCGCGACGTGGTCGCTTCGTGCTCCAGCTGCGCGCTGTTGTTCCGGCATTCCACATAAGGGAAGGTATGCGCCCCGCTGTCCGGACCAATCAGCATCGAATCACACTGGGTGAAGTTGCGCGCGTTGGTTGCTGTGGGCATGATTTTGACCAGCCCGCGATAGCTGTTCTGGCTGTGGCCGGCAGAAATCCCCTTCGAGATAATCGTCGAGCGGGTGTTTTTACCGATATGGATCATCTTGGTCCCCGTGTCCGCCTGCTGATGACCGCTGGTCAGCGCCACCGAGAAGAACTCGCCGATAGAGTTATCCCCGCGCAGAATACAGCTTGGATATTTCCAGGTGATCGCCGAGCCGGTTTCCGACTGGGTCCACGACATTTTGCTGTTCACACCCTCGCACAGCGCGCGCTTGGTGACGAAGTTAAGGATCCCGCCGGTGTTGTTATCGCCGGGGAACCAGTTTTGTACCGTGGAGTACTTCACCTCGGCGTCCTTATGAATAATGACTTCAACCACCGCCGCATGCAGCTGGTAGCTATCGCGTACCGGCGCCGAACAGCCTTCAATGTAGCTCACGTAGCTGCCCTCATCGGCGATCAGTATCGTGCGCTCGAACTGGCCGGTTTTTTCCGCGTTGATGCGGAAATAGGTCGACAGTTCCATCGGGCAGCGTACGCCTTTGGGGACATAGATGAAGGTCCCGTCTGAGGCCACCGCCGCGTTGAGGGCGGCGAAGAAGTTGTCGTTACCCGGCACCACGGTACCGAGGTATTTCTGCACCAGCTCCGGGTGATCGTGGATCGCTTCGCCGAACGAACAGAAGATAATCCCCTGCTCCGCCAGCTTTTCGCGATAGGTCGTGGCGACGGAAACCGAGTCAAAAATGGCGTCGACGGCCACTTCCCGCCCCTCGCGCACCGGCACGCCGAGGAGATTGAACGCCTCTTCAACTTCATTGGTCAAAAACGCGCTGGAGCCCGTCTGCTGCAAAGCGCCAGGCTCAGAGGCGCAGGCGTCATCGCAGTTGCCGCAGGAGGGCGCCGAGTAATAGCTGTAATCCTGATAGTTCAGCTTGTCGTAGTGCGCCTTCAGCCAGTGCGGCTCTTCCATCGTCTGCCAGGCCTTAAACGCGTTCAGACGAAATTCCAGCATCCATTCTGGCTCATTGCGGCGCGCGGAAATCGCCCTGACCACCTCTTCGTTTATGCCTTTCGCCAGCTCATCGGTCTGCAGCTGCGTGAAAAAGCCTTCTTTATAGTTGAGTGGCCCGCCGCTCCAGGTTTTGACATCGTCGGTTGCTTCAGTATTACGAGACATAGTTACTCCGCCTGAACGCCAAAACTTTCGCCGCAGCCGCATTCGTGCTGGGCTTTGGGATTATGGAATTTGAAGATTTGATTTAAGCCTTCGCGAACGTAATCGAGTTCGGTGCCATCGATAAACGGCATGGCCTGTAGCGGCGCCCATAACTTCGCGCCGTCGCGCTCAAAGAGCAGGTCGTCTTTCGCCGGTTCGGCGATTAATTCGAGAACGTAGCCAAAACCCGCGCAGCCGCTGGTTTTAACCCCCAGGCGCAGCCCCTGCATATCCGGCTGTTTGCGGACCAGATCGCGAATATGGGCGGCGGCGGCTGGAGTCATGACCAGTCCACGCCAGCTAAAATCTTCGGGATTGAAAGTTCCTGCATGTGAATTCATCGCTCTACCTCATAGGTTGACGCCATCGGGACATACCGCTATGTTAGTGATAATGATTATCACTTCAACCCATCCGGAGAAGGGGTATTCCCCTATCAGGCTCTTTTTATAAGCATAGACCCTGACAGGAGAGATATCGGAGATGCGACAAATTGTTCAATACATTGATTAATAATGTATTTTATGGATTGGGAGGCAGATGTTGCTGGAAAATTAAAATATGCATCGAAAATACCTATTTTTGAGATAGATTTTTTGCCTTGCATATAACCCGCCGTGGAAGGCAATAGACTGACCGACGCCTATTACGGGTAAAAGAGAGGGATCTTTACCGGCTATGAGGCAAACAAGGCCTGGCTCACGACGGAAATAGTACGACGCAGCGTTACCATGATTTCATAAAGAAATATGCAACCGGCGTCGCGCAGAAACGGTTGCCCGTTTAATTGTACTGTAGTGTCATGACGACAACGGCACTCACGCTTCCGGGCGTCGCTCCTCCTGACATAGATTTTACCGAGGCCTGCATGGCGAGGGTAGCGGTTCTGTCTGCCGCGATGTTGCCCATAATACTTGAACCCGTCCCCTTAAGCGCGCCGCTGTCCGCTTCGCTCATCGCAACCGCCACGTTTGATGCGGTACCGCTATTCATATAATAGTCAGGGCCGGCAACCGGATCCGGGATTCCGCTAAAGGAGGCCGTTACGTTGCGTGTTCCCGCCGGGCAGTTGGTAAACCGCAAATTAAAGGCCACAGGGTCGGATGATGACCCCGGAGTAACCATATTTTTTGCCTGAATATCGCCAAGATTGACATCGAGGTTGCTATTTCCACCATTAAATATACAGGGCGATGCAACAATATTTCCCGTAACGCCTACGCTCACGCTGTCGGCAGCAAAAGCTTTCCAGCACAGAAAAGCCAGAAGAAGCATTTTTTTGTGGTGTATTTTCATTTTTTCACCTGTTACTGGTACGTCAAATTAAGCGTGGCGGTTGCATTTGCCGAGCCTGACTCAACGGACGTTAAGGTCTGATAATAACGGGCCGTCAACGGCAGCGTTTCTTGCCCGCCCGATGACCGTTTTAATAACAGCGGGCTATTGATGGCCAACGGCGCGCCGTTATATAAAAGCTGGACTCCGACACCTTTCGCGGTACCGGCACTGCCCTGCCCCGTTAATGCCATTACGCTGGTATTGGCGCTATCCGGATTTTGTACGCCGCTCAGCGAAACGGTGATATTGGTATCGGCGTTGCAGCTTAACCCCAGATTTTGCGTATTCTGCGCGCCTGCGGGCGTGGTGCCTACCGTCGAGCCGAACGTTGATGCTGAAATATCGCCAATCGGGAAGGTCAGCTGAGGCGTAGTAATACTGCAGGCCAGCGCGTTGATTGTCCCATCGGTCAGCGTTGCGGTCAGGCCATCACGGTAGACGCCGTCGCTGCCCTGTAGCATCACAACTCCGATCGTTCCCGGCGTTAATGCGCCCGATGATACCCGGCCGGTGACCACCAGCTGCATGTTGCCCCCGTACCAGTCGACATATGAGGTCTGTGCGTTATAGGAGAATGTATTACTCGGGTTTTCAAAATAAGCGTTTGATGAAAAACGAATACCAATACCGCTAATATTAGTGTTGTAAACGTGATTACCGTAGCTGCTCAGCGTCGCATTATTATATCTCATGCTGAAACCCAGCATGATTGGGTTAGTACAACCTGAAAGGTAAGAGCCCGTAAATGTCCCGCCTGCCGAATAAATAACGGTCCCGACCGGTGCATCACGCGGTACGGTAATCGTTCCTACAGACAGCGTGGAGAGCTGCGGGGTAATTGTCGTGCAGGTTCCGGCACGCGCGTTATTCCAACCGGCCATTAAGCCGAGCAAAATAATAGAATAAATCAATCTCATTTTTAACGTTCCTGATGGCAACTGGCGCTAACCTCGGTTATTCCAGCGTAGGTTGGTTGTTTCGGCAGGCTGAAATCAGCACGGCACTGTTGGCTGGACTGGCGGCCCCATGTTGCGACTATCGCCCCTTGCTCGGGCATTCCGCTTAAAAATACCTGCCCACGATCGCCGACGATAAAGCTGCTTTTATTACCATCTGCAAATGTCACCACGGCGCCAAACGGCACAAAGTGGTTATTGTCTGTTAAGGTCATGAGTACCCGGCGCCCCACTTTTGCAAGGTAATCGGCCCTCACCACCGCGCCTCGCGTCGGTATGACCGTATCGGTGTTGATCTCCAGCTCGACATCATCAGGCATATTTTGCGGGTCGAGCGTCAGGTCGTTTTTTCGGTAGACGGAAATATTGCTGACTACCGTATATCCCCTGTAGTCGGTGCGCGAGCCGGGTTGATTGCGAATATTCACGCCGTGCGCCCCCGGAGCTTTGATTAAGACGTTGGTTTCACCGAGCGGTTGAGAAAGCGTAATGCCGTCGGCATGGGCGATAACGCCTCCTTGCAGGCCATAATTAAGCCGCTCGCTATTTCTGTCGTAGCTATAGCCCGCCGTCACTTCACCGTACGTGGCTTTATAGTCACCATTCATATTGCCGATGTAACCCACGCCATTCGTACCGTAACCCTGCTGGACGTTCCAGTTCAGCGAGTTATTTTCCAGCGCGACGCCGTTAATGCCGATATTGTGCGTCGTTCCGTTATTCTTGCTGGCGTTCATGCCATAGCTTGCCCACGTTTGCGGGAGGAATTTCTCCAGCGGCACGCTGACGTTAAACGCCAGTTGCTGGTCATGGTCGCTGTTTGTCGCGCGCCCGCCGTCGTATAACGCAGCGCTGCCATTTTTGCTGTATGTCCAGGTCACACCGTAGCTAATATTGTGCCAGTAGTTGTTATATCCGACGCTCCAGGAAGCCATCGACCTGGCAGAATTCCAGTAGTCTTCCCGCGCCGCGCTGAGGGTAAGCGACCCCAACTCACGACTCAGCGTCTGGCTCATCGTCAGCTCAGCGCGGTTGCGCCTGCGGTCCTGCAGCGCGCTGCTGTCGCCATAGGAATCCAGGACTTCCTGCATCCCATAATAGCCGCTGGTCGAATAGCGGTAGCCCGCAATGGAAAAGTTAGTCCCCGTCTCGGCGAAGTTTTTGCTGTAACGCGCTCGCCAGGATTGGCCCTGTGATTTTTCCGTTTTATCCGGCGTTGACCAACCCTGGGTAACGTCGGCGGAGATAGCGCCTAACGCCCCCATATTTTTGCCCACGCCAAAAGCAAGCGACTGGTATTTGCTTGACTCTTGCAGGCCGCCATAGAGGGTAATGCCGTGCTGCAGACCATAAATTGCGGTGGCTTGCCCGAAAGGGGTCTTATCCACGCTGCTGTTATAGGAGCGATATTGTCCACCGGTGATGGCGTATTTTAAGCGGCCTTCCCGCTGCAATACTGGCAGCGAGGCATAGGGCAGCGTGAAGTGCTGTTCGCTGCCATCGGCTTCTTTAATCGTCACGTCGAGGTCGCCCGCGCCGCCGGTGGGATACATATCCCTAATCTCAAACGCCCCCGGCGCAACGTAACTTTGGTAGATCTGATAGCCGTTCTGGCGCACCACGACCTGCGCATTGGTTCGGGCGATGCCGCGCACCACGGGCGCATAGCCCTTAAGAGAATCCGGTAACATATCGTCATCTGACGCCAGTTGGCCGCCGCGAAACGGCATACTGTCAAACACATCGGCAGGCGCGGAGCTGTCTCCAACGGTAAGCTGACCTTTCAGCGGAATAATGGCGCGCTGCGCGTAGGTATAAACGGTATCCCATTTATCCTGGCCTGAGGACTCCCGTGACCAGGTGGTATAGTTGCGAAAACGCCACGGCCCGATATTGATTCCCGGACGCAGGTTCGCATACTGGCTGTCGCTGCTAGCGCCCTGGCCCGTTTTCGCCCGAGCGTTCGCCCCGCTCAGGCTGTAATTGAGCAATGCCGCAGTAATGCCCTCATCCCACATTTCCGCCGGCACATAGCCCCTTGCCGGCAGGTCGATCGCTGCCTGGGGAATGCTGATAACCAGTCGCTGGGCGCCAAACTGAAAATCGGCGCTGGCCTGCGGAATCGCCTGGAGATTGGCGCAATCACTTTTTTCTACCGCCAGTTGCGGAAAAAGATCGGTTTTCACGCCCCATTGTTTTAAGAGTTCAATGCTCAGACAGGGTTGTAATGCTTCATTACCGTCAGCGGTCTTTGCCATCGCAAAAGAAATATCCCGGGTGTCCATTAGCTGGTCATCAAGAATAATATCCACGTGGTATTTTCCCGGCGCCTGGGAGCCAGACTCGAAAGCAGATAAATCCGCTTTGCCCACCCCCGGGTTATCCAGTTCTACCAGCGCCGTATTAAACGAATCACTTGCATAAAGCTCATGTGGAATACCGGTAAACGCTAAGGCGATAAGAGTCGCCAAACGCGCAGGTCGCAATTTATTATTTTTTATTGTCATCGCTATTAACCTATTTAACGCGGGACGGGCCATTTGTTCAGGGGTTACAAATTGGCTTGATGTGATGCTCCGGGGCTACCATAGTCATTAATGATTTTAAATGTCAGGGCATTGCCGGAGACCCCGTCCGGTAAGCGGAATCGGGCTGTCGAAGCAGGCAAAACATACGACACCTGCGCCAGCGTTTTCCCGCCCACGCTAATTTCATTGAAGTTAATGACGTAAGGCGTCGGGTTATTCACCTGAATTTCATTGCCGCTTCTTTGCCAGGTGAGCTTATTCGCCTGCTCTTCCGGCGTTGATCCACGAAGAGTGACGGGCCGGTAAATCAGTTTGATACGCGTTTTTACGGCAATTTGCAGGGAGTTCATCTGCTTTGATGCCGAGGGAATCGCTTTAATATTCATCCAGAATAAGCTTTCTTGCGTTTGAGGCAGCGAACCTGTCGCGACAATTCGTTCAATATTCTTTTGTCCGCTATCGAGGCGGTACAGCGGAGGCGTAATAATAAAAGGCGTTTTACCAGACCCCCCTTCTTGCTCATCTATCCATGATTGAATTAAATAAGGCGTCGCGTCGGGATTATTAACGCTGATGGAGGCTTCTTTTTTTGCACCATCGAAAATAATCCGCGTGCCGCCAATAATTACCCCGGCAGTGGCGGTTGCCTGCACCAGCGTAAACATTGTTATCGCCAGGCCAATTCTTCTGATAAAACGCATTTAATACCTCTTAAAACAAAGGGGCCGGGCCGGCCCCCTACTGATTACTGCAAAAGACTTAGTTGTAAACTACGGAGAAATTCGCGACCGAGTTAGCTGGGCCGGCAACCACCGTCGCAGTGGTCGACACATACTGAGCATAGAAATTCAGCGTATTATCAGCGGTGCTGCTGAGTGGGTAGGAGTAACCGTTGCTGCCGTGCAGAGGCAGATCGGCTTTATCCGCCGTCATCAGATTAATCGCGACACCGGTGGCGGCGCCAGCGACCGACGAGTCAATGGCCAGCAGGTTGGAATTGCTTAAATCAGGAGTTCCATCGAAACGCACTTTGGCATTCACAACGGTTACCGGACAGTTTTTCAGAATAATATCGAATTTCGTCGCGGCGGTTCGCGAACCAGCCGCTGGAAATTCAGTTTTATAATAATCGCCTAAAACAACCACCTGGTTCTGAGACGCCACATCGACGTCGCAAGCGGAATCCAAAATATTGCCATTAAAATTAACGGTACCCGCTGCTGCGAAAGCATGAGTCATAGATAATGCAGAACCTGCTGCAAGCATAGCAATAACAATTGTCTTTTTCATAACGCCATATCCTGTTTTACTTTATTGACATTCAGGCAAAACACTTAATGTCCGTATTTTACCATTGCTTTAATATGTTGCCGGGAATCAATGGTAAATAAGCCACCACTGAAACGCTTTATTCAAACCGGATTACCCCTGCCGACGAGACAAAATTTATACAACTATTTTTCAGCACACAATCTATTTCGTGGTCTAAATGTAGACTCGAAATTAACAAAAATAGAACAATTAAATTCAGAAATTCCTTAATCTAAAACGTCCCGGTCTACTTTTGGACTAAAAAATGAACACAATAAAATCAATCACTTAAAATGAAAATTACGTTAAGTCTATTAATAGACCTGGCGCGAACGTTCCCTGGAATGATGTTTTTTAAGATAATTCCCAACATCGATCAAAAAACGATCGCATAAGTTAGTGAGGTATCTTATGAATACGCGAATTATTCCTGAACTCTACAATGAGCCTGCAGAGGTGTTGAGTATAAAACCCTTTAAGCATATTGAAAGATTAATCGATAATACCCTGCCATATGCCGAGAGGCGAATTGTATCAAAGGGCGATATCGTCCATTATTATGATAATGACGTTCGGCAGTGTTTTTTACTTATTCAGGGCAGCGTGGCTCTGCATCGTCGCGGAGACGGTATTGTTTTAAACTCAGAGTCATCGCCATTTCTTCTCGGCGTATGTAGCCAGTTTTCCTCTGAACGTCTGTATGTCAGGGTACTGGAAACGTCGGAAATAGCGGCAGTTTCTCTGGAAACATTCAATCACGTAGTGGCACAAAAGAACTTATGGGAGCATTTTTCAAAGCTGCTGATCTATACCGCATCAAGAGTTTATGAACACTGCGCCCAGATATCGCAAATGTCAGCCTATGATATCATCCGTTTTCAACTCGTTGAATTAATGCAAGAGCCCGAAGCTATCCGGCAAAATATCACCGCGGCGGCCTATATCAAAAGTCGAACCTATCTTTCCCGCAGCGGCGTTATGCGTATCCTGGCAGAGCTACGAACGGGTAAATACATTACTATGGAGCGCGGAGTGCTGATTGACATCCACCATCTGCCGCGAAAGTACTGACGGTTAATGTATCTATGGGGTGGCAAGAGAGAGGCGCGAGGTTATAATAAGTTCGATCTCCTTCAGGATGTTCTGACTATGTCATCGGCAAATCAATCCTTCCGCGGCTCCCCTTATGCACAGGAATTTATTTCTCATTTGCAGCCTTACAGCACGACGTACAAAGCGGGACGTGGCGAGCAGTTTGACCTCCAGGTTAACGGTCAGGGGATGTGCTATCTCCTGCTGGAGGGGACAATTGCGTTCTACAGGAGGAATGACGGCATGATGCTTACCACCGCGCGCAGCCCGGCCATTTTCGGCCTTGCGAACATGACGGATATCTATTTCAACGATTATTTTAAAACCGTCACGCCGTGCCTGATAGGCGTACTCACGACCCGCCGCGTCGAGGAAATCATTAAAGAGAAGGCGCTATGGGGACTGCTTTCTAAACAACTGATGTTTGTCTATAACCGCCTCTATCATAACGTCATGCCTCAGGGCGTGCCAACGGCGTATGAAATGATTCGCCAGCAGTTGATCAAGTTAATGGAGGAAGAGGAGGGTTATCGCTACAGCGTGACGGCTGAAAAATATATCAGAGAGAAAACCCGGCTTTCCCGCAGCGGTGTAATGCGCATTCTGGCCGCTCTGAAAACCGGCGGCTTCATCGAAATGGAAGAGGGAAAACTGATAAAAATCAACAAGCTTCCTGCCAAATACTGATTAACAGGATTGAGCTTGCGCTCTTCTCTCAATCCGGTCGCCACACCCAATACCTTCATGCAACGAATTCTATTCGTTTTCATTATAGGTATTGTCGTTTCACAGAAATAAAGATTTATTCACTGCTGGCTGGCTCATGTAGAATGCGCTGCTAAATTTCCTTCATCTTTTAACGCAATGTCGCAACGGCGACCGTTCGGGAACCTGTGTAGTACTGAATTATGGAAATAGAAACAGATGTCATGTCGATGTGTATGGTCGTATTGTTAATTATTAGCGTTTTGCTCGATTAACCTCTTCCCTCGAAAAATCCGTGAGCCTCGCCGTCGCCGGACAGATCTTTATGTTGATGAAGAAACTGGCCCTTGCCGACGTCGTGCCAGCCCCGCTGCGCCGGGCCGACGAGCGCATATTGGGTCAAAGATTCAGAGAGGCGATATTGCCCGGACAGGCATTGCCAGGATATTAAAAAAGGCTGCCGACAATGGCGGCAGCCTCTTCACTTTATGGCATAGCTAAAACGTAGCGCGAATTAGCTCCTGATCTTCCTGTAGATAAACAGGACCACCAGCGCGCCAATCACCGCTACGACAAAGCTGCCGAAATTAAAACCATCTACACGACCAAAGCCGAAGAAAGTACTAATCCACCCCCCGACAACTGCACCGATGACACCGAGAATTACGGTAACGATAAATCCGCCGCCGTCTTTCCCCGGCATAATCCACTTGGCTAAAATACCGGCAATAAGGCCAAAAATGATCCATGAAATGATACCCATAGCTAACTCCATCCTCTCGTTACTTGTAAATCTCTGGTATATAAAAGATTAGCATAATTAATAGTGATGTTTGAAAAATTTATATTTGATATTTATATACTTGCCACCCGAGAGATAATGGTCTACACCTTGCGAAGGTGGCTGCCTAATAAGCGGCAAGCGTAAGCATCGCGCTGCGGGCAATTAAAACTTGCGCGGAAAGGAGATATACCAGGAATTTTCGTATGAATAGTTGAAGTGGCAATGGAATGAGGCTTAGCAAAAACGCCCGGGTGTTGCGATGATAGTGGTTCAGGCGATACAAAAGCAGTAAGGGGGGAATCCCCCCTTTGTTAACTTAGATCACGGCAGTGGTTAGCCGTGACGAACAGCAAAGGCGCCCCTGTTCATCAGAGATTTCGATTTGCCACACCTGGTGACGGGCGCCAACGTGCAGCGCCCGGCACACGCCGCGAACCCTTCCGCTGCGCACCGAACGAATGTGGTTGGCGTTCACCTCCAGCCCCACCACCTTCTGCTCACCTTCGCTGCACAGATAGCCCGCGACCGAACCTAACGTTTCCGCTAAAACCACCGACGCGCCGCCGTGTAGCAGGCCAAACGGCTGATGGGTGCGGCTATCTACCGGCATCGTGGCGATGATGGCGTCGTCGGTCATCGCCTCGAAGCGGATATCCAGCAGACCGACCATATTCCCCTCGCCCATCGCGTTCAGCTGTTCCAGGGTGCTGTGACGTTTCCAAATCATCCCATAATCTCCAGTAGCGCCTGCAGCGGATGGCGCACGCCACTGCCTTCAATACGCTTCACCTGGCTACGACAGGAGTAACCGGTGACCAGGCAGCGATTGCGCGGCAAGCGCTCCATCGCCTGCTGCCACGAGAGCGCGTAGATGGCCAGCGAGTTGGCGTGGTTCTTCACTTCATGACCGTAGGTCCCGGCCATGCCGCAGCAGCCCACGTTAACGTTTTCCAGCTTCGCGCCAAAGCGGGCAAAGATATCCGCCCACTGCCGGGTGGCCGCGGGAAGCGCCGTCACCTCGGTACAGTGGCCAAACAGATACCACGATTCGCCGCCTTTATCTTGAGCTGCGGTTTCCGACAGCACCTGCGGCAGCCACTCGTGCACCAGCATGACGCGGAAATCGCCGCGCTTCTCGCCGAGGACCTGGTTATATTCATCGCGGTAGCAAAGCACCAGCGCCGGATCGACCCCCACCATCGGCATGCCGAGCTCGGCCACCCGGTTAAGGAAATCGGCGGTTTTCTGCGCGGTGCGCGCGAATCGCGTCAGGAAGCCCTTAATATGCTGCGCCTTACCGTTTGGTGAAAACGGCAGCAGTACGGGCTGGTAGCCGACCTTCTCAACCAGGCGAACAAAATCGGCAACCACCTGCGCATCGTAATAGCTGGTAAACGGATCCTGAACCACCAGCACCATTTTCCCTTTCTGCTCTGCGCTCAGCGCTTCCAGCTGCTCCAGCGTGGTGTTCGCCGAACGGTGGCCGACCATCTGCTGCTTCAGCGACGGCACGGAGAGCAGCGGGAGATCGACCATACCGATATGCTTTTCCGACAGCTTGCGCATCCACGGTTTGTTAATAAAGAAGTTAAAGGTCTTCGGCGCATGCGCCATCAGCGGCGCGTAGGATTCAACCGTCGCCACCAAATGGTCGCGGACCGGGCGCAAATAGCGGCTATGGTAAAGCTGGAGGAAACGCGAACGGAATTCCGGGACGTCAATTTTAATCGGGCATTGGGTCGAGCAGGCTTTACAAGCCAGACAGCCGGACATCGCCTCCTTAACCTCATGCGAGAAATCGTACTCTCCTTTCCGCGCGTGCCAGCTATTGCGGGTACGTTCCACCAGGGTACGCAGGCTGGCACGCTTTTCCGGCAGATCTTTTTCCAGCTGATTGGGGTCAATACCGCGGTCCGCCAGCAGCCGCAGCCATTCGCGCACCAGCGTAGCCCGGCCTTTCGGCGAGTGAATACGGTGATTGCTAACCTTCATCGACGGACACATCGGGCTTTTAGCATCAAAGTTGAAGCACAGGCCGTTGCCGTTACACTCCATCGCCCCGCGCCATGAGCTGCGCACGGCGATAGGGATCTGCCGATCGAATGTACCGCGCTTAACCGCATCCACCTTCATCATCGGCGCGTCAACGCCTTCAGGCGGGCAGATCTTACCCGGGTTCAGGCGGTTATCCGGGTCAAAGGCGGCTTTAATCTTGCGCAACTCGCCAAATAACGCTTCGCCAAAGAACGCTGGACTATATTCGGCGCGGAAGCCTTTCCCGTGTTCCCCCCACAGCAGGCCGCCATACTTAGCGGTTAACGCCACAACGTCATCTGAAATGCGCTTCATCAGCATCTCCTGCTGCGGATCGCACATATCCAGCGCCGGACGCACGTGCAGTACGCCGGCATCCACATGGCCAAACATGCCGTAGCTCAGCCCGTGGCCGTCGAGCAGCGCGCGAAATTCCGCAATATAGTCAGCCAGATGCTCCGGCGGCACGCAGGTATCTTCGGCGAACGGTATCGGCTTGGCGGCTCCTTTGGCATTACCCAGCAGGCCGACCGCTTTTTTACGCATCGCGTAGATGCGCTCCACGCCGTCGAGATCGTGACAAACCTGCCAGCCGATGACGCCCGCTTCATTGCGCGACATCAGCTCATCCAGACGCTGGCATAGCCCCGTCACCTGGCTATCAATCAGCTCGACGTCGTCACCGGCGAATTCGACGATATTCAGCCCCAGCATCTCTTTATCCGCCACGTCGGTAATGAGCTCGCTGACCGAATGCCACACGATATCTTCCCGCGCCAGATTAAGCACTTTCGAGTCGACGGTTTCGACCGAGAGCGCCCTGGCTTCAACCATAAACGGCGCGTTACGCAGCGCGGAATTAAAGGAGTCGTACTTCACGTTGACCAGTCGACGCACTTTCGGCAAACGGGTGATATCCAGCCGCGCTTCGGTGATAAACGCCAGCGTCCCTTCGGAACCGGTCAGGATGCGGGTGAGATCGAATTCGCTCATCTCGTCATTAAAGACGTGGCGCAGATCGTAGCCCGTGAGGAAGCGGTTAAGTTTGGGGAATTTATCGATAACCAGTTGGCGCTGCGCTTTACAGCGCTGATAGACGGTGCGGTAAATACGCCCGATTGCCGACTGCTGGGCGCTTAGCGTTTCCGCCAGCGCTACCGGAATCGGCTGCGTATCAAGAATATCGCCACCGATCAGCACCGAGCGCACCCCCAGCACGTGGTCGGACGTTTTGCCGTAGACCAGAGAGCCCTGCCCGGAAGCATCGGTGTTGATCATCCCGCCAAGCGTGGCGCGGTTGCTGGTTGACAACTCCGGCGCAAAAAAGTAGCCGTACGGCTTAAGGAATTGATTCAGCTGGTCTTTAATGACCCCGGCTTCCACCCGCACCCACCCTTCTTCCGGGTTGATTTCTATAATGCGGTTCATATAGCGGGACATATCGACGATGATCCCGGCGTTCAGCGCCTGGCCGTTGGTGCCGGTACCGCCCCCGCGCGGGGTAAAGATCAGTGATTTAAAACGTTCTTCCGCCGCCAGCCTGGCCAGCAGAGCCACGTCCGCCGTGGAACGAGGGAATATAATCGCATCCGGCAACAGTTGATAGACACTGTTATCAGTCGCCATCGTTAGCCTGTCGGCATAGCTGGTGGCGGTATCCCCGGTAAAACCTTGTTGCTCCAGTACCTGCAAAAAATTCAGCACCAGTTGAACGACACCTGGCGCTTGAGAAATCTGTGGGATCATGACGCTCGACCCTGCCTGACTATGTTGTGTTGTAAGTGATTAAACGTTTGCGTAGTGCCCTCAACTTTTTATCACATTTTTTTCATATGCGCCCGCCAGAATTAAGGGCAAAATCAGGCGCGCGAACATATTGATATTATTATCAGTACATGGAATTACGCTGCGTCAGCCTTTTGACGCGACTGCAAAGGTAAAACTTCACTATGATTAACCCCAATCAGCCCCGGGACATACCGCAAGTTCTGCTGTCGGTGCTGTTTTTGTCCCTGATTATTATTTCCTGTCTGTGGGTCGTGCAGCCATTTATCCTGTCATTCGCCTGGGCCGGTACCGTGGTTATCGCCACCTGGCCGGTACTGTTGCGCCTGCAGCGCCTGCTTTTCGGCAAGCGCGCCCTGGCGGTGCTGGTGATGACGCTACTGCTCTTTTTGCTGTTCGTTATCCCTATTGCGCTGCTGGTCAACAGCCTGGTCGATAACAGCACGCCATTAATAAAAGTGATTACCAGCGGCAACTTTACGCCGCCGGATCTGGCGTGGCTAAATAGTGTTCCGCTAATCGGCGATAAACTGTATACCGGCTGGCATAACTTACTGGAGATGGGGGGAACGGCGATTATGGTCAAAATTCGCCCCTATCTTGGCACCACCACCACGTGGTTTGTCGGCCAGGCGGCGCATATTGGCAAGCTGCTGGTCTATTGCGGACTGATGTTGCTGTTCAGCGCCCTGCTGTACTGGCGCGGCGAACAGGTCGCCTATGGCTTCCGTCACTTTGCCACACGCCTGGCGTCCAAACGCGGCGACGCGGCGGTGATCCTCGCCGGACAGGCGATTCGCGCTGTGGCGCTTGGGGTGGTCGTTACCGCGCTGGCCCAGGCGGTGCTTGGCGGTATTGGCCTTGCGGTCAGCGGCGTGCCCTACGCCGCGCTGCTCACCGTGGTGATGATCTTCACCTGCCTCGTCCAGCTGGGACCCCTGCTGGTCCTGGTACCGTCAATTATCTGGCTTTACTGGAGCGGCGATACCACCTGGGGCACCGTGCTGCTGGTCTGGAGCTGCGTCGTCGGCACCATGGATAACTTTATTCGTCCGCTGCTGATTCGCATGGGCGCCGACCTGCCGATGATTCTGATCCTTTCCGGCGTTATCGGCGGCCTGGTGGCGTTCGGCATGATAGGACTGTTTATCGGTCCGGTACTGCTTGCGGTCTCCTGGCGGCTGTATGATGCGTGGGTTAACGAAGCGCCGCCGCCGCCGAAAGACCCCGATCTGGTGCTTGAAGAACTGAGCGAGCTGAATACGCGAGCCTCGCAGGATAAGTAAGCAAAAGGCGGGGAAACCCGCCTTTCCCCATTACGCCCCTGATTACCGTCGGGCGGGACAATCTAAAATATTAAGAAAGACTAATCTATCTCTCACCACATCCCGCATTTCTCTGCCTGCTAACCCTATTTGCTGCACAGATTCTTTACCGTAATTTAACTATTGAGAGGAATCCGATCGACGCAAAAAGCCTCAGTGCCTAGTATTAGCTCACGGTTATAAATCAACATATTGATTTATAAGCATGGAAATCCCCTGAGTGAAACAACGAATTGCTGTGTGTAGTCTTTGCCCATCTCCCACGATGGGCTTTTTTTTGTCCGTAAGCCTGTCGGCTAAAAACAAAAAATCCCCGCCACTGCTGGCGGGGATGGTCTTTTGAGCGAGAATCCGGCGCAAACTTACTTATTCAATTCCGCCAGTCCGAGCCAGGTTTGCACGACCGTATCCGGGTTCAGGGACAGGCTATCGATCCCCTCTTCCATCAGCCAGGCGGCAAAATCTTCGTGGTCAGACGGACCCTGCCCACAGATACCGACATATTTGCCCTGTTTCTTCGCCGCGCGAATGGCCATCGACAGCAGCGCTTTCACCGCGTCGTTACGCTCATCGAACAGTTCTGAGACTACGCCGGAGTCACGGTCCAGGCCCAGCGCCAGCTGCGTCATATCGTTAGAACCGATAGAGAAGCCGTCGAAGTATTCGAGGAACTGTTCAGCCAGCAGTGCATTCGATGGGATTTCACACATCATAATCAGCTTCAGGCCGTTTTCGCCGCGCTTGAGGCCCTGGCGTTCCAGCTCATCAACCACCGCTTTTGCCTGCGCGACGGTGCGGACAAACGGCACCATGATTTCGACGTTGGTCAGCCCCATGTCGTTACGCACCCGTTTAACCGCTTCACACTCCAGCGCGAAGCAGTCGCGGAAGCTTTCGGACACATAGCGACCGGCGCCGCGGAAGCCCAGCATCGGGTTCTCTTCTTCCGGCTCATAACGTTCGCCACCGACCAGATTGGCGTATTCGTTAGATTTAAAGTCGGAAAGACGCACAATCACTCGTTTCGGGAAGAATGCCGCGCCCAGCGTCGAGATCCCTTCCGTCAGGCGGCCGACGTAGAACTCTCTCGGCGAGTCGTAGCCTTTCATCAGCTCGCGGATTTCGTTCTGCAAACCCGGCTCCTGATCGTCGAACTCCAGCAGCGCGCGCGGGTGGACGCCGATCATACGGTTGATGATGAACTCCAGACGCGCCAGGCCTACGCCTTCGTTTGGCAGGCAGGCAAAGTCAAAGGCGCGGTCCGGGTTACCGACGTTCATCATGATTTTCAGCGGCAGATCCGGCATCTCGCCAACGCTGGAGCTCTTCACGCTGAAGTCGAGGATTTCGGCATACACGTAGCCGGTATCACCTTCCGCGCAGGAGACGGTCACGTTCTGGTTTTCCTGGATGCGATCGGTGGCGTTGCCGCAGCCAACTACCGCCGGGATCCCCAGCTCACGCGCGATAATCGCCGCATGACAGGTACGCCCGCCGCGGTTGGTGACGATCGCCGCCGCTTTTTTCATGATCGGTTCCCAGTCCGGGTCGGTCATGTCGGTCACCAGCACGTCGCCGGGCTCGATGCGGTTCATTTCGCTGATATCGTGAATGACCTTTACCGGACCCGCGCCGATACGATGGCCGATAGCGCGCCCTTCCGAAATAATCTGCCCTTGTGCATGGAGGGTATAACGCTCCATGACCTGGCCGCGCGAACGAACGGTTTCCGGACGGGCCTGCACGATAAATAGCTTGCCGGTGTGACCATCCTTCGCCCACTCGATATCCATCGGGCGGTTGTAGTGTTTTTCGATTTGTAGCGCCTGCTGCGCCAGCTCCTGCACTTCCGCATCGGTCAACGAGAAAACGTCGCGCTGCGCCTGCGGCACGTCTTCGATACGCACCTGCTTACCGTGCTCCTGGGTAGGGGCGTAAACCATGCGGATCTTTTTCGACCCCATGGTGCGGCGGACAATGGCCGGACGGCCCGCTTCCAGCGTCGGTTTATGGACGTAGAACTCATCGGGGTTCACCGCCCCCTGCACCACCATTTCGCCGAGCCCCCAGGCGGAGGTGATAAACACCACCTGGTCAAAACCGGATTCGGTATCGATAGAGAACATCACGCCGGACGAGGCCAGATCGGAACGGACCATCCTTTGCACCCCGGCGGAGAGCGCCACCCCGCGATGATCGTATCCCTGATGCACACGGTAGGAAATGGCGCGATCGTTAAACAGCGAAGCAAATACGTGCTTCACCGCGACGAGCACGGCGTCAAAGCCCTGCACGTTAAGGAATGTCTCTTGCTGACCGGCGAAGGAGGCATCTGGCATATCTTCCGCCGTCGCCGAGGAGCGAACGGCAAAAGAGGCCTCAGCGTCATCGGCGGAGAGCTGGGTATAGGCATCACGAATCGCATTTTCCAGTTCGCTCTGGAACGGCGTATCGATGATCCACTGACGGATCTGTGCGCCCGCTTTCGCTAATGCGGAAACGTCGTCAATGTCGGTTTCATCCAGCAGTTCATAAATGCGCTGGTTAACACCGCTTTGGTCCAAAAACTGATTAAAGGCATCAGCGGTGGTGGCAAACCCGTTCGGTACGGAAACGCCCATACCAGACAGATTTGTAATCATTTCACCAAGGGAGGCATTTTTGCCCCCAACCCTGTCTACATCATTCATGCCGAGTTGGTTATACCAAAGCACCAGCGGTGACGAGCCATTGTTGGACATCGAGACAATCCTTTTGTGATTTAATACCAGTGATAAATAATTCACGATCGACTACGAGATTTATCCTGACATATTTATCCAGCTGAAAGAAACGGTGAATCGTTCAAGCAAATTATTTTTTCGTTTTTAGGATTCTTTGCCAGATATAGCTAAGCTAATGATTCTTCAGAAATCTGATCAAATTTGATACAAAAGATACGCAGTTGCAAAAAATGAACTCACCTTTTCATTAAAAATAAAAATAGCGTTTCATTTTTTAAATATGAGACAAAGCCTGGAGCGTTATGCTTAAATTTAATATCTGCTTTCAGACAATTAAACTCATTATACCGGATGGTCAAAATGGAAAGTGCTGTAGATCGCCACGTCTTTTATATTTCCGACGGTACCGCTATTACGGCGGAAGTTCTGGGTCATGCGGTCATGTCGCAATTCCCGGTCGCCACCAGCAGTGTAACCCTGCCGTTTGTCGAAAATATCAGCCGCGCGCGCGCCGTGAAGGAGCAAATAGACGCGATTTTCCAGCAGACCGGTATTCGACCGCTGGTGTTCTACTCCATCGTGCTGCCGGAAATCCGCGACATCATCATACAAAGTGAAGGCTTTTGTCAGGATATCGTTCAGGCGCTGGTGGCCCCTCTGCAGCAGGAATTGCGCCTTGACCCGACGCCAATCGCTCACCGAACCCACGGCCTGACGCCGGGCAACCTCAATAAATACGACGCACGCATCGCCGCTATCGATTATACCCTTGCCCACGATGACGGCATTTCGCTGCGCAACCTCGATCAAGCTCAGGTGATCCTACTCGGCGTTTCGCGCTGCGGGAAAACCCCCACCAGTCTGTACCTGGCGATGCAGTACGGTATCCGCGCCGCCAACTACCCGTTTATCGCCGATGATATGGACAATCTGATTCTTCCGGCCTCCCTCAAGCCGCTACAGCACAAGCTCTTCGGCTTAACGATCAATCCGGAGCGCCTGGCGGCTATCCGTGAAGAGCGACGGGAAAACAGCCGCTATGCTTCTATGCGTCAGTGCCGAATGGAAGTGACCGAAGTTGAAGCGCTTTACCGCAAAAACAAGATACCTTGCCTGAACAGTACCAACTATTCCGTAGAAGAGATCGCCACCAAAATCATGGATATTATGGGGTTGAGCCGCAGAATGTACTAACACACTAGTACACTATTAAAAATTTGTTTATGCTATCACCCGTGGCCTATACAGGATCATGCCCTGCTCTTGCAATAAGCGGGGATTGGTTTATCGTGATGCGCATCACTTCCCGGCATTTTCGCCGCGGAAGAAACAGATTTTTGAGACCCCAATGAATAAAACAGACGAATTGCGTACCGCGCGCATTGAAAGCCTGGTAACGCCCGCGGAACTGGCTCAGCGGCATCCTGTGTCTGCCGAAGTTGCAGCTCACGTCTCCGCTTCGCGCCGCCGCATCGAGAGAATTCTCAACGGTGAGGACCGCCGCCTGCTGGTGGTGATAGGTCCGTGCTCCATCCACGACATTGATGCGGCGATGGAGTATGCGCGCCGCCTGCAGGGCATGCGCGAACGTTACCAGCCGCAGCTGGAAATCGTGATGCGCACCTATTTTGAGAAGCCGCGCACGGTGGTCGGCTGGAAGGGGCTGATCTCCGACCCCGACCTCAACGGCAGCTATCGGGTGAATCACGGCCTCGAGCTGGCGCGTAGCCTGCTGCTGCAGGTCAATGAACTGGGCGTACCGACCGCCACCGAGTTTCTCGATATGGTGACCGGGCAGTTTATTGCCGACTTGATAAGCTGGGGCGCAATCGGCGCACGTACGACCGAGAGCCAAATCCACCGCGAAATGGCCTCTGCGCTCTCTTGCCCGGTAGGCTTTAAGAACGGTACCGATGGCAATACCCGTATCGCCGTAGACGCTATCCGCGCTTCCCGCGCCAGCCACATGTTCCTGTCACCGGATAAGCAGGGGCAAATGACGATCTACCAGACCAGCGGTAATCCTTACGGCCATATCATTATGCGCGGCGGCAAAAAACCGAATTACCATGCTGCCGATATCGCCGCAGCAGGGCAAGCGCTGGCTGAGTTCGACCTACCGGAACAGCTGGTGGTGGATTTTAGCCACGGCAATTGCCAGAAACAGCACCGCCGTCAGCTGGAGGTGTGCGCCGATATCTGCCAGCAGATCCGCGCTGGCTCGACCGCTATCGCCGGGATCATGGCCGAGAGCTTCCTTCAGGAAGGCACGCAGAAGGTGGTCGCCGGCCAGCCGCTGGCCTGGGGGCAGTCGATTACCGATCCCTGCCTGAACTGGGACGATAGCGAACGGCTGCTGGGTGAATTAGCCGCCGCCACCGCCACCCGCCTGTAGTTCCCCTTCCCCGCCGTCTCCGCGGCGGGGTTATTTCCTTCCCTCGTCCGCTCGCTCACCGGCTAAATCGGCTATTTCGATAAATAATGCTTGCCGTGAAAAACAACATTATTGATAATGATTATCATTGTTACCTTTATTTTTATTTTTAGTGCTATGACGCGTATGGATAACACTGCCACAGCAGAAAAAACTAAAGACAATGCCCTGCATCCTGTTCCGACCGACAGAGAGATAAGCAGTCGCACATTATTAGGCACCGAGGGACGAGTGGTGATTGAACACGACGGTCAGCGCTATCTGCTGCGCCAGACCCATTCGGGTAAGCTGATCCTGACCAAATAATTATCCCCGCCGATTAAGGCAGGGATAATAACGACTAGCTGGAACAGCTCACTTCAAGACGCCTTCCCCAGTCAGGAGGACGATTGACATAATCATCCGTCCTGTCGATAAAGGGCTGGGATAGCGCATTATGCAGACGTTCCAGTTCACTCATATCTCCCTGCTCCGCCAGCTCAATTGTCCTCTGCGCAAGCCAGTTGCGCAGCACCAGCGCCGGATTCACGCTGCGCATCCTCACCTGCCTTTGCTCATCGTCAACCAGTTCATCGCGCAGGCGCGCGCGATAATCGGCAAACCAGCTATCGAAGGTCTCGCGGTCGATAAATTCGTCGCGTAGCGGCGAGGCGGCGCTCGCCTGCTCGCTGGCGCTGAGCATCCGGAAGGTCCGCGTATAGTCGCTGCCCTCGCGCGCCATTAAGGCAAACAGACCGTCCAGCAACTCGTTATCTCCTTTTTGCTGGGTAAACAGGCCAAGCTTGTCGCGCATGCGGCGGCCATATGCCGTGAGCAGCGCGTGCTGGTAGCCATCCAGCGCGCCGTTCAGTAACTCCGCGGTGATAAACGGCGACAGCGTCTGCGCCAGGCGTTGCAGATTCCATAGCCCTACCGCCGGCTGATTATCAAAGCTATAGCGCCCCTGATAATCGGAATGGTTACAAATAAATCCCGGCTGGAAATCGTCAAGGAAACCGTACGGACCGTAGTCCATCGTCAGGCCGAGGATCGACATGTTATCGGTATTCATTACCCCGTGCGCAAAGCCGACCGTTTGCCAGCTGGCAATCATCTCAGCCGTTCGAGTGACCACGTCGCTGAACCAGACAATGTACTTATCCGCTTCATTTTGCAGGTGCGGCCAGTGGTGACGAATCACGTAATCCGCCAGTTGCTGTACTTTGAGCGGCTCGCGGCGGTAGTAAAAGTGCTCAAAATGGCCAAAACGTACGTGACTTTCCGCCAGCCGCATCAGCATCGCCCCGCGTTCAGCGGTTTCACGGTATACCGGGGTGTCGCTGGCCACTATCGCCAGCGCGCGGGTGGTGGGAATACCCAGCGCATGCATTGCTTCCGAGGCCAGCCCCTCGCGGATCGTTGAGCGCAGTACCGCCCGTCCGTCACCCATCCGTGAATAGGGAGTGAGCCCGGCACCTTTCAGGTGCCAGTCAAAGCGACGACCGTCCGCGAGCTGCTGTTCGCCGAGCAGAATGCCGCGCCCGTCGCCGAGCTGCCCGGCCCAGGAGCCGAACTGGTGGCCGCTGTATACCTGCGCCAGCGGCGACATTCCCGGCAGCAGCGTTTCGCCGCCCCATACGCCAGCGCCCTTCTCCGGGCTAAATAACGAATCGGCGACGCCCAGCGATCGCGCCAGCGGCGCGTTGTGCCAGACAAGCCGCGCATTCTCCAGCGGCGTGGGGGCTAAAGCAGTGTAAAAATCCGGCAGTTCATCACGCCAGTGGGTAGTAAAAGACAGGGTCATGGTTCCTCCTGCCTTCAGTGTAGTGCTTTCAACAAATTATTAACACGGGGCAAGTACGGGGTTATTGCAATAATAAGCCGCACGGGGGATTGGCCGCGCTTCAGCCTTTGCCCGGTGACGGCTGGCGTTAGATCCTTCGCGCCTGCCAGAATTTTTTATGCCAGTAGACATTATCCAGCGATGAGCGCGTCACGCCCTGGCTGGTGGAGGCGTGGATAAACTGGTTGTCGGTGTCGTAAATACCGACGTGCAGACCACTCTCTCCGGAGCCGGTCTTGAAAAAGACCAGATCGCCGGGCAGCAGTTCGCTCTTATCAATTTTGGTGCCGACCTCCGCCTGCTCACGGGTTTCGCGTGGAAGCTGCAGCGCAAACTTATCGCGAAAGGTCATTAGCACAAACCCGGAGCAATCGACGCCGCGCGGCGACATCCCGCCGTAGCGATAAGGCGCTCCCCGCCAGTTCCTTAACTGCTCATTCAGGTTGGCCACAACGGTAATCGAATCAGCAAGCCGTGGATTTGGCGGCGGCGCCCGGTGACTGCTACAACCCGCCAGAAATAACGCAACACACAAAACGAGCCAGAAACGCATCTCAGACGAATCCTCTGTTCCTTATCCTGTTAGCAGAATAATTTAGCTTGTTTATCAATTCGCTGGCAAGCTGACTGCGTGCTACTGTGACGGAACGAGCATAAGATGACCAGCCACCTCAACTCTCTGGAAGTCCATGGCGTAGGCGGCGGTCAAGTTTTCTTCGTTAAGAACTTCAGCGGTACTACCGCAGGCAATGGTTTTCCCCCGGCAGATCAGCCAGGCGCGATGGGCATGTCGGAGGGTATGATTAAGGTCGTGGCTGCTCATCACGATAGCAACCCCGGATGCACAGAGCTCATTTAATACGCGATCGAGCGCGGACTGCTGCGCCACGTCCAGGCTGTTCATTGGTTCATCCAGCAAGAGCAATTGCCCGGCCGGATTAGCCTGCCGATGAATCTGCAGTATTACCGCCGCCAGCCGCACGCGCTGCCACTCCCCGCCAGAAATGTGATTCACCTGGCGCCCAAGCTTATCGCCTAAGCCCAGTTTCTCCGCGACAGCCGTCAGCAGCGCGTTTTGCGCGTCGTTGTGCAGATGCAGCGACAGATAATGCCAGACCGGCATTGCGAAAGGCGGCATCTGGTGTTGGCTTAAATAGGCCCGATGACGGGCCAGCTCCTGAGCAGGCCAATCCTTCAGAGGGCGTTCATTCAGTTTGACCCGCCCCGGCCCTGTAGAGAGTCCCGCCATACGCGCCAACAGCGTGCTTTTCCCCGCGCCGTTTGGCCCCACCAGGTGAATAATCTCTCCCGGCCGGATTTCCGCTGAAAACGGCGCCAGCCGCCCCGCCTCTTCTACGTCCTGTAGCTGCATCAAAAACGGCATTATTTCGCTAAAGCTCCTTTAATGGCGGCCACCAGCTGCGGGTCATCCGGCGTCATATCCGGTGAGAAACGACCGATAACCTGTCCGTCCCGGCCAATCAGGAATTTTTCAAAGTTCCAAAGAATATCATCTACATACAGCGGAGCCCTGCCTTTACTGGCCATGCGCTCATAAAAACCGCTGCCTTCCGGCGCGACAGCCTGCGGGGCGGCATCAACCAGCTTCTGATACAGAGGCGCGCGATGCTCGCCGTTAACGTCAATTTTGCTGAACATCGGGAAAGTCACGCCGTAGGTGGTGCTACAGAAGGTTTTTATCTCTTCTTCGCTGCCCGGCTCCTGCCCCAGGAACTGGTTGCACGGGAAGCCCAGCACGCTAAACCCTTCACTTTCAAGCCCTTTTTGCAGCGCTTCCAGCTGCTCATACTGCGGCGTCAGGCCGCATTTTGAAGCAACGTTAACGATCAACAGCACTTTACCCGCCCATGGGGCAAGCGTTGTTTTTTCACCATCGATGGTGGTGACTTCAGTATTGAGAATATCGTGTTGCATAGCCTTCCCTCAATGAATAAACCGATTTCTGCTTCAGGTGATCCCTATCTACTGTAGCGGATTCAGACCGGGTCATTCTACTTTGAATCCCCCCGGAGTGTCTCTTGATGTAACAGGCCACACAACATGAATTCATCTCAACACCGGGAGCGCGCAATTCAGTGTACAGTGATGAATGGATGTAATAGCATTTCGTTAATTGTTAATTTAAGAGAGTTTTATTGATGAAGAAGATGTTTAGCACGGTGTTAATTGCGGCCTCCGTCGCGCTGCTGGCAGCCTGCTCACCGGATGAAGATAATAAGATCAAAGTCGCCATTAATACCGGGCCGGATGAGGCTATCTGGAAAGTCGTAGAACAAGTGGCCAAAGAGAAATATAACCTCGACGTGGAGGTTATCTCATTTAATGATTACGTACTGCCGAACGAAGCGCTGAACAATAAAGACGTCGATGCTAACGCCTTCCAGACGCTGCCTTACCTTGAGGCGCAATCAAAAGAGCGCGGCTATAAGTTTGCGATTGTCGGTAAAACCTTCGTCTTCCCGATCGCCGCCTACTCGAAGAAAATCAAAAATATCAGCGAACTGCCTGACGGCGCGACGATTTCCATTTCTAACGAAACCACAACCCTGGGCCGCAGCCTGCTGCTGCTGCAGGCGCAAGGTTTAATCAAGCTAAAAGAAGGGACAGGCTACCTGCCTACGACGCTGGATATTATCGACAATCCTAAACAGCTAAAAATCGTCGAAGTCGACACGCCGCAGCTGACCCGTACCCTTGACGACCCGAATGTCGCCCTGTCGATTATTAATACCAACTTCTCTGCCCAGGCCGGCCTGTCGGCCGCCCGCGATGGCTTATTTATGGAAGGTCCTGACTCTCCGTACGTCAACGCCATCGTTTCACGCGAAGAGAATAAAGACAGCAAAAAGGTTCAGGAGCTGAAAGAGGCCTTCCAGACTCAAGCAGTTGCCGATAAGGCAGCGGAAGTCTACAAAGGCGATGCGATTAAGGGCTGGTAATTAGCCACCGCTTACGGCCGCCCGTTACTGCGGGCGGCCTGATTTTAACAATAACCAGATGAACACCGGCGCACCCAGGGTGGCGGTGACCACACCAATCGGCAATTCCGCCGCCGAGAGCGCCAGACGCGCGACGATATCCGCCCCAAGCAACGCGCTGGCCCCCGCTAACAAACAGGCCGGAAGCAGCGCGCGGTGATCGCTTAAACCACATAAGCGCAGAATATGCGGAATAACCAGACCAATAAAGCCGATCGCGCCCGCCAGCGCCACGCTGACGCCCACCAGCCAACCGGTCGCCACCACCAGCACTTTACGCCATAGCCACAGCGGCAGCCCCAGCTGGCGTGCGGAAACCTCCCCCAGCGCTAACAGATTAAGAGGCTGCGATTGCAGGCACACCCAGGCCAGCGCCGGCAGCAGAGCCAGCATCAGCCACAGCTGCTGCCAGTCCACGCCGCCAAAGCCGCCCATCATCCAGTACATCAGCTGGCGGAGATCGAAAGAAGTTGAGAAGTAGACCGCCCAGGTCATCAGCGCGCTGCATATGATACCGAGCGCCACGCCCGCCAGCAGCAGGCGGCTGGTCGAGAGATGCCGCCTGGCAAAACGCAGTAAAATAAAAGTAATGACCAGCGCGCCAGCGATGGCGCACAGCCCCAGCGCCCAGCCCGGAAGCAGCCCTTTTCCCAGCAAGACGGCGGCTATCAGGCCAACCCCAGCGCCGTTTGATACCCCCAGCAGCCCGGGCTCCGCCAGCGGGTTTTCAAACAGCGCCTGCATAATCGCCCCGGACAGCGCCAGCGCGGCCCCCACTAATAGGACGGCCAGAGTGCGCGGCAGACGGATCTGCCAGATAAACAGCTCACCTTTGGCGCTAAACCACTCGGCGGGGCCAATCCACTGGTCGCCCGCGCACAGGCTGATGGTCGACGTAACCAACAGCAGCAACGTTAATACCGCAAGCCAACGCCGATTGCGGCGCCGTTGAATTTGAGCAAAGGTCAGCATAGTTTTCTGAATCGAGAAAAAGGATGTGATTGATTTTACGGTATTCGGCCAGGAAAAGAAAAAAGGCCGCATAGCGGCCTTTTTAGTTAGTTCAGATTATTTGTCTCTGGGTGACGCATTTTCGACACGGCTTTTTAGCTTCTGGCCAGGTCTGAAAGTCACCACTCGCCGGGCTGTAATAGGGATATCCTCTCCCGTTTTCGGGTTACGGCCCGGGCGTTGGTTCTTATCTCGCAAATCGAAGTTGCCGAACCCGGAGAGTTTTACCTGTTCTCCGTTTTCCAGAGCGCGACGGACCTCTTCGAAAAACAACTCTACCAGCTCTTTGGCATCCCGCTTGCTAAGCCCAAGCTTATCAAACAGATATTCTGACATTTCAGCTTTTGTAAGCGCCATAGGTTCAATCCCTCAATGATGCCTGGAATCGCTCTTTCAATGCCTCTACACATTTGGCGACGGTAGCGGCAATCTCCTCTTCTTCGAGTGTACGGCTGGTATCCTGGAGGATAAGGCTGATAGCGAGGCTCTTGAAACCTTCTGCTACGCCCTTGCCGCGGTACACGTCAAATAAGTTTACGCCAACTACCTGATTTACGCCAACTTTCTTACACTCGGCTAAAACATCGGCAGCGGGAACGTTTTCTGCCACAACGACGGCGATGTCGCGACGGTTCGCCGGGAAGCGAGAAACTTCATGCGCCTGAGGCACCACGCGGTCTGCAAGCTTGTTCCACTCCAGTTCAAAGACCAACGTGCGACCGTTCAGATCCAGCTTACGTTCCAGCTCAGGATGAACAACCCCAATAAAACCAATACGTTCACCTTTCAGATAAATCGCCGCCGACTGGCCCGGATGAAGCGCATTATTGGCTTCGATGCGGAATTCGATGTCGGACAGCTTACCGGTGAGGTCGAGGACCGACTCCAGATCGCCTTTTAAATCATAGAAATCGACGGTTTCTTTTGCCAGGTTCCAGTGTTCTTCATAACGGTTACCGCAAATCACGCCAGCCAGCATCACATCCTGACGAATGCCCAGCGGAGCCTGAGTATCAGGAACAAAGCGTAAACCGCTCTCAAAGATGCGCACGCGAGTCTGCTGACGATTCTGGTTGTAGACCACCGTCCCTAACAGGCCGGTCCACAATGATAGGCGCATCGCCGACATTTCGCTGGAGATCGGGCTCGGCAGAATCAGCGCTTCTTCGCCGGCGTGGATCCACTGCTGTACTTTCGGATCAACGAAGCTGTAGGTAATCACTTCCTGATAGCCATTGTCGTTGAGCAGCGTTTTCACGCGTTTAAGCGACAGATCCGCTTCGCGGTGGGTGCCCATGATCAGGCCCGCTTGCACCGGTTCGTCAGGAATATTGTTATAGCCATAGACGCGGGCGACTTCTTCGACCAGGTCCTCTTCGATGGCAATATCGAAACGCCAGCTCGGCGCGACGGCATGCCACTCGTCCTGGCCTTCGGTGACTTCACAGCCCAGACGTCGCAGAATATCGCTCACCTGCGCATCCTCAACGTGGTGACCGATCAGACGATCCAGCTTGCTGCGGCGAAGCCTGATGGTCGCAGGCTTCGGCAGGGTCGCTTCGTTGGTGACGTCAATAATCGGGCCAGCTTCGCCGCCGCAAATATCCATCAGCAGGCGGGTCGCACGCTCCATAGCCTGATACTGCAACGCGGAGTCCACGCCGCGCTCGTAGCGGTGGGAAGCATCGGTATGCAGACCATGGCGACGGGCGCGACCGGTAATGGACAGCGGGCTGAAGAACGCGCATTCCAGCAGAACGTTTTGCGTTTCATCGTTTACGCCGGAGTGCTCGCCGCCGAAAATCCCCCCCATTGCCAGAGCTTTCTGATGGTCAGCAATCACCAGAGTATCGGTGTCCAGCTTAGCCTCGGAGCCGTCCAGCAGAACCAGGGTTTCCCCTTCATGCGCCATACGCACGATAATTCCGCCTTCAATGCGGTCTTTATCGAAGGCGTGCATCGGCTGACCCAGCTCAAGCAATACGTAGTTGGTCACATCAACCACCGCATCGATGGAGCGAATACCGCAACGGCGCAGCTTCTCTTTCATCCATAATGGGGTCGGTGCTTTGACATTAATGCCTTTTACCACGCGCCCCAGATAGCGCGGACATGCTTCCGGCGCATCGACCTGGATTGGCAGAACGTCATTGACGGTGGCGGCTACCGGGGGCATTTCCGGGACATTCAACGGCGCCTTGTTGAGCACGGCGACATCGCGAGCCACGCCGATAATACCGAGACAATCGGCACGGTTCGGCGTGACGCTGATTTCGATAGTGTTATCGTCGAGCTTCAGATATTCACGGATGTCGGTACCCAGCGGCGCATCGGCGGGCAGTTCAATAATACCGCTGTGATCGTCGGAAATACCCAGTTCCGAGAAGGAGCACAGCATACCTTCCGACGGCTCACCGCGCAGCTTTGCCGCTTTAATTTTAAAATCGCCCGGCAGTACGGCGCCGATGGTCGCAACGGCAACCTTAAGGCCCTGACGGCAGTTCGGCGCGCCGCAGACGATATCCAGCAGACGTTCGCCGCCGACGTTGATTTTTGTCACGCGCAGCTTGTCGGCATTAGGGTGCTGAGCGCACTCGACCACTTCGCCAACAACAACGCCGTTAAAACTGCCCGCGACCGGCTCAACGCCGTCAACCTCAAGCCCGGCCATCGTTATCTGGTCCGACAGCGCTTCGCTATCGATAGCTGGGTTAACCCACTCGCGTAACCACAGTTCACTGAATTTCATTGTTCTGTCCTGCCCTTATTTAAACTGTTTGAGGAAACGCAGATCGTTTTCGAAGAACGCGCGTAAGTCGGTCACGCCGTAGCGCAGCATGGTCAGACGCTCCATACCCATGCCGAAGGCAAAGCCGGAATAGATTTCCGGATCGATACCCACGTTGCGCAGTACGTTTGGATGCACCATACCGCAGCCGAGCACTTCCAGCCATTTGCCGTTTTTGCCCATGACGTCAACTTCCGCAGAGGGCTCGGTGAACGGGAAATAGGACGGACGAAAACGAATCTGTAGATCTTCTTCAAAGAAGTTACGCAGGAAATCGTGCAGCGTTCCCTTCAGGTTGGTGAAGCTGATGTTGGTATCAACAATCAGGCCTTCCATCTGATGGAACATTGGGGTGTGGGTCTGATCGTAGTCGTTACGATAGACGCGACCTGGCGCAATAATGCGGATCGGCGGCTGCTGGTTAGCCATGGTGCGGATCTGTACGCCTGAGGTTTGCGTACGCAGCAGGCGCGTCGCATCAAACCAGAAAGTGTCGTGGTCAGCGCGTGCCGGATGGTGGCCAGGAATATTCAGCGCATCGAAGTTGTGGTAGTCATCTTCGATTTCCGGACCAGTCGCGACGGTAAAGCCGAGCTCACCGAAGAAACTTTCGATACGGTCGATAGTACGGGTCACCGGATGCAGGCCACCGTTCTCAATACGACGACCCGGCAGAGAGACATCGATGGTTTCCGAGGCCAGGCGCGCGTTAAGCGCAGCACTTTCAAGCGCTGACTTACGCACGTTAAGCGCCTGCTGGACCTGCTCTTTCGCTTCGTTGATAACCGCGCCGGCTGCCGGACGCTCTTCAGCAGGCAGCTCGCGCAGGGTCGTCATCTGAAGGGTCAAAAGCCCTTTTTTACCCAGGTATTCCACGCGGACGTTGTCCAGCGCAGCAACATCTGATGCCTCGTTAATGGCTGCCTTCGCACTGGCAACCAGCTCTGCGAGATGTGACATGGTTTTCCTCATTATGTCGGTGCAGACACCGGTTATGGTTATTATTTTGCTCTCACTATTTCGAGCCGCAGACCGTAGGTAATCCTTCATTTGACCGAATGATTCAGGTCAACCCACGCGTCTGGAGCTTGAAATAGAACGAGCCAGTTCAGATACAAAAAAAGCCTCCACAGGGGGAGGCTTTTTGGCGCTGTTTTCCGTTTCTTCTTTCACGCGCTAGCCTCCTGAGTTCAGGTGCTAAAGTAAAAAAAGAAGCGGAAAATAGCAGCATTCATGCTTGCATTACCTTGTCTGATAAAAAACGTAAGACTGGTATTGAAAAGCCTACGCGAATAAAAGTCAATGGATTGATAGCCTTGAAACGAAAAGAGGGAGACAAGCTCCCTCTTTCAACTGGCTTATGCCAGAGCTGCTTTCGCTTTTTCGACCAGCGCGGTGAACGCTAATTTGTCGAATACGGCGATGTCAGCCAGGATCTTACGGTCGATTTCAACAGAGGCTTTTTTCAGGCCGTTGATGAATTTGCTGTAAGAAATACCGTTCTGACGTGCTGCTGCGTTGATACGCGCAATCCACAGTTGACGGAACTGACGCTTTTTCTGACGACGGTCACGATAAGCGTACTGACCAGCTTTGATAACAGCCTGGAAGGCAACGCGGTATACGCGAGAACGCGCACCGTAGTAGCCTTTAGCTTGTTTCAAAATTTTCTTGTGACGTGCACGGGCAACTACACCACGTTTTACGCGAGCCATATGTGCTCTCCTGTATCTATTCTAATTAAAAAGTTAAAAGGGTTAACGACTTATGCGTACGGCAGGCACGCGATGACCAGGCCCAGATCGCCTTTAGAAACCATGGCTTTCGGACGCAGGTGACGTTTACGCTTAGTAGCTTTTTTGGTCAGAATGTGACGCAGGTTAGCGTGCTTGTGCTTAAAACCACCTTTACCGGTTTTTTTGAAGCGCTTAGCAGCACCGCGTACGGTCTTAATTTTTGGCATTTTAATAACTTCCACTTCGCATTGTTAATAAACGAAACATAGGCGAGCAACAGCTGCGGAACCTAAAGGCTCCACAGACATTGCTACTTGAAGGCCTTACTGTTTCTTCTTAGGAGCGAGCACCATGATCATCTGACGGCCTTCGATCTTCGTTGGGAAGGATTCGACTACTGCCAGTTCACTCAGATCGTCACGGACGCGGGTAAGCACTTCCATCCCGATCTGCTGGTGAGCCATCTCACGGCCGCGGAAACGCAGCGTGATCTTAGCTTTATCACCCTCTTCCAGAAAGCGAACCAGGCTGCGGAGTTTTACCTGGTAGTCGCCATCATCGGTGCCAGGTCGGAATTTGATTTCCTTGACCTGAATAACTTTTTGCTTTTTCTTCTGTTCCTTAGAAGACTTGCTCTTTTCATAAAGGAACTTGCCGTAGTCCATGATACGACAAACTGGCGGTTCGGCGTTAGGGCTGATCTCAACTAAATCTACTCCAGCTTCTTCAGCTTTTTCGATAGCTTCTCTCAGACTCACAATACCCAAAGCTTCGCCTTCCAGACCTGTTAAGCGAACTTCCAGGGCGCGAATCTCGCCATTGATACGATTCGGACGTGCCGTTTGAACTCGTTTTCCGCCTTTAATACCTTATTCCTCCAGTTGTTTTAGACTGCGGCTGCGAATCTCTTGTTGCAGCTTCTCGATAACTTCATTTACGTCCAGGCTGCCCAAGTCTTTGCCACGACGGGTACGCACGGCAACTTTGCCAGCTTCTACCTCTTTGTCGCCACAGACCAACATGTAAGGGACACGACGTAAAGTGTGCTCGCGGATTTTAAAGCCTATCTTCTCATTTCTCAAGTCTGCTTTTACGCGAATGCCTGCATTTTGTAGTTTACGCGTCAATTCGTTAACGTATTCAGCCTGAGAATCAGTAATATTCATAACCACAACCTGCACTGGCGCAAGCCAGCTTGGGAAGAAGCCGGCAAACTCTTCGGTCAGGATGCCAATAAAGCGCTCCAGCGAACCAAGAATAGCACGGTGAATCATTACCGGTACCTGGCGTTCATTATTTTCGCCAACATAGGAGGCGCTTAAACGCTGCGGCAAGGAGAAGTCCAGCTGTACAGTACCGCACTGCCATGCACGATCGAGGCAGTCATACAGGGTAAATTCAATTTTCGGGCCGTAGAAGGCGCCTTCACCCAGTTGATATTCAAACGGGATATTGTTCTCTTCAAGCGCCACCGCCAGATCCGCTTCAGCACGATCCCATGTCTCATCGCTACCGATGCGTTTTTCCGGGCGAGTTGACAGCTTGACGACGATTTTCTCGAAGCCGAAGGTGCTGTACATATCGTAGACCATACGAATACAGGCGTTAACTTCATCACGAACCTGATCTTCAGTACAGAAAATGTGGGCATCGTCCTGAGTAAATCCGCGTACGCGCATCAGGCCATGCAGCGCGCCTGACGGCTCATTGCGATGGCAGCTACCGAATTCAGCCATACGTAATGGCAGATCGCGGTAGGATTTCAGGCCCTGGTTGAAGATCTGCACGTGACCCGGGCAGTTCATCGGCTTGATGCAGTATTCACGGTTCTCGGAAGAAGTGGTAAACATCGCATCTTTATAGTTGTCCCAGTGGCCGGTTTTTTCCCACAGCACGCGGTCCATCATAAACGGGCCTTTAACTTCCTGATACTGGTACTCTTTCAGCTTAGAACGCACAAAAGTTTCCAGTTCGCGGAAGATAGTCCAGCCGTCGTTATGCCAGAACACCATACCCGGCGCCTCTTCCTGCATATGATACAGATCGAGCTGCTTACCGATTTTACGGTGATCGCGCTTAGCGGCTTCTTCCAGACGCTGCAGATAGGCATTAAGCGCTTTTTTATCTGCCCAGGCGGTACCGTAGATGCGCTGCAGCATTTTATTGTTGCTATCGCCGCGCCAGTAGGCGCCCGCGGTCTTCATCAGTTTGAAGTGATGGCAGAAACGCATATTCGGCACATGCGGCCCACGGCACATGTCGACATATTCTTCGTGATGATACAAGCCGGGCTTATCATCATGAGCAATGTTTTCATCAAGAATAGAGACTTTATAGCTCTCGCCGCGCTTCACAAAGGTTTCACGCGCTTCGTGCCAGCTGACTTTCTTCTTAATAACGTCGTAGTTTTTCTCGGCGAGCTCATGCATGCGTTTTTCGAGCGCGTCGATATCTTCCTGGGTCAGGGTATGGTCCAGATCGACATCATAGTAGAAACCATTGTCGACAACCGGGCCGATCGCCATTTTGGTATTTGGCCACAGCTGTTTAATCGCATGTCCCAAAAGGTGCGCACAGGAGTGACGAATAATCTCAAGTCCATCTTCATCTTTCGCGGTGATGATAGAGAGCGTTGCGTCGTTTTCAATTAAGTCACAGGCGTCAACCAGCTCGCCATTGACACGACCAGCGAT
Organism: Klebsiella pasteurii; assembly: GCF_018139045.1. NCBI lineage: Bacteria > Pseudomonadati > Pseudomonadota > Gammaproteobacteria > Enterobacterales > Enterobacteriaceae > Klebsiella > Klebsiella pasteurii. The sequence goes on from NZ_CP073236.1 coordinate 1,588,261, forward strand.
GGTGGCTTTCGCCAGACCGGGGCCAATATCCAGAGCGACGTCCATCGGGCTCACAGCGTGATCAAAATGGCGTTGGCTGCCATCAGGAAGCGTAATTACAGGCATTTCATGTCCTTATTTGCAGTGGTGCCCCACACGAAAGAGCACATACAAAACAATATAATCATAATTATCAACAAGTTCAGACCCAGTTCCCGCTTCACTCTGCGAAAATGTGTGCACGCTCGTTCAACGACACGTCCCCACCTGCAGCCGCCTGTTGATAACACCGAGGGTTAGTTTACACATCATTAGTGCGTGATAAAAGTCACATAAGACTAAATGGTTATTGTTGATGGGAAAAAAAGGGGAGGTGTAACAAACGTTGCATAATTGCTTCAGCGATAGATCGGAAGAAACGGCGACAGCGCGATATGACGCATAAAGAATATTTATGATTTCACATAAATTATGAAGATTTTACACCAAACGCGTAAAGCGAAACCGGTACAACATTACCCGGTTTACTGCTTGACGAAATAATAAAAGAGAAATTATGAATGGCGTTTAAATATCAGGACCATTCGCCGGCGACAAGTTTATGAACATCAAACGCGTCGTTCATTGACTGTCCGGTTGATTGGGAGCCCGGTGCAATATTAGAGCCCGCTTCGACATCGGTCGCTTTGGCTATGCCCACTTGCGTACGATCGTGATTACCCGGCTGCGGTGCGGGAGCGGCGGCAAATGCGCCAAAAGACAGCGTGCACAGCATCGCGGCCGCGAGTGCGATTTTACTATTTTTCATGATAGTCATTCTCTTATTTGTTTCAGATAATAGAACGGATTCGTTATCTCCGCCTGTGGTGAACAGTATAGATCCAGATCACATTTTTGTCCGACCCAATATTTATCTTTTCGTGTCAAATTAACTACATATTTGTCAGCAAAATAGCGATCATGAAGAAATTATGGAGACCATTTCTTTTTATAAAAAACAAAACAAGAGACCAAAAATAATAATGCCACTTATTGCTAAATTTAAAACAATCAGGCCGGAATATCCGGCCTGAAAAGATTACATTTTATAACCGAGCGATAGCGTGGTGCGGCGATCGGTATGCTCCGGCGCCGATGACGGCGGTTCAGAGTTCCACGTCAGGTTATAGGCTACTTTGAGGGCAAAGTGCGCGTTAATCGCAACGTTTAACGCACTTTCAGAGTTCAGCGTCGTATCTTCGGCGCCGAATACCGAGACGCCTTGGGTAAATTTGGCGTTATCGGTCATCTGCCAGGCGTAGGTGCCGGAAGCGTAGCCCAGTGGCTGAGTATCATTATCACCATCGGTATACTCGTCATAGCGTACACCAGGACCAAATTCAAAACGCAGGCTGTGTACCGGGCCGTTCATGATCTGACGACCATAACCCGCGGTGAACACATCACGCTGCTGATAACCATTGTAACGATCCGTCAGCCAGCTCGCCTGACCAAAAAGATAATTCTGGTCGGTCAGGTTATAACGGCTACGTCCGCCCACCGCGTACTTTTCCGAAGAGCGCTGATCGTTCGACGACGTATTGCTGGCATTCCCCCACAGCGACCATGCGGTGGTATCGCCATACCAGGTCAACGTTGAGTCGGCGGTCATTGAGGAACTTTTCGTATTGCCGGACTGCGCCAGATAACCGGCGTTAACAGTACCTTCGAAAGGTTTTTTTGCAGAAGAAGGGTCATCCATGACAGTAAAAACGGAATCATCGGCCATTGCGCACGCAGACGCAAAGAGCCCTCCCGCCAGCATCACCGCTGCGGGTACTGTCTTCAAAAGCTTCATTTAATTTTAAGTCCGTACAACCTATAAGGAGACCAGGAGGGTCCCGGGAGCTTTCGCGAGGATCGCTAATAGCCGGTCCTAAGAAAGGGAGTAAATTATAAAAAAGCACGATTAACTTAGCAATCAATTACTCTTTCGTTTTTTGTATAAGACGCTTCTCAAAACAATTTTTATTTCATAAAGATAAAAGGGGTACCGGTGCATAAGCTACGCGTCGCTTCCCCTTCCCTCCTTTAAGTGCCATGCTTAAAACCAGAGCCGCTAAACTCGTATTATGGAGGAAACTGGATGACCAAAATCTATACGCTCACGTTAGCCCCCTCGCTCGACAGCGCCACGCAGACCCCGCAAATTTACCCGGAAGGCAAGCTACGCTGTAGCGCTCCCGTGTTTGAACCCGGCGGGGGCGGAATTAACGTTGCGCGCGCCATCACTTTTCTTGGCGGCAGCGCCACGGCTATCTTTCCCGTCGGTGGGGCAACCGGCGAACACCTGACGGCGCTGCTGACGGATGAACACGTTCCCGTCGATACGGTAGAGACTCATGACTGGACGCGGCAGAATCTTCACGTTCATGTGAACGCCAGCGGCGAGCAATATCGTTTCGTGATGCCTGGCGCCGCATTAACTGCGGATGAGCTCCGGCTCATTGAGGAAAAAGTGCTCACTATCGCCCCCGGCTCGCTGCTGGTAATTAGCGGAAGTCTGCCGCCGGGCATCAGCGTCGAGAACCTGACGCAGCTGGTGAAAAACGCGCAGCGGCATGGATTGCGCTGTATTGTCGATAGTTCCGGTGATGCCCTCGCCGCCGCGCTTGATGTCGGCAATATTGAACTGGTTAAACCGAACCAGAAAGAGTTAAGTGCGCTGGTCCAGCGGGATCTGAGTCAGCCAGATGATGTGCGGCTCGCCGCGCAAGAGTTAATTCGTTCCGGTAAAGTCCAGCGCGTCGTCGTCTCCCTGGGAGCACAGGGAGCGCTTGGTGTTGATGCCGATGGTAGTGTTCAGGTCGTACCGCCGCCGATGAAAAGCCAGAGTACTGTCGGCGCCGGTGACAGCATGGTTGGTGCGATGACCTTAAGGCTGGCGGAAAATGCCTCGCTTGAAGATATGGTTCGCTTTGGCGTCGCTGCGGGCAGCGCGGCCACCATCAATCAGGGCACCCGCCTTTGCTCGCTGGAAAATACGCAAAAAATCTACGATTATCTGCGCGGTTTATAATCTCCTTCGCTCCCTCTGGCAAAACGGAGGGTGTCGCCAAATCAGCATGATGGTCTATGCTAAAAATGCCATGGATAACAATGGGGTGAAAAATGAGTAGCGAAATTAACGCCTGGGTCGTCACGGTTCGTTTTCACGAAGAGACGTTAACGGAAATTAACGAACTCAGTAATCATCTCACCCGCGCCGGATTTACCCTTGTCTTAAACGATGATGAAGGGAACGTCCACGAGCTCGGCACCAATACCTTCGGCCTGCTTTCCATACAGAATGCCGATGAAGTTAAAGCGTTAAGCGCGGGTTTAGCCGAAACCGCGCTGGGACGAGCCGTTGACGTCACCGTGTCAACATTCAGCGAGTGGATAGAAGCTCAATAAGTGCGATTGACGCAACGGAAAACGTTCAGTTGTGCGTCAGTTCGAATTTTACGCCGGGGTTATGCGCTAACCTTATGAAATGTTGGAAGACATGGGGAGAGACGGCATGTGGCAAGCTATCAGCAATTTGTTAAGCGATTTGCATACCGAAGCAGCTGAAATCGAACTGCGAAACGAGCTACCCGGTGGAGAGATCCACGCCGCCTGGCATTTACGCTTTGGCGGGCGAGATTACTTCGTAAAATGCGATGAACGTGAGCTTTTACCCATCTTCACGGCCGAGGCAGACCAGCTTGAGCTGCTGTCACGAAGTAAAACCGTGAATGTACCGCAGGTTTTTGCCGTAGGCAGCGACCGTGATTATAGTTTTCTGGTCATGGAATATCTCCCCCCTCGCCCGCTGGATGCGCACAACGCTTTCCTGTTAGGCCAGCAAATCGCCCATTTGCATCAATGGAGCGATCAGCCGCAGTTTGGTCTGGATTTTGACAATGACCTTTCCACCACTCCCCAGCCGAACGCCTGGCAGCGTCGATGGTCCACGTTCTTTGCCGAACAGCGCATCGGCTGGCAGCTCGAGCTCGCCGCCGAGAAAGGTCTGCATTTTGGCGATATCGATAGTCTTGTTGATATTATTCAGCAGCGATTGAGCAATCATCAGCCGCAGCCGTCGCTGCTCCACGGTGACTTATGGTCCGGTAACTGCGCGCTCGGTCCAAACGGGCCCTATATTTTCGACCCGGCCTGCTACTGGGGCGATCGCGAATGCGATCTGGCAATGCTCCCACTGCATCAGGAACAGCCGCCGCAAATCTATGATGGCTATCAGTCCGTTTCGCCGCTGCCGTCCGGCTTTCTCGAGCGGCAACCCATCTACCAGCTCTATACGCTGCTGAATCGCGCGATTCTGTTTGGCGGACAACATCTTGTGACGGCGCAGAAAGCGCTTGATGACGTGTTCATGGATAAGGCCCCGTAAGGGGCCTTGCTTACGCAGATTAGCTGATTTGTACGCCTTTCAGGCGGAACTGAATGGTCATGGTAATGCCGTTCCCCGGTTTACCCGGTTCATAACGCCATTTACGTAAAGCGTTTTTCACTTCACGCTCAAACATATTGGCTGGTTGGGCGGAGAGGATCTGCACGTTATCCACGCGCCCGTCCGCCGTGACGTCGAACTTAACCCGAACATTCCCTTCAATGCGCAGCGCCTGCGCACGAGCCGGATAGCTCGGCTCCCCACGGCTTAGCGCTCGCGGTCCGGTCGGCGCCGTGACGGTCGGTTTAGCGTTCGCGGTTGAGGTGCTCGGCGCGGTGCGCGCTGGCGCCGTATTCGTATTTTCAAACGGCGAAGCCGGGCGCGTTTCCGCCGGTTTCACATCACGCTTCGGTTGCTCAACCTTTTTTTCCGGCTTCGGTTTAGGCTTTGGCTTCGGTTTAGGTTTCGGTTTATGGATAACGACCGGCGCCTCTTTTGGCGGTTCAGGAATCACCTCCGGTTCCGGCTCAGGTTCCGGCTCAACAACGGGTTCAACGACCGGCTGAGCCGCCTGAGGCGGTTCCAGATCTTCCGGGGCCACCATAGTAATCTCAATGGGCTGTGAGGGTGACGGCCGTTCAATTACCTGATGTACCGAAGTATAGAGCAGCGCCGCGACAACACCGCCGTGGATGACCACAGACAGTAGCGTGGGCCACGGAAAGCGGCGAGGTAAATCAAAGGTCATTGCGCTCATAGTCGTTTCTGTTGAAAAATGATGCCCCGATTTTAAATGCAAATAGCAATCATATTCAACTAGGGTTGTTGGCTTGTATCAAAATTTGCCCTGATTTCTGACAAAAAGCCGACGGGACGTGGCATTCTGGGGATCGTGAGCATCTTTGCATTGCAGTCAACGACGGTTTCACTTAACGTGATTCGCCAATTTATTGATAAGGAGCCATGCCGTGCTTTACGTTATCTACGCTGAAGATATCGCCGACTCTCTGGAAAAACGGACGTCGGTACGTCCCGCCCACCTGGCGCGTTTGCAATTATTACATGATGAAGGTCGTTTACTGACCGCCGGCCCAATGCCTGCAGTCGACAGTAATGAACCCGGCGCGGCGGGCTTCACCGGCTCAACGGTCATTGCGGAATTTGAATCACTGGAAGCGGCACAATCATGGGCCAATGACGATCCGTATATTGCCGCAGGGGTTTATCAGAAAGTATCTGTAAAACCGTATAAAAAAGTATTCTAAAGCACCAAATGTTGGCAAAAAACAGAGGCACCGCGAGCGGTGCCTTTTGTTTTGACCCTCAAAACTCAGAGAAGGTGAACAGCAGAGAGTGTCGTTGCCGCTTAACCAGCTCTTTTCTGATGGCGAGGATGCGCATATTACGACGCGACTGTCCTTCCAGCCAGCGTGCTTTACGGCGGCTCACCTGCCGAAGCATGCGCCAGCGCCCTACTTCCGTTCTACTACGCTTCATTACAACTACTCTACGAGTGAAAACAGCCTGCATTATAGACCGATGAATCTGGCTAACCAACGCTTTCGCTGCGTTTTTATTTGCCAGATGGATGTTGATGCGTAAACTCATGTCATCAAGTCATTCAAAAGGATTTTTCATCTATGACAACCTTTTACACGGTGGTGAACTGGCTGGTTATACTCGGTTACTGGCTACTTATCGCCGGTGTAACATTACGGATATTAATGAAAAGACGCGCGGTACCGTCAGCGATGGCCTGGCTGCTTGTCATTTATATTCTTCCGCTGGTAGGAATTATCGCCTATCTTTCGTTTGGCGAACTGCATCTGGGTAAACGCCGCGCCGAGCGTGCGCGGGCCATGTGGCCCTCAACGGCCAAGTGGTTAAAAGACCTCAAAGCCTGCAAGCATATCTTTGCCGAGGAGAATAGTCCGGTCGCGGAATCCTTGTTCAAGCTCTGCGAACGTCGGCAGGGCATTGGCGGCGTCAAAGGCAATCAGCTCCAGCTGCTCACTGAATCCGATGACGTCATGCAGGCGCTCATCCGCGATATCCAGCTCGCTCGTCACAATATTGAGATGGTGTTCTATATCTGGCAGCCCGGCGGCATGGCCGACCAGGTCGCAGAATCATTAATGGCGGCGGCCAGACGCGGCGTACATTGTCGGCTGATGCTCGACTCCGCCGGGAGCGTGGCCTTTTTCCGTAGCCCTTGGGCCGCCATGATGCGTAATGCTGGCATTGATGTCGTCGAAGCCCTGAAGGTCAACCTGATGCGCGTCTTCCTGCGCCGTATGGATCTGCGTCAGCATCGTAAAATGGTCATGATCGATAACTATATTGCCTATACCGGCAGTATGAATCTGGTCGACCCGCGTTTCTTTAAGCAGGACTCCGGCGTTGGCCAGTGGATCGATCTGATGGCGCGAATGGAAGGTCCGGTAGCGACAGCGATGGGCATTGTCTACTCCTGCGACTGGGAGATTGAAACCGGCAAACGTATTTTGCCTCCGCCGCCGGACGCGAACATTATGCCGTTCGAAGAGGCCAGCGGGCACACGATTCACACTATCGCCTCGGGCCCGGGCTTTCCGGAAGATTTGATCCATCAGGCTCTGCTCACTGCCGCCTACGCGGCCAAAGAGCATTTGATCATGACGACCCCCTACTTTGTGCCCAGCGACGATCTTCTACATGCCATCTGCACCGCCGCCCAGCGCGGCGTCGATGTCAGCATCATCCTGCCGCGCAAGAACGACTCTCTGCTGGTGGGCTGGGCCAGCCGCGCCTTCTTTACCGAGCTGCTGGCTGCCGGAGTGAAGATCTACCAGTTTGAAGGCGGCCTGCTGCATACCAAGAGCGTGCTGGTTGACGGCGAGCTCAGCCTGGTGGGCACCGTTAACCTCGACATGCGCAGCCTGTGGCTGAACTTCGAGATTACGCTGGTAATTGACGATGCCGGATTTGGCAGCGATCTGGCCGCGGTGCAGGATGATTATATCTCCCGCTCGCGTCTGCTGGACGCCAGGCTATGGCTAAAACGTCCGCTGTGGCAGCGAATCGCCGAGCGACTGTTTTACTTCTTCAGTCCGTTGCTGTAAAACGTGCCAATCAGATGTTTAATGGGTAGCAATCATGGATATGGATTTAAATAATCGCCTGACCGAAGACGAAACGCTTGAACAGGCTTACGACATTTTCCTCGAGCTGGCCGTGGACAACCTCGACCCGGCAGATGTCATTCTGTTCAATCTGCAGTTTGAAGAACGCGGCGGCGCCGAGCTCTTTGACCCGGCGCCTGACTGGGAAGAGCACGTCGATTTTGACCTCAACCCTGACTTCTTCGCGGAAGTGGTCATTGGCCTGGCCGATGAAGATGGCGGCGAGATTAACGATATTTTTGCGCGCGTGCTGCTGTGCCGTGAAAAAGACCATAAGCTCTGCCATATTCTGTGGCGTGAATAAGTTCTTTCTCAAGTAAATAACGATACAGAAGAAGCCTGCCTGGTTTAACCAGGGCAGGCTTTTTTATTCATTCGGGCAGTTCGCTGCCGCAGGCATTGCAGTAGCGGGCGCCTTTTTCATGATTTGTATGCTGACAATTCGAACATATGCGCTGAGTACGGCGATTCTGAAAGGCCGTGGTCATGTGGGTGGTAATTAAGCCGGTGGGAATCGCAATAATTGAGTAGCCGATTAAGATAAGGATGGACGCCAGAATTCGCCCGAGCGGCGTATGCGGCGTGATGTCGCCATATCCCACCGTCGTTATCGTCACAATCGCCCAATAAACTGACGCGTTCAGCGTAGTAAACCCATATCGCGGCCCCTCAACCAGATACATCAAGGCGCCAAAAATCACCATCACGATGGCAATAAAAGAGTAGAACAGGATCAGCTGGTGGCGAGCGCTGACGATGGCGGTCCAAAAAATATTCAGCGACGGCATAAAGCGCAGCAGTTTAAGAATACGCAGCGCGCGTATCGCGCGCATGGCCCGCCAGGCGAACACGTACTCAATACTGATCTCTGGCCATAGCCACATTACGTAGAGCGGTAATATAGTGGCAAGGTCAATAATTCCCCAAAAGCTAAAAATATACTTTAGCGGATTCGGCCAGCTGATAATGCGCAGAATATACTCACAGGTAAAAACCACAGTAACAATAAGCTCAAGCCAGACAAAAACATGCCATTCGTCCACCGTCAGATGATATTGCGTTCCCAATCCGGACTCGATAAATATCACCAGAACGCTAAGCAGCGCGAAGAGACCGCAAAATCCCTCAAAATGCCGGCCGGAGCGTCGGTTTTGATCAAAGAATAAATGATACAGCCGCAGACGAGCGGCATGAATATGAAAAGCCACGTTAACCTCACTAAAAAAGGGCTGACTTACGTCAGCCCCAGAGATTATAACGGGTCTACCTTCAGGCAGGAAACCGCGTGTCGGAAACTGCCCTCCAGCACCGGTCGCGTCTTAGCGCACTCCGGCCCGGCAATCGGGCACCGCGTGCGAAATACGCATCCAGACGGCGGGTTAATCGGCGATGGTAATTCCCCCTCCAGCAGCTGGATAGTTTTATTCTTTTCTTTATCGGGGTCCGGCACCGGCACCGCCGACATCAGCGCTTTGGTATAGGGATGCAGCGGATTATGGTATACCTCATCGTAGGTGCCCAGTTCCACGGCATGCCCGAGATACATCACCAGTACGCGATCAGAAATGTGCTTCACCACCGCCAGATCGTGGGCGATAAAAATCAGCGATAGTCCCATTTCACGCTGCAGCTGCTGCAGCAGATTCACTACCTGAGCCTGAATCGACACGTCCAGCGCCGAAACCGGTTCATCGCAAATAATGAGCTTCGGCTCAAGAATTAGCGCGCGGGCAATACCAATACGCTGACACTGGCCGCCGGAAAATTCATGCGGGTAGCGGTTAATCAAGTTCGGCAGCAGCCCCACTTTCATCATCATCGCCTTAACGCGATCGCGAACTTCCTGACGCGGCATTTTAGGATGATAGGTACGCAGCGGCTCGGCGATAATTTCCCCGATAGTCATGCGCGGGTTTAGCGACGCCAGCGGATCCTGAAAGATCATCTGAATATCGCTGCGCACGTCACGCCATTCGTCGGCCTTCATTCCCAGCAAATCTTTACCTAACCAGGCGACTTTACCGTCGGTGGCTTTGACCAGACCAATGATCGCGCGCGCGAAGGTCGATTTTCCGCATCCGGACTCGCCGACCACGCCCAGAGTTTCACCTTCATACAGACGCAGCGTTACGCCATCCACCGCTTTCAGCGTTTTCGAAGGCTGCCAGAACCACTGTTTACCGTCTTTAATATCAAAGTGCACTTTCAGATCGGCGATTTCGAGCAGGACTTTTCTTTGTTCCGTTACGGCGTTCATAGCAAATCCCCCACCGGTTGAAAGCAGGCGCGCAGGCGGCCCGGTGCAAACTCCTCCAGAGGAGGAGCGCTATTGCAAATTTCCATCGCATGCGGGCAGCGCGGCTGGAATGGACACCCCTTCGGCAAACGCAGCAGGTTTGGCGGATTGCCTGGAATCGTTAACAGGGCATCGCCTTCCGCATCCAGCCGCGGTACCGCGTTGAGCAGACCGATAGAATAAGGGTGCGATGGTTGATAAAAGACGTCGCGCGCCTGGCCATATTCCATCGTACGCCCGGCGTACATCACCAGCACCTTATCGCAGATCCCGGCGACGACGCCGAGATCGTGGGTAATCATAATGATCGCCGTATTGAACTCGCGCTTGAGCTCATTAAGCAGCGTCATGATTTGCGCCTGTACGGTCACGTCCAGCGCCGTTGTCGGCTCATCGGCAATCAGCAGCTTAGGCCGGCACAGCAGCGCCATCGCGATCATCACGCGCTGGCGCATCCCGCCGGAAAATTCGTGCGGATACATTTTCATCCGTTTGCGCGCTTCGGGCATTTTGACCGCGTCCAGCATTTTCACCGACTCTTCAAAGGCTTCGGCTTTGCCCAACGCTTTATGCAGCATCAGGACTTCCATAAGCTGCTCCCCTACCCGCATATACGGATTTAGCGAGGTCATCGGGTCCTGAAAAATCATTGAGATCTGCTCGGCGCGTAGCTTATTCAGTTCTCGCTCCGGAAGGTTGAGGATCTGCTTACCGTTAAAGGTCGCAGAACCGCCGATGCGGCCGTTCGCCGCCAGCAGGCCCATCAGCGCAAACGCGGTCTGCGACTTACCGGAACCGGACTCGCCCACGATGCCTAAGGTTTCCCCTGCCCGCAGATTAAAATTGAGATCGTTGACTGCAGTCACATCGCCATCGGGAGTACCAAAGGTGACGCGGAGATCTTTCACATCCAGAAGCAGTCCGGATTGTTGTGCTGCCTGCGGCGCTTTCGCCGTTTCCATCGTACTCATGTCGGCGCTCCTTAGCGGTCTTTCGGGTCGAGGGCATCACGCAGGCCATCGCCGATAAAGTTAAAACAAAACAGCGTTACCACCAGGAAACCGGCAGGAAACAGCAGTAGCCACGGCGAAACTTCCATAGAGTTGGCGCCATCGCTGAGCAGCGCGCCCCAGCTGCTTAACGGCTCCTGGGTACCCAAGCCGAGGAAGCTCAGGAAGGATTCGAACAGAATCATGCTCGGCACCAGCAGTGAGGCATACACCACAACCACGCCAAGCACGTTAGGCACGATATGGCGGATAACGATATTGCCCGTTGAAACACCGCCAACCTGCGCAGCTTCAATAAACTCTTTACGCTTCAGACTCAGGGTCTGGCCGCGAACGATACGCGCCATATCCAGCCAGGAGACCATCCCGATGGCAACGAAAATCAGCAGGATATTCTGACCAAAAAAGGTCACCAGCAGGATGACGAAGAACATAAACGGGAAGGAGTTGAGGATTTCCAGCAGACGCATCATTACCGAATCCACTTTGCCGCCCAGATAGCCGGAAAGTGACCCGTAAAGCGTCCCCAGAATCACCGCCACCAGCGCAGCAGCCACGCCGACCATTAATGAGATACGCCCGCCAATCGCCACCCGCACCAGCAGGTCGCGGCCGGAAGAGTCGGTACCAAAGTAGTGCCCGGACTCCATATCGGGCGCGCTGGACATCATGCCCCAGTCGGTATCGTAATAGGAAAACTGCGATACCATCGGCGCGATGGTGACAAACAGCGCAATAATCACCAGCACAATCAGGCTGGCGACGGCAGCGCGGTTATGCATAAAGCGGCGGCGGGCGTCCTGCCAGAGGCTGCGCCCCTCGACTTCCAGCTTTTCACTGAAGTTTTCCAGCGCCTCGTTGTTTTTCTTACTTAACATCATGGCGAACCCCAGCGTTAGTAACGGATCTTCGGATCGATAACGGCGTACAGCACGTCAACAATCGCGTTAAACAGAATGGTCAATGCGCCAACCAGAATGGTCAGACTAAGGACCAGCGAGTAGTCGCGGTTCAGCGCGCCGTTTACGAACAGTTGACCGATTCCCGGCAGGCCATAAATGGTTTCGATAACCATTGAGCCGGTAATAATGCCGACAAATGCGGGCCCCATATAGGAAAGCACCGGCAGCAGCGCGGGCTTTAATGCGTGGCGCAGAATAATGCGGCGCATCGGTAAGCCTTTTGCCCGGGCGGTACGAATGAAGTTAGAGTGGAGAACTTCGATCATAGAGCCACGGGTAATACGCGCGATACTGGCGATATAGGCCAACGACAGGGCGACCATCGGCAAAATCATATATTGCAGCGCCCCGCCGTTCCATCCGCCGCCCGGCAGCCAGTGCAGGGTGATAGCAAATATCATGACCAGTAACGGCGCGACCACGAAACTCGGTATCACGACCCCGGTCATTGCCACCCCCATCACGGCAAAATCCCATTTTGTATTTTGCTTCAAAGCCGCAATAACCCCGGCGCTCACGCCAAGCACAACCGCCAGAAAAAACGCGGCGAAGCCTAATTTGGCTGATACCGGAAAGCTGGAAGCGACCAGATCGTTAACCGAGTAATCTTTATATTTAAAGGAAGGACCGAAATCACCGTGCGCCAGTTGCTTCAGGTAATTGAAGTACTGAGTCATGATGGGGTCGTTTAAATGGTATTTTGCTTCAATATTCGCCATGACTTCCGGCGGCAGCGTACGTTCACCGGTAAAAGGGCTTCCCGGGGCAAGACGCATCATGAAGAAAGAGATAGTAATAAGAATAAATAGCGTCGGAATCGCTTCCAGACAGCGACGAAAGATGAATTTTAACATTGCCCGTACCTTCTGGCGTGTGCCTTTAATAGTGCGATGAAATAAGACACCGTGAGGCAAGCGTTAACGCCCGCCCCACGTATTGCCATTAGTGCTTCACAATGTACATATTTCTTGTATAGGTATTATCCAGCGGATCTTTGCCGGTATAGCCCCCTACCCACGGTTTAACCAAACGGGCGTTGACGTAATAGAAGACCGGTACGATGACGGAGTCTTTATCCAGCTGCTGCTCAGATTGTGCATAGAGGTCCGCGCGTTTCCCTTCGTCGCTGGTTTTCAGCGTTTCAGCGATAATCTTGTCGAAAGCCGGGCTCTTATAGTGTGATGTGTTGTTTGAGCTGTCGCTCAGCATCGTATTGAGGAAGGAGGTCGGTTCGTTATAGTCCGCACACCAGCCGGCGCGCGCAATATCAAAGGTGCCCTGATGGCGGTTATCGAGGAAGGTTTTCCATTCCTGGTTTTCCAGCTTCACGTTTACGCCGAGGTTTTTCTTCCAGATGGACGCCACTGCGATAGCCAGTTTTTTGTGTAAATCGGAAGTGTTATACAGCAGATTGAAGGTCAGCGGCTTATCAGCGCTATAGCCAGCTTCGGCCAGCAATTTTTTTGCTTCTTCATTGCGTTTTTCCTGCGACCATTTAAACCACTCAGGCTCAATGAGCTTCATGCCATCGGTATAAGGCGGCGTGTAGCTATAGGCTGGTAGGTCGCCCTGGTTTTTCACTTTATTAACAATAATGTCGCGATCCAGCGCCATCTTCAGGGCCGTACGCACGCGAACGTCGGTAAACGGGGCTTTCTGGTTATTGATTTCGTAATAATAAGTACACAGATACGGATCGACGTGAACTTCCTTCGGGATCTCTTTTTTCAGTTTCTGGAACAGCTCGATCGGCATGTTGTTATAGGTCATATCGATTTCACCGCTGCGGTAGCGGTTAACGTCGGTGACTTCTGAAGAAATCGGCAGGAAGGTGACCTGATTAATCACGGTTTTGGCGTTATCCCAGTAGTTGGTATTACGCTCCAGAACAATGCGTTCGTTAACAACCCAATCTTTTAATTTATACGCGCCATTGCTGACGATATTGGCCGGCTGGGTCCATTTGTCACCGAATTTCTCAATGGCGGATTTAGGTACCGGCGAAACAGATGGGTGAACGAGCAGTTTGTAGAAGTACGGCACCGGTTCGCTAAGGGTCACTTCAAAGGTATGATCGTCAAGCGCTTTTACGCCCAGATCGGTCGCCGGTTTTTTCCCGGCGATAATGTCGTCAATATTGGCTAAATGACCATACTGCAGATAGCTTGCATAAGGAGAAGCGGTTTTCGGATCCGCCAGGCGCTGCCAGCTATAAACGAAATCTTGTGCCGTAACCGGCGTGCCGTCGGACCACTTTGCATCTTTACGTAGATGGAAGGTCCAGACTTTAAAATCTTTGTTGTCCCATTTTTCCGCAACACCCGCGACCGGGTGGCCGTCGAGGTCGCTTACCAGCAGCCCTTCAAACAAATCGCGGTTAATATTGGACTCCGGCACGCCTTCAATTTTATGCGGATCGAGGGACTGAACTTCGGAGCCGTTGTTACGTACCAGCGTTTGTTTGTCCGCCAGCTGTACCCCTGCCGGTACATCTGCCGCAACGGCGGCGTTGATGGTCATTAACGCAGAGAGTACTCCTGCGGCTACCAGGCTTTTTTTAGTGATGATGGTCATGTGTTTGTTACTCCAATCATTATAATTACTGGTTATTTAACCAGCCTGTTTTCTCTTTTCTGGATTCTGAACAGTGCAGGAGTTTATGCTGCTGTCAGAGAGTACTGCTTGCTATCACCGACTTATTTATTACGACCGCTCAAACGGCAGCCTTGACGTCGATTCTTCCCCCCTGTCCGGAGGCAATTTTAGTCCCGAGGAGCTATATAATAAAAATTCTCATTTGCGTAAGTATTCCGCCAAAGATCACGCCGGAAAGTACCAAAACGCTTTATTGTCCGCCAATGCAATTTGCAAATATGTTACCGAATTCTCTTTTGTGGCCTGCTGGCGGCGGAGTTTTATTCCCCTCTTCCCACGGCGTAGTTCATTAATCCTATTACTATCAAAGAATTGTGATAAATATCTCACGCTATGCGTCATCCCGCGCCAAATAGCTTCTTTTTTGTACGAAAATTTAACAATTGCTTATTATTTAGCACATTCATCTGCTTCATCGGGAAAATTACTAATATCATTTCGATTATCAGACGGCAAGCACCAGAGAATGATGTGAGGAAAATAACAGTGATTAATGTAGGTAGAAAGCGGCGAGCGTGATGAAACGGATTAGTAACTAATTGATAAATAACGATAATACTAAAGGATTAGAAAAGCGTATTGCAGGCCGGCAAATCACTTTTTTTAATATGTTTTGCTAATAATGAGCAAACGCGGAACAGATTGTCCCGCGAGTCGGACGCAGGTTAATTCACGAGGCCAGGAAAGAGCGCCTTAATACCGGTAACGATGAACTCGATCCCCAGCGCCATCAGCAGCAGCCCCATGATACGGGTAATGACGTTAATGCCGGTTTGGCCAAGCAAGCGAACCAGCCAGGGAGCCATACGGAAAATCCCCCAGCAGCACAGCGCAAAAAGAGCAATCGCGACTGAAAATCCCACAAAATGAGCGATGCTATGGTAGCGGGTTCCCCAGACAATGGTTGAGCTGATGGCGCCGGGTCCCGCCATCAGAGGCAGCGCCAGCGGAACAACGCCAATACTTTCACGGATGGCCGTTTCTGATTTTTCTTGCTTGTTCTGTTTATCCTCCCCTAGCTTGCCGCTGATCATCGACATGGCAATGGTGACGACCAGGATTCCGCCAGCAATACGGAATGAATCGATGGAAATCCCGAAGACCTGGAGAATCGCGTCGCCTAAAAATAGCGACGTGAGTAGGATAATGGCCACCGACAGGTTGGCTGTCAGGTTGGTTTTGTTACGCACCGCCGCCGTCTGGTAGCTGGTCATACTAATAAAGACCGGGATGATGCCTACCGGGTTGACCAGCGCAAATAATCCAATAAAAAACTTAAAGTAAGCTGAAAAATCAAACATCGACTGAATCACAGGGTGCTCCGCAGCATCATTAAAAATGGCTGTTGATAGTTACCAGCATAAAATATTCGCGAGAAGATACGCTGTTTGATGGCATAATTCATCTCTACTGACGCATAAGCTCATAATTACGCTCGGATGTTACTTATTTGTTTCCGCAATGCTATTTAATCCTTTAATTAGCATACCTAATCATTACACTTGATCAAACAGGTCAAAAAACGACCTGCTGAAAGGTATCAGCTTGGCTGATTATTGATTTAGATCACATAAATTGTACCCAGAAGTGAGTAACCTTATTTACACCCAGCGAGGAGGCAAAACAGCGGTACCTGAACGAATAGAGCAAAGCTTTTTTAGTCAATCGGTGAAGTCAGAAGCACAAAATTCTTTACGTTAACATTTACATGCAAGCCGTTAACACAATGTCTATACTGTCGAATCGAGCTACTGATTGACTAAAAAAGTTTAACATTATCAGGAGAGCATTATGGCTGTTACTAATGTCGCTGAACTTAACGCACTCGTAGAGCGCGTAAAAAAAGCCCAGCGTGAATATGCCAGTTTCACTCAAGAACAAGTCGACAAAATCTTCCGCGCCGCCGCTCTGGCCGCTGCTGATGCTCGAATCCCTCTCGCTAAGATGGCCGTTGCCGAATCCGGCATGGGTATCGTCGAAGATAAAGTGATCAAAAACCACTTTGCTTCTGAATACATCTATAACGCCTATAAAGATGAAAAGACCTGCGGTGTCCTGTCTGAAGATGACACCTTCGGTACTATCACCATCGCTGAACCGATTGGTATTATCTGCGGCATCGTTCCAACCACTAACCCGACTTCAACCGCGATCTTTAAATCTCTGATCAGCCTGAAGACGCGTAACGCCATCATCTTCTCTCCGCATCCGCGTGCTAAAGATGCAACCAACAAAGCAGCTGACATCGTCCTGCAGGCTGCGATCGCTGCCGGCGCGCCGAAAGATCTGATTGGTTGGATTGATCAGCCTTCCGTTGAACTGTCGAACGCGCTGATGCACCACCCGGATATCAACCTGATCCTCGCGACCGGCGGTCCAGGCATGGTTAAAGCGGCGTACAGCTCCGGTAAACCTGCCATCGGCGTTGGCGCGGGTAACACCCCGGTTGTCATCGACGAAACGGCTGATATCAAGCGTGCTGTCGCTTCCGTACTGATGTCAAAAACCTTCGATAACGGCGTGATTTGTGCTTCTGAGCAGTCTGTTGTGGTTGTTGATTCCGTATACGATGCCGTTCGCGAACGTTTCTCCAGCCACGGCGGCTACCTGCTGCAGGGCCAGGAACTGAAGGCTGTGCAGAACATCATCCTGAAAAACGGCGCGCTGAACGCCGCGATCGTTGGTCAACCAGCCTATAAAATCGCTGAGCTGGCTGGCTTCACCGTCCCTGTTTCCACCAAAATTCTGATTGGTGAAGTCACCGACGTTGATGAAAGCGAACCGTTTGCCCACGAAAAACTGTCTCCGACACTGGCGATGTATCGTGCGAAGAATTTCGAAGACGCAGTTGATAAAGCTGAAAAACTGGTGGCAATGGGCGGCATCGGCCACACCTCCTGCCTGTATACCGACCAGGACAACCAGCCAGAACGCGTTGCTTACTTCGGCCAGTTGATGAAAACCGCGCGTATTCTGATCAACACCCCGGCTTCTCAGGGTGGTATCGGTGACCTGTATAACTTCAAACTCGCACCTTCCCTGACTCTGGGTTGTGGTTCATGGGGTGGTAACTCCATCTCGGAAAACGTTGGTCCTAAGCACCTGATCAACAAGAAAACCGTTGCTAAGCGAGCTGAAAACATGTTGTGGCACAAACTTCCGAAATCTATCTACTTCCGTCGTGGCTCACTGCCAATCGCGCTGGATGAAGTGATTACTGATGGTCACAAACGCGCGCTGATCGTGACCGACCGCTTCCTGTTCAACAACGGCTATGCGGACCAGATCACTTCTGTGCTGAAAGCCGCTGGCGTAGAAACTGAAGTTTTCTTTGAAGTTGAAGCTGACCCGACCCTGACCATCGTACGTAAAGGCGCTGAGCTGGCCAACTCCTTCAAACCAGACGTGATTATCGCGCTGGGCGGCGGCTCCCCGATGGATGCTGCGAAAATTATGTGGGTCATGTATGAACATCCGGAAACCCACTTCGAAGAACTGGCGCTGCGCTTTATGGATATCCGTAAACGTATCTACAAGTTCCCGAAAATGGGCGTCAAAGCGAAGATGGTAGCGATCACTACGACTTCCGGCACCGGTTCTGAAGTTACGCCGTTCGCCGTGGTTACCGATGACACAACCGGTCAGAAATACCCGCTGGCAGACTACGCGCTGACTCCGGACATGGCGATTGTTGACGCCAACCTGGTTATGGAAATGCCGAAGTCACTGTGTGCTTTCGGTGGTCTGGATGCGGTGACGCATGCCCTGGAAGCTTACGTTTCCGTACTGGCTTCCGAGTTCTCTGACGGCCAGGCTCTGCAGGCGCTTAAGCTGCTGAAAGAAAACCTGCCGGCATCCTACCATGAAGGGTCTAAAAACCCGGTAGCGCGTGAGCGTGTTCACAGTGCTGCGACCATCGCCGGTATTGCGTTTGCGAACGCCTTCCTGGGCGTATGTCACTCAATGGCGCACAAACTGGGCTCTCAGTTCCACATTCCTCACGGTCTGGCGAACGCCCTGTTGATCAGCAACGTAATTCGTTATAACGCTAACGACAACCCGACCAAACAGACGGCTTTCAGCCAGTACGACCGTCCGCAGGCTCGTCGTCGCTACGCTGAAATCGCTGACCATCTGGGTCTGACTGCTCCGGGCGACCGTACCGCAGCGAAAATCGAAAAACTGCTTGGTTGGTTGGACGAAATTAAAGCTGAACTGGGTATTCCTAAGTCTATCCGCGAAGCTGGCGTACAGGAAGCTGACTTCCTGGCCCACGTTGATAAGCTGTCTGAAGACGCTTTTGACGACCAGTGCACCGGCGCTAACCCGCGCTACCCGCTGATCGCCGAGCTGAAACAGATTCTGCTGGATACCTTCTACGGACGTAACTACGTAGAGGGCGGCGTGGAAGAGAAAAAAGAAGCCGCGCCGGCTAAAGCTGAGAAGAAAGCGAAAAAATCCGCTTAATCCAACAGCTGTAAAATCAGTGTCGCAAAGCCCCATCTTTTGATGGGGCTTTTTTTATCCGTCTTGCAGCAGCCGCCAAATCGCCTCAGACAACCGAAACGTATAATCCAGGCAGCTAAGCTTAGTGATGGAAAAAAGGCGCTGTAAAAGCGCCTGAGAGGGTCTAGCGGGGGAGAATTAGCAAATGTGCTGCTTGTTCTGTACAGCGGTCAGAGAACCTTCGCTTAGCGCCTCTTTATAATGCTTACGGCATACCGAGACATAACGTTCATTACCGCCAATCACGACCTGTTCCCCTTCATTGTACGGCCGCCCTTCCTGATCGAGGCGCAAAACCATACTCGCCTTACGGCCGCAGAAACAGATAGTTTTTAATTCAACCAGCTTATCGGACCACGCCAACAAATATTGGCTGCCCGTAAAAAGTTCGCCGCGAAAATCTGTTCGCAACCCATAACACAACACCGGAATATCGAGCTGGTCCACCACCTCAGACAGGTCACGTACCTGCTCACGGGTCAGGAACTGGCTCTCATCAACTAATACGCAGTGAATCGGCTGACGCTCATGTTCGGCCGCAATGTCTGCAAATAACGCCGTCTGGGTATTATACAACCGCGCTGGCGATGAGAGGCCAATCCTTGAACTCACTTTCCCCGACCCAAAGCGGTCATCAATCTCCGCGGTATAAACCAGCGTGCGCATCCCTCGCTCCTGGTAATTGTATGAAGACTGCAACAGAGCGGTAGACTTGCCTGCATTCATTGCTGAATAGTAGAAATAAAGTTGTGCCATCGGCCGCGTAACCCCAATCAATGTGTTTTTTCGCCGTAAAATTGTATCATATATTCACACACTATCAGCCCTCGCCGTGTGGGTATTGCCGGCCATGTTCAGTGTGTGGATACCCGAAAGATTAAGCCTTTTAATTGAATGGAAATGCCTGTTATTCGTACGACCCAAGCGGCCACGCTGACGTCACTATTGCCCTTTTGTGCTTATCGGGCATTTTCTGATAGCTATAACCGCTGTGGACAAGTGTTTTATATTAAACATCATCGCCGCTGCTGCGCTAATACCCACAAAGATATTTATCCACACACAGTATAATTTTTCCCACCGCGCATAGGAAAAATCATACTATCTCAGGGTTTTAGCTAATGCCTTCCGCCACCCTATAAGCAAAAAAGATGTGAACCCGCACATAAAATTTAAGTTAAATGAATTAATTCCCGAGACAAATAACAAGTTATTTTGACTTCCTTACATTCTCCCCTATTGCACATCTGAATTTATCGCTCTATTATTAGTCCAACAAACCACCCCACAATATAAGTTTGAGATTACTACAATGAGCGAAGCACTTAAAATTTTGAACAACATCCGTACTCTTCGTGCGCAGGCAAGAGAATGCACCCTTGAAACGCTCGAAGAAATGCTGGAAAAATTAGAAGTTGTCGTTAACGAACGTCGTGAAGAAGAAAGCGCTGCGGCTGCGGAAATTGAAGAACGCACTCGTAAACTGCAGCAATACCGTGAAATGCTGATTGCAGACGGTATTGATCCTAATGAACTGCTGAGCACCATGGCTGCAGTTAAAGCAGGAACGAAAACCAAGCGCGCTGCACGTCCGGCTAAATACAGCTACGTTGACGAGAATGGCGAAACTAAAACCTGGACTGGTCAGGGCCGTACTCCGGCAGTGATCAAGAAAGCGATGGACGAGCAAGGTAAATCTCTGGACGATTTCCTGCTGTAATAAGCTATCGTATCCGTTTAAAAATCCCGCTTCGGCGGGATTTTTTTTATCCGTTATTCGAGATCGGTCCCGGTCGGGCATAAAAAAACCGGGAAACGAATCTCGCTCCCGGTTTCGCATTCTGTCGCGAACGATTACTTCGCTACGGCTTTTTCCAGCCAGGCTTTAAATTCTTCGCCCAGCGACTTGTGGCGTACGCCATATTCAACAAAAGCCTGCATATAGCCAAGTTTATTACCGCAGTCGTGGCTCTTGCCTTTCATATGATAGGCTTCTACCGTTTCTTTTTCGATCAGCATATCGATGGCATCGGTCAGCTGAATCTCATCCCCGGCTCCCGGAGGCGTTTTTGCCAGAAGCGGCCAAATATCCGCGCTCAGCACGTAGCGACCGACAACCGCCAGATTAGATGGCGCCACGTCCGCTTTCGGTTTCTCAACGACACCAACCATCGGCACGCTCTCACCCGGCTGCAGAGCCAGGCCCTTGCAATCGACAACGCCGTACGCGGTAACGTCAGCAACCGGTTCAACCATGATCTGGCTTGCGCCGGTCTCATCAAAACGAGCCATCATTTCGGCCAGGTTGTCGCGAGACAGATCGGATTCATATTCATCAAGAATAACGTCCGGTAAAATAACCGCAACCGGCTCATCGCCCACAACCGGGTGCGCGCAAAGCACAGCGTGCCCCAAACCTTTAGCCAGCCCCTGACGGACCTGCATAATAGTCACGTGCGGCGGACAAATAGATTGTACTTCCTCCAGCAGCTGGCGTTTTACACGTTTTTCCAGCATCGCTTCCAGTTCAAAACTGGTATCGAAATGGTTTTCGATAGAGTTTTTCGAAGAGTGCGTAACCAGAACAATTTCAGTAATCCCGGCGGCAATACATTCGTTAACAACATATTGAATTAATGGCTTATCTACCAGCGGCAGCATTTCTTTCGGAATAGCCTTAGTAGCGGGCAACATCCTGGTGCCTAATCCCGCAACCGGGATGACAGCTTTTCTTACTTTTGAATTAAGCGCAGCCATTGAAATCTCCTGGACTGTTCGTTTTTTAAACTTCTCGTTAATAATATGGTATCGAGTATATCAGCCTGCTCAGTCAAACCTGTTCCGAAAAGGATTAGATATCTTCGAATTAGGAATTTTACGCATTAAACCCGGCGATAGTACCACCACAAAAGATCGCGTGGTAATCCCGCGAGCCTAAAAATAAGTACAATTGTTCACTCCGTAGTCAACATCAGGCGTAAACGTCCACCAGCCCCCCAAATTTGGCACTGCCATGATGCGCAGCGTTGACTAATTTGGTTGAGATATGCATTACCTAATGTTCCCAACGGAACGCCATTACTAATCTGAATTTGGTGCTCTCCCGTATTCAGCGTGCCATTCAAACCCGCAGAGACTAAAATTAAATTTTTCAAGCCACTGTGGTAATACCCTACCAATAATGGAAACTGCCCCGGCAGATTAGCCTGCCGCAGCAATTGGTTAACCTGTTTTAGCAGGCTTCCCATCTCCGGCAAACGCTGCCCCTGATGGGCAAGCTGCTCCTGCAGCAACCCATTGAACAGCGCGCGCAGCAATAAGGCCGCCAGGACCCCATTATCGCCTGCTCGTGTGACATCCAGACAATAAAACGCCAGATCGTTTTCTGATAGCGGCGCAATATCGAGTACTAATCCAGGCTTATCGACGGAGACAAGCTGCCGATAGTGAATCCGGCAACGCGACATCTCCTGTTGCACCGGCGGCTGGAGCTCCTGAAGCAGCCTTGACGCTGCGGTAGGATCGCTAACCAGCGCATCCCAGTCCTCAAACAGGCGCTCTTCTTCTTCAACACGTGAATTAAACATATTGGGATAGAGGCAGGCATAAACGGTTTCTCGCAGGCGATCGAAATCTTTTACCGGTTTTAGCAGAATATCCTGAACGCCCAGACGCAACGCTTTGGCGATGTCCGCCATGTTTTCCGTCGCTGAAATCATCAGAATCGGCAACTGCTCGCCCTGGTTACGCACATGTTCTACCAGCTGCAGACCGTTCATTCGCGGCATTGAGATATCGCAAATCATCAAATCGGGTTTTGACTCGGCCATTTTTTGCAGTGCATCCAAACCATCTTCAGCCTGGACGATGGTCGCGCCAAGTGAAGCCAACCAGGCGTGCATAAGAGAGCGGAAAACGGGTTCGTCTTCAACTATCAGAATCTGTTTTCCCGCCAATGGCTGCGTCATGATCTCTCCCCTGACTGACGATAATATAATAGTGGCATGATATTCACGCTACCGCCTGTCAGAATTTACTTAAGTATGCATCAAATGTGCTACACGGAGGTTCGCACTAAAGGTAATAGTTCATCCATTTTCTTTTCCACTGCCAGATGCCCGGCGGCGATAGCTTCGCCAGCCCGATGGAAATCAAGCGTGGAGATTTGCGGGCAAAAGGGCTGAATCAGAATATCAGGCGGGTCGCCCGCCATGCGGTTTCGCTTGAGGCGATTCTCCAGAACCTGAATAGACGTCGACATAATTTCCATCGCCGTTGGCGCTCTCGTCACCCGTCGTGAAGTCATACGCGCCAGGCGAGAGCGCAACCGTGAATGCCACGAGAAATCTTCTTCGCTCTCCGGACGTGGTACCTCCATGGATAGCAAATCCTGCTGCATCAGATGCGCATCGTGCTGCAAATCAACGGCAATGACGATATCTGCGCCCATTGCGCGGGCCAGCGATACTGGCACAGGATTGACCACCGCGCCATCCACCAGCCAGTAGCCATTATGCATCACCGGCGCCATCAGGCCGGGCATACTGCAGGACGCGCGGATCGCCAGATGCAGATCCCCTTCCGTAAACCACAGTTCACGACCGGTGCTTAAATTCGTGGTGACCGCCGCAAACCGGCGCTCGCAGCGCTCAATCTCGCTGACGGGCATCAGCTTACGGTATTGGCTAAATACGCGCTCACCCCGCAACAGGCCGCCCCGCTGCCAGGAGAGATCCATTAATTTCAGGACGTCCCAGTTGCTGAAAGAGCATACCCATTTCTCCAGCGCCGGAAGCCGGTTGCAGGCGTACGCCGCCCCTACCAGTGAGCCAATGGAGCACCCAGCGATAACATCAACATCGATACCCGCCCGCTGTAATGCATTAATCACGCCGATATGAGACCATCCGCGAGCGGCGCCAGCCCCTAGCGCCAGTCCAATTTTAAGCTTTCTCATTAGTGCCGAAACATATCCTTCCACTCCGGGCATGGCATCATCGCCATACCTCAGTTAACATAATGCGTTTTGGCGGCGTAGCGCCGTCTCTCTTTTTCCCATGGAGGCCGTTTTGTCGCCATTATGCCCCTGTGGCAGCGCTCTGGAGTATAGCTCATGTTGTCAGCGTTATCTGGCTGGCGCGCAGCTGGCGCCCGATCCGTCACAGCTGATGCGCTCCCGCTATAGCGCGTTTGTTATGAAAGACGCCGACTATCTGATTAAAACCTGGCATCCCTCCTGCCAGGCGCAGCAGTTTCGCGCTGACCTTGAGAACGGTTTTACCCGCACGCAGTGGCATGGTCTCACCGTCTTTGCCGCCGATAAAGGCAAGAACCCCGATGAAGGCTTCGTCAGCTTTATCGCTCGTTACGCTGACGATAACCGTTCCGGGGCCATTATTGAACGATCCCGATTCTTAAAAGAAAACGGACAGTGGTATTATATTGACGGCACGCGACCGCTAATCGGTCGTAACGATCCCTGCCCCTGCGGTTCAGGTAAAAAATTTAAAAAATGCTGCGATCGGTAAGCCAGCAGCAGAAATAGCAAACACTACAGGATTTTCCCCGCGATGCATTCACAACAACGTAAAGTACTACGCACTATTTGCCCTGATCAGAAAGGCCTCATCGCGCGTATCACTAATATCTGCTATAAGCACGAACTGAATATCGTGCAGAATAATGAGTTTGTTGACCACCGAACCGGCCGCTTCTTTATGCGAACCGAGCTCGAGGGTATTTTCAATGATTCTATTCTACTGGCTGATCTCGACAGCGCGCTGCCGGAAGGTTCAATTCGTGAGCTCAACCCGGCAGGACGCCGTCGGGTCGTCATTCTGGTCACCAAAGAAGCGCACTGCCTCGGCGATCTGCTGATGAAAGCCAACTATGGCGGCCTGGATGTAGAAATCGCCGCGGTTATCGGCAATCACGAAACGCTGCGCTCGCTTGTAGAACGTTTTGATATCCCTTTCCACCTGGTGAGCCATGAGGGATTAACTCGCGAAGAGCATGATAAACAGATGGGAGATGCTATCGCCGCCCTTGAGCCGGATTACGTCGTGCTGGCGAAATACATGCGGGTATTGACCCCCGAGTTTGTCTCTCGCTTCCCGAATAAAATCATTAATATCCACCACTCATTCCTGCCTGCTTTTATCGGCGCGCGTCCGTATCACCAGGCCTATGACCGCGGGGTGAAGATCATTGGCGCCACCGCGCACTACGTGAACGATAATCTGGATGAAGGTCCAATCATTATGCAGGATGTCATTCACGTCGATCATACCTACACCGCGGAAGATATGATGCGCGCAGGACGCGACGTCGAGAAAAACGTTCTGAGTCGCGCGCTGTATCAGGTTCTTGCTCAGCGGGTATTTGTTTACGGTAACCGGACGATTATTCTTTAATCGATAATGAAATTAGCTGGTTAGCTTTGCGTCTTTACGCATAAAAATCAGGCAACCAGTTTATTTTTATCAAAGGAATACTTTACAGTGGCGCGTCATTTGATATGATGCGCCCCGCTTCCAGTAGGAAGCAGGCCAGTAAATAGCATTACCCCGTGGTGGGGTTCCCGAGCGGCCAAAGGGAGCAGACTGTAAATCTGCCGTCATCGACTTCGAAGGTTCGAATCCTTCCCCCACCACCATTCTTTACCATGTTGTTGTGGTAATACCGATGAACGTAAACGATGTTTGCACTGATCGGGAAGGGTGAGAATCTTCGACCAAGGTTCGAGTCGAGCGAAAGCGAGACAACGTTGCCGCAGGCAACGGCCCGAAGGGTGAGGAGCGAAGCGACGAATAATCCTTCCCCCCCGCCATCTCTCAGCTTTACTTCAAAATTTGAATTACCCCTGGTGGGGTTCCCGAGCGGCCAAAGGGAGCAGACTGTAAATCTGCCGTCATCGACTTCGAAGGTTCGAATCCTTCCCCCACCACCATCACTTGCATATCGTTTTGAATACCCCCTCCGCTCACTGACCCATATTCATCCCATGCGGGAAGGATGAGAAGCTTCGACTAAGGTTCGATTCGAGCGAAGCGAGAAAGCGTTGCCGCAGGCAACGACCCGAAGGGCGAGGCGCAACGCGCCGAGTAATCCTTCCCCCCACCCTCACTTCTTCTGTAGCTCAATTATCCCTGAAAAATACGTTGCCACCCGTTGTGCCGTTGCCTTGTCGTAGGCCGGGTAAGGCGCAGCCGCCACCCGGCGATGCACGGCTACATCGGCGGCAGCCGGCGCTTAACCGGCGAACTCTTCACGATAGAGGTATTGCACTGGGCATGCTCCGCCAGGCCGTCGAGCAGCGTATCCAACTGCTCTATCGACCGCACCACCAGCCTGATGACAAAGCAATCTTCGCCGGTCACTTTGTCGCTTTCAATGCACTCCGGCATCGCCTGAATATACTTATCAACTTTATGTAACAACCCAGGCAACGGCCGTACGCGCACCAGCGCCTGCAGCGTATAGCCTAACGCCGCAAGATTCACCCGCGCGCCATATCCCTGAATCACCCCGCGCTCCTCAAGCCTTTTCAGACGCTCCGCCGTGCTGGGCGATGTCAGGCCAATGCGGCCGCTCAGCACCTTCAGCGATACGCGCGCATCCTCCACCAGACAGGCTAAAATTTGTCGGTCGATATCATCAATAAGGTTATCCATCATTTTCACCTAATTTTAAAAAACCATTTACGTTTTCACCCTTATATCACCCCTGTAAAAACCGACAACAATTTTCGACAATAGCGTCATTAATCAGGAGGTGGATGATGCGTGATTTACATAAAGGCGTCTGGCAAATGATTCTGGCAATGCTAATTTCCGGATCGATTGGCGCGTTTGTTTTACTTTCCGGCCTGCCGGTGACGGAAGTCGTGTTCTGGCGCTGTCTTATCGGGGCTATTGCGCTGTTTATTTTTATTGGGATGAGTCGAAAACCGTTTAGCCCTCTCACCCGCATTACGCTGCTGCTGGCTATCCTCGGCGGCATAGCTTTAGTGGTGAACTGGCTGCTGCTCTTCGCAGCCTATGAACGGATCTCTATTGGTCTTTCTACCGTGGTGTATAACACCCAGCCGTTTATGCTGGTATTGATGGGGATGCTTTTCGGTGAGCGCGTCAGCCTGGTAAAATGGGGGTGGCTGTTCCTCGCCTTTGGCGGCGTGGTCATTTTGCTCTCCACCGAGTTAACCGGCGCACGTGGCGCCGACTGGCTCGCCGGAATCGGCCTGGCGCTGGCCGCGGCCTTCTTCTACGCGCTCACGGCGCTAATTACCCGCAAGCTCAAATCCCTCGCGCCGCAGCATATCGCCTTTATTCAGGTGCTCACCGGCGTGGTGATGCTTTTACCGCTGGCGCATATGCCGTCGCTCACGCCTCCCTTCCCTTGGGTGATGCTATTCACGCTGGGAATCGTGCATACCGGCGTGATGTATCAACTGCTGTACAGCGCGATACAGAAGCTTCCCACCCCTATTATCGGCTCGCTGTCATTTATCTATCCCGTCGTGGCGATCGTTGTCGATAACCGGGTATTTGGTCATTCGCTAAACCTGGTACAGTTGTTCGGCGGCGCGCTGATCCTGTTGGCCGCGGCAGGCAACAATCTGGGCTGGGGCGAAAAAAAACCCCGCCAATGCGGGGTTGGTATCAAAACAGCGAATTAGCGACGGGCGCGAACAATCTGGTATTTGCGCGTCAGGTACTCGACCGGTGCGCTCCAGATATGCACCAGACGGGAGAACGGGAACAGCACAAACAATGTCATCCCCAAGACCAGGTGCACGCGGAAAATAAACGCCACGCCGTCCAGATGCTGTGAAGCGCCGCCGTGGAAGGTCACCACCGACTGCGCCCAGCCCACCAGTTTCATCATTTCGCTACCGTCCATATGCTGAGCGGAGAACGGAATGGTCAGCAGGCCGAGGGCGCACTGCACCATCAGCAAGGAGAGGATCAAAATATCCGCTCCGGTAGTGGTGGCGCGAACGCGCGGGCTCAGCAGACGGCGTTTCAGCAGCAGTAGCCCTCCCACCAGCGTCATTACGCCGCAGGCGCCGCCCGCAATCATCGCCATCTTCTGCTTCACGTCGATCGGCAGGAAGGATTCGTACATCCAGTGCGGCGTCAGCATACCGAGAAAGTGGCCGGCAAAGATCCCCAGAATCCCAATATGAAACAGGTTCGAAGCCAGATTCATCCCTTTACGGTCCAGCATCTGGCTGGAGGCCGCGCGCCAGGTGTACTGCCCATAGTCGTAGCGCAGCCAGCTGCCGACGAGGAACACCGTCCCGGCGATGTACGGATAAATGTCAAAGAAGAACATATTAAGGAAGTGCATTATTGCTGTCCTCCGTTAGAGATATTCAAATATTGCGGGGCAACGGCTCCGGCAAAACGACGCTGGTGAGCGGAGATCTCCGAATCATCGCAGCCCCGATCGGCAAAGAATTTCACCTGTTCTTCTTCCCAGACGGCGTCCAGCGCCTGCGGCGTATCGTCGCGGGCTTCATCGGCGATTTTTTCCGCCACTTTCCGGCTATCAACCTGCGCGTTAGCCAGCTTGAGCAGCAGCTCAAACAGCGCCGCGTAGCCGCTTTCGCGCTGCTGCAGGCGAGCGCTGAGCAGGCCGAGTATCGGCGCGATATCCTGCAATCCACCGCGCGCTTCCGCTTCCGGCAACTGCGCCAGATACTCCAGATACAGCGGGAGATGATCCGGCAGTTCGCGGCTGTCCAGCTGCAGACCGTGGCGCTCGTACTGCGCCATCAGGTCGACCATCGCCTGGCCGCGATCGCGGGATTCGCCGTGCACGTGCTCAAACAGCAGCAGCGAGGTCGCGCGGCCGCGATCGAACAGTTCGCTGTAGCGAGACTGCGCGTCCAGTACATCCTGGGCCGTGAGGTCGCGCAGGAAAACGCTCAGCTTATGGGCATCCTCCGGCGCCAGTTTTTCCGAAGCGGCGATAGCGTCAAACAGCTCCTGCTGATGCTGCCATAAGGCAGCGTCAGGGTACTCGAGAAGACGCGACACAATGACGAGTTCAATCATGGGTGCGGCTCCGTTTTGCTGGTGACGTCGATAGCATCGATACGGCGGCTGTTGAACAGATTGAACTGGCTGTCAGAACCGTGGCAGCCGTCGCCGAAGGTAAAACCGCAACCGCTTTTCTCCGGGAAGGCGTCGCGGGCCTGCTCGCGGTGGCTGCTCGGCACCACGAAACGGTCTTCGTAGTTAGCGATAGCCAGATAGCGATACATCTCCTGCGCCTGGGCTTCGGTAAGTCCAACCTCTTCCAGCGCCCGAGTATCCACGACACCGTCCACGGTTTCCGCGCGCTTGAAGTGGCGCATCGCCAGCATGCGTTTCAGCGCCAGCAGCACCGGCTGGGTATCGCCCGCGGTCAGCAGGTTGGCCAGATACTGAACCGGAATACGCAGGCTTTCCACGTCAGGCAGAATACCGTTGCTGCCCAGTTCCCCCGCGTCGGCGGCCGACTGAATCGGCGACAGCGGCGGCACGTACCAGACCATCGGCAGCGTGCGATATTCCGGATGCAGCGGCAGCGCCAGCTTCCAGTCCATCGCCATTTTGTACACCGGCGACTGCTGGGCGGCTTCGATAACCCCCTGCGGCACGCCGTCCTTCAGCGCCTGCTCAATCACTTTCGGGTCGTTCGGGTTGAGGAACACGTCCAGCTGGCGCTGATAGAGATCCTTCTCATTCTCCGCGCTGGCGGCATTTTCAATGGCGTCCGCGTCGTACAGCAGCACGCCGAGGTAGCGAATACGCCCCACGCAGGTTTCCGAGCAAACGGTCGGCATCCCGGATTCGATACGCGGGTAGCAGAAGATGCACTTCTCCGATTTCCCGCTCTTCCAGTTGAAGTAGATTTTCTTGTACGGACAGCCGGTGATGCACATGCGCCAGCCGCGGCACTTGTCCTGGTCGATCAGCACGATGCCGTCTTCTTCACGTTTATAGATCGCGCCGCTCGGGCAGGTCGCGACGCACGCCGGGTTCAGGCAGTGCTCGCACAGGCGCGGCAGATACATCATAAAAGTGTTTTCGAACTGGCCGTACATCGCCTTCTGCATGTTTTCGAAGTTCTGGTCTTTGGCGCGTTTTTCAAATTCGCCGCCCAGAATCTCTTCCCAGTTCGGGCCGCTGGTGATTTTATTCATCCGTTGGCCGGTGATCAGCGAGCGCGGGCGGGCGATCGGCTGATGTTTGCCCTCCGGCGCGTTGTGCAGGTTCTGGTAGTCGTAGTCAAACGGCTCGTAGTAGTCGTCGATGCCCGGCAGATGCGGGTTAGCAAAGATTTTACCCAGCAGCATCGCGCGGTTGCCCATCCGCGGCTGCAGCTTGCCGTTGATCTTACGGATCCAGCCGCCCTTCCACTTCTCCTGGTTTTCCCAGTCGGTCGGGAAGCCGGTGCCCGGCTTGCTTTCCACGTTGTTGAACCAGGCGTATTCCATACCTTCACGGCTGGTCCAGACGTTTTTACAGGTGACCGAGCAGGTATGACAGCCGATGCACTTATCGAGATTCAGCACCATGCCGACTTGTGAACGAATTTTCATTTTACGCTCTCCTGTACCTGGTCGTTACCTTCGCCATCTAACCAGTTAATATTCTTCATCTTACGTACCACCACGAACTCATCGCGGTTAGACCCTACCGTGCCGTAGTAGTTAAAACCGTAAGCCAGCTGCGCATAGCCGCCAATCATATGGGTCGGTTTCGGCGTAATACGGGTCACGGAGTTATGAATCCCGCCGCGCTGCTCGGTGATCTCGGAACCCGGCAGGTTTACGATACGTTCCTGGGCGTGATACATCATGGTCATCCCGGCCGGCACGCGCTGGCTGACGACCGCACGGGCGGTCAGCGCGCCGTTGCTGTTGAACACTTCGATCCAGTCGTTATCCTCAATCCCCAGGTCTTTAGCATCCGCTTCGCTCATCCACACAATCGGGCCGCCGCGGGACAGCGTCAGCATCAGCAGATTGTCGCTGTAGGTGGAGTGGATACCCCACTTCTGGTGCGGCGTCAGGAAGTTCAGCGCTTTTTCCGGGTTGCCGTTGGATTTCGCGCCCATTACCGCCTTCACCGAACGAGTGTCGATTGGCGGACGATAGACCAGCAGGCTTTCGCCGAAATCGCGCATCCACTGGTGATCCTGATACAGCTGCTGGCGGCCGGAAAGCGTGCGCCACGGGATCAGCTCATGAACGTTGGTGTAGCCAGCGTTGTAGGAAACGTGCTCATCTTCGAGTCCGGACCAGGTCGGGCTGGAGATAATTTTACGCGGCTGGGCCTGAATATCGCGGAAGCGAATTTTCTCTTCCTCTTTATTCTTCGCCAGATGCGTATGGTCGCGACCGGTAAACTCGCTGAGCGCCGCCCAGGCTTTCACCGCGACGTGGCCG
Organism: Klebsiella pasteurii; assembly: GCF_018139045.1. Taxonomy (NCBI): domain Bacteria; kingdom Pseudomonadati; phylum Pseudomonadota; class Gammaproteobacteria; order Enterobacterales; family Enterobacteriaceae; genus Klebsiella; species Klebsiella pasteurii. The sequence goes on from NZ_CP073236.1 coordinate 1,619,686, forward strand.
TTGGTTTCCGGCGCCAGGGTCAGGACCATCTCTGCCGCATCAATTGCCGTATTGAGACAAGGCTGACCTTTCGCCGGACCGTCCGCTTTGGTGTAGTTGAGCTTACGCAGCAGATCCATCTCGCTCTGGGTGTTCCAGGCGATGCCTTTACCGCCGTTACCAATTTTCTCCATCAGCGGGCCAATAGAGGTAAAGCGTTCGTATGTCGCCGGATAATCGCGTTCGACGGTCAGAATATGCGGCGCGGTTTTCCCCGGAATCAGATCGCATTCGCCCTTTTTCCAGTCCTTAACGTCCAGCGGCTGCGCCAGTTCGGCGGCGGAATCGTGCTGGATGGGCAGCGTGACCACGTCGGTCTCTTTGCCCAGGTGCCCTACGCAGACTTCAGAGAATTTCTTCGCGATGTCCTTGTAGATATCCCAGTCGCTTTTCGATTCCCAGGCGGGATCGACGGCGGCAGACAGCGGATGAATAAATGGATGCATATCCGAGGTATTCATGTCGTCTTTTTCATACCAGGTGGCGGTCGGCAGCACGATGTCGGAGTACAGGCAGGTGCTCGACAGACGGAAGTCGAGGGTCACCACCAGATCCAGCTTGCCGTCGAGACCGTTATCTTTCCACTCCACCTCTTCCGGCTTCACGCCGCCCTGCTTGCCGAGATCTTTGCCTTGAATACCATTTTCCGTACCCAGCAAGTACTTGAGCATGTATTCGTGGCCTTTACCGGAGGAGCCCAGCAGGTTAGAACGCCAGATAAACAGGTTGCGCGGATGGTTTTTACCGTTTTCCGGTTGCTCAGCGGCAAAGCGAATGGAGCCCTCTTTCAGCGATTTGACGGTGTAATCAACCGGCGTCATGCCCGCTTTTTTCGCCTCTTGCGCAATGCGCAACGGGTTGGTGCCCAACTGCGGCGCCGACGGCAGCCAGCCCATACGTTCAGCGCGCACGTTGAAGTCAATCAGGTGGCCGCTGTAGCGGGATTTATCCGCTAACGGCGACAGCAGCTCCTGCGCGGTGACGGTTTCATAGCGCCACTGGCTGGAGTGGTTATAAAAGTACGATGTGCTGTTCATATGACGCGCCGGACGCTGCCAGTCGAGGGCAAACGCCAGCGGCTGCCAGCCGGTCTGCGGACGCAGTTTTTCCTGGCCCACGTAGTGCGCCCAGCCGCCACCGCTCTGACCGACGCAGCCGCAGAAGATCAGCATATTGATAAGACCGCGATAGTTCATATCGAGGTGGAACCAGTGGTTCAGACCGGCGCCGACGATGATCATCGAACGGCCGTGGGTCTTATCGGCGTTATCGGCAAACTCACGCGCGGTACGGATAATGTGCGCCCGGGAAACGCCGGTGATTTTCTCCGCCCATGCCGGGGTATACGCTTTCACGTCATCATAGCTGCTGGCGCAGTTTTCATCGCCCAGACCGCGATCCAGACCGTAGTTGGCCATGGTCAGATCGTATACGGTGGCGACCAGCACGCTAGAGCCGTCGGCTTTTTGCAGGCGTTTGACCGGCAGTTTGTGCAGCAGCACGTTTTCCAGCTCGACTTTATTAAAGTGCTCGGTACCTTCGCCGCCAAAATACGGGAAGCCGACGTTGGCGATATCGTCATGGCTACCCAGCAGGCTCAGGCACAGCTCAAGGTCTTCGCCGGTTTTACCGTCGCGCTGTTCAAGGTTCCATTTGCCTTTATCGCCCCAGCGGAAGCCGATAGAACCGTTGGGTACGGTGATTTCGCCCTTCTCATCAAAAGCGACGGTTTTCCATTCCGGATTCTTTTCCTGACCTAGCGCATCGACCAGATCCGCCGCGCGCAGCATACGCCCCGCCGCGTAATAACCGTCGCGCTCTTCGAGCATCACCAGCATCGGCATATCGGTATAGCGGCGCACGTAATCGGTGAAATACTGGCTCGGTTTATCGAGATGGAATTCGCGCAGCATCACGTGGCCCATCGCCAACGCCATCGCCGCATCGGTACCCTGCTTCGGCGCCAGCCACAGATCGCAAAGCTTGGCGATTTCGGCGTAATCAGGGGTGATGGCAACGGTTTTGGTGCCTTTATAGCGCACTTCGGTAAAGAAGTGCGCGTCGGGAGTACGGGTCTGCGGAACGTTGGAACCCCAGGCGATGATGTAGCTGGAGTTGTACCAGTCGGCCGATTCCGGCACGTCGGTCTGCTCGCCCCAGGTCTGTGGAGAGGCAGGCGGCAGGTCGCAGTACCAGTCGTAGAAGCTCAGGCAGGTGCCGCCGATCAGCGACAGATAGCGCGCGCCGGAGGCATAGGAGACCATCGACATCGCCGGAATGGGCGAGAAGCCTGCCACGCGGTCCGGGCCGTAGGTTTTGACGGTATAGACGTTAGAGGCGGCAATCAGCTCGTTCACCTCTTTCCACGAGGAACGCACAAAGCCGCCGCGGCCGCGCGCCTGCTTAAAGCTTTTTGCTTTGTCGGCGTCTTCAATGATTGAGGCCCAGGCGTCAACCGGATCGCTGTGCTGCGCCTTCGCTTCACGCCACATCTTCATCAGGCGTTTGCGCATCAGCGGATACTTAAGGCGGTTGGCGCTGTAGAGGTACCAGGAGTAGCTGGCGCCGCGCGGGCAGCCGCGCGGCTCGTGGTTTGGCATATCCGGACGGGTGCGCGGATAGTCGGTCTGCTGGGTTTCCCAGGTGACGAGACCATTTTTGACATAAATCTTCCAGCTGCACGAGCCGGTGCAGTTGACGCCGTGGGTGGAGCGCACAACTTTATCGTGCTGCCAACGTTGACGGTATCCATCCTCCCAGTCCCGGTTGGTTTTTAGAAGCTGGCCGTGCCCATCGGCAAAGGTTTCACCCTTCTGTTTGAAGTAGCGAAACCGGTCCAGGAATTTACTCATCGGGTTTCTCCTGTGTGGAGCCTGACGGCTCTCTGATAAATCGACATTGCTGGATTTGCAGCGAAGGTAACGCTATGAAAGAGGGTGAGAATTGATAACGATCAAGAGCATAGGGCTTATGAACGCGAGGCAAAACGCTTATTACCACCAAAGTAGTATTTATTTCTGTTTATTATTTTATTGATAAATAAAGATATTTAATTAAAAAGGCTGCAGGAACCTTGGTTTTGTTATTCCCCACGGTATTAAGGGGTAGACGCGCCTGACGTCATTATTTTTGTGACTTCAGGCGGCTTTTAATATTCCCCAGAACCACTAGTATGTTGTAACTAAGTAATAACCAATAAAAAGGGCGCAAATATCGTTGCGCCCTTTGCAGAAATTCAAATAGAAATATTATTTCTGCTTACGTCCGTAGACCGCCCAGGTAATCACCACGCAGGCGATATAGAACACCAGGAAGACCTTCATGGCGCCGGTCGGTGACCCAGTGAGATCCAGCGAAATACCAAATGCCTTGGGAATAAAGAACCCGCCAATCGCGCCAATTGCCGAAATAAAGCCCAGCGCCGCCGCCGTATCGGTCGCCGCTTCACGCATGGCCTGCGCTTCGCTGCCGCCCTGCGCCTTAACGCGATCCATGGTCATTTTACGGAAGATAACCGAGATCATCTGGAAGGTCGACGCGCTGCCCAGACCGGCGGTCAGGAACAGCACCATAAACACCGCGAAGAAGGCGATAAAGTTGCCGCCCTCGCCGTGGGTCGGCAGCGTCAGGAACAGCAGGCCGCAGAAGATAGCCATCACCACAAAGTTCACCAGCGTCACGCGCGTCCCGCCCAGGCGGTCGGAGATCGCCCCACCGGTTGAGCGCGCCAGGGCGCCGATAAACGGCCCGAAGAAGGCATAGTGCAGAATCTGCACATCCGGAAACTGGGTTTTCGACAGCATGGCGAAGCCCGCAGAGAAGCCGATAAACGAGCCGAAGGTGGCAAGATAGAGCAGCGCCATAATCCACAGATGCGCGCGTTTCAGTACCGGTAGCTGCTCGCTCAGCGAGGCCTTCGACGCCGACAGGTCGTTCATAAAGAACCACGCCGCCAGGGTGAAGATAATCAGGAACGGCACCCAGATCCACGCCGCGTTTTCCAGATACAGCATGGAGCCATCCGGCTGCTCGCTGCCGGTTCCGCCAAAGACGGCGAAAATCGATAGCGATACCACCAGAGGGGCAACCAGCTGCATTACGCTGACGCCCATATTCCCAAGGCCGCCGTTGATACCCAGCGCGCCGCCCTGCTTCTGTTTCGGAAAGAAGAAGCTGATGTTAGCCATACTGGAAGCAAAGTTCGCCCCCGCAAAGCCGCACAGCAGAGAAATAATCACGAAAACGCTAAATGGCGTAGCGGTATCCTGCACCGCGAAGCCCAACCAGACGCAGGGGACGATCATGATCCCGGTACTGAATGCGGTCCAGCGACGGCCGCCGAACAGCGGCACCATAAACGCGTAAGGCACGCGCAGCAGCGCGCCGGAGAGCGCCGGGAGCGCGGTCAGCATAAACAACTGATCGGTAGTAAACTGAAAGCCGACTTTATTCAGGTTGACGGCAACGGCGCTGAACAACATCCAGACGCAGAATGCCAGCAAAAGACATGGAACGGAGATCCACAGATTGCGGCTGGCGACGCGATGACCGCGCTGCTGCCAGAATTCAGGATCTTCGGGACGCCAGTCGCTAATGACTGAGCTGGTAGTCTTCTCCGGGATTGAAGAGTGACTCATAGACACCTCTGATAATTCGTATTAACCCTGGCTACCTTATGGGTTACAGGCGGCGGTAAGTTGATATAAATCAAAGGAAAAGTTGGCGTCGATTTGGCTAAAAAAAACGTATCACCCGAAGTGAGTAGCTGTTTCTGCGAAAAAAAGTGTGGTTTTTCACGCCAGTGCTGGAATTACCCGAACGCCTGCCACCAGCCCACCCCATCCTGACAATTAAGGGGTAATCCTTTAGGGGTATGGGTATACTCCGGGGGATGGCCGAGAATAAGCGCCACTCCCGGATAATTTGCCGGTCAGGAGCCCCGTACCCCATGTTGAAACGTCTTTTTACGCCGCTGACGCTGGTGAATCAACTCGCGCTGATCGTTCTGCTGGCTACCATCATCGGCGTCGCCGGAATGGCGATCTCTTCTCGCCTGGTGCACGGCGTCCAGGGCAGCGCGCACGCCATTAACAAAGCCGGTTCGCTGCGCATGCAGAGCTATCGCCTGCTGGCGGCTGTGCCGCTGGGCGAAAACGATGAAAAGCTGCTGGATGAAATGACGACAACCGTCTTTAGCCCGGAACTGCAGTACGCCGCGCGCCATGACGATCAGCAGCGGCAGCTCCAGGCGCTGCAGCACTACTGGCAGTTGGAGCTGGCGCCGGGCATGCGCAACGCGCAAAACCAGGCCTCGGTAGCGACCGATGTCGCCGGGTTTGTCGACCGTATAGACCAGTTGGTTACCGCCTTCGATCACACCACCGAAGAGCGAATTAAACACGTTGTCTGGATCCAGCGCATCATGGCCGTAGGAATGGCGCTGCTGCTGGTGTTCACCATCGTCTGGCTGCGCGCGCGCCTGTTGCGCCCGTGGAAACAGCTACTGGGTATGGCCCGCGCGGTAAGCCGACGCGATTTTACCCAGCGCGCGCAGATTAGCGGGCGCAACGAGATGGCGACGCTCGGCATGGCGCTGAACAATATGTCTGAAGAGCTGGCAGAGAGCTATTCGGTGCTGGAACGCCGAGTGCAGGAAAAAACCGCGGGCCTGGAGCAGAAAAACGAGATCCTCGCCTTCCTGTGGCAAGCCAACCGCCGTCTGCACTCGAACGCGCCGCTCTGCGAGCGCATTTCTCCGGTTCTGAACGGGCTGCAGGGGTTAACCCTGCTGCGCGATATTGAAGTTCGCGTTTACGACCTCGAAGATGAAGACAATCATCAGGAGTTTTCCTGCCACTCCGATATTCAGTGTGACGACAGAGGCTGCTACCTCTGCCCGCGCGACCTGCCGCCGCTGCCAGATACCGGCACCACCTTAAAATGGCGGCTGTCGGATGCCCATAATCAGTACGGTATTCTGCTGGCCACCCTGCCCGCCGGGCGGCATCTGAGCCACGATCAGCAGCAGCTGGTGGATACGCTGGTGGAGCAACTCACCGGCACCCTCGCCCTTGACCGGCATCAGGAGCACCAGCAGCAGCTTATCGTCATGGAGGAGCGCGCCACCATCGCCCGCGAACTCCACGACTCCATCGCCCAGTCGCTCTCCTGTATGAAAATGCAGGTCAGCTGCCTGCAGATGCAGGGCGACGATCTGCCGGAAGCGAGCCGCCAGTTGCTGGGGCAAATCCGTAATGAACTCAATACCTCCTGGGCCCAGCTGCGCGAACTGCTGACGACCTTCCGGCTACAGCTCACCGAACCGGGGCTGCGCCCGGCGCTGGAGGCCAGTTGCCAGGAATACAGCGCCCACTTCGGTTTTACGGTGCGCCTGGATTACCAGCTGCCGCCGCGTTTTGTGCCGTCACACCAGGCCATTCATCTGCTGCAAATCGCCCGGGAAGCGCTTAGCAACGCGCTGAAGCACGCAAGCGCCACTGAGGTCAGCGTCAGCGTGACGCTGCGGGACAATCAGGTCCGCCTGGTGGTCGCCGATAACGGCCGCGGTGTGCCGGACCACGCGGAACGCAGCAACCACTACGGCTTGATTATCATGCGCGATCGCGCGCAGAGCCTGCGCGGGGACTGCCAGGTCCGGCGTCGGGAAACCGGCGGAACCGAAGTGGTGGTCACTTTTATCCCTGAAAAATCGTTTTCAATTCAATAAGGAGAACTCCATGAGTCAACAGGAACGGGCAACCATCCTTCTCATCGACGACCACCCCATGCTGCGCACCGGCGTCAAACAGCTGATCAGCATGGCACCGGATATCCAGGTGATCGGTGAAGCCAGCAACGGCGAGCAGGGTATTGCGATGGCGGAAGCCTTAGATCCGGATTTAATTCTGCTGGATCTCAATATGCCGGGCATGAACGGTCTGGAAACCCTCGACAAGCTGCGCGAGAAGACGCTTTCCGGCCGCGTGGTGGTATTTAGCGTTTCCAATCATGAAGAAGATGTGGTGACCGCCCTGAAACGCGGCGCCGACGGCTATCTGCTGAAGGATATGGAACCGGAAGATCTGCTGAAAGCGCTGCAGCAGGCGGCGGCGGGCGAAATGGTGCTTAGCGAAGCGTTAACCCCGGTACTGGCGGCCAGCCTGCGCGCCAATCGCGCCACCTCGGACCGCGACATCAGCCAGCTGACCCCGCGCGAGCGCGACATTCTCAAGCTGATTGCCCAGGGCCTGCCGAATAAAATGATCGCCCGCCGTCTGGATATCACCGAAAGCACCGTCAAAGTGCACGTTAAGCATATGCTGAAGAAAATGAAGCTAAAATCGCGCGTGGAAGCGGCGGTTTGGGTCCATCAGGAACGGGTATTCTAGGGCTGTTGCGGCCACGAAACGCCCTCGGCCGGTACGTGTACCAACGGCTCCGTCAGCGCCAGTGCGATCTCATTGGATGAGACGCGCTGACCCGTTTTATCCTCCACCACCAGCGAAAGATGCCAGCGGTTGCTCGCCCCGGCTTCGCTGCTCCAGCGCGGCATAATCACGGTCCAGCCGTCCGTACTGTTGGCTTCAATCGGCGAGGTCAGGCTTAGCGCCTGGGTATCCCCCTGCCAGCTCAGCGACTTAATGCCGTGCAGGCTACGAATCTGTAGTTTTAGCTGCACCGTCTCCCCCGGCTGAAGATCCCAGGGCGGCGTCGCCAGATAAACCGACAGCGTTTTACGCTGGCGATATTCAACTACCGGCAGGTTATCGCGTTCCGGGCTGTCGTAGCGGCTGCCGCGAAGCGATCGGCTAACGGCGACTTCATCGGCCGCCAGCTGCTGCTTCAGCGGGACGCCGAAGCGATAGTTCAGCTTCAGCCCGACATCATTTTGGCTGACGCCGCTCTCGCCCTGCTTATGCTTAGCCGTCACCGTCACCAGCGGAACGGGAGTGTAATTCAGCCCCACCGACACCGCGACCGGGTTGTGGTAGCCGGTACCCGAATGGAACAAATCGACGCTATCGCCAAAATACTGCTCCACGCTGACGCTGGTATTAATGTGCTGATAAAACGGCAGCCGCGCCTGGGCGGTCACATCGTAGCCGTTCGCCATGCGCTGCTGCTGGGTCAGGCTACTCCCCTGCTGCCAGCCGCCGAGCGGTTGGTAGTAGTTTGCCGACAGGCGCAGCGACTCGCCCCAGGCTTCGGCCCCGACGCTGCCGCGCGCCATGCGATCGTCCAGGGCTTTATCGTAGAAAGAGTTGTAGCCCAGCAGCCAGGAGCCCATCCGCCAGCGCTGCCCGAGACCAATATTGCCGACCAGCCCCGTATCCCGCTGGGTGACCGAGTACTGATTCCAGGTAAGGTAGTCGCCGTTATCCTGCAACGGGACAAACCAGCTCCCCTTACTGCCGGTAAAATTTCCCTCTTTATCGACCAGCAGATCGACGTTGGCGTTGCCCCACGGCGAAAGCCAGTTCTCCAGCTGGTGGCTGACCTCGTTCCCCAGCTTACCGATGGCAAATACTCGCGCCTGTTCGCTGGTTGTCAGCCCGTTATCGCTCATACTGGCTTCGCCAAATTTTTTCGCCATCTCGGCAAAGTGCTTTGCGTCGTCATCCACCTGCGGCGCGAGGCCGAGGTCGGGTAAGGTCTCAGGACCCTTAGAGAATGCCTGGTTATCCTGCAGCGCGCGGGCGGGCATGCCTGTCAGCAGCAGGAGAAGCGGTAAAAACGGGGTTACGCGGAACGGCAGAGAGCTCAAATCGGTTACATCTACTCACGAAGTGGTGGCGGCAAAATATGAGTTTATCGTTTTTTGCGCTCCCCCGCAGCCCTGAGGACGATTCCAGGAATATGCTGAATCTCAGGCCTGCGCCAGCTTCGCCGCCAGCAGCGCTTTCAGTTCCGGGATGCAGGAGCCGCAGTTGGTGCCGCATTTCAGTTTCACCCCCAGCGCGCCGGGCGTACGGCAGCCGCCGGCGATAGCTTCGCCTATCGCCCGTTCGCCCACGCTAAAGCAGCTACAAATAATACGCCCGCGCGGCATCTCATCGCCGCCCTTTCTGCCGCTCAATAACGCGTGGCGCTGGGCGGCGTTCTGCGGCGGGACGTGAAACGCGGCGTAAATCCATTCGGCATCGATAGGCGGCTCGCTGGCGTCGCTCCACCAGCCGAGCATCAGCTCTCCCTCCCGCCACGCCAACAGGTTCCAGACCTTGCCGCCCTCGGCTACCTGCATCTGCCATCCCTGCTGCTGGCACCACTCCACCAGCCAGTCGCGGGAGCGGATATCCCCCGCCAGCGAAAGATGGATAATGCCCTGCGCCGCCCGCCGCCGCCAGTGCAGCGAAGCGGGGAGCGGAACCGGTTGGCGTGAAAAAAGCTCGCCTTTCCACGCCGGCAACCAGGCGGCTATCGCCACCGCCGTCTGTTTACTTTCCGGCTGCCCGGAGTGCGGGTCGGTGACCGCCGTCAGCAGGTTATTCACCCGTCCCTGGCGAGCAAACTGATTATTCCAGTGCATCGGCACAAACAGCGATCCGGGCCGCTGACCGTCACCGATCGTCACTTTTGCTACCATCACCCCATTCGGTGAGCGGACCCGCGCCAGTTCGCCTTCCAGCAGGTGATAGCGCTCCGCGTCCGCCGGCGCGACCTCTACCACCGGCTCGTTAATATGCTGCATCAGACGCGGCACCGCGCCGGTGCGGGTCATGGTGTGCCACTGATCGCGAATCCGCCCGCTGTTGAGGATCAGCGGATAGAACGCATCGGTGGTCGCCCGGGTAGGTTGCGGTGCGACCGGCACCATCCGCAGTTTACCGTCGCGATGCCAGCCCTTATGCACACTCCAGGCTGCTTCACTGCGGCTCACCGGCCAGCGCACCGGTTCCAGCGCATCCCACGCTTCGCGGCTAAGATCCGCCAGTCCGCCGATATCAAACGCCCGCTGGCCATCGTTTTCATATCCTGAAAGCGCGGCGTGTTCGCTGAACACCTCGTGCGGATGCTGCCAGGCAAAGGCGGAACCGAAGCCCAGCGCCTCGGCCACGCGGGCGACGATCCACCAGTCGGCCCTGGCCTCTCCCGGCGGCGGCATGAAAGCACGCTGGCGGGAGATCCGCCGTTCGGAGTTGGTCACCGTGCCGCTCTTCTCTCCCCACGCCAGCGCGGGAAAACGGATATGGGCGAAGCGTCCGGTATCGGTAGCGGCGGCGACGTCGGAAACGATGACCAGCGGACACCGCGCCAGCGCTTCGCTTACCGCGTGGCTGTCCGGCAGCGACACCACCGGATTGGTGCCCATAATCCACACCGCTTTTACCTCGCCGCGGCCAATGGCGGCGAACAGATCCACCGCCGTCAGCCCCGGCGTTTGCGCCAGACGTTCGCTGCCCCAGAATCGCGCCAGGCGCCGTAAATCATCGGGTTCAAAGTTCATATGCGCCGCCAGCATGGTCGCCAGGCCGCCCACTTCGCGCCCCCCCATGGCGTTGGGTTGACCAGTCAGCGAAAACGGTCCGCAGCCCGGACGCCCGTATTTACCGCAGGCCAGGTGTACGTTGATGATAGCGTTACATTTATCGCTGCCGCTGGCGGATTGATTGATTCCCATGGTATAGAGCGTGATGGCGCGCGGGGCGGCGATAAACTCGCGGTAGAAATCGGCGATCTGTTGTCGCGGCAGGCCGCAGAACTGCGCCACTTTGTCGAGGTCCCAGTCCTGGGCGATGGCCAGCGCCCGCTGGGCATCACTAAAATCGTCGCTGATGACGCCGCTGGCGGCAATGGCGTTCAGCAGGCCGACAAAGAGCCCGCCGTCGCTGCCGGGGGCCAGCGCCAGATGTCGGTCAGCGATATCGCAGGTGGCGGTCCGACGCGGATCGATGACCACTACCCGCATCTGCGGATTGTCGCGCTTCGCCTGCGCCAGCCGCTGATAAAGCACCGGATGCGCCCAGGCGGCGTTTGACCCGACCAGCACCACCAGATCGCTGTTTTCCACGTCCTCATAGCTGCACGGCACCACATCAGCGCCCAGCGCCCGTTTGTAGCCGGTCACCGCTGAAGACATACACAGCCGCGAATTGGTATCGATATTCGCCGCGCCGATAAACCCCTTCATCAGCTTATTCGCCGCGTAGTAGTCCTCGGTCAGCAACTGGCCGGAGGCGTAAAACGCCACCGCCTGCGGCCCGTGCCGATCGAGAATCTCCCGCAGGCGCGAACCTGCCGCCGCCAGCGCCTGCGGCCAGGTCGCGCGTTCGCCGTCGACTTCCGGGAATAACATTCGCCCCTCCAGGCCGACGGTTTCGCCCAGCGCCGCTCCCTTAACGCACAGGCGGCCAAAGTTTGCCGGGTGCTGCTCATCGCCGCGCACGGTAACCTGACCGTAAGGTCCCCTACTGGCGATAACCCCGCAGCCAACTCCGCAATAGGGGCATGTGGTTCTGGTTTCCGTCATCAAGAGGCCTCCGCGCGCGCCAGCAGCTGCTGGTTGCCAACCCACACCTTGCCGTTCTCCACTTTAACCGGCCAGGCGCGCACCGCCTGTTCGCTGCCGTCGCACTGGCGGCCATCGCGCAGACGGATACGCTGCTTATACAGAGGCGAAATCACGATCGGCTCGCCGCCCGCATCGCCAAGCAGACCGCGCGACAGAACGTTGGCCTCGCTGCCTGGCTCAAGGTTATCAAGGGCATACACCTGATCGCCAAAGCGGAACAGCGCAATCTGCCGCTCGCCGAGCCGCGCGCCAATCCCCGCCTGCTGCGGGATGGCGTCGAGATCGCAAATAACCTGCCACGGGCGGGACGGCAGCGTCGGTTCGCCCTGCGCCGCGAAGGGGGCCAGCTGCGGCTGGCCGCGCAGGGTTTGCCGCTGTACGGTTTCGTCCGGTTCATCGCTGTTCACGTAGGAGCGGAACAGCGCCAGCCGCTGCGGATCGTTAAGGGTGGTTTGCCATTCACACTGGTAGCTCTCGACCACCCGCATCATCTCCTGCTCCAGCTCTTCGCCGATGCCAAGGCTGTCTTCGAGGATTACCTCGCGCAGATAGTCGACCCCGCCTTCAAGGTTATCCATCCAGGTACTGGTGCGCTGCAGGCGATCGGCGGTACGAATGTAGAACATCAGCAGCCGGTCAATACTGCGGATAAGCGTGGCTTCATCAAGATCGCTGGCGAACAGGTCGGCATGGCGCGGTTTCATGCCACCGTTACCGCAAACGTACAGGTTCCATCCCTTCTCCGTGGCGATAACCCCAATATCTTTCCCCTGGGCTTCCGCGCATTCACGGGTACAGCCGGAGACGGCCATTTTAATTTTGTGCGGCGCGCGCAGCCCCTTGTAGCGATGTTCGAGGGTGACCGCCAGGCCGGTGGAATCCTGGACGCCGTAGCGGCACCAGGTCGAACCGACGCAGGATTTCACCGTCCGCAGGGATTTGCCGTAGGCGTGGCCGGTTTCAAATCCCGCCTCGGCCAGCTCGCGCCAGATTGCCGGGAGCTGCTCCAGGCGCGCGCCGAACAGGTCGATACGCTGACCGCCGGTCACTTTACTGTACAGCTGATAGCGTTTGGCGATCTGGCCGATCGCAATCAGACCGTCGGGCGTCACCTCTCCTGCCGCCATGCGCGGTACCACCGAATAGGTGCCGTCTTTCTGTATATTGGCGAAGTAGCGATCGTTGGTGTCCTGAAGCGGCAAATGCGCCGGCTTCAGCAGATATTCATTCCAACAGGAGGCCAGCACCGAAGCCACCAGAGGTTTACAGACCTCACAGCCGTGGCCGTGTCCATAACGGGCAATCAGCTGTTCGAAGGTGCGGATATGGTTGACGCGTACCAGGTGATAGATCTCCTGGCGCGACCACGGAAAGTGCTCGCAGATATCCTTTTTGACTTCGACGCCCTGCTCGGCAAGCTGGTACTCCATCACCTGTTTCACCAGCGCGCTACAGCCGCCGCAGCCGGTCGCCGCTTTGGTGCAACTTTTTATCGCCGCCATGTCGCCCGCGCCGCCGCTCACCGCCTGGCAGATATCGCCTTTGCTGACGTTGTGACAGGAGCAAATCTGCGCGCCGTCCGGCAGCGCCGCGACCCCGAGCGCCTTCGGCGCGGCACCCTCCAGCGCTGGAAGGATCAGGCTTTCCGGGTGTTTGGGTAAAGCCATCCCGTTAAGCATCATCTGTAGCAGCGTGGCGTAGTCGCTGGCATCCCCGACCAGCACTCCGCCGAGCAGGTTTTTGCCATCCGCGCTGACCACGATTTTTTTGTAGATCTGCTGCGGCCCGTGAGTCCACTGATAGCTCTGACAGCCCGGGGTACGCCCCTGGGCGTCGCCGAACGAGGCGACATCAACGCCAAGCAGCTTCAGCTTAGTGCTCATATCCGCGCCGCTAAAGCTGCCCGCTTCGCCCGCCAGGGTAGCCGCCGCGGCGCGCGCCATCTGATAGCCTGGCGCCACCAGACCATAAATTTTGTTGTCCCACAAGGCGCATTCGCCGATCGCCAGCACGTCCGGGTCGGAGGTGCGGCACTGGTTGTCGATGCAAATCCCGCCTCGTTCGCCTACGCTCAGTCCGCCGCTGCGCGCCAGCGCGTCCTGCGGGCGAATACCGGCGGAGAACACCAGCATATCGGTCGCCAGCGAGCTGCCGTCGGCGAAGTTCAGCTGCAGCCCCTGCTCATTGCGAACAATTTCCGTCGTCGCCTTGCTGGTATGCACTCCGACGCCCAGCTCGCTAATTTTTTCCCGCAGCATCGCCGCGCCGCCGTTGTCCAGCTGCACCGCCATCAGGTTCGGCGCAAACTCGACAACGTGAGTTTCCAGCCCCAGCTGCTTCAGCGCGTTGGCCGCTTCCAGCCCGAGCAGGCCGCCGCCGATCACCACGCCCCGTTGGGCGGTTGCGGCGCGGGCGGCAATCTGGTCGAGGTCGTCCAGCGTACGGTAAACAAAACAGCCCTCAAGATTATGGCCCGGCACCGGCGGAACAAACGGGTAAGAGCCCGTCGCCAGCACCAGCTTATCCCAGTGGGTTTCGTGGCCGAAGGCATCGCGCACCACCCGCGCTTCGCGGTCGATGCTGGCGACCGATTCGCTCAGGCGCAGCTCAATACCGTGCTGAGTAAAAAAATCCCCTTCCACCAGCGACAGGGATTCCGCGCTGCGTCCGGCGAAATATTCCGTCAGATGAACCCGGTCGTAGGCGGCATAGCGCTCCTCGCAGAACACCACAATCCGGTACTGTTGGTGAAGGTCACGGCTGACGCATTGCTCAAGAAAATGGTGGCCGACCATACCGTGTCCGACCAGCACTAATACAGGTTTTGTCATCGTCGTTTGTCCCGCAGCGCGCGGCTGCATCGTTGAAGAGGGATTGAAGAGCCACTCTGCCGGCGCTGGCGCATGCGCCCCCAGCAGAGCGGTCAGGGGCGCGGCGCTGCTGCAATCACCGAGCAGCAGTACGCCGCGCAGCTTGCCGTCGCGCAGCAGCAGGCGACGGTAGTGGCGGTCCAGCGGATCCCAACTGGTATATACGTCATCCTGCTCATCGGCCCGCAGCGCGCCGGCGCTGAACAGTTCAATGCCGGTGACCTTCAGGCGGGTGCCGCTATCCTGCCAGCTGAAATCCTCGCCAGGGATCGCGCACAGGCGATCCGCCAGCACCTCCGCCTGACGCAGGCACGGCGCCACCAGCCCCCAGGTCTGACCGTCGATTTCACAACACTCGCCGAGGGCGCTAACCCCCGGCTGCGCGGTTGCCAGCCGGCGATCGACGAGAATTCCGCGACCGCACGCCAGCCCGCTGCGCTCGGCCAGCCCTTTGTTCGGCTGCACGCCGGTCGCCAGTACCACCCGCGAGGCGGCAAACGCGCGCCCGTCCTCCAGCAGTACCTGACGTTCATCAATGGCGGCGATACGGCTCTCCATCACGCAGCCGATCCCACGCTCGGCGAGCAGTATTTGCAGCTGTTCGCCAACAAAGGCATCAGTCTGCTGCTCCATCAGCCAGTTTCCGCGGTGCAGTAAAGTGACACTGTCACCATGACGGCGTAGCGCCGCGGCGGCCTCCACGCCGAGAATGCCGCCGCCGATAACCACCGCCGGGCCGTCGATGGCCAGGATGCCATCAACGTCCGCCAGGGTGCGGAAAGCAAAAACGTGCGGCAGCGTGATGCCCGGCAGCGGCGGCAGAAACGGCAGCGAACCTGTGGCAAACACCAGTTCATCCCAGCCAAGTTCGCCTGCGCTGGTTTGCAGCGTACGCGCCGCCATATCCACCGCCGTAACCGTTTCACCGGCACGTACCGTGACGTTCTGTTGCGAATACCACTCCGCGGGCAGCAGTCGCGTCGCGCCTGCGGTTTTCTCCGCGCCAAGCACCGGCGACAGCTGAATGCGGTTATAGGCCTGGCAAGGTTCATCGCCGATAATGGTGATGCTAAACCGCCGCGCATCCCGCTCCACCAGCGCCTGCGCCAGACGCGTGGCCGCCATGCCATTGCCGATAATCACCAGTTGCCGCGTCATCGCCGCCCCCTATGCCGCTTTCGGCTGTTTTTCATAGAGGAAGTGCAGGATCTGCTGGCGCAGATGGTGATAGCGGCTGTCGTCCGCCAGCTGCACGCGATTGCGCGGTCGCGGCAGATTGACGTCGAGGATCTCCCCGACCGTCGCCGCCGGTCCGTTGGTCATCATCAGCACCCGATCGGAAAGCAGCACCGCCTCATCCACATCATGGGTAATCATGACGATGGTGGTATTCAATGATTGCTGGATCTGCATCACCGCGTCCTGTAAATGCGCCCGCGTCAGGGCATCAAGGGCGCCAAAGGGTTCATCCAGCAGCAACACTTTCGGTTTCATCGCCAGCGCCCTGGCAATGCCAACGCGCTGCTTCATCCCACCGGAGATCTCCCCCGGACGCTTGTGCAGGGCGTGGCCCATCTGTACACGCTCGAGGTTGTGTTCAATCCACTCCTGGCGCTCGCCTTTGCTCATGCTGCGGCGAAAGACCTGGTCCACCGCCAGCGCCACGTTGTCAAAGCAGGTCAGCCACGGCAGCAGGGAGTGGTTCTGAAACACCACCGCGCGTTCCGGCCCCGGCCCGGCGATTTCGCGGTTGTCGCACAGCAGGCCGCCTTCCGTCGGCAGGGCTATCCCGGCTATCAGATTCAGCAGGGTTGATTTACCGCAGCCGGAGTGGCCGATCAGGCTGATGGTTTCCCCTTCGTAGATGTCGAAGGAGACGTTCTGCAATGCCAGGAATTCGCCGCTGGCGGTGTTAAAACGCTGGCTGACGCCCTGGACCTGAATTAATGGTTTCATCTGCGACTCCTTATTTTTCCTGCCAGCTAAAACGACGGGCGAGCAGCATTAGCCCCTGTTCCAGCAGCAGCCCGACCACGCCGATAATGACGATGGCGATGATGATGTTTTCGACGTTGAGGTTGTTCCACTCGTTCCAGATCCAGAAGCCGATCCCTAAGCCGCCGGTGAGCATTTCGGCGGCGACAATCACCAGCCAGGCGATACCGATGGAGAGACGAACCCCGGTCAGCACCGCCGGCAATACCGCCGGAAAGAGGATCTTGCGCATCACCGTCCATTCGGAAAGCTGCAGCACCCGGGCGACGTTGAGGTAATCCTCAGGAATACGCCGCACGCCCTCGGCGGTGTTAATCACCATCGGCCAGATCGAGCAGATAAAAATGGTCCAGCTGGAGGCCGGTTCCGCTTTCTGGAACAGCAGCAGACCAATGGGCAGCCAGGCCAGCGGGCTCACCGGGCGCAGCAGTGCGATAAGCGGGTTAAACATCCGGGCGAAAAACAGCGAGCGGCCAATCAGGAAGCCGAGCGGAATTCCCGCCAGCGCGGCAAGTCCAAATCCCACCGCCACCCGCTGCAACGACGCCAGCACGTTCCAGCCGATGCCCATATCGTTGGGCCCGTCCTGATAAAACGGATCGGCAAAAATGGTCAACGCCGAATCCAGGGTGCTAAGCGGGGTCGGGAAACCTTTGCTGTTCATCGCCGCCAGCTGCCAGCCCAGCAGCAGTAATCCCAGCCCGAGCAGCGGCGGCAGAAGACGCTGGGTAACATCGCGCAGCCAGCGGCTGAGCGGAGGCGTGGTTTTGCGCACCTGCAGCGGCGGCAGGGTAATGATTTCGCCGGGCGCTTTATCGGCGCTGGCCGGCGGTTGCGGTTTATATGCGTGTTTCATCTCATGCCCCCTTACGTTGAATCGCGAAACTGCGGGCGTAACCTTCCGGATCGACCCCATTCCAGACCTTGCCATCGATCAGCGTACTGCTGCGCATCGCCTGCGTCGGCGCGCTGATGCCGCCGACCGCCTGGGCGGCCTCTTTCCAGACGTCAATCCGGTTAATGCGCTGGGCCACCGCCAGATAATCCGGCGCCGACTTCAGCAATCCCCAACGGCGGAACTGGGTCAAAAACCACATGCCGTCCGAGAGCCACGGAAAACTCACTTCCCCCTGTTCATAGAAGCGCATCGGGTGCGCGTCCTGCCAGCGGCGGCCGATACCGTTGTCGTATTCGCCGAGCATGCGTCCGGTGAGGT
This sequence comes from Klebsiella pasteurii, assembly GCF_018139045.1. Lineage (NCBI taxonomy): Bacteria > Pseudomonadati > Pseudomonadota > Gammaproteobacteria > Enterobacterales > Enterobacteriaceae > Klebsiella > Klebsiella pasteurii. The sequence continues at coordinate 1,637,315 of NZ_CP073236.1, forward strand.
ACTGCTCTTTGGTGTTCAGCCATGCGCGTCTGGCAAGGAGACGCGCCGTTTCGCGGGTGTTGTCGGCGGAGGCTTCAATCCAGCGCTGGGCCTCCATCAGCGCCGCCACCAGCGCGCGCGCGGTGTTTGGATGACGCGTAACCCATTCGCTGCGGGTGCCGAGAATTTTTTCCGGGTGCTCCGGCCAGATATCCTGAGAAGTGGCGGCGGTGAAGCCGATACGATCGTTAATGGCGCGCGCGTTCCACGGCTCGCCGACGCAAAAGCCGCTCATATTGCCGATACGCATGTTCATCACCATTTGCGGCGGCGGCACTACCACGGTGCGCACATCCTCAAAGGGATTAATTCCGCCGCTCGCCAGCCAGTAGTAAAGCCACATCGCGTGGGTACCAGTGGGAAAGGTGTGGGCGAAGGTGTAGCTGCCCGGCGCTTGCTGGCCGATCCGTTTTTTTAGTCCGCTCAGGTCGGTGACACCCTGTTCCTGCAGCTCGCTGGAGAGCGTAATCGCCTGGCCGTTGCGGTTAAGGGTCATCAGGTTGGCCATCGCCTGCGGTTTACTGGCGATACCCAGCTCGAGGCCGTAGAGCATGCCGTACAAAATGTGCGCCGCATCGAGCTCTCCGGCGACCAGCTTGTCGCGCACCGCCGCCCAGCTGGCCTCTTTGCTCGGCACGAGGGTAATACCGTGCTTTTTATCAAACCCCTTCAGGGAGGCAATGGCTAAGGGAGCGCAGTCGGTTAGCGGAATAAACCCCACCCGCACGGTGGTCTGTTCTGGTTTATCCGACCCTGCCGCCCACGCCGCCTGCATTAGGCCGGGGAGCAGCATCGCGCCGCCCAGCGCCGCCCCCGCCTGTAATAAACGCCGCCGTGAAATCGAAAACTTATCGCCCATAACCACTCCAGAAACGCGCAAAAAAAAAGCGCCCGGCGGTGCTTACGCACCGCTGGACGCCTTTATCCCTGGACATACGCGCCGCCATTGGCGCGCTGCCCAAAACCTTTGATTCACTCATTTTATCTAATGCAAAGCTAATGCCAGTTTTGCAGAAGTCCATTTCACGCGCCCTGGCTCACTACCCGGGCGCGTTTAAAGCGAAAAATGCACCGTCGGCTGGCAATAAATGCCCGCTGATTGTGCATCTACTCCTTTGGGGTTACGCGCCATAGCGACTTCACCGTCAGCAGCGCGCGGGCTATCTCAACCATGCGCTGATTCTTGTCCATCGCCATTTTACGCAGCGCCTGCCAGGCCTGCTCCTCCTGCATTCCCTGGTGGGTCATCAGCACGCTTTTGGCCTTTTCAATGAGCTTGCGCTCTTCAAGCGCATCTTTTAATGATGCAAGCTGGCCGGAGAGCTGCTGCAGCTCATGGGCCTGCTGGCGCACCAGCGGCAACAGCTGCTTATCCAGCCGCAGGGCAATACTCTCCTCCTGCCAGTCAGCGGGCGGCAGCTGAGCCTCCGGCGCCTCGCCCTCGAGCAGCGCGTCCGCCGCATTAAGCAAATCAGCGATCAGCAGCTCTTCCACGCCGCGCAGCTGTTCGAGGCGCTGAGTCTGAGCGCAAAACCAGCGCAGCGCCGTTTCTCCCTCGTCCGCCGGCGGCTGACGGGTGCAGGCAATCCGCCGTAGCTGTTCAATCTCCAGGCTGGCCTGGCACTGTTCAGCGAACAGGGCGGTTTGCGGCGGTTGGGCCAGGGCCTGAAAACTGTCGAAACAGGGCTGCTGGCCGTCGATGCGGTCCACCAGCTGCTGACGCAGATCGTCGCTGAACTGCCCGCGGGCAAAGCCCAGCGCGCCCAGCGCGCGCTCCTGACCGGCCAGCTCTTTTCCCTGCATAAAGCTGTAAAGCGCAACCATGCGTCCGGCGATTTGCGGATCGTCGATGCTGTCGTTGAGCTGCGGAATGATATTCAACAGGTGGCGGATAATGCGGCTAAACTGCCCGGTGGCCTCTTCGGCGGCAATCTCCCGGTCACGCACGCGTTTACGCAGCGCCGCAAGCTGGGGCAGATACCACACCGCGCAGGCAATGCGCCAACATAGCGCGCTGCTGGCAGCATCGCGTGCAGGCTCCAGTGCCACATAAAACCGCGTGATCTGCTCATCGACCAGCGCCGCGCCCGCCCGGCACTCCGCCGCATACAGTCTACCGCCCGAGCACAGCCAGATATTTGACGCGCCGCGCTCGCACTGCAGCATATGCACCAGCGCGCTTATCTGTCCTGCCAGCGCCCCCTGCTGCGCCAGCTGGTGCAGCTGCTGCTTCTGTAAGCGACGCGCGCGCGCAAACCAGTCGACCACCTCTGGCGGATTGCTCGCCATATTATTCATACCCCTCTCCCGGCTTAACGCTTTATACTTCAGCCAAGCAATAACCGTGCCTTATAGAAGGAGTCCTTATGCAACGTATTGTGATTATCGCGAACGGTGCCGCCTACGGCAGTGAATCCCTGTTTAATAGCCTGCGCCTGGCTATCGCCCTGCGCGAGCAGCAGGCAGACCTCGAACTGAAGCTGTTTTTAATGTCCGATGCGGTGACCGCCGGCCTGCGCGGCCAGAAGCCTGCGGAAGGCTACAACATTCAGCAGATGCTAGAGATCCTCACCGCGCAAAACGTGCCGGTGAAGCTGTGTAAAACCTGCGCCGATGGCCGGGGAGTCGGCGCGCTGCCGCTGATTGATGGCGTGGAGATTGGCACCCTCGTCGAGCTGGCGCAGTGGACGCTGGCGGCGGATAAAGTCCTGACCTTCTAAAAATCCACCATTCAACGGGATTAAATATTAAGCTGGCGGCGTTTGTTAACCGAAAACAACGCCAGCTGAAAGCTTTCAGGAACAACGTCATTTTTGTTTAATCTTTATTCTTTTTTTTGATCAAAATCAGCATCCGCCTCCCTCCCCTTTGGTGTTATGCACAGAGCAAAGTGTGAACAATATCACGCGGATTAATGGGCTGGCAGGATGCTGTAGACAGAAACGGGGTTAAGATTAAATGGCAATGGTAAAAGCAAGTTTAACGTTGTTTGGCGGTGATACGTTGGTGGTACGTTGTTCCGAACGCTGCCACATTCACCTGATGAGCGCCAAAGTGCCTGGCGATAGTCATGCGGATATTCTGAGCGTACAGGACAGAGATAGCGCGTATCTGACCGTGCCTTACAGCGGCACCTGGAACGTTCTTATCGACAGCCACAGCCAGTCGCTGGAGCACTCGATAAGCTACGTTCCCGCCTGATAGCAAACGCCCGGGGAAACCCGGGCGATCTACTCTTAAGCCAGCCCGGGCTGGCTGCTTTCCCCTAGCAGATGACGCACCTTGCCGACTAAATCGTCGAGGCAGGCATCATGCATACCGAGCTTCCGCAGCTCTTGATCGAGCGAGAACAGATACTGAGCGTTGGTGCCAAGCGGCCCGCTGGCGCGTGCAATTAGCGGCGCAATGACCTGCGCGCTGGTATCGGCTTCAAACAGCGGATGGCGCGGGTCCATAATAAAAACTAATGCGTTGACGGTGCGGCCATCGTCCAGATCCAGCTTGCACCAGGTCGGCAGGTAGCAGCCGGTGATCATCTCCCGCTTCCACAGCAGGGTCAGCTCTTCTTCCAGGGTTTCATCAGGCAAGCGATAGGCGACGCCGGTGGTACGCCCGCCCTCTTTTAACGCCAGCATACGGCCAGGCTGAGTTGCGCTACCGCGCCCGGCGGTGAGCCTCAGGCAAAACGCGCGGTGCCAGCCCGGTAGGGTACCGGTACAGGATTCACGATACTCCAGCGCCGGGTTCCACATCAGCGAACCGTAGCCAAAGATCCACACCGAGCCATCGTCCGGACGACAAGCCAGGGTCGCCGCTAAAGAGGCTGCCCGCTGCTCTGCCGACCAAAGAAGCGATTCCTCAATAGCGCCAAACGCTGTTTTACAATCCGCATTCAGTAAGAAATCACGAGTTAACACTTTCTACTACCTCCGCCACTGCCCGCTTCCCGGCGATGATCTGGTGCCATCCGTGAAGTATTGCCGAATTATTATCCAGCTTTATTCGACAATAAGCAATGAACGAGCCGCGGGCAAGGGTTCAGGCAGCAGAGAGCGTATCATGAGCGATTACTTCTTCTTATGCCACTTATCATCATCGCCTTTTTGGTACTCATTTTTCACCGCCGCCCAGGCGACTTTGTGCGCCGTCTCTTCACGGGTGGCGTCATCGCGTCGGTCTTCTTTATGCTTATACTGTTCCCAGGCGCTGTTAAAGGCTTCCTTGTAAATCTCCTGGGCATGCGCGGGGAGAACGTGCTGAACGCTGTCGGGCAATTCACTTTTGTTGCTATAGGGCATGGCAACCTCCGGTTTAAGGGTGAATAGTGAGTCTGGTAGAGGTTCAATCGGCTGGCAAGGCGACAGATAAATGAGAAAGATGTTTTAGTAATTATCTGAATAATAGATACAAAAAAATAGTAACCGCATTTTATGGCAATCTACCACTTTTATAGAGCCAGAGTAGTAAATTTAAGTAAAAAAACAAAATAGTCCGCGCAATGTCTGTTATTTTATTAACTTACAGTATCTATAATTATAACACCTGCATACCTGGAGATAATTCATGACCGATGCACATGAGGCGGTGAAAACCCGCCACAAGGAGACCACCCTCGCCTTTCCGGTTCTGGCGCTGGCGGTGCTGTTTTTCTGGGGAAGCAGCCAGTCACTGCCAGTGGTCGTTGCTATTAATATCCTGGCGCTGGTCGGGATTCTGAGCAGCGCATTCAGCGTTGTTCGCCACGCCGACGTTCTGGCGCACCGCCTTGGCGAACCCTACGGCTCATTAATTTTAAGCCTTTCAGTGGTTATACTTGAAGTCAGCCTGATTTCCGCATTAATGGCCACCGGCGACGCCGCGCCGACCCTGATGCGAGATACGCTTTATTCAATCATCATGATTGTCACCGGCGGGTTGGTAGGTTTTTCTTTATTGTTGGGCGGGCGCAAATTCGCCACCCAGTATATGAATCTGTTCGGCCTTAAACAGTACCTGATCGCCCTTTTTCCACTGGCGATTATCGTGCTGGTCTTCCCGATGGCGCTGCCCGGGGCTAACTTCACCACCGGCCAGGCGCTGCTGGTTGCGCTGATTTCCGCCGCCATGTACGGCGTGTTCCTGCTAATTCAAACGAAAACACACCAGAGCCTGTTTGTTTACGAGCATGAAGATGACGGCGACGACGATGACCCGCACCACGGAAAACCGTCGGCGCATAGCAGCAAGTGGCATACCGCCTGGCTGCTGGTACACCTGGTTGCGGTAATCGCCGTAACCAAAATGAACGCTAATCCGCTTGAGACGTTGCTGACCAGCATGAACGCCCCCGTGGCCTTTACCGGTTTCCTGGTCGCGCTGCTGATCCTCTCTCCGGAAGGCCTTGGCGCGCTGAAAGCGGTATTGAACAATCAGGTCCAGCGGGCGATGAACCTGTTCTTCGGCTCCGTGCTGGCCACCATTTCTCTGACGGTGCCGGTGGTAACGCTTATCGCCTTCCTCACCGGCAATGAACTGCGCTTTGGCCTTGGCGCGCCGGAAATGGTGGTGATGGTTGCCTCCCTGCTGCTGTGCCAGATTTCGTTCTCTACCGGGCGCACCAACGTGCTGAACGGCGCGGCGCACCTGGCGCTGTTCGCCGCGTACCTGATGACCATTTTTGCCTGAGCCTCCCCCCGGCGGCGTATACCTCTGCCGGGGAGATAAAAAAAGCCTGCCGGTTTTGCAACGGGCAGGCTTTTGTCATTTCAGGCGCGGTTACTTGCTGGTATCCAGCTCATCAAAACCTTTGACCAGATCGTCGATGGCTTTCATCTGCTTGAGGAACGGCTCCAGTTTATCCAGCGGCAGCGCGGACGGACCGTCGCATTTCGCGTGTTCCGGATCCGGGTGCGCTTCAATAAACAGGCCAGCGATACCCACCGCCATCCCGGCGCGCGCCAACTCGGCAACCTGCGCGCGGCGTCCGCCGGACGCGGCGCCAAACGGGTCGCGGCACTGCAGAGCGTGGGTAACGTCGAAGATAACCGGTGAGTTATTGGAGGCTTTTTTCATCACCCCGAAGCCCAGCATGTCGACCACCAGGTTATCGTAGCCGAAGTTCGCGCCGCGATCGCAAAGAATGACTTTGTCATTGCCGCCTTCGATGAACTTATCGACGATATTGCCCATCTGGCCCGGGCTCACGAACTGCGGTTTTTTCACGTTGATCACCGCGCCAGTTTTCGCCATCGCTTCAACCAGGTCGGTCTGGCGGGCGAGGAACGCTGGCAACTGAATAACGTCAACCACGTCAGCCACCGGCTGAGCCTGGCTGGCTTCGTGAACGTCGGTGATGATTTTCACGCCGAAAGTCTGCTTCAGCTCCTGAAAAATCTTCATCCCTTCTTCCAGCCCCGGCCCGCGATAGGAGTGGATGGAAGAACGGTTAGCTTTATCAAAAGAGGCTTTAAACACGTAAGGAATACCCAGCTTCTGCGTGACGGTCACGTAGTGTTCGCAGATACGCATCGCAAGGTCGCGGGATTCGAGCACGTTCATGCCACCAAACAGCACGAATGGCAGGTCGTTTGCTACGTTGATATCACCAATGCTAACCACTTTTTGTTTCATAAGTTCGCCTTATCAGGGTGTAACCGGAATGGTTTCAGACTAAAGCCTATCCAATCAGGACTATTTTGCTTGCCATTTTGGACCTGGGCAGTGCTCGACAAAATACGAAAGTATTTTGAACGCCCTTCAGGGCGGCCCGGAGGGCGAGCGTCGCGAGTCAATCCTCACGTACTACGTGTACGCTCCGGGATCGAAGCGCTGTCCGTGTCCAAACTGGCTGCGCCAGGAGCGCCTGCTGGGATTGGCTTTAATGCAAAGTAATTTGTTTGTGCGAAATGGTGTTGATCTGCGCGCGGATCATCTCGCTAATGGGATCCTCCGGGCACTGTTCAACGAAGTAACTGAGGTCCTGCAACGCCACGTGATCGCAATCGAGCTGGGCGTATATCAGCCCGCGATCGCGAATTTCGTACGGATCTTCCGGGTTGAACTGCAGCAGCGCTTCGCTGGTGCGTAACGCCAGCTCCATCTGCCGCTCTTCCATCAGCGCCGATTTCAGGGTGTCGAGCAGCTTACGGATCACTTCCGCGTTATCGGCTTCGTCGAGATCTTCGTTAAACAGCTCGGCGACCGGGCTAATATTACCCTTCAGCCACACTTCCAGCATATGCTCGTTCAGCGTTTCGCCGTTAAACGGATTAATGAGCCACATCTCTTCGCTCTCTTGCGGATCGGCGCGCAGCAGCATCTGGGTCGGGAAAATAACCGGAACCACCGGCAGCGCCAGACGCTGAGCGATCCACAGCAGGATTGCGCCTAACGACACCGCGCTACCCTGACGGTTGTTGAGGACCTTATCAAGCCAGAGCACATCGGACAGACGGTAAACGCCGCGTGAATCGCTGAAGCCCCAGTCGTGATAGAACAGCTCCAGCAGACGCTCTATCTGACGTTCCTGGTCCCAGGAAGAGGCAATCTCCTCCTGCGCCAGGGCCAGCAGCCGCTCCAGCTCATCCTGCACATAGTGCGTCGGAAAATCGTCGCGGATTAATTCAGAAATGAGGACCATGCCGTCACATAACGGCGCTTTATTAAATTCGAAATCAGCTAACGACCTCATGCCTTACCCCAATAACGGTATTCTTGTGATGGCGAGTTGAATAATGATAAACAACACCACCAGGGCCAGCAGAAAGGCGACAAACCGGCTCTGCTGACTGCGCGAGCGACGACGGCCCAGCGCGATAAATCCCAATGCGATATAAATGATAACGCCAAACAGCTTCTCAGTCAGCCATGTACCCTCTTCGGTAAACGGCAGATAGTGCGTTATTGCCATTAATCCCGCGCCGCTGAGAAACAGCAGCGTATCGCTACAGTGCGGCGCAATGCGGACCCAGCGCTGGTCGAGCAGGCGGTTCCCGCTCCAGCTCCACCAGTAGCGCAGCACGAACAGGCTGACCGAGACCACTACGCAGGCGATATGCAAATACAGTACCGCGTTAAACAGATTCATACCTCTCCCTGATAATGCCCGAGCGTCAGGCGCTCGTTGTCTCCATAATCGCGGCAGGTGGCAATATTACCATAACCCGCCTCGCGAAAGAGCTCCCGCACCGCCAGGCCCTGCGTCCAGCCATGTTCCAGCAGCATCACGCCGCCGGCAGCAAGATAGCGGCGGCCTTCGCGGATGATATGCGCCAGATCGGCCAGACCGCCATCGGCGGCGACCAGCGCCGTTTTCGGCTCAAAGCGGACATCGCCCTGCGCCAGATGCGGGTCAGTTTCGTCGATATAGGGCGGATTGCTGACGATGATGTCGAACTGCTGCCCGGCGAGCGCGCTAAACCAGTCGCTTTGCAGCACGCTAACGTTAGGCATAGCGAGATGTTCAACGTTGCGCGCGGCCAGCGCGACCGCATCGGGCATCACGTCGACGGCGGTGACGCGGCAGTCCGGGCGTTCGCTGGCCAGCGCCAGAGCGATCGCGCCGGTGCCGGTGCCGAGATCGAGAATGCGGCACGGCTCACCGGGTAAGCGCGCCAGCGCCTGTTCAACCAGGCACTCGGTATCCGGACGCGGAATCAGCGTCGCGGGAGAGACGAACAGCGGCAGCGACCAGAATTCGCGCTGGCCCACCAGGTGAGCTACCGGTTCGCCCCTGGCGCGACGGCTGAGTAGCGTTTCCAGCTCTGCGGCCTGCGCCGCGGTCAGCGCCGTTTCGCCAAAGGCGAGAATATAGGTTCGCGCTCTGCCGGTCACGTGACCCAGCAGGATTTCGGCATCCCGGCGCGGGCTTTCACTTTGGCTCAGGCGGGCGATAGCCTGGATCAGCCACTGCTGAAAAGTCATCATTCCTGCTCGGAAAGGGCGGCCAGCTGATCGGCCTGATATTCCTGAACGATCGGCTCAATCAGCATATCCAGTTTGCCTTCCATCGCTTCGTCCAGACGGTAGAGCGTCAGGTTGATGCGGTGATCGGTCACGCGGCCCTGCGGAAAGTTATAGGTGCGGTTACGATCGCTGCGATCGCCGCTGCCCAGCAGGTTACGACGCTCGGAAGCTTCCGCCTGCTGGCGCCTGGAGACTTCGGCGGCGCGGATGCGCGCGCCAAGCACCGACAGCGCTTTCGCTTTGTTTTTGTGCTGAGAACGTTCGTCCTGACACTCGACGACAATGCCGGTCGGCAGGTGAGTAATACGGATCGCCGAGTCGGTGGTGTTAACGTGCTGACCGCCCGCGCCGGAGGAACGGAAGGTATCGATGCGCAGATCGCTCGGGTTGATGTCCGGCATTTCGGCTTCCGGCAACTCTGGCATCACCGCCACGGTGCAGGCGGAGGTATGAATACGTCCCTGGGATTCGGTGGCCGGTACGCGCTGTACGCGATGGCCGCCGGATTCGAACTTCAGCCGACCATAAACGCCGTCGCCGCTGATTTTGGCGATCACTTCTTTAAAGCCGCCGTGCTCGCCTTCGTTGGCGCTCATGATTTCCACGCGCCAACGGCGCGATTCCGCGTAACGGCTGTACATACGGAACAGATCGCCCGCGAACAGCGCCGCTTCATCGCCGCCGGTACCGGCGCGAACTTCAACAAACGCGTTACGCTCGTCGTCCGGGTCTTTAGGCAGCAGCAGAACCTGCAGCTGCTGCTCCATCTGTTCACCCTTCTCTTTCGCTTCGCGCAGCTCTTCCTGCGCCATTTCGCGCATTTCCGGGTCATCGAGCATCATCTGCGCGGCTTCGATATCATCCTGCAGCTGGCGCCAGTCGGTATAGCAGCGGGCGACGTCGCTCAGCTGCGCGTATTCGCGGGATAACGCGCGAAACTTATCCTGATCGGCGATAGTCGCGGCATCGCCGAGTAGCGCCTGAACTTCCTCATGGCGTTCGTAAAGGGCTTCCAGTTTGGCAACAATAGAAGGCTTCATAGGCGTGAATTCACCCTGTCCTAAAAAAAGAGAGAAAGGTGCGCTATTCCAGCCCGAGGCTGTTGCGCAGAATATGCAGGCGTTCATCATCCCCGTCACGGGCGGCCTGCTGAAGAGATTTGGTTGGCGAGTGGATCAGGCGGTTAGTCAGCTTGCGCGCCAGATCCTGCATAATTTCCTGCGCATCGCCGCCCTGATTGAGCGCCGCCAGCGCTTTAGCCGTCAGCTCCTCGCGGACCTGATCGGCCTGGGAGCGATATTCGCGGATAGTCTCGCTGGCGCTCTGGGCGCGCAGCCAGGCCATAAATTCGCTGGCTTCCTGCTCAACAATGGTTTCTGCCTGCACCGCCGCGGCTTTACGCTGCGCCAGGTTGTGCTGAATGATGTTTTGCAGATCGTCAACGCTGTAGAGATAGGCGTTCGCCAGTTTGCCAACCTCCGGTTCGACATCGCGCGGAACGGCAATATCGACCAGCAGCATCGGCTGGTTGCGGCGCGCCTTCAGCGCACGCTCCACCATCCCTTTACCGATAATCGGCAGCGGGCTGGCGGTAGAACTAATAATGATATCCGCTTCTTTAAGCCGCTCGTCGATGTCGCTCAGGGCGATCACCTCCGCGCCAACCTCATCGGCCAGCGCCTGAGCGCGCTCGCGGGTGCGGTTGGCAATCACCATTTTGCGCACCTTATGCTCGCGCAGATGGCGGGCCACCAGCTCAATGGTTTCACCGGCGCCAACCAGCAGCACGGTAACGCTGGAGAGGGATTCAAAGATTTGCCGCGCCAGAGTACAGGCGGCAAAGGCCACGGAGACCGCGCTGGCGCCGATATCGGTTTCGGTACGCACGCGTTTGGCCACTGAGAACGACTTCTGGAACATGCGCTCCAGCTCGCTGACGTTAAGATGCCCGCGGCTGGAATCAGCAAAGGCTTTTTTTACCTGCCCGAGGATCTGCGGCTCGCCCAGCACCAGCGAATCAAGACCGCTGGCGACGCGCATCAGATGGCTGACCGCATCGTTGTCCTGATGCCAGTAGAGGCTTTTGCGCAGATCGTCTTCATTTAAGCCGTGGTAATCGCACAGCCAGCGGATAAGAACTTCCTGAAGGTTATCCTGCTCTTCGACGCTGAGGTAGAGTTCCGTGCGGTTACAGGTCGACAGCACCACCCCGCCCTGCACCATTGGCTGAGCCAGCAAGCTCTCCAGCGCCTGGTCGAGCGTGTCCGGCGAAAACGTTACGCGTTCTCGCAGCGCTACAGGAGCTGTTTTGTGGTTAATGCCAAGAGCTAAAAGCGTCATTGTGAGGGAGTAGTACCAGCGTTGCTAAGGTTAGTCTGCAGGCATCATACAGGATGCGCGTAATCAATAAAAGAGAGGCTCCCCTTTTGGAGTAATAGCTAATCTGTAATAGCCATTAACGGTAATTTTTTGATTTCAGACAACTTGAACGTAGACGCTACCGCCCGGCAACGCTAGCATTAATGGTTATTATTGTAACCCGCTACACAAATCGGCCAGCTGTTACTCTCATTTGCCGCATTTCACTGTAGACATCAAGGATTTGTCATCATTATGAATCGACTGTTCCGCCTGTTGCCGCTGGCAAGCCTCGTCCTGACCGCCTGTGCGATTAATGCTCCGAAAGGGCCGGGTAAAAGCCCGGATTCTCCACAGTGGCGTCAGCACCAGCAAGATGTCCGCAATCTCAATCAGTTTCAGACGCGCGGCGCTTTCGCTTATCTTTCGGATGAGCAAAAGGTGTATGCCCGCTTCTTCTGGCAGCAAACCGGCCAGGACCGCTATCGCCTGCTGCTGACTAACCCGCTCGGTAGCACCGAGCTGTCGTTAACCGCCCAGCCGGGCAACGTGCAGCTGATTGATAATAAAGGACAGACCTACACGGCGACCGATGCCGAAGAGATGATTGGCCGGCTGACCGGCATGCCGATTCCGCTCAATAGCCTGCGCCAGTGGATTATTGGCCTGCCTGGCGAAGCCACCGACTACTCGCTTGATGACCAGTACCGCCTGCGCGAACTGAATTACACGCAAAACGGCAAGACCTGGCACGTCACCTGGGGCGGTTACACCTCCGACACAAAACCGTCGCTGCCGGCCAATATGGAGCTTAACGACGGCAGCCAGCGCATCAAGCTGAAAATGGATAACTGGATTGTGAAATGATGACCCGCTGGCCCTCTCCCGCAAAGCTGAACCTGTTTTTGTACATTACCGGGCGGCGCGTCGACGGTTACCACACGCTGCAGACGCTGTTTCAGTTTCTGGATTATGGCGACACGCTGACGATTGAACCGCGCGATGACGGTCAACTGCGTCTGCTGACGCCGGTTGAAGGCGTGCCGGATGAAGAGAACCTGATCATCCGCGCGGCCAGGCTATTAATGCAGGCCGCAGCGCAGGCCGGGACGCTTCCCCCGGGCAGCGGCGCCGATATCAGCATCGACAAGGTGCTGCCGATGGGCGGCGGCCTCGGCGGCGGCTCGTCCAACGCCGCAACCGTTCTGGTGGCGCTGAATCACTTATGGGGCTGCCATCTCTCGGAAGATCAGCTGGCGGCTTTGGGTCTGCAGCTGGGCGCCGACGTGCCGGTGTTCGTTCGCGGGCACGCGGCCTTTGCCGAAGGTATTGGGGAAATTCTGACCCCGGCCGAACCGGAGGAAAAATGGTATCTGGTAGCGCATCCGGGAGTCAGCATTCCAACGCCGATCATTTTTCGCGATCCGCAACTGCCTCGCGATACCCCGGTCAGGTCAATTAATACGTTATTAAAATGTAAATTCGGCAATGATTGCGAGGTTATCGCAAGAAAACGTTTTCGTGAGGTTGATGCGGCGCTTTCCTGGCTGTTAGAATATGCGCCGTCGCGCCTGACTGGCACCGGTGCATGTGTATTTGCTGAATTTGACACTGAATCCGCCGCTCGTCAGGTGCTTGAAAAAGCCCCGGCATGGCTGCATGGCTTCGTGGCGCGAGGTGTTAACATCTCTCCGCTCAAGCAGGCGCTGCGCTAAGTTCTGCTAAACTATAGCAAATTTGGCGAAAACGCCGGGGAAACTGAGTTACGGTGACAACGTCACCCTGTTCCAGACGTTGCATCGGGCTCTTTAATACACCGCCTGGATGAAATCGTGCCCACCCGCACAGTTTTTGGCCCATTTCATCCACCACTGGACGCATGCCTGAGGTTCTTCTCGTGCCTGATATGAAGCTTTTTGCTGGTAACGCCACCCCGGAACTAGCACAACGTATTGCCAACCGCCTGTACACTTCTCTTGGCGACGCCGCCGTAGGTCGTTTTAGCGACGGTGAAGTCAGCGTACAAATCAATGAAAACGTACGCGGTGGTGATATTTTCATCATCCAGTCCACTTGTGCTCCCACCAACGACAACCTGATGGAACTGGTTGTTATGGTTGATGCTCTGCGTCGTGCTTCGGCAGGTCGTATCACCGCTGTTATCCCTTACTTCGGTTATGCTCGCCAGGACCGTCGTGTTCGTTCTGCTCGTGTGCCTATCACCGCGAAAGTGGTTGCTGACTTCCTGTCCAGCGTCGGCGTCGACCGCGTTCTGACCGTTGACCTGCACGCAGAACAAATTCAGGGCTTCTTTGACGTTCCGGTTGATAACGTATTCGGCAGCCCGATCCTGCTGGAAGACATGCTGCAGCTGAACCTGGACAACCCTATCGTGGTTTCTCCGGACATCGGCGGCGTAGTTCGCGCTCGCGCTATCGCCAAGCTGCTGAACGATACCGATATGGCTATCATCGACAAACGCCGTCCGCGCGCTAACGTTTCTCAGGTGATGCACATCATCGGTGACGTCGCCGGTCGCGACTGCGTAATGGTTGACGATATGATCGATACCGGCGGCACCCTGTGTAAAGCGGCTGAAGCGCTGAAAGAGCGCGGCGCTAAACGCGTATTCGCCTACGCGACGCACCCGATCTTCTCCGGCAATGCTATCCAGAACATCAAGAACTCAGTGATTGACGAATTCGTCGTCTGCGATACTATTCCGCTGACGCCGGAAATCAAAGCGCTGGAAAAAGTCCGTACCCTGACGCTGTCTGGTATGCTGGCCGAAGCGATTCGTCGTATCAGCAACGAAGAATCTATCTCTGCTATGTTCGAACATTAATCGAGCCCGGCACAAAAACCCGCTGCGGCGGGTTTTTTTGTCTCTAAACCTTTTATTCTCCACAAAATCATTCGGCATGCGTCATGGCGGCAAGTGAATGAATCTCCGGCAACGTACAGGCAGTACAGGATCGGGGTCAATGAACGCAGCCAACGCAGAGGCATCCCGAAGGATGACGTGGAAATGACCGATGCCTCCTTCACCTGCCATTTAGTTGACAGATGATGCGCTCATGGATGAAACATTATTGTGAACAGATTATTTTCCTCACATGTGATGCCTTTCCGCGCCCTCATCGACGCTTGTTGGAAAGAAAAATATACCGCTTCGCGGTTTACTCGTGATGTGATTGCCGGGATTACCGTCGGAATTATCGCTATCCCACTGGCGATGGCGCTGGCAATTGGCAGCGGGGTGGCGCCGCAGTACGGTCTCTATACCTCAGCGGTGGCGGGGATCGTCATTGCGTTAACCGGCGGGTCACGCTTCAGCGTATCCGGGCCTACCGCCGCTTTCGTGGTGATCCTCTACCCAGTCTCGCAGCAGTTCGGACTTGCCGGGCTGCTGGTCGCCACCTTGATGTCGGGGATCTTCCTGATTCTTTTCGGCCTGGCGCGCTTTGGCCGCTTGATTGAGTATATTCCGCTATCGGTCACTCTCGGCTTCACCTCCGGGATCGGTATCACCATCGGTACCATGCAAATTAAAGATTTTCTCGGCCTGCAGATGGCGCACGTGCCTGAACATTATCTGCAAAAAGTCGGCGCGCTGGCGATGGCGCTGCCGACCATTAATCCCGGCGATGCCGCCATCGGCGTGGTCACGCTGGGCACGCTGATTATCTGGCCGCGTCTGGGGATTCGTCTGCCGGGCCACCTGCCGGCCCTGCTGGCGGGCTGCGCGGTGATGGGCGTGGTCAACCTGCTTGGCGGGCACGTCGCCACCATTGGCTCTCAGTTCCACTATATTCTCGCCGACGGCAGCCAGGGCAACGGTATTCCGCAGCTGCTGCCGCAGCTGGTGCTGCCGTGGGATATGCCGGGTTCAGACTTCACCCTCAGCTGGTCTTCGCTGCAGGCGCTGCTGCCGGCGGCGTTTTCCATGGCCATGCTCGGGGCGATTGAGTCCCTGCTGTGCGCTGTGGTGCTGGACGGCATGACCGGCACCAAACACAAGGCCAATAGCGAGTTGATTGGCCAGGGGCTCGGCAATATCGTGGCGCCGTTCTTCGGCGGCATTACTGCCACCGCCGCCATCGCCCGCTCGGCGGCCAACGTCCGCGCTGGCGCGACCTCGCCGGTTTCCGCCGTGATCCATGCGCTACTGGTGATTATGGCGCTGCTGGTGCTTGCCCCTCTGCTCTCCTGGCTGCCGCTTTCCGCGATGGCGGCGCTGCTGCTGATGGTGGCATGGAATATGAGCGAAGCGCACAAGGTCGTTAACCTGCTGCGCTATGCGCCGAAAGACGACATTATCGTCATGCTGATGTGCATGTCGCTGACCGTACTGTTTGATATGGTCATCGCGATTAGTGTCGGCATCGTGCTGGCTTCCCTGCTGTTTATGCGCCGGATCGCGCGGATGACCCGTCTGGCGCCGGTCAACGTTGAGGTTCCGGATGATGTGCTGGTGCTGCGCGTCATTGGTCCGCTGTTTTTCGCCGCCGCGGAAGGGTTGTTTACCGATCTGGAAACGCGGGTCGCAGGCAAGCGTATTGTGGTGCTGAAATGGGATGCGGTGCCGGTGCTGGACGCCGGCGGACTGGATGCCTTCCAGCGTTTCGTGAAGAAGCTGCCGGAAGGCTGTGAGCTGCGCGTGTCGAACCTGGAATTTCAGCCGCTGCGCACCCTGGCGCGGGCAGGCGTTAAACCGATTCCGGGCCGTCTGAGCTTCTACCCGGACCGCAACGCCGCGCTGGCGGATATTTAATTACCCGGCGGCAGGCCCTGATGCCTGCCGCATCATCACGCCAATCGCCTGCTGAAGCCAGCCAAGCACCTCCGCCGTCATCCAGGTTCCCTTCATCAAATGCGGCTCCCGCTCCATGGCATAACGAAACTTCTGCTGCGTATGAGGATCCGTTCCCGCATATGACTGGAATAGCCCCAGCCAGCGCTGCGCCAGCTGCTGACCTTCCACGGATGCCGGGTCCTGCTTTTCACGACAGGCCCGATGCAGGTCGGCCACCAGCGCAGGCCATTCCATCAGGCGATCGAAATAGTGCTGCCGCGTAAACGCCAGCTCTTCTGCATTCAGATAGCGCGCCCAGATGGCCAGCTTGCTTTCCGCAAAGGCATGGGTAATAAAATCAATCGTTTCAGGAGTCACTCCGGTTTGCTCGCGCATCTGCGGCTCAGCGGCGTGCATTTCATTCAGCCGGGTCAGAAACTCAGGCCTTCCGGCGGTATCCTGCTCCAGTTGTTCCATCCATCGGGTTGCCAGCGCCATTGCCTGCGGCGCGTCTGCCGGGCAGCGTTGGCGCATGAGCTGCTGCGCTTCGCTAACCAGCTCCAGCCAGGTCTGATTGCGCTGCTCATCCTGCTCCGCGAACGGCAGCACCTGTAACTCCTGTTGACTAAACCAGCGATCGTACATTTTCATTAACTCCAGCGTTTGTAGCCAGGACTCCAGGTCGGGTTCGCCTCCGCTGTCCAGCTCTTCACGCAGCAGCGCCAGGCGCTGGCGCAACGTTGAGAGAGTTTGTAGCTGCCGGTCGAGGGTGGTTATCTGCTTAACCAGCAGGTCGGACAGCGAGAAAGCGTCCCGGTCGAGATAGTCCTTGATAGTGGCGAGTTCCAGCCCGGCCTGTGCCAGCGCTTTGATCATATGCAGCCGCTTTACGGCCGCCAGATTATATAACCGGTAACCCGCCGCGCTTCTGGCCGAAGGCGTCAGCAATCCCGTTTGTTCATAATGATGTAGCGTACGGACGGTCATTCCGGCGCGCTTCGCCAGTTCTCCCACCTGAATTAACATGATTGCTCCTTTCATCGACCAGTGGCGCCACTCTGCAGCCTGACGTTACGTCAGGGTCAAGCGCTCAGTACGCGAATTGTATTAGGCAGACTGTGCCGATGAAAGATGAAGAGAGATAAGGAGGATTTGAGACAACAACATGCGGGCGGCCTGAACGGACGGCATTAAAACGCACCAGCCGTTCACAACGGCTGGTGGTATGGAATTCACTCAGCTGTGGCGATGCTGATCGCGGCGGCAGCGTTTGTCGTAGTGACGAACCCACCAGTATCTGTCGCTAACCTGTTCATGACCGCCGACGCGAGCGCCTGCCAGCCACAGCACAGCGCCGACAAAGATACTCAGGATCGCGCCGTGCGCGAAAAACTGCGGCAGGTCAAGCTGCGGAAGCTGGTTTAAAATAGAATAACCAACGCCGACAACCATGACGACCAACCCCAACCCCATCAGCACATTACCGAGTAACGAAGCGTTTCTGCGTTTCATATGTCACCTCCGGAACCTTGGGTTGCATGGGAATATCCCCAAATCTTATAGGTGTAGTATAGACAATGAGCAATATACCGATTGCGTGAAGGATCACAGAAGCGAACATCTTGCCAACAAAAGTTTACAAATAACCCTCTGAACAACATCAAATTCTAATTATTCAAACCTGTTATTATCTCTGTCAGCCGCGCTTCGCTGGCAGAACTTTGTCAACCGCGCGCGCAGACAGTACACTACGCGCCAGAGAACGACCAAGCAGGATAAAAAAGTGAGCATAAAATTAATTGTCGGCCTGGCGAACCCCGGCGCTGAATACGCAGCGACCCGACATAACGCTGGCGCCTGGTACGTGGATTTACTGGCGGAACGCCACCGTGCGCCGCTGCGCGAAGAGAGCAAATTCTTCGGCTACACCTCGCGGATAAACCTTGCCGGCGAAGATGTCCGCCTGCTGGTGCCGACCACCTTTATGAACCTGAGCGGCAAAGCCGTCGGCGCGATGGCGACCTTCTTTCGTATTAACCCGGACGAAATCCTCGTCGCCCACGATGAGCTCGACTTACCGCCAGGCGTGGCGAAGTTCAAGCTGGGCGGCGGACACGGCGGCCATAATGGCCTGAAAGATATCATTAGTAAGCTGGGCAATAACCCGAACTTTCACCGCTTACGCGTGGGAATCGGCCATCCGGGCGATAAAAATAAAGTTGTCGGTTTTGTTTTGGGTAAACCGCCCGCCAGCGAACAGAAGCTGATTGATGAGGCCGTTGACGAAGCGGCACGCTGCACTGAGGTGTGGCTGAAAGATGGCCTGACGAAAGCGACCAACCGTTTACACGCTTTTAAAGCGCAATAACCGGTTGGCGTGCGGAATTTTTGTCACGCACCGTGTATAATAGGCGAAGCTATTTACTTTTCTGCAATCTGTTCACTGTAACAGGTTGATTATCCAAAGATTAAGGTGATTTAAATCATGGGATTCAAATGCGGTATCGTCGGTTTGCCCAACGTCGGCAAATCCACCCTGTTCAATGCGCTCACCAAAGCGGGTATTGAAGCGGCCAACTTCCCCTTCTGTACCATTGAGCCGAACACCGGTGTCGTGCCGATGCCCGATCCGCGTCTGGACAAACTGGCTGAAATCGTCAAACCACAGCGTATTCTGCCGACCACGATGGAATTCGTTGATATCGCCGGCCTCGTTAAAGGCGCGTCGAAAGGTGAAGGCCTGGGCAACCAGTTCCTGACCAACATCCGCGAAACCGAAGCTATCGGTCACGTGGTACGCTGTTTCGAAAACGACAACATCATTCACGTTAACAATAAAGTGGATCCGGCTGACGATATCGAGGTGATCAACACCGAGCTGGCGCTCTCTGACCTGGATACCTGCGAGCGCGCCATCCACCGCGTGCAGAAAAAAGCCAAAGGCGGCGATAAAGACGCGAAAGCCGAACTTGCGGCGCTGGAAAAATGCCTGCCGCAGTTGGAAAACGCCGGTATGCTGCGTGCGCTGAAAAACCTGACCGACGAAGACAAAGCAGCGATTAAATACCTGAGCTTCCTGACCCTGAAGCCGACCATGTATATCGCCAACGTCAACGAAGACGGTTTTGAGAACAACCCTTATCTTGATAAAGTTCGCGAAATCGCCGCCGCCGAAGGTTCCGTGGTGGTCGCCGTTTGCGCCGCCGTTGAGTCCGACATCGCCGAGCTGGACGATGCCGACCGCGATGAGTTTATGGCCGAGCTGGGTCTCGAAGAGCCGGGCCTGAACCGCGTTATCCGCGCCGGCTACGAGCTGCTGAACCTGCAGACCTACTTCACCGCAGGGGTGAAGGAAGTCCGTGCATGGACCATCCCGGTCGGCGCCACTGCACCACAGGCCGCGGGTAAAATCCACACCGACTTCGAAAAAGGCTTTATCCGCGCGCAGACCATCGCTTATGAAGACTTTATTACCTATAAAGGTGAGCAGGGTGCCAAAGAAGCCGGGAAAATGCGTGCTGAAGGTAAAGACTACATCGTGAAAGATGGCGATGTGATGAACTTCCTGTTTAACGTCTAAGCTCTCCTTCGCAGAAATATCATCCATAAAATCCACGCACTCGCGTGGATTTTTTATTGCCCGCCATTGCCGTCAGTTCTGACCCGCCGCCAGCGAATATTTCTTTATTTTACGATACAGCGTGGCGATACCAATCCCCAGCTCGTCCGCCGCCTGTTTTTTATTACTGTAGCGCGAGAGCGCATCGCGGATCATCTGCCGCTCCATCTCTTCTAGCGCCGTCACGTTCTCCTCCTGAGCGAGGGGCGCTGCCGCGGAAGCAGAAGACGGCGGCTGACTCGCCAGCTCGCTGCTGCTCAGCAAATTGGGCGGCAGCAGCGACATATCAATGATTTCTCCCGACGGCACCACGTTGACCAGGTACTCCATCAGGTTGCTGAGCTCGCGAATGTTGCCCGGCCAGCGGTAACGTTTAAGGAAATCGATCACGTCCTGCGCCACGCCAGGATATACCAGATTGAGGCGACCGGTATGCAGATGCAGGAAATAGTGAATCAGCAGCTCAATGTCGTCCTGACGTTCGCGCAGCGGCGGCAGGCGCAGCGGAATCACGTTCAGACGATAGTAGAGATCTTCGCGGAACTTCCCTTCCGCGATGTACTGTTCCAGGTTTTGATTAGTCGCCGATATGATACGAATATCGACCTGGACCGGATGGCTGGCGCCCACCGGCTGAATCTCACGTGACTCAATGGCCCGCAGCAGCTTGGCCTGCAGAGTGAGCGGCATATCGCCAATTTCGTCAAGAAACAGCGTGCCGCTATTGGCCGCCTGAATCAGGCCGGTCTTGCCGTTCGCCGATGCGCCGGTAAACGCCCCCTTCACGTAGCCAAACAGTTCGCTTTCTAACAGCTGCTCGGGGATCGCGGCGCAGTTAATCGCGATAAAGGGCTTTGCGTGGCGGTCGCTGAGTTTGTGGATTGCGCGGGCAACAACCTCCTTGCCGGTGCCGCTCTCGCCGGCAATCATCACGCTGGATGGGCTCGGGGCCACGCGGCTGATCAGCTTTTTAAGCTGCCGCATAGGTCGACATTCTCCCACCATCGCCTCAATCTGCGGCCCTTCCTGCCCGCAGCTGAAATCGGCCGAAGAGTGCGACTGATGGAACGCCATTAAAAATAACCGCTGATCCTGCACCGCGTGCAGCTGACCGATAATGAGCTCCTTGCGATCGTCAAAGGAGATAATGTGCTGCATATGTCCGTGCTTGAAATTATCTTCGAAGGTCAACGGCTGAAACTGGATTGACTTACCAATCACCTGCCCCTGAGTGACGTTCATTATTTTCAATGCGGCCTGGTTGGCAAATTTGACTCTTTGATCATTGCCCATCACCAGCACGCCCTGATCCATATTTTCGATCATGGTTAAAAATATTTTATGGATATTGTCGCCGACCGCCCGCTCCTGCAAAAAGCGGGAAACGAATATGGTTGAGACATGACGAACATAATCAGAAAACTCCTGGATATTCGCATTTATACGTTCCTGCTGCTCGCGCGTCAGCGCAATCAGACTAATAACGCCGACGCAGCGGTCGTGATACATCACCGGCGTGCCAAGAAACGCTTTCTCCTCGCATTTCTCCTTATTGCTACAGTCTTTACAGAGGGGGTCGAAGCGGGAATGGGTGACGACTTTCTCGGTCTGTGTTTCAATAATGTAACGAAGAAGCCGCGAATTGGAATTTAATTTATAGCCAATCTGTTTACTATAAGCGCCGGTTCCGGCGACCCGGTATAATTCGTTATCAACAATCTCGACCTCCAGCTGCAGCACGCTGGATAACATCCTTGCAAACTTTTGAATTGTAGGCTGAATCTGCATTAAAATGGAGGGTGCTTTGGACGGTATCATGTCTATCGGCCTTCTATTATTGCTCACCTGTTCGGCGTCAAGCGAAGCGGCTTTATTTATCTCCGGGGAATGATAACACTCCTTCCAGCTACCCGCGTTGATATAGATAGGGCCAATTCCCCCACCTTATCTTAAATATGCAAGAGCTATCACAATTTCTTATCATTATGATAAATTTGCAGCGATTTTTATCATATTGGCGCAATGTGAAGATGATAATCGCATTATTTGCGGCGGCAACCCGCGCCTGTCTCGTTGAAATGGACGGCGGGGGAGAAATTTCACCTTTCCTTTCTCGTAATAACTCGCCTGAATTCGTGATAGACCTGGCATAATCTTAACTATTCAATCCTCTCCGCCGCCTCTCCCGGAGGATTTGGCACGCTTATTGTTAGTGGTAATACAGCGCTGGCAGTCGCTAATTCGGCAACTCTGCATATCCGACCGCACAGCAATCAATAAGCCGTCATTCACGACCAGGATTGAAACATGAAAACTGTTAACGAACTGATTAAGGATATCAATAAACTTAACTCGCATCTCAGTGAGAAAGACTTCCTGCTGACCTGGGAACAATCGCCGGATGAGCTGAAACAGGTGCTGGACGTCGCCGCCGCGCTGAAAACGCTACGCGCTGAAAATATTGCCACCAAAGTGTTTAACAGCGGCCTGGGCATTTCCGTGTTCCGCGATAACTCAACCCGTACCCGCTTCTCCTATGCCTCCGCCCTCAATCTGTTAGGGCTGGCGCAGCAGGATCTGGATGAAGGGAAATCGCAGATTGCCCACGGCGAAACGGTGCGTGAAACCGCCAACATGATCTCCTTCTGCGCCGACGCCATCGGCATTCGCGATGACATGTTCCTTGGCGCGGGCAACGCCTATATGCGCGAAGTCGGCGAAGCGCTGGATGACGGTCACAAACAGGGTGTTCTGCCGCAGCGTCCGGCGTTGATCAATTTACAATGCGATATCGACCACCCAACGCAGTCCATGGCGGACCTCGCCTGGCTGCGCGAGCACTTCGGCTCGCTGGAGAACCTGAAAGGCAAGAAGATCGCCATGACCTGGGCCTATTCGCCGAGCTATGGCAAACCCCTCTCGGTGCCGCAGGGCATTATCGGCCTGATGACCCGCTTCGGTATGGAGGTCACCCTCGCCCACCCGGAAGGCTACGACCTGATCCCGGACGTTATCGAAGTGGCGAAAAACAACGCCCAGGCCTCCGGCGGCAGCTTCCGCCAGGTCAACAGCATGGAGGAAGCTTTTAAAGACGCCGATATCGTCTATCCGAAATCCTGGGCGCCGTACAAAGTGATGGAAAAACGCACCGAACTGCTGCGCGCTAACGACCACGAAGGGCTGAAGGCGCTGGAGAAAGCCTGCCTGGCGCAGAACGCCGGGCATAAAGACTGGCACTGTACGGAAGAGATGATGAAGCATACCCGTGACGGCGAAGCGCTGTACATGCACTGTCTGCCGGCGGATATCACCGGCGTCTCCTGCGAGGCGGGCGAAGTCACCGAAGGCGTCTTCGAGAAGTACCGGATCCCGACCTACAAAGAGGCAAGCTGGAAGCCGTACATCATCGCCGCGATGATCGTCTGCCGCAAATACGCGAACCCAGGCAAGGTGCTGGAGCAACTGCTCAAGGACGCGCAGAAACGCATCAAATAATCTCCCGGCTGGCCCGCGGGCCAGCCCCACGACTGTCGAACTAAAGGATAAGGATCGAGTATGTCTGCTTTCTCATTGAAAATGGATATTGCCGAAAACCGTTTTTTTAACGCGGAGACTTCACCGCTGTTTTCACGCCAGCAGGCGCAGCAGGCTCGCCGCTTTCATCAAAAGATTACCGGCTATAAGCCTACGCCGCTGGTGGCGCTGAACGAACTTTCCGCGCTGTTTGGGGTACAAAAAATCCTCGTTAAAGATGAATCCCGGCGCTTTGGCCTCAACGCCTTCAAAATGCTCGGCGGCTCTTACGCCATCGCCCGGCTGCTGTGTGAAAAATATCATTTAGATATCAACGACCTCTCCTTCGAAACGCTTAAATCCAGCATTAAAGAGAAGATGACTTTCGCCACCACCACCGACGGCAACCACGGCCGCGGCGTGGCGTGGGCGGCCCGCCAGTTAGGCCAGAACGCGGTGATCTATATGCCGAAAGGCTCCGCGCAGGAGCGGGTTGACGCCATTCTGCGCCTCGGCGCGGAATGCATCGTCACCGACATGAACTACGACGACACCGTCCGCTTTACCATGCAGACCGCGCAGAAAAACGGCTGGGAGGTGGTACAGGACACCGCCTGGGAAGGTTACACAAAAATTCCGACCTGGATTATGCAGGGCTACGCCACCCTCGCTGATGAAGCGGTAGAACAGCTCTCCTCAATGGGTATCGCTCGTCCGACGCACGTGCTCCTGCAGGGCGGCGTGGGGGCGATGGCCGGCGGCGTGTTGGGCTATCTGGCCGACGTCTACGGCGCAAAGCATCTCCATTCCATTATCGTCGAGCCGGAGCTAGCCGACTGCCTCTATCGCTCTGCGCTGAAGGGCCAGATGGTCAACGTCAGCGGCGATATGGCCACCATTATGGCCGGCCTTGCCTGCGGTGAGCCTAACCCGCTGGGCTGGGAAGTGCTGCGCAACTGCGCCACGCAGTTCGTCTCCTGTCAGGACGCCGTCGCCGCCCTCGGCATGCGGGTGCTGGGAAACCCGGCGGGCCAGGATCCGCGCATTATTTCCGGCGAATCCGGCGCCGTCGGTCTCGGCCTGCTGGCGGCGATTCATTTCCATCCGCAGCGCGAAGCCCTGATGCACAAGCTCAAGCTGGACAGCCGCTCCGTGGTGCTGGTGATTAGCACCGAAGGCGACACCGACGTTAAGCACTATCGCGAAGTCGTCTGGGAAGGCAGGCATCCGGCGGCGCAATAGCCGACTTAGCAAAATTCCTCCCGCCGCGCGGGAAGTCCGTATTCAGAACTGGAGAACATCGTTATGGCTAAGCAAATTCCGTTCAACGCAATCCTGGCAAAATCAAAACAGTACGAAAAAGAGATGACCCGTTTCCTGCGCGATATGATCGCTATCCCCAGCGAAAGCAGCGATGAGAAGCGCGTGGTACACCGCATTAAAGAAGAGATGGAAAAAGTCGGCTTCGATAAAGTTGAAATCGATCCGATGGGCAACGTGCTGGGCTACATCGGCCACGGTCCGCGTCTGCTGGCAATGGATGCGCACATTGATACCGTCGGTATTGGCAATATCAAAAACTGGAATTTTGACCCGTACGAAGGTATGGAGACCGATGAGCTGATCGGCGGACGCGGCGCGTCTGACCAGGAGGGCGGAATGGCCTCCATGGTTTACGCCGGTAAAATCATTAAAGATCTGGGCCTGGAAGATGAATATACCCTGCTGGTGACCGGTACCGTTCAGGAGGAGGATTGCGACGGCCTGTGCTGGCAGTACATTATTGAACAATCCGGCATTCGTCCTGAATTTGTCGTCAGCACCGAACCCACCGACTGCCAGATTTACCGAGGCCAGCGTGGGCGTATGGAGATCCGCGTGGAAGTTCAGGGCGTCAGCTGCCACGGCTCCGCCCCGGAGCGCGGCGATAACGCCATCTTCAAAATGGCGCCCGTTCTCACCGAGCTGGAACAGCTTTCGCACAAGCTGGGCGATGACGAATTCCTCGGCAAAGGCACCCTGACCGTTTCCGAGATTTTCTTCACCTCGCCGAGCCGCTGCGCGGTAGCGGATAGCTGCGCCGTCTCCATTGACCGCCGTCTGACCTGGGGCGAAACCTGGGAAGGCGCGCTGGATGAGATCCGCGCGCTGCCGGCAGTGAAAAAAGCCGCCGCGGTGGTCTCGATGTACAACTACGAGCGTCCCTCCTGGACTGGCCTGGTCTACCCGACCGAATGCTACTTCCCGACCTGGAAAGTGGAAGAGAACCACTTTACCGTCCGCGCCCTGAGCAACGCCTATGAAGGGCTGTTCGGCAAAGCGCCGGTGGTGGATAAGTGGACCTTCTCCACCAACGGCGTCTCCATTATGGGCCGCCACGGCATTCCGGTTATCGGCTTTGGGCCAGGGAAAGAGCCGGAAGCGCATGCGCCGAATGAGAAAACCTGGAAATCGCATCTGGTGACCTGCGCCGCGATGTATGCCGCCATCCCGCTGAGCTGGCTGGCCACGGAGTAATCGTTCGTCCTGTCTGCCGCTGCGTCCTGCGGCGGCATATTGAGGTTTCTATGCGCGTACTGATTAAAAATGGCCTCGTCGTCAACGCCGACGGCCAGGTGAAGCAGGACCTGCTTATCGAAGATGGCCTCGTCAAGCGCCTTGCCGATTCAATTGAGGCCGAACAACCCTGCGAAGTAATTGACGCCGAGGGCTGCTACGTGATGCCCGGCGGCGTCGACGTTCATACCCATTTCAATATTGACGTGGGTCTCGCCCGCAGCTGCGATGATTTCTTTACCGGCACCCGGGCCGCGGCCTGCGGCGGTACCACCACCATTGTTGATCATATGGGCTTCGGGCCCGTCGGCTGCCATTTGCGCCACCAGTTCGAGGTCTATCGCGGCTACGCCGCCTATAAAGCCGTTATCGACTACAGTTTTCACGGCGTTATCCAGCACGTTAACCACGGCATTCTCGACGAGATTCCGATGATGGTGGATAGCGGCATCAGCAGCTTTAAGCTCTATCTTACCTACCAGTACAAACTCAGCGATGATGAGATATTGCAGGCGATGCGCCACCTCCAGCGCGCCGGCGCGCTAACCACCGTTCATCCCGAAAACGATGCCGCCATCGCCCAGCGCCGGGCGGAATTTATCAACGCCGGTAAAACCGCGCCGCGCTATCACGCCCTGAGCCGCCCGCTGGAGTGCGAGGCGGAAGCCATCGCCCGAACCATCAATCTCGCGCAGCTGGCGGGGAACGCGCCGCTGTATATCGTGCATCTTTCCAACGCCCTGGGTCTGGACTATCTACGCCTGGCCAGAAGACGCCACCAGCCGGTGTGGGTGGAGACCTGCCCGCAGTATCTGCTGCTGGACGAGCGCTGCTACGAGCGCGAAGACGCGCTTAACTATCTGCTCAGCCCTCCTCTGCGCAACGCCAGCAACAACGACGCCCTCTGGAGCGGCATCAGCAATGGCGACATTGACACGGTCGCCACCGACCACTGCGCGTTCTCTGCGCAGCAGCGCAGGCAGATCTCCGGCGGCGACTTTAGCCGCTGCCCGAACGGTCTGCCGGGAGTGGAAAACCGCCTGCTGCTGCTGTTCTCGCATGGGGTCATGACCGGGCGCATCACCCCCGAGCGCTTTGTGGCGCTCACCAGCACCAATCCGGCGAAGCTGTTTGGCCTATGGCCGCAGAAGGGCTTGCTGGCGCCCGGCGCCGATGGCGACGTGGTCATCATCGACCCCAAACGCACCACCACCATTCGCCACGACATGCTGCACGACAACGCTGACTATTCACCCTATGAGGGCTTTATCTGCCAGGGCGCGATTCGCCAGACGCTCTCCCACGGCAGGGTGATTTTTGATAACGGCACTTTTACTGGCACCGCCGGTCAGGGCCGTTTTTTACGCCGACAACCCTTTTCCACCGCTCACCTGGCCGTCAGCGGAACAGAAACGTAATGAGAGGATGCTATGAGTAAAAAAATTGTTCTCGCTCTCGGCGGGAATGCGCTGGGCGACGATCTCGCCGGACAGATGCAGGCCGTACGGCACACCGCGCGGACGATCGTCGATCTTATCGCCCTTGGCCATCAGGTGGTGGTGACTCACGGTAACGGCCCGCAAGTGGGCATGATCAACCAGGCCTTTGAAGCCGCGGCCAAAACCGAGGCCCACACGCCGATGCTGCCGATGTCGGTCTGCGTGGCGTTGAGCCAGGGCTACATCGGCTACGACCTGCAGAACGCGATTCGCGAAGAGCTGCTGTCGCGCCAGCTGGATATTCCAGTGGCGACCCTGATAACCCAGGTGGAAGTGGACGCTAACGATAAGGCATTTCTTAATCCGACCAAGCCCATCGGCTCGTTCTTCAGCAAAGAAGAGGCCGAAAAGCTGAGCCAAAACGGCTACATCATGAAAGAGGACGCCGGGCGCGGCTACCGTCGCGTCGTCGCGTCGCCCATGCCGGTAGATATTATCGAGAAACAAACGGTAAAAGCGCTGATGGATGACTGCCACGTGGTGATCACCGTCGGCGGCGGCGGCATTCCGGTGATTCGCGAGGGTAACCATCTGCGCGGAGCCAGCGCGGTTATCGACAAGGACTGGGCCAGCGCGAAGCTGGCGGAGATGATCGACGCCGACTTGCTGATCATTCTCACCGCCGTGGAAAAGGTGGCGATCAACTTCGGTAAACCTGAGGAGCAGTGGCTGGATAACCTCTCCCTGCGCGATGCCGAACGCTTTATCGCAGAGGGTCACTTTGCCAAAGGCTCAATGCTGCCAAAAGTGGAAGCCGCCGCCGCCTTCGCCCGCTCCCGGCCGGGACGCCAGGCGCTGATCACCATGTTAAGCAAAGCCAAAGAGGGCATTGAAGGGAAAACCGGCACCATGATTAGCCAGTAAGCTGTACGCCACGGGTTGCCGGGAACCTCCCGGCAACATTTCCCCTGGCAGAACCTCAGATTTCCGCCGCCTCCACGGCATATTCCTGCCGACCCGCCTGTTTAACCTGGTTCATCAGCCCCCCCGGCGCGCCGTTTTTCACCTGCAGGATCTCCGCCAGCACGCTGATGGCGATCTCGTTTGGCGTCTCGGCGCCGATGTCATAGCCAATCGGCGCCCGCAGGCGGCTGATATCCGCTTCCGGCACGCCGTTCTCCCGCATCTGACGTACAAAGGCCTGCACTTTTCGCCGGCTGGCCAGCAGCCCCAGCCACGCCACCGGTTGGGTTATCAGCCTGTCCAGCGCCTCGCGATCCTGGTTGTTGGTGGCAATCAGCACGAAATCCTGCGGCCGTACCGCCATCGCGTCCACCACATCCGTGAAGCTGGCAGCATGCGCCAGCCGCGCCGAAGCGGGGAAAGCATCGGGACAGAGGCTTGCGGCGTAGGTATCGCCGACGCAGATATCAAAATCCAGCAGCGCCGCGGCGTGGGCAACCGCGCGGTTAACGTGCCCGGCGCCGACCAGCAGCAGGCGCGGGCGCAGGCCGTGAACGCTGATGTATACCGACATCGCGCCGCCGCAGTCGGAGCCCACGGCGTCGCTGCCGGTGCGCGCCATGCGGCCGTGAAACATTCGCGATTCCCGCTCGCGCAGCGCCGCCTGCGCCGCATCAATAACTTTACGTTCCACCATCCCGCCGCCAATGGTGCCCACAATCGAACCGTCCTCACGGATCAGCATCTGAGCGGCGTGTCGGGGGGTGGAGCCCCGACTTTCGACAATCTGCGCGAGGGCAAAAGGGCAGTTCTGTTCTTCAAGCCGTGCTGCTTCTGCGAAAATATTCATACCAACCTCAAAGGCAATTTCTTTTACGGTTTTGGGGATTGTCTGCGATGTCGACCGGCTTCTCAGTTTGAGAGCTCACCCTCCGTTGAAAATACCGTCGCAGCGACCGATTATGGCTATGCAATATTTATACTGCCCCGCCGTTTTTTATCGCGAATTGTGAATCAGGTCATTTTGTTAGCCCTGGCGACGTTGAAATTGGGCTATCGCGCCGATTATTTCGTCAACCGCCGGGCCAAATTCCCACCGCCCGCTGAAATCACCGCCGAATAGCCGACATAAATTATCATTCTGATATTCCGGATCTGATTTTGAGAAATCTCGCCGAATGATAAAGCGTATTGATTTGAGTTCTCATTTACCCGCTATGGAATTATTCACGCCGCGGCGTTGAGTTTCGACCTGGTTCACAAATTAATTATTCCGCCGCCGCCGTTTGAATAACTGGTGTGATTGTTGCTCCTCTTTCTTTATCCGTCGGGATTATTACCACCGGCAATGTCGATCTTACAATGATATCTAAGGAGAGGGTTATGGGAGATATAATGCGTCCCGTGCCGTTTGAGGAGCTGTTAACGCGCATTTTCGATGAGTATCAGAGTCAGGGATCTATTTTTGGCATTCCTGAACAACAGTTTTATTCGCCGCAGGCGCAGCGTTCGATCGGCGTATTTGGCGAAAGCTGCGCCACGCCTCTCGGCCCCGCTGCCGGGCCGCATACCCAGCTGGCGCAAAACATCATTACCGCCTGGCTAACCGGCGGGCGGTTTATCGAGCTGAAAACCGTACAGATCCTTGACCGTCTGGAGCTGGAAAAGCCCTGTATCGACGCGGAAGATGAGTGCTTCAATACCGAGTGGTCCACTGAATTTACCCTGAAAAAAGCCTGGGATGAGTACCTGAAAGCCTGGTTCGCTCTGCATCTGCTGGAGCAGATCTTTCCGCTGGCGACGAATAAAGAGAGCAAGTCGTTTATTTTCAATATGAGCGTCGGCTACAACCTTGATGGTATTAAGCAGCCGCCAATGCAGGAATTTATCGACAACATGATGGACGCCTCCGCCCATCCTAAATTCGCCCAGTACCGCGACACGCTGAACCGCTGGCTGCAAAATAAACCCTTTATCGACAGCCTGCCAACTTGCGCACGCAAAGACGGGCTGGACAACCTGGCGCAGCGCATACCGGCCAGGCTGGTCCAGGGCGTCACCCTCTCGACGATGCACGGCTGCCCGCCGGACGAGATCGAAGCCATCTGTCGCTATATGCTGACGGAGAAAAACCTCAATACCTTTGTGAAGCTCAACCCAACCCTGCTCGGCTATCCGCGCGTGCGCGAGATCCTCGACACCTGCGGCTTCGGCTATATCGGCCTTAGCGAAGCGTCGTTTGATCACGACCTTAAGATTGACCGGGCGCTGGAGATGCTGACGCGCCTGATGGCGCTGGCGAAAGCGCGCAGCCTCGGCTTTGGCGTCAAGCTGACCAACACCCTCGGCACCATCAACAACAAAGGCGCGCTGCCGGGAGAGGAAATGTATATGTCCGGGCGCGCGCTGTTCCCGCTCTCTATCAACGTGGCCGCCCTGCTCTCGCGGGCGTTTGACGGCAAGCTGCCGATCTCCTACTCCGGCGGCGCCAGCCAGCTCAACATTCGCGAGATTTTCGACACCGGCATTCGCCCTATCACCATGGCCACCGACCTGCTGAAGCCGGGAGGATATCTGCGCCTGAGCGAGTGCATGCGCGAGCTGGAGAAAGCCGACGGCTGGAACATGACGCAGATCGACGTCGAGCGCCTCAACGCGCTGGCGGAAAAAGCGGTGAGCATGGACTACACCCAGAAACAGTGGAAGCCGGAAGAGCGCATTGATACCGGCGAGCCGCTGCCGCTGCTGGACTGCTACGTCGCCCCCTGCGTGACGGCCTGCGCCATCAAGCAGGATATTCCGGAGTATATCCGCCTGCTGGGCGAGCATCGCTACGCCGACGCGCTGGAGCTGATCTATCAGCGCAACGCTTTACCGGCCATCACCGGCCATATCTGCGATCACCAGTGCCAGTACAACTGTACGCGGCTGGATTACGACAGCGCGCTCAACATCCGCGAACTGAAAAAAGTGGCGCTGGAGAAAGGCTGGGACGAGTACCGTAGCCGCTGGCATAAGCCCGCGGGATCCGGCTCCCGGCACCCGGTAGCGGTGATCGGCGCAGGCCCTGCCGGTCTCGCCGCCGGCTACTTCCTCGCCCGCGCCGGGCATCCGGTCACGGTATTTGAACGCGAAGCCAACGCCGGGGGCGTGGTGCAAAATATCATTCCGCAGTTCCGCATTCCCGGCGAGCTTATTCAGCACGATATCGATTTTGTCGTCGCCCACGGCGTCAAAATTGAGTACGGCTGCGATCCGCATCTGAGCGTGGAAAAACTGCAGGCGAAAGGTTTTCGTTACGTGCTGGTCGGCACCGGCACCGATAAAAACAGCGGCGTGAAGCTGGGCGGCGACAACCAGAACGTGCATAAATCGCTGCAGTTCCTGCGCCAGTTTAACCGCGGCGCCGAGCTGAATCTGGGCAAACATGTGGCCGTGGTCGGCGCCGGCAATACCGCGATGGACTGCGCCCGCGCGGCGCTGCGCGTACCGGGCGTGCAGAGCGCGACCATCGTCTATCGCCGCTCGCAGCAAGAGATGCCCGCCTGGCGCGAAGAGTACGATGAGGCGCTGCTCGACGGCGTCGACTTCGAGTGGCTATGTAACCCGGAACAGTTTAACGCCGACGGGACGCTCGTCGTACGCGTCATGAAGCTCGGCGAGCCGGATGAGAAAGGCCGCCGCCGCCCGGTGGAAACCGATGAGATTCGCACCCTGCAAGTCGACTCTCTGATTACCGCCATCGGCGAGCAGCAGGACGGCGAAGCGCTGTCGGCAATGGGGATCCCGCTCGACCCACAGGGCTGGCCGGTGGTCAACGCCGATGGCGAGACCAGCAAGCCGAACGTCTTCCTGATCGGCGACGTTCAGCGCGGCCCCTCATCTATCGTCTCCGCTATCGGCAACGCGCGACGGGCCACGGACGCGATCCTGGCCCGGGAAAATATCGCCAGCCGCTACGGAAACAAAGTCTGGAACAATGTCGATCCGGCGAAGGTGTACCAGCGTAAAGGCGCTATCGCCGTCACCCTGGTGGATAAAAACCAGCGCGAGGCTTTTGTCGAGCAGGAAGCCAGCCGCTGCCTGGAGTGTAACTACGTGTGCAGCAAGTGCGTCGACGTCTGTCCGAACCGCGCCAATATTTCCGTGGCCGTGCCGGGCTTCCAGAATCGCTTCCAGACCCTGCATCTGGACGCTTATTGCAACGAATGCGGCAACTGCGCTCAGTTCTGCCCGTGGCAGGGAAAACCGTATAAAGACAAAATCACCGTGTTCAGCCTGGAGCAGGATTTTGTCAACAGCACCAATCCAGGCTTCTTCGTCGCGGGCGCCAGCGTCAAAGTGCGTCAGGACGACCAGACGTGGCAGCTGGAAATAAACGACCGCGGCCAGTTTAGCGAGGTACCGGCCCAGTTGGACGCCATGTGCCGCATCATAAGCCATATTCATCAGCACCAAAGCTATCTTCTGGGAGGCGTTGAAGTATGAGTGTCCTGATCCTGAAAAATGCCACCGCCGCGCAGATCTATCCGGCGAAAGTGTGGGAGAACGTCGATATCGCCATTGAGAATGATAAAATTCTCGCTGTCGGCCCCGGCCTGTGCCAGCGCTATCCGCAGGCGCAGGTGAAAGAGATGCGCGGGCAGCTGGTGATGCCCGGCATGGTCTGCTCCCACAATCACTTTTATTCCGGCCTGTCCCGGGGGATTCAGGCCAATATCGCCCCCAGCCCGGACTTTATCTCCACGCTGAAAAACCTGTGGTGGCGCCTTGACCGGGCGCTGGACGAGGAGTCGCTCTACTACAGCGGGCTGATCTGCGCCATGGAGGCCGTGCGCAGCGGCTGTACGGCGGTGATCGATCATCATGCGTCGCCTCACTATATTGCGGGCTCCTTGAGCCAGCTGCGCAACGCCTTCCTCAAAATCGGGCTGCGCGGAATGACCTGCTTCGAAACCACCGACCGCAACTTTGGCAGCCGCGAGCTGCGCGACAGCGTTGAGGAGAACATTCGCTTCGCCAGAGAGATCGACGCCGCGCGTGAAAAGGGCGACCAGCCTTATCTGGTCGAGGCCCATATCGGCGCCCATGCCCCGTTCACCGTGCCGGATGAAGGTCTGGCGATGCTGCGCGAAGCGCTAAAAGCCACCGGCCGCGGCCTGCATATTCACGCGGCGGAAGACCGCTACGATGTCTCTCACAGCCATCACCTTTACGGCAAGGACCTGCTGGTGCGGCTGGCGGAGTTCGACCTTATCAACAGTAAAACGCTGATTGCCCACGGCCTGTACATCTCCGATGCCGACGTCGAGCTGCTCAACGCGCAGGACGGCTTCCTGGTGCACAACGCCCGCTCCAACATGAACAACCACGTCGGTTACAACCCCCGCCTGCCGCAGATGCGCAATCTGGCGCTCGGCACCGACGGCATCGGTTCCGACATGTTCGAGGAGATGAAGTTTGCCTTCTTTAAACACCGCGACGCCGGCGGGCCGCTGTGGCCGGACAGCTTCGCGAAGGCGCTGAGCAACGGCAACGAACTGCTGAATCGCAACTTCAACGCCCACTTTGGCCGCCTTGAGGCGGGCTATAAAGCGGACCTCACTATTTGCGACTATATGGCGCCGACGCCGCTGATCGCGGAAAACATCGCCGGACATATCGCCTTCGGCCTTGGGGCAAACAGCGTGCGCAGCGTCATGGTGAACGGCGTGATGATCTACGAGGATCGCCAGTTCAGCTTTGACTGCGAGTCGATATTCCGCGAAGCGCAGAAAGTGGCGAAAAAAATGTGGGCGCGAATGGATGCGCTCCCCGCGTAGCCCGCGTAAAAATGCTAAACCGGCTGGCAAGCCGGTTTTTTTTGCTGACAGAACGCGCGTGAAATTGCCCGGCGGCTTCTGCGCCGCCGGGCGCAACGTTTACAGCGACAGCAGCGCGGCGGTGGCGATATTGCGCTGCTTTTGCAGCGCGTTAAGCTGTTCTTCGGTCATGATACTCAGCGCCGCCGTCGGGCAGACGTCAACGCAGGCGGGGCCGCGCTCGCGGGTACCGCAAAGATCGCACTTAACGATAACCGGCGTCAGACCGGCCTTCACCTCGATGGTAATCGCCCCAAACGGGCAGGCGATCGCGCAGCTCTGGCAGCCAATGCAGCGCCCGCCGTCAGCTTCCACCTTCTCCGCCCCCATACTTAGCGCCCCGGTCGGACAGGCGCCCACGCAGGGCGCGTTCTCGCACTGATGACACATCACCGGCACGCTAACATCGTCGAGGCGCATCACTTTCAGGCGGGGGTGAAACTCCGCCCCCGGCGCCACGTGTTCCAGCGCACAGGCTACCTCACAGGTCCGGCAGCCGATGCAGGCCTGCGAACTGGCAACGATAAAACGGGTCATATCTCCTCCCGGGCCGTGAATTGCGTCAGCATCTCGCTGGCCGCCTGCCGCCCAGCAACCATGGCGGTGACCACCAGGTCCGCCCCGGTCACGGCATCGCCGCCGGCAAAAATTTTGTCATGGCTGGTTTGCGTCGTTCCGCGCCCTTTGCCACCGGTCACTATCTGCCCCCAGCGGTCCAGCTTAATCCCGTGGCCGCG
The DNA here is from genome assembly GCF_018139045.1 of Klebsiella pasteurii. Lineage (NCBI taxonomy): Bacteria > Pseudomonadati > Pseudomonadota > Gammaproteobacteria > Enterobacterales > Enterobacteriaceae > Klebsiella > Klebsiella pasteurii. Next base: position 1,672,138 of record NZ_CP073236.1, read on the forward strand.
CAGCCACGGCATCTCGTGAGCCTGAAAGCCAAACGCCATAATGAGCACATCGGCTTTAAGTTCAAACCCGGAATCCGGGATCGGCTGCGGCCGACGGCGGCCGTCCGGGCCCGGCTCGCCCATCTTCGTGCGGATCATCTCTACCGCGCAGACCTGCCCCTTACGGTTGAGCTGAATGCGCTGCGGCTGCACGTTAAACTCAAATTTCACCCCCTCTTCCCGCGCGTTCACCACCTCTTTTTTCGACCCGGGCATGCTTAGCTCATCGCGACGGTAGGCGCAGGTCACGCTCGCTGCGCCGCGGCGAACGGCGGTACGCAGGCAGTCCATCGCCGTATCTCCCCCGCCAAGCACCACCACCCGTTTCCCCTTAATGTCGGTCAGCGGATACTCGGCGCTCTCTTCAAGCCCCATCACCTCGCGGGTGCTGGCAATCAGAAACGGCAGCGCCTGAATCACGCCGGGGGCGTTCTCTCCCGCCAGACCGGCGGCCATCAGACCGTAGGTACCCACGCCGAGGAAAACCGCGTCATAGTTTTTCAGCAGATCGGCAAAAGCCACGTCGCGACCCACCTCCTGGTTGAGATGAAAATTGACGCCCATGGCGCTAAAAATGTCGCGGCGCATCTCAAGCACCTTTTTATCCAGCTTGAACGGCGGGATACCGAAAGTCAGCAGGCCGCCGATTTCCGGATGGCGATCAAAGACGTCAACGTGCACGCCCGCGCGCACGAGAATATCGGCGCAGCCCAGTCCGGCGGGCCCGGCGCCAATCACCGCCACCCGCTCCCGGCGCGGGGCCACGTTGTCGATTGTCGGTCGCCAGCCCATCGCCAGCGCGGTATCGGTGATATAGCGCTCAAGATTGCCAATGGCGACCGAGCCGCCCTCGTTCTTTAAGGTACAGGCCCCTTCGCACAGCCGGTCCTGCGGACAGACGCGGCCGCAAATCTCCGGCAGGGAGCTGCTCTGATGACACAGTTCCGCTGCCTCGATAATCTTGCCTTCGTTCACCAGGCGGATGAAATCGGGAATGTGGTTATGCAGCGGACAGGTCCAGTTGCACCACGCCTTCTGTGCACAGTAGAGGCAGCGTTCGCTCTCATATTCCGCGTCACGCTCGCCCAGCGGTTGATAGATTTCGCCGAAATGCCGCAGGCGGTCATCGGCGGGCACTTTTTTCGCCCCAACGCGCGGAGGTTTATTGAGTATCGCGTTACGTCTCGCGCCGCGAACGCCCTTCAGCGGTCTTTCCAGCGCGGATCGGATCTGCCGCGCGTTGCGCAGTTGGTTAACGGCAGCCTCATCCATCAGGCGCAGCGCCTGGGTTGGACAGCTGGCCACGCACGCCTGCTGACCGGAAGGATGCTGGCTGCAAAGATCGCACTTCTGCGCCAGCTGCGGCGCGTCGTCATCGTTGGCCACCATCTCAATGGCCCCAAAGGGACAGGCGATGACACAGTTTTTACAGCCGATGCACAGCGCCTCTGTAAACTGAACGCTGTCGTTCGCCACGCGCAGCGCCTGGGTCGGACAGGAGCCGACGCAGGGCGCGTCGTTGCAGTGGCGGCAGGTCGTCGCGCTGCTGGCCTTACGGTTGAAGAACACGCGGATGCGTGGAAGAAAGTCGCTGCGCTGCTGGGGCCAGCGGTCCTGGCGATGAGAGGTGACGCAGGCCACTTCACAGGCATGGCAGCCAATACAGTTTGCAGAATCGGCAACGATAAATTTATTCATTTGCTTCCCTTTATTATTTCAGGACTCACCGGGAAGCGATGCAATAATCAGGCGATTTTTTTCAGGGTATTCATATGCTGCTCATTTTTGCGAGCCACCTCAAAAAAAAGTGCCCCTCAGCGTAACGGCGAGATAATTATCCACGCGCGCTGAGCGAAGATTATTCGCTGCGTTCTGGATTTAATCATGTTGATAATTCAACGTATCGTGCGTAATACCAAAATGAGATTGTCCCTATCTCAATGTGATAGCGCACATTTTTTGCCAACGCGTCTTATTTAAAGATATTGCCCTCAGAGAGATATTCCGCCCTTTTTCCCGTGAGTTATTTCACACAATTCCTCTTCGTTTCTCCGGATGTTTATTTTTGGCACAGCTTACGCATATCACTCAACGTGCGCGCAACACGCTGGTGAACGCATCAGCTCAGGGAGGCAGCGGCCTTCGAATCGTAACTTCGGCTCTGTTCACGCTTATACCCAAAATAATTCGAGTTGCAGGAAGGCGGCGACACAGCGAATCCCCAGGAGCTTACTCTAGTAAGTGACTGGGGTGAGCGAGGAAAGCCAACGCACAAGCAACTTGAAGTATGAAGGGTATATACGGAGTGAAGTCGTACAGGAGATAACAACTTCATGAAAGATATCGCCAATTCCGCCTCACGAAACGGGAGCTCGACCGCGCCGGTCGATGAAGTTTTACCCGTTACGCAAATGATTCTTTATGGGCTACAGCACGTGCTGGTGATGTACGCCGGCGCCGTGGCGGTTCCGCTGGTAGTGGGCAACGCGGTAGGGCTCCCGCCGGAACACATTATTTTACTCATCAGCGCCGACCTGTTTATCTGCGGCGCGGCCACCATCGTGCAGTCGCTGGGGGTTGGTAAATGGCTCGGCTGCCGGCTGCCGCTTATCCAGGGTTGTACCTTCGCGGCGCTGATTCCGATGGTGCTGATCGGTAAGGAGTATGGGATCGGCGGGATTTCCGGGGCGGTGATCGTGTCCGGTATATTCATCCTCTGCTGCGCGCCGTGGATTAGTAAGCTTATCCGCTTCTTTCCCAAGGTGGTGATGGGCAGTATCGTCACGCTTATCGGCATGTCAATTATGCCGGTGGCAGGCGGGTGGATTGGTGGCGGCAGCAGCGAAATGAGCGGCTTTGGCGCCCCCTTCTCGCTGCTGATGGCGGCGATTACGCTGGTGATTATTCTCAATATTTACACCTTCGCCTCCGGCGTCGTGAAAAACACGTCGGTGCTGATCGGTCTTATTATCGGCACCGTACTCTGGAGCTGCTTTAAGCCTCTCGACTTCAGTCTGGTCCACGCCACTCCCTGGCTCCATCTGCCGACCCTGATGCCCTTCGCCAAACCTGAGTTTCATATTATCCCCGTCGCCCTGCTGTCGATGGTGATGGTAGTGGTGATGGTGGAAACCATGTCCTCGATGATGGCGACCGGGGATATCGTCGGGAAAAAGGTGGACGCGAAGATGCTGCGCAACGGCCTCAACACCTGCGGTATCGCGACCACCATCTGCGGCTTCTTCAATCTGTTTCCCTACGCCGCGTTCGCGCAGAACGTCGGCCTGATCGGTTTAACCGGGGTGCGCAGCCGTTTTGTGGTGTCGGTCTCCGGCATCATTCTGATTCTGATGGGCGTGTTCTCGAGGATGGCGGCGCTGGTGGTGCTGATACCGAAACCGATCCTCGGCGGCGCAGGCATTGTCATGTTCGGTATGGTGGCGGTGTCTGGTATTCGTACCCTGGGACAGGTCAACTACCGCAACAATAATAACGGTATGGTGGTGGCATTAACGCTCGGCCTCGGCATGATGCCGGTACTGGTGCCCAACTTATTCACCCAGTTTCCGCCGATGGTTCAGCTGTTTCTGCACAGCGGGATTACGATCGGTACCCTGACGGCTATTGTCGCCAACCTCACCCTCAACGGCAGCGTGCCTTTGCGCGTTAACCACGAAACGCCGGTCCCCGATCCGGCCCCGCCAAGTTCGGCGGCACGCAACATGGCCGTCAGAACCGTCAGAATGTGGCTCCTGCTGCGCAAAGTTCAAAAGGAGAAACAGCCGGAAGAAGCCCAGGAGGGGTAACGATGCTCACCAGACTCCTGTTCGCATTGCTAACCCTTCTGCTGCTGGCGATCCCCGTCGTACAGCAGGGGATCGCGCAGGGCCTGAACGGCCGCTTTAGTTTTGCCCTGCTGTTCTAAGATTAAGGACCCTTACTATGAAGAAAGTAACGACCGTCTGCCCCTACTGCGCCTCCGGCTGCAAAATGCAGCTCACGGTAGAAGAGGGAAAGATTACCCGCGCCGATGCCGCTATGGGAAAAAACAATCAGGGTACCCTGTGCCTGAAGGGCTACTACGGCTGGGATTTTATTAACGATACCCAGATCCTCACGCCGCGCCTGAAAACCCCGATGATCCGCCGCCAGCGCGGCGGCAGGCTAGAATCCGTCTCCTGGGATGAGGCGCTCGATTACGTCGCCACCCGTCTGAGCGCCATTAAAGAGAAATATGGCCCGGACGCGATTCAGACCACCGGCTCTTCGCGCGCCACCGGCAATGAAACCAACTACATCATGCAAAAATTTGCGCGCGCCGTTATTGGTACCAATAACGTCGACTGCTGCGCACGCGTCTGACACGGCCCTTCGGTTGCAGGTCTGCACCAGTCGGTCGGCAACGGCGCGATGAGTAATGCTATCACCGAGATCGATGATACCGATCTGGTGTTTATTTTCGGCTATAACCCGGCGGATTCGCACCCTATCGTGGCGAATCATATCCTCAACGCCAAACGCAAGGGGGCGAAAATTATCGTCTGCGATCCGCGCAAAATCGAAACCGCGCGCATTGCCGATCTGCACCTTGCCCTGAAAAACGGTTCCAATATTGCGCTGCTCAACGCCCTCGGGCACGTCATTATCGAAGAGGATCTGTACGATAAACCCTTCGTCGCCGGGCGTTCCGAAGGCTTCGAAGCGTATCGCAACATCGTCGAAGGCTATACGCCGGAGTCGGTGGAAGCCATCACCGGCATCAGCGCCGGGCAGATTCGCGAATGCGCGCGGCTGTACGCCACCGCCGGAAACGCCATGATTCTGTGGGGAATGGGGGTGACACAGTTCTGGCAGGGCGTCGAAACGGTACGCTCCCTGACCAGCCTGGCGATCCTCACCGGCAACCTGGGGAAACCGCACGTCGGCGTTAACCCGGTGCGCGGTCAGAACAACGTTCAGGGGGCCTGCGACATGGGCGCGCTGCCGGACACCTTTCCGGGCTATCAGTATGTGAAATTCCCGGAAAACCGGGAAAAGTTCGCCAACGCCTGGGGCGTCGAGAGCCTACCGGAGAACCCCGGCTACCGCATCAGCGAGCTGCCACACCGCGTGGCGCACGGTGAAGTGCGGGCGGCATATATCATGGGGGAAGATCCGCTGCAGACCGACGCCGAGCTTTCCGCCGTGCGTCAGGCCTTCGAGGATCTGGAACTGGTTATCGTCCAGGATATTTTCATGACCAAAACCGCCGCGGCGGCCGATGTGATTCTGCCCTCGACCTCGTGGGGCGAGCATGAGGGCGTCTATACCGCAGCGGACCGCGGCTTCCAGCGCTTTTTCAAGGCGGTTGAGCCGAAGTGGGATCTGAAGACCGACTGGCAGATCATCTGCGAGATCGCCACCCGCATGGGTTATCCGATGAAGTACGACAACACGCAGCAGATTTGGGATGAGCTCCGCCAGCTGTGCCCCAACTTCTTCGGCGCGACCTATGAGAAGATGGGAGAGCTGGGCTACGTGCAGTGGCCGTGCCGCGACGAGTCCGAGGCGGATCAGGGCACTTCGTATCTGTTTGCGGAGCGCTTCTCCACCCCAAACGGACTGGCGCAGTTCTTCACCTGCGAATGGCAGGCGCCGATCGATACGCTGAGCGACAAGTATCCGCTGGTGCTCTCCACAGTGCGCGAAGTGGGCCATTACTCCTGCCGCTCGATGACCGGCAACTGCGCGGCGCTGGCCAAACTGGCGGACGAACCGGGCTACATCCAGATCAACACCGCCGACGCCAAACGGCTCGGCATTGAGGACGAAGAACTGGTGTGGGTTAACTCGCGCAAAGGCAAGGTGATTTCCCGGGCGAAGGTCAGCGACAGGCCGAATAAAGGGGCGGTTTATATGACCTATCAGTGGTGGATCGGCGCCTGCAACGAGCTGGTCACCGAGAATCTCAGCCCGATAACCAAAACCCCCGAGTACAAGTACTGCGCGGTTAACGTTGAGCGCATTGCCGATCGGCAAGCCGCCGAACGGTACGTTATTGATCAATACAACCAGCTGAAAACCCGCCTGCGCGAAAGCGCCGCGGGGTAAAAAATATCGCCCCGCGGCGCGCACCCCGGGGCGATATTGTCTCTTCTTATTCCCTTCTCCAACGCTAACCGAAAGCGACCTGATCCTTACGGCAGCGTCGCGCGACCTCAAGATACTGCTGCGGAGTATCAACGTCCCAGTGAATCCCCTGGCTCGCCACGGGAATAACGCGCACCGCCATCTGACCGATAACGTCCCGCAGGGTGGCCCCTTGCGGGGCGCGACGAATCAGCGAGATCGCCCGCTTCGGCAGAAGAACCGGGTGGCCTTTGCCGCGCTCGTAGGCCGGAATAAGACAGCTCTCGGCGTCGGCGTTGTCCCACAGCCGGCGGTAGACGCCCGGCGTCACCTCCGGCATATCGCCCAGCGCCAGAAAGAAACGCGAAGCGCTGATATGGCCCACCCCGCACTGAATCGAAGAGAACATGCCGTCCTGATATCGCGGGTTAAAGACCACCTCTACGCCCGGATGATCCTGATAGCATGCGGCCAACTCATCGCCACGAAACCCCGTCACCAGCACCACCCGATCGCAGAACGCCAGGGCGCCGGCAAGGGCGCTATCCAGAATCGTTCCTTCGCCCCACGGCAGCATCATTTTCCATTTCCCCATCCGGCTGGAGAGCCCGGCGGCTAGTATAATGCACTGTTTATCCATTTTTTTGCTCATCGTCATCCTCCTCCTGCAGCCGAAAAAGCGCCGCCGTCGGCTGGCGAAGGCGGCGCTTGCGGCGATCAGGGTTTCAGCACCGCTTTAATCGAGGTAATGATCGGCTGATATCCCGTACAGCGGCAGATATTCCCCTCCAGCGCCTCTTTCAACTCATCGTCGCTGGGATTAGGGTTAGCATCCAGCAGCGCCTTGGCGCTCATCAACACGCCGGGCGTGCAGAAGCCGCACTGAACGCCGCCGTGACGAATAAAGGCGTTCTGCAATTTTTTACCGACCGGATCGTGATGCAGCGCTTCGACGGTGGTAACCTCCGCCCCGTTACACTGGGCGGCCAGCAGCAGGCAGGAGCAGACGGATTTGCCGTCCATAATGACGGTGCAGGCTCCGCACTCGCCCACCGAGCAGCCCTCTTTGGTGCCGGTTAACTTGAGATCTTCACGGAGAAAATCGATCAGGCGGACATTGTCTTTCACATCGCGGGCAATGCGGATGCCATTCACTTTTAGCTCAATATGGTTCATGTTCATGGCTCCTTATTTTTTCTGCTCTGTCATAACTTCCTGCAGCATCTGCCGGAACATATCGATAAATACCGGGACCTTATAAGGCGCTGACCAGCGTCCCCCGATGGCTTTCTCTACCTTGTCGTGAAGCACCCCGGCCGCATAGTCAATGGTGGCGGCGTCCAGCGTCCGGCCGATGAGCGCCTGCTCAACCTCGAGCAGCCGCTGCGGTTTGGCCATCAGCGCGCCATCCACCAGACGGCACAGGCGAACCACGCCTTTATCGACCATAAACTGCCCGGTCAGGCTCTGGCGCGTAATGTTCAACGCATTGCGCCGGCCAAGCTGCAGATAGCGATTGATCAGCGGCTGCTGCGTCGGCGCCGGCAGGATAAAGCGGACAACCAGCTCATCGGGCTCAAGAAGGGTGCGATAGCCGCCCACGACAAATTCGCTGACCGGCATCCGGCGCGTTCCGCGCGCGCTGCGCAGCTCCACCTCCGCCTCGTAAATAATCAACGGCGGCATGGAGTCCGCGCACGGGGCGGCGTTAACGATATTGCCGCCGATTGTCGCCCGGTTGCGCAGCTGCAGGGAGCCGACGGTTTTACAGGCGGTAACCAGCAGCGGATAGCGCTGCTGAATCAACGGATGCTTAACCAGGTCGGTAAAGCAGACACCGGAGCCAATCGAGACGCCGCCCTCCACGTCAAAGACCTCCTTCAGCTCCGCCAGCCCGGCGATATTGACAAGCGGCACCTCGCCGGACAGCATCCGCGCCTGCACCAGCACATCGGTGCCGCCGGCGATGGGCATCGCCCCCTTCTCGGCCATCAGCGTCAGGGCCTGTTTCAGGGTTTGCGGTACGCTCAGCGACAGGGTATTGAGGCGATGAACCTGTTTCTTATCACCCGACTCCAGCATCTGCTCGCTCTGGCGCTCCGGTTTTTTGAGGTTGTAACCCAGGCGAACCTGCTCGAGGGTTAGCGGCAGGGTCCGGTTAGGCCGCCCGATGGCGAAACTCACCGCGTTGTTGAGGGCCGCGGCGCCGAGTTCCAGTACCGGTTCGCCGATAACCTTCGCCCCCATTGGCCCCGCTTGATCGTAGTTTTCCACCGCAATGATATCGATGTGCGGCATATCCTTGATGGTCGGCAGCAGATAGGTATCGAAGTTTTCCGATTTCACCACGCCGTGCTCGGTGTTGAAATCCTCCAGCATGCCGTAACCGATCATCCCCTGCAGCACGCCGCCGTAAACCTGGCCGCTAAAACCAACCGGGTTAATGACTTTACCGACATCGTGGGTGGCGACGACGTTATTGACGGTGATTTTACCGGTGCGCGTATCCACCGCCACGTCGGCCAACTGGCAGCCGTACACCCAGGTGAAATAGGGGCTGCCGCAACCCTTCTCCTCATCCCAGTGAATATTCGGCGCCACGTGCCAGCCGTAGGCGGAGAGGTTTGCCCCGGTAGCCCGGGTCATATCGCACACCTGCTGGAAGCTGAGGCTAAGTGCCGGGCTGTGACGGTTGAACACTTTGCCATTTTGCCAGGCGATATCGTCGAGGCTCTGCGCTTTCAGCGTTTCCCTCACGGCGTCCGCCATGCGTTGTTTAATTTTGTTCGCCGCGCTCAGAATCGCCTGGCCACCCATCAGGGTACCGCGCGAAGCGACCGTTGAGCCGCCGTCAGCGATCATCGCCGTGGCCGGTTCGCTAAACATTACCCGATCGAGCGCAATACCGAACGCTTCCGCCGCCAGCAGCGACATGGTGGTCTGCAGTCCCTGCCCGTTCTCGGATACCGAGGTAGAGATGTTGACGCTGGCGTCGGCATTCACCTGAATCAGCGCCGAGGACGCATCCAGCCCCTCGGCCCCCAGAGAGCAGCCGCGGTGGCTCAGCGCGAAGCCAATCCCGTAGCGGATCGGGCCGCCTTCCGCGTTAAGCTTTTTGTAGTGCTCGCGTTTGGCCTCGTATTCGGCCTTGAGCAGCGTTTTCTCCAGCACCTCCTGCGCGGAGACGGTATGCTCGCTGAAGACCTGTCCGGCCATGCTGGTATCGCCCTGCTTCAGTATGTTGCGCAGGCGGAATTCGACGGGCGACAGGCCCAGTTCGCCCGCCACCTCATCCATCAGCGATTCGTTGGCGAAAATGACCTGCGGCGCGCCGTAGCCGCGGTAGGCCGAGGTGTAGTTGTTGTTGGTGTAAACGCCCACCAGATCGACGCGTACGTTAGGAATGTTGTAGGGGCCCGCGGCCTGCACGGAACTGCGCCAGGTGACAAACACCGTCTGGCCGCAGTAGCTGCCGCCATCGGCGATAATGTCGATTTTAATCGCCTGAATGTGCGCGTCGTCGTCCACGCCAATGCGGTATTTCATTTTATAGGGGTGGCGCTTGTAGCTCTCGCGCATCGACTGTTCGCGGTTATATGAGATCTTAACCGGCCGCCCGGTCAGGTGCACCAGCAGCGCCGCGCGGCAGGAGACGTTATCAATAATGTCATCCTTGCCGCCGAAGGAACCGCCCAGCACGGAGCGCTTAATGTTCACCTTCGCCTGGGGCAGGTCGAGGTATTTGGCAATCACCGCCCGGGTACGGTGAGCATTCTGAATCGACCCCTCGATGGTCATTATCTGTTCATTATTATCCAGGTAGGCGGTGATCGATTCCGGCTCAATATAGCCGTGCTCCTGGAAACCCACCTCATACTCGCGTTCGAAAATATGGCTGGAGGCGGCGAATCCGGCGTCGATATCGCCCTTCGCCGTATGGTGGCGGTTAATGATGTTGCTATCGAGTTCGCTGTGAATAAGGCGCGCCCCGGGCTTCATCGCCTCTTCCGGGGAGGTAATAGGCTCCCACGGGGTGTAGGTGATTTTGATTTTATCGACCGCGATGCAGGCTGCCTCGTAGGTTTCCGCCGCCACCACGGCAACCACGTCGCCGCGATAGGCGATCTCCTTGTCGATAATCGGCGGATGATCGGGAACGATCGCCCCCAGTTTGCGCTGGCCGGGGATATCATTCCAGGTGGCAATACGCACGACGCCGGGCACTTTTTCCGCCTCCGACAGGTCGAGCGCATCGATGCGCCCGGCGGGTATATCCACGTAGCGGCATACGCCATATAGCATATTGTTCATAATAATGTCATCGCCATAGACCGCTTTACCCGTCACCTTGGCGAGCCCATCGACGCGGGGCACCTCACTGCCAACTAGCAATGTATCCATATTTTCAGTCTCCACTCACAAAGAAAGATAACGGAATCAAGCAATGGCTATGCCATCTATAAATAAAGGGTTATTTCAGGCTGAGTTATGTGAGGCGTCTCTAAAAATAGCGGCAGGTTAAACCATCGAAGGCGGATGATATCGTCAGAGGGATTATCAAAAAGAGAGCGTGCGTATCACAATGATAATTGGCGCTTCTCGATGGTATTACTCAGAGGGGGTCTACCGCCAGATATTGACCATAAGTATTATTCACCCCATCAACCGGCGTCAAAAAGCGCGCAGATGGCGCGATGCGTTGAAATTTTCCCTTACCGCTGCACCTCTCAAATTTCGAATAAAAAATAAAATAAACTCAATAATGAAATTTAAATTCCATAACCAGGCATACTAACAAATGTGATATATATCATAATTTTAACAATTCACTTCCCTGCTATCGCCGTTAAAGGGCATAATCAATCCTAAAAATTACTTTATATATCAGTTAATTATAAAAATAGCTATTATAGACACATAGATGTTACAGATAAGCCACAACGACAAATCGAAATAAAACTTTCAAAATGTGATCTGTTTGTATTTTTGTTTCAGTTGCAGCGGTAATAATACCTTCTCACTAAACGCACCCTGACCACCTTGATGGTGCAGCAGAAATCCTAACCCCGGAGGATGCAATGAAGGAAGTGAGATCAGGAGTTATCAGAACCGTTTATGTTGGCCCATGCCATACCATCCGTTCATACCACAACGCTGCCCGGGACATGTTGAACCTCACCCATCCCGGAGGACAAAACCCCGCGTATACCGATGATTCCTCATTCATCAAAAAGAAACCTCTTTAACCGGTTTTATTTAGCGCGCTGCAATCGCGCTGGATAGGAGCACTCAGGGCAAAAAACCATTTTATGTCAGCCAGGCTTCATAAAGCGAAAAGACAGAGCGTGGTTGGGATGGGATGACACATTTTTATCTCGTGCCGTTAATCAAAACAAAAGGTATAAAAATGTCTCTTATTATGAATCTGAACCTACAGCAGAGAAAGCGACTACACCAAATAACCTTAGTAGCGACATTCGGTGGCCTGTTATTCGGTTATGACACCGGCGTTATTAATGGCGCATTTTCTTCACTGAAACAATATATGGCCTTGACCCCAACCACAGAAGGCCTGGTCATGAGCGTGTTGCTGATCGGCGCCGCGCTAGGTAGCGTTTTCGGCGGAAAATTCGCGGATTTCTTTGGCAGAAGAAAGTACCTGCTCTTTTTATCTTTCATCTTTTTCATCGGCGCCTTAATGTCCGCGCTGGCGCCGGACATTACCGTACTGCTGATTTCACGCTTCATCCTCGGCTATGCCGTTGGCGGAGCCTCGGTCACCGCCCCCACCTTTATTTCTGAAGTGGCGCCCACCGAAATGCGCGGTAAGCTGACCGGCTTAAACGAAGTCGCCATTGTTATCGGACAGCTCGCCGCCTTTGCCATCAACGCCATTATTGGCATTCTCTGGGGCCATCTACCGGACGTCTGGCGCTATATGCTGATGGTGCAGACAATCCCCGCCATCTGCCTGTTTATCGGTATGCTGCGGTCGCCGGAAAGCCCGCGCTGGCTAATCAGTAAAAACCGCCATGAAGAAGCGCTGGAAATATTAAAACAAATCCGCCCACTTGAACGTGCAACCAAAGAGTTCAACGATATCACCACGTTGATTAAGGCCGAGGCGGACAAAAAGCTGCATTCCCAGAACGCCTTTATCACCATTCTCCAGACGCCGTGGATTTTGAAACTCCTGCTGGTCGGCGTGATTTGGGCGGCGCTGCAGCAAACTACCGGGGTCAACGTCATCATGTACTATGGTACTGAGATCCTCAGCAGCGCCGGCTTCTCAGAAAGAACGTCCTTAATCTGCAACGTACTCAATGGCGTGTTCTCCGTCGGCGGCATGCTCTTTGGGGTGCTGTTCCTCGTTGACCGTTTTAAACGTAAAACCATCATTATTTATGGTTTCGCGCTGATGGCCACCCTGCACCTTATCATTGCCGGTGTAGACTACATGCTGGTCGGCGACATCAAAGCAACGGCAATCTGGCTGCTCGGCGCGATGTTCGTTGGCGTGATGCAGGGCACCATGGGCTTTATCACCTGGGTGGTGCTGGCGGAACTTTTCCCGCTGAAGTTTCGCGGACTGTCGATGGGCATATCGGTATTTTTCATGTGGGTGATGAACGCCATCGTCAGCTATCTGTTCCCATTATTGCAGGCCAAGCTCGGTTTAGGTCCGGTCTTCCTGATTTTTGCCGCGATCAACTACCTGGCGATTATTTTTGTGATAACGGCGCTGCCAGAAACATCGAATAAATCGCTGGAGCAGCTGGAAGAGGAGCTGTCGGCAAATAAATCTACTGCAGGATTCAATACGGCCACCAAGGAAAGCGGATTATGATCGATACTATTACGCAGGATAATCTCCATCTGTCGTGCCGGGCGAAAAATAAAGCGGAAGTGCTGGCCATGATCGGCGCGGACTTCAAAGCCAGAGGGTATGTCAGCGAAGATTGCGTGGCGTTTCTTGCCGAAAGAGAGCGCCAGGTCTCCACCTTTTTAGGTAACGGCATTACGCTACCGCATCTGCCTAAATCAGCCACCAGCATCATTGTCAAAACGGGAGTGGAGATTTATCAGTTCCCTGACGGTGTGATCTGGGACAGAAATAACGTTATGTTTATTGCCATTGGCGTGATCGCCAAAGAGAGTGAGCATATTGATGTGCTGCGAGAGGTGGCGTCGATCTTTAGCGACGAAGTCATCGCCAGAGCGCTGTCGTTGATTGCCAATAAAGAGGATTTTTTAAGGATCCTCCAGCAGAATCACTAAGCACGGCTCTCTCCCGATAGTCGCCCGATAAAAGCCTGCTTTCGCGCAGGCTTTTGCTTATTCAGGATGGACGTAGCGATTAGCTGCCTTTGTAGGTGGAGTAGCCGTACTGGCTGAGCAGCAGCGGAATATGCAGCTTTTCATTGGTACGCGTCACGGTAAACAGTACCGGGATCTCAGGGAAAAACGTCGCCAGCTTCTGTTTGCTGAAATCATCGCCGGTTTTAAAGGTCACTTTATAAATCCCCGGCTGCATATCCCCTTCTGCTGGATACAGCGATTTAATACGTCCATCATTATCCGTGACGGCGCTCGCCAGCGCCGTCCATTTATCCGCCTGCTGTTTTTCGAGGGTAACGGTCACACCCGACGAAGGCAGCCCCGTCTGCTGATTGAGAATATGCACGCTGAGCGTCCCGACAGGGGCGCTAAACGCGGCTGGAGCGACAGACATAGCAGATAACAGAATCAAACTGGATAATTTTTTCACGATGTTTTCCCGTTGTGAATAATAACGTTCAAACGTTAGCACCTGGGCCGCTAAAATATATTCAACTTTTTGTGATAATCACCTTAACGAAAGCAGGACGAGGAAAATAGCGAGCAGGGCAACAGCCCATTCGAAGTTATAGAATTATCTGAATATAATGTGCATCCCCGGGGCGTGAATAAAGGCCCGCTCGTTTGCGCTATACTTATTTTCCTCCGCGTTCACAAAAGGACTTCTCATGAAGATATGGCCTGTTCTGACGGGTGTTGCTATTGCATTAACGCTCGTCGCCTGTAAATCCCCTACGCCGCCCAAGGGCGTTCAGCCGATAAATAACTTTGACGCGAGCCGTTATCTGGGGAAATGGTATGAGATTGCCCGGCTTGAAAACCGCTTTGAACGGGGCCTGGAACGGGTAACCGCAACCTACGGTCAACGGAATGACGGCGGAATCAGCGTTCTCAACCGCGGTTACGATCCGCGGAAACAGAAATGGAGCGAGAGCGAAGGTAAAGCGTATTTCACCGGCGCGCCGACCACTGCCGCGCTGAAAGTCTCCTTTTTTGGTCCGTTTTACGGCGGCTACAACGTGATTGCGCTGGATAGCCAGTATCAATATGCGCTGGTCAGCGGCCCCGATCGCGGCTATTTATGGATCCTGTCGCGCACGCCGACCATCCCGGAATCCGTGAAGCAGGAGTATCTCAGCATTGCGCGGGAACTCGGTTTCCCGGTCGAAAAGCTCGTCTGGGTGAATCATCGATAACGCCGGGGATAGTTCGCGGGCCTCTTTTACGAACATTATCTTCAGCCAACCTGAGGTCTGAAGATAATGTCGTAAAAGGTGGTGATAATGACAGAGTTATTGTTGGGGAGTTGCAGTCGCATCGTCAGCGCTTTTCGCGGGAGCGATACTCTCTTTAATCTCTTTGGTTTTATTCGCGGCGTCGCTGGCAAGATTATTCGCGTCAACAATCGCGTTGTCTTTAATTTTTCCCGCTTCCTGGACAATTTGGTCGCTTTTCTGTCGGGCATCCTGCTTAACCGCATCAGCCTGAGCTTGCGCCTGCTGGGCTATAGCCTCCGCTTTTTTATCCGCTTCCGCCTTGATGCTGGAGGCCTGGCTGCTGAGACTGTTCGCCTCGTCCGCCGCCTGTTTTTTTATCGCGTCGATGTGTTTATCGGCTTGATCCTTAATTGCCTCGGCTTTATCGGCCGCCGCCTCTTTAATTTGTTGCGCATTATCTTTAGCTTTATCCAGATTGGCATCAACTTTTGATGAATCATCACAGCCTGCAAGAAATAAGCATACGGCAGAAGCGATCAGCGTTTTACTCCAGAGTTTCATAGTCATTCCTTTATTTATCCGTACCCCCGTAGCGGGGAGAGCATTGCAGCAGGATTGCCAGGATAATTCTCATGACAATTGTGCCATGAAGTTATTTAGCCCCAATACTTAACCCCGCATCCCTTTATTTATAATCGCTAACCAGGCAGAGTCAAGTTCCTGGTCCAGGGACGCTGCGGATATAAAAAAACCCGGGCGGCTGCCCGGGCTTGTACGCGGAAAAAATAGCTTATGCGGAGACGGCGGATTTGACCAGCGTCGGGCCGGCTAGCGCCAGCCGGGCCCCGGCGTCGGTATCGCTATATTGCTTAAAGTTATCCATAAACAACTGCGCCAGGCTCTCGGCCTTCTCCTGCCATTTATCGGCAGAAGGCCAGCCGCTACGCGGGTCGAGCAGCGTGCTGTCGACGCCAGGCACGCTTTGCGGGATAGCGAGACCGAACACCGGCACGGTTTCTTCACGCAGCTCGCCGGTGGTACCGTTTAAAATCGCGCTGATGATATTGCGCGTATCACGCAGCGAAAGACGCTTGCCTTCGCCGTTCCAGCCGGTGTTAACCAGCCAGGCTTCAGCGCCGGCCTCCGCCATTTTGGCCGCCAGAACGCTGGCGTACTGCGTCGGGTGCAGCAGCAAGAACGCCGCGCCGTAGCAGGCGGAAAACGTCGGCGTCGGTTGAGTAATGCCGCGCTCGGTGCCGGCCAGCTTCGAGGTGAAACCGGACAGGAAGTGATACTGCATCTGATCGGTCGTCAGGCGGGATACCGGCGGCAGCACGCCAAACGCATCGGCGGCGAGGAAAATCACCTTCGACGGATGGCCCGCGCGCGACACCGGTTTCACGATGTTTTCAATATGCGATAACGGATAAGAGACGCGGGTATTCTCAGTCTTACTGCCGTCGGCGTAATCCACGCTGCCATCGGCTCTGACCACCACGTTTTCCAGCAGCGCGTTACGGCGAATCGCGCGATAGATTTCCGGCTCGGCCTGCGGGTCAAGATTAATGGTCTTGGCATAGCAACCGCCTTCGAAGTTGAACACGCCATCATCATCCCAGCCGTGCTCGTCATCGCCGATCAGCTGACGCAGCGGATCGGTGGAAAGCGTGGTCTTACCGGTGCCGGAAAGGCCGAAGAACAGCGCCACGTCGCCCGCTTCGCCGCGGTTCGCCGAGCAGTGCATCGAGGCGATTCCCTGCTGCGGGAGCAGATAGTTCATCACCGAGAAGAGGCCTTTCTTCATCTCGCCGCCGTACCAGGTGCCGCCGATCAGCTGAATTTTTTCGCTCAGGTTAAATGCGACAAAGTTTTCGGAGTTAAGCCCCTGCTCTTGCCATTTATCGTTGGTGCAGCCGGCGCCATTGAGGACAACGAAGTCCGGCGTAAATTCAGCCAGTTCCTCTGCGCTCGGCGCAATAAACATGTTTTTCACAAAGTGCGCCTGCCAGGCCACCTCGGTGACAAAGCGGACGCCCAGCCGCGTCGCCGGGCTGGCGCCGCACCAGGCATCAACAACATAAAGTTTCTTGCCGCTCAATTGCCCGGCGACCAGCGCCTTCAGGTCAGCCCAGATTTCGCGGCTCAGCGGCTTATTATCGTTGCGACCCAGACCAGAATCGGCCCACCAGACGGTATCACGCGTCAGCTCGTCTCTGACGATATATTTGTCGCGCGGCGAGCGCCCGGTAAAGATCCCGGTATCCACAGCAACCGCCCCGGACTCGGTCATGACGCCGCGCGCCGCGCCGGTTAATTCCGGGCTGGTTTCATGCGTAATCAGCAAGTCGTAATCGGGGTTATAAAACAGCTCGCTGCTCTCCTGAATACCGAGCGAAAGAAGAGCGTCTTTTACTGATTCAATACGTGACATGGCACTCCTGACAAACTATTGGCTGGATAAGATGCTATTAGGCTATTTCAACCTGTCAGTGAAACGGATGGATTTATTTTAATAAAAAAACCATCGTAAAATTAAATAAACAGGATGAGAAGACCAGAGCCGGCGATGTAAAATCGTGCTCGTGTAGGGTGTCGCCTGTACTTTAGAAATATCGCTTGCACGAATAAGTCATAAGCTAACTCTGCAGAAAATGTTAACACCTGTAGATAATTATGTTAATTGCATAGTTTCTATGCGTTATGCTAAAATTGCATAGCTATTATTGCAGGGGTGGGGAAAGAGTCTGTGCTGGCGAATCTTGAAGTAAAATGGCTTTACGATGTGATTGCCCTTGAGGAGTCCAGAAGCTTTACGCTGGCGGCAAAAAGCCGGAATATCTCACAATCCTCCTTCAGCCGCCGGATTCAGGCGCTTGAGGCCTCGCTGGGCTTCAGCATCTTCGACCGCTCGGCGAACCCGCTCCAGCTCACCAACCGGGGGAAGATATTTGTCGGCTATGCGCGTAATATGCTCGATGATATGGATTTCCAGATCAGCCGAATTAAAGGGCTGAACAACACGACCCAGAAAATAAGAATCGACGCGGCGCCTTCCCTTTCCGTTTTATTGCTCCCCGAAATTATCGCCGGTTATACCGACAGAAAGAATAAAACTTTTCATGTTGAATCGATTAACGTTAACGACGCCGTGTTCAATCTGAAAGAAGGCAAGAGTGATTTTATCCTGTCGTTTTATAATGAAGAACTGATGAACTATCCGTTTATCAATCACAAAATATTCGACTCGGCGCTGCATCTCGTCTCCCCCTGTGATAAACACGGCAGGCCGCTTTTTAATTTGCACCGCGGGGTGCTGCCGCTGATGAAATATGCCAACGACAGCTATATGGGTCGCCAGGTGAACCAGGTTATCGACCGCAAGCCGGAGATTACCTTCTCGTTGACCTTCGTATCCTCCATGAGCGAGCTATTAAAACGCATGATCCTCAACGGCGACGGGGTGGGTTGGCTGCCGCAGTACTCGATCAAACGTGAGCTTGAGGAAGGCCGCCTGGCGATCATGGATGAGAGCCTCTCGCTGCCCATCGGCGCCTACATCTATCGCTCCGGCGCGCGGCTTAATCAGTCCGCCGAGCGTTTCTGGCAGCATATTAAGTCTACGAGCGCCGTGAGCGCATAATTCGCCTGGCGGTGGAAAATTCGCTATCATCCGCCTCCACTTACTATTCGCGCAGCCTGATGTCTACGATTATCGATACCTTTATCGCCCCGCCGTGCCACGCTGAAATTGACATTCTCTATCAGGATGAGCATCTGCTGCTGATCGATAAACCCGCAGGCTTGCTCAGCCTGTCAGGGAAAAACCCGCGCAATCTCGACTCGGTACATTATCGGCTGGTACAGCAGTTTCCCGGCTGCACTCTGGCGCATCGTCTTGATTTCGGCACCTCCGGGCTGATGGTGATTGCGCGCAACAAGGCCATCAACGCCGCCCTCTGCCAGCAGTTCAGCCAGCGTACGGTGAGCAAAGTTTACAGCGCGCTGCTGTGCGGGCATCTGGTGGACGATGAAGGTACCATTGACGCCCCGATAGCCAAAGATCCGGCGCTGTTTCCGCTGATGACGGTTTGCCCGCGCCGCGGCAAGCCAGCCCGTTCCGGCTATCGGGTGGTTGAGCGCCTGCGTTATCAAGATAGCGTGCCGGTGACGCGGGTCCAACTGACGCCGGAAACCGGCCGCACCCACCAGCTGCGTATTCACTGCCAGCAGCTTGGCCACCCTATTCTGGGCTGCGACCTGTACGGCGGTCTGCTACTTCCGGGAACAGAACAGGCGCCGCGCCTGATGCTACACGCCAGCGAACTGCATTTCGTGCATCCGGTTAGCGGAGAGCGGATCGATGCGATAAGTTCCAGCGGGTTTTAAATAGACGCGGCGGCGAAGAGGCCCGGAGTGGTGCCAAAATGCAAGCGGAAGTACTTAATCAAATGACTTTGGTCATAAAAACCGACCTCCGTTGCGACCTGCGCAGCACCTGCACCTTTCGCTAATAATCCTTTTGCTCTGACCAGTCGCAGTTGGGTCAAATATTGATGCACCGATAACCCCGTCTGCGCCTGAAAAGTGCGCATAAAATAAAACTCGCTCAGCCCGGCGACCGTTGCGATCTCTTTGACCGACAGCGACTGCTGATATGCGCAGTGCAAAAAATCTATCGCCCGACGAATATCAGCCCTCACAGCGGGTCGTCGCCCTCCGCGCACGCTGCGTTCGGCATAGCGCCCCACTAGTTGATTAAGCACCTGATAGAGAGTGCACTCTTTTTCCAGTGAATCGCGGCTGGCGCCTAGCACGGCGGAAGCCTTAAGTACGCTCCGTGCCATAAGCGGATCGTATCGCATTCCTTCACCACCGAAATTGACTTCTCCCTTTCCACCCATCACCGTTTCCGCGACTTCGTCAATCAGGCTTGCGGAGGGATAAAAAGCGCAGTAATCCCACCCCTCATCGCGCTGCACTGCTTCACCGGTATGCACCTCGCCAGGCATGATGACCATCACCGTACCCGCAGCCGCAACGCCTCGTTCACGGCAAATACGGGTACGCTGTGCGCCGCGTGCAAAAGCAGCGATCACATATTCATTATGGAAATGCGGCGGATAGCTATGTTCATAGCAGGATGCTCGCAGGATCTCCATACCACCGTGGAGTTTGCTGTCCCGCCAGAGTTTGATATCGTCACGCATCTCATCTCCCCAGTTTGTACCTTTCCCATATATATCGTGATCGTTGCGCAAATGCGCAGGATTTTACTATCGCGCCCCTGGCCAATTCTTAAGATTACCATTCAGCAACGCATAAAATGGAAGTCATCAATGTTAATTACAATCAAAACTTCGGCAAAGAATGGGGCATCAGCGCAATTCCGTGAGGGCGTCATCGCTTGTCTCCCCACCATTCCCGGTTACTGGAGCATCGGTTTCGCCGCCGGCGCTATCGGGACACTATCCGGTTTTTCCACTCTTCAAACAGCGCTGCTGGCCAGCGCCCTGTATGCAGGTTCGGCGCAGTTCCTGTTTTATTCGCTTTGGGCGACCGGTGCAGAAATTGCATCCGTTGTGTTAAGCATACTGCTGGTTAACCTGCGCTATCTGTTGATGAGTTCAGCCATAAGCATCTTCTTTCGTCCCTACACGGTGCTGCAAAAAATCATCAGCGGACTGCTGCTGACGGATGAAACCTTCGGCGTAGCGGTACAACATGGTGGAGGGAAAAACAGTATCACTTACCCATGGATGCTCGGACTCAATCTGACTGCATGGTTAAACTGGATCCTCGCCTGCGTGTCAGGCGCCGTATTAGCCTCAGCGCTTCCATCATCGTTGATGGAAGGATTGAGCTTTAGTCTGGTGTCGATGTTCATCGGCCTGGTTTTGGCCCTGTGGTTTGCCAGCCAACGTAAAATGCTGGAACTGTTCAGCATTAGTATCGCGGTCCTCATCACGCTATTTACCTCTGGACATATCGATATGAGTCTCGTCGTTATCGCCGCAGCCTCTGTAGCGGCAACGCTGGCTACCGCTGGGTTGTATCTGTTCAGTAACAAAGAGGAGAAATAAAATGGATCGCAATATTATCCTGGCCATTCTTGCTTCAGCGCTGGTAACGGCGCTCATGCGTACGGCGCCGATTCTTCTCCTTTCACGCTTTCGTCTGCCATCGGCTCAGCAGCAATGGCTTAGCTTTATTCCATCTGCCATTATGGCGGCTATTGTGACGGCAGAACTGGTTGGCAAGCCGGTATTAACCCCATCGGGTATCAGTATTTCAGCGCTGGCCGCTCTTGCCGCGACGCTTGTTGGGCTGATCACGCGCAGTCTTTTCGCCACCGTGATCGTTGGTATGGTAGCCTTTTCATCCTTCAGCTATTTCCTGCTCTAGCCTCCGGGCAGTGGTCATCTGCCACTGCCTTTTCGCGTTAACCGTTTTACTCCCCCGAAGTGTGAGATATCGCGTTAAATAACAAAGAAGTTAAATCGCTTAGCTTTGCCAGAAACTGACCTTATTCTCTGTCGAACACGGTGATATAGCGCCACCCGGCAAAAATGCTCACGCCTGCGCAAACCAGCAGCGACGCTCCCAGCGATTGCCCCCACCCGGCCGCCAGCAGACCGGCGCCAATCAGCACATAATAAAACAGGCCGAAAAAGGCGCCAGCGGTGCCCCGACAGTCGCCGTAGGCGCTCAGCGCTGACCCCAGCACCAGCGGGATCGCCATGGCATAGGCAAGGGTCACCAGCACCACTGGCGCCACAAACCAGATCGATTCCCGCAGCACGTACACCGCGACGCCGCCGACGAAGTGCAGAATGCAGGCAATCGACAGTATTCGGCCCAGTGGGACATGCTGACGCAGCAGCAGGCGGTTAAGCAGCGCGCGGAGCAGCGAACCGGCGGCAAGCGCCACGCCGCTGTAGCCAAAGGCCAGGGCATCAAGATTGAATCGGGCGAACAGAAACGGGGCCAGGCTGTAGTAGCTGAACAGGCTGACGTTAAATGCCGCCACCAGTATTGCCGCCAGCGCGACATATTTATCCCCCGCCATCCGCCGCATCACGCGAAGAAACGGTTCCCCAGCGCGATTTTGCGGACGCGTTTCCGGCATCAGCCGCAGGCAGCCCAGCAGGAGCGCGGCGGCCAGAAGCGCCAGCGCGCTGAAGACGCCGCGCATCCCCCAGATGGCGGTCAGTGCGCCGCCGATATAGACTCCGACGGCCGGACTCACCGCCAGCGCCATGCCGATAAAAGAAAAAATCCCCGCCAGCTGCCGCCCGCTATAGCAGTCCCGCAGGACCGTCTGCGTCACTACGGAGCCGGTTGCCGCGCCAATAGCCGTCACTATCCGTGCCGCCAACAGCAACGAAAAATCCGCAGCCCACAGCGCCATCAGGCATCCCATCGCATAAACGCCCAGCCCGGCCAGCAGCGCCGGACGCCGGCCGTAGCGATCGCTGAAACCGCCCCACAGCAGTACGCCGACGGCAAAACCGATAAAGTAGACGGAGAGGGTTTGCGCCGCCTGCGGCGCGCTCACGGAAAATTGGGCGCTGATATCGGTCAACGCCGGGCTATAAATCGTTTCCGCTATTTGCGGAAACATCAGTAGCGCGGTAACCAGCACCAGCGCGGCACGTCCCAACATATCCACCTCCGGATAAACAAGAGGCGCTATTGTAGGCAGGCCGTTTTTCGAACATTATAAACATAATGACTTTAAATATCGGAAATCAGACATTATGGCCTGGCTTGACGCTGATGCCGCATTCGATCCGGATACCTTAAAAACTCGCCTGATTGGCGTACAGTCGGCGTTAGGGGATCACGATTCCGGCAGCCACCGGCATAAGATGGCGCAGATCCTGTTTACCCGTCAGGGATGCGTTCGTTTGACCCTCAACGATGGCGCCCTTCTGTGCCTGCTTCCGCCGGGACGCGCGGCCTGGATCCCCGCTGAAGTCAGCCATCGCGCGGAGATGAAAAACATTGTCGATTATCGTTCCGTCTGGTTTCAGCCGCAGCGTTACCCTCAGTTGCCAACACAGTCGGCGATACTCAACGTGGTGCCGCTGCTGCGCGAACTATTAGAACGCATCAGCGCCAGCCCCTGGGATACCGACTGGGAAGCCGAACCGGCGCGGCATCTTGCCGCCCTGTGCCAGGCGGAAATTCGCCTCGCGGCCCAGGAGCCGATGATGCTCGCGCTGCCACAGGATAAACGGCTGGCAAGCCTTTGCGGCGACGCGCTGCCGCCGGCGCTTGGGGCGCTCGCTGCCCGCTGCGGCGCCAGCGAAAAAACCATCAGCCGCCTGTTCCGCCGCGATACCGGGATGACCTACCAGCAGTGGCGACAACAGTGGCGATTAATGAAAGCGGTCGAGATGCTGGCAACCGGGGAGCGCATCACCGATACGGCGCAGGCGCTCGACTTCGCCAGCGATAGCGCTTTTATCTACTTTTTCCGCACCATGACCGGCATGACGCCGGGGCGTTATTTTTCCGCCTGATTCTGGCCGCCCGGCGTAAACGGCGGCAGCTTGAGAAAGGTGCTTTGCAGCCCCTCGGACCACGCTTTGCGAATGGTATTGAAATAGGGATCGCTTTCGGTGATCCGATGCTGTTCGGCGCTGCTCAGGCTCCCGCTGCGGTACAGCAGCGTGTCCAGCGGCAGCCCCACCGAAAGATTGCTGCGCAGGGTGGAGTCGATCGAAATCAGCGCGCAGCACATCGCCTGCTCCAGCGGAGTATCGATGGTCAACACCCGGTCGATGATCGGCTTGCCGTATTTGCTCTCGCCAATCTGGAAATAGGGCGTGTCGCGTGTGGCTTCGATAAAGTTGCCTTCCGGGTAGATATGAAACAGCCGGTGCGTTTCCCCGGCGATCTGCCCGCCGAGCAGCAGGTTGCAGTTGAAGTTGGTATTGCCGCAGTTCTGCTGATTGCTGCTGTCGCGCTGAATCACCTCCTGCAAGGTTTTACCGATCAGCATCGCCGCGTCGTATAACGAGGTCACCTGCATCAGATTGGGCTCCTGCTGGGTACGAATGCGGCCGCTGAGCAGGCTAATCACGCTTTGCGTGGTGGCCAGGTTTCCCGCCGACTGCAGCACCATGACCCGTTCGCCATCCTGATGGAAAACGTGCAGTTTTTTAAACGTTGCAATATGGTCCACTCCCGCGTTGGTGCGGGAGTCTGAGGCAAATACCAGTCCATCTGACAAACACATGGCCACACAGTAGGTCATCGTTTTTCGTTCCTGCCGTTATTGCTGCTGCGCCTGCTGCGAATGCTCGCGCACTTCAGCGTTAGTTAACATGATTTCTCCCCCGCCGCCGAGGCGGGTGCCGCGAACCGGGCACGCATCAAGATAGTCCAGCCCGGTCGCCAGCCGCAAATGTTGATTCAGGCTGCGCGTGTTATTGGTGATATCAAACGACTGCCAGCGCTCGTTGAGCCATACTTCGGCCCACGCGTGCATGGCGACGTGCTCGGCATTATCGCTGTAGACGTAGCCGCTGACGTAGCGCGCCGGGATCTCCAGCGCCCGGCAGCAGGCGAGAAACACATGGGTGTGATCCTGGCAAACGCCCTTCGCGCGCGCAAAGGCATCGGCGGCGGAATCCTGCACCTGCGTGGCGCCCGGCGAATAGGGCATTCTCAACAGTAGTTCGCCCATTAACTGGTTCAGGCTCTCTTCCTGCGCCTCGGGCTGATACCAGCGCTGGGCGAATTCGCGGATCGGGCCGTCAGCGCGCGTAAGCGGCGTACAACGCAAGAAAACCAGCGGCGAAAGCAGCTCCTGCGGCTCCGCGCCGATATCGTCCCCCTCTTCCGCGATATCGACGATCCCGCTGGCGCGAATGGTTATCTCTTTATGCGGATTATCCAGCGTCAGCACGTGCAGCACGTTGCCCCACGCGTCGGTGGTAGCGACGGCGGAACCGTCCGGCAAGGTCAATGACCAGGCGGTGATCTTCTGGCGGCCGGTGCTGCGCGGCGTCAGGCGCAGATACTGGGTCGAAAACTTCACTTCTTCATCATAGCCGTAGCGGGTCAGGTGATCGATAACCAGTTTCATAACGCCTCCAGATAGGTTTGTCTGATGCTGTCAGAAAGCGCGTTAATCCGCGCCAGCAGTGCATTAAGGGTGATCTGTAAATCGGCCTGCGCCAGATCGTCACGGGTGCTGAAGCGCAGGTCGACGTTCAGCTGGTGCGCCAGGCGCAGCGGCAGGTGCGAGCGATCGTTGGCAATCTGCTCCAGTTGCCCGACGAGGTCGGAGATGCTCGCTCTTAGCGATCTCGGTACATCATCGCGCAGGATCAGCAGTTCCATTACCGTCTCGCGGCTTACCGGCTGGCGGTAGATGCTGTTATAGGCCTCGCGGGCGCTGACCGCGTTGAGCAGCGTATCCAGCCGGTAGTACTCGCGTACCGGGTCAGGATCGCTGGTCAACTGCTGATCCTTAATCAACAGCAGCTGCGCGGTGGCGGACGCCCGTTCGATCAGCGTCCCGATGCCGATAAAGCTCAGGGCGTCATTGCGCAGCAGCGTACCGAGAATCGCCCCGCGAAACAGATGCACCCGCTCTTTGACCCATTCAAAAAAAGCGTCATTGCCCAGCTCGCCGATCCCCTGCTGGCGCAGTTTCCGCAGCTCAATACGCGTGGCGTTGATGCTTTCCCACACCTCCGCCGACAGGCTGCCGCGCACCGCGTGGGCGTTGTTCCACGCCATCTCGACGCAGCTGAAAATGCTGTACGGGTTGTTGCCGTCGAGGGCGAAAAAATTGAGCAGGTTGCTCATAGTGAAACGCGCGTGGCGCGCCTGAAACAGCTCGTGAGTCAGCGACAAATTGAGCGGTAAGGCTAAATCCCGCGACTGCTGGCTGTGGCGGGGGATCATCGACAGCTTCCAGGTCACGTCGAGCACCCGGGCATAGCTTTCCGCGCGCTCAAGGTAGCGCGCCATCCAGAAGAGTTCACTCGCTGTGCGGCTTAACATGATTCATCATCCTCCATCACCCAGGTATCCTTGGTGCCGCCGCCCTGCGACGAGTTCACCACCAGCGAGCCTTCGGTTAGCGCCACCCGGGTCAGGCCGCCGGGAACCAGGCGGATCTCCTGGCCGGAGAGCACGAAGGGACGTAAATCGATATGGCGCGGCGCCAGCCCCTCGTCGACAAAGGTTGGGCAGGTCGAGAGCGCCAGGGTGTCCTGGGCAATATAGTTGGCCGGATTCGCCAGCAGGCGCTGGCGGAACGCTTCGCGTTCCTCTTTAGTCGAGCGCGGACCGACCAGCATCCCGTAGCCGCCCGCGCCGTGAACCTCCTTCACCACCATCAGTTCAAGATTGCTCAGCACGTAGCTGAGATCCTCCGCTTTACGGCACTGCCAGGTGGGAATATTGCTCAGGATCGGCTGTTCGCCCAGATAGAAGCGGATCATCTCCGGCACGAAGGGGTAGATCGATTTATCGTCGGCGACGCCGGTGCCGATGGCGTTGGCCAGCACCACGCCCCCAGCGCGATATACCGACAGCAGGCCCGGAACGCCTAGCATGGAGTCGGCCTTGAAGGCCAGCGGGTCAAGATACGCGTCGTCGATACGCCGGTAAATGACGTCCACCCGCCGCGGCCCCTCGGTGGTACGCATGTACACCGCCCCGGTTTTAATAAACAGATCCGCGCTTTCCACCAGCTCAACGCCCATCTGCTGGGCCAAAAAGCTGTGTTCAAAATAGGCGCTGTTAAATCGTCCTGGCGTCATCACCACCACGCACGGATCGTCCACCGGCGAGCTTTCACGCAGCGTTTGCAGCAGATAACTGGGGTAGCGTTCGACTGGCGCAATGTGGTGCTGTTCAAACATTTCAGGATACAGCCGCATCATCATTTTGCGGTTTTCCAGCATATAGGAGACGCCGGAAGGCGTGCGCAGATTATCCTCCAGCACGTAATACTGGCCGTCGCTGTTGCGCACCATATCGACCCCGGTGATATGGGCATAGGTGTTATTGGGTAAATTTATCCCCTGCATACAGGGCTGATACTGTTCGTTAGCCAGCACCTGCTCGGCCGGGATCAGCCCGGCGCGGAGGATGTTTTGATCGTGGTAAATATCATAAAGGAAAGCGTTGAGCGCTTTCACCCGCTGGCGGATGCCGCGGTCAATCCGCTGCCACTCGCCGGCGGGAATAATGCGCGGCACGCTGTCGAAAGGGATCAGTCGTTCGGTGCCCTCATCCTCACCGTAGACGTTAAAGGTGATGCCGATACGGTGAAAGAGCAGCTCCGCCTGCTCTTTTTTCTGCCGGATAGAGAATTGATCGGTGCTGCGAAACCATTGCCACCAGGCGTTATAGTGCTGACGCTGCTCTCCCTGTGCGGTAAGCATCTCATCATAATAATGCCCGTCAGGAAGCGTTATTTTTATCATGGCCGTCTCCTCCGGTTGTACTCACTTTGAGGTAATCCCGGTAAGAGATAAGCATTAATTATGCCAGGTAGCGCAGCGCGGCGATGGGGCGTAACGTTATCGCGCCGCCGCGCCGAATTGAATAAAAAACAACCAGATGCTTTGCTTATTTATGGTTTGTTGGACGCCCGAAATGCACCAATATGGGGCGTCCGTTTCGGCTTTGCCGCCTGCGCCCGTCCCACATCGCCGAGAGTACCCCACCCGTCGGGCCATCCGGCAAAAGGCGCTACTCTGGCCAAACATCAGCTGCGGTCAGTCGTTAACATGCCTTAGCTCCAGCCAATGCACCACCAGACCCGGTTTGATAAAATCAAAGCCCACCCGATATTTCCCCGGCTGCAGCTCGATCCGACACAGCTTCTGCACGCTCTCACGGCCAAGAGTGCCGTTGGTCTGAATGGTCGCCACAAACTGGTTATTGAGCAGCAGATTTCAGGCGGTTTGCGCCAGCGGCGCGCCGTTAGCGTGTACATTGACCAGAACATCGTAGCGCGCGGCCTGCTCAACGCTTAGCACCAGATCCTCGTCGCAGCGCAGACGCGATTGCTCGGCGATTTTTATCGCCCCCTCGCAGTCTGCGACGCAGCCAGGTTCCGCCGCCAGACGAATGATATCCGCGCGCGGCTTCTCCCCGCGCTTAAACACCTGGGTCTGCAGCATAAAATTGAGGATGTTTGCCGCGCACCGCTGCAGTTCGCCGAGCGTCAGTTCACCTTTCGCCAGCGCCGTAAGAGTATTATCCCCGGCCGCGTTAATCTCCGCGCCGTTATTGTTGACCACCATATAGAGATCGTTCTGCGCGCGTATCATCGCCGCGGTGTTGTGGGTACTCGCCGCCCCGCCATCGATGGGGTCGTTCATCGTAGCCCACCAGTCGGTCATGACGACTCCGCGAAAGCCCCACTCCTCGCGCAGTACGGTGGTGGTGAGATCGTAGTTGGATGCGGCATGGTAGCCGTTGAGCGGGTTATAGGCGGTCATCACCGCGCTGGCGCCGCCGGTTTTCACCGCGTATTCGAAACCTTTCAGATAGATTTCGCGCAGCGCGCGCTCCGATACCACCGAGTCCGCCCTGGCTCTGGCGAATTCCTGATTATTACAGGCGAAGTGCTTAAGGGTCGCTATCCCGCCGCCGCTGCGAATGCCGCGAACCACCGCCGCCGCCATCATTCCGGTAAGCAGCGGGTCTTCGGAAAAGTACTCGAAATTACGCCCGTTGAGCGGATGGCGCTGGATGTTCATCCCCGGCCCCAGCAGCAGGTCAATACCGTTGCGCAGTAGCTCTTTTCCCTCCATCACGTATAAACGCTCAACGAGGATCGGATCCCAGCTGGAGGCCAGCAGCGTCCCGCTGGGGAGCAGTGTGGCCTTCGCGCCGTTATCCATACGGATGCCGGAAGGCCCATCGGCGGTGGACGCCAGCGGGATCCCTTTTTCCAGCAGGCTATCGGCCACTCCGCCAAAGGCCGACGCGACGCCGGGGGTGACTTTATGGCTGCACATACCTTCTCCGCGCACCAGGCAGGCCAGCTCCTCCACTGACAGCTGAGCAATAAAGGCATTCATCGTGGCGCGCCCTTCAGCAACGTCGCTGAGGGTAAGCCCCTGGTTGCCGGTGAGGGAAATTGTCTCCGGCAGGCGCGCCTCAACCCTTGAGCGCAGATTAATCTCCCGGCGCGGCACGTCTTCCCATTCGATCTCATAGCGGCCATCGTCACCATCGGCAACCGGTTTAATACGGACAAAAGGCACCGTCGGGGCCAGCACCTGCTGGTGACGGGACAGCACCCGCAGCGTCTTTTGCGAATACCCCGCCTCTCCGTCAATCGGTAACGGCTGCAGTTCGCGCACGCTGTTGCCGATCAGCAAACGGTAAAGGCCGGGTTCCATCACGTAGCAATGCGGGTGACCTGTCGCCCCGCTATCGTCCAGGGATGCAAAACGCTCCAGCGGGATCGATAGCGTTAAGGTTTCGCTTTCACCCGGCTGCAGCAGGCAGGTTTTAGCGAAGGCCATCAGTGCCCGGGCCGGTTTGCCGAGCGCTCCCTGCGGCGCCTGGAGGTAGATTTGCACCACTTCTTTGCCGGCAAAGCGGTCGCCGCGGTTAGTGACGGTAACGGTCGCCTTGATCCGATCGCCGAAGGCCTGCGCCCGCGCCGATGACAGGGTGAAGCGGGTGTATGAGAGACCAAATCCGAAAGGATACTGCAGGCGCTGGGGACAAAAGGTTTCGAAGTAGCGATATCCGACGTAAATATCTTCCTGATAGAGGTTTTGCGCTTGTGCTCCCCAGCAGGGCGATGCCGGGTGGTCGTCCAGGGAGGCGACAATGCTGCCCACCAGCTTACCGGACGGCGTTACATCGCCGTACAGCAGCGATGCAGCCGCCCGGGCGCCGTCGGCGCCGCCGTGCCAGACGTACAGCAGCGCACGAACGCGTTTACGCAACAGAGGATCGTCAGCCCACGAGAGATCGATTAGCCCGGCGGTATTCAGCACCACCGCCACGTCATCAAACTCGCGGCAGACCTGGCGCAGCAGCGTTATCTCGTCTGCGGTTAGCCGATAGCCGCCTTCTACATCGGCGTTGTCCTGGTCCTCCCCCGCGGTACGGCCAAGCACAATCACCGCCTGGCTGGAGACGGCGCGCGCCTGGCGAATCTGCTGGTCGCTAAGCGGCATCTCCTGCTGATGCCAGGGCTCGGCGGCCCAGGCTCCCCCGCCGTTGTCAAAAGGATGCTGCGCAATCCAGCGTTCATAGAGCCCGGCCAGTTGCTCATTCAGCCTCTTCCCGTTTCGCGCGCGCATCGCCTGCAGCAGGGTTGTCCGGCTCACCACGTTAACCGCCCCGCCTGACCCGGTGCCGCTGCGATAGTAGTCAATCTGCGTACGGCCAAACAACGAAACCGGCTGCTCGGGATCGAGCGGCAACATTTGGCGATCGTTTCTCAGCAGCACCGCGCCTTCGGCGGCAGCGGCGGCGGCAAATTCGGCAAACCCTTCCAGCGGGGTCCCCGCTTTACTGTCAAACATGGTGTTGTCCTGTTAACTCATGCCTCTGCGGGAGGCTTAATCACATAATGAACAGAGCCCGCACGATGCGGGCTCTGCTTTGATCAGAAGAAATATTTGAAGCGTAGACGACCGCCGTAGCGGGAGTCTTCCTGACCATCGCCGCTGGTCGGATTGGATTCAATCCACGAGGCGTAGGCGCCAAGATAGATGTTGAAGTTCTTCATATTCATGACGTTCGGGAACAGGTACGACGCATGAATCGTGTGGATATCGTATTTGCCCGGATCGGCGATCCAGCAGCTATCGTCGCAGTCAGCGATAAAATTAGCGGTGTTAAAGCTGTCGATCTTGTTATGCGCGTAAATGTAGCCAAGCTCGAAGCCGCGCCACAGAGAATTCACCCCCACGGTGAAGTCGGTTTCATCCTCGGCATCCATCCAGGCGAAGTTAAGGTTGCTCACCACGCCATCCAGCGGATCGGTTTTTTGCCCGTTCCACGTCATCGTATAGCCATAGCCGGTACGGCTGGACTGATCGACCCAGTGCCCTTTCGCATCGTGATAGCCATAGGCGTTATTGACCACGTTGCTTTCCATCGCGATGGCGGTGGAGAAGCGCCCGCTGTTCCACGCGACGACCGGGCGCAAATAGGCCACATTTTTCTCATTTTCCAACTCAGTCCCGTGATACTGCTTATCCTGGAACAGCGTGCTGCCGTCTTCCAACAAGGTATTGAGTTCGAAATACCAGTTATCAAGGGTTTTGCTGACCAGGAAGTTGCCGCCGCTGCTGCTACGGCCGCGCCCTTCCTTCATCATGTAGATATAGCCGTAGCCGTCACTGTAAAGATCGTTGGCGGTGTTCCCGGAGTATTCCACGAACGTATCCTGGTTCAGCGGGAACATATCGTAAGCCTCAAAGCGCCCAACCTTCACCTTCCAGTCATTTTCCTGACCAAAGAAGAACACCGCATCATCAAGGTTCATTTTGCCGTTCAGGTCCGCCAGCGGTTGGACGGAAAAACCGGCGAAATTGCCGTTATCCATTTTGCGCATGCCGTCAAAACCTAACAGCAGTCGGCCGTTAATATCCCAGCGTTCGTTATTGCCCGGCGCCCAGTCTTTATTCGCCGTGGTTTTTACCGAGGTCAGGCTTCCGCTGCTGCTGGCGCCGTCCATATTGAATTCGACATCGCCATAAAACTTGATATCGCCGTAGCCGGAGAGCGTCAGTTTCGTCGGCTCAGCGCCCGGTGCGGCAGGCTCCGCGGACTGCACCTTCACCGTTGGCGCGCTTTTCGCCGCGACGGCCTGCTGCCGGGTTAACGTCTGGATTTTCGCTTCCGCATCGGCCGCCCGTTGCTCAGCGTTCATTAAACGCTGTTCCAGTTGGGCTAACCGATTTTCAATATCCGCAGATTGATAATTTGTCGCTGCCAAAAGACCAGAGGAGAATACGCCACTAATAACCAGAGCTATATATTTTACTTTCATGATTAACATCCCTAATTACATTATTATTTGTTTCATCCTGGGTATAACCGGGGCTATCCAGGGAAATAACCTGCATAGCCCTTTTAATACAGCGTTGAATTATCAGGATTCGGCGAAGGTTCCGTGTTTCAAGTCATCAACGATGCCGTTCATTCTATTTTCCGTTAAGCCATAAAATTTAATAGAGATAGCGGTAAGAACATAAAAAGCGGAAGGGACTAACGTGAATAACAGCACCACGCCCTGGATGGCTGAGGCTGGCTGCGCCGCGGTATTAGCGGCGTAGTGGTAATAGGCCAGCACCCAGCCAAGAATCGCCCCGCCGACCGCCACGCCCAGCTTAATGACAAAGATATTTGCCGCGACGTTCATACCGGTTATACGCCGCTGGGTTTTCCATTCGCCATAGTTATTGACGTCGGTAATCATCGACCACTGCAGCGCGCCGTTGCCGCCCTGAATGATGGAAATCAGAATATGCACGCCGAGAACCGCAATCCAGTATTGCACCGGCAGCATAAAGCATACGACGCCCAGCGCAGCGGTGAGCAGATTAATCCAGAACGAAAATCTGACCTTACAGAAACGGGTACCGAATGGTTTGGCCAGCACCGACCCCAGCATTGAGGCAAACATGCCGCCGAGCATGAATATCGTAATAACGTCCGAGCCTTTATTCAGCACGTTATTAACGTAATACACCACCGCACCGCCGCGAATGACCACGGCAACCAGCATCATAAAGTTGTAAACGGAAAGAATACGCCACTGATCGTTACGAAAAAGAATTTTCACATCGCGAGCGATATTCAGGTTCTCTTCTTTGATCGGCTGCACGCGTTCTTTGGTGGTGGCAAAGCAGGTAACAAACATCAGGCAGCCAATCACGCCGAATAACGCCATGGAGACCTGAATACCGGTAGCGCGGTCGCCAGGATAGAGAAAATCAGCCAGCGGCAAAATAAACGCGGTACCGAGCGCGCCGCCGATCGGAGTAATGGCAAAACGCCAGGATTGTAGAGAGAGGCTCTCGCGCGGATCGGAGGTCAGGGCCGCCCCCAGCGAGCAATAGGGAATATTAATCGCCGTATACATCAACGTCATGAATATATAAGCCGCAACGGCGTAGACAATTTTCCCCGAGTCGGAAAAGGACGGAATGGAATACACCAGCACGCAGCTCACCGCAAAGGGCACGCAGATCGCCAGCAGCCACGGACGGAAGCGTCCCCAGCGGGTAGAGGTGGCATCAGCAATCGCCCCCATGATCGGATCGGTAATCGCATCCAGCAGACGAACCAGCAAAAACATTGTCCCCATTACGGCGGGCGGCAGGCCATAAATATCGGTATAAAAGTAAGCGAGGATAGCCACGGACGAGTCAAACACGATGTGACTTGCCGCGTCCCCGAGGCTATA
The DNA here is from genome assembly GCF_018139045.1 of Klebsiella pasteurii. Lineage (NCBI taxonomy): Bacteria > Pseudomonadati > Pseudomonadota > Gammaproteobacteria > Enterobacterales > Enterobacteriaceae > Klebsiella > Klebsiella pasteurii. The sequence goes on from NZ_CP073236.1 coordinate 1,705,264, forward strand.
GCCTACTTTTTCTCTGACTGAAATTTTGTCGCCAGCGGACATACACCACTCCTTTATGTAAAATGAAACCGGTTTCGGTCATGTCTGCATTTTTTACTTATCCGCTATGCTGGCGCCATTATGTTTTTTTATTAATTATTTATGTTTTTTAATTTATGTGATCCGGTCAACCTTCAGCCGTATTATCCCGAGGCTTTTTGCCTGACAGATCACAGCTTTTATTCCTTTGCGCATTTTTTAATACGCGACAAGTGAAAACAGCACCCGTATATATAAACATCAGCCCGTTCTCTATTTTTCACTTGAGGCAGGAACGGCGTTTTTTATTTATACAAAATATTCACACCGCAAATATAAATCACCTGATTTCATATAATTAAAAATATAATATTGTACTGTTCAGGATATGGCCTCCCGGGTGTCTTCCGAGGCAGGTAATTTCTCTGTTTTACTGCAAAATGTTAGCTTCGACACGCGCAGCGGCGGATATTCGTCTAAGGTTTTCTGATGGCCGAATGCAGTGGCACATAGTCTGCAATGATAAGGAGAACAACCTATGACGAGTCACGTTTCCCGTCGCCCAGCCACCCTGCCCTATGCTCTTCGTCTTGCGCTGGGGGGCGCGTTTGTCGCCCTGGCGACGCTGACGGCTCAGGCTGAAGAAACCCGCCCAATCCCGCAATCACCCGATATTCTGCTTGGTCCGCTATTTAACGATGTGCAAAGCGCAAAACTTTTTTCCGACCAGAAGACGTTTGCCGACGCCATCCCTAACGGCGACCCGCTGATGATCCTGGCCGATTATCGTATGCAGAAAAGTCAGACCAGCTTTGATTTGCGGCACTTCGTCGAGCTCAACTTTACCCTGCCCCGCGAAAACGACCAGTACGTTCCGCCAAAAGGACAAACGCTGCGCCAGCATATCAACGGTTTATGGCCGGTGCTGACCCGCAGCACCGTCGAGGTGGAAAAGTGGGATTCTCTGCTGCCGCTGCCAAAACCCTACGTGGTGCCCGGCGGACGCTTTCGCGAAGTCTATTACTGGGATAGCTACTTCACGATGCTAGGACTAGCGGAGAGCGGCCACTGGGATAAAATTGAAGATATGGTGACTAACTTTGCCGCGGAAATCGACGCCTGGGGCCATATTCCCAACGGCAACCGTACCTACTATCTGAGCCGCTCGCAGCCGCCGTTCTTCCCGTTTATGGTCGAACTGCTGGCCACGCACGATGGCGATGAGGCGCTCAAAAAATGGCTGCCGCAGATGGAGAAAGAGTACCAGTACTGGATGGATGGCGCCGAAGCGCTTGAGCCCGGCGGCGCCAGTAAGCGCGTGGTGCGTATGGCCGATGGTTCGCTGCTGAACCGCTACTGGGATGATAACGACACGCCGCGTCCGGAATCCTGGCTGGACGATGTCACCACCGCTAAAAACAATCCCAACCGCCCGGCCACTGAAATCTACCGCGATCTGCGCTCCGCCGCAGCATCCGGCTGGGACTTCAGCTCCCGCTGGATGGATAATCCGCAGCAGCTCGGCACCATCCGCACCACCTCGATTGTACCGGTCGACCTCAACTCGCTGATGTTCCATATGGAAAAAGCCATCGCCCGCGCCAGTAAAGCAGCTGGCGATAACGCGAAAGCCGCGCAGTACGACGCGTTGGCCAACGCCCGACAGAAAGCGCTGGAGAAATACCTGTGGAACGATAAAGAGGGCTGGTACGCCGATTACGATCTGAAAAGTCATAAGGTGCGCAATCAGCTAACCGCCGCGGCGCTGTTCCCGCTGTACGTCAACGCCTCCTCCAGCGAGCGCGCCGCTAAAGTCGCCGCCGCCACCGAAGCGCGCCTGCTCAAACCCGGCGGCCTGACCACCACGACCGTCAATAGCGGCCAGCAGTGGGATGCGCCGAACGGCTGGGCGCCGCTGCAGTGGGTCGCCGCTGAAGGCCTGCAAAAGTATGGCCAGCAGAAGATCGCAATGGAGGTGAGCTGGCGTTTCCTCAGCAACGTTCAGCATACCTACAACAGCGAACAGAAGCTGGTGGAAAAATATGATGTCAGCTCGACCGGAACCGGCGGCGGTGGCGGAGAGTATCCGCTACAGGACGGCTTTGGCTGGACCAACGGCGTCACCCTGAAGATGCTGGACCTGGTGTGCCCGAAAGAGAACCCCTGTGATTCGGTTCCAGCCACCCGCCCGGCAGCGAATGACGATACCAGTAAGGCGACAGATAAGGCGGCTCAGCCCGCGGCCAACGATCCTGTTGCGCCTGGGGATGAAAAAGCCACCCGGTAAACCTTTGCGCGGCGGGCCCCGCCGCGCATCTTTCTTCATCTTATACGTGTAAGCTGATGACTCCCCGGCAAACGATGCCGGGTGAGAGCCCCCTTACATCGCGTCCAGCGCTTTTTGCAGCTTCCAGATATAGCGCGGCGCCTGCGGAGCCGGGTGTTTCTTCACGACATGCTCAAAAAAATCATCGGCGTCCATATCGTTAATCTCCTCGATCGCATCCTGGCGATTGGACGAGAACGTCCGCAGCAGCGCGCCCGCGCCGTTGGCATAGGAGACGACCACCGCGTAGCGCATCACCTGCGGGTCTTTAATTCCCGCCAGCGGACCGTTTTCGAGAATGCTTAAATAAGCGGCCCCCATGGATATATTACGCTCGGGATTTTTCAGCTCGCTCACCGAAGGATCCCCGCTCCAGCCCATCCGCCGGTAAACATCGCGACCGGAGGTCGAGGGCTTCAGCTGCATCAGGCCAACCGCGCCGGATTTGCTGACCACCGTCGGGTTGCCGCCAGACTCAATGGCGATGATCGCGGTAATCAGCTGCGGGTCAACGCCCCACGCCGCACCGGCTTTTTCGCTGATTGGCATCCACTGCATCGCCCGCTTAACCGGGACTTCCGGGTTCCACGGCGGGTTACGATAATCGTGTTTTGAACTACAACCGGCCAACAATACACATAAAAAAACACACCATCTCAATTTCACACATCTATCCTTATTGGCTGAAGTTTGCCGCACGGAGATGACAATAAACGCTCCAGGCGGCATGATAACCCTTTCATTCTTAGCAAGGAATTGTCATGTCTCAGTTTTATCTCATCGCCCCTTCCGGTTACTGCATCAACCAAGAGGCGGCGTACCGCGGCGTGCAGCGTCTGCAGGAGGCCGGGCATCAGGTCGCGCACCAGCAGGTCATTCCCCGCCGGGCGCTGCGGTTTGCCGGAACTGAGAATGAACGCCTTGACGATATCAACCAGCTCGCCGCCCTCGACGGCAAAAACCGTATCGTGCTGGCGGTACGCGGCGGCTACGGCGCGACTCGCCTGCTGCCGCACATTGACTGGCAGGCGCTGATCGCCCGCCAGCAGCAGGATCCGCTGCTTATTTGCGGCCACAGCGATTTCACCGCCGTTCAGATGGGCCTGCTGGCAAAGGGTAGCATAATCACTTTTAGCGGGCCGATGCTGGCCGGAAACTTCGGCGCCGAAACGCTGAACGAATTTACTGAACACCATTTCTGGCAGGCGCTGCGCGACCCGGCGTTTACCCTCGAATGGCACGGCGAAGGCCCGGACTGCCGCGCCGATGGCACTCTGTGGGGCGGTAACCTGGCGATGTTGACCTCGCTTATCGGCACCGCGTGGATGCCGCAAATTAGCGACGGAATTCTGGTGGTGGAAGATATTAACGAACACCCGTTCCGCGTGGAAAGAATGCTATTACAGCTGCTTAGCAGCGGTATTCTGGCGCGCCAGCGGGCGATTATCCTCGGCAGTTTCACCGGCGCCAATGCTAACGATTACGATGCCGGTTACGATCTGCCGATGGTATACGACTACCTTCGCCAGCAGCTTAACATTCCGGTCATCAGCGGCCTGGATTTTGGCCACGAACAGCGTACTGTCACCCTGCCGCTAGGCGCCAGAGCATTGCTGGTCAACAACGCATCCATCACCACGTTAAGCATCAGCGGCCACCCGGTTCTGGCAGAATAAAAATTCCTCTAACACATATCCCGATCGGCGTCGGATTGTTAAAATGGTGTAGTTTTTAATTTATCTTCACGCCGGTAAGGAGTACGTCAACATTGGACGCCGCTGCGGTCATCAGTCTGTTTATCCTGGGTTCTGTTTTAGTAACCTGTAGCATCTTATTAAGTTCCTTTTCCTCACGCCTCGGCATCCCGATTCTGGTTATCTTCCTGGCGATCGGGATGCTGGCGGGCATTGACGGTATTGGCGGCATTCCGTTCGACAACTACCCTTTCGCTTATATGGTGAGTAACCTGGCGCTGGCGGTTATCCTGCTCGACGGCGGGATGCGCACTCAGGCCAGCTCCTTTCGCGTAGCGCTATGGCCCGCGCTGTCGCTCGCCACGGTCGGGGTGCTGATCACCTCCGCCCTGACCGGACTGATGGCGGCCTGGCTGTTTCATCTCAACCTGATCGAAGGAATGCTGATCGGCGCTATCGTCGGCTCGACCGATGCGGCGGCGGTGTTCTCCCTGCTCGGCGGTAAAGGGCTGAATGAACGCGTCGGCTCAACGCTGGAAATTGAATCCGGCAGCAATGACCCGATGGCGGTGTTCCTGACCATCACCCTTATCGAGATGATTCAGCAGCATGAGACCGGCCTGAGCTGGATGTTCGCGGTGCATATCGTGCAGCAGTTCGGTCTGGGTATCGCTATCGGCCTCGGCGGGGGCTATCTACTGCTGCAGATGATTAACCGCATTGTGCTGCCGGCCGGGCTTTACCCGCTGCTGGCGCTGAGCGGCGGGATCATGATTTTTGCCGCGACCACTTCGCTGGACGGCAGCGGTATTCTCGCGGTCTACCTGTGCGGCTTCCTGCTCGGCAACCGGCCGATTCGCAACCGCCACGGCATCCTGCAAAACTTCGACGGCCTGGCGTGGCTGGCGCAGATCGCCATGTTCCTTGTGCTCGGGCTGCTGGTGACGCCGTCCGACCTGTGGCCTATCGCTATCCCGGCGCTCATTCTGTCGATGTGGATGATCTTTATCGCCCGTCCGCTGTCGGTATTTGCCGGCCTGCTGCCGTTTCGCGGCTTTAACCTGCGCGAACGGATATTTATCAGTTGGGTGGGCCTGCGCGGCGCGGTACCGATTATTCTCGCCGTTTTTCCGATGATGGCCGGTCTGGACAATGCGCGGTTGTTCTTTAACGTGGCTTTCTTCGTGGTGCTGGTGTCGTTGCTTTTACAGGGGACCTCGCTCTCCTGGGCGGCGAAGAAAGCCAAAGTGGTGGTGCCGCCGGTCGGCTCGCCCATCTCTCGCGTCGGGCTGGATATTCACCCGGAAAACCCGTGGGAGCAGTTCGTTTACCAGCTTAGCGCCGAAAAATGGTGCGTCGGCGCAGCGCTGCGCGACCTGCATATGCCGCCGGAAACGCGGATTGCCGCGTTGTTCCGCGACAACGTACTCCTGCATCCTACCGGCAGCACCCGCCTGCTGGAGGGCGATATTCTCTGCGTTATCGGCCGCGAGCGCGATTTACCCGCGCTGGGTAAACTGTTCAGCCAGTCCCCGCCGGTCGCGCTCGATCAGCGCTTCTTTGGTGATTTTATCCTTGACGCTAATGCCAAGTTCGCCGACGTCGCGCAGATTTACGGCATCGATGGCGGAGAGGAGTTCCGCGATCGCCAGCAGTCGCTGGGTGATGTCGTGCAACAGCTGCTGGGCGCCGCGCCGGTCGTCGGCGACCAGGTGGAATTTGCCGGCATGGTGTGGACGGTGGCGGAAAAAGAAGAGGATCATGTCCTGAGGGTGGGCGTACGTATGGCGGGAGATGAGGCGGAGTGATCCGCCTCAGCACATGTTACACCGTCACAACCGGTACGCGCGGCGCCAGCGCGCACATTAACTCATACCCGACGGTGCCGCAGGCGGATGCGACATCGTCGATTTTAATCTCTTTGCCCCACAGCTCGACCGGGGCACCGATCCCTGCCTGCGGGCAGGGAGTCAAATCCACTGCCAGCATATCCATCGAGATGCGCCCTACCGTCGCGGTGCGAACGCCGTCAACCAGCACCGGCGTACCGCTTGGCGCCAGACGCGGGTAGCCATCGGCGTAGCCGCAGGCAACGATGCCGATGCGCCGCTCCTCCGCCGTACGCCAGGTTGCGCCGTAGCCGACCGCTTCACCGGCTTTCAGGTTCTGTACGGCAATAATTTCGCTGCTTAGCGTCATCACCGGCTTCAGCCCGGTGTTGGCCACATCCTGCCACAGGCCGGAAGGCGAAGCGCCGTACAGCACGATCCCCGGCCTCACCCAGTTAAAATGCGACTCCGGATGCCACAGGGTGGCCGCCGAATTCGCCAGCGAGCGCGGGCAATCCAGTCCTTCCGCCGCCTGCTCAATACGCCGCATCGGCTCCACGATGCCGTCCGGGTTTTCCGCTTCGGCAAAATGTGACATTAACGTCATTTCACTGACGTTATGCAGCGCTCGCAGCTGCTGCCAGACGACGTGCAGACGATCCGGCATAAACCCCAGCCGATTCATCCCGCTATTCACCTTGACGTAGATATCGAGCGGCGCGTGCAGCTTCGCCTGCTGCAGCGCCTTGATTTGCCAGTTACTGTGCACGCTGGTGGTCAAACGGTACTTATCAAACAGGGCCAGCTCATCGGCGTGGAAAAAGCCTTCCAGCATCAGTATTGGCCCTTTCCAGCCCAGCTCGCGCAGCAGGATCGCCTCTTCAAGATTCAGCATCGCGAAACCGTCCGCGGCGCTAAGCGCGTTCCAGACCCTCGCCAGACCGTGGCCATAAGCATTGGCTTTGACCACCGCCCACAGGCGCGAACCGGGTGCCGCGCGACGAACAATGTGCTGATTCTGGCGTAAGGCTGACATATCAATGCTGGCCTTTACAGGACGAGACATGAAAGCTCCTTGTTAATTGTGGACGCCATGCAGATGCTGAGCGCGGGCCGGTGTAAAGCCGCGGCCGTAGCGGGCGACGGCAAGATCGTCATACGGGATCGCCGGCGTACGCCCGGAGATCAGGTCGCTAATCAGTTGCCCTGAACCGCAGGCCATGGTCCATCCCAGCGTACCGTGGCCGGTATTCAGCCACAGATTTTTATACGCCGTGCGGCCCACCACCGGCGTACCGTCCGGGGTCATCGGACGCAGTCCGGTCCAGAAGGTCGCCTGTTCAACGTGACCGCCGCGCGGGAACAGATCGCGCACCACCATCTCCAGGGTTTCACGCCGCGGCTGCAGCAGTTCTTTATTAAAACCGACAATTTCCGCCATTCCGCCAACACGAATACGCCTGTCGAAACGGGTGATGGCGATTTTGTACGTTTCATCAAGGATAGTCGATACCGGCGCGCCGTCCTCTTCAGCGATCGGTATGGTCAGCGAATAGCCTTTTAGCGGATAAACCGGAATGTCCACCAGCCCTTTCAGCATGGCCGTCGAATATGAACCGAACGCCATCACGTACGCGTCGGCTTTAATGATTTCAGCGCCGCACTTCACACCGGAGATGAGATCCCCTTCATAGAGCAGTTCATCCACGGGGGTATTAAAACGGAAGGTCACGCCCGCCTGTTCCGCCATCCGGGCCAGACGCGTGGTGAAGAGCTGGCAGTCGCCGGTTTCATCATTGGGTAAGCGTAAACCGCCCGTCAGCTTGTGGCTCACTTCAGCCAGCGCCGGTTCAACTTCCAGCAGGCGGTTCGCCTCCAGCAGCTGATAAGGCACGCCCGCATCCTGCAGCACCGCGATATCGCGTGTGGCATTTTCGAACTGCTTGTTGGTGCGAAAAAGCTGCAGCGTGCCGCCCTGCCGGCCTTCATACTGTATACCGGTACTCTCGCGCAGCGCCTTCAGGCAGTCGCGGCTGTACTCCGCCAGGCGCACCATGCGTCCTTTATTTTCCATATAGTGGCGAGTGTCGCAGTTGCGCAGCATCTGCCACATCCATTTCAGCTGGAACGGGGTGCCATCCAGCCCGATGGCCAGCGGCGCGTGGCGCTGGAACATCCACTTTATCGCCTTCAAAGGTACGCCCGGCGCCGCCCACGGCGCGGCATAGCCGGGAGAGATCTGCCCGGCGTTAGCGGCGCTGGTTTCTTCGGCCGGCCCCGGCTGACGATCGATAACCGTCACTTTATGTCCTGCCTGGCTTAAGTACCAGGCGCTAGCGACTCCTACTACCCCACTTCCCAGTATGACGACGCGCATAGCGGCTCCGTAATCGTTAAAGAACAATCATCTGATTACAAATTGATAACTCAGATGAAAATATTATTCAACATACGCTTTATTTATGGTGACTTATCTCACAGGGTTCTGCGCCAGCGCAGCCCCCGTCGGTTTACCATCTCCTGCTGCGCCTCATTTTTCTACAGAATAAAATTCTGTTTAAATCGTGGAATATCGCGTTTCAGATGGTGAAATCGCGAAGAAAAGAAAATGCGGATGGACGCAGTTTGCGACGCCGTGTTCTATGCTTGTTAAGAGGTTTTCCGTACAGAGAGAACCATCAACAACGAGGGCGCGCTAATGGCTACGATTGATTCCATGAACAAGGACACAACCCGTTTAAGCGATGGACCCGACTGGACTTTTGAGCTGCTGGAGACCTATCTGGCAGAAGTCGACCGGGTGGCGAAGCTGTATCGTCTTGACACCTATCCGCACCAAATCGAAGTCATTACTTCTGAACAGATGATGGATGCCTACTCCAGCGTCGGGATGCCGATTAACTATCCGCACTGGTCGTTCGGTAAAAAATTCATTGAGACCGAACAGGCCTATAAGCACGGTCAACAGGGACTGGCCTATGAAATCGTCATTAACTCCAACCCCTGTATCGCCTATTTGATGGAAGAGAACACCATCACCATGCAAGCGCTGGTCATGGCGCACGCCTGTTACGGGCATAACTCGTTTTTCAAAAATAACTACCTCTTTCGCAGCTGGACCGACGCCAGTTCAATCATCGACTATCTCATCTTCGCGCGGAAATACATCACCGAATGTGAAGAGCGCTATGGCGTAGATGAAGTCGAGAAGCTGCTCGACTCCTGCCACGCCCTGATGAATTACGGCGTTGACCGCTATAAACGTCCGCAGAAAATCTCCCTGCAGGAGGAGAAGGCGCGGCAAAAAAGCCGGGAAGAGTATCTCCAGAGTCAGGTGAATATGCTGTGGCGCACCCTACCAAAGCGCGAAGAGGAAAGGACGATTGAGGCGGCGCGCCGCTATCCTTCAGAGCCGCAGGAAAATCTGCTCTATTTTATGGAGAAAAACGCGCCGCTGCTGGAACCCTGGCAGCGTGAAATCCTGCGCATCGTGCGCAAGGTCAGCCAGTATTTTTATCCGCAGAAGCAGACTCAGGTCATGAACGAAGGCTGGGCGACCTTCTGGCATTACACCATCCTTAATCATCTCTATGACGAAGGAAAAGTGACAGAGCGCTTTATGCTGGAGTTTCTGCACAGTCACACCAACGTAGTGTTCCAGCCGCCCTATAACAGCCAGTGGTACAGCGGCATTAACCCCTACGCGCTGGGTTTCGCCATGTTCCAGGATATCAAACGTATTTGTCAGTCGCCGACGGAAGAGGACCGATACTGGTTCCCGGATATTGCCGGTTCAGACTGGCTTGAAACCCTACACTTCGCGATGCGCGACTTCAAAGATGAGAGCTTTATCAGCCAGTTCCTGTCGCCGAAAATCATGCGTGATTTCCGCTTCTTTACCGTGCTCGATGACGATCACAACAACTATCTGGAAATATCCGCTATTCATAATGAAGAGGGATATCGTGAGATTCGTTCGAAGCTTTCAGCGCAGTACAACCTGAGCAACCTCGAGCCGAATATTCAGGTATGGAACGTTGACCTGCGCGGCGACCGCTCGCTCACCCTGCGCTATGTGCCGCATAACCGCGTGCCGCTGGATAAAGGCCGTCGAGAGGTGCTTAAACACGTCCACCGCCTGTGGGGGTTTGACGTTCTTCTTGAGCAGCAAAACGCCGATGGTAGCGTTGAGCTGCTAGAACGCACGCCGCCGCGGCCCAATCCGCTGTAGCGCCTGATAAGCAAAACGCCCGGTGATAGCGCCGGGCGTTTTTTATTCATTGGCGGGTCTAGCGCATATTAATCGCCAGGTCACCCGGCAAATTCTTCTGCATACGGTGCCAGATCTCACCGCTGTCATGCCCGTAGCGGCGCACGATTTCATAAACCTGTTCATGAAGCTTTTCTTCACATACCTTCGCCAGCTGGTGATAGAAGCCGAGCGCCAGGCTACGCGCTTCCGGGTTGGCAAAATAGTGACGGCCAATCCGAGTGTATAAGCCTTTCATTCCATTGAGGATAAGGCCGTAAATGGGATTTCCTGAAGCAAAGGCCAGACCGCGGAAAATGTTATAATCGAGTTCAGCAAAAGCGTCGGCGTGATCTTCAATTTCACGCGCGCTCGCCAGAACTTCCAGCGCCTTGTCAGGATGCTGGCGGAAAGCGGTACGGATAAAAATCGTCGAAATATTGGTTCGTACGGACAGCAGATTATCAATCAACTGGGGTACGCTGTCATGATCGAGACGCGCCAGGGTTTCGAGAATATTCAGGCCTGAAGTTTCCCAGAAGTTGTTCACCTTGGTAGGCTTACCGTGCTGAATGGTTAACCAGCCATCGCGCGCCAGACGCTGCAACACTTCACGTAAGGTTGTACGGGTAACACCAATCAGTTCAGAAAGTTCACGTTCAGCGGGAAGAATTGAACCAGGAGGAAAGCGGTTATTCCAGATACTTTCAATGATGTACTCTTCAGCGAAACCCGCAGGGCTTTGCGCCTTAATGACCATAATAAGATTTCCATTACACAGCGTTGCTATTCGACTCATCATACCAGAGCGGCCATAAGGCAGATAGCGCCAGAAAGTAATTAAAAAGGGATCGCCGTTTCATTTTCAACTTTTCATTTCACACTATCTACGGCTAAAGAATGTGATGCGAAGAAAGTTGCGCCCTGTTTTGCGCAACTGGTAATCTTGCGTATAGTTACGCATAAAATCATGTTTCAGAATTTGGCGGAGAAAGGATGTCTGTCGTGGAAATGTCGTATGGCCGCGCCCTGTGGCGCAATTTTCTTGGTCAGTCCCCGGACTGGTACAAACTCACTCTTATCATTTTCTTAATCGTTAATCCGCTGGTCTTTTATCTTCATCCGTTTTTTGCCGGATGGCTGCTGGTTATCGAATTTATTTTCACCCTGGCGATGGCGCTCAAATGTTATCCGCTGCTGCCGGGCGGCCTGCTGGCAATCGAAGCTGTATTTATCGGGATGACCACGCCCGGGCATATTCGCGAAGAAGTTGCCGCTAATCTTGAAGTCCTGCTGCTGCTGATGTTTATGGTGGCGGGGATCTACTTCATGAAGCAACTGCTGCTGTTCATCTTCACCCGTTTGCTGCTTGGCATCCGCAGCAAAATGCTGCTGTCGCTGGCCTTTTGCATCGCGTCCGCTTTCCTCTCCGCCTTCCTCGACGCGCTGACCGTTGTCGCGGTCGTGATCAGCGTTGCCGTGGGTTTCTACGGTATTTATCACAAAGTCGCTTCGGCGCGGCCGGACGATGACAATATGCTCGACGACAGCCATATTGAGCAGCACTATCGCGATGTCCTGGAGCAGTTTCGCGGCTTCCTGCGCAGCCTGATGATGCACGCCGGGGTCGGCACCGCGCTCGGCGGCGTAATGACGATGGTCGGCGAACCGCAGAATCTCATTATCGCCAAAGCCGCGGGCTGGCACTTCGGCGAATTTTTCATGCGGATGCTGCCGATAAGCTTACCGGTGCTGCTCGGTGGCCTGCTCACCTGCATGATGCTTGAGAAATTCCGCCTGTTTGGCTACGGCGAACCGCTGCCGCCAACGGTGCGTAAAGTCCTCCAGGATTTTGACGATCGTAGCCGTCTGAGCCGCAGCCGTCAGGATCGCCTGCGTCTTATCGCCCAGGGGGTTATCGGCGTTTGGCTAATCATCGCCCTGGCGCTACACCTTGCGGAAGTCGGCCTGATTGGCCTGTCGGTTATCATTCTGGCGACCACGTTCTCCGGGGTCACCGATGAACACGCCATCGGCAAAGCGTTTACCGAAGCGCTACCGTTTACCGCGCTGCTGACGGTCTTTTTCGCCGTTGTGGCGGTGATTATCGATCAACACCTGTTTGCGCCGGTGATCGAATTTGTTCTCCAGGCCTCGCCGCACGCCCAGCTGTCGCTGTTTTACCTGTTTAACGGCCTGCTGTCGTCGATTTCGGATAACGTCTTCGTCGGCACCGTCTATATCAACGAGGTCAAGTCTGCGCTGGAGCAGGGAACCATCAGTTTGTCGCAGTTCGAGCTGCTGGCAGTCGCGATCAATACCGGCACCAACCTGCCATCGGTCGCCACGCCGAACGGTCAGGCCGCTTTTCTATTCCTGCTGACTTCCGCGCTGGCCCCGCTGATTCGTCTCTCCTACGGCCGTATGGTGTGGATGGCGCTGCCGTATACCATCGTTCTGACCCTGGTCGGACTGGCATGCGTCGAGTTTACCTTGATGCCGGCTACCCAGTGGATGCTGGAGCATGGTTGGCTGGTGACGCCTCAGTTGCTCAAATAAAAAAGCAATGCCCGGATCAAAAACCCGGGTATTCTATATTCGCTTACGTAATATTTTCAGACTAGCTGCTGGCGTCGCTTCGGTTTTCGTTTACACTGCCATGATTTAGCATGTTCCAGGGAAATGATTATGTTGCGATATTTAAACCAGTGCTCAAGGGGACGCGGTGCCTGGCTCCTGATGGCGCTAACCGCGTTTATTCTTGAATTGGTTGCTTTGTGGTTCCAGCACGTCATGCTGCTGCAACCCTGCGTACTGTGTATTTACGAACGCTGTGCGCTATTTGGCATTATGGGGGCGGGCATTGTTGGCGCCATCGCGCCGAAATCGCCTCTGCGCTATGTGGCGATAATTATCTGGCTCTACAGCGCCGTGCGCGGACTGCAGCTGGCATGGGAACACACCATGATTCAGCTTCACCCTTCCCCCTTCCAGACCTGCGATTTCGCCGCCCGTTTCCCAACGTGGCTGCCGCTGGATAAATGGCTGCCTCAGGTCTTCGTCGCGACCGGTGACTGCTCCGTGCGCCAGTGGGAATTCCTGACGCTGGAAATGCCGCAGTGGCTGGTCGGCATCTTCGCCGCCTATCTGGTTGTCGGCGCGCTGGTGCTTATCGCTCAGCCGTTTAAACCTAAAAAACGCGATCTGTTCGGTCGCTAAAAACGATTGCTGATAAAACGCTCCTCCGGGAGCGTTTTTTTTGCCCGCGCGTTGACGTCAGTTAGATAAAGATGCATATTAAATGCATCTTATAGATATCAACCAAGGAGCAAATCATGTCTCATCTGCGTATTCCCGCTAGCTGGAAAGTAAAACGCTCCACGCCATTCTTTACCAAACAGACTGTCCCTGCCGCTCTATTGACGCATCACAACACCGCTGCGGGTGTTTTCGGCCAGCTTTGCGTGATGGAAGGCACGGTAACCTACTATGGTTTCGCCGATGAACAGGCGACAGAACCGGAGGCAAAAGTGGTGATCAACGCCGGGCAGTTCGCAACCAGCCCGCCGCAGTACTGGCACCGCATTGAGCTCAGCGACGACGCGCAGTTCAATATTAACTTTTGGGTTGCTGACGACACCGACGGTGAAAGCGGGCTGTTCCACGCGAAGAAAAACTAACTGAGCGCCTACTGCGCCCAGTCTGGTTTATTTAAAATATGATCCTGCCAGTCAACCACGGTGGCTTCTTTCACCGCAATATGGCGCACCGAGATGCGTTCGCCATGCATCGCCGCCTTCGAACCGGTTAACAGCGGGTGCCAGTGCGGCAGCGGTTGACCTTCCGCCAGCAGACGATAGGCGCAGGTCGGCGGCAGCCATTCAAACGTAGGCAGGTTGTCGCGGGTTAGCTTAATGCAGTCCGGTTCATATTCGAAACGGCGCTCATAGTTACGGCACTGGCAGGTTTTGATATTCAGCTGACGGCAGGCGACGTTGGTGAAATAGATTTCGTCGGTATCCTCATCCATCAGCTTATGCAGGCAGCACTGTCCGCAGCCGTCGCAAAGTGATTCCCACTCCGCATCGCTCATTTCATCCAGTGTTTTTTGTTGCCAGAAAGGTTGTTCGCTCATTGGGATGTCCGTCATTGCAATTCAGGGTGCACCTTATAACCAGTCTGGCACGCCGTTGCAAGTTTTGCCGCCCGGAGATGGCGGCAAGAGGTCGTTACAGTACGCGGGTGGTCAGCGATAAGCCGTTAAAACCCACTTCCAACTCGTCGCCGCTGGCGAGCGGCCCCACGCCTTCCGGGGTACCGGTCAGCACCACATCACCGGCTTTCAGGGTGAAGAAGCGCGACATATAGGCGATCAGCGGCACAATTTTATGAATCATGTCGGCCGTGGTGCCCTGCTGGCGCACCTCGCCATTTACCTTCAGGCTCAGCGGCGTATTCTGCGCGTCGCCGTGAAATTCGGCGGCGGGAATAAACCCGGAAATCGGACAGGCGTTATCAAAGCCTTTCGCCTTTTCCCACGGCTGACCGGCCTTTTTCAGTTTACCCTGCAGATCGCGCAGGGTGAGGTCCAGCGCCACGCCATAGCCGGCAATGGCTTTGAGCACGTGATCTTCCGTCGCCTGACGCAGCGTGCCGCCAATCAGCACCGCCAGCTCAACTTCATGGTGCACCGAACCCAGGCCCTCAGGAAGCACCAACGGCTGGCGGATATCGCATAGCGCCGTCTCAGGTTTAATAAACAGCACCGGCTCTTCCGGCGTCGCACTGCCCATCTCCTTGATGTGTTTTGCATAGTTGCTGCCCACGCAAACCACTTTGCTTACCGGATAATCCAGTAGCGCACCCTGCCAGTTATGATGTTGGTACATTTTTTACCTCTGTGGGTTAATCAGATTTATTCCCCTGTTCCGCCAGGTGTTTCTTGAGTAAATTTTCAGATGGCGGAGGGAGTTGAAGGTAATAGCCCTGATCGGTCAGCGCCTGCTTCACTTTATCCAAATCGGCGTGGATGAGTTTTTTTCGTCCATCAAGCGGCAGAATCATTGCCAGTTTAGGCGTACCGAAGCTATACATTAATTCGTCAGGAACGCGGGAGAAATCGTCCTTTTTTTCGACATATAAATAGGTTTGTTCACGTTTAGTACTTCGATAGATCACACAAAACATAGTTTTACTCGGAATTAGACCTGCGGTCACTTGCCTCTATATATGAGTGACTATAACATGCCTTTTAGTCTTCGGAATATCACCGCACTTCAGCGAGTGATAAACAGCAAATTGAGTAAGGCCAGGATGTCAAATACGCCAATCGAACTTAAGGGCAGTAGCTTCACCTTATCTGTGGTTCATTTGCACGATGCAAATCCCGAGGTTATTCGTCAGGCGTTAGAAGACAAAATCGCCCAGGCTCCCGCCTTTTTACGTCATGCCCCCGTGGTAGTGAATATCAGCAGCATTGAAGATGACGTCGACTGGCGCCCTCTCCATGAAGCTATTGCGGCCACCGGGCTGCGTATTATGGGCGTAAGCGGATGTAAACTTCCTCGGTTGAAAACCGAAATTGACCGCGCCGGGATACCGTTATTAACCGAAGGGAAAGAAAAAACCACCCGTCAGGCCCCGCCAGAACCTGTCGCACCGCCGCCAGTTGTTAATCAGATCACAAAAACGCGTTTGATTGATCAGCCGGTACGTTCCGGTCAGCGTATTTATGCGCCACACTGTGATCTAATTGTTACAAACCATGTGAGTGCCGGGGCTGAACTTATTGCCGATGGTAATATCCATGTATATGGCATGATGCGGGGACGAGCGCTTGCCGGCGCTGGTGGCGACAGAGAAGCCCAAATATTTTGTACGAACCTCTCGGCGGAACTGGTTTCCATCGCTGGGGAATACTGGCTGAGTGATAACATTCCGGCCGAATTTTATGGCAAAGCGGCACGTCTACGTTTAGACGATAGCGCTTTGACGATTCAATCGTTGAATTAATCCCTTTTTAACAAGGAATTTCTATGGCACGCATTATTGTTGTGACTTCGGGTAAAGGAGGCGTTGGCAAGACCACCTCCAGCGCGGCCATCGCTACTGGTTTGGCCCAGAAGGGAAAGAAAACGGTCGTTATCGACTTCGACATCGGCCTGCGTAACCTTGACCTGATCATGGGCTGTGAACGCCGGGTCGTTTATGACTTCGTCAACGTCATCCAGGGCGATGCCACGCTGAACCAGGCGCTTATCAAAGACAAGCGCACGGAGAACCTCTATATCCTCCCGGCCTCCCAGACGCGTGACAAAGACGCCCTGACCCGTGAAGGCGTAGACAAAGTTCTCGAAGAACTGAAAAAAATGGATTTTGATTTTATCGTCTGTGACTCCCCTGCAGGCATCGAAACCGGTGCGCTGATGGCGTTGTACTTCGCTGATGAAGCCATTATCACCACCAACCCGGAAGTCTCCTCCGTTCGCGACTCCGACCGTATCCTCGGCATCCTGGCCTCTAAATCCCGCCGTGCGGAAAAAGGTGAAGATCCGATTAAAGAGCATCTGCTGCTGACCCGCTATAACCCAGGCCGCGTCAACAAAGGCGACATGCTGAGCATGGAAGACGTGCTGGAAATTCTGCGCATCAATCTGGTGGGCGTGATTCCGGAAGATCAGTCCGTGTTGCGCGCGTCTAACCAGGGCGAACCGGTTATTCTGGATGATACCTCGGACGCGGGCAAAGCCTATGCCGATACCGTTGAACGTCTGCTCGGAGAAGAACGTCCTTTCCGCTTCGTAGAAGAAGAGAAGAAAGGTTTCCTCAAACGCCTGTTCGGAGGATAAATTATGGCATTACTCGACTTTTTTCTCTCGCGGAAAAAGAACACGGCCAACATTGCGAAAGAGCGCCTGCAAATCATCGTCGCGGAGCGCCGTCGCGGCGACGCGGAACCGCACTATCTTCCGCAGCTGCGTAAAGACATTCTTGAAGTGATTTGCAAATATGTGCAAATCGACCCGGAGATGGTCAGCGTGCAGCTTGAGCAGAGAGACGGTGATATTTCGATTCTGGAGCTGAACGTGACCCTGCCGGAAACTGAAGAGTCGAAATCCTGAGCCTGTAAGCGTTAAAAAAACCGGCAACGCGATGCGTAGCCGGTTTTTTACTTTGCAGACTACACGCTAGCGCGGGTACTCGCTTAATAGCGCATTCAGGCGATCGGCCATTAATGCGCCGCGCCAGCCGGAAACCAGCTCAGGCTGCCCGTTGCCGCTTTTTAATCCCCAGTGCCAGTTCAGCAGCTGGTTAATCTGCCTTCTTGAGGCCAGCAGCTCGGCGCTGACGCCTTTCTCGGCGCTCACGGTCTGCACAAGCGCTTTAATATCTTTAAACAGCTTGCGGTAGCCCGGCATATCGATCAGGTTCTGCAGCGGCTCAGGCAGCGCCTCTTCCGGCAGCGCCTGCGCTTTCTCGACGAGGCCGATCAGCGTCTTGCCGTGGAAACGAATTTCGCTGCCCGACAGTCCCAGGCTATCAAGTTCCCCCAGGCTGCCAGGCATATAGCGCGCCACGTTCCACAAATGTTCTTCTCGAATGACAAAGTTGACGGCCAGGTCGCGCTCCCGCGCTTTACGCAAGCGCCAGTCCGCCAGCAGCTGCAGGCAGCCCAGCTGGCGAGTCCGCAGTTGCCAGGCGTTACCGATATCGCGCCACGCCTCGGCAGGATCCTGCACCTCCTGGCGACGCTGCTGCATCAGCTGACACTCATCCAGCGCGGCGGAGAGCCAGCCTGCGCTGTCGGTTTCGGCCATCAGCTTTTCGGCAATCGGCAGCAGGTACCAGACATCGGCGGCGGCATAAATGCACTGGCGTTCGGTTAGCGGACGCGCCAGCCAGTCGGTACGGGATTCACTTTTATCCAGCGCCACGCCGGTAAACTCTTCCACCATCGACGCAAAGCCCCAGGACATCGGGCGACCGCAAAAGGCGGCCAGAATTTGCGTATCGATCAGCGGCTGCGGCATCAGATGAAAGGCATTAAGGAATACTTCCAGATCCTCGCTACCGGCGTGCAGAAATTTGGTCACGTCCTTATTCAGCAGCAGTTCGCGCATCGGTTCCCAGTCGGTGATGACCAGCGGGTCGATCAGCGAAACCTGGTTGCCGTCGAACAGCTGGAGCAGACCGAGCTGTGGGTAGTAGGTGCGAGTACGGACAAACTCCGTATCCAGCGCAATGGCGGAAACCGCGCTTGCCGCGTCACAGACGGCGCGAAGGCCATCGTTGGTGGTGATCATCTGATAGTTCAAATCATACTCTCTTAACTTGCGCCCATAAAAAACGCCGGCTTAGCCGGCGTCTGGCGATTCACTCTTAGCTCAGGCTTTATTGTCTACTTTAGCGCGGGCTTCGTCACGCAGTTCTCGACGTAAAATTTTCCCGACGTTAGATTTCGGCAGCTCATCGCGAAACTCCACCAGCTTCGGGACCTTGTAGCCGGTTAGCTGCCGACGGCAAAAGGTAATCAGCATCTCTTCCGTCAGCGTCGGGTCTTTCTTGACCACGAAAATTTTCACTGCTTCACCGCTACTGCCGGACGGCACACCTACCGCGGCCACTTCCTGTACCCCGGCGTGCTGCATTACCACATCTTCGATTTCATTCGGATAGACGTTAAAGCCCGAGACAAGAATCATATCTTTTTTGCGGTCGACGATGCGCAGGAAGCCCTCTTCATCCATCACCGCGATGTCGCCAGTATGCAGCCAGCCGTCCTTAATAATTTCCGCGGTGGCATCAGGACGCTGCCAGTATCCCAGCATCACCTGCGGCCCTTTCACGCACAGCTCCCCCGGCTCCCCCGGCGGCACTTCATTATCGTCGTCATCCACCAGCTTCGCTTCGGTGGAGGGCACCGGCAGGCCGATGCTGCCGCTGTGATAGTCAATATCGTGCGGGTTGAC
Source organism: Klebsiella pasteurii (assembly GCF_018139045.1). NCBI lineage: Bacteria > Pseudomonadati > Pseudomonadota > Gammaproteobacteria > Enterobacterales > Enterobacteriaceae > Klebsiella > Klebsiella pasteurii. The sequence goes on from NZ_CP073236.1 coordinate 1,724,349, forward strand.
GCTCACCAGCGGCGCACACTCGGTCAGGCCATAGCCTTCAAGCAGATACTGCCCGGTCAGCTTAACCCAGCGTTCGGCCACCACCTGCTGCACCGGCATGCCGCCGCCGGCGGAGAGATGCAGGGAGGAGAAGTCGAGCTGCTGAAACTCTTTGTTATTGAGCAGCGCGTTAAACAGGGTGTTGACCCCGGTCATCGCGGTAAAGGGATATTTCGCCAGCTCTTTGACCAGGCCCGGAATGTCGCGCGGGTTGGTGATCAGCAGGTTCTGCCCGCCCAGCTCGATAAACAGCAGGCAGTTCATGGTCAGCGCAAAAATGTGATACAGCGGGAGCGCGGTAACGACCAGCTCTTTGCCGCGATGCAGCAGCGGTCCGTAGGTGCCGTTGACCTGTTCAAGGTTCGCCAGCATATTGCGATGCGTCAGCATCGCCCCCTTCGCCACGCCGGTTGTTCCGCCGGTATACTGGAGAAAGGCGAGATCCTGAGAGACGATTTCCGGCTTGATGTACTGCATACGGTAGCCGTGCTGCAGCGCGCTGCGAAACGAAATGGCGTCCGGCAGATGGTATTTTGGCACCAGCCGTTTGATGTACTTCACCACAAAGTTAACCAGAGTGCCTTTCGCCGGGGAAAGCTGATCGCCCATACGGGTTAAAATCACGTGCTTAACCTGGGTTTTATCGACCACCTTTTCCAGGGTATGCGCGAAGTTAGAGACAATCACGATGGCGGCGGCGCCGCTGTCGTTGAGCTGGTGCTCCAGTTCGCGTGGGGTGTAGAGCGGATTGACGTTCACCACAATCATCCCCGCGCGCAGGATACCAAACAGCGCCACCGGATATTGCAACAGGTTCGGCATCATGAGGGCGACGCGGTCGCCTTTTTGCAGGCCCAACCCTTCCTGAAGGTAAGCGGCAAACGCCCGGCTGCGCTCCTCCAGCTTACGGTAGGTCATCACCTCGCCCATATTGATAAATGCCGGTTGGTCGGCATAGCGGCGCACGGCGTGTTCAAACAGTTCAACCAGGGATTGATAGCGGTCAGGGTTTATCTCCGCAGGAACGTCCGCGGGATAACGGTTTAGCCAAACCTTTTTCACTGCATCACCTCTGAAATAGTTATTCGTCGTCATCACAGCCCCTGATCAACAAACATTCTGTTAACATTATATTAACTCAGCGTACCAGTTTATTAATTAGGCGTTGTACAGGTTGCGAAGCGCGTCACTATTTATTTTTCTTATTTGACTGAAAACGAAGAAACAGCGGACCAGCCGCTGTTTCTTTTTGCTTACAATATCTACAAAATCATTCTGTTACGACGTTTCTGACTTCGGCAGGGCCCGGGTTATACCAGCCCCAGCCGCCGTAACCGTAGCCCCAAGGCCGCGGGCCGAACATCCACGGGTCCATCATTGGCTGCGGGGGCATGACCACCTGCTGCACAACGTTCCAGCGCTTGTAGCCGGTCGCATTCATCAGCATGAATTTATACGGCGTATTCCCCACTTTGCCGTCGACGACGCCGACGATGGGGCCAACCACGGTGACCAGTTGCCCACGAAAATCCACCGGGTCGATAAAGCCGTTCACGTCGGCAAAAATACGCCCACGCGACGGTTCGCCCAGCTCCGGGCGCGCGGCGCCGTCGAGCGGAACGGTGGCAATTTCCAGGCGGGTTTTACCCTGCTGGTTCTGCACGCTAACCACCTTGCCGCCAAAACGCGCTTCCTGACCGACATACAGCTGCGGCGCGTTCATCACCCGGACTAAATCCTGCTGCGGCGTCGGAGTGGTGCCCTTTATGGCATCCGGTACCGAAGCGCACCCGCTCAGCGCAGCGACCACTGCCGCCGCGACTAACCAACGCACTACCCTTTTTTGACCCGCCATGACGCGACCCCTTCCTTCTTCTCAGACTTATAGTTACTGAGATTCACTCGCGGCCAGGAAGTTTCTTCCACGCCACTTCATTACGTAAATAAACCGGTTCAGCGTGTTCGACGGCCACGGTTTTTCCCGCCGTAAACAGGTGGCAGGCCAGCGGCAGCATATCCTGCGCTTCAGGCAGCTGAATAGCGCCATCGGCGAGCGTTAAACCGTAGCCGTTAGCCAGATCCGGCCACGCCTGCCAGCCGGTGCCAACGGTGGCCCACTCGCCTTCCAGCTGCTGCAGACGCTCGCGAACCGCTTCCGGCTTAAGCACCGCTTCACTCTCTTCGCCGTGCCAGACGCCCTGCTCATCGCGCTGATATTCCGCCCAGTAGACCTCGCCCATTCTGGCGTCGATGGCCGCCAGTACGCGGGTTGCGCCGGTTTTGCGCCACGCGCCCTGCGCCATGGTTGCCAACGTGGACACGCCGATCATCGGCAGCTCGGCTCCCAGCGCCAGCCCCTGGGCGATACCGATACCGATACGCACGCCGGTGAAGCTCCCCGGCCCGCGGCCAAAAGCCAGCGCGTCAAGGTCGGTTAATTGCGTGCCGCTTTCATTGAGGACCTCCTGCACCAGAGGCAGGATACGTTGGGTATGTTCACGGGGGCAGATTTCAAAATGAGCACTGAGGGTGCCATCATTCCACAGCGCCGCGGAGCAGGCCTCCGTGGCGGTATCGATAGCTAAAATTCGCATGGGTTGTCGCGCTCTCGCTCTAGCAGATTGACAAAATGGCGCGCAGCTTATCACATTTTGCGTCGGATTACCTCGCCGGCGGCACCGCAAGAAAGCGTACCGCCCGGCGGATGTCGCGCGTGCGCGGCGCGGGCGGCAGGCTGGCGAGGAAGGTCGCACCGTAGGGACGCATCACCAGACGGTTGTCGCAGATAACCAGTACCCCACGATCGGTAACATCGCGGATCAGACGCCCCACGCCCTGTTTAAGGGTAATCACCGCGTCCGGGAGTTGCACCTCATCAAAGGGATCGCCGCCGCGCAGACGGCAATCCTCCATCCGCGCTTTGAGTAGCGGATCGTCCGGCGAGGTGAACGGCAGTTTGTCGATAATCACCAGCGAGAGGGCATCGCCGCGCACGTCCACGCCTTCCCAGAAGCTGCTGGTCGCCACCAGCAGCGCATTTCCGGCGCTGACGAACTGCTGTAAAAGCTGACCTTTACTGGTTTCCCCCTGCAGCAGCACCGGCAGGGTCATGGTGGCGCGAAACTGCTCCGCCAGATCGCGCATCATGGCGTGGGAAGTGCAAAGCATAAAGCAGCGCCCGTCGTTGGCCTCAATCAGCGGTTTGAGCATCGCTGCCAGATGCCGCGCCGCGCCAGGTTGGTTGGGTAACGGCAGATTTCGCGGCACGCACAGCAGCGCCTGATGGGCATAATCAAAGGGGCTGGGCAGCAGCAGCGTTTGCGCTTCGCCGATGCCCAGGCGATCGGTGAAATGACGTAAATCGTCATTGACCGAGAGCGTCGCCGAGGTAAAGATCCAGCTTCCCGATTTTTGCGCCATCACCTCTTTAAATTTATCCGCCACCGTCAGCGGGGTCAGCGCCAGGGTGAAGGTACGTGAAGTACACTCATACCAGTAGCTAAAGCCCGGCTGGCTGGTCTCTTTTAGCCGCTTCAGGCGGCCGCGATAAAGGGTTGCCCGCTCAAAGGCGGCATCAAGCAGCGCCGAGCGGCCCAGCGACAGCTTTGCCACGTCGTAACAGAGTTCGAGCGCATCATCAAGCAGCAGCAGCGCGCGCTGAATGTTGTGGTCAGCCAGTAGTTCGCGCAGATTGCCGCGATAGCCTGGTTCCCCCAGCTGCAGGCGAAAATCCTGCGCGCTCTGGGCCAGTCGGTCGGCGCACTTCTGCAGCTGCTGGGTGTCTTTGAGCTCGGTACGATAAGCAATCGTGATATCTTTCGCCAGGTCCAGCAGCTGGCGGCTGGAGAGCGATTGCCCAAAGTACTGGCTGGCGATATCCGGTAGCTGATGCGCTTCGTCGAAGATCATCACTTCCGCTTCGGGAATCAGCTCGGCAAAGCCGCTCTCTTTGACCACCATATCGGCGAGGAACAAATGATGGTTGACGACGACCACGTCGGCATCCATCGCCTTTTTCCGCGCCTTAACTACAAAACAGTCTTTATATAACGGGCAGTCGCTGCCGAGGCAGTTGTCGTTGGTGCTGGTGACCAGCGGCCAGGCCTGGGAATCTTCGGCGACGCTAACGCAGGTGCTGATATCGCCATCGACGGTTTGGTTAGACCATGAACGCAGCAGAATAACGTCGCTGAGGGTTTGCACCGGCAGGTCTCCCCCGGCAAGGGCCTGCTGCTCCAGACGCTCAAGGCACAGGTAGTTCGACCGCCCTTTCAGCAGGGCCAGCTTGCCGGTGTACTTCAGCGCTTTGGCGACGGTCGGCAAATCGCGACTGTAGAGCTGATCCTGTAGCGCTTTCGAGCCGGTGGAGATAATGACTTTCTTGTTGGCGCGCAGCGCCGGCGCCAGGTAGGCGTAGGTTTTCCCGGTCCCAGTGCCCGCTTCAACCACCAGCGGACGGGTTTCTTCAATCGCGCTGGCGACGGCAAAAGCCATCTGGCGCTGCGGCTCGCGCGGTTTAAATCCCGCAATCGCGCTGGCCAGCTGGCCGTCTGCTGCAAAATCGTCGATCACATTACCCCCTGGTTATTTGGACAGTGATTATGTCAGGGTGGAGGGGTTTTCGCCAGTGCGGGTAGTGACGCAGGTGCAACATTGTGGCAGTCTTGCCGCAGCTTAATGAACCGGAACAAAGAGGAAATAAACATGACCATTACGCGTATTGATGCCGAAGCCCGCTGGTCTGATGTGGTGATCCACAACCAGACGCTGTACTACACCGGCGTGCCGTCCAACCTGGATGCCGACGCCTGCGCGCAAACCGCCGATACCCTGGCGCAGATTGACGCGGTGCTGGAGAAACAGGGCAGCAGCAAGTCGCGTATTCTTGATGCGACGATTTTCCTTGCCGATGGCGCAGACTTTGCGGCGATGAACCAGGCGTGGGATGCGTGGGTCGTCGCCGGTCATGCCCCGGTGCGCTGTACGGTACAGGCGAAGCTGATGAATCCTAAGTACAAAGTCGAGATTAAAATCATCGCCGCAGTGTAAGACAGCCGTGGCCCCGTAGCCCGGGCAAGCGTAGCGCCGCCCGGGAAGAAGCCGCGCCAAAGCCGCTATCCGGCGCATTCCCCGGATAGCGGCGTAAACGCCTTTTACGGGCTACATACCAGCCAGGCCGACCAGCCACGGCGCCGTCAGGAGGCAAGAAGCATTGTTCTATCAGCCCGGACACCACATGAGCTGTTCCTTCAGCTGCAGCGTCTCCTGCGGCACACATTTCAGCGCTTCACGATAGCTGGCAGATTGTTTTGCGTAGCCCCTCACTGACTGCAGCAGCACGCGCAGCGCGCTATCCCACACGATTCCCTGCAGGTCGCTGTAGGGCCAGAGATCCGGTTCCCGAATAAACGGCACCAGGTAATCGATCCCCTGCTTCACGCCTCGCCCATCGCGGATGGCGTTCCAACGGTCAAACTCGACGTGCTCGGCATAGCGGTTGAGCAGCAGATGCGCTTCCAGGTTAAACAACGAGTAGTGGAAAGGGATGGTACGTTCGAGCTCCATGGTCTGTTTGCCATCCTGATCAATCTGCGCCGCCATCCGCTGGGTGATCCCCTGCTCGATGATCCGCGCCGCCAGCCCTTTATCGCCATAGAAAAGCGCGTTAACCGTCCGCTGGGCGTCGTACCAGGTGCCGTGGTTGTTGTGCCAGACGTACTCTGAGTGGCCGATGTCGCTGTAGTACATCCAGTGGTTAAAATCGCGGAACCACTGGTGCAGGCCGATTATATCGTCGGTATCAAGCACACTCGCCGTGTTAATCAAACCGATGGTGTCCACCACCATCCACATTAAGCGGGTGTCAATCAGCCCGGTGCCGCGGCCGGAAACAATCCCCGGGATTGCCTGGCCATAGTTCAGATGCGGATTCATTCGCGTGTCGGCATCGAGGAACCAGCAGCGGATCTGCGCGGCCGCCGCCTGCGCGTACTGGCGCTGGCCGGTGAAGTACCACGCCAGTCCCAGGGTCAGACACCGTTCACACATGCGGATAATGCGCGAGGTGTCGGTATCGTTGTTCTCACACTGCGGATTAATATGCCCGTCGCGGCGAATATAGGGTAACCCGTTGGGACGCCGCGGGTTTGGCCACCAGTAGGTCCCCAGACTGTAGTAATCGTGCGCATCGCCGCTCGCCGGGCGCAGTTTTTTGTGCACCACGCTTTCCGGCGCTTCACGGCGCAGAATGTCAGCCTCCGACACCAGCTTGCTCAGCGCCAGCTGCAGCGGCGAAAACGGCTGTTTTAAGCCCGCCCGGGCGTTTTCCAGGCAGGTTTCATCAAGGGTGTACAGCTTCATCGCCACCTTAATTTACCTCCCGGCACGCTATGCGTTGACCGCTTTGCGCATCGAACAGGTGCACGCCCGAGAGTTTCGGCTGTAGCCAGATCTTATCCCCCTCTTTTACTGCCAGACGCTGTTTGAACACCGAGGTAAACGCCCCGCCGCCGGTATCGCAGAACAGCTGCATATCCGAACCGGTGTTCTCCACCGCCGTCACCGTCGCCGCCAGCGCATCGTCGCGCGCTTCATGGACCACGTTGACCTGCTCGGGGCGAATGGCGTACACCACCTGCTGGCCGTCGATCACCCGTAAACCCGCAGGCAACGCCAGCAGCGAGCCATCTTTCAGACGCAAGCTGGTCGCGTTGCCGTTCAGCACAACCTCGCCGGGAAGCTGGTTAATCTCCGGCGAACCGATAAATCCGGCCACGAACAGATTCGCCGGCCGGTCGTACAGCTCCAGCGGGGTACCCGCCTGTTCAATTCGCCCATCGCGCAGGACGACGATCATCTGTCCCATGGTCATGGCCTCAATCTGATCGTGGGTGACGTACACCGAGGTAGTTTTCAGTCGACGATGCAGTTCGCGGATCTCGCCGCGCACCTGGGTACGTAGCTTGGCGTCCAGGTTGGAGAGCGGTTCATCGAATAAAAACACCTGCGGCTTACGCACGATCGCCCGCCCCATCGCCACGCGCTGGCGCTGGCCGCCGGAGAGATCTTTGGGCAGGCGCTCCAGTAGCGGCTCCAGCCCCAGTAGCGCCGCCGCTTCATTAACCTTCTGATTGATCTCCGCTTTTGGCAGTTTAGCCATCTTCAGGGCAAAGCCCATATTTTCACGCACCGTCATCTGCGGGTAGAGCGCATAGCTCTGGAACACCATCGCAATGTCGCGTAGCTTCGGCTCCACTTCCGTGACGTTACGCTCGTTGATGTGCACGTCCCCGCCGGAGATCTCCTCCAGTCCGGCGATCATGCGCAGTAGCGTTGACTTTCCGCAGCCGCTGGGCCCCACAAGGACACAGAACTCGCCGTCCGGGATTGTCAACGACACGTCTTTAATCACGTGCGCATCACCATACGATTTACGGACGCTATTCAGTACAACAGATCCCATCGGTAACTCCTTATCCTTTGACCGCGCCGGACATAATCCCGCGATTGAAATGTTTTTGCAGACCCAGGTAGACGATGATGCTGGGCAGCATCGCCAGCAGCGTTATAGCGATAAAAATGTTCGGCGTGATGCTCTCATCGGTACGCAGCGTACCAAGGATCACCGGAATGGTATTCAGGCTGTCCTGGTTGACCACGATCAGCGGCAGCAGGTACTGGTCCCAAATCATAATAAAGCCGAAGGTCACCACCGTTCCGAGCGCCGGTTTCACCAGCGGCAGGATGACGTGGAAGAAAATCTGCCACTCGTTAGCGCCATCAATCCGCGCCGCCTCCTCCAGCTCTTTCGGAATCGCCGACATAAATTCAGTCAGGACAAAGATAGAAAACGCCCAGCCGACAACCGGTAAAATCATCCCGAGGTAGCTGTTGTACAGCGAGGCGTCGATGAACGGCAGCCGCCAGTTAATAATCATGTACAGCGGAATGGCGATAACCTCTTCCGGCAGCATCATGGTGGACAAAATCACCAGGCTCACCAGCGCCACGCCGCGAAACTTCTTACGCGCCAGCGCATAGGCCGCCAGCGCGCTGACCGACACCTGCAGAACGGTGCCGAAGAACACCACCAGAATGGAGTTCAGCAGATACTGCCAGACGCCAATATCCATCCACGCAAAGATGAAGTTTTCAAATGAGAACTGATTCGGCCAGGCCAGCAGTTCGCCCGGTTTCACCGGCGCACCGCTGAATGCCGTGGCGACGATGCCCCAGAACGGACCGACAAAGACAATCAGCAGCAGCGCGTAGATGCACCAGCGTCCTGCGGTATCCCAACGTTTACTTAACATCGCGGCTCCTTAGTAACGGGCGATACGTTTTTTCAGCGTCAGATGACAAATGGTTAACAACACCGTGAAGGTGAACAGCAGAAACGACACCGCCGAAGCGTAGCCATAGTCAAACTGCTCAAAACCCAATTTATAGATGTGGGTCATGACCATTTCCGTGGCGTTAGACGGTCCCCCGCCGGTGGTGGCATACACCTCGGCAAACACGCGAAAACCACGAATAAAGGAGAGCATCAGCACCACCGAGAGCGCCGGGATCATGCCAGGCAGCGTGACGCAGCGCAGGCGGTTCCACCAGCTGGCGCCGTCGACGTTCGCCGCATCGTATAAATCGCGGCTGATCCCCGCCAGGCCGGCAATAAAAATCACCATGTTGTAAGGCACCGCCTTCCAGATATGCAGCAGCATGATGACCCCCAACGCCTGATCGGAGCTAGCAAGAAAGCCCTGGTCGGCGACGCCAAACCAGCTCAGGATGTGGTTAACCACGCCGTTGGGCGTTGGGTTGAATAAAATTCGCCACATTTCGGCGACGATCGCTGCGCTGGTGACCGCGGGTAAAAAGATGGCGGTGCGAATAAAACGCAGATGGCGCGCCGGGCCTTCCAGCAACATGGCGAGAAAAAAGGCCAGGATAGCCGCGGCGAACATCGTTACCACAACGTACAGCAGCGTGTTCACCACCGCCGCGTGCAGCTCGGCGTCGGCAAAAGCGCGGGTGAAGTTATCCAGCCCTACCCACTCGTTCGGCTGATTAAAGTTGACTTTGTAAAAGCTCATCACCAGACCCTGAATCATCGGGATAAACTTAAACCAGCTGAAAATAATTAGCGCAGGCGCTAAAAACAGCCACGGGATCAGCGCCCGCTTACGCTTTGCGCTCAGCCATCCGGCCGAGTCAGGCGAAGCGGCCTGCTTTATCGGCGAGGACTTCGTCTCATGCAGCGTCATAACCTATGTCCTCAGTTAGCCAGCACATTTTGTTTTTTCAGCTCAGCGTTCACCTTGCCGTCGAGCGTCTTCAGCTCAGCGGCAATATCGCTGCCGCAGTCGGCAAAAATGCGGTTAAAGCCTTCGGCTGCCACCTGACGTACCGGCGTCCAGTTGGGAATTTGCGGTACGTAGCGCCCCTGTTCATTGTAAAGTCGGGCGAAAGTCTCCCAGCGCGCGTCCTGATAAACGGCTTTGACGTCGACGTTCTTATTCACCGGCAGGCGCACCACCGGTATATGCTGGCTGCCTTTACCCATGCCGATTTCCTGACCTTCCGGGGAGATCATAAATTCGATAAATTGACGCGCCGCCTCTTTCTGTACACTGCTCTTCATCATAAAGACCGTGGTGCCCTCGGCGAGGGTGGCCTCACCTTTCGGCCCCACCACCGGAATCACTTCAAAGTTGTCTTTACCAGGGTCTTTATCGAACAGCGCGATATGGTACGGGCCGCTGAAGAACATGCCGCTTTGCCCGGAGCGGAAGGAGGGAATAACGTCGGCGGTAGTGGCGTTAATCGCACCCGGCTGCGTGACTTTGTCGCACATCATAGTGCGCATAAAGTTCATCGCCTGAGCCACTTCCGGCGTATTGAGCGAGGCGCTGAATTTTCCGCTGCGTTCCGTCACGAAATCACCGCCCGCCTGCCAGATAAAGCTGCTCATAAACCAGCTGGCGTAGCCGCGCGTCGTGGAGGCGGGAACGATAAATCCGTAGGTATCATTTTTACCGTTGCCATCGGGATCCTGGGTGGTGAAGGCTTTTGCCAGGGCCTGAATATCATCCCAGCTCTTCGGCTGCGGCAGCCCCAGTTTTTCCCGCCAGTCTTTGCGCACAAACAGGGCGAAAGTTTGCGCGGAGGTCGGTACGCCATAGTATTTACCGTCGATATAGCGGGTACTCTTCCATGCCGTCTGGAATAGCTGGTCGCCGCCCGCGATCGCCTGCGGGTCAATTTCTTCAGCAATACCCAACTGGATAAACTGCCCCAGCGACGCCGCATCGTTAAAAATCAGATCGGGTAAGGCGTTTCCCGCCGTAGCGCGCGCCAGTCGCTGTTCAAAGTCGGTAGTGGCGTTGAAATACTCAATTTTGATACCGGTTTTTTCTTCAAACTTTTCCGCCTCTTGTTTGTAGATATTCTTCGAGTCATTGCTGGCGCGGATCCAGACGTTGAGCGTAGTCGCGGCGTAGCTTTGGCTAACGCCGAGCCCGAGCGCGGTAAGAAGTAACAATGAACGCAATTTATTGGCAGACATGATGGCATATCCTTTATTGTAGGGCACAAAGGTAATTAAATTCTCAATTAATACATAAAAAGAAATTTGAATATCGCTCAGGCGTTAATACAGCTGACGCAAGAAATATTTCCATTCATTAGATAGAAATGTATTTCCCAATACAACCATGCAAAAAAGAAATTGCGTTTCAAAAATCAGAAAATTGAGACAGATCACACCAAAAAGTGACAATAAAAGTGACCAAAAATAAATAATAACAAAAATCAACAACTTATAAATTTACTGTTTTTGTTAAAAAAATCAAAAAGTATAGAAAAATGGCAAAATACGTGATGCACACTGCATTAATAGCGTCATTATTTATCCAGGGCGTTAAACTTGAAGGAGGTCACAAAAAAAATCACTTTGTCTTTTACACTGCTCGCCATCGAATATTTAAATATATTGCTTTTAATTACACCGCCTGTTTTTCGCGTCCTTTAAATACGCGTCAGGTATAATTTTTTTGTTATCTTTTCTCATATTTGCAGAAGGGTTATCACGATGAACTCAATACCTCGCCGAGGTTTGTTAGGCATTGCGCTGTTTTGTTCCGGCCTGAGCGCCTCCTCATATGCCGCTGAGCCGTACACGCTAGACGTAAAGGATTTAGCCTTCAGCCGCCAGCAGATTGCCGCGAAAGACCCGCTATTTGTTCAGGCGCAAGCGGCTCTGCTAAAAAAAGCCGACCTGGCGCTCAAACATCCGCTGTTCTCGGTGATGGATAAAACGCTGGTCGCCGCCAGCGGCAACAAGCACGACTACTACAGTTTTCCACCTTACTGGTGGCCAAACCCTGATACCCAGGACGGGCTTCCCTATATCCGCAAAGATGGGCAAACCAACCCTGACGCCAATAGCGACGCTACCGATAAGAACCGGCTGGTGAAGATGAGTAACGACGTGTCAACGCTGGCGCTGGCGTGGTACTTCTCTCACGACGATCGCTACGCGCAAAAAGCGGCGGCGCAGTTAAAGCGCTGGTTTCTCGATCCCAAAACGCGCATGAACCCCAACCTGCAGCATGCCCAGGCCATTCCCGGTATTAATACCGGACGCGGTATCGGCATTATTGATAGCCGCGCGCTGGTTGACGTCGTTGACGCGATCGCCCTGCTGCAATCCTCAGCTGCGCTGAACGATAACGACGTTAGCGCTTTAAAGCAGTGGTTTGGTGACTATTACCACTGGATGACCACCAGCCAGAACGGCTTTGAAGAAGAGAACTGGCATAACAATCACGGCAGCTATTTTGATATGCAGGCCGCCGCCTTCGCCCTGTTCAGCGGTAAAATCGACGAGGCGAAAAAGCGCCTGTACATCACCCAGCTGCGGCGTATTGCGGGACAATTTGATATTGAAGGCCGCCAGATGGCCGAACTGGAACGCACGCGTCCGTGGCACTACAGCAATTTCAACCTCGAAGCCTACAACCGCCTCGGGCGACTGGGCGAAAAAGCGGGCGTCGATATCTGGAACTTCACCCTCGACGACCATAGCCTGCGCAAAGGCTATCAGTACATCGCCGGGTTTATTAACAGCGATACGCCATGGCCCTGGAAAGACCTCGATAAAATGGATGACAAGAAAGCGCTGCGCAATATCGCCACCGCCGCGCACGCCTGGCCGGAAGATCCGCTGTTCCGTGACAAAGCGCAGTGGCTGCGGGCGAAGTATCCCGACGATATCACGACGCTCATCGCCCCGCTTTCCGCATCGTCAGAGGTCAGGGATAACCGCTAATGAAACAATTTTCTGGGCTCTGGCCCGACATTGTCGGACGCGCAGCCGCGAATAGCGGACTGCTTGAGCGGCTGGTGAAAGATGCGCAGCCGGTACTTCAGGCAGCGGTTCGCATTCCGCAGTCAGGCATCGCCAGCTGGAATCTCTACTACTTTTGTCCGCGCCACGGCGTACGCCTGACGTGGCGGGCGGATACGCCCCACCAGCATGCCTGCCCGGTCGATGGGGAACTATTTAGCGGCGAACCGTGGGACGGCGCCTGGTGGCGCGAGATGAATGGCCGAAACGCCAGCGCCTGTCAGCAGCTTGGCCTGCTTTGGCGGCTGACCGGCGAAACAGCGTATCGCGATAAAGTTCGCACGCTGCTGATGGGTTACGCGGATGTCTATCCCGGCTATGAGATTCACGGCGATATTCCCAACAACGGACCGGGAAAGATGAACGCCCAGACGCTGTGCGAAGCCAACTGCATTCTGGAAATGGCGCTGGGTTATGACTTTATTCGCGACAGCCTGACGCCCGGCGAACAGCGGCATATCAGTGAAAACCTGCTGCGCTGTGCGGCCACGTTTTTGCGCGACCATCGTAGTCCGCAGATCCATAACCATGAGGTCAAAATCAGCGCGGCGCTTGGCGTACTGGGTTTCGTCCTCGAAGATGAAACCCTGCTGGAGTTTGCCGTTAACCAGCCGTATGGCCTGCGCTGGCAGCTGGAAAACGGCCTGCTGGCGGAAGGGATCTGGTTTGAAGGTTCGATTCACTACCACTATTACGCGCTGCAGGGTTTTTTTGCCTTCGAAAAGCTGGCGCGCGGCAGCCGCTGGAGCCTGCTGGACGGTCCCTGGTATCAGGCGATGCTGAAGTTCCCACTGTCGCTGCTGCTGCCGGACGGCACTTTCCCCCGGCTTAATGACTGCCTCGCCGGGCAGGAGAAACTCCATCACCGGGATCTGTACGAGTTCGCCTGGTTTATCTGGCGTGACCCGCAGTACGCCGCGGTCCTGCAGTTTACCGAAACGGCACCCGATGAGCGTGAAACCCTGCTATGGCGCGAACGGCCTCTGCCGGAATCCCGCCTGCCGCTCATCCCACGGCAGTCGCTGTTTGCGCCGGGCGCGGGTCTGACGCTATGGCGACGGCCGCAGCAGGCGCTGCTGATTAAGCACAGTCCCTGGGGCGGCGAGCACGACCATTACGACCGGCTGGGGCTGATGCTCTGGCATCGCGACGGCTGGCTGCTCACGGATATGGGCACCACAGGATACGGCGCGAAAATGCACTACGACTATTACAAAAACAGCGCCACCCACAATACGCTTTGCGTTAATCAGAGCAACCAGCCTCCGGCCAACCCGCAGGTGCTGGGCTGGCATATGGATGACGACTTTCTGTGGCTGGATAGCGAGGTTGATTGGGGCAAACCGCCGCCGGAGCTCAACAGCCATAGCCGCGTCGAGTGGGACGATACGGCCTGGCGGGACGTGCGCTTCCGCCGTCGCCTGCTGTGGCTTGAAGATGTGCTGATCGATCTGTCCTCCGTGGAGAACCCGCATCGCCAGCAGCTCGACTGGACGCTGCATCTGGCGGCACAGGCGCTGGACCAGAGCGGCTTGGCCCAACCTTTTTCGCTCAGCGGGCCGCTGCGGCGAATGACCGAAGCAACCGTGACGCCGCTGAACGGCTGTCAGCCGCGCCACTTTGCGCGCGGCGGCGATACCGTTGCGCTCTGGCTATCCGGTGATGGTGAACTCTGGCAAGGGCTGGCGCCCGATAACCCGGCGATTCGCAATCTTAGCTATCTGGTAATACGTAATCACCTGCCGCAGGCGCGTTTTGTGTGTCTGTGGGATCTGGCAAACAGCGCGCCGCTGACGGAAGTGAACGTGCATCATACGCCAGTCGGTACGCAAATTACCTTCTGGCGCGGCGATCGCGTGACGCACGTGACGCTATACGACGAGCCAGGAAAACGACCTGATGCGATCCTTCCGCTCGCGGAAAGCGGCGTCTCACCTCAGTACGCAGAGTAATTTACTCGTCTTCATCCTCAAAGCGCGCCACAATCCGATCGCCGGTATGTGAGGCGCGCAGTTCATCTGCCACCAAAGCGATGGCCTGGCCGCTGCTCATGCCCTGCGACATCAGCTCCTGAATTCGTTCAACTGCTTTTTGCTGTTGCTCGTGGCTCAGCGAAGGTAAACCTGCAAACATCACTTACTCCTGCTACATTGTGGGGCGTAATTATTTCACGCCGTCCTCTCGTATACCAGCGGGCGGTCACGATCAGGATTAATGAAGACCATGTTGTCCCCCGCTATGATTTCCCTGCCCTGGCGTCCGGATGCCGCTGAATACTATTTTAGCCCATTAAGTTCACAGCCCTGGGCGATGCTGCTGCACTCCGGTTTTGCCGAACATCCGCATAATCGTTTTGACATTGTTGTCGCCCAGCCGCGCGCAACGCTGGTGACTCGCGGCGATATGACCTTCATAAACGAAGGGGATACCCTCTCAACCTCTGCCGCCGATCCGCTCACCCTCGTGCATCAACAGCTGGCGCGCTTTAACCTGCAGCCGCACGCTCATCCGCAGCTGCCGTTTCTCGGCGGGGCGCTGGGGCTGTTCGGTTACGATTTGGGTCGCCGCTTTGAAAATCTGCCGACGCAGGCCGAGGCGGATATCGATCTGCCGGATATGGCGGTAGGCATTTATGATTGGGCGTTAGTCGTCGATCATCAGCGCCGGGAAGTGTCGTTATTCAGCTATGACGACCCGCAGGCGCGGCTGACGTGGCTGGAAGCGCAGGCTGAGCCTGCCGCTGCTCCCTTTGCCCTCACCTCAGGGTGGCGCTCAAATATGAGCCGCGCGGAGTATGGCAAGAAGTTTCGCCAGGTTCAGGCTTATCTGCACAGCGGCGACTGCTATCAGGTTAACCTGGCGCAGCGGTTTACGGCGAGCTATCGCGGGGATGAGTGGCAGGCCTTCCGTCAGCTAAACCGCGTCAATCGCGCACCGTTCAGCGCCTTTATTCGCCTCCAGGAGGGCGCCATATTAAGCCTGTCGCCCGAGCGTTTTATTCAGCTCCGGCAAGGCGAAATTCAAACCCGGCCCATTAAGGGGACGTTGCCCAGGCTGGCCGATCCTGAGCAGGATGCGTTGCAGGCGCAAAAGCTGGCGAACTCAGCAAAAGACCGCGCCGAAAACCTGATGATCGTCGATTTAATGCGTAACGATATTGGCCGGGTTGCTGTCCCCGGTAGCGTTCGCGTTCCTGAGCTGTTTGTGGTGGAGCCCTTCCCTGCCGTGCATCATCTGGTGAGCACCGTGGCCGCCCGATTGCCCGCTGATCTGCACGCCGCCGACCTGCTGAGCGCGGCCTTTCCCGGCGGCTCAATCACCGGCGCGCCGAAGGTCAGAGCGATGGAAATCATCGATGAACTGGAGCCGCAGCGGCGCAATGCGTGGTGCGGCAGCATCGGATATCTCAGCTTCTGCGGCAATATGGATACCAGCATTACCATCCGTACGCTGACGGCCTGCCAGGGGCGGATCTACTGCTCCGCCGGCGGCGGAATTGTGGCCGATAGCGAAGAGGCGGCGGAATATCAGGAAACTTTTGATAAAGTTAATCGTATTCTGCATCAACTGGAGAGCTAGCACATGGCGGACAGCGCCCTCGAACTTGACGATTTCCTTTCGCGTTTTCAGCTCCTGCGCCCGCAGCCGACGCGCCACGCGCTCAACCAGCGTCAGGCGGCGGTGCTGGTACCGATTGTGCGCCGCCCGCAGCCGGGGCTGCTGCTGACCCAGCGTTCGCCGCTGATGCGCAAGCACGCGGGTCAGGTCGCCTTCCCCGGCGGCGCGGTGGATAACAGCGATGCGACCCTGATCGCCGCCGCGCTGCGCGAGGCCCACGAAGAGGTGGCGATCCCGCCGGAGTCGGTCGAGGTGATCGGCGTTCTGCCCCCGGTCGATAGCGTAACCGGTTTTCAGGTCACCCCGGTAGTGGGCATTATTCCGCCTGACCTGCACTATCACGCCAGCCAGGATGAAGTCGCCGCGGTCTTCGAAATGCCGCTGGCCGAAGCGCTGCGCCTGGGACGCTACCACCCGCTGGATATCCATCGCCGCGGCAATTCGCATCGCGTCTGGCTATCCTGGTATCAGCATTATTTTGTCTGGGGAATGACCGCCGGCATTATCCGTGAACTGGCGCTACAGATAGGCTCCCGCCCTTAGCTATACTAAAACTGAGACGGCGTTCTCAGCATTAGTAAATCCATGGTTACCCATTAGTTTAATTCATGTGAATACTTAAGCTGATGGCCCGGTTCCCTCTTACACTATGCGCAGTTATTGCATCGTTGCCGCACCCGCGGCAACCCTGTCAGGAGTGTTAGCGTGATTAGTATATTCGACATGTTCAAGGTGGGGATCGGTCCCTCATCTTCCCATACTGTAGGCCCGATGAAGGCCGGTAAACAGTTCGTCGATGACCTGGTCGAAAAGGGATTGCTTAATGAAGTGACTCGCCTGGCGGTTGACGTCTACGGCTCACTGTCATTAACAGGCAAAGGCCACCACACGGATATCGCCATTATTATGGGGCTGGCGGGCAATCAGCCCGATACGGTCGATATCGACGCGATTCCGGCGTTTATCCGCGACGTTGAAGAGCGCGGACGCCTGCTGCTGGCCCAAGGGCAACATGAAGTCGACTTCCCGAAAAATGACGGCATGCGTTTTCGTAGCGACAACCTGCCGCTGCATGAAAACGGCATGACCATTCACGCCTGGGCTGGCGAGAAAGAGATCTACAGTAAAACGTATTATTCTATTGGCGGCGGTTTTATCGTCGATGAAGAACATTTCGGCAAAGAGAGCGCCAGCGAACTCGCCGTTCCGTATCCGTTTAAATCCGCTCAGGAGATGCTGGGCTACTGCAAACAGACCGGCATGTCGCTCTCCGGCATGGTGATGCAGAATGAGCTGGCGCTGCACAGCAAAAAAGAGATTGAAGACTATTTTGCCAATATCTGGCAGACCATGCGCGCCTGTATCGATCGTGGGATGAATACCGAAGGGGTCCTGCCTGGTCCGCTGCGCGTTCCTCGTCGCGCCTCGGCGCTGCGGCGGATGCTGGTTGCCAGCGATAAGCTCTCTAACGACCCGATGAACGTGGTGGACTGGGTCAATATGTTTGCGCTGGCGGTCAACGAAGAAAACGCCGCCGGTGGCCGGGTGGTGACGGCCCCCACCAACGGCGCCTGCGGCATCGTTCCGGCGGTGCTGGCCTACTATGACCACTTTATCGAGCCCGTCAGTCCGGATATCTATATTCGTTATTTCCTGGCTTCAGGGGCTATTGGCACGCTGTACAAAATGAACGCTTCCATTTCCGGCGCGGAAGTGGGCTGTCAGGGCGAAGTGGGCGTAGCCTGCTCAATGGCGGCCGCGGGCCTGGCTGAAATCCTTGGCGCCAGCCCGGAGCAGGTCTGCGTGGCGGCGGAAATCGGCATGGAACACAATCTGGGACTGACCTGCGACCCGGTGGCCGGACAGGTACAGGTTCCGTGCATTGAACGCAACGCGATTGCCTCCGTCAAAGCGATTAACGCCAGCCGAATGGCAATGCGCCGCACCAGCGAGCCGCGCGTCTCACTGGATAAGGTTATTGAGACCATGTATGAAACCGGTAAAGACATGAACGCCAAATACCGGGAAACGTCGCGCGGCGGCCTGGCTATCAAAGTTCAGTGCGACTAAACATTACTCAACAGAATGCGCCTAAGGGCGCATTCTCCTTTTTCCGCTCTATATTATTATCTGCGCCCTCTACACTTGCTCTATAACGGCTGTTACTCTCATTAACACTTTTAGCCGACAGGGCGTCGCGCATGCAGACTGCACAAAAAGTCATCACAACCTATCGCCGGAAACGCATTCTGGTTTGCCTGCTGGTCGCACTACTGACGCTGACAACAACCTTAGTAATACGATTTATTTCGCAGCGTAGCTTAAATCAGCAACGCGTTCAGATGAGCACCAACAAGATGGTGGCCGCTATGGATAATATCCTGCGGCCTCTGGCGGCCCAGCACGTTGCGCTACTGCATCTAGTCAATCAGCCTTGTCAGGACGTCCACCTCACGTTACGTAAGCTGGCGGCATCGCTGCAAACGGTGCGTTCAATTGCGCTGGTCCAGTCGAACCTGCTGTACTGCTCGAGTATTTTTGGCCAACGCAATATTCCAATACACCAGCTACAGCCGGCATTACCAACCCATCATCCCCTGCTCACCTTCAGCTACGACTCCTCGCTGCTCAAAGGGACGCCGGTACTTATCCAGTGGTATCCCGCGTCGCTTAGCGGCGCTGACGGCGTGCTGCTGGTGATCAACATTGAGCTGCTGGGCGAGTTAATTTTCAACGCAAAATCAGCGCTAATCAGCGGAATTGGCCTTAGCGTAGGCGAAAAAAGCTTTATTAGCGGTTCAGGGCTGAGTAAACAGGAAGCCCTGCCGGGCGAGCAAATCATCTACCGCCAGCCGTCGACCGAGTTTCCCTTTACCATTAGCGTCAGCGGGCCAGGAGCCTCGGCGGTCGCCCTTAATGAACTACCGGCCGAGCTTCCGCTGGCGCTGGTAATCAGCCTGTTAATGACCGGCATCGCCTGGCTGGCGACCGCCGGAAGAATGAGCTTTTCCCGCGAAATTAATCTCGGCATTGCCGCGCACGAGTTCGCCCTCTGGTGTCAGCCCCAGCAGAACTTACGCACCCGACAATGCTGTGGCGTGGAAATTTTGCTGCGATGGAATAATCCGCGCAGAGGGACTATCTCACCAGATGTTTTTATACCCATCGCGGAAAGATATAATTTGATTGTCCCCCTGACCCGCTATGTCATTTCGCAAACAGCGCACAAATTATCCCTCTTCCCTCAGGACAAACATTTTCACATCAGCATTAACGTCGCCGCCCGCCATTTTGCCAACGGCGAGCTGCTGCGCGATCTGCATCACTACTGGTTTAGCGCCCATCCCATACAGCAACTGATCGTTGAGCTCACCGAACGTGACGTACTGCAGGATGGCGACCACCATATGGCCGAGCATCTTCATTTCAAAGGCGTCCAGCTGGCTATCGATGATTTCGGTACCGGCAACAGCTCCCTTTCGTGGCTGGAAAAGCTGCGCCCTGATGTCCTGAAAATTGATAAATCGTTTACCAGCGCAATTGGGATTGATAGCGTTAATGCGACGGTGACCGACATGATCATTGCTCTCGCCCATCGTCTGAAAATTGTTACCGTCGCGGAAGGCGTCGAGACCCAGGATCAGGAAGGGTATCTGCGCGGCAACGGCGTTGATTTATTGCAGGGGTTTTATTACGCCCGGCCGATGCCGGTAGAGGACTTTCCGCAGTGGCTGGCGGCGGAAAAGCGTCGGGAAATGAACGCCTAAAAATGCCCGCCGGCATGAGGCCGGCGGGCATCAACGTTACTCTTCTTCGTCGTTGTACTGACGCAGCTTGACAACGCGCACCAGGTCGACGCGGTAGTCGTTGGCTTCAATGATGGTGAACTGCAGAGGCGACAGTTCAAGCACGTCGCCCGGACGAGGAATATGGCCGTTGACGGCAATCACCAGGCCAGCAACCGTGGCGATATCTTCGTCCTCATCGACCAGATCGTCTACGCCCAACGCCTGCTGCAACGCATGCACGTCGGTTGAACCTTTCACCAGCCAGCCATCGCCATCGATGACAATTTCCGGCGTTTCGTCGGCGTCCGGGAACTCACCGGCAATCGCCTCCAGTACGTCCAGCGGCGTAACCAGCCCCTGCACCACGCCAAACTCGTTAGTGACGATGACAAAGCTACCGCGGGCGCGGCGCAGCACGCCGAGCAGGTTGATAGGGTCCAACGTTTCCGGGACCACAATCGCCGGCGAGGCGGAAGCCAGCGCGGCAACGTTGTCACCCGCCTCCAGCGCCACCAGCATCTCTTTTGCCCGTACGATACCGATGATTTCATCCAGCTCGCCGCGACAGACCGGGAACAGGCTGTGCGGGGAAGAGAGCAGCTGGCGGCGAATTTCATCTTCGCTTTGCTCTGCGTTCACCCAGCTAATTTCCCCGCGTGGGGTCATAATACTGCGCAACGAACGCTGGGCCAGGGTCAGTACTCCATTAATCATATAGCGCTCTTCTTCCGCAAACGCGCCTTCCGGTATTGGCACCACGGACGAGCTGTCGCTATCGTGCGCCGGGGCGCTCTGCTTCCGCCCGCCCATCAGGCGCAGGATCGCATCGGCAGTACGCGCGCGCAGAGGCAGGGTCGATTGATGGCGAATAAAGTTACGGCGCGCAACCTGGTTAAAGAACTCGATGGTTATCGAGAAGCCAATCGCGGCGTACAGGTAACCTTTCGGTATATGGAAACCAAATCCTTCCGCCACCAGGCTCAGGCCGATCATCAGCAGGAAGCTCAGGCAGAGCACCACCACCGTCGGATGCTGGTTGACAAAATTAGTCAACGGCTTCGAAGCCAGCAGCATCACCGCCATCGCAATCACAACCGCCGCCATCATCACCGGCAGGTGGTTAACCATCCCGACCGCAGTAATCACGGCATCCAGCGAGAACACGGCGTCAAGTACGACGATTTGCAGTACCACCACCCAGAAACTGGCATATCCTTTACCATGACCGGAGTCATGCTGGCGGTTCTCCAGCCGTTCATGCAGTTCGGTGGTCGCCTTAAACAGCAAGAATATCCCGCCGAGCAGCATAATAAGATCGCGCCCGGAGAACGAGAAATCGGCAACGCTGAAAAGCGGTTTCGTCAGGGTCACCATCCACGAAATGACCGACAGTAGCCCCAGACGCATAAACAGCGCCAGCGAAAGGCCGATCAGGCGCGCCTTATCGCGCTGCTTTGGCGGCAGCTTGTCGGCAAGGATGGCGATAAACACCAGGTTGTCGATACCCAGTACGATTTCAAGGACGACAAGCGTCAGCAAACCGGCCCAAATAGAGGGATCCATTAAGAATTCCATGAGCAGCTCCAGTTAACGACAGGCATAGTCATCGCTGTGTCATGCACAGACGAGACACTTGTTGCTGGTGAAAAGACGTAGCAGGTGACTGCGGCACGCGCGTGCCGGAAGGTGAAATGACGTCGGTGACGGTCCATATAGCGGGCTATGCCCTATACTCCTGAGTAATTAAACGGAACGTAAACATAGCAAAATATAGAGCATTATTGGAAAAAATTTACCTGTCTTTGCAATAGTTAAGGCTATTTTTTGCGCTGCAAAATAATTAGCACCCGATGCATAATTAGCGGAGCTTCATCACATTAATTATTTTTTCACTGTCTAAAATAATTCGCTGTAGTAATTACTTTATATCTTACACCCTTACTGAATCGATTTTGTTCGCAAGAGTGATTCAGGATGTATCACAACAGATGATGCATTCACGATTATAAAGGAGGTAGCAAGTGACGATTGCTATTGTAATAGGCACACATGGTTGGGCTGCAGAACAGCTGTTAAAAACGGCAGAAATGCTGCTGGGCGAACAGGAAAACGTTGGCTGGATCGATTTCGTTCCTGGCGAAAATGCAGAAACGTTAATCGAGAAGTACAACGTTCAGTTGGCAAAGCTGGATACGGCTAAAGGCGTGTTATTTCTCGTCGATACATGGGGAGGCAGCCCGTTTAACGCGGCCAGCCGTATTGTCGTCGATAAAGAACATTATGAAGTCATCGCGGGCGTCAATATCCCGATGCTGGTCGAAACGCTGATGGCGCGCGACGACAACCCCTCGTTTGATGAACTGGTCGCCCTGGCGGTGGAAACCGGTCGTGAAGGCGTGAAGGCACTGAAAGCGAAGCCGGTGGAAAAGGCCGCCCCTGCTCCGGTTCAGGCTGCGGCACCGAAAGCGGCAGCGCCATTGAAGCCAATGGGTCCAAACGACTACATGGTTATTGGGCTGGCGCGTATCGATGACCGTTTAATTCACGGCCAGGTCGCCACTCGCTGGACCAAAGAGACCAATGTTTCGCGCATAATCGTCGTCAGCGACGAAGTGGCGGCGGATACCGTGCGTAAAACGCTGCTGACCCAGGTTGCTCCTCCGGGCGTTACCGCCCACGTAGTAGACGTGGCGAAGATGATTCGCGTCTATAACAACCCCAAATACGCAGGCGAGCGCATTATGCTGCTGTTCACTAACCCAACGGACGTTGAACGTGTTGTTGAAGGCGGTGTGAAAATCACCAGCGTCAACATCGGCGGCATGGCTTTCCGTCAGGGCAAAACGCAGGTGAATAACGCCATTTCGGTCGATGAGAAAGATATTGAAGCGTTCAAGAAGTTGAACGCCCGCGGTATCGAACTGGAAGCCCGCAAAGTTTCCACCGACCAGAAACTGAAAATGATGGATCTGATCGGCAAGGTGAAATAAGCCTCTCTGCGGATCGCAACTCAATTTTCAACTTAAGACTTAATCAACAGGAGAAGTACAATGGAGATTACCCTTCTTCAGATTGTGCTGGTGTTCATCGTCGCGTGTATTGCGGGTATGGAGTCGGTACTTGATGAATTTCAGTTCCACCGTCCTCTGGTGGCCTGTACGCTGATTGGCGCCGTTCTCGGGGATATGAAAACCGGTATTATCATCGGTGGTACCCTGGAAATGATCGCCCTGGGGTGGATGAACATCGGCGCCGCCGTTGCGCCTGATGCCGCGCTTGCATCCATCATCTCAACCGTTCTGGTTATCGCGGGCCACCAAAGCATCGGTGCCGGTATCGCGCTGGCAATTCCGCTGGCGGCAGCGGGCCAGGTGCTGACCATTATCGTCCGTACCATTACCGTTGCTTTCCAGCACGCTGCGGATAAAGCGGCGGAAAATGGCAACCTGACGGCCATCTCCTGGCTGCACGTTTCGTCACTGTTCCTGCAGGCGATGCGTATCGCTATTCCTGCGGTTATCGTGGCGATTTCCGTCGGTACCAGCGAAGTACAAGGTCTGCTGAACGCCATTCCTGAAGTGGTTACCGGCGGTCTGAACATCGCGGGTGGCATGATCGTGGTAGTGGGTTATGCGATGGTCATCAATATGATGCGCGCCGGCTACCTGATGCCGTTCTTCTACCTTGGCTTTGTTACCGCCGCGTTCACCGATTTCAACCTGGTTGCTCTGGGTGTGATTGGTACGGTAATGGCTGTCCTCTACATTCAGCTGAGCCCGAAATATAACCGCGTCGCGGGTGCGCCTGCGCAGGCTGCTGGTAATAACGATCTCGACAACGAACTGGACTAACAGGTGAGCGAAATGGTTGATATGACTAAAAATACCACCGAGAAAAAACTCACTCAGAGTGATATTCGTGGCGTGTTCATTCGTTCTAACCTGTTCCAGGGTTCATGGAACTTCGAACGTATGCAGGCGCTGGGCTTCTGCTTCTCCATGGTACCGGCTATTCGTCGCCTGTATCCGGAGAACAACGATGCGCGCAAACAGGCGATTAAGCGTCACCTTGAGTTCTTTAACACCCATCCCTACGTTGCGGCTCCGGTTCTCGGCGTAACGCTGGCGATGGAAGAGCAGCGTGCTAACGGCGCAGAAATCGACGATGGCGCCATCAACGGTATCAAAGTTGGTCTGATGGGCCCGCTGGCCGGCGTAGGCGACCCGATCTTCTGGGGTACCGTTCGTCCGGTATTCGCCGCACTGGGCGCAGGTATCGCCATGAGCGGAAGCCTGCTCGGCCCTCTGCTGTTCTTTATCCTGTTTAACGCGGTGCGTCTGCTGACCCGCTATTACGGCGTCGCTTACGGTTACCGTAAAGGTATCGACATCGTTAAAGATATGGGCGGCGGCTTCCTGCAGAAACTGACCGAGGGGGCGTCAATTCTCGGCCTGTTTGTCATGGGGGCGCTGGTTAACAAGTGGACGCACGTGAACATCCCGCTGGTGGTTTCCACCATCACCGGTCAGGATGGCCAGACTCGCGTCACTACCGTGCAGACGATCCTTGACCAGCTGATGCCGGGCCTGGTACCGCTGCTGCTGACCTTCGCTTGTATGTGGCTGCTGCGTAAGAAAGTTAACGCCCTGTGGATCATCGTGGGCTTCTTCGTCATCGGTATCGCCGGCTACGCTGTCGGACTGCTGGGTCAGTAATCAACACGTTGTGCGCCGGGGGCTTGCCCCCGGCTTTTTTATTTGGAGGATGGATGACAATCACGGACCTGGTGTTAATCCTGTTTATTCTCGTTTTGCTCGCGTTTGCGGTTTACGACCAGTTCATCATGCCGCGCCGTAATGGCCCAGTTTTACTGGCTATCCCCCTGCTCCGCCGCAACCGCGTCGATGGCATTATCTTCGTCGGCCTCATAGCTATCCTGATTTATAACAATATTGCCAACCACGGCGAACTTATCACCACCTGGTTATTATCTGCCCTGGCCTTAATGGGGTTATATCTGTTCTGGATCCGCTCACCCAAAATCATTTTCAAGCAGCAGGGCTTTTTTTTCGCCAATATCTGGATCGAATATAAGCGTATTAAAGAGATGAATTTATCGGAAGATGGCGTACTGGTCATGCAATTAGAACAACGGCGCCTGCTTATTCGCGTACGAAATATCGACGATCTGGAAAGTATATACAAACTTCTCGTTTCCACTCAATAGCTTAAAAATATAGCCAACGCTATATTTACCCCTTCCCCCACGTCTGGAATATAGCCACGGCTATATTCCTGACGTTCACTTCAACGATATTTATTAACTAATCATTTACCTATAAATTGAAATGAAAATCGTTATCATTTGATTGGAAAAATAACCGCGTCCTGTTATTGTTTTATATTCTAAAATTATGTTAAGGTTGCGCCCGTCGTTGGGGAGTAGCCAATTTTCTGCCTGGCAGAAAATGTCCGTGTCAACATACTCGTTGCAAAACGTGGCACGTGCGGGTTGAAGCAGAACGTATTCAATCAGGCGAGACCATAGACGCATCACTGCTGTACGCAGCACTTTATCATTAGGTGTGCTGCGTATTTTTACTGGGGGCAGCGATGTGTCATATGGATTATCCCCGGTCAGGACGCTCTCATGAATGTATCCGCTACAATTCTTCTTGCCTTCGGCATGTCCATGGACGCCTTTGCGGCCTCTATTGGAAAAGGCGCGACCCTCCATAAACCTAAATTTTCTGAAGCCCTGCGGACGGGTCTGATCTTTGGCGCTATCGAAACGCTCACCCCGCTTGTCGGCTGGGGTTTGGGGATGCTCGCCAGCCAGTTCGTACTCGAATGGAACCACTGGATTGCCTTTGTGCTGCTGGTTTTTCTCGGCGGTCGAATGGTTATCGAAGGGTTACGCGGCGGCGATAGCGATGAGTGCGAAGCTCCGCGCCGTCATGGTTTTTGGCTACTGGTGACCACCGCTTTCGCCACCAGCCTGGATGCGATGGCCGTCGGCGTTGGCCTGGCGTTCCTGCAGGTCAATATTATCGCCACCGCGCTGGCTATCGGCTGCGCCACGTTGATGATGTCGACGCTGGGCATAATGGTAGGACGTTTTATCGGCCCGCTGCTCGGCAAACGGGCGGAAATCCTTGGCGGTATCGTGCTGATCGGCATTGGCGCCCAGATCCTCTGGAGCCATTTCGCTGGCTAATCCTCAGGCATCGCGCTGCCAGCAGTGAATAGCAAAATCGGTCTGGCAGTCAAACAGCGCCTGCTGGCGCAGCGCTTCCCTCACCGGCGGCTTCGCCCGCCACGCAAACGGCGTCATTTGCAGTAAAGCTTCCGCCTCGCTGCCGTTAAGCTGCATCGGATAGGCCAACTGCTGCTGGTGACGTAACGTAAATCCTTCCATCTCTTCCCTGCTCTGCTCATGCAAGCGCACGTCGTCGTAGATCAACCCTTTCAGCTCCATAAGGTGGCGAGGTCCCGGCGTCGCGGTGATAACCCAGCCGCCGGGCCTGACAACGCGCGCCAGTTCAAGGGCATTACAGGGAGCATAAATACGTACTATCGCATCCAGGCTCGCGTTCTCAAACGGCAGACGCTGGCTGGAAGCGACGCAAAAGCTGACCTGCGGATAACGTTTTGCCGCCGCGCGGATAGCCGATTTCGACACATCCAGGCCCCAGCTATGGGCCGCGATGGCGGCAAAAGCGTGCGTGTAGTAGCCTTCTCCGCAGCCAATATCCAATAAATCCGTCGGCGCGAAGGTTTGCAGATAAGCGCAGATAGCCCCGCGAAGCGGCTGATAATGCCCCGCATCAAGGAACGCGCGCCTGGCCTGCATCATTTCAGCGCTGTCGCCCGGATCGCGGGAGCGCTTAAACTGCACAGGCAGCAAATTGACGTACCCTTCCTTCGCCAGATCGAACTGATGCCGCTGCGGGCAGATATAGCTATTATCGCGGCGCTCAAGCGGCGCGTGGCAAAGGGGGCAACTGTAAGACATGACAACTCCGGTGTGCTGAAAGGGCGAAAGTGTAGCGCTATTCGCCCCTCCAGGCCACCGTTACAGCGCAGGCGACGGGGCTCCGTCACGATGCATCACGATAAGATTTTCCGCCCCCTGCGGCATCCCATCGGGCATGACGTTTTCCAGGCGCAGCACATCGCCCATAATCTGGCTGAATACCGGCGCCGAAACCGCTCCGCCGTAATACGAACCGTTACTGGGATCGTTCATCACTACCACCAGCGCGAATTTCGGGTTACTGGCGGGCGCAACGCCGGCGGTATAGGCAACGTACTTATCGATATATTTACCATCCGGTCCAATTTTTTTGGCGGTACCGGTTTTTACCGCCACCCGATAGTCGCGTACCGCCGCTTTGGTCCCGCCGCCGCCCGGTAAGGCGACGCTCTCCATCATATGTTCGACTTCATGCACGATTTGCTCCGGCATTACCCGAGTACCCATCACCGGCGGATCAATACGGGTTATTGATAGCGGACGCTCGATACCGTAGCTGCCGATAGTGGCATACACGTGCGCCAGCTGGAGCGGCGTGACCATCAGGCCGTAGCCGAAGGCGAATGTCGCCCGGTCCAACTGGCCCCAATAGCGGCGCTGCGGCATCAACCCGGCGCTCTCCCCGGTCAATCCCAGGCCAGTAGAGTCGCCAAAACCGAACGCTTTATAGGTATCGATAAGATGCTGAATTGGCATCGCCAGCGACAAATGTGAAACCCCGGTATCGCTGGATTTCTGCAGAATACCGGTGAGGGAGAGCTCGGGATAGTAACCCACGTCGCGAATACGGTGGCCATCGAGGACAAACGGATGAGTATCCACCACGCTATCCGGCTGAACAATGCCCTGCTGGAGCGCGGTCATCAGCACCAGCGGTTTAACCGTCGACCCCGGCTCGAAAGTATCGCTAATGGCGCGATTGCGAAAATCATCCAGCTTCGCATCATCGCGATTGTTCGGGTTGAAGTCCGGGTAGCTGGCCATCGACAGAATCTCCCCGGTATCGATTTTAATTAATACCGCCGCTCCTGATTCCGCCTTGTTCCAGCGAACAGCGTTATCCAGCGCGTCCTCTGTCACCGTTTGCAGGCGCTCATCGATACTGAGCTGTAAATTGTGGGCCGGAACCGCCGGGACTTCGGTGATATTTTCGATGACGTTGCCGTGCCGGTCTTTGCGCACCAGGCGACGCCCGGGCTGACCGGTCAACTGAACGTTAAAGCTTTTCTCAACGCCTTCAATACCCTGGTTATCGATATTGGTAAAACCCAGCAGGTTAGCGGCAACGTGCCCCGCCGGATAAAAGCGGCGCGACTCATCGCGCAGATTGATCCCCGGCAGATGAAGCTTATCAATCCACTCCGCCTGCTCCGGATTGATCTGGCGCGCCAGGTAGAGAAACCGCGCGTGAGGGTGCGCTTCGACGCGGTGGGCCAGCTCGCTAAGGTTGAGATGTAAAGCTTGCGCCATTGCTTGCCAGCGCGGACCGTAGCCGACGCCCCCCTTTTCGAGCGTGGTTTGCGGATCGACCCAGACGGCGCTCACCGGCACGCTGACCGCCAGCGGTCGGCCCTCGCGGTCGCTAATCGTGCCGCGCTGCACATCAATAGGCTCCTCGCGCAGGGATCGCATGTCCTCTTGTTTAACCAGATTGTCAGGGGAGACAATTTGTAGCCAGCCGACCCGGACCAACAGCAGTCCCATACAGCAAAGAATCGCCACGCACAACAACCCAAACCTAAGCGGGGTAAAGTTGGCGGCTGACTTGAGTTTGTTCTTTTGCACCTTAGCTCCATCATTGTTTTGCAAGCATCTGATTTAACAGAAATAGACAAAACAGGTTGCTAAACAGTGCTAATAATGGTGTTGATTTGCAACAAAGCGCAACGGAGGGTGGTAAATGGACATGTTTTGCAATAAATACTAAAAAGCCCCGCAGTTGCGAGGCTTTCTTACAAGATTCAGTGGTCTTAAATCAGATAGCAGTTACGTTAACTGCAGCTGGACCTTTCTGGCCGTCCTGAATTTCGAACTCAACGTTCTGGCCTTCAGCCAGAGTTTTGAAACCGTTACCCTGGATAGCGGAGAAGTGTACAAACACATCTTTGCTGCCATCAGCCGGAGTAATGAAGCCAAAACCTTTAGACTCGTTGAACCACTTAACTTGACCTTTAATCTTTGCCATTTGCAAAATTCCTTAGACTGTTTTCTTCGCCCGTAGGGCGCTTACATAGATAAAACTGACACATGACTGCATGAGGCACTAATATAAGGTTCGGCAGAGAAGCGGTATTCAACGACAACGTGTTTACTCAGGACTTCTTTACTGAAAATGCCACACATAAACAGAACTGTACCTCGTTTAACCCGAAACGTGTTATCACATACTACGTAAATAATGGCAAGCCATTTTTAGACGGGTCTCGATCGCTCGCACAGATTATAAGGGAATCATTTGATCGCCTGCACATTTATGCGACTTTGCTCGCTCTGGCTTATCCTTATCGCGCCCTGCTTGCCCCCCCAGGATATCCTCTCTGGCGGCCACTTATCCGTCACAGCTCAACAACTTCAGTGCTCCCACCCACGGCCGCAGTGAAACCGCCAATTTTAGGGGGAGACAAAAACCACTGCATAAAGATGCATATAAAAGCTCATAACGATAGACGAAAAATTGCTTTAATGCGGGCATTTCATAATATCAAAACACGTAAATTGAAGAGCTTAAAATATTGTCTATACTGATATTCCACGACAATAATGAAGAGCTGATGACAGTTAAGTCCAACTATTCTTTTATTTGATTAATTAAACAAAGCAATATAAGGCGGCGTGGTAAAGCCGCTTCCGCTGGCCCGTGCGCGCGGAAAAAGCTGAAGAGGTTTATAGATAAGATTAAGTTATACAGCCGGGTGAGATACAGGCGCACACCGCAAACGTGCACACCTGTCGGTCGGATCAGCGCTCTGCAACAAGACGGATAAAATCGTCGTCGCCTTTTCCCTTTTCGGCTACTGAAGGTTCAGCGACGCTCTCCTTCTCAGGCGCATTGGCCTCACAGAGACGACGCAGCAGCGCGGTTTGCCGCTTTTGCTGATCCAGCAGCGCCTGCAGCAGCGCTATCTGCTCATTGGCGCGCGAACTGGCGCGATTAACAAAAAACCATAACAACAGGCCGACAAGCAGCAGCACAACAGATAGCGCCACGGATGCCAGGCTTACAATCCCAGGATTTAGTAACTCACTCATTTCACCACCTCAAAGAGAAGGCGCTTATTCTACCACCCGCGCAGCAGAAGAAAATCAATCATATTAAAAATGTCTTACCAGGGAATAAATTTATTGATAGTGCAGATGCCGCTGAAGAACTGTACATCCTGATCGCACATTACGTTAAGCATCTGAGTCCATAGCAGTAAGCAACCTGCAATGATGACTATCAGCAAAACCCACCGTAATTTTTTCACTCCACACTCCGCATCAGTATCAGATGTCGCCAGGATAACATGACCTTCTTAAACCGCGGCTAACTGTAATACGAAAGGCAAGTTTAGGAATCATAGACTTGTTTCAACTGGTGTTCATGCCAGAATGGACGCAAGGATAATACAAATAATGAGGCAACAATGCGATTGATCATTCGTACCATTGTGGTGCTGGCTATCTTGTGGATTGGCGTGTTATTAAGCGGTTATGGTGTATTAATGGGCAGCAGTGAGAACGCAGGAGGGCTGGGATTGCAGTGTAAATATCTCACGGCTCGCGGCATCAGTACCGCACAATATGTTCATTCCAGCAGCGGTATTATCGGCATCACCGATTGCCCTATTCTGCGTAAAAGCGCCACGGTTGTTGATAACGGCTAGTCACGAGCGGGCTACAGATTCTGTAGCCCGCTTCACGCACCCGATCAGAACGGATAATCGTTATAGCCCATCTGCTCGGAAATTTTACGTGCCGCCGTGTGCAGCATCGCGACATACTCGTTCAGGCGTTCTTCCGAGAAACGCAGCGTCGGGAAAGAGATACTCAGACCGGCGATAACCACGCCGAAGCGGTCGAAAACCGGCACCCCAATGCAGCGCAGCCCTTCTTCCTGCTCTTCGTTATCTTCGCCATACCCCTGCTCGCGGACCTGATCCAGAACCGCCAGCAGCTCTTCGGTGCTGGTGATGGTCCGGTCGGTGCTGCGTTTGTACTCCACGCCTTCCAGAATCTGTTCAACCTCGGAACGATCGCGCCAGGCCAGCAGCACTTTACCGATCGCGGTGCTGTACAGCGGGTTACGACGCCCAATGCGCGAGTACATGCGCAAATTGTACATTGAGTCGATTTTGTGGATGTAAACGATGCTGTCTTCATCCAAAGCACCCAGGTGGACGGTCTCTTTCGTCAGACGTGAAAGCTCGCGCATCTGAATATCAGCGCTGCGTACCAAATCAACGTTCTGCAAAGCCCGCGCGCCAAGTTCGAAGAGTTTGAGGGTCAGAGAATATTTCTCGGATTCGCCTTCCTGAGCTACGTACCCCAGCGATTTCATGGTCTGCAAAAAGCGATAAACGGTGCTTTTTGACATCATGACGCGCTGGGACAGTTCGGTAATGCCAATTTCACGCTCTTCGCCAAGCGCCTGCAGAATGCCAAAAACCTTCAATACCGAAGAGACAGAATCTGGCTGTTTATCCAAATCTGCAACTGCCATTTATCACCTCATCGCAACTGTTTTATAAAAATTAGAACCGGTTTTTATTATAAATTCGCATCCCGCGACCCGCAATCGTTCTTCTGCCTATTCGTTACAAATCTGCGACATGCCGCTGAATAATCAATGCTAAAATTATTACCCAGTTAATAGTCCCCGATAAGATACAGACCTCACATGGATAAAAACCTCTCCGATGGGTTACCTTTGCCGCAGCGTTACGGCGCCATTCTGACCATTGTATTAGGCCTGTCGATGGCGGTGCTGGATGGCGCGATCGCCAACGTCGCCCTACCGACCATCGCCAGCGATTTAAACGCCTCCCCGGCATCCTCTATCTGGATAGTGAATGCCTACCAAATCGCCATTGTTATCGCCCTGCTGCCGCTCTCTTTCCTCGGCGATATGGTCGGCTATCGGCGTATTTATAAAATCGGCCTGGCGCTTTTTACCTTCACGTCGCTGGCCTGCGCCCTCTCCACAAGCCTGGAAATGCTGACCCTGGCGCGCGTGGCGCAGGGCCTCGGCGGCGCGGCACTGATGAGCGTTAACACCGCGCTTATTCGCCTGATTTATCCCCAGCGTTTTCTCGGCCGCGGAATGGGGATCAACTCTTTCGTGGTGGCGGTCTCCTCCGCGGCGGGTCCGACCATCGCCGCCGCGATTCTCTCGATGGCTTCATGGCAATGGCTGTTTCTGATTAACGTTCCGCTGGGCATTATTTCCCTGCTTCTCGCGATAAGCTATCTGCCCGCCAACGTGGGCCGCAGCAAGGTCACCCGCTTCGACCTGCCGAGCGCCATCATGAATGCCTTAACCTTTGGCTTACTGATTACCGCTCTCGGCGGTTTCGCCCAGGGCCAGTCCGGCGAACTGGTTGCGGCGGAGATCGTTGCCATGCTGGTCGTCGGTTTCTTTTTTGTCCGTCGTCAGCTCAGGATGCCGGTCCCCCTGTTGCCGATTGACCTGCTGCGTATCCCGCTGTTCTCTCTTTCAATTTGTACCTCCATATGCTCCTTCTGCGCCCAGATGCTGGCCATGGTTTCGCTGCCGTTCTTCCTGCAGTCAATGATGGGACGCAGCGAGGTGGAAACCGGTCTGCTCCTGACGCCGTGGCCGCTGGCCACAATGGTGATGGCGCCGCTGGCAGGCTATTTGATTGAGAAAGTTCACGCCGGGCTGCTGGGCGCGATTGGCCTTCTCGTCATGGCCTGTGGCCTGTTCGGCCTGGCTTTACTGCCCTCCGCCCCCACGGATCTGGATATTATCTGGCGAATGGCGCTCTGCGGCGCGGGCTTTGGTCTGTTCCAGTCGCCCAACAATCACACCATCGTCTCTTCAGCGCCGGCTCATCGTAGCGGCGGCGCAAGCGGCATGCTGGGTACCGCGCGCCTGCTTGGGCAGAGTACCGGCGCCGCGCTGGTGGCGCTGCTGTTTAATCTGTCAGGGAATAGCGGAACCCACACCGCTCTTATGCTGGCCGGGATCCTTGCCGTTGTCGCCGCGGCCGTCAGCGGGCTGCGCGTCACGCAGCCGCGCGCCAGGCTGTAGCCCTTAATCGACATAAAAAAATCCGCAGCCCGAAGGTTGCGGATTTTTATTTTTTTACAGCCGGGAACGGAGCGTTACTTCAGATATTCGCCGCTGCGCAGGGCTTCAATACGCTTATCCAGAGGCGGGTGAGTCATAAACAGCTCGCTCATGGATTTCGCTTTACCGTTAATACAGAACGCCATCATGCTGCTGGCTTCCTGCGGCTCATAGCTGGTTTTCAGGCGCTGCAGCGCGGCGATCATTTTCTCACGCCCGACCAGTTTTGCTGAACCGGCGTCGGCATGGAACTCGCGGTAGCGGGAGAACCACATGGTGATAATGCTCGCCAGAATACCAAACACCAGCTCCAGCACCGTAGCGACCGCAAAATAGATCAGCGGGTTGCCGTTGCTGTTTTCACCTTCATCCCGATTGCCGCCGAGGAAGCCCGCTGCAATCTGCGCGATAACGCGCGAGATAAAGATAACGAAGGTATTCACCACCCCCTGAATCAGCGTCATGGTAACCATGTCACCGTTGGCAATGTGGCTAATCTCATGCGCAATGACCGCTTCCGCTTCATCACGGCTCATGTTCTGCAACAGCCCTGTGCTGACGGCCACCAGCGACGCATCGCGGCGCGCGCCGGTCGCGAAGGCGTTAATATCCGGCGCATGGTAGATAGCCACCTGTGGCATACCAATGCCCGCCTGCCGCGCCTGCTGCGCGACGGTATTCATTAGCCAGCGCTCGGTTTCATTACGCGGCTGCTCAATGACTTCCCCACCCACCGATTTCAGCGCCATCCATTTCGACATCAGCAGCGAAACGATTGAACCGCCGAAACCAAACAACAGCGCCATGATCAGCAGCCCGGTCATGCTGCTTGACTGAATTCCCGTCAGGCTTAGCACCAGCCCGAACACCACCATCACTGCCAGGTTGGTCAGCAGGAAAAGCGCGATTCGCATCATAATTTTCTTTTAACCTCGATTTAACAAAACGCACTATGCGATTACCCACATGGTATGGGTAGAGCGCCAATTTTCAACCATCAGGCCCCGCTAAGTCACGAGAAAGACACAACTTTACATTTTGTAGCATATTGCTGACGCTGGGCAATAGCGTTGACATTTTGTTGAATTCAGGCCGGCAAAGTTGCGCAAGAACAGAAAAGAAAACGGGCACAAATTAGTGTGCCCGTTGGGGATTTATTTACTGGCCGGGGGCTCTACCGCTGGCCGATCCTTTTCCTCATGGGCCAGATCGAGCGCAATATGAACCGTTTCATCAAGATACGGATCGGGCTCCTGGTAATCCTTCGGCAGATCTTCCAGTTTCTTCAGCAACGGCTTGCCTTCGCGTTTCAGGCGATCGTTAACGCGAGCCAGACGAATCGCATCATCTTCTTCGTTCTCCTTTTCACGCTGCGCGTAGTTCAGGGAGACGATGTTGCGTTTGTCTTTCATCGCGTTATAGCGAGCAATGTCCTTCATGATGTACTGGAATTCAGGATCATTAGCGATACGCGCATCGTGGCGTTTTAGCAGCTCCGGCCCAAACGGCGTCAGGTCACTGTATTTAACGTAGGTTGCCGCATTGACGCTGTCCCACGGTAGCGCGTTATCTTCATACTGCTCGCCGGTCTCACGCTGTTCCGTTCCGGTCGGCATCATGATGTCCGGCGTCACACCCTTACGCTGAGTACTACCGCCGTTGATGCGATAGAATTTCTGAATGGTGTACTGTACGGAGCCCAGCGCCGGCCAGTCAGGGCGCAGCATTTGATCGTAGATACGGTTCAGCGAACGGTACTGCTGGACGGTCCCCTTGCCAAAGGTTGGCTCCCCGACGATCAGCGCGCGACCGTAGTCCTGCATCGCGGCGGCGAAAATTTCAGAAGCCGACGCGCTGAAACGGTCGACCAGCACCACCAGCGGGCCTTTGTAGTACACCACGCCATCGGTATCGCTGTCTTCGCGCACTTTACCGTTGTTATCGCGCACCTGAACAACCGGACCGGATGGAATAAACAAGCCAGAAAGCGAAACCGCTTCGGTCAGCGCCCCGCCGCCGTTGCTGCGCAGATCGATAACGATGCTGCTAACGTTCTGTTTTTCCAGTTTCTGCAGTTGAACCTTCACGTCATCCGTCAGGCCAACATAGAAACCTGGAATATCCAGTACGCCAACCTTCTCTTTGCCGACGGTTTTGACTGACATCTTAACCGCGCGGTCTTCAAGACGAATACGTTCGCGCGTGAGGGTCACAATCCGTGTTTTCGCGCCTTTACCCGCCGGGAGTATCTCCAGGCGAACCTTGCTGCCCTTTGGACCTTTGATCAGCGCTACCACATCATCAAGACGCCAGCCGATCACATCGACCATGGCCTTACCCGGCTGGCCAACGCCAACGATACGGTCACCCACGCTGATGGCTTTGCTCTTCGCCGCAGGCCCACCGGCCACCAGTGAATTGATCACCGTGTAGTCGTCATCCATCTGCAATACCGCGCCGATACCTTCGAGAGACAGGCTCATTTCGGTATTGAACTGTTCAGTATTGCGCGGTGAGAGATAGTTGGTATGCGGGTCGATTTCACGCGCAAAGGCGGTCATCGCCAGCGAGAAAACATCTTCGCTGTTGGTTTGCGCCAGACGGCGAATGGCAAACTTGTAACGACGGGTTAAGGTCTCGCGAATCTCTTTATCATCTTTGCCAGCCAGCTTGAGACTGAGCTGATCGAACTTCACCTTGGCATCCCACAGCGCATTCAGCTCGGCCTCATCTTTCGGCCAGGGCGACTTGCTGCGGTCAAGGTTGAAGTTGTCATTGCCGGTGAAGTCCATCGGACGTTCCAGCACTTTCAATGCATATTGATAACGCTCGAAACGACGTTTCTGCGCCAGATTATACAGGTCGTAAAAAACGTCCAGCTTCCCGCTGCGCAGCTCATCGCCGATTTGATTCTTTTTCGCGGCAAACTGCGCCACGTCGCTGGCCAACAGCACGTTATGGCTGTAATCCAGCAGGTTCAGATAACGATCGAAAATTTTTGCCGAAAAGGCATTGTCGAGATCGAACTGGCGGTAGTGGGAACGGGTAAAGCGCGATGTCACGCGCTCGCTCACCGTTGCGTGCTGCGGCTCTTCTTTCAGCACGGGGATTTGATCAATCCGGGTTATATTGTCCACGGCGAACGACTGGCCTGCGATTACCAGCAGGCCCGCCAACGCGGTGAGCTTAAAGAATTTGTTCATGCCTGGCCCGGCCTCCGTTTCAGAACACCAGGTGTTCTGCGCGTACAATCATTGACATACCAGAAGTCAGCTGTACACGAACGCCATCTTTGGTGATTTCCAGGACAGTGGCGTCCATTGCATTATTACCTGCTTTCACCTTCAGTGCCTGGCCAACGGTCAATACAGACACATCTGATACAGGGGTATGACGCTCTTCGCGCGGCGCTTTGGCTGCTGGTGCCGGGCGCGGTTTACGCTGCTCAGCGCCTTCTTTACGACGCGCCTGAGCCTGAGGACGAGGTTTACGCTCGCGACGAGCCCCCTCTTCCGGCTGGCCAGCGGCGGCGGCGGCTTCGCGTTTTTTCGCTTGCTGCGCTTCACGCTGCGCCTGAACGCGGGCTTTTGCTTCTTCAAGCTGCTGGCGGGCGTGAGCAACATGCTGCTCTTCCAGCTCGCCGCACGGGTTGCCGTCGAGGTCAACGCGGACTGCGCCAGGCTTAACGCCGTACAGGTAGCGCCAGCTCGAAGTATAAAGACGCAGTGCAGCGCGAAGTTGGGTTTTGCTGAGATTCATCTCTCCGCCAACGCGCTCAACGAGATCCTGAAAAATACCGACTTTCAGGGGGCGAGCTTCGCCTTCAGCGCTAAAACACTGAGGGAAGCGTTCGGCCAGAAACGCAATGACTTCTTTACTGCTATTCAACTTAGGTTGATTTTCCATGAAATTTCCTGATTACAACGGACGTAGCCAACAAGCCGCAGGCATGAACAGGCGTCATTATAATGACGTCATCGGTAAATGCTACGTTATCCGTTGATTATCCTGCGACGCGGGTGAATATTTTTTGATAATCAGTCGCAGAAATGAGTTTTTCCAGATGCGCGACCAGTTCTGCCAGCCCCTGCTCATCTTCAGCGGTGAAGCGGGAATAGGCTGTGCTATCGATATCCAGGACGCCGATAGTTCGATCGTTCACCCGCAACGGGAAGACAATTTCCGAATTACTGGCGGCGTCACAGGCGATGTGACCATCAAACGCGTGAACGTCTTCTACCCGCTGCACGCGATTCTGCGCGACGGCAGCGCCGCATACGCCGCGCCCTACCGGAATACGCACGCAGGCCAGCTTGCCCTGGAACGGGCCAAGGACCAGCGTGTCGCCTTCCAGGAGATAAAAACCGGCCCAGTTCACTTCAGCCAGCCGCTCGAACAGCAGCGCGCTGGTATTTGAAATCATGGCCAGAAAACTGGTTTCGCCTGCCATTAACGCCTGAAAATCGCGGTTCAGATCCGCGTAGAATTCTTGTTTGTTCATTATTTATTCGCTTAGTTGTCTTACTACCTTACACTTACAGCCTAATAAAATAAGCTTTAAATGCATTCATGCTCAAGATGAATTCATTCCTGAGTTAAGATAGAGAGATACACTCATTTCTGTAAGCTATAAATGCCACTAAAAACACCCAGGGTTACGCCAGCAAAAAAGATGATCGTCTACTCGGTCAGCGCGCCTGTTGCGCACGCTCACTATCAGCGCTGCCCACAGTGCGATCTGCTGTTTCGTTTACCGGTCCTCAAAAAGAATCAGAGCGCCTGGTGCCCTCGCTGCAATGCCAAAGTGCGCGATGGCCGTGACTGGTCGCTTACCCGACTGGGCAGTATGGCGATCGCGATGCTGCTGCTGATGCCTTTTGCCTGGAGCGAACCGCTTCTGCGTTTACATCTCTTAGGCGTACGCATCGACGCTAACGTCCTTCAGGGCATCTGGCAAATGACCGGCCAGGGCGATCCGCTCACGGCGGCGATGGTGCTGTTTTGCGCGGTCGTCGCGCCAGTGCTGCTGGTCGTCTCAATCGCCTACCTGTGGCTGGGTAACGTGCTGGGCATGAATCTGCGCCCGATACTGCTGATGCTGGAGCGGCTCAAAGAGTGGGTGATGCTGGATATTTACCTGGTCGGTATCGGCGTCGCCTCCATCAAAGTACAAGATTACGCCTTTCTGCAGCCCGGCATCGGGCTTATTGCCTATATCGCGCTCACCCTGCTCAGCATCCTGACGCTTATCCATATGAACGTTGAGGAGCTGTGGGAGCGTTTTTATCCCCAGCGCCCGGCGCTGCGGCCGGATAATAATCTCCAGGTTTGTCTCGGCTGTCATTATACCGGACATCGTGATTCCCGCGGGCGCTGCCGCCGCTGTCACACGCCTCTGCGCCACAGACGTCGCCAAAGCCTGCAAAAGAGCTGGGCCGCGCTGATCGCGTCGATGGTTTTCCTGCTGCCTGCCAACCTGCTGCCAATCTCGATTATTTACGTCAACGGCGCGCGCCAGGACGACACTATTCTTTCCGGCATTATGTCGCTGGCCAGCAGCAACGTGGCCATCGCCGGAGTGGTGTTCATCGCCAGTATTCTGGTCCCATTCACCAAAGTTATTGTATTGTTTACCCTGCTGGTCAGCATACAATTCAAGTGTGAACAGGGGTTACGTACCCGCATCCTGCTGCTGCGGCTGATTACCTGGATCGGCCGCTGGTCTATGTTGGATCTTTTTGTCATCGCATTAACCATGTCGCTGATCAACCGCGATCAGCTCCTCGCGTTTACGATGGGGCCCGCCGCGGTCTATTTTGGCGCCGCGGTAATATTAACTATCCTTGCTGTTGAATGGCTGGACAGCCGCTTACTTTGGGACGCACATGAGTCAGGAAACGCCCGCTTCGCCGACTGAAGCCAAAATTAAAACTAAACGCCGCATCTCGCCCTTCTGGCTGCTGCCGGTCATTGCGCTACTGATTGCCGGTTGGCTGATATGGACCAGCTATCAGGATCGCGGTACGACGATCGTTATCGACTTCCAGTCGGCCAACGGTATCGTTCCTGGGCGCACGCCCATCCGCTATCAGGGAGTAGAAGTCGGTACGGTCGAGAATATCTCGCTGAGTAAAGATCTGAGCAAAATTGAGGTTTCAGCCAGCGTCAAAGGCGATATGAAAGATGCGCTGCGCAAGGAGACGCAGTTCTGGCTGGTGACGCCGAAAGCTTCTCTCGCCGGCGTGTCGGGCCTCGATGCGCTGGTTGGCGGCAACTATATCGGCATGATGCCCGGTCAGGGCGAGCCTGAAGATCACTTTGTCGCTCTCGACACCCAGCCGAAGTATCACATTAATAACGGCGAGCTAATGATTCATCTCAAGTCTGCGGATTTGGGCTCGTTAACCAGCGGCTCGCTGGTCTATTTCCGCAAAATTCCGGTCGGCCGGGTGTATGACTACGCGATTAATCCGAACAATCAGGGCGTCACCATTGACGTACTGATCGAGCGCCGTTTCACGAACCTGGTGAAAAAAGAGAGCCGTTTCTGGAACGTCTCCGGCGTAAAAGCGGATGTCAGCCTGAGCGGCGCGAAGGTCCAGCTCGATAGCCTCTCAGCGCTGGTGAACGGCGCTATTGCCTTTGATTCCCCCGATGACTCTGCGCAGGCTCAGCAGAACACGGATTATCACTTATATGAAGACCTGGCGCACAGTCAGCGTGGGGTGGTGGTCAAACTGGATCTTCCCGACGGCGCGGGCTTAAAAGCCGGCTCTACGCCGCTGATGTACCAGGGACTCGAGGTTGGCCAGCTCAGCAAGATGAATCTCAATTCCGACGGGAAAGTGACCGGCGAAATGACCGTCGATCCGAGCGTCGTCAGCCTGCTGCGTGAGAAGACGCTGATTCAGATGAAGAAGCCGAAAATCTCTCTGGATAACCCCAGCGTCAGCGCCCTGCTGACCGGCACCACCTTTGAACTGGTTCCCGGTGAAGGTGAGCCGCGTAACCAGTTTGCGGTGCTGCCTGCCGATAAATCCATTCTGGAAGAACCGGATGTGGCGACCGTTACGCTCACCGCGCCGGAGAGCTACGGTATCGACGCCGGGCAGCCGCTAATTCTGCACGGCGTCCAGATTGGCCAGGTTCTGGAGCGCAAGCTGAATGCCGATGGCGTCACGTTCCAGGTAGCGATTATGCCGGAGTACCGTTCACTGGTTCGCGGCGATAGCAAATTCGTGGTCAACAGCCGGATTGACGTCAAAGTCGGCATCGACGGCGTGCAGTTCCTCGGCGCCAGCGCCAGCGAATGGGTCAACGGCGGGATCCGCATTATTCCGGGCGACAAGGGGGCGATGCAAAGCCGCTATCCGCTGTATGCGAACCAGGAAAAGGCGCTGGAAAACAGCATGAGCGATCTGCCGACCACCACGCTTACGCTCTCAGCCGAGACGCTGCCGGACGTGCAGGCCGGCTCCGTGGTGCTGTACCGTAAATTTGCGGTCGGGGAAATCATCACCGTGCAGCCGCGCAAAAACGCCTTTGAAATCAATATTCATATCAAGCCGGAATATCGCCATCTGCTGACCAGCAACAGCGTGTTCTGGGCCGAAGGCGGCGCCAAAGTGCAGCTTAACGGTAGCGGTCTGACGGTGCAGGCTTCCCCGCTTTCCCGCGCGCTGAAGGGCGCGATTAGCTTTGATAACCTCAGCGGCGCCAGCGCTAGCGCGCGGATCGATAATAAACGCGTGCTGTATGCTTCGGAAACCGCTGCCCGCGCGGTGGGTGGGCAGATAACCCTCCACGCCTTCGACGCCGGTAAAATCGCCGAAGGGATGCCGATTCGCTACCTGGGGATTGATATTGGCCAGATCCAGTCGCTGAATTTAATTACCGCGAAAAACGAAGTGCAGGCGAAAGCGGTGCTCTACCCGGAATACGTCAATACCTTTGCCCGCGCCGGGACGCGTTTCTCGGTGATTACGCCGCAGATTTCCGCGGCGGGCGTTGAACATCTGGATACCCTATTCCAGGCCTATATCAACGTCGAGCCGGGACGCGGTTCACCGCGCCGTGATTTCGAAATTCAGGAAACCACGATCAGCGATTCACGTTATATCGACGGCCTGAGCATTATCGTCGAAGTACCGGAAGCGGGTTCGCTGGGTATCGGCACGCCGGTGCTGTTCCGCGGGCTCGAAGTCGGCACGGTGACCGGTCTGATGCTCGGTTCGATGTCGGATCGCGTGATGGTACAGCTGCGTATCAGCAAGCGTTATCAGTATCTGGTGCGCAACAACTCGGTGTTCTGGCTGGCTTCCGGCTATAGTCTCGACTTTGGCCTGATTGGCGGGGTGGTGAAAACCGGTACCTTTAATCAGTTCATTCGCGGCGGCATCGCGTTTGCGACGCCTCCGGGTACGCCGCTGGCGCCGAAAGCGCAGGATGGCAAACACTTCCTGCTGCTGGAGAGCGAACCGAAAGAGTGGCGCGAATGGGGCACCGCCCTGCCGCGCTAAGCGTAAAAGGCTCCGGTGTCCGCCGCCGGAGCCTTTGTGGTAAACTACGCCCCCTTTTTTCGTTGTGGTGCGCTCCCCGTGGCTCAAAACGCTGTCTATCTTCCTGAAGAATTCCTCGCTCAAATGCGTGCGGCAATGCCGACGCATCTCTCTTTCGACGACTTTATCGCCGCCTGCCAGCGCCCGCTGCGGCGGAGCATTCGCGTCAATACGCTGAAAATCACGGTGGCTGATTTTTTGCAGCTGGTCGCCCCCTATCGCTGGCAGCTCACGCCGGTTCCGTGGTGCGAAGAGGGTTTCTGGATCGAGCGTGAAGACGAAGACGACCTGCCGCTGGGCAGCGCGGCCGAGCATCTTAGCGGGCTGTTTTACATTCAGGAAGCCAGCTCCATGCTGCCCGTCGCCGCGCTGTTTGCCGGCGGTGAAACGCCGCAGCGGGTGATGGATGTCGCCGCCGCG
This sequence comes from Klebsiella pasteurii, assembly GCF_018139045.1. Classification (NCBI taxonomy): domain Bacteria; kingdom Pseudomonadati; phylum Pseudomonadota; class Gammaproteobacteria; order Enterobacterales; family Enterobacteriaceae; genus Klebsiella; species Klebsiella pasteurii. The sequence continues at coordinate 1,766,506 of NZ_CP073236.1, forward strand.
CCGGGATCTAAAACCACGCAAATCGCCGCGCGCATGGGCAATGAAGGCGGCATTCTGGCCAATGAATATTCCGCCAGCCGGGTTAAAGTCCTGCACGCCAATATCAGCCGCTGCGGAATTAGCAACGTGGCGTTAACCCATTTCGATGGCCGGGTATTCGGCGCCGCGCTACCGGAATGCTTTGACGCGATCCTGCTCGACGCCCCCTGCTCTGGCGAAGGGGTAGTACGTAAAGACCCCGATGCGTTGAAAAACTGGTCGCCGGAAAGCAACGCGGAGATCGCGCTAACCCAGCGCGAACTTATCGACAGCGCGTTTCACGCCCTTCGCCCCGGCGGGACGCTGGTTTACTCCACCTGCACCCTGAACCGGCAAGAAAACGAAGACGTGGTCAACGGGCTGCTAGCGCGCTACCCGCAGGCGGTGGAAGTACTGCCGCTCGGCTCGCTGTTCCCCCAGGCCAGCGAAGCGCTGACCGACGAGGGTTTCCTGCACGTCTTCCCGCAGATTTTTGACTGCGAAGGGTTCTTCGTCGCCCGCTTACGCAAAACCGCCGCCATCAAGCCGCTCCCGGCGCCGGGCTATAAAGTCGGGAAATTTCCCTTCACGCCGCTTAAAACCCGCGAATCCGCCGCCGTTATTGCCGCCGCTGCCGCCGTCGGTTTGCAGTGGACCGCCGACCATACGCTCTGGCAGCGTGATAAAGAAATTTGGCTCTTCCCACAGGCGCTCGAAGCGCTCTTCGGTAAAGTGCGTTTTTCACGCATCGGGATCCGGCTCGCCGAAACCCACAACAAAGGCTATCGCTGGCAGCACGAAGCGGTGATTGCGCTTGCCGCCCCGGCCGCGCCCTTTGCGCTGACTCAGGCAGAAGCGGAAGAGTGGTACCGCGGCCGCGACGTCTATCCGGAAACGCTCCCGGAGAAGGATGATGCGATTGTCACCTATCAGGGCGCGCCGCTCGGGCTGGCGAAAAAAGTCGGGTCGCGTTTAAAAAACAGCTATCCCCGCGAACTGGTGCGTGACGGTAAGCTTTTTAGCAAAAAAGCGTGATGGTGCCTCGAAAAACAGCACTTTTTCACTGGCGCTTTACGCCCGTTTGTCTACGCTCAAAAATGTCGGCCTCAACTGGTCGTACCACAAATCAGCAGACAAACGGGGTGAATTTATGAGTAAAACTAGCGTACGTATCGGCGCGTTTGAAATAGACGACGCCGAACTGCACGGCGAACAGCAGGGAGAGCGAACGTTAAGTATCCCCTGCAAATCCGATCCGGATTTATGCATGCAGCTTGATGCATGGGACGCGGACACCAGCGTGCCCGCCATACTTGATGGTGAACATTCCGTCCTCTACCGTAAGCACTACGATCGCCAGTCCGATGCCTGGATCATGCGCCTCGCCTGATTCCAATGAACCCGTCGCCTGAGACGGGTTATTTATTTCCCCGCTTTTCTGACATCTCCTACACTTAACAATATGTTTTTCAGGATATGAGGCCAGGATGTTTGCCTTAGTACTGTTTATTTGTTACCTGGACGGCGGCTGTGAAGATATCGTTGTCGATGTTTACGATAACGAGCGGCAGTGCACAACGGCCATGGACGATCAGCGGATACGCCACGGCGGCTGCTTTCCGGTAGAAGATTTTATCGACAGTTTCTGGCTCCCCGCCCGAGAATACAGCGATTTTTAGCCCGCCAGCTGTAGCGCCACCAGGGTTAGCGCTCCACCAAATACGGCCCCTGTATCGATATAATGCTGGTTATCGCTGTCATAGCGCCGTTTGAGCGGCGTATGGCCGAACCAGAAATGATCGGCGCCGGCAATCGCGCCGTGACGCCCGGCGAAATGGTCGGCAAGCCGCTGCCGACGCCACAACACCTGATGCTCATCGACAGCGCGCTGCCAGCAATAAACAGCCGCGGGGTAATCAGCATGGGCAATGACGTGCACCTGCCCACCGCTGTGGAGTTCGATAATCAGCGGTAGGTCGCGGCAGCGGGCGATAAGCTCCGTAAGGCGCCGCCTCTGGTTCTGCGGAGATTGCGTATACCAGTCGCCTCCGTTCATCTCCCAGAGCCGCATATCGCTGCCCGCAAGCGCCTCCAGCGCCATCTGCTCATGGTTTCCACGTACCGCGCAAACCCAGCGATAGCGCAGTAAATCCAGGCATTGCGCGCTTTGTGGTCCACGGTCGATCAGATCGCCCACCGAGAGAAGCAGGTCCTGATAAGGGTCAAACCTGTGCTCGCGAAGGGCCGCCATCAGGCGTGCGAAACAGCCGTGCAGGTCGCCCACCAGCCAGATATTACGCCAGGCTGAACCGTCAATGCGCTGATACATATTATGTCCTCCTCGCACAATTATAGGAAAAATCCGCCACTTCAACGCCCGTAATATGGACACCTCAATCGACTTTAAACGAAAGGCAAATATAGTCCGGCGGGGCATTAAGCTCTCCACGATATATCCATAGAATAGAGGCTAAATAACTCCGAGGTATTCATCGTGACGGATAACAGCCTGCATTCAGCCAGCGTAGTTGAGCGACGCCCAAATCTTATTGCCGATCTGGTGATGGGTCGGCTCACCCCAGCCCCCATCTGGCAACAACGTCATTACCGGCTTAAGTTTTTACTGCGCACGGCATTATTTTATGCGCCAACGCGCAGCATGCTGGAAAGCCTGGCGGGGCGTGCGGACTTCAATCAGCTGCTGGCCGCTCAGGTGACGCTGCCGGGCAAAGTTCATCGCCAGTATTTGACCCGCGGATTAAATGCCAGCCAGCGCGCGCAGGCCATTATCAGCCACTACCAGTTTGTCGATTCTCTGGGAGGCTCGTGCCTCGCCGGGGCCATGACCGCAGCGAAAGATGTACCGCTGCTTGAGCTGACGGGCAAAGACGACAGCCGGTTTACGCTCTCCGCCTCCTCGGCGGGCAAAGCCGAACGCGAGGGCGAAACGACGCTGTGGCTGCGCGATAGCGATGAGATTGTACTGGCCAGCGCGACCTTTAGCGTCACCCGCCAGCAGGAGCAATGGCAGTTGACCATCGGCGGTCTACAGGGGCCGCGCAGCACTGTTCCGCACGAAGTGATTAAACGAGCGACCCGCGCCTGTTACGGCCTGTTCCCGAAACGCCTGCTGATGGAATTTATCTGGTTAATGGCGGCGCGCAGCAACATTAATCACATTTACGGGGTCAGCGACAACGGCCACGTCTTCCGCGCGCTGCGCTATCGGTTGAGCAAGGGACGTCATTTTCACGCCAGCTATGATGAGTTCTGGCAATCTATCGATGGCGTCGCCGACGGCGCCTGGCGCTGGCGCTTACCGCTCCAGCTGGAAAGAAAGACGCTTGAGAGCATCGCCAGCAAGAAGCGCGCTGAATATCGTCGCCGCTTTCAGCTTCTGGATGATATGGCCGCTAAGATGGAGATACTCATGGAGTAGCTCTCCAGCCGCTTCGCCAACGCCGTTTAGCACGACGGCGTTTGCATCTTCTGCGGCGCTTTAGTTACTATCATAACTTCGTTGTACTCCTTGCGGACGGCTAATGAAGTTATGAGCAAAACTGAAACACTCCTGCTGGCTATCCTGCTGATTATTTTGGCCGCTGCTTTGTGGTTTATTTTTAGCGGACAAATATGGTTCCTGGTGAGCTTTCTGGAAACATGGTTGTATCCCTCCTTCGTCGCGCCGGAATAAATCTTTACCGATTATTTTTATCCCGCAAGTTACGGTTTTCCTTTCATCCGCTAATAACCCGTCAGGCGGTCAGATAAATACCCGCTAAAAAACTTAAAGCCGTATCTTGTCTATTATTTCATTTGTCATACAAATGTGTATACTGAGTCTCTTCCGATGTTGGCCCGTACATTTCACCTGCACTATGGGCCTGATTTCGTGCAGGTGTTTTCTCCTTTCCCTCTCTGAGAGTCACCCAGTGTCTACACCCGGCTTTTTGTCCAGATTTTTTGTTGCAAAGTTTGCACCAGATTGTGATTTTAAAAAAATCCCCTTATTTTTACGCCCCCTTTGAAAAGCAAAAAGAAAACATAAAACCAACAATCAATTAACATAAAGAATCTAACTCCAAATAAAAAGCATGAAAACCGGATAAAAATCCAATAAAAAGATAATAATCAGTCAGAAATATACAATTACACATATTCTGCAGGAGTAGTTATACGTTAACCAACAAAACCGCGGCAGTTACTCGGTGACCAACGTCTATCGCTACATTGTTGTTTATCTTCAGCGGCTTTCCACTAAGAGGTTCTCTATGAACGTCAAAACCATCTCGCGCAGTGTGCTGGGCGGCTTACTGAGCGCCATCGTTATTAGTCAACCGGCTTTCGCAGCGGGAACCTTAAGCGGCCAGATTGGCGTCCAGGTGACGCTCGGCAGCGGGTGCAGCGTATCGAACATCCGCAATGGCGAGAATAACCGCTGGGGCAACATTAATTTCGGCGCCTATGGCGATTTAGCCAACTCCATTGATGCGGAAGTCACCGGCAGCGGCGGCGGAAGCGCGCTAACAGTGACCTGCACCGAGGACCTTGACTCGACCCTGACGCTGGACGGCGGCCAGTCTGGCGATGCAGCGCTGCGCTATATGAAAAACGCCGCCGGCACCCAGCAGATTGCCTATCGACTCTATTCGGATGCCGGCCGCAGTAATGAAATTTTGCCCGGCGGCACGATACCTATCGTTGGCACCGGCAATCCCCAGGCTATTCCAGTTTTTGCCCGAATCCGCCCCGAAGACCAGAGCGTCAATGCGCCGACGGCCGATGTGTATGACGACATCGTCACTGCGACGTTAACCTGGTAATCGCATAAGGAAAGTGGGCGTCATGCTTCGACCCGAGTGGCTTACATTAATTCTGTTTTTTACCTCAGGCGCCCATGCCGCCGTTGTCCAGAAGACGTTCAAAGTCTCCGCGCAGATCGCAGCAGGCTGCGCGCTTGGCGCCGGAGACGGCTCCCAAACGACGGATTTCGGTACCCTGAGTTTTGGCACCCTGTCATCGCTTTACAACAACGTTGATGTCGCCAGTACCTCCGGCGCAGGCTCAATCATCGTCACCTGCACGCCCGGCACCGCTATTTCAATCGCCCTCGACTATGGCGTCAACGGCGGCTCAGCCAGCCAGCGCTATATGTCGAACGGCAACAACAACACCCTGGCGTATCAGCTTTATCAGGACGCCAACCGCGCTAACGTTTGGGGCAACAGTACGCAGGCCTTGAGCGTCGCATCATTTCCGAGCACCACGCAAACCTACACGGTTTATGGCCGCCTTTTTGCCACGAATGGCTTCCCGGCGGTGGGCTCCTATACCGACACGGTCACCGTCACGCTGACCTATTAGATAATCCACAGGTTAACTATGATTCGCTGTAGATTTGCGCCGTTTATATTCGCTTTATCTCTTCCCTCATCGGTTCTGGCCGCAAGCTCCGTCCTGGTATGGCCGATCTTTCAAACTATCGAAAGCCACGAAAAAGGTTCTGAACTGTGGCTGGAGAATCGCGGCAGTTCGCCGGTTAATTTGCAGCTGCGCGTTTTTGCCTGGGATCAAAAAGGGTCAGCGGACGTCTACGCCGACCAGCGCGATGTTGTCGCCAGCCCCCCTTTTACCACGGTAGCGCCGGGGCAGCGGCAACTGGTGAGGCTCATGCGCGTTGCCCCTATCGCCAATGGCAAAGAGCAGTCCTACCGCATTGTTATCGATGAGATCCCTGCCGCGCAGCCGGTAACGCAGACGGAACAGAACTCCGCCGGGCTGAAAATGCGCATGCGCTATGTCCTGCCGCTGTTTACCTATGGGCAGGGGCTCACGCCGCTAAAGAACGCGGGTTCAGTCGAATCGGTAAGGATGACGCTGCGCTGGTCGCTCGCGCAGCAAAATAACCGCCAGACGCTATGCATCGATAATAGAGGCAATCAACATGCGCGGCTCAGTACGGTTTACTGGGCGAACGCGAGCGGCAACGGCAAAATTCCCGTGGCTAATGGCCTTCTCGGCTACGTTCTGGCGCAGAAAAAGGCCTGTTTCCCGAACGCCGGAAACGCTTCCGCGCCATCAGGAATACATCTGTTCGCGAAGTTAACGGATAACGGTCAGGCGGTGGAAATTCCGGCGAATCGTTAAAAATGAGAGATCTGAAAAGAACGGCGTCCGGGGGGCTGCTGGCGGTGGCGTCGGTGACGGCCTGCGCCGCGACCTATGATTCCCTGCCTGCGCCTGCGGCATCCTACAGCGAAAGGCAGGAGTATGAGCTGTACCTCAGCTTATCGGTCAATGGCAATATTCTTGCCGGCGCCGTTCCGGTCAAGGTCAACGCTGGTCACTACTGGGTTGCGGCCAGCGTTCTACGGCAAGCGCATATTCCCCTGCAAACCCATGATGCGCTGGTGGATGTCACGGCGCTCCCCTCGGTTAAGGTCGAATATGACCAGCCGGGGCAAGTGCTTAAGCTTCAGGTTCCGGACCAGTGGCTCCCCGAACAGCGCATCGGGGAAACCACGGGACAACAATACCAGGCCGCGATCGGCAGTCCGGGGATTTTATTTAACTACGACGCTTACAGCCTCTTTTCATCCGGCGGCACGCAAACCACCAGCACCTTCACCGAAACGCGTCTTTTTGGCCCGCCGGGCGTCCTTTCCAATAACGCCGCGATCCGGCAAAACTGGTCTTCGTCGGGCTATCAACAACAGGGCTATATGCGCTACGACACCCTGTGGAAATACAGCGATAGCGAACAGGTGATAAGCTACCAGGCCGGCGACGTGGTCAGTAACGCTCTGACCTGGAGCAGTTCCGTGCGCATGGGTGGGCTACGCGTAAGCCGTAACTTCAGCGTGCGCCCGGATCTGGTGACATATCCGCTGCTTAACTTATCCGGCAGCGCGGCGGTCCCTTCAAGCGTCGACCTGTTTATTAACGGTTATAAAACCAGCTCGTCGCAGGTTAATGGCGGCCCCTATACGCTGACCAACGTTCCGTGGATCAGCGGCGCCGGCGAAGCGACCGTAGTGACTACCGACGCCCTTGGCCGCCAGGTCTCTACTAGCGTTCCTTTTTATGTCTCTAATACCCTCCTGCGGGAAGGCCTGAGCGATTTTGATTTCACCCTTGGCGCCCTGCGCAACAACTACGGCATCAAGAATGCCGATTATGGCGCCGGGGCGGTGAGCGCGATTTATCGCTATGGATTAACCCACTGGCTTACGCTCTCGGCGCATACCGAAGACCGCCAGGGATTAGCCAATGCCGGGCTAGGCGGCGATATTGGGGTAGGAAATTTGGGCACCCTCAGCCTGTCGGGCAGCGCCAGCCGCGGCGAAGGAGACGGAAACCAGCTCACCTCGGGTTACTCCTACTATGGCAATAGCTGGGGAGTGAACTATCAGCATATCCGCCGCAGCGCCAGCTACGACAACCTCAGCACCTATGGCTCTAGCGCCACGCTCAGCCGTCAGTCAGACCAGGCCACGCTGAGCCTGAGCCCGTGGGGAAGAACCCTCGGTTCTTTTAGCATTGGCTACTTTGATATCCAGGCCGAGGATCGTTCGCGCACCCGCCTGTTGAACCTCTCCTGGAGCCGTAGCCTGTGGCTTAGCAGCAGCCTCAACCTGAGCGTAAACCGCGATCTGCAGGAAGGTAGCTACTCAAGCATGCTGCAGATAATCATCCCTTTCGATTCGCAAAGCTCTATGCAGTTAAGCGGCCAGCGCGCCAGCTCCGGTCAATGGGGCGAAAATATCAGCCTCAACCGCTCCGCCCCGGCAGAAGGCGGGCTTGGCTGGAACCTCGCCCATTCGGTGGGCGGCGATAATTATAGCCAGGCGGATCTGACCTGGATCAACCGCGTGTCGACGTTGAGCGGAGGCTACTACGGCTCACGCAACGATCGTCACAGCTGGTTTGAAGCCACGGGAGCGGTGGTGCTGATGGATAACAGTCTGTTCTTCGCCCGGCAGATTAACGACGCGTTTATCGTTGTCTCCACCGGTAACTACCCGAACATTGCGGTGAGCTATGAAAACCGCAAAGTCGGCGTGACGGATAAAAACGGCCATTTGCTGATCCCGTGGGCGACGGCGTGGTATCCGGGAAAAATTACCCTCGATACGCTGCCATTGCCAACGGACACCGAAGCGCTGATGGTGGAGAAACGCATCGCCGTGCGCGAAGGCAGCGGCGCGCTGGTTGAATTCCCGGTTAACCGCGTGCGTTCGGCAACCATTGTCTTCGTCAATGCTCAGGGACAGCCGCTGCCGGTCGGTACGCCCGTCGAGGAAGTGAACAGCAAACAGCGCGGTCTGGTGGGCTACGACGGCGTCGCCTGGTTCTCGCATCTCACGCGCGACAATAAAGTCATAGTCAACACCGGGGAGTTTCAATGCCGCGTGCGCTTTGCGCTCCCGGAAACAACGCCGGTTCCGCAACGGATAGGTCCGGTTAGCTGTCACCCATAACAGTGGAGATCAAGTTGAAAAGTATCCTCCCGATCTGCGCGCTGCTCTTGCTCCTTGGGCTAACAAGCAACGCGCTGGCCGCCTGCAGCATCAAAACCAGCGCGCCGGTTATCGGCCCGGTGGATTCCTTTGCTCTCAACAGCGCGCCTCAGGGCGTGATGGCCGGCGCGGGGTTTTACTGCACCCCGGAGCTGGTGGCGCTGAACTCAACCAACACATTAAGCGCCACCCTGTCGTCGGCCAACAAGAGCAACGGTATTCCGCGGCTGCTTAATGGTGCGGGCGACGCCATCCCTTACAGCGTCTGTTCTGACGCTTCGTGCTCGCCGGCCTATCTGGATGGCGGCGTGATTAGCTGGTCCAGAACAACGCTGCTCGAACTGCTGGGTTTATTTAACTCAAGCGATGGCACCATGCCGCTCTATTTCAGAACCACCCCGGGCGCCAACGTCCCCGCCGGTACCTATACCGATGTGTTAACCATCACCTGGGTGTACCGATTCTGCTACGTCGGGCTCGATCTGCTGGGCATTAAGATATGTATTCCGAATAACGGAACGCTGACCTCTACGGTCAATGTGTCGGTGAAGGTAACCAATGTTTGCTATATCGACAGCGCGCCAGACGTCGAATTTACCTCTGCCGCCCTTCCGTCCGGTTTTAGCAACTACAGCGGCCAGCTTGCCATCCGCTGCACGAAAAACGCGGCCTACACCATCAACCTCACCAGCACTAACGCCAGCGTCGGCGACTGGCGGCAGATGAGCCAACCCATCGCGAACCAGCCTACCGCCTGGCTGCAGTACCAATTTTACCAGCCCAACGGCAGCGCATGGACGGAAAATAACAATCTCAGCGTGGCCGGATCCGGCGCCGCGCAGCCCGCAAACTACACCCTAAAAATAAACCCGACCCAGAGTAACCAGCCTGCCGGAACCTATACCGATACCGTACTGGTGACCGTTAGCTACTAAAACGTTAACAGACGATTTTTTGTAAAAGAAATGTTTGGGAAATTATTGTTGTGGTATAAGAAAAAAGCCCCGAAAAAAGTGAATGGGGTTTTGCAAGGGAATCTGCGATTTGTGAAAAATAGATAAAAAGAGACCGAACACGATTCCTGTATTCGGTCCAGGGAAATGGCTCTTGGGAGAGAGCCGTGCGCTAAAAGTTGGCATTAATGCAGGCTAAGTCGCCTTGCCTTATAAGAATAGTTTACCGTGTCAGGTTTTCCAGTCCGTGACAAAAGTGGACGAATAATTCGTCTCAAAATTGCTGATATCAACAAAAAACCGCCATGCCCGGTATTGGGGGATGGCGGTTTTTTTCATGTAAATACAGCGGGATGCAGGCGGCGATCAGCAGAGTTTCTGCGCGCGCTCAATAAAGGGCGCCAGGCTCATTTTTTGTCCCGGCCGTTGCGGATCGTCAATCTGGATCACGGAAATCGGCTGCGCGTTGGTTTTACCGTCTTTCATCTGCTGTTCGGCGATGTCGTTTAGCGGGTACTGCACCAGGGTACTCGGATTAATGGCGAACAGCGCATTGCCCGGACGGCAGGTCAGCATCACCTCTTCACGGTTAAACGCCCAGCTCTCTTTACCCACCTCAAAGCGGCTCACGGTAATCACCTGCGGCGCCGCCAGCGCAGCGCCAGAACTTGCCAATAACAACATTGTCAGAACGATTTTTTTCATGATTTAACCAGTTTATTCAGAAAGGTTCCCAGGTGGCAAACAGGCTGACGGCAAACAGCGCCAGCGCCCCCAACGCAATTTCTATCTGCGTGGTGCGCACGATGAGCTGCTCCGCTCGCGTTCCGCCTGCCGACATGCGTGGCACCAGAACATACCGGTTCACCAGCGCAATTGCCACCATTGCCGCTACCAGCGCACATTTCAACAACAGCATACGCCCCCAGGGCGAGGCGCTGATAAGTTCGCCCTGGATCAGCAGCGCATTTACCACCCCGCTGGCGATGGCGCCGGCAACCGCCAGATGTCCGTAACGCGAAAACCGCATCATGGTGAAAATCGCCGCCTGCCGCCAGCGACCGTGCGCCAGGCGAAGACAGTAGATAAACGGCAGCAGACCGCCAAACCAGCTGGCCACGCAAAACAGATGAAGCGCATGATTGGTTCGCTGCACTATCCCCAGCCAGCCATCGTTCATCGCGGCATGTCCGACGCCCGCCAGCAGCAGCAACTGGGCGCAAAACAGCACCAGCAGTAAACGCCCCGGTCGCCGGGGCTTCAGCCAAACCACTGCCAACGCCACAAAGGCGAGTAAAATTTGCCATACCCACACACCGCCAAACTGCGTCCCGGCCACCGCCTGCCAGATAGCCGGCTGCCAGACATCCGACCAGCCGTTGCCCATCAGGCCGCCCTGCGCCATCAGCATCAGCAGCGCCGACAGCGCGCTAGCCAGTAGTAAATGACGCATTAGCGGATAAAAACGCTGCATCATCAGACGGCGCAAGGCCGCTGGCGCCCACCACGCGCCGTAAAGCAGGCAGCCGAAAGCGACGATCAGCGAAATGAAATGGATAAAGCGTAAGCTGACATAGACGGCACTGAGCATCGGCTTACTTCACGGTAAAGGTGTATTGCCCTTTGGTCTTATGGCCATCTACGGAGACCACGTGCCAGTCAACGGTATATTCGCCCGGCGTCAACGCCTGCTCAACCGGTACCGTCAGTTGAGCCTTATTGCTGTCGCTGCGGACGGGTTTACCGAGGGTGATGGTCTTCTGCTGCGGCCCGGTGAGGGTTACGCCGCTAAACTGCGTTTCGATGCCTTCGGAGAAGTTCAGGGTCAGCGCCTGCGGTGACGCCTCCACCTCACTACCGGCAGCCGGCAGCGGTTGTTGCAAATGGGCGTGGGCAAATGCGCCTGCGGAGGTCAGGCAACCGGCGAGAAACAGAGACAGACGCAGGGCGCGTCCGGCGATGATTGGCATAGTTGTCATTCCTTTTTGTTATGTATGTAGCACAGAGAATAACCCTGTATAATGGCGCAGTCGAGCTAAGCGTCTGAGACTTGCCTTTTTGCCGCGTGCTTAGTACTTTTTGCGGCATTATCAGAGGAGAAACCGATGGAAAACAACCTGGCTAAACTATCCCAGGAGGAGATGGACAAAGTGAATGTCGATCTCGCCGCGGCTGGTGTCGCCTTTAAAGAACGCTACAATATGCCGGTGGTGGCTGATTTAGTCGAAAGAGAACAGCCCGAGCATCTGCGCAGCTGGTTTCGCGAGCGTCTGATTGCCCATCGGCTGGCCTCCGTTTCGCTCTCTCGCCTGCCCTATGAACCGAAACAGAAATAATTCCCGTCCTCTGCGGACATCCGAGTTGGCAAGACCTGCGCATTCCATTACGCTGGTTTCTTTGGCCTGGAGCGAGCCATGCTGCGCGTAATCGATACAGAAACCTGCGGATTGCAGGGAGGCATTGTTGAAATCGCCTCGGTAGATATCATCGACGGACAAATCACCAATCCCATGAGCCATCTGGTTCGCCCCGATCGTCCTATCAGCCCACAGGCGATGGCGATTCACCACATCACCGAAGAGATGGTTGCCGATAAGCCATGGATCGAGGAGATTGTGCCGCTGTATATGGGCAGTCCGTGGTATGTCGCCCATAACGCTAGCTTTGACCGCCGGGTGTTACCGGAAATGCAGGGTGAGTGGATCTGCACGATGAAGCTGGCGCGCCGCCTGTGGCCAGGCATCAAGTACAGCAATATGGGGCTGTATAAATCGCGCAAGCTCAGCGTCGCGACGCCACCGGGACTGCATCATCACCGGGCGCTGTACGATTGCTATATCACCGCGGCCCTGCTGCTCGATATCATCAACACCTCCGGCTGGACGCCTGAGGAGATGGCGACCATTACCGGCCGCCCGGCGCTGCTCTCCACCTTTACCTTCGGCAAATATCGCGGCAAGCCGGTCTCGGAAGTGGCGGAAAACGATCCCGGCTATTTGCGCTGGCTGTTCAATAACCTGGATCGCATGAGCCCCGAGCTGCGCCTGACGCTGAAGCACTATCTCGGGGAGTAATCGGCGCTATACCTCCGCCTGGCCCGGCAGCGTCCCCTGCGCCAGACCAATCAGAAACGCAAACTCCAGCGCCACGCCCTCATAGCTTTTAAAACGGCCGGATTTACCGCCGTGGCCGGAATCCATATCGGTACACAGCAGCAGCAGGTTATCGTCGGTTTTCAGCTCGCGCAGTTTCGCCACCCATTTTGCTGGCTCCCAGTATTGTACCTGCGAATCATGCAGGCCCGTGGTGACCAGCAGATGCGGATAGGCCTGAGCCTCAACGCCGTCATACGGGCTGTAGCTTTTCATATAGCGATAGTATTCTTCATCCTGAGGATTACCCCACTCTTCAAACTCGCCGGTGGTCAGCGGGATCGACTCATCGAGCATGGTGGTGAGGACATCCACAAATGGAACCTGGGCCACCACGCCGTGGAAGAGCTCCGGCCGCTGGTTCACCGCTACGCCCATCAGCATACCGCCGGCGCTGCCGCCCATGCCGTAGCAAAAACGTGGATTGCCGTAACCCTGTGCCAGTAGCGCATCGCAGACGTCGAGATAATCGTTGAAGGTATTTTTCTTGCACAAAAACTTACCGTCTTCGTACCACTGCTGGCCCAGCTCGCCACCGCCGCGAATATGGGCGATAGCGAAGACAAAGCCGCGGTCGAGCAGGCTCAGTCGGCTGGCGCTGAAATCCGCATCCATGCTGGCGCCATAGGAGCCGTAGCCGTACACCAGCAGAGGGCTGGCGCCCTTGCGGAAATATTCATCACGGTAGACCAGCGAGACCGGGACTTCCACGCCGTCGCGGGCGTTGATCCAAAGATGCTCGCTGCGGTAGTGGCTGGCATCAAATCCTTTGACTTCCTGCTGTTTGAGTACCCGCCGCTCGCCGGTATTCATATCCAGCTCGAACAGCGTATCCGGGGTTGTCATGGAGGAGTAGCCATAGCGCAGGCGCGAGGTTTCCGGCTCCGGATTATAGGCAAGCCAGGTTACGTAGGCCGGATCGTCAAACGCGATCCCCTGCGATTCTCTTGTCTTACGGTTGATCTGGCGCAGACTGGTTAGCCCGCGCTGGCGCTCTTCCACAACCAGCCAGTCGGTAAACAGGGTAAAACCTTCCAGCATCACTTCGTGACGCGGCGCTATCAGGGTCTCCCATTCCTGCTCATCGCGCAGGGTGCTGCGATAAAGGCCGAAGTTCTTACCCTCACGATTAGAGCGCAGATAGAAAGTGTGCTGATAGTGATCGAGGCTATATTCATGATCTTTACGCCGGGGTAGAAAACAGACCGGTTCGGCGTCGGTCATTTCCGCATTGAGCAGCAGTACTTCGCTGGTGGTCGCGCTGGCCAGGTAGATCACCACAAACTGCTGGGATGTAGTCTTGTGTACGCTGACGTAAAAAGTGTCGTCCTGCTCTTCATACACCATAACATCCGCACTGGCCGGCGTACCCAGACGGTGGCGCCAGACCTGATACGGCAGCAGCGTGGTGGGGTGTTTACGCACGTACCACAGAGTCTGCGAATCGTTACTCCAGGCAAAATCAGGTGAGACGTTCTCCAGCACTTCCGCAAATTGTCGGTCGTCGTTTAAGGGAAAGAAGCGCAGGCTATACTGGCGTCGGGAGAGATAGTCTTCCGCCACTGCCATCAGGCTGTTGTCGGGCGAAACGCCTAATCCGCCGAGGGTATAAAATTCGCTACCGGCCGCACGCTGGTTGCCGTCAAGCAGGACGTCCCATTCGTCCCACTCCTCTTTGACTACCGGCTGGCGTTGATAAATCGCGTACTCGCAGCCCGGCTCGTAGACCTGACGGTAACGATAGCCATTTTTGTTGTAGGGGGCCGACACTTCGCGCTGCGGAATACGGTCGATAATCTCCTTGAGCACCCTATCCTGCAGGCTACTTTGCGAAGACATCACTTTTTTGCCGTACTCATTTTCCTGGCGCAGATAATCCAGCACTTCCGGCTGCGAGCGATCGTCATCGCGCAGCCAATAGTAATTATCGATTCGCGTGTCGCCATGTAAGGTCATGGCATGGGGGATCCGTTTGGCTTTTGGTGGCATCTGCTTATTCTTCTGCGGCTTGTATTGGGTAGTAAAATTTTCAGGCTGCCTCAAAGCAGCCTGAAGGGTAACGTGACTACACAATATATAAGGGTGGCAAAAGTCGCCAGCGATGCAAGCGAAACGTGCGGATTTAAGCCGTTACGGCCTGTTTTTGCGCCTGAATATCCCGTTCGATATCTTCACGCACTTCCTGCGGGAGCTTCAGCGCTTCGCCGAGGGCATTGAGGTAGCTACGTTCCATAAAGTGGTCAATATCGATGACCGCGCAGCTGATATAGTAAACTTCAAGCGCCTCTTGCTCGCTGCTGATACCCTGCGCCAGGCTCTGCGGGTCAAGCGGCTGCGTCAGCGCCCGGTCAATTAACACTCGGCCCTGGACGTCGACATTTGCCGCACGCAGTTGCTCTTCAATATTTGCCCGCTCGCGATCGTCAATATGTCCATCGCTTTTGGCGGCGAAGACCAGCGCCATAATTAGCCGTTCGCTGCGGGCGTCGAGTTCGGCCGGTGCGGAAGATGGCGCCTGAACGGGCACAGCCTCTGCCGATGCCGGCTGCGCGCTGGCGCGCATTTTCTGCTGGTATTTATTCCACAACACGCTGCCCGCAACCGCGCCGCCGCCCACCAGCAGCGCGCCGGTACCGTATTTGGCTAACAGCTTGCGCGATGATTTGCTGGCCACCAGCAGACCTGCCAGCCCGCCGAGCGCGCCCGGCAGCAGTAAATTTTTGCCGCTTGGTTGATCGTCAGATGAAGAAGACCGCCCCTGCTGACCCAGCAGAGACTGCAGTTGATTAAGCCAGTTAGCCATACATTTCCTCGTTGCGCGATAAGCGATACCACCAGCCTAACCGACGCGACGTCAGGAAACGTTATCGACAGCTAAAGATGCGCAAATTCCACGCCGGGAAGCGCGGGAGCCTGCCGCCAGAACTGCTGGCGGCGGCAGCGTAAAGCGTAACTCAGGCCGCTTTCGCTTTGCGCGGCTTCGCCGGCGCCGGGGCTTCAGATTCGATGACGTCGTCAGTCTTATCGCCCTCTTCTGCTTCTGCGCTATCGGCTGACGCCTCGGCGGCGCCCTCGGCTTCCGGCAGCTTACCGGAACGCAAAATATGGTTGAGGGTATCTTTGCGCTCGGCCAGCCACATCGCCATACTATCGCGCTGCTCTTCGTCAAGCGTTAGCGGGCACTCAACCAGCCAGTCGTTCAGTACTTCCGCCAGATCGAGCATTTTGTCATAAGCATCGGCCTCTTTTTTGCTGGCAAAAGACATTTTTTCCTCACCTTCGCGAATCACTACATATTTAATTTCAACCGCCATGATGCAGCCTCTCAGCACTGTATTTTTATACAGTATATCAAATTTCTTCCCCGAACTCAAATGACGCGCATAAAGACATGCGCAAACGTTTTCGTTTATAATGCGGCGCATGTTTTTTTACTGCGGAAGAGAGTTATGACTGTATTAGGTACGGCGCTGCGCCCTGCGGCAACAAAGGTAATGCTGTTAGGTTCCGGCGAACTGGGTAAAGAGGTGGCCATTGAATGCCAGCGTCTGGGAATTGAGACCATCGCCGTCGATCGTTACCCTGACGCCCCGGCCATGCAGGTCGCACACCGTTCGCACGTCATCAATATGCTGCATGGCGAAGCGCTGCAGGCGCTGATTGAGCAGGAAAAGCCTGACTTTATCGTGCCGGAAATCGAGGCCATCGCCACCGACACCCTGGTCGACCTGGAGCAGGCCGGGCAGAAAGTCGTCCCCACCGCCCGCGCGGCAAAGCTCACCATGAATCGTGAAGGGATCCGCCGCCTGGCCGCTGAAGAGCTGAAGCTGCCGACCTCCGCCTACCGTTTTGCCGACAGTGAACCCGCCTTCCGCGAAGCCGTCGCCGAGATAGGCCTGCCGTGCATCGTCAAGCCGGTAATGAGTTCATCGGGTAAAGGCCAGAGCTTTATTCGTTCCAGCGAACAGCTGGCTGACGCCTGGCAATATGCGCAGCAGGGCGGCCGCGCCGGAGCCGGACGCGTTATCGTTGAAGGCGTGGTGAATTTTGATTTCGAGATCACCCTTCTCACCGTCAGCGCCGCGGACGGCGTACACTTCTGCGCGCCGGTCGGTCATCGCCAGGAGGATGGCGACTATCGTGAATCCTGGCAGCCGCAGCGGATGAGCGCGCTGGCGCTGGAACGCGCGCAGGAGATCGCCCGCCAGGTGGTGCTGGCGCTGGGCGGCTACGGCCTGTTCGGCGTCGAACTGTTCGTCTGCGGCGACGAGGTGATTTTTAGCGAAGTCTCGCCGCGCCCGCACGACACCGGTATGGTCACGCTGATTTCGCAGGATTTATCGGAGTTCGCCCTGCACGTTCGCGCCTTCCTCGGACTGCCGATTGGCGCGATCCGCCAGTACGGCCCGGCGGCCTCTGCGGTGATCCTGCCGCAGCTGACCAGCCAGAACGTCACCTTCAGCAATATTCAGGCCGCGGTCGGCGCGGGACTGCAACTGCGTCTGTTCGGCAAGCCGGAAATCGACGGTTCGCGTCGCCTGGGCGTCACGCTGGCAATAGCCGATAACGTTGAGGACGCGGTTGCGCGCGCCAAAGCGGCGGCTTCGGCAGTCTTGGTTGCGGGATAAAAAAAAGCCCGGTCGCAGACCGGGCCTCTGGTGAGCGCGCGATAATTACTTCGCGCCTTCTACCGCTTCACGAGCCAGTTTGGTGATACGGTCGTAATCACCGGCTTCCAGCGCATCCGCCGGAACCAGCCAGGAGCCGCCGATGCACAGCACGCTGTTCAGCGCCAGATAATCACGATAGTTCGCCGGGGAGATACCGCCAGTCGGGCAGAAGCGAATATGCGCGAACGGGCCGCCAATCGCCTGCAGCGCTTTCACGCCGCCGTTAGCTTCTGCCGGGAAAAATTTGAACTCTTTCAGACCATACTGCATACCCAGCATCAGCTCGGATACGGTGCTGATCCCCGGGATCAGCGGGATGGTGCCTTCGCCGGTCGCCGCTTTCAGCAGGGATTCGGTCAGGCCCGGGCTGATAGCAAACTGCGCGCCCGCTTCGGTCACTTCTTTCAGTTGCTCAACGTTGGTGACGGTACCGGCACCGACAATCGCTTCCGGGACCTCTTTGGCGATCGCGCGGATAGCGTCCATCGCGCACTCGGTACGCAGAGTCACTTCCAGCACGCGTACGCCGCCCGCAACCAGCGCTTTCGCCATTGGCACAGCGTGTTCCAACTTTTTCACCACGATTACCGGTACAACCGGGCCGGAGGTGAGGATTGCTTCTGCAGTTGTTTTCCAGTTTTTCATTAGATTTTCTCTCGCCAGATCTACAAATCGAATCGTCTTAAAAAGTGATGCAGGTTGCGCCCTGTTCTGCTCCGGAGAGTTTCTCACGCAGCGCACCGAACATCTCCCGGCCGGTTCCCACGCGCGAACCGCTCAGGTCAGGAATATGCGGCTGACGGGCAGCCAGCTCGGCGTCATCGACCAGCAGCGTCAGCTCGCCCGTCTGGCCGTTGACGCGAATAATGTCGCCATCGCGTACCTTCGCCAGCAGACCCCCATCGTACGCTTCGGGCGTCACATGAATAGCCGACGGCACTTTGCCTGATGCGCCGGAGAGTCGACCATCGGTCACCAGCGCAATTTTGAAACGGCGGTCCAATAATACACCAAGTGGCGGCATAAGTTTATGTAATTCTGGCATGCCGTTCGCTTTTGGTCCCTGATGACGGACCACCACCACGCAATCTTTATCGAGCAGCCCCGCTTCAAAGGCGGGCAGCACGTCATGCTGGCTCTCGAAAACCACCGCCGGCGCTTCGATAATCTGGTTCTCAACCGGCACAGCGGAAGTTTTCATCACCGCGCGACCGAGATTGCCGCTCAGCACTTTGGTGCCGCCGTGGCGAGAGAACGGCTTGTCAAACGTGGCGATAACCGCTTCATCAAGCGGAGCGGCCGCTCCTTCGCGCCAGTCAAGCTCACCGTTATTAAGCCAGGGTTCCATGGTGTAGCGAGAGAGGCCGAAACCGGCAACGGTGTGAACATCTTCATGCAGCAGGCCGCCTTTCAGCAGCTCGCGCACCAGCACCGGTACGCCGCCCGCGGCCTGGAAGTGGTTAATATCCGCCGGGCCGTTCGGGTAGAGGCGCGCCAGCAGCGGCACCACGTCAGAGAGATCGGAGAAATCATCCCAGTTAATGATAATCCCTGCCGCCCGCGCCATGGCCACCAGGTGCATGGTATGGTTGGTGGACCCGCCGGTTGCCAGCAGCGCGACGATCCCGTTGACCACTACTTTTTCATCAAACATTTTACCCAGCGGCATCCACTCGTTACCGTTGCCGGTCAGACGGGTCACCTGGCGGGCGGCGGCGGCGGTCAGCGCTTCGCGCAGCGGCGCATCCGGATGCACGAATGACGATCCGGGTAGCTGCATCCCCATAAACTCAACCACCATCTGGTTGGTATTGGCGGTACCGTAGAAGGTACAGGTGCCGGGCGCATGGTAAGACGCGGCCTCGGACTCCAGCAGCGCCATGCGATCCACCTTTCCTTCCGCATAGAGCTGACGAATGCGCACTTTTTCTTTATTCGCCAGGCCGCTGGCCATCGGGCCGGAAGGAATAAAGATGGACGGCAGATGGCCGAACGACAGCGCAGCCATCGCCAGGCCCGGGACAATTTTATCGCAGACGCCAAGATAGAGCGCGCCGTCAAACATGTTGTGCGACAGGCCAATCGCGGCGGACATGGCAATCACTTCGCGGCTGAGCAGCGACAGCTCCATCCCGTCCTGCCCCTGCGTCACGCCATCGCACATCGCCGGAACGCCGCCGGCGACCTGGCCCACCGCGTTCGCGGAGTGCAGCGCTTTGCGGATAATGTCCGGATAACGCTCATAGGGCTGGTGGGCGGAGAGCATATCGTTGTAGGAGGTAATGATGGCGATGTTATTGCGCAGCATGCTTTTCAGTGAGGCTTTGTCATCCGCCTGGCAGGCGGCGAAGCCGTGGGCCAGGTTACCGCACGCCAGTTGGGCGCGATGCACGGTATCGGTTTTGGCCTGGTTAATCCGGGCGAGGTAGGCTTCGCGGGTATCGCGCGAGCGTTCGATGATGCGATTTGTTACCCGTAACATTTCTGAATTCATAAAGGCTCCTCAAATTTTATCTGTCCGGCCGCAGCGCTTTAACGATACTTTTCGGTGTTTAAGGCACCTGTACTGGGGCTCAGGGGCAAAATATCTGTAGGCAGTGTAATAAAAAAAGCCCCGGGGGTGAATCCTCCGGGGCTTAAAAGATTAAAAATTACACGACTTGCTGCGTCAGATCATGTTACCGGTAAAATAACCCTGACGGAGGAGATGGCGATTACTCAAACTCGTTCCACGAACGACCATCGCGGGTGATCATCGCCACGGAGGCAACCGGCCCCCAGGTGCCCGCCTGGTAAGGTTTCGGCGAATCGCGATCGGCGGCCCAGGCTTCCGTGATGGAGTCGACCCACTTCCACGCCTCTTCCACTTCGTCGCGACGCACGAACAGCGCCTGAATACCGCGCATCGTTTCCAGCAGCAGACGCTCGTAGGCATCCGCCAGATGGGTTTGATTAAAGGTTTCCGAGTAGCTCAGGTCCAGCTTGGTGATCTGCAGGTTATGCTTGTGGTCTAGCCCCGGGACTTTGTTCAGCACCTGGATATCCACCCCTTCATCCGGCTGCAGACGAATGGTCAGCTTATTCTGCGGCAACTCTTGCCAGGTCTCTTTGAACAGGTTCAGTTCCGGTGTCTTAAAGTAAACCACGACTTCGGAACATTTGGTCGGCAGTCGCTTACCGGTACGCAGGTAGAACGGTACGCCCGCCCAGCGCCAGTTGTCGATATCCACGCGGATCGCCACGAAGGTTTCAGTATGGCTGGACTTGTTGGCCCCCTCTTCTTCGAGGTAGCCCGGCACTTTTTTACCCTGCGCGAAGCCGGCGGTGTACTGGCCGCGCACCGTTTTTTCACGCACGTTGGTGCGGTCAATGCGGCGCAGCGATTTCAGCACCTTCACTTTTTCATCGCGGATGCTATCGGCAGTCAAATCTGACGGCGGAGACATGGCAATCATGCACAGAATTTGCAGCAGGTGGTTCTGGATCATATCGCGCATCTGCCCGGCCTGATCGAAGTAGCCCCAGCGGCCTTCAATGCCCACCTCTTCCGCCACGGTGATCTCAACGTGATCGATGGTACGGCTGTCCCAGTTATTAACGAACAGCGAGTTGGCAAAGCGCAGCGCCAGCAGGTTCAGCACCGTCTCTTTACCCAGATAGTGGTCGATACGGTAGACCTGGCACTCTTCAAAGAACTCGCCTACCCGATCGTTGATCTCGCGGGAGGTTTCCAGGGAAGTCCCCAGCGGTTTTTCCATCACCACGCGCGCCGGTTTCGCGTTCAGCTTCGCTTCGCCCAGACCTTTGCAAATCGCGCCAAAGGTGCTTGGCGGCATGGCGAAATAGTTAATGGTCACCCGCTCTTTCTGATCGAGCATTTTGCCCAGGCGGGTAAACGCTTTGGTATCGTTGACATCAAGGTTACAGAAATCCAGACGCCCGCTCAGGGTCTCCCACAAACCTTCATCGATTTTTTCCTTCATGAAGGTTTCCATCGCTTCACGCACAACTTTGGTGTAAGCGTCTTTATCCCAGTCGGCACGGCCGACGCCGATGATGCGGGTGTCAGGATGGATCTGACCAGCTTTTTCGAGCTGATACAGGGAAGGCAGCAATTTACGTCGCGCCAGGTCACCCTTCGCGCCGAAAATGACCAGATCGCATGCCTGGGCCGTTTGCGTTACCGCCATGTCATTCTCCTTAGTTGATAGACTGGTGCTTGTGCCAGGCTATATTTGTAATTTTCTTTCACTGCATCGTACTGTGTTTACGAATTTCCCGAAACCCTCAGCGCCGGTTCCCGCAGCTAAATCGCACAGGGTGGAAAACAGGCGCTGAGATTTTGGGCATGCGGCTAATATTGTTCGTTGTTTCGACCGATTCTCAGTTAGTAAAATACGACTCTGATCATGTAATGAAAAAAAACAACATATTTTAAGGTCATTCCTCACCGTTTCCGACAACGGAGGGGTATATTCTTGCTAAAACGCCTGATGATTTCACCCATTAATGAAATCGCTTCCATTGATGAGCGCCCGATTACCCATGAACATGCTGGAAAAAATCCAGTCCCGGCTGGAACACCTTAGCAAATCTGAACGCAAAGTGGCGGAAGTCATCCTTGCAACCCCCGCGCAGGCCATCCATTCAAGTATTGCCGCCCTGGCGCTGGAAGCCGGCGTCAGCGAGCCCACGGTTAACCGTTTCTGCCGCAGTCTGGAAACCCGCGGTTTCCCCGATTTTAAACTGCATCTGGCGCAAAGCCTGGCGCACGGTACCCTCTATGTTAACCGCAACGTCGATGAAGACGACAGCGTCGAGTCCTATACGGGAAAGATATTTGAATCCGCCATGGCCAGTTTAGATCAGGTCCATCATTCTCTCGACATGTCGGCGATCAATCGCGCGGTTGACCTGCTCACGCAGGCGAAGAAAATCGCCTTTTTTGGCCTTGGCTCTTCGGCCGCCGTCGCCCACGACGCGATGAACAAATTTTTCCGCTTTAATGTACCGGTGATCTATTCCGACGACATCGTCCTGCAACGCATGAGCTGTATGAACTGTAATGACGATGACGTGGTAGTGATCATCTCGCACACCGGCAGGACTAAAAGCCTGGTGGAGCTGGCGCAGCTGGCACGTGAAAACGATGCGATGGTGATCGCCATTACCTCACCCGGTACGCCGCTTTGCCGAGAGGCAACGCTGGCTATTACCCTGGATGTGCCGGAAGATACCGATATCTATATGCCGATGGTTTCCCGCTTAGCGCAGCTGACGGTGATTGATGTACTGGCGACCGGCTTCACCCTGCGGCGGGGCGCAAAATTCAGAGATAACTTGAAGAGGGTCAAGGAAGCGCTTAAGGAATCGCGGTTTGATAAAGAGCTCATCGTACACAGCAATGACCAATAAAAGTAGAAACAAAGCACTATCCTATTACACCGTCGGTATCGTTCCGGTATAGCGACTTTGCTCATCGGCGCTACCGAATCCATGTTCACGCAACACCAAAGATGTTTCAGTCAACGGAGTATTACATGTCCAGAAGGCTTCGCAGAACCAAAATCGTTACCACCTTAGGCCCGGCTACCGACCGCGATAACAACCTTGAGAAGGTTATCGCCGCAGGCGCTAACGTGGTACGTATGAACTTCTCTCACGGTACCGCGGAAGATCATCAGATCCGTGCGGATAAAGTCCGTGAGATTGCGGCAAAACTGGGCCGTCATGTCGCGATTCTCGGTGACCTACAGGGGCCGAAAATCCGCGTATCCACCTTCAAAGAAGGGAAAATTTTCCTCAATATCGGTGACAAATTCCTCCTCGACGCGAACCTGGGTAAAGGCGAAGGCGACAAAGAGAAAGTGGGCATCGACTATAAAGGACTCCCGGCTGACGTGGTTCCGGGCGATATCCTGCTGCTGGACGACGGCCGCGTGCAGCTGAAGGTCCTCGAAGTTCAGGGCATGAAGGTGTTCACCGAAGTCACCGTCGGCGGCCCGTTGTCTAACAACAAAGGCATCAACAAACTGGGCGGCGGCCTCTCTGCAGAAGCGCTGACGGAAAAAGACAAAGCGGACATCGTCACCGCCGCCAAAATTGGCGTCGACTATCTGGCCGTCTCCTTCCCGCGCTGCGGCGAAGATCTAAACTACGCCCGTCGCCTGGCGCGCGATGCCGGCTGCGACGCCAAAATCGTCGCCAAGGTCGAGCGTGCCGAGGCGGTATGCGATCAGGACGCGATGGATGACGTGATCCTCGCCTCGGACGTTGTTATGGTGGCCCGCGGTGACCTCGGCGTGGAAATCGGCGATCCGGAGCTGGTCGGCATCCAGAAAGCGCTGATCCGCCGCGCCCGTCAGTTGAACCGCTCGGTCATTACCGCGACGCAGATGATGGAGTCGATGATCACCAACCCGATGCCTACCCGCGCCGAAGTCATGGACGTGGCGAACGCCGTGCTGGATGGGACCGATGCCGTAATGCTGTCGGCTGAAACCGCCGCGGGCCAGTATCCGTCTGAGACCGTTGCCGCGATGGCGCGCGTCTGCCTCGGCGCGGAAAAAATCCCGAGCCTCAACGTCTCCAAGCACCGTCTGGACATTCAGTTCGATAACGTGGAAGAAGCCATTGCGATGTCCGCCATGTATGCGGCGAACCACCTCAAGGGCGTCACCGCTATCATTACCATGACCGAATCCGGTCGGACCGCGCTGATGACTTCGCGCATCAGCTCCGGCCTGCCGATTTTCGCCCTGTCTCGCCACGAACGCACGCTGAACCTGACTGCGCTGTATCGCGGCGTGACGCCGGTTCATTTCGATAGCGTAAATGATGGCGTAGCCGCTGCGCACGACGCGGTAACGCTGCTGCGCGACAAAGGCTATCTGGTGACCGGCGACCTGGTTATCGTCACTCAGGGCGATGTCATGAGCACCATCGGTAGCACCAACACCACCCGTATTCTGACCGTCGAGTAAGCCTCTCCGTCTACCTGCCAGCGCCGCAGCTGGCAGGTATATCCGATAAACTACACAAGCCAGCTCAACAATAGCGTAGCGGTAATTACCGTTGATGCGCCGCCGATACGAGTCGCAATCTGAGCAAAAGGCATCAACCCCATTCTGTTCGACGCCGAGAGAATAGCCACATCCCCCGTTCCCCCCAGCCCGCTATGGCAACTGGTCACGATAGCCGCTTCAACAGGGTACATATTCAGACGTGAAGCGATAAGGAAGCCGCTCAGCGCCATTGCCATGACGATGGAGCCGCAAACCACCACGTAGCCCACCGAAAATACCGCAACCACGCTTTCCAGCGGAACATACAG
Source organism: Klebsiella pasteurii (assembly GCF_018139045.1). Taxonomy (NCBI): domain Bacteria; kingdom Pseudomonadati; phylum Pseudomonadota; class Gammaproteobacteria; order Enterobacterales; family Enterobacteriaceae; genus Klebsiella; species Klebsiella pasteurii. The sequence goes on from NZ_CP073236.1 coordinate 1,791,151, forward strand.
CATTCCCAGACCAATCATCAGCGGCCAAACCAGCGCGGCCGACACGAGCTTGTAGCAGCTGTGCGCCCCCAGCTCCATCGCCGCCGGGATAACTTTAGCGTATTTACAGAACACCGCAGCCAGGATCATCAGTACCGGCCCCGGAATATGCACCACCTTTTCCAACAGACCGCCGACGATGAAAAACGCGCAAATCATTAAAAGCCCGGCCCCCATCAGTTGGAAATCCGTGGGTTGCGCGCTCTGATTTTGCGCAAAGACGCTATTATCTTCATGGCTGCGGATCAGCATCCCGTTGCCGGAAAGCAAAGGGCGTCGCGCGCCCATGCGCGCCAGAAAACCGGCGCAAATAATGGCGAAAATGTTGCCCACCACGGCGGCCGGCGCCAGTTGCGCAACGTAAACATCGGGCGTTTGTCCGAGAATGGCTGAATAGGCCAGCGACAGGGGCAGGATCCCTTCACCGATGCCGCCGCCGATGATCGGCACGATAATAAAGAAAAAGGTGTGGTAGAAACTGTAGCCAAATAAACTGCCCACCAGCAGGCCGGTTAAGATTGCCGCCCCGGTCCCTACGACCAGCGGGACAAACATACGGACCATTCCCTGAATCAGGATAGTTCTGTTCATACCCAGTATGCTGCCGACGACCAGGCAGGCGATAACGAAATAGAGGAGATTGGCCTCCTTCATCAGCAAATGCACGGTATCGAGGGTATGCGCTTCAAACATGCCGAAATAGACCAGCACCGAGGGCACCATCAGGCACAAAATGGCCGGGCCGCCTATATCCTTAAGGATCGGCACCATTCGGCCAATTTTAGCCAACGCGAACCCCAGGGTCATAATCACCGCCAGGCCGCCAATCATATTCTTCGGCAGCAGACCTGCGGTTGCAGAGATAGCCACAATCGTCGCTATCCCGATAAAGAGCGTCAACGGTACGGCGCCGACCTCAATATTGGATAAAAGTCGGACCGACGACCCGCTCGGCAGCGTTTTATCTATCGGGTGGTTCAGAGAATTATTTTCCATATTTTTACCTGAATTATGATGACGTAGGGTATCGACGCAATATTAAAACTGCGTAATAAAATTAAAAAAGAGTACCAGCCACAATGCCAATAAAACAAAAAAACGTTAGCACAGGAATTTAAAATTAAAAACGAGATCCAAATTTCGCTGTTCTACTTTGTGACTAAACCACAAAATTCATTTTAAGTAATTTAATTTATCACCACGAAACTAAAGTTAGCATCGTCGCAATAATTGAATGCCAGGGATATAAGTTGATGATCCCACCCTCTTTTCCCTATTTGTAAGTAAAGTAGTCAAGGCGAAATTATTTAAAGCCCGGCGACTGTGATGACTATCACCTTTTAAATACCGAGGGATCGTTAGATTAAAAAAATACAACGTCGCCGATAATATATTTTCAGGACATCCTATGCCTTCACTGCTTTTAGAATCCCTTTTTCCCCTGGTGTTTATCATGCTGCTCGGATGGCTAAGCGGCAAGTTGGGCTACAGCCGCCGCGAGGACGCGTCCGTGCTGGCCACGGTGGTTATTCGTTTTGCACTTCCCTTCCATCTGTTTATCGGCGCATTGAATACCCATCCCGATAAGATTAAAAACTTCACCTTTATGGCGGTATTGGTCATCGGTCTTATGGGATCGTATTTCCTCACGCTACTGATCTCACGCTACGTTTTTCGCCATGATATAAAAACCAGCGCAATTCAGTCCCTGGTGTGCGCTTTCCCCGATATGGCCTACTTTGGCGCCCCCGTGCTTGCGGTGCTGATTGGCCCCGAGGGCTTTCTCGGGGTGCTTATCGGCAACCTGGTGACCAGCGTATTGATGATCCCCTTGACCATCATTCTGATTCGCATGGGAGATAAGCGCGCCTACGCTGATCTACAACAGCCTGATGCGCTGCAGCTTATCCTGCAAAACCTGTTTAAAGCCGTCAGAAACCCAATAGTCTGGATCCCGATTTCCGGCGTGCTGCTCAGCCTCGCGGGGGTACAGCTGCCGCATATGCTCAGTATGCCTATTGAGATGGTGGGAAAAGTGGCGGGCGGCCTCTCCCTGTTCGCCCTTGGGCTGCTCTTTTACGGTGAGCGTCCTACGGTCAATATTCAAACCTGTACCAATATCAGTATTAAAAACCTGATCCAACCGGCAATGATGGCCGTGGCTGGTTTAGCCTTTGGCCTCAGCCATAGCCTGATGCAGCAGGTCATTATCATCGGCGCGACGCCTTCCGCCATTGCGGCAGGGATGTTTGCCCTGCGCAGCGATACCTATATCGAGCCCGCCTCATCCTCTATTTTGCTGGGCACCGCCATCGGCGTCGTTACCGAAGGAATTATGATTTATTTAATCTCATAATCACTGAAGTAAAGCCGGAAGAATCCCGGCAATTATTTGATATCATATTCAGGAGTCATCCAATGTTAGCCACAGAAACCTTATACACGCCTTATAACGGTGCCGTCCTGCTGGAAAACCCGTTATTAAATAAAGGCCTCGCTTTTACTCAAGGTGAACGGTCCGCATTTAATCTTCAGGGGCTGCTGCCACATAATGTTGAAACTATTGAAGAACAAACCGCGCGCGCCTGGGGGCAATTTTGCCAGTTTAAACGGGATATATCGCGGCATATTTATCTTCGAAATATACAGGATACTAACGAGACCCTATTCTATAATCTGCTGCGCAACCATATGAAAGAAACGCTGCCGATCATTTATACCCCAACGGTAGGCGAAGCGTGTGAACACTTCTCAGAAATTTATCGTCGGGGGCGCGGCCTGTTTATTTCATGGCCTAACCGCAACAATATTGACGAGATGCTGCAGGGCTTCTCCCGCAACGATATCAAAGTCATTGTCGTGACCGACGGCGAGCGCATCCTGGGTCTCGGCGATCAGGGGATTGGCGGCATGGGGATCCCGATCGGCAAACTCTCGTTATATACCGCCTGCGGGGGGATTCATCCGGCATCAACGCTGCCCATTATGCTGGATGTGGGCACCAACAACGCCCAGCATCTGGAGGACCCGCTGTATATGGGCTGGCGTCATCCACGTATTAGCGACGAGCAGTACATGGAATTTATGGACATGTTTGTGCATGCCATCAGTCAGCGCTGGCCACAAGTGTTACTGCAGTTCGAAGATTTTGCGCAAAAAAATGCTACCCGGTTACTTAACCGCTATCGTGACCAGCTTTGCTGTTTCAACGATGATATCCAGGGCACGGCGGCCGTGACCTCTGGCACGCTGATTGCCGCCGCCGCTGCGGCCGGTACGCGGATCCGCGACCAGCGCGTGGTGTTTCTCGGCAGCGGTTCCGCCGGATGTGGGATTGCGGAAAAAATCATGGCCCTGATGGTTGATGACGGGCTGTCAGAGCAGGAAGCGCGCAATCGGATCTTTATGGTTGACCGCTTTGGTCTGTTAACCGATGAGATGCCCAATTTGCTGGATTTTCAGCGCAGCCACGTGACGCCGCAGAAACATATTGCCCACTGGGATACCGACGCGGCCCACCTGTCGCTGATGGATGTTGTACGCAACGTCCACCCCACCGTGCTGATCGGCGTATCAGGCCAGCCGGGACTGTTCAGCGAAGAGATCATCAAAGAGATGCATCAGCACTGCCCGCGCCCGATTATTATGCCCTTATCTAACCCGACGTCCCGCGCTGAAGCCCAGCCGAAGGATTTGCTGGAATGGACCCGGGGGAACGCGCTGATTGCCACCGGTAGTCCGTTCGCTCCCGTCTGCTATGACGGTAAGACCTACGATATCGCCCAGTGCAACAACGCCTATATCTTCCCCGGCCTGGGGCTGGGAATTCTGGCCAGTAAAGCGGAACGCGTTACCGAGGCAATGCTTATCACCTGTAGTAAAACCCTCGCCGCCCACTCGCCTTTAGCTACCCGCGAAGCCGGCGGATTGCTGCCGCCGGTCGAAGAGATTGAGATGATTTCCCGGGCGATTGCCGCAGATGTCGCTCGCGCGGCTCAGCAGGACGGCGTCGCGCCGCTTATCAGCGAAGCCCAGTTGGCCGAGAATATCGATCGCACCTTCTGGCGAGCGCGCTACACCGCGTATAAACGCTCGCCATTTTAAACGCCCGCTGCCGGGTGAACACTGCGGGAAGCGCCCTGCTTCCCGCCGAAGCGAGAACCCACGCATGATTAATGTGCTGATTGTCGATGATGATTCGATGGTGGCCGAACTGAACCGGCTGTTTCTCAGCCGGGTGGCTGATTTTCACTGCTGCGGCGTAGCCCCGACGGTCCGCGAAGCCAGGGAGATGCTTAGCCATTTGCCGCAGATCGATCTGGTGCTGCTGGATGTCTATATGCAGCAGGATAATGGGCTGGAACTGCTGCCTGCGCTACGCGCCGATGCGCGCAATATTGATGTCATTATGATTACCTCCGCCGCCGATAGGGTAACGGTTCAGACGGCGCTGCATTACGGCGTGGTCGATTACCTGATAAAACCGTTTCAGTTTCCGCGCTTTGAGGAGGCGCTGCTGTCATGGCGTAAAAAGCGCGATTTGAAAAACGCGAAATCCTGCTACGCTCAAGCCGATGTCGACAGCCTGTTGCGCAGCGGGGTTCAACAACACGAGGGCGCGCGCCGCTTGCCAAAAGGACTTACGCCGCAGACGCTTCGTCTGGTGTGCCAGTGGATTGACGCCTGGCAGGAACGTGATTTTTCGACCAATGAGCTGGCTGCGGCATTGCAGATATCCAGAGTTTCATGCCGTAAATACCTGATTTGGCTTGAGCAGCTACATATTCTCTACACCACCAATCATTACGGCATCACCGGTCGTCCAGAATATCGTTACCGGCTCGTTGTCGACCATTTGGCGCTACTCAAACAATACAGCCAATGAACCCGGAAGCCCACTGGCTGCGATTATTAACCCTGGCGCGACGACTTTCGCGGGTACAGCTCTTTACGCTTATACGGCTCGATTTCACCCGGCTTGCGCGTTTTCAGCAGTTTGAGGATCCAGGTGTACTGCTCGGTATGCGGCTTCACGAACACTTCCACCTCTTCGTTCATCCGCCGGGCGATAGTGGTATCGTCCGCCTCCAGCAGATCGTCCATCGGCGGGCGCACCAGCACCGTCAGGCGATGCGTTTCGCCATCATAGACCGGGAACAGCGGCACGACGCGGGCGCGGCACACTTTCATTAAACGGCCAATCGCCGGCAGCGTCGCTTTATAGGTGGCAAAGAAATCAACGAATTCGCTGTGCTCGGCGCCGTGATCCTGATCCGGTAGATAGTAGCCCCAGTAGCCCTGACGCACCGACTGAATAAACGGTTTGATCCCGTCGTTGCGCGCGTGCATACGTCCGCCGAAACGTCGGCGGACGGTATTCCAGACGTAATCAAAGACCGGGTTGCCCTGATTATGGAACATCGCCGCCATTTTTTGCCCGCCCGACGCCATCAGCATCGCCGGAATGTCCACTCCCCAGGCATGAGGAACCAGAAAGATCACTTTCTCGTTGTTCCTCTGCATCTCATCGATGATCTCTTTGCCCTGCCAGTCGACGCGGGAAAGAATGCGCTGCGGGTCGCGCAGGCCTAGTTCCGCCATCATGACCATCGCCTGCGGCGCGGAGGCGTACATTGCATCAATAATGTCTTCTCGTTCCTGCTCACTCTTTTCCGGGAAACAGTACAGCAGGTTAATCTGCGCCCGACGGCGCGAACTCTTTGCCAGGCGACCCACAAAACGCCCCAGTTTGCCGAGAATCGGATCGCGGAAAGACGCTGGCGTCAGAGCGATACCGGCGAAGGCAAAAACCCCTAACCAAGCGCCCCAGTAGCGCGGCAGTAAAAAGGATTTTTCAAATTTTGGAATAAATTCAATATTATTTTTTTTCGTTTCCATGCCTAATCCGCAGACGTTCCGCTCAATAAAGATAATGAGTTAGTTTAGCGATACGTTGAGTAACGTACAAAAGAAAAAGCCGGCGCACAGCTGGCGCCGGCTTTAACTGACGGAAGGTTAGTCAAACCGCAGCTGCGGAATAACCTGTTTTGCCTGCGCCAGATAATCGGTACGGTCGGAACCGCTGAGCCCTTCCGTACGCGGCAGTTTCGCCGTCAGCGGGTTGACCGCCTGCTGGTTAATCCACACTTCATAATGCAGATGCGGGCCGGTAGAACGGCCGGTGTTGCCCGACAGCGCAATGCGATCGCCGCGTTTGACCTTCTGCCCGGGTTTGACCAGCAGCTTACGCAGGTGCATATAGCGGGTGGTATAGGTGCGGCCATGGCGGACGGCGACGTAATAACCGGCCGCACCGCTACGTTTAGCCACCACCACTTCGCCATCCCCTACCGACAGCACCGGTGTGCCCTGCGGCATTGCAAAATCGACGCCGCGATGCGGCGCTACGCGGCCGGTCACCGGGTTCAAACGACGTGGATTAAAGTTCGAAGAGACGCGGAACTGACGTGCGGTCGGGAAACGCAGGAACCCCTTCGCCAGGCCGGTACCGTTGCGGTCGTAGAATTTGCCATCCTCAGCGCGGATCGCGTAGTAGTCTTTACCATCCGAGCGCAGGCGCACGCCAAGCAGTTGGCTCTGCTCGCGCTTACCGTCGAGCATTTCACGCGACATCAGCACGGAGAATTCATCGCCTTTTTTCAGCTTACGGAAGTCCATCTGCCACTGCATGGCCTTGATCACCGCGCTGATTTCGGTGCTGGTCAGGCCGGCATCACGAGCGCTGGCGACAAAGCTGCCGCCAACGGTACCTTTCAGTACGCTGTTGACCCAGTCGCCTTTTTGCAGCTCGCTGCTCATTTTGAAACCGTTAGCGACTCGATCGTAGGTGCGGGTTTCGCGGCGCGACATTTCCCAGGTCAGGCTTTGCAGGTCGCCGTCCGCCGTCAGGGTCCAGGAGAGCTGTTGACCAATTTTCAGATTACGCAGCTCTTTATCTACCGAGGAGAGCCGGGCAATATCGCCCATATCGATGCCGTACTGATTAAGAATGCTGCTGAGCGTATCGCCGGTCGACACCACATATTCGTGGCCGCCGGAATCGCCATCCGCTTTATCATCCAGCTCATCCTGAGGGATGGCCTCCTCTTCCTGAGGTGCCTGATCGATAGGTTCCGAGGCTTCTGGCAGCAGAGAACGAATTTCGCTTTGCTCAAGCTCGATGGTTCTGCTGATGGGAGCCGTTTCAGGATGGTGGTAAATGTAAGGTCGCCAGACGGCGACCGCTAAGGTAAGAACGCTAAGCGACCCCAGCATAACGCGGTGAGGTCGTGGCAGATTGTTAAATGCCTGAGTGACAGCGCGGGCTATCTGTTGCACGTATTCACTTCCTCGTTATTCTCCTTTCAGGCAGCTTGAATACTGATTCGCCATCTGGCTCAGGAATTGCGGATAACTCTCTTTACCCAGCTTAATTCCGATTCCAAGTGGATCCAGGGTTCCCATGCGCACGGACGTTCCCCTGGCAACAGCTTCTATGACCGCTGGCCTGAACTGTGGCTCAGCAAAAACGCAAGTTGCTTTTTGCTCAACCAGCTGTGTTCTGATTTCGTGTAAACGCTGCGCACCAGGCTGGATTTCAGGGTTGACAGTAAAATGACCCAGTGAGGTCAAACCGTAGTGTTTTTCAAAGTAGCCATAGGCGTCATGAAAAACGAAATATCCCTTCCCTTTCAGCGGTGCCAGCTCGGTCCCAACCTGCTTGTCGGTTGCGGCTAATTTTGCCTCAAAATCCTTCAGGTTGGCGTCAAGTTTGGCTCGACTCTGCGGCATAAGTTCCAATAATTTATCGTGGATTGCAACCGCCGAAAGGCGCGCTATCTCTGGGGAAAGCCACAGATGCATGTTATAGATGCCGTGATGGTGATCGTCGTCACTATTTTCCCCTGCGCCATGGTCGTGACCATGATGGTCATCGTCGTCGTCGGTGCCTTTCATGAGTAACGGTTTCACGCCGTCAAGCTCGGCAATCGTCACCTTTTTGTTTGGCGCAATGCTTTGCGTTGACTTATCCATAAACGCTTCCATTTCGGGTCCAATCCAGACCACTAAGTCTGCGTTCTGTAAGCGTTTTGCATCCGATGGCCGCAGCGAATAATCGTGCTCGGACGCCCCGTCTGGCAGCAGTACCTGGGTCTCCGTGACCCCATCCGCGATAGCGGAAGCGATAAAGCCCAGCGGTTTAAGGGAGGTGACAACGGCGGCGCTAGCCAACGGCGCATGGGCGAACAAAAAAGCGGCGCTAAGTCCAGCGCAAAGAAGCGTATTTTTATGTAACATAATGCGTCTAATCATCGTATAGAATGAGAAAGATGTGATATTATAACATTCACTGGCTTGTGCAACCTCTAATTTGATATGACAAATCTTGTAACGCTGGAAAACGTCGCGGTCGTTTATGGCCAAAGGCGCGTGCTGTCTGACATTTCGCTAACGCTAAAGCCGGGCAAAATTTTAACCTTACTGGGGCCAAACGGCGCCGGTAAATCGACCCTCGTAAGGGTAGTTCTTGGACTGGTAGCACCTTCGGAAGGGGTTATCAAACGCGAGGGACATCTGCGGATCGGCTATGTCCCGCAAAAGCTGCATCTTGATGCCACGATGCCGCTGACCGTCAGCCGCTTTATGCTTTTACGTCCGGGAACCCACAAGCGCGATATTCTGCCGGCGCTGAAGCGCGTACAGGCCGGGCATCTGATCGACGCCCCAATGCAGAAACTTTCCGGCGGCGAGACCCAGCGGGTACTGCTGGCGCGGGCGCTGCTCAATAAGCCGCAGCTGCTGGTGCTCGACGAGCCAACGCAGGGCGTTGACGTCAACGGCCAGGTGGCGCTTTACGATCTGATTAACCAACTGCGCCAGGAGCTTGATTGCGCCGTGCTGATGGTTTCTCATGACCTGCATCTGGTGATGGCCAAAACCGACGAAGTGCTGTGTCTCAATCAGCATATTTGCTGCTCCGGCGCGCCGGAAGTGGTTTCTATGCACCCGGAATTTATCTCGATGTTCGGCCAGCGCGGCGCGGAACAGCTGGGTATTTATCGCCATCATCATAATCACCGCCATGACCTGCAGGGGCGGATTGTACTGCGTCGGGGAAATGACCGTTAATGATTGAATTACTGCTCCCCGGCTGGCTGGCCGGAATGATGCTCGCCTGTGCCGCGGGTCCGCTGGGATCGTTCGTCGTCTGGCGGCGAATGTCCTACTTCGGCGATACCCTCGCCCACGCCTCTCTGCTTGGCGTCGCTTTTGGTTTACTGCTGAACGTTAACCCGTTTTATGCGGTCATCGCGGTGACGCTGTTGCTGGCGGGCGGGCTGGTATGGCTGGAAAAACGTCCCCACCTGGCGGTGGACACGCTACTCGGCATCATGGCGCACAGCGCGCTGTCGCTGGGTCTGGTGGTGGTCAGCCTGATGTCAAACGTGCGCGTCGACCTGATGGCCTATCTGTTCGGCGATCTGCTGGCGGTGACGCCGGAAGACTTGATAGCTATCGCTATTGGCGTGGTTATCGTGCTGGCGATCCTGCTTTGGCAGTGGCGCAACCTGCTGTCGATGACCATTAGCCCAGATCTGGCGTTTGTTGATGGCGTTAAGCTCCAGCGGGTGAAACTGCTTCTGATGCTGGTCACCGCGCTGACGATCGGCGTGGCGATGAAGTTCGTCGGGGCGCTGATTATCACATCGCTGCTGATTATTCCCGCCGCAACGGCCCGTCGCTTTGCCCGTACGCCTGAACAAATGGCGGGGGTAGCGGTTGGAGTGGGAATGATTGCCGTGACCGGCGGTTTGACCTTCTCGGCGTTCTACGACACGCCGGCGGGGCCTTCCGTGGTACTATGCGCCGCGCTGCTGTTTATCATCAGCATGAGCAAGAAATCGGCCGCCTGACGCTATGCTCCGCGTACGTTGTAGCCCGGCTAAGGCGTTCATGCCGTAAGCCGGGACATCCACCGCTCAGCTATTTTCCCGGCTTGCGCTCCGCTTAGCCGGGCTACTGGTTCTTGCGGTCTGCTGTTTTATCGCCGGACAACGTTTAAGGCATCTCCGGCGGTGTAATGCCGAAGTGGGTCCAGGCCCGCACCGTCGCCATTCGCCCGCGCGGGGTACGCTGTAAAAAGCCCTGCTGGATCAGATACGGCTCCAGTACATCTTCAATCGTTTCCCGCTCTTCGCCAATGGCCGCCGCCAGGTTATCCAGCCCGACCGGCCCGCCAAAGAATTTATCGATGACCGCCAGCAGCAGCTTACGGTCCATATAATCAAAGCCTTCCGCATCCACGTTGAGCATATCCAGCGCCTGCGCGGCAATATCCTCAGAGATACGCCCGTCGTAGCGAACCTCGGCAAAATCGCGCACCCTGCGCAGCAGGCGGTTGGCGATTCGCGGCGTGCCGCGCGCGCGACGCGCGACCTCCAGAGCCCCATCTTCGCTCATCTCCAGCCCCATATAGCGGGCGCTGCGGCTGACAATATGCTGCAGGTCCGGGATCTGGTAGAACTCCAGGCGCTGGACGATGCCAAAACGGTCGCGCAGCGGCGAAGTCAATGAACCTGCGCGAGTCGTCGCGCCAATCAGGGTAAACGGCGGCAGATCGATTTTTATCGAACGCGCCGCGGGCCCTTCGCCAATCATGATATCCAGCTGATAATCTTCCATTGCCGGATAGAGAACTTCTTCAACAACCGGTGACAGGCGATGAATCTCGTCGATAAACAGGACGTCGTGGGGTTCAAGATTGGTCAACATCGCCGCCAGATCGCCCGCCTTTTCCAGCACCGGGCCAGAGGTGGTGCGCAGGTTCACGCCCATCTCGTTGGCGACGATGTTTGCCAGGGTGGTTTTCCCCAGCCCCGGCGGGCCAAAAATCAGCAGGTGATCGAGCGCGTCGCCGCGCAGCTTCGCCGCCTGGATAAAAATCTCCATTTGCGAACGGACGTGCGGCTGGCCCACATACTCTTGCAGCAATTTAGGGCGAATGGCGCGGTCGGCCGCCTCTTCAAAACCGCTGCTGTCCGCCGATACCAGCCTGTCTGCTTCAATCATCCCTTACCTCACAACGCGGCGCGGAGCGCTTCGCGAATTAGCGTTTCACTGTTGGCATCCGGGCGTACGATTTTGCTGACCATCCGGCTGGCCTCCTGAGGTTTATAGCCCAGCGCCACCAGCGCGGCAACCGCTTCCTGTTCAGCATCATCATCAGAAGGACCGGCTGGAGACGTCAGCACCAGATCTGCCGCCGGCGTAAACAGATCGCCGTGCAGCCCTTTAAAGCGGTCTTTCATTTCGACAATCAGGCGTTCCGCGGTTTTCTTACCGATTCCCGGCAGCTTCACCAGCGCCGCCAGCTCCTCGCGCTCAACGGCATTCACAAACTGCTGCGCCGACATGCCGGAAAGGATCGCCAGCGCCAGCTTCGGACCGACGCCGTTGGTTTTAATCAGCTCTTTAAACAGCGTGCGCTCCTGCTTGTTGTTAAAGCCATACAGCAGTTGGGCATCTTCGCGCACGATAAAGTGGGTAAAAATGATCGCCTCTTTGCCCACGTCCGGCAGCTCGTAGAAACAGGTCATCGGCAGATGAACCTCATAACCTACGCCTCCCGTTTCGAGTAAAACCAGCGGGGGTTGTTTTTCGAGAATGATGCCTCTGAGTCTGCCTATCACGTGGAGCTCCTGGATTAAGGGCTGAAAGTCTAATGCGGTATCATAAAAAAAGGCTGGATAGATATCCAGCCTGATTTCAGGTTATCGTAAGCGTCCGCGCGCCAGATTCAGGCGGCTTTCGCTGATCTGGGCGGCGTTCTGGCTGACGTGGCAGTGGGTAATGGCAATCGCTAAGGCATCCGCCGCATCCGCCTGCGGGTTAGCCGGCAGCTTGAGCAAGGTGCGCACCATATGCTGCACCTGACTCTTTTCCGCGCTGCCGATCCCGACAACGGTCTGCTTTACCTGCCTGGCGGCGTACTCAAAGACCGGCAGGTCCTGATTCGTCGCCGCGACAATCGCCACGCCGCGAGCCTGGCCGAGCTTCAGCGCCGAGTCGGCGTTCTTCGCCATAAACACTTGTTCGATGGCGAAATAGTCAGGCTGGAACTGGGTGATAATTTCCGTTACGCCCGCATAGATAAGCTTCAGGCGAGACGGTAAATCATCCACTTTCGTGCGAATACAGCCGCTGCCCAGATAGCTGAGCTGGCGTCCAACCTGGCGGATAACGCCATAACCAGTGACGCGCGACCCCGGGTCAATGCCGAGAATAATGGCCATCACGCGCCTCCGGTCATAACTAGCCCGTGAGACCCTAAAGATTTCAGTTCACAGCCAGGCGGCCACGCAGCGCATCCCCGGGAGCGTAGATTCACTACGTGACCGGGGTAAGCGAGGAGAGCCAACACCGCTGTGGGCTGAAAGATTACGGGTATCACAGGGTTGCGGCGACCTCATCAGAGATCTCGCCGTTGTGATAAACTTCCTGCACGTCGTCGCAATCTTCCAGCATATCGATCAAACGCAGCAGTTTCGGCGCAGTTTCCGCGTCCATATCCGCTTTGGTTGACGGGATCATCGAGACTTCAGCGGCGTCCGCTTTCAGGCCGGCGGCTTCCAGCGCATCGCGTACCGCGCCCATCTCTTCCCACGCGGTATAAACGTCAATCGCGCCGTCGTCATAAGTCACAACGTCTTCCGCGCCCGCTTCCAGCGCCGCTTCCATGATCGCATCTTCGTCGCCTTTCTCGAAGGAGATAACGCCTTTTTTGCTGAACAGGTAGGAAACGGAACCGTCGGTCCCCAGGTTACCGCCGGTTTTGGTGAAGGCATGACGTACTTCAGCAACGGTACGGTTACGGTTGTCTGACAGACATTCAACCATCACCGCCGTGCCGCCAGGACCATAACCTTCATAGATGATGGTTTCCATGTTCGCATCATCATCGCCGCCCACGCCACGCGCGATAGCACGGTTCAGGGTGTCGCGGGTCATGTTGTTGCTCAGCGCTTTGTCGATTGCCGCGCGCAAACGCGGGTTAGAGCCTGCGTCGCCGCCGCCCAGACGCGCGGCGGTGACCAGCTCGCGAATAATTTTCGTAAAGATCTTACCGCGCTTGGCATCCTGTGCCGCTTTGCGGTGTTTGGTGTTGGCCCATTTACTATGACCTGCCATAAAAAACTCTCCAAAAAAGCGCGCCCTTTCAGGCGGCGTTAATTACAAATTCTTCAATCGCCTGCCGGTTGCTCCAGGACTTGGTCAACGTGGCGGCTTCCGCCGCATCAACCCAGCGATAGTCCAGATGTTCCGTAAAGACAATCTGGCGTTCATGAGGGAGCGCAAGACGGAACCAAAATTCCGTATTACGCTCAACGCCCGGCGCATAGCGATGACGTAAATGAGAAAAAATCTCGAACTCTACCGTGCGCTGACAGTCAACCAACGCCAGCTGCTCGCTGGCGACATCAATGGCGACTTCTTCCATAACTTCACGCGCGGCAGCCTGCGGCGCGGTCTCTCCCTCTTCCAGACTGCCGGTAACCGACTGCCAGAACGCGGGATCGTCGCGCCGCTGCAACATCAGCACCCGCTTCGTATCTTTGGCGTAAATCACCACCAGTACGGAAACGGGGAGCTTGAATGACATCTTACTTATTCTCCAAAGACTCTTTTGCCTCTTTCGCCACCACCTGAATGCCCAGTTCGCTCAGCGATGCCGGGTTAGCGAAGCTTGGCGCTTCGGTCATCAGGCAAGCGGCGGCGGTAGTTTTCGGGAAAGCAATAACGTCACGGATATTATCAGTACCGGTCAGCAGCATGGTCAAACGGTCAAGACCGAAAGCCAGGCCCGCGTGCGGCGGAGTACCGTATTTCAGCGCGTCCAGCAGGAAGCCAAACTTCTCGCGCTGCTCTTGTTCGTTAATCCCGAGAATGCCGAACACGGTCTGCTGCATTTCACCGCTGTGAATACGCACCGAACCGCCGCCGACTTCATAGCCGTTGATGACCATATCGTAGGCGTTGGCCACCGCGTCTTCCGGCGCGGCCTTCAGCTCGGCGGCGGACATATCTTTCGGCGAGGTGAACGGATGGTGCATCGCGGTCAGACCGCCTTCACCGTCGTCTTCAAACATCGGGAAGTCGATAACCCACAGCGGCGCCCATTTGGCTTCGTCGGTCAGGTTCAGGTCTTTGCCCAGCTTCAGACGCAGCGCGCCGAGCGCGTCGGCGACCACTTTTTTGTTATCCGCGCCGAAGAAGATCATGTCGCCATCCTGCGCGCCGGTGCGCTCAAGGATCGCTTCAACGATATCGGCGTTAAGGAATTTAGCTACCGGGCTGTTGATGCCTTCAAGGCCTTTCGCCCGCTCGGTGACTTTAATATAGGCCAGGCCTTTTGCGCCGTAGATCTGGACAAACTTTCCGTACTCGTCGATTTGCTTACGGGTCAGCGCAGCGCCACCCGGTACGCGCAGCGCGGCAACGCGGCCTTTGGCGTCGTTAGCCGGACCTGCGAAGACGGCGAATTCCACCGTTTTCACCAGATCGGCGACATCCACCAGCTCCATCGGGTTGCGCAGGTCTGGTTTATCGGAACCGTAGCGACGCTCGGCTTCGGCGAAGGTCATGATCGGGAAATCGCCCAGATCCACGCCCTTCACTTCCTGCCACAGGTTACGCACCAGCGCTTCCATGACTTCACGCACCTGCTCGGCGGTCATAAAGGAGGTCTCGACGTCGATCTGGGTGAATTCCGGCTGGCGGTCGGCACGCAGGTCTTCGTCGCGGAAACATTTCACAATCTGATAGTAGCGGTCAAAACCGGACATCATCAGCAGCTGTTTGAACAGCTGTGGAGACTGCGGCAGCGCGTAGAATTTACCTTTATGCACGCGTGAAGGCACCAGGTAGTCGCGCGCGCCTTCCGGCGTAGCTTTGGTCAGCATCGGCGTTTCAATATCGAGGAAACCGTGGTCGTCCATAAACCGACGAACGAGGCTGGTAATCTTCGCTCGCGTTTTCAGGCGCTGCGCCATTTCCGGACGACGCAGATCCAGGTAGCGGTATTTCAGACGCGCTTCTTCGGTATTGACGTGGTTGGAATCCAGCGGCAGCGCTTCCGCGCGGTTGATAATGGTCAGGTCGGATGCCAGCACTTCGATGGCGCCGGTGGCCATATCGCTATTAACGTTTTTTTCGTCACGCACACGCACGGTGCCGGTGACCTGGATGCAGAACTCATTACGCAGTTCAGAGGCCAGCTTTAATGCGTCGGCGCGATCCGGATCGAAAAACACCTGCACGATGCCTTCGCGGTCACGCATATCGATAAAGATAAGGCTACCAAGATCACGACGACGGTTGACCCAACCACACAGAGTCACTTGCTGCCCTACGTGGGACAGACGAAGCTGCCCGCAATATTCTGTACGCATGAGATATCCCTTAACTTAGCCGCAGGCGGATTGTTGCCTGCCTTGCAGGCGACGAGGTCGCAGCTTTAGCTGATGTCACAACTGAATGAAAAAAGGCGGCTATTATACTGGAAATTATGGCGCACGATAAGCCCGGCGCAGCGCGCTGCGTTGCTTTGCTACGCGCTTATTGCTTGTACTCACAAAAATTAACAAAATTTGTTACCCTCGGGCGAGATCGGCAACGGTATTGTAGCGGCCTGACAACAAAAGAAGATACGGGGATATCATGTTAGAACTCAATGCAAAAAAGACCGCGCTGGTGGTTATTGACCTGCAGGAAGGCATTTTACCGTTTGCCGGCGGCCCGCATCGTGCTGACGAAGTGGTTGAGCGCGCCGCGAGTCTGGCCAAAAAGTGCCGCCAGCAGGGTTCCCCGGTGGTCATGGTTCGCGTTGGCTGGTCGGCGGATTTCGCCGAAGCGCTGAAACAGCCGGTCGATGCCCAGGCAGGCGCGCCAACGTTAGCGGAAAACTGGTGGGCCTATCCGCTGGCGCTGGAAAAACAGGCGAGCGATATCGAAGTCACCAAACGCCAGTGGGGAGCTTTTTACGGCACCGACCTGGAGCTGCAGCTTCGCCGTCGCGGTATCGATACGATTATTCTGTGCGGTATCTCCACGAATATCGGCGTCGAATCGACGGCGCGCAACGCCTGGGAGCTGGGCTTCAATCTGATTCTCGTTGAAGACGCCTGCAGCGCAGCAACGGCTGAACAGCATCAGGGCAGCATGACGAACATCTTCCCGCGGATTGCCCGCGTACGCAGTACCGAGGAGGTGCTTGCCGCATTATGATTTATATAGGGCTTCCCCAGTGGGCGCACCCGAAGTGGGTGCGGCTGGGTATCACCAGCCTTGAAGAGTATGCCCGCCACTTCAACTGCGTGGAGGGCAACACCACCCTGTACGCGTTACCAAAAGCGGAGATTGTCAGCCGCTGGTATGAACAAACCCACGACGATTTTCGCTTCTGCTTCAAATTTCCGGCCACCATTTCGCACCAGGCGGCGCTGCGCAACTGCGACGACTTAAGCCATGAGTTTTTTACCCGTCTGGCGCCGCTGTCTTCGCGCATCGGCCAGTATTGGCTCCAGCTGCCGGCGACGTTCGGCCCTCGGGACCTCACCGCCCTCTGGCCGTTCCTCGACAGCCTGCCGCGCGAATTCCGCTACGGCGTTGAGGTAAGGCATCCGGAATTTTTCGCCAAAGGGGAAGCGGAACAGCAGCTCAATCGCGGCCTGCATCAGCGTAACGTCAATCGCGTGATCCTGGATAGCCGTCCGGTTCATAGCGCCGTCGCCCGCAGCCCGGCGATGATCGAGGCGCAGAAGAAGAAGCCGAAAGTCCCCGTCCATGCACTGGTGACGGCCCATAATCCGATGGTGCGTTTTATCGGCAGCGATGATATGACGCAGAATCGCGAGCTTTTTAGCGTGTGGATTCGCACGCTGCCAAAATGGACGCAGACCGCCACGCCGTACCTGTTTCTCCATACGCCGGATATCGCCCAGGCGCCGGAACTGGTCGATACCCTGTGGAGCGATCTGCGTACCGCCCTACCGGAAATAGGGAATGCGCCGTCAATTCCGCAGCAAACCTCTCTTTTCTGATATCCTGCTATCCTCAATTGAGCCACCGGAAGCGATAAAAGGGAGTTTTGAGTATGGTCAGCGCGCTGTATGCGGTCTTAGGTGCGTTATTGCTTATTAAGTTTTCCTGGGACGTCGTACGCCTGAGAACGCAATATCGCGTTGGCTACGGCGACGGCGGTTTTAGCGAGCTGCAGGTTGCTATTCGCGTGCACGGGAACGCGGTGGAGTATGTTCCCATTGGTCTGATCCTGCTGCTGTTTATGGAGATGAACGGCGCACAGACCTGGATGGTCCACGTCTGCGGTATTTTGCTGATTGCCGGGCGCCTGATGCACTCGTATGGCTTTCATCATCGTCTCTACCGCTGGCGTCGTTCCGGCATGAGCGCGACGTGGTGTTCATTGTTGCTGATGGTGCTGGCGAACTTCTGGTATATGCCCTGGGAGTTGGTTTTCTCCGTCCGTTAGCGCACAATACGCCGTTTTCGATTTTTCGGGTTTAACGTTATGTCTCACCGCGATACGCTTTTTTCCGCGCCGATTGCCAGTCTCGGCGACTGGACCTTTGATGAACGGGTTGCTGAAGTCTTCCCGGATATGATCCAGCGCTCTGTTCCCGGCTATTCCAATATCATTTCGATGATCGGCATGCTGGCGGAACGTTTCGTTCAGCCGGATACCCAGGTTTACGATCTCGGCTGCTCGCTTGGCGCAGCCACGCTGTCCGTGCGCCGCAATATTGCGCATGCAGGCTGCAAAATCATCGCCATCGATAACTCGCCGGCGATGGTCGAACGCTGCCGTCGCCATATTGACGCCTATAAGGCGCCGACGCCGGTCGAGGTGATTGAAGGCGATATTCGCCACATCACGATAGAAAACGCCTCGATGGTGGTGCTGAATTTCACCATTCAGTTTCTCGAACCCGGCGAACGTCAGGCCATTCTGGACAAGGTCTATCAGGGGCTGAACCCGGGCGGCGCGCTGGTGCTGTCGGAAAAATTCAGTTTCGAAGATGACAACGTCGGCGAACTCCTGTTCAACATGCATCACGACTTCAAACGCGCTAACGGCTACAGCGAGCTGGAAATCAGCCAAAAGCGCAGCATGCTGGAAAACGTAATGCTCACCGATTCCGTGGAAACCCATAAAGCGCGCCTGCGTAAGGCCGGTTTCGAACATGCCGAGCTGTGGTTCCAGTGCTTTAACTTCGGATCGTTAATCGCCGTAAAATCCGGGGACCCGGCATGATTGATTTCAGCAACTTTTATCAATTGATTGCCAAAAGCCCGCTTTCGCACTGGCTGGAGACGCTGCCAGCCCAGGTGGCGGCATGGCAGCGCGACGCGCTGCACGGCAAATACCGGGAATGGGAACGGGCCGTCGAGTTTCTGCCCGAGTTTGCGCCCTACCGTCTGGATCTGCTGCATAGCGTCACCGCCGAGAGCGAAACGCCGCTCGGTGACGGCCAGCGCCTGCGGATTGAAAACCTGCTGAAGAATCTGATGCCGTGGCGTAAAGGGCCCTTCTCCCTTTACGGCGTGAATATCGATACCGAATGGCGTTCCGACTGGAAGTGGGAGCGCGTACTGCCGCACCTTTCCGACCTGACCGGGCGTACCATCCTTGATGTCGGCTGCGGCAGCGGATACCACATGTGGCGCATGATTGGCGCCGGCGCTCATCTGGCGGTGGGCATCGACCCTACCCAGCTGTTTCTGTGCCAGTTTGAAGCGGTGCGAAAACTGTTGGGCAACGATCAGCGCGCGCATCTGCTGCCGCTGGGTATTGAGCAGCTTCCCGCGCTCAACGCCTTTGATACCGTCTTTTCGATGGGCGTACTGTATCATCGCCGCTCTCCGCTCGATCACCTGTGGCAGCTCAAAGATCAGCTGGTTCCCGGCGGCGAGCTGGTGCTGGAGACGCTGGTCGTTGAAGGCGACGAAAATACCGTGCTGGTGCCGGGCGACCGCTATGCCCAAATGCGCAACGTCTACTTTATCCCGTCCGCCGCCGCGCTGAAGCAGTGGCTGGAGAAGTGCGGCTTTGTCGATGTGCGTATTGTCGATGCGTGCGTCACTTCGACCGACGAGCAGCGCCGCACCGAGTGGATGACCACCGAGTCGCTGGCCGATTTCCTCGATCCGCACGATAGCAGCAAAACTCTCGAAGGCTATCCTGCCCCGCTACGCGCGGTGATTATTGCCAGTAAACCGGAAACGCAGCAGTCGTTAGCGGCGAAAAAAGCCCGCGGCTAGAGCGAATTCTGGATAAAAAAAGGCCCCTGTTTAATGGGCAGGGGCCTGGTACGGGCAATCATCATATTGGGCGACATGATGTGCAGCAAAAAACGGTTTATCCCCGTCATACTTCAAGTTGCATGTACGTTGGCTTTCCTCGCTCCCTCCAGTCACTACTTGAGTAAGCTCCAGGGGATTCCCTGCATCGCCGCCTTCTCGCAACTCGAATTATTTAGGGTTTTAATCTCTCTGTGCGGAAATAATCTTCTTCATTTCCGCTACCGCTTCGCCATTGACGGCGTAGCGTAAGTATTCATCTGCTTCTGCATCCGTAGACATCGACAATCCGGGATTGCGAAAGCGCATCGGAGACGGTAACCATTGGCCTGCCGAGGTATGCACCTCTTTTACCCCCGCCTGTAAAAACAGCGGCAGGTTGGCGGCGCGCACTCCTGCACCGGCCATAATAATAGGAGTATCGCTTTGGGAAATAAGTTCCCTGATTAATGAAATTCCTTTTTCGGCAGACGCCTGCTGGCCCGAAGTCAGGATACGCTGAACGCCGAGTTCAGCCAGCTCAGCGCTGGCCTGGCGCGGGTTGGCGCACATATCAAAGGCCCGATGAAAGGTGACGGCCAGGGTTCCCGCCGCCGCTATTATTTTTTTCATTCGCCCGCCATCCACCCGCCCATCGGCGTCCAGAATACCGATTACCAGGCCGGGAAAACCGATATCTTTCACCGCAGCGACATCATCCAGCATCGCGGCAAACTCGCCCGCGGTGTAGCAAAAATCACCGCCGCGCGGGCGAATAATCGGATGGACGGGAATGGTCACCGCTCCACGTACCGATTTCAGTACGCCCAGCGAAGACGTCAGCCCTCCCTCCTGCGGCGCGGCGCATAGTTCGATGCGGTCGGCGCCGCGGCGCTGGGCCTCCAGCGCGCACTCCATGCTGTAACAGCAAACTTCCAGTAAGGTCATTCTTCTCTCCGTAGATTGAGCAGGCACGCCAGAATGGCACGATTTCTCCCGCCAGACGCCGCGTAACGTCACACTGTCATCGTTCAGCGTGTTCGCTGGCGACAATTTGCTCAATCGACCACGGGTGAAATTTAATCGTCACTTTGCCATCGGTTACCGCCAGGGTCGGATTCGGTAAACGCTCACGCTCGCCTTTCGGCGCGCTGGTCTTCACAAAAATGCCCGGTTGGCTCAGCCCGTCATCGGACAGCAGCGCCAGCGCGCGGGTATTGAGCGTTTCAGGCTCGCCCGGCAGTACGATTTCAATATGTTCCCAGCCCTCATGCGGATAGCGCTTTTCGCCCGGCCACGGTAGCTCAACGATGTGAAAACGCCAATGCGCCACGACCACCGGCTCATCCAGCCTGAACAGGCAGATGGGTCGACCGTTAATGACATTTTCCGACAGCAGAGTACCGCATTGTTCAAAGCCGCGACGCCAGCGCTCCGCCGTGGCGTTCTGGTGACAACGTAGGGAAATATGATCGGCGTCATGGGGCGTAATATCAAGACCGAGTCGGTGAGCAAGCGCGTTTAGCGCCTCGGTAAAGCGCGGCAGGTCCGCGGAAATATCGTTCAGTTCATCAATCTGCTGCCAGTTCGCCATCGTAAGCCTCGGTACTCGCTAAAAAGAGTTAATTTATCGCGTTTCCCGCGCCCTACCAACCGACAATCGTCGGCAGCCCCCAGTGAACGGTTATTCGTTGAGCGCGAGGCTTAGCAACCTCTGCGCGGTGCTGACGCGTGGGCGCAAATGCAGTATACTCCCGCCCTAATTTGTCCACATTCCTGCGCCGCCCCTTCTGGGTGACGGCGTGTTAAACGTAAGGTATTTCGGTGAATATTCAGGCTCTTCTCTCAGAAAAAGTCAGTCAGGCCCTGATCGCGGCAGGCGCGTCTGCCGATTGCGAACCTCAGGTCCGCCAGTCAGCAAAAGTCCAGTTCGGCGACTATCAGGCCAACGGCGTGATGGCCGTAGCCAAAAAACTGGGCATGGCGCCGCGACAACTTGCAGAGCAGGTCCTGACTCATCTCGACCTGAACGGCATTGCCAGTAAGGTCGAAATCGCCGGTCCCGGCTTTATTAATATTTTCCTCGACCCGGCTTTCCTCGCGGAAAACGTCAGCAGCGCGCTGAAATCCGAACGTCTGGGCGTGGCTCAGCCGCAGGCGCAGACGGTGGTGGTCGATTACTCCGCGCCGAACGTGGCGAAAGAGATGCACGTAGGCCACCTGCGCTCCACCATTATTGGCGATGCCGCGGTGCGTACGCTGGAGTTTCTCGGGCATAAAGTGATCCGCGCGAACCACGTGGGTGACTGGGGCACCCAGTTCGGCATGCTGATCGCGTACCTGGAAAAGCAGCAGCAGGAAAACGCCGGCGAGATGGCGCTGGCCGACCTCGAAGGTTTCTATCGCGAAGCGAAAAAACACTACGACGAAGATGAAGCCTTCGCCGAGCGCGCGCGCAGCTACGTCGTTAAGCTGCAGGGCGGCGACGAGTACTTCCGCGAAATGTGGCGCAAGCTGGTCGACATTACCATGTCGCAAAACCAGCTTACCTATAACCGCCTCAACGTCACCCTGACCCGCGACGACGTAATGGGTGAAAGCCTCTATAACCCGATGCTGCCGGGTATCGTTGCCGATCTGAAAGCCAAAGGTCTGGCGGTAGAAAGCGAAGGCGCGACCGTGGTGTTCCTTGATGAGTACAAAAACAAGGAAGGCGAACCGATGGGCGTGATTATCCAGAAGAAGGATGGCGGCTATCTCTACACCACTACCGATATCGCCTGCGCAAAATACCGTTACGAAAACCTGCATGCAGACCGCGTCCTTTACTACATCGACTCTCGCCAACATCAGCACCTGATGCAAGCGTGGACCATTGTGCGTAAAGCCGGCTACGTACCGGATTCCGTCCCGCTGGAGCACCACATGTTCGGCATGATGCTCGGCAAGGACGGCAAACCATTTAAAACCCGCGCCGGCGGCACCGTGAAGCTCGCCGACCTGCTGGACGAAGCGCTGGAACGCGCCCGTCGTCTGGTGGCGGAGAAAAACCCGGATATGCCCGCCGACGAGCTGGAGAAACTGGCGAACGCGGTCGGAATTGGCGCGGTGAAATACGCCGATTTGTCTAAAAACCGCACCACCGACTACATCTTTGACTGGGACAACATGCTGGCCTTTGAGGGCAATACCGCGCCTTATATGCAGTATGCCTATACCCGCGTGCTCTCCGTGTTCCGCAAAGCGGATACCGATGAAAGCGCGCTGGCGGCGGCGCCGGTGGTCATCACCGAAGACCGTGAAGCCCAGCTGGCAGCCCGTCTGCTGCAGTTTGAAGAAACCCTGACCGTCGTCGCCCGTGAAGGCACGCCGCACGTCATGTGCTCTTATCTGTACGATCTGGCTGGCCTGTTCTCCGGATTCTACGAGCACTGCCCGATCCTGAGCGCCGAAAGCGAAGAGACGCGCAACAGCCGCCTGAAGCTGGCACTGTTGACCGCAAAAACGCTGAAGCTGGGTCTGGATACCCTGGGTATCGAAACCGTAGAACGGATGTAAAAACAAACCCGGCGAAAGCCGGGTTTGTTTTATAACGCCTGATGGCGCCACGCTCATCAGACCTGCAACATCATTGTAGCCCCGGTAAGCGTAAGCGCCACCGGGGAATTCCCCCTTCTCAGAAATACTTCCGCAGATACTCCGTCAGGCACAGGATCGCCATCGCCTGACCATACGGCATCGACGTCAGCGGAATGTCGCGATAAAAATCAAGATTCGAACCCATTCCGGTACCGAACGACGTTTGCAGCAGCTCCCCTTGCGGTGAGATATTCTGCACGATGCCACGAATCGCTTTTTCCGCAACCTCCGCATACGCCTGGCTCACGTAGCGCTTGCGCACAGCTTTGAGGATCCCATAAGCAAAACCGGCGGTCGCCGACGCTTCAAGATAGGAGCCGGGATCGTCAAGCAGCGTATGCCACAGGCCGCTATCGTCCTGACAGCGGGCCAGCGCCGCAATCTGCGCATTCAGCACCTGCACCAGATAACGACGTACCGCGCTGCTCTCGGGTAAATCCACCAGTTCCAGAAAATCCGGAATCACGATAGTCAGCCAGCTATTCCCACGCGCCCAGCGAGCGTGGGCGAAATTATGCCGCCCCTCGTAGCTCCAGCCGTGGAACCACAGGCCGGTCTCGCGGTCCAGCAGATTCTGCACGTGCAGCAGAAACTGATACACCGCCTCCTCTACGTATTCCGGACGATTAAGCAGCTTGCCGATTTTCGCCAGCGGTAGAACCGTCATCATCAACGTGTCGTCCCACATCTGCTGATGATTCTCTTCCGCCAGGGTGATGTGCTGCATGCCGCCAGATTCAGTGCGCGGCATTTCGTTCATTGCCCACTCCGCCCAGCTATCGAGCCAGGGCAGATACGCGGAGTTGCCCGTCTCTTCGTAGCGGTATGCCAGGGTGAGAAACGGCGCCATGGTGTTGACGTTTTTGGTGGTCGCGCCCTCGGCAAAGCGGTCGGTAAACCAGCTATCGATAATGTCGCGCATTGCCGTATCGCCGGTCTGCTGATAATACTGATAAATACCGTACAGGCCGACGCCGTGAGTCCACTCCCAGCCGTTCCATCCTTTGGTGTCGATAACGCGTCCGTCGTCCAGCCGCAGTAAAAATTGCCCGCTTTCGTCCTTAATGTTGACCAGATTGTGCGTCACCTTCTGAATCAGCGCCTGCAGTTCATTGCGGGCGATAAAACGCTCCGGCTGGCGCAGTAGTGGGCTATGTTTGACAGGCCAAACTTTCATATCCTTAACCTCTGTTATATGTCGAATTCATGGCTGAACGCTGCTTCAGCGCTGGCGCGGCGGGTTTATTCCGATTCAGATAACCAATATTGTTGTTTCCCCACAGGGCGTCGTACGGCATCCCGGCCAGCATCTCCACCACTTCACGATCCTCGGCGCTGGCCAGTTCCGGCTGAGCGCGGCCTGATTCACGCATTTTCAGCGTTTCCGCACGCAGGACGCTGTGGGTTTGCAGATTGAGCTTAAAGCGCAGGGACACGAGGAAACCGCAGGCCAGCACCAGTAAGGTACCGACGCTGAGGATCAGCAGAATGGTATGGCTCACTTCATAGGGCTGCGTTTTCTGCCCGGAGACAAAGCCCGACATCTGCATGATGATCCCCACCAGCATCACCGCGCCGGCCTGGGATGCCTTACGCGTCAGGGTCATAATCCCGGCGAAGATGCCTTCGCGGCGCTGGCCGGTGATCACTTCGTCCACGTCGGCAATATAGGTGTAGGTGTTCCACGGAACATAGTTGATGCCGCCGCGCCCCAGGCCCGCCACCGCGGATATCAGCAGCAGCAGCGAATAGACATCGCTGAGGCCAGCGTAGTACAACACCGCGTAGGAGAGCGAACTCAGGCCGAACAGCACCACCACCATGCGGTACGATGGCGCCGGCCCGAAGCGAATGCACAGCGGGATCATGGCGATAACCGCGATAAACTGGAAGATTGCCATGGTACCGAGCAGGTTGGAGGCCATCGACGCTTCCTGCATCAGAACAAATACCACGTAGTAGGTAAAGACCGCATTGAACACGTCCTGGGCGATATAGCCGCCCAGATACATACCCAGATGCTGACGGAA
Source organism: Klebsiella pasteurii (assembly GCF_018139045.1). Taxonomy (NCBI): domain Bacteria; kingdom Pseudomonadati; phylum Pseudomonadota; class Gammaproteobacteria; order Enterobacterales; family Enterobacteriaceae; genus Klebsiella; species Klebsiella pasteurii. Next base: position 1,816,215 of record NZ_CP073236.1, read on the forward strand.
AATTTTAATCCGCAGGGTCGAACTTAACTCAATAAACAGGCGGTTAAGACTCTGAGACAGGCTCAGATTCTGTTTCTCTTCTTCGGCGCGCAGCGCGGCCTCCGTCCACTCTTCACGCGGGCGTTCCCAGGTAAAGAACCAGACGAAGGTCAGCATCATCGCGCACAGCACCGAGAACACCAGGCTCGCGTAAAAGAAAGAAACCGCGTTATCCTTACCGAAGATAGTCAGCAGCACGCCCGGCAGGAACGAAGCCAGAATCGCCGACATCTGCGCCATTGAAATACGCGCGCCGGAGAATTTTGTTTTCTGTTTAAAATCATCGGTCATTTCCGGCACCAGCGTTTCATACGGCACCAGAATCATGGTGTAGACAATATCAAACAGCAGATAGGTCAGCAGGTAGTACCAAAACCCCATATCCCCTACCCACATGATGGAGTAGCTAAATACGCAGGGGATACCGAGCAGGATGAAGAACTTGCGTCTGCCAAAACGTTTCCCCAGCCAGGTCGAGCCAAAGTTATCCGTCAGGAAGCCCATCAGCGGACTGATTACCGCATCCAGAACCCTGGCGGTGGCAAAAATAAGCGTCGCTTCGATAGGGGTAAGACCGCAAAAAGTGGTGTAGAAATAGAGCAGCCATGCTGCTGTGAGTGCGGTCGTTCCCGCACCAAGGAAATCGCCCGATCCATAGGCAAGGTAGTTAACCAAACCGATTTTACGTGTTTTCATCGCCGTAAATCCTGTGTCTTTTTTTAGAGAACTCCGAACCGCTTTTTGGCCCATTCAGCCAAAAGAGGGTTGATACATGGCTACATTAAGAACATGGGAACGGCGTTACCTTTTCATTTTTGCCAGCCAAAAGCGTTCACTGGCAAAAACACAAAGAGTCGATGAACGCGCCTCACTGATTTATAAAACAGCGTTTCTTTTAATACAAAAGATCGGACCAAAAGTTGCGAAGTGACAATCAAAAAGGCCCTGCAACGGGCAAAACCTGCGCGTTATTTTTCGCCGCGGATAAACCTTGCGAAAGCTAAGGAATCGGAGTAAAGACAATAGAAAAGGGTTATTTCGCGTATCTCAAGGAGGCTTGATGCCCTACTCACATCTACTGGTCGCCGTGGCGCCAACCCCGGAAAGCCGGGTTCTCATTCAGAAAGCCGTCTCTATCGCCCGTCCGGTTAATGCGAAAGTCAGCCTGATCACGCTGGCAACCGATCCGGAGTTGTACAATCAGTTTGCGGCGCCGATGATGGAAAATTTACGCGAAGTCATGCAGGAAGAGACGCGCGGCTTTCTGGCCGAGCTCGCCCGCCACGCCGACTACCCTATCGAAAAAATGACCATCGCCAGCGGCGGGATTGCTCATCACGTGAAGGATTTTTGTCGGCAGCATCGCGTTGACCTGGTGATTTGCGGTAACCACAACCAGAGCCTGTTTTCTCGCGCGACCTGTTCGGCGAAAGATATCGTTGGCAGCAGCGGCGTTGACGTGCTGCTGGTGTGTCTGGAAAAAGGTTAGCGCCGTGGAAGCGCTAACCATCATTGCATCAGGCGAGTTTGGGGAAGGTCGCGACCTTACGCGCTAAGTGGCTCTCCTCACTGCCCGGCTCAATCTCCTTTAGATCGGCAATAAACCGCTCCTGCCAGCGATGGATATCGTTATCCTTAATCACCGCCAGCATGGCCGAATGACGGGCTATACGCTCGGCCAGCGGCATCGTTAGCGCCTGGTCCAGCGCTGCGGCGACCTCGTCGCGATCGTAAGGATTGACGATTAAGGCAGTCGGGAGCTCGTTCGCCGCGCCGGCAAACTGCGACAGCACCAGCACGCCCGGATTTTGCGGGTCCTGCGCGGCAACATACTCTTTCGCCACCAGATTCATCCCATCGCGCAGCGGCGTAACCAGCCCGACGTCCGAGTAGCGGAAGATTTTCATCAGCAGCTTGCGTTCAAAGTGCTGGTTCAGGTAGTAGAGCGGGGTCCAGCCCAGCTGACCATACCGGCCGTTAATGCGTCCGGCTGCGGTTTCGAGCTGGTGACGAATATCCTGATAGGCCTGAACATCGCCGCGCGACGTCGGCGCAATCTGGGTATAACGAATCTTACCGTGATGATGGGGATAGTTTTCAAGCAGCGCCTCGTAGGCGAGAAAACGCTCCGGCAGCCCCTTCGAATAATCCAGTCGCTCGACGGAAAAGATATTCTGCACGCTTTTCAGTTCGCTTTTCAGCTGCGCCAGCTTGGGCGGCAGCGGCCCTTTTGCGCTGCGCGCTATCTCTTCCGGATCGATACCGATTGGGTAGACTTCGGTCTGGAAAGGTTTGCCCCAGGCCACATGTTTTTTTCCGCCGCGCGTCGTCAGGCGGGTCTGCATCGATACGCAGTCAAGAAACGCCAATCGGTCGCTCTCGGTCTGGAAGCCCAGTAAATCGTAATCGCAAAGCTGTTCAAGCAGCTCCGCATGCGGCGGCAGCGCGTTAAAGACTTCCGGCGTCGGGAAAGGAATATGTAAAAAGAAGCCGATGCGGTTATTGACGCCGCGCTGGCGCAGTTCGCTGGCCAACGGCAGCAGGTGGTAATCGTGGATCCAGACAATATCGTCAGGTTCGATCAGCGGCAGTAGCCTATCGGCCAGCTTCGCGTTGACCCGCTGATAGCCCTCCCAGGCTTCACGCTGAAAATCGACCAGGTCAAGACGATAATGGAATGCGGGCCACAGCACGGCGTTGGAAAAGCGGTTGTAATATTCGTCGTGATCCTGCTCGCTAAGGTTGAAAGAGGCCCAGGTTATATTTCCCTGAGTCACTTTCTTTAGCGGCTGCTGGTCATCACCGATTTCACCACTCCAGCCGAACCACAATCCTCCGGCTGCTTTTAATGCCCCCATAATCCCCACGGCAAGGCCACCGGCGCTGGCCTTTTTATCGTCCGGCGGGGCAATACGATTAGATACTACGACTAAGCGACTCATAGCCATCTCTCCTGTCGGTTAGCGCATCTGGTTGTTGCCCATGATTCGCGATGTTACTAATCCAAAGATGAACAGCGGCGACATCCGGCAGGCGCCAGTGCGCCTGGGTCTCGCCGCCGCCCACTTTGACCGATACGCCACTCAGTTGATTGACAACGCTAAAACCCGCTTCATCGGTTAAATCATCACCGACAAATACCGGTTTGCGCCCTCTGAATGGAGCTTCCTGCATAAAAGCGGCTATCGCTTCACCCTTATTCACTCCGCGCGGTTTGATCTCCACCACGCATTTACCCGGCTGTAAAGCCAGAATGGGATGGCGCTGCACGACAGCTTGCGCCAGCGCCAGCACCGCGTGCTGATGCTCCGGCGCCTGACGGTAGTGCAGCGCAAAAGCCATCCCCTTACTTTCCAGTTCGCATCCCGGCAACGCATCCAGCGCCGCGGTCAGCTCCGCCGACAGCGCCTTCAGGAGGGAATCAGGTAAAGAGACAATATGCGTTTTACCATTGATGTCACGGCGTTCAGCCCCGTGTACACCGGCAAGCGGCAGCCGGTAAGGACGGGTAAGCTCATCCAGCTCAACCATTGAGCGCCCTGAAATCAATGCCACCGCGCCGCTGTGCTGCTGCACGAGCTGGCGCAGCGTCTGCAGAACATCGGCAGGAATAACCACCTGATCGGGATGGGGTTTGATACCGGCAAGGGTACCGTCGAGGTCAAAGAAAAAAGCGTAGTTTCCGGTTAACGCAGGCGGTACATAAATCTGGTCAGCCACCCTGTTTCCTCCTTATCATGGCCAGCAACATGCTGGGTGTTAATTTATTGTAGCCATGTAAGTATAGACAGTGTGACCAGCCTCGCCATTTTTGATAGTCATTGCCAGCGGAACGAGCGCTGGCAATGGATTAGGATTAAACTGAAAAGTTGGCCGGATTAAACGACGCGCTTCGCTTTCTGTTTGTAGCGGTCAAAGATAACCGCCGCCAGCAAAATCACGCCGCGAACGACGTACTGCGAGAACGGCGAAATGTTCAGCAGGTTCATCGCGTTCTCCACCGTCCCCAGGATCAGGATCCCGGCCACCACGTAGGAGATCTTACCGATCCCGCCCTTCAGCGATACGCCCCCCAGCACGCAGGCCGAGATAACAATCAGCTCATAGCCAATCGAGGTCATCGGCTGACCGCTGGTCATACGGGAAGCAAGGATAATGCCTGCCGCGGCAGAAACCAGGCCGGAAAGGACGAAAATAATGATCTTGGTCCGCACCACCGGCACGCCCGCCAGACGCGCAGCTTCTTCGTTGCCGCCAATCGCCAGGGTATTCCGGCCAAAGGTGGTTTTATTAAGCAACAGGCCGAAGACAATCAGGCAGGCTACGGTCAGCCAGATAGGCGCAGGCAGACCAAACCAGTTGGCATATCCGAGGGTAAAGAAGCGCTCGTCTTCAATCCCTACCGCCTTACCGTCAGAGATAATATAAGCCAGACCGCGAACGATCTGCATGGTCGCCAGGGTGGTGATCAGGGCGTTAATCTTCAGGCGTGCAATCACAAAACCGTTTACCAGACCGCTTAGCGCCCCGAGCAGTAGACCGGCGCCGATGCCAATCCACATGCTCTCTGTCATGTTAATCACCACCGCCGTGGTCACCCCGGCGCAGGCGATAACCGAGGCCACCGACAGGTCAAAATCGCCGGATGCCAGGCAAAACAGCATCCCGCAGGCCACCATTCCGGACATAGAAATAGCCAGCCCCAGGCCTTTCATATTGATAAATGAGGCAAAATTAGGCACAAAAATCACGCAGCCAATAAACAGCACCGCAAAAACAACCAGCATGCCGAACTGATCCCAGACGCGGGAGAAGCTAAAAGCTGACCGGGTAGTACCTGAAGTAGTAACTGATGACATCATAGACTCCTTACTCAGGCGACCGCCTGGCTCACTTTTGGCATCGCAAGGCTCAATGCCTGCTGTTCATTCGCATGTTCATGCAGCAGTTCTCCGGCAATCTCACCCTCGCGCATAACCACGATGCGATCGGCAACGCCGAGAACTTCCGGTAAATCGCTGGAGGCAAAAACCACCGCGACGCCAGATGCCGCTAATGCATAGATAACGTTGTAGATTTCATGCTTAGCGCCTACGTCAATACCGCGCGTTGGCTCATCAAGCAGGATGACTTTCATCTCTTCCGACAGCCAGCGGCCAAGGATCGCCTTCTGCTGATTGCCGCCGGAGAGGTTCATAATCAGCTGTTCTGCGCCGGGCGTTTTGATATTCAGCGATTTAATGTGCTGGTCGGCGTTCTGCGCTTCCCAGGCGTTGTTGATAACGCAGCCGGCGAGAATATGCTTGCGGCGAGCGCTGATATTGATGTTGTCGCGCACCGAATGGACCGGAATAATGCCCTCCGCTTTACGGTCTTCCGGGCAGAGCATCATCCCGGCCTGAATCGCCTGGGCCGGCTTACGAATATCAATGGCCTCGCCGTCGATATAAACCTGACCGCCGGTTATTCTGTTACCGCCGAATAAGCCTTTCATCAGCTCGCTGCGTCCGGCGCCGACCAGCCCAAACAGACCGACGATTTCTCCGCTCCGCACCGACAGACTGACGGGCTGGCGCACGCCGGGCGCCTTCACCTGCTCAAGACGCAAACGCTCTTTGCCATATTCACGCGGCTGCCAGCCGTAGATATCGCCCAGTTCGCGCCCCACCATCGCCTGGACCAGCGCGTCGTGGTTAACCTCCTGCATATTGTCAAAGGTGCGTACGTAGCGGCCATCTTTGAATACCGTAATGGCGTCGCTTAACGCAAAGATCTCCTCCATGCGGTGGGAAACGTAAATAATGACCCGTCCTTCCTGGCGCAGCTCGCGGATCACCCGAAACAGGTTTTCAATTTCTCGCGCCGAAAGGGAGCTGGTCGGCTCATCAAAGGCGATAATTTTGGCGTTACGCGCCAGCGCTTTGGCGATCTCCACCATTTGCCACTGGCCAATAGAGAGATATTTGAGCGGCGTTTCCGGGTCGATATCGAGCCCCAGATGTTTAAGCTGCAGGCCTGCTTCATAATTCAGCAGCGACCGATTCACAATCCCGCCTTTATGCGGCAACTGGCCGAGGTAGATATTTTCCGCCACGGTCATTTCCGGAATCAGATGCAGCTCCTGATAGATAATCGCCACCCCGGCGTTCAGCGCCTCGGTGGTGTGATTGAACGTCATCTGCTGACCGCGGATCTGCAGGCTGCCGGCCGTCGGTATATAGTTGCCGCTGAGAATTTTCAGCAGCGTGGATTTCCCGGCGCCGTTTTCTCCCATCAGGGCGTGAACCTGTCCGGCATAGCAGCCAAAGCTAATGTCGGACAGCGCTTTAACGCCCGGGAAGGTCATGGTAATGCCGTGAAATGAGAGATAAGGGGTAGACTGTTGCATAACGACTCCGCTTTTCTGTACGGAGCCCCTCGCGCACTGCGAGAGGCCCGGTCAACCGGCCTTACAGCCCTTTTTTCGCCAGCTCTTCTTTAAAGTTGTCGCGGGTAATCAGCACCACGTCGGTTACCGCGGTGAATTTCGGCGGTTCAACGTCTTTCGTTACCCAGTTGTAAAGCATCTCGCTGGTTTTATAGCCGTGAATATCCGGGCTTGGTAGCAGAGAGCCGTAGAAACCGGTGGCCTGTGCTTTAGAAAGCTCGTTCACCGCATCAACGCCGTTAATACCGATACCGATAACGTCAGGGGCTTTAAAGCCCTGGCCTTCGGTCGCGCGCACGCCGCCCAGCACGGTATTGTCGTTCATGCCGACGATAAGCCAGTGCTTAACATTAGGATGTTGAACCAGCATGGAGTTACCGGCGTCAAAGGCGCCGGGGATGTCGTTAGATTTGGTTGGTACGCGATAGATTTGTTGCTCCGGGAAACCGGCGGCTTTCAGCGCATCAATAGATCCGCTGGTACGGCGGCGGGCGGTATCCAACTCATCGGCAGTGATAGCCATAACCGCGGTGTCTTTTACATCCCATCCGCGTTTTTGCATCTCTTTATAGAGCTCCTGCCCCTGACGCGCGCCGATTTCGCTGGCCGCCATCATTACCAGCGGTACGCTGTCCATCGGTTTGCCTTTGGCGTTGACGAACTGGTCATCGACGGTAATTACTTTCATATCATAGCCGCGTGCTTTGGCGACAATAGCCGCCCCGAGTTTCGGGTCCGGGGTGCAAATGACGAAGCCCTTGGCTCCGCTGGCTGCCAGGCTATCAATCGCGTTAAGGGTTTTTTCGCCGTCGGGAACCGCGATTTTAATCACATCGAAACCTAAATCTTTACCGGCCTTATCGGCAAATTTCCACTCTGTTTGAAACCATGGCTCTTCAGGCTGTTTCACCAGAAAACCCAGCTTAAGCGTCTCAGCCATAGCTGATTGTGACATAACTGCGGCAAGACCAATCGCCGCCAGCGCTTTAGTAAATTTGTGCATGGTAAACTCCAGCTTTAATTCGCTTTTATGTAGGGAAAAATATGACTTAAAATTTTTATCGGACGAAAAACAAGGCATTAGGAAAATGTCAACCATGAGTGCCGTTGTTTAAATAGTATTAACCGGAAATTATTTCTCCATACGAGAGCCCAATCACATCGCGGAATTACAGTAATTGCGTACATATAAACAGCGAAAAAAGACATAAAAAAAGCGCTAATTGTCAGACAATTAGCGCAGGCCGTAGCAATATTCTCTATATCATCAGCAGAGTTATCCCTGGAGAGATCGCCATTGGCAATAAATGTGCTCCGCATGAAGGCGAACAGGCGCCTCGTCCCCCAATAAACGGGCGGCGACGGTGAACGAAAAATCAAATACGTGCCCTAACCCTTTACCACTGATCAAATTCCCGTCTTCCACCACCGCCTGGTCAACGTACTCGCCGTCGGAGACGTCTTGCCATAACTCTCCCGAACAGACGTAGCGACGCCCCTTCAGCAGACCGTTGCCGCCGAGGACTCTCGCGGCCGCCGAACAGATTGGGCAGATCAGCTTTCCCGCTTTATCGTGGGCCGAGATAAACGTCACGACGTCCCGACTGGCGGCCAGATTCACGCTTCCCTGCGGACCGCCAGGCAGAACCACCGCGTCGTATAGCGTGCCGGCGCGTTCCGTTAGCGTGCTGTCCGCCACCATGGGGATATTATGGTAGCTCACCACCGCGCGCGACTCGGCGCAGGCGAGTAGTTCAACATCGAGGTGCAAGCGACGAAGAATATCAATGACCACAATCGCTTCGCCTTCCTCAAAACCCGGCGCCAGCAGCACCGCAACTTTTTTCATTTCCGTCTCCTTCTGATAGCCTGGTAGCAATAATGTGTTTACAAACACAGCGTTTTTTAAATTAACGTCATCATCTGCTCTTTGTTACATGAGACCAAACGACCCCGCTGATTTTCTTACTCGCAGGCTACCACAATAAAGAACGATTAATCACTATTTTTAAAATGCAATTTCATTAACATAATTAGCACTACTATTAATTAATTATCGATCGAGATAAAAATACATAAAATCATCCAGATAAATTTAAATATGCTGCTAAAACCTTAGCGTTTTACCTGACAAAAAATCATTATATAAAGATATCTACCGATGCTGTAACTTAATGTAAATATCAGGCATTGAGAGTTTTCTCAATTGAGACATAGCGCTATTCTATATCCCTTGAGATAAGAAATTTAATAGACAGGCATATGCAGGAAGACTGAATATTATTATTCAGAGCTATCTTCATGTGTCCAATAATTTCTACGCAGCCCTGATACAGATGCGTCAGGACATGACGCCAGCCCCTCCAAAGAGAATAAGGATATTTATATGGTCGTTCCAGGAATGGTTCAAAAGCTGAATAACCAGATGAATCTTGAGTTCCATACCTCAAATTTATATCTACATTTGAGCGAATGGTGTACTCAGCACCGGTTGAACGGTACCGCCACTTTTCTCCGTAACCGAGCGCAAGCCAGCATAACGCAGATGATGCGGGTCTTTGATTTTATGAAAAAATCAGGCGCCTGGCCCGTTGTGAAAGCGGAAGGAACCTACAGCACTGAATGTTCGTCCCTGGAAGATCTCTTTAGCAAAACCGTCGAAGATTATCAGCAGCGCAGCAGCATACTCTCCGGCCTGGCTGAGGAGGCGAAGACACAAAGCGATGCGCCAACCCTGCGCTTTCTGACCCTGCTTGCGGAACAACAGAATCAGGATGGCATGCTGCTGGAGACGATTCTTAACGAAGTACGCCATGCGCAAAAAGTCGGGACCAGCGAACAACAAACCGATCGTCACCTGCTCGGTCTGGTCAGCAACCAGCGAGGTTAACCCCATACTGCCGGGGATATGTCGCCTGTTCACACCCGCACTCGCTTTATCCTACCTCCCCTGCTCACCATCTTTTTCGGCGCTTCGGCGCCGCTTTTTATTCCTGAAAAGCATTAAAAAGTTTTAACCAGATCTCATTCCCGCTCAGCCGGTGGAATTAGCAAGGCATTGGTGATCTGGATCACGTTTAAAGCTACGAGTTAATAATATAAAAACAGTGTTTCAAAAATTTAAAACACGGAGTTTATTTTAATGGCAAGATATACGGCTTCAGCCCCGCAGGGGCTGCAGGGAAGACCCATTTTGTTACGCCATCAGTTAGCCTACGGCGGCGGGAATTTACTGGGAAGCGGCGCACTGGCGATCAGCGGCGCATGGCTGCTCTACTTTTATACAACCTTCTGCGGGCTGACGCTGATCGAAGCCTCCTTTATCTTTTCCGTCGCCAGTATTATTGACGCGATTAGTAACCCGCTTATGGGTTATCTCACCGATAACTTTGGCAAAACGCGGCTGGGTAAACGCTTCGGTCGTCGCCGCTTCTTTTTATTGATTGGCATTCCGCTGATGATGTTCTACCCGCTGCTGTGGGTAGAAGGCCTCGGTTTCTGGTACTACCTGTGCACCTACGTCGTCTTTGAAATCATATATACATCGATTATGGTCCCCTATGAAACATTGGCGACCGAAATGACTGACGATTTCTCACTGCGTTCGAAACTGACCGGTTACAAAGCGATTTTCGGCAAACTGGCCAACTTTCTCGCGGCATTTATCCCCGGACAATTCATCCTCCTGTATGGTAAAGAATCCGCCACCCCGTTTTTTCTCACCGGGCTGACCTACGGCGTTATTCTTATCGTGGCCATCTCCTGCCTGTGGTGCTGCAGCTGGGAGCGTCCCCGCGAAGAGGAGATAAGCAAGGGAGAGAAAAAGGGGCTGTTCAATACTCTGCTCATGCTGGCGAAAGATATGCGCTCAACATTTTACCTGCGCGTATTCCGCAAACACCTGGGCATGTATCTCTGCGGCTTCGGTGCCGAGTGGCTTTTTGCCTCGATCTTCACTTACTTCGTTATCTTCGTGCTGCAGCACGATCCGGCGATGGTGGCCGGGCTCAACAGTCTGAACTCCATCCTGCAGCTGGTATCAACCGCCCTGTTTATTGGCCTTTGCGTGAAGAAAGGTTTCAGTAAACCGTATATTCTGGCGCTGAGCGTGGTTATTTTTGCCGTTCTGCTCTACACCTCGCTGTGGTTCTTCCATCTGCCGGCACATCTGGCCACCATCCTGATGTTTGGTATTACCGTACTCTTCGGCCTGGGCACCGGCGGCGTATACTATATTCCCTGGACCGTTTACACCTTTTTGGCGGATGTCGATGAAATCTATACCGGCCGTCGCCGCGAAGGGATCTATGCGGGAGCCATGACCTTCTCCGGTAAAATTTTGCGCTCTATCATCGTCTTTTCCATGGGGGCGATCCTCAGCTTCTACGGATTCCAGTCGAAGGCGCATACGCAGCCTGAAAGCGCGGTCACTGCGATTGCGGTGGTGTTCTGCGCGGGCGTGATTCTGCTGGCGCTGGCAGCCATTGTGTTCAGTAAGCAGATGAAACTCGATCGCAAGGCGCACCTGGTGGTATTGCAGGAAGTCGCGCGCATTAAGGCAGGTGGTAAGATTGGCGATATCGCGCCGGACGTTCGCCTTATCGTGGAAGATTTAGTCGGCCATCGCTACGAAGAGTGCTGGGGCAACAGCAAGCTGTTTAAAGACACGCAGGAAGGCGCCATTCAAACCGCAGTATCCCACTAAACCGTTATAACGCCCCGCTATCACAATGATGACGGGGCTGACGCAGCTAGTGCGCTTCTTCCTGCGGGGTGAATTTCAGTTCAATCAGCGCGATGGCCTTTTGTACCGCCCGCAGGGTCACCGGGTCAGCCGACGCCGGGTGGCCGGCAAAATCGATCGCTTTCAGTTGGGTGGTCATTTTTTCGCGCACCTCGACAGGGGCGATAATATCAATGACATCGAGGATCTGTTTGATGACTAACTGGCAGGCAACCACGTCAGAGACCAGCTCGTCGTGTTCGGTAAGATGTTGAGACATTTTTCACTCCTTTTTTCAGGAGCGTAATAGTAACCTAAATCGTGAAATATAAAAAAACCTGCCGCAGCAGGTTTTTTATCAGAACATACCGCCAGGCGGTACGTCTTTGAAGGTTTTACAGTAGTTTTCAAACATGCTTTTCAGGATTTTGCGCAGCTTCATGGTTGACTCCATTTTTTGTTATGCAGGTGTTAATGTCTTTACGGCTATAATATGACTCACATCACAAAAATCAATCAGAACGTGCGATAAATCACCCATTTTTTACAAAAATAATTTAATTATTAAACAACACTGAGCGAAATCGGAGAGTTAAGCACTGAACGCTCCGGACAAGTCTGCGCTCTCTTTGCTATGGCAGCGACACAATAATGAGTACAAACACCTCTTCCAGGGATGAACGTTCTTTTTCAGCACCTGCGCTGCTGGTGGCTGGCGCGTTTTTTATGGAGTTTCTCGACGGCACGGTGATTGCCACCGCCCTGCCCGACATGGCGAAAGATTTTGGCGTGACAGCGGTCGACCTCAATATCGGGATTAGCGCCTATCTTATTACCCTTGCGGTCCTGATACCGGCCAGCGGCTGGATCGCCGATCGTTTCGGCGCGCGGAAAATCTTTACTCTGGCGCTGGCGATATTTACCCTGGCTTCGGTGTTTTGCGGGCTGTCGACCGATGTTGATGTGTTCGTCGCGATGCGCATTCTTCAAGGGGTAGGCGGCGCGCTGATGGTACCCGTTGGCCGGCTGGCGGTGCTGCGTACCACACCGAAGCATCAGCTGATTAAGGCGATTGCTACCCTGACCTGGCCGGCGCTGGTCGCGCCAATTATTGGCCCGCCGCTGGGCGGATTTATTACCCGCTACGCCAGCTGGCACTGGATATTCTTTATTAACGTTCCGCTCGGGCTTATCGCTATCGCCCTGTCGTTGCGCATCATTCCCAATATTCGCGAAGATGAGCGACGCCCTTTCGATCTGTCGGGCTTTCTTGCCACCTCGGTGGCGATGGTTAGCCTGGTTGCCGCCATGGAGCTTCTCGGCGAGCGCCAGCCTCTGGGCTGGCAGAACCTGGCGCTGCTGGCGTTAGGCCTTGGCTGCATGCTCTTCTCGCTGCGGCATTTCCGTCGAACCGCGTGGCCAATGGTGCGCCTTGATGCCCTACAGATCCCCACCTTCAGGGTCACCATGTACGGCGGTTCCCTGTTCCGCGCTTCCATTAGCGCCGTGCCGTTTCTGCTGCCGCTGCTGTTCCAGGTCGGATTTGGTATGGACCCTTTCCACTCGGGGCTGCTGGTGCTGGCCGTGTTTGTCGGCAACTTAACCATCAAGCCCCTCACAACGCCGCTGATCCGCTGGTTGGGCTTTCGCCGACTGTTGCTGATTAACGGCGCATTAAACGTTTTGTCGCTGCTGGCCTGCGCCTTTTTAACCCCGCAAACGCCGGTTTGGCTGATCGTTGTGATTCTCTATCTCGGCGGGGTCTTTCGTTCTATCCAGTTTACCGGCATCAGCACGCTCGCGTTTGCCGATGTACCTGCCACGCAAATGAGCTATGCCAATACCCTGTTCAGCACCGCTTCACAGCTGGCCGTTGGGCTTGGGATCACGCTCGGCGCGATTGGTATTCGTCTTGGGGAAGCGTTGAGCGACTGGTTTATGCTTTCTCATCTGCCGGGCATCAGCTTCCGCCTGTCGTTTATTTTTATTGCGCTGATTTGCCTGGTAGGAATGATTGATAGCCTGCATCTGAACAGAGAGGCGGGTAGCAGCGTGTCGAACAAAAAGAAATAACGAAAGAAAAGGCCAGCAGCGCTGGCCTGGCAAATTTCATACTGACCGGATATTAACCGACGATCTGGCGAACGAACGCTTCGATCTCTTTATCCTGGCAGTTCTCAAAGAAACACTGCTGGAAACGAGGGCCAGAAACGGCAGTTTTTACCAGCTCCGGATCGATGGCGCGCAGCGTATCCAGGTAGTTCTCCTTAACAACCGCAGCTTTGACCGTGTTCAGGATCCCGGCGTTACGCACCTGAGGCTCTTTACGCTCCGGCGGATAGCCTTCGCCATTACGGCCGGTGAAGGCTTTTTCAAAGATAAAGCGGACGTTCAGCTCTGCGCCCCAGCCAAACCCTTTCGCAAACGGCAGAGAAAGCGCGTTACCGTTGTTGATCTGCGCAAACAGGAAGGCATCCGCAGGATCGATGCAGTAGCCGCAAACCACGCCCGGGTGAATATTCAGCGACATCAGCGCGCCCTGGCCCGTGCCGCAGCCGGTCACGACAAAGTCGACCGCTTTCGAATTCAGCAAGATGCTGGCCATGATACCCAGATGGATATAGGTCAGGTGATGGTCGTTTTCATCGCTCATCCCGACGTTGTAAACCGGGAAACCTTTCTCGTCAGCAACGGCGTTTAATTCATTGAGGATGATGGCGTTTTTGTTCGCCTGGCTGTTTTCCATCATCAGTGCGATTTTCATGCTTTACTCTCCTGAATGCTGTGCGGATACTCCCGCGATAGTTCGTTAGCGTTGCTAAGAACAATACTACCTTACGAACATACTTTCAAATTTTATGAAAAGTTGTTTTATAAACTGCATCTCGCCTCACACTTTTGACTTCCATCCCCTGGCGGTAAGGCGTCCCCCACACTTATCCGCGTCATACGAATCCCGCCGCGGCCGCCGGGCGCGTCTATTTTTACCGCTAAATTTGGCTCGCCGTTTTTTCACATGAAATATTAAATTAAAACCATTCTCATTATTTTTAAATCGCCAATGCGTGTTATTCCCATTTGCATTATTAATAAATAATTTTATTAATTTACTTTTTGCAAATAAATTAATAACAAATTATAGTGAGCGCACAATAATCCTTAACTCTATTTTCCCGGAGCAGCCTGATGCTAAAAACTGAAATGATCGATAAGCTGAATGCGCAGATGAACCTTGAACTTTATTCTTCTCTGCTTTATCAGCAAATGAGCGCCTGGTGCAGCTACCACAGTTTTGAAGGCGCCGCCGCGTTTCTGCGCCGCCACGCACAGGAAGAGATGACCCATATGCAGCGCCTGTTCGACTACCTGACCGATACCGGTAGCCTGCCCAGCATCACCGCTATAGCTTCGCCGGTTGCAGAATATACCTCTCTGGATGAGCTGTTTCGCGCGACCTATGAACATGAACAGTTGATTACGCAGAAAATTAACGAACTGGCCCATGCGGCGATGACCAGTCAGGATTATCCAACATTTAATTTCCTGCAGTGGTACGTTGCTGAACAGCACGAAGAAGAAAAACTGTTTAAATCCGTTATTGATAAACTGTCCCTCGCCGGCAAAAGCGGCGAAGGCCTGTATTTTATTGATAAAGAGTTGGCAACGCTCGATACGCAAAATTAATAAATACGGCAGCGAGGCTCAGCGCTCGCTGCCAGATTAATGACGGCAAATTTTACTTTCGTGCGTATTAAAGCCTTCATCAGCGGCAATAAACTTGCCTTTTTTCTGCAAAAACGCCACCAGCTCCGCCGCGCTCAGATTTTCCGCCGAGCAGGTATGGAATCGAGCCTCTTTCCCGAAACGGACGATAATCGCCGCTTCCAGCGTTGCAACAGTATAAGACTCGCCTGATGAAATCATCATTTGCAGCACTTCGTGACCATGTATTGATGGCATAACCCCTCCCGTAAACACCGAAGAGTAAACCAGCCGCAGCGGCAGGTTATTGCGCCAGCGCAGCTTTAGCGCAAACCCTTTGGGATTGTAAATTTATCATTACACCATCTGTAACCCTCATTTGACGAACTCACTGATTTCACATACTCTGCGCGGCATAATTTATTGTGTATTCCGTGATGGATAGAGAAAAGCGTGAAGAACCGCACTCTGGGTAGTATTTTAATCGTTGCCGGCACCACCATCGGCGCCGGGATGTTAGCAATGCCGTTGGCATCAGCGGGCGTCGGTTTCGGCGTCACGTTAGGTTTGCTGATAACGCTGTGGGCGCTGATGTGTTACACCGCTTTACTGCTGCTGGAAGTGTATCAACACGTGCCGGCGGATATGGGGCTGGGTTCGCTGGCGGCTCGCTATCTGGGGCGTTACGGGCAGTGGGCCACCGGTTTTTGCATGCTGTTTCTGCTGTACGCGCTCACCGCTGCCTATATCAGCGGCGCTGGCGAGCTGCTGGCTTCAAGCCTCAATCAGTGGCTGGACTGGCGCCTGCCTCCCGCGGCAGGTGTCCTGATTTTTACCGGGATCGGCGGAACGGTAGTGTGCATCGGGACCTCGCTGGTCGATCTTTTTAACCGCTTTTTATTCAGCGCAAAAATTATCTTTCTCGCCATTATGCTGGCTCTTCTCCTGCCGCATATTCACCAGATAAATCTGCTGACTCTGCCACTACAGCAAGGACTGGCGCTATCGGCCATTCCGGTGATTTTTACTTCCTTTGGTTTTCACGGCAGCATACCCAGTATTGTGAGTTATCTGGGCGGAGATATTCGCAAGCTGCGCCGGGTATTTGTCATCGGGAGCTTTATTCCCCTGGTCGCCTATATTTTCTGGCAGCTAGCGACGCTTGGCAGTATTGACTCCACGGTATTTACCGCGCTGCTGGCAAAAAATGCCGGGCTTAATGGCCTGCTGGAAGCGATCCGTGAAGTGGTTGCCTCTGCGCACGTTGAACTGGCGGTACATTTGTTTGCCGATCTGGCGCTGGCGACGTCGTTCCTCGGCGTGGCACTTGGGTTGTTCGACTATCTGGCCGATCTGTTTCAACGCCAGGACAGCGCCGCAGGACGGATACAGAGCGGTCTGATTACCTTTTTGCCCCCTCTGGCCTTCGCGCTATTTTATCCACGCGGCTTCGTGATGGCGTTAGGTTACGCGGGCGTCGCGCTGGCCGTGCTCGCGCTCATGCTGCCTTCGCTGCTGGTCATGAAGAGCCGTCAGCAGCACCCCAATGCCGCATGGCGAGTGGCGGGCGGTTCTCCCGCGCTATGGCTTGTTCTACTATGCGGAATCGGCATTGTCGCGATTCAGTTTGCGATAGTCGCAGGCCTGCTGCCCGCGGTGGGGTAAAAAAAGAAGGGGCCGATTTAGCCCCCTTCTTTTATTTCACTAAACAGCACTGCTTGTATTTCTTACCGCTGCCGCACGGGCAAGGATCGTTGCGCCCAATCTTCGCCTCATTTCTGATGGGCTGCTGAACTTCCGCCGGTTGCGCGTGCTCAGTCCAGTAGTTGTATAGCGCCAGGGCCGCAGGACGAATTCGCTCAACGCTGGCAATAAACGCTTCGGCGGATAATTCATCAAGCGCCTCGAATCGCTCCTCGGTACCGTGCAGGGCGATGACGTCCAACTCCGGCTGCAGCGCAGCCGGCAGCGCGGACCAGTCGCTCAATCCTACTCCGCGCATATAGCCGAAGCACCACTCTTCAACAATCGTAAGCTCCTGCCCTTCCTCTTCCCGGCTGCCAAACATCGGCTCGAACTGATCGGGATAATCGCTTAAACGCTCGGCGATATCGCTCATTTGCTGCAGCGTCAGGTTCACAAAACGATCCCGTTCGCGATCGTTGGCCCAGCGCGGCACGTTATCCGCTCCGCCCCAGATAGCCATCAGCCACTGCGCAGGCTCAATCTCCGTCGGCCCGGAGAGAATGGCCGTCAGCAGCCCATCAAGCTCGGCAACGTCCATGATAGTGCCTTCAACCGCGTATTTCGACAGGATATCATCCAGCCATTCAACTTCGCTTTCGTTCAGGGGTCCAGTTTTCATAAACAGGCTCATCGTCGTAAAAAATGGCGCTTACAGTAGCGGAAATAGCGAGAGAAAACCACCCGGCTACTGAAGGTTCAGGCTGCGCAGCGTCTCAGCAATCTCGCTAAAGGCCTCCGGCGAGAGCGGTAACAGCGGGCGCGGTAAGCAATCCTCAGCGCAAATACCGAGGATCGTCGCTGCGGCGGCAATGACCCGCAGGCTTCCGCCATGCTTGCGGAACAGCATCCACAGCGGCTCCAGCCTGGCGCTTATCGCCATCGCCCGCTGGGCCTCGCCCCGCGTCGCGGCTGCCACTATCTCTTGGGCAACGTTCGGAAAAAGTCCGCCGCACACGGAATACCATACTGCACAGCCGGCGTTCAGCCCATCGGCCGCACAGGCGTCTCCGCTAATCCCAATAGACACCCCGTCCGGGAGCTGTCGCCGCAGGCTCTGCACACGTTGCGCGACTTCATGGCTGGCAGGTCCGGGTATTTTAATTGAGGCAATTCCCGGCAGCGCGGCTATCGCGCTTTTGAGCTCATCGGACAGAGAAATATGGGTAGTAACTGGATTGTCGTAAACGCAAACGGGTACTGAGACATGGCGACAAACGGTCTGGTAAAAAGTTAAAATTTCCTCATCTGACAGGGGCTGATAAGCCATCACCGGCAGGAGTAGCGCGTTCGCACCTGCCCGCTGGGCATCGTCTGCCAGACGAAGAACCTGATCGGTTCCCACCGCCCCGATCCCTACCATCAGCGGCACCGAGCCGGCATGCGATTTTGCCTGTCGGACAACCTGCATTCTCTGCTCACGGCTGAGGTATGCGTAGCTTCCCGTCGAGCCGAGCACGCCGAGCGAATCGACAGCAGCGTCAACGAGATGAGTAACAATGCGAGCAAAAGCGGTTTCATCAACGACGTGATGATTGAACGGAGTCAGAGGAAAAGCGCAAAGGCCAGTAAACATTTCATCCCCACTTATTGAGATAATGATCGAGTGCTGGCAAATAGTAGCAACAGAAATTTGTTTTGTCCTATGACAAAATAGAGTGAGGTGACGTTGAGGGACTAAAGGGACATGGTGGAAAAACAAAAAAACCACCCGTAGGTGGTTTCACGACACTGCTTATTGCTTTGATTATTCTGCTTTATCCCAATGGTACCCGGAGCGGGACTTGAACCCGCACAGCGCGAACGCCGAGGGATTTTAAATCCCTTGTGTCTACCGATTCCACCATCCGGGCTCGGGATAGAAATTGGAGGCGCGTTCCGGAGTCGAACCGGACTAGACGGATTTGCAATCCGCTACATAACCGCTTTGCTAACGCGCCTTAATGCTTTAACACCCGCAACTGCCGATGTTCTAAACTGGAGCGGGAAACGAGACTCGAACTCGCGACCCCGACCTTGGCAAGGTCGTGCTCTACCAACTGAGCTATTCCCGCATCATCAAGCTAATTTGCTAATTACTTGATTTTGTTATCGTCTGCCAGACTGTGCTGCCGTTCGATGCGTTGCATTCTACTTACCTGGCGCAATGAGTCAACGATATTTTTTAAAACCTTGTGTTGTTTGCTGAAAATTGCGCCGAAACGATCACTGATCAAGCAAATCGCCGCGCGCCGCGTTCAAATATTGCAGCATAGACCATAGCGTCAGCACTGCCGCCACGAGAAACAGACCAATTCCCGCCCACTCGACCCAGATATTTGGCCGCCACAGCATCCACACCAGCGCCGCCATTTGCGCGGTGGTCTTTACTTTGCCTATCCAGGATACCGCAACGCTGCTGCGCTTGCCCAGTTCAGCCATCCACTCGCGCAGTGCGGAGATAATAATTTCACGAGCGATCATCGTGGCGGCCGGTAACGTCACCCACCAGGTATGATAATGCTCGGCAACCAGGACCATCGCAATGGCAACCATAACTTTATCGGCAACCGGATCGAGAAAGGCACCGAAACGGGTGCTCTGATTCCAGCGACGCGCCAGGTAACCATCGAACCAGTCGGTCACGGCGGCAACAAAGAAAATCAGCGCGCAGGCAAAAGGCGCCCAGGTAAACGGCAGGTAAAACGCCAGTACAAAGAAAGGAATAAGAATGACGCGAAACAGGGTAAGCAATGTAGGGATATTAAATTGCATAGTAACGGGTAACTATCTGTTGTAAGTAAAAATTAGCCCTATGTTGCTACAGAGCCCCTAATGTTTCAACGAGTAGAAGATCTTTTCTGCCAGACCGTGAGATATACCCGGTACTTGCGCAATTTCTTCGACGCTGGCTTTCTGCAACCCCTGCAGACCGCCCATATATTTCAGCAGCATCTGTCGGCGTTTGGGTCCGACGCCCTCAATGGTTTCCAGCGTGCTGGTGCTTTTTACTTTTGCCCGTTTCTTACGGTGGCCGGTAATGGCATGATCGTGCGACTCGTCGCGAATATGCTGAATCACATGCAGCGCGGGAGAATCCGGCGGCAGGCTAAAACCCTCGCCTTCTGGTTCGAAGAATAACGTCTCCAGCCCTGCTTTACGATCGCTGCCTTTTGCCACGCCCAATAGTAGAGGATGATTTTTATCCCACGGCACATCAAGTTCGGCAAAAACCGCTTTCGCCTGCCCAAGCTGGCCTTTACCGCCGTCGATCAGAATGACATCGGGGATTTTATTCTCTTCTATTGCCTTGCCGTAACGACGACGCAGAACCTGGTTCATCGCCGCATAATCATCTCCCGGCGTGATGCCGGTGATATTGTAGCGGCGATACTCCGCTCGTAGCGGTCCGTTGCTATCAAAAACCACGCATGACGCAACCGTTTGTTCACCCATCGTATGGCTGATATCAAAGCATTCCATCCGGTTGACGGCAGGAAGCTTGAGCAATGTCGCCAGCGCCCGCAGGCGTTGGGTAATCGTCGAATGCTGGGAAAGTTTGGTGGTCAGCGCGGTCGCGGCGTTAGTTCGCGCCAGCTTCAGGTAGCGGGCGCGATCGCCGCGGGGTTTAGTCTGTACGTTAACCCGCCTCCCGGCCAGTTCCGAGAGCGAATCCGCCAGCAGGGTTTTGTCGCCGAGGTTAAAATCCAACAGGATTTCGCCCGGTAGCGTACGCATCTGGCTGCCCTGTAAATAGAACTGCCCGACAAACGTTTCCACCACTTCACCCAGCTCGGTGCCATTGGGCACTTTAGGGAAATAGCTGCGGCTACCAAGAACTTTCCCCTGGCGTATAAAAAGCACGTGGACGCACGCCATTCCAGCATCAAACGCCACGCCGATAACGTCCAGATCGTCCCCGGTATTGGAGACGAACTGCTTCTCCGTTACCCGGCGTACGGCCTGAATCTGGTCGCGGATCCGCGCCGCCTCTTCAAACTCCAGCGCCTGACTCGCTTTTTCCATACGGGCAATCAGCTGGGTCAGCACCTGATCGTCTTTACCCGCAAGGAACAGACGCACGTAGTCGACCTGCTGGGCATACTCTTCCTCGCTCACCAGTCCGGCGACGCACGGCCCCAGACAGCGGCCAATTTGGTACTGCAGGCACGGCCGAGAACGGTTGCGATAGACGCTGTTCTCGCATTGGCGGATGGGGAAGATTTTTTGCAGCAACGCTAACGTTTCGCGAACCGCGTAACCGTTAGGGAATGGGCCAAAATATTCACCTTTAGCGTGCTTCGCCCCGCGATGCGTCGCCAGGCGAGGATGCGTATCGCCGCTAAGGAAAATAAAGGGATAGGATTTATCATCGCGCAGCAGCACGTTGTAACGCGGCTGGTATAGTTTGATGTAGTTGTGCTCAAGCAGCAACGCTTCCGTCTCGGTGTGGGTCACCGTGACGTCTATCTGGGCGATAAGCGCCACCAGCGCTTCGGTTTTACGCGAAGCCAGGTTGCTACGGAAATAGCTGCTAAGCCGCTTTTTCAGGTCTTTCGCTTTGCCTACATAGATGACAGTACCGCCAGCATCATACATCCGATAGACGCCCGGCTGGCTGGTCACTGTTTTCAGGAAAGCTTTTGCGTCAAAAACATCACTCACTGACTTGCTAACGACTCCGCATTGCACAGGCCATGGCGAATTGCCAGGTGCGTCAGCTCCACGTCACCATGAATATTCAATTTACTGAACATGCGGTAACGGTAGCTGTTCACGGTCTTCGGACTCAGATTCAACTGCTCTGAGATCTCGTTGACCTTCTGACCTTTGGTAATCATTAGCATAATCTGCAATTCTCGCTCAGACAAACTGGCAAACGGCGACTCCGCCTTTTCCGGTTCGATCTGGCTGAGAGCCATCTGCTGGGCGATATCAGAGGCGATGTAACGCTGGCCCGATGCCACGCAGCGAATTGCATTCACGACCTCCTGCGGCGCGGCGCCTTTACTAAGGTAGCCAGCAGCACCGGCCTGCATCACTTTTGCCGGCAGCGGGTTTTCCGTATGCACGGTAAGCATAATCACTTTGGCGTCAGCAACGGAACGGGCAATTTTTCGCGTAGCCTCGAGGCCGCCGATACCCGGCATGTTCATATCCATCAGGACTACATCTACGGGATTCGCGCGGCACCATTTCACGGCATCTTCACCGCAGCAGGCCTCGCCGGCAACTTTAATCCCTTTTATATCTTCCAGAATGCGTCGTATCCCTGCGCGCACCAGTTCGTGGTCATCAACAAGAAGGACGTTGATCAAAGGAATATTCTCCAGAATTAGGGATAACGCTACTGATAGCTTATCTCCCACATATTACCGGGTTTTAACCTAATTTTAAAAGCCAAAAAATGTTCTGGGAAAGATTTCTTACGCAGCGATGGAAATTTGTCTGCACACCTGCTGGAAAGCCATACATAACATAGAGTTGTGCAATAGTTATTTTTTAACATTCATCATACAGATTACGTAAAAACACAACACAATGCGTAGGCCATAAATAAGCGCCTGAATATGTAACAATTATTAACACGAAAACAGCACCATGAAAAAATTAACCCGCTTAGCCCTCATGAATACGTATTATTCAGTCAATTAAATCATTCACCATTCGGATGAAAGAACGGAAATCCAGCACTCCTTTTTTTTCCTTTGCTTGTGGTATACTGCGCCGCCTTCACTTTTAGTCATGCGCATTTGCGCAGAAAGCAACCGAGGATATCGATGAGCACACCAGATTTTTCCACTGCGGAAAATAATCAAGAACTGGCACAGGAAGTTTCGTGTCTGAAAGCAATGATAACGCTGATGCTGCAGGCCATGGGTCAGGCTGATGCAGGCCGCGTGATTATTAAAATGGAAAAGCAAATCGCGCAGATGGAAGATGAGGCTCAGGCTGCCGTATTCTCCAGCACCGTTAAGCAAATTAAACAGGCATATCGTCAGTAATCATTTACCGGCTGAAGGTATTACTAACAGCCGGTCTTACGTCTGGCACGCAGAACACCAATGAGATCAAATTAGGCCCGTCGCCACGGCATAGCAGGCAATTTGGGTTTTGTTTGGCGCATTGAATTTTCGCTGCATATTCTTCTGGTGGAAATTGACGGTATTTTCTGAGATAGACAGAATCATTGCGACCTCAGCCGAGGTTTTCCCTTCTGCTGTCCATTTCAAAATTTCCAGTTCACGTCGACTAAATTTCATTTCCGGCGGCATAACCATCTCGTCCTCCAGACGCAAGAGCGTCAGCAGGCTCAATTCGGTTAGGGTTCTTAAGCGCATCTCCAGTTCGTCTTCCGCAAAGGGGCCCTGGCTATGGCTTGCGCCTGAAACCGACAGGAATCCCTGAGCATGGTTAGGCAGGGTCAGACACTGCGTCACGCCCTTGCGTAATCCATGGTCGCGCGCGCCGTTCCATAATTCAGGCGTATCGTTGAATAGCTTATCGTTCCAGGGCAAATGGCCACGAAGAAAATTCTCCTTACGCAGTACCGGGTCGATCGCAAAATAATTCTCGGCTTGATAATGCGCCATCCAGGCCTGCGGATAAGTTGATTGCAGCGTGACCCTGGGGCGAGTAAAAGGCACAGGATGCCTTACGCAGAGTGCGAAGTAGTCATATTCCAGCCCTTTTGCCTGCTGCTGGAGAAGATGAAAAACCCCCTCACCTACAGAAACTGACTGAAATTGTTGCAGCATTTCCCGCCGCCAGCTGAAAAAATCATTGTCCCTCATAACTGACCAAATAACTCCTGAGTGATAATCATTATTATAAATACATAAAGCTAACACATAAATCCTGCTTATATGTATAAAAAATGGTAGCCACCGCATTTATTAGACTGCGGTTGGCAAAAGCGCCAGACGCGTTAAAAAATTATGCCAATTGATGTGGCACAAAACCTTGACAGAGGTATCGTCGTTGATGAGCGCCAATATCTGGGGAGGCTTTTTTGCTGAACAACCGGAAATTCTTCGCGGTCTGCCGCATCCGCCTGAGCGAATGCGGCCAGCGCAAGGAGATTATTGCATCAGGAATTTTTCGAGGAACTGTCGAGTACGCGCCTGCTGAGGATTAGCAAACAGGGATTTCGCTTCTCCCTGTTCAACGATGCGCCCCTGATCCATAAAAATAGCGCGGTCCGCTACGTCGCGGGCAAAACTCATTTCATGGGTCACGATAACCATCGTGCGCCTCTCCTGCGCCAGTTGACGAATGGTATTGAGAACCTCACCGACCAGCTCCGGGTCTAACGCCGACGTTGGCTCATCAAACAGAATAACATCGGGACGCATCGCCAGCGCGCGAGCAATCGCCACGCGCTGCTGCTGCCCGCCGGACAAACGGCGCGGGTAGCTATTCTCTTTACCAGTAAGCCCAACTTTCGTGAGCAGTTCACGCGCCCGGGCAATGGATTCATTTTTATCCTCCCCCTTGACGATGACCGGCCCTTCGATAATGTTTTCCAACACCGTACGATGGGGAAACAGATTAAAGTTCTGAAACACAAAGCCCACATGCTGACGCAGACGACGAATCGCCGCTTTTTGCTGGTTAATGCTGCGCGCGGCATCAATCGTCACGTCGCCTACGCGAATCGTGCCGCTTTCCGGCTGCTCCAGGAGATTAATGCTGCGCAGCAGCGTCGTTTTCCCCGAACCGCTGGGACCGATGATCGCCACCACTTCACCCTGTTGAACCTCAAGGTCGATACCGTGGAGCACCGTTTGACCATGGAATTTTTTCACCAGGTTTTTGACTTCAATCGCACTCATTTTGGATCTCGCTCCTGGCGGTTCAGCTGATTTTCAAAATAGTTCTGCAGCGTAGAAAGCACCGTCGCCATTACCCAGTAGATAAGCGAAGCGGCCAGGTACATGGTGAAAACCTCCAGCGTTCGGGAAGTGATCAACTGGGCCTGGCGGAACAGTTCCGGCACCTGGATCGTAGCCGCAAGCGACGTATCTTTCACCAGGCTGATGAAACTGTTGGACAGCGGCGGTAGCGCCACGCGCGCGGCCTGGGGAAGAATAGCGCGGCGCATCGCCTGCCAGCGCGTCATCCCGATACTCGCTGCCGCCTCCCACTGCCCTTTATCAATCGAGGCAATCGCTGCGCGCAGCGTTTCCGCCGCGTAGGCCGCCGTATTAAGCGACAGGCCGATCATCGCCGCGGGAATGGGATCCAGCTCAATACCAAACTGCGGTAAGCCGTAATAGATCATAAACAGCTGCGCTATCAGCGGCGTTCCGCGAAAGATGGAAATATACATCCGCGCCAGCCACTTAATCGGCCAGACGGGCGACATGCGCATCAGCGCCAGAATAAACCCCAGCACCAGGCCAAAAAACATGCCGCCGATGCTGAGCTGTAGGGTAAATACCGCACCTTTCAGCAGAAAAGGCGCAGAATCGATCACCAGTTGGATACTTTCTTGCATTCTATGTGTTCTGCATTAGATATGAGGATGATAGGCGAACAGCGCAGGGGCGCCACCGGTGTGAACAAACAGTATTGGGCCTTCATCCTTAAAGCGTTTCTGGCTAATGCCATCAATCAGTCCAGCCATCGCCTTCCCGGTATAAACCGGATCCAGCAGGATACCTTCCAGCTGCGCCAGTAGCTTCACCGCGGCCATCCCTTCGTCGTTCGGCGTCCCGTAACCCGGCGCAAAGTAGTCATCCCACAGCTGAATCCCGGCCTTTGCCTCAAGCTCCAGGCTATTGGCCACTGCCTGCTGCAACGCAGCCACTTTTGGCAGCTGGTCGGCCACCTTGCGCGACACAGTCACGCCGATAAGTTCGGCATTGGGCATCAGTTGCTCAAGCCCCACGGCGAGACCCGCATGCGTACCGGCGCTGCCGGACGCGACGACCACGGAGGAGAGCTCAACCGCCCCTTCGCACTGCTGAGCAATTTCCAGCGCGCTTTCCACGTAGCCCAGCGCGCCAAGCGCGTTCGAACCGCCAACCGGGATCGTGTACGGACGGTAGCCCTGAGCCTCGATACGGGTCGCCAGCTCTTCCAGCTGCGCATTCGGATCGGTCAGTGCGTCGCACATTTCGACCTGAGTATTAAACAGGTCAAGCAGCAGACGGTTACCGTTAGTCAGGTAGTTCTCGGCCCGGGTGCCGATTGGGTTTTCCAGCAGCGCAACGCAGTGCAGGCCCAGTTTTGCGGCCACGGCCGCCGTCTGGCGCACGTGGTTGGACTGGATAGCCCCTGCGGTAATCAGCGTATCCGCCCCCTCCCGCAGCGCATCAGCCACCAGGAACTCAAGCTTACGCAGTTTATTGCCCCCCATCGCAAGCGGGGTCACATCATCACGCTTGATAAAGATTTCGCGGCCAAGGTAATCGGACAAGCGCGGCAGATATTCAAGCGGCGTCGGCGCGCCAATCAGTTCCAGACGCGGGAAAAGGGTTAAATTTTGCAGTGACATAAGACCTCCTGACTGAGTTATCCTTGATTATGCACGCTATGGCGCTCGAAATAAAAAAAGGCGCTATCAAGAGCGCCTTTTTTCATCGCCAGCCGTTACTTCGTCACGTCAGCGCCAAACCATTTTTCCGACAGCGCCTTCAGGGTGCCGTCTTTTTGCATATCCGCAATGGCGCCATCAACCGCTTTCAGCAGGTCTTCATTACCTTTACGCAGCGCAACGCCGGACTCCTGACGGGAGAAGGCCTCCCCGGTCACAGCCAGGGTATTGCCGGTTTTCTTCACCAAATCCAGCGCCGCCAGGCGGTCAACCAGGATAGCGTCGATACGGCCTACGCGCAGATCCTGATATTTCGTCGGGTCATCATCATAGGTACGAATGTCGACGCCCTGTACGTTCTGGCGCAACCACTCTTCATAGTTGGTGCCCAGACCAACGCCAACTTTCTTACCTTTCAGGTCAGCAGCGGTTTTGATCACGCCTTCGTTACCTTTCTTCACCAGCGCCTGAATCCCGGAGATGGTGTACGGCGTTGAGAAGTCATATTTTTTCTTACGCTGATCGGAAATAGTGACCTGGTTAATCACCACATCAATACGTTTTGAGTCCAGCGAAGCCAGCATGCCGTCCCACTTGGTAGGTTTAAGGTCAGCTTTCACGCCAAGGTGTTTTGCCAGCTCGTTAGCAAATTCCACCTCGAAACCGGTCAGCTTACCGTCATCTCCCTGGTAGCTGAATGGCGGATAAGTCCCTTCCAGGCCAACGCGTAGCGTGCCGCGCTCTTTAACCTGATTGAGCAGATTTTCAGCCGCAAAGGTTTTTGCGCTGACGCCAGCCATTAATACAACAGCCATTGCGCTCATCAGCGCCTGACGACCCAGAAGTGCTAATTTCATAGATACCCCTAACAGAGTGATATTTTGCAATAGTGTAAGGCGTTTAGCCCTGGTCACCAACATCGATACGCTACATCTTATTCCAAATTATTATATATGATGCCTTTTAGGGCATAGGGAAAACGTAGGCGAAACGTCTGCATTTTGCTGGATATCTCTCATACTGCAATAGTCAGCTTGATGACGTCTGGAGCATGGAAGATGAAAAACCCCACGTTACTGCAGTGCTTTCACTGGTACTACCCCACCGGCGGCGAATTATGGCGTGAAGTCGAGGCCCTGGCGCCGAACCTCAATGAAATCGGTATCAATATGATTTGGTTGCCCCCAGCTTATAAGGGTGCTTCCGGAGGATATTCGGTCGGTTATGACTGCTACGATCTGTTTGATCTCGGCGAGTTCGATCAAAAGGGGTCTGTCGCCACGAAATACGGCGATAAAACCCAGCTACTGGCCGCCATCGCCGCGCTGCGCGAGCACGATATCGCCGTGCTGCTCGACGTGGTGGTCAACCACAAAATGGGGGCGGATGAGAAAGAGCCGGTACGCATTCAGCGTGTTGATCAAAACGACCGCACGCAAATCGCCGATGAGATTATCGAGTGTGAAGCCTGGACACGCTACACCTTTCCGGTACGGGCCGGTCAATACTCTGAATTCATCTGGGATTATAAGTGCTTCAGCGGCATCGATCATATCGAGAATCCCGACGAAGATGGCGTGTTTAAAATCGTCAACGACTACACCGGGGAGGGATGGAACGATCAGGTCGATGATGAAATGGGTAACTTCGACTACCTGATGGGCGAAAATATCGACTTTCGTAATCGGGCGGTGACCGAGGAGATTAAGTACTGGGCGCGTTGGGTGATGGAACAAACCGGCTGCGACGGCTTTCGCCTCGATGCGGTTAAGCATATCCCCGCCTGGTTTTATAAAGAGTGGATCGACCACGTCCAGGAGGTCGCGACAAAACCGCTGTTTATCGTCGCGGAATACTGGTCGCACGAAGTCGATAAACTCCAGCAGTATATCGCCATGGTTGACGGCAAGACGATGCTCTTCGACGCCCCCCTGCAGATGAAATTCCATGAAGCCTCGCGGCAGGGTCGCGACTACGACATGAGCCAGATTTTTAGCGGCACGCTGGTGGAAGCCGACCCGTTCCACGCCGTGACTCTGGTGACTAACCACGACACCCAGCCGCTGCAGGCGCTGGAGGCGCCAGTTGAGGCCTGGTTCAAGCCGCTGGGCTATGCGCTGATTTTGTTACGTGAGAACGGCGTTCCGTCAGTCTTTTATGCCGATCTGTTCGGCGCAAGCTATGAGGACACCGGCGGCGACGGCGAGACCTACGCCATTGAGATGCCGGTGATTGAGCAATTACATGAGCTGATCGATGCCCGTCAGCGTTTTGCTCACGGCGTACAAACGCTGTGGTTCGATCACCCGAACTGTATCGCCTTCAGCCGAAGCGGCACCGAGGACGATCCGGGCTGCGTGGTCGTGCTTTCCAACGGCGACGACGGCGAAAAAACGCTGCCTCTGGGCGAAAACTACCGTAATAAACGCTGGAGGGATTTTCTCGGCAACCGCGAGGAAATCGTTGAAACCGACGATGAAGGAAACGGCATTTTTACCTGTAACGGCGGCAGCGTGAGCGTGTGGGTTATTGAAGAGGTGCTGTAAAATACGGGGGGAAACGCCGCGGGCTGAGAAGGTTTTCAGCCCGCAAAAAGCTTATTGTCCGCTTTTATCCGCTGACGCTTTTTTCCATGCCAGTTCACATTCCGGAGTGAGACGATTCACCCTTTTAAGCGTCATCCGATCGTAGCTCAAGGTATCACCTTCGCGCTCAATCGGATAGACATCCAAAGCGGAGGTGACGTTATAAACCGCGTCATCACGCTTCATTAATTTCCCCGGCAGGACAATGACCCGCTGCCACTGACGACAGTCAAGCGTGTCACCCTCTTTGGTCACAATCAGGCTGGCGATCGCCTCCGGGCTCATCATTTCGCTCTGCGGGCCTGCCGATTGCCAGTATCCTTCCAGCCCTGTCGGGGCTGGCGCTTTAACAACATCGCTGTAGCTATCAACCTGAACGCACCCGGCGAGGGTCAGCAGAGCACCAGCAAACACTATCTTTTTCATCATCCATCCCACAAACCGATAAAAAAACATTGTGGCATTAAAGCGTTAAGCTCGCCACCCTTCCCGGATCGGGGAGCAGCGCAGCAAGACGCCGCCGTCCTCAACCAATATGGCTAGAATTTGCCTTCGAATGTTAAGTTATTCTTACTCATCTTATAAAACCAATAAATGAGAAGATGTTATTTTAACCATTCAATATAAGGATAATCCTATTTTAAAAAACCACAAAAATGACCATCCTGTATATGACGGGTATTGAATGTTTTTATTTCCTCCACATAGCGATTTGTAGCCTTTACTTTGAGAATATTCCTGGCAAATTATGGGGCTTATTACGAAATAGTTCAGGCTGCCTAATGGTTCCATGGCAGCAGTCGTTTTTATTGCTAACAAAATGGACTTCATCGCTTATCGGCGAGGAATAAATTATCGTTACGTGTTGATTGAGGATGGGTCATGTCAACGATTATTATGGATTTGTGCAGCTTCACCCGGCTGGGATTAACCGGGTACCTGACTGGCAGGGGGGTAAGGAAGCGAGATATCACTGAAGTTCACAGTGCTCAAAGCCTGAAAACCCTCTGCGAGGCCAGCCGCCCTTCAGTGGTATTTATCAACGAAGATTGCTTTATTCATCATGAAGACAGCAACCAGCTTGTCCGGCAAATCATTAGCCAGTATCCTGCGACGCTATTTGTGATCTTTATGTCGCTGGCGAATATTCATTTCGACCATTACCTGCTGGTACGTAAAAACTTACTTATTTGCTCTAAATCTCTCACCGAAAAAGACCTGGATGACATTCTCGCCATCCGCCTAAAATATGAGAACTATCGCGCTACCCGGCTTAATATCCCCACGCTGACCTTAAGCCAGACCGAGTCAAATATGCTGCAGATGTGGATGGCTGGTCACGGAACCTCGCACATATCAGCGCAGATGAACATTAAGGCGAAGACCGTCTCATCGCACAAGGGCAATATTAAAAAGAAAATTCACACCCACAATAAACAGGTGATTTATCACATAGTACGACTGACTGAAAACATCACGTCCGGAATTCATGTCAACCTGCGTTGAAAGACGCTGGCGGCCGCTGCCGCCAGTTCACTTGCGGCAAGTCACTCGTCCCGCTCAACGAAAATACCGTCAGGATGCCCGTGCTCGTTAAAAAACCATATGCCGAGCGGATAATCTTCCAGCGATACCAGATACATTACCCCTTCGCTAAACGACTCTATCGCCAGCACAACACCCGATCGACGTGGGCCACCATCGGTCTTCACCGTGACACGATCGTTTACCTGCATAACTCATCTCCTCTATTTTTGAGCCAGTGTAGAACAAAACAGCCGATCGCGCAGTGTCCAGCCCGGTAACTGCTGTTTTTCTAGACCGTCTATACTTAAGTGGCCCTATCTGAGTTAAGCGAGGTAGCCGAAATGAAAACCGCCAAAGAAAATAAAGGCGCAGGCGGCGTTGATGTTGACGCCCTGCTGGCGGCGATTAATGAAATCAGCGAAAGTGAAGTGCAGCGTAGGCAAGACGATCCCCACCGCGTCAGTATTGATGGCCGGGATTACCATACCTGGCGCGAGCTGGCTGAGGCCTTTGAACTCGATATCCATGACTTCAGCGTCACCGAAGCCAACCGCTGAATTCTGCGCGAAAAAAATCCCGACTCGCAGGAGTCGGGATGAAGCTTGCTAATGCAAGAAGCACTTGAAAATTCGTTACATCAGGATATCCGATGCGCTACAAACATTACCCTCAATTATTTTGCATGACAACAAACATTCATGAGGCAAATTATTGAAAAAAGTGACTTAGCTTCATCGTCACGCTGGCAAAGCTCGCCAGGCAAGTACTCCAACACTTCGTTCTTCCACGAACGTCCGACTGCCGCCAAACGATTTTTAAGAATAATCTCACTAAAATAACCACAGTGGATGATTTCAATTCAATTTATTCACAAAAGAAATTTCTTTCACCCTTCAGCGCAGACCCGATCGCGCCCATCCTGCTTGGCCAGATACAAGCGATGATCGGCAACTGACTGCAAATTTTCGAAGTTATATTCGCCGGTATCATCGCTGGCGCTCACCCCTAGCGAAGCGGTAATACGCAAAGAGGTGCTGTTTCCCAGCAAAATCTCGCGACTATTGATGCGGATACGGATCCGTTCAGCAATCACCTTCGCTTCTTTTAATGGGGTATTCGGCAGCACAATGCAAAACTCCTCCCCGCCAACCCTCCCCGCCAGATCGCCTTGCCGAATATGGCTGGCGATAGTGCTGGCCACCAGCGACAGTACGCGATCCCCCGCGTGATGACCGAAGCGATCGTTAACGCTTTTAAAATAATCCAGATCGAGCTGAATCACCGCCACAGGTCGCTTCAGACGCTCGCTCAGACGAGTTTCCGCAATAGCGCGTTCAAACAGCGCGCCGCGGTTTAATAAACGGGTCAGCGCATCATGCCAGGCCTGCCATTCCAGCGAGGTCTGCAGCACGCTCATGTTGCGCACCATTCGACGAATGACCAGCCAGGAGATCAGCAGCATAAAAGTAAACATTAACCACATCAGCATCAACGCAATGGTGATGCTGCCAAAATCACCGCGGACCCCTTCCTGGATAGTATGGATACGGATCAGCACTCCATCAAAATTGCGTAAATTTTCCCAGCTAATATAACGCGTTACCAGGCGAATCCCGCCCTGATTCTCATGGGAGGACGCGCGGCTTAGCATCTCCTGTTCACGCGGCGACAGCAGCGTCAGCACGTTGCCCGGCGCAGAAGAGGCAATTAAATTGAGTCGATTATCATAAAGCTGGTACTCGCCTTCCTCGCCCGTTTTTATCGCATTGACCAGAAACGTTTTCATCTCCTGAACCGAGAAATCCATCGCCAGAACGCCGAGCCAGTGGCGCTGGAAATCAAGCGGAATAGATGCCGTTACCACCTGCATTTCGCGCTGCGATTCATCATCGGGGAACGTTTGCCACACAATTCCGCGGGCAGGATTATTCCGCTGCGTTTGTCGGGTAAACCATGCAGCGCCTGTTGCCCGCGAATAGAGGGCCAGCGCCTGCGTTGAATTTTTCGGCAGCTCGGTAGTCGTAAAAAAACCGCTGCGCGACACGTACAGCATGCGTTTCGCAAATCCACGGTTGTTATTGGCCAGACGCAACATATAACCCAACTCCAGTGTGGCCATGAGCTCATTGCCGGAAAAGGGATTATCACGGGAAAGAAGCGCGTCGCCATCGACAAAGGCATCCGCAACGCCGTAGATCGGCAGCGTCCGGCGGTTATGGATCTCAACCGACCATATGGGATCGTGCCGCTTTGTTAAGTAATCCTCTTCGGCCTTACGCAGCGCGGCAAAATCCAACGGCGTACCCAGCGCCGACTGCATACCGTTACGAAAAAAAATCATTCTGTCGATATTAAACTGCAGCAGGCTGTCGAACTCATGGGCCACGTTTTCAAGATTATTGCGCTGGTTTGCGACGTAGGCCTCTTCCAGGACCTTGATCTCACGCCATATCAGCAGCGTGGAGAAGCAGAAGACGATAAAAAAACAGAGATTAACCACATATCCGGGGCTTAAAATCTGACGCAATTTTTCCACCCATATCAGCTTATCCATCGTTTTCTCGCAGCACGGTTAAAGAAGCAAACGTCATCCACGCTCCCTGTTTGTAAAATAATCACTATTATGAAAACGCCCGACGAATGCCGGGCGCTGATAAAGGGTCAGGTGCGATTCGACTTCCCTCCCCCTCCTCGAATAAGTTCATCCTCACGAAACGCCTCGCGCTTAACGCCGTAACCGTCATACCAGCGGCACTCCACCATGCCGCTGGCGAACCCGGTAACGACCATACGAGGGCCGCCGTTTTTTCGCCTCACTTCATCACTGACCAACAAGACCATTTTTGCCTCCGGTATCAGGAAGAAACAGATTTACCTTAGACGAAGCTGAACCACTTTGCATGAGCAGGAGCACATTTACTTCGCCGGACGACGAAGAGCGGAAATCGCTTTCACTCCAGCCAACACGATGGCGCCAATGATGAATCCCAGCACCAGGTTGGCGGCCGTTGGCAACAGCGAGGCAATCACCGCATTCTGCCCATGGGCCAGATTTTCAACGGCATGGTGCAGCGGCGTAATACCGTGGACCACAATACCGCCGCCGACCAGGAACATCGCCAGCGTGCCAACGATGGACAATACTTTCATCAGGCGGGGCGCAATTGCCAACAAAGCTTTACCTGACCACTGCGCCAGCGAGCTGGTTTTCTCCACCAGCCAGTAGCCCATATCATCAAGCTTGACGATGATCCCCACCAGACCGTAAACCCCCACCGTCACCAGCAGCGCAATGCCGGATAAAATCAGGATCTGATTTAATAACGGCGCTTCAGCCACAATCCCCAGCGTAATCGCGACAATTTCAGCTGACAGAATAAAATCGGTGCGTATCGCCCCTTTCACCTTATCCCGTTCAAAAGCCATGGGGTCCTGGTTCGCCAGGGCCTCAAGCCGCTGCCGGCGTACCTGCGGATCCTCTTTATGCTTCCGCGCCTGCAGACTGTGCAGCACCTTCTCGACGCCTTCGAAGCAGAGAAACGCGCCCCCCACCATCAGCAGCGGGGTAATCGCCCACGGGATAAAGGCGCTGATCAACAACGCCAGCGGCACCAGGATCACTTTATTGATCAATGAGCCTTTAGCTACCCCCCAAACGACCGGCAATTCGCGGTTGGCCCGCACGCCGGTGACCTGTTGAGCATTAAGCGATAAATCGTCTCCCAATACGCCTGCCGTTTTTTTTGCTGCCAGTTTCCCCATGACCGAAATATCATCGAGTAACGTGGCAATATCATCCAATAAGGTTAATAGACTACTTCCCGCCAAAATTGCATTCCTTCATTTATGGTTGTTCCTCCTGAAGTATGAAGCAAAAGCGCTTTTTCGCCCACCAGTGTCCATAGTCAACAAAAATTTAACCATAGCAGGCGAATTAAAGCGCTCGCCAGCACGAGAGTTTTCACGTTTACTATATCTCCCCCTTTCTGTCTCTGTACCGTCGTGAGGAAGTATGTCTACCCGTCAGCTGTTACCGCTCATCGGGGCGTTGTTTGCGCTGTATATCATCTGGGGTTCCACCTATTTCGCTATCGCCGTCGGCGTCGCCAGTTGGCCCCCGCTAATGATGGCTGGCGTGCGCTTCCTTTCCGCAGGCGCACTGCTGACCGCCTGGCTACTGGCAACCGGCCATAAGCTCCCTGCGCGAAAGCCGCTGCTCAACGCGGCGCTGATTGGCGTGTTACTGCTGGCCGTGGGTAATGGTTTTGTCACTCTCGCCGAGCACCAGCACGTGCCCTCCGGTATTGCGGCGGTCATGGTCGCAACGGTGCCGCTGTTCACCCTGTGCTTTAGCCGCTTTTTTGGTATTGCGACCCGCAAACTTGAATGGCTGGGTATCGCTATTGGTCTCGCGGGGATCTTACTGCTCAACAGCGGCGGCAACCTGAACGGTAACCCCTGGGGCGCGCTGCTGATACTTATCGGTTCAATGAGCTGGGCGTTTGGTTCCGTCTACGGCTCGCGAATCGAGCTACCGACGGGGATGATGGCGGGCGCTATTGAGATGCTGGCGGCAGGCATCGTACTTATGATCGCCTCCTCGCTAACTGGAGAAAAATTAACCCAGATGCCGTCGTGGTCCGGCATTTTTGCCGTCGCCTATCTGGCGATCTTTGGTTCGCTTATCGCCATCAACGCCTATATGTATCTGATTCGCAACGTAACACCGGCGGTAGCGACCAGCTACGCCTACGTTAACCCGGTGGTCGCCGTGCTATTAGGCACCGGTTTTGCCGGCGAAAGCCTATCCGCCGTAGAGTGGCTGGCGCTGGGAATCATCATCTTCGCCGTCGTTCTGGTCACGCTCGGCAAGTACCTGCTCCCGGCTCGCCGCGATGTCACCTCCTGTAAGGCGGAGAAGTAACGTCTAACAGACCTATACCTTGCGTATCGATCTGCGCGCAGTTCCCACCGCCGCAGATCCACTCTTCCAGCCGTTCCCCCAGCGCTTCGTCGCTAAGCTTCTGGCGCCCGCGCAGCGCGCACTCCCAGACCACCAGCACCCGCCATCCCTGCTCCGCCAGGATGCCGATATCCCGGCGATCGCGCGCCACATTTTTGGCTATTTTATCCAGCCAGAACTCAGTTCTCGTCGCGGGGACCTTAAACAGGTAGCAATTATGATGATGCCAGAAGCAACCGTGGGTAAAGATAACGCACTGATACTCGGCCACCACAAAATCCGGGCGGCCGGGCAGCGCGGCATCCTGCACGGTAAAGGAAAATCCTGCACGCGCCAACAGTCCCGCCAGCCGTTTTTCAATCGCCGTATCGCGGGTGCCGATCGCGCGCATGTTTTTACTGCGGGTGGCTTTATCGTGGACGTCGGCCATAGTCAATCTCTTGCTCACGGCAAGCCACCGCTCTTGCAATACGCGGCGCCAGCAGCTTCGCTACCGCCGCAAAGACCGGCACAACAACCGAATTGCCAAACTGGCGATAGGCCTGGGTATCCGATACCGGAATGCGAAAATGATACCCCTGCGGCGCTTCAAATCCCATCAGACGCGCACACTCGCGGGGAGTCAACCGACGCGGCCGCCGAAGCTGATTTTCAGGATCGTCAAAAGACTTTTCGCCTAAAGGCCGATCCCAACCGCGATCGATAAGGATCTCCGCACCATCTTTGTAGTAGCGGGCAGACAGCGTACGCGCCACGCTGTGCGGATTCGTTGGGTCAACGAGCCCGTAGCCAAAGCCGTTCCCTCGCTCCTGATGCTTGCGCGCATAGCGATAGAGATATTTCCACAGCACTCTGGTGAGGATAAATTTGTCATCAACGGCGGGTTCCAGCAGCTCGCCGAAAGTCGGGCGAACGGAGGGATAGAGAGTGGCGATATCACGCAGGGTGAATCCCTCATGCAGCTTGAGGTCACGCCGAAAACCCACCAGCACAATGCGTTCCCGGTGCTGAGGTAAAAAATGACGCCCGTCGATCACTTTCGGATCATCCGCTCCAGTATGAGCCGCATCAGCAACCTCATAACCCAACTCATCCAGCGTCTGCATAATGATACGAAACGTCCGCCCCTTATCGTGGCTCTTCAGGTTTTTGACGTTCTCCAGAACAAAAATCGGCGGCTGACGGGCGGCGATAATCCTGACCACGTCAAAAAACAGCGTCCCCTGCGTTTCGCAGGCAAAGCCGTGAGCGCGACCAAGGGCATTCTTCTTCGACACGCCGGCGAGTGAAAACGGCTGGCAGGGAAAGCCGGCCAGCAGTACGTCATGCTGCGGGATAGTCTGGCGTATATGCTGCGCCGCGTCTTCATCGCTCACCTCAGGGAGATGGCTTAAAGTCACATCGCGGATATCTTCATTGAAACGATGCTGCTCAGGATCGCAGTACCAGTTGGCTTTATAGGTGCGCACCGCATGTTTATTCCACTCGCTGGTAAACACGCATTGCCCGCCAATCGCTTCAAAACCGTGGCGAATGCCGCCGATACCGGCAAACAGGTCGACGAAGCGGAATCCATAATGCGGATGATGCGCAGGCGGCTGCGGCAGGAGCGTACGCAGGTGGGCCTGCTCCTGGTGGGATATGCGACCTGCCGCGCGCGCTACCGTCGCAACGCGCTTGAGGATAGCCGGGCTCCAGTGCTGCTCGCCGACGGCGACCAGCTGCGCGACCAGCGTTTTGACATCGTATATCGCCATCAGCTGGCGCAATAGCGCCTGCGCGTCTTCTCCGGTATGTTCAACCTTCAAAGACGGGGGATTTTCCTTGGATAAATTTTGCGCCATAACCTCAACCAGCCCGACTATTTTTGCAGAGGTTACCATAAATAGCGCAGCCAGTTTTACGCGAGTGGGTTAAAGCGCTGCAAAACCTCGTCATCAATAGCCATCGGGTCTCCGCGAAGCTCCGCGCTGAGCTTGGCCATAAACTGCACCAGAAAGCGCGCATTGTGTATCGCCATTGCCCTGCCCTTTTCGGTCTGCATCGTTTGCGGTAAACGCAGCAGCTTGCACTGGAAATGATCCAGCGCGTAGGTTTTATCATTTAATTCCCGCCGGTCGGCAAAGGGATCGCTGGCATCAAACAAGATATTGTTCAACGCGCCGGACACGGCAAAAACGCGCGCCAGGCCAATCGCCCCCAACGCCTCAAGTCGATCGGCGTCCTGGACGATTTTCGCTTCTTCGCTTCGCGGAGCAATCGCCGCGCTAAAACTGTGCGCTTCAATAGCGTGTAAAACCGCCGCGTAGCGTTCGACGGGGAAATCAGGGAAAGCTGACTGGAGGATAGCCAGCGTTTTTTCCGCCGCCATCGCAGAAGAGCGGCTACGCTCAGGATGGTTTTTCGCCAGGCTGACGATGTCATGAAAGTAGCAGGCAGTCAGGATCACCAGACGGTCAGCATCCGTATCTTCGGCCAGTCGCTGCGCAGTCGCCCAAACGCGGCGGAAATGCGAAATATCATGAGCCGCATCCCCTTGCGCGTGATGTTCGGTTAGCCAGGTTTCAAATCGTTGCTGCCAGTGAAAAAGGTCCATGCATGTTCCTTAGGTGTCAGGCCAGCAACGAGCATAGCAACTTTATTCGTGATGTTCATAGATTTGCGGATTGGGGCGCGTGTACCACGCAATTGCACCAAGAATGGTCCCCACGATACCTAACACCAGAAACCCCAACAGGGCACCAATCCACTTCCCACTCGTTGAACCAAGTTCACCGTCAATCGTGGCGCCGGGCACGCTTTGAATCTGCCCGACAACCCACCAGTACCGCGCCATCGCCCACAGAAAATAACCACAAAAAGCATAAAATGCCCACAGCGCCAGTTTTCCACCAGGACTTCTTTTCGCTTTATCTTCCATTCATTTGCTCTCCATGTACTCAACAAGCAACATCACTTGCCAGTCAAAAATAGTGACATCCATCACATTATATAGCGAAAATTCTTGCAAGACAGCATTTCTCTCTGCCCGATGCATTTTTGTGCATCAACCGGCTTCATTGTCATAATACCGGCTATATATACTCAATGAATTTATTCCATTTTTAAATAATACAAATTAATGAATGGCATTTAATTTCTGGCCATTTCCCACTCCCCCTCCCCAGCCCCTCACTTCACCATCAACCACTCTTACTCAGACCACTCTCTGAAAGAAAACTCCACGTTTAAACACGAGCAAATAATTATTCATAAAATCAATATTAAATGATGACACATAGAACACATGAAACTCATCAACGACAAAATTCAATCAATGAATAATCATAAGTCCATGTTATTAAAAGCTATAAACACGGAAAATAATTTATCACAAAACAATACAATTTTAATATAAAGAATATAACTGAAACATTTTGCAATATTAGATATAATTTCGTTACATATTTGATTTAAAGAAAAATGAACTTAATCGCTAATATCAAATAGTCACCCCGGAAGGAATGACACAATTCATATTAATTATGATTAAAAGGGAATATATAATGAAAAGAAAAGTATTGGCAATTCTGGTTCCAGCTTTATTAGTCGCTGGCGCGGCTAATGCAGCAGAAATCTATAATAAGAACGGCAACAAACTGGATTTCTACGGCAAAATGGTTGGCGAACACATCATGACCCATGATGGCGACAACAACAATTCTGACGATACCTCCTATGCGCGTTTCGGCGTTAAAGGCGAAACCCAGATTAGCAGCGAACTGACCGGTTATGGCCAGTTTGAATACAACATCAAAGCGGACAAACCGGAAGGTCAGCAGGGCAGCGCTACCCGTTTAGCATTCGCTGGTCTGAAATTCAGCGATTACGGCTCATTCGATTATGGTCGTAACTACGGCGTGGTTTATGACGCGGCGGGTTACACCGATATGCTCGTTGAGTGGGGCGGTGACGGTCTGGTTTACACCGATAACTTCATGACCGGCCGTACCAACGGCGTAGCAACCTATCGTAACACCGACTTCTTCGGCATGGTGGATGGTCTGAATTTTGCTCTGCAGTATCAGGGTAAAAACAACGACACCACCGCGAAAAAATCAAACGGCGACGGTTTCGGTTTCTCCGTTAACTACAACATCGACGGCTTCGGTTTCGTTGGCGCTTACAGCAACTCCGATCGTACTGATGAGCAAGCAGCGGACAAGCGGGGCGAGACAGCTGAAGTCTGGAACCTGGCGGCTAAATACGATGCAAATAATCTGTATGCATCAGTCATGTATGGTGAATCCCGTAACATGACTCCGCTGGAGAAAACGACTTTTGGCAGTTTTGCCAATCACACGCAAAACATCGAAGCCGTTGTGCAATATCAATTTGATTTCGGCCTGCGTCCGTCCCTGGGCTATGTCTACGCGAAAGGTAAAGACCTGGGCGCCAAAGAAGACACCAATGCGGATATCATGAACTACGTTGAATTGGGTACCTGGTACTATTTCAACAAAAACTTCAACGTTTACACCGCATACAAATTCAATCTGATGGATGATGAAGACGCGGCGGTAAGTGGCGCAGCCACCGACGATCAGTTCGCTGTGGGTATCACCTACCAGTTTTAAGATTGTATAGCTACGCTAAAACCCGCCTTGTGCGGGTTTTTTCGTTTTTACCAACGGATAGTCATCCTGTATCGCTACACGGCAGAAAAATAGAGTGTTGCGATCCATATGCAGTAAACCATGAAGAGGAGATTTCCCCCGGATGCGTGGCGCCTACTCCGGTTTTCGAGATTTTAACTTAATCATTTAAACCATGAAATCAACAATAAAAAAACAGGGTATTCACAATACTTTTACCTTCCGCCCTATCCGGTAGATTTAACCTGTTTTTCTCCGTAAGCCAAACAAATTACGCGCATAAATATCGTTACCGCTACAGTAGACACTGTTAATCCCGCAGGACTGCCTGGTAATGACCGCACCAAAACTCATGCCCCCGATAGCTTTCCCGCTTTTATAGTCTCCATTCGGCATAATCACGTCCAAACAAACTCGGGTGGAGAAGCGTAAAACAACATCCGTCGAGGAATATGTCTACTGTGATAAAAACCCTGGTTGACACAGACCACGAGTTGGCGTCAAATATTTATCATCCGGGAGCTTATTGCTTATATCGATCGCGCATTTAATCTCTTAATTTTCCTTTTATAAAATTGATGTAAATCAATAAATGATTAATCATACCTTGAAAAAAAACACATCCAGAGAAGCGGTCAGGTACATTATCGTTGGCCTGGCAAATACAGCAATAACCGCAGTTGTTATATTTGGCCTTATGCATGCCGGTGCGGGTGTCTACCCTTCAAATGCAGCAGGTTATGTCGTTGGCATTATTTTTAGCTTTATAATGAATGCGAAGTTCACTTTCTCAACGACCTTAAACCCCCTGAGATTTATCAAATTCGTATCCACATGTGTTTTTTGTTATATTTTAAATATAATAGCAATGAAAGTTTTTTTCATCGTTATACCTAATGCTATCTATACAGCACAAGTTGTAGGAATGATTATTTACACAACAGCTGGTTTTATTATAAACAAACACTGGTCAATGAAATGAAAGAAATAAATATAAACCGCACGAGGAGTGAAATACCTTCGTTAGCAATCGTTGTTCCTTGTTATAATGAAAAAGACGCCTTTCCATACTGCGTGGAGGGGCTTGCCACTGTATTAAAAAACCTCCTTGCAAAAGAAAAAATCGCTCGAAATAGTTATATCCTCTTTGTCGATGATGGCAGTAAAGACAACACCTGGGAACAAATCAAATCCACATCGCAGGAAAAGTCGTTCGTTCGCGGTTTGAAAT
The DNA here is from genome assembly GCF_018139045.1 of Klebsiella pasteurii. Classification (NCBI taxonomy): domain Bacteria; kingdom Pseudomonadati; phylum Pseudomonadota; class Gammaproteobacteria; order Enterobacterales; family Enterobacteriaceae; genus Klebsiella; species Klebsiella pasteurii. Next base: position 1,857,309 of record NZ_CP073236.1, read on the forward strand.
TATCACGAAACCGGGGCCATCAGATAGCCCTGCTGGCGGGGTTAGCAAACGCGGATACGGACGTTACTGTAAGTATAGATGCAGACTTACAGGATGATATAAGTTGCATTGAGAAAATGATAGACAAATATAATGAAGGGTTTGAGATTGTTTATGGCGTACGCGACAACAGAAGTAGCGACTCAGTATTCAAAAGGACAACAGCCAATAAATTCTATTCTCTGATGTCAAGGCTGGGTGTCAATCAGGTTCCTAACCATGCGGACTTCAGGCTTCTTAGCCGGACAGCGTTGACAGCATTAAAGGATTTTAAAGAACAAAACTTATACTTAAGGGGGCTAATCCCTTTGTTGGGTTATAAGTCTACCCGCGTTTATTATAGCAGAGATGAAAGGGTTGCAGGCGAGTCAAAATACCCCTTGAAAAAGATGGTAGCACTGGCGTTAGAAGGAATAACGTCTCTGACAATTACCCCATTACGGATGATCGCCGCCACTGGGATTACCACATGCCTTCTATCTACAATAGCTGCAATCTATGCCCTCATTGAGAAGATCCAGGGAAATACCGTTGCGGGTTGGACATCTGTTATGATTGCGATTTTCTTCCTTGGCGGCGTCCAGATGCTTTCTTTAGGGATAATTGGTGAATACGTTGGAAAAATATACATGGAATCCAAAAACCGGCCAAAATATTTTATCGAAGAGGTAGCAAGATACGAAATGAGAGGCGAGCAATGAACACCATGGACGAACGAATGACGCCCTACACTAAAAGAGTTATTGCAATGCTTTACCTCGCGGCAATTTTCTTAGTTTACAGCCCAACCATTATATTTAGTTACGCATTTTCAGATGATTGGTCGACACTTTCCGATGTTTTTTCAGGGAAAGGTTCTCCATTTCAATGGGATATGCAATCCGGCAGGCCCTTGTATGCCATTGCCAGACGACTTGCCTTTACGCTAGTTCACAATATCGATGACCTTGCCTATCTTAGATTTTTCACCATAATAACGGTTTTTATATTTTGCTTGTTCCTCTTTTTATTTATAGAAAAAAGAAACATATTCAAGCGTAACATAACAACGATCACCTTCCCTTTATTAATATGTTTGGCGCCAGCCATACAAGTATATAATTCCTGGGCGACATGTTTCCCTTTTGTACTATCTATACTCCTTGCCGGAATAAGTTATGCGACATTAAAGCCCACCAATAAAAAAACGACAATTATAAGATTTGCAGCATCCGTCATTATTTTATGGTTTGCATTTGCCATATACCAACCAACGGCGATGGCATTTTTATTTTTCGTCATGCTTGATAACTGCCTGAAAAAAGACAAACCATTTTCCATCAGCATTGTTTTAATCAGTGGCGCAGTTTTATTTATCGGCATGCTTGCTAGTCTGCTATTTTCAAAATTTGTACCTGTATGGTTATATGGCAGTTCAATTGCACGTGCCGAGTTAACGAATAATCCACTTGAGAAATTACGATGGTTTGTCAAAGAACCATTGATTAACGCCATCAACAACTTTAATATAACCCCTGGCACCTTATTCACAACGCTGTCATTAATAATTTGCGCAATAGGTTTATTTTCAATAATAAAAGGCAAATCAGGACCTATTAAGGTGCTCATGTTTATTATCATGGGGATTGGCGCCTACTCTCCAAACTTATTAGTCAAGGAAAACTGGGCTGCATATAGGTCACTGATAGCACTGGAATTTTTCACGTGCGCTCTTATCATTATTGGGGTGGATGCCTTGACAAGCAAACTCAATATAGCAAAAAAAGCGCTCCCCATATTGACGGTATTCGCGATGATCGCTGCCTCATACAATATCTTTAATGGTTTCATTATCCCACAAAAATCAGAGTTAAACGCATTAGCAAGCGCACTTTCCTACAAGGTGGGAAAAACATTTACAGGGGATGTTCTTTTTGACATTCAAGATCCCGCCTATAATGCCTTTACTAAAACACAACGTTATGACGAGTTTGGCAATATATCACTTGCGGCCCCCTGGGCTATCAAGGGGATGGCGGAGCAAATCTTAATCAGCAAGTCCATGCATTTCAGGCTTCCAGAAAATGTTATTCTGACGGCAAAGGAGCAATGCACCACTGATTGCATCATTATAAAAACGGGCGATGCCATGAGGAGTTCAACCTCCAACTATTGAATCTTTTCGCCCCCCGGCATGCAGAAAGATGATCCCGCGCCAGATCCGCACGGGATCTTTTTATCCCGGCAGCTCAGGTCAGGGTCATAAGTTTCTCTATCACCTTATGCGCTCACTTGACAACAATCCCTGCTCCAGTGCTTTCCTGAGTTCGCTCCTTTCCATCCATCATCCCTTCTCTTTAAGATACTTCTACAGAATCTATGTGTAGCAAGGGCAGTTGACTGCTTTGTTATCAGGGATGCAAGACGGGCTATGTTGTTGTTAAGAATGTGAGCTTGTGAACTAAAGAAGATAAAAGTGGATGCCCAACAAGAGGCAACATGGTAAAAAAGACAGCATTAGGGATGGGAAAACAGAGCGATAGAAAGAAATTTTAATGCGGGGATTTTGCAGAGAAAAATTAAAAGCGACATTCAACTTATTGATTTTTCTAAATAATTGGCGGAGAGAGGGGGATTTGAACCCCCGGTAGAGTTGCCCCTACTCCGGTTTTCGAGACCGGTCCGTTCAGCCGCTCCGGCATCTCTCCGCTGTTGAGGTTGCTATAATGCCAGGTTCTTTGGCATTTTAATAGTTCCTGTCTCTTTAATTCAGTTCAAGTGACGACTTTGCGAGCAATATGATATTTAAATGGCCCTGGAAAGTAGATGAAGAGTCCGGCAACGCGGAAATCCCCTGGGAAAAGGCGCTTGCCATTCCTGTATTAGCCAACCTCTCCGAACATGAGCAGCAGCAGCTGGTGCAGATGGCTTCCCGCTTTTTGCAACAAAAGCGTCTGGTTGCCTTACAGGGGCTTGAGCTTACTCCCCTGCACAGCGCTCGTATCGCGCTATTGTTTTGCCTGCCGGTTCTCGAACTGGGTATCGAATGGTTAGATGGCTTTCACGAAGTGCTTATCTACCCTGCCCCGTTCGTCGTCGACGACGAATGGGAAGATGATATCGGCCTGGTGCATAACCAGCGAATCGTACAATCAGGTCAAAGCTGGCAGCAGGGGCCGATTGTTCTCAACTGGCTGGATATTCAGGACTCCTTCGATGCGTCCGGTTTCAATCTGATAGTCCATGAAGTAGCGCATAAACTGGATACCCGCAATGGCGATCGCGCAAGCGGCGTGCCCTTCATCCCCCTGCGCGAGGTGGCGGGCTGGGAACACGATCTCCATGCTGCAATGAACAATATTCAGGATGAGATAGACCTGGTCGGTGAAAGCGCCGCGAGTATCGATGCGTATGCAGCCACCGATCCTGCAGAATGTTTCGCCGTGCTCTCTGAATACTTCTTCAGCGCACCAGAGCTATTTGCTCCCCGCTTTCCCGCGCTTTGGCAGCGTTTCTGCCTTTTTTATCGTCAGGATCCGCTCGCGAGATTACGTGAGAATAGCCCGCCAGATGATAGTGATAACCCGGTAGTACACTAAAACAACGACCTGCGCTAAATTTAGCCATTTGAATCAGCAAGTTAAATTTAGTGTTGACACAAAAATCCGAGACCAGTAGTATTCGTCTCGTTCACACGATTCCTCTGTAGTTCAGTCGGTAGAACGGCGGACTGTTAATCCGTATGTCACTGGTTCGAGTCCAGTCAGAGGAGCCAAATTTGAAAAGCCCGCTTAAGGATACTTAAGCGGGCTTTTTGCTGTCCGTCCCGGGATTCGGGTATGCACTACTGTTTATATCTCAATGAAAATATTAACTCATCATCACCGCCTTTAGCGCAACCTGTGACAGCCTCTGCAGCCCATTCAGCACGATAGCGACTTTTCAACCGGTATCCCACTTCTAAGCAAAAAATAACAACACCAGGCATCTTTCCCCGCTAGCGCTATACGCAACGTCCCTGCAGGACATAAAAACCTTTCTCCAAAAAGTCATCACACTGAACAACTAACAAATTAATAAACTGGCCGCACCACAGAAAAGCATATTAAAGCCATAACACGACATACGCTAGAGATAAATAAAGCCAAAAGCGACAGTCATCATGCGATAACAATACGTCATCATAATAGTCGTTATGGTTTACCAGATCTCATATAAACCGGACTATCAACATCAGCAGTTCTGGCTTTCCCACCAGCAACATAAAACATGCTAAGGGCTACCGCTTCGACAAGACGAACGATCTTCGTCCCTCAAACGTTTTACTGGAATATTAAATTATCAAATTTATTAATAAATAAATGAGCAGTCGCTTTGATCTGCGAAAACCCATAATCTCAAAAAACACAATCTTCAGCAATTTAAGCTAAGACTTCAGATATCTAACGTAGGACGTTGGCCTAACCCATCCGCAGCAGGTCTTTTTATTGATATTTGAAATTGCAGAATCGCCGCCATGTCTATACTTAAATCGCTTTCCTAATAACGGAGCTCACCCAATGCAATATATAGTGCCTTTCAAAAGGACAATGCTCGCCAGCCTGTTAACCTTAGCAGCCGGCGCAGTGTCCAGCGCTTATGCGGCACCAGCGACAGCCACCGCACCAGAAAATGCCCCCAAACAAAATACCTCAAAACCGAATATTGTCGTTATTTTTGGTGATGATATTGGTTACTGGAACCTGAGCACCTATAACCAGGGCACCATGGGGTATAAAACGCCGAATATTGATAGCATTGCCGCAGAAGGGGCTAAATTTACCTCCTATTATGCTGAGCAAAGTTCAACGGCCGGCCGTTCTGCGTTTATTACCGGCCAGATGCCGTTCCGTACCGGCATGAGCAAAGTTGGGATGCCTGGCGCGCCGCAGGGTCTGCAAAAAGAAGACATTACGATTGCCACGGCACTTAAACAGCTCGGTTATGCCACCGGTCAGTTTGGTAAAAACCACCTCGGCGACCGCGATGAATTCCTGCCTACCGCGCACGGTTTTGATGAGTTTCTCGGCAATCTGTACCACCTGAACGCCGAAGAAGAACCGGAGAACCCGGACTATCCAAAAGACCCGGCCTTCCGTAAAGAATTTGGCCCGCGCGGCGTGATTAAGAGCACCGCAGACGGCAAGATTGAAGATACCGGTCCGCTGACCGTGAAACGTATGGGCACGGTCGATGAAGAGACGCTGGCTGCCAATAACGACTTTATGGAACGTCAGGTAAAAGCCGGTAAGCCATTCTTTACCTGGTTTAACACCACCCGTATGCACAACAAAACCCACCTGAAAGACGGCAGCATCGGTAAAACCGGTCTGGGGACCTATGCCGACGGTATGGTTGAACACGATGCCATGATCGGTGAAGTGCTGCAGAAAATTAAAGATCTCGGCATCGAAGATAACACCATTCTCGTTTACACCACCGATAACGGCCCGATGACCGCCACCTGGCCTGATGCGGGTGAGACGCCGTTCCGCGGTGAGAAAAACACCGGCTGGGAAGGCGGCTTCCGCGTACCTGCCATGGTTCGCTGGCCGGGGCATATTAAGCCGGGCACCATCATTGACGGCATGTTCGCCAGCTACGACTGGTTCCCAACGCTGGTCGCAGCCGCCGGGGACGCTAACATCAAAGATGAACTGCTGAAAGGCTATAAGACGACCTCGATGACCTACAAGGTACATCTGGATGGTTATAACCAGCTCGACTTCCTGCAGGGTAAAGGCGACAACCAGCGTAAAGAATTCTTCTACTGGAGTGATGACGGCGACCTGCTGGCGATGCGCTATGGCCGCTGGAAAGCGCACTTTATGATTCAGGAGCACACCGGTCTGGATCTGTGGAAATATCCGTTCACCAAACTGCGTACGCCAATGATCTTCGATCTGGAGATCGATCCGCTGGAGAAAGGCAGCGACGGTATGGGCTACAACTCATGGTTCTACGATCGTCTGTTCCTGATGGGCGGTGCGCAGAAATATGCCAAAGAGATGCTGGCCACCTTCAAAGAGTTCCCACCGCGTCAGAAACCAGGTTCGTTCACCATTTCCGATGCTTCAGCCATGCTTGAGCAGGGTTCCGGTATTAATAAATAACGCCACCTCGGACAGGTTGCTAAAGCAGCCTGTCCGCTTTGGATGATAAAAATCAGTTCACCTTTTTGTTATCACTTCTCAGGGGCATACGATGAAGTACAGCACAACACTACCCGTTACCGCATTACCGTCTGCCGAGAAATATAACGGCAAAGGCCCTGAATATAAGCGTCGCTTCCACGTAATGGCCAAGCCTACCGGCTCGACCTGTAACCTTGACTGTTCCTACTGTTTCTATCTGCACAAAGAAGATCTGCTGCACCAGGACAGGCATACCGGCATGAGCGATGAGACGCTTGAACAGTTCGTTCGCCAGTATATTGAAGGGCAAGACGGTGAGCAGGTGGTCTTCTCCTGGCAGGGCGGCGAACCGACCCTGATGGGGCTCGAATTTTTCGAAAAAGTGGTTAAGTTTCAAAAGCAGTACCAAAAATCCGGCCAGCGCATCGAGAACGACTTACAAACAAATGGTGTTTTGCTGAACGATAAATGGGCTGAATTTCTCAAAAAACATCATTTTCTGGTGGGTCTGTCGATTGATGGCCCACGGGAACTTCATGACCGCTACCGCGTCACGCGTAGCGGCAAACCGACCTTTGATAAGGTGATGGCCGGGGTTGAGGCGCTTAAGCGTCACGGCGTACCGTTTAATGCCCTGGTAACCGTCAACCGCACCAATGCCCGCTACCCGCTTGAAGTCTATCGCTTTATGACCCAGGAACTGGGCGCGACCTACGTACAGTTTAACCCGTGCGTGGAACCGGTTGATTTTAAACAGACCGCCCCGCAGTTCTGGCGCGATGACACCATTCCGCTGACCGGTAGCCGCCGCGCTCGCCCCGGCGATCTCGACTCTGTCGTGACCGATTGGTCGGTTGACCCGGATGACTGGGGCAGCTTCCTGATTGCGGTGTTCGAGGAGTGGGTTAACAACGATTTAGGCCGCGTTCAGGTCAATCTGTTTGAAACGGCGGTGGCGCAAACGCTGGGCATGCCCGCGCAAATCTGCACCCACTCCGAATTCTGCGGCAAAGGGCTGGCGATTGAAAAAAACGGTGATATCTACTCCTGCGACCACTACGTTTACCCGGAATACCAGATAGGCAATATCGCTAATACGAAACTGTCACACCTGGCGTTCTCCGAGCGGCAGAAAGCCTTTGGCATGGGCAAGCGCGATACGCTGCCGAAATATTGCCAGGCCTGCCCGTATTTAAAAATGTGCTGGGGCGAGTGTCCGAAAAACCGCATCGTGCGCGCGCCGGACGGCGAAACGGGTCTCAACTATCTGTGCCCGGGCATCAAAGCCTTCTTCAACTACGCCGAGCCGATGCTGGTGGGATTAGCCACCTTAATCAAACGTGACTATTCAGGATTAAAACGATGATGCAGCGCGAGAAGCTATTAGAACTTGAGCAGAAAATGAACCAGCAGGTGCTGGGTCAGGAAGAGCTGGTGCGCATGTTGATAATCGCCCTGCTCTGCGATGGACACGTTCTGCTGGAGGGGCTGCCAGGGCTGGCGAAGACCCGCGCCGTGCGCGAACTCGCCCGCCGCGTGGAGGGCGAGTATCGGCGCATTCAGTTCACCCCCGATCTGCTCCCTTCTGATATCACCGGCAGCGAGATTTATCAGCAAAATGCCACCCGCGAGGAGGATCAGTTTACGTTCCGTCCCGGCCCGGTGTTTGGCAACCTGATTCTGGCCGATGAAATCAACCGCGCCTCCGCCCGCGTTCAGTCTGCCCTGCTGGAAGCGATGGAAGAACGCCATGTGACCGTGGCGGGCAAAACCTGGCCGCTGCCGGGGGTGTTTATGGTTCTCGCCACGCAAAACCCGGTGGATCAGGAAGGCACCTGGCCCCTGCCGGAGGCCCAGCTTGACCGCTTTTTGATGAAAGTACTGGTGAGCTATCCCTCGAAAGAGAATGAACAGAAGGTGATGCAGCTGGTTCGCGCCGAGCAGCAGCAAAAATATCAGCAGTTGAGCCAAAACCAGCCGAGCGCCGCCGCCGAAACCCTGATGCTGACGCAGCAGGAGATTGCCGAGTGCTGGCAGGCGATTGCCCATGTTCACGTCGCGCCAACCATTGAAAACTATATCGTCAATCTGGTGGATCTCAGTCGTCACCCTGAAAACGTCAGCGATACCCTGGCAAGCTATCTGACCTTTGGGATAAGTCCACGCGGGACGCTGGCGCTGGAGCGCTGCGGCCGCGCCCAGGCGTGGCTGGAAGGCCGGGACGCCGTTATGCCGGAAGACATCAAAAAGATAGCCCCTGCGGTGCTACGTCACCGTCTGATGCTGAGCTACCAGGCCAATGCCGACAACTGCACCCCGGACGATGCGGTGCAAATGCTGCTCGACGCGGTGGTGGCGTAATGAGCGATGCCGTCCGCGTCTCGCGTGGTAGCCTGCTAAAACTGGCGGCGCAGGCGCGTTCTATTATCAATCCGCCAGGGCAAATCCCGCCCAACGCGCTGGCCGGAGAGCGCATTTCGCGCCAGCAAGGTCGCGGGCTTAATTTTGACAGTCTGCGCCGCTACCAGCCCGGTGATGACGTTCGTCTGATGGACTGGCAGACCACCGCGCGTATGCGTACGCCGTGGATCCGCCTGTACAATGAAGAAAAAGAGCGGCCGGTCTTTTTGCTTGTCGATCAGCGTCGGGATATGTTTTTTTCCACCCGCGTCCAGACCAAATCGGTGGCGGCGGCAAAAATTGCCGCGCTGCTGGCATGGCGCAGCTGGCACGACGGTGACCGTCTGGGCGGCGCGGTGTTTGGCGACAAAGACTACGCGCTGCGCGCCTGTCGTCCGCCGAACGCGACCCTGCCCCACTTTCTGGACGACATCGTCGAGTATAACCACGCCGTCGCCGAGGCCTATCCTCATGAAGCGCCAAATCCGCTGTCGCTGGCCGATATGCTGCGCCACAGCCTGCCGCTGATCCCTACCGGGAGCTGGGTTGCGGTGATAAGCGATTTTCACGATCTGGATAGCCAGTGCGATGCCCTGCTGGCCGCGCTGCGCCGCCGGGGGGAGATCAGCGCCTTTGTGACGCTCGACGATCTCCATCTGCGGCTGCCGACCCACGGCCAGCTTGCCGCGCGTTACGAAGGCCAGGAGGCAACCTTCTCCCTTTCCCCCTCCCGCCGCGACGAGATCGTGCATAGCGTCACCGCCCGGCTGGCGCAGCAGGAGACGCGTCTTGCCCGGCTTGGCGTGCGGGTCAATCAAATCGTGGTCACCCGCGATCTCCTGCGACAGCTACAGCGAGGTGTCTGAATGCTGGAGAAAGGTTTTACCGTCCCCCATCTGGCGGAGCCGGCGCTGCCCGGTTCACCCTCCTGGTTTCCGCTGCCGCCGGGCTGGGTTGTGCTCGGCATCCTGGTTCTGCTTGCCGGGCTGACCGTCGCCCTGTTTCGCTACGCCCGCTGGCGGCGGAATGTCTGGCGTCACCAGGCGCTAAGCGCCCTGTCGCAGCCGCATACCGCCGATAGCTGGCTGCTGCTGATTAAACGCATTTTGCTGGTTCATCACCCGCGCGAAGCGATAAGCGCCGCGTCCAACCCGACGCAATGCCTGCAACAGGTGCCGCTGGACGACGCGCTGCGCGAACAGCTTAGCCTGCGCTATTGCCAGCGTGAAAACCAGTTGAATGACGACGATAACGCGCGTCTGCGTGCGCAGTTACATGCATGGATAGAGCGATTACCCTATGTCTGAATATCTCTCTCGCGTGGACTTTGTCTGGCCCTGGGTTTGGCTGCTGCTGCTGCTGCCGTTGGTGGGCCGCTTTTTTATGGCTAAAGCGCGGCCGCTAAAGGAATACGTGCGCGTGCCGTTTTTACCCGCGCTTATCCACGAGATCCAGCCCAACAGCCAGCCTGTGCGCAGCGGTAAGCTTGCCGCCGTGGTGTTCTGGCTGGTGTGGGGGCTGCTGGTTTGCGCCATGGCGCGTCCGGAATGGCTCACCCCGCCGCAGCATATTGAAAAACCGATGCGTAACATCATGCTGATTTTAGACGTCTCTGGTTCGATGGCGAAAAACGATGTCGCCGGAGGCAGCACCCGTCTGGAAGCGGTACAGGCCTCGGTGAAAAAATTTGTCGCCGCCCGCCCGTCCGACCGAATTGGGCTGGTGATTTTTGCTAACGGCGCATGGCCCTTCGCGCCAATTAGCGAAGATAAACAGGCGCTGGAAACCCGAATCAACCAGCTATCGCCGGGCATGGTGGGGCAGCAGACGGCGATCGGCGACGCGCTGGGAGTCACGGTGAAACTGTTCGATTCCGCGCAAAACGCCGACGCCAGTAAGCTGGCGATTATTCTCACCGACGGCAATGATACCGCTTCACAGCTGACGCCGCGTCTTGCCGCCAAACTGGCCGCCGCGCATCACGTACAGGTGCACACCATCGCTTTTGGCGACGTGAACAGCACCGGGGACGATAAAGTCGACCTGCCGCTGCTCGCCGAAATCGCGCAGATGACCGGTGGACGCGCGTGGACTGCCGAAAGCAGCGGCGCGTCGCTGGACGCCGTATGGCAGGAAATTGACGCTATCACGCCGGTGCAGGTTAAAAGTATCGGCTGGTCCTGGCGCGAGCCGCTGTTTGGCTGGCCGCTTGCCGCCGCGCTGTTGCTGCTGCTGGCGTTCGCCCTTTATCGCGTACTCAGGGAGGAAAGCGCATGAGCGACTTCCACTTTTTACACCCCTGGTTTTTAGTGCTGTTACCGCTGTGCCTCGCGCTGTGGTGGCTGCCGTCCGCCGGACGCAGCGCCTGGGTACGTATGATGGATAAGCCGCTTGCCCGCGCGCTTATCGTCAATCAGCCACGAAAAATAACCCGCGCGCTGCCGTGGCTGATGATGGCAGGGATTATCGGCCTCGCCGGTCCTGCCTGGCAGCGTCAGCTTCCCGCGGCGTTAACCCCGCAAAGTAATGTGATGGTGGTGTTGCAGCAGGATAACGCCATGCTGGCAAGCGATTTGGCGCCAAGCCGTCACCAGCGGATGCAAAGTAAAATCCTGTCGCTGATGGCGCAGATGCCCGGCACCCGCTTTGGCCTGGTGGTGTATCAGTCCGGCGCGTGGCTCACCACGCCGCTGACCGTCGATCAGGATTTTTACGCTCTGTTCCTGCATGCCCAGTCCCCCGCCCTGCTTCCGGCAGGTGAAGGATCAGGGCTACAGGCGGCCCTGACCCTGGCGATGAAAAATATGCCCTCGCCGCCGCGCAGCATCATTCTGGTGGCGGATAATATCGATGAGCGCGATGCGCGCTGGCTGACAAAACAGTCGCTACCGCTGCAAATCTGGGTTCCCGGCACCGCCCACGGCGGGACGCTGCCGGAGAAGTATGCCAGTCGCGGCACCGATACCCGGCTTAACGTCGCGCGCTTTGAGCAGATCCGCGATGGCGGTATTCCGGTCACCCTGGTGACGTCGGACGACAGCGATTTTTCGGCGATCCGCAGCCATATACAGCAGTCCGTCAGCGCGCAAAACAACGCGCGCAACGATCTACACTGGCGCAACAGCGGCTGGCTGGCGGTCATTCCCATGCTGATCATCATACTGCTGTGGCGACGCCAGCTTTTTTGCTGGCTGCTTATCGTGCCGCTGTTGATGTGGCAGCCCGCCGGGCACGCCGCGTCATGGCTGGATGCGTGGGTCAGCCCCGATATTCAAGGGCAGCAGGCGTTCGCACGCGGGGATTACACCACCGCCGCGCAGCGTTTTACCGACCCGCTGCGGCAGGGGATCGCCTGGTATCGGGCGGAGAACTACCCCGCCGCCACCGCCGCTTTCCATCAGGCGGAACAAACGCCAGAAGCGCTGCTGTGGACCGGTAACAGCTACGCGCAGCAAAAGCTGTGGCAGCAGGCGCTCAACAGCTATGACCGGGCGCTCAGCCTGCGGCCTGACTGGCAGCTGGCGCAGGGCAACCGGGCGAAGATTGCCGCCATCATCATGCAGCTGCGGCAAAAAGAGCGCGACCGCCAGTCGGCGCAGGGCGAGGAGCAGGACTATAAACCGGATGAGATCAAACACGATCTCAAACCCGAGGAAGGCGTTGAGCAAAAAGATATTCAGCCGCAGGTCGGAGGCAACCCGCAGGTGAACCAGTGGTATGAGAATCTCAGCGTTTCGCCTTCCGGCCTGCTGGAAAACCTCTATCGCACCCAGTCAGGAGATCAGCAATGAAGCTGCTGTGGTTATTACTGATTGCCACGCTGCCCTGTCAGGCGGCCATGACGGTTTCGCGCGAGCTTATCGCGCCAGAGCACGTTGCTCCCGGTCAGCCGGTGCGCATCGCCGTGACCTTCTGGACCGATAGCTGGTTTAACCCGCCGCCGCAGTGGCCTGATTTCCCTGTTGAAAATGGCGCATTGTTGACCACCACCGAACCCAATCAGCTGCTCACCCGTCATGAGGGCGGCACCAGCTGGAGCGGTATTCGTATGGAACGTCAGGTAACGGCCTGGGATCAAGGGCAGCTGCATATTCCTGCCTTTGAGCTGACGCTTACCGGAGCCGGACAAGCGCCGGTGACGGTAAAACTGCCGGCGTTAGATAAGGCGGTAAGCTGGCCTGACGATGTACAACAGCCGGACCATTTCCTGCCCGCCGCCAGCCTGTCGCTGAGCCAAAAAATTACCCTGTTCCACAGCGGCGATGATGGACAATTGCACGCCGGAGATGTGATTGAGCGTGTGGTAACGGTGGTCGCCGACGACGCCGTTGCAACGCAGATCCCGCCGCTGCTGTACGCCATTCCCGGCACGCACACCCAACGTTTATCGCCGCAAAATACTCTGGTGACGGCAGGTCGCGGCGATATCCACGGCGCCCAACGCGTCGAAACGCTGCGCTATCTGCCGGTGGAAGCCGGTACCGTTGCCCTTCCGCCGATAAAATTACGCTGGTGGGATACCGCCCATCAGCAGTGGCAAACCGCCGAACTGCCGGGCAGTGAGTACAAGATTGCCCCGGCGCCGAACGCGGGTGCGGAAGCGGCGCTCAAAGGCCAGGCACCAACCTCGTGGGGTCTGCTGTCATTGTGGGTCGCGGTGCTGGCTGCGACGGTCGCGCTGCTGTTTATGTTTCGCCGTACGCTGTCGCAGAGCGCCCGGTATGTTTTTCACCAATGGCACCGTTTCTGGCATCCCACATCGCTGCCGGATCTGGTCCCTGAAAAAAGGAGTTCTCGATGAAGCGTACGTTGATCGGTATGTTATTAGTGAGCCTGTGCGGCGGCGCTGCGGCGGCTCCGCTTTCCGCCTGGAACGACACGGCGGCTAAACGGGCTATAGAAACCTGGGTGCACAATGCCACCGATGCCAACAGCCACTCTTTTATCCCGCCGGAAAAGCGCTACGTGGTGTTTGATAACGACGGCACCCTGTGGCCAGAAGCGCCGATGACCTTCCAGATCCAGTTCGTGCTGGATGAGGTTAAGCGTCTTGCGCCTGAACATCCTGAATGGCAAAACGATCCGCTGGTCAGCGCGGCGCTGAAAAACGATCTGAAAACGGTGGCGGCCGCGGGCGAAAAAGGCTTGCTCAAGCTGCTGGCCTTGACCCACAGCGATATCACCACCGACGAGTTCACTCAACGCGTCGCCAGCTGGGTCGATACGCACAAAGACCCGCGGTTTGGCTGTCAGTACAACCAGTTGGGCTATCAGCCTATGCGTCAGCTGCTGGACTACCTGCGCGAAAATGGCTTTAAGACGTGGATTATCTCCGGCGGCGGCATCGATTTTATGCGCGTGCTGTCTGAGAAGATGTACGGCATTCCGCCGGAACAGGTCGTCGGTTCGTTCGCCCTGGGCGAGTTCTCGTTGACCAAAGATGGCTCGCAAATACGCAAAACTATGCAGGGTGCCTTTAATGACGATGTGGCGAACAAACCGGTGGCGATCCATCTGTTTATGGGTCAGCGCCCGGTAGCGGCTTTTGGCAACAGCGATGGCGACCTGGCGATGATGCAGTACACCGCCAGCAACCCGGATTACAAAACCTTCGGGCTGCTGGTGCACCATACCGATGCGGCGCGCGAATACGCCTACGACAGCCATCCACCGGCCAGCGGTAAACTGGTGGAAGGCTTAAAAGAGGCCAAAGAGAGAGGCTGGGTGGTGGTCGATATGCAAAAAGACTGGAAAACGGTATTCGACCCGGCGCAGTGCCCGGCGAAAACCGCGCAGTAATCCATCAGGTTTACCCCTCTCCAGGCGGCTGTGCGGGAGCGGTAAACCATTTCTCTTTGGGCACCATCACCGGTTCATTGGGTTGCAGCACAAAGTTTGGCGACATAATTTGCACGTTAAATTCGTTAAATACGTCCTGAATCAGGCTGTGCATCTCGGTGCGCGCCCCAGCCATCAGGCCATCACCCGGACCGTTCTGCTCAACCGGCAGCAGCCTGACCTGCAGCTCGTAGGAGGTGTACCAGTCCATTAAGGCCAGTTGGCGCACCCGCGGCGCGATGGATTGATCGACGCACTTCGCCCGCCGCGCCGCCAGCTCCAGCATGCTGTGCACCTGCCGCCACGGGGTGTCGTAGCCAATCGTCACGTTGAGCGTCAGGTTGACGCTGCCGTCGGGGTTTTGCACGCTAAGGTTGGTAATTTTGCCGCTGACCACTACCGCATTGGGCAGCGTAATAACGTAGTTTTCCCGGGTTACAATTTTGGTCGCCAGCATCCCGACTTCGGTCACCCGCCCTTCGTTTTCGGCAATGCGGATCACATCGCCTTTGCGCAGCGCCCGGGAGTAAATCAGCACCAGCCCGCTCATAGCGTGATTCATTACCCCCGCGGACCCCAGCGTGAGCATCAGACCGAAGAAGACGCTAATGCCTTTAAACGCCAGCGAGTTGGCCCCCGGCAGGAAGGGATACGCAGCGGAGAGCGCAAACAGCCAGACGATTACCGCAATCAGCTTGCGCGTGGCCCCCACCGTTTCCGGATGCAGGCCGGGAATATACAGGCGTCCCGTGGCAACCTGGTTTAGCACCACTTTGAGGATTTTCAGGATGACGGAGGTCATCACAAAGATAATAAGCACCACCAGCAGTCCCGGCAGCGCTGAGACGATGGAGTAAGAGATTTGGCTGACGATACGTATCGACCAGTCGCCCAGGGACTCGCCCCAGACGCGCGTCCAGGGAAACAGGCTGAAGGCCCAGCGGAGCAAAACATAGATCGCGGTGATACCCAGCAGTAGCATCAGTAGCGCGTACAGACGGCTTTCAACCTCACCTAAAAAGCGTCGCCAGGTTTGGGGAATAAGCCCTTTATTATCGATTATTTTGCGCCGATAAACCCGGCGCACCCAGCGCCAGGATCGGTACTGAACGAACCAGAGCGCCAGTAACGCCGCCACGCCAACGGTGGTTTTTAGTGCGGAAAGCGCCAGACTGCGGTGATCGTACTGGTCTCTTAGCGCCTTTCGCTGGGCTTCCAGCCGGGTTAAGACACGAGATGCCGCCTGGTCGAGGGTGAGATCGTCGCCTTCGTCGAGATCCGCCTCCACCAGCAGCATCACCGGTTTGCCGTTCATCACGATCAGGCGTCCCGCCTGGTTATATCGAGTCACCGGGACAATAGTCAGGGGCTTTGCCACGTCTTCACGGCTAAAGCCGCGCAGGGTATTGCGAATGCGCAGTACGCGCTCTTCCGGCGTGGTTAAGCCAAACTTCGCCTGAAGCATCACTATCGGCTGGTGGAAAACATAAACCGTTCGGGCCCGTTCTTGCGCTGAAGGTGCCTGACGTGGCTCCGCGGCCTGTAGAGGATAAGCCATCAAAACAAAAAACCACAGAACTACCCGGGAAATTGCCCTGTTCATGACCTTCACCTACAGAGAGATTTATTGTTTTATGCTACAACAACCCGACACGCTTTCGCCTTTTTGAGCTTAGACCAGAGCGGCGTGAATTCAAGAACACGTCACTTTTTTGCGTTTCAGATACGCAACCTGGAAATTAAATAATATATCTCTACCAATATTCATTATCCGTACTTTACGATTTACCTTAACCCAAAAGTCCCGTCAGCAGCCAGACAGACGGTGATTGCCCTAGTTTGATAAAGTACAGATCTTCTGTCCGTTTAACGATGACCTCTTTCGCTTTAAAGGCAAGGGACTCCGTTAAATATGAGAGGTATTAACTCATTTCCACCAAAGTCATAGTGATACTCACGGTAAGCGTTGCAGAATAATCCCCTGTGTGAGGGTAGTTGACGCCGTCATCGTCAGTTAATCAGGATGGCGTGAGTTTTATAATAAAAATATGTTTATTATTGGATTTCAACAACGAACGAGATTCGCCATCCGGGCCATAACTGGTTATATTTATACCCTAAATAATTCGCGTTGCTTAAAGGCGGCATTGAAGTGACAAATTCGTCGGCAACAAATTTGACCAGCGAAGGCTGGAAGTCGGTGAGAGGCAGGAGCCTCTCATTAGTCACCTGGAGCATAGATAACTACGTGCTGGGGCGAATGACAAATCTGTCTGGAACAGATTTGAACGCTGTGTCATGGCGCCCCGTAAGGCCGAGGCTCATGGATAAGCTGAGTAACAAAGCCAACGCACAGGTAATTTGAAGATATGACGGATATAGACATTATTCTCTTCTGCGCCACCGAGATCGGTTCATGATTAATACGACGAATGAAAACCATAAAAACCTGGATATTGTTAACTCATGGAACCTGGTCTGGTTCCTGAGCCTTAACATCGTTTTTTGCTTGTGGTTGATTTTGAACAATTTTATACATACCCCGAATGACTTTTATCGGGAGGTGATGAATATGCTATGTATAGCAACCACGCTTTTTTCAGCGCTGGGATTTACGTTAAAGGCGTTGATCTCCAGAAAATATCTCGCCAGGTTGCTACCGACATACGCGCTACTACAAGGCATCCTCTGGGGCGCCATGTTCTATATGATGGTCAAACATTACAATAACCCTTCATTAACGCTTTCATTGCTCATCAGCACGCTGTTACCCGCCACCATCTCCTTTTATATCTCCGGCACTGTATTGCTATTATTTAGCGTACCGATCAGCATCGCCATGCTGTTAAGCGAAATCACCGCTTATGATAAATTTAACTTTCTGCAACTGTCTGGTTCTGTCATTATTTTCATTGTCGTGATAACCGCTCGCTACATATTGCTTGAATGGTACACCCGAACCCAACAAAGTGAATACGCAAAGAATCTACTCATTAAAAAACTCACCCACCTTGCTCATCGTGACGCCTTAACGGGATTGTTAAATAAAAGCAGTCTGTTAACCCATTTTGAGGAACAGGCACAACGACTGCCGCACTCAGGTGGTAATTTATTCATGATTATAATGGATATCGACTATTTCAAACAATATAACGATTTATATGGGCATATTGCCGGTGATGAATGTTTATTAAGCGTTGCGAAATGCATCAACCAGTCATTACGTAAAACATCTGACACAGCGTTTCGCTTTGGCGGAGAAGAGTTTGTCATATTGACTCATTGCAATGAAATGGCTGAAGCCGTGATGATTGCAGAACGCATTCGTACCAATATTCAAAAAGCGAAGATCCCACATCGGGGTTCTCAACTTTCGCCCTGGCTCAGCGCCAGCTTTGGCGTTGCTCAATGGGTCAAGGGTTATTCATTTGCCGTACTGGCAGAAAAAGCCGATAAGGAGCTCTACAAAGCAAAACAGGCCGGACGTAACCAGGTTTCCGCAGCAAAAAGATGATCATGTCGCGGCAAAAAGTGCCCTGCTGACGCCAGTACATAATTCCAGTATTCATCGCCCTATATCAACCAACGGCGCGTTTAGTGTTCGCAAAAAAAATACCGCTACGCGCGGTTTTAAGTATTTAATCACTGCCATTGAATAAGCCCCCCTCTCTCAAATTGAGCATACCAATGACCTAAGTCATATACAAGGGGTAACTGATGTGGCGCATTAACGCAGTCCCCGCAGCATGCCTGACAGGAAGTCATTATTATCTTTATGACATGCTCATAACATACATTGCAAAATAAAATACATTAATATTGCCTTTTAAATATTAACCCGCAAAACATTTAATTTTAAACTAATTGAATTTGCACCCACAATGCGTAGCGTGATAATTAATACATCTCACTCATAACACAGGTAGAATAATGCGGAAGCTCCATCAAATTATACTCTCGGGCGTCGTTGCCCCCTGCAAAACATCACCTCCGGGTATTTTACGCAAACTACATGTAATACAGATACCTATCATCTACAATAAGCACCCGGGGTCACCGATAGACTCTACGAGCTATGCCTCACTACATGATAAAAATAAGTCTCTGCTCAAAAAGATATATCGCCAGCTAAAAAAAGAACACCTGCAGAAAAGCCATATCGATGAACTGGTCGATACCCATAGTCAGACCTATCAGGCATACTGTTCTTTGGTCAGGCTTTACAAGATAAACGTCATAAACAATCGTTATCTGAAAGAGAAGAATATTTCGGGACTGCGTACGCTGAGCGAATTACTGAATACCATTATTGAAGACTAAAAAAAGCCTCCTTATGGGAATTTAAGGAGGCTTTTTTAGTCACCTATCTCCAGCGCCGCCGGTACGATAGCGATAGCCGGTGACCATCTCCGCCGTCCTTTTAGCCGGTTGCAGCCACGACTGCCACTGCAGGCCTATCGTCATGCTAGCCAAACTAAATGCCTGGTTTACAGATCAGAACTGATAGCTGTAGTTTACGCTGGCGAACCATAGCCAGGGTTTATTATATTCTCCAGCGAAAGCTGCGGAATTCACCTGAGATGATTGCATATGCAGATATTCAACCGCAAATCCGATATTACTCGCCGATGTCATTTGATATTGCGCCCCGGTCGCAAAACGCCACTCATCACCGGTAGGTAGAGTCAGAGCGACATCGCTTTGGGTGTTGTATGGCGTGCTGTCAAAAGCGACACCCGCGTTAAGGCGCCATCGCTCGTCAGGCCGGAACTGAACGCCTAATGCCGTATGCCAGGTATCTTTTAACCGGTTGTTTCTATTGCCCGATTGGCCATTAATCGTAATATCCGGGCTACCAAACTGGCTCCAGTCCTGCCAACCAAGATCGCCCATGACCGACCAATATTTATTTACATCATGAACCAGACTCAGCATGACCTGCTGAGGCGCGCGGACTTGAGCCGCCACGGGTAGATCGTACTCGACGTTTGGCAAGTTCGGAAAACGTGCCTTGCCGTCAATACTAAAGTGATAGTCAGTTTTACTTGTCCAGGTTATTCCCGCTCGAGTCTGGTCGGTGAGATCCATCAATATGCCCAGGCGGTAGTTCATTGCCCAATCGTGGTCATTTTGTCGTTCATCACGGCTATCAACATTCCGGGTTAAAGAAAGGTAGCCGTAATTAAGTCCTACAGCGGCGCCGACGGAAACGTTATCACTGAGTTTCCAGGCAATTGCCGGGCTGAGCGTCATCGCTACCATTGTACTTTTTTTGATGAGTCGATCGCCTGCCCAGTTGCCAAAATCAATACCAAGTCCATAGTTACTGTACAGGCCCAGTCCCGCGGACACGGAATCATTCAGCCGTTGCGTATAGAACACGCTGGCATTAGGAAACAGGTTCATGACATTGCCCGGACTTTGACGCCCGCTCGATTCATTATCCAGTTTATAGGATATATCACCTCCCATAGCCTGTACTCCCCCCGTCAGCATATGATCGGGTAATCGCGTCATTCCTGCCGGATTAGTTAAAAGCGTTGACGCATCCTGCGCGCGTGCAGCCTGCCCCGCTCCGGCCAGCGCAGCATCTTCCGTACCCACTTCGTAAAAATAGAGCGCGCTCGCATGACTTACTGCGGAAAAAAATAACCCACAGATAATAATTATACTTTTTCTCATTATGTTACCTACTACTTGAATAAAACGATGAGCTATTTTTTTGCAAAAAAGTCTATTTTCTTGTCCTGTATAATTTTAGAACTTGCTATCTATTTTGCATATAACCAGATTATTAAATGACCTAATATTATAAACAACCGCGTTACTCAGGTCTCTGTAAGTTTTGTCTAATATTAAATATTGCGACCAGGCGTCCGAATATCCACAGGGACGATAATAAATACCCAGCTTAAGCGGATACGTCTTCTGTGAAATTCAGGAACAGCATGCCAACACAAAATAAAAACAGCAAATAAGTTAAAGAGATTCATGGAGGCCAATTTTAGCCTTGGTGACGCCAGCGCAGCGCGTCGACCACCAGGGTAAACGCCGCCGGAAGATGCTGTCGGCCCGGGTGAATGAATCCTGCGCGATGCGCTCAGGCTATGCGGCAAACGATGGCCACATCATCTGAACGTCATTCACTACCTTCATGCTAGCTTTCGGCGGCATACGAAAGTAACGCTCGGCTACTTGCCCGTTCCCCGCGGATAACCGCTCATCGTCAGCAGCGCGCTTTGCAACGACGCGTTAAACATCTCCCCGTGAGTCAGCCCGGGATAAGGCCACCAGTTGACCGCCACGCCCTTTTTCTTGAGCAGAGAAACCGTCTGCAGGACGTTGCCCCGTGTCTCTTCTGCCCCTGCGGAAGAGACACGCTGCGTCGCAACCGCCCCTTCCATCAGGTACAGGGACTTCTGGCTAAACGCATCGGCTTTTGCCTCGGCCATTTTATCTAACAGCGAGGTATTGCCTCGTCCCAGGGAAGGACTGGCAGAAAAATAGATCCGGAAGCGGGATGATGCCAGCCAGGAATCAATAATAAATAATCCTCCGTAGGAGTGCCCCCAGATCGCCCGTCGCTGCGGGTCAATCTTCATCCCGCGCTCAACGTTTTCCACGATTGTATTCTGTAATAGCAGGCGAAATGCCTCGCTACCGCCGCTTTTGCGTGCGTCCCACCCGCTATCGGCAGGATCCTCCTTTACGGCCGGCCGGTAGTCATAGGCTCTGGCGTTCTGATCAAAGGGCAATGCCGTTTGATAGCCCACGGCCACAATCACGGGCGGCGTTTTTTGCGTAAGCTGCGCAAGCAGCGAGTCGGAGACCCGGTCCATCACCGCGTTGCCATCCAGAGCGTAGAGAATCGGATACCCCTCTGCTGGCGGCGCCGCGTTCGGTATCGCGGTCCAGACCTTATAATGCCGTTCGCCGTCAAGGGAATCGAAATAAGCAACGTTGAAGTGATAATACGCGGAGCCGCGGTCGGCGATATTCGGCCCTAGTGGCCTCATATCCGGTTTGGCGTCAGCATTAATACCGTAAAACGCGAAGACCAGCGCGGCGATAAAAATTCGCCCTTTAGGCGGATAAGCAGAACAAAACTTACGGATTAACATCGATTGATTTTTCCAGCACACCATCATTAATGATAATGATTGCCAATATCAATCTCAATTGCAAGCTGAGGGGGGTATCCCAGGGCGGCGCCTTGCACCTGGCCGGCTATCCAATCATCATCTTACGGGTAGCCAGGACAGGTGCGCAGCAGCGCCTCAGGGTAAGGATCAGGCGGTGCGCCATCTCCGGGTCAGCGGTTTCTCAACCTCTACAATAAGGAACATGACAAAACCGATAATAAAGGTGATCACCCAGTAGCGGAACGGCAGCGCTTCGGTACCAAACAGCATCTGCATAAACGGCGCGTAGATAATCAGCAGCTGCAGCACCAGCAGCACCCCGCTGACAATCCAGATCCCGCGATTCGCCAGCAGCCCTTTACTCAATGAGAAGCCATCCGCAACCCGGCAGTTAAGCATATAGAACCACTGGGCGGTGACCAGCGTCTGCAACAGCACCGTGCGAATAAACTCAGGCGAATAGCCGCGCGGCTGCAGCCAGGCCTCAAGCACAAAGGCGCTAACGGCAATCATCGAACCGACAAAAATTACCCGCCAGATAGCAAAGCCGTCCATTACGTGCAGCTTAGGATCGCGGGGCGGACGCCGCATGATGTTCTTCTCTCCGGCTTCAAACGCCAGGCCAAACGACAGCGTGGCGGAGGTCGCCATGTTCATCCACAGGATCAGCACCGGCGTCAGCGGTATTAAATTCCCCGCCAGCAGCGCGATAATAATTAACAGTCCCTGCGCCAGGTTGGTCGGCATGATAAACAGAATGGTTTTCTTCAGGTTATCGTATACCCGACGCCCTTCTCTGACGGCGCTGGCGATGGTGGCGAAGTTATCATCGGTGAGCACCATATCAGCGGCCTCCTTAGTCACTTCGGTGCCCTTAATCCCCATGGCGATCCCGACATCGGCCTGCTTCAGCGCCGGGGCATCGTTCACGCCATCGCCGGTCATCCCGACCACCTCTTTCCTGCTTTGCAGCGCCTGGACCAGGCGGAATTTATCTTCCGGGCTGGTACGCGCGAAAATATCAAATTTCTGCGCCGCTTCACTAAGCTGAATATCATCCATCACCTCCAGCTCGCGTCCGGTAATGGCGTTTTCCGCATTGCCGATCCCCAGCATCTTGCCGATACTCATGGCGGTTTGCGGGTGGTCGCCGGTGATCATCTTCACGCGGATCCCCGCCTGCAGGCAGTCGCCGATCGCCGTAATCGCCTCCGGTCTCGGCGGATCCATCATCCCGGCGATCCCCAGCAGAATGACGCCCTGCTGTAAATCCTGATGGCCAAGCTCCGTTTGTCCGTTGGCTGCCGGTTTCCACGCCGCCGCCACCATCCGCAGCCCTTCCCGCGCGTACTCTTCGATTTTCGCTTCCCAGTAAGGCTGGTCGAGCGGCTCCAGACCATGGTCGGTTTGCTGATGCTGACACAGGCGAAACAGGACATCGGGCGCGCCGGTAAGCAAAATCATCTCTTCATCGCCAATGCGGTACAGCGTCGACATATATTTGTACTGTGAATCGAAAGGTATTTTACTGCGCAGCTCGGTGTTGACCGCCGGGAGCGGGACTTTCGCCGCCAGCACCTTCAGCGCCCCTTCGGTCGGGCCGCCGGTAATTTTCCACAGCCCGCTTTCATCTTTGATAAGCTGGCTGTCATTACACAGATCGATGGTGCGCAGATAGCGTTCCAGCAGCGTGCCTGGAGCAACGGTTATCGGGGCGGGTTCATCGATCGGATGAATTTTCCCTACCGGCTCGTAGCTGTCGCCTTCCACCCGATAAACCTTATCGGCGGTGATAACGGCTTTGACCGTCATCTCGTTCATGGTCAGCGTCCCGGTTTTATCCGAGCAGATCACCGTCATCGCGCCGAGGGTTTCCACGGTCGGCAGTTTGCGGATAATCGCCTTCTGCCGGGCCATGGTTTGTACGCCAAGCGAGAGGATAATCGAGATAATCGCCGGTAGCCCTTCCGGCACCGACGCCACCGCGAGGCTAATCAATGACAGCATCAGCTCGGAAACCGGCATATCGCGGAACAGCAGGCTGAAGACAAACAGCGCGGCCATCATCACCAGAATGATGATAAAAATGGCTTTACCGAGCTTATCCATCTGCACCAGCAGCGGAGTACGGTGTTTTTCGATATCCGACATCATCTGGTTAATGTGGCCCAGCTCGGTATCGCCGCCGGTCGCCACCACCAGACCTTTTCCGCCGCCCGAACTCACCGTGGTGCCGGAAAACAGCAAATTCGTGCGATCGCCAAGCGGCAGTTCGCCACTAAGCGCCTCGATGCTTTTTTCCACCACCGTCGATTCACCGGTCAGAATCGCCTCTTCCACCCGCAGATTATGCGCTTCGATAACCCGCAGGTCGGCAGGTATTCGATCGCCCGCGCGGATCACCACGATATCGCCGGGAACCAGAGCGGTAGTCGGGATCGTTTCATGATTACCCTGACGAATCACCACCGCCTCACTGGAAAGCATGTTGCGAATGCTCTGGAGCGATTTCTCCGCGTTGCTCTCCTGGATATGGCCGATCAGCGCGTTAATCACCGCTACGCCCAGAATCACCAGGGTATCTACCCAGTGGCCCATGACCGCCGTCAGCAGCGCCGCCGCCAGCAGGACGTAAATCAGCACATCATTAAAATGCGCCAGAAAGCGCAGCCACGCCGGCTTCCCGGCCTTTTGCGGCAACGCATTTTCACCATACTGCTGCAAGCGCGCCGATGCCTCGGCACCGCTGATGCCTTCCGGGGTGCTGTTGGTGCTGGTCAGCGTGTCTTCTACGGAGAGCTGATAAAACGGGCCGCCCGGTTTTTCTGTATTCATAGTTATCTCCTCACTCCTGTAACGGAAATCAGGACAGCCTCAGGCCGTCCTCAACGCACCACAAAAACCGGAACATGGGCATAACGAACGATACCTGCCGCCTCTGACCCCAGCAGATGGGTCTGAATATTGGGATTGCGCGAACCAACGATCACCACATCCGCCTTCAGCTCATCGGCCAGTTTGGTCACTTCATCGCGAATGTTGCCGCTGCGTATATGAATCTCGATATCGTTTTCCGCCAGCGAGAGTTTTTTACTGAGCTCATCCAGCTTTTCTTTAGATGTATTAATCAGATAGTCTTCCATTTTCCGTGCATCGGAAATAAAACCGCGCGTCAGTATCGGGGAAAAAGCGGGGATAACGTGCAGGAGATGAATCTTTCCAGCAGAGCTTTGCGCAAGGAATCGGGCGTGAGATATGGCCTTGTCGGCAAGACCGATTTCAAACACATCAACCGGCACGAGGATATTTTTATACATAGAGACAATCCTTTTATTACCTATAAAAAAAGGTGGTGACAACAGCCCAGGCAATGGCGCTGAGGAAGCAATCTCAAGAACAAGATCTGTTAGATGCGTGGCTATAATTAAACGTAGCACACCACGGTTAACATTATTAAGCAGCCAATTAATATATTGAAAAATATCACAGAGCCTGGCACCGCCAGACAATTCGACTACAAACCCGGTAAAATCGTCGACATCGCCATAATTTTTGCTCTTTTTAACATTTCCGTTTTACTACGACTATCCTCATTATCAGTGGCTTGCTCGTTTTCTGGCGCCCCACAATAATTATTAAGATAAGAATTTACTTAGCCAGCTATTTAAGCTAAAGGAGGAACGATGTTCGGTTACAGTCTGTTTCGCCTGAGCCTGTTTATTGCCCTGGCAATAATCGCTTGTACGGCTACCGGGTTAATTACCTATTTCGTTGTCTCGGCGCTCGCTGAATAAAACCAGCGATTGTGAACAATATGTAAAACATAGCCTTTAACTCCGAGGGGAATACAGTGAACCGTTATTTTTCTCTCATTCCGCTTGTTATTTTAATAACAACGGCTTGCGATCGGAAAGCACCTCAAATTACCCCGCTACCGCGGATGGTTAAAGTCGCCGAGGTGGTTGCCATCGGTGATTCACAGCAGCGCGTATTCCCCGCCCGCATTGAGTCCGGGGACTCCACCGATTTATCATTTAAACGCGGCGGGCAGATTGAATCGCTTGATGTGCGTCAGGGAGCCGCTATTACTCAGGGGCAGACCCTTGCCCGCCTCAGCGCACGGGAAGCGCAGCAGCGAGTGAATGAACGGCAGACCGCCGCTACCCTCGCCCAGCGGCAGTTCGATCGTTTCCAGACGCTGGCCGGTCGCCAGGCGATTTCAAAGGCGGAAATGGATATCCAGCGGGCCAACCGCGACGCTGCCAACGCCGCGCTGAAAATCGCCCGCGAAGAGCTGTCGCAAATGGCGTTGACCGCCCCGTTCAGCGGCGTTGCCGCTTACGTCCCGGTACGTAACCATCAGGTGGTTGCCGCCGGGCAGCCAATTGTGACCCTGACGCGAACCGATCTGCTCGACGTGGTGTTTAGCGTTCCGGAAAATCTCTTTACCGCGCTCGATATTCGCAACGCGCAGTATCGTCCGGTCGTCAAAATTAACGCCATGCCGGACCGCCAGTTTACCGCTGAATATAAAGAGCACACCGGCAGCAGCGACAGCAATACGCTCACCTGGCAAATCATCCTGACCATGCCGCGACCGGCCGACTTTCCCGCGGTGGGCGGCGTGAGCGGAACGGTGACAATCAACCTGGCGAACCTGCCCGCCAGCGCCGGTAAAAATGCGGTGGTGGTGCCGGTCGAAGCGGTGTTTAACCCGGATAATCGCCCGCGCAATGACCCCCACGTCTGGGTCGTTCAGGGCAGCGGCGACCAGCTTAAGCTGGAAGAGAGAAAAGTCGGCGTTGGTCAGGTCACCTCTCAGGGCGTGGTGATCACCGAAGGGCTCAGCGTCGGCGAGCGTGTCGTGGCGGCAGGCGTCAGCGAATTGCATGCGCAACAGCCGGTTCGTATCTGGACGCGTGAACGAGGTTTGTAATGGATATCTCCCGCCAGTTTATTAACAACCCGATCCGCGTCTGGCTGACTATTTTGCTGCTGGGCATCGGGGGGATCTTCGCCCTGCTGAATATTGGCCGCCTGGAAGACCCGGCGTTTACTATTAAAACCGCCGTGGTGATCACCCATTATCCCGGCGCGTCGGCGCAGCAGGTTGAAGAAGAAGTCACCCTGCCGCTCGAGAACGCGCTGCAGCAGCTGCCATATCTCGACAACGTCAGTTCAATTTCCTCCAACGGCCTGTCGCAAATCACCGTCAATATCGCCTCGCACTACCACTCCAGCGAGCTGCCGCAAATCTGGGATGAACTGCGCCGCCGTGTGGGCGACGCCGCCCGTCAGTTTCCTCCCGGGGTCTCCTCCCCATTTGTCAATGACGATTTTGGCGATGTCTTTGGCTTCTTCTTTGCTATCTCCGGCGAGAGCTTTACCAATCCTGAACTGGTTCGCTACGCCGAGCAGCTGCGCCGCGAGCTGGTGCTGGTTCCCGGCGTCGGTAAAGTCGCTATCGGCGGGGCGATCCCTCAGCAAATCAACATCGATATCTCGCTGGCGAAAATGGCCGCCCGCGGCATCACGCTCAACCAGCTGGCGGCTATCCTCAGCCGGTTGAACGTGGTCTCTAACGCCGGCGAGATTAAATCCGGCAGCGAGTCGATCCGTCTGCACCCGACGGGGGAATTTGCCAATCTCGATGAGCTCGGCGACCTGTTAATCAGCCCGCACGGTTCGGGAACGGCGACGCGGCTGCGCGATATCGCCACGCTATCGCGCGGGCTGAGCGAAACGCCCGCCAGCATCTACCATGCCAATGGCCGCCAGGCGGTCACCATGGGGGTATCGTTTATTCCCGGGGTTAACGTGATTGATGTTGGCCGCGCGCTGGAGAGCAAGCTGGAGCAAATGTCGGCGGAAAAACCGGCCGGGATCAGCATTGACCTGTTCTACGATCAGGCGGCGGAAGTCGCCCACTCGGTCAACGGTTTTATCACTAACTTCCTGATGGCGCTGGCGATTGTAGTTGGGGTCCTGCTGATCTTTATGGGCGTGCGCAGCGGCATTATTATCGCCCTGTCGCTGGCGCTCAACGTGCTCGGCACGCTGCTGATCATGTATCTGTGGGGCATCGAGCTGCAGCGCATTTCGCTGGGGGCGCTGATTATCGCCCTCAGTATGCTGGTTGATAACGCCATCGTCATCGTTGAAGGGGTGCTGATCGCCCGCCAGCAGGGGTCTACGCTGCTTACGGCGATAAATTATGTGATCCGCCGTTCGGCGCTGCCGCTGCTGGGGGCAACGGTGATTGCCATTCTCGCCTTTGCGCCGATTGGCCTGTCGCAGGACTCGACCGGGGAATACTGTAAATCGCTGTTCCAGGTGCTGCTGATTTCGCTCATGCTGAGCTGGTTCTCGGCGCTGACCATCACGCCGGTGCTAATCAAATGGTGGCTGTTTAAAAATCAATCGCAGCCGGTAGCGCAGGCCAACGCCAACCCGTACGGCGGGCGCTTTTACCGCCTGTATCAGCAGGCTCTGCGAGCCCTTCTGCTGCGCAAAACCCTCACCCTGACCGTCATGGCGGCGCTGTTGGCCGCCGCTATCTGGGGGTTTGGATCGGTGCGGCAAAACTTTTTCCCCTCGTCAAATACGCCGATTTTCTTTGTCGATCTCTGGCTCCCGTACGGTACCGATATCGCGACCACCGAAAAGATGACCAGCGATATTGAGACCACCATTAACGGCCAGCCCGGGGTGGTCACCACCGTGGCCACCGTTGGCCAGGGCAGCATGCGGTTTATCCTCACCTATAGCGGACAACGGCAGTACAGCAACTATGCGCAAATCATGGTGCGCATGGACGATCAGCGCAATATTGCCGCCCTGACGCAGCATGTTGATCGCTATATTGCGCGCAACTACCCGCAGGTAAACGCCAGCACGAAACGCGTGATGTTCGGCCCTTCCGGCGACAGCGCCATTGAGGTGCGGATTAAAGGTCCGGACCCCGACCGCCTGCGCCTGCTCGCCAGCCAGGTTGGCGATATTCTCTCCGCAGATCCGGCTACCGATGGTGTCCGGAATGACTGGCAAAACCGCAGCAAAGTCATCCGCCCGCAGTACTCCACCTCGCTTGGGCGCGAGCTGGGGGTAGATAAACAGGATATTGATAACGCGCTGGAGATGAACTTCTCCGGCAGCCGCGCGGGCTTGTACCGCGAGGGAGCCGACCTGCTGCCAGTGGTCGTCCGCCCCCCGGCCGCTGAGCGCCAGGACGCGAATCACCTGAACAACGTGCTGGTCTGGAGCCAGAGCCGCCAGCAGTATATTCCGCTCAGTAACGTGGTTAGCGGTTTTCACCTCGAATGGGAAGATCCGCTTATCCTGCGCCGCGACCGCAGCCGCGTGCTGACGGTGCAGACCGATCCCGATCCGCTTAGCAACCAGACGTCGGGGGATATCCTGTCCCGCGTGAAGCCGCAGATTGATGCGATCGCTTTGCCGCACGGCTACAGCATTGAGTGGGGCGGCGATGCGGAGAACTCCAGCGAGGCGCAGCAGGGTCTGTTCACTACCCTGCCGCTGGGTTACCTGGTGATGTTTGTGATTACCGTGCTGATGTTCAGCTCACTGAAAAACGCGGTGGCGATCTGGCTGACCGTACCGCTGGCTCTGATTGGCGTAACGCCGGGCTTCTTGCTTACCGGCATCCCCTTTGGCTTTATGGCGTTAATCGGCTTGCTGAGCCTGAGCGGCATGCTGATCCGTAACGGCATCGTGCTGGTAGAAGAGATTGAACAGCAGAAGCAGGAGAAAGGGCAACAGGAGGCCATTATCTATGCCGCCACTTCGCGTCTGCGCCCGATCCTGCTGACGGCGTTTACCACCGTGCTCGGCCTGGCGCCGCTATTACTGGACGTTTTCTTCCAGAGCATGGCGGTTGTTATCATGTTTGGTCTGGGTTTTGCTACTATTCTGACGCTGCTGGTTCTGCCGGTGATTTACGCCTGTTTCCACAATAAGGACATGAAGCGACAACCATGAATAGTACCGGTTTAAATATTATTAAAACGCTGGGATGCATGACGGCGGTGACTTTCTTCACTATTTACAACACCTGGGATAGCTATGATTATGACTATCACTGGATCCTTGGGTTTTTGACGTTTATTTCGACTATCGCCACGCCGCTGTTTTTTGTGGTAGCGGGCTATCTGGATTCGCAGTCTCGCCATGATTCACAATGGCAGTTGGGCAAAATCAAGAGCGTGGTGATCGTCTTTCTGTTCTGGATGACGGTGTACTATCTCTGGGAGCCCTACCAGCGCGGCTATCTTATCCAGCCATGGTTTGTATTTGCGTTTATCGTCATTTACACCTTTCACCCGGTTATCGAGTGGCTCAGCCAAAGACGCGCAGCGTTCTTTGCCACGGTGTTCTCCCTGCTGCTGTTCTCGTATGGTTACGATCTTTTATCCGCGTTGTACCCTGATATTCATCCGCTAAGCCTGGCGCCGCAGTACCGCCTGTGGACCTGGCTGCTATTTTATCTGACCGGTCAGCTGTTCAGCGACCCGCTGGTCGCCGACTGGCTCAGGCGTGAAAAAGTGGTCAAAGGTGCGATGATCGCCATTCCGTTTATTTATCTTTTCACCTGGTTTTACGAGCGGCATTTCTTTTTCGCCCTGTTTAAGGCCGACAGAAATGCGTTCATTCTGACTGGTTCACAAATTTATATTCTGGTTGTTGCGCTGGTTATTGCGGCCAACGGCGTGCGTTTTCGTAAAAACAGCGAGTTTAAAGAGACTCTTCTCGCTACCATTAGCAAAACGATGACCGGCGTTTATATTCTCCACTACTCCGTTTTTCACCTGCTCACTGCGTTTATCCCGATTAACTCGCTGGGGACAAAATTAATGCTGATTGTCCTCACGTTTATTACTTCGGTGCTGATTTCGATGCTGGCGCTCTCCAATTCGGTGGTCAAAAAAGTGATTACGATTTGACGATCTTTGATTTCTGGCCGCGCGGACGCCGCCTTACCGGACCGAGGGGAAGGATTCAACTTCAGGTTGGAGCCGATCTTTGTAGGTCGGGTAAGGCGGCAGCCGCCCCCCGACATAAAACCAAACGCCTGCCTGATAAAGATTCAGGCCACCGCCGCCCACGCATTTAAAAACCGTAGCGCAGCCACGCGAACAGCACGTTACCGTTGTTATAGGTGCCGGGAATATAGGTGAACTGCACGCTCAGACGGCGATAGCTGGCAGAGAAAAGCGGCAAAATAATCGGCAGCGGCACGTAGTTGGCGAAGTCATCACGGGCGGTGATGCCGGCAGTGACGCCAAGACCAAGGCGAAAATCACGGCGGCTATCAAGATACCAGCCCTTCTCCCAGCCGTAGCCGATAATCGGCTGCCACTCGTTGTGCGAATCCTTGAACATCATGGCGTAGAGCGAACTCCAGTTCCCCTCCGGGTTATATCTGGACACGCCAAATCCTCCACCCCACGGCATTTCATTATAGTTATCGGTCTTCTCTTTATCGTACATAAAGCGGTTGTGCCAGCTGAGAAACGGCAGATAAAGATCGTAGTTTTGCGGCTCATTCCAGGTCTGAGAGACATCGTTTTTTAGCCAGTTCCACCAGCCGCTGACGCGCTGCTCGCCGTATATTTTAGTTTCAGCCTGTACTGAAAAGGCGAAAATAAACACAATTCCCCACGCTACCCGCAGACAACGTTGCATAGTTTTATCCTTAAAGAAAGTCGCCCGGTGTTCATTCAGTTTGGGAACAAAAAACAGGCTTTGCAAATATCGGCAAACAAATTTTCTGCACCGGCCAGGGGCTAAATGCAAGTCCAGTTAAGCGCCCATTTCAGGACAGTGAGAACCGCCACGGCGATTTCAATTCCTTGCCGCTGGGATTATGATGGCGCTAATTATCCTTTCTGTCCGTAGTGATTGAGAAATAGATGGACTTCATCAGCATTATTATGTCGGCGGGGAAAACCTCCGTCGATGTGGCGCTTTATACGCTGTTGCCAATCATGGTCGTCATGCTCATCGTGATGAAATATCTCGAAGTACGCGGGGTACTGGACGTTATCGTTCGCTGGCTCGCCCCGCTGCTTAAGCCGTTCGGCTTAACCGGGATGAGCGCGTTTGCCCTGATTCAGATGAATTTTGTCAGCTTCGCCGCCCCGCTGGCAACTCTTGCGATTATGGATAAACGCGGCGCTTCGGATCGGCAGATGGCCGCCACGCTGGCGATGCTTTTCGCCATGGGCCAAGGCAACGTGTTTTATCCGTTAACGCCCTTCGGCCTGCACTGGCTGGCCTCTATCGTCATCTCGATTGTCGGCGGACTGTGCGCCGCCGCGGTCACCTGGCATATCACCGGCCGCAGGCTGTCAATGGTTGAAAACGCGCGGGCCGAAGCGCTGACTGAGGCCGAGCAAAATAGCCAGGGGATTATCGCCGTTATCAACAGCGCCGGCGCCGACGCCATTCGCCTGGCCCTCGGCGCGGTGCCCATGCTGATCCTGTCGCTGGCTATCGTCGGTTTCATGCAGGCGGCGGGCCTGATTGAGATGCTCCAGCGCCTGCTGATGCCGCTGCTGCTGTGGCTGAATATTCCGGTTAACTTCGTGCTGCCGGCGCTGGTCAAATGCGTGGCCGGCGGTACGGCCTACTTTGGCGTGGTCTCCGAGCTCGTTCAGCAGGGTAAAGTGACCGTAAGCCAGATCAACGCCTCGGCGGGCCTGTTGGTGCAGACCTTCGACCTCCCCGGCATCGGCATCTTTCTGGGCGTCAGCTCGCGCTTCGTACGCCTGTTCCGCTTCGCCGCGACCGGCGCAATCGCCGGGATCGCCATCCGTACCGTGATGCATCTTACGCTATTCTGACGCTGCCGACTCTGGGCGGAGACAGGCAGCGATATCAGCCCGATCGCTACAGGCGATATGATGGTTAATTCTCACCATCATCCACGGGAAAAAGGGGTTGGACGTGACGCGCATCAGCGTATCCAACCCGACGCTCAGCGTGGCGGTTTCTCCGCGCAACGAGATCGTCCCGATGCTGATCCCGTAGCGATTTTTCTCCGCCGGTTCGCGGCCATAGAGCGAATCGCTCAGCGGGAACGGCACCGCCACATGCGACAGGGAGTACATATCCTGCGGCCAGGCGATATGCAGCGGCGTCACGGTTTCGCTTCGCGTCCCGGCAAGCGTGGTGCGGGCCACCGTCTCGTAGGTGTCGGGCGCGGCGTTGGTGATCACCGTGGTGCCGTAGGGCCGCGGCGCCGGCGGCAATAACGTATTCACCGCCGAATAGAGCGACGGACGGAATAACGCGCGCAAATTCGCCGCCTGGTTAATATCGAAAATTACCAGTTCGCTACCGTTATCCGGTAGATAGCGATAGAGCGAATCCACCACCGCCCGGGTGCTGACCGTAGAATCCATCACCGACTGGAAAGTTAATACCGGCGCCAGTTCAGAAAGCCGCTTACTCTGCGCTTCCTGCACGATTTGCTGCTGCAGCGCCTGCGACAATAGCCACGACTGCCTTGCCGCCTTCACCGGGAACGAATTGTATTTATAGGGGTTAAATTCCGGCACGATGTTCAGCCATGCCGCGCGGGCGAAGGCCGGAAACACAGAGGGTAAACCGGCCAACCCGGCGAAACGGGCAAATGCGGTCACGCCAATCATTGGCGACAGCAGGATGACCTGCTGCGGCCGGCGTAGCGATTTATCCTCAAGGCTATCGAGGGCGTACTTCAGCGCCAGCGCCCCGCCGTTGGAGTAGCCAACCACGTGCAGCGGCGCGTCATCCCCCGCCAGCCGCGTCGCTTCGCGCACCGCAAGCCGGGTCGTCGCTATCCACTCTTCACGGTCCACCGCGGTGAGCGCGCCGGGCGCGGTCCCGTGTCCAGGCAGACGCGGCGCGACGGCGACAAATCCCAGCTGCTGATAGCGCTGCGCCAGATAATGTACGCTGTAGGGCGAATCCGTCAGGCCGTGGAGCAGCACCGCCGCGCCGCGCGGTTTGCCCTGCGGCAGCAGAATAAAGGAGCGGTTCCAGTCGGGATGAAACTTATCCGGATAGACCAGGCTTTGCGCGTAAAAGCGGTTAATGGCCGTTTTTTCATCGTCGCTCAGCGTATCGGTAATTTTGCTTTTCATATCGCGGAAGATCGCCGCTTCCCGCGCCTGGTATTCAGCAAAAGTGGCGTGGTCAATCTCGCTGGCGGTCATTTCATTCGCCGTCCAGGTATGCCAGCGGTGCAGCGCCGGGCCGCGCTGCGACTCGTAAATACGGCCAATAAAAAAGACTATCACGACCACCAGCAGCCCAATGATGGTTTTTTTCGCCACTGAGACCATTCTTAAGCCCGACTTATTCAGCAGGCGGGTAAAACGCATCATTGCCATATTTCTGTCCGAATTATCTCTTTAACTGCCAGGGCGGGTGGTATTACTCAGAGCGAATCCGATCCTGCGATTCACTTATTAAACATAGACTAAACCAACCGCCTGTTCTTATTGTCAGATGAGGAGCAAACATGAATTATCGCCGGAGTGTAACAGGTCAGGAATAAACAAATGGAATGGTGGATTAAGAAACTACGCGAGACCTCGACGTCTACACATGCCCACGCGGTTCTGCAAAGCGGCCAGTTAACGATCATTGCCGAACTCACGCCCTGCGGCCGACGTTTACAGGAAGGCGATAAGCTCACGCCGTTGGCTAACGCGCTGTACTGCATCAACGGCGATAAATCGATCACGATTAAAGTGCTCAACGCCACGCATTTCAGCGCTGAACGCTGGGGGGCCATCATGAATATCACCGCGCATTAAGCAACGTACTCAGCATCAACCGGTTCTAATCTCAGTACTTTCTCAACTCAGCGGGTGAAATTGTCCTACGCCTGGTTCAGCCTGTGACATACTAAGCAAAACGTCAGCAGAGCAGAAACAAGGAGTAAGTCATGAACCAGCAAGCCGCCAGGCTGACCCCAGAACAGGCGCTTACGCAACTCGAAGCGCTCTATGAAAAATCGGTCAATGCGCTGCGTAAAGCCATCGGCGACTATATCCACCACAATATCCTTCCCGAGAATAGCGCCCGTGCGGAAGGGCTGTTCGTTTACCCGCAGCTGTCGGTATCGTGGGACGGAGCGGAACATAAAGCGTTAAAAACCCGGGCCTGGGGTCGTTTTACCCATAGCGGTTGCTATACCACCACTATTACTAACCCTAAACTGTTTCGCGCCTATCTGCTGGAACAGCTCACCATGCTGTATCAGGATTACGATGCCGCGATTACCGTCGGGCTATCGCAGCATGAGATCCCCTATCCGTACGTCATTGATGGCTCAGAGCTTACGCTCGACCGTTCAATGAGCGCCGGCTTGACGCGTTTTTTCCCCACCACCGAACTGTCGCAAATTGGCGATGAAACCGCCGATGGCCTGTTTCATTCGACGGAATACTATCCGCTTTCGCACTTCGACGCCCGCCGAGTCGATTTCTCGCTGGCGCGCCTGCGTCACTATACCGGCACGCCGGTTGATCATTTCCAGCCGTATATGCTGTTTACCAACTACACCCGCTACGTCGATGAGTTCGTGCGCTGGGGCTGTAGCCAAATTCTCGATCCCGAGAGTCCCTATATCGCCCTCTCCTGCGCGGGGGGGATCTGGATAACAGCGGACACGGAGGCGCCGGAAGAGGCGATTTCCGATCTGGCGTGGAAAAAGCACCAGATGCCCGCCTGGCACCTGATCACCAAAGACGGCCAGGGGATCACGTTGATTAATATTGGCGTCGGCCCGGCGAATGCCAAAAATATCTGCGACCATCTGGCGGTGCTGCGTCCGGACGTCTGGCTGATGATTGGTCACTGCGGCGGCCTGCGTGAAAGCCAGAATATCGGCGACTACGTGCTGGCCCACGCCTATCTGCGCGACGACCATGTGCTGGATGCGGTGCTGCCGCCGGATATCCCGATTCCGAGCATTGCCGAAGTTCAGCGCGCGCTCTACGATGCCACGAAGCAGGTCAGCGGCATGCCCGGTGAAGAAGTTAAACAGCGGCTGCGTACCGGAACAGTGGTCACCACCGACGATCGTAACTGGGAGCTGCGCTACTCGGCCTCGGCGCTGCGTTTTAACCTCAGCCGCGCGGTGGCTATCGATATGGAAAGCGCGACTATTGCCGCCCAGGGCTATCGCTTCCGTGTCCCCTACGGCACCCTGCTGTGCGTCTCCGATAAACCGCTGCACGGCGAAATTAAGCTTCCGGGCCAGGCGAACCGCTTCTATGAAGGGGCTATCTCCGAACATTTGCAGATTGGTATCCGGGCGATTGACCTGCTGCGTGCCGAAGGTGACCACATGCATTCGCGCAAGCTGAGAACCTTTAACGAACCGCCGTTCCGCTAAGCGCTAATACGCGCAGAATAAACTCAGTCCGGATGGCGTGAAATATTTACACTTTCCGGACTGAGCGTTAGCCAAGAAGAGTCATTCGGCAGAGGGTCAATAGACACTCTCCTGCCGTTATAAAATAAAGGATTTATTTTCTTTTGTGGTAAAAATTCCGCAGAACACGCCCATATTGCCTACCCGCGAAATATTATTACCAAACTGCCGCAATTAAAAACCCGCTACGCCAATTAAAAAAATAAACATTTAATTAACACTTCGATATCATTTTTCCCGTAGCCATAAAACGCCCAGCCGTGGCCTGCTTGACACTTGTATGGAGTCTCGTAACCCTTTAAATTGATTACAGAAATTT
Source organism: Klebsiella pasteurii (assembly GCF_018139045.1). Taxonomy (NCBI): domain Bacteria; kingdom Pseudomonadati; phylum Pseudomonadota; class Gammaproteobacteria; order Enterobacterales; family Enterobacteriaceae; genus Klebsiella; species Klebsiella pasteurii. The sequence continues at coordinate 1,893,648 of NZ_CP073236.1, forward strand.
ACAGGTTATAAAACAACCATACAAAATAGACAGCGCCAAAGAGAGATCAAAATAATCAAAGAGTTATCTATGGGCGCTACTCTACCCTGGAATTATCCTTTAATAGCGACAGGTTACTTGCAACAAACATCTTGTTACGACATTACCAGAGATAAAATTGCGCATGTCGACTGTAAGCAACCATGGATACGCTTATCAATCGCGATCGGCAATGTACTATTTTCGTAAAAGTAGGGAAGACAGCTTTATGAAATTAACCATAGGGAATATCCGCCTGTTTATTATATTAGCAACTCTTTTTTTCTGGACGGTCGCGATCGGGCTAATTTCCCTTATTGTATCCTGGTTTTAAAAACCTGATGGTACGCAGGGTATGTTCTTCTGTGCCCCGTCGTCGCCACCCTCGTGTCTATGGAATAGAAAGCAAAAAGCCCGCTTAAGTTTCCTTAAGCGGGCTTCTTAAATTTGGCTCCTCTGACTGGACTCGAACCAGTGACATACGGATTAACAGTCCGCCGTTCTACCGACTGAACTACAGAGGAATCGTGTGAACGGGGCGCATATTATCGATGGCGCCCCACCTTGTCAAAGGCTGTTTTCACATTTCAAACCGTTTGCCGAATAATTCTCCACTTTGGGCAAAAAGTCCCGTTTGCCCACCGCATGTTACGTTTCTTCAACCTGCGCGCGGGTCTCATCGGCCCGCAATTTCGTTCGCGGATACTTCCACAGCCAGCGCCCGCTAACCATTCGGCAGTAAAAAAGAACGCCGCGCACCGCCCAGTCAAGCACCATCCCGAGCCAAACGCCGATAACACCCATCCCCAGTACAATCCCCAGCGTATAGCCCGCCACCACGCGACAGCCCCACATACCCAGCATGGAGACCCACATGGTGTAGCGCACGTCACGCGCCCCTTTAAAGGCGCACGGCAACGTCCATGCCATCGCCCAAATCGGCATAAAGAAGGCGTTCAGCCACAGCAGCTCTTTTACCACCACTTTGACATCTTCTTCGCTGGTATAGAACGAGGCAATCAGACCGGCAAGTGGCGCGGTTCCCCAGGCAATCACCGTCAAAATGATGGTCGACAGCCAGAAGACATGCCACGCCTGACGCTCCGCCTGGCCAATCTGCCCTTTTCCGAGACGTCGGCCGGTAATAATGGTCGACGCCGAACCGAGGGCATTCCCCGGCAGGTTGATCAGCGCGGCAACCGAGAAGGCGATAAAGTTGCCGGCAATCACGTTGGTCCCCATCCCGGCGACAAACATTTGCGTCAGCAGCTTGCCGCCGTTAAACAAGACCGATTCAATGCTGGCGGGAATACCGATACCCATCACTTCCCAGATAATGGCGAAGTTAAACGGCTTAAAATAGCTCTTCAGCGAAATGCGTAGCGCTGGGTTAAAACCGATCATTAGCACCCAAATGGTGGCCACCGCGCCAATATAGCGGGCAATCGTCAATCCAAGACCGGCGCCGACGAATCCCATGCCGGGCCACGAGAAAATGCCGTAAATCAGGATGCTGCTGATGATAATGTTGAGGATATTCATCCCGCCGTTGATCAACAGCGGAATTTTAGTGGTTCCAGCGCCGCGTAGCGCGCCGCTGCCGATCAGGGCGATGGCCGCGGCTGGATAGCTCAATACCGTCAGTTCAAGGTAGGTGAGCGCCAGACCTTTCACCTCTTCTGTCGCATCTCCGGCGACAAAATTAATAATTTCCGCGCCAAAAGCATGGATAACGGCCGCGAGAATAATCGAAAACAGGGTCATTATCGCCAGCGACTGGCGCGCTGCCGCCCTTGCCCGCCGCCGGTCACGTTTGCCCAGGCTAAACGCCACCACCACGGTCGTACCGAGGTCGATGGCGGCAAAAAAGGACATAATCACCATGTTGAAGCTATCGGCCAGGCCAACGCCCGCCATGGCCTCTTTACCGAGCCAACTGACCAGGAAAGTACTCAACACGCCCATCAGCAGTACGCAGGCGTTTTCCAGCAAAATCGGGACCGCAAGCGGGCTGATTTCACGCCAGTAGAGGACGCGATAGCTCTTGCGTTTTTTAAACCAGGACGTGCGTTCGACGGACTGGCGTAAGGCGGCGGTGACGTTCAAGGGAGACCTTAGTGAGAAAAGTTGAAACTACATTTCAAATGATGATAGAGAAAAGCTAATCCTGCAAAGCATTTTTCCCGATAAATTGTCGATAATGGCGACAATTTGTTGATGGATGCGCCAGTTGAACAACAGACGGCGAATAGATGTTTGACAAAAGTTTTTTCGCCGCTAAGATACGACTCCACAACGATTCCTCTGTAGTTCAGTCGGTAGAACGGCGGACTGTTAATCCGTATGTCACTGGTTCGAGTCCAGTCAGAGGAGCCAAATTTGAAAAGCCCGCTTAAGGAAACTTAAGCGGGCTTTTTGTTTACCGCTACGTTGAGCGTTTCGGGAAAATCAGGCTGAAAACGATTTGCGCGCCCGGCTGCTGCGGCAGGCACTGAGCGCGGGCCTCACCGCCGTGCAGAGTCATAATTGCGCGTACGATCGACAATCCCAGCCCGCTGGCGTGGCTACTGCGCGCGGCGTCTGCACGATAGAAACGCTCAAACAGCTTTTCCAGATGTACCTGCGCAATCGGCGGGCCTTGATTAATCACCTGAATAATCTGTCGGTTTTCTTCCATGCCGGCTCGTAAGATGATTTGGCTCGCTTCATCGGCATAGCGAACCGCGTTGGCCACCAGGTTGCTTAATGCCCTCTGAAACAGCATCGCATCGGCCCGCAGTTGCCCTTCACCTTCGCAAATCAGCTGAATATCGCGCTCCTCCGCCAGCCCCTCGAAATAATCCGCGACACGCTGTAGCTCCTGAGCAATATCCAGTTCCCGGCAGTTCAGCACCGACTGCGCATGGCTGGCGCGCGCCAGAAACAGAATATTTTCCACCATGCGTGAAATGCGTTCCAGCTCCTCCATGTTGCTGGAGAGCAACGTTTCATACTCCTCCACGCTGCGAGGCTGATACAGCGCCACCTGACACTGGCCCATTAGCGCCCCCACCGGCGTGCGGATCTCATGGGCCAGATCGGCGGAAAACCGCGTCAGGCGCTGATAGCCTTCGTTGAGCCTGTCGAGCATGGCGTTGAAGGAGACAATCAGCTGCTGCAGCTCCTGCGGCGCGTCCTGTTCGCTCAGGCGAGTCGCCAGCGTACTGGGCGTGATGACCGCCGCCTCAGCGGCCATACGCCTTAATGGCCGCAGCTCGCGACGCATCACCCAGTAGCCCAGCAGCGCAATCACCAAAAAAGCCGCCGCCACCGCCGCGATGACGCGCCACAGGTAGCGCGCCAGCATTTTCTGTTCATTTACCATCACATGCGCGACAGAAATTTGCAGTACCCTGCCATCTTCCAGCGTCACCAGCCCCGACGCCACACGCAGCGGAACCCCCTGCCCGGTCATCCCGCCCTGTACCTGATTCAGGCGCTGCGGACGATCCGCCGGCGTCGGCGTCACCGACGGTAATTGAATCCTGGCAGGATTCACCTTAATTAACGGAGCCTGTCCCGGAATACGAAAGATTAAAACGTCCTGCTCGTTGCCCAACATGTTTTCGAACATCCCGGTGTTCGCCACCAGCCGCTCCAGCGGAAAGCGTTTACTCAGGACGTTTCGGTAATATTCTATGCGCCCGGTCACCTGCAGATCGCTACGGTGAATCATCTCCTGACGCATGGCGTGATATAAGTAACCCCCGGCGGCGCTGACCACCAGCGCTGCAACCAGGGCAAACAGAACGGCGCTTCGCAGCGTCAACGATGTCGCCTGCCAGCGCCGGGCCAGCACCTTCATGAGCGGACCTCGCAAACGTAGCCGATGCCGCGTACGGTATGAATAAGTTTGATATCGAACGGCCGGTCGATTTTGGCGCGCAGGCGTTTGATCGCCACATCCACCACGTTGGTGTCGCTGTCGAAATTCATATCCCATACCTGCGAAGCGATCATGGTGCGCGACAGTACCTCTCCTTCACGCCGGACCAGCAGATGCAACAACATAAACTCTTTGTTGGTCAGCGGTATCACGGTGTCCTGACGGGTGGCTCTGCGCCGCAGCACATCAATATGCAGGTCGGCAATGTCATAGCGATCGGATTCCCGTACGGTTCCGCGGCGCAACAGCGTACGTAACCTGAGCACCAGTTCGGTAAAGGAGAAAGGTTTGACCAGGTAATCGTCCGCCCCCAGCTCCAGGCCATGAATACGATCCTGCACCTCGTCGCGGGCGGTAAGAAACAGTATCGGCACATCGCTTTTCTTGCGTAAAACATCAATAATCTGCCAGCCGTCAAGCCCGGGCAGCATGACGTCGAGCACAATCGCATCGTAACCATACTCCAGCGCCCGAAATAAGCCGTCGGTACCGTCGCGCGCCAAATCAACGCCGTATCCGGCCTCCGTTAACCCCTTCTTCAGGTAATTACCGGTTCCGATATCATCTTCCACCACCAATATGCGCATGCTTAACACCTCTTCACGTCTGCGGACAGATTAACAGTTTCTGCGCCGCGTCTTGATGACATTAATGTCATCAAACGGACATGGTGTTGTCCCGATCGCCTGGCCATGCTTAACCGGCAAACCATTACAGGAGAATGTCATGCATACACGCCATCGTATTGCCGGTTTACTGTTGTCCACCCTGATGCTCTGCAGCGGCATCGCCGCTGCAGAGCAGGCGCCGGCTAAAGCTATCGCGCCGCTGCGCGGCACCATCGCCCAGGTCTCGGATACCGATCTGCAAATCAGCAACCGTCAAGGGGAAAAGGTCGACGTAAAGCTCAACGACAAAACGCAGGTTTTTAGCGTCGCCAAAGGTTCGATCGACGATATCAAGCCGGACAGCTTTATCGGCACCGCAGCGGTCCCCCAGGCCGACGGTAGCCTGAAGGCGCTGGAAGTACACGTGTTTGCCGCCAGCCTTCGCGGCACGGGCGAAGGACACTCTCCGTGGGAGTCCGCCGACGGTAAAATCAACACCATGACCAACGGCACCATCGGCAAGCTGGTAAACGCCAACGGCCGCACGCTAACCGTTAAATACGGCGATCGGCAAAAAAACGTCATCGTCCCTGACGATACGCCGGTGGTGACCATCAATCCCGGCGATCGCGGCCTGCTGAAGCCCGGTACGCATATCGTGCTGTTCTCCGCCACTAACGATAAAGGCGAGCGCGTCGCCACCCGCATTTCCGCCGGAAAAGACGGTACCGTACCGCCGATGTAATCCAGGAGACGTGCATGAAAACCAACGCGTCGCGGCCAGTACATCGCTGGCCGGTCAGGCTCACCCACTGGGTGAATCTGGTCGCCATGATCGGAATGTTCATGAGCGGCTGGGAAATCTACAACGCTTCGCCGCTGTTCGACTTCCGCTTTCCGCCCTCCCTCACCCTGGGCGGCTGGCTGGGCGGCGCGATTGGCTGGCACCTGGCGGTCATGTGGCTGCTGATCGTTAACGCTGTTTGCTACCTGCTGTGGAGTCTGTTCAGCGGCCATCTACGCCGCGACCTGCTGCCGCTACGTCTGTCCGCGCTCCGGCAGGATATCTGGCTGACCTTAACGCTGCGGCTGAACCATCGCCTCGGCCATTACAATGCGATTCAAAAGCTAATGTACCTCGGCGTTATGGCGCTCGGCCTGCTGCTGGTGCTCTCCGGGCTGGCTATCTGGAAACCGGTACAGCTCTACTGGCTGGTGGCGCTGTTCGGCGGTTTTCCTGTCGCGCGCTATGTCCACTTCTGCGCCATGGCAGGTATCGGACTGTTCGTCGTTATCCATGTGCTGATGGTGTTAATCGTACCTTCCACCCTGTGGGCCATGCTGTCAGGAGGTAAACATGAAGGGTAAAGCGCCAACTCGCCGCGCGCCCGCGCTCGAGCCGGATCAGAAAAAACAGCTGGTAAATGTGCAGCGCCGATTACTTCTGCGATCCGGGTTGACGCTGGGAGGCGTGGCGATGCTGACCGGATGCAACATGCAGGATGGCGATCAAGTCGACAAAGTGCTGTGGGCTATGTCGCGCTGGAACGATCGGGTCCAGTCCTGGCTGTTCAGCGGCCAGCGCCTGGCCCAGACTTACCGTCCGGACCAAATTACCCACCCCTTTCCGTTTAACGCTTTTTATCCGGAATATAACGCGCCGGAAGTCGATCTGTTCGACTATCGTCTGGAAGTCTCCGGTAAAGTGGAGAAAAAAGCGCCGTGGACGCTGGAACAGCTACAGCGTCTGCCGCAACAGAGCCAGATCACCCGGCTGATCTGCATTGAAGGCTGGAGCGCGATTGGTCAATGGGGCGGCGTACCGCTCAAGCTATTCCTGCAACACGTCGGCGCCGACCTCAACGCGCGCTATGTCGGCTTTAAGTGCGCGGATCGCTATTATTCCAGTATTGATATGGCCACCGCGCTGCACCCGCAAACCATTCTGGCGCTGGATTTTGCCGGTCAGCCGCTGCCGGCGGAGTATGGTTTTCCGCTACGACTGCGGGTGCCGACCAAGCTGGGGTTCAAAAACGCCAAGCATATCGCCGCCATTTTCGTCAGCGATACCAACCCTGGAGGCTACTGGGAGGATCAGGGCTATAACTGGTTTAGCGGTATTTAGCGCCCGCGCTGCGCCGGTAAAACGGAATCGGGCAGCGTTAATGGCGCGGGATCGCGACCGGACGACAAACCGAAGAGGCATCCGGAGTACGACAAGACAAAAGAGGGTGATAGGATCGGTTTTAAGCCAGGTTATTTTCACCCGCCTTTTCACATTCTATTGCTGGAGAATATTTTTATTCATCGACATCACCCATGTTATAAATGTTCTCAGCGGCACGGGGATATGTTTGCGGCTCGGATAATAAATAGTAAAACGATCGGCGGGGTAATAATAATCAGAAAGCAGGCGGATAAGACTGCCTTCTTTAATTTGAACCTTAACCAGATTCTCATACACAAAAGCAATCCCTAATCCGGATTCCGCAGCCTGTATCATTGCCGCATCGGAATCAATAACAAGATCGCCTTTAACAGCGACTTCCGTTTTATCGCCCTCAGCGTTGAGAAACTCCCAACGATAAAGCTGCCCGCCAGGAAAGCAACGATTGATGCATCTGAAATTCACGAGGTCCTTCGGTGAGGAGGGTACCCCTGACTTTTTTATAAAATCTGGACTCGCCACTGCAATAAGAGAGAGCTCTTCTCCAAAGGGTACTGCAATCATATCCTTCGGCACATCTTGCGTGTAGCGAATCCCCGCATCAAACCCTGAATCGATAATATTTATTTTCCTGTCGGTGGTGAATAATTCAAGTTTAATATCTGGATAATCTTTTTTGAACTGCACGAAATAGCGTTGAAAGAAGAGATCCAGCACGACTCGCGGCAAATTTACTCTCACCACCCCTTCCGGCTTTGCCCTGCGCTCATTAAGGTTATCAATCACCCGCCTGTAGTCATTGAGCACAGGAGTAACGTCATTCAGAAATTCCTGGCCGATAGCGGTCAGAGAAAGACTGCGCGTAGAACGATTTAGAAGCCTCGCGCCCAGTTTCTCTTCCAGATTATTTATGGCGATGGTTAACGTTGGTGGAGAAATATTCAACTCTTTTGCTGCCTGACGAAAACTTCCATGTTTCACAATAAGAATAAGCATTTCTACATGTTGCAATTCGGGAATATTTTTCATTGTTAACATCCGTAAAATACTGCATTAGAGAGAGATTAATTGTTGTGAATGTAAATTGGAAGTATATATCTAAGCACACTTGGCAAATGAGGAAAATAAGGTGAAAACACGTTATCTGGGAAAGAACAAACTTCAGGTGTCGGCATTAGGTCTGGGCTGTATGGGGATGAGTTTTGCCTATGGTGGCGCCGAAGAGTCGCAGGCAATTAACACCATTCACGCTGCGGTTGATTTGGGGATTACTTTCCTTGATACGGCGGAAGTTTATGGACCATTTGATAATGAAGTGCTGGTCGGGAAAGCCATCAAAGGAATTCGTGACAAGGTACAAATCGCGACCAAATTTGGTTTCCACATTCTTCCTGGCGGCCACGGGCTTGAGCGTATGGCCGGCGTTGACAGCCGCCCTGAACATATCCGCGAAGCGGTAGAAGGCTCGCTTAAACGTCTCAACGTCGACACGATTGATCTCCTTTATCAGCACCGCGTTGATCCCACCGTTCCCGTTGAAGACGTGGTGGGCACAATGGCAGAACTTGTCAAGGAAGGGAAAGTTCTCCACATCGGACTTTCCGAGGTCTCTGCCGATACTTTACGCCGGGCCTGTGAAGTTCATCCGATCGCCGCCGTTCAGACTGAATATTCTCTCTGGACTCGCGAACCGGAAGAAAACATTCTCAAAGCCTGCCGCGAATTAGGGGTAGGATTTGTGCCCTATAGCCCACTGGGGCGCGGATTTTTAACGGGAAAAATCACCGACCGGTCCGGCTTCGCCGATGATGATTTTCGTCGCAATCTCCCTCGCTTCCAGAACGATGCCCTGCAAAAAAACCAGCAGCTGCTCAGTCAACTGCGGGAGATAACCGATAAATATGGCTGTACCCTGGCCCAACTCGCACTCGCATGGGTGATGAGTAAAGGCGATGATATCGTCCCTATTCCCGGCGCGCGGAAAATAGCGCATATGCGGGATAATGCCGGCGCAGTCAGCCTGGACATTTCCGATGCTGATATTAAAGCCATTGATCTTATCTTTACTCCTGACCATGTTCACGGATTAAGATATAACCAGGATGATTTTAATTTAATCGATAAGTAACATCCTACTCTAAATTATCCCGCCTCCGGGCGGGTGCTACGGTTTCCGTCTCGCGCATGTTTCTCTTCCAGCGCGCCAGTTTGTTGACCCCATGCAGCAACCTCCTCATCAAGCCAGGCTTTGAACAGAACGGCTTCGGTTTTCTGTTCAGCGGCCTGCGACGACACCAGCCAGTAAGGCCAGGGATAAGGGGCGGTGAAAGGCGTAAGCTGTACTAGTTCGCCTCTGGAGAGCGCATCCTGAACTAAAGAGCGGCGTTCCAGCGCGATACCTTTTCCCAGCCGGACGGCCTCCAGAACCAGGTTCGAGTCGTTGATGCACAAACCGCCGGGCACAATCTCTCTTTCAAGCCCCGCATTAATGCACCATGTTTTCCACGACTCCATCGAGAAGATAATTTTACTCTTCGCTATCTCTGACGGTGTTTGGGGAAGCACGCCGTCGTTATAGGATGGCGCGGCCACGACGATAAGCTCATCGGCGAAAAGATAATGGCTTTCCATTCCTTCCCAGTCGCCTTTGCCCATACGGATCGCCATATCAATCCCTTCCTGCTGCATACTGGCGATCGCCAGGCTTGCCTGTATGCGCAGCGAGATATGGGGATATGTCGCCCGAAACCGCTCCAGTCGCGGCACTAACCAGTGGCTACCAAAGGAGGGTACCATCGCCAGCGTCAGCTCCTGCCTTCGCGGTTTGACCTGCACCAGCCGGGTGGCATCAGCGATATGATGCAATGCCTCGCGGACCTGTAAGGCATAGAGCCGCCCGTCTTCATTAATCTGCACGCCGCGACCGTGACGGATAAACAGCTTTAAACCGACCATCTCCTCCAACACTTTAATCTGCTGGCTGATGGCTGAATGCGTAACGTGAAGTTCTTTCGCCGCCAACGTCACGCTGCCAAGCCGGGCCACGGCTTCAAAACTACGCAAACTGGCAATAGGTGGAAAATCCGACATGCTTCACTCCCGCAGCTTAACTCAATATACGTGACCAACAACCTGTCAGTAATACTAACCCGATCCGTTAGATACCGATGATATTCGCTATGCACATTTTATTGTAATGTCTGTTCACTACCGGTGATGAAGCGTTAACCAGCCGCTATTGAGTCGCCATTCGTAGCAATGAATTGAGATGCGTCATTTCACAGAGACAGGAAAACAGGAATCATGATTAAACTTATCGGCATGATGGATTCGCCTTATGTCAGGCGTGTGGCGATTTCTCTTGAACTCTACGGGGTCGAGTTTGAAAGTCACCCGCTGTCGGTATTCAGCAGCTTTGACGCGTTTTCCCGCATCAATCCCGCGGTAAAAGCGCCGACGCTGGTGCTGGATAACGGAATTCGTCTGATGGACTCGTCGCTGATACTGGCCTATTTTGAAGGCCTTGCCTCCCCGGCGCGCAAGCTGCTGCCGGCCGATCCACTGGCGCAGGCAAGCGATCTGCAAACGCTGGGTTTTATTCTCGCCGCGGGTGAAAAGGCGGTGCAGAACGTGTATGAACACAAACTGCGCCCGGCGGAAAAGCAGCATAATCCGTGGATAGAGCGCATCACGATTCAGCTGCTGGCGGCCTGCAGGGAGTGGAATACCCTGCTGGAAAACCGTCCGGCGGCCGCGGTCCCCGATCAGGTGGCAGTAACGAGTACGGTTATCTGGACCTTTATTCAGTCGATGATCCCCCACGTGGTTCATGCGGGAGACTTTACTCATATTCAATCCGCTGCTGAATTATATGAAGCCCATGCAGCATTTAAAAAACATCCCTTTGGTTAAGGCATCACTCAATGAGATGAAGCTAAATACCCAAAATGACCTTTCACGAAGACCAATAGCGCCCGGCAACCGCGGGCGCCTTATCGCGATGGCAGAAACCCTTCAGCGTGGCGGAAAAGATTAAAATCCGCTACCTGCCGGCATAGCTGAATGCCCAATGTCCACCGGCATACCGGAGCGGCGCTCAAGCGCCTGCTCGGCGCGATTCACATCCACGCCCTCCCCCTTCACAAAGGCCTGAAGCGCTGGCGTGACCGGGAGCGGCACCTTACGGTCCGATTCATACTCCGCGCGGTTGCGCGATAACGGTTCGTGGACTTCAACCCAGCGGCTGCCGTCCGGCTCGACGGTATATTTCACCGGCTGATCGATGATTTGCACGCGCGTCCCGACCGGAACGGTATCAAACAGGTATTTGATATCGTCGTTACGCAGACGGATGCAGCCCTGGCTCACGCGCAGGCCAATACCGAAATTGGCGTTGGTGCCATGAATCGCGTAGAGCCGGCCGATGTAAATCGCGTACAACCCCATTGGGTTATCCGGCCCGGCTGGCACAAACGCGGGCAGGCTTTCGCCCCGGCTGGCGTATTCACGACGGGTATTGGCGGTTGGCGTCCAGGTTGGCGCCTCCTGCTTACGCTCCACGGCGGTGACCCAGTTACGCGGAGTTTCGCGTCCTGCCTGACCAATTCCAATTGGCAGAACGTCAACGGTTGTGCCTTCAGGTGGATAATAGTAGAGACGCATTTCAGCCACGTTAATCACAATGCCCTGGCGTAGCGTAGCGGGCAGAATAAGCTGCTGCGGCACCACCAGCGTGGAACCCGACTTCGGCAGGTACACATCGACGCCGGGGTTGGCCTCAAGCATGTTGCTCAGACCCTGGCCGTACTGAGCGGCGAAGGCCTCCAGCGGCTGGGTATTGTGTTGCGGAATAGTGATGGTCAGCGGACTGCCCACCAGGCGGCTTCCTTCCGGCGGCAACGGGTAGCTCACCGCCAGAGCGCTCTGGCTGGTGAGGATCATAATAAGAGAACAAAGCAGTTTCACACGCCGCACAATTTCCCTTCCTTTGTGGCGATAATCGTGGATAAATTATAGCTTCGTTTGCTATCTCATATCTGATTTATCATCCTGCTAAATCTGATAATCAATCGCCGCCTCTTCCGGCTCCATCGCCTGGCGTTTAATTTCCTCCAGCGACAGCCCCGCGTTGCACAGTTCAATAAAGCGCCAGACGTAGTTTCGCTGCAGCTGCCCACGCTTCAGGCCCAGCCAGACGGTATTGGCGTCAAACAGATGGCGGGTATCGAGACGCGTAAAGGTATCAGTCTCGCGCGCGTCTCCTGACTGTTCCGCTACCAGCCCAACTCCCAGCCCCAGTTCGACATACGTTTTGATGACGTCGGAGTCCTGAGCGCTTAAGACGATATCCGGCATCAGTCCTTTACGGTTAAAAGCTTCGTCAATACGCGAGCGGCCGGTAATTCCCTGACGATAGGTAATGAGCGGCCAGCGGGCGATGGCATCGAGGGTTAACGGCGTCACCTGGGTCAGCGGATGATCTTTGGGGACCAGCAGGCTGTGGTGCCAACGGAACCAGGGAAAAGCCACCAGCGTCGGATCGTTGCTCAGGCGCTCGCTGGCGATACCGATATCCGCGCCGCCGTTGTGCAGCAGCGCTTCAATTTCCTGCGGCGTTCCCTGAACTAACTCAAGACGCACGTCGGAAAAGAGTTCACGGAAGGCTTTAATCACCGGCGGCAGGCTATAGCGCGCCTGGGTATGGGTAGTGGCGATGGTTAAGACGCCGGAGGCATCGTTGGTAAACAGGTCAGCCAGGCGGCGAACATTGCTGGCTTCATTAAGAATACGCTCGGCAATCAGCAGTAACGCTTTGCCCGGCTCCGTCATCCCCAGCAGACGTTTGCCACGGCGGATAAAGATTTCGATCCCCAGTTCTTCTTCCAGTTCACGAATATGACGGCTGACGCCCGATTGCGATGTATAGAGCATATTGGCGACTTCCGTCAGGTTGTAATCCTGACGGGCCGCTTCACGAATAATTTTGAGTTGCTGGAAGTTCACCCTTTCCTCCGGGCTATCAGACATAACATAGGCGCTATTGTTAAAGTCTGTTGTCCCTGCTAACAAATAATAAAAACCAGCAACTTATTCCATCCAGGAATATAGCCTAACTGACTAACAATAATTCACGGTTTTCCAGCGACGGGCGACTCACCAGCGACATCAAAATTTCCTTCACCGCCTGCGCCTGCGGTGACAGGCTGCCGCGAGCCGACATATTGAGCGACAGCGACAGGCTCATTGACGGCGTGCTGATGCGCGCCATCCAGCCATTAGCCGCGCTGCATAGCGAACGGGCGGCGGATTCAGGGAGCACGGTGACGCCCATGCCGCTGGCAATGGCCGCCGTCAGGGTGGTGATGGATTCAATTTCGCCGATAATTTTTGCCGACAGGCGACGCAGGGTGAAGGCTTCGGTGACCCGCGCGCGGACGGCGCTATAATCGCGCGGCAGGAACAAATTCATCTCCGCAACCGCCGTCAAATCCACACTCTGCCCCGGACAATCCCGGGTGCCGACCAGGTAGAGATCTTCTTTCAGCAGCGGCTGGCTGACGATCCCGGCAACCGGCGAGCGTTCGTAAAGCACGGCCATATCCAGCTGACCGTCGATAAGCTTGTCGTTAAGGATCGTTCCGCTGCTTTCCTGCAAATAGACCATCACTTCCGGCAGCTCATTACGCACCGTTTGCAGCAGCGGCATGGTAATGGCTGAAGCCGCCGTTCCCGGCGCCAGGCCGATTGACACCTGGCCGCTTAGCGTCTGACCGACGTTGTTGACCGCCAGCTGCGCCTGCTCGCATTGGCGCAGGATAGTGCGGGCGTGGGTGTAAAGGATCTTGCCCGCTTCGGTCGGCGTGACGCCGCGCTTGGTGCGGATCAACAGCTGCTGGTCCAGCTCGCCTTCCAGGGTCGCAACCTGCTGGCTTAACGCCGGTTGTGCGATGTGCAAGACTTCAGCGGCCTGGGTCAGACTGCCGATATCGACGATTTTCACAAAATACTTCAGTCGTCTTAAGTTCATTTTGCCTCCTGTAAGGAACACCAGTACCAACACTGGCCGTTTAGATGCAGAAGGTTTTGCAATTTGCTTGCCAGCTTTTTTTTAGAGACGCAAATGCCGCTGCAGGCCGCGTAATAAGGGATACTGATAGCAAACTGCGATTTTGTTGCCCAGTAAGCGGATTGCGGTATGCCCCATTAGAGGTATAAATGCACTGCAACGGTGCACCAGGCCGGTCAATGCCGGAAAAACAGGCACACTGTTGAAATTGTCAGCAAACGAACAAGCGCAGGTGATTCAGGCTTTGACAAGGGGAATGGTCATCGTTAATATGCGCCCCGTTCACACGATTCCTCTGTAGTTCAGTCGGTAGAACGGCGGACTGTTAATCCGTATGTCACTGGTTCGAGTCCAGTCAGAGGAGCCAAATTTAAGAAGCCTGCTTTCGAGCAGGCTTTTTGCTTTTTACTCTCTCCGGGCAGCTATACCGCCTTCTTTGATAACCCCGCAAGCGTTTTGCAACGGCGTCCCCCCGGGCTATCGTAGACAAAAAACGCCATAGCACATTAATATCAATTCATTACCCAGACAAACGAGGGTGAGCACAGGCTGCGACAGACCCCCCATGCTTTTCAGCCCTTGTATCTTAATATCACGCTCCGAATCCGTAGCCAGGTTAAGAAAGACTTTTTGCATCATTTCCTCAATTATACTGCCTCCCTTCTCTTCAGGGCGGTAGTTTGCGTTCCGAGGTAAATGTTATTAGCTTCCTTTGCACAGATGAAATGATACGATCTTTTGCCGTTGTACTTGACGTTATCAACCATCATCTCCCGGAGATGGCAAAATAGCCGCGGTTATGTCCTCCGCCTCAGTAACAATATTTTAAGGTGCGCATCAAGACCAAAAGAGCTAATACAATGCTCAAATTTGCGGAGCAACCGCAATCGCGTTGAAGGTACTGACCACACAAACAGCAATGCTCCCGGGCGAGTCGCCATCTAGCCATAGCCCTCCGTCATCGCTTCTGAATAAATACGATGCTATTTTCCCCCGCAGAATTAGCGTTCTGATGCGAGCGGAAAAGGTATACTCGGGCCACCTCTATAGGGCTCTTCAGAAGCCCTTAAAAATTTTTTCTGCGCTGAAGATAGAAAATCCCACGCCTTTAACAAGGAATATTCCCTAAGAAAATTCCAATACAAAGAGCAGGGCTATTGTTCAAGCTTTAATGATAACCCTCCCCTATCAATTTTGTTTTATAAAAAACCAAAAATAAATTTAATCACAAAATTTCACACCAATAAAAAATAAAAATACAAATTAAAAAACTACGAATAAACAACTTAGCGGCTGTTATATCTTTTAGAGCGTTAGCGACATGTCTCATTGAGGTGGGCAATGTTAGATTACCCTCAATTCGCTGAATGGTTTTATTAACGCTGAGTTAAAGGTCAACCCAAGGATGAGATCGCGTTCAGATATGAATCAATCAACTAATATTTTATCTAAGGATAAATATTTTACTCTGGGCCTGATTGAATTGCTTGGAGAAGAGTTTATTGACAATTTCTTTTTGATTATAGATTTGGACTCTAACGACCTTCCCGGTTCGGAGTGGATTTATTTTTCGAATAAGAACATTGTCGCCTTTGCATCCAGCGACTTAGCGTTCTATAAGTCCGAGCTATTTGGCAAAGTAACGGTACTTGACAAAAAGAGCAACACCAGAAGTATTCTGAATTTCTTTTTAAAGAAAGAAACCGCAGGAAATTATCATACCAAGTTCCAGCTGAGTCTGCGTGAAAAGCAGATGTTAAGCATGTTGAGCAGAGGGGAAAGCAACCAGGAGATCGCAGAAGAGTTTGGCGTGAAACTTAAGACTATTTATACCCACCGTCGCAACCTGATGAATAAATTAGGCTGTAAAAATAGGATTACGTTTCAAAAATTATTTTTCAACAATAAATGTCTTTTTAAGTGAAGCATCGCTTCAGGATTATTCATAAACAGGAGTTTTACCATGAACAAATTAGCCGTTATCGTTTTTTCAGCACTGTCCCTGAGCGCTACTGCAGCCCTGGCAGCCGATCCCGTTACGGTGAACGGCGGCACGGTACATTTTAAAGGTGAAGTGGTGAATGCGGCCTGCGCAGTGGATGCCGGTTCTCTCGACCAGACCGTTCAGTTAGGCCAGGTTCGTTCAGCGAAACTCGCCGCCGCAGGCAACACCAGTGCTCCCGTGGGCTTCAACATCCAGCTGAATGATTGCGATATCACCGTTTCCGAGAAGGCCGCGATTGCATTTGCTGGCACGGCGATTAACAGCACTAACCCAACCGTTCTGGCCCTGCAGGGTTCTGCCGCGGGCGGCGCGACTAACGTCGGCGTACAGATCCTTGACCGTACCGGTACCCCGCTGGCGCTGGATGGCGCGACTTTCGGCGCGCAAACCACCCTCAGCAATGGTACCAACGTTATTCCGTTCCAGGCTCGCTACTTTGCGACCGGTGTCGCGACGGCCGGTACGGCCAACGCGGACGCGACCTTTAAAGTGCAGTACGAGTAATTTCTTCATCAGGCAAGGAGGCGCATCGGGCCAGGATGGCCCGTTATCCGAATAAGACTGAGGGTGATAACGATGCAAAAGATGAAGTCGGGTCTGTTGATATTTTTGCTACCACCGCTGGCGCTGGCCGGTAACTGGGAGGTGATGTTGCCCGGCGGGAACATGCGCTTCCAGGGGATAGTGATTGCTGAGTCCTGCCGCGTTGAAGCGGGAGACCAGCAAATGACGGTCAAGATGGGGCAAATCAGCAGCAATCGGTTTCATTCGGCCGGGGAAGACACCAATCCCGTCCCTTTCGATATTCATCTGCAGGAGTGCAGTACCGCCGTGAGCCAGCGCGTTGGCGTGGCCTTTCACGGCGTCGCCGATGGTAAAAACCCGGATGTCCTCTCGGTTGGCGAGGGACCGGGGATCGCTACCGGCATTGGCGTTGCCCTGTTTGATAAAACCGGCAGCCAGATCCCACTCAACGCGCCAGCAGGGGCATGGGCGCAGCTGCACACCGGGCCAACCACGCTGCATTTTGTCGCTAAATATCGTTCCACCGGGAGTCAGGTCACCGGAGGAGCCGCGAATGCGCAGGCCTGGTTCTCCCTGACCTACCAGTAATCAGCGCCGGTAACAGGAAATCACCGTGAGAAAGAAAGAGATAAAGATGAAAAATAGACTGGCTACCACGCGCGGGATGCGCGGTTTACTGGCGGGACTTTTACTGATCGCCACCGCCGGTTTTTCGACTCAGTCGCAGGCCGGCGTGGCGCTGGGCGCCACCCGCGTAATTTATCCGGCGGGGCAGAAACAGGCGCAGCTGGCGGTAACAAATAACGATGACAACACCTATCTGATCCAGTCATGGGTAGAGAATGCCGACGGCGCGAAGGACGGAAGCTTTGTTATCACCCCGCCGCTGTTCGCTATGCAGGGGAAGAAAGAGAATACCCTGCGCATCCTCGATGCCACCAATAACCAGCTGCCGCAGGATCGGGAAACGCTGTTCTGGATGAACGTCAAGGCGATCCCATCGATGGATAAATCAAAGCTCAGCGATAACACTCTCCAACTGGCGATTATCAGCCGCATTAAGCTCTATTACCGCCCGGCTAAACTGGCGCTGCCGCCGGATCAGGCCGCGGAAAAGCTGAAGTTTCGCCGCAGCGGAAATGCGCTCACGCTGATTAACCCAACCCCTTATTACCTGACGGTCACCGAACTCAACGCCGGCACCCGGGTGCTGAAAAATGCGCTGGTCCCGCCGATGGGCGAAACCAGCGTCAGTTTACCGTCCGATGCAGGTCGCGAGATTACATACCGGACGATTAACGACTACGGCGCACTCACCCCGCGAATGAAAGGCGTCATGCAGTAATGAATCGGGGAGCCGCGCTCTCCCCCCTGAACTAAAAAAATAACGATGGCCGGGCGACTTTGGACCGGAGGGACTATGTCACATCTGAAATATGGACTCGACCACGTGAGCTCCCGGCGTATGACTCCAGGATCTGCGCGCGCATTCGCGCAGATCCCCTTAGCTCTTTTACTCGCCTCGCCGGCTTTTTACGCCCAGGCGGAGCTCTATTTCAACCCACGCTTTCTGGCGGACGATCCCGCCGCAGTGGCGGATCTGTCCGGCTTTGAAAAGGGCCAGGAGCTGCCGCCGGGCACCTACCGCGCCGATATCTATCTGAATGACGGATATATGACCACCCGCGATGTCACGTTTAATGCCGGTGAAAAAGGCCACGGTCTGGCCCCCTGCCTGACGCGCGGACAGCTGGCCGGGATGGGCGTGAATACCTCAGCGATCGCCGGAATCGACGTCCTGGCGGCGGATGCCTGCGTACCGTTAACCGAGATGATTAAAGACGCGACAACCCGCTTTGATGCCGGGCAGCAGCGGCTGTATCTGACCGTACCCCAGGCGTTTATGGGCAACCGCGCCCGCGGCTATATTCCCCCCGAACTCTGGGACCACGGGATTAACGCCGGCCTGCTGAACTACAACTTCACCGGCAACAACGTGCACAACGACGTTGGCGGCAGCAGCAATTACGCGTACCTGAACCTGCAGAGCGGGCTCAACCTCGGCGCCTGGCGCCTGCGCGACAACACCACCTGGAGCTACAGCAGCGGCGGCAGCTCGTCGACCAATGAAAACAAGTGGCAGCACATCAATACCTGGCTTGAACGTGATATTACGCTGCTGCGCTCGCGCCTGACCCTCGGCGACAGCTACACCAACGGCGACGTCTTCGACGGCATCAACTTCCGCGGCGCGCAGCTTGCCTCCGATGACAATATGCTGCCGGACAGCCAGAAAGGGTTTGCCCCGGTCATTCACGGCATTGCCCGCGGCACCGCTCAGGTATCGGTGAAACAGAACGGCTATGAGATTTACCAGAGCACGGTACCGCCCGGCCCGTTCACCATCAACGATCTCTACTCCGCCGGCAATGGCGGCGATCTGCAGGTGACCATCAAAGAGGCCGACGGCAGCAGCCAGGTCTTCACCGTCCCTTACTCGTCCGTTCCGGTGCTCCAGCGCGAGGGCCATACCCGCTATGCCGTCACCGCCGGAGAGTACCGCAGCGGCAGCAATCAGCAGGAAAAACCGAAGTTCTTCCAGGGGACTCTGCTGCGCGGTCTCCCGGCGGGCTGGACACTGTACGGCGGCACCCAGCTGGCGGACCGCTACCGCGCCTTTAACCTCGGCGTCGGCAAAAATATGGGGGAGCTGGGGGCGCTGTCGCTGGATATCACCCAGGCCAACGCCACCCTGCCCGATGACAGCGATCGTCAGGGCCAGTCGGTACGTTTCCTCTATAACAAGTCGCTGACGGATACCGGCACCAACATCCAGCTGGTGGGCTACCGCTACTCGACGCGCGGCTATTTCAGCTTCGCCGACACCACCTACAGCCGGATGAGCGGCTACAACGTCGAGACCCAGGACGGGGTGATTGAGGTAAAGCCGAAGTTCACCGATTACTACAACCTCGCGTACAACAAGCGCGGCAAAGTGCAGCTCAGCGTCACCCAGCAGCTGGGACGCACCGCCACGCTTTACCTGAGCGGCAGCCACCAGACCTATTGGGAGACCAGCAAGTCCGACCGGCAGCTCCAGGCCGGGCTTAACGCCGCCGTGGACGATATCAACTGGACCCTGAGCTACAGCCTGACCAAAAACGCCTGGCAGCAGGGTCGTGACCAGATGCTGGCCGTCAACGTCAATATTCCGTTCAGCCACTGGATGCGCTCCGACAGCAAGTCGGCCTGGCGACACGCCAGCGCCAGCTACAGCATGTCCAACGATCTGAACGGCAGGACCACCAGCCTGGCGGGGCTGTACGGCACGCTGCTGGAGGACAACAACCTGAGCTACAGCATGCAGACCGGCTACGCCGGCGGCGGTGAGGGCAACAGCGGCGGTACCGGCTACGCGGCGCTGAACTACCGCGGCGGCTACGGCAACGCCAACGTCGGCTACAGCCGCAGCGACGGCATCAAACAGCTGTACTACGGCCTGAGCGGCGGCGTACTGGCCCACGCCGACGGCATCACCCTGAGCCAGCCGATGAACGACACGGTGGTGCTGATCAAAGCCCCCGGCGCAGACAATGTAAAAGTAGAAAACCAGACCGGGGTCCAGACCGACTGGCGCGGCTACGCCGTTCTGCCCTACGCCACCGAATACCGGGAAAACCGGGTGGCGCTGAACACCAACAGCCTGGCCGATAACGTCGATCTGGACGACGCGGTGGCCAGCGTAGTGCCGACCCACGGCGCGATAGTTCGCGCGGAGTTTAAGGCCCACGTAGGGCTCAAGCTGCTGATGTCGCTCATCTATAACGGTAAGCCGGTTCCCTTCGGCGCGCTGGTCACCTCTGTCGGTAGCCAGGGCAGCAGCATCGTCGCCGATAACGGCCAGGTTTATCTGAGCGGGATGCCGCTGGTCGGCAAAGTACAGGCGAAATGGGGTGAAGGCCCGAATGCCAGCTGCGAGGCGAACTACAGCCTGCCGCCGGAAAAACAGAGCCAGATGCTGATCTCGCTGTCCGCCGAGTGCCGCTAAGGAAACCATGATGAGAAAAAAACGCTACCTGCTGAGCGCCCTCGTGTCACTGGCGGTCAACAACGCCAGCGCGGCGGACAGCACCATCACCATCAGCGGCTACGTCCGCGATAACGCCTGCGCCGTGGCCGGTGAATCGAAAGATTTTACCGTCGACCTGATGAATAACGCCGCCAGGCAACTCCATGCGGTTGGGGCGACCACGCCGCTGGTGCCGTTTCGCATTGTGCTATCGCCCTGCGGCAGCTCGGTCACCGCCGTCAAGGTCGGCTTTGTTGGCGTTGCAGATAGCAGCAATACCGAACTGTTAAAGCTCGACGGCGGGGCTTCAGCGGCGGCAGGCATGGGCGTGCAGATCCTTGACGCGCGGCAAACGGCGCTGCCGCTCAACGCCGCGTCGTCAGCGATCGCCTGGACCACGCTGACCCCCAGCCAGACCAACACGCTGAACTTTTACGCCCGACTGATGGCCACCCAGGTGCCGGTGACCGCCGGACACGTTAATGCAACCGCAACCTTCACGCTTGAATTTCAGTAACCGGAGGCGCTGATGAACCCGACCTATTTCGGATGGCTGCTGGCCGCGATGCTGGCGGCGTCCTCCCCGACGCTACAGGCCGCCGACGTCACCATTACCGTTAACGGCAAAGTGGTGGCCAAACCCTGTACGGTTTCCACCGTTAACGCCACCGTCGATCTCGGCGATCTCTATACCTTTAGCCTGGTGTCCGCCGGCTCTTCGTCGCCCTGGCACAGCGTGGCGCTCAACCTGAGCAACTGCCCGGTCGGCACGTCGCGGGTTACCGCCAGCTTCAGCGGCACGGCGGATGCCACCGGCTATTACAAAAACCAGGGTACCGCCGGGAATATCCAGCTCGAGCTCCAGGATGCCGAGGGTACCAGGCTGAATACCGGTGCGAGAAAGGAGGTACAGGTGGATGACGCAAGCCAGTCAGCCAGCTTCCCGCTCCAGGTCAGGGCGCTAACGGTCAACGGCGGCGCGACGCAAGGAACGATCCAGGCGGTGATTAACGTCACCTATACCTACGCCTGAGCCAGGAGAAAAGAGGAATGAAAAAAATAGTCACCCTGTTGTTAACACTGCTGCTGGCGGGCTGGTCGCTCAACGCCTGGTCGTTCGCCTGTAAAACCGCCGCCGGGGTGACAATCCCCATCGGCGGCGGCTCGGCGAACGTTTACGTGAACCTCGCGCCGGCGGTCAGCGTCGGGCAGAACCTGGTGGTGGATCTCTCGACGCAGATTTTTTGCCATAACGATTACCCGGAAACTATGATCGACTATGTGACGCTACAGCGCGGTTCAGCCTACGGCGGCTTACTGTCGAGTTTTTCCGGCACCGTCAGGTATAACGGCGTCAGCTACCCGTTCCCGACCACCAGCGAAACGGAGCGCATGACCTACAATTCCATTGTTGATAGACCCTGGCCCACTGTCCTCTATTTGACCCCCATGAGCAGCGCGGGCGGCGTCGCGATTTCCGCCGGTTCGTTAATCGCGGTCCTGATCCTGCGCCAGACCAACAACAAGGATAACGACGACTTCCAGTTCATATGGAACATTTACGCCAACAACAGCGTCGTGGTGCCAACCGGCGGCTGTGACGTTTCCGCTCGCGATGTGACGGTGACGCTGCCGGAATATCCCGCGTCCGCCGCCATACCGCTGACGGTTTACTGCGCGCAAAACCAGAATCTGGGCTACTACCTCTCCGGCACCACCGAGAACGCCGCCAATTCGATATTTACCAATACCGCCTCGGCCTCCCCTGCCCGGGGGGTGGGCATTCAGCTGACCCGTAACGGCAGCGTCGTTCCCGCCAACACCACGGTGTCGTTAGGCAACGTCGGAACCTCGGCTGTCAGCCTCGGATTAACCGCTAACTACGCGCGCACCAGCGGCCAGGTGACCGCCGGTAACGTGCAGTCAATTATCGGAGTAACCTTTGTTTACGAATAACCCCCCTCCCCCTGGCGGCAAGCGACAGGTCGACTGCATCCTGTCGCCCTGTTCGCTGGCCGCCGAGGGGCTGATGCGGATAATAGAGGAAGGGGGAACCCGGCCCGTCGTGCTACCGTCAGAGTCGTCGGCCCTACCGGCTGGCGTTCGCCGCGTAGTGGTTTTTCTCCCTGAAGCTCCCGCCCGGCTTCTCGCCACCCTGAAGCGGGCCGCCGCGCTGCTGGATCGGTCCGCCACGCCGCTTCCCATGCTGTTTCTCAGCCGCAGCCCGGCGAGCTGGCTGTGGCCCACCCTACTGCATCAGGTCGCCGACCGTCGCCTGCTTTCAGCCGTGCGGGCCGCCGCATCCGATCTGCCGGTCCCCAGCCTGGCGGCGCTACTGCGCGACGCCATACTCGACGGGTATCCTTCCCTTGAACAGCTGGCAGAGGAAGAGATGCGAGCTTTCGGCAAGCGCCCCGCCGGGCTCACCAGGCCGGAGCTGGACGCCATCCTCGGTTTACTCTGCGGCTACAGCGCCAGCGCTCAGGCGAAACGCCGCGGCATCAGCCACAAAACGCTCTACAATCAAAGAACCGCAGGATTGAAAAAAATGGTGGAACACCATCCAGAAATGGCCCCCGGCTTTCCCGGTAGCCAGATACGAGAACAGAAAAGCGGGCCCATCGCCGCCCTTTCCGCATTCGAGCGCGAACTCGTCCATGCGATCCACACCCGACATATCTTCCCGGTTTTCCAGGCCATTGCCGATGAACGCCGGCAAATAAAGGGGATAGAGATCCTCTCCCGCTGGAACCGAAACGGCAGCGTGCTGCTTGCCGATGAGTTTTTACCGCAAATAGGCGCGGAATATGCCTGGCTGGCGCTCACCGCTTTTGTGCTTCAGGAAGCGGTACAGAATATCAACCGGCATTCTGGCGAATGCTATTTCGCCGTGAATATTCCCGCCGCCGTCGCCAGTAATGATAACCTGCTTCGCATGATGGAGACCGCGCGCCAGCAGCTGCGTCAGCCTCAGCTGTCGCAGAGGCTGGTGCTCGAGTTCGCTGAAAACAGCGACCTCAACCGCCACGGCAAAATAGCCGACAATATCGCCCGCCTGCAAAAGCGCGGCTTTCGTATCATGCTCGATGGCTGCTTCTCGCAAAGCAGCGTGATGTTTCCGGTACGTACGGTGAGATTCAACGCCTATAAGCTGGATATGAGCATCGTCAATGATATGCAGCGCGATCCGCACGCGATCGCCCTGATTAAAAGCCTCATCCACTACTGCCAGTTGACCGACAGCCGCTGTCTGGCGGAAGGCGTGGACAGCCGGGATAAATTTAACAAACTAAAAGCGCTTGGCGTCGACTCTTTTCAGGGGGACGCCATCGCTGCGCCGGTAGGCAGGGAAAACGTGGCGGAGATGATAGCGGAGCTCTCAGGCGAAACGGAGCCGCAGTCCGGCGTCGCGGTATAGACAGCGCCCGACGGGAGACATCGGGCGCTGACGGCGCTTTAGCGCAGTTCCGGCCAGTAGCCGCGGTTGGCCACAATCAGTTCATCAAGGATCGCTTTTGCCACCGAAGCGCTCGGTACGGTTTTGGACAGGGTCATCGCCTGCCAAAGCTTCTGATAGCTTCCTTCAACCCAGGCATCAACCACCAGTTTTTCAACCGCCACCTGCTGCTCCATCATCCCCTTTTGAAACAGCGGGATCTTACCCATCGCCAGCGGCTCGGGGCCATTAACGCCCACCAGGCAAGGCACTTCGACCATCGCGGTATCGTCAAAATTCGCGATAGCGCCGTTGTTTTCCACAATCAGCAGCATTCTCTCCTGGGTGTTAAAGGCGATGGCGCAGGCGAGGTCGACGATAAAGGTCGCATGCGCCCCGGCATGGAAATGTGCCGCTTTGCCGCTCTGCTGGGCGACGATTTCTCTGGCCATATCAAACACCTCCTTCTCTCTCCCCGCCATAACCTCGTTGGCGCGAGTAAAGTCAGGGTCCGAATGGGCCACCTCATAATCGGCATAAAAATAGTATTTCAGATAGGTGTTGGGCAACGTGTCGGTATCCAGCGCAAAGACGTCCTTCACCTTTTTGAAAGTCTCAATCCAGCTCGGCGCTTTATGCTGAAAATCCTCTTTCGGACTGCAATAGCCCAGTTCGGCAACGTGGTTTTTTAAGGCCGGCATGAGATCGTTACCGGCCTTGTCGGTAATGCTGGTCCACCAGCCGAAATGGTTCAGGCCGAAATAACGCACGTTCATCTCTTTACGCGATTTAAGTCCGAGAATATCGGCAAATAACCCTTCGATGGCCACCGGCATATCGCAAATATTGATAATTTTGGCCGTTGGGCGTAGTCGACGCGTGGCCTCGGCAACGATAGCCGCCGGATTAGAATAATTAAGCATCCACGCGCCGGGTGAGTACGTTTCCATATAGTCAACCAGTTCAAGGACGCCGGCGATAGAGCGCATACCATAAGCGATACCGCCCGGTCCGCAGGTTTCCTGGCCAATCACGCCATGCTTAAGCGGGATTTTCTCGTCTTTTTCGCGCATCTCATAAAGGCCTACGCGAATATGGGCCATCACAAAATCGACGCCGGTAAAGGCTTCCTGCGGATCGGTGGTGAAGCTAAATGCGACTTGCGGATAGCGTTCAGCTACCAGAATCGCACAGGCTTCACCGATAACGCTTTGCCGATCGCGATGATTATCATAGAGACGAATTTCGCTCAGTGGAAACCTGTCCATATTTTCCAGCAGCATCATCACAATTCCCGGCGTATAGGTACTGCCGCCGCCTGCAATAGTCACAACAAATTTATTTTTCATCTTCCACCTCATTATTCATGCACATCTAAATAGTGATTCACGGCGTTACGGATTTTATTAACCCCTAAACCATAAATAACCTGAACGTGATGACCTTTAATAATGACGCTGGTACCGCCGCTGGTCTTCAGAATATGTTCCTGAATCAATGCAGGGTCCCGCACGTCAACCCGAAGTCGCGTAAAACAATTATCGACAGAACAGACATTTTCTTTGCCGCCAAGACCGAGGATGACCTGCTCCCCTGAGGCCGCGTCAGGCGAACCTGCGCTTGCCGGTTGATTAACCACGGCAGTCTCTTGTTCCTGGCCGGGCGTGCGCATTTTGAAATGGATAATCATAAACATACCGACATAGTACATCGCCGCTGTTTCCATTAGCCCCAGCGCGACAAACACAGGCCAGCGCGTGAGATGCGCTCCCGCCGGAATGTTGTAAACAATAAAGTCGATAATGCCGTTGGTGGCGCAGACCCGTACATCAAGCAGCCACGCCAGCATCTGGAAAAAACCGTCCAACAGCGAATAAACCAGCCACAGCAGCGGTGCGGTAAAGATAAATAAAAACTCAAAAGGTTCGGTTATGCCCACCAGGAACGAGGTCACAATCAAAGGAATAAGCGTGATTTTCAACTTTTGCTTATTTTCGGGCCGGGCGGTTTTATAAAAGGCCAGCGCCATTCCGGCGGTACCGAATATTTTCACCATACCGTAGGTGAGAAATCGCGCCGAGTCGCTTAACGCCTCCCCGGTGTTATTGGCGATTTCCGCGAGGAAAATGGGTTTTGCCCCCACCACCGTCTGGCCATCAATCAACAGCTGTCCGCCAATGGAGGTAAACACAAACGGCGACCAAATCAGGTGGTGTAATCCGGTCGGAATAAGAAAACGATTTAGAAAACCATATAGAAAAACGCCCGCGGCCCCGAAGGTTTTCATCACCCCGGTCAGCGCCGAAATGCCGTGTTCCACGATCGGCCAGAGATACACCGTGGCGATGGCAAATACGCCGACCAGCGGGATCATGATAATCAGGACCAGCTTGCTGTTGCCATAAATAGAGAATGCGCCGCGGAACTCAATCTCGACAAACCGGTTATGAACAAAAGCGACCGCACAGCCAAGAATGATGCCAAGAAAGACACCCATATCAATGACCTGGAAACCAAAAATATAGGTTTGTCCGCTGCCGTAAAGCTGCGCATTACTGGCGCCGGCGGCGAGGCGCTGGGTCAAAGTTAGCCAACTATTATTCGCCGCCAGGTACATAAACCAGGTCATTGCGGCAACAAAAGCCGCTTCCGCTTTGCGGGTTTTAGCCAGCCCCCCCGCCAGCCCGAGGCAAAAAAAGAAGCCAAGGTTGTTCATGACTGCCCACAGCATGCTGGAAACGTATTTCCCCAGCAGATAAAGCGAGCTGTCTTCCGCTAGCCAAATTTTATTGGTTGTCATACTGAGCAACGCAATCAACAGTCCAATCACCGGCAAATACAACACAGGCCCAATCATGGCCTTCGAAAAATCCTGTAATTTTTTTACCCCGATCATTCTCCCCCCGTACTGCTTATCGACCATCAGCGCTCGAAACATGCGATTCAGCCTATGCGTCGACGGAAATAAATCAGAGGAGTTAAATCGTCATCTGTGATGAAAGTCATATATCTCTTGAGGTAATAGATATATAAATAAAATCAAATAAATAGATGACAGATATAATGAGAAAGCCAATAAAAATAAATACACTTTTAAAATCAATAATATATAAACAAAATTCACTAAAAAGCACCGCCAGGAGACATCTATAAGTGATATATAAATTAATTGCTGACAGGCTAAAAAGTCGCGTCAATAGCGATGAGTTTGAGGTCGGAGATGCGCTCCCGAGTGAAAAAGCGCTGGCCGGGGAGCTGCAGGTCTCAGTGATGACCATCCGTAAGGCGCTCACGCTGCTGGAGAGTGAGAAACTGATCGTCAAGCGTCACGGCAGCGGTTCATACGTGGCGCGTAAGAGCAATTATCACGGTGGGGAACTTGACGGGTTCAACTACCAGATGCACATCGGCGGCGTCACCAACTATCGTAACAAGGTCATTGAGTTCACGATGATCGATGCGCCTCTGGCGATAGCACAACAGTTAAAAATTGAGCCGGGTGAAAAGGTCTATTACGTCAGACGCATCCGGATGATTGACGACGCGCCTATTCTGATTGAGAACAGCTATATACCGGTTGCGATTTTTCCCTGGTTAAGCATCGGAAATCTGGAAAGATCGAAATTTAACTATTTCAAGAAAGAGTGCAATATCACCATTCTGGAGAGCCACCGCAGCTATACCCCGGTTCTCGCCACCCGCGAACAGGCGGAACTTTTGCAGGTTCCGCAAAACAGCCTTTTGCTACGGGTGCAGTCGATTAGCTATGCGCATAACAATACCATTGTCGATTTATCCGATATTTACCAAAATACTAATAAATACAATGTCAAACACATCACTCGCCGTTAAAACCGCTGACTACCGCTGACGCCAACGGCGCGCGGGTCAACGCGAGGCGCCCAGCGTCAGCTAACGGTTTTCCTTCGGCATACGGCTACCAGCCGCAGACGTTAGTCTCTTCGTCGGACTCGTAGCCGCGGACAATATTAATCAGGTCTTTTACCGCGTCGGCAGCCGTCTGCGGATCCTGCAGCCCGGCCAGGGTAGCAAATTCGCTATCGACCGACACGCCGTTATTATTATTGGTCACCGTTAATATAAATCCTTTTTCTCCGGCGTTATCCGTCGACAGCGTAGAAATAAGTTCAGACACGGCCTGGGCGGCGATATCAGGTACATAAAGAGCCATCGGCTTAAGATAGACTTTTTCTTTTTTCTCTTTATTGTTGCCGTTGATAACCGCTAACGCATAACCTTTATTTTCACTGTTCATCATAATGTCTATCCTTCGATCAGAATTTTGGGGTCAACGTAAAAATCGACATTAAAAACGGTATCCTCCGTTAACGCCTCGATGCGGTGCCATTTCTCAGGGGGAAAGACGCCAAATTCGCCTTCGGCAATGGTCAGAGTTTCCAGCGGATCCGCACTGGTCTCATCAGCATATCCAAAATAGCGGATCGCCCCCCGCATTACCGACAGACGCGGATAGACGCCCTGGCGGGTACCGGCATCCAGGTGCCGCTTCCAGATTGAGGCCGGCGCCGTCTGTTTGGTCCACAGCGGCGTGCTCCGGGTATGCACATAGTGGGTAGGAATAATGATTCGCTGCATGATTTTGCCTCTCTTAACGCACCGCATATACGGTCGGAACCAGGAAAATATGTTGCATATGATATACCCCTTTCGTTCGCTAAGGGTATTATTTTTTAACGACACGAATCTCTACCCCTATTTATACCTATTAGGGATTACAGCAATTTAAAAATAAATACGGGCGATATCCGGTAAATTAATATCGCCCGTATTAAGAGATGAATTACCTGTTCTCGGGTGAATTAAGCGGCCCCGGCTTACCGATCAAATAACCCTGTACCAGGTCACAGCCTAATTTTCGTAACGACTGCAGCTGCGCTTCTGTTTCGACCCCTTCGGCCACGATACGCATATGCAGGCTTTTACCCATGCTGATAATCAGCCTGACGATATCGAGGTCATCTTTCTGGTCAGGAATATTAATGACAAAAGAGCGGTCGATTTTTATCTTATCAAAGGGGAAGTAGCTTAAGCGTGATAACGAAGAATAGCCGGTACCAAAATCATCAATGGAGATCTGTACCCCGAGCTCGCGCAGTTGGCTGAGGATCTCTAAAGAGCGGGTATTTTCGTTAAAGACGTCAGATTCGGTGATCTCCAGATCCAGACGATGCGGGTCAAGCCCGGTGCTTCTTAATATGGCCACCACGGTATCGGTCAGCGAGCTATTAATCAGCTGAATGGGCGATACGTTAACCGACACTTTTAGCGGCGACGACCAGCTGGCGGCCGCTTCGCAGGCGGTTCTCAACACCCATTCGCCCAATTGATTAATCAGCCCAATCTTCTCCGCGACCGGGATAAATTCGGTCGGCGGAACGCTGCCGCGCAGCGGATGGAACCAGCGCACCAGCGCTTCGTAGCCGTAGATTTCACCGTTCATGGTGTCGGCTATCGGCTGGTAGTAAACCCTGAACTCACCTTTGTTCAGCGCCTGGATGAGATCATCTTCGAAGGATTTATTCTCCTGCTGGCGCTGAAGCAACCCAGGGCGGTATACCTGGACTTTACCGGACCCCTCTTTTTTCGCTTCATACAGCGCCAGGTCGGCGCATTTATATAAATAGTCGGTGCGACTTTCCCCGTCAGAGATCACAATCCCGATACAGGCGCCAATCTGGATCAGCGTATCGTAAATCTGATATGGCTGACTGATCTTTTCCCGGATCGCCTCCGCCCGCTCCAGCGCCATTTCCTCGTTGAGATCGTGCGAAACCAGGGCAAACTCGTCCCCTCCCAACCGGTAGAGCGTTTCTGACGATTTGCGAAAAAAGGAGAGACGGCTGGCCAAATCCTGCAGTAGCTTATCCCCGGCATCGTGCCCCTGGGTATCGTTGACGTCCTTAAAATTATCCAGATCAAACAGCATGACGACCGCCGAGCCGTTATAGGGCCGAACCTGATTGACGACCTCCTGCAGACGTTGCCAGAAAGAGAGCCGGTTGGGCATACCCGTCAGCGAATCATGATAGGCATCGTACTGCAGCCGACGGTTCTGCACCTGAAGCTTCTCTTTTGAAGCCTGCAGATCGGTTGCCAGTAATTTCATCCGCACGTGGGCGCGACGCAGGGTGTTATTCTGCTTTAGCATCAACAGCCCAAGAGTGATACACAGGATAATCAGCAGAATAGAAATAGCCGAATAGATGTAATACAGGTTCTGTATTTTATCGTGGGTCAGATTAACAAGATTAAAATCCTGGGCGAGCGAAGTTGACGCAAGTGAGGTCAACGGCCCGTCGAGGGTGCTCATCTCCTGCAGCATCAGCTTCAGCTGCGCTGTCGACATGGTATCCAACTGCTTATCCAGCCGGTCCAAAATATCGATCAGGCGGTCTACTATCGCCTTACGGTGAGGATCTTTGCCGATAAACTTTCCCAAATCACCCTGCTGCAGCAGCGCGATCTGGCTCATCATAATTTCCAGGCGCAGGCGTACCTCGTCGTGATCGCTTCCCTTCACCTCCAGCCCCATCGCGCTTAGCCGCGCCTCGAGGCGCATATACTCGGAGACTATCTGGGAAACTGACCACGAATCGGTATAACGCGTTAATTTTTGCAGCTCAATTTGCCTCTCATGCACCAGATAAGTAATGTAACCGGTCACAAGGAAGAGCAACAAAATAATGGCAGTGAGTATTCGATTCAAGATCAAACCCTTACTCAAT
This sequence comes from Klebsiella pasteurii, assembly GCF_018139045.1. Taxonomy (NCBI): domain Bacteria; kingdom Pseudomonadati; phylum Pseudomonadota; class Gammaproteobacteria; order Enterobacterales; family Enterobacteriaceae; genus Klebsiella; species Klebsiella pasteurii. The sequence goes on from NZ_CP073236.1 coordinate 1,924,234, forward strand.
TATAATCTTCGAAACCTGCCATGCCGAACGGGAATAATAAATCTGATTCTGCAATTCCGGGCTACTGTCGTAGGGATAAACAATAAATAAAGGCCCTTTATCGCGAATGCGCATATATTCGCCGTTCATTTTTAAAGCCAAAATTACCGGAAATTTATGAAAATCATCGATGGGGACGAGGGTAGTGTAATCGTTCAGCGCCAGCACCCGCGCCGACTTACCTTTGGCGCCAACTAAATCCATGAGTTTACTGAGGGAAATGCCGTCAAAGCGCACCTTTCCCGAGTACCACGGCGTGGTTGTGATCACCGTTTCCATCCCCAGTTTTTCTAATGCCGCGACATCAAAAACGGCGGTATCACCCTCATTCGTATTACTAATCAGGCCGGAAATAGTTAAAACGGGTTTGCCCACCGGCGCTGGCAGTTTTTCTGCAAAAGCGAAAGGGGAAACCATAACACAAAATAAAGCTGCAAAAATTAAACGCATTTAACTCACCCTTCCGAAATTGGAGACTTGTTAATTGTAAACCATTTAAGTCATTTCTTAAAAGGTGTCCCCATTGAGTTCAAAAATTAAAATTTAAAACAATAAGCGGACTCCGAAGCTCACATTCTGAACGCGTCGCAAGGACGTCCCGCGCCTGGTTAAGCAAACCCTTTATGCCTTTAAACGCGCAGAGAAGGTAAAAATCTTTTCTCTTAACCGTCCGCGCGGTAGTCTCAAGTCTGGCGCGGATCCGAAAAGCGTCTCATTCCAATAATTAGAAACTCAGCAACAGACAGGACAGGTATGGACTCAACGTTAATTTCTCAACGCCCCGGCAAGGAGGCATGCTCACTCAACCGCGCCCGCAGAGCGGCCTGGGGCAGCTTCGCCGGGGCCGTGGTCGACTGGTACGACTTTCTTCTCTACGGTATCACCGCCGCGCTGGTATTTAACCGGGAATTTTTCCCGCAAATCAGCCCGGCAATGGGGACCCTCGCCGCGTTTGCCACCTTCGGCGTCGGCTTCCTGTTCCGCCCTCTCGGCGGCATTATCTTTGGCCATTTTGGCGATCGCCTCGGCCGCAAACGCATGCTGATGCTGACGGTGTGGATGATGGGGATCGCCACCGCCTGTATCGGTCTGCTTCCCTCCTTCAGCCAGATTGGCTGGTGGGCGCCGGTTCTGCTGGTCCTGCTGCGCGCCGTCCAGGGGTTTGCGGTGGGCGGTGAATGGGGCGGCGCGGCGCTGCTGGCGGTAGAGAGTGCGCCGAAAAATAAGAAAGCATTTTACAGCAGCGGCGTGCAGGTGGGCTACGGCGTCGGGCTGCTGCTCTCTACCGGGCTGGTATCGCTGATAAGCTCCTGCACCACCGATGAACAGTTCCTCAGTTGGGGCTGGCGTCTGCCGTTCCTGTTTAGCGTCGTGCTGGTGCTGGCGGCGCTCTGGATCCGTAACGGTATGGCGGAATCCGCCGAATTTGAACAGCAGCAGCGCGAACAGCAGCAGCAGCCAAAGAAAAAGCGTCTGCCGGTCGTGGAAGCGCTACTCCGCCATCCGGGCGCGTTCTTAATGATTATCGGTCTGCGCCTGTGCGAACTGCTAACCATGTATATCGTGACCGCCTTTGCGCTCAACTATTCGACGCAAAACCTCGGTCTGCCGCGCGAGCTGTTCCTGAATATTGGCTTGCTCGTCGGCGCCATCAGCTGCCTGACGATCCCCTGCTTCGCCTGGCTGGCGGACCGCTTCGGCCGACGCCGCGTCTATATCACCGGCGCCCTGATCGGTACCCTCAGCGGCTTCCCATTCTTTATGGCGCTCGAAAGCCAGTCTTACTTCTGGATCCTGTTTTTCGCGCTCATGCTGGCGAATATCGCGCACGACATGGTGGTTTGTGTACAGCAGCCGATGTTTACCGAAATGTTCGGCGCCAGCTATCGCTACAGCGGTGCCGGAGTGGGGTATCAGGTCGCCAGCGTCGTCGGCGGCGGTTTTACGCCGTTTATCGCCGCCGCCCTGGTCACCTTATCGGGCGGCGCCTGGCATAGCGTCGCTATCTACTTGACCGCGGGCTGCCTGCTCTCCGCCCTCACGGCGATGCTGATGAAACCCAGCCGCCATGACGAAGAACATCTGTAAGGAGAAATGATGACTCAGGATCCCTGCTGGCCGCTGCGTTTTAACCACCAGCAGCTGCCGGTTCGTTACTGCGCAGACCCAACGCTGGCCGAGCAGCCGCTGTTTGATCAGGCTCGCGACGGGGAAGCGGTGGCTCAGCTCTGGGAGGCCCCGCAGGGGTTTGTGGTGCCGGGAAGCTATCGGAAATTTGCTGAACTCCCGGCGACGAGCGAGCAGTTCGCCAGACGGGGATGGCCGGTCTGGCTGCGCCGCTCCGGCGGCGGGCTGGTGCCGCAGGGGCCGGGAATTGTTAATCTCAGCCTGGCCTGGCCGGTTTATCAGTCGCTGGGCGAAGCCGCAGAGCCGATTTATCTTTCCCTCTGCGCGCTGCTGCAGCGCACTCTGGCGGCTTTCGGGGTGACCAGCCACTTTCAGGCGGTCAAGGGTTCATTTTGCGATGGTCGCTATAATCTGGCCTGCGGCGAGGGCGGGGATGCGCGAAAGATAGCCGGCACGGCACAGTACTGGCGACCGATGGCCGAAGGTCAAGGCCATGTGGTTCTCGCGCACGCTGTGGTGTTGTTGGATGCCGACCTGGCAGCGGCTCACCGGGCAGCCAATGATTTTGAAGCCCGGCTCGGCAGCGGGCGGGTTTACCGCGCCGATAAAACCGTGACCCTGGCGGAGCTGATTTCAGACGGGGCCGATTTGCTGCCGCGCTTTCGCGAGGCGCTGGCGCAGCAGCTGGATAATATCAGCTGAAGGTCGCCTTCAGATAGCGGCTAAAGGTCTCTACCGCCCGCGATACGCGCGGCGTGTAGGGGCGAATGACGTAGAGACTTTCCGCAAACACATCCACCGACCGCCATCCCGGCAGCAGTTCCTGTACCAGCCCGCGTCCAATCGCCTCCCTGGCGCTAAAATCCGGCAGTAAGGCAATGCCCAGCCCTGCCAGCACCGCGTCGCGCAGGGATTCGCTGTTATTGGTGGCAAACGGCCCCTGCACCTTAACGCTCACCCGCTCATCGTTGCGCTCAAAGGTCCAGTGCGGGCTTTGCGGCCCGCGCGGGTAGGTCAGGCATTGATGCTGACGTAACGCGTCAGGCGAATCGGGACGGCCAAAGCGGCGAATATAGTCCGCCGAGGCGACCACCAGAGTGGTCGTACGGCACAGCGGCCAGGCCACGTGGGTCTCCGGCAGCAGCTCGCGACGACAGTGGCGAATGGCGAGGTCGAACCCCTCGCTGGCGAGTGACACCAGCCGATCGGTCACCTCCAGCTGGAGATGAAGTTGCGGATGCTGATGCAGAAAAGGGGTAATGGCAGGGACCAGCTGCTGACGTGAGAATGCCACCGGCGCGGTCAGGCGTAGGGTGCCGCGTAGCGGGCCGCCTTCTTCGTCGCAGGTGCCGGTAAAGATCTCACGGATCTGCCCAAACGGCTCGTTCAGTTCCGCCACCAGCCGCAGGCCATCTTCGCTTAGGGTCACGTTGCGGGTGGTGCGGTGCACCAGCGTTTTCCCGGTGACCCGCTCCAGTTCACTAATTTTCTGGCTGATGGCGGATTTGCTGACCGCCAGCTTTTCCGCAGCGCGAGTATAGCTTTTTTGCTCCTCCAGCACCGTAAGCCAGTACAGATGGGTCCAGTAAATTTCCGGGCGTAACTCGCGCATATCGATTGTTCACAGAGAAAAACAATGCGTTCAAATATAGCGGTTTTTGCCGTCATCAGCATTGGTTAGCATCACATTCACAGACCGTTAACCCGACAATAAGGATCATCTGCTATGCCATTACTGACGTTTGATATCATTGAAGGACGCAGCGAGAGCGAGATCAAAACCCTGCTGGATGCGGCACATCGCGCCGTGGTGCGGGCGTTCAAGGTGCCAGAGCGCGACCGCTACCAGATTGTTCACGAAAACAAAGCTCACCATATGATTATTGAAGATACCGGGCTGGGGCTGACGCGAAGCCGGGACGTAGTGGTGGTGAGGGTTTATACCAGCCCGCGCAGCGAAGCGCAGAAGCAGCTTTTTTATGCCACCCTGCAAGCTGAGTTTGAGGAGCAGTGCGGGCTGAGCGGCGACGACCTGATGATCTCGCTCATCAGCAACCACAAAGGGGACTGGAGTTTTGGCCGCGGCGTGGCGCAGTACGTTACCGGCGAACTTTAGCCCTGGCGGCGATGCGGCTCGCCGCATCGCCCTGCGGGTGGTGGGAAAATCAGGATCGGCGGGCGCCGGCGATCCGCAGTCTGGCCTGTTGTTCTATATTTTCCAGCAGCTCCTGCACATCGTCTTCATCGATGTCGAGAAACTGGCCGTCCAGCAGGGCCGCGTGAATATCATCGCGGGTCACCGACAGGCCCAGCGGTACCGCTTTATCCTTCACCTCTTCCGCGGCCAGCGGGTGCGGGTAGCGTCGTCCGACCAGGTTGTTGAAGACGATAGCCAGCAGCGCCAGCATCAGGGAATTGAGTAATACCGGGGTCAGAACAAAGTGGTAGCCCTCGCTCTGTACCCCCGCCCCGCCGAGGATCGCCGTTAACGCCACCGCTCCGCCCGGCGGATGCAGGCAGCGCAGGAAGTACATACCGGCGATCGCCAGCCCTGCCGCCACCCCGCAGGCCAGCGCCAGGTTCGGGATCGCTATGCCCACGGTCACGCCGATCAGCGCCGAGAGCACGTTGCCGCCGACTATCGACCACGGCTGGGCCAGCGGGCTACTCGGGACGCCAAACAGCAGTACCGCCGAGGCGCCCATGGGGGCGATAAACCAGATATTAACCTCGCCTAACAGCCAGTGGCTGAACAAACTGGTCACCGCCAGGCCCGTCCCGGCGCCGATCGAGGCCAGAACAATATGTTTTCTGGCGACCGGTAAGGCGTGTGGCTTCAGGCGACCGAGAAAAATGCGGATCCGCGAAAAGATCGATCCGGGTAATACGCTTAACATCCTGCTGCTCGCTTACGTCATCGTAAAAACTTATGCTTCATTTTCTTTTTTTAACCTTATTTTAACAACCATGTCTTTTTCGTGGCTTTTGGCCATTCATTTTGTGAATGTAAAAACGGCGCGCGCTACGTTAAAATCCCCTCACCTCTGGGTATCAGCATTCTATGGATTGAAGGTCAAATACGTTGAATAACAAAATAAAATTAGAGAAAGAAATCGCATGGGCCAGTCAGAATATGCCGCGCACCCTGCGTCAGGTCGCCGCCCTGCCCGATCTCAGCGAGGTGCGTCTGGCCTGCTGTATGCATCTCGATATGAAAATGATCCCGTTGGTGCAGGGGATCCTGGAGAAAGGCGCGAAGGTTTTTCTCACCACCTGTAACCCAACCACGGTACAGGATGAGGTTGTCGCCTGGCTGGTAGAACGCGGCGCGGAGGCCTGCGCATGGCGCGATATGAGCGACGCCGACTGGCAGCAGTCGTGGGAAAAAGCGATTGCCTGGCAGCCGACGCATCTGTGCGAAATGGGCGCGGATATTACTACCCTACTGCATCAGCGCGGGGAGTTTGGCAACGTTGTCGCCGGGCTTGAAGCGACAGGTTCGGGCGTGAGCCGTCTGGGCGATATTCGTCCTGGCTATCCGATTTTTAACTGGGATGATTTGCCGGTTAAGGAAGGCCTGCACAACCGTCATATGGTCGGCCTGACCGCGTGGCATACCTTTTTCCAGACGACCCACCTGACCCTGCATGAGAAAAAAGTGCTGGTCATCGGCTATGGTCTGGTCGGTCAGGGCGTCGCGGCGGCGGCGAAGGCCTTCGGCGGCCAGGTGATGGTAGCGGAAATCGACCCAGCACGGAGATTACAGGCGGCCTATGACGGCTGGCACGTCGTTGAATTACAGGAGGCTATCGCCTCGGCGGACGTGGTGGCCACGGCGACCGGCGGCAAAAAAGTCGTTAACCGCCAGGCGCTGGATAAGTCCAAAGATGGGGTGTTTATTCTCAACGTGGGTCACGTGGCGGAAGAGATTGATTGCGAGTACCTGCGCCAGTTCAGTCATGAAGAGGTCATGCCCTATATCAACGCTTACCGGATGGGCGATAAAACCGTTTATCTGATGGCGAACGGTTCGATGCTCAACCTGACCGCGGGCTTTGGCGATAGCCTGAACGCCTTTGACGTCACCCTGGCGGTGATGGCCAGCGGCATTCAGCATATTGTGACCGACGGCATGACGGCACCGGCGGACGTTTATCTCCTGCCGCAGAGCGTATGGCAAAAAGCGCTATAGGCATAAGTGCCGGATAATATCCCGGCACATTTCCCGGAGGCGGCGCGATGCGCCTGTCCGGGCTACCGGCACGCAGGCTGCTGTTAACCCGTAGCCCGGCTAAGCGCAGCGCGAGCCGGGAGAAGCCACGCCGATCCGTTACCCCGCCATATTCCCCGGAGGCGGCGCGATGCGCCTGTCCGGGCTACCGGCCCGCAGACTGCTGCTAACCCGTAGCCCGGCTAAGCGCAGCGCCACCGGGATGAAAACCAATCCTACAGCAGGGCCAGCAGAAATATGACTTCACCCAGCTCAATCGCCGCGCCTAGTGTGTCGCCGGTTTGCCCGCCCAGGGTACGCTTCAGCGCCTGACCTAACGCCCAGACCAGTACCAGCGTGATAAGCGCCGCCCGCAGACCGTTGACCCCGAGCAGAAGCGTCGCCAGCGCGAGGGCGATCCCCATGGTAATCAGCGACTGACGCAGCGTGATTTTGCCGATAAACAGATTGCCCAGCCCCTCTTCGCGGGCGTAGCGCTGGCGATACATCAGCAGCACCGCCATACCTCGACCGATGGCGCAGGCGGCCGCCAGCGCGGCAAGCGCCGACGTACCGCGCAGCGCCACCTCGCTGACCACCAGCACTTTAGCCATCAGCACGAAAATCAGCGCCAGCCCGCCGTGAGTGCCCAGCCGACTGTCGCGCATAATTTCCAGCATCCGTTCGCGGCGGCGGGCGGAGAAGATGCCATCACAGGTATCCGCCAGCCCATCAAGATGGAAACCGCCGGTCAACAGCGCCAGCGCCAGCACGCCGAGCAGCGCGGCAAGCGGGCCGCCGCACCACGGCTGGAGCAGCATCACGACGGCGCCGGCAATCGCCCCCAGCAGCAGGCCGACAAAGGGGAAAGTAACAATACTGCGTTGATATTGTTCAATTTCCAGCCCCTGGGATAAACGCGCCGGGACCGGCAGGCGGCTGATAAACGATAATGCGGCAAAAAAAGACTTAATCATTGAGAGAGGACTCCTGTCGATAAACCCTGCGGCCAGCGGTTATGCACCTCCGCCGCCGGCCGTAACCTGACTTGTACGCGCGGCTTTAGCGCGGCCGCGTTCTTCCAGCCGCCAGTGGGCAAGCCGGGTATCACGGTGGTGTTGAATGCGCGCAGCGATTTGATTGTCGGATATCCGGGAGGTAGCGATGTAGATCGCCGAAACGAAAGAGTTGAGTAAAGATTCGGCGTCGCGGCGTTGGCCGCTAAGCGCGTCGCCGGTCATCAGTATCATCGCGGCGGCACCTGTTGCAGGGACAGCATGAGATAAACCCTTCCGATATCAATATGTTTACCGCGGAAGTATACCAAATTCCTGGGGAAAGATTCAGCGTTGCAGAGGCTGTTTTGCGAAGGATTTGCGAGATGGCGCAAGAGAAAGAAGAGGAGCTCCGGCAGCGAGCGCCGCCGGAGCGCTTAAACGGGCATTACTCGGCAGATTTATCTTCTACTTTCGCTTCGCCCATTGCTTTCAGCTTTTTAGAGATGTCGCGACGTTCTTTGGAGATCTCGGCGTTTTTGATGATGTAATCGTCAACGCGATCTTCGTAATCGCTCTTCATGCTGGCAATGATGCCCTGAATAGCTTCAACGCTCATGCCCGGCTTAATGTAGTCGCTCAGGTTGTCCAGCAGCAGGACGCGCTTCTGGTTATCACGGATCTTTTTCTCAACGTCCTGAATTTCACGCTGCAGTTTGTTCTTACGACGGTACAGGCGAACAAACTCCAGTACGTCCTGGAAAGAAGGCTTAGTTGTTTCCATTTTTATACCCCTAATATTTGAGATTCGGATTCGCTAAAGCGACTGCTACATAGGGCTAACATAACTGTTAGCAGCCGCTGATGACAATGTTTTTTCCTTTGCCGTTATCATAACCCTAAACGCTGCTGAATCGAAGCAAGCGATGGAAAAACCACGCGAGTCTGGTCTTTATTTACGCAATGCCCGGCAGATTAAATGCGACAGCAGTTCAAGCTGGCGCGCCAGCTCGATAGTTAACCACACATAACCATGAATAGGCGTTTCGGAGAAATTGTCGTCCTGCTGCTCTTTGATGAGCTGGCGCAGTTCGGCAACGATTTCGTTGAGCTTTTCATTGTTGGCCAGGATCGGCTGCGGGTTGCCCTCATACAGGGCGTGGGCGATAGTCAGCAGCGTTTGCTGAGTCATCTGCTGGGTTTCGCGCAGCGTATGGGCATTAAGCATCACGAAGTGGCCGGGACGCGACGCCCAGTAAGCGTTGATTTGCAGCTCCAGCATGCACACCAGGTTACGGCTAACGGTCTGGATCGCCTCAAAGATGGCTTTCTGGATATGCGTCTCTTTGCTGGCGGGCGTAATCAATCCGCGCATTTTCACCACGTCGTTGAGGACCTTTTGCAGGTGCTTTTCCAGACGCGGACGCTCGACCAGGTTCGGCGAGAAGCCGGCCTGATAAAGCCGATTGAAGGCGGTGACGTAGTTGGCCATCTGGATGCGCCAGTGCAGAAAGGCTCGCTGCGGCCAGATACCGGTGAACAGCATCGCCAGCAGGGAACCGAAGATAACATCGCCGCTTCGCCACAGCGCGGTCGTCATATCGCCCGGCGGCGCGCCGACAACCACCGCCAGGGTGATACCAATCAGCAGCGCCTGGTAAGGCTTTTTGCCCAGCGCCAGCCAGCCGCACAGGAACATCGCCACCGCGCACCACAGCAGCATGATAGGCAGCGAGATGAGCTCCAGCTTAAGCGCCACCAGCCCGAGCGCCGAGCCGAGGATCGTGCCGCCGATGCGTTCAAACGCGCGCGGTACGACGTTTCCCCAGAAGGAGATTGGCCCCATCACCACCACCAGGGTGATAAGAGGCCAGGTGCCTTCAGGAACGTTAAGCAGGCGCACCAGCACAAAGGTGAGCACAAAGGCCAATGCTATTCGCACGCCATGGACGATGCGGTAATGGCGATACAGCCGAATTTCAAATGGCTTAAGTGATTTATCCGCGCGCACAACCTACTCCGACACAACGAAAAGGCCAATTGTAACTGCTTTTTCGCCGCAAGCATCACGCGAATGTAATAAACCTTGTCCAGCGAAGGGACAATGTTCGATTTACTTCATCGCAGGCTCAACCGCGATATACATATCAATATCCCAGTAGCCGTCCTGGTTACCATCGTTAAGATAGACTTCAAAGCAGGGTTTCATCGCCATCTGGTGCGTTTTGCTTTGCATCAGGCTCTCGAAGAACTGATACCACGGCGTTGCAAAGTCATAATTCTCGACTCTGGCACGAGCAACCGCGTACTCTCCGCCGGCGATATCGGTCATCATCACGCCTTCGCTGTTGGCGGGGATTGAGTAGTCTTCCGCCACCGTGACGGCGGTCGCGCAGCGCAGCTTTTCCGCCGGGACCTCATCAGGATTGTCGTAGTAAACGGCCACCCACTCCTGCGCCGGAACCTGGCAGTTATCAACCCACATCATTAGCTGTTCAAACCCCTGTTTAACCGTCTGCTCCCAGGGCCCGACCAGATGAAACCCGGCAATTTTCTTCTTGCCCACGGACTTAACGTTATATTCCATGCTGCCTCCACCGTTGATAAAATACTGTATATACATACACATAAATTAGCAGTACTATCAGCCATAGTATGTGCGGCAATTCACAAATCCGCGCGGCAAGAAGAGTAAAAAACCACCGCCGTCCGGTTATAAACTGAACGGCAGCTCAACGCCGATGCTGGCCCCGACATCGTCGCTGGCGCTGTGGTTAGCGTCGGTGTACCACACGGAGGTATTCAGGCGTACCGTCGGCATGACATCGCCGCTCCAGCCCAGCTGTACGCCCTTCAGCGTATCGGCGCGCGGGAAGGCTTTATTGATTCGCTGGTTCTTCGGATTGACCTCAGCGTAGACCAGACGCGCACTCCAGCGCTGATTCTCTTCGGTTACCAGCTCCACCTTACCGGCATACAGACGCCCATCGCCGCCCATCGCGTCGCCCAGCGGATAGCCCTGCTGGTAGTAGCCGTCTTTATAGATGAAGTGGTTATAGATGTAGTTGGTGCGCCCCATGTTCGAACGGGTATCGTGGGCTTCCAGATACCAGTTAACCGCATTGCTGTTCCACTGGTGATGCCCTTCCACGCCGCCAAGATAGAGATGCGCCGAGGGTAAATATCCGGCTTCGTCCTCGCCGATCATCTGGCCGTAAATGCTCACCGGCCAGCCGAGTGTGGGCGCCAGCTTCAGCTTAAAATCAAAACCGGCCAGCTGGTTGCCGGGATCGTCGGCCGATTCGCCGGTGTTGTCATTGCCTGTCAGACCATCCCAGAAGCTGCTGAATGATGAAGGTCGCCCTTCGCCGCCCCACTGCATGATGCGCGAAGCCCCCAGTTCCAGCGAGGAGATTGGTGAAAAAGTCAGGCGACCACCGAAGATTTTGGTATGCGGTACGGCGGCATACTGGCTCATCTGGCTGGCGGAAAGCTGATACTGCCAGGGGCCAATCCAGCTCAGCCAGGAGGTTTCCGGCGCGCGCTGTTCGGCACGCTGCAGCAGAAAACCGGTCATCGGTCGCGCGGCATCGGAGCGAATCAGGCTGCCCTCGTAGCCCGGCCCCCACCACTGTGGAATTTGCCCGAACGCCAGCCACTGGTTCCACAGTTTTACCGCGCCGTATGCCCCGTTGGCGTTCACGTTCGAACCGTTACTGATACGCTTGTCGCCTTCAACATTGCCCTGTAGGTGCAGATCCCACCATTCGCCGCTGTTGTTCAGGGCGAGAGAAAGCGACTGGTTGGCGGGATAGGACTGGGCAAACCCCTGCGGCGTGCCCGGCTTGTCGGTTGCGCTGTAGCCGGTGACGCGGACATCGGCTTTCAGCGCGCTTAATCGCTGATTCACCCGGTTCAACACGACCCGCTCTGCTGAGGTTGTCGGATGGGCATTGGCCAGCGCGCGGTTAATCTCCTCTTCGCTCAGAGGCCAGGTCGACAGGCTTAACGCGAGGGTTCCACGGTCGGATAACCAGGCTAAATCATTGCGAAATTCGTTATCGGCCAGAACGAGGCCAGAGGCAAAACTGGAGGTGCTAAAAACGGCGATAAGTCCCAGAGAAAGCGCACTACGCGCAAAATATTTCATCTTCCCAGCTCCATTTATGGCGCAGAAACGCCAGGCTTTTTCCTGAAGGGTGACCGGGTAAGGTAATGGAGTGAAAGTAAACGAAGCGCCAACCGAAGCGGCATAATAATCAAACAGCTACGAAATGCCGCTCCGGGCGGAGCGGCGGGACAGTTACAGTTTTTGATGCAGGTAATCGCTAAAGCGCGACAGCATGCCGCCCTTGCCAACGCTTTCCAGCGTCACCAGCGGCCAGTGGGCCACCACTTTATCACCATCGTAAAGGGAGATTTCGCCCACCCGCTGGTGGGCGGCAATCGGCGCTTCCAGCACTTTGTTATCCAGCACGTATTTGGCCTTAATGCGCGCGACTTCCGGCTTCGGCAGCGCTAGCCAGAAGTCCTGATCGGTCCCCAGCTTAATCAGCTCTTTATCGCCATACCAGATTCGCTCAACGCCGACCTGCTTGCCGTCCTGCAGGACCTGGACGGTATCGAAGTTTTGCTGCCCCCAGTGCAGCAGCTTCGCCGCCTGCTGTTCACGCCCTTTCGGGCTGTCGGCGCCCATCACCACCGCAATCAGCCGGCGCTGGCCGTCCACCGCGGAGGCAATCAGGTTGAAGCCGGCGCCGGAAGTGTGGCCGGTCTTCAGACCATCGACGTTCATGGTCTTATCCCACAGCAGACCGTTGCGGTTCTGCTGGGTAATGCCATTCCAGGTCAGGCTCTTCTGGCTGTACATATGGTAGACGTCCGGTTCGCCGTGAATAATCGCCCGCGAGAGCACGGCGAGATCGTAGGCCGAACTGTGCTGACCCGGCGCATCCAGACCGTGGACGGTTTCAAAATGGGTATCCTGCAAATGCAGTTTTTCCACGTAGCTGTTCATCAGCGCGACGAACTGGGGCTGGCCGCCGGCGACGTAGTCCGCCAGCGCCACGCAGGCATCGTTGCCGGAGTCAACGATCAGTCCGCGGCTTAAGTCGCGTACGCTGACCCGATCGCCGGGCTTAAGGAACATCAGCGAAGAACCCTTAAAGACCGGGTTACCCTGCGCCCAGGCGTCTTTACCGACGGTGACGATATCGTCAAAGGTGATGCGGTGGCTGTCGATGGCGCGATCGACCACGTAGCCGGTCATCAGTTTGGTCAGGCTGGCGGGATTGCGCTGCTGATGCTCGTTACCGGCGGTCAGGATCTGACCGGTGGTGTAATCCATCAGCACCCAGGAACCGGCCTGAATAGAAGGAGGCGTCACGTTGACGGGAAAATCATTGGCGGCAAATGCGCAGGAAACGCTCGTAGCGAGCAAAGATACAGCAATAAACAAACGGCCTTTCAACGGCATATCCTCTAAATTGACAGATTCGCCGTCCTTTTTACGGAACTTCTCGTTTCAAATCAGGGTTTAATTGCAAGAAAATATGACATCGCCGACGCAGGACAAAGGGGATACCCTTCTGATGGCCCGGCAAATCGTTTACCATGATGGCTGCTCGCCACCAGGGATAATGAACAGATTATGCAAGATCGCGCCAACCAGCCCGGATTTTTGTTTCACGATTACGAGACCTTCGGCACCAGCCCTTCGCTCGACCGACCGTCGCAGTTTGCCGCCATCCGCACCGATGAAGACCTCAATATCGTCGGTGAACCTGAAGTGTTCTACTGCAGGATCGCCGATGACTATCTGCCGCAGCCGCAGGCGGTCATGGTCACCGGGATAACGCCGCAGGAGGCGAACGCCAAGGGCGACAGCGAAGCCGCCTTTGCCCGTCGCGTTCACGATCTGTTCACGGTGCCAAAAACCTGCATCGTCGGCTACAACAACGTGCGCTTCGATGACGAAGTGACGCGCAATATCTTTTATCGCAATTTTTACGATCCTTACGCCTGGAGCTGGCAACACGACAACTCCCGTTGGGATCTGCTGGATGTGATGCGCGCCTGCTACGCGCTGCGCCCGGAAGGGATCAACTGGCCGGAAAACGAAGAGGGCTTACCGAGCTTCCGCCTCGAGCATCTGACCGTCGCCAACGGCATTGAGCACAGCAACGCCCACGACGCGATGGCCGACGTTTACGCCACCATCGCGATGGCAAAACTGGTGAAAACCCAGCAGCCGCGCCTGTTTGACTATCTATATACCTATCGCAACAAACGCAAGCTGGCGACGCTGATCGATGTGCCGCAAATCAAACCGCTGGTGCATGTTTCCGGCATGTTTGGCGCGGCGCGCGGCAACACCAGCCTGGTGGCCCCGCTGGCGTGGCACCCTGACAACCGTAACGCGGTGATTATGGTCGACCTGGCCGGAGATATCGCTCCCCTGCTGGATCTGGATGCCGACACCCTGCGCGAGCGGCTGTATACGCCGAAAAGCGAGCTGGGCGACCTGCCCGCGGTGCCGATTAAGCTGGTTCACCTCAATAAATGCCCGGTGCTGGCGCAGCAAAACACTCTGCGTCCGCAGGATGCCGACCGGCTGGGCATCAATATCCAGCGCTGTCTGGATAACGCCCAGCAGCTACGGGCCAATCCGCAGGTGCGCGAAAAAGTGGTGGCGATTTTTGCCGAAGCGGAGCCGTTTGTGCCTTCCGATAACGTCGATGCCCAGCTGTATAACGGCTTTTTCAGCGATGCCGATCGCGCGGCAATGAAAATCGTGCTTGAGACCGAGCCGCATAACCTGCCGGCGCTGGATATTACCTTCGCCGATAAGCGTATTGAGCGTCTGCTTTTCAACTATCGCGCGCGCAACTATCCCGGTACGCTCGATGAAGCCGAGCAGCAGCGCTGGTTAGAACACCGTCGTGAGGTGTTTACGCCAGAGTTTTTACAGGCCTATGCCGATGAGCTGCAGATGCTGTATCAACAGTATGCGGATGATAAAGAAAAGCTGGCGCAGCTGAAGGCGCTGTGGCAGTACGCGCAGGATATTGTTTAATTGGAGGAAATTCCCGGGTTGCGGCTAACACCCTACCCGGGCTACAAACGATGGCAGGACTCGTAGCCCGGGTAAGACAGCTCGCGTCGCACCCGGGAACGTTGCTTAGCCTTTGGCGCGGCTGGCGATAATCGCCTCAGCCACGTTGCGCGGGGCTTCCGCGTAGTGGTGGAACTCCATGCTGTAGGTCGCCCGGCCCTGGGACATTGAACGCAGCGTGGTGGAATAGCCAAACATCTCGGCCAGCGGCACGTCGGCGCGAATAATCTGGCTGCCGAAGCGCTCTTCCATCCCCTGCACCATTCCGCGACGGGAGGAGAGATCGCCCATAATATTCCCGGCATACTCTTCCGGGGTCTCCACTTCCACGTGCATCACCGGTTCAAGAATTACCGGGTCGGCCCTGCGCGCCCCTTCCTTGAAGCCAAATATCGCCGCCATCCGGAAAGCCATCTCCGAGGAGTCGACGTCATGATACGAACCAAACGTCAGTGTCGCCTTGATATCCACTACCGGATAGCCCGCCAGCACGCCAGCGCCCATCGCTTCGCGCAGCCCTTTTTCCACTGAAGGGATGTACTCGCGCGGCACCACGCCGCCTTTGGTCGCGTCTTCAAACACGAAACCGCTTCCCGGCTCCAGCGGTTCAAGGGTCAACACCACGTAGCCGTACTGCCCTTTCCCGCCGGACTGGCGGACAAACTTGCCTTCCACCTCTTTGACCGTTTTGCGGATCGTCTCGCGATAGGTCACCTGCGGACGCCCGATATTCGCCTCAACGCCAAACTCGCGCTTCATGCGGTCGACGATAATCTCCAGATGCAGCTCGCCCATCCCGGAAATGATCGTCTGGCCGGACTCCTCGTCAGTATGCAGACGAAACGACGGATCTTCCGCCGCCAGCCGCTGCAGAGCGATACCCATTTTCTCCTGATCGGCTTTGGTTTTCGGTTCAATCGCCAGTGAAATCACCGGCTCCGGAAACTCCATCCGTTCGAGGGTAATCACCGCATCCGGGTCGCACAGCGTGTCGCCGGTAGTGACATCCTTCAGGCCGACGCAGGCGGCAATATCCCCGGCGTGCAGTTCGTCCACCTCATGGCGATCGTTGGCCTGCATCAGCACGATGAGTCCGATGCGTTCTTTCTTACCTTTCACCGGATTCCACACCGCATCGCCTTTTTTCAACGTCCCGGAATAGACGCGGATAAAGGTTAACTGTCCGACATAGGGGTCGGTCATCAGCTTGAAGGCCAGCGCCGAGAACGGTTCGTCGTCGCTCGGGTGACGTTCCGCGGACTGCCCTTTCTCATCCACGCCCTGAATAGCCGGGATATCCAGCGGCGACGGCATCAGCTCAACCACCGCATCAAGCATCCGCTGCACGCCTTTGTTTTTAAATGCGCTGCCGCACAGCACCGCCTGGATTTCGCCCTTCACCGTGCGCTGGCGCAGTCCGGCAACGATTTCCGCCTCGCTCAACTCGCTGGTTTCGAGATACTTATCCATCAGTTCGTCGCTGGCTTCGGCCGCCGCCGAGACCATTTTCTCCCGCCACAGCCGGGCGGTTTCCATGAGATCGTCAGGCACCGGGGCATAGCTGAAGGTCATCCCCTGGGTGGCGTCGTCCCACAAAATAGCGCGCATTTTGATGAGATCCACCACCCCGGTAAAGTGCTCTTCGGCGCCAACCGGGATCACAATCGGTACCGGATTGGCCTTCAGGCGATCGGTCATCATCTGCACCACGCGGAAAAAATCCGCGCCGGGGCGGTCCATCTTGTTGACGAAGGCCAGCCGCGGAACGTGGTATTTATTCGCCTGCCGCCAGACGGTTTCCGACTGCGGCTGCACGCCGCCGACGGAGTCGTAAACCATCACCGCGCCGTCCAGTACGCGCATAGAACGTTCCACTTCGATGGTGAAATCCACGTGCCCGGGGGTATCGATGATGTTTATCCGGTGCGGCTCAAAGCTACGGTCCATGCCGGGCCAGAAGCAGCTCACCGCCGCGGAGGTAATGGTGATCCCGCGCTCCTGCTCCTGCGCCATCCAGTCGGTGGTTGCCGCGCCATCGTGTACTTCCCCCAGCTTGTGGCTCATCCCGGTATAAAACAGGATGCGCTCGGTGGTGGTGGTTTTGCCGGCATCGATATGCGCGGAGATACCGATGTTGCGATAACGTTCGAGGGGGATGGGTCGGGGCATGATGCGTCCTTAGTCATTTTGACTGTCAGCAGGCGGCCGGAATTGGCCGCCGTTCATATAACGGCATCTATCATAGTACAACTGTACGAGTATATTCGAACTATTTTTGCTATCGTTACTATTGGTAAAGCTGCGACGACGCGCGTGGCTTTAGAAAAGCAGTTTGGGTATATTACCGGCCAGCCGCCGATACGGGCCGCTGCTCGTAAGGCAGCGCAACCGCCGACACAGGAATAGTATGATCGCCAATCACCCCGAACGTGAACAAATTCGCCTCGAAAATGTCCTTTTCGCCCTCGGTAACCCGCTACGGCTTGAGATTATCCGCATCCTTGCCGACGGCAGCGAGCAGAGCTGTAACGCCCTGCGTCATGAAGATGTGGCAAAGTCGACCATGACCCACCACTGGCGCGTCCTGCGCGACAGCGGTGTGATCTGGCAGCGGCCACAGGGGCGGGAGAACTTGATTTCGCTGCGCCGGGAAGATTTAGACGCGCGCTTTCCCGGCCTGCTGGAGACGCTGCTTAAGGTCATGCAGCTGGAGAACTAAAGGCCTGCTACTCCTCGCCGGCCAGCCGCCGATACTGGGCAAAGCGGGCCCGAGCGTCCTCCTCGGTTCGGCTAAAGAGCGCATCCGCCAGATGCGGCGTCGTTTTGTGCAGCGAGGCGTAGCGCACTTCGCCAAGCAAAAAGTCGCGGAAACTCTCCTCCGGCTCTTCGGAATCGAGAATAAACGGCGTCTTGCCTTCCGCTTCCCGCTGCGGATGATAGCGCCACAGGTGCCAATATCCCGCCTCAACCGCCCGTTTCGCCTCGCGCTGGCTGCAGCGCATACCGGCTTTCAGCCCGTGGTTAATGCAGGCGGCGTAGGCAATCACCAGCGACGGTCCCGGCCAGGCTTCGGCCTCGGCGATCGCCCGTAGGGTCTGATCTTTATCAGCGCCCATCGCGACCTGGGCCACGTACACATTGCCGTAGCTCATCGCCATCATGCCGAGATCTTTTTTCCGCGTGCGTTTACCCTGCGCGGCAAACTTCGCGATGGCCGCCACCGGGGTCGATTTAGACGACTGGCCGCCGGTATTGGAGTAAACCTCGGTGTCAAACACCAAAATATTGACGTCTTCCCCGCTCGCCAGCACGTGGTCGAGGCCGCCGAAGCCGATATCGTAGGCCCAGCCGTCGCCGCCGAAAATCCACTGCGAACGACGAACAAAATAGTCGCGGTTCTGCCACAGCTGCTCCAGCAGCGGCACCCCCTCTTTTTCCGCCGCCAGCCGTTCGCTGAGCTGGTCCGCGCGCTCGCGGGTGCCCTCGCCTTCATCCTGCTTCGCCAGCCACTGGCGCATTGCGTCGCTAAGTTCGTCGCTGACCGGTAGCGCCAGCGCGGCGGTCATATCATCGGCGATTTGTTGACGCACCGCCTGACCGCCGAGCATCATGCCGAGGCCAAACTCCGCGTTATCCTCAAATAGCGAGTTCGCCCATGCCGGGCCGTGGCCGCGGTGGTTGGTGGTATAGGGAATCGACGGCGCGCTGGCCCCCCAGATAGAAGAGCAGCCGGTGGCGTTAGCGATCAACATCCGGTCGCCAAACAGCTGGGTTATCAGGCGGGCATAAGGCGTTTCTCCGCACCCCGCGCAGGCGCCGGAAAACTCCAGCAACGGGGTTTCAAACTGGCTACCTTTGACCGTCGTCTTACGAAACGGATTGCTCTTCGGCGTCAGTGCCAGCGCATAGTCCCAGACCGGCGCCATCTGACGCTGGCTATCGAGAGACTGCATTTTTAACGCCTTGCCGCGCGCGGGACAGATGTCCACGCAGTTGCCGCAGCCGGAACAATCCAGCGGCGAGATAGCCAGATGGTAGTGATACTCCTTCGCTCCCTGCGCGGGTTTGCTCAGCAGCCCAACCGGCGCGGCGTCATGCTCTTCGCCGTTGAGCAACGCCGGGCGGATCGCCGCATGCGGGCAGATAAAGGCGCACTGGTTACACTGCGTGCAGCCCTCCGGCTGCCAGACCGGCACTTCCAGCGCGATCCCGCGTTTTTCCCAGGCGGCGGTGCCCGAAGGAAACGTCCCGTCCTCCATACCGACAAACGCGCTCACCGGCAGCTGGTCGCCGCAATGGCGGTTCATCGGCTGCAGAATATCGCGGATGAAATCCGGCATCATAGCTGAAACCTGCGCCACGGGTTCATCCAGCGTCGCCCAGTGCGCCGGAATCGTCACCTGATGCAGCGAGGCCATGCCCAGCTCGATTGCCCGCTGGTTCATCTCAATCACCGCCGCCCCTTTGCTGCCGTAGCTTTTTTCAACCGCCTGCTTAAGGTAATCCGCCGCGGTCTGCGGGTCGATAATCGCGGCCAGCTTAAAGAACGCCGCCTGCATCAGCATATTAAAGCGCCCGCCCAGTCCGAGCTCGCGGGCGATATCCACGGCGTTCAGGGTATAAAAATGGATATTTTCCCGCGCCAGATAGCGTTTGAAGCTAACCGGCAGATGCTGCTCCAGCTCCGCATCGGACCAGCTGCAGTTGAGTAAAAAGGTCCCGCCCGGCTTTAATCCGTCCAGCAGATCGTAGCGCTCAACGTAGGACTGCTGCGAACAGGAGATAAAATCGGCCCGATGGATCAGGTAGGGCGAATTGATCGGCCGGTCGCCGAAGCGCAAATGTGAAACGGTAATGCCGCCGGATTTTTTCGAGTCATAGGAAAAGTAGGCCTGCGCGTAGAGCGGTGTTTTATCGCCGATAATTTTGATCGCGCTTTTATTGGCCCCCACGGTGCCGTCCGAGCCCATGCCCCAAAATTTACAGGCGGTGATGCCGGCATGCGAGACCGCCAGCGTCTGCTGGCGCGGGGGCAACGAAGTAAAGGTCACATCATCGACAATCCCGAGGGTAAACCCGTCCATCGGCAGCGGTTTATTGAGGTTATCAAAGACGGCCGCGATATCGTTAGGCAGAACATCCTTACCGCCAAGCGCATAGCGGCCGCCGACGATTAACGGCGCATCGTCGTGATGATAGAAGGCGTTTTTCACATCCAGGCACAGCGGTTCAGCCTGAGCGCCGGGCTCTTTGGTGCGGTCCAGGACGGCAATACGCTGCACGGTTTTCGGCAGCTGGGCGAAGAAGTGGGCCAGCGAAAAAGGGCGAAACAGATGCACGCTGAGCAGCCCGACCTTCTCTCCCGCCGCGTTCAGCGTATCCACCACTTCCTGAACGGTATCGCAGACCGATCCCATCGCGATAATCACCCGTTCAGCGTCCGCCGCGCCGGTATAGTTAAACAGATGGTACTCCCGGCCGGTGAGCGCGCTGATTTGCGCCATATAGTTTTCGACAATGTCTGGCAGCGCCTGATAAAAACGGTTGCCCGCCTCCCGTTCCTGGAAGTAGATATCCGGGTTCTGCGCCGTTCCGCGGATGACAGGATGATCCGGATGCAGCGCGTTACGGCGGAAGCTGTCGAGCGCAGGCCGGTCCAGCAGCGTCGCCAGCTGCTCATATTCCAGCACCTCGATTTTTTGAATTTCGTGCGAAGTGCGAAAACCGTCGAAGAAGTTAACAAACGGGATGCGTCCCTTAATCGCCGCCAGATGCGCCACCGCCGACAAATCCATCACCTGCTGCACGTTGTTCTCCGCCAGCATCGCGCAGCCGGTCTGGCGAACCGCCATCACGTCCTGGTGATCGCCAAAAATATTCAGCGAGTTGGTCGCCAGCGCCCGGGCGCTGACGTGAAAAACGCCCGGCAGCAGCTCACCGGCGATTTTGTACATGTTGGGGATCATCAGCAGCAGCCCCTGGGAGGCCGTATAGGTGGTGGTGAGCGCCCCGGCCTGCAGCGCGCCGTGTACCGCGCCTGCCGCGCCGGCTTCCGACTGCATCTCCATTAAGCGCACCGGCTGGCCAAAGAGGTTCTTTTTCCCCTGCGCCGCCCACTCGTCGACGTTTTCCGCCATCGGCGTGGAGGGGGTAATGGGGTAAATCGCCGCGACCTCGGTAAAGGCATAAGAGATCCAGGCCGCCGCGGCGTTGCCATCCATTGTTTTCATTTTTCCGGACATTGTTCAATCCTCGAAGGTGAGAGGCATCTTCGCCGCCTCAAATAAGCGGCAAACCCAGTTGTTGCCTCAAGCACAGCCTGTGCCAGCTCGCGGATGACAGAATAGTTGGCGCGAATTCAACGCGTTATGAAGAGCGTCGTCGCACAGCGCGCAAAGAGATTGCGTGGAATAAGACACAGGGGGCGACAAGCTGTTGAACAGGCGACAAACCGCCACAATGGCCCCGGCAGACGGAATTGTTCTGTTTCCCACATTTGGTCGCCTTATTGTGCCGTTTTGTTTTACGCCCTGCGCGACAATGAATTAATAAATACATAAAAATCAAATAAATACATAAACAGGCACGGCTGGTATGTTCCCTGCACTTCTCTGCTGGCAAACACTCAACAACAGGAGAAGTCACCATGACCATGCGTCAATGCGCTATTTACGGTAAAGGCGGTATCGGTAAATCCACCACCACGCAGAACCTCGTCGCCGCGCTGGCGGAGATGGGTAAGAAAGTGATGATCGTCGGCTGCGATCCGAAGGCGGACTCCACCCGTCTGATCCTGCACGCCAAAGCACAGAACACCATTATGGAGATGGCCGCGGAAGTCGGCTCGGTCGAGGACCTCGAACTCGAAGACGTTCTGCAAATTGGCTACGGCGACGTGCGCTGCGCGGAATCCGGCGGCCCGGAGCCAGGCGTCGGCTGTGCGGGACGCGGCGTGATCACGGCGATCAACTTTCTTGAAGAAGAAGGCGCCTACGAGGACGATCTCGATTTCGTGTTCTATGACGTGCTCGGCGACGTGGTCTGCGGCGGCTTCGCCATGCCGATCCGCGAAAACAAAGCCCAGGAGATCTACATCGTCTGCTCCGGTGAAATGATGGCGATGTACGCCGCCAACAATATCTCCAAAGGGATCGTTAAATACGCCAAATCCGGCAAGGTGCGCCTCGGCGGCCTGATCTGTAACTCCCGTCAGACCGACCGTGAAGACGAACTGATTATTGCCCTGGCGGAAAAGCTCGGTACCCAGATGATCCACTTTGTGCCCCGCGACAACATCGTGCAGCGCGCGGAGATCCGCCGCATGACGGTTATCGAGTACGACCCCGCCTGCAAACAGGCCAACGAATACCGCACCCTGGCGCAGAAGATCGTCAACAACACCATGAAAGTGGTGCCGACGCCCTGCACCATGGATGAGCTGGAGTCGCTGCTGATGGAGTTCGGCATCATGGAAGAGGAAGACACCAGCATCATTGGTAAAACCGCCGCCGAAGAAAACGCGGCCTGAGCACAGGACAATTATGATGACCAACGCAACGGGCGAACGTAATCTGGCGCTCATCCAGGAAGTCCTGGAAGTGTTCCCGGAAACCGCGCGAAAAGAGCGCAGAAAGCACATGATGGTCAGCGATCCGGAAATGGAGAGCGTCGGCAAGTGCATTATCTCTAACCGCAAGTCACAACCCGGCGTGATGACCGTACGCGGCTGCGCCTACGCCGGTTCCAAAGGGGTGGTATTTGGGCCGATCAAGGATATGGCCCACATTTCGCACGGACCGGTCGGCTGCGGCCAGTATTCCCGCGCCGGACGACGCAATTACTACACCGGGGTCAGCGGCGTCGATAGCTTCGGCACGCTGAACTTCACCTCTGATTTTCAGGAGCGCGACATCGTCTTCGGCGGCGATAAAAAACTCAGCAAGCTGATTGAAGAGATGGAGCTGCTGTTCCCGCTCACCAAAGGGATCACCATTCAATCGGAATGTCCTGTGGGGCTGATCGGCGATGATATTAGCGCGGTGGCCAACACCAGCAGCAAAGCGCTGGATAAACCGGTGATCCCGGTACGCTGCGAAGGCTTTCGCGGCGTGTCGCAGTCGCTGGGGCACCATATCGCCAACGACGTGGTGCGCGACTGGATCCTTAACAATCGCGAAGGGCAGCCGTTTGAAACCACCCCTTACGATGTGGCGATTATCGGCGACTACAACATCGGCGGCGACGCCTGGGCCTCACGCATTCTGCTGGAAGAGATGGGGCTACGGGTGGTCGCGCAGTGGTCCGGCGACGGCACGCTGGTGGAGATGGAGAACACCCCATTCGTCAAGCTGAACCTGGTTCACTGCTACCGTTCGATGAACTATATCGCCCGCCATATGGAGGAGAAACATCAGATTCCGTGGATGGAGTACAACTTCTTCGGGCCGACCAAAATCGCCGAATCGCTGCGCAAAATCGCCGACCAGTTCGACGATACCATTCGCGCGAACGCCGAAGCGGTGATCGCCAGATATGAGGGGCAGATGGCGGCGATTATCGCCAAATATCGCCCGCGCCTGGAGGGGCGTAAGGTGCTGCTCTATATGGGCGGCCTGCGACCACGCCACGTCATCGGCGCCTATGAGGATCTCGGCATGGAGATCATCGCCGCCGGGTACGAGTTTGCCCATAACGATGACTACGACCGCACCCTGCCGGATCTCAAAGAGGGCACACTGCTGTTCGATGACGCCAGCAGCTACGAGCTGGAAGCGTTCGTCAAGGCGCTGAAGCCCGACCTTATCGGCTCCGGCATCAAGGAAAAATATATCTTCCAGAAAATGGGCGTGCCGTTCCGCCAGATGCACTCGTGGGACTATTCCGGCCCGTACCACGGCTACGATGGTTTCGCCATTTTCGCCCGCGATATGGATATGACCCTGAACAACCCGGCGTGGAACGAACTGACCGCCCCGTGGCTGAAGTCTGCGTGATTGCCCACTCACTGTCCCGTCTGTTCACCGATTTGTGGCGCGGGAGGAGAACACCATGAGCCAAACGATTGATAAAATTAATAGCTGTTATCCGCTATTCGAACAGGATGAATACCAGGAGCTGTTTCGCAATAAGCGGCAGCTGGAAGAGGCGCACGATGCGCAGCGCGTGCAGGAGGTCTTTGACTGGACCACCACCGCCGAGTATGAAGCGCTGAACTTCCAGCGCGAGGCGCTGACCGTTGACCCGGCAAAAGCCTGCCAGCCGCTTGGCGCGGTGCTTTGCTCGCTGGGATTTGCCAACACCCTGCCGTATGTGCACGGCTCTCAGGGGTGCGTGGCCTACTTTCGCACCTATTTTAACCGCCATTTCAAAGAGCCGATCGCCTGCGTCTCCGACTCGATGACCGAAGACGCGGCAGTCTTCGGCGGCAACAACAATATGAACCTGGGCCTGCAGAACGCCAGCGCGCTGTACAAACCGGAGATCATTGCGGTGTCCACCACCTGCATGGCGGAAGTTATCGGCGATGACCTGCAGGCGTTTATCGCCAACGCCAAAAAAGATGGCTTCGTCGACAGCAGCATCGCCGTGCCCCATGCCCATACGCCAAGCTTTATCGGCAGCCACGTCACCGGTTGGGATAACATGTTTGAAGGCTTCGCCAAAACCTTCACCGCGGACTACCAGGGGCAGCCGGGCAAACTGCCGAAGCTCAATCTGGTGACCGGCTTTGAAACCTATCTCGGCAACTTCCGCGTATTAAAGCGGATGATGGAACAGATGGCGGTACCGTGCAGCCTGCTCTCCGATCCGTCGGAAGTTCTCGACACGCCCGCCGACGGCCACTACCGGATGTATTCCGGCGGCACCACGCAGCAGGAGATGAAAGAAGCCCCTGACGCCATCGATACGCTACTCCTGCAGCCGTGGCAGCTGCTGAAGAGCAAAAAAGTGGTGCAGGAGATGTGGAACCAGCCCGCCACCGAGGTCGCCATTCCGCTGGGACTGGCCGCCACCGATGAACTGCTGATGACCGTCAGCCAGCTTAGCGGAAAGCCAATTGCCGACGCCCTCACCATTGAGCGCGGCAGGCTGGTTGACATGATGCTCGACTCCCACACCTGGCTGCACGGCAAGAAGTTTGGCCTGTACGGCGATCCGGACTTCGTGATGGGCCTCACCCGCTTCCTGCTGGAGCTGGGCTGCGAGCCGACGGTGATCCTGAGCCATAACGCCAACAAACGCTGGCAAAAAGCGATGAAGAAAATGCTCGATGCCTCGCCGTACGGGCGAGATAGCGAAGTGTTTATCAACTGCGATTTGTGGCACTTCCGTTCGCTGATGTTCACCCGTCAGCCGGACTTTATGATCGGCAACTCCTACGGCAAGTTTATCCAGCGCGATACCCTGGCGAAGGGCAAAGCCTTTGAAGTGCCGCTTATCCGCCTCGGCTTTCCGCTGTTCGACCGCCACCATCTGCACCGCCAGACAACCTGGGGTTATGAAGGCGCGATGAACATTGTGACGACGCTGGTGAACGCCGTGCTGGAGAAACTGGATAGCGATACCAGCCAGCTGGGCAAAACCGATTACAGCTTCGATCTCGTCCGTTAACCATCAGGTGCCCCGCGTCATGCGGGGCCAGGAGGGAGTATGCCCATCGTGATTTTCCGTGAGCGCGGCGCGGACCTGTACGCCTATATCGCGAAACAGGATCTGGAAGCGCGAGTGATCCAGATTGAGCATAACGACGCTGAACGCTGGGGCGGCGCGATTTCGCTGGAGGGGGGACGCCGCTACTACGTGCATCCGCAGCCGGGGCGTCCCGTCTTCCCGATAAGCCTGCGCGCGACGCGCAATACCTTGATATAAGGAGCTGGTGATGTCCGACAACGATACCCTATTCTGGCGTATGCTGGCGCTGTTTCAGTCCCTGCCGGACCTACAGCCGGCGCAAATCGTCGACTGGCTGGCGCAGGAGAGCGGCGAGACGCTGACGCCAGCGCGTCTGGCGACCCTGACCCAGCCGCAGCTGGCCGCCAGCTTTCCCTCCGCGACGGCGGTGATGTCCCCCGCTCGCTGGTCGCGGGTGATGGCGAGCCTGCAGGGCGCGCTGCCCGCCCATTTACGCATCGTTCGCCCTGCCCAGCGCACGCCGCAGCTGCTGGCGGCATTTTGCTCTCAGGATGGGCTGGTGATTAACGGCCATTTCGGCCAGGGACGACTGTTTTTTATCTACGCGTTCGATGAGCAAGGCGGCTGGCTGTACGATCTGCGCCGCTACCCCTCCGCGCCCCACCAGCAGGAGGCCAACGAAGTGCGCGCCCGACTTATTGAGGACTGTCAGCTGCTGTTTTGCCAGGAGATCGGCGGGCCCGCCGCCGCGCGGCTGATCCGCCATCGCATCCACCCGATGAAAGCGCAGCCTGGGACGACGATTCAGGCGCAGTGCGAGGCGATCAATACGCTGCTGGCCGGCCGTTTGCCGCCGTGGCTGGCGAAGCGGCTTAACAGGGATAATCCTCTGGAAGAACGCGTTTTTTAATCCCTGTTTTGTGCTTGTTGCCCGCTGACCCCGCGGGCTTTTTTTCGCGTATGGACGCATTCCCCACGTTACGGTCAGGGGAAGATTATTCGCCAAAACAAGACACGCCCCGCCATCCCCTTGTCCGATTGTTGGCTTTGTCGCAAAGCCAACAACCCTTTTTCTTTAAATATCAAGGCACCGCTTATGGAGCGCGAATTGCATCTTCCCCCTCATCCCCCACCGTCAACGAGGTCACTATGAAGGGAAATGAAATTCTGGCGCTGCTGGATGAACCGGCTTGTGAACACAACCATAAACAAAAATCCGGCTGCAGCGCGCCCAAACCCGGCGCCACCGCCGGCGGCTGCGCGTTCGACGGCGCGCAGATAACCCTGCTGCCCATCGCCGACGTGGCGCATCTGGTCCACGGTCCTATCGGCTGCGCCGGAAGCTCATGGGATAACCGCGGCAGCGCCAGCTCCGGCCCCACCCTTAATCGGCTCGGGTTCACCACCGATCTCAACGAACAGGACGTGATTATGGGCCGCGGCGAACGCCGCCTGTTTCACGCCGTGCGCCATATCGTCACCCGCTATCACCCGGCGGCGGTCTTTATCTATAACACCTGCGTACCGGCCATGGAGGGCGATGACCTCGAAGCGGTATGCCAGGCCGCGCAGACCGCCACCGGCGTACCGGTTATCGCCATTGACGCCGCCGGTTTCTACGGCAGTAAAAATCTCGGTAACCGGCTGGCGGGCGACGTCATGGTCAAACGGGTTATCGGCCAGCGCGAGCCCGCGCCCTGGCCGGAGAGCACGCCCTTTGCCCCGGAGCAGCGTCACGATATTGGCCTGATTGGCGAATTCAATATTGCCGGTGAGTTCTGGCATATTCAGCCGCTGCTCGACGAACTGGGGATCCGCGTGCTCGGCAGCCTCTCCGGCGATGGCCGCTTCGCCGAGATCCAGACCATGCACCGGGCGCAGGCCAATATGCTGGTCTGCTCGCGGGCGTTAATCAACGTCGCCCGAGCCCTGGAGCAGCGCTACGGCACGCCGTGGTTCGAAGGCAGCTTTTACGGGATCCGCGCCACCTCTGACGCCCTGCGCCAGCTGGCGGCGCTGCTGGGCGACGACGACCTTCGTCAGCGCACCGAAGCGCTGATTGCGCGGGAGGAACAGGCGGCGGAACTGGCGCTACAGCCGTGGCGCGAACAGCTGCGCGGCCGCAAAGCGCTGCTCTATACCGGCGGGGTGAAATCCTGGTCGGTGGTATCGGCGCTTCAGGATTTGGGCATGACCGTGGTGGCAACCGGCACGCGTAAATCCACCGAAGAGGATAAACAGCGGATCCGCGAGCTGATGGGCGAAGAGGCGGTAATGCTGGAAGAGGGCAACGCCCGCACGCTGCTGGATGTGGTCTATCGCTATCAGGCCGACCTGATGATTGCCGGCGGACGCAATATGTACACCGCCTATAAAGCCAGGCTGCCGTTTCTCGATATCAATCAGGAGCGCGAACACGCCTTCGCTGGCTATCAGGGGATCGTCACCCTCGCCCGCCAGCTGTGTCAGACCATCAATAGCCCCATCTGGCCGCAAACCCATTCTCGCGCCCCGTGGCGCTAAGGAGCTCATCATGGCAGACATTTTCCGCACCGATAAACCGCTGGCGGTCAGCCCTATCAAAACCGGCCAGCCGCTCGGCGCGATCCTCGCGAGCCTTGGGATCGAACACAGCATCCCGCTGGTCCACGGCGCGCAGGGGTGCAGTGCCTTCGCCAAAGTCTTTTTTATTCAACATTTCCACGACCCGGTTCCCCTGCAGTCGACGGCGATGGACCCCACGTCGACGATTATGGGCGCGGACGGCAATATTTTTACCGCCCTGGATACCCTCTGCCAGCGCAACAATCCGCAGGCTATCGTACTGCTCAGCACCGGGCTGTCAGAGGCCCAGGGCAGCGATATTTCCCGCGTGGTTCGCCAGTTTCGCGAAGAGTATCCCCGGCATAAGGGCGTGGCGATATTGACGGTTAACACGCCGGATTTTTATGGCTCCATGGAGAACGGCTTCAGCGCGGTGCTAGAGAGCGTCATTGAGCAGTGGGTGCCGCCGGCGCCGCGACCGGCTCAGCGCAATCGCCGGGTCAATCTGCTGGTCAGCCACCTCTGTTCGCCGGGCGATATCGAGTGGCTGCGCCGATGCGTCGAAGCGTTCAGCCTGCAGCCGGTAATCCTGCCGGACCTGGCGCAGTCGATGGACGGCCACCTGGCGCAGGGCGATTTCTCACCGTTAACCCAGGGCGGGACGCCGCTGCGCCAGATAGAGCAGATGGGGCAAAGCCTGTGTAGCTTCGCCATTGGCGTCTCCCTTCATCGCGCCTCATCGCTGCTGGCCCCGCGCTGCCGCGGCGAGGTTATCGCCCTGCCGCACCTGATGACCCTCGAACGCTGCGACGCCTTTATTCATCAACTGGCGAAAATTTCCGGACGCGCCGTTCCCGAGTGGCTGGAACGCCAGCGCGGACAGCTACAGGATGCGATGATCGACTGCCATATGTGGCTCCAGGGCCAGCGCATGGCGATAGCGGCGGAAGGCGATCTGCTGGCGGCGTGGTGTGACTTCGCCAACAGCCAGGGGATGCAGCCCGGCCCGCTGGTGGCCCCTACCGGTCATCCCAGCCTGCGCCAGCTGCCGGTAGAACGGGTGGTGCCGGGGGATCTGGAGGATCTGCAAACCCTGCTGTGCGCGCATCCCGCCGACCTGCTGGTGGCGAACTCGCACGCCCGCGACCTGGCGGAGCAGTTTGCGCTGCCGCTGGTGCGCGCGGGTTTTCCGCTCTTTGACAAACTCGGCGAATTCCGCCGGGTGCGCCAGGGATATAGCGGAATGCGCGATACGCTGTTTGAGCTGGCAAACCTGATGCGCGAGCGTCACCACCACCTCGCCCACTACCGATCGCCGCTTCGCCAGAACCCCGAATCGTCACTCTCCACAGGAGGCGCTTATGCCGCCGATTAACCGTCAGTTTGATATGGTCCACTCCGATGAGTGGTCTATGAAGGTCGCCTTCGCCAGCTCTGACTATCGTCACGTCGATCAGCACTTCGGCGCCACCCCGCGGCTGGTGGTGTACGGCGTCAAGGCGGACCGGGTCACTCTAATCCGGGTGGTTGATTTCTCGGTCGAGAACGGCCACCAGACGGAGAAGATCGCCAGGCGGATCCACGCTCTGGAGGATTGCGTCACGCTGTTCTGCGTGGCGATTGGCGACGCGGTTTTTCGCCAGCTGTTGCAGGTTGGCGTGCGCGCCGAACGCGTTCCCGCCGACACCACCATCGTCGGCTTACTGCAGGAGATCCAGCTCTACTGGTACGACAAAGGGCAGCGCAAAAATACGCGCCAGCGCGACCCGGAGCGCTTTACCCGTCTGCTGCAGGAACAGGAGTGGCATGGGGATCCGGACCCGCGCCGCTAGCCGTGTCGTTTCTGTGACAAAGCCCACAAAACATCGCGACACTGTCGGACCAACCTTGTCAGGAAAAATACACAACAATTTGAAAAATATTAATTTTATTCTCTGGTATCGCAATTGCTAGTTCGTTATCGCCACCGCGCTTTCGCGGTGAACCGCGCCCCGGCGTTTTCCGTCCTCATCCCTGGAGCTGACAGCATGTGGAATTACTCCGAGAAAGTGAAAGACCATTTTTTTAACCCCCGCAACGCGCGCGTGGTGGACAACGCCAACGCGGTAGGCGACGTCGGTTCGTTAAGCTGCGGCGACGCGCTGCGCCTGATGCTGCGCGTCGACCCGCAAAGCGAAATCATTGAGGAGGCGGGCTTCCAGACCTTCGGCTGCGGCAGCGCCATCGCCTCCTCCTCCGCGCTGACGGAGCTGATTATCGGCCATACCCTCGCCGAAGCCGGGCAGATAACCAATCAGCAGATTGCCGATTATCTCGACGGACTGCCGCCGGAGAAAATGCACTGCTCGGTGATGGGCCAGGAGGCCCTGCGCGCGGCCATCGCCAACTTCCGCGGCGAAAGCCTTGAGGAGGAGCACGACGAAGGCAAGCTGATCTGCAAATGCTTCGGCGTCGATGAAGGGCATATTCGCCGCGCAGTACAGAACAACGGGCTGACCACCCTTGCCGAGGTGATCAACTACACCAAAGCGGGCGGCGGCTGCACCTCTTGCCACGAAAAAATTGAGCTGGCGCTGGCGGAGATCCTCGCCCAGCAGCCGCAGACGACGCCAGCCGTGGCCAGCGGCAAAGATCCGCACTGGCAGAGCGTCGTCGATACCATCGCCGAACTGCGCCCGCATATTCAGGCCGACGGCGGCGACATGGCGCTACTCAGCGTCGCCAACCACCAGGTGACCGTCAGCCTCTCCGGCAGCTGTAGCGGCTGCATGATGACCGATATGACCCTGGCCTGGCTGCAGCAAAAACTGATGGAACGTACCGGCTGTTATATGGAAGTGGTAGCGGCCTGAGCCGCGGTTAACTGACCCAAGGGGGACAAGATGAAACAGGTTTATCTCGATAACAACGCCACCACCCGTCTGGACCCGATGGTCCTGGAAGCGATGATGCCCTTTTTGACCGATTTTTACGGCAACCCCTCGTCGATACACGATTTTGGCATTCCGGCCCAGGCGGCCCTGGAACGCGCGCATCAGCAGGCTGCGGCGCTGCTGGGCGCGGAGTATCCCAGCGAGATCATCTTTACCTCCTGCGCCACCGAAGCCACCGCCACCGCCATCGCCTCGGCGATCGCCCTGCTGCCTGAGCGTCGCGAAATCATCACCAGCGCGGTCGAACATCCGGCGACGCTGGCGGCCTGCGAGCACCTGGAGCGCCAGGGCTATCGGATTCATCGCATCGCGGTGGATAGCGAGGGGGCGCTGGACATGGCGCAGTTCCGCGCGGCGCTCAGCCCGCGCGTGGCGCTCGTCAGCGTGATGTGGGCGAATAACGAAACCGGGGTGCTTTTCCCGATCGGCGAAATGGCGGAGCTGGCCCATGAACAAGGGGCGCTGTTTCACTGCGATGCGGTGCAGGTGGTCGGGAAAATACCGATCGCCGTGGGCAAGACCCGCATCGATATGCTCTCCTGCTCGGCGCATAAGTTCCACGGACCAAAAGGCGTAGGCTGTCTTTATCTGCGGCGGGGAACGCGCTTTCGCCCACTGCTGCGCGGCGGTCACCAGGAGTACGGCCGGCGAGCCGGAACGGAAAATATCTGCGGAATCGTCGGCATGGGCGCGGCCTGCGAGCTGGCGAATATCCATCTGCCGGGAATGACGCATATCGGCCAATTGCGCGACAGGCTGGAGCATCGCCTGCTGACCAGCGTACCGTCGGTCATGGTGATGGGCGGCGGCCAGCCGCGGGTGCCCGGCACGGTGAATCTGGCCTTTGAGTTTATTGAAGGTGAAGCCATTCTGCTGCTGTTAAACCAGGCCGGGATCGCCGCCTCCAGCGGCAGCGCCTGCACCTCAGGCTCGCTGGAACCCTCCCACGTGATGCGGGCGATGAATATTCCCTATACCGCCGCCCACGGCACCATCCGCTTTTCTCTCTCGCGCTACACCCGGGAGAAAGAGATCGATTACGTCGTCGCCACGCTGCCGCCGATTATCGACCGGCTGCGCGCGCTGTCGCCCTACTGGCAGAACGGTAAGCCGCGCCCGGCGGACGCCGTATTCGCGCCGGTTTACGGCTAAGGCGGAGGTGGCTGATGGAACGCGTGCTGATTAACGATACCACCCTGCGCGACGGCGAGCAGAGCCCCGGCGTCGCCTTTCGCACCAGCGAAAAGGTCGCCATTGCCGAGGCGCTTTACGCCGCAGGAATAACGGCGATGGAGGTCGGCACCCCGGCGATGGGCGACGAGGAGATCGCGCGGATCCAGCTGGTGCGTCGCCAGTTGCCCGACGCAACCCTGATGACCTGGTGTCGGATGAACGCGCTGGAAATCCGCCAGAGCGCCGATCTGGGCATCGACTGGGTGGATATCTCGATTCCGGCTTCGGATAAGCTGCGGCAGTACAAACTGCGCGAGCCGCTGGCGGTGCTGCTGGAGCGGCTGGCGATGTTTATCCATCTTGCGCATAGCCTCGGCCTGAAGGTATGCATCGGCTGCGAGGACGCCTCGCGGGCCAGCGGCCAGACCCTGCGCGCTATCGCCGGGGTCGCGCAGCAATGCGCCGCCGCCCGCCTGCGCTATGCCGATACGGTCGGCCTGCTCGACCCTTTTACCACCGCGGCGCAAATCTCGGCCCTGCGCGAAGTCTGGTCCGGCGAGATCGAAATGCATGCCCATAACGATCTGGGCATGGCGACCGCCAATACGCTGGCGGCGGTAAGCGCCGGGGCCACCAGCGTGAATACGACGGTGCTCGGTCTCGGCGAGCGGGCGGGCAACGCGGCGCTGGAAACCGTCGCGCTGGGCCTTGAACGCTGTCTGGGCGTGGAGACCGGCGTGCATTTTTCGGCGCTGCCCGCGCTTTGTCAGAGGGTCGCGGAAGCCGCCCAGCGCGCCATCGACCCGCAGCAGCCGCTGGTCGGCGAGCTGGTGTTTACCCATGAGTCAGGTGTCCACGTGGCGGCGCTGCTGCGCGACAGCGAGAGCTACCAGTCCATCGCCCCTTCCCTGATGGGCCGCAGCTACCGGCTGGTGCTGGGCAAACACTCAGGGCGTCAGGCGGTCAACGGCGTTTTTGACCAGATGGGCTATCACCTCAACGCCGCGCAGATTAACCAGCTGCTGCCCGCCATCCGCCGCTTCGCCGAGAACTGGAAGCGCAACCCGAAAGATTACGAGCTGGTGGCTATCTACGATGAGCTGTGCGGTGAATCCGCCCTGCGGGCGAGGGGGTAATGATGGAGTGGTTTTATCAAATTCCCGGCGTGGACGAACTTCGCTCCGCCGAATCTTTTTTTCAGTTTTTCGCCGTCCCCTATCAGCCCGAGTTGCTTGGCCGCTGCAGCCTGCCGGTGCTGGCAACGTTTCATCGCAAACTCCGCGCGGAGGTGCCGCTGCAAAACCGGCTCGAGGATAACGACCGCGCGCCCTGGCTACTGGCGCGAAGACTGCTCGCGGAGAGCTATCAGCAACAGTTTCAGGAGAGCGGAACATGAGACCAAAATTCACCTTTAGCGAAGAGGTCCGCGTCGTACGCGCGATTCGTAACGACGGCACCGTGGCGGGCTTCGCGCCCGGCGCGCTGCTGGTCAGGCGCGGCAGCACCGGCTTTGTCCGCGACTGGGGCGTTTTTTTGCAGGATCAGATTATCTACCAGATCCACTTTCCGGAAACCGATCGGATCATCGGCTGCCGCGAACAGGAGCTGATCCCCATCACCCAGCCGTGGCTGGCAGGAAACTTGCAATACGGGGATAGCGTGACCTGCCAGATGGCGCTCGCGGTCAACGGTGATGTGGTCGTGAGCGCCGGCCAGCGGGGACGCATTGAGGCTACCGATCGGGGAGAGCTCGGCGATAGCTACACCGTCGATTTTAGCGGCCGCTGGTTCAGAGTCCCGGCGCAGGCCATCGCCCTTGCAGAGGAGAGAGAAGAATGAACCCATGGCAACGTTTTGCCCGGCAGCGGCTGGCGCGCAGCCGCTGGAATCGCGATCCGGCGGCCCTGGATCCGGCCGATACGCCGGCTTTTGAACAGGCCTGGCAACGCCAGTGCCATATGGAGCAAGCGATCGTCGCGCGGGTCCCTGAAGGCGATGTTCCGGAGGCGTTGCTGGAGAATATCGCCGCCTCCCTTACCATCTGGCTCGACGAGGGGGATTTTACTCAGCCCGAACGCGCTGCCATCGTGCGCCATCACGCCCGGCTGGAACTCGCCTTCGCCGATATTGCCCGCCAGGCGCCGCAGCCGGATCTCTCCACGGTACAGGCGTGGTATCTGCGCCACCAGACGCAGTTTATGCGCCCGGAACAGCGTCTGACCCGCCACCTGCTGCTGACGGTCGATGGCGACCGCGAAGCCGTGCACCAGCGGATCCTCGGTCTGTACCGGCAAATCAACGCCTCGCGGGACGCTTTCGCTCCGCTGGCCCACCGCCATTCCCACTGCCCAAGCGCCCTGGAAGAGGGGCGTTTAGGCTGGATTAGCCGCGGCCTGCTCTATCCGCAGCTCGAGACCGCGCTGTTTTCACTGGCGGAAAACGCGCTAAGCCTTCCCATCGCCAGCGAGCTGGGGTGGCATCTTTTATGGTGCGAAGCGATTCGCCCCGCCGCGCCCATGGAGCCGCAGCAGGCGCTGGAGAGCGCGCGCGATTATCTTTGGCAGCAGAGCCAGCAGCGCCATCAGCGCCAGTGGCTGGAACAGATGATCTCCCGTCAGCCGGGACTGTGCGGGTAGCCTCAGCGGCTACCCGTTAACGCCTACAGCACGGTGCGTTTAATCTCCTCAAGCCAGTTCGCCAGACGCGCTTCGGTCTGGTCGAACTGGTTATCCTGATCCAGCACCAGCCCAACAAAGCGGTCGCCTTCCAGCGCCGAGGACGCGCTGAATTCATAACCCTCATTTGGCCAGCTGCCAATCATCTGCGCGCCGCGCGCGCTCAGGGCATCGAACAGCGGGCGCATCCCGCTGACGAAGTTGTCCGGATAGCCTCTCTGATCGCCGAGGCCGAACAGCGCCACGGTTTTTCCTTTCAGGCTGGCGTCGTCGAGGCCGCTGATAAATTCGCTCCATGATTCGCTTTCGCATCCGGCCTCCAGCCCCGGCAGCTGGCCGTCGCCGAGCGTCGGCGTGCCCAGCAGCAGCACCGGATAGGCCATAAAGTCGTCCAGCGTCGTGCGGTTAATGTTGACCGGGGCATCCGCCAGCTCGCCCAGCTGCTTGTGGATCATTTTCGCGATTTTGCGGGTTTTACCGGTATCGGTGCCAAAGAAAATACCAATGTTCGCCATGTTGCGCTCCTGTCAGAAAAGGGGGTTGAAAACACGCGTTCTCACAGGGGTATTGCGAAGGCTGTGCCAGGTTTCTTTGCACTACCGCGGCCCATCCTTGCCCCAAAACGATCGCTTTAGCCCCCTCCCGCCGCACGCAGCGGGGCTGGCGGGGCGCTTGAAATGCAAAAAGCGCCTGCTTTTCCCCTACCGGATCAATGTTTCTGCTTATTACGCCGATAAGGGCGCACGGTTTGCATGGTTATCACCGTTCGGAAAACACCGCGGCGTCCCTGTCACGGTGTCGGACAAATTGTCATAACTGCGACACAGGAGTTTGCGATGACCCTGAATATGATGCTCGATAACGCCGTACCCGAGGCGATTGCCGGTGCGCTGACTCAACAACATCCGGGGCTGTTTTTTACAATGGTCGAACA
Source organism: Klebsiella pasteurii (assembly GCF_018139045.1). Classification (NCBI taxonomy): domain Bacteria; kingdom Pseudomonadati; phylum Pseudomonadota; class Gammaproteobacteria; order Enterobacterales; family Enterobacteriaceae; genus Klebsiella; species Klebsiella pasteurii. The sequence goes on from NZ_CP073236.1 coordinate 1,959,610, forward strand.
GGCTTCGGTAGCGATTTCCCTCACCGATGCCCGGGCGAATATCATCTACGCCAACCCGGCGTTTTGCCGCCAGACTGGATACTCGCTGGCGCAATTGCTCAATCAAAATCCGCGTCTGCTGGCCAGCAGCCAGACGCCGCGCGAGATCTACCAGGAGATGTGGCAAACCCTGCTCCAGCGCCAGCCGTGGCGCGGTCAGCTGATTAATCAGCGCCGTGACGGCGGCCTGTATCTGGTGGATATCGATATCACGCCGGTGCTGAATCCGCAGGGCGAGCTGGAGCATTATCTGGCGATGCAGCGGGATATCAGCGTCAGCTATACCCTGGAACAGCGGCTGCGCAATCATATGACGCTAATGGAAGCGGTGCTCAATAACATCCCCGCCGCCGTGGTCGTGGTGGATGAGCAGGATCGGGTGGTGATGGATAATCTCGCCTACAAAACGTTCTGCGCGGACTGCGGTGGGAAAGAGCTGCTGGTCGAGCTCCAGGTTTCACCGCGCAAAATGGGGCCCGGCGCGGAGCAAATCCTGCCGGTGGTGGTTCGCGGCGCGGTCCGCTGGCTGTCGGTGACCTGCTGGGCGCTGCCCGGCGTGAGTGAAGAAGCCAGCCGCTACTTCGTCGACAGCGCCCCGGCGCGCACGCTGGTGGTGATCGCCGACTGCACCCAGCAGCGCCAGCAGCAGGAACAGGGCCGGCTCGACCGTCTGAAACAGCAGATGACCGCCGGTAAGCTGTTGGCCGCGATTCGCGAGTCGCTGGACGCGGCGCTGATTCAGCTTAATTGCCCAATCAACATGCTGGCGGCGGCCCGCCGGCTGAACGGCGAAGACAGCGGCAACGTGGCGCTGGATGCGGCGTGGCGCGAAGGTGAAGAGGCCATGGCGCGCCTGCAGCGCTGCCGTCCTTCGCTTGAGCTGGAAAGCAATGCCGTCTGGCCGCTTCAGCCCTTTTTTGACGACCTGTACGCCCTTTACCGCACCCGCTTTGACGATCGCGCGCGGCTGCAGGTGGACATGGCATCGCCGCATCTGGTCGGCTTCGGCCAGCGTACCCAACTGCTGGCCTGCTTGAGTTTATGGCTCGACCGGACGCTGGCCCTCGCCGCCGAGCTGCCCTCCGTACCGCTGGAGATCGAACTTTACGCCGAAGAGGACGAGGGTTGGCTCTCTTTTTATCTCAACGACAATGTCCCGCTGCTGCAGGTGCGCTACGCCCACTCCCCGGATGCCTTAAACTCTCCCGGCAAAGGGATGGAGCTGCGGCTGATCCAAACGCTGGTCGCCTACCACAGCGGCGCGATTGAACTGGCTTCGCGACCCCAGGGAGGCACCAGCCTGGTTCTGCGTTTCCCGCTGTTTAATACCCTGACCGGAGGTGAGCAATGATCCATAAATCCGATTCGGACACCACCGTCAGACGTTTCGATCTCTCCCAGCAGTTTACCGCCATGCAGCGGATAAGCGTGGTGCTGAGCCGCGCCACCGAAGCGAGCAAAACCCTGCAGGAGGTCCTGAGCGTGCTACATAACGATGCGTTTATGCAGCACGGGATGATTTGCCTGTACGACAGCCAGCAGGAGATCCTGAGCATCGAAGCGCTGCAGCAAACGGAAAACCAGACGCTGCCCGGCAGTACGCAAATTCGCTACCGGCCGGGGGAAGGATTAGTCGGTACCGTACTGGCGCAGGGCCAGTCGCTGGTGCTGCCACGCGTCGCCGACGACCAGCGTTTTCTCGATCGGCTGAGCCTGTACGACTATGATCTGCCGTTTATCGCCGTTCCGCTGATGGGCCCCCACTCCCGGCCCATCGGCGTACTGGCGGCGCAGCCGATGGCGCGTCAGGAAGAGCGGCTGCCCGCCTGCACGCGCTTTCTCGAAACCGTCGCCAATCTGATCGCCCAGACGATTCGCCTGATGATCCTGCCGACCTCCGCCGCGCAGCCGCCGCAGCAGAGCCCCAGAGTAGAGCGCCCGCGGGCGTGTACCTCTTCGCGCGGTTTCGGCCTGGAGAATATGGTCGGTAAAAGCCCAGCGATGCGGCAAATTATGGATATTATTCGTCAGGTTTCCCGCTGGGATACCACGGTGCTGGTACGCGGCGAGAGCGGCACCGGGAAAGAGCTCATCGCCAACGCCATCCACCATAATTCTCCGCGCGCCGCCGCCGCGTTCGTCAAATTTAACTGCGCGGCGCTGCCGGACAACCTGCTGGAGAGCGAGCTGTTTGGTCATGAGAAAGGCGCATTTACCGGCGCGGTGCGCCAGCGCAAAGGCCGCTTTGAGCTGGCGGACGGCGGCACCTTATTCCTCGATGAGATCGGCGAAAGCAGCGCCTCGTTTCAGGCTAAGCTGCTGCGTATTCTGCAAGAGGGGGAGATGGAGCGCGTCGGCGGCGACGAAACCCTGCGCGTCAACGTGCGCATTATTGCGGCGACCAACCGCCATCTGGAAGAGGAAGTGCGGCTGGGTCATTTTCGCGAGGATCTATACTACCGCCTGAACGTAATGCCTATCGCGCTGCCGCCGCTGCGCGAACGCCAGGAGGATATCGCCGAGCTGGCGCACTTTCTGGTGCGAAAAATCGCCCACAGCCAGGGGCGAACGCTGCGCATCAGCGATGGGGCGATTCGCCTGCTGATGGAGTACAGCTGGCCGGGGAACGTGCGCGAACTGGAAAACTGTCTCGAACGTTCGGCGGTGCTGTCGGAAAGCGGCCTGATAGACCGGGACGTGATTCTGTTCAACCATCGCGATAACCCGCCGAAAGCGCTCGCCAGCAGCGGTCCGGCGGAGGACGGCTGGCTTGATAACAGCCTCGACGAGCGCCAGCGGCTGATTGCCGCCCTGGAAAAAGCGGGCTGGGTGCAGGCCAAAGCGGCGCGGCTGCTCGGCATGACCCCGCGCCAGGTGGCGTATCGCATTCAGATTATGGATATCACCATGCCGCGACTGTGAAGCCTTATGTGAGTTTCAGGACATTGTCGCCAGCGCGGCGGAATTGCGACAATTCAGGGACGCGGGTTGCCGGTTAAAGAGTCTATTTTTCATGCGGTTGCGAAATTGACCTCTGGTACAGCATTTGCAGCAGGAAGGTATCGCCCAACCACGAAGGTACGACCATGACTTCCTGCTCCTCTTTTTCTGGCGGCAAAGCCTGCCGCCCGGCAGATGACAGCGCATTGACGCCGCTTGTGGCCGATAAAGCTGCCGCGCACCCCTGCTACTCTCGCAATGGGCATCACCGTTTCGCGCGGATGCACCTGCCCGTCGCGCCCGCCTGCAATTTGCAGTGCAACTACTGTAACCGCAAATTCGATTGCAGCAACGAGTCCCGCCCCGGGGTATCGTCAACGCTGCTGACGCCTGAACAGGCGGTCGTGAAAGTGCGTCAGGTCGCGCAGGCGATCCCGCAGCTTTCGGTGGTGGGCATCGCCGGGCCCGGCGATCCGCTCGCCAATATCGCCCGCACCTTTCGTACCCTGGAGATGATCCGCGAACAGCTGCCGGACCTGAAATTATGCCTGTCGACCAACGGACTGATGCTGCCTGACGCGGTGGACCGCCTGCTGGATGTCGGCGTTGACCACGTCACGGTCACCATTAACACCCTCGACGCGGAGATTGCCGCGCAAATCTACGCCTGGCTATGGCTGGACGGCGAACGGTACAGCGGGCGCGAAGCGGGAGAGATCCTGATTGCCCGTCAGCTTGAGGGCGTACGCAGGCTGACCGCCAAAGGCGTGCTGGTGAAAATAAATTCAGTGCTGATCCCCGGCATCAACGATAGCGGCATGGCCGACGTGAGCCGCGCGCTGCGGGCCAGCGGCGCGTTTATCCATAATATTATGCCGCTGATCGCCAGGCCGGAGCACGGCACGGTATTTGGCCTCAACGGCCAGCCGGAGCCGGACGCCGAGATGCTCGCCGCCACCCGCAGCCGGTGCGGCGAAGTGATGCCGCAGATGACCCACTGCCACCAGTGTCGCGCCGACGCCATCGGGATGCTCGGCGAAGACCGCAGCCAGCAGTTTACCCAGTTGCCGGCGCCAGAGAGCCTCCCGGCCTGGCTGCCAATCCTCCACCAGCGCGCGCAGCTGCACGCCAGCATTGCGACCCGCGGCGAATCTGAAGCCGATGACGCCTGCCTGGTCGCCGTGGCGTCAAGCCGCGGGGACGTCATTGATTGTCACTTTGGCCACGCCGACCGGTTCTACATTTACAGCCTCTCGGCCGCCGGCATGGTGCTGGTCAACGAGCGCTTTACGCCCAAATATTGTCAGGGGCGCGATGACTGCGAGCCGCAGGATAACACAGCCCGGTTTGCGGCGATCCTCGAACTGCTGGCGGACGTTAAAGCCGTATTCTGCGTACGTATCGGCCATACGCCGTGGCAACAGCTGGAACAGGAAGGCATTGAACCGTGCATTGACGGCGCGTGGCGGCCGGTCTCCGAAGTGCTGCCCGCGTGGTGGCAACAGCGTCGGGGGAGCTGGCCTGCCGCGTTACCGCATAAGGGGGTCGCCTGATGCCGCCGCTCGACTGGTTGAGGCGCTTATGGCTGCTGTATCACGCGGGTCAAGGCAGCTTTCCTCTGCGCATGGGTCTTAGCCCGCGCGACTGGCAGGCGCTGCGCCGGCGGTTGGGCGAGGCTGAAACGCCGCTCGACGGCGAGACGCTCACCCGCCGCCGCCTGATGGCGGAGCTCAACGCCACCCGCGAAGAGGAGCGCCAGCAGTTGGGCGCGTGGCTGGCGGGCTGGATGCAGCAGGATGCCGGGCCGATGGCGCAGATTATCGCCGAGGTTTCGCTGGCGTTTAACCATCTCTGGCAGGATCTTGGTCTGGCGTCGCGCGCCGAATTACGCCTGCTGATGAGCGACTGCTTTCCGCAGCTGGTGGTGATGAACGAACACAATATGCGCTGGAAAAAGTTCTTTTATCGTCAGCGCTGTTTGCTGCAGCAGGGAGAAGTTATCTGCCGTTCGCCAAGTTGCGACGAGTGCTGGGAACGCAGCGCCTGTTTTGAGTAGCCGTTTCCCGAAGGGAGACTGCAAACAAAAAAGCCGGAGGTTTCCCTCCGGCTTTTCACATCATCAAACGTGATTACGCGACGTCTTCGTACTGCGGTACCGGGTTGCGGAAGCTTTTGGTCACGCAGGCCAGGTAGACCAGACCAATACCGCCCCAGATCAGGCCGAGAACCATGGAGCTCTCTTCGAGGTTGATCCACAGTGCGCCGACGGTCAGCGCGCCGCACACCGGCAGAATCAGATAGTTGAAGTGGTCTTTCAGCGTTTTGTTGCGCTTTTCACGGATCCAGAACTGGGAGATCACCGACAGGTTAACGAAGGTGAACGCCACCAGCGCGCCGAAGTTAATCAACGCTGTCGCCGTGACGAGGTCGAATTTAATCGCCAGCAGCGCAATCGCGCCAACCAGCAGCACGTTCCACGCCGGAGTACGCCATTTCGGATGCACGTAGCCGAAGAAACGCGTCGGGAACACGCCGTCGCGGCCCATCACGTACATCAGACGGGAAACGCCCGCATGCGCGGCCATGCCGGATGCCAGCACGGTAACGCTGGAGAAAATCAGCACGCCCCACTGGAAGGTTTTGCCCGCTACGTACAGCATGATTTCAGGCTGCGAAGCGTCCGGATCTTTAAAGCGCGAGATGTCCGGGAAGTACAGTTGCAGGAAGTAGGAAGCGCCGATAAAGATCAGGCCGCCAATCAGCGCGGTCAGGAAGATAGCCTTCGGGATCACGCGCTCCGCGTCTTTGGTCTCTTCAGACAGCGAAGAGATGCCGTCGAAGCCGAGGAACGAGAAGCACAGGATGGTCGCGCCGGTAATCATCGGCACCACGTGCGCGCCTTCAGACCAGAACGGACGGGTGCTGGTCAGCGTGCCCGCGCCTTCGCCGTGCATAACGCCGTAGATAATCAGGCCAACAATCACCGCCACGATGCCCATCTGCAGGATAACGATCAGGGTATTGAAGTTCGCCACGGTCTTGATGCTGCGCAGGTTGGAGATGGTCATAAAGGCCACCAGCGCGACAACGAAGATCCACGAAGGAATAGAAGGCACCAGCGCTTCAAAGTAAATTTTGGCCAGCAGAATGTTGATCATCGGCATGAACAGGTAGTCCAGCAGCGATGACCAGCCCACCATAAAGCCAACGGCCGGGCTAATGGATTTCTGCGCGTAGGTATAAGCGGAACCCGCCGACGGGAAACGGCGAACCAGTTTACCGTAGCTCAGCGCCGTGAAAAGAATGGCGATCAGCGCGAAGGCGTAAGCCGTCGCAACGTGACCATCAGTCAATCCAGAGACGATACCAAACGTATCGAACAGCGTCATCGGCTGCATATAGGCCAGGCCCATCATGACAACCGGAATTAACGTAAGCGTTTTACGTAATTCCACGCGAGAGGTTTTTGGAGTAGCGTTATGCGACATAGTTATCCCCTTTTACGGTGAACGCCAGCGCGTAAGCAAAAAATTGCCCCATTTCTTTGTATTCCTCAGCGACAACCACTGTCGGTTTTTAGTAAATATCTATCCGGTACGAAGCCCGGCCTCTTGGTATTGAATGATGTGTCTTTCAACCAAAAAAATAACCGACACTTTAAAAAAGCGTCGGCCAGTTTCTGATTTTCAGGACGCGTATTTTGCAACAACTGCTGGCCCGATGACAAGATGTTACAAGGCTTAATAATCCCGGTGATTCTCTAACAGATTAATATTCATACGATTTTAGTATTATAGACCTGATGGATAGCACTATTTGCTAATATCTCCTTTCGCCACCACTCTCCCGCCTGCCCGCAAACGTCTTCATTCCAGCCTATCCATGCGCGATTGACCGGTTCGGGGACCGTCGTTTTTATTATGAGTAGCTCGCCGCGGGCGATTAATGCCTGCACCTGAAATAGCGGTAAATAACTCCAGCCCAGTCCGGCGCACAGCAGCATCAGTTGGGCGGGAAGATCGAATACCGTCAGGCTCTCCTGGCCTTCGGCCTGCGGCCACGCGCCGTCGGTGGTAATCGCCCGATGGCGGCGCAGCGTCCGCCATCCCAGCGGACCGGCAATCTGCGCAAGCGGATGCTGGGGCGCAACAACAAACGCCTGCGCCACCTCTCCCAGCAGAATCGAGGCGCAGCCGCTGAGCGCCGGCGGGTCGCCCAGTACGCCCAGCAGAAGATCCGCCCGCCCTTCCATCAGCATCTGCCAGTTTGCGCCTGGGGTATCGCGGCGGAATTCAAGGCGGGTGGCGTGATGCTGGCGATAAAACGCCGCGATCGACGGGGCCAGCAGCGGGAACGGAAAGGTGGCGTCGACGTTGAGTATCAGCGTATTTTCCCAGCCCTGATGCAGCCTGACGGCCTGCTTTTCCAGTTCGCGGGCGGTGTGCAGCACGTCGCGCCCCTTTTCCAGCAGCATCTGCCCGGTACGGGTAAAGCGCGCCCGGTGGCCGCTGCGGTCGAGAAGTTGAATATTGAGATCGCTTTCCAGCTTATGAATGGTATAGCTCAGCGCCGAGGGCGTTTTATAGAGCTTCGCCGAGGCGGCGGCAAAGCTGCCCTCTTTATCGAGGGCATCAAGGATGACGAGCACATCCAGCAGTGGTTTCATCGCTCCCCCTTACGGTACGCGATTCACCGCTGGCGCATTACTCCATCGGCATCACCAGCGGATCGGGGTACTGATACTCAAACCCCAGTTCGTTGCAAATACGGCTGCCATCCACGATCTTGCCGCTACCGTTCTCCGGGTTATCAGAGAATACGGGGACGGGAAGCCCAAGCTCGCGGGCCATCTGCGGATAAAAGACGCCGCGCGCGGGATGCTTAGGCGCACATATATTATAGATGCGCCCGCCTTTCGGAGCCTGCAATAACAGTTCGATCGCGGCGATCACATCCTGGAGATGCACCAGGTTGACGCCGTGCTGGCCGTCCGGCGCGGATTTCCCGGCAAAGAAGCGCCCCGGATGACGGGACGGCCCCACCAGCCCGGCGAGGCGCAGAATGTCCACCGAGGTGCCTGGAAGGTTATGCAGCCAGTCCTCCAGCTCTTTCAGCACCCGTCCGCTGGCGGTTTGCGGATTAAGGGGGGAGTTCTCTTTCAGCGTGCCGCTGGCGTTGCCGTAAACCGACGTTGAGCTGGTGAATATGATGCGCGGCACGTGATGCGCCAGCGCGGTATCAACGATTTCCTGTACCGCCTGAAGGTAAAACTCCTCTCCGGGACCGGTCCGCCGAGCCGGTAAAGTAATCACCAGCGCGTCGACGTTCATTAAGGCATCCAGATCCTCGGTGTCGCAGACCAGCTGCGGCTCCAGTCGCAGCGGATAGCTGTCGATGCCGCACATCCGCGCCGCCTCCACGCCATCCTGCGTGGTCTTACTGCCGGTCACCTGCCATCCCCGCGACATCAACGACAGCGCAAGCGGCATACCCAGCCATCCTAAACCTACAATCGCGACCTTTTTCATCCCCTTGCTCCTGACTTTTCGCTGTGCTGACTTAAGGCTACGCCAGCTGGCGGCAACTGACAATTTCTTCGGTCAATATGAAATGAATTAATGATAGAAAAAAGCCCTTGCTTTATGCGAGTAAAGTGGTTTAGGTTAAAAGGCATCAAATGCATAGTCATTCACAGAGAATTTTATGAACAGCGTTCAATTTAAAAACCACCATCATCACCATCATCCTGACTAGTCTTTCAGGCGATGTGTGCTGGAAGACGTTTGGATCTTCCAGTGGTGCATGAACGCAAAGAGAGCCCCCGGAAGATTCGCTTCCGGGGGCTTTTTTTTGGACCGAATTCGGACAGATTCAGACAGGGTTACAGAGGAAAATAAGAATGTTAGACAACAGCCGTTTACGCATAGCTATTCAGAAATCAGGGCGTTTAAGCGAAGATTCACGCGAATTACTCAGCCGCTGCGGCATCAAAGTGAATCTCCACACCCAGCGCCTGATCGCGCTGGCGGAAAATATGCCCATCGATATTCTGCGCGTGCGTGATGACGATATTCCGGGCCTTATCATGGACGGCGTGGTCGATTTGGGGATTATCGGCGAAAACGTGCTGGAGGAAGAGCTGCTGAGCCGCCGCGCTCAGGGCGAAGACCCGCGCTACTTCACCCTGCGTCGTCTCGACTTCGGCGGCTGCCGCCTGTCGCTGGCGACCCCGGCGGATGAACCCTGGGACGGCCCGGCGGCACTGGACGGCAAACGCATCGCCACCTCCTACCCGCATCTGCTGAAGCGCTACCTTGACCAGAAAGGCATCTCGTTCAAATCCTGCCTGCTGAACGGCTCGGTTGAAGTGGCCCCGCGCGCCGGTCTGGCCGACGCGATTTGCGACCTGGTCTCAACCGGGGCGACTCTGGAAGCGAACGGCCTGCGCGAAGTGGAAGTGATGTTCCGCTCCAAAGCCTGCCTGATCCAGCGCGACGGCGAGATGGCCGATAGCAAACAGCAGCTGATCGACCGCCTGCTGACCCGTATTCAGGGGGTGATTCAGGCCCGCGAATCAAAATACATCATGATGCACGCGCCGACCGAACGCCTGGAAGAAGTGATCGCCCTGCTGCCTGGCGCCGAGCGCCCGACCATTCTGCCGCTGGCCGGCGACAAGCAGCGCGTGGCAATGCACATGGTGAGCAGCGAAACCCTGTTCTGGGAAACCATGGAAAAACTGAAAGCGCTGGGCGCCAGCTCCATTCTGGTCCTGCCGATTGAGAAGATGATGGAGTAATCCGGCGGGTCGGTCACGGGATAAACAGGGGAATCAACCATGAGCTTCAACACAATTATCGACTGGAACGGCTGTAGCGCTGAACAACAGCAACAACTCTTAATGCGCCCGGCCATTTCCGCCTCCGAGAGCATCAGCAAGACGGTGTCGGAGATCCTCAATAACGTCAAAGACAATGGCGATGCGGCTCTGCGTGAATATAGCGCGAAGTTCGACAAAACCGACGTCAAGGCGTTGAAGGTCAGCGACGAAGAGATTGCCGCCGCCGGCGCGCGCCTGAGCGACGAGCTCAAGCAGGCGATGGCCGTAGCGGTCAAAAATATCGAAACCTTCCACAACGCGCAGCAGCTGCAGGCCGTGGATGTTGAAACCCTGCCGGGCGTGCGCTGCCAGCAGGTGACCCGCCCTATCGCCTCCGTCGGCTTATATATTCCCGGCGGCTCGGCGCCGCTGTTCTCAACGGTGCTGATGCTCGCAACGCCAGCACGCATCGCCGGCTGCCAGCAGGTGGTGCTGTGCTCGCCGCCGCCGATTGCTGATGAAATCCTCTATGCCGCCCAGCTGTGCGGCGTGCGCAATATCTTTAACGTCGGCGGCGCGCAGGCGATTGCCGCCCTGGCGTTCGGCACCGAATCGGTGGCGAAGGTCGATAAAATCTTTGGCCCGGGCAACGCCTTCGTGACCGAAGCCAAGCGCCAGGTGAGCCAGCGTCTTGACGGTGCGGCTATCGATATGCCCGCCGGACCGTCGGAAGTGCTGGTGATCGCCGACAGCGGCGCCACCCCGGATTTCGTCGCGTCCGACCTGCTTTCCCAGGCCGAGCACGGCCCGGATTCGCAGGTGATCCTGCTGACGCCGGATAGCGATATGGCCACCCGCGTCGCGCAAGCCGTTGAGCGCCAGCTGGCCGCGCTGTCCCGGGCGGAAACCGCCCGCGGGGCGCTCTCCGCCAGCCGCATCATCGTGGCGCGCGATATCGCCCAGTGCGTGGCGATTTCCAACCAGTACGGCCCGGAGCACCTGATTATTCAGACCCGTAACGCCCGCGAGCTGGTAGACGGTATCACCAGCGCCGGTTCGGTATTCCTCGGCGACTGGTCGCCGGAATCCGCCGGCGATTACGCCTCCGGCACCAACCACGTGTTGCCGACCTACGGCTACACCGCGACCTGCTCCAGCCTCGGCCTGGCGGATTTCCAGAAACGTATGACCGTGCAGGAGCTGTCGCGTGACGGGTTTGCCGCCCTCGCATCAACGATTGAAATTCTGGCCGCCGCCGAGCGCCTGGACGCCCACAAAAACGCCGTTACGCTGCGCGTCGCAGCCCTTAAGGAGCAAGCATGAGCATTGAAGATTTAGCCCGCGCCAACGTCCGCGCGCTGACGCCGTATCAATCAGCTCGCCGTTTGGGGGGTAAAGGCGACGTCTGGCTGAACGCCAACGAATTCCCTACCGCGGTAGAGTTCCAACTGACCGAGCAGACGATGAACCGTTACCCGGAACCGCAGCCGAAAGCGGTCATTGAACGCTACGCACAGTATGCGGGCGTCAAGCCGGAGCAGGTGCTGGTCAGTCGCGGCGCCGACGAAGGCATTGAACTGCTGATCCGCGCGTTCTGCGAGCCGGGCCAGGACGCGGTGCTCTATTGCCCACCGACCTACGGCATGTACAGCGTCAGCGCCGAAACTATCGGCGTGACCTGCCGTACGGTGCCGACGCTCGCCGACTGGCAGTTAGATCTGCCGGGCATCGCGGCTAATCTCGACGGCGTGAAAGTGGTTTTCGTCTGCAGCCCGAATAACCCGACCGGGCAGATTATCAACCCGAAAGATTTTCGCACCCTGCTGGAGATGACGCGCGGTAAAGCCATCGTGGTCGCGGATGAAGCCTATATCGAATTCTGCCCGCAGGCCACGCTGGCGGCCTGGCTGAACGAGTATCCGCACCTGGTGATTCTGCGTACCCTCTCCAAGGCCTTCGCCCTGGCCGGACTGCGCTGCGGTTTTACCCTCGCCAACGCCGAGGTGATTAACGTGCTGATGAAGGTTATCGCGCCTTATCCGCTCTCCACGCCGGTGGCCGATATCGCCGCCCAGGCGCTCAGCGCGGAAGGCCTTGCCGCCATGCGGGCGCGCGTGGCGCAGATCCTCGCCGAACGCGATTATCTGGTGAGCCAGCTGCGCGGCATCGCCTGCGTTGAAGAGGTGTTCGACTCCGAGAGCAACTACGTTCTGGCGCGGATCACCGCCTCCAGCGCGGTGTTTAAATCTTTGTGGGATCAGGGCATTATCTTACGTGACCAGAATAAACAACCTTCATTAAGCGGCTGTTTGCGTATCACTATCGGTACCCGTGCAGAGAGCCAGCGCGTCATTGACGCTTTGACTGCGGAGAATGTATGACCCAGAAGTTTCTCTTTATTGACCGTGACGGTACGCTGATTTCCGAGCCACCGGTTGATTTTCAGGTAGATCGCTTCGATAAGCTGGCCTTTGAGCCGCAGGTGATCCCGGCCCTGCTCAAGCTGCAGCAGGAAGGGTACAAGCTGGTGATGATCACCAACCAGGATGGGTTGGGAACCGCCAGCCTGCCGCAGGACGAGTTCGACGGCCCGCACAACCTGATGATGCAAATATTCGCCTCCCAGGGCGTCAACTTTGACGAAGTGCTGATTTGCCCGCATCTCCCGGCGGATAACTGCGACTGCCGCAAGCCGAAAACCAGACTGGTGCTGCCGTGGCTGGAACAAGGGGTGATGGACACCGCCCACAGCTACGTGATTGGCGACCGTGCGACCGACATTCAGCTGGCGGATAACATGGGCATTACCGGCCTGCGCTATGACCGCGAAAAGCTGGACTGGCCGACCATTTGCGAACAGCTAACCCGCCGCGACCGCTACGCCCACGTTGAGCGCATCACCAAAGAGACCCAGGTGGATGTGAAAGTGTGGCTGGACCGCGAAGGCGGCAGCAAAATCTCCACCGGCGTCGGCTTCTTCGATCATATGCTGGACCAAATCGCTACCCACGGCGGCTTCCGCCTGGAGGTTAACGTTGGTGGCGATCTGTATATCGACGATCACCACACCGTGGAAGATACCGGGCTGGCGCTCGGCGAAGCGCTGAAGCTGGCGCTCGGCGATAAGCGCGGCATTGGCCGTTTCGGCTTTGTGCTGCCGATGGACGAATGTCTGGCCCGCTGCGCGCTGGATATCTCCGGCCGCCCGCACCTCGAATATAAAGCCGACTTTACCTATCAGCGCGTTGGCGATCTGAGCACCGAAATGGTGGAACACTTCTTCCGCTCGCTCTCCTATACCATGGCGGTCACTCTGCACCTGAAAACCAAGGGCAAAAACGACCACCACCGCGTAGAGAGCCTGTTTAAGGCCTTCGGCCGCACGCTACGCCAGGCGATTCGCGTCCAGGGCGACACGCTGCCGTCTTCGAAAGGGGTACTCTGATGAACGTGGTGATCCTCGATACCGGCTGCGCCAACCTCAATTCGGTGAAATCCGCGGTGAGCCGCCACGGCTATGAGCCGCAGGTCAGCCGCGACCCGGATGTGGTGCTGCGCGCCGATAAGCTGTTTCTGCCGGGGGTGGGGACGGCGCAGGCGGCGATGGACCAGCTGCGCGAGCGCGAGTTAATCGAACTGATTAAAGCCTGTACCCAGCCGGTGCTGGGCATTTGCCTCGGCATGCAGCTGCTGGGAAAACGCAGCGAAGAGAACAACGGCGTCGACCTGCTGGGCATTATCGAGCAGGACGTGCCGAAAATGACCGACCACGGCCTGCCACTGCCGCATATGGGCTGGAACCAGGTGTATGCCAAAGCGGGCGATCGTCTGTTTCGCGGCATTGAAGACGGGGCGTATTTTTACTTCGTCCACAGCTACGCGATGCCGGTCAACGTCAATACCATCGCCCAGTGCAGCTACGGCGAGGCCTTCACCGCGGCGGTGCAGAAAGATAACTTTTTTGGCGTCCAGTTCCACCCTGAACGCTCCGGTAGCGCCGGGGCGCAGCTGCTGAAAAACTTCCTGGAGATGTGATGATCATTCCTGCTTTAGATTTAATTGACGGTACGGTCGTCCGTCTCCATCAGGGCGATTACGGCCAGCAGCGCGACTACGGCAACGACCCGCTGCCGCGCCTGCAATCCTATGCCGCCCAAGGGGCCGAAGTGCTGCACCTGGTCGACCTGACCGGGGCGAAAGATCCAGCTAAGCGTCAAATCCCGCTGCTAAAAACCCTGGTTGCCGGCGTCAATGTGCCGGTGCAGGTTGGCGGCGGCGTGCGGACGGAAGAAGACGTGGCCGCCCTGCTTGAAGCGGGCGTGGCGCGCGTGGTGGTGGGTTCGACGGCGGTGAAGTCGCCGGAAGTGGTGAAAGGCTGGTTTACACGTTTTGGCCCGCAGCATCTGGTGCTGGCGCTTGACGTACGGATCGACGCGGAAGGCCGCAAGCAGGTGGCGGTCAGCGGCTGGCAGGAGAACTCCGGCGTAACCCTGGAAGAACTGGTGGAGAGCTATCAGTCCGTCGGCCTGCAGCACGTGCTGTGTACCGATATTTCCCGCGACGGGACGCTGGCCGGGTCTAACGTCTCACTGTATGAAGAAGTCTGCGCCCGCTATCCGCAGGTCGCGTTTCAGTCCTCCGGCGGCATTGGCGATCTGCATGATATCGCCGCGCTGCGCGGAACCGGAGTGCGCGGGGTAATTGTCGGCCGGGCGCTGCTGGAAGGTAAATTCAACGTAACGGAGGCCATTCAATGCTGGCAAAACGGATAATCCCCTGTCTTGACGTTCGCGACGGCCAGGTAGTGAAAGGCGTGCAGTTCCGTAATCACGAAATCATCGGCGATATCGTCCCGCTGGCTAAACGCTATGCCGACGAAGGCGCGGATGAGCTGGTGTTCTACGATATCACCGCCTCCAGCGACGGCCGCGTGGTGGATAAAAGCTGGGTGTCGCGGGTCGCGGAAGTGATCGACATTCCATTCTGCGTCGCCGGCGGTATTAAGTCGCTGGACGATGCGGCGCAAATCCTCTCCTTCGGCGCGGATAAAATCTCCATCAACTCCCCTGCCCTGGCGGATCCCACGCTGATTACCCGCCTGGCCGATCGGTTCGGCGTGCAGTGTATTGTGGTGGGCATTGATACCTGGTTTGACGCCGCGAGCGGCAAGTATCACGTCAACCAGTATACCGGCGATGAAAGTCGGACGCGGGTGACGCAGTGGGAAACCCTGGACTGGGTGCAGGAAGTGCAAAAGCGCGGAGCCGGCGAGATCGTCCTCAATATGATGAATCAGGATGGCGTGCGTAACGGCTACGATCTGGAGCAGTTACGCAAGGTGCGCGCCGTGTGCCGCGTGCCGCTGATTGCATCCGGCGGCGCGGGCACCATGGAACACTTCCTGGAAGCCTTCCGCGACGCTAACGTCGACGGCGCGCTGGCCGCCTCGGTGTTCCACAAGCAAATTATCAACATTGGTGAACTGAAAACGTACCTGGCAGCACAGGGCGTGGAGATTAGGGTATGTTAAGTGAACAGCTGGATTGGCAAAAAACCGACGGTCTGATGCCGGTCATCGTGCAGCACGCCGTTTCTGGTGAAGTGCTGATGCTGGGCTATATGAATCAGGATGCGCTGGCGAAAACCGAAGAAACCGGCAAAGTGACCTTTTATTCGCGGACCAAACAGCGTCTGTGGACCAAGGGGGAAACGTCAGGCAATTTCCTTAACGTGGTGAGCATCACCCCGGATTGCGATAACGATACCCTGCTGGCGCTGGTCAATCCGATTGGCCCAACCTGCCATAAAGGCACCTCAAGCTGTTTTGGCGAAACCGGCCATCAGTGGCTGTTCTTATATCAGCTGGAGCAGCTGCTGGCGGAACGTAAGCACGCCGACCCGGAGAGTTCGTATACCGCGAAGCTTTACGCCAGCGGAACCAAGCGTATTGCGCAGAAGGTGGGAGAAGAAGGCGTGGAGACCGCGCTGGCCGCAACGGTGCATGACCAGTTCGAGCTGAAGAATGAGGCGTCGGATTTGATGTATCACCTGCTGGTGCTGCTGCAGGATCAGGGGCTGAATTTGACGGATGTGGTGGAAAACCTGCGGAGCAGGCATAAGTAAGTCATCAAAGGGAGGCGGCATAACGCCTCCCTTGCAATATAACCCTCGCCAGCGCGCTGGTTGATATCACCTGTTTATCGTCGTCATGACTTTTTTCGTGCGGTTATCGCTTTGACTATCCTAAATGGTTTCGTCATTTTCCATGACAAAGATGAAACCAAATCGGTATAGCGCTGAGTCAGCTCCTGGTAAGCATTTTCGATGCTGAGCAATTTCTGTTGTTGAGTTTGATACTCGCCCTCTATACGCGTATTCCGCTGTTCGAGCTCGTGGATAATCCTGGTTTTATCGTTAACCTGCGTCTTCAGGACATCAATTTCACTTCGCTGAGATACAGTCGACTGTTTAAGCGAAGTGATTTCTTCCTGCAGCGTTGAATTCAACATATGTGCATGTTCAAGCTCGCGCAACACTCTGTCTTTCAGAGAAAAAATATACTCTTCCGCTGACTGATTAACGATCCGGCCATGCGCAGCTTTGATAAAGTCATCATAAAAGTCATCACGATCGATTTCTAAAGATAAGATGAACGACTTCACATCGTTGAAGAGCAGGTTAAAGGAAGGGCCCGAGATCGTATTTAAGTTCCACTCCAGAAAAACAACGGCGTAATTATTAAAATCCCGACTTCTGGACGCCAGTAAATCATGCGCTTTCATAAACGAACGTAGCGAAGTCAATGCCTCCAGCGCGCAGTGCCATGAGGTTGCCCTGGTGGAAGAAAGCGACTTCGCGCGGTTGATCGTATGAGAGATTAAGATCTCATCCAACAGCGAGATACGGTTTGCCAACAGCATGAAACTACTCACAAAGTACAGGTCGTTTGTAGTTCTCAGCGGTTGAAACTCCAGACCCAATGCCAAAATAGCTTCGCGTCTGAAGAGCTTATCCCACGGCCACCATATAAAGGCCCGGAAAAAATCGTCAGCAATTTCCTGTGAAGAGAAGACCTCTTTTTCAGGTAGTAAATCCTCACGCGCGGACATAGGCATGGGAGAATGAGTATTGGTTTGCAGATCGATTGACTGGCATCGGCAGATAACAACATCCGTTTGCAGGGCCGTAGCCCGGTCGGACATTCTCTTTAACATCTCTTTATCGGCATAATCATCATCATCGAGGAAAATGATGTATTCGCCGGTCGCTATACGTAAGCCGATATTTCGCGATTCACCCCCGCCGACGTTGCTGGGGTTGGTGATAATCCGGACTCGTGAGTCCTCATCGGCTATTGTAGCGACAATGCCCAGAGTATTATCGGTTGAGTTATCGTTAATAATGATAATCTCAATGTCTTTTAAAGACTGAGCTAATACCGTATTAAGCGTTTCGGAAATATACTCCGCGGCATTATGAACGGGGATGATAACGGAAACAACAACGTTACTTGATTCATCAGACATTCAATCACCTTCAAAATAAGAGGCACGCAATCATTAAACGTAAATAATGCGTTTGCAGAGCAGTTACATTGAATAAATGTAACGCTTCGGAGGTGTTTGATTTACATGAAGCTGTAATCTCTTGCGCTATATCATCCCTGAACCACATCATGATAAGTCTTGAGCGTCTTACTAATGATCATACCGCTAGAAAACTTATCCTGAACGCGTTGCCGTCCTTTGATACCCATCTCAACTCGTGCTTTGGGGTTGGCTAATAAGAATTCAAGCTTATCCGCCAGCTCCTGCGGAGAGTTACTTTTCACGATAATGCCGTTATCGTTATTAATGATCAGGCTATCGCAGCCGCCAACATCGTAGGCAATGCACGCCCGTCCAACCGAGGAAGCCTCAAGCAAAATACGCGGGACGCCTTCGGAATAGATCGAAGGCAGGGCCACGATGTTCGACTCCTCGATCAAGTCGCAGACGTTAGAACTGTGACCTAACCAGTTAATCAGCCCTTCTTTATGCCATTGCTGAATGACGGCAAGGGAAATGGCATCCTTATCGTTTTCAACAAGTATTCCAGCAACGTTTAGCGTAAAATGAATATTTCTGGATTCGAGAATTTTCTTGGCTTCGATTAAATCCCCGAGCCCCTTGCTCCACAGCATTCTGCTGGCAAACAGCACGACCGGAACATCACGTTCCTGCTCCAGTGAATATTTATAGATATCCGGGTTGATACCTGCGCCATCGATGACAATAGTCTGCTGGTAGTCAATGCCAACAAAACCCGCGAGTTTTTTACGATCTTTATCATGCTCGAACATAAATATACTGCGCTTATTACTGGCAATATACTTATATGCCATGATAGTGATATTGCGCAATAGCTTAAGCAAGCCCGTATCACAAGAAAATACACGCCCGAGGCCGACAAAACTCACGATGACCGGGCGATTATTGGCCTTCGAAATAAGCCCACCGATCAGACATGGCTTAATTGTAATACAGTGTAAAAGGTCGGGATTAATCTCTTTGATGATCCTTCGGGACGCAAAAAAGGCCCGAAAGAAAGTTAATGCATTAAATGATTGAGCATCAAGTGGAACGTTATGACACTTAAAACCAAATGTTTTAAATTTATTCAGCACTTTACCATCGACAAAATGACTGATGATGTGAATCTCATAACCAGCATCTCGGGCGGCGATTGCACGATCTATCCAGTGCAAATCAAAATACCAATCCGAATTTATGAAATAACACAGTTTTTTCATTGCTATATCCACTTAATGGTTCTTACCGCTGATTCCTTTTACACCATGGATAATTCCACGACGCAAGTATTTAAAATATAACAATTTATTGCGTTGCCATGGCAATATTGATACATATTTAATCAACCGCAAAAGGATTGAGAGACGGCTAAAAATGGCAACTCGCGGGAAAATTTTCTTCGCCAGAATAAGATTTCGACAAAGGTAATAAACTTTCCATTCGGGAAAGATAGACTTCCCCTGGATACTCACATCGTGCGAGAAGACAACCTCAGGCGAATAACGAATCTCTTCGCCATCGAGTGTTAACTGATAGCCAAAGTAAAGATCGTCAAAATATAAAAATAACTCATCGTGAATATTGTGTATATTCTTTCGCAGCAAATCTCGCTGAATAATCATCCCGACAAAGGATACCGTTTGCACCGCGGTCGAACAGGAAAGAGACGGTAGAAACTCAGCCGGATTTTTGATGTAGCGTAATGTGTCGATAAACGATGACGGTACTTTAGCAAAAGGGATGTTCATCGAACAAGGTTGCCCCCGAAGATCTTTTACCAAAGCGGTGAACACCCGACAATTAGCCTTATCCAGCTGGGTAAATTTTTCCAGCGCATCGCTCTCGGGCCAGGCGTCATCATCGTAAAAGAAAACCCAGTCGGTATCGACATTGTCGCATAAATATTGACTTCCGGCCTTAAAGCCCCCCGCCCCACCGGTATTAGAAGGCAGATTGAGGACAATTACCCGAGGGTCGCTAAGGGTGGCTAACCACTCCAGGGTCCCATCCGTGGACCCGTTATTGACAACCATTATCGCTGTAAAATTTAATTTCACAGTGTTGGCAATAGATACTTTTAACTTCTCTAAGCGATTATAAGTGACTATTAATGCAGAGCAATTCATCGCACAGAAACCGTGAATACTGGCATAGCTTCATGATTATCAAGGGAAGATAAGTACTTCTCGGCAGTATTTAATGCTTCTGCGATAGTCACATCCATATCCAGATATCGATAGGTTCCAAGACGGCCAACAAAAGTAATGTTCTTTTCACTTTCCGCAAGGGACAAATACTTATCGAGTAAAGCCATCTCCCCCATCTGACGAATCGGATAATAAGGAATATCTTTTTCTCCACACTCGCGGCTGTATTCCTTATAGCATACCGACCCTTCATGGGTTTCCCAGGGCGAAAAGTACTTATGTTCAGTGATACGGGTGTAAGGAACATCCAGTGAGCAGTAGTTCATCACCGCGCAGCCCTGATAATCGCCCTGCAAGGTGAATTTTTCAAAATCCAAAGTACGATAGCCCAGGCGGCCATATTGATAGGAATAGAAGGCATCCAGCGGCCCGCTATAGAACACATGATCGTACTTTTCTCTCTCTTCAGCGTTAAACGATTGCTGAAGTTCGATAGTGATATTTTCATGATTGGCAATTGACTCAATCATTTTCGTATAACCCAGTTTCGGCATGCCCTGAAATCTGTGGTTAAAGTAATTATCATCGTAGTTAAAACGAACCGGCAGACGCTTAAGAATCGACGCAGGAAGCTGTGATGGCTCCATCCCCCACTGCTTGATGGTGTAGCCTTTGAAGAACGCCTCATAGAGCTCTTTGCCGATAAAACGCAGAGCCTGTTCTTCAAAGGTCTTCGGTTCCTGGATCGAACTGTCCCCTTTTTCTGCAATAAGCGCCCGGGCCTCATCTGGCGAACAGGTTTTGGCAAAAAACTGGTTAATGGTATGCAGGTTGATCGGCAGAGAGAACACTTGCCCATTAACGGTTGCTTTGACGCGGTTCACATACGGCATCATTTCAGCGTGCTGAGTCACATAGTTCCACACTGTTTCATTATCGGTATGAAAGATATGCGGACCATAGACGTGGACCATAACGTCAGTTTGCGGATCCCGTGCGTCGTAGGAGTTACCGCCAATGTGGTCCCGCTGATCGATAATTCTGATACGATGACCTTGCTCAGCAAGCTGGCGTGCGATAACCGCACCAGAAAAACCAGCGCCGACAATTAAAATATTTTTACTGTTCATAATATTATTCCAGCAGCCTTAACCAAGAATTGAGCGTCTAACTTTATAGTAGTATTTTGTTATCGTATTTCGCCTCGGTGAACCGACAGGAGCATATTTATTAAGGAAAGGCATCAACGCTTTTTTTATCCTGGTCTGAAGCAGAACAGGCGTTTGCCCTGCAGTATGAGCAGGATTTGATGAATTAATCAGGGATAGCTGACGGAAATAGGCTTCTTTTTCCCATGGCGTATTGATGACGTTTTCCAGGAAATCGTCATAAAAGTCAACCTTGTCCGTGTTCCACGGTTTATTCTCCCCGGCATAGTGAATCATATTCGGGTTCATTCTGGCTTCTAAAAAGCGCATGTATGTTGCGAACTGGAGATTGGGGAAAAAGTCATCGGTATTGCCATTACCATGATAGACATTCCACTCCAGCGGTAAAAACTCAACCCGGCCATAGAAAACTTTGTTCATGATGTCCTGATCAAGGAACCAGTACTTTTTCTCTTTAAGGGTTTTAATCAGCTCGGAGAAGGTATCTTCCTGCACCATTTGCGCGACGTTGAAAACGATAATCCCCGCCTGGAAATACTCGTCAGGATTGGTCATTTTAAGCGTTTTTTGCAGATACTCGCCGGCCGGCATTACGCCATCAGCAGACTCCGACATCGCGCCAAACTTGACGAAGCCTTCCATCACGATATCTTTAACGGCGGCAACAAGGTTAGTGCCAAGTTCGACATTAAGCAAAGCCGCCAGATCGGCCTTCACCACAGTATCGGAATCGATAAAAATAACCTTCTCATATTCACGGAAAAGCTGCGGAATGAACAAGCGAGCATAGGTTGATGCGCTAAAGTGCGCTCGGGTATGTACACCATTCAATTCGGTAAAGGCATTCACATCAAAAAATCGAAGTGAAAAGTTTGCATGGGCTGAGACCAGCTTGGTTAAGCGCTGCTTGTTAAGATTGCTAACCTTGTTTTCCAGCACAACGATATCGTAATGGGTATTTTTATCAGAATGGCGAACGATAGAGTTGATTAAAGCCCCGCCGCTGATGGCGTAGTTATCATCAAAACTGATGACTATTGGCGCAGCGTCTGAAAAGACCGGCATCAGCTTGCCGTTGAAGGTCTCATTCATCACGAAAGTGCGCTGTAGCTCCTTAACTTTCAGGGCACGGTCTTGCTGCTGTTTAATAATGTAAATATTAAACAGACGCTCTGCGATATGGCCGATAACACGCTTTTCCTGAGCGTTATAATTATTCATCGAGATGCGACTTTCAAGATGAGTCAAAATCGCGAACAGCCATTCAGAATAATCCACGAACATATCTTTGTGCATCACAAACATGTTCGTATAATAGCCATCTGTTGCATTGTTAAACTGCTGAATAGCCGCTTTATAATCCGGATAAAGCTCTTCGACAACGTCCAGGGCAGTCAGATAATCCTTGATGTGTAAAAACTCACCTTTCTCATAATGATCGAGGTTGTTTTTACTGCCAGCAGAGGTTACTGACCACTTCTTCGGTAACAGCAGGTCAAAACCTGAAAGACAATCTTGTATTGCCGTGTCGGTTAAACCAAACTGGTTTTCATACTCTGTATCGATAACCGGAGAATTCACTACGCCCCAGTTATCTTCCGCAAAGCTCTGCTGTGAGGAAAAATTGAGGTGCCGGCGATAATGCATAAAACCGACATAATCAGAAAGAGTCTCATTTTTCCAAACCCAATAATGTGCTGTTAACTCACAGTAGAAAGGGTTTTTAAACGAAATATTATCTCCCGTATCATCGCCAATACAGCCGATATCATTATAGGAGTTGGCTTTACCTACATGCAATGGTTTGATAATAGATGCATTAAGGAATGCGCTCGGCTTATGATGACAGGTATAGATCTTAATACTATTCATTTAATTACCAGATTTAGGCCATTGCTTGTTTATAAAGTTCGATGATTCTTTCAGCAGAACCGATTTCCCGGAGGCGGTGATTTTCGATCCAGACAACCCGATCGCATATTTTTTCCACATCACTCATGTTGTGACTAACGAACAGTATTGTCACACCACGATTTTTGAACTCTTTAATCGTCTTGATACATTTGGCCTGAAATGAAATATCGCCGACGGCAAGCACTTCATCGATAATCAGAATATCAGGCTCAACTTGACTAATAACCGAGAAGCCAAGCTTCGCTAGCATACCGCTAGAGTAGACGCGGATCGGCTCATCAATAAATTCTCCTAATTCGGAAAATTCAATGATGCGATCCATTCGCTGTAAAACCTCTTTACGACGTAATCCAAGAAGAGTGGCATTAAGAAAAATGTTCTCACGGCCTGTCAATTCTGGATGAAAACCACCACCTAGCTCAAGCATTGAGGCCACTCGCCCTCGAGTTGTGACTGACCCTTTCGTTGGCTTGATAACACCAGCAACCAACCCTAAAGAGGTGCTTTTGCCGGCGCCGTTTCGGCCAATGAGCGCAACAGCCTCTCCTTTGCCAACCGTAAAAGAGACATCCTGAATAGCAAGATATTTACGGCCTTTCAGTAATTGAAATGCTCTTTTAGGATGAAATATTAAATCTTTAATACCTGAGCCAATATGATGGTAAAGTGGATATTCTTTTGTCACATTATTAAAATCAATTACTGGTTCCATCACAAGATCTCTGCAAATCGATATTTTAATTTATTAAAAATACTTAATCCGATAACTGTCAGCACAATACCAGTTAAATATAGCACTGAAATATGCTCATAGTTTAAAACACCATCCATAAATAAGTTACGCCAGCTTAAAATCATACTAGCCAGAGGGTTATAGTCAATAACCCAGCTATATTTTGCTGGAATCATATCCGATGCGTATAAAATGGGTGTGCAGTAAAACATCAGCATAATACCGAGAGTAACAAATCGTTCTAAGTCTCTGAAAAATAGATTCAAAGTCGAAAAGATAATTGATACACCAAAGGTAAAAATCACCTGTCCGATAGCAATGAGCGGTATTCCCCAAAGCCATGAAAGCGAAGGACGCATACCGTACACAAAAAGAAAAGCGACAATGACAGGAATAGTGCATAAGAAGTGCAAGCCTTCCATCATCACATTACTAAGAGGAATAACCGAACGCGGAAATACGGTTTTTTTGATAATTTGCGCATTAGCAATAAATGAGAAAAGCGAATTCGTCGCTGAGCTTGCAAACCACTGCCAGGGGAAGAGACCCGTTATTAAGAAAAGGGTATAATTAGGTATCTGGACTCGCATGATCAATTTAAAAATAAAATAGTAGATCATCGCAAACAGTAAGGGGTTGGCAATCGACCATAAATAACCAAATACACTGCTCTTATAGCGTACTTTTAGATCTTTATTGGTGATAACAACAAGCAGGTCAAATAAATACCCTAGATTATACTTCATTTTTATACTCATAAATTATTCTACGAAATTTTAAGCATTGGGTTATGCACTTTAGATTTGCGAGTTGTCGCTGACTAACGAAATCCACTGCGATAGCGCTAACGCCCTGACAGATACACTGCCGATAGACACCATGTCTTTGGACATACAACCTGAAATCTTAAGCACATAGGTTAAAGCAAGATTTTCCCAAATTTTCTGTACGCTCTAATTCATTGGCAGCAGCCGACCATGGTAGCTCTTCCATACTAAGCAGGGACAAGCGAGAAGCTGGCGTAGAGATGGCCAGTTAACGTGCTGTTTCTGAATGTACAGTAAAAACTGCTATTTTTCAGTCAGATACTCCCCCCCATAGTCTTACGAGGTCGCTTTCAACCACGCTACCGCCCTTGGCTGTCGCAACCAAACGGCGTAATGATTCAACAACCCTATCTGTAAACATCTCCTGCGGCTACCTTTGACGGCAGCACTAAACCGACACACCCTCTTCTTACATCAAACGCTCTCGCAGCGGCTGTCGGCCAAGATTATCGCCCGTGACGCTGGGTGCTGCTCGCTAGAAAATTTAAAAGATTCTAGCAGGCCCACACTCTCGCTGTTTGCTTAAGACCCATCCATCAGGAATTTCTCAATTAGCACGTTTAGCAAGCCTGTTTTTTGAACTCATGACAGGGTTCTTCCCGTTATCTTCCCATCCATCTTCTGAGAATCAGCGCAAACTGTGCGCACTATTGATCGAAATGACGCCAACAATCAGTCTGGTGCCATATTTAATACTGCGCACAGGATAGCTGATTAAACTGACAACACAATGGTCATGCAAATGAGTTGCCGCATTATAGCGCTGGTCTATAGGAATAAAAATGAAAATACGTTGCCAATCAATTCATATTGCAAATGATTCATGTAGTAAACATAATGTAAAACAAATAGAATCTAAAAACTAACCAGCTGATTTTAAAGGATAAAAAATAAATAAGCCATATCGATGTGAAAGAATTGTAAATTCATACATAAAACCAATTTTTATCAACGTTAACTTTCGAGGGTTTAAAGGGCCGTACAGCGAGTTGAAATCGCGAGATTATGACAAGACCTCATGCAATTGTTACCCTGCTAACCATCCAGCATCGATAATGAATCTCATCTCCATCTCAAAATGCCTTGCTATAGACGACATCATCTGGCCATCGAAGGCATGAATATAAACAGCAACGGTAAAGCAGGTGATCCACGCAGCAAGCCAGTGTAAAATCGAGGAATATATAGCGGGATACAGTCACCCCAGAGGATGAATATGAAATTTTTAGTAACTGGAGCCGCAGGATTTATCGGCTTTCATACCTGCAAGCGCCTTCTGGAGGCGGGTCATGAAGTTGTCGGCCTCGACAACATGAACGACTATTATGACGTCAATCTTAAGCAGGCCCGTCTGGATTTACTGCAGTCTCCCCTGTTTAGTTTTCACAAAATCGATCTGGCGGATCGCGAGGGTATTGCCCGACTTTTTGCTAATGAGAAATTTAACCGGGTGATCCATCTTGCCGCTCAGGCTGGAGTTCGCTACTCCCTTGAAAACCCGTTCGCTTATGCCGACGCTAATCTGATTGGTTATCTGAACATTCTTGAAGGCTGCAGACACAATAATGTTGAGCATTTGCTCTATGCCTCATCCAGTTCGGTCTATGGCCTTAACCGTAAAATGCCGTTCTCTACCGATGATTCGGTTGATCATCCGGTTTCGCTGTATGCCGCCACCAAGAAGGCAAACGAACTGATGGCGCATACCTACTCTCACCTTTATGGTATTCCGACCACTGGACTCAGATTCTTTACCGTCTATGGTCCTTGGGGACGTCCGGATATGGCGCTGTTTAAATTTACAAAAGCCATGCTGGAAGGAAAGCCCATCGATGTCTACAACTATGGCAAGATGAAGCGCGATTTCACCTACATTGACGATATCGTTGAGGCGATTGTTCGGATGCAGGATATTATCCCGCAGCCCAATCCGGAATGGACCGTTGAGACGGGTTCACCGGCAGATAGCTCAGCGCCATACCGGGTGTATAACATCGGTAATAGTTCACCGGTTGAGCTGATGGATTACATCACGGCGCTTGAGGAAGCTATGGGGATGGTTGCGGAGAAAAATATGATGCCAATACAGCCGGGCGATGTACTGGAAACTAGCGCAGATACCAAGCCGCTGTATGATGCGGTGGGATTCAGACCGCAGACGACGGTCAGGCAGGGAGT
Organism: Klebsiella pasteurii; assembly: GCF_018139045.1. Taxonomy (NCBI): domain Bacteria; kingdom Pseudomonadati; phylum Pseudomonadota; class Gammaproteobacteria; order Enterobacterales; family Enterobacteriaceae; genus Klebsiella; species Klebsiella pasteurii. Next base: position 1,985,948 of record NZ_CP073236.1, read on the forward strand.
GAAGAACTTCGTTGACTGGTATAAGGCCTACTACAAGGTCTAATCAACCCGGCATGGCGCAGGTATTTAGCCGCAGTGAGGTACTACTGCGGCTTTTTTATATCGAGAATTGTCATTCGGCAATCTTATCCATTCAGATGCTCGTAAAAACACGCTGTTTATAACTATCTCAGCGCAAAGCCCGCGGCCCACACAATAACGAAACACTAAGTTAACACAAAACAAACAAATTCATTAACAAACTCTGATATAAGCCACTTTCAATACAATCACTGAAGAGCATTCGCGTACAAAGGAAACTGTGACCAGCGAATCAAGCTGGTGCAAAAGTCGGTTACAGCGCTATTGTTCAAACTACTGGCGCGGAAAAGGGTTTTCCACTTTCCGTAAAAAAACCACAAACGCCATATAGGATTTTTCTTAAATTCAGGATATGTTAAGCAGGCAAAGGCATGCTTTTGCAGAGATATTAGTTCGCAGGCAAATGGATTTATAACATTCTTTCATTCTGGTACGCATTATGGCAAACATAATTTTCTTAGCAGTTGCTGCCATCCTGTTGATTGTTTCAGTCTATTTTCTGATTTCTTATATCAAAGATCAGAAAAAGACCAAGCTGACTTTTAACAAACGAAAGTGGTGAAAAGAAAACTTAATATAATTATAATACAGGCATAGGAAATAATAATATAAGAATAAACACTGCCAGCGGTGGGGATACATATAGCCTTTCAGCTGGCAATGGATACCATTTAAAAAAGTTATATCAAACTGGTACTTCGCCTTTACTATTCTAATGGCAGTAAATGATTTGTGTTTTCTATGCCTGCGCCCTTCCCTTGAAAGATCCCGTACCATCACCCGTGTAAATTTTAATCAGAGCCTTAGCTCGTCGTAACGAAGCTCGCCTGAGAACCCGGATTCCAGAAACAACAAAAGCCTGCAAGCAGGCTTTGTTTTACCTTCCGGCGCTTATCTCCAGCGTCTACATCACAGTGACGGTAGCTCTTCACAAGGTGAATTTAACATATCCGACCTCAATGGTTGGGACAAGATGATCGATTGAAGAATCTAAGCGAGGTCACGTTTTTTAGGGGGGTTGGTCGGGTATGAGAAGTAAGACGATTTGTCAGGCGAATAACTGAATCATTTAGATTCTAGTCGCCTAAGAATAAAAAGCCTCTTATGATCTTTTAAACATCACTGTAATAAAGCCTTGACATAGCCGAAGGAATATGAATTCATAAATTTACGTTTCTAAAGTCTTATGATATTGTGTCGGATAATCTGTTATTTTTATACCTCATTACAATTTCTTAATAAATGATATAAACGGTCGGACAAATTCATAAATATCTCCATATTAATTCCATACATTTTAAATCTCCAGCCAAGTAAGTTATGCAAAAATCCTTTTCATATCTTCCAGACCAATAAATCCTGAAGTTTTACTTAACGTTAAATATAGGGAATTACCGAAATAAAAGTAAATAAATGCTTCGACAGGAGTAGTGTATACTGATTCTTGCTATCTTAATGATATGTATAGTCCTTAAAAATTGTATACGCCGACTCAATTTCTGCGTTTCATTCTACGGCGGCAGAAGACATCGTAAACCTCCCTATTAGGTAGGGCAGCCAATCACGTCTTCAAATAGGAAAAGGTAGCTTTGGGATTCCTATCTCACTGGAGAACACCTGGTTGTGTTTAACTGTTTGGGCCGATTTCAATGCTAACACAGCATCACAGAACATTCTCAGAACAATGCGCCTTATATATATGAATGAAAGACCTGTGGCTTAAATTTAAATAGGTCTTTCTTCCTAGGAAAATATTACATTTCAACAACAGCAATGCTTCCACCAACAACTACTACATTTAAAATGTCGATAATAAAAAAATCATCCTAACTAATATAGCCTGTCATTGTCTCGTCTTAAATCATTCATGCGTTGATTGATTATTTTGATATCGAACCTTGGATAACATAATTTTCGTCCATGGATATGTAAAATGATTGTTATCAAACATCATGGGATATCCTTCTGGTGAGATATAAGAACAATTTTTCTTATCGTCACAATCTAAATCATAAAGATTTATATAATTAATTTTTTTCCTTTCCATAAATGCCACGAGATAATTATTCAGATTTTTAGGGGGTTTCAATGCATGTTTATCAATTTCATTAAAATCATTACTTTGTGCGATACGATAGAATGCTGTGTCGTAATTTTTTGTTTGCCCCAACACAACTACATCCCTAGCATATTGCTTGAAAAAAGCAACTGTATTTTCTATGTTATTTGCAATTTGCGAATGGGAAAAATACTTCTCACCATCAATCCAGTTAGCAGATATAATCACGGTATCAATCTTATATTCTTTAATGTATTGCTTATATAGCCTTTCCATTAAATCAGTACATCTCTTCTCCCCATAAGTATTATTTACGAAAGGCATACAGCCTGATGAGGTTACTTGCATTACCAAAAAATCTTTGTATAATTCTGTTGATGCCTTGTAATACTCTGCAGCATGACTGTCACCCACCAGAAGCAATCTTTGTACACTAGAATCAGCCTTTTTCGCCAAACATGAGCTCTCGGTAAATTGACTAGCGCTATTATATCCACTCGTCAGGAAGCATATTCGTCCTTGGTTACCAAACTGTTCAATACCTTCTTTAGATCCCGCATAAGAATGAAATTCATCCATTGCCAATACGGAATTAGGTAACCACAACTTAGAAGCATTGAATTTATTACATAAAAAAGCCACAAATGAAATAAATATTGCGCAAAAAGCAAGTTTAAGAATCGCTAGTTGCGCTCTTTTTTCAATGAAGAAATAGGATAAAAAGCCAAGAACTAGAGATATTAATATCCCAGCGAACTGATTGAAGAGACTGAATTCAATATTATTCAAATAAAATAACGACACTACTGGCCAGTGAAATAAATAAATTGAATATGATGCTGACCCAATCAGTTGGAATGGTTTTGCCTTTAACAAAGTTTTATTATTCCCAATGTTCGCATGTAGTAGCAACGCCGTTGCAATCGTGGGGATTAATGTCGTAAAACCAGGCCAACTATAGCTTTCTTTAACTATACCAGTAAATAGCATTAAAGTAACCAACGATATAACTTCTGTAATTCTAGGGTACCTATTCTTGAACGTGATTGATGAAGCCATCGCACCAATTATTAACTCCCATGCACGACTAGGCAACAAATAAAAAGAATACATTTGGCTGTATTTCATTAATAAAACACAAAATATAAAAGAAGTCAAAATGAGACTGAAATAGATAACATATTGTGGGGCTTTTTTAGATAACGCATTAGAAACAATTAAAATTAAAGGGAAAATCAAGTAAAACTGCCATTCAACAGACAATGACCAGGTATGTAAGAAAATAAAACTATCAGCCGCATCTGTAAAATATCCAGAAGTTGCTTTTAGATAATATAGATTAGAAGTAAAACTCAATGATGATATTACTTGCAAAAAAAGACTTCTAAGCATTGATGGTGGTGTGGATGTAATTGCCAATATAAACGAAAACAAAACACACGCTACTAATGCAGGGTAGATCCTTTTAAACCTCTTTTTATAAAAATTACTAACCCAGCCTTTAGTACCTACTTTTTCTTTACAGATTTCATTCATCAGAAATCCAGATATTACAAAGAAAACATCTACTCCAGCATAACCGCCATAAAAATATCCTATTTTGAAATGAAAAAGTACCACCATTGCTACAGCAATGAAACGCAAGCCGTTGATGTCAAGACGAAACATTTAAATACCTTAGGATAATGTATAGATGAAATATATTTTCGTGAAATATAAATATTTAAGTGTTTACAAAAAATATATTAATGCCTAACTTATTTTAAAAAAGATTAATATGAATCGAAAAACCAGCATGAGATAATTTTTCAAGGGTCACTGAAAGCCTCCGCAATCTCAGCCAAATTGTATGCTTCCAAAATATAGAACGCATTTAATAAAAATAAGCAAAAATGCAACATCCTTACGAGTACTTATACCATTTTAAATATGCAAATAATTTTATACTATAGATATTAATAAATAATGATATTGCAATAACAAATATTAGAACATTGGTTTCATATATAGCAAGGCAATATATAAATATGATTCAACCGTTTCTTAGCAATAACTATTTAGGGGGAATCTTCCCCCTCCAGCTTATCTCTGAGATCGATTTAGTCACTACCGAACAAATCACGGGTATACACTTTGTCAGCGACATCCGACAGCTCTTCAGCCATTCGGTTTGAGACAATCACGTCAGCTTCTTGTTTGAATGTGTCGAAATCGCGAACCACGCGGGAATTGAAGAACTCATCTTCCTGCATAACCGGTTCGTAGATAATGACCGGGATACCTTTGGCCTTGATACGCTTCATGATGCCCTGAATAGAAGAAGCGCGGAAGTTATCGGAGCCACTCTTCATGATCAGGCGATAGATACCAACGACTTTAGGTTTGCGCGCCAGGATTGAGTCAGCGATAAAATCTTTGCGCGTGCGGTTAGCATCTACGATGGCACCGATGATGTTATTAGGTACAGATTCGTAGTTTGCCAGCAGCTGCTTGGTATCTTTCGGCAGGCAGTAGCCGCCGTAGCCAAAGGAGGGGTTGTTATAGTGATTACCGATTCGCGGATCGAGGCACACGCCTTCGATGATCTGTTTACTGTTCAGACCCTGGCTTTCAGCATAGCTATCCAGTTCATTAAAGTAGGCTACGCGCAGCGCCAGGTAGGTATTGGCGAATAACTTAATCGCCTCAGCTTCGGTGGAGTCAGTAAACAGCGTCGGGATATCCTGCTTAATCGCGCCTTCTTTCAGCAGATTAGCGAAACGCTCCGCGCGTTCTGAACGTTCGCCAATGACGATACGAGACGGGTGCAGGTTGTCGTAAAGGGCGCGGCCTTCACGCAGAAACTCAGGAGAGAAAATGACGTTATCAATGCCCAGGCGCTCTTTAATATCACGCGTAAAGCCAACGGGAATGGTGGATTTAATAATCATTACCGCGTCTGGGTTAATCTCGGTGACATCACGAATAACGGCTTCAACAGTCGAAGTATTGAAGTAGTTCGTTTTAGGATCGTAGTCAGTCGGCGTAGCGATAATGACATAATCTGCATTACGGTAGGCATCATGCTTGTCCGTTGTCGCGCGAAAATTCAACGGTTTTTCCGCCAGATATTCCTGGATCTCCTTATCGACAATCGGAGAAATCTTTTGGTTAATCATATCAACTTTGGATTGAATGATATCCAGCGCCACCACTTCGTGGTTTTGCGCAATCAAGATGCCATTCGATAAACCAACATAACCGGTACCGGAAATAGTAATTTTCATTCGATCACACTTTAATAAGTTAACTGGACGGCGGCATATTAGCCACCCTGGTAATCAACACTTGCGGCGGTTTTACTCCGTGGCTGGATGTATGTCAAGGAGAGACCTTACCAGTGGCGGGGTAACAGCCTAAACTCTAAAGAGGAAGTACAAATTTGTTACAGAATTGCGAGTGTCTGGAGAAAATGTACAAAAAATCCCGGCTAAAAACCAACCGGGATTTTGCATTGAATTACCGAATGGAAATTAATCCATCCACTCAGTGTGGAACACACCTTCTTTATCGGTACGCTTATAGGTATGCGCGCCAAAATAGTCACGCTGCGCCTGAATCAGGTTAGCAGGCAAGACTGCGGAACGATAGCTATCGTAGTAAGCGATGGCCGCAGAGAAAGTTGGAACCGGAATACCATTCTGCACTGCGTATGCAACTACATCGCGCAACGCTTGTTGATAATCATCGGCGATCTGCTTGAAGTATGGAGCCAGCAGCAGGTTGGCAATGCCAACGTTCTGCTCATAGGCATCAGTAATCTTTTGCAAGAACTGAGCACGAATAATACAGCCGGCACGGAAGATTTTCGCGATCTCACCGTAGTTCAGATCCCAGTTGTATTCATCAGAAGCCGCGCGCAACTGGGAGAAGCCTTGAGCGTAAGAGACGATTTTGCCCAGATACAGAGCGCGACGAACTTTCTCAACGAACTCCGCTTTATCGCCTGCACTTTTCGCCTGCGGCCCGGTAAGGACTTTCGAAGCAGCTACACGCTGATCTTTCAGTGAAGAGATGTAGCGAGCGAATACAGATTCAGTGATAAGTGACAGCGGTTCACCGAGATCAAGAGAGCTCTGGCTGGTCCATTTACCGGTACCTTTGTTTGCTGCCTCATCGAGGATCACGTCGACCAGGTATTTACCCTCTTCATCTTTTTTGGTGAAGATGTCTTTAGTTATATCAATGAGATAGCTGCTAAGCTCACCTTCATTCCATTCGGTAAAGATTCGCGCCAGCTCTTCATTAGAAAGCGCCAGACCCCCTTTCAGTAAAGCGTAGGCTTCTGCAATAAGCTGCATATCACCGTATTCAATACCGTTGTGAACCATTTTTACATAATGACCAGCACCATCCGCACCGATATAGGTTACGCATGGCTCACCGTCTTCGGCGATTGCAGCAATCTGCTTGAGAATTGGAGCAACCAGTTCATAAGCTTCTTTCTGACCACCAGGCATGATCGAAGGACCTTTAAGAGCCCCTTCTTCACCACCGGATACGCCGGTGCCAATGAAGTTAAAACCTTCAGCAGAAAGCTCACGATTACGGCGAATCGTATCCTGGAAAAAGGTATTACCACCATCGATGATAATGTCACCCTTATCCAGGTAGGGCTTCAGAGAGGCGATGGCACTATCAGTACCTGCGCCCGCCTTCACCATTAACAGGATACGGCGTGGAGTCTCGAGTGATTCAACAAACTCCTGCACTGTATAATGTGGGACCAGTTTCTTGCCTGGATTCTCGGCAATCACTTCTTCGGTCTTTTCACGGGAGCGGTTGAAAACGGAGACGGTATAACCGCGGCTTTCGATGTTGAGCGCAAGATTACGCCCCATCACTGCCATACCGACAACCCCGATCTGTTGCTTGGACATTACATACTCCTGTCAGGTGTGGTCACTGCGACAAATTCGCAGCTTAATGTGATGATTATGTTAGCGCAAAGCTAGTAATATGGATAGGGCAAAATTATTTTTAATGTAAAAACGATACAATAACACTATGAAATAAATTAATAAGATATTTATCTTTAAAAAAATTACCAAAAAGGATAAACAAAGAAATTAAAATTCTGAATCAATATTACAATAACAATAAACAACAAACAAACCGGCATCCAATTTAGAAGGTAAGAAGAGAAATTTGAATTTACTATTGGCTTAACAAAAAATGGATATACAAGAAAAGTTATTATTATTTGAGTAATCGATAGCACCAGAGAGACATACCATAGAGAGGAATATAAAAATATTGAGCTTGACAAACATAATGCTACAATACCTGCTATTATATTCCACTTGAATTCAACATTGGTTCTTCCGTTGGCTTGAGCTATCGCGCCAGTTAATCCCCCCATTGGTCTCAACATTCCAAAAAGCAACATATAAGGTAATAAAGTCATTATTGTCATACGCTGCTCTCCATACAAAATAAAAATAATTATAGGAGAAAAGATAAAAATTCCGACAAACGATATTGCACTGGCTGATACTATTAACAGAGTCCCTTTTAAGTATACTGTCTCTAGAAGATTAGTATCACGCTGTGCTTCAGCAAAACGAGGTAGTGCTAATCTATTTATAACTGGTGTAATCAGTTTCAAAGGTTGCATAATCAAATCTTTTGCAAGAGAATATAAACCTAAAGAATCACCACCAAGGACTTTGCCAATAATAATTACGTCTAATTGAGTTCTAAGCTGATTGATTATCTGAGAACCGAGCTGGTATATCCCATAACTGAAGACACCTTTACAAATGTTTTTTTCGAAAACAAATTTAGGCCTCCAATCTTTATCTCCAAAATAGCTCATAAAAGCTAACCTGAGACAGGCATTTACAATGAGACCGATAATAACAGCCGAAGTTCTTAACTCTGTATACAATATTGCATATATAACAAATAAAAAAGAGAGAGTCTTTGCGGACATTTCTATTTGGGAAAGAGACACCATCCTCTTTGCTTTGATATAATGAGCTTGATATTGTGAAAGCGAACCTAAAAACAGAAAGTTTATACTTGAAAGCATGACCAATGGAGTAAGCTTATCCATCATATAAAATCTAGCTAAAGGCCAAGCAACTAATAAAACAATCCCCCCTGCCAAAATACTTAAAATAAAATTAACCCAATATATTGTGCTTTGTTCATCTCGACTAAGATCTTGTCTATGAATAATATAACTACTCATACCCATATCTTGCAAAATCATTGCTATCATTAAAATTGAATTAACGATCGCAAGCATACCCAACTCATGTAGTTCCAAATGTCGGGCTAACACACTAATTTGGATAATCTGAAGTATTGCTGCAAATATGTTGGAAAACAAAAGCCAAGAAGCTTGCTTCCTCAATCCACTCATGAAAGCCTCTCCAAGAGATTAGCCATTTGAGAGTATTCTTTTTCCTGATTGAATGATAATTCGATTTTGCGTCTAGCATTATCTTGAATATATTTCAGATCTTTTTGATCCTTTAACAATGAAATTAGGATATTGGCAATAGCCTGAAAATCTCGTTCATCACATAGCCAACCACTAACATCGTTTTCAATTAGTTCAGGAATTCCACTGTGAAAAGTAGAAATAACTGGTAAACCAATTGCCATTGCTTCCATTAAAGCAACGGGAATACCTTCCATATCACCATTATTTGCAGTAACAGAGGGTAGGAGAAAAACATCACTCTTCATCAACAATTTTTTAACCACAGACTGAGGTTGAAAACCGATAATATTTACTTTATCTTCAAGCCCGTATTTGCTGATGAGCTGTTGAAGTTCTGCATTTAACTCTCCATAACCAACAATATCATACTGAAATCTATAACCACTCTTATTCAAGATATCACACGCCTGAATTGCATAGCGCAGGCCTTTTTTCTCTGTCAATCTACATACTGATATAATTTTCAATGGTTCATTTCTAAAGGGGCGCGGATAAAAGCTAAAATTTTCAATCTGGATACCCATTCTAATAACAGAAATTTTACCTTTATCACATCCCATTTCGATTAATTTACTTTCCCACACATGACTCACAGGAAGGAACAAATCACCATCATTAAAGAGTCTCTTATAGAATCCTTTATATCTGTTTAGCAAATTGGTGGCTGAAAGATCGTAACCATGAAAAACAGTAACTATTTTCCCATGTAAAACACCACAACTCCGCAAACAATTTGCTAAAACTCCACACGGCCCAAAATGTGCTATGATATAATCACTTTCAATCCTACTTGCGACACGACCAATTAAAGCGGGAAGAAGAAGCGTATAAGACAAAAATCCATATTTATTAAAATTAAACGAGTTTATGTTCCCCAAGGCAAAAGACTTCAAGCTATATTGTACTCTTTTACTAAACTGAAAATATTTGGATTTTGATGTTATATCTTCATCAAAAATATAATGCACTTTACTTTTTAAATCATATTCCAGATAGTCATCATGTATTTTATCCATATCGCCAGGATAAATTGAGAGCACTTTGACATCATATCCCTTCTTAATAAAAGAGATAATTTGATTTAAAATAAAGGTTTCTGATGCCAAGGGGAATTTAACACAAAAAAATAAAATTTTCATTTCGCACCAATTTCTTTAATAACTTCGGAAATTATATCCCGCCCTTCTTTTTTGACTCTTTTCAATTGAAGAGATAAATCATGATTGATGCCATCATAATTATTATGAAGGTGATTAATTTTATTAACCACTTCATCAGTGAATAGTCCCTGTACACTGACAGAAAGAATATCCATAGATAGTGATTGCATGATGCCTTTCGATTTATGCTCATAATTAATTGCTATTGCTGGCGTCCCAAAATTCATTGATATAATAGCAGAGTGAAGTCTTGTGCCAATTGTAAACTCGCACTTACTTAGAAGAAAACCTAACTGAGCATCATTAATCTCATCCATAACAACACTAATTTTTTCAGTGTTTTTTACTTTATCCTTAACTGAAAGCGCCACAATTCTATCATCATTATTATAACTTTCAATTCCTGTGCATGTTGAAAAAATGATTACTTGATATCCTAAACTAATCACATGGTCAATTACGCGAGCAATTGCAAATTCATATTGTTCCTGAGTTACACCGAGTCGTTTATCAAATGGAGCTAGTTTTCTTACAGTCATGGCAACACATTTGCTGTTTCTTATTTTGGTTAACCAATGCTGACAGATGTAATCGTTGAAAGAAGAATAATTTGTCCCTTCTACTAAAAAAGCAGTATCAACACCATCTGACACGTTGTCCATATCGAATTTATAATCAGCAATAAGCTCCTTACTAATACTTTCTCTCAAAATTAGATTATTTACATTAGAAAAAGCAAATTTTGCAATTTTCTGAATATTTTTGTTATCGAATGGACCTACGCTATGCCCAATTAGATAGATCGGTTTTTTGGCTAATAAAGAACAAAAGATATGTTCAAATTGTGCAGCGCCATACAAATCAACAAAAAAAGAGCCGCCTACTTGAATAATGGCATCATATTCTTTTATGCTTTCAGTAAAGTTAGTAATATGCTTCGGCAGACTAATATACCTAAGAATCCCCTTTTCACGGCAATGTGCAATAAGGACCCATGGTAAAAATATGCTTTTTATTTTTGACCTAACCTTAGCGTATATTCCCCCTTTTGTTTTTTTTGCGTCAGAATATAAAGTATCTTGCTTGATGCTCTCACCCAATAAATATGAAGAGCTTATGGAATATCGGCTTATAATATCTATCTCAATTTCACTATCAATTTCCCTGATGCAATTTAACAATCCTCTAAGAATTGCAGCATCACCACGATTCCCACAAGTGTGATTGCCAACTAATAATAGTTTCATACAAAAACCCTATAATAGATAAAATAATAAATTAACTAAGAAACCATTGCTTATCGAAGTATATTAACTCTTTACTCCAATTATCATTTTTCAAATCAACGTTACCCTTAATAGCCAATTTGGATTCAAATTTTATTTTGTAAGCTCCATCACCAAAAGAAGATAATTTAAGCGTATATCCATCAATCAAGTCATCAGTGTCTGGTAATGTCACTATTATATTCTCATGTGTTAAGAATATATATCTTGCATTATCATCTGTAAGCTTTGCAGATTTAGTAATAGTAGATGTTTTGTAATTTATTTTTTGCAATTGGCCGGTAGGGGATATAGCAGCAGTTACCTTTTCACCATTTAACCATTCAATTGATTGTTTTTTATTATTACCTGAAAACTGCAAACCTATGTCAGAATTGGAGGCATCAAGATAACTGACAAGAGAATTATTTACACTCGTATTTCTACTAACAAAATTGTATTTATTCCCTAATGATAAATATCCCGCATTCCATTGTTGATTAAATCCTGTATTTGCTGATCTTGCAACATAAGCTGAAGCCCCACCAAATTTTGAATATGGTAGAATTACAGTATCAACACCGTTTACAATACCCGACTTTATCTTATTATTAACGACACCATTCTCCTGTACGACGCCTTTGATAGCTCGAGAATCACTCGGAAGAGTAATATTGAAATTAGCAGCCCAAATTTTGGTTAATGGATTTAATATTATTACATTTGTATCTGGTGTACCCATGTGTTTGGTTTTCATGTTAACCCAACCACTTGTGATTATTTTTCCCTTGGTTACAGACACTACATATGTAGTCCATTTAGGGTTACTTTGAGTTTCGATAATCATTCCCGGCTGAACTTTTTGATTGTCGATGTAATCAGAAACAATCGAAGTGGCTGTTATTTTGGCGTCAGATATTATTTCCCATGACTTGAAGTTAGGCGCCGTATTATCTGCATATAAAGCTACTGAATCACGATCCATGTACCGAGTCAGATCATATAGAGAATTTAGTCCTAGGATTGGGAAACTAAATGGATTACCGGAATTCGCTTTAAAAGATGCAACAACAGCATTTTGCCTCATTCCAAAGGTATCCTTAGCGGCATATACTCCTTTAAGATAAATAGGTGAATATCCGTCAAAAGTCGTAATTGGCTTCCCCAGGTAGTTAAATTTTATATCCTGACCGTGCACAACCAGCGGAGCTTCAGCCAGAAATAAAAATAATAAAAACCATCTTTTAAATTTCATTTACACTCCCATTTACCTGAAAAATAACTTTTATGGATAGGATATAAATATTGAAGGAGTACGCCACATTGTTATGAATGATAGAAACAACAAAAACGATGCTAATACTATCGTATATTTAGTTAATTTTTTTGGATTACTTTTACTTACTGAATCAAGAAACAAAGGATAAATTGCGCATGAAAAAAAGGTATTCCAGTAAAAGTTACGCATAAACCAAGTCATGGAAATTAACAATACGCCATAAACACTCATAATAGCAAAGAGAGATATAATACAAGTGGAGTTCACTTCGGAAAAAAAAGCTTTCCTGTTATCTTTGTTTAAAGTATATAGCACAAATAAAAGCAAAGGGATGATTGTTGTTAATATATTATACAGTCGCCGGGGAATGTTAAAATCATAGAAATTGGCACCTTCAACACCGCCAGCAAGGTATGCGTCGGCCTTAGATGCTATATTTACACCACTAAATAGAAAACCAAGTGAGGACACGTTTTCATAAACAATCCCCATGATATCAATTTTAATAAAAACTGAAAGAAGAAACATCAGTAGTGCAATTCGACCAGTATAAGTAATTATTTTTTCATTAGTAAATAAATAGGAGCACACACAAGCCAATATAACAACAATTGCACCCCAGTGGAATGATAGTGCAACATAAAACAGAGCTGCTGATAATATAAATTTTTTGCGGTAAAACAATACGCACGCTATCCCTGCAATTATAGCCGCGACACCTTGCCTGTAAGCATTCGTTGATAACTCAAGCACATCCCAGCTATAAAAAAAAGCGATAAATACAAATGCCTTATATGCTTTTCCTTTAAAGGCATAGAGCACAAATATCAAGAGACTTAGTGTTAAAAATAAAGACGAAGCGAATATATAAAGATCATGTGACTTACCAAAGTAAGAGATTATCTTCATCAATCCATAGAACCCCCAACCCCAGGAAAAGGAATCGAGATTTGATAAACTATCAAACTCATTCAAATACATTTTTGTATCGGTTGTCCCGGGAAAACGAAGACCATAAAATAGTGTGATTAAAATAAACACCAGTAACAACGTAAAATTATCTAATTTATTATTATTCGAGATGATACTAATCGATGCCAAAAACAATAAAATTATTGAGATAAGCAAATATAACAATATCAACTCATTATCAAAAAAGTGAGGCATAAATTATCCATCTATATTAATTTAAAGCGTTCTACGAAATTTACCCATAAATACTTACTAATTGCATATGGCATGTGCATTTTTTTATATCTAAATGCAAGATCTAAATCATTAATTGCGGAATGATACTTTGCCCAAAAAGGAATCTTTCCTCTAGGTTTATTCCACCCTCTGCAATGATATGCATTTAAGTGATTGATCATCATTACTTTCCAATTATATTTCCTAAACCTGAGACACAATTCTATATCCTCTTTATACATATGATAACTACTTTCAAATCCTATTGAATTAGATTTATCGAGACATACTTTAAGAGCATCATTACGTATAAGCATAAACGCACCACAAACAGCTAAAACTTCAGATGGGTTACTATCTAATTTTTTTAGCGGCTCGCTTGAACCAATATCATACCATCTACCATAAGATGTTGCGGCTATACCTAAAGAATCATAGACATCCATCTCCTTCATTTGATCAATTGAATAACGAATTAAAGGGACCGAAAAAATTCCGATATCGTCATTATCAGTTTCATTGGCCAAAGTTAATAACTTATCTAATTTTGAACCATCAATTGCAGCATCTGGATTCAATAATAAAGTCCATTTACATTGGAATCCCATTTGTAAAACCAGATTATTACCTTTAACAAATCCAATATTATCTTTTTTTATTACTTCTAACTTATGTTTGCACGATAGGTTATCTAAATATGAAGTATCATTCGATCCGGAATCCACAATTTTTATACTTAAGTCTGACTCAGATGTAGCTAACCCATCCAAACACCATTGTATATGTTTCTGGCTATTGTGCGTTACAATTATTACTAAACACTCCGTTGACATATAAACCTCAAACTCATCTTTGGTTATTTTTTGTGAAGAACTGTTGTAAATATTTAATCGAGTATTTTGCATGTTTCCTTTTAATACTCCATATCACACTATCTAATAACTTCCCTTTTTTATTTTCTAAAGACACAAGATAATCAACAAATTTCTTTTCATCATTATTATATAAGTTTAAGTTACGCTGACTGAGTTCATTTAACGCTAATGCAAAAGGATAATTTTTTGAAACACGTTGTTCATGCGGACTATGATCATGATGCATAATATAAGTAATCTCAGGTAAAACTTTGAAAATACCGAAATGATGAGCCAACCTTAACCATGTATCCCAATCTTGTAATCTTTTCACGCTGACGTCGAATCCGTTTATTTCTCGCATACGCTCTGTCAATGTGAATACTTGATTAGATGCAATGTTGTCAAAAAGTAAATCCTTGTAATTATAACAAACCTCTTTGTTTTTCCTCTTATAATGTGATCTCCTTTTTATATTATTATAGCAATCATAAAAATCACATGATAAAAATGAATATTTGTCATCCCAATTACTAACAAAAGTACTTAGTCGATTCGGCATAAATTCATCATCATCATCTAAGCCCGTAATAAAATATCCTGACGCATTAAAGATACCTAAATTCCTTGTGGCACATGCACCTTTATTTACATCATTTCTAAAATAACGGACCCGGCTATCTTCACGACAAAGTGACATGATATATTCTTGTGTGCCATCAATTGAAGCATCATCACATATTAAAAGTTCAATATTCTCATAATCTTGCGACAGTACTGATCTTATTGCTCTTTTTAATCGTTCAAGTCGATTATGCGTTGATATATAAACACTCACTTTTGTTTTTTTAGCGATTTCAGAGTCCATTATTTTACCCTAATTATGCGAAATATTATTTCTTATTGATAAAATATAAAACCTTTTGCAGGTTTTTTTCAATACTAGATAGTTCTATACCGTAATGTTTTATTTTATCACAGTTTAAAGTCGAAAATTTCGGCCGCGTCGCTTGTGTTGGATATTCATCAGTTGTAATGGAATGAACCTTGACATTTTTACATATTATATTAATATTCTTTGCCTCCATAATTATCAGGGAAGCAAAGTCCTTCCAGCTCATGTCCTGATTACCACAATAATGATAAATTCCAGGCGTAGCTTTTGCTCTTATTAATGAAATGATCGCAAACGCAATATCACCTGCATATGTAGGACTGCCATACTGATCATCAACAACTTTAATTTCATCGCGCTCTGATGCTAAACGGACCATTGTTTTAACGAAGTTGTTGCCATACTCACTATAAACCCATGCAGTACGTACTATAATAGAGTTTTCGTTTTGTTCGAAAACAACTTTCTCTCCCTCAAGTTTCGTTCTGCCGTAAACACTTAGTGGATTTGTTAAATCATTTTCTATATAAGGTTCTTTTTGCTGGCCATCAAAAACATAATCAGTAGATACATGAATTAAAACTGCTCCGTTTTTTTTAGCAGCCGCAGCTAAATTTTTAGGCCCATCAACGTTAACAAGTTTAGCGATCTCTTTTTCTGTCTCAGCTTTATCTACTGCTGTATATGCTGCAGCATTTACTATGACATCTGGTCTTACCTCATCAACAAATTTTGAAACGTTCGAAAAATTTGTAATATCAAGCTCTTTAGTATCAGTTGCTATCACTTGCCAATCTTCAGGGATCCTATCCATGAAACAATGACCTAATTGGCCATTTGAACCAGTTAATAGTATTCTCATTCAAAAAGCTCCGTCAGTCGCTTACCAGCTTTATCTTTTTCTGATAATAAAGGTTTATCAATAGGCCAATCAATTCCTATATCTGGATCATTCCAGATCAAACATCTCTCATTTTCAGGAGTGTAATAATCAGTACATTTATACTCGAAATCCGCTATATCTGATATAACAACAAATCCGTGCGCTAGCCCGGGCGGAATCCAAAATTGGGTTTTATTATCCTCTGATAAAATTACCCCCTGCCATTCGCCAAACGTAGGAGAATCTTTACGTATATCAACCGCTACATCAAATACAGTGCCGCGTACGACTCGTACAAGTTTCCCTTGCGGATTATGCTTCTGAAAATGTAAACCACGTAATACTCCCTTAGATGAGCGTGAATGATTATCTTGCACAAAATCCAAATCTAAATTAAGCATGTCTCTATAACGATTTTTTTCAAACGTTTCGAGAAAGAAACCGCGAGCATCACCAAAGACTTTTGGCTGAATAATTTTCACATCTTTAATCTTCGTATCAAGAACTTGCATTATTATTTTTCCTCTACCAGCATCTTGAGATACTGTCCATATTGAGTTTTCCCTAGGACCTTGGCCTGAGCTAATACATCGTCAGAGCTTAACCAGCCTTTGCGGTATGCAATCTCTTCAAGGCACGCCACTTTAAATCCCTGTCGCTGTTCAATTGTATGGATGAATTGAGAGGCCTCAAGTAAACTCTCATGAGTACCGGTATCTAACCACGCAAATCCTCGACCTAATTTTTCAACATGCAAATTGCCTAGTTCAAGATACATTTCATTTAGCGTAGTAATCTCTAACTCACCGCGGGCAGATGGTTTAACTTTCTTTGCCATTTCAACAACATTTTTATCGTAGAAATAAAGTCCCGTAACCGCCCAATTAGATTTTGGTTCGGATGGTTTTTCTTCGAGAGACACTGCCCGATTTCTTTCATCAAATTCAACAACACCGAAACGTTCCGGATCCATTACCTGGTAGCCAAATACAGTCGCGCCGTCTGTTCGTTGCACAACAGTTTCTAACTTACGTCCAAAACTTTCACCAAAGTAAATGTTATCCCCCAGAACCAGCGCACAACTGTCCCCATCGATAAACTCTTCACCAATCAAGAATGCTTGTGCAAGGCCATCAGGGCTTGGCTGAATAGCATAACTAAATTTTACACCAAACTGACTGCCATCCCCGAGCAAACGCTTGAATCCAGGCATATCATCAGGAGTCGAAATGATTAAAATATCGCGAATACCAGCAAGCATCAGAACAGAGATTGGATAATAAACCATTGGTTTATCATAAATAGGTAAAAGCTGCTTCGAAGTCCCTTTAGTAATAGGATAAAGACGAGTACCAGAACCACCTGCAAGAACAATACCTTTCATTTTCTTCTTTTCCTAAAAAATTAACGAGACAAACCTAAGCGCTCACCCGCGTAGGAACCATCTTTTACACGACTCCACCATACTTCGTTAGCCAAGTACCATTCAACAGTTTTACGAATTCCACTTTCAAAGGTTTCCTGTGGTTTCCATCCTAACTCTTTATAGATTTTATCGGCATCAATTGCATAGCGCATATCATGGCCAGGACGATCTGTAACATATGTGATGAGATCGGTATATTGTGCAACCCCAGCAGGCTTAACCGGTACAAGTTCTTCAAGTAGATGACATATAGTCTTTACAACATCGATATTTTTACGTTCGTTATGCCCGCCAATATTGTATGTTTCACCTACAATACCTTCGGTAACCACCTTATATAACGCACGAGCATGATCTTCAACATATAGCCAATCACGGATCTGACCACCATCCCCATACACTGGCAGTGGTTTACCGTCTAATGCATTCAGGATGATCAAAGGTATCAATTTTTCCGGGAAATGATATGGCCCGTAGTTATTAGAACAATTAGTCACAATTGTTGGAAGACCATAGGTTCTAAGCCACGCTCGTACTAAATGATCACTTGACGCTTTAGATGCAGAATAGGGACTGCTAGGAGCGTAAGGAGTCGTCTCAGTGAATAGATCATCAGTTCCATGAAGATCTCCATAAACTTCATCAGTCGAGATATGATGAAAACGGAAATTTTGTTTTCCTTCCTCGTCTAACTGATTCCAGTGAGAACGAGCGGCCTCGAGCATCGTATAGGTTCCGATAATATTGGTTTCAATAAACTCGGCTGGACCATCGATTGAGCGATCAACATGACTTTCAGCAGCCAAATGCATTACAGCATGTGGTTGCTGCTCGTTAAAAATCCGATCAAGTTCTGCTCTGTCACAGATACTCACCTGTTCAAATTTAAAACGTGGGCTGTCAGCAACATCTGTCAATGACTCTAGATTACCTGCATAGGTAAGACTATCAACAACGACTACTTCGTCTGGAGTATCGTTAATTATATGACGCACTACGGCCGAACCAATAAATCCCGCACCACCGGTAACAATTATTTTCATGTTGCCCTCTAATATCAAAATAGCTCAATGTGAAAGATACTACCTAAGAATTCAAAAATCCCAATAACGCTTGTGCATACTAAATAATTTAATCAGTTTTCTAGGTAACTTTTCATATTTTTGTCCTAACTTGTACCCTAATATTTTCATAACATTATTTATGCATGCCAAAGGGATCCAATGAGGAGCATTTTTTAGCAGGAACTTAATTTCCGAGAGCAAATATCTCTTCCCCTCTCCTCCAGCGCCTCCGATACTTTGACGAATCCATGGTTCATCTTTATGGAACACACCAATATCAAAATAACGTCTGAACTCTTCTAATGGTGTGTAGTTATGAGAATGTTGTACCTCGGCCTTTGCAGCATAAGCCACCTTATAGCCAGAAAGAACGGCTTTTGCTGTGTAAAACATGTCCTCACACAGAATAGTGTTTGACGGGAACCCCCCTAGTTTTTTGAAGACTGATAGCCTATAAGCTGAGAAGGAATTTGACATAAATACTGTTTTCAATCCCATTTCTGGAATGTTTTCTTTCCCACAAATATATCCTTTTTCCGGATAACTAAATCCTCTAGCGTGTCGTGCAAGCGGATTAGCATCTTTATGAGGTAACTGCCGTCCGTAAGCACATGCAATACTCTCATCAGCAAATACTGATATTATTTCCTCAATAAAATTCTGATGGGGGATAGCATCTTGTGTCAGAAAAATAACTACATCATAATTTTCAATATACTTTTCAACAGCTTGATTTCTTGTACCGCCATGATTGAAATCACTGCCTGCTATAGTGAGCACATCGAAACCCGCTTTTTCCGCGATGGCAACGGTATCATCTTTGCTTGTGGAGTCAATAACGTGTACCAGCAAATTAGCAGGCGCATATTTTTGTATATTAGCGACTGCTGATCTCCATATTTCCCCACCATTATATGTTGGTATTGCAATATAGTATTTCATATTAAAACTCTTTATTAACTAATTTTAAGTGCGGTTTAATATGCACCATCCTTTTTCAATACCACACCAATAGTCTTAAAGAGAATGGCAATATCATTCCACATTGACCAGTTTTTAACATACCATGCGTCTAGATATACCCTTGTTTCATAATCGACATCACTACGCCCACTAACCTGCCATAAACCAGTCATTCCAGGTTTACTGAGAAGATAATAATCAACTTCATCGTTATATCTTTCCAATTCCGCAGTTATTATTGGCCTAGGTCCAACTAAACTCATTTCACCTTTCAGAACATTAAATAACTGTGGTAATTCATCTAAACTTGTTCTACGTAGAAACCCGCCTATTTTTGTAATACGGGGATCATTTTTTAATTTAAAAGTTGCGTCCCATTCTTGTTTTGCTTCTTTGTCAGTTGCCAATAATTCATCTAGGACTTCCTTAGAGTTAATTACCATTGAGCGAAATTTTAAACACTTAAATGGTTTACCGCCTTTACCAATACGTTCATGTCCATAAATAGCAGGTCCTCCATCTATCTTAACTTTCCTACTTATATATAGCAAAACAGGAGAAAGTATGAGAATAATAAATAAAGATCCAAATATATCAAACACACGTTTAAGAATCCGCGATGACATTTTAGCTAAATTTTGTTGCACACGAAATATCATCACTTCATGACTAAAAATGAAGGATACATCAGTGCTGTCGAGCGGCATACCGCGCAAAGTCGGAATTACCGATACGTAGCGATATCCTCTTATCATAAAGTTTCGCAGCCAAGCATTGCGTATTTCACCTTGGTATGACTCAACCGCGACTATAAATTGAGTTTTTTTATCAATCGTTGACAGCCAATTTAGATCGTTCATTAAAACCGGTATGCCATCAATGTCACTAACTCTTTTAGTGTCGCCTTCACATGCAATAAAACCTACAATTACTAACCCCAGATTACGTTCACTATTTATTGCTTTGTAAGCCTCTATCGCATTTGTACTACTACCAATAATCCATGTATCCCTACGCCATAAACCAAAAACATCTAACACTCTTTTCGTTATCATCCTTAGTGTAGGAACTAGAAATAATACGAATATCCAGGTTAATACCCATAAAAAACGTGAAAAAGACCAGGTAGTAAATGCCATGACGGCGATTTCTATTACTGCGAAAATGACTAATGTACGAAGTATTTCTTTTAATTCGAACCAAAATGTTTTTCGGTAAAAATAATGACGTAATCTTATGGTATACCAACCGACACAACAGAAAGCAAGAAGCCAATGAAGCGCAATCCAGCCTTCTATTTGATTACTAGGCACAATTTTTTCGTAATCGCTCATTGTGAGCGATAAAACACCTATAGCCAAATACAAAGAAATTACAAACGAAAAAAAATCAGATACTGCCAAAGCAATACTGACAATAATATTTCTGACGATAAGCGTCATAATGCCCTCTCTTCGATTCGCTTAACCCATTAAATCAATTTTCATAATTATATTTAGGTTTAGAATAAAGTATATGCAGAACCCTTCTTAGTCCCACATATACTTTTTTTTTTAATTTTTATCCTTGTAGGTATAACCGTAATGACTATACCCATAACCATAGTAACTACTGGCTTTTTTCACTACACCATTCAAAATACAACCTTTAACTACAATTCCAGTATTCTCAAATCTCTTAACACTTACTTCTATCTCTTTTACAGTATTTAGTTCAAAGCGCGCAACTAATAGTGTAGTACCCGCATAATGCCCAATCACGGCAGGGTCTGTTACTGCTAAAATAGGAGGAGTGTCTAATACTACAATGTCGTAGTTTTCACTTGCCCAATTTATTAACTCGCCAAAGCGACGATGCATTAGCAACTCAGCAGGATTAGGTGGAACCATTCCTCTTGAGATATAATCAAAACCTGCTGATGTAACTTTTTTGATGGCTGCATAAGGTTCAATTTTTCCGACTAATATATCGGAAAGCCCATTTTCGTTGTTCTCATGAAAGAGCTTGTGCGTATAACCTTTCCTCATATCAGTATCAATGAATAATACTTTTTTACCTGTTTGCGAGATTACTGCGGCTAAATTAGAGCTTACAAATGTTTTCCCTGCGTTTGGACTAGCACCTGAAATCATCAGAACGTTATTTCTTGCTTCCATCATGGCAAAATGTAAGCTTGTACGTAAGCCACGAATTGCCTCGATAGCAAGATCAGCGGGGTTATCTACCGCGAGAAAACCTTGATTTTCATCACTACTCTTTTTACCCCATTTTTTAGCTTGTGAAACGGTGTTAGTGTAGGATTCAGCAACAGGTATACTTGCATAAACATTACAACCCACTTCCTCTAATTGCTCAGGGCTTTCTATACCTCTCCTAAGGTAGACACGTAGTAATACGATACCAATTGAGACCATTCCACCCAATACAATACCGATAAGTACAACTAATACTTTCTTTGGTTTGACTGGCTTTAATTCAGTTACCGCATTGTCAATTATTCTGACGTTACCAATAGCACTTGACTTAGATATACTTAATTCTTGCTGGCGATTAAGTAACTGCATATACACAGCTCGCCCCGATTCAACATCACGACTAAATCTTAGTATTTCTTGTTGAGTTTCTGGCATTGTTGCCACACGTTTATTTAACTTTGTTTTTTCATCTTGTAATGTTTTTCTTTTTTCCATCAAAGCTTTATACGTTGGATGTTCTTTCGTATACAACTGAGATATCTCGGACTCGCGAAATGTTAATTCATTCAACTGGTTATCAACATTAACTATCTGATCAAGAACTGATTTTGCTTCTAATGACAAATCAACGGAATCATTTTGCTGACGGTATTTATTTAATTTATCCTCAGCTAAATCTAGTTCACTTCGAACTTTAGGCAATTGTTCATTTAAAAAATCTAAACTTTTCGCATCCTGAGCAGCCTGCCTTGCAATATTTTGGGCAAGGTAATTATTGCTAACGCTATCAACTATTCTTTCAATAAGTTGTGAGTTATCTCCAGTCAAGGAAATACCCAACATTCCAGTGTCCTTACCTTGATCGGCGACTTCCAAGCCCTCTTGTAAATCTGTTATTGCCTTTAATCTACTAACGTATTTAATTGAGAATTTAGCACCTGGTGTCGCCTTAATTTCATCTACTTTTATTGTTATACCACCTTTGTCTAACAGCTCCCCCACTTTACCATCGTAAGATTCATCACCAATATCAAGTTTAAAATTGTTATTATCGATTACTATTAATTGAATTTCAGGGACATCTTCCCCATTTGATTCAGGTATATATAACCGTGATACTGACAGCGTCCCTGGTTTATCTCCCATTAACCTTGCCATACCTCGCCCAAATATTGGAAAATATTCTTGCTTTACTCGTATTTGCAGATTTAAATCATCTACAGTTTTGCCAAGAATCATACGCGAGCCAAGTAATGTTATTTCCGGTGCAGATTGTGGCTGGCTATTAGGAAGCATCTGGCTAAGATTATTTAATATAGCATTAGCCTGTTTTTGTTCAACTTGTACAAGGGCATTTGCTTGATAAATGGGTGTAGCAAAAATTGCGTATAATAGTGCAATTAATGTAAATAAGGATGTTACTGAAACGATTAGTTTCCTATGATCGATAACTTCCCCAACAAGGCGACCTAAGTCAATTCCTTCATCATCTTTAGATGTAGATTTATTTATTACTGATGACATGCGATTATTCCTGAATTATGCACCTAATTTTTCGGCCCAAAGTTTACCAGCCTGTTCAATAAGCTTATATACAGATAGGAAGGCTTCATCACTCTTGCGATACGGGTCAGGGATTTCCCTTTGATTTAACCAGTGTCCAAACAGCATTATCTTCCCCCTTGCTTCAGGTGCAATATTCCCTATCTGTTCTATATGAGAGCGTTCCATCACTAAAATCAAATCATATTGGCGCGCTAAAGCAGATGTAAACTGGCGTCCTGAATGACCTTCTAGTGAAAGACCATGCTGTTCAGCTACCTTCACCGCACTGGCATCAGCAGCATGATTTACTAATGCCCCAGTACCTGCTGAATTAATTCGTTTAGTAGGCAAAGCAACCTGAAGATAGCGCTCACCTATTGGTGAGCGGCAAATATTTCCGGTACACACAACTAGAATTGAATCAAACATCAGTTCGGCCATCTCTTAATGTAGCGTACAGTTTCAGTCATATCATGTACTCCGGTGATAGTTGGGACTAACTGAGATATGACCCTATTCCAACGCACCAGCGGAGCGGTAGTGACATACACAATGTCGTAAGGCTGTAGCTGAAATTCTGTGCCTAGAACCATTGCAGAAGCATCTTGAGCATTTAATTGATAGATACTAGCGATTTTGCCTTGATTATCACCTTTCAATTGACGAACCACGAAGATACCAGTTGCATCGCTCATCGATTGAGAAATCCCTTCGGAATTCCCTAAGGCCTCTGCAAGTGTCATCCCACTACGATCCATCTTGAGCGTGCTCTGCTTACCGACCTCGCCCATGACAAACACTTTCAGGTCATCGTTCCTAGGAACAAAAAGTATGTCACCAGGGAATAAGAGGTGATTCTGTGTAAGGTCGCCTTTCTGCATAAGTGCATACAGTGAAATCTTCGTATCCTTACCATTATGAGTCAGGACGACATTTCTCCAGTCGGCATCAGCCGCAAGACCACCCGCAGCGTTAATTGCATCCATTACTGTCAGAGGAATGTTTGTTATGGCTTGCTTACCGGAATTTGTTACTTCACCAGTGACGTAAACTTTCTGCGATCGAAACGCAGCAATACTGACATCAACCTGCGGACTTTCAATATAAGTAGTCAGGCGATTCGCAATCTCTTGTCTCACTTGCGTTAACGTCTTACCCGCGACCTGAACTTTGCCAATATATGGATAGAAAATAGTCCCATCAGAGTTTACCCAGTTGCCCGTATCACTTGCGCTACGATATTGACCCGCAGGGGTTGTCAACTCAGGGTGATCCCATACAGTAACCATAAGCACATCGCCAACGCCAATACGATATTCATAGCTTTTTAACAGGCTATCTAATTGAGGATTCGAACGAGCAATGACGGGTTCGGGGCGGAGTTTATCTATCAGACCCGGCGTCATGGGATAAACATTAACCAGTTTATCCAGATCGTAGTCGCTATCAGGCAGCTCAACCACATTCTTACGAAGGCTATTCAATCCCTGGCCCGGCATGATTGTACAACCCGATAAAAACCCTATAGCTAATGCCAATGCCGAAAATCTAACAATTTTTTTCTTCATAATGTCACATCATCAGTAAACTAAAAGTGTCTAATTCCCAAACTACCGCGCGTTTTTTAGCTCTTCACAGACTGCTGAAACCATCGGTCACATAACAGCCTGCTGACATCCTAAAGTTGCTGTAGCTGGGCTATAAATTAAATGGTATTTCAATCCCGGCACTGGCACCAACGTCGTCGCTATCACTGTTATCAGCATCGGTGTACCAGAGAGAAGTATTTAAACGCACTGATTTATACACATCACCGCTCCAGCCCAACTGTACTCCTTTCAGAGTATCCGATTGCGGGAAGGCTTTATTTATCGACTGACTTCTAGGATTGACCTTGGCATAGGCCAGGCGTGCGCTCCAGCGTTGATTATCTTCCGTCACCAATTCAACCTTGCCGGCGTATAATTGGCCATCGCCGCCCATTGCGTCACCCAGCGGATATCCTTGTTGATAATACCCGTCGGTATAAATATGGTGGTTGTAGCTGTAGTTCAGGCGGTCCATGTTCGATCGAGTATCATGCGCTTCCACATACCAGTTGATGGCATCTTTACCCCAACCGTGGTGCCCCTCAACTCCTCCCAAGAACATATTTGCTGAGGGAAGATAGCCGGCCTCGTCTTCACCAATAAGTTGACCATAGAAACTAATCGGCCAACCGAGCGTAGGCTCTAGCTTAAATTTAAAATCAAAACCGGCTAGCTGGTTACCCGGTTCATTGGCTGTACCGGTGTTATCTTTACCCGTAAAACCATCCCAAAAGCTGCTAAACGATTCCGGTCTCCCCTCCCCGCCCCACTGCATAATGCGCGATGCACCAAGCTCAAGGGACTGGAAAGGAGAAAACGTCAGACGACCGCCGATAATTTTGGTATGCGGTACGGCGGTATATTGATTCATCTGGCTGGCGGAAATCTGATACTGCCAAGGTCCAATCCAGCGCAGCCACCAGGTTTCCGGTGCAGCCTGTTCAGCACGCTGCATTAAAACGCCGGTCATCGGGCGCATCGCATCACCGCGGATTAGACTTCCTTCATAACCCGGTCCCCACCACTGCGGCATCTGGCCGAAGGAGAGCCATTGGTTCCAGAATTTAACCGCGCCGTAGGCGCCGTTAGCATTAAAACGTGAACCGTTGCTGATGCGTTCGTCACCTTCAACGTTGCCCTGCAGGTGCACATCCCACCATTCGCCGCTGTTATTAAAGGCTAATGATAAAGAGCTATCCGCAGGCTGATTCTGCCCAAACCCCTGCGGCGTTCCGGGTTTATCCGTTGAGGTATAGCCACTCACCCGGAAATCAGCTTTTAAGGAATCGAGGCGTTGGTTGATTCGAGCGAGAACAACCTGTTCAGAAGAGTAAGAGGGTTTTGCTTTCTTAAGTGCCCGATTAATCTCTTCCTGGCTCAGAGGCCAGGTCGACAGGCTGAGATGAATAACGCCGCGATCGGAAAGCCACGCCAGATCGTTGCGCAGTTCGTTGTCATTCATCACTAACCCGGAGGCATAGGCAAGTGAGCTGGCAGAAGTTAGCAGCCCTAATGCGAGTGCGATTCGCGCAATTTTTATCATTGTACAAGATCCATTTAAAGCCCCGTTTCCGCAAGCTGGCGCGACAAGGGGAACACTGATAGATGCAGCGCCCTCTGACGCCAACCTTTGCTATTTTTGGTCTACAGGTTTGATCAAAGAAAACGAAAGCATGTTATCGGAATCTCATGCCAATGCTCGCTTTCGGTTCACAGGCTACCTGCAGTACACAATGTATGCGAAATTGTTATTGAAGGCCATTCCTTACGCTTCATACCCGCAGCTTCTCCTGCCCGCCGTCAAACGAACACGTTCTGAGCTGGCGACAACATGCAAGTATATACAGGTTGTAAAGATAATCACCTGTATAGCGTTCACTTTAGGAATTTCAGTCGCATGAAATGAGATGTGATATGGAGAAAACGTCCGTCCGCAGGTACGCTACCGCCCTTGGCTTAACAGCTACCAATGCACTGTACTTCTTTCCCTTTAAATTCAATCGCTGATTTCGATAAATCGGCGATTAATCCATCAAAACAACAATTTCGCGGCCATAAGTTTACGAGATTCTGCCCTCAATTGGGAGCGTAATCTTGAATTATCAGATACGCTGGCAGCACTCTGAACGACCCGCCGATAAGGTTATTGTTTTCCGGCTATCACTATCAAATGCCAACAGTATCGACCAACCAGATAATTTCAACCTTATGATTTTATTGTTTTTTCACCACATAAAGCGTGTTGACTTAGTTTCAAATTAATTATAGTTAGTCAACTACAAAAATTAATAGTGAAAAGAATTATGCCAGCATGCTGTTATCATTAATAAATTCGATATTTAGCCAGAAAACTTATTTAGGAAACATCCTGGCTGATTATCATTATGCTAATTATTGCGCAGAATGACCCATCACAGATTTATTTCATGGATATGAAATATTGCAACTGCAGACCATTTCACTTTAAATTTCATATCGCATACAATGTGAACAGAACATGAGTCACTCTGAATCCTTCATCTCTCCCACGCTCCCCTGAGTCAGTAAAATCCCTTGTGCAGATCAACTCGGGTAAAAGGCTTTTCCAGTGGGCCAAGCTTCACCGCTATCTCGCCCAGCAGCGATTGGGTTGGCGCTTTCGCCCCGGTATTCAGCAGAAGCACCGGGATAATGATCATGCTCGCCAGGCCGCCAAACGATAGTTGCGCTGTATGAGTATCACGAACACGCAACTGGAGTAGCAGAAAGGCTGCGCTCCCTGCGGCACCCAGCAGTAAGCCGGCAATCACTTCCGAAGTTGAATGTGCATGAACCATCAAACGGGAATACCCTACCAGCCCGGCCAGTGCATACCCTAATAAGACGGCAGTAAAACGAAGAGCTGGTGTGGCGCGCGCGCACAGCAGCCATAAGAGGATTGGCCAGAAAGCGGAAGAGAGTGCGGTGTGCCCGCTAAAGCCAGTGAAGTCCAGCTCGCGAATCCCGATACCCCAACCCATAAATGCCAGTTTTGATGCGCAAACAATGGCGCCTGTTATGCCGAACAGCAGAGCCCAGTGCCAGGCCAGCTGCTTTGAATCTTTTCGCAGAAAAAGAACGATAAACAGTACGGCCGCACTGGGTAACAGTACGGTGCTATCGCCAAAAAAAGTGACAACTTGCCAGTTCATTTCTTTTTCATCCTTTGACGATCTCTCCAGTCCGTAACGTCTTTTCCGCGACATTGGTGTGGGCATACACAATCAGTAACTTCACATTATTATGCATGCGTTACCGTTGTTTAATGCGCAAACATGATCTCAGTCAAGTTTTATTTTCGTCTCACGCCTTGACTAAGGGCCACTTACTTAAGAAAAGTCTTAGTAAGTAATTATCAACAAAGAGTAAATTTAGCTAGTCCGACCATTTCAGCATGTTACATCTTCTTCTACTACCAGAAGTCTCCGAACATTGCCTCATATTCGTAAATGCTACAATATAACAAGAAAAACGCTAACCCATTGTATTGAAATGGATATTAATCTGCGATATCTGCTGAACTTACTGTTGTGAACGGCCACGAATTGTCTGTTCTTCATCAAAAAGCTCGGGCCGTTCACTCTCATCCGCTAAAAAGCCATAGCGCTGAAACTACGCCAGCAGCTTCTTAATGCTCTCGCGGAATTTTGCCCCTTCTTTATGGTTACGCAGACCGTAGCTTACAAAAGCCTGCATATAACCCATTTTTTTACCGCAGTCATAGCTATCGCCAGTCATTAACATTGCATCAACCGACTGCTTTTTCGCCAGCTCGGCGATGGCATCGGTTAACTGGATACGTCCCCAGGCGCCCGGTTCGGTGCGCTCCAACTCGGACCATACATCGGCAGAGAGCACATAACGCCCCACCGCCATCAGGTCGGAATCCAGGGTTTGCGGTTCATCAGGTTTTTCGATGAATTCAACGATTCGGGCCACCTGCCCAGCCGATTCCAGCGGATCTTTAGTCTGAATAACAGAGTACTCGGAGAGGTCGCCTTCCATCCGTTTGGCCAGAACCTGGCTACGGCCCGTTTCATTGAAACGCGCTACCATCGCGGCAAGGTTATAGCGCAGAGGATCGGCGCTGGCGTCGTCCAGAATGATATCCGGGAGCACCACCACAAACGGGTTATCGCCAATCAGCGGGCGGGCGCAAAGAATGGAGTGACCTAACCCCAGCTGCTGGCCCTGACGCACGTTCATGATCGTTACGCCAGGCGGACAGATAGCCTGTACCTCCGCCAGAAGCTGACGTTTTACGCGCTGTTCGAGCAATGCTTCCAGTTCGTAGGAGGTGTCGAAATGGTTTTCTACCGCATTCTTGGATGAATGCGTTACCAGCACGATTTCCTTGATTCCCGCAGCTACAATTTCATCAACAATATACTGCACCATAGGCTTGTCGACGATCGGCAACATCTCTTTCGGAATGGCCTTGGTGGCGGGCAACATATGCATCCCTAATCCTGCTACCGGTATAACTGCTTTCAAACTCACCATTTTCATATCCACCCGTATGGTTATAAACCTTTTGATCCTGTCAGTTTGTATGTATCACTGGCATTTATCAGTGATGATACACGGTTGATCTCTGCCATACTGTCCGTCAAATTCTGAAATTACACGCAGAATTTAAGAATACACGCAAAGTCTACATACCAATAGACAGTTTTAAGAAAATTCTTATGCGAATTTTTTCGACGCAAATACCCAATATTTACAATAGGTTATGCAGAAAACCTACCCCATTCAATTCATAAGATAGAGTAATGGAGTTTATCGTTTCTCCATCATTCCTCTTTTAATACCTTGTTATCTTCCACCAAGAGTTGACACAGAACAAGTGACTGCAAAAAAATAAAAATCCAGACCATATAATCGATTATAGTGATAATAAAATTATTTAACGTACAAAACCGTCTGAACTACAGCAAATTACTCGTCACTATTGGCTTCAGCGGCACCGAGGGCTGTTCCGCTAAAATCGGGCGCATTCTACTTGCTGCAAATTATACCCAGCACCGTTTTGTCGCTCTGCCTCCCCGGTAACGCGCAGCACATCCTCCGGCAAAAATTGATCTCCGACAAGCCACAACATTAAGTAGTATAAATATCTAAATTCCGGAAAATCGTTGTTATATACATCAAATCTATTGATAAACTTTACCGTTGCGGGGCCGCTTCCTGGTATAGCAACTCACCGCCTCCGTAGGATCCAGCTTAAAATCATGTGGACCCTCTCAGTCTATATCGATGGAAATTCGCACGATGACAAATAACAATCAACCGATGTGCTGATGGTTGAATATGGTTATATCCTGCGCAAGTGGCTATTTTATTTACGGGTATTACGAGGCCCGATTTTGTACCTGAGGTAATTAGCAGCAGAAAATATTGCATTTTATCTATGGCTTATCCATGATCGGTACATGGCACTCTTAGGTTGTAAAGGTTTTAACTGAATAT
Organism: Klebsiella pasteurii; assembly: GCF_018139045.1. Classification (NCBI taxonomy): domain Bacteria; kingdom Pseudomonadati; phylum Pseudomonadota; class Gammaproteobacteria; order Enterobacterales; family Enterobacteriaceae; genus Klebsiella; species Klebsiella pasteurii. The sequence continues at coordinate 2,016,374 of NZ_CP073236.1, forward strand.
GGAATGGATTGCCGACCCCTCGATCTGGGCCGGGCTCATCACGCTTGTCGTTATTGAGCTGGTACTCGGTATTGATAATCTGGTCTTTATCGCCATTCTCGCGGAAAAACTCCCTCCCGCGCAGCGTGACCGGGCGCGCGTGACCGGTCTGCTACTCGCAATGGTGATGCGCCTGCTGCTGCTGGCGTCGATCTCATGGCTGGTTACTCTCACCAGGCCGCTGATTACGTGGCACGATCTAAGCTTTAGCGCCCGCGATCTGATTATGCTGTTTGGCGGGTTGTTCCTCCTCTTTAAAGCTACCGTTGAGCTCAACGAACGGCTGGAAGGCAAAGATAGCGATAACCCGACCCAGCGTAAAGGCGCCAGGTTCTGGGGGGTGGTAGCGCAAATCGTGGTGCTTGATGCCATCTTCTCTCTCGACTCGGTGATAACCGCGGTCGGCATGGTTGACCACCTGGCGGTCATGATGGCCGCGGTGATTATTGCCATTAGCCTGATGCTGATGGCCAGCAAGGCCCTCACCCGCTTTGTTAACAGCCATCCGACCATCGTTATTCTCTGTCTGAGCTTCCTGCTAATGATCGGCTTTAGCCTGATTGCCGAAGGCTTTGGCTTCCCTATACCTAAAGGCTACCTGTACGCGGCTATCGGCTTCTCGGTCATGATTGAATCCTTCAACCAGCTGGCGATTTTTAACCGCCATCGCTTTCTCTCGGCCAACCTGACGCTACGCCAGCGAACCACTGAAGCGGTGATGAATCTGTTGAGCGGGCGCAAAGACAGTAGCGAGCTGGATAGCGAGACCGCCTCGCTGGTTGCCGATCGCGACGATAACCCGCTGTTTAATCCGCAAGAGCGGCGGATGATTGAGCGGGTACTGAATCTCAATCAGCGTACCGTCAGCAGCATCATGACCTCGCGTCATGACATTGAACATATTGATCTCAGCGCGCCGGAAGAGGAGATCCGCGCCTTACTCGACAAAAATCAGCATACCCGCCTGGTGGTTACCGGTGGCGATGATGACGAAGATATGCTTGGCGTCGTGCACGTGATCGATCTGCTGCAGCAATCATTACGTCATGAACCGCTCAACCTGCAGGCCCTGATTCGTCAGCCGCTGGTGTTCCCGGAGACGCTGCCGCTGCTTCCGGCGCTGGAGCAGTTCCGCAAAGCCAGAACCCACTTTGCCTTTGTGGTCGATGAGTTTGGATCCGTTGAGGGCATTGTTACGCTCAGTGACGTTATGGAAACCATCGCCGGTAATCTGCCTAATGAAGTGGAAGAGATTGACGCTCGCCACGATATTCATAAAAACGGCGACGGTAGCTGGACGGTTAACGGGCATATGCCGCTGGAAGACCTGGTTCAGTATGTTCCCCTGCCGCTGGATGAGAAACGTGAATACCATACGGTCGCCGGTCTGCTGATGGAGTACCTACAGCATGTGCCCCAGGAAGGTGAAGAAGTGAACCTTGACGGCTACGTTCTGCGCACGCTGCAGGTGGAGAGCCATCGGGTGCAAAAAGTACAAATAGTGCCGCCGGCGCATGATGAAGATGAACTGGACTATGAAGTGTAATGATCTCTTCAATGAATTTTCTAAAGCCGCACGAACAATGGCAAACCGCTTTTTGAGGAGCCGCTGACATTATTGCCGGGTGGCGGCTGACGCCTAACCCGGCCTACAAACCCACCCTCGCAACACATCACGCCTTACCCGTAGGCCGCGTAAGCGAAGCGCCGCCGGGCAATGCCACATGTCGCAATTTGTCAGCAAAGACGCCGACCCTGGATTATCATCCGCCGACAACAACCGCCAGACTTACAGCTTATCCAGCAGCTTCTTCACATCCTTGCCATCCTGGGTGTTTTTATTGCGTTCAGCCCATTCGCTAAGCCGTTTTTTCGCTTCATCCTGCAGCTGCTTACGGAGTATCTGGTCAACCTGCAGGCTATAGCTCAGCGTCTGCCAGTTACCATAAATTCGCAAAGGGATCGCCGTCTGCTTGAGCCTGTCGATGAGTTTACTTTCGCCCTTCCAGCCACCCAGAACCCGGACGTTGAAGCGCATATCGCAGTCCTCTTTCAGCAGGTTGAGCTCCCCCTGACCGGTTAACGCCATCAGTTCAGATTTCCCCTGCATATCCTTTAAGGTCACCTGTCCATTATCCAGCGTAAACTCGGTGCTGACGGAATCCAGCCGGGTCGCATTGTCATAGTTTTCCTGCGCCTGAACGTTGGTGCTGCGCTCGACGGCCTGCTGGACCAGCTGCTGGAAGTTGAGACCTTCAGTGCGTGTATCCGTCATCTGAATTTGCGCCTGCCCCTGCCAGCTGCGGCGGAACTCGTCGGCATCAATCTTGCCGCCGGAGAACTCACCGGTCAGCGAGAGCTTGCCGGTCAGGTTTATCGAATAATTGAACGCTTTCAGAATCGAGCCGATCTCAACGTTGTCTAGCTGTGGCTCGAAGGAGGCTCGCGGCGTTTCACCTCGCGCGTCCAGCGAGCCGGGAAGCGAGAGTCGCCCACCGTCCAGGTTCCCCTGCATCTGATGAATCGTCAGCAGCCCTTGCAGGTTGCTGATATCGCTTTTCACTTGGGTAAAATGCATGCCCCGCCACTGCAGTTGCTCAGCCGTCAGGTTCAGCCGGGCGTTAAAACCGCGCAGCGAGTTGTAATCCTGCTGAATACCGTTATCCGCAATCACCGGGCGTAGCTGCCTGGCCTGGCTTTGCCCTTGCTGGTTAACGCCATTATTGTCAGATGCAGAGGTATGAGACAGCAGGCTATCGAGATTGAGCGTGCCCGCCTGAAGATTCAGCGTCCAGTCAGGCTGTTGGCCCAGCACCACGCTGCCGTTGCCGGCAAGGGTACTGCCGTTAGCCGTTAAGTTCAGCTTATCAAAGCTGAGCTTTTTCGCATCCTCGAGCCAGCTGGCCTGCATGCTGGCCTGGCCGCTAATCCCTTCAGGGGGAAGCTCCGCGCCGCGAAGCTGCCAGTTCAGTTGTGAAATATCCGCCTTCAGAGAATGAGGATAATCACCGCCCTGCACCTCGGCGGAAAAGGAAAGCGCCAGATCGCGCTGATCGCGGTTCACCCGGCCAGAGAAATCGACCGTTGCGCGATGGCTGCTGTCCTGCTCCATCTGCAGGCGGATATCGCGCACCGTCACCTGCTCGCCATCTTCATGCTGAAAAAAGAGCACGCTATCGGCAATCTGCAGCTTCTGGACATCGTACGACCAGCCGCGATCCTCGGGGACCTGAGGCAGCGTGTTATCATGCGGGACGACCGGAGCTCCCTTGCTTCGCACGGCTTCGGTTTTGGGGGTCAGCTGAATCACCGCCCCCTTCAACATCACCTGCTTAACCTGCAGCTGATGGGAAAGCAGTGGAAGCAGCCCGACGTCAAGGCGCATATTATCCGCACGAATAACAGGTTCTTCAGCGCCCGGGGCGGTCAGGGTCATGCGGCCTGAGAGAATGCTGAGCTGCGGCCAGACGTGCCAGCGCAGCGGCCCATTGAGTTCAAGCTGATAGCCGCTACGATCCGCCACCTCTTTAACCATATAGGCGCGAAAATCGTTGGGGTTGACCAGCAATACCAGCGCGGTAAGACCGGCGACAACTACCGCCAGTAAGATCATCAGCGTGGTCAGAATTCGTCTCATGGCATCCTCAGCAAACCGCTAAAATTATCAATCCTTGTCGATTCGACTCGCTACCGCGCCCTGCTGGTCGCGATATTTCGCATCTTCGCGGCGGTTATAAGGGCGCACCGCCGGGCCGGATAAAGGTTCAAAACTTAACGCGCCGATCAGCATCCCTGGACGCAGCGCCAGCGGCAGCTTACCCGAATTATAGAATTCCAGTACGATACAGCCGGACCAACCCGGATCGATACGGTGTGCGGTGACGTGCACCATCAGGCCCAGACGCGCCAGCGAAGAACGGCCATCAAGCCAGCCGACGAGGTCCGGCGGCAGGGTAACCGATTCAAAGGTCACCGCCAGCGCCAGCTCGCCCGGATGCAGGAAGAACGCTTCACCATCCGGCAGAACAATCTCTTCGCTCATCACGCGATCCAGCGCCGCGCTGACTTCCGCCTTCGGCCCACTCAGGTCAATAAAGCCCGCCGTGTGCCCGCGGAAAGTCCGAAACTTATTCCCCAGCCGAACATCGACCGTCGCGCCGTTAATGCGCTCAACGGGCGGGCGCGGATTAATGGCCAGACGCCCCTCATCCAACCAGGCTTCTATATCTCGGTCGCACAGACGCATGAACGTTCTCCTTTAAGGCATTGCGCCCCTACGCCTTCCGGGGATAAGGGCAAATTGGCTTCTCTTTGCACGTTACACAATTCGTTCGTGTTATTCAAAGAACTGACTGATCTTGGCCTTCAGAATATCGATGGCGATACGGTTCTTACCGCCGCGAGGCACAATAATATCGGCATACTGTTTGGAAGGGTCGATAAACTGCAGGAACATCGGGCGCACCGTTTTCTGGTACTGCGCCATCACCGAATCCATTGAACGTCCGCGCTCGTTAACGTCTCGCTTGATGCGTCGCATCAGGCAGATATCCAGCGGGGTGTCGACAAAAATGGAAAAGCTGAGTTCATTGCGCAGGCGGGCGTCGGTCAGCAGCAGAATCCCTTCAAGAATGATGACTTTCTTTGGTTCAATATGGATAGTTTCCGGCATACGGGTATGCTCAACGTAGCTATATACCGGCAACTCTATCGGCTGGCCGCTTCTCAGCATCTGCAGATGCTGAAACAGCAGACTATGATCCATGGAGCTCGGATGGTCATAGTTGGTTTTTACACGCTCTTCCATCGACAGATGACCTTGATCCTTGTAATAACTGTCTTCCGGAATAACGCCGATATGTTCATCGCCGACCTGTTCACGTAATTCACGATATAGCGTACTGGCGATAAGGCTTTTGCCCGAAGCCGATGCGCCGGCGATGCCTATAATGACGCACTGATGAGACGTATCAGTCATAAATTTTTGCGACCTGATTAACCTGGGAATGTAGGAAGGGTGGCGGTTGACCGCCAAACGCCGCAATTATAGGGATTTCAGCGCGTCGATACCAGTGCTAAGCGCCTCTCGGGTCTATTCCTCCTCCGGCGACCAGCCTTGCGTATACCAGATATGCAATAAAGCGTACGAGCGCCAGGGGTGCCAGCGGCTGGCGTAGCGCGCAATCCGCGCCGGCGTCATGCCGGGAAAACGCTGTTTAATCAGATAATCATCCGCCAGAAAGATATCCGGCGCCTGCCAGCCGCGCAGCGCGAAATAGTTCGCCGTCCAGCGGCCTATGCCGGGCAGCGTCTGCAGCTGCTTTATTCCGGCGTCGATATTCTCCGGCGCGGAGAGGGGGAGATCGCCGCGGATAGCCGCCTGCGCCAGATGGATCAGCGCCTCCGCGCGCCGCAGGGGCATGCCCAGCGCCTTTAGCGCCAGCGGATCGGCCTGCGCCAGCCGCTGCGCGCTCGGGAAGAGATAAAAGCCCGGCGCGTCGGTCAACGGTTCCCCGAAGGCGGCCACCACTTTCCCGGTGAGCTTTGCCGCCATGGCCACGCTCACCAGTTGCCCGAGCACCGCGCGTACCGCTTGTTCAAACGCATCCAGGGATCCCGGCAGGCGCAGCCCCGGCCTTGGCAGCGCGAGGTTTCCCAGCGTCAGGCCGATCCGCTGCGGGTCGCAGGACAAATCAAATAAGCGCGCAACCCGCGCCAGGCACTCTTCCGCGACCGGCTGTAGCCCGGCGGAAAGCGTCACCCGCATGCCCTGCGCGGCGTCATCCGGCGTCACCGCGATCAGCCCGGCGTGGCCATTGAGGGCAAAGCTGCGGCAGTAGCTGTTGTCGACAAAGGTTTCAATCCCTTGCACCGTACGCGCCTCAAGAAAATGAAACATCCATTGCCAGTCGTAGGGGGGATGCCAGGGTAGCAGCGTCATCTTTTCTCCTTTTTTAGCGCTTCAATCATAGCGGCTCTGCGCCGCGGGCGCCTTGCTTTTAAATTCCAGTTGTCGCAGTGCCGTCAATCCGCTAAAGTCGCCCCCCTTCTTCACCGGCATGGGGATTTTGCAGGCTATGTTTATTGGTTTTGACTACGGTACCGCTAACTGTTCGGTGGCGGTAATGCGCGAGAATACGCCGCAGCTGCTGACGTTGGAAAACGGCAGCTCACTGCTGCCATCAATGCTTTGCGCGCCGACCCGCGAAGCGGTCAGCGAGTGGCTCTACCGCCATCACGATGTCCCGCCCAGCGGTGATGAAAACCAGGCGCTGCTGCGTCGCGCCATCAGCTTCAACCGCGAGGAAGATATCGACGTACTCGGCAACAGCGTGCAGTTTGGTCTCGCTTCGCTGCATCAGTACGTTGAAGATCCGGAAGAAGTCTACTTCGTAAAGTCGCCGAAATCCTTTCTCGGCGCCAGCGGGCTCAAGCCGCAGCAGGTGGCGCTGTTTGAAGACTTAGTGTGCGCCATGATGCTGCATATCAAACTCCAGGCGCAAACGCAGCTGCCGGAAACCATCGACCAGGCGGTTATCGGCCGGCCGATTAACTTCCAGGGGCTGGGCGGCGATGACGCCAACGCCCAGGCGCAGGGCATTCTCGAACGCGCTGCAAAGCGCGCGGGCTTCCGCGACGTCGTGTTTCAGTTTGAACCGGTCGCCGCCGGTCTGGATTTCGAAGCGACGCTGAGCGAGGAAAAACGCGTGCTGGTCGTCGATATCGGCGGCGGTACCACCGACTGTTCGCTGCTATTGATGGGGCCGCAGTGGCGTGAAAAAGCCGATCGCCAGCAAAGCCTGCTTGGCCACAGCGGCTGCCGGGTCGGCGGTAACGACCTCGATATCGCCCTGGCCTTTAAATGCCTGATGCCGCTGCTGGGCATGGGCGGCGATACCGAAAAAGGCATCGCGCTGCCGATTCTGCCGTGGTGGAATGCGGTGGCGATTAACGACGTTCCGGCGCAAACTGATTTTTACAGCGCCGCCAACGGTCGCCTGCTTAACGATTTGCTGCGCAGCGCCCGCGATAGCGAAAAAGTCGCGCTGCTGCTGAAGGTCTGGCGTCAGCGTCTGAGCTATCGCCTGGTGCGGAGCGCGGAAGAGAGCAAAATCGCCCTCTCCGCGCAGCCGAACGTCACTACCGGGCTGCCGTTTATCAGCGACGAGCTGGCGACAGCCATCAGCCAGCAGGGTCTGGAAGCGGCGCTGGATCAGCCGCTGACCCGCATCATGGAGCAGGTTCAGCTGGCGCTGGATAACAGCAATGACAAGCCGGATGTGATTTACCTGACCGGCGGCAGCGCTCGCTCGCCGTTGATCAAAAAAGCGCTGGCGGCACACCTGCCGGGCATTCCGGTGGCCGGAGGCGATGATTTTGGCTCGGTCACCGCCGGGCTGGCCCGCTGGGCGCAGGTGGTGTTTCGTTAATCACACGGTACGATCCCGGATTGCGGCTGACGCCTTATCCGGGCTACAGGCCGGGGTTTTGTAGGCCGGGCAAGGCGTCAGCCGCCCGGCAACAATACGAACACAACATCAAAACCGCACTCTGTTATTTCCCTTCACGCCGTGAAACGTAATCCCGCCGCTGTTCGCCGGTGTAAATCTGCCGGGGACGATATATCGTCAGCGGCGCTTCATGCATTTCGTTCCAGTGCGCCACCCAGCCAAGCGTTCTGCCTACGGCGGTAATCACCACAAACATCGATGAAGGCAGTCCCATCGCCTTGAGGATCACCGCGGTATAGAAATCCACGCTCGGCGACAGGCCATTTTCAACAAAGTACGGGTCGGTTAGCGCCACCTCTTCGAGGGCCATCGCCACCTGCAACGGCATGTCGGACATCCCTAGTTCTTCCAGTACCCGATGACAGGTCTCGCGCAAAATAGCGGCGCGCGGGTCAAGATGACGGTAGCGAGAGTTACCGAATCCCAGACGACGGAACGTCTGCGGGTCGCGTTTCGCTTTGCTCAGGAACGCCGGAATTTGATCGACGGTGTTGATCTCCTCCAGCATCCGCATACTGGCTTCGTTCGCCCCGCCGTGGGCCGGGCCCCACAGAGACGCAAGCCCGGCGGCGATGCAGGCAAAGAGATTCGCCCCGGAGGAGCCCGCCGCCCGGACGGTGGTCGTCGATGCGCACTGGCCGTGGTCGGCGTGCAGCACCAGGATCTGGTTCATCGCCTGCTCAATCACCGGATTCAGCTGATATTGTTCCGCCGGAATAGCAAACAGCATATGCAGGAAATTCCCCGCATAGGACAGATCGTTGCGCGGATACTGCGCCGGTTGCTCAATTGAAAACTTATAGCTCATCGCCGCGAGCGTTGGCATTTTCGACAGCAGGCGGGTGGCGGCCAGCGCGCGGTGCTCAGGATTTTCAACGTCCAGCACATCGTGATAGAACGCCGCCAGGGTGCCCACCAGGGCGCACATTAAGGCCATCGGATGCGAGTCGCGACGAAAGCTGCTGCACATGCGGGCAATCTGCTCATGTACCAGGCTATGGCGGGTAATCGTGTTTTTGAAGTCCTGATAGCTGGCTTCGTCAGGCGCATCGCCGCGCAGCAGAATCCAGGCCACTTCCAGGAAGTCGCACTGGCGTGCCAGCTGATCGACCGGATAGCCGCGGTGCAGCAGAATGCTCTTTTCGGTATCGATCCACGAGATGGCTGACGTACAGCCTGCGGTGTTAGCAAAGCCGGGGTCGAAACTGCATATCCCCGCGGAAGCCAGCGGACGAATATCCATGCCGAGGTAGCCCAGGGTCCCCGAGACCGTACTCAAAGGAATTGACTGTTGTTCATCCAAAGAAAGCGTTAGCGATTTCGTCGTCATCCTGTCAGGCCCCCTTCCACAACGAATGATGAATTAACCCGGGCGTTTCTCCGGGCGCAACGGCCAACATAACCAGAGTCGTCCGGCGATTCTTTGATATGGATAACCAAAACATTCATAAAACAGCGTTATTATCAGCGGTTTTATGTTGATTGCCCTTTAATAATTACCGATAAAAATAGCGCGTAATCGCGTGTTCACCTTGCGGTTTCCCTGCCATTACGCGCGCTCGCTACGATAATATCCGCTGCATAGCCGCGAACTTATCGTATTTGTTTTATCAATCTTTCGTCCGTTTCGCTTTCACTTCACGATACCAGCGCGGGTGATGTTTCTTCGCCCAGGTCTTCGTCACCCAGCCTTCTACCATCGCGGTTATCGTGCCCTTCACCCACAGCGCAGCGTAAATATGCACCATGATCACCACAATCAGCGCCACCGCAGAGAAGGAGTGCAGCATCAGCGCGAAGCGGATAACCGGGATGGAGAAGGCCGGCGCAAAGTACGGACGCCAGATGATCACGCCGCTCACCAGCAGCAGCACCAGGAAGATAATCGCCGCCCAGAACACGCATTTCTGGCCGAAGTTATAGCGCCCGGTGTCGCCCACTTCCTCGTTGACGACAATCTTGCGAATATTTTTCGCCCAGAAAATATCGTCCCGGTTGATCAGGTTGTGGTGCCAGTAGCGGAAGAACATGATGATGAACGAAGCAAACATAATCACGCCCACGAACGGGTGCAGAATACGCGCCAGCTGCGGGGTGCCCATGATGTGCATCAGCCAGTTGAAGGACGGGAAGAAAAAGCCCAGTCCGCTCACTGCCGCCAGCACGAAGCAGAAGGCGGTGACCCAGTGGTTGATTCGCTCCGGCGCGGTGTAGCGCACGATGGTGTCACGTCTTTTCATTTGCGCACCTCGTCTTTCTCTTCATCCAGATTGTCCTCTTCCTCTTCCGCGCGGTTCGGACCGACGCCGACGTAGTGGAAGATGCTGGCGGCGAAGGTGGCCGCAAAGCCGACCGCCGCGAGAGGCTTCCAGATCCCTTTCCAGAACTTAACCGTGGCGCTGATTTCCGGGTTCTCCGGCAGGCCGTGGTACAGGTTCGGCTTGTCGGCGTGGTGCAGCACATACATCACGTGCGTGCCGCCAACGCCGGCCGGATCGTACAGCCCCGCGTTGTCGTAGCCGCGGGTTTTCAGCTCGGCGACGCGCTCGCCCGCCAGCGTTTTCATCTCCTCTTTGGAGCCAAAGTGGATAGCGCCGGTCGGGCAGGTTTTCACGCACGCCGGCTCCTGGCCAACGTTAACGCGGTCGACGCACAGCGTGCATTTGTAGACGCGGTTGTCTTCCGGATTCAGGCGCGGCACGTTGAACGGGCAGCCGGCGATGCAGTAACCACAGCCGATGCACTGCTCGGACTGGAAGTCGACGATGCCGTTGGCGTACTGAATGATCGCCCCTTCCGCCGGGCAGGCCTTCAGGCAGCCCGGGTCGGCGCAGTGCATACAGCCATCCTTGCGGATGAGCCACTCCAGTTTATCGTTCTGCTCCACTTCCGAGAAGCGCATCACGGTCCAGGATTTGGCGGTCAGGTCGGCGGGGTTATCGTATACCCCGACGTTGTGACCGACTTCATCCCGGATGTCGTTCCACTCGGAACAGGCCACCTGGCAGGCTTTACAGCCGATACAGGTGGTGACGTCGATAAGCTTCGCCACCTCTTCCTGGTGGTCCCGCGCGCGGGGCGCGGGGGTGAAGCCGTTAGTCGCGGAACGACGGATAATGTCCTGAGATTGATAAGCCATAATTGGTCTCCGTTTACCCTTCATCTTTCAGTTTGCAGGTTCGTTGGTTTCCTTATTCATCCCGGTCACGTAGCGTTTCTACGCTCCCGGCATTCACGGCGTCACCGCCTTCCTGCAACCTGAAATCTATTGGGTATCCACCTTTTCCACGTTCACGAGGAAAGCTTTATATTCAGGCGTCTGCGAGTTCGCGTCCCCCACCGATGGCGTCAGCGTATTGGCCAGGAATCCTTTCCGCGTCGCCCCCTCAAAACCCCAGTGGCACGGAATACCGATGGTATTCACCGTACGGCCATCAATAGTCAGCGCCTGTATTCGCTTAGTCACTACCGCTTTGGCTTTAATAAACCCGCGCTTCGACATCACTTTTACCGTGTCCCCCGCGACGATGCCCTTCTCCTTCGCCAACGCCTCGCCAATTTCAACAAACTGCTCGGGCTGAACGATGGCGTTCAGCCGCGCATGCTTGGTCCAGTGACGGAACAGTTCGGTGATTGAGTAGGTTGTCGCCACGTAGGGGAACTCATCCGCCTTGCCCATATTCGCCAGGTCATCGTGAAAGATGCGCGCTACCGGGCTGGAGACCACTTTCGGGTGCAGCGGGTTAGTGCCAATCGGCGATTCGACAGGCTCATAGTGTTCCGGGAACGGGCCATCGTTTAGTTTGTCCAGCGAGAACAGGCGCGCCACGCCTTCCGGATTCATGATAAACGGCCCGACGTTGGTGCCCGGCGCCGCCTGGCTATAGTCGGCGACGTCCATACCGGTCCAGCGTTTGCCGTCCCAGTTCAGCAGCGAGCGCTGCGGATCCCAGGGTTTACCCGCCGGGTCCGCGGAGGCGCGGTTGTAGAGGATGCGGCGGTTCGCCGGCCAGGACCATGCCCAGCCGGGTGTACAGCCTAAACCATACGGGTCGCTATTATCGCGGTTCGCCATCTGATTGCCCTGCTCGGTCCAGCAGCCGCAATAAACCCAGCAGTAGCTGCTGGTTGAACCGTCATCTTTTAGCTGCGCGAAGCTGCTCAGCTGCTGGCCTTTTTTGATAACCACCCGGCCCTGCTCGTCAACGATATCGCGCAGCGCCTTGCCGTTGGCCTCCCTGGCGACCTCTTCCGGCTGCGGGTCGAGGGGATCGTGATAATCCCAGGACATATTCAGCACCGGCGCCGGGTTTGCGCCGCCCTCTTGCCGATACAGATCGCGCAGGCGCATAAACAGGCGACCGAGAATTTTGCCATCGTGGAGCGCTTCGCCCGGCGGTTCGGCCGCCGCCCAGTGCCACTGCAGCCAGCGGCCCGAATTAGCGATCGAACCGTTCTCTTCGGCGAAGCAGGAGGACGGCAGGCGGAAGACTTCGGTCTGGATATCTGCAGGACGCACGTCGTTCATTTCGCCGTGGTTCTGCCAGAAATTCGACGACTCGGTCACCAGCGGATCGATCACCACCAGATATTTAAGCTTCGCCAGCGCGCGGGCGGATTTGTTTTTATCCGGGAACGCCGCCAGCGGGTTAAATCCCTGCACCACGTAGCCGTTGATTATGCCCTGGGCCATCAGCTCGGCCTGGGTCATGACATCGTATAAACGATCCCATTTCGGCAGCCAGTCATAGCCCCAGCTGTTTTCCGCGGTTGCGGCATCGCCCCAGAAGCTTTTCATCATGCTGACGAAAAACTTCGGCGTATTTTGCCAGTAATTCACTTCGTTCACGCCCAGCGCCGCGGGGGTGATTTGTGAAATATAGCTCTGATAATCAACCTGTTTTTCCGACGGTAGCGGCATATATCCCGGCAGATTGGTCGAAAGCAGTCCCAGGTCGGTATAGCCCTGAATATTGGAGTGCCCGCGCAGCGCGTTAACGCCGCCGCCTGCCATGCCGATATTGCCCAACAGCAGCTGTAGCATCGCGGCCGCGCGGATAGTTTGCGCTCCGGTGGTGTGATGGGTCCAACCGAGGGCATACAGGATTGTCGCGGTTCGATTCGCAGCGCTGGTGCTGGCTAACAGTTCGCAAATGCGCTGAAAATCGTGTAAAGAGGTGCCGCACAGGCGGTTGACAAGTTCCGGCGTATAGCGCTCAACGTGCTGTTTCAATAGATTCCAGACGCAGCGCGGATGGTTCCACGTATCATCGCGCCTGGCGTAGCCGTTAGCGTCGAGTTCATAGTTCCAGCTGACTTTATCGTACTGACGCTTCTGCGGATCAAAGCCGCTAAACAGCCCCTCGTCGAAATCATAATCTTCCCGCACGATCATGCTGGCGTTGGTGTAGTGACGCACGTACTCATGCTGTATCCGATCGTGTTCGATCAGATAGCGGATCGCGCCGAGCAGGAAAGCGCTGTCGGAGCCGGCGCGAATGGGCGCGTACAGGTCAGCCACCGCCGCGCTGCGGTTAAAGCGCGGATCAACGACGATAACGGTCGCATTATTTTTAATTTTGGCTTCGATAACCCATTTGAACCCTACCGGATGCGCTTCCGCCGCGTTGCCGCCCATAATCAGCACCACATTGGCGTTTTTAATATCCACCCAGTTGTTGGTCATCGCCCCACGACCAAAGGTTGGCGCCAGCGCCGATACCGTCGGGCCGTGGCAAAGGCGCGCCTGGCAGTCAATCGATACCATCCCCAGCGCGCGGGTAAATTTACCGTCAAGGATCCCGGTTTCATTACTCGCCGCCGAAGAGCACAGCATGCTGGTTGAGGTCCAGCGGTTGACGGTGACGCCCTGGGCATTCTTTTCGATAAAGTTGGCGTCGCGGTCATCTTTCATCAATCGCGCGATACGATCGATGGCCTCATCCCAGCTTATACGCGTCCACTTATCCGAGCCCGGCGCGCGGTACTCCGGATAGCGTAATCGGTTATCGCTGTGAATATAGTCCAGTACGCCTGCGCCTTTTGGGCACAGCGACCCGCGGCTCACGGGATGATCGGGGTCGCCTTCGACGTGATAAATGCGTTCACGCACGTTTTTGGCGTTATCTCCGAAGCTGTACATGAGGATCCCGCAGCCGACTGAACAGTAGGTGCAGTTATTACGGGTTTCTTTAGCTTTTAAGAGTTTATATTGACGCGTCTCTGCGTGAGCGGAAAACGAGGGAAGAAAACCAAGCGATGCTACGGTCGTCCCTGCCATACCACCCGCGCAGATGCGAAAGAACTGCCTGCGACTGAGCTCCATTGTGCCTCCAGCTTAAACTTAAGACAGGAAAAGGGACAATGATTATACGGGTATTTTTGGCTTTTGCATCTGCTGTTAACATTTACGACAAATAATAAACAATCAATCCTTTTTATTTCAATTAGTTAACATCAATCGCTTTAAAACAGCGGCCAGGAATGTTAACACCATGCTAATCATTGTTATCCCCTGCCGTCAGCAATCCTTCGAACCGTACCTAACCTCATTCGACGATGCGGGCAATGCGCCGCCTTTATCCGGCCATCAATAACAACGGTAATTAACGTTTAATATAACTATCTGGTTTTATATGCGCTGCTTAAATAATTTATTGTCAATTTTTATATAACTATCGCGTGAATTCATGGCATAACATCATAAAACCGTATGTCGCGACTGAACTTTCCGCTTGCTTATTATCCAACTCCCCCATACGTTAACTTTTATTAAGAATTTGCTTACAGCAGGTCTGGCCAGTTCTCCGGCATGTAGATAACGCTGGAATAATATCTTCGGCACCAGCAGAATGCTGCGTTGTCCAGCCCTACACGTATATTTGCCGAATGGCGGAGGGTTATCTGTGCCAGTAGCAGAGTCCCTGTTCATTTTTACCGTACTGATTTATTAATCCATGCCATAAGGGGGCGTGATTGTATCGTTTGTGCGCTTTTTTTGATCTTATTCGCAGGAGCCACAGCGCGTATTTCTGGGCAATGTGCGGCGTCATCATTTCCCTGCTGTGGTGGGCGCCGGCGCGCGCGGAAGTCCGGCAGTTGGGTATCGATATCCCGGTCTACTGGTACGCCGACGCCAGCGATACAATGTCCCTCGACGCCTTTCTTTCGCTGCCAGAGGAGGCGCTAAAAACGGCGCCGCTTATCCCGTCGTTCGGCTATTCGTCAAAGACCTACTGGCTACGCACTTCGCTCCCGGCGGCCTGGTTTGCTGGCGAACAGCGCTGGCTGCAGCTCGGTCCGTCGTTTGTCGATCGCTTGACCGTTTTTTATCGCCCCTACGCTAGCGATGCCCCCTGGAAACAAAAAGAGTTTGGCGACCACGCTTCTGCCCGCGATAACGATCTCGACTACCGCGAAAGCGTGCTAATTTTACCGCCCCCGCCCACGGCGGCTGGCTACGAGATGGTCTTCCGTCTCCAGAGCACCAGCACCCTGATCCTGCTGGCGACGCTCTCGTCACCGCAGGAGTTCGTACGTTCGGCCACCCTCGATACCGCCTTCTGGAGTTTCTATTTTGGCCTGGCGGTGATTGCCAGCGGTATCGCCCTGTGGCTTGCCGTCGCGCTGCGCCGACGCCTGCTGTGGGGGATCTGCCTGTTCTCGCTCAACTATCCGCTCGTCGCGGCCCTTCATGGCTACCCGGAATGGCTCTTTGGCGACGCCCTACTGCCGGTGCAGGATTACATGATTAGCTGCCTGTCGCTGGTGAGCTACGCCACCGCGCTGTGGTTACATAGCGAAGTTTTCGATTTGAAGAAAAACATGCCACGGCTGTATCAACTGCTGCTGGCGGCGATCGCCTTAAACATTGTTCTGCAAATCAGTATCCCGCTAGGGTTTTACGGCCAGGCAATGCAGATTGAAGCGGGGATATTCTTCATCGCCGCGCCAATTCTGTTGATCACCTCATGGATGCTGTGGCGGCGCAAAGCGGTTGATATCAATACCCTGTTGTTGGGGCTGCTGCCGCCGGTATACGTGGTCTCCGCCGGGCTGGCGCTGCTCTCTATCCACGGCGTCATTCCGTTTCATAACATGGTTTATTCCACCTGGCAGTACGCGCTGATTATCCACATCGTCACCGTCCTGATCATTGCGGTGCTGCGGGTGCGGGCGGAAAACCGTACCCTGGTGCGCAAGCAGCAGCTGGCGCGGGAGCTACAGATTGAACGCGAGGCCAGCTTCCACCAGCGCCAGTTTATGGGAATGGTGGCGCATGAGTTCAGAACGCCGCTGGCGATCCTCCAGGCCGCGCTGGAAAATCTGCGCCTGAGTCCCGCAACCGTCACCCAGAGCTTGCGCCTCGATCGCATGCAGCGCGCGACAACCCGCCTGGTGCAGCTCACCGATAACTGCCTGGCCGACGCCCGCCTCTCCTCCCGAGACCTGCACGCCGACAAGCAGGATGCCGAACTGCTGCCGGTCATCCATATGGCGGCGACCGTCGTAGATCTTTCGCTTAATCATTATTTGAATGTCACCCTTGAGGGGCAAACTGTCGGCCCGCAATCCCCTTCACCGGTGCTGTTTATTGATAGCGGGCTGCTGTGTATTGCGATCGCCAACCTGCTCGATAACGCGGTTAAATATGCCGCAGCCGGGGAGATAAGAGTCGAGATTTATCAGCAGGAAAAGCACGTTGAATTACGCATTGGCGATCGCGGTCCCGGCATCCCGCCGGAACAGGTCGAGCATATTTACGAGCGCTATCGACGCGGCGAAACTCACACCACAACGCCTGCCGGGACCGGCCTTGGGCTGTACGTCGCCCGACAAATCATCCAGGCCCACGGCGGGGACCTATGGCTGGCAGAAAATAGCTCAGCCGGATGCGAATTTGCGCTCACTCTCCCGCTGACGGGACAGCAGAAGGACAAACCATGACATTACGCGTAGCTATCATCGAAGATAGCGCAGATCTACTCGACGAGCTGCTGGCTTTTCTGCGCCATCGCGGCTTCGACGCCTGGGGCGTCGGCAGCGCCGAGGCCTTCTGGCGGCAGCTGCATCGCGATCCGGTCGATATCGTACTTATCGATATTGGCCTGCCGGGCGAAGACGGGTTTAGCGTGCTGGACTATCTGCACGAGATTGGCCAGTTCGGCCTGGTCGTCATTACCGCCAGAGGGCATGAGCAGGATCGGCTCCAGGCCTTAAACGCCGGCGCCGACCTCTATCTCATCAAGCCGGTCAACTTTTCCGACCTCGCGGAGAGCATCCACGCGCTGGGCTCCCGGCTTCGCCAGCAACAACCGGCGGAAAGCGTCAATCCGGCGCCATTAGCGGAGCGGTCAGCCCCTTCCCACTGGATACTCCAGAGCGAGCGCCTGGTGGCGCCATCGGGGCGGATCCTGCCGCTAACACAGCAAGAGTACCGGCTGCTGGAAGTCTTAATGCGTAACCGCAATGAAGTGTGCAGCAAAGTTGACCTGCACACTTCTCTGTTTACCGATGAGGGCGAACCGGAACTGCACCGCATCGACGTGGTGATCAGCCGCCTGCGGCACAAGGCCCGCCTGCAGGGCATCACCCTGCCGATTCGCGCGATTTTTGGCAAAGGGCTGGCGTTTCTCTCTTGACCTTTTCCCAGCCGGCAGCGGCGGCGCTGCCGGCTATTGTTCCGCCATCCGCCCGGAGTGATGACTAGTATGTTTCCAGCCTGGTGTTTCTTGTTAATTTTTTTCAGTTTTTGAGAGGATTGAGAGAAATGAGACTGACAGCACATTAAGAATTTTCTTACATTGACAGGGCGTCGTGAGCGTTTTGACCCACAGCGGCTGAGCTAACAGGCTATTGCTGAATTTAGCACAAGCCGAATGCAGGCCGTTTGTCAGGCGCTTTTCGTTCGCGCATCGCGAGCACGGTTTAACGAAGAGTATAAAAATATTCGCGTGCCTGTGAGGTACATTTTTAAAACCAAAAATTAAGTTAAAGGATCTCAATTATGGCCATGCAAACATGGTTAGCCTTATTACTGTGCATATTTTGCCTTTGCGTTTCTGTTTATAGTCTGGTGTCGTATATCCGCGACAGGCGAAAACAGAAATTTCCATTTTCAGCAAAGAACTCTACGCGCAGAAAATAACTAAAGCCACATTAATAATAACGAAATCTGCATAGCAACAATCACCGCATACGCCCGGAGGATTGATCACAACATGGCGTTATGTTGATATATCAGGGAAATAACGCCATGAAAAAAGTAAACATCGCAATCAACACCAGAAATACCTTTCTCAGAGAATCATTGGTTTCCGTCGTCAATGAGCTCATCAGCCGCAGCGGTAATCTCAAAGTCGCTTTTTCTTATAAGCATAATGATTTTTTAGATAAAGATATCATCATCGCTGAAGTTCTCCCCGGCGAAATCTATCTGTGCAATACCAGCATAAAGAACCGTAAACAAAATAGTTCGGTGATTATCCTGCACAGCTATGACAAGTTACCGGAAAAAGAGCTGATCGTTAACTGTCTCAAGGGCGTTATCTTTGTCTCTATCAAATCGGTCAATATCGATAAAATGTTCGAAATTATTGCCCAGGAGCTAAAAAGGAGCGAAATTCCTCCCGACGCGCAGAGAAGCGACTCCACGCTCGTCTGCACCCATTGCCCGCATAAAATGCTCTCCAAATCGCAGGCTGCCGTCGCCACCGGCATCATCGATGGCTTTGATATCATTAAAATTTCTGCCCTCAACAAAGTCACCCCTAAAACCATCACCTGGCACAAAAGCAAAATCATGGAAAAATACAGTCTTAATAACAATCATGACTTTTTCCAGTTCATTAACTTGTTAAAAGAGCGCTGGTAAGCTCGCGCCCGCGCCCGCCGGTGAGCGCATTCTGGACGTTAAAATTAGGAATTTGACGGCTTGTCAGCGACGGGATTCCGAAAAAGATCGGTAACCTCAAAAACATCTACTCAGGGGTAACAGGCTGCGGGTACCATTACCCGGTTCCTCAATGTAAAAATACCGGAGCGTATTTTTATATAATAAGAACAACGTCTTTATCGAGGAATCTGTTACTTCGTCACATTGCCCCTTGCGTGCCTGTTAGGGGCCTCTTTTTCACTGCGGAACGCGCCCCCGTCAGAGAGGGCGCGCGACGATCAGGCTTCGGCCTGCTGAGGCGCAACTTCAGCCTCCGGGACCTCTTCCTGCAGTTGACCTTCATTTTTTGACAGCATCGCCGTCGCAATCCCGTTACCCAGCACGTTAATCGCTGAGCGCCCCATATCGAGGAAATGGTCAATGCCCATCAGCAGCAAAATACCTGCCACCGGAATATTGAAGCTCGGGATGGTGGCGGCCAGCACCACCAGCGCCGAACGCGGTACCCCGGCAATCCCTTTCGAGGCCAGCATCAGCGTCAGCATCATCACGGTAATTTCGCTAAAGCTCAGCTGAACATTATAGGCCTGAGCGATAAACATGGCGGCAAAAGAGCAGTACACCATTGAGCCGACCAGGTTAAAGGAGTAGCCGATGGGCAGCACAAACGACGCGATATTTCGCGAGCAGCCAAATTCCACCAGGCGCTCCAGGGTCTTCGGATAGGCCGCTTCGGAACTGCTGGTGGTGAACGCCACCAGCACCGGGTCTTTCAGCATATTCAGCAGGCGAAAAACCTCTTTCTTGAGCACCATATACCCCACCGCCAGCAGCACCGCGCTGGTCAGCAGGATCGCGACATAGTATCCGCCGATAAACGAGGCATAGTTAAGCAGGATCCCCAGCCCCTGCGAGGCGATAACCGAAGAGATAGCGGCGAAAATCGCCAGCGGCGCGACGTACATCACGTACCCGGTCACCTTCAGCATAATGTGGGAAATCACGTTGAGCGCCGCCACCAGCGGGGCATTGAATTTCTCCCCCAGCGACGCCCCGGCGATACCGAAGAACATTGAGAACACCACGATTTGCAGAATCTCGTTGCTGGCCATCGCTTCGGTAATGCTGGTTGGGATGGTATGGGTCAGAAAGCCTTTCAGGCTCATCCCGCTCACCGCCAGCCCGGTATCCACGGATTCTTTCGGGATCGCCAGGTTCAGGCCGGCGCCGGGATGCTCGAGGGTAACGATCACCAGCCCGACCAGAATGGAGAGAATTGACGAGGTAATAAACCACACCATGGCTTTACCGCCGACCCGGCCAATGGTCGCCGTTTCGCCAAGGCGCATAATACCGACCGTCAGGGTACTGAAGACTAACGGCGCAATCACCATTTTAATCAGGCGCAGGAACACATCGGTCAGCAGCGTAATGTTTTCCGACCATGCGGTTATGGTCGTTTGCCCGGCGTAAGCGTGGATGGCCGCACCGGAGAGGATCCCCAGCAGCATGAAGATGACGATGAACAGCGTGAGTTTGTTTGCACTTGCCACAAAAATTAACCCCTGATTTATTTAACGTGTTGTTTTTTAATGTATATATTTTTTAATTATTGAAATACATTAAACATTCACCACATAAATTGAATAAAAGCAGGCGGGGTTACAACTCTTTTTTAGTTTTTATAGTAAAAGTTAATGTACTGGTTGATATGCATCAAACCGCGTCGTGCCGCCGGTAAGATGAAAAAGGCGCCGGCGTCAGAGACCAACCGGCGCAAAGAGGCATTAGCGTTTTACGGTATCCTCCAGGAAGAAACGTCCCAGCGGATTCTGATAAAAACCATCGATATTTTTGCGGCTGACGTTACGGTACGGGCTGTAGTAGAGGTCAACCCAGTTCACGTCGGCCTTAGCCATTTTTTGCAGGTCGATATACATCTGCTCGCGCTTTTTACCGTCCATTTCGACGCGCGCGGCAGCCACCAGCGCTTTTACCTGCTCGTTATGATAGCGAGTCATATAGTTCATATTGGCATCGTGACCAAGCACGAAAGTGGTTTTCTGATCGGGGTCGAGAATATCGTTGGTCCAGTACATCACCGAAATATCGTACTCTCCGGCCACCAGCATATCCCAGCTCTGGCTCGGGTCGACTTTTTGCAAATTCACCGTCACCCCGGCTTTCGCCAGCTGCTGTTGCAGCAAAATGGCAATCTGCTCATCGACTTCATCCCCGGCGTTGACCACGTAGTTCAGCTTCAGATCGGCAGCGCCCGCCGCTTTTAGCATCGCTTTGGCCTTCTGCGGATCGTAAGGCCGACGAAGATTATCCTGATAGTGGTAAAGCGCCCCGGCGGGAATATAGGAGTTGGCCACCTGGCCGTAGCCAAAGGTCACGGTCTTCACGATCGCGTCTTTATCAATCGCGAAGTCCAGCGCCTGGCGCACCTCTACCTTGCCCAGCGCGCCGTGAGAATGGTTGATCAGCAGATGGTCCTCGCGCGTGGAGGGGTCCAGCTCCACCTTCAGATTGGCATCCTTTTGTAACGATGCAATGCGCGAGAAAGGCACGGTCAGCGCGGCGTCGAGCTCGCCGGCCTGCACCTTCAGCATGCGGGTATTATCGTCCGGAATGGTTAACCACTCCACGCCATCGAGGCTAACGTTTTTCGCCTGCCAGAAGTGCGGGTTCTTCACCAGCACGATCTTTTCCCCGCGCAGCCACTCTTTCACGCTAAACGCGCCGGAGCCCACGGGTTTTTCGGCAAACGCCTCTTCGCCTTCCGCTTTCATCGCCTTCTGCGAAATCACCGAGGCGTTCGGCAGGGCAAGCTGCGACAAGAACGGCGCTGACGGCGATTTCAGCGTCACTACCAGCGTGCGCGGGTCCGGGGCTTCCGCTTTGGCAATAATGCTATAGGAGTCGCGCCACAGCGAGCCTTCATCATCGCGGATACGAATTAAGCTAAACGCCGCATCGCTGGCGGTCAGCGGTGTGCCGTCAGAGAAGGTCGTGTCGCGAATTTTAAAAGTGTAGACCTTGCCATCCGGAGAAATCGTCCAGCTCTCAGCCACGCCCGGCTCCAGCTTCGTCCCGCTCTTATCTACCCGCACCAGCGGGTCAAAAACGTTGGAAAAGACCCAGTTATCCGCGTTTTGCGCCGATTTTATCGGGTCAAACGTGGTGCTGTCCTCCCGGCGGCCAATGGTCAATACCCCCGCCGCCTGGGCCATTTCGCTCACCACGCTAAGCGCCAGAAAAACGCTCGCCGCCAGTAACTTAACTTGCCTGTGCTTCATCAAAAGATCCCCCTGTTAAAGGAAAAACGGTCTCATCACCCGCGAGGTTGAGCACGCAGGCATAAGCGCGGTCGGCAATCTGCCGGGTTGGTGGTGGTGCGCCGGTGCGGCACTGCACCTGCGCATAAGGGCAGCGCGGATGAAATGCACAGCCTTGTGGAACGGCAACGGGGCTGGGCGGCTCGCCCCCCAGCAAATTCTTCGGTAGGGGTTTATCCGGGTCGATTTCCGGGATCGCCGAGACCAGCGCGGCGGTATAAGGATGCAGCGGACGGGTGAAGACCGCCTCTGCAGGCCCCTCCTCCACAATCCGCCCAAGGTACATTACCGCCACCCGATCGCAGAGCCGCCGCACAATCGCCAGATCGTGGGCGATAAACAGAATCGCCAGCCCCATCTTCTCCCGCAGCTCCATCAGCAGGTTGACGATCTGTCCCTGAATAGAGACGTCCAGCGCCGCGACGCACTCATCGGCCACGATCAGTCGCGGCTCCATGGCCAGCGCTCTGGCAATACCGACGCGCTGGCACTGGCCGCCGCTAAGCTGGGCTGGTTTCGCGCTGGCATGCTGCGGACGCAGGCCGACCAGGGTGAGCAGTTCTGCTACCCGCAGCGCCTCCTGCCCGCGGGGCACTTTTTGATGCACGCGCAGCACCTCGGCGATGCTCTCTCCCACGGTCTGCCGCGGGTTTAACGAGGCAAAGGGATCCTGGAAAATCATCGCGCTTTGCTGGCGCAGACGGGCGATATCGCTGGTTAAGCCATGGGTAATACGCTGCCCCTCGAACCGCACCTCGCCATCGGCTACCCGTTCAAGCTGTAACAGCGCTCGGCCAAGCGTGCTCTTGCCGCTGCCGGACTCGCCGACCAGACCGAGCGTTTCGCCAGGAAAGATCTGCATCGTGACCTGGTTCACCGCGTGCACGACCCGCTTCGGCTGCCAAAGACCGCCCGATACCGGGAAGGTGACGCAAAGATTATCGGCCTCAAGCAGCGGCCAGTGAGCGTTAACCATTATCCCTCCTGCCGGGTCAGCGTGGGTAACCGGTGATGACAAGCCACCGCGTGGCTATGGCGATCCTGTCCGTAATGCAGCGGCGGCTGCTGCAGGCACGCTTCATCGGCGCGGCGGCAGCGCGGATGAAAGCGACAGCCTGATGGAAAGTGGTCGGCGCTCGGCGGCTGGCCGTCGATGATCGTCAGCCTCCCCCGTCCGCCTTCGCTGGCCGGCTGACAATCAATAAGTCCGCGGGTATAAGGGTGCAGCGGCCCGGCGAGCACTTCGCGTTTGTCGCCCACCTCGCAGAGCCTGCCGCCGTACATCACCGCGATCCGGTCGCAGGTTTGCGCCACCACCCCGAGATCGTGGGTGATCATAATGACCGCCAGCCCCAGCTCGGCACGCAGGTCGCTGAGCAGGCGCAAAATCTGCATCTGCACGGTGACGTCCAGCGCGGTCGTCGGTTCGTCGGCAATCAGCAGCCTCGGTTCCGGCGCGAGGGCGACGGCGATCATCGCCCGCTGGCGCATCCCGCCGGAAAATTCGTGCGGATAGCTATTAAGCCGATTCTGCGGGTCCGGGATGCCGACCTGGCGCAGCAGGGCCAGCGCATCCTCCCGCGCCTGACGGCGGTTTGCCGAAAAATGGAGGCGCCGGCTTTCCGCGATCTGCTCCCCAATGGTCATCACCGGATTGAGATGGCTGGTCGGGTTCTGGAAAATCATACCGATTTCCCGCCCGCGCACCGCCGACATTTGCCCTTCGCTGAGGGGCAAAATATCCCGGCCGTCGAGCACAACCTCACCGCCGCTAATCCGCAGTCCGTCCCCCGGCAGCAGGCGCATCAGCGCCCGGCAGGTCACGGTTTTTCCCGACCCGCTTTCGCCAACCAGCCCCAGCATCTCCCCGGCTTCAAGCGCGAATGAGACGTTATCGACCAGCGCGATATCCTCGCCGCGCGTAACCGTCAGGCGATTCACCTTCAGCAAACTCATCCCCGTCCTCCTAACTTGTCGCCGAGCCCATCGGCCAGCAGGCTAAAGCCCATCGCCAGCAGCACGATGGCGAGCCCAGGAAAGGTGGTTATCCACCATGCGGTAGTGATAAAGCTCTGCCCTTCGGCCACCATAACGCCCCATTCGGCGGTTGGCGGCTGCACGCCGAGCCCGAGATAGCTCACCGCAGCTCCGTTCAGCAGCACCAGTACGCAGTCGGACATCGAAAAAACGATCGCTCCGGTTAGCGCGTTCGGCAGCAGATGGCGGAACAAAATCCGCAGATGGCCGTAGCCCAGACTGCGGGCCGCCAGAATAAAATCGCGCTGTTTCAGCGTCAGTACCTGAGCGCGCACCAGCCGGGCGTATGAGACCCAGCCCACCATCGCCATCGCGATGTAAAAGCTGCTCAGCCCCGGCCCGAGAATGGCGATGATTGCCAGCATCAGCACCAGAAACGGAAAGGCCAGCACGATATCAATAACCCGCATCACCAGCGCATCGACCACGCCGCCAGAATAGCCGGCAAGCGCCCCCAGCGCGGTGCCGAGCATAAAGGGGAACAGCACCCCCAGCAGGCAGATTTGTAGATCGACCCGCGCTCCCCACAGCACGCGGGAAAAAACGTCGCGGCCAAAGTTGTCGGTACCGAAGAGATGCGCGCCGCCCGGCGACAGCAGGCTGGAAGAGGCGTCCTGGGCAATCGGATCGAACGGCGCGATCCACGGCGCCAGACTGGCGACCAGCAGCCATAGCCCGACGATCGCCAGTCCGGCACAGAGCGCCTGCTGACGCGGGATAGCCCGTTGACGCAGGCGGGAAAACGTCGCTATCGCCTTCATAGTTTTATCCTCGGGTCGAGGGCTACGGTAAGAATATCCGCCAGCAGGCTGACCGCTACGGTCGCGAGAGCAAAGACCATCACCACGCCCTGTACCACCATGTAGTCGCGGCTAAAAATCGCTTTAACCAACAGCTGTCCGAGGCCAGGGATGGCAAACACGCTTTCGATCACCACCGTACTGCCAATGAGCCAGCCAATATTCACCGCCAGCAGATTGATGGTCGGCACCAGAGAGTTCGGCAGCACGTGCCGCCAGAAGATACGTCTTTCCTGCTGCCCCCGCGCCCGGGCCGCCACCACATAGTCGCTATTCATCTCCATCAGCAGGCTGGCGCGCAGGTTGCGAATCAATACCGCCGACAGCGCCAGCGCCACGGTCAGGCACGGCAGAACCATATGGTGCAGCTGGTCTAAAAAATCACTGCCGTAGCCGGAGACCGGAAACCAGCCGAGCACGATACTGAACAGCAGAATCAACATGATACCGAGCCAGAACGCCGGAAACCCGAGCCCGGCGGTCGTAAACAGACGAATCAGCCGATCGGCGAGGCGCCCGCGCTGGCGGGCGGCTATCGCCGCCAGCGGTACCGTCAACGCAATTGCCAGCAGAACGCTGCCGAGCACCAGCCATAGCGTCGGTTCCAGACGCGAAGTAATCAGCTTCAGGGTATCGACCCGGTAAACAATTGACTTACCCAGCTCGCCCTGCAGCAGATTGCGCAGAAAATAGCCGTACTGAACCCACAGCGGTTCATCAAGGCCAAACTGCGCGCGGATGCGGGCCAGCGCCGCCGGCGTGCTGCGCACCCCGAGCAGAATACGCGCCGGATCGCCGGGGATGGCGCGCACCATCATGAAGGTGATCAGGCTGATACCCAGCAGAACCGGCAGCAGCTGTAGCGGGCGAAGAAGCAAAAAGCGGTAACGGTGCATCAACAGCCTCCCGCGTCGCGCTGGCGCGCCAGAAAATCGAGCAGTACCGGGTAGTAAGCCTGCGGCTCTTCGTAAAACGGCATATGGCTGCTGTTGGCAAAAATGGCTATTTCGGCGTTCGCCAGCCCCTGCTTCATTTTCAGGGCGCAGGCGGGCGTCAGTTCATCGTGCTGGCCGCTGGTGATCAGACAGGGCGCGCGGATTGACGCCAGTTCAGCGCTGCGGTTCCAGTTTTTCAAATTGCCGGTATAGAGGAATTCGTTCGGCCCCTGCATGGTGGTATACGGCCCCATATTCCAGTCCCCAAGCGAGCGGATAACCGGCTCTGGCCAGACGTCAAGGCGGCACACGTGGCGATAATTCAGCAGAGTAATCGCCGCCTGATAGGCCGGATGATCCAACCAGCCGAGCGCTTCGTAGCGCTGCATCATCGCGACGGTTTCTGGCCCCAGCGCCCCGCGCAGACGGTTTAGCTCCTGCACCAGATGCGGCATATCAGCGACGGTGTTTTCCAGAATCAGCGAGCGAATTGCGCCAGGATGGTGCAACGCCACTTCAATCGCCAGCCATCCGCCCCACGAGTGACCAAGCAGATGCACCTTACCGAGCCCCAGCGCCTGACGCACGGTCTCCACTTCACGCACGTAGCGCGCCATCGTCCACAGGCTGGCATCATCCGGCCGATCGGACTTGCCGGTACCCAACTGGTCAAACGCGATCACCCGATAACCGTGAAGCTTCAGGCAGGAGTGGGCTTCGCGCAGATAATCGCAGGGCAGCCCCGGCCCGCCGTTGAGGCAGAGAACGGTCTCCTCGCCGTCGCCAAACTGATAGGCCACGACGTTATATCCCTCCACCGCAATGTTATGGCACTGATCGGGCGCTATTTCGCTCCACATGGTGTACTCCTCATCATCAATAGCGCGGTTCTGGCGTTGCGTTAACGCTAACGGCAACGGCAGAGGCTGAACAGTTAGCAAAAATACTAGTTTTGCGCGGCGCCGGTGCGGCACCGGAATTGCATGCCTTTTGCGCTAACTATTGACGGATTTGCACAAATCGTGCCCGTCGCAGGTCTCGTTTTAGATGAAGGGGGTTATATGCGACTGGAATTTGAACGCCCCGGCAGCGCGCGGGCGGCCAGCCTGGATGAGGCATTCAGCGGACTTTTTCACGCCACCCGGAAGTTAGGATTTGACGCGGTCATTTACGACTACACGCCGGTCCCGCGTTCTCTGGAAGGGGAGCTGATTACGCCTTCGCTGCTGAAAACGTGCAATGTGCCGGAAGATATGCGCCAGCTATGGTGCGAGCGCGGATATTACCAGGTTGATCCGGTGCAGCACTGCGCGCTAGAAAGCTGCGCGCCTTTTGTCTGGTCCTATCAACGACCGGACAACAGCATGCTGCGCGGGAGGTTGAACAATCACGCCACCGCGGTCACCGACTATATGCGCGAACATAATATGCCCTGCGGGGCGACGGTTCCCCTGCATCTCCCCAACGGCAGTTTCGTCACTCTCACCGGCATCCATACCGGCCAGCGTCAGGAACAGGAAATCAGCGCCACCCTGGCGCAGCTGATGCTGCTCGCCCACCAGTTTCAGGAGTCGGCGTTTCCGCTGTTCGACAGCACCCTGCTTACCTGCCGTCATGTGAAGCTAAGCAACCGCGAGCGCGAATGCCTGGCGTGGTCCGCCGAAGGACTTACCGCCAAAGAGATCGCCCGCAAGCTGCACCGCTCGGTGGCGACGGTGACGCTGCATCTTAATACCGCAGCCAAAAAGCTCGGCGCCAGCAACCGCGTACAGGCGGTAGTCCGCGCCCTGCACTACCGTCTGCTCGACAGCTAAGAACTAGCATTTTTGCTAGTGTTCAGCCGCGGTTGTCACCCTTTACCCTGAAAGCCGGTCCACTTAGCAGGGTAAAGATGATTCATGTATACCATCAGCGAAGGTTACGCCCCGTTTCGGCGCTATCAAACCTGGTTTCGCGTTTGCGGCGATATCGATAGCGGGCTCACGCCGCTGGTCATCGCCCACGGCGGGCCGGGGTGCACGCATGATTATGTTGATGCGTTCCGCGATATCGCCCTCAGCGGGCGGGCGGTGATCCACTACGATCAGTTAGGCAACGGGCGCTCAACCCATCTCCCGCAGCAGCCCGCCGACTTCTGGCAACCGGCGCTGTTCCTCGACGAACTGGCTAACCTGCTGCAGCATCTCAATATTGCCGATAATTACGCCCTGCTCGGCCAATCGTGGGGAGGTATGCTCGGCGCGGAGCACGCCGTGACGCGGCCAAAGGGGTTAAAGGCGCTGATTATCGCCAATTCCCCGGCATCGATGGCGCTGTGGCTACAGGGAGCGGCCAGGCTGCGGGCGCAGCTTCCCGCCGACGTCCAGCAGACGCTGCTGGCCCATGAGGCGGCGGGAACGCTGGACAGCGCGGAATATAAGGCGGCAAGCCAGGTATTTTATCAACGCCACGTCTGTCGGCTCGATCCCTGGCCGGCGGAAGTGCGGCGTACCTTCGATGCCATGGATGCCGATCCGACGGTTTATCACGCCATGAATGGCCCAACCGAATTTCACGTCATCGGCAGCATGAAAGCGTGGACGATTATCGACCGCCTCGCGCGCATTACGGTTCCGGTCCTGCTGATTTCGGGGCGCTACGATGAAGCCACCCCGGAGGTGGTACAACCCTTTATGGACCACATCCCCGACGCGGAGTGGGTCATTTTCGAAGCCTCAAGCCATATGCCGCACGTCGAAGAACGCGAGCTGTGCATGAAGACAGTGAACGACTTTTTAACCCGCGCGATAAACGAAAAGCCGCTTACAGCGCCAGCCCGCCTCCGCCGCTGAACGGCCGCTCGCCGGCGATTTTCATCACTTCGGCCCCCAGGGTGACAAACGGCGCCCGACGGCTGGCATAAATCAGCCCGCCCGATGTCGGGCGGACCGCTTTGACCATATCGGTCAGCGGATCGATGATTTCCGCAACCACATCGTCGGCGCTGACCCACTCGCCGGGCTGTTTTAACAGCACCAGGATGCCGGTGGCCGGGGCGGTAACAATCTCCCCAGCGGCAAACGGCAGCATTACCGTTTCCTGCTGCGGAATCTCAGGCCTCGAGCCGGCCAGTACGCCGCGGTACTGCAGGTAGCGATAAAGACGTTCGGCATCGTCGCAAGCGGTGGCGTGATCCACCTCCTGCTGGCCGCGCAGTTCGACGGTCACCGCCATACAGCCGGGCTGCTGCTGCGACTGCAATGAATCAAGCGCCGTCAGGCGCTGCCACGGCAGGCCGCAGGCCTCATCAAAGGAATGACCGCCGCTCTCCTGCGACAGCAGTACCGCGCCGACGCCGAGAAAAGCCGCCAGAACCTTCGCCTCGCGTTGCCAGGCCGGGTCAGCGTAGAGATGTAAAATCGCCTGGTCATCGCAGTGCAGATCGAGCACCAGATCGGCATCGCAGGCGAGGCCCAGCAGATGATGGCGCAGGGCCTGAACTTCGCTGACGACGGGCAGCGCCGCCAGCGCATCCCGCATCGCTGCGCGCACCTGCTGCAGATACTCGCGGCGCGAGCCGGGCGATGGCGGACGCAGATAGGGCTGCGCCAGGGCAGCCAGATCGGGGAAGTCGCGGTTAAAATTACGCCCGCTCGCCAGATCGAAACGACCTACGCCGCCGCTGAGCAGCACCTGGGCCAGCCCCGGCGGGTTAGCCACCGGTACGAGAATGATTTCGCCGCGCAGCTCGCCGCGCCGTTCCGCCTGGCTGAGTAATCTTTTAAGATAATGCAGAACCAGCATGCCCGGAATTTCATCGGCGTGCAGCCCCGCCTGCAGATAGACCTTCTCTCCTGTGCCGGGCGCGCCGAAATGAAAATGGCTTAATTGCCGCTGCCCACCGAGTGCATGTTCAGGTAATGTATAGTGTTTAATTTTCATTGGACGTCCTGGTTGTGGAAAAGAAAATCCGGCTTGACCGTATCGATCACAAGATCCTTGAAATCCTGCGCCGGGATGGCCGCATTTCTTATCAAAAGCTCTCGGAGCAGGTAAACCTTACCGCCCGTCCGTGCCTGGAACGGGTGCGCAGCCTCGAGCGCGACGGCATTATTCGCGGCTACAGCGCCATTGTAGAACTGCCCGAGCCGGAGCACGCGTTTGTGGTGCAGGCGCAAATCGCGCTGGCCGACCACGGGCGATCGCAGCCGGTGTTTGAACAGGAGATGCGCCAGACGCCCGAAGTGCTGGACTGCTGGCTGGTCAGCGGCAGCTTCGACTTTCTGGTGCGTATCGGCTGTCGCAGCATGGCGCACTACTGCCAGCTGGCGGATAGCTGGCTGACCAGTAAAAAGTTTCACGTTGATAAAATCGTCACCCTCACCGAACTGCAGGCCATTAAGCGATCCTGACTAGCCGCGACGGATAAACGCCAGCCAGCGCCGCTCGGCGCGCGCGAAGGTGAAAATCAGCAAAAAGGTGCAGAGCAGATACAGCGCCGCGGCCATCAGAAACGGAATAAACGGCGAATAGGTCATGGCGTAGAACGCGCGGGCCACGCCGGTAATATCCAGCAGGGTCACGGTGCTGGCCAGCGACGTGGCGTGCAGCAAAAAGACCATTTCATTATTCAGCGCCGGGATCCCGCGCCTCAAGGTCGCGGGCAGAACCAGACGGCGAATAATCTGCCATTTCCCCATCCCGTAGGCTTCTCCGGCGACCCACTCCTGGCGCGGGAAAGTCACCATCATCCCCGCCAGCAGCTCCGCGACGTACGCGGCAGTGTTGAGCACCAGCGCCAGGGTGGCGCAGAAGGTCGCATCGCGAAACAGCAGCCAGAACGGCTGGTCGTTCATCCAGCCCGTCTGTACGATATCGAACTGCGACAGGCCGTAGTAAATCAGCATCAGTTGGAGATAGAGCGGCGTGCTGCGAAAAAAATATGTAAACGCGCGAATGGGTAGCGCCAGCCCGCGCGGGCCGTACACCTGCCCCACCGCCATCGCTATCGCCAGCGCCATCCCGGGAACGATGGAGAGTAAAAACAGCTCCGCCGTGACCGCCAGTCCGCTGGCGGCGCCGTTGCCGTCGCTCCACAAAAAGCTCGGGATCGCATCGATAAAGGTTTGCAGATTCATAAGGCCGCCCCCGCCGTGGAAGAGCGCAGCGCGTAACGCTTCGCCAGGCGGCTGAACAGCCAACTGGAGAGCGCGGTAATCACCATGTAAATCAGCGAGACCAGAAAGTAGAAGAGGAACGGCTTTTGCGTGGCGCGCCCGGCCTGTTCGGCCAGCCAGACCATATCCTCAAGGCCGAGGATCGACACCAGCGCCGACGCTTTCATCAGCCCCAGCCAGTTGTTGTTGATGCCCGGGATCGCGAAGCTCAGCATCTGTGGCAGCATCACCCGGCGGAACACCGTCCAGGGTCGCATCCCGTAGGCCTGCGCGGCTTCGGTTTGCCCGCTATCGACAGTCAGAAACGCGCCGCGAAAAGTCTCGGTGTAATAGGCGCCGAAAACAAAACCAATCGCCAGCACGCCGGAGATAAAAGTATTGAAGCGTACCGGCCCCAGCCCCACCAGACCCAGCAGCAGGTTAACCAGCATCTCGCCGCCGAAAAACAGCAGCAGCATAATTACCAGCTCCGGGATCCCGCGTACCAGCGTAGTGTAGGCGGTGGAAAACAGGCGCAGCCACGGCGGGCCGAAGAGCTTAATCAGCGAGTTAATCAGCCCCAGCAGCAGAGCGACCAGTAATGAAGAGAGCATCACGCACAGCGAAAGCGCCGCGCCGCGTAACAACAGGGGTAAATAGTCTGCGACCATATTCAGCCTTCCGCGGAGGTCGTAAAGGGGCGCAGGCCAGCGCCCACGCCCGTACCTTTACGACTTATTTGCCATAAATATCAAAGCTAAAGTATTTTTTCTGAATGGCGTCATAGGTTCCGTCGGCGCGGATTGCCTTAATGGCCCCGTTCAGCGCATCGCGCAGCGCCGGATTGTCCTTATTGACCGCAATCCCGACGTCGGAGGAGATCCCGCCATCCTGGATAACCGGGCCGGCAAAGGCGAATTTCTGCCCGCGCGGCGTATCGATAAAGCCGGTCGCCGCCTGGATATTATCCTGCAACGCGGCGTCGATGCGCCCTGAGAGCAGGTCGAGATAGACATTATCCTGGTTAGCGTAACCGACAATTTTCACGCCGTGGTTGGCCCAGTTGGCCTTCGCAAACGCTTCATGGGTGGAGCCCGTCTGGACGCCGACGGTTTTGCCTTTCAGGCTGGCGGCATCCGGCAGTAGCGGGCTGCCTTTGCGCGCCACCAGTTGCGCCGCGCTGCGGTAGTAGCGGTCGGTGAAATCCACTTCCTTTTTACGTTCATCGGTAATATTGAGCGAGGCGATAATGGCATCGAACTTATGCGCGTTGAGGGCGGCGATCATGCTCTCAAAGGGCTGCTTCACGAAAACGCATTTGGCTTTTAGCTGGGTGCACAGCGCGTTAGCGATATCAATATCAAAGCCGGTGATTTCGCCGCTGGGCGCCAGCACGTCAAAAGGCGGATAGCCGCCATCGACGCCAAAGCTGATGGTGTCAAACTGCTGGGCGGCCAGCGGCGCGCTCAGCGCCATACAGGCCAATAATGCGGCAAGGCGTATTTTCATTTTGATTCCCCGGTGTTGGCGCGATGATTAAAAACGCAGTGAGAGGCAGGTCAGGCCGCCATCCATTTTTTTAAATTCGCTGGTGTCGAGCTGCACGATAGGCATTCCCAGCTTGCTGATTTCACCGAGGGTATGGGGATAGCCCTGCGGCGTAATTAAGGTATCGTTAATCCACAGCGTATTTCCGGCGTAGGCCTCCTCTTCCGGGATGACGATGCTGTTGAAACCGCTAAACGCCGGATGGTTAACGTAGCCTTCCGTCAGCAGCAGCGTATTGCGGCCAACGTAGTTGACGATTGATTTCAGATGCAGACCGGCGCTGACTTCGATCGCCGCGACCTGATAGCCGTGCGGCTCAACGGCGGCGGCAAACTCGCGGATCCCCTGCTCATCGGTGCGCGCCGTCAGGCCGATAAAAAACTGTTTGTCCACCAGCAGCACGTCGCCGCCGTCCATATGCCCGCGCTCGCTCATCCGCACCAGCGGACGGAAACCCGCCAGCACCGGCGCAATAGTATCGACTTCGCCCTGACGGCTCGGCGCGCCCGGATGGGTAATCACCGCCAGTTCCGGCATGACCACGGCGGTATCTTCAACAAAGTGCGCATCAGGATAATCTGCCGCCGGGGGCAGGACCGTGACCTTCAGGCCAAGCTGCAGTAGGGTTTCCACATAGGCGAGAAACTGGTGGCTGGTCGTGGCGATATCCGGCGCGCCCAGTTGGGCGGTAGTTTGTCCCGCGCCGCAGGTGGCGGCCGGTAGGCGGGCGATAGCCTGGGTAAAATGCATAAAGAACCCTCTGGTATTGGTCGCATTGTTAAGGCAAAACGGTGAGTGAATTTGATTATTAATCAGATGCCGCCGCCAATCAGGCTGAATCACTTCCCCGGGCCGCTTATTCACGCTGTATATCAGTTCAGGTTCGACGTATTCCGCTGTTGGCACCCTGAAAGCGCCGAATGAGGGTAATAAGCATCCCTGTTCGCCAGGCCGGCAGCGGAAAATGACTAAGCGTAAATTGCGCGTAAATATTCACCGTAAACGGCTCAGCGAAAAGCCTTTTTTACAGACATATCTGGACAGTCTTTTCATAATTCCTCCATTTTTAAGCGGCGTTCGCTGGCTAAACTAGTATCATTCCGTGAAACGTTTCAGGATGAGATCGCAAATTAATGAAAGGTAGCAATAAAAGCCGTTGGGCAGCCGTGCTGGTGGTGGCAATCATCGCGGGTGCCGCGTACTGGTTTTGGCAGGGTCGCGAAGCGGCAAGCACGCCGTCGGCAACGTCGGCAGGTCCGGGGCCCGGCGGCGGGCGTCCTGGCCGTTTTGGCGCCGCCCTCGCGCCGGTGCAGGCGGCAACCGCCACCAGCGAAGCGGTGCCCCGCTATCTTTCCGGTCTCGGTACGGTAACGGCGGCGAATACCGTCACCGTTCGCAGCCGCGTCGACGGTCAGCTTCTGGCCATCCATTTTACCGAGGGCCAGCAGGTTAAAGCGGGCGATCTGCTCGCGGAAATCGACCCCAGCCAGTTTAAAGTCGCCCTCGCCCAGGCCGAAGGCCAGCTGGCGAAAGATCGGGCCACCCTGGCCAATGCCCGCCGCGATCTGGCGCGCTACCAGCAGTTGGTGAAAACCAATCTGGTTTCCCGTCAGGAGCTGGATACCCAGCAGTCGCTGGTCAGCGAAACCCAGGGCACGATCAAAGCGGACGAAGCCGCCGTCGCCAGCGCCCAGCTGCAGCTGAACTGGAGCCGCATCACCGCGCCGATCGACGGCCGGGTCGGCTTAAAGCAGGTGGATATCGGCAACCAAATCTCCAGCGGCGATACCACCGGGATCGTGGTGCTGACGCAAACCCACCCGATCGACGTCGTGTTTACGCTGCCGGAAAACCAAATCGCCACGGTGGTACAGGCGCAAAAAGCGGGGAAAAAGCTGGTCGTCGAAGCCTGGGACCGCACCAATAAACAGAAAATCAGCGAAGGCTCACTGCTGAGCCTCGATAATCAGATTGACGTCACCACCGGCACCATCAAGCTGAAAGCGCGCTTCACTAACCAGGACGATGCCCTGTTCCCGAATCAGTTCGTCAACGCCAGGATGCTGGTCGATACCGAGCAGAACGCGGTGGTGATCCCAACCGCCGCGCTGCAAATGGGTAACGAAGGTCATTTTGTCTGGGTTCTGAACGATGAGAACAAAGTCAGCAAGCACACCGTCACGCCGGGTATTCAGGACAGCCTGAAAGTGGTGATTAACGCCGGGCTTTCCGCCGGCGATCGCGTGGTGACCGACGGTATCGACCGTCTGACCGAAGGCGCGAAGGTTGAAGTGGTGGAAGCCCAGGATGCGGCTACCGCCGCCGAGCCGGCGAAAGCCACCAGCCGCGAATACGGTAAAAAAGGAGCGCGCTCCTGATGCAAGTGTTACCGCCGAGCAGTACGGGCGGCCCATCCCGTCTGTTTATCATGCGCCCGGTCGCCACCACGCTGTTAATGGTGGCCATTATGCTGGCCGGGATTATCGGCTATCGTTTCCTACCGGTTTCGGCGCTGCCGGAAGTGGACTACCCAACGATTCAGGTGGTGACCCTCTATCCCGGCGCCAGCCCGGACGTGATGACCTCGTCGGTGACCGCCCCGCTGGAGCGGCAGTTTGGCCAGATGTCCGGCCTTAAGCAGATGTCTTCCCAGAGCTCCGGCGGCGCGTCGGTGGTCACGCTCCAGTTCCAGCTCACGCTACCGCTGGACGTCGCTGAGCAGGAAGTGCAGGCGGCCATCAACGCCGCCACCAACCTGCTGCCTTCGGATCTGCCTAACCCGCCGGTCTACAGCAAAGTGAACCCCGCCGATCCGCCGATTATGACCCTCGCGGTCACCTCTTCCGCCGTGCCGATGACCCAGGTCGAAGATATGGTCGAGACCCGCGTGGCGCAGAAAATCTCCCAGGTTTCCGGCGTCGGGCTGGTGACTCTGGCGGGCGGGCAGCGCCCGGCGGTACGCGTCAAGCTCAACGCCCAGGCGATCGCCGCCCTCGGTTTGACCAGCGAAACGGTGCGCACCGCGATTACCAGCGCTAACGTCAATTCGGCGAAGGGTAGCCTCGACGGCCCGTCGCGGGCGGTCACCCTCTCCGCCAACGATCAGATGCAGTCGGCGGAGGATTACCGCCGCCTGATTATCGCGTACCAGAACGGCGCGCCGATTCGCCTCGGCGACGTCGCCACCGTGGAACAGGGCGCGGAAAACAGCTGGCTCGGGGCATGGGCCAACAATCAGCGGGCGATCGTCATGAACGTCCAGCGCCAGCCGGGGGCGAATATTATCTCGACCGCCGACAGCATCCGCCAGATGCTGCCGCAGCTCACCGAAAGCCTGCCGAAATCGGTTAAAGTGCAGGTGCTTTCCGACCGCACCACCAATATCCGCGCGTCGGTCAGCGATACCCAGTTTGAACTCATGCTGGCCATCGCCCTGGTGGTGATGATTATTTACGTCTTTCTGCGCAACGTCCCGGCGACAATTATTCCCGGCATCGCCGTGCCGCTATCGCTGGTCGGCACTTTCGCGGTAATGGTGTTTCTCGATTTCTCGATTAACAACCTGACGCTGATGGCCCTGACCATCGCCACCGGCTTTGTGGTCGATGACGCCATCGTGGTGATTGAAAACATCTCCCGCTATATCGAGAAAGGCGAAAAGCCGCTGGCCGCCGCCCTGAAAGGGGCCGGGGAGATCGGCTTTACCATTATCTCCCTGACTTTCTCGCTGATTGCAGTGCTGATCCCGCTGCTGTTTATGGGCGATATCGTGGGTCGTCTGTTCCGCGAATTCGCCATCACCCTGGCGGTGGCGATTCTGATTTCCGCGGTGGTGTCGCTGACCCTGACGCCGATGATGTGCGCCCGCATGCTCAGCCATGAATCGCTGCGCAAGCAGAATCGCTTCTCGCGCGCCAGCGAACGCTTTTTTGAGCGGGTGATCGCCGTCTATGGCCGCTGGCTGAGCCGGGTGCTGAATCATCCGTGGCTGACCCTGAGCGTGGCCCTCAGCACCCTGGCGCTGTCAATTATACTGTGGGTATTTATTCCGAAAGGCTTCTTCCCGATTCAGGACAACGGCATTATCCAGGGCACGCTACAGGCGCCGCAGTCCGCGTCGTTCGCCAATATGGCCGAGCGCCAGCAGCAGGTGTCAGCGGCGATACTTCAAGATCCGGCGGTGGAAAGCCTGACCTCCTACGTCGGCGTCGACGGCACCAACCCGGCGCTGAACAGCGCCCGCCTGCAGATTAACCTCAAGCCGCTCGATGAACGCGACGATCGGGTACAGACGGTAATTGGCCGTCTGCAGAACGCGGTGAGCGGCATCCCCGGCGTCGAGCTCTATCTCCAGCCGACCCAGGATCTGACCATTGACACCACCGTCAGCCGCACCCAGTACCAGTTCACCCTGCAGGCGAACTCGCTGGACGCGCTCAGCAACTGGGTCCCGCAGCTGCTGGCCCGGCTGCAGGCGCTGCCGCAGCTCTCCGACGTCAGCAGCGACTGGCAGGATAAGGGCCTGGCGGCGTATATCAACGTTGATCGCGACAGCGCCAGCCGTCTCGGCATCAGCATGGCGGACGTCGATAACGCCCTGTATAACGCCTTTGGGCAACGTCTGATTTCCACCATCTATACCCAGGCTAACCAGTACCGCGTAGTGCTGGAGCATGATACCCAGGCCACGCCGGGGCTGGCGGCGCTGGACAATATCCGCCTCACCAGCAGCGACGGCGGGATCGTGCCGCTCACCACGATCGCCAAAGTCGAACAGCGTTTTGCTCCGCTATCGATTAACCACCTCGATCAGTTCCCGGTCACCACCATTTCGTTTAACGTCCCGGACAACTATTCGCTGGGCGATGCGGTCGAGGCGATTCTTAGCGCCGAGCAGGCGCTGGAATTCCCGAGCGATATCCGCACCCAGTTCCAGGGCAGCTCGCTGGCCTTCCAGTCGGCGCTCGGCAGTACCGTCTGGCTGGTGGTCGCCGCGGTGGTGGCGATGTATATCGTCCTCGGCGTGCTGTATGAGAGCTTTATTCATCCGATCACCATTCTCTCCACCCTGCCGACGGCGGGCGTCGGCGCGCTGCTGGCGCTATGGCTGGCCGGGAGCGAGCTGGACGTTATCGCCATTATCGGCATCATCCTGCTGATCGGCATCGTCAAGAAAAACGCCATCATGATGATCGACTTCGCGCTGGCCGCCGAACGCGAACAGGGTATGCCGCCGCGCGAGGCGATTTATCAGGCCTGTCTGCTGCGTTTTCGCCCGATCCTGATGACCACCCTCGCCGCCCTGCTCGGCGCGCTGCCGCTGATGCTCAGTACCGGCGTCGGCGCGGAGCTGCGGCGACCGCTGGGGATTGGCATGGTCGGCGGCCTGATGCTCAGCCAGGTGCTGACGCTGTTCACCACGCCGGTTATCTATCTGCTGTTCGACCGCCTGTCGCTGTATATGAAGAGCCGCTTCCCGCGGCGTGAGGAGGAGGCGTAAGTGAAGTTTTTCGCCCTCTTCATTTATCGTCCGGTGGCGACGATTCTGCTTTCGCTCGCCATTACGCTGTGCGGCATCCTCGGCTTCCGCCTGCTGCCGGTGGCGCCGCTGCCGCAGGTGGATTTCCCGGTGATCATGATCAGCGCCTCGCTGCCCGGCGCGTCGCCGGAGACCATGGCCTCGTCGGTGGCGACCCCGCTGGAGCGCTCTTTGGGGCGGATTGCCGGGGTCAATGAGATGACCTCCTCCAGCTCGCTCGGCAGTACGCGAATCATTCTCGAGTTCAACTTTGACCGCGACATCAACGGCGCGGCCCGTGACGTGCAGGCGGCGATTAACGCCGCGCAAAGCCTGCTGCCGAGCGGCATGCCGAGCCGTCCGACCTACCGCAAAGCCAACCCGTCCGACGCGCCGATCATGATCCTCACCCTCACCTCGGATACCTGGTCCCAGGGTGAGCTGTACGACTTCGCCTCTACCCAGCTGGCGCAGACCATTGCCCAGATTGACGGCGTCGGCGACGTTGACGTCGGCGGCAGTTCGCTGCCCGCGGTACGCGTCGACCTCAACCCGCAGGCGCTGTTTAACCAGGGCGTGTCGCTGGACGCGGTGCGAACCGCCATCAGCAACGCCAACGTGCGTAGACCGCAGGGGGCGCTGGAAGACGCAACCCACCGCTGGCAGGTCGCGACCAACGACGAGCTGAAGACCGCCGCCGAATACCAGCCGCTGATCGTGCACTACAATAACGGCGCGGCGGTGCGCCTCGCCGACGTCGCCAACGTCACCGACTCGGTGCAGGACGTGCGCAACGCCGGGATGACCAACGCCAAACCGGCGATTTTGCTGATGATCCGCAAGCTGCCGGAAGCCAATATCATTGAGACGGTGGACAGTATTCGCGCCCGCCTGCCGGAGCTGCAGCGCACCATCCCGGCCTCTGTCGATCTGCAAATCGCCCAGGACCGTTCGCCGACCATCCGCGCCTCGCTGGAGGAAGTCGAGCAAACGCTGGTGATTTCGGTGGCGCTGGTGATCCTCGTGGTCTTCCTGTTCCTGCGCTCGGGCCGCGCGACGCTGATCCCGGCGGTGGCCGTTCCGGTATCGCTGATCGGCACCTTCGCCGCCATGTACCTGTGCGGCTTCAGCCTCAATAACCTGTCGCTGATGGCGCTGACTATCGCCACCGGCTTCGTGGTCGATGACGCCATCGTGGTGCTGGAGAATATTTCCCGTCATCTCGAAGCCGGCATGAAGCCGCTGCAGGCCGCGCTGCAGGGGAGCCGGGAAGTCGGTTTTACCGTCCTGTCGATGAGCCTGTCGCTGGTGGCGGTGTTCCTGCCGCTGCTGCTGATGGGCGGCCTGCCGGGAAGGCTGCTGCGCGAGTTCGCCGTCACTCTGTCGGTGGCGATCGGCATCTCGCTGGCGGTCTCCCTGACCCTGACGCCGATGATGTGCGGCTGGCTGCTGAAAAGCGGCAAGCCCCACGAGCCGACGCGCAAGCGTGGTTTTGGCCGCCTGCTGGTAGCGATTCAGGGCGGTTACGGTAAGTCGCTGAAGTGGGTGCTGAAGCACAGCCGCTTAACCGGCCTGGTGCTGCTCGGCACCATCGCGCTAAGCGTCTGGCTCTATATCTCGATACCCAAAACCTTCTTCCCCGAGCAGGACACCGGGGTGCTGATGGGCGGTATCCAGGCGGACCAGAGCATCTCGTTCCAGGCGATGCGCGGCAAGCTGGAGGACTTTATGAAGATCATTCGTGAAGATCCGGCGGTAGACAACGTCACCGGTTTTACCGGCGGCTCGCGGGTCAACAGCGGGATGATGTTTATCACCCTGAAGCCGCGCGATGAGCGCCATGAGACGGCGCAACAGATTATCGATCGGCTGCGCAAAAAGCTGGCGAAGGAGCCGGGGGCCAACCTGTTCCTGATGGCGGTACAGGATATCCGCGTCGGCGGCCGTCAGGCCAACGCCAGCTACCAGTATACGCTGCTGTCGGACGACCTCGCGGCGCTGCGGGAATGGGAGCCGAAAATCCGCAAAACGCTGGCGGCGCTGCCGGAGCTGGCGGACGTTAACTCCGACAGTCAGAATAACGGCGCGGAGATGGACCTGATCTACGATCGCGATACCATGTCGCGGCTCGGCATCAGCGTGCAGGACGCCAACAATCTGCTGAACAACGCCTTCGGCCAACGGCAGATCTCTACCATCTACCAGCCGCTGAACCAGTATAAAGTGGTGATGCAGGTCGACCCGGCCTACACCCAGGACGTCAGCGCCCTCGATAAGATGTTTGTGATCAACAGCGAAGACAAGCCGAT
The DNA here is from genome assembly GCF_018139045.1 of Klebsiella pasteurii. Lineage (NCBI taxonomy): Bacteria > Pseudomonadati > Pseudomonadota > Gammaproteobacteria > Enterobacterales > Enterobacteriaceae > Klebsiella > Klebsiella pasteurii. The sequence goes on from NZ_CP073236.1 coordinate 2,056,441, forward strand.
TCCGCTTGCCTATTTCGCTAAATGGCAGCCGGCCAACGCGCCGCTGTCGGTGAACCACCAGGGGCTGTCGGCGGCATCGACCATCTCCTTTAACCTGCCTACCGGCAAGTCGCTGTCGGAAGCCAGCGATGCCATCAACCGGGCGATGACCCAGATTGGCGTGCCATCCAGCGTCCGCGGGTCGTTCGCCGGGACCGCACAGGTGTTTCAGCAAACCATGAACTCGCAGGTGATCCTGATACTGGCGGCCATCGCCACGGTCTATATTGTGCTGGGGATCCTCTATGAGAGCTACGTTCATCCGCTGACTATTCTGTCGACCATTCCGTCCGCCGGCGTCGGCGCGCTGCTGGCGCTGGAGCTTTTCGATGCCCCGTTCAGCCTAATCGCGCTTATCGGGATTATGCTATTAATTGGCATCGTGAAGAAAAACGCCATCATGATGGTCGATTTCGCCCTTGAGGCGCAACGCAACGGCAACCTGCCGCCGGAAGAGGCGATCTTCCAGGCCTGTCTGCTGCGCTTCCGGCCGATAATGATGACCACCCTGGCGGCGCTGTTCGGCGCGCTGCCGCTGGTGCTCTCCGGCGGCGACGGCTCCGAGCTGCGCCAGCCGCTGGGGATTACTATTGTCGGCGGTCTGGTGATGAGTCAGCTGTTGACCCTGTACACCACGCCGGTGGTCTATCTGTTCTTCGACCGTCTGCGGCTGCCTTTTTCGCGTAAAGTCCATCAACCGGTAAGCGAATAACATGACAGACCTCCCCTCCAGCGTGCGCTGGCAGCTATGGATAGTAGCCTTCGGCTTCTTTATGCAGGCGCTGGATACCACTATCGTTAACACCGCTCTCCCCTCAATGGCGAAAAGCCTCGGGGAGAGCCCGCTGCATATGCATATGGTTATCGTCTCCTATGTCCTGACGGTTGCGGTGATGCTGCCCGCCAGCGGTTGGCTGGCGGACCGCGTTGGGGTACGCAATATCTTTTTCTGCGCCATCGTGCTGTTTACCGCTGGCTCCCTGTTCTGCGCCCAGGCCGCCACCCTCGATGGGTTAATACTCGCCCGCGTGCTGCAGGGCGTCGGCGGCGCGATGATGGTTCCCGTGGGCCGCCTGACGGTGATGAAAATCGTCCCGCGCAGCCAATATATGGCGGCGATGACCTTCGTCACCCTACCCGGCCAGGTGGGCCCGCTGCTCGGCCCGGCTCTCGGCGGAATGCTGGTGGAGTACGCCTCGTGGCACTGGATCTTTCTGATCAACATTCCGGTCGGCATTGTCGGCGCCATCGCCACGTTGTGCCTGATGCCCAACTACACCCTGCAAACCCGCCGCTTCGATCTCTTCGGCTTTGTTTTGCTGGCCGCCGGTATGGCGACGCTGACCCTGGCGCTGGACGGCAGCAAAGGGCTCGGGATCTCACCCCTGTGGCTGGCGGGGCTGGTGGCGGTCGGCGTGGCGTCCATTCTCTACTATTTGTGGCACGCGCGCGGCAACCGCAATGCGCTGTTTAGCCTTAAGCTATTCAACAACCGCACCTTTTCGCTCGGCCTTGGCGGCAGCTTCGCCGGGCGTATCGGCAGCGGTATGCTGCCGTTTATGACCCCGGTGTTTTTACAGATCGGCCTCGGCTTCACGCCGTTCCACGCCGGTCTGATGATGATCCCGATGGTGCTCGGCAGCATGGGGATGAAGCGCATCGTAGTCCAGGTGGTCAACCGCTTCGGCTACCGTCGGGTGCTGGTGGCCTCGACTATCGGCCTCGCGCTGGTCAGTCTGCTGTTTATGGCCGTCGCCCTCGCGGGCTGGTACTGGCTGCTGCCGGTGGTGCTGTTTATGCAGGGGATGATCAACGCCAGCCGCTTTTCTTCTATGAATACGCTGACCCTGAAAGATCTGCCTGACGATCTGGCCAGCAGCGGCAACAGCCTGCTGTCGATGGTCATGCAACTGTCGATGAGTATCGGCGTGACCATCGCCGGCATGCTGCTGGGTCTCTACGGCCAACAGCATATCAGCGCCGATGCGGCGACCACGCACCAGGTTTTTCTCTATACCTACTTAAGCATGGCGGTGGTTATCGCGCTGCCCGCGCTGATTTTTGCCCGCGTACCGGACGATACCACGGTCAATACCGTGATTCGTCGCCGTAAAAGGAGTGAGTCTTGAAGTTCTGGCGTCCCGGCATTACCGGCAAGCTGTTTATCGCGATTCTTACCACCTGCATCGTGCTGTTGATCAGCATGCACTGGGCGGTGCGCATCAGCTTTGAACGCGGATTTATCGACTATATCAAGCGCGGCAATGAACAGCGGCTGACGATGCTCGGCGATGCCCTGAGCGAGCAGTATGCCCAGCACGGCAGCTGGACGTTCCTGCGCAACAACGACCGCTTTATTTTTCAGTTGCTGAGAACCTTTGAACGCGACAACGACGACCGCTCGCCGCCGGGCCGCGGTATGGGTCATGGACCGAGGGATGAGCCGCACGGTGGCACCGGCCCCGAAGAGATGCCGCCGGGTGCCGCTCCGGACCGGCCGCTCGACGGTCCACGCGGCGATCGTGGCGATCGCGGTCCCGGCCCCGATATGCCTCCCCACGGCTGGCGTACCATGTTCTGGGTGGTCGATCAAAAAGGGCGCGTACTGGTGGGTCCGCGCGAGCGCGTGCCGCAGGACGGGACCCGGCGCAGTATTATGGTCGACGGCGTTGAGGTTGGCGCGGTTATCGCCTCGCCGGTTGAACGCCTGACGCGCAACACCGATATCAACTTCGACCGCCAGCAGAAGCGCACCAGCTGGCTGATTGTCGCCCTCGCCACGTTGCTGGCGGCGTTGGCCACTTTCCCGCTGGCGCGCGGCCTGCTCGCGCCGGTCAAACGGCTGGTTGAGGGGACACACCGTCTGGCGGCCGGGGATTTCTCCACTCGCGTTGCCGCCACCAGCAGCGATGAGCTGGGGCGTCTGGCCAAAGATTTTAACCAGTTAGCCAGCACCCTTGAGCGCAACCAGCAGATGCGCCGGGACCTGATGGCCGATATCTCCCACGAGCTGCGCACGCCGCTGGCGGTGCTGCGCGGCGAGCTGGAGGCGATTCAGGATGGGATCAGGAAATTCACCCCGGATTCCATCGCCTCCCTGCAGGCGGAGGTCGCCACCCTCACCAAACTGGTCGATGATTTGCACCAGCTGTCGATGTCCGATGAAGGCGCCCTCTCCTACCAGAAAAGCGAGGTGGATATCATCAACCTGCTGGAGGTCGCCGCCGGCGCGTTTCGCGAACGCTTCGCCAGCCGCGGGCTGTCGATCGGCGTTTCGCTGCCGGAAAGCGCGACGGTTTTCGGCGACCGGGATCGCCTGATGCAGCTTTTTAATAACCTGCTGGAAAACAGCCTGCGCTATACCGATAGCGGCGGCGGCCTGCAGATTAGCGCCAGCCAGAGCGGCGATAGGCTGATTCTCGATTTCGCCGATAGCGCCCCCGGCGTCACCGATGAACAGCTGGAGCGGCTGGTTGAGCGTTTTTACCGTACTGAAGGGTCACGCAATCGTGCCAGCGGCGGCTCTGGTTTAGGGCTGGCGATTTGCCTTAACATCGTCGCGGCCCACGGCGGCACTTTGCGTGCCGGCCATTCGCCTTTGGGCGGGGTTAGCATTAAAGTAGAACTACCTCTGGAACGTCATTTATCGAGAGACGTATGACTGAATTACCTGTTGATGAAAACACGCCACGCATTCTTATCGTGGAAGATGAGCCCAAGCTGGGTCAGCTGCTGATCGATTATCTTCAGGCGGCGGGCTATGCGCCGACGCTGATTAATCACGGCGATCGGGTTCTCCCGTACGTTCGCCAGACGCCGCCGCATCTGATCCTGCTGGATCTGATGCTACCCGGCACCGACGGCCTGACCCTGTGTCGGGAAATCCGCCGTTTCTCTGAGGTTCCGGTGGTGATGGTGACCGCCAAAATCGAAGAGATCGACCGCCTGCTGGGGTTAGAGATCGGCGCCGATGATTATATCTGTAAGCCCTACAGCCCACGCGAGGTGGTGGCCAGGGTCAAGACCATTCTTCGCCGCTGCAAACCGCAGCGCGATCTGCAGGCGCTGGATGCGGAAAGCCCGCTGATTGTTGACGAGGGGCGCTTCCAGGCCTCCTGGCGCGATAAGCTGCTGGACCTCACCCCCGCCGAGTTCCGCCTGCTGAAAACCCTCTCCCAGGAGCCGGGTAAAGTCTTCTCGCGCGAACAGTTGCTGAATCATCTGTACGATGATTATCGGGTGGTCACCGACCGAACGATCGACAGCCATATCAAGAACCTGCGGCGTAAGCTGGAGTCGCTGGACGCCGATCAGTCGTTTATCCGCGCGGTGTACGGCGTTGGATACCGCTGGGAAGCCGACGCCTGCCGGCTGGCGTAATTGGCCATCTGCCCCATATTTTCCCCGGCTTGCGCTGCGCATAGCCGGGCTACAGACTCACTTCAGTCCGGCCTGGCGGCTAAGCCATAATCTGAGAATACCCTCGCTGATAAGAAATGGCCTGACAGTATGTTATATTGCGCATGGATATTTTCTTATACGTTGGATGGTATAAAAGAATGATAATAAAAGGAAAAATAGGACTTTCCTGTACTCTTCTTCTGCTCTGCGCCGTTGCCAGAGCAGAAATCACCGAGCAGCAGATCGAGGCCGACTGCGCAAAAATCCCGGTCTGGGCCAGCCAGGGCGAGCAGTACTATAAAGCCAAAAACTACTCTAAAGCGCGCAACGCTTTCGAGCAGCAGGCTGCGTGGAGCGAAAGCTGTGCCCTTGATGACAGCGCCATCGCCACGGCCTACAACAATGTGGCGCTGACCTGGATACGCGAAGGCCAATGGCGTAAAGCCCGCGCCTGGCTGATGATAAGGCCGAACGACAGCAAGTCAGTTTACAATCTGGGGCTTATCAAAGATAAGCTGGCCGCCATGCCGCAGCCTGTTTCAGCAGCGGGAGAGTACTGGCGCTATGCCGGGCGCGCCTCCTGGAACGTCCTTACCTTGAAGCCTTTACCACAATCATCACAGTATTACGTTGATTTTCAAGGCTATTATTTCGGTCTAATGGGAATGTATGCCGGCCCCAACATGGGGGAATTCTCTGAAACGGTTACGCTTAACAACAACCACGCCGTCGTAGCGCTTCGCGAAGGGGATGTTATTCACTGTAATATCTCACTGGCGTTTTCTTCGCAGGCTATCGACGCCAGTACCGATACCCCTGCGGACTGTGGTTTTGGTATGAACGTCAGGGCCGACGGGCGCTATCTGCGCGTTGATTAAACCGGACGGTTTACTCCCCTCTCCCGCAGCGCTACAATGCCCGCCCTTAATGTGGGGGCACTCCCCAACTCGCCGCACCGGGTGCGGCGAATCTGACCTGTCATCAGAACGAGAAAATCATGTTTAAACCGGAACTCCTTTCCCCGGCGGGAACGCTGAAAAATATGCGTTACGCTTTCGCTTATGGCGCAGACGCCGTCTATGCGGGCCAACCTCGCTACTCGCTGCGCGTGCGTAATAACGAATTCAATCACGAAAATCTGCAGCTCGGCATCAACGAAGCCCACGCGTTGGGTAAAAAGTTCTATGTGGTGGTCAATATCGCACCGCATAACGCCAAGCTGAAAACGTTTATTCGCGATCTGAAGCCGGTAGTGGAAATGGGGCCCGATGCGCTGATCATGTCCGATCCGGGGTTAATCATGCTGGTGCGCGAGAATTTTCCCGACATGGATATTCACCTCTCGGTACAGGCTAACGCCGTCAACTGGGCAACGGTCAAGTTCTGGCAGCAAATGGGGCTGACCCGCGTTATTCTCTCCCGCGAGCTGTCGCTGGATGAGATCGCCGAAATTCGTAGCCAGGTGCCGGAGATGGAAATCGAAATTTTCGTTCACGGCGCGCTGTGCATGGCCTACTCCGGCCGCTGCCTGCTCTCGGGCTATATCAACAAACGCGACCCAAACCAGGGGACCTGCACCAACGCCTGCCGCTGGGAGTATAACGTCCAGGAGGGCAAAGAAGACGACGTCGGCAATATCGTTCACAAGCACGAGCCGATCCCGGTGCAGAACGTCGAGCCGACGCTGGGCATCGGCGCGCCCACGGACCAGGTGTTTATGATTGAAGAAGCCAAGCGCCCGGGCGAGTACATGACCGCTTTCGAAGACGAACACGGCACCTACATCATGAACTCGAAAGATCTGCGCGCGATTGCCCACGTTGAGCGCCTGACCCAGATGGGCGTCCACTCGCTGAAAATCGAAGGCCGCACCAAATCACATTACTATTGCGCCCGTACCGCTCAGGTCTACCGCAAGGCCATTGACGACGCTGCCGCTGGCAAACCGTTCGACACCTCCCTGCTGGATACCCTGGAAAACCTCGCCCACCGTGGCTATACCGAAGGCTTTCTGCGCCGCCATACCCACGACGACTACCAGAACTACGAGCACGGCTACTCCGTATCCGAACGCCAGCAGTTTGTCGGCGAATTTACCGGCGAGCGCAAAGGCCAGCTGGCCGCGGTGGCGGTGAAAAACAAATTTTCCGTCGGCGACAGCCTTGAGCTGATGACCCCGCAGGGCAACGTCAACTTTACCCTTGAGCATATGGAAAACGGCAAAGGCGAAATCATGCCGGTCGCGCCGGGCGATGGCCACACGGTATGGCTGCCTGTTCCGGAAGATATGGCGCTGCAGTATGCGCTGCTAATGCGCAATTTTGCGGGCCAGACGACCAGAAACCCGCACGGTAACTAGTTAATCAGGGTTATTTTTTCACGATGTAAAGATATTAGAAACGGATCACATACCGTTTCGTTCAAAGCAGATATCATCCATTTCGCTGAAAAACATAACCCATAAATGCTAGCTGTACCAGGAACCACCTCCTTAGCCTGCGTAATCTCCCTTACGCGGGCTTATTTTTTATCTCCCCCCCCGTCCTTCCCTTTCTTCATGCGGTACACTTTATGCATTACTGAGCAACAAAGGTCCCCTGATAATGTCCACGTTTCCAGCCAGCTTACTGATTCTGAATGGCAAAGGCGCCAATGAACCGTCGCTACGAGAGGCGGTTAAACTGTTACGCGACGAAGGAATCGATATTCATGTCCGCGTGACCTGGGAAAAAGGCGATGCCGCTCGGTTTATCGATGAGGCCCTGAAGCTGAATGTCGAAACGGTGATTGCCGGCGGCGGCGATGGCACCATCAACGAGGTGGCGACGGCGCTAGTTGAGCGCGATGGCGATATGGCGCTGGGAATTTTACCGCTGGGCACGGCGAACGATTTCGCTACCAGCGTCGGTATCCCCCAGGATCTGGCCAGCGCCTTGAAGCTGGCCATCGTTGGCCGCGACGTGGCGATAGATATTGCGCGGGTTAATGATAAGACCGGTTTTATTAATATGGCCACCGGCGGCTTTGGTACCCGAATCACGACCGAAACCCCGGAGAAACTCAAGGCCGCGCTCGGCGGCGTCTCTTATTTAATCCACGGCCTGATGCGCATGGATACGCTTAAGCCGGACCGCTGCGAAATCCGCGGCGAGAACTTTCACTGGCACGGCGACGCGCTGGTCATCGGTATCGGCAACGGACGCCAGGCCGGAGGCGGCCAGCAGCTGTGCCCGGAAGCGTTAATTAACGACGGTCTGCTGCACCTGCGCATCTTCACCGGCGAAGAGCTGATCCCCACGCTGTTCAGCACCCTCGCCAATCCGGATAACTCACCGAATATTATCGACGGCGTCTCATCGTGGTTTGAGATAACCGCTCCCCACGAGATGACGTTTAACCTCGACGGCGAACCGCTAACCGGCAAAACCTTCCGGATGGAGCTCTTACCGGCCGCGCTGCGCTGCCGACTGCCGCCCGACTGCCCATTGTTACGCTAATCAAGCCTCGCAAAGTAAAGACGGCGCCCGGCTGGTATACAGCAGCCGGGTACGCTCGTTAAGCCGCTGGATGTTCAGGTAAAACGGCACCTGCGGCTGCAGGAAAAACGAGGGCAGGATGCGCTTTATGTGCTCCTCCTGCTCGGTCTCGCCGATGCTGGCCGAGACGGTTTCCGAACGCAGGAAGTAGTGCTGGCCGTCGCGGGTAAAGCTAAACCAGATGTTCTGATTAATGGTAAACGACTCGCCCTGCGGCGGCGTAATTTCCCCGCGAACAATCACCAGCCCGCGGCTGCTATCAAATACGTAGCGTAACGAAATATCGCCCTGGTAACCCGCGTTAAATAACCGCAGCTCCCCGCTACACTGAAAATGGTTGCGCTGCCAGTATTGCCACGATTTTATTGCCACCCCAGTTAATATGCCGATAAATACGATAGTGATTAACCAGTTAATTTCACGCCGGCGCATTGACTACCTCCTTAATGTAATATTTGGTGAGGCATTGATTATCACGCCATTGACTAAATTTTTGCTGACAGCTAATCACCGAAACGCGGGCTTCCCCAGGATAAAGCGTCAAATAAATCCACGAATATTTTTCGCAATCAAATTTGCTACGATTGATAAAAGTCGTATGCCGAACGTGATCTACCACATCGTCATTGGCAAAAAAATGACATTGTTGCGAAAATTTAGCATTAATGGGCACATAAGTTTGCAAATAAGAGTCGAATTCTGTGTGCCACGCAACAAAACCGCCCACCAGACAGCTCAGCAGTGCCGCAAGCCCCCACAGAAGAGAGCTTCGCGGCCTTAACCGCTTTTTTCCAGGCACACTCGCAGCAGCGACCTCCTTATGTACAGGCTCGTCAACATGCGAGCATTGTTCCTCCGCGACCGGCGTCTTTATCGCCTCATCCGGCTGAAATTCCGCCATCGTTAATGTCGCTTCGAGCCTGACCCCCACTCTCGGCACCGTTATAATAATATCTTCCTCGACGCCCAGTTCCTTAAATGCGCGGCGCAGCAGAGAAATATTCTGGTAGAAACCGTTGCTGGTCACCTGAGCACCATGCTTTATCCACACTTCCTCAAAGAAGGTTTCACGGGCTACGGTTTTGCCATCCTGCTGAATAAGCAGCAACAGGCAGCGGCTGGCCGGCATATTTAATGATACCGCTTTCGTCTCGTCAGCAATGAGTATTAAAACACTACGTTGCGGAGTAAATTCCACTATTCCATTAATCGTATATTTTTCCATCCTGTTCCCTGAGCGTGGTAATCATGTGGATAAGCGACATGGATACCGTATATTAAATACGATAATCCTCCATGACGGAGATGACAGTTTAAGATTTTTCGCAAGCGAGTTTACTCTATTACTCAACGGAACTGGAGGCACAATGCGCAGTTTTTCCTTGCTATTAACAAGGTTTAAGTGAATTTACAGAATGGATGATTTTTTACTTTAAACAGAAAATGGTCGTTTATGTCATTAAAAACCATAAATATAAATTATAGTTCCACATAATTTCATTTACACGAAAGATATTATCATTTTAGATCTAAACACCACTTTTACATTAATATACGATATTTATAACTATAAATACATATAGCTTCAATGTTTTATCTAAAAAATGGCGCATACCCCGGTAGAGAATGCGCCATGTTGTCTAGTACATAGACACCGCCCGCGCCATTTCGCGCGTATATTGCTGGCTTGCGTTAACCAGCATCTGCGTATAGGCCGTTTGCGCTTCGCCGTTGACCAGCGCGTCCACCGTCAAAGTTTCGAGGATCTTGCCATACTGCATCACCGCCACTTTCTGGCATAAGTGGGCAATAACCCCGAGATCGTGGGTGACCATCAGGTAAGTGAGCTTAGCCTCCTGCTGCAGCTCCGCCAGCAGGTTGAGGATCTCGGCCTGCACCGACACATCCAGCGCCGATGTCGGCTCATCCAACAGCAGCACCTGCGGCTCAAGGATCAGCGCTCTGGCAATTGCCACGCGCTGCCGCTGGCCGCCGGAGAGCTGGTGCGGATAGCGTTCGCGAAAGGCGCGATTGAGGCCCACTTTGTCCAGCAGCATATTCATCCGCCGGTCGCGATCGCGAATGCGATGAATCTGTAGCGGCTCCTCGAGGATGTCGCCAATGGTGTGACGGGGATGCAGCGAACCGTACGGATCCTGAAAAACCATCTGCACCTGTCGGCAGCGCTCGCGGTTAATCTCATGGCCTAAACGCTGACCATCGATTGCCAGCTCCCCCTGCCAGTGGGTAAACAGCCCGGCCAGACACTTCAGCACCGTGGTTTTACCGGAGCCGGACTCGCCCACCAGACCGTAAATCTCGCCGGGCCTGACGTGGAAATTAACGTCGTACAGCACCTGATTGCGCTTCTCCCCTTCGCCGAACGCGAGGTTGAGATGTTTCACTTCAATCATTATCCGCTCCTTATTCCGCTAACCAACTGGCCTGGCGCTGCAGGACCGGCAGAACCGGACGACGCTGCCGAATATCCGGCAGCGAGTTAATCAGCCCCTGCGTATAGGGATGGCGGGCGTTATCGAGATCGCCGGCGGCGATGGACTCCACCACCCGTCCGGCGTACATCACCAGCACGCGGTCGCAGAAGCTGCGCACCAGGTTGATATCGTGGCTGATAAAAATCAGCCCCAGCCCGCGCGACTGAACCAGGTCATCCAACAGGCCCAGCACCTGCAGGCGCACCGACACGTCCAGCGCGGAAGTGGGTTCATCGGCGATCACCAGCTCTGGGTCGGTAATCAGCATCATGGCAATCATGATGCGCTGCCCCTGTCCGCCGGATATTTCATGGGGATAAAGCTGATAAACGCGCTCCGGCTGGCGAATACGCACCACCTCCAGCATCTCCAGCGCCTTTGTTTTGGCCTCATCTTTACGCCCCGGATGATGGGTAAGCCAGGCCTCGGCGATTTGCTTACCCACGCAGACTACCGGATTGAGCGAATATTTCGGGTCCTGCATAATCATCGAGATACGTTTACCGCGTACGTCGCGCATCTGCGCTTCGCTGAGATGCCGCAGGTCGAGGTCGGCAAACTGCATCCGGGCGGCGGTGACGCGGGCTTTTTTCGGATGCAGCTGCAGCAGCGCGCGCCCAACGGTGGACTTACCCGAACCGGACTCGCCGACAATCGCCAGCTTTTCACGCCCCAGCTGGAAGGAGACGCCGCGCACGGCATGGGTCACCGCGCTGCCGTTAACAAAGTCGACGCACAGATCGCGTACGTCGAGCAGCGGAGCATTACTCGCTGCGAGGATCGAGGATGTCACGTAGGCCATCTCCTAAAAAGTTGAACGCTAAGCTGTTGATCAGAATCGCCAGCCCCGGAATCGTAACCACCCACCAGCACTCCATCATGTAAGTGCGCCCGCTGGAGATCATCGCCCCCCACTCCGGCTCCGGCGGCTGCGCGCCGAGACCGAGAAAGCCCAAACCGGCCGCGGTCAGAATGATCCCCGCCATATTCATGGTGATGCGGATAATCACCGACGGCAGACACAGCGGCACGATATGCCGCCAGAGGACGCGGGCCGATGACGCGCCCTGCAGACGTACGGCGGAGATAAAATCAGCCTGGCGCAGAGAGAGGGTTTCGGCGCGCGCCAGGCGAGCAATCGGCGGCCAGGCGGTAAGCGTGATGGCGATAACCACGTGCTCCAGTCCCGGGCCTAAGGCGGCGACGAACGCCAGCGCCAGAACCAGACTCGGAAAGGAGATGAAAATATCGGTGACGCGCATCAGCACCATATCGACTTTGCCGCCGAAATAGCCGGCGCTGACGCCGAGCAGCAGCCCGAGCGGACCGACGGTCACCGAGACCAGCAGCACGATGTAAAGGGTAATGCGCGAGCCGTACACCAGGCGGCTAAAGATATCCCGGCCAAACTCATCGGTGCCGAACCAGTGCTGCGCGTTCGGGGCGACCAGCGCGCTGTTGAGGTCCTGCACCAGCGGGTTGTAAGGCGCAATCAGCGGCGCGAAAATCGCCACCACCAGCAGCAGAAAGATAATTCCGCCGCCGATGGCCGTTAACGGATTGCGCGCCATTTTGCCAATAAACCCGGCCGCCCGCGACGCCGTGCGCCGCAGCCGCTGGCGGCCTTCGCCCGTGCCGCCGGAAAGCGGCGTATCCAGAGAAACGGTCATGATTTTGTCCTCGGGTCAAAGAATTGATACAGCATGTCGGAGAGCAGGTTGAGCATCACGAAGATCACCCCCACCAGCAGCACGCAGCCCATCACCGCGTTCATATCGCCCAGCAGCAGGCTGCCGGTGAGATAGGAGCCAAAGCCCGGCCAGGAGAAGACGGTTTCAATCAGTACCGCGCCTTCCAGCAGCGCGCCGTAGGCCAGCGCCACCACCGTCAGCAGCTGTACGAGGATATTGCGAAACGCATGGTTCCAGATGACCTGACGCTCGGTCAGCCCTTTCACCCGCGCGGTAATAATGAACTCCTGCGACAGCTGGGCCAGCATAAAGCTGCGGGTCATTCGGCTGATGTAGGCCAGCGAGTGAAAGCCGAGCAGCGAGGCGGGGAGTATCAGGTGGTTAATGGCGTTCCAGAACACCTGCCCGTTGCCCGCCAGCAGCGCATCGACGGTCATCAGACCGGTACGCCGTGGCACAATACCGTCCAGCCCGAGGTCTACCCGACCGGCGCCGCCCACCCAGCCAAGCCAGGCGTAGAACAGCAACAGCCCCATCATCCCCACCCAAAAGATCGGCGTTGAGTAGCCCGCCAGGCTGATAATGCGCACCACATAGTCGGATATACTGTTGCGTCGCGCCGCCGCCAGCACGCCGAGCGGGATGCCCAGCCCGGCGCCGACGATAATCGCCATCGTCGCCAGCTCCATGGTGGCCGGGAACACGCGAATAATATCGTCCACCACCGGTTTCCCGGTCAGCAGCGCGTTGCCCAGATCGCCGTGCAGCAGGTTGACGAAATAGATCCCAAACTGGGTGGTCAGCGATTTATCAAACCCCAGTTGCTGGTAAACCTGCTGATAGGTACTCTGATCAGCGTCCGGGCCGACAATCGCCAGCACCGGGTCGATGGGCATAACGCGGCCAATGGTGAAGGTCAGCAGCAGCAGGCCGAACAGGGTAATGACCACCTGCAGCAGCCGTTTTGATAAGCGCCGGCCGCGTGAGCCGGGCGCAAGGATTGCGGTGCTCATCCTTTCTCTCCTTCGCGGGTTTTATAGACGTCACGCAGAAAAGTGGTGGCGGAGGGGTGCGGCTGATAATCCCGCACCTCGTTGCGCACCACCACCGAATCGACCATCTGCGAAAGCGGAATTAACGCTGGGATCAGCTGGTCGTAGCGCGTCTGAATGGCCTGGTAATCGGCGACCTGCTTTTGCGCATCGCGTTCCAGCAGGGCATGGTCAATCATCGAATTGAGCTGCGGGTCGTAAAAGCCGGTGCGCCAGCCCTGGAAGTTGGTCAGGCGCGCCTCATCGCTGTTATCCGGGTTATAGACCAGCGCGCGCAGGCTGGAGTGCGGGTGCGGCTCCATTCCGCTGCCGCCGCGTCCTACCAACAGGTCAAATTTACGCTCGCGCATCGCGCCGTAGATCTGGTTACCGGTGCCGGTGATAATTTTGGCGTTAATCCCCGCCTGCATCAGCGTCGACTGCACGGCGATAGCAATGTTCAGGAACGGCTGATCCGAGAGGACCCGCAGCGTGGTGTCAAAGCCGTTGGGATAGCCCGCTTCCGCCAGCAGCTTTTTCGCCCGCGCCACGTCCAGCTTATAGCCCGGGTCGGGCAGCGTTGACGGCATGCCCGCCTTAATCGGCCGCTGGTGCAGCACCCCGTAGCCCGGCATCAGCGCTTTATTGATACCCTGGTAATCAATCAGATAGCGCACCGCTTCGCGCACTTTCGGGTTAGCGAAGTGCGCCTCTTTCATGCTCATCGCCACGTAGTACATTGTGCCGCGCTGCACCGCGTCGACGGTCAGCTGGGGGTCGCCGCGCAGGGCGTTGATGTCGGAAACCGCCATATTGTTGGCAATATCGAGGTCGCCTTTTTCGATCATCAGGCGCAGGGTTTGCGACTCCTGGAAATGGCGCAGCACCACGCGGCTCATTTTCGCCTCGCCGCGCCAGTAGTCAGGATTGCGTTTCATGCGCAGCACATCTTTAGCCTGCCAGGTTTCCAGCGTGAACGGCCCGGAGCCGGCTTCATGGGTGGTCAGCCAGCGGTTACCCCAGTCGTTATCCTGCTGGTGGCTTTGCACCGTTTTGCTGTCGAGCACTCCGAGGTTGCCCAGCGCCGCCAGCGAGTAGATCACCAGCTGCGGGTCGTTATCTTTCGGTAACACGATTTGTACCGTCACGTCGTCCGGGGCGCTCACCTGGTTATCAATATTTTTCTTACTGAAGCCGTAGGATTTCCACACCGAGGCCTGGGCGAGGTTGAGATGCAAAATACGCCGCATCGACCACACCACGTCAGCGGCGGTCAGCGGGTTGCCGGAATGAAACTTCACGTCGTCGCGCAAATGAAAGGTCAGCGTTTTGCCATCCGGGCTGATGTCCCAGGATTTCGCCAGCGCGGGCCTGACGTTGGTGAGCTGCTCAGGATCAAGCTCCACCAGCGAGTCGTAGAGGTTAACCACGATCCCCACCACTTCGTTCCCGGTCATCGCCGCCGGGTCAAGGGTGAGCAGGTTATTCATATTCATGCCGATGATGAGCTGATCCGGCGGCGTTTTCGCCAACGCCGCCCCGCTCCCCATCGACACGGCGAGCGCGAGTAAGCACGCTGCCAGTCGGGAGGTTTTTTTCATATCTCTGTTTGCCTGTACTGTAGGGTACATGTTGCCGGATGACGGCATTTTCGCCTTATCCGGTCTACCGGGCCGCAGACCCGATAAGCGCAGCGCCATCGGGCATTTATTTTTTTGAATCAGTCGTGGCTAACGGTGTTGGCTTCGATATACGCAAAATTAATGTCTTCGCCGAGACCCGGACGCTGTGACAAATGCACAAAACCCTGGTCATCCATGGGGTCGACAATACTGTTGAGATAGGCCGCCGGCTCATCGTAGTCGAGGAATGGATGCAGCAGGCCGCGCTCGTACCAGCGGCAATTGCGGATCGCGCCGACTACCGCCAGGCTTGCCGCGCCGTTGCCGTGGACTTCGCAATCCATACCGAAGGATTCCGCCAGCGCCGCCACCTTCATGGTGGGGGTAATACCGCCCACGCCGTTGGCCCCGGCGCGCAGGATGTCGCAGGCTCCGGCTTTCACCCACTCGGCGCGCATATGATGCTTGCCGCCGAAGCTCTCCGGTCCGACGATGGGAATTGACAGGTTTTCCGCCAGCCAGGCGTAGGAGGACATCGAATCCTCCTCCATCGGCTCTTCAAACCAGGCGAAGTTGAGTTTTTCCAGTTCTTTGCCAATCCACAGCGCCTCGGCGCGGCTGTACCAGTGATAGCCGTCAATCATCAGGTCGATATCCGGCCCTACCGCTTCGCGCACCGCCGCGCAGGCTTTAATGTCCATCTTCGGATTGGGCGCAAAAGCGATCGGCGGCATCCAGGTGTGCAGCTTGATGGCCTTGTAGCCGCGGGCGACCAGCTTTTCGGCAAAAGCAGCATACTCTTCTGGGGTCGACAGACCGCCAGGCAGATCGTCGCCGCACATGGTGCTGCCGTAGGCGGGAACGGTATCGCGATAGCCGCCGAGCAGCTTATACACTGGCATATTGAGCTTGCGACCAATCAGGTCCCACAGCGCCTGTTCCACAAACGACAGCGCGCGCTCGGTCAACTGATGGGCGCTGCCGCGCTGCCAGTGGTTAAGATCCTGCCAGATACGCTCGCGGTTAAACGGGTCCTGCCCCACCATCACCTTGCGAAAAAAGGTGTTCACCACGAACGGGCGTACCACTTCCGGTGGCGCAAACGAAAAACCCCGGGTGCCATCATCGGCGGTAATGGTCAGCATCGCCATTTTCGCCATGCTTTCCGCTCCAGGATGGGAGTGTCCGGCACTGTCAGAAACCCGACGCGTGGGATACTGGAAAACGGTGACATTTACAGATTCAATTTTCATGCTCGGTCCTTATCACGGCCAAATCCGATCTATAGAGTTAAATCGGTAAAGTGGTTTCACATTATTGAAAATACGTTTCAATATCTAATCTAAGCACAATTACGTAGCAGTGCCTCGGACAAACACCGCTAAGCAAGGCAATAAATTTGGGCATTGGCACAACAGGACGTGACTGTTTTCACAAAAGATGGGCGATATGTGAGAAGGATCGGCATAATGAAAAAGGGGGCGTGAGCGCAGAAAAGAGAGTGACCGACCGGGTACATCCCGAGATGTTCTGCGCCCACGAAAGAGTCAGTTATTCGACCGCTTCCGCCGCTGCGTTGAGGTTTTCCAGCAGCTCAGGTAAAGCCTGATAGCGGCCAGCGGCGGCCTGGAAGCGCGCATGCTGGCTATCTTCGGCAATAATCACCGTGGCGATACCTGCGGCCTGGGCCGCGCTAAAGCCGTTGAAACTATCTTCAATCACCAGGCACCGGCTGGCGTCGAGATTGAGCTTACGCAACGTCGTCAGATACACCGCCGGATGCGGCTTGCCCTGCGCTTCATCATCCGCGCTGGAGATAACGTCAAAATAGTGCCAGAGCGAGAGCTTGTTCAGCACCGCGGAGATAACCTGACGGGATGAAGAAGTAGCGAGCGCAATCTTATAGCCCGCGTGGCGAAAATAGCGTAACGCCTCGCGCACCCCGCGCATCGGCTCGCCTTCGGCGGCGATCAGGCCGGTGATACGCTGCAGTATGGCGTCTTCAAGCCGCTGCGGGGCGAGGTCAAGCTGACAATACTGACACCAGGTACGGGCAATGTCGTCAAGGCGTTTACCTTTGGTCAGCCTTTCGCACTCCTCATCGCTCGCCGTTGCCCCCCAGCGGGCGAGGGCTTCGATCTGCGCCCGCCGCCACAGGGATTCGGAATCAATAATGACGCCATCCATGTCAAAAATTACTGCCTGAATACTCATCATCCACCTCGTTAAGGCTGGCATGCCGGGCATGCCAGCCGCATTATCTTAAGAGAACTCCACCTGCTCGCCGGCCGGCGCTTCCTTGCGGGTAAAACCCGGCTGCTCGACGTGAATAAACGCGCAGAGGAAAAAGGCCGCCACGTACAGCGCGGTATAGGCGATCACCACCCCGATGGTGCTGAAGAACGGCAGCAAAATCACCGCAATGGCCGGTGCGAGAAAGTTCGACATCCCCGCCGACAGGTTGTAAACCGAAATAGCCGCCCCTTTGTGCTGTGGCTCCAGCGCCGGGAAGACCGCTGCCAGCGGTACGAAGGCGGCGACAAAGATCCCCAGGGCAATGGCCGGAATCATCGCCATCGCGAAATTATGTCCGAAGTGCTGCGGAATGTAGTAAAACGCCAGGCTGGAGAGCGCCATGCCGATGCAGCCAAACCAGCGCACCACCTTCATCCAGCCCAGTTTTTCCCCCAGAATGCCCCACAGCACGTTAGAGAAAATGGTGGTGAAGAAGAACACCGCCCACACCTGCAGCCACTCGGAGGTGGTAAAGCCCAGCTCATCGACAAACATCATCGGCATAATTACCGCAAAGCCAAACAGCGAGAGGGTATTGATAATCCGCACCATGCTCGACAGCAGAATATTGCGGTTGGTATAGAGCAACGTCGCCGCCCGCCCCAACTCGGAAAACTTCTCGCGAGTGGTCAGGTTCTGCATATGGCGCGGCGTTTGAATATGGCGCAGGGAAGCCAGCGCGATGATGCCGCCGGTGACGCAAAAAGCCAGCGCCAGCCATAGCGTCCCCAGCTCGCCGATATGCGGAATGGTAAAGCTCGGAATATAGCTGCCGAAAACGCCGATACCGATCGAGTAAACCGCCCAGAACCAGCCGATCGCCGAGCTAGCGTTATCGCTTTTCACGTTGTGGATAATGGCAACGATAAACGAGTAGAGGAACAGCGGATACGCGAAGCCGCGGATACCGTAGAAAACGAGGATCAGCGCATAGTTCGCGTGGCCGAGGCCGAAGACGAGAAACAGTACGTGGAACACGCACCACAGCACGAAGCCAATCATCATGGTTTTCAGCGGGGTAATGATTTCCGCCACCACGCCGGAGATCCACGCCGACAGCGCGGCGGCCAGGCCGTAGAGGGTAAAAGCAAATGAAGCCTGCGCCGGGGAGAAACCGAGCTCTTTGATGTAATGCGAGAGAAATGCCAGTTCAAAACCGTCGCCGGTCATGAATACGGCAATGGCGATGTATCCCCAGAGCAGGTTCAGGGGTAAGCCGAGCCACTGTTTATTATTGATAGACATAATGACCTCGTTTTAGGGTACAGGAGGCCGTTCCGGTAAGTTCACCGGAACGGTTATCGTGATAAAAATTAGTGCTTCCGGTAGTTCAGATCGTTTAAATACAAGGAGTTAAACTGTGCGTAGCGCTGCATCAGGGTCTGATGGCGTGCCGGGTCAGCGCGCCAGGTCTGCCAGACCTCCGGTTTTTCACACACCGCGGCAAGCGGTTTGCCCGCCGCCAGGCAGGCCAGCCGCGCCGCGCCCAGCGCCCCGCCGGTCTCTCCGCCTTTGTGGGTCACCACCGGCATATCGAGAATATCGGCCAACAGCTGCGCCCAGAACGGGCTGCGGGCGCCGCCGCCAACCAGCGAACATTGTTCGATCCGCGTCCCGCTCTCTTTCAGCACCCGCAGGCCGTCATTGATGCCAAAGCTCACCCCTTCCAGCACCGCGTAGCCGAGCTGGGCGCGCAGGCTGGAGTGGGTCATGCCCCAGAACATGCCGCGCGCGTCAGGATCGTTGTGCGGGGTACGTTCGCCGGAGAGATAGGGTAAGAAGAACGGCGCATGGGCCTTCTCCTCCTCGCTAAGTTGGGCAATCTCCTCCAGCAGCGCTACCTCCGTAGTGCCGGTCAGGCGGCAGAACCACTGCAAACAGCTGGCGGCGCTGAGCATGACGCTCATCTGATGCCACAGATTCGGCAGAACGTGACAAAAGGCGTGTACCGCCGACTGCGGCGCTGGACGATAGGCGTCGGTCACCACAAACAGCACCCCGGAGGTGCCGAGCGAAATAAACGCGTCTCCCGGCGAGACCGCGCCGACGCCGATGGCGCTGACCGCGTTATCGCCGCCGCCGCCGGCAACCGCTACCGAGGGGTTCAGCCCCCAGCGCTCGGCCACCTGCGGGTCAAGCGTGGCGGACACCTCGCAGCCTTCGACCAGTGTCGGCATCTGGCTGCGCGCCAGGCCGCACTTATCCAACAGAGAGTCGGACCAGTCGCGCTTCGCCACGTCCAGCCACAGCGTCCCGGCGGCGTCCGACATATCGGAGACTTTCTTACCGGTCATCCGATAGCGCAGATAATCCTTCGGCAGTAGCACCGTGGCGGTGCGCTGAAAGTAGTGCGGCTCGTGGCGGCGAACCCACAGCAGCTTCGGTGCAGTAAAGCCCGGCATCGCCAGGTTTCCCGCCACCTGATGCAGCTCCGGCGCCATCTCTTCCAGCTCCGCGCACTCTGCGGCGCAGCGGGTGTCGTTCCACAGAATGGCCGGGCGAATCACCTCCCCCTCGTCATCCAGCAGGACCGCGCCGTGCATCTGCCCGGAAAGGCCGATGGCTTTAATGGCCGGCCAGTGCTGGGCGCATTTTTCCCGCAGCGTGGCCATCAAATACTCCGTCGCCTCCCACCATGACTGCGGCGATTGTTCTGACCAGTGCGGATGGGGACGCTGAATACTCAGCGGCGCGCTATGGCTGGCGATAACCTCATTGTTCTCATCAATGACCAGCGCTTTGACTTCCGATGTGCCGAGATCGATACCCAGATACATAGCCACCTCTTAGTTAATCAGCGTATAAACTGCGGCGATCTTCTCGCGCATCAGCGCCAGGAAATCGACATTGTCGGCAAGCGTGCCAAACAGCGCTGTATTACGGGCGTACAGGGCCACCGGATCCTGAGCTTCAAACATTTCATGTACCGCCTGAGCGTCGAGGATGCCGTCCTGGTACTGATACGGCAGGGTTCCTTTATGCCACTGTTCCATAAAGACGAAGAACAGCGCGGGCAGCATGGCGGTCGCTTCCGGGCGGACGCCGCGCTGGTAGCACTCCTGCAGGGTTGGCGCGATCATCGCCGGAATTTTCGAGAAGCCATCGGCGGCGACGCGCTGGTTGGTGTCCTGGATATACGGGTTGGTAAAGCGCTTGAGCACCACGTCACGATAGGTCGGCAGGTCAATGCCGTTATCGCCGAGGCACGGAATCACATCCTCGGTGACGTAGCGGTCGGCAATGGCGTAGATGAAGTCGGTCAGCGTACTTTCATGAATATACTGCTGGCCGATTAACGTCCCCGCCCACGCGATGCAGCTATGCGAAGCGTTCAGTATGCGGATTTTCGCCTCTTCATAAGGGATCACCGATGCAACCATCTCCACGCCGACCGCTTCCAGGTTCGGGCGTTCATCGCGGAAGTTGTTTTCCACTACCCACTGGATAAAGGTCTCGCCCATCACCGGCGCTTTATCGTCAATACCGGTTTGCGCTTTGATGCGCGCGGGCAGGTCAGCCGCCGGACGCGGTGTAATGCGGTCGACCATGGTATTCGGACAGGTGGTGTTGACGGCCATCCAGTCAATCACCGCCTGCTTGCCGGTTAGCTGCAGGAACTCAACCATGCCGTCGTGAAAGCGTTCGCCGTTATGGCGCACGTTATCGCAGTTCAGCAGGGTCAGCGGCCCGGCGTTGTCGGCCATGCGCTTTTCCAGAATCCGCGCAAGGGTGCCGTAAATGGTTTTGCACTCCCCTGCCAGATCCGCCTGCAAATCGGGGTTGCTGGTTTCCAGCTGATGGCGGGTATTCAGGTAGTAGCCCCCTTCCGTCACGGTAAAGGCGATAACTTTGGTCTGCGGGTTTGCCCCTTCGTTAATCAGCGGCTGCAGCCCGGCCTGCCACGGCAGCAATTTTTGAATGGAGGTGATTTCTTCATATTCGCGCTCCCCTTCCGGGCTGACGGTTTCCAGCACGTAGCGTCCACCCTGCGCCGCCAGCGCCTGGACCACCTGCTCGGCGTCGTTGCGAATATTCCCCGCCGCGATATGCCAGCGCTTATCTCCGGAAGCGATCAAACGATGCAGATACCACGCCTGGTGAGCGCGATGAAAAGAACCCAGACCAATGTGAAGCCATGTGAATTTATTGTTCATGTTCTGATCTCCTTGAGTTGATGGGCTCACTGTAATTGATCATTTGACCAAAATAAGAGCCATGGATCACAAAAGAACAATTACCCAAACAAATTACAAATGACCAAAAAAGAGCAAAAGCTTGCCAGTTATCCTGACCACGGCCAGAATGCGGGTATTCGCCGGGTGAAATTATCGCCGCGGCCAGCAACTTAGGGCGGGAAACCATGAGCAAAGAAGACGATATCCGGCTGGATCAGAAGGTCCGCGCCGCATGGATGTACTACATCGCCGGGCAGAATCAGAGCGAGATCGCCAGCCAGCTTGGCACCTCGAGGCCGGTGGTGCAGCGGCTGATCGCCGCCGCGAAAGAAGAAGGGATCGTGTCGATTAGCCTGCACCATCCGGTGGCTAACTGCCTCGATTACGCACAATTGCTGCAGGAGAAGTACCGGCTCATCGAGTGCAATGTCGTGCCCGCCTTTAACGAAGAAAGCACCCTCGATAGCGTGTCGTTCGGCTGCTATCAGCTGATGGCCCGCTATCTGCAGGATGATAAAGAGAAAATCATCGGTCTGGGTTCCGGCCTGACCCTAAAAAAAGCGCTGCAGCGCATCGATTTCGATAGCCAGAATACCCGCTGCGTGGCGCTAATCAGCGCCATGGACGCCGACGGACAGTGCAACTATTACGATGACGTCCCGCTGCTGCTGACCAGCAAAATTAAGGCCAAATACTATCAGTGGCCCGCGCCGCGCTACGCGCAAACTCAGGAGGAGTACGACATGTGGTGCACCAGCCGGCTGTTCCGCAGCGTTTCCGCCGTCGCCCGCCAGGCGGACGTTATTTTTGTCGGCATTGGGCCATTAGGTACCCAAAGCCCCATCTTCAAAGACGGCTTTATCAATCAGGCGCAGATGGATGAGCTGACCGCCCGCGGCGGCATCGGCGAGATTATGGGGCGCTTTATTGATGCCGAAGGCGGCGTGGTTGACAGCGAAATCAACAGAATGATTACCAGCTATGACATTCGCCAGAACCAGTGCCCGCGCATCGCGGTGGCGTGCGGCGAGTACAAACGTCCGGCGATTCTGGCGGCGCTTAAAGGCGGCTGGATCAATGGCCTGGTGACCGATGAACATACCGCCCGCTGGCTGCTGACGCGCTAACGTCAACCGCCAGAAAGCGGCTTAGCGGCTGCTCATCAACAGCGGCGGAATTTCAATCCGCTGCTGGCTGGCATCGCCGGAATCGATAATCTGAAACACCGCTTCCAGCATCGCCGGTACGTCCTGCTGCACCATGTCGATATCGTGCCCTAGCAGATAGACAAACGGGTCCCAGTCAAAGCAGCCCATCGGCGGCTGTTCGCTACCGGTCAGCCCCGCCTGCGATAGCCAGCGCACCACCCCTTCCAGCGATATCGTCGAGTTGACAAATATCCCCGGCAAGTGGGTCTCCGCTGCGCCAAACCGCTCTTGCAGGCAGGCCTCGACTTTACCTTTCGAATAACCGGGCGCCAGGATGTTCTCCTGCGGCACGCTCAACCCCAGCTCCCGATGCGCATCGTGAAAGCCGCGTAAACGCTCGCTGGTATTATGGTCGCCGCTGCGTCCACCAATAAAGGTCAGCGGCGCAAGCGCCCCCCGGCGGCGAGCGCTATTGGCGAGGATTTTTTGGGTCAGCGCCTTCGCGCCGCCGTAGTTATCCGATATTACCGACGGGGCGACAGACCCCGGCAGGTCGAGATTGACCGTGGGCACGCCTGCCTGCTGGCACAGGGCGGTAATTTTGTCCGGATTGGTTGCCCCGGTCGCCACCACCCAGTCAACCTGCCAGGAGAGCATCGCTTTTACCGCTTCAATTTCCAGCTCCGGGCTACGACGCGTACAGGTGATGATCGGCAGCAGGCCGCGCTCGCGGGCCATCTCCTCAAAGCGCTCGGCGACCGAACCGAAATAGCGGTTATCGTATTTGGGGACAATCATGCCAATGACGTGCGATTTTTTACTGCGCAGCATGCTGGCCTGGCGGTTAATGGCATATCCCTGCTCCTCGGCAATCCGCGTCACCTTTTCGGCAAGCTTTGCGCTGATACGGCGCTTTTTCCAGTTGCCGTTGAGGATAGCGCTCACCGCGCTCGCCGAAACGCCGGAAAGTTCCGCCAGGTCGTAAATCGTGATTTTCTTCATTTTCCCAACTTGCGTCACAAAATCATTTCGCTGTTAATTTCCCCACTTGCTCAATCGATGAAGCTAGCGCAACATGAGCTTCATCGATTGAGCTTCCATTCGACTTTCCGAAGTATTAACGCATTCAGCATTAATATTCCAGAAAAACTCAAGAAATGACGCTCATATTCAATACCTTAACAAGTTTTTGTCTTTAACGTCGAACGCGATGCCCTCGCGCTCGATAGTGCCAACCAAACTCTGTAAAGGATTATAAAATGAACCACTCTGTCTCCTCTATGAATACTTCCCTCAGCGGTAAAGTTGCCGCTATCACCGGCGCGGCGTCCGGTATCGGCCTCGAATGCGCGAAAACCCTGCTCGGGGCTGGCGCAAAAGTGGTGCTTATCGACCGCGAAGGGGAAAAGCTCAACAAACTTGTCGCCGAACTCGGCGAAAACGCCTTCGCCCTGCAGGTTGACCTGATGCAGGCGGATCAGGTTGATAACCTTCTGCAGGGAATTTTGCAGCTCACCGGGCGTCTTGATATTTTCCACGCCAACGCCGGAGCCTATATCGGCGGGCCGGTGGCCGAGGGCGACCCGGACGTCTGGGATCGCGTGCTGCACCTCAATACCAACGCCGCCTTCCGCTGCGTGCGCAGCGTCCTGCCGCATCTTATCGCGCAAAAGTCCGGGGACATTATCTTCACCAGCTCTATCGCGGGCGTGGTACCGGTGATCTGGGAGCCTATCTATACCGCGTCGAAATTTGCCGTTCAGGCGTTTGTGCATACCACCCGCCGCCAGGTTTCCCAGTACGGCGTGCGCGTCGGCGCCGTGCTGCCGGGCCCGGTAGTCACCGCCCTGCTGGACGACTGGCCGAAAGCCAAAATGGACGAAGCGCTGGCCAACGGCAGCCTGATGCAGCCGATTGAAGTGGCCGAGTCAGTGCTGTTTATGGTGACGCGGTCGAAAAACGTCACCGTACGCGACATCGTGATCCTGCCGAACAGCGTGGATCTCTGACCGTTCAACCAGCCTGTGTGAGAGGATTTTATGCAAAGCGATACGCAACATATTATTGGCGTCGATGTCGGTTCGGGCAGCGTTCGCGCCGGAGTGTTCAATCTGCGGGGAGACCTTGTCGCCCACGCGACCCGGGAAATTACCCTATTTCGCAGTGCCGGAAATGTGGTGGAACAGTCAAGCCGAGAGATCTGGCAGGCGGTGTGCTACTGCATTAAAACGGCGGTGGCCAGCGCCGGCGTCGCGCCGTCCTCGGTTGCCGGTATCGGCTTCGATGCCACCTGCTCGCTGGTGGTGATCGGTGAAAACGATGCGCCGCTGGCCGTCGGTCCTTCGGAAGACCCGGATCGCAATATCATCGTCTGGATGGATCACCGCGCCACCGGGCAGGCGGAAAAAATTAACGCCACGGGCCACGCGGTATTGCGGTACGTCGGCGGTAAAATCTCGCCAGAGATGGAAACGCCGAAAATTCTCTGGCTGAAGGAGAACCGCCCGCACACTTATCAGCAGGCGCGCCACTTCTTCGATCTTGCGGATTATCTGACCTGGCGCTCAAGCGGCGATTTAGCCCGCTCGGCGTGCACCGTGACCTGTAAATGGACCTACCTGGCGCATGAACAACGCTGGGACGCCGGGTACTTCCGCCAGATTGGCCTCGAAGAGCTGGCGGATGAAGATTTTGTCCGCATCGGCCAGCGTATTGTCGATCCGGGAACCCCCTGCGGCGACGGCCTCTGCGCCACGGCGGCAGAGGAGATGGGCCTGCCCGTCGGTACTCCGGTGGCGGTCGGTATGATCGATGCCCACGCGGGTGGTATCGGCACCGTCGGCGTGCTTAACGGCGCGGTCAATAACATGGCCTACGTTTTCGGCACCTCCTCCTGCACCATGACCACCACTCAGGAAGCGGTGTTCGTGCCCGGCGTCTGGGGACCATATTACTCGGCGATGGTGCCAGGGTTCTGGCTGAGCGAAGGCGGACAGAGCGCGGCCGGAGCGGCCATCGACCAGTTGCTGAGCTTCCATCCCGCCGCCGCCGAGGCTAAGGCGCTGGCCAAGGCGCGCGGCGTCCCGCTACCGGTTTATCTTGCCGATAGCGTGCTGGCGAAAGTGGAAAGTTCTTCTGCTGCGGTCACACTCGCCGCCGGGCTGCACGTGGTGCCTGAATTTTTAGGTAATCGGGCGCCGCTGGCCGACCCGCACGCGAAAGCAATTATCGCCGGGCTGGGGATGGAGCGGGACCTGGACAACCTGATGGCGCTCTACGTCGCCGGGCTGTGCGGGATCGGTTACGGCCTGCGGCAGATTATTGACGCGCAGAAGGCGTGCGGCATCCGCAGCGAGAATATCATCATTAGCGGCGGTGCCGGACAGCATCCGCTGGTGCGTCAGCTATTAGCCGATGCCTGCGGCGTTACCGTAGTTAGCACCGCCAGCAGCGAGCCGGTACTGTTAGGTTCGGCCATCCTCGGCTCGGTAGCAGGTAAAGTCGCCCCTTCCCTACCGGAAGCGATGAAGCAGTTTACGCGGGTGGATAAAACCTATCGCTGCGTAGAACAATTTAGCGCCGATCATCAGCGGCGCTATGAAGCATATAAAACGCTACAGCACACGGCGCGGCTAATTCGCGAATAAGCGGGATCCCGGAGGCGGCGCTTGGCGCGCCTGTCCGGGCTACCGGCCTGCAGACAGCGGTGAACCGGTAGCGCGGCCAGGCGCAGCGCCGCCGGGAAAGACAGACGACGCTGCTGCTTTACAGGCTTATATAGCCGTTAAGCAATGGTGACTTTGCCGTCCAGATAGACATCCTGCACGGCATTGATCAGCTTCACGCCGTCGGCCATCGATTTTTTAAACGCCTTACGTCCGAGGATCAGCCCCATGCCGCCCGCGCGCTTATTGATAACCGCCGTGCGCACCGCGTCGGACAGATCGGTTTCGCCGCCCGCCGCGCCACCGGAGTTAATCAGCCCGGCACGGCCCATATAGCAGTTCGCCAGTTGGTAACGCACCAGATCGATCGGATTATCGCTGGTGAGCTTGCTGTAAACCCGATCGTCGGTATAGCCGAAGTTCACCGCTTTATAGCCGCCGTTATTTTCCGCCATTTTCTGCTTCACGATATCTGCGCCGATGGTCGCCGCCAGGTGGTTGGCCTGACCGGTTAAGTCAGCGGAGACGTGATAGTCGACGCCATCTTTCTTAAACGCCGAATTACGCAGATAGGCCCACAGTACGGTCACCAGACCCAGTTCGTGCGCGCGTTCAAACGCAGCGGAGATTTCTTCGATTTGCCGACGAGACTGTTCGGAACCGAAATAGATCGTCGCCCCGACCGCCACGGCGCCCATATTGAACGCCTGCTCAACGCTGGCGTACAGCGTCTGATCGTATTCGGTCGGGTAGCTCAGCGTTTCGTTGTGGTTCAGTTTGACCAGGAAGGGGATACGGTGCGCATAGCGGCGCGACACCGAGGCCAGCACGCCATAGGTGGAGGCCACGCAGTTACAACCGGCCTCAATGGCCAGTTCGACGATATTTTTCGGATCAAAGTACAGCGGGTTGGCGGCAAATGAGGCGCCAGCAGAATGCTCTACGCCCTGGTCGACCGGCAGGATCGACAGATACCCGGTTCCCGCCAGGCGGCCGGTGTTATACAGGGTTTGCATATTACGCAGCACCGCCGGCGGACGATTGTTATCCACCATCACCCGATCGACATAATCCGCCCCCGGTAAATAGAGCTGGTCGGCTGGAATTGTCATACAGCGGTGCTGTAAAAGCGTGTCGGCATCTTTGCCAAGCAACTGCGTAATATCAGTCATAGCTATCTCCCGTAAGTGCCGGTCGAAACCGGCATGCGTTTTCCCAACCCAATTATTTTGGGCAGCAATAAGTCTGGTATCGAAAGTGGGATTTTTCCATTGCAGAGGGATTTTTAAATGTCATCCACTGACATCATCCATAACCGGGAAAATGTTATATCGGTCAAAGTTCCACCCCAAAGGTATTTAAAAGGTATTATATAATGGTATTGTTATTACGTACCTTACCTATCATGAAGGATTTAAAGATGAAAACTACAGTAAAGCTGTCATTCATGATGTTCATTGAGTGGTTTATCTGGGGCGCGTGGTTTGTCCCTTTATGGTTATGGCTGAATAAAAGCGGATTTACCGCTGGTGAAATTGGCTGGTCCTATGCCTGTACCGCCATTGCGGCGATCCTTTCGCCGATCCTCGTAGGTTCATTGACCGATCGCTTTTTCTCAGCGCAGAAAGTGCTGGCCGTACTGATGTTTGTCGGCGCGGTATTAATGTATTTCGCCGCGCAGCAAACCACCTTCAGCGGCTTCTTCCCGTTGTTGCTGGCCTATTCCCTCACGTATATGCCGACCATTGCACTGACCAACAGCATCGCTTTTGCCAACGTGCCGGATGTCGAACGTGATTTTCCCCGCATTCGCGTGATGGGCACCATTGGCTGGATTGTCTCAGGCCTGGTCTGCGGCTTTCTGCCACAAATGATGGGCTATAGCGATATTTCTCCGACCAATATCCCTTTGTTGATCACTGCTGGCAGCTCGGTGCTGCTGGGTATTTTTGCCTTTATGCTGCCCGATACGCCGCCGAAGAGTACCGGCAAGCTGGATTTAAAAGTGATGCTGGGGTTGGACGCGCTCATCCTGTTACGTGATAAAAACTTCCTTGTGTTTTTCTTCTGCTCATTCCTGTTCGCTATGCCGCTGGCTTTCTACTACATCTTCGCCAACGGCTACCTCACGGAAGTCGGAATGCAAAACGCGACAGGATGGATGACGCTCGGCCAGTTCTCTGAAATTTTCTTCATGCTGGCACTACCGTTCTTCACCACACGCTTTGGCATTAAAAAGGTATTATTACTTGGTCTTATCACCGCGGCGATTCGTTACGGATTTTTCGTCTACGGCGGTGCAGATCAATACTTCACCTATGCCCTGCTGTTTCTTGGAATTTTGCTTCACGGCGTAAGCTACGATTTCTATTACGTTACTGCCTATATCTACGTTGATAAAAAAGCACCGGTACACATGCGTACGGCGGCGCAAGGGCTAATCACGCTCTGCTGCCAGGGGTTTGGCAGTTTACTCGGCTATCGTCTGGGCGGCGTAATGATGGAGAAAATGTTTGCTTATCAAGAGCCGGTAAATGGGTTGACCTTCAACTGGGCAGGAATGTGGGGCTTCGGCGCCGCTATGATCGCCGTTATCGCCGTGTTGTTTATGATTTTCTTTCGCGAATCGGATACAGAGATCACCGCTATTAAGGTGCAAAACGACGATTGCGATGCTGCACTGAAACAAGAGGAAGTTAAATGAAAACGGAACGTATTCTCGGCGCGCTCTACGGGCAGGCATTAGGCGATGCGATGGGCATGCCGTCTGAACTCTGGCCTCGCTCACGCGTTAAAGCTCACTTTGGGTGGATTGATCGCTTTCTACCCGGACCGGCTGAAAACAATGCAGCCTGTTACTTTAATCGTGCCGAATTTACGGATGATACATCGATGGCGCTCTGCCTCGCGGATGCCATCATTGAATGCCATGGCAAAATCTCACCAGAAGTTATCGGGCGCAATATCCTTGCCTGGGCTGAAGGGTTCGATGCGTTCAATAAAAACGTGCTGGGTCCGACTTCTAAAATTGCGCTCAATGCCATTCGCGACGCAGTACCGATCGATGAACTGGAGAACAACGGCGTCACGAATGGGGCGGCGATGCGCGTCTCACCGCTAGGCTGCCTGCTCGCACCAACACAGCTAGACAGCTTTATTGATGAGGTGGCGCTGGCTTCCAGCCCCACGCATAAATCCGACCTCGCGATTGCGGGTGCCGTCGTGGTGGCGTGGGCAATCTCTCGGGCTATCGAAGGAGATAGCTGGCAGGCGATTGTCGACTCGCTGCCTGCTGTGGCACGCCAGGCGCAGGAAAAGCGGATCACCACTTTTAGTGCCTCGCTGGCTGCCAGGCTGGAGTTGGCTTTGTGCGTGGTACGTCAGGCAGATGGTATTGAATCAGCCTGTGAGGGACTCTATCAGCGCGTTGGCGCAGGCACCAGTACCCTTGAATCCGTTCCCTGCGCAATTGCGATGGTTGAGCTGGCTGGAGGCGACCCTAACCGCTGCGCCATTCTGTGCGCAAATCTCGGTGGCGATACCGACACCATCGGCGCAATGGCAACTGCAATTTGCGGTGCACTGAGGGGGATTTCTTCTATCGACGCCACCCTGAAGCAACAGCTTGATGAAGTGAACCAACTTGACTTTACCCGCTACGCCACGGCGCTTGCACACTACCGAGAGCAACGGGAGGCATCATGAATCTGATGCAACGATTACCCACCTTAGGCAACAAGCGTCCCATCACCATCGTCGGCGCGGCGGTCATCGATGTGATTGCTGACGCTTACGCCCTCCCCTGGCGAGGCTGTGATATTGAACTGCAACAGCAAAGCGTCAATATTGGCGGCTGTGCCCTGAATATTGCGGTTGCCCTGAAACGTCTGGGAATGGAAGCCGATAACGCCCTACCCGTTGGACAAGGCGTATGGGCTGATATCATCCGTAATAACATGGCCCGGGAAGGGCTTTCCAGCCGCATCGACGGCGTCACGGGTGACAACGGCTGGTGTCTTGCGCTGGTTGAGCCGGACGGCGAACGCACGTTTATGTCGTTTAGCGGTGTTGAAAACCAGTGGAATCCCGCCTGGCTGGCGCAACTAACTGTTCCGCCGCAAAGCCTGGTGTCACTTTCTGGTTATCAACTGGCATCACCCTGCGGGGAAGTGCTGGTGCACTGGCTGGAATCTCTGCGCGATATTACGCCGTATATCGATTTCGGCCCGCGTATCGCTGATATCCCCGAGACGTTAATGCAGCGAATCATGGCCTGTAAGCCCATTGTTTCGCTGAATCGTCAGGAGGCGGAGATCGCCGCAGAGCGCTTTAGATTACCCGTGGCAACCGAAGCGGTTGGTCAGGCCTGGCTAAAGAAATTCGCAATGCCGTTGATTGTTCGTCATGACGAAGAGGGTGCATGGTACTTCAGCGCGGAAGAACAGGGACTGGCAGCACCGTTCCCTGTGGCGGTAGTCGATACAATCGGTGCAGGTGACAGCCACGCCGGAGGGACGCTAGCCGGACTCGCCTCTGGATGGACGCTGGGCGAGTCGGTACTGCTTGGTAATGCGGTTGCGTCCTGGGTGGTAGGACATCGCGGCGGTGATTGTAGCCCAACGCGCGAAGCATTACTCCTCGCACACAAAAACGTATAGATCGCTACGACAGCGGTTGATGCTGTATTCAATCGGCCGCTGTTGTTGATCGAGTGCAACCTGATTGATAACCAGCACCGGTATTTTTTCATCCATATGAATGTGCGACTGAAATTCGGCATCCGGCATACGTGCACTGACACGCGAGCGCGTACGCTGCGGGAAGATATGCTGACTGCGAAAATAGTCATACAGCGACACGCCGATAGCATCAACATCATGAATCAGTTGGGCAGGAACCCAGGACTCTTCTATGGACACGGCCTCATCATCCACATAGCGAATTCGCTTGAGCAAAAATACATCACTTTGCGGGGCAATCGCCAATTGTGTCGCCACCTCATCCGGGCAGCTCACTATCCGTTTGTTGACCCACAGAGTGTCAGGTTTTTTTCCTCTGAGCACCACCTGCTGCGAAAAACCGCGCGCCTCTTTCAATGAATACTCAAAGATATTATTGATTTGCGTACCGTAGCCGCGAGCTCGGGTCACCACCCCTTCGTCTTCCAGCGTCCGCATCGCTTTGCGAACGGTAATGCGCGACACCCCCGTCAACTGGCTCAGGTCGCGCTCGCCGGGGAGAATATTACCGTGCTCCAGCGCACCACTGCGAACAGCATTTTTAACCGTTTCAGCAAACTTCAGGTACAGCGGCGTGTTATCCGGCGCTGCAATACGCTCGTTCAGTTGTGCGATCAACAGGGTATGCGCTTGTTCCATCGTGTTTTTTCCTGGCGAAAGTCAGGAAACAGTATACTTTTCGCCAGGCATGAAGACTACCACCATACGTGAAAATGGTGTACCGGGCCGATGCCGTGCCCCACTTCCAGCGAATCCGCCTGCGCCAGCGCCGCCGAGAGCCAGCCCTTGGCTTCCGCCACGGTTCGCCCCCAATCCTCGTAACGCGGACGCAGGGCCGCCAGCGCCGCCGACAGAGTACAGCCAGTACCGTGGGTGTTTTTGGTCTGGACTCTCGGCGCGGTAAAGCGCTGCTCCCCGTCGCGGGTAAAGAGCCAGTCCGGGCTTTCCGCATCATCGAGATGGCCGCCTTTCATTAATACCGCTCCGCAGCCCATTCCCAGCAGCGCTCTGCCCTGCTCCAGCATCTCTTTTTCCGTTCTGGCATGCGGCGCATCCAGCAGCGCCGCCGCTTCCGGCAGATTCGGGGTGATCAGCGAGACTTGCGGCAGCAGGCGCTGACGTAGCGTCTCCACCGCCGAGGCTGAGAGCAGCGGATCGCCGCTTTTTGCCAGCATGACGGTATCCAGCACCACGTTGGTTATCCGGTAGCGCGCCAGCCGTTCCGCCACCGCCTCGACGATATCGGTTTCCGCCAGCATCCCGATTTTGGTGGTATCGATGCGCACATCGCTGAAAACCGAATCGAGCTGCGCGGCGACAAAATCAGGCTCGATACGGTACACCGACTGGACGCCACGGGTGTTTTGCGCCACCAGCGCGGTGATGACCGAGCAGCCGTAAGCGCCCAGCGCTGAGAAGGTTTTGAGATCCGCCTGGATCCCCGCGCCGCCGCTCGGGTCGGTGCCGGCGATGGTTAACGCATTAATTCGTTTCACAGATCACCTCCCGCATAGAGTGCATCGAGGAAGGCAGGAGTAAAGCTGCCGGGGCCGCCCTGTCGCGCCGCTTTTCCCCCCGCGCGCTTCATCAGACCGCAGGCTGCGGCCACGTTTTCCAGCCGATCGCCGGGCATCGCCGCAGAGGCGGCAACCACCGCCGATAGCGCGCAGCCGGTGCCGACTACCCGGGTCATCAGCGGATCGCCGCCGGTGACCGCGCGCGTACGCTGGCCATCGGTGATGTAATCGACCTCACCGGTGACCGCGACCACGGTATTCAGTTGGCGGGCCAGCGCCTGGGCCGCGGGCAGCGCGGCGGCGGCGGTATCGGTGGTATCGACGCCGCGCCCGCCGCCGCTCATTCCGGCCAGGGCCATAATTTCCGAGGCATTACCGCGAACGGCGGCAGGCTGCAGCGCCAGCAGCTCCCGGCAAAATTCTGTCCGTAAGGTCAGCGCGCCGACCGCCACCGGGTCCAGTGCCCAGGGCTTGCCCGCCTGCTGCGCGCTGCGCGCCGCCGCACGCATCGCCGCCGCGCGTTCGACGGTCAGCGTACCGACATTTATCAGCAGAGCATCGGCAATAGCGGCAAACTGGCTGGCTTCGTCCGGGTCGATAACCATCGCCGGGGATGCGCCAATCGCCAGCAGGACGTTGGCGGTAAAGGTCTGCACCACGTCGTTCGTCATGCAGTGCACAAGAGGGGAATGGTGGTGAAAAAGGTGCCGCAGATGGGCAATATGCGCGGGGTTCAGCAGGTCAGACATCGTTTGCTCCCGCCAGGCGATGAAGAAGCGACGACCCTGCGGTCTCTGACTTCCCTACGCTGGCATTATCCAGATCAGGTGGTACGGGTTTTTCTCAGCCTTCACAAGGAAGGGCACCCCGAGTCATTGAGAGATAAAAACGTTCTCAGCGGGCAGGTTACGGTAAGTCGCGGAACAACGCAAGCCGGCGCAGGCATCAAAAATCACACGGTAACTCCCTGACGGTACAACGCATTGTTTGATTTGCTTTCCCCATACTGTAGGCTCAAAATTAATCAAGGTATTGTCTCGTTAAAGGTGTTGTCATGCCCGTATATCAACACGCCCTGGTACTCATCAACAGCAGCCTTGACGGCGTTCCGCTGCTGGCGCACGCCGCGAAAATGGCGGAAGAAAACGCGATGCGCATTACTATCGCCCATATCAGTACTGACTATCGGGCGCTAAATTACGTCTCAGATAGCCTGATGAATGACGATGTTTCGCAGGAGGTCATTCAGGCCAAAGCGCTGCTCACTGAGCTGGCCACCACGGTCGCCCTACCGGTGCAGACGCTATCGCTGGTAACCACGCGTCGTTTTGCCGATGTCGAAGAGTGCGTGCATAAGCGGGGAATTGATTTGATTATTGCCGGACACCATAATCGGCTGCTGGGCGTTCTCGCGTCACACTCCCTGGAGTATATTAATCATCTTACCGTCGACGTGTTGATTAAGCATCTTCCCTGACCGCCTTTCCCGGAGGCGGCGCGCTGCGTTCGTCGGGCTCCCCTCCCCGCGCCGGTCAGCGCAGCGAACTCAGTAATAATGCGAAACATTCCTCAATCAGCGGTGGTAGAGGCTGCGGTCCGCGCATCAGCGCCACGGTTCGCGTCAGCGCGGGCTGCTGAAGCTGCGCCACCTTTAACGCCGGATCCTGAAGGTGAGTGGTATAAAGCTCAGGCAGAATCGCCACCGCCAGCCGGGAGCGAACCAGGCCGTAAAGCGTTTCAATATAGTCAACCTGATAACGCGTATTCAACGTAAGACGATGGCTCTCCGCCAGCGCGCCGACCAGCCGCTGAATATTGCCCTTTGAGAATACCGCGATATCGCGCCCTGCCAGCAGCTTCCACGGCAGATGCGGCTGCCCGGCCAGTGGATCGTCGCAGTGCAGCACCGCGACAAACGGATCTTCGCGCAGAGGATAAACCTGCAGCTCTGGCGGTAACGAACGATCTATTGCGCCAATGGCAAAATCTATCTTTCCCGACTGCAGTTCGCAAAACAGGGCGTCGTTGGTCTGATCGTGGAACTCCACCCTCAGGCGCGGAAACGCCTGGGCCAGCGTTTGCGGCAGCAGCGGAAACAGCAGCGAGCTCACCGAGGGCACCAGCCCGATACGCACCGTACCGTCGCCGCCGGCCTCGACTATCTGCTGCATATCCTGAAACGCCAGCTGCGCCACGCTCAACACCCGCCGGGCGTGGGGCAAAATCGCCGCCCCCAGATCGGTTAAGGTGACCGCCGAGGCGGTACGGTTGACCAGCTTGCCGCCCAGCACCGTCTCGATTTGCCGCAACGCGCTGCTTAGCGCCGGCTGACTGATAGCCAACCGGTTAGCGGTGTCGGTGAAGTGACGCAGCTGGGCCAGGGTCACAAAGTACTGAATCTGCTTGAGAGAGAGCGCGGGCAGACGCTGCCAGGGTTCGGTCATCATGTTTTCGTCAACGGTGAGCATGCAGAATAACCCGAGGTTATCGGGCGATAAATTTATTCATCTGGGCAAACGTTTGCTCTGCCCCTAGAGTATCCCCATTATCCTTGTGCCGGAGTTGTTATGTCCAGCAGTGCTGAAACCCGTCGCCGCGCCGTTCAGGCCGCACGCGGTGAATCCCCGTTCGATCTCTTATTAACCGACGCGCAGATTGTCGACATGGCCACCGGCGAAATTCGCGAGGCCGACGTCGGGATCGTCGGCGATAGGATCGCCAGCGTACACCCGCGCGGCAGCCGTTCCGATGCCCACGAACGCCGCTCGCTGGCGGGACGCTTTTTATCGCCTGGGCTGATGGATACCCACGTCCATCTTGAAAGCTCTCACCTGCCGCCTGAACGCTATGCCGAAATTGTCCTGGCTCAGGGCACCACGGCGGTATTCTGGGACCCGCACGAACTGGCCAACGTGCTGGGCGTTGAGGGCGTGCGCTACGCCGTCGCCGCCAGCCGCCATTTGCCGCTGCGGGTGATGGTCGCCGCCCCCTCCAGCGTACCGTCAACGCCGGGGCTGGAGATGTCCGGCGCGGATTTCGCCGGCGCGGAAATGGCTACTATGCTGGCCTGGCCGGAAGTTTGCGGCGTCGCCGAAGTGATGGACATGCATGGCGTGCTGCACGGCAGCGAGAGGATGCAGGAGATTATCCAGGCCGGCCTGGACAGCGGCAAGCTGATTGAAGGCCACGCGCGCGGCCTGAGCGGCGCGGATCTGCAGGCCTATCTCGCCGCCGGGGTCTCCTCCGATCACGAACTCACCTCGGCGGAAGATGCGCTGGAAAAGCTGCGCGCCGGGCTGACGATCGAGATCCGCGGTTCGCACCCTTACCTGCTGCCGGATATCGTTAACGCCCTGAAAACGCTGCCGCATCTCTCCTCGCAAATCACCGTCTGCACCGACGATGTGCCGCCGGATATGCTGCTGGAAAAAGGCGGCATTATCGCCCTGCTCAACCTGCTGATTGAGCACGGATTGCCGGCAACAGACGTACTACGTTTCGCCACCTTAAACGCGGCGATCCGGCTGCAACGTAACGATCTGGGGCTGATTGCCGCCGGACGCCGCGCCGATCTGGTGGTTTTCGATTCATTAGAAAAGCTCGCCGCGCGGGAAGTTTACGTCGCCGGGAAGCTGATTGCCCGCGAGGGCGCCCTGCTTGAGTCGATTCCGTCGGCGAGCGGCGTAACCCCGCCGCGCGATACCCTACAGATGCCGCCGCTCAGCCCAGCCGATTTTATCCTCCGCGTCGGCGTGATTCGCCACGGCGTCGCCCGCCTGCGGCATATTCGCGGCGCGCGCTTCACCCAGTGGGGAGACGTTGAGGTACAGGTCCGCGATGGCAAAGTGCAAATACCGGACGGGTTTAGCCTGATTTGGGTTAAGCATCGCCACGGTCGTCACGAAGCAAAACCACAAATTGCGCTATTAGAGGGCTGGGGCGAACTGCGCGGCGCCATCGCCACCAGCTACTCCCACGATTCCCACAACCTGGTGGTGCTCGGCCGCGATCCTGACGATATGGCGCTGGCGGCAAACCGGCTGATCGAATCCGGCGGCGGCATGGCGCTGTCGCAGCAGGGAAAAATCCTCGCCCACGTGGCGATGCCAATTGCCGGGATGCTCTCCGACTTACCCGCCACGGAGCTGGCGCGGCAGTTCCGCGAGCTTCGCGACCTGAGCGCGAAAATTGCCGACTGGGAGCCGCCCTACCGCGTCTTTAAGGCGATTGAAGGTACCTGCCTGGCCTGTAATGCCGGTCCGCATTTGACGGATTTAGGTTTGACCGACGGCGGCACCCGCCAGATAGTCGAGCCGCTGATAGACTGCCGGGAAATTCCGGAACACACAGAACACAACAATAATCTTCAGGGAGCCTGAGCATGGCCGACAATACCCTTCATTCATCCGCGCAAGGAAGCTGGCTGGAGCGCCGTTTTGCCTTGTATTCCCGCGGCAGTACGCTGCGCACCGAATGCCTCGCGGGCATCACCGGCTTTCTCGCCGCCGCCTATCTGCTGGTGGTTATCCCCGGCCTGCTGGCGGTTGGCGGGATGGATAAAGGTGCGGCAACCACCGGCACGATCCTGGTGTTCGTCGGCGGTACGCTGCTGATGGCGTTTTATGCCAACCTGCCGTTTATCGTCGGACCGGGCATCGGCGGCTCAGTGCTGGTCGGCGTCACGCTGGCGGGCAGCGAAGGCATTGGCTGGCAGATCGGTCTCGGTATCGCCTGCTGGTCGGGAATTCTGTTTTTCCTGCTGACCAAATTCGGCCTGCGTGAGGTGGTGACGCGTTCGGTGCCGCAGTCGATCAAACTCGGGCTAACGGCGTCCATCGGGCTGTTCGTCGCGGTGCTGGGCTTCCGTAACGCCGGGCTGGTGCTGGCCAACGCCAAAACCAACGCCTTGATGCTCGGCGATTTTCTCTCGCCGGGTGCGCTGGTGGCGCTCTGCGGGCTGTTTCTGGCCATCGCCCTGCAGGCGAGAAAAATCCCCGGCTCAATTCTGTGGGCGATTCTCTTTGCCACCCTGGTCGGCATTCCGATGGGCGTCACCAGACTCCCGGGCAGCTTTATCGATATGCCGCATTCGCTGACGCCGGTGCTGGGGCAAATCGACATGCTGGGCGCGCTGAATATCGCCTTTTTGCCGTTCCTGTTTGTGTTCTTCGCTTCAGAGTTCTTTTCCACCATGGGCACCACGCTGGCGGTCGGCGGCGAAGCGGGCCTGCTGGATGAAGAAGGTAATATGCCGCATATCAATCGCCCGTTTATGGTTGACTCGATCGCCGCGGCCGTTGGCCCCTGGCTGGGCATTCCGGCGGCGACCGCGCTGATTGAATCCTCGGCGGCAGCGGAAGCCGGCGGTAAAACCGGGCTGACCGCGCTGTCGGCGGCGGTGATGTTCCTCCTGATGCTGCTGTTTACTCCGGTGGCGCTGATGATTCCGAAAGAGGCGACCGCGCCGGCGCTGATCCTGATTGGGCTGAACATGTTCAGCGGCCTGCGCAAAGTGGATCTGGCAAACTTCACCGACGGCCTGCCGGTGCTGATGATGGTGATGATTACGCTGATTGCGAATAGCTTCGGCACCGGGATTGCCGGCGGGCTGCTGTTTTATGTGGTGATCAAAACCATCGCCGGGAAGTGGCGGGAAATCCCCATCGGGCTGTGGATCCTCGCGATTCCGCTGGTGTACTACTTTGCCACGCTGGTGAAGCATTAAGGTTAGCGCCGAACGTTCTCCCGGAGGAGGCGCTGGCGCGCCTTGTCCGGGTTACCGGCCCGCTGAGGGCGTGCAGGAATTAAACGCTTCACACGCTTCTTTCACCTCTTCGTACAGCAGCCGTACTGCGGGAGAAAGCTGCTTACGGTGCGGGCAAATCATATTCAGCGGCACCACGTCTCCCTGATAGTGCGGCAACAGCACCCGCAGCCGCCCTTCCCGGATATCATCGCCGACGTCGAGTTCAGATTTGAAGGCAATGCCCTCCCCGGCAATCGCCAGGCGGCGTATCACCTCCGCGTCATCGCTCACGATAGTGCCGGAAACCTGCACGTGATGGACTTTCCCCTCCAGGCTCAACGGCCAGCGGTCAAACGCCCTGCCGCGCAGCACGTAGGTCAGCGCGTTGTACCGGGACAAATCCTCCAGCGTCTGCGGTTCGCCGTTTTCAGCTATCCAGCCGGGCGAGGCCACCAGCACCCGGCGGTTATCCGGCGCGACGGGCAGAGAAATAAACGAAGCATCGTCGTTATCGCCGTAGCGAAACGCGACGTCCACCGGGTCTTTAAACACGTCGGTCCGATGATCGGAAAACAGAATCCGCAGGCGCAGCGCAGGATGGCGCTGACGAAAAGCGCGAAACACGCGCAGAAGCAAATTGCGCCCAAGGTCGGACGGCACGGCGATTTGTAACGTTCCGCGAACTTCGTCATCCGGCGTGTGGATTTTTTGCAGCCCGGCGTGCAGCGTATCGATCATCTGCATGGCATAGGGCAGCCAGGTTTCTCCCTCCGGCGTCAGGCGTAAGCTCCGCGTCGAACGGGCGAATAGACGGATATTTAGCGTCGTTTCCAGACGCTTTATCGCCGCGCTGACCTGCGCGGGCTGCAGCCCGGCCTCCCGCGCCGCATCGCTGAAGCTGCTTAACGCCGCCGCGCGGACAAACAATGCCAGATCTTCCAGCCTGAACATACCCACTCCCCACCCCGGATTATTCTCAAAACAGGCGCGCCACGATGAAAAACGCCGCCGCATCACCGTTTGCTTACACTTTTAACCAAACCAACGCTTGCCATTTCCTTGACGTATCAGGAATCATACGAGGCTGCGATTTTGTGTCCAGGATAATAATGGGGAAATTATGCGTAAAACAAAAATGATGCTTCTGGGCGTACTGTTGGCCTGCTCAAGCGGAGCGTGGGCGGCGTCCGGCGAAGGTATACAGAAATATGAGCTGGATGGGGTGACCGCAGACTTCAAACAATTCCATATCGGCGATACCGTCCCGCCGCTGTACCTCACGCCAGAATACAACATCAAGCAGTGGCAGCAGCGCAATTTACCTGCGCCGGATGCCGGGACCCGCTGGACCTATATGGGCGGAAGCTACGTGCTGATTACCGAAACCGAGGGAAAAATCCTCAAAATCTATGATGGCGAGATTTTCTACCATCGCTAAAAGCCGAACGCCAGCGCGCTATCCCTGCCGCTGGCGTTTCCTTTTCCGATGCGATAACGCTATCCGTTAAAGCGGTTTTGTTTATGCATAAATTCCTCGACGGCAATCCCGGAAGCAACCTGCTCATAGAGCATTAAAATACTTAATATCAAATCGCCGCCGCTACGCAGTAAATCATCCGGGGCAGGACGACTCTTCTCATCCGATAAAAAAACAAGCTGTTCAAAAATATCACTGTATTCGCCATAAGCGCCTATCGGAATTTCAACTATCGGGAGATGCTCCTGGCAATAGCGTAACGCGTCTGCGGCTTTCTCCGGCAGCGTGCGCGTATGCATAAAAATAACCAGTAGTTCTCGTAACTTAACGATTAGAGCAATGTTGTTCATCATGCACTCCGGAAATGTATTACAGCGCTACTTTCCTTCCATCGTTTTTATTGACGTCGTACTGATAACTTCCAAATTTCGCCAAATCACACAGCCAAAATTAAACATCGTCACGGCGAATTAAAATACTTCACTTCAATGCTAATTAAGCTCGCATAACCGCCAGAGGAAAACAATGTTAACAATATGTTTTATTGATAAATCTCAACATCGCTAAATGTGAATAAAAACAAGTAATATTTAACGCTAATATTATTCAAGCGGTGATTATTTCAGCGAGAGAAAACGGGCAGGGATATAATAAAAAACCGTACGGCGCAACGCGACGTACGGTTCAAAAGGGAGGAGAAATCAGACCGCGCGGAAGGCTATTTCACCGGGGATAACTTCGCCCTGCCAGTACAACTGAGCCGCGACGCGATCTGCCAGCTGGCGGTAGATTTCGGTAAACTCGCTTTCCGGGCGCGCCACCACCGTCGGCGTCCCTTTGTCGAGATCTTCACGCAGGGTGATATGCAGCGGCAGCTGGCCCAGCAGCTGGGTATGGTATTTCTCCGCCAGCTTTTGCGCGCCGCCGGTACCGAAGATAGGCTCGTGGTGTCCGCAGTTGCTGCAAATATGCATGCTCATGTTTTCCACAATCCCCAGTACCGGGACCTCGACTTTTTCAAACATCACGATGCCTTTTTTGGCGTCGATTAGGGCGATATCCTGCGGCGTGGTCACCACCACCGCGCCGGTGACCGGAATGTTTTGCGCCAGCGTCAGCTGAATATCACCGGTGCCCGGCGGCATATCCAGAACCAGATAATCGAGATCCGGCCACAAGGTTTCCTGCAGCATCTGCATTAACGCTTTGCTGGCCATCGGGCCGCGCCAGACCATGGCGTTATCGTCGGTGACCAGATAGCCGATGGAGTTGGTGGCGAGACCAAATTTCATAATCGGCGCCATATGGGTGCCGTCCGGCGAGGTTGGACGCTGATCTTCCGCGCCGAGCATGGTCGGAATTGACGGGCCGTAAATATCGGCATCCAGAATGCCGACTTTCGCCCCTTCCGCCGCCAGCGCCAGTGCGAGGTTGACCGCGGTAGACGATTTACCCACCCCACCCTTGCCGGAACTGATAGCGATAATGTTTTTCACGCCGTTGATGCCGGGCTGATTTTTTACCCGCTGCAGCGTGGCGATGCTGTGCGTCAGCTTCCAGTCAATGGCTTTGGCGCCGGTAATGCGCAGCAGCTCGGCGCTGCACTGCTCCTTGAGCACCTCAAATGCGCTATGCCAGACGAACGGCATCTGAATTTCAATGTGTACGGTCTCGTCCAGCCAAGCGACGTGATGCAGCGCCTTCAGCGTAGTGAGGTTATGTTTCAGGGTTGGGTGCTGGAAATTAGCCAGGGTCCCGGCGACCATCGCACGCAGACGCTCGGGGGATTTGGCCTGGGATTGCGAACTCATCCCGACTCCTTTGTTATTGTGAGTTGAATCTTGTGCGTTAAGTTTACCTTAAAGGGAATAATTCCCCCACAATAAGCTTTGGGCTTACCAAATTATTGCCTTTGCGGTAACATCGAAACCCCTTTTTACAATAGAAGATGTAATGCCCACTATGACTCAAGTCGCGAAGAAAATTCTGGTAACGTGCGCGCTGCCGTACGCAAACGGCTCAATCCACCTCGGCCACATGCTGGAGCACATCCAGGCTGATGTCTGGGTCCGTTACCAGCGAATGCGCGGCCATGAGGTCAACTTCATCTGCGCCGACGACGCCCACGGCACCCCGATCATGCTGAAAGCGCAGCAGCTCGGTATCACCCCGGAACAGATGATTGGCGAAATGAGTCAGGAGCATCAGACCGATTTTGCTGGCTTCGACATCAGCTATGACAACTATCACTCCACGCACAGCGACGAGAACCGCGAGCTGTCGGAGCTTATCTATACGCGCCTGAAAGAGAACGGTTTTATCAAAAACCGCACCATCTCTCAGCTCTACGATCCGGAAAAAGGCATGTTCCTGCCGGACCGTTTTGTAAAAGGCACCTGTCCGAAGTGCAAATCACCGGATCAGTACGGCGATAACTGCGAAGTGTGCGGCGCGACCTACAGCCCAACCGAGCTTATCGAGCCAAAATCGGTCGTCTCCGGCGCGACGCCGGTGATGCGCGAGTCTGAACACTTCTTCTTCGACCTGCCGTCGTTCAGCGAAATGCTGCAGGCGTGGACCCGCAGCGGCGCGCTGCAGGAGCAGGTGGCGAATAAAATGCAGGAGTGGTTCGAGTCCGGGCTGCAGCAGTGGGATATCTCCCGCGATGCGCCGTACTTCGGCTTCGAAATCCCGAACGCGCCGGGTAAATATTTTTACGTCTGGCTGGACGCGCCGATCGGCTACATGGGTTCCTTCAAGAACCTGTGCGACAAGCGCGGCGATACCACCAGCTTCGACGAATACTGGAAGAAAGACTCCACCGCCGAGCTGTATCACTTTATCGGTAAAGACATCGTCTACTTCCACAGCCTGTTCTGGCCGGCGATGCTGGAAGGCAGCAGCTTCCGCAAACCGACCAACCTGTTCGTTCACGGCTACGTGACGGTCAACGGCGCCAAGATGTCCAAGTCGCGCGGCACCTTTATTAAGGCCAGCACCTGGCTGAATAATTTTGACGCCGACAGTCTGCGCTACTACTACACCGCCAAGCTCTCGTCGCGTATTGATGACATCGACCTGAACCTGGAAGACTTCGTGCAGCGCGTTAATGCCGATATCGTCAACAAGGTGGTGAACCTCGCCTCGCGCAACGCCGGTTTCATCAACAAGCGTTTCGACGGCATGCTGTCCTCAGAGTTGGCCGATCCTCAGCTGTATCAAACCTTTACCGATGCGGCAACAAGCATTGGCGAAGCGTGGGACAGCCGCGAGTTC
This sequence comes from Klebsiella pasteurii, assembly GCF_018139045.1. NCBI lineage: Bacteria > Pseudomonadati > Pseudomonadota > Gammaproteobacteria > Enterobacterales > Enterobacteriaceae > Klebsiella > Klebsiella pasteurii. Next base: position 2,099,294 of record NZ_CP073236.1, read on the forward strand.
GGTAAGGCGATCCGCGAAATCATGGCGCTGGCCGACGTAGCAAACCGCTACGTTGACGAGCAGGCGCCGTGGGTGGTGGCTAAACAGGAAGGGCGCGACGCCGACCTGCAGGCCATCTGCACCATGGGCCTGAATATGTTCCGCGTGCTGATGACCTGGCTGAAGCCGGTCCTGCCGCAGCTGGCCGCCCGCGCCGAAGCGTTCCTCAACGGCGAACTGAGCTGGGATGCTATCCAGCAGCCGCTGCTCGGTCACAAGGTTAACGCTTTTAAAGCGCTCTATAACCGCATCGAGATGAAGCAGGTTGACGCGCTGGTTGAAGCGTCGAAAGAAGAAGTCAAAGCGCTGTCAGCACCGGTCACCGGCCCGCTGGCGGACGATCCGATTCAGGAAACCATCACCTTTGACGATTTCGCCAAAGTGGATATGCGCATCGCGCTGATTGAAAACGCCGAGTTCGTCGACGGTTCCGACAAACTGCTGCGCCTGACGCTGGATCTCGGCGGCGAGAAGCGCAACGTCTTCTCCGGTATTCGCTCCGCCTACCCGGATCCGCAGGCGCTAATTGGCCGCCTGACGGTGATGGTCGCTAACCTGGCGCCGCGTAAAATGCGCTTCGGCATCTCTGAAGGTATGGTGATGGCCGCGGGTCCTGGCGGGAAAGATATCTTCCTGTTAAGCCCGGACAGCGGCGCTCAGCCGGGCCAGCAGGTCAAGTAATGACGCATAAAGCGCTGCTCCGGCAGCGCTTTTTTTATTTTATGAATTCTGAAAATTGTATTCTTGCTACCCCCACCCTCGGTGTTCCTGTCAATAGCTGTTAGCATCAACGCCAGGCTGGATAAAAACACAGGGACGTTGATGAAAACCTTTATTTATCATGACGAAAAATCACATAAATTCTGGACGATTGAGCAACAGGGCCACGAGCTGCATCTAAGCTGGGGCAAGGTTGGCACAAACGGGCAGAGCCAGATCAAAACCTTTGCCGACGCGGCGGCGGCCAGCAAGACTGAAGTCAAATTGATTAACGAAAAAATCCGCAAAGGCTACGTTGAAGATACTCACACCGAGCGGCCTGCCTTACCCGCATCTCCATCAGCCGCCCCGCAGCCCGAATACGCCTTAACGCCTGCGGACATCACCCGCCCGTGGCTGGCGGACGATGGCGAACTGCTTTTATCCGATGAGCTGCTTGAAAAAGCGCTCCCTTCTCGCCTCTTTCCCGGTAACCCCATCGCGGCCCCGGAAGATAACGAACTAATGGACCTCGGGAAAGCGATTCATCAGCAATCAGGAAAAACCGTCACCTTCAACTGCGCCGACTGCTCGGCCTACTGGCAGCAAACCATCAACGACGCCCTTACCGATGGCCCGCTCTCGCCTGCGGCGCTGGCGATACAGGTTGCCGTTGCGACCCGCCGGGGCTGGCGCAGCGGCGATAATGCCAACCTGATGGACGAAATTGTTTACGTCTACGGTCTGGAATATGCCGTCGACACGTTTATCGCCCTGCAGCACATTGAATTTGAATATAATTATCAAACCGTGCAGGTGACCTTCCATTCAGAGCCTACCGTCGCGAGGGGGCCGAGCTTACTCGACGTTCGTCTGCGCGCCCATCTGGCCCAGGCCGAAGAGCCGCTCTGGCAAAAGTGCGTAGATAAACTGATCGCCGCCCTGGCGGATATGCCCGTCGGGCAGCTGCCTCTGGTCGCCATCTTATTGCCAGAGCGCCAGGATATTGTTGACGACATTGCGCGTCGGGTGCTGGCGCATAAAAATGTCCGCACCGCGGAATGGCTTAAGCTGGTGGTTCGCGACCCGCAGCTGGTAAAAGCGCTGGAGCCTTATCAGGCGGAAAATTTGTTTAACGATTACTACCACGGCAGCATCTGGAACGCGACGGTGATGCGCGAACAGGGCGTTGCCGGCATCGCCCGCTTCGCCCCCTACGTGCACGATGACCTGTGCGGAGAACTGGTCAGCGAGGTAAACCATCCGCAGGCGCTGATGCAACTGATCCGCGTGAGCGAACAAGGAAAACGCTGCCACGAACGGATGTCTCAGGCCAGCCTCCGCTTCCCCCACGCGGCGATGGCGGCACTAGCCGAACTGCTGACGCAAAAAGAAGAGAAGCGCTGGCGCATCATGCTGATGACCCTGCTGAGCACCCATCGGCAGCTGGCCGGGCAAATTTTGCCGTGGCTCTCGGCGCGGGCCGTCACGCTGCTGGAATCCTGCCTGCAGCAATTAAACCAGCAGGCCGATTGCGCCAGCGCCGATATGCTGCCAGCGGTACTGGTATCCCCACCATGGATAGCGAAAAAGAAAAAATCCCCTGTTCCCCAGTTGAGCTTAACGCCGCTTACTATAGAACCGGTCTGTATGCTGACGGAAGAAGCAAGCAAGCAGCTCCTCAAACAACATAGCTGGTACGCACATCAGGTGGAGATGGGCACAGGAAAGGGAGAAAAAAAATACCTGAGCCAGTTAGGCTTCCAGCGCTGGAATGGTCACCGTTTTGAAGACATATCCGACGCCATTGTGGATGCCTGGCAGCGGCAGGACTACCCGGCACTGATTACGGAATTTAAAAGTTCCCGTACTTTTCGCCAGGAAGAGTGGAATCTTTATATGCTCGCCGCGCTGCCCGCTGAGCAGGCGCTTCAGGCCTGGAACGCGCTCAGTAAAGAACCGCACACCGGGGCGGAATATGTGATGACGTACCTGCGTCTTGCCGGGCTGCCGGGTTTTATCCATTCTCTTTCACGCTATCCGCAGGAAAATTTACCGGTCGCTATCTGGTTTGCCGCCAGCGAAATCGCCCCGATGATCGCCCGCGCCTTTAACAAGCTCAAAACGCTGCGTGAAGGCGCGCGCGAGTGGCTACTGGCCTATCCGGAACACGCCATTACCGGCCTGCTGCCCGCCGCCTTCGGCAAAGCGGGCGAAGCGCAGGATAGCGCGCGTCTGGCAATCCGTATGCTGGTAGAGAAGGGCCATCAGCCGCTGCTTGAAGAGGTCGCGCGGCGCTATCACCAGCCGGAGGTAGCGGAGGCCGTCGGCGCCCTGCTGGCGCTCGACCCGCTGGATAACTATCCGACCAAAATTCCGCCCCTCCCGGCGTTTTACCAGCCAGGGCTGTGGGCACGGCCGCTGCTGCGGGGAAATGGCCTGGCTCTCCCGGATACGGCGTTAAAATCGCTTGGTGAAATGCTGCGCTTCCCGTTAGAGGAAGGTATTTATCCCGGGCTGCAGCAGGTTAAAGATTTCTGCACCGCGGAATCACTCGCCGCCTTCGCCTGGGATCTGTTCAGCGCCTGGCAAACCGCCGGGGCACCGTCGAAAGAGAGCTGGGCCTTTACCACGCTCGGTATCTTCGGCAACGACGATACCGCCCGGCAGCTGACGCCGCTGATCCGGGCGTGGCCGGGAGAATCTCAACATAAACGCGCCACTGTCGGGCTGGATATTCTCGCCGCCATCGGTAGCGATATCGCCCTGATGCAGCTAAACGGTATCGCCCAAAAGCTGAAATTTAAGGCGCTGCAGGCGCGCGCGGGAGAAAAAATCGGTGAGATCGCCGAAAGCCGCGGGCTCACCGTGGAAGAGCTGGAAGATCGCCTCGCTCCGGATCTGGGGCTCAACGATGATGGAACACTCACCCTCGATTTCGGCCCGCGGCGCTTTATCGTGAGCTTTGATGAAGCGCTTAAACCCTACGTGCGCGATGAAAACGGCAGCCGCCTTAAAGACCTGCCGAAACCGAATAAAAGCGACGATAGCGCGCTGGCCGCCGAGGCCGTTAATCGCTACAAGGCTCTGAAAAAAGACACCCGTACAATTGCCGCCCAGCAAATTGCGCGGATGGAGTCAGCCATGTGCCAGCGTCGTCGCTGGACGGTGGAAAACTTCAACCTGTTCCTGGTTAATCATCCGCTGGTGCGCCATCTCACCCGTCGCCTTATCTGGGGCGTATACGGTGAGGAAAACAACCTGCTGGCCTGCTTCCGCGTGGCGGAGGACAACAGCTACGGTAACGCCGATGACGACCTCTTCACCCTGCCGGAAGGCAACATTCATATCGGCCTTCCGCACCTGCTGGAAATGTCCCCGGAGGATGCAGCCGCCTTCGGCCAGCTGTTTGCCGACTATGAACTGCTGCCGCCGTTCCGTCAGCTCGATCGCAACTGTTATACCCTGACCCCGGACGAGCTGACGGCCAGCGAACTGACCCGCTGGGCCGGGCGCAAGTGCCCGAGCGGCCGGGTGATCGGGCTGGCGAATAAAGGCTGGCTGCGCGGCGACCCGCAGGATGCGGGCTGGATCGGCTGGATGCTAAAACCGTTGGGACAGTGGGCGCTGGTGATGGAGATTGACGAAGGTTTCGCCGTGGGTATGCTGCCTGATGAACTCAGCGCGGAGCAGCAGTTAACGAAAGTCTGGCTTTTTTCCGGAAGTGCCCGGCAGTACGGATGGGGCAGCAACGGCCATCAGCAGGCAACCTTTTCGGTGCTGGATAAAGTCACCATTAGCGAATTGATTAACGATATTGACGGACTGTTTGAGTAACACAAGGAACGTTTATGCACAACACAGCACTCCCGCCATGGCTGGCGGATGACGCGCAGCTGGAGCTGTCCTTTAAAAAGGGCAAACAACCGTTAAGCCATCGCCGCTGGTCTGGCGACCCGGTACCGCCGGTCGAAGAGGGACGCCTGCAACGACTGGCGAACGATATTCCCTCGCGCTATCAACATATTCAGGCCCTTACGTGGGACTATGAAACATGCACTGCCGAATGGCGGCAGGCTATTGCACAGGCGTTCGGCTATTTGGGCGTAGCCAAACCGGCAATGCCCGCCCGCGCGCTGGCGGCGATCTCCAGGCTGGCGCTATATGCGTACCGGGATGACTGCGGCAGCCTGCTGGCGCAAATTAACCATCCGCAGGCTATCCGGCTGCTGCTGGTGGCGGATAAAAACAAATCCAGCCAGCAGCGCGTGTCAACATTCGCTAAGAAATATCCCCACGCCGCTCTGGCCGCTGTAGGGGAATTGCTGGCGCTGCCGGAACCGCCCGCGCGTCCGGGCTATCCTGAGATCGCAGAGAAAAAGTGTGAAGAGAGCTGGAGAACGCTGCTGCGGACGCTGCTCAATACGCATCCTCAGCTGGCTGAGCAGGTTACGCCCTGGCTAAGCACGAAGGCACAGGAACTTCTGGCGGCCAGCCGACCATCGATGCCTTTAGACGTTACGCTGGCAACCGATCGCTCCTGCCTGCCGGAGATCCTGCGCTCGCCGCCGTGGCGCAGCAAAAAGAAAAAAGCCGCGTCCCCGCGTTTTGCGCTAACGTCGCTAACCGTTGCGCCGCAGGAGTACTGGCAGCCAGGAGAGCGGGAAGCGCTGGCTGCCAGCAAACCCGCCTGTTTCTTTAATAACCTTCCACTCGATGAACGTCTCGCCAGCATAGATAGCACTATCGTCATGCAGGAGCTGGGCTTTCAGAGCATTGAATACCTGTTCCACCAGTACACGTTATGCGGCAAGCGGGACCATTTCGATACGGAGAAATATTTTCATCGATATGTCTGGTGGGGCAACGCCTGCCACGCACTGCAAAACTTCGATATCGCTACGCTACTGGAGGCATGGGGGGATTACCTGGTAAAAGCCTACAACCCCAACGACTGCTGGAATCTTTATCTGCTTATGCAGCTGCCTCGCGAACGGGCGCTGGCGGCCTGGCAGGGCATCAATGACGCGAACTTTAGATTTGTCGGCACCGAATATGCGCTGAGTATTCTCGGGACCGATGCCCTACCCGGCCTGCTGCTGGCGTTGCAGCATCGGCCAAAGGAGATCTTCCCCCTGCTGACGCATCTCGGCGCAACGGAGCTGGCGCTACCGATGGCCCGCGTCTGGCGACGCTTGCAGGCGCACAGCCAACTGGCTCGTCAGTGGCTCCTGCAGTGGCCGGAGCACGCAGCCGCCGCGTTAATCCCACTGGCGTTCGATAAAGCGGGCGATAGCCGCGAGGCGGCTATTAACGCGCTGCGTCTGCTGTACCAGGAAGGCCACCATGAACGGCTGAAAGCGGTAGCACAACGCTGGAACGAACCGGCGCTGTGGGCGGAGCTGGAACAGCTGCTGACGCAGGATCCGCTGGACAACTACCCTGTTCGCATTCCCAAAGCGCCTGACTTCTGGCAACCGACGCTCTGGCGCAGGCCGCGGCTTATCGGCACCGACCAGCCGTTGACCGACGATGCGCTGGAGATCTTCGGCGAAATGCTGCGCTTCGCCCAGGGCGGCCATCATTACGGCGGACTGGATTTAGTCAAAGCCGCCTGCCAGCCCCAATCGCTGGCCGCTTTCGTCTGGGATTTATTTAGCGCATGGCAGACTGCCGGAGCCCCGGCCAAAGAGAACTGGGCGTTTCAGGCGCTGGGGATTTTTGGCGATGAAGCGACGGTGCGTGATTTAACCCAGCTTATCCTGGCCTGGCCGCAGGAAGGGAAATCCGCCCGCGCCGCCAGCGGGCTGCATCTTCTCACCCGCATCGGCAGCGATATGGCGCTGCTGCAGCTGCACCACATCGCGCAGCGCGCCAAATCCCGCCCGCTGCGCGAAAGCGCCGGGCAGTCTCTTAAAGAGGTCGCCGAAGCCCGCGATCTCAGCGAAGAGCAGCTGCAGGATCGGCTAACGCCTACGCTGGGGCTGGACGATCCCCAAACGCTGGCTTTTGATTTTGGTTGCCGTGGCTTTTATGTCCGTTTTGATGAAAATCTGCTGCCGGTGATTTACGACCAGCAGGGAGCGCGGCAAAAGAGCCTGCCGCGCCTGCGCGCCGAAGATGACCAGGTAAAAGCTGCGGAAGCGCTGGCCAGACTGAAAGGCCTGAAAAAAGACGCAGCCCAGGTAGCCAAACGCCTGCTGCCGCATCTGGAAAACGCCCTGCGGCTGGCGCGGCGCTGGACGCGAACGGAGTTTCAATCGCTGTTTGTCGATCATCCGCTGACCAACAATCTGACCCGGCGCCTGGTATGGGGAATCTACGCCGCCAGTGAACCCCGTCGTCTGCTCAACGCCTTTCGCGTCGCCGCGGAAGGGGAATTCTGCGATGGCCAGGATGACACTATCGCTCTACCGGAAGAGGCGCTGTTCGGCCTTGCTCATCCGCTGGAAATGGATGACGCAACGCAGGCAGCATTTAGCCAAATTTTTGCCGATTATCAGCTATTGCCACCGTTCCGCCAGCTGACGCGCCAGACGGTGCAGCTGCTGGCGGAAGAAACCGCCCGCAGCGAGCTTACGCGCTGGCAGGGAAAATCAACAACCTGCGGGCAATTATTGGGCATCCGCAGCCGCGGCTGGTGGCAGGGCGCTGAAAACCGTTTCTGCTACGATGTCGGGCGGCATCGACTGATTCTGGAAGTCACGCCAGGGTTCGTGCACTACAACATGGATGCGAAGGCTCCTCAGCGGTTTGCCGCCATCAGACTCTATGATGGCGAACGGCCCGCTGCGTTCTCACAGCTCGATCCACAGGATCTCAGCGAGGCGCTAAGCACGATTGAGATCATTTTCCGTGGATAAGCAAAGCGCATTTACGCTATTCGCTGCACATAGGATAAAAACGCTCCAATTACCGCGGTCTCTTTAAGGAAGAAACGATGATACAACAGGAACAACATCTTCAGCGTCCCCCAGCCGCCGTCCTGTACGCCGATGAGCTCGCGCGGCTGCAACAGAATGACCCCTTCCCCTGCCCGCCCGGCTGGCAGCTAAGCCTGCCTGCGGCGCGCGCGTTTATTCTTGGCGATAGCGCACGCGACATCAGCCGTAAAGTGGTCATCAGCCCGGCCGCCGTCGAACGCATGCTGGTGACGCTGGCGACCGGGCGGGGTCTGATGCTGGTGGGAGAACCAGGTACGGCAAAATCGCTGCTCTCTGAGTTGCTGGCTACCGCTATCTGCGGCGACGCCGGGCTCACCATTCAGGGCGGTGCGGCGATTACCGAAGATCAAATCAAATATGCCTGGAACTATGCGCTGCTGATAAACCAGGGCCCGTCGACGCAGGCGCTGGTTCCCGCCCCGCTGTATCAGGGCATGCGCGATGGCAAAATCGTCCGCTTTGAAGAGATTACCCGCACGCCGCTGGAGGTTCAGGATTGCCTGCTGGGGATGCTTTCTGACCGCGTGATGGCGATCCCGGAACTCACCGGCGACGATAGCCAGCTGTACGCCCGCGCCGGGTTTAATATTATTGCCACCGCCAATACTCGCGATCGCGGGGTTAACGAAATGAGCGCGGCGCTGAAACGCCGCTTCGACTTCGAAACCGTCTTTCCGATTATGGACTTTCAGCAGGAGCTGGAGCTGGTGGCTAACGCTTCGGCCCGCCTGCTGGAGCATAGCGGCATCCCGCACAAAGTTCCTGATGCGGTACTGGAACTGCTGGTCCAGACCTTCCGCGATCTGCGCGCCGAAGGGAGTAAGAAAACCTCGATGGACACCCTCAACGCCATTATGTCCACCGCCGAAGCGGTCAACGTCGCCCACGCCGTCGGCGTGCGAGCGTGGTTCCTGGCCGGTCGCGCCGGCGAACCCGCCGACCTGGTAGACTGCATCGCCGGTACCATCGTCAAAGATAACGAAGACGATCGCGCCCGCCTGCGCCGCTATTTTGAACAACGCGTCGGCTCGCACAAAGAAGCCCACTGGCAGGCCTACTATCAGGCCCGCCACCGCCTGCCGTGAGGGAACACGCATGCCAGAGCAGCCGTTAATTATCGGCGTTCGCCACCACAGTCCGGCCTGCGCCAGGCTGGTGAAAGAACGCATAGAACATACGCGTCCGGGCTACGTTCTGATTGAAGGTCCGGTGGATTTTAACCAGCGTCTGGATGAGCTGTTTTTATCTCATCAGCTGCCTATCGCCATTTATAGCTACTGTCAGTCTCAGGATGGCGGCGCGGCGGGACGCGGCGCCTGGACGCCGTTCGCCGAATTCTCCCCGGAGTGGCAGGCCCTGCTGGCCGCGCGAGCGGTCGGAGCTCAAATCCGCTTTATCGATTTGCCTGCCTGGGCGCAGGAACAAGACGACAGCGATGTCTCCGACGCTCGCCGCGTCGATGAGCAGCAGCGTCTGCTCGAAGCCAGCGGAATGGAGAATAGCGACACGCTGTGGGATCATCTGTTTGAAGATGAAACCCAGAGCGCCGAACTGGAGCAGGCGCTGGAGACGTACTTTATCCAGCTGCGCGGCGACAGCAGCGGCGGCGAAAACAGCCGGCAGCGGGAAGACTATATGGCCCGCTGGCTGGCATGGGCAATGCAGCAAAATAATGGCCCGGTGGTGGCGATCTGCGGCGGCTGGCACGCGCCGGCGCTGAAAGCTCTTTGGCGCAATTGCCTGGCGCAGGAGAGGGAGCCGGAATCTCCGCCCCCTCCAACGCCCGGTAGCGTCACCGGCAGCTATCTGACCCCCTATAGCGAAAAGCGGCTGGACGTGCTGGCGGGCTATCTTTCCGGTATGCCGGCGCCGGTGTGGCAAAACTGGTGCTGGCACTTCGGCCAGCGGCGGGCCGGGGAACAGCTGCTGAAAACCATCCTTACCCGCCTGCGTCAGCATCGTCTTCCGGCCTCAACGGCAGATCTGGCTGCCGCCCACCTGCGCGCTATGGCGCTGGCGCAAATGCGCGGCCATACCCGGCCGCTGCGCTGCGACTGGCTTGACGCGCTGGCAGGTTCATTGATTAAAGAAGCGCTGAACGCCCCGCTGCCGTGGAGCTACCGCGGCGTGATACATCCGCAAACCGATCCTATTCTGCTGACCATCGTTGACGCGCTGGCGGGAGCCGGTTTCGGCAAGCTCGCTCAGGAAACACCGCTGCCGCCGCTGCCGCAGGACGTCGATCGCGAGCTGACGCGGGTCGGAATTTCCCTACCTTCAAACCTGAATCTCAACCGCTTTGAGCCCGGTGGATTAGCCAAAAGTCAGGTGCTACACCGCCTGTCTATCCTCGAGATCCCCGGGTTCCAGCAGCGAACGGGCAGCGCTGTGACGCTTTCCGGCGACGGCGAAGAGCGCTGGGCTCTGTTTCGGACCATGGAGCAGCATGCAGTCCTGATTGAAGCCTCCCGCTACGGCGCGTCACTTGCGGAGGCCGCGCGCCAGCGGCTGGAAGCGGATATTCTTGCCTCTTTTGGCATCAAAAGCCTCGCCGCCAGCCTGAATCAGGCAGCGCTGGCGGGGCTCTCCACCTTTAGCCAGCAGCTGCTGGAACAGCTGGCGCAGCTGATTGCCGAAGAGAGCCGGTTTGCGGAAATGGGTCCGGCGCTGGAGGTGCTTTACGCCCTGTGGCAGCGGGATGACAGCAGCGGCATGCAGAACGCCGAGGTGCTGGAGATCGCGCTCTGCGCGGCCCTTGACCGGACGCTGTGGCTCTGCGAATCCAGCGGCGTTGCCGACGAAAAGCAGTTTCACGCCCATCTGCATAGCTGGCGGGCCCTGTGCCATATCCTGCGCGATATACATAGCGGTACCGTTTTACCCGGGATTTCACTCAACGCCGCCATGGCGCTGTTTGAGCGGCGTATTCACGCGTTTGACGCCGCACCGCTTGACCGCGGGGCGGCGCTCGGCGCGCTGATTCGCCTTGAACATCCCGCCGCCTCCGCCGAAACGGCGCTGACCCTGCTAACGCAGCTCCCTCCGGCATCGTTGGGGGAAGCGGCCCACGGTTTGCTGGCGCTGGCGCGCCACCAGCTTGCCTGTCAGCCCGCCTTTATCACTGGATTCAGCGAGCTCCTCGCCAGGCTGACGGAGGATGAGTTTATTCTCGCGCTGCCGGATTTACGAGCGGCGATGGGCTGGCTACCGCCCCGGGAACGCGGCGATCTGGCCCGCCTGGTGCTGGATCACTATCACCTGACCATGCTGCCGGCGCATGCCCTACAGGCGCCGGTTTCCTGCTCGCCTGGGCAGCTAATCTATCACCAGCAGCGGGAACAGCAGGCGCTGGCAGCGCTAAGCCGCTGGGGAGCACGCTAATGAATACGCTATCCGATATTCTGACCATCCGAGAACTCCAGCGCTGGCGGCTGATTCTGGGCCAGGCCGCCGAGAATAGCCTCGGCGGCCTTGATGAGCACGCCCGCCGGATAGACCAGGCGCTTGAGTGGCTTTATGGCCGCGATCCGCAACGGCTACAGCGGGGCGAGCGTCAGGGCGGACTGGACGAGTCCAGTCTGACGACGCCGGACTGGATCAACGCCATCCATACGCTTTTTCCGCAGCCGGTTATCGAGCGGCTGGAGAGCGATGCGGTGCTGCGCTACGGCATCGACGAAGTGGTGACTAATCTGGAAGTGCTGGAACGCATCGAGCCTTCCGAAAGCCTGCTGCGCGCGGTGCTGCATACAAAGCATCTGATGAATCCTGAAGTGCTTAACGCCGCCCGTAAGCTGGTACGTCAGGTGGTCGAGCAGATTATGGCCAGGCTGGCAAAAGAGGTTCGTCAGGCGTTTTCCGGCACGCGCGACCGGCAAAGACCCTCGCGCATTCCGCTGGCGCGCAATTTCGATTTCAAACAAACCCTGCGCGCCAATCTCAAGCACTGGGATCCGCAGCGCGGCAAGCTGTACATTGAAGCGCCAAAATTTATCAGCCGCGTTAAACGTCACAGCGAAAAATGGCAGCTGATTTTACTGGTCGATCAGAGCGGTTCGATGGTGGATTCGGTTATCCATTCGGCGGTCATGGCCGCCTGCCTGTGGCAGTTGCCCGGCATTCGCACCCACCTTGTGGCATTTGATACCAGCGTGGTGGATCTGACCGATGACATTGCCGACCCGGTTGAACTGCTGATGAAAGTCCAGCTTGGCGGCGGCACCAATATCGCTCAGGCCGTAGAATACGCGCGTCAGCTGATTGAACAACCGCACAAGAGCGTCATTGTACTGGTGAGCGACTTTTTTGAGGGCGGCGCGAACTCGCTGTTGATAAACCAGGTGAAGCAGTGCGCGCAAAGCGGCGTCAAAGTCCTCGGGCTGGCGGCGTTAGACAGCTCGGCGTCTCCCTGCTATGACCACGATATGGCCCAGGCGCTGGTCAACGTCGGGGCGCAAATTGCCGCCATGACTCCCGGTGAGCTGGCCTCCTGGCTGGCGGAGAATTTACAATCATGACTCCTTTACGCCCTGAACTACTGGAACTTACGCCGCAGGCGCTCATGGCGTTGAGCAACGCCGGTTTCGTCAAGCGCGGTCAGAAAGAGCTGGATAACGGCAATATCCCCGAGCTGGAGCAGGATGACGACGGTACGCTTACCGCCGTGTTTAGCGACGGCACCTGTACCCGGCTGGCAAAAGATCAGGCCCTCAAAGAGTCCAGCTGTACCTGCGGCGCCAGCGGAATGTGCCGTCACCGGGTGATGCTCATCCTGAGCTATCAGCGCGCCAACGCCGGCAATGCCCTCGCCGAAGCGGAGCCGGAAAGCGCCGAACGCTGGCATCCCGGACAGTGGCAAGAAGAACTGGCCACCCTGCCCGAATCGATTCTGAAGCGGGCACAACAGCTGGCGGATAAAGGGATAACGGTGGAATTATTCTGCCGACCAAACGAAGCGCCGTCGGCAAAGCTGCCGATGAGCGACGTGCGTTTTTATTCCCGCAGCAGCATCCGTTTTGCCCGCTGCGACTGCGTGGACTGTTCGCTGTGCGAGCACGTGGCGCTGGCGGTGCAGGCCTTTACCGATGCTGAAGCCCAGCAGCCCGGCTTTACGCATCTGGTATGGCAAACGCGCAGTCGTAAAATAGCCGCCCGCGGCGGGCCTTTTGATACGCCCGAGGGCGAGACCTGTCGACTTCGCCTGCGCCAGCTCAGTCAGCTGCTGTGGCATAACGGCGTCAGCCAGCCGCCGATCGGCTTTGAGGCCGCGTTCACCCGCGCGCAGCGCGCAGCCCAGGCGGCTAACTGGCGCTGGGTCGTCTCCGCGCTTGCCGAGCTGCGCGAAGGCGTCACGGCTTTTGAGCAGCGCGCCAGCCATTACCATCCTGAACAACTGCTCGCCCAGCTTGCAGGCCTTAACGCCCGACTTGAGAGCGCCGCCCACATGGCGCAGCTTGCCGATACCGGCCAGACCCCGCCTCTGCCGTGGCGTACCGTCGTCGGTCTGGGGATCGCCGGCGAAGCCCAGCTCGACCATCTGCGGCTTATTTCACTGGGCATGCGCTGCTGGCAGGATAACCATCGCTACGGCTTATGCATCTGGTTTAGCGATCCCGATACCGGCAGCGTTATGCATCTGTCGCGCAGCTGGCCGCTGGCTGAAAGAGCGCAAAGTCCGCTATGGCAACGCCGTCTGTTTAGCTTTCAGGCCAGTACGCTGGCGGGCGGGCAAATTATTACGCAATCCGCGAGCCGTAACGCCGGCGGCGAACTGCTGCTGGGCGCGCGCCACCGCCTGAGCAGCAACGTTCCGCTCAGCGAAGATGCCTGGCTTTTGCTCAGCGCGCCGCTGCGCCAGCCGGGCGCCGCAGCGCTGCGCGAGCCGGGCGCCGCAGCGCTGCGCGAGCATCTGCGCCAGCGCGATCCGGCCTGGGTGCGCCCGCTAGACCAGGTTGATAATCTGTTTATTTTACCCGTGGATTCCTGCGTAGCCGTTGGGTGGGACGCCGCCCGACAAACGCTGGATGCGCTAGTGCTCAGCGGCGAAGGACAAGACAACCTTTTGCAGCTGTCTCTCCCCGTCTGCGCCAGCGCGCCGTATGCCGTTGAGCGAATGGCGGCGCTGCTACAACAACAGGACGATCCGGTGGTGATGGTTTCCGGGCTGGTCACCCTTAGCGGCGGGATGCTTTGTCTGGAGCCGCTGGTCATGATGACCCGCAGCCGCGCCTGGGCGCTGAACGCCGAACCGCTTTCCGTCGGGCCACTGCCCGCTGGTAATATATTACCGCCGCCTTCGCTGGCCCAAAGTCTGCTGCAGCGCGCCCGAACGCTGCTGATCCAGATACTGCACAACGGCCTGCGCTATCAGCAAAAGAGTCTGTTTCGCGAGGCTCAAACGCTGAGCGTCGATTTGGCAAACGCTGGTTTTAGCCATCTTGCGCGCCTGCTCCGCCAGCTGGGCGAGAGCGAAACGGCCACCTCCGAGGATACGCTCAGCACCATCGCGCAACTCTGTATACAATTAGAGATGATGATTGATTAACAAGGAATGATAATGAAATTTAACCGCAGGATTATCGCCGCTCTGGGCGCAACGCTATTGATGGCCACGCTTGTCGGCTGCGATAACAACAAAGATGAGGTCAAAACGTTCAACAACACGATCAACGGCGTTGACCTGACCTACACCTATCACTACAAAGGCGATGTCGTCACCCGCCAGGACGCGGATAACATTATCCCCTATCAATCGCTCGGGGTAAGTAACGAAGAGCAGGCGCGTAAGGTCATCGACCCTATCGGCGCGGCCTACAGCAAAATCAAAGGCGTCACCCACAGCGTCGACTATAAAGAGCACGCTGCCCAGGAGCACCTCTCCATCGACTTTAATCAGGCTAAAATCAGCGAGCTGTGTCACCTGCCGGGGGCCAGTTTTACCGACTGTTCACAAAAGTTTATTTCACTGAGCGAGTCGGAGAAATTGCTGAAATCGCAAGGATTTAAAGAAGTGAAATAGCCCTGCCTGGTTTGGAGAATTCCCGGCTAGCGCTACGCGAGCCGGGTGACGGGGCTGTGTCTTCGGGTAGCCCGGCTCAAGCGTTTACGCCGCAAGCTGGGGGGAGGCATATCAGGATTTCGCGTGTTCGCGCTCGGTCAGCCCGCGCAGGAAATAGCGCAGGAACTGGTCGCCGCATTCGCGGAAGTTTTTATGCTCCGGGGCGCGCATCATGGCGGTGATTTCCGGCATGGAGACGCGGAATTTCTGCTGGGTGAGGATAGCGAGAATATCATCCGTCTTCAGGGAGAAGGCGATTCGCAGCTTTTTCAGCACGATGTTGTTGTTGACCCGGCGCTCGACCGCGAGCGGCGGCGCGGATTCATCTTTACCGCGCTTCGCGTAAATCAGGCCGTTAAGGAAATTGGACAGCACAATATCCGGGCAGCGCGCAAACCCCTCTTCGTCTTCTTTTTTCAGCCAGGGAACCAGCTGTTCCGCGCTCACTGGCGCATCCGCCAGCGCAAAAATACTGACCAGGCCGTTGTTGTTGGTTTTCAGGGTGTAGCGCAGGCTACGTAAGATATCGTTACTGATCATATTGCCTTCATGATGAAAAAATCTGCCGCTCAGTCTATCACGATTCCGCCATTTTACAGCCCAATCGCCTCTTTCAGGCTCTTCAGATAGCGGCGGCTGACCGGTACCGTTTGCCCGGCGCGCATCAGCAGCTCCGCCTGGCCGTTCTCCTCAAAGCGGATCTCCTTGAGATGGGACATGTTCACCAGGTACTGGCGATGGCAGCGCAGCAGCGGCGTACGGCTCTCCAGGGTGCGCAGGGTCAGCTCGGTAAAGCCCTCCTTCCCTTCGCGGTCGGTGACGTAAATCCCGCTCATCCGGCTGCTGACGAAGGCCACATCTTCCATCTGCAGCAGCCAGATCCGGCTGTGTCCGGTACAGGGAATGTACTTCAGCGCCTGCTGAGTATCGTCGAGGACGGTCATATCCTGCAAGCTGCGCTCCTGGCGCAGACGAACCAGCGTTTTTTCCAGCCGGGTGGATTCAATCGGCTTCAGTAAATAATCAAACGCGTGCTCTTCAAAGGCCTTCACTGCGTACTCGTCGAACGCGGTGAGGAAGACAATATAGGGGCGATGCTCGGGATCGAGCATGCCAACCATCTCCAGACCGCTGATGCGCGGCATCTGGATATCCAGGAACAGCACATCGGGACGCAGTTTGTGCACCGCGCCAATCGCTTCGACGGCATTCCCGCATTCGCCGACGATCTCAATATCAGGCTGTGTCTCCAGCAAAATACGCAGATTTTCACGCGCCAGCGGCTCGTCGTCGACAATTAATACTTTTAACATGCGTTGTCCTCCACAGGCAGTCTCAGCGTGACGCGGGTAAAACATTCCGGCTCGCAGGTTACGGTGATCCCGCAGTCGGCGCCGAAGCGCGCCCGCAGCCGGCGGTCGACCAGGTTCATACCCAGCCCGCTGGCGCTGGGTTTGTCCTGGTACAGCCCGGCATTATCTTCAATATCCAGCTGCAGCCAACGTTCGTGTTGACTGGCGCGGATGGTGATCTCGCCCACCCCGAGGTGCTGCGAAGTCCCGTGTTTAATGGCGTTTTCGACGATTGGCTGCAGGGTAAACGCCGGAAGCTGATGCTGTCCCAGCGCTTCGGGCACCAGCATCTGAATCTGTAAATTGGCCTGAAAACGCGCTTTCTCAATCTGCAGATAGGCGTTCACATGCTCAATTTCATCCGCCAGGGTAACAATTTCCGCAGGCCGCTTCAGGTTTTTGCGAAAAAAGGTCGACAGATACTGCACCAGTTGCCCGGCCTGGTCGCTATCGCGGCGAATCACCGCTTTTAGCGTATTCAGCGCGTTGAACAGGAAGTGCGGGTTCACCTGCGCGTGCAGCAGTTTGATTTCCGATTGCGTCAGCAACGCTTTTTGCCGTTCATACTGACCAGCCAGGATCTGCGCCGACAGCAGCTGCGCAATCCCCTCTCCCAGCGTACGGTTGATCGAGCTGAACAGGCGGTTTTTCGCTTCATAGAGCTTAATGGTGCCGATCACCCGCTGATTTTCGCCGCGCAGCGGGATAACCAACGTCGAGCCCAGCTTACAGTTGGGATGAATCGAGCAGCGGTAAGGCACTTCGTTGCCGTCGGCGTAAACGACTTCGCCGGTATCTATCGCCTTTTGGGTATACAGCGAAGAGATGGGTTTCCCGGGAAGGTGGTGATCGTCGCCGATTCCGGTAAACGCCAGCAGCTTGTCGCGATCGGTTATCGCCACCGCGCCAATATCCAGCTCCTGGATCAACACCTGCGCGACCTTCATACTGTTCTCTTCGTTAAATCCCTGACGCAGGATCCCCTCCGTCGACGCGGCAACCTTCAGCGCCGTGGCTGAGAAAGCCGAGGTATATTTTTCAAACATCGCCCGCTTATCCAGCAGGATGCGCATAAACAGCGCCGCCCCGACGGTGTTGGTAACCATCATGGGCGCGGCGATGCTCTGTACCAGATGCAGCGCATCTTCGAACGGGCGAGCGATAAGCAGAATAATCAGCATCTGCACCATTTCGGCGAAAAAGGTAATCGCGCCGGCGGTAAGCGGGCTGAAGACTTTATCCGGCCGCCCGCGTTTGACCAGAATGCTGTGCACCAGGCCGCCAAGTAGCCCCTCAACGATGGTGGACACCATGCAGCTCAGCGCCGTCATGCCGCCCAGCGAATAGCGGTGAAGCCCGCCGGTCAGCCCCACCAGACCGCCGACTACCGGGCCGCCCAGCAGGCCGCCCATCACTGCGCCGATGGCTCGCGTATTGGCGATCGAGTCTTCGATATGCAGGCCGAAGTAGGTGCCGAGGATGCAGAAAATGGAAAAGGTCACGTAGCACAGCAGCTTGTGCGGTAGTCGGACGGTGACCTGCATTAACGGGATGAACAGCCGCGTTTTACTCATCAGCCACGCGATGACCAAAAACACGCACATCTGCTGAAGCAGCAGCAACACCAGATCGAACTCGTACATACCCGCAGACCACACTTCATTTGAAAGCGCGTAACATACACTGCTTGCTTATAACTTTCTTTGAAGCAATACATGAAAATGATAATTCATGGTTAAGATCACATTTTTCAGCGTCTCGCCGGTTCGTCCCTGTACAAAAAACAGACAAAAATTCCCGCTTCGGCAAACAGCTTCTACAGTTAATAGAGGAGAACACTGCGGGAGGAGAAAATGGCGCTTTATACAATCGGCGAAGTTGCCCAGCTTTGCGATATCAATCCCGTGACGTTACGCGCCTGGCAGCGGCGCTACGGATTACTGAAACCTCAGCGTACCGACGGCGGTCATCGCCTGTTCAACGAATATGAAATAGACCGCATTCGCGAAATTAAACGCTGGATTGATTCCGGCGTGCAGGTCGGGAAAGTGAAAACGCTGCTGATGGATAACGAGCAGGAGGTTGCCGACGGCTGGCGCGCTCAACAGGAGATCCTGCTCGATTATTTACAAACCGGTAGCTATCATCGCCTGCGCATGTGGCTTAAGGAGCGCAACCACAGCGACTCTGCGCACATTCTGGTCAAGCACCTGATTAATCCTTTGCGCCAGCGCCTGCTTAGCCCGCAGCCGACGTTGCTGGCGCTGCGTGGCATCCTTGACGGTATTCTGATTAATCATATCGCGCGCAGTCTCTCATCTACGGCAAAATACCCCGGCAACCATGCGCTGGTTATTGGCTGGAACGTTAGCGATATTACCCGGCTATGGCTGGAGGGATGGATAGCCAGTGAGCAGGGCTGGCGGGTGGATATTCTCGCCCATTCGCTAAACCAACTCCGGCCAGAGCTTTTCCCCGAGAGTACGCTGATGGTCTGGTGTGGAGAAGCGCCCTGTAGCGCTCAGGTCAACCAAATGCGTCTCTGGGAGCAGCAGGGCCAGATTATCTGGCTCAATCACGCCACCGCCACGTCTCCCGGAGGCGGCGCCTGACGCGCCTGTCCGGGCTACGGGTTACCCGCAATCTGTGGCCCGGTAGCCCGGCTAAGCGCAGCGCAAGCCGGGGTTATTGTCGTCGCTAAAAAGCAATTAATGTTTTATTAACACCTGCGCTTCACCGTATAATCCCTGCGTTAACATCAGGAGCCTATTATGAAGCCAGCGAAAATTGCGGTAATTACCCTGTTCTTATTTATGGCCATCAGCGGCATCGGCGGCGTGATGCTGGCCGGTTATTCATTTATTGTTCGCGGTGGTGTCGGCTGACTTGCCGGTTCAGCCGTTCAAACCCCCGGTCGACGATAATCGCCGCCAGCGCCACCAGCAGCGCCCCCTGAATCACATAAGCGGTATTAAATCCGCTGAGGCCGATAACAATCGGCGTACCGAGCGTATTCGCACCAACGGTTGAAGCAATGGTCGCCGTACCGATATTGACGATAGTCGAGGTACGAATTCCGGCCAGCATCACCGGCGCCGCCAGCGGCAGCTCAACCTTCATCAGCCTCTGCCAGCCGCTCATCCCCATCCCCTGCGCGATAGTTAACACCCCGGACGGTACCGCCCCAATCCCGGCCAGCGTGCCCTGCAAAACCGGCAATATGCCATACAGCGCCAGCGCGATAAGCGCGGGCTGCCAGCCAAACCCCATCACCGGAACCGCAATCGCCAGCACCGCGACCGGCGGGAACGTCTGCCCCATTGCGGCGATGGTCTCCACCAGCGGACGAAACTCATCTCCACCCGGACGGGTGACCGCAATCCCGGCCCCGACGCCTACGATCGTCGCCGCGAGGCTGGAGAGCGCCACCAGCCAAAAGTGCGCCAGGGTGAGAGAGACAAAACTCTCCTGCTGATAAACCGGACGCGGCAGTTCGGGAAACAGCGCGCTGAACAGCGGCGCGCTGTAGGGCAACGCCAGCAGCAGCGCGATAAACATGGCGCTGAGCCACAGCAGCGGATCACGCAGCGCCTTCACGCCGGGCCTCCTCGCGCAGCAGGTCGGCAAAATGCAGCGTCCCGCAGGCCTCTCCCTGCTCATCAACCACCGGCAGCACCTCGCGGCGATGGGCAACGAACTGCGACAGCGCCTCGCGCAGGGTCATCGCCACGTTTAACGCATCCCCTGCCAGGCGCTCGTCGCGGCGCAGATAATCACCGACGCCGCGCAGCGATAACAGACGTACGCCCAATTCGCTGCGGCCAAAGAAGGTCTGCACAAACGCATTTTTCGGCTCAAGCAGCATCTGCAGCGGCTCCCCCTGCTGTACCACTTCGCCGCCGTCCATCAACACCAGATGGTCTGCCAGCCGCAGCGCCTCATCGATATCGTGGGTCACCAGCACTATCGTGCGTCCCAGCAGGCGATGAATACGGATCATCTCCTGCTGCAAGGCTTCGCGCGTCACCGGATCGAGCGCGCCGAAGGGTTCATCCATCAGCAGCACTTCCGGGTTGGCCGCCAGGGCGCGCGCCACGCCGACGCGCTGCTGCTGCCCGCCGGACAGCTGATGCGGGTAGCGTTCGCGCAGGCCGGGCTCCAGCCCCAGCAAGGCCATCAGTTCATCGACCCGCGCCTGAGTTTTCTGTCGCGACCACTTCTGCAACTGCGGAACGGTGGCAATGTTCTGCGCCACCGTCCAGTGGGGAAACAGGCCGATGGACTGGATGGCGTAGCCCATTTTGCGGCGCAGTTCGAGCACCGGCTGCTGGCGGATATCCTGCCCGGCGAAACGGATCGTCCCGCTATCGTGTTCCACCAGACGATTAATCATCTTCAGCGTGGTCGACTTCCCCGAACCGGAGGTGCCGATCAGCACCGAAAATGCCCCCTCACGCAGGTGCAGATTGAGGTTTTTCACCGCAGGCTGTCCGGCAAAGGCTTTATTGACGCCGTCAAACTCAATCACCGGCCGCTCCTTTCAGTAATGCGCCCCACAGCGCGAATAACGCATCCACCACCACCGCCAGCGCGATGGTCGGGATTACCCCCAGCAGCACCAGATCCAGCGCGCTGCTGAGCAGCCCCTGGAAAACCAGCGCGCCGAAACCGCCCGCGCCGATCAGGGCCGCCACCACCGCCATACCGACGGTTTGCACGCTGACCACCCGCAGGCTGCGCAACAGTACGGGCAAGGCCAGCGGTAGCTGTATCTGGCGAAAGCGCTGCCCGCCGCTCATCCCCATCGCCGCCGCGCTCTCCAGCGCTTCACGCGGCACCTGCTGCAGGCCGGTCGTCACCCCGCGCACCAGCGGCAATAGGGCATACAGCACCAGCGCGATCAGCGCTGGCGTCATACCGGTCCCGGAAACGCCGATCTGCGCCAGCGTCGGAAACTGCCGCGCCAGCCCGGCCAGCGGCGCGATAAGTAGGCCAAATAGCGCGACGGAGGGAATGGTTTGAATCACGTTGAGAACCGCAAAAACCGGCGATTGCCAGCGGGGATACCGCCAGAGCCAAACGCCAACAGGTATACCAATCAGCAGCCCCGGCAGCAGTGTGCCGAACAGCAGGATCAGATGCTGAGACAGCGCATCGTCAAAAACATCGCGGCGATTGACATACTCTTTCAGCAAAGAGAGGTCATTGAGCGCGCCGAACCCCAGCAGCAGCGCGGGCAGCAGCCAGATTTGCGCATTTAGCAGCCAGCGCCACAGGGTGCGGGAGGTCAGGCGACGAACCGCATCGCTGGCGATAAGCAGGCAAAGCGCCAGCGCCAGCCACAGACCGCTGCCCGGCGAGGTGCGGGCCAAAGAAGAACCGTTCTGGGCCAGCTGCACCGCCGCCCTGCCGGCCCCCCACAGCAATAGAGGCAGCAGCAGATCCGCCAGCAGGAAGATAAACAGCAGCGGGAGGCGCCCGGAACGCCAGCTCAGCAGCGCTATCAGCAGCGCGACCGCCGCCTGCCCCCCCGCCAGCCACGGCCAGACCTGCCATAGCCAACGCCCCTCGCCGGATAATAGACGGTTAGGCGCATAACTAATAAACGGCAGCGCCATCGCCAATAGCAATAGCCATGCCAGCAGCAGCGCAACCCGGTTACCGCAACGAATCGTCACGCGCGCGCTACTTCAGCAGCCCTTTTTGTTGCAGATAGTCGGCGGCGACTTTCTTCGCATCCAGCCCCTCTACCGCAATGCTGGCGTTCAGCTTTTGCAGCGTCTTTTCATCCAGGCTGGCAAATACCGGCTGTAGCCAGTCGGCTATCTGCGGATACGCCTTTAACACCGCTTCACGCACGACCGGCGTGGGCGCATAAATCGGCTGCACGCCCTTCGGGTCGCTCAGGGTTTGCAGACCCAGCGCGGCGACCGGGCCATCGGTACCGTAGGCCATCGCCGCATTCACGCCGGAGGTTTGCTGCGCCGCCGCTTTGATGGTGACCGCCGTATCGCCGCCCGCCAGCGACAGCAGCTGATTTTGCTTGAGCGTAAAGTCGTAGGCTTTTTCAAACGCCGGCAGCGCGTCCGGCCGTTCAATAAATTCCGCCGAGGCGGCCAGCTTAAAGTCGCCGCCCTTTTGCAGATAGCCAGCGAGGTCGCTTAATGAGGCGAGGTGGTTTTTCTCCGCCAGATCCTGACGAACGGCGATAGTCCAGGTATTGTTGGCCGGAGCCGGGGTGAGCCAGATGAGCTTATTCTTTTCCGCGTCCAGCTTTTTGACTTTTTCGTATCCCTGCTGCGCGTTTTTCCACGCCGGGTCGTTCTCCTCTTTGAAGAAGAACGCGCCGTTGCCGGTATATTCCGGGTAAATATCCAGCTCACCGGCGGTTATCGCCCCGCGCACCACCGGGGTGGTGCCAAGCTGGATTTTATTGACGGTTTTTACCCCATGACTTTCCAGCACCTGCAAAATAATATTGCCGAGCAGCGCCCCTTCGGTGTCAATTTTTGAGCCGACCTTAACCGGCTCGGCCGCCTGCAGCGGCAGGCTAATCAGGGCCGCCAGCGCCAGCGCGCCTGACCAAACACTTGCCTTTATCATCCTCGCGTCCCTCTTTAATTTGCGCTCCATTAACAGGAGCTTAAGAGAAAAGCGTAGTTCATTTAGGGCGGAGCGGAAAAAGAAAAGGCCGATTAATCGGCCTTTAGGATAACGGAAAGCGTGTTCCCGGGTGGCGGCTGACGCCTTACCCGGGCGACAAATCGCCATTACAGCAGTTCAAACTCGCTCTGCTGCACGCGGGCGGAATCGACGCCGATAAAGACGTTGAATTTACCCGGCTCGGCATCGTACTTCATCTGCTGGTTCCAGAACTTCAGCGCCTCAACGTCAATCGGGAAGCTGACGGTTTGCGTCTCGCCCGGCTTGAGGGTCACCTTCTTGAAGCCGCGCAGCATTTTCACCGGACGGCTCATGGAAGCGGTGACGTCCTGCAGATAAAGCTGAATCACCGTCGCTCCTTCACGCTTGCCGGTATTGGTCACCTGCACGCTGGCGGTCACTTTGCCGTCACGTTGCAGGGTCGGCGCCGACATTTTCACGTCGGAAACGCTAAAGGTGGTGTAGCTGAGGCCGTAGCCAAACGGATAGAGCGGACCGTTGGCCTCGTCAAAGTAGCGCGAGGTGTACTTGTTCGGCTTATCCGCATTGTACGGACGACCGGTGTTGAGATGGCTGTAGTAGGTAGGGATTTGTCCAACCGAGCGCGGGAAGGACATCGGCAGCTTGCCCGACGGGTTGTAGTCGCCGAACAGTACATCGGCAATCGCGTTGCCGCCTTCGGTACCGGCAAACCAGGTTTCGAGGATCGCATCGGCCTGCTGATCTTCTTTCACCAGCGCCAGCGGACGGCCGTTCATCAGCACCAGCACCAGCGGCTTGCCGGTCGCTTTCAGGGCGCTAATCAGGGCGCGCTGGCTCTGCGGCAGGGTGATGTCGGTACGGCTGGAGGCTTCGTGGGCCATACCCTGCGCCTCACCCACCACGGCAACCACCACGTCAGACTGCTTCGCCGCCGCCACCGCTTCGTCAATCATCTCCTGCGGCGAGCGCGAGTCAACCTGCACCGCTTTCTCGTACAGATTGAGGAAGTCGACGATGCCTTTATCGTCGGTCACGTTGGCGCCTTTGGCATAGATAATCTTGCCTTTGTCGCCCAGCGCGTTCTGCATACCGGTCAACACGGTCACCGACTGATCGGCCACGCCCGCCGCCGACCAGCTGCCCATCATGTCGCGCTTGCTGTCGGCCAGGGCGCCAATCACCGCGATAGTGCCCGATTTTTTCAGCGGCAGCGTATCGAGACGGTTTTTCAGCAGCACCAGGCTTTCGCGCGCAACTTCGCGCGCTTCTTTGCGATGCAGGCGGCTTTCGGCGTTGGTATCCTGCGGGTCGGAATCTTTCGGCCCCAGGTGGCTATACGGGTCATTAAACAGGCCCATATCGTATTTGACGTTCAGCACGTGGCGGGTCGCGTCATCCAGCTCCGCCATCGTTACCTTCCCGGACTTCACCAGGCCGGGCAGATACTTGCTGTAGTACTCGTCGCTCATGCTCATGTTGATGCCGGACTTCAGCGCCACGCGCACCGCGTCTTCCGGGTCCGACGCCACCCCGTGTTTAATCAGCTCTTTGATGGCCCCATGGTCGGAGACGGTAATGCCTTTGAAGCCCCACTGGTCGCGCAGCACGTCCTTGAGCAGCCAGGCATCGGAGGTCGCCGGGGTGCCGTTAAGCGAGTTAAGGGCCACCATGACCGCGCCGCTGCCCGCATCCAACCCCGCTTTGTACGGCGGCATATAGTCGTTGAACAGGCGCTGCGGACTCATATCAACGGTGTTGTACTCTTTTCCGCCTTCAACCGCGCCGTAGGCGGCAAAGTGCTTGACGCTGGTCATCACCGAATAGCGCTCGGCCGGGCTTTTCCCCTGCATCGACTCGACCATCGCCCTGCCCATCTCGGTGGTCAGGTAGGTATCCTCCCCGAAGCCTTCCGAGGCGCGGCCCCAGCGCGGGTCGCGGGAGACGTCGACCATCGGCGCCCAGGTCATGTTCAGGCCATCATCGGCCGCTTCGTACGCCGATACTCGCCCGACGGTATTCACTGCGTCGAGGTTAAAAGAAGAGGCCAGACCAAGGCTAATCGGGAAAACGGTGCGCTGGCCGTGGAGCACGTCATAGGCGAAAAAGAGCGGGATTTTCAGGCGGCTGAGTTCCATCACCTGATCCTGCATAGTGCGGATATCATGGCGGGTCACGGTGTTAAAAATCGCCCCCACCTGACCTTCTTTGATCATTTCGCGGATGGCCTCTTTCGGGTTATCCGGGCCGACGCTAATTAAGCGCAGCTGACCGATTTTTTCATCCACCGTCATTTTCGTCAGCAGTTCCGTCACAAACGCATCCCGCGCCTGCGGCGTTAGGGGATGATTGCCGAACAATTCATCCGCCAGCGCGGGTTGCAGCGCCAGGCTCACAGCGACGCCTACAGTACAAAGCCATTTCATTTTTATCCCTCATTGTTCCAGTCGACCAGATCGGCGAAAAGATAGCAAAAATCGAAGTCTGCCATAAACATAAACGAGACGCCTGAATAAAGCGCGCGTTGTTCTCTGATTTTTCGAAACATTGATGCATCAAATTGTCATACAAAGCGCTATTCTTATTTTTGATAATTTTGTACCACCACAAGGAGTGGAACATGTCATCTGCAACAACCCATAACAACGCTTTTCTGGCTGAACTCACCCGTCTGGTCGGCTCGTCCCATCTGCTCACCGACCCGGCTAAAACCCAGCGCTACCGTAAAGGCTTCCGCTCCGGCCAGGGCGACGCGCTGGCGGTGGTCTTTCCCGGTACGCTGCTGGAGCTGTGGCGCGTACTGAGCGCTTGCGTCAACGCCGACAAAATCATTCTGATGCAGGCGGCGAATACCGGCCTGACCGAAGGCTCAACGCCGAACGGCAACGACTATGACCGCGATATCGTGATTATCAGCACCCTGCGCCTGGATAAACTGCATCTGCTGGGTAAAGGCGAGCAGGTGCTGGCCTATCCCGGCACGACGCTCTATTCGCTGGAGAAAGCGCTGAAGCCGCTGGGCCGCGAGCCGCACTCGGTCATTGGTTCATCCTGCATCGGGGCATCGGTGGTCGGCGGGATCTGCAACAACTCCGGCGGCTCGCTGGTCCAGCGCGGCCCGGCGTACACCGAAATGTCGCTATACGCGCAAATCGATGAAAACGGCAAGCTCAGCCTGGTGAACCACCTCGGCATTGACCTCGGCGCCACGCCGGAGCAAATCCTCAGCCGCCTCGACGACGAGCGGGTTAAAGATGAAGATGTCCGCCACGATGGTCGCCACGCCCACGATCATGATTACGTCACCCGCGTGCGCGACGTAAATGCCGATACCCCGGCGCGCTACAACGCCGACCCGGATCGCCTGTTTGAATCCTCGGGCTGCGCCGGCAAGCTGGCGGTGTTCGCCGTGCGCCTCGATACCTTCCCGGCGGAAAAACGCCAGCAGGTCTTCTATATCGGCACCAACCGCCCGGAAGTGCTGACCGAAATTCGCCGCCATATTCTCGCCGAATTTAACCATCTGCCGGTGGCAGGCGAGTACATGCACCGCGATATTTACGATATCGCCGAGCAGTACGGGAAAGATACCTTCCTGATGATCGACAAGCTCGGCACCGATAAAATGCCGTTCTTCTTTACCATGAAGGGCCGTACCGACGCGATGCTGGAGAAAGTGTCGCTGTTTAAGCCGCACTTCACCGACCGCTTTATGCAAAAACTGGGTCACGTCTTCCCGGCGCATCTGCCGGAGCGAATGAAAACCTGGCGCGATAAATACGAACACCATCTGCTGCTGAAGATGGCGGGTGACGGCATCGAAGAAGCCCAGGCCTGGCTCGGGGAATATTTTAAGAACGCCGAAGGCGATTTCTTCGTCTGCACTGCGGAAGAAGGCAGCAAAGCCTTTCTGCACCGCTTTGCCGCCGCGGGCGCGGCGATCCGCTACCAGGCGGTTCACGCCGATGAGGTGGAAGATATTCTGGCGCTGGATATCGCCCTGCGCCGTAACGACACCGAGTGGTTTGAGCATCTTCCCGCCGATATTGATAGCCAACTGGTGCATAAGCTCTATTACGGCCACTTTATGTGCCACGTTTTCCATCAGGATTACATCGTGAAAAAAGGCGTCGATGCCCACGAACTGAAAGAGAAAATGCTGGTGCTGCTGAAGGAGCGCGGCGCTCAGTATCCGGCCGAGCATAACGTCGGCCATCTGTATGAAGCGCCGGAAAGCTTAAAACGCTTCTATCGCGAAAACGATCCCACCAACAGCATGAATCCGGGGATCGGTAAAACCAGTAAGCAAAAATACTGGGGCGAAGCGCCGGATAAAACGACAAGCGCCGCCGAACGGCAATAATCCGCACGGGGGACTGTTCAGCCCCGGGGCTTCTGTATTACGCTGCACGCCGGAGAATTCTCCTCTCCGGCAAACCCGTTTAAGGAACCCACCCATCATGCCCGCAGTGGATAAGCTACATGACGCTGACATAGAGATCCGCGAAGCGCTGCCCGATGACGCCCACGCCATCGCCGCGCTGTACGTCTGGCACGTACTCAATGGACGCGCCTCGTTTGAAGAGATCCCGCCAACCGTCGATGAGATGCGCAAGCGTATCAAAACCGTGCGCGATAGCGGTCTGCCGTGGCTGGTAGCCCTGTGGCGCGGAACCATCGTCGGCTACTGCTACGCCACTTTTTACCGCCCGCGTCCGGCCTATCGCTACACGCTGGAAGAGTCGATTTACGTTGAAGCGGGAATGGGCGGACGCGGTATCGGCAGCGCCCTACTCTCGCGGTTAATTGCGAAATGCGAACAGGGACCGTGGCGGCAGATGCTGGCGATTATCGGCGACGGGCACAGCAACGCCGGGTCGATCGCGATTCATAAAAAGTTCGGTTTTAGCGTGGCAGGTCAGCTGCGCAGCGTCGGCTATAAGATGGGCGACTGGCGGGATACCTTGATTATGCAGCGCCCGCTCGGCGATGGCGACTGGACGCTGCCGGAGTAACCCCTTAGCGTCGCGGGTAAACGGTAGCCCGGACAGGCGCGCCAGCGCCGCCGCCGGGAAAATTCCCCGGCTCGCGCTGCGCTTAGCCGGGCTACAGATATCCAGCAATCTGCGCGCCGCAAGCCGGGGAAATGGGGTTAATCGTTCTGCGCGGTCTGCGCGCCGCCTTTCAGCATCGCATCGGCCATTTGCGCTTCACGCTGCTTTTTATAGCTGAGCGCGGAAGCCGGAACCGGCATCACTTTTCCCGTTTCAATCCACGTTCTCAGACGGCTGGCGTCGGCAAAGTGGGTATATTTACCAAATGCATCCATCACCACCAGCGCCACCGGGCGCTGATTAATTACCGTCCGCATAATCAGGCAGTGGCCCGCCGCGTTAGTAAAGCCGGTCTTGGTCAGCTGTATATTCCAGTTGTCGCGGTAGACCAAATGGTTGGTATTGCGGAACGGCAGCGTGTAGGCCGGGTGGGCGAATGTCGCCATATCTTCTTTGGTGGTGCTCAGCTGGCCAATCAGCGGATACTGCTCGCTGGCGATCAGCAGCTTAGTCAGATCGCGCGCGGTAGAGACGTTATGAATCGACAGGCCGGTGGGCTCGACGTAACGGGTACGGGTCATCCCCAGCGCCTGCGCCTTGGCGTTCATCGCGCGAATAAACGCGTCGTAGCCGCCCGGATAATGGTGCGCCAGGCTGGCGGCGGCGCGGTTTTCCGACGACATCAGCGCCAGTAGCAGCATATTGCGGCGGCTGATTTGGCTGTTCAGGCGAACGCGCGAATAGATCCCTTTCATCTCAGGCGTCTGGCTGATATCAACGGTCAGCATTTCATCAAGAGGCAGATGGGCGTCAAGCACCACCATCGCGGTCATCACCTTGGTGATCGACGCCATCGGGCGAACCAGATCCGGCTGGCTGGCATAGATGATTTTTTTGCTGGCAAGATCGACAATCATCGCGCTGCCGGAAGCGATATCCGGCTGGGAGGCGGTCATCGCCGTGGAAGTTTTAGCCATCGCCTGGGGCGCAAAAGGCACAGCCAGCAGCAACGTCAGGCTGAGCAAAGAAACTCGAAATTTGGTCATCGTGAACATTCTGAAAAGTATTTTTGCACGTTATGAACGTACGCCGCGGCGCTGGGGTGATGACGCCGCTGGCAAAAATCATCATACCCTGTCAGAACGCGAGCTGGCTAATAAGAATCGTGAACAAATGCTGCATTGCCGACATAAAAATCTATTTATGCCGGCAATGAGTTAAATCAGAAGAGTCGGTAGCCGTATCCCCAGAGAAT
Source organism: Klebsiella pasteurii (assembly GCF_018139045.1). NCBI lineage: Bacteria > Pseudomonadati > Pseudomonadota > Gammaproteobacteria > Enterobacterales > Enterobacteriaceae > Klebsiella > Klebsiella pasteurii. Next base: position 2,128,336 of record NZ_CP073236.1, read on the forward strand.
GACGGTGATAGCCAGCAGTACTTCCAGCACCAGCACCCCGATCGCCAGGGTCGAGCTGGCGAAGCTCAGCCCCTCTTCTTTATTGATCCCAAGGAAAGTCGGAATACCGAGATACAGCAGATAGCCGGTATACAGCAGCGCAACGGTTCCCACCAGCGCACACAGCCACACTAGCGGATAGAGCGCCACGAGCCCGCTGAGGAAAAGCGGCGTGGCGACATAGCCGGCGAAAACCATACAGCGCTTAAGCGATGGCCGCTGCGGATAGCTTCGCGCCATCCACCAGATAACCCGCCCCATCACCGCCACCCCGGCGAGCATGACGGCATAAAACAGCACCGCCAGGGCCAGCCCGGTCATCAGCGACAGTTTTACCACCGTGCCGTCGCCGAAGTTCCAGCCCAGCTGCGTGGTGCCGATAAAGGCGCAGATAACCGGAACCGCCGCCATGACCAGCACATGGTGCGTATAGTGATGCGAAACGGTTTCGTTTTCACTTTTAATAACGCTCATCTCTTGATTAGGATGAGAGAAGAGCCCCCAGACATGGTTCATAGCGTCCCCCTTGTCACGGCGTGGTACAGCATTGATCCAAGTATAATTCACCTTGTAGATTATTTTGTGTACAGCGAGAAAAATGCGCTTCCCCCGCATTTTTATCATCAGGGTGTATGATTAAGGGACTGACGTTTTATGGAGTTAATCTTTATATGGATATCAATAACCTGATTTCCCAGTACGGCTACGCGGCGCTGGTCATTGGCAGCATGGCGGAAGGCGAAACCATTACGCTGCTCGGCGGCGTGGCGGCACATCAGGGATTATTGAAGTTCTGGCTGGTGGTTATTTCGGTCGCCCTCGGGGGCATGATTGGCGATCAGCTGCTTTATTTGCTCGGCAGGCGCTTTGGCGGACGGATCCTGCGGCGGTTTGCGCGCCAGAAAAAACGGATCCAGAAAGCCCAGCGCATGATCCAGCGTCGCCCCTACCTGTTTGTCATCGGCACCCGCTTTATGTACGGCTTCCGGGTTATCGGCCCACTGCTGATTGGCGCCAGCCGCCTGCCGCCGAAGGTGTTTCTGCCGCTGAATATTCTCGGCGCGATTATCTGGGCGCTTATCTTTACCACGCTCGGCTATCTCGGCGGCGAAGCGATTGGCCCGTGGCTGCATCATCTGGACGCGCATCTCAAGCACTGGATCTGGCTGATTCTGGCGGTGGCACTGGTGGTTGCGGCGCACTGGTGGCTAAAGCGCCGCGAGGCAAAGAAGAAAGAGTAACGAGAGTTCCCGGATGGCGGCGTAAACGCCTTATCCGGGCTACAAACCCCATGGACTACGCAATCTGTAGCCCGGCTAAGCGCAGCGCGAGCCGGGGAAACAGAACTACTTCGCCGCCTGATGATATCCGCCGCCCAGCGCGGAAGTCAGCTGAATACTGGCATCAAGCCACTGGCCGTGCAGGCGCAGCGCGGCAATCCGCTCCTGCAGCGCCGGCAGCTTCGCCAGGCTGACGCGCGAGCCGGAAATGATCCCGGCATTCATTCGCGCCAGGGCCAGCGCGACCATCCGCTGAGCATCTTTTTCAACCTGCTGCTGCTGCTGATTTTTCGCCATCAGCGTTTCCATCTGGCTGGCGGTTTTCGCCACCTGGTTCACCGCATCGACCACCGCTTTGTTGTACTTCGCTATCGACAGGGCGTTTTGCGCGCTGGCGATATCCAGGTTCGCGTTCAGGCGGCCGCTATCAAAGATCGGCAGGGTCAGCCCGGCGGTGACGCCCATCTGCTGGGCAGAGTGGCGGAACAGATCGCTGAGATGCAGAGCATCCTGCTGCAAGAAGGCCATCAGGTTGATATCCGGATAAAACGCGGCTTTCGCGGCATCAACTTCGCTTAATGAAGCCTCGATATACCAGTGCGCGACCTGCAGGTCCGGGCGTCGCGCCAGCAGCTCATAGCCCAGTTGGCTGGGCATTTGCGCGCTGACGGCGGGTAAATCCGCCGGATGAAGATTCAGCGCCTGGCTCTGGCTGTTGGTCAGCGCCATCAGCCGCGCTTCGATCTCTTTCATATTACCCGCTACGTCGGCGAGCTGCTGATCGGTTTTACTGACGTTAATATCGTTCTCCGCCCCTTCGGCCGAGTTGGTGATCCCGCGCTGGTACAGCGCAGTATCCACGGTGACGACATTACTTTGTTCCTGCTTCACCTGCGTCAGCACGTTTTTAATGGCCGCTTCGGTCTGCCACTGCCAGTAAAGGCGGGCGACGCTGCCGGCCAGCAGTTCGCGGGTCTGGGCCTCTTCGGCGACCTGGGCTTTGACTTCACCGATGCGCGCTTTAAGCAGCGCGCGGTTTTTACCCCACAGGTCCAGATCCCATCCGGCGGTCAGTCCGAAGGTGCCGTTGGTATACCACGGCCCGGTGTTGCCCTCGGTATCGGTGGCAAACGGCCCCATCAGCCCCTCGGAGGACATTCTCTGCCGTTCGATATCGGCGGAAAAATCCAGGTTCGGTCCCAGGTTAGACTTCGACATCCGCGCCTGCGCTTCCGCCAGCCTGATGCGCTGTTCGGCAATCTGCATATCCGGGGCGTTGGCTAAGGCACGCTGAATCAGGCTATTGAGCTGAGGGTCATGATAATCCTGCCACCAGTTGCTCTGCGGCCAGCCGTTTTTCACGGCGGCGGGCAGTTCCATTGCGACGTGGGATGCCGGGGTTTGCTGCTGGAGCGGCTTGCCAGTATCGTGCGATGGCGCGCAGCCCGCCAGCGCGATAACCAGTGGCAGGCCAGCCAACGCGCGTTTGCTCAAAGTCAGGTTCATGAAATCGGTCAGATGATTAAATAAGGTCGGGTATATTAAGCTACTTGCATCCTTGCCGTTTAGTAAAGCGTGTGCCGTAACTATTAGCAGGCTAAAAATAAACTTCTCATGGAGTGAAAATGAGTCAGAACATCTATGACGATCCCGCTTTTTTTGCCGGATACGCCACCCTCGACCGTTCAGTCAAAGGGTTGGAAGGCGCGCCTGAGTGGCCAACCCTTCAGCAAATGCTTCCACCGTTATCCGGTTTACGCGTCGTCGATCTTGGCTGCGGCTACGGCTGGTTTTGCCGCTGGGCCCGTGACCAGGGCGCCGTGCAGGTGGACGGGCTGGATCTCTCCAGCCGTATGCTGGATCGCGCCCGCGAAATGACCCACGGCGAAGGTATTCGCTATCGCTGCGAAGATCTCCAGACGCTTACCCTGCCCGCCGATAGCTGCGAGCTGGTCTATAGCTCGCTGGCACTGCACTATCTGCCCGACGTCGCGCCGCTGTTCGCCACCGTTTACCAGGCGCTGACGCCCGGCGGCACGCTGCTGTTTTCCGCTGAACATCCCATCTACACCGCCCCGCCGCAGCAGGGCTGGCAGGTGGATGAGAACGGACAGAAAAGTTGGCCGGTGAGCCACTACCAGCAGGAGGGCGAGCGCATCAGCAACTGGTTTGCCGACGGAGTGAAAAAACAGCACCGCAAGCTATCCACCTGGATAAACCAGTTGATCGCCGCCGGTTTTATCATCGAGCATCTGGATGAGTGGGGACCGACGGCGGAGCAGATTGCCGCTCAGCCGGCGCTGGATGAAGAAAAAGAGCGGCCGATGATTTTCCTCCTGCGCGCGCGCAAGCCGGCGTAATACGCAAAATGGCCCGGAGGTTATCCGGGCCATAAGAATGATGTCAGCTTCCGTGCTCGCATTTTATTAGCTGGCAGCTAACGCTTTACCTGTCCAGAGCAATCACTCTTTTAAGCTGCCGCCGTTGGTGGCAATCACCTCTTTATACCACCAGAAGCTCTTCTTGCGGCTGCGCGCCAGGGTGCCGTTGCCTTCATCGTCGCGATCGACATAGATAAAACCGTAGCGTTTGGACATCTCCGCCTTCGACGCGCTCACCAGGTCGATAGGCCCCCAGCTGGTGTAGCCCATCAGCTCAACGCCGTCCTCTATGGCCTCACGAACCTGCACCAGATGGTCGTTAAGGTAGCTGACCCGGTAATCGTCGTTGATGCTGCCGTCGGCTTCCACCTTATCCTTGGCGCCCAGGCCGTTTTCCACGATAAACAACGGTTTCTGATAGCGATCCCACAGCACGTTCAGCAGCGTGCGCAGACCGAGCGGGTCAATCTGCCAGCCCCATTCCGAGCTTGCCAGGTGCGGGTTCGGCACCATGCTGAGAATATTGCCGCGCGCTTTTTTGTTCAGCTCTTCGTCAGCGGTCACGCAGCCGGTCATATAGTAGCTGAAGGAGATAAAGTCGACGGTCTCTTTCAGGGCGGCGCGATCGGCATCGGTTATTTCGAGGTTAATGCCGTTGTCGCGGAAATAGCGCAGCATATAGCCCGGGTAAGCGCCGCGGCACTGGACATCGCCAAAGAACTGCCAGCTGCGGTTCTGCTGCAGGGTTTCAAAAATATCGTCCGGTTTGCAGCTGAGCGGATACATCAGGCCGCCGAGCAGCATATTGCCGATTTTGCCCTCTGGCACGATGTCATGACAGGCCTTTGCCGCCAGCGCGCTCGCCACCAGCTGATGGTGAATAGCCTGGTAGACTTCCGCTTTGCTGCTGTCGGCCGGCAGACCGACGCCGGTCATCGGCGCGTGCAGGGACATATTGATTTCATTGAAGGTCAGCCACAGTTTGACCTTCGCCTGGTAGCGCTCAAACACCGTACGGGCATAGCGCTCGAAGAAGCCAATCACTTTGCGATTGCCCCAGCCGCCGTAGTTTTTTACCAGCGCCCACGGCATCTCATAGTGGGACAGGGTCACCAGCGGAGTAATATTGTGCTTCGCCATTTCATCAAACAGCTTATCGTAAAAGGCCAGCCCGGCTTCGTTTGGCTGCGCCTCATCGCCGTTAGGGAAAATACGCGCCCAGGCAATTGATACGCGCAGGCAGTTAAAGCCCATCTCGGCAAAAAGGCTGATATCTTCCGGATAACGGTGGTAAAAATCGATGGCGATATCCTTAATGCCGCTATCGCCGGGTACGCGCTCTACCACTTCGCCAAATACGCCGCGCGGCTGGACGTCAGAAGTGGTTAATCCCTTCCCGTCTTCCAGATAAGCGCCTTCGACCTGATTTGCCGCGGTCGCGCCGCCCCATAAAAACGCCTGCGGGAATCTCTTCATTCATCTCTCTCCTGTGATTAACGGGTTATAGACAACAGCGGCTGACCGGCTTCCACCGCGCTGGCGGAGACCATGTCGAGAGCACGATAATCATCGCTGTTGCTGATAATAATGGGCGTCGCCAGATCAAAGCCGGCGTCCAGGATCGCCTGGCGGTCAAACTCCAGCAGCAGGTCGCCCGCTTTGATTTTGTCGCCCTCTTTTACATGGGCGGTAAACGGCACGCCATCGAGCTTAACGGTGTCGATGCCAACGTGGATGAGCAGCTCAATGCCGCTGTCACTCAGCAGACCGATGGCGTGTTTGGTTTGAAAAATGGAAGCGACTTCGCCCGAGAACGGCGCGATAACCTTGCCCACTGAGGGAATAATCGCCACGCCCTTGCCCAACAGACCGCTGGCGAAGGTACTGTCAGGCACCTGATCCAGCGCCAGAACGCTGCCGGTCATCGGCGCCAGGATATCGTTTTCCGAGGCCGGAGCCACGACAACCGCAGCCTGCTCAGCGCTGCTGCGCGGCAGTCCGGCGACGAGGGTGAGTACGCAGGCGATGATTAACGAGGCAAACATCCCCGCCGCGCCGCCCCACACCGTAGCGTCAATGCCCTCCGGCGGGATCATTTGCGCCAGCGTGAAAATGTTACCGAAACCAAAAGAGTAGACGTGGCTGTCGCTAAAACCAACCATCGCGCCGCCGATGGCGCCAGCAACGCAGCCGAAGATAAAGGGACGGCGTAAAGGCAGGTTCAGACCATAAATCGCCGGCTCGGTCACGCCGAAGATCCCGGCGGAAACCGCAGAACCCGCCAGCACTTTTTGCCGCGCATCGCGAGTGCGCAGGAAAATCCCCAGCGCGGCGCCCACCTGGCCCATCACCGCAGGCAGCAGCATCGGCATCATCGAATCATGGCCCAGCACGGCGAGGTTGTTAATCATTAACGGTATCAATCCCCAGTGCAGGCCGAAGATAACGCATACCTGCCACAGCGCCCCCATCGCCGCGCCGGCAAGCCAGGGCGCAACCTGATAGATAAGCTGATAACCATTGGCCAGCAGCTGGCTCAGCCAGGTGGCTACGGGGCCGATAATCAGAAACGTGAGCGGTACGACGACGGCGAGGCAAATCGCCGGCGTGAAGAAGTTCTTCATTGAGGAAGGCAGTATCGCGTTGCTGCGTTTTTCAATCCAGCAGCTGACCCACGAAGCGAGGATAATCGGAATGACCGAGGAGCTGTAATTGATAAAGGTCACGGGAATGCCGAGAAAATACTCCGTCGCGGCGCCGGGCGCCATGCTGGCGTCAAACGCTTGAATCATCAGCGGATGGGTTAACGCGCCGCCGATCACCATGGTAATAAAGGGGTTGCCGCCAAATTTCTTGCCTGCGGTATAGCCGAGAAACAGCGGGAAAAAGAAGAACAGCGCATCGCTGGCGGCAAACCAGATTTTGTAGGTTGCCTGCTGCGTCGTTAACCAGCCGCAAACCACCGCCAGCGCCAGCAAGCCTTTGAGGATCCCCGAGGCCGCCAGGACGCCGATAAACGGGGTGAAAATACCGGAAACAATGTCGATAAGCTGGCCGATAATCGACACTTTTTCGCCTTTTACCGCCACCGGCTCACTGTCATCCGTCAGGCCGGCTTCGCCGCGCACCGCCAGCCAGACATCGTGCACGTGATTACCGATAACCACCTGAAACTGGCCGCCGCTTTCGACGACCATAATGACGCCAGGGTTCGCCTTCAGTCCTTCGGCATCCGCCTTCTTGCTATCTTTGAGCTTAAAACGCAGCCGTGTAGCGCAGTGAACCAGACTCACAATATTCTCTCTGCCGCCTACCCGAGTGAGAATATCCTGCGCGAGTGCTTTATATTCCATGCTGTTTTTCCTTACTTCCGCTGCCCGCAGGCATCGTTAACTGAGTATTAAAAATAAAAAAACCCGAGAACAACGCCGTGTAGGCGTTGCGCTCAGGTTTTGCCTGCGTAATGCAGTAACAATCCAGTTGTAGAGTGGGAGCTATGCGCCAGGCCCGATCGGCGCTTAGCGTCCCTCTTTTCTCACCCGCTCAATATGAATGGCGAGAAACATAATCTCTTCCGTCGTCAGCGGCCGCTGATAGCTCTTTTGCAGGTGCCGGGCGACGGTTTCCGCACACTTCCACGCTTTAGGGTAGTTATCCTTTACCGCGCTGTGCAGCGTCACATCATCATCTTCAACCACCGTTCGCGTCAGCATACGCTGGGCGAAAAACTTGAGATGGGTGACAAAGCGCTGGTAGCTCAGCGACTCTTCGTCGTAGTTCAGCGTCAGCTGATACTTCACCAGCTGCAGGATCTCCTGCATGACCCGGGTCACGTGCATCACTTCCGGCATTTCGCTGTTGAGCTGCGCCGTGACCAGATGCAGGGCGATAAAACCCGCTTCATCTTCGGCCAGTTCAACCCCGAGCCGTTTGCTGACGATCGCCCGCGCCTCCTGCCCTAACTCAAATTCCTTCGGATACAACCGCTTTATTTCCCACAGCAGCACATTACGAATGGCGATGCCCTTCTTCTGCCGCTCAATCGCAAAGTGGCAGTGGTCGGTCAGGGTAATGTACAAACTATCCTGTAACTTACCGAGACGACCGCGCGCCAGATCGATGATCCGATCGCAGGTCGTCATCACTTCTAACGGTATTTGACTGAGTAATTCACCTAAACGGCCAACCAGTTCATCGCTCTGTAGCGCGAAGACCTTTTCAATTTTACTTTCATCAAGAGAGTCACCAACGCGTTTTTGAAAGGCAAGCCCTCGGCCCATGACTACCTGTTCGCGCTGCTGCTCATCAACAACCACCACTACATTATTATTAAGTACTTTGGCGATTTGCATATGAACCCCAAAAACAAAAAAACCTGACCCCGACGGATGCCAGGAAATCAGGTTTTGCCTGCCGGAGCAGTAACAATCGGTAGTGAGTATTTCACTGTCCGCCGGGTAATCTCAATGGGACAAGCTAAAAAATGTGATGCCGGTCAGATAGTTTAGCTACGCCAGTCGTTAATCGTGCGCGCAATGCTGGTTGAATCCTGTAGGGTGCGTACCGCGCTGAACAGCTCAGCAGCCTCAAGGTATTCTTTACGCAAATAGCTCAGCCACTGTTTGATACGCGCGACGTGATAAAGGCCGGTGTCGCCCTGCTTTTCCAGACGGGTGTATTTTTGCAGCAGTTCGACCACCTGCGGCCAGGGCATACGCGGTTCGTTATATTTTATCACCCGGCTCAGGTTTGGAACGTTCAGGGCGCCGCGACCAATCATCACCGAGTCGCAGCCGGTCGCGGCCAGGCAATCCTGGGCGCTTTGCCAGTCCCAGATTTCGCCGTTGGCCACCACTGGAATAGTCAGACGCTGACGGATTTCGCCAATGGCCTGCCAGTCGATGCGCTCCGCTTTATAGCCGTCCTCTTTGGTGCGGCCGTGCACCACCAGCTCGCTGGCTCCGGCCTGCTGGACCGCATCGGCAATTTCAAATCGCCGCTCGCCGCTGTCCCAGCCAAGCCGTACTTTTACCGTGACCGGCAGATGGCCGGGAACCGCCTCGCGCATCGCTTTCGCGCCGCGATAGATAAGCTCAGGGTCTTTAAGCAGCGTCGCCCCGCCGCCGCTGCCGTTTACCAGCTTTGACGGGCAGCCGCAGTTGAGGTCAACGCCCCAGGAACCGAGCTCGACCGCGCGAGCGGCGTTTTCCGCCAGCCACTGCGGATACTGCCCGAGCAGCTGCACGCGCACGCGGGTGCCGGACGGCGTCAGGCTGTTGTTATGCAGTTCCGGACACAGTCTGTAGAACGATTTTACCGGCAGGAGCTGATCCACCACGCGCAAGAATTCAGTGATGCAGAGATCGTAATCATTCACTTCGGTCAGCAGCTCGCGCACCAGCGAATCGAGCACGCCTTCCATCGGCGCCAGTAGTACACGCATATTGTTTTTCATTGCCCGGAAAAAAGAGGCGCTATGTTAGCGCCTCTGGATGCGGGTTGAAAGGGGCCAATATCGGTTTTCCCTGCCGCGGCTCTGCTGCTTCCCGGCTTGCACTGCGCTTAGCCGGGCTACAAGGTCACCTCTGTTTGCGACCCGGGAAATGCAAAGCCGCTTAACGTGCTTCCAGGCAGTTATCCTCTTTCCAGCCGTACAGCCACTCGATGCCGCGATAAAACTCGCTCTGGGTTTTGCCTTTCCACAGCAGGTTGCGTACCTGGCGCTCAACGCCGGCGGCGTGATAGACCCGCCCCATTTCACGCGTCGACCAGACGATCCGCGCGGTACGCGGAATACGAACCGACTCATACAGCGCGAAAGCGCGGGCGGCGTCGCCGTCGCACTGCGCCAGCGCTTTACCCAGCGTCACCGCATCTTCCAGCGCCATACAGGCCCCCTGGGCCATATACTGCGCCACCGGATGCGCGGCATCGCCGACCAGCGTAATACGATCGTTGCCCCATTTCTCTACCGGCTCGCGGTCGGCGGTGGACCAGCGGCGCCAGGAGGTCGGCTTATCCAGCATCTGCCGGGGACGCGGGTGGATACCTTTAAAGTAGGAGAGCACCTCTTCTTTACTGCCGTCGCGCACGCCCCACTCTTCTGTTTCCCGGCTGTGAAAGGTCACCACCAGGTTGTACTGCTTGCCGCCGCGCAGCGGGTAATGTACCAGGTGGCAGTGCGGACCGGCCCACAGCACCGGCGCATTGATGCGTAAATCATCCGGCATGTCGGCGGCATCGACGACCGCACGATAGACCACGTGGCCGGTGACCCGCGGCGAATCGCCCAGCAGGCTTTGGCGCACCACAGACTTACCGCCGTCGCAGCCGATCAGAATATCCGCCGTCCAGCTGTTGCCTTTATCATCAAAAACCGTCACGTCATCGGCGGTCTGGCGGATATCCACCACCTGCGTCGAGGTGCGATACTCGACAGCCGGATGGGTCAGCGCGGCTTCCCAGACGGTGGCGTGGATGTCTACCCGGTGGATCACCGCATACGGCCCACCAAAATGGTCGCGGAACGCCTGTCCGGTCTCAATATGCACCACCTCTTCACCGTTGACCGCATCCATCATGGTGATATGATCGGTAAAGACCGCACGCTGACGGGCGACTTCGCCGACGCCGAGGCTGTCCAGCGCCGAGAACGCGTTAGGGCCAAGCTGGATCCCGGCGCCGATTTCGCCGATTTCATGGGCCTTTTCCAGCAGCATGACCTTGATGCCCTGGCGCGCCAGAGAGAGAGCGGTAGCTGCCCCGCCAATCCCACCGCCGACAATGATTGCTCGCATTACTTTTGCCATGTTGCCTCCTAAGCCGGGATCTTATCTTGTTGGTTTTCCGGCGCAGCGGCGATAAACGCCGGCAGCCGGGTGCAGGCGTCATAGACCGCCTGACAGCGTGGATAGTGGCTGAGATCGCAGCCCATCCTCAAGGCGTTGGCCCACTGCGGCACCAGACAGCAGTCCGCCAGGGTGGGCGCATCGCCCACGCAAAAATCGCCGGATTTCGCGTGGCGCAATAGCTGCTCGACGGCGCTGAATCCCTGCTGGATCCAGTGCGCATACCAGCGTTTTTTATCCTCTTCGCTTACCTTCAGTTCGTCGCCAAGGTAGCGTAAAACGCGCATGTTGTTTATTGGGTGAATATCGCAGGCGATGGCGTAAACAATCTCCAGCACCCGCATCCGCGCGCTGTCGTCCTGAGGCAGCAGCAGCGGCTGCGGATAGTGCCGATCCAGCCAGTCGGCAATCGCCAGCGACTGGCCGAGAGATTCGCCATCATCGGTGATCAACGTTGGCACCAGGCCAACCGGATTCAGCCGCCGGTATTCCAGCGCGTTCTGCTGACCAATGCGGATGTTGACCCCCACGCTCTGGTAGTCAATGCCCTTCAGCGCCAGCGCAATCCGCACGCGATATGACGCCGAGCTATTAAAAAAACTGTACAGCTTCATCATTCACCTCACACCACACGCACGGCGATTGGCGTCAGACCCTCTACGTTGCCGGTGATCACATCGCCTTTCACCACCGCGCCGACGCCTTCCGGCGTGCCGGTAAAAATCAGATCGCCTGGCTGCAGCTCAAAGAAGCCGGAAAGATAGCTGATGGTTTCATTGACCGACCAGATCAGGTGGCGAATATCGCTGCGCTGATGATCTTCCCCGTTCACCTGCAGCCAAATTCCGGCCTGGTTCACGTCCGCCGCATCCGCTTTGTGCAGCGGCGCAATCGGCGCGGAAAGGTCAAAAGCTTTACCAATCTCCCACGGACGGCCCATCTGGCGCATCTCCATCTGGCGATCGCGGCGGGTCATATCCAGCCCCGTGGCATAGCCCCAGATATACTCGTGGGCCTGCTCCTGCGGGATATCGCTTCCCTGTTTGCCAATCGCCACCACCAGCTCAATTTCATAGTGATAGTTATCGGTTTGCGTCGGATACGGCAGGTTCAGCGTTTCTCCCGCGGCGACGGGCACCACCGCATCGGCCGGCTTACAGAAGAAAAACGGCGGTTCGCGATCCGGGTCAAAGCCCATTTCACGCGCGTGGGCGGCATAGTTGCGGCCCACGCAGTAAACGCGGCGCACCGGAAACTGCTCATCGCTGCCGACAACTGGAACGCTAATCGGGGCCTGGGGGGCAAAAACGTATTGAGTCATGATGGATTCCTTATTCTTCATTTTTAATAACGCGCTTCGCGGAACAGGCCGAGCGCTTCCTGCACGGGACGGTCCGAAAAGCTGAATAACACGGTATCTTCGGCAGAGTTAAAAGAGACGGCGTGCCAGGTCGGCACCACGAAGATATCTTTTGCCTGGAAAGTGAAGGTCTGTTCGCCAATGGTGACCTGGCCGCTACCTTCCACCACATGATAGATAGTGCTGTCGGTGGTTTTCGCCGCGCGTGAGGTAAACCCTTGCGGTAACAGCTGCAGGAAAGCGCCCATCGACGGCATCGGATAGCCGCCGGTAACCGGATTGACGTAGCGCATTTTATAGCCGTCCCACTCGTCGGCATCGCCCATTCGCGTCAGGTCGTGCAGCGCTTCGCGACTGCGGTCGTAACGATAGTTAAAGATGGGCGAAGAGTTACCGACCTGATGGCGCAGCGGCAACATATTGGCGGCGTAGCGCGGCAGGTAGTCTCCCTCTTTGCGGGTCACCGGCTGCTGATCTTCCGGGTAATCCTCAGCAAAAGCGCAGCCCAAATAGTTCACCAGCGGCAGGTCGAGACCATCGAGCCAGACCACCGGCTCATTGCCGGGGTTGCCGTGATCGTGCCAGCGCCACTGCGGAGTCAGAATAAAATCCCCGGCGCGCATGGCGGTGCGTTCGCCATCAACGGCGGTAAACGCCCCCTCGCCTTCCACGACAAAGCGCAGCGCCGACTGGTTGTGCCGATGGCTCGGCGCTACCTCTCCGGGCATGATCAGCTGTAAACCAGCATACAGCGATGAGGTAATCGATGACTGTCCGCGCAGCGCCGGGTTCTCCAGCACCAGCACGCGGCGTATCGCTTCTTTCGCGCCAATCAGCTCGCCGCTTTTCATCAGCAGCGGACGAATCTCCTGATAATTCCAGTAGGCCGGGGCGCAGGTGGCGTTCGGCGTTTTCGGCACCAGGTGGTGCAGGGATTCCCAAAGCGGCGTCAGGTTTTGCCCGGAAATATGCTGATAGTACTGCTGACGATCTTTATTGATTTCCATTGAAGATTGAGTCATGAGCGTTCTCCTTATTTATTCACGATGCCCGCAGAAGGCAACGCGGCAGGTACAGATGTTGGGTTGCGGACGGCAAGCGTCAGCAGGACAAGCATCACGGCGCTAACGACGGCCGGTACTGCGATAACAAAAAACAGGGTGTCAAAAGAGAAATTCATCGCCATCATCACGCCGCCGGAGAGCGAGCCAACGATGGCGCCGCAGCGGCCGACCGCGTTTGACCAGCTCACACCGGTCGCGCGGCTTTGGGTGGGATACAGAGTGGCGGTTAACGCATTGAGGCCGACCTGCGAACCGCTGATGCCAATCCCAGTGCCGAAAATCGCCAGCGCCATCAGCCACAGGCCGTTCTCGCTCAGGCCAATCATGACGATACACACCCCCCCCAGGCCGTAGCTCAGCGCCAGCACCCGATAGGGATTGAAGCGATCCATCAGCACGCCGAGCAGCAAGGCGCCGAAGGTACCGCCAATCTGGAAGGCGGCGGTGACCCACGAAGCGTGCTGTAAATCAATCCCCCGATGGTTAAGCAGCGTCGGCATCCAGCTGGAGAGCAGATAGATAATCAACAGGCTCATAAAGAACACCACCCATAACATTAAGGTGATGGCCAGCTGACGCCCGGCGAACAGCTGGCTGATGCTGCCCTTCGCCGCTGCGGCAGGCTCATCAAGCCAGAAATGGGTATCGGTATAGCGTTCGCCGGTTATTGCGCCAACGTTTTTGGCTATCACCGCTTGCGGGAGCTGGCGACGGATCTGCCAGCGCGGAGACTCGGGAAGCAGCGGTATCAGCGCCACCGCCAGCATCAACGGTAAAACGCCGCCGAGAACCAGAATGCCGTGCCAGCCAATCAGCGGGACCAGCTGCGCGCTGACCACGCCGCCGAACGCCGAGCCGAGTGTGAATCCACAAAACATCAGGGTCACCAGCGCCCCACGCCGCCGGGCAGGCAGATATTCCGAGGTCATGGTAATGGTATTAGGCATCGCGCCGCCGAGGCCGAGCCCGGTCAGGAAACGCAGGAACACCAGCATCTGTAGATCGGGGGCAAACGCGGAAAGCAGGCTGAACAGGCCGAATAGAGCGACGCAGAACTCAATTACCCGTTTACGGCCAAAGCGGTCGGAGAGCGGACCGCAGAGCAGCGCCCCGGCGGTCAGGCCCAGCAGCCCTGCGCCAAATAACGGCGCGAGGTCACCGGCGGTGAGCTGCCAATGACTACGGATATCCGGGGCGATGAAACCAATCGCCGCCGTATCGAAACCATCGAGCATGACCACCAGGAAACAGCAGATAATCACGCGCCATTGTCGGGCGCCGACTGGCGCGGCATTGAGTAGTTTTTGTAGTTCAAGTCGTTGAGTCATGGTTATGCCTCAGAGCAGGTAGGGAAGTAGATGTTGTATTTATTTCTTTTATGTTGCGATTTTGTAAGCATGGCAATGAAATGTACAATGGTATTTCGGGCATAGACATAACCTGGAGGTTATACCTAATGGTGAACTGGACGCAGAAACTCAAGCTGCATCATTTACAGATGCTGGTGGCGCTGGGGGAGCAAGGCAATCTCACGCAGGTGGCGAAAATGATTAACATTACTCAGCCCGCGCTCTCCAAATGGCTCGGCCAGTTTGAAGAGGAAGTCGGCATGACTTTGTTCGAACGCCATAGCAAAGGCCTGCGCCCGACCGAAGGCGGAAAGCTGCTGCTTCAGCACGCCCAGCGGCTGATTAACGATATGTCGCGTTCGCAGTATGAAATCGAGCGTTTTAAACAGGGCGGACAGGTGGGCAGCCTGATGATTGGCTGTTCGCCGGTGGCGACCGACTGCGTCTCACAGGCAATTCTCGAACTGCTCAAAGAGATGCCGACCCTGCACCTGAATATCGAAGAAAAGGTCATGACGCCGCTGCTTAACGATCTGCTCGCCGGCGTGGTTGATGTCGTTGTCGGACGCGTTGGCGGGCGGGCGCTGGAACTGCCGCTGAGCTACCGGGTGCTCTACACCGAACCGGTCTGCTTTGTCGCCCGCCCCGATCACCCGCTGGCCCAGAAACCGCAATTAAGCTGGGCCGACCTCTCCCCCTGGCGCTGGATTGTCTGGCCCACCGGCACGCCAATTCGCCTGAGCATCGACAACGCGCTGGTGGATAACGGCGTGATGCTGCCGGAGAATACTATCGAATCGGCCTCGATGAACGTGACCAGCAACCTGCTGCAGAGTAGCGATATGGTCTCAATTCTCTCCTTGCGCCTGGCGCAGCGCTACGCGGCCCAGCACCAGCTGGCGATTCTTAATTTGCCGCGCATTGAACAAAAAGGTAGCGTTGGGGTGTTCTGGCGAAAAAGTGAAACACCGTCGTTGGCGCTGAGCCGGTTTCTGCACTGCCTGTCGCTGCAATCTACACTCTGATAGCCGTCCGTTTTGCTGTTCCCCGTCTCTATTGCAGGTATGCGTAGAATTCATGATGTGATCGGTAGCACATTTTTGGCTTTAATTGTATGATGAATGCGGTTCATCAAGGGTTATTACCATGAGTAAATCACTGATTATTGTCTGGCAGTATCTGCGCGCTTTCGTGCTCATCTACGCCTGCCTGTATGCGGGCATTTTTCTCTCTTCGCTACTGCCGATCGCTATTCCCGGCAGCATTATTGGCATGCTGATTCTGTTTTTTCTGCTGGCGCTGCAGATCATGCCGCCACAGTGGGTCAACCCCGGCTGCAACATTCTGATTCGCTATATGGCGCTGCTATTTGTGCCTATCGGCGTCGGCGTCATGCAGTACTGGGATTTACTGCGCGCGCAGTTTGGCCCGGTGGTGGTTTCCTGCGCGATAAGCACGCTGGTCGTCTTTTTAGTCGTCAGCTGGAGTTCACACCTGGTTCACGGTGAGCGCAAAGTGGTTGGACAAAAAGGAAGTGAAGAATGATCCATGAAATCTGGTGGTCGCTGCCGCTAACCCTGGCCGTCTTTTTCCTTGCCCGCAGGCTGGCGGCGCGGTTTAAATTTCCGCTGCTCAACCCGCTGCTGGTGGCGATGGTGGTGCTGATACCTTTTCTGCTGATTACCGGCATCTCCTACGAGCGCTATTTCCTCGGCAGCAAAATTCTTAATGACCTGCTGCAGCCGGCGGTGGTGGCGTTGGCCTTTCCTTTGTATGAGCAGCTGCACCAAATCCGCGCCCGCTGGAAGTCAATCATCACCATCTGCTTTATCGGCAGCGTGGTGGCGATGGTCACCGGCACTACCGTTGCCCTGATGATGGGCGCAACCCCGCAGATTGCCGCCTCTATTTTGCCGAAATCGGTGACGACGCCGATTGCCATGGCGGTGAGCAGCAGCATTGGCGGGATCCCGGCGATCAGCGCGGTGTGCGTGATTTTCGTCGGCATTCTCGGCGCGGTCTTTGGCCACACCCTGCTGAATGTGATGCGCATCCGCACCAAAGCCTCGCGCGGGCTGTCGATGGGCACCGCATCCCACGCCCTGGGGACCGCCCGTTGCGCTGAGCTCGACTATCAGGAAGGGGCATTCAGCTCGCTGGCGCTGGTGCTTTGCGGGATCATTACCTCGCTGGTCGCGCCGTTCTTATTTCCGCTTATTTTAGCTGTTGTTGGATAATTGTGATTTGAATCACATTTTTAAATGCAACACGAATTAGTTGCAATGACAATGAGATGTTTATCACATATACAGGCTGTCACCCCCCGTACACTAGATTTCCATTACATTGTTATGAGGCAACGCCATGCACCCACGTTTTCAAGCTGTTCTTCCCCAACTGGCGGCGGACCTGCAAGCGGCCATCGCCCCGATGCTGGCCGATCGGCATTTCCCGGCCCTGCTGAATGCAGACCAGGTTGCGGCGCTGCAAAGCGCAACGGGGCTGGATGAAGACGCGCTGGCCTTTGCTTTGCTGCCGCTGGCGGCGGCCTGCGCGAGGGCCGATCTGTCGCATTTTAACGTCGGCGCGATTGCCCGCGGCATCAGCGGTACCTGGTACTTCGGCGGAAATATGGAATTTCTCGGCGCCACCATGCAGCAAACCGTGCACGCCGAACAAAGCGCCATCAGCCATGCCTGGCTGCGCGGCGAAAAATCCCTGCGGGCGATTACCGTTAACTACACTCCCTGCGGCCACTGCCGACAGTTTATGAACGAGCTGAACAGCGGCCTGGCGCTGCGCATCCACCTCCCCGGTCGCGAGGCGCATTCGCTGCAGCACTATTTGCCGGACGCTTTCGGCCCGAAAGATCTGGACATTAAAATACTGCTGATGGATGAGCAGGACCACGGCTTCCCGCTCAGTGGCGACGCGCTGGCTCAGGCGGCGATTCAGGCGGCCAACCGTTGCCACATGCCTTACAGCAATTCGCCATCCGGCGTTGCGCTGGAGCTGAAAGACGGTACCCTTTTCACCGGCAGCTATGCCGAGAACGCCGCTTTTAACCCGACGCTGCCTCCGCTACAGGGCGCGCTAAATCTACTGAGCCTCAATGGATACGATTACCCGGATATCCAGCGCGCGATTCTGGCCGAGAAGGCCGATGCGGCGCTAATTCAGTGGGACGCCACCGCGGCGACGCTAAAGGCGCTGGGCTGCCATAATATCGATCGCGTACTGTTAGGTTAGTCACATTCTGCGGGCCAAACGGCCCGCACTGTTGAAAATCCCCGCAATTAAACGACGGTTTCTTGCGCTTGCCCGACGGGTAAAGTAGCCTGAAGCTTCCCTCATCCACTATTGAGCCAGGTTCATGTTAAAGCGTGTGTTATACAGCCTGTTAGTCCTGTTCGGCTTGCTGCTGTTAACCGTGCTGGGTCTCGACCGCTGGATGAGCTGGAAAACCTCTCCCTATATTTACGATGAGCTACAGGACCTGCCCTACCGCCAGGTCGGCGTCGTGCTCGGTACCGCCAAGTACTACCGTACCGGGGTTATCAACCAATATTATCGTTACCGGATTCAGGGCGCGCTGAACGCCTACAACAGCGGCAAAGTGAACTATCTGCTGCTCAGCGGCGATAACGCGCTGCAAAGCTATAACGAGCCGATGACCATGCGCCGCGATTTGATCAAAGCCGGCGTCGATCCGGCGGATATCGTGCTGGACTATGCGGGTTTTCGTACCCTCGATTCGATTGTTCGCACCCGTAAAGTCTTCGATACGAACGACTTTATTATCATTACCCAACGCTTCCATTGCGAGCGGGCGCTGTTTATTGCCCTGCATATGGGGATTCAGGCGCAGTGCTACGCGGTACCGTCGCCAAAAGATATGTGGAGCGTTCGCCTGCGCGAGTTCGGCGCCCGCTTCGGCGCGCTGGCGGATCTCTATATTTTTAAACGCGAGCCGCGCTTTTTAGGCCCGCTGATCCCCATCCCCGCGCAGCAGGAAGTTCCCGACGGCGCGCAGTCCTATCCTGCGGTCACGCCCCAGCAGCTGCTGGAGCTGCAGAAAAAAGAGAAGTAGCCTCGTTATCTGGCAAAGACGGCTTCCTGATAAGCAATAAATGGCCGATGCAAAGGCGCGCATCGGCCATCTATTGAGGACGCTATTGCAAATCTTTACCGTATTTAGGAGAGCGAGGGCCGTACAACATACCCGCCGGCGCGGCAGGCGTAAGCAGGCGCGCATCGGCAATACCCGCAACCTTATAGCTTCTGTCGGTCATGGTGTTGACTATCTGGTCAACGGCAGCCTGGATAAGCATGCCTAAAAGCGAACCGCCGCTGCTGTCACCTTCGCTGCTGGAAGCTACCGCGCTGCCTTTCCATAATAGTTTCCCGTTACGAATATCCACCAGTTCACCGGAAACGGCGACACGCGTATCGCTATTGATAACCTGATACGATGTCCCATATTCCGTGACCTTAAGATAGAGCACAGCGTCGGCGCCAAAAATTTCTCTTAGCTTTTGATGGCTGACACCGTGCATTTCTTCACCATTCACGACGCCATTTTGTTTAAAGGTGTTCTCAACGACGGCAACAGGGAAAACATAATATCCCGCCTCGGCAAGCGGCAGCGTGACCTGCGAAAGTACCCCATAGCCCGCTTTAACGTCCGGTGATTCGTTTTTCGGCAGCAGGACCAGAATACTCTTCGGTTTACTCTGCCTGAATGCCGTGTAGTCATAGGATTTTTTCGGTGCGCAACCGCTCAACAACAGGGTCACTAATAAACCTGCGCATAATACATATAACTTTTTCATGCTTTGCCTCCCTGCATTTTCTTCAACAGAAAATCCATAAACTGGCTGGATTCAGGAAACAGCCGTTTCTCCTGTTCAAATTCTGTTTTTGCCAATTCCGGATGACCGGTATCGATATATAACATCCCCAGATGCGCATGCAGTCCCGGAGGAACAGGAAGGGCCTGCGCCCGCGCTTTTTCAATATCTTTTTTTAATGCTTCGATTTGCTCTTGTGGCCCCATATCCAGCGCGTAATACTCATAAACCACAGGCTGATATTCATTCCAGCTATAGAGAGGTTTGGGGCTTGTCGCACAACCGCTTATCACCGCCACGGCGAGCAGAATGAAAACAGAACGAATAATATTCATTTTTAACATCCATATTATGATTTAACGCGACATTTCACCGTGCGCACACGGGAAATGTCGAAATCAGAACGATTATTTAGCCGGTGTCCACGCACCGCTTTCGATACCTGCAACCAGATTATTTACGGCTTCGCGGATAGCGAGATCCAACACTTTTCCGTTTAGCGTGGAGTCATAGCTGGCGGTACCGCCGAATCCGATCACTTCGCGGTTAGAAAGCTCAAACTCCCCGGCACCCTGCGATGAAAAAACGACTTCGGATGTCTGGACATTTACGATATTCAGATTCACTTTGGCATAGGCAATTTGGCTCTTCCCTCTTCCCAGGATGCCAAATAACTGATGGTCCCCGACTTCCTTGCGCCCAAATTCGGTCACGTCGCCCGTCACCACATAATCAGCGCCCTTCAGCGTCTGGCTGGTTCCTTTTATACTGGCTTCATTCTGCAACTCGGCCATATTACTCCGATCGAGAACATTGAATCGCCCGGTTTGTTGCAAATGTGTTATGAGAATTGTTTTTGACTGATTACCCAAACGATCGACGCCATCAGAAAATACGCCGTTCATATAGCTGGAGCGGTTATCAAACTTACCCACTGAAATTGGGCTGCGAGCGCCGTGGTAAGGCGTATTCCAGGTCGTCACCTTGGCGACTTCAAGAGAGCGGGATGATTCTTTTGCGCAGCCGCTCAATAAAAAGAGGCTTGCGAAGCCTATCGCGGCAATCATTTTCTTTAACATTGTATGGTTCCTTTCCATCATCAAAAAGCAAATGAGCATAATATCCGTAGTTGGCGGAAAGATATATAAATATATGTTTACATCTTGACAAACTCATTAATTCATTCGTGATATGAAAAGACTAATAGCTATTTATTCAGCAATATCGATTTTCGTGAGCCAGACCCGCGCAAAATAAAAAAGCTGCCCGAAGGCAGCTTTTATCAACAGAGGAACTTACTTCTTCCGCGCATACTTCAGCGAATCCAGCGCCACGGCGAAGATGATAATCGCCCCTTTGATAATGTACTGCCAGTACGGGTTCACGCCGATATAGGTCAGACCGTAGTTGATGACGGTGAAGATAATCACCCCAGTCACCACGCCGAACACGGTGCCGACCCCGCCGCTGAACGATACGCCGCCGACCACGCAGGCGGCAATGGCATCCAGTTCATACATAAAGCCAAGGTTATTGGTCGCCGAACCGATGCGTCCGGCTTCCAGCAGGCCGCCGAAGGCGTAGAACACGCCGGAGAGCGCATAAATCATCAGCAGGTTCAGAGCGACGTTGACGCCGGAAACCTTCGCCGCTTCCGGGTTACCGCCGATAGCAAAAATGTTTTTACCAAAGCGGGTTTTGTTCCACAGGATCCATACGAAGAACACCGCAATCAGCGCATAGAAGGTAATATACGACAGGCGGAATGAGCCCAGCGCCACGAACCCCTGGGCAAACTGCGAGAAGTGACTATCGAAGCCGGAAATCGGCGACGCGCCAACAAAGTCGTAATACAGGGAGTTGATACCGTAAACGATGATCATCGTGCCGAGAGTGGTGATAAATGGCGTCACGTTCAGGTAAGCGATAATAATACCGTTGATAAGACCAATGACCGCGCCGATCGCGCACACCAGCAGGATAACCAGCGGGATCGGCATCGTAGCCATCTCCGGGAACACCTTATTGGCATTGTCCACCGCCTGCAGCATCGTGGCGGCGATAACCGCCGCGAGACCGACCTGACGTCCGGCTGAAAGGTCGGTACCCTGAGTGACAATAAGTCCGGCCACGCCGAGCGCGATAATAATACGCACCGAAGACTGGGTCAGAATATTACTTAAGTTCAGCAAACTTAAGAATGTCGGATCCTGGAAAATAATAATAGCCAGCAATACTAAAAGAACCACGTAAATCCCACCTTCTTTCAAATAGGTGAGAAAACTCTTTTTATTTAACGCACTCATGAGGAGCCCCTGATCTTAAAGGTGCAACGACGCAAGACGGAGAATTTCGTTTTGCGTGGTGGTTTTAGTCTCAACAATTCCGGCAACAAGACCATTGCTCATTACCAGAATACGGTCAGTAATACCCAGCAGCTCCGGCATCTCGGAGGAAATAATAATGATCCCTTTGTCTTTTTTTGCCAGCTCGGCGATCAGCTGATAAATTTCGAACTTTGCCCCAACGTCAATCCCACGCGTGGGTTCATCGAGCATCAGAATTTCCGGCTGGGTTAATAGCCAGCGACCGATAATCACTTTTTGTTGGTTACCACCGGACAACGAACCAATTTGCGTGTGCTGCCCTGGGGTTTTCACGCGCATCGAATCAATCACCCATTGGGTATCGCTTTTCATGCGTGAATTATCCAGCAATCCGACCTTATTCTTGTATTTCTTAATATTGGAGATCAGCGAGTTAAAACCGATATCCAGGTAGGCATAAATTCCCGTCGAGCGTCGCTCTTCGGTCACCAGGGCAAAGCCGTGGTTGATGGCTTCATTGGCGCTATGATTATTAATCTTCTTACCGTGCAACCTGATCGTCCCACCGGCCTTCTCGCGAATACCAAATAACGTCTCGACGATATCGGTACGTTTCGCGCCAACCAGTCCGGCAATACCCAGGATTTCGCCTTTGTGCAGATCGAAAGAGACATCGCGAATCGACGGCTGGCGCAATGAGGTTAAATTGCGCACCTCGAGAATCACCTCACCCGGCTTATTTTCTTTGTTCGGAAAGCGCTGATTGAGGGAGCGACCGACCATCATCGCGATAATCTTATCCATATCAAGCCCTTCCAACGGCTGAGTGGCGATCCACTGGCCGTCGCGCAGGATGGTAATTTCATCGCACAGCTGGAAGATCTCTTCCATTTTGTGGGAAATATAGACTATACCGCAGCCGCGCTCTTTTAGCTTACGGATAATTTTAAACAGATGGTTGACCTCTTTTTCGGTTAACGAAGAGGTCGGCTCATCCATAATGACAATTTTGGCGTTATAGGAAAATGCCTTCGCAATTTCAATCATCTGCATTTGCGATACCGATAGCGTACCGACGCGAGCGCGCGGGTCGATATCAATATCCAGCTCATCGAAAATCGCTTTGGTATCACGATACATTTTGTCCTGATCGACAAACACGCCTTTGGTGGGATAACGTCCCAACCACATGTTGTCCATCACCGAACGTTGTAAGACCAGGTTTAATTCCTGATGAACCATTGAAATACCGTTTTCCAGGGCTTCTTTAGCCGAATGGAAATCGATCTCTTGCCCCTGAAAAAGAATACTGCCGGAATCTTTTTGGTAGATCCCAAATAGGCATTTTAATAATGTTGATTTGCCCGCGCCGTTCTCCCCCATTAAGGCGTGAATAGAGTGGGGACGAACCTTGAGGTTCACATTATCGAGAGCCTTGACGCCAGGAAACGATTTGTTGATGTTGGTCATTTCCAACAAATATTCGCCTGACCGTTCGCTATTATTGCTGACCATAGTTATACCTGGCTGCGTGCGTGCATACCCCAGCCGACGAATTAACGACGAACAGGGACGGGTTCTGTATCAGGAATAATCGGGCGTACAGCGCGCACGCCCGCAGCTTATTAAGCTATTACTTACCGATAAATTCACTCAGATTGTCTTTATCAACGCCCACGTACGGTACGCGGACAATCTTATTTTCAATTTTCCAGTTAGTGCCGGCAGCCGGTTCTTTGCCATCGGCGAGATTTTTCGCCAGATCGAAGGTGGCTTTCGCCTGGTTGTTGGCATCGTTCAGTACTGTACCCGCCATAGCGCCGGATTTAACCAACGCTAACGCTTCCGGCAGCGCATCGACGCCGAATACCGGGATACTGCTCTTATTGTGGGCCTTCAGCGCTTCTACCGCGCCCATCGCCATCGCATCGTTGTTAGCGATAACGACTTCAATTTTGTTGGCGTTCGGGCCAGACAGCCAGGCATCCATCTTATCTTTCGCCTGAGCGGTGTCCCACATGGCGGTGTCTAATGCCAGCTGCTGGGTTTTGAAGCCCTTGTCGTTAAGCTCTTTAATCACATAGGTAGTACGCGCTTCCGCATCTGGATGGCCCGGCTCGCCTTTCAGCAGGACAAACTGAATCTGGCCATCTTTATTCAGATCCCAGTTCGGGTTCGCTTTCCAGTGCTTGGCAATCAGGTCACCCTGAATCACGCCGGACTCTTTTGAATCGGTACCGACGTAGTACGCTTTATCGTAGCTATCCAGCGCCTTACGGGATGGCTCTTTGTTAAAGAATACCACCGGCACGTTCTGGCTACGGGCTTTATCGATGACCGTCCCCGCCGCCGCCGGGTCAACCAGGTTAATCGCCAGCGCCTTCACGCCTTTTGCCAGCAGTACGTCAATCTGATCGTTCTGCTTGGACTGATCGTTTTGCGAGTCATTCATGAGCAGCTGAACATCCGGCGCCGATTTGCCGTCTTTCTCAATTGCCTTACGCACCACCGACATAAAGTTGTCGTCGTATTTATAGATCGTCACGCCGATACGCGTATCTGCTGCGTGCGCCGCGGCGCCGAATAACATGCTGGCCATTACAGCAGACAGGGTTAACACCTTCTTATTCATGGAATCTCCGGTTTTATTATGCAGGGTCTTTGGTGTGAAAATGGCTGGCGAGCGTTACATTAATGTTACTGCACAGCGACATTCACGACTGTAATTCTGTCTTCCGTGTAGGGTACCGCTCCTGAAAAACGGCTTTATTCATCGTTTAACGCCGATTACTGCTGTAAAAGTGATTAATCACCGTGACATAGTATGTTCAGACTTGTAAACGCAGCAATCATAGTCAGCTTAATGTTAACAAACTGTGAAATCACTCACATATTGAAAGCGGTTACATCAGGCAGATAATTAGTTAGTGATCGGCCCCACAATTTGCCTCTGCGCCACCGAATGCCGGCGCACCAGCGTCGGCATAAAGCAGTGGCTGGCTTCACGATCCAGCTTCCCCGCCGCGCCCTGTAGCGCCAGCTCGGTCGCCAGTTTCGCCATCGACATAATCGGGTAGCGCACCGTCGTCAGCTGCGGGTCGGTGTAACGGGAAATGGGGATATCATCAAAACCGATCAGCGAGAGATGCTGCGGTACGGCAATGCCGTTATCTTTAAGCGTCGTGAGCGCGCCGGCCGCCATGCTGTCGTTATAGGCGAAGACCGCGGTCAGACCGAGGTTGCGCCCCAGCAGTTCGACCATCGCCGCCTCGCCGCCCTGCATATCCGGAGATCCGGATCCCACCCAGCTTTCGGGAGCGACAATGCCGTGTTCATGTAACGCCCTGAACCATCCTTCCCGCCGTAATTCATCATCTTCGATGCCGTGATTGGAAGAGAGGTAGCCGATGCGCTGGTGACCATGATTGAGCAGCATGCGGGTCGCCATCAGCGCGCCGCTGACGTTATCCAGCCCAACGCAGCGGTGGGCGTACCCCGGCACGATGCGGTTAATCAGCACCATTCCCGGCATATGCTCCATAAAATCCCCCAGCTCCGCGTCGCTCAGCGCCTTGGAATGGACGATCAGCGCTGAACAGCGCTGGCGAATCAGCACCTCAATGGCGTTACGCTCTTTTTCCGCTTCATGATAGCTATTGCCGATAAGCACATATTTCTGATGCTGCTGGGCGACGGTATCAACCGCTTTGACCAGCGCGCCAAAAAAGGCGTCCGACACGTCCATCACGACCACGCCGATGGTATCGCTGACCTGCGTCGCCAGCGCCTGCGCGTTGGCGTTCGGCCGATAGCCCAATAGCGTTACCGCCTTCATTACCGCTTCTCGCGTATCCGGGCTCACCAGCGCGCTGTTATTCAGCACGCGCGAAACCGTCGCAACGGAAACCCCCGCCTGGCGGGCGACATCACGAATGGTGATCATACTCACCAACCTGTAGAGCATTGCAGTACGTCACACTCACCTCCTGTGTTCAGCAAGGAGGCTATTCTGGCAGCGACGTGCGGTACGCTACGTGAGTGAGGTCACAGGGATGGAAACGGTTACATCCATTTTGTTAATGATTGTGATCCAGATCGTTATCTGGATGTATCTTTTAATGATGTCCCCGACGCACGCAGGGTGAATTGGCGCCATAGCCATTCAACGGGCCCCTGGCGGAAATGACGTAGCCAAAACCACGAGAAGAGAAGATTCACCGCCCATACGGGCGGCACGAAGGCTAACAGCTGTAAGCGGTCATACTTCATAAACAGGCCGAAGCGGTAAAATAGGGTGGTGCAAATGAGGGTCTGCAGCAGATAGTTGGTCAGCGCCATGCGCCCGACGCAGGCAATCGCCCCCACCAGACGAAACTTACACAGCTGCGGCCAGAAGCCCCAGGCCAGCGCCGCGTAGCCGATGGTTTGCAGCGGCGCGCTCAGCTCGCGCGGCGCCTGTAGCAAAAATGCGCACCAACGATAATCCCAGCCCAGATGCCACTGGGCGACGATAGAGGGCAAATTGACCGCCATTCCGGCGATAATCAGCAGCCCGCCGGTACGCCGGTAATGGTGAAGGCTGAACTGCCCTTTGAGCCAGCCGCTGCGCATTAGCGCGGCGCCCATCAGCATCATACCGGCCAGCTGCCAACCGTACTGCGCGCCCAGCGCCAGCAGATTATCCGACAGCATATCCGCGCGATTGCTCACCGCCTCAAAGCCGCCTTTTAGCTTCCAGTACTGCTCGTACTGCAAATTGGCCGCGTCCGGCACCCACGAACGATTGGGCGTATTGCCGGAAATCAATCCCAGCAGTAGCAGTACCGCCACGCCAATGACGTACAGCACCACGCCGGTATTAAACAGCGATTTGACATCGTGGGCGTCGCGCACCATTCGCCATCCCACCAGCCCTACCAGCGCATAAGCCAGCAGAATATCGCCGTCCCAGAAAAACAGACCGTGTATAAAGCCCAACAGCGCCAGCAGCGTCAGGCGCGACTGGATCCAACGCTTGCCGCGCGGCAGTAAAAGCTGAAGCCCGGCGCCAAACAGCAGGGCGAACAGGGTCAGGAATTTGACCTGCGCCAGCAGATCGAGAATCGCCCAGGTCCAGGCGTCGCTATCGGAGATGCTCCCGGACCACGCCGGGTTGAGGTAAGCGGCCTTCGGTAAACCGAAGGCGCTGATATTCAGTAGCAGGATACCGAGGATGGCGACGCCGCGGACAAAGTCCAGCGTGACATTTCTCTCCATGTACCCTGCTCCGTTTTAGTTGTGGTGACGTACGGCGCGCAGGAACTCCTGGCGGGTATTCTGGCTGGATTTAAACAGGCCGCCCAACGACGTGGTGGTGGTGGCGCTGGTCGCATCGCGAATGCCGCGCGCTTTCACACAGTAGTGCACCGCATCGATGGAAACCGCGACGTTGCTGGTTCCCAATAGCGTTTGCAGCGCGGTGAGGATCTGCTGCGTCAGTCGCTCCTGCACCTGCGGGCGCTGGGAGAAGAACTGCACGATGCGGTTAATTTTCGACAGGCCAATTACCGAATCTTTCGGGATATAGGCCACCGTCGCTTTGCCGTCGATCGTGACAAAATGGTGTTCGCAGGTGCTGGTCAGAGTGATATCGCGTACGGTCACCATTTCATCAACCTGCATCTTATTTTCGATGACGGTGATTTTAGGGAACCGGGCGTAGTCCAGGCCGGAGAAAATCTCATCGACGTACATTTTGGCGATGCGATGCGGAGTCTCCATCAGGCTGTCATCACTTAGATCAAGGTTTAACAGCTGCATAATCTCGGTCATGTGTCCGGCGATCAGACGCTTGCGAGTTTCATTATCAATTTCTTGTACTGGCGGACGCAGCGGCGTCTCCAGCCCACGAGCGACCAGCGCTTCATGAACGAGTATGGCTTCTTTACTCAGTGATGACATTTTTGTTCTCCTGCAGGTGTGGCGCTCTTTGCTCTTCTGAGGGCAAAGTTTGTATTCATTGTGCGTGAGGTGACGCACAGAATCCAGTAGCCGCATCGATAATTGTTGAAATTGGCGTCACCTCTCGTTCCACGCCGCCAGACCAGCGCACTACGATGCGTCACGCAACGCCCTGCTCACCTTGCCGCAACCAACCCAATCGCCGCCCCATAGCGCGACTCCTGCCGCTACGGCAAGGTCAGCATGTTGGTTAAAAGTTGCATTAATGATGCAATACGTTCCGAAAAGGAGGAAGTGAAAGTTACTCACGAGACCATGAAATATCTGTATTATGGAAAATTACGCCTGAGACACTTAAGGAGCCCTGCATGGAACTGCTCGAAGAGCACCGCTGTTTTGAAGGTCGGCAGCAACGCTGGCGGCACGACTCCGCAACGCTGAACTGCGCAATGACCTTCAGCATCTTTTTACCGCCCGCCAACGCGGACGCGCCGCCGCCGGTTCTCTACTGGCTCTCCGGCCTGACCTGCAATGATGAAAACTTCACTACCAAAGCGGGCGCTCAGCGCGTCGCCGCCGAACTGGGCATTGCGCTGGTGATGCCGGACACCAGCCCGCGCGGTGATAATGTTGCCGACGATAGCGCTTACGATCTGGGTAAAGGCGCGGGCTTTTACCTCAATGCCACCCAGGCGCCGTGGTCAGCGCATTTCCGCATGTTCGATTACCTTCGCGACGAGCTGCCGCAGCTGATTGCCCGCGAGTTCACTCTCAGCGATCGCTGCGCCATCAGCGGACACTCCATGGGCGGCCACGGCGCGCTGGTGATGGCGCTGAAGAATCCGGGCCGCTTCGTCAGCGTTTCCGCGTTCGCGCCTATCGTTAACCCGACCCAGGTTCCCTGGGGCAAAAAAGCCGTTACCGCCTATCTGGGAGCGGATGAAGCGGCCTGGCAGGCCTGGGACAGCTGCGCGTTAATGCAGGCCAGCAGCGAATCTGACGCGATTCCAACCCTGATTGATCAGGGTGACAGCGATGCATTTCTTGCCGAGCAGCTGCAGCCGGCAGTACTGGCGGAAACCGCGCGGCTGAAAAGCTGGCCGTTAACCCTGCGCATTCAGCCCGGTTACGATCACAGCTACTACTTTATCGCCTCATTTATTGAGGACCACCTGCGCTTCCACGCCCGGTACCTCTTCGCCTGATCATCTCAATGCGTCGTGAAGCTCCTTCCAGGCGCATTGATACGCAAAATACCTCACTATCAAATAGTCATAAAAACGAGTATATACAGAGAGGTAGTGTATTTTCCGTCATCGGGGGTATGATTTTTGGCGGCGCTTGAGGCTTTCGTCTCAGGGCAGGATTGAGTTTTACCGTTGTGCTGAGGCAGAAATAAGAAAGCCCCGAAGGTAATGTAATCACCCATGCACTGCACCCATTTAGTTGGACTCTCAAATTGGAGAGTTGGACTGACCCCGCCCCGGTAGACGATCCTGCCCTATAGTTGGACTGACCCCGCCCCGGTAGACGATCCTGCCCTATAGTTTGAGCATAGGAGGAGCGTATGGGCACACCACGATTTACACCTGAATTTAAGGAAGAAGCCGTCCGTCAGATAACGGAACGCGGTTATTCCGTCGCCGAAGTTTCTGACCGGCTGGGCGTTTCAGCACACAGTCTCTATAAGTGGTTACGGGCTATTAAACCCGATAACAGCGAGCAGCATGCCCGTGATTTACTGGAAGCGAAAAGCGAGATCCTGAAGCTCAGGGCCCAACTGAAGCGCACTGAGGAAGAACGGGACATACTGAAAAAGGCCGCGCGGTACTTTGCAAGGGAGCCCGACTGAAGTACCGCTTTATCAATGAGCACCGCTCTGTATGGGGTGTCATGACGATGTGTCGGGTGTTGTGCGTTGCCCGGGCCGGGTTTTATGCGTGGCTGCATAACCCGGTCTCCGCGCGGGATAAAGATAACCAGCGTCTGCTGACGCTTATCCGTGACTCCTATTCACTGAGCGGAGGCGTATACGGTTACCGCCGGGTTCATGGCGACCTGAACGAAATCGGGGAAATCTGCGGTAAAAACCGGGTGGGCCGCATTATGCAACTGAACCGGATTAAAGCCGTGCGCGGCTATAAAGCTCCGCGTCGTATCGCTGGCCGACCTTCAGTGGTTGCGCCTAATCGTGTGCAGCGGCAGTTTACCGTTGTCCGGGCCAATCAGGTCTGGGTCACCGATATTACTTATATCCGCACCTGGCAGGGCTGGCTGTATCTGGCGGTGGTTATCGATCTCTTCGCCCGTAATGTGGTCGGTTGGTCGATGAAACCCACTCTCTCACGCGAACTGGCGCTCGACGCGCTGATGATGGCCGTGTGGCGTCGAAAACCGGACGGCGAGGTTATCGTACATAGCGATCAGGGCAGCCAGTACGGTAGTGACGACTGGCAGCGCTTCTGCCGGGCCAATAACCTGGCGCCGAGCATGAGCAGGCGTGGCAACTGCTGGGATAATGCGGTGGCCGAATCGTTCTTCAGTTCGCTGAAAAAAGAACGGATCAGAAAACGCATATATAAAACCAGGGATCTGGCCCGGGCGGATATCTTCGATTACATTGAAGTGTTCTACAACCGGACCCGGCGTCACAGCCACCTCGGCGGCGTCAGTCCGGAGGCCTTTGAACAGGCCTCGTCGTGAGGACAGGAAATGTCTACTGTTGTGGGGTCAGTCCAAGTCCCATGTCCAGACGTAAGTACTCCTTTGAACAGCGCCTCGAAGTGGTTATGCACTATTTAGCTACTGATGAGGGCTATCGCTTAACATCAACTCGCTTAAATGTTCCAAGAACCCAGGTAAGATTATGGGTTGCAGCCTATGATGCTTATGGAGAAGAAGGTCTTAAGCCCAGAGATAAGGGCGTATCAATTGATCCCGAAATCAGAATTGAGGCCGTGAAGGCTGTGTTTACGGGGCAAATTTCCCAGACGCAGGCTGCTACGAAATTTAACGTCGCTGGTGCAGCCTCTTTTGGGAAGTGGATGAAAGTGTTCAGCGAACATGGAGAGGAAGGTCTTCGTTCTCTTCGTGTAGGCAAAAAGAGGGCACTTCATATGATTGATGATCCCGTTGCGTTTGAGGTAGCACTGGAACGTTCTATAGATAAACGTATTCAGGAGTTTGAACAGAAAGTACGGCGTCTTGAGTTACGGGTACTTTATCTAAAAAAGTTGAAAGCCTTAGTTCGGTAAGGGATAAGGTCAGAATTATCGACGAACTGAGGCAGCACTATTCGTTCGATCAGCTTTTGCAGATAGCTCAAATACCCAGGAGTACGTTTTACTATCATCTGAAAGCACTCCGCGCTCCGTGAAAATACGATGAAGTAAAATGCAGAATCAAAGAGATCTATGATGAGAACCAGGGTCGCTATGGTTATCGGCAGATAGCACTGGCGCTCAGAAGGGAGGGAGGAGCGTTGAACCACAAAGTGATTCAACATCTGATGAATATGCTTCGTCTCAAAGCTGCGATAAGAGTTAAGCGCTACAGTTCATGGCGGGGTGAACATGGGCGCGCTGCTGACAATATCCTGCAACGAAATTTCAAAGCCAGACGGCCCAATGAAAAATGGGTCACCGATGTCACTGAATTCGCCGTCAGTGGCCGCAAACTCTACCTTTCACCCATTATTAATCTCTTCAATAACGAAGTGATCTCCTACAGTATTTCAGAACGTCCAACCATGCCGATGATCGATGACATGCTCATGAAGGCATTTGCCAGACTTGATGCGGGTATCAATCCGGTTCTTCATTCAGATCAGGGCTGGCAATACCGTCATCGATGGTACCAGTATCAGTTACAAGCGTTTGGCATCATCCAAAGTATGTCCCGCAAAGGCAACTGCCTCGATAATGCCTGTGCAGAATGTTTTTTCGGGACTTTAAAATCAGAATGTTTTTACACCAAAAAATTTAAGGATATTGATGAACTTAAGATAGCTATTGAAGATTACATAAGATACTACAATACCCGACGAATTAGCCTTAAATTTAACGTACTAAGCCCGGTTGAATACCGCCTAAAGAGCTATCCAGGCAGAAATTAACAAGGTCTGTACAGGGATGCTATCAGGAAACCTGTACGTCGGTGGATATGCTCACGTAAATGTCTGCTATGAGCGAAAAGCGGAAAAAGCCCCCTGTCATAAACAGAGGGCTACTGGCGGCTTATTTAACCGTTTCAATTTTTGGCGGCTGCCAGGTACCATCCAGAATTGGTTGTTCCCCCCAATATGCTCGGATATAGAGTGACAGGTTGCCATCAGGTGCCGGTAGCCAGTTATTCACTTTATCCTCTGCAGGGCGCTTTTTGCTTACGTAGAGCGTCAGTGAACCGTCTTCGTTATACTTCAGGTTTTTATTTTTCGTCCCCAGCGAATAACGGTTCAGTTCATTTGGGCTGAACAGATGCTTGCCGTTGTAGAGCGTAAGTGACCAGAAGCCCTTCACCGGCGGAAGACCGCCTTTAGGGAAGGTTACTGTGTAATCATGCTCACCGGAAAGCTGCTTACCTGTGGCATCATTGTCGGTGTAGAAATACTGCGTTTCGTCCGGCTTGTTGTCGAACATATTGGATTTGGACGTACCGGTACGGTTGTAGTAATCCACACCAAACTCGGCATTATTTTTTGAACGGTTCCAGCCGTTGCCCGCAGGCACACCGTTGTTCTTCCATTTAAAGAAATCCGCGATGACGGTTTTGTCCGTCTCGACTGCGGCTGCATCCATCCATTTACGGATTTCCGGGTTTTTCTTGCCTGCTTCTACCAGATGGTGGAATTGAGCATACAGGGCCTCTTCACCCGGCAGCGGCGGTACTTTTTCCAGCACGTTAGCGAACTGGTCAAAGAATTTTTCCGGAACGACCCAAGGCGTTTCTCCGGCGCTGGCATCCGGTTTATCGCCGATTGCCGGAATTTTGGAATATTCATAGGATTTCATCTTGCCATCAAACTGACTCAACGGATAAGTCATCACTTCTTTGATGGGAGCCTGAATCGCCTTGCGATCTTCCGGCGTA
Organism: Klebsiella pasteurii; assembly: GCF_018139045.1. Taxonomy (NCBI): domain Bacteria; kingdom Pseudomonadati; phylum Pseudomonadota; class Gammaproteobacteria; order Enterobacterales; family Enterobacteriaceae; genus Klebsiella; species Klebsiella pasteurii. The sequence goes on from NZ_CP073236.1 coordinate 2,160,862, forward strand.
TCATCCATCTGAATACGGGGAATGACGTTCGCCATTTCTGTCGAAGACTGAATTACGCCGTTAAAGCCTTTTGGCGTTTCGCCTTTCCAGTTGGGACCCACGAGCAAATAGAAACCGGGCTTCGTTCCATAGGGTTTACCCACATTGCCAATCTGATCGGTACGGGCATCATAGATGGCATAAACCCAGAATCGGTCGCCAAAATCAGGCACCTGGATAACGACTGGCTCTTTATCCAGTTCAAAGAAGCCAAGGCCGTAGGCCACGTCCTGGTTCGGGCAGGTAACAAAGGTCTCTTCCGGTTTGATGTAGTCGGTGAGCATGCTGAGCTGGCCCATCGGCGCGACCGGAACCATCCCACCGTTAAGTGCCGGGTATGGTACTTTGGTGATTGTTTCACGGCGGTTGAACTGGTTCACCATTGGCCAGCCCCAAAGGTAGGGCTGCTGTGCAATGGCCTTCACATAGCTCTCCGGCATCGTGACGTCCGGTGACGGTTGTTTCAGCTCATCAAATTTGGTCGGATGCGGGATCGTCAACGGCGCGTTCTGGGCAAAAGCTCCGGCGCTTAACATCAGAGCAGTCAACATCGCCAGGTGTTTTATTTTCATCTTATGTCTCACTGTTATTTATTGGTTTGAACCAGATCGTCCGGCACCCAGGTTTGGTCATAGAAACCGTCTTCGGTACCATAAAGTCGTAATGCCACGAGGAAATTACGGCCAGAAACGGTTTTAATAAACGCGCTGTCGGCGACGCCTTCTGGTTTATTCGGCCCAAACCAGAGGTCAATCGAACCATCTTTATTTTTGGGTATGTTGTAATAGCCATTAGTCGATGGCAGTAATTGGTCAGTTTCCGGCATGGTACCGTCGGTGATGTTATAAGCGGTGACCGCCCAGAACAGCGCGGCTGGCGGGTTTGGTGGCAAATGGAGCTTGTAAGTGTTGGTTCCGTCAAGGAACTTGCCTGTATTGTCCTTGACCGCATACGGATATTTAGACCCCGCCCCCGTGGTGTGCATCACCATTGCCGCGGCGCTGGAATAGGCAATCTGGAAAAATGCCGCGCGCTGATTGGCATCAAGCGTGCCGTACTGCATCCACTCCGCTGTTGCTCCCGCCCATGAGTTTTCCCACTGGCGGTCCTTGTAATACAACTGGCGTTGATCGTCCCGGCCCACCTGGCGACGCGCAAGGATCATCCGCGGCGCGGTCTCGACGGCTTTTTTCAGCATCTCTTGCTGTTTCGCAGTCGGGTTGAACGGTTTGCCTTTCACCATCCCAATGCTCAGTAACGCGCTGCGTGTTTCTTCCGGGATTGCCGTCAACGGCTCATAGTCCACGAAGGTTTTCAGTTTCTGCCAGTAGCTGGCGTCGGTCGGGTACATCATATTGACGCGCTTGCCGCTGGCGTCCGGGAACTGCATCGGTTTGACTTCTTTTTCGACATCCCACAGCGGATACACGCGTGTGGTTTCCGCGTTTTTCACCGCCGGAACCGGGTCTGGCTTACCGTCGCCTTTACCCATAATGGTTCTGAAGAACAGGAAAACATTGTAGGTCGATGATTTAAACGCGTAGTACCCCTGAGGCACCGGTCCTTCGTAGTCCGGCGGTAACAGCAGGTACAGGCCGCCGCGGGCGCGATCCGGCCCAATAGCGCCCACATCGGTAATGGTTTTCTGGAAGAAGTCGGTAAACATGCCGATCACGTTCGGCGGCGCTTTGATGACCAGCGGGCCGGTCTCTTTCAGATCCAGATAGCTCATTGAATAGATAACGTCGCCGTTCGGCGTGGGTACCACGGCGCGGCTGTCCATCCGCTCTTTCCAGATAGGCAGGACGTTATAGCCTTTGCCAAATGCCGCCTCTGAACCGTCGCGTAGTCCAATGGTGTTGAGCAACGGCAACGTCTGAATATAGGCCTGGATTGCATCCTGATAGTAAAGTTCATCGCTGAGCGACTGAGCCTCTTCCTGAGGAAGCCAGTTACCGTTATTCAGTTGTTTCATGAGGGGTGACAGAGGCGCTTCGGCGGCTGATGCGGGCTGAGTCCACATGAGCGCCAGCAAAACCGCGGTAGTGATGACTTTAACTTTCATAAAACTTTCCTGAATGAGTAGGACGAATAATCAGAGGTAAAAATGGCTTCCAGAGTGGTAATTGTGGGTGTGCTCTGACATCAAAAAGGGAACCCATTTAAGAATAGTCAAAACTGCAAAAATGTAATCTTTATAATTGTTTATTTATAAATTTCTGAAACTATTACTAATGCATTATTTGGCGATATCATGCGTTTTTTTCAGCGAGGGCACCGGATAGCGTCAGGCGGGACGTTGAGCAATGGCGGCCACGCTCACGTGAAGAAATTGCAGATGTGAATCGCTGGTCTATGCTCAGAAAATACAGAATCTGCCGCTCGGCTGGTTGCCTGAATAATAATGATAATTTCACATTACTCGGTGGTGGGTATGAATAAACTTGTGCTCGCAATTATCCTGGCGATGTTATCGATTATCTCGTTTTATTCTCTTGCCGCAGAACCCCGCCAGGAACCCACCGACGCAGAGCGAGCCCGTACGGTTTATATATTCCATCAACCGATGGTAATGCTGCAGGCAAATTTGGTCTCACCACGCCGGAAGAGCGGGTTTTACGTATTCGAAATACCTTACCCGGCTTCACAAAGGCGGATGTCAGTGAGCCGCTAAAAATCATTCCAGTGATGCGCTATCACCAGCAGGGCCGACTTATCGTGATGAATGGCAAACCGGTTATGTTGCTGACCCAGGCCGATCTGGACGAGGGCGACGATCTGACTCTGGATCAGGCCGCGCAGCGCGTACTGGCCCGCATGGAAACGCAGCGCTTCGCGAGCAGTACGATACCGGCTGGCTGGTGCTTTCCGGAATTAAAACGCTGGCGGGATTGCTGGTTTTAGTCGGCTTTTTCTACGGCGCATGGCGCGCGTACCGCTGGGTCAGCCGCTATTTCCGTCGGCGTGTGGTGGAACAGCGCAGCAAAATCCCGCAAAGCTGGCGTCGATATATCGGCATTGTGGAGGCCCGACTGTTCGCTCTGCTGATGATTATTCTCGCTATTTTTGCCTTTTACACATGGCTGAGCTGGGCGTTTGGCATGTTCCCCTGGACTCGCGTCTGGGCAACATCGTTGGGTGACTGGTCTCTGCGCGTCATTCGTCAGATTGCCTTCTCCATCGCGTCATCGCTGCCCGGCTTGCTGATTGTGTTGATTATTTTCCTCATCACCGCCTTCATTCTTAAGCTTCTTAAGATGGTCCTTAATCAGGTCGAGGCGGGGCGCTTGCAGTTTCCAGGCCTGCATCCCGAAACGGTTGGCGCGACCCGCAAATTGATTTCGGTGATGGTGTGGTTATTTGCGCTGTCTGCGGCTTACCCGTTTTTACCGGGGGCAAATTCACTGGCTTTTAAGGGTATCAGCGTCTTCTTTGGCCTGATGTTAACGCTGGGATCGGCGGGGGTAATGAACCATGCCATGAGCGGTCTGGTGCTTATTTATTCCCGCGCGCTGCGCAGAGGGGATGTCATTCGCGTGGCAGATAATGAAGGCAAAGTCAGCGAAATAGGCATGCTCGCCACCAAAATTATCACCCGAGAAAACTATGTGGTCACCGTGCCTAACGCAGTGGTGGTCAGCGGCAAGATCACCAATCTCAGCGCACAAAATAACTTTAGGGTATATTAGAAATACTTGCGGCAGTATTCGTGCCATTATTCGCCCCGGTAAGTAGCCACCTGGAGCGGTGGGTTCGCCCACCGCTTTTCCGTCTGGCTTCACCCTGAGCGCCTTTTGCGAGGGCTTGCAGGTTTCCCCGCCAGCCCTCTTTTATCGCCCAGTTAGAAGCGGTAATCGACGGCCATAAAGTAGCGGCGGCCTTCTTCTGTATAGCTATAGTCGTCGCGGCTCAGATCCTTATCGCCAACGTTGAGTACCCCGGAGCGCAGCTTGACGTTTTTGGTGACGTTCCAGGCCGCGCCGATATCAAACATGGTGTAGCCGCCGGGCGTTTTGCCCGTCGCGCTGACCGAACGCTGTTCGCCGGTATAGTTGGCGGTGACGTAGAAGGACCAGTCGTCCAGAGGTTTCCAGTCGAGAGTACCGTTAGCGGTATGGAACGGCAGCGTTTGCAGCGGTTTATCGCCGCCGTTGCTCAGGTCGCGGCCATCGTTATAGGTGTAGTTAACCGTCAGCTTCCATTCGTCGCCGAACGGCACCTTCAATTCCGTTTCTACCCCTTTGATACGCGCCTTATTGACGTTGAAGTAGCGGAAGATCGGCACGCGTTTACCGTTCACCGTTTTCCAGCCGACAAAGTTCGGGTAGCCCGGCGCTTCGCTGGCGCTGGAGGTACGCAGGATATCGATCATATCGTCAACGTTATTCTGGAAGGTGGTGACGCTTCCTTCCACGCCGTCAAACCAGCCCTCTTCGCCGCGATAGTACAGGCCCAGCTCGAAGCTTTCGCTGGTTTCCGGTTTCAGATCCGGGTTACCGATAATGCTGCACGAGCCGCGGCAGGAGTTGGTGGTCCAGTCCGGGTTCAGCTGCAGCAGGGATGGCGCTTTAAATGCCGTCGCCCAGCCGCCCTTCACGGTCACGGTATCGGTGGCGTTATACACCAGATAAGCGCGCGGGCTCCAGTGATCGCCATAGGTCTGGTGATCGTCCATACGAATGCCGGTGGTCAAGGCCAGAGGTTCGATGATCCGCCATTCATCTTCGAGGAACAGCGCGTACTGGCTGGCGGAGGTGGATTGGCTGCCGCTGCTCAGATTGACCGGGTCTTTCAGCTTATCGTGACGCCATTCGCCGCCGAAGGTCAGCAGCTGGTTAATCATTCCCAACGGCAGAACGTATTTGCCGTCAACCGAGTTACTCTCAGAAGTGATGGTCCCGGCCTGACCCGGATTTTTATTATCCACTTTCTCGCCGTAGAATTTCAGCTCGCTATTGCCGACATCCCAGCGGCCGTTGTGGCTCAGGGAGTAGTTCTGGCGCTCGAGGCGGTTGCGGTCAAGAGAGTCGGAATCCCGATCCTGGCGATCAAACCCGTAGCCTGCGGTCATGTCCTGATTATCGGTTGGCGTCCAGGCGAATTCGACGTTGCCGTCGCGGCTGGTGAAGCCTTCAATACGCGGCGTTTCGCCCGCTGCGTTGCTGGAAGCCTGCTGATCGTCCTTGGCGCGCTTCGCCAGGCTGCCGTAGGCTTTCATCCCCAGCACGCCGTCAATCAGCGGGCCGCTGGTAAAGAACTGACCGTTGTACGTATCGCCGCGATCGCGGTGTTCCTGAAGAGTGGTGTCCGCGCTGAGGGTGCCGGTCCACTGCTGGCCGACTTTTTTGGTGATGATATTCACCACGCCGCCGAGGGCGTCGGAACCATAGAGTGAGGACATCGGCCCGCGCACGACTTCGATACGTTCGATGGCATCAACCGGGATCCAGTTGAGATCAAAATCGTTGTGGCGGAAAACGGCGTTGCGCGAGTTAACGCGTTTGCCGTCAACGAGGATCAGCGTATAGCCGCTGCTGAGGCCGCGAATGCTCACCCCTTTGCGGTTATCCCCTTCGTTGGTGAGCTGCACGCCCGGCACTTCCCGCAGGACATCCTTCAGGTTTTGTACCGGTCTACGCTGCAAATCCTGCTGGGTGATAACGCTAATACTGGCGGGCGCATCTTTGACGCTCTGTTCAGTTGCCGCAGCGGTGACGACCAGCGTTTCTTCATTGACGTCGGCGAGCGCCGGAAACGCCAGGGATACGACGGACGCGCATAATCCGGCCCGGACAAAAGGGTTTAGCCTGAACATTCCATATCTCCATGAGGTGTACAACAAAACAAACAAAAAGGTCCTGCTCACAGGTACTGTCGGCATAGCGCTCTAACGGCGTATGCGCGCAATTTTTTACAGTAGATGTGGCTGGTCGCCCCTTGTCAGTCTGACCCTCTGCAAGATACGGGGATTGGCTTCATCCTGAATTTGGCGGAAATGATAAAGATAATGATTACAGTTATCAATAAAATTATGGAGAAATGTGTCAATTTGTAAGGGCTGGGGACATAAAAAAACCCTCTTCATGAGAGGGTTTTATCTGACTATGCGAGCGCGGTTTAGCCTTTAAAGCGCTCCGGGAACTTCATTTCGCTGTAGCGTACAAAACGCGTCCCTTTCGCCAGCTTGTAACCGAACCAGATCACCAGGAACAGCGGAATACCGATATAGGTTGCCGCCACGCCGCCCCAGTCGATGGTATCTTTGAGGAACGCTTCGTAGTTCTGGCCCAGGGTAATGATCAGGCACAGCACGAAAGCGAAGATCGGCCCCAGTGGGAAGAAGCCTGAACGATACGGCAGGTCGTTGAGATCGTTCCCCTGCAGCACGTAGCCGCGACGGAAGCGATAGTGGCTGATAGCAATCCCCAGCCAGGCGATAAAACCGGTCATGCCGGAGGTATTCAGCAGCCACAGGTAAACGGTCTGATTACCGAACATCGAGCTCAGGAAGCACAGCCCTGCAATCACCGTGGTGGCATACAGCGCATTACGCGGTACGCCGCCTTTGGACAGCTTAGAGAAAATACGCGGCGCTTTGCCATCGCAGGCCAGAGTGTAGAGCATGCGGGTGGACGCGTACATCCCGGAGTTACCCGCCGACAGTACCGCCGTCAGGATAACCGCGTTCATAATCGCCGCTGCCGACAGCAGCCCCGCGTGCTGGAAGACCAGCGTGAACGGGCTAACGGAAATATCTTTAACGTCGTTACGCAGCAGGCTCGGATCGGTATACGGAATGATCAGGCTGATAATCAGAATCGCGAACACATAGAACAACAGGATACGCCAGAACACCTGCCGTACGGCGCGCGGAATATTCTTCTCCGGGTTTTCCGACTCGCCGGCCGCGATGCCGATAAGCTCGGTTCCCTGGAACGAAAAGCCGACAATCATCGCTACGCCAATCATCGCCGCAAAGCCACCGGCAAACGGCGCATCGTCGACGACCCAGTTGCTCCAGCCCGCAGGCTGTGCGCCGTTGAAGATGCCAAAGATCATCATCACGCCGACAATAATAAAGATGATGACGGTGGCGACTTTGATCAGCGAAAACCAGTATTCCGCTTCACCAAAGCCTTTTACCGAGATCCAGTTCAGCAGGAACATGATACCGAGGAACAGCGCGCTCCAGACCCAGCCGGGCGCATCGGGGAACCAGTAGGTCATCACCAGCTGAGCGGCAACGAGGTCAACGGCGATGGTTACCGCCCAGTTGTACCAGTAGTTCCAGCCCAGGGCAAAACCAAAGCCTTCCTCAACGTAATTTTGCCCGTAGGTCGCAAAAGAGCCGGACACCGGCATAAACGCCGCCAGCTCGCCGAGGCTGGTCATCAGGAAATAAACCATCAGGCCGATGAGAATATAAGAGAGCAGCGCCCCGCCAGGGCCCGCCTGAGAAATCGTTGCGCCAGAGGCAACAAAAAGACCTGTACCTATGGAACCGCCAATCGCGATCATGGTCAAGTGGCGCGCCTTCAGTTCACGACGTAAACCGGGCGCTTCTGTGGTTTTAGTATCCGAAACCATGTGAAAATGCTATCCATCCAAAAAACGAGGCGAGATTGTAGCAGAGTGTCTGTGATCCATCCGATACAATTGCAAAGTTATAAGAGAGCTTCATGATCGAGCATGGATTATTAGTAAAGCATGAAATCCCGGAAACGCCAGCGCGCATTGTGTCACTTTTACACGTCGCAATAATGCAGAAATCGCTGTAATGCCTTGGAAATATGTTTCTGCCGGTGATGAATGCGCCACAAGGTGCGGGTTAAACGCGGCAGCGGGATCGTCAGCTCTACCAAAGACCCCACTTCAAGCTGCTCCGCCACCACGCGTCGCGACAGGCAGCTAATGCCTAAGCCATGGCGCACAGCGTGCTTGATGGCTTCCGAGTTGCCCAGCTCCATCCCCAGATGAAACGCCGGTAAATGCGAGAGTAATAAATAGTCGACGATTTCCCGGGTCCCAGAGCCATGCTCGCGTAAAATCCACGGCGCTTCCGCCAGCCGTTGCAGCGTCACCTCCCCTTCGAGGAGCGGCGAATCCGGCGCGGCAAAGACAACCAGTTCATCTTCCAGCCAGGGTTCGGCAATAATATCCGCGGCGTGACAGGGACCTTCAATCAGCCCGATATCCACGCGCAGATCGGCCACCGCATTGATCACGTCCTGGCTATTGCCTACGCTCAGCTCCAGCGGTAAATCCGGCAGATCGCGTCGATAGCGCGCAATAATTTCCGGCAGAATATAGTTGCCGATGGTGCTGCTGGCGTAGACGCGGATCGCGCCGTTGTCGCCGCGAAACAGCTGTTCTATCTCCAGCGCCCGCTCCAGCAGCGCCAGCGCCCGCGGATAAAGCAGCCTGCCGTGCTCGTTGACCACCAGCCTTTTCCCTACGCGGTCAAATAGCTGCACGCCCAGCTGCCCTTCGAGATCGGTCAGCGCCGCGCTAACCGCCGATTGGGAAAGCGCCAGCATTTGCGATGCCTGCGTCGTCGAACCGCTTTTTAATACTTCAGCAAAAACTTCCAGCTGCCTTAGCGTGATATGCATGATTTTTCCTGCCTTTATATACAACTCGCGATCCGCGGCGTGAGGCTGAGGTCCATCGATCTCAAACCGCGAAATCGCGCATTTACCACTTATTTCGATTAATTATAAATATATAATCAATTTTATATTTAAACCAGCGGGTCGTATGCTTTTCCCAGACAAAGGAGAAGGTTATGACAGCACTCACTTTACCGACTAAACATCGCCCATTGCGGCACTTTGCACCTGGACTGGCGCTGACCGCCGTTCTCACCGGCGCAGCGCTGTGGGCCGGTAGTTATCCGGCTATCGCCGGCGCGGGCTTCAGCGCCCTCACGCTGGCTATCTTATTCGGCATGGTCATCGGTAACACGGTTTACCCGAAAATCTGGCAGCCCTGCGACGGCGGCGTGATCTTTGCCAAGCAGCACCTGCTGCGTCTCGGCATCATTTTATACGGCTTTCGCCTGACGTTCGCCCAGATTGCCGACGTCGGGATAGGCGGTATCGTCATTGACGCGCTGACACTTTCCAGCACCTTTTTTATCGCCTGCTTTCTTGGGCAAAAGGTTTTCGGCCTGGATAAACATACCAGTTGGCTGATTGGCGCCGGCAGCAGCATCTGCGGCGCCGCAGCGGTGCTGGCGACCGAACCGGTCGTCAAAGCGGAAGCCAGCAAAGTGACGGTTGCCGTTGCCACGGTGGTCATTTTCGGCACCATTGCCATCTTCCTGTACCCGGCTATTTATCCCTTCCTGGCGCACTGGTTTACGCCGGAAGCCTACGGCATTTATATGGGGTCGACGATGCATGAGGTTGCTCAGGTTGTCGCTGCGGGCCACGCGGTGGGTCCGGACGCGGAAAACGCGGCGGTGATTGCAAAAATGCTGCGCGTGATGATGCTGGCTCCGTTCCTGCTGTTCCTCGCCGCGCGCGTGAAACAACTAGCCCCGGCCAACGGCGGGGAAAAAAGCAAAATCACCATTCCGTGGTTTGCGATCCTGTTTATTCTGGTGGCGGTGTTTAACTCCTTCCACCTGCTGCCGAAAGCGGTTGTCGATATGCTGGTCACGCTGGATACCGTACTGCTGGCGATGGCGATGGCCGCCCTCGGCCTGACCACCCACGTCAGCGCGCTGAAAAAAGCCGGCGCCAAACCGCTGCTGATGGCGCTGATGCTCTTCGCCTGGCTGATTGTCGGCGGCGGCGCGATTAACCTGGCCATTCATAGCCTGATGGCCTGATGGCCTGAAGCCCCTCGCGACTCAGGTTGTATTAAGGATGATGTAACTCTCCGGCTAAGCCGCTATCATTACCCTCCCCCCAGCGGCTTATCTGGAGTTTTTTTATGAAATATATTGGAGCGCACGTCAGCGCCTCCGGCGGTGTAGCCAACGCCGCCATTCGCGCAGCCGAAATCGGCGCGACCGCATTTGCCCTCTTTACCAAAAACCAGCGCCAGTGGCGCGCCGCGCCTCTGAGCGACGAAACCATTGCTGAATTTAAAGCCGCCTGCGAAAAGCACCATTTCGGTCCGGGGCAAATTCTGCCGCACGACAGCTATCTGATAAACCTCGGCCATCCGGTTGAGGATGCGCTGGAAAAATCCCGCGATGCGTTTATTGATGAACTCTCCCGCTGCCAGCAGCTCGGCCTGACGCTGCTGAATTTCCATCCGGGTAGCCATCTGCAGCAAATCCCGGAAGACGAATGTCTGGCGCGAATCGCCGAATCGATCAATATCGCGTTGGCAAAAACCGATGGCGTTACGGCGGTGATTGAAAACACCGCCGGCCAGGGCAGTAACCTGGGCTTTAAATTTGAGCATCTGGCGGCCATCATCGACGGCGTAGAAGATAAATCACGCGTCGGCGTATGCATTGATACCTGCCATGCCTTCGCCGCCGGCTACGATCTGCGCAGCGCCGAAGAGTGTGAAAAAACCTTCGCTGATTTCGAACGGATTGTCGGTTTTCAGTATCTGCGCGGTATGCATCTGAACGATGCGAAAAGCGCGTTCGCCAGCCGCGTTGACCGTCACCACAGCCTGGGTGAAGGCAATATCGGCCATGATGCTTTCCGCTGGATTATGCAGGACAGCCGCTTTGACGGTATCCCGCTGATTCTGGAAACGATCAATCCTGATATCTGGGCGGAAGAGATCGCCTGGCTGCGGGCTCAGCAAACGGAAGAGGCTACGGTCTGATATGAACGACAGGGAAAAGCAGATCCTCAAAATTTTGCGGCGCAACCCGCTGATTCAGCAGCATGAGATTGCCGATATTCTGCAGATTAGCCGCTCCCGCGTAGCCGCGCATATTATGGACCTCACGCGTAAGGGGGCCATCAAGGGCAAAGGCTACATCCTTACCGAGCAGGAGTATTGCGTCTCGCTGGGCGCGGTGAATATGGATATCCGCGGAATTGCCGATATCCATTATCCTCAACCGGTGTCAAATCCGGGTAATATCCAGTGCTCCGCTGGCGGCGTGGCGCGAAATATCGCGCATAACCTGGCGCTGCTGGGCCGCGATGTGCATTTGATTTCCGCCGTCGGCAGCGATTTTTATGGCGAAACGCTGCTGGAGCAGACCCGACAGGCCGGGGTTAACGTGCAAAGCTGTATCCGCCTGCACGGTCACAATACCGCCACCTACCTCTCCATCGCCAATCCGCAGGAAGAGACGGTGCTGGCGATTAACGATACGCATATTTTACAGTCGCTCACGCCGCAGCTGCTGAATCAGTATCGGGATCTACTGACGCATGCAGGCGTCGTTCTGGTCGATTGTAATTTAACGGAACAGTCGCTGGAGTGGGTGTTTACTCTGACCAACGCTATTCCGGTGTTTGTTGATACCGTGTCAGAGTTTAAAGCGCACCGCATTCGCCCGTGGCTGGGAAAGATCCACACGCTGAAACCCACGCTGCGCGAACTGCAGATTCTCTGGGGCGAGCCCATTGAAAACGAGGCCGATCGCGATCGGGCGCTAGCATGGCTACACGAAAAAGGCACCCAGCGGGTGGTGATTTGCTCGGAAGATGATTCGATTTTCTGTAGCGAAGCCGGCGGCGAACGCTTCCGGATGAGTTTGCCGGGCCATACGACGATTGACAGCTTCGGCGCCGACGATGCGCTGATGGCCGGGCTACTTTATAGCTACCTCGACGGCAGCGACTTTAAAGAGAGCGCCGCTTTCGCCATGGCCTGCACCGCCATCACCCGCGCCAGCGACAGCATCAACAACCCCTCTTTGTCCGTTGATAACGCGCTCAATTTACTTCCCAACGGATAGCAGCGCACCGCAGACGCGGCGCGCGCATCACATTATGCCAGCCCAATAAAGAACCCGGCGATGGTGGCGCTCATCAGGTTAGAGAGCGTGGCCGCCGCCAGGGCGCGCAGTCCAAGCTGGGCAATTTCCGGCGCGCGCTGCGGTGAAATAGCCGAAAACGCCCCGACAACCACGCCGATCGAGCCAAAGTTGGCGAAACCGCACAGCGCAAACGAAATAATCGCAACGGTTTTCACGTCCAGGTTTCCGCCGCTTTGCAGGTAGGGCGAGAAGTTGAGATAGGCAACGAATTCGTTGATCGCCAGCTTTTGGCCAATCAGGCTGCCTGCCAGCGTCGCATCGCTCCAGTCAACGCCCATGATCCACGCCAGCGGTGCGAGCAGAAAGCCGAAAATCCCCTCCAGCGTCGCGTGACCGTAGCCAAACCAGCCGCCAATGCCGCCGATAATACCGTTCAGCAGCGCGATAATCGCCACAAATGCCATCACCACGGTGGCCACCCCGGCGGCAATTTTCAGGCCGGTCATCGCCCCTGACGCCGCTGCCTCGATCACGCTTTTCGGCGGCGTCTCGGTGAAAGAGAGATTGTCGAAAGTAACCTGGGATGCTTCAGTTGCCGGACTCAGCATACGGGCAAACAGAATCCCACCGGGGATGGCCATTAGCGAAGCGGCCAGCAGATAATCAATCGGCACGCCCATACCGGCATAGCCGATCATCATCGACCCGGCGATCGACGCCATCCCGCTGCAAATCGCGGTAAACAGCTCATTGCGGTTGAGCTTGTTGATAAACGGTTTGACGATCGCCGGGATCTCGTTTTGCCCAAGGAAAATGGTGGTCACGGCGACGAAAGACTCGATCTTGCTGATATTCAGCGCTTTCTGGAAGATCCCGCCGAGGATTCGGATCAGCAGCCCCATCACGCCGAGGTAGTAAAGCAGACTGATCAACGCGGTAACAAAAATGATGGCGGGCAGAACGCGAAAGGCGAAGATAAAGCCGGCGCCGTCAAACAGCACGTCCATCTTCGGGCCGACCAGTGAACCAAAAATGAACGCACTTCCGGCGTCGCTATAGGACATGACTTTGTGTACCCCAAGCGCGGCCTGCTCGACCAGCCACTTGCCAGGGGGAAAATAGAGCATCACCCCGCCAATCACGATTTGCAGCAGCAGCGCTGCCCCTACCGTTCTGATGCTGATGCGTTTTTTATTAACTGACAGCGCAAAGGCAATGGCCAGCAACACCACCATCCCCAGAAGACTTCTCATGATGTCCATAATGATATCCTTACCTGGTGGAAAACCCGGCGCAGGCCAGGCTTTCGGTATCGTTGATATCGGGGCGGGCAACCGCAAACGGCCCGCGACTGTCGTCAGGCGATCTGCTGATACTCTTTGGCAATCTCGCAGGCCAGAACGGCGTTGTTGAAGACCAGCTGAATGTTGGATTTCAGGCTATCGCCGCCGGTCAGTTCCGCGACGCGCGCCAGCAGGAACGGCGTGCTCGCTTTACCCACTACGCCCTGCTCTTCCGCCTCCTTCACCGCCTGGTTGATGGCGGCATTGATTTTCTCTTCCGGCATCGCGAACGCTTCAGGAATAGGATTTGCCACCACCATGCCGCCATTCAGACCCGACTGCCATTTCACCGCCATCGCTTTGGCGATGTCTTTGGCGCTATTGAGGCGAATGCTGACGTCAAACGGGCTGGTTCGGCAGAAGAATGCCGGCAGCGCCGAAGTTTGATAACCAATAAGCGGGACGCCAAACGTTTCTAAATACTCGGTGGTTAAACCGAGATCGAGAATAGATTTCGCACCGGCACAGACCACGGTAACGTTGGTATTAGCGAGCTCCTGTAAATCGGCGGAAATATCAAATGTGTGCTCGGCGCCACGATGTACCCCGCCAATACCGCCGGTCGCAAAGACTTTAATTCCGGCCATCGCCGCAATAATCATGGTAGACGCCACGGTGGTCGCGCCATTTAATCCTGCGGCGACAACAAAGGGTAAATCACGACGACTGACTTTGGCGACGTTATGACCTTCGCGACCCAGAAGTTCAATTTCTTCACGGCTTAAGCCAACTTTCATTACGCCATGAATAATTGCGATGGTTGCCGGCACCGCCCCCTGGCGACGAATGGTTTCTTCTACTTCCAGCGCCGTTTGCGCATTTTCCGGAAACGGCATGCCGTGAGAAATAATCGTCGATTCCAGCGCCACTATCGGCTGGTTATTTTTTAACGCCTGCTGAACTTCCGCAGAAATCTGTAATAATTCAGAGGAAATATTTAATTCAGACATATTCTTTCTCCACTAACTTTTTTACGTTGGCGTAAGATAATTTAGGGTTATTGGTGAATTCCGATGAAAGCGCCAGAGAAGAGCATCCCTGAGCAAACTTCACCGCTTGCGAAAATGAGCAGCCGTCGAGCCAGCAGCAGGCCAGACCGGCCATCATCGCGTCACCGGCGCCGGTGACATTGACAACCTGGGTTTTCAGCGGCGCGGACCAGCCGCGTTCCCCATCTTTCTCGCTGTAGTAAACGCCGTCGCCGCCCATGCTCAACACCAGGCGTTTCAGGCCATGATGGTGAAACCAGTCGGCTACGCGAGCCACATCTTCAGTGCCGGACAGCGCGATGCCGCTCAGCGTTTCAGCCTCAATCCGGTTCGGTTTCAGGGTGTGAATACGCCCCAGGTGCTGGCTGATTTTCACGCATTTCCAGGCAGAAACCGGGTCAACAAAAATGGGCGTCGAGCCGCTATTTTCCATTAGCCAGGCCAGCGCCGACTCGCTAATATTGCAGTCAACAACAATCACCGCGGCGCCGCAGATAAAGTCTTGATGCTGCCTTAAAAAGGCCGGCGTAATATGCTCAGTGATGCTCATATCATTAATCGCCACCAGCATTTCACCGGTATTATCAAGCAGCGACAAATAGCTTGATGTGCCTTCACCCGGGATTATCTTACATTTATCGACGTGAACCCCGGACTGGGCCGTTTGATTTAATAATGAATGACCATAAAAATCGTCACCAACAACGGATAATAGCCACGCCGTTTTATTCAATAAGGCAATATTTTGCGCAATGTTGCGCCCCACGCCGCCGGGAGTATATTTTATTTTCCCAGGATTAGAATCAGCGTAGTTTAGCGACACATTGGAATAACCAGCCACATCCATGTTTGCCGATCCAATAATCACAACGTAATCATTTTCAGGCATAAAAATACCCTCCAGCATAAAAAACGCTATGGCAGTAAAATTATTTAATATCAGTAAATAAACACCTCACGATTCACAGCCCCTCATTTAAACACATGTTTGAATGTGAACATGTGTTTATGGTAAGCGGAATAATTTTAAAGTAAAGAGAGGTAAAATAGGATTTTCATATGAACATGAACAAAATCACAAAATTTGGCCAGTATGGTTTTTAAACAGTTTAAAAATGCGAAGAAGAGCACATACGGCGGGAGGGCGGAGGAAGAATGCGGCATAAAAAAAGAGCAGAGAAGACTCTGCCCTTGAGAAGCGTTTGCTACGTCTATCAGGCGGCTTGAACTTCAGGACGTTTCAGCACCGCGTAGGAGAGACCTGCGACCAGCGTACCGACCACAATCGCCATCAGGTAGCCAAGCACCGGCGTAATCGCACCAGGGATCAGCAGGACGAACAGACCACCGTGCGGCGCCATCAGCTTCGCGCCAACCCACATGGACATCGCGCCGGTCACCGCGCCGCCAACGATACAGCAAGGCAGGACGCGCATCGGGTCACGTGCGGCGAACGGAATCGCCCCTTCGGTGATAAAGCACAGGCCGAGAACCAGCGC
Organism: Klebsiella pasteurii; assembly: GCF_018139045.1. Classification (NCBI taxonomy): domain Bacteria; kingdom Pseudomonadati; phylum Pseudomonadota; class Gammaproteobacteria; order Enterobacterales; family Enterobacteriaceae; genus Klebsiella; species Klebsiella pasteurii. The sequence goes on from NZ_CP073236.1 coordinate 2,176,640, forward strand.
GGCCTTGCCGCCTTCCTGCTGCGCTTTGTCGAACTTTTTACGCGCAATCAGCGTCGCCAGGCCCAGGGCCAGCGGTGGAACCATACCCGCCGCCATGATAGCCGCCATCGGCGCATAGGTCTGGGTACTCAGCAGGCCAACACCAAACGCGTAGGCCGCTTTGTTCACCGGACCGCCCATATCGGTACACATCATACCGCCGAGGATAGCACCGAGCAGAACCGCGTTCGCCGTCCCCATCGTTTGCAGCCAGTGGGTCAGACCTTCGAGGATCCCGGCAACGGGTTTACCAATCAGGTAAATCATCGCCAGACCGACGATCAGGCTGGAAACCAGCGGAATGATCAGGATCGGTTTCAGCGCTTCCATACTTTGCGGCAGCTTCAGCTTCGTACTGATCGCTTTCGCCACGTAGCCGGCAAGGAAACCGGCGATAATACCGCCGATAAAGCCAGAACCAGTGCTCACCGCCAGCATACCGCCGATAAGACCCGGCGTCAGGCCAGGACGGTCAGCGATAGAGAAGGCAATAAAGCCCGCCAGGACCGGTACCATTAGCGCGAAGGCTGAGCCACCGCCGATTTGCATCAGCGCCGCGGCCAGGGTGTCTTTCACTTCAAAAGCTTTAATACCAAAAGCGAAGGAGAGCGCGATACACAGACCGCCCGCCACCACCATCGGCAGCATGTATGACACGCCGGTCAGCAGGTGGCGATAGGCGCCCGCGGACTCTTTTTTGCCTTCCGCCGCGGCCTGGGATTTACCCGCAGGCTGATACGGTTTCGCTTCAACCACGGCTTTATCCAGCTCCTGCGCGGTTTTCTTCAGCGCCAGGCCGGTGGTGGTGCGATACATCGGCTTACCGGCGAATTTCGCCAGATCCACTTCGATATCGGCAGCGACGACCACCAGACCCGCCTGTTCAACCTCTTCCGGGGTGATTGCATTCCCCGCGCCTACGGAGCCGCGCGTTTCAACCTTCACCCACCAGCCGCGTTTTTTAGCTTCGGTTTCAATCGCTTCCGCCGCCATAAAGGTGTGCGCGACGCCGGTCGGGCAAGCGGTGACCGCCACAATACGTTTTGGACCGTTAGCCGCAGCCGGCAACGCAGCAGCGGCCGGAGCGGCGTAAGGCGTCGCATGGCTTTTGGCTTCCCCGAGGAACAGCTCCGGGTGAGCCACGGCGCGGTTGATATCGCCGAGATAGACCTTTTTGCCATTCAGCGCGCTGTCGGCCGGCAGCGCCGTCCCCAGCACAATCGCCAGCTCAGCGTCATTTGGGTTATCAATCAGTTCGAGTTGCGCTTTTTGCGCCGCGGTGCTTAACAGGGTCTTCGCCACATAGGCGCGAGCCTGTCCAAGCCCGGCATCAATAATCAGCAGCGTTTTCATTATGCCTCTCCTGCTGTTAATTAAAGGGTTGTAAGTCGACGCGCGCCATCATTGCGGCCAACTGGGTACGATCGGTAATACCGACATTGCTCTGACTCACCGCCAGCGCGGCGACTGCCGTTGCCAGGCGCAGCGTATGCTCGCTGGACTCACGCATCAGCAGGCCATAAATCAGGCCGCCAACCATTGAATCGCCGGCGCCAACGGTGCTAACCACTTCTACTGAAGGCGGTTTGGCAATCCATTCTCCGGATGCGTTAACCCACAGGGCGCCTTCTTCGCCCAGGGAGATAACCACGTGAGCGATGCCCTGCTCACGCAGCGCATGAGCAGCTTCAATGACATCTTTCATCTCAGGCAGCTTGCGTCCAGCCCAGATTTCCAGCTCGCGACGGTTAGGTTTAACCAGCCACGGAGCCGCTTTCAGCCCCGCAACCAGCGCTTCGCGGCTGCTATCAAAAATGATGCACGGGCACTGGCTACGCAGACGGGTCATCCAGTCGGTGAACGCTTCCGGGCTAACGCCGGACGGCAGGCTACCGCTTACGCAGACCATATCGAACTGGCCCAGCCAGCTAAGAGAATCATTAACAAAACGCTCCCAGTCGCCCGGCGTCACTTCAAAGCCGGAGAAGTTGAAGTCAGTAACTTCGCCATCTTTCTCAGTCAGCTTGACGTTGATACGGGTACGGCCCTGAACGACCTGAAAACGGTTTGCGATGCCCAGCTCGCTGAACAACTGCTGAAAACCATCCTGATTGTCTTTACCGAGGAAACCGCCAACGGTGACGTCAATACCGAGATCTTTCAGCACTTTTGCAACGTTGATCCCCTTCCCTGCGGCGTGCAAACCGGTGGTGCGAACGAGGTTAACCTCACCGCGCTCAATTTCCGGGGTAAAACCCACCAGGTCATAGGCCGGGTTTAAAGTAATCGTTGCGACACGTCTGCTCATTTATGCGCCCTCCCCAAGGCCTGCGGCGATCGCTTCGCCAATCGCATCCAGCGCCTGCTGCGCATCTTCACCCTGCGCGGTAAAGCGCAAGCGGTGACCTTTCTTAACGCCCAGCGCCACGACTTTCATCAGGCTGCGGCCGTTTGCCGGCTTGCCCGAACCATCAAGGTTGGTGACGGTAATGTCGCTGGAGAATTGTTTAATGGTATTAACCAGCATCGTGCCGGGACGCGCGTGCAGCCCGTGCTCGTTGCGGATAACGTATTCCGCGCTGAGAACATCTTCGGCAATCGCATCGTCGCTGGTCAGAAGAGCCAGCAGCGTGGCGCCATCAGCCTTCAGCAAGCGGTCAGCTTTTTTATCAAGGAGCAGATTGCTCAGGCGATTAAGCACCGCCGTCGGCTGGTCATCGGCCATCGCGACGGTAATCAGCAGAGAAACCGGCTGCTCATCGCTGGTGAAGGCGTTGGCCGCGCGGCTGACGGCAACGGCGCTGCGCAGGTTGCCTTCGGTGCTGTCGTTCAGCCAGATGCCCTGACCGAGGTTCAGCGGTTTATCATTAATCGTACGGCTAACAAAGGAAGCATCGACGGCGCCGGCTTCTTTCAGCCGCGCGGCGTTCAGCGCCTGCAGGGTCAGCAGATCGCTGGCCGCAACGTCCAGGGTTAGCGTCTCATTATCCAGCTTCAGCGCTTCGCTCTGCTTTTCGCCCATCAGCAGGGCGCGCAGCTCTTCGGCGGTCGTCGCGGACTTAAGCTGTTCAGCAACGGAGTCGTCGCTCAGCACGTGGGTCAGTTGACGCAGCAGCCCAAGGTGTTCATCCGAGCTGGCGGCGATACCGATGGCGACGTAGGCGGTTTGCCCTTCGCCCCAGGTCACGCCCTGCGGAAACTGATAAACCTGAACGCCGGTTTTCAGCACCTGGTCGCGGGTGTCGGTGGTACCGTGCGGAATCGCAATACCGTTGCCAAGGAAAGTGGAGGTTTGCTGCTCGCGAGCCAGCATCCCGTTGACGTAGCCGTCTGCCACGTTGCCCGCGCTGACCAGCGCGGAGGCAACCTGACGAATAGCCTCTTCTTTATTACCGGCCTGCTGACCGGGATGAATATCCTGCACAGATAACTGGAACATGGTTCTCCTCTCCTGCTGAATTGAATCGTTTCAGCTACTTTGAGAAAAAATGCGTCATCTACCTGCTGGAGAATCTCCCGATGACGCTGAAACGTTTCAAGAAGTCTGTACCTTTATTAGCCGCCAGGCAAGAAAAGTTCGTTTCCTGATAACAGAAGTTAGAGATACAGCACACTTTTGCTGAAGCAGGAGCTGGATGAAGGGAAAACTTCAGCTTTCTGCTGAAGTTTGATTTTGAAACGTCTTTTTGATTTATTCGTGCCCTGGTACTGTTCATTTTCTGAGTGACGGCGTAAACTCCGCGACTCCTGAAAACCGATGAACGCCGACATGCAAAACAGTAGCGCCGCCCTGCCACGACGCGGGTTTGATTTCACCTCTTCCGCCTTTCTGATCGTCGCCTTCCTGACGGGTATCGCCGGGGCACTCCAGACGCCGACGCTGAGTCTGTTTCTGACTAACGAGGTTCACGTCCGACCGGCGATGGTCGGCTTCTTTTTTACCGGCAGCGCGGTGATCGGCATTCTGGTAAGCCAGTTCCTCGCCGGGCGTTCGGATCGCAAAGGCGACCGCAAGCGGCTGATCGTCTTCTGCTGCCTGATGGGCGTGCTGGCCTGCGTGCTCTTCGCCTGGAACCGTAACTACTTTATTTTGCTGTTTATCGGCGTATTCCTCAGCAGCTTCGGCTCCACCGCGAACCCGCAGATGTTTGCCCTCGCCCGCGAGCATGCGGACAAAACGGGCCGCGAGGCGGTCATGTTCAGCTCGATTCTGCGCGCTCAGGTGTCTCTGGCATGGGTTATCGGGCCGCCGCTGGCCTACGCGCTGGCGATGGGTTTCGGCTTTACCGTGATGTATCTCAGCGCGGCGGTCGCCTTTGTGATCTGCGGCGCAATGGTCTGGTTTTTTCTTCCCAGCATGCGTAAAGAGCCGAAGATCGCTACGGGACATCTCGAAACGCCGCGCACCAACCGCCGCGACGCGCTGCTGCTGTTTATCATCTGTACGCTGATGTGGGGAATCAACAGCCTGTACATCATTAATATGCCGCTGTTTATCATCAATGAGCTGCATTTATCGGAGAAGCTGGCCGGAGTCATGATGGGCACCGCCGCCGGACTGGAAATCCCGACCATGCTGATTGCGGGCTATTATGCCAAACGCTTCGGCAAGCGCTTCCTGATGCGCATCTCAGCGGTGGCCGGCGTGCTGTTTTACGTTGGCATGCTAACCGTACATACCCCCGGACTGCTGCTGGCCCTGCAGGCGCTGAACGCCATATTTATCGGCATTCTCGCCGGTATCGGCATGCTCTATTTTCAGGATCTGATGCCCGGACAGGCGGGCGCGGCCACTACGCTTTATACCAATACCACGCGCGTTGGCTGGATTATCGCCGGTTCGCTGGCGGGCGTCGTCGCGGAAATCTGGAGCTATCACGCCGTCTTCTGGATTGCGCTGGTCATGGGCGTAGCTACCCAGGCCTGCTTGTGGCGTATTAAAGACGTGTAAAGCAGCGGTGTGCCGCATCAGCGGCACACCAGAGTATTACGCCAGGCCAATAAAAAACCCGGCAATTGTTGCGCTCATTAAGTTTGACAGCGTTGCCGCAGCCAGCGCCCTCATCCCCAATTGGGCAATTTCAGACGCGCGCTGGGGTGCAATTGCCGAGAATGCGCCAACCACCACGCCAATAGAACCAAAGTTGGCGAAACCACATAGCGCAAAAGAAATAATGGCGATAGTTTTCACATCCAGCGCTCCCGGCGTTTGCAGGAACGGCGAAAAGTTGAGGTAGGCTACGAACTCGTTAATCGCCAGCTTCTGGCCAATCAGGCTGCCCGCCAGCGTCGCATCACTCCAGTCAACGCCCATTAACCAGGCCAGCGGTGCAAGGATATAACCGAAAATCCCCTCCAGAGTCGCGTGACCAAAACCGAACCAACCGCCGATACCGCCAATCACGCCGTTGATCAGAGCGATAATTGCCACAAACGCCATCACTACCGTCGCCACGCCCACGGCAATTTTTACCCCAGCCATCGCGCCGCTAGCCGCGGCTTCAATAAAACTTTTCGGCGGAGTTTCGGTGAAGGAGAGGTTTTCGAAAGTCACCTGCGATACTTCAGTCGCCGGGCTGAGAAGGCGGGCAAACAGAATACCGCCGGGAATCGCCATCAGCGATGCCGCCAGCAGATAATCAATCGGCACGCCCAGCCCGGCATAGCCAATCATCGTCGACCCGGCGATTGAAGCCATCCCGCTGCAAATCGCGGTAAATAGCTCATTACGATTTAGCTTATTAATAAAGGGCTTAACGATCGCCGGGATCTCATTTTGCCCAAGGAAAATGGTGGTAACGGCAACAAACGACTCAATCTTGCTAATATTCAGCGCTTTCTGGAAAATTCCGCCAAGAGTTCGGATCAGTATTCCCATTACGCCAATATAATAAAGCAGGCTTACCAATGCGGTGATAAAAATAATGGCAGGCAATACCCGAAAAGCAAAAATAAAACCAGAACCATCGAATAAGAGATCCATTTTCGGCCCGACCAGCGAACCAAAAATAAATGCGCTACCGGCATCGCTGTAGGTCATCACTTTATGTACGCCGAAAGCCGCCTGCTCCGCCAACCATTTTCCTGGCGGAAAATAGAGCATAATACCACCAATAGCAATTTGCAGTACCAGCGCCGCGCCAGTCGTGCGCAGACTAATTCGTTTTTTATTTACTGACAGTAGAAAAGCGATTGCCAGTAATACCACCATACCCAGAACACTTCTCATTATATCCATAATGATTATCTCTTGATGCCAGCAAACCCGGCATTACGCCAGGTTTTGGTATGTCTGATTTTATTACGGGCGACAGCTTACTGCCCGCCTGTTTCTATACCCAATGGATTTCAAGTTGCTTAGAGGCGGCAAGAGAGACAAATTCGTCTGGTACGAATTTGAACAGCCAAAGGCTGCCTTTGGTAAGGGACACGGATGTCCCTCATTAAAGCCCCAGGATCTTACTCAAGTAAGTGACGGGGGTGAACGAACGTAGCCAACAAAGAAGCCGCTTGAAAGACGACGGGTATATCAGGCGATGAGGGATATTCCGCACGCCTGGTACAAAGTGAATTAGCGGTACATCCGCACGCACTCTTCGACTAAACCCCAAAACCAATCGGTATCAATAGTGATGCCGACTTTGGTATTCGGCGCTTTACCGAGTACGCCCAGTTCGTCGCAGACCGTACGGCCATAGCAGGGGCCGCTGTTAACATCTACCTCAACATACATGTCCTGTGTTTTGATGGCCTGAGGATTAATCAGATAGCCGATGCAGGTGGCATCATGCACCGGACCACCCGCTAAGCCGTAGTTTTCAAACTGCGTTTTGAGGGTGAAATTCATGATATCGCTAAACAACTGTCCCGCCGGACCGCCGGCTTTTTCCATGCGTGCAATAACATCAGCGGTGCAGACCGTCTGATTAGTCAAATCGAGACCCATCATGACCAGAGGGACACCCGAGCTGAATATCACGCGAGCGGCTTCAGGGTCGGCATAAATATTAAACTCTGCCGATGGCGTAAAGTTTCCGGTACCATAAGCACCGCCCATTAATACAATCTCGCGAATTTTCGGCAGGATTTTCGGCTGCATTCGCATGGCGACGGCTATATTGGTCAGTGGGCCAACGGGCACCAGCGTGATGTCACCCTCACTAGCCATGAGCGTGTCAATAATATATTTAACCGCATGCGTTTCTTCTGCCTGACGAGTTAACGGTGAAAATACCGGCCCATCCAGTCCGGTTTCACCATGAATATTATCAGCGACAATTTGCTGACGCATAATTGGCTGTGGCATCCCGGCATAAATCGGCACATTGACATCTAAATGTTGGCAAACATTTAATCCATTGACTAACGTTTTATCCAGCGTTTGGTTACCCGCAACAATTGTTATTCCTAATAAATCAATTGCCGGATGTCTGGCCGCCATCATTATCGCAATAGCATCATCGTGACCTGGATCGCAGTCGAGTATAATTTTTCTTTTTTCCATTTTTATTCCCTCTTTTCGCTTTTACGCCATTTTTATGTTATTACAGCAGGATTAAACAGGTATCGGATTAACGTTTGCAGCATACCAGGCGAAAACTGATACTGAATATGAGAAATCTCATACCGGGAAGCGACCGTGAAAGAAATCCAAAATGAAAATCTCAAGCAGCAATTGATAAGCGACTCGGGGTACCTGGAAAAATTTTCCGTCGATGTTGTGCGGGATACACGATTGTTCCACGCTGTGGCAGGGGATTATATTGTTAAAGAGGGGGCTCAACCCGCGCACCTTTTTTACCTCGCACGCGGCCGGGCTAAGCTTTACACCACATCAGCTAATGGTCGGGTCTCGCTGATCGACTTCTTTGGCGCACCCTGCTTTATCGGCGAGATAGAACTCATTGATAAACATCACGATCCGCGTGGCGTTCAGGCCATCGAAGCGTGCTGGTGCCTGGCGCTGCCCATCGCTTCATTCCGCCCTTTGTTGCTGAATGACGTCATTTTCCTGCGTAATCTCTGTATCGCGTTAAGCCAAAAAAACTACCGTAACATCGTGTCGCTCACCCAAAATCAATCTTTTCCACTGGTGAATCGTCTGGCAGCATTTATTTTATTAACTCAGCATTGTGATATTTATCACGAAAAACATACCCCGGCGGCGGAATATATGGGAGTGTCGTATCGTCATTTATTATATGTGATCGCACAATTCTGTCAGGAAGGCCTGCTGGTTAAACAGAAATCCGGCTACGCTCTTGGTAATAAGAAGAAACTGATCGCCCTCGCGCGGGAGATGGATCCTGAGCATAATTTTTCTGATTTATTGCATTAAGCTTTTACAAAATTTATACCCTAAATAATTCAAGTTTCAGGAGGCGTGAGCGAGTGAAGCCAACGCACATGCCACTTGAAGTATGACGGGTAAATGCACTACGCAGAGGTGCTCTGTTCAAGATGAAGCAGCCAGGTCATGGCGTCTTCGCGATTGGAGGCGCACATTTCCGCTTCCGGCTTCAGGCTGGCGCACACTTTCGGCCTTAACGGCGAGCCAAAAATAGCGCAGAGATTATTTTGCGATAGCTGCACGCAGCGGGTGTTTGCCGGCTTGCCTTGCGGCATGCCCGGGATAGGGCTGGAGATAGAAGGAGCGATACAGCAAGCTCCGCATTCAGGGCGGCATTCCATAATCGACTCTTCCGATAACGCTTTTAGCAGCCCAGCCTAAACGTTTTACCTGAAGATAGCAAAACAGACGAATTCCACTTGCCTGAAAGGCCCGGCGCGAGTAGTTTTACGCGATATTTTCGACCCTTTAAGTGACAGGATTACTGCAATGCCAAGAGCGAATGAAATTAAAAAAGGTATGGTGCTGAATTACAACGGCAAACTGCTGATTGTTAAAAATATTGATATTCAGTCACCCAGCGCCCGCGGCGCAGCGACGCTGTACAAAATGCGTTTCTCCGATGTACGCACCGGCCTGAAAGTGGAAGAACGCTTCAAAGGCGACGACATCGTTGATACCGTCACCCTGACCCGCCGCTTCGTTGACTTCTCCTATATCGATGGCAACGAATACGTCTTTATGGATAAAGAAGATTACACCCCGTATATCTTTACCAAAGAGCAAATCGAAGAAGAGCTGCTGTTTATGCCGGAAGGCGGCATGCCGGATATGCAGGTTCTGACCTGGGACGGCCAGCTGCTGGCGCTGGAGCTGCCGCAGACCGTGGATCTGGAAATCGTTGAGACGGCACCAGGTATTAAAGGCGCATCCGCTAGCGCCCGTAACAAACCGGCGACGCTGAGCACCGGCCTTGTTGTTCAGGTGCCTGAATACCTGAGCGCGGGCGAGCGCATTCGTATCCATATCGAAGAGAGTCGCTATATGGGCCGCGCGGACTAAACTCTGCGTTTGCAACATCATAAAGGGCAGCCAGCGGCTGTCCTTTTTTTTCGCACCTTATCCGCAGCGCCTGGCCCTCTCTCTGCTGGCAACGTTGCTCTCCCTTCACTCGCTGCAAAGTTGTTATACCAATAGTAATTAAACTATCGCTCCTCTCCTCCGTTAAGCGCGCCCACTTTTCAGGCCAGCCGGGTATTCAGCTAACAATTGATGATCGAGCTCACATTAAGCGGATAAATAAGGCTCACCAATTTAATTTGTTGTCATATAACTTTACACTGGGAATGTTAATTATCCGTTAATCAGGTGTGTTAAGAATGACTACCATTGCTACGGCTACGCTGCCGGAAGGCGTACAGCTCCCTCAATATGACCGCAGCCAGCTGCGTTCGCGTATTGTGCATTTTGGTTTCGGCGCGTTTCATCGCGCGCACCAGGCGCTCCTCACCGATCGGGTGCTTAACGCCGGCGGCGGGGACTGGGGGATTTGTGAGATCAGTCTGTTCAGCGGCGATCGGCTAATGAGCCAGCTTCGCCAGCAGAACCACCTGTTTACCGTGCTAGAAAAAGGCGCCGAGGGCAATCAGCCAATCGTGGTCGGCGCCGTCCATGAATGCCTGAACGCAAAACTGGATTCGCTGGCCGCGATTATTGAGAAATTTTGCGAACCACAGGTCGCCATCGTCTCTCTGACCATCACCGAGAAAGGCTACTGCATCGATCCGGCCAGCGGCCTGCTGGACATGACGCAGCCGCGCATTATCCACGATCTGCAAAACCCGACGCTGCCGCAATCGGTTCCCGGCATTCTGGTCGAAGCGTTATCGCGCCGCCGTCAGCGTGAACTACCGCCGTTTACCGTCCTCTCCTGCGATAACATCCCCAACAACGGGCATGTGGTGAAAAACGCCGTGCTGGGAATGGCAGAAAAACGGAGCCCGGAGCTGGCGCAGTGGATCGCCGAGCACGTCAGTTTTCCCGGCACCATGGTTGACCGTATTGTGCCAGCCGCCACCGATGAATCGCTGGCGGAAATTAGCGCCGCGTTGGGCGTAGAAGACCCCTGCGCTATCAGCTGCGAACCCTTCATTCAATGGGTCATCGAAGATAACTTCGTTGCCGGACGCCCGGCCTGGGAAACCGCGGGCGTCCAGATGACCGATGACGTCCTGCCGTGGGAACAGATGAAACTGCGGATGCTCAACGGCAGCCACTCGTTCCTCGCCTGGCTTGGCTATCTGACAGGTCATGCGCATATTAGCGACTGCATGCAGGATCCGATTTTCCGCAGCGCCGCATACCGCCTGATGCTTGACGAACAGGCGCCGACCTTATCTATTCAGGACGTGGATCTGACGGCGTATGCTGACAGCCTGATCGAACGCTTCAGCAACCCGGCGCTGAAGCATCGGACCTGGCAAATCGCCATGGACGGCAGCCAGAAGCTGCCGCAACGTATGCTTGACGGTATTCGCGTCCACCTTACGCAAGGCAGCCGCTGGCCGCTCCTGGCGCTCGGCGTCGCGGGCTGGATGCGCTACGTCAGCGGTATTGATGATGGCGGAAATGCCATTGATATTCGCGATCCGCTGGCCGATAAGATACAGAAACTGGTCTCCGCCAGCGATGAACACCAGCGCGTAGCGGCCCTGCTTACGCTTGAGGAGATCTTCGGTCACGACCTGCCGCAGGATCCGCAGTTTGTTGCTCACATCACCGCCGCATGGCATCAGCTTGCCGCCTTTGGTGCGCGTCAGGCGATTGCCGCCACGCTGAACGCTTAACAATAACTGCCTTTTAGCGGACAGAGTCCCCTTCTGTCCGCGCTAAGACTTCTCTTTTTCGCTTTTTTTCGTCAGGATAGGCGTAACTGTTACAACATTACATTTATCCTGGAGAAAAAGTGACCAAAACCAACTTGATCACGGGGTTTCTCGGCAGCGGTAAAACCACGACGATTTTGCATCTGCTGGCCAATAAGCCCGCGGATGAAAAATGGGCCGTGCTGGTCAACGAGTTTGGTGAAGTGGGTATTGACGGCGCGCTGCTGGCGGAAAGCGGCGCGCTGCTCAAAGAGATCCCCGGCGGCTGCATGTGCTGTGTAAACGGCCTGCCGATGCAGGTCGGGCTTAATACCCTGCTACGCCAGGGCAAACCCGATCGCCTGCTGATAGAACCCACCGGGCTGGGCCATCCTAAACAGATCCTCGATATGCTGACCGCCTCGGTATACGAGCCGTGGATCGACCTGCGCGCCACCTTGTGCGTGCTGGACCCGCGCCAGTTGCTTGACGAAAAAGCGGTGACCAACGACAACTTTCGCGACCAGCTGGCGGCCGCTGACGTTATTATCAGCAATAAAGCCGACCGCTCGACGGAGGAAAGTCAACGCGCCTTTGCCGCATGGTGGCAGGCCTACGCGGGCGATCGCCGGTTCGTCAGCGCCACGCGGGGCAATATCGACCCGATGCTGCTTGATTTACCGCGCCGCAATATTGCGCCGCTCCCCGCCAGCGCCGAACACGCGCACGGCCACGGGCAGAAACAAGGCCTTGCGGCACTTAGCCTCCCCGCCCATCAGCGCTGGCGTCGCAGCCTGAATAGCGGTCAGGGCTATCACGCCTGCGGCTGGATTTTTGACGCTGAAACCGTTTTCGACACCGTTGCCCTGCTCGAATGGGCGCGCCTGGCGCCGGTCGGGCGCGTCAAAGGCGTGATGCGCATTGCGGAGGGGCTGGTAAGGATCAATCGCCAACAGCTTGATCTGCATATTGAGACGCAGAACCTCTCCCCTCCCGACAGCCGCATCGAGCTGATTGCCGATACCGAGACCGACTGGAATGCACTGCAGGCCTCCTTGTTGAGGATTCGTTTAAGTTAAGACGGCTATGGTTGCCGTCGTTTACCCAATACACGATAGTTATGATTAAAAATCGAATTCCCCTTATTCTGCTGCTGAACGCGGCGGGTATAGCGCTTTTTTGTTCATGGTACCTTCCCGTTAACCATGGTTTCTGGAATCCGCTGGACTCGGCGATCTTCTATTTCTTTAATCACCTGGTTGGCGTGAGCACCGCCTATACCTGGCTGCTGGCGATTATCAATAACCGTGCCTTTGACGCCTGCTCGCTACTGGCGATGGGCAGCCTGATGCTGAGCTTCTGGTTTAAAGAGCAGAGCGCCGGACGCCGGCGGGTGATTATCATCGGCCTGGTGATGCTGCTGGCTGCCGTCATTATCAATCAGCTGGCCCAGCACCTGATGCCGGTTAAGCGCGCCAGCCCTTCGCTCTCTTTTACCGACATCACCAAAGTGAGCGATGTGATCTCATTCCCCACCAAAGATGCTTCAAAAGACAGTTTCCCGGGCGATCACGGGATGATGCTGCTGATATTTGCGTCATTTATGTGGCGTTATTTTGGCCGCCGGGCGTTTGCTATCGCGCTGGTAATATTCGTGGTGTTCGCTTTCCCACGCGTGATGATTGGCGCCCACTGGTTTACCGATATTGCCGTCGGCTCATTAACGGCAGTGCTCATAGGCGCCCCCTGGGTATTGATGACCTCATTGAGCGATAGTGTTATTGCCTTATTTGAGCGCCACCTTCCGGGTAGAAAAGCAAAAATTTAAATCTATCTTTACAATTAATTAATATCATTCATAAGGGATCGTTCTGGGTCCCTTTTTTTGCCCTCGCCTGTTTTCTCATCCTGCATCATCTTTCTGTCATATTAATCATCTTAAAAATGAGTAAATTGCGTATTTTTTACCCATCACTGCCGCTATTTTGTCCTTTGCCGATGATTCACTTTTTGTCGCAAAAATACTTATAAGAAAATGCGTAAAACCGCTCGCCATCCCCCGGTTGATCGGGTAACCTCAATCTCGTTTTGCCTCGTCAGCGACATCAATTCAAAGAATGAATAAATTTGTGCGTGACTCCACAGTTTTATGCTTACGGAATTGTCTCATTGCGACCAGGTAATTAGGCTCTAACACGTTTGGCATTTTTTATAACGACATTGTCGTTAAGGACAACAAGGGATAACACACAGCATGGTCAAATCTCAGCCGATTTTGAGATATATCTTGCGGGTCGCCCCCGCGATTGCAGTTGCGGTTCTGCTTTCCGCGTGTAGTTCAAATAGTACCGCCAGAAATATGCATTCTGAGACGCTTGCTGTGGGTAGTGGCGATTTATCATCACTGCAAGCCTCTCAGGATGAATTTGAAACGATGGTCCGCAACCTGGACGTCAAGTCCCGCTTGATGGATCAGTATGCCAGCTGGAAGGGCGTGCGTTACCGCCTCGGCGGCAGCACCCGTAAAGGCATCGATTGTTCCGCCTTTGTGCAACGGACTTTTCGTGAACAGTTTGGCCTGGAACTGCCCCGCTCCACTTCAGAGCAGCAGGATTCTGGAAAATCGATCAGCCGCGCCCAGCTGCGTACCGGTGATTTAGTCCTGTTCCGCGCCGGCTCCACGGGCCGCCACGTTGGCATCTATATCGGCAACAATCAGTTTGTTCATGCATCCACCAGCAGCGGTGTGACCATTTCAAGCATGGATGAACCGTACTGGAAAAAGCGCTATAACGAAGCGCGACGCGTTCTGAGTCGTTCGTAATCGTCTTCTACCGTTGGTTAATCCCTTGGCCAACGGTAGAAACAAAAAAACACTGCCGAGGCGGTGTTTTTTTTTGCTCGCCAGCCAATAAACTTCGTAAAATAAGCTATGTCTTTAAGCAGGGATAGAAAAAACGTTTTCTATCAGCCCTTTGGCGCACATCAACAATACGGACTGACAATATAGCCTATGCCTACCCGTCACCTCGCTCCCCGGCGAAAAATCTGGCTGACAAGTATATGTATTGGAATAGCCGTCGCCCTGCTGGCCGGTAGCATCCAGTTTATGGTGATTTATCACAACCGGGCGGAGCGTTTCGACGCCATTATTAACAACGTCCATACCTATCTGCAGGACTATTTTCACGATTTAAATCAGACTATCCACGACCTGCAGCCGCTGGTCGATGAGCCATGTGAGAACGTCGCCTCAGGCTTAACCGCCCATGCGGCCTTCAGCCCAAACGTCCGCGCTGTCCTGCTGGTCAAAAATGGCCTCGCGTTTTGTTCCTCCGCTACAGGCGTCATGAGTACGCCCTTAACCCAGCTCATACCGCAGCTTGATGTAACGCAAGCGGTCGATATGGCGATTCTGCCCGGGACGCCAATGATGCCCAAAAGCGCAGCGCTGGCGTTGTGGGTCCGTAGCCCCCACGGTGGGAAAGACGGTATTTTTGTCTCGATTAATGCCAACCTGACGCCCTATATCCTCTATTCAGCGCGACAGAATGATTTCAGCGGCCTGGCGCTGGCTATTAAGGACGTCGCCATTTCCACCTTCAGTAACCAACTCATCGACCCGCAGACCCTGATCTCGCCACCCATTCGCCAGACGCAAATTGACGGCCTGCCGCTGAAAGTCTATCTCTACGCCAACAGCTGGCTGGCGGAGAATACGCAGTTTGCTCTGCTGTTGGGCGTCGTTTGCGGACTGTTGGCCGGGCTTTTAAGCTACTACGTCCTCACCATTAAGTCGGACCCGCGCAAAGAGCTTCTACTGGCCATCAAAAACGATCAGTTCTACGTGGTCTATCAACCGGTGGTGAGGTCAGAGACGCTACAAATTAGCGGCATTGAGGTGTTGATGCGCTGGCGGCATCCGGTGGCCGGCGAGATCCCTCCCGATGTCTTTATCAACCTTGCGGAAACCCAGCAGATCATCATTCCGCTTACCCGCCATCTCTTAACCTTGATTGCGCAGGATGCGCCTGTTCTGCAAACGCTCCTGCCCGCCGGGAGCAAGCTGGGGATCAATATTTCCCCCATGCATCTACACGCCGGGAGCTTTCAGCAGGATCTGCAGCGATTCACCGCCGCCATGCCGGCCGACCATTTTAGCGTGGTGCTGGAAATCACCGAGCGCGCGATGATCGATAAAAATCGTTCCTTAGAAAACTTCGACTGGCTGCACGAGCAGGGTTTTGAAATCGCGATTGATGATTTCGGTACCGGCCATAGCGCGCTAATTTATCTGGAACGCTATAACTTTGATTACCTGAAAATAGACCGCGGCTTCGTACAGGCTATCGGCACGGAGACCGTGACCTCGCCGGTGCTGGACGCCGTTATCACCCTAAGCCGCCGGCTGAAGCTCACCACCGTCGCCGAAGGCGTGGAAACGCAGGAGCAGGCGGAATGGCTGCGCGATCATGGGGTAAATTATTTGCAGGGATACTGGTTAAGCCGACCGCTGACGCTGGAAGCGCTGATCGCCGCCCATGATGAACCGGCGAAATATTTCACAACCCGCTAAGTGTCCTTTATTATTTGCTATCAGAGGTCAGGCCGTTTCAGGCCCGGCATGGGAGGACGATATCCTGGTTATTTTTGCGCGCATCAGCCTGATACTGTTGACCTTATTTAGCCTGCACAGCCAGGCGCAAACCATTAAAGAGAGCGACAGGTTCGCGATTATCGGCGAGCCGAAATACGCCGCAGGCTTCACCCATTACGATTATGCCAATCCCGCCGCGCCTAAAGGCGGCGCAATTACCCTCGCCGCCATCGGCACCTTTGATAATTTCAACCGCTACGCCATGCGCGGCAACCCGGGTATTCGTACCGAAAGTTTATACGATACGCTCTTCACCACCTCTGACGATGAGCCCGGCAGCTACTATCCGCTGATTGCCGAGCATGCGCGCTATGCCGATGATTTTTCATGGATGGAGATTACGCTCAATCCGCGCGCGCGCTATCACGACGGCAGCCCCATCACCGCCGCCGATGTTGCGTTTACCTTCCAGAAGTTTATGACCGAAGGGGTACCGCAGTTTCGCCTCTATTATAAAGGCACCACGGTAAAAGCCATCGCTCCACTCACCGTCCGCATTGATTTAGCCAAACCGGGCAAAGAGAACATGCTTAGCCTGATGACGCTGCCCGTTATGCCGGAAAAATACTGGCAGCACCATAAGCTTAGCGATCCACTCTCTGCGCCACCGCTGGCCAGTGGTCCGTATCGCATCACTGCCTGGCGCATGGGCCAGTACATTACCTACTCGCGGGTAAAAGACTACTGGGCCGCCGACTTACCGGTCAACCGCGGACGCTGGAATTTCGATACGCTGCGCTACGACTATTACCTGGACGACAACGTTGCTTTCGAAGCCTTTAAGGCCGGCGCCGTTGACCGTCGCGAAGAGAACGTTGCCAAAAACTGGGCTACTCGTTACGTCGGGCGCAATTTTACCCACGGCTATATCGTAAAAGACGAATACACCAACACCTCGGCGCAGAACACGCAATGGCTGGCGTTTAATATTCAGCGCCCGGTATTTTCCGACCGCCGGGTACGCGAAGCCATTACCCTCGCTTTTGATTTTGAATGGATGAATAAGGCGCTGTTTTATCGCTCCTACAGCCGCGCCAACAGCTTCTTTCAGAATACCGAATATGCGGCGCGCGATTATCCAGATGCCGACGAGCTCGCCCTGCTGACGCCGCTGAAAAAAGAGATCCCGGCTGAAGTCTTCACGCAGATATACCGGCCGCCGGTTTCCAGCGGCGACGGTTTTGCGCGAGAGAATTTACTCAAAGCCGATGCCATCCTCAACCAGGCGGGATGGATAGTGAAAAACCAGCAGCGGGTAAACGCGCAGAGCGGCAAACCGTTACGCTTTGAGCTGCTGCTCCCCTCTGGCAGTAGCGATCGCTGGGTCCTGCCCTTCCAGCACAACCTCCAGCGGCTCGGCATCGTCATGGATATTCGCCAGGTCGACAACTCCCAATACAGTAACCGCAAGCGCAGCCGGGATTACGACATGATGCCTAACGTCTGGCGCGCCACCCCCTGGCCCGGCACCGACCTGCAAGTCTCCTGGGACTCCGAATATATAAACTCCAGCTACAACGCCTCAGGAGTACAAAACCCGGCCGTCGACCGGCTCATCGCGCAGATTATTCGCTGGCAGGGTAATAAAGAAAAGCTGCTGCCGCTGGGCCGGGCTCTCGACCGCGTGCTGACCTGGAACTATTACATGCTGCCGATGTGGTATATGGCGCAGGACCGAACCGCTTACTGGGACAAATTCTCCTTCCCGCAGACCCGCGCGGTCTACTCCTCCGGTTTCGAAAACTGGTGGTACGACGCAAGCAAAGCGGCCAGACTCCCCGCGGACAGACGCTAAGGAATTAAGATGGGTGCATATCTGCTCCGCCGACTACTGCTCATCATCCCCACCCTGTGGGCGATTATCACCATTAACTTTTTTATTGTGCAGATCGCGCCCGGCGGTCCGGTCGATCAGGCGATTGCGGCGATTGAGTTCGGCGACCGCGGCGGCTTGCCCGGCGCCGGAGACGGCGGCATGGCCGCCAGTCATGCGCGTACCGGGGTCAGCAACATCAGCGATGGGCACTATCGCGGCGGGCGCGGGCTGGACCCGGAGGTGATTGCAGAGATAACCCACCGCTACGGCTTTGATAAGCCTCTGCACGAGCGCTATTTTAAAATGCTCGGAGATTACCTGCGCTTTGATTTTGGCGATAGCCTGTTTCGTAGCTCATCGGTACTACAGCTGATTAAAGACAGCCTGCCGGTCTCTATCACCCTGGGTTTATGGAGTACGCTCATTATCTATCTGGTGTCGATTCCGCTGGGGATCCGTAAAGCGGTCAGCAACGGCAGCCATTTTGACGTCTGGAGCAGTACGCTGATTATTATCGGCTATGCAATCCCGGCATTCCTGTTCGCCATTTTGCTGATCGTTATCTTTGCTGGCGGCAGCTATTTCGATCTCTTTCCGCTGCGCGGGCTGGTGTCAGCCAACTTCGACAGCCTGCCCTGGTACCAAAAAATCCTCGACTATCTCTGGCATATCACCCTACCAGTGCTGGCAACGGTGATCGGCGGTTTTGCCGCCCTCACTATGCTGACCAAAAACAGCTTTCTTGATGAAATCCGCAAGCAGTACGTGGTTACCGCCCGCGCCAAGGGGGTCAGCGAAAAGCAGATCCTCTGGGGACACGTATTTCGCAACGCCATGCTGCTGGTAATCGCCGGTTTCCCGGCCACCTTTATCAGTATGTTTTTTACCGGCTCGCTGCTGATTGAAGTGATGTTCTCGCTAAACGGACTGGGGCTACTGGGCTATGAGGCCACCGTATCTCGCGATTACCCGGTCATGTTCGGCACGCTGTATATTTTTACCCTGATTGGCCTGCTGCTGAATATCATCAGCGATATCAGCTATACGCTGGTCGATCCGCGTATCGATTTTGAGGGCCGCTAATGTCATTTTTTAGTCCCGTCAACCAGGCCCGCTGGGCGCGTTTTCGCCACAACCGCCGCGGCTACTGGTCGCTATGGATCTTTTTAGCGCTTTTCGCCTGTAGCCTGTGCGCTGAGCTGATTGCTAACGATAAGCCGCTGCTCGTCCAGTACCGGGGCAGCCTCTACGTCCCGCTCCTGAAAAACTACAGCGAGACCACTTTCGGCGGCAGCTTTGCCACCGCCGCCGACTATCAGGACCCGTGGCTGCAAAAGCGGCTGGACGATAACGGCTGGGCCCTGTGGGCGCCGGTTCGGTTCGGCGCGACGACCATAAATTTCGCCACCGACGCGCCCTTCCCTTCGCCGCCGTCAGCCCAGAACTGGCTGGGCACCGATGCCAACGGCGGAGACGTGCTGGCGCGAATTCTCTACGGTACGCGCATTTCCATTCTCTTTGGTCTGCTGCTGACCTTCTTCTCCAGCGTGCTGGGGGTGATGGCCGGCGCCGTTCAGGGGTATTACGGTGGAAAAATTGACCTCTGGGGACAGCGGTTTATCGAAGTATGGTCGGGAATGCCGACGCTGTTTCTGATTATCCTGCTCTCAAGCGTTGTGCAGGCCAACTTCTGGTGGCTGCTGGCCATTACCGTGCTGTTCGGCTGGATGACGCTGGTCGGCGTCGTCCGTGCCGAGTTCCTGCGCACCCGTAACTATGATTATATCCGCGCCGCGCAGGCGCTTGGCGTCAGCGATCGCGCGATTATTCTACGCCATATGCTACCTAACGCCATGGTCGCCACCCTGACCTTTCTGCCGTTCATTCTGTGTAGTTCAATAACCACCCTGACCTCGCTCGATTTTCTCGGCTTTGGCCTGCCGCTGGGCTCACCTTCGCTGGGTGAGCTGCTGTTGCAGGGTAAAAACAACCTTCAGGCGCCCTGGTTGGGCATCGCCGCCTTTCTATCGGTGGCGGTACTGCTGACGTTATTGATTTTTATTGGTGAGGCGGTTCGCGATGCCTTTGATCCAAGCAAGGCGGTGTAGCATGACGCAACCTCTGTTAGATATCGATAATCTCTCCATCGCCTTTCGTCAGCAGGGAGAAACCACTTCGGTCGTCAGCGAACTGTCGCTGCAGATTGCCGTCGGCGAGACCCTGGCGCTGGTCGGCGAGTCCGGCTCCGGTAAGAGCGTGACCGCGCTATCGGTGCTGCGGCTGCTCCCGTCGCCGCCGGTCAGCTATCCCACCGGCGATATCCGCTTTCACGGTCAGTCGCTACTGCATGCCGATGAACGCACCCTGCGCGGCGTGCGCGGTAACCGCATCGCGATGATCTTCCAGGAACCGATGGTTTCGCTTAATCCGCTGCATACCCTGGAAAAACAGCTGTACGAAGTGCTCTCCTTGCATCGCGGGATGCGTAAAGAAGCGGCCCGCGGAGAAATCCTCGACTGCCTGGAGCGCGTCGGGATCCGCAATGCGCCCCGGCGGCTGGCTGACTATCCGCATCAGCTCTCCGGCGGCGAGCGCCAGCGGGTGATGATCGCCATGGCGCTATTGACCCGCCCGGAGCTGCTTATCGCCGACGAACCCACAACCGCGCTGGACGTCTCGGTGCAGGCGCAAATCCTCACGCTGCTGCGCGAGCTGAAGCAAGAGTTAAATATGGGGCTGCTGTTTATCACCCATAATCTGAGCATCGTTCGTCAGCTCGCCGATCGCGTCGCGGTGATGCAGAATGGCCGCTGCGTTGAACAAAACGGCTGCCAGGCGCTGTTCTCCGCCCCCGAACACCCTTATACCCGCCGCCTGCTGGACAGCGAGCCGTCGGGCGATCCCGTCCCGCTCGCGCCCGATGCGCCGGTATTACTGCGGGCGGAAAACTTGAGTATCGCCTTTCCGATACGTAAAGGTCTGCTGCGACGGGTTGTCGATCATAACCGCGTCGTTAATGCCGTCAGCTTTCATTTGCGCGCGGGAGAAACGCTGGGGCTGGTCGGCGAGTCAGGATCGGGCAAAAGCACCACCGGGCTGGCGCTTCTGCGTCTGATTCATTCCGCTGGCGCGATCGCCTTTGACGGTGAGGCGCTTCAGGGACGCAACCGTCGGCAGATGCTGCCGCTACGTCGCCGCATGCAGGTGGTGTTTCAGGACCCTAACTCATCGCTAAACCCGCGGCTCAACGTGCTGCAAATTATTGAAGAGGGACTGCGCGTTCATCAGCCGACGCTTACGCCCGCCGAACGGGAACAGGCGGTGATTCAGGTGATGCAGGAGGTAGGGCTCGATCCGCAATCCCGGCATCGCTACCCTGCCGCCTTCTCCGGCGGCCAGCGTCAGCGCATCGCTATCGCCAGGGCGCTGGTCGTCAAACCGCAGCTTATTGTGTTGGATGAGCCAACCTCATCGCTGGATAAAACCGTGCAGGCGCAAATCCTCACTCTGCTGAAGGCGTTGCAGCAAAAGCATCAGCTGGCCTATATTTTTATCAGCCATGATTTACGCGTCGTGCGGGCGCTGTGTCATCAGGTAATGGTGCTGCGGCAGGGAGAAGTCGTCGAGCAGGGTGAGTGCGAGCGCGTATTTACCGCTCCGCAGCAGGAGTATACCCGTCAGCTGCTGGCGTTGAGCTGACGGTCAGAAGGGGTTGTTGCCGGAGAAGGGTTCTGCAATCGCCACGCCGAAATTTTTCAGGCGACAGGTTGCGGCAAATTCGTCCTGACGGTTAACAAACAGGCACGGTTCCCCTTCGCATTCAACGACAGAGCTATCGACCTCGATGTCGCTAAGCGCCTGGCTGAGCTTATGCATGACCGGCCACGCGCTTTCGCCATCGGGGCTGAGTAATTTCAACGCCACGAGGCTATTTTCGCTCTGGGCGCCGTTTTGCGGAATCGGTTCAACTCTTGAACCTGCAAAACCGGCCAGCCAGCGATAGCTCTGCGGCAGACGGTGTACGATAGAGAGTTGCAGTGTATTCACGTGTTTACCCCGGAAGCAAAATACTTCACAATAATTTTACATCAATACTAACACATTATTGACAACTAGTCCTGATCCTGCACAGAAAACGCTTACACCAGTGGCATAGCCGTGTTATTGGTTTGTAATGTAAAAGTTTATAATTGTGCAGGTGGAACATCTTCGGGCTATATGTACCCGTTTCTGTGATCTAAAACAACTTTTTTATCGCAATCATGCGACTTTTAGAGCGATTTGATTTTACATAAAATAAACAAATTACTGAACTGAGAAGCCGGATTCGGTTGACATGCATCAAAAAAAGGGGCGATATCGCCCCCTGAAAGTCGCTTAGCGCGCGGCTTTGCGCCGTCGGCTGGCGTAGAGATAAAAGAGGATGGAGCTGCTGGCGCAGAAGGCGATCGAAATCAGCATTGGCCAGGCGGTGGTAAACGTTGCCATCGATAGCAGCGCGCCGACAATGGCGCCAATGCCGAAACGGAAAGTGCCTGCCAGCGAGGAAGCCGTCCCGGCCATATGCGGAAACTCATCGAGAATCACCGCCATCGCGTTGGAAGAGACCATCGAAACGCAGCCGATGAAAGCCGCTACGCCAAACACCAGCGCCCAAAAACCCACGTCAAACAGCGCGCATACCACCATCCATACCGCCATGGCAAACTGGATCCACAGCCCGGCGCGGAACATATTTAGCGCCCCAACCCGCCGCACAAACCGGCTGTTGATCATAGTCATGACAAACAGGAACACGACGTTCAGCGCAAAATAGTAGCCAAAGTGCTGCGGCGAAACGTGGTTAATATTGATATACACAAACGGGCCGGCGCTCAGAAACGAGAACATCCCGGCGAAGCTAAAGCCGCTTGCCAGCATATAGCTAAGCACCCGCTTATGGCGAAACAGGGTCGCGAAGTTACCTAACGTAGTACGAATGTGAAACTTCTGCCGGCGTTCCGGCGGCAGGGTCTCGCTAATAAAGAACGCGATCATCGCCGAGGCTAAGAGTGCAGCCAGCGCGAGGATCCAGAATATCGCATGCCAGCTAAACCACACCAGCACAGCGCCGCCGACCATCGGCGCCACCAGCGGCGCGACGGTCGTCACCAGCATGACGAACGACATCATCCGCGAAAACTCTTCTTTGGGATAGATATCACGCATCAGGGCGTTAATCACCACGCTCGCCGCTGCGGCCGCCAGACCGTGGAAAAAGCGCATGGTAATCAACATATCGATAGTCTGCGACAGCGCGCAGGCCACCGCCGCCGCGGCAAAAACCAGCGTACCACCAAGAATAACCGGCTTACGCCCTAAGCTGTCCGCCATCGGGCCATACAACAGCTGGCCGAGGGCAAAGCCCAGAATATAGGTGCTCAGCGTCATCTGCGCGCTGCCGTCCGGCACGTTAAACTGCGCCGCGATCACCGGCAGCGCCGGAAGATACATATCAATCGACAGCGGCATTAACATCGCCAGCAGGCCTAGAATAAACACAATCCCTAACGAAGAATTCTGCTTTGCCGTCACGTTTTACTCCGCGCATGTTGGCCGCCGACGCTGGCAATTTCAGCTTCTGTCAGCGGACGATATTCACCGGGCGCCAGCGCCGCATCAAGCGCAATGTCGCCAATACGTTCGCGATGCAGGCCCACCACATGGTTACCCACCGCAGCAAACATTCGCTTAACCTGATGATAGCGCCCTTCGCTAATGGTCAGGCGGACCTCGGTCGGGGTCACGACTTCCAGCACCGCCGGTTTGGTCAGCTCTTTCTCATTATGCAGCTGAACGCCTTTGGCAAACTGCTCGGCGGTCGTCTCGTCAACCGGGTTTTCCAGCGTCACCAGATAGGTTTTTTCACAATGATGGCGAGGAGAAGTAATGCGGTGGGACCACTGGCCGTCGTCGGTCATCAGCACCAGCCCGGTCGTGTCGATATCCAGGCGACCCGCGGCATGCAGCTTGTGCGCCACCGGCACGTCGAGGAAATAAAGGACCGTTGGATGATCCGGATCGTCGGTGGAACACACGTACCCCTGCGGCTTGTTGAGCATAAAGTAGCGCGGGCCGGTCTGCTGAACCAGCGTATTGCCGTCATACTCGACGTCATGCTCCGGCAGAAGCTTGAAGGAGGAGTCTTTTACAATGTCGCCGTCCACGGTAACGCGGCTGCCGCGGATTTCACGCCCGGCAATAGCCCGGCTAACGCCAAGTTGCTGAGCGATAAACTTATCAAGTCGCATGAGATTTTTTAGCCTGTAAGAGTGCTGGAGCGGGCAACGCGCCCGAAAAAGAAGAATTTCATAGGTAGTATAACGAGCTATTAACACCACTCAAGGGAAAAGATTCGTGGCATACTATTCGCGAGTTAATTAACCGCTATAAATTCATGACCTTTACACTACGTCCCTACCAAAAAGAAGCGGTCGACGCCACGCTCGCCTGGTTTCGCCGCCACCATGAACCCGCCGCGATTGTCCTGCCGACCGGCGCAGGTAAAAGCCTGGTCATCGCCGAACTGGCGCGCCTGGCGCGCGGTCGGGTACTGGTGCTGGCGCACGTTAAAGAGCTGGTGGCACAGAACCACGCCAAGTATTGCGCGCTCGGTCTGGAGGCGGATATTTTCGCCGCGGGCCTTAAGCGCAAAGAGAGCCACGGTAAAGTGGTCTTTGGCAGCGTGCAGTCGGTCGCCCGCAACCTTGACCAGTTTCAGGGCGAGTTTTCGCTGCTGATCGTCGACGAGTGCCACCGCATCAGCGACGATGATGACAGCCAGTACCAGCAGATCATCAGCCACCTTCAGCAGGTCAATCCGCATCTGCGTCTGCTGGGGCTGACCGCCACGCCTTTTCGCCTCGGCAAGGGATGGATTTACCAATTCCACTACCACGGCATGGTGCGCGGCGATGAAAAAGCGCTGTTTCGCGACTGCATCTACGAGCTGCCGCTGCGCTATATGATTAAGAACGGCTATTTGACGCCGCCGGAGCGGCTGGATATGCCGGTGGTTCAGTATGACTTCAGCCGTCTCCAGGCGCAAAGCAATGGCTTGTTCAGCGAGTCCGACCTGAACCATGAGCTGAAAAAACAGCAGCGCGTCACGCCGCATATCGTTAGCCAAATCGTCGAGTTCGCCCACACGCGCAAAGGAGTGATGATTTTCGCCGCCACCGTTGAACACGCCCGCGAAGTGACCGGGTTACTTCCGCAGGGCGAAGCGGCTTTAATCACCGGTGAAACGCCGGGTCCAGAGCGCGATCGCATCATTGAAGCGTTTAAAGCCCAGCAGTATCGCTATCTGGTCAACGTCGCGGTGCTGACCACCGGATTTGATGCGCCGCATGTCGATCTGATCGCCATCCTGCGCCCGACCGAGTCGGTGAGTCTTTACCAACAGATCGTCGGCCGCGGCCTGCGCCTGGCGCCGGGTAAAACCGACTGCCTGATCCTTGATTACGCCGGGAATCCGCACGATCTCTATGCCCCGGAAGTGGGGACGCCGAAAGGAAAAAGCGACAACGTGCCGGTCCAGGTGTTTTGCCCGGCATGCGGTTTCGCCAATACTTTCTGGGGGAAAACCACCGCCGACGGCACGCTGATTGAACACTTTGGCCGCCGCTGCCAGGGCTGGTTTGAAGATGACGAAGGCCATCGCGAGCAGTGTGATTTTCGCTTTCGCTTCAAAAACTGCCCGCAGTGTAACGCGGAAAACGATATCGCCGCCCGCCGCTGCCGCGAGTGCGATACCATTCTGGTCGACCCCGATGACATGCTGAAAGCCGCGCTGAAGCTAAAAGACGCGCTGGTGCTGCGCTGTAGCGGAATGGATCTGCAGCACGGCGCGGATGATAAAGGCAACTGGCTGAAAATCACCTATTACGACGAAGATGGCGCGGAGGTCAGCGAGCGCTTCCGCCTGCATACCCCCGCCCAGCGCACCGCCTTTGAGCAGCTCTTTATCCGCCCACACACCCGAACGCCGGGCGTGCCGCTGCGCTGGATAACGCCCGCCGATATCCTCGCCCAGCAGGCGCTGCTGCGCCATCCGGACTTTGTCGTGGCGCGCATGAAGGGGCAATACTGGCAGGTGCGGGAGAAAGTATTTGATTATCAGGGCCGATTCCGCCGGGCCAATGAACTGCGTTAATCCTCCGTACGCCTGAGGTTTTGGTTGCCGCAAAAACGTATGGCGGCTATAATGCCGCCCGCTTTTGCATTCGCAAAGCAGATAATCTGCCTGCTGCTGGGTCGCCTGTAGCAGGATTTATATATAGAGAGACATCAATGTTTACTATCAATGCAGAATTACGTAAAGAGCAGGGTAAGGGTGCGAGCCGCCGCCTGCGTGCAGCTAACAAATTCCCGGCCATCATCTATGGCGGCGAAGCTGCGCCAGTAGCAATCGAACTGGATCACGACAAAGTGTGGAACATGCAGAACAACGCTGAGTTCTACAACGAAGTTCTGACCCTCGTTGTTGATGGCAAAGAAGAGAAAGTTAAAGCTCAGGCTGTTCAGCGTCACCCGTTCAAGCCGAAGCTGACTCACATCGACTTCGTTCGCGCTTAATCGCCGACTGAAAGTTGTATGGCAAACGCCCCGCTCCGCAAGGTTCGGGGCGTTTTGTTTATCGGGCTAACAACGTTGCCGCATTCAGTGCCAGATGCTGCAGCAGCATAATCGTTTTCGCATCGACGATTTCCCCTTCACCAATAGCCTGTAGCGCTTTTTCCAGCGGCCACTCCAGCACCTCGATATCTTCCCCTTCCGTCGCCAGACCGCCACCGCCACCGTCGCCGCGCCGATCGTCGGCAGAGTATTCGGCGATGAAAAAGTAAAGCTTCTCCGTCACCGAACCGGGGCTCATGTAAGCGGTGAATACCGGCTCAATCCGCGTGACGCGAAAACCGGTCTCCTCTTCGGCTTCGGCAACGATGCGCGCCTCCGGAGAAGCGTTATCCAGCAGTCCGGCTGCGGCTTCGATCAAAAAGCCATCATGACCGTTAATCCACACCGGAAAGCGAAACTGGCGAACCAGCACTACCGTTTGCTTTTCACGATTGTAGAGCAGGATCACCGCGCCGTTGCCGCGGTCGTAAGCTTCCCGACTCAGCTCCTGCCAGCGCCCGTCCCGGCGTAATAATTCGAAGGTATATTTCTTGAGTGTGTACCAGTTGTCCGATAATAGCGTTTCGCGAATATGGCGAACGCGCGGTGCATCATCGTGCATGTTTTTCCCCTTTTAGGTGACAGAGAGCAACATAACATGCATAATCGTGCACAAACAAGATCACTCATGAAGGTATTTTGATGCTTGCCAGCCAGAGAAAACAGCAGATTTTGCAGATCCTCGCCGAGGAAAAACAGGTAATGTCAGGGGATCTCAGCCAGCGCTTTAGCGTCTCAGAAGACTCCATTCGCCGGGATCTGCGGGAGCTGGCCGCGGAAGGCAAACTGCAGCGCGTCCACGGCGGCGCGCTGCCGGTTTCCGAAGCCATCGCGCCCATTGAAACAAGAAAGAGCGTGCAAATCGCCTCAAAGCAGACCATTGCCCAGCGCGCGGTAGAGCTCATTCAACCCGGCCAGGTAGTGATTATCGACGGCGGCACCACCACCGGAGAGATGGTACGTCTGCTACCGGCTACCCTCGCGTGTACAGTTGTCACCCATAGCCCGGGGATCGCCGTCGCGCTGGTGGATAAACCGTTGATCGAGGTGATTTTGATTGGCGGCCGGTTGTTTAAACATTCGGTGGTCAGCGTCGGGTCCGCCGCCCTGGAAAGTATCTCCCGCATCAATGCCGATCTGTTTTTTATGGGCGTCACCGGCGTTCACCCGCGGGCGGGATTCACCACCGGCGATTATGAAGAAGCGGGAATCAAGCGCGCGCTGGCGACGCGGGCTGCCGAAACGGTGGTGATGGCGTCACAAGAGAAGCTGAACTCCGCGTCGGCCTTTGCTATCGGCGAGCTGGGTCTGGTCAGTACGCTGATCGTGGATACGACATTAGATGAGGCGCTGCGCCAGCAGTTAGCCATCGATGGCGTAGAGATCGTCTGCGCCGGATAGCTCAGGCCTAAGGCTAAAAAAATCCCGACTCGGCGTCGGGATTTCGCGTTTTAATTTCCGCCGGAGGTGCGGCGCTGCAGCTGATCGCGCAGGTTAGGCGGCGTGCCTTTAATGGTTAGGGTATCCGTGGCCGGATCCCAGAACACCCGCTCGCCCAGCAGCATCGCGTCAAAGTTGATGGTTAACCCGCCGCCGCTGCCGGCAAACTTGGTTAATTGACGCAAAGTGCTGCGATCCGCCGGGAAACTCTCTTCCAGCTCGTAGCCCTGTTCCGCGGTAAATTCCTGAAACGTCTTCTCGCTGACGCCCGCCAGCTCTTTTGATAGCGACTCCAGCTCGATTTCCTCACCGGCCTGCAGCTGTTCGTTGCAGTAGCTGTATACCTGCTGGCGCACGTTTTGACGCTCAGATTTATCCAGCTGCGCATCGGCGGCGAAATCATCCAGCGCCTGCAGCAGGCCGCGGTTCTGCGCTTTCGCGTTCAGCCCTTCGCTAGCGCCGAGGAAGTCCATAAAGAAATCCGCCACCTTGCGCCCTACCCGGCCTTTCAGGAAGGTCAGGTAGCGCGTTGACTCCGGGTTGGTTTCCCACTCGGTTAAATCAATACGGGCGACGATATCCGCGTGATTGATATCCAGATAATGGGTGGAGCTGATATCCAGCTCTTCATTAACGCGCATGCTGCTTAAGTTGTTCAGCACCGCCACCATCAGATATTCCACCGCCAGATAGCGATACTGGCAAAACAGCACGATTCCGCCTTCAGCAAAGGGATATTTTGCCAGTTCGTCGCGCAGGCGACCGGTAGCGGCGCGGCTAAACGGCAGGAACGCTTCTTCGCCCTTACGCTGCCCGCGCAGCGCCTGCGCCAGCTCGCTCTCTTCATTAAACAGGCCGTAGGCTTTATTTTTCGCGCTGTAGACACGATGCAGTTCGGCCATCATCTCCACCACCGTCGCCGTCGGCTCCAGCAGTGACTCGCGCAGCACCAGCTCCAGATTTTGTTCATCACGTTTGATTAACTGATGCAGGGCAATCTGGTCGATATCCAGACTCATGTTAAACTCTCCTTTTAGACCGGGCGGTATTCAACCACCGGCGGGGCGACGACGCAACCGCCGCGTGACTCTTTGCGAGCGAAGCCGCGCGCTTTTGCGTCGCGGCGAAAAAATGCGGAAAAAAAGCTGCTGCTACGGTAATATGTTGCCCTTTCACGAACAAACAGATTTTGAGTTTATGCCGCAATTATCCCGCTATAGCGATGAACACGTCGAACAGCTGCTCAGCGAGCTGACGAGCGTTCTGGAAACACATAAAGCGCCCGTTGACCTGTCACTGATGGTACTGGGCAATATGGTGACTAACCTGATCAATAGTAGCGTCGCGCCGGCGCAGCGTCAGGCCATCGCCCGTTCTTTTGCCCAGGCGCTGCAGTCATCTATCAACGACGATCCGGCGCACTAAGGATAACGAACAACAGTATATGGTGACTCTTCGTCAGCCCTACCGAGAAAAAGTCTCCCAGATGGTCAGTTGGGGGCACTGGTTCGCCCTTTTCAACATGTTGTTGGCTATGGTGCTCGGCAGTCGCTATCTGTTTGTCGCCGACTGGCCAACGACGCTTGCCGGACGCCTCTTTTCGTACGTCAGTCTCGTTGGTCACTTCAGCTTCCTGGTCTTTACCAGCTACGTGCTGATTCTTTTCCCGCTGACTTTTATCGTCGTCTCTCAGCGCTTAATGCGCTTTATCTCGGTTGTTCTGGCGACCGTGGGCATGACGCTGCTGCTGATCGATAGCGAAGTTTTCACCCGTTTTCACCTGCATCTTAATCCCTTTGTCTGGGAACTGGTGATTAACCCTGACCAGAACGAGATGGCGCGCGACTGGCAGCTGATGTTTATCAGCGTGCCGATCATTTTCCTGCTGGAGATGCTGTTTGCGACCTGGAGCTGGCAGAAGCTGCGCAGCCTGACGCGTCGCCGCCACTATGCGCGTCCCGTTGCCTGGTTCTTCTTTATTTCTTTTATCAGTAGCCACCTGGTCTATATCTGGGCGGACGCCAATTTCTATCGCCCAATAACCATGCAGCGGGCCAACCTGCCGCTTTCCTATCCGATGACGGCGCGCCGTTTCCTCGAAAAACACGGTCTGCTCGACGCGCAGGACTACCAGCGCCGCCTGGTGGAACAAGGCGCGCCGGAAGCCGTCTCGGTGCAATACCCGCTGAGCGATCTGCGTTATCGCGATCTCGGTACCGGCTATAATGTGCTGCTGATTACCGTTGATAATCTTAATTATTCACGCTTTGAGAAAAACATGCCGGCGCTGGCCGGGTTCGCGAAAGAGAACGTTAACTTTACCCAGCATATGAGCTCCGGCAACACCGCTGACAGCGGCATGTTTGGCCTGTTCTACGGTATTTCGCCGAGCTATATGGACGGCGTCCTCTCAGCGCGTATTCCCGCAGCGCTGATTACTTCGCTGAACCAACAGGGCTACCAGCTGGGCCTGTTCTCGTCCGACGGTTTTAGCAGCCCGCTCTACCGCCAGGCGCTGCTGTCCGATTTTTCACTGCCAGCCGCGAAAGCGCAAAGCGATGAGCAGACGGCTAACCAGTGGATTAACTGGCTGGACCGCTACGCCCAGGATGAAAACCGCTGGTTCTCATGGGTTTCGCTCAACGGCACCACCCTTGACGACGGTCAGCAGCAAAACTTTGTCCGTCGCTACAGCAGCGCTGCCGGTGCGGTCGATACGCAAATTGGTCGCGTGCTGAACGCGCTGCGCGAAGCGGGCAAGCTCGACAACACGGTGGTGATCGTGACGGCGGGCCGCGGAATGCCGCTGAACCCGCAGCATGAGCAGTTTGGCTGGTCTCGTGAGCAGCTGCAGGTTCCCTTAGTGATCCATTGGCCAGGTACGCCGGCTCAGGAAATCGCGACACTGACGGATAACAAAGACGTGATGACGACGCTGATGCAGCGTTTGCTCCACGTTTCGACCCCGGCAAACGAGTATTCGCAAGGCGAAGATCTGTTTAGCGCCGCCCGTCGCCGTGCCTGGGTCACCGCAGCGAATAGCGATACGCTGGCCATTACCACGCCGAAGGTCACCGTCGTGCTTAATCACAACGGTACTTACCGAACATGGAACAGCGACGGCGAGAAAATTAACGATCAAAAACCGCAGCTCAGCCTGTTGCTGCAGGTGCTGACCGATGAAAAACGCTTTATCGCTAACTGATTGATTATTTATAAATCAATCAGTCATTTCCCGGCTTGCATTCGCTTGGGGAACGGGTAATATTGTTCCCCACGAATCGGCACGTAGCGCAGCCTGGTAGCGCACCGTCATGGGGTGTCGGGGGTCGGAGGTTCAAATCCTCTCGTGCCGACCAAATTATTCACCGATTAAATCGGTAACCCCTTAAGAACCCGCACTCTTACAAAGACTGCGGGTTTTTTAATGTCATATATCCTCCCTGTTCTCAGCAAACTGCACCAGCCACTTTGATTGTAAATCATGGAAAAGCTTCTATTATTTGATGGTACACGTCATTTTTATGAAGGATTCACATGAGAGTTAATGGACTTACGAAGGGATTTTTCATCCTGATCGTGCTGATCGTCACCCTTGCTTTTTTCGACGTTCTCTCCCCCTATTATTCAGCTATTTTATGGGCAGCAATTCTGGCGGTAATCTTCCACCCGGTGAAGAACAAACTGCGCGATCGGATTGGCGAGCGCAACGGCCTGGCGGCGTTTCTAACGATAGTGATTATCTGTCTGATCGTGTTTACCCCTCTGGCGATCATACTCTCGTCGCTGGCCTTCGAGCTAAACGTGGTTTACACCAAACTGCAGCATAACGATACCCAGTTCCCGACTGTGGTAGCCAGCCTCTTTGCGCACCTGCCAGAATGGGCAAGGAGCTTCCTCTCAGAGCATAACCTTGATAGCGCGGAACAAATTCAGCGCCAGCTTTCGGACGTTGCGCTTAAAGGAGGCCAGTACCTGGCCGGTAGCGCATTCTTGATTGGTAAAGGCACGTTCGGTTTTACCATCAGCTTCGGCATCATGCTTTACCTGCTGTTTTTCCTGCTAAAAGATGGTCCGTACCTGGTCAGGCTGATCCTTGAATCCCTGCCGCTATCAAATCACGTGAAGCAGCATCTTTTCGCCAAATTTGCCGCCGTCTCCAGAGCAACCGTCAAAGGTACCGTGGCGGTCGCCCTCGCGCAGGGCGCGCTTGGCGGACTGGCGTTCTGGATCGTGGGTCTTGATGGCAGCATCCTGTGGGGCGCGCTGATGGCGTTTCTGTCGCTCATTCCGGCGGTGGGCTCGGCGATCATCTGGGTTCCTGCGGCGGTCTATCTCTTCGCGACCGGTCAGCTATGGCAGGGGGCGTTTATCGTTGGCTTTTTTGTGATCATCGTCGGCCTGGTCGATAACATTCTCCGCCCTTTACTGGTTGGCAAAGATACCAAAATGCCGGACTACCTGATCCTGATCACCACCATCGGCGGCATGGAAATCTACGGCATCAACGGCTTTGTTATCGGCCCGCTGATCGCCGCCCTGTTTATCGCTTGCTGGAACCTGCTGTCCGGACGCGATCACGCCGGAAATATCGACGAGCTTGATGAGGATTTCTTAGAAGAGGGTAAAAATCACGAGGAGTAACGCGTTCCTTTTGGACCGCCGCAGCGCAGGCATACAGGGGGAACATATCCCCCCGATCGGCGCTTTTATTTGGCGTAGCCTTTAAACACGCCGTCCTGAGTGACGGCAATTTTACCGTTGGCGTAAACGATAAAGTTGTAAAGCCCCTGCTGGTAAACGGTCGCGTCTTTATTTTTCTCAATCACCGCCGCCGCTTTACCATCAATACTTAAGCCGGTACTGGTGCCTTTAATCTCCATGCCGTTAAAATGCCGGGTTTTCACCTTCGCGCTCTGACTATGCTGAACGGCAGCAGCGGCGTTTTCTAAGGCCTGCTTCTCATAAGCTGCATTCATCGAGGCCTGACGATTTTGCTCCGCTAAGTAGCAGGTATCGCGGGAAATCCCCTTGGCCTCGCAGTTCGCCAAACGCTGTGCCTCGGAAGTGCACCCTGCCAATAGCGAAAAAACCGCCAGCGACGCAACCAGTAAAACCTTTTTCACTTTCATCTACCATCACTCATATCAATTATTTAAATGAACAATTCCCTTTCAATTAATTTCCCTTATAAAACATTCTAAATGACGGAAGATAAATATAACGAATGAAATAATTTCATATGTAAATTAATTCTTTTGTTGATCATAATCATTTTAAAATTCACATTACCAATAATTGGCTGCAAGGGGAAACCGCGGACTGCCGTAGGGGATGAACAACTGCCTCCACCACACCAGCAGAACTTATAACTAGAAACTATGAAAACTTTGGTAAACACCACTACCCATAACGCAAACCAATGCTAACATTGTGCTGTTTATGATTGATAACAAAGGATTACTCTCGTGAAAAAAATCACTACGTTTGCCGCCTCCCTGCTGGCCATCGCCTGCGTTTCCGCGAGCGCCGTTGCTGCTGAGCAGCCGCTGGAAAAAATCGCTCCGTATCCTAAGGCGGAACAAGGGATGAAGCGTCAAGTGATTCAGCTGCCGCAGCAGCAGGATGAGTCCGCATTAAAAGTAGAGCTGTTAATTGGCCAGACGCTGGAAGTCGACTGCAATCGCCACCGCCTTGGCGGCCAGCTGGAAAGCAGAACCCTGGAAGGCTGGGGCTACGACTACTACGTGTTTGATAAAGTGACGTCACCCGTCTCAACCATGATGGCCTGCCCGGACGGTAAAAAAGAGAAACAGTTTGTGATGGCTGGCCTGGGCGATGCGGGAATGCTGCGTTACAACAGCAGGTTACCTATTGTGGTTTACACCCCGGCTAATATCGACGTGAAATATCGTATCTGGCGAGCGGACGAAACCATCGGCACTGCCGTTGAGCGTTAATGGTTAAGTCAGATTCCGGCGGCCAGAGCCGCCGGAAAGCATTTACAGCGCGATATCCGCGATAGGTTTGCCTTCAGGCAGCGGTTTCAACGTCGCCTGCGGCACATCGTCAGCAGCGGTAAGCGGCTCATAGTGCAATTCCAGCACTTCGCTGGTCCACGCCAACGCCCTTTCAATTTCCGCCGCGTTGCCATCCAGACGCGTACCGTAGCTCGGTATGATCGCTTTCAGTTTCGCCTGCCAGTCCGCGGAGTTAATCTTCTCTTTGAACACTTTCTCCATCAGTTGCAGCATGATTGGCGCCGCAGTGGAAGCCCCCGGCGAGGCGCCCAGCAGCGCGGCAACGGTACCTTCATCATCGCTGACGACTTCGGTACCCAGACGCAGAACGCCGCCCTTCTTCTCATCACGCTTGATAATCTGCACGCGCTGGCCGGCCTGCCATAAGCGCCAGTCTTCTTTGCGCGCTTCCGGGTAATACTCGCACAGCGCCGCGTGACGATCTTTGTCCTTTTGCAGCACCTGGCTAATCAGGTATTTGACCAGATCGAAGTTATCCAGCCCGACGTTGAGCATCGGCATGATGTTCGACGTGTTGGTGGAAGCCAGCAGATCCCAAAGCGAACCATTTTTCAGGAAGCGGGTTGAGAAGGTCGCGAACGGCCCAAACAGCACCACGCGTTTGCCGTCGATAATACGAGTGTCGATGTGCGGAACCGACATCGGCGGCGCGCCCACTTCCGCCTGGCCATAGACTTTAGCCAGATGATGGTTAACCACTTCCGGGTTCTCACAGACCAGGAACTGACCGCCGACCGGGAAGCCCGCGTACTCCTTCGCCTGCGGAATAGCGGTTTCCTGCAGTAGGGTCAGCGCGGCGCCGCCGGCGCCGATAAAGATAAATTTAGCCCTGATAACCCGTTTCTGGTGGCGATTGTTCGCATCCGCCAGCGTGACGCTCCAGCTATTGTCGGCGTTGCGCTTAAAGCGACGTACCACGGTACCCAGCTGAAGCGAGAAATTGTCATGGGTTTGCAGCCCGGCGATCAGCTGACGGGTGATTTCACCGTAGTTCACGTCGGTGCCGACTTCCGAGCGGGTTGCGGCCACCTTCTGCTGCGGATCGCGTCCTTCCATCACCAGCGGAGCCCACTCTTTAATTTGTTGATGATCTTCGGAGTAGCGGATACCGCGGAACAGCTCGCTTTGTTGTAACGCCGCATAGCGGGCGCGCAGGAAGTTAACGTTGTCTTCGCCCCAGACGAAGCTCATGTGCGGCACGCTGTTAATAAAGGATTTAGGCTTTTTCAGAATGCCCCGGGTCACCTGGTGGGCCCAAAACTGACGAGAAATCTGGAAAGATTCGTTGATATCGACCGCTTTATCGATATTGATACCGTTAGCGGTTTGCGGCGTATAGTTCAATTCCATCAGCGCCGCGTGGCCGGTGCCCGCGTTGTTCCATCCGTTCGAGCTCTCTTCCGCGACGCTGGACATCTGCTCGACCATGGTAATAGACCAGTCCGGCTCCAGTTCCTGCAGCCAGGTTCCCAACGTGGCGCTCATGATGCCGCCGCCAATCAACAATACATCCGTCTCTTGCTCATGGCGGGTGTTGGTCCGAGTGTTATTGGAACCAACCGCCTGTGAGCTGGGTACGGCCATCTTTTTCTTCATCGGATTTGAGCCTTACTTTACTCGCTTTTTTATTTAGCGCAGGTGAAACGATTCTCGGCTTCAAAGGTAACACTGAAGAAAAAAAATTTAAATATTGTTTAAATTTTAAGTTGAGTTTTGAGATCTGTTATAAAAATGTTTAATAAACGTGTATCGCAAATCACATTTTGTACTGGTGTCAGCGACGCTTACGCGCTATTATCCTCGGTTTTGTGACCGACCGCACGTAAGCAGCGATCGATCCTGCCGCCAAATTTTTAAAATCTGCGAACTTTTTTTATGCCTCCAGTTTCTGATCCCGCTACCTCCGCTGACGCTGGCGCATTAGGCCAGATACTGCGTTCGCCCGCGCTGCTGACGCGTGAAACGTTGGCTGGCGTGCTCACCGCACTGGCGCTCATCCCTGAGGTCATCTCCTTCTCGGTTATCGCTGGCGTTGACCCGAAAGTTAGCCTGATTGCCTCCGTGGTGCTGTGTATGGCGATGTCGCTCCTGGGCGGACGGCCAGCCATGGTCACCGCGGCCGCCGGATCGGTGGCGCTGGTTATTGGTCCAATGGTGCATCAATACGGCGTCGGCTACATTCTGCCAGCGGTCGTGATGGCAGGCGTTATTCAAATTTTGTTTGGCATTTGCGGCATGGCGCGCCTGATGCGCTTTATCCCGCAGCCGGTGATGACCGGTTTTGTTAACGCGCTGGGTATTCTCATCTTTTTTGCTCAGGTACCGCATTTCTGGAGCAAGCAGCCGCTGATTATCGGCCTGTTCGTGTTAACGCTGCTGATTGTGCTGTGGGCGCCGCGCTTTATTAAGGCAGTCCCTTCTCCGCTGATTGCTATCGTTCTGTTGACCCTGTTTACCGTTTTCAGCGGCCAGCTGCTGCCGACCGTCGGCGACGAAGGCTCCATGAGCGGCGGACTGCCGGGATTAACCAGCCTGATGGTGCCTCTGGACTTAACCACGCTGAGCATCATCTGGCCCTGCGCGCTGAGCATCGCTTTTGTCGGCCTGATGGAGTCACTTCTGACGGCGAAGCTGGTCGATGATTTGACCCATACCCCTTCCAGTAAGGCGCGCGAGAGCGCCGGTCTGGGCATCGCCAATATCCTCGCCGGGTTTTATGGCGGCATCGCCGGATGCGCAATGATCGGCCAGACCATCGTTAACGTTGAAATGGGTAAAGCGCGCAGCCGCGTCTCGACCATTGTCGCAGGCCTGGTGCTCCTCCTGCTGGTGACCGCGCTCAGCGAAGTGATGGCGAAAATCCCGATGGCCGTTCTCGCCGGCGTGATGGTGATTGTGGCGGTAAAAACCTTTAGCTGGCACAGCGTTCGTCCGGCGGAGCTGGCGCGCAACCCGTGGCCGGAAACGCTGGTGATGCTGGTAACCGTCGGCGCGACCGTCGGCACCAGCAATCTGGCAATTGGCGTCCTGGCAGGCCTGGTTTCGATGGTGCTGATCCCCCGTCGCCTGCGTAATCAAGCGCGGTCTACATCAGAAAAATCGTCGCCAGCCCAAGAAAAATAAAGAATCCGCCGGTGTCGGTAATCGCGGTAATCATCACGCTGGAGCCGACCGCCGGATCGCGACCTAGCTTAACCATCACCATCGGGATAATCACGCCCATCATCGCCGCCATTAGCAGGTTGAGCATCATCGCCAGGGTCATCACGGCGCCAAGCTGCGGATCGTCATACAGCCACCAGGTAATGGCCCCCATGATCCCGCCCCAGACGATCCCATTGATCAGCGCAACACCCATCTCACGCAGGATCAGAAACGAAAAGCTTCCCGGCTGAATATGCTGTAACGCCATTGCCCGTACGATCATGGTGATCGTCTGATTGCCGGTGTTGCCGCCGATCCCGGCGACAATCGGCATCAGTGAGGCCAGCGCCACCAGCTGGGAGATGGTGTGTTCGAAACCGTCGATAACGCGGGAGGCGATAAATGCGGTGCATAGATTCACCGCCAGCCAGGCCCAGCGGGTCTTCACCGCCTTACTGACCGGGGCAAAAACGTCGTCGTCGTTGCTCAGGCCGCCCATCCGGCGTAAATCGTTGTCCGTCTCTTCATAGACCACATCAACGATCTCATCGATAGTTAAACGCCCCATCAGCTTGCCGTCGGCATCAATCACCGCGGCGCTGAGTAAGTCATCACGTTCAAAAGTACGCGCCACTTTTTCCGCATCCTCGTGCGGCTGGAAGGTGACGGGATCGCCTTCCATCACTTCCCCTACCCGCTTCTGCGCATCGTTAAGCAGAATGGTTTGCAGCTCGAGTTCGCCGAGCAGCAGCTTATTGCGGGTGGTAACAAACAGTTTGTCGGTGTTCTCCGGCATTTTCCCTAATCGCCGCAGATAGCGCTGTACCGCCGCAAGGGTGGCTTCCGGACGAACGGTAATGACCTCAAACTCCATGATCGCGCCGACGGTATTGTCGGCGTAGCGCATCATCTGGCGAATACGCGCGCGCTTATCCGCGGGCAGCGTTGCCAGCAAACGTCCGGTCAGATCGCGCGGCAGGTGCTGCAGCAGGTAGACCTGTTCATCAATATCGAGATTTTGCAGCGCGAACAGCAGGTCGTGATCGCTCATTTCCTCAATGAGGTCGCCCCAGACGCTTTCCGATGCCTCCAGCAGCACTTCACCGCGCTTATCGTCAGCGACCAGCCGCCAGAGCGCGTTGCGCGCATCATAAGGCAGAGCCTCAAGCGCATCGGCAAGGTCCGGGGGCGGCAGGTGGGAAACCAGCATCTCCACTTCCGCCAGATCGTCGGCAAGCGTGCTGTCATCGTAACGTTCAGCGAGGGTTAATTTCCCCAGCAGCGAAGATGTGACGGCTTTATCAGTGCTCAGGAGCCAAATGAGGCGGGCGCGCTCTTCGTCACGCAATCTGGCGCTTTTTTTATGCAAAACGGACATCGGTCAGGCAATCCTTGTAAAAATATCTGTCAGACCAGCAGGCCGGAAGCCTTAAGCATAGCGCGAGGAGGCGGAAATAATAACCGCTATGAATTCAGTCGACGGAAAAAACAGCAGCCTGCGGGAAGCCCGGAGGTCGGCTGGCGCCTCCGGGACGGCATAAAGCGATCAGGCGGTACGGGCGACCGCGTCGCGCGTCGCCAGCTCGCGCTCATTTCCGGTCAGCTCAGACAACTGGCCGCCGCGCATTTCCAGCAGCCTGTCGGCGTGCTGAAAGTAGTGATCGTCATGGCTAATAGCAAAGAGGGTTTTACCCATCTCCTTCATCAGCGGCAGCAGCACCTGGTAGAATTCACGGCGGAAATGGGGGTCCTGATCCGCCGCCCATTCATCAAGCATAATGATATCTCTGTCTTCCGCTAACGCCAGCAGCAGCGCCACGCGCTTTTTCTGCCCTTTTGACAGCTTCAGGTCGAGGATTTTGCCATCGTCGAGCCGTAGCTTATGGTTCATCTGCAGATAACCCAGCCACTGCTCCACCAGCGCCGGGTCAGCCGCCTTTCCTTCCGGCCCCAGCAGTCTGTCAAACAGCCAGACGTCGGTAAACACCGCCGAGAACAGCTTGCGATAATCTTCCGGCTTATCCGCCGCCATCGGCTGCCCGTCGACCAGGATCTGCCCGGAAAGGGGCTGATACAAACCGGTCAACAACATAGCCAACGTCGATTTCCCGCTACCGTTGCCGCCAATCAGAAAGACCAGTTCGCCGCGCTTGAGGGTCATATTAATCGGCCCAACCGCAAAGCTGTTGTCAGCATAATGGAAGGTGATGTCGCGCAGCTCGAGCGTCTGCCAGTGGGGATGCGCCTGCGGCTGCGGAAATTCAGCGCGGTACGGCGCGAGCGAAAACTTATTCAGCTTGTTGAATGCCACCTGCGCGCTGAGCAGAGTGGGCAGCGCGCCTACCGCCGAGAGCAGCGGCGTGCGCAGGAATAATAGGGTCAACGAGTAGGTCGCCGCCACCGCCGTATCGGCCCAGCCCAGGCTGTTGGCCATCCAGAAGACCAGGCCAATCGCGCCCAGCATCATAATATTCGACCAGTTAACCGCGCTCAGATGGAAGGTATCGGCGCGAACAATATGGTGCCGGTATTCTCGCGCATCCGGCAGATAGAGCTGATTAAACACATATTCGGCGCGCTCGCGGTTGAGAGTGAGTTCTTTGCGACCTTCGAGCACCGTCTGGTAGTCGTGATATAGCTTATCTTCGCTTTCGCGCAGCGACGCCATATGCTTATAAACCCGCGATACCAGCATAAATCCGCCCCAGATGGTCAACGCCAGCCACAGGGCGGTAACCAGCATCATTTTTTCCGACAGCCAGGCCAGATAGGCGGCGGAACCGAAGGTGAGAATAATCCCCTGCACCAGCTCCGGCAGGCGCACGAAGGCAATGGTGATATTACGGATATCGCTGGTTAACCCGGCCAGCAGAGACGCGCTGCCGATTTTCTCGATCTTCTCGATTTGCGTATCCAGAATGCGCTTAATAAATTCGCCGCGCAGGCGGTAGACGAAATGGTGGCCAAGCGTGGTCAGCGCCAGCTGCGAGCCGAGGGTGACCGCCATCAATAGCAGTAGCAGCCCGAGGAACTCCGGCAGGACCGTCAGGGAGGTATCGACAAGGGTTATCAGGCGCAGGTTAATGAAGGCGATAAGCCCAATACCCAGCGCCGCGCTCAGCAGGCTCAAGGCAATGACGGAGATAAACGGCCAGCGATATTGACGCCAGACAAGAAGAAGAAGTTCCATAACGCATAATCCGGGCAAGCAAAAACAGCCAGCAGTTTAAACTGCTCGACGATGACAGCAAGAATAATTCTTATTTTTATTCTTTATTACCCGCCAGGCGGAAAGTGAGATTGTAACGACAGGCGCCGGTCTCCGGGTGGATGCCCTCTTTGAGCGGCTGAATACCGTGGTAAAACAGCCGCGATTCGCCGCCCCAGACCACCACATCGCCGTGCTCCAGCAGCACACGCTGTAGCGGATCGTTACGCCGCAGCCCGCCGAACTGAAATATTGCCGGCAGCCCCAGCGAGACGGAGACAATCGGCGCTCGCAGGTTATGCTCGTCTTTATCCTGATGCAGCGACAGCTTCGCGCCGGGCTGGTAGCGGTTGATAAGACAAGCATCCGGGGTAAAGCGCGCATAGCCAGCCGCCGCCGCGGCCTCTGCGGCCAGCTCGCGGAAAGGCGGCGGCATCTGCGGCCAGCGCTTGCCGGTCAGCGGATCGTCGGCAGCATAAAGATAGCCATACTGGTTCGTCGTCCAGCCCAGCTCGCCGCAGTTGGTCATCGCCACCGACATCGTATAACCGCCGGGGGTGACCATCTGGCGAAAAGGCGAACGATCGGCAATCCCGGCGATTGCCTGCAACAGCGCCGGGGCGCGCTCTCGGGCGTAGCGGCGCAAAATTATCGCCCCCGGAGCCAGCGGCTCCTGCCAGGGCGGCGTATCGGCAAAAAGATCGAACATTATTTCTCCTCGGATGACGCTTCTCGCGCCAGCAACAGCGCCTTGCGCGCCGTTCCCCAACGATAGCCGGATAGCGCCCCATCTTGGCGAACGACCCGATGGCAGGGAATAACCAGCGCCAGCTTATTAGCGGCGCAGGCGCTTGCCACCGCTCTCACCGCGCGGGGGCGGCCGATACTTTGCGCGACCTGGCGATAGCTGCGGGTCTCTCCCGCCGGGATCTGACGCAGCGCCTGCCAGACCTGAAGCTGAAAAGCCGTGCCGCGCAAATCCAACGGCAGGGAAAACGGCTGCCGGTGGTCATCAAGATGGGAAAATACCTGCGCCACCCGCTGACGAAAAGCATCATCGCCCGGATGCAGCCGCGCATTGGGAAACAGGCTGGCTAATTCAGCGTAGAGCAAAGCATCGCTCTCTCCCGGCAGCACGGCGCACACGCCCCGCTTACTCTCAGCCACCAGACAGCGTCCCAGCGGACCATCGCCGCATACCCAGGTAATATCGAGATCCTCGCCGCCGCGGCGAAACTGGCGGGCGGTCATCCCCAGCGCGGCATCTGCCTGCTGATAGTAGCTGCTATTGTCCGGGAAGCCGGCCGACAGCGCCGCATCGGTAATTTTCTCCCCCTGCCCCAGCGCTTCGCGTAAACGGCGAGCGCGCCAGGCCTGTTGCCAGGCTTTAGGGGTCATTCCGGTGACGGATTTAAAGAGGCGGTGAAAATGAAAGGGGCTGAGCGCGGCCTGACGCGCCAGCGCCTCCAGCGTCACCGGCATTTCCTGCTCCAGCAGACGGCACGCGGCGGCCACTTTCTCTACCTTCTGCTGCTGCGGGTCGGTTTTTTCCGGCTGGCAGCGTTTGCAGGGGCGAAAGCCTTCCGCCTGCGCGGTTGCAACGTCAGGGTAAAAGCGAACATTTTCCCGCAGCGCGCGACGCGAACGACAGGACGGACGGCAGCAAACGCCGGTGGTCAGCACGGCAAAAACAAACTGACCATCGGCGCGGGCATCACGTTCGCATACCGCCTGCCAGCGGCGCTCATCGGTATCAATCATTATCGGTTTCATCACGGACTCCTGCTGTAAGTGTATCTGCAGTCTGGCCCGAAGTCCGTTAACAAAAACCCGAAATCTTGCGCTTTAATTTTTCTCGCCGACGAGGAACGCGCGGAACTGCGGCGACATCCAGGTTTTAAACCCGTCACCCTCTTTGACAATCATATATACCGCCAGCCCCTGTTCGCGAACCACGTCCTGCGCTTTTTCCGGCCCCAGCACCATCAGCCCGGTATCCCAGCCGTCGGCCTCCAGCGCCGTCGGGGCGATAACGGTCACCGAAACCAGTTTATGATCAATAGGCCGCCCGGTTTGCGGATCGATAACGTGCGAGATGCGCTTACCGTCCAGCTCATAGTAGTTGCGGTAGCTGCCGGAGGTGCTGATGCCGTGGCCGTTGATATCAACGATCGCCTGCACCGCGTTTTCGCGATCGGTTGGCTTCTGGATCGCCACCCGCCAGGGCTGCCCTTCCGCATTCATACCCCGGCTCACCAGCGCGCCGCCCACCGAGACCAGATAGCGCGAGATCCCCTCCTGCTCCATCAGGCGCGCCAGATGATCGGCGGCGTAGCCTTCACCCACGGTAGAGAGATCGACGAACAGATCCGGAATGTCTTTTTGCAGATACTGTTGGCCGGCCTGGTTGATCACCGTCAGATGCTGTAATCCGCTGCGCGCTTTCGCCGCAGCAATCTGCTGCGCATCCGGCGTTTTTACCGGCTGTTTATCCGGACCAAAGCCCCATAAATTGACCAGCGGCCCGACGGTGATATCCATGGCGCCATGGGTTTTCGCGCCAATGCGCAGCGACATCGTCACGATATCTGCCATCGCC
Source organism: Klebsiella pasteurii (assembly GCF_018139045.1). Lineage (NCBI taxonomy): Bacteria > Pseudomonadati > Pseudomonadota > Gammaproteobacteria > Enterobacterales > Enterobacteriaceae > Klebsiella > Klebsiella pasteurii. The sequence continues at coordinate 2,219,513 of NZ_CP073236.1, forward strand.
TCGCTGACCGGCCACGGCGACGTTCCCGGCGAATGGTTAAAGCGCATCAACGCTGAATCGTTCTTCCAGGTAGAAAGTAGACGGTCGTCGGCATCGAGCTGAGCCTGCACTTTCTGGCGCAGCGCCTCGGCCTTCGCCTCATCAAGGTTGATGACGCTGACCCGCCAGAATGTGCCCATGGTTTTGCCATCCAGCACGGTGGCGGCGGATTTTGGCGTCTGGGGAGAGGTGGCTGAATCACAGCCTGAAAGTAATACGCAGGCGCCGAACAGGGCGGCGCGGAAAAAAGTGATATCCATAAAATTGGCTTCCTCTGGCTAAGGCGCAAAGAGTACACCAGTAAGGTTAAACCGGGCATAAAAAAAGGCGCCATCGGCGCCTTTTTTCAAACTTCTGCGTACTTAGAACTGGTAAACCAGGCCCAGAGCAACGATGTCGTCGGTAGACACATTGGCAGCACGGGTGAAGCGGTTGTCGTCCAGCAGGTTGATTTTGTAGTCAACGTAGGTGGACATGTTTTTGTTGAAGTAGTAGGTCGCGCCTACATCAACATATTTCAGCAGATCCTGATCGCCGTAACCTTCCAGATCCTTACCTTTGGACTGCAGGTAAGCCACGGACGGACGCAGACCGAAGTCGAACTGGTACTGTGCAACCACTTCGAAGTTCTGAGCTTTGTTAGCAAAGCCCTGGTTGCCAGCGCGAGTTGCGTTGTAGGTCTGGGTGTACTGAGTCGCCAGGTAGATGTTGTTGGCGTCATATTTCAGACCACCGGTGTAGGTTTCAGCGTTGTCGCCGCGGCCCAGAGCAGGAACAGTGTTCTGCTGGCTGGTACGTTTAGAGTGAGAGTACGCGAAACCAGCGCTGATACCGTCGTAGATATCATAGGTCACAGCAGTGCCGTAACCGTCGCCGTTCTGTTTGTTCCAGTCACGACCGTTGTTGGTCGAACCTTCACCGCTTACGCTGCCGTTTTTACCCTGATACTGCAGAGCAAAGTTCAGGCCGTCAACCAGACCGAAGAAGTCAGAGTTACGGTAGGTTGCCACGCCGTTAGCGCGAGACTGCAGGAAGTTGTCAGAACCGTAGGTGTCGCCGCCGAATTCCGGCAGAACGTCGGTCCAGGAAGTTACGTCGTAAACAACGCCGTAGTTACGACCGTAGTCGAAAGAGCCCGCGTCGCCGAATTTCAGACCTGCAAACGCCAGACGAGTCCACGCCTGATCGCTGGAGCTTTCGGTGTTGTTAGCCTGGACGTTGTATTCCCACTGGCCGTAACCGGTCAGCTGATCATTGATCTGGGTTTCGCCTTTGATGCCCAGACGCATGTAGGTCTGGTCGCCATCTTGACCTTTGTCGTCAGAGAAATAGTGCAGACCGTCGATTTTACCGTACAGGTCTAATTTGTTGCCATCTTTGTTATAGACTTCAGCCGCATTCGCTGCGCCCGCTACCAGCAGTGCCGGTACCAGGAGGGACAGTACTTTAACTTTCATGTTATTAACCCTCTGTTTGTTATATGCCTTTTATTATTGCCACTGCTTACTGATTACCCTTCTAATCAGTCGGCTATTTCATTGTGCTGCAAAATGCAGAATAATCCAACAAGAATATGATACTAAAACTTCTAAGATGTTTCAAAATACCCACAAGATGTTTCAAATTGTAAATGCAAGGGAACTTTTTTTCTGCACAAAAAGCTCATAAAAATAAGCACTAATAATCAAAAAATAAAAATTATCAATCAATGTCAAAGAGTTACACAGTTACACACCTATAGCACTGAATGGTAAAACAAAATTCTCATCTGGGACTAAAATTAATCCCGCTATCATCATTAACTTTATTTATTACCGTCATTCAGTTCTGAATGTCTGTTTACCCCTATTTCAACCGGATGCCTCGCATCCGGTTTTTTTTACCCTTCTTTACACATCTTTAATTATTCCCTGCTAACCGCGAAAAAAATAACGGTTATTAATCAAACAACTTACGGCTAAAATCGGAGTAATTTATATAATTTCTTGTTATTTAGTGCTATTTACATTATCGAATCCGTAAATAATTGTACAAAAATAACCGGGACGTACATCTTTGTACGCCCCGCTGGTTTGGCATAAATCTCAAGGCAAAAAGTCATTGTAGGATATTCAGATGTATGGATTTTGGACGTTAACCCTTATACTGTTCGTAGCATCTGCGCTGCCCCCGGTTAACTTGGTGCAACAGTCCGTTTACACACAATGATGAGTCGTATTCTCACACGATGACCCCGAAAAAATTTTCCCTGATACCCGGCAACATTACTCGCTTCTTTATTCTCATGGTCATCGTCCTACTGGCGACGATGGGGGTCATGATCCAAAGCGCCGTTAACACCTGGCTTAAAGACAAAAGCTACCAGGTGGTCGATGTCAGCTACGACTTACATAAACGCATCGATACCTGGCGCTACGCCACCTGGCAGATTTATGACAATATCGCTGCGACCTCGTCCAGTTCAGTCTCAGAGACAGGGCTCCAGGAAACGCGTTTAAAACAGGATGTTTACTACCTGGAGAAACCCCGGCGCAAAACAGAAGCGCTGATTTTTGGCTCGCATGACGGCTCAACGCTGGAAATGACGCAAAAAATCTCCAACTATCTCGATATCCTGTGGGGCGCCGAGACGATCCCCTGGTCGATGTATTACCTGAACGGGCTTGATAACAGCCTGATTCTGGTTTCAACGCTGCCCTTAAAAGACCTCTCTTCCAGCTTCAAAGAGTCGACCATCAGCAGCGTCGTCGAATCACGACGGGCAGAAATGCTGCTTCAGGCCAACACCTTAGATGAACGCGAGACCTTTTCGTCGCTGCGCCACCTTGCCTGGCAAAACGGCTACTACTTTACTTTACGCACGACATTCAACCAGCCCGGTCACCTGGCGACCGTTGTCGCCTTCGATCTGCCCATTAACGATCTCATTCCTCCTAGTATGTCGCTGGAGAGCTTCCGGCTGGAGCCCGATCCGTCGCAAAGCGTCAACAGCAACCCGGATAAAGAAGCCGCCGACATCGTTAGCATTAACTTTAACGGCCCGCAGATTGAAATTCTCACCACCATTAATACCACCGGTATGCGTCTGGTCTGGATGGTGCCCTTTAGCGAGCTGATTCTGGAGTCCTTGCAGAGTATCTTACTGCCGCTGTTGCTGAATATTGGTCTGCTGGCGCTGGCGCTGTTCGGATTTACGACCTTTCGCCACTACAGCGGCCGTAAAAGCATCGTGGGAACGGCGGTCTCTTCGGCAGCCAATAATGAGCTGCGCGCCCAGCGCGCCATTCACGAAGAGATTGTTTCCCTGCTGCCGCTAGGGCTTCTGGTGCACGATCTGGACGCTAACCGTACGGTGATTAGCAATCCGATTGCCGATCATCTGCTGCCGCATCTGAACCTGCAAAACATCATTAACATGGCCGATCAGCATCAGGGCGTGATTCAGGCGACGGTGAACAATGAACTGTATGAAATCCGTCAGTTCCGCAGCCAGGTTTCGCCGCGTACGCAAATCTTTATTATTCGCGATCAGGACCGTGAAGTGCTGGTGAATAAGAAGCTCAAGCAGGCCCAGCGCCTGTATGAGAAAAACCAGCAGGGCCGCACTGCTTTTATGCAGCATATCGGTATGGCGCTGAAGCAGCCAGCGCAAACGCTGGCGGAAGAAGCCGCGGCGCTCGGCATAGCTGAAAGCCGCAAGCTGGCCCAGCATGCAGATGAACTGGTCCAACTGGTCGATGAAATACAGCTGGCAAACCTGCTGGAGACCGATAGCTGGAAGAGCGCGCAGGGTCTGTTCTCCATTCAGGAATTGATAGATGAAGTGGTGCCTGAAGTCCTGCCCATCATCAAACGTAAAGGTCTTCAGCTGCTGATTAACAACTCGCTGCCGGCCAATGAGCAACGCTACGGCGATCGCGACGCCCTGCGCCGCACACTTTTACTGCTCATCCAATATTCGGTTACCACCACGCCTATCGGCAAAATCACCCTGGAAGTGAGTAAAGATGAATCAGCTGACGACCGCCTGACCTTCCGTATTCTGGATACCGGCAACGGCGTTTCGGCGAATGAAATCGACAATATGCACTTCCCGTTCCTCAACGAGACGCAGGCAGACCTTTACGGCAAAGCCAACGCCCTCACCTTCTGGCTCTGCGATCGCCTGACCCGCAAGCTAGGCGGGCAGCTCAATATCAAAGCGCGCGAGTCACTGGGCACCCGCTACTCCCTGCATCTAAAAATGGCCGCCAGCGCAGAGGAGAGTGATTCAGGGGAACATCTGTTGGATGAGGTCGTAATACTGCTTGATGTAACGGCCCATGAAGTCCGCCGTATCGTCACCCGCCAGCTTGAAAGCTGGGGGGCCACCTGCATCACGCCGGATGACAGAATCACAAGTCAACAATATGATCTCTTTTTAACGGATAATCCGTCTAATCTTACTGCTTCGGGCTTGCTTTTAAGCGATGATGAAGTCCGGGTTCATAAGATTGGTCCTGGTCAGCTCCGCGTAAACTTTAATATCAGCGCTGCGATGCAGGAAGCTATCCTCCAGCTGATTGAGCAGCAGCTTGCTGAGGAAGAGGAGCCCCCTTCCTCAGCCGGTAGCGAAAGTAACGCCGAACTGCATGCCAGCGGCTATTACACGCTGTTTGCAGACACGGTACCAGATGATGTTAAGAGGCTGTATAATGAACGGGCAACAGGCGATTTCGCCGCGCTGGCGCAGACCGCTCACCGCCTCAAAGGGGCGTTTGCTATGCTAAATCTGGTACCCGGCAAGCAGTTATGTGAAACGCTTGAGCATCTGATTCGAGAAAAAGATGCGCAAGGCATAGAAAAATATATCAGCGACATTGACGACTACGTCAAGAGCTTGCTGTAGCAAGGTAGCCTAATACATGAACAATATGAACGTAATTATTGCCGATGACCATCCGATCGTACTGTTCGGTATTCGTAAGTCACTTGAACAAATTGAGTGGGTGAACGTTGTCGGCGAGTTTGAAGACTCCACCGCATTAATCAACAATCTGCCAAAGCTGGACGCACACGTCCTGATTACCGATTTATCCATGCCCGGTGATAAATACGGCGATGGCATTACGCTTATCAAATACATCAAGCGTCATTTCCCGGATCTGTCCATCATTGTCCTGACAATGAATAACAACCCGGCGATCCTGAGCGCGGTGCTGGATCTGGACATCGAAGGGATCGTCCTGAAACAGGGTGCGCCAACCGATCTGCCTAAAGCGCTGGCCGCGCTGCAAAAGGGCAAAAAATTCACCCCGGAAAGCGTTTCGCGCCTGCTGGAAAAAATCAGCGCCGGCGGTTACGGCGACAAACGTTTGTCGCCTAAAGAGAGTGAGGTATTGCGTCTGTTCGCCGAAGGCTTCCTGGTCACAGAGATTGCCAAAAAGCTCAACCGCAGTATCAAAACCATCAGTAGCCAGAAAAAATCGGCAATGATGAAGCTCGGTGTGGAAAACGACATTGCCCTGCTTAACTACCTCTCTTCCGTTTCCCTGAGCTCCACGGATAAAGACTAACGTCTCCCTTCCCGGATAGCGCAGCGCTATCCGGGAAACTGCCTTACTCCCTTCCCTTACGTACCCGTGCTGCGTAGACCGTCAGGGTCTGCTTGATAATATCCAGAGTCACCGGCTTAGAAAGGCAGCTGTCCATACCCGACTCCAGGCAGCGCTGCTTCTCTTCCGCCAGGGCGTTGGCGGTGACCCCGATCACCGGCAGCGTGAGTCCCAGCTGGCGTATGCGCTGGGTCAGGCGATAGCCGTCCATATTCGGCATGTTGACGTCGCTAAGCACGATATCAATATGCTGCTTGCTCAGAACATTCAGCGCATCGACCCCATCATTTGCCGTCACGCACTGATAGCCCAGCGATCCCAGCTGATCGGCCAGCAGACGTCGGTTAATAGGATGATCGTCTACCACCAGGATCATCATGTCATCATTGCTGGTGGTTTCCGCATCCGCCGCGGATAGCGCGGGCCCGTTTTCCGCGCTGGCCACGGCGATATGGAAGATGCGTCCCAGAAGCGGCAGCAGTTCATGGGGCGTGGCCACGCTATGCAGCCATTCGCCGGGCGCCCGCTCCTGCGGAATACCGATATGCCGACGAGAGAAGATCACCATTGCGCAGCCGGTCCAGGCTTCATACGTCTCGCTATCGGTTAACAGAATATCTTCCGCTCCCGGCGTTTGCCCGTCAAAACGACGGACCGGGACGCCGTGAAATGTCAGCAACTGCTCGACGAACACCGCCAGCGAGCTGTTATCAATCGCCAACCAGCAGCATTTTTCAGCCAGGCCGTCAATCAGTAGCGGCGGCGTATTTTGTACGCCATAAAGCGGGATACGAATGGTGAACCGGCTGCCCATGCCGGGCTCGGTTTCGACGGCAATATCGCCATCCATCATGCTGATAAGCTTTTCACAGATCGCCAGACCGAGTCCCGTCCCCTGGAAGTTGCGCTGCACCCCGGTTCCGACCTGGAAGAATGGATCGAACAGGCGTACCACCTCTTTCGCCGGGATCCCTTCGCCGGTGTCGCGTACGCTGATGCGCAGATAATCATCCGCCCGCTCTACGTGCAGGACAATACAGCCGGTATCGGTAAACTTAATCGCATTACTTAGCAGGTTGGAAATAACCTGTTGCAGGCGCATGGGATCGCCGGACATCAGCTGCGGTACGTCGGGCTCAATAAAACAGTACAGCCCCAGGTGCTTACGCACCACCAGCGGCAGATAGTTGGCGGAAATATGGTTCATGACCTCGCGCGGCGAAAACTCCCGCGGCTCAATTTTTAGCTGCTCGGACTCAATTTTTGAGAAGTCGAGGATATCGCTAATAATTTTCAGCAGCAGGCTGGAAGAGTTGTTCATCGCCGTCACCAGGCGATCGACGCCCTTCGGCAGCTCTTTGGTCTGCAATAAATCAAGGTTACCGATAATCCCGTACAGCGGCGTGCGCAGTTCGTGGCTGACGGTGGCGAGGAACATTGATTTCGACTGGCTGGCCTGCTCGGCAGCCTGGGCCATCTCCTGCAGCGACTCCTCCATTTTGACGCGCGCCGAGACATCCACCAACACGCAAATCGCCACATTCTCATTACGGTAGCGCGAGTGGACAAAGCTGATTTGCAGGTTAGTGTTATTGCTGGTCAGCACATCGACAAAGTTCACCTGCTGGCCGCAGATAATTTGCGTCAGCCGCTGCCTGTCCTCGTGGGTTAGCATGTTGAGATAGTTATGCGCCAGCTCGTTACTCAGGATGTTGGTGCCGTCGAGCGTACGTAAAATACAGATCCCCACCGGCGCGGAGGCAACGATTTTTCGGTTGAACTGCTCATGCTCTTCCAGCCGCTGGGCGTCATTTTCCGCCGGAATAAAAATCCGCCGTTCATACATTCGGGCGAGGACAAAGAGGAGCACGCCGGTGAGCAGATTGAGCACCACAGCGTTCAGTATCAGCATCCGGATGCGTTCCAGCACCTGATCCACCGGCACCGAATAGACAATACTCAGGGATGATGGCGGCAGGTTTTTTTTCATCGCCAGCTCGCGAAAACCGGCGGTATAGCCGAACCACAGACGCTCCTGCATCCACTTCGCATCCGCTTTAATATTACTGTCCGACCCGGCAAGCGAAATCAGCGACTGACCGTTATCGTCGAGGATAGTGACGTTCATCGGCAGACTACCAGGAGTAAAGAAGCTTTCCATACGGATGGTTTGCTCTACGCCGAGCATCGCCTGCAGGCGATTCGCTACATAGATTGGGGTCAACGCATAGAAATAACCAACGCCCGGACGCACGCCCTGGCTTATCCAGAACAGATTATTACCGCGCTCGTTTTGCGGCGCGTCGCGATACTGCTCAATGCGCTGATGCAGCACTTTTAACGCCTGGTCCCGCTCCAGCGGAATATCGCGCAGACCGAAGTTGGCCATACACAGATTGTCGCTGCCAATCAAAAAAATACGATTGAGGTCGTAGGCCGTTGAGAAATTGTCACGCCAGTAGCGCATAAACCACGCCAGTGACTGTAGCGAATTACGCCAGGTCGTACTCATCAGCGCGCAGTCGGAGTCCGGGTAGAGCGGTTCAAAATTAGGTATCGCGATATCGCCGCGCTGAACCGGCGTATCACCGCCTTCGCCGCCGTCCATCGGCCGGTTGCCCGCAACGTACTTCAGCTCTTTGATCACATCGGCGGTACGCTGGATGTAGCGCTGCGCCTGATCGGCATTGAGATTAAATTCCTGGCGAATTTCCGATTCGCGATCGTGCAAAGCATTGACGATGTAAAACACCGACACAAAAGCGACCAGCACCCACAGTAGTACCGCCAGCGCTCTGAATAGATAGCGTGAAACCTTTAACGTGTTATGGAAAGAAGCTAGATATTTCAATGTGGCGATGCTCGGCCGTCAGGGGCTCAACAGAATGGCGTTAAGGTAACGATAAAACAACGGTCCCGCAACGGGAAAACAAAAAGGGTCGGGGATAGCCCCGACCCTTTCAGAACAATCACCGCAGAGAATTACTCTTCGTCTTCGGCAATATCATCGTCAGTATCCGCTTCCGGCGCGATATCCTCATCGCCTTCCGCCGCGCTGCCGTCGATGGCATCCAGCTCTTCGTCATCAACCGGCTCAGCTACGCGCTGCAGGCCAACCACGTTTTCATCTTCCGCGGTGCGGATCAGAATCACGCCCTGAGTGTTACGACCCACAATGCTCACTTCAGAAACGCGGGTTCGTACCAGCGTGCCCGCATCGGTGATCATCATAATCTGGTCGCAGTCATCTACCTGCACCGCGCCCACAACGGAACCATTGCGTTCGGTGACTTTGATAGAGATAACGCCCTGGGTCGCACGCGACTTGGTTGGATACTCTTCAGCCGCGGTACGTTTACCGTAGCCGTTCTGCGTGACGGTCAGGATGGCGCCTTCGCCGCGCGGAACGATCAGCGAGACCACCTTGTCCTCGCCGGCCAGCTTGATGCCGCGCACGCCGGTGGCGGTACGGCCCATCGCGCGGACGGCGTCCTCTTTAAAGCGCACCACTTTACCGGCGGCTGAGAACAGCATGACTTCGTCCTGACCGGAAGTCAGATCGACGCCAATCAGTTCGTCGCCTTCGTTAAGGTTAACCGCGATAATACCGGCGGAACGCGGACGGCTGAATTCGGTCAGCGCCGTTTTCTTCACGGTACCGCTGGCGGTCGCCATAAAGACGTTCACGCCCTCTTCGTATTCGCGGACCGGCAGGATCGCGGTGATGCGCTCGTTGGCTTCCAGCGGCAGCAGGTTGACGATCGGACGACCGCGCGCGCCGCGGCTGGCTTCCGGCAACTGATAAACTTTCATCCAGTAGAGACGACCGCGGCTGGAGAAGCAGAGGATCGTGTCGTGGGTGTTGGCCACCAGCAGACGGTCGATAAAGTCTTCTTCTTTGATACGCGCCGCAGATTTGCCTTTGCCGCCGCGACGCTGCGCTTCGTAGTCGGTTAACGGCTGATACTTCACGTAGCCCTGATGCGAAAGGGTCACGACAACATCTTCCTGGTTGATCAGGTCTTCGATGTTGATATCGGCGCTGTTAGCGGTGATCTCGGTACGGCGCGCGTCGCCGAACTGTTCACGGACCAGCTCCAGCTCTTCGCGGATAACTTCCATCAGGCGATCGGCGCTGCCCAGAATGTGCAGCAATTCCGCAATCTGTTCCAACAGCTCTTTGTATTCGTCGAGCAGTTTTTCATGCTCAAGGCCGGTCAGTTTCTGCAAACGCAGATCCAGAATCGCCTGTGCCTGCTGTTCGGTCAGGTAGTACTGGCCGTCGCGCACGCCGAATTCAGGTTCCAGCCATTCCGGACGCGCGGCGTCATCGCCTGCACGTTCCAGCATCGCGGAAACATTGCCCAGATCCCATGAACGGGCGATTAAGCCAGCTTTCGCTTCCGCCGGCGTCGGCGCGCGGCGAATCAGCTCAATAATCGGATCGATGTTGGCCAGGGCAATCGCCAGCGCTTCGAGGATGTGCGCGCGATCGCGGGCTTTACGCAGTTCAAAAATCGTACGGCGGGTCACCACTTCGCGGCGGTGGCGCACGAACGCGGCAATAATTTCTTTCAGGTTCATGATCTTCGGCTGACCATGGTGCAGGGCAACCATGTTGATACCGAAGGAGACCTGGAGCTGAGTCTGCGAATAAAGGTTGTTAAGAACCACCTCACCCACCGCATCGCGCTTCACTTCTATCACGATACGCATGCCGTCTTTATCAGACTCGTCGCGCAGCGCGCTGATGCCTTCGACGCGTTTGTCTTTGACCAGCTCAGCGATTTTCTCAATCAGGCGCGCTTTGTTCACCTGATACGGAATTTCATGCACGATGATGGTTTCGCGACCGGTTTTCGCGTCAGCTTCCACTTCCGCGCGCGCGCGAATGTACACTTTACCGCGACCGGTACGATAGGCCTCTTCAATGCCGCGGCGACCGTTGATGATCGCGGCGGTCGGGAAGTCCGGACCCGGAATATGTTCCATCAGCCCTTCAATGCTGATGTCTTCGTTTTCAACGTAGGCCAGACAGCCGTTGATCACTTCGGTCAGGTTATGCGGCGGAATGTTGGTCGCCATACCTACCGCGATACCGGACGAACCGTTGACTAACAGGTTCGGGATTTTGGTCGGCATAACGTCAGGGATCTTTTCCGTGCCGTCATAGTTATCGACGAAATCCACCGTCTCTTTTTCCAGGTCGGCCATCAGTTCATGAGCGATCTTCGACATACGGATTTCCGTATAACGCATCGCTGCGGCGGAGTCGCCGTCGACAGAACCGAAGTTACCCTGGCCATCTACCAGCATGTAACGCAGGGAGAATGGCTGCGCCATACGTACAATGGTATCGTATACGGCAGTATCACCATGAGGGTGGTATTTACCGATTACGTCACCAACGACACGGGCAGATTTTTTATAGGCTTTGTTCCAGTCATTGCCCAATACGTTCATGGCGTATAGTACGCGACGGTGTACCGGCTTCAGGCCATCTCGGACATCCGGCAGCGCACGGCCAACAATGACCGACATCGCATAATCCAGATACGAGCTCTTCAGCTCTTCCTCAATGTTGACCGGTGTAATTTCTCTCGCAAGGTCGCTCATCTAACCGCTATCCCTCTACTGTATCCCGGATTCAAAGGTCGCAAATTATAACACACCCGTAGTGATACGGGTAAACCTATACCCAATGATTTTCGCGCGGCGGAAGGCGACAGGGATAGACGGTTTATTCATCCCTGAGGCCTGATATACTCGCGGGTCTGAACTGAACAGGAGTAAAAGCGCCCATGAATGCCGAAAAACCGTCGGTGGCCCACAATGTTGATCATAATGAAATCGCTAAATTTGAAGCCGTCGCCTCGCGCTGGTGGGATTTAGAAGGCGAATTCAAGCCGTTACATCGCATCAACCCTCTACGTCTTGGCTATATCGCGGAGCGCGCCGGCGGCCTGTTTGGCAAAAAAGTGCTCGATGTCGGCTGCGGCGGCGGCATCCTGGCTGAAAGCATGGCTCGGGAAGGCGCGACGGTGACCGGTCTGGATATGGGTTTCGAACCGTTACAGGTGGCCAGGCTGCACGCCCTGGAGAGCGGTATTCAGGTCGAATACGTCCAGGAAACCGTTGAAGAGCACGCGGCGAAGCATGCCCAGCAGTATGACGTCGTGACCTGCATGGAGATGCTGGAGCACGTCCCGGACCCGCAGTCGGTGGTCCACGCATGCGCGCGGCTGGTCAAACCCGGCGGCCAGGTCTTCTTCTCGACCATTAACCGTAACGGTAAAGCGTGGCTGATGGCGGTCGTGGGCGCCGAATACGTGATGAAGATGGTGCCAAAAGGTACCCATGACGTGAAGAAATTTATTAAACCAGCGGAGCTGATCGGCTGGGTTGATGAGACTATTCTGAAAGAGCAGCATATTACCGGTCTTCACTACAATCCGTTGACCAATACCTTCAAGCTGGCGCCGGGCGTTGATGTTAACTATATGTTGCATACAACGGCGACGAAGGCATAGCGTCAGCTGTTTTTCCTATGATGATTGCGCGGCATCAAGCCGCGTGATTTTTTCTTCCGATGAAGAAATCAGCACTCGATCAAATTTTCATTTTTTTTTCTGTTTTATTGACATCTTCTCCAGGCCTTATGTGGCGTGGATTTCGCGATCATTACCCTTCCGCAACCTCAATTTAACCTCAAAATCAACTCTTGTACTCAAAAGAATCCTTACTAGAATACTCACCATATAGCGTTTCTTTTATCGACAACCCCCTACATATAGTATTTATCCACAGAGTTAGTCACAACGGCGATCTGTGGATAAGTGGGGGGATATTTTCTTTCACGGACAGGTATAATCCACATGAATCAGAGTCTGCTGGTGACAAAGCGCGACGGTAGCACCGAGCGCATCAATCTCGATAAAATCCACCGCGTGCTGGATTGGGCGGCAGAAGGGCTGAATAACGTATCCATCTCCCAGGTAGAACTGCGTTCCCACATTCAGTTCTATGACGGCATCAAAACCGCCGACATTCACGAAACCATTATCAAAGCCGCCGCGGACCTTATTTCCCGCGATGCCCCGGATTACCAGTATCTCGCCGCCCGCCTGGCGATTTTCCACCTGCGTAAAAAAGCCTACGGCCAGTTTGAGCCGCCAGCGCTGTTCGACCACGTGTCGAAAATGGTGAAAAACGGCAAATACGATACTCATCTGCTGGAAGACTACACGGAAGAAGAGTTCAAGCAGATGGATTCGTTCATCGAGCACGATCGCGATATGACCTTCTCCTACGCGGCGGTTAAGCAGCTCGAAGGTAAATATCTGGTGCAGAACCGCGTCACCGGCGAGATCTACGAAAGCGCCCAGTTCCTGTACATTCTGGTTGCCGCCTGCCTGTTCTCCAACTACCCGCGCGAGACGCGTCTGGACTACATCAAGCGTTTCTATGACGCGGTGTCGACGTTTAAAATCTCCCTGCCCACGCCGATCATGTCCGGCGTGCGCACCCCAACCCGCCAGTTCAGCTCCTGCGTGCTGATCGAGTGCGGCGACAGCCTGGATTCGATTAACGCCACCTCCAGCGCCATTGTTAAATACGTCTCTCAGCGCGCCGGTATCGGCATCAACGCCGGCCGCATCCGCGCGCTGGGTAGCCCGATTCGCGGCGGTGAAGCGTTCCACACCGGCTGTATCCCGTTCTATAAGCACTTCCAGACCGCGGTAAAATCCTGTTCCCAGGGTGGTGTGCGCGGCGGTGCGGCGACCCTCTTCTACCCGATGTGGCATCTGGAAGTCGAAAGCCTGCTGGTGCTGAAAAATAACCGTGGCACCGACGCCAACCGCGTTCGTCACATGGACTACGGCGTACAGATCAACAAGCTGATGTACACCCGCCTGCTGAAAGGCGGCGATATCACCCTGTTCAGCCCATCAGACGTCCCGGGCCTGTACGATGCGTTCTTTGCCGATCAGGACGAGTTCGAGCGTCTGTACACAAAATATGAGCAGGACGACAGCATTCGCAAGCAGCGCATCAAAGCGGTAGAGCTGTTCTCGCTGATGATGCAGGAGCGCGCCTCCACCGGCCGTATCTACATCCAGAACGTCGATCACTGCAACACCCACAGCCCGTTTGACCCGGTTGTCGCGCCGGTGCGCCAGTCCAACCTGTGCCTGGAAATCGCCCTGCCGACCAAGCCGCTGGAAGATGTGAACGACGAAAACGGTGAAATTGCGCTGTGCACCCTCTCCGCTTTCAACCTCGGCGTTATCGATAGCCTTGATGAGTTGGAAGAGCTGGCGGTACTGGCCGTTCGCGCGCTGGATGCCCTGCTGGATTATCAGGACTACCCGATCCCGGCAGCCAAACGCGGTGCCATGGGCCGTCGCACGTTGGGTATTGGCGTGATCAACTTTGCCTACTATCTGGCGAAGCACGGTAAACGCTACTCCGACGGCAGCGCCAACAACCTGACGCATAAAACGTTCGAAGCGATTCAGTACTACCTGCTGAAAGCCTCTAACGAACTGGCTATCGAGCAGGGCGCGTGCCCGTGGTTCAACGAAACCACCTACGCCAAAGGCATTCTGCCGATCGATACCTATAAAAAAGACCTGGATGCGATCGTCAATGAATCCCTGCATTACAACTGGGAAGCGTTGCGCGAATCGATCAAAACGCACGGCCTGCGTAACTCCACGCTCTCCGCGCTGATGCCGTCCGAGACCTCTTCGCAGATCTCCAATGCCACCAACGGCATTGAGCCGCCGCGCGGCCACGTCAGCATCAAAGCATCGAAAGACGGGATCCTGCGCCAGGTGGTGCCGGATTACGAAAAACTGCAGAACGGCTACGAGCTGCTGTGGGAAATGCCGAACAACGACGGTTACTTGCAGCTGGTCGGTATTATGCAGAAGTTTATCGACCAGTCGATTTCTGCCAACACCAACTACGATCCGACTCGCTTCCCGTCAGGTAAAGTGCCGATGCAGCAATTGCTGAAAGACTTGCTCAATGCCTATAAGTTCGGCGTCAAAACGCTGTACTATCACAACACTCGCGATGGCGCGGAAGATGCTCAGGATGATCTGGCGCCGTCCATCCAGGACGACGGCTGCGAAAGCGGCGCATGTAAGATTTGATAATATTGCCCGGCGGCGCGTTGCTTGCCGGGCCTACGGTATATTGTAGGCCGGGTTAGCGAAGTGCCACCCGGCTTGTAATTCCAGGACAGGATCCTCACTCATGGCATATACCACTTTTTCTCAGACCAAAAACGATCAGCTGCTTGAGCCGATGTTTTTTGGTCAGCCGGTGAACGTCGCCCGCTACGATCAGCAAAAATATGACATCTTCGAAAAGCTGATTGAAAAACAGCTCTCCTTCTTCTGGCGTCCGGAAGAAGTTGACGTTTCCCGCGACCGCATCGACTACCAGACGCTGCCGGAACACGAAAAGCACATTTTTATCAGCAACCTGAAATATCAGACGCTGCTCGACTCGATCCAGGGACGCAGCCCGAACGTCGCCCTGCTGCCGCTGATTTCGATTCCGGAGCTGGAAACCTGGGTTGAAACCTGGGCGTTCTCAGAGACCATTCATTCGCGCTCCTACACCCACATCATCCGCAATATCGTTAACGATCCGGCGATGGTGTTTGACGATATCGTCACCAACGAGCAGATCCAGAAACGCGCGGAAGGGATTTCCAGCTATTACGATGAATTGATTGAGCTAACCAGCTACTGGCATCTGCTGGGCGAAGGCACCCACAGCGTGAACGGTAAAACTATCACCGTGAACCTGCGCGAGCTGAAAAAGAAACTCTACCTGTGCCTGATGAGCGTGAACGCGCTGGAAGCCATCCGTTTTTACGTCAGCTTTGCCTGCTCCTTCGCCTTTGCCGAGCGCAAACTGATGGAAGGTAACGCCAAGATTATCCGTCTGATCGCCCGCGACGAAGCGCTGCACCTGACCGGTACTCAGCATATGCTGAACCTGCTGCGTTCAGGCGTCGACGATCCGGAGATGGCTTCAATCGCCGAAGAGTGCAAACAGGCGTGCTACGACCTGTTCGTGCAGGCGGCGCAGCAGGAAAAAGAGTGGGCGGATTATCTGTTCCGCGACGGCTCGATGATCGGCCTGAACAAAGATATTCTCTGCCAGTACGTTGAGTACATTACCAACATCCGCATGCAGGCGGTGGGTCTCGATCTGCCGTTCCAGACCCGCTCCAACCCGATCCCGTGGATCAACACCTGGCTGGTGTCCGATAACGTGCAGGTTGCGCCGCAGGAAGTGGAAGTCAGTTCCTATCTCGTCGGGCAGATCGATTCCGAAGTCGACGCCGACGATCTGAGCAACTTCCAGCTCTGATGAAACGCATTTTTTTGAAGATTTCTGACACTCGTCTTGAGTGTCAGGATGAACATCCCTCTCTGCTGGCGGCTCTGGAATCGCACAATATCGACGTGGAGTATCAATGCCGCGAAGGCTACTGCGGCTCCTGCCGTCTACGGCTGGTTTCGGGCCAGGTTGACTGGCTCACCGAGCCGCTGGCGTTTGTCCAGCCGGGTGAGATTTTGCCCTGCTGCTGCCGGGCGCAAGGCGATATTGAAATCGAGATGTAATCCTTATCGGGTGGCGCTGCGCTTACCCGACCTATGAAACTGCCGTTCACAGGCCGGGTAAGCCCGGCTTTTTACTGCTTCGCGTTCAGAAACTGTACCGCTTTATCCGGGAAATCGGTAAACAGGCCGTCAACGTCCGCCTGGCGATACAGCACGTTATAGAGCTGATTGACGTCGGTTGCGTACTCCGGCAACTGATCGGCGCGGACCGTATACGGATGGACCTGCATATGGCTGGCGTGAGCTTCTTTCACCATGGCCGTCAGCTTCACCTCACCCGGCTTCGAACCTTCGGCCACCAGCATGTGGTAGTCCGGACCAATGCCGTCAGCGTACTGTGCTATCTGCGCCATTGCCCCTGGTTTGAACATCCAGTCATAGCTGTAGTTCACCCACTTGCCGTCGGCCTGCCGCTGCTGGGTCTCATTCCAGTCGGTATAGGCGATAAGCTGTACCAGATTAAGATCCATCCCCATCTTCGGCTCCAGCTCGTGTTTAATACGTTTGAGCTCGTCCGCGTCAAAACACTGCAGATAGACCTTATCCTGCTTGCGGGTATAACCATACTCTTTCAGCACCTTCAGCGTACTGACGGCAATATCCTTGCCTTCCTGATGGTGGAACCACGGTGCTTTGATTTCCGGGTAGATGCCGATGTTTTTGCCGGTCGAATGGTTCAACCCCTGCACAAACTCAATCTCCTCTTCAAAGGTATGAATACGGAAATCAGATTTCCCCATCGGGAAACGGCCCGGATAAGTTTGCACGTTCTTGCCATCTTTCGGCTCAAACCCTTCGGTAAACTTCAGCGACTTTATCTCGGCGAGCGTAAAGTCGATGGCGTAGAAGCGGCCATCCTTACGCGCCCGCTGCGGGAAACGCTGCGCCACGTCGGTCACCCGGTCCAGATAGTGGTCATGCAGTACCACCAGCCGGTCGTCTTTAGTCATCACCAGGTCTTGCTCAAGGTAATCGGCCCCCTGAGCATACGCCATCGCTTTTGCCGGCAGGGTATGTTCCGGCAGATAGCCGCTGGCGCCGCGGTGGGCGATAACGATTTTCTCCCCTGCGACGGCGCTGAAAGAGAGCGCGGTAGCGGCCAGCAGCATTCCGCTCATCAGGGCGGTTAATTGACTTTTCATCGCAGCTCCTTAGCCTTGTTTCATCTGCTGGTGATGACGTCGTTCACCCAGCATCACGATAATCAACAGCAGGACAGCCAGCACGCTGCCGCCGATCATTACCATAAAGCCGCCGTCCCAGCCGAAGAAATCGACGGTATAGCCAACGATAGCGCTCGCGGCTACCGAGCCGCCGAGATAGCCGAACAGGCCGGTGAAGCCCGCGGCGGTGCCGGCGGCTTTTTTCGGCGCCAGCTCCAGCGCGTGCAGGCCAATCAGCATCACCGGACCATAAATAAGGAAGCCGATGATGATCATGCAGGCCATATCCACGCCCGGATTACCCGGCGGGTTCAGCCAGTAAACGACGGTGGCAATGGTGACCAGGGTCATAAAGAAGACGCCGGTCGCGCCGCGGTTGCCTTTAAACACTTTATCCGACATCCAGCCGCACAGCAGCGTGCCCGGGATCCCCGCGTATTCATAAAGGAAGTAGGCCCAGGATGATTTATCCAGCGCGAAGTGCTTAACTTCCTTCAGATAGGTCGGCGACCAGTCAAGAATGCCGTAACGCAGCAGATAGACAAATACGTTAGCGACGGCGATGTACCACAGCAGCTTGTTCGGCAGGATGTACTGCATAAAGATCTGCTTTGCGGTCAGCTCTTCTTCATGCTTCTCGCTGTAGTCGTCAGGATAATCGTTTTTGTACTCTTCGATAGGGGGCAGGCCGCAGGACTGCGGGGTATCGCGCATCATCGCGAAGGCGAAAATCGCCAGCAGGATCGCGCCGAAAGCCGGCATATACAGCGCCGCGTGCCAGTCGTTAAACCACGCCATTCCCAGCAGAAACAGCAGCGGCGGGATCCCGCCGCCGACGTTATGCGCGCAGTTCCATACCGACACAATACCGCCACGCTCTTTTTGCGACCACCAGTGCACCATCGTGCGCCCGCACGGCGGCCAGCCCATCCCCTGGAACCAGCCGCACAGGAACAGCAGCACGAACATCACCATAATGCTGGAGGTCGCCCAGGGGACGAAGCCCATGACCAGCATCACCAGCGCGGCCAGGATCAGCCCTGCCGGTAAAAAAATGCGCGGATTCGAACGATCTGAGACCGAGCCCATGATGAATTTCGAAAATCCGTAGGCGATGGAGATACCGGAAAGCGCAAAGCCGAGATCGCCACGGGAGAATCCTTGTTCGATAAGATAGGGCATCGCCAAAGCAAAGTTCTTACGAACCAGATAGTAAGCGGCATATCCGAAGAAGATACCGATAAAGATCTGCCAACGTAATCGACGATATAAGGGGTCGATTTCCGCCGTTGGCAAACGCGCCTTATGCGCTGCGGGTTTAAATATACTTAACATATCAGCCTCCGTGGCCATTGCTGTTCTTCTGACGTCGACGCAAAAAAACGTAATTTATTCACTGACTTCTGATTTGGTCGCGATAGTAGGCAAAGCGTAAATCTAATACTGTGAAATGTCGCACACTTTGTTACAGAAATATGACAGCGCTTTCTAATATGCGCACAAAGTCACAACAAATGCTCGAATTACGCGCAAATATGCTCGAAATCAAACATTAAACGCTATTGATGTGGCTAAATGATGTAAAAAGAAAACAGAGGACAGGGAGATGGCCGATAGTCGTGAATATGACGTCATTATTATTGGCGGCGGCGCAACCGGCGCCGGGATCGCGCGCGACTGCGCGCTGCGCGGACTGAAGGCGGCGCTGGTTGAGCGCTACGATATCGCTACCGGCGCGACCGGGCGTAACCACGGCCTGCTGCACAGCGGCGCGCGCTATGCGGTAACCGATAGCGAATCGGCGCGCGAGTGCATCAGCGAAAACCGCATCTTACGTCGCATCGCCCGCCACTGCATTGAGCCCACCAGCGGACTCTTTATTACCCTGCCGGAAGACGATCCGGCGTATCAACACACCTTTATCAACGCCTGCCAGCAGGCGGGTATTGAAGCGCAGCCTCTGACGCCCGCCGAGACGCTGCGCCTGGAGCCTGCCGTGAACCCCGCGCTGCTTGGCGCGGTGCAGGTACCGGACGGCACCGTCGATCCGTTCCGCCTCACCGCCGCGAATATGCTCGATGCCCGCGAACATGGCGCCACTATCCTCACCGGCTGCGAAGTCACCGGCCTGCTGCGCGAGGGCGATCGCGTCCTGGGGGTAGCGCTCTACGATCGTCAGCGCCGTGAACCGCTCAACCTGCGCGCTCAGGTGGTGGTCAACGCCGCCGGTATCTGGGGGCAGCGCATCGCAGAGTATGCCGACCTGCGCATCGCGATGTTTCCGGCAAAAGGATCGCTGCTGATCCTCGACCACCGCATTAACCGTCAGGTTATTAACCGCTGCCGCAAACCGGCTGACGCCGATATCCTGGTACCCGGCGATACCATTTCGCTGATTGGCACCACCTCGATGCAAATTCCCTATGATGAAATTGACGACAACCGGGTGACGGCCGGGGAAGTCGATACGCTACTGCGCGAGGGGGAAAAGCTGGCGCCGATCATGGGGCGGACCCGGATACTGCGCGCCTACTCCGGCGTACGTCCGCTGGTCGCCAGCGATGACGATCCCAGTGGACGCAGCGTCAGCCGCGGCATCGTGCTGCTCGACCACGCCCGGCGCGACGGCATGGAAGGTTTTATCACTATCACCGGCGGTAAGCTGATGACCTACCGCCTGATGGCGGAGTGGGCTACGGATGCGGTATGCCGGAAGCTCGGCAATACCGCCCCCTGTACAACCGCTGATGCGCCGCTTCCCGGCTCGCAGGAGCCGACGGAAACCACGCTACGCAAAATCATCTCTTTACCGGCATCGCTGCGCGGGTCGGCCATTTACCGCCACGGCGATCGTACCCCCGTCTGGCTTGGCGATAGCCGCCAGCACCGCAGCCTGGTCTGCGAATGCGAAGCGGTCACCGCCGGCGAGGTTCAGTACGCGGTCGAAAACCTGGCGGTGAAAAACCTGCTCGACCTGCGCCGGCGCACCCGCGTCGGCA
This sequence comes from Klebsiella pasteurii, assembly GCF_018139045.1. Classification (NCBI taxonomy): domain Bacteria; kingdom Pseudomonadati; phylum Pseudomonadota; class Gammaproteobacteria; order Enterobacterales; family Enterobacteriaceae; genus Klebsiella; species Klebsiella pasteurii. Next base: position 2,239,957 of record NZ_CP073236.1, read on the forward strand.
TGGGCACCTGTCAGGGCGAACTGTGCGCCTGCCGGGCCGCCGGGCTGCTCGCGCGTTTTAACGTCACCACCTCCGCGCGCTCCCTTACCCAGCTGTCTGAATTTCTGAACGAACGCTGGAAAGGCGTCCAGCCGGTGGCCTGGGGAGACGCGCTGCGTGAAAGCGAGTTCACCCGCTGGGTCTATCTCGGCCTGTGCGGATTACAAAAGGAGCATCAGGATGAAGTTTGATTGCGCCATTATCGGCGGCGGTCTCGCCGGACTACTCTGCGGGCTGGCGCTTAATCGGCGCGGCCTGCGCAGCGTGATTATTAGCCGCGGTCAAAGCGCCCTGCACTTCTCTTCCGCCTCGCTGGATCTGCTCTCGACGCTGCCAAATGGCGAAACCGTCACCGATGTTGCTCACGGCATCAGCCAGCTGGCCCGCCAGCTTCCCGAGCATTCCTATGCCAGGCTCGGCGCCGAACGGGTAATGGATTACGCCAGCCAGGCACAGGCCCTGTTTGCCGACTGCGGTATCGCCATGCAGGGAGAGGCCAGCCAGCCTCATCTGCGCGTGACGCCGCTGGGAACCTTACGCGCGGCCTGGCTTTCGCCACAGGAGATTGCCACCGCTCCGCTGCCCGCCAAGGGCGTCTGCGTGGTCGGCATCAGCGGATTCGGCGACTTCCAGCCGCATCTTGCCGCCGCCTCGCTGAACCAGTACGGCGTTAACGCCGAAGCGCAGGAGATAGATTTACCGCTCCTTGATGTTCTGCGCGATAGCCCATCCGAATTTCGCGCCGCCAATATCGCCCGCCGTCTGGATGATGAAACGCAGTGGCCGGCGCTGCTGGCGGCGCTGCGCCCGCTGGCGCAGCGGCACAGTTTCATTATCATGCCCGCCTGCTTCGGCCTCGCCGACGATCGCCTGTACCAGTGGCTACAGCAGCGTCTTCCCTGCCCGCTGCGCCTGCTGCCTACGCTGCCGCCGTCGGTGCCGGGGATGCGCCTGCACGCCCAGCTCCAGCGGCATTTTATCCGCGGCGGCGGTACCTGGCTTACCGGGGACGAAGTCATCAATATCAGCCAGCAGACCGGTATCGTTAATGCTATCTGGACGCGCAACCACGGTGATATCCCGCTGCGCCCGCGCTTCGCGGTGCTGGCCAGCGGCAGCTTTTTCAGCAATGGTCTGGTCGCCGAACGCAGCGGCGTGCGCGAGCCGATTCTTGGCCTTGACCTACAGCAGACGCTGCCGCGGGAGAGCTGGTATCAGCAGGACTTTTTTGCTTCCCAGCCCTGGCAGCGTTTCGGCCTGAAAACCGATACGGCTCTGCGTCCGCAGCTTCAGGGACAGACGCTGGAGAATCTGTTCGCCGTAGGTTCCATTCTCGGCGGTTTTGATGCCATCGCGCTGGGATGCGGCGGCGGCGTCTGCGCGGTCACCGCGCTGCACGCCGCAAGGCTAATCGGCGAGCTTGCCGGAGGTGAGTCATGAACGACACGCGTTTTGAACACTGCATTAAATGCACCGTTTGCACCACCGCCTGCCCGGTCAGCCGGGTTAACCCGCGCTATCCTGGGCCAAAACAGGCCGGGCCGGACGGCGAGCGCCTGCGCCTGAAAGACGGCACGCTCTACGACGAGGCGTTAAAATACTGCATCAACTGCAAACGCTGCGAAGTCGCCTGCCCTTCAGACGTCAAAATCGGCGATATTATCCAGCGGGCGCGCATGGAGTACAGCCGACAAAAGCCCACGCTGCGCGATACGATACTCAGCCACACCGACCTGATGGGCACCCTCTCCACGCCATTTGCCCCGCTGGTGAACGCCACCACCGGGCTGAAGCCGGTACGGCGACTCCTCGATGCCGCGCTTAAAATCGATCACCGCCGCACGCTGCCGAAATATGGTTTTGGCACCTTTCGCCGCGCGTATCGTCAGCTGTCTGCTCAGCAGGCGCAGTACGCCGAACAGGTGGCGTTTTTTCACGGCTGCTATGTCAACTACAACCACCCACAGCTGGGCAAAGATCTTATCCGGGTGCTGAACGCCATGGGCATCGGCGTGCAGTTATTAAGTAAGGAGAAGTGCTGCGGCGTGCCGCTGATTGCCAACGGTTTCTTTGCCAGGGCGCGCAAACAGGCGCAGAGCAACGTCACCGCAATGCGGGAAAATAGCCTCCCCATTATTGCCACCTCATCAACCTGCACCTTTACCCTACGCGATGAATACCCGCACGTACTCGATATTGAGAACCGCGACGTTCGCGATCGCATTGAGCTGGCTACCCGCTGGATCTGGCGTCAGTTGGATGATGGGCGGCCTCTGCAGCTAAAACCGCTGCCGCTGAAGGTGGTCTACCACACCCCCTGTCATATGGAGAAAATGGGCTGGTCGCTGTATACCCTTGAGCTATTGCGGCTGATCCCCGGTTTGCAGCTGGAGGTACTCGACTCTCAATGCTGCGGCATTGCCGGCACCTACGGGTTTAAGTCGGAGAACTACGACTCATCGCAGGCCATTGGCGCGCCGCTGTTCCGGCAAATTGAGGAGAGCGGCGCTGACCTGGTGGTGACCGATTGTGAAACCTGCAAATGGCAGATTGAGATGTCCACCAGCAAACGCTGCGAACATCCCATCTCTCTGCTGGCGCAGGCGCTGGCCTGATACCAGCACCGGCTGCGGGGGGACTAATAGCTCCCCTTTCCCTCCGCCTGTTCGGCTATCGGCTTGAACATCGCCAGCCGTTTATCCAGCGCGCTGGTATACAAGTTGGTATCAACGCCCACGGCGACAAAATTGGCCCCCCACGCCAGCGCTTTGTGCGCCATCTCCGGGTCAACGGCCAGGAATCCAGCGGCTTTTCCCGCTTCGCGAATGCGGCGGATGCTCTGCTCAATGATCCGCTGCACCTCCGGGTGACCGGCGTTATCCGGAAACCCCAGCGAGGCCGATAGGTCAGCCGGGCCGATAAAGACGCCGTCAATCCCTTCCACTTCGAGGATCGCATCCAGATTATCAAGCGCCGTTTTGCTCTCCACCTGAATCAGCAGGCACAGTTCATCGTTGGCCTGCGCCATATAGTTCTCCACCCGCCCCCAGCGCGCGGCGCGGGCCACCCCGGCCCCGACGCCGCGGGTGCCCACCGGCGGATAGCGGGTAGCCGAGACGATCTCCCGCGCCTGTTCAGCGGTATCGACCATCGGGATCAGCAGCGTTCTGGCGCCGATATCCAGCACCTGTTTAATCAGGCTACGATTGCCCTCCACCGGGCGAATAACCGGCTGGCTGGCGTAGGGCGCGATGGCCTGCAGCTGATGATACAGGTCCTGAATGGTATTGGGCGCATGTTCACCGTCGATCAGCAGCCAGTCGTAACCCGAGGTGGCGGCAATCTCAGCCATATACGAAGAGGTTGAGCTCAGCCACAGGCCGATTTGCGCTTCCCCTTGCAACAATCCCGCTTTAAATGAGTTCGATAAAATTGCGTTCATAGTTCTCCCTTACATTAATGCTGTACGCTGCCAGCCTGCGGTACCGTGCGATTGACGCGCAGCGAAAAGATAATAACAACTCCGACAATCGCCACGCAGGCGAGCGTCACTAATCCGGCAGAATCACTCGCGAACATTGTTTCAGCCTGGACGCGGATAATCGGGGCCAGAAAACCGCCGATGGCACCAAACAGGTTGACGAAACCGATGCCCGCGGCCAGCGCCGTGCCGGACAACAGCTGCGTCGGCATGGTCCAGAACACTGGCTGTACGGCAATGACGCCCACGGCGGCAACGCACAGCGCGATAATCGCCAGCACCGGTGAAACCAGGCCAGAGACCGCGATGCCGATTGCTGCTGCCAGCAGGGTAAATGCCGCCACATTACGCCGCTCGCCGGTACGATCGGAATAACGGGGAATCAGCCAGGTACCGAACAGCGCGGCCACCCACGGGATCGCGGTCACCACCGACGCCACGAACCCCACCTTGGTGCCGAGCAGCGCGGCAACCTGGGTTGGCAGGAAGAAGATCAGGCCGTAAACCGCCACCTGAATGGTGAGATAGATAATCGCCAGCTGCCAGACGCGGCCGTTGCGCAACGCATCGGACAAACGCGAGGTCACCTTTTTCTGCTCTTCGCTGGCCAGCTCGCTGATTAACGCCTGTTTTTCGGCAGCGCTCAGGAAACGCGCCTTCTGCGGCGTATCGTCAAGCCAGAAGAAGGTAAAGAACCCGGCGCCGACCGCCAGCAGCCCCTCAATGATAAACATCCAGAACCAGCCGGGATGCCCCATAAAGCCGTGCATTTCCAGCAGCGCGCCGGAGAGCGGCGACCCGAGGGTCAGCGCCAGCGGCGCGCCCATATAAAACAGCCCCATAATGCTGGCGCGGTTCTGCTGCGGGAACCACTGGGAAGTCAGGTAGATCATACCCGGGAAGAAGCCCGCTTCCGCGGCGCCCAGCAGGGTGCGCACCAGCAGAAACTTCGCTTCGGTATCCGCCCACGCCATCGCCGCGGAGAGAAGCCCCCACAGCAAGGTGGTGCAGCCGATCCATTTTCTTGCGCCGAATTTGCGCATCAGCAGGTTGGCAGGCACCCCGAGAAAGGCGTACACCACAAAGAAAATCCCCGCCCCCAGCGCATAGGCCTCATTGCTCAGGCCGGTATCCAGCTGGTAAGTCTCTTTGGCAAAGCCGATATTCGAACGGTCAAGAAACGCCAGCACGTACAGCGCCAGCATAAAAGGGATCAAACGGGCGCGGTTTTTCTTCACCACGCTCTCAAGCAAGGTGTTGCTCATCGTAATATCCTCAACAATGGGCCGCACATCTGCGCTGTGCGGCACGACGGGATCAGTGGTTATAAGGACGTTTCAGGTTGCAGTCGCGATTCAGCTCGACGCCGAAGCCCGGTTTATCCAGCACGCTTTTATGAATGCGCCCGTTTACCGGCACCGGCTCGTCAACCAGAATCGGGTCAAACTGTGGACGCATCGTTGAGCAGTCCGGACTGGTCATCAGAAACTCGCTGAACGGCGTGTTGGTAAAGGTAATAACTGCGTGGTGCGAATAGACCGACGAGCCGTGCGGCACCACCAGTTGGCCGCGCGATTTGGCGATCGCCGCAATTTCCACCAGCGTGGTCAGGCCGCCGCACCAGCCCACGTCAGGCTGCATAATATCGATGCCGGTTTCCGACAGCGTGCGGAAAGATTGCAGCGTGCCGTGGTGCTCGCCGCTGGTGACCATCATGCCGGCTGGCGCATTGCGTTTCAGCTCGCGGTAGCCTTCGTACTGCTGCGGCGGCAGGCACTCTTCGATCCACTTAAGGTTAGACGGCGCGCAGGCGTGGGCCAGTTTAGTGGCGTAGTTAACGTCCTGGCTCATCCAGCAGTCCAGCATCAGCCAGAAGTCCGGTCCGCATTTTTCGCGCATATCGGCCACCATCGCGGCATCTTTGCGGATCCCCGCGTCGCCATCGTGCGGCCCCCAGTGGGTCGGCATTTTGCCGCCAATAAAGCCCATCTCTTTTGCCAGGTCCGGACGTGCCCCGGTGGCGTAGAACTGAATTTCATCGCGCACCGCGCCGCCCAGCAGTTTGTAAACCGGCAGCCCAACCACTTTGCCGAATAGATCCCACAGCGCCAGGTCAACGCAGGAGATGGTATTCATCACCAGGCCGCCAGATCCGGAGTAGTAAAGGGTGGCGTTGAGCATCTGGTCATGAATCAGTTTGATATCGCTGACGCACTTACCTTCGATAAAGCGGTTCAGATGTTTTTCCACGATAAAGCAGCCCATCTCGCCCGCGGTCGACACCGCAAAACCGGTCTGCCCGTTTTCGGCTTCCACTTCAACGATCAGCGTGCCGAGAACGTTGATGCCAAACGACTGGCGGGACTGTTCATACTGTTTATATTTGCTCATCGGCGTGGCGATATGATCGTCAATCCAGTGATTTGCCCCCTGGTCATGATAATCGCCGCCGCCAGCGCCTTTCTCTGCGGTAGCGCCGCCGATAAACCAGGCGCGGACGTGTTTAATTTTCGGTAGGGTCATGATCTTCTCCTTATTATGAGGCTTGTTGTTCGAAGGGGCTCTTCCACCCCAGCAGACGGGAAATATCTTTGGCGCAGGCAATCGCCCTACCGGCGAGGTAATCGCGATTGTCTTCATTGATTTGCAGACGAGTACCCACCACGGAAATGGCGGCGGTCAGCTCGTTATTGGCGTTAAACACCGGCGCGGCCACGCAACGAACGTCGGGATAGTCTTCGCCGTTATCGAAGCTCCAGCCGCGGGCGCGAATACGCCCCAGCTCATCACGAAGCTGCTGGGCGCTGGTGATAGTGGTTGGCGTCGCCCGTTCCCACCGCAGCTCGCTGATAATCGACTCCTGAACCCGCTCGGGCTGCCAGGCCAGCAGGCATTTACCGATACCGGAGCGATACAGCGACAGGCTCTTACCCTCATGCGAGCGCACGCTGATGGTGGCCGGGGACTCAATCTTCAGAATGTAGTAGGCGTTGCCGCTGTCGATAATGCCCAGGTGGCAGAGCAGCCCGCACTGATCCATCAGTTGCGTCAGGCGTGGACGCGCCAGCTCGCGCAGGTCCATTTTGCTCAGCGCCTGCCCGGCTAGCTCAACCAGCTTGGTCCACAGGCAGTAGTTATCCTGATTATCCATGCTGAGGAAGCGCTGTTTTTTCAGCTCTCCCAGCAGCAGATAGGCGGTACTTTTCGGAATACCCAGTTCGTCAATAATGGTCGCCGCGCTGCAGGGACCGATGCGGGCGATCAAATTGAGAATATCAATGGCGCGGGTCAGCGCCGGGACTTTGCTTGATTCCAACATACTGGACTCCAATCCTGAATACTGGAATCAGTGTTGCGGTTGTCAGGCGGATAAATTGTGAGCGGCTTCAAATGACGACGCTATTCCAGCAGGGTGGACGTTCGGAGGGATAAAAATGCGAGGTAGTGCACAGAATATTTAAAAGCAAGTACAGCTGGCTGGACTCAGCCCGCGTCGGGAAGGACTCCCGACGCGGAGGATTTTTTACACCGAGAGAGATTCGACGACGTTAATCCAGCCGTGCTCGCCAGCCACCGGCTGGCCGTTTAGCCAACGGCGCAGCATGTTCAGGGCCATCATCGCGCATACCTCCTGACGCACCTGGACGCTGTGGCGGCTGGTGGTGAATTTCACCCGCAGCGCGTGGGTGCCGTCCGGCGTGGAAAGCGCAAAATTCAGGTGATCGCTCTCCTGGCCGCTGACCGCCAGCGCCAGGCCGGCAAAATGTTTCTCGCGCCGCTCCGCCGCCCAACGCGCGGACTGCGCCAGGGTCTCTTCCTGCGAAGGAATGACTTCGCTGGCCAACAGCGGCGCATTGACGCGTGAAAGCTGTAACGCCAGCAGGCCGCCGGTAAACTGCTCGCTCAGCGTCAGGCTTAGCTGACGCTCCTGCAGACGACGGGCGATCTGCGCGGGCAGGCCTTCGGTGCCTTCGAAAATCATGCTCTCTCCGGCCACTTTCTGCACTTCCGGCCACAGCGCCAGCATCGCCTCGCGCTGTTCAGCGGGTCCGGTCAGCTTCAGTTCAATAATCGGCATCGAGGAGCGATACCCCATCACCACGCCCGGCGGCAGCTGCAGATGATCGAGGCTCTGCGCCAGTTCGCTTTCGGAACGGCCGAAGGTGGTCAAACGCAGACACAGCGGCGCAGCAGGCAGCGGGAAACGTTCGCGCAGGCGCGGTAAAATTTCCTGCTCGACCATCACCTTAAATTCAGAAGGCACGCCGGGGGTAAAAAACATCAGGCAGCGGTTTAGCTGCACGGCAAAACCGCAGGCGGTTCCAACCGGGTTATCGATCATCTCGGCGCTTTGCGGAATTTCCGCCTGTTTACGATTGCTGGCGGCCATGGGCCTTCCACGCTCAGCAAAGAAACGGGTCATGGTTTCCAGCCACGCTTCGTGCAAAATCAACCCTTCGCCTTTGGCCGTCGCGGCGGCCAGCGCGCTCAGGTCGTCGCTGGTCGGCCCCAGACCGCCGTTGACGATCAGCACATCGGCATGCTCGCTACGCTCGCGTAAAATCGCCACCAGGGAGTCGAGATCGTCACCAACGGTATGGCGACGCTTTAAGGGTAATCCTTGATTAAAAAAGAAATCCGCCAGCCACGCGGCATTGGTATCGATGATTTGCCCATGCAGCACTTCATCGCCGGTGGACAGCATTTCCACGTTTAACATTGTGAACTCCAGCCTGATAAGTAGAAATACTATATCGCAAAGCGGCTGGCGAAAAAGCCTGAAAATCAGGCGCGGCGGAATACCGCGCCGAAGAGATTAGAAGCTGGCGTTGACGCCGACGTACGGACCGTCCGCGACTGCGTTATCGCGGTTGCCGTCTTTACCCGCCAGGTTGAGGTAGCGGTAGCCGGCTTCGATGCTCAGAGGACGCATAATGGTAAAGCGCGCGCCGGCATTGGCTTCCTGATAGCTGTCGATGCCGCTGGAGAGTGAATCCGGAGAGTAATAGTATTCGCCGAACAGACGGAAGCTGTCGCCGATTTTCCACTGCAGACCGCCGCCAACCGCCGCCGCGTAGCCCTCATCGCCGTTGTTTGGATTGGTGTAAACGCCTTTGCCGCCCACGGTGGCCAGGAATGGCCCGAGGGGGATGTTCAGGCCCAATCCCAGACCCGCCGCATCGCCGTCGTCATCATTGTGCAGCCAGTTGCCGGTTACCGCCAGGCCGGTCGATTCGGTGCCGAATCCAACGCCAAGATTGGTGTAGTGCTCACCGGCCTGCCCGCTGACGCTGATCGCATTTGCCGCCGTCGAGACGAACATCATGCCAGCGAGGGCCATAAATATGCTTTTTTTCATTTTTATCTATCCAGAAAAATAATAATAAGAAAATCCCAAAAAACCGCGAAATTGTACTGCCGAATGCTAAGGAATCAATGAACTAAAGCGACGTTTGCCATTGTGATTGTAACCAGTTGCTACCGGGATTTTGCCAACGGCTCCGGGTATCAATTCGATAGCCAGAGCCAGATTGTCCGTGCTGGCTATTTATTCTACAAAGTGTGCTCAGCTTATTTCTTTCCTTCAGGGAGATGAATAAGTTACATAAAACTTTGTCAGGAGATAAAGATGAGCAAGAAAGGACTAACCACCGGCGCCGGCGCGCCGGTCGTCGATAATAATAATGTCGTCACTGCAGGTCCTCGCGGCCCGATGCTGCTGCAGGATGTCTGGTTTCTGGAAAAACTGGCCCACTTTGACCGTGAGGTAATCCCGGAACGCCGAATGCACGCTAAAGGCTCCGGCGCTTACGGTAAACTGACTATCACCCACGATATCACCCGCTATACGCGCGCAAAACTGTTCGCCGAAATAGGTAAAACCACCGATCTGTTCCTGCGCTTCTCAACCGTCGCCGGAGAACGCGGTGCCGCTGACGCCGAGCGCGATATCCGCGGCTTCTCTATCAAGTTCTATACCGAAGAGGGCAACTGGGATCTGGTGGGCAACAATACGCCCATTTTTTACCTTCGCGACCCGCTGAAATTTCCCGACCTTAACCACGTTGTCAAACGCGACCCGCGGACCAACCTGCGTAATCCGACCTGGAAATGGGATTTTTTCTCCCTGCTTCCCGAAACGCTGCACCAGTTAACCATCGACTTTAGCGACCGCGGCATCCCGCGCTCATATCGCCATATGCACGGTTTCGGCAGCCACGCGTTCAGCTTTATCAACGCTGAAAATGAACGTTTTTGGGTGAAATTCCACTTCAAATCCCAGCAGGGGATCGCCAACCTGATGGATGATGAAGCGAAACGCCTGGTGGCAGAAGATCGCGAGAGTTCGCAGCGCGATCTCTATGAGTCGATTGAGAGAGGCGATTTCCCGCGCTGGACCTTCTACGTGCAGATAATGCCGGAAGCAGAAGCCAGCCGGGTCCCTTACAACCCCTTCGATCTGACCAAAATCTGGCCGCACGGCGATTATCCGCTGATTGAAGTCGGGGTACTGGAACTTAACCGCAACCCGGATAACTACTTCGCTGAGGTTGAGCAGGTCGCGATGAATCCAGCGAACGTGGTGCCTGGCGTGGGCTTCTCTCCGGACCGGATGCTACAGGGACGGCTGTTTTCCTACGGCGATACCCAGCGCTATCGTCTGGGCATTAACCATCATCAAATTCCGGTCAATGCGCCGCGCTGCCCGTTCCATAACTATCACCGCGACGGCGCGATGCGCGTTGATGGCAATAGCGGCAACGGCGTCACCTATGAGCCCAACAGTTTTGGCGTGTTTCAGGAACAACCGGACTTTAGCGAGCCGCCTTTAAGCCTTGAAGGCGCGGCGGCGCACTGGGATCACCGGGAAGATAGCGACTACTTTAGCCAGCCGCGCAGGCTGTTTGAGCTATTAAGCGAAGATGAGCATCAGCGTATGTTTCAGCGTATCGCCAATGATATGCGGGATATCCCTGACTTTATTCAGCAGCGACAAATTGGCCTGTTCAGCGAAGTCCACCCCGACTACGGCGCAGGTGTTGCAGCGGCGTTGCAGCTCTTAAAGCACGGAGAATAAGTACTGATGGCAGCCCTTAAGGCTGCCATTTTGCGCTATCTGTTCCATGATGGCCCCTGACCCAATACCCTGCGCTTACCCTAACACCGCTCATCTTCGCCGCGCGTTTTCGCTTGCGGTTTGCCGGGGCGGCTCGCAAACTGGGCCTTCCCGTTAGTATCCCTGTCATCATTAAGGAGAAATCATGCGTCAAAGGACTATCGTCTGTCCGCTCATTCAACATGAAGGCCACTACCTGCTGTGCAAAATGGCCGACGATCGTGGCGTATTTCCCGGCCAGTGGGCGATCTCCGGCGGCGGCGTCGAGCCGGGCGAACGCATTGAAGAGGCGCTGCGGCGAGAAATTCGTGAAGAGCTGGGCGAAAAACTGCAGCTGACCGACATCACTCCGTGGACCTTTAGCGACGACGTCCGGGTTAAAACTTACGCCGATGGCCACCGGGAAGAGATTTATATGATTTACCTGATCTTCGACTGCATCAGCGCCAATCGCGACGTGACAATCAACGAAGAGTTCCAGGACTACGCCTGGGTGAAAGCCGAAGATCTTCCCCACTATGATTTGAACGTGGCGACCCGCAGGACCCTCACCCTGAAAGGCTTACTCTGAAAAAGCGCGCAAAAAGCGCAGCCTGACCTTCAGCCCGCCCAGCGTTTCGCTGCGCAGCAGTTGCGGATGGCTGCGGTGCAGGCGCGCAATATCGCTGACCAGCGCCAGGCCAAGCCCGGCGCCGGGGTTATCACCCACGTTTTCCAGACGATGGAACGGCATGAGTGCCTGCTGAATCTGCGCATCATCGATACCCGGCCCGCTGTCTTCGACGTCCAGCAATACCGCCTCTCCGTCACGATGCAGGCTGACGGTGACGATACCGCCCTGCGGCGTATAGCGAATCGCGTTATCCAGCAGATTCGCGCACAGCTCGCTCAACAGCACGCCATCGCCGGCGATGGTCACCGTCGAGGGTTCGCCCTCATAGCCGAGATCGATAGCCTTGCTCCGCGCCTGCTGAAGACGCGAAAAGCAGCTATTGTGGACAATCTCATACAGGTCCACCGGCGGAAACGCGTGTTCGCCCTGCTCTTTACGTTTGATGGTGGCCAGCTGCAGCAGGCGTTCAGTGAGCAGAATCGTACTGTCAAGCGTGCCGCTCATCGCCTCCAGGCTCTCTCGCCACAGCCGGGGATCGCCGCTCGCCAGCGCCACTGAGGCCTGCGTTTTCAACACCGCTAACGGCGTTTTGAGCTGATGAGACGCGTCGGCGCTAAACCGTTCCTGGCGGGAGATCATCACCCGTAACCGGTCGATATAGCGGTTAAAGGCCACGATCAGCAGACGGGTTTCCGACCACGGCAGCAGCTCCGGCAGCGGCGTCAGCAGGCCGGGTTCACGCCGCACCATCAGCGCCGAAAGCCGACGCATTGGCCGTAGCACGCGGCGCAGCAACCAGCCAGCGAGCACCAGCGTCAATAGCACTAATAGCCCCTGCGAGATCCATGATGAAAACAGCAGCTGCCCCGCCAGCCATCGCCGCGACTGCAGCGTTTCGGCGATATAGATTTCCGCCATTCCGACAACGCCGCCTTCGTTAACTGGCTGCAGCAGCCGCGCCACGCGGATGGCCTGACCGCGATACTCGGTATGATAAAACCACGCCAGCGCCGGATAGAGCTCGGTACGAGAGGTTGAGGGCGGCATCGATGGCAGGTCGTCAAAACCGGAAATCACCCGTCTCTCGGGATCGAGAACTTTATAGTACAGGCGATCGTTCATATTGAGTTCGAAGCTATCGAGCACCACCCAGGGAACATTCACTTCCAGCCTGCCGTGGCGTACCACCAGGCGCTCCGCCACCGTGCGGGCAGAGGAGAGCAGCGTACGATCGTAAGCCTGGGTCGCCGCCTGCAGGGCGCTGACGTAGCTATTAAACGCCGACAGCCCCCACAGCAAAACCAGCGGCAGGCCGAGAAACAGCAGCAGTTGGGAGAATAACGACTGCGGTTTACCCCATCTCATGAGCGAGCTCCAGCACGTAGCCCAGGCCGCGCAGGGTCACGATACGCACGTTGCTCTCCTGAAGTTTCTTACGCAGACGATGGATATATAGCTCGATGCTTTCCGGGCTGACATCATCGTTCAGGCTGAAAACCTGTTCAAATAGCTGCTGGCGCGACACCGGCCGCGTACGGCGAAACATTAGCACCGTCAGCAGCGCCTGCTCGCGCGGCGTCAATGACAGCGTTTGTCCGCAGAGTAAAAAATAGCCTTCATCGCGATATTCCAGAGAGCCGATCTGTTGCACCTCATGCACCTGGCCTTCGCTACGCCGCAGCAGCGCGCGCAGCCTGGCATCCAGCTCTTCGAGCTCAAAAGGTTTTGGTAAATAGTCATCGGCGCCGACGTTCAGCCCTTTAACCCGATCCGCCACCGCGCTGCGGGCGGTTAACAGCAGGACGGGAAGGGTCTGCCCGCGCTTTCGCAAGCGCTGCACCACCTCCAGGCCGTCGAGTCCCGGCATGCCGATATCCAGCACCGCCAGCGCATATTTTTCGCTTTGCAGCAGATGATCGGCCGCCCGGCCATCAAATACGCAGTCCACGGCAAACCCGCCCTGCACCAGCGCTTTCTCCAGCCAGTGAGCCAGCTCACGGTTATCTTCTGCCAGTAAGAGACGCATATCACATCCTGAAAAGTTGCTGCTGCATTGAAAGGGAAATGAAAGGTAATTGTTTTAACAATCACGCAACCGAATAGCCACATGCCGGTTCACATAATTAAAAAAACGTCCCCTGTATCTGACTGAGGAAGCTTATGAATATGCCATTCCTGCGCCGTGCTAGCGCCATTGCATTATGCCTTTTAACCGCCTCTGCCCTGGCCGCCGAGGCGCCTTCCCGTACCGAATGTATCGCGCCCGCCAAGCCCGGCGGCGGCTTCGATCTCACCTGCAAGCTGATCCAGGTCAGCCTGATGGAAACCGGCGCCATCGAAAAACCGATGCGCGTCACCTACATGCCCGGCGGCGTAGGGGCAGTGGCCTACAACGCGATCGTCGCCCAGCGCCCCGGCGAACCCGGTACCGTAGTCGCTTTCTCCGGCGGCTCGCTGCTCAACCTGGCGCAGGGTAAGTTTGGCCGCTACGGCGTGGATGATGTGCGCTGGCTGGCCAGCGTCGGCACCGATTACGGCATGATCGCCGTCCGCGCCGACTCGCCGTGGAAAGACCTGCCGTCGTTTATGGCGGCGATGGAAAAAAATCCCGCCAGTATCGTCATCGGCGCTGGCGCCTCAATCGGTAGCCAGGACTGGATGAAAGCGGCGCTGCTGGCGCAAAAAGCGAACGTCGATCCACACAAAATGCGCTACGTGGCCTTTGAGGGCGGCGGCGAACCGGTCACCGCGCTGCTGGGCAATCACGTGCAGGCGGTTTCCGGCGATCTCAGCGAAATGGTGCCTTATCTCCAGGGCAATAAAATCCGCGTGCTGGCGGTGTTCGCTAACGAAAGGCTACCGGGCGCGCTCGCCGATGTCCCCACCGCCAAAGAGCAGGGCTACGACCTGGTCTGGCCGATTATTCGCGGCTTCTTCGTAGGTCCGAAAGTCAGCGACGCCGACTATCAGTGGTGGGTGGATGAGTTCACGAAATTGCAGCAGACCGACGCGTTCAAAAAGCAGCGCGAGCTGCGCGGCCTGTTTGAATTCAACATGAACGGTAAGGAACTGGACGCCTATGTCAAAAAACAGGTGGAAGCGTATCGCCTGCAGGCGAAATCCTTTGGCCTGGCCAAATAATTTGCGGAGGTTGCGATGAGCGATCGTATTTTTGCCGGAGTGTGGCTGCTGCTCTGCGCGGGTGGAATGTTTATCGCCTGGCAAATTCACAGCGAATACGCCTATGAGCCTGTCGGCCCACGTCCTTTCCCGGTCGGCATTATCGGCCTGATGCTGGTGTGCTCTGTCTTGCTGCTTCTGCGTCGGCCCGACGCTATCACGTGGCCCGGGCGCCGGGTTTTACAACGTCTATTAACTATGGTGGTGGCGCTGGGGATCTATGCGTGGGGTTTTGAGTGGCTGGGTTTTCCTCTGGCCACCGCGCTGCTGACCGCCGTGTTTGGCCTGCTGTTTGGCGCCACGCTGCCCGCTGCCGGGGTAGCCGGCGTCGCGATGGGCATCGCGCTGTGGTACGTCTTTGACGCCCTGCTTGATGTCACCCTGCCGCTCGGCATCTGGTTGAGTTAACGGAGAAGGTTATGGATATCTGGATTTATTTATCACAGGGCTTCGCCGTTGCCATGACGCCGGGCAACCTGACCATCGCGCTAATTGGCTGCTTTGTGGGCACTATCGTCGGTCTCCTGCCGGGTCTGGGCCCGATTAACGGTGTCGCGATCTTACTGCCGCTGGCCTTTGCTCTGCACCTGCCCGCGGAATCAGCGTTAATCCTGCTGGCTACGGTCTATATTGGTTGTGAATACGGCGGACGCATTTCGTCTATCCTGCTTAACGTCCCCGGTGATGCCGCCGCCATTATGACCGCTCTCGACGGTTATCCGATGGCGCAGCAGGGACGTGGCGGCGTAGCGCTGTCGATCTCTGCCGTGAGCTCCTTTGTTGGTTCAATGATCGCTATCGGCGGGATCATCCTGTTCGCGCCGGTGCTGGCGCAGTGGTCGCTGGCGTTCGGTCCGGCAGAATATTTCGCCCTGATGATTTTTGCCATCGCCTGCCTTGGTAGCATGATGGCGGAAAATCCGCTGAAGTCGTTTCTCGCCGCGTTAATCGGTTTGGGGCTGGCGACGGTAGGCGTTGATGCCAATACCGGCGTGTACCGCTTCACTTTCGACAGCGTTCATCTTTCCGATGGCGTGCAGTTTATCGTGGTGGTGATCGGGCTCTTTTCGGTTTCGGAGATTTTGCTGATGCTGGAAAGCACCAGCGGCGGGCAGAAGCTGGTACGGAAAACCGGACGCATGCTGTTTAACGCCAAAGAGGCGGGCCAGTGCGTGGGCGCGACCCTGCGCTCATCGGTGGTGGGTTTCTTTGTCGGCATTCTGCCGGGCGCAGGGGCGACCATTGCCAGCGCTATCACCTATATGACCGAGAAAAAGCTCAGCGGCAATAGCGACACCTTCGGGAAGGGCGATATTCGCGGCGTCGCGGCGCCGGAAGCAGCGAACAACGCCTCCGCCTGCGGCTCGTTTATTCCGATGCTCACGCTCGGCGTTCCCGGCTCCGGGACCACCGCGGTGATGATGGGCGCCCTGACCCTCTACAACATCACGCCGGGACCGGCGATGTTTACCGAACAGCCGGATATCGTCTGGGGGTTAATTGCCGCGCTGCTGATCGCCAACGTGATGCTGCTGATTATGAACATTCCGCTGATCGGCCTGTTCACCCGCATGCTGACGATACCGCTATGGTTTCTGGCCCCGGCTATCGCCGCCGTGTCCGCGGTCGGCGTCTACGCCGTACACAGCACCACCTTCGACCTGCTGTTGATGGTTGGGCTGGGCGTGCTGGGCTACATTATGCGTAAGATGCACTTCCCGATGTCGCCGCTGATCTTAGGGTTTGTGCTGGGAGAGATGCTGGAGCAGAACCTGCGCCGCGCGCTGTCCATCAGCAATGGCAACGTGGCGATTCTGTGGCAAAGCGGCGTGACGAAAACGCTTCTGTTTCTGGCCATCGCGGTGATTGTTGTCCCCCCGCTGCTGCGGTACTGGCGCAAACGTCAGCTTAATACGCAGGGCGATCTGCCCTCCTCCTGATGCTCAACGTCATTGGCGGTCGCTCAGCGCCGCCAATGACGGTATACGTTGAATTTCCACCACATCTGCCTGATAGTTATCGTTTTAACTTTCTGGTGATCCGTTATGACCGTCGCCGCATCCCGTTCGGGGTTAACATTCGCCGCGCTGGCGCTGGCCCTGATTCTTGTTTACACCGGTATCAGCGCGGGGGATAAGCTTACCTGGCTGATGGAAGTCACGCCGGTGATCATCATCGTTCCGCTTTTGCTGGCCACGCGCTCGCGCTATCCGCTGACGCCGCTGCTTTACACGCTGATTTTCTTCCATGCCATCATTTTGATGGTCGGCGGCATGTACACCTATGCGAAAGTGCCCATCGGTTTTGACGTACAGGCATGGCTGGGACTGAGCCGTAACCCCTATGACAAGCTGGGGCACTTTTTCCAGGGACTGGTGCCGGCGCTGGCGGCGCGGGAGATTCTGCTGCGCGGTGGCTACGTTCACGGGCGGAAAATGCTCGGTTTCTTGGTCTGCTGTATTGCGCTGGCGATTAGCGCCGTCTATGAACTGATCGAATGGTGGGCGGCGCTGGCGCTGGGACAGGGCGCAGAGGAGTTTCTCGGCACCCAGGGCGATCCCTGGGATACCCAGTCGGATATGTTTTGCGCCCTGCTCGGCGCGCTGACCACCGTTTTTGCGCTGGGCCGCTGGCATACGAAGCAGCTACTGAACGTCCAGCGCGTCTGAGCCGGGTATGGCCTGCTGGTTGACCCAGTCACGTAGCGCCCGGCGGGAAATTTTAATGCCGCCGGTTTTCAGCGATTCAGGCAACCGCAGCCAGCGCACCGGCAGCTGAAAGCGCGCCAGCTTATCGGCGCACCAGCACGCCAGCGCGGACGGGTCGTAATGCTCGCCGCACTCCACCACCGCCACCGGCCGCTGGCCAAACTCCGCGTCATCCTGCGGCACGATAAAAATCTGCTGGATCCAAGGGTGAGCGCCAATGACCCGCTCCACCTCTTCCGGTTGAATGCCCTCCCCGCCGCTGAAAAAGAGATTATCCATTCTTCCGAGAATGGTCAGATTGCCGTTATCAAGCCTGCCGCGATCGCGGGTAGCAAACCAGCCGTGTTCATTAACCAGTGGAACTATTTGCTCATCGCGCCAGTAGCCTTCAGCCATGCTGTCCGACCGCAGCCAGACCTCACCGTCGACAATCCGCAGTTCGCGCCCCGGCAGTGGCCGCCCGACGTCCGCCAGGCCGTCCGCCTCCTTGGCGCATACCGTCGAGGCAAACTCGGTTAGCCCGTAGCCGCACCAGCAGCGGATACCGCGCTGACCGGCCTGCTCGGTTAGCGCCACCGGAATCGCCGCGCCGCCGAGCAGAACCGCTTTTAACGACACCCTGGCGTCGCCGTTAAGCAGACGCCAAAGCTGAGTCGGTACCAGGGAGGCGTGGGTACAACCGCGTAAAGCGTGTTCCAGCGGCTGCTTGTCGCGTACCGTCAGGCCTGCGCCAGCAAACAGCCAGCGCCAGAGAATACCCTGGCCGGAAACGTGAAACAGCGGCAGCGACAGCAGCCAGTCGTCCTGCTGCGCAAAGGGTATCATCGCCAGCACGCCTTCTGCGCTGGCAAGATGGGCGCGAAAAGCGTGCACCGCCGCTTTCGGTAGTCCCGTCGACCCCGAGGTTAGCGTCATGGACGCGATACGATCTTCTCGCCAGTCGACCGCGTGGACGCCGTCGCCGGCGTGCAACGCTAATGGATTAAGCGCCGCCGGAAGGTCGCCGCCGTTTAGCACCAGCGCGTGGCGCAGACCCAAAGACGGCAGCAGTTCCGCCAGCTGAGGAGCCGGCAACTGAGGATTCAGCGGCAGGACGCGCGCGCCGCACTGCAGGAGGGCCAGCCACGCCAGCAGAGCATCGGGCTGGTTGTAAGCACGAAGCAGCACGCCATCGCCGTCGCGAACGCCCCGGGCGTGAAATCCCGCCGCCAGCGCATCAATTTGCGCGCACAGCTCCCGCCAGCTTAGCCGCCGCTCGTTCAGGCGCAGCGCCTGAGCCTCTTCCCGCAGCCGCCGCCAGTGGCGCCAGGGCCAGTCGCTAAAGGTCACAGCAGCGGCTCCAGGTCATCAACGTTCAGACACGGCAGATCGCTTTCCGGCCAACGGCGCACCAGTTGGGCACGCATCAGGCTCAGGGTGTCCAGACCGGGTATCGTGTTTGGGGTCAGCCAGGCGGCGATTCGCGCCAGTTGCGTCAGGCCAAGGCTCGACTCAATGGATGAGCTGATGACCGCCGTCAGCCCCAGCGCATGCGCCTGCGCCACCTGCTGCCGCACTTTTTGCAGGCTGCCGGTCAACGTCGGTTTAATCACTACCGCCCGCAGCCCCGGCTCGGCGGCAAAGCTAAAGTCCGCCTCGCGCAGGCTCTCATCCCAGGCAATAGCGATACCCGTTTCTTTCGCAAAAGCGCGTGAATCGTCGCGGTTTTTACAGGGTTCTTCGAGAAAGGCGATGCGGCTGCGATAGTGCGGATTAACATATTTAGCGAACTGCTGCGCTTTCAGCGGCGTCCAGGCGCGGTTAGCGTCGAGGCGCAGCGTCAGATCGGGAATCGCCTCCAGCAGTAGATTGACCACCATGCCGTCGCGCACCGCCTCATACAGGCCGACTTTGACCTTGGCGACCTTCTCGCCGGGCATCAGCGAAAGCCTGGCGAACAGCTCGTCCGGGTCGCCGGAACAGAGCGGCGCCGCGCGATAATCCGCCGTCTGCGGCAGCTCGCCGCACAGTTCCGCCAACGCGCAGCTCGCGCCGAAAGCCGCTGACGGCAGGGTCGGCAGCGCGCCGCCCTCGCCATCGCGCCAGGCGCTTGCCCACGCCAACAGCACCGTCTCCGCCTCATCCAGCGTTTCCAGGCTGAATCCCGGCAGGGGAGAAATTTCCCCCCAGCCTTCGCGCTCGCCGTCGCGCAGGCGCAGAAGCAAACCATCGCGGGTTTTTAACCGCCGTTCACGCAGCACCACTCCCGCATCCATCGGTAGCTGCCAGCGGTAGACCTGCGCCTGCCGCATTACGGATTCCGTTTAAATTTGCTGAAGTCCGGCTGACGCTTCTGATTGAAAGCGTTGCGCCCTTCCTGACCCTCTTCGGTCATGTAAAACAGCATGGTGGCGTTACCCGCCAGCTCCTGCAGTCCCGCCTGACCGTCGCAGTCGGCGTTCAGCGCCGCCTTCAGGCAGCGCAGCGCCATCGGGCTGTTTTGCAGCATTTCCCGGCACCAGCGCACGGTCTCTTTTTCCAGATCCGCCAGCGGCACCACGGTATTGACCAGACCCATATCCAGCGCCTGCTGCGCGTCGTACTGGCGGCACAGGAACCAGATCTCACGGGCTTTTTTCTGCCCGACGATGCGCGCCATATAGGAGGCGCCCCAGCCGCCGTCGAAAGAGCCGACTTTTGGGCCGGTCTGACCAAAGATAGCGTTTTCCGCCGCGATGGTCAGATCGCACATCATATGCAGGACGTGGCCACCGCCGATGGAATAACCCGCAACCATCGCCACCACCGGTTTCGGGCAGGTGCGGATCTGACGCTGGAAATCGAGAACGTTAAGGTGATGAACGCCGGAATCATCCTGATAGCCGCCGTAGTCGCCGCGGACCTTCTGATCGCCGCCGGCGCAAAACGCTTTATCGCCTTCACCGGTCAGCACGATGACGCCGATATTGTCGTCATAGCGGGCATCCGCCAGCGCCTGAATCATCTCTTTGACGGTCAGCGGACGAAATGCGTTGCGTACCTGTGGGCGGTTGATGGTGATTTTGGCAATCCCGTCCGCCGATTTTTGGTAACGAATGTCGGTGTAGCCTTCGGAGCAGTCCTGCCATTCAATCGGGGCGTAAAGCATTGCTTCATCAAGAGAGATCATAAAGTGTCCTTCAGTTAACTCGCTAAAAACTGCGCCAGACAAGCTACGACTGCACCGGGGTTTTCCCGATGCGCGTTGTGTCCGGCATGATTAATCACGTGCGTGGTGGCCGATAGCTCATCGGCGATGGCGCGAAACTTGCTGTCGCGTTCGCCGCAAAGGTAGTGAAAAGGGAACTCGCGCGCCCGTAACGCCTCGCGCAGATCGGGCTGTTCAGCCAGCGAACTGGCCTGCAGCATTGCCGCCAGCGTACCGCCGTTATTGCGGCTGCGTAGCGCAATCAGCGCCGCCCGCTGCGCTGCATCAAGGGAAGCAAAGACCGGTTGCTGATACCAGTCGGCAAACACCTGGGTCAGCGGCTCGCGGCGAAAGCGTTCCGCCCAGGCGGCATCGTTGCGACGGCGCAACAAGCGTTGGTTTTCATCCGCTAACCCCGGATGCCCTCCCTCAACAACCAGCCCGCAGAGCCCTTCGCGCGGCTGGCAGGCAAAGTACATTGCCACCCGTCCGCCGAGGGAGTAACCCACCAGCCAGTACTTAAGTATGTTGTAACTATTAAGCGTTTTCTCAATAAGATGACTAACCTCGGCCAGGCTGTTTGCCGCAATTTTCGCTGAACCGCCGTGGCCCGGCAGGTCAATATAGAGACGCGAATACGCGCCGAACGCCTGCCCGACCGTCAGCCATTCGCGACAATCGCCAGAAAAACCGTGCAAAAAGACCAGCCAGGGATGGCCCGGCTGGCCGCGTTCGGCCAGCGCGTGGAGGATCATAGCTGACTCACCTGGGCCAGCAGCCGCTGCAAAGTTTGCGTACCGTCGGTTTCGTTGACCACCAGCTCAATCAGCGTCGCGCCGGGGGCTCGCCAGGCAACGTCCAGCGCCTGTTCCAGTTCATTCCAGTCCGCAGGGCGATGATAAGTCAGATCGAACATCGCCGCCGCGTGCGCGAAATGGATATTCTGCGGCATCAGATAGAACTGGCTTCGCTGCTCCTGCGGCGTGGGCAGTAGGGAAAAAATCTGCCCGCCGTTATTGTTGACGACAATCAGCACCATCGGCGCTGAAGCCTGACGCAGTAGCGCCAGCGAGTTGAGATCGTAAAGCGCCGACAGATCGCCGACGATAGCCAGCGTAGGGCGCGCGCTGGCGCGCTGCACCCCGGCCGCCGTCGCCAGTAGGCCGTCGATTCCGCTGGCCCCGCGATTGCTGTAGACCGGGTAACCTGCCGGTAGCTGCGACAGCGCGTCAATTAAACGTACCGCCAGGCTGTTGCCGACAAACAGCTGGCCCTGATCCGGCAGATAGCGCCGGATTCGCTGCGCCAGCTGGGCCTCGCCGAACGCCTCGCTGCTGGCGACCGCCGCCTGCCAGGCCTGGCGCGCCAGTTCAGGAATAATGACGGCCCACGGCTGGCGTTTTTCCGCCGGGTGCAGCTCAAGCCAGCGGTCGATGGCGCAGACCAGGCGACGACCACGATGCTGGGCAGGATCCAGACGCCCCGGTAGGTTGTCCACCAGCCAGTATTCTTCGGGTTCGCAGGTGGCCTGCCACTGCAAAACGCGCTTGCTGGTCAGGCTGCTGCCCAGTTGGACAATGATTTGCGCCTGCGCCAGTTCGCTGACCGCGTTTCCGTTGCCGAGCCACAGATCGGCGCAGGGAAGCGGCTGCCCGGTTTGCGAGAGCACATCGCCAATCAGCGGCCAGCCGAGCGTTTTCGCCCACTCGGCAACCTTTACGCCCTCTTCCGCGCTCATCCGCCCGGCGACCACTACGCCGCGTTTTTGGCGCCAGAAAAACCAGTCGCGCTGCTTTTCGCTCGAGGTCTGCAGAGACTGGCGCAGCCAGGGCTTATCGCTCTGCCACCAGTCGCCAAGCTGCCGCTGCCACTCGGCGCCGTTGTCGTCCATATCGCCGTACAGCGGTTCGGCAAACGGACAGTTAATATGAACGGCGCCGCCATGCAGCGCGCCGAGCGCCTGGTCGAGGGTCGAGACCAGCCAGCGGGAGGAGATATCCTGCGACGGGCGCGGAAGGGATATTGTGTGCGACGGATGCGAGGCGAACATGCCCGGCTGGCGTATGGCCTGATTCGCCCCGCAGTCGATCAGCTCCGGCGGCCGGTCGGCGGTCAGCAAAATGAGTTTTTCGCCGGTCAGCCCGGCTTCAATCAGCGCCGGATAGAGGTTGGCCGTCGCGGTACCGGAGGTCACAATCACCGCCACCGGCTGGCCGCTGGCTTTCGCCAGTCCTAGCGCCAGATGGCCAAGACCGCGTTCGTCAAAGTGGGTATGGTGAATAAACGCGCGGTTTTCCGCCGCCGCCAGGGTTAAAGGCGTCGAGCGCGATCCGGGCGCAATGCAGATGTGCTGCACGCCGTGGCGCGTCAAAGCTTCAAGGATCACCGCCGCCCAGCGTCGGTTAAATGCGCTTACTGACATGAATTTGTCCAGTATCAAATATTGAGGCTAAGTATAGATAAAGCAGACTGTTGCCGTTTTGATATGCATCGTTTTATCTATGTTTCTGTAAGCAGTAACGAACGCAATCCTGCGGCTTTATTTTCAATTTCCTGCCACTCCTGCTCAGGGTCGGAGCCGCTGACGATCCCCGCCCCGGCGTACAGTCTGAGCGTATGGTTTTCGACTTTCGCCGAACGCAGAGAGACGCAAAATTCGCTTTGCGCCAGCGACAGATAGCCGGCGGAGCCTGCATACCAGCCGCGGGTAAAAAGCTCATGACGGCTGATAAAATCCAGCGCCACCTGGCGCGGCAAACCCGCGACCGCCGCCGTGGGCTGGAGCAGATGAAGACAGCGGGCATCATCGGGGTTGTCCAGCTCGGCCCATATGCAGCGCCGCAGATGCTGAACTTTACGCAAACGGACAATCTGCGGCGGCAGCACTTCCAGCGCGCGCGTCTCACCTTGCATCCGCTGACAGATATCCTCTACCACCAGCATATTTTCGCGCTGATTCTTATCGTCGCCCATCAGCCAGTTGCCCAAACGCTGGGCCTGCCGATCGTCCGCATCGCCGGCGACGGTTCCCGCCAGCGCTTCGGTACGTAATAGCGCGCCGCGCCGCCGCCACAGCCGTTCCGGCGTTGAACCCACGAATGCCTCTCTCGGGTTGAAGGCCATCAGGAAGTGGAAGCAGTTGAGGTTACTGCGGCGGCTGGCGGCCATAATCGATCCGGCGTTTAACGGCGCGGCGAAATGCAAATCGGTGGCGCGAGCCAGGACCACTTTGTCCATTTCCCCCGCCGCTATCGCCTGCGTCGCCTGCGTAATCAGCCCTCGCCACTGCGGATAAGCCGGGAAATGCTGTTCGCTAAGCAGAGAGGGCACCGCAGTAGGTTGCGCCTGTTTCGCCACCAGAGAATCGAGAAATTCACGCGCCGCGCGGGCATCGTCGCAAAGCGACGTCTCGCTGGATAGCGCCAGACGCAGCGTGGCGCTGCCGCCCAGGCGACGCCACTCCAGCCTCGGCAATAGCAGCAAACCCCGCTGAGGATGAAAGGCGTTAAGGCCGCAAATTCGCAGGTCATCACGCCCCTGCTGGCGCAAAAAAGCGTGCGCCAGCGTCAGGGAAGCAAAGGTTTTTACCGCCCCCAGCGCCGCCAGCTCTTCATCGCCGCTGCGCTGCTGCCAGTAGAACTGCGGCCACTGCCGCTGATGACCGCACCACAGCAGCGGATCAAAAGCGTCATTCAGCGCAAAGGGAACATCGAAAATTCGCGTGCCGGGCGATGGCGGGAACGCTTCATCCAGGCAGCGGTATAGGCTTTCCAGCGCGGTGGAAACAGACAGCACGCGAACCTCCACGGAGTAAAAACCCCACATTATACGGGGTACTACTGAGGAATAGCAGTACCCACGATGAGGGAGCGGTTTTTAATTCGCGCGACGGTCAGTGGGTGGCGATTTCGTACGCCATGCCGATATGGTCGATGCCGTCCTCGTCGTAAACCTCGGTCACCGGCACAAAACCGAAGCTGGCGTAGAATTTTTGCAGGTGCGCCTGGGCGCCAAGATAGATGGCCTTTTGCGGCCAGTGTTGACGGCAGCTGGCCAACGCCTGTTCCATCAACTGATAACCCAGCTTCTCGCCGCGCGCCGCCGGGCTGACAATCACCCGGCCAATCACTACCGGTTCAAACTCGTCATCGCTCTTGAGAATGCGCGCGTAGGCCACCAGTTCATCGCCGCGCCAGCCGAGAAGATGGCGGTTCTCTCCCACCAGATCATCGCCGTCGACGTCCTGATAGACGCAGGATTGTTCGACAACAAACACCGCACAGCGTAATTTCAGCACAGCATATAGCTGGGGGACGGTCAGTTCGGCGTGGTGAAGATCCTGCCATGTCATCATCTGCGGTTCCTTAGTTGGTATACTTTACTTTTTGACCCACGCCCTGAGGATACTGGACGATGGAATTACTTTTTTTGGGGACATCCGCTGGCGTGCCGACCCGTACGCGTAATATGACGTCGATAGTGCTGAATTTGCAACAGCCAACAATGGCGGAGATGTGGCTGTTCGACTGCGGAGAGGGAACTCAGCATCAGTTTCTGCGCACCGCCTGTCACCCCGGCAAACTGAACAAGATTTTTATCACCCACTTACATGGCGATCACCTTTTCGGCCTCCCCGGCCTGCTGTGCAGCCGCTCGATGCAGGGCAATACTCTGCCGCTGACGCTGTACGGGCCAAAGGGGCTTAAAGAGTTTGTGGAAACCGCGCTGCGCCTGAGCGGTTCCTGGACCGATTACCCGTTGGCTATCGTCGAAGTCGAGCCGGGGCTGGTGCTTGATGAAGCTGGCTTTCGGGTTACCGCCTGGCCGTTAAACCATCCGGTCGAATGCTACGGCTATCGTATCGAACAGC
Organism: Klebsiella pasteurii; assembly: GCF_018139045.1. Lineage (NCBI taxonomy): Bacteria > Pseudomonadati > Pseudomonadota > Gammaproteobacteria > Enterobacterales > Enterobacteriaceae > Klebsiella > Klebsiella pasteurii. Next base: position 2,265,131 of record NZ_CP073236.1, read on the forward strand.
ATGATAAGCCGGGTACCCTTGATGCCGCTCAGCTTATCGCCGAAGGCGTGCCCCCCGGTCCGTTGTTCCAGCGCTTAAAACAGGGGTTGACGGTTGAGCTGGAAGATGGACGTATGATTGACGGTAGACGCTATCTCGGCCCTACGACGCCGGGTAAGAAGCTGGCAATTTTCGGCGATACCGCCCCCTGCCCGGCGGCGCTGGAGCTGGCCCGCGGCGTGGATGTTATGGTCCATGAGGTGACGCTCGAACAGGCGATGGCGGAAAAAGCGAACAGCCGCGGGCATTCAACCAGCCAGCAAACCGCCGCGCTGGCGCACGACGCTGGCGTCGGTACCCTTATCGCCACGCATTTTAGTTCTCGCTATGACGCTGAAGGCTGCCAGCGTCTGCTGGCAGAATGCCAAGAGATATTCCCGTCTACCGTGCTGGCGGAAGATTTCATGGTCTATACCGTAGAATAAAAAAGAGGCGTAACGCGGCAGATAAAAAAGCCGCGAATGCGCCGCCAGCTACTCTTCAACGTAGCTGTTATAACGCAGGATAGATTTCAAATTCCGATAACCCAGGTAATCCTGGATAGAGTCGTCATCAATACCTTTTTTCCCCAGTTCATAGCCGCAGGCATGGCGCAGCATCCGCGGGTGAATATTTTGCTTTAGCTTCGCCAGCCCGCAGCACTCACGAATAATTTGATAGAAACGCTGGCGAGTCATCTGGTTTCCCCGGGAGGAGATAAACAGCAAATCATTATGAGCAGGATAACACTCTCTGGCCAGCAGCCAGCGCTGTAACGAGACAACCTCTTTTGGCTGTAAAGGGTGATAACCTGAGATACCGTGACGCGCTCGGCGGATATAAACCCTTTTCCGCGGTAGATCGATATCCTGCAAAGTCAGAGCGGTAATTTCATTAATTCGGCAACCGTGCAAAAAGCACATTTGGATCATGCAGCTATTTCTTTCCGGGTGAGCACAATAATGTGCGGCAAGTACCAGACGCTCAACATCCTTTACGCTCAGATATTCCGTATCTTCCTGCATACGCCATTCCTTTTCATCCATTTAGCTTATAAGGTTACTGATAGGTAAACGTCAGCTGTACGACAGACTCAAATTTACCCACCTTTGCACTACCCCGGGTTGAATATAAACGGGCAGCCAGCGGGAAAATACCTTTTCCGGTGCTTCCGTTGATAGCAATGCTCATCTGATCCTGATTTTTATAGGTTGTAGAATGATCGCTGCTGGTTATTTGCAGCGCGATATACTGCGCCGCGTCGCTGGCGGCCATATTGGCGAAATGTGTGGCATCGTCGTCGTCCGTCACACCATCAAATTTTACCGTGGCTTTCGTAGTCCCGGCCGGACAATTTTCGACATTCAGGTAAAAAGTTTTCCACTCAGAAGCGTTGCCGGGCGTTTGAAAGTCGATATTTGGAAGCGGGCCGAAATTCACCTCTTGATATTGCGTATCGGTACTTACGTCACAGGGGAGGTAATAAATATTGCCCTTAACATTCAAAGGGACCCCGCCCGAAGATGAAAAAACGGGTAGCAATAATACCAGCCATAGCGCCTTTTTCATTATTCACTCCTGCTATTCAATTTCTGCCTGAATGGTCGCCGTAGCGGTAAATCCACCTCCGCCGGGTAAATGCCCCGTGGTATTAATCGGATAGATTTTCATGGTCGTGTCCCCACTCTGGCTCGGGTAATTAAAACTGACCGGCAGCATCCCTGAAATAACGGGTATTTTGACGCCGGTAATATTTTCAATGCGCACCGCAATATCGCTATTGGTAGTCGCCAGCGCAGTGCTGTCGTGGGTATCGGCCGCGCCCTGGAATGAGAGCGCTATTTTTACCCCGGCGGAAATGTTGGTGCACGCCACCGTCATATTTACCGTGTGCGGGGTGAATCCTGTGGGCATCTGATTTATTGTTTTAAAGTGGTTGGCGGCAATATCGCCAAAATCAATGTTAATCGGTTGACCGGTATTTATCTCACACGATTGCGGAACCGTAACCGAACCGTTCATGGTGATTTGGGTCATCGGAGTAGCGCTATAGCTCCCCTTCTTTCGCGTCCCATAAACATTGAGGATTATCGTCGGGGGAATTGTCACCCGGCCAACAAACGGCCGGGTAAAATAGAGTGAAATATACCCTTTCGAACCGGTGTCAAAAATTGTACCTGTGGTATTACATGGGAATGAGTTAATGTAATTGTTACTCTTATCCAGTACCGGCGTCGGCACAAACTGGTTTAATTTTCCGGCGATATATAGCTCACTAGCGATTTCCAGGTATGGATTCAGACGATAATAATTTAAGCCATTTCGCGTTTGCGTTGCAGCAAGGCCAGGTATTGTCGTTTTAAAAAAAGTCGATGTATTAAGCGTGGTCGCATCACATTCACACCTCGCCTGATACGTTCCCCCGGTATTCCATTCATATACACGAAGAAACTCCATCCCTGCCTGGTTTTGCGAGGGATTAGTAAATGTTTCAGTAAAAGAAAAACTGTCCTGAAAAACACTCCCGCTATTCGTCTGACACCACCCGGATGTCGCCATCGCCTGCGGCGATATCGCCAGCGCCGTCAGGCCCGCTACTATTCCCCATGAAAATCGTTTCATTGTCTCTGCATCCTTTCGATTAACGGCAAAGCGCCTGGGCTACAATGATGCCGGTAAGTTGTTTTGCTGACGGCAGCGTATAGTGGATCTGGCAGCGTTCCTGCGTCCCGGCGCCCCACTTCGCGTTAAGAATGCCGTTAGATTCCAGCCCGGTCAGGTAGACCTGTCCGCCATCTCCAACGATAAAAGCCTGCTCAGATGACGCAGTCCCTGGGACGCTGACCATGGCGCCGAAAGGGAGAAGCTGTCCACTCTCCTGACGCACCGTCATCAGCACCCGATTACCCACGCTGGTGGCATAATTTGCGCGAACCACCGCCCCACGGGTAGGCACAACGGTCTGAGTCGCCAATTCGAGGTCGACATCATCCGGCATCGTCGTGGTATCGAGCGTCAGGATATTCTTACGATACGGCGAGGCGTAAGGTACAACGGTGTAGCCCCGCCAGTCGGTTCTGACCCCGGTCTGGCTATTCACGCCGACGCCCGCGGCGCCGGGCGCCTTGATTAACGCAACGGTTTCGCCGAAAGGCTGCCCCAGCGTCAGGCCGTTTTCATGCACCAGCGCTCCGCCGCGCAGGGCGTAGTTCAGACGATGGCTGTATTTATCATGGCTGTAGCCGCCGGTAATCTCAGCGTAGGTCGCCCGCCAGTCTGCGTTGAGGCTACCGCTCTCCCCTCTTCCCTGGCTGGTATAGCCTTCCTGTACGCTCCAGCTCAGGTTGTTACGCTCCAGCAAGGTGCCGGAGAGACCCAGGTTATTGCTGGTTGAGCCATTTTTGCTGCTGTTCAGGGAGTAGTTGGCATAAACCGGCTTCGGCAGCCATTCCCCCAGCGGCACGCTGATGCTCAGGGCGAAAAGGTGGTCTTCGTCATTACGCTTACCGGTGTTCTGGTCGGTAGTGTTGCGGTTATAGCTGTAGTTCATGCTATAGCTGATGCCGTGCCAGCTGTTGTTATATCCAACGCCAACGGACTCCATGGTGCGACCGCTGTTCCAGTAGTCTTCGCGGATATAGCTCAGCGACAGCGATCCCAACTCTTCGCCCAGGCTCTGGCTGACCGTGACCTCTCCCCGATTGCGCCGCCGTTCAATAGAAGGCGTGTAGGTGTCATCCCGATAGGTATCCAGCACTTCCTGCATATCCCAGAAACCGCTGGTCGCATAGCGATACCCTGCCAGACTCACGTTGGTTCCCAAACCAGGAAGGTCTTTGCTGTAACGGACACGTACCGACTGCCCGCTCTCTTTCTCTTTATCCTGTCTTGTCGACCAGGCCTGGATGATATCGGTCGAGACGGCGCCCAGTTCACCGAGGTTTTTCCCCATACCCAACGCCACCGACTGGTATTTGCTGCTAAACTGGCCGCCGCCGTAAAGGGTTAACCCCCAGGGCAAGCCGTAAATCGCCGTCGCCTGGCTGAGAGGCGTTTCGTCAATGCTGTTGTCGTAGGCGCGATATACGCCAGAGGTGACGCTATATTTCAGGCGCCCTTCGCGCTGCAGGACCGGGAGCGAAGCGTAAGGCACGATCAGATTCTGCTCGCTGCCATCCGCTTCTTTGATGGTGACGGCTAAATCACCGGAACCGCCGGTCGGGTACATATCGGTGATTTCAAAAGCGCCAGGCGCAACGTAGGTCTGGTAAATCTCATAGCCGTTCTGGCGAATAATGACCTGAGCATTAGTACGCGCAATCCCGCGAACGACGGGCGCATAGCCGCGCAGGCTTTCCGGCAGCATATCGTCATCGGAAGCCAGCATCGCCCCACGGAAGGGAACGCCCTCAAAAACATCGGCATCCGTGCTGCTATCGCCCAGCGTCATCACCCCCTGTAGCGCATTGATGCTGCGCTGCGCATAGGTATATACCGTGTCCCAACTATTATTGGATTCTCCACCGCTGCTGCTGCGCGCCCAGGTCGTGTAGTTCCGCAGACGCCACGGCCCGATGTTGATTCCGGGACGCAGGTTAACGTATTGGTTATCGCTGTCCGGCGTATCGTTCTGGCGTGACCAGTTATTTGCCCCGCTAAACGAGTAATTGAGCAGCAGCGCCGTCACTCCGTCATCCCACTGTTTCGGATCTACCCAGCCTCGGGCTGCGCTGGACACCGCCGCCTGAGGAAAGCTTAGTAGCAGGCGCTGCTGGCTGAAGCGAAAATCGGCTTTTGCCTGCGGTATAACGCTAATATCCGCGCAGTGGGGTGACTTGTGCCCTAATTCAGGAAATTGGACGACGCGCACGCCCCATGCGGCAAGCTCTTCTACCGTCAGGCAAGGCTGCAATTCCGTAGCTCCCGGGCCTTTGCTCTGCTGAAACGCCACATCGCGGGTATCCATAAAAACGTTGTTAAGATAAATATCTACCCGATAGGTGCCCGGCAGCTGCCCGCCCGCCTGCTCATAAGCGGATAAATCCCTGACGCCCGTATGGGGGCCATCCATTTCCAACAGTGCCGGGTTAAAAACATCCCGCGCCAGGACCTCATCACTCAGCGGTAGCAGCGCAACGGCCAGAGCGCCGGCTATCCGGTTAAGCCGCCATTTATTATGATTATTCTTCATTTTCTCTGGAACTCCCTGGCCTGAAAGCCTCTACAAACTCGCGCGGTGCAGCGCGCCGATACCGCCGTAATCGTTAATCAGTTTCCACTGCAAAGCGCCGGCGCTGACGTTCGGCAATTGAAAACGCGCCGTTTCCCCCGGTCCCACCCAGTTCGCTTCTTTGACTTCGGCGCCGCCAACTTTGACTTCGGCAAAATTCATATAAAAGGCGGTGGGATTAGTGACCTGTAAGGTATTACCGCTACGCGTCCAGCGAAGCTGCTCCGTCACCATTTCCGGTGTTCCTTCGACGGATTTGGGGCGATAAATCAATTTGATACGCGTTTTGATAGCGATCTGTAAGGTATTGGCGCCGGCTTTAGCCTGCGAGGAGGGAATCGCTTTAATGTTCATCCAGAACATGCTTTCTTTATTTTCCGCTAAACCGCCGCTGTAAATGACCCGCAGTCGGGTTTGCTGTTCGCCCTCAAGGCGAAATAAAGGCGGCGTTAACAGAAAAGGGGCAGCACCTTTATTACTCTCAACCCAGCTTTGAATGAGATAAGGCGTAGCGTCATTATTGGTTACGCTCAGTGAGGACTCTTTTTTACCGCCGGGATAGATCAGGCGAGTACCGCCGGTAACCACTCCCGCATGCGCCGCGGCACCGACCAACAGCCATCCAGCTATTAGCACTTTCAGGTATTTTTGCATCTCCAGCTCCCTGGAAAAGCGAGCCACATAGGGCTCGCTAACACTGTCATATAGACGGAAAATTAGTTATAGCTGATGGTGAAGTTGGCTGTACCGTCAGCCTTACCGGCAACGATGGAGGTCTCAGTCTGGATATAACGGACGCGGAACGGCAGATCGATATTGCCGGTAGCCGGGATGGACAGGCTGGCAGAACGAGTATAAAGCGGCAGCGTCGAGTTGCTGCTAGCATCAACCAGCTGCAGGGCCACGCCGGTCGCCACGTCCGGATCGACGCCCGCGCCGGTCAGCTGCAGTTTATCATTATCCCCGTTGACGTTGGCGCCGGAGAACAGTACCGATGCTTTAGCGACGGTAGTCGGGCAGTTTTCCAGTTTAATCGCGAAATTCTGTTCAGCCGCAGTAGACCCGGTACCGCTAAACGCGGTCTTGGCAATCTGCCCCATCTGAACTTCCAGCGGGTTGGACAGGTCGTTCACCACGTCGCAGCCAGCATCAATGATATCGCCGATAAACTTCACCTGACCGTCATCCGCCAGCGTAGCACCAGAGAACGCCGCGCAACCAGCGACAACAGCAGCAAGTAATGTTTTTTTCATGATTTATCCTTTTCAATGCAGTCAATGCATTCACTTATAAGCGCAATACCCTGCGCATCCTTTTATTTACGTTTGATACTAATAACGCAACAAAACATTGACCCATGAAATGGATATAATATTACGAAGTGGTCATTATGTATCAATTTGACCACTTCAATTAATTGAAATATATATCGCCAGGGAAGGCATTTTTTATTTCATATTTACCAGGGAAAAGCCTAATAAACACGATAAAAAACTAAAGAGTGGGAAGAGGCACAAACCATACATGAAGCCAATTAAAGAAACCAAAAAAATAAATGACACCTATATTTAATACAACCACATGAAAATAATAATAAAAAATATTGTTAATCATAAATTGACATTGTTACCACCTGTGGATAGCATAGGAGTCAGTTTGATACAAAATGACTATTCCATTTACCAAACCTCTCTAAATCTTGCATCATTACTTGCCGTATAGATAACCGTATGCTGAATATTCCGGTGTCCAAGGAAATCCTGGATTAATCGTGTATCCACCCCGTTATTCGCCAGCGCGAAACCGCACGCGTGGCGCAGCATATGCGGATGCGCATTGATTTCCAACTGAGCAACAAGGCTCAGATTTTTCATCATCTGATATATTCTCTGGCGGGATAAAGGCTGGCCATTTCGTGATAAAAAGAGCCAGCCGGAATTATTCCCGGGGTAATTATTACGCACGCGCAGCCACTCGTTGAGTACCTTTACCTCTTGTTTATAAATAGGATGCGTGGTTGAAAAGCCATTTTTCAGCCGACGAATATAAATGACCCCACTTTGAATATCGATATCAGAGAGCTTCCAGTGGCGAATTTCGCTCACCCGACACCCATGATTAAAACACATCCACAGTAAACAGACATCGCGTTCCGGGTTAGCCCCCCGCCTGGCGGCTTCAACCAAACGCTGAACCTCCCCGACGGTCAAATGCTTACGCCTTGTTTTCATTCATTTTCTCCATCTACAAAACACAACATTGTGCGTAGTAATAATAGTACGGAAAATAAGAGGATGAGTGGAAATGTAAAGTGAGCTTAATATGATAAAAAGCATGAATATTACAAAAAATATTAAAGAGTAGAGCCCACCGTTTTCGCGCAGATAAAAAAAGGATCGCCGAAGCGATCCTTTTTACCCACGACCAATATCATTACATCAGCGGCATAGCCAACTGTACGATACTGATTAACGGCTGCGGCCATACGCCCAGCACCAGCACCAACAGCGCGGAGATCAGCACCACGATGCCCCCGGCGCTGTACTGCCAGTTAGACGGCGCATCGCGATTCAGTTTCTCCGGCGCGCTCAGATAGAGGCTCACCGCCACGCGCAGGTAGTAGTAGAGGCCAATCGCTGAACCCAGCACTACCGCCCCGACCAGCCACCACAGGTGCGCATGCACACCTACCGCCAGCACGTAGAATTTACCGATAAAGCCCAGCGTCATCGGGATACCGGCAAGAGACAGCATCATCACCGTCATCACCGCCGACAGAATCGGACGATGCCAGAACAGGCCGCGGTAGGAGTAGAGCGAATCGGCATCCGGGCCGCGGTACGGGCTGGACATCAGGCTCACCACGCCGAACGCGCCGAGGCTGCTGAACAGGTAACCGGCCAGGTAAACCCCCACCGCTTCCATCGACATGTCGCCGCTCTGCAGGGCAATCAGCGCCACCAGCAGGTAGCCAAGATGGGAAATGGATGAGTAGCCGAGCAAACGTTTGATATTGGTCTGGCTCAGCGCCATCAGGTTACCGAAGATAATCGACGCAAAGGCGATCAGGCCCAGCACCACGCGTACCGCCTCGCTGCCGCCAACCGGCATATAGAGGAACAGACGCATCACCACGCCGAAGATGGCGATCTTACTGGCGGTCGCCAGGAAGGTGGAGACCGGCGCAGGCGCACCCTGGTAAACGTCCGGCGTCCACAGGTGGAAAGGCACTAGCGACAGCTTAAAGCCAAGGCCGACAATCATCAGACCAAGACCGGCCAGCAGTAGCGGCTCGTGCAGCATGCCATCCGTCAGGCTCTTACCGAGCGCCAGGAACGAAAGGTTACCGGAATTGGCATATACCAGCGCCATACCGAACAGCAGGAACGAAGAGGCAACCGCGGACAGAATCGTGTACTTGATGCTGGCTTCCAGCGAGCGTTTCTGGCGGAAGGCGTAGCCGACCAGGCCGAACAGCGGCAGCGAAATCAGTTCGATGCCGAGGAACAGCGCCGCCAGATGGTTAGCGCCCGCCAGCAGAATGCCGCCCAGCGCGGCAATCAGCACCAGCAGATAGAACTCTTCTTTATTGTCCTTGTAACCCTCAAGCCATGGGTAGGCGAAAGTACAGGTGGCGAGGCTCGCCAGCAGCACCAGCCCGGTGTAGAGCATCGAGTAGCCATCTACGCGAATCAACGGCGTGACGTCCATCGCTCCGTTCTGACCCACGAACCAGAGTGATATCAGCGCGGCGTTCAGGCCGAGAACCGACAGCGTGGCATTGAGGAAATGATTGCGTCGCCACGCAATGGAGAGCATCACAACCACCACCGTCAAGCCGACGATCAGCAGCGGTAGCAGTGCGATCAGTTGTTGTGGAGTTATTGTCATGGCGAATTACGGCCTTGTAGTAGAAACAGAATTAACAAACCACTGCTGAATGTTGCTCATCGCAGAGTGCGAGGTGTCCAGAATCGGCTGTGGGAAGAAGCCCAGCAGCACCAGCAGAACAACCAGCAGCAGGATGATCGACAGTTCACGCAGGGACATTCCCGGCAACGCTTTCGCGGCGATTTCGCTTTTTGCTTTACCAAAGTACGCGCGATGCAGCATCGACAGCGAGTACACGGAAGCGAACACCAGACCGAAGGTAGAAATAATAGTAATCACCGGTACGGTTTTATAGCTGCCGAACAGAATCATAAATTCGCCGACGAAGTTACCGGTACCCGGCATCCCGAGGGTCGCGACCGCAAAGAACATCGACAGCGCCGGCAGCCACTTAATTTTGCTCCACAGGCCGCCCATCTGACGCATATCGCGCGTATGCAGGCGCTCGTACAGCTGGCCGCAAAGAATAAACAGGCCAGCAGCGGACAGGCCGTGGGCAATCATCTGAATCACCGCGCCCTGGTAAGCCAGCTGGCTGCCGGTGTAGATAGCAATCAGCACGAAGCCCATATGGGAAACAGAGGTGTAAGCAATCAGACGCTTGATATCGTACTGGCTGAAGGCCATCCACGCGCCGTAGAAAATACCGATGACGCCCAGCCACATGGCGATAGGGGCAAATTCGGCGGAAGCGTTCGGGAACAGCGGCAACGCAAAACGCAGCAGGCCGTAGGCCGCGGTTTTCAACAAGATCCCCGCGAGGTCAACAGAACCGGCGGTCGGCGCCTGAGAGTGCGCATCCGGCAGCCAGCCGTGCAGCGGAACCACCGGCATTTTTACCGCGAAAGCGATAAAGAAGCCCAGCATCAGCATGTATTCCACGCCGTGGGACATCGGGGTTTTCAGCAGTTCTTCATAGTTGAAGGTCCACACGCCGGTAGCGTTGAAGTGGACAAACGCCAGCGCCAGGATGGCAATCAGCATCACCAGCCCGCTCGCCTGGGTATAAATGAAGAACTTGGTTGCCGCCGTGATACGCGTTTTACCGTCGGAGGCCTTATGGCCCCACAGCGCGATCAGGAAGTACATCGGCACCAGCATCATTTCCCAGAAGAAAAAGAACAGGAACAGGTCGATAGCCAGGAATACGCCGATCACGCCGCCGAGGATCCACATCAGGTTAAGATGGAAAAAGCCCTGATATTTTTCAATTTCGCGCCATGAACAGAGCACCGCCAGCACGCCGAGCAGCCCGGTCAGCACCACCATCAGCAGCGACAGACCGTCGATAGCCAGATGAATGCTAATACCGAATCGCGGGATCCACGGCATCACGAATTCCGACTGCCACTGCGGAATACCAGTAGATTGCGTGAGAGAATAGCCGCCCTGCATCCACAACTGCAGGCCAAGCAGAAACGTCAATCCCATAGTGATCAGCGCGATCCAGCGCGGCATCTTCACGCCAAAGCGTTCAGTCTGCCAGCACAGGAAGCCGCCGATGAAGGGAATTAGTATTAACCAGGGTAATAACATAGCTAAGTATGTCCCTTATATTTTACTCCTGCTCAGGCTATCTCGCTCGCCAGCCCGAATCCTGCCAGTGCTCACACAAAACGCAGCGCGTTTCGAACGTCCGTAAGGACGGCCCCGTAGGGCTGAGCTTCGCGAATCATCCTCACGTACTCAAGTACGCTCCGGTCGATCTGCGCTGGCGGTCTCCGATCTGACTTCGCCGATGACGCCTGTACTTCAGGAACAGATTTTAAACGAATTCTAAAAATAATTTTGGGTTTGTAGGCCGGATAAACACAGCGCCATCCGGCAATCGTTCAACCAGCCAACAAACTCAACGCAATACCATCAGCAGCGCCAGCACCACGACCGCGCCGATGCCCATAGAAGCAACATACCAGCGCAGATAGCCATTCTCGCTCACCACCAGGCCTTTGCCTGCGAAGCGGGAAAGGATCGCCGGAATGTTCATCAGGGCATTCAGCGGATCGCTCTTCAGCAGCCACGCCACGCCGAGGAACGGCTTAACGAACACTTTGTCATACAGCCAGTCAAAGCCCCAGGCGTTGTACCACCAGGTACCGAGCAGACGACCCGGCGCGCTGTTGGCAATCGACGTCACCAGCGTGCGTTTACCCAGCCACAGCCAGGCGGCAATCAGAATGCCGGCGATGGCAATCACCCCGGAGGCGATTTCCAGCGTCATGACGCGTCCGTGTTCAAGCTCGGTGGTCTGCGGCAGCACGCCTTCCAGCGGCGGCACAATCAGCGCGCCAACAAAGGTCGAGAGCACCAGCAGCACAATCAGCGGCAGATGATGGGTAATCCCCTTCCCTGCATGAGCGTGAATTTGTTCTTTACCGTGGAACACGATGAAAATCATACGGAAGGTGTACAGGGAGGTCATAAACGCCCCGACCAGACCGGCGACCATCAGATTAAGATGACCATTCGCCATCGCGCCCGCCAGAATCTCATCCTTACTGAAGAAGCCGGCAGTCACCAGCGGCAGCGCGGACAGCGCGGCACCCCCTACCAGGAAGCAGACGTATACCAGCGGAATTGACTTACGCAGGCCGCCCATCTTGAAGATATTCTGTTCGTGATGGCAGGCGAGAATCACCGAACCGGACGACAGGAACAGCAGCGCTTTAAAGAACGCATGGGTCATCAGATGGAAAATTGCCGCATCCCATGCCTGCACGCCAAGCGCGAGGAACATGTAGCCAATCTGGCTCATGGTGGAATACGCGAGTACGCGTTTGATATCGGTCTGCACAAGGGCGGCAAAACCTGCCAGTACCAGCGTCACCGCCCCGACAATCCCCACCAGATGCAGTACTTCCGGGGTCATCAGGAACAGGCCGTGAGTACGAGCAATCAGATAAACACCGGCGGTGACCATGGTCGCGGCGTGGATCAGCGCGGAGACAGGGGTTGGACCCGCCATCGCGTCCGCCAGCCAGGTCTGCAACGGCAGCTGGGCAGATTTACCCACCGCGCCGCCCAGCAGCATCAGGGTTGCCCACATCAGCATGTTATTACCTGCTTCGAAGTGCGCAGGCGCCAGTTCGACCATTTCGCGGAAGTTCAGGGTGCCCAGCTCGTTGTAGAGAATGAACAGCGCGAACGCCAGGAATACGTCGCCGACGCGGGTCACCACAAACGCTTTCATCGCTGCCGCGCCGTTCTTCGGATCGGTGTAGTAGAAGCCGATCAACAGATAGGAGCACAGGCCCACGCCTTCCCAGCCGAGGTACATCAGCAGCAGGTTATCCGCAAGCACCAGAACGACCATGCTGGCGATAAACAGGTTGGTATAGGCGAAGAAGCGGGAGTAACCCTCTTCACCGCGCATATACCAGGAGGCGAACATGTGGATCAGGAAGCCGACGCCGGTGACCACGGACAGCATAGTCAGAGAGAGGCCGTCCAGCACCAGATTGAAGCCGATGTTGAAGTCGCCGACCGACATCCAGGTCCACAGCGGTACGCTGACCGCCTGTTTGCCGTTGGCGAAGAAGTCTACGCCGACAAACGCCGTGACCAGCGCCGCCAGGCCTACCGAGCCCACACCCACGGTGGCGGATAAATTTTCCGACCAGCGGCCACGGGAGAAGGCCAGCAAAACAAAGCCAATCAATGGCAAAAGAATGGTTAAGGCAAGCATGTTCATCCGCGCAACTCACTTACTGAATCGATGTTCAGGTTCTGGCGACGACGATGGAGCTGCAGCAGCAGCGCCAGGCCGATACTCGCTTCCGCGGCGGCGAGCGTGATGGCGAGGATATACATTATCTGGCCATCGGTCTGGCCCCAGTAGCTCCCTGCAACCACGAAAGCCAGCGCGGCGGCATTGATCATGATCTCCAGGCTAATCAGCATAAACAGCAGATTGCGGCGGATAACTAGCCCCGTCAGGCCGAGGACAAACAGGACAGAGGCGAGGATCAGTCCATGTGTTAAGGGGATCATGCGTGTTCCTCCGTTTTTCTTTTATCGCTGTCGTTCGGACGGTTGCTCAGCACTTCCCCGGCGCGTTCTTCACGGCCGATATGGAAGGCGACAACCAGGCCCGCAAGCAGCAGCATGGAGGCCAGCTCCACCGCCAGTACGTACGGCCCAAACAGCGCGATACCCACCTCTTTGGCGTTAATCGCCGCGCCGTCGATACCCTGATCGTTAACGCCGAGAATGGCGTAAACGATCACCACCAGCAGCACCGCGGAAAGAATGGCTGGACCAATCCAGATCCCGGGTTTCAGCCACTGACGCTCCTGTTCGATTTCGCTGCCGCCCAAATTGAGCATCATCACCACGAACACGAACAGCACCATAATGGCCCCGGCGTAGACAATAATTTCCAGCGCACCGGCAAAGTAGGCCCCTAACGAGAAGAACACCCCGGCAATCGCCAACAGCGAAATAATCAGGTACAGCAGCGCGTGCACCGGATTGGTGTGGGTGATCACCCGCAGGGTTGCGAGGATGGCTATCAGGCCACAGATATAAAAAGCGAATTCCATTGCCCTCTCCTTACGGTAACAGGCTCTTGACGTCGATAGGCTTAGCTTCGTTCTCTGCTTCGCCCTTATCTTTGCCGTCGATTGCCATACCCGCCATCCGGTAGAAGTTATATTCCGGATATTTACCCGGACCGGAAATCAGCAGATCCTCTTTTTCGTACACCAGATCCTGACGTTTGTATTCGCCCAGCTCAAAGTCCGGGGTCAACTGAATCGCCGTGGTCGGGCACGCTTCTTCGCACAGGCCGCAAAAAATACAGCGCGAGAAGTTGATGCGGAAAAACTCCGGGTACCAGCGACCGTCTTTGGTCTCCGCTTTTTGCAGAGAGATACAGCCTACCGGACAGGCTACCGCACACAGGTTACAGGCAACGCAGCGCTCTTCGCCGTCCGGATCGCGCGTCAGCACGATGCGGCCACGGTAGCGCGGCGGCAGATATACCGGCTCTTCCGGGTACATCCGAGTTTCTCGTTTGGCAAAGGCGTGCATCCCGATCATGCAGATACTGCGGACCTGGGTGCCAAACCCTACCAATAATTCTTTTAAGGTCATGGTCAATTCACCCCTTATTGCGCCTGCCAGAGAATGACAGCCGCCGTTACCAACAGGTTGATCAGCGTTAACGGCAGGCATACCTTCCAGCCAAAGGACATTACCTGGTCATAACGCGGACGCGGTAATGATGCGCGGATCAAAATGAACATCATCATAAAGAACGCGGTTTTCAGCGCGAACCAGATGAAAGGAGGTAACCATGGGCCATTCCAGCCGCCGAAGAACAGCGTCACAATCAGCGCCGATACGGTGACAATCCCGATATATTCACCGACGAAGAACAGACCGAACTTCATGCCGGAGTATTCGATATGGTAACCGTCAGCCAGCTCCTGTTCCGCTTCCGGTTGGTCAAACGGATGACGGTGACATACCGCTACGCCCGCAATCGCAAAGGTCACGAAGCCAAAGAACTGAGGGATGACGTTCCACAGATGCGCCTGGTTGTTGACGATATCGGTCATGTTGAATGAACCGGCCTGCGCCACCACGCCCATCAGGGAAAGCCCGAGGAACACTTCGTAGCTCAGGGTCTGGGCAGAAGCACGCATCGCGCCAAGCAGCGAGTATTTGTTGTTGCTCGACCAGCCGGCGAACAGTACCGCATAGACCGCCAGGCCTGCCATCATCAGGAAGAACAGAATGCCGATGTTCAGATCGGCCACCACCCACGTCGGGCTGACCGGCACGATGGCGAAGGCCAGCAGCAGCGAAGTAAAGGCGATCACCGGCGCCAGAGTAAAGATCACGCGATCCGAGAAGCGCGGAACCCAGTCCTCTTTAAAGAACATCTTGATCATGTCGGCGACGAGCTGCAGCGAACCGCCCCAGCCCACGCGGTTAGGTCCGTAACGGTTCTGGAACAGGCCCAACAGACGACGTTCGCCGAAGCTCATAAACGCGCCGCAGGTGACCACCACCAGTAGAATCACTACCGCTTTAAGGATGCCTAACAGAATGTCGATGAGATCGGGAGTTAACCAACTCATGCTTTCGCCTCCTGCAGAGTATCAATACGCGCTCCGGTCAGCACCGGCGCAATCCCTGGCATGCCCATCGGTAAGCCAACCTGTCCTGCCGTCAGCCCCGCCGAGATTACCAGCGGCAGGCTAAGCGCCTGGCCATCAACGCTAAAAGAGACCATTGCACCTTCGTTCACCCCAAGCTTCGCGGCATCTGCCGGGTTCAGCTTAACGTACGGCTGCGGCATGCGGCTCTGGAATACCGGAGAACGCTGCGACAGCTCGTCGCTGCCGAACAGATGATAGTAAGGCGCGATACGCCATTTCCCGTCTTCTGCCTGGAAGCTTGCTGGTACCGCGGTAAAGTACTCAAGACCGCTGGCGGAAGCTTCAATCAAACGCACGCCCGGATCGCCGTGGCGCAGTTTACCGCCCACTTCATCCTGGAACTTGTTCCACGCCTGCGGTGAGTTCCAGCCCGGAGCCCAGGCAAACGGAATTTGCGAGCGCGGCGCGGACGGCTGGTTGTTCCCTTCCATGGAGAAGGCGAACATGGTGTCTTTATCCTGCGGCTGACGGGGTTCATGCACGCTGATGTTGGCGCGCATCGCCGTACGACCGCTATAGCGGTGCGGTTCACGGGCCAGCTTCTGACCGCGAATGCGGAAGGTCGCATCCGGCGCGGCGTCTTTGATCCCGGCCAGCTGCGGCAGGGCGGCAATGGCGGCGTCAATCACGTGGTCCAGCTGGGTCCAGTCAACCTGACGGTTGTTCACGGTGCTGTGCAATGAGTGCAGCCAACGCCAGCTCTCCAGCATTACGGTTTTCGCGTCGTAGTAGGCCGGGTCGTAAACCTGGAAGAAGCGCTGGGCGCGACCTTCGTTGTTGACCACGGTACCGTCGCTTTCCGCAAAGCTTGCCGCGGAGAGCACCAGATGCGCTTTTTCCATAATCGCCGTACGCTGATGGTCAACCACCATCACCAGGGGCGCTTTCGCCAGCGCCGCATCAACGCGGGCGGCTGAAGCGTGGCGGTGCAGGTCGTTTTCCAGCACGATAACCGCATCGGCAGAGCCGGTTTCCAGTTCGCTCAGCGCTTCTTCAAGCGAGCCGCCGCCGATCATGCCGAGGCCAACGCTGTTGACCGCGCGGGCGACCATCGTCACGCCGACATCGGCGCCGCGACCTTTCAGGGCTTTCGCCACGTTGGCCGCCGCCTGAATAACTTCAATGCTGCCGGCGTTGGTTCCGGAGACAATCAGCGGTTTTTTCGCTCCGGCTAACGCCTGAACGATCACGTCAATTTTGCCTTTCAGCTCGCCGCTCAGCCCTTCTACCGCCGGGGCGCTTTCGTCCAGCGCATGGGCGATGGCAAAACCGAGTCGCGCCTGATCTTCCACCGGCGCGCGGTAGGTCCATGCGGCGATGTCATCGAGGCGGGTGTCATCAATATTGGTGACAAACAGCGGATGCTTCGCGCGCTGGCCGATGTTAAGGATCGCGGCGATCTGCCAGTCGGCGACTTTCTGCGCCGCCGCCATTTCACGCGCTTTGCCTTTCACCGCCTGACGCACCGCCAGCGCGATACGCGCGCCGGTCTGGGTGATGTCTTCGCCGAGGATCAGCACCGCATCGTAGGATTCGATCTCGCGCAGCGCCGGGGTATGAATACCGCCATCGCGCAGCACTTTCAGCATCATCTGCAGGCGTTCTTGTTCACCTTTAGCAATGCCGGTATAGAAGTTCCCGGCGCCGACCAGTTCGCGCAGCGCGAAGTTGCTTTCGAGGCTGGCGCGCGGAGAGCCGATACCGATTACTTTCTTCGACTGACGCAGAATATCCGCCGCACCCTGCATCGCCTGCTCGGCGTTAAGGGTAATCAGATCGTCGCCGCGGCGTTGAACCGGCTGACGCGGACGGTCTTTGAGATTCACATAGCCGTAGCCGAAACGACCGCGGTCGCAGAGGAAGTAGCGGTTAACGGTACCGTTATAGCGGTTTTCGATACGACGCAGTTCGCCATAGCGTTCGCCGGGGCTGATGTTACAGCCGACGGAACACTGCTGGCAGATGCTTGGCGCAAACTGCATGTCCCATTTACGGTTATAACGCTCGGAGTGCGTTTTATCGGTAAACACGCCGGTCGGACAGACTTCCACCAGGTTGCCGGAGAACTCGCTTTCCAGCATCCCGTCTTCCGGGCGTCCGAAGTAGACGTTGTCGTGAGCGCCATAAACGCCAAGATCGGTGCCGTCTGCATAATCTTTGTAATAGCGAACGCAGCGGTAGCAGGCGATACAGCGGTTCATTTCGTGAGAGATGAACGGCCCAAGATCCTGGTTGCGGTGAGTACGCTTGGTAAAGCGGTAGCGACGGAAGCTATGACCGGTCATTACGGTCATATCCTGCAAGTGGCAGTTGCCGCCCTCTTCGCACACCGGACAGTCGTGCGGGTGGTTGGTCATCAGCCACTCAACTACGCTTTCGCGGAACTGCTTCGCTTCTGCGTCGTCGATGGAAATAAAAGTGCCGTCGGATGCCGGTGTCATACAGGACATCACCAGGCGGCCACGCGTGTCTTCCGCGTTCTGATATTGCTTCACCGCACACTGGCGGCAAGCACCGACGCTCCCTAGCGCCGGATGCCAGCAAAAGTATGGAATATCCAGGCCCAAAGAGAGACAAGCTTCTAGCAGGTTGTCCGCTCCGTTGACCTCGTACTCTTTGCCGTCTACATGAATCGTAGCCATTAGCGTGCTTCCAAAGTAAAAAAATCTTTTCCACTTATTCATTCAGGCAGCCAACGTAGAGGCAACCTGAATGATTTTGTGGATACATTACCAGCGCGTCTTAAGCAGGTTCGGCTGAATCCCGTTGATTGCATGGGTATTGCTGAACTGCTGTTTAATGCCAGCTTCGAATTCTTCGCGGAAATATTTAATCGCGCTCTGTAGCGGCTCAACCGCACCCGGCGCGTGCGCGCAGAAGGTTTTACCCGGACCGAGGAATCGACACAGCTGCTCAAGCGTCTCGATATCCCCCGGCTGACCTTCGCCACGCTCGAGAGCGCGCAGAATTTTCACGCTCCACGGCAGGCCGTCACGGCAGGGCGTACACCAGCCGCAGGACTCTCGGGCGAAAAACTCTTCCAGGTTGCGTACCAGCGGCACCATGCCAATCTCATGGTCAACCGCCATCGCCAGCGCGGTGCCCAGACGGCTGCCCGCTTTACCAATGCTTTCGAACTCCATCGGCAGGTCGAGATGCGCTTCGGTCAGGAAGTCAGTGCCCGCGCCGCCCGGCTGCCAGGCTTTAAACTTCAGACCATCGCGCATGCCGCCCGCGTAATCTTCCAGAATTTCGCGCGCGGTGGTGCCGAACGGCAGCTCCCAGACGCCCGGGTTCTTCACTCGGCCAGAGAAGCCCATCAGCTTGGTGCCGGCGTCTTTACTGGTAGAGATGTTCTGATACCACTCGACGCCGTTGGCCAGAATCGCCGGAACGTTGCACAGGGTTTCAACGTTGTTTACGCAGGTCGGTTTCCCCCAGACGCCGGAGCTGGCCGGGAACGGCGGCTTCGAACGTGGGTTGGCGCGACGGCCTTCGAGGGAGTTGATCAGCGCGGTTTCTTCGCCGCAGATATAGCGCCCTGCCCCGGTGTGCACAAACAGTTCGAAGTCAAAACCGGTGCCAAGGATATTTTTACCCAACAGACCCGCTTCGGTCGCTTCGGCAATGGCCCGGCGCAGGTGCTGCGCCGCTTCGATATATTCGCCGCGCAGGAAGATATAGCCGCGGTAGGCTTTCAGCGCGAATGCGGAGATCAGCATGCCCTCCACCAGGAGGTGCGGCAGCTGTTCCATCAGTAGGCGGTCTTTATAGGTGCCCGGTTCCATTTCATCGGCGTTACACAGTAGGTAACGGATGTTCATGGACTCGTCTTTCGGCATCAGGCTCCACTTCAGACCGGTGGAAAAGCCCGCGCCGCCGCGCCCTTTCAGGCCGGCGTCTTTTACCGCAGTGACGATTTCATCCGGCGCCATGCCGGAGAGCGCTTTACGCGCCCCGGCGTAGCCGTTTTTACTCTGGTATTCATCCAGCCATACCGGCTGTTTGTCGTCGCGCAGACGCCAGGTTAACGGATGGGTTTCGGCAGTACGAATAATGGTTTTCATTTATACCGCTCCAGGAGGTCAGGAATCGCTTCCGGCGTCAGATAACTGTGAGTGTCCTCATCAATCATCATGGTCGGCCCCTTGTCGCAGTTGCCCAGGCAGCAGGTCGGCAGCAGAGTGAAGCGGCCATCAAAGGTGGTTTGACCCGGTTTGATATCCAGCTTCTTCTCGATCGCCGACTGAATGCCCTGGAACCCGGTGATATGGCACACCACGCTGTCGCAGTAGCGAATCACGTGACGGCCTACCGGCTGGCGGAATATTTGGCTGTAGAAGGTCGCCACGCCTTCTACGTCGCTGGCCGGGATCCCCAGCACATCGGCGATAGCGTAGATTGCGCCGTCCGGCACCCAACCGCGCTGCTTCTGAACGATCTTCAGCGCTTCAATGGACGCCGCACGCGGGTCTTCGTAGTGGTGCTTTTCGTGCTCAATCGCCTCACGCTCTGCCGCACTCAGCTCAAAAGCCTCGGTTTGTGGTTGTTGATTCTCGTGCATAATTAGCGGTCCACGTCTGACATAACAAAATCGATACTACCCAGATAGACAATCAGGTCGGAGACCAGACTGCCGCGAATAGCGGCCGGGATCTGCTGCAGGTGTGCGAAGCTTGGCGTGCGCACGCGGGTACGGTAGCTCATGGTGCTGCCGTCGCTGGTCAGGTAGTAACTGTTAATACCCTTGGTCGCTTCAATCATCTGGAAGGATTCTTGCGCCGGCATGACCGGGCCCCAGGAAACCTGCAGGAAGTGCGTAATCAGGGTTTCAATATGCTGCAGCGTGCGCTCTTTCGGCGGCGGCGTCGTCAGCGGGTGATCCGCCTTGAACGGGCCTTCCGGCATGTTATCGAGGCACTGCTGAAGAATGCGCAGGCTCTGGCGCAGCTCTTCCACTTTCAGCATCACGCGGGTGTAGCAGTCGGAGACGCCACCGCCGGTCGGGATTTCAAAGTCGAAGTTTTCATAGCCAGAATAAGGACGCCATTTACGCACGTCGAAGCCGATGCCGGTCGCGCGCAGGCCCGCGCCGGTGGTGCCCCACTCCAGCGCTTCTTTGGCGTTGTAGGCGGCAACCCCTTTCGAACGACCGATCAGGATGGAGTTGCGCAGCGCGGCCTTTTCATAGGAATCCAGACGCTTCGGCATCCACTCGAGGAATTCACGCAGCAGGCGATCCCAACCGCGGGGCAGGTCGTGCGCGACGCCGCCGATACGGAACCAGGCCGGGTGCATACGGAAGCCGGTAATCGCTTCCACCAGATCGTAGATCTTTTGGCGGTCGGTAAAGGCAAAGAACACCGGCGTCATCGCCCCGACGTCCTGGATAAAGGTGGAGATGTACAGCAGATGGCTGTTGATACGGAACAGCTCGGAAAGCATTACGCGGATGACGTTGACGCGATCCGGCACGGTTATTCCCGCCAGTTTCTCCACCGCCAGCACGTACGGCATCTCATTAACGCAGCCGCCGAGGTACTCAATACGGTCGGTATACGGAATGTAGCTGTGCCAGGACTGGCGCTCACCCATCTTCTCAGCGCCGCGGTGGTGGTAGCCGATATCCGGAACGCAGTCGATGATCTCTTCGCCATCAAGCTGCAAAATAATACGGAACGCACCGTGCGCGGAGGGGTGGTTCGGGCCGAGGTTAAGGAACATAAAGTCCTCGTTTTCGGTCCCGCGCTTCATGCCCCACTCTTCCGGTTTGAAAGTCAGCGCTTCCATTTCCAGATCCTGTTTGGCTTTGGTCAGCTCAAACGGGTCAAATTCGGTTGCACGCGCCGGGTAGTCTTTACGCAGCGGGTGGCCTTCCCAGGTCGGCGGCATCATGATGCGGCGCAGATTCGGGTGACCATCGAAGGTGACGCCAAACATCTCCCAGGTTTCACGCTCATACCAGTTGGCGTTCGGGTACAGTTTGGTGAAGGTCGGCAGATGCAGATCGTTTTCAGACAATGCAACCTTGAGCATGATGTCGCGATTGCGGTCGATTGAAATCAGGTGATAGAAAACGGAAAAATCCGCGGCGGGTAAACCATCGCGGTGCGTGCGCAGACGTTCGTCCATGCCATGCAGGTCAAACAGCATCACGTAAGGCTTCGGCAACTTCTTCAGGAAATCACCCACCTCAAGCAGCTGTTCGCGCTTCACCCAAACCACCGGAACGCCGGTGCGGGTGGGCTGAACGGTAAAGGCATCCGGCCCAAAACGGTTGCGCAGTTCGCCGATCACCGGGTCATCAAGGTGATCGCGGGTTTGCCAGGCTGGTGCGGCGTCATGCGCGGTTAAATCGGTCATATTGTTCACCATTGCAAAAGGTCCGTGGTGACTGCCGGCGAGACTTCGCGCTGTAGTAGATTGATTTGCGAAGTTTTCATCCCGCCCGCAGGCGCAAGTTAAATCTCGTCCGGAGTCCGCAGATTGGTCACTGCAATACGTTCGCCGCGTTTACGCTCGCGTTCCGACTGCATATTGGCGCGATAAACGCCCTGATCGCCTACCACCCAAGAGAGCGGACGACGTTCTTTACCAATGGATTCCTGCAGCAGCATCAGCGCCTGCATATACGCTTCCGGACGCGGCGGGCAGCCCGGGATGTAAACATCGACCGGAATAAACTTATCCACGCCCTGCACGACAGAGTAAATATCGTACATTCCGCCGGAGTTGGCGCATGCGCCCATCGAGATAACCCACTTCGGCTCCAGCATCTGGTCATAAAGACGCTGAATGACCGGCGCCATTTTGGTAAAGCAGGTGCCGGCGACCACCATCAGGTCAGCCTGACGCGGGGAGGCACGTAATACTTCTGCACCAAAGCGCGCAACGTCATGCACCGCGGTGAATGACGTCACCATTTCCACGTAGCAGCAAGAAAGGCCGAAGTTGTAAGGCCAGATTGAGTTCTTACGGCCCCAGTTAACCATGTCATGTAAGGCGTGTTCGAGTTTCCCCATATACACGCTTTTGTTGACTTCTTGCTCCAGGGGGTCGGTTACGATCTCCTGTTTTTGCAGGGGGTAACGGTCGTTCTCACCGTTAGGATCGATGCGGGTGAGCGTATAATCCATCTTATTGCCTCGCTTTTACTGCGTATGACGGTTAGTGGGACTGTCTGTTTCCGGGTTAACCAGCGTGCGACGGGAGCGCGCAGGCGTCCAGTCCAGAGCGCCAATACGAACGAGGTAAACCAGACCAGCCAGTAGCACTAAAATGAAAATTGCGGCTTCCACAAAGCCGACCCAACCGCTTTCACGGATAGAGGTCGACCATGCGTAGAGATACAGGGCTTCCACGTCAAAGATAACGAAGAACATGGCAACCAGATAAAACTTCGCAGAAAGACGTAAGCGAGCCGAACCGACGGAGTCGATCCCGGATTCAAACGGCGTGTTCTTGCTTCGCGCGCGCGCGCGTCCGCCAAGGTACCAGCCGCCGACGAGCATCAGGCAGCACAGGCCGATAGCGATGATGAGAAATATAGCGAATGCCCAATGATGAGCGATGACTTCAGTGGATGTTGACATACGCATTGCTTAACCAAAAAAGTGTAGCGCTAAAACCCTCTGCTCTTACTGGCAGATGAACGCCACAGCGTTTCACGGGGAGGAATAAAAAAATAGCCGTGCAAAAAAGCGTCCCTGGGTGATGTGGAAGGCCAGTTGCGGTGGCTTTTTACTCCTTTCATTAACCTTTTGTCAACTTTAACAAAAGTTTTCACAACATTAATTTACATTGGATTTTTTTCATTAACATTAAATGCCCTTTCATGCGGAATAACCTTGCATACTGTTCGGGTTTAGTGTTGTTGAATCGTGTCCGTTTCCGCCGTAAATCAAAATGACCCGCCTATTTTGACAGGATTCAGACACGATTCCTCCCCCTAAGGAGGGGTATTTTCTTGATCTGCGACACGCTTTTGTTAATTCAACCAAGAAAACAGCAACAAACCAGATGGTTTTTTAACATTAGCAGGAAGTATTGAAAGTGCAGAGAAAAGTCGAGAAATGAGAGGAGGAGCAGTTCTAACTTACTGATTTAGCTCAAAAGATATCAACAAAACTTTCTATTAATCAATAAAATTTGAAAAAAACGAACCGCAGCGGCGATTTCACACGTCTGGGGTTCGTTTTTACACTTACATTTTGTTACCAGTTTTTGTGATGTTTGTTAGCTTTTCCCGCTCAGGAAATAAGGGAATTATCTCCCCCTTCAGGGGTATAAACGCGTGGCGTGGACCACGGCTGGTACTCTGCGCTCAGCGACTGAAAAATGGCCTGCGTCAGCTCGCTTGCCTTCTGCGGATTGCAGTTCAGCATGTAGTGGGTATCCGGCAGCACGGGTAAACCATCACTCCGGCCCGGTACGCGAAATTCGGGGCTCATCATCTCTACCGGTTGCGCGGTTACGCCAAGCCCGGCTTTCACCGCCGCCTTCACCCCCGCCATTGAGCTTGCCGCATGGGAAAGATGCCACATAATGCCGGCGGCGTTGAGTACCTCTACGATCTCTTCCCGAAACGGATCCGGGGCATCCAGCAAAACAAGCGGGACAGACTCGCCCTGAGGGAGGACATAATCCGCTGCGCAGTACCACAGCGTTGGCGACGTGCGCAGCGTCAGCATGTCAGACCCCTGGGTTTGTCGGGTGGTCAGCGCAAGATCGATTGCCCCACTCTTCAACATATCGACGATATCAAGGTGTTTGAGGACTTTGATTTCCAGCGTCAGCCTGGGATAAAAACTACCAATCCGGTTTAACAGGCACGGTAAAATGGTATCCGCTGTCTCATCAGAGGCTCCCACGGTCAGCGTTCCCTGCAGGCTGCCAAACATTAGCGACATACAGGCTTCATCATTAAAACGCAGAATCTTCCGCGCATAGCCCAACAGCTGAATGCCCTGCTCGGTCAGAAGCTTATTGCGCCCGTGGCGAGCAAAAAGCTCTTTGCCAACCAGTTGCTCCAGCCGCTGCATCTGCTGGCTTACCGCTGACTGAGTCCGGCATACCGCTACGGCAGCAGCGGCAAATGTATTGAGATCGGCGACGGCAACAAAGGTTCTCAAGAGGTCGAGGTCTAAATTTAGTATCGAACGATTTTCATTTATCATATTTGCTTCACATTCAGGCGGCTAATGCTTACCTGCCTTGTTGATGCTGTGCTCCAGGTTTCCGGCTAATCCTTAAGCTTCGCGTTACCCGCCACGGACAGACGGATGAACAACTGGACGAACGTTATTGCATTAGAAAGCACTCATCAGCAGCAAATGCGCGGAATTTCAGAGTAATATTTTGCTCGTATGCCTGAGCGCTTTTAATTACGGCGCATTGTTTTTTGTGATGAGACGCAAAAAATAGCCGTCAATGACCATTGCCTGCATCTGCACCAGCGAAAAACTTTGCCATAGCGCTCAGAAAGATAACAAAAACCTGCAATAACAATGTATTAATAAAGAAACAGGCTATCTGGCATAGTCATCTATCAGTATTAACGATGTTATTCTAACCGAAAACCACAATATTTATAAGCGTTAATCAGTATTATCTCAGGCAATTTTAAATGCTGACCAGCGCTTTAATTAAATTACAAACCTAAGAATATTCCTTGCATAAAATAAAACCCATTTATCAATTAAATGCTTTTCATTAAAAATACCTGGTAAAGTTGTTAACACATTCTGTGTATTGTGAATTAAACGTACATAAGAAAGTGACGCAGCTTTTGCGCAAGAAATAAGCACGCATTCCCGTCAAATCAACAAACCAGATAAACGTTTATAGAATTAGAAAAGAACACAATTTATGACCACCAATGAAAGAATTGAAGGTTTATTGTATAAACAAAACACTACCCCACCAGAGAAATCAATTAATCCAAAAAAATATGAATAGCAAAATCTTCTCCTGTTAACCCTTCAAAACAGCGGGGATGCGGAGTACATTATTCCGTGCTGACTTCCACGGCAGGGAGTGGCGATAACAGCTAAAAGGTCAAGGTTCATGTCCCCCATCGAAAAATCCAGCAAGTTAGATAACGTCTGTTACGACATCCGCGGCCCGGTTCTGAAAGAGGCAAAACGCCTTGAAGAAGAAGGCAACAAAGTCCTGAAGCTGAACATCGGCAACCCAGCGCCGTTTGGCTTTGACGCGCCTGACGAAATCCTCGTTGACGTCATCCGCAATCTCCCGACTTCCCAGGGCTATAGCGATTCAAAGGGCCTCTATTCCGCACGTAAGGCCATCATGCAGCATTACCAGGCTCGAGGCATGCGCGATGTGACGGTCGAAGATATTTATATCGGCAATGGCGTTTCCGAACTTATCGTTCAGGCCATGCAGGCGCTGCTGAACAGCGGCGATGAAATGCTGGTTCCGGCGCCGGATTATCCGCTCTGGACCGCCGCGGTCGCGCTTTCCAGCGGTAAAGCGGTGCATTATCTCTGCGATGAGTCATCCGACTGGTTCCCGGACCTCGACGATATCCGCGCGAAAATCACCCCGCGTACCCGCGGTATCGTGATTATCAACCCGAATAACCCAACCGGCGCGGTCTACTCAAAAGAGCTGCTGATGGAGATCGTCGAGATCGCCCGCCAGCATAATCTGATTATTTTCGCCGATGAGATCTACGATAAGATCCTCTATGATGAGGCGCAGCACCACTCAATTGCGCCGCTGGCCCCGGACCTGCTCACCGTGACCTTTAACGGCCTGTCAAAAACCTACCGCGTTGCCGGCTTTCGCCAGGGCTGGATGGTGCTTAACGGGCCGAAGAAACACGCAAAAGGCTATATCGAAGGCCTGGAAATGCTGTCCTCTATGCGCCTGTGCGCCAACGTCCCGGCCCAGCATGCGATCCAAACCGCTCTCGGTGGCTATCAGAGCATCAGCGAATTTATTGTTCCAGGCGGGCGTTTATATGAACAGCGCAATCGCGCCTGGGAGCTGATTAACGACATTCCAGGCGTATCGTGCACCAAGCCGAAAGGCGCGCTGTATATGTTCCCGAAAATCGACGCTAAGCGCTTTAATATTCACGATGACCAAAAAATGGTGCTCGATTTTCTGCTACAGGAAAAAGTCCTGCTGGTTCAGGGTACCGCCTTTAACTGGCCGTGGCCGGACCACGTGCGTATTGTGACCCTTCCGCGCGAAGACGATCTTGAAATGGCAATTACCCGTTTCGGCCGTTTCCTTTCCGGCTACCACCAGCTCTGATTGCATCTACCCAGCCGCCGGGATTTGCATCCGGCGGCAATCCCTGCGCACAATGTCACCCGACGTTGTAACTGATTAAGGGTTCCTATGAGTCAGAGTCATTTCTTTGCCCACCTCTCCCGCCTGAAACTGATCAACCGCTGGCCGCTGATGCGTAATGTGCGCACCGAAAACGTCTCCGAACACAGCTTACAGGTCGCGATGGTGGCCCATGCGCTGGCGGCGATCAAAAATCGTAAATTTGGCGGTCAGGTTAACGCCGAGCGCATTGCCTTGCTGGCGATGTATCACGATGCCTCGGAAGTCCTGACCGGCGACCTGCCGACGCCGGTAAAATATTTCAACTCGCAGATCGCGCAAGAATACAAAGCCATCGAGAAAATCGCCCAGCAGAAGCTGGTCGATATGGTTCCTGATGAACTGCGCGATATTTTTGAGCCGCTCATCGACGAACAGCACTACAGCGAAGAGGAAAAATCCCTTGTTAAGCAGGCCGATGCGCTTTGTGCCTACCTGAAGTGTCTGGAAGAGCTATCGGCGGGGAATAATGAATTTCTGCTGGCCAAAGGCCGCCTTGAGAAAACGCTGGAATCGCGCCGCAGCGCTGAGATGGACTACTTTATGCATGTTTTCGTGCCGAGCTTCCACCTTTCGCTTGATGAAATCAGCCAGGATTCACCTTTATAAAATAATCACTCCCCGGCCAGCCTCAGCCTGACCGGGGAAGAACGTTGCTGAATCAGAACGGAAACAGCATCGGGATCAGCAGAACGCACACCACCATCACCAGGATAGTAAACGGCACGCCGATTTTGACAAAATCGCTGAATGAGTATTTACCCGGCCCCAGTACCAGGGTATTCACCGGCGACGATACCGGCGTCATAAACGCCGCCGAGGCCGCCATGGCGACCACCATCGCAAAAGGATAAGGCGAAACGCCCATCGACTTTGCCGCGGCCAGCGCAATGGGCGCCATCAGCACCGCGGTGGCGGTATTGGATATAAACAGGCCGATAGCCGCGCACATCACAAACAGACAGCCAAGCATCAGGTACGGTCCTTTACTTCCCGCCACGTCCATTAATCCCTGTACCACCAGATCAACGCCGCCGGTTTTCTGCAGCGCCAGAGCAAAAGGCATCATCCCGACGATCAAAATAATGCTCGGCCAGTGAATGGCTTTATAGGCACTTTCGGCGTTAATACAGCGGAATTTACCCATCAGCAGACAGGCCACGATCGCCGCTATGGGGTTCGGAATTTCGTCAGTCAGCATCAGCGCGACCATCAGCACCAGACAGAAAATCGCATGCGGCGCCTGGCTGTGCGCCGGCGAGGCGTCATTGACCTCAATGGGCATATTCAGCACCACAAAGTCACGACCTCGCTTGGCCAGCAGGGCTATCTGCCGCCAGTTCCCCACCACCAGCATGATATCGCCAAGCTGCAAAGCTTCATCGGTGACCGCGCCGTCAAGAGCTTTGCCATCGCGTTTCAGACCCACAATGTTCAAATCGAAACGGGTACGAAAGGCGATTTCGCGCACCGTCTTGCCAATCAGTTCGGAATCCGGGATCAGAGAGACTTCCGCCATCCCTACGTCAAGCGCCTGATCGGAAAAGTATTCGCCGCGCAGTACCATGGGCTCCAGCATTTGCTCGCCACAGAACTGGCGTAAATCCACATCGGAGGCCGACATGTCGATCAGCAAAACGTCGCGGGCGCGGAACTCCGATACGCCGTTAACGTTAACGATAACCCGCCGGAAGCGCCGCCAGCGCTCAACGCCGATAACGTTCGCCCCATAGCGTTCGCGTAGCTTCAGGTCGTCCAGGCGCTGGCCAATCATCGGCGAGCCGGGGCGAATGGCCAGGCGACGCGCGCGCCCCGTGAGATGATAATCTTTGATAAGATCGCGGAAGGTGCTTCGCTTACGGCCATCGCGGACCTGTTCGCCTTCGTCCCCCTTTAGCATGAAGCGCATCACCAGCATATAGAAAACGCCCAGAACCAGCACCACCAGGCCTATAGGCGTGACGCTAAAAAAGCTGAATCCTTGCAGCCCTTCGCGTAACAGCTCGCTGTTGACGACCAGGTTGGGCGGTGTTGCCACCAAAGTCATCATCCCGCTAATAAGTCCGGCAAAACTGAGCGGCATCATCAACCGCGAAGGTGACGTGTTCATGCGCATTGACACGCTGAGCACCACGGGAATAAAAATGGCCACCACGCCGGTCGAGCTCATAAAAGCGCCTAATCCGGCAACGGTTAGCATTAAATAGACCAGCATTTTGGTTTCGCTATTACCGGCAACCTTTACCAGCCAGGAGCCCATTTTGGTGGCAACCCCGGTACGCACCAGCCCATCGCCAATAATGAAAAGCGCGGCGATAAGGATAACGTTGGGATCGCTAAATCCCGAGAAGGCCTCGCTGAGCGTTAAAGTGCCGCTAAGGACAAAAGCGACAATCACCAGCAACGCGATAGCGTCCATGCGCACTTTGCCGGTGGCAAAGAGTACGACGGCTACGGCAAGAAGAGATAACACCCAAATCAGTTCACCGTTCACAACTTATCCTTGTCAGAAGATGGAGTTGGAAGTTTGGCATAAAAAAGCCCCGCCGGCGCGGGGCTAAATCATGAGATTAATCTTTAAGGCTAACATTCACATTGCCGTCAGGCAGGCGCTCAACCAGCAGATTTTCAAGCGTCGTTAACACCAAATCAGCTTCATCAAGACGCGGCGCATCGGCGGGCACATTGACCGCGATAGTCCGACAACCGGCATTCAGCCCAGAGAGCAGCCCGGCAGGGGCATCCTCCACCACGGCGCAATCTCCCGGCGCCAGCCCTAACAGCTCGGCCCCCAGCAGATAGGCGTCCGGAGCGGGTTTCCCGTGCTTTACGCGCTCGGCGGTGACGAAAACCTCAGCCTCAGGCAGCCCCGCAGCGCGGTGACGAGCATGGGCGACGGGAATCGAACCTGACGTCACTATCGCCCACGGAATCCCCACGTCATCAAGTGTCCTCAGCAACGCCACCGCTCCCGGCAGCGCCGTTACGCCATCCGTATCCGTTGCTTCGACCTTTTCCAGCCAGACGAACTCGGACTGAATCTCTTCTTCGCTGCGGCCGGGAAGAAAATGACGTAATGAGGTTATCGCCTGTTTGCCATGAATGAAGTTCAACACCTCATCATGAGGGATACTGAATCGATCCGCCCATTTGCACCACGAACGCTCCACAACCGGCAACGAATCGACCAATGTCCCGTCAAGATCAAACAGGAAACCTTTACACTGCACGGGAACCTCCATCAGGCGTTGATAATCTGGTTAATTTCGTTACTGCTTAAATGGTACTGACGCGGGCAGGAGTGCCAGGTGCTCAGCATGCGCTGGTATTTTTCCCACATCGGGGTCTGGGAGTTAAAGCCGTGAGTACCGGCGTCAAAGTGGCTGTAGCGCCCTTCAACGTTAACCATAAAGCGGACATAACCGAGATAGCGGGCTTCGGTCGCCACGTCGAAGCCGAGGAAGGTGACCCGTCGCTCGTCAATCCCGCTGGCGTCCTTCAGGTTTGTCCAGGAGACATGCAGCGCGTGATACATCTCCATGATATCAATGATAGTACGACACGTTTCCTCGGTAAGCTGGCCAAACTCGCGGTCCAGCTCGCGCATCTGCAGCCCGTATCCACGCTCAATGATGGTCTGCAGGCGGCGGTAGCGTTCAGCGTTGTCCGGATCGAGCATCGTCATCATTTTGTATTGATTCGACAGAATCAGACGCTGCGCATTGGTCATTTCCATTTTTGACTCCTGTTGCACTTTTACGGCGTGAAAAAAGAAGGCGCATGAATTATGCGCCTTCTTTTATATGCGTTTTCCCGATGAAATTACAAATCATCAAGGAAAGTTTTATCCAGTTGTTTGAAGGCGCGCTTAAGCGTGTCAGCTAAAGCCTGATAATCGGGCTTGCCATCTACCGGCGTTAACGCCTGCCCGGCCTCCTGCAGTTTACCGCGCACTTCATAAAACCAGTTCAGTATCGACGGCGGCAGCGGCGTCACTGAACGCTTACCCAACCACCATAAACCCTGCATCGGCAGGCTCAGCGCAAACAGCGCGGTGGCGACGGCCGGGCCCAACTGGCCGCCGAGGGCGATTTGCCAGCACAGCGTGAAAATCGCCACCGGCGGCATGATACGAATCGCATAACGCGTGGCGCGAATAATACGGTTTTCAATAAACACCGGGGCAAGGCGCTTATCCAGAGGCCAGGTCTTTGCATAGTGCTGCCCGTGGCGAAACAAGCCAAAAAAACTCACAGAGCGATTCTCGGGACCGGACATGGCTTACCTCAACTTTACATATAAAACTTAAAAAATTTGTGCAAAACACCAACTGTGCATGACAACGTTCAAAAGATTTTGGCAATGACGCACTCAATCAGGTATTCTGTGCGCACCTGAGGGGCGGTTAGACCCTTTTACCAGGTTAGTCAAATTATCGCATATTCTGCCACTGGCTGAAAATTATGCAAAATGACATAAAATCAAATGTACTTCTCTCATCGTGCCGAAAACAGTACAAGGCATGATGTTAATCATAAATGTCGATGTCATCCTGCGCTACGCTTTGTGACACACTGACGTTTTTTTAGCCACGTATCATAAAAGGTACTTCCATGTCGAGTAAGTTAGTACTGGTTCTGAACTGCGGTAGCTCCTCTCTGAAATTCGCTATCCTTGATGCCGTCAACGGTGATGAATACCTGTCTGGTTTAGCAGAATGTTTCCATCTTCCTGAAGCCCGTATCAAATGGAAAATGGACGGCAGCAAGCAAGAAGCCGAATTAGGCGCTGGCGCTGCTCACAGTGAAGCGCTGAACTTTATCGTTAACACTATTCTGGCACAAAAACCAGAACTGTCTGCTCAGCTGACCGCAATCGGCCACCGTATCGTTCACGGTGGTGAAAAATACACCAGCTCCGTCGTTATCGATGACTCGGTTATTCAGGGAATTAAAGACTCCGCCTCTTTCGCCCCGCTGCACAACCCGGCGCACCTGATCGGTATCGCAGAAGCCCTGAAATCCTTCCCTAATCTGAAAGACAAGAACGTTGCCGTGTTCGACACCGCGTTCCATCAGACCATGCCGGAAGAATCTTACCTCTATGCCCTGCCGTACAGCCTGTACAAAGAACACGGCGTACGTCGCTACGGCGCGCACGGCACCAGCCACTTCTATGTGACTCAGGAAGCCGCGAAAGTTCTGAACAAACCGGTTGAAGAGCTGAACATCATCACCTGCCATCTGGGCAACGGTGGTTCCGTTTCCGCTATCCGCAACGGTAAATGCGTTGACACTTCCATGGGTCTGACTCCGCTGGAAGGTCTGGTGATGGGTACGCGTTCTGGCGATATCGACCCGGCAATCATTTTCCATCTGCACGATGCCCTGGGCATGAGCGTAGACGCCATCAACAAAATGCTGACCAAAGAGTCCGGCCTGCTCGGTTTGACCGAAGTGACCAGCGACTGCCGCTACGTTGAAGACAACTACCAGGAAAAAGCTGACGCTAAACGTGCCATGGACGTTTACTGCCACCGCCTGGCAAAATATATCGGCTCCTACACCGCGCTGATGGATGGTCGTCTGGACGCCGTCGTATTCACCGGTGGTATCGGTGAGAACGCCGCGATGGTTCGCGAACTGTCTCTGGGTAAACTGGGCGTACTGGGCTTTGAAGTTGATCACGAGCGTAACCTGGCTGCCCGTTTCGGTAAGTCTGGCTTCATCAACAAAGAAGGCACTCGCCCGGCTATCGTCATTCCGACCAACGAAGAGTTGGTCATCGCGCAGGACGCCAACCGTCTGACCGCCTGATTCCACACCGCCAGCCATAACCCTAAATAATTCGAGTTGCAGGAAGGCGGCGACGCAGAGAATCCCCAGGAGCGTACGAGTAGTACGTAACTGGGGTGAGCGAGTAAAGCCAACGCACATGCAACTTGAAGTATGACGGGAAGCTGGTGGTGCAGTTTTGTATCCCGCCTGATACTGGCGGTAACGAAAGAGGATATATCGTGTCCCGTACAATCATGCTGATCCCTACCGGAACCAGCGTAGGCCTGACCAGCGTCAGCCTCGGTGTTATCCGTGCTATGGAACGTAAAGGCGTTCGCCTGAGCGTCTTTAAACCTATCGCTCAACCGCGTGCCGGTGGCGATGCGCCAGACCAGACTACCACCATCATTCGCGCGAACTCCGACCTTCCGGCCGCAGAACCGTTGAAAATGAGCCACGTTGAGTCGCTGCTCTCCAGCAACCAGAAAGACGTGCTGATGGAAGAGATCATCGCCAACTACCACGCCAACGCGCAGGATGCGGAAGTGGTGCTGGTTGAAGGTCTGGTCCCGACCCGCAAACATCAGTTTGCCCAGTCTCTGAACTACGAAATCGCGAAAACGCTTAACGCTGAAATCGTCTTTGTGATGTCCCAGGGTACCGATACTCCGGAACAGCTGAAAGAGCGCATTGAGTTGACTCGCAGCAGCTTCGGCGGCGCGAAAAACACCAGCATCACCGGCGTCATCGTCAACAAGCTGAATGCACCGGTTGACGAACAGGGCCGTACTCGCCCGGACCTGTCGGAAATCTTTGACGACTCTTCCAAAGCAAAAGTCGTGAAGATCGATCCGGCTCAGCTGCAGAGCGGTAGCCCATTACCGGTTCTGGGCGCGGTGCCGTGGAGCTTCGATCTGATCGCCACTCGTGCGATTGATATGGCGCATCACCTGAACGCCACCATCATCAACGAAGGCGACATCAATACCCGCCGCGTGAAGTCCGTCACCTTCTGTGCGCGTAGCATTCCGCACATGCTGGAACACTTCCGCGCAGGCTCTCTGCTGGTTACTTCCGCAGACCGTCCTGACGTACTGGTCGCCGCCTGCCTGGCCGCGATGAACGGCGTGGAAATCGGCGCTATCCTGCTGACCGGGGCCTATGAAATGGACCCGCGCGTAAGCAAGCTGTGCGAACGCGCGTTTGCTACCGGCCTGCCGGTATTCATGGTTAACACCAACACCTGGCAGACCTCTCTGAGCCTGCAGAGCTTCAACCTGGAAGTGCCGGTTGACGATCACGAGCGTATTGAGAAAGTTCAGGAATACGTGGCTAACTATATCAACGCCGACTGGATTGAATCCCTGACCGCGACTTCCGAGCGCAGCCGTCGTCTCTCTCCGCCAGCCTTCCGCTATCAGCTCACCGAGCTGGCGCGTAAAGCAGGCAAGCGTGTTGTTCTGCCGGAAGGCAACGAACCGCGTACCGTTAAAGCCGCGGCTATCTGCGCCGAGCGCGGTATCGCGACCTGCGTACTGCTGGGTAACCCGGATGAAATCACCCGCGTTGCCGCTTCTCAGGGCGTAGAGTTGGGCGCCGGTATTGAAATCGTTGACCCGGAAGTGGTTCGCGAAAGCTACGTTGCTCGCCTGGTCGAGCTGCGTAAGAGCAAAGGCATGACCGAAGCGGTTGCCCGCGAGCAGCTGGAAGACAACGTGGTTCTCGGCACCCTGATGCTGGAACAAGACGAAGTCGACGGCCTGGTATCCGGTGCGGTTCACACCACCGCCAACACCATCCGTCCGCCGCTGCAGCTGATCAAAACTGCGCCGGGTAGCTCTCTGGTCTCCTCCGTATTCTTCATGCTGCTGCCGGAACAGGTTTACGTTTACGGCGACTGCGCGATCAACCCGGATCCGACCGCTGAACAGCTGGCTGAAATCGCTATCCAGTCCGCAGACTCCGCGATTGCCTTCGGCATCGAACCGCGCGTAGCCATGCTCTCCTACTCCACCGGTACCTCTGGCGCCGGCAGCGATGTTGAGAAAGTACGCGAAGCGACTCGTCTGGCGCAGGAAAAACGTCCTGACCTGATGATCGACGGCCCGCTGCAGTACGATGCTGCGGTTATGGCTGACGTAGCGAAATCCAAAGCGCCGAACTCTCCGGTTGCTGGCCGCGCTACCGTGTTCATCTTCCCGGACCTGAACACCGGTAACACCACTTACAAAGCCGTACAGCGTTCTGCCGACCTGATCTCTATCGGGCCGATGCTGCAGGGGATGCGTAAGCCGGTGAACGACCTGTCCCGTGGCGCGCTGGTTGACGATATCGTCTATACCATCGCCCTGACCGCGATTCAGTCGTCCCAGCAGCAAGCATAATCTGCCCGCTGCATGAAAAAAGGCGACCTCAGGGTCGCCTTTTTATTTACAGCAGCTCTCGCGCCGCCGAGACAATATCATGCGCCGTCAGGCCATACTCCTTCTGCAAGAAGTCCTGCGTTCCCACCTGGCCATAACGCTCCTTCACCCCCACACGACGCATCGGAACCGGGCAGGTCTCCACCAGGACTTCCGCCACCGCCGATCCCAGTCCGTTATGAATACTGTGGTTTTCACAGGTCACGATACGCCCGGTTTTTTCGGCGTAATTTTTCACCAGCATACGGTCGATAGGCTTCAGGGTAAACATATCAATCACCGCCGCGCTGACCCCTTCCTGCTCAAGTTGACGTGCTGCCTCAAGGGCTTCCGCCACCATGATCCCGTTGGCAATCAAGGTGATGTCTTCACCTTCGCGCAGCACATTACCTTTGCCAATCGTAAACGTCGAACCCGGCGCGTAGACGCTCGGCGCCTGTTTGCGGATCGTGCGTACCCAGTAAAAACCGTCGAGATCGATAAGCTGCCGCAGGATATCCTCAAACATCACCGCATCGGTCACTTCCAGCACCACCGAATGCGCGAGGCCGCGCACAATACCCATATCCTCAAACGACATATGGGTTCCGCCGTTATGGCAGGCGGTCACCCCGGCGTCAGAAGCGATCACCTTGACGTTGTTCCGCTGATAGTCCAGCGCCATAAACAACTGGTCGAAGCAGCGGCGGCTGGCGAAAGCGGTAAAGGTATGGACAAACGGCTTACGCCCGGTCAACGATAGTCCGGCGGCGGTACCAATCACGTTCGCTTCCATAATGCCGCAGTTGATGACGTGCTGCGGATGCTGCCTCGCGACGCCATCCATCGCCATAGAGCTCATCAGATCCGCTTCCAGGGCGATAATCGGGCTATGGGCTTCAATCTGCTGCGCGACAAACCCGGCATAGACTTTACGCATCTCTATGGCATCTTTTTGTCCTGCAGGTGCAACTTTAATCATGTTCGGCCTCCAGCTGGCGAATCGTCTCGTTTAGCGTCTTTTTCATCTCGTCAGTCAGGCGCAAGTGATGGTTGTTACTGAGATTCTCGAGATACGGCACGCCCTGGCCTTTCACGCTATCGAGAATAACGACCCGCGGGCGCGCATCGGCGGGAGGAACGGGCTGAACCGCCGCCAGCAGTCCGGGGATGTCATCGCCTTTGACGGTAACAACATCAAAACCAAAGGCGCGGAATTTATCTTCCAGATTAAAAGCGCGAATGATCTCATCCAGCCTGCCGTCAAGCTGTAGCTTGTTCCAGTCAACAAACACGGTCAGATTATTCAGGCGATGATGGGCAATAAACTGGAACGCTTCCCAGCACTGGCCTTCATTCAACTCACCGTCGCCAACGATGCAGAATACCCGATTCGCCCGTCCCGCCAGCTTATGCGACAGCGCCATTCCGCCGGCGATGGAAATCCCCTGCCCCAGAGAGCCGGTAGTGGCATCCACCCCGCGCGTTTTCAACCGATCCGGGTGGCTTGGCAGCCGCGTACCGTTCTGGTTTAGCGTACTCAGCTCCTCCAGCGGAAAATATCCCTTAATCGCTAATGTGCTGTACAGCGCGGGGCCGGCATGACCTTTTGATAACACAAAGTAGTCGCGCTCTGGCCAGTCCGGGTCCGCGGGGTCAATTTTCATCACCGCGCCGTACAATACCGCCAGCGTCTCCACGACCGACATACTGCCGCCGTAATGGCCGAAACCAAGATCCGTTAGTGATTTAAGGGTGGCGACGCGAATGTCCCGCGCCAGTTGGGTTACTTCTTTCACATTCATGATTTAGCTCCGCTGTTCTCCTGCGCGCCGCCGCCCGCAGATCTCTTTTTCGCAAAAACGTTGTACACCACCAGCAGTACGAACAACGCCACCACAAGGCCGGTAATAGCAAACGGCGACAGATAGCGGGCCAGGTTGCCCAGCACGATACCGACGGCGCCGAAATCCGCATCCGAGAAAGTGGTGTTGGCAAAGCCAATCGCGCCCAGCACCGGCAACAGCAGTACCGGCAGGAAGGTGATCAGCAGACCGTTGGCAAACGCCCCTATCATCGCCCCGCGCCGTCCGCCGGTGGCGTTGCCAAACACGCCGGCGGTCGCGCCGGTAAAGAAATGCGGCACCACGCCGGGCAGGATCAGCACCCACTTGAACTGCCCGCAGAGGAACAGCCCGACCAGGCCGCCCAGGAAGCTGAACAGAAAGCCAATCAGTACCGCATTGGGCGCATAGGGATAGACTACCGGGCAGTCCAGCGCCGGACGGGCATTAGGCACCAGCTTCTCCGAAAATCCGGTAAAGGCCGGTACGATTTCCGCCAGGATTAGACGTACCCCTTGCAAGATGATGAACACCCCGGCGGCGAAGGTAATCGCCATAATGATGGCGTATACCAGGTAGTTCTGGCCGCCGCTGAAAGTGCTTTCAACATATTCACGCCCCGCGCTCACCGCCATAA
The DNA here is from genome assembly GCF_018139045.1 of Klebsiella pasteurii. Classification (NCBI taxonomy): domain Bacteria; kingdom Pseudomonadati; phylum Pseudomonadota; class Gammaproteobacteria; order Enterobacterales; family Enterobacteriaceae; genus Klebsiella; species Klebsiella pasteurii. The sequence goes on from NZ_CP073236.1 coordinate 2,302,458, forward strand.
TCAAATAGATAATCATCATGGTCAGCGAAATGGAGATGGAGCTGTCACGCAGGAAACTCAGGTTTTTCGGTAGGTTCATCTCTTCGGTTGAACGCGAGCCTTTACCGCAGACGCTACCGATCCATCCCGAAAGGACATAGCCCAGGGTGCCGAAGTGGCCGAAAGCGATGTCATCTGTACCGGTAATACGCTTCATATAGCGCTGGGCCAGCGCCGGGAAGAACGCCATCACCAGGCCGAGGATCAGGGAACCGGTAAAGACCAGCCCGATACCTTCAAAACCCGCCACGGTAAGAATCACGCCGATCATACAAGCCATGTAGAAGGTGTGGTGGCCGGTCAGGAAGATATACTTCAGACGCGTAAATCGGGCGACTACAATATTCGCTACCATCCCGAACGCCATAATCAGCGCGGTTGAAGCGCCGTATTTTTCCAGCGCAATAGAAACAATCGCCTCGTTATTAGGAATAATACCCTGAATATTAAAAGCATGCTCAAACATGCCCCCCAGTGGATTCAGCGAACCGACTAATACCGTCGCGCCGCCGCCGAGAACAATAAAACCCAGAATAGTTTTAATGGTTCCCTTGACGACATCGGAGAAAGATTTCTTTTGCGCTACCAGGCCAATTAACGCAATTAAACCGACCAGCACCGAGGGTACTTTTAGAATATCAACAACAAAATTCAGCGTTTCAAGGATAAACATATCCACCTCGCTATAAATAGTTATTGTCTGGCGAACCACGCACGCAGCTGCGCTTCGAGTTCGTTAATATCGATGATGTTGGTAATCACCACCAGCTGGCTTTCCGGGACGCTGGCGCTGGCGGCAATATCCTTAGCCATGACGAATAAATCTGCCGCACCGGGGATTGCCGAGGACAGATCGGAATGTTCCACCTCGGCTTCAATTTCGAGTTTTTTGAGCACTTTTTTAATATTCATCTCAACCATAAAACTGCTGCCCAGGCCGGAACCGCAAATTGCCATAATTTTCATTGTTATCACCTTTTTTGGGTAGAGTAGGTCCGCATCACGCAGGTGCGTAATGGGTTATAAGTCGGATAATAAAATTAAATCAGAAACGCGTGATGATAGTTTTTATCTCCTCCAGGTTGGTTGCCTGATGTAATTTATTCATATCTTCATCGCTGGAAAATAATTCCGCCAGCGCAGAGATCGTTTCAATATGACTGTGCTTATCCGGCGCCGCCAGCATAATAATAATATCGACCGGGTCGAAGTCTTTAGAGCCAAAGGAAATGCCCTGTTCGAGTTTCAGCAGCGAGAGACCTAAACCTTTCGCCCCCTCTTCCGGCCGCGCATGCGGCATTGCCAGGCCCGGAGCCAACACATAGTAAGGCCCTAGCTTACGGTGCTGCTCAATGATCGCCGCTACATATTCAGGTTCTATAACTCCGGCTTCAAGCAGCGGTCTGGCACAGATGTCCAGTGCCTGCTGCCAGCTTTCTACCTTCTGCCGTAACGTGATGGTGGTATCAGAGAGCCATGTCTTAAGCATTTTACCCCTCGTCTTTTAACAAAAGATGGGCAAACTTTATGCAAGCAGGCAATAGTTATCTGGGATAAAGATCACAAAGATAGCGCTACCAACGTTGAACATTCAGATTTGTGATAGCGCTATCAATTCGCAATCATCCCATCAAAACGCAGCAAAAAGTCCCGTTTAAGGCGTATACTCCCTGACACGTGAAGTAATGGATGATAATAAAAAGCGTCTGTTTAGCAGGAATATGTATGTCTCTAACCCGAAAACGGCGTAGCACCGGAAAGGTGACCATCGCCGATGTTGCTCAGTTGGCTGGAGTGGGTACCATGACCGTGTCCCGCGCCCTTCGTACGCCGGAACAGGTTTCCGATAAGCTTCGCGAAAAAATCGAAGCGGCGGTGCAAGAACTGGGATATATGCCTAACCTCGCCGCTAGCGCACTGGCTTCCGCGTCCTCAAGAACCATAGCGATGGTCGTGCCGAATCTGACGGAGGCGGGCTGCTCGGCAATGTTCGCCGGACTTCAGCAAATATTACAGCCAGCAGGTTATCAAATCATGCTGGCGGAATCGCAGCATCGTCTGGAGCAGGAAGAGAAACTACTGGAAACGCTGCTGGCTTCTAACATCGCCGCCGCCATTCTACTGAGCGTTGAGCACAGCGATACCGTACGCCACTGGCTGCAGAACGCCTCGATTCCGGTGGTGGAGATGGGCGCGATGCGCGCCGATCCTATCGACATGAATATCGGCATCGATAACGTGGCGGCGATGTTCGAGCTGACGGAAATGCTTATCCACCGCGGCTATCAGAATATCGGTCTACTGTGCGCCAATCAGGAACAGTGGATTTTTCAGCAGCATTTGCAGGGGTGGTATAAAGCCATGCTGCGCCATCATATGTCGCCTAACCGGGTAATTAACGCCGCGCTGCCCGCCAACTTTTCCACCGGCGCTTCGCAGCTGCCGGAGTTTTTGCTCGCATGGCCGGAACTGGATGCGCTGGTTTGCGTTTCCGATGAGCTGGCATGCGGAGCGCTGTATGAATGTCAGCGTCGGCGCATCAAAGTTCCTGATGATTTAGCCGTTGTCGGCTTTGGGGATAGCGACGTAAGCCGGGTCTGCCAGCCGCCGTTAACGACGATGGCGGTACCGCACCATAAGATTGGCATCGAAGCCGGCCGTGCACTACTGGAGCGACTTAGCGAGGGAAACTGGAGCGACAGAAGGCCCATCGCATCCAGTTTATGCATGAGGGATAGCTGTTAAAACTACTCGGCCTCTTCCTGCTTTTCAGCTTTTGCTGACTCATTATTGGCATTGCGGGTCATCCACAGCGCCAGCGCTTTTAATGAATCCGGAGTGAACTCGTCGCAGCGGGCGGTGATCTCTTCCGGCGTCAGCCAGCACACTTCGCTCACCTCTTCCTCCTGTAAAGCAAAAGGCCCGTGTGACACGCAGCTGAACAGACCGCCCCAGACGCGGCAATGTTTATCCTCATAGTAGAACTGGCCGTGGTCAGCGAAAGGCACGCCGGCAATGCCGAGCTCCTCTTCCGCTTCGCGGCGCGCGGACTCCAGCATTTGCTCGTCAGCCTGCACCACGCCGCCGGCGGTAGCGTCCAGCATTCCCGGCTGAAAATCTTTCGTTTCGGTACGACGCTGTACCAGGATTTTGCCCATCCCATCATGAACAACAATGTAGGTCGCCCGATGACGCAAACACTCCGCGCGCATTTGTTCGCGGCTGGATTGTGCTATCACCTCATTGTTTTCATTAACAATATCGACCCATTCTGTGCTTGCCAAATGATTCTGTTCCGCCATCAGGAAACCTTACTTTTTAAAGCGCTCTTACGGCGCGTCTATACGGTTGAGGGGTAAATTACGGGTAAATTGCGACCTCTGCAATAACCTGATTATCATCGAGTGCTAAAACCTGCAATTGCCCCTCGTTCAGCAGACCGTAGCTGGCGGTAAATCCCCCTTTAGGGATGCTGACCGAGCCGGGATTGAAGAGGAAAATCTCACCGCGTTTCTCGGCAACCGGAATATGAGTATGACCATAAGCCAGCACATCGCCAGCGGCGAGGGGAGGCAAATTATCGGGGCTATACAGATGTCCGTGGGTCAGAAAAAGGCGGGTTCGCTCGCTCAAAACCTGCTGCCAGGGGGCGGTAATGGGGAAATGAAGCAACATCTGATCGACTTCGCTGTCGCAGTTGCCGCGTACGGCAATCACCCGCTCCGCCACGCTATTAAGCGCCTCCGCAACCTGGGCTGGGGCATAGCCTTCGGGAAGCGCGTTACGCGGCCCGTGATTAAGCACATCGCCGAGGATAACCAGCCACTGCGCCCCACTGCGCGCGAACAGCTCAAGCACGCGTTCAGCGGCAGGCAGAGAGCCGTGGATATCCGAGGCAAACATCAGCTTCATACTATTTATCTCCACGCATGACGATGCGTCTATGATAACGGAACCGCTGAAGCTTATCAGCCCGCGCGTTTGGCTGAGAGTGCGACGTAGCGCTGGACCGACGCCCGCTGCCACTGGAAGACGGCGTAATCCGCCAGCGCGGCGGGGACCTCATCGCCGTTAAGGACCAGTCGATTGAGCATCAGCGCCAGGTCGGTATCGGCAATGGACCACTCGCCAAATAGATTCTGCCCGCCGTGGGACAACAGTAAGCCAGCCGTTTCAAACAGCTTCGCGGCGCTTTTTCGCCCGGCGTCGCTGAGCGGAGGCTTCTTTGCTCCGCCAAAGACCACGTCCGTGGAACGCTCTTCACGGATCGGCATTAAATCGCTGCGCAGCCAGGCCTGTACCTGACGCGCCCGCGCGCGCTTTTGCAGATCATGCGGGTAAAGCCGCTCCCATTCCGGGGGCGCAAAGCGCTCATCCAGATATTCGGTAATCGCAGAGGATTCGCTCAGAAAAAACTCGCCGATCTCCAGCAGCGGTACGCGTCGCGTTGCGCTGTAGCCTTTCCAGCCGCTTTGCAGATGCTCGCCGCTGTCAAGGTTGACGGTTTTTAGGGTAAAAGGCAGGCTCTTTTCCTGCAGGGCAACGTATACGGACATCACATATGGCGAGAAAAAATCGGCGTCGGACCACAGGGTAATCGCGGGCTGGCTCATAGCATCCTCAATGGCTAATGTAATGGGGCGATACGCCAACATATCCTGTCTTTCAGAGGATGTCACTGACCGCTACCCTCAGGATCTTACATACTTCTCTGAGGTGTACGCGCTCGGCGAAAGTCATCCAGAATGAGGTAAACCTGCCGGATGACGCCAGTTCACCTATACTCGAAAAGTTTGCGACCTGTGACGGCGAGGGACTCTCATGATCGATCTTTACTATGCACCCACCCCTAATGGCCACAAAATCACGCTATTTCTTGAAGAAGCGCAGCTGCCTTACCGCCTGATCCGGGTGGATATCAGTAAAGGGGAGCAGTTTAAACCGCCGTTTCTGGCGATCTCACCGAACAACAAGATCCCGGCGATCGTTGACGATACTCCCGCCGACGGCGGCGCCCCGTTAAGCCTGTTTGAGTCCGGAGAAATCCTGCTTTATCTGGCTGAAAAAACTGGCAAATTACTGAGCGGCGAACTCCGCGAACGCCACGTTACGCTACAGTGGTTATTCTGGCAAGTCGGTGGGTTAGGGCCGATGCTCGGGCAAAATCATCATTTCAACCACTTTGCTCCGCAGGCGGTGCCCTACGCCATTGAACGCTATCAGGTGGAAACGCAGCGTCTGTATGGCGTGCTCAATCGGCGCCTTGGCGAGAGCCCCTGGCTTGGCGGCAACCACTACAGCATCGCCGATATCGCCTGCTGGCCGTGGGTGAATGCCCATCAGCGCCAGCGTATCGACCTCGCCAGTTTTCCGGCGGTGCATAACTGGTTTGAGCGCATTCGCCAGCGCCCGGCCACCGTTGAAGCGCTGCTGAAAACAGAAGCCCATTAACCCCCTGCTCGCCCGGGAAGCTTTGATGTATGATGGCGGAAATTACTACACGGAGGAAGCCTGCCATGTCTCAACCAGACGCCATTATTCGAATTAAGAACCTGCGCCTGCGTACTTTTATCGGAATTAAAGAGGAAGAGATCGCCAACCGCCAGGACGTGGTGGTTAACGTCGCTATCCACTATCCGGCGGAGAAATCACGCAACAGCGAAGACATTAACGATGCGCTGAACTACCGCACCATCACCAAGCGCATTATTAGCCATATTGAGAATAACCGCTTCTCTCTGCTGGAAAAATTAACTCAGGATGTGCTCGATATCGCACGCGAACATCACTGGGTCACTTATGCTGAAGTAGAGATCGATAAACTGCACGCGCTGCGCTACGCCGATTCGGTATCCATGACGATGAGCTGGCGGCGTTAGACGCATCACCTTAGGGAGGCGCTATGAACGTTCTGCTTACTGGCGGTACCGGCCTGATTGGCCGACATCTGATTCCCCGGCTGCTGGAGCTGGGGCATCACATAACGGTTTCAACGCGCAGCCCTGAAAAGGCCAAAAGCCGCCTCGATTCGCGCGTCACCCTGTGGCGCGATTTCGAGCATCAGGCGAACCTCAACGGCATTGATGCCGTCATTAACCTGGCAGGCGAGCCGATCGCCGATAAACGCTGGACGGCGGAGCAGAAACAGCGTCTCTGCCACAGCCGCTGGGATATCACGCAAAAGCTGGTCAAGCTCTTCAACGCCAGCGATACGCCACCCGCGGTGCTGATAAGCGGTTCCGCCACCGGTTACTATGGCGACCTCGGTGAAGTCGTGGTTACCGAAGAAGAGCCGCCGCATAACGAGTTTACCCATAAGCTTTGCGCCCGCTGGGAGCAAATCGCCTGTGAAGCGCAGAGCGATCGCACCCGCGTCTGCCTGCTGCGTACCGGCGTGGTGCTGGCGCCGCGCGGCGGCATTCTGGCCAAAATGACGCCAGCTTTTAAACTTGGCCTCGGCGGCCCTATCGGTAGCGGAAGGCAATATCTGGCGTGGATCCATATCGACGACATGGTCAACGGTATACTCTGGCTGCTGGATAATGACCTGCGGGGGCCGTTTAATATGGTTTCCCCTTACCCGGTGCGCAACGAGCAGTTCTCCCACGCGCTGGGTCATGCGTTGAATCGGCCCGCCATTTTCCGCGTCCCGGCGGCGGCGATTCGCCTGCTGATGGGAGAATCTTCCGTTCTGGTACTCGGCGGCCAGCGCGCGCTGCCAAAACGCCTGGAAGCAGCCGGATTTGTCTTTCGTTGGTACGATTTGGAACAAGCCCTGGCCGATGTGCTGAAATAGTTCAGGGCCTTCAGGGAGATCCCGGCGATCTCCCTGATCTGTTATTCGTGGAACCCTCCTCGCAGCGCGCAAAAACCACCACGCTTGTCGCGTCTTAACTGTGAATCTCATTCCAGCGATCTCCCCTTCACTCTGTCATAACCCCTGCGTGTGATTTTACCTTACCCGGCGTTGACATTCGTCAACATCATATTCAATATTAGCAGGACACATTGATGAAGGAACATCTGGATAAACATATCAGAGCCGCAATTGACTACGCGCTGGCGCGCGGCTGGATTCTTCTCTCTGGCGGCAAAAGCGCGCACTGTTTTGGACGACTAATGTGCGGAACAGCCCGCCATCGGGAACACATGATGAGCATCTGGTCAACGCCGGCGGTGCCCATTCACCATGCCAGGCAAATCATCCGCATGGTCGATCGCTGTCTGATACCCGTATCGGGTCAGATTAACCACAAGAAGGATTAAACCATGGCGCTGTATAACTTTACGCTCACACTCTCCGGCGTCACCGCGCATACCGTGGGGCTGGAGGATGCGCTGCATGCGGCAGGCTGCGCTGATGCCCTGGTCTGCTTTTACGGAACGGCAGTCTATGTGGAGTTCGACCGCGAATGCGCCTCTCTCGAACAGGCCATTTTGTCAGCGATTGCCGATATCGAATCCGCTCCGGCCCTGAATGCGCGGGTCGAATCCGTCGATTCCGCGCTGGTAGGATTAAGCGATATTGCTGAACTCACCGGCCTGACGCGACAGGCCATCGCCTTATTGAAAGATGGCGCACGAGGCTCGGGGCAGTTTCCAGGGCCGGTACAACGCGTGAAAGGCAATTCGCCGCTGTGGCGCTGGAAAACCGTCGTCGGCTGGCTGGTGATGGAGGGACGGCTTGCCGGGGATTCGCCGCTGGTCGCCCACGCCGAGGTGCTGGACAACTTCAACCTGGCGCTGCAGTTGAGGGCGACACAAGAGAGCAACACCGTGCTGCGCTATCTCCGCGGGCTCGAAAATCAGCACCGGGCTTCACCGACGCTCGCTTAGACGCGTAAACATTCCGGCGCTTTATGGTGTTAAGGTGGCGGAATAATCCACCTCTATGGACTGCATGATGATAATACTGACTACGCCGCGCCTGCGCCTCTCGCCGTTTCACGCATCCGACTGGCCATTTTTCCTGCGCTTACGGCGAGACCCGGAAGTGATGCGCTATATGGGCGAGGTTCTTGAAGAGCCAGCGCTGCGGGCGCTGTTTGAATCCCGCTGCGCTGACCCTGGCGTATTCGTATTGCGCGACAGCAGCGGCGAGGCGGTTGGCGATATTGGCCTGCGCATCAGTGGTAAAAATCCGCACGAAGCGGATGTCGGATACGCTCTTATGCCCGATGCACAGGGAAAGGGCTATGCCAGCGAAGCGTTAAAAGCGATTTGCGACTACGGCTTTAACCAACTCGGCGTTCACGCGATAAATGCCTGGGTGCTGGGCAATAACGCTGGCTCTTCCCGCCTGCTGGAAAAACACGGTTTTATCCGCATTCAGGTGCTTGAAAAAGCGTATCATTTGAACGGAATGGATTTCGATGACTGGGTGTATCGGCTGGAGCGCTAGCCGTCCCGGCGGAGGGGATTCCGCCGGAGGCATAGACAGTACTACTTTAACGAGCCCTTCAGGAACTGCTGCAGGCGCGGGCTTTTCGGATTGCCGAAAACATCGTCAGGGTGCCCTTCTTCTTCAATCTTGCCCTGATGCAGGAAAATCACGTGCGAAGAGACATGGCGCGCAAAGCCCATTTCATGCGTTACCACGACCATGGTTTTTCCCTCTTCCGCCAGCTGCTGCATAATGCGCAGCACTTCGCCTACCAGTTCAGGGTCAAGCGCCGATGTCGGTTCATCAAACAGCAGTACGTCGGGCTCCATCGCCAGCGCGCGGGCAATGGAAACGCGCTGCTGCTGGCCGCCGGAGAGGTGCACCGGATATTTAATCTGCTGGCGTTCGTCAATACCGACTTTTGCCAGATATTTGACCGCCCGATCGCGGGCTTCCTGTTTGCTCAGACCCAGTACCTGAATCGGCGCTTCCATCACGTTTTCCAGCACCGTCATATGGCTCCACAGGTTAAAATGCTGGAATACCATCGTCAGGCGAGTACGTAGTAAACGTAGCTGGTTTTTATCAGAAACCTTTAACTGACCGTCTTTATCGCGAACCAGGCCAATGTTTTGCCCGTTAACAACAATCGTCCCTTCGCTGGGCTTTTCAAGAAAGTTAATGCAGCGCAAAAAGGTACTTTTACCGGAGCCGGATGAACCAATAATACTGATCACGTCTCCGGCTTTCGCCCGCAGTGAGACGCCTTTCAGTACCTCATGCTCACCGTAACGTTTATGCAGATCGATTACATTTAATTTATTGTCGGACATGGCGTTCTCAGTGCGTCGAAGAAGGTTTGATGTGCTGGAGCCAGCGCTTTTCCGCTCTGCGGAACAGGCTAATCAGCACATACGAGATAATTAAATACAGTACTGCGGCAATACCAAAGGCGGTAAACGGCTGGTAGGTTGCCGAGTTAATATCGCGGGCAATTTTCAGCAGATCCGGCACCGTGGCGGTAAAAGCCAGCGCGGTGGAATGCAGCATCAGAATCACTTCGTTGCTGTATGCAGGCAGAGCGATACGCAGCGCGGAAGGGAGGATAATGCAGCGATACATTTTAACCGAGGAAAAACCATACGCCCGAGCGGCCTCTATCTCGCCTGCCGGCACTGAACGAATCGCCCCGGCGAAAATCTCCGTAGTATAGGCGCAGGTATTCAGCGTCAGCGCCAGCACCGTACAGTTCAGCCCGCTGCGAAAGAAGGCGTTCAGTAGTTCAGTGCCTTTGACGATTTCCAGCGTATACATCCCGGAATAGAACACCAGCAGCTGAACGTACAGCGGCGTGCCGCGAAAGATATAGGTGAATAGCCAGATGGGGAACCGGATAAATTTGTTGCTCGACACGCGGCCTATCGCGAGGAAAATGGCCAGGATGCCGCCCATCACCACGGAAGAGATCAGCAGCCAGAGCGTAATCGCGACGCCGGTAAAGCGGTAGCCGTCGGTCCACAGCAGGGATTTCCAGTACTCCTGAATAATGTCAATCACAGGTCAGCCCTCTTCACGCCCACAGAGTAACGGCGTTCGAGCATCAGCAGCACACCATTGGAAACCGTTGTAAATACAAGATAAATCAGGCCGCAGACGATAGCGAAGTAGAACGGCTCCCAGGTGCTTTTACCCGCCAGCTGGGTTGCCTTGACCACATCCTCCAGCCCCAGCAGCGAGACCAGCGCGGTCGCTTTGAGGATCACCTGCCAGTTGTTGCCTATTCCAGGCAGCGCATAGCGCATCATTGCCGGGAACAGAATGCGACGAAAGGTTTGCCCGCCGCTAAAGCCGAAGGCCGTCGCCGCTTCAATATGCCCCGTCGGCACAGCCAGGAAAGCGCCGCGAAAAGTTTCGGTAAAGTAGGCGCCGTAAATAAAGCCCAGCGTGATGATACCCGCCACCATTGGGTCAATATCAAACTGCGCCAGACCAAGCGCATCGGTCACGCTGTTGAGCGCAATCTGCAGCCCGTAGAAAATCAGCAGCATCAGCACCAGATCGGGTACGCCGCGGATTAAAGTGGTATAGCCTTCAAAAATCAGCGCTAATGGACGATTATTGGAAAGTTTCGCCCCAGCGCCCGCCAGGCCGATAAGCACCGCCAGAACGACCGAGCTTAACGCCAGCTCAAGGGTGACCAGCGCGCCCTGAAATATAACCTGTGAAAACCCGTACAGCATGCTGTCTGCCCTGTCTGTCATCAACCATCACGCGTGAAATCACGCGCGATGGGGTACGCGGGATGATTAGTCGCCGTACACGTTAAAATCGAAATATTTCTTCGCCAGCTTGTCGTAGGTGCCGTCCTGGCGCATCTCGGCAAAGGCTTTATTCAATGCTTCACGCAGTTCGTTGTCTTCTTTACGTAGCCCCATACCGGTGCCGACGCCGAACAGCTTCTCGTCTTTAATCGACGGGCCGCCGAACTGATAATCCTTACCGATAGGCTGCTTGAGGAAACCTTCGCTGGCGGCGACTTCATCCTGGAACGCAGCATCGATACGTCCAGCGGTCAGGTCAGAATAAATATTGTCCTGCCCCTGGTAGGAAACAATTTCAATACCCTTCGGTGCCCAGTGCTCGTTACCGTAGGTTTCCTGAGTGGTGCCCTGCAGAACGCCAACGCGTTTGCCTTTCAGCTTCGCGAGGTCTGGCGTAATATCGCTGCCTTTTTTCACGACCAGGCGCGAATCCGCCGCGTAAAGCTTGTCGGTGAAGGCAATTTCCTGTTGACGTTTTTCGGTGATTGAAAGCGAAGACATAATGGCATCGATTTTCTTCGCTTTTAAAGACGGGATCAGCGCGTCCAGCGGGTTCTCAATAAAGGTACATTGCGTATTGATGCGCTTACAGAGTTCTTTTGCCAGATCGATGTCAAAACCAACCAATTCACCCTGTGCATTCTTGGATTCGAACGGGGCATAAGTAGGATCGGTGCCGATGCGGACTTTTTGCGGAATGGCTGCGAATACAGTGGAAACGCTGGAAAGGGCCAGCGCTAAAGAGAGAGACAACGCCAGTTTTTTCATAACTATCCTCAACAGACTGTCATTCTAACGGATTTATTAGAAGTACTTACGGCAGTTATCGTGCCATTATTCGCCCCGGTAAGGCAAAACATTCCGCGCCGGGAAGCAAATTTTTTCGCACCAGAAACGCTTAACTATGCATTTTTTTAACATCCCGCGTGGAATTTTTTGCACCAAAAAGATCCACAAAAGCGTGAGCGCACCAATAAGGGGCAGAAATAGATGCGCGTGGCCCGGCGTCCGGGCCAGCGGACGTCTTAGTCACCGTAAACGTTGAAGTCGAAGTACTTCTTCGCCATTTTGTCGTAGGTGCCGTCTTTACGCATGTCAGCCAACGCTTTATCAAACGCGGCCTTCAGCTCGCTATCGTCCTTACGCAGGCCGATGCCGGTACCATCACCGAAGAATTTTTTGTCTTTAACGGAAGGACCGGCAAACGCAAAATCTTTACCGGCGGGTTGTTTGAGGAAACCTTCACTCGCGGCCACTTCATCCTGCAATGCGGCGTCAAGACGGCCAGCGGAGAGGTCTGAGTAGATCAAATCCTGGTTCTGATAAGCCACAACATCGACGCCGTGGCTGCGCCAGCGTTCATTACCATAGGCCTCCTGGGTAGAGCCCTGAAGCACGCCGACATGCTTGCCTTTCAGCGATTCCAGCGTCGGCTGAATCGGCGAGCCTTTCGCGGCAATCAGGCGCGAGTCGGCGGCGTAGAGCTTGTCAGAAAACGCAATTTCCTGCTGGCGTTTTTCAGTAATCGACAACGAAGAGATGATGGCGTCGATTTTCTTGGCCTTCAGCGACGGGATCAGGGAGTCGAAATCGCTGCCAACCCAGGTACATTTTACTTTGATACGCGAACAGAGCTCATTGCCCAAATCAATGTCAAAACCCACGAAATCCCCTTTCGCATCCTTAGAAGAGAAAGGCGCGTAGGTGGCATCGGTGCCAATGCGAATACTCTGCGGCAGCGCAGCGAATGCGCTGGAGGCGCTGCAAATGCCCATCATTAAAGAGAGAGCCAGAACCGTCTTCTTCATAGGTTACCCTTAAGTGTCGTGATGTTGTTATGCGATGCGTTATTTTGTTATTTGTGCTGCCGATAAAATCTTGCACGTTTTATGCCATTTTCTCAGTGCGTGCTGCAAATGGCGTTAAATTTGTTAAATAAAGGTTGCAAGTTTGTCTTAAAAGGGAAGATACCAGCAATAACGGATAAACCGCAGTGCCGCAGCGCAAAAAAACAAATTAAATGTTGAGGATTTGATCGAGGCTACAAAATTGCACTGCGGCAATGCAGATGTGAATAAAGCGCACTATCTTAGTGCGCTTTACGCTCCCTGCCAGCGGGTAAAGAGGTCTTCAGGAAGAGAAATATCAAACTGATCGATAACGCGGTTGACCGTCTGGTTTATCACGTCATCAAGGGTCTTTGGCCGATGATAAAACGCGGGAACCGGCGGCATAATCACCGCGCCCATTTCCGCCGCCTGGACCAGCAGACGCAGGTGACCAAGGTGGAACGGCGTTTCCCGTACGCACAGCACCAGCGGGCGGCGCTCTTTAAGCACCACGTCCGCCGCCCTGGTCAGCAGACCATCGGTATAGCTATGAACAATGCCGGAGAGGGTCTTCATCGAACACGGCAAAATCACCATTCCGGCGGTCTTAAAAGAGCCGGAAGAGATGCTGGCAGCGATATCGCGGGCATCGTGCACCACATCGGCTAACGCCTGCACCTCGCGCAGGGAGAAATCTGTCTCCAGCGCCAGCGTCTGCCGCGCGGCCTGGCTTAGAATAAGATGGGTTTCGACATCAGAAACCTCGCGCAAGACCTGGAGCAAACGCACGCCGTAGATTGCGCCGCTGGCGCCAGAAATGCCGATAATGAGTCGCTTCACGTTGATTGCCCTTTTCCCACAATGGCGCAGACTTTGCCGGATTATAGCCCCTGACGCAACCGCGGACCCGCAATTGGTGCGAGAAAATAAAAAAGCCCGCGGCCATCGGACCACGGGCTTTCGGCAAATCAAAGGATTACCCTTCGTTATGCATCTCTAAGTTTTCGACTTCGTTCTGCAGCTGAACCGCTTTCGCATCGTCGTTACGCAGGGAATCGAGATAGTCCAGATACTGCTGATCGACATCTTTAGTGACGTAGATACCGTTGAACACCGAGCATTCAAACTGCTGAATATCCGGATTCTCCGCGCGCACCGCGTCAATCAGATCGTCCAGATCCTGGAAAATCAGGCCATCGGCGCCGATGATCTGGCGAATCTCGTCCACCTCACGCCCGTGCGCGATCAGCTCATTGGCGGTCGGCATATCGATGCCATACACGTTCGGGAAGCGAATTTCCGGCGCAGCGGAGGCCAGATACACCTTCTTAGCCCCTGCTTCGCGCGCCATCTCGATAATCTGCTCTGAGGTGGTGCCGCGCACGATGGAGTCATCCACCAGCAGCACGTTCTTATCGCGGAATTCGGCGCGGTTGGCGTTAAGCTTACGGCGCACGGACTTACGGCGCAGCTGCTGCCCCGGCATGATAAAGGTACGGCCAACGTAGCGGTTTTTAACAAAGCCCTGGCGGTAAGGTTTGTCGAGAATACGGGCAATTTCCAGCGCGATATCGCAGGAGGTTTCCGGGATAGGAATGACCACGTCGATATCCAGATCTTCCCACTCACGGGCAATTTTCTCACCCAGCTTAGTCCCCATATTAACGCGGGCGCTGTAGACGGAGATTTTGTCGATGAAGGAGTCCGGACGCGCAAAGTAAACGTATTCGAACAGGCACGGGTTGCTGACCGGGTTCTCCGCGCATTGACGAGTGAACAGCTGGCCTTTTTCGGTGATATACACCGCTTCGCCAGGCGCCACGTCGCGCAGGAACTCAAAGCCTAGCGTATCCAGCGCTACGCTTTCCGAAGCGACCATATATTCGGTGCGGCCATCGCCAATATCGCGTTTACCCAGCACCAGCGGACGGATGCCGTTCGGGTCGCGGAAGGCGACCATACCGTGGCCGATAATCATCGCCACGCAGGCGTAAGCGCCGCGAATCTGGCGGTTGGTGGCAGCGATCGCCGCAAAAATGTTGTCTGCTTCCAGCGGGTAGTGGCGGAAATTGTCCAGCTCGCTGGCGAAGATGTTGAGCAGAATTTCGGAATCAGAGGTGGTGTTGATGTGGCGGCGTTTTTCTTCAAACAGCTTTTTACGCAGCTCGTGAGCGTTAGTCAGGTTACCGTTGTGCGCCAACGTAATGCCATACGGCGAGTTGACGTAGAAAGGCTGTGCCTCGGAGGCGCTGGAACTGCCAGCCGTCGGGTAACGAACGTGACCAATACCCATATTGCCCTGCATACGCTGCATATGGCGAGCTTCAAAAACGTCGCTCACCAGTCCGTTCGCCTTACGCAAACGGAAACAGTTGTTCGCATCAATGGTGATGATGCCTGCGGCATCCTGGCCACGATGCTGAAGCACCGTTAACGCGTCATAAATGGACTGGTTTACCGGCATAACACCGGCGATACCGACAATACCGCACATACGTCTTTTCCTCGTTAAGCTACATCCCAACGCTTATGCTTTGGGCAAGAAACTTGACGAGCTCTGCAGATAGTCAAAGAACCATCTGATAACGAAACTGAACTGAGGGATAAGCTCAGACTTTTGCCAGTCTTCGCTTTTCGCCATACCGGTGAAGCTATCGAGAAAGAACAGAATCGCTGAGACGATTAACACCCCGCGCAGGGCGCCAAAGCAGATCCCTAACACCCTGTCGGTTCCCGACAGGCCGGTTTTTTCCACCAGCTGACCTATCACAAAGTTAACGATAGCGCCGACGATAAGCGTTGCGATAAACAGTATCGCGATAGCAATCCCATTTCGGACCAGTTCGTCTTCAAAGCCCGTGAACCAGACAGCCAGGTAAGTGTAGTAATGACTGGCAACAAAGAAAGCGCATCCCCAGGTTACCAGCGATAAAGCTTCACGAACAAAGCCGCGGATCAGGCTGACCAAAGAGGAAAAACCAATCACCGCTATTATGGCGTAATCAATCCAGACCATATACGTCCCACGATTTTACGCCCTGTCGTCCGGTTCGGGGCGCATTCTAACAGAAAAAGAAAACGTTTGCGTAGGGATTTCCGTGCCCTACAGAAATAAAAATGGCGCTGAAAAAACATTCAACGCCATACTGTCTTTCGCCTCTTCAGGGCGCGTCAGACAGGGGTTCCGGCCCTCTACTCCTTTAAAAAAGAGAGAGTTAGTTCGGGCTGTAGCCCATGACCACGCCGCTAAGTCCTGAAATCTGCTTCAGCTCACCTAGCTGGCCTTTCAGCTTATCCTTCGAAGTATCCGGCCCCACGAGAATACGGGTGATTTTACCCTGCACCGGCGTCGAAGGCGACGTGTAAACTTTAAAGCCAGAAGCACGCAGCTTACCAACAATCTCGTTAACCTTATCGGCGTTCTTCAGCGCGCCCAGTTGCACAACATACGCTTTGCCGGTCGGCGCCGGGATTTCAGCCTGCTGCTGCGGTTTAGGCGGCGGCGTCTGCGCCGCAACCTGCTGCGCCTGTGGTTTCTCTACCGGCTTAGGCTGAGGCTTCGGCTGAGGTTTGGGCTGTGGCTTAGGCGTCACAACCGGCTCCTGCACCACATCAAAGCTGTTGTTGTTCACCGGTATACGCGACGGATCCAGCGATGGCGCAGCGGCATCGCCTGCTCGCACCTCTTCCGCCGCCCCTTCCGGAGGCTGCGAAGGCAGCGCCTGAGTCGCTGCAGGCAGCATATCCGGCTCATCGCGATCCCCCGGCTTTGGCACCAGCGGGATCGCGGCAAACTCATCCTGATAATGTTTTTTCTGACCATCCAACAGCCCTGGCAGGATAATCACCCCCAGCGCCACTAGCACAATCGTCCCGACTAAACGGTTCTGAAACTTACTCGCCACCGATTCTCCCCGCGTCTATTTCTTCCATTACATGCGCCACCGTGTGGAATGAACCACATACCAGCACCGTATCTTCAGGCCTGGCGTCCGCCATCGCGGCATGCCACGCCTGCGCGACGCTAATATAGACTTTGCCTGTGCGCAAATGTTCCAGCAGCTGCTCCGCCGTGGCTCCACGCGGCCCTTCCAGCGGCGCGCAGTACCAGTCGTCAACTTCCGTCTGCAGATTTGCCAGCGTACCTGCAATATCCTTGTCATGCAGCATACCAATAACCGCCAGCACGCGCCCCGTTTTCGATAAGGTTCTGAGACGCCCCGCGAGATATGCCGCCGCGTGCGGATTATGGGCAACATCAAGGATCGTCCGGGGAGCCTCGCTAATTATCTGGAATCGCCCCGGTAGCATCGCGCGTTGTACGCCATCACGAATCGCCTGCTCGCTAACCTTAAGCCCGCTGGCGCGCAGGGCCGCAATCGCCGTAGCCGCATTCGGCATCGGAACCTGCGGCAGCGGCAGATCGGTCAATGCCCCCAGCCGATCGTAGAAAGACCAGCCTTGTTCCCCGGCCTCGTACCGCCAGTCAGCGTCACGGCGCTGGAGCCGCGCCCCTTTTTCATCCGCCACCTGAGCAATGGTCAACGGCATGTCGGGTTCACCGACGATGGCCGCTTTTCCGGCGCGGAAAATACCCGCCTTTTCGCGGCCGATGCTTTCGCGATCCGGCCCCAGCCAGTCGATATGGTCGAGGGCAATACTGGTCACCACCGCCACGTCGGCATCGACGATATTGGTCGCATCCAGCCGGCCGCCAAGACCCACCTCAAGAATCACCACATCCAGCCGCGCCTGCTGAAACAGCCACAGCGCGGAAAGCGTGCCGAACTCAAAATAGCTCAGGGAAATCTCACCGCGCGCGGCTTCAATTTCGGCAAAAGAGGTGGTATGCGCCAGCTCCGTCAACTCCTCGCCCTGCACGCGCACCCGCTCGGTGTAGCGCACCAGATGCGGCGAACTGTAAACCCCAACCTTGTAACCCGCCGCCATCAGCGCCGACTCCAGGGTACGGCAAGTAGTGCCTTTACCGTTGGTCCCCGCCACCGTGAAGACAAACGGCGCCGGTTTTAATACCGCCATCCGCTGCGCGACCTCGCTGACGCGCGCCAGCCCGAGATCGATAGTTTTGCTGTGCAGATGCTCCAGATAAGAAAGCCACGTAGCCAGGGGCGACGTGGCCTGAGGAATAGGTTGTTTTTCCATGATGTCCGGCAAGAGTTAAGATCGCTACGCGTATAAAAAAGGGCAGCGCCGTCAGGCCTGCCCTCTCCATTATCAGGCCTCTGGTTCCTGATCCGGTACCGGCGGCACCACCTCGCCTTCGTGAGCGGGTTCCGGATTTGGCGCCGGAAGGTTCATCAGCTTCGCCAGGATACTGGCCAGCTTCAGACGCATTTCCGGGCGGCGTACGATCATGTCGATCGCCCCTTTCTCGATCAGGAACTCGCTGCGCTGGAACCCCGGCGGCAGCTTCTCGCGAACGGTCTGCTCAATAACGCGAGGGCCGGCAAAGCCGATCAGCGCTTTTGGCTCAGCGATGTTGAGATCGCCCAGCATTGCAAAGCTCGCCGAGACACCGCCCATGGTTGGGTCGGTCAGCACGGAGATATACGGCAAGCCGCGCTCCTGCATTTTCGCCAGCGCAGCGGAGGTTTTCGCCATCTGCATCAGCGACATCAGCGCTTCCTGCATACGCGCGCCGCCGGATGCGGAGAAGCAAATCAGCGGGCAGTTGTCTTCCAGCGCCTGCTCAACCGCGCGAACAAAGCGCGCGCCGACCACTGAGCCCATTGACCCGCCCATAAAGGAGAATTCGAAAGCGGCGGCAACAACCGGCATATCGTGCAGGGTGCCTTTCATAACCACCAGCGCGTCTTTTTCGCCAGTCTCTTTCTGGGCGGACGCCAGACGGTCTTTATACTTTTTCGAATCGCGGAACTTCAGCACATCTTTCGGCTCGAGCTCGCTTCCCAGCTCCACCAGAGAACCTTCGTCCAGCAGGCTATGCAGGCGGTTGCGCGCCGACATGCGCATGTGGTGATCGCACTTAGGGCAAACCTCCAGGTTGCGCTCCAGCTCTGCGCGGTACAATACCTGTCCGCAGCTGTCGCACTTGGTCCATACACCTTCAGGGATACTTGCCTTACGGGTGGGGGTTATATTGCTTTTAATTCGTTCAATCCAGCTCATTGATAACCTTTCTACCTGAACCTGGTCGATGCCAGTTTTGTCGCAAGGGGCGCATAATGCCATTTTTGCCCCTCACAGACCATGAATGTTGCACATTAAATCATAACATCCCGTAACATGGGATAAAAAAGTGGTCGAACCGCTCACACTTCACTCTTCGGACGGCGGCATACCGCCCGAAGAACGTCGCCGCGTTATTTCGCCTGTTTCGCCGCCGCCCGCTTGTGGCGGATGACTTCAATCACGCCAGGCAATACGGAGAGGACGATAATCGCCACAATCAGCAGCTTAAGGTTTTCCTGTACGATCGGCAAATCGCCGAACAGATAACCTGCATAGGTAAACAACAGTACCCACAGCAGCGCGCCAACAACGTTATACATCGCAAAATGACGATAGGACATATGCCCCATTCCTGCCACAAACGGCGCAAACGTTCGGACAATTGGCACGAAACGGGCCAGGATGATGGTTTTACCGCCGTGTCGTTCGTAGAAGCTATGGGTCTTATCCAGGTAGCTGCGGCGGAAAATTTTCGAATTGGGATTGCTGAAAAGCTTTTCACCAAACAGCCGGCCAATCGTGTAGTTCAAGGCATCGCCAACAATCGCGGCAATGACCATCAGCAGCACCATTAAATGCACGTTGAGATCGTTGGTCGGCAGCGCGGAGAGCGCGCCAGCCACAAACAGCAGCGAATCCCCCGGCAGGAACGGCGTGACCACCAGGCCGGTTTCGCAGAACAGAATCAAGAATAAAATCGCGTATACCCAAATGCCGTACTCCGCGACCAGCTCAGCCAGATGCACATCAATATGCAGGATAAAATCAATTAAAAAGTGAATCAGGTCCATAGTTTGCGTTAGCCCTTAATAATCCGGTTAGTCCGCCAGAAACAGCGGGCCCATCGGCATGACCGGGAGGTCGTAGCGGGCCGGATAGTCCACCGACACCAGATACAATCCTTCCGCTTTTGCCGTTGCGGCGGCAAGCGTCCTGTCTTTTGCCGCCAGAAGATCTGCAATCCAGCTCTCTGGCTGGTTACCGGCACCTACTTCCATCAGACTGCCGACAATGTTCCTTACCATATGATGTACAAAGGCATTCGCTTTGATGTCCACCACCACATATGCACCATAACGGGTGACGTTGATGTGCATCACGTTGCGCCACGGCGTGCGCGACTGGCACTGTACCGCACGAAACGAGGTGAAATCATTCTCTCCCAGCAGACACTGAGCGGCGCGCTGCATCCGCTCCGCATCAAGCGGGAGATAATAATGGGTTACGCCGCGGCTCAATACCGCCGGTCGCAGACGATGATTATAGATAACATAACGATAGCGACGCGCCGTGGCGCTAAAGCGAGCGTGAAAGTCTTGCGGAACCGGCTTTACCCAGCGAACCGCAATGTCGCCGGGTAAATTGGCATTAACGCCCAGCGTCCATGCGGCATCCTGACGCTGCGCGCGCGTTTCAAAATGCACCACCTGACCGGTGCCGTGAACGCCGGCGTCCGTACGGCCGGCGCAAAAAACGTTAATAGGCTCATTCGCCACCTGCGAAAGCGCTTTTTCCAGCTTCTCCTGCACGCTGCGAACTTCATTCTGCCGCTGCCAGCCGTAGTACTTGCTGCCATCATATTCGATGCCCAGCGCAATTTTGTAGACCACCGGCTGCTCCATCTCAGACATCAGTACAGATACTCCTGAACCAGCTTCTCAGCGATTTTCACCGCCATCAGCGCGCCGCCAAAACGGACGTTATCGGCGACGGACCAGAACTGCACCTGCTCCGGCATCCCGTAATCGTTATGCACGCAGCCGACGGAAAGGCGGGCATTACCGGAAGCATCGCCGACCTGTGTCGGGAACTCGCCCTCTTCTGACAGCTCGATATCTTCGCCGCGGCTAAGGGCATCGCGCGCCTCTTCCGCCGCCAGCGGGCGCTGCGCTTCAAAGCTGACCATCTGCGCATGACCGTAGAATACCGGTGACTGAACGACGCTTGCGGAGATCATCAGGCCATCATCCTGCAGAATTTTGCGGACTTCATCGACGATACGACGCTCTTCGCGCACGCTTCCTTCCCGATCGGGCAGCAGCGGCAGCATATTGAACGCCAGCTGGCGGCCGAAGAAGTCGTCCTCATCGATCGGAATACCGTTGAGCAGTTTGGCGCTCTGCCCTGCCAGCGCATCCACCGCTTTTTTACCGTGGGCGGAGGCGGACAGCAGGTTGGTCACGCTGATGCGCGACAGGCCGCCCTGATCGATCAGCGGTTTTAACGCCGACAGCAGCTGGCTGGTCAGGCTATTCGGTACCGCAATAACGTTACGATTGCGATAATCCGCCAGCACGAACGGGTTGACATCCGGCACCACCAGCGGCACGTCCGGCTCCAGCGCAAACAGACCGCTTAAATCAATCACCAGACAGCCCGCATTTGTGGCGTCTTCGATATACGCCGCGGTCGCTTCGACACCGGCGGCAAAAAAGGCCAGTTGGACCTGAGTCCAGTCGAATTCGGCCGCATCCTGTACGACTACCGATTTGCCCGAAAAACGCAGATGTTCCCCGGCGCTATCGCTACGCGCCAGGGCATAAATATCCCCCACCGGGAACTGACGATCGGCAAGCGTTTCGAACAGGGCTTCGCCTACGGCGCCCGTTGCGCCCAGTACGGCAATATTCCAGCCTTCAGACATGGTGGTGTACTCCAGAAAAAAGCAGCCCTGCCGGATTATCCAGCAGGAGCATTAAGATGATATTAACGAACAGGATGATGTACGGCGTTGAAGCCCAGTTGGCGCAACAGCGTCGCCGCCTGCGCATCGCTGCACTGCACGTATAGCGAAGACCATTCACGGCGTTCCTGATAATTTTTGCGCAGTTTGTCGAACTCGCCCACAACGCCCGCGACTTTTCGCAGCGGCGCATCATCGCGGCGCACATCATACACCAAATGCGCCAGCCGTTTTAGCGTTGCCTGATCGAGCGGCCCGTGCAACGTAATGCGGCCAAACTCCGGCGCCGGCAGCAACGTGTCCAGCGCCACCTGCTGTGGATGACCAATAAACGCGCTGTAGGCCTCAAAAACCTGCGTCGTACCGCGCGCTTTTCCTTCAAGGGTATAACCGGCAATATGCGGCGTACCAATATCCACCCGCTTGAGCAATTCGGTATTCAGGTCCGGCTCCGGCTCCCAGACATCCAGTACCACGCTTAAGGACTGATTGGCCTGCAGCCGCTGCAGCAGCGCGCCGTTATCCACCACCGGCCCACGGCAGGCGTTGATTAAAATCGTCCCCGGCTTCAGGCGGCGAATCAGCGCTTCATCCGCCAGGTGCAGCGTTTTGTACTGCCCTTCCTTATAGAGCGGCGTGTGGAAAGTCAGAATGTCCGCTTCCTGCACCAGCTCGTCGAGGGTGCGAAAATCGCCCTCATCGCCACGATCGGCGCGCGGCGGATCGCAAAGCAGAGTTTTTATTCCCAGCGCCTCAAGGCGCTTTTGCAGGCGCCCGCCCACGTTGCCGACGCCCACGATCCCGACGGTACGGTCGCTAAGCGCAAAACCATCGCGTTCGGCCAGTATTAATAACGCGGAAAAAACATATTCCACCACCGCGATAGCGTTGCAGCCCGGGGCCGCGGAAAAGCCGATTCCCGCCTGATGCAGCCACGCCTGATCGACATGATCGGTACCCGCCGTCGCGGTGCCAACAAATTTGATCGCCTTGCCGGAAAGCAGCGCTTCGTTAACTTTGGTGACGGATCGCACCATCAGCGCATCGGCGTCATTCAACGCATCGACCGGGACAGGGCGGCCAGCAACGGCCTTGACTTCCCCCAGGCGGCTAAAAAGCTCGCGCGCATAGGGCATATTTTCATCAACGAGGATTTTCACGGTTCAGTACCTGTCTGAGAGCGAGAGTAAACCGGGGAAGTGTGCCATAATCTGGCCGCCAGGAACATCATCACCCGGCCCTTAGTACAGCAATACGCAAAGGATTAATCATGACGCAACCCGTTTCAGGTATGTCCGAACGCCCTCCGGGATCGGGCGAACCTCCGCTCACCACTCAGCAGCGCACCGCGCTTGAGCGGCTCATTACGCGCCTGGTGGCCTTAACCTCGCAGCAAAATGCGGAAGTGTGGGCCTGCGTAAAACACGATCTTAGCCTGAAAAACGACGCGCCGCTGCTGGCAAGCCATTTTGCCGCCGCCGAGAACAGCCTGAACCAGCGCTTAATCCTCGCCCAGCAAAATCATCACCGTCGGCAAATCCTGGCGCAGCTGAGCGAACTGCTGAACCAGGGCAACAATCGCCAGGCGGTCAGCGATTATATTCGTCAGCATGACGGTCAAACCGCGCTGCATGCCTTGACCCAGCCGCAGCTGGAGAATGTTCTGCAACTCCTGCAAAGCGGCCAGCTCTCGATTCCTCAGCCGCAGCAGCGCCCGCCAACGCATCGTCCGCTGCTGCCAGCAGAACACAACACGCTCAATCAGCAGGTGACTAAACTCGCCGCGGCCACCGGCGAGTCCAGCAAGCTTATCTGGCAATCCATGCTGGAGCTAAGCGGCGTCAAGAGCGGAGAGCTGATCCCGGCTACCCACTTTACGCCCCTCTCGTACTGGCTCCACGCGCGGCAAACGCTCAGTTCGCAGGCTGCGCCGACGTTGACCTCGCTGCAGGCCGCATTAAAACAGCCGCTTGAAGCCGCAGAATGGCAAAGAGTGATGGATTTTGCCCAAACCCACTGGCACGCGACGGCGCAAACGCCGCTCAGCGCAGCGCAGCTGTTGACGCTGCTTAACAAAATTTTTGTGCTCAGGGTAGCCAGAGCCCAGGAGACGCTGGCGATCCCGCCGGTTCAGGCGCCTCCCGCCTCAACGCGGCTGGCATTGAAAAAACCGTGGGTTATCGCGCTGGCAGTTATCGTGGTGCTTGCCCTGTTGTGGTTGGTGATTTAAGGACATATCATTCGGCCCGCATGCCGGGCCGAATGAAGCGCTACTTACGCAGCGACACCAGGGTAACCAGGATCCCCAGCACGGCGCATATCGCCGCAGCCAGGAAGACCGAAGAGTAGCCCAACGAAGTCGCGAGCAGCCCGGTAAGCGGGCCGGTGACGCCGTAAGAGATATCCTGAAACGCGGCATAGCCGCCAAGCGCCGTTCCCCGTACCTGCGGTGGTACCCGCTTCACGACCTCGACGCCCAGCGCCGGGAAGATAAGCGAGCATCCGCAGCCGGTTAGCGCCGCGCCCGCCAGCGCGATCCAGGCATTGGGCGCCTGCCAAAGCAGCGCCAGGCCTATCGCTTCAATCAGTAGCGAAACGATGGCCACTTTTACCCCGCCGAAGCGATCCGGCATCCAGCCAAACAGCACGCGCATCAGCACGAATGCCCCGCCAAACGCGGTCAGCGTAAAGCCGGCCATCGCCCAGCCATTGCTGGCGAAATACAAAGAGACAAAGGTACCAATTACCGCGAAGCCAACGCCCTGAAGACCAAGACCGATACCGGGCCGCCAGATCATTCCGACCACGCTCCACAGCGACGGGCGGTCGCCGCCGTGAGCAGGAATTTTACGCACCGTGCCGTTAATCGCCCAGGCCACTAACGGCAGTACCATGGTGACGCAGGCCAGCGCCGCGACGCCGTAATGGCTGTAAATTAGCAGCCCCAGCGGGGCCCCGGCCGCCAGCGAGCCGTAGATCGCCATGCCGTTCCACGACATGACTTTACCGGATCGCATGGGACCCACCAGCCCCATCCCCCAGCTTAAATTCCCGGTGAGCAGCTGGCTTTCCCCAAACCCCAGAATCAGGCGGCCAAGCACCAGCAGGCCAAACTTCGCCATGACCGGCACCGGCAGCAGCGCCGCGCACAGCCAGGCGCCACCCGCCAGCGCGCAGGCCAGCATCCCCTGAAGTACAGAGCGTTTGGCGCCGTACTGGTCGGCAAGGCGGCCGGCATAGCCTCGAGTTAATACGGTCGCCAGAAATTGAATACCGACAGCGATGCCAACCATGGTGTTGCCGAATCCCAGTTCCTGATGGACAAACAAGGGGATAACCGGTAGCGGCAGGCCGACGGTCATATAGGTCAGAAAAACGGCAAAAGTGATGCGAAACAGCGAACCATTCGCTGAAGGGTTATGTTTTGTTTCAGTGACTGCGGACATGCTTTACTCCAGTTCGCAGAGTAAGGCGAGGTGATAGCCACGCCCTCTCCACCTGATTATCAGGGTTAAGGCGCGTTGGATGACGTTAAACGCTTACGCATTATCTGAGAGACTAATGTTGTGGCAGGAGTTTGCCTTTTCGCGCAGGGGTCTGTCAAGAATACAAAAAAGGGGAGCCAACGGGCTCCCCTTGTAAAGTGTGCTCGTTATGCGCTGTATTTGCGCATCACCAGCGTAGCGTTAGTCCCGCCAAAGCCGAAACTGTTAGACATCACGGTCTTCAGCGCGCGTTCAGTCGGCTCGGTCACGATATTCAGGCCAGCCGCCTGCTCGTCCATCTCTTCAATGTTGATGCTCGGCGCAATAAAGCCGTGTTCCAGCATCAGCAGGGAGTAGATAGCTTCCTGTACGCCAGCGGCGCCCAGGGAGTGACCGGTCATCGCTTTGGTCGCGGAGATAGCCGGGCTGTTATCGCCAAAGACTTCACGAATCGCCCCCAGCTCCTTCACATCGCCTACCGGGGTAGAAGTGCCGTGGGAGTTCAGATAGTCAATCGGCGTATCAACACCGTCCATCGCCATCTTCATGCAGCGAACCGCACCTTCACCGGACGGGGCAACCATGTCTGCGCCATCGGACGTTGCGCCGTAACCAACGATTTCAGCATAGATGTGCGCGCCGCGCGCCAGGGCATGTTCCAGCTCTTCAACCACAACCATACCGCCGCCGCCCGCGATAACAAAACCATCACGGTGGGTATCATAGGTACGGGACGCTTTTTCCGGCGTTTCGTTGTATTTGGTGGACAGCGCGCCCATCGCATCGAATTCGCACGCCATTTCCCAGCACAGCTCTTCGCCGCCGCCAGCAAACACGATATCCTGTTTGCCCAGTTGGATTTGTTCAACAGCGTTACCGATGCAGTGTGCGGAAGTCGCGCAAGCGGAGCTGATGGAGTAGTTCACACCGTAGATTTTGAACGGTGTTGCAAGGCAAGCGGACACCGCGGACGCCATCGCTTTGGTCACCACGTAAGGGCCAACCGCTTTCAGGCCGCGCGGGCTGCGCATTGCGTCAGCGCCGAAAACCTGAGATTTAGAAGAACCGCCGGAACCGGCAATCAGACCCACGCGCGGGTTTTGCTGATAGACTTCATCTTTCAGGCCAGCATCTTCAATAGCCTGCTGCATAGAGAGATAGGAATAGATAGAGGCATCGTTCATGAAACGAACCACTTTACGGTCGATCAAGCCGGTGGTGTCCAGTTTGACGTTGCCCCATACGTGGCTGCGCATTCCCGAATCTTTAAACTCTTCAGAGAAAGTGATCCCGGAGCGTCCTTCACGCAGAGATGCCAGGACTTCCTGCTGGTTATTACCAATACTGGAAACGATGCCCAGGCCAGTAATCACTGCACGTTTCATTCAATACCTCTGTAAGTCGCACTATAGTAAGTTTCGAGTCGCACAATAGCGTACACTTGTACGCCGAACAAGTCCGATCAGCCAATTTGTGTATAAATTTGCGCCCTCAGGCACACATCGTTAAGATCGTTCTACGCCTTGTGATTCGAGTAACTTACGTGAAACAAAACGCCATACAACCTGCCAACCTGGAATTCAACGCTGAGGGTACACCTGTTTCCCGAGATTTTGACGATGTGTACTTTTCCAATGACAACGGTCTGGAAGAGACGCGCTACGTCTTCCTCGGCGGCAATCGGCTCAATGAACGTTTTCCAGGACATCCCCGCCCGTTTTTTGTGGTTGCCGAAAGCGGGTTCGGTACCGGCCTCAATTTCCTCACGCTGTGGCAGGCGTTTGACGTTTTTCACCGTGAGAATCCACAAGCTACCCTGCAAAGATTACATTTCATCAGTTTCGAAAAATTTCCGCTGAAAGCGGACGACCTGCGCCTTGCTCACCAGCGCTGGCCGGAACTTGCAACCTGGGCCGAGCAGCTGCAGGCGCAGTGGCCTCTGCCCATCGCGGGCTGCCATCGTCTGCTGCTGGACGAGGGTCGGGTCACGCTGGACTTGTGGTTTGGCGATATTAATCAGCTGACCAACGAGCTCGATGATTCGCTTAATCGGCAGGTAGATGCCTGGTTTCTCGACGGCTTTGCCCCCGCAAAAAACCCGGACATGTGGACAGCGGAGCTGTTTGCGGCGATGGCCCGACTGGCCAGACCCGGCGGCACCCTGGCGACCTTCACCTCCGCCGGTTTTGTGCGTCGCGGGCTGCAGGAAGCCGGCTTCAGCATGCAGAAGCGCAAAGGTTTTGGCCGCAAGCGCGAAATGCTCACCGGTGAAATGCTTCAGACGCTGGAGATCCCCGCGCGCGCGCCGTGGTTTGCCCGCAGCGGTACGGAACATCGCGATGCCGCGATTATCGGCGGGGGGATCGCCAGCGCCCTGCTCGCGCTGGCGCTGCTGCGCCGCGGATGGCAGGTGACGTTATACTGCGCCGACAGCGCGCCGGCCGAAGGCGCCTCCGGAAACCGCCAGGGTGCGCTCTATCCGCTGCTCAGCCAGCACGATCCCGCCCTTGCCCGCTTCTTCCCAGCGGCGTTTACTTTCGCCCGCCGCCTGTACGACACGCTGCCGGTGATGTTCGATCATGAATGGTGCGGCGTGACGCAGCTGGGCTGGGATGCAAAAAGCGCGCAGAAAATCGCTCAGATGATTGAGCTTAATCTTCCGCCAGAAATCGCCGTCGCCGTGAACGCCGAGGCCGCAGAGCAACAAACCGGTGTCGAAACCGGCTGCGGCGGCATCGCCTATCCGGCAGGCGGCTGGCTTTGTCCGCAGCAGTTAACCACTGAGCTGCTGGCTCTCGCCGCGACTCGCGGACTCCTCGTTCACTATGATTACCCGGTAAAGGCTCTCAGCGCAGACAATGGCGGCTGGCAGTTAAACCAACGGCAGTACCACGAGGTCGTGATACTGGCCAACGGCCATAAGTTGACCCACTTCAGCCAGACGGAGCATCTTCCCATGTACCCGGTTGCCGGTCAGGTTAGCCATATTCCGACGACGCCAGGGCTATCGAAATTGCGCCAGGTCCTGTGCTACAACGGCTACCTGACGCCGCAAAACCCGCATAATAAGCAACACTGCATTGGCGCAAGCTACCACCGAGGGCAAGCAGAAGCCGCATTTAGCGCCGACGATCAGCAGCAGAATCGGCAACGCCTGATTGACTGCTTCCCGCAGGCGGAATGGACGCGGGAGGTAGACGTGAGCGCAAATCAGTCACGCAGCGGCGTGCGTTGTGCAACCCGCGATCATTTGCCGATGGTCGGCAACGTACCTGATTATGACGCTACCTTAAGCGCATATGCCTCGTTGGCTGAACATCAGGAGCAGGCCGGAGAAGCGCCGGTTTACCGCAACCTGTATATGCTGGGCGCGCTGGGTTCACGCGGCCTGTGCTCCGCGCCGCTGGCGGCTGAAATTCTGGCGTCGCAAATGAGCCATGAGCCACTCCCCATGGATAAAGAAACGCTGGCGGCGCTGAACCCTAACCGGCTGTGGGTCAGAAAGCTGCTGAAAGGGAAAGCGGTGAAATAATTGAGGGAAAACGGGCCCGGCGGAGCGATCGCCGGGCTTTGGCGAAGAGCAGAACTATTTCTGCATCGCCTTCTGATACAGACTGTTCCACATTTCCTGCACCAGAATCTGATCCGGCGGCGACAGTTCGCCCGCGCTGATGGCTTTTTCCAGGCTCTGGGCTACTTTGTCATGCACCGCTTGCGCAGTATGCTCGTCCTCTCCTTCCAGCTCGGCCACCGCCAGCGTCAGGTGGCCGCGCAGATAACCGCCGGCAAACAGTTCGTCATCACTGGCGTGGTCGACCATATTATCTATTAACGCCAGAATGCGTGATTCAAACTCCGCGATCATCTTCTTTCCTCATAGTATGTAAAGCGTGGCCTTAGTGCAGGTCTTCCGGCCACGGGAACTGTTCTGCCGTCAAGGGCGGCGTTTGGTAATATTCTTGCAGCGCCTGAATGAAACGCGCGGGACGCTCGGGGATCCCCTGCTCCAGATAGGTCATCACCTGGGCATGCACGCGCCGCTGAAAAGCGATGCGGTCAGGCTCAAAATCCCCTTCCAGGTTGTCGCAGCTGACGTTAAAGGGATATCCCGCCGCCACGCAAAACAGCCAGTCAAACGCCTGAGGCTTCACCTCGACGTCTTCAAATTTAGACTGGGTCATCGCGTCGCGGCCGTCCGGGCAGTACCAGTAACCGAAATCAACCTGCTCACGGCGCGCCTTTCCGGCAATACACCAGTGCGATATCTCGTGCAGTCCGCTGGCGTAAAAGCCGTGGGCAAAGACGATGCGGTTGTACGGCACATCATCATCTGCCGGAAGATAGATCGGTTCGTCATCGCCTTTAATCAGACGGGTATTAAAATCGTCAGCAAAACAGCCGTCGAAGATTTCGATCAGCTGTTCATATTTATGCGTGCTGTTCATTAGTTCATCCCCAGCCAGTGGAGGATCTCCTGTCCATGGCTGTCATAAAGCAGTTTTGCACTCATCACCGCCGACACCACGACGATCATCGGTCGAATCAGTGACTGTCCTTTGCTCAGCACCAGCCGCGATCCCGCGCGAGCGCCGATAAATTGCCCAGCCATCATCACAAAGCCGGTAGCCCAAATGACCTTACCGCCGATGATAAACAGCAGCAGGCCGCCAACGTTAGAGGTCGCATTCAGCAATTTTGCATGCGCGGTCGATTTCGCCAGGTTGAACCCGGCCAGCGTGACGAACGCCAGCGCGTAAAAAGATCCGGCGCCCGGGCCAAAGAAACCGTCGTAAAAGCCAACGCAGCCGCCGGCAATCAGGGCAAACGGCAGGCCATACAGACGGCGCTGCCGGTCCTCTTCACCGAGCTTCGGCATCAGCAGAAAATAGAGGCCGATACCGATAACCAGAATGGGCAGTATTTGCTTAAGAACGTCGGACTGAACGTGCTGAACCAGCAGCGCGCCGCCGGTCGAGCCGAGAAAGGTCATCAGAATATTGAGCTTCTGATCGGCCAGATTCACCACCTTGCGGCGAATGAAATACAGCGAAGCGGAAAGCGACCCGCCGCAGGCCTGCAGCTTGTTGGTGGCCAGCGCCTGCGCAGGGGGAAGACCCGCCGCCATCAGGGCCGGCACGGTCAATAACCCGCCGCCGCCCGCCAGAGAATCGATGAAACCCGCCAGAATGGCCACGAAGAACAGTACGACCAGTACCGTCGGTGACACCATAAAAACGTCGAGAAAACTATCCATTAAAGAATATGCTCATCCAGTAGCGCCTGGCAGGAAGGCGGCAGCGGAGGCGGCGTCTTCTTCACAGGAGGGGTTGATCCCGGCTTAGGGGGTTCAAACCAGCTTTGCAATTCCGCGCCGCAGCCGTCGCCGGCCGGAGGCGGGGTCTGGTCTTCACACTCGAGGCTGCCTGCCGGGCAGCGCAGGCGCACGTGCATATGCGCGCGGTGCTGGAACCACGGGCGGACCTTGCGTAGCCAGTCGCGATCGTTACCGGCATCAAGGCACAGCTGCTGCTTAATCGCCGGGTTGACGAAAATACGCGTGACTTCGCTATCTTCCGCCGCCATCTTAATCAGCTGGCTGATTTGCGGGCTCCACAACGACGGCACCACGCGCTTGCCGTCGCGGGCCACCAGATCCAGAGCCTGCGGCTTCAGCAGCTGAGCTGAACTCCAGCGCGCCTGCGGCAGCTGAAGAAAAATATCGACGTCCAGCCCGGACTGATGGCTGGCGTGGCCGCCGTTAAAGCGTCCCCCGGCTGGCATACCCATGTCGCCAATCAGCACCGTTCCCATGCCTTTATTGTGCGCCTGATTGCTCAGACGCTGAATAAACTGCACGAGGTCCGGATGGCCGAAGTAGCGGTTTTGATCGGTACGCATCACCTGATAGCCGGTGGCGTTTAACGGCAGCGCCTGCGCGCCAACGATACAGCCATTGGCAAACGCGCCAATGGACTGCGGGCTGCCGCTAACGGGCTGCGTGATTTTCTGCCACGGCGTTGCCGCCAGACTGGTACCGCTGGCGAGAAGCGCCAGCAGTGCGATAACGGTTTTTTTCATCTATTACCAGCGTGGAATTGATGTCGTCACGTCGCCGTTTTGCGCGCGCTGACGCATAAAGTGATCCATTAACACGATCGCCAGCATCGCTTCGGCAATAGGTACCGCGCGAATACCGACGCAAGGATCGTGACGCCCTTTGGTGATCATCTCAACTTCTTCGCCTAAGCGATTGATCGTGTGTCCAGGTACGGTAATGCTGGAGGTCGGCTTCAGCGCGATATTCGCCACGATCTGCTGACCGCTGCTGATGCCGCCGAGAATGCCGCCCGCGTGGTTGCTCTGGAAGCCCGCTTTGGTAATTTCATCGCGGTTTTCGCTGCCGCGCAGTTTCACCACCTCAAAACCATCGCCAATTTCTACGCCCTTCACCGCATTAATGCTCATCAGCGCGTGCGCGATATCGGCATCCAGACGGTCAAACACCGGTTCGCCCAGCCCCGGCGGTACGCCATCGGCCACCACCGTGACTTTCGCCCCGATGGAGTCGCCCTCTTTTTTCAGGCCGCGCATCAGTTCATCAAGCGCTTCGATTTTGTCCGGATCCGGGCAGAAGAACGGGTTCTGCTCTACCTGATCCCACGCTTTTATCGCCAGCGGGATATCGCCCATCTGGGTCAGGCAACCGCGAATCACAATACCGAATTTCGCGGCAAGGAATTTCTTGGCAATCGCCCCGGCGGCCACGCGCATAGCGGTTTCACGCGCGGAGGAACGACCGCCGCCGCGATAGTCGCGCAGACCATATTTCTGCTCGTAGGTGTAGTCTGCGTGTCCCGGACGGAAAACGTCCTTAATGGCACCGTAGTCCTGAGAACGCTGGTCGGTATTCTCAATCAGCAGGCCAATGCTGGTCCCGGTGGTTACGCCCTCGAATACGCCGGAGAGGATCTTCACCTGGTCCGGCTCGCGGCGCTGGGTGGTATAGCGCGAGGTTCCCGGACGACGACGATCGAGATCGTGCTGGAGATCGGCTTCGGTTAGCGGAATGCCTGGCGGCACGCCGTCAACAATGCAGCCCAGCGCCAGGCCATGCGACTCGCCGAACGTCGTGACGCGAAAGAGTTGTCCAATTGTGTTTCCTGCCATCACGGCTCCGTTTTTGTCGTTATGTTTGCGTGTTGTTTTAGTCTTTATAAATACCGAAATGCGCGCGCGCGGCAATCAGCTGCGGTTTAGTCAGCATAAAGACGCCATCGCCGCCGTTTTCAAACTCCAGCCAGGTAAACGGCACGTCAGGATATTGCTCCATCAGATGTACCATGCTGTTACCGACTTCACAAATCAGGATACCGTCATCGCTGAGATAATCCGGCGCGCAGGCCAGGATCCGGCGGGTCAATTTCAGGCCATCGCTACCGGAGGCCAGTCCCAGAACCGGTTCATGGCGATATTCGCCCGGCAGGTCGGACATATCTTCTTCATCGACGTACGGCGGATTGGTCACGATCAGATCGTATTGTACCTTCGGCAGATCGCGGAATAGATCGGAGCGAATAGGCGTCACGTTATGAATTAAGCCGTGATCTTCCACGTTCTGCTCGGTCACGGCCAGCGCGTCAGGAGAAATATCCACCGCATCGACTTCCGCTTCCGGGAAAGTGTATGCGCAGGCGATAGCGATACAGCCGCTGCCGGTGCACATATCGAGGATGTGCTGCGGATAGTGGTCAATCAGGCCGGAAAAATGGTTGTTAATGAGTTCGCCAATCGGCGAACGCGGCACCAGCACGCGCTCATCAACGTAAAACTCATGGCCGCAGAACCAGGCTTTATTGGTCAGATAAGCGACCGGAATGCGCTCGTTAATACGGCGAATGACGCGCTCAACGATGCGATGTTTTTCGCTTGAAGTCAGACGCGCCGTACGCATATCTTCCGGAATATCAAGCGGCAGATACAGTGACGGCATCACCAGTTGTACGGCTTCATCCCACGGGTTATCGGTGCCGTGTCCGTACCAGATATTTGCGGCGCTAAAGCGGCTTACCGCCCAACGCAGCATGTCCTGAATGGTATGAAGCTCATTAACGGCTTCATCAACAAAAATTTTATCCACGCTATCCCCCAGGGCACGCTCTGCTATAAATTCGGCGGCTAGTTTGCCACGAAGACGGGGATAAATCAGCATTCTTACGTCAGGCGGAGGGGGAAAAATAGGTTTTCCTTGCCTGGATGCGTGGCGAGTCGGGTAAACTACCGACAAAGAAAAAATGAGATCAGGTAATGAAAAAGAAAACATCGCTAAGCGAGGAGGATCAGGCATTGTTCCGGCAGTTGATGACCGGCACGCGTCAGATTAAGCAAGACACCATCGTTCATCGCCCGCAGCGTAAAAAAATCGCTGAAGTACCGCCCAAGCGGCTGCTCCAGGAGCAAGCGGATAACAGCCACTATTTTTCCGATGAGTTTCAGCCACTGCTGAATACCGAAGGGTCGGTTAAATATGTGCGCTCAGACGTCAGCCATTTTGAGCTGAAAAAGCTGCGTCGGGGTGATTATTCGCCGGAGCTGTTTCTCGACCTGCACGGTTTAACCCAGCAGCAGGCCAAGCAGGAACTGGGAGCCTTGATTGCCGCCTGCCGTCGCGAGCACGTATTCTGCGCCTGCGTAATGCACGGGCATGGGAAGCATATTCTCAAACAGCAAACGCCGCTGTGGCTGGCTCAGCACCCACATATTATGGCGTTTCATCAGGCACCAAAAGAGTACGGCGGAGACGCCGCACTGCTGGTACTGATTGAAGTTGAAGAGTGGCAACCGCCGGAGCTTCCGTAAACGTCAGCCCCGGAGGGAATCAGATAGCCTTAGCCATCTTCAAATTGCAGGGGCTCATTTGCCAGTTGAACTCGCCTTTGCCGCTGGAATCAAGCGTGACGCAGGCAATCGCCGAAGTGGTGAACATCGGGGGAGTTTCCCCCGGGCACAGCTCTGAGACAAGATACCCCACCAGAGGGAGGTGAGACACGACCAGCGCCGTCGCCACACCTTCATTTGCCAGCGCCTGCAAATAAGCGCTAACCATGCCAACGTCGCCGCACGGCGTGAGTTCCGGCATCACGTCGACATCTTTTGGCAGATTCATGCACTCCCCAACAATTTCCAGCGTCTGTTCAGCACGCAGGTAGGGACTCACAAGAACCCGCTCAATATCCACTTTTTGACCTTTCAGCCAGGTAGCCATCTGACGAGACTCATCGCAACCGCAGACGGTTAATGGACGAACCGAGTCACTGGCTGCATCGAGGGCAGCGTCGCCGTGACGCATGATAAAAACTTGCATATTGCACCGCTTTTGTTAACCAGAAGCACCGCGGTCTTACCCACGTAGACGATACGCAGGTGACCCGGTGGCCGGGCATTGTGCCTGATCCATTCAACGAATGAAACGCTGTTTTTTACCTCAATGGCGTAAGTATAGTCAACTATTGCTTACAAAATCGCCAAAGCTCAGCGCCGTTCATTGCCGGATTTACCTTCTTTGACCACAACTTAGGTCGTACGTTCCTCAGCGGGCCAAAAGGTCGCCCCCTGCTCGGCCATGTGTAACAAAGTGTCACATGGTGTAAAACGCGGGCCGTATTGAGCGGCCAGGCGCTGCAGTATCGCCGCCACCTCCCCCGCTCCCAGGGTATCCATATAGCGGAACGGGCCGCCAAGAAACGGCGGAAAACCAATGCCAAACACGGCGCCGATGTCACCATCGCGGGCGCTGCGAACCACTCGCTCATCGAAGCAGCGCGCCGCTTCGTTAAGCATCATCATCACGCAACGTTCCGCCACCTGCTGCGCGGACAAGCGCGCCTGTGGAGAGGAAATACCCAGTAAAGCGTAGATCGCAGGATCGGGCCGTTTTTTGCTTTTACGCCCTTTTGCCGCATAAAGATAGAAACCCCGGTTATTTTTTCTCCCTTTGCGATCGTCATTCAGAATCGAGCTAATGATGTTTGCAGGCGGGCTAAAACGTTCTCCCCATGCGGCCTCCAGCACTGGGATAATTTTGGTGCCGGTATCGATCCCCACTTCATCAAGGAGCTGAATCGGGCCAACCGGAAAACCGAATTTAACCAAAGCGTTATCAATATGCTCTATCGGCTCGCCTTCCATCAACAGGCGCATGGCTTCATTGATGTAGGGGGCCAGAATGCGGTTAACATAAAAGCCCGCATTATCGGCGACGACAATCGGCGTTTTACCCTGCAGTTTAGCCAGCTTAACCGCCGTCGCAATTGTCTGCCGATCCGTACCACTATGTGGAATCACCTCCACCAGCGGCATTTTGTCTACCGGGCTAAAGAAATGAAGCCCGATGACCCGCTGCGGCCTGCTTGCATGCGCCGCGATCTCGCCGATCGGTAAAGACGACGTGTTAGAAGCAAAGATCGTCTCCGGACGACAGTGCTGTTCAACTTCGCCGACCATTTTTTGCTTGAGCGCAAGATCTTCAAACACCGCTTCAATCACCACATCGCGATGTGCGAATCCCTGGTAATCCAGCGAACCGGATATTAACCCCATCTGGCGATCGCGCTCGCTGGCGCGCAGATAGCGGCGGCGCACCTGTATATCGAGCAGATCCCAGCTATACTTCAGCGCGTGATTTATCCCACGCGGCTGGATGTCCTTAATGCGTACCGGTAATCCGCCTTTGCAGGCGGTGACGTAAGCGATACCGCCCCCCATGAGTCCTCCGCCCAGAATGCCCACGCTGCGCAGCGCGACGGGTTCAGCATCCGCGCCGCGATCTTTTTTCAGATCGGTGCTGGCGAAAAAAATCGACCGTAGCGCCTGCGATTGCGGCGTCATCGCCAGCTCGCCAAAAGCGCGGGCCTCCTCGGCGTATCCGCTGCTGCAGCCCTGCGCCAGTCCGGTTTCCATCACCTGCAAAATGCGCTCTGTAGCCGGGTAGTTCCCCTGGGTTTTGTGATGCGTCTTTTTCGCCACCAGACGAAACAGCAGGCTGCGGCCAAGCGGGCCTGCGAGAATACGTTCACGCGCCGGAACAGCGCGGCTTGCCGGGCGGCCCTTGAGCGCCAGTTCAACCGCGGTTCGCAGCAGGATAGTCTGCGGCACCACCTCATCGACCAACCCCGCCTTCAGGGCCTGTCGCGGGCGAAGCTGCTTACCGGTGAGGATCATCTCCAGCGCGCCGCTGACGCCAATTAATCGCGGTAGACGCTGAGTTCCTCCGGAGCCGGGCAGCAGCCCCAGCTGTACTTCCGGGAGGCCAAGCCGGGTTTTATCGTCATCGCTGCATACCCGCCCGTGGCAGGCCAGCGCCAGCTCAAGCCCGCCGCCCAGGCATGCGCCGTGGATAGCGGCAATCACCGGAATCGGCAGCCCGTGGATCTCGGCCATGATTTGCTGACCCTGACGGGCAAGCGCCTCCGCCTCCTGCGCGGAATGGCTGCGGGCAATCATATTGATATCCGCCCCGGCGATAAAATTATCCGGTTTTGCCGAGATAAACACCGCGCCGCGCAGTTCCTTGTTGTCACGGATCTGACGGATGATCCCCCGTACCTCGCTGGCGAACTCAGCTTTCAGGGTATTCATTTTTTCGCCGGGCGCGTCAATGGTGATGACGGCGATATTGTCCGGGCGAACCTCAAGCGTAAATGCCGATACGGTTTCCATTATTCAGCCTCCAGAACCATCGCTGAACCCAATCCCCCCGCCGCGCAGGCGGTGACCAGCCCAAAACCTCCGCCGCGACGCCGCAGCTCATGCAGCGTTTGGGTGATCATCCGCGCGCCGGTGGCGGCAAACGGATGACCGTAGGCAATCGAGCCGCCCAGCACGTTAAATTTACTCTCGTCCACTTCCCCGATAGCCTGAGAGCGGCCAAGCACTTCGCGGGCAAAGCGATCGCTGGCCATACAGTGCAGGTTGGCCAGCGTTTGCGCGGCAAAAGCTTCGTGCATGTCTATTAAGGTCAAATCAGCCAGCGTCAGCCCCGCTCTTTCCAGCGCCAGCGGCGTCGACCAGGCCGGGCCCAGAAGCATATCCTGGCGAACATCAATCGCGGTGAAAGCGTAGCTTCGCAGATAGCCCAGCGGGACAAGACCCAGCTCTTTCGCCCGGGACTCGGTCATCAGGATCACCGCCGCCGCCCCATCGGTTAGCGGCGTACTGTTAGCGGCGGTCACGCTCCCGTGTTGACGATCGAAAGCCGGGCGTAACTTTTGGTAATCCGCCAGGGTTGAATTTTTACGAATATTATTGTCCTGCTCCAGCGGCTCACGGAACGGCGGCGTGTATGCCGTCATCACTTCTGCCGATAGCTTCCCTTCCTCCCAGGCTTTGGCGGCAAGCTGGTGCGAACGAAGCGCCAGCGCATCCTGCCGTTCGCGAGTGATACCCCAGGTTTTCGCCATTTGTTCGGCGGTATCCCCCATTCGCAGCCCGGTTGAGTATTCGGCAACGGCTGGCGGTACGGGCAGAAGGTCGCGAAAACGCAGACGGGAAAATAGCTTAAGGCGCTGCCCCAGGGTACGGGCTTTATTGGCGTCAACCAGCGTTCGGGCAAGTTTTTTGCTGACGCCAATGGGTAATACGGAAGAGGAGTCGGCCCCGCCGGCGATACCCGCGCGAATAGTGCCTGCCATCAGGCTTTCCGCGACGTTGGCCACCGCCTGAAAGCTGGTCGCGCAGGCGCGGCTGACACTATAGGCGTCAGTATGCACACTCATGCCGGTCCCCAGTACAATTTCCCGGGCGATATTCGGCGCTTCCGGCATTTGCACCACCTGACCAAATACCAGCTGCTCTATTATGTCCGCGGGGATAGTACTGCGAGCCAGCATTTCGCCGACCACCAGTTTACCTAAATCAACGGCCGGCACGCCGTGGAAAGCCGTCGCCTGTCGGGCAAACGGAGTACGTAGACCGCTGACTATCGCGATACGATCGCCCTGGC
The DNA here is from genome assembly GCF_018139045.1 of Klebsiella pasteurii. Lineage (NCBI taxonomy): Bacteria > Pseudomonadati > Pseudomonadota > Gammaproteobacteria > Enterobacterales > Enterobacteriaceae > Klebsiella > Klebsiella pasteurii. The sequence continues at coordinate 2,340,408 of NZ_CP073236.1, forward strand.
GGGTGACTAGCGGTAATGCCTGACTCATAACGCTCCCCTGTTAACCGATAAAACAAAGTGGTCTGACCTGATAACAGTTTTAACTAATATTTTACATTAAGCCAATCGGGGAAGCGAAAAAGTGGGAGCCAAAACACATTGATTAGAAAAGGTAACGCCCCTGACATGAGGGGCGTCCGGGGGAAGGATTAGCGTAGGCCGAGCTGGAAAATCAGAGTTTCAGCTTCACAGCTGAACACGAAATCGATATCCAGCTTCACGCCGCCATTAACGTCTGTAAAGTTCGGGGTGATTTTGCACGGCTCAGATTCAACGTTACGCGCTCTTTCGCTTAATGCGGCGAGCGTTTCTTCTGCTTCGGCACGGTTCGCAAACACGCGGCTATAGGATGCGGTGCAATCGGTGTTGTCCATAATGGTGCCAACATCCATACAGCAGCAAACCGGGGTTTCATCAGCACTGCATTTACTCATCGTAGATTTCCTCTGTATATGCACTCAAAGTGCCAGACAAACAATGTGCTTATTTTACGCCCGGGGCATGCCAGCCTCCAGTCGTTAATGGCGACAAACGGGATAAGTGACCGAAATCACACTTAAAAATGATCCAAAACAAAAACCGCCCACTTTGGGTATCAGCTGCCTCGGCAAAATTGCCAACTGGATCGCGTTTCTTAGATCACAATTGAAAAAACTTATAAACAAACTTGCAACATATCATCTGGTCAGACCTATACTCAGCGCACTGGTCTGATTTCTCTGTCGTAAAGCAGACCCTACACTTCGCGCTCCTGTTACAGCATGTAACATTGTTTAAATAAAAAATAACTCTATGAGGTTATGGGCATGAGCCAGAAAACCCGCCTTACCCAATCTGCCCTTGCAGTGGCTGTAGCAATGGTTTCAACCCAGGCCTGGTCAGCAGGCTTCCAGCTAAACGAATTCTCTTCATCGGGCCTTGGTCGCGCCTATTCAGGTGAAGGCGCTATTGCTGATGATGCGGGCAACGCCAGCCGTAACCCGGCGTTAATCATGATGTTCGACCGCCCAACCTTCTCGGGCGGCGCCATTTTCGTCGATCCTGATGTCAACGTCACCGGCAGTTCAGTTATCGGTAATGACGCCAGCCAGGACAATATCGCGCCAACCGCATGGGTGCCGAATCTGCACTTCGTGGCGCCGATTAACGACCAGTTCGGTTGGGGAGCTTCCCTTACGTCGAACTATGGTTTAGCCACCGAGTTCAACAACGATTTTGCCGCAGGCTCGATGGGCGGTACGACCGATCTCGAAACGCTCAACCTGAACCTGAGCGGCGCATATCGCCTCAACGACCACTGGAGTTTTGGTTTGGGTTTTGACGCCGTCTACGCGCGGGCGAAATTAGAGCGCTATGCGGGCGATTTACCGGAAATCATCGGCGCTCAGCTACCGGGAATGGTGAAAGCAGGCAAACTCTCCCCGGCTCAGGCGGCGGCAATTGGTCAACAGGCCGGCGGTATCAGCCGCGACACCCAAATTGCTCGCCTGAAGGGTGATGAATGGGGCTTTGGCTGGAATGCCGGTATTTTATATGAAGTCGATAAAAACAACCGCTACGGTTTGACCTATCGCTCTGAAATTAAAGTTGATTTTGATGGGGATTATAAGAGCAGCCTGCCGTCTTCCCTCAACCCCATCAACTCTGCTCTGGGCCTGGGCCTGCCGTACGGCACCGGCGGCTCCACGATTGGCGGTTCTCTAACGTTGAATCTGCCAGAAATGTGGGAAATTTCAGGGTATAACCGCGTGGCGCCAAAATGGGCCGTTCACTACAGCCTGGCATACACCAGCTGGAGCCAGTTCCAGGAGCTGAAAGCAACCAAAACCAGCGGTGGCGAAACGCTGTTCTATAAAGACGAAGGTTTTAAAGATTCCTATCGTATCGCGCTGGGTACCACCTATTATTATGACGATAACTGGACCTTCCGTACCGGTATCGCCTTTGATGATAGCCCGGTCCCGGCTTCCAATCGCTCTATCTCTATTCCGGACCAGGATCGCCTGTGGCTCAGCGCCGGTACGACTTACGCCTTTAATAAAGATGCCTCAGTCGACGTCGGTGTGTCTTATATGCACGGTCAGCACGTTGAATTTACAGAAGGGCCGTATACCTTTAAATCAGAAGGTAAAGCCTGGCTGTACGGCGCGAACTTCAACTACCGTTTCTGATCCTCAGCAGCAACAAAAAAGGGTGAACATCATGTTCACCCTTTTTACTTTCAACCCGTCGGTTACTGTGAATCGATATCTTTAAGATCGCCTTCAATCGCCTGCGCGTTGGGGTTCTCATTCGGAGAAAGTTTACCGCCGTTGGCGATAAAGTCGTGACGCTGGAAGTAGGCTTCACGCATTAAGATATACGGATCGGAGGACTGACGAAGCAAGCCGTCTGAATCCAGCAGCTGCGCGCGTGTTTCAACGCCCTCAACCATCCATTTACCAATAGACATCGGCCATGTCAGCCAGGAAAGAACCGGATACAAGTCATCAGCCATATCCCCCCCTTCATCACGCAGGGTGAAGCTGCCGTAGAAAGGCAGTTGCACATATGGACCATAGCCGACGCCATAGTGACCCAGCGTGCTACCGAAGCGTGCAGGCTCAACGCGCTGCAGTTTCGGATTCGCCATCCCGGCCACATCAACCAGGCCCCCCATCCCAAGGATGGTGTTCAAGAAGAAACGCGTAAAGTGCACCATTCCTTTATAGGGATCGCCTTTCAGGAAGGAGTTCACCATTACCGCTGGCTCTTCAAGGTTGCTGGTAAAATTACTCAGACCATTACGCGCAGGCTGCGGAACATAATCACGCCACGCCACCGCGACCGGGCGAAGAACATAGGGATCGACAACATTAAAGTTGAAGTTGAACATGGTACGGTTAAAGCCTTCAAGCGGATCTGAACGCCCCTGTGGTTGATCGCCAGAATTAGAACTGGCGCACCCCACCAGCAATGTGGCGCCAAGCGCAAGCGCCGACAGGCGAAAATTCATAGGTGTCTCCCTGTTAAATTTAGCTATCGCTGGGGGTTATCGGGGGACAGCTGCCTCCATTAAGATATCGCCCGTAAGCATGTGCCTGCTTTCAGCATAGCCTTTTTTAGCATCATTGTTGATGTCCCGATTCTATACACATTTTGCAATTTCCGTATTGCTAATCTTGTCATTGCGAAGAATTTAGGAGCTTATCCGACCCAAACAGCCGAAACCGCTCTACGATTATAATAAAGACCCGTCGTTGAGGAAAAGTGATGAAGCCGCAAACTCACCATGATAGTGAAGATGTTGAGGTAGAAAGTGATGAAAAACAGAATGGTGAAGAAATTGAGGTTGATGAAGAACGGCTGCCTTCACAAGCAATGGCCACCCATGAAGTGATTCGTCAGGAGGGTGAGAAAGAGCTTGAGCGCGATGCTATGGCGCTACTCTGGTCAGCGATTGCCGCCGGGCTTTCAATGGGGGCTTCGCTGGTCGCCAAAGGTATCTTCCATGTTCATCTTAGCGAACTTCCCGGCGGTTTTTTGCTGGAAAATCTCGGCTACACCTTTGGTTTTGTAATCGTCATCCTCGCTCGCCAACAGCTGTTTACCGAGAACACCGTCACCGCCGTCCTGCCGATTATGCACAAACCCACGCTCGGCAATATTGGCCTGCTGCTGCGTCTATGGGGAGTCGTGCTGGCCGGTAACCTGATAGGGACTGCGATCGCAGCATGGGCGTTTGATGTGATGCCTGTTTTTGATGAGCCCACTCGCGAGGCTTTTCTCAAAATTAGCCTGAAGGTGATGCAAAATCCCCCGCTGGAGATGTTTGCCAATGCGATTATTTCCGGCTGGCTGGTCGCAACAATGGTGTGGATGTTCCCTGCCGCAGGTTCCGCAAAGATTGTCGTCATCATTCTGATGACCTGGCTTATCGCCCTGGCGAACACCACGCATATTGTGGTTGGCAGCGTCGAGATTTTCTACCTGGTATTTAACGGAACGCTGCCGTGGCAGGAATTTATCTGGCCTTTTGCTCTGCCAACACTTGCCGGCAACATATGCGGCGGGACCTTTATTTTCGCTTTATTAAGCCATGCGCAGATCCGCAATGACATGAGTCACGAGAAGAAGGCTCGTGCAGCCGAAGAGGCAAAAAAGCGCTAAGTGGCTATAGATTAAGCAGTTGGCCCGCGCAAGCTTAACGTGCGCCGAAAATAACGCTATAATCCCGGCGCTTTGTCCCCTTAGTTAAATGGATATAACGAGCCCCTCCTAAGGGCTAGTTGCAGGTTCGATTCCTGCAGGGGACACTTTTGAGTCGTTCGGCTCAGTTCGCAAAATCCCTTGAGTATCACTACCGCAGAAAAAACGTTAAGATCGAATCATCTGAATCACAGAGGTTTATCAATCCCGGCATAGATCTCATCAAGTTGCTGTAATCGGCCTTCATATAATTTTGTCAAACAGCTGATATCGCTACCACACTTCTGCCGGCTATGGAGCCATGCTTTTTGTGCATCCATCATCCTACCGCGCGTCCCCATTGGAAAAAGCCCCCGCAGGAACTGATACTTCGTTGCCATCGCAACATCCATATCGTTCAGGCTCCGGTCAGCACAGATAGCCTTCTCATCCGCCTGCATCGCTTTCTGACAATCAAAACTGGCTGAGTACCCCGCTAACGGATACAGCACAGCAATAGCCATCAGCACTTCTCTTATCTTCATATACGCTCCATTTCCGCACTCCCGCCATTTGTACACCCCGTTTATGACGAGTGCCCTTGCTATAAGCCCAACGTATGCTTTTGACACACTGACGCTCTGAACTATCCGTGCTGTCAGTGAATAAACTTAATCTATCTTACGGCTCCGATCGGATAAGTCGCCCTCCTTTTTATCCCGATGATGAAGCGGCCTACAGCATGACTGAATTAGCAGTCTGGATGACATCAACACTGCTTACCGGGGAGGGGGAATATTTTGTTACCGTAACCTTCTTCAGAATCATCCCGCGCAACAGGTCCCATCTTTAAATTTTATTCCATTAAAATCAAAAAGATAAATAAAACCCTATCATTCACAGTAGTTATCATTGTTTATTGTTTCCTGCCGTTACGATTCGCAAAACAATCCCAGTAGATAAATCTTTAGCGTCACGTATTCTTCGCGCTGCCGGATGCGCTGAACCGCGATTGTTTCAGCATCAGCGCTGCTTAAAAGCAGCGCGTCCGGCGGTTTATGGCGGATGAGAAGTTACCCTCTCAGCGATCCGCGACTTCACGGGGCAGGATGTCTGCAACATGAATAGGGTTCTATGCAGGACTTGCGGACAGCCTTTTGCCCTCCCTGATTTGATTATTTGGATAGATATGATGAAAAAAATCGCAATGGCGCTGGGCATCTGTGCACTTATGGCTTGTGGCGCTGCGAGCGCGGCAAACGGTCAGGTCGTTTCAAAGGCTAAATCAGCCTGCCAGGACAACCCAACGCAGTGCGCCCAGGCAAAGTCAACGGCAAAAGCCGATGCGCAGAAAGAAGCAAAAGCAGCCAAAGACGCTTGTGCAAAAAACCAGGCTGCCTGCGATAACGCAAAAAGTGCTGCCAAAAGTGCAGTGAAAAAATAAAAACAGTACGGTGGGTATACCCACCGTATTTTCATTGGTATGATCACCGGCAATACCGCAATTTAATTCCTGCAGAAGACATTCAGCCTGCTTTGATAGCAGGATCTTTAACCTACGAGCCTGAGCTAAAACAGATGATTACGTGATACCAGCCATCACATCGGCTAACAGAAACGTTTAATAAGATGTTCCGCATTCAAGATAGCTCGTTTAGTAATTAAGCATCAGTCGCATGTATTATCAAAAACCTCACATAACAACCATGAATTTAATTCACAAACAAAATAATAAAGAACAATTAATTCCCTATAGTAATAGCAAGCAATTATAATTTTTTTACTAGCGATACGTTTAATTATTACAGGGAAGCTGATAAGATGCGTGAAAGATAGTACCCTGACCAGATTCAACATTGATACTCAGACGCAATAATTGATATACGCTATCGGTTCTGATAAATATTCAGTGTGAATAGAAATCATCGCAACGCCGATAGAGGTCAACTTTAGATATCCCAACCAACCTATTTTTCATAAGATAATAGCGATCATGGAAAGAAAAGAAAGAAACATATGGAAACTAAACAATCTTCCTCCTCTGGAATATTGTTCAATCTCTCGCGCTAAAAAATTGTTGAATTGTGAAATAGAAGATTTGCTTCATTGGCATGATATTGGTGCTATAACCCTTTGCACAAAATTGGGTAGAACCAACGGTACACTAAAGGGCGCGTTCCAGCATGACCAGGGCGGCAACAATCTCTATTTTCTCAATGCACCAAATATTGATGAATTGAGCATTAGCGAAAGATCCTGGTCACGCCATTCAAAAATAAACAAAATTTTCAAGTTCAATGACAGTGAACCAAAACAGGAAGCGCAATATGGCATGCCTGTTACCCAGCTGAAGCTCCGGGTTTCCGTCTCTGGCTTATGGTACTGCGACACCAGAAATTTAACCGAGGTACTGGAAACGGCCGATGGCACCATTACTGAGCAGAGGATTAGCATTATATCCCCTGCAACAAATGTCCTCTTTTGCCACTTCATACCTGATAAGGATGAGAGGCCAACCATCACGCTCAATAAGCTGTATATCACGTGTCAGGCGATTGAGAAAATTTACGAACATACCATCAGCAGCCGCCCTCTCGAACTTGCTGAAAAAACCTTAAACGTGCCTGACGATCAAGATATGGCCCCCTCCTCAAGTATCATGCAAAATAAATTACTCATCGAATTTATCAATCATATAATTCAATCCAATCCACATTTTGGCGATAACATTCTTAACGCCACGGAAAACAGGAAAAATAAAATTTTTAATATTGCCATGGATAAACTCAGGTCTGAAGGTGTGGTTTCAAGCTACGGCAGCATTAATCTTCCGGCATCAGAATACACGTTCAAATGACAAGTATTTAATATAATGATTTCAGGATGAAACATTTTAGCGCCATGGGGACGGTGGCGCATAATTTATTCTCAATATGTTAAACGCACTTCAATATGAATTCATATGTGAATTCACCTCATAATAACACTATCCTATATGAAGGTGCTTCATGTTTATGAATTACTTTCTAAACAGCACATCAACGTAACGTTAAATATCTCTTATTCGAGTTCTGAAAGCCCAGCGCTCAGTTCTGTTGCAGCCTGATGCGCCATTAGCCTAAATTGGCGGGCTGCGGCGCTTTGCCAGGCCCCCTTGCGCTGTAGCAAACACGCGGTTCTTTCCAGCAACGATGGGGCGAGTTCAATCGCGGTTAAATCATCGCGCCCCAGAACAATGGCAGCCGGAAGTAGGGTTGCCAGCGACGTGCGTTCAACAACGGCCAGCACTGCGCTAATCGAGTTTGCCTCCATCTGTACTTTCGGTTGAATCTCACGCTGGCGGCAGTAGCGATCGATTTGTTCACGGGTGGCGAAAGCGCTACTCAGTAGAATCAGCGACTCATCATTGAGCGCGGTCAGCTCTATGCAGCGAGCCGCCGCCAGGGGATGATAGCGTCCTACCACCAGCGCCAGGGTTTCCGAGAACAACGGCTGAGATACAATATCCCGCGAATTGCTGCCTTCAAAAGCAATACCGACATCCAGTTCGTCATTTAGCAGAAGGGTCTCCATCCGATCCTGCGCTAACTCTTGTATATCCAGCGTAATATTCGGGTAACGCTGATAAAAGGCAGCCGCTAGCGGCCCCATAAAATACGTGGTAAAGGTCGGCATCATCGCGACACGTAGCGTGCCACGCTGCAGATCTTCAACGTCATTTAGCGCACGCTGCCCTTCAGCCAACCCCTGTAAAACCCGACGCGCGTAAATTAACCACACCTTACCTGAATCCGTCAGGCGGGTATTGCGCCCGCTGCGATCAAAAAGCTGTACGCCCAGAGTTTCTTCCAGTTGTCGAATCTGTTGCGACAAAGCCGGTTGCGAAACGTGCAACATGGCTGCCGCTCGCGTAAAACCGCCTTGTTCAGCGACGGCAATGAAGTAATTGAGGTGGCGCAGCAACATGAATTCATCCATAAGCAATTCAAATGAACTCAATCATAATTAAGTCTTTTAACTTATGAAATAAGTTACGTACTCTGTTCGCGCTTCTTGACCAAACGCCACAGGAGATTGGCATGAGTTGCCTCCATTCTTACCACAGCACGAAACTCACTGCGGCGGCTCAGCGATGCATCTGACGCAGCGCAATAGCGCCATGCTGCTGGTGCTGGTGCTTATTGGTATAAATATGCGTCCGCTGCTGACCTCTGTTGGCCCTCTCCTACCGCAGCTCCTACAGGTGAGCGGAATGAGCTTCACGCTCGCTTCCCTGCTCACCGCGCTGCCGGTAATGGCCATGGGTCTGCTGGCGCTCGCCGGCGGCTGGATTAATGCTCAATTTAGCGAGCGGCAAAGTATCGCTCTCGGCCTGTTAACGATAATCGCCGGGGCTTTGCTTCGTGAGCTGGCGCCGCAGAGCATGCTACTCATCAGCAGCGCGCTCCTTGGCGGCATCGGCATTGGTGTGATTCAGGCGCTCATTCCCGCGGTGATAAAGCGTCTTTTTCATCGTCGGACGCCGCAGGTGATGGGACTCTGGTCAGCGGCGCTGATGGGTGGCGGCGGCCTGGGGGCCGCATTCACACCGTGGTTGGCGCAGCATAGCGCTATCTGGTATCACGCGCTTGCGTGGTGGGCCTTACCCGCCGCCGCCGCGCTCCTCTGCTGGTGGCCGCTAAGCCGTACATTACCCGCTCAGCCGCCATCAGGGCTCCCGGAGACTCTTTTTCGCCATCGTCGGGCATGGGCGCTCAGCCTCTATTTTGGTTTGATTAACGGCGGTTATGCCAGCCTGATAGCCTGGCTGCCCCCATACTATATGCAGTCGGGATACAGCGCGCAGTTCAGCGGCACCCTGCTGGCGTTGATGACCGTCGGCCAGACTGGTGGAGCGCTTCTGCTGCCCATTCTGGCCAGACAGGAAGATCGACGTAAGCTGCTGATGGCGGCGTTGTCATTACAGCTCATCGGCTTCTGCGGCTTTATCTGGCTACCGCAGCAGATACCCTTTGTCTGGGCTATCAGCTGCGGTATTGGCTTAGGCGGCGCGTTTCCGCTGTGCCTGGTACTGGCGCTCGATCACGCCAGTCACCCTGCCATTGCTGGCCGACTGGTGGCTTTTATGCAAGGAGTGGGCTTTATTGTTGCAGGACTTTCTCCGTGGTTATCAGGGCTGTTGCGAAGTTTAAGCGGCAACTACCAGCTCGACTGGATGCTGCACGCCGTTTGTATCTTAGCCTTGATGGTCATCACGCTGCGTTTTGCCCCCTCGCGCTATCCGCAAGAGTGGCAGCGTTCGCATTCAGCCATTCGCTAAACCCGTTTTTCACCGCGCGGGGCGTTTGTCCCGCCCCGCTTTCCAGAAGAAAAAAGCCCAAAATCAAACGACTATATCGGTAGACAAAATTATCGCTGACGACCGTCGCCGGAAAAAATTTAATACCGAATGAAATTAATGTGTCGCCGAATCACGACACTCGTAAGTAACTAAAAATTAATAAAAAAATGGATCTTGTTTCCCTCATTTTTTAGGCGTACATTAGCGCCATCTGGAGCCGTTTGAGCTCAGAATTTACAGCTATCGCCATCGGAAAAAGAGAATTTTTGTGAGCGATAGTTGAACAGACAATGAAGAGCAAATTCATTTAAGGCGTCTCGCCGAGATCGCGGAGTGATGAGTCGTGAAATATTTTTTAATGGGCATTTCTTTTATGGTCATCGTTTGGGCCGGTACTTTCGCCCTGATGATCTAGCTGTAACGGTGTTAAAAAAGGAGCCTCTCGGCTCCTTTTTTTATTCGTTGCTTTCGCTGGTTAACTTCGTCGAGGCGGGCAGCAGCCCGTCTGCACGAAACATGGATTTAATGCCGCGCACCGCCTGGCGGATACGATCGCGGTTTTCAATTAAAGCGAAGCGTACGTGCGTATCGCCGTAGTCCCCGAAGCCAATGCCCGGCGAAACGCAGACTTTAGCATCCTGCAGCAGCTTTTTAGCGAACTCCAGTGAGCCCATCGCCGCATACTGTTCCGGGATCTTCGCCCATACATACATTGACGCCTTCGGACATTCCACCATCCATCCGGCCTCATGCAGTCCTTTCACCAGCACATCGCGACGGCGCTTATACTGCTCGGCAATGTCACGAACGCACTGCTGATCGCCTTCAAGCGCCGCAATAGCCGCAACCTGTAGAGGGGTGAAGGTGCCGTAGTCGTGGTAGCTTTTAATACGCGCCAGCGCATTAACCAACGTTTTGTTGCCAACCATAAAGCCGATACGCCAGCCCGCCATATTGTAGCTTTTCGATAGCGTAAAGAATTCGACGGCAACATCGCGCGCGCCGGGAACCTGCATAATAGAGGGCGCTTTCCAGCCATCATAAACAATATCGGCGTAGGCCAAATCGTGCACAACCAGTACGTCATAACGCTTCGCCAACGCCACGACTTTCTCAAAGAACTCCAGTTCGACGCACTGCGCGGTCGGGTTGGAAGGGAAACCGAGGATCATCATTTTCGGCTTCGGGTAACTCTCGCGAATGGCGCGCTCGAGCTCATTGAAAAAATCCACGCCTTCAACGAGAGGTACTGAACGCACCTGGGCTCCGGCGATTACCGCCCCATAAATGTGAATAGGATAGCTGGGATTCGGCACCAGTACGGTATCGCCATGGTCAAGCGTCGCCAGCATCAGATGCGCCAGTCCCTCTTTTGAACCAATGGTTACTATCGCTTCTGATTCCGGATCGATCTCAACGTTATAGCGCTCTTGATACCAACGAGAAATCGCCCGGCGCAGACGCGGAATACCGCGAGAGGTGGAATAGCCGTGCGTATCGGGACGCTGGGCAACGGTGCATAGCTTCTCAACGATATGCGGCGGGGTCGCGCCATCGGGGTTACCCATGCTGAAATCAATAATATCTTCGCCGCGGCGTCGCGCAGCCATTTTCAGCTCAGCAGTGATATTAAAAACGTACGGGGGGAGACGATCGATACGCGTAAAACGGCGTTCAGGACTGAATTCAGCCATAGATTCCTCGGATTAACGTTAGCGCCCGGACCGTCCGAGCGACGCTGCTGCATGTGCAGCACGTTTAGAAAATAACCCGAAAAAATTCCCGCTGTCGAGGGGAAAGGCAAAAAAAATTTCTGGCGGTAAAAACGGGCATCAGTTCAGCAAAATAGGGCAGCAACGTTCTTCCCCCATCTCGCCTGGCTCATTAAAATTAACATATTGATATCTATAATTTAACCTGAATCGTTTTTCATCAGTAGACGCTATTGAATCTCAGGTCTTTATCATTAATCCCCTTTTATTTGTAAGACTTTTCCCTATTCATGCCTTCAGCTGGCCTTCTGCCGCGAGGTTTTCTATCATGTTGCTTTCTCGCGATTAACACGGCGCACACATGCACGAAATATTTACTATGCTGCTGGCGGTTTTTGACCGTGCGGCATTAATGCTGATTTGCCTCTTTTTCCTCATTCGTCTGCGCCTGTTTCGTGAACTTCTACATAAATCCGCGCATACGCCAAAAGAGCTGCTGGCCGTTACCGCGATCTTCTCCCTCTTTGCCCTGTTCAGTACCTGGTCAGGCGTACCGGTCGAAGGATCGTTGGTCAACGTGCGTATTATCGCGGTCATGTCCGGCGGGATCCTGTTCGGCCCCTGGGTTGGGGCGATTGTCGGCGCGATCGCCGGGGTACATCGCTACCTGATCGATATTGATGGCGTCACCGCCGTCCCCTGTTTTATTACCAGCATCGTCGCCGGTCTGCTCTCCGGTTTTATCAGTCGTAAAGTGCCTAAAGCGCAGCGCTGGAAAGCAGGGATCCTCGCCGGCATGCTATGCGAAACGTTAACCATGATCCTCGTGGTCGTATGGGCGCCTTCGTTGGCGCTGGGGATCGATATCGTGTCAAAAATCGGTATTCCGATGATCCTCGGCAGCGTATGTATCGGCTTTATCGTTTTACTGGTGCAGAGTGTTGAGGGCGAAAAGGAAGCCAGCGCCGCCCGCCAGGCAAAACTGGCGCTCGACATCGCCAACAAAACGCTACCGCTGTTTCGCCACGTCAACAGCGAGTCCCTGCGTCAGGTCTGCGATATTATCCGCCGCGACATTAATGCCGATGCCGTCGCCATTACCAATACCCAGCACGTCATGGCCTACGTCGGGGTTGGTGAAATCAACTACCGCAACAACGACGACTTTATTAGCCCAACGACGCAACAGGCGATCCGCTATGGAAAAATCATTATTAAAAACAATGATGAAGCTCACCGGACGCCGGAAATACACTCCATGCTGGTCATTCCGCTATGGGAAAAAGGCGTCGTCACCGGTACGCTAAAAATCTATTACTGCCACGCGCACCGCATCACCTCTTCATTGCAGGAAATGGCGATTGGCCTGTCGCAAATCATCTCCACACAGCTGGAGGTCTCCCGCGCTGAACAGCTGCGTGAAATGGCCAATAAAGCTGAACTGCGCGCGCTGCAGAGTAAAATTAATCCCCATTTCTTATTTAATGCCCTGAACGCCATTTCGTCGTCGATTCGCATGAATCCAGACACCGCGCGCCAGTTAATTTTTAATTTGTCGCGCTATTTACGCTACAACATTGAATTAAAAGATGATGAACAAATAGATATCAAAAGGGAGCTGTATCAAATCAAGGATTATATCGCGATTGAACAGGCCCGCTTCGGCGACAAGCTGACGGTGATTTATGATATTGATGATGAAGTCAGCTTTATGATCCCCAGTCTGCTTATTCAGCCGCTGGTGGAGAATGCCATCGTCCACGGAATTCAGCCCTGCAAAGGGAAAGGCGTGGTGACCATCGGCATTAATGAGTGCGGGAATCGAGTACGGATTAGCGTTCGCGATACGGGGAACGGTATCGACCCGGCGGTGGTAGCGAGGGTAGAGGCTGACGAAATGCCGGGAAATAAAATCGGTTTACTCAACGTTCATCATCGGGTCAAGCTACTGTACGGAGAAGGCCTGCATATCCGACGCCTGACGCCGGGGACCGAAATCGCTTTCTATGTGCCAACCCACTACGCGCCCCAGGTGGCTACGGAGTCGCTGCTGTCATGAGCGGAGATAAAATGAAAGTCATCATTGTGGAAGATGAGTTCCTCGCGCAGCAAGAGCTCACCTGGTTGATTAATACCCATAGTGAAATGGAGATTGTCGGGACCTTTGACGACGGACTCGATGTGCTGAAGTTTTTACAGCACAACAAAGTCGACGCTATTTTTCTCGATATCAACATCCCGTCGCTGGATGGCGTACTGCTGGCGCAAAACATCAGCCAGTTCGCGCACAAGCCCTTTATCGTTTTTATTACCGCGTGGAAGGAGCATGCGGTGGAAGCCTTTGAGCTGGAGGCGTTCGATTACATCCTTAAACCCTACCAGGAATCACGCATTATCAACATGCTGCAAAAGCTGAACAGCGCCTGGCTGCAACAGCAGCAGTCTAGCATCGCTACCGGGGCAGCGCCCAATCCAACCCGGGAAAACGACACGATTAATCTGATTAAAGATGAGCGCATTATTGTCACCAGCATCCACGATATTTACTACGCGGAAGCGCATGAAAAGATGACATTTGTTTATACACGGAAGGAGTCGTTCGTGATGCCAATGAATATCACGGAGTTCTGCAACAAGCTGCCGCCAGCGCACTTTTTCCGCTGCCACCGCTCGTACTGCGTCAACCTGAACAAAATTCGCGAAATCGAACCCTGGTTCAACAACACCTATATTCTGCGGCTACGCGATCTTGAGTTTCAGGTTCCGGTGAGCCGCAGCAAGGTGAAAGAGTTTCGCCAACTCATGCATCTGTAGAGGATTTACCCGAATAATGATTTTATTCGGGTAAGAGAGACAGAGCTTACAGAACCTGTCCGAGCGTCTGACGCAGGTGCGCGCCGGAGCCCAGCAGTCCCGGATTGTCGTGAACGATCAGATACACCGGAATATCCTGGACGAAGGCTTTAAACCGGCCTTTATCTTCAAAACCGCCGCGAAAGCCGGAAGCTTTAAAGAATTCGAGGAAGCGCGGAACAATGCCGCCAGCAATATACACGCCGCCAAAGGTGCCGAGCGTTAGCGCCAGGTTACCGCCAAATCGCCCCATAATGACGCAAAACAGCGACAGGGCGCGACGGCAATCGATGCAGGTATCAGCCAACGCGCGTTCGGTGACATCCTTAGGCTGCAGGTTTTCCGGCAGACGCCCATCAGACTTAACGATCGCACGATAAAGATTGACTAACCCAGGTCCAGATAATACGCGTTCGGCAGAGACGTGCCCCAGCTCGGTACGCAGTTCTTCCAGAATAATGCCTTCTTCTTCGCTATTGGGCGCAAAATCCACATGGCCGCCCTCGCCCGGCAGACTCACCCAGCGTTTATCAACGTGTACCAGATGAGCGACGCCCAGCCCGGTACCAGCACCATAAACGGCAATCGGCTTGCCTTCCACCGGCTTCGCGCCGCCAAACTGAATCAGATGTTCAGCTTTCAGCATGGGGATTGCCATCGATACCGCAGTAAAATCGTTAATGATTTCCAGATGTGAGAACCCCAGGTTCTTCTTCATCTCAGCGATAGAAAATGCCCAAGTGTGGTTGGTCATCGCCACCCAGTCGCCGGTAATCGGACAGGCGATGGCAATACAGCCATCTTCTACCGTGACGTTATGCTCTTCCAGATAGACCTGAACAACGGCTTCAAGACTGGGATAATCGAGCCCGGAATAGGTCTTGGCTCGGGATATTTCTCCGCTTGCAAGATCGCATAACGCCAGACGGGCATTCGTTCCGCCAACGTCCCCTACTAAAGCAAATTTTGTCATTCCGTTACGGCTCCGCTAAAGTCAAAATGATTCTTTGGCACACTCTAAATTCATGACGACCTAACAACAACGACCAACGTATAAGCGCCCTTTGTTTAGCGACCTACATCACAGTTAGGCTGTAATTTATGAAAATATTGTGCGGCACGATCGCCAGGCTACCTCGTTACTTTATCGTTTCAGCACCATTTGCGCCAACGCCCTAAACGCGTCCGGGCAAAGTAGTGCTTCGAAATTTTCAGAAGGATATTTTCATGCTGCACCCGCGCGCCAGAACGATGCTGTTGTTATCGATACCCGCAATCGTGATCGGTATTGCTGCCAGCCTGGTATTAATTGTGGCGATGAAAACGGCAGCCATGTTGCAGAATATTCTCTGGAGTAGCCTACCCGGAGCCCTGGGCATGAACGCCAGCGGCCCTGTCTGGACGATTGCTATCCTCACCTGCACCGGCATTGCCGTGGGTCTGGTCGTACGTTTTAGCCCTGGGCACGCCGGCCCCGATCCGGCCACCGAGTCGCTTATTGGCGCCCCGGTGAGCCCCAGCGCGCTGCCCGGCCTGCTCGCGGCGCTGATAATCGGCCTGGCAGGCGGCGTTAGCCTGGGGCCGGAACATCCTATTATGGTGATGAATATCGCTCTGACGGTGGCGCTTGGCTCGCGCCTTTTCCCCCGAGTCAGCGCGCTCGACTGGACGATACTTGCCTCTTCCGGCACCATCGGAGCGCTATTCGGTACGCCTGTTGCTGCGGCGCTGATCTTTTCGCAAACGCTGAACAGCAGTAACGATGTCCCGCTTTGGGACCGGCTCTTCGCACCAATGCTTGCCGCGGCAGCGGGCTCTTTGACCACTGGGCTTTTTTTCCACCCCAATTTTTCGCTACCTATCGCGCACTACAATCAGTGGCGGCTTGTCGATATCTTTAGCGGGGCTATCGTTACGCTTATTGCTATTGCGGTCGGCATGGTTGGCGTTTGGTGCCTGCCGCGTTTACACGCGCTGATGCAACGACTGAAAAATCCGATCTTAACCCTCGGTATCGGCGGATTTTTATTGGGGATCCTGGGCGTCATCGGCGGGCATATCACCCTTTTCAAAGGCCTTGAAGAAATGCAGCAATTAGCCTTTAGCCAGACGTTGACCGCCAGCGATTTCATGCTTATTGCTCTGGTGAAGCTGGCGGCGCTGGTGCTGGCCGCCGCCTGCGGTTTTCGCGGCGGGCGGATTTTCCCGGCAGTGTTCGTCGGCGTCGCGCTCGGACTGATGCTTCATGCGCACGTGGATGCCGTCCCGGCAGCGATCACCGTTTCCTGTGCGATCCTCGGACTGACGCTGGTGGTGACGCGCGATGGCTGGTTGAGCCTGTTTATGGCAGCGGTCGTGGTGCCAGATTCCACGTTACTTCCGCTGCTGTGCATCGTTATGCTTCCCGCCTGGCTATTACTTGCCGGGAAACCGCTGATGATCGCCAAACGCCCCAACGATTAAACGCGGCTGTTTCTCTCCTCCAGTGCCTGAGTGACCGTACGCAGAAAATCGGGGATATCCATTTTTGGCAGCATCACCTCCACCAGCGTCAGCCTGTCTGAGGCGACGCTGCTATTCATCGCTTCCTGCAGCTCCTGCGTGCGCGTCACTCGCCAGCAGCGGGAAGGGACGTCGGGAGCGAAAGCGTCAGGCAGACGATTCCAGTCCCAGAGCGCAATATCGTTGTAGCGTTGTTCGGGGCCGTGAATGGCGCGCTCGACCGTATAGCCTTCGTTGTTGAGCAACAAAATCAGCGGACGCTGCTTATCTCTGAGCATCGATCCCAGTTCCTGAATAGTTAACTGCGCTGCACCATCGCCCACAATCAGCACCACCCTTCTCTCCGCTGCCGCGATTTGCGCCCCGTAGGCCGCTGGAAGGGTAAAGCCTATCGATCCCCATAACGGCTGGACGATCAGCGTCGCGTCGACCGGAAGCTTAAGCGCAGCGGCGCCAAAAGCGGCGGTACCTTGATCGGCAAGGATAATGTCTCCAGGGCGAAGCTGTTTCTGCACCGTATTCCAGAAATTTTTCTGCGTCAGGTTCCCCTCTGGCGCGCCGCTCACGCCGGGCGCCTGAAAATTCGGCGAAACCCATTCTGCCGCCAGGCTGGCAGAGAGCTCGATTAAAATGGCGAGCGCCTTTTCCATGGGCACCCGGCTGAACCAGCGATCGCCAACCCGGACGGCAAAGGGCTGTATTTCTATCGTTTTTTCCAGCGGAAGGTGCTGGGTGAAGCCGGCAGTAATGGTGTCGGTAAAACGCGTGCCGATGCAGATAATGGTATCCGCGTTTTCGATAGCATCGCGAGTTTCCTCCGCGCTGGCTATCCCGCTGTAAGTCCCGACAAAACCGCTCTGCTGTTCATCAAAAAGGCCTTTGCCCATGAGCATCGTGGCGTAAGCAACGGGGACCCTCGCCACCCACTCTCGAAGCGCGTTTTGTAGCCCATAGCGCTGGGCGAGAAAATCGGCCAGCAACGATACGCGACGGCTGCTTCTTAGCATCCGTTTGGCGTGCTCGCGGAAACCCGCCAGCTGGTTCTCATCGGCGGGCAGCCCCTGAATACGCAAACGATGAGCAGGCGGGGTGGTCTTTGCCTTCGCCACATCGGCCGGCAGCATCAGATAACCGGGGCGATGGTGGGTTAGCATTTCGCTCAGAGCCCGGTCTATTTCATGGCAGGCATTTCCCGCCGCCAGCACCGCTTGTGAGCAGGTAATTTGTTCACTCATACGCGAAAAGTGGCTGAAATCGCCATCGCCAAGCGTATGGTGCAGCAGCTCGCCGCGCTGCTGTGCGCCGGTACAGGGAGCGCCAACGATATGCAGGACCGGTACATGTTCGGCGTAGCTCCCGGCGATGCCGTTCAGCGCGCTCAGCTCGCCGACGCCATAAGTAGTCAACAGCGCGCCTGCGCCCTTGATACGCGCATAGCCATCAGCGGCATAAGCCGCATTTAGCTCGTTTGCACAACCTACCCACCCTAGATTCCGATGCGCAATAACGCTGTCGAGGAACTGTAAATTGTAATCACCAGGTACGCCAAACAAGCGGTCTATACCGCAGTCTACGAGACGATCCAGCAGATAATCGCCAATGGTGTAAGTCGGTTGCATATCCTTACTCTC
The DNA here is from genome assembly GCF_018139045.1 of Klebsiella pasteurii. NCBI lineage: Bacteria > Pseudomonadati > Pseudomonadota > Gammaproteobacteria > Enterobacterales > Enterobacteriaceae > Klebsiella > Klebsiella pasteurii. Next base: position 2,358,653 of record NZ_CP073236.1, read on the forward strand.
CTCTCATACAGATAAGTTGAGTATTGAATAAGCAGTTGCGCTGTCCACATTGCACCCAACAAATGCGGTGGCAAGTAAAATTTACGCGTTCAGGGAGTATACTCGGTGCCAAACATTCTTTAGTGTAAACGTATACACAACCCTGTTTTATCTGCGGAGGAAGTATGGTTTACCAGGCAAACGCCACGCGATATCAAACGATGGAATACCGCCGCTGCGGTCATAGCGGACTAAAGCTACCGGCAATTTCTCTGGGGCTTTGGCATAATTTTGGCGATGAAACGCGGGTGGAAACCAGCCGTCAGCTTCTGCGTCACGCATTCGATCTCGGCATAACCCATTTCGATTTAGCCAATAACTACGGGCCACCGCCGGGATCGGCGGAGAGCAATTTTGGCCGTATTCTGAAAGAGGATTTTTTGCCCTATCGCGATGAGCTGATCATCTCCAGCAAAGCCGGTTACACCATGTGGGACGGCCCCTATGGCGACTGGGGATCGCGCAAGTACCTGATCGCCAGCCTCGATCAAAGCCTTAAACGAATGGGCCTGGACTATGTCGACATTTTCTACCACCACCGCCCTGACCCCGAAACGCCGCTGCTGGAAACCATGCGCGCGCTGGACCACATCGTCCGCCAGGGCAAGGCGCTGTACGTCGGCTTGTCCAACTATCCGCTCGAACAGGCCCGGCAAGCCGTCAACATCCTTAACGATCTCGGCACGCCGTGCCTGATTCATCAGCCAAAATATTCGATGTTTGAACGCTGGGTCGAAGAGGGATTACTGGATTTCCTGCACACCGCTGGGGTGGGAAGTATAGCGTTTTCACCGCTGGCGGGCGGCCAGTTAACTAACCGTTACCTGCACGGCATACCGACTGACTCCCGCGCCGCCAGCGGCAGCCGGTTCCTGCAACCGGATCAGCTTACTGAAAGCAAACTGGAAAAAGTTCGCCAACTGGACGCGCTGGCCGAATCCCGCGGGCAGAAGCTTTCGCAGATGGCGCTGGCCTGGGTGCTGCGCGATGAGAAAGTCACTTCAGCACTGATTGGCGCCAGTAAAACCTCACAGCTCGACGATGCAGTTGGCATGCTGGAAAACCGCCATTTCAGCGCCGAAGAGCGGGCAACCATCGACGCGATCCTTGCGGTGTAAATTCATTGTTACTTTAGCAAAAAGTGCTCTCACTGGCGATTTAGGAGTTCCTCCGATACGACGGGGCTTTACTGCCCCGTAATATCAGGTTAACAGGCCGACAACGGCCCCGATCGTGAAGGAGAAGAGTATGTTCAGGTCACTGATTTTGGCTGCAGTGCTTCTGGCTTCAGCGCCATTGGTCGCTAATGCTGGTGAAATCACCCTGTTGCCATCAATAAAATTACAAATTGGCGATCGCGACAATTATGGTAACTACTGGGACGGTGGCGGCTGGCGCGACCGTGATTATTGGCGTCGACACTATGAATGGCGCGATAACCGCTGGCGTCGTCACGATAACGGCTGGCATCGCGGCTGGGATAAACGTAAAGCCTACGAGCGCGGCTATCGTGAAGGCTGGAATGACCGTGATGACCGACGCGGCGGTTGGGGTCGTGGACCAGGCGGCGGTCGCGGACATGGCCACGGCCACCATTAATATTCATCATAAAAGGGAGCCATCCGGCTCCCTTTTTCATTATCGCGCTTAACTGAATATCGTCCCAACAATCAACCAGCCGTTAAGCGCTACAACGACGGCGACAATCGCCCACCCCAGCAGTTTTACCCACCGGGAATTGACCAGATCGCCCATCAAGCGGGAGTCGCTGGTGAATATCAGCAGCGGCACCAGCGCGAGGGCAATACCGAAACTCAGCAATACCTGGCTCATCACCAGAATACGCGTGGGATCCAGCCCCATTAAAATCACGATAAACGACGGCAGCATGGTGATCGCCCGACGAAACCACAGCGGGATATGAAAGCGGATAAAGCCCTGCATCACCACCTGCCCCGCCAGGGTCCCAACAACCGTAGAAGATAAACCCGCCGCAATCAGACTCAGGCCAAAGATGGTGGCTGCCGCGTGGCTCAGCAAGGGTTCAAGCGTCAGATAGGCCTGATCAAGGTCGGCAACGCCGGTGTGACCATTGAAGTGGAAGGCCGCAGCGGCGGTTGCCATCATTGCCAGATTAACAAAGCCCGCGATCGTCATGGCAATCGCCACATCCCAGCGCGTGGCGTTATAGCGCTCTTTCCGCGTGCCACCGTGCAGGTGCTGAGTCAGGGATGAATGTAGATAGATCACATGCGGCATGATGGTCGCCCCCAGCACCCCGGCGGCAAGAAATACCGCCTCGCTAGTCGGCAGAGACGGAACAAGCATCCCTTTCGCCAACGGCGCCAGCGCGGGCTGGGAGAAGATAAGCTCTACGACATACGCCGCGGCGACGAACAGCAGCAGTCCGCCAATCGCTTTTTCCAGCGGCTTTTGACCGCGACGCTGCAGCATCAGAATCAGGAACGTCGCAATCCCCGTCAGCACCGCGCCCTGTAGCAATGACACGCCGAGCACCAGCTTAAATCCGATAGCCGCGCCAATGAATTCGGCAAGGTCGGTCGCCATCGCGATGATTTCGGCCTGCACCCAGTAAAACCAGACTACAGGACGCGGGTAGTGGTCGCGAATTTGTTCTGCCAGATTTTTTCCGGTGGCAATGCCCAGCTTCGCCGACATCACCTGAATCAGCATCGCCATCAGGTTAGCCCATACCACCACCCATAGCAGCTGATAGCCAAAACTGGCGCCGGCCTGGATGTTGGTGGCGAAGTTACCCGGATCGATATAGCCAATGGCAGCAATGAACGCCGGCCCCATCAGGGCGAGCTTAATCTTGCGCGCTGCGCGACCGCTGCTATTCTCAACGCGACTGTTTGTCATTTTCTGCCTCTGGAAATATAGCCTTTGCTATGTTTCATGCTATCAAAATGCGAATGATTATCAAGTTCATTTGAAATGGTGATAATGATTGCTGTGATAGGAGGGAACGATAGCGGGTCGGCAACTGATAAACCGGGGAACTGATAAACGCTTTTAATTAATCACCAGAATAGTACAAGAGAGCAACTTTTAAAACCTTTACGTAACATAACAAAAATGCATGGTTGATCACTATTTTTGCCATTAGTCACATATCCTTGCAATAGTGTGTTCCAGCTCTCGTTTTCTTTGCGCTTGTTACATAGAATGTGCAAAGAAATTTAACCTGCCTCATGTTTGGAGCAAATATGGACCGCGTCCTGCACTTTATTCTCGCGATCGTAGTGGTGGCCATTCTGGCCCTGTTGGTCAGCCACAACCGTAAGCAGATTCGTATTCGTTATGTCATTCAGCTGCTGGTCATTGAAGTGCTGCTGGCCTGGTTCTTCCTGAACTCTGACATTGGTCTGGGTTTTGTGAAGGGCTTCTCCGAGATGTTTGAAAAACTCCTCGGTTTCGCTAATGAAGGGACAAACTTCGTCTTCGGCAACATGAACGACAAAGGTCTGGCGTTCTTCTTCCTGAAAGTTTTGTGCCCGATCGTCTTTATTTCTGCGCTGATCGGTATTTTGCAGCATATTCGCATTCTACCTATCGTCATTCGCGCTATCGGTACCGTACTGTCCAAAATCAACGGCATGGGCAAGCTGGAATCCTTTAACGCTGTCAGCTCCCTGATTCTGGGCCAGTCTGAAAACTTCATCGCTTATAAAGATATTCTTGGCAAGATGTCCCGCAACCGCATGTACACCATGGCGGCGACCGCGATGTCTACCGTCTCCATGTCTATCGTGGGCGCGTACATGACCATGCTGCAGCCAAAATATGTGGTCGCGGCGCTGGTACTGAACATGTTCAGCACCTTTATCGTTCTGTCGCTGATTAACCCGTACCGCGTCGACAAAAGCGAAGAAAACCTGCAGATGTCCAACCTGCATGAAGGCCAAAGTTTCTTCGAGATGCTGGGTGAATACATTCTGGCGGGCTTTAAAGTGGCGATTATCGTTGCCGCCATGCTGATTGGCTTCATCGCGCTGATTTCCGCGTTGAACGCCCTGTTCGCCACCGTCACCGGCTGGTTCGGCTATAGTATCTCCTTCCAGGGGATCCTCGGCTATATCTTCTATCCGGTAGCGTGGGTAATGGGCGTACCGGCGGGTGAAGCGCTGCAGGTAGGGAGTATTATGGCCACCAAACTGGTTTCTAATGAATTCGTCGCCATGATGGATCTGCAGAAAGTTGCCGCCACGCTCTCTCCGCGTGCGGAAGGTATCATCTCTATCTTCCTGGTCTCCTTCGCTAACTTCTCCTCTATCGGTATTATCGCCGGGGCAATTAAAGGATTGAATGAAGAGCAAGGTAACGTAGTTTCCCGCTTTGGCCTGAAGCTGGTGTACGGTTCTACGCTGGTGAGCGTGCTCTCTGCATCTATCGCCGCGCTGGTTCTGTAATTAGCGAAAGCCGGGCAAGTCCCGGCTTTTTCATGCCTGCAGTTCGCTCAACGGCAGCGGCTTACCGATCAGATACCCCTGTAGATAATCAACACCTAACTCAAGAAGCTTTTCCCGCTGCTCAGGCGTTTCAACGTATTCCGCCACCACCTTCATTTTCTTAACCTTAGCCATTTCAATAATAGATTTGACCATAATGGCATCCAGCGGATCGGTCTCGATATCACGCACGAAGCAGCCGTCAATTTTCAGGATATCGGCCTGCAGGCTTTTCAGGCGCTCGTAGTTAGCGTAGCCGGTACCAAAGTCATCAATCGCGATGCCACAGCCGAAATCTCGCAGCAGCTGGATGTTATGCATGCTGGTCTCAACATCGGAAAACACCTGCTCCTCGGTAACTTCAATCGTTATCGCCTCTGCCGACAGGTTATAGCGTTTAAACAGAGCGATGATTTGCGCCGCGCTATCCTTTTGCATCAGCGTATAGGGCAGCAGGTTAACGGAGAAATGCCGACCGTGGTGGTGTTTGAGCGAACTAAACAGCGTTTCCAGTACCTGCATATCAAAACGCTGGCTCAGGTTAAATTGCGCAATCAGTGGAATAAACCTATCGGGTGTAATGATGGTATTACCGCAGCGCATACGACTAAGTATCTCATAGTACCCTTCTCCGCAGGCATTGCGGATCGGCTGAGCGTATAACACCACTCCGCGCTCACTAAGCGCCTGTTTAATTTTCGCCAGCAGCCGTACCTGTTCGCTCGTTTGATCGGATATCTGCTCCTGCGCCGCGTCCAACGCTAATACGCGCCGCCCTGCCCCAGCCTGCTCCGATAACCAGCTAAGCTGACCAAGCATCGGGTGAAGCTCAGATTCTATGCCGCTGTAGCCGCCCCATGATGCGCCAAATTCCAGATCCAACGCCTGGTTGTTCCAACTAAACTTTTTATGGTTAAGCGTGGAAACAATATGATTTAAACGCGCCTCTGGCTCCGGGCCATTGAGTACCAGCAACAGCTCGCTGCCGGGGAGCTGATATATGCGTTCTCCCTGAGCCAATAGCGGCTGTAGTTTGCGGGCAATCTGCCTTTTGCTCTCCACTCTCATCATCATGCCGTAATGGCGGCTCAGAAAATCCAGATTCTGAATACGCAGGCTGCTGATGGCAACAGCAGGGTTTTGCCGTAGGTGACTCTCCAGCGCGCGTAGATTCGGTAAACCGGTTAGCGGATCTTCTTCCGCCTGATCCCGCCATCTGAACTTCATTCTTTCACTGCGTGCATAGATATCCGCCATATAAAACAAGCAGATAGTGAAACAAATTAATACTGAAAGAACAAACGATAGTGAATATTCAGTTTGTACCCCATGTAAAAAATTCTCGTTATACGCTACGAGTAAAAAGGCGGAAATGGACCATGAAATGCGAATCAGCGCATGTCCCAGGCGGCTAATACCAATAAAGTATAAAATGAAAATAAGCGGGACTAAATAACCGGCAATAAAAACAGAGTCATAAGGCGTACACAGCACCAGTAATATTGCCGTCAGGGCCACAAACCAATACAACGTAAATACCCGCTGCTCGCGCTTCCGCCACGCGTGACAAAGATTGCGGTAGAATGCTCGCGCATAACGCGGACTGATAATCATCCGCAACGGATAATAAAAGAATGTCGTAAAAATTAATGCGGCGCTAATCAGGCTTTGTATATCGATAATGGTGTAAATAACTGACATATTGCCGAAATAGCTTGAGATCGCCAGCGGAAACGAAAAAAAGCGCCCCGCCAGATACATCGTGACCTTCAACAGGAGTGGGGCGAAAAAGCCTCCCCAAAAAATCCTCGCGCCCATATGTTTTGCCGTCAGCCCGGCGCGCCAGCGCCTTCCAAGCTGAAAGCGGATAATAGCGCAGGAGACAAAAACCGAGAAGAGCTGGCAGAATAGCAGGATCAGCGCCTGGGCTAGCGTCAAATCGATTATCCAGGCATTGGTGATCGCAAACGCGATAATCAATGGTGCAACAGCGTAGCGACCAAAAATAAAAAGCACGGAATACATTAAGCTCAGCGGTAACCATGCCAGATAAATTTGATTTCCGTCAATAATGGTTTGTGGGGAAATAAATCGGGACAGCGGAATTGCGATAAGGCAGACCAGAAGTGCCAGCAGAGTTTTTTTGATCTTAATGTTAAGATGATCAATCATTATTGTTAATTAAAACTCCAGCTGCAATAAATATATTTAGGCAACAGATATTATGTTGCTTAATAAAGGCAGGCAAGATTTTAAATAGTGAAAAAATCTGAAATTACTTAACGCAGAGGTTTGCTGACTTATTCAAAGAATGCTTTACATTTCCTCGGTCCGTCAGACAAACAAAAAACCCCCGCCGTAGCGAGGGTTCCGAATTTGGTGGAGCTAAGCGGGATCGAACCGCTGACCTCTTGCATGCCATGCAAGCGCTCTCCCAGCTGAGCTATAGCCCCACAGGACCTCTTTACGAACCAAACCTGATGGGTGCAGGTTTTGGTGGAGCTAAGCGGGATCGAACCGCTGACCTCTTGCATGCCATGCAAGCGCTCTCCCAGCTGAGCTATAGCCCCGTAACGTAAAGCGTGTCGTGTTGACGGGCGGCATAATATGAATTCCTTCGCCAGGTGTCAACGGCAAAATCAATCCCAGCTATTTGATCGCTGAAAAAGCAGGCAAACGGCTGACATTGCGAGCCTTATCGCAGCCAGAAGCTAAACATGTCACGCTTTCCTTTAAAAGGATGCTATAACATGTGCAACTAATTCCCACATATTTACTCAGGAAATAGTATGCTCAAGGAACGAATGACACCTGAAGAAATAGCGCATCTGACTGGCTTCAGCCGGCAAACGATTAACAAATGGGTACGCAAAGAGGGGTGGCAAACTTCCCCGCGTCCCGGCGTGCAGGGCGGTAAAGCGCGCCTCGTACATGTTAATGAGCAGGTTCGCGAGTTTATCCGCAGCGCACAGCGCGTAGCCGAAAACCCCGTTCCCTATTCCGCAACCGATAACGATCTGGAATCTTTGCTGCTTACGCTATGTAAAGAGATGACGCCGGGAGAGCAAAAGCTGTTTATGTCGCTGCTGCTGCGTGAAGGGATCACCGGGCTACTCAACCGACTGGGTATCCGCGATCGGTGAAAGCATGATGAAACTTAAAGATAAAATGACCCCAGCGGAGCTCGCCGAGTGCCTTAACCTCGCCCGGCAAACCATTAACCGTTGGGCCAGAGAGCAAAATTGGCGGACGGAAGCCATACCCGGAGTGAAAGGCGGGCGCGCTCGCCTGATTGTCATCGACAAAGCAGTAATCGATTTCCTGGCAAATATCCCGGCGCTGCGGCATTTGACCATTGATAACCAGCTGGCGGAACCAGTCGTCAAATACTTTGTGAATGATGCTGATACGATCTGGCGCCAGATTGTCGAGACCATGCGCCTGATGACCCCCGCAGAGCAGTTGCACCTGCGCGATCTTCTTGCCCGCGAAGGGATTAGCGGTTTTCTATCCCGGCTAGGGATTGCTGATGCTAAAAAATAGGCAAAAAAAACGGCGGGGTTAGCTTGCCCCACCGTTTTAAAACTCCCGATATTACTATCAGGATTATTGACTTTCCCGTTCAGCAATAAAAGCCAGCGCTTTATTGATTCGTTCTACGCTACGTGACTTACCGATTGCATGCACGGTTACATCAAGCGCCGGAGACTGGCCTGCGCCGGTCACCGCGACGCGCAGCGGCATCCCCACTTTTCCCATCCCCACTTCCAGCTCATCGGCCGTTGCCTGAATAGCATGATGGACATTTTCCGCCGTCCAGTCACTAATGGCGGCTAATTTGTCGCGCACCACTTCCAGCGGCTGACGGGCAACAGGACGCAGATGTTTTTTCGCCGCATCGGCATCAAACTCAGCAAAATCTTCATAGAAATAGCGGCAGCTCGCCGCCATCTCTTTAAGCGTTTTGCAGCGCTCACCCAGCAGTTTCACCAGCTCAGCCAGTTGAGGCCCGTTACGGGTGTCGATATTTTCCTGCTCAATGTGCCACTGTAAATGCGTTGCCACATATTCCGGGGCCAGTGAATTGATATAGTGGTGATTCAACCACTGCAGCTTTTCCGTGTTGAACGCGCTGGCAGACTTGCTCACCGCGCCCAGACTGAACAGTTTAATCATCTCTTCGCGAGAGAAAATCTCCTGATCGCCGCTGGACCATCCCAGACGCACCAGATAGTTCAGCAGCGCTTCTGGCAGGTAGCCGTCGTCGCGATACTGCATAACGCTGACCGCTCCGTGACGCTTGGAGAGTTTTTTACCATCATCGCCATTAATCATCGAAACGTGGGCGTAAACCGGCACCGGCGCATTCAGCGCTTTCAGGATGTTAATCTGCCGCGGGGTGTTGTTAATATGGTCTTCGCCACGGATAACGTGGGTGATCTCCATATCCCAGTCGTCAACAACTACGCAGAAGTTGTAGGTCGGGGAACCGTCGGTACGACGGATGATCAGATCGTCCAGCTCCTGGTTGCTGAATTCGATCGGACCGCGGATCTGATCGTCAAAAACAACAGAACCCTCTTCCGGGTTGGCAAAACGGACCACGCAAGGTTCGTCGTCAGTATGATGTTCGTGGCCATGACGGCAGCGGCCGTCATAGCGCGGCTTTTCACCTTTCGCCATCTGTTCTTCACGAAGCGCTTCCAGACGCTCTTTGGAGCAGTAGCATTTATAGGCCGTGCCCGCCTGCAGCATTTCATCAATGACGGCGTTATAGCGATCAAAACGCTTGGTCTGGAAGTACGGACCCTCATCCCATTCCAGGCTCAGCCAGTTCATACCATTCATGATGGCTTCAATGGCCTCCGGCGTGGAGCGCTCAAGATCGGTATCTTCAATACGCAGCACAAACTCACCGCCGTGGTTACGTGCAAAAAGCCAGGAATAGAGAGCAGTACGCGCGCCGCCAACGTGCAGATAGCCTGTCGGGCTGGGCGCGAAGCGAGTTTTGATTTTCATGAAGTGGCCTTACGTTTGATAAAGGTGCCGACATGCGGCAGTGTACGTTGGATTTTATGGGGGAATATTCTAACACCGTGGGCTGATTCCTCAATGTTGTTACCGTTTCAACGTCACGCTTTACCCTTTTTGTTTATAAATCATGCGCCACAGATGACATTGCGATCGTTTTGTTTAATTTTACGACGAACAAACAAATTATTTAGAAAAGGCGTTGACTCATTTTCAACTCTCCCTATAATGCGACTCCACACAGCGGGGGTGATTAGCTCAGCTGGGAGAGCACCTCCCTTACAAGGAGGGGGTCGGCGGTTCGAACCCGTCATCACCCACCAACTACTTTACGTAGTCTCCGCCGTGTAGCAAGAAATTGAGAAGTGGGTGATTAGCTCAGCTGGGAGAGCACCTCCCTTACAAGGAGGGGGTCGGCGGTTCGATCCCGTCATCACCCACCACTTTCTCGCCAGCTGGATTTCTTGTCGTAAAATGAAGTACCGAAGTGGGTGATTAGCTCAGCTGGGAGAGCACCTCCCTTACAAGGAGGGGGTCGGCGGTTCGATCCCGTCATCACCCACCACTTCGGGTCGTTAGCTCAGTTGGTAGAGCAGTTGACTTTTAATCAATTGGTCGCAGGTTCGAATCCTGCACGACCCACCAATGTAAAAAAGCGCCCTAAAGGCGCTTTTTTGCTATCTGCAATATGTAAGATTCGAACCTGCCGCAGGTTCGAGTCGACAAAATTGTTGGGAACAATTTTGCACAACGCGTAGCGTTGTCCGAAGGGCGAGCGAAGCGAGTCATCCTGCACGACCCACCAATGTAAAAAGCGCCCTAAAGGCGCTTTTTTGCTATCTGCGATACACAAAGCCGGAGCAGGCTTTTACTTTACCATTCGCCAATAACGCTTAGTTCACTAGCGTCGCAACCAGTTTCTCCAGCGCGGGCGTCGCCTGCTGCTGATCATAGACGATATATAAATCAGCGGGTATGCGCTCTTCCAGCGGACGAAACACAACCCCCGGCCACATCATTTGCGCATAGCTGTCGGCGATGAGCGTAATACCGATCCCCATACTGACCATCGCCAGCACCGTTTGCGGCTCCATTACCTCACGGATAATCATCGGCGAGAATCCGGCGCTCTGGCAAACGCGTTGTAAAAACGTCCAGTCGGTATGTATTGAGGGCATAGTGACAAAATATTCGTTACGCAACGCCGCAAGCGGGATCGCCTTACGCGCGGCAAGGGGGTGCTCTTCCGGCACGGCCACCAGAAAAGAGGACTCATGCAAGCGCAGGCTGGTAAATCCTGGGGAAGGCGCCGTCGCCATTCGCCAGATGCCGGCATCCAGCTCGCGTCGTTCTAGCATCGCCATCTGCATCGCGGGCATATTCTCTCTGAAAAGCACTTCCACGTTAGGATGCTCTTTCAAAAAACGACGCATCACCGGGCGCATTTTTCCCCACATTGCGGTGCCTATCACGCCCAACTCAACCCGCCCGGCCTCGCCCCGCCCAATCTGCTCCACTCGCGCCAGCGCCTGATGCGCGCTGGAAAGCAGACGACGGGACTCCTCCATGAGGATTCTTCCTGCGTGGGTCAAGGCCACGCTGCGGGAGTGACGAACAAACAATAGCGTGCCGAGCTGCTGCTCCAGATCTTTAATGTGAATGCTGAGCGGGGGTTGCGACATGTTCAGACGGGCCGCCGCACGACCAAAATGCAGCTCTTCTGCAACAGCCAGAAAATAGCGCAATAACTTCAGATCAATACGATGCGTGCGTTCCATGGCTCATGCGCTCCTGGGGCATAAAGATAATGCGCAAAGTTACCACACTGCATCAGAAAAAATGAAACGGCGGAACATGTGCCCGCCGCAGAAGAGGATTAATGGGCCAACTCTTTCTTCATTAGCTCCTCAGGTTCATGTTTATATTTGAAAAAAACGGCAAAAATAGCCGCCAGCAGCAATGAATAGGCCGCGAACACCAGCCAGATGGTCTGCCACTCTTTTACGCCATCAATAGAGAAGTAATCCACGGCCATGCCGCTGAGAATCGAACCTACCCATGCGCCAACACCGTTCACCATGGTCATAAACAACCCTTGCGCGCTGGCGCGAATATGAGCCCCCGCCTGTTGCTCAACGAACACCGACCCTGAAATATTAAAGAAGTCGAATGCGCAGCCGTAGACAATCATCGACATCAGCAGCAGAACAAAACCGAACGGAGACGGATCGCCAAAGGCAAAAAAGCCAAAGCGTAGCGTCCACGCCAGCATACTCATCAGCATGACCGTTTTAATGCCAAAGCGTTTCAGAAAGAAAGGAATGGTGAGAATAAAGGCGACTTCCGCCATCTGCGAAACTGAAAGCAAAATAGAGGGATAACGCACAACAAAGCTGTCGGCAAACGCCGGGTTACGGGCGAAATCATGCAGAAAGGGGTTACCGAAGACGTTAGTTATTTGCAGTACCGCCCCGAGCATCATCGCGAAGAAAAAGAAAATGGCCATCCGCGGATTTTTAAATAATACGAATGCATCCAGTCCCATCCTCGCGGACAATGTGGTGCCAGGTTTCTTCTCGGTCACAGGAATTTTCGGTAGCGTAAGCGCATAAATCGCCAGTAATAACGACGCGGCAGAGGCGATATACAACTGCGCGCTGCTCAGCTCCAGTCCCATCAGGCTCACCGTCCACATGGCGACAATAAAACCAAGAGTGCCAAATACGCGAACAGGAGGAAACGCGGTCGCCGGATCCTGGCCGGACTGCGCCAGGCAGGAGTAGGAAACGCTGTTAGACAAGGAGATGGTCGGCATGTAGGCCATCGCGTTAATCAGCATCACCCAGAACATGGTATCCGGGTCGGTTACGGTCGTCGCATAAAGGAGCACTGCTGCGCAGACCAGGTGGCAGAGCATATATGCCCGTTCCGCACGTAGCCATTTATCGGCAATAATCCCCATAACGCCGGGCATGATAATAGCCGCCAGCCCTTTGGAGCTATAGACCATACCGACGTTTGCGCCGGTGAAATGCAACGTGTTTATCATGTAAGAACCCAGGGTGACCAGCCAGCTTCCCCAGATGAAATATTGCAAAAACGACATGAGCTTTAAGCGAGAGGCGATACTCATTTTTTTCCGTTCCTTGCCATTAAAGTAAGACCCCGCAAGCGGGGTCATATTTATTATTCTTTCAGGCCAGTTTGCGTAAGAAGCCGCAGATCAGGTTGATAAAGTTCTGTCGGGAGAGCTCGGCCGCCGCCAGGGTTTGCGCGTGAGATAATGTCACATCGCCCAGCCCCTCAGCCAGATTGGTAATGGCTGAGACTGCTACCACTTTTAATCCGCAATGACGGGCGGTAATCACTTCCGGCACAACGGACATCCCCACCACATCGCCGCCAATAATCTGCATCATGCGAATCTCTGCTGCCGTTTCAAAATTCGGCCCGGGATAGGAAACAAATACACCTTCGGTCAGCGGAAACCCTTCCTCCGCCGCCACGCTCTGCAGAACGGCGCGATAATCCGCATCATAGGCGTTGGCCAGAGAAAAAAAACGCTCGCCAAAACGTTCATCATTCAGGCCTACCATTGGCGTGCCCGGCATCGTGTTAATATGATCGCTGAGCGCCACCAGGCTTCCCGGCCCTACTTCCGGACGTAAAGAGCCGGCCGCGTTAGTACAAAACAGTAGTTCACACCCCAGCAGCTTTAGCGTGCGGATAGCATCGGTCATCACCGTCATACCCCGCCCTTCATAGAAGTGCCCACGCCCTTTCATACAGGCAACGGGAACGCCGGCCAGATTTCCCAACACCAGTTCACCGGCATGGCCGTGGACCGTACTCACCGGGAAGCCGGGCAGCTTCTCGTAGGAAATCGCCACCGCATCTTCAATTTGTTCCGCCAGCGCCCCAAGACCCGACCCCAGGATAAAGGCCACCCGCGGCGTAAAATCCGGCTTATATCCGCGAATAATATCGGCGCTATACCAGGGGTTCTGTGAGAAAAGCGTGTCGCTCATAAGCTGTCCTTAAAAACTGAAGAATGGATAAAATGATTGGCTACCATCTTGTTATAACGATGCGACGCAATCGATTACCAATACAGTTTTCCCGGAAGTTTGATATCAAAAAGCTATTGATTTCATTTCTGATACAAGGGGTCGTTCTCGCGTAAGGCAGTAAGCCGGGCCGCCTGCAGCCGCACCACCTCCCACAGCGCTTCCGCGGCAGTCGACAGCGAGCGATTTTTGCGCCGCGCCAGCATCAACTGGCGTTCCACTACCGGAGTCAGCCGCTTCACTTGCAAACGGCTTCCCTGCGGGAGCGGCAGCGCTAATGCGGGTAATATGCTGATACCTATCCCCGACTCAACCATCGGAAATAGCGTGGCCGGATGCCCAATCTCCTGCACGATGTTCGCGGTTACAGCAAATCCTGAGAGCGCGGCATCAATCAGCGGACGGCTGCCAGAAGCATAATCCTGCAAAACCAGCCGCTGGGGCTGTAGTTCCTGCCAGCTCACCGCGTCCCGTCCGGCAAAAGGGTGATCGCTGCGACAAAGCAGCAAGAATGGTTCAGCGAGAACCGTCTCGCACTGTAAATCGGTAGCGGCGCCGGGATCGATAACGATACCAAAATCCACTTCTCCCTGGCGGATGCTCTCCAGCACCCACTGCTGAGGACGATCGTGCAGAACGAAATCTATCTCCGGATAGCGCCGGTTACTGTAGGCAATACACTGTGGGATCAAATGGGCGGAAATGGTCTGGCTGGCCGCCACCCGGACGGTACCCATCAGCTGCTGCCCGACGCGACCGGCCTCACGCAGCGTGCTATTGAGTTCATCCAGCAAGCGCTCAAGCCGGGCCGCCAGCTGCTGTCCGGCCTCCGTGAGCACCACTTCACGCGTCGTTCGGTCAAGCAGGCGTACGCCGGTCTGATGCTCCAGCTCTTTTACGCTATGGCTTACCGCAGACTGGCTAAGACCAATACTCTCCCCTGCCCGACTAAAGCTTTTAACGCGGGCAACGGTCACAAAAACTTTTAACTGACGCAGCGAATAATTCATCTCTTTTTTTCATGAATAGATGCAATAAATCGATTTTATTTCTCAAACTAAAGAAAGCACAATAGCGGCATCGATTTTCAGGAGCGTTTATGAAATTTTTCCGCATTCTTGATCCATTCACCCTGACGTTAGTCACCGTCGTACTGCTGGCCTCTTTTTTCCCTGCTCGCGGTGGATTTGTCCCTTTCTTCGAACATTTAACGACCGCCGCGATCGCGCTGCTGTTCTTTATGCACGGCGCCAAACTCTCGCGTGAGGCGATTGTTGCCGGGGGCAGCCACTGGCGTTTACATCTCTGGGTCATGTGCAGCACGTTTATCGTCTTTCCGGTTCTTGGCGTGCTGTTCGCCTGGTGGGCGCCCGTTAACGTCGATCCGGCGCTCTACACCGGGTTTATTTACCTCTGTATTCTTCCTGCCACCGTCCAGTCGGCCATTGCGTTTACTTCTCTGGCGGGCGGCAACGTTGCGGCTGCAGTATGTTCGGCTTCGGCCTCAAGCCTGCTCGGGATCTTCATTTCGCCATTGCTGGTCGGCCTGTTGATGAATCTGCACGGCGCGGGCGGAAGTCTGGAGCAGGTCGGCAAGATTATGCTGCAATTGCTGCTGCCGTTTGTGCTGGGGCACCTCTCTCGCCCGTGGATAGGCAACTGGGTGGCAAAACATAAAAAATGGATCTCGAAAACCGACCAGACCTCCATCCTGCTGGTGGTCTATTCGGCGTTCAGCGAGGCGGTGGTTAACGGTATCTGGCACAAAGTCGGCATTGGATCGCTACTGTTTATCGTTATTGTCAGCATCGTGCTGCTGGCGATTGTAATTGCTATCAACGTGTTTGTGGCGCGCAGGTGCGGGTTTAATAAAGCGGATGAAATTACGATTGTCTTCTGCGGGTCGAAGAAGAGCCTGGCGAACGGCATTCCGATGGCCAATATTCTCTTCCCGACCTCTATCCTGGGGATAATGGTGCTGCCGCTGATGATCTTCCATCAGATTCAGCTTATGGTCTGCGCGGTGCTGGCGCGGCGCTATAAGCGCCAGGCCGAAGCGTTACAGGCGCAGGAGAAAAGCCGCGCCTCCGAAGCCTAACGCGGGCGCTTAAGGGGCTCGACCAGGCTGGTCAGCCCTTCAGTTTTAATCAATAGCGTTAACGCCATCAGCTCGCCAAGATGCCCGGCGGGAAATTGATCCTTACGGGCAAACCACAGCAAATACTCTTCCGGCACATCGATTAAACGCCGCCCTTTGTATTTACCAAACGGCATTTCCGTATTGGCAATCTCAATAAGCTGATCTTTATCCACGCGACTCTCCGAGCAGACGCAGCATTTCGTTTTCATCGATCACCGCAATTCCCAACTCCTGCGCTTTGGCAAGCTTAGAGCCCGCCGCCTCCCCGGCGATGACCAGGTCGGTCTTCTTCGACACGCTGCCCGCCACCTTCGCGCCCAGCGCAACCAGCTGGGCTTTCGCCTCATCACGGGAGAGCTGGCTCAGGCTACCGGTCAGAACCACCGTTTTCCCGGCAAATGGGCTATCAATCTCTTCAGCATTGACCACCACCGGCGCCGGCCAGCGGACGCCTTCTTTACGCAACTGAGCAATCACTTCGCGGTTGCTCTCTTCGGCAAAGAAATTACGCACGTGCGTGGCGACCACAATCCCGACATCAGGCACTTTTTGCAGATCGTCAATCGATGCCTGCTCCAGCGCCTCAATGGTGCCAAAGTGGGCCGCTAAACCGGCTGCCGTCGCCTCTCCGACTTCACGGATCCCCAGCGCGTAAAGGAAACGGGCAAAGGTGGTCTCTTTTGACTTCTCCAGCGCATCCACCACGTTCTGCGCTGATTTTGGCCCCATGCGATCGAGCCCGGTAAGCTTACCCGGCGTCAGTTGAAAAAGATCGGCAGGCGTATGCACATACTCTTTTTCGACCAGCTGATCGATGATTTTATCGCCCATCCCCTCCACATCCAGGGCGCGACGGGAGACAAAGTGCTTGAGTGCTTCTTTACGCTGGGCGCCGCAGATCAGGCCGCCGGTACAGCGCGTCACCACTTCGCCTTCTACGCGTTCAACGTCGGAATGACATACCGGGCAATGCGTGGGAAACACGATTTCACGCGTCTCCTCCGGGCGTTCTGAGAGGACGACGTTCACGACCTGAGGGATAACATCCCCGGCGCGGCGAATAACCACCTTATCGCCGATGCGCAGCCCCAGGCGTTCTATTTCATCAGCATTATGCAGCGTTGCGTTGCTAACCAGAACTCCGGCGACCTGTACTGGCTCCAGACGCGCTACCGGCGTGATGGCGCCAGTACGGCCAACCTGAAACTCGACGTCGCGCACGAAAGTCATTTGCTCCTGGGCCGGAAACTTAAACGCCACTGCCCAGCGCGGCGCGCGGGCCACGAAACCAAGCTGCTCCTGGAGATCAAGCGAATCCACTTTGATAACCACACCGTCGATATCAAACCCCAGATTCGGCCGATCTTCTTCAACTTTGTGATAGTAAGTAAGCACTTCCTCTGGCGAATGGCAGAGCTTTACACGCTCGCTAACCGGCAGCCCCCAGAACTTAAACTGCTGCAAGCGCGCTGAGTGGCTACGCGGCAGCTCGCCGCCTTCCAGTACGCCCACGCCGTAGCAAAAGAAAGTGAGTGGACGCTTCGCGGTAATCCGCGGGTCGAGCTGGCGTAAAGACCCCGCCGCCGCGTTACGCGGGTTAGCAAAGACTTTACCGCCGGTTCGCCGCGCCTCTTCATTAATTTTTTCAAACCCTGCCTGCGGCAGGAAAACCTCTCCGCGAACCTCAAGCCGCTGTGGAATATTGTCACCGTGTAACTTCAGAGGGATAGCGCGAATGGTGCGTACGTTGGAGGTGATATCTTCACCGGTTGTTCCATCGCCGCGGGTCGCCGCCTGTACCAGTACGCCGTTTTCATACAGGATACTGACCGCCAGGCCATCGAGTTTAAGCTCACAGCAGTAGGTCAGGTCATCGGTATTTTTCAGACGATCCTGAACGCGTTTATTAAACGCAAGGAAGCTCTCTTCATCGAAAACGTTATCCAACGACAGCATCGGCACTTCATGGCGAATCTGGCTGAACGCGGCTAGCGGTGCGGCGCCGACGCGCTGGGTAGGTGAATCGGGCGTAATCAATTCAGGATGTTGAGCTTCCAGTTCACGTAGTTCACGCATCAGCCGATCGTATTCAGCATCAGGAATTTCCGGCGTATCCATGACGTGGTACAGGTATTCATGATGGCGAAGCGTGGTTCGCAGTTCAGTCAGTTTTTGTTCGTTCGATTCCATATCACACCATCAATGATAAAAAACCCCCGACGGGCGGGGGTTCAGGATAAGTAGATGAAACGCAAGAAGATGAATCAGGCGTTAGCCTCTTTCACTTCACGAATTCGATCTTGATATTCACGCAGTTTTTGCGGCGTCATCATCCGACGCTGATCGTCCAGTACTACGCCGCCGACTTCATCGGCAATGTACTGCGCGGACTGCAGCATCAGCTTAAAGTTTTGCAGTTCATCGCCAAAGGATGGAACCTGCATAAAGATAGTGACCCCTGGCGTCATCATATCCGCCATACTGTCCGGATTGAAGGTACCGGGCTTAACCATATTGGCCAGGCTGAAGAGCACCTGACCGCTGCCGTCCGGGCTGAGATGGCGATGAAAGATATTCATATCGCCAAATTTGAAACCCGCCTGCTGGATGCTATTGATTAACAGCTCGCCATTGAGCTGTGAACCATGGTGCGCGGCGACGTTCATCACGATGACCGTCTCCTTACGCTCTTTAGGCTGCGGGGCGGCCTGCTGCGATGCAGGGGCCTGAGGTTCTGGCGCCGGCTGAGGCTCTGGAGCGACGGCAGGTTGTTGAACCGGCTGCTGCACATGCTGAACAGGTTGCTGTGGCTGCGGCGGCTGGACCTGCTGCGGCGGCTGCATCACCGGCTGTTGAGGCGGCACGGCGTGATGCGGTTGCTGAACCGGGGCCTGGGGGTGAACAGGCGGTTGTTGCGGCGGCTGCGCTGCACGGACAGGCTCTTCCGGGCGCACAGGTGGCTGCTGCGCCTGACGCTCATAAGGAGGCTGATACTGGTGCTGCGGCTGACGAGGTGCTTCATGCTCCCCATGAACGCCATTCGGCGCATGACTGGCCCGATGAACCCGGACTTCACCAACGCCTTCAACATCGTCATTAAAGTCGTCGCCTTCCGACTCTTCATCGTCGCGTGACTTCATACGTTTCAGTGGGCGATCGCGAAACATCGAGGAGCGCTCTTTACGGCTGGTCCAAAAACCGTGCACCAGTAAAGCGATTATGGCGATCGCGCCAACAATGATTAATATCAGACGCAAATCCTGCATCATTATATTCTCTGTTGTTCTAACACCTTGCCACCACGGCAAACATTTACTCACTAAGAGTATTTGCCGATTACATCAAGTGCAAGTGCGTGTGGGGCTTTCACTACATAAAGATGAACTAAATCGTGCTTTTTGCTGTTTTTTCGAACATTTCCTAACTGGTTATTGTCTGCTAACCCGATAAAATAGCCCGGCATTCAGCCTGGATGTCAAAAAAGGAGCATTACCTGACTATGGTTTCATCATCCGTAACGACCCCGCGCAGTGGCGTCTACTACTTTTCGCAGGGTTGGAAGCTGATCGGGCTGCCGGGGATACGTCGATACGTATTCCTCCCTTTGCTCGTCAACATTATTCTGATGGGCGGCGCATTCTGGTGGTTGTTCACCCGTCTCGACAGCTGGATCCCCTCTTTGATGAGCCATGTTCCTGAATGGCTGCAATGGCTTAACTATCTGCTGTGGCCCATGGTGGTCATTTCGATTCTGCTTGTCTTCGGCTACTTCTTCTCGACAATCGCCAACTGGATTGCCGCTCCCTTCAGCGGCCTGCTGGCCGAGCAGCTTGAAGCGCGCCTGACGGGTGCGACGCCGCCGGACGTCGGGGTTTTCGGCATTCTGAAAGATGTGCCGCGCATCATGAAGCGCGAGTGGCAGAAGTTCGCCTGGTATCTCCCGCGGGCCATCGTTTTGCTGATCCTCTACTTTATTCCCGGTATCGGCCAGACCATAGCTCCTGTGCTGTGGTTCCTGTTCAGCGCCTGGATGCTGGCAATTCAGTACTGCGACTATCCTTTTGATAACCATAAGGTACCGTTTAAAACGATGCGTCAGGCGCTGCGCACGCGTAAAGTGACCAATATGCAGTTTGGCGCCCTGACCAGCCTGTTTACCATGATCCCGGTGCTGAACCTGGTCATCCTGCCCGTCGCGATTTGCGGCGCGACGGCAATGTGGGTTGATTGCTACCGCGACAAACACGCGATGTGGAAGTAGCGCTATCGCTTTCGGAGCGGCTTATGCCGCTCCTTATTACTTCTGGCTTGTCATTATTTCTCTTCCGAATATAGATATGCTAAATCCTTACTTCCGCATATTCTTTAAGCGGGTATGCTGAAGCCGTACTCCCAAATTTCATACAGTTAAGGACGGGCCATGAGTAAGATTTTTGAAGACAACTCCCTGACTATCGGCCATACGCCGCTGGTACGACTGAACCGCATCGGTAACGGGCGCATCCTGGCAAAGGTAGAATCTCGTAACCCGAGCTTTAGCGTAAAATGCCGTATCGGTGCCAATATGATTTGGGATGCCGAAAAACGCGGCGTGCTGAAACCCGGCGTTGAGCTGGTGGAACCGACCAGCGGTAATACCGGTATCGCTCTGGCCTACGTGGCTGCGGCGCGCGGCTATAAGCTGACGCTGACCATGCCGGAGACCATGAGCATCGAACGCCGCAAGCTGCTGAAGGCCCTGGGCGCCAATCTGGTGCTGACCGAAGGCGCTAAAGGCATGAAAGGCGCCATCCAGAAAGCCGAAGAGATTGTCGCCAGCAATCCGGAAAAATTCCTCCTGCTGCAGCAGTTCAGCAATCCGGCGAACCCGGAAATTCATGAAAAAACCACCGGCCCGGAAATCTGGGAAGATACCGATGGTCAGGTTGACGTATTTATCTCCGGCGTCGGTACTGGCGGTACACTGACCGGCGTGAGCCGTTATATCAAAGGCACCAAAGGTAAAAAAGATCTAATTACCGTTGCCGTTGAACCCACCGATTCCCCGGTTATCGCCCAGGCGCTGGCGGGCGAAGAGCTTAAGCCCGGACCGCATAAAATTCAGGGTATTGGCGCAGGCTTTATCCCAGGCAACCTGGATTTGAAACTGGTGGATAAAGTGATTGCGATCACCAATGAAGAAGCCATTTCCACCGCGCGCCGCCTGATGGAAGAGGAAGGCATTCTGGCCGGGATCTCTTCCGGCGCCGCCGTTGCCGCTGCGCTGAAGCTGCAGCAGGATGAATCCTTTACCAATAAGAATATTGTGGTTATCCTACCTTCTTCAGGTGAGCGCTATTTAAGCACCGCATTGTTTGCCGATCTCTTCACTGAGAAAGAACTGCAACAGTAATGCCAGCTTGTTAATATCGTGTAAAAAAGCACCTTTTCAGGTGCTTTTTTGTGGCACACGTCAAACTTTTACCCCTCCTGGCATTGATTCACTTCGTTGGGTCTGGTATTTAACCAGCACATTTATTTCGATGCGCGAAATTATTCCGATTTGGATTTCCATAAGCTGAATCGATTTTATGATTTGGTTCAAGTCTTCCTTTAGCGGCATAATGTTTAATGACGTGGTAGACGTTAACGGCCGAAGGTTTCCACAGCGATTCACCGCTGCTGGTGCCGGAGCCGGATACGTGATGCCGGCGCTAACGATACAGGCTAAAGTTTGGCCGTTAGGCTAAACTTTAGGTCCACAACACTAAACCTATAAGTTGGGGAAATATAATGTTCCAGCAAGAAGTTACTATTACCGCTCCGAACGGTCTGCACACCCGCCCTGCTGCTCAGTTTGTTAAAGAAGCAAAAGGCTTCACTTCTGAGATCACTGTAACCTCCAACGGCAAAAGCGCCAGCGCCAAAAGCCTGTTCAAACTGCAGACTCTGGGCCTGACCCAGGGTACCGTTGTGACTCTCTCTGCCGAAGGCGAAGATGAGCAGAAAGCAGTTGAGCATCTGGTTAAACTGATGGCTGAACTCGAGTAAGTTCACGGGTTCTTTTTAATATCAGTCACAAGTAAGGTAGGGTTATGATTTCAGGCATTTTAGCATCCCCGGGTATCGCTTTCGGCAAAGCTCTTCTGCTGAAAGAAGATGAAATTGTCATCGACCGGAAGAAAATTTCTGCCGATAAGGTTGATCAGGAAGTTGAACGTTTTCTGAACGGCCGCTCCAAGGCCTCCGCCCAGCTGGAGGTCATCAAAACCAAAGCTGGTGAAACTTTCGGTGAAGAAAAAGAAGCCATCTTCGAAGGGCACATCATGCTGCTGGAAGATGAGGAGCTTGAGCAGGAAATCATAGCCCTGATTAAAGATAAGCATATGACTGCCGATGCGGCAGCCAATGAAGTTATCGAAGGTCAGGCTACTGCCCTGGAAGAACTGGATGACGAATACCTGAAAGAGCGTGCAGCTGACGTACGCGACATCGGTAAGCGCCTGCTGCGCAACATCCTCGGTCTGGCCATCATCGATCTGAGCGCGATTCAGGATGAAGTTATTCTGGTTGCCGCTGACCTCACTCCGTCTGAAACCGCGCAGCTGAACCTGAACAAGGTACTGGGTTTCATTACCGACGCAGGCGGCCGTACTTCCCACACCTCCATCATGGCGCGTTCCCTTGAACTGCCGGCCATCGTGGGCACCGGCAGCGTGACCAGCCAGGTGAAAAACGGCGACTATCTGGTTCTCGACGCGGTGAATAATCAGGTTCTGGTTAACCCGAACGACCAACAAATCGAAGAACTGCGCAACCTGCAGGCTCAGGTCGCTGAAGAAAAAGCGGAACTGGCTAAGCTGAAAGACCTGCCGGCAATCACGCTGGACGGCCATCAGGTTGAAGTCTGCGCAAACATCGGTACCGTACGCGACGTTGAAGGTGCCGAGCGTAACGGCGCAGAAGGCGTTGGCTTATATCGTACAGAATTCCTGTTCATGGACCGCGACTCGCTGCCAACTGAAGAAGAACAGTTCGCCGCTTACAAAGCCGTTGCCGAAGCGTGCGGCTCGCAGGCGGTTATCGTTCGCACCATGGACATCGGCGGCGACAAAGAGCTGCCGTATATGAACTTCCCGAAAGAAGAGAACCCGTTCCTCGGCTGGCGCGCGGTGCGCATCGCCATGGATCGCAAAGAGATTCTGCGCGACCAGGTTCGTGCAATCCTGCGTGCTTCCGCTTTCGGTAAACTGCGCATCATGTTCCCGATGATCATCTCTGTTGAAGAAGTGCGTGCACTGAAGAAAGAGATCGAAATCTACAAACAGGAACTGCGCGACGAAGGTAAAGCTTTTGATGAGTCCATTGAGATTGGCGTGATGGTGGAAACCCCAGCCGCTGCGACAATTGCTCGTCACTTAGCCAAAGAAGTTGATTTCTTTAGTATCGGTACCAATGATTTAACGCAGTATACTCTGGCAGTTGACCGTGGTAATGATATGATTTCACATCTTTACCAGCCAATGTCCCCGTCCGTGCTGACGCTGATTAAGCAAGTTATTGATGCTTCTCATGCTGAAGGCAAATGGACTGGCATGTGCGGTGAGCTTGCGGGCGATGAACGTGCTACACTTCTGTTGCTGGGTATGGGTCTGGACGAGTTCTCTATGAGCGCCATTTCCATCCCGCGCATCAAGAAGATTATCCGTAACACGAACTTCGAAGATGCGAAAGTATTAGCAGAGCAGGCTCTTGCTCAACCGACAACGGACGAGTTAATGACGCTGGTTAACAAGTTCATTGAAGAAAAAACAATCTGCTAATTCACGAGATGCGCGGCCCAAATTACTGCTTAGGAGAAGATCATGGGTTTGTTCGATAAATTGAAATCTCTGGTTTCTGATGACAAAAAAGACACCGGAACTATTGAGATTGTTGCCCCGCTCTCTGGCGAGATCGTCAACATTGAAGACGTGCCGGATGTAGTTTTCGCGGAAAAAATTGTGGGTGATGGCATTGCTATCAAACCTACTGGCAACAAAATGGTTGCGCCGGTAGATGGTACCATCGGTAAAATTTTTGAAACCAACCATGCTTTTTCAATCGAATCTGATAGCGGCATTGAACTGTTCGTTCACTTCGGTATTGATACCGTTGAACTGAAAGGCGAAGGCTTCAAACGTATCGCTGAAGAAGGCCAGCGCGTGAAAGTCGGCGACCCGGTTATCGAATTCGATCTGCCGCTGCTGGAAGAGAAAGCCAAGTCTACCCTGACTCCGGTTGTTATCTCCAACATGGACGAGATCAAAGAGCTGATCAAACTGTCCGGTAGCGTAACCGTGGGTGAAACTCCGGTTATCCGCATCAAGAAGTAATTCTTGCCGCAGAAGAATGGCGCCTCTCGGCGCCATTTTTTTATATCGCCGCTTTAAACGGCCGGTAGCGCTTCTCTCGCGAAAGTATTTTCATCCCTTCTGGACTGCTTTCCAGAATCCGCTTCTCGCTATCAGAAACCAGCAAATCACACTGATATCCACCCACGGCGCCAAAGAGCGAACCAATTTCGCAGATATCTTCCAGCGCTTCGCTGCCGGTCGTTTCAAAATGACCGACGACTCTTCCCTGCTGACGCACCACTAAGCGATAGCTCTTCATACTCCTTCCCCTCTCGGCGGCAGAATGAGCTCATCGCAGCCCTGTTCATCGGTCCACGTCATAACCGCCAGCACCCGCTGCGCGGCGACTTTAGCGGCGTCGCCCAGCGGCATTCCGCCCACCAGGCCGCAGGCCAGTTCGGCGCAAAAAAGATCGCCCGTTCCCTTAAGGTCGGTTTCTACACGCGGATGTTCGATCACCTCGACCGACTCTGCGCTAACCACCAGCACGTTGATCGTGGCGCTATCCGCTCCCGGTGCGCTGGTAATAACGACCCATTTCAGTGAATCAGAGAGCAGACTACGGGCGGCAATAATCGCCTCCTGCTGATTATGACAAGGCAGGCCGCTTAGCGTCTCCAGCTCAAACAGATTGGGCGTGATCACCTGAGCCAGCGGGAGCAAATGCGCACGGTAGGCTTCAGGGATCTCGGCCTTGACGTAGATGCCGCTATCCACATCGCCAATGACGGGATCAACGATAATACACAGTTCAGGATGGTGCTCGCGAATGCGCAGCAGCCATTGCGCCAGACGCTTAATCTGCACGGCGCTGCCCATATAGCCGGTCGTTACCGCCCGCAGCTCGCGGAGCGCGTCACGCTCCTCCAGCGCCTTTAAATAGCCGGCAAACCACTCTTCCGGGATAACGCCGCCATAGTAAGTATCATAGTGCGGCGTATTGCTGAACAGCACCGTCGGCACCGCGATGACCCGCAGGCCATGCTGCTTTATCGCCGGTATCGCAATACTGTTGCCTACGCTGCCGTAGACCACCTGCGACTGCACGGCCACAATATCGACCTGCAGCGCCCGGCTTTTATCGTTAAAGAGCACCGATTGTATTTCATCTTGCTGATCCATCCTTTCTCCTCCCGCTGGACAGCGAGTCAGACTCTGATTATCATTCGTCCTATGCTAAAATTCATTTTGTCATAGGTCAATAATGATCGTTGGAAAAACTGCCAGTGAGATCTTCGATAACATCCGCCATCTGGTACAAAGCGGCGCGCTCAAGCCTGGCGATATTTTGCCGCCGGTCCGCGAGCTGGCTGGCAAGCTGGCGGTTAATCGCAATACCGTCGCTGCCGCCTATAAGCGCCTGGTAACCTCCGGTCTGGCCATCAGTCAAGGGCGTAATGGCACCGCCATTAAAACGCATAATACTCTTCCCGCCATTGAAGGGGGCGATCCCTCTTCGCCGCTGAAGGATATTTCCAGCGGTAATCCCGATCCCGCTCGCCTGGCGGACCTCAAGCACTCCCTCGGTGCGATTGCTTTAACGCCCCGTCTGTACGGCGATGCGGCGGTTGAGCCTCGGCTGGCCGCGTGGGCCAGCCGCTGGGTTAACCCGGATCTGGAGATGGACGCCGAGATTAACCTCGCCAGCGGCGCCGTCGATGCGCTTGAGCGCCTGCTATGCGCCCTGCTGCTGTCCGGCGATAGCGTGGCCATTGAAGATCCCTGCTTTCTCAGCAGCATCAATATGCTGCGCTATGCCGGTTTTCACCCTTCCCCGGTGCCGGTCGACGGGGAAGGCATGCAACCTGAGTCCCTTGAAGAGGCGCTGCGCAACGGCGCCCGGGCGGTCATTATCACCCCGCGCGCGCACAATCCGACCGGCTGTAGCCTCAGCGATTCCCGCGCCCGGGCAATACGCCAAATACTGGCCCGCTATCCGCAGGTTCTGGTAATTGTTGACGATCATTTCGCGCTGCTCTCCGCCACGCCCTGGTACTCCCCTATCGCCGTGGAAAGCCAGCGTTGGGCGCTGGTACGCTCCCTGTCAAAAACCCTGGGGCCGGATATGCGTCTGGCCATCGTCGCCAGCGACGCCGACACGTCGGCGGCGCTGCGACTGAGGCTTAATTCCGGTAGCCAATGGGTCAGCCATCTGTTGCAGGATCTGGTCATCGCCTGCCTTAACGACAACGCCTTTATGGCCTCTCTGGCGGAAACCCGGCGCCACTATCGTCAGCAGCATGAAAAGCTGATTGCCGCCCTCGCCAGCCGCGGAATCACCCACCTGACGCCAGGAGACGGGCTTAATTTTTGGTTCCCGCTGCAGGAGCCGAGCCAGCCGGTGGCGCTCCGTCTGGCGCACGCCGGCTGGCTGGTTCGCGAAGGCGAAACGTTCGGCATTCGCGCCCCAGCGCACGGGCTGCGGTTGTCGCTTGCAACGCTTAACGATAATGAAATTAATAAGCTCGCCAATGACTTATACCAGGTATTACAACAACAGTGACGGGAGTTAACGCTATGCAGATCCACTTTATCGTCCATGAAGTCTTTGAAGCGCCGGGGGCTTACCTGCGCTGGGCGCAGGCGCGCGGCTACGGTACCAGCTGGTCGCGGGTATATGCGGGAGATGCGCTCCCGGAAAACGCCGATGCTTTTGATATGCTGGTTGTGCTCGGCGGCCCACAATCTCCGCGCACAACATTAACTGAGTGCCCCTGGTTTGATAGCCACGCCGAGCAGCGTTTTGGACTGACCCCGCCCCGGTAGACGATCCTGCCCTATAGTTGGACTGACCCCGCCCCGGTAGACGATCCTGCCCTATAGTTTGAGCATAGGAGGAGCGTATGGGCACACCACGATTTACACCTGAATTTAAGGAAGAAGCCGTCCGTCAGATAACGGAACGCGGTTATTCCGTCGCCGAAGTTTCTGACCGGCTGGGCGTTTCAGCA
The DNA here is from genome assembly GCF_018139045.1 of Klebsiella pasteurii. Taxonomy (NCBI): domain Bacteria; kingdom Pseudomonadati; phylum Pseudomonadota; class Gammaproteobacteria; order Enterobacterales; family Enterobacteriaceae; genus Klebsiella; species Klebsiella pasteurii. The sequence continues at coordinate 2,385,728 of NZ_CP073236.1, forward strand.
CACAGTCTCTATAAGTGGTTACGGGCTATTAAACCCGATAACAGCGAGCAGCATGCCCGTGATTTACTGGAAGCGAAAAGCGAGATCCTGAAGCTCAGGGCCCAACTGAAGCGCACTGAGGAAGAACGGGACATACTGAAAAAGGCCGCGCGGTACTTTGCAAGGGAGCCCGACTGAAGTACCGCTTTATCAATGAGCACCGCTCTGTATGGGGTGTCATGACGATGTGTCGGGTGTTGTGCGTTGCCCGGGCCGGGTTTTATGCGTGGCTGCATAACCCGGTCTCCGCGCGGGATAAAGATAACCAGCGTCTGCTGACGCTTATCCGTGACTCCTATTCACTGAGCGGAGGCGTATACGGTTACCGCCGGGTTCATGGCGACCTGAACGAAATCGGGGAAATCTGCGGTAAAAACCGGGTGGGCCGCATTATGCAACTGAACCGGATTAAAGCCGTGCGCGGCTATAAAGCTCCGCGTCGTATCGCTGGCCGACCTTCAGTGGTTGCGCCTAATCGTGTGCAGCGGCAGTTTACCGTTGTCCGGGCCAATCAGGTCTGGGTCACCGATATTACTTATATCCGCACCTGGCAGGGCTGGCTGTATCTGGCGGTGGTTATCGATCTCTTCGCCCGTAATGTGGTCGGTTGGTCGATGAAACCCACTCTCTCACGCGAACTGGCGCTCGACGCGCTGATGATGGCCGTGTGGCGTCGAAAACCGGACGGCGAGGTTATCGTACATAGCGATCAGGGCAGCCAGTACGGTAGTGACGACTGGCAGCGCTTCTGCCGGGCCAATAACCTGGCGCCGAGCATGAGCAGGCGTGGCAACTGCTGGGATAATGCGGTGGCCGAATCGTTCTTCAGTTCGCTGAAAAAAGAACGGATCAGAAAACGCATATATAAAACCAGGGATCTGGCCCGGGCGGATATCTTCGATTACATTGAAGTGTTCTACAACCGGACCCGGCGTCACAGCCACCTCGGCGGCGTCAGTCCGGAGGCCTTTGAACAGGCCTCGTCGTGAGGACAGGAAATGTCTACTGTTGTGGGGTCAGTCCATTTGATTGCACAGGCCATTGCCGCCGGGCGGATCGTGGTGGGGATTTGTCTCGGCTCGCAGCTTATCGGTGAAGCGCTGGGCGCGCCGGTTATGCAGAGTCCAGAAAAAGAGGTCGGCCACTATCCTATCACGCTCACCACCGCAGGTCTGCAGGATGACAAACTGGCCCATTTTGGCCCCTCGCTGGTCGTCGGCCACTGGCATAACGATATGCCTGGCCTGACGCCAGAGGCGGAAGTGATGGCCTCCAGCGAAGGCTGCCCGCGGCAAATTGTGAAATACAGCGACCGGGTCTATGGCTTCCAGTGCCACATGGAGTTTGATGCTGAGGTCATCGAGCTGCTGATCTCTCATTCACAGCTGGAGCTCAGCGCCGCCAGAGGCAGGCGTTTCATTCGCAGTGAACAGGAGATGCGCGCCTGGGATTATCGCGAAATGAATGAGAAGCTATGGGTGTTCCTTGATAAGCTGACGGCAAAGTAAGCAAAACGCTTTTATTCAAGCCCGACAATGCGAGGATCGCCAGAAATGCACAATCCCAACCCGCAACTTAAAGCCGCCATCGAAGCCTGCGATCGCGCTATCTCCCAGGAAGATTACGCAACACTGATGGAATATTACGCTGAAGACGCCGCGCTTGTCGTCAAACCAGGCATGGTGGTCAGAGGCAAAGAAAATATTCGCAACGCGTTTATCGCCATTGCCGACTATTTCCAGCACCGGCTGGTGGTGACGCAGGGAAAAATGGAGATCATCGAAGGCGGCGATAATGCGCTGGTGATTATGGAGACCCGACTGGATATCCCGACAGAAGCCGGGATAACACAGGTCACGCGGCGCGCAACCTATGTCTTTCGTCAGCAGGGCGAACGCTGGCTCTGCACCGTGGACAACTCCTACGGAACCGACCTGCTCGACATGCCCGAAGTTTAAATTCCCGCGCCCTGGGTAAAGTGCTCTTCGCCAAATACACCGGTAGAAAGGTAGCGATCGCCGCGATCGCAAACGATCGCCACCACTACCGCGCCGGGATTTTCGCGGGCAACGCGCAACGCGCCCGCCACCGCGCCGCCGGAACTGACGCCGCAGAAAATCCCTTCCTTCACCGCCAGCATCCGCATGGTGTTTTCGGCATCCTGTTGATGGATATCGAGCACCACGTCCACCAGCTGCGCGTTAAAAATACCCGGCATATATTCGGCAGGCCAGCGGCGAATTCCGGGAATACTGCTCCCCTCTTCCGGCTGCAGTCCGACGATGCTCACCGCTTTATCCTGCTCGCGCAGAAAACGCGATACGCCGGTAATGGTGCCGGTGGTGCCCATACTGGAGACAAAATGGGTGATCCGCCCGTCGGTCTGCCGCCAGATTTCCGGCCCGGTGGTGGTGTAGTGCGCGTCCGGGTTGTCCGGGTTGTTGAACTGATCGAGCAGCTTGCCTTCGCCGCGCTGTGCCATTTCTAACGCTAAGTCACGCGCACCTTCCATTCCCTGCTCTTTCGTCACCAGAATTAGCTCCGCGCCGTAGGCGCGCATGGCGGCACGGCGCTCCTGGCTCATGTTGTCCGGCATCAGCAGCTTCATCTGATAGCCTTTAAGCGCGGCGATCATCGCCAGCGCAATGCCGGTGTTGCCGCTGGTCGCTTCAATCAGCACATCACCGGGCTTAATTTCTCCGCGCTTTTCAGCCTCGACAATCATCGACAGCGCCGCTCTGTCTTTCACCGAGCCCGCGGGATTGTTGCCTTCGAGTTTGACCCATATTTCGCTGCCGTTGTCCGGCCCCATGCGCTGCAGTTTGACCAGAGGAGTGTTGCCGATGGTGTGTTCGAGTGTATTCACGATTTCTACTCAATAAAAAAGCCGGGTGGCGCTTCGCTTACCCGGCCTACAAGACGTAGTGATAACTGTAGGCCCGATAGGCGAAGCGCCACCGGGCGATAAACTATGCAATAAGCTATCAGGCCGATTCAGCCAGAGCAAGCTCCTCGCGCGGCTCAATACGTTCATTGCCGTTGTACAGACGCGCGTTCTGCAGGCCAACAAACAGGCGTTCCCCGCGGTGCGGCGCATCTTCACCCTGATGCACCACGGTTAGCGGTTCGTCATACCACCCGAGAGGCTGCACAACTAATTGGGTGTAGTGGCCTTTCGGGCTCGCTTCCAGCACCTGTACCGGCAGCGGCGAATCCAGGCTGGTACGACGGCTGATATCCACTTCCCACGGACGCAAGAACAGATCGACCGGCCCCTGGTACGCCGGGGTATAGCCCAACGGCCAGCGATGCGCGCCGACGTGGAACTGACCGCCGCGAAGGGTTCCCTTCAGGCGGTTAACTTCGCCCATGAACTCCAGCACAAAACGAGTGGCCGGCTCGCGCCATACCCGATCGGGCGCATCGGCCTGTTCGATATTGCCCTGGCTCATGACCACCACGCGATCGGCAACTTCGGTCGCCTCTTCCTGATCGTGCGTGACAAATACGCTGGTAAATTTCAGCTCTTCGTGCAGCTGACGCAGCCAGCGTCTCAATTCTTTACGTACCTGGGCGTCCAGCGCGCCAAAAGGTTCATCCAGCAGCAGAATCTGCGGTTCAACCGCCAGCGCGCGCGCTAACGCGACGCGCTGCTTCTGCCCGCCGGAAAGCTGGGCCGGATAGCGATCCGCCAGATGCGCCAGCTGGACCATCTCCAGCAGTTTGGTGACTTTTGCCTTGATGCCGGCAGCATTTGGTCGTTCACGACGCGGCAGTACCGTCAGGCCAAAGGCGATATTGTCGAACACCGTCATATGGCGAAACAGCGCGTAGTGCTGGAACACGAAGCCGACTTTACGGTCGCGTGCATGCACGCGGCTGACGTCGGTACCGTGAAAACGGATATGGCCGCTGGACTGATTTTCCAGCCCGGCGATGATACGCAGCAGCGTGGTTTTCCCGGAGCCTGACGGCCCCAGCAGCGCGACCATCTGTCCGGAGGGGATATCCAGCGAGATATCATTCAGCACCTGCGTGCGACCAAAAGACTTCTTAATATTGGCAATCTCAATGCTCATGATTTCCCTCCAGTTGCGCGCGTTTTTCCTGATTGGCCAAACGCCATTGCACCATACTCTTCAAAAATAGGGTCAAAATAGCCATTAACGTCAGCAGGGCGGCGGCGGTAAAGGAACCGACGGAATTGTAATCCTGCTCCAGTAGTTCAATTTGTAGCGGCAGCGATAAGGTTTCGCCGCGAATTGAGCCGGAAACCACCGACACGGCGCCGAATTCACCAATCGCGCGGGCGTTAGTCAGCACCACGCCGTAGAGCAGCGCCCAGCGAATGTTGGGCAGCGTAACCCGGCGGAACATCTGCCAGCCCGAAGCGCCGAGCAGAATCGCCGCCTCATCTTCATTACTGCCCTGGCTCATCATCACCGGCACCAGTTCGCGGACCACAAACGGACAGGTCACAAAAATGGTCGCCAGGACCATGCCCGGCCAGGCAAACATAATCTGTAGGTTATGCTCATCGAGCCAGCCGCCCAGCGGACCGTTAGAACCGTAAAACAGCAGATAAACCAGACCCGCCACCACCGGCGAGACGGCAAAAGGTATATCCAGCAGCGTCAACAGCAGCTGACGGCCTGGAAAGGTAAAGCGCGTCACCAGCCACGCCAGCAGCGTACCGAAAACCAGGTTTACCGGTACGGTAATCAAGGCAATCATGACCGTTAGCCAGATGGCGTGCAGCATGTCCGGGTCTGCAAGATTTTGCAGCACCGGCATCAGGCCTTTGCTAAAGGCCTGCACGAAGATATAGACCATCGGCACAATCAGGATGAAGGCAGAAACCAGCACGCCCGCACCTATCAGAAACCATTTACCCCAGTTGATGCGGGGCGCATCGTATCGCTTCAATTGCGTAACTTCCGCCATCAGTGACCTACCACACGTCGACCAAAGCGACTTTGCAGAGTGTTAATCGAGTACAGCAGCAGCAGCGAGGCAGCGAGGATCACCGAAGCGATCGCGCTCGCCGCCGGGTAATCGAACTCCTGCAAACGGATAAAAATCATCAGCGAGGTCACTTCCGTTTTCCACGCAATGTTGCCGGCGATAAAAATCACCGCGCCGAACTCCCCGAGGCTGCGGGTAAAGGACAGCGCAACGCCGGCCATCAGCGCCGGGGAAAGCTCCGGCAGCACCACCTTGCGAAAGCTCTGCCAGCGCGTGGCGCCCAGGGTTTCCGCCGCTTCTTCATATTCCGGGCCCAGCTCTTCCAGCACCGGCTGCACGGTACGCACCACAAACGGGATGCTGGTAAAGGCCATGGCCACCGCGATACCGAGCCACGTATAGGTGACTTTAATATCAAATTTCGCCAGCCACTCGCCGTACAACCCGTTCACGGAGAAGAGCGACGCGAGGGTTAAGCCGGCAACGGCCGTCGGCAGCGCAAACGGCAAATCCATCAGAGCATCAAGCAGCGTGCGGCCCGGGAAGCGGTAGCGGGTTAAGATCCACGCCATCAGCAGACCGAACACGCCGTTAAAAATCGACGCCACAAACGCCGAGAGCAGCGTCACTTTATAGGCCGCTACCACCTGCGGGTTGGTGACCACATCCCAGTACTGCGCCCAGCTCATCTGGGCAAGCTGCATCACCAGCGCGCTGAGCGGTAACAATAGGATCAGGCAGACGAACAGCAGGCTGGTCCCGAGGCTTAAGGTAAAGCCCGGCAGCACGCGTTTAGTCGATACTGCAAACATTACTTACGCCCCGCCGCCAGCAGTTTGTCCAGCTCACCGCCGCTGGCAAAATGGGTTTTCATCACTTCCGGCCAGGAACCAAATTTATCTTCCACGCGGAACAGCTCGGTCTGCGGGAATTTCTCTTTCAGGGAATCCATCACTTTCGGGTTGTTCACGCGATAGTAATAGTCCGTGATGACCGTCTGCGCCTGCGGGCTATAGAGCCAGTTCAGGTAGGCTTTCGCCGCTTTCTCCGTTCCGTTGGCCTGCACGTTTTTATCCACCCAGGCAACCGGGAATTCAGCGAGGATATTGGTTTTAGGAATGACCACCTCAAAGCCCTGATCTTCGTACTGTTTACGAATGTTATTCACTTCAGACTCGAAGCTAATCAGCACATCGCCAAGCCCACGCTCGGCAAAGGTGGTAGTTGCGCCGCGCCCGCCGGTATCAAACACCTCGACGTTTTTCAGAAACTGAGTCATAAACTGCTCGGTTTTCGCTTTATCGCCGCCGTCAGCTTTGTCCGCGGCCCCCCAGGCAGCCAGGTAGGTGTAACGGGCATTGCCGGAGGTCTTCGGGTTCGGGAAAATCAGCTTCACGTCGGAACGCACTAAGTCATTCCAGTCGTGGATATTTTTCGGGTTGCCTTTACGCACCAGGAATCCCATCGTCGAGTAAAACGGCGAGCTGTTATTCGGCAGACGGCTTTGCCAGTCCGCCGGGATCAGTTTGCCTTTGTCGTGCAGAATCTGGACGTCGGTCACCTGATTGTAGGTCACCACGTCGGCCTTAAGCCCTTGCAGAATCGCCAGCGCCTGTTTTGATGACCCGGCATGAGATTGTTTAATCGTCAGCTTATCGCCGCCGTTATCTTTCGCCCACTGCTGTTCAAACTGCGGGTTAAGGGCGGCAAACAGCTCGCGGGAAACATCGTAGGAACTGTTCAGCAGTTCCGTCGCCTGCGCCTGCGCAACCAGCAGCACAGAAGCAGCCAGCGCCAGATATCCTTTTGTTAATGATTTAACGGCCATTGCGCACCCTTATCAATATGATGATTTTCTGCTGATCATCATATTTATAACGGCTATGAAAGGAGTAACGGTTTTATATACCGTTTGGCGATTTGGAAGTCGAAAAGAGAATAAGGAAATGGCAAAGCTTATCTGAATCACGCATTCAGAACCGGAAACCGTTCGACGCTTGCCTGCGGTGCCGAACGGTTTCCTCCCCTTGTGGGGAGAGGGGAAATCTTACAGCGCCAGCAGTCTATCCAGCGAAGGCGCGAAGTAGTATCCGCCGGTCACCGGTTTGGTAAAACGCAGCATCGCATCACGCTTACCGTCAGTATCGCCGAACATGCTCAGCAGCTGCTGCTCAATGTTGTACAGACGGGCGCAGTAAGCGCAAAAGTAGAGGCCGTGGGTACCGCTGGCGGTGCCGTACGGCAGGCTCTGACGGACAATCTTCAGCCCTTTTCCCTCTTCTTTCAGATCCACGCGGCTCAGGTGAGAGGTGTCCGGACGATCGTCGCCGTCAATCTCTTCGTTGGCTTCTTTGGTGCGGCCGATCATCATCTCCTGGTCAGGGACGCTCATGCGATTAAGCTGCTTGAGGTTGTGCTCCCAGCGCTGCACGAATACGTAGCTGCCGCCCGCATCGACGCCATCCTGAATCACCGCCACTTCACGGCGCGTCTCTTCGCCGGCCGGGTTTTCAGTACCGTCGACAAAGCCGCTCAGATCGCGCTCTTCAATCCAGCGAAAGCCATGAATCTCTTCTTTAACATCAACTGCTGCGCCAAAAGCAGACATGGCCGCCTGCGCCACAGAGAAGTTCAGCTCATGCTGCGCGGAGAGAATGTGGATCAGCACATCGTACTGGGTCGACGGCGCCAGACCTTTGCCGTAGGCCGGAAAGTCTTTTAGCTCTTCGGCCCCAACGCCGCCGCTCAGCTGGCGCCAGACGTTATGGCCAAAAGCCACCACCGCCCCCAGCTTCGCTTGCGGGTATTTCGCCTGAAAGGTGGCTAACTTATCGGCAAACACTTTGCTGGCTTCACGCAGGGCGTCAACATCGCCTTTGACATTTGCTTCAATCCAAATCGCCGCACGGCAATGTTCCGGCAAAATGCCGCTCTGAACCTGAGACATCGCTCCTCCTGAAAAATAGGACAGCCACAACGCTGTGGCTTTTTTAAGGCGCTATTGTACCCGCTTTTTCAGGACCTCGAATCACTTCAGATCAAATTAGCGGCGCCAGATAATCTTGCTCACCTTCCAGTTCTTCAGCGTGTCGTCGGAGGGCATTAACTCTTCAGGACCGCTCCAGTTGCCGGTGAAAGCATAGCTAATATGCTGGCTGCCCTCGGCCTTGCATTCCACCACGGCACCGTTGTCGTTGCTGCCTTTCTGGCAGTTGCCAAACGCCTTGCTGTAGATATCGCTGAACGGGGTACCAATTTTCACGCCGCTGGCGGCTTTGATATTGCTATCGCGCACGTCGATGCGGCTGATAGTCCCGCTCTCGCCGTTAATGGTCAGCGCGACCTTGCCATCTTTTAACGCTTCGAAATAGCGCACAATATTACCGTTAGCCGTTTTCATGCCGCTGCGCAGGCGGTAGCTGCTGCCGAGCGCATCGCCGATCGCCTGTTCGTTCAGCGGCGTTGACGCCGTCAGGTTGCCTACGCCCTGTTCGGTCACTTCCGTGGAGGAACCAAACCAGTTCCACGGATAGGCCGCCGACCAGTTAACCGAGCTCATCGTCGAGCAGCCGGTTAAAGCCAGCGGTAATGCGCAGAGAAATAAACGTAGCGATTTCATGACTGAGTGTCCTTTCTGATTTATTCAACGCATGTTGGAGTGCGCGATCGGCAAAAAGTGCCGTTAAACCTGTTCTTCGCGAAAACAGGCCTGCAGCCGACGGCTGCTTAACAGCCACCAGAGCGCATAAAGATCCGCCGCCAGCAGGCCGATGGTCACCGCCGAGGGCGATTCGCCGCTCATCCACAGCAGTGGTTGCCAGACCAACAGCAATAGCTGGGAAAGCGCCAGCAACCAGCGCATCAGGGGCCAGAGCCGGGGAAAGCGCTGACGATGCCCGCTAATAATAAACGCCAGCACCGCCGGGATGCCGGGGAGCAATCCCAGCCAAAAATTATCGTGGTCCGGATAAAACAGATTCAGCAGCGCGTCGCCCTGCTGCCGTGACGCGCCGGCCATCAGAAACAGCACCCATGTTCGCGCCTGAAGCAGCAGTACGCACCAAAAAAGAAACGGCAAACGCAGGCGGCCGTGGGTATCAAAATCGGCGGGGATAAACTCAGTATTCTTCATCTTCAATTAGGCGCTTGCCGAGGCACAGTACATCTGAATGCTCATAGCCAAGGCGTTCGTACATCCCCTGCACCACGTCATTATCTTCGCGTATCATAATGTTTATTTTCGGGCAACCGCGGGCTATCAGCTTTTTCTCCAGCCGGTTAAGCAGCGCGTTAGCAATACCGCGTCCGCGATATTCAGGATGCACGCCAAGATAATAGGCAGACCCGCGATGACCGTCATAACCGCCCATCACCGTGCCGACCACTTCCCCGTTAACCTCGGCGACCAGAAACAGGCTGGCATCGTGGTTCAGCTTACGTTCAATGTCCATTTCCGGATCGTTCCATGGTCGCAGGAGATCGCAACGCTCCCACAGGGTAATGACCTCTTCGAAATCTTGCTGGCGAAAAACGCGTATCTCCATGGTATTCCCCACCATTGACGGTTAAAAACAGAGATTATGGCGCGATTGTGCCCGATAGCCAATATCAGGCGCAATGAGCCGCAAAAAATGGCATAATATGACTTTGTCATGTATTGAAATGAAAAGTAAAACAATTCTTATTTTGAATGGTCGTATCAGAAAACACGATACGATATAACATTGGTTACCACTTGTTTGCAATTCAGGCCGAATGAGCACTTTTAAACCTTTAAAAATACTTGCTTCGCGCCGCCAGGTGCTGAAAGCCGGGCTGGCAGCAATCACGCTTTCAGGGATCGCCTCACAGGCCAGCGCGAAAGAACAACAGCCATTGAAAACATCCAATGGGCACAGCAAACCCGCAGCGAAGAAAAAAGGCGCCAAACGCGTCGTGATGCTCGACCCGGGCCATGGCGGTATTGACACCGGCGCTATCGGCCATAACGGTTCAAAAGAGAAGCACGTAGTGCTGGCGATCGCTAAAAACGTGCGCAGCATCCTGCGTAGCAACGGTATCGATGCGCGCCTGACGCGCAGCGGCGACACCTTTATTCCGCTCTATGACCGCGTGGAGATCGCCCACCAGCACGGCGCCGATCTGTTTATGTCAATTCACGCTGATGGCTTCACCAACCCGAGCGCGGCCGGCGCCTCCGTTTTCGCCCTCTCCAACCGCGGCGCCAGTAGCGCCATGGCGAAATATCTCTCGGACCGTGAAAACCGGGCGGATGAAGTGGCCGGCAAGAAAACGACGGATAAAGACCACCTATTGCAGCAAGTGCTGTTCGACCTGGTACAAACTGATACCATCAAAAACAGCCTGACGCTAGGCTCGCATATCCTGAAAAAGATTAAGCCAGTGCATAAGCTGCACAGCCGCAATACCGAACAGGCGGCGTTCGTGGTGCTGAAATCGCCATCGATTCCGTCGGTACTGGTAGAGACGTCGTTTATTACCAATCCGAACGAAGAAAAACTGCTCGGCACCACTGCCTTCCGGCAGAAAATCGCCACAGCGATTGCCAACGGCATTATCAGCTATTTCCACTGGTTCGATAACCAGAAAGCCCATTCGAAGAGACGTTAATGAGACCCGACGCGCACCAGGTAAAAGCCTTCCTCCTTCAGCTCCAGGATGCTATCTGCCAAAAGCTCAGCGCCGTTGACGGCGACGAATTTGTCGAAGATAGCTGGCGACGGGAAGGCGGCGGCGGCGGGCGCAGCCGGGTGCTGCGCGATGGCGGGATCTTTGAGCAGGCTGGGGTTAACTTTTCGCACGTGCACGGCGATGCGATGCCGGCTTCCGCTACTGCTCACCGTCCTGAGCTGGCTGGCCGCAGCTTTGAAGCGATGGGCGTCTCGCTGGTCGTGCATCCGCGCAGCCCCTATATCCCCACCAGCCATGCCAACGTGCGCTTCTTTATCGCGGAAAAACCGGGCGCCGATCCGGTATGGTGGTTCGGCGGTGGCTTCGATTTAACCCCCTACTACGGCTTTGAAGAAGATGCCGTGCACTGGCATCGTACCGCCCGCGATCTGTGCCAGCCCTTCGGCGAAGACGTTTATCCGCGTTATAAAAAGTGGTGCGATGATTATTTCTTTCTCAAACACCGTAACGAGCAGCGCGGCATCGGCGGCCTGTTTTTCGATGATTTGAATACCCCCAGCTTCGATCATTGCTTTGACTTTATGCAGGCGGTGGGTAACGGCTATACCGAGGCGTATTTGCCGATTGTCGAGCGACGCAGGGAAATAGCATGGGGTGAACGCGAGCGGGATTTTCAGCTCTACCGTCGCGGGCGCTACGTGGAGTTTAACCTGGTATGGGATCGCGGCACCCTGTTCGGCCTGCAAACCGGCGGCCGCACCGAGTCCATCCTGATGTCAATGCCGCCGCTGGTACGCTGGGAATATAACTACCAGCCGGCAGCGGATAGCCCGGAAGCGGCGCTTGGCGAGTTCATTCAGGTTCGCGACTGGGTATAAAATTGCCTGATGGCGCGGTTCGTAGGCCAGATAAGGCGTTTACGCCGCCATCCGGCGCTGCTTTGCCCGATAGCGCTACGCTTACAGGCCTACGATAACGGCATGAAACGCCATCCGGTAAATCAATCGCCATCACGCCCACTGCCGCATCCGCTGATGCAGCGTCAGCGACGGTTTCTCGGCGAACAGCTGCTGATAATCGGTGGCGAACTGGCCCAGATGCCAGAATCCCCACTGCATTGCGGCATCCTTAACCGTGGCGCTCTGCGACCACGGGCTGATCAGCTCCCGGCGCACCGCGTTTAAGCGTATACGCTTCAGCCACGCGTTCGGTCCTATTCCGAGAATTGCGTGAAAGGCGTTTTGCAGCGTACGGCGGCTGACGTGCAGCTGATTGCACAGGTCGAGAACGGTCAGCGGCTCCGACATATTCTCCAGTACATACTCCCGCGCCCGGGACAGCAGCCGCCGGTAACTCTGATGGCTGATGCTCTCGGCGGTGACGATCGGTTGCGCCTCCTCCAGCATCGCCCCCATCGCCAGCAGCAGATTATCGCCCAACACTTTGCGCACAGCGGGCTGATGCAGGTTTTCCGGGTTCTCGCTGAACGTCGCCAGCGCCTGCTGCACGAAGCCCCACAGCGCCGCTTTATGCTGCTCTTTGACTTCCAGCGCCGACTGGTTACGCAACATATGCAGCACTCTTTCCGGGTGATGCAGGAAGCCCGCGTGGCGGGTAATCACGTCCTCTGAAATAACCACCCCAAGAATGGTGTAATCGTCCGGCGTACTGAGTTCGAACTCCGTGCCGCCGGGCCGGGTGGCGATTTCGGCGCTGCCGAGACACTGTGAGCCAATAAATCCCTGCTCGCCGCGAGTGGCCGGAATACCGAACCAGAACGAGTTAGGCCACACCAGGCAAGACTGGCGCAGGGCCAGACCGGTATATTCACGAAAGACCTGAATATCATCGAGCAGGATTTCGGTAAATTCACCGTGGAATTTCCCCGGATGAAGCTGATCGTAAATCTGCTGCCAGGCGGTAATCGTCAGGGCATGTTCATAGACATCGGTGGTTCGCCGCTGGTGGACGTTGTCCACCTCGACCATCGGCGTTAGCTTAACGTCTTCGGGTAATGCTTCATGATAAAGATGGTGCAGGTTGGCCGGTGTTTTCTTTTTCATGATCTTTTAAACCGGGAGCGTTTTCACGATCCCGGCACCTCCGACAGGTTAATTTTTTAAGCGATAGCGGCTACTGCGTTTACGCAACGCTCCGGTAGAAAACAGCTGCTCCAGCGCCTTCCTGGCTTCCTCAAACGACCAGCCGAAATGTGCGGCCACTTCCCCGGCCGTCATTCCCTGACGCGCCGACGCCAGCAGCGTCAGTAAGGGCGCGGAGGATTCCGCTTCCTCGGACCGCTCAGGCGGCTCGGGCGCTTTCGGCGGCCGTTGAAAGCCGCCGATCAGCCACTGGGTATCCTCTTCAGGACGACCGATCTCCCGACGACTAATAACGCGCCCCGTACGCTGCGCCGCAGCGCTGCCGGCATCCAACGCCGCCCGGCATGCCGCCAGGTCGCCTTCCACCACCAACGTCAGCCTGCCGGGGTCGAGGACCTCATGGCTGAGCAGCCGCACGTTGGCCGCCTTCAGCATCGCATCCGCCGCGTCAACGGCGGCGACCATACCGTCCACTTCCAGTAATCCCAGGGCGTTGATCATCGCTTCCCCCTTACGCGCGCTGAATTGGATGACGGGCAATATCCAGAACGGCATCGGTAAAGGCATTGCAGGCGGCTTTACAGGCGGCCTGGCTACCCGTCAAAAACGCGGCGGAATAGTTGGTTTCCGACGGCGGCGGCACGTAGGTCACCAGCTGAACGTCGGCCGATTTCATTGCCGCATCGATGCCGAAGGTCGCCTCCAGCGGCGGCGCTACCAGGTAAGCGATCGGATCGCCCAATGCGATACCGGAGGTAGACGAGAGATAAGAGCCAGTTCGTGACACCACGTGCGCCAGAAACGCCGTATCTTCGGCATCGTTGGCCCACTGGAACGCGGCCCCATTTTCGATATGCGCCACCATCGCATCCAGACCGGCGCGAACTTCCGCCGGATTCGGGCCGCCCAGCATAATCAGCACTTCACCTGCGGTTGGCGACGGACCGTGAGCCGCGCCGGCGTAGAGAGAGCGGCCATACACCACTTCGACCATCGCCTGTTTTGTCGCTTCGTCAGCGGCAATATAAGTCACATCATCTGAATCCGCCGTGATGAGTCCGAGGCTACGTATATGTGGCGGTAATTTAAGCTCGCGGGCAAAGCCGTCATTCACTGAAGCAATCACGCGCATGGCCGTCACTGAAGGGCGAATTAAATCTAATGCAGGCATGATGCCTCCTTACCGAGTCATGTTGATGCCGGAAGCCTTCTGCTCCAGCATGCGTTTGGCCAAATCGACGATCACCGCGGCGGCTTCTACCGGCGGCGTGCCGCCCTGGTGAATATTTGAAATACAGGTCCGGTCCGCTTCGACGGTGGTCGCTACGCGCGGCGAATAAACGGCGTAACAGGAGAGGCTTTCCGACTGCCCTAGCCCCGGGCGTTCACCCACCAGCAAAATCACCACCTTCGCGCCGAGGATTTCGCCAATCTGATCTTCAATTTTGACCCGCCCGTAGCGGACGAAGAATGGCGTACCGACCTTCAGCCCGGCCTGCTTCAGGCCCGACAGCAGCGGTGGTAGGATCTCTTCATAGTTGACGGTGATCGCGTCGGTAGAGAGGCCATCGGACACCACCACCTGAACGTCAGGATTCGCCACGCACTGCGCCTTCAGCGCCTCAATCGCCTCCGGACTCAGCCGACGGCCCATATCCGGGCGCGTCAGGTAGAGGTTCTTGTCGCTAATCTCGGAGCGAACCTCCAGTAGGCCCTGGGTTTTCACCCACTCCTCCGGCACCTCTTTCAGCACCGTATCCTTGGAACGGGAGTGGTCGGCGAGGAAGCGAAGCAGCGCAAGGGTGCGCGGACGCGGACCGGCGCGACCGGTACACACGCGCGCCGCGGTGCTGCGTTTCAGTTCGGTCAGCACTTCCGCGCGATGCGGCTGCTGCACGCCAATCCAGCCTTTCGCCTCTGGCGAACCTAAATCCAACGCGCAGCTCTCCGCCGCGACCTCGCACCGGCTGGCGCATTTCGCCACCTCCGCCTCAGGCGCTTGCGCAGCCGTTTGCGGTTGTCCCATTGACGCCATCACGCTGCGTACAATTTCTTCAATCTGCTTTTGATCCATCATGTGTCATCCCCGCGTCATCAAAAGAACAGTGACGGATCGCCCGCCCGTTTGGTCAGACGACCGTTTGCCATAATGCCCATGGTTTCCAGCCAGCGTTCGAACTCCGGCGACGGCCGTAAATTCAGCAGCTGACGGACGGTGGCGGTATCGTGAAATGCGGTGGTCTGATAGTTGAGCATGATGTCGTCGCCGAGCGGCATGCCCATGATGTAGTTGCAGCCGGCGGTGGCGAGCAGAATCATCAGGTTTTCATTGAGGTTCTGGTCGGCGTCGGCATGGTTGGTGTAGCAGCAGTCGCAGCCCATCGAGATGCCGCTCAGCTTGCCCATAAAGTGATCTTCGAGACCGGCGCGAATAATCTGCCGATCGTTATAGAGATACTCCGGCCCGATAAAGCCCACCACGGTATTGACGAGGAACGGATCGTAGTGCCGTGCCAGGCCGTAGTTACGCGCCTCCATCGTCACCTGATCGGCGCCGAAGTTAGCGCCAGCCGACAGCGCCGAGCCCTGCCCAGTTTCAAAGTACAGGCAGTTCTCCCCGGCGATGCGGTTAAACTCGGCCCCCACCGCGCGCGCTTCGTCGAGCATCGCCAGCTCCACGCCAAACTCTTTTAGCCCCTTTTCGCTGCCACAGATGCTCTGGAAGATCAAGCCGCCCGGGGCGCCGCGGCGAATCGCTTCAATCTGGGTGGTGACGTGCGCCAGCACGCAGCCCTGGGTCGGGATATTGAATTTATCGATAACGCCGTAGACGGTATCAAGGACGCGGGTCAGGTTCTCCACATCATCGGTCACCGGGTTGACGCCGATCACCGCATCCCCCGCGCCGAAAGAGAGCCCTTCGTAGATTTGCGCAGCAATGCTCTGCACGTCATCGCGGGTATCGTTCGGCTGCAGGCGGCAGCTAAAGGTGCCCGGCAAGCCGATGGTGGTGTTGGCTTTTTTAATCACCGGCATTTTCTTCGCGCCGTAGATCAGGTCGGCGTTGGAGCAGACCTTCGCCACCGCCGCCACCACTTCCGAGGTCAGCCCTTTACGCACAAACGCAATATCGTCGCTACTGACTTCATCGTTCAGCACGTATTCGCGCAGGTCGCTGATGGTCCAGTTTTTAATCCGTTGATAGGCGGTTTCGTTGACGTCGTCCTGGATCAGGCGCGTCACGCAATCCTCTTCATACGGAATCACCGGGTTGTTACGAATATCGGCGACCGTCATATCGGAGAGCACCTGCTTCGCCGCCACGCGCTGCTGCGAACTTTCCGCCGCCACGCCCGCCAGCACATCCCCCGAACGCAGTTCGTTGGCTTTAGCCAGCACCTCTTTTACATCCTTAAATTGATAAACATTGCCGAACAATGTGGTCTTTAGTTTCATAAGTCGTTCCCTCAGGAAGGAAATGCGAGTGATTTCACCGTCACCGGCACAACCGATCCGCCAAAAAGAGGCGTACCAATGTCGATATAGTCCCCCGCCCGTACGCTCACCTCATCGATGACCGCCAGCGGGAGTTGTTGCAGCTGAGGACGCAGCAGCATGCCCAGCGCTTTGCCAAAGTCCTGCTCCGCCACCACCAGCAGTGGATGCGGGTTGGGAAAGCGCGCGACAAAAGCTAATAGCGCGTCAATCACCACCAGCAGGGTGGCGTAGCGCACCGGTAGCGATGCGGGAAGCGCCAGCACGTAAGCATCCGTTTTAGGATCCAGATCGAGCTGCATCAGCGCCTGCTGCCAGGCGCTCAGCAGATCGGCGTCATCAGGCGGGATCGCCACCGGCAGGTTGCGCAGCGGTAGCTGAACTCCCTCCAGCCAGATGGTGCTGCCAGAGAGCGAAAGCGTGTGCGCGCCGGCGCCAATCACCGTGGCGCGCACGGTTTGCGCCGGGAACTGCACGTTCATCTCACGCAGGCGCGGATGCTCATGCAGCGCCGTAGCCAGCAGCGGCCCGATATCCGCAAAGCAGAACGGGTCGGCGGGCTGGTTGCGATAGCACTCGCCCACTCCGCCAGAAAGGGTAATTACCTCGGGTATCGCCCCTGCGGGCAGCAGGCTGGTTTGCATCAGCCGTTGCGCCAGCGGAGAGAGCGCGCCGTCAATGACTTCGACGATCAGCTCCGCCATCCGCCGCGCCACCTGGGCCAGCTGCCCGGCGGTCAGCGAGCGGGCGCAGGTTCCAGGACCGAAAACCGCATCGACAATCATCTGTCCAGGCTGATGCGCATGGACCACGCGCCCCTGGCTGTCGGTCTCCAGCAGGCGACCGCCGACGTTGAGGCAGGCGGTGCCGCTGACTTTGCCGGCGTCAAACAGGGCATAGTTTGACGTGCCACCACCGATATCAATGTTGAGAACCCGGCACAGGCGCTGTGCCGACAGGGCTTGTGCCCCGGCGCCGTGACCGGCAATCACCGACTCCAGGTGCGGCCCGGCGCTGGCCACCACGAAATCGCCGAGCGACTGAGAGAGCGCCATCACCGCCGGCCGGGCGTTGCGGGTTTTCGCGCTTTCGCCGGTAATAATGATCGCCCCGGAGTCCACCGATTCGGGGGCAATGCCGGCGGCCTGATACTGGGCCAGGATCAGCGCCTTGAGCTCGGCCTCCTTTAGACCGCCCTGCTTATCGACAGGGGTGAAGAAGACCGGGCTTTGCCAGCTAATTTCGCGTTTGATAAATTCGTAGCGCGGCACCTGCGACACCGCCGCACGGTTAACCAGTTCAAGGCGGGAGAAGATCACCTGAGTGGTAGTGGTGCCGATATCGATACCAACGCTCAGCAGCTGGCGAGTTTTCACGATTGCGCCTCCGCTTCGGTTTTCGCTGCCGCGGGTACATTTTCATCTTTTGGCACCAGCAGCATCGCCACGCCGATAGCGGTGACGCCGCCGATCAGCTTGCCGACGATCATCGGGAAAATCATGGCGTTCATGTTGGCGGCGGCGAAGCCCAGGTGGTCGCCCAGCGCGAAAGCGGCAGACACGGAGAACGCGCAGTTGATCACTTTGCCGCGGGTATCCATCTGCTTCATCATGCCGAACATTGGGATGTTGTTAGCCAGCGTCGCCACCATGCCGCCGGCGGCCATATTATTGATTTTCAGCAGATTACCGACGCGCATCAGCGGCTTTTCAAACCAGCGGGTCAACAGCAGTACCATCGGGTAAGCGCCGAGCAGCACGCAGGAGATCGAACCAATAACTTCGATAGCGCGCATCACCTCGCCGGGCTGGTCGCCGGGAGCCATAAAAATCGGGTCGAGTCCTGGGATCAGATCCCAGCCAAGCAGAAACTTGATGACCGCCGCCGCCAGGCCGATAGTGATCAGCGCCACCAGAAATTTGGCGAAGATCTGGAAGCCGTTGATCATTTTTTCCGGAATAAACTTCAGCCCCAGCGCTACCAGCACCGCGACAATAAGCACCGGGATCATATTCATCAGGATCAGCGCGAAGGTGAACTCTACCGGCTGTCCATTAATCTCCACGCCGGAGTACATGGCCACCAGGCCGCCGGCGATACAGCCGATCGGAATCGTGACGATCCCGGCCAGTACGCCCAGCGCCAGGTAGCGGCGGTCGGAGGGCTCGATAATGCCGAGCGCGACCGGAATGGAGAACACCAGCGTCGGCCCCATCATCGCCCCGAGGATCAGGCCGGAATAGAGCCATGCCGCCACGTCGCCGCCCGCCAGCTCTTTGGCGAGGAAGAAGCCGCCCATATCGCAGGCCAGCAGCGTTCCGGCGAACATCGACGGGTTGGCGCCGAGCATTTCATACAGCGGAATAATCACCGGCCCGAGCAGATGCGCCAGTACCGGCGCCAGCGCGGTCATCCCGACCATCGCCAGGCCCAGCGCGCCCATCGCCATAAAGCCCTCTTCGAACTGGCCGCCGGATCCTTCAATACTTTTGCCAAACTTGCCGAGAAAGCGCGCCGAACCGCCAAACTGCGACAGGATCCTGTCCACGGCGGCAATCAGCATAAAGAACATCATGATGTACATGATGATTTCGTTAATTCCCATAGCCTTTACTCCCTGTCATTTATGATTTGTATTAACACTCTGCGGCCTTCCCCCGGGGGCGGCGCAAAGCGCCTTGCCCGGGCTACCGGTTCAGCGCGGCTTGCCAGGCTTGTAGCCCGGACAGATGCGCAGCATCGCCTCCGGGAAAATTCGCCGGTGTTAAGGCCGCATCAGTGCGCCGCCGCGTACAGCTCGATAATCTGCTCCCGGGCAGCGGTGCGTGGATTGGTGCGCAGACAAATGTCCTCCTGCGCCGCCTGCGCCCACGCGCTGAAATGCTCAAGCTTTGCGCCGGCATCTGAGAGTCGTTGACTCAGGCCCACTTCGGCGATCAACGCCTCTACGGCGGCAATTGCCTCGTGGTCATCGGTTTTTTTAGCGGTGAGCGCCCGGCCGATTTGGCTGAACCGCTCGCGGCATACCATGCGGTTAAACGCCATCACCGTTGGCAGCAGCATGGCGTTGGCCTGGCCGTGGGGAATATGCAGCGCCGCGCCGGGCTGATGCGCCATCGCATGGCATAAGCCCAGACCGGCGCTGGAAAAAGCCATTCCCGCCATGCAGGAAGCCAGCAGCATACTTTCGCGGGCGGCAAGATCGTGACCGTAGCCCACGGCCTTAGGCAGCGCCTGGCCAATCATCGCTATCGCACCAAGCGCCAGACTATCGGTAAAGGGCGTCGCGTTGAGCGCGCTGTATGCCTCTACGGCGTGGGTCAGCGCGTCTATCCCGGTCATCGCCGTCACCTGGGGCGGAACGCCTTCGGTCAGGGCGGCGTCGAGAATCGCCACGTCCGGCATTAGCGAGGCGTGGGCCAGCACCTGCTTGCGCCCGCTGACCGCATCGATAATCACCGTCACGTTGGTGGTTTCTGAGCCGGTTCCGGCGGTCGTCGGCACCGCAATCAGCGGCAGACGCGGGCGCAGTATGCTGCTTTCCGTCATCTCACTTAGCGTTTGCTCCGGGTTGGTGACCAACAGCGCCACCGCTTTCGCCGCGTCCAGCACCGAACCGCCGCCAAAGGCCACCACGCCGTCGCACTTCGCTTCGCGCAGCTGCGCCACCGCCGCGCAGACGTCGGTAACGCACGGCTCTCCTGGCGGACAGGGCCAGACGGTCATCGCCACGCCTTTCACCGCCAGGCTGCGCGCAAGCCCGGCAGTCATTCCCGCCTGATGCAGGAAGCTGTCGACCATCACAAACAGATGCTTTACGCCTCGCGCTTGCGCTTCCTGGCCGCAGGCGCTGAGCGCGCCGAGGCCGCACAGCGTCACCGGCGGCACGCTGAAGGTTTTCACCCGCTGCAAATTCAAGGTGTCGAATGCCTGAAAAAGCGCCGTCTGCAGTTCAGCTTGCATTGATTCCCTCCGCTTTCTCACTTCCACTGTTGGCTATCGCCAGCGGGGTCATAAACAGGCTGTGCTGCGGTAAATGCACCTGTAATTCCGGGAAGCGCTTACGAAACAGCACATCCACGCCCGGCTGCATGCACGAGCCGCCCGCCAGCCACAAATCGGCAATTTCCTGACCGTCAATATGACGAGCGACGATCTCCGCCATCTTTTCGTACACCGGCTTCACCACCGGCCAAATCTCCTGCGCGTTGCTGCGCTTGAACTGCTCCGCCTCTTCCAGCGGAATGCGACGGTTACCAGCGAGAGTCAGGGAGATATGGTGGCCACCGGTCGCTTCATCGGCGGAGTAGGTCACTTTGCCGCGCTTCACGATGGCGATCCCGGTGGTGCCGCCGCCGATATCCACCACGCCGGCGTTATCGAGCTGCAGCAGGTCCGCCACCGCGGTCGGTTCATCGAGTACGTGACTCACCTCTAACCCTGCGGACTCCAGCACGTTGATCGAAATACGCGGATCGGTGCCCGGAGGAAATGAGGTCGCCGCATGAGTGAAGCGGCAGCCAAGCTGCCGTTCCAGCGCGTCGAGATGGCGGCGCACGATGGTAACGGCGCCGAAGAAATCCCAGACGATGCCGTCGCGCACCACGTCCGCCCAGTCGAGGCACACCGCAACCGGCTGCCCGTCACCGTCGACCACCATCGACACCACATCGCAGGTACCTAAATCCACACCCAGCCACAGCGGCGAACCGCTGAGCGCAGGCGTCTGGTTACACAGGGTTGCCGCTTTTTGCAGCCGGGGCGTGAGCCAACGTTGTTCGTCGTGTGCCATCGGTCGTCCCTTATACAATTCGGAAGGCGTCTACCAGCACGCAGCGGCGCAGGCGGACAAAGGTACGCGCGCTGGTCACCCCCTCCCCGGTTGGCGTGGTGATAGTCATGGTGGTCCAGCCTTCCCCGCCCAGGCCGAGCCCGGCGATGCACGGCCCGTTTTTGACGAAAATGCTGGTATCAATGGCGTTCGCCATCTGGTTCATGTTGTCGATATTGCGCGAGTGCATCGCCGCCGTATGGTGGCAGCCGCCTTCCAGCTGAACCGCCAGCGCGATGGCTTCGTCGACGTTGGCAACCCGTACCACCGGGAGCACCGGCATCATCAGTTCGGTGACGGCAAACGGATGGCTGGCCGGGGTTTCAACGAACAGCAGGCGCGTCTGCTGCGGAACGTTCAGGCCGATGGCTGCGGCAATCTTGCCGGCGTCGCGGCCAACCCAGTCGCGGCTGACGGTGCCTTTGCCGCGCTCATCGATATTTTTAAGCAGCACCGGCTGAAGCTGCTCGGCCTGAGCGGTGCTGAGCTTCACCGCCTGCTGGCCTTCCATCAGGCGCATCAGTTCGTCGGCAACGCTATCGACCACGATCAGCACCTTTTCGTCGGCGCAGATGATGTTGTTATCAAACGAGGCGCCTTTGACAATGGACTGCGCGGCGCGCGCCAGGTCGGCGGTTTCGTCGACCACTACCGGCGGGTTACCGGCCCCAGCGGCGATCAAACGTTTATTGGTATGTTTACGCGCGGATTCCACCACCGCTTCCCCGCCGGTGACCACCAGCAGACCAATGCCGGGGTACTTAAACAGCCGCTGGGCCGTTTCGATATCCGGGTTCGCCACGGTGACCAGCAGATTGGCCGGACCACCCGCGGCAATCACCGCCTGGTTGAGCAGCATAATCGCCCGCTGAGAGACCTTTTTCGCCGCCGGATGCGGGGCGAACACCACGCTGTTGCCCGCGGCAATCAGGCTGATGGCGTTATTAATCACCGTCGCCGCCGGGTTGGTGGATGGGGTGACCGAGGCCACCACGCCCCACGGCGCGTTTTCAATCAGCGTCAGGCCGTTATCGCCGGTCAGCACCTGTGGAGAGAGGCACTCCACGCCCGGCGTGCCGCGCGCCTGCGCCACGTTTTTGGCAAATTTATCCTCCACGCGGCCCATGCCGGTTTCGCTAACCGCCAGCTCCGCTAATTCCCTGGCGTGCTTTTCGCCCGCCTCGCGAATGGCGTGAATCGCCAACTGACGCATCGCCACGCTTTTCAGCCCCTGCTGAGCCACTTTTGCTGCCGCGACGGCGTCATCAAGGGAGGCGAAGACGCCCATCTCATGAACGGTACTGTCCGGCTTGCTGCTGTCCGTCATTTTCAGCAGTACCGCTTTCACCACCTGTTCAATATCCTGTTGATTCATGATGTTCAGTCCTATTTATGGAAAATCACCTGACCGCCGGCCACCGCTTCATCGACGATACCGATGACGCACAAATCGACAGGAGACGCCTCGCTGCGGTGCGCCTGTCGCGCCGAGCTTCCACTCACCAGCAGAACCCATTCCCCGGCTCCCGCGCCGATGCTATCGGTGGCGACGGCGCACTGCCCGTCAGGCTTCCCTGCGGCATCAATCATCTCCACCATCAGCAGCTTGTCGTGCGCCAGCCCCTGATGGCGGACGGTGCAGACAATGTGTCCCGTGACGACTGCCAGTTTCATACCCGCCTCCCTGGATTACGTGGTGAGTCGTAGGCCTGATAAGCGCAGCGCCATCAGGCAATAGCGCGCGTTAATGCCGGATAGCGGCGCTTGCGCGGCTTATCCGGCCGTGAGTCAAATATTGCTGTCGCCTTTGAAACTGATGGGGAATACCTCTTCCAGATCGCCATGCGGGCGCGGAATAACGTGCACAGAGACCAGCTCGCCAATGCGCTGCGCCGCCGCGGCACCCGCATCGGTGGCCGCTTTGCACGCCGCCACGTCGCCGCGCACCATCGCGGTCACCAGACCGCCGCCAATCTGCTTCACGCCAACCAGCTTCACGCGCGCGGCTTTGACCATCGCGTCAGAGGCCTCAATCAGCGCAACCAGGCCCCGGGTTTCAATCATTCCTAATGCTTCCATTGTGTTTTCCTCTCATGGGGTCCAGAACGGGACCGTTTATACAACCAGTGTTTGCGAGTGGTTTACCCGGCTCGCGTCAGTCTGGCGCGGCACGGCTGCCACTAACGCCAGTTCGATAATTTCCTGCACGCTACAGCCTCGAGAGAGGTCGTGAAGCGGCGCGGCAAGTCCTTGAATCAGCGGCCCGACCGCGCGGTAGCCGCCCAGGCGCTGGGCGATTTTGTAGCCAATGTTGCCCGCCTCCAACGAGGGAAAAACCATCACGTTGGCCCGGCCCTGTAGCGGACTGGCGGGCGCTTTTTGCACGGCGACCTCCGGTACGAAGGCGGCGTCAAACTGCAGTTCGCCATCAACCATCAGCTGCGGGGCGCGCTGGCGTACGATCCCGGTGGCCTGCTGTACGTTGGCGACGTTGGGATGACGGGCACTGCCGTTGCTGGAAAACGACAACATCGCCACCCGCGGCTCTTCGCCGGTGATGGCCTGCCATGTCTCCGCGCTGGCGATGGCGATATCCGCCAGCTGCGCCGCCGTCGGCTGCGGCACTACGCTGCAGTCGGCGAACCCTAATGCCGGTCCGGCGTACTGCGGAAGCATCAGAAAAATCGACGACAGCGTTTTACAGCCAGGCTGAAGGCCAATAATGCGTAATCCGGCGCGCAGCACATTCGCCGTCGAGGAGAGATTGCCGGCAATACATACGTCGGCCTGACCGGCGCCGACCATGGCGGCGGCGAACATCAGCGGGTCGTTGAGTTTTTCCTCGGCGTCCGGCGGCGTTTTTTGCCCGGCGCGGTCCAGCCAGCGCCGGGCAAACGCTGCGCGTATTTGCCGGTTGCTGAGCGGGTCGACGATCTGCATACCGTCCATCGGCAGGCGGTGGCTTAGGGCGAACTGGCGCAGGGCGAAAGGGCTGGCGATCAAAATCGGCTTTGCCAGCCCCTGCTGCTGGAGGTAGTGCGCCGCTTTGAGGACGCGAATATCCAGCGCGTCCGGAAACACCACCCGGGCGGGCGAACGCAAAGCGAGCTGACGGGCGCGTTCAATAATCATTGCTCCCCTCCCAGACGCTGTTGGATTTGGCTGACGGTCAGCGGATGCCTGGCAACGCTTAAAATCATCATCACGTAGACGGTGCTGGAGAGGCGGTTCAGCGCCTGCAGAAGGTCCGGGCGCAATACCTCAAAACTGCGGGTAATAAAGACCTGCGCGGCGACCGTTTCCGTTTCACGAATTTTGCAGCGCAGCAGATTGAGCAGCGCGGCATCGCGGCCGTGACTGGCTTCCGGCACCAGATGATCGTGGTCGAGATAGCGCAGCGGCTGGTGGGAAAGCTGATGCAGTTCATCCTCGTTCAGCCCGACGATGGACTGTGCCGCCAGCGGTTCGTCCAGGGCGTCGGCGCGCATAATGTTGCCGAGGCGCGAACGGATATCCGCCAGCCACGGCTGCCAGGGCTCCGCCAGTTCAATTTGTAGCCATACTGCCAGGGCGATGCTGGCGTCGAGGGCGGCGCGAAAACCCAGCCGCGGGTCGCTTTTGGCGACCATTTTGTCGGCCGTCAGATGGGTCAGGGTGTCCGGCTTTTTCTTCACCGGCTGACGGCACAGTTCGCAACAGGCCTGCGGGTGCGTGTCGCTGCTGGTCAAACCGTGCACCGGCTGCGGCTGCTGCGCTTCGTCATCAACGAACAGGCTGCCCTGCTCGTCGATAAACTTGATGCGCAAACGGCGGCTTTCCAGCAGCTCCCGGGCCGATGGCGTCAGGCGGGCGTCGGCGGGCAGATGAATTTCTGCCCCTTCGCTGAGCGTATGATTCGCTCTGAGCCAGGCTTCGGTGATGAAATCTTTCATAGCGATTGCCAGTTCGCAGGCCAGGCGACGTACAGAAAACGCACCGTCGACGGCGTACCGAATTCAATGCTGGAGCCTTTCGGGATAAACATCACGTCCCCGGCCCTGGCCACCATGGTTTCGCCTTCATGGCGCACGTGGAGTTCGCCCTCCAGCACCATATCGACCTCGTCATAGTTCAGCGTCCACGGGAAAAAAGCGTTTTCCCACTGCATAAACCCGGCGGCCATGCTGCTGCCGTCCTGCTCGGTAATTAAATCCGTCAGGCCGACCCGGTGCGGCTCCGCGCCGTCGAAGCGGCCGAACTTCACGCTGCCGCCGTCAATAACTTTTACACCGCCTTTACCGGTGACCGCCTTAAAGCTGGGCTGCATCGCGTCCATCCCCAGCGACTGCTTCTCCTTCATCACTTTTTCCATCAGCTGCGCCACCAGGCTTTCGGTAAACTGCCCTTCCGGCAGCTGCGCGATAATGGTTTCGCGAATGCGCTGGCTTTCGGTTTTATCCTCTGCCGCCGGTGCCGCAGGCTCTGGCGCAGATTCATCGCACTCGTGGATGGCGACGCCCAGCAGCTCCGCGACTTCGCGGGCTTCCGGGGTGATGATGCTGGCGCGCAGCACAACCGATATTTCCGCTTCGCCTCGTGCGTGGGCCGCACGAATATCGTTAGCTGTGATAAGTTTCTTCACCTGCCCCTTCCTCCTTTTGGCTGAGCTCACTCAGGTAATTCACCAGATGCTTTACGCTTTGCGGGTCGTGACCGTTGAGTTCGAAAATCGGTTCCTGAAACCCCATCTCGTACAGCAGTTGCCGCACCGCGGCGACGTCGGCGTCCGGCACATCCGTTTTACTAATCGCGGCGATATGTCGTTTATTCGCGCCAATATCCAGTAGCCCGGCGGGTAAGCGACTTTCGGTATCGTTGGCCGCGTGGACATAAATCAGCGTATCGACATCCTGCAGCGTGGTAATTAATGCGTGGTACCAGCGCGGATGGCTGAAATATTCTCCCGGGGTGTCGATGTCACCATCTTCATTAAATTCCACGGCCTGCGTTTTTCTCGCGAGGGAATAATTTCCCTGCAGCGCATTAAAAAGCGTTGTTTTTCCCGCGCCCACCGTACCGACAAATGCAATACGTTTCATCGCCGCCTCTAATTAGCTTTTGGTTAACTCGCAGAGGGTGTAATTTAATAATCTACCGAGCCCGCTTACCGTCTGCAGCAGCGCCTCTTCAACCGCGCCAACCGAGCCGTAAATCACCAGCGCGCCGCTAAACCGGTCGAGAAAACCGATATGCACATCGGCGGCCTTCATCGCTAAATCACCGGCGATCATGGCAGTTTCTCCAGGGGTTAAGGTCATAATGCCGATAGCGCCGGATTCGGGAACGCCGATCTTTTTCGCCAGTTCCGCCCCCGGATGCGCAATCAGATGCGCCAGCGTAACCTGCTTGCCGGGTACAAATTCCTGAATGATGCGTTCTTTATCCATGGCTCACCGCTCCGCTAAAACTTGCGCTTATCGTGACAAGTTTCCGCTGGAGTAAATAACAAAATTCGGCAAGTTGATTTGAAAGGTGAGATAGATCACTTATAAACAGAAATAAAAAAGCGCGGGAGAATTCCCGCGCCTGAAATAATTAAATTAAATTACAGCGGCTGAGTTTGCGCTTCAACAACCGCCAGCGCGACCATATTCACGATACGTCGTACCGAAGCAATTGGCGTCAGGATATGCACCGGCTTCGCGACGCCCATCAGCACCGGTCCGACGGTGACGCCTTCGGAGCTGGAAACGCGAAGTAAGTTGTAACTAATACGCGCGGCTTCCATATTCGGCATCACCAGAATATTGGCCGAACCTTTCAGCGGGCTGTCCGGCATCCGCTCATTACGAATGCTTTCCACCAGCGCGGCATCACCGTGCATTTCGCCATCGATCATCAGCTCCGGCGCCTGCGCCTTCACCAGCTCCAGCGCATGGCGCATTTTGCTGGCGGACGGGCAGTCCGAGGAGCCGAAGTTCGAGTGCGACAGCAGCGCCACCCGCGGTTCAATACCGAAACGACGAACCGTTTCCGCCGCCATCAGGGTGATTTCGGCAATTTGCTCCGGCGACGGATCGTGATTGACATAAGTGTCGGCGATAAAGGTGTTGCCGCTCGGCAGCAGCAGCGCGTTCATCGCCCCGGCCGCATGGACCCCATCGCGGTAGCCGAACAGCGGCTGTATGACGCTGTAGTGCTCGTGATAGTCGCCGATGGTGCCGCAGATCATCGAATCGGCTTCGCCGCGCTGCACCATGATCGCGCCGATCACCGTGGTGTTGCTGATCACCGCCCGCTGCGCCTGCTCCTGAGTGATCCCGCGGCGCTTCATCAGGCTGTAATATTCGTTCCAGTATTCTTTAAAGCGCGGGTCGGATTCGTTATTCACGATCTCAAAATCAATCCCGGCTTTAATCTGCAGCCCCAGCTTCTGGATTCGCATTTCAATCACGCCCGGGCGGCCGATCAGGATCGGTTTCGCCAGCCCAAGAGAGACCAGCTCCTGAGTCGCGTGCAGGACGCGGGTATCTTCGCCTTCCGCCAGTACCACCCGCTTCGGCTCTTTGCGCGCCTGGGAGAAAATCGGCTTCATAAACAGGTTCGTTTTGTAGACGAACTCGCTGAGCTTCTCAATGTAGGCATCAAAATCGGCGATCGGGCGAGTCGCCACGCCGGAGTCCATCGCCGCTTTCGCCACCGCTGGGGCGATCTTAACGATCAGCCGCGGGTCGAACGGTTTCGGAATGATATATTCCGCGCCGAAGCTCAGATCCTGATCGCCGTAGGCGGAGGCCACCACTTCGCTCTGTTCGGCGTGTGCCAGCTCGGCAATCGCGTGTACCGCCGCCAGCTTCATCTCTTCGTTAATCGCCGTTGCGCCGACGTCCAGCGCCCCGCGGAAGATGAACGGGAAACACAGAACGTTGTTTACCTGGTTCGGATAGTCAGAGCGGCCGGTACAGATAATCGCATCGGAGCGTACCTCTTTCGCCAGCGGCGGCAGAATTTCCGGCTCCGGGTTGGCCAGCGCCAGAATCATCGGCGCGCGGGCCATTTTCTTCACCATCTCCTGAGTCAGCACTTTCGGACCGGAGCAGCCGAGGAAAATGTCCGCCCCGTCAATCACGTCATCCAGCGTGCGTTTGCCGCTGTCTTCTACCGCATAGGCCGCTTTGGTTTCCGCCATATTCGGCTCACGGCCCTTATAGATAACGCCTTTCGAGTCGCAGACCACGATGTTGTGTTTCTGCATTCCCAGTGCCACCAGCAGGTTCATACAGGCGATCGCCGCTGCGCCCGCGCCGGAAACCACCATCCGCACGTCGGAAATGTTTTTCTCCACCACCCGCAGTCCGTTGAGAATCGCCGCGGTACTGATAATCGCCGTCCCGTGCTGATCGTCATGGAAGACCGGAATATTCATGCGCTCGCGCAGCTTTTGCTCGATGTAAAAGCACTCCGGCGCTTTGATGTCTTCGAGGTTAATACCGCCGAAGGTCGGTTCCAGCGCCGCGACGACGTTGATAAATTTGTCCGGGTCCAGCTCATCGACTTCAATATCGAACACATCGATGCCGGCGAACTTTTTAAACAGAACGCCTTTGCCTTCCATCACCGGCTTACCGGCCAGCGCGCCGATATTGCCCAGCCCCAGTACGGCCGTGCCGTTGGAGACCACCGCCACAAGGTTGCCGCGCGCGGTATATTTATAGGCTGCCAGCGGGTCCTTCTCGATTTCCAGACAGGGCGCGGCGACGCCCGGCGAGTAGGCCAGGGCCAGATCGCGTTGGGTTGCCAGCGGTTTTGTCGGGGAGACCTGGATTTTTCCGGGGACCGGGAATTCGTGGAAATCAAGGGCGCTTTGTTTTAACTGCTCATCCATTTTATCGTTCCTTTCACGTATCGATCGTAGGGGGGTGAAGCGTAATGGCCTACCTGGTGTTCACCCTAAAGGGTCACCTAGTATCTCGCCTGACGGCTTCGTAAACTTTGAACACCGCCAAACTCTCGCCATAACAAAGTTATATTTGTTATCGATTTATAATGTTTATGTAACTTAGTTTCAGAAGCAATGATAGCCCCGTCTGCTATGCTTTTTAGTTATGCAACTCATCATCCTCTCTATCCTAAACCAATAAAAACTCATGCAACCTATTGTTTCAGGAGCACATTATGTCCCGTAGAGAACTCGCTAACGCCATCCGCGCCCTGAGTATGGATGCAGTCCAGAAAGCCAACTCCGGCCACCCCGGCGCGCCGATGGGCATGGCCGATATCGCAGAGGTGCTGTGGAACGATTTCCTTAAGCACAATCCTGAAAACCCGCAATGGTACGATCGCGACCGCTTTATTCTCTCCAACGGCCACGCGTCGATGCTGCTCTACAGCCTGCTGCATCTGACGGGCTATGACTTGCCCATCGAAGAGATAAAAAACTTCCGTCAGCTGCATTCCAAAACGCCGGGGCACCCGGAAATCGGCTATACCCCGGGGGTTGAAACCACCACCGGGCCGCTGGGGCAAGGGCTGGCGAACGCGGTGGGGCTGGCTATCGCCGAGCGTACGCTGGCGGCGCAGTTTAATCAGCCAGACCATGAGATCGTCGATCACTTTACCTACGTGTTTATGGGCGATGGCTGTCTGATGGAGGGGATTTCTCACGAAGTCTGCTCTCTGGCGGGTACGTTAGGACTGGGTAAACTCATCGGCTTCTACGACCACAACGGTATTTCCATTGATGGCGAAACCAAAGGCTGGTTTACCGATGACACGGCAAAACGCTTCGAGGCCTATCACTGGCATGTGGTTCATGAAATTGACGGCCACGATCCCGAAGCCGTGAAGAAAGCGATTCTGGAAGCCCAGAGCGTGAAGGACAAACCTTCGCTGATTATCTGCCGTACGGTAATAGGCTTTGGTTCACCGAATAAAGCCGGTAAAGAAGAGGCCCACGGCGCAGCGCTGGGCGAACAGGAAGTGGCGCTGGCGCGCCAGCAGCTGGGCTGGCATCACCCGGCGTTTGAGATCCCGAAAGAGATCTACCGCGCCTGGGACGCGCGTGAAAAGGGACAAAAAGCGCAGAAAAGCTGGGAGGAGAAGTTTGCCGCCTATCAGCAGGTCCATCCTCAGCTGGCAGCGGAGTTTACGCGGCGCATGAGCGGCGGACTGCCTGAGTCGTGGGATGAAACAACGCGGAAATATATCGCTGAGCTGCAGGCCAACCCGGCGAAAATCGCCACGCGTAAGGCTTCGCAAAACGCCCTTGATGCCTACGGCCCGCATCTACCAGAACTGTTGGGCGGCTCCGCTGACCTCGCGCCAAGTAACCTGACTATCTGGAAAGGTTCGACTTCGCTGAAAGAAGATCCGGCGGGCAACTATATTCACTACGGCGTACGTGAATTCGGGATGACGGCCATCGCCAACGGCATCGCCCACCACGGCGGGTTTGTACCTTATACTGCCACCTTCCTGATGTTCGTCGAATATGCCCGCAACGCGGCGCGTATGGCGGCGTTGATGAAAGCGCGGCAAATCATGGTCTATACCCACGACTCCATCGGTCTCGGCGAAGATGGTCCGACGCACCAGGCGGTAGAACAGCTGGCCAGCCTGCGACTGACGCCAAACTTCAGCACCTGGCGACCATGCGATCAGGTCGAGGCCGCGGTGGCGTGGAAACTGGCGGTAGAGCGTCATAGCGGGCCGACGGCGCTAATCCTCTCAAGGCAAAATCTGGCACAAATGGCGCGCACGCCGGAACAGGTACAGAATATCGCCCGCGGCGGCTACGTACTGAAGGACGCCGGCGGCAAGCCGGACCTGATCCTGATAGCCACCGGTTCAGAGGTCGAGATCACCGTACTGGCCGCAGAAAAGCTGCTGGCCAAAGGGGTGAACGTGCGCGTGGTCTCCCTGCCATCGACCGACGTATTTGATGCCCAGGATGAAGCCTATCGGGAGTCCGTACTGCCATCAGACGTCAGCGCCCGCGTTGCCGTGGAGGCCGGGATCGCCGACTACTGGTATAAATATGTGGGACTCAAAGGAAAAATTGTCGGTATGACCGGCTACGGTGAATCGGCCCCGGCCGATAAACTTTTCCCTTACTTCGGCTTCACCGTTGAGCATATCGTCAACGTAGGGGACGAGGTACAGAACGGGTAACCCATAGCGTGGGCCAGGCGTCTGGCCCCTGCCAGTTATCGCACTGCGGCTGCTGCGCGTAGCGTACCAGGCTAAAGCGCTGGCCGTCATAGCGCCAGCGCGTTTGCGTCCCGCAGTCGCCGGGCGCGCGCCCTTTATCCAGCGTCACCAGCTCCTGGCGTCGATCGTCGTAGCGGGCGTTCACCAGCTCTACGTCACGCGGCACATCGCCGGGCGGCTGGAAAGGCAGCGTAAGCCGTAGCGGGTGAGCAATATACGGTCGCTGACGCGACACCAGCCAGGCCAGCCAAATGGTGTTGTAGGCGCCCGCTTCGCAGCTGGTCATTAGCAAAACCTTATCGTCGGTTAGCGCGGCAACCCGAACCTCGCGGCGAAACGGATCCAGCGAACAGGCGCTGCTGTTCATGCGCTCGTTGCCGTAATCCATGAGATCGTTAAGTTCATCGCGGCTAAGGGGCGATTGCGCGACGTCGATTCTCGCTACCGACCGCAGCGCAGGCGCTGGTGGAACGCTGAGCGGCGGCTCTTCCCCCTTTCCCACCCACGCGGTTTCGCTACCCACGCGCTTCTGCCGGTTATCGATAAACAGCAGAGCGGCTTTCAGCCCCTGTAACGAGATACTCTGTAGGCCATTTTCAAGCGTCATCATCTGCGCGTCCTGCACCTGCTGCAGGAAAGCATCAATGGTGACGCTATCGTCGGTTTTAAGCAGTTTGTCGGCGATCTGCCAATGTTTATCGCCCAAAGACAGGGGTTTACCATCGAGGCGAAGGCGCGGCGCAATAGGCGCCAGCGCCGCGACCGGGTTGCCCACGCCGCCGAGCTCAATACGCAGGCTGGCGCTGGTGGCCGCCCCGGCGCTGCGGGTGAGGGTCATGACCAGGCCGTGATGCAGCCCGACGTTGCGGGCCACGCAGAAATTCTGATTGTTGCAGGTTACCTGCCAGTCATTGAAGAGCTGTTGCGCCGGCGCCGCCCGCACCAGCGATGTCGGCAGTAAACCGAAAAGCAGAAATAAAATAACCCGATGCAACATGAGCGGCACAACCCCGGAGAAAACGCCATACACAGCGGCTATGTTCACCAGCGGCGAGGTTTTACTCAATCGGATTTATCAGAGATCCCCGTTCATCAGCCCGGAGGTTTGCAAATATTGCAGCAGGATCACCGCTTTGCCATCGCGGATCTCCCCGTTCGCCATCATCTCCAGCGCCCGGTTATAAGGAAGCTCCAGCACCTCAATATCTTCATCATCAACGCCGCCACCACCGTTGGCCCGCTGAGTATCATTATATTCGGCAATAAAGAAATGGATAAGCTCGGTGACGCCGCCGGGCGACATAAACAGTTCAAACAGTTTGCGCACTTCACCGACTTCGAAGCCGGTCTCTTCAATGGCTTCTTTGCGCACGCACGCCTCCGGCTCGTCGCTGTCCAGCAGCCCGGCGCAGGTTTCGATCAACATCCCGTCTTCGTTGCCGTTAACCCAAGTCGCGATGCGGAACTGGCGAACCAGCACGACGGTCTGCTTATGGCGGT
The DNA here is from genome assembly GCF_018139045.1 of Klebsiella pasteurii. NCBI lineage: Bacteria > Pseudomonadati > Pseudomonadota > Gammaproteobacteria > Enterobacterales > Enterobacteriaceae > Klebsiella > Klebsiella pasteurii. The sequence goes on from NZ_CP073236.1 coordinate 2,418,500, forward strand.
TATACAGCAAGATGGTAGCGCCGTTGCCGCGATCGTAGACTTCACGTTTATGGCGAACCACGCTTCCATCGCTGCGCGTCAGCTCATAGGTCATGTTGCGTAAAACGAACCAGTTTTCGGAGAGGATTTTATCTTTGATAACGTTGATATTGAGTGACATACGGGCCCCACAGCGTGAAATGACGATGCCATATTACGCTGTGAAGCCCGCGTTGTCGTCAGTGAAGCGGAATCGATTTAACCTCGAGGAAGTCCATGATCCCCTGCGCCGCGTGGCGGCCTTCTGCCATGGCGGTCACCACCAGATCGGCGCCACGCACCGCATCGCCGCCGGCAAATACTTTGCGATGGGTGGTCTGATAGCGGTAGCGGCTTTCCACATTGGCCTTAATTCGGCCGCGGCTGTCGAGCTTAACGCCGACGGATTCCAGCCACGGCATACCGTGCGGATGGAAACCGAAGGCCATGATCACCGCGTCGGCGGGCATGACAAACTCGCTTCCGGGGATCGGCGACGGGCTGCGGCGTCCCTGAGCGTCAGGCGCGCCAAGCCGGGTGCGCAGAAAGCGTACGCCGTTGACATGCCCCTCTTCGTTCAGCTCCAGGGTCACCGGCTGGACGTTAAATTCAAATAATGCCCCCTCTTCGCGCGCGTTTTTCACCTCTTTCTTCGAACCGGGCATGTTGGCCTCATCGCGACGATAGGCGCAGGTCACCTGCTTCGCGCCGTGGCGCAGCGCGGTGCGCACGCAGTCCATCGCCGTATCGCCGCCGCCGAGCACCACGACGTTCAGCCCTTCGGTGTTGACGTAAGGCTCTTCCGGCAGCTCAAGCAGCCCCATCACCTGTTTGGTGTTGGCGATCAGGAACGGCAGCGCGTCATATACGCCGGGCGCGTCTTCGTTCGGTAGATCCGCTTTCATCGAGCGATAGGTTCCGGCGCCAATAAATACCGCGTCATAGTCATCAAGCAGCGTCGTCAGCGGGATATCTTTGCCTATCTCACGGTTCAGCTCAAAGCGCACGCCCATCTGGGTAAAGATTTCCCGCCGCCGGGCCAGCAGAGATTTATCCAGCTTAAAGGCCGGAATACCAAAGGTCAGCAGGCCGCCGATTTCCGGATGGCGATCAAAGACCACCGGACTCACGCCGTTGCGCACCAGCCGGTCGGCGCAGGCAAGCCCGGCAGGACCCGCGCCGATAATCGCTACCCGCTTGCCGCTTTCAACGACCTGCGAAAGATTCGGCCGCCAGCCGTTGGCCAGCGCCTGGTCGGAGATATAGCGTTCAATATTGCCGATGGTCACCGAACCGTGCTCATCGCGCAGCGTGCAGGCCCCTTCGCACAAGCGATCCTGCGGGCAGACTCGGCCGGTTATTTCCGGCAGGCAGTTGGTCTGATGAGAAAGCTCAACGGCGGCGGCGATATCCCCCTCTTTCACCCGCTCAATCCACTGTGGAATGTGGTTGTGCAGCGGGCAGGTCCATTCACAAATGCTGTGTTCGCCGCACTTCAGGCAGCGTTCCGCCTCGCGATTAGCCTGTCCGGCAGTGAACGGCAGATAAATTTCGGCAAAATTGGCCTTACGCGCTTCGGCAGTTAGTTTGTCGGGCTCGCCGCGCGGCGGCGTCGCGGCCATCTGCGCGACTTTTCCGGCGGAACACGCCAATACCGCCGCGCCGGGATGACCCAAACGCGCCGCGCGCTGACGCCGCTGTTTCGCCAGATTCATCAGCGTACTGTCCGTCGCCAGCTCCAGCGCCCCGGCCGGGCAGTTTTGCACGCAGGCGGGCCCCTCTTCGCGACCATCGCACAAATCACATTTGTGCGCCGTCGCTTTGACTCTGCCCTCCTCTACCGGCGTCAGGACGATCTGCATCACGCCAAACGGGCAGGCAACCATACAGGATTTACAGCCGATGCATTTCTCCTGATTCACCTGGACGCTGCCGTTAAGCTGGCTGATGGCGTCATTTGGACAACTGCGGGCGCACGGCGCCCCTTCACAATGGTGGCAGGTTACGGCGTTACGTTTTTGCTCGCGCTTGATAACGGTAATACGCGGCAGAAAACGCTGCGGGGTCAATACATGCTGCTCATCGTTATGCGCCATGACGCAGGCAACTTCACAAGCCTTGCATCCGATGCACTTATGACTATCGCTTAAAATAAAGTGGTTCATGACATCCTTCAGTCTTCGTGGTGAATAACCCCTCAATTCGCATGACTATCTATTACCCGACAAAACGGTGCAGGAACAATGTGCATTTGCACAGGTTGCCGATTTTTTGGTAATAACCCGAGGTGGATCAATTTTTTTGACTTAAATGAAATCACGTTTTATTTAGCTAAGTAATAATGCGCTACGTTTGCGCCACCGCGGCGGCGCGCCGAAAGGAAGGAGCAGATAGAGGAAGAAAGAGAATTCTTTACGCTGCCATAAAAGGCACACGATAAATTACACTATCTCCTTATTTTCTCCACGATTGCCTGAGGGCTTGCCGCTAGAGTGTCACAGGCTGTGCAATAACAAAAAAATGTGCAAAATGAGGTCCTAATTCTGATGGCGAATTTTTTTATCGATCGCCCCATTTTTGCGTGGGTTCTGGCAATCCTTTTATGCCTGACCGGTACCCTCGCAATTTTGTCGCTTCCCGTTGAGCAATATCCCGAACTTGCCCCACCCAACGTGCGGATCACAGCGAACTATCCCGGCGCTTCGGCACAGACGCTGGAAAATACGGTCACTCAGGTTATCGAGCAGAATATGACCGGCCTCGACAACCTGATGTATATGTCATCCCAGAGCAGCGGCACCGGGCAGGCCACCGTGACGCTGAGCTTTACCGCCGGGACCGATCCGGATGAAGCCGTCCAGCAGGTGCAGAATCAGCTGCAATCGGCGATGCGTAAACTGCCGCAGGCCGTCCAGAACCAGGGCGTAACGGTGCGTAAAACCGGGGATACCAATATCCTGACGATCGCCTTCGTCTCTACCGACGGCAGTATGGATAAACAGGATATAGCCGATTACGTTGCCAGTAATATTCAGGACCCGCTCAGCCGGGTCAACGGCGTAGGCGATATTGACGCCTATGGTTCGCAGTATTCGATGCGCATCTGGCTCGATCCGGCCAAACTCAACAGCTTTCAGATGACGGCAAAAGACGTCACTGATGCCATCTCTTCGCAAAACGCGCAGATCGCCGTCGGCCAGCTGGGCGGCACGCCGTCGGTGGATAAACAGGCACTCAACGCGACGATTAATTCACAATCGCTGTTACAAACGCCGGAACAGTTCCGTGATATTACCCTGCGGGTTAATCAGGACGGTTCGGAGGTCACCCTTGGCGATGTCGCCACCGTCGAGATGGGGGCGGAAAAATACGATTACCTCAGCCGCTACAACCGCCAGGCGGCATCCGGACTGGGGATAAAACTGGCGTCCGGCGCGAACGAAATGGCGACCGCCGAACGCGTGATCGACCGCCTGAACGAACTCTCCCAGTACTTCCCGCACGGCCTGGAATATAAAGTCGCTTACGAAACCACCTCATTCGTGAAGGCGTCGATTACCGACGTGGTGAAAACGCTGCTTGAGGCCATCGCGCTGGTGTTCCTCGTGATGTATCTGTTCCTGCAAAATTTTCGCGCCACGCTGATTCCCACGATCGCCGTTCCGGTAGTGCTGATGGGGACCTTTGCCGTCCTCTACGCCTGCGGCTACAGCATTAACACTTTAACCATGTTCGCAGTAGTGCTGGCGATAGGCCTGCTGGTGGACGATGCCATCGTGGTGGTGGAGAACGTCGAGCGTATCATGAGTGAGGAGGGCCTCTCGCCGCGTGAAGCGACGCGAAAATCAATGGGCCAGATCCAGGGCGCGCTGGTCGGTATCGCCATGGTGCTATCGGCGGTATTTGTGCCGATGGCCTTCTTCGGCGGCACTACCGGCGCGATCTATCGTCAGTTCTCTATTACCATTGTCTCGGCGATGGTGCTGTCGGTTCTGGTGGCGATGATCCTGACGCCAGCGCTGTGCGCCACGCTGTTAAAACCGGTTCACAAAGGCGAAACCCACGGACAACGGGGCTTCTTCGGCTGGTTTAACCGCACCTTTAACCGTAACGCCAGCCGCTACGAAACCGCGGTCGGCAAAATTCTTCATCGCTCGCTGCGCTGGATAATGATCTACGTCCTGCTGCTGGGCGGAATGGTCTTTTTGTTCCTGCATCTGCCTACGTCGTTCCTGCCGCTGGAAGACCGCGGCATGTTTACCACCTCGGTGCAGCTACCAAGCGGTTCAACCCAGCAGCAAACCCTGAAGGTGGTGCAGCAGGCGGAAGACTACTTCCTGAAAAATGAGAAACAAAACGTTGAATCGGTGTTTGCGACCATCGGTTCCGGCCCCGGCGGCAACGGCCAGAACGTGGCGCGTATGTTCGTACGCCTGAAGGACTGGGACCAACGCGATCCCACCACCGGCTCCTCTTTCGCCATCATCGAGCGTGCAACCAAAGCGTTTAATAAAATTAAAGAAGCCCGCGTTTTTGCCAGCAGCCCGCCTGCCATCAGCGGTCTGGGCAGCTCCGCCGGTTTCGATATGGAACTGGAAGATCACGCGGGCAACGGGCACGAAGCGCTGATGGCCGCCCGCGATACCCTGCTGGAGCTGGCCGCTAAAAATAACCAGCTCACCCGCGTGCGCCACAACGGCCTCGACGATAGCCCGCAGCTGCAGGTGGATATCGATCAGCGTAAAGCGCAGGCGCTGGGCGTCTCTATTGACGATATCAACGACACGCTGCAGACCGCGTGGGGGTCAAGCTACGTCAACGATTTTATGGATCGCGGCCGCGTGAAGAAGGTCTACGTTCAGGCGGCGGCGCCGTATCGCATGCTGCCGGACGATATCAATCTGTGGTACGTACGCAACAGCAGCGGCACGATGGTGCCCTTCTCCGCCTTCGCCACCTCACGCTGGGAGACCGGTTCGCCGCGTCTGGAGCGCTATAACGGCTACTCGGCGGTAGAAATCGTCGGTGAAGCCGCGCCGGGCGTCAGTACCGGTACCGCCATGACGATTATGGAAGAGCTGGCCCAGCAGTTGCCGAACGGCTTTGGTCTCGAATGGACGGCGATGTCTTATCAGGAACGCCTCTCCGGGGCGCAGGCGCCAGCGCTGTACGCCATTTCGCTGCTGGTGGTGTTCCTGTGCCTGGCGGCGCTGTACGAAAGCTGGTCGGTGCCGTTCTCGGTGATGCTGGTGGTGCCGCTGGGGGTTATCGGCGCACTGCTGGCGACCTGGATGCGCGGGCTGGAAAACGATGTCTATTTCCAGGTGGGCCTGTTGACGGTGATCGGTCTGTCGGCGAAAAACGCCATTCTTATTGTCGAATTTGCCAATGAGCTGAATCAGAAAGGCGAAGATTTGCTTACCGCCACCCTCTCCGCCTGCCGCCAGCGTCTGCGGCCGATCCTGATGACCTCGCTGGCGTTTATCTTCGGCGTACTGCCGATGGCCACCAGTACCGGGGCGGGCTCCGGCAGCCAGCATGCCGTCGGCACCGGGGTGATGGGCGGTATGATTTCCGCTACGGTGCTGGCTATCTTCTTCGTGCCGCTGTTCTTCGTGCTGGTGCGCCGCCGCTTCCCGCTCAAGGAACGGCCGCAATAATCGGGACGCGCCCTGACGATATTTTCGCCGGGGCTAAATAACAGAAAAGGCGACCGGACAGGTCGCCTTTTTCATGTGGTCGCTTCAACTGCATTATTATTCTGCCTGTGAAATCGCCATGCTTTTATTGCGGAAAACTATTTACGAAGCATGCCTTCGATAAAGTCTTTCCAGTTCCCCAGTTCATGTTCAATCATAATAGCCTCTCTTATTATTATGGGTGATTTTATGCAAATTCATTGATGGTTTAAAGATGGTTTGCGCTATCGCTCTGATGACTATCATTACCTCCCTGCTGAATACCCCTTTCATTCGTAAGTACTATGAGCCCAATTCGTGCAATTTAATGTGACCAACAGCAACATTTAGCAACATTCGTCCATTAGCCTATCGCGCCAGGATCCGCCCTGCCGCTAGCAGTAGCCGCCGTTCGGCGCGCAAAAAACGTTCAGAGTGTAACCCTAGATATATATCAGGGGAAAAAACGATATTTATTAAAACAATTCACGTATTATTTATTAAAGGCTTATATATTCGGAAGAATCTTAGCCAATCATTTAATTCAACGGAAAAGGTTTAATCATGCTCACCATGTACGGGATAAAAAACTGCGACACCATAAAAAAGGCCCGCCGCTGGCTGGAAGCCCATCAAATAGAATATCGTTTTCATGATTATCGTGTCGACGGTCTGGATCGCAGTTTATTAGACACCTTTATCGCTGAACTCGGCTGGGAAGCGCTGCTTAACACCCGAGGGACGACGTGGCGCAAGCTGGATGAAACGGTCCGCGCCAGCATCAATAACGCCGACGCTGCGGCGAAACTGATGCTGGAAATGCCGGCAATCATTAAACGCCCATTGCTCTGCGCGCCCGGTCAGCCTATGCTGCTGGGTTTCAGTGAATCAAGTTATCAGCAGTTTAACGAGGTGTAGTCTATGTCTTGCCCGGTCATTGAGCTGGCTCAGCAGCTTATTCGCCGCCCTTCCCTCAGCCCCGATGATGCGGGATGCCAGGCGTTAATGATTGAACGTCTGCGTGCGATTGGCTTTACCGTTGAACCGATGGATTTCGGGGATACCCAAAACTTCTGGGCCTGGCGCGGGCGCGGGGAAACGCTGGCGTTCGCCGGTCATACCGATGTCGTTCCATCGGGCGACGCCGATCGTTGGATTAATCCCCCTTTTGAGCCCACTATTCGCGACGGCATGCTGTTTGGCCGCGGCGCGGCCGATATGAAAGGCTCGCTTGCGGCGATGGTGGTTGCCGCCGAACGCTTTGTCGCCCAGTATCCGGACCATAAGGGCCGTCTGGCCTTTCTAATCACCTCGGATGAAGAGGCCAGCGCCAAAAACGGTACCGTTAAGGTTGTGGAAGCGCTGATGGCGCGCAACGAGCGGCTGGACTACTGTCTGGTCGGTGAACCCTCGAGCACCGAAGTCGTCGGCGATGTGGTGAAAAACGGCCGTCGCGGCTCGCTGACCTGCAACCTGACCATTCACGGCGTGCAAGGGCACGTGGCCTATCCGCACCTCGCCGATAACCCGGTTCACCGCGCCGCGCCGATGCTGGCGGAGCTGGTGAATGTTGAGTGGGATAAGGGCAACGAATTCTTTCCGCCGACCAGTATGCAAATCGCCAACGTGCAGTCCGGGACCGGCAGCAACAACGTGATTCCCGGCGATATGTTCGTCCAGTTCAACTTCCGCTTTAGTACCGAGCTGACCGACGAAATGATTAAAGCGCGCGTCGTGGCCCTGCTCGAGAAATACTCGCTGCGCTACAGCGTCGACTGGTGGCTCTCGGGCCAGCCGTTCCTGACCAGCCGCGGTAAGCTGGTTGATGCGGTGGTTAACGCCATTGAGCACTATAATGAAATCAAACCGCAGCTGCTGACCAACGGCGGCACCTCCGACGGGCGCTTCATCGCGCGTATGGGCGCGCAGGTGGTTGAACTGGGGCCAGTGAACGCCACCATTCATAAAATAAACGAGTGTGTGAATGCCGCCGACCTCCAGCTGCTGGCGCGGATGTACCAACGCATCATGGAACAGCTGGTCGCCTGATGGCATCAATAGAGAAGAGGTAAGCGCATGGATTGGCTAACGAAATACTGGTGGGTTCTGGTGTTGGTATTTTTGGTGGGCGTAATGATCAACGTGATTAAAGATCTTACCCGCGTTGACCACAAAAAATTTCTCAACAATAAGCCGGATCTGCCGCCGCATCGCGACTTCAACGACAAGTGGGACGATGACGACGACTGGCCGAAGAACGACCCGTCGAAGAAGAAGTAAGCATTTTATTTGAGATTGCAGCAAAGAAATCGCCCGGCTTGTACGACGCGGGTCAAGTAACCCGGACAGATGCGCAGTATCGGCTCCGGGAAAATATCCCACTCTGCGCTCTTTTCCCGGGGGCGGCGCTTAACGCGCCTTGCCCGGGCTACCGGTTTCCAGCTCGTTTGCAGGTCCGGTTGCCCGGACAGGCGCATCGCGCCGCCTCCGGGTTTATTATTCACAGCAGCTCAATAATATCGCTATCTTTCGGTGTGCTGCCGCTGAGGGCCTCGTCGAAATAGTGCTTCGGTACGGTAAAGCGCAGATGATCGAGGGCAAACTGCATACTACGATCGTCAATCGCGTGCCCCAAATCCTCAACAATATCCAGCGTCACGTCACCGCCGGCCTGCTGTAGCGCTTCCTGCCCCGCTACCGCCCACGCCAGATCGATAACCCGATCTTCGCCGCCGTGGATCAGGTGAACGGTGGTCGCGGTCGTCGCCGTCTCCGGCAGCGTCGCATATCGGCCGTTAAAGGCGATCACCCGCGATGCCAGACCCGGCTCGGCTTTAATGCTCTCCAGCGACATAATCGCCCCCTGCGAGAAGCCGATCAGCGCCGTCGCCTGCGGGCTGACGCCGCTCTGCTGCTGCCAGTAGCGCACCGTTTCAATGAAGGTCGGCATGATCGCATCCACGCGCTGCTGGCGGTTTTCTTCGCTGACACCCTGCACGGAAAACCACTGGCGCCCCGGAGGCGGACCGCACGGCTCCGCGCCACCGATGCTGACGATCAGCGCCTCGGGAAAGAGCGGCGCAAACCAGCTACCGATTTGCCCCATTGCCACCGGGTTATCGCCGACGCCATGAAACAGCAGCAGCAGTTGCTGTGCAGGTGTCGCGGGGCTTTGAACAATAAAATGATCGTGTTTCATGGCTGTCTCCTTAATGTCTGCAAGGAAGTTTACGCCGCAGGCGAAATATGACCATGCCATTTAACTGAAGGAGTTAGTTAAAAAAATTGCAGCATGTGAACCTGCTGGCGCAGGTCGTTGGCGCGGTTTTCATCCAGGCTGAGCAGCGCCTGCGCCGCTTCTTCGCGCAGCCTGGCCAGCAGCGCTTTCCGTCCGGATAAATCTAACGTTCGGCAAAGCGCGGTCTCATCCTGCTGCTGCAGGCGGCCCCGTAGCGCCGGAAGCGGCAGCTCCACCAGCATAAGCAGGCGATTGAGGCTACCCGCCGAGGTCAGTAGCGAACGATGGGCAAAAGCAAAACCCGCCACCTCCAGCCAGTCTTCTTCAGTAAGAATAGTCGCTTTCAGCGCCGTCAGCGGCACAGGCTCATCTCGCCAGTCGCGCAGCCAGTACTCATCGCGCTGCAGCCGTCGAGCTTCTTCGCTTGCCAGGCGCTGGCCCGCTTCGCTGAGAGGATAGAGCGCCATCGCGGTATAACAGCCGCTGCTGGCTTCCCGATGCGTGCCCAATCGCACCAGCGTAAAACCGCAGCGTTGCCAGAAGCGCCACAGCTCAGGCGTGTAGCCAAAACTCACCGACAGATAATCCCGGTCCTCAGCCTGCGACGTCGCCTGCTCCACCAGCCGCTGCCCCACCCCCTCGCGTTGGCGAGCCGGATGCACGGCAATACGGCTGATGCGCAACCCTGTCAGCGTGGCCGCCAGCGGGCTGCCGCCGTGCGCCGCCAGCGACTGCGCCACCAGATTGCCGCGCGGACGGCGGTAGCCGGCCCACACCGCCTGGCTAAGGGATGGCTCCAGACCGCCCTCTTCGACCAACCACAGCGCCCCGGCGATGCGGTTGCCGCTGCGGGCGCAGGTAAAATGCTGCCCCGGCGCATCCATCATGCGCCGGAGGTCAAGCGGCGACGTGCGATAGTGGGCCCCGGAAAGCAGTTGATACATCGCTTCCGGTAACGCTGGCTGTCGCCGCCAGCTCTCCTGGCTGACGCTTTCCAGGGCGATATCGCCGCCTGGCGCGTGCTGAAAGGTCTCATCGCTAAACAGCAGCAGCTGCGCGATCGCCGCCTCCAGCGGACAGCCGCTCGCCCAACGAATGGGCGCCGTCAGGCTAAACTGCCGTAAGTGCGCAAAGCTGGCGCAAAACTTAAGCAAAAAGCCGCGCCCGGTCCCTTCGTACCCCTGCACGGTGGTGGTCAATAGCGTCTTCGGGAAGCGGGAGACAAGCTGGCGCAACAGCGGCCCGGGGATGGCCGCTGCCTCATCGACAATCAGCCATCCGGCGCTACAACCGGAAGCCAGCAATGCGTCGGGGGCCATAAAGCGCAAGTTTTCGCCAGCGAAAGCCGCCATGACCTCCGTCGCTCCCCGCGCCGGCGCCGTGACGATGGCATCTCCCCCCAGATGGCGAATAAGCATTCCCGCGAGCGCGGACTTTCCTCGCCCGCGCTCGGCGGTTAGCGCCGCAATGCCGGGAGGGAAACGGGCCAGTTCGGCAAGCACGGCGGCCTGCTCCGCCTGCGGATGACCATCGGCGGGACGCCATCGCGGTCGCGCGGCAAATGCCGGCACCATGCATTCCTCGCCCTGCCGCCAGAGAATGGACGCGTTATTCGCACTAATCTGTTGGCAAAAACGATAAACAAAATTCGGCGTAGAGATGGGGTCGGGAGCGTCGCTCCAGCGCAGGGAATCCGCATCAGGACGAGCCGGCCATTGCACGAAGTCGGGCACGAGCAATACCAGCCAGCTCCCGGCGCGCAGCGTACCGGCTAACGCGGCAAACGCCGCGACGTCAAAACCCTCGCGGGCATCGAAAAAGGCGTGCTGGAATTCGCGGCCCAGCAGCGATTTCAGGGCGGTAGACGAGACGTACGGCTCGGGCATCGGACGCGGACCAACCCACAGCCCGTCTCCGGACAGCGCGGTACGTACTGTTTGCGCCTGGCGCAGGGTCCAGGCATCGTCGCCGCTGAGAACCAGCAGACGACGAATGCCTTCGCGCGCCATCTGCGCCGTCAGGTGACGCAGTTCATCCATGACAAAAAAGCATTACAGCGCGTTGCCGAAGGTGTTGCACTGCGCCGGGTCGCCGCTATCGAAGCCGCGTTTAAACCAGGTATAACGCTGCTGGGACGTTCCGTGGGTAAAACTGTCCGGCACGACGCGCCCCTGGCTCTGCTGCTGCAAGCGATCGTCGCCAATCGCCTCTGCGGCGTTCAGCGCTTCCTGCAGATCGCCGGTCTCCATGTAATCTTGCTTCTGCATGTTGTAGCCCCAAACGCCGGCAAAGCAGTCCGCCTGTAGCTCCATTTTTACCGACAGACGATTCGCTTCCGCCTGCGAAGCATTTTGCTGCAGCTGGCGCACTTTCGGTTCAATACCCAACAGCTTTTGTACGTGATGGCCAACCTCGTGGGCAATAACGTAGCCCTGCGCGAAATCGCCGCCGGCGCCAAGCTTGTTTCTCATCTCATCGTAGAATGACAGGTCGATATACACCGTGCTGTCCGCAGGGCAGTAAAAAGGCCCCATCACCGATTGGCCGGTGCCGCAGGCGGTCCGCGTCGCGCCGCGATACATCACCAGCTTCGGCTGCGCGTACTGGCGGCCCATATCTTTAAAAATCGCGCCCCAGGTATCTTCCGTGTCCGCCAGAATCACCTTCGTGAATTTCGCGGCCTCTTCATCCTGCGGGCTGATGGAGCGTTGAGTGGTGGTTTGCTGTTGTGATACCGGTTCGCCGGTCAGCATGCCGGTTAAATCTACGCCGTAATAGCCCGCCACCAGGACAATAATCAGCAGCACGATGCCGCCTTTGCCGCTGGGGAGACGAAAACCGCCTCCGCCGCCCATCGGTGAACCAGATTGACCACGACGATCTTCCACATTGTCGCTTTCGCGACGTCCTTGCCAGCGCATAAGCACCTCAATTCATCATATTAACCAATGAATAAGATCGTAGGCGGTTCAGCGGAGGATTACCACAGGAAACAGCAAGAAGAGCGCCAGAAGAAGAAAACTTCTTCTGGCGTCGGGGGATTAGTCGAGTTTCACGCCCAGGCGATGAGCGACTTCTTCGTAGGCTTCAATCAGGCCGCCGAGGCTCTGGCGGAAGCGGTCTTTATCCATTTTATCCATGGTTTTTTTATCCCACAGACGGCTGCCGTCCGGAGAGAATTCATCTCCCAGCACCACTTCGCCTTTGAACAGACCGAACTCCAGTTTGAAGTCCACGAGGATCAGACCCGCGTCGTCAAATAGCTTTTTCAGCACATCGTTAGCTTTGTAGGTCAGCTCCTGCATCCGCGCCAGGTTCTCTTTGCTCACCCAACCAAAGGTTTCGCAATAAGATTCATTGACCATCGGATCGTGCATGGCGTCGTTCTTCAGGAACAGATCGAACAGCGGCGGGTTCAGCTCAATGCCTTCTTCAATGCCTAAGCGTTTCACCAGCGACCCGGCGGCGCGGTTGCGCACCACGCACTCCACCGGCACCATATCCAGCTTTTTAACCAGACACTCGGTATCGGACAACAGCGCTTCCATCTGGGTCGGGATACCCGCTTCCGCCAGCTTGCTCATAATGAAATGGTTAAACTTGTTGTTCACCATGCCTTTACGATCGAACTGCTCAATGCGAGCGCCGTCCCCTGCTGACGTATCGTTACGGAATTCGAGTATCAACAGATCCGGGTTTTCGGTGCTGTATACCGTCTTCGCTTTACCACGATACAACTCAGCTTGCTTTTGCATCTTTGTCACTCCAGTGATGATTAACGATAAAAATTTGTGCTTTTCTGCCGACGCACACGTTTGCGTCACTATACATTAAAAAGGGCCGGATTGCTCCAGCCCTGTTAATTACTTACTTAATGCGGCCTGGAATACGGCAACCAGGGCATCATTTTGCGACTGCGTCAGCGTATGGCCTTTCGGGTCGATGAACTGCAGGCTGCTGCGGTTATCGAGGTCCCCGACCTGCAGTTTATAATCGCCGGATACCAGCTGCGGGTCGCGAGCGCCCAGATCGGTCCAGCCGCTGTCGGAAAGCGGTTTATAGGTGACTGAGAAGCTACCCTGAGAACGAGAGCTATCGGTGACCTTCATACCCACTTTTTCCAGCGCGCCCGGCAGGCGTTGCCACACCAGGTTAAACGGCGCGCGAACGATCAGCATCGGCAGGCCGGTATCATCAGCGCCGCTCTGCACGTCGAAGGTCGCCCCGGCGTTTTTCTGCGCCGCGTTCTGCGCGCTAGTGGCGTTCAGATCCAGACCTTCGGAAATGACGTTCAGCATGGCGGTACTGTAGCGCTGCAGCGAAGCCGGATCGGCAACAGGTTTACCCGCCTGCTCCAGATTCACCAGCTTCACGATCACCGCCTGCTGATAGCCTTGCTGCTTAACTGAGATTTGATAGCGACCACGGTACTGCTGATCTTCATCGAGGCGATTCCACTCGACCCAGTCGGTATTCAGCGTCTGGCTAGCATCGTCGCGTTTAGCGATAGTGTAGTTTTTCGACTGCACGATGCTTGCCACCTGCGCCCACAGCGAACCGCTGCGACCGTTTTCCACCATCAGCGTCGCGGTATCGCCGCTGAACTGCGTACGCGCGCCGCTGACCAGCGCCAGAGGCTGGGCTGGCGGACGAATGTCCAGGGCTTTGCCTGTGTTACCGGTGCTGGTTGCAACCGGAATATTATAATCACCCACCTGAACCGGCAGGATCATCCCTGCTGGCGCGTGAAGTTCACTAAGCGGCGTTGCCTGCAAATAGGCCTCGTCGCCGCTCACCTGACGCTTATAGCGCGAGTCAGAACTACAGGCCGCGAGGAGTAGAACCAGCGAAACACCCGCAACCTTCGCCAGGCGCGACTTCTGTACTGAGTAAGCCATCAAATCTCCCTAAACTTTACAGCAAACCGGCATGCTTCAGCGCTGCGGTAACGACCTTAGTACCGTTTTCGGTAATCGGGGTCATCGGCAGGCGTAACGTATCGGTCGCCACAAGACCCAACGCCTTACAGGCCCATTTGACCGGGATAGGGTTGGGTTCGACAAATAATTTGGTATGCAATGGCATCAGACGCTGGTTAATCGCACGAGCTTCGGCAAATTGACCTGCTAGCGCCAGTCGGCACATCTCGGCCATTTCACGCGCCGCAACGTTTGTCGTTACGGAAATCACGCCATGACCGCCAAGCTGCATAAAGTCCATTCCGGTCGCGTCATCGCCGCTCAGCAGAATAAAGTCATCTGAAACCAGCTCTTTGATCTGATGAACGCGGCTTAAGTTCCCCGTCGCTTCCTTAATACCGATAATATTTTTAATTTCCGCCAGACGGCCAACGGTGTCAGGCAGCATATCGCAACCGGTACGGGACGGCACATTATACAGGATTTGCGGCAGGTCAGTATGCTCTGCGATAGCTTTAAAGTGTTGGAACAGCCCTTCCTGGGTCGGGCGGTTGTAATACGGCGTTACCGTCAGGCAGCCAACCACGCCGCTATCGTTGAATCGTTTGGTCAGGCTAATCGCCTCTGCGGTTGCATTTGCACCGGTGCCGGCAATAACCGGAATACGCCCGTCGGCCAGTTCCAGCGTCTGCATGACCACATCACCATGCTCTTCATGGCTCAATGTTGCGGACTCTCCGGTAGTTCCTACCGAAACAATCGCCGAGGTTCCGCTGGCGACATGATAATCAATCAGTTTTTTCAGGCTTGACCGGCAGACGTTGCCGTTTTCATCCATCGGCGTGACAAGCGCTACAATACTTCCCGTAAACATGGGCCATCCTCAGAGCATAAGTGGGACAAGATTCTCAATGTTACGTTTGGAGTCGCAATAAAAGCAAGAGACCCGATGCCATCAGGGATGTTGTATGCCGGTTTTTTTTATGCTTTCCTAACGTTACCTCACCTTTTTAAAGGAAGAACAGGTTTGACAGCCTCATTACAACACTATCTGGTTATTACCGCGTTGGGTGCTGACCGCCCAGGCATCGTGAATACGATCACTCGTCACGTCAGCAGCTGCGGCTGTAATATTGAAGACAGTCGGCTGGCCATGCTTGGCGATGAGTTTACGTTTATCATGCTGCTTTCCGGCTCGTGGAATGCAATTAACCTGATTGAGTCAACTCTGCCGCTGAAAGGCGCCGAGCTGGATCTGCTTATCGTGATGAAGCGTACAACCGCGAGGCCGCCTCAGGCGATGCAGAACACCGTCTGGGTTCAGGTTGAGGTGCCGGATTCACCGCATATCATTGAGCGATTTACGGCGCTGTGCGATACGTGGAAAATGAACATTGCCGAGCTGGTTTCCCGCACTCAGCCCGGTGCGAACGACGAGTCAGCGCAGCTTTTTATCCAGATCACCGCACACAGCCCGACTACGCAAAATGCATCAAATATCGAACAAGCGTTCAAAGCCCTATGTACAGAACTGAATGCACAAGGCAGTATTAACATTGTTAATTATTCACAGCATGATGAACAGGATGGAGTTTGAGTGATGAACCCACTGAAAGCCGGTGATATTGCACCGAAATTTAGCTTACCGGACCAGGACGGCGAGGAAGTAAATTTGACCGACTTCCAGGGACAGCGTGTTCTGGTTTATTTTTATCCGAAAGCCATGACCCCGGGCTGCACCGTACAGGCGTGCGGTTTACGCGATAATATGGACGACCTGAAAAAAGCAGGCGTTGAAGTACTGGGTATCAGTACGGATAAACCAGAAAAACTCTCCCGTTTCGCCGAAAAAGAGCTGCTGAACTTCACTCTCCTGTCTGATGAAGATCATCAGGTATGCGAGCAGTTTGGTATCTGGGGTGAAAAAACCTTTATGGGGAAAACCTACGACGGTATCCATCGTATTAGCTTCCTCATCGACGCCAACGGCAAAATCGAACATGTGTTTGATGATTTCAAAACCAGCAATCACCACGACGTGGTGCTGAACTGGCTGAAAGAAAACGCCTGACGCTAAGACAAACGCAAGACGCCGGGTCGTTCTCAACCACCCGGCGTCTTTTTTTAGGGCATTTCTTGCGGCTTCGCGCTAATGCTCGTCTTCCACTATCAGGCCATCCGGCCAGGCGTGCACCACCGCTTTGATGAGCGTCGCCAGCGGAATCGCGAAGAACACGCCCCAGAATCCCCACAGACCGCCAAAAATCACCACCGACAGAATAATCACCAGCGGATGCAGATTAACGGCTTCCGAGAAGAGTACCGGCACCAGCAGGTTGCCATCCAGCGCCTGAATAATCAGGTACACCGCAAACAGGCTCCAGAACTCGGTTCCCGCGCCAAACTGGAACAGCGCCACGCCCACCACCGGAATGGTGACCACAAACGCGCCGATATAGGGGATTAATACCGAGAACCCCACCAGCACCGCCAGCAGCAGCGAATAGTTGAGGCCAAAAAGGATAAAGCCAATCCATGTCGCCACGCCGACGACAATCATCTCCAGCACCTTACCGCGAATATAGTTGGTAATTTGCTGGTTCATCTCTTTCCATACCTGCCCGGCCAGGCCGCGGTTGCGCGGCAGCACACGGCGTACGGCGTTAAGCATCTGCTCTTTATCCTTCAGCAGAAAGAAAACCATCAGCGGCACCAGCACCAGATAGACCGCCAGGGTCAGCAGCCCGACCAACGAAGCCAGCGAATACTTCACCACCGAGTCGCCGACGGTTAACATGCGGCTGCGCATGTTCTCCGCCATCGCGTCGATAATGCCGGCATCCATTAAGGCCGGATAACGGCGCGGCACCGTCGCGGCAAAATCGGAAAGTTTATTCAACATCCCCGGCATATCGCGGATCAGATAAATACCCTGCTGCCAGGCAACCGGCATCACCACAAACGCCATCAGCAGCAGAATGCCGACGAACAGAATCAGAACGACCGAGGTGGCCCAGGTACGTGAAAACCCGATACGCTCCAG
Source organism: Klebsiella pasteurii (assembly GCF_018139045.1). Taxonomy (NCBI): domain Bacteria; kingdom Pseudomonadati; phylum Pseudomonadota; class Gammaproteobacteria; order Enterobacterales; family Enterobacteriaceae; genus Klebsiella; species Klebsiella pasteurii. Next base: position 2,435,396 of record NZ_CP073236.1, read on the forward strand.
TCTGACGGTGGGCCACTCCAGCAGATAGGCCAGAACAATCGACACTAATAAAGGTGCCAGCAGGCCGCTGAAGAAAAACATAATGCCGAACCCAGCCAGCAAAATGACCAGCAGCGCTATCGCCTCCGGATCGCTGAACCGACGACGGTACCACTGCATTAACATCTGGAGCATAAAACCCTTCCCTGAAGAGCGGAGCTGTAACAATCTCAGGAATTGTATCGAAATGTCACAAAAAAGACTTCGCTTTTTATGGGTAAAACCACAAACATTAACGGTCGGGTGAATATCATATTTGCAACGCCGCAAACGACGGCTAAACTCGCTGGACCTGCTTGCGGTCAGGGAACATTACGCCGCACAATCGGTCAAACTGGCACACCTACATTACAGGACAGAGGTTATGTTCAGGCAGTTGAAGAAAACGCTGGTGGCGACCGTCATAGCGTCGCTGACGCTGGGTTCAATATTACCTGCTTTTGCCGATACCGCAGACACTCTGCCGGACATGGGCACCTCCGCAGGAAGCACGCTCTCCATTGGCCAGGAAATGCAGATGGGAGATTACTACGTGCGCCAGCTGCGCGGCAGCGCGCCGTTAATTAACGATCCGCTGCTGGTGCAATATATCAACGGTTTAGGCATGCGCCTGGTGTCGCACGCCAATTCGGTGCGCACTCCGTTCCACTTTTATCTGATTAATAACGATCAAATAAACGCCTTTGCTTTCTTCGGCGGTAACGTCGTACTGCACTCGGCGCTGTTCCGCTACTCGGATAATGAAAGCGAGCTGGCGTCGGTAATGGCGCACGAAATTTCTCACGTCACCCAGCGCCACCTTGCCCGCGCGATGGAAGACCAAAAGCGTAACGCTCCGCTGACCTGGGTTGGCGCTTTGGGGTCGATTCTGCTGGCGATGGCCAGCCCACAGGCCGGTATGGCCGCGCTGACCGGCACCCTGGCGGGCAGCCAGCAGGGGCTGATCAGCTTTACCCGCCAAAACGAGGAAGAGGCAGACCGCATTGGTATTCAGGTCCTTCAACGTTCAGGTTTCGATCCGCAGGCGATGCCGGCGTTTATGGGCAAGCTGCTTGACGAGTCGCGCTACTCGACCCGGCCGCCGGAAATGCTGCTAACCCACCCCTTGCCGGAAAGCCGTCTCGCCGACGCCCGCAACCGTGCGAACCAGATGCGCCCGGTGGTCGTGCAATCCTCGGCTGACTTCTACCTGGCAAAAGCCAGAACGCTGGGAATGTACACCTCCGGCGACAATAAGCTAGGCAACGACCTGCTGAGCAGCTGGGAAAAAGGCAATATTCGCGAACAGCACGCCGCCCAGTACGGCCGCGCGCTGCTGGCGATGGGCAGCAACAATTACGATCTGGCGCGCAAAACGCTACAGCCGCTGCTGAGCGCCGAACCGCAAAATGCCTGGTACCTTGACCTGGCGACCGATATCGACCTCGGACAAAAGCGAGCCACTGACGCGATTAACCGCCTGAAGGGCGCCCGCGAACTGCGTACTAACCCGGTACTACAGCTCAACCTCGCCAACGCCCTGCTGGAAGGCGGGCAGCCGGGGGAAGCGGCGACGATCCTTAACCGCTATACCTTTAACAATAAAGATGACGTCAATGGTTGGGATTTGCTGGCGCAAGCAGAAGCTAAGCTGGGAAATCGCGATCAGGAGCTGGCAGCGCGCGCGGAGGGCATGGCGCTGGTTGGCCGACTCGATCAGGCCATTACCCTACTCAGCAGCGCCAGTTCACAGGTCAAATTAGGCAGTCTGCAGCAGGCCCGCTACGATGCGCGTATCGATCAGCTGCGTCAGCTGCAGGAACGCTTCAAACCGTACCAGAAAATGTAAGGAGATCTCATGTCCGATACGGTCAAAATCTATCACAACCCGCGCTGCTCCAAGAGTCGCGACACCCTGAGCCTGCTGAAGGCTAACGGTATCGATCCTGAAGTGGTGCTCTACCTGGAGACGCCGCCGGATACCGCAACGCTGCGCCAGCTGCTGAAGATGCTGGGAATGGCCAGCGCGCGCGAGTTAATGCGCCAGAAAGAAGATCTCTATAAATCACTCGATCTCGCGAATCCGCAGCTCAGCGAAGAAGCGCTGATCCAGGCAATGATTGATAATCCAAAGCTGATTGAGCGGCCTATCGTCGTCAGCCACGGCGAGGCCCGCATCGGTCGTCCGCCGGAACAGGTTCTGGACATCGTTAACTAAACGATCGGGTCCTCAAGCCACGGCTCCGCTAAAGCTTGAGGATCTCTTTCACGAAAGGAATGGTTAGCTTGCGCTGGGCGGTAATTGAAGCGCGATCGAGCTGATCGAGCGTCATAAACAGCGAACGCATTTCGCGATCCAGCCGCTTAAGCAGGAAGCGGCAGACATCTTCCGGCATTTCGAAACCACGCAGCCTCGCGCGCAGTTGAAGCGCCTGGAGCTTGTCTTCATCCGACAGCGGCTGCAGCTTGTAAATTTGCCCCCAGTCAAGACGCGAAGCCAGATCCGGCAGGCCCAGCTTGAGCTGGCGCGGCGGTCGGTCGCCGGTAATCAACAGCCGTGTTTTACCGGACTCGAGAATGCGGTTATAGAGGTCGAAAATCGCCATTTCCCACAGTTCATCGCCCGCCACACACTCAATATTATCGATGCAAACCAGCGAGAGCTGTTCCATTCCATCCAGCACTTCAGGAACGAACCACGTCCGTTTATCCAGAGGAACGTAACCCACCGCATCGCCGCGCTGGGAGAGCTCCGCGCAGGCCGCGTGCAGGAGATGGCTGCGCCCCGCCCCTTCCCGTGACCAGATATAGATGTATCCGCTATGATCCTGCCGCAGCACGTTCTGAAGGGCGGCAAGAAGAGAAGGGTTATCGCCCGGCCAGAAACTCGCGAAAGTTTCATCATCGGGAAGATACAGTGGCAAAGAGAGCTGTGCCGGTGCGTTCAGATGGACCTCAACATAGGCTTGCAGAAAAACGCGGAGAGTTTAGCACAGAAATAGGCAAGGAGAGAACCGGGCGGGATCGCCGCCCGGTATAGGGATCAATGTTTCGCTTCTTCGCTATCCGCAGCGTCGAGGACCACCTCTTCCGGACGCAGCACGCTTATCAGCTTGAAGATCAGGCTCAGACCGATGCCAACAATGGTCGCCAGCGCCATGCCTTTCAGCTCAGCGGCGCCGATATGTACTTTCGCCCCGCTGACGCCGATGATCAGGATAACGGAGGTCAGAATCAGGTTCTGCGCCTTGTTGTAATCGACTTTAGATTCGATCAGCACGCGAATACCCGAAGCGCCGATGACCCCGTACAGCAGCAGCGAGACGCCACCCATTACCGGCAGCGGGATAATCTGGATCGCCGCCGCCAGCTTGCCGACGCAGGAGAGCAGAATCGCGATGATCGCCGCGCCACCGATAACCCAGGTGCTGTAGACGCGGGTGATCGCCATCACGCCAATGTTCTCGCCGTAGGTGGTGTTTGGCGTTGAGCCAAAGAAGCCGGAGATCACCGTAGACAGGCCGTTGGCAAACATTGAACGATGCAGGCCCGGATCGCGGACGAGATCTTTCTTGACGATATTGGCCGTTACTACCAGATGTCCAACGTGCTCGGCGATCACCACCAGCGCGGCGGGCAGAATGGTGAAAATCGCAAACCATTCAAAGCGCGGGGTGTAAAAGGTCGGCAGCGCGAACCAGTGGGCCTCGGCGATTGGCGTGGTATCGACGACGCCCATCACGAAGGAGAGCGCGTAGCCGACCAGGACGCCGATTAAAATCGGGATAATCGCCAGGAAACCGCGGAACAGCACCGAACCGAAAACCGTCACCGCCAGCGTCACCATCGAAATAATAATGGTTTTGCTGTCCGGCGATTGTCCGTCAGCGGGCAGCAGACCGGCCATATTCGCCGCCACGCCCGCCAGCTCCAGGCCGATAACCGCGACAATCGCGCCCATCGCCGCCGGCGGGAACATCACGTCCAGCCAGCCGGTTCCAGCTTTTTTGACGATAAAGGAGACGATGCAAAACAGCACGCCGCACATGATGAATCCGCCGAGAGCGACTTCGTAACCCAGCGGCAGCAAAAGCAGTACCGGGGAGATAAACGCAAAGCTCGATCCAAGATAAGCCGGGATTTTGCCTTTGCAGATGAAAAGATATAACAGCGTTCCGATGCCGTTAAACAGCAGTACCGTGGCCGGGTTGATATGGAACAGAACGGGCACCAGTACCGTTGCGCCAAACATGGCGAACAGATGTTGCAAACTAAGCGGGATTGTCTGTAAAAGCGGCGGTCTTTCACTCACCCCGATAGCACGGCGCGTCATAGCATTTTCCTCTGAGAGTCGTTTGTTGATTGCTGTTGGTGTGTTTTATTCAAAAAAAAGCCGACTCTCAAAGTCGGCTTTTTCTACTTCATCAATTATTTCGTACCAAAAATCTTATCGCCGGCGTCGCCGAGCCCCGGAATAATGTATCCGTGCTCGTTCAGGCCCTGGTCAATGGACGCGGTGTACAACTCAACGTCCGGATGCGCTTTCTCCAACGCGGCGATGCCTTCCGGCGCCGCCACCAGAACCAGCACCTTAATGCTGCTGCAGCCCGCTTTTTTCAGCAGGTCGATGGTGGCGATCATTGAACCGCCGGTTGCCAGCATCGGGTCAACCACCAGCGCCATGCGTTCGTCAATATTGGATACCAGCTTCTGGAAGTAAGGAACCGGCTCAAGCGTCTCTTCGTTACGGTAGATGCCCACCACGCTGATGCGTGCGCTAGGTACGTGCTCAAGCACGCCTTCCATCATTCCCAGACCCGCGCGCAGAATCGGCACAACGGTAATTTTCTTGCCTTTGATCTGCTCAATTTCAACCGGGCCGTTCCAGCCTTCAATGGTGACTTTTTCAGTCGCCAGATCGGAAGTTGCTTCATAAGTCAGTAAGCTGCCAACTTCTGAGGCGAGTTCACGGAAGCGTTTGGTGCTGATGTCGTGCTCACGCATCAGGCCCAGCTTGTGTTTGACGAGTGGGTGTTTCACTTCCACGATCTTCATTCTCTTTCTCCTCTGAGGGGCAGCCACAAAAAAAATCGCCGGATTATACCGCCTTTTACCTTTTACGCCATAGCCGATATGTTTGACCGGGATCAACCAAAATGCTTTACGCTGCCTGAGCCAGTATAAGACAAAATAAAAAAACCCCGCGAAGGCGGGGCTGAATGGGGCTTTACGGCAGTTTTATAGCTTTTCGCCGTTGCTGCCGATCACCTGCTGATACCAGGTAAAAGATTTCTTACGGCTACGCGCCAGCGTGCCGTTGCCCTCATTATCTTTATCCACGTAGATAAAGCCGTAGCGTTTTTTCATCTCACCGGTTCCCGCGGAAACCAGATCGATACAGCCCCACGGGGTATAGCCCATCAGGTCGACGCCATCCTCAACTACCGCTTTTTTCATCTCGGCGATATGGGCGGAAAGGTAGTCAATACGATACTGATCGTCTACCGATCCGTCCGCTTCGCGCACGTCGATGGCGCCGAAGCCGTTCTCAACGATAAACAGCGGCAGCTGGTAATGGTCCCAGAACCAGTTCAGGGAGTAGCGCAGCCCGACCGGATCAATCTGCCAGCCCCAGTCTGACTTCTGCACGTACGGGTTGGAAACCAGGCTCTTGCTTTCATCATAATCCAGCTGCGGATTATCATCCGTTGCTTTCGTGGCAAACGACATATAGTAGCTAAAGCCGATATAGTCGACGCAGCCCTGAGTCAGCGCTACGCGGTCTTCTTCGGTGATGTCCAGCGCAAAACCGCGACGCTCGAAGTAGTTCAACAGGTGCTGCGGATAACGGCCACGCACGTGAACGTCGGTAAACCAGTAGCGGCGATGCATGGCGTTCATCGCCATCATCATGTCGTTGGGCGCGCAGCTCAGCGGGTAAATCGGACACATGGCGATCATGCAGCCAATCTGCAATGACGGGTTAATTTCGCGGGCGGCTTTAACCGCCAGCGCGCTGGCGACCAGCTCATAGTGCGCCGCCTGAAACATGACCGGCTCGCGGTCCTCACCCGGCAGATATTTCAGTCCGGAGTTGGTGAACGGCGCAAAATCTTCGTGGAAGTTGGCCTGGTTATTGATCTCATTGAAGGTCATCCAGTACTTCACTTTATGCTGGTAGCGGGCAAACACCACCCGGGCAAAGCGGACGAAGAAATCAATCAGTTTACGGTTACGCCAGCCGCCATACTCCGTCACCAGATGGTACGGCATTTCGAAGTGGGAGAGCGTAATTACCGGCTCAATACCGTGCTTCAGGCACTCATCGAACAGGTCGTCGTAAAACTGCAGCCCGGCTTCGTTAGGTTCTTGCTCATCGCCCAGCGGGAAGATGCGCGTCCAGGCAATGGAGGTGCGGAAGCATTTGAAGCCCATTTCGGCAAACAGCTTAATGTCGTCTTTATAGCGATGATAAAAATCAATCGCTTCGTGGTTGGGGTAGTTTTTCCCCGGCTGCACGCCATCGGTGATTTCGCGCGGTACGCCGTGCGCGCCAGCGGTCATCACGTCGGCGACGCTCACCCCTTTACCGCCCTCTTTCCAGCCGCCTTCCAGCTGATGCGCCGCCACCGCGCCGCCCCACAGAAAACCTTCTTTAAATCCGGACATGTTCTCTCCCTATGCGCAGTCGCCGCTATGCGACCGGTATTGCTGATTGAAATGGTAAACCGCGCCTACCAGCCCGGCATCGTTGCCGTGGCTAACGGTGTCGATATATTCCGCAATGCCAAACCAGGCCAGATGTTCTCGCAGCAGCGACAGAAAACCCGGCCGTTCCACAATCCCGCCGCCGATCAAAATCGTTTGCGGATCGAATAAGTTGACGAGGTTATATAGCCCGGTGCCCAGGCCGTTAAAGAATTCCGCGACCAGACGTCGACAGGTGGCGTCGCCCGCATCGTAGCGGTCAAAAATCTCTTCGCCGGTCACCTCTTCCAGCGCCTTACCGATATGCTCAGCGTAGCGATGGCGCAGCACGCGCAGCGTGCAGTTTTCATTCATCGAATAGCGCCGTACATCGCGGGTACCCGGACGCGCGGTTTGCATATAGCCGAACTCCCCGGCGCGGAAACGCGCGCCGTGGACCAGTTGGTTATTACAGAAAATAGCCCCGCCGATGCCGGTACCGATGGTCAGGACCAGAAAGTTGCTCATATCGGCAGCTTTACCCCGCCAGCGCTCGGCCAGCAGCACGCAGTTAGCATCGTTCTCAATGGCCACGGGCAGGCGCAGCTGCTGCTCAAGCCAGCTCTTGATGGCGAAGTTATCGAATTTACGGATGGCGCCGCCCATTTCGATAAAGCCGGTATGCGGGTTAACGTAGCCGGGCGCGCTGATGGCCACCCCTTCGCACGCCGGATGCGCGGCGATCCACGCCAGCATTGCCTGCAGGATCTGGTCGCCGTCGCTGTCGATGATGGCCTGCTTTCCTTTCTCCAGCAGCGTGCCTTCGCGCGTCATTACCCCCATTTTTAACGCCGTGCCACCGATATCAAATGCGGCAATTTTCATCCTCAGCTTTCCTCCAGAATCCATCAAATTCGCGGTTTCTCTCTGCTTGCAGCACAAAAGAAACCGGTTTCATTGGCATGATGATTATTCCCAGCAACGCTGGCAAGCAGAAGAATGTACCCGGTTTCATTTTCGTGAACAGTATCAAATTTGCGCACTTAACGGCCGTTTAACGTCGACTGCAAAGCAGGCTCGCAAACGTTTGCTATCCCTGTTAGAATTGCGCCGTTTTTTATTGCTACCGCAAACGCGTGGAGACTTCGCAGTGACCGATAAAACCTCTCTCAGCTATAAAGATGCCGGCGTGGATATTGATGCAGGCAACGCTCTCGTCGACCGTATTAAGGGCGTGGTGAAGAAAACCCGCCGCCCGGAAGTGATGGGTGGACTGGGCGGATTCGGCGCGCTGTGCGCGCTGCCGCAGAAATATCGCGAACCGGTTCTGGTCTCCGGCACCGACGGCGTCGGCACCAAGCTGCGTCTGGCGATGGACCTGAAGCGTCACGACACTATCGGTATCGACCTGGTCGCTATGTGCGTAAACGACCTCGTGGTTCAGGGCGCAGAGCCGCTGTTCTTCCTTGATTACTACGCGACCGGCAAACTGGATGTCGATACTGCGGCGAGCGTAATCAGCGGCATTGCCGAAGGTTGCCTGCAGTCAGGCTGCGCGCTGGTGGGCGGCGAGACGGCGGAAATGCCGGGCATGTACCACGGCGAAGATTATGACGTGGCCGGTTTCTGCGTTGGGGTGGTAGAAAAATCAGAAATTATCGACGGTAGCAAAGTGGCCGATGGCGACGTGCTGGTGGCGCTGGCTTCCAGCGGCCCGCACTCTAACGGCTACTCTTTGGTGCGCAAAATTATCGAAGTCAGCGGCGTTGACCCGCAAACCACCGATCTCAACGGTAAGCCGCTGGCCGACCATCTGCTGGCGCCGACCCGAATTTATGTGAAATCCGTACTCGACCTGATTGCCAACGTCGACGTGCACGCCATCGCCCACCTGACCGGCGGCGGCTTCTGGGAAAACATTCCGCGCGTGCTGCCGGACAACACTCAGGCAGTCATCGATGAATCCTCCTGGCAGTGGCCGGACGTATTCAACTGGCTGCAAACCGCCGGTAACGTCAGCAGCCACGAAATGTATCGCACCTTTAACTGCGGCGTCGGCATGGTTATCGCGCTGCCGGCGGAAGCAGCGGATAAAGCCATTGCCTTCCTGAACGACAAAGGTGAAAGCGCATGGAAAATAGGGTATATCAAAGCCTCTGATTCCGAACAGCGTGTGGTTATTGAATGAAAAACATCGTGGTGCTGATTTCCGGTAACGGTAGCAACCTGCAGGCGATTATTGACGCCTGCGCCCGGAAAAAAATCAACGGCACCCTGCGTGCAGTCTTCAGCAACAAGGCCGACGCATTCGGCCTTGAGCGCGCCCGCGCGGCCAATATTCCGGCACACGCGCTCGCCGCCAGCCAGTTTGCCAACCGGGAAGCTTTCGACCGCGAGCTGATGCACGAGATCGACGCTTACGCGCCGGATCTGGTGGTTCTCGCCGGCTACATGCGGATTCTTAGCCCGGCGTTTGTCGCCCACTATCAGGGGCGTATGCTGAATATCCACCCTTCCCTGCTGCCAAAATATCCGGGGCTGCACACCCATCGCCAGGCGCTGGAAAATGGCGATGAGGAGCACGGGACGTCGGTGCATTTTGTGACCGATGAGCTGGACGGAGGCCCGGTGGTTCTGCAGGCTAAGGTACCGGTGTTCGCTGAAGATACCGAAGACGACATTACCGCCCGAGTACAAGCTCAGGAACACGATATCTATCCCCTGGCAATCAGCTGGTTTGTCGATGGCCGCCTGCGCGCGGAAGGAAACGAAGCCTGGCTTGATGAAATAAAGCTACCGCCGCAAGGCTACGCCGCCGAAGAGTAACCCATCGCCCTGCGTTTTATCCACGCGGGGCTTTTTTTTGATTAAAATCGTTTAACAATCAATCATATTGAAGAAATAGTTCTTCTTACTGTCATATAGTTGTGACAGAGTGAATCGCTATGCGGAAAATTTCGTCATAATAGTCTATGTCCTGTGAGTAAAACGGAGTGTGAGCTGTAATGGGCCAGGAAAAGCTATACATCGAAAAAGAACTCAGTTGGTTGTCCTTTAACGAACGCGTACTTCAGGAAGCGGCGGACAAAAGCAATCCGCTGATCGAGCGCATGCGCTTTTTGGGGATTTACTCCAATAACCTCGATGAATTTTATAAAGTGCGGTTCGCCGAGCTTAAGCGCCGCATCATCATTAGCGAAGAACAAGGCAGTACCGCCCACTCACGTCACCTGCTAGGCAAAATCCAGGCTCGCGTGCTCAAGGCCGATCAGGAGTTTGACGGTTTATACAACGAGCTGCTGCTGGAAATGGCGCGTAACCAGATTTTCCTGATCAACGAACGCCAGCTCTCCGTCAACCAGCAGTCCTGGCTGCGTAACTACTTCAAGCTGTATCTTCGTCAGCACATCACGCCAATCCTGATTAACCGCGAAACGGATTTAGTGCAGTTTCTGAAGGATGATTACACCTACCTGGCCGTCGAAATTATCCGCGGAGATACCATTAATTACGCGCTGCTTGAGATTCCGTCTGACAAGGTGCCGCGTTTTGTTAACCTGCCGCCGGAAGCGCCTCGCCGCCGCAAGCCGATGATTTTACTAGATAACATCCTGCGCTACTGCCTGGATGATATCTTCAAGGGCTTTTTCGATTACGACGCGCTGAACGCCTACTCGATGAAAATGACCCGTGACGCCGAATACGATCTGGTGCACGAGATGGAATCGAGCCTGATGGAGCTGATGTCCTCCAGCCTGAAACAGCGTCTGACCGCCGAGCCGGTGCGCTTCGTTTATCAGCGCGATATGCCCGACGCAATGGTCGAAATGCTGCGCGATAAGCTCTCCATCTCCAACTACGATTCGATGCTGCCGGGCGGTCGTTACCACAACTTTAAAGACTTTATCGGCTTCCCCAACGTGGGCAAAGCGAATCTGGTCAACAAACCGATGCCGCGTCTGCGTCATCTGTGGTTCGATAAATTCCGCAACGGCTTTGACGCAATCCGCGAACGCGACGTGCTGCTTTACTACCCGTACCATACGTTCGAACACGTCCTTGAGCTGCTGCGCCAGGCCTCTTTCGACCCAAGCGTGCTGGCTATCAAAATCAACATCTACCGCGTCGCGAAAGATTCACGGATTATCGATTCGATGATTCATGCCGCCCACAACGGTAAGAAAGTGACGGTGGTCGTTGAGCTGCAGGCGCGTTTCGATGAAGAAGCCAATATTCATTGGGCTAAGCGCCTGACCGAAGCCGGCGTGCACGTTATCTTCTCCGCGCCGGGCCTCAAGATCCACGCCAAGCTGTTCCTGGTTTCGCGAAAAGAGGGCGATGAAGTCGTGCGCTATGCGCATATCGGCACCGGCAACTTCAACGAAAAAACCGCGCGGCTTTATACCGACTACTCGCTGCTGACCGCCGATGCGCGCATCACCAATGAAGTCCGCCGGGTATTTAACTTTATTGAAAACCCCTACCGCCCGGTCAGCTTCGATTATCTGCTAGTGTCGCCGCAAAACTCACGTCGTCTGCTTTATGAGATGATCGATCGTGAAATCGCCAACGCGCAAAATGGTCAGCCGTCGGGCATCATGCTGAAGCTGAACAACCTGGTCGATAAAGGTCTGGTAGACCGTCTCTACGCCGCTTCAAGCTCCGGCGTGCCGGTTAATTTGCTTATTCGTGGTATGTGTTCGCTGATCCCCGGTCTGGAAGGAATCAGCGAAAATATTCGCGTGACCAGCATTGTTGACCGTTTCCTTGAGCATGACCGCGTTTATTGCTTTGAAAACGGCGGCGATAAACAGGTTTGGCTATCGTCCGCGGACTGGATGACGCGCAATATTGACTATCGTATCGAAGTGGCCGCGCCGCTGCTGGATCCGCGCCTGAAGCAGCGGGTGCTGGATATTTTCGATCTCCTCTTCAACGATACAGTGAAAGCGCGCTATCTTGATAAAGAACTGAGCAATCGCTACGTGCCGCGCGGCAATCGCCGCAAAGTCCGTGCACAGATGGCGATATACGACTACCTCAAATCACTTGAACAGCCCGACTAACCTATGCCAATAAACGAAAATGCCCCTCGGCCGCAGGAGTTCGCTGCGGTCGACCTCGGTTCGAACAGTTTTCATATGGTGATCGCCCGTGTCGTTGACGGGGCTATGCAGATCATCGGTCGTCTGAAACAGCGGGTACATCTGGCCGATGGTCTGGATGAAAACTCTGTACTGAGCGAAGAGGCTATGACGCGCGGGCTGAACTGCCTGTCGCTGTTCGCCGAGCGCCTGCAGGGTTTTGACCCGTCAAGCGTCTGCATCGTCGGCACGCACACGCTGCGCCAGGCGACAAACGCCGCAGAGTTCCTTAAGCGCGCGGAGCAGGTCATCCCCTACCCCATTGAAATCATCCCCGGCAACGAGGAAGCGCGTCTGATTTTTATGGGCGTGGAGCATACGCAGCCGGAGCGAGGGCGTAAGCTGGTCATCGATATCGGCGGCGGCTCTACCGAACTGGTGATCGGCGAGGATTTCGAGCCTCGTCTGGTGGAAAGCCGCCGTATGGGCTGCGTGAGCTTCTCTCAGGCCTACTTTGCTGGCGGCGTCATCAACAAAGAGAATTTCCAGCGCGCGCGTCTGTCGGCCGTGCAAAAGCTGGAAACCCTGGCCTGGCAGTTCCGCATCCAGGGGTGGAACGTCGCCCTCGGCGCATCGGGCACCATTAAAGCCGCTCACGAAGTGCTGGTGGCCATGGGTGAGAAAGACGGCTTTATCACCCCAGAGCGCCTTGAGATGCTGGTCGAAGAACTACTGAAGTATAAAAACTTCGACTCGCTGAGCCTGCCTGGACTCTCGGAAGATCGTAAAGCCGTTTTTGCTCCCGGCCTGGCGATTCTTTGCGGGGTGTTTGACGCGCTGGCGATTAAAGAGCTGCGCTTATCCGACGGCGCGCTGCGCGAAGGCGTACTGTACGAGATGGAAGGACGTTTCCGTCACCAGGATATCCGTAGCCGCACCGCACAAAGTCTGGCGAACCAGTACAATATCGACCGCGAGCAGGCGCGTCGGGTACTGGAGACCACCACGCATATTTTTGAGCAATGGCAGGAGCAGAATCCCAAGCTTGCGAACCCTCATCTGGCGGCGCTGCTGAAATGGGCGACCATGCTGCATGAAGTCGGCTTAAATATTAACCACAGCGGCATGCACCGCCATTCGGCTTACATCCTGCAAAACAGCGATCTGCCGGGCTTTAATCAGGAACAGCAGATGCTGATGGCCACCTTAGTTCGCTATCACCGTAAAGCGATTAAGCTGGATGATTTACCGCGTTTTACGCTGTTTAAGAAAAAGCAGTTTCTGCCGTTAATACAGCTGCTGCGCCTTGGGGTGCTGCTGAATAACCAGCGACAGGCGACGACCACGCCGCCAACCCTTACGCTGAAAACCGAGGCGAACCACTGGACGCTGACCTTCCCGCATGACTGGTTTAGCCAGAATGCGCTGGTATTGCTCGATCTGGAAAAAGAGCAGGAGTACTGGGAAGGCGTACCTGACTGGTGGCTGAAAATCAGCGAAGAAGAGAAGCCTGACGCGGCAAGCTAGCTTCACTCATATGGGCCGGAAAATCCGGCCCATTCGCTTATTCATCCTCAACCAACGCCTCAAGCGGGGCCGGCTTGCCGATATCATAGCCCTGCATATAATCGATCCCCAGTGAAACCACGGCCTGACGAATCTCTGGCGTTTCGACATATTCAGCCACCACCTGCATATTTTTCATCCTCGCCAGAAGGCAAATAGAGGCAACGGCCTGATAGTCCAGACTGCTGGTCACCAGATTACGAATAAAACTGCCGTCAATTTTCAGCAAATCCGCATTCAGCGTTTTCAGCCGCGCATAGCTGGCATAGCCGGTGCCAAAATCATCAATCGCGACCCGACAGCCCAGGTCCTGAAGCTGCGCCAGGGTTTTCCGTGCCTGCTCGGGATTGGTAAGCGAATGGTTCTCCGTCAGCTCAAAAATAATCTGCCAGGGTTCGATGTCATAATGCTCCAGCAGCGTTTTTACCTGCTGATGGAAATGGCTGTTACTCACAGAAAAAGGTGAAATATTTATCGCCAGACGCATTCCAGGAAGCTTTTTGCGCCGCTTGTCCATAAAGATCAGCGTATGTTCGAGGACCCAACTGTCGATGCGCGCCGACAGTCCAAACTCGTGCGCCACCGGTAAGAAGACATCAGGCATGATGATTTCATCGTTGTCATTCAGCATTCTCAGCAGAACTTCATGATAGCTATCCCCCCGGATGCCGACTATCTGTTGTGCCATCAGAATAAAGCGATCGTGCTCCAGCGCCTTTACCAGCTGATTCATTATCGTGACTTTGTCTTTCAGCTCCTGCTGCGTATTAATGGCGCCACGGCGCTGTAAATTTTCAGGACTTCCGGTCGCCAGCGAAAGGTCAGCCACGCCGCTGAGTTCTCCAAGCAGTAAATGCAGATGCGTCACCGGAGAGCGAACGTTACAATAGCTGAGTCCCACGGGCGGCTGCAGCGGCATACCATTCCAGACAAAGCGAAACTTTTTGAGGTGGTCAAACAGCAGGGGGATTCGCTGCTGATGGTCTTCACTGTGCAGATGGATAACCAGCTCGTGCCCGGCCATCTGATAGATATCCTCACCAGGCTGCAATAGCTCGCTGAGCGACTCGGCCAGCAGTTGTTTGTACTGAATACGCAACAGAACGCCGTAATGGCGGCCCAATATTTCCAGCTCGGGAATGCGTAAGAAGCACACCACTGACCAGGAGAATTTATTTAACGCCCGACTTAGCGCCCGGATATTGGGCAAGCGTACAACCGGATCCATAAAGGCCATCCTGTGCATGCGCGCATAAAAAATTCTCTGCTGCGTCGCCAGCATCGCCATATAGGCGATAATAAATGAAAACACCAGATAGCTTGAGGAGATAATAGCTAGCTGATTACTGTAAATCGGTGAATGCGGGAGATATTGATAATGAAAGTGGATAATAACAATCAATATAGGGGACCAAACCAATGAAATGAAGCGATAGCCAAAACGCATCGCCCCCCACAGCATCACGGGCATAACCAAGGACAAGGTATAATTCGTGCTAAAAATAGTGCTCGTACTATTCAACGGCATTAATAGCAGCACCAATAAAAAGATCAGCACTGCCACCCATAAAATAAATTCTAAGCGCTTTATTCTTGGATCGATCTGCAGGCGAATCTGAGAAACAAAACCCCGAATATAGAGCGGGTTGCGGATAATTCGAATCAGAAAGTAGCATAGCGGCACGCCGGTCAAACATCCGGCCATCAGGGCCTGAAAGGTGATAAGCGAACGCAAACTTAAGGGGTTGACCCCAATCAAACCGGTTGCGCGCGGATGGATCCCCAAATACTCGGCGAGTTGGGAAAGGATAAGAAAGATCAGTGATGGTAGCAGCATCTGCCAGAATAAACGTTGAGGCATCAGTCGCACATTACCGTGCGAGATTTGCTGCCTGCGCGGGACAAAAACGCGATACCCGCCCCAGCAAAGAACCGTCGGAATAAGAAAATGAAAAATCACGCCGATGGAATCTTCCAGCGTCATGCCGCGCGTAATGGTAAGTAACAAACCGAGAACGATGCCCGGCAAAGCGGCCCAGCCGAAAAACAGCATCAGGCTCAGTACTAACGCCAGGGGTAAATAGTAAAGATAAACTTCATTACCATTGAGTAATGCATCGGTGTTAGCCCATCTTGCCAGAGGGAGTAAAAGAATGGGCAAGATCAGCGGCAACGCCCACCATTTATCCCGATATTGTCTGTATAGTTTAATTATTTTCATAGATGCTCTACGGATAACCCTAAATCCTGCAGGGTATATTCAGGCAGGCATCCAACCAACCATCATAATCGCGCAAGGAATAACAACGCGTAACTTGCTGATGATTTTAGATGTCGAAAAAAATAGACGATTGATATAAATCAAGAAATCTCGAGGCTAATATTAATAATGCTTTTTTTTTAACATCAATCTGCGATAAGCAGAAAGCATGTAAATACGAGGATTATCTTATATAACATTTATTAATGTTTTAGCCTTGGGATTTTTACATTCTCATCAATTGACCCTTCCGCTTTACTGTGCCTTAATACGCACATCGCCCATCCTTTGGGTATACTTTAAGGAACCTTTTGTGAGTCAGGCACCCAGTATGCGTAAACGACATCGATTTAACCGTCGCATGACCCGTATCGTACTGCTTATCAGCTTTATCTTCTTCTTTGGACGCTTTGTCTACTCCTCCATCGGCGCCTGGTATCATCATCAGGATAAGAAGCAGTCGCAGCAATCCACCATTACTGTTGAACCTGCCGACTCGCTGAAAACGCCCGTACAAAAATAAGCGCTGCGTACCGCGTTCAGCAACCGATTTGAGGTAGCAAACGCAGCAATTCAGCAATGCCTTTGCTGATGATTTTATCCTGGCGCATAACGACGCCTAGCTGACGATACAGCAGCGGAGTCAACGATTGCACCTTCAGGCCGATGCTATCCTGCGGATGCTCTACCGCCATACGCGGCACAATGCTGTATCCCAGTCCCGCGCGCACCATGCGCTTAATCGCCTCAATGCTGCCTAACTGCATGACGGGCACGACCATTAGTCCATTATGGCGAAACCAGCCGTCAATCAGATCCCGGGTTCCGCTACCCGCTTCAAAAGCAATTAGCGGCAATGATTGCAGAATCTCTGGCGTCAGCGGCGAGGACAGCTCGTCTTGCCCATCGCTGAAGATACAGACAAACTCTTCATTTAATACCGGCGTTACCGCCAGGCTGCGTCCGTTCGCCGGTAGCGTACAAAGCCCAAGATCGAGCCGATTCTCTTCGATAGCCCGAACGACCTCCAGCGTATTGCCAACCGTGACCCTGACCGTCAGCAGAGGATGATCCTGATGCAGCTTCTGCAACAGCGGAGGTAATAGATGGATACAGGCGGTTGCCCCGGTACCCAGCGTCACCGAACCGCTAATTTCACGGTTGAATTCGCTAACCGATTGCACCGCCGCGCTCACCGTCTGCTCAATCCGATCGCTATGCGCCAGCAAAGCGATTCCCGCCGCCGTCGCCTTAATGCCTCGCCCGGTGCGCTCAAGCAGTCTGGTCTGCAGAAATTGTTCCAGCTGACGTACCTGCAGGCTTACCGCGGGCTGCGACAACCCCAGCAGGTCAGCTGCGGCTGAGAAGCTTCCGCGCTGTACCACCAGGCGGAACGTCGCCAGATTTCCCAGATTGAGCGTCGTCATCACAAAGTTTCTCTTATAAGGGTCATAAATGGACCGGCCTGCCTCCACAATAGCGTGCAGGGTATGCTGCCGACAACAGCGTAACAAAATGGACGATCATGAAAACACCTGCAAAATCACTCTCCGCGCCGGGCTTTGTCACCCTTGCCGCCGGGTGCAACCAGTTGATTAACTGGGGAATATCGTTTTATATGCCCGGCACTTTCGCCAGAGCTATCGCCCAAGAGACCGGCTGGGCCGCAACGGAAATCTACTTCGGCCTGACTATCGCCATGCTCATGATGGCAATGCTCTCCCCATTTGTCGCCCGGCTACTGGCCCACTTTGGCGGCCAACGGATAGTGGTCACAGGTACGCTGATGATTTCAGCAGGCTGCCTGATCATGGCTTACGTCCATAGCCTGTCGGCCTGGTTCGCCGCCTGGGCCCTGACCGGGTTCGGCATGCGCCTGGCGCTCTATGACGCGCTGTTTGCCGCGCTGGTCAATATCTATGGGCAAAGCGCCAGACTCATCATCTCGCGCGTGACGCTGGCCGGAGGGCTGGCTTCGGCTCTGTTCTGGCCGCTCGGCGCAGGGTTGCTGACGCAGATGGACTGGCGGCATGCGCTGCTGATCTATGCCCTGTTCGGCCTGCTTAGCGCTATGCTGCTGTGGAAAATGCCAAATAATAAATTGCCGCCACCCCAGCTGGCGATTAAACGCCAGCGGCTATCTGGCCGCGATAAGCGCTCCGCCCTGCTCTACGCGTCGCTGATTGCGCTGGTGACCTTCGTTTCCAACGGTACCTCGACGCATCTTCCGGAGTTTATCGCCAGCGTTGGGCTGCCTGTCGCAGTGGGAATGCTGTGGGGGATTGGGCAAACCGGCGCGCGCTTTCTCGAAGTCGCGTCCGGTTCCGCCCTTACGCCGTTAAGGCTAACGATATTGACCACCCTGGCGATGCCGCTCTGCTTTGCGCTCGGTCTGAGCGGGTCATATCTCTCCTGGGCGGCTGGTGGATTTGTTCTGGGTTACGGCGCGATCAACGGCCTGACGACCGTATTTAAAGCCACCCTGCCGCTGCAGCTTTTCGCCACGGAGGATTATGCCCGGCGAACCGGCATTTTGTTGATTCCCGCGCAGCTGCTGGCCGCCGCCTCGCCGTTTGCCTACGCGTGGCTGAATCATCATCTTGGGATGAGAGGCAGTTTAGCGATTTCCGCCGCGCTGGCGCTGGTGGTTTTCGGCCTGGCGATGTCAATTGCATGGTATCAACGTGAGAGTTCGCCCGCGGCGATTGAAGAACGGGGCTGACAGTATGACCCCTGTGACTTTTGATTTCTCGGTAAGACAAACCGTATTTATCGTCTCAGGGAATGCCGTAATCCGGCGATATTGTTATGAAAAATGCCATTAATGACGTCAATCACTAATGGCATTATTTTTTATTCAATTAACGCAAAGAATACAATTTATTCCCACTCAATTATCAATAGCCCCGCACAGACCAGTAAATCCGAAGCCTACAAGGCACGAAAAACTTTAAAACCATGACAAATACCATAAAGGATCAACATCACTTTTGAGAGCCTGTCTGAACTGCCAACAGCGCTTGACGCTGCATCCAGTCTCTACGTAGTACGGCTGTGAGGACTGGGTATTGCATCTCACAAAACTTGACGACCTTGATCCGCTCGTCTCGGAATACCCTAAAGTCTTCACGCATTTCACACCATGCGATCACCACTTGCGCTCCTGTGACATAAGCCCATCATGAACGGCCAGACGGTACGCTGCGTCTCGATACCGTTTCTATCCTGGTAAACGATAACGATCTTGCGACTTTCACGGCACCAGTACCTAAGCCGCTGGTAATCAATATTGCTGCGGTATGCTTGGTGGCAGGGCAAAGTAACGACAGCAGGGTCATCGACTAAGCACTTTAAATCTTGCGATATTACGACTGCTACCTTTGCCAGAACGGAGAGAGCTACGCGGGACAAATCCCTGTCTCCATTAGCGATCGCCCACTTAGCAGTAGCCAATGACCAGCATCCGCATCATCAACTCTGGGTCGATCGAGGGGCGTCCGATGGAGCTGTAGAAATCCGCAAGGTAGCTGAGTAGATCACGCAGATCCAGACACTGGTCGATACTGCGCAGGAGGTGTTGGACTGGGATATGGTCTTCCAGATTGAACGAGTAGAACAGGCGCAGCCGTCCACCCGGTAGCGGTCCCATCATGCTGTTCGTCCCCGCGTTCACCGACAGAGTGATTCTGCCGTCGGCACGGAGAGGTCGCTACTTTTTCAACAGAATCTGCCGGTAGCGGTCTTAAGGCTCACCAAGTGCAGCCTCAATCTGCTCGCAGAACCACTTCAGCGAAGTGGATTTTTCACTTCGCGAATGCCAGTGCAGGGTCACTTCGAAAGATGGTACCTCGAAAGGTAGATCGACGACTTTCAATGGCTTATCTCCTGGAAATTCGCAAAAGCTCCAGGCAATGCGATAGGGCAAGATAGTGATCATCTCAGTCCCGGGGATGATCTTTGGCAGTACCGAAAAATGTGGGATGCGTAGCCGCACTCGGCGCTCGACGGCCATTTTTTTCAGGACGTCTTCTACCATGCCATGGCCGGATGTTCGGGTGACAATTGCATGGGGTTCGGCGAGAAATTGCTGCATGTTCATCTGCGTGCCAATACGTGGATGAGCGTCATCGACCAGGCAACAGTATTGCTCGCTCATCAGCCTTTGGTGGGTAATGCCGGCCCCCGGCAATATCTGACTACAGATAGCCGCGTCGATATGCCCATCGTTCAGCCATGTTGCGACCTGGTCGATCTCAAGCGGCACGATGTCAAGCTCGATACTCGGCGCCATCTGGTTGAGACGGTCGAGCACTCTTGGCAGCAAAGCAATTTCCCCCAAATCCGACAAGGCAAGGCGAAAACGTCGCTTTGAGGTTGATGGGGAAAATTTGCGTGCCTCAGAAACGGCATCATTGATGCTACGGCTGGCTTCCTTGAATCCCTCATAGAGCTGAGTAGCCAGCCGCGTAGGTTGCATGCCTTGTTGGTTACGTACGAATAAGGCGTCATCGAACTGTTCCCTGAGTTTGGCCAATGCATAGCTCACTGATGGCTGAGTCACGCAGAGTCGCTCAGCAGCCACGGTGACACTCTGGGTTTCATAGAGCGTGACGAAAGTCGTGATCAGGTTGAGGTCGAAACCGGCCATTGGCTAATCTCCCGTTGTATATAGATAGTGTTTATGCGCTGAAGTCAAAGTATTTATTTGATCGATTTTAGTCATCTCTCTACAGTTGAACTACATGACATTTACTAAATATTAACTTTATGAAAACAATTCACTCCGCTGCATATGCGCTACTGCGCCGCCACGGCATGACCACCATCTTTGGCAACCCCGGCTCCAACGAACTGCCGTTCCTGAAGAGCTTCCCGGAAGACTTTCAGTACGTACTCGGCCTTCACGAAGGTGCGGTGGTGGGCATGGCCGACGGTTATGCGCTGGCCAGCGGCAAGCCGGCGTTCGTCAACCTGCATGCTGCGGCAGGCACGGGGAACGGTATGGGCGCGCTGACCAACTCCTGGTACTCGCACAGCCCCCTGGTGATCACCGCGGGTCAGCAAGTGCGACCGATGATCGGGGTAGAGGCCATGCTGGCCAACGTAGATGCTACGCAACTGCCCAAGCCGTTGGTGAAGTGGAGCTACGAACCAGCCAACGCCCAGGACGTACCGCGTGCCCTGAGCCAGGCGATCCAGTATGCGAACACCACGCCGAAAGCACCGGTGTACCTGTCGATTCCTTACGATGACTGGGATCAGCCTTCGGGACCCGGCGTCGAGCACCTGATCGAGCGCGACGTGCAGACGGCAGGTACGCCAGACGCTCGGCAACTGCAGGTGCTGGTCCAGCAAGTGCAAGACGCACGCAATCCGGTGCTGGTACTGGGCCCCGATGTCGATGCGACGCTGTCCAACGACCACGCAGTGGCCCTGGCTGACAAGCTGCGCATGCCCGTCTGGATCGCCCCGTCGGCGTCGCGCTGCCCGTTCCCTACCCGTCACCCCAGCTTCCGGGGCGTGCTGCCAGCGGCTATCGCTGGCATCAGCAAGACCCTGCAAGGCCATGACCTGATCATCGTGGTGGGTGCGCCGGTGTTCCGTTATCACCAGTTTGCCCCCGGTGATTACCTGCCGGTCGGGGCGCAACTGCTGCACATCACCTCCGATCCGCTAGAGGCTGCACGAGCACCCATGGGCCATGCGCTGGTCGGCGACATCAAGGAAACCCTGCGCGTGCTGGCCGAAGAAGTCGTCCAGCAGTCCCGGCCGTATCCAGAAGCACTCGCTGCGCCTGAGTGTGTCACCGACGAGCCGCACCACCTGCACCCGGAAACGCTGTTCGATGTACTCGATGCAGTCGCCCCGCACGATGCCATCTATGTCAAGGAATCAACCTCGACAACCACGGCATTCTGGCAGCGCATGAACCTGCGTCATCCAGGCAGCTATTACTTCCCGGCAGCGGGTGGCCTGGGCTTCGGCCTGCCGGCCGCCGTTGGCGTGCAGCTCGCCCAACCGCAGCGCCGAGTTGTCGCACTGATCGGTGATGGCTCTGCCAACTACGGCATCACCGCGCTCTGGACGGCCGCGCAATACCGGGTACCCGTGGTGTTCATCATCCTCAAGAACGGCACCTACGGTGCCCTGCGCTGGTTTGCCGGGGTGCTCAAGGCCGAGGACTCCCCTGGCCTTGACGTTCCCGGCCTGGACTTCTGTGCCATTGCCAAAGGCTATGGGGTCAAGGCCGTATACACCGATACCCGGGACAGCTTCAAGGCGGCACTACGAACTGCGCTGGACGCCAATGAACCCACCGTCATCGAGGTGCCGACCCTGACCATCCAGCCTCACTGACCTCATGTGAACGTGGTCGCCGCCGGCGCCTCGCTCACTAATCTCGATAACAACAATAAGAGATACAACAATGACTCAACGACGTGCCTTGGATGTCGCGGGCTCCGCTCCGCTTGGAAAACTCCACTATACCCTACTTTTCTGGTGTTCCTTCATCATGCTGTTCGATGGCTATGACCTGGTCATCTACGGCTCTGTCGTGCCGCAATTGATGGAGCATTGGGCATTGACTCCGGTCATTGCCGGCTGGATGGGCAGTGCCGCGCTGTTCGGCATGATGTTCGGCGCTGTCGTCATCGGCCCGCTGGCTGATCGCCTGGGACGGCGCAAAGTTATTCTCAGCGCCATGACGCTGGCCAGTGTTTGCACGCTGGGTACCGCGTGGGCCTGGGATGCGGAGAGTTTCGCAACTCTGCGTTTCGTCACCGGCGTCGGGCTGGGGGGGGCGATCCCCAACATCGTCGCGTTGATGAATGATCTGACACCGAAAGCACGTCGCAGCCGAATGACCACTATCATGCTCAGCTTCTACTCGATCGGGGCAATTTTTTCTGCTCTGGTAGCCATGTTTATCATTCCTCGCTTTGGATGGGAGGCAACGTTTCTGGTGGGCGGCATCCCGCTGCTGTTCCTGCCGTGGATGTACCGCCAGCTGCCCGAGTCGCTGAACTTCCTGCTGAAAAAGGACAAGGCCGCGGCCAGTGCGCTGCTCAAACGCATCGATCCCGCCGTCGACGCTGACCAGGTACGTTTCGATGCGCCCGTACGCACTTCGAGCGCGGCACCGTTGTCGCGTCTGTTCACCGAAGGACGTGGCGTGGGTACGATGTTCCTGTGGCTGGGGTTTGGCATGTGCATGCTGATGGTCTATGGGCTCAATACTTGGCTACCGAAGATCATGGTCGCCGGTGGCTTCCCGCTGGGTTCGAGCCTGATGTTCCTGGTGACCTTGAACATTGGCGCCACCTTCGGCGCCCTGGGTGGTGGCTGGCTCGCCGATCGCTGGGGCTGCAAGCCCACGTTGATACTGTTCTTTCTGCTGGCGGTGATCTCACTCTGCACGCTGGGTATCAAGCCTGGCCCGCTGTTGCTCAACGCTATGTTGCTGATCGCCGGTGCCACCACCATCGGCACCCTGGCCGTCATCCACGCCTTCGCTGCACAGCAGTACCCGAGCGAGATCCGTGCGACGGGCGTGAGTTGGTGTTCGGCAATTGGCCGTTTCGGGGCCGTGGCTGGCCCGGCAATGGGCGGCCTGATGCTGAGCATAAACCTGCCACTGCAGATCAATTTCATTCTCTGCGCGGTCCCCGGATTGGTGGCGATTTTCGCCATTGCCATGATCAAAAGAAGGGCCGTTGCCAGCGTGAGCTTGAATGCCCAGCCGGCAGACACCCATCACTGAACAACGTGCCCAATGCTGATAAAGGAGATATTCCGTGAGTCAAGTCAATCACACGCCGTATCGCGATCTTCACCTGCTGCCGATTGCCGGCGCATGGCGTGAAGGCAGTGCGCCGCAATCACTGCTGGTCAGCGATCCGTACAACGGAGAAACCCTGCTGCAGATCAAGCAGGCTACCCGCGATGACCTGGACGAAGCCTATCAGGCCGCGCAGCGCGCCCAGGTCGAGTGGGCGATGATAGGACCGGGGCAGCGCTCGGCCATCCTGCACCGTGCGGTGCAGATCTTCGATGAGCGTCGCGAGGAGATCATCGGCTGGATCATCCGCGAGTCGGGCAGTACCCGCATCAAGGCGCAAATCGAGTGGGGCGCTGCGCGCAGCATCACCCTGGAGTCAGCCTCTTTTCCGGCGCGGGTGCACGGGCGCATTCTGCCGTCCAACGTCCCAGGCAAGGAAAATCGCGTTTACCGAGAGCCTCTGGGTGTGGTGGGGGTGATCAGCCCATGGAACTTCCCGCTCCACCTCACCCAGCGTTCGGTGGCACCGGCATTGGCCCTGGGCAATGCCGTGGTGATCAAGCCCGCGAGCGATACCCCCGTGACGGGCGGCCTGCTGGCCGCGCGCATCTTCGAGGAAGCCGGCGTTCCGGCAGGCGTGATTAGCGTGCTGGTCGGCTCTGGTGCCGAGATTGGTGATGCGTTCGTCGAGCATCCGGTACCCAAATTCATCTCCTTCACGGGCTCGACCCCTGTGGGCGCCAACATTGGCCGTATCGCCAGCGGTGGCAAGCACCTCAAGCACGTGGCACTGGAGCTGGGCGGCAACAGCCCGTTCGTGGTGCTGGCCGATGCCGACCTGGAGCAGGCGGTAGCAGCGGCGGTGATGGGCAAGTTCCTGCACCAGGGGCAGATCTGCATGGCGATCAACCGCATCATCGTCGAGGACGCACTGTATGACCGCTTCGTCGAGCGCTATGCCGAAAGGGTCAAGGCGTTGAAGGTGGGCGACCCCAGCGAGCCGGATACCGTGGTCGGGCCTATCATCAACCGCAAGCAACTGGACACGTTGCTGAGCAAGGTAGCGCGGGCCAGGGAGGAGGGTGCCCGTCCAGTCGTCGAAGGTGACGTGCGTGGGCAACTGCTGCCGCCTCACGTGTTCGCCGATGTGACGGAAGAAATGGAGATCACCCGCGACGAAATTTTCGGCCCGCTGGTCGGCATTCAGCGCGCGCGAGATGAGGCCCACGCGCTGGCGCTTGCGAACGACAGCGAGTTCGGGCTATCTAGCGCCGTGTTCACCGCCGACCTGGAGCGCGGCGCGCGTTTCGCGCGTCGAATCAAGGCTGGCATGACCCATGTGAACGACATTCCGGTCAACGACGAGGCACACGCTCCCTTTGGCGGTGAGAAGAACTCGGGGCTGGGGCGTTTCAACGGTGAGTGGGCAATCGAGGAATTCACCACCGATCACTGGATCAGCGTGCAGATGACACCACGCAAATACCCGTTCTAGCATACTGGCGCAGGTTCCTTTCGGCTTGCGCCTGGTCCTGCGAATCCACTGACGCCGTGATTCTTCTGTTTTCTACGGCCAGATCGAGGACATTTATCAGCAGCATTACCTGGACTTGTCCAACCGTCCGTCTTGTCGACCGGCTACTCGCTGCAGACCGAGTTGCGCCACTCCCAGAACCGTGAAGACGGCAAAGCATTGTATGGCGATATCGACAACAAGAGTTACGGCGCCATGACCACCCTGACAATCGGCGGTCATGGCGTGGGCCAGCGGTGGTGCAATGCCTCAGGACATAGACGGCATTTATGTTTTGCCGGGTACGCATTTATTTGTGAGACAGAGAATGGCTTCCTGAAGTGGCCATTCATTTACTCGAAGGAGCAGCAATGAAAATTGCAATAGTGGGCGCAGGGGCGATGGGCGGACTGTTTGGTGCGCGCCTGGCCTTGGCTGGACAGGACGTGTCTTTCGTGGAGGCGTCGGAGACGACCATCGAGGTCATCTCTCGCCAGGGCTTGCGCCTGGAGACGCCTGACGTACAGGAAAGCGTCAGGGTGCCGATCTCTCGTGCACACCAAGTGACAGGCCACTTCGACCTGCTGGTGATCTTTACCAAGGGGTTTCATACCGCCGCCGCCATCGAGTCAGTGCGCCACCTGGTGGGGCCGAAGACTTGGGCGCTTTCGGTGCAGAACGGGCTGGGCAATGCCGAGCTCATCGCCCGCGTGGTTCCGGCCGAGCGCATCATCGTCGGCATGACCAACTTGCCGGCAGACCTTGTCGCGCCTGGCGTGGTGCACAGCCACGGCGAAGGGCACATCAATATCTGGACAGGCAATGGTAAGGACAGCCCGACCGTGCACGAAATCGCGGCGAATTTTAGCCAGGCCGGTTTGCCGTGCAAGGCCGATCCGCAGGTGCAGGTGTCGATCTGGGAGAAGGTGGCGTTCAACGCAGCGCTCAATTCGGTTTGCGCGGTGACCCGCCGGACCGTGGGCGCGGTCGGCCACGCTGAAGAGGGACGGCAGGTGACCTCCCGCATCGTCAGCGAAACCGTGGCGGTTGCACAGGCTGCTGGCGTTGATGCTGATCAGCGGCGGGTTATCGCTGCTGTCGACTATGCCTTTCGCAATCACCAGCAGCACAAACCGTCGATGCTGCAGGATGTCGAGGCAGGTCGCAAAACCGAGATCGATTTCATCAATGGCGCGGTGGTCGAGCGTGGCAAGCGCCTGGGCGTCGCCACGCCAGTGCTGGAGATGCTGTTCAGCCTGGTGAAGTTGAGCGAAGGCTAGATTTCCCGGCGCTGAAGGCGAAACGCCTTCAGGGTCAGGTCCGTTGTGCGCTTGAAGAACCGTGAGAAGTAAGCCTGCTCGACGAACCCCAGGCTGTCGGCGACCTGGCCAACCGTCATCGAGGTGTAGATAAGATTGCGCTTGGCTTCGGTCATGATGCGCTGGGGCTCCCTGAAGTACTTTCGATCAGCAGCGTCAGGTTTTCCAGATACTGCAGGCCGCGCTCCCTGGGCTTGGCGGCCAACTGGTAGCACTCTCGTGAGCGCTGTGAAATCCACACCAGCAAGGTGACCCTGGTACTGTTTTCAGGGAGGAGATCAAAATTCAAAACCAGAGAGTACCATCAAAAATTCCATTGAAAAAACCGTGCTTCCCGTTGCTAACAGCTGCCAGAAAGTGCCAGACACAAAAACAAAAAAGCCCGCTGTTACGCGGGCTTACAGGTACTTTACTGCTTTTACGTGCAGGCTGTTGCCAGACGTGAAATCATTCCCACTCAATGGTCGCCGGCGGCTTACCGCTGATGTCATACACCACGCGGGAAATACCGTTGACTTCATTGATGATGCGGTTGGACACGCGGCCGAGGAAATCGTACGGCAGATGCGCCCAGTGCGCGGTCATAAAGTCGATGGTTTCGACAGCACGCAGGGAAACCACCCAGTCGTACTTACGGCCATCGCCCATGACGCCAACGGAGCGAACTGGCAGGAATACGGTGAATGCCTGGCTCACTTTGTTGTACAGATCGGCTTTGTGCAGCTCTTCGATGAAAATGGCATCAGCGCGACGCAGCAGGTCGCAGTACTCTTTCTTCACTTCGCCCAGCACGCGCACGCCGAGGCCCGGTCCCGGGAACGGGTGGCGATACAGCATGTCGTACGGCAGACCCAGCTCGAGGCCAATCTTACGCACTTCATCTTTGAACAGCTCGCGCAGGGGCTCAACGAGGCCCATCTTCATCTCTTTCGGCAGACCACCCACGTTGTGGTGAGATTTGATAACGTGCGCTTTGCCGGTTGCGGAAGCCGCAGACTCGATCACGTCAGGGTAGATAGTCCCCTGCGCCAGCCATTTCACATCTTCCAGCTTCAGCGCTTCTTCGTCGAAAACCTCAACGAATACACGGCCGATGATTTTACGCTTCGCTTCCGGATCGTTTTCCCCCGCCAACGCGGTCAGGAAACGCGCCTCGCCTTCAACGTGAACAATGTTCAGGCCGAAACGGTCGCCAAACATGTCCATAACCTGCTGGGCTTCATTCAGACGTAGCAGACCGTTATCCACGAAGACGCAGGTCAGGTTTTTGCCGATGGCGCGGTGCAGCAGCATAGCGGTAACGGAGGAATCCACGCCGCCGGAGAGGCCGAGAATCACTTTATCGTCGCCAACCTGCTGACGAATGCGTTCGATGGCATCGTCGATAATTTTGGCCGGCGTCCACAGCGCCTCACACTGGCAGATATCGCGTACGAAACGCTCAAGCATGCGCAGACCCTGACGGGTGTGGGTCACTTCCGGATGGAACTGCACGCCGTAAAAGCGCTTCTCTTCGTTAGCCATAATGGCGAACGGGCAGGTTTCGGTGCTGGCGACGGTGACGAAGTCAGACGGGATGGCGGTAACTTTGTCGCCGTGGCTCATCCAGACGTCCAGCATCGGCTTACCATCCGCGCTCAGCGCATCTTCAATACCGTGGATCAGGGCGCTATCGGTCTGAACTTCAACCTGCGCATAGCCAAACTCACGCTCATTAGACGCTTCAACGTGTCCGCCCAACTGCATAGCCATGGTCTGCATGCCGTAGCATACGCCGAATACCGGCACGCCGGCTTCGAAGACATACTGGGGCGCGCGCGGGCTGTTATCTTCGGTGGTGCTTTCCGGGCCGCCGGAAAGAATAATGCCGTTAGGATTAAACTCACGAATTTGAGCTTCAGTCACGTCCCATGCCCACAGTTCGCAATAGACACCTAATTCACGAACGCGACGCGCAACCAGCTGGGTGTACTGAGAACCGAAGTCCAGGATAAGAATACGATGTTTATGAATGTTATCCGTCATTGACGATAATTCCGAGGCAAGTAATACAGGTTAAATAAATCGCCCGGCGCGTGGCCGGGCGATGAAAATCAGGAGCCCATGCGGTAGTTCGGGGATTCCTTAGTGATGGTCACGTCGTGAACGTGGCTCTCCTGGATACCCGCGCCGCTGATGCGCACGAATTCCGCTTTGGTCCGTAGGGTGTCGATGGTACCACAACCGGTCAGACCCATACAGGAGCGCAGGCCGCCCATCTGCTGGTGAATAATCTCTTTCAGACGGCCTTTATAGGCGACGCGACCTTCGATACCTTCCGGCACCAGTTTGTCGGCAGCGTTATCGGTCTGGAAGTAGCGATCGGAGGAACCTTTAGACATCGCGCCCAGGGAACCCATACCGCGGTAGGATTTGTAAGAACGGCCCTGGTAGAGTTCGATTTCACCCGGGGATTCTTCGGTACCGGCCAGCATTGAGCCAACCATGACTGCGGCTGCGCCTGCGGCAATCGCTTTCGCGATATCGCCGGAGAATCGGATACCGCCGTCGGCAATAACCGGGATACCGGTGCCTTCCAGCGCTTCAACCGCGTCAGAAACGGCAGTGATCTGCGGAACACCCACGCCGGTCACGATACGAGTCGTACAGATGGAGCCAGGACCGATACCCACTTTCACCGCGCTGCAGCCGGCTTCCGCCAGCGCCCGAGCACCCGCGCCGGTCGCCACGTTACCGCCGATGATTTGCAGGTCAGGATATTTAGCGCGAGTATCACGGATACGCTGCAGTACGCCTTCAGAGTGGCCGTGCGAAGAGTCGATCAATAGAATATCTACGCCCGCGGCAACCAGCGCATCAACGCGCTCTTCGTTGCCCGCGCCCGCGCCAACCGCTGCGCCAACGCGCAGGCGACCTTGCTCATCTTTACAGGCGTTCGGTTTACGCTCCGCTTTCTGGAAATCTTTAACGGTGATCATGCCGAGAAGATGAAAGCTGTCATCCACAACCAGCGCTTTCTCAACGCGTTTTTCATGCATTTTGGCAAAAACCACTTCGCGGCTTTCACCTTCACGAACGGTAACCAGACGCTCTTTCGGCGTCATATATACGCTAACCGGCTGGTTCAGGTCGGTGACGAAACGCACATCGCGGCCGGTAATGATGCCGACCAGCTCGTTGTCTTCGGTGACCACCGGATAGCCAGCAAAACCGTTGCGTTCGGTCAGCACTTTAACTTCGCGCAGGGTAGTGGTTGGCAGGACGGTCTGCGGGTCGGTCACCACGCCGGATTCATGCTTTTTCACGCGCCTTACTTCTTCAGCCTGGCGTTCAATGGACATGTTTTTATGAATAAAGCCGATGCCGCCTTCCTGTGCCAGGGCAATTGCCAGACGCGCTTCAGTCACGGTATCCATTGCAGCGGAAAGCATAGGAATATTCAGACGGAT
Organism: Klebsiella pasteurii; assembly: GCF_018139045.1. Lineage (NCBI taxonomy): Bacteria > Pseudomonadati > Pseudomonadota > Gammaproteobacteria > Enterobacterales > Enterobacteriaceae > Klebsiella > Klebsiella pasteurii. The sequence continues at coordinate 2,465,072 of NZ_CP073236.1, forward strand.
GGTTTTCGTCAGCTGAGTGCTGAGATCGGCGGTATTTGGCAGAACGGTTGAGTGAGCGGGAACGAGGAGGACGTCGTCAAACGTCAGGGCTTCTTTAGCGATACGTAGCATGGGCAATATCTCGACCAGGGTGGATAAATATTGCCGTGGCATTATACAGAGCGTAACCGATTGCATCTACCCTTTTTTGCAAATAATACTTGCGATCCCCTCCCAGCAGGTTACTATCGACTGAATAACCTGCTGATTTAAAATTTGATCTTGCTCACATGTTGCCATCTCAATCCCCCTCAATTTACACGGTTAGCCGCCTCAATCAGTCGGTTCGGCTGCTGCTGGAACGTGAAATGGGGCAGGTGTGGATTAGCGGCGAGATTTCAAACTTCAGCCAGCCATCTTCTGGTCACTGGTACTTCACCTTAAAGGACGATAACGCCCAGGTGCGCTGCGCGATGTTCCGCAACAGCAACCGCCGCGTGACGTTCCGTCCGCAGCACGGGCAGCAGGTGCTGGTCCGCGCCAACATCACACTGTACGAGCCGCGCGGCGATTATCAGATCATCGTGGAAAGCATGCAGCCTGCGGGCGAAGGTCTGCTGCAGCAGAAATATGAACAGCTTAAGGCAGCGCTGGCGGCGGAAGGCTTGTTCGATCAGCAGCATAAAAAAACGCTCCCCTCCCCCGCGCACTGCGTCGGCGTCATCACCTCTAAAACCGGCGCTGCGCTGCATGATATTTTACACGTGCTCAAGCGCCGCGATCCTTCCCTGCCGGTCGTTATCTACCCGACCGCCGTACAGGGTGAAGATGCGCCGGGGCAGATCGTTCGCGCCATTGAACTGGCCAACGCGCGCCATGAGTGCGATGTGCTGATTGTCGGGCGCGGCGGCGGTTCGCTGGAAGATCTATGGAGCTTTAACGACGAGCGGGTGGCGCGGGCGATTTTCTCCAGCCCTATTCCCATCGTCAGCGCCGTAGGCCATGAGACCGACGTCACTATCGCCGATTTTGTTGCCGACCTGCGCGCGCCAACGCCATCCGCTGCGGCGGAAATTGTCAGCCGCAACCAGCAAGAGCTGCTGCGTCAGCTCCAGTCCGGGCAGCAGCGTCTTGAAATGGCGATGGACTACTTCCTTGCCAACCGCCATCGCCGCTTTACCCAGATTTTTCACCGCCTGCAGCAGCAGCACCCCCAGCTGCGGCTGGCCCGTCAGCAAACGGAACTGGAAAGATTGCGCCAACGCATGCGTTTCGCTCTTGAGACGCAGATGAAGCGCGCCGACCAGCGCCAGCAGCGCGCCGCGCAGCGCCTGAATCAACAAAATCCGCAGCCGCGCATTCACCGCGTCCAGAGCCGTATTCAACAGCTGGAATACCGGCTGGCGGAAAACATTCGCGCGCGTCTTGGCGAACAACGTGAACGCTTCGGTAATATGGTCACGCATCTGGAAGCCGTCAGCCCGCTGGCGACGCTCGCCCGCGGCTATAGCGTCACTTCCGCCAGCGACGGCAAAGTGCTGAAACAAACGACGCAGGTGCGCGAAGGTGACCTCCTCACGACCCGCCTGAACGACGGCTGGGTAGAGAGCGAAGTGAAGAACATCACGCCGGTGAAGAAAACCCGTACTCGCAAAAAAGCCTGATTATCCTGCCTTTTCGGCAGGGGATAACTATACTGCTGTCATGCCCTTTTAAAACGGTTTTATCCGGCTAAGGAGCGTGATATGCCAGAAGCTTATCCCCGTTATGTGATTCCGCCCTACATCTTACGTCGTATTGTCGATCGTGGTTCTCTTCAGCAACAGCGCTGCGCGCGGAACACCCTCAGCCATGTTCAGACCCTGATGGCGCACGTTCCGGGCCGCCCCGCCGCGGCCCACGTGACGACGCCGGGCCTGCTTGAGCGCGACATTTATGATGCCGGGCAGACCCAGGATCTGCCGGGTACCCAGGTTCGTTTTGAGGGACAGCCCTCCAACGGCGACGTAGCCGTTGATGAAGCCTATGACTATCTCGGCATCACCCATGATTTTTTCTGGAAGAGCTACCAGCGAGATTCGCTGGATAACCGCGGGTTGAAGCTTACCGGCAGCGTCCACTATGGTCACGAATATCAAAACGCGTTCTGGAACGGCCAGCAAATGGTATTTGGCGACGGGGATGGCGAGATTTTTAATCGTTTTACTATCGCTATTGACGTGGTGGCGCACGAGCTAAGCCACGGCGTGACGGAGAGCGAAGCCGGTCTCATCTATTTCGAACAATCCGGCGCGCTCAACGAATCACTATCAGATGTCTTTGGATCGCTGGTCAAACAGTATCAGCGCCAGCAGACGGCAGACAAAGCGGACTGGATCATTGGCGAGGGGCTACTCGCGAAAGGCATCCACGGTAAAGGTCTGCGCTCTATGTCGCAGCCTGGCACCGCTTATGATGACCCTATCCTTGGCAAAGACCCGCAACCCGCGCATATGAAAGACTTTGTTCATACCCAGCAGGATAACGGCGGCGTTCATATTAACTCCGGTATTCCTAATCACGCCTTTTATCTCGCCGCCAGCGCAATCGGTGGTTTTGCATGGGAAAAAGCGGGATATGCCTGGTACGACGCGGTGTGCGATCAATCTCTGGCAAAAGACGCCGACTTCTCGGCCTTTGCCAGACTGACGATTCACCATGGCGAGAAACGCTCTGGCAAAGAGGCCGCTGATGCGATTACTCAGGCCTGGGAGCGGGTCGGAGTCGCGCTATGAATCTCCCCGATCTCAGCGATGACGCGGTCATTGAGCTGGCGCGCGAGGGCGGTGTCGCCTGGATCCCGGCGCTCAGCGGGATGCGTAAGATTGTCGTTGCCCGGCTTAACGAGCAACAAAGGCAGCGGATCGCGACAATTCTCCAACAGTCGCTACCGCTGGGCAAGCCGCCAGGTCAGCCAGACTCGCCGGGGAGCGGCGACCAGCGTTTCTTCCGCATTCAGATAATTAGCGAACAGCATTATCACAGCCTGATTATCCTCATTCCCGAGGAGCGTGCGCCAAATTCACTGATTGAGCTCTGGCGCGACGGTGAAGGCTGCGTCAGCGATAAAGATTAAATCGGCACAAACTCGACGCGTTTTTTTGAAATCAGCCCGTGACCGTGCTGGCAGAAATAATCCACCGCGCCGCAGGCTTTTAAAACTTCTAGCGGCTTGTGGCAATCCGGGCAGCGGGCTTCAACAACATAATCTTTCGCACAATGCTCGCAATGGGCGCTATTGCCCTGCACAGCAAGCTGCGCATGGCATACGGGGCAATCAAATTCCATGGTGACTCCTGACGACGGGTATATCGCTTTATTTTATCACGGTTGCACAATCTGTGGCTGCTGCCAGTCATTAGCCTCCAGTAGGTTATTCGCCCCCTGCGGTCCGTCGCCTTTAATTTTATTCACCCTGCATACTGAATCGGGACTGAGCAAAAGCATCGTAGACCTGCTTATCGGTAAACGGCGGAAAAGTGGCCCGTTTAGCGGCATCTACCAGCGCGGCACAATAGGCTTTATGACCTTCACTCGTTGTCACGCTATTCAGTTTCCCCTCATCGCTAAAACTCAGATGTATCGTGCATTTTTTACCCGTCCAGCCGTAGCGATTGGATAACTGGGAATCAATAGACTCTTTTATCGCTCGCGCCTGTTTGCCATATTTATCGTTATCACTGAAGCGTCCGGAGCTACAGCTCCCAAGCGCTGATGTTTTATGACAGTCAGAAGGATGAAACGGCGTACAGCTGCTGGCTAAAATAACCAAACCGACCATCACTATTGTTTTTTTCATATCCCTGCCCCCATCGTTTGATACGATTCTCCCTACGTTCATTTACGTGCGTTCTACTTTAGCGAAAAGGAACGCCCCTGCTTTGAATACTGCCGGGCTGGTTTGGCGCTGGCACCTCTACGTAAGACGGCCCTGGCGTGAAATAAATGGTAATGATGTTATTGCTGGAAGGCTTCCCTTTGACGTATCGCCATTTTTCCATTGCGGCCCTGACTTCATTATCAAACATTCCGGAAGGATCGGAGTTTAATAACTGAACGTTAGTCACCCGCCCATTCTCATCAACGTCAAATTGCGCTTTAACCTGACCCGGTATCCCTTTTTTTTCGGCTTTCGCGGGATAAGCAGGCTTAACGCGTGGTTCAATCGGTTGTGATTCAGCGGCACAGGCTATAGGAATAAGAAACAGCATCAGGAGAGTTAAAAGGGTTTTCATTCTGACCTCATTGTCACAAAAATATTTATCCTCCTTGGTTTTTCTCACATTTATAACCCGGCCTCAAGCGAGTTTATTATTATTCTGCGCATGTACAATGGCGATAATAAAAAAGCCCGACGGGTGCGGGCTTTAGGTTTTTGATGCTAGCGGATAGCTTATTTACTTTTCTTGATGTGCTTAATCAAGCGCTTACGCTTACGCATCTGGTTCGGCGTCAGGGTATTACGTTTGTTGGCAAACGGGTTTTCCCCTTCCTTGAACTGAATACGAATCGGCGTGCCCATCACTTCCAGCGATTTACGGAAGTAGTTCATCAGATAGCGTTTGTACGAATCCGGCAGGTCTTTAACCTGGTTACCGTGAATAACCACGATCGGCGGGTTATAACCACCGGCGTGGGCATATTTCAGCTTCACGCGACGGCCGCGCACCAGCGGCGGCTGATGGTCTTCGGCAGCCATAGTCATAATGCGGGTCAGCATAGCGGTGCCCACACGACGGGTGGCGCTGTCGTACGCTTCGCGCACGGATTCAAACAGGTTGCCTACGCCGCTGCCGTGCAGCGCGGAGATAAAGTGCACGCGGGCAAAGTCAATAAAGCCCAGACGGAAGTCGAGGGTCTCTTTCACCTGCTCTTTAACTTCCTGGCTCAGGCCGTCCCATTTATTGACGACAATCACCAGCGAGCGGCCGCTGTTGAGGATAAAGCCCAGCAGGGAGAGGTCCTGATCGGAAATCCCTTCGCGCGCATCAATGACCAATAGCACCACGTTGGCATCTTCAATCGCCTGCAGCGTTTTGATCACCGAGAATTTTTCGACGACGTCAGTGATTTTGCCGCGCTTGCGCACGCCTGCGGTATCGATAAGGACGTATTCACGCTCATCGCGCTGCATCGGGATGTAGATGCTGTCGCGAGTGGTTCCCGGCATATCGTAAACCACCACACGATCTTCGCCCAGAATACGGTTGGTGAGCGTTGACTTACCCACGTTTGGGCGGCCCACAATCGCCAGCTTAATCGGCAGATCCTGCGGGTTAAAATCATCTTCCGGCTCTTCAACTGCTTCGCCGTTCTGCTCCGCTTCAAACTGCGCCCAGTATGCCGCGTCCTCGTCCACTTCTTCCGGCGGGTTCACCTCGTCAACCCACGGTAACAGCACGTGCTCAAGCAGGCTGGTGACGCCGCGGCCGTGCGAAGCGGCGATCGGGTAAATCTCGCCTAACCCCAGCGACCAAAAATCGGCAATCGCCTGATCGGCATCGATGCCATCAGTTTTGTTTGCCACCAGGAAGGTCGGCTTTTCACGAGAGCGCAGATGTTTAGCAATTGCCGAATCCGCCGGCATCAGGCCCGCACGCGCGTCGACCATAAACAGCACCACGTCCGCTTCTTCGATTGCCAGCAGCGACTGTTCCGCCATCCGCGTTTCTACGCCATCTTCGGTACCGTCAATCCCGCCGGTATCGATACAGATAAATTCGCGGCCTTCCACTTCAGCACGACCGTACTTACGGTCACGAGTCAGCCCCGGGAAATCCGCGACCAACGCATCGCGAGTGCGCGTTAAGCGGTTAAAAAGCGTGGATTTTCCAACGTTAGGGCGCCCGACAAGCGCGACCACAGGTATCATGTTAAATGCCTCATACTAAAATCGATACAACGCCATTTTCATGGCGTTTTTAAAAAAGCCAAAACGGCCCCTGTCTGTCAGGGGCCGTTTCTCAAAAATAGACTACCGCTGTTGTTAACGCGTAATCGCGTACAGCGTCCCGTCTTTCGCCTGAATCAGCAGTTTGCCGTCAGCAACAACCGGATCGGTCAGGAAGCCTGAGCTGTCTACCTTCTGCTGAGCCACAAAGTGACCATCTTCCGGGTTGACCCAGTGCATATAGCCTTCGCTATCGCCAACAACCAGGTTGCCATTATACAGCACAGGCGCCGTCAACAGGCGGTGCAGCAGATCGCTTTGCGTCCACAGCGTCACGCCGCCGTCGGTGGTGAGCGCCAGCAGACGGTCGTTTTGATCAACCAGGTAAATACGGTTGCCGTCGACGATGAAATCGTTCACTGAACCCAGCTCGCGTTTCCACATAATCTGGCCGCTGCGCAGATCCAGCGCCGTCAGGTTACCGTTGTAGGCCAGCGCATAAATCACACCGTTCACGATAACCGGCGTCGTATCGACGTCGTTAAGACGGTCGATTTCAGTCGGGCCGGTGGCGGTAGAGATACGCTGCTGCCAAATCATCTGGCCCTGCTGCATCAGCACCGCGCTGACGCGACCGTTATCGCCGCCCACAATCGCTGCGCCGTACGCGGTAGCCGGTGCGGATTCGCCGCGCAGAGAGAGCGCTGGCATATCCAGGTTAACGGTCCATTTCACCGCGCCGTCAGCTTCGTTCAGCGCCTGCAGCTGACCGTTAGTAGTATGAATAAGCACCATACCGTCGCTGACTACCGGACGGGAAATCGCTTCACCCGCCACGCTCGCTTCCCATGCGACGGTACCGTCGCTGGTGTTCAGCGCGTAAACTTTCGCTTTTTCGCTACCGATATAAACATGGCCGCCGGAGACGGTCACGCCGCCGGAGAGCAGCGCAGGCGCGCGGGAGAACCAGCCGTCTTTCTCGGCCAGGTTAACCGACCACACCTCTTTGCCGTCGCCTGAATTCAGGGCTTTAACGGTGCCTTTACGATCGGCGGCATATACAACGCCATCAGCAAAAGCCGGGTGCAGGTTAGAGTAGAATTCGCCAATACCGCCGCCAACGGAGGTGCTCCAGGACGTGGACGGCGTAAACTGGTTTTCCACCGTCGGCAGTGGCGACATTTTCACCACATCTTCTTCGCTGTTAAACAGCGAACAACCGCTCAATAAGGTAACGGAAAGCAGCCCTGGCAAAAGTAATTTACGCAATTGCATCGAGTCCCTCTCAGATGGACAAATTATTTATTTTCATACGCATCATTTCGCTGAGCGCCGGTGAAGCATCGCTTTTCGCGCCCGCTTCCCATGCCGCTTTCGCCCCTTGCTTATCGCCTTTGCTCAGCAGGATCTCGCCGCGCAGGTCGGCGACAATCGCGGTCCAGCCTTCGCCTTTCACGGCATCCAGGGTTTTCAGCGCGGCATCAGGCTGCTTAAGCTGCAGCTGTACGCGAGCAAGACGCATATTGATAACCGATTTCAGGTTATCATCAGAAGCGGCTGCCAACCCCTGCTGAAGCTGCTTTTCAGCGTTCTGCAGGTCGTTTTTATCGACAAACTGCTGCGCCAGCTCAAGAGACGCAAACGCACCATAGGTGTTTTTGCTATCGGCGGCAAATTTCTGCGCAGCGTTCAGCGCTTCTGGTTTATCCGATTTGAGCGCGGAAATCGCATTTTCATAAGCCAGAGACGAGCCCCTGGCGGTGTCCAGTTGATGGGAGGTCCAGTAGCGCCAGCCAACCAGCGCGCCAACGCCCAAAATCACCCCGACGGCCAGCGCCTTGCCATTTTCAGCAAAGAAACGCTTTAACGCATCGACCTGATCGTTTTCGTTATTGTAAAGTTCCACGCAGTCCTTCTCCTGACTAATGATTCCCGGGAGATTAACCCAGAAGTGTGCGCAAATGCGCGGCAACGCTATCCTGCGTTACGGTAGTTTGCTCACCTGAGCGTAAATCTTTCACTACCACGTTTCCGTCGGCGATTTCTGACTCGCCCAGCACCAGCGCAACGCGAGCGCCCCATTTATCAGCGCGCGCAAACTGCTTCTTAAAGTTGCCGCCGCCGTGGTTGGTCATCAGCTTAACGCCGGGTAACGCATCGCGTACCTGTTCAGCCAGACGCATTGCTGCGGACTGGGTGTCAGTTCCGGAGGCTACCAGGTATATATCGACAACAGGATCGGCTTTAAATTCCGGATTCACTGCCTGAACCAGTAAAACAAGACGTTCCAGCCCCATCGCAAAGCCGACGCCAGGGGTAGCGCGACCGCCAAGCTGCTCAACCAGACCATCGTAACGGCCGCCGGCGCAGACGGTGCCCTGGGAACCGAGGCTGGTGGTGACCCACTCAAACACGGTGCGGTTGTAGTAGTCGAGACCGCGCACCAGACGCTGATTCACGGTATAGCGAATACCCGCATCATCCAGCAGCGCGCACAGCCCGGCAAAATGCGTTTTGGACTCTTCATCAAGATAGTCGCCCAGCGTCGGGGCGTCGTTCAGCAGCGCCTGGACGTCCGGGTTTTTAGAATCCAGCACGCGCAGCGGGTTGGTGTACATGCGGCGTTTGCAGTCTTCGTCCAGCTTATCTTTAAACTGCTCAAGATAGGCCACCAGCGCGTCGCGATAGTTGGCACGAGCCTCCAGCGAACCGATAGAGTTCAGCTCCAGAGCAACGTGGCTGGAGATGCCCAGCTCGCGCCACCAGCGGGCGGTCAGCATAATCAGCTCTGCATCAATATCCGGCCCCTGCAGACCGAACGCTTCGGCGCCAATCTGGTGGAACTGGCGATAACGCCCTTTTTGCGGACGTTCGTGGCGGAACATCGGTCCGATATACCACAGGCGCTGTTCTTGATTGTACAGGAGACCATGTTCGATGCCGGCGCGTACGCAACCAGCGGTACCTTCCGGACGCAGAGTCAGGCTATCGCCGTTACGGTCCTCAAAGGTGTACATCTCTTTTTCAACCACGTCGGTCACTTCGCCGATAGCGCGTTTGAATAACGGGGTCTGCTCTACAATCGGCAAACGGATTTCGCTGTAACCGTAGCTACCAAGCACCTGCTTCAGTGAGCCTTCAATGCGCTGCCAGAGAGCGGTTTCGCCCGGCAGATAATCGTTCATGCCACGGATGGCTTGAATGTTCTTTGCCACGTTTATTCTCTTTATATATACAAAAATGAACCCCGGCGCCTCGCGCCCGCAGGTTCAATCATACACGGGAAGCGTATCGCTTCCCAACACGTTATTTCGCTTCAACCTGCTGAATATCGATGCGACGCGCCTCATCCAGCATCGATGCTTTAGCGCGAATACGCGCTTCCAGCTGATCGATCATATCGTCGTTATCCAGCCTGTCTTTACGTACGCCGTCTTCGTACAGGCCGCTTTTCTTGTTGCCGCCGGTTACGCCGAGGGTGGAAACCAGCGCCTCGCCGGGACCGTTTACCACGCAACCAATGATCGAAACATCCATCGGCGTAATAATATCTTCCAGGCGCTGCTCCAGCGCGTTAACAGTACCGATAACGTCAAACTCCTGACGTGAACAGGTCGGGCAGGCAATAAAGTTGATCCCGCGAGAGCGAATACGTAGCGACTTGAGAATATCGAAACCCACTTTGATCTCTTCAACCGGATCCGCCGCCAGAGAGACGCGCAGCGTATCGCCGATCCCTTCAGATAGCAGCAAGCCGAGTCCGATCGCGGACTTCACCGCGCCGCTGCGCGCACCGCCCGCTTCGGTGATCCCGAGGTGCAAAGGCTGATCGATCTGTTTCGCCAACAGGCGGTAGGATTCAACCGCGAGGAACACATCGGAGGCTTTTACGCTGACTTTAAACTGATCGAAGTTGAGACGATCGAGATGATCGACATGGCGCATTGCCGATTCCAGTAGCGCCTGCGGGGTCGGTTCGCCGTATTTCTCCTGGAGATCTTTTTCCAGAGAACCTGCGTTTACCCCGATACGAATAGGAATGTTTTTATCGCGAGCGCAGTCCACCACCATGCGGATACGCTCTTCGTTGCCGATGTTGCCAGGGTTAATACGCAGGCAATCAACGCCGTATTCCGCTACCTTCAGCGCAATGCGGTAATCGAAGTGAATATCGGCAACCAGCGGGACGTTAACCTGCTGTTTGATAAGTTTGAACGCTTCCGCCGCATCCATCGTCGGCACCGAAACGCGAACGATATCCGCGCCAACGCGCTCAAGGGCTTTAATTTGATTTACCGTCGCCGCCACATCGGTGGTGCGCGTGTTTGTCATCGACTGTACGGCGATGGGGGCGCCATCGCCAATCGGCACATTCCCAACGTAAATTCGTTTTGATTTTCTACGTTGAATCGGAGCCTGGTTATGCATGAAAAATCTCCCGCGTTACCCGTCTGTTACTGCGCCGGTGATTGTTCGGCATTAAGGGTCAGACGTGCAACCTGGTTAGTTCTGATAAAACGACTTAAATCGACAGGTTTACCCAAATACTGGATCTGTACCGCTGCCGGGGCGCCGATTTTCAGTTTATAAGGTGCCTGGCCGCTCAGGTTGAGGTTGCCGCCTTTACGATGCAAACCGCTGAACAGCTTTTTACCGGTCGCATCACTCACTTCCAGCCAGCAGTCGGCGGTGAAGTTCAGCACCAGATCCTGCGCGGAGGCCGCCGCAGCGGTCACGTTTGCCTGATCGGTCGGTAACGGCGAAGTTGCCGCCGTATCAACGTTTGCCTGCGAAGGCGCAACCACGGCGTTATTCTCGACCGGAGCCGGAGTCGGGGCCGGTGCCGTAGTCGGCGCCGGAGAAGTCTCGACAGGCGCGCTATTGGCAGCGGTATCCGGTGCGGAATTCGCCGATTGATTATCCAGCGGGATGCTTTGGCTGTTGCTATCGCCAGAATTCAGCTCAGCGGAGGATTGATCGGCCATCGTGGAGATCTCGTCCTGCTGTGCTTTGTGGTCCTGCCACCACCAGGCGCCGCTGAGGCCGATCACCACGAACAGCACCAGCCAGGTAAAACTCATCAGCCAGCCATCGCGCTTTTTGCGACGTTTACCCAGCGAGAAGGTCTGCATGGGGGCAACTTTCGCCGCCCGAATCGGAGCCTGCTTGGCCATCATCGGCAGCAGCTCTTCTTCCGGAATGTGCACAAGGCGGGCATAAGAGCGGATATAGCCGCGCAGGAAGGTTGAAGCAAGATCGGCGGGTGCCTTATCGTCTTCAATATCACGAACCGTGGAAACCTTCAGGCATAAGCGTTCAGCCACCGCCTGCTGGCTGAGCCCGAGTTGTTCGCGGGCATTACGCAGACGCGCGCCCGTGGTGTTTGCTTCTTGATGGTCTTGAGTGGCTTCAGTATTCATTCGCTACAACTACTGGTACGTGAAATTTAAAATTCAGCGCCGGTTACCCCGCGCCGCGAGACATCTGCTCAACGTCAGACAAACAGTATAAGTCCGTATGACCTGGTATCACAGAGACTTATCAAAATTGAATGCTAAGCGGTTGTTGTACCGCTACATACTGCCTCAAAGTCGACAAAAACGCACCGTAATTATTAACCACAACAGCGTATTTCGCCCGACGATTCCACATAAATATGCAACGCACCGCATAGGCTGCGCGCTGCATCATTTATTATCAGACCGCCTTCACGTCGATCGCTTCGCCCTGCATACGTTTACGCAGCGTACGCTTGGTACGGTCGATAACGTCGCCGGCCAGCTGACCGCAGGCGGCGTCGATATCGTCGCCGCGGGTTTTACGCACGATCGTGGTGAAACCATACTCCATTAACACTTTGGAGAAACGGTCGATACGGCTGTTGGAGCTACGGCCATATGGCGCGCCAGGGAAGGGGTTCCATGGGATCAGGTTGATCTTGCACGGCGTATCTTTCAGCAGCGCGGCCAGCTCGTGCGCATGCTCGGTGCCGTCGTTGACGTGATCCAGCATGACGTATTCGATAGTGACGCGGCCCTGGTTGGCGTTGGACTTCGAAATATAGCCGCGCACCGAGTTCAGGAAGGTCTCGATGTTGTATTTCTTGTTGATCGGCACGATTTCGTCGCGAATGGTATCGTTCGGCGCGTGCAGAGAGATGGCCAGCGCGACGTCAATCATATCGCCAAGCTTATCAAGCGCCGGCACCACGCCGGAGGTGGAGAGCGTGACGCGACGCTTAGAAAGACCAAAGCCGAAATCGTCAAGCATGATTTCCATGGCCGGAACCACATTAGTCAGGTTCAGCAGCGGCTCGCCCATCCCCATCATCACCACGTTGGTAATTGGACGTACGCCGGTGGTCTTCACCGCGCCGACGATTTTCGCCGCGCGCCAGACCTGGCCGATAATTTCCGAAACCCGCAGATTGCGGTTAAAACCCTGCTGGGCCGTAGAACAGAATTTACACTCCAGCGCGCAGCCCACCTGGGATGAAACGCACAGGGTGGCGCGATCGTCTTCCGGAATATACACGGTTTCGACGCGCTGATCGCCAACGGCAATGGCCCACTTGATGGTGCCGTCGCTCGAGCGCTGCTCTTCCACGACTTCCGGCGCGCGGATCTCCGCGACTTCCTTTAATTTGCCGCGCAGAACCTTGTTGATGTCGGTCATCTCATCAAAGTTGTCGCAGCAGTAGTGATACATCCATTTCATCACCTGATCGGCGCGGAAAGGCTTTTCGCCCATGTTTTTGAAAAACTCGCGCAGCTGCTGACGGTTCAAATCCAGCAGGTTGATTTTGGCATCTTTGTTCGGCACCGTCAGAGCGGCGCTATCAGGCGTGACTATTTGTTCAGACATAATTGATTCCGGCCTCGTTATTACACGTTATGGCCCCTGGAGGGTTGAAAAAAGAAACGCCCCGGGAGCGACTGCTCATCCGGGGCGCTGTATTCTACAAATTCTGGCCCATCAATACCACGTTTGCACGCTGCAATGATGAAAAAATCTGTAACTGCCAATCCTCTAAGGATTTTCGTTTGTCGCAAGGCGGCAAGCAAGTGAAGCCCCGGCAGCATAGATAAGCGACCGGGCTGAACGCGCGCAGCCAACACCGCGATAGTCGAAAAGACGACGAGGATGGGTATCTCCACAGTATTTTACGTCACGGCGAGGCGGCGAGTTCGCAAATCCCCGGGAGCATAGATAACTATGTGACCGGGGTGCGCGAGTGAAGCCAACAAAGCGGTGGCGTGAAAGACGCGGGAGATTAGCGGGTGCGCGGGCAAACCTCGCCTTCAGCAAAGAAAAACGCGATTTCGCGCGCGGCGGATTCAACAGAATCGGAACCGTGGGTGCCGTTCTCGGTGAAGCTGTCAGCGTAGTCTGCGCGCAGGGTACCCGCCAGCGCGTTTGCCGGGTTGGTTGCGCCCAGCAGATCGCGGTGACGCTGGACCGCATTTTCGCCTTCCAGCACGGAAACCACGATCGGACCGGAAGTCATAAATTCAACCAGACCGTCAAAGAACGGGCGACCTTCGTGCTCAGCATAGAAGCCGCGAGCCTGCTCAACGGTCAGGTGCAGCATTTTGGTGCCAACAATTTTGAACCCTGCAGCTTCAAAGCGAGAAAAGATGCCGCCAATAACGTTTTTTGCCACCGCGTTTGGTTTGATGATGGAAAAAGTACGTTCAATAGCCATGATAACCTCTTTATATATGTTGTTCTGTTTCGCAGATGAGACCGATAAATACGGCGCGAATTATAATCATCATCTAAGGCGGTTGCCTATGTGTTTAGGTAACATTTTTTTAAAAAAAAGCGACCTTAAACAACAAATCCGGCCAATTCAGGTAAGTTTTGTTTATTGCACGGTGAAGCTGGCGGCAACAACCTGCCCCGCCTCATCCATCACCACCAGTTGATAACTATCGGGGCGCTCAAGGTTAAGGGTGGCGCTGGCGCCTTCCGCGATCAGCGGTTCGCCGTTCAGAAACCACCAGCGCCGCCCTTCCCCACCGGTCGTTTGCAGCGGCAGAATCACCTTCAGCTCGCCGGGCAGACGTTTAACCACCGCGCCTTCACGGATGCCGGATAGCGCCAGCGGGGCGGCATCGGCGGTTTGCGCCGGCGGGCAGTCCGCCGAAACCGCCGGCAGCCTTGCGCGACGCCGTTCGCCCGCGGGCAGCCAGGATTCAAGCGGCAGCGGCCAGACGTCGAGGATTTTCGCCACCGCGCCGGGGCAATCTGCCGCCACCCGCTCCCCTTTCTCATTCAGCCATACCGGAAAACGAATTCCACGAATACCCTCCTGACCAGGCAGCAGCAGGGTCGGCGGCTGGCTCTCGTCGAGCAGCCAGGTTGCCAGCCGTCGGCGGCAGTTCACGTCGCCCGCCGGTAAATTCTGCCCTCCGGGCCAGCACACGGTCCCGGCACTGACCGACGACGGGCGAGGATCGGCCGGTAATCCGCCGCGGCTGATGGTTGGTCGCGCCAGCAGCAGATTATTGACCTGATTCAGCAATGGCACCGCGCTGACGAAACCAAACTGCCCAACAACCGGCGTACCGTCGGGTCGTCCGGTCCAGATACCAATCAGATAGCGGGCATTCACGCCGATCGCCCATGCGTCGCGATAACCGAAGCTGGTGCCGGTTTTCCACGCCAGCGGCACCACCTGCACCAACGACGCATCGGGAACCGGCTGCGCTTCGCCAGCCATGATACGTCGCACAATCCACGCCGCCCCCGGCGACAGCAGCGCCCTCTCAACCAGCGGCGAGTCCGGCGTGATGCGCAATTGTCCCGCCTTGCCGTGGCGGGCAAACGCGCTGTAAGCCGCCACGATATCCGCCAGACGCGCGCCGGCGCCGCCGAGGATCAGCGACAGATTCGGCTCCGCGCCGGCGGGCAGCATTAGCGGCAATCCGGCATGGCGTAGCCTGGCGGCAAAACGCTTCGGCCCGTAGGCCTCCAGCACCTGCACTGCCGGAAGGTTCAGCGAGCGAACCAGAGCGTCGCTGGCGCTCACCGGCCCGTGAAATCCGCTATCAAAGTTGCCCGGGCGGTAGTCGCTAAAGCGTCGCGGCACGTCCTGCAGTAAAGAGGCCGGATGGATCAGCGCTTCATCCAGCGCCATACCATAGACAAACGGCTTCAGTACCGAGCCAGGGGAGCGGATCGCCGAGACCATATCAATATGACCAAAGCGGCTATCATCGCCAATATCCACCGATCCTACCCAGCCGCGAACCTTCATATTGGTATGGTCGACCACGATCATCGCTAAAGAGCTGCGCGGCGGCAGGCGCGATTTCCAGTTCAGCGCCAGATCTTCCAGCTGCCGCTGTAGCCCGGCATCCAGCGTCGTGACCACCTTCTCTGCGCGGCTGCTCGCCAGCGCGCGGCGGGCAAAAAGCGGCGCCAGCTGCGGCATCTGCCGCGGAAACAGCCAGACGGGCTCTTCGAGAGCTTCTCGCACCGGCTGCGACGGCCACACGCCCTGGCTTTCCATTCGCAGCAGGACTTTATCGCGTGCCGCCTGCGCCCGCTCGGGCCAGCGGTCGGGGCGTAAGCGGCTCGGCGCCTGCGGCAATACCGCCAGCAGAGCCGCTTCACCGTAGCTGAGCTGCGCGGGGGATTTACCCAGATAGGCCCAGCTGGCCGCGCCGATCCCCTGCAGCGTACCGCCGAAGGGCGCCCGGTTGAGATAGAGCGTGAGGATCTCGTTTTTTGACAGATGCCACTCCAGCTGCAGCGCTCGCCATAGCTGCCGCAGCTTGCCGCCAAAGGTGCGAGGATGAGGATCGAGTAGGCGAGCTACCTGCATGGTGAGGGTGCTGCCCCCGGAGATCACTCTTCCGGAAGTGAGATCCTGCCAGGCGGCGCGAGCGATCGAGAGCGGATTGACGCCAGGATGATCCCAGAACCAACGATCTTCATAGTGGATCAGCGCCTGTAAATAGCGCGGCGAAACGTCAGCCAGCGTCACCGGATAGCGCCAGACGCCCTGCGCATCGGCGAAACGCCACAGCGGCGTGCCGTCTTCCGCCACCACCACTCTGGCAGGCGTAACCTCATGCAGCGGCAGCGGCCACAGCCGATCGGCCGCCAGCAACAATAGCCACAGCAAAAAAATAAACGCCGCCAGCCAGCGCCAGCGGCGTTTTATACGCTTCAATACCCGCATTTAGGGCGCAACGGTTAGCGGTCCGCTGGCCGCGCCGGTTGCCCGCCACTGCGGCACGTACATTGACTCGACCTGCGGCTGCGGTACCAGATAAGTACCTGGCGTCACCGCGCGCGCCAGATAAACCAGCGTCACCGGCTGGCCTTCATTGATAGCCACCGCGGCGACGAAGCGATCGTCGCGAAACTCAATGTGCTGGATATCCGCCTGCTGCATCTGGTTAAGCAGGTTCTGCACCGCTTCGCCATTCTCCTGCAGGCTGGCGCTGCTGTTAGCCAAATTCTGGTTTTCCAGCTCCAGCCCGGCCGGAAGTAAATCTACTACCAGCGCGTCCGGCACGTTGCGTTTGGCCGTCACTTCCAGCTTCACCAGCACCAGTTCGCCGCTGCGCAGCGATGCGAGCGATTTCTGCTGGCCCTGAGTATCGAAAATTTGCCGTTCGATTCCCAGCACGTTGCCTCCCGGCTGCGGAGCGCTCTGCGGATACCCACTGCTGTCGAGGCGAAGCCACAGCGGCTGCTGGCCGGTGTTGGTGACCTGCAGCGCCGCCAGCTGGTCGCCGGTCAGGTTGCGGGTTTGCGCTTTATCGCCGGAGAGCGGTTCGGCCTGCACGGAGGTTTGCGCCTGCCAACTGCCAGGAAGGTCCTGCAACGTACGCCCGGCCAGGAACAGGGCGTTACTCTCCTGCGTCGAAAGCCAGCGCTGGCCGTATGCCTCTTCCGCCAGATTGCTGAGTAGCGTATTTTGCGCTTCCGGCAGCAGTTTGTTCTCCTCCAGCAGCGCCAGCTTCAGCGCATCGTCGCGCAGTTCGCTGCCGTAATCGCCGAGCCAGCGGTTCGCATCCTGACGCGGCGTGGCCATCGCCAGCTTCAGGGCCTCGTCGCCGCGCGGCGCATCGCCCATCAATTTCAAGGCTACGCCCAGCTGCAGCAGCGGCAGACCGGAACGCGCCTGGTCGTGACGACTCCAGATCTCGCGCAGCGCGCCGAGCGGCGCTTTCTGCTGCCGGGCCAACACCAGCGCGGCGTAGGCCTGAGCGGCAAAGCGGCTGGCCTGGGCATCATCGCTATAGCGGACGGTCATCAGCCCCGGTTCCTGTAAATAACGCAGCAGACGCTGGTTACCGCTGTTGACGGCGTTAGTCGGGACGCTGTAGCCCTGCTCCCCTGCCCGGACGAGGAAGTCCATCGCGTAGGCCGTTAGCCAGTACTCCTCCGGCCCCTCTTTATCCCACAGGGCGAAACCGCCATCATCGCGCTGCATCTGCAGCAGGCGAGAAATGCCGATATCCACCGCCGCGCGTCGTTTTTCATCGCTATCGCCGCTGATGCCCAACGCTTTAAGCTGGACGGCGTTGGTATACAGCGACGGGAACAGCCCGCTGGTGGTCTGCTCCAGGCAGCCATAGGGATAGGCTTTCAGGTCGCGAATATAGCGCGCCAGGTTCAGCGGCGGCTTGCCGCTTAACACCAGCTGTCCCTGCAGCGTCGCCGGCGAGAAGCCCTCGCTTTGCGTCGCCGGAGCCTGCCAGCTTTCACCCGGCTGGAGAACGGCGCCGGAATTCACGGTTTGCGCCGGGAAAGCCGGACGCACGCCGAGCTTCCACTGCTTCTGCATCGGCGCGAAGGTTTCACCTGGCAGGTTCAGGCCGCTGATAGTGGCATTCACCTGACCATCGCCGAAACCTTCATGCGCGCGGACGGGTATAAACAGGGTGCTGCGCGCGCCGGGCGCCAGCTGCACCGGCGGTATTTCTCCCCCTACAAGCTGCAGCAGACCGCTGGCGGTCAGCGCAACGTTGAGGGTTTGCGGCTTATCGGTCAGGTTACTGAGATCCAGCGCCAGACGAGTGGTATCCCCGCTGGCAAGGAATCGCGGCATGTTCAGCTCGGCAATGACCGGCGCAGCTACGATCGTTTTCCCTTCGCTGCTGCCAAAATCGTCAGCGGTCCACGCCTGGGCCATCACCCGCAGTTCGCCGTTAAAGTCGCCAATCGGCAGAGTCACCGTTCCTTCGCCTTTCTCATCCAGCACCACAGGCTGCGCCTGCTGGGCGATAATCGTTACGTGGTTAACCGGCGGTTTGCCGCCGCGCTTAAGTTCATCGCCGTCGCCGCCGAAGCGCAGGCTGGCGAGTCTCCCCTGCCCTTCAATCACCTGGCCATAGATATCGTAAATATCGGCCCCGTAGCGTTTCTGGCCGAAGAAAGCGTTCCACGGGTCCGGCGTCGCGTAGTCGGTAATATTCAGTACGCCGCTATCCACGGCGGAGAGCAGAACGTTAACCTGTCTCGGCGTCTCGCCTTCTTTGACGCTGGCCTTAACCTTCACCGTCAGCGGCTGGTTCGGACGCATTTTAGCCGGCGCCTCCAGCGCCAGATTCAGACGACGGTTTTCGTCGCCGAGCGGCAGGTGCAGCAGCCCCACCGCCCGTTTTGGCGTCGCGGAGCGGGATTTATCCCCCGGACGAATGACCAGCGCGCTGAGGTACAGGTCGTGACGATTCCACGCTTTATCCACCGGGATCGATAAGTCCATCCCGTCCACCGGGACGTCAATCTCCTGCCACCACAGCGGCCCTTCGCTTGATTCCACCAGCGCATAGCCTTTACCGGCTGCCGGAGCGGCGATATGCAGCTTGATGGTATCGCCCGGTTTATAGGCCGGTTTATCCAGCTTCATGGTGACGCGGTCCGGACGCGCCGCCCCCTGGCCGTCGCTGTTATCCTGCCAGCTGTATCCGGCCCAGAAGCGCACGCTGCTGACCACATCATCCGGCCCTTTGACTTCCAGGCGATAAGAACCCCACTCGACCGGGAAGCTCACTTTCGCCGTTTGTCCGGCTGAAATATCCAGCGTCTCCTCGCCTTCCTGAAGATCTTTTTGATCGAACTGCGACTGCCAGCCTTCGCTATCGGACCAGTTCCAGTAATAATCGCGGCGTTCGCGAATTAACCGCACCTGTAGCCCGGAGACCGCCTTCTTCTCACCTTTCGCATCGGCATACACAATCTCAAACGCGGCGGCGCCGTTTTCATCCACCACCGGCTGCTTGACGGTGCTGTCGGTGCGGTAGTCGTAAACCTCTTTCAGGGCAAATTCTGGCCGGATACCCGGCAGCGTATCGGCAGGCCAGATTGGCTGTCTGACGGTGCGCGTAACCGGACGTCCGCCGGACTCCAGCAGGCTGGCCTGCAGGATCACCTGCAGCGGAGAGCGGCTCTCCTGCCACTGGCTGGCGGCGATGACTTCCGCATGGCCTCGATCGTCCAGAGTGGTCTGTACTTCATCCAGGCTGCGGGAAAGGTTCTCTTCGGCAATGTCGCCAAACTGGAAGCCCGGTAGCGCAGGCACGGCGTCGCGCAGCGGACGCAGGAACAGTTTGCCCTGCAGCGGGTTGCCGCTGGCCGGCGCACCGTACAGATAAGCGCCGGTCACGGCAAAGCTAACATCCGCTGCCGGAGAGACGGGCGCATTTTGCGGCGTGAGATTTAGCGCCATGCGCTCAGGCATAAAATCTTCAACGTGAAAATCCCACTCGCGCGGCTGGTTGTCGCCGGTGCTGGCGCGAATGTGCCACATTCCGGTCGCCGCGCCGCTATCAAGGGGATAAGTAAACTGGTACAGGCCGTTAACCGGTTTGCTGACCGTCGAACGAATGACCTGCCCGTCCGGCTGTACCACTTCCAGCTTCACCGGCTGCTCGGGGAGCGGTTTACCGTCGCTATCGCGCAGTAAAGCGTTGAGGATTACCGTTTCGCCCGGACGATAGAGATCCCGTGGACCAAACATAAATAGCTGCTTGCTGAAGCCCGGCGCGCCGGCGATGGCAAATTCAGCCAGGTCCAGCGCCGGGAGTTTGAGATCCAGCAAGGTGGTTTGCCCGTCCTTACGCGCCAGCAGCAGCGCCGCTTCTTTGTCCGTTTGCAGCGTCACATGGCCCTGGCCGTCGCTCTTCGCCTGCGCCAGCATCTGCCCTTTGGCGTTCAAGAGCTGAACATCGATATCGGACTGCGCCGCGCCGTTTTCCAGACTTTGGGTAAAGACATCCAGCCGGTTGTGGTAACGGTGCGCGGATACGCCGATATCGCTGAGGGTGAACAGCGTCGCGGCGTTGCTATAACTGTAGCGGCCCGCCTGGTTCATCACCGCAATATACACGCCCGGCTCCTGCAGCGGTTTGATATCCGCCAGCGGCAGCAGCAGTTTTTCACGCGTATTACGCGCGGGGTTGAGGTCAAAACGGCCGGTATAGACCAGATCGGCCATCTTCAGCAGCTCATCCGACTCCCAGTTACTCAATGAATTACGGTATTCCCATTGGCTGACGAAGGCCGAAAGTGATTCTGGTTTAATACGGAAAAAATTGACGTCGACGTTATCGACATTCAGCGCCATCACCGGCAATCCGGCCACCACTTTCCCTGGCAGCAGCGAACCCCGGCTGGCAAAGCCGATGCTCGGGGCAATATCGCGGGTGGTAATAGTTTTTTCAAAGCTGCTGTCAAAGGTCGCTTTATTCAGCGCCGCCAGGGTTGGATCTACCGATACAATCAGCTCCCGTTTTGGCTCAAGATGGCGAAGCCGCAGCTCTTTCAGGTTAGGCGCCAGCTCCCAGGCCCCATCAACTTTGCCGCTTTTTTTATCGACCAAATGTACGCTACGGGAGAAGTCCTGATCCGGCTGCAGAGGGATTGAGAAGGTCAGCACCAGCGTCGACGCACCGTCGAGCTGTACTTCCGAGGCATCCAGCAGCGTTAGCGCTTTGCCTTTACTTTTGTCCGCCAGCGCCGCCAGCTGGCTGGCATCCGGCTTCGCGCTAGCTTTATCCGTCGCCGTAGACGCCGCGGGCGCAGCCGCCTGCGGTTTGCCGCTGTCGTCGCAGCCGGTCAACGATAGCGCGGTGAGTAGCGCCAGAGATAGTGCCGCCAAACGAAATGGTTTCATCCTTCTAACCCCTCGGCCCGCAGGCCAGATACATTAAGTGAACACATTATTATGCGTTAACAATATCATTACCAACAGCGACGAGAATAGAATCAAACTCCCGAGAGTCAATCATCCGTGATACGGTCGCCACTCTGGGATCCATAACTTGTCACTCTCCCGGAAAACGTCGACAATTCATTCTTGAACAATAAAAAAGGAGACGCCGATGTCTACCTCGTTTTTTGTCGCTGCCGACTGGCTGGCGGAACATATTGATGACCCGGAAATCCAGATTATTGACGCCCGTATGGCTCCGCCGGGACAGGAACATCGCGATCTGAACGCTGAGTATCAGGCTGGCCATATTCCCGGCGCCGTTTTTTTCGATATCGAAGCCCTCTCCGACCATACCAGCCCGCTGCCGCACATGATGCCGCGCGCCGAGGCATTTGCCGTCGCCATGCGCGAACTGGGCGTAAGCAGCGATAAGCATCTGGTGGTATACGATGAAGGCAATCTCTTCTCCGCGCCGCGCGCCTGGTGGATGCTGCGTACCTTCGGTGTCGAAAGAGTTTCGATTGTAGCCGGTGGACTGGAAGGCTGGCGTCGTGATGAGCTGCCGCTGGAGCAAGGTCTACCGGAGCTGCCGGAAGGCGAGTTTGACGTTAATTTCGATCCTCAAGTGATCAAACGGTTAACCGACGTTCTGCTGGTAAGCCATGAAGGATCGGCGCAGATCGTCGATGCTCGCCCGGCCGGGCGCTTTAATGGTCTGGTGGCCGAGCCGCGCCCGGGTTTGCGCAGCGGGCATATTCCCGGCGCGCTAAACGTTCCCTGGAACGAACTGGTGATTAACGGCGAACTCAAAACCACCGATGAACTGAACGAGATTTTCGCTCGCCAGGGCATCGACTTTGAGCGACCGATTATTGCCAGCTGCGGATCCGGCGTGACGGCGGCGGTCGTAGTACTAGCGCTCACCACATTAGGCGTTAATGGCGTTAGTCTGTATGACGGCTCCTGGAGCGAATGGGGGGCACGAACGGATTTGCCGATTGAACCCGCGCAGTAAAACGGTTTGATGATAATTATTGCGGAGCTATATGTTCCGCAATAATTTAATAAATTCTCTTTTTCCTATCATTTAGCCAGGATATCATCTCATGCACTCCTCCGCCATTTTACAGGCAAATGAATTTTTATTATTAATAATTATTTAATATGAAAATACAATGGAAGATTCAATGAAAGACTTAATGGAATTAGTCATAAAAAATAATCGTAATAAATCCCCTGACCCGATGCCTGTTGATGAAATCTCTCACCTGCGCGTCAGAAAATACCGTGCCCCGCAAAATGAAGAAACCGTTGAGCTACCGGAAAGTTTAAAAGCCTTACTGGCTTACGATCGACAGCTTATTAGCCCACATGATCAGCCGGTCATTGAATGGTTGCAAAAAAACATTGATGTTAATGGTATTCTGCACTCTGAAAATCTGGATGAGGACGTGTACTACCGCAACGGTCTGGATATGACCGGAAAATCAAGTGAGGAGCTAAGTCCTCGGTGGAATAACGATCCAGTCTTCCGGCTTTGATTCCCATCAACCATATTGGTGACCAGGGCGTCTTTATTTATATCACTGAACGTGATGAGAACGGTGAATATCCGATTGCCCGTGTGGACGATCAGGAGCTATGGCTTTCAGAATCTTCGCTGATTGAGTATTTACATGGGATATTTTCAACGCAAAGAGAAACGAGGTCGGAATGGGAGGCCCGTAAAAAAACCAACGAAATACGTGATGGCGCACTGCTGGAGCTAGAATTTATACACAACGATCTCTACAGAAAATTTGAGGGTTGCGCTGAGTAAATTATTGAATCACGGTACTGAAATCCTTATGGCTAATTTTCAGGAATGTATGACTACAAGGAGTAATAATGGCGATTGTATCAGGAAATAATAGCGCTGATAGAAAAGGTATCCCTTGGTTCGGGGGGATTGTTGGCCTGGCGGTCGGTTTGACGATGCTCTATTACTGGTCAGAGTGGACTCACTGGTGGCCGGGCAACCTCCCTGAGGAGATGTCGCCGTATATGCTGGTCAAGGGCATTGATTTGGGGGAAGTTCCGCTCCATGCATACGGCAAGCTGCTCCTGTTCGGCTTTCTTCTGGTATTCCTTTTTCCCGGCTACGGCAAGCTTCCCATTGCCGCATGGATGCTCCATAACCAGCCATCGGGCGGAACGTTTTTTAACTGGATACTGCGCGCCTGGGGGGTTAAATGCGGTGTTCTGGTCCTTGTCTTCTGCAATCTGTTCTTTTTGCGCTATGTCCCTTCCACAGCGCTAAGTTTATATAGTTTTATTCTTCAACACGTGAGTATCCTGGCATCTGTTGTATTAGGAGGGCTGCTGGTAGGCGATGCCTGCCGACTGGCGCGATCTGCTGATGCGCCATTGAGCGATCTGCGCCTGCTGATGGTACTGATATTAGGGTTTCAGCTCCACTGGCCCATGCAAATTACCTTACTTAACGCTCGTAATTTCGACTCTCTGCCTGCGGGATGGGCTTTCACCGCCGCGCTGATGATCGGCGTTTTGCTGGCTTTTTTACTGACTGCCATACTGGCATGGGGGGTGTGCAGGATGTTGGGCGATGAAAATTGCCGGGCCTGGCGTGGGCAGTTCGCACTGTTTAATGGAATGATTATTTTGTGCGTAACGGGGAAAGGGGTTTTTGGCCTGGTGTCGTATTACCTGAAATAAAGCCAGACCAATAATCAGACGGGGGCATAAGCCCCCGTTGTGTTTAGATAATTCGCTTCTGCTTAAAGTCGCGCAGGAAGCTGCCCCAGCGCTTTTCATAGAATGGCGTAATGTGGGCAATCATAAAGTGGCTAATTCCCCTTTCACCCTCCATCACCTGGCAGATATCAATCGGCTCATCGCCCACAAGCGTGTCGGTCGCGACGCTGCCGGTGGCCTGAATTATCTCTTCAATATCGCCTTCGGCTTCAATACCGATCAGCAGGTTGGCCGGGGCATCGGCGCTGTCTTTAATAGAGCATAAAAACGCGCGCTTCACCGTTTTCAGCGTCTTGAACAGCGTGGTCAGCGAGTCCACCATCTGCGCGGGCGGTTCGGCAACCTCAGACAGCAGCAGCGACTCGCCGCCCTCAAGCACGGTCTGGGTACTGAGCGGGCTGCCCTCTTCCCCCAGCAGATGGCTAATTTCACGCGGCGCAAACTCTTTGCCGGTGGGGAGTTTGGCATTGAGGTAGAGCGTTTCGCCGAGGGTCATAGCGAACAGCGTGCGCACCGGCATCACCACGAAAGACTGTTCGTCCTCAACGGCCTGCTGTAGCGCTTCCAGCGAGGTGAAAAAAGGAATAACCGATGTGCCGTCATCTTTTTCCCAGTGCTGTAGGTCCAGTACGCTGTCTTCCACAACCTGCTCGCCCCGGGCAGCGGCCCCCGGCACCCAAACGGTGGCTTCCAGCAAAGTACGGAAAAACGCCGGACGGTGGCCTGGCTCGGTAGCCGCCTTCTCCAGCAGGGTTTCTAACTCATTTTTAGTTTCGGACATAGTTTCGCTACTTCAAAATCGCCCGGCGGCGCTGCGCTCGCACGGGCCCACGAGTTTTGTCGGCCGGGTAAGCGCAGCGCCACCCGGCAAGATCCATTACTCTGCCGTCAGCAGGTTGGCAATGGTGCGCACGCCAAGACCGGTCGCGCCTGCCGACCACTGCTCAACGGCAGATTTACGGTAGGTCGCCGAACAGTCGATATGCAGCCAGCCCTGGTGATAGTTCTCCACGAAGTGGGACAGGAAACCCGCTGCGGTGCTGGCGCCCGCCGGATAGGCCGCGCTGCCGGTATTGTTCAGCTCGGCGAAGTTCGACGGCAGCTGGCCGCGGTGGAATTCCGCCAGCGGCAGACGCCAGAAGGCCTCGTTTTCAGCCTGCGCGCTCGCCAGCAGGCGATTTGCCAGACCATCGTCAAAGCTGAACAGCGCGTGATAATCATTGCCCAACGCGGTTTTCGCGGCGCCGGTCAGCGTGGCGGCATCAATAATCAGCTCAGGCTTTTGCGCAGAAGCATCAATCAGGCCGTCAGCCAGCACCAGGCGACCTTCCGCATCGGTATTCATGATTTCCACGGTTTTACCGTTGCGATAGTGAATAATATCGCCAAGTTTAAAGGCGTTGCCGCTAATCAGGTTATCGGCGCAGCACAGATACAGCTTCACGCGCTTATTGAGGCCGCGAGTGATGGCAAACGCCAGCGCGCCGGTCACCGTTGCCGCGCCGCCCATGTCGGACTTCATTGAGTCCATAAAGGCGCTCTGTTTGATGCTGTATCCGCCGGAGTCAAAGGTGATGCCTTTACCGACCAGACAGGCGTACACCGGGGCTTCTTTATCGCCGGTTGGGTTATAGTCCAGCGCCAGCAGGACCGGTGGGCGCTCGGAACCGCGACCAACCGTGTGCAGGCCCAGATAGTTCTGCTCGCGCAGGTCTTCACCCTTGGTGATACGATAAGAGACGTTATCGCAGGCCACGCTGCACAGCAGGTCTACCGCACGCTGCGCCAGCTGTTCAGGCCCCAGCTCTTCCGCCGGGGCGTTAATGGTGTCACGGACCCAGTCAATAATGGTCAGGCGGTTATCCAGTTCGCTTTTCTGCGCATCGTCGAAGGCCGGCCACTCAACTTTGCGGCTGCCTTTCGGCCCCTTATAACCCGCCCAGAACGCCCATGCGCGGTCGGTGTCCCAGCCTTCGCCATCAAGCGCAACGTGTTTGATGCCCATGCCGTCAATTTTCCGCGCCGCGCGCTGAATCAAGCCCAGGTCGTCTTTGCCGTTCAGGTGCAGGGCGATGCCGTCGTTATTAATGCTGTAAGACGCTTTTTCTCCCCAGCGCGCATCGGCTGGCTGAGCGGTAAGCGTAATTTTCATAGCTTCGGTCATTATCATTATCCTTCTTAGCAAACGGGCCGCCGTATGGCAGCCCGTAAAGTTCTTTCGCCTGTTGATTTATCCGGCTGATAACCACCGGGTAAATCATAACGCGAAAATTATTCGGCTTCGTCTAACCAGACTAGCAGAATCGCCTCAAGAATTTTTTCATTGGATGCGTTTGGATCGTCATCAAACTCTTCCAGGTCGCATATCCACTGATGCAGATCGGTGAAGCGAACGGTTTTCGGGTCGAGATCCGGGAAGGCGTCGTACAGCGCTTCGCCGATTTCGCGACTGTCGGTCCATTTCAGTCCCATATTAATGCTCGCGTGCGTGGTTGATAGTGTAACGCGGAATTTCGATGACCAAATCTTCGTCAGTCACCCGCGCCTGGCAGCTCAGACGGCTGTCGGGCTCAAGCCCCCAAGCCTTATCCAGCATGTCGTCTTCATCTTCGGTACTTTCCGCCAGCGAGTCAAAACCTTCACGCACGATGCAGTGGCAGGTGGTACAGGCACAGGATTTTTCGCAGGCGTGCTCAATCTCAATACCGCTACGCAGCGCAGCATCAAGAATGGTTTCACCGGTCTCAGCTTCCACAACTACGCCATCCGGACACAGGTCCTGGTGGGGCAGAAAAACAATTTTTGGCATTTTAAACCTCGTCCACGGATTGGCCTTTCAGCGCGATACGGACCGATTGATCCATACGACGTGCGGCGAATTCCTGGGTTTGTGTGTCGATATTTTTAATCGCTTCTTTGATTGCATCGGCATCATCGCCTGCCGCAGCGGCGCGCACTTGCTCCGCGGCGTCATCGATAGCCTGACGCTCTGCGGCGCTTAACAGCGCGGCGTCGGCGGCCAGCGCGCTGACCAGACTTTCCAGTACGCGCGCGGCTTCAACTTTTTGCTCGGCCAGCATACGCGCCTGGACGTCCTGTTCGGCGTAGCTCATCGAATCTTTAATCATGCTGGCGATCTCGCCATCGGTCAGACCGTAGGACGGTTTCACCTGGATAGAGGCCTCGACGCCGGTCGATTTCTCCATCGCCGTCACGCTCAGCAGGCCGTCGGCATCCACCTGGAAGGTGACGCGAATATGCGCCCCGCCCGCCGGTAATGCCGGAATGCCGCGCAGCGCAAAACGCGCCAGGGAGCGGCAGTCCTGCACCAGCTCGCGCTCGCCCTGCATAACGTGAATAGACATCGCCGTCTGGCCATCTTTGAAAGTGGTGAACTCCTGCGCGCGCGCCACCGGAATGGTGGTGTTGCGCGGGATAACCTTCTCCACCAGACCGCCCATGGTTTCCAGCCCCAGGGAGAGCGGGATCACATCGAGCAGCAGTAGTTCGCTATCCGGCTTGTTGCCTACCAGAATGTCCGCCTGAATCGCCGCGCCGATGGCGACGACTTTATCCGGATCGATTGAGGTCAGCGGCGTACGGCCAAAGAACTCACCGACGCGCTCGCGCACCAGCGGCACGCGGGTCGAGCCGCCCACCATCACCACTTCCAGCACCTCTTGCGCCTCAACGCCGGCGTCTTTCAGCGCGCGACGACAGGCCAGCAGAGTGCGTTTAACCAGCGGCGCGATCAGCGCATTAAACTGGCTGCGGGTTATTTCCCCCTGCCAGCCGCCGACGTTCACCCGCGCCGTTTCGGCATCGCTGAGGGCGATTTTCGCCGCGATCGCCGCGTCGAGCAGCTCGCGCTGCAGGCGGTTGTCGCTGCGATCGCTCAGGCCAGCCTGCTCGCGCAGATAATCCGCCAGCAGGTGGTCGAAATCGTCGCCGCCGAGCGCGGAATCGCCGCCGGTAGCCAGGACTTCAAACACGCCGCGGCTTAAGCGCAGCACGGAGATATCAAAGGTGCCGCCGCCGAGATCGTAAACCGCGATGACCCCTTCCTGGCCGGAGTCCAGGCCGTAGGCAATCGCCGCCGCGGTGGGTTCGTTCAGCAGACGCAGCACGTGCAGGCCCGCCAGACGCGCCGCGTCTTTGGTTCCCTGACGCTGAGCATCATCGAAGTAGGCCGGCACGGTAATCACCACGCCGTCGAGCTCGCCCGACAGCGCTTCGGTGGCGCGTTCGGCCAGCGCTTTTAGAATGTCGGCAGACACGCGGATCGGATTGAGCAAACCACCCGTAGTCTGAATCATCGGCAGGCCATTTTCGCTTGCCTGCAGCTGATAAGGCAGATGCGGGTAGCGGGCCTCGATATCGGCCAGAGAGCGCCCCATCATGCGTTTGACGGAGCTGATGGTGTTGACCGGATCCTGAGCGGCGTTTTGCCGCGCGTCATAGCCCACCGTCAAACCCGAAGCCTGATAGTTCACCACCGACGGCAGCAAATAGCGCCCTTGATGGTCGGGCAGAGTTTCGGCCTGGCCGCTACGTACGGTAGCCACCAGTGAATTGGTGGTGCCCAGATCGATACCCGCCGCCAGACGTCGCTGGTGCGGCGCGGCGCTCAGCCCGGGCTCACTAATTTGTAATAAGGCCATAATTGCTTCCGAAAATTAAAAATCGAGCAGTTTTTCTTCGAGTTGTTCCGCACTGCTTCGCAGTTTATCGAGAAAACGCAGCTTGCGCACGGTATCCGCCGCCGCCTCCCACGTCTCGTTATTCAGTTGTTCAACCATCAGCTGATGCCGGATATCAAATTGCGCTTTGACCCGCTTGATAAAGCTTTCCAGCCGCGCTTCATCTTTCGCCTTGCCTATCTCATCGAGCTCTTCGCGCAGTTCCAGCTGTTCCATCAGGAACGCGGTATCGCGCACGGTGTGCTGCTCGCTGGCGAGATCGAAACCATGAAGCGAAAGGAGATATTCGGCGCGGGTCAGCGGGTGGCGAAGGGTTTGCCACGCCTGATTAATGGTGGCGGACTGCTGCACCGCGGCGAGCTGTTCGGCCGCGCTGCCGCTGGCGAACTTATCGGGGTGATACTGGCGCTGTAGTTCCTGGTACCGGGCAGCCAGGGGTTCTAACGAAAGGGTATAGCTGGCCGGTAACCCGAAGAGGGTAAAATAGTCCATAGCAACCTCAGGGTTAACGAGATAAAGCAAACCCCACTTACGGGCGTCCGCAGTGGGGTTTAGATTACATTGCAATTACACGTTAAAGCTTTCGCCGCAGCCGCACTCGTCCTTCACGTTCGGGTTGGTGAACTTAAACCCTTCGTTAAGACCTTCTTTGACGAAGTCCAGCTGCGTACCGTCGAGGAACTGCAAACTTTTGCCGTCGATCACGACTTTCACGCCTTTGTCTTCAAACACGGTGTCTTCTGCCGCTGGTTCGTCAACAAACTCCAGTACATAAGCCATACCTGAACAGCCGGAAGTTCTGACTCCCAGGCGCAGGCCAAACCCTTTACCGCGGTTGGCCAGAAAGGCGTTGACTCGCGCTGCTGCACTGTCGCTTAAAGTAATCGACATAACAAACCTCAACTCTTAATTATTTTGCTTCACGTTTGCTTTTGTAATCCGCAATCGCGGCTTTAATCGCGTCTTCCGCCAGAATAGAGCAGTGAATTTTCACCGGCGGCAGCTCGAGCTCGTCTGCGATATCGGTGTTTTTAATCGCCTGAGCTTCGTCCAGCGATTTCCCTTTTACCCATTCGGTCACCAGGGAGCTGGAAGCAATAGCGGAACCGCAGCCGTAGGTCTTGAAACGCGCGTCTTCAATGATACCTTCATTGTTGACTTTAATCTGCAACTTCATCACGTCGCCGCACGCCGGTGCGCCAACCATACCGCTGCCGACGTTTTCGTCGCTATTGTCGAAAGAGCCGACGTTGCGCGGATTCTCGTAATGATCGATAACTTTTTCGCTGTAAGCCATGATGAATTCTCCTTATTGGTGCCGAATTAGTGATGTGACCATTCAATGCTGTTCAGATCCACGCCCTGCTTGAACATTTCCCACAGCGGAGAGAGTTCGCGCAGACGACCGATGGAATTGCGGACCAGATTGATGGTGTAGTCAATCTCTTCTTCGGTAGTAAAACGACCTAAAGAGAAACGAATAGAGCTATGCGCCAGCTCGTCGGTCATCCCCAGCGCGCGCAGCACGTAGGACGGCTCGAGGCTTGCGGAAGTACAGGCTGAACCGGAAGAGACCGCCAGGTCTTTCAGCGCCATAATCAGCGACTCGCCTTCAACGTAGTTAAAGCTGACGTTGAGGATATTCGGCGCGCCCTGCTCAAGGTCACCGTTGAGATAAACCTCTTCCATATCTTTCACGCCGTCCCACAGACGGTTACGCAGGCCGCGCAGGCGGGCCATTTCGCTTTCCATCTCTTCTTTCGCGATACGGTAAGCTTCACCCATACCGACGATCTGGTGGACAGGCAGCGTACCGGAACGCATGCCGCGCTCGTGACCGCCGCCGTGCATCTGCGCTTCGATACGAATACGCGGTTTACGACGCACGTACAGCGCGCCGATGCCTTTCGGGCCATAGATTTTGTGGCCGGAGAAGGACATCAGGTCAACTTTCAGCTGGCTCAGGTCGATAGGCAGTTTGCCCACGCTCTGGGTCGCGTCAACGTGGTAAATGATACCGCGGGCGCGGCACATCTCGCCGATGGTAGCGATATCCTGCACCACGCCGATTTCGTTATTCACGTGCATAATGGAAACAAGGATGGTGTCATCACGCATCGCGGCTTCCAGTTCTTTTAAATCGATAATGCCGTTACGCTGCGGGGCGAGGTAGGTGACTTCAAACCCTTCGCGCTCCAGCTGACGGCAGGTGTCCAGCACGGCTTTGTGTTCGGTTTTGCTGGTGATGATGTGCTTGCCTTTTTTCTGATAAAAGTTGGCTGCACCTTTAATCGCCAGGTTATCGGATTCCGTCGCGCCGGAGGTAAAGACGATTTCGCGCGGGTCGGCACCGACCAGCTCGGCAATCTGATTACGGGCGATATCTACCGCCTCTTCAGCCTGCCAGCCAAAACGGTGGGAACGGGAGGCCGGGTTACCAAAGGTCCCGTCCAGAGTCAGGAACTGCATCATTTTCTCGGCAACACGCGGGTCCACCGGCGTGGTTGCGGAGTAATCGAGATAGATCGGTAATTTCATTGCTCTATAAACTCCGTACATCGCTTCAATGCAAGGAATCAGGCAACCGGCTGGATGTACGACCGAGTACACAGGATGGCGGAGCATCCCGGCCTGATTCGAAAATCTTTTTTATCTTTTTGGCTCAGCTCGTTTCAGCTTGCAGCCAAATAGCTGCAAGATGAAATTGAACGAGAACTACGCGCGCAGTTTAACGTCGATAGCGTCCTGAGCGCGGGTATTACGCTGGGATTCATGGTTGTGCTGACGACCGGAGACATCAAGGATTTCCTGGTTATTCACCAGTTCGCCCAGCGTGATGTTATTCAGAAAACCGGTCAGTCGCTCGCTCAGATCGCGCCACAGCGCGTGAGTAAGGCACTTATCGCCGCCCTGGCAGCCGCCTTTGCCCTGACAACGGGTGGCGTCAACGGATTCGTCTACTGCGCTGATAACTTCGCCAACCGCGATGCTACCCGCTTCTTTACCTAACAGATAACCGCCGCCTGGGCCACGTACGCTGGAAACCAGACCATTTTTGCGCAGGCGAGAGAACAGCTGTTCCAGATAGGAAAGCGAAATTCCCTGACGCTCTGAAATATCAGCCAACGGAACCGGACCCGATTCAGAGTTGAGCGCAACGTCAAGCATCGCGGTCACGGCATAACGCCCTTTAGATGTCAGTCTCATGTCTTACTTAACCTCAAACTCGCCCCTGCCCGGGCTTTTTATTAATATGGGTATTGCATAGCAAGGCAAGTCTGACATTCCCGAGTAAATTGGTCAACTATTTACTTGACTGTTTTAGTCAGGTATTTGGCTTTCCGTGCCGTTTTACTTAAGCGCGATCTGATGCCCTCTCCCATAGGGGAGGCGATCGCTAGGCCGGGTAAGCGCAGCGCCACCCGGCAAACAGACGGTACTACTCTTTATTCTTCTGCTCAATTGACGCCAGCATACCGCGCAGGATGTTCAGCTCCTGGCTTTCCGGGCGGGCGCGGGTAAACAAACGGCGCAGTTTGTTCATCACCTGGCCCGGATGACTGGCGCGGATAAAGCCGGTCGCCAGCAGCGTCTGCTCCAGATGGCCGTAGAAACGCTCTAAATCATCCACCAGCGGATACGGGGTTTCTTCATGCTCGACGACGGGCTCATTTTGCTCCTGCGCCGCCAGCCATGCCATACGCACTTCATAGGCGATGACCTGCACCGCCATCGCCAGGTTCAGCGAGCTGTATTCCGGGTTAGCGGCAATCGCCACGTGATAGTGACACTTCTGCAGCTCTTCGTTAGTCAGGCCGACGCGTTCACGGCCAAATACCAGCGCAACCGGCGCATGCTGCGCTTCGGCAACGCTTTTCAGGCCGCATTCGCGCGGATCGAGCATCGGCCACGGCAGCGTGCGGGAGCGCGCGCTGGTCCCCACGACGAGGCTACAGCCCGCTAGCGCTTCATCAAGGGTATCAACGATGTGGGCATTGCCAATGACGTCGCTGGCCCCGGCCGCCAGAGCGATGGCCTGAGAATCGGGTTTGACCAGAGGATTGACCAGCCACAGGTTGGTTAATCCCATGGTTTTCATTGCGCGGGCGACGGAGCCCATATTGCCGGTGTGTGAGGTTTCTACCAGTACGATTCGAATATTTTGCAGCATTATGGTTCTTCGGCTAAAGATTATTCGTGCATGCTATCATAAAACGGAGACATGGGCAGATTTCACTGTTACTATATGCGCCGTTTTTTCCCGTTCTTTAACATCCAGTGAGAGAGACCGATGCATCCGATGCTGAACATCGCCGTGCGCGCAGCGCGCAAGGCGGGTAATTTAATTGCCAAGCACTACGAAACCCCTGATTCCGTAGAAACAAGCCAGAAAGGCAGCAATGATTTCGTGACCAACGTCGATAAAGCCGCTGAAGCGATTATTATCGAAACCATTCGCAAATCTTACCCGCAGCACACCATCATCACCGAAGAAAGCGGTGAACATGAGGGTGAAGATCAGGATGTTCAATGGGTTATCGATCCACTGGATGGCACCACCAACTTCGTAAAACGTCTGCCGCACTTCTCCGTCTCCATCGCCGTACGCATTAAAGGCCGTACTGAAGTTGCCGTGGTTTACGATCCAATGCGTAACGAGCTGTTTACCGCAACCCGCGGTCAGGGCGCGCAGCTGAACGGCTACCGCCTGCGCGGCAGCAGCGCTCGCGATCTGGATGGCACGATCATCGCCACCGGCTTCCCGTTCAAAGCAAAACAGCACGCGACCTCTTACATGAATATCCTCGGCAACATGTATACCGAATGCGCGGATTTCCGCCGCACCGGTTCCGCTGCCCTGGATCTGGCCTACGTTGCCGCTGGCCGCGTTGACGGCTACTTTGAAATCGCGCTGAAACCGTGGGATTTCGCGGCAGGCGAGCTGATCGCTCGTGAAGCAGGCGCTATCGTCTGCGACTTTACCGGCGGCCATAACTACCTGCTGACCGGTAACATCGTTGCAGGCAACCCGCGCGTTGTAAAAGCCATGCTGGCGAATATGCGCGAGCAGCTGAGCGAAGCGCTGAAGCGTTAATTTTATCGTTGAGTAAAAAGGGAAGCCTTGCGCTTCCCTTTTTTATTATTTCATCAGATTCACTACAATCCGCACGGTGGTATTTATCGCCATGCACAATATTGCTGCGCCGTTAAACAGGGCAGAATGCGCGCGCCATTTCGGACAATCCGCGTCGCCTATCAGATGATGAATGAAACAAGCGATACCGCCGGTCACTAGCCTGGACAACAGAATCCCGAGCATCGCCGGTGCAAACAGTAACCATCCCAACTGCACAAAGTCGTTTTCGCGTGCGCCGTGCAGCAATAAAACAATTTGAAACGGTAAATAGAACCCTAGCGCGAAAATGAGCGGCAGTCGCAGATTGCTCACCGGGATTTCTGGCGTTTTCACCAGCCGCCAGGCATCGCGAACCAGCGTCAGCCCCAGTACCAGCGTGGCAAAATAGCAGATGTAATTGAAAACTGAGACGAAACGCAGCAGCGTATCGCCCTGGAGATAACGCATCAACCCGACTTGCCAGAACAGAGTCATCAGGAAACCGCACTGCAGGATCCAGCTACGAACTATCCAGCTGAAGAAATCTCTGCGCGACGGCTGGTTATGCAACATCCACGCGACAATGGGCATCTTACTGTACCCGGGGTGCAAAAAAGCCAGTACAAAACCGGCAATCAGCAGCTGGCCGTAAACAGCAACCGGAACGCTTTCTACACTCGTTTGTCCCAGCCCAATAAGATTATACAGAGCCGTATATATGCGGGGGAGCTCGGCAGGCCACCAGCTCGCCAGCTCGGGCCAAAAGAAGATGATTGATAAGCCGACCAGCAGCCCTGCCGCTGCGGATAGAACCAGTGTGTACCCTGAGGTTGGGGATTGATTAACGGTCATTATGACTCCTTGTCACGACCAGGAAAGAAAACTGAAAGCTAAAGCATTGGAGGATCAGCCACAAACAGCCGCCAACACTTTAAGATTTCAGCCCGGTCCAAAGGTATTAAAACGGCCTTAATCCCCCGCCGCTCGGCACTGCACTGCTCCACATAACCACCGCCGCCGCCAGCAAAATCACGCCACCGGCCAGCGCCAGGGTTGCCCAGCCCACCCGCTTCCATAGCACCGGCGCCTGTCTGGCGCTCAGCCTGACCGCCAGCTGGCGAAAACCGTGAACCAGCAGCGCCAGCGCGCTAATGGTAAGCGAGGTTCCCGCCGCCATCGCCATCGCGGCCGCCATCCCCCAGCCAAATACGCCGATAACCTTACTGAACAACAGAACCATAATAGCCCCGGAACAGGGGCGCATTCCCATCGACAGCACGATAGCCAGCCGGGCCCGCCAGTCGTCGCCGCTTTGCAGCCGTTCCGGCGCCGGCAGATGCTGGTGCCCGCAGCCGCAGCTGGCGTGATGAACGTGATGCGCGGTGAAGGCAGTGAATTTAGGCCGGCGCAGCAGTATGCGCAGCTTTTTTAGCGCCCGCCAGCACAGCAAAAGGCCCAGCGCGCCGACCAGCAGATAGCTTCCCTTTTCCAGCCAGAAGCTGCTCAGGTGCAACTGTCTTGCCGGAAGCTGTAGCAGCGTCAGTACCACTACCACTAAAGCGATGGCCACCAGCCCCTGCAGCAACGAGGCGGCCAGGGTCAGGCCAATGCTGGATTTCAGCTTTGACGGATGGGTCGCCAGCCAGGTTGTTATAACCACCTTACCGTGCCCCGGCCCCAGCGCGTGCAGGACGCCGTAGGCAAAGCTAAAGCCCAGCAGCGACAGCCCGGCGGCGGAAGGATTCTCCGCTACCGCCTGCAGAAGCCGACTCAGTTCGACATTCAGCGCGCGCTGCCAGACCGCGCTTTGCAGCAGCACCTGCGGCCAGGCCTGCCATAGCCAGAAGCCAGCCCCTGCCGACAGCAGCAAAAAGAGCGCCAGCGGCCAAAGCTGACGCCAGCGCGGCGAACGGCTGTTTTGAGTAAAAATCAGCGACATTGCAGCGTCACCTTTTGCGCGAAATAATTCCCCAGTTCCATATCCTCCGGCGGCGCATCCGCTTTATCCAGCGACTGCGCATAGGACAACATTTTTTCATTCGGTTTCGGCGTCATCACGTTTGCCGTGCAGCTCGTTTTCATCGCCGCCGGCAGAGCAAAATCAGCGTCTTTGTCATAATACATATCAACATAATAGGTCGGGTCGTAGGTTGTAAAAGTGAAGGTTTGCCCGGCCAGAGGCTGCGGCTTCGCCAGCGGCAGAGTAAAAGTGAGCACCGCCTGGTGGCCGCTGCGCTCCAGGCCATAGCCGTCGGGTCGATTATCAAACTTTACCCGCAGGCCGTTATGCCATAGCTCGCTGAAATAGTGCTGGCCCAGCACGTTCGCCATCACTTCCGCCGCCAGTTTTTTCCAGATTTCGCTACCGGGTTTGGCGCTGCCCGCATCATAGAGCAGATCGGCGGAGGTGATTTCATCCATCGTCCAGCGCATTTTAAAGCCGGTGAGCAGGCCATTTTCCGCCACAGCCTCCGTTTGCAAGCTGATGAAACTGTGCGGATGTGCCGCCGCGGTTAGCGATAAAAACATGAAAAACGCTACGCTGACGCATTGTTTCACTCTCTTCATCTGTTCCTCACGTGAAAAATTCTGTGAACCGCGCCAGCAATCCTGATGTAAAGACGCGGGAGTGCCCTGCTCACCCTGAATACATTAACTACGCTTAACGAAAACCCTAACTGGAACTAACCGGATGATGACAGTGATTGAACCACCATCTGTGCTTTCCAGTCCACAGCGCCGTAGCCAGGTGCTCCTGATGTTTTATCTGCCCGGGCAATCCGTGACGCCCGAATGGCTGGGTAGCCTCACTCAGGTTGATGAGGATACCGCCAGGCAGGACATCGCGGAGACGGGACGCGAAATTCAGCGTTATCACCGCTTAACCCTGACTTCACAAGCGGACGGCAGCTATCGGATGGAAGGCGCCGCGCTCGATCAACGCTTGTGCTTGCTGCACGCTCTGCGCCGCGGGCTGCGCCTGTGCCCGCATTTTGTCAGCCACCATTTTACCCCGGCGTTAAAAACGCAGCTTAAACAGCAGGGTATCGCACGCACGCTATATGACGACACCAATCTCCAGGCCCTGGTGAACCGGTGCGCCCGAACTCTGAACCGGCAGTTTGACTGCCGCGACGTGCATTTTCTGCGTCTTTATTTACAGTATTGTTTACTGCAGCACCACCTTGGGCAGAGCCCCTCTTTCACCCACGAGCAGCAGCGCTGGGCGCAAGCCGCCGCCGAGTTTACCCTCGCGGAGGAGATTGTTCGCCACTGGCAGCGTCGGGTGGCGACGACGCCCCATGCCGGAGAACAGCTGTTTCTGACCCTGCTATTTATGCTGCTGAAAACCCCCGATCCCATCCGCGACGGGCACCAGCATGACCGGCGCCTGCATCTGGCCATCTCCAGACTGATTCACCGCTTTCAGAACCTGGCGGGGCGGCCGTTCAGCGATGAGCAGGGGCTTAGCGATCAGCTCTATATACACCTCTCACAGGCGCTACACCGCAGCGTCTTCGCCATCGGTATCGATAACGCGCTGCCGGAGGAGATTGGACGTCTGTATCCCCGTTTGATGCGCACCACGCAGGCGGCGCTGGAGGAGTTCGAAGCCAGCTGGCAGGTTCGCTTTAGCCAGGAGGAAGTCAGTTTAATCGCGGTGATTTTCGGCGCGTGGCTGATGCAAAAAAGCGATCTGCAAGAGAAACAGGTGGTTTTGCTTACCGATGATAATCCAGACCTTGAGCAGTCGCTGGAGCAGCAGTTGCGCGAGCTAACCCTGCTACCGCTCAATATTAAGTATTTGAGCGTAAGCACCTTCCAGAAAGAGGGCGCGCCGAAGGAAGTGACGCTGATCGTCACCCCCTATACCACGGCGCTACCGCTGTTTTCACCGCCGCTGTTTCATGCCGACGAGACGTTCAGCGATCACCAGCAGCAGCAGATTTGCAAGATGCTCGAGGCCTAAGCCACCGCTTTTGGCCGCACCACCAGCGCCGGTAAGGCCACCAGCGCCATCACCCAGAAAACGCCCTGGTGCAGATGCTGGTAGAGGAAGCCGGCAAATACCGTCATTACCGCAATGCTGCCGCCCATCGCTACCGCGGAGTAGACCGCCTGCAGGCGGATGACTTCGCTTCCCTGGCGAGCCGCGATATAGCGCATCGCCGCCAGATGGCAGACCGTAAAGGTGCCACAGTGGAGGATCTGCGCGACGATAAGCCAGGGTAGCGCCGTCGTCCAGCCCATCAGCGTCCAGCGAATCACTCCGCACACCGCGGAAAGCAGCAGCAGATCGCGGGCGCTGAAGCGGCGGAAGACCTTTTTGCTCAGCGCGAAAATCACCACTTCCGCCACCACGCCAAGCGACCACAAATAGCCCACGGCGGAGGCGGAATACCCCGCCTCCTGCCAGTAGATTGCGCTGAACCCATAGTAGGCGGCGTGCGCCCCCTGCAGCAAACAGACACAGGCAAGGAAGCGCCAGCTTTGCCGCACCAGAGTGACCCAGGCCGACAGCCCGGCCGCTTCCTGCTGGCGGGATTCTCCCTGCGGCTGCACCGACGGCTTCAACAGCATCCCGAGCAGCATGGAGGCTATACCGACGCTGAGCATCACCAGTATCATCCGGTAGTCATACAGGCTGACCAGCTTCCCAGTCAGCGCCGAGCCAATGACGAAAGCTATCGACCCCCACAGGCGCACGCGCCCGTAGTCCATGGTGATCTGCTTTTGCCAGGTATTCGCCAGCGCGTCGGTCAGCGGCACCAGCGGCGAGAAAAAAAGGTTAAAGCCGACGATAATCACCATCAGCCAGACAACCTGGTGGCCGATCCAAAATGCGAGCGCAAAGAGCAGCGTCAGCAGCGCCAGAATGCGTAGAGAAGAGATAAGACGGGACGGGTCGCTGACCCGCGGCGCAATCAGCAAGCTGCCAAGAAAGCGCGACACCAGCCCGGCGCCGAGCAGCATGCCGATGGTTTCCGGCGTCAGGCCAAGTCCGGAAAGCCAGACGCTCCAGAAAGGCAGGAAGATACCGTAGCTAAAAAAGTAAGTGAAGTAACTAAGCGCCAGCCAGCGCGTGGAGTGCAAGACCATGATTCCCTCCCGAATGGAGGCGACAGTCTGGCGATAAAGCGTGGCGGGTGCAAGATACCCTCGCCTCAAATATGGTGCTATTCGCCCCCCTGCACGTCTATTTTCAGCGAAAAATTCAGCGTATCTCCTGCACCTAAAACCCGCAGCCCCGGCTGTCCGTCCATGTTATGGGCGTTTACCGGATGACTTTGCGGCTCAAGACAAAGGAACGGTTCACCCTGCATTCTGAAGAGCATCAACCACGGAGTTTGCGAAAAAATTGTGATATCCATCACATCACTAATCACCCTCGCCCGCCCGCTCCAGCCAGAATAGCCCACGTTCAGCCAGCGATCCTTACCGTACTGCGCATGGCTGAAATCGGCATAGTCGGGCAGTTGGCCTTGCCAGCCGAGAGGAAGATGCTGCTCCCCTTCAGGCCAGTAGCCAGCGGCTGCAAACTGCACCTTACTGCGCTTATCAAAAGGAAAAAACGGATGAAAACCGCAGCCATAGGGGATGGGGGCGCTACCACAGTGGGTAAGCGTCAGCTCAGCCACCAGCTGGTTACGCAGCAGCTGGTAGCGGATCTGCGCCAGGTAATCGAAACCGCAGACATACTGCCGACGCAGCTGTAACACGCAATAGTCGCTGCCGCGCGCAATCATATCCCAGCGCTGCAGCCAACCGTCGCCGTGGAGAAAAAAATGCGCGTCGGCGTGGTGGCGAGGCAGAGCTATCTCACATCCCTGAAAAATAAAGCGGTTCCCGGCGACGCGATTGGCCAGTGGCAGCATCGGAAACATGCCGCCGGTGGGGTTTTCATATAGCACCGGCGCCTGATATTGCCGCGAGTACAAACTTTGCACTTTGCCGCCCAGAGAAGCGACGCGCATCCGCAGATGCGCGTTTTCCAGAATCCACTCTTCCGCCATTAGCGCGTCTGCTCCTGCTTCATCGCCTGAGCGCCCGCATGACGTTTCGCCAGCTGCTCTTCCAGGGCTTCGAGAGTGACCCCCTTCGTTTCCGGCACGTTGCGCAGAATATAGAGGTAGCCGACTGCGCAAATAACGCCATACAGCAGGAAACTGCCCGCCGCGCCCAGTCCGGCATTAAGCAGCGGGAAAGTGTAGGTTAACAAGAAACAGGCAATCCACAGCGCCAGGGTGCCTAAGGACATCGCGAGTCCGCGAACGCGGTTGGGGAAGATTTCCGCCAGCAGTACCCAGGTAACCGGCGCCAGGGTCAAGGCGTAAATAGCAATCGCCGCCAGCACCAGCAGCAGAACGGGCCAGCCCATGATGCCCATGCCATAGGCGGCGGCAATCAGAACATAGATAAGCGTCAACCCTGAGGCACCGAGCAGCATTAATTTACGGCGGCCGATTTTATCCACCAGCGGCAGCGCGGCGAGGGTAAACACCAGGTTGACGATCCCCGTTGCGACGATCGATTTCAGCGTACTGTTAATATCGAATCCCGCCGAGGCAAAAATCTCCTGCGCGTAGTTAAAGATGACGTTAATTCCGCACCACTGCTGGAAGACGGCGAGGACCATGCCAATGATAACGATCGGTTTAACCTGCGGAGCCAGCAGCGCGCCGTAGGAGATTTTATGGTTATCTTTTTCCAGCGTGTGCGCGATGTCGCGTAATATCCTGTCGGCATAGTCGGCGGAGCCAATGCGCTCCAGCGCGGCCCGGGCGCGATCCGGCTTACCGGCCTTCATGAGCCAGCGCGGCGACTCAGGAACAAAAAACATCAGCACCAGAAACGCCAGCGCTGGCACCAGTTCCGCGCCGAACATCCAGCGCCAGCCCATCTGCCCGTTCCAGGTCTCCACAATCATCTGCTGCGTCGCCCCCGTCGCTACGGGTTCCGCAATCATCAGGTTGATAAGCTGAGCGGCCAGCACGCCAATCACGATAGTGAGCTGGTTTATCGCAACAAAGCGCCCTCTTTTTTCTGCCGGGCTGACTTCCGCTATGTAAAGCGGGCTGAGCGCGGATGCCAGACCAATCCCCACGCCGCCCACAATGCGGTAAACCACAAACATGTCGAAACTGCTGGCGACCGCCGTCCCCCACGCCGAGGCGCTGAACAGCACGGCGGACAGTATTAAGGGCAGCTTGCGCCCCAGTTTATCGGCGCACCATCCCGAGATTAATGCGCCGAAAACGCAGCCCACCAGCGCCGAGCTCATTGCCCAGCCAGACTGCGCCGGGTCGGTAATGGAAAACCAGGCTTCATAAAACGGCTTTGCGCCGCCAATCACCACCCAGTCATAGCCAAAGAGTAAACCACCGCAGGCGGCGACCAGACAGATAGTCCAGACGTAGCCCATTTTCAGATGTGTCTGCGCGTTATTCATAATGATTCCTCTATAAGGGAAACGCAGGGAACAGTAGGGTTCAGGCGGGCCAGACCCGCCTATTTAAGGTTCAGGAAAAAATACCGCTTTGCAGGGCATGCTGAATTAGATGCGCCTTATCGTGAACGGGGTTGATTTGCAGAAGCTGTTGCATCGCTTTCTGACTGGCGGGTTGGTTGCCTAGTCCCAGGTAGCCAAGCGCTTCAATAAACAAGCAGTGCTGATGGTGCAACTGCTGTGCCGATACATCGAGGACCACAAGATCTGGTAGCGAGACGGCAAAAAAGTCGGCTTGCGGAACGTCATCCCGATGCTGCGCGGCCCAGACGATAAAACTGTGGAAGTGCTGCTCGGCCTGCGCCGGGTTACCGCTCTTACGCAGCGCGATACCCTGCCAGAAAAGGTAATCAGCGGGCTGATCGTTGTAGTAACGCCCGGCGTCCAGCGTTGAGCCCCCTTGCAGGGCAAGCTGGTAATATTCCGCTGCCTGCTGCGCATCCCCTGCCTGTTCCGCGCAATAGCCCAGCAAATACCAGATATCGTTGTCCGTCTGCCCGGGCAGCCGCCCCTCCCCCAGGTTATCGGGATAGCGTAACGCGTCTTTCAGACAGTCCGCAGCCTGCGTAAACGCCTCACGTTCGATCAACTGTAAAGCGCGATGAAGCTGATTGAGCAAATACTGGCCGGTAACTTTCCCCTCCCCGCCTTCCCAGGGATGAAATACGCGCGTATCGAGAATAGCGGCGGCATCGGCATAATGACCGGCCGCGTTCCACAGGCTTAACAGCTCAGCGGTCAGGTCATCCCGTTTCAGCACCACCGCTTTGCGCGCCGCCAGCGTTTCCAGTCGTTCGTTTACCGGCGTTCCCAGTGATTTTTTCAGGAAATCAAGCTCAAAGAGGAAGCGCGCGTTTTCGGGCTCAAGCTCTACGGCCCGTTGCAGATAAGCCAGCGCCTGCGCGGCATCCTGTTGTTTGTTCCAGGCGTAGACCCCCAGCAGACGATAAGCGGGCGCATAGTCGGGAGATTTTTCCAGCGTCTCGCGCCAGCAGCGTACCGCCTCTTCATAGCGACGTTTGCTGTACCAGAAGCAACCGAGCAGATAGCGGGCAAAAGCGCTATCACTCAGGATTTGCAGCATCTGGACTTCATCAAGCGTGTTGGGGAAACGCACTTTTCGCGCATGGCAGCGCTCAGCTTCGGCAATTAACCGTTGCCGTTTATTCGCATCATCGCTTAACGAGGCGCGCCACAGCATCGGCAGCGCTTCCTGGCAATCCAGAACCTCAAGCACCTCCTTCGCCGCCTGCTTCTGACCGATGGAGAGCAGCCAGCCCGCCAGAAGGCTGCCGTTGATTCCTCTGCGCCCCGTTACCCGCAGCAGGTTCTCTCGCGCTTCATCGCCCGGCGCAATCATCCAGCGCGCGCAGTGCAGCGGATAGCTCAACGGGTATTGTTTAAGACAGGCGAAAATATACGCCTGCGCCTCTTTCGTCCGCCCGCTGTTCGCTAACGCCAGCGCTTTCAGCCCCATAGCCAGATGGTTGCTGGCGTTAAACTGCAGGCTGGTGTTGACCTTTTCCAACGCGTCGGCGGTATCACCCCGCTTCATCGCCAGCCTTGCCAGCGCCCACCAGGCGGCATCGCGGCAGTTACCGCTCCAGGACGCTTTGTAATAGCAATCCCATGCTCCAGCTTCATCGCCCTGCCTTTCCAGCGCGCTGGCAAGCAGCATACTGGCTTCGCCATCGCGCGGATTTTTATTCAGACGATGGGCGCGAAGTAGCGCGGCCCGGGCACATTGCTCCGCCAGCCCCCAGTCGGCGCAATTAAACGCCAGCGTCCCGAGGGCAACATTATTGCGGTAATCCTGCGGATCGAGGGCTATTGCCCGGCGATAGTAATCTGCGGCATAGCGGCTGGCGTGATTGTATTGTTCAAGATGCTGGCCGATAAAATAGAGCTCATCGCCGTTGTGAATCTCTTCCGGCATCGCCGGCGCGCAGGCCGGTTCGGGCAGGGGCGTCTGCTGAGTAATATGTTCCTGATAATCCAGCAGCAGCTGGTTGTCTGCGGTTTTCACCTTAATGGTTAAACGCCGGGGGTCATTTTCCGGCAGCGTATGCTGCCAGCTCTCGCCGGGCTTCAGCGTAAGCTGAGTTTCATACAGCGGCTGCTTTTCCGCGCTGAGTTCAACAACGATATTTTCCAGCGGCGCAATGGCGTAAACACCGAGCTGCAGCTGCTCCGACTCGCGAACCAGCTTCAGCGCCAGCTGCGTATTGGCATTTTGCACCATCCCCAGCTCGCTATAGGGAAGAAAATTTTGTACAAAAATCTTCTCTTCGTAAGGCGCAAGCCAGGTAAAGTCAGGCTGGTTATCGGTGTAGACGCCGGTCATCAGCTCGATATAGGGACCATTTTCGTCGGTCAGATTGCGGTCCCATGCCTGGCCAAAGTCGCCATAGCCCCAGCTCCACTGTTTTTTGCCCGGCGAAACGTGGTGGTCGGCAACAT
The DNA here is from genome assembly GCF_018139045.1 of Klebsiella pasteurii. NCBI lineage: Bacteria > Pseudomonadati > Pseudomonadota > Gammaproteobacteria > Enterobacterales > Enterobacteriaceae > Klebsiella > Klebsiella pasteurii. Next base: position 2,508,695 of record NZ_CP073236.1, read on the forward strand.
GCAGTAGCCCACCGCGCTCGTCGTGGTGATAAGCGCCGACAAAGTCATAGTCCGATTTCTCCGCCATATACGAGGTGGGTACCGGAACGTTTTTATAACGAGAGATATCGACGCCGGCAGAATAGTCCACTTTGTAGTAGGTGCCGGTGGCGATGGGAAAAGCGGAAACATCGCGCTTGCCGTGATCGAATACAGCGGTGACGTCGGGCGGGAAAACGCTCTGGTGAGCATCGCCGCCTTTTACCGCCGGGTTGGCCCACCACAGGAAATGACGCGGCGTGGCGTTACCATTAAAAACCTTACCGGTGATTTCAATCAGCGCGCGGTCAGGATAGAGAGTAAACCCGGTCATGACCTGCAAACCGCGCATGGGCTCCGCTTCCCCCATCCATACGGTCTGCACGCCGTTTTCCCCGTGCTGGATCGAAAAATCGACCGGCATAAAGGTCGTCGGGCGGTGATGCTGCGGCCAGTTGAACTCGATACCGCCGGAGATCCAGGGCCCCAGTAGCCCTACCAGGGCGGGTTTAACGACTTCATTGTAATAGACGAAATCGCGCTGGTTGACTTTGTCATACGCCCGGTGAATACGTCCGCCGAGCTCCGGCAGCAGCATGATACGAATGAAATCATTCTCCATCCATACTGCCTGATAATCGCGCATTTCACGCTCGCCGGTCAGCGTATCGATCACGCCGTAGGGATAGACGTTGCCGGAGGAACCTTGATAAACGCGTTTTTCCAGAAACATAGGGTTCGGATCCTCCGTCCCCGTCGTCCACGTAGGTAATGTAATTGTTTCCTGCCAGACCTTAACCGAACCGTACATGACGCCTCCACTAAACCAAATAAAGTAAAAATCTCTATAAGAGGAGTTTATATCGCCATTTAGCTGCTAAAATGCGCAACGCTCACGTAATATAGTTAAGGGAGTTAAGTGTATGCAGCGCACCGGTTTAAATAACGCCCGGGTCAGGCAGGTCAACAAATCTATTTTTCTCTCCCACCTCTGGCGGGAGAAACAACTCAGTAAATCCCAGCTTTCCCAGCTCACTGGGCTCTCTATTCCGGCTGTGAGCAACATTCTTGCAGAACTGCTTAGCGAGGGATTGATCGGCCATTCGACGGAAAAAATGAGCAAGCGCGGCGTGAACAGCGGAAGCTACCAGATCCCCGAACACGGTGCCTGGACGCTATGCATGAATATCACGCCGACCAGCATTGAGTATCAGCTTGCCGATGCCCGACTGCTGGCGGTTGATGGCCACCAGCATTTGCCCATCAATGCACCCACGCCGCAGGCTCTTCTGGAGGCCATTGTGGAATGCTGGCGACGTATTCACCGCCGCTACCCGCAGCACAGCATCAATCTCGCGCTTGGCGTTCATGGGCAAGTTGATCCCGTAACCGGGGTGTCACAAACCATGCCCCAGGCGCGCTGGAAAACGCCGATTGAAATAAAGTATCTGCTTGAGGAACAACTCGGCGTGCAAGTACGGGTAGATAATGACTGCGTGATGCTGGCGCTGGCGGAGAAATGGCAGCATCCGGGTCCACAACCGGATTTTTGCGTGATCAACGTCGATTACGGTATTGGATCATCGTTTGTGATTAACGATCAGATTTATCGAGGAAGCCTCTACGGCAGCGGGCAGATAGGACACACGATTGTGAATCCTGACGGCAAGGCCTGCGACTGCGGGAGATACGGTTGCCTCGAAACCGTAGCGTCCCTCAGCGCGTTGAAAAAGCAGGCGCGGATGTGGCTCAAAACCCAGCCGGAAGCGCAGCGCTCTCCCGAGCAATTAACCACGGCATCGCTCATTGAAGCCTGGGAACAGGGAGACGTGCATATCCGCGCATGGGTTGATAGCGCGGCCAACGCCATTGGCTTAAGCCTTTATAATTTCTTAAATATTTTGAATATTAATCAGATCTGGCTATACGGACGCAGCTGCGCCTTTGGCGAACAATGGCTGGAAAGTATCGTTAAACAAACCGGCTTTAATCCCTTTGACCACGGCGATACGCCGCGAGCGCACGCCACCCAAATCGGCTTTGGCAAACTCACCCGCGCCCAGCAACTCATGGGGATCGGTTATCTCTACGTTGAGGAGCAACTACAGACGCTGCGTTAATCATCAGGGGGACGTGGCGGAGCGCAAATTTGTGTATTACGTTTAAATCACACGTCTCTCATAACGAGCTGATTATGAACACACTACGCTATTTTGATTTTGGCTCTTCTCGCTCCCTGCTGCTATTGATCGCCCGTATCGCGGTGGTGGTGCTGTTTATTCTTTTCGGCTATCCCAAGCTGCTCGGCTTTAGCGGCACGGTGCAGTACATGGCCTCCTCCGGCGCGCCAATGCCGACGCTTGCGGCCATTATTGCCATCATTATGGAAGTGCCTGCGGCTATTTTGATTGTGCTGGGCTTTTTCACCCGACCGCTGGCGGTGATCTTTATTTTTTATACTCTGGGTACCGCAGTTATTGGGCATCACTACTGGGATATGTCCGGCGATGCAGTGCTGCCGAACATGATTAACTTCTGGAAAAACGTCAGCATTGCCGGCGCCTTCCTGCTGTTAGCAATAACCGGGCCCGGCGCCATTTCGCTCGATCGACGCTAATCTTCAGACGCAAAAAAGGCCGCAATTGCGGCCTTTTTAATTTCAACGGCTAACGATTATGCATAAACCGGGAAGCGGGAGCAGATGTCCAGCACTTTGCCCTTCACGCGCTCAATGACCGCTTCATCATTGATGTTGTCCAGTACGTCGCACATCCAGCCAGCCAGCTCTTTCACTTCCGCTTCTTTAAAGCCGCGACGGGTGACCGCCGGAGAACCGATGCGGATACCGGAGGTCACAAACGGGCTCTTCGGATCGTTCGGTACGCTGTTTTTGTTCACGGTGATGTTAGCGCGACCCAGTGCAGCATCAGCTTCTTTACCGGTCAGATTTTTATCGACCAGATCCAGCAGGAACAGATGGTTTTCAGTGCCGCCGGAAACCACTTTGTAGCCGCGGTTCAGGAACACTTCGACCATCGCTTTGGCGTTTTTCGCTACCTGCTGCTGATAAACTTTGAACTCTGGCTCCATCGCTTCTTTCAGCGCAACCGCTTTCGCCGCGATAACGTGCATCAGCGGGCCGCCCTGGGCGCTCGGGAATACGGCGGAGTTCAGTTTTTTGTACAGTTCTTCGCTACCGCCTTTCGCCAGGATCAGGCCGCCGCGCGGACCCGCCAGGGTTTTATGGGTGGTGGTGGTCACCACGTGCGCATGCGGAACCGGGTTCGGGTACACGCCTGCGGCAATCAGGCCGGCAACGTGGGCCATGTCGACAAACAGGTATGCGCCAATGCTGTCAGCGATTTCGCGCATTTTCGCCCAGTCAACGATACCGGAGTAGGCAGAGAAACCACCGATAATCATCTTCGGTTTGTGTTCCTGAGCCTGCTTAGCCATGTCTTCATAGTCAATTTTACCGGACTCATCGATGCCGTAAGGAATGATGTTGTACAGTTTGCCGGAGAAGTTGACCGGGGAGCCGTGAGTCAGGTGGCCGCCTTGCGCCAGGTTCATACCCAGCACGGTATCGCCCGGCTGCAGCAGAGCGGTATAGACCGCGAAGTTAGCCTGGGAGCCGGAGTGCGGCTGCACGTTAGCGTAGTCAGCGCCGAACAGCTCTTTGGCGCGATCGATAGCCAGCTGCTCTACGATATCGACGTATTCACAGCCGCCGTAGTAGCGTTTACCCGGATAGCCTTCAGCGTATTTGTTAGTCAGCTGTGAGCCCTGCGCCTGCATAACGCGTGGGCTGGTGTAGTTTTCGGAGGCGATCAGTTCGATGTGCTCTTCCTGACGTACTTTTTCTTGCTCCATAGCCTGCCACAGTTCGGCATCATAATCGGCAATGTTCATTTCACGCTTTAACATCCGCATCTCCTGACTCAGCTAACAATAGAATTTCGGCCTTAAAAGGCGGTCCGATTGGACAACGGCCCACAGTATAACTGAATCATTCTGTGATAACAGGTCTTGACAAAGGATTTTACGCAAACGATTGGCTCCGCATAACACAAGGCTTTGAGCAATAAAGCTCCTGCAATTATCAACGGATTTGTTTTCAGGTTTGTGATGCAAATAATTCATGTTGCCACTGCCGTAGGGCAAAGCGTTAAAGAACCATTTACAAAGCAGGGGTATTTTTATAAGATGCATTTAAAATACATCATTAAGATAACATACAAGGAAGCTGCTATGCTCGACGCGCAAACCATCGCTACGGTGAAAGCCACCATCCCCCTGCTGGTTGAAACCGGTCCGAAACTGACCGCCCATTTTTACGACCGCATGTTTGCTCATAATCCCGAACTCAAAGAAATCTTTAATATGAGTAATCAGCGCAACGGCGACCAGCGCGAGGCGCTGTTCAACGCCATTGCCGCCTATGCCAGCAATCTTGAGAACCTACCCGCCCTGCTGCCGGCGGTGGAAAAAATCGCCCAGAAGCATACCAGCTTCCAGATCCAGCCTGAGCAGTACAATATTGTCGGTACCCACCTGCTGGCCACCCTTGACGAGATGTTCAGCCCCGGCCAGGAAGTGCTGGATGCCTGGGGCAAGGCCTACGGCGTACTGGCCAACGTCTTTATTAACCGTGAAGCGCAAATCTACCGCGAAAGCGCCAGCAAAGCCGGCGGCTGGGAAGGCACCCGCGCGTTCCACATCGTCAGAAAAACGCCGCGCAGCGCGCTGATTACCAGCTTTGAGTTTGAGCCGGTCGACGGCGGCGCGGTCGCTGAATACCATCCGGGCCAGTACCTGGCGGTCTGGCTGAAGCCGGAAGGTTTCCCGCATCAGGAGATTCGTCAATACTCCCTGACCCGTAAATCCGATGGTAGAGGCTATCGTATCGCGGTTAAACGCGAAAAGGGCGGGCAGGTTTCAAACTGGCTGCATGGTTCCGCGCAAGAAGGCGACGTGATTTATCTGGCCGCGCCGGCCGGCGATTTCTTCCTCAACGTGGCGCCGGAAACGCCGGTCACGCTGCTCTCCGGCGGCGTCGGTCAGACGCCGATGCTGGCGATGCTGGACACGCTGGCAAAAGCACAGCATCCGGCGCAGGTGAACTGGTTCCACGCGGCAGAGAACGGCGACGTGCACGCCTTCGCGGACGAAGTGAAAGCTCTGGGTGAAACCCTGCCGAGGTTTACGTCTCACGTCTGGTACCGCAGTCCGAGCGAAGGGGACCGTGAAGCCGGCGCGTTTGATAGCGAAGGTTTGATGGATTTATCGGCCCTGGCCGACAGGATTGGCGACCCGCAGATGCAGTTCTATCTCTGTGGCCCGGTGGCGTTTATGCAGTTTGCCGCACAGCAGCTGGTTGAACTGGGCGTCAATAAGGACAACATCCATTACGAATGTTTCGGGCCGCATAAGGTGCTGTAACCCAGCATAATAACCCCGGTAGCGGTGCGCTTACCGGGGCTACAAATCTGGATGGAATTGAACTTCTTAAGCCATCATCCGTTTTTTTTTAAGCTTAAATCGCCGCGTCGTCTTCTTCGCCGGTGCGGATACGAATCACGCGCGCGACATCGAAGACAAAGATCTTACCGTCACCGATTTTGCCGGTCTGCGCCGTACGGATAATGGTATCCACGCAGGTGTCGACGATATCATCGGTGACAACGATTTCGATTTTTACTTTCGGCAGAAAATCCACCATATACTCCGCGCCGCGATACAGCTCGGTATGCCCCTTCTGGCGGCCAAAGCCTTTCACTTCCGTTACCGTCATCCCAGTGATGCCGACTTCGGCCAGCGCTTCGCGCACGTCATCCAGTTTGAAAGGTTTAATAATCGCATCAATCTTTTTCATGGTGTTCCTGTCTTTGTCGCGTAACCGGTTGCTAACCGTATCATAACTTGCGTCATCCTACGGAGCTACTCTTTAAAGTCGTTAGCGTCGAGCTCGTGGCGCGACAGCAGTTTATAGAATTCGGTGCGGTTGCGCCCCGCCATCCGCGCCGCATGCGTGACGTTGCCTTTGGTAATTTGCAGCAGCTTGCGCAGGTAATTGAGCTCAAACTGGTTCCGCGCCTCGACAAACGTCGGCAGCGCGGTGTTTTCCCCTTCCAGCGCCTGCTCCACCAGGGCGTCGCTAATGACCGGCGAAGAGGTCAGCGCCACGCACTGCTCAATCACGTTCACCAGTTGGCGCACGTTGCCCGGCCACTTAGCGGCCATCAGCCGCTTCATCGCATCCGTGGAGAACGCGCGCACAAAGGGTTTGTGGCGATCGGCAGACTGGCGCAGCAGATGGTTAGCCAGCAGCGGAATATCTTCCGTACGCTCGGCCAGCGGCGGGATTTTCAGGTTCACCACGTTCAGGCGGTAAAACAGATCTTCGCGAAACTCGCCGCGCGCCATCGCCTTTGGCAGGTCGCGATGGGTCGCAGAAATAATCCGCACATCAATGTCGATGTCGCGATTGCTGCCCAGCGGGCGCACTTTACGCTCTTGTAAAACGCGCAGCAGTTTTACCTGTAACGCAACCGGCATATCGCCGATCTCATCCAGAAACAGCGTACCGCCTTCTGCGGCCTGAAATAGCCCCTCCCGGTTGCTGACCGCACCGGTAAAGGCGCCGCGCGCGTGGCCGAATAGCTCCGACTCCAGCAGCTGTTCGGGGAGCGCGCCGCAGTTAATGGCGACAAAAGGTTTGTCCCGGCGCGGGCTGGCGTTATGGATGGCCTGGGCGATAATCTCCTTGCCGGTACCGCTCTGGCCGTTAATCAGCACGCTCACGTCCGACTGCGCCACCATCCCGGCCTGCTCCAGCAGGCGTTCCATCAGCGGGCTGCGGGTCACAATCGCCTGGCGCCAGCGCTCATCGGTCGTCGGCGCGCTCTGCTCCAGCGCGTCATCAATGGCTTTATACAGAGCGTCTTTATCCACCGGCTTGGTGAGAAAGCTAAACACGCCCTGCTGGGTGGCGGCGACGGCGTCCGGAATGGAACCGTGCGCGGTGAGAATAATCACCGGCATTCCCGGCTGCACCTTCTGGATTTCGCTGAACAGCTGAAGGCCGTCCATCTCGTCCATCCGCAGGTCGCTGACCACCAGATCCACTTTGTCACGGCCCAGCGTGCGCAGCGCCTCCGGCCCGCTCTCGGCGGTCAGCACGCTGTATCCTTCGCTGACAAGACGCATGCCCAGCAGCTTCAGCAGGCCCGGATCGTCGTCCACCAACAGCAGGCGGGCGGGTTTACGGATCGTCATGAATCACCTCCGGGACTTTATCGCTGCCGTGCCCGGCGTCTGAGCTAAAGTTCCCGCCGGGTTTACGGCTGGAGAGCTGGCGCTCAATGTCGGTGAGATTCTCCAGCTTGCGGGTCGTCAGTTCGAGCTGATTGCGTAATTCAATTTCCTGCTGACGCAGCGTCTCCAGCTCCGCATCGCTTGATTGCTGCAGTTTGGCGTAGCGGGAGCGCTCGTCAATCAGCTGAAGCTGCCGGCCCTGGGCATCGCGCCAGAGCTGATAGAGCGGGCGAACCTGGGCGGCGATTTGCGGGCTGAAGGTATCCAGGCTAGCCACCAGATCGCGACGCTCATTGGGCGTAATCTTGGCATCTGCCAGCAAAATGCCGCGCTTAAAGGCATCCTGCCAGCTGTTGTCATCGTGCAGCCGGGCTTCAGCCCGCGCCTGTACCGGAGCAAGGCGATCCGCGCAGTCAATTCCCCGCAGCCAGTAAAGCGGGTTTTTATCGCTGGCCTCACTCTGCAGGGTCCAGATGTCGGCACACTCTACCGAAAGAAAATCGGCGACCTGATGCTGCGGCAGCGCAGAGAGCGTTTTGCCATCCGCGGCGTGTGGTGATGTAGAGGCGGAACATCCCGCCAGCGCCAGGCACGAAATGCCTGACAGCAGCCATCCCCTGAGGGGACGGACAAGTGCGAAGAAGTGGGACATATTCACCCGATAGTTATACGTTATTTTTTTCCAGACTCGGCGACGGGGAGCGTGATACGAAAACAGATAAGCCCGGATTTATCATCAACCAGGCTCAGCTCGCCCTGCATTTGCCGTACGCAGTCGCGGGCAATGCTCAGCCCCAGACCGCTGCCTTTTACCGCCCCTTTACGCTGGTGACTTCCCTGATAAAAAGGCTCAAAAATCATGTTTCTCTCTGCGGGCGGGATCGGCTCGCCGTTGTTAATAACGTCAATGCAAACCTGCTCGCCGTGCCGATAGCTATGGATTCGAATGTTACCGGATTCAGCACCATAGTGCACCGCATTGGAGTAGAGATTATCCAGTACGCTCACCAGCAGAGCAGGCTCCGCTTCGCAAAAACGCTCGCTGAGCACCAGATCGGTATGCATCATTTTAGCTCTTGCCGGCAGGCTGTGGGCGGAAACCACATTTTCCACCAGCTCGGCCAGATTCACCGTCTCACGCGCAATCGGACCATCGGCCTGTTTACGGTTGTAGTCCAGCAGCTGCTCAATCAGCTTTTGCAGGTTGCGGCTGCTGTTATCCAGAATCTCAACGATCTCCTGCTGCTCGGGCGTCAGCGGCCCGGCCACCCTGTCGGCAAGCAGCTCCGTCCCTTCGCGCATGCTGGCCAGCGGCGTTTTCAGCTCATGGGAAAGATGGCGCAGGAACTGATGTCGCTGGGATTCCAGCCAGGCAAGGCGTTCGCTCAGCCAGATAATGCGTTTGCCGACGGAGCGCAGCTCGCGCGGACCGGTAAACAGCGCGGCGTCATCCAACGATTTCCCCTCGCCCAGTCGGTTGATCATTCTCTCAATGCCCTTCACCGGGCCGATAATCATACGGGTAAAAAGCAGAACCAGCGCCAGGCTGAGCAGAAACAGCACCAGCGCCTGCCAGCCGAAGAACTGACCGCGCTCAGCGATTTCCTGCTGCAGCTGCTGCCCGCGCGAATAGACCACCGTTCGGGTCGCCTGAACCATGTCGCTATTGGCGGAGGCAAACGCTTCCAGGCTGGCGGCAGACTTCGCCGCCGGACCGCTATTTTTACACTGCAGCTCGGCCAGATCGTCGAGATCCTGCCTCAGCGCCCGCCAAATTTTCTCATCAGGCAGGACGCCCGCGTGAGCATCGAGCATTTCACTGTAGTGTTGGCGCTGATTCTGATAGACCCGCGCCAGCGTCGGATCGTCCAGCACGCAGTACTGACGGTAGCTACGTTCCATCTCCAGCGATGCGTTAATCATCGCTTCGCTGCGGCGGGCGTCGATAAGGGTAGTACGGTTGATATGCGCCGCCTGCGCGCTCAGCGCGTTGAGGCTTTGCCACGCCTGCCATGCCAGCACCAGCAGCGGCAGCAGGATCAGCACGAAGGATAACGTGACCAGCTGGCGCAGCGAACGGGGGAAAAGGGAGAGTCGCTTCACGGATAGGGTCTCAATCATTAGCTCATGACGATGCTAACCGAGGACGCAATAAACATCTACGCCGGAAATAATAAAGCCAGGCTACGGGAGCCTGGCTTTATTAAGGAATGAGGCGGTGCCTTACTCGACGTTTCGCCCGATGACTGATAAAGCAGAGCTGTTATCAGGAGTTGGACGGCAGGCACCTGTTTGTGCGTCATTCGAAGTTTATGTAGCGCGTCCCGAAGGGGCTGACATAAGAAGGTGAATGAGCCACTGGTTATAATTATGCACGAACTATGCCACATCTAAAAACATTTTATTAACACAATGAAATATAATACTTTTTTACTATTCATGGACATGAATGATGATGGTCGGTTTTCACGCAAAGTGTCGCTGATTAGCAACACCGGATGAATGATTTAGCAATGCTATTATAAATCAATAGGTTAAGTGTCACCTTTTGACGACACTGCTATGGCGCGTTTGTCGGCGATCCCCGACACCTACTCTCGATATGCCTCACCAATAAAAAAGCCCCCTGCGCGGGCAGGAGGCTTAATGCGATTTGTGAGCGATTTTTAACCCAGCTGCTTACGCGCGTTGCGGAAAATACGCATCCACGGGCTGTCTTCGCCCCAGTTTTCCGGGTGCCATGAGTTCGACACGGTGCGGAACACGCGCTCCGGGTGCGGCATCATGATGGTCGCGCGCCCGCTTTCGCTGGTCACTGCGGTGATGCCGTTCGGCGACCCGTTCGGGTTAGCCGGATAGTTTTCCGTCACCTTACCGACGTTGTCGACGAAGCGCAGCGCCACCAGGCCTTTGCTTTCCAGCTGCGCCAGATGCGCGCCATCGCGGACTTCCACCTGCCCTTCACCGTGAGATACGGCAATTGGCATCATGGACCCCACCATTCCCTGCAGCAGCAGCGACGGGCTCTGCGTCACCTCAACCAGGCTGAAGCGCGCTTCAAAGCGGTCGGACTGGTTACGTACAAAGCGCGGCCACAGGTCGCTGCCCGGGATCAGCTCGCGCAGGTTAGACATCATCTGGCAGCCATTGCACACGCCCAGCGCCAGGGTCTGAGGACGATGGAAGAAAGTGGCAAATTCGTCGCGAACGCGTTCATTGAACAGGATTGATTTCGCCCAGCCCTCACCGGCGCCTAAAACGTCACCGTAGGAGAAGCCGCCGCAGGCCACCAGCGCCTGGAAGTCAGCAAGACCGGTACGGCCCGCCAGCAGGTCGCTCATATGCACGTCAATGGCATCGAAGCCCGCACGATGGAACGCTGCCGCCATTTCAACGTGGGAGTTCACGCCCTGCTCGCGCAGCACCGCGACCTTCGGACGCGCGCCGGTGGCAATATAAGGCGCAGCAATATCCTCATTAATATCGAAGGAGAGCTTCACGTTGAGGCCCGGATCGGCATCGTTGGCTTTCGCCTCGTGCTCCTGGTCGGCGCACTCCGGGTTATCGCGCAGACGCTGCATTTGCCAGGTGGTTTCCGCCCACCACATACGCAGCGTCGTGCGGCTTTCGCTGAATACCGGATGACCGTCGGCCTCGATGACAAAGCGATCGCCCGTCGTGGCCTGGCCAAGATAGTGAACGCAATCCGCCAGACCATGAGCGGCCAGCAGCGCTTCGACTGCCTGGCGGTCAGCGGCACGAACCTGAATCACGCCGCCAAGCTCTTCGTTAAACAGCGCGGCCAGACGATCCTCGCCGAGCGCGGCGATATCAACCTTGACGCCGCAGTGGCCGGTAAAGGCCATTTCGGCCAGCGTGACTAGCAGGCCGCCGTCAGACCGGTCGTGCCACGCCAGCAGCTTACCTTCAGCTACCAGCGCCTGCATTGCGTCCCAGAAGCCTTTCAGCTGCGCGACATCGCGAACGTCGGCAGTCACATCGCCAAGCTGACGATAAACCTGCGCCAGCGCGGTCGCGCCCAGCGCATTGTTCCCCTTGCCTAAATCAATCAGCAGCAGGGCGTTGTCAACGGTTGCGAGCTGCGGGGTGACGGTACGGCGTACGTCTTCCACGCGGGCAAAAGCGGAAATCACCAGCGACAGCGGGGAGGTCATCTCGCGCTGTTCGGTACCTTCCTGCCAGCGGGTTTTCATCGACATGGAGTCTTTACCCACCGGAATCGTCAGTCCCAGGGCCGGACAAAGTTCTTCGCCAATCGCTTTTACCGCTTCATATAAACCGGCGTCTTCGCCTGGGTGACCGGCTGCAGCCATCCAGTTTGCCGACAGCTTCACGCGATTGAGCGCGCCAATCTGCGTCGCCGCGATGTTGGTCAGCGCCTCGCCGACCGCCAGACGGGCAGAAGCGGCAAAGTCCAGCAGTGCAACCGGCGCGCGCTCGCCAATAGACATGGCTTCGCCGTAATAGCTGTCAAGGCTGGCGGTTGTCACCGCGCAGTTAGCCACCGGGATCTGCCACGGCCCCACCATCTGATCGCGCGCCACCATACCGGTGACGGTGCGGTCGCCGATGGTAACGAGGAAGGTTTTCTCCGCCACGGTCGGCAGGTGCAGCACGCGATTCACCGCGTCGGCAATAGTGATGCCCTGGCGTTCCAGACTCTGGCCCTGGGCTTTGAGGGTCTGCACGTCGCGGGTCATTTTCGGCGTTTTACCCAGCAGCACGTCAAGCGGCAGGTCGATCGGGCGATCGTCAAAGTGACTATCATCGAGGCTCAAATGCAGCGCTTCGGTGGCTTCGCCAATGACCGCGTACGGCGCGCGTTCGCGGCGGCACAGCTCATCAAACAGCGGCAGCTGCTCAGGCGCGACCGCCAGAACATAACGTTCCTGAGATTCGTTACACCAGATTTCCAGCGGGCTCATGCCCGGCTCATCGCTGAGGATATCGCGCAGCTGGAATTTACCGCCGCGTCCGCCGTCGCTCACCAGTTCCGGCATCGCATTAGACAAACCGCCGGCGCCGACGTCGTGGATAAACAGAATCGGGTTGGCGTCGCCCAGCTGCCAGCAGCGGTCGATAACTTCCTGGCAGCGACGCTCCATCTCCGGGTTGTCGCGCTGTACGGAGGCAAAATCCAGATCGGCATCAGACTGGCCGGAGGCCATTGAAGAGGCCGCACCGCCGCCGAGGCCGATGTTCATCGCCGGGCCGCCGAGAACAATCAGCTTCGCGCCGACGACAATCTCGCCCTTCTGCACGTGTTCGCCGCGAATGTTGCCGATACCGCCCGCCAGCATAATGGGCTTGTGATAGCCGCGCAGCTCTTCGCCGTTGTGGCTGGTAACCTTCTCTTCATAAGTACGGAAGTAGCCATTGAGCGCCGGACGACCGAATTCGTTGTTAAACGCCGCGCCGCCCAGCGGGCCTTCAGTCATGATATCCAGCGCGGTGACGATGCGATCCGGCTTGCCGAAATCCTCTTCCCACGGCTGTTCAAAACCGGGTATACGCAGGTTGGAAACCGAGAAGCCCACCAGACCCGCCTTCGGTTTCGCCCCGCGTCCGGTGGCGCCTTCATCGCGAATTTCACCGCCGGAACCGGTCGCCGCGCCCGGCCACGGAGAAATCGCCGTCGGGTGGTTATGGGTTTCGACCTTCATCAGAATATGCGCGTCTTCCTGGTGGAAGTTGTAGCGGCCGGTTTCGTGGTCGGCGAAGTAGCGACCCACGGCTGAACCTTCCATTACCGCGGCGTTGTCTTTATAGGCAGACAGCACGTAGTCCGGGGTTTTCTCGAAGGTGTTTTTAATCATTTTGAACAGCGACTTCGGCTGCTTTTCGCCATCAATGACCCAGTCGGCGTTAAAAATCTTGTGTCGGCAGTGCTCGGAGTTAGCCTGCGCGAACATATAGAGTTCGATATCGTTCGGGTTGCGACCCAACTTCTGGAAAGCATCCTGCAGATAGTCGATTTCATCCTCCGCCAGCGCCAGCCCCAGACGGAGGTTGGCGTCGATCAGCGCCTGACGGCCCAGACCCAGCAGATCAACGCTGGTGACCGGAGTTGGCTGATGGTGGGCGAAGAGTTTTTCACCCTCTTCCAGCGCCGTGAAGACGCTTTCCATCATGCGGTCATGCAGTTCGGCCGCCACCAGTGACCACTGTTGGTCATTCAGGCTGCCCGCTTCGACGTAATACGCCACGCCGCGTTCCAGGCGCACCACCTGAGACAGGCCGCAGTTATGGGCGATGTCGGTAGCTTTAGAAGACCAGGGAGAGATGGTGCCAGGACGGGGAGTAACGAGCAGTAGCTTGCCGGTTGGGGTATGGCTGCTTAAGTTCGGGCCATATTTGAGCAACCTTGCCAGACTCTCGCGATCGTCGCCGCTGAGCGGGGCGCTAAGGTCGGCAAAATGAACGTACTCGGCATATATCGTGCTGACCGGAAGGTTGGCCGCCTGGAAACGTGCCAGCAGTTTATTGATACGGAATGCCGACAGTGCAGGTGAACCACGCAAAATTTCCATCATAAGTCTCTCGTCTTCGAAGCTTTCATGGTGAGCCAGGGGGGAAACGGGCGCCATTATAGTGAATCCTGCGCCCCGACGAAACCGTTTGCGTAGAAATAAAATGATTGCCGGGGTTTATCAATTAATGTGACTCATCTCGCGAATAAGTTGCCAACTGACGCATTCTTAAGCAAAATGCCGCTCATTCTAAGACAACCTTTTACTTTTTCTGGTCATAATCTGCTGAGGAACCCAAAGCTGCAGAAGATTAACTATCTGAAAAAACTAAAGATTAATTATCTGCTCATCGGCATTGTGACCCTCCTGCTGGCGGCCGCCCTGTGGCCGTCTCTCCCGTGGATGGGTAAACCAGAAAACCGCGTGGCGGGGATCATTGCGCGCGGAGAATTGCGCATCAGCACCATTAATTCGCCGATGACCTTCGCGACCCTCAATGATAAATCCTACGGTTTTGATTATGAGCTGGCGCAGCAGTTTGCCGACTACCTCGGCGTCGAGCTCAAAGTCACCGTCAGGCAGAATATCAGCCAGCTCTTCGACGATCTCGATGAAGGCAAAGCCGACATGCTGGCTGCCGGTCTGGTCTACAACTCCGAACGGGTGAAAAACTATCAGGTCGGGCCGACCTACTATTCCGTTTCGCAACAGCTGGTGTATCGCAAAGGCAACCTGCGCCCGCGCACCCTGGCAAATCTTACCGCGGCGCAGCTGGCGATCGCTCCCGGGCACGTGGCGATTAACGATCTCCAGGGGCTGAAAGAGCAAAAATATCCCGACCTCGACTGGCGCGTGGACGATAAACGCGGGACGACGGCGCTAATGCAGGCGGTCATCGATGGCAAGCTCGACTATACCGTGGCGGATTCGGTCGCCGTCAGCCTGTTCCAGCGCGTTCACCCGGAGCTGGCCGTCGCCCTCGATATCAGCGACGAGCAGCCGGTCACCTGGTTTAGCGAAAAAGGCGAAGATAATTCCCTGTCGGCGGCAATGCTCGATTTCTTCAATAATATTAATGAAGACGGCACCCTGGCGAGGCTGGAGGAGAAATACCTCGGCCACGGCAACGATTTTGATTACGTTGATACCCGCACCTTCCTGCGCGCCGTGGAAAGCGTTCTCCCGGACCTGCAGCCAATGTTTGAAAAATATGCCCGGCAGATAGACTGGCGGCTGCTGGCGGCCATCTCGTGGCAGGAATCGCACTGGGATCCGCAGGCCACCTCCCCTACTGGCGTGCGCGGAATAATGATGCTGACCCGCAATACGGCCCAAAGCCTGGGGTTGACGGATCGCACCGACGCCGAACAAAGCATCGACGGCGGTATGCGTTATTTGCAGGATATGATGAATAAAGTGCCGGAGTCGGTGCCGCAGGACGAGCGCATCTGGTTTGCGCTGGCGGCTTACAATATGGGCTACGCGCACATGCTTGACGCGATGGCGCTGACGAAAAAGCAGAAAGGCGACCCGAATAGCTGGGCCGATGTAAAACAGCGTCTGCCGCTGTTAAGCCAGAAAAACTACTATAGCCGCCTGAAGTACGGCTTTGCGCGCGGGCACGAAGCCTACGCCTACGTTGAAAACATCCGCAAATATCATATTAGCCTTGTGGGCTATCTCTCTGAAAAAGAGAGAAAAGACGCGCAGATGGCGGCCCTGGGCGAACACTACCCAGCGGTCATGCCGGATGAGTTGGATAAACCGGAACAGTACGCCTCGTCCTTTTTCAACTTTCGCGCCGAAACGCTGGTTGATAACGCAAAATTAAAAATTCCCGGCGCCGGGCATTAATCCTGCGCCTGCTGGCCAGCTCGCTTCAGCGCTTTTTTCTCTTCGCGCCGCCAGCGAAAGAAATCGCTCAGCATGCCGGAACAGGCCTCCGTCATAATTCCTTCCGTTATTTCTACCCGATGATTCATGCCCGGATGATGCAGCACATCCATCAGCGACCCGGCGGCGCCGGTTTTCGCATCCCTGGCGCCAAATACCAGCCGGGAAATACGGCTGTGCACCATCGCTCCGGCGCACATCACGCAGGGCTCAAGGGTAACGTACAGCGTTGCGTCAATCAGGCGATAGTTTTGCAGCACCAGTCCGCCCTGACGCAGGGCCATAATCTCGGCGTGCGCGGTCGGATCGTGGCGGCCGATTGGCCGGTTCCAGCCCTCGCCGATGACCTGATGATTATGCACCAGCACGGCGCCGACCGGCACTTCGCCCTCTTCCCAGGCGCGTTTGGCCAGCGTCAGGGCGTGACGCATCCAGTATTCATCATTTAATTCATGGTCAGACAAAGCGAGCACTCCTGCAGAAAAGCGGGGCGCATTATACATGGGCGCTATGTATTGCACACTATTCTAACTGCTGAAGATCGCCCTGCGGCGTCACCCGCCAGCGATGCTGGCAAAAATTGAGCAGCGGGTTGTCCTGCTCGCTGTCGCTGTAGCCGCTATACAATCGCAGCGGAGCGCCTATTTTCTGTTCCAGCTGCGCCACCTTTTCGTTGCCGAGGCAGCGAAGGGTTAAGCCCCAGCCGCCGCAGCGCCGCTCCATCCGGCTGGCAATCAGATTGACCCGCGGTAGCCAGGCGGTATCAAAATAGACTTGCTCAACCAGCGACTGCGGCGAACCGGTAATCAGCCAGACGTCGGCGTCCGTGCTGGACAGATAATGGCTAAGCCGCGCCTGAACAATCGGGAATGCCGTAACGTGCTGGCGAAACCAGCGAACAAAACTCGCCTCCAGCCGTTTAAGGTGACGCTCGCTGCGTCCGAAGGTTGAAGCCCACAGCAGCAGGCTCATCGGCCAGCGCGCGGCGCGACCGTACAACATCAGCCCGGCGGCAATAACAGGCAATAAAGGAAGCACCAGCAGCGCATTCAGCGGCTGATGGCGCAGGACAAAGCGCAAAAAGCTGCCGAACATATCCTGCTGATGCAAGGTTCCATCCAGATCAAAAAAAACCACTCTCCGCGTGCTGCTATTCAAAACCTACTCCCATGTACGATCGCCCGATAACCAGTAGCTTAACAGCCTTACGTCGCGAATAGCGAAAACATACGCTGTCGTTGAATCCGGATTAAGAAAACGCGCTTGCAGAGAAATCTTAGGATAGAATTTTTAATTCGCGATAATCCTCTTATAATCGAATACAAAATTCTTTCAGCCGAGGGTGAAGCTGTCCTCCGGAGCCGCTATGAACTGTTTGACCCGTATTCGCCAGCGCTACCCTACGTTGGCCGCAAGCGATAAAAAACTGGCCGATTTCATTCTGGCTCAACCGGATCAAACCCGCCACCTCAGCTCACAGCAGCTGGCGGGCGAAGCCGGCGTCAGTCAGTCAAGCGTAGTGAAATTTGCGCAGAAGATGGGATTCAAAGGCTTCCCGGCGTTAAAGCTGGCGCTGAGCGAAGCCCTGGCAAGCGCCCCTACGCCGCAGTCCGTACCGGTACATAATCAGATTCGCGGCGACGATCCTCTTCGGCTGGTTGGCGAAAAGCTGATTAAGGATAACATCGCGGCTATGCACGCCTCGCTGGACGTCAACACCGAAGAGAAGCTGCTGGAAGCCGTCACGCTGCTGCGCCACGCCCGACGGGTGATCATTACCGGTATCGGCGCATCGGGCCTGGTGGCGAGAAACTTTAGCTGGAAGCTGATGAAAATCGGTATTAACGCCGTCTCTGAACAGGATATGCACGCGCTGCTGGCAACGGTACAGGCGATGTCCCCGGACGATCTGCTGCTGGCCATTTCCTACTCCGGTGAACGACGCGAGATCAATATGGCGGCGGGTGAAGCGTTACGGGTAGGAAGCCAGATCCTGGCGATCACCGGTTTTAACCCCAACGCGCTTCAGCAGCAGGCTACGTTGTGCCTGTACACCATTGCGGAGGAGCAGGCCACGCGCAGCGCCGCGATCTCCTCCACCAGCGCGCAGATGATGCTGACCGATCTCCTGTTTATGGGGTTGGTGCAGCAGGATCTTGAGCACGCTCCGGAGCGGATTCGCCACAGCGAAGCGCTGGTGAAAAAGCTGGTGTAACCCCGAGTGCCCTGCCCACTGGCAGAAGCTCTCTCTTATTGGCTCAAGCCGGGCAAAATTTCTCCGCTACGGATGGTCGCCCCGCGGTTGAAAAGAGCTGGTCCGGGCAGAAAATAGGCGTATAATGCCCGCCCTGTTTGTGTTGTTTCTGAGAATTTCCTGATGGCGCTGTTAATCACCAAAAAATGTATCAACTGCGATATGTGCGAGCCTGAGTGCCCGAATGAGGCGATATCCATGGGTGATAGCATTTATGAAATTAACAGCGACCGCTGCACCGAATGCGTTGGCCACTATGATACGCCGACCTGCCAGAAGGTGTGTCCGATCCCAAATACCATCCTGAAAGATCCAGCCCATAACGAAAATGAAGAGCAGCTGTGGGATAAGTTTGTCCTGCTGCACCACGCGGACAAACTGTGATATTGCCGGATGGCGTTATCCGGCCAGTCTAGCTTTCGATAATCACCGTAGCGCAGGCATAGTGACGTTCGTCGGCCAGCGTCACGTGAATGCTGCTGACGCCCAGTCGCTCAGCCAGACTCTTCGCTTCGCCCCACAACCGTAGCTTTGGCTTACCCAGCTCGTCGTTGTAAACCTCAAACTGGTTAAATGCCAGGCCATTGCGGATGCCGGTGCCAAGCGCCTTGGCCGCCGCTTCTTTAACGGCGAAACGCTTAGCCAGAAAACGGACCGGCTGCTGATGCTGTTGCCATATCGCCCACTCGTGATCGCTCAGTACGCGACGGGCCAGACGGTCACCGCTGCGGGCAATCACCGCTTCAATACGGGCGATTTCAACGATATCAGTACCCAGTCCGAGAATAGCCATCAGGCGCGAGCTTCCAGCATCAGGCGCTTCATTTCCGCAACCGCCTCTTTAAGGCCGCTCATCACCGCACGGCCAATAATCGCGTGGCCGATGTTCAGCTCGTGCATTTCCGGCAGCGCCGCAATGGCTTTTACATTATGGTAGGTCAGGCCGTGACCGGCATTGACCTTCAGCCCCAGGCTGGCGGCATAGGTCGCCGCTTTGGCAATACGCTCCAGCTCTTTTGCCTGCTCGGCGTCGGTTTGCGCATCGGCGTAGCAGCCGGTGTGAATTTCGATATAGGGTGCGCCCACGTCCGCTGCCGCCTTAATTTGCGCGTTGTCCGCATCAATAAACAGCGAAACCAGGATGCCGGCGTCGGCAAGACGCTTACAGGCATCGCGCATTTTATCGAGTTGGCCCGCCACGTCCAGCCCGCCTTCGGTGGTCACTTCCTGGCGCTTTTCCGGCACCAGACAGCAGAAATGAGGTTGAGTCTCACAAGCGATATTCAGCATCTCTTCCGTCACCGCCATCTCAAGGTTCATGCGGGTATCCAGCGTCTGGCGCAAAATACGGACATCGCGGTCGGTAATATGGCGACGATCTTCGCGAAGGTGGACGGTAATACCGTCGGCGCCGGCCTGTTCGGCGATAAATGCCGCCTGTACCGGATCAGGATAAGCGGTACCGCGGGCGTTGCGTAATGTCGCAATGTGGTCAATGTTGACCCCTAACAGTAATTCAGCCATGACAATCCTCGTTAATCGTTATTTGTTTTATCGGCTCGCGCTGCCCGCGCGGGCAAAAACTGACGAAAAAGCTCGCGACTTTTTAGCGGCTTCCCGCCCAGATAGGGCTTCAGGGCGATACGTGTGAAACGTTTTGCCGCGCGCAGCGCATCGCTGTCCGGAAATTCACGGCTCGCCAACGCCTTAAGATGGTGCCCGGTAAAGGTGCTGTTATCAATAACCACGCTGGCGATAAAGCCTTTTTCTTCACGGTAGCGATAGGTCATCGCATCGTCAACCGCTTCTCCGCTGCCGGCGCAATGCAGGAAATCCACGCCATACCCCAGGTGCCCAAGCAGCGCCAGTTCAAAACGCCGTAGCGCCGGTTCCGGCGAGCCGCTTGCGCCAGCCAGAGACTGGATACAGTGTAGATAATCGAAAAAGAGTTCGGAGAAGCGCGTTTCATGCTCAAGCACGCGAGAGAGCAGTTCGTTGACGTAAAGGCCGCTGTAGAGCGTGATACCGCTGAGAGGGAGGGCCAGCGAGACGGCTTCCGCGCTGCGCAGCGTTTTGACTTCGCCGCGCCCGCCAAAGCGAAGCAGCAAGGGAGTAAAGGGCTGAAGCGCGCCTTTGAGGTTGGAACGTTTGGAACGTGCGCCTTTAGCCACAAGGCGCACGCGGCCGGATTCTTCCGTGAAGACGTCCAGCATCAGGCTGGTTTCGCTCCAGGGACGACTATGCAGTACGAAAGCGCGTTGCCAGCCTTCCATCATACTCGTCGTCTTTCAAGCCGCAGGTGCGCTGGCTGCGCCCACTCCCCCCAGTCACTTACTGAAGTAAGCTCCCGGGTACTCGCGGTCTTGCCGCGTGACTCAGCCTCCGGCCTCGCTCCTTCGGAGCCAGCGCAAGCGCTGTTCAAAACACTTTGTGTTTTGGCCTGCACCTCGAAAGCCATAGAGTATCCAAACTTAGAGATCGTCGCCGTAACCGAGACTGCGCAGCGCGCGTTCGTCATCAGCCCAGCCGGATTTCACTTTCACCCACAGTTCGAGGTGAACCGGCGCTTCAAACATATCCTGCATGTCTTTACGCGCTTCGATACCGATAGTTTTGATTTTGGCCCCTTTATTGCCAATCACCATCTTCTTCTGGCCTTCACGCTCAACCAGGATCAGACCGTTGATATCGTAACCGCCGCGTTCATTGGTCACAAAACGTTCGATTTCAACGGTGACGGAATAAGGCAGTTCTGCGCCGAGGAAACGCATCAGCTTTTCGCGAATGATCTCGGAAGCCATAAAGCGCTGAGAACGGTCGGTAATGTAATCTTCCGGGAAGTGATGAATCGCTTCCGGCAGATGCTTACGCACAATTCCGGCGATAGTATCAACGTTCAGCCCGGTTTCCGCAGAAATCGGCACAATATCGAGAAAGTTCATCTGGCTGCCGAGGAACTGCAGATGCGGCAGTAGATCCCCTTTTTCCTGTACGTTATCGACTTTGTTGACCGCCAGAATCACCGGCGCTTTGCCGTCGCGCAGCTTGTTGAGCACCATCTCGTCGTCCGGCGTCCAGCGGGTACCTTCAACGACGAAAATAACCAGCTCAACGTCGCCAATGGAGCTGCTTGCCGCTTTGTTCATCAGGCGGTTTATCGCGCGTTTTTCTTCCATATGCAGACCCGGGGTATCGACGTAGATCGCCTGGTACGGGCCTTCAGTATGAATACCGACGATGCGGTGACGCGTCGTCTGTGCTTTTCGGGAAGTAATAGAGATCTTCTGCCCGAGCAACTTGTTCAGCAATGTGGATTTGCCCACGTTTGGACGACCAACGATGGCAATAAATCCGCAGTAGTTTTTTTCTTCGCTCATTCCAGCTCCAGCTTTTTCAGCGCCTGTTCGGCGGCAGCCTGCTCCGCCTTGCGACGGCTAGAACCCGTGCCAACCACCGGTTCACTCAGGCCGCTAACCTGGCAGTGGATAGTAAATTCCTGATCGTGCGCTTCACCGCGAACCTGTACCACCAGGTACGACGGCAGCGGCAGATGACGCCCCTGCAGATATTCCTGCAAGCGGGTCTTCGGATCCTTTTGCTTGTCACCAGGGCTGATTTCATCCAGACGACTCTGGTACCAGGAGAGAATAAGACGCTCAACGTTCTGAATATCGCTGTCGAGGAAAATCCCGCCGATTAGAGCTTCAACGGTGTCCGCCAGTATCGATTCACGGCGAAAGCCCCCGCTTTTCAATTCACCCGGCCCAAGACGCAGACATTCGCCTAATTCGAACTCACGGGCAATTTCTGCCAGCGTGTTGCCTCGCACCAGCGTCGCGCGCATGCGACTCATATCACCTTCGTCTACCCGAGGGAAACGATGATAGAGCGCGTTTGCGATCACAAAGCTCAATATTGAGTCACCTAAAAATTCCAGGCGCTCATTATGTTTGCTGCTGGCACTGCGATGAGTTAATGCCTGTTGCAACAGCTCCTGATGATGAAAAGTGTAGCCCAGCTTCCGTTGAAGCCGATTAATTACGATGGGGTTCATGCGTTACCAATAGATGAATGCGTCAAAAATGCAGCACACGAAACCGACCTGAGTAAAAACCAACGCGGTTTCGTGTGCTGTGTCAATCTTACGAGAGACAACCTAAAACTTCGGGGGGATATTCTATACGCAACGACAAGGGATGTCGTTAGTTTGAATAGATTTAAATCTTAAATATTTCACGCTGCCGTTATTGCGGCGGCAGCGTGAATAAGGCAGGAAAATTACTGGATACCGCCGATACGCGATAAACGTACACCGGTAGGCCATTCGCCTTCCTGTTTTTCGAAACTCATCCAGATTGCGGTCGCTTTACCCACCAGATTCGCCTCCGGCACAAAGCCCCAATAACGGCTGTCGGCGCTGTTATCGCGGTTGTCACCCATCATGAAATACTGGCCCGGCGGAACAATCCAGGTCGCCAGCGGCAAGCCGGACTGGTGGTAATACATCCCCACCTGATCCTGAGCAATCGGTACGGTCAGAATACGGTGCGTCACTTCGCCCAGCGTTTCTTTACGTTCGGTCAGGCGGATACCATCGGCTTTGGTTTCGCCTTTCGGCAGTTGCCAGAAACCACTGGTCGCTTCCCCGCCGTTGCTACGGGAGAAGGTCTGAACGAAATCGCTCGGCTCAACGTTGGAGTAAGTGACCGGCAGCGCGTTGCCGCAGGCCTGGCCAGAACTACAGCCCGGCTGGATAGTGACCTGTTTAGCAATGGGATCGTAGGTCACTTTATCGCCCGGCAAACCGACCGCGCGCTTGATATAATCCAGGCGCGGATCTTGCGGATATTTAAAGACCACAATATCGCCGCGTTTCGGATGCCCGGTTTCGATCAGCGTTTTCTGGTAAATCGGATCTTTAATGCCGTAGGCAAACTTCTCAACCAGAATAAAATCGCCGATCAGCAGCGTCGGCATCATCGACCCGGATGGGATCTGGAAGGGCTCATAAATAAATGAGCGAACCACCAGCACAATCGCCAGAACCGGGAATACCGAAGCGCCGGTTTCCAGCCAGCCCGGTTTCGGGCCAACTTTTTTCAGCGTTTTCTTGTCTAACTGGTCGCCGGTCGCCGCCTGGGCAGCAGCCTGACTTTCGCGACGTTTTGGCGCAAAGATAAACTTATCCAGGCACCACAACAGACCCGTCACCAAAGTCGCGATGACCAGGATCAGGGCAAACATGTTCGCCATGCCAACTCCTTAGGTTATTTGCCGTCTTTACCAACGTGCAGAATGGCGAGGAACGCTTCCTGCGGGAGCTCAACGTTGCCGACCTGCTTCATGCGTTTCTTACCTTCTTTCTGCTTCTGCAGCAGCTTTTTCTTACGGCTGACGTCGCCGCCATAGCATTTCGCGAGGACGTTTTTACGCAGCTGCTTCACGGTAGAACGGGCAATAATGTGGTTACCGATGGCAGCCTGGATAGCGATATCGAACTGCTGACGCGGGATCAGCTCTTTCATCTTCTCTACCAGTTCGCGGCCGCGGTACGGCGCATTGTCGTTGTGCGTGATCAGCGCCAGCGCATCCACGCGCTCGCCGTTAATCAACACATCTACACGCACCATGTTGGAAGCCTGGAAGCGCTTGAAGTTGTAATCCAGCGACGCATAGCCGCGGGAGGTGGACTTCAGACGGTCGAAGAAGTCGAGCACCACCTCCGCCATCGGAATTTCATAGGTCAGCGCCACCTGATTGCCGTGGTAGACCATGTTGGTCTGCACTCCGCGTTTTTCGATACACAGGGTGATGACGTTGCCCAAAAACTCCTGCGGCAGCAGCATGTGACACTCAGCGATCGGCTCGCGCAGCTCCTGGATATTGTTCAGCGGCGGCAGCTTCGACGGGCTATCGACGTAGATAACCTCTTTCGAGGTGGTTTCGACTTCATAGACTACCGTCGGCGCCGTGGTGATCAGATCCAGGTCATATTCACGCTCCAGACGCTCCTGGATGATCTCCATATGCAGAAGACCGAGGAAGCCGCAGCGGAAACCGAAGCCCAGCGCGGTAGAACTCTCCGGTTCGTAGAATAGTGAAGCATCGTTGAGGCTCAGTTTGCCCAGCGCGTCGCGGAAGTTCTCATAATCATCTGAGCTTACCGGGAACAGGCCGGCATACACCTGCGGTTTCACCTTTTTGAAGCCAGGTAGCGCTTTCTCTGCCGGGTTGCGCGCAAGCGTCAGCGTATCGCCGACCGGCGCGCCGAGGATGTCTTTAATGGCGCAAACCAGCCAGCCTACCTCGCCGCATTTCAGCTCGGTACGGTCAACCTGTTTCGGCGTGAAAATCCCCAGACGGTCGGCGTTATACACCTGCCCGGTGCTCATCACCTTAATTTTATCGCCTTTGCGCATGGTGCCATTTTTGATACGCACCAGAGAAACGACGCCGAGGTAGTTATCAAACCAGGAGTCGATGATCAGCGCCTGCAGCGGCGCCTCCGGATCGCCTTCCGGAGGCGGAATATCGCGCACCAGGCGTTCCAGCACATCTGGGACGCCAACGCCGGTCTTCGCTGAACAGCGTACCGCATCGGTGGCATCAATACCGACAATGTCTTCAATCTCTTCCGCCACGCGTTCCGGATCGGCCGCGGGCAGGTCAATTTTGTTCAGGACCGGAACCACTTCCAGGTCCATTTCCATCGCCGTATAGCAGTTAGCTAGCGTCTGGGCTTCTACACCCTGGCCAGCATCAACCACCAGCAGAGCGCCTTCACAGGCGGCAAGCGAACGAGAAACTTCATAAGAGAAGTCGACGTGGCCGGGGGTGTCGATAAAGTTCAGCTGATAGGTTTCGCCATCGGCCGCTTTGTAATCCAGGGTGACGCTCTGCGCCTTGATAGTGATACCGCGCTCACGTTCAAGATCCATGGAGTCCAGAACCTGGGCTGCCATTTCACGATCGGAAAGGCCACCGCAAATCTGGATAATACGGTCAGACAACGTCGACTTACCGTGGTCGATGTGAGCGATGATTGAAAAGTTACGTATATTCTTCATATTTAGAGTTAATTATGCCTTACGCGAATCATGAGGCCGCTGTTCTGTGCCTGACGTTTTTTAATCCGAAAACGCCGCATTCTACACTACATCCACGAAACCAGGAAATGCTCTTACCGCTAGCATAACCGGAGTAAATGATGAGTTCTTGCGGGAGTTGTAAATAAAGATAAGGGCCAGTGAAATCACTGACCCAGTTGGGAGGAAGGCGTCTCGATGCGGACTAAATCTGGCGGCAAGCCGACGCTGATAATAACCGGCTGCCACGACTGCCGGGAGGCTAGACCCGGCGAAAGACCGCGTGCGACCAGAAAC
Source organism: Klebsiella pasteurii (assembly GCF_018139045.1). Taxonomy (NCBI): domain Bacteria; kingdom Pseudomonadati; phylum Pseudomonadota; class Gammaproteobacteria; order Enterobacterales; family Enterobacteriaceae; genus Klebsiella; species Klebsiella pasteurii. The sequence continues at coordinate 2,534,050 of NZ_CP073236.1, forward strand.
CCGCCCACGCCGCCCAGAATTGCCCCGCATAGCGAGGCAAAGTCGTTGGCAAACAGCACCTGGAATATCGATGCCATCACGAACAATCCGACTAACGGCGCCATATATACCAGTACTGCCGACCCAAGCAGACTACTCTCAGCAATGCCCAGTTCCACTTTTTGCCCGACCGACAGCGGCTGCTCGCAGGGAACGCTAATGGTATGGCTGGTTTGCGGCCCAAGCTTATTCAGCACCCGGCTTCCGCAGCCTGCGCGGGAAGCACAGCTGCTGCAGGAGGCTTTCACATCGCAATGAACCAGCGCAACGCCATTATCCCAGGAAACAACCGTCGCCCACTCTTTAATCATTGGACTGCCCTGAATTTAATACTGTCGGAAATACGCTTCGCCGTTTGCGGCGGTAGCTCGCCAACAATGGTTATCTCTGCATTATCACGCACGGTAGTCGCCACGGTACGACGCCCGGTACGCAGCAGCTGATCGCTGCTATTCGCGGTGGCGCGATTAATATTGATAGAGAAACTAAACAGCCCATCGGAATACAAACGGGACTCAACCGGACCATCGAAGGTGGGTAGACGACGCTGGCTGCTGGACACTTCGGCAACCCCCTGCGGCAGCCATGTTGGCGCCCAGTTGAAGTTGGCCTTATTGCCCCCCTCCGGCACCGACAGCTGCGGAGGCAGATTCGCTTTAGACAGGGTTTCCATGCTGGCGCTCACGTTATCCCCCACGTTGAACGAGACGACCCGGAACTGCTCAAGCGTTTCGCCGTCGCGGTCAAGCAGATCAACGCGCAGAGGCAGCTTAGTTTCAGCGTCTAACCATGCGATATAGCTATAGCGGGTGCCATCGCGAGCCACGACGCGCACGACATCGCATAAACGATCGGCAATACGCGTCCGCCCTACGGAAATGAAGTCGTAATAGGACGACAGACGTTTAAAGTCGGAATAGACCAACGATGGCAGCGAATCAACGATATAGTCGCCGTTCAGGGTAAAAGGATCGAGCCCGGGTTCAAAGTAGCTGATTTCCGTTCCGCGCAGCACTACTTCGCGACGAGGTCCGTCAAGCTGCAGGAGCTGAGCCAGGGTGCGATTATCCAGTTTAGCGTGTCGATACCGCAGCGACTCAACGCCCTGCTTGTTGATGCTGACGAAAGAGAGTTCGTAATTGAGGGACTGGCTGGCCAGGTTCATCTGCTGCAACAACGCCCCGGACGATGTATCAGCCGAGGCGTTGACGGAGAAGAACAGGCTGCCTGCCATGAGCGACATGGCACACCAAAGTTGCTTCATTACTGCGATTGCGTTCCTAAAGTTTGATAGCCCGGTACCTGAACGGCGGCTTGCTGAGTCTGGGCCTGACCAAACTGGAGCTGTTCCGCATGCAGGCGACGCTGCAATTCATAGTCCTGCAGCATAGCATTAATTCTGCGGCGCTGTTCCTGCACCTGAGCCTGCTGACCGCTACCCGCTGAAGCCTCAGCCGGTACGCCCAGGCTAACCGGGCTGGCCTTGCCCATCATCGGCATAGTGTTAAACACCGGCGCCTCCGGCTGCTGAGATGAATCAGAATGGCCATTATACTGCTGGACGCCGACAATCACAGCGAGGGATACGCACGCGGCAACGCCCATCTGGGTGAGCGAGCTGGCCCATGGGCGTACTTTTTGCCAGAAAGGCATCTGTCGCCACTGGTGCGGCGCGGGCTGAGATTCAGGAATAAGAGGAACCGTCTGACGAACGGGCTCGTTTTCAATGGCGGCCATGACGCGAGCTGAGATATCAAAATGGAGCACCTCACTCGTATCGCCTCGCAGCGTATCGCGGATGAGATGGTAGCTCTCCCAGGTTTTTTGCATTTCAGATGAACGCTCCAGCTCGTTGAGCAGTTCGTTATCCAGCGTTTCACCATCCATTAAGGCCGAAAGTTTTTCTTTCTGCATGCCTGATACCCTTTTCCAGTATTCCGCTATCGTCAACGCCTGATTAGCGGTTGAACTTTATTATCAATAGCTTCTCGCGCCCGGAAGATGCGCGAACGCACTGTGCCCACCGGACAATCCATGATGGCGGCTATTTCTTCATAGCTCATGCCATCCAGCTCCCGCAAGGTGATTGCCATGCGTAAATCTTCCGGGAGCGATTCAATGGTACGAAAAACTATTTGTCTCAGCTCTTCTGACAACATTAAGTTCTCAGGGTTCGAAATTTCTTTCAATGCCCCGCCACTTTCGAAGTTTTCAGCATCATTTGCGTCAACATCGCTGGATGGCGGACGGCGGCCCTGAGCAACCAGATAATTCTTCGCCGTGTTGACGGCGATGCGATATAACCAGGTGTAAAAAGCGCTATCCCCCCGGAAAGAATCCAGCGCACGCCATGCTTTGACGAACGATTCCTGAACAACGTCAGCGATATCGCCCGGCGGCACGTAGCGGGAGACCAGGCTTGCAACCTTATGCTGATAGCGCACCACCAGCAGGTTAAATGCTTTCTGATCTCCTTTCTGGACCCGTTCAACGAGGACCTGATCCGTTAACTGCTCGCTCATCCGAGGTAATGTCTCCCCAAACCCAATTCCCATGCGTATTCAAAAACACCACCCAATTACTGCATAAATGAGCAAGCAGAGGGTTGGAGTGTCTGAAAACAATAAAGTTCCGTTACGCCTTAGTTTTTCGTCCGGCACCGGCTGACGGATTGTTATCTCTCATTATATGTCCCGGTAGCTAAACGATATGTAAGATAATAAGAAAAAGCGCAAGACCCGCCAGAAGGGTAACGTAACCCGGCTTTTATTTCACTATAAAATCTGAAGCTAACGAGCCGCTTCGCAAAACCTTTTTTCGCTTCCCCGCCCGTATCATTAAGCCGTTATGTTTAGCCCTCACAACAATGAGTAAAAAAAATGTACGATTTCTCGCGGGCTGGTGCTATTGTTCGCTTATTGTGTTTAGTAAATTAAACAAAGGCTATGAAAACAACTTCCGATTCCTCCTGTGATGTGCTGATTATTGGCAGCGGCGCTGCCGGATTATCCCTTGCCTTACGCCTGGCGGAGCGCTGCACGGTTACGGTTCTCAGCAAAGGCCCTATCAGTGAAGGTTCTACTTTCTACGCGCAGGGCGGAATTGCCGCCGTGTTTGATGAAACCGACAGTGTGGAATCCCACATTGAGGATACGTTGATCGCCGGGGCAGGTCTTTGCGATCGCCATGCGGTGTCGTTTGTGGCGAGCAACGCCAAACCCTGCGTTCAGTGGCTGATCGATCAGGGCGTCTTGTTCGATACCCAGGTTCAGGCGAACGGCGAGGAGAGCTACCATCTGACCCGCGAGGGGGGGCACAGTCACCGCAGAATCCTTCATGCCGCCGATGCGACCGGTAAAGCCGTTGAAACCACCCTGGTGAGCCAGGCGCTGGCCCACCCCAACATCCGCGTGCTGGAGCGCAGCAACGCCGTTGACCTGATTATCTCCGATAAAATCGGTCTGCCCGGAACGCGCCGCGTGGTGGGCGCGTGGATCTGGAATCGTAATAAAGAAGCGGTTGAAACCTGTAGCGCAAAAGCCGTCGTGCTGGCAACCGGCGGCGCGGCGAAAGTTTACCAGTATACAACGAATCCTGACGTCTCTTCCGGCGATGGTATCGCGATGGCCTGGCGTGCCGGCTGTCGGGTCGCCAATCTCGAATTTAATCAGTTTCACCCAACCGCGCTGTACCATCCGCAAGCGCGCAACTTCCTGCTGACGGAAGCGCTGCGCGGCGAGGGCGCCCTATTGAAACGCCCGGACGGCACGCGGTTTATGCCGGACTTTGACGAACGCGGCGAGCTGGCCCCGCGCGATATCGTCGCCAGAGCCATCGATCATGAGATGAAGCGCCTGGGCGCTGACTGCATGTATCTTGATATCAGCCATAAACCCGCAGAATTTATTCGCCACCACTTCCCGATGATCTACGAGAAGCTACTGGGGTTGGGCATCGATCTGACCAAAGAGCCGGTGCCCGTCGTGCCTGCAGCGCACTACACCTGCGGCGGCGTCATGGTTGATGATAATGGGCGTACAGATGTGGATGGACTGTATGCCATCGGCGAAGTGAGCTATACCGGATTACACGGCGCGAACCGCATGGCATCAAACTCGCTGCTTGAGTGCCTTGTCTACGGATGGTCCGCCGCCGAGGATATTGTCAAGCGCATGCCTTTCGCGCAGGCGGTCAACGAACTGCCATCGTGGGACGAAAGTCAGGTCGAAATACCGGATGAACTGGTCGTGATTCAGCACAACTGGCATGAGCTGCGTTTGCTGATGTGGGATTATGTCGGCATCGTGCGCACCACCCGCCGCCTCGAGCGCGCCCTGCGCCGCATTAATATGCTGCAGCAGGAGCTGGACGAATACTACGCCCGCTTTCGCGTCTCCAATAATTTACTGGAGCTGCGTAACCTGGTGCAGGTTGCCGAGCTGATTGTGCGCTGCGCCATGCTACGTAAAGAGAGCCGAGGGCTGCACTATACACTCGACTATCCGGAACAGCTGCCGGATAGCGGGCCATCTGTGCTCTCGCCGCTGGCTTACATAAAAAGATAAAAATCCTGGGTCAAAGCGGTAAAACCTTCGGAATACTGCTGCTCCGGCCCACGGATAATCAATCTGTCGCTAAAGCACTCGTCTCCCGCCGTTGGAGAAAAAGCCAACAGAACCCGATGCGGCGGACGCATTTCCGTTTCCGCTACATCGGTACGCAGACGCAAATGCCAGCCCATATTCTGCGCCCGTTGCACAAAGGCGTTGCCAATGTCGACCGGAAGCACGACGCAGAAAAATCCCTCCTCCGTAATCAACTCGGCGGCGCAGGTTAATAATGTCGAATGATCGAGTGAGGAAGTATAACGAGCCTGCTCGCGCTGCGAGGTTGCGCAAGGTACGCCGTCGGCAAAAAAGGGAGGATTGCTGACAATCAGCTCATAGCGCCGGGTTTGCGGCGGCTGCCATTGCTGAATATCCGCCTGATGAATGTGCAGACGCCCGGCCCATGGAGAATCCTCAGCGTTTTCTTGCGCCTGCGCTGCCGCCTCTTCATCCAGCTCCACGGCATCAACGATCACCGTCTCCCCAGTTCGCTGCGCGAGCATCAGCGCTAACAGACCACTGCCGGCGCCGATATCCAGCACGCGTTTAACCTGAGCGATCGGCGCCCATGCGCCAAGTAAAATACCGTCGGTACCCACTTTCATCGCACAGCGATCGTGGGCGACAAAAAACTGCTTAAACGTAAAACCATTGCGCGGCAGCGCGAACTTCGACTGGGACATCCTCGATAACCTTGCGGGCAAAAAACTCCTGAGCTTAAGGCTATGCACAATACCGGAGAACAGATAGCCTTACAAACAGATGAACATTGCGTCCGTAACGTCTATAATCGGCGGTCCACTCAGAGGTAGATCATGACTGTAACGACTTTTTCCGAACTTGAACTCGACGAAAACCTGCTGGACGCCCTCCAGGATAAAGGTTTCACACGCCCGACAGCCATTCAGGCCGCCGCTATTCCGCCTGCGCTTGATGGCCGTGATATTCTCGGTTCAGCCCCGACCGGCACCGGTAAAACGGCGGCGTATCTCCTGCCAGCGTTGCAGCATCTGCTCGATTTTCCGCGCAAGAAGTCTGGTCCGCCGCGTATCCTTATCCTGACCCCTACTCGCGAACTGGCGATGCAGGTTGCCGACCATGCGCGTGAACTGGCAAAACACACTCATCTGGATATCGCCACGATCACCGGCGGTGTCGCCTATATGAACCATGCCGAAGTGTTCAGCGAGAACCAGGATATCGTGGTCGCCACCACCGGTCGCCTGCTGCAATATATTAAAGAAGAAAACTTTGATTGCCGCGCCGTTGAAACGCTGATCCTTGATGAAGCTGACCGCATGCTGGACATGGGCTTCGCGCAGGATATCGAACATATCGCCGGCGAAACCCGCTGGCGTAAGCAGACCATGCTGTTCTCCGCAACCCTCGAAGGCGACGCCATTAAAGATTTTGCCGAGCGTCTGCTGGAAGAGCCGGCGGAAGTTTCGGCGACGCCTTCCACTCGCGAACGTAAAAAGATCCATCAGTGGTATTACCGCGCGGATGACATCAAGCATAAAACCGCCCTCCTCGTGCATCTTCTGAAGCAGCCGGAAGCGACGCGTTCTATCGTCTTCGTACGTAAGCGCGAGCGCGTGCATGAACTGGCAGGCTGGCTGCGTGAAGCGGGTATCAACACCTGCTGGCTGGAAGGCGAGATGGTGCAGGCGAAACGTAATGAAGCGATTAGCCGTCTCACCGATGGCCGTATTAATGTATTAATCGCTACCGACGTTGCCGCCCGCGGGATTGATATTGCCGATGTGAGTCACGTTTTCAATTTCGATTTGCCGCGCACGGCGGATATCTACCTGCACCGTATCGGTCGTACCGGGCGCGCGGGTAAAAAAGGAACCGCCATTTCTCTGGTTGAAGCCCACGACCATCTGCTGCTGGGTAAAATTGGTCGCTATATTGAAGAGCCGTTAAAAGCCCGCGTCATCGATGAACTGCGCCCGACCACTCGCGCCCCCAGCGAGAAGCAAACCGGTAAACCTTCCAAGAAGGTTTTAGCCAAGCGTGCAGAGAAAAAAGAGAAAGAAAAAGAGAAACCGCGCGTGAAAAAACGCCATCGCGATGCTAAAAATGTCGGCAAGCGTCGTAAGCCGAGCGGCAGCGATACGCCGCAGCAGTCGAGCTAAGAGTAAAAGAGCGCCGGGATATTCCGGCGTTTTTGCATTTACGCCTGCGGAAACAGCGCCGCGGGGAGTGGTATCGGGCGCGCTCCTTTGGGCCGGTGAGTCAGGAAGTCATCATTATGAAAAAAAAAGATTTCGTCACCCAGGATCTACTCAGCAAAATCTACCAGCACAATGACCCCGGCCCCCGCAAGCTCCCGCCTGAACGTCGGCTGGCGGAGGAGTATGGCGTCTCGCGGTTTACTATCCGCCAGGCGCTGGAAAAACTCGCCGACATCGGCGTCATACGCATCGTGCAGGGCTCGGGGATCTGGATAAACGAGCGGATGAGCAACAATCCGCTGGTCTATAACTCCATCACCGAAAAGCGCTTCGATCGGATGTGCTATCGGACAATCAGCCTGCATAAAAAGCGCCCCGACCGTGAGGAGCAGCAGATTTTCGGTATTACGGATGAAGATTTTATCTGGCAATTTTGCCGCCTGCGCTTCGTCGATAACGTGGCGCTGCAGATTGAGATATCGCGTATGCCGGCCGCCGCCTTTGCCGATCTTAGCCGGGAGGTTATTGAGAAATCCCTGCAGCAGTATGTGCTGGCCAAGGGCTATCAAATTTCACATTTACTCACCACCTATCAGGCGGTGAGCGTCAGCCGGGAGCAGGCTGCCCTGCTGGGTTGCAAAAAGGGTATCCCGGCCATGCATATTAACAATCGGGGGATTCTCAACGGCGGGCAGGTGTATGAAATCAGCGATATCATCGATATCAACTACTCCTGTACCTACGTTATTCCGCATAACCGCGACAACTTAATCTTCCGCCAGGCGCCCTCGGACTAGCTATGGCGTATGGATCGTGCCGTCAGGCAGGCGGCTCTGCGTCCATTCATGCGGACGATAGACCACCGGATATGCCTGCGCCATCTGCTGATTAAAGCCGACGCCAATCCCCGCCGCCTTAGGGGGATAGATAAACCCGTTTTTGACAACCGGCGCGCCGGGGAATACCGTATCGGTCGCGCCAGAACGCGGTATAAACTCCTGGATTGCGGCATTGCTGAGGTAGATATTCAGGTGGGTATTGACCGCAACCCCAATAGGCGTCATATCGCCTGGCCCGTGCCACGCCACGCGCACGCCGAAGGCCTGACAGAGAACCGCCAGCTTCAGGGCCGGCGTAATCCCGCCAATCTGGGAAACGTGGCAGCGAATAAAATCGATCTGTCGCTTAACAATCAGGTCATGCCATTCAGCCGGATTATTAAACAGCTCCCCCATTGCGAGCGGGATCGCGCTTTGCTGGCGGATCTGCGCCAGCCATGCGCTCTGCTGCGGCGCTAAAATATCCTCAATAAACCACGGCTGATAGGGCTCGAGCTGCTTCGCCAACTGCAGCGCCTGCTGCGGGAAGAGCCTTTCGTGGACGTCATGGAGGATATGGAAACGGTGTCCGTAGCGCGCTCGCAGCAGCCGGAACATCTCTACCGTATTCCTGATGTACTCATCCTGATCGTAATAAGCTCCCGGCGTCGGGTTTTCCGGCGTGTGCATCTCCTGCGCCGTTCCGCCGTAAAAACCGAGCTGGCAGCGGATATGGCGATAGCCCTCTTCCAGCAGACGTTCAACGGCGATAAACAGCGCTTCCGGCGTCTCGCCGCTGGCATGGGTATACGCCGGAATAGCGTCACGCGATTTACCACCAAAGAGCTGATACAGCGGCATTCCCGCCAACTGGGCTTTGATATCCCATAGCGCCATATCAACGCCGGCGATCGCGTTATTCATTACCGGCCCGTTTCGCCAGTAGGCGTTGACGTTCATCATCTGCCAGAGGTCTTCGATATTGTTGGCATCACGACCAAGCAGCAGCGGCTGAAGATATTCATCAACCATCGTTTTGACCGCCAGCGGACGCTGTTGGAAAGTCGCGCAGCCGTGGCCCACGGTGCCTTTGTCGGTGGTAACGCGTACCGTGACCAGGTTATGACGATCGGGGCGGGTGATAAAACACTCAATATCAGTAATTAGCATAGCGTTCACGGCAAGGCTCCCTGCGGCAAAATAATAAAAGATGATGCCAATTATCTTCGCCCTATTTATTAGACAAGGTAAACCTTTTTATTTAATAAAATTTTGGTCCGAAAAACGAATTTAATTTCATTAAAAACCGTACCAATTTAGACATAAACCGCCAACAACCACCATAACCAATGCAATTTGTGACTGAAATCATATTTTATTGGTTTGTTTTTATAGTTTGGCTTATTTACCATTTCACGACGCAAGCAGCACCACACATTAATCCAGGAGCCGGTATGGAGACGCAAGATGCAATCAGCAGAATTATTTTTCTGATTGGCGGAAAAGAAAATATTAATAACGTCTGGCACTGTATGACCCGATTACGCTTTGATTTAATTGATGATAACAAAGTAGAAAAAGAAGAGATTAAGAAACTACCCGGCGTGCTCGGCGCGCAGCTGCAGAGCGATCAGTTCCAAATCATCATCGGGCCGAAAGTCAGTAGCTGGTATGAACGCCTGCTCGCGGTATTAGGTCCCGTCGGCGAAGAGGCTGCGGAAAAACCCCACCAGCGTAAGGGGCTGGTATCGCTGTTTATGGATACCGTATCGGGCGTTTTTGGCCCGATCGTGCCGGCCATTGCCGGAGCCGGGATGATAAAAGGCCTGCTGGCCGGACTGATCGCGCTGAAAGCGGTACCGCAAAATAGCGATACCGTGATGATAATCGACCTTATCGCCAGCGGCGTATTCTATTTCCTGCCCTTTTTCCTTGCCGTCTCGGCGGCAAAGATTTTTAAGACCAACGAGTATCTGGCCGTCGCCGTTGCCGCCTGCCTGATGTACCCGACGCTGATTGACGCCGCGAAGGCGCTGGCGGCCCATCATGATGGAGCGATTTCCGCGCTGTGGCTTCTAAACGCCGTCCCGATCCCCGTATTCAACTACGCCTCCAGCGTAATCCCGGTTATTTTCTCCGTGCTGGCGCTGAAATATATCTATGCCTGGGTCGATCGCATTATGCCCGAGGTGCTGAAAACCGTTTTCACGCCGACGCTGGCGCTGTTTATCGGCGCGCTGGCGGCGCTGGTGATTATTGGTCCGGTTGGCATTTGGCTTGGCAAAGCGCTGGCGTGGTTTATTGAAGGTCTGTTCGGCATCTCCGCGAGTTTTGCCGGACTGGTGGTGGGTGCTATTCGCCCGGTCGCGATCCTGACCGGAATGCATCACGCCATGACGCCCATTGCCCTGCAAAACTTCAGCGATCGCGGTTACGACATGCTGATGCCGATGATGTTTATGGCCAACATGTCGATAGCGGGCGCGACCTTTGCTATCTGGCGCGTGAGTAAAAACCGCCAGCAGCGCACGGTTACGCTGTCTGCGGCAATTTCCGCGCTGCTAGGGATCACCGAGCCCGCGCTGTTTGGCGTCTTAACGCGCTATAAAAAAGCGTTCGTCGCGGCCACTGTTGCCAGCTCGCTGGCCTCAGCCTTTATCGCTTTCTTCGGCGTACGACTGTATGGCTACATTCTGTCGAGCATTTTTAGCCTGCCGGCTTACATCGGCCCCTACTTTATCTTTGCGCTGTCGGGCGTGGCGATCGCCATCGTATTGTCGTTCACCCTCACCACGCTGTTGGTAAGGCAGGAGCGCTAGCCTGAGATAATAAAAAAACCCCCGGCTCGATTGAACCGGGGGTTTTTGCTAACGCTTACAGACTTTCAGTGAAAGTACGTGCAATAACGTCGCGCTGCTGTTCCGGAGTCAGAGAGTTAAAGCGTACCGCATAGCCAGACACGCGAATGGTCAGCTGCGGGTATTTTTCCGGATTTTCAACCGCGTCCAGCAGAGTTTCGCGACGCAGCACGTTAACATTCAGATGCTGACCGCCTTCAACGCGGACTTCAGGCTTCACGTCTACCGGAATTTCACGGTATTCGATCTCGCCCAGATTGCTCACAGCAACCACATCATCTTCAGCAAAACCGGCCTTTGCGCACAGGCAGCGGGCTTCGCCTTTTTCGCTATCCAGCAACCAGAAAGAGTTCAGCAGGTCGTCGTTTGCAGCTTTAGTAATTTGGATACCAGTAATCATTTTTTGCCTCCCAGGCAGGGTTTGTTCGATTATTGGCCTTCGCGGCCAATTGGTAAAACCATTGTTCTATGAGTGTATATATATCAGCCGGGCACCCGGCATTCTTTGATTTAAATCAACAAAAACCACATCACAAAAGTGGTCATAGATGGATATTATTGTTTTACATCAAGTTACGCCGTGCCAAACACCAAATAAATTTGTAAATTTTCAATTTTTTTTGCATGGGGAGCGCCAATCGCGCGGAGCAAATTTTGTGATGTTGAAAGATGCAGTTAAGCTATGTCGATGACACTTTGCAGGAGAGCAAAATGACCACCTCATTAACCTGGCATGACGTGCTGGCAGAAGAGAAGCAGCAACCCTATTTTGTTAATACCCTTAAAATCGTAGCTGAAGAACGCCAGTCGGGAGTCACTATCTATCCCCCGCAAAAAGATGTCTTTAACGCGTTTCGTTATACCGAGCTAAGCGACGTCAAAGTGGTGATTCTCGGCCAGGATCCCTATCATGGACCCGGACAGGCGCACGGACTGGCCTTCTCGGTTCTGCCAGGTATTCAGATACCGCCGTCGCTGCTGAATATGTACAAGGAGCTGGAAGGGACAATACCGGGCTTTCAGCGCCCGACTCACGGCTATCTCGAAAGCTGGGCACGTCAGGGAGTTTTGCTGCTCAATACCGTATTAACGGTTCGTGCCGGGCAAGCGCACTCGCACGCTAGCCTCGGATGGGAAACCTTTACCGATAAAGTGATTTCATTGATTAACCAGCATCGGGAAGGCGTGGTATTTCTGCTATGGGGTTCGCATGCGCAGAAGAAAGGCGCGATAATCGATCGCCAACGCCACTGCGTGCTCAAAGCCCCGCACCCGTCGCCGCTCTCCGCCCACCGGGGGTTCTTTGGCAGTAATCATTTCGTGCAGGCGAATCAGTGGCTGGCCGAACGCGGCGAAGCGCCGATTGACTGGGTCCCCAGGCTGCCGGCTGAAAGCGAATAGCTCTGAAAATGAAAATGCCAGCATCACGCTGGCATTTTGACTCTGAAACAAGGTGTTACGCCTTGTTTTGACGCCACCATTCAGCCAGCAGCACGCCGGTTGCTACGGACACGTTCAGGCTTTCAACGTTGCCGGTGCCTTCAATCGCGATGTTCAGATCGGCGCTGGAAATAGCGGCGTCGGAAAGACCGTCACTCTCCTGGCCTAACACCAGTACCATTTTCTTCGGCAGCTCAGCTTTAAACAGCGGAGTCCCGTTATGGCTGGAAGTAGAAACAATCGCGTAGCCCGCTTTACGGAAGCGCTCAAGCGTGTCGATAAAGCTGTCGCCCGTAATCGGTTCAACGTGCTCCGCGCCGCCTTCCGCAGTACGAATCGCGGCGCCGGACTCCATAACGCCGGCATCCTGCACAATCACGCCCTTGACGCCAAAGTGCGCGCAGCTGCGCATAATCGCGCCGAGGTTATGCGGGTTACCGACATCTTCCAGCGCCAGGACACAATCTTCAGCGTCGGCTTTAGCTACCCACTGCTCAACGGAAGTGCCATGGCGCTTTTTAATCAGGAAGCAAACCCCGCCATGGTGTTCAGTGCCGGACGCTTTCGCCAGCTCTGCTTCATCGACCACGTGATAGGCTTTACGATTCGCCGCCATCCAGCGCAGAGCTTCTTTGAAGCGCGGGGTCACGCTCTGAATAAACCAGGCGCGAACGATAGCGTCCGGACGGCTCTGGAAGAGCGCCTGGCAAGCGTTTTCACCATAGACGCGGGTTTCTTCCGCGCGCTGGCGACGCAACACTTCAGGATCGATAAAGCTTTTTCCGCTGATCCCGCCGTGATCCGCTTTCACCGGCGCCTCATCACCCGGCGCGCGGGATACGGTACGCCACGGAGAGGAACCCTCACCGCCAAAGCCTTCACGCTTGCGATCGTCACGTTTCCGATCGCCACCGCGGCTCTCTTTTTCATCGCGCGCAGGGCGGTTACGACCGTCAACACGAGACTTTCCTGGACGTCCCCCGCCCTTCCCGGTACGCGGGTTATGGGTACGTCGGTCAGAATCATCATCACTGCGGACATACATCACTTTGACCTTGCCGCTTTTATTTTTCAGTTCGTCGTCGCTCATTCATTTTCTCCACCTGCGCTGCGCGAAGCGCGCAGATTACCCGATGTGTCACCAGTTAGCCATTATTTCATTTAAAAGCCTGAGTCTATCGTATTCATTGAATAAAACTCATTGTCCTTTATTAGCTGTGCATCGATAATATGTAACATTACAGAAACAAATCGGCCACGTGCCGCGCTGCAACCCATAACCAGAGGTTAGTTATGAATACCGTTTGTGCCAGTTGTCAGGCTCTGAACCGCATCCCCGACGATCGTAGCGCCGATGGCGCGAAATGCGGGCGCTGCGGTCACGATCTTTTTGATGGCGATGTGATCAACGCGACCGGGGCAACGCTGGATAAACTGCTGAAGGACGATCTGCCCGTTGTTGTTGATTTCTGGGCGCCTTGGTGCGGCCCCTGCCGTAACTTTGCGCCAATCTTTGAAGACGTGGCTGAAGAACGCAGCGGCGAAATGCGTTTCGTGAAAGTGAATACCGAAATGGAACGCGAACTGAGCGCTCGCTTCCGCATTCGCAGCATCCCGACCATTATGATGTTTAAAAATGGCGAAGTTATCGACATGCTCAATGGCGCCGTCCCCAAAGCGCCTTTCGATAGCTGGCTAAACGAAGCAGGCCAGCAGTAAACCTCACGGGGCACGACTTGTGCCCCGTTTTCTCCTCTGCGACAATGGCGTTTTTTCTTAGCGATCATCATGACTGATAACGCCGTCCTCCGCCTTCGAGCCGAACGCCTCGCGCGCGCCACCCGGCCTTTTCTTGCTCGCGGCAACCGTATCCACCGCTGCCAGCGCTGCTTGCTGCCGTTGAAACAGTGCCTCTGCGCCACCCTCAACCCGGTTGCTGCTACCAGCCGTTTTTGCCTGGTGATGTTCGATACCGAGCCAATGAAGCCCAGCAATACTGGACGCCTGATTGCCGATACCCTGCCGGATACCGAAGCCTTTCAGTGGTCACGAACCGAACCGCCGCAGGCGCTGCTGGATTTAGTCGCCGACCCGCAATACCAGCCGATGGTGGTTTTTCCTGCGTCTTATGCCGACGCAGAGCGTCAGGTTCTTGATTCCCCGCTCCCGGGTAAACCACCGCTGTTTATCATGCTCGACGGCACCTGGCCCGAAGCGCGAAAAATGTTCCGCAAAAGCCCCTGGCTTGACGCGCTGCCGATGATTTCCGTCGATTTGTCGCGCATCTCCGCTTATCACCTGCGGGAAGCGCACGCAGAGGGTCAATACTGTACCGCCGAAGTCGCGATTGCGCTGCTGGATCTGGCGGGGGATAAAACCGCGGCCGCGGCTCTTGGCAATCACTTCAGCCTATTCAGAACGCGCTACCTGGCAGGAAAAACCCAGCATAAGGGCAGTATCACAGCACAACTGAGAGAAAACGTTTAAAATCATTCGGTCACTGGGGATCAAAGGAGACCGGTATGAGCCAACGAGGCCTGGAAGCATTGCTGCGGCCAAAGTCGATCGCCGTTATTGGCGCATCAATGAAACCACAGCGCGCCGGTTATCTGATGATGCGCAACTTGCTGGCTGGCGGGTTTAACGGCCCCGTCCTCCCCGTTACGCCAGCGTGGAAAGCGGTTCAGGGCGTACTGGCCTGGCCTGACGTCGATAGCCTGCCCTTCACGCCCGATCTCGCCGTGCTTTGCACCAACGCCCGCAGAAACCTTGAGCTGCTGGAAGCGCTGGGGCAAAAAGGGTGCAAAACCTGCATCATCCTCTCTTCTATACCCGAACAGTATCCCGCTCTGCTGGAATGTGCCGCCCGCTATCAGATGCGGCTGCTCGGCCCAAATAGTCTGGGCCTGCTTGCGCCGTGGCAGGGTCTTAACGCCAGCTTTTCGCCGGTGCCTATACATCGAGGTAAACTGGCGTTTATTTCGCAATCGGCGGCGGTCTCCAATACCATCCTGGACTGGGCTCAGCAGCGTGAAATGGGGTTTTCTTACTTTATTGCGCTGGGCGATAGCCTGGACATTGACGTTGATGACCTGCTTGACTTCCTCGCTCGCGACAGTAAAACCAGCGCTATTTTGCTCTATCTCGAACACCTCAGTGATGCCCGCCGCTTTGTCTCGGCGGCCCGTAGCGCATCGCGTAATAAGCCAATCCTGGTGATTAAAAGCGGACGCAGTCCGGCTGCGCAGAAGCTCCTGCACGTCAATTCCGGTATGGATCCGGCGTGGGATGCCGCTATTCAGCGCGCAGGCTTATTGCGGGTACAGGATACGCACGAGCTGTTCTCTGCGGTCGAAACCCTTAGCCACATGCGCCCGCTGCGCGGCGAGAAACTGATGATTATCAGCAACGGTGCCGCTCCGGCAGCACTGGCGCTGGATGAACTTTGGCTGCGTAACGGCAAACTCGCCGCGCTCAGCGAAGAGACCAGCAGCGCTCTCCGTCAGGCATTACCGGAAACCATCGATATCACCAACCCGCTGGATCTCCGCGATGACGCCAGCAGCGAACATTACCTCAAAGCGCTGAACGTACTGCTGGATAGCCATGACTACGATGCGCTGCTGGTGATCCATTCCCCCAGCGCTGCTGCGCCGGGGACAGAAAGCGCGCTGGCGCTGATTGACGCCCTGAAGCGCCATCCGCGCGGCAAATACGTTACGGTTCTCACCAACTGGTGCGGTGAGTTCTCTTCACAAGAAGCGCGGCGCCTGTTTAGCGATGCGGGGCTGCCGACCTATCGAACGCCTGAAGGAACCATTACCGCTTTTATGCACATGGTGGAGTACCGGCGTAACCAGAAACAGCTCAGGGAAACCCCGGTCCTGTCAGATTCGTTAACCACTAACACTGCCGAAGCGCACAGCCTGCTGCAACGCGCAATGAATGAAGGCGCAACGTCGCTGGATACCCATGAAGTGAGCCCTGTTCTGCGCGCTTACGGTATTCATACCCTGCCGACGTGGATTGCCGCCGATAGCGCCGAAGCTGTACATATTGCCGAGCAGATTGGCTACCCCGTCGCTCTGAAGCTGCGCTCGCCTGATATTCCGCATAAGTCAGAAGTTCAGGGGGTTATGCTTTATCTGCGTACGGCTACCGAGGTACAGCAGGCTGCGGACGCGATTATCGATCGCGTCAAAATGACCTGGCCTCAGGCGCGTATTCACGGACTGCTGGTGCAAAGCATGGCTAATCGCGCCGGGGCGCAGGAACTGCGGGTTGTCGTTGAGCACGATCCGGTTTTTGGGCCGCTGATCATGCTGGGAGAAGGCGGCGTCGAATGGCGGGCTGAGGATCAGGCCGCCGTCGCGCTCCCGCCGCTGAATATGAACCTTGCGCGCTACCTGGTTATCCAGGCCGTCAAAAGTAAAAAAGTGCGCGGCCGCAGCGCGTTACGCCCTCTGGATATTCCCGGCCTGAGCCAGCTGTTGGTACAGGTATCGAATTTGATCGTCGACTGCCCGGAAATACAGCGCCTGGATATTCACCCTCTACTGGCTTCCGGCCACGAGTTCACCGCGCTTGACGTAACATTAACGCTCGCCCCCTTCACCGGCGACAGCGAAAGCCGCCTCGCCATACGCCCTTATCCACAACAACAGGAGGAGTGGGTGGTGATGAAGAATGGCGAACGCTGCCTTTTCCGTCCCATACTCCCGGAAGATGAGCCGCAGCTGATGGCCTTTATCGCTCAGGTCACAAAGGAAGATCTCTACTATCGTTACTTCAGCGAAATCAACGAATTTACCCATGATGATTTAGCCAATATGACGCAGATCGACTACGATCGAGAAATGGCCTTTGTTGCTGTACGCACCACGGTCGAAGGGAATGAGATCCTCGGCGTGACGCGGGCGATCTCCGACCCTGATAATATCGATGCCGAGTTTGCCGTCCTGGTGCGCTCCGACCTGAAAGGTATGGGTTTAGGCCGCAAGCTTCTGGAAAAGCTGATTGCCTATACGCAAAACCACGGCCTGCAGCGGCTGAATGGCATTACCATGCCGAATAATAAAGGCATGATCGGCCTTGCCAGAAAGCTAGGATTCTCGGTTGATATTCAGCTTGAAGATGGGATTGTCAGTTTGTCTCTACAGCTTGTACATGAGCAATTACAAACGGCTGGCCGCAATTGTTGACTACTTTAACGGGCAGTAATGGTATTATTGCCCGCTTACGTCGTCTGCATGGTACAGAAGACCCTTCAATAAACAGAGAAGAAACGCACTGTGATGTTGTCAAAATTTAAACGCAATAAACATCAACAACACCTTGCCCAACTCCCTAAGCTTTCTCAGTCAGTTGATGATATCGAGTTCTTTTACGCGCCGGCAGATTTTCGGCAAGCGTTACTGGCCAGGATAGCTCAAGCCACCCAGCGTATTTGCATCATTGCGCTTTATCTGGAACAGGATGATGGCGGCAAAGGGATTTTGCAGGCGCTATACGACGCTAAGCGTCAGCGTCCAGAATTAGATGTGCAGGTGCTGGTCGACTGGCATCGCGCCCAGCGCGGACGTATTGGCGCCGCGGCGTCAAACACCAATGCCGACTGGTACTGCCGCATGGCTCAGGAAAACCCCGGTGTCGACATCCCGGTTTATGGCGTTCCGGTCAATACCCGGGAAGCGCTCGGCGTTCTCCATTTCAAAGGCTTTATCATTGATGACAGCGTGCTCTACAGCGGCGCCAGTCTGAATGACGTTTACCTGCATCAGCACGATAAATATCGTTATGACCGCTACCAGTGCATTCGCAACGGTAAAATGGCCGATGTGATGTTCGACTGGGTTGAGAATAACCTGGTGCAAGGGCGTGGAGTTAACCGCCTTGACAGGGCCGATCGGCCAAAAAGTCCGGAAATTAAAAATGACATCCGTCAGTATCGCCAGGAGCTCCGCGATAGCGGCTATCATTTTCTCGGCAATGCTGATGAAGAGCAGCTGTCGGTTACCCCTTTAGTTGGTCTGGGGAAGACCAGCCTGCTGAATAAAACCATTTTCCATCTGATGCCCTGCGCTGAGCATAAGCTGACTATCTGCACCCCTTATTTCAACCTGCCCGCTCTGCTGGTCCGTAATATCATTCAGCTGCTACGCAGCGGGAAGAAAGTTGAAATTATCGTTGGTGATAAAACCGCTAATGATTTCTATATTCCGGAAGATCAGCCGTTTAAAATTATCGGCGCGCTGCCCTACCTTTAT
Organism: Klebsiella pasteurii; assembly: GCF_018139045.1. Taxonomy (NCBI): domain Bacteria; kingdom Pseudomonadati; phylum Pseudomonadota; class Gammaproteobacteria; order Enterobacterales; family Enterobacteriaceae; genus Klebsiella; species Klebsiella pasteurii. The sequence goes on from NZ_CP073236.1 coordinate 2,552,258, forward strand.
GAAATCAATCTGCGGCGTTTTCTGAGCCGGCTGCAGTATTATGTCAACACCGATCAGCTAATTGTCCGTTTATGGAAGGATGACGATAACAGCTACCACCTGAAAGGCATGTGGGTTGATGACGAATGGATGCTGCTGACCGGCAATAACCTGAACCCGCGCGCATGGCGACTGGATTTGGAGAACGCGATTCTTATCCACGACCCGAAACATCAGCTTGGCGCAATGCGCGAAAAAGAGCTCAATCTCATCCGCAAACATACTACGATCGTTCAGCACTATCGCGATCTACAGAGTATTGCCGATTACCCGATAAAAGTACGCAAACTGATCAGGCGCCTGCGACGTATTCGAATCGATCGCCTTATCAGCCGTATTCTCTGAATTCCCGCCCCGCTCAGCGGGGCTTTTTTCTGGAATTAGTATGCGCATCATCATGCTTATCGCCCCACTATTATTACTGACCGGCTGCAGCCATATGGCTAATGATGCATGGAGTGGCCAGGATAAAGCCCAACACTTCCTCGCTTCAGCCATGCTCTCTGCCGCAGGCAACGAATACGCCCAGCATCAGGGCTATAGCCGCGACCGTAGTGCCGCCATTGGCTTTATGTTTTCCGTGAGTTTAGGGGCATCAAAGGAGCTATGGGACAGCCGCCCGTCCGGGAGCGGCTGGAGCTGGAAGGACTTCGCATGGGATGTGGCAGGTGCCACTACCGGCTATGCGGTATGGCAGCTGGCACATCAGTAAGCCTACAAACGTAGACCCTTACCTTTACGATGTAGCGTTAGGGACACCAGGAATGCGATTGCTCCCATTACGGTCACGTACCAGTAAAAAGCGTGCTCAATTCCTGCCGATTTTAACGACAGCGCGACGTACTCAGCCGAGCCGCCAAATAGCGCATTCGCCACCGCATAAGATAGCCCAACCCCCAGGGCGCGTACCTGTGCCGGAAACATTTCAGCCTTCAGAATTCCGCTAATTGAGGTATAAAAGCTCACTATCAGCAGGGCACATATCACTAAAGCAAATGCCGCATACGGCGAACTCACGTTCTGTAATGCATTGAGAATTGGAACAGTAAAAACGGTAACAAGTACGCCAAAACAGAGCATTGAGGTCCGGCGGCCAATCTTATCCGAGAGCGCGCCAAAAAGTGGCTGAACCAGCATATAAACAAATAAAGCCGCGGTCATAATCATGCTGGCGGTACCCGCCGTCATGCCAGCGGTGTTGACCAGATATTTCTGCATATAGGTTGTAAAGGTATAAAAGCTTAATGAGCCGGCGGCCGTAAACCCCAACACCATAATGAATGCTTTGCGGTTACGCCATAATCCTTTAAACGATCCCGCTTCTTTTAATGCGCGAGTTTCCTGTTTTGAAGTTTCATCCAACTGCCGACGCAGCCACAGGGCAACGATGGCTAATACTGCGCCGAGAGCGAAGGGGATCCGCCATCCCCAGGCATGCAGCTCCTCATCGCTGAGGATCTGTTGTAACGCAACAACAACAAGTACAGCCAGAAGTTGGCCGCCAATCAGCGTGACGTACTGAAATGAGGCATAGAAACCTTTTTTACCTTCTACCGCAACTTCGCTCATATAGGTCGCGCTGGTACCGTATTCTCCGCCAACGGACAGACCCTGAAATAAACGAGCCAGCAATAGCAGAGCCGGAGCCCAGGTACCTATCGTTGCATAACCCGGCAGGCAGGCAATCACCAGTGAACCAAAACACATCATGCATACGGAGATAAGCATAGAGGTTTTACGTCCGCGGCGGTCAGCAATGCGCCCGAATATCCAGCCTCCGATCGGACGCATCAGAAAACCAGCAGCAAATACCCCAGCAGTTTGTAATAATTGAGTTGTGGTATTACCTGAAGGAAAGAAGATGTGCGCAAAGTAGAGTGAGCAAAATGAATAGACGTAGAAATCAAACCATTCAACTAAATTCCCTGACGATGCCCCTACGATTGCCCATATACGGCGCCGGGTATCACCGTGATCCTGGGATTCACGTTCGCTAATACTGCTTTCTGTCATTGTAATTCTGCTCCAGCAAAGACTGCAATCTGCTGTGTTGGATGACCCAACTCACTCAGACAAATTAATTAGTGAACCAAATGTTATATAGTTGTTATCATTTTATATGTGATAAATATCACATTTTATTTCTTACTGTGGCTATTCAAGATTAACGCGAACGGACAGGCTGGGATGAAGTGAAATATGAGGGTAAGTGCATCTGAACAGGCTTTTATATTACAAGGAAGGAGGGGAATGCATGGCTGGACAGAACGATTTTGCTTATCTGAAACGCAAAAAGCCCATCCGTCAGGATGGGCTCTTCACGTGTTTGATGCCTGGCAGTTCCCTACTCTCACATGGGGAGACCCCACACTACCATCGGCGCTACGGCGTTTCACTTCTGAGTTCGGCATGGGGTCAGGTGGGACCACCGCGCTATCGCCGCCAGGCAAATTCTTTGTGCTCAGTACGCAATTCTTTATCGCATCTGCCGCGTTGCCCGCGCTCGTAAAGTCAGTCACATACCTCAGTATGCTCCTTCCTTTCCTTCGCTTGTCGCCTTGCTGCTGCGCAAATTATTGCGTACTCAACTCTGAATCAATGCTGAAATTGTTGTCTTCTCAAATCCGCCAAAACATCTTCGGCGTTGTAAGGTTAAGCCTCACGGTTCATTAGTACCGGTTAGCTCAACGCATCGCTGCGCTTACACACCCGGCCTATCAACGTCGTCGTCTTCAACGTTCCTTCAGGACTCTCAAGGAGTCAGGGAGAACTCATCTCGGGGCAAGTTTCGTACTTAGATGCTTTCAGCACTTATCTCTTCCGCATTTAGCTACCGGGCAATGCCATTGGCATGACAACCCGAACACCAGTGATGCGTCCACTCCGGTCCTCTCGTACTAGGAGCAGCCCCCCTCAATTCTCCAGCGCCCACGGCAGATAGGGACCGAACTGTCTCACGACGTTCTAAACCCAGCTCGCGTACCACTTTAAATGGCGAACAGCCATACCCTTGGGACCTACTTCAGCCCCAGGATGTGATGAGCCGACATCGAGGTGCCAAACACCGCCGTCGATATGAACTCTTGGGCGGTATCAGCCTGTTATCCCCGGAGTACCTTTTATCCGTTGAGCGATGGCCCTTCCATTCAGAACCACCGGATCACTATGACCTGCTTTCGCACCTGCTCGCGCCGTCACGCTCGCAGTCAAGCCAGCTTATGCCATTGCACTAACCTCCTGATGTCCGACCAGGATTAGCTGACCTTCGTGCTCCTCCGTTACTCTTTAGGAGGAGACCGCCCCAGTCAAACTACCCACCAGACACTGTCCGCAACCCGGATTACGGGCCCACGTTAGAACACCAGCCATTAAAGGGTGGTATTTCAAGGATGGCTCCATGCAGACTGGCGTCCACACTTCAAAGCCTCCCACCTATCCTACACATCAAGGACCAGTGTTCAGTGTCAAGCTATAGTAAAGGTTCACGGGGTCTTTCCGTCTTGCCGCGGGTACACTGCATCTTCACAGCGAGTTCAATTTCACTGAGTCTCGGGTGGAGACAGCCTGGCCATCATTACGCCATTCGTGCAGGTCGGAACTTACCCGACAAGGAATTTCGCTACCTTAGGACCGTTATAGTTACGGCCGCCGTTTACCGGGGCTTCGATCAAGAGCTTCTCCTTACGGATAACCCCATCAATTAACCTTCCGGCACCGGGCAGGCGTCACACCGTATACGTCCACTTTCGTGTTTGCACAGTGCTGTGTTTTTAATAAACAGTTGCAGCCAGCTGGTATCTTCGACTGATTTCAGCTCCATGGGTAAACCACTTCACCTACATATCAGCGTGCCTTCTCCCGAAGTTACGGCACCATTTTGCCTAGTTCCTTCACCCGAGTTCTCTCAAGCGCCTTGGTATTCTCTACCTGACCACCTGTGTCGGTTTGGGGTACGATTTGATGTTACCTGATGCTTAGAGGCTTTTCCTGGAAGCAGGGCATTTGTCACTTCAGCACCGTAGTGCCTCGTCATCACACCTCAGCGTTAATAACGTTCCGGATTTACCTGGAACATCCGCCTACATGCTTAAACCGGGACAACCGTCGCCCGGCCAACATAGCCTTCTCCGTCCCCCCTTCGCAGTAACACCAAGTACAGGAATATTAACCTGTTTCCCATCGACTACGCCTTTCGGCCTCGCCTTAGGGGTCGACTCACCCTGCCCCGATTAACGTTGGACAGGAACCCTTGGTCTTCCGGCGTGCGGGTTTTTCACCCGCATTATCGTTACTTATGTCAGCATTCGCACTTCTGATACCTCCAGCAACCCTCACAGGCCACCTTCAACGGCTTACAGAACGCTCCCCTACCCAACAACGCCTAAGCGTCGCTGCCGCAGCTTCGGTGCATGGTTTAGCCCCGTTACATCTTCCGCGCAGGCCGACTCGACCAGTGAGCTATTACGCTTTCTTTAAATGATGGCTGCTTCTAAGCCAACATCCTGGCTGTCTGGGCCTTCCCACATCGTTTCCCACTTAACCATGACTTTGGGACCTTAGCTGGCGGTCTGGGTTGTTTCCCTCTTCACGACGGACGTTAGCACCCGCCGTGTGTCTCCCGTGATAACATTCTTCGGTATTCGTAGTTTGCATCGGGTTGGTAAGTCGGGATGACCCCCTAGCCGAAACAGTGCTCTACCCCCGAAGATGAATTCACGAGGCGCTACCTAAATAGCTTTCGGGGAGAACCAGCTATCTCCCGGTTTGATTGGCCTTTCACCCCCAGCCACAAGTCATCCGCTAATTTTTCAACATTAGTCGGTTCGGTCCTCCAGTTAGTGTTACCCAACCTTCAACCTGCCCATGGCTAGATCACCGGGTTTCGGGTCTATACCCTGCAACTTAACGCCCAGTTAAGACTCGGTTTCCCTGCGGCTCCCCTATACGGTTAACCTTGCTACAGAATATAAGTCGCTGACCCATTATACAAAAGGTACGCAGTCACCCAACAAGTGGGCTCCTACTGCTTGTACGTACACGGTTTCAGGTTCTTTTTCACTCCCCTCGCCGGGGTTCTTTTCGCCTTTCCCTCACGGTACTGGTTCACTATCGGTCAGTCAGGAGTATTTAGCCTTGGAGGATGGTCCCCCCATATTCAGACAGGATACCACGTGTCCCGCCCTACTCTTCGAGTTCACAGCCTGTGTGTTTTAGTGTACGGGAGTATCACCCTGTACCCTGCGACTTTCCAGACGCTTCCACTAACACACAAGCTGATTCAGACTCCGGGCTGCTCCCCGTTCGCTCGCCGCTACTGGGGGAATCTCGGTTGATTTCTTTTCCTCGGGGTACTTAGATGTTTCAGTTCCCCCGGTTCGCCTCGTTTGACTATGTATTCATCAAACGATAGTGCAACGAATTGCACTGGGTTTCCCCATTCGGACATCGCCGGCTGTAACGGTTCATATCACCTTACCGACGCTTTTCGCAGATTAGCACGTCCTTCATCGCCTCTGACTGCCAGGGCATCCACCGTGTACGCTTAGTCGCTTAACCTCACAACCCGAAGATGTTTCGTAAAACATCATCGTGTCGCGAAAATTTGAGAGACTCGAACACACATTAACTGTGTGTCGTTTCAATTTTCAGCTTGATCCAGATTTTTAAAGAGCAAATATCTCAAACGTCACCCGAAGATGAGTTTTGAGATATCGGTTGGTTGTGCCTTTCACTCACAGCCAGCAAGTGGCGTCCCCTAGGGGATTCGAACCCCTGTTGCCGCCGTGAAAGGGCGGAGTCCTAACCGCTAGACGAAGGGGACACGAGGTGTCACGACTTCGCAGCCGTCTTGCTTCTTTACATCTATCAGACAATCTGTGTGAGCACTACAAAGGCAGGTTCTTTAAGGTAAGGAGGTGATCCAACCGCAGGTTCCCCTACGGTTACCTTGTTACGACTTCACCCCAGTCATGAATCACAAAGTGGTAAGCGCCCTCCCGAAGGTTAAGCTACCTACTTCTTTTGCAACCCACTCCCATGGTGTGACGGGCGGTGTGTACAAGGCCCGGGAACGTATTCACCGTGGCATTCTGATCCACGATTACTAGCGATTCCGACTTCATGGAGTCGAGTTGCAGACTCCAATCCGGACTACGACATACTTTATGAGGTCCGCTTGCTCTCGCGAGGTCGCTTCTCTTTGTATATGCCATTGTAGCACGTGTGTAGCCCTACTCGTAAGGGCCATGATGACTTGACGTCATCCCCACCTTCCTCCAGTTTATCACTGGCAGTCTCCTTTGAGTTCCCGGCCGGACCGCTGGCAACAAAGGATAAGGGTTGCGCTCGTTGCGGGACTTAACCCAACATTTCACAACACGAGCTGACGACAGCCATGCAGCACCTGTCTCAGAGTTCCCGAAGGCACCAAAGCATCTCTGCTAAGTTCTCTGGATGTCAAGAGTAGGTAAGGTTCTTCGCGTTGCATCGAATTAAACCACATGCTCCACCGCTTGTGCGGGCCCCCGTCAATTCATTTGAGTTTTAACCTTGCGGCCGTACTCCCCAGGCGGTCGACTTAACGCGTTAGCTCCGGAAGCCACTCCTCAAGGGAACAACCTCCAAGTCGACATCGTTTACAGCGTGGACTACCAGGGTATCTAATCCTGTTTGCTCCCCACGCTTTCGCACCTGAGCGTCAGTCTTTGTCCAGGGGGCCGCCTTCGCCACCGGTATTCCTCCAGATCTCTACGCATTTCACCGCTACACCTGGAATTCTACCCCCCTCTACAAGACTCCAGCCTGCCAGTTTCGAATGCAGTTCCCAGGTTGAGCCCGGGGATTTCACATCCGACTTGACAGACCGCCTGCGTGCGCTTTACGCCCAGTAATTCCGATTAACGCTTGCACCCTCCGTATTACCGCGGCTGCTGGCACGGAGTTAGCCGGTGCTTCTTCTGCGGGTAACGTCAATCGACAAGGTTATTAACCTTATCGCCTTCCTCCCCGCTGAAAGTACTTTACAACCCGAAGGCCTTCTTCATACACGCGGCATGGCTGCATCAGGCTTGCGCCCATTGTGCAATATTCCCCACTGCTGCCTCCCGTAGGAGTCTGGACCGTGTCTCAGTTCCAGTGTGGCTGGTCATCCTCTCAGACCAGCTAGGGATCGTCGCCTAGGTGAGCCGTTACCCCACCTACTAGCTAATCCCATCTGGGCACATCTGATGGCAAGAGGCCCGAAGGTCCCCCTCTTTGGTCTTGCGACGTTATGCGGTATTAGCTACCGTTTCCAGTAGTTATCCCCCTCCATCAGGCAGTTTCCCAGACATTACTCACCCGTCCGCCACTCGTCACCCGAGAGCAAGCTCTCTGTGCTACCGTTCGACTTGCATGTGTTAGGCCTGCCGCCAGCGTTCAATCTGAGCCATGATCAAACTCTTCAATTTAAGTTTGATGCTCGTGAATTAAACTTCGTAATGAATTACGTGTTCACTCAGAGACTTGGTATTCATTTTTCGTCTTGCGACGTTAAGAATCCATGTCACTTTGAGTGCCCACACAGATTGTCTGATAAATTGTTAAAGAGCAGTGCAACGCGGCTTTCGCTCACCGTTGCGAGGTCCCGTATAATACGTTTTCCTCATTCAGAGTCAAGCGTTTAATTTCGCTTTTCTCTGCCGGTATTCATCGCTGAATCCCGCTGACCCGGCGGCTTGCGTGCCGTTGTTCCGTGTCAGTGGAGGCGCATTATAGGGAGTAATTCTGAAGTGGCAAGGGGAATTTTAAAAAAAAATCTCACCCGCTCAATTTTCAGCCAAAACATCGACTGAGATTAAATTATTGCCTGGTTTTTAAACAAAAACGAGCCGAGTTGGCCCGTTTTTGCTGTTTTGTGATTTACTGCACTGCCACTATCCGGTCATTTTTCACGACCAGCCGTACTTCTTTACCCGGAATCAGCTCACCGGAAAGAATCTGCTGTGCCAGCGGGTTTTCGATCTGCTGCTGGATAGCACGTTTTAGAGGACGTGCGCCATAAACCGGATCGTAGCCGTTTTCGCTAAGCAGCTTCAGCGCCTCATCAGAGAGGTGGACTTCGTAGCCGCGCTCCTCCAGTCGTTTATACAACCGCTGCAGCTGAATCTGCGCAATAGAAGCAATATGTTTTTCACCTAACGGGTGGAAGACAACCACTTCATCAATACGGTTGATAAATTCCGGGCGGAAGCTTTGACTAACCACGCCCAGCACCAGATCTTTCATGTGACTATAATCCAGGGCACCAAAACGTTCCTGAATGAGATCCGAACCGAGGTTGGAGGTCATGATGACCACCGTATTGCGGAAGTCGACCGTTCTCCCCTGCCCGTCAGTTAAACGTCCATCGTCCAGTACCTGCAGCAGAATGTTAAAGACATCCGGATGCGCTTTTTCCACTTCATCCAGCAGGATGACGGAATAAGGGCGACGGCGGACCGCCTCAGTGAGATAACCGCCTTCTTCATAACCGACGTATCCCGGAGGTGCCCCAACCAGACGTGAAACGGAATGTTTCTCCATAAACTCTGACATGTCGATACGTACCATCGCATCGTCGCTATCAAACATAAAGTTAGCCAGCGCTTTACAGAGTTCTGTCTTACCTACCCCGGTAGGGCCAAGGAACAGGAACGAGCCAATCGGACGGTTAGGGTCGGATAACCCGGCACGACTACGGCGGATCGCGTTCGATACCGCTTCAACCGCTTCGTTCTGACCAATAACGCGGCTATGCAGCTCCTGCTCCATACGCAGCAGCTTCTCACGTTCGCCTTCGAGCATTCTCGCAACCGGAATCCCCGTCCAACGAGCCAGCACTTCCGCGATTTCCGCATCCGTGACTTTATTACGCAGCAGACGCATGGTCTTGCCTTCAGACTGCGTTGCCGCCGCCAGCTGCTTTTCCAGTTCCGGGATCTTACCGTACTGCAGCTCGGACATCCGCGCCAGATCGCCGACGCGACGCGCCTGCTCAATCGCGATTTTAGCCTGTTCCAGCTCGGCCTTAATCGTCTGGGTACCAGAGAGCGACGCTTTTTCAGCCTTCCACTCTTCTTCTAAGACTGAATATTGACGTTCTTTATCCGCCAGTTCCTCATTCAGCATATCCAACCGCTTAATGCTGGCTTCGTCAGACTCTTTCTTCAACGCCTGCTGTTCCAGCTTGAGTTGAATGATGCGTCGATCGAGTCTGTCCAGCTCTTCCGGTTTTGAGTCAATCTGCATGCGGATGCTGGACGCAGCTTCATCGATCAAGTCGATAGCTTTATCCGGCAGCTGTCGGTCGGCGATATAACGGTGAGACAGCGTAGCCGCCGCTACAATCGCCGGGTCAGTGATCTGCACGTGGTGGTGCAGTTCATAACGCTCTTTCAGACCACGCAAAATCGCAATGGTATCTTCAACTGTCGGTTCCGCAACGAACACTTTCTGGAAACGACGCTCCAGCGCGGCGTCTTTCTCAATGTACTGGCGATACTCATCCAGTGTCGTGGCGCCCACGCAGTGCAGCTCACCACGCGCCAGCGCCGGTTTCAGCATATTCCCGGCGTCCATAGCACCGTCTGCTTTACCTGCGCCCACCATCGTGTGCAGCTCATCGATAAAGAGGATGACGTTGCCTTCCTGCTTGGCGAGATCGTTTAGCACGCCTTTTAAACGTTCTTCAAACTCACCGCGATACTTGGCACCCGCCACCAGCGCGCCCATATCAAGCGCCAGGACTCGACGCCCCTTCAACCCTTCCGGTACTTCACCGTTGACGATCCGCTGCGCCAGCCCTTCAACAATGGCCGTTTTACCTACGCCGGGTTCACCAATCAGCACCGGGTTATTTTTGGTACGACGCTGCAGAACCTGAATCGTTCGACGAATTTCTTCATCACGGCCAATTACCGGGTCAAGCTTGCCCTGCTCGGCACGTTCGGTCAGATCGACGGTAAATTTTTTCAAAGCCTGACGTTGGTCTTCGGCTCCCTGATCGTTCACGCTTTCACCTCCGCGCATTTGTTCAATCGCCTGACTCACGTTAGCGGTTGTGGCTCCGGCGGATTTTAAAAGGTCGGTCAGAGTGCCGCGTGATTCAAGCGCAGCCAGAACGAACAGTTCTGACGAAATAAAGTTGTCCTTTCTCTTTTGCGCCAGCTTGTCGCAAAGGTTAAGGATACGCACTAAATCCTGAGAAGGTTGAACATCGCCACCGGTACCTTCCACCTGCGGCAATCGGCTCAACGCCTGTTCAATATTGGTGCGTAACTCTCCGGCGTTGATGCCAGCCGAAGTTAATAAAGGACGTACCGATCCCCCTTCCTGATTCAGCAAGGCGCTCATTAGATGAAGAGGTTCGATGAATTGGTTGTCGTGCCCAAGCGCAAGAGACTGGGCATCGGCAAGAGCAAGCTGGAATTTATTGGTAAGACGATCCAGACGCATAACTCCTCCCATAACAGGTCAAATTTGCTACTGGAGATTAAATGAGGTCATCCCTCAATTATTCAAGGTTAAAGACCTGAACTATGCAAAAATAAGTTTGCCTTCTGGATCGTCTTAGTTCGGCAGGTTATATCAGCCAGATGAAACTTGCCATACGACCCGTCGTCTTGTCGCGACGATAAGAGAAAAAATCATCTTTTTCGCTGAGGGTACAGCGGTCTCCGCCAAAAATCTGCTCAACGCCAACGCTCGACAGACGCTGACGGGCAAGCTGATAGATATCAGCAAAATACTTCTCACCCGCAGGGCGAAATGCGCGCTCCGCCTGGGTATCTTTTGCCATAAAGGCCTCACGCACCTCCGGGCCAACCTCAAACGCGTCCGGCCCGATAGCGGGGCCAAGCCAGGCCATAATATTTTCCGGACTATCGGCAAAACAGGCAACGGTTTCTTCCAGCACGCCTTCGCAAAGACCTCGCCAGCCGGCATGAGCAGCCGCAACCTCCGTACCCGCGCGGTTACAAAAAAGCACCGGCAGGCAATCAGCGGTCATCACCGCGCATACCGTACCCGGCACATTACAGTATGACGCATCCGCACGCTTTGACTCGTACGGCCCGCCGTCGAGTTTTAACACTGCCGTACCGTGAACCTGTTCCAGCCACACCGGGTATGACGGCAGACCGCCAGCGGCAAACATGCGCCGACGGTTCTCTTCTACGTGCTGCAGATTGTCTCCGCAATGAGCGCCGAGGTTAAGTGAATCGTATGGCGATAAACTTACCCCGCCAACGCGCGTGGAACTACAGGCAGCAACGCCTTCCGGCATCGGCCATTGCGGTACAATCACTTTAGTCATAACCAGTCGATATCGTCTTTATGAGTTTCAAAATCAGCGCGCATGGCATCGATCAAATCAACCATATCCTGCGGAATTGGCGCATGCCATTCCATTTCAATACCGCTGATCGGATGGTATAAGCGCAGCATCGTGGCATGAAGAGCCTGGCGGTCGAACTTACGCAGAGCAGTGATGAACTCTTCCGACGCACCTTTAGGCGGACGTGGGCGCCCTCCATAAACCTGATCGCCCACCAGCGGATGGGTGATGTGCGCCATGTGCACGCGAATCTGGTGCGTACGACCGGTCTCGAGGCGCAAACGCAAACGAGTATGAATGCGAAAATGCTCCATGATCCGATAGTGCGTCACCGCCGGTTTCCCCATGGGATGTACCGCCATATGCGTACGCTTGGTCGGGTGACGGCTAATCGGTTCTTCAACCGTTCCGCCAGCCGTCATATGACCAATCGCTACCGCTTCATATTCACGGGTAATTTCACGCAGCTGCAGGGATTCCACCAGTCGGGTTTGCGCCGGGATAGTCTTTGCTACCACCATTAAACCAGTGGTGTCTTTATCAAGACGGTGCACGATCCCCGCCCGCGGCACGTCAGCAATGGCGGGATAGTAGTGCAACAGCGCATTCAGCACAGTACCGTCAGGGTTGCCCGCGCCGGGGTGCACAACTAAATCGCGCGGTTTATTAATTACGAGGATGTCATCATCTTCATAAACGATATTGAGCGGAATATCCTGCGGTTGGAAACGGACTTCTTCTTCGATTTCAACATCGATAGCAATCGTCTCTCCCCCCAGCACTTTTTCTTTCGGCTTGTCGCTGACGCAGCCGTTTACCAGCACTCTCTGGTCAAGGATCCATTCTTTTATGCGCGAACGCGAATAATCCGGGAACAATTCGGCCAAAGCCTGATCTAAGCGTTGTCCGAGTTGATTTTCGGACACCGTTGCGTTGAGTTGTACTCGTTGTGCCATATACAGCTTCTTCGTTTTAACGTTGGGTTTTACGGCTTTGCCGTTTAATATAGTGTGCTATTGTAGCTGGTCTTAATCGGGAGCAGGAACAGAGATTCTCCCGCATAAACATTTTGAGGAAGTCAAAACGTCATGACGCGCATGAAATACCTGGTGGCAGCAGCCACACTGAGCCTGGCTTTGGTGGGTTGCTCTGGCTCAAAGGAGGAGGTGCCCGATAATCCGCCGAATGAGATCTACGCGACCGCTCAGCAAAAGCTGCAGGACGGTAACTGGAAACAGGCAATAACGCAACTGGAAGCGTTGGATAACCGTTATCCCTTTGGACCTTATTCCCAACAGGTACAGTTGGACCTGATTTATGCGTACTACAAAAACGCCGATCTACCGCTGGCTCAGGCCGCCATCGATCGCTTTGTGCGCCTGAACCCGACTCATCCTAACATTGATTACGTTATTTATATGCGTGGTCTGACAAATATGGCGTTGGATGACAGTGCGCTGCAGGGCTTCTTCGGCGTCGACCGTTCTGACCGCGACCCACAACACGCGCGCGATGCCTTTAACGACTTCTCCAAACTGGTTCGTGGCTATCCCAACAGCCAGTACTCTACTGACGCCTATAAACGTATGGTGTTCCTGAAGGATCGTCTGGCGAAGTACGAGCTGTCGGTTGTGGATTACTACACCGATCGTGGCGCATGGGTTGCGGTAGTTAACCGCGTAGACGGCATGCTGCGTAACTATCCGGATACGCAGGCCACCCGCGATGCGCTGCCGAAGATGGAAAACGCCTACCGTCAGATGCAGATGAACGCGCAGGCTGACAAAGTTGCGAAAATCATTGCAGCCAATAGCAAGAACACCTGATAGCCCTTAGATAAGCAAAACGGCAGCCAGATGGCTGCCGTTTTTTTATTCGTTAAATTGCTTAGCTGAAGCGGTTTAGCGCCGAGTTAACTCATCAAATATGGCTCCCTTTCTTCCTTTCCACAAGCAAAATCTCACCTGTTCCTGTCCTGTCTCACAAAACAGATTTGTTGACAAAAAGTGACAATAAAATGTGATTTAAATCACGCATTTTGACATTGGGCGAGGTATGCTGAGTTCACCAAGACGGGAAAGACAAGAGGTAAAATTTATGACAATGAACATTACCAGTAAACAAATGGAAATTACTCCGGCAATCCGCCAGCACGTCGCAGACCGTCTCGCCAAACTGGATAAATGGCAAACCCACTTAATTAACCCGCACATCATCCTCTCTAAGGAGCCGCAGGGTTTTGTCGCTGACGCCACCATCAATACGCCAAACGGACACCTGGTTGCCAGCGCACGGCACGAAGACATGTATGCCGCAATCAACGAATTGATCAACAAGCTGGAACGGCAGCTCAATAAAGTGCAACACAAAGGGGAAGCCCGCCGCGCCGCGACATCGGTGAAAGAGGCAGGCTTTGTGGAAGAAGAAGAGTAATCCTTAACTTAAGCTTGTGTCATGCCACGCGCCTCCGGGCGCGTTTTTTATTGACAGAGTGAAAACAGTACAGGTACTGTAATCCCCACTAACTCAAGGAATTCATCGTGAAACTGATCCCGTTCTTCTTCGCATTCTTTTTTACCTTCCCCTGAATGGGAGGCAATTCGTCGTGTGATAAAGAATGCGAAGACGAACAACAAGGCCTCCCAAACGGGAGGCCTTTTTTATTGATAATCAATAACAAGAAAGGCAACACATATGACCGAGGAAAACCCATTACTGGCGCTACGCGATAAGATCAGCGCTCTGGATGAGAAGCTGCTGGCGCTGCTGGCAGAGCGCCGCGGCCTGGCCGTAGAGGTAGGAAAAGCCAAGCTGGCCTCGCACCGTCCGGTGCGGGATATCGACCGCGAGCGGGACTTACTGGAACGCTTGATGACGTTGGGTAAAAAACATCATCTCGATGCCCACTACATCACGCGCCTGTTCCAGCTGATCATTGAAGACTCGGTCCTTACCCAACAAACGCTACTGCAGCAGCACCTCAATAAAATCAATCCGCACTCCGCGCGCGTGGCGTTTCTCGGACCGAAAGGTTCATATTCGCATCTTGCGGCCCGCCAGTATGCCGCCCGCCACTTTGAACAGTTTATCGAAAGCGGCTGTGCGAAATTCGCCGATATCTTTGAGCAAGTGGAGACGGGCCAGGCCGACTATGCCGTCGTCCCCATTGAAAATACAAGCTCCGGCGGCATCAATGATGTTTACGATCTTCTGCAGCACACCAGCTTATCTATCGTCGGCGAGCTGACTCTGCCTATCGATCACTGCGTGCTGGTCTCAACATCCACCGACGCGCAACAGATTACGACGGTCTACAGCCATCCACAGCCATTCCAGCAGTGCAGCCAGTACCTCAGCCGCTATCCGCACTGGAATATTGAATATACCGATAGCACCTCCTCAGCGATGGAAAAAGTCGCTCAGGCTAAATCGCCGACCGTTGCCGCGCTGGGCAGCGAAGCAGGCGGGGCGCTGCACGGTTTGCAGGTACTGGAACATTGTCAGGCTAACCAAACGCAAAATATCACCCGCTTCCTGGTTCTGGCGCGTAAAGCGGTGGAAGTCTCCGATCAGGTCCCCGCGAAAACCACGCTGTTGATGGCCACCGGCCAGCAAGCCGGGGCCCTGGTAGAAGCACTGCTGGTACTGCGAAACCATAACCTGATTATGACCAAGCTGGAGTCGCGTCCCATTCACGGTAATCCGTGGGAAGAGATGTTTTATCTGGATATCCAGGCCAACCTGGAATCACTGCCCATGCGTAAAGCTTTAAAAGAGCTGGCCGAGATAACACGTTCAATGAAGGTGCTGGGCTGTTATGCCAGCGAAAACGTGGTACCGGTCGAGCCGGTTTAACGCTCTATAAACGGCAATTTCTTCATCCCTGCCACGCTAACAGGCAGGGTGAAGATGGCGCCAGAAAGCGGATATTTCGCCACTTCCTCAGCATCCATATTCTCCCGCGTGGTGGTAATGTAGAGCGTCTTCATATCCGCTCCGCCAAAACAGACCATCGTCGGGCAACGCACCGGTAGACGATGCTCCTCCAGCTGCTCGCCCGTCGGCGAGAAGCGCGCAATACGCCAGCCGTCAAACATCGCGCTCCAGTAGCAACCTTCGGCATCGATGGCCGCGCCGTCTGGAATCCCCTCTCCCGGCTGAAAGCGCAGGAAGACCTCGCGTTTACCCGCCTCGCCCCGCTCATCGAGAGGTGTTCGATAGATAACGGCATTTGGCGTATCCGAGGTATACATCCAACGCTTGTCTTCGCTAAACGCCAGACCGTTAGCGCCGTGAATATCGCACTGGATAACCTGCGGGGAGAGATCGTTATCGATGCGCACTAAGAGCGCGCCGTTAAAATCTCCCGGTCCCCAGAAAGTCCCGGCATAAAAGCGGCCGTCGCGATCGGTTCCACCATCATTAAAGCGCGCTAATTGCGGATTGCTGGGGTTATCGCAGACTTTTCGCTGTAGAAGACCATGTGCATCAGTGAGCCAGATACCGCTGCGTAAAGCGACGATAAAACCGCCCTTTTCGCGCAGAGCAAAACAGCCGGGCTCCTCGGGAAATTGCAGAACCTGATGTTCACCCGTCTGCACGTCGTAGCGATGAATTTCGCATTCCATAATATCGGCCCAGTACAATGCCTGTTCGGCTTCGCTCCAGGTCGGACATTCCGGTAAATGCCCGGTGTAATCAAACAGCGGTTGTGGTTCAGCCATCGTTTTCATCCCTATAAAAAAAGCCAGCGGGTCACCCCTCTGGCTTTATTGTATACGTGTTTTACGCCTTACTGCCGATTATCATTCGCCTGGCGCAGCAACGTTCGGCTTTCGCTCTGGAAGCGCTGGGCATAGTCACCGAACCAGTGTTCAACCTTACGGAAGCTATCGATGAACGCCTGTTTATCTCCCTGCTCCAGCAGGCCGATAGCTTCACCGAAACGCTGGTAGTATCGCTTAATCAGCGCCAGGTTATTTTCCGAGGACATAATAATGTCAGCGTAGAGCTGCGGATCCTGGGCAAACAGTCGACCAACCATCGCCAGCTCCAGACGATAAATTGGCGACGAGAGCGCTAAAAGTTGCTCAAGACGCACGTTCTCTTCGGCCAGATGCAGACCATAAGCGAAGGTAGCAAAGTGGCGCAACGCCTGAATAAAGGCCATGTTCTGATCGTGTTCGATGGCGCTGATGCGATGCAGCCGAGCGCCCCAGACCTGAATTTGCTCCAGGAACCACTGATACGCCTCAGGCTGGCGGCCATCGCAGTACACCACTACCTGCTTCGCCAGACTGCCGCTATCAGGACCAAACATAGGATGCAGACCCAATACCGGACCTGTATGCGCAGCCAGCATCGCCTGCAGCGGTTCCGCTTTCACCGAAGCCAAATCGACCAGGATGCAGTCCGCCGGCAGCGGAGGCAACTGAGCAATCGTCGCCGCCGTGATATGAATCGGCACGCTGACGATAACCATGCCGGCATCGGCGACAATCTCGTCCGCCCGCGACCAGTCGTCTTTCTCCAGAATACGAACCTGATATCCGGAAAGCGTCAGCATTTTCTCAAACAGACGCCCCATTTGCCCGCCGCCGCCGACAATAACGACCGGACGCAGGTTCGGATAAAGCGTTTTAAAACCTTTATCGTTTTCGCTGGAATAAGACTCACGCATGACGCGACGCAAGACATCTTCGATAAGATCCGGCGGAACCCCAAGCGCAGCAGCCTCCTCACGGCGGGAGGCCAGCATCGCCGACTCGCGCTCAGGGACGTAAATCGGCAGGCCATATTGGCTTTTAACCTCTCCGACTTGCGCTACCAGCTCCAGGCGCTTAGCCAGCAGCTCCAGCAGCGCTTTATCGACTTCATCAATTTGATCGCGTAACGCGGTCAGTTCAGCAACCATATCATCCTCTTACGCCAGACGAGCCGCCAGATGGCCTCGCAGATCCTTATCAAGTTCGCGGAGCAGCGCATCGGTGGTTTCCCAACTAATGCAGGCATCGGTCACCGAGACGCCGTATTTCATATCGCAACGCGGCTGCTCAGAGGATTGATTACCTTCGTGGATATTGCTCTCAATCATCAGACCAATAATGGAACGGTTACCATCTTTGATCTGCGCGACCACGGATTCCGCAACCGCGGGCTGACGGCGGTAGTCTTTATTAGAATTCCCATGGCTGCAATCTACCATCAGAGAAGGTTTCAGTCCCGCCTGAGTCATCTCTTTTTCGCACTTCGCAACATCTTCCGGGCCGTAGTTTGGCGCTTTTCCACCACGCAGAATAACGTGACCGTTCGGATTGCCCTGCGTTTGCAGCAGGCACACCTGCCCGGCCTGGTTGATGCCGACGAAACGGTGCGGCATTGCGGCGGCGCGCATCGCGTTAATGGCGGTGGCAAGGCTACCGTCGGTGCCGTTTTTAAACCCAACCGGCATCGACAGGCCTGAAGCCATTTCGCGGTGAGTCTGGGATTCCGTCGTACGCGCGCCGATAGCGGACCAGCTAAACAGATCGCCGAGGTACTGAGGACTGTTTGGATCCAACGCTTCCGTCGCCAACGGCAGCCCCATATTGACCAGTTCAACCAGCAGACGACGCGCAATCTTCAGGCCGCCTTCCACATCAAACGAACCATCCATATGCGGATCGTTAATCAGCCCTTTCCAACCAACTGTGGTACGGGGTTTTTCAAAATAGACGCGCATGACCAGATAGAGGCTATCGCTGACCTCTGCGGCAAGAGCTTTAAAACGACGAGCGTACTCAATGGCGGTTTCAGGATCGTGAATCGAGCAAGGACCACACACCACCAGCAAGCGCGGATCGCGACCGGCGATGATGTCAGAGATAGTCTGTCGAGAGTGCGCGATCTGCGCTTCCTGCTCAACGCTCAAAGGGAATTCAGTTTTCAACTGATCCGGAGTGATCAAAACCTGTTCATCGGTAATATGTACGTTGTTCAGCGCGTCTTTTTGCATGATTGCGATCCTGTATAGCTCGTTTGCGATAGTTATTGCCTCAGCGAGGATGACGTAACGATACCACACAAAGTAAAGATTTCAATCCATATTACGTAAATTTTACTTTACACCAAGAAATTAAATCGCGCTACATTCCATTCTGATTGTATATTATTGTTTACACCAAGTGATTTAACGCCCATGACTCCCCTTTTTAAAGCCATTCTTTTACGAAAAATCCTGGTGAGAATTATCTTAAAGCGGCGAGGCTGGCTAATGACGCTTTTCATCAATAATGCTATTCTTCGCCCGGGTTTCAGCAATCTGCATCCCCCACGCTATGACAACCTGACGGAACCGTAATGACTGTTCTTCACCGTCTCTTTTTGACTTTAGTACTATCACTCGTGGGTATCTCTGCTGTTGCCTCCGGGCCGTCTGAAAATGTTCGGACGATCGTTTCGGGGATCGTGACTTATACACGCTGGCCGCAATTATCAGGTCCTCCAAGGCTATGTATTTTTTCGACATCACGTTATATCCATAGCCTGGCCGAAGAGGCACCGGAAATATTGCCTTACAAACCCGTGATTGTTCGTAATACAGAAGAAGCCTTACAGACGACCTGCGATGGTTTTTATTTTGGCAGTGAATCACCGATCCAACAGTCTGAATTTACGGCCAAATATGAAAACCGGCCCCTATTACTTATTGCGGAACAAAACACCGATTGCTCTATTGGCAGCGCTTTTTGCCTGCTTATAAACAATGAGAGAGTCAGATTTTCCGTAAATCTGGATGTACTGACGCACAGCGGCGTTCGGGTTAATCCCGAGGTGCTGATGCTTGCCCGGAAAACATCACATGAATAAGGATTTTTCTCAGGCCCCGCGCCCCACATTTAAAAGAGCGCTGCGCCGTATCAGCATGATAAGCGTGGTGATCTCTATGACACTGGTCTGGCTGTTACTCTGCGCCGCTTCCATATTCACACTTAAGCAGTACGCACAAAAAAACCTGGAGCTTACCGCCGCTACCATGGGTCGCAGCCTGGAAGCCGCGCTTGTTTTCGGCGATAGCGCAGCGGCTGAAGATACGCTGGCCACGCTGGGAAGACAGGGGCAATTCTCCAAAGCCATTCTGGTCGATGGCCGACAAAAACCCTTCGCCTCATGGCATAACGAACGTCTGGTCAGGCAGGATAAAATCAGCGACATTATCAGCAAATGGTTATTTCCTGAACCCACGGTACAACCTATCTGGCACCAGGGGAAAATCATCGGTGAACTCCGTCTGACCGCGCTGGACCGGCTGATAAGCTATTTTCTTGGCATCTCAATTATTGTGCTCACCGGCAGCATTTTTCTTGCTTCCTGCATCGCTTTGCTCCTGACCCACTCGCTGCACCGCGGCATTGTGGCTGCATTACAGAGCATTACCGAAGTGGTACATGACATTCGCGAAAATCGCCATTTTTCTCGCCGGGTCCCCGAAGAGCGCATTGAAGAATTCCACCTTTTTGCCCAGGACTTTAATAGCCTGTTGGGCGAAATGGAGGACTGGCAGCGACAGCTTCAGGCTAAAAATGCTCAGCTCCTGCGCAGTTCATTGCACGATCCGTTGACCGGTCTGGCTAACAGAGCGGCTTTCCGTAATGTCATTAATGAGCTGATGAAAGACGAAACCGTCCACAGTAGTTCCGCGCTGTTATTTCTTGATGGCGATAACTTCAAGCTTATTAACGATAACTGGGGCCACGCAGCTGGCGATAAAGTGTTAATTGAAGTCGCGAGCCGCCTGATGGCCTTTGTCGGCAAACAGCATCAGGCATGGCGTCTCGGCGGCGATGAATTTGCCATTCTGCTACGCGATGTTCATTCAGAGGCCGAAGTTCAGGCCCTGTGCCGTGCGTTGTCCGAACAGTTTATCCCGCCGTTTAATCTCCACAATGGCCACACCGCCAGTCTGTCACTGAGTATTGGATACGCTTTAACCTGGGAACATGCCTCCGCGGAAAATCTGCAAGAGCTTGCCGATCAAAATATGTATCGGATGAAACACCAGCGCTTGCAGCAAACGCAAAAATAAAAGGAATCACCATGATTGGGAAATATTTTGCACCTGCTTTACTTGCCGCAATTTTTCTTAGCGGCTGCCAGGCCCCGCAAGGAAAATTCTCTGCAGAACAAATTGCAGCAATGAAGTCATACGGCTTTACTGAAACCAACGGCGACTGGTCATTAGGAATATCTGATACCATCTTATTTGATAAAAATGACTACCATCTGCGTGCCGATAGTAAGCAGCAAATCCGCACAATGGCTTCACGGCTGGCCACCACCGGTATTACCCACAGCCGCCTCGAAGGCCATACTGATAATTACGGCGAAGACGGCTACAACGAAATGTTATCGCTTAAGCGCGCCAACAGCGTTGCGGATGCCTGGGCCGAAGGGGCGAATATTCCGCGCGCCAATTTGACCACTCGCGGACTCGGGAAAAAGTATCCGATAGCCAATAACGATACTGCGAAAGGACGTGCTGAAAACCGCCGCGTCACGGTGGTTATCAGCACGCCTTAGACAACCTATTCGACTGGTTTAGCCTCTAACATCGCCGTTGCTGCACGCCAGCGCAGATAATCAACGGCGAGACATAGCGCGAGGCTGGCCCCCATTAGCGGCAGCGCAACCCCCAACAACAGTGCAATGACGGCAGTCAGCAGACGAGCGGGCCATGCTAATCCAAACCACGCCTGTATCAACGTATTGGCCGGGTTAAACGCCGCGCGCGCCGGGCGGCGGATCCACCACAAGCGATATCCCACTACTATCATCACGCAGAGTGCGGTTCCGAACGCGATAAGCAATAGCTGATTAACAAGGCCGAACAAAATTCCCATATGGAAATCAACACCCCAGCGGGTCAGCTTGGCCATGAGCGGAAAGTCGGAAAAATGCGTACGGTCCACGATCCGCATCGTTGACCCCTCGATCGCGACAGCATCAACCTGTGTTGGCCAGCTTCTGTCGATTTCATTTACCGTCCACGCGCGCCCGGAACCCGACGGCGGTCGAATCTCCAGCTTGCCGGCATCCAGCCCCGCCGCGCGTGCGGCCAGCAGAACCTTGTCAAACTCCTCTACGCGCAGCGGCGATGCTGCCGCCTCGCCCATCATCCTGCTTCCCATATGATGTTCCGCATGCGGATCGTGAACTGCCGGAACGGCGCTTTGCAGCTGCGTATTTACCTGTGGCGTCAGCCAACCAAAGGCGGCGCGCATCTTATCGACGTTACCACCGGCCCATTGTGACCACGTTAAACCGGTCGCAGAGAAGATGAGCATACCGACCAGCAATGCCCATCCGAGAGACACATGCAGGCGGCGGCTATTCTGCATCTTATTGTTAATGCGACGACGCGGGCGGGTCATCGACCACAGCGCGATCCCACCGAGAGCGGCAACCCACATCCAGGACGCAGCGAGCTCGCTGTACAGGCGACCAACACTTCCCAGGAGCAATGAGCGGTGGGCATAATCAATCCACTGACGCAGTGGCAAAATACCGCTGGTACCGTAAACCGGCAGATCTCCTTTTACCCTTAAAGTCACCGGATCGACAAAAATTGCCCGTGTTTCCGACTCGCCAAGGCTCGGGTCAATAAACATCACTCGGGTAGTATCGCCAGCCAGTATCCCCGGACGTACCGCATGCAGGCGCAGGTTTCCCTGAATAGCCTCTGTTGCTACGGTAATTTGCGCGCTGAGCGGCTGTTTTTCTCCACTGAGGGTACCGCGAAGCGCATCCTGATAGAGCCAGCTTTCCAGCTGCGGACTGGCGACATATAGCGTACCGGTCAGAGCCGCCACAAAAATAAACGGTCCGATAAACAGTCCGATATAGAAATGAAGACGACGCAGCAGGTTCAGCCATGCTGCGCGCGAGGTGCAGGTAGTCATACTTTTCCTTTTTAAAAGCAAAAGAGAACGTTGCGCAGTGCGCAGGTTGTTTTTTTATCTAAGGGGGAAAGCAGACGGAAGAGGCGGCGCTCGGGTAAGGGGATAAAGCCAGGGAAAGTAATGCCAGTGTTTGTTCACCGGTCGGCTAACAGGCACTCGCTGGCGTCGAAGCACCATAGCAAGCAGCAACACCAGCGCGAAGATAAAGCCTGGCACGTGAGCTAAGAGCACGCAGTAGCCGCAGGCTTCAGCATGATCGAGCGGCACGCCGTGCGAGCGTTGCGGCGTCGAAGCGTCGGTGTGCATCATCGTCATCTGATGTGATGGCGCATCTTCCGCCATCGTCATCATTGCGTGGTGCATTCCGCTCATCGGATCTTTTTGCAAAGCGACTGAGATCAACGGCGCCACCACGATCAGCGCGATCGCAAACAGCGCCAGCCATGCGGCTCGCCGTTGAGATGCTGATTGATGAAGAATATTGCTGACCACCGCCCCTCCAAATGAGGGCCGTATTGTAAATGATTCACAATAAAATGGTTAAAATAAAGATAAAAAAAGGGCCAGCCCATCAGGCCAGCCCTCTCATTCAGGATGTCGCGAAAGCGAATCTTAGTTAAGACGCTCTTTGATACGAGCAGACTTACCGGTACGCTCACGCAGGTAGTACAGTTTAGCTTTACGTACAGCACCACGACGTTTGACAGAAATGCTGTCAACTACCGGAGAGTGAGTCTGGAAGACACGCTCAACGCCTTCGCCGTTGGAAATTTTACGAACAGTGAATGCAGAGTGCAGACCGCGGTTACGAATAGCGATAACCACGCCCTCGAATGCCTGCAGACGTTTTTTGGAACCTTCAACAACCCATACTTTCACTTCCACGGTATCACCCGGACGGAAGGAAGGTACGTCCTGCTTCATCTGTTCTTGTTCAAGTTGCTTAATAATGTTGCTCATAATTTAATCTCTTATCCTGGGTAAACTGATATTGGGGGCTTACGCCATCCCATCATGTTTATGCTGCTGTTGCGCGAGCTCTTTTTTGAACTCCGCCAGCAACCTTGCTTGCTCTTCAGTCAGAGCCAGGTTTTCCAAAAGTTCAGGTCTTCTAAGCCAGGTTCGGCCCAGCGACTGCTTCAGACGCCAGCGACGTATCTCAGCGTGGTTTCCCGACAGCAATACTGGCGGTACTTCCATACCTTCTAACACTTCAGGGCGCGTATAGTGAGGGCAATCCAGCAATCCTTCAGCAAAAGAGTCCTCGATTGCTGAAGCTTCATGACCCAGAACCCCCGGAATAAACCGGGAAACGGAATCAATCAGCGTCATTGCCGGTAGCTCGCCACCGCTGAGAACATAATCGCCGATTGACCATTCTTCATCAATCTCGGTCTGAATTACGCGCTCATCTACGCCTTCGTAACGACCGCACACCAAAATCAGCTTCTGATTGGTTGCCAGTTCGCTGACGCCCGCTTGATCAAGCTTGCGTCCCTGAGGTGAAAGATAAATCACCTTTGCGCCTTCACCTGCCGCGGCTTTTGCTGCATGAATGGCATCCCGTAAAGGTTGTACCATCATTAACATCCCCGGTCCGCCGCCGTAAGGACGATCGTCCACGGTACGGTGCCGGTCATGAGCGAAATCACGAGGACTCCAGCTCTGGATGCTCAGCAGGCCATTTTTTACTGCCCGGCCAGTTACCCCGTAATCGGTAATTGCGCGGAACATTTCAGGAAACAGGCTAACGATACCTATAAACACAAGCCAATCCCCATAGTGCCGTTTTTTACCGTTTATCCGGAGAATTTAAAAACCAGGATCCCAATCTACTTCGATAGTACGAGTAGCGAGATCGACTTTCTTGATAACCTGCCCATCGAGGAACGGAACCAACCGCTCCTTGATACCAAATGCATCTTTCAGGTTTGCCTTGATGACGAGAACGTCATTAGATCCAGTTTCCATCATATCGATGACTTTACCGAGACCATAACCTTCAGTGGTCACTACCTGGCAGCCCATCAGGTCTTTCCAGTAATAGTCACCCTCTTCAAGCGCAGGCAGCTGCGATGAATCCACGACAATTTCGCAATTAGTCAAAAGATTCGCTGCATCGCGATCGTCAATGCCTTTCAGCTTAATGACGATATCCTGATTGTGGTGGCGCCAGCTTTCCAGCTCAACAACCTGCCACTGACCCGCCTTCTGGATAAACCAGGGCTGATAGTCAAAAATGCTTTCGGCGTCTTCGGTGGAGGAAAACACTCTGAGCCAACCACGGATACCGTAGGAAGAACCCATCTTGCCCAATACAATCGGTTCAACAGGTGCTTGTGCGGTGTGTTGCTTGCTCATCATGACCACCGTGACAGATTAAGCTGCTTTGTTAGCGGCTTTGATCAGCGCAGCTACGCGATCGGAAACAGTAGCGCCCAGGCCAACCCAGTGAGCGATACGATCCAGATCCAGACGAGTTCCTTCTTCGGTCGCAGAAGCGATCGGGTTGAAGAAACCAACGCGCTCGATGAAGCGACCGTTGCGTGCATTACGGCTGTCGGTAACAACAACCTGGTAGAACGGACGCTTTTTCGCGCCGTGACGTGCTAAACGAATAGTAACCATAACATCCTCTTGTGTGAATAAAACACCGGGCCCCATCGAGGAACGGAGCCCGGTGTCATATTAAAAGCCCGAAAATTTTACTGATTTCTGGGGAAATTGCAATCAGCAGTTATAAACTCTGCCGTGGAAGGCCCCCTAAATGGGGTAACTGAGCCAGAGCGCGCCAACAATGGGTAAAAAAAGAAGCGCGCCCCGACAGCAAAATAGCGACGATACTATCGCCCGCCGGGGAACCCAGGCGGCATCATACCTTTCATTCCGCGCATCATCTTCATCATGCCGCCTTTCGACTTCATCTTCTTCATCATGCGCTGCATATCATCAAACTGTTTGAGCAGACGGTTCACATCCTGCACCTGCATTCCGCAGCCTGCGGCGATGCGGCGCTTACGCGAACCTTTAATAATTTCCGGTTTGGCGCGCTCTTTCAGCGTCATCGAGTTGATGATGGCTTCCATACGCACCAGCACTTTATCGTCCATCTGCGATTTAACGTTGTCCGGTATCTGTCCCATGCCCGGCAGCTTGCCCATCAGGCTGGCCATACCGCCCATGTTTTTCATCTGCCGCAGCTGTTCAAGGAAATCGGTGAGATCAAAACCGTCGCCTTTTTTCAGTTTGGAAGCCAGCTTTTCAGCCTGCGCGCGGTCAACCTTACTTTCGATATCTTCGATCAGCGACAGAACGTCGCCCATGCCGAGAATACGGGAGGCGATACGGTCCGGATGGAACGGCTCCAGAGCTTCGGTTTTCTCGCCAACGCCAAGGAATTTAATCGGCTTACCGGTGATATGACGAATCGACAGCGCCGCACCGCCGCGGGCGTCGCCGTCCACTTTGGTCAGCACCACCCCGGTCAACGGCAGAGCCTCGTTAAACGCTTTCGCCGTGTTCGCCGCATCCTGGCCGGTCATCGCATCGACAACAAAGAGGGTTTCTACTGGATTGAGAGACGCATGGACCTGCTTAATCTCATCCATCATCGCTTCATCAACGTGCAGACGACCGGCAGTATCCACCAGCAGCACGTCGTAGAATTTGAGCTTCGCTTCCTTCAGCGCGGCATTCACGATATCAACCGGCTTCTGACCTACGTCAGACGGGAAGAAATCAACGCTAACCTGCTCGGCCAGCGTTTCCAGCTGCTTGATCGCCGCAGGGCGATAGACGTCAGCGGAAACCACCAGGACTTTCTTCTTGTGCTTTTCACGCAGGAACTTACCCAGCTTAGCGACGCTGGTGGTTTTACCCGCCCCCTGCAAACCGGCCATCAGCACCACGGCTGGCGGCTGCGCGGCTAAATCCAGCGCCTGGTTCTCTTCGCCCATCGCGGCAACCAGTTCGTTGCGCACAATTTTGACGAACTCCTGGCCCGGGGTCAGGCTTTTGTTGACTTCATGACCTACCGCGCTTTCTTTTACGCGGTTGATGAAGTCACGTACCACAGGCAGAGCAACGTCCGCCTCCAGCAGCGCCATACGCACTTCGCGCAGGGTATCTTTAATGTTGTCTTCAGTAAGGCGTCCGCGGCCGCTAATGTTGCGCAGCGTACGCGACAAACGATCGGTTAAATTATCAAACATTGTCTCTCGCCTGAGGTGGAAACGGTCGGTCGCCGCAGCGACACAAAAACGGAATGGGCGCAGTATAACACGACATAAACGCGAATGTGCTGCAACGGTTGGAGCCAGAGTCGCGTGACGCTATACTGCTTCTCTTTACTATTTAGTCAACAGTCGACGCCCATATGCCTGTTTTTGCTCTACTCGCTCTTGTCGCGTACTCCATCAGCCTCGCGCTGATCGTCCCTGGTCTGCTGCAAAAAAACAGCAGTTGGCGGCGGATGGCGATTCTTTCCGCAACTATTGCGTTGATTTGTCACGCCTTCGCGCTGGAGTCACGCATTTTTCCCGGCGGCGAAAGCGGGCAAAACCTCAGTCTATTAAACGTGGGATCGCTGGTCAGCCTGATGATCTGTACGGTGATGACCATCGTCGCATCGCGTAATCGCGGCTGGCTATTGCTGCCCATTGTCTACACCTTCGCCTTAATCAACCTCGCGTTCGCGACCTTTATGCCGAACGAGTACATCACGCATCTGGAAACCACGCCGGGGATGTTGGTCCATATCGGCCTGTCGCTCTTTTCTTATGCTACGCTGATTATCGCTGCGCTTTACGCTCTGCAGCTGGCGTGGATTGACTATCAGCTGAAGAATAAAAAGTTGACCTTCAGTAGCGAAATGCCGCCGCTGATGAGCATTGAACGTAAAATGTTCCATATCACCCAGATAGGCGTGGTGCTGTTAACCCTGACGCTGTGCACCGGGTTGTTTTATATGCACAACCTATTTAGCGCGGAAAACATTGATAAAGCAGTACTGTCTATTATTGCGTGGTTTGTTTATATCGTCCTGCTTTGGGGCCACTATCATGAAGGGTGGCGCGGACGCCGGGTCGTCTGGTTTAACGTGACTGGCGCAGGACTGTTGACGCTGGCCTACTTTGGTAGCCGCGTATTGCAACAGTTAATGAGCTAAGTCTTTAAGGAATCCCAAGTGGAACATATCTCCACCACCACGCTGATCGTGACGCTGATCGTCATGGTGGTTATCTCCGCCTATTTCTCCGGTTCAGAAACCGGCATGATGACGCTAAACCGCTATCGCCTGCGTCATTTGGCCAAGCAGGGCAATCGTCAGGCAAAACGCGTCGAAAAGCTCCTGCGCAAGCCTGACCGTCTCATTAGCCTGGTTCTCATTGGTAATAACCTCGTCAACATTCTTGCCTCGGCGTTGGGTACCATTGTAGGTATGCGCCTGTACGGCGATGCCGGCGTCGCCATTGCCACCGGCGTCCTGACGTTTGTGGTGCTGGTGTTTGCCGAAGTGCTGCCAAAAACCATCGCGGCGCTCTATCCAGAAAAGGTGGCCTATCCCAGCAGCCTCCTGCTCGCGCCGCTGCAAATACTGATGATGCCGCTGGTGTGGTTGCTCAACACGATTACCCGCATTCTGATGCGCATGATGGGCATTAAAACCGACATCGTGATTAGCGGGGCATTAAGCAAAGATGAGCTGCGCACTATCGTTAATGAATCACGTTCGCAAATCTCCCGGCGCAATCAGGACATGCTGCTCTCCGTCCTGGACCTCGAGAAAGTCAGCGTTGACGACATCATGGTTCCGCGCAACGATATTGTCGGTATCAATATTAACGACGACTGGAAATCCATCGTCCGCCAGCTGACCCACTCTCCACACGGGCGCATCGTGCTGTACCGCGACACGCTGGACGATGCCATCAGCATGCTGCGGGTACGCGAAGCTTATCGCCTGATGACCGAGAAAAAAGAGTTCACAAAAGAAGTCATGCTGCGCGCCGCCGATGAAATTTACTTCGTGCCGGAAGGAACGCCGCTCAGTACGCAGCTGGTGAAATTCCAGCGTAATAAAAAGAAAGTGGGTCTGGTCGTTGATGAATATGGCGACATTCAGGGTCTGGTTACGGTTGAGGATATCCTCGAAGAGATCGTCGGCGATTTTACGACTTCAATGTCGCCTACGCTTGCTGAAGAGGTGACGCCGCTTAATGATGGCTCAGTGATTATCGATGGAACCGCCAACGTACGGGAAATCAACAAGGCATTTAACTGGCATCTCCCGGAAGATGAAGCGCGAACCATTAACGGTATCATCCTGGAAGCACTCGAAGAGATCCCCGCTCCGGGTACCCGCGTACGCATCGAACAGTATGATATCGATATTCTTGATGTTCAGGAGAATATGATTAAACGGGTGAAGGTGATGCCGGTTAAACCCATTCGCGAGAGCGTGGCTGAGTCATAGCCACCCTGCGGACTGACAGAAGGGAATAGAAAAACGGCCACCTCACGGTAGCCGTTTCGCTTATTTACTTCGCTTTCGCGACGGTGACCATCGCCGCGCGAATAGTACGACCGTTCAGGGTATAACCCTTTTGCATAACGCCCAGCACGTTGCCTGGCGCGACGTCTTCGGACTCAACCATCGCAATGGCCTGATGGACGTTCGGATCCAGCGGCACGTTCGTATCGCCAATCACTTCCACGCCGAACTTACGTACCACGTCGAGCATGGACTTCAGCGTCAGTTCGATGCCTTCAACCATCGGCGCCATATCCGGGTTAGCTTTATCAGCGACTTCCAGCGCGCGATCCAGGCTGTCGATGACCGGCAGCAGCTCGTTGACGAATTTTTCCAGCGCAAACTTATGCGCTTTTTCGATATCCAGCTCGGTACGGCGGCGCAGGTTATCTTCATCGGCTTTCGCACGTAGCAATACTTCACGTTCGCGCTTCTGCGCTTCAGCAAGCTGAGCTTCCAGATTCGCAATTTTTTCATCGCGCGGATCCACCTGCTCAGCCGAAACCTCAGGCTCTACCGCCTCAACGTCGTCGTGCTGCTCCGTGATAATTTCTTCCGGGGCTTGCCCCTCAGGCGTTTTCTGTTCTTTACTACTCATGAATTTCTCCGCGTTTTTTTCGCATTCATCTCGCTAACTTCGCTTATTATGGGGATCAGCTTCCTGGTTTCAAGGGAACGCGGCCAGATTGTCACTATTCATTTAACGCAAGGACATCCAGATCATGAAGAACCACTTCAAGTGTATAGGCATTGTGGGACACCCTCGTCACCCAACCGCGCTGACCACACATGAAATGCTCTGGCGCTGGCTGTCCGGCAAAGGTTATGAAGTGCTGGTTGAGCAGCAAATAGCGCATGAACTTCAGCTCAGCAATGTCAAGACCGGGACGTTGGCCGAAATTGGCCAACAGGCAGATCTGGCCGTCGTGGTTGGCGGCGATGGCAATATGCTCGGCGCAGCCCGTACGCTGGCGCGCTACGACATTAACGTTATTGGGATTAACCGCGGCAACCTCGGTTTTCTGACCGATCTCGACCCGGATAACGCGCTACAGCAGCTTGCCGATGTGCTCGAAGGCCACTATATCGCCGAAAAACGCTTTCTGCTGGAAGCTCAGGTGTGTCAGCAGGATTGCCAGAAGCGCATCAGCACGGCAATTAATGAAGTTGTCCTGCACCCCGGCAAAGTGGCGCATATGATTGAGTTTGAAGTTTACATTGATGAGGTATTTGCTTTCTCTCAGCGCTCCGATGGCCTGATTATCTCCACGCCCACCGGCTCCACGGCTTATTCACTCTCTGCTGGAGGGCCGATCCTCACGCCTTCACTGGATGCGATCACCCTGGTCCCCATGTTCCCGCATACGCTCTCGGCACGCCCGCTGGTGATCAATGGCGACAGCACCATTCGCCTGCGCTTTTCTCAACGCTGTAGCGACCTTGAAATTAGCTGCGATAGCCAGATAGCGCTTCCAATTCAGGATGGTGAAGATGTGCTGATCCGCCGCTGTGATTATCACCTCAATCTCATCCACCCAAAAGATTACAGCTATTTCAACACATTAAGCACCAAGCTTGGCTGGTCGAAAAAATTGTTCTGATTTTATAGCCAGCCCCTTTACTGGATAAAAAACCAGATTATACTGTACGAAAACACAGTAATGGTTTTTCATACAGGAAGGCAGCTATGTTGGCACAACTCACTATTAGTAATTTTGCTATTGTTCGTGAGCTTGAAATCGATTTTCACAGCGGTATGACCGCCATTACCGGCGAGACCGGCGCCGGTAAATCGATCGCTATCGACGCGCTGGGGCTGTGCCTCGGTGGTCGGGCGGAAGCCGATATGGTGCGCAGAGGCGCCAACCGGGCTGATTTATGCGCCCGCTTCTCCCTGAAAGACACACCTGCCGCTCAGCGCTGGCTGGAACAGAACCAGTTGGAAAGCGGGCGTGAGTGTTTACTTCGCCGCGTCATCAGCGCTGACGGCCGCTCTCGCGGTTTTATTAACGGCACGGCAGTCCCTTTATCCCAGCTTCGCGATCTGGGTCAACTGCTTATCCAGATCCACGGCCAGCACGCCCACCAGTTGCTGACTAAACCCGAACACCAGAAGACGCTGCTTGATGGCTATACCGGTGAGTATGCGCTTACTCAGCTAATGGCAGAGCGCTATCGTCAGTGGCATAAAAGCTGTCGCGATCTGGCGCAGCATCAGCAGCAAAGTCAGGAGCGCGCAGCCCGTGCGGACCTGCTGCAATATCAATTAAAAGAGCTAAACGAGTTCAACCCGCAGTCGGGCGAATTCGAACAAATTGATGAAGAATACAAACGTCTGGCTAACAGCGGTCAGCTGCTGACGACCTGCCAGCATGCGCTGACGGTACTGGCAGACGGCGAAGAATCCAACCTGCAGAGTCAACTGTACGCCGCGAAGCAGCTGGTCAGCGAGCTGGCAGGTATGGACAGTAACCTCTCCGGGGTACTCGATATGCTTGAAGAGGCGTCTATCCAGCTTAGCGAAGCAACGGACGAACTGCGCCATTATCACGATCGCCTCGATCTCGATCCGAACCGCCTGTTCGAGCTGGAGCAGCGTATCTCCCGACAGATCGCCCTGGCGCGGAAGCATCAAATCGCGCCCGAAGAGCTTCCTGACCTTTACCAATCCCTACTGGAAGAGCAGCGTATGCTGGATGATAGCGCCGGTTCTCTGGAATCTCTTAGCCAACTGGTCGTTGAGCATCATCAGCTGGCGCTGGATACGGCAAAGCAGCTGCATGCCCTGCGCCAAAATAGCGCCGATGAATTGACTCAGCTCATTACGGAGAGTATGCACTCACTCTCGATGCCGCACGGTGTGTTCGCCATTGATGTCGCGTTTGATGAGCGCCACCTTACGGCTGAAGGCGCGGACCATATCGAATTCCGCGTCACCACTAACCCGGGTCAGCCGCTGCAGCCGATTGCTAAAGTTGCCTCCGGAGGCGAGCTGTCACGTATTGCGCTGGCGATTCAGGTCATCACCGCACGTAAGATGGAAACTCCGGCGCTGATTTTCGATGAAGTGGATGTCGGCATCAGCGGCCCTACGGCGGCAGTCGTCGGTAAACTACTGCGTCAATTAGGCGAATCAACCCAGGTAATGTGCGTTACCCACTTACCGCAGGTTGCCGGTTGTGGACATCACCATTTCTTCGTCTGCAAGGAAACGGACGGTGAAATGACCGAGACGCATATGCACCCTCTGGATAAACGCGCTCGTTTGCAGGAACTGGCCCGCCTGCTGGGCGGTAGTGAAGTCACTCGTAATACCCTGGCAAACGCGAAAGAGTTGCTTGCCGCCTAAACTTTTTGATTTTCACAGAGTCATAGTGAACAGCAAATTGCCGATAGACCTGCAGCCGAAGGTTCCCAACCGGGCAAAGGTCTATTATCATCGGCATATTACAGATGAGCCACGTACTGCTCGGGCCCAAAAAGGAATCAAATCACTATGCGCTGTAAAATGCTGACTGCTGCCGCAGCGGTTCTTCTTATGTTGACCGCAGGCTGTTCCACTCTGGAACGAGTGGTTTACCGTCCTGACATCAACCAGGGAAACTATCTGGCACCAACCGATGTAGCAAAAATTCGTGTCGGCATGACGCAACAACAGGTTGCCTATGCTCTTGGTACCCCGATGATGTCAGATCCGTTTGGCACCAATACCTGGTTCTACGTTTTCCGTCAGCAGCCTGGGCATGAAAAAGTTACCCAACAGACGCTTACCCTGACCTTCAACAGCAGCGGTGTGCTGACCAACATTGATAACAAACCTGCCCTGACGGCGGAGTAAGGCTATCAATATGCAAAAAGCGCTCAATGAGCGCTTTTTTTTATCTCTGAGCTTTGTGCGAAACGGTTACTTTCCCGCGCTTTTCTCAGCCCGCTGGCGACGCAGCTCTTTAGGGTCTGCAATCAGCGGCCGATAGATCTCTACTCGATCGCCATCGTGGACCCGATCCTGAAGCTTCGCCGGGCGGCTATAAATACCCACTTTGTTCTTCGCCAGATCGATATCATCACGTAACGCCAGAAGACCGCTGGCCACGATCGCCTGCTCGACCGTCGCGCCCTCTTCCAGCTTAACGCGTTGCAGATACTGCTTTTCCGGCAAGGCGTAGGCAACTTCAACGATGATGTTAGCCGACACTGTAAACCTCTTTTGCCCGCGTCGTAAACGCTTGCACCATATTCATGGCCAGCTCTTTGAAGATACGACCAAACGCCATTTCAATCAGCTTATTGGTGAATTCAAAATCGAGATGAAACTCAATTTTGCACGCTTCCGGGCTTAAGGGGATAAACTTCCAGCCGCCAATCAGCTTCTTAAACGGACCATCGACCAGACTCATGAGAATACTCTGGTTACTGGTCAGCGTATTTCGCGTTGTGAAGGTCTTGCTGATACCTGCTTTGGAGACGTCAACCGCCGCGGTCATTTGCGTCGGACCGAGCTCCAGAACCCGGCTACCGGTGCAGCCCGGCAGAAAATCAGGGTAGGACTTCACATCATTTACCAGTTGGTACATCTGTTCCGCACTGAACGGCACGAGGGCGGTACGGCTAATCTGAGGCATAGCAGGTTCCACATATAAACACGGTGTAAATAATATCATTTATCTGCTGCTAAAAAAAACGCTGTACCGCAACTCGTGCTAAGATAGCCCATTACGCCTCGCGGGAAGATTGAGGTACGACTGTTTTAAGACGATGACTTCAGGATACTATGACTAAGAAAAAAGCCCACAAACCTGGATCAGCCACCATTGCGCTGAATAAACGCGCCCGTCATGAATACTTTATTGAAGATGAATACGAGGCTGGTCTTGCTCTGCAGGGATGGGAGGTAAAATCTCTCCGTGCTGGTAAAGCCAATATTGGTGATAGCTATGTCATTTTGAAAGATGGCGAAGCCTATCTGTTTGGCGCCAACTTTACGCCAATGGCTGTTGCTTCCACTCACTACGTCTGCGACCCGACGCGTACCCGTAAGCTTCTGCTCAACCAGCGTGAACTGGATACCCTGTACGGGCGTATCAACCGCGAAGGTTACACTGTGGTCGCTCTTTCTCTGTACTGGAAAAATGCCTGGTGCAAAGTCAAAATCGGCGTAGCAAAAGGTAAAAAACAGCACGACAAGCGTACCGATATCAAAGACCGCGAATGGGCAGTAGATAAAGCCCGAATTATGAAGCACGCGGGTCGTTAACTCCCCATCCCATCAGGGTCAGTTTTGCTGACCCTGGCGCTATATTGTTGTTGATGCTGATTTTTCACCCAACCTGACGCCTTAATCCTCGAAACGAGGGCTGGTAAGCGCATTCATAAATCTGTTATACTCAACGTACACATTGGGGCTGATTCTGGATTCGACGGGATTTGCGAAACCCAAGGTGCATGCCGAGGGGCGGTTGGCCTCGTAAAAAGCCGCAAAAAAATAGTCGCAAACGACGAAAACTACGCTTTAGCAGCTTAATAACCTGCTCTGAGCCCTCTCTCCCTAGCTTCCGCTCTTAAGACGGGGATCAAAGAGAGGTCAAACCCAAAAGAGATCGCGTGGAGGCCCTGCCTGGGGTTGAAACGTTAAAACTAATCAGGCTAGTCTGGTAGTGGCGTGTCTGTCCGCAGGTGCCAGGCGAATGTAAAGACTGACTAAGCATGTAGTACCGAGGATGTAGGAATTTCGGACGCGGGTTCAACTCCCGCCAGCTCCACCACTTGCTCTTCCGGATACGTCCGGGGAAATCCTGAAAGCCCGCATGGCACAAGCCCTGCGGGCTTTTTTGTGTCTGTCGTTGTCCGAGGGCATCCGGCTAAATCCAGAGAAAATTGGTACACGTTTAGGTACACGCTATACTGTGGTCCATTAAACGTGTACCAATTATGGAAGGGATCCAGACATGGCGCGCATTACACGCCCACTGACTAACAACGAAATACTTAAAGCTAAACCCCGTGAAAAAGACTTCACCTTACATGATGGTGATGGCCTGTTCTTACTCGTCAAAACTACTGGTAAAAAGCTCTGGCGCTTCCGCTATCAACGTCCGAACAGTGGCAGCCGAACTAATCTCAGCCTCGGATCATACCCTGCCCTTACACTCGCAGCAGCTCGTCAGATTCGCGACCAGCACTTAACCACGCTCGCGCAAGGCATGGATCCACAACAGCAACAGGAGCAAGCGTCAGAACAGCGCCAGATTGAGTTAGACAGCATTTTCTCAACGGTGGCTGCTAACTGGTTCCAGCTTAAAAGCAAAAGCGTCACAGAGGATTATGCAAAAGACATCTGGCGCTCTTTAGACAAAGATGTGTTCTCCGCTATAGGTTCGATGCCTGTTCAGGAGATAAAGGCCAGAACGATTGTTGAAGCACTAGAGCCAATTAAAGCGCGCGGTGCTCTTGAGACTGTTCGTCGTTTGGTACAGCGTGTTAACGAGATAATGATTTATGCGGTTAACACCGGTCTGATAGATGCGAATCCGGCATCAGGTGTTGGCATGGCCTTTGAGAAACCAAAAAAGCAAAACATGCCGACGCTGCGGCCAGAAGAATTGCCAAAATTGATGCGGTCACTGGTTATGTCTAATTTATCTGTTCCAACACGCTGCCTCATAGAGTGGCAGCTCCTGACGCTCGTTCGCCCTTCAGAGGCCTCAGGTGCTCGTTGGGAAGAGATCGATCTCAATGCAAAGCTCTGGACTATTCCAGCCGAACGGATGAAGGCAAAGCGTGAGCACATCGTTCCTCTATCTCAACAAGCATTAGATATTCTGGAAGTGATGAAGCCAATCAGTGCTCATCGTGAACATGTTTTCCCGAGTAGAAATGATCCAAAGCAGGCGATGAACAGCCAAACGGCTAATGCCGCTTTGAAACGTATCGGCTATGGTGGAAAACTTGTTGCTCATGGGCTGCGCTCTATCGCAAGCACAGCAATGAATGAAGCTGGTTTCAACCCGGATATCATTGAAGCAGCTTTAGCTCATAGTGATAAAAATGAAGTTCGGAGAGCATATAATCGTTCAACTTATTTAGTACAAAGACAAGAAATAATGACATGGTGGGGTGGATTGGTAAAAGATAAACATTAAAATAAAAAATAAATGAGACTGATATTTTTTATTTAATCAGCCTCATAATTATAAAATAATACTATGATGGGACGATATTACATGCAACCGTACCAGCATAATTGAAACCGATATTAAACTTCAGCCTATCACCTACCTTCAATGCTTCCCAAAGGTCATGTTGAACCTCAGATCGTGGAAAAAAAATATCTTTTCCACTTCCATCGACCGTTACGAACCCAAATCCGCTATTG
This sequence comes from Klebsiella pasteurii, assembly GCF_018139045.1. Taxonomy (NCBI): domain Bacteria; kingdom Pseudomonadati; phylum Pseudomonadota; class Gammaproteobacteria; order Enterobacterales; family Enterobacteriaceae; genus Klebsiella; species Klebsiella pasteurii. The sequence continues at coordinate 2,588,491 of NZ_CP073236.1, forward strand.
ATTCCTTTCAAACTCCCCCTAAATATTGTTGGGTTGATTTCACCACCTATATAATCTCTAATTTTGAACCGGTCATCTTTTGATACTCTGGAAGTCCGAAGATACTCGAAAATGTCAGCAGATAATGCAACTTCTTTAGGATCACTTGACTCATATGCAAATCGAGCGAACCAAAATTGAGCATGAAAGTTTTTATCGTTCGGAGTAAATGCCCTTCTATAATAGTAAATCAAAGGAGCTCTTTTAGAGGGGTCCATTAATCTTAGCAATTCCGCATACTGATAATTCAACCGATGGTCGTTTCGTCTTCTTTCTAAAGCCTGCGTCAAAACCTTAGAAGCTTCATTAAAGTCACCTTTATCAATATATATTTTCGAAAGTCTTATCGCTATAAAGGGATCCCTAGAGTTATCACTGAAAGCAGCAAGTAATGAACTTAGTATTCTTCCATCATCACTCATAATTCCGGCAAATCTTGCTTCCAGGTTTGAGAGCATTGCTTCATCCGGATATTTTTGCTTGCTAATGGTAATTTCTTCTTCAATCCTACTGATTAGATCATCTATAATTTTCCCAGAAACATTATCATCCTTAATATTATCTTCAAAATTATCGATAGAAAGCTCAAGAAGAGTTGTTAAGATGTACGGACTCCCTCCCCATCGTCTTTGTGCTTCCTGTAATAAATGTCGAGCCTCTCCACGAAACTTTATCCTATCATAGGCTTCATTACTATTATTGGCTTTATCTCGCCATACTGTTGCCATGGTGTGAATTATACTGCTGTCATAAGGAGCCTTTTCCTTCGCATTCTCAAGTAATTCTATCGCAAGAGTTAAATTTCCATTTGGCCTTATCCTCTCAAAGTTTGCCATTTGCTGTAACAAATAGGGATCTTCTCCTATGGTTTTGAGAGCCTGTTGATAAATGCTAATTACATCTTGATAATCGGGGAAAATCTCATGAAGAGATTTTGCTCGCATAAATTGTCTAAAAGAAATCCTATCAGATTCAAATGCAATATTTATCTTATCTAATATTTGAGTATATTCATTATATTTTTCTAATGTATTGCTAAATGCACGATTGAATACTATTTCCGCTATTTCCGAGTGACGAGCTCTATAATGATAATCATCATTCCCCTCTGAATCCCATAATACTATTTTCTCCAATGGAGTAAAAAACTGCTGTTTGAACTCAGTGAAATTGATGCCGAAAATTCTAGCAATTAGGCCTGCTCTAACAGGAACTCGTAGCCTATTCAATGTGCAAATTGTTCGGTAGATTGTTCTTGCCTGTATAGGATAGATAGAATTGTATTCACTGAAGATAATATCTTCAAATGGTTCCCCCATAGTTGCTTCGTGCAAAGCAACTAATAATTGCCGCTCTGAATTAACAATAAACTCCTGTATACGCTCAGCTTTATTTTTATTTATGAGGTTAGGGCCTAAGCAATCATGAAACTCTAGTTTCTCGACTAAGTTTGTCACTTCAGACTCACTAAGATTATGCAAAGAATATACTTCGGTTATTAACTCTTTAAGTGAATCGCAACGTTGACTCCATTCGTTATATCTTTCAGCTGTTATTATCGTTATTTTCAACTCGGCTTTTATTGCGTTATTCATAAACGCAGCGATCTTGTTTACGTGTAATGATGCATTATCCCAATAAAGAAAAACTCTTTCATTGGTTTTTTCTATTACCTCTTTGATGATTTCAACAGTTAAATTATCTCCATTATTAACCCAAAGTGGGCATCCAAAATCCATAACCCTCATTTCCCAAGCAACTTGCCGGAGAAAAACTGTTTTTCCTGACCCTGCTTCACCTTTGAGCAAAATCAACTCGGTGGTATCACTTCTTTCAGTTTCAGGTTTTAGTATTACTTCCTCTAAGAAACGATCTAATAAAGATCTTTTAATAGCTAATTCTGCACTTTGTGCATACCATCCCAAATCAGAACCTTTATAAAATTCCTTTGGGTTAAATTGTTCAGTATTCATATCAGAATGCACATATTGTATGCTATCTGTTAGAATTCTATTAAGCTCTTCGGATGGAGGTGCAGTAGTTACAAATATTTTTTGTATAGCATTATTCTGAACTGGCGTAATAAGATAGTTGAATCTTTCAGACCAAGGTATTACATCATTAACCTCTCTCAAAAAGGCCTCAAAGGTAAAATTTAAAGCATTTATTTTTTTGGAAGCCCATAAATTAATTTCGGGATCTTTTATACCTGGCTTCAATAAATAATGCCTTTGTCCTTGGGGTACATTATTATTAACCATTGATATTATATGTCTTATGTTTGCATCCTGTAAACTATGTCCAACAAATACAATGCTATATTCTATAGCCAACTCATATAAGTATTTAAACAATAAATTCCTATTTTTTTCGTAATCATTGAATTGTTCAACAGTCAAAATGAGTGGCAACTCTGGGTCTCTGGTTCTGGTTATGCACCCATGCAATTTTATAAAATTAAGTATATCAGTTGTCTTCTCACCCTCATTAAAGCCATCATTATTAGATAAATGTATAGAAAGAGTTTGATTTGTCTTTTTAGTTTCGTAACAAAACTCTATCATCCTATCATAATTAGTTGAAAAAATAGCTTTCCATTGAAAATCGGGAATTATTTTATGAAAATCGTTAACTTCAAGATCCTCAAATACCTCCCTAATAAACTCTTGCACATCTATTATTCCATGCTCTGATATTGCCAAATCAGCAATTTGAGTCAAAGATTCATATTTATAATCACCGTTAAGGAATCTATCAGATATCAATATTCCCAAATCGTTCCCTTTAGGCACATCATATTTTTTTAGTTTCGCGCCAATTAAAGCACCGGAACCTAGAAATAGAACAACTCTTCCTCTTTTTATTTTATCTATAAGTGTCTGCGGTAGGCTCATGCTCTGTCCTCTAATAATCTAGATGTGCCAGTAGAATTTTCAATTAGATAAATAATCTCACATTACAATTTAGGTCAACTACTTTCGCTAATTTTTTAGATACCAAACATATTTTCAATTGGTATATAAATGCGCACAAGAATAACTTTTTGTTATATAATTTTTTATACTATGAAGCCCTATAGTTAGAAACCTTCCTATCCTTATATTAAATTTATGGCCAATGAGAATCCATGAAGACATTTTCAATGTTTTAGTGATCCAACATTCAGAAACCTGATGCGTAGATTTTAATTTCTTTCTGTGCGCTCAATGCTTTCCACGCTCCTCCTGTCCGCTTCGTGAGTCGGTTTTCATGCAGATGCATCGCGAGACTCAGACTGCCACAGACCCGAATACGCCAGGGATATAGAACCTCTAGAAGCGATACAATGAACGCCGAAATGACTGATTTCCGCTGTGTCTGGATGGTTTTTTCTTACCCCTCGACTGGCTGCCTCAGAAGCTCACCACGCCCCCGAACAGCACCGCACCACACACCGCACTCCCGAGAACCTGCGCAGCGCAGCGACGCGCTCAGGCCGCGAAATTAAATATCATTAAATAAATACTTTACCGCTGGCGCGCAGTGCTTTCCCCGCCTCGCCTGCCCGCTTCGTGGGTCGGTTTTCACGCAGGTGCATCGGGGGGCTCAGGCCGCGCCGGGACAGGGTTGCGAAGGGAGTGACGGGACGGGAAAGTGCATGCAAAACCATGCACCCTGTGGATGCATGGCTTAATTCGGGAAAAATAGCGGTATTTTCGGGGATTTTTTGCGGGGCTACTTACTGGCCAGTTCCGTGCGCCGGCGGGCATAAATCAGGCTCTGTGCGGGGGTGTATTTTTCCTGATTATCCACCCGCGAAGCCGCGTCAGGCCTGAATCCGATGGCCGTTAAAATATCGCTGTCTTCTGCCGAATAATTAATTTCTTCACCGGTACTCAGCCACACGGACAGGGCTTCCCTCAGGTAATGGGCCGAACGGTCGAGCGCATGGCCGGTCAGGAGTGCGGGCTGCTGGCTGAGTCCCATCAGCTCCGGGGCAAGCGTGGCCGCCAGTTCAGCACCGTGCGCCTGCATAAAGTCATTCAGCCGGTTGCGGATACTGATGCGTTGCACCGCTTCATGGGAGCGGATATAGCGCCCGGCGGCCTGATTAATCTCCCATTTTTTGACATCGATAATGTCGCGTAATTTCTGCATTCTGCCCGGTATACGGTCATCCCCGGCCAGCACCTGCTCGCGGTATTCCTGCTCTGCGGCCGCCAGTTCGGCTTTACAGTTCAGCCAGGCGGTTTTGTTATTCTGACAGGCCTCAAAGGCCTGCTGTAGCGTAAGGGTGGTCATGGTCAGTTCTCCCCTGATTAATGACGGTATGGCGAGCTGTAGCAGCCCTGCACTTTACGGGGGGCCGGGGGGGTGACCGGCTCCGCGACAGGCGGCGTTTTCTCCGCCGGAGGACGGATAACCTCGTCGATGGCTTCAGTGGTGCGGAACGTCGCCGAGCACTCAATATTGGTGCACTGGTGATAGCGCTGTTTGACGTTCTCCGACAGATAGCGGGAGGTGCGGGCATGCGCCGACTTTTTGCAGAACGGACAGTGCATCATGGCAGCAGCCCCCGCGCTTTCAGGTCAGCCTCGCGCTGACGGATTTTCTCCTGCCAGACCTTACGCTCGCCGGGCGTGCTGGCGGCGTCGTGGTCCATATGCGGAAGCGCGACGGCCGGGAAACCGGTCAGGGAGAGTACCGGCTCATCCGCTGGCGTAACGGAGAAGTCGCTCACTTTCCTGGTCAGGAAGGTCACCACCTTATGCATAACCTCTTTCTCCGGCTCGGTGTAGCCCTGATGGCCGATGGTGTTGGCGAGCGGATTTGCCATCACATCCGCTTTCAGCACCATCGCCCGGACCAGTGGCCCGAGGGTGTCATTCAGCGCGCGGTTAAGCTCTTCCTCAGCGTATTTACTCAGCACAGCATGATGCGCCTGCCGGAATGCACGCGCGGTGCTGTTGCAGGTGGCTTTCAGCAGGTCACGTTCAAAGGCCAGCACTTCGGTCAGGTTGTCACATTCCTGTGCAAGCTCCCGGCGGGCCACGCGTTCGATATGGCCGCTTTTCAGCTCATCGGTCAGCATGGCACCCCCGGCACGGAAAGCGGCGCGCCAGGTGCGGGTGTCGCTGCCGTTGTCCTGCTCCAGCTCTGCTTTCTGCTCCTCCGCACGGGTGATGGCCGTCAGGGTGTCCTCCATCAGGCGGGCCTGTTCAAGATGGGCCGTTCTGGCTGCGGTCAGTCGCTCCAGCGCCGGTTTCAGGTAATCAGGGATAAAGGTGGTGTCGGTCATGGCAGATTTCCTCGTGGTTTCAACTTGAGGTGATTCTGCCGGGGCACACACAACAACACGACCTGTTGCGGTTGTGGCAGTGCTGGCACAAACAGGACGTCAAAACCCGGCTTGCCAGAGAAAGGTCTCAGGAAAAGCATACTCACTGTTTGTTTTTTTACTGTTAACTATTCACCACTGTTCACCATAAGAAAAAATATAAATAATACAGTAAGATAAAGGGTGAACAGTTGAGGGGTTGACTGTTCACCCACTGTTCACCACTGTTCACCCTCGGTTTTTGCAGTGACGATATCACTTAGACTTTTTTTCGATTAATATATAAATATTTATAACTAAAAGTAATAAATGTTGTTGCAATGTAATGCAGTGATTTGCATCTGTTTGCCAACGTTTGCCACTGTTTGAGTCTGAGAAAAGTCAATGTTTGTTTTCCCGAAAATCTCACATGACCCGAGAGAAAATATAAACATAATAGGGAGCTACCCGAGGCCGGACGGACACGACCGGCACTGTATGGACTTTATGAGGTAGCCCGATGCACATCGCTTTTTCTTCCCCGTCTTCTGCCCCTGCCGCGCCGCTGATGCCGGTTTCTGATGCCGTTCAGGAGCGCTTTATTCGCCTGCCCGAAGTGATGCATCTGTGCGGGCTGCCCCGCTCCACGATTTACGATCTCATCAGCCGGGAGGCTTTCCCGAAGCAAATCTCCCTCGGCGGGAAAAACGTGGCGTGGGCACAGTCGGAAATCACCGGGTGGATGGCCGACCGTATCGCCGAACGCAACCGGGGCTATGACGCATGATGATGCCCGTTCCGCAAAAAGCCCCTTTTTCTGGCTTGCTTCCCTTCGCCGTTTCCAGGTATAGTTTTGCCGCTGTCGCAAAATCGACAGCCGGAATTGGCGTTCCGAATAACTTCAAGGCGACACGACACGCGCCATGCGTGTTTTTTTATGTCGTTGCTCAGGCACACCCATTTTCAGGGCTGTGGTGTTTATTCGTGCACCAGGGTTCTTTTCTGATAATGGTAGTCCGGGCGGGGCAGCCTTCGGGCTGGCCGGTTCCCTTGAAGGCCGGTTACGCCAACCCCGCTCGGGCTGCCACCAGTGAAATTGGCGTTTCCGGTGGTAGTTTTTCAAACTACTTCAAGGAGGCTGCCGTCATGGCTATTATCCTCACCCCGTCACATCCGCAATTTGTCTTTGTGTTTGCCGCCGTTCGTCGCGCAGACCGTAAACCCCGTATCTGTATGCTTCGCACCGTTGCCGGTAATGAACACGCCGCACGCCTTTCCCTCGTCCGCGATTACGTCCTCTCGTTTGCCGGGCGTCTGCCGGTGGCGGAGGTGCGCGCATGAGACACTCCACGATTACTGCCCGTGACCTCGAATGCCTTGAGCATATGCGCAATGTCGGCCAGCTCGTCAGCGACCTGATGCAGGTGCAGGACTGCACTTCCCTGCGTCGTGACCCGGCCCAGCAGTTACAGCTCACCTCCGTGATTTACCTCATGACCGCCCAGCTCGACGGCGTGGTCGAGCGCTGCAACCACCGCTGGTTCACCGGGGAGGGCAACGTATGAAAACGCCTCTGCCACCCGTATTGCGTGCCGCCCTGTATCGCCGCGCTGTCGCCTGTGCCTGGCTGACCCTGTGCGAACGTCAGCACCGCTATCCCCACCTCACCCTCGACGCGCTGGAAAGCGCCATCGCCGCCGAGCTGGAGGGCTTCTACCTGCGCCAGCACGGCGAGGAAAAAGGCCGTCTGATTGCCTGTGCGCTGCTGGAAGATTTGATGCAGGCCGGGCCGCTGAAAGCCGCCCCGTCGCTGTCCTTCCTCGGGTTCGCCGTGATGGATGAGCTCTGCGCCCGCCATATCACATCGCCTGTACTGCACTGAGGGAGACAATCACCATGAAAATGAACGTAACGGACACGGTAAAACAGGCGTGCGGCCACTGGCCGCGCATTCTCCCGGCGCTGGGCATGAAAGTGATAAAAAACCGCCATCAGGCCTGCCCGGTGTGCGGCGGGGCTGACCGTTTCCGCTTTGACGATAAAGAGGGGCGCGGTACATGGTTCTGTAACCAGTGCGGCGCCGGTGACGGCCTGAAACTGGTTGAGAAGGTGTTCGGCATATCGGCATCCGAGGCCGCCGGGAAGGTGAACGCCGTCACCGGCAATATGCCGCCAGTGGCCCCGGAGGTGATGGCGACCGCAGAGGCCGGAACGGAGGCCGACCGCAAAGCAGCGGCCGCGCTGGCCGTCAGACTGCTGGAGAAAACGCGCCCGGCCACCGGCAACGCCTACCTGACCCGCAAGGGCTTCGCAGGTCGTGAGTGTCTGACGCTGACCACGTCGCACAAAACCGGCGGCGTGGCCTACCGCGCCGGTGATTTAGTTGTACCGCTGTATGACGGGACCGGCGCGCTGGTTAACCTCCAGCTCATTAACGCTGAGGGGCTCAAGCGCACCCTGAAAGGCGGGCAGGTGAAAGGGGCATGCCATCTCATCAACGGACAGAAACAGGCCGGAAAACGCCTGTGGATAGCGGAGGGTTATGCAACGGCCCTTACCGTGCATCACCTGACCGGGGAAACCGTCATGGTGGCGCTGTCGTCCGTGAACCTTCTTTCTCTGGCGAGCCTGGCCCGCAGCAAACACCCGGCCTGTCAGATTATCCTCGCCGCTGACCGTGACCTGAACGGCGACGGCCAGACAAAAGCCGCCGCGGCCGCAGCAGCCTGCGAGGGCATTGTCGCCCTGCCGCCGGTGTTCGGTGACTGGAATGATGCGGTGATGCTGAAAGGGGAAGACGCCACGCGTAAAGCCATTTATGACGCCATCCGGCCAGCGGCCCAAAGCCCGTTTGACACCATGAGCGAGGCGGAATTTACCGCCATGGGCGCTAGCGACAAGGCCTGGCGGGTGCATGAACATTACGGCGAAGCGCTGGCCGTGGACGCCAACGGCCAGCTCCTGTCCCGCTATGAAAACGGCATCTGGAAAAATATCCCGGCCGCCACTTTTTCACGGAGTGTGGCTGATTTATTCCAGCGCATACGCGCCCCGTTCTCGTCGGGGAGAATTACCTCAGTGGTGGAGACGCTGAAACTGATTATTCCCCAGCAGGAGGCACCGGCACGCCGTCTGATTGGTTTTCGCAACGGGGTGCTCGATACCAGCTCAGGCATATTCAGCCCGCACAGTAAATCACACTGGCTGCGCACCCTGTGCGACGTGGATTTCACCCCGCCGGTAGAAGGGGAAACGCTGGAAACCCATGCGCCTAACTTCTGGCGCTGGCTCGACCGGGCGGCCAGTGGCAAACCAACAAAACGTAACGTGATTCTGGCTGCGCTGTTTATGGTGCTGGCGAACCGCTACGACTGGCAGCTCTTTCTCGAAGTGACCGGCCCCGGTGGCAGCGGGAAAAGTATTCTCGCCGAAATCGCCACGATGCTGGCCGGAGAGGATAACGCCACGTCGGCGGACATCGACACACTGGAAGACCCGCGCAAGCGCGCCTCCCTGATTGGCTTCTCGCTTATTCGTCTGCCTGACCAGGAGAAATGGAGCGGTGACGGTGCCGGGCTCAAGGCCATCACCGGCGGCGATGCGGTGTCAGTCGACCCGAAATACCAGAACCCGTACTCGACGCATATTCCGGCAGTCATTCTGGCCGTGAACAATAACCCGATGCGCTTCACCGACCGCAGCGGCGGCGTGTCGCGCCGACGGGTGATTATCCACTTCCCGGAGCAGATAGCCCCGGAGGAGCGCGACCCGCAGCTCAGGGATAAAATCGCCCGCGAGCTGGCCGTGATTGTGCGCCAGTTGATGCAGCAGTTCAGCGACCCGATGAGCGCCCGCGCCCTGCTCCAGTCGCAGCAGAACTCCGACGAGGCGCTGAGCATCAAGCGCGACGCTGACCCGACGTTTGATTTTTGCGGCTATCTGCAGGCGCTGCCGCAGACCAACGGGATGTTTATTGGTAATGCCAGTATCATCCCGCGTAATTACCGTAAATATCTCTATCACGCGTATCTGGCCTATATGGAGGCCAACGGGTACAGGAATGTGCTCAGCCTGAAAATGTTCGGACTGGGACTGCCCATGATGCTGAAAGAGTACGGGATGAATTATGAGAAGCGGCACACAAAGCAAGGGATACAAACTAACCTGTCGCTGAAAGAGGAAAGCTACGGCGACTGGCTGCCGAAGTGCGATGAACCCACCGCGACTTAACCTGTCTCAGACCGGCAACCGCCGGTCTTTTTGTATCTGCCCCTCCCTCAATGGTGAACAATCCACTGTTCACCCTTCACCGTATGTTCACCCTGTATCACTATGAAAGTATTAATAAAAAACCAAAGGTGAACAGTGTGAACAGTTAAACCCAAAAAAACTTTTTACCCCCCCCTCATCACCATCATATTGCGGTGGTGGTCGCCGTAAACAGGCCGGAGATGCGCTAAGGTGAAGAGTTGACTGTTCACTCTTCACCAACTAATCACCGACTATCATTATGATATTAAAAAGAAAAATAAGGAGGTGAACAGTGTGAACAGTTAAATGCAAAAAAACTTTTTATCCAGCCTTTGTAGATCCAGAAAAATCATCAGGAGGAAGAGCAATCGACAACTTTAGATAGGGAAGAATGCTATGACATTCCATAATTGGTACACGTTTAGGTACACAAATGAAAGTTGAACACATTAAAATAATTTAAATTTAAATACTTACGCGATTTATTCAGACTCCGCCAGCACCAAAATTCTCCATCGGTGATTACCAGAGTCATCCGATGAAGTCCTAAGAGCCCGCACGGCGCAAGCCCTGCGGGCTTTTTTGTGCCCTCAAATTGTCCCGCGAAGTCCGAAGAGAACTAATTAAATCCGAACCTTTTAGGCCCATTGATAGGTCCAACGAAAAACTCTATTGTTTTCGTTGGCCCTAAAAGCATGGAGACGACTCATGGCACGACGAACCAAGCCGTTAACGGATACGGAAATCAAAACCGCCAAACCTAAAGATACCGATTACCAGCTATACGATGGTGATGGGTTGACGCTGCTTATCAAATCCAGTGGAAGCAAACTCTGGCAGTTCCGTTATCATCGCCCCTTAACAAAGCAGAGAACCAAGCAAAGCTTCGGCGCCTACCCTGCTGTCTCACTTTCCAATGCACGTAAACTCAGAGCTGAATCTCGTGCATTACTGGTAAAAGAGATCGATCCTCAGGAACACCAGAAAGAACTGGCAAGGAATACCTGGAAGCAAAGACCAACACGTTCAAACTTGTCGCTGAACGTTGGTGGAACGTCAAGAAAACCAGCGTTACAGAAGACTACGCCGAAGATATCTGGCGTTCACTGGAAAGAGATGTTTTTCCTGCAATTGGCAATATAGGCGTCACCGATATCAAAGCCCATGTATTGGTTCAGGCGGTACAACCGGTACAGGCCAGTTTTCTAATGAAATCGCTCCCAGCAATCCACCTTACATAGACATGCATGAAGCGGCAATCTCGTTATTGATAAGTCATCGTAAATGACAGCACGCCGTTCGCGGTACCGGTAGTGATCTTATCCCCAGTCTGATAATAACGCGCCTTTAGAGGTACGCTGAATCCACCGCTTGCCGAGGAAGTCCCCACGCCGACATCCGAACCCAGCGCCATCGGCTGATTATTATAAAGCAACTGAATGCCCACGCCCGTGGCAGCATTATTGCCGCTGGTCGTATTGATCACTCCTCTTGTTGCATCAAAAATATTCCCCTCCATTTTGACGCTAACCCGGGTTCCAGCGTTGCAGGTGAGCGGGAGATTGAACGACTGGGTATAGGCGTCACCAGGAGTAGAACCTTTGCCGCTGAAGGCGCGTTTATCGACCTCTCTCATATCAACAGGTATCGCTGCCGTCGCCAGCTTACAGGCCGGAGTTGTCACCGTGAAGGCGTTGATATTGACCTCCGCCTCAGGGGATTGCCAAAGCAGCGAATTATTCAGTAAAACCAGCGCACCTACGGATTTCGCGGTTATCGTGCCGGATCCGGTTTCGGTTGCCGTTTTATAAAACGTCACCGTTACGGTGCCATTTAACGTCGGGCTAATCATTCCGCTGGTGTTCTCACAAAGTTTAGCGGTATTGATATCGCCCCGGATCGTATTGCTGCCGGTAACCGCCGCACTGCCACCGGCGCATTTTGTCGTTGAACCCGAGATGGCATAGCCAATACCGGCAACGTTGGTTTTATACACGCGCCGACCGTTCACCATCGAATCAAATGTGCCGTTCGCAATCACGCCTAAGGTCTGATTGGAGATTACGCCATCAGCAGAGTTGTAACAGCTGAACGCATTGATGGTTGGCGTCACAAGCTGAGTGCCGATAACTGCACCAATAGGGAGAGCGCGCGATATCGTAATATTCTGCGGCGAGACGGTGGTTGAAGGCGTTGGGGTCGTGCAATCCCAGGCCAGAGCAGCTTGAGAAAATATCCCCAGAGCAGCAAAAATCAGGGTGATGACAATCGGTTTCATTTTTTCTCTCCTGCTTAATGGCATGGTGCAGTAACGTAATGCGTGGTGTCTGAAAACGAGGTTATCTGATATGTTGCGCGGCAGCTTTCACCCGCCCAGTTCACCTCCACGGTCCCCTTCTCCGGTGCGCCGTTTAGCCAGACCCGCTGGCGCTCGTCAACGATGCCATCCGTCAGGTTATCGCGATTTTTTATGCTGGCCGTCGCCCCAAACGGGATCTCTTTTCTGGACAGCTGTAGCATGATTTTGTATCCCGTTACGGTGGGGTAATCTGCCAGCGCTAAAGCACCTTTCGTGGGCACTACCGTACGAGTATCATTGAGAACATCCGTGTTGTTATTCAACGTGGCGGTATCCAGCGATAGACTGTTCTGCCGATAGGGCGTCACATATGGCACCACGGCAAAACCTTTACTGTCGGTATAAATCCCACCATTGTTTGCCACTTTTACTCCAGCGGCGTTATCCGCTTTTACCAGCGCCATGGTCTCGCCGAGCGGCTGAGTCGCGGCGATACCGTATGGATGCACCACCAACCCGCCCATCGCGCCTGCTGAAAGCTGGCGGCTATCACGAGAATAGCTGTAGCCAAGCTGATACTCTCCATGGCGCCCTTTATAGTTGACGGAAGCGCTGCCCATCGTATCGGAGCCTTTGCTGTTATAGCCCTGCTGCACGTTCCAGCTCAGGTTTTTATCTTCCAATGCAGAGCCGGATAATCCCATCTGCGAAACGCTATCACCTTTCTTATTGCTGCTAGCAGAGAGCGTCATCCAACTGTCCGACAAGAAACGTGACAGCGGGATCTGCATCGTAAAAGCGACAATATGATCGTTGTCATTGCGCCATGGCCCCTTCGAATAGCTATAGTTCAGGCCATAATTGATATTGTTAACGCTGGTGTTGTATCCCACATTCACACTGCGCTCGCTATCACCTCCCCAGTAATCCTGCTGCCAGGCGGAAAGATTTACGTTACCCCAGTCACCGAGCCTTTGATTCAGCGTGACCTGAGCTTTACTGCGTTTATTACGTTGATAGCGCCAGTTGTCATCAAGCCGCGTTTCATCACTTACCATGCGGAACGGATTCACATCGCCGTTTGCTTCCTGAAAGTCACGAAAGCCCGATGAGGAGTAGCGGTAGCCCATCAAACTCAGAGAGGTTCCGGTTGTCGCAAAATCCTTGGCATACTGCGCGCGTAACGAAACCCCCTCCTGGGTCTTCTCGGGTAATTGCGAATGGGCAAATGTGGTATCAAAAGAGAGCGAACCAAGATCGCCAAATCCTTTCCCTATTCCTAATGCGCCAGCCCAATAATCTGCTGAAGTCAGCATTCCGCCGTAAACCGTGGTATCCCAGGGCAAACCATAGCTCAGAGTCGTTTGCAAAAACGTTGGTTCCTTATCCTGATCATTTGCCGCCCGATACTGCCCCACAGCCAGCGCATATTTAAACTGGCCTTCCCGCTGCATTACCGGTACCGCGGAAAAGGGCTGGATAAACTGATGTACCGAGCCATCCGCTTCACGTACCGCCACGTCAAGATCGCCGCTGGCGGCAGTGGGATATAGGTCGTCAATCACAAAAGGGCCTGGTGGAACATACGACTGCCAGATAATGTTGCCACCCTGACGTATGGTTACCTGGGCGTTACTTTGTGCGATACCGCGCACCACGGGAGCAAACCCGCGTACGCTTTCTGGCAGCATTGAGTCATCCGAATAGAGCTGAACACCACGAAAATTTACGCTGTCGAAGACCCCGGACTGGGTATAACCATCACCCGCGCTAAACTGGCTCTTCAGCGTTTTTATATCCCGCTCAAGGGAGGTAGCAATGGTGTTCCAGCGACTCATTCCGTTGTTGTTGTTATAGGTTGAATAATTACGCAGCCGCCAGGGTCCGACATTAATGCCGCTACGCAGGTTTAAATAACTATCGTTTTGCGATTCAGTGCCGCCATGGTTATTGGCGGCGGAAACGTTATAGTTCAAAAACAGCATATTTAGTCCATCGTCCCACTGAGCCGGTGATACCGAACCCTGAGGATCCCGTCTCAGATACTCCAGGGGAACAGAGAGCTCAAGCCGCATTCCATTAAACTGAAAATGAAGCTGACTACCGGGCAGTAGGTTGCTGATATTTTCAACCGTCGCTGATTCATCCAACGCCATCCAGTTGGGCTGCGCATTTGGCTTCACGCCCCATTGCGTAAAATCTGCACGGGTCAGCCCTGGCATTAAATCGCTTTCATGACTGACAAATACGATGTCGCGCGAGTCGACGTAATTTCCGTTGAGATAAACATCGACATGATACACGCCGGGCATCTGCCCGTCGGCTTTGCTAAAACGGGAGATATCAACATCACGAGGAAGATTTCCGCGAGTTTCAATAAAATCCGGGGCAAAATAATCCTCAGCCAGTAGCGCTGGGACATAAATGCATAAAAAAATAAGCGCAGCTAACTGAGTTAATTTTGCACAACCTGACATCGCATTAAACTGGAGCATGAATAATTAACCTAAATTTTAAATTTATGTTGAGCCGTAATGCCTCCAAAGTCATTTATCGCACGCCACGATACTTCACCACTCGCTACTGTTGTCTGAGGTAGCGATAGCGTCTGGAATGGTAAAACCATTGGAGGTTTTGCTAATTCTTTACCATTAACTTTTACATCATAAAGCGACACGCTATAAGGAGTCGGATTATGCACACTGAGTTTTCCACCCGCGGCGGAAAAGGTTAATTGCTGATAAGCTAATGAAGGGTCGCCTTTTAATCCTGCGGGGCGATAAAAAACTTTCATTTTACTTTTTACAGCAATCAACAACTCATTCTTCGCCTCCGCCGACGAAGAAGGTATTGATTTAATATTCAACCAATACACGCTTTCGCGGTCTTGAGGTACAGCGTTACCGGCTAACATCACACGTACAGAATTCTGCGTATGTGGATTTAATTTAAATAGCGGTGGCGTAGTGACAAAAAGGCTATCACCATCATCACTGTTCTCATTTTTACTGACCCATGACTGAATTAAATAGGGTGTATTATCTGGGTTACTTACGCTGATCGCCGCTTGATGACCAGTGCCATTATAAATTAATCGGGTGCCACCAATTTCCACACCACTGATGGCGCTTGTTGAGATAAGTAACAAACTCACAGCGATTTTTTTTAATACTTTCCGAAACATGAAGAGATCCTGAGAGACTAAATCAGGGCCACAAAGGGCCCTGCGGTTACTGATAAGTTACGGTAAATGACGTAGAGGAATTTGCTGTTCCTGCACCAACTGCGCCCGTCGCCATATATTTAGCGAAGTAGGTCAGGGTATTATTCACATCTTCCAGCAAAGTCACGCTTGCCGAGGTGGAGCCTACTGGAATAAGCGTCGTGCTATCCTGCTCATAAAGGGCCACGCCAACATTCGATGCAGTTTGCCCGTTGCTAAGAGCCAGAATAGAAGGATTCGCGGCACTGGTGGTACCATCAAAACGAATGCTGGCGCTGGAAACGCTGGCAGGGCAGGATTTCAGCACAATGTTAAAGCGCTTCGCCGCCGCCGTAGCACCATTACCACCGGTAAATGCCGTGGTAGAGATAGTGCCGAGATCAACAGGTTGAGAAATAGCGGAAGTATCAACCACGCAGGCTGTCCCCGTAATGTTTCCGGTAAAATTGATAACTCCGTCAGCGGCATTTGCAGCCTGAAATACGGACAGAGACATAAGTGCAGAAATCAGTGCAATCTTTTTCATATATAAGTTCCAGATAATTAATTGAATTTTTGAAAATAAATAAGTAATCCTAAAAAATCTTTGTAGCTTTCACCTCCATAATTTTTTAACGAGTGATACCACTCAGTTATATTCGCAAGTGCTTAACTTATAGGATTCGCTGCGCACAATATTTTGATACAGCGAAACGCGATTGTTCTGCTGAAGCTTAAATATCAGACTGCGCCGATGGGTATAAAACGTTTTCATCGTCATCCCTAGCTCAATACCAATTTCTTTAGCATCCAGGCCTTTCTGCATACAAGAGAGCACTTCTTTCTCACGACGAGAAAGTGAATATTTCACTCTATAGTTATATCTTGAATTCTTAACCAGTAAACATGAGGGGATCTCATTCAATCGACATTTTTTATCAATAAAAATGAAATCCGGCAGATGCATTAATGCATAATAGTCAAGATCATTGGTAATAAACGCAATAACTTTCCTGCCGGGAAATATGTGCTTTCGCACCTCTGACAGGTTTATCGTTTCAATGTCTATAATATAGTAGTTTTCATCAATCAACTCCGGCGTTAACAACGCACAGATGCCGACGATAAAAAAGTAATCATCAGAAAAAATGGCGTCTGACAAATCCATAAAGCTTACCTTTCCGACATAATCCTCTTTGTTATTTAGCGTCTGTAATCCCTTTCGTGTTTCGATGTAAAATTTACAGAAAATATTTTTTTATGACAGCATAAAAGTAATGGTTTTCACTTATTAAGTTAAAAACGATCGTTTCTACTATCTTTTCATCTTTCATGGATTATTAACCCATGAAGAGCGCTAATGGCCAAACCAAAAAACCAATAATAAATAAAAACATGGAATTTAAAACTAGTACAATGCATAGGTGCAACTTAATGATCTATTAGTCTTTGATAGCCAGAACCTGTAATAACCATGATTTTAGATTTTTCTTAGACAATATTCCCTTAACAGTTAACGAAATATATTGCGTCGGAACAGGGCTAATTTTACCTGGTTAACCGCAGGGTAACATCAGCGAACGCTGATAATTCTGTCAGGAAGGGCCTACAGATGTAGGACAAGAGATTATGACTGGAAACATTCGATGGACTGTTCCAGCTTATTAAGCGAACTTTCTATTTGGTCCAAAACGTTGATAAGTTCTGTCGTCGAAATAGCATCGGGCAGCCGATCTTCAAGCCGTTGGGCAATATTGACCAATTCATTAGCCCCCAGAAGCTGGGCAGTACCGTTGAGGCGATGAATATGATGTTTCACAGATGGATAGTTCTCCTCGCGAGCGGCCACTCGGGCGGCCTCCAGATCGCGTCGATTTTCCCGCTGCGCATCGCGCAGAGCCGTGAGCATCAGCGACCGATTGCCTTGCGCCAGCACCGCCAGCCGCTTCTCATCAAACGCAGCCCGGCTCGTCTCGCTCACTTCGGCTAACAGTCGAGAAATTTGCGCAAGCGTAATCGGTTTAAAAAGACATCCCGTCATTCCCGCCGCAAGACAGCGTTCACGTTCATGCTGCTGTGCCGTCGCAGTCAGTCCCCAGATAGGCAGCTTGCTATCAAATCCTCGCACCTGCCGGGTCAAGGTGATTCCATCCATCACCGGCATATTGAGATCGGTAATAACCAGGTCGTAATGGTCCTGCTGGAGATAGCGTAACGCCTCTTCACCATTTCCGGCTTCATCGGCAGCAATACCCAGGTTGGCGAGCTGGCGTTTGAGTAGAAGACGGCTGGAGGGGTGATCGTCAGCGATTAATACTCGCAGCGCTCTGTCAATGACCGACGATGAAGGCTCGGTTGCAACGGATTCAGGAATGGCATCATATGACGTTTGCACTGGCAGGCTTAGCACCACGCGGGTCCCCCGATTAAGCTCACTGTGCAGATCAATTGTTCCTCCCATTTGCTGCATCAGCGCTCTCGAAATCGCTAGCCCCAGGCCAGAACCACGATGAAGTTCCCCCACATTCCCCTGGCTGAAGGGCATAAACAGGGACTTTTGTTCTTCGCTTCCGATCCCTGGCCCTGTGTCACTCACCGAGATCGTCAGCGTGCGATCGCGCTTTCTCGCCGACACCTGAACGCGCCCATCACGGGTGAACTTCACCGCATTACCAATCACGTTGGTCAGCACCTGTCCCAACAACTGAGGATCAAGCTGCATGGCTTCTTTGGGTTCCAGATGCGATTCATAGCACAGCGCTATTCCCTTTTGCGCGGCAAGTGCAGTAAAGAGCAATATTTTTTCTCTTATCAGGGCATCCGTATGCACCCACTTCACAACCACCTCTTGTAACCCGGACTCTATCTTTTCGAGGTCAAGAATCTCACCAATCAGTTTTAGCAATGAGCGTGAAGCCATCGCGGCATGCTCGACCGACGCTTTATCGGCAGGCGTGAGGTGGGTAGTAGACTGCTGCAGAAGTTCCAGAAATCCGACAATCGCACTTACCGGCGTGCGGATCTCGTGGCTCATGTAAGAAAGGAATTCACGCTTCTCTTCATTTGCCTTCTGGGCTTTGTTTTTTTCCATCTCGAGTAAACGCTGGGACGCCTTTCTTCTGCGAACTTGCAGTGCCAGGTAGGCCACCCAGAGTAAAGCACTTACCACCAGCAAAGCTGCGAGAGCAGCCACCAGATAGAAAGGCCGGTTATATAGCTCCCAGGTATCTATTCGGACGTCCGGCAGGCGTATCCACTTACTGACAATCTGCAAAACTTCATTCTGCGGAATATCATCAAGCGCTTTATCAAGAATCTGCCTTAATTCAGGCTCAGAACGAGGAACACCAAAACTGATTGCCGCTGGCTGTGCTTCCGCTAGCGGAAGCCACGCTAGCTGGTCAGGATAATAGTGCTCGCTAAGGTAGCGAGCGGTCAGCTGATTGGAAATCGCGGCATCAACCTTCCCTGTTGCAACAAGATTTAATGCTACGCTGGAGTTCTCGACTTCCTCCCAGTGGATATTCGGATGACGGGTTTTCATTTTCATCAGTAGAGTGTGATCGGCGCTGATTGCCACCCGGGTCCCCGGCTGAAGCGCGGTTTCCTGTGCATCCTCCTTTCTGACCACGATGACAAACTGGGTGGTAATAAAAGGATGGGTAAAGGAGAGATCGTTTTCGCGGCTCAAATCATAGGTTGCAGCCTGTACAATATGCCAGTTGCCCTTTTTCATCTCAGAAATCATATCTTCATTCGATTTGACGACAACCGTTTCAAACTGCATTCCCGTTTGCAGACCGATCAGATTAAGAATATCCCCTATCACCCCACGTATTTCCTGATTACTATCGGCCATGGTATACGGCGCAAACCATGGATTAATAATCACCCGCAGCGTCTTGTGACTCTTTAACCACTGCTTTTCACGCGAGGTGAGATTGAGCGGTTCAAGCAGAAAAGAGAGATTGCCTTTATCAATCGTCGACTGCGCAATTTGCCCGTGGAGATTTTCATCTATCGCGCTGATGGTGCTGTTAATAATCTTCCGCAAACGCGCCTGCGCTGGTAAAAATAAAAAGTGGCTCGTTTTCTGCGGCGAAGACCAGAATTTAACCGTACTCAACGCCAGGCTGAACTCCTGCGACAGCCAGGTACTGGTGGTCAGCGAGTCCCCCATAAACCACGCATTTTGCCCGTAGGCAACAGAGCTCAGCGCTTCCTGATAATTGGCGTAATTGGCAATCTCGGCATTCGGAAACGCCTGATGAATAAAATCAGCATCAGGGTAACCTTCAACAACCGCCACGCGCGTACTCTGCGGGCTGTGTAAGGGGGCCATGACGTTTACCAGAGAAGTCACCAGCCCCGGCCAGGAATGGACCAGTGAAGCAGAAAGCTGGATCCCCTCTTCCACAGAGGGCCGGGTATCAAGGCCGGTCAGCACCGTATCAATTTCACCCGCCCTAAGTGCGCGAATCGCATCGGCGCGATTTTGATACCCCAGCACGGTAATGCGGATATTCAGCGAGTAGTGGATTAGCGTCAAATAATCCGCATTCATTCCCCGGTAGCGTCCGGTAAGCGTGGTTTGCACCAGCGGAGGCTGTCCCGGTAGATAAACCCCCACGCGTAGCGCTCTTTTCTGCTGCAGCCACCGCCTGTCATCCTCGCTCAAATAAACCGGAACCGGCGTGATGTAGCTGTAGCCAGACAGCTCCAGTTCAACCGGAGACTCGCCCTGCGCATGAACGCCATGAGCGCTAACTATCCAGATAATAAGGAGTATTGCGCGCCACGCTTTCATCGTCAGGTCAGCTTATTTTGATGGGCAAAGGAGAGGAGTTCGACCAACGATTTACAGCCTAACTTTTCCATCAGCCGCGTTTTATAAGTACTCACCGTTTTAGCGCTAATAAACATGGCTGCGCCAATCTGCGAATTGTCTAAGCCGCTTAGCATATAACTCATCACCTTCATTTCCTGCGCCGAGAGTGATTCCAGACGTTGGCTATCCGTTAGCGCAACCGTCGGTTCTTCGAGGAAAAAAGGAAAATAGCTATAACCATTATGCGCTGCATTAATCGCCGCCAGAATATTATCCATATCCTGTCTTTTACTAATAAAAGCGTTCGCCCCCGCCTGAGCGCAGCGTTTACTGTAATAACGATCGTTTTTTGCTGACACCACAATTAATATCCCGGTAAAACCCTGTGCTCTGAGTTTTTCCACCAGCTCAACGCCATTAATACCGGGGATTTCAACGTCCACAACGACGATATCCACCACCGTTTTTGCCAACGCCTTTAGGGCCGCAGCCCCGTCTTCATACTCGTTGATAATGGTAATGCGCTGCTTTTCCAGCACGCCACGAATGGCCATGCGCGCCAGGGGATGATCATCCACAATGATTGCACTACAAGATAGACACTCGCTCATATGCCCACCCGAAAGAATTTCTTCTTAAGAAACACCCTATTTACGATAATAGCCTGGCGGCACCACCGGACTGATTTATAAATGAATATTTGTTGTTCCCACGCACGTTATTCACGCAATTTTGTGCCTCTACTAATCTAAGCTACTCATTACCTTAGACACTGTTACCGCCTTCACACCCCGGAAGGTTACATGTTACTTTCCGCGTCATTTGTTTTTAAAACAATAAGATAAATAGATTCACGCCCCCTGCTCCTGCTAATTTTATGCCTGAAACGCACCCTGTGCGCAGTTCTAAAAGAGAGATAAACATGAAACGAGCTGTGAACGCCCTACAAAACTTTGGAAAATCACTGTATGGACCGGTACTTATCTTGCCGATAGTGGGTCTGTTTATCGCTTTTGGCAACGTGCTCGGTAACGGTAACCTTGCTGAATACCTGCCTTTCCTCGGCCATCCTTTCATACAGAATATCGGCCAGCTAATCGCCAAATCTGCGGTATCGGTACTGGTGAATCTGGCGCTAATCTTCGCCGTGGGTATTCCTGTTGGCCTGGCCACGCGCGATAAAGGCTACGCGGCGCTCATCGGCCTCGTGACATTTATCGTCTTTATCAACGCTATGAACATCACGCTTCAGCTACAGGATAAACTCGCGGCACCCGAGCAAATGAAAGCGGCGGGTCAGAGCATGGTTCTGGGCGTTCAGGTACTCGAGATGGGGGTCTTCGCCGGGATCCTTACCGGTGCGCTTTCAGGCTATCTCTACAATAAATACTCTCCCGTACAGTTCTCCGGGGCTATGGCAATCTACTCTGGCCACTGCTTCGTTGCCATCATCATGCTGCCGGTCTCAATGCTGCTTGGCGTGCTGATGAGCGAAGTGTGGCCGTTCGTTCAGCACGGTATCAGCGCGATGGCCCTGGCGATTAAAGGCTCCGGCCCCTTCGGTGTAGCGATTTACGGGTTTCTTGAGCGTATTTTGGTGCCGACAGGACTGCATCATCTGGTCTATACCCCCTTCCTTTATACCGAACTGGGCGGAACGCAGGAGGTATGCGGCACGGTTTATCAGGGCGCACGTAATATTTACTTCGCCGAAATGGCCTGCCCGCAGGTCAAACAGCTCAGCAGCACGGTGGTCTGGGATGCTCGCGGCATCAGCAAAATGTTCGGCCTGCCTGCCGCCGCGCTGGCGATGTACCTGACCGCAAAGCCAGAGCGTAAAGCCGCAGCAAAAGCAATACTAATCCCGGCAGCGTTGACCTCCCTGCTGGTCGGCGTGACCGAGCCTATTGAGTTTTCTTTCCTGTTCGTTGCCCCGCTGCTGTTTGTTGCCCATGCCGTGCTGACCGGCCTCGGCATGATGCTCTTTTCGCTGTTTGGCGTTCATGCGATCGGCGCGAATGGCATTATCGATTTCATTCTTTATAACCTCCCGCTGGGCACCGAGAAGTCAAACTGGCCGATGTATATCGGCGTCGGTCTCATTATGTTCGCGCTCTATTTTGTCGTATTCCGCTTCCTGATCCTTCAATTCAATATGAAGACGCCGGGCCGTGAGGATGATCAACAGGAGACGCGGCTGTATAGCAAACAAGAGTATCAGGCCAAAGGAAAAAACGACGGACTGGGCGAATCAATTATCGCTGGTCTTGGCGGGCGTCAAAATATTGACGTCGTTGATAACTGCTACACCCGTTTACGCGTCACCGTGAAAGATGTCGACATCATTGATGAACCCGCGCTCAAGGCAACAGGCGCGAAAGGCATCATCAAGCAAGGTAATAACGTCCAGGTGGTCTACGGACTGCACGTCAAGAAAATGCGAGAAGCCGTTGAGACGTTTCTCTGAAGGAGATAATCATGTTTAAACCCCCGTTCATTTTGACCATTGCCGGAGGCGGCAGTACCTATACTCCAGGCATCGTAAAAAGCCTGATGGTGCGGCTGAGCGAGTTTCCGCTGGCGGAAATCCGCCTCTATGATATTGATGAAAAGCGGCAAAATACCATCGCGCCGGTTGTTGAGAAAGTGATACGAGACCATAGCGCAACCATCCGCTTTAGCGTGACAACCGATCCCGAGGCCGCCTTCAGCGGCGCACATTTCATCTTCGCTCAAATGCGCGTGGGCCAGTATAAAATGCGCGAGCAGGATGAAAAAATCCCGCTGCGTCACGGCGTTGTCGGCCAGGAAACCTGCGGGCCGGGCGGGTTAGCTTATGGTTTGCGTACCATCCTGCCGATGGTTGAGCTGATTGATTTTGTGACCCGCTATGCGCATGAAAAAGCCTGGATTGTTAACTACTCCAATCCGGCGGCCATCGTAGCCGAAGGCGTACGCCGACTGCGACCGAATGCGCGAGTGCTCAACATCTGCGATATGCCGGTCGCAGCGATGCGAAATATGGGCGCGATCCTTGGCGTCGATCGCCATAAGCTAGAGGTCGATTACTTCGGTCTGAACCATTTTGGTTGGTTTACCCGCGTTCTGGTCGATGGCGAAGATAAACTGCCGGAGCTACGTCGCCATATCGCCAAATTCGGTTTATTAACTGAAGATGCCGCGAAAACTGACCCTCAGCACTCCGACCCGTCGTGGGTGAAAACATGGCGAAATATCCAGCCAATTATGGATAATTTCCCAGACTATTTGCCAAACCCCTATTTACAGTACTACCTGATGCCAAACCAGATTGTCGAACATCAGGATCCTGACTACACCCGTGCGAATGAAGTAATGAACGGCCGGGAGAAAAAGCTGTTTGCCGCCGCCGAAGAGTATCAGCGCACCGGTATCCTGTCGGATGCGTTTCATGTCGGAGTACACGGCGAATTCATCGTTGACGTTGCCCGCTCGCTGGCGTTCAACCTGCATCAACGACATCTGGTGATGGTCGAAAACCGGGGCGCAATAAGCAACCTGCCCTACGATGCGGTAGTTGAGATCCCGGCCTACATCACCTCAGAAGGTCCGGAACCTATCCGTGTGGGCCAGGTGCCGCTATTTCATCAAACCTTACTTCAGCAGCAGTTGGCATCAGAACAGCTGCTGGTGGAAGCGACAATTGAAGGCAGCTACGAAAAAGCGCTGCAAGCCTTTACGCTCAATCGCACCGTCCCGACAATGGCGCATGCGAAAGCAATCCTTGACGAGATGATCGACGCCAACCGCGAGTATTGGCCTGCCCTGCATAAAGCCTGGCGCGAGGGTGAAGCGATATAAAAGCGGCTTTTAACGCGGCTCAGTCCTGAGCCGCTTGTCGGCAGCGCAAAAAAAAACGACAATCTTTGCACAGGCTAACGTCACCCCCGCGTTTATGAAGGGCAGTTAACGCTATTTCGAAAGCCGGGTCTCGGGTAACCCTTTAATCTCCAGAGGTGATCTTGCTTTTCATCCCCACCATTCAGGTTGTGAAATGAGTAACCGGCTGGCGACGCTTTTAACGCGCGGTAACGCCCTGACCCGCGCGGAATATCGGGTGTTGTCGTACCTTACTGAACATCCCCTGCTGATCGGCAATATCACCGTTCGCCAGTTGGCAAAGGCCACTTTCGTCTCTACCGCTACCATTATGCGTTTGTGTCAGAAACTGGGTTTTAGCGGCTACAGCGAATTTATCTGGCACTGCAAGCAGTTGCTCTCTGAAACGCCTCACATTGCTCCTCAAACACAAATCGCCGCGGATTTGCCCGGTCTTTTCAACCAATTTATCGCTAACTATCAGCAAACTTTTCACTGGGTCACCGCGGACAAACGTGATGGCTTTTGCTCGTTGCTGCGCGAAAAGGAGAGTTTTTTTCTCTATGGCGCCGGATTTTCTTATCTTTTTGCGGAGTATCTGACAAAGAAGCTTCAGGTGTTGGGCAAAACGGCGTTTATCTCCGGACCCGGCGATAGCCGCAATATTTTCTTAAGCAATGCCGCACGGTATCAGGTGTTTATCGCGGTATCGCGCAGCGGCGAAACAGAACAGGTACTTGATAAAGCGCGGATAGCAAAAAATATCGGCATGACGGTGGTCGCGTTTACCCGCGCATCAGCCAACACCCTTGCCGGCATCGCCGATCTGCACTTTGCGCTGTATGATGAAGCGGTACATTTTGCTGCGGAGGCCTCAGGCGTCACCTCCTTTGAGTCAAACCTGGTCCTGCTGATGGATTTACTGCTGCTGGAAGCGACCGGTTAAAAACGCCGTTTCCAAAATCACTCTTCCCCAGGCCAAAGTGCCGCGCTCTGGATTGATTTTTAACGATCAAACGGGTACGTTGCCTCATAAATCCAGGGAGATGGTTGTAAATCATGCCAATTATTCAATCTGTTGAACGCGCGTTACAGATCCTGAATCTGTTCAATGAACAGACGACAGAGCTAAAAATCACCGACATCAGCAAACAAATGGGGTTGAGTAAAAGTACCCTTCACTCTCTGCTCAAAACGCTACAGCTGCATGGATATATCGATCAAAACCCTGAAAATGGTAAATACCGGCTTGGCATGAAGCTGGTTGAACGGGGTTACTTTGTCGTGGGTACCATGGATATTCGCCAGAAAGCGAAAGGCTGGCTGACTGAGCTCTCTTCACGCACCGGCCAGACCACTCACCTCGGCATCCTTGATGGACGCGAGGGTGTTTATATTGAAAAAATCGAAGGCAAGCTAGCTGCCATCGCTTACTCCCGTATTGGCCGTCGCCTACCAGTCCACGCAACAGCAATAGGCAAAGTTCTGGTGGCATGGCTTAGCAAAGAGGAACTGGAGACGCTGCTGATCGATTATTGCTTCACCGCCTACACTCCCGCCACCATTACCTCCGCAGAAGCCCTACGGAAAACGCTGGCACTGACCCGCGAGCAAGGTTACGCGTTTGATAACGAAGAAAATGAACAGGGCGTCCGCTGCGTGGCAGTCCCTGTCTGGAACCATGAATCGCGCGTCATTGCGGCATTAAGCCTCTCTACGCTGACCTCGCGGGTGAACGATGAAGAGCTGGCGAGTTTTCGCCAGCAGCTTCAGGAAGCCGGGCTCCAGCTTTCGCGCGCGCTGGGTTACCCGGGCTAAATGCCTACTTTATCGTCGGCTGGTAGGTAAAATAGTCGAAATCAGCGTAGCAACCATCACCGCTGATATCTTCGCAATGCAGGCCCACAAAGGCGCCGGTAAAGAAACCACGTCCGCCGACATAATCATCCGAAAGTTTCCACGCCTCATAGGTTACCGGTACCGTATGCCACTGCTTGCCATCAAAAGAATACGCATAGCGATATACCAGCTTGTCCACATCGACCCGTAACCAGATACTTTCTACGTGTTCCGGTACCACAATGGGATCGTCATGCAGCGGCCAAGAAGGAACATTATGGTCGAGCTGTAAAACCTTCAGCGTTCTGCCTCTCCCCTCTTCAAAATCCACAAAGCAATAGCTCCAGTTTTTACTGTTGTAGTAGCACGTCAGCCCTGCGCTCTGCTGAAAGTGAACGGGCGAAAACTGCATCCGCGTTTCGGCGCGGAATGTGAAGTGCTGCCAGCGGCGAGCAACCGTAGCCTGCGTAAAAGTTGAATTCAAAGAGTCATGCCCATAAAGACGTAAAAAACCGGGACGCGCGCTCAGAGAGCCTAACGTCTCGTCAAAGGGAATACGTAAGGTTTGCCACTCAGGATCCAGCGCACCATGCGTAAAGTCATCGCGCCAGTCGCCATTGTTCACGGTCGCACATTCCGTCATTTTCGGCCCGGGAACCGTTAATGGCGCGTGTTTACCGCCTTCGACATACGGCCAGCCGTCACGCCAGCCGACGCGAGCGATGCCCGTTTCGCGTCCCAGCGGGCAATATCCACGTCCGCCAGAAGCAAGAAGCGGCACGCCGGGTAAGCGCAAAGGGCGGCTGGTCAGCCAGGCCATATACCATTCGCCGGTATGCGTTTCCAGCATCGAACCATGACCGCTTTTTTGCAGCGGGTTTTCCGGTGTATGCCAGCTGGTCATCATCGTCACTTCTGGGTGAAGTTCATATGGGCCGTCAATCTGCCTGGACCGCAGGATAACCACCGCATGTTCGTAACTGGTGCCCCCTTCCGCCACCATCAAATAGTACCAACCGTCTTTATAGTAGAGGTGAGCGCCTTCGGTATAACCCAGCGCGGTCCCGGTAAACAACGTTTTGCGCTGTTTTGCAAGCTCCCCGGTCGCCGGAAAATACTCTTGCAGCACAATAGTATTGTGCGGATTACTGTGATGACGCGGCCCCCATGGACGATAGATATAGTATTTACGCCCATCGCGGTCGTGAAACAGTGAAGGATCAAAGCCGCCGTTACCCATCGAGATAGGCTCACTCCATGGCCCCTCAATCGAAGGTGCCGTAACCAGATAGTTACGGCCATTCTTCCACGGTGAATCAACGATTTTCACATCGGTATACAGCAGCCAGAACATTCCGTCGCTATAGCTCAGACAGGGAGCCCAAATACCGCCCGAATCTGGATTTCCTTTCATATCCAGCATCGATACGCGATTGAGCGGAGTGCTCACCAGCGTCCAGTTTTTTAGATCGCGCGAGTGGTAGATACGTACGCCCGGAAACCACTCGAACGTTGAGGTGGCGATGTAATAATCCTCACCCTGGCGGCAGATTGAAGGGTCCGGATTGAAACCTGTCAGAATCGGGTTGGTGATAGTGTACATGGTAACCTCCTGTTAATGGGATATAGCTGTGGCGGCGGCAGGGAGTTCCTCACTCTGCGTGGCCCGGCGTTTAATAAGCTGCTGGCTTATCGCCTCCACTCGCGCATCGGACAGCTTGTAGAGCGACAACATGATGAACATGCCAACGTAGAGAACCACAGGCACAACGCAGAAAAGAATTTTTATCGTGCTCAGTACCTCATCCGGCTGCACGCTGTTACTGGCGGAATAGTTAACGAACGCCAGGATCCAGCCAACGACCGCTCCGCCGATAGCCAGACCAATTTTCAGGCTGAAGAGATAGGTTGAGAACACCAGTCCGTCCAGACGACGCCCACTGCGGCTCTCTTCATAATCGACAACATCAGAAGCCATCAGCCATTGCAGCGGCGTGGTGGTGTTGAACACGAATAAGAACAGGATGTTGAGAGCAAAAATAAGTGCAATATGCTGGGCTGGTGTCACAAAAATCAGCAGGCTGATCAGCGAATAAGCCACGATGATCCATTTGAACGACTTAACACGATCGAAACGGCCTAAAAGACGTGAAGAGCATAGCGAGCCAAACATGGTTGCAAGGCTACCGTAGAGTAAAAACTGCGTCGCCAGCTCCGGGTGATCCATCACGTACTTCACGAAGTACAGCGTTGCTCCGCCGCGTACTACATTTGAGCAGGTTGCCATCATTTTAAATGCGCACATGATTCGCCACTGCCCGTTACCCAGCAGCAGCTTCAGATCCTTCGCCACCGAAGCCCCCGGCTGGACCGCAAAGGTATAGCGCTCCTTTGTGGTGCAGAAACACACAAACAACAGCACCACTCCGCTCAGGCCCAGTACACACATGGCGCCAAAATAGCCTGTCTGCTCATTCCCCTGGCCAATAATGCCCACCAACGGTAAAGCAATACCGCTTATCGCCAGCGATCCCGCCGCCGCGAGGAAAAAACGCCAGGATTGTAGAGCATGGCGCTCTTTCGGATCGGCGGTAATCACCCCAGGCATTGCGCAGTAAGGTACGTTAACGAAGGTATAGACCAGAGTGAGCAGGATGTAGGTTACGCAGGCGTATATAATTTTGCCATTTGCCGAAAAATCAGGCGTATAGAACGTTAACATACAGACAATACCGAACGGGATAGCTCCCCAGAGCAGGAACGGGCGGAACTGACCATAGCGGGTGCGGGTACGATCCACCAGCAGGCCCATTAGCGGGTCGGTTACCGCATCAAGCACCCGGGAGACCAGAAACAGCGTTCCCATAATACCTGCTGACAAACCAAATACGTCGGTATAGAAATAGGCCAGCAGGAACATCGTCGCCTGCCAGACAAAGCCACAGGCGGTATCACCCAACCCGTAGCCGATTTTATCCTTCATCGTTAATTGCATTCTTGAATCCCCCAACGCCAGTAGATGATACAAAGCAAACGAGGGACCTGGATGAGCGCTAGCGCATCAGGAATACACCCTTATATCGTGTGCCAATATAACAATTGATATATATAGATATTACTGATGAGTATATTTTAGAGGCAATGGTCATATCTTATTTATGAATTATGATATTTTGCTTTTGTGATGAGCATCTTTATAGGAATAAGTGAAAATAATAATAAATAACGGGTAAGGAAAATCCGTCCGCGAAATAAATCCCGCAGACGGATAATTATGATTCAGCTACAGTCCGAGCGCTTTTTTACCGGCGTTAATGACGTCGATAATTTTATCGGTATCGTAAATACAACCTCGCCAGGTTCCACCGCTAACAGACTGTAACGCCGCCCACAGGCGGGTATCATCAGGTAAAAACGCATGGGCACGCAGTTCAGGATGCGCGGAGCGCATCGCCAGTTCATACGCCCCCTCCTCGGGCGTCAGCGGCCGATCGGTCGTGCCTATAAAATTAACGCTTCCGGTTAATTCATTACGATCGACGATAATTTCAATAATATCGTTATCACGTAATTTACCAATAGGCCCTCCAGCTAGCGCTTCCGGTGCAACATGACCAAAACAAGCTCCGGTTGAGACGCCGGAAAAGCGTGCATCAGTAATTAGCGAAACTGTTTTTCCCCAGGAAATATGCTTTAACGCCGAGGTCAGTTGATAGGTTTCTTCCATGCCGGTGCCCGAAGGACCTCCGCCAATCACCACCATAATATCGCCCTGCTCAATCTCCCCCTTCTTGATAGCGCCGATGGCCCGCGCTTCTGAGACAAATACCCGCGCTCTCCCCGTATGGCGATAAATGCCATCGCTATCTACAACCGACGCGTCAATAGCCGTTGCCTTAATTACCGAGCCTTCAGGAGCAATATTTCCGACCGGGAAACACACCGTTGATGTTAATCCACGGGACTTCGCCAGCGCAGGAGGAAGAATAACATCATCCGGATCTACACCATCCCGATCCCGCAAACACTGACGGAACTTCTCTCGCCGTTCCGAAGATTGCCACCAGTCCAGGTTTTCACCAACCGTCTGGCCCGTCACCGTCATAGCGTCTTCATGCAGCAGACCAAGTTGGCGTAAATGCAGCATCACTTCAGGTACGCCGCCAGCAAGGAAAGCGCGCACCGTCGGGTGATAATCGGGACCATTTGGCAGTACGCTTACCAGACGCGGCACCTTGCGGTTAATGCGCGTCCAGTGTTCAACATCAGGAATCGTGCATCCTGCCGCATAGGCGATCGCCGGTATATGCAGCAACAGGTTCGTTGAGCCGCCAAACGCAGCATGAATAACCATCGCATTTTCAATCGCCTTATCGGTCAAAATTTCGCGGGTGGTAATCCCCCTATGATCAAGATCGATCACGGCTCTCGCCGACTGACGGGCGATCTCCAGCCAGACATCTTGCCCGGATGGCGCCAGGGCCGAATGCGGCAGAGCCAGTCCCAGCGCTTCCGCCACCACCTGCGACGTTCCGGCTGTTCCCAGAAACTGGCACCCACCTCCCGGCGAAGCGCAGGCACGGCAGCCCAGTTCAGACGCTTCCTGCAACGACAATTCATGATTGGCGTAACGCGCGCCGATAGTCTGTACTTTCCCGGCATCTTCGCCAACGGTCGGCGGCAGAGTTGCGCCTCCGGGTACCAGAATCGTTGGCAGGTCATGCATTGACGCCAGAGCGATCATGGTCGCTGGTAACCCCTTGTCGCAGGTGGCCACGCCAATGACCGCACGACGCGTCGGTAAAGAGCGAATCAGGCGGCGAAAAACCATAGCCGCATCATTACGATAGGGTAAAGAATCAAACATACCGTGCGTCCCCTGTGAACGACCGTCGCATGGATCGCTGACATAAGCCGCAAATGGGATACCGTCATTGCGCGTAATTTCCTTCGCCGCCGCCTGCATTTGCAGACCAATCTCCCAGTGCCCGGTATGGTACCCCAGTGCGACTGGCCGCCCGTCCCCGGCACGGATCCCACCTTGAGTCCCGATAATCAAGACTTCTTTACCCGTCAGTTTGTTCGCATCCCAACCCATACCCGCGTTCTGCGTCATACCGAACAGATTACCGCTTGGCGACTCCATCAGCATTTGCGGCGTTAAAGGCAGCGCCCCCTGAGGGCCAGCAGCATGGGTGGTAACGGCGTAAAAACGCTCATTTTGCGGCGTGAAGATGTTATCAATAGCCATAGTTATCCTTGCGTGCTAGCAGAGTTGAAGTCGTTGAAGCAGAGTGGCTAACTGCGCTTTTTTCTCTGTATTAAGCGGTGCAGCGGGTGGGAGAACATAGGTTGAAATCGGCTGACCGCAAAGCGCCATAGCCTCTTTGATAACATTCACAAATGGTGTATCAAGCTGATATATCTGCGGAATTTGCAGTAAGGTCTGGTTCAGTTTTGACGCCTGCGCCAGATCCCCGTCGCGAAAAGCCTGCAACAAACCAACTGAAAGCTGAGGCGCAAAGTTGCCGCTCGCAGAAATAGCGCCATCGCCGCCCAACAGCAGGGTATTGAAGAGATGGTCATCATATCCGCTAAATACGGAGAAGCGCGGATGCTCTGCCTTCACGAGGCTAATCATACTGCGCAAATGGGCGATAGAGTCGATGGTGTCTTTGATACCGACGATATTCGCACGTGAATCCGCCAGTTTTTTCACCAACGGCGGCGTCAGATCCTGGCCGGTCAGGGCCGGGAAGTTATACAAAATCACCGGTAACGTGACGCTATCAGCCACCTGCTGAAAATAGTGGATTAGGTTCGCTTCAGAGACTTTCCAGTAGTAGGGATTGATAACGACAATCCCATCCGCACCGTTTTGCTGCGCATGCTGGCTGAGCGCGATCGTCTCGCGAGCATTCGTTCCGCCGGTACCAATCAGCACCGGAACACGCCCATTCACATGCGCGATGGCGAAAGCGGCAATGTTTTTTCGTTCCTCTACGTTGAGCTGAGAAAACTCCCCGCCGCTGCCGAGAAAAAACAGTCCATCAACGCCCGCAGCGATCAGGTTGTCAATTAGCGCCCCGGTGCCTTGTCGATCAAAATCGCCTTCAGGCGTAAAAATAGTTGAGACAGGAGGGATAATCCCCGCGAAATGGGCACTATGCTGCATATCCTTTCCCCTTAGTTTATGCTTGTTCTACATTATAGAACAGCGTTCATTAATTTAACGTTTATACTATGACGCCTTGAAGGGAAAGGTAAACGTGGTTACGCGCAAGAGTCTGGTTTTTATTATCTGGATCACAGAAAGAGTGAAAACCATCGAGTGGTTTGTATTGTCTTTGCCACCCGCGCCAGCTGGACGATAAGGTATTGACCAAAGTACCGCGATTGTATGGAGGTATAGCCCTGGTAGGGCGTCGCGGCTTTCTTACGCAGCGCCCGTTTGGTTCGGCTATGGAAGTAATTCGAAGGTAATTGAGATCAGCGTGTCCGGGTTAATCTCATCGGGGGTGCTGCTATAGAGCGAACCGGCCTGACCATAGAGCGTAACCGTTCCGCCTTTAAAACCCGATGATAATACCTTCGCCATCAGAGGATCGGTTTGTTTATCGTACACCATCGTTGAATTCATCGTATTAAGTATCGGCGTACCATCAAGCTTTTTCTCCAGAATATTCAAGGATAAAGTCTCATTCTGCTTGTACGGAGCCTTCCCTTTTTTATCAATCACAAAATAGACGCCATTAGGCAAAACCTCATATTTCTTGTTTTTGATTTTAGCCATGATTCTTTTTTCAATATCAACGTACTTAGACGATAGTTTTTCGTTAAGCATATTGACGATACTTTCTATTTCATTTTCTTTAATTTTAAGTTTTTTATTATAAGCGTCGTTAAACCCGGAAACCAACGCTGAAGGCGCTAGCTTGACATTATTGTCGGCCATTTTATTTACATCGGATAGCGCCTGAGTCAGGTAGAACACGCCGAGCGCATAGGCATTTTTGTTGCTTTTATCCGCCAGGTTTACATCGCTTTGCTTGATGGCCAGGCTATCGAGCGTAGACTGTAATTCTTTATTTTTATCATTCAAAGCAGCGACTGAAGCATCATATTTTTTCTGCGCCGTTTCAGCCGCCGCGATGAGCTCAGCGTTCTTTTTCGACAGCGCGTCGAGAGCGGTTTTCTGCTGGCTTTCGCCCTGCGTATTCTCATTTTTCAGCGCGGCGATCTTCGCCGACAGCACGCGGGTGGTCTCATCCAGCTTTTTCTGCGTCGCTGCTGCTGCTGCGCGAAGTTCCAGATTCTTTCCTGTCAGCGTATCGATGGTGGTTTTTTGCTGGCTCTCTCCCTGCTCCTTCTGGGTTTGCAGCGCGGCGATTTGCACCGACTTCGTGCGGGTCGTGTCATCCAGTTTTTTTTGCGCCGTATCGGCGGCGGCGGTCAGCTCGGCATTCTTTTTCGTTAGCGCATCAAGCGCGGTTTTCTGCCCGCTTTCGCGCTGCGCATTCTGAGCCTTCAATGCGCTAATCTGCGCCGACAGGTCGCGGGTCGTGTCATCCAGCTTTTTTTGCGCCGTATCGGCGGCGGCGGTCAGCTCGGCGTTCTTTTTCGTTAGCGCATCCAGCGCGGTTTTCTGCCCGCTTTCGCGCTGCGCATTCTGAGCCTTCAATGCGCTAATCTGCGCCGACAGGTCGCGGGTCGTGTCATCCAGCTTTTTTTGCGCCGTATCGGCGGCGGCGGTCAGCTCGGCGTTCTTTTTCGTTAGCGCATCCAGCGCGGTTTTCTGCCCGCTTTCGCGCTGCGCATTCTGAGCCTTCAATGCGCTAATCTGCGCCGACAGGTCGCGGGTCGTGTCATCCAGCTTTTTTTGCGCCGTATCAGCGGCGGCGGTCAGCTCGGCGTTCTTCTTCATTAGCGCGCTAACGGCGGCAGGATCGCCGCTCTCTTGCTGCCCACGCTGTGCTTTCAGCGCGGCAATCTGCGCCGACAGCTGGCGCGTCGTTTCATCGAGCTTTTTCTCTGCCGCTTTGGCCGCAGCGGTCAGTTCCGCATTCTGTTTCCGCAAAGCGTTAAGCGTACTTTCAGTTTTCGTCTGATTCACTTTCTTTCTGACGACGTCCTGCTTCTGCGGTGCTTTTTTATCACGGCTATCGTTATGTTGATTAGCCGACGCCGAATCTCCACTGGCGGCGTCTGAGGCCGGCGGATTTTTTATTTCGAGTTTCGATATATTATCAAGGAAGTCTCCCCTCTCAGCACGAGCGGGAAACATCACAATAAGGGTAAAGAGAGACAATAAAATCGCAAAACCGCGAAGATTATATATATTCAATTTCCCCTTATGGTACATCATCTGGCCAGCCCATCCTTAAGCTCGGCTTTTCTTGCCCGGCTTTCGAACTCTTTAATTAATTTCTGCGAAATACTATTACACTTATCATTTATCTTGTATTCAAAAAGTGGAGTAATCGTTGACTTTACGCTGGCCGACGTTTGGCTTGAAACAGAAGCATAAAACTTAGCGTCGTTGATTAAACCATACAGCTCGTTTGAATCCTGCTGAAACTTTTTATCGAGCTTAACCAAAGCGTCAGCATCCTGGATACACTGTTGTAGGGCAGGAATCTGAGCTGGCTGTTCATTTTGAATCACATCTTTTTTTATTAGTGCGCTCTGTGGTTTTTTAACATTAGTACACCCCTGTAATAAACCTACAGAAATACACACCAATGCTAATAAGCTATTTCTTATCATTTTCCCATCCATTAGAAAAAAAGTTCAAAAAATATATTTGTCGATTCCAGCAGAAAAAATTTTAACAAACAACGCCAGGCGTTAGATTTGCCATTAATTCAGAAAAAACACACAAAAAGGCTATTTTTTAACCAATTAATAGATGGGAATTATCCTGGTGCAAAGCGATATTTTTATCTGAGATTTTACTCAAATTCATATTTTTAATAGCAAACTGCAGTTTATATGCCTGATATTCAACGGGCGTTTGCCAAATCAAATCAGGCATAAGTTTTTTCTAAATCCAGACCAAAAGATCACTCACTCCACTTCGGTCTGGCCACCGTATTCTTCTTCAGAAGATTGCGAAACTCCTTCAGGTAAGGTTCATTGCTGCGCCCGCGTTTGCATATCGCTGAGAAAGGAGATTGAAAGCCAAACTCATTGGGTAACAGCACGCGCAGGCGATTCTCCTTAATCCACGGCCAGGCGTAGTGCTCGGGAAGGTAGCCGATATATTTCCCGGACAGGATCAGCAGCAGCTGCGCATCGACGGTTTCAACGGTCGCGCTGCCTTTGCTGAAGCCACGCCGCCGCAGATCGCTGGTATTCCAGTAGCTGCGCGTCACCAGCGGACACTGGCTGATCAGATCCTTATCAAGGTGCCGGCTAAAGAACATAGGATGCAGGTCGCTACAGTAGAGCCAGTGCTGCTCGCGATAGAGTGGTTCACTGATGATGTTGTGCACCCGCGAGTTATAGCTGCCGATAGCGAGATCGATATGGTTATTCAGTACGCCGTTTAGCTGTTCCGCCGGGGTACGAATAATCAGCTTGATATGCACATTGGGAAACTTATCGCTAAAGCTGCGCAGCACCACCGGCAGCGACAGCGCGGTTTCCGTTTCGATGGAATCGAGCGTTGAGATACAAATCGTACCGCTATGCTCGCCTTTCAGCAGCGCCGACTGACGCTCCAGCTCGTTCAGTTCACTCAGCACGCGGATCGCCTGCTGTAAAAAATGCTGCCCTTTTTCGGTCAGCGCAAAACCGCCGCGCCCTCGCTGGCACAGGCTAAAGCCAAGCTGGCCTTCCAGTTGCGACATCGCATTGCTGATTGCGGAAACGGAAATCCCCAGCTCCTGCTGGGCCCGGCCATAGCTCTCAAGACGGGCCACCGCCTCAAAAACCTGGAGCTGTCGAATGTTGAGCGTCGCGTCGTTAAGCATGGCGTTTAGTTCACGAATAAATGAACTAAGTATTTGCGGCAGACGATTTAAAGTCCAGCACATCTTTCGCACTATCCCAGTTGTTGAGTTTTGTTGGTCAGATTCAGGAGCTGAAATGGATAACGTCTTTCATCAACCGCAGGGTGGCAACGAGATGCCGCGTTTTGGTGGCCGCGCCACAATGATGCGCCTGCCATTTATTGATAATTTACAGGGACTTGATGCAGCATTTGTCGGCATCCCGCTGGATATCGGAACCTCACAGCGTTCCGGAACGCGCTACGGCCCGCGCTACATTCGCACCGAATCGGTGATGATTCGTCCGTACAACATGGCCACCGGCGCCGCGCCTTTTGATTCCCTGTCGGTAGCGGATATCGGCGACGTACCGATTAACACCTACAATCTGCTCAAATCGGTGCAAATTATCGAAGATTACTACACCGGTTTAAATAGTTTTCCGCTTATCCCCCTGACTCTCGGGGGCGATCACACCATTACCCTGCCCATACTGCGCGCGCTGACCAAAAAGCACGGTCCGGTTGGGCTGATTCACGTCGATGCCCACACCGATACCAACGATGAGATGTTCGGCGAAAAGATCGCCCACGGCACCACCTTCCGCCGCGCCGTCGAAGAGGGGCTGCTGGATCTCAAACGCGTCGTCCAGATAGGCCAACGCGCGCAGGGCTACGACGCCGGCGACTTCCAGTGGGGCGTCGATCGCGGCTTTCGTCTGGTCCAGGCGGAGCAGTGCTGGCACAAATCCCTGGCCCCACTGATGGCCGAGGTTCGCCAGCAGATGGGAGATGGCCCGGTTTATCTCAGCTTTGATATCGATAGCCTCGACCCCATCTGGGCACCCGGTACCGGCACTCCGGAAGTCGGCGGCCTGACGTCGATTCAGGCGCTGGAAATCGTGCGCGGCTGCCGCGGCCTGAACCTCATAGGTTGCGACCTGGTCGAGGTCTCGCCTCCCTACGATGTCAGCGGCAACACATCCCAGCTGGCCGCCAACCTGCTGTATGAAATGCTCTGCGTTCTCCCCGGCGTGAAATACCCATAGAGGAAAAACCATGCAGCTTAATGTCTTTCGTACGCTGTGGGGCGTCACCACCCCGTGGGAGCAAACGGTCAACGAACTCAAAAACGTCGGCTGCTGCGGCATTGAAGCGCGGGTTCCGCTGACGGTGGAAGAGCAGCGGGCGCTGGCCCAACGCATCGAAGCGTCCGCGCTGGAGTATATCGCCATTGTCTTCAGCGGCGGCGGCGTCATTCCGGCCCAGAGCGAAACGCCCGCGCAGCACCTGGAGCGCTTAAAAGAACGTTTTGCGGCGGCAAAAGCGCTTAATCCGCGCTTCGTCAACCTGCTGGCCGGTAACGACCGCTGGCCGCTGGCGCAGCAGGTGGATTTTCTCGGCAGGGCGCATGAGCTCGCCGCCGAATATGAGCTGTTCTGCAGCTTTGAAACCCATCGCGCCACGTCGCTGTATAGCCCGTGGCTAACGCTGGAGATCGTTCAACAGCTGCCGCAGCTACGATTTACCGCCGATATCAGCCACTGGATCGTGGTAAGCGAACGCCTGCTGGATGACCCCTGCGATGACTTCAGCGCCTTTATCGAACGGGTTCACCATATTCAGGCCCGCGTCGGCTACGACCAGGGACCGCAGGTGCCGCACCCCGCCGCGCCGGAATATCAGTCGGCCCTGCAGTTTCAACAGCGCTTCTGGGAACAGATCTGGCAATCGCAGCGCCGGCGCGGCTACCAGCAAACCACGCTTACGCCGGAGTTTGGCCCCGATGGCTACCTGCATCACCTGCCGTTTACCAACGTTCCGGTCGCCGACCTGTGGTCGCTGAATGCCTGGATGGCCCAGCGTGAACAGCGGCATTTTGTTGAATTCACCTCGCTAACTGAATAAGGAACTGGAGAAATGACCGCTGCAAAAAGTTCTTTTACTGAATTACCGACCATCGATATCAGCGACCTGAACTGCGACGATCTCGCCCGACGCCAGGCGGTGGCCGACGCTATCGGCCAGGCGGCCCGCGAAGTCGGCTTTTTCTACATTACCGGCCACGGCATCGCGCCTGAACTGATTGCTGGGGTCCGCGCGGCGGCCAAAGAGATTTTCGCCCTGCCGATGGAACGCAAGATGGCGTACTACATCGGGCAGTCGAAAAGCCATAAAGGCTACGTTCCGGAAGGCGAAGAGATTTACGGTTCCGGCAAGCCGGATCACAAAGAAGCGTTCGATATCGGCTTTCAGGCCGCTGACGACCACCCGTACGTCATGGCGAAAACGCCGCTGATTGGCGCCAACGAGTGGCCGGACGTGCCGGCGTTTAAATCCCGGGTGCTGGCCTACTATGAGGCGGTTTTCGCCCTTGGACATCGCCTGTTTGATGCCTTCGCTCTCGCCCTTGGCCTGCCGGAAGGCTATTTCAAGTCGATGGTCACCTGCCCACCATCGAAGCTGCGCCTGATCCACTACCCCTTTGACGCCAGCGCCGAAGACGTTCCCGGTATTGGTGCACATACCGACTATGAGTGCTTCACCCTGCTGCTCGCCGACCAGCCGGGTCTTGAAGTGCTGAATGAGGATAGCGACTGGATCGACGCCCCGCCGCTGAAGAACGCGACCGGAGAAGAGGCTTTCGTGATTAATATCGGCGACATGCTCGAAGTCCTGAGCGCTGGCACATTTGTTGCAACTGCACACCGCGTACGCAAGGTGCCGCAGGAACGCTACTCCTTCCCGCTGTTTTTCGCCTGCGACTACCACACGCTGATTCGCCCGCTGCCGGGCTTCCTTGAGGCAGGCGAAGCCAGCGAGTATCAAGAACTGAGCATTGGTGAGCATATGTGGAGCCAGGCGTTACAGACCTATCGCTACCTGCGCGAGAAAGTCACCCGAGGCGAGCTCCAGCTCCCCGAACGCGCCCGCGGCACTAACACCTTTGGCCATCTGAAAAAACAAGCACAGCAAAAAACCGTAAATAACCCGTGAGGATAAATGATGAACAAAACGCTAAAAAAACTCTCGCGCCGTGTGGCTTTATCCATCGCCGTCACCGCTTGTTTTTCACCGCTGGCTCAGGCCGCGGAGCTGCTGACCGAGGGCGTCTTTAAAGTGGGGATGGAGGTGACCTATCCGCCCTTTGAGTCCTACGACAGCAATAACAATATTGTCGGTATCGACCCGGAGTTCGCGGCGCTGATCGCCGAACATCTGAAGGCCAAACCACAGCTTATCGACACGAAATTCACCAGTCTGATCTTAGGCATCGGTAAAAAATACGATGCGGTGATCTCCGGTATGTACGTGACGCCCGAGCGTCAGAAGCAGGCGGACGCTATCCCTTATGCCCTGTCCGGCGCGTCAATCATTGCGCTGAAAAGCAGCGCTATTCAGCCAAAAACGGAAGACGAACTGTGCGGCGTGAAGGTAGGTCTGCAGGCGGGCACCGCCTGGGTTTCGAGCCTGAAAACGCACTCCGACGAGTACTGTCTGAAAAACGGCAAACCGGCCATTAGTATTCAGGAATTCCCGACCGCGCCGGAAGCGTCCCAGGCCCTGCTGTCGAAAAATATCAACGCCCAGTTAGAAATCGCCCCGGCGGCGCAAATTATCGTCGAGAAAAGCCGCGGCCGCCTGGCCATTAGCTCGAGCCGCCTGGTCTATCCGCTGCCTCTGGGAATCTACGTCGCCAAAGGCAACACCGAGCTGGCCGAGGCCATTAAATCAACGTTAGCCACCCTTAAAGCCAACGGCAAATATGACGCCATCATCAAGAAATACAACTTAGAAAGCATCAATTAATACAATAATGAAACGGGAGTCGGTATGGAGTTCGATTGGGGATACTTTTTCTCATTATTTAGCGTTGGGGCATTCTGGCAGGCATGTGTCACCGTCGTTGTCGTCAGTTCATTGTCCTGGTTTATTGGCCTGATATTAGGTTTTCTTTTAGCCTGCGCCAAGCTCTCCGGCCCGCGCTGGCTGAAGGTTCCCGTCGAACTCTATATTTGGTTTTTCCGCAGCGTGCCGCTGATGGTCCTGCTGGTCTTTGTCTATAACCTACCGCAGCTGTTTCCGGCCACCCAACCGCTGCTCGGCATTCCGTTTATTGCCGGGCTGGTATCGATGACGGTGACCGAAGCGGCCTATATGGCGGAAATCCATCGCGGCGGACTGCTTTCTGTCGCCAAAGGGCAAAGCGAAGCTGGCCATGCCTTAAGTTTTAGTTTTATCGGCGTTCAGCGCTTAATTATTATCCCGCAGGCGTTTCGTATTTCCCTGCCTACCCTGATTAACGAATACATCACCATCATCAAACTCAGCTCAATTCTGTCGGTTATTTCGCTGCCGGAACTGCTGCTGACCGGCCAGCGCCTGTATGCGCAGAATTTCCTCGTCATGGAGACGCTGCTGGCGGTCGCCGTCTATTACGTCATGGTAGTGACGGTGTTTACCTGGCTGTTCAGGGGGCTGGAAAACCTGCTGGATATTCAGCGTAAGCGTCCGCAAACGCTCAATGAGAGTGAATGCGCAACCCTGCGCCAGAACCTGAAGCCGCCGGTACAGACGCAAAAAGCGCAGGCCGCCAGCGGCAACCCACCGGCGCTGGATCTGCACGCCATCGAAAAATCCTGGGGCCAGCACCACGTGCTGAAAGGCATCGACCTCAAAGTGGAAAACGGCGAGGTAATCAGCATCATCGGCCCGTCCGGCTCCGGCAAGACTACCCTGATCCGTACGATTAACGCCCTTGAGAGCATCGACGGCGGCGAGATCATTCTTTACGGCGAGGATTATCTGAAAGGCGCATCCATTGTCGATAAACAGCAAATGCGCGCCGGCGTACGCCGTATCGGCATGGTGTTCCAGGGCTTCAACCTATTTCCCCACCGTACGGTGCTGGATAACGTGATGCTCGCCCCGCTCTATCACAAGCTGCTTGATCGCGTCGCCGCCAGGGAGCAAGCGCTGTGGCTGCTGGATCGCGTCGGTCTGCTGGCGCACGCCGAAAAGTACCCATACCAGCTCTCCGGTGGCCAGCAGCAGCGCGTAGCCATCGCCCGCGCCCTGGCGCTGAAACCGGACATCATGCTGTTTGATGAACCCACGTCGGCGCTGGACCCCGAACTGGTTGGCGAAGTGCTGAAGGTCATTCAGTCCCTCGCCCGCGAAGGCATGACGATGATTATCGTGACCCACGAGATGGACTTCGCCTTATCAATTTCTGACCGGGTGGTGATGATGGAAAACGGCGTCGTGCAGAGCGATATGCCGCCGCAACGCATTCGCGGCGATGTCGCCGATCCGTCCCTGACCCGCATTCGTGAATTTATGGGAGTACAATAAATGGCAACTGAACGGGAACTACGCCAGCAGCTGGCCGCCGCCTATCGTCTGGCGGCGCTCTTCGGCTGGGAAGACACGCTGTATACCCACTTCTCCGTACGCCTGCCCGGCGACGGCGAGCCGCGGTTTTTGATTAACCCCTTCGGCATGATGTTTGACGAAGTCACCGCCAGCAACTTAATCGTGGTCGATATGCAGGGGAAGGTCGTCGAAGGCAGCGCTCCGGCGAACTCGGCGGGCTTTACGATTCATAGCGCGGTCCATATGGCCCGCGAAGACGCCCACTGCGTGATCCACACCCATACGCTGCCGGGGATGGCAGTTGCCGCCTGCGCAGACGGGCTGCTGCAGCTTAACCAAATCAGCACCGAATTTTATCAACGCGTCGGCTACCATCCTTATGAAGGCGTGGCGTTCGATCTCGATGAACGCGTGCGGATCCAGCGCTCGCTCGGCGAGAACATCGCCATGATCCTGCAAAGCCACGGGCTGCTGTCGGTCGGCCGCACCGTCGCCGATGCGTTTTACATCATGTACTACCTGAACCGCGCCTGCGAGATTCAGATGGCCGCCGCGCAGCTGGCGCCGCTCGGCCCCATCCAGACGATACCCGAGCCGCTGAGCCGGCACGCCTGCGAGCAGTTGATGGGGGTTGAACATGAACGCCAGCTGGTGTGGCAGGCGTGGCTGCGCCGCCTCGACCGTCTTGATACTTCTTATAAGAGCTAATGCCTATGACTCAGTTCACCCTCGTCGTGGATTGTAACGATCCTCAGTATACCCGGGAGATTTGCGCCGCGTTCGCGCTATTCCCGGAAGTGAAAGCGGTTCTGCCAGAGGACCCCGCCGCCCGCGAGGCGCAATATGCCTGCTGCTGGTTTCCCGACCCGCAACTGCTGGTGCGCTCGCCTCAACTGAAGCTGATCCAGGCCGCGTCTGCCGGCGTCGACCATTTGCCCGCCAGCGTTTTCGCCAGCGATGTTCCGCTCTGTCGGGTGGTGGATGAAGATTTTCGTCACGGTATGTTTGAATACGCGCTGTGGGGCGTGCTGTGGTTTCAGCGGCGCTTTGACCGGGCGCTGGCTCACCAGCGCGAGCGCGTCTGGAAAATGTATCCGCAGCGAGCGGCAGCCGATTATCACGTTGGGGTCATGGGCCTCGGCGAAATTGGCGGCTATATCGCCGCGCAGCTTGCCGGATTGGGATATAAGGTTTCCGGCTGGGCGCGCAGTGAAAAATCCCTTGCTGGCGTGCGTTGTTATCACGGAGATGCTCAGGCTGGCGAATTTCTTGGCCAACTGGATGCGCTGATCAACGTCCTGCCGTTAACGGATCAGACGCGAGGCATCCTTGCCCACCCTTTACTGGAGCAACTACCTGACGGTGCAGCGCTAATTAACTGCGGACGCGGCGAGCATATGGTGAATCTGGACGTGCTCGAGGCGCTGGATAGCGGCAAGCTC
This sequence comes from Klebsiella pasteurii, assembly GCF_018139045.1. Taxonomy (NCBI): domain Bacteria; kingdom Pseudomonadati; phylum Pseudomonadota; class Gammaproteobacteria; order Enterobacterales; family Enterobacteriaceae; genus Klebsiella; species Klebsiella pasteurii. Next base: position 2,630,912 of record NZ_CP073236.1, read on the forward strand.
TCCGGCGCGCTGCTGGACGTCTTCCCCGTCGAACCGCTGCCCCAGGAAGACCCGCTGTGGCAGCATCCGCAGGTGGTTATCACTCCGCATATGGCCTCCATCGCGCAGACGGAGGTGATTGCCCGCCAGCTGCTGGATAACATCCAGCGGCAGCGGCAGGCGCTGCCGCTGAAACACCTGGTGAATAAACAGAGCGGTTATTAACCCGGCGCTTCGGCGGCGGGATCGCCATGGGTTAACCGTTGCTCCGTCTGGTTAATGTGACGCTCAATGACCGCTCGACGCGCATCGTCAGGCGGTAATAGGTTCAGCAGCGTCTTCCACGCCGTCAGCGCCTCGCTAAAATGCGCCTGTTCTAACGCACTAAGCGCATACAGATTAAGCAGGCGGGCGTTAACGCGCTGGTGCGCCATCAGCTGACGCACCAGCGCGTCACCCCGTGGGTCCGATACCCGCAGCAGCGCCTCCGCATAGCTAAATGCCGCCCGATCGTTCTCTGGCGCCAGCGCGTAAGCGCGAGCATAAGCCTGAGTCACCATACCGGCGTTGTCCAGGATCCTGCCAATCCGCCCGAGCATAAGCCACTCCTCAACGTTGGCGTCCGGGTTTTGCCACAGTCTGGTGCGTAACCCGAGGGCCAGACGCCGCAAATCGTCTTCATCAAGCGGCAACGCCTTTGGTTCCTGTACCCGCGCCAGCAGGGCCGGCGTCTGGGCCACCGCCTGCTGCCAGATTCTCACCTGCTGATAGTGGCCGGTATGGCAATAGCTGGCCGCGCCTACCGCCAGCGCAATGACCGCGCCGGGTATATAAACCCACGGCCCGGTGGGTTTGCTCTCAGGCGCCCGGCCGGCAGAAAACGCCTCCAGTCCGATCCTGACGCGGCGGCGCGAACGGGCCACTATCGCCCAACCGCCGATGGCGATCGCGGTGGCCGGCAGTACCCACAGCAGAATAGTCAGCGGGGTTAATGGCGGATCGTAGGTGACGAAGTTGCCGTAGCGCGCCACCATGTAGTCCACGATATCATCGTTACTTTTCCCTTCCTGCATGAGCGCAAAAACTTTCTGCCGCAGATCTGCCGCGATCGCGGAACTGGAATCAGCAATGCTATTGTTCTGGCATTTCGGGCAGCGAAGCTGCTCCGTAAGCAGGCGAAACCGCTGTTCCTGCTCCTCATCTTTAAACGGCATGACATCAATAGCGGCCAGCGCGTGCGCGCAAAGCAGCAGCATCAGCGCACTCAGTAGAAATCTCATGGCGCGGCCTCCCTACTGTACTTCTCCCACAGCGGCCTGAATTCACGTTCCCACACCCGATCGTTAAGATCGCCCGCGTGGCGGTAGCGAATAATCCCCTGCCCATCGATCAAAAACGTCTCCGGCGCGCCGTAGACTCCGAGATCCAGGCCAAGCATTCCGTCACCGTCAAACAGGCTCAGCGCATAGGGATTGCCCAGCGTTTTCAGCCAGTCTATCGCTTTCAGCCGATCGTCTTTGTAGTTCAGACCAACCACGCGGATCCCCTGCGCGGAAAGCTGATTTAAATACCGATGCTCTGCGCGACACGTCGGGCACCAGGTTGCCCAGACGTTAAGCAGCAGCGGTTCGCCCTGACTCAGCACATCCGCCTGAAAATGCTGCTTGCTATCCTCCAACGCCTCAAGGCGAAAAAGCGGCACCGGCTGGCCAATCAGCGTCGACTCCAGGCTGGCGGGATCGTCCCCTTGCGCATTACGCGCCAGCTGCCATACCAGCAGCAGCATAATGGCCATAAAAATGACCAGCGGGATCACCATCATACCGCGCTTCATCCGACCTCCGCGGTAGGGTGTCCACGACGCCGGCGGTAGCGTGGATCGCTCAGGCACAATACTCCGCCCAACGCCATCAGCACTCCTCCCGCCCAAATCCAGCGCACGAACGGTTTATAATAGAGGCGCACGGCCCAGGCGCCGTTGCCCAGATCCTCACCCAGCGCGGCATAGAGATCGCGGGTAAATCCGCCGTCAACCGCCGCTTCGGTCATCATGGCGTTGCTGCTGGCGTAAAACCGTTTTTCCGCATTCAGTATCGCCTGCGGTTCGCCATTTCGCGTGACGCCAATGACCGCGACGGCAGCACGATAGTTTGGGCCGAGAATCTCTTTGACCTCCTGGAAGGAAAAGCGGTATTCATGGATGTCGACGCTGTCGCCCGTGCGCATACGCACATCGCGCTCCACGCTGTAATTTTGGCTAAAAGCGATGCCCACAATGGCGACCGCCAGCCCGAGGTGGCCTGCGACCATTCCCCAGTAGCTGAGTGTCTTTCTGGCGCCGCGTGAAACCCGCCAGGCGATCTCCGCCATCGCCAGCGTAAAGACCCAACAGGCCATCGCCAGCCCGACCACCGTCATGGCGACAATCTTATCGCCAAACCACCATGGCAACAGAAGCGCCAGCGCCAACGTGCTTGCGCTGGCGATAACCAGCAGCCGCCTGAGCCTGCGCGGGCGATCTCGCCCCCATCGCACCAGCGGGCCGATGCCCAGCAGCAGCGCAAACGGCGCCGTCAGCCCGCTGAACATCGTGTTAAAGAACGGCGCGCCAATCGAAATGCTGCCGAGGCCCAGCTGTTTATGCGCCAGCGGCAGCAGCGTACCCAGCAGCACCGCGAGCATCGCGGTAATCAGCAGAACGTTGTTGCCAAGCAGCAGTGACTCGCGCGACCAGAGCGCATTATTTACCCGCGAGCGCACCTTATAGCCACGCGCGGCGAACAGCAGCAAAGCGCCGCCAACCACCAGCACCATAAAGGCAAGAATAAACATGCCGCGCGCCGGATCGGAGGTAAAAGCATGAACCGAGACCAGCACGCCGGAACGCACCAGAAAGGTCCCCAGCAGACAGAGTGAAAATGCGCAGATGGCGAGCAGAAGCGTCCACGCCTTGAAGCTGGCGCGCTGTTCAGTAACCGCCAGCGAATGCAGCAGCGCGGTGCCGGCCAGCCATGGCATCAGTGACGCGTTTTCCACCGGATCCCAGAACCACCAGCCGCCCCAGCCCAGCTCGTAGTACGCCCATGCGGAGCCCAGCACAATACCGAGCGTCAGGAAGACCCACGCTGCCAGCGTCCACGGGCGTGAAAAGCGCGCGAAGGCGCTATCCAACCGTCCGCTCAACAGCGAGGCTATCGCCAGGGAAAAGGCGACCGAAAATCCAACATAGCCCATATACAGCAGCGGTGGATGGAAGATAAGCCCGGGGTCCTGCAACAGCGGATTCAGGTCGCGCCCTTCAATGGCGAATTCCGGCAGCGTACGGGCAAACGGGTTGGAGGTGAACAGAATAAACAGCAGAAAGCCGACGCTTATCATTCCCATCACCGCCAGCACTCGGGCAACGATATCGAGCGGCATCCGCCTGCTGAGCAGCGCTACCGCCAGCGTCCAGCCGCTCATCATCAGCACCCACAGCAGCAGCGAACCTTCATGAGCGCCCCAGGCCGCGGCCACGCGGTACCAGACCGGCAGCTGAGTATTGGCGTTGTTGACCACATAGTTCAGCGTAAAGTCGTTCGTAATCAAGGCGTTAATCAGCACCATAAAGGCGCCCATTACGAGGATAAACAGCAGCCCGGCAAATATCCGGGAAGAGGCCATCATTCGCCTATCGCCCCGCGCCGCGCCCCACAGCGGATAGACGGAAAGTAGTAGCGCAACGCCAAGCGCCAGACACAGCAGCCCGTTGCCGACTTCAGGCATCATGAGGAGGCATCCCTGTAGGCGCTATCCGGCCGGCGATGGTTTCTCTCCATCGCTTTTTCCACTTCCGGCGGGGTATAGCTCTCATCGTGTTTGGCGAGCACCTCTTTCGCCTGTACCCGGCGTTGTTCATCAAGCTCGCCCTGCACCACCACGCCCTGCCCTTCACGAAACAGGTCCGGCAGAATGCCGTCGTAGCTGACATCCACCGAACCTTCGGCGTCATAGATGCTAAAGCTCACCCGCAGCGAGTTCGGATCCCGCTTCACGCTGCCGGGCATGACCATCCCGCCGACGCGCAGACGCTGACCGGGCTCGGGCCGTTGCTGCGTTTCGCGCTTGCCATAGAGGATTTCGCCGGGCGTATAGAACAGGTCGATACTCGAGCGCAGCGCGTAAAGCACCAGCGCGGTGGTCAACGTGAGCCCGGCGAGGATCGTGAGGGCGACCCACAGCCGATTTTTGCGGCGAAGATTCATCTTGCCTCCTGCGCCGCGCGCATCCGGGCTTCACGAGCGCGCTGCTGTACGATGCCGCGCAGGATGATCCGATGCTGTATAACGCTGTGCGCGACCAGCGCCATTAGCGGGATAACGGTCAATGCCGCCGCCAGCCAGACGTAAAAGGCATAGCCGCCCATGGCCAGGAAATCGCTCCAGTTTGCAAATGCGCAGTTCATCGACGGCCCCTTTTTAAAATCAGCTCGCTTACCCACGGACGACGTTTTTCCATGAGCAAAATGAGATTCCGCATGCGCATTAGCGCCAGCGTGATAAACAGTAGCAGGTAGCCGATAATCGCCAGCCGCAGCGGCGTGCGCATCGCCGGGTCGATGCTTTGCTGCATATTCGTCGAACCCTGATGCAGGGTGTTCCACCACTCCACCGAGTAGTGAACGATCGGTAAATTCACCACGCCAATAAGCACCACAATACCCGCCGCGCGACCGGCCAGACGGCGGTCGTCAAAAGCGTGCCACAGCGCAATCGCGCCGACGTAAAGAAATAGCAGCACCAGCTCAGAGGTTAATCTGGCATCCCAAACCCACCAGGTGCCCCACATAGGTTTCCCCCACGCGGCTCCGGTCACCAGCGCCACAAAAGTAAATACCGCCCCCACGGGCGCCATTGCCGCCAGCGCCAGATTCGCCATCTTCATCTGCCAGACCACGCCAATAAATGCCGCCACCGCCATCAGGGCATAAATGCCCATAGACCACATGGCCGCCGGCACGTGCAGATAGATAATGCGATAGCTGTCGCCCTGCTGATAATCCGCGGGCGCAAAGCCAAATCCCCAGACCCAGCCCGCGAGTAGCACCAGCGCGCTGACGCAGCCCAGCCACGGCGCAACCCTGCCGCAGAGCTGATAAAGCCGCGGCGGATGCGTTAGTCGAATCCCTGTTTTCCTCATATTTCAGTCACCAGAAATAAAGATGAATCTATTGATAAGCGCGGGCCTGAAAACCACCCGCCGTCGCAAACCTGATAAGCGCCATCAGGGAGACAGGCGCTACTGCATGCTGACGCGAAGCGCCGCCGCCGTCGCAAAAGGGCTTAACGTTGCGCTGCCCGCCAGCAGCGCGCCCAGAATCGCCATATACCCCTCAACGGGCAGATGCATAGCCGCCGCATCCATCGCGGCGGCGGCAAAAATGAGTAACGGAATCGTCAGCGGCAGAACCAGTACGCTTAACAGCACGCCGCCGCGCTTAAGCCCGACGGTGAGCCCCACGCCCGGCGCGCCGAGGAATCCCAGCGTTGGCGTCCCTAACAGCAGGGTCAGCGCCATAATTTTCCAGCCATAGACGTCCATGCCCAGCAGCAGCGCCGCCAGCGGCGACAGGATCAGCAGGGGCAGACCGGTCACCGTCCAGTGAGCCATCACCTTAGCCAGCACCACTGCCGGCAACGGCAAAGGCAGCAGCATCAGCTGTTCGAGGCTGCCGTCCTGAAAGTCGTCGCGAAACAAGCGCTCCAGCGCCAGCAGCGAGGAGAGCAGCGCAGCGACCCAAATAATGCCGGGCGTCAGCCGCGCCAGAAGCTGCGGATCCGGACCAATAGCCAGCGGGAACAGGGTGATGACCATCAGAAAAAACCACAGCGGATTGGCGATTTCCGCGCGATGGCGAAACGCGACCCGCAGTTCAAGACAAAAAATCCGCCACATCACCGTTCCGTCCCCTCGCCGCTCAGCGCAATGCGCCGTATCCTGCCGGACGCCGCGGTAATGGGTTGATGGGTGGTGAAGATAACGATGCCGCCTTGTTCCGTGTGCTGCGCCATGCGCTGAATCAGGCGCTCGACGCCTGCCGTGTCGACAGCTGTAAAAGGTTCGTCGAGGATCCACAGCCGGGCGCGGGTCAGCCAGAGACGCGACAGCGCCACGCGCTGCTGCTGACCGGCGGAGAGCTGGTTAACGGGAGTATCGTCGTAGCCGGCAAGCCCCGCCTGTTCCAGGGCCTCCCGGCATTGAGCGATATCGTCGTGTTGATAAAGAAAGCGTAGATTTTCCAGGGCAGTCAGACGGGCTTTGATTCCCGGCTTATGGCCAATCCACAGCAGGTTTTGCTGGTAGCCGTCGCGTACGCGATGCAGGGGTTGGCCTTGCCAGTAGATTTCACCGGCATCCGCGCGAGCCAGTCCGGCGAGCAGGCGCAGGAGGGTCGTTTTCCCCGCACCGTTGCCTCCGGCGATCTGCACCCAATCGCCCGGCGAAACGCTGAATGAAAAATCCTTCATCAGCGTCCGACCATCGCATTCGCGGTACAGTTTAATGGCCCTCAGCCAACTCCGGGAACGTTCGCTCATCGTCATACCGTTATTGCCCAGGCTGATATGGCGTATAGACACCGGTCAGGCTATGCAGAAAAGCGACAATATCATCGATATCTTTTTGTGCTAATTCAGTACCGACCTGATAGCGCAGCATAAGTTTTACCGCGCCATCAAGCGTCGGAACATCGCCGCGATGGAAATAGGGGGCGGTGAGAGCCACATTACGCAGACCCGGCACTTTTTGGCGTAATTTATCACGAACTTGTTTAGTCACATTCATTCGGCCAATATCAGCAGCCGTTATTTCGCCAAAATCAAAATCACGCTTCAGCCCCAGAGGTTCAAAAGAGCGGCCGCCGAGAATAATACCGCCGTGACAGGTGGCACATTTATTATCCTTAAATAGCTGATAGCCATGTTTTTGTTGGGCGGTCAGAGCGCCTTCATCACCGCGCAGCCAATTATCAAATGGCGCATCGGGGGTAATTAATGTTTTTTCAAATTCAGCGATAGCATCAGTAATGCGTTCACCGCTAAAACCTTGCGGGTAAACGGCTAAAAAATCCTTTTTCAATACAGGATCTTTATCCAGTTTATTAATAATATCTCCCCAGGATTTTGATGCCATCTCAATGGGGTTTAACGGCGGGCCACCGGCCTGTTCCTGCAGCGTTGACGCCCGACCGTCCCAGAATTGATCAATATTAAAGACAGCGTTAAATACCGTTGGCGCATTAATTGGCCCAATAGCCCCCCCTACGCCAATGGACGTTTTTCTGCCATCTACCCCGCCCGCGTTTAAGGCGTGACAGTGTGCGCAAGATATTGTGCTGTCGCCCGATATTCGCGCGTCATGATAAAGACGAAAACCCAGCGCAACCTTCTGCTCATCGACGGGCAGTTTTTTTGGGATCGGCTGGAGAGGTTCATTACGATGCTCCGCGGCGGTATCCGCGCTGGCGTAGTAGCGCTCCCGCTGGTGCTTTATCCAGTTGAGTATCTCAATACGTTCGCTGTCGCTCACACTGCCGGCCCAGTGCAGCGCGACGTAACGCGTGGGCGGCATCGTTTGATGCTGCATAACCCACTCAATCTTGTTTAATTCACTTTGTGAAACGGGTTTATCGTCAATCAGGGAGGTACGCACGGATTGCAGGCTAAAGGATTTGTATCCCAGCCGCACATCATAATCCATCAACTGTTTGGCTACGGGAAAAGAGGCGTAAAAGGGCAACGCCGCCGCTGGCGTATGGCAGTAGTCGCAACCTTTTTCACTAAAAAAAGAGAGAACTTTATTATTTTCGTCAACCGCCGAGAGTTGCTGCTCGTTTTTTTTAATACGCTGATTGTCGTAATACCAGATATAGCCTGACAACCCTAAATAACATAACAAGCCTGCGGTAATGACAGAGGCCGTAATGGTCGCAATTTTCTTCATAAGATCATTCCTTTGAGGCATTGCAGCTGAGATAATGACGTCTTATACTTATAATTTCACGTAACATAATAGCGGTGAAAGCACTGCGTATATTGATTAACGTCAAAACCCACGACAGGCAGGACCTATAGATATAATAAGCCAGCCCTATCATCTAAATATTATCCCGCACCTCACTCCGGGGATAAAAACTCACCCACACATATTTCCTTTTATCTTATAAAGGTTCATAAGCGGATGTGAGGGATCGCATTAACGAGATCCATCACCTGAAAAAATGAGATATGAATTCTATTTCATGCAATCAATTCACATTTGAAAAATGCTGTCGTGACAAAAATAAAGAGCGGAAAAATACTTCCGCTCGCGTTTAAAAAGCGAAGCGGCTTATCCTCTTAATGTTGGACGCCTGCCGAACAATAATGCGATCAGCGCAACCACAACCGGCACCAGTGACCCCCACAGCACGGCATTCCAGCCGAAGAGATTCATCAATGCGCCGGAGGAAAACGAGCCAATCATCATGACCCCGAAGACAATAAAATCGTTCAGCGATTGCACCTGGGTTTTCTCTTCCGGGCGGTGGAAATCCATAATCTGCGCCGACGCGCCGGTAAAGCCGAAGTTCCAGCCAATGCCGAGCAGAATAAGCGACAGCCAGTAGTGCATAATGTCGATACCGGCGAGGCCAACCATCACCGACAGCACCAGTAGAATCAACCCTGCAGCGTTAATACGCCGGGCGCCGAAGCGATTAATCAACTTGCCGGTAAAAAATCCTGGGCCATACATGGCGATCACGTGCCACTGAATGCCCAGATTCGATGCCTGCTGCGAGATACCGTGCATGTGCATGGAAAGCGGCGCGGCGGTCATCAAAAAATTCATCACCATATAGGAGATTGCGCCGCTGAATACCGTCCGGGAAAACCCCGGCTGGCGTACGATTTCGCCCAGCGGACGCCCGCCAGATTGGGTCTGCGCCACCGGCGCGGCGGTTTTTACCCCCAGTAAAACCAGCGCCGATAGCGCCGCCACCAGTCCCTGAGCGATAAAGGTCATTGCGAAGGTGTGTGGTGGCCACAGATTCATGGTGCCGGTCACCAGCATCGGGCCGATAACCCCCGCCGCCACGCCGCCCCCCATAACCAGGGAGAGCGCCCGGGCGCGCCGCTCGCCGCTGACGCCATCAGTGGCGGCAAAGCGGAAAGAAACCGCCACCGCCGCATAGGCGCCGCCGAAAAAGGCCGCGATACAGAATAGCCAGAACGAACCGAGCACCACCGCCAGCGCCGCCAGCATTCCCGTCAACACACCGGCCCCGGTGCCGGTCATAAAGACCGTCTTGCGTCCGCGCCGTCTGGCCAGTTCGCCAAACGGCAGTATGCAGGCCGCCATACCCAGCACAAAAATGGTGACAGGCAGCGTTGCCAGCGTCGGTACGGGCGCGATGGCGTTGCCAACAATCGCCCCTGTGGCGTAAAACACCACCGAGTTTGCTCCCGCCAGCGCCTGTGCCGTCGCCAGGCGAATAATATTCTGGTTTTGCTGCCCGACGGGCAGCGTTATCTCAGCGCTCATGGACTCTTTTATCCTGAATTCGTTTTCGTTATGCCAATACCCTGACTGACATAATGAACGTAATCAGACATTCCGACCAGCCATCACGCCGCCATCAATATCCCAAACCGCACCGGTCACCCAGCGGGTGCTCTCGCTGAGGAGAAAAGTGACGGTCTGCGCGATATCATCAGGCGTGCCGACGCGGCCAACGGGATGGAAGCCGTCAAAGCTATTCATCACAGCCTTCACATCCTCTTCAGGAATAAAGTTTTCATAGATTGGCGTATGCACCACCGCCGGAGATACCGCATTGACCCGAATACCGCTACCGCCCAGCTCAATCGCCAGGTTTTTCGTCAGCGCATGCAGCCCCGCCTTCGCCATGGAGTATGCCGAGGACGGCGTCGCGCCGATGGCCTGCTGCGCCCACATCGACCCGATATTCACAATCGAGCCTTTGATGCCGTTGACCAGCATATTGCGCACCACCTCACGGGTGATAAAAAACGTCGCGCGGTTGAGATTCATATACCGATCGTAATCGGCCATTTCATGTTCGATAAACGGCTTCGGGAAGAAGACGCCGGCAGCGTTGACCAGCAGGCTGATATCCTGATGCTCTGCATTGATGTTCGCCATGACCTGCTGCATACCGGCCTCGCTCATCAGGTCGGCCACGAGAATATCCACCTTACCGTATGTCGCCAGCGCCTGACGCGCCTGTTCGGCCTTTTCCCGACGATTGCCCACCAACACCACGCTGCCGCCATTCTCCACCACCCGTTTGGCCGTCGCCAGCCCCATACCGCTGGTCCCGCCAATCACGAGCAGTTTTTTTCCCATAAACGTCGTATTCATCATTCACCTCTTCACGGTTGCTTGTATGGCCTCAGCATGCCTGCCCTGAACCGCGCTGACGAATGAGAAGAAATAGTCCTGCAGCAAAGAAAATCTATCTTGATGGCCTATACTGAGGCGAAATTTGACTGAGGGATATCCAGCATGCGATCGCTTAACCGACTGAAATGGCTTCACGCTTTTGAAGCCACCGCCCGCCACGGCAGCTTTACCGGCGCGGCGCGCGAGCTGGGGGTGACCCCCGCCGCCGTCGGGCAGCTGGTCAGGGCGCTGGAAGAGTGGGTCGGCCATCCGCTGCTGCACCGCACCCGTGCCGGTAAAGCGCGTCTGACCCTGGTGAGCGAGGCCCAGGAAGCGCTGCAGGATATTACTCAGGGACTGGATAGGCTGGAGAGCGGGCTGAATAAGCTTCGCGGCCGCCGGGCGCGTTCGGTGGTGGTGATCACCGCCTCGCAGGTGCTGATGATGAACTGGCTGATGGAGCGCTTAAATCGCTTCTCCGCCGCCCATGAAAATATCGACCTGCGCCTCAACGTTACGGAAAAGCTGATGGATGTGGCCCACGGCGAAGCGGATTTAGGTATTCGCTGCGGCCGCGGTGACTGGCCCGGGGTCGATAAAACCTGGCTGATGGATGAAGAGGCGTTGCTGGTGTGCAGCCCACTTATCGTCCCGGCAGACAAAACCACCTGCGGCGAGTGGCTGGCGGCGCAAAAGCTGATTCATGATGATACGCCGCATCCCGGTGCCAGCTTTCCCTCATGGGAGGATGTGCTGGCCGCGGCTCAGGCCCCGACGGCGCGCGATAGCGGGATGCATATCGACTCAACGTCGGCGGTTATCCTTGCCGCCCTCAGCGGGCGCGGCGTCGCCCTCGTCCGCCGGGCGTTGGTAAGGCAGCACCTCGCCACGGGGCAACTCGTCCAGCTACAGGCCACCCGCCGCTGGCCGCTAACCTGGTCCTACTACATCGTGACGCCGCAGCATGCGATCATGCGTCCGGAAGTGAAGGTGTTTTATGACTGGCTGCTTCACGATGTACTGGCGGAAAACCCGATGCGCTGATTATCTTCCGCCAGATCCGCATAGAAAACCTTTATTGCTTTATGGTTTTACCTGGTCATGAATGCGCCACTTCTGCTTAAGCACATTTTTATCCTGGCTATCCAGCCACTGGTTTACTTTCTCCAGCAGCTGCGGGTTATCTTTATTCATCATATAGACTTTAAAGCTCGCGGTTCCCGGGAACGGCGTCTCGTTAGCCACGCAGAATACGCCCGGTTCATTGCTCTGGTAATAGACGCCTTCGATCAGGTCGGTCACCATCATATCCGCCGTTTTCTGCCGCAGCGCTTCAAGGTTATCGATATTGTTTTTCACCCGGATAATTTGCGCATGCTTGATATGTTCATCAACAAAGCTTTGGTTGGTTCCCCCCGGATTCACCACCACCTTCACGTTCGGCTGGTCGATTTTTTCCAGGCTACCGAGGGCCGGCGCTGCCGCGCAGTTAGCCAGCGCAATTTTGCCGTTCGGCACCACCGGCTGGCTTAACGCGAAATCTTTCGCCCGCGCCGCGGTTTCCGTCACCCCGCCCATGGCGATATCAAACTTGTCGGCCTTCAGATCGGCGGAGAGAGTTGGCCAGCTGGTCGGCACGAAGCGCACCTTCAGGCCAAGGCGCTTGCCGAGATCTTTCGCCATATCCACATCGTAGCCCAGCAGCTCTCCGGCTTTATTGTGAAACGCCAGCGGCGCGTAGTCTCCCGGCACGCCGACTTTAAGTTCGCCGCTTTGTTGGATGCTGTTCATGTCGCGCGCCTGAGCGCCAAAGGCGATGGCGGCAATGATGAAAGCAATACCTGACTTCAACTTCATCTTTTTATCCTTGTCCAAATGTGAACCGTTTCTGATTACACCGCGCTGCGCGGCGGATGCTGTTTATTCGCCATAAAATCTTTAATCATGGTCGCCGTCAATACCGGCGGCGAAAAAGCGGACAGCGTCCCTTCAGCGACGCGCCCGGCGAGCAGCTCGCAAAAGCGTTCAACCTGATTAACCGGACAAACGGCAATATCCTGGGCAGAGTAACGCCACCAGCGTAGCGCCAGCAGTTGCTCGATAATCGCCTCGCTAAAGCGCATGCGGATGACCTTCGCCGGATGACCACCGACGATGGCGTACGGCGCGACGTCTTTGACCACCAGCGCGTTGGCGGCAATCACTGCCCCATCGCCAATCGTGATGCCCTGCGCCAGGGTGACATTCTGACCAATCCACACATCGTTGCCGATGGTTATTGGCCGGGGCGTTTTCTCAAAAGGGTAAAACTGGTTGGGCCTGCCGCTGTCGGCTGCCAGCGTCGCCATCACGCCAGAGTGATGAGCATAAAAAACCGGGCTGGCGCTGGCCCACTCCAACGGATGCCGGTCGCCCAGCACCTGTAGCCGATCGGCAATCGAGGTGTAGCGCCCTACCCTGATGAGCGCTGGCAGCAGGGTTCGCGTATAGCTAAAAGCACCCAGTGAGGCCAGCCGTTCACCGCAGCGCCCCCAGTAGGTGGTATAGGCCTCGGTGGCCAGGTTTTCCGGTACATCGATCGGCAGGTCATCACGGTAAAAGGCGTGGGCGCAGACCAGTTTCTGCCCGCCGACAAAAACGCGCTGCGCCTGCAAAAGAGGCTTAAGCTCACCAAAGGCGATTTTCATTTTCGATTTTCCCGCACATAAGTACTCCCGGTCAGCCGCTTAATCTCTCGATCATTGATAGCGTACCGATCCGCTCACTGTGCGAAAAATCGTTATGACATCTCTTTTTTGTGAGCCGCAGCGCGAAAGCGACGGTCAGTTATACTCCAGCGCAAACGTCACCATGCTATTGGCGGTACCGGCGGTTACCGCGTCATCCGTCTGTATGTACTGGGCGTTGAAGTTGATATTTTCCGCCGCGCCGGCGCTGCTGGCGGTAATTCGCTTGAGCACAGGTAAGTTGCTGGCTTCGTTGATTTTGACGCCGGTTCCGACTGCTGGCGCCGGGGCGCTGTTATTGCCGTAGGTCAGCCTGACGCCCACCCCGCTCGCGGAGGCATTGTCTTTGCTGAGCGCCAGGGTATCCGTCCCCCCGGTTTGCGTCGTCACGCCAAAAAAACCAATACGGATATCGGTCGGCGTGGAACAGAAGACCGGAATGGAGAAGCTCCTGGCGCTGCCGCCGACGGTGTTTTTGCCTTTAAACTCCGCTTTATTTACCGCGCCGAGGCTGACGTGAATATTCGCGGTTGAGACCTGACAACTGCCGCTGCTGCCGATATCGACGTTCAGCGCGGCCATATCGAGAGTGACCGGCGGGCTGGCGACAAAAGCGGCGCTGCTATCGGCCTGCTGCTGAATAGTCAGTTCACCAATCTGCGGCTGCGCCGGAACGTTAGCGTGGTTACCGCTGGCCAGAGCGACCTCGCCGGTCTTATAAAACGTCACGAAGACTTTCACCACAATCTGCTGCTGCGTCAGCAGGTTAGCTATTTCATTGCTGTCGCAAACCGTCACGGACTCCGCGCTACCGGCCGCATGGCTGCCATCAATCACGCGAATGGCGCCGCCGCTGCACTGAAAGCCCAACGTGTAGCCCATGCCGTCCAGCGCGGAGGGAAAAACGTGCTGGCCGCCGATCGACAGGGGCGATGAGGCGGTTTTAAGCTGCCGATACACCAGACGTTTAGCCGCCGCTTTCGGCAGTTGAAGATCGCAGGTGAAATGAATCCCGCTGCCGTTATCCGCCATCACGCTGGTCATCTGCGTATTCAGCGGCAGCGTAGGCAGATACTTAATATTCTGGACGTTAACGGTCATCTGACCGATATCCCCTTTACAGGTTTCCGCCCACCCGCCGTGGCTATAAATCCCGGCCATCAGTAGCAATAAAAACGATACTATGCGCAAAATCACCTCAGTGCTGACCTACTGGCAAACGCCAGAGACGGTTTTTACCGGACTCTGTCCCTGCTGTACGGTATCGGTAAGATGGAAATGCAGCGCGCATTTCCGCGAGATATTGTCGGCGTTCCAGGCAACATCAAGCGTCCCTTCTTGCGGGATACCGCTCAGATAGACCTGCCCGCCATCAGCCACCATGCCGCCCGGAACCGCGCCTTGCTCGTCTTCAGCCTTACGCAGGCGAACGCTGGCGCCAAACGGCAGCGGACCGCGGCTATCGCTGAGCGTAAACAGTACTCGGTTGCCGATATGGGTCTGATAGTTTGCCTGCACCACCGCCCCGCCGCCGGGGATCACCGTCTGTCCTTCAAGTTCAACATCGGCATCGTCGGCCAGCGATTCGGTATCGAGCGTAATGGTGTTTTTGCGATACGCCGTCAGCGAGGGCACCACCGCATAACCCCGCCAGTCGGTATGCACGTTGCTGCCGTTTTGAATCGCCACATCGGCGGCTCCCGGCGCGCGTACGATGGCAAAGCTATCGCCGACGGTCTGCCCCAGCGTCACGCCATGAGGATGGGCGACGATGGAGCCCGCAGCGCCCCAGGTCAGCTGATGGCTTCCGCTATCCTGGCGATAGCCGAGCTGCGCGGTTCCGTAGCCGCCATGGTAATCCAGCGATGCGCTGCTGTTACTGCCCTGTCCGCCGTTAGCGTAGCCCTGCTGAAGGGAATAATAGAGATGGGGATTACGCGGAATCGAACCGTACAGCGACGCCTGCTGCGAGGTGCGTCCGTTATTGTCGGAAGTGGTGCTATAGCTAATCGCGCTCTCGGCAAGCGGGCCGCCAAGCGGAATGCTCAGGTTGAAGGACCATGAGCGATCGGCTTTTTGGCGATCGGAAGACTGGGTGTAGTAATAACCCACGCCCCACGAAACGCCTCGCCAGGCGCTGTAAAATCCGAGATGGATTGTTTCATCGCGGCTTTGGCGGTGCCAGTACTCCTGTGACCAGGCGGAAATCGCCAGGCTACTCATACCGCCAAACGCCTGCGATACGGAGATTTCCTCCCGGCTGCGCTTGTTGTCCACAAGGCCATTGCGGCTTTCAAGCGCGTTGGCCTCGCTAAAGTCGTAATAACCGCCAGAGGAGTAGCGATAGCTGGCGAGGCTAAATGAGGTGCCGGTTCCGGCAAAATCCTTCTGGTACTGCACGCGCAGCGAGTGGCCCGCCGAGCGCTTTCCCGAAGGCGTTTTGGTATTCGCCCATGTTGCATCGCCCCCAAGCGAGCCCAGCTCGCCAAAACCACGTCCGACGCCGAGCGCCCAGGACTGGTAATCCTGCGCCAGCTGGCTACCGCCGTAGAGCGTGAACTCGGCCGGCAGCCCATAAAATAGCGTCCCCTGCAAAAATGTCGGCGATGGCGTCTGGCTCTGCCCCGAATGGTAGCGCCCGGCGCTCAGGCTAAATTTCACTCGTCCTTCGCGCAGCATAAACGGTACGGCTGAAAAGGGCTGGGTAAAGGTCCGCACCGAACCGTCGCTCTCTTTAACCTGGACTTCGAGGTCGCCGCTTTGCGCCGTCGGATAGAGATCGTTAATGGCGAACGCTCCCGGCGAGACAAACGTTTCATAGATAACGTAGCCATGCTGGGAGATGGTGACTTTCGCATTGCTGTGCGCCATACCGCGGATCGTCGGGGCAAAGCCGCGCTGGCTATCCGGCAGCATTTCATCATCCGACATCAGCTGAACGCCGCGAAACTGCACGCTGTCGAAAACGTCGCCGCTCGTAAAAGTATCGCCCATCCGCAGCAGGCTTTTGAGTGACTTCAGGTCGCGCTGCAGCCAGGTGCTCTGTGAATTCCAGCGCCGGGTCCGGTCATACTCCATCGACGAGACGTTACGCAGTCGCCAGGCGCCAAAGTTCACTCCGCTGCGTAAATTCAGGTAGCTGGAGCGGCTGTTGTCATCCGACTGCCGGGTTTGCGACCCGGTCAGGTTATAGTTAACAAATGCCGCCGGAATCCCCTCATCCCAGCGCGCCGGATCGACGTACCCGCGGCTTTGCACGTTCATTGCCGCCTGGGGAATGCTTAAGTTCAGGCGCTGAGTGGCGAAGTCAAAACGGCTGCTGGCATCAGGAATATAACGCTCGATGCGGGTGAACGGCTCTCCCTCATGCAGGGTATTAAACGCCGGGAAAGCGCTGACGTTGACGCCATATTCCGCCAGCTGCGCCGGGGTTAACTGCGGCTGCAGCGCGCCGTTGCTGTCGACAAATGTCACCTCGCTCTGGGCTATTTCCTGGTTATTTACCCAGATGCTGACTGGATATGTCCCGGGCTGCTGGCCGCCTGTTTTAGCAAAATAGTGTAAATCAGCGGTCTTTTGCTGCGGATTGGCAAATTCTAATGCCGCCGGATCAAAGTAGTCCTCCGCCCGCGCGATACCGCTTTGGCATAGTAAAATAAGCGCCGTCGGCAATAATAAAATCCCACCGGTTGGCGCAGCGATCGCCGAATAAACGGAAGTCATACCCGAGGTTGTATTTTTCACAATATCCTGACCAGGCCAAACAAAAATTACTGTTGCGCGTAATCCGTAATACCACCGAAGTCATTAATGGCGCGCCATTTGACTGCCCCGGAATGAGTAATTGGCCACTCTTTATGGTCAAGGGGGCCAATCATGCCGGGTTCGGGAATTTCTGTCGCGCCAACCGAAATAACAAAAAAGGAGACAAAATAGGGCGTCGGATTTTGGGCAACCAGTCTGGAACCTTCAATTTTAAACGTCAGCTTGCGCCATGCATCGGCAGGCTCCCCCGGGAGACCATTCGGACGATAGAAAATCTTAAATTTTGATTTAATATTAACCTGAAGCTTATTCGCTTCATCTTTTTTCGTGGGCGCAATGCTTTTTACGTTGAGCCAAAAAACGGATTCGCGATCGGTGGGCAGCGTTCCACCAATATAGTTAATACGCAATACGTTCTGCTGTTCGGGATCGAGACGGAAAAGCGGCGGCGTCACAATAAAAGGCACGCGGCTTTTATTGTTTTCCGCATAGTTTTCCACCCACGATTGCACCAGATAAGGTGAATGAGTATCAGCGTTGGTGACCGATATTGCGGCTTCACGCTTCCCTTCCTGATAAATAACACGGGTTCCTCCCATGACAATACCGGCCTGTGCCGCAGTTGATAGCAATAAAAAGGCTATCGCGGCGATCGTTCGTTTCATAATGACTACCGTCCGGGAATAATAAAAGCGGGTATCGCTACCTGAAGCTGATAAAAAGTCTGCAGAAATGATGCATCCGTATTTCAGCCAGGCAGCGGCCCAGCATGGGAAGCCATAAATAACCGCAGCTTTACCCGCTTTTAGGGTATTAGTTGTAAATCATATTGAAGTTGGCCGTACCGTTGGCAGAACCGGCGGAAACCGCACTGGTTGAGACATAGTCGGCAAAGAATTCCAGATCGGCGGTACCTGTTGCCGCCCCGCTCGCGCCAGCGGTAACGCTGTGGCCACGTGATACGGCGCCGAGATCAACCGGTGTTGACTTATCGTCTTCGTAAAGCTTTATCGCCACCCCGCTTGCGGTACCGTTAATCGCCAGCAGATCGCTATTGTTGGTATCACGGGTACCGTCAAACAGTACCGAGACGGTGGTAACGGTGGAAGGACAATCTTTTACTTTGATATGGAAGGCGGTTTTCGTCGTTTCAGAACCTGCTCCGGTAAAATAGCTGCTCGCCCATTTTCCCAGATCGACGCTTTGGTTCGCACTGGTGCTATCGACATTACAAGAGGAGTCAGTAATGGAGCCGGTAAATTCTACCTGACCGCCCGTGCCCTGCGTTCCCGCACTAAAGCCGGGGTTAACGGTCATTACTGAACTGGCCGATTGTGAAGGACTGGATAATGCGCTAGCGGAAACCAGAGCACCGACAAACATTGCCATAATACGAAATTGCGTTTTCATTATTCATCTCATCTCTAACTTATATTTTCGACAGATTGAGCGCGATGGCTTAAGCCTCGGGCTAATCTGCGTACAGATCCTCCATGTTAATAATATTCGCGTTCCGTCCGCAAGATAGCAGGCAGCAAAAAACTGAGCTGCTTATTCGAATCTTTTATTAAAAAAGAAAGTTACTTCGGCGTAATTGATCAACCATTCATTAAGGGAACAAATAAATACTATCCTTACCCATTACAATTCGCAATATTTTGTTATGTTAATGAAATGCTGTTTTATTTTACATATAAGAATAATATTCAAAACATTGCGCCGTTTGTTAATTAACGCAACCAAAAATCACGAGACAACAACATTAAAAATCAACATCAGACAGTGTAATTTAACAATTACCCTAGAATTTACCGCGATTTTTCGGCAATCATTCTGTGAGCGGACCGTGAATTTACACAATATTAGGATAAATCCTAGGTTGGTTTCTATCTTATTTTCGTAACCAAAAAAACAATAATCACCTGAGTAATTATATATAGAGAATATCAATGCCAAGGGTATTTCATGTGAAAGCAAGGGAGGCAAAACAAATAACAACACTTTCTTTATGGAATAATAAACCCGCAATCTATGCTGAAGATTGCGGGTTTTACTAAAATAAATAGCTGACGTTACCGATCAGAACAGACCCAGAGGCGCCGTACCGTAGCTCACCAGCAGGTTTTTCGTCTGCTGATAGGCGTTAAGCGCCATCTTATGGGTTTCGCGCCCTACGCCGGACTGTTTGTAACCGCCAAACGCGGCGTGCGCAGGGTAAATATGATAGCAGTTGGTCCACACCCGGCCGGCCTTAATGCCGCGCCCCATGCGATAGGCCAGATTGGTATCACGCGTCCACACCCCGGCCCCAAGGCCAAACTGGGTCTGGTTAGCAATAGACAGCGCCTCGGCTTCATCTTTAAAGGTGGTGACACCGATAACCGGGCCAAAGATCTCCTCCTGGAAGCTGCGCATATCGTTGCGGCCCTGAATCAGCGTCGGCTGAATATAGAAACCGTTATCCAGTTCGGCAGAGATGCTGGCGCGTTCGCCGCCGGTCAGGATCTTACCGCCTTCATCGCGGGCGATCTTAATATAGGAAAGGATCTTATCGAACTGCTGACGCGACGCCTGAGCGCCAATCATCGTGTCGGTATCAAAGGGGTCGCCGCGGCGAATTTGCGCTACCTTGTCCATGACCCGCGCCATAAAGGGCTCGTAGATAGACTCCTGAATCAGCGCGCGGGACGGGCAGGTGCAGACCTCGCCCTGGTTAAAGAAGCCCAGAACCAGGCCCTCTACCGCCTTTTCGATATACTCTTCTTCGCCTTCCATCACGTCGGCAAAATAGATATTCGGCGACTTACCGCCCAGCTCAACTGTACAGGGGATAATATTTTCCGCCGCGCAGGCCATAATATGCCGGCCAACCGGCGTGGAGCCGGTGAAGGCGATTTTGGCGATGCGTTTACTGGTTGCCAGCGCTTCGCCCGCCTCTTTGCCAAAACCCTGCACCACGTTAAGCACGCCCGCCGGGAACAGATCGCCAATAATCTCCAGCAGCAGCGTAATGCTGAGCGGCGTCTGCTCCGCCGGTTTAAGTACCACGCAGTTGCCCGCCGCCAGCGCCGGAGCCAGCTTCCAGGCGGCCATCAGCAGCGGGAAATTCCACGGAATAATTTGCCCGACCACGCCGAGAGGCTCATGGAAATGGTAAGCCACCGTCGTTTCATCAATCTCCGCCGTGCTTCCCTCCTGCGCGCGAAGGCAGCCGGCGAAATAGCGGAAGTGATCGACCGCCAGCGGCAGATCGGCGTTAAGGGTTTCGCGGATTGGCTTACCGTTATCCCAGCTTTCCGCCACCGCCAGATATTCCAGATTGGCTTCAATACGGTCGGCAACCTGCAGCAGCAGATTCGCGCGGTGCTGAGCCGACGTTTTGCCCCAGGCGTCGGCAGCCCGGTGCGCCGCATCAAGGGCGAAGTCGATATCTTTGGCATCAGAACGCGGAAACTGCCCGATGTTGCTACCGTCGACCGGGGAGGTATTCATAAAGAATTCACCGCCGATCGGTTCGACAAATTTACCGTCAATAAAGTTACCGTAGGCTGACTTCAGTGCTACCAAAGCGCCCGGCGTGCCAGGATGTGCATAACGCATCGCGAATCTCCTTCATGTAGGGTTGAAGCGCAGCGGCGTATTAGTTTTGTACGGCTGCTCGCTGCGCCTCTCCCCTATTGCAGGGGTTATGCCATTTTTCCTTATTTTAAATAATTATTTATTTTCAATTACTTAATAGATTCACTTTTCGTTCTGTCGCATGGAATGTCTCTTATGTGTCGCAAATCGCAACACTACAAAAACCTTATAGCTACAATATTGCAACACAAATAAAACCATGAGGTGTCCCGTGCCAGGAAATCCGTTTGCCCTGACGCCAGAGATCGAAGCGAGTCCGCTGCTGAGCGACTCCTGGTGCCGCAGCCAGCGCTATGGCCTCGACCCCGCCACGGATGACTTCCCTCGCCTGCACGCCAGCGAACTGGCCGAGAGGCTCGCCAACCATAGCCGCCTGCAAACGCTGGCCCAGCCGGTCGTCAATGCGCTTTCCCGCAAAGTCAACGACCTGCAATCCGTCGTGGTTCTCTCCGACGCCAGCGGTCTGGTTTTGCAAACCTTTGGCGATACGCACGCCATGCAGAAAGCGCAGCGCTTCGCTTTAGCGCCGGGCAATCTGTGGAGCGAAAGCGGACGCGGAACCAACGCCATTGGCACCGCGCTGGCGATTGACGACAGCTGCGAAATCGATGGCCGCCAGCATTTCCTGGCCAGCAACCGGGGACTTTATTGCGCCGCCGTGCCGCTGCAAAGTCCCGAGGGCAATATAGCCGGGGTGCTGGATATCTCCGGCCCGGCTCACTATCCGCACGCGCGAACGCTGGCGTGGGTGAAAGGCGCCGCGAAGCAGATAGAGTATCTGTGGTTTAAGCAGAGTCTGCATCCACAGCAGTGGCTGATGAGCCTTCACCCTCAGCCGGAGAAACTCGACGGCGTCGATGAACTGCTGCTGGTGTTTACGGACGCAGTTCTGACGGCCGCCAACCGGCTGGCGATGCGCGAATTCTCGCTCAACGCAGAACAGTTCGGCCATCTCACTTTTCAGCAGCTTTTTCCACGGTTGCGGCAAACCGCCGTCAGCATACCGCTGCCGCTCGCCGCCGGGGATCGTCACTACTATTTCCGTCTGCGCGCGCCCGCTACCGCAAGCGTCGCGGTGACCCCACGCCCAGGTATCGATCTGCCCTTCTCCAGCCAGCGCGAAGGGGAGAAGCTGCTGCGCCTGCTTAACGCCGGGATCGGTCTGTGTATCGAAGGCGAAACCGGCTGCGGCAAAGAGTACGTCAGCCGCACCCTGCACCGGCACAGCCGCTGGAGCGGCGGCAAGTTCGTCGCCATCAACTGCGCCGCCATTCCGGAGTCGCTGATTGAATCCGAGCTGTTTGGCTACCAACCCGGGGCGTTTACCGGCGCAAACAAAAACGGCTATATCGGCAAGATTCGCGAGGCCGACGGCGGCGTGCTGTTTCTTGACGAGATCGGCGATATGCCGTTAACGCTGCAGACCCGGCTGCTGAGGATCTTACAGGAGAAAGAGGTC
This sequence comes from Klebsiella pasteurii, assembly GCF_018139045.1. Taxonomy (NCBI): domain Bacteria; kingdom Pseudomonadati; phylum Pseudomonadota; class Gammaproteobacteria; order Enterobacterales; family Enterobacteriaceae; genus Klebsiella; species Klebsiella pasteurii. The sequence continues at coordinate 2,652,902 of NZ_CP073236.1, forward strand.
ACGCCCCTTGGCGCCAGCCGGAGCTCGCCGGTTAACTTCGCGGTGATTTGCGCCACCCACCGCAACCTGGCGCAGCGCGTCGCCGAAGGTACCTTCCGCGAAGACCTGCTCTACCGCCTGCGCGAGTTTGCTCTGACGCTGCCGCCGCTGCGCGAGTGGCCTGAACGCCCGGCGTTTATCCAGCGATTGTGGCGCGAGCTCGGCGGAGAAAAACGTCGCGTCGCGCTGGCCCCGGAGGTTGTGCAACACCTGGCGACTCAACCCTGGCCAGGCAACGTCCGCCAGCTGCAAAGCCTAATGAGGGTACTGCTGGCGCTCGCCGAAGAGGGTGAAACGCTGACGGTGGATGATTTGCCCCAGGAATACCGAAGTTCTCCCGTCCCCCGCCCGCCGCGCGGGCTTCAGCAGCACGATGCGCAGCTGATTGCCGATACGCTGGCAAGCTATAACGGCAATATCAGTAAAGCCGCGCAGGCTTTAGGCGTCGCGCGCAGCACGCTGTATCGCCGCGCCGCCCGTCGCGGGAGCCATAGCGCATAGCCTTCTGATTCGCTCAGGGCGTGAAGCGCGGTGGCCATATTACCGGCATTAGCGTTACCAGGTTTCAGCCGCGCCATTTTGTCACTGCAGCATTCATTGCTGGCGTTAGACGCTTTTTTATTTTAGACTTTACTAAATTTAGAAAAGACTAAAATAAATGAATACACCCGAACAGCTACAGGCCAGCGCCGGCGAAGCCGCCGCGCTGCTGAAAGCCATGAGCCATCCCAGCAGGCTATTGATTCTGTGCATGCTATGCGATGCGCCGGGCACCAGCGCCGGCGAACTGGCGCGCATCACCGGACTGAGCCCCTCCGCTACCTCCCAGCATCTGGCGCGGATGCGCGATGAAGGCCTGATCGGCTGCGAACGCCAGGCGCAGCGCATTCACTACTTCATTACCCGGCCAGCGGTTCAGCACATCGTCGCCGCGCTGAAGTCAATCTATTGCCCTTAAGGAGCGTTTATGACTATTGCCACTCTTTCTCCCGCCGAAGCCCGGGACCTCATCGGCCGCGGCGCGCGGCTGATCGATATCCGCGATGCCGATGAATACGCCCGCGAGCATATTCCCGGAGCGGAACTCATGCCGCTGGCAACCCTGACAAATGGCTCGGCGCTGCGCGCCAACCCTGAAGAAACGATCGTTTTTCACTGTCAGGCGGGATCGCGCACCCAGAATAATGCCTCCCGTCTGGCGCAGGCCGCCGCACCGGCGCAGGCAAAACTACTGGCTGGCGGAATTCAGGCGTGGAAAGCGGCGGGTCTGCCGGTGAAAGAGGATAAATCTCAGCCGCTACCGCTGATGCGCCAGGTCCAGATCGCCGCCGGGGTTCTGATCTTGCTTGGCGTCGCTTTAGGTTACGCTTTTAATAGCGGCTTTTTTCTGCTTAGCGCCTTCGTCGGCGCCGGATTAACCTTCGCCGGGATCACCGGTTTTTGCGGTATGGCGCGTCTTTTGGCTTTGATGCCCTGGAACCGTCGCTAGCCTCTACCTCTTTTGGTCAGTTGTTGGTAACGCTTTTGCTGAGCTATGGTTATTGTCAGCGAAAGATTTATCAGCACACAGGAGAAGCAGTATGTTTTCAGTCGGTGACCTGGTACAACCGCGCGCGGGTGGGCCAAAACTTAAAGTCGTTGAAGTCGAGGACGATCGCATTATTGCCGTTCAGGCAAGCAACGAGCAGGGCGAGAAATATACGCTGAAGGCTGCCGATGTGACGGCATATAAAGAAGACGGCGATTTTGGCGTGTGCTGATCAAGCCGGGTAACAATAACGGTGGGTCTCCCCACCGTTTTAACGATTAGATTAGGAAACTATCAAGGGATTTTCCCTCAGCCATCGCTTTCGCAAGCGGCTTCGGCATACGTCCCTGTCCGGTCCAGGTTTTCTCGGCGCCGGTATGATCGGTAAAACGATATTTAGGCGGACGCGGCTGGCGCTTTTTATTCCCTTTCGAGGAAGCGCTATTGTGGCCCACTAATTGTTCAGGGGTAATACCATCAGCAATCATTAACTCCAGCCAGGTATTTAGTTTTTCCTGATGTTCTGCCCGCTGTGCCTGAGCAGCCTGCTCTTCAGCACGTTTTTCTTCAGTGACGGTCCTTAGCTTTGCCAGCATATCTTCAAGCACGTCAATGGAGAATTCACGGGACATGGCGCGGAGTGAACGTATATTATTCAGCTTCTCTAATAGTAATGACATATAATTCAAAAATTCCCAAATAGCAAATGAAACAAAGATTACGACGCTAGTTTAATTGATACAATTATTTATTTCCAGCCTTTCACTAATTGCGGATATACCATCAGCTATATTTGACAATAAATAAGATAAACAAATCGATAAAAGCGAAATTTCCCACAGTGAATAAACCCGGTCAAAAAGAGAAATATCAACCAGCCAATGTCTTTAGCTTATTACCTGCATGCTCAGCAAGTTATCCGTATACCCCGGCCAGGCCATCACAAGGCGGCACTGTCGTTGGCGGAATAGTCATGCAAAAAATCTGAATGCTCACCCAGCAATTAAATCAGCATATCATGCTGACAATTTGCTTTTAGAAGAGTAAAAAATGCCAAAAGTGATGCACTGCCCACCGCGACGCGATTCTGTCGCGCAATCGTCCTCTTCCGCCCTGCCTCCCGCCGATCCCCACGGCGCAATAATAAACTATCTCTTTGAAAAAATATAAAAAAAATAAACACCAGGAACAAAAGTAGCGTAACGAACAAAAAACAGCCTGAAGCAGAGTATTTTATCGACCAAAAGCCTTTAAATAAAAATTTATAGCTAGTTGCCTCTTTTAATGCGGAGATATAATCTACGCACATCAAAACAGATACCCAAAAACTCTGATTAACGGCCAGTCTTTTGGCATTATCGACTTCATTTTCGAGGAGCACACCGATGTTCTCTGCGCAGTCCCGCTTGCGTCATGCGGTAGCAGACACCTTTGCGATGGTGGTTTACTGCACCGTTGTGAACATGATGATCGAAATTTTTCTCTCCGGAATGACCTTCCAGCAGTCGTTATCTTCGCGACTGGTGGCGATTCCGGTGAACATTATTATTGCCGTGCCTTACGGCTTTTATCGCGATTTCGCGATGCGCCAGGCGCGCCGCATCAGCGCGTCCGGCTGGATGAAGAATATTGCCGATGTAGTGGCCTATGTGACGTTCCAGTCGCCGGTATACGTGGCGATTCTGCTGGTTGTTGGCGCCGACTGGCATCAGATCGCCGCGGCGGTAAGTTCCAATATCGTTGTATCAATGATGATGGGCGCAGCGTACGGTTATTTCCTCGACTACTGCCGTCGCCTGTTCCGCGTCAGCCCCCTACCAGCAGGCCAAAGCCTGAGTTGATACAAAAAAGCGACTGGTTCCGCCAGCCGCTTTTTGTCAGCTATACTGCGTTTCGCCAAACAGGCCACTCAGAAAACGCTCAAGCGCCATTCGCGAACTGAACCCGTGTGGAATACCATAATGCTGTTGAGCATCACCCGCTAAATAGAGCGGGAACTGCTCATAATGATCGCAGGTTTTGATATCCGACGCGGGCTCCGCAAGCGTTGTGCTGCGCTCTTTTAAAGCCGGATGAATAATTAACGCGGTACGCCCCATACGAGCTTCACGGTTCACATAAACATAATTATCGCCACGGCGATAGCCGTACGCTTTTTGCGTCACAACATCCATGGTGAAGCCGGCTTTTTCAAGAACACGCGCCACCTCATCGGGTCTTAAATACATACTCATTCCTCATTATCTTTTACCGCACGTTAACCTTACCTTATTCATTAAAGTCAACGCTTTCGGAATATTCCATAAAGGGCTATTTACAGCATAATTCAAAATCTTGTCCTACACTTATAGTCTCAATGGAATTAAGGGAGAAACCAATGGCCAACCGAGCAAACCGCAACAACGTAGAAGAGAGCGCTGAAGATATCCATAACGATGTCAGCCAATTAGCGGATACGCTGGAAGAGGTGCTGAAATCGTGGGGCAGCGACGCCAAAGATGAAGCGGAGGCCGCGCGCAAAAAAGCGCAGGCGCTGCTCAAAGAGACCCGCGCCCGGCTTAACGGCAACAACCGCGTCCAGCAGGCGGCATGCGACGCCATGGGCTGCGCTGACAGCTACGTGCGCGACAAACCGTGGCAAAGCGTCGGCGCCGCAGCAGCCGTTGGGGTATTTATTGGCGTATTACTGAATCTACGTCGATAATAAAGTTGCCAGACCCATGAAGATAACAAATACGCGTCTACCCCTGCACTGCAGGGGTTTTTGTTATCTCTTCGCGTAAAGCGCGGCATCCAGCATACGCACAGCCTGATTCGCCACTTCTGCCGACGTCAGGTTGGTGAAGCTCATTATCAGCCCCCCTTCTCCTCGACTCTCCATTCGCCAGTCGCTTAGCGCCTGGACGGCCAGACCGGCCTGCCTGGCGAGCTGCGCCAGTAGGCGATCGTCACCGGCCACCCTGACCACCATCTGGATCCCGCCCGCTTGAGGCACCACGGTAAAGCCCTGCGCGCGCAGCGCCGACTCAAGCCACAGGCGGCGCTGCGCATAGCCGGCACGCATTTTCTTCAGATGGCGCCAAAAGTGGCCTTGGCGAATAAAATCCGCCAGCGTCTGCTGCCACAGCGTCGGTGCGCTACAGCTCATTAGCGCGGCCTGTTCACGAAACTGCGCCACCAGTTGCGCAGGCACCACCAGCCAGGCGGCGCGTAATGCCGGAAACAAAGACTTACTGAACGTCCCGGCATAGATAACCCGCTGCGGGGCGTCGAGGCTTTTCAGCGGCGGTAGCGGCTTACCGTGATAGCGGAATTCGCTATCGTAATCATCTTCGACAATCCACGCGTTATTCTGCGCCGCCCATAACAGGAGCTGTCTGCGCCTGGACAGCGAGAGCGCCACGCCAAGCGGGCTCTGATGAGCCGGGGTCAGCAGTGCGAAATGGGCATTCGGGTAATGCCGCTGCGCCCAGGCAATATCCATCCCGTCTCCGTCGACCGGAACGGGGCTGATCGCCACCCCCTCGTCGTTCACGACCGGCCGGATCAGCGGAAACCCCGGATCTTCCATCCACATTTGCTGGCCAGGCCGCGCCAGCGTGCGCAAAATAAGGCGCATCGAGGCCGCGTAGCTACCGGTGATCAAGACCTGCTCAGGCCGACACTCAATGCTGCGCGACAGGCGCAAATAATCGACGATCGCCCGGCGAAGCGTCAGTTCACCGCAGGGATCGCCTGGCGCAAGGTCAAAACGCGTTTGCGTACGCAGACGACGCCCCATTACGCGCGCCCACAGGCCGCGTGGAAACAGATCCAGCGCGGGCAACCCCAGCTGAAACGGCAGCGCCGCCGCGGGCTCATCGCCCGCGACAGTCTGAACGAGCGCGTTTTGCTGCGGAATAAGCCGCTCGCTGACAAAGGTCCCCGCCTGTCCGCGCCGCTCCAGCCACCCCTGCGCGACCAGATCCCCCCAGGCGTTCTCAATGGTCGCCCGCGACACGCCAAGCTCCTGAGCATATACCCGACTCGCAGGCAGTCTGCTGCCGGGAGCCAGCTCGCCGCCCTCAATCGCCTGCTTAAGCTGTCGGGCAATGCGCTGGTAGTGCGGAATTTTTTTACCGTCCATCATGGTCTGCTTTTTTCATCACAATATGGCTATCTTATGCAGTCCATTATAGTGCTATTTTCCTCGCGTCTTAATGAGGAGAGTAAAATGAACACACTACGTCAGCCGTACAATGAACTGAGCCCGGAAGTTTATAACGCCCTGGTTCAGGCCAAAATTGCGCTGGAAAAAAGCGAGCTGGATGGCGCGCTGATAGAGCTGGTGTATTTGCGGGTGTCGCAAATCAACGGCTGCGCCTTCTGCCTGGAGATGCACAGCAAAGCCCTGCGTAAATCCGGCGTGGCGCAGAATAAGCTGGACGCGCTGGCAGGCTGGCGGGTGAGCGCCCATTTCAGCGATGCCGAACGCGCGGCGCTGGGGTGGGCGGAATCGGTCACCTATATCGCCGAAAGCCATGCGGAAGACGATGTTTATCTGCCGCTGCTGGACCATTTTAGCGCCCGCCAGATTAGCGATCTAACCTTCGCCATCAGCCTGATGAACGCCTTTAACCGCCTGGCGGTGAGCATGCGCCTGTAATTTCACGTCACAAAGTCCCGCCCCCCGCAGGATCCTTTTGCGGGGGCTAACCTTTACAAAAACCATATATATTGCGCTGTTGAACTTTTAAATAACTACATCTAGTATTTCCTTCATCGATAACCCATAGCAAGCGACGTCTGTTTGAGCGCCGTACCGCTATCTTAAATGGAAATACGAATCATGCGCATTACTATTTACACTAAAAACGACTGCGTACAGTGCCATGCCACTAAACGGGCCATGGAAACCGGCGGGTTTGAATTCGACATGATCAACATCGACCACCATCCTGAAGCCGTCGATATGCTGCGCGAGCAGGGTTTCCGTCAGCTGCCAGTGGTGATTGCCGGAGAGACCCGCTGGTCCGGCTTTCGTCCCGATATGATCAACCGCCTGCGCCCGACAGTTACAACGGCCAGCGTATGAGCCTGATCGTCTACTTCTCCAGCAGTTCCGAAAATACGCACCGGTTCGTCCAGCGTCTGGGACTGCCCGCCGTGCGTATTCCGCTTAACGAGCGCGAGCGCATCCAGGTAGACGAACCCTACATTCTCATCGTCCCCAGCTATGGCGGCGGCGGCACGGCGGGCGCGGTTCCCCGACAGGCGATCCGTTTCCTCAACGATCCGCACAACCGCCAGCTCATTCGCGGCGTCATCGCCGCGGGCAACCGCAATTTTGGCGAGGCCTATGGCCGGGCTGGCGACGTCATCAAGCAGAAATGCGGCGTACCGTATCTCTATCGCTTTGAGCTAATGGGCACCCCGCAAGATGTCGACAACGTGCGTAAAGGAGTAAGCGAATTTTGGCAACGACAACCGCAGAACATATGACCACCGAGGCGCCGGATTTCCACGCTCTCAACGCGATGCTGAATCTTTACGACAGCAACGGCCGCATCCCGTTTGACAAAGACCATCAGGCGGTGGCGGCGTTTATGACCAGCCACGTTGAGCCGAAGACCGTGCCCTTTACCACTCAGGACGACAAGCTGACGTGGCTGGTCGCCGAAGGCTATTACGATGCCAGGGTGCTGACCCGCTACCCTCGCTCGTTTATTCTTGCGCTGTTCGCGCACGCTCACAGCTACGGCTTTCGCTTCCAGACGTTTCTCGGCGCGTGGAAGTTCTATACCAGCTACGCGCTAAAAACCTTCGATGGTAAGCGCTACCTTGAAGACTTTGCCGACCGTACCTGCATGGTGGCCCTGACCCTGGCGCAGGGTAACGAGACGCTGGCCCATCAGCTGACCGATGAGATCCTCTCCGGGCGCTTTCAGCCCGCCACGCCGACGTTCCTCAACGCCGGTAAACAGCAGCGCGGCGAACTGGTCTCCTGCTTTCTGCTGCGCATCGAAGACAATATGGAATCCATTGGCCGGGCGGTGAACTCGGCGCTGCAACTATCTAAGCGCGGCGGCGGCGTGGCGTTTCTGCTCTCCAATCTTCGCGAAGCCGGTGCGCCAATCAAGCGCATCGAGAATCAGTCCTCCGGCGTGGTGCCGGTGATGAAAATGCTGGAAGACGCCTTCTCCTACGCCAACCAGCTTGGCGCGCGCCAGGGGGCCGGCGCGGTCTATCTGCACGCCCATCATCCCGATATCCTGCGTTTCCTGGATACTAAACGCGAAAACGCCGATGAAAAAATCCGCATCAAAACGCTCTCGCTCGGGGTGGTGATTCCGGATATCACCTTTCAGCTAGCGAAAGAAGATGCGCAGATGGCGCTGTTCTCCCCTTACGACGTCGAGCGTCTGTACGGTAAACCGTTCGGCGATATCGCGGTGAGCGAAATGTATGCGCAACTGGTGGCCGACGAGCGGGTCAGCAAGCGCTGGATCCGCGCCCGCGATCTGTTCCAGCGGCTGGCGGAAATTCAGTTTGAGTCCGGCTATCCGTACATCATGTTTGAAGACACGGTGAATCGTGCGAACCCGATTGCCGGGCGCATCAATATGAGCAACCTGTGCTCGGAGATCCTGCAGGTCAACGCGCCTTCTACCTTTGACGAAAACCTGGATTACGCCAGCATCGGCCAGGATATCTCCTGCAACCTCGGCTCGCTGAATATCGCCCACACCATGGACTCTCCTGATTTCGCCCGCACGGTCGAGGTCGCGGTGCGCGGTCTGACCGCGGTGTCCGAAATGAGCGATATCCGTTCGGTACCGTCGGTGGCGGCGGGCAATGCCGCTTCGCACGCCATCGGCCTTGGGCAGATGAATCTGCACGGCTATCTGGCGCGCGAAGGTATTGCCTACGGTAGCGAAGCGGGACTGGATTTCACCAATTTCTATTTCTATACCATCACCTGGCACGCGCTGCGCACCTCGATGCTGATAGCACGGGAAAAAGGCACGAGTTTTGCCGGATTCGAGCAGTCGCGGTACGCCAGCGGCGACTATTTCCGCCCCTACCTGGAAGGCGACTGGCAGCCGAAAACGGCGAAAGTCCGCGCGCTATTCGCCCGTGCCGGTATTGCCCTGCCCGACCGCGATATGTGGCGGCAGCTGCGCGATGACGTGATGCGCTACGGCATTTATAACCGCAACCTGCAGGCGGTGCCGCCGACGGGCTCGATTTCCTACATCAATCACGCGACCTCCAGCATCCACCCGATCGTGTCGAAGATTGAGATCCGCAAAGAAGGGAAAACCGGGCGCGTTTACTATCCGGCGCCGTTTATGACCAACGACAACCTGGCGCTGTATCAGGATGCTTACGAAATCGGACCGCAGAAGATCATCGACACCTACGCCGAGGCGACGCGCCATGTCGATCAGGGGCTGTCGCTGACCCTGTTCTTCCCCGATACCGCCACCACGCGCGATATCAATAAAGCGCAAATCTACGCGTGGAAGAAAGGCATCAAAACGCTGTATTACATCCGTCTGCGCCAGTTGGCGCTGGAAGGTACCGAAATCGAAGGCTGCGTGTCCTGCGCGCTGTAAGGAGAACAGGATGACCCATTTATCGCGCATCAGCGCCATCAACTGGAACAAGATTGAAGACGATAAGGATCTGGAGGTCTGGAATCGGCTGACCAGCAACTTCTGGCTGCCGGAGAAGGTGCCACTGTCCAACGATATCCCCGCCTGGCAAACCCTCACTCCGGCGGAGCAGCAGCTGACGATTCGCGTCTTCACCGGGCTGACGCTGCTCGATACCATCCAGAATACCGTCGGCGCCCCGGCGCTGATGGCCGACGCCCTCACCCCGCATGAGGAAGCGGTGCTGTCGAACGTCAGCTTTATGGAGGCGGTGCACGCCCGCTCCTACAGTTCCATTTTCTCGACGCTCTGCCAGAGCAAAGACGTCGATGCCGCCTATGCCTGGAGCGAACAAAACGCGCCGCTACAGCGCAAAGCGCAGCTGATACTGGAGTACTATCAGGCAGATGAACCGCTGAAGAAAAAAATCGCCAGCGTCTTTCTCGAATCCTTCCTTTTCTATTCCGGCTTCTGGCTGCCGATGTACTTCTCCAGCCGGGGGAAAATGACCAACACCGCCGATCTGATTCGTCTGATCATCCGCGATGAAGCAGTACACGGTTATTACATTGGCTACAAATTCCAGAAAGGGCTGGAAATAGTCAGCGCCGAGAAGCGCGAAGAGATGAAAAACTTCGCCCTCGACCTGCTGATGGATCTGTATGACAACGAACTGGCCTACACCCGCGAACTGTACGCCGATAGCGGCTGGATTGAAGAGGTCAACGCCTTCCTCTGCTACAACGCCAACAAGGCGCTGATGAACCTCGGCTACGACGCGCTGTTCCCGGCGGAAATGGCCGCCGTCAATCCGGCGATCCTCGCCGCGCTCTCGCCGAATGCCGACGAAAACCACGACTTCTTTTCCGGTTCAGGTTCATCGTATGTGATGGGAAAAGCGGAAGAAACCGTCGACGGCGATTGGGACTTTTAGCCCTACTTTCACCAGGAATATATCAGCATATTTCCTGGTGATTTATTTCACATTATTTGTTTTCGCCTCACTCAATATCTTTCGGTCATCACCGTGTCATATTCAACAGTATGTCCGCGATTTCTGCCTGAATTAAGGCAACATAACTAAAAAATATCAACCACAGGTCATTCAGGCTCAGCCCTTATATCACGGGGGATGAACCGGAATTCTCCCCTGCGCATTTCCCTGGCAGCTCCACATAAAGGGTTGTCACAGATTCTCAGTATGTTAGGGTGTAAAAAAGCAATTATCACCATCGGGTACCGTATCGATATTAATAAATAACAGGAAACACTCTATTGCATGGCAATTAAATTAGAAATCAAGAATCTCTATAAGATATTTGGCGAGCACCCGCAGAGGGCTTTCAAATATATCGATAAAGGACTATCGAAAGAACAAATACTGGAAAAGACGGGGCTATCGCTTGGCGTAAAGAACGCCAGTCTGACCATTGAAGAAGGCGAGATATTCGTCATCATGGGGCTCTCCGGATCGGGGAAATCCACCATGGTTCGCCTTCTCAATCGCCTGATTGAACCCACCCGCGGCCAGGTCCTGATCGACGGCGTCGATATCGCTAAAATCTCTGACGCCGAGCTCCGCGAGGTGCGCAGAAAAAAGATTGCAATGGTTTTTCAATCCTTTGCGCTTATGCCGCATATGACCGTGCTCGACAACGCCGGTTTCGGCATGGAGCTGGCCGGCGTGCCGACTCAGGAACGCCAGGAAAAAGCGCTGGAGGCGCTGCGTCAGGTCGGCCTGGAAAACTATGCTCATGCATACCCGGACGAACTCTCCGGCGGTATGCGCCAGCGCGTTGGTCTCGCCCGCGCGCTGGCGATTAATCCCGATATTCTGTTAATGGATGAAGCCTTCTCGGCGCTCGACCCATTAATTCGTACCGAGATGCAGGATGAGCTAACTAAATTACAGGCCAGACATCAGCGTACCGTGGTCTTTATTTCCCACGATCTTGATGAAGCCATGCGTATTGGCGATCGTATTGCCATTATGCAAAATGGTGAAGTGGTTCAGGTCGGCACGCCGGATGAAATACTCAATAATCCGGCCAATGATTATGTCAGAACCTTCTTCCGCGGCGTCGATATTAGCCAGGTATTCAGCGCCAAAGATATTGCCCGCCGCAGCCCGGTGGGTCTGATTCGTAAAACGCCCGGTTTCGGCCCGCGCTCCGCGCTGAAATTATTGCAGGATGAAGACCGCGAATATGGCTACGTCATTGAACGCGGGAATAAATTTGTTGGCATTGTCTCCATTGATTCTCTCAAAGCCGCGCTGAGCGAAGGCCAGGGAATCGATGCGGCGTTAATCGACTCCCCGCAGGCGGTGGATGCGCAAACGCCGCTCAGCGAACTCCTCTCTCACGTCGGCCATGCACCGTGCGCGGTGCCGGTTGTCGACGAGGGGCACCAGTATATCGGCATCATTTCCAAACGAATGCTGCTGCAGGCTTTAGATCGCGAGGGGGCAAACAATGGCTGATCAATCTAACCCGTGGGACACCGCACCGGCGGCGGATAGCGCAGCGCAATCCGCCGATGCATGGGGCACCTCTACGCCAGCGCCGACCAACGGCGGCGGCGCCGACTGGCTGAGCAGCGCGCCCGCGCCGCAGCCGGAACACTTCAATATTATGGACCCGTTCCATAACACGCTGATCCCGCTCGACAGCTGGGTCACGCACGGTATCGACTGGGTGGTGATGCATTTCCGTCCGCTATTCCAGGGGATTCGCGTACCGGTGGATTACATCCTGAGCGCCTTCCAGCAGCTGCTGCTGGGTATGCCGGCGCCGGTGGCGATTATTATTTTCTCGCTGATTGCCTGGCAGATTTCCAGCATCGGCATGGGCGCGGCGACGCTGATTTCGCTGATCGCTATCGGTGCTATCGGCGCCTGGTCGCAGGCGATGGTAACCCTGGCGCTGGTGCTGACCGCGCTGCTGTTTTGTATGCTGATCGGCCTGCCGCTTGGGATATGGCTGGCGAGGAGCCCGCGGGCGGCGAAAATCATCCGTCCGCTGCTCGACGCGATGCAGACCACGCCGGCGTTTGTCTACCTGGTGCCCATTGTGATGCTGTTCGGTATCGGCAACGTTCCGGGCGTGGTGGTCACCATTATCTTCGCTCTGCCGCCGATTGTCCGCCTGACCATTCTGGGAATTAACCAGGTGCCGGCGGATCTGATTGAGGCGTCGCGCTCCTTCGGCGCCAGCCCGCGTCAGCTGCTGTTTAAGGTTCAGCTGCCGCTGGCCATGCCGACGATTATGGCCGGGGTCAACCAGACGCTGATGCTGGCCCTGTCGATGGTGGTCATCGCCTCGATGATTGCCGTTGGCGGTCTCGGCCAGATGGTACTGCGCGGCATCGGTCGCCTTGATATGGGCCTGGCCACCGTTGGCGGCGTCGGGATTGTTATCCTCGCCATTATTCTTGACCGTCTGACTCAGGCCGTAGGACGGGACTCGCGCAGCCGCGGCAACCGCCGCTGGTATGCAACCGGCCCTCTGGGGCTGATTACTCGCCCTTTCTGTAAATAAGAGCCCATCCCCCCGGGAGCCGGGGGGATAGACTTCCCTTCTGATAAGTAAAAGGAACAACGATGCGACATACAGCGATCCTTGCCACAGCGTTAACCGCCCTCATTTCCACCACCGCCTTCGCGGCGGATCTGCCTGGCAAAGGCATTACCGTTAAGCCAATTCAGAGCACCATTTCGGAAGAGACCTTCCAGACCCTGCTGGTCAGCCGCGCGCTGGAGAAACTCGGTTATACCGTCGATAAGCCGAGCGAAGTGGATTACAACGTCGGCTATACCTCGCTCGCTTCCGGCGACGCCACCTTTACCGCCGTCAACTGGCAGCCGCTGCACGACGATATGTACGCTGCCGCCGGCGGCGATAAAAAGTTCTACCGCGAAGGCGTGTTTGTGAACGGCGCGGCGCAGGGCTATCTGATTGATAAGAAAACCGCCGAGCAGTACCACATCAAATCTATCGATCAGCTAAAAGATCCGAAAATCGCCAAACTGTTCGACACCAACGGCGACGGCAAAGCCGACCTGACCGGCTGTACGCCTGGCTGGGGCTGTGAAGCGGTGATTAACCATCAGCTTGATGCCTATGGTCTGAATAACACCGTCACCCACAATCAAGGGAACTATGCCGCCATGATGGCCGACACCATTGCCCGTTATAAAGAAGGCAAGCCGGTCATCTACTACACCTGGACGCCTTACTGGGTCAGCGATGTGCTGAAACCGGGTAAAGACGTCGTCTGGCTGCAGGTACCGTTCTCCTCCCTGCCGGGCGTGCAAAAAAATATCGACACGAAGCTCTCTAATGGCGCCAACTACGGCTTCCCGGTCAGCACCATGCATATCGTCGCCAACAAAGCCTGGGCCGAGAAAAACCCAGCGGCGGCGAAGCTGTTTAGCATCATGAAGCTGCCGATTGCCGATATCAACGCCGAGAATGCCATGATGCACGAGGGGCATGGTTCGGAAGCGGATATTCAGGGCCACGTCGACGGCTGGATCAAAGCCCACCAGCAGCAGTTTGACGGCTGGGTAAACGAAGCGCTGGCCGCGCAGAAATAATCTCCCGCTTTTATCGCGTTTCCCCGGAAAGGTTCCCGCCTTTCCGGGCCATCAGAACGTACAGACTCAACCTTCGCTATCATCGCCCCGCCCTTCCCGCCCGATGGTTTTATATGCAAAAAAAGTGCATAACTTTAAGCATCGGCCTGTTAGCGGCTGTTAAGCCGCACGGCTCTCTGCTAAGGTAAATCTACCTGTTTAATCATGTGATTTTCACGTGAGTGATTAATAAGCAATTCCTATGGAAAATCCTGACGCATTGACGCACTCTCCTCCCGCTGACGCGGCCACGCTGGCTGAAGGCCTGAAAGACAGCCTACCGATCGTCATTAGCTATATTCCCGTGGCCTTCGCCTTCGGCCTCAACGCTACGAAGCTCGGTTTCACTCCCCTGGAAAGCCTGTTCTTCTCCTGCATTATTTACGCGGGCGCCAGCCAGTTCGTGATCGTCGCAATGCTGGCGGCGGGAAGCTCGCTGTGGGTCGCCGCGCTCACCGTCATGGCGATGGACGTTCGTCACGTGCTCTACGGCCCTTCCCTGCGCAGCCGCATCCAGCGCGCGCTGAGCAACAAAAAAACCGCGATCTGGGCGTTCGGCCTGACCGATGAGGTCTTTGCCGCCGCCACCGCTAAACTGGTACGCGACGGTCGACGCTGGAGCGAAAGCTGGATGATCGGTATCGCTTTTCTGTCATGGGCGTCGTGGGTCTTCGGCACGCTGATCGGCGCGTATTCAGGCAGCGGCCTGCTGACCGACTTTCCGGCGGTGGAGGCGGCGCTGGGCTTTATGCTTCCCGCGCTGTTTATGAGTTTTTTACTGGCTTCTTTCCAGCGCAAGCAGTCGCTTAGCGTGACCGCCGCGCTGGCAGGGGCGCTGGGGGGAATGATTCTGTTTTCCATACCCGCCGCCATTCTGGCCGGGATTGTCTGCGGCTGCCTGACCGCTCTGGTACAGGCCAGCATACAGGGGATGCCCGATGAACAGTGATGTCCTGACGATCGGCGTTGTGGTCGGCTGCGTAAACTATCTGTTTCGCTATCTGCCGTTGCGCCTGCGCGCCGCTAACGCGCGTCCGACGCGTCGCGGTCCGATCGGCGTGCTGCTCGATACCATCGGCATCGCCTCTATTTGCGCGCTGCTGGTGGTCTCCAGCGTGCCGGAAATTCTCCACGATGCCCGCCGCCTGCTGCCTACGTTGGCTGGCTTCGCCGTACTTGGCCTGACCTTCTGGAGAACGCGCAGCATTATTTTGCCTACGCTGTTAAGCGCTCTAACCTACGGTGTTGTCTGGAAAATCGGCCTGTGGCTATAAGCCTAAAGTATCAATTTTTGTCAATAATTCATTTGATTTATTTGTCACAATAGTTATTATATCGACTGTAATTAATGAGGTCATAACCAAAATGGATAGTTCGTTTACTCCCATTGAGCAAATGCTCAAGTTCCGCGCCAGCCGTCACGAAGACTTTCCTTTTCAGGAAATTCTGCTCACCCGCCTTTGCATGCATATGCAGGGAAAGCTGCTGGAAAACCGTAACAAGATGCTGAAAGCGCAAGGGATTAACGAGACATTGTTTATGGCGCTGATCACGCTTGAGTCTCAGGAAAACCACAGCATTCAGCCTTCCGAGCTGAGCTGCGCGCTGGGCTCTTCGCGCACCAACGCCACGCGCATTGCCGACGAGCTGGAAAAACGCGGCTGGATTGAGCGCCGCGAAAGCGATAACGATCGTCGCTGCCTGCATTTACAGCTCACCGAAAAGGGGCATCAGTTCCTGCGCGAAGTGTTACCGCCGCAGCACAACTGCCTGCATCAGCTCTGGTCTTCTTTAAGCACCAGCGAAAAAGATCAGCTCGAGCACATCACCCGTAAGCTGCTTGGTCGCCTCGACCAAATGGAAGAGGATGGCGTGCTTGCGGAGTCTCTGCGCTAAGCGCGGAACCAGCCGCTCAACGCTTTTTCTGGATTGACAAGGAAACGAACAGGCCAGCAGATCTTCTGCTGGCCTTTCTGATAAACAGGTCGGCTCAGCCGATGTGAAATAATAAGATCGTGGAGAATAACATGAGCGCAAATGCGGAGAGCCAAACCCCGCAGCAACCGGGCAGCAAAAAAGGGAAGCGTAAAGGCGCCCTACTGCTGCTGACCTTGCTCTTTATTATTGTTGCCGTGGCATACGGGATTTATTGGTTTTTAGTACTGCGTCACTTCGAAGAGACCGATGACGCGTACGTGGCAGGGAATCAGGTTCAAATTATGGCGCAGGTGTCCGGCAGCGTGACGAAAGTCTGGGCCGACAATACTGACTACGTGCAAAAAGGCGATCCGCTGGTCACCCTCGATCAGACCGATGCCCAGCAGGCATTTGAAAAAGCGCAAACCCAGCTGGCCGCCAGCGTGCGTCAAACTCGCCAGCAGATGATCAACAGCAAGCAACTGCAGGCCAGCATTGAGGTTAAAAAAACCGCGCTCTCCCAGGCGCAGACCGACCTTAACCGCCGTATTCCGCTGGGGGCCGCCAACCTGATTGGTCGCGAAGAGCTGCAGCACGCCCGCGACACGGTTGCCAGCGCCCAGGCCGAACTGGACGTGGCGATTCAGCAGTACAACGCCAACCAGGCGATCGTGCTGGGCACGAAGCTGGAACAGCAGCCTGCGGTACTGCAGGCGGCCACTGAAGTGCGTAACGCCTGGCTGGCCCTGCAGCGGACGAAAATCGTCAGCCCGATTAGCGGCTACGTTTCGCGTCGCTCCGTACAGCCCGGCGCGCAAATCAGCAGCACCACGCCGCTGATGGCCGTCGTTCCGGCGACCAATCTGTGGATTGACGCCAACTTTAAAGAAACGCAGCTGGCGCATATGCGCATCGGTCAGCCGGCCACCGTGATCAGCGATATTTACGGCGACGATGTGAAATACACCGGTAAAGTGGTCGGACTCGATATGGGTACCGGTAGCGCCTTCTCGCTGCTGCCCGCGCAGAACGCCACCGGCAACTGGATCAAAGTGGTTCAGCGCCTGCCGGTACGTATCGAGCTGGATGAAAAACAGCTGGCAGAGCACCCGCTGCGCATCGGCCTTTCGACCCTCGTTGAGGTAAACACCACCGACCGCGGCGGCGAGATGCTGGCAAGCCAGGTGCGTAGCTCCCCGGTTTACGAAAGTAATGCCCGTGAAATCGGCCTTGAGCCGGTCAATAAGCTGATAAACGACATCATCCAGGCCAACGCCGGATAATTCGGGGTGAGCGTAATGCAACAGCAAAAACCGCTGGAAGGCGCGCAGCTGGTCATTATGACCATTGCGCTGTCGCTCGCGACCTTTATGCAGGTGCTGGACTCCACCATCGCCAACGTGGCCATTCCCACCATCGCCGGTAACCTTGGCTCATCGTTGAGCCAGGGGACCTGGGTTATCACCTCGTTTGGGGTGGCGAACGCTATCTCCATTCCGATTACCGGCTGGCTGGCAAAGCGCGTTGGCGAAGTGAAGCTGTTCCTCTGGTCGACGGTGGCGTTCGCCATCGCCTCCTGGGCCTGCGGCATGTCAAACAGCCTGACGATGCTGATCTTCTTCCGCGTGATTCAAGGGATCGTCGCCGGTCCGCTGATCCCGCTATCGCAAAGTCTGCTGCTCAGCAACTACCCGCCTGCCAAGCGCTCTATCGCGCTGGCGCTGTGGTCAATGACGGTGATCGTCGCGCCGATTTGCGGCCCTATCCTCGGCGGCTATATCAGCGACAACTACCACTGGGGCTGGATCTTCTTTATCAACGTGCCGATTGGCATCGCCGTGGTGGTGATGACGCTACAGACCCTGCGCAATCGCGAAACCCGCACCGAGCAGCGGCGGATTGACGGCGTCGGCCTGGCGCTGCTGATCATCGGTATCGGCAGCCTGCAGGTGATGCTCGACCGGGGTAAAGAGCTGGACTGGTTCGCCTCGAACGAGATCATCATCCTGACCATTGTCGCGGTGGTGGCGATAAGCTTCCTGATCGTCTGGGAGTTAACCGACGACAACCCGATAGTCGATCTGTCGCTCTTTAAGTCGCGAAACTTCACCATCGGCTGCCTGTGTATCAGCCTCGCCTATATGCTCTACTTCGGCGCTATCGTGCTGTTGCCGCAGCTACTGCAGGAGGTATACGGCTATACCGCCACCTGGGCCGGTCTGGCTTCGGCGCCGGTCGGGGTGATCCCGGTTATCCTGTCGCCGATTATCGGCCGCTTCGCGCATAAGCTGGATATGCGTCGGCTGGTCACCTTCAGCTTTATTATGTACGCGGTCTGCTTCTACTGGCGTGCGTGGACCTTCGAACCGGGTATGGATTTCGGCGCCTCGGCGTGGCCGCAGTTTATCCAGGGCTTCGCGGTAGCCTGCTTCTTTATGCCGCTGACCACCATTACGCTGTCCGGCCTGCCGCCGGAAAGGCTAGCGGCGGCATCGAGCCTGTCGAACTTCACGCGTACCCTGGCGGGCTCCATCGGCACCTCGATTACCACCACCATGTGGACGAACCGCGAGGCGCTGCACCATGCTCAGCTTACCGAGTCGGTGACGCCGTATAATCCCAACGCCCAGCAGATGTATGACCAACTGCAGGGATTAGGGATGACGCAGCAGCAGGCGTCCGGCTGGATCGCGCAGCAGATAACCAACCAGGGGCTGATTATCTCCGCCAACGAAATTTTCTGGTTCTCGGCGGCGATATTTATCCTTCTGCTCGGGCTGGTATGGTTTGCCAGACCGCCGTTCAGCGCCGGCGGCGGCGGTGGCGGCGCGCACTAAGGTTTGACCTGAAGGGATCTACGGATCCCTTTTTTATGGCCGCCGCGCAGGTTGTCCAGTTTGCGCTAGTTTATGTCCAGTTCGCTGGAGATGCCTCTTCGCCTTGTCATGCACGATAAAGATCCGCTTAGAAGGAGAAAATCATGCTGACTCAACCTGGTGAAAAATACCGTCCCTATCCGCCTATTGCCCTGCCCGACCGTCGCTGGCCGGAGCAGCAAATTACCCGCGCCCCGCGCTGGCTCTCCACCGACCTGCGCGATGGCAACCAGGCGCTGGCCGAGCCGATGGACAGCGCGCGCAAGCTGCAGTTCTGGGACTTACTGCTGGAGTGCGGATTTAAAGAGATCGAAGTGGCCTTTCCCTCGGCCTCGCAAACCGATTTCAACTTTGTGCGTCAATTGATTGAAGAACGGCGTATCCCGCAGGATGTGACGATTCAGGTGCTAACCCAGGCACGGGAAGATTTAATCCTCAGGACCTTCGAATCGCTGCGCGACGCCCGCCGCGCCACCGTCCACCTCTATAACGCCACCGCTCCGCTGTTCCGCGAGCGGGTATTCGGGATGAACAAAACGCAGATCGTCGAGCTGGCGACCCGAGCCACCCGCCTTATCCGCCAGCAATGCGAACAGCAGCCGCAGACCCGCTGGCAATACGAGTACTCCCCGGAAACTTTTTGTTTTACCGAGCCGGAATTCGCGCTGGAAATTTGCGAAGCGGTGGCGGAAATCTGGCAGCCCTGCGCCGAACGGCCGATGATTATCAACCTGCCCGCGACGGTGGAAGTCAACACGCCTAACGTTTATGCCGATCAAATTGAGTTTTTTTGTCGTCACTTCTCGCGCCGCGCCGATGTGTGCATCAGCGTCCATCCACATAACGACCGGGGAACCGGCGTCGCCAGCGCGGAGCTGGCGGTGATGGCCGGCGCCGACCGCGTCGAAGGCTGCCTGTTCGGCAACGGCGAGCGCACCGGTAACGTCTGTCTGGTGACACTGGCGATGAATCTCTACAGCCAGGGCGTCGATCCCCGACTCAGGTTCACTGAGATGAAGCGGGTGGTCGAGATCGTCGAAAGCTGCAACCAGATCCCGGTTCATCCGCGCCACCCATGGGCGGGAAGCCTGGCCTATACCGCCTTTTCCGGCTCGCATCAGGATGCGATCAAAAAAGGGTTCGATGCCCGCCGGCCCGGCGATCGCTGGGAAATGCCCTACCTGCCCATCGACCCGCAGGATATCGGCTGTAGCTACGAGGCGGTGATCCGCGTTAACAGCCAGTCCGGCAAAAGCGGCAGCGCGTGGCTGATTGAGCAGAATCATGGTCTGAAGCTGCCGCGCGCGCTGCAGCAGGATTTTAGCCTGCACGTCCAGCGCGAAACCGATACGCATGGTAAAGAGATGACCCACAACGCGCTGTGGCAGCTGTTTCGCGCCCGCTATGGGCTGCTCCCCCAGCCGCCGCTGGCTCTGCTGGATTACCAAAGTGATAGCCAGCAGGACGGTCAGCTTTCTCTGCAGGCCTCCCTGCGTATCGCCGGCGAAACGCGACGTCTGCAGAGCCGCGGCAACGGCCTGCTGTCCGCCGCCGCCAGCGGGCTGAGCGGCCTGTTAAAACAGAACTTCGTGATTAAGGATTATCACGAGCATACCCTCGGCGAACGTAGCGACAGCCGTTCAGTAGCCTATATTCGCTGCGTCTTCCCGAATGGCGACAGCCGCTGGGGGGTGGGAATTGATAACGACGTGGCGCGCGCCTCGCTGCAGGCGCTGTGTAATGCGATGAGCGCAGGTCATTATTCCGGTGAACGGAAGTAGTCGCTGGGGGCAACGCCTGTTACCCGGCGAAACATGGCGCTAAAAGCGCTGTGGCTACCGTAGCCGAGATCCAGCGCCACCCGCAGTACCGACTGCCCCTGCGCCAGGCGAACCAGCGCTTCCATCAGCTTCGCCCGGCGCACCCATTCGCTCCAGGTGAGCGTGGTCTGCTGCTGAAAATGACGATTCAGCGTGCGCTCGCTCATGCTGCTTTCTTTCGCCGCCTCGGCGCTGCTCCACGAGTCGCCGGGCGCTTCTCTTACCTTCTGGCATAAACGGCGCAGGGCTTCGCTTTGCGGCTCCGGCAGGCCAAACGGCAGCACCGCCATACCGCGAATTTCATCAAGGATCAGTTCGTAGATGCGTTCATCGCGGCTGCCCGGCGCGTAGGATTCCGCCAGCGTCAGCGACGCGACAATCAGTTCACGCAGCAGCGGAGTCACCTGCACTATCTGGCAGGCAGAGGGAAGATCGGCACGCGCGAGAGGATCGATAAACAGGGTTCGCGCAGCGACAGCGCCGGTAACCCGCAGGGTATGTGGGGTACCGGCGGGCAGCCAGACGCCTCGCCCCGGCGGCACAACCCAGTAGCCATGCTCGGTTTCTACCCGCACCACGCCGCTGAGAATATGCAGCAGCTGGGCGCAATCGTGCTGATGCCAGGGTTCGCTATCGCCATGGGCGTAATCATGGGCAAAAGGCACCAGCGAACGGTGTTGAAAATTGAAGGTTAAGGTCGTCGCCATCGCCGCGGCGTCAGGGAATAGCGGCCCGACGGAGTTCGCCGGGCCGTAGCAGAAGCACTAGATGTGCAGTTCTTGCAGTTTTTCTTTCGGCAGCGCCAGCTCATCGTTGCTGTTGACGCGGACATCGCGCTCGATGATATGGCGAGCGATTTCCTGAGCTTCTTCCAGCGAGTGCATGGTGTAGGTTCCGCACTGGTAAACGTTCAGCTCCGGGATCTGGTTCTGATCTTTCACCTTCAGCACGTCGGCCATCGCCGCTTTCCAGGCATCCGCGACGCGCTGCTCGTCCGGCGTACCGATCAGGCTCATATAGAACCCGGTGCGGCAGCCCATCGGAGAGATGTCGATAATTTCCACACCATTACCGTTCAGGTGATCGCGCATGAAGCCGGCAAACAGGTGCTCAAGGGTATGAATGCCTCTTTCCGGCATCACTTCCTGGTTTGGCACGCAGAATCGCAGATCGAAAACGGTGATTTCATCGCCGTGAGGCGTGTTCATTTTCTTCGCGACACGCACCGCAGGCGCTTCCATTCGGGTATGGTCGACTGTGAAACTATCTAACAACGGCATTCTTCACCTCCGATAGTGATTTTTTTAAAAATAAAATGAACTCTTTTTGAGGCAGCGAGTCTGAGTATATGAAAGACGCGCATTTATTATCATCATCATCCCTGAATCAGAGATGAAAGTTTGGCCACAGTGATGTGGCCGTTTTCTTTTTTACGGCGCGTAAAGCTACGCGTGCCTTGCCAGCAGCGCTTCAAACGGCTCGCTATCCGCCGCTTCCACCTTCTTCTGTCGCTGTAGCGATGCCTCACGCTCGGCAACAAAATCCGCCTCGCTTAAAATTTCCAGCGGCTCTTCGCGTAGCATCGTCCGATAGCGATCGGCCAGCTCTCTGCCGGTGCCGCCAATCCCCTCTTCAAGCATAGAACGCAGAATGCGCGCCGAGAAGGTTAATTCCGGATTGTCGAAGCAGGCGACCAGCTCATCGCAGGCCTGCTGATAGGCCTGGCATCCGTGGATGCTATCCAGGGTCTGCGCCACACGGCGTAAATCGCGGAACAGATCTTTGCCGACCTGAGCCAGCGGGAACTGCGCGGTTTCGCAGCCAATCCCCAGCGTCAGGCCCGGCTTACGGCCTTCCAGAATCACCCGATTCCAGTTGGTGCGCGTGCACAGCAGCTCGTCGCTGCTCATCTCCGGCGCATCAGCCAGCACGCACCAGACCATAAACAGATCGAGGAAACGCACCTGCTGCTCGTCAACGCCAATCGGCGAGAACGGGTTGATATCCAGGGAGCGAACCTCAATGTACTCAATACCGCCGCGCAGCAGCGCGTCGGAAGGCGTTTCGCCGCTGCGGGTCACGCGTTTCGGGCGAATCGGCGCGTACAGCTCGTTTTCAATCTGCAGCACGTTGCTGTTGATTTGCAGACGCTTACCGTCTTTCTCCAGCCCGATATTTTCATACTCTTCGGAAGGCGTTTTAATCGCCCGCTTCAATCCTGCCACATACTCGTAGAGATCGTTAAACGTAATTCCGAGATTACTTTGCGATTTATTGGTATAGCCCAGATCGCTCAGACGCAACGAGGTCGCATACGGCAGGTAGTACATGCCGTTGCCGGCTTTCTCAAACGGCAGCGACGTCGGTTTGCCCTGCAGGAACGACGAGCAGATCGCCGGGGAAGCGCCAAACAGGTACGGAATCACCCAACCAAAACGGTAGTAGTTGCGAATGGAGCGGAAATAGCCCGCTGAAATCGCTTCTTTACCGCTTTCCGCATCCTCAACGCCGCACTTAGCCTGCCAGAAAGCCATCGGCAGCGAGAAGTTATAGTGCACGCCGGAGATGGTTTGCATCAGCGCGCCATAGCGATTTTTCAGCCCTTCACGATACAGCGTTTTCAGGCGACCGATATTAGAGGTGCCGTACTGCGCCAGTTCAATATCCTGGCCGGGCGCGATATAGCAAGGCATGCTCAGCGGCCACATGCGCTCGTCGCCAATATGACGTGCGGTATAGCGATGAACATCGCGCATAAAGGTGAGCATATGCTGGATATCGCCATCAACCGGCGTAATAAATTCCAGCAAAGCTTCGGCAAAATCGGTGGTAATCCACTTATGAGTCAGCGCTGAACCCAGTGCCTGCGGATGACCGGTAGTGGCCAGCGTGCCGTCAGCGTTGACGCGCAGCGTTTCGCGTTCAAGACCACGTTGAATACCCTGCAGCGCCTGCGGATTTTTTTCCAGCCAGGCCAGCGCCTGTGATACGTCCGGGATCAATTTGACCTCCCGCCTGTCGAAATCGTTTGAATTAGCATAATTGTAATGGTTGAACAATCAGTCCAATTAGTGCCACCACGTCATGCCCTGAAGCGTTATCGCCGCAACGACGATATAGCGTATTGCTTTGCCAAGGCATAAAAAAAAGAGCACTGGTCCCCAGGAAATGCGCATCCATCCCGCCAGTAAACACAGCAAATCGCCTATAACAGGCGCCCAGCTTAATAATAGCGCGGCCGCGCCGTAGCGCCTCAGCCAGCCGGACGCCTTCTCTTGCCAGCGCGATGTTTTGCGCAGCGGAAACAGGCGCCCCAGAATAACGTTAGTTACCCCTCCAAGGCTATTACCGATTATTGCTATTAAAACCAGTAACCACGGCTGACTCACCCCCGCCAGCAGCATAGCAATTAACACCACTTCCGAATTGCCGGGAAGCAGCGTGGCGCTCAAAAAGCTGCTGGCAAACAGCGATATCAGCGACAGCGAGTCGCTCACAGCAATCGCACGTCCACGGCATCCATTCCGGCGCGCTTTGCCGCCTGCAGACCGAAGTCCGCATCTTCAAAGACCACGCATTTCTCCGCTGCAACGCCCATGCGTTCAGCGCAGAGTAAGAAAGTATCAGGCGCGGGTTTATGGTTGGCGACATGATCGGCGGCAACCACCGCCGAGAAGTAGTGGCGCAGGCCCAGATGGGCCAGCAGCGCTTCAGCAACGGCGCTCTCGCTGCCGGTACCGACCGACATCGGACGACGACCGTGCCACTCTTTGACCACCTCAATCAGCGGTAAAGGGCGGACGCTATCAAGCAGCATCGCTTTCACGGCGTCCGTTTTTTCCTGCGCCAGAGAGTGAGGATCTAAATCAGCCTGATTTAATTCGATAATGGCCTGAGCGATCCGCCAGGTTGGAGAACCGTTAAGCGCGACCATAGCCTGCATATCAAAACGCATACCGTAACGTCCCAGAACCTCGTTCCATGCCTTACGATGCGTAGGCTCGGTATCGAGGATCGTGCCATCCATATCAAAAATCAGTCCTGCGTAACGTTCGTACATCGTCTTCTCACCAACCTGTTAAGGAGGAGTTACTGTAACGCAAAAGGTCTGCTTTGTCGCTGCCAGCGGTAGATACAACAAGGGCGCTCGATGGCGCCCTTGTTGATACAGATGCAGTGTGGTGCGTTTATTTGATTCTTAAATCGTTCTCAACCATACGAACGCCCTGCACTTTTCGCGTCACTTCTACCGCTCGTTTAGCGCTATCGGCGGATGAGACAAAGCCGCTGAGCTGTACACGACCTTTAAAAGTCTGGACGCTAATTTCCGAAGACTTAATCTCTTTGTCATTGAAGAGCGCGGTTTTGACTTTGGTGGTCACGACGGTATCGTCAATATACCCTCCGGTACTTTCCTTTGTGGACGAACCTGCGCAGCCCGCCAGCGATACGGCGACCAGAAGCGTCGCGCAAAACGCAGATATTGCCTTGAACCATTTCATGGATTTCTCTCCTTGCACTTATCCCACCCAGTATCAGGTCGGTTAACAGGAATAAATTATAGTGGAAATAGGGAGTTGCCAATGAAAAAAGTGCTGAAGGGGGAGGTGTATTATTGCGCTTAAGAGGTTTTGAGACAAAGAGAGTGGCTGGAGCTTATTTCGCAGACCATGAAACAACAGCGTGGCTGCTATCTCGGAGAAGATGGTGCATCCGGGAGGATGACTCAGGGCCGTTGCTGAAGCAACGTTATCCTCCCTGGTGCTGGCGATTATCTCGCAGACCATGAAACAACAGCGTGACTGCTATCTCGGAGAAGATGGTGCATCCGGGAGGATTCGAACCTCCGACCGCTCGGTTCGTAGCCGAGTACTCTATCCAGCTGAGCTACGGATGCATCGGGAAACTTGCTTTACTACCGATATTGATACCGCTGCTGAAGCAACGTTATCCTCTCTGGTGCTGGCGATTATCTCGCAGACCATGAAACAACAGCGTGGCTGCTATCTTGGAGAATATGGTGCATCCGGGAGGATTCGAACCTCCGACCGCTCGGTTCGTAGCCGAGTACTCTATCCAGCTGAGCTACGGATGCATCGGGAAACTAACTTTACTGCCGATATTGATACCACTACTAAAGCCGTATCAAGTAAGAGATGGTGCATCCGGGAGGATGACTCACTCGGTTCGCCCTTCGGGCCGTTGCTGAAGCAACGTTATCCTCCCTGGTGCTGGCGATTATCTCGCAGACCGTGAAACAACAGCGTGGCTGCTATCTCGGAGAATATGGTGCATCCGGGAGGATTCGAACCTCCGACCGCTCGGTTCGTAGCCGAGTACTCTATCCAGCTGAGCTACGGATGCATCGGGAAACTTACTTTACTGCAGATTTTGATACCGCTGCTAAAGCCGTATCAAGTAAGATGGTGCATCCGGGAGGATGACTCGCCTTGCGGCTCGCCCTTCGGGCCGTTGCTAAAGCAACGTTATCCTCTCTGGTGCTTGCGGCTAATACCGCCACCTCATCCACACCTTCGTTGCTGAAGGTATGGAGAATATGGTGCATCCGGGAGGATTCGAACCTCCGACCGCTCGGTTCGTAGCCGAGTACTCTATCCAGCTGAGCTACGGATGCAAAATGGCGGTGAGGCGGGGATTCGAACCCCGGATGCAGCTTTTGACCGCATACTCCCTTAGCAGGGGAGCGCCTTCAGCCTCTCGGCCACCTCACCACACGCCTCTTACGAGTGCTTCGAAGAACTTGTTTCTGCTCTTCGTCGCTGCGATGGCGCACATATTACTTTCTGGTACTTATAAGTCAAACCTTTTTTCGAGACCTTTTTTTCGTTTGCACACTTCCCGCGCAATTAGCCTGTGAAAACGGCAAAAAGAGTATTTTATCAACAAGAAATTGGCGATTACGCCGCGGCTAACGCAAAAGATAACTGTCGCGGACGCTGAGAAAGAGACAAAAAAGAGAAGCTATCGGAGAGGAAAAGTGGCACAAATGGGGGATAGAAGGAGGCGCCTCACCGAACAGCGAGGCGCGAAAACCTTAGTAACTGGACTGCTGGGATTTTTCAGCCTGGATACGCTGGTAGATCTCTTCACGATGCACGGAGACTTCTTTAGGGGCATTAACGCCAATACGTACCTGGTTACCCTTCACCCCTAAAACTGTCACAGTGACCTCATCTCCAATCATGAGGGTCTCACCAACTCGACGAGTCAGAATCAGCATTCTTTGCTCCTTGAAAGATTAAAAGAGTCGGGTCTCTCGTATCCCGGCATTATCCATCATATAACGCCAAAAAGTAAGCGATGACAAACACCCTACGGTGTAAGCAGTCACGGCATCACATTCTGTTAAACCTAAGTTTAGCCGATATACACAACTTCAACCCGACTTTATCGTTATCAGTGCTTCTCGCGCAAGATGCTGTAATCCGAGAATCACAGCATCTATGCAATTATAGTTATTACAGTTTTGCGCTTACCCAGCCTTTCACACTGGCCAACGCAGCAGGGAGAGCAGACGCGTCGGTACCGCCGGCTTGCGCCATATCCGGACGACCGCCCCCTTTACCGCCCACCTGCTGGGCGACCATACCTATCAGTTCCCCTGCTTTCACGCGGTCTGTCACATCCTTAGACACACCAGCAATCAGAGAAACCTTACCTTCTGCGACCGTGGCCAACACGACAATCGTTGAACCCAGTTGATTTTTCAGATCGTCAACCATAGTACGCAGCATTTTCGGCTCAACGCCGGCCAGCTCGCTGACCAGCAGCTTAACGCCGTTAATCTCTTCCGCTTTGCTGGAGAGATTTGCGCTCTCCTGCACAGCAGCCTGCTCTTTCAGCTGCTGCAGCTCTTTTTCCAGCTGACGGCTGCGTTCTAACGCGGCGCGGACTTTGTCGCCGAGGCTGTGGGTATCCCCTTTCAGCAGCTGCGCGATATCGCCCAGCAGATCGCTCTGCGCATGCAGCATCGCCATCGCGCCTTCGCCGGTGACCGCTTCGATACGGCGCACGCCCGCGGCGGTGCCGGATTCAGAGGTAATGCGGAACAGGCCGATATCACCGGTGCGCGAGGCGTGAGTACCGCCGCACAGCTCGGTGGAAAAATCGCCCATGCTCAGTACGCGAACGCGATCGTCATACTTCTCGCCAAACAGCGCCATCGCGCCGGATTCACGCGCAGCGTCAATATCCATGATATTGGTTTCGATCGGCAGGTTGCGACGAATTTGCGCGTTCACCAGATCTTCTACCGCGCGGATCTCCTCCGGCTTCATCGCTTCAAAATGCGAGAAGTCAAAGCGCAGCGCTTTGTCGTTAACCAGCGACCCCTTCTGCGCAACGTGCGTACCAAGTACCTGGCGCAGCGCCGCGTGCATCAGGTGCGTCGCGGAGTGGTTGAGGCGGATACGCTGACGACGAGCCTCATCAACATCGGCCTGCACGGCGTCGCCGACTTTCAGCGAGCCGCTGGTGACTTTACCGATATGACCAATGGCCTGACCGTATTTCTGCGCGTCATTGACGTGGAAGGAGAAACCGGCGCCTTTAAGTTCGCCTTTGTCGCCCACCTGGCCGCCAGATTCCGCGTAGAACGGCGTCTGATCCAGAATGACCACAGCTTCCTGGCCCGCGTTAACCGCATCAACCGCTTTGCCATCGATAAACAGCGCGGTGACTTTGCCGTTCAGTTCCAGGCTGTCATAGCCTTTAAACTCAGAGGCGCCGTCAACGCGGATCATCGCATTGTAGTCCGCGCCAAAGCCGCTGGATTCGCGCGCGCGGCGGCGCTGCTCTTCCATTGCCGCTTCAAAGCCCGCTTCATCAACTTTGATGTTGCGCTCGCGGCAAACGTCCGCGGTCAGGTCAACCGGGAAGCCGTAGGTATCGTACAGGCGGAAAGCGGTTTCACCGTCCAGCGTGTCGCCCTGCAGTTTAGCCAGCTCTTCATCCAGCAGCGCCAGTCCGCGCTCCAGAGTACGGGCGAACTGCTCCTCTTCGGTTTTCAGCACCTGCTCAACCTGAGCCTGCTGCTGTTTCAACTCATCACCGGCAGAACCCATTACGTCAATCAGCGGGGCAACCAGTTTCCAGAAGAAGGTCTCCTTCGCGCCCAGCATATTACCATGGCGAATTGCGCGACGAATGATGCGGCGCAGCACGTAGCCGCGGTTTTCATTCGACGGAATAAC
This sequence comes from Klebsiella pasteurii, assembly GCF_018139045.1. Lineage (NCBI taxonomy): Bacteria > Pseudomonadati > Pseudomonadota > Gammaproteobacteria > Enterobacterales > Enterobacteriaceae > Klebsiella > Klebsiella pasteurii. Next base: position 2,681,568 of record NZ_CP073236.1, read on the forward strand.
GCCATCGGCAATCAGGAACGCGCAGGAACGAATATGGTCGGCGATAACGCGCAGCGACTTGTTAGACAGATCCGTGGCGCCGGTAACCTTCGCCACGTTCTTAATCAGATCGCGGAACAGATCGATATCGTAGTTGGAGTTCACGTGCTGCAGAACGGCGGCAATACGCTCGAGGCCCATACCGGTATCCACGGACGGCTTCGGCAGCGGTTCCATAGTCCCGTCAGCCTGACGGTTGAACTGCATAAAGACGATGTTCCAGATCTCAATATAGCGGTCGCCGTCTTCTTCCGGTGTTCCCGGAGGGCCGCCCCAGATATGGTCGCCATGGTCGAAGAAGATTTCGGTACAGGGACCGCACGGCCCGGTGTCACCCATCTGCCAGAAGTTATCGGAAGCAAACGGCGCGCCTTTGTTGTCGCCGATGCGGATAATACGCTCGCGCGGTACGCCAACTTCATTTGCCCAGATGTCGAACGCTTCGTCGTCGGTTTCGTAAACGGTCACCCACAGTTTTTCTTTCGGCAGGGCGAACCAGCTTTCACCGGTCAGCAGTTCCCATGCGTATTTGATGGCGTCCTGTTTGAAGTAATCGCCGAAGCTAAAGTTGCCCAGCATTTCAAAGAAGGTGTGGTGACGCGCGGTGTAGCCGACGTTTTCCAGATCGTTGTGTTTACCACCCGCACGAACGCAACGCTGCGCGGTGGTCGCGCGCGAATAATTACGTTTGTCGAGACCAAGGAAGACATCCTTGAACTGGTTCATCCCGGCGTTGGTAAACAGCAGGGTCGGGTCGTTATGCGGCACCAGGGAGCTGCTCGCAACTACCTGATGTCCTTTACTATGGAAAAAGTCGAGAAACGCCTGACGGATCTCAGCGGTGCTCTTGCTCATAATTATCCTGAAATCAAGCTAACGAAATGTCGCTGGCAGCCACTGCCCAGTATCGACCGGCAGGCTACTCACGAAAATAAAGTGGGAATAAGATAAGTTTTCTTCACGGGGAAGTAAAATCCCGGATGGGTCAATCTGCAAAATTTCGCCAGATTTCCTGAATATCTTCCATCAGATAACCGCGATAGAGCAAAAAGCGCTGAATTTTGACTTTTTCGGCAAATACGGTGGGCAGGGGTTCGCCATATTTTCGCTGCGCCTGCTCTTTAGCAAGCTGCGCCCAGTCGATTACGCACTCGCGCATGGCTGACTCTATCGTCTCGCGGGAAATCCCCTTCTGCTTTAGCTCCTGGCGGACGCGCGCCGGGCCGTATCCCTTGCGGCTACGGCTGGCAATAAACTGACGAACAAAGCGTTCGTCGTCCAGGTAGCGGTTCTCAATGCACCATTCAACAACTTTATCGACCTCTTCCGGCGTCACGTTCAGCGCTTCAGGCCCATTTTTACTCATAACCGGCGCGGCCAGTTTGCGCCTTAGCTCTTGTTCGCTGTGGTCGCGCATTGCCAGAATGCGAATCGCGCGATCCAGCAGCCTGGCGTAGTCAGAGCGGCGGGATGAAGTTTCAGTCACGGGCAGCCTCGCTAATCAAAAAAGCAAAAGGGCCGCGTAAGCGGCCCCTTGTTAGTCTGTTCAGACGATATCAGAAATCCTGTTCGGTTTCCGCTTCGCTGTTGCCATCAACCGCGAAGTCCGGCGTGGAGTCCTGATTGCTCAGCAGCAGTTCACGAACTTTCTTCTCGATCTCTTTTGCCGCAGCCGGGTTCTCTTTCAGCCAGGAGATTGCGTTCGCTTTACCCTGACCAATTTTATCGCCGTTGTAGCTGTACCAGGCACCGGCTTTCTCGATCAGCTTCTCTTTCACGCCGAGATCGACCAGCTCGCCATAGAAGTTAATCCCTTCACCGTAGAGGATCTGGAATTCAGCCTGTTTAAACGGCGCGGCGATTTTGTTTTTCACCACTTTAACGCGGGTTTCGCTGCCGACAACGTTATCGCCCTCTTTCACCGCGCCGATACGACGAATGTCCAGACGAACGGAGGCGTAGAACTTCAGCGCGTTACCGCCGGTGGTGGTTTCCGGGTTACCGAACATCACGCCAATTTTCATACGAATCTGGTTGATGAAGATCAGCAGCGTGTTGGACTGCTTCAGGTTGCCCGCCAGTTTACGCATCGCCTGGCTCATCATACGCGCCGCGAGGCCCATGTGAGAGTCGCCGATTTCGCCTTCGATTTCCGCTTTCGGCGTCAGCGCCGCAACGGAGTCGACGACGATAACGTCTACCGCGCCGGAACGCGCCAGCGCGTCACAGATTTCCAGAGCCTGTTCGCCGGTATCCGGCTGGGAGCACAGCAGGTTGTCGATATCGACGCCCAGCTTGCGTGCATAAACCGGGTCCAGCGCGTGTTCCGCATCGATGAACGCACAGGTTTTGCCTTCGCGCTGCGCGGCGGCGATAACCTGCAGCGTCAGCGTAGTTTTACCGGAAGATTCAGGCCCGTAGATCTCGACGATACGGCCCATCGGCAGGCCGCCTGCGCCCAGGGCGATATCAAGGGAAAGCGAGCCGGTGGAGATAGTTTCCACATCCATGGAACGGTCTTCACCCAGGCGCATGATGGAGCCTTTACCGAATTGTTTTTCGATCTGGCCCAGTGCTGCCGCCAACGCTTTCTGTTTGTTTTCGTCGATAGCCATTATTACTCCTCTCATGCCGGGTGTAACCGGGTAGTGAATTCTGTTCTGTTGAAGCAATTATACTGTATAGTCATACAGTATCAAGTGTTTTGTAGAAATTGTTGCCAGAGGAGATTTAGCGCATAGGCCGTGGCCTGGCGGCGTACCGACTCGCGGTCTCCGGCAAAGCATTCGCGCCGGGTCACGCCCTGTCCGCTGGCGCTGGCGACGCCAAACCAGACGGTTCCCACCGGCTTTTCCGCGCTGCCGCCATCCGGTCCGGCAATGCCGCTGACCGAAATGGCATAGTCCGCGCGGGCCGCGCGCAGGGCGCCAATCGCCATCTCCACGACCACCGGTTCACTCACCGCGCCATGCTCAAGCAGCGTCGCTTCGCTGACACCAATCATCTGCGATTTCGCTTCATTGCTGTAGGTCACAAAACCGCGCTCAAACCATGCCGAACTACCGGCGATATCGGTAAGGGTTTTGGCGACCCAGCCGCCGGTGCAGGACTCCGCCGTGGTCACCGTCGCGCCGCGCGCTTTCAGCGCCTGCCCCACCAGCTCGCTCAGCTGCATTAATTCGGAATCTGTCATTCGTCGCCCCACGTAAGCTGTACAACCAGGCCATCAAAGATAGCACTTCCAGCAGAGATATGGGGATGAGGTAACGAATTTACGAGTCTGCTTCAGAAAAACATCGACCATGTCCGACGACGCATTTTCGGATAGCCGCCAGGGGTCGCCGGTGTCACAATTCACCGCACATATCAGGAAGAGTGAAATAAGAGGTTACCAGGAATGGTCAAAACACCGCTTACCTCAGAGCAGAACGTGAAAAAAATACGCCAGGTGCGCTTGTGCCTGTTTATCTGTGGCGTCGTGTCACTGTTTACCGCGCTACTGAATATATTTACCCGCTCATTCAACCCGCTGTACGAAGGCGTACAGATCCTGCTGGGGGTGGGCTGTATTGTCTTTGGTTTCACATTAACCAAAAAAATCAAAAAGATACTTGAAGAATAATCAGGTCAGATAACCGGCCCGCCGCGGGCCGGCTTCATTTATTTCATACTCGCCGCAATCAGCTCCACGTTGTGACGCAGCATTTTCACGTAGCTGTCCGCCACGCCGCCCGGTTTAGAGAGCGCTTCAGGGTAGAGCTCTCCCCCCGGCTGCGCGCCCGTTGCGCTGGCAATCTGTTTAACCAGTCTTGGATCAAGCTGATTTTCCATAAACCAGGTATGCACCTCGTCGGCTTTAATCTGTTTGATTAAGGCCGCCACCTGCGCCGCGCTGGCTTCACTTTCCGAAGACAATCCCTGCGGCGCGAGGAAGGTCACACCATAGGCGCGGCCAAAATAGCCGAACGCGTCGTGGCTGGTCAGAACCTTACGCTTTGCCTGCGGAATGGCGCTGAACCGATCTTTTGCCCAGCGATCGATCTCATTGAGCTGGCTGATATAGCGCTGACCGGATGCCTCCAGCGCCGACTTATCTTCCGGGTCGGCTTTCACCAGGGCGTTGAGGATATTCTGCGCATACAGCGCACCGTTCGCGGCGCTGTTCCACGCGTGCGGATCGGTTACCGTTGCGCCATCTTCTTCCAGCGTATGGGTTTTTACGCCGTCGGAAGCCACCACCAGCTCGCCTTTAAACCCCGATGCCTTAATCAGCCTGTCCAGCCAGCCTTCCAGCCCCAGGCCGTTCACCACCACCACATCGGCTTTGCTCAGCAGCGCGCTGTCTTTCGGCGAGGGTTCAAAGGTGTGCGGGTCGCCGTCCGGCCCTACCAGCGTATCCACATGCACATGTTCGCCGCCAATCTGCTGCACCATATCGCCTAATACGGAAAAACTACTCACCACGTTTAGGGTTTTCGCCATCACCCCGTGCGATGCCAAACCCAGCGCCAGCGCTAGCCATATCCCGGTACGTTTCATCATATTCCTTACCCCATTAATTTGCGCCAGCCGACAACCAGCCGGCTGCGCGTGCCAAAAAACACCGATATAAAAAAGATGCCGCTGGCAGTCAGCACAATGGCGGGCCCGGCAGGCAGGTTTGCCGCCCACGACAGGCTCAGCCCCATCCACGCGCAAAAACCGCCAATGAGCGCCGCCAGCAGCAGAATGCCCGGCAGCGTCCGCGCCCAGCATCGCGCCGCGACCGCGGGCAGCATCATGACCCCCACTGCCATCAGCGTGCCGAGCACCTGAAACCCGGCCACCAGATTGAGAACCAGCAGGGCGAGGAACAGGCCGTGCAGCAGCGCAGGCAACCTTCGTGCATTGACCTGAAGCCAGACGCTGTCGAAGGCTTCGCTGACCAGGCCGCGATAAAACAGGGCGATGCAGATCAGCGTCAGGCTGGCGACGCCGCTCACAAACAACGCAGAATCGCTGTCCACCGCCAGAATCGAGCCGAACAGCAGATGCAGCAGATCGACGTTAGAGCCGCGCAGCGAGACCAGCGTCACGCCCAGCGCCAGGGAGCCAAGATAAAATCCGGCAAAGCTGGCATCCTCTTTTAAAGGCGTGCGTCGGCTGACCCACCCCGCCACCAGCGCGACCGCAATCCCGGCGATAAAACCGCCGACGGTCATCGCCAGCAGCGACATCCCGTTAAGTAGATAGCCCGCGGCCACACCCGGCAAAATCGCATGCGAGAGCGCATCGCCCATCAGGCTCATGCGGCGTAAAAGCAAGAAGACGCCGAGCATGGTGGTGCTCAGGGACAACGCCAGGCACACCACCAGCGCGCGGCGCATAAAGCCAAATTCGATAAAGGGCTGAATGAAGGTATGCCAGATCATGCCAGCCTCGCGCCGTGAAAGGCGGGCAGCACATCAGGCGTACTGCCCCAGCGGGCGCGCTGCGGCGTCAGCAGCATCGTTTCCGGGAAATAGTCGGCGACCCGCTGGTTATCGTGCAGCACCGCCAGAATCGTCTGCCCCTGCTGATGCATTTCCAGGATCAGCGCCATCAGCTCGCGGCAGGTGGCTTCGTCGATGCCGGTAAACGGTTCGTCGAGCATCACCAGCGGCGCGCGCTGCACCATCACCCGCGCGAACAGCATGCGCTGAAACTGACCGCCGGAGAGCTCCTCAATCGGCGTTTTCGCCATCGTTAACAGCCCCACCCGCTCTATGGCTGCGACGATGCGCTGACGCCCCCCTCCTCCGAGCCCACGCAGCAGCGATACGCACGGCCAGGTCCCCTGGCTGACGACATCCTGCACCGTGAGCGGAAACTGCGACTCCAGCGCATGCCGCTGCGCCAGCCAGCCGATAACCGGCCGTCCGTCGCGCCAGTTCAGGCGGCCGCTGACCGGCGGAATAAATCCGGCCAGCGTCTTTAACAGCGTCGATTTGCCGCAGCCGTTCAGGCCGACGATAGCGGTCATACTCCCCGCTGCAATCGCGCCGCTCAGCGACGGCGTGATCGCCAGCCCTTCATAGCCAGCCACCAGATGATCGAGCTCAATCATGGCAGCGATACCGCCCACCAGGTTGCCAGCCACAGAGCGGCCAGCAGCACGCAGGCCATCCCCAGCCGGGCTATACCTGATGTCATCAATAAGGAAGTCAATGTTAACGCCTCAATAAAATGTTATAACATAACAATATTAAAAGAAGCGCGGAATGTAAATTGGCGTCAACAAAAGGAAATGCTGCAAAATGTTACAGACTCCTCTCCGCACGGAGAGGAGCGCAGAAGGCGGGATTACTGCATGCGGGCCTGAGAAACCGCCAGCCCCAGCTGCCAGACGGCCATCGCATAATGGGTGCTGTGGTTATAGCGGGTGATGGTGTAGAAGTTCGGCAGGCCGTACCAGTACTGGTAGCCTGTGCCGATATCCAGACGCAGCAGGCTCGCCTGCTGATGGTTACCCAGCGGCTGAGTCGGGGTAAGTCCTGCCGCCGCCAGCTGCGAGACGCTGTATTTGGTTTTGAACCCATTGTTCAGCCCAGGCGCCTGGCCCAGCGCCTGTACCGCCACCAGATCGCCGCTCACCCAGCCGTGCTGCTTGAAGTAATTCGCCACGCTGCCAATCGCATCGACCGGATCCCACAGGTTGATATGCCCGTCGCCGTTAAAGTCCACCGCGTACTGCCTGTAAGAAGAAGGCATAAACTGACCGTAGCCCATCGCGCCGGCGAAGGAGCCTTTCAGATCGAGCGGGTCGTCCTGTTCGCTGCGCGCCATCAGCAGGAACGTTTCCAGCTCGCTGGAGAAGTACTCGGCGCGGCGCGGATAGTTAAACGACAGCGTCGCCAGCGCATCAAGGATGCGGGTTTTCCCCATCACCCGCCCCCAGCGGGTCTCGACGCCAATAATCCCGACGATAATCTCCGGCGGCACGCCGTATACCTGGTACGCGCGGTTGAGCGCATCCTGATACTGGTTCCAGAACGCCACGCCGTTCTGCACGTTATCCGGGGTAATAAACTGCTTTTTGTAGCGCAGCCAGGCGCCGTTTGGCCCTGACGGCGGCAGTCCGGTGGGCGCCTGACGGTCCATCAGACGCAGCACGTAGTCCAGGCGTTTGGCCTGGGAGAGGATTTGATGCAGCTGCTGTCGGTCGAAGCCGTGCTTGCTCACCATTTTATCAATGAACTGTTCCGCCGCCGGGTTATTGGCGAAATCGCCGCTCATCTCCATCACGTTATGCTGCGGCTCGAGTAAAAAACCGCCCGTACCGCCCGCCATTTCCTTTTCCGCAGGAGTTTGAGGTTTGCTGCTGCAGGCAGCGAGGAGAACGCACAGGGGGAGTAAAGCCAGGGAACGACGCTTCAACATGGGACATCCATTTAACAAATCGGCAAGGGGTAATTATGGTAAAGCATGCGCCCGCTCACAAGGAAGCGGCGGCAATGTAAATTCTTTTTTATCGCCTTTTTTCCTCTCGCCCCGTCGGATCCTTCGTTCACTTCAGCCACAATCTTTCAAAATAAAATATTTATCTTTCATTTTGCGATCAATATAACAATTTCAAACCTTTTAAAATGATTAAAATTAGCTGCCAGTTAGCAAGAAAAATAACACGCTGAAGGAGAGAACAATGATTGAAGTCGTTACCCACGGCGCCGAATGGTTTATCGGCCTGTTTCAGAAGGGAGGCGAGGTGTTCACCGGTATGGTCACCGGGATCCTGCCTTTGCTGATCAGTCTGCTGGTGATCATGAACGCGCTGATCAACTTTATTGGTCAGCAGCGGATCGAAAAGCTGGCGCAGCGCTGCGCCGGTAATCCGATCTCCCGCTACCTGCTGCTGCCCTGCATCGGCACCTTCGTTTTCTGTAACCCGATGACCCTGAGCCTTGGGCGCTTTATGCCCGAGAAATACAAACCGAGCTACTACGCGGCGGCCTCCTACAGCTGCCACTCAATGAACGGCCTGTTTCCGCACATCAACCCCGGCGAACTGTTCGTCTATCTGGGGATTGCCAACGGGCTAACCACCCTCGGTCTGCCGTTAGGGCCGCTGGCGGTGAGCTATCTGCTGGTGGGCCTGGTGACGAACTTCTTCCGCGGCTGGGTGACCGACCTGACCACGTCGATTTTTGAGAAAAAAATGGCTATCCAGCTTGAGCAGAAAGTGCATCTGTCAGGAGCGACATCATGACCCGTATTCGCATTGAAAAAGGCGCCGGCGGCTGGGGCGGCCCGCTCGAACTCGACGCCGTTGCCGGTAAAAAGATTGTCTATATCACCGCGGGCACCCGCCCGGCGATCGTCGATAAAATTGCCCGCCTCACCGGCTGGCAGGCGGTCGATGGCTTCAAAGAGGGCGAACCGCCGGAAGCGGAAATCGGCGTGGTGATTATCGACTGCGGCGGCACCCTGCGCTGCGGTATCTACCCGAAGCGCCGCATTCCGACCATTAATATTCACGCGACCGGCAAATCGGGTCCGCTGGCGCAGTACATCGTCGAAGATATTTACGTTTCCGGCGTCAAAGAGGAGAACATTATCGCGCTGGAAGATGGCGACTCCCCGGCCCCGCAGGCCGCGCCTGTTCAGCCGGCGGCCCGCGACTATGACACCAGCAAGAAAATAACCGAGCAGAGCGACGGCCTGCTGGCCAAAGTTGGAATGGGGATGGGTTCGGTCGTGGCGGTGCTGTTCCAGGCCGGTCGCGACACCATCGATACGGTGCTGAAAACTATTCTGCCGTTTATGGCCTTCGTCGCGGCGCTGATCGGCATCATCATGGCCTCCGGCATCGGCGACTGGATTGCCCACGGCCTGGCGCCGCTCGCCAGCCATCCGCTGGGCCTCGTCACCCTGGCGCTGATCTGCTCTTTCCCGCTGCTGTCGCCGTTTCTCGGCCCCGGCGCGGTCATCGCCCAGGTCATCGGCGTGCTGATTGGCGTACAGATTGGCCTTGGCAATATTCCGCCGCACCTCGCCCTGCCCGCGCTGTTCGCCATTAACGCCCAGGCCGCCTGCGACTTTATCCCGGTTGGCCTGTCGCTGGCGGAAGCGCGCCAGGACACCGTGCGCGTCGGCGTACCGTCGGTACTGGTGAGCCGCTTCCTGACCGGCGCGCCAACGGTGCTGATCGCCTGGTTCGTTTCCGGATTTATTTACCAATAAGAGGTTCCTGAAGATGACCGTGATTTACCAGACCACCATTACCCATATCGGCGCCAGCGCGGCGATGGCGCTGGACGAGCAGATGCTGATCACCTTCCGCGAAGGCGCCCCGGCCGATATCGAAGAGTACTGCTTTATTCACAACCACGGCGAGCTGTCCGGCGCGCTGGTGCCGGGTGCGGAGCTGCAGCTTGGCGAGATGCGCTACCCGGTCACCGCCGTCGGCGACGTCGCCGAGCAGAACCTGCGCGAGCTGGGCCATATCACGCTGCGCTTTGACGGTCACCGCGAAGCGGAATTCCCCGGAACCGTACACGTGGCTGGCCCGGTGCCGGAGGGCATCGCCGCCGGCTGCGTACTGAAATTTGTTGCTTAAGCTGTAAGGAGAAAAGTATGAATCAGGTTGCTGTTGTCATCGGTGGGGGACAAACCTTAGGGGAGTTTCTGTGTCGCGGGCTTGCCGCGGAAGGCTATCGCGTGGCGGTGGTCGATATTCAAAGCGATAAAGCGTCCCGCGTCGCGCAGTCAATTAACGCGGAATATGGCGAAGGAACGGCGTGGGGCTTCGGCGCGGACGCCACCAGCGAAGCCAGCGTCGTCGCCCTCGCCCGCGGGGTGGACGACATTTTTTCCCGCGTCGACCTGCTGGTCTATAGCGCCGGGATCGCTAAAGCGGCGTTTATCAGCGATTTCGCACTGGGGGATTTCGACCGCTCGCTGCAGGTGAATCTGGTGGGCTACTTCCTTTGCGCCCGCGAGTTTTCCCGCCTGATGATCCGCGACGGCATTAAAGGACGCATTATTCAGATCAATTCTAAATCCGGCAAAGTGGGCAGCAAGCATAACTCCGGCTATAGCGCGGCGAAGTTCGGCGGCGTGGGGCTGACGCAGTCGCTGGCGCTGGACCTCGCGGAGTACGGGATTACCGTGCACTCCCTGATGCTCGGCAACCTGCTGAAGTCGCCGATGTTCCAGTCTCTCCTGCCGCAGTACGCCACCAAGCTGGGGATCCCGGAGGAGCAGGTCGAGCAGTATTACATCGACAAAGTCCCGCTGAAGCGCGGATGCGATTACCAGGACGTACTTAACGTGTTGATGTTTTATGCCAGTCCGCAGGCTTCGTACTGCACCGGCCAGTCCATTAACGTCACCGGCGGGCAGGTGATGTTTTAAAACAGGATTCCCGGATTGCGCTGCGCTTACCCGGGCTACAAAACCGGCAACCCGCGCCGGTCCGTAGCCCGGGTAAGGCGCACGCGCCGCGACCCGGGTCTTCCCTACACCACACTTTATGGAGACTTTTATGGTTACCGTACTTATCACCGTCGCCGCCATCGCCTGGATAACCCAGCTCGCCTTTGGCGGCTGGCAAATCCGGCAGTTCAATCGCGCGTTCGACCGGTTGTGCCAGCAGGGCCGCGTCGGCGTGGGCCGTTCCTCGGGGCGGTTCAAGCCGCGGGCCGTTGTCGCCATTGCCGTCGACGAAGACGACCGCATCCGCGATACGCTGTTAATGAAAGGCCTCACCGTCTTCGCCAGGCCGCAAAAAATTCCCGCCCTCACCGGTAAGCATCTCAAGGAATTGCAGCCTGATGTGATCTTTCCCAATGATCCGCTCTGTCAGAATGCACTATCATTAGCGCTTAATCCGAAACATGGATAATTTCGTTGTGAACGTTAATATCTTGCGAAATTATCATTTCGAAACTTTAAACGCAGGATACAACGCCTATGAAACCACGTCAGCGCCAGGCAGCCATTCTCGAGCACCTGCAAACGCAGGGTAAATGCTCGGTCGAAGAGCTGGCGCAACACTTCGACACCACCGGCACCACCATCCGTAAGGATCTGGTGATCCTTGAGAATGCCGGTACCGTTATCCGCACTTACGGCGGCGTGGTGTTAAATAAAGACGAGGCCGATCCGCCCATCGACCACAAAACGCTGATCAACACCCATAAAAAAGAGCGGATTGCCGAAGCCGCGGTCAGCTTTATTCACGATGGCGACTCGATCATTCTTGATGCCGGCAGTACGGTGCTGCAAATGGTGCCGATGCTCAGCCGCTTCAACAACATCACCGTGATGACCAACAGCCTGCATATCGTCAACGCCCTCTCCGAACTGGATAATGAACAAACCATCCTGATGCCGGGCGGCACGTTTCGCAAAAAATCGGCCTCTTTTCACGGCCAACTGGCGGAAAATGCCTTCGAACAATTCAGCTTCGACCGCCTGTTTATGGGCACCGACGGCATTGATTTAATCGCCGGCGTCACCACCTTTAATGAGGTTTATACGGTTAGCAAAGCGATGTGCAATGCCGCCCGCGAAGTTATCCTGATGGCTGACTCGTCAAAGTTTGGCCGCAAAAGTCCCAATATCGTCTGCGGCCTCGAGAGCGTGGACAAACTGATTACCGATGCCGATATCAGCCCGGAATTTAAGCGGGCGCTGGAAGACAAAGGCATCGAAGTCATTATTACTGGAGAACATCATGAGTAACTTTCTGTTAGAAGCCGGACGCCAGACCCTAATGCTGGAGCTTCAGGAGGCGAGCCGCCTGCCTGAACGCCTGGGCGACGACTTCATCCGCGCAGCGGAAACCATCATCCACTGCGAGGGCAAACTGGTGGTCTCCGGTATCGGCAAATCGGGCCATATCGGTAAAAAACTGGCCGCCACCTTCGCCAGCACCGGCACCCCGGCATTTTTCGTCCACCCGGCGGAAGCGCTGCACGGCGATCTCGGAATGCTCGACAGCCGCGACGTGATGCTGTTTATCTCCTACTCCGGCAGCGCCAAAGAGCTGGATCTTATCGTCCCGCGCCTGGAGGAAAAATCCATTCCGCTGCTGGCGATGACCGGTAAATCCACTTCGCCGCTGGCGCTGGCGGCTAAAGCGGTGCTTGATATTGCCGTAGAGCGTGAAGCCTGTCCGATGCACCTCGCGCCGACCTCCAGTACCGTCAATACCCTGATGCTCGGCGACGCGCTGGCCATGGCGGTGATGCAGGCCCGCGGCTTTAACGAAGAAGATTTCGCCCGTTCGCACCCGGCCGGCGCGCTGGGCGCGCGGCTGCTGAACAAAGTTCACCATCTGATGCGCCGCGACGGCGACGTGCCGCGCGTCGCCAACGACACCAGCGTGATGGACGCGATGCTCGAACTCAGCCGCACCGGCCTGGGGTTGGTGGCAGTCTGCGATGAACGTAATCACGTGCAGGGCGTGTTTACCGACGGCGACCTGCGCCGCTGGCTGGTGGGCGGCGGCAGCTTACAGGATATCGTCAGCCAGGCGATGACCCGCAACGGCGTTACTCTGCAGGCGGAAAGCCGCGCGATAGAAGCCAAAGAGCGCCTGATGAAGCACAAAATCAGCGCCGCTCCGGTGGTGGATGAAAACGGCCAACTGGTCGGCGCGATTAACCTGCAGAATTTTTATCAGGCCGGGATCCTTTAAGCCCCAGACGCTTCGCCAGCCGGTGCAGGTTGGCGACATCGAGCCCCAGCGCGCGGGCGGCGCCGGCCCAGCTGCGGCCATTAGCCGCCAGCGCGCTGGCTATCGCTTCGCGCTGGAACGCCTCCGTCGCCTCGCGCAGGCTCACCGCTTCCGCCGCCGGATGCGGACTGACGCTCGGCAAGACCGGCGCTTCCCCGGCCAGTTGAAAGTGCTGCGGCTCCAGCGCGATGTCATTACCCGCCTGCGTCGCCCGCGCCAGCACCACCGCCCGATGAATAGCGTGCTCCAGCTCGCGCACGTTGCCCGGCCATGGCCAGGCCAGCAGTCTGGCCCGCGTCGCCTCGCTTAAAATCACCTGCGCCAGCCCCATGCGTAAACGGCACTGTTCGCAGAAATAACCAGCCAGCAGCACCACGTCATTTTCCCGTTCGCGCAGCGCCGGAACCGACAGCGGAAACACGCTCAGACGATGATACAGGTCGGCGCGAAAACGCCCCTCCACTACCTCCTGACGCAGGTCGCGGTTGGTGGCCGCCAGCACCCGCACATCAACCCGCAGGCTGCGATCGTCGCCGACGCGCTGAATATCGCCATACTGCAGCACCCGCAGCAGCTTGGCCTGCAGCGCCAGCGAAAGCTCGCCGATTTCATCGAGGAACAGCGTCCCGTTGTCCGCCATTTCAAATTTGCCGCTGCGGTTGCTGATCGCCCCGGTAAACGCCCCTTTGACGTGGCCAAACAGCTCGCTCTCCGCCACGCTCTCCGGCAGGGCCGCGCAGTTGAGATAGACCAGCGGATTGGCCGCTCGCGGCGATCCCTGATGTACCGCTTTCGCCACCAGCTCTTTGCCGGTGCCGGTCTCGCCGCTAATCAGCACGTTTAAGTCGGAAGCCGCGACGATGTCGATCTCCTTCTTGAGCTGCAGCATCGGCGCCGACAGGCCAATGATCTCCTGACGTTCGGCCGGCGGGTAAACGATAGCCTGCTCCGGCAGCACGTTTTGGTTCTCCAGCCGGGCGATCAGCAGCGCGTTATTGAGCGCCCCGGCCACCAGGGCGGCAATCAGGCGCAGCTCCTCGTCGCTGAAGCTGTCAAAACGGTCCGCATCCATGCCGTCGAGGGTGAGCGCGCCAATCAGGGTTTGCCCGGCAAACAGCGGCAGGCCGACGCAGGCGTGTACCTTCAGGCTCTCCTGACCGGGGATCAGGCCATCGTAAGGGTCCGGTAGATCGCTGTCCGCCGGGAAACGCACCACGTCCCCCGCGCGGGCAATCGCCTCCAGCCGCGGGTGGCCTTCAAGGGCAAAGCGCCTGCCAAGCACGTCCTGGGCCAGGCCATCAATCGCCAGCGGCACAAACTGGTGCGCTTCGTAGCGCAGCAGCGCCGAAGCATCACAGCCAAGTATCTGCCGCAGGGTGGTAATCAGCCGCGAAAAACGGTCGGCGTGGCCGAGATCGCTTTGTAAATCAATGGCTATTTTCGCCAGGGCCTCGACGGAGAAACTCATTGTCGCCTCATAGTCATTCTGACAACCCACATAGTCATATCGACTATTTTAACCATTGTCATTTTGACATCAACAGATTTAACAAAAAACACAAAAAACTTTAAATTCAATTAGTTAAAAATTTGGCACGCAACTTGATATAAGCAAAACATCTTATTTGAACACTGCTGAATTAATTGAGGTTGCTATGTCTATTCTGGTTAAAAATAACATTCATTGGGTTGGCCAGCGCGACTGGGAAGTGCGTGATTTCCACGGGACGGAATACAAAACGCTGCGCGGCAGCAGCTACAACAGCTATCTCCTCCGCGAAGAGAAAAATGTGCTGATCGATACCGTCGATCATAAATTCAGCCGCGAATTCGTGCAGAACCTGCGCGGCGAAATCGATCTCGCCGATATCGATTACATCATTATTAACCATGCGGAAGAGGACCATGCCGGCGCGCTGACCGAACTGATGACGCAGATCCCGGACACCCCGATTTACTGTACCGCCAACGCCATCGACTCTATCAACGGACACCATCATCACCCGGAGTGGAATTTTAAGGTGGTGAAAACCGGCGACAGCCTGGATATCGGCAACGGCAAACAGCTGATTTTCGTGGAAACCCCGATGTTGCACTGGCCGGATAGCATGATGACCTATATGACCGGCGACGCGGTGCTGTTCAGCAATGACGCCTTCGGCCAGCACTACTGCGATGAGCATCTGTTTAATGATGAAGTTGATCAGATTGAACTTTATGAGCAGTGCCAGCGCTACTATGCCAACATTCTGACTCCGTTCAGCCGCCTGGTGACGCCGAAAATTACCGAAATCCTCGGCTTTAATCTGCCGGTGGATATGATTGCGACCTCCCATGGCGTGGTCTGGCGCGATAACCCGACGCAGATCGTCGAAAAATATCTCGAGTGGGCGGCGGATTATCAGGAAGACCGCATCACCATTTTCTACGACACCATGTCCAACAACACCCGCATGATGGCTGACGCGATAGCCCAGGGCATTACCGACGTGGATCCGCGCGTGGCGGTGAAAATTTTCAATGTCGCCCGCAGCGATAAAAATGAAATCCTGACTAACGTGTTCCGCTCGAAGGGCGTGCTGGTCGGCACCTCAACCATGAATAACGTGATGATGCCGAAAATCGCCGGGCTGGTGGAGGAGATGACCGGCCTGCGTTTCCGTAACAAGCGCGCCAGCGCCTTTGGCTCCCACGGCTGGAGCGGCGGTGCGGTTGACCGCCTGTCCACGCGTTTACAGGATGCGGGCTTTGAAATGTCCCTGAGCCTGAAGGCCAAATGGCGCCCGGATCTCGACGCGCTGGAAGTGTGCCGCGAGCACGGCCGCGAAATCGCCCGCCAGTGGGCCCTCTCCCCGCTGCCGGCGAGCCCGGCTAAACACGCCACGCCTGTGGCAACGCCTTGCGCCGCGCCAGCGGCAGCCGATCTCGGCCCGAAAATGCAGTGCAGCGTTTGCCAGTGGATTTACGACCCCGAACAGGGCGAACCGAACCAGGACGTCCAGCCGGGTACGCCGTGGAGCGAAGTCCCGGATAACTTCCTCTGCCCTGAGTGTTCGCTGGGTAAAGATGTGTTTGACGTTCTGGCATCGGAGGCAAAATGAGTGATGGCATCGTCATCATCGGCTCGGGCTTCGCGGCCCGTCAGCTGGTGAAAAATATTCGCAAGCAGGACCCGAATATCCCGCTGACCCTGATCGCCGCCGACAGCATGGATGAGTACAACAAACCGGATCTCAGCCATGTGGTCAGCCGCGGGCAGAACGCCGACGACCTGACCCTGCAAACGGCGGGCGAGTTTGCCGAGCAGTACAATCTGCGCCTGTTTCCGCATACCTGGGTCAGCGATATCGACGCCGATAATCAGGTTGTGAAGAGCCAGGACCGCGAGTGGCGCTATGACAAACTGGTGCTGGCCACCGGCGCAACGCCGTTTATCCCACCGGTGCCGGGCCGCGAACTGATGCTGACCCTCAACAGCCAGCGGGAATACGGTGCGGCGCAAAGCCAGCTGCGCGATGCAAAAAGAGTGCTGATCGTCGGCGGCGGGCTGATTGGCTGCGAGCTGGCGATGGATTTCTGCCGCGCCAGCAAAGCGGTGACGGTGGTGGATAACTCCGCCAGCGTACTGTCGGCCCTGATGCCGCCCGAGGCCAGCAGCCGACTGCAGCATCGTCTGACCGACATGGGCGTGCATCTGATGCTGAAGTCCCAGCTGGAAAGCCTGGCGCAGAGCGCCGACGGGATTCGCGTCACTCTTGACCGCCAGCGTACGGTGACGGTGGATGCGGTGGTCGCCGCCGCCGGTTTACGCCCGGAAACGGCGCTGGCGCGGCATGCGGGTCTGAAAACTCACCGTGGCGTGGTAGTGAACAGCCAGCTGCAAACCAGCCATCCGGCGATTTACGCCCTCGGCGATTGCGCGGAAATCAACGGTATGGTCCTGCCTTTTCTGCAGCCGATTCTGCTGAGCGCCATGTGCCTGGGTAAAAATCTGCTGGCTCAGCAGGGGGAACTGAAGCTGCCGCCGATGCTGGTGAAGGTTAAAACGCCGGATTTACCGCTGCATCTGGCGGGCGATACCCGACGCGAGGATCTGACGTGGAATATCGTTGCCGCCAAAGACGGCCTGGTCGCGAAAGGCGTTGACGCCGAAAACCAGCTGCGCGCTTTTGTGGTCAGCGAGGATCGCATGAAAGATGCTTTTGCCCTGCTCAAACAGCTGGTGAGTTAACCGGGAGGATATGACGTTATTCCCGGGTCGCGGCGTAAACGCCTAACCCGGGCTACCCAATGGCAAGGCGCTCGGGTTTGGTAGCCCGGCTAAGCGTAGCGCGAGCCGGGGAAATGCCCAACCTACCGCGCCAGGTTATCGTATCCGCGCCAGCGGTAGTTGAGCACCGACAGCACCCAGCAGGCCACGAACAGCCCGACCACCACAAAACCGGCGTCGCCGAGATGGTCGTTCAATGCGCCGACCCAGCGCCAGACGCCTCCGCTGAGGGAGAACTTATCCATCAACAGACCCAGCGCTTCCAGACCGCCGATAAACAGCGCCACCACCACCGAGGTGCCGGTAATGGTCATATTGTAATAGAGCTTACGCTGCGGCTTACTGAACGCCCAGCCGTAGGCGCCGACCATCAGCACGTTGTCGAGCGTATCCACCAGCGCCATCCCGCTAGCGAACAGCGCCGGAAAAATCATAATCGACCAAATCGACATCCCGCTCGACGCGCTGGCCGCCGAAATCCCCAGCACGCCGATTTCCGTCGCCGTATCAAAGCCGAGGCCAAACAGAAAGCCCACCAGATACATCTGCCAGCTGCGGCTAATCAGGCGGAAGGTTTTACCGAACAGCCAGCTCATCATGCCGCCGCCGGTCATGACCTCATCGCTCACCTTTTCGCCCTGCTTCCACGCCCGAAAGCTGCGCCAGACGCTGCGCAAAATAACCAGGTTGATAAAGGCCATCACCAGCAGGAACAGCGCCGATACGGCGGTACCGATAACGCTGCCGGTCTCGTGAAACCAGCTCATCTGCTGACCAAACGCGGTGGCGGTCGCGGCAATCGCCGCCGACGCCAGCACCACAATCGACGAATGACCCAGCGAGAACCACGCGCCAACGGCAAAAGGTCGCTTCCCCTGCTGCATCATTTTGCGGGTCACGTTGTCGATCGCCGCGATATGGTCGGCGTCCACCGCGTGGCGCAGACCGTAACCCCAGGCCAGCAGGCTGGCGGCCATCAGCGCGCCGCTACCGCCGAACGCCGCAAATGCCCAGCCCCAGGCCAGCAAATTGGCGGCAATCAATGCCAGCACCAGCGCCGCTGCGCGCGGCTGCTGACGCAAAATCGTCACTATCATATCGGTGTCCTTTAAGCCTGCAGGCGGGCCGCAGCGATAACCGCCTGACCGAGGGCAATCGCGCCATCGCCTGCGGGCAGCTGCTGCGGAAAGAGCAGAGTAAAATCGGCCAGATAAAAGGTCAATCGCGCCGTCAGCAGGCGGTTGTGCAGTACCCCGCCGCCGAAGGCCAGCGTGTGAATATTCCGTGCGTTCGCGCAATCGCGCATCATGGCCGCCAGCCCGCGGGCCAGCGCATCATGAAAGGCCCAGGCTTTTTGCGCCGGGCTCGCCTGCCAGCTCAGCCACCGCTGCCAGAACGTCGCCAGATCCAGTTTTCCATCGCGCCACGGCAGCATCGCCGGATGATCAATCCCTTCGCAGGTCGCCGCCAGCGCTTCCAGACGGCACGCCGCTTCCCCTTCATAGCTCAGGGTGAGCGGGGCGCAGCCCAACGCGCAGGCGACGGCGTCAAACAGACGCCCGCACGACGATGCCTGCGGCGCATTAATACCGCGCTCGATTGCCCGCGCCAGCAGCGGCCAGCTTTGCTGGCGTAGTGCGGCGGTGTCGGCATAATTCTGCCATTCAGGGACGAACGCCAGGCAGTGGGCGAGCAGATTGCGCCACGGCTGACGCGCCGCGAGGTCGCCGCCCGGCAGCGCCACCGCCGGCAGACCGCCGAGATGCTCGCACTCGCGATAGTTGACCCGCAGGCACTCGCCGCCCCACAGCTCACCGTTTTCCCCCATCCCGATACCGTCGAGCGTCAGGGCAATCACGTCGCCGCCCTCCAGCGGCCAGCGGTGCTCGGCCAGGCAGGCGGCAGCGTGGGCATGATGATGCAACACGCGCTCCACCGGCAGCGCCAGCGACGCCGCCCACCGCGAAGCGCGGTAGCCGGGATGGGCGTCGGCAACCACCCGCTGCGGGGTAAAAGCGTAAATCTCCTGCATCAGACGCAGCGCTTGCCGCCACTGCGCCTCGACGCCCTCCTCGTCGAGATCGCCAAAATGCTGGCTGAGCACCGCTTCATCGCCGCGCAGCAGGCAGAATGTATTTTTCATATCCGCGCCGAGAGCCAGCAGCGGCGGTACGTCGTGGAAACCCGGCGGCAGCGCCAGCGCGTCCGGCACGTAGCCGCGGGCGCGGCGCAGCATCTCGCCGCTTTGCCGCACCACGGAATCGTCCATCCGCTGCACAATCTCGCGATTATGCAGCAGAAAACCGTCGGCAATTCCGGCTAAATCCGCCAGCGCCCCGGCGTTGGTTAACGCCGGCGGGCGGCCGCTGAGGTTGCCGGAGGTCATCACTAATGGGCGCGCCAGCGCCTGCGAAAGTAAATGCTGCAGTGGATTAGATGGCAGCATCCCCCCTACTTCCGCAAGCCCTGGCGCAATCTGGTCGCACAGGCCGGCCACCTGCGTTTTCTCCAGCAACACGATCGGCGCGGCGGGAGAGGTCAGCAGCGTCAGCGCCGGTTTGCTGAGCCCCGCCGTTGTCGCCAGCATCACCGCCAGCGGTTTCGCCGGGCGATGCTTGCGCGCCCGCAGCTTCGCGACGGCCTCAGGGTTTCCGGCATCGCACAGCAGATGGAAACCGCCCAACCCCTTCACCGCCACAATATCGCCCGCCAGCAGGCGAGCCGTCGCCGCTTCAAGAGCCGCCTCGCCAAATAAATGCCCCTGCGGGCCGCGCCATTCCAGCTGCGGGCCGCACTCGGCGCAGGCTACCGGCTGCGCGTGAAAGCGGCGATCGGCAGGATCGCCATATTCCGTCGCACAGGCGGAGCAAAGAGGAAACGGCAACATAGAGGTCAGTGGGCGGTCGTAGGGCATAGCGCGAATAATGGTAAAGCGCGGCCCGCAGTGGGTGCAGTTGATAAACGGATAGCGGTAGCGGCGTTCTCGCGGGTTGTTCATCTCAGCCAGGCATGCAGGGCAGGTAGCGGCATCGGGCACAATCTGCGTGCGCATGCTTCCGACTCCGCTTTGGCGAATGGTAAAGCCCGGCGGCTCGGCGGCCCAGACTAATGACGCGGCCGCCGCGCTGTCGATACGCGCCAGCGGTGGGCAGCGCTGGGTTAACGCGCTGAGAAAGGCCGCATCATCGCCGACAAGGCGCACCAGTACGCCGTCGCCGTCGTTGCACACGTCGCCGCGCAGCCCCAGCTGCTGCGCCAGCTGCCAGACGAAGGGGCGGAATCCCACCCCCTGCACTTTACCGCGAATGCGGATTTGCACCCCGTTCATTGCGCGGCCGGATTACCAGGCCAGCGCGGTGCGGCGGCGTTTTTCGATATTCATCTGTTCGAGCCTGTTGCGATCGACGCAAATCAGCGCGTGGGTCGGACAGGCGTCCATACAGGCCGGGCCTTCCTCACGGTGATAGCACAGGTCGCATTTGTTGGCTTCGGCTTTTTCCGCTATCACGTTCAGCCCCGCGCCGCTGTGGCGAATAACCGGGCGCACCACCACTTCCATGGCGCCGTACGGACAGGCCACCACGCAGGTTTTGCAGCCGATGCAGCGCTCCTGCATCACGTGGACGAAGCCCTGGTCGCGGCTGATAGCGCCGTTCGGGCAGACGTTGGCGCACGGGGCGTCCTCGCACTGACGA
The DNA here is from genome assembly GCF_018139045.1 of Klebsiella pasteurii. NCBI lineage: Bacteria > Pseudomonadati > Pseudomonadota > Gammaproteobacteria > Enterobacterales > Enterobacteriaceae > Klebsiella > Klebsiella pasteurii. The sequence continues at coordinate 2,702,272 of NZ_CP073236.1, forward strand.
CAGGCGGTGGCCGTCGACACGTTGACGCCTTTGATCACGTGAATACGCGGTAAAAAGGTTTTTGGCGTCAGCGCGGCGCAGTCCTGATTTTCCTGATGAGAGACCACGCAGGCCACTTCACAGGTGCGGCAGCCGATGCATTTGCTCGCGTCGGCGATAATGAAACGGTTCATCCATTTCTCCAGCTGTAAGAAGGTTACGCGCCGGAGTATGCATAATGCGTTCCAATTTTTATGATACTGATATTAAAGGAGATAAATACGGGAGAGACTGTCATCGTCAGTTGTGACGATGACAGCTGACGACGTCAGGCGTGCGGGCCGGGGACCATTGAGTCGCGTTCAATCAGCTCGCCGGAAAAGGTTTGCTGAAATTTAAAATCGCCGCCGTCGAGCATAAAGATCAGCCGGTTGATGCTCTCTTTGATCATCTCCGTCACCGGGACTTTGACGCTGGAGAGCGCCGGCACCATAAACGGCGCCAGCGCGATATCGTCAAAGCCCACCACCGAAACCTGCTCCGGCACCTTAACGCCGAGCTGATGCAGCTGTTTCATCGCGCCAACCGCCATATCGTCGTTGCTCGCCACCAGCGCGCTGTAGCCGACGCGGCGCTGGCGCAGCGTCTCGACTCCCGCCGCGCCGGTTTCCGGCGACCAGCGCCCTTCGACGATCAGATCGTTATTCGGCGTAATGCCGTGGCGGGCCAGCGCGTCTTTATAGCCCGAGAGACGCTCGACGCCGGTTGGCGAATCCAGCGAACCGGTAATAAACGCGATTTGCCGATGACCCAGCGCGATAAGCTTTTCCACCGCCATCATCGCCGAGGCTTTTTGATCGGACCAGACGCAGTGGCTGGCGTTGCGGCGCAGGCGGCGGTTGAGCACCATAATCGGCCGCTCATGATTTTCGATAATCTCATCCATCTCATCAACGCTGAGAAAGCGTGGATAGATAATAATCGCATCGCAGCGCAGATCGAGCAGATACTGAATAGCCTCGCGCTCCTCCTCCGCGCTGTGCTTGCCGTCGGCGAGGATCAGCTGCCGCCCTTTGTCTTCGGTCATCCGCGCCACGTGGTAAAGCAGTTCGCTGAAATAGACGCCGTGATAAAGGGTGTTGGTCACCACCAGCCCGAGGGTCTGCGTCTTTTTCGTCGCCAGGTTGCGCGCCAGCAGATTCGGCCGGTAACCGCTTTCGGCCACCGCCTGGAAGACGCGATCTTTGGTCTCCTGGCTGACATAGCCGTTCCCCGACAGCACCCGCGAAACGGTGGCCTTCGACACCCCCGCGCGCTTCGCTACCTCCAGCATCGTTGCCATGTGGTTATTCCTGTTGCCAATGTTGCCCGCAGTGTACTGCACGCGCTGCGCTTTTTCAGCATTTGTGCGTCTCCCGCGCTGATGCGCACACAGCGATCAAAATCACAAAATCGAGATCTTATTTTTTTATTTCTTGTATGCATTCATGAAACTAATCATGATTTTGTGGAACCGGTTTCCTATGTATGCATGATGCCGCTCCGCTTTCCGGCGCGGTGACAAGCCAGTATCCCATTGATAAACAGGATAAAATCCGATGTCTAAAAATTATGCAGCTCTGGCGCAGCAGATTGTGGCGGCAATTGGCGGCGCAGATAACGTGGCCGCCGTCACCCACTGCATGACCCGCCTGCGTTTTGTGGTCAAAGACAACGAGCGGGTCGACAGCGCCACCCTCAAAGGGCTAAAAGGCGTACTCGGCGTCGTGCGTAGCGATAACCAGTGCCAGGTCATCATCGGCAATACCGTCTCCCAGGCCTACCGCGAGGTGGTCACCCTGCTGCCGGGAGAACTGCGCCCTGCCGAACCGCAGGGAAAACCGCCGATCACCCTGAAGCGCATCGGTGCCGGGATCCTCGACGCGCTGATCGGCACTATGTCGCCGCTGATCCCGGCAATTATCGGCGGATCGATGGTCAAGCTGCTGGCGATGATCTTAGAGATGACCGGCGCGCTGCCCAAAGGCGCGCCAACGCTGACTATTCTGACGGTTATCGGCGACGGCGCGTTCTTCTTCCTGCCGCTGATGGTTGCGGCTTCCGCGGCGGTGAAGTTCAAAACCAATATGTCGCTGGCGATTGCGATTGCCGGGGTGCTGGTGCACCCGAGCTTTATCGAGCTGATGGCCAAAGCCGCCCAGGGCGAGCACGTGGAGTTCGCCTTTATTCCTGTGACGGCGGTGAAATACACCTATACCGTGATCCCGGCGCTGGTGATGACATGGTGCCTCTCTTATATCGAACGCTGGGTCGACCGTATCACCCCGGCGGTGACGAAAAACTTCCTCAAGCCGATGCTGATAGTGCTGATTGCCGCCCCGCTGTCGATTCTGCTGATTGGCCCGCTCGGCATCTGGATCGGTAGCGCCATTTCCGCGCTGGTCTATACGATCCACAGCTACCTCGGCTGGCTGTCGGTGGCGATTATGGGCGCCCTGTGGCCGCTGCTGGTGATGACCGGGATGCACCGCGTCTTCACGCCGACTATCATTCAGACCATCGCCGAAACCGGCAAAGAGGGCATGGTGATGCCGTCGGAAATCGGCGCCAACCTGTCGCTGGGCGGCTCATCGCTGGCGGTGGCGTGGAAAACCAAAAACCCGGAGCTGCGCCAGACGGCGCTGGCTGCCGCGGCTTCCGCGATTCTGGCGGGGATTTCCGAACCGGCGCTGTACGGCGTGGCGGTGCGGCTGAAGCGACCGCTAATCGCCAGCCTGATCAGCGGCTTTATCTGCGGCGCGGTGGCCGGCATTGCCGGGCTCGCCAGCCACTCAATGGCGGCGCCGGGCCTGTTTACCAGCGTCCAGTTTTTCGACCCGGCCAATCCGATGACCATCGTCTGGGTCTTTGGCGTCATGGCGCTGGCGGTAGTGCTGTCGTTTGTCCTGACGCTGATGCTCGGCTTTGAAGATATTCCGCAAGAAGAAGCCGCCGCCGACGCCAGACAGCGTCAGGTCGGCGCCCAGGCTTCTCACGCCTGAACACCATTTTATTAACGAGGTAATGCATGGCGACTTTTCCACAGGGATTTTTATGGGGCGGCGCACTGGCCGCCAACCAGTCCGAAGGGGCATATCTGGAGGGCGGCAAAGGGCCGACCACCGTCGATATGATTCCCCACGGCGCGCACCGCCTGGCGGTCAAGCTGGGGCAGGAGAAACGCTTCGCGCTGCGCGACGATGAGTTCTACCCGAGCCACGAGGCGATCGATTTTTATCATCGTTATAAAGAAGATATCGCCCTGATGGCCGAGATGGGCTTTAGCGTCTTCCGCACCTCTATCGCCTGGAGCCGCCTGTTTCCAAAAGGTGATGAACAAGAGCCGAACCCGGAAGGGATCGCCTTTTATCGCTCGCTGTTCGAGGAGTGTAAAAAGCATAATATCGAGCCACTGGTGACGCTGTGCCATTTCGACGTGCCGATGCACCTGGTTACCGAATACGGCTCCTGGCGCAATCGAAAAATGGTGGAGTTCTTCACCCGCTACGCCCGTACCTGTTTTGAAGCTTTTGATGGGTTAGTGAAGTACTGGCTTACCTTCAATGAAATCAACATTATGCTGCATAGCCCATTCTCCGGCGCCGGTCTGGTGTTTGAAGAGGGGGAAAATCAGGAGCAGGTGAAATACCAGGCCGCCCATCATGAACTGGTCGCCAGCGCCTTAGCGACCAAAATCGCCCACGAGGTGAATTCGCAAAATCAGGTCGGCTGTATGCTGGCGGGCGGCAATTTCTACCCTTACTCCTGTAAGCCGGAAGACGTGTGGATGGCGCTGGAGAAAGATCGCGAGAACTTGTTCTTTATCGATGTCCAGGCGCGCGGCGCGTATCCGGTGTGGGCGGCGCGGGTATTCCGCGAGAAAGGTGTGACCATCGCCAAAGAAGCGGGCGATGATGAAATCCTGCGCCATACCGTCGATTTCGTCTCCTTCAGCTACTACGCTTCGCGCTGCGCGTCGGCGGAGATGAACGCCGGCAACACCAACGCCGCCAATATTGTTAAGTCACTGAAGAACCCGCATATTCAGGCCAGCGAATGGGGCTGGGGCATCGACCCGCTCGGCCTGCGCATCACCATGAATATGATGTATGACCGCTACCAGAAACCGCTGTTCCTTGTGGAAAACGGTCTCGGCGCGCGGGATGAGATTGACGCTAACGGCGAGATTAACGACGACTACCGCATCAGCTATCTGCGCGAGCATATTAAGGCGATGGGCGACGCCATCGCGGATGGCATTCCGGTGATGGGCTACACCAGCTGGGGCTGTATCGATCTGGTGTCCGCCTCCACCGGCGAGATGAGCAAGCGCTACGGCTTTGTCTACGTCGACCGCGACGACGCCGGTCACGGCACGCTGGCGCGGAGACGTAAGAAGTCGTTCTGGTGGTATAAGAAGGTGATTGCCAGCAACGGGGAAGATTTGGCGTAGTGTGCCCCGCGGACTGAGGGATGCTCAGCCTGGCAAACACCTGCAACACGGAAATTTCCCCGGCTCGCGCTGCGCTTAGCCGGGCTACAGGTTCATCAACGCTCGCGGACCGGTAGCCCGGACAGTAGCCGTAGCCCGAGTAGGGCGTTTACGCCGCGACCCGGGGAAAAAAGTAAACTTGCTCCCCCTGACCAAACTCCCGGCTCGCGCTGCGCTTAGCCGGGGAACGCCGGCTCTTCTGCGGCTTCAAGTGCCGCAAAACCGCCCTGCCCCTGCCAGCCATCAAGCCGCGCGTACACCACCTCGACCGCGTCCTTAATCGGCTGGGTCATTGGGTAATAAAAGCCGACGATATCCGGCTGAATGCCTAAGAAAATCACCTCGCCGATATCCTCTTTTAGCTGATCGATCAGATAGTTGAGCGGCATATTGTGGGTAGTCATCATAAACATCTCGGCAATATCATCCGGGTCGACGATGCGGATCTCGCCGGGATTCAGCCCCATATCGGTGGCATCGACGATCAGCAGGCGCTCAGGGCGCAGCTCGCGAATGGCGACAATATCGTTTTCCGGCGCGCTGCCGCCGTCAATCACCACCCACTCGCCGACGGGATTAGCCGCGCACATCTCCGCCAGCAGCGGGCCTGCGCCGTCGTCGCCCATCATGCTATTGCCAACACAGAGTAAAACGTCAGTCACGGAGTCTCCTCACCATCAGGTAGATGGCGCTTTCCTGGTGAATATCATGCAGCATGCTGAGCAGGGTTTTGCTCCACGCCTGCTGCTCGGGGGTCTGCCGGGCCTGCGCTTTATCAAAAGCGTTGGCCAGCATCGTCACATGATTGCTATCGATCACGATCTCGCCGTACTTCGGCACGCCTTCCATTTTACGCCGCGCGACGCTGCCCTCTTCGAGGGTCGCAATCCACGCCAGATACGCCTGCCACGGGCAGCTCAGCGCCGCCTCGAGGCAGTCGATGACGCCGAGGTGGTGGCCAATCGCCAGGCTGTAATAGACCACCTGCTGCGCCTGGTCAGGCGTCGCGTCGTTCTCATCAATAAATTTACGGCTCAGCTGACTGAACACCACCGTCTCGCTCATCGGATACGCGCTCCCTCGACCACCTGGTTCAGGTGGGTGACGATCTCGGTCAGACGCGGATCTTTTTCCGCCTCCAGCCAGCGCACCACCTGGCTATCGCCCTGCGCCAGCAGGCGCATATAGTCGTCGGCAATCTGGCGACCATAGCGATAGCCCGCCAGGCGACGCGCTTCGCGGTCAATGCGCACCCGCAGCGGCTGTACCATATCCGGGTGCAGAAGCTCGGTCGGCCGTTCATCCTGCTCGCCCGGCAGACGGGCGTGGATTTTCTGCTCCAGCAGGCCCAGCGCCATCGCGAAGCCGTACAGCGTCGCGGCAGGCGTCGGCGGGCAGCCGGGAATATAGACGTCTACCGGCACGATTTTATCGGTCCCGCCCCACACGCAGTAGAGGTCGTGGAAAATGCCGCCGCTGTTGCCGCAGGCGCCGTAGGAGATACAGATTTTCGGGTCCGGCGCGGACTGCCACGCGCGCAGCGCGGGAGAACGCATCGCCCGGGTCACCGCCCCGGTAAACAACAGAATATCGGCGTGACGCGGCGACGGCACCACTTTGATACCAAAACGCTCGGCGTCGAACAGCGGCGACAGGGTAGCGAAAATCTCGATTTCGCAGCCGTTGCAGCCGCCGCAGTCCACCCGATAGACGTAGGCGGAACGCTTAATTTTTTTCAGCAGCGAGGCCTTCATGCTGGCGATGGATTCATCCACCGTCATCGGCACCGGAATGCCGTTTTCATCGCGCGGGCCTAATAAATTGCTCATCAGCTGGCCTCTCTCATATGGCGAGTCAGTTCAATACGGTCGGACGGCACCAGGCACTTCTGGCGTTTACACTCCGGGCAGGTCTCAAAACTTTCGCGATGCAGCTCGGCGCGGCTGTCGCCGTTGTGTTTGAGCAGCGCGATGGCGTAGTCGATCTCTTTCTGTACGGCGAACGGCCGTTCACATACCCGACAGTGGCAGATGGCAAAACGCGACTGCTGGAGGAAATCCTCTTTTTTCCACACCGCCAGCTCGTACTCCTGAGAGAGCCTAATCGCCGCCGTCGGGCAGACCTCTTCGCAGCGTCCGCAGAAGATGCAGCGCCCGAGGTTGAACTGCCACCCCAGTTGATTGGTGGCCAGATCGGTCTCCACCGTCAGGGCGTTCGACGGGCAGGCGTTAACGCAGGCGGCGCAGCCGATGCACTGCTGCGGATTATGCTCCGGTTTGCCGCGGAAGTTTTTATCCACCGGCATCGGCTCCAGCGGGTATGAGTGCGTCGCGGTGCCGGTTTTGATGACTTTTTTAATAAAGGTAAACATGGCGATTCCTTATTTCAGCGGCGAGTTCTTACGCTCGATGCTGTAGCGCTCCAGCTCTTTGTATGGCACCACTTTGCTTTTCTTCTTGCGCACGTCGACCACGGTCATGCGGTCGGTACAGGAGTAGCACGGGTCGAGGCTGCCGATAATCAGCGGCGCGTCGGAGACGGTATTGCCGCGCAGCATATAGCGCAGGGTCGGCCAGTTGGCGTAGGTCGCCGCCCGGCAGCGCCAGCGGTACAGCTTCTGGTTGTCGCCGGTCATGCTCCAGTGGATATCATCCCCGCGCGGCGCTTCCGAGAAGCCGAGCGCGAAGCGGTGCGGAATATAGGTGAAGCCTTCCACCATCAGCGGGCCGCCCGGCAGGTTATCGAGGCCGAAGTCGATCATGTTCAGCGCGGTGTAAACTTCGTTGATGCGCACCTTGAGGCGCGAGATGACATCGCAGCCCTGCTCGCTGTGCACTTCCATCGGCAACAGGCCGTAGCCGACAAACGGGTGGTCGGCGCGGGTATCACGGGCGTGGCCGCTGGCGCGCACCATCGGGCCAACGTTGCTGAAGTCGCGGGCGATTTGTGGGTCGAGACGACCAATACCCACGGTACGCTGCTCCATATTCGGCGTGCTGAGCAGCATATCCACCAGCTCCTGCACGTCGCGGCGCATCTGCTGCGCCAGCTGGCGGGTCTGGATCATGTCCTCTTTCAGCAGATCGCGACGAATGCCGCCAATCAGGTTCAGGCCGTAGGTTTTACGCGCCCCGGTAAGAATTTCCGCCATCTTCATTGAGGTTTCGCGCACGCGGAAGAATTGCATAAACCCGGAGTCGAAGCCGGTAAAGTGGCAGGCGAGTCCGAGGTTCAGCAGGTGCGAGTGCAGGCGCTCCACCTCCAGCAGAATGGCGCGGATCATTTGCGCGCGCTCCGGCACCACAATGCCCATCGCGTTCTCCACCGAGGTGGTGTAGGCGGTGCTGTGGGCGAAGCCGCAGATACCGCACACGCGGTCCGACAGGAAGGTGACTTCGTTGTAGCCCATCCGGGTTTCCGCCAGCTTTTCCATCCCGCGATGGACGTAGAACAGGCGGTAGTCGGCATCGATAATATTTTCGCCGTCAACGAACAGGCGGAAGTGGCCCGGTTCGTCGGAGGTGACATGCAGCGGGCCAATCGGCACCACGTTGTTTTTCTTGCTGCCCAGCTCGTTGATAAACTCGTAGGTTTCCGCGTCGGTGGTCGGCGCCGGACGCTGGCGGTAGTCCATGCTGTCTTTACGCAGCGGATAGAGTTCATCCGGCCAGTCGTCCGGCAGCACCAGCCGGCGCTCGTCCGGCAGACCGACCGGGATCAGACCGTACATATCGCGCACTTCGCGCTCGCCCCACACGGCGGCAGGCACGCGCGGCGTCACCGACGGATACTCGGGTTTATTGGCGTCCACTTCCACGCGCACGGTGATCCAGCACTTCGTGCCCTGCTCCATCGACAGCACGTAGTAGACGGCGTAGTGGCCGTTGAGCTTGCGTTCGTCGTTGCCGAACAGCACCGACAGCCAGCCGCCCTGCTTGTAGTACAGGAACTCGACCACTTCCGGCAGGTAGTTGACCTTTACCGTGACCGTCAACTGGTCTTTGGTCTGCCAGGCTTCATCCAGCACCACGCCCGGAAAGGCCTGATGCAGCGCGGCAAGATAGTGTTGACCGATTTTTTCTTCAGACATGCTCAAACTCTCTTAAATCACGCCACCAGCAAGGAGACGAAGGCTAAAAAGGCAAAACCAAACCCGGCCCAGGTGACGCGGGAGGTGGCGCAAAAGCGCAGACGCGCCATGCTGTTTTCGAACAGCGCAATCACCAGCACGCCAAGCACCAGCTTGATGACGGCAACCACCAGCGCCAGCAGCAGACCGCCGACGCTAAAGCTGGTCATCTGTCCCCACGGGATAAATACGCCGACGAACATTTGCAGGACCACCAGCTGTTTGAGGCTAATGCCCCACTTCAGCACGCCGAAGCCGCTGCCGCTGTATTCCGAGAGCGGGCCTTCCTGAAGCTCCTGCTCCGCTTCCGCCAGGTCGAACGGCAGCTTGCCCATTTCGATAAAAGTGGCGAAGGCGCAGGCGCACAGCGCCAGAATTAGCGGAAGAGTGCGGGCGACAGGCCAGTGGTAAATGGTGTCGGTGATGCTGCTGATATGGGTGGAACCGGCGACCTGCGCCGCGACCCACAGGCCGAGCAGCAGGATAGGCTCCACCAGCACGCCGAGCATCGCTTCGCGGCTGGCACCGATAGCGGTAAAAGGGCTGCCGGTATCAAGGCCGGAAATAGCGAAGAAGAAGCGGGCGATAGCGAACAGGTAGATCAGGGTGATCAGGTCGCCCAGCCCGGACATCGGTGAATCAACGGTCACCACCGGCAGCGCGGTGGCGATGGTCAGCATCACGCCGACCATCACGTACGGCGTCAGGCGGAAGACCCAGCCGGAGGCGTCCGGGCCAACGCTCTGGCGCCCCAGCAGTTTCACGATATCCCGGTACTCCTGCAGCACGCCCGGACCGCGGCGGTTATGCAGACGCGCGCGGGCGACGCGGGTCACCCCGGACAACAGCGGCGCGGCGGCGAACAGCACCAGCGCCTGCAGCAATGCAATTAATACGCTCATTCTCAGGCTCCTCGGGAAATCACAATCACCACCAGTACCGCCAGCTCAACCAGCGCCACGCCGCGAAACAGCGCAGGCGCGGAGGCGCTCTGCCAGCCGGGCACCAGGCGCACCGGATTCAGCCAGTGGCGAAGCTTGAGGATCGGCGCAAAGGCTTCTTTCACCGGCATGGCGAAACCGTGGGCGGTCACCACCATGGATTTCTCATGGTCGTAGCCGCAGACCCAGGCCGCGCCGCGGGAGCGCGCCGGCAGGCGATCGCCCTTAAAGAAGATCATCAGCAGCAGCGGCAGCAGCGGGCAGGCGATCAGCAGAATGGCGATCAGCGGCTGAGACACCACGCTGGAGACCTCCGCCTGCACCGGAAACGCCCCGCTCACCAGCGGCAGCAGCCACGGCGCGGCAACCCCGCCAATCACGCAGCAGACGGCGGCCAGCACCACGCTAAAGGTCATCAGCCCCGGCGCGCAGGTGGCGTTTTCCGCCTCTTTGCTACGCGGCGCGCCGAGGAAGGTGACGCCGTAGACTTTCGCCATACACATCACCGCCAGGGCGCCGGTAATCGCCAGGCCCACCGCCAGCAACGGTCCGAGCAGGCGACCAACAAACGCGTCGCCGGTGCTTAGCTTGAAGAAGGACTGATAGATCACCCACTCCCCGGCGAAGCCGTTCAGCGGCGGTAGCGCGGCCATCGCCATCAGGCCCACCAGCATGGAGAGCGAAATCAGCGGCATTTTCTTGCCGATGCCGCCGAGCTTCTCGATATCGCGATGACCGGTACGGAACCACACCGCCCCCGCGCCGAGGAACAGGGTGGTTTTAAACAGGCTATGGTTGATCAGGTGATACATGCCGCCGATAAAACCCAGCACCATCAGAGTCGGGTTATGGGTCGCCACGCCGGTGACGAACGCCCCGAGGCCGAGCAGGATAATGCCGATGTTTTCCAGAGTGTGGTACGCCAGCAGGCGCTGAATATTGTGCTCCATCAGGGCGTACAGTCCGCCGACGAAGGCGGTGATCATGCCCAGCACCAGCAGCATTACCCCCCACCACAGCGGCGGTACGCTACCGGCCAGCGACACCGTCAGGATGCCGTAGAGACCGACTTTCATCACCACCGTGGAAAACAGCGCGGCGGCTGGCGCGCTGGCGCCGGCGTGAGCCTGCGGCGCCCAGCCGTGCAGCGGAATGACCCCAGCCAGCAGCGCAAAACCAACCAGGCCCGGCAGCCACAGCAGCGCGTTCTGCGGCGCCGCCATCGCCTGTTGGGTAATCTGCGCCAGCTCAAGGGTGCCGTAGGACGACCAGACCAGCCAGCAGCTCCACGCCATCAGCAGCGTACCCAGACGCCCCAGCGCAAACCACAGCTTGCCGGACTGCGCGCAGCCGGTAAGAAACGCGGCGCAGAGCGCCATAATCTCCGCCATCACCACCAGCGCGCCGAAGTTCGTCACCACCACCGCGCAGGTCGCAGCGGCCAGCAACAGGTTCACCAGCAGGCCGTTCGCTTTGACCTGCGGATGGCGATGCCAGGCGATATTGAACAGCGAAATCGGCAGCGCCGAGAGGCCGATCGCCAACAGCCACAGCGCGTTGACGCCGCCCACGCGCAGGGTCAGGTGCAGCATCTGCAGCATACCGCCGTTGACGCGCTCCGGCATTAGCAGCGCCGTTCCGCCCGCCAGCACCAGCATCGCGCTGGCGACCGCGCCGCCGATCCCGGCGATCGCCCCGCTCAGCGGTTTGCGCAGGGCGAACAGAAACGCCAGCACCGCGCTGGCGGCGTACCAGGCCACCGCCTGATTCACTAAGGAAATCACACTCATTTCACGTCCCCTTGTTGCGCCTGGAACAGCGACAGATCGCCGAGATCGGTATTAAAGGTCAGCTGCCGCTTACGCTTGCTGGCCTGGGCGATATCGCGGATATCCACCAGCAGCAGCGCGTTAGTCGGGCAGGTGCGAACGCACGCCGGGCCCTGCTCGTCGAAGTGGCACAGGTCGCATTTGACGGCGATGGCGCGCACGCCCGGCACCCAGTCGAGCAGCGAGCTGACGCGGGCCGGCGCCGGCGGCGCGGCGGGGGCCAGGGGGGTATTGGCGTTAGCCGGCATATCCAGCGGACGGCTGCCGGAAAACTCAATGGCGCCGAACGGACAGGCGATGCCGCACAGCTTGCAGCTTACGCACAGGCTCTCATTGAGCTGCACCGCGCCATCGACGCGATTAATGGCGTTAACCGGGCAGACGGCGGCGCAGGGCGCATCTTCACATTGGTGGCACATCTGCGGCGCGGATTCTTTTTCATTGCGCATTAAATGCAGCCGGGGCATGGCTTGCAGGCCATGCTGGCGGTGAGTCTCAGCGCAGGCGGCTTCGCAGGTGCGACAGCCGATACAGACGGTGGAGTCAGCAATTACAAAACGGTTCACCGGGTCATCCTCAGGTGAAAGTCATTTTTGACGAAAACAGGTTGCGCAGGTGTCAGCTTCGACACTTGTCGACACCTGACGATTAACGGGCCAGCGTCAGGTGGCTTAAATCCACCGGCTGGTCTTGTTCGATAGCCTCGTAGAGACGGTCGTAAACGCTGGCGATAGTCGCCAGATAGTGCTCGAGAACCTGCTCGCGATCGCGGTTGCTGATCCGGCCATCGATAGTGCCATCCGCGCCCAGCGTGGCCTGAGCGATCAGATGCCTGTCGTCGCCGTTTTTGGTTTCCACGTAATACTCGATGGTGTGGCTGTTAAACCCTTCCGCCAGCGCGACGTAGACCTGAAAATGGCCAAACAGTACGAAGCACAGTTCTTTATCCGGCGCGCAGCTCATGGCGTGATGCAGACGCGCTTTCGACAGGGTTATTCCCTGTACCAGCGAGTTGCAATAGGTGTGCCACTGCTCCTGATGCTGGCGGTGACGATCGGCGATGTAGTCCGCCTTTTCACTTAATTCCCAAATAGTCATCCCGGATCCCCCGTTGTATGAGATTCACCGGTTAAGCACTTTTCATGCCAATATTTAATTAGTTGATTTTAAAATAATTTATTAAATACCGGTCGGCAGAAAGACATGTCGATGACGATGTCTGACGCGCGTCATCGACATTTTCGTGACATTACTTGTGACCTGGCATCGTTATTGCATTAAAGGGCCATCGCGATACGGAGGCACCATGCACGAAATCACCCTTAGCCAGCGGGCGCTGGAAATTATCGAACAGCAGGCGCAGCAGGCCGGCGCGCGTCGGGTCACCGGCGTGTGGCTGAAGGTCGGGGCGTTTTCCTGCGTGGAGGCCAGCGCGCTGACCTTCTGCTTTGAGCTGGTGTGCCGCGGCACGCTGGCGGAAGGCTGCGAGCTGCATATCGCCGAACAACAGGCTGAATGCTGGTGTGAAACCTGCCAGCAGTACGTGCATCTCATCTCGCAGCACGTGCGCCGCTGCCCGCAGTGTCAGAGCGACCGGCTGCAAATCGTGGCGGATGACGGCTTACAGATTCAGCGACTAGAAGTGGAGTAATAAGATTATGTGTACAACCTGCGGCTGCGGTGAAGGCAACCTTTATATAGAAGGCGATGAGCATAACCCGCATTCGGCGTTTCGCAGCGCCCCCTTCGCGCCCGCCCCGCGCCGGATGATGAACATTACCGGCGTGAAAACCGATAACTTTTCCCCTACCCGCTCGGCGGTGGGCGACCTGCACTACGGTCACGGCGAGGCGGGTACCCACGCGCCGGGCCAGAGCCAGCGGCGGATGCTGGAAGTGGAAATCGACGTGCTGGATAAAAACAACCGTCTGGCCGCCCGCAACCGCGCGCGCTTCGCCGCTAAAAACCAGCTGGTGCTGAACCTGGTCTCCAGCCCCGGCTCCGGCAAAACTACCCTGCTGACGGAAACCCTGCTGCGGCTGAAAGCGAAAACCGCCTGCGCGGTGATTGAAGGCGATCAGCAAACGGTGAACGACGCCGCGCGCATCCGCGCCACCGGCACACCTGCTATTCAGGTCAACACCGGCAAAGGCTGCCATCTCGACGCGCAAATGATCGCCGACGCCGCGCCGCGCCTGCCGCTGAATGACCGTGGGATCCTGTTTATCGAAAATGTCGGCAACCTGGTGTGCCCGGCGAGCTTTGACCTCGGCGAACGTCATAAAGTGGCAGTACTGTCGGTCACCGAAGGCGAAGACAAACCGCTGAAATATCCGCATATGTTCGCCGCCGCCAGCCTGATGGTGCTTAACAAGATCGACCTGCTGCCGTATCTCAACTTTGACGTGGAGAAGTGTCTGGCCTGCGCCCGCGAGGTGAACCCGGATATTGACATCATCCTGCTCTCCGCCACCAGCGGCGAAGGCATGGACCAGTGGCTTAGCTGGCTGGAGACGCAACAATGTGCATAGGCATTCCCGGACAAATCTGCGCCATTGACGGCAATCTGGCGAAGGTAGAAGTGTGCGGCATTCAGCGCGAAGTCGACCTGACCCTGGTGGGCGCGGTCGACGATCGCGGCCAGCCGCGTCTCGGCCAGTGGGTGCTGGTCCACGTGGGTTTCGCCATGAGCGTCATCAACGAAGCCGAAGCCCGCGACACCCTCGAAGCGCTGCAAAATATGTTTGAAGTCGAGCCGGACGTCGGCGCGCTGCTGTACGGCGAGGAGCGGTAAATGCGTTATGTCGATGAATACCGCGCCCCGGAACAGGTGATGCAGCTGGTGGAACATCTCCGGCAGCGCGCACGCCTTCTACCGCATACCGCCGACCGTCCGCTGCGCATTATGGAAGTGTGCGGCGGCCATACCCACGCCATTTTTAAATTTGGCCTCGACCAGCTGCTGCCGGAAAATATCGAGTTTATTCACGGGCCCGGCTGCCCGGTGTGCGTGCTGCCGATGGGACGCATTGACGCCTGTATCGATATCGCCAGCCGTCCGGGGGTGATTTTCTGCACCTTTGGCGACGCCATACGCGTGCCGGGAAAAAACGGCTCGCTGCTGCAGGCGAAATCGCGCGGCGCCGACGTCCGCATCGTCTATTCACCGATGGATGCCCTTAAGCTGGCGCAGCAGAACCCCGAGCGTGAAGTAGTGTTCTTCGGACTCGGTTTTGAAACGACGATGCCCGCCACCGCCCTGACCCTGCGTCAGGCCCGCGAGCGCGGCGTCGCCAACTTCTACTTTTTCTGCCAGCACATCACCCTGCTGCCGACCCTGCGCAGCCTGCTCGACCAGCCGGATAACGGTATCGACGCGTTTCTCGCCCCCGGTCACGTCAGCATGGTAATTGGCACCGACGCCTACGGTTTTATCGCCAGCGACTATCATCGTCCTTTGGTGGTGGCAGGATTCGAACCGCTTGATCTACTGCAAGGCGCGGTGATGCTGGTTGAGCAGACAATAGCGCGGCACAGCAACGTGGAGAACCAGTATCGCCGGGTGGTGCCCGATGCGGGCAATCCGCTGGCGCAGTCGGCCATCGCCGAGGTGTTTTGCCTTAGCGGCGATAGCGAGTGGCGCGGGCTGGGGGTGATTAGCGACTCCGGCGTGCATCTGACGACGGCATACCAGCGTTTCGACGCCGAGGCGCATTTCCGCCCGGCGCCGCAGCGGGTCAGCGACGACCCTCGCGCCCGCTGCGGCGAGGTGCTGACCGGCCGCTGTAAGCCGCACCAGTGCCCGTTGTTCGGCAAGACCTGCAACCCGCAGAGCGCGTTCGGCGCGCTGATGGTCTCATCGGAAGGCGCCTGCGCCGCCTGGTATCAATATCGCAGTCAGGAAATCGAAGCATGAAAAGCGTTCAGTTAGCCCACGGTAGCGGCGGTCAGGCGATGCAGCAGCTGATCGGCGACCTGTTTATGCAGGCTTTCGCCAACCCCTGGCTGGCGGAGCAGGAAGATCAGGCGCGTCTCGATCTCGCTCAGCTTAGCGCGCAGGGCGACAGGCTCGCCTTCTCCACCGACAGCTACGTTATCGATCCGCTGTTTTTCCCCGGCGGTAATATCGGCAAGCTGGCGGTGTGCGGTACGGCGAACGATGTAGCGGTGAGCGGCGCGCTGCCGCGCTATCTCTCCTGCGGGTTTATTCTCGAAGAGGGGCTGGAGATGGCCACCCTCGAAGCGGTGGTGAACAGCATGGCGCAGACCGCCCGGGAGGCCGGTATCGCCATTGTTACCGGCGATACCAAAGTGGTGCCGCGCGGGGCGGCGGATAAGCTGTTTATCAATACCGCCGGGATCGGCGTGATCCCCACCGGTATTCGCTGGGGGGCGCAGCAGATTAGCGCCGGCGACGTGCTGCTGGTCAGCGGTACGCTTGGCGATCACGGGGCGACGATTCTTAACCTGCGCGAGCAGATGGGGCTGGACGGCGCGCTGTCCAGCGACTGCGCGGTGCTGACGCCCTTGATTCAGACGCTGCGCGACGTCGCTGGCGTGAAAGCCCTGCGCGATGCCACCCGCGGCGGGGTTAACGCGGTGGCCCACGAGTTCGCCGCCGCCAGCGGCTGCGGGATTGAGCTGCATGAGAATAAGCTGCCGGTGAACGAGACCGTGCGCGGCGTCTGCGAGCTGCTGGGGCTGGACGCGCTTAATTTTGCCAACGAAGGCAAGCTGTTGATCGCCGTCGCCCGCGAGGCGGCGGAAAGCGTACTTGCGCATTTACGGTCCCATCCGTTAGGCCGCGATGCGGCGATAATCGGCGAGGTCGTGCCGCGCGCGGGCGTGCGCTCCATCGGCCTGTACGGCGTCAAACGTACGCTGGATCTTCCTCACGCCGAGCCGCTGCCGAGAATTTGTTAACGGTGCGGGACCCCGGATTGCGGCTAACGCCTTATCCGGGCTACAAAACTGCGCACACCTGTAGCCCGGCTAAGCGCAGCGCGAGCCGGGCAAAACCAGCATGATTATCCCGCCCAAACCCGCGGGCAACCGCGGATGGGTGGACGGCGGTAACAACCGCTTTATAAACAGACTATTATTTGTGTCATCACTTTCTTCTGCGCCGCTTTGCGGCGCTTTTGGACTTAAGCAATGTCGTATACACCGATGGGCGATCTTGGGCAGCAGGGTCTGTTTGATATCACCCGCATTTTATTACAGCAGCCGGATCTGGCCGCGCTGAGCGAGACGCTGACCGGCCTGGTGCAGCAGTCCGCGCTCGCCGACCGGGCGGCGATTATTCTGTGGCATTCCGGCAACCATCGCGCGACAAGGCACGCCTGCGACGATGCCGGACATCCGGTGAGCTACGAAGATGAAACCGTCCTCGCCAACGGCCCGGTTCGACGCCTGCTGTCCCGACCGGATGCGCTGCATTGCGATCGCGCCACCTTTGCCGAGACATGGCCGCAGCTCGCCCGAAGCGGACTCTATCCCACCTTTGGCTATTACTGCCTGCTGCCGCTGGCGGCGGAAGGCCGCATCTTCGGCGGCTGCGAATTTATTCGCGACGACAACCGCCCATGGACTGAAAAAGAGTACCAGCGGCTACACACTTTTACGCAAATCGTCGCCGTGGTCACCGAGCAGATCCAGAGCCGGGTCAGCAACAACGTCGATTACGACCTGCTGTGCCACGAGCGCGATAACTTCCGCATCCTCGTGGCGATCACCAACGCCGTGCTCTCGCGGCTGGATATCGACGAGCTGGTCAGCGAAGTGGCCAAAGAGATCCACCGCTACTTCCGCATCGACGCCATCAGCGTGGTGCTGCGCAGCAACCGCAAAGGCAAGCTCAACATCTACTCCACCCACTACCTCGACGCCAGCCATCCGGTGCACGACCAGAGCGAAGTGGATGAAGCCGGCACCCTGACCGAGCGGGTCTTCAAAAGCAAAGAGATGCTGCTGCTCAATCTGCACGAGCATGATCCGCTGGCGCCGTACGAAAAAATGCTTTTCGAGATGTGGGATAACAAAATTCAGACCCTGTGCCTGCTGCCGTTAATGTCCGGCAATACCCTGCTCGGGGTGCTAAAACTGGCGCAGTGCGATGAGAAAGTCTTCACCACCACCAACCTTAAGCTGCTGCGGCAAATCGCCGAGCGCGTCTCGATTGCCATCGACAACGCCCTCGCCTACCGCGAAATTCAGCGCCTGAAAGAGCGGCTGGTCGATGAGAACCTCGCCCTGACCGAACAGCTCAACAACGTGGAGAGCGAGTTTGGCGAAATCATTGGCCGCAGCGAGGCGATGAACAGCGTGCTCAAGCAGGTGGAGATGGTGGCGCAGAGCGACAGCACGGTGCTGATCCTCGGCGAAACCGGCACCGGTAAGGAGCTGATTGCCCGCGCTATTCATAATCTGAGCGGCCGCAATAGCCGGCGGATGGTCAAAATGAACTGCGCGGCGATGCCCGCCGGGCTGCTGGAAAGCGACCTGTTTGGCCACGAGCGCGGCGCCTTCACCGGCGCCAGCGCCCAGCGTATCGGCCGTTTCGAACTGGCGGACAAAAGCTCGCTTTTCCTTGATGAAGTGGGCGATATGCCGGTTGAGCTACAGCCCAAGCTGCTGCGCGTGTTGCAGGAGCAGGAGTTCGAGCGTCTCGGCAGCAATAAGCTGATTCATACCGACGTGCGCCTGATCGCCGCGACCAACCGCGATCTTAAGCAGATGGTTGCCGATCGCGAATTTCGCAGCGATCTCTACTATCGGCTGAACGTTTTTCCGATCCACCTGCCGCCGCTGCGCGAGCGTCCGGACGATATTCCGCTACTGGTGAAGGCCTTCACCTTTAAAATCGCCCGCCGTCTGGGACGCAATATCGACAGCATTCCGGCGGAAACGCTGCGCCTTCTCAGCCGCATGGAGTGGCCGGGCAACGTGCGTGAACTGGAAAACGTCATTGAGCGCGCGGTGCTGCTGACCCGCGGCAGCGTGCTGCAGCTCTCCTTGCCGGAAATGAGCATCGAGCCGGAGCCGCTGGCGGCGGAAGTATTGCCGGAGGAAGGCGAAGATGAATACCAGCTGATTGTCCGGGTGCTGAAAGAGAGCAACGGCGTGGTCGCCGGACCGAAGGGCGCGGCCCAGCGCCTGGGGTTAAAGCGCACTACTCTGCTTTCGCGCATGAAACGCTTGGGTATTCATAAAGACCAGCTGCAGTAGGCACATCTTCAGAACGCTGTTTCATTTTGATTTTAATGAAACAGCGTTCTGTGAGACAACTCGCGTTACCCGCCGCTCATCAATGATAAATAAGCCTTTTCCTTAATGGAGATGCTTATGACGCGTTTACCTCTGGCCGCCGCCATCGCTTTGCTTTTCTCTTCTCAGGCTGCATTTTCCTCTCTGCCCACCTTTTCTGTCTGGCCCGGCGGTGAAGCGCCCGGCGCGAAAGACAGCCCGGCGAGCGAATCGCTGGTGGAGCGCAGCAAAGACCCCTCGCTGCCCGATCGCGCGGTCACCGGCGTTCGCGCTCCGACAATTACCGTTTACGCGCCGGAGAAGCCCAACGGTATCGCGCTGCTGGTGACGCCGGGCGGCTCTTATCAGCGGGTGGTGCTGGATAAAGAGGGCAGCGATCTTGCCCCGGTGTTTAACGCCCGGGGCTATACCCTGTTTGTGATGACCTACCGGATGCCCGCGGACGGTCATGCGGAGGGCAGCGATGCGCCTCTGGCCGATGCCCAGCGCGCGCTGCGTACCCT
Organism: Klebsiella pasteurii; assembly: GCF_018139045.1. Lineage (NCBI taxonomy): Bacteria > Pseudomonadati > Pseudomonadota > Gammaproteobacteria > Enterobacterales > Enterobacteriaceae > Klebsiella > Klebsiella pasteurii. Next base: position 2,721,450 of record NZ_CP073236.1, read on the forward strand.
GCGGGCACGGGCCGCCGAGTGGCGTATCGATCCGCAAAAAATCGGAATTATGGGCTTTTCCGCCGGCGGACACGTGGCGGCCAGCCTGGAGACCCGTTTTAGCGAACCGGCTTACGCCGCCGTGGATGTTATCGACCAGCAGAGCGCGCGGCCGGATTTCGCGGTGCTCGGCTATCCGGTTATTTCTATGGTTCCGGCGATTGCCCATCCCGGATCGCGCAAGGCGTTGATTGGCGAAACGCCGACGGCAGAGCGGCAGCGTCGTTATTCACCAGAACAGAACGTCACGCCGCAGACGCCGCCGACCTTTATTTTTCACGCAGTGGACGATCCTTCCGTGCCGGTGGATAACGCGCTGGTGATGTTTAACGCCCTGCGCGCGCAGCAGGTGCCGACCGAGCTGCATCTGTTCGCCGAGGGGAAACACGGGTTTGGCATCCGTGGGACAACGGGCCTGCCCGCCGCCGAGTGGCCGCAGCTGGCGATGAACTGGATAGCCTCGCTGGCGGAAATAAAAAAATAGCGCCGATAACCCCCGGCTCGCGGTTGACGCCTTAGCCGGGCTACCTGTCCGCAAACTGCGGTGACCCGTAGCCCCGGTAAGGCGTCAGCCGCCACCGGGGAGATCATCTGAAGCCCCTGTAGGTATGACTTCCCGGAGGCGATACTGCACATCAGTCCGGGCTACAAGTTCGTGTGGTTTGGTAGCCCGGACAGGCGCGCCAAACGCCGCCTCCGGGGGATTTTGCCGAGCTATTTATCAGAACTGAAGCCGTTGCTGGTCGCCAGTTCGGCAAACCACAGCGCGTTGCGCTTTATCTGCCGCTCTCCGGTTTGCAGGTCGAGCCGCCAGAAACCGTAGCGGCGCTTGAACGAGTTAATCCATGACCAGTTATCGATAAAGGTCCACTGATGCACACCAAAGCAGTTCGCGCCGTCGGCTATCGCGCGGTGCAGCTGCACCAGATGCTCTTCCATCAGGCCGATGCGGAACGAATCGTCAATGACCCCGTCTTCGCCCGGTTCGCCTTCCGACTCAATATCCATCGCAATACCGATTTCCGCGAGGAACCACTTTATATTGCCGTAGTTATCGCGAATATTGGCGGCAATGTCATAAATCGCCTGCGGCAGAATCTCATTATTATCGCGATAAGGATTAAAGCGCCCTTCTGGATTCACATAGTTTTCGAAATAGAACTCCGGGGTGAAATAGTCCAGCGTATAGTCGCTTTCGCGCGCCTTCACCCGCCGCGGAACGTAATAGTTAACGCCGAGAAAATCGACGCGCGATCCGGTAATCAGCTCCACGTCGGCTTTTGTCACCTCAGGCAGGCAGTCGCGCGCGGCCAGAATTTCGCACAACTCTTTCGGGAACTGATGCTTCACTAGCGGATCGAGAAAGCTGCGGTTGAAGAACAGATCCGCATACCACGCCGCTTTTTTATCCTCCGCACTGTCGTTGCGGGTATAGGACGGCGTCAGATTCAGCACCACGCCAATCTCGCTTTCCAGCGCCAGCGCGCGAAACTCGCGCACCGCTTTAGCGTGGGCCAGCATAATGTTAAACGCCACCTGCGCCGCCAGCCTGCCGTCTTTCTTGCAGGGATAGTGGAAGTCGTACAGATAGCCGCCCTCAACCGGCACAATCGGCTCGTTGAAGGTGATCCAGTATTTCACTTTGTGACCAAACAGCTCGAATGCGGTGCGGGCAAAACGCGCGAAGAGATCCGTCACGTGCGCCGACTCAAAGCCGCCGTACTGCTTTTGCAGCGCTTCCGGCATGTCGAAGTGGTAGAGGTTAATCATCGGTTCAATGCCGTTTTCGATCATCTCATCAAGGTAGGCATGATAGAAACGCACCGCGTCCGCATTGGGCGCGCCGGTTTCGAAGTCATCAATCAGCCGCGACCACTGAATCGACGTGCGGAAGGAGTTGAACCCGGTCCGCTTCATCAACGCCACGTCCTGGGGATACTGATGATAGGTGTCGCAAACGGTTTGCGGTCCAATCTGCTGATAAAAACGTTCCGGCTGTTCGGCAAACCAACTATCCCAAATAGAACGGTGCGGCTTGTTGCTTATCCCTTCCGTTTGCGGGCCGGATGCCGCCGCGCCCCAAAAAAAGCCTTCCGGAAACTGATACCGGGTCATAACGCCTCCTGTAAGTTAAAAAAGGCCGCACCCAACGGGCGCAGCCAATAAGCACTACTCTGTAACCACTTCAATCGATTTGATAAACATGTAGCCCCAGTCGCCGGCGAATTTACCGAAGTCGATGCGGTTATCGCCGGCCTTCAGCTCAACCGGCACCAGCAGCTGCTGGCCCTGTTCATCGGTCTGCGGGAACTCAACCGCGATTGGCGCGCCGTCGTTGACGATAAACGAGTTTTTCTTGCCGCCCCATTTGCCGCTGAACGTCACCCGCAGCTGATACTTGCCGGCCCACGGCGCGGAAACCTGCCAGCTCACCTTATCGCCGTCGTTGGCGAACGGCCCGAGGAAGCCGTCTTCGTCAATCGTCAGCGCGTCTTTCTCGCTTTTCGCCGCCGCAATTTTGCCATTGGTCACGTTCAATACCCCGCCGCCAAAACGGCAGTAGTCGGCGGGGACTTTACCGACGGCTTCCGTCACCGTGACCTTAACGGTTTTGCTGCTTTTGAGCAGACCGTCATCGGCACTAAAGGTCAGCGCGTATTCACCGGGGGCGCTGAACCAGGCGCGGGTTTCGGCTTTATCCGTCGCGCAAAAATGAGCCTGCGCGCTGCCGCCGTTGCTCCAGTTCACCTTTACGTCGCGGTCCGGGAGCCCGTCATCGCGCCAGCTCGCGCTCAGCTGCACGCCCTGATCCTGGCTGGTGGTAAGCCTCTCCGCCAGCGTGACTTCCGGCGCCTGATTCGCCTGAGTATGCTTCACGCTAATCACGTTCGAAGGCGCTGAGCTGCCGCTCTCGTTTTTAGCGATGACGCGGTAATAGTAGGTATTCCCCAGCCGCAGACTGCGATAGTCATCGCGGAACAGATCCATCGTCTGCGGATTCCATTCGTTAACGCCGTCGGAAATGTCGCGCCCCACCACCTTCCACGGCCCGGATGCCGAATCGGCGCGCTCAACATCGTAGGCGCGCCCTACCGCCGCCCCCAGCCAGTTGATCGCAAAAGGTGAATCCGTCGCCCGCAGCGTCGGCGCATCCGGCTTCGGCAGCGGCGGCGCTTTCTCCAGCCCGGTCATCTGCGCCGCGGCGGTGCGCACCAGGTCGACCACTTCCATCTCCTGATTGGCCTTACCATCCACCGGGAAGCCCGGCAGATGGTAGCTGTAGTGGCCGGTGGACTCTTTATGCCAGTAGAAGCCGCCGTCGTGACGATGACCGCGGAAGCCCCAGATTAAACCGCCCGCCGCCTGCGCGCCGTTGACTTCGCTATGGACGATCGACTGCATAATGGCGTTAAGCTGCTGCGCGTCCAGCAGGCCGAATTCGCCCACCATATAGACTTTCTTACCCGCTGCCGCCGTCAGGTCTTTTTTCACCTGATCGGGATGGTTGTTATCGGCATTGGTGTAGTAGTGGTTGCTGACGATATCGACATGGGGATCGTTAAGCGCAAACCCGTTAATTTTCTTGTAGGTGCCATCGACCACCAGCTGATGCGGCGCCCACTTTTTGATCCACGCGGCGGTCTGTTGAAGAAACGCCGCGTTGGTGTCTTCCAGTTCGTTGCCGGTCTCCCAGGCCATAATCGCTTTTTCGTCGTAATAAGGACGACCGGTCACGCTGTTGGTACGGGTGATGACCTGGCGAATCACGTCCAGATAGGCCTTGAAGGTTTTACTGTCGGTACGGTAAAAATCCTCCGGCTTTTCGTAGTAGAACGCCGCCAGCTGCTCGCGACCGCCCCACCACCACCAGTGATCGATAAACGGCAGGATCAGGCGCAGCCCCTGTTTGTCCGCCTCGGCGATCATGTTGTCGTATACCCGCATTGCCTTTTCATTCAGGCGCGGCATGCCGTCGGCGGTTTCCGGGGCCAGAATATGGGTTTCGCGACCGCAGGCCTCGTCAAACGCCTGCTGCACCGAGAGCACGTATACCCGCTGCGCCCTGGCGCCGGTTTGCACCAGCGCCTTAATCCAGTTTTCCTGCTCTTCCGCCGTCGGCCAGCGGAAATATTGCCCCCAGCCGCGCGAGTCGGCCTTGCAGGTACCGCGCGCATCGTCCTCAATACGGTGCAGCTCCGGCGCGTGGATGCCCGCAAAGCGGAAAACCTTGTCGCCGTCTTTTAGCGTCGCACCGTCGCGGGTAATAAAGTGTTCAAAGTGCGAGCGCTCTGCGGCCATCGCTCCTGCGCTTCCCAGCGCCGAAAGCAGCGCGACGAGCATCAGTTTTGTCACCGGCTTAATCATCGTTATCTCTCCTTAGAACCAGACTTCGGCCTGCACGCCAAAGTTCAGCGTGTCGGTGTCGCCGCTGCGCGAGTAGCCGCCTGCGGAAATAGTATTGGTGTCCCAGTTATAGTTGCCGTCCAGCGCGTCGGACACGCCTTTATCCCACTTCGCGTAAGTGACGAAGAAGCGCAGCTGCGGGCGGGTCCAGAAGCCGGAATCAAAGGTCAGGGTCGGCGCGATGGTCACTTTCGTCAGGCCGCCTTTGCCTTTACCGTCCACGCCTTTGTAGTTTTTATCGTCGAGATATTCGTAGCCCAGCTCGTACTGCATGGCGAAGTTTTTGGTGATCTGCTGATACGGGCGGATCCCCGCCACCCAGCTGGTGCGTCCCCAGCCGTTGGCATCTTCCGTCCACCAGCGGTAGTTTTTGTCTTTCTGATAGTAGGCAAACGTGGAGATTTCCCAGTCGCCGAGCGAGGCCATGTTATCCAGCACCACGCGCCAGGACTGGGTATCGTCGAGGTTTGCCCAGCCCCAGCCGTTTTTCCCCAGCGAGTCTCCCGCCGCCAGACCGCGCCCGTACTGGAAGACCACGCGAGAGTAGCCGCCGGTCAGGCCGTAAAAGCCGTCAAAGTTGTAGACGCCGGTCACGCCGTAGCCCTTTTCCGCCGAGGTCGGGTGCTTCTCGTTGCGGTTCATATGATGGCCAATCAGCTCAAGGTCGAAGCCGGTGCCGCCGATCTTTTTCAGCCACAGATTGAGCGAGTAGTCATCCGGATAGCCCTGATCGCCTTTGTCGACCGGGTAGGCTTTGGTTTCGTCGGTTGGCGAGAAGGCGTATACCCCGGCATCGAAGCGCGCGAAGCCGAGATCCATATTGTCGAAGCCCCCGCCGGTGCCGTTGTACTGAATGTACTCCCAGTCGAACTGGTGGCTGGAGGTGTTGGAGCTACTGTAGCGCTTACCGGCCCAGAAGGTCATTTCCGGGGCGAAGTCGAGGTTTGACAGTTCGGCAAAACCTTCACGGAACTGCACATCATGCCCGTCGTCGTCCTGACAGTTCCAGTCGGAGGTGCATTTCGACTGATGGGTAATGTTGGCCTGGACTTTAGCCACCACGCCGCTGTCCGAGGTTAACGTCACCGTCGGGATCAGTTCGATCTTGGTATCCTCTTCGTTGCCCAGACGCCACTTGCCGTCCGGCATCAGGCCAACCGAGTCGGCGCGGTTGCCGTCGGCGTTGGCGAGGATCCCTGAACGGATATAGCCGTGGAGCATAAAATCGTACTTCGGATCGGCGATGGCGCAGTCGCTCATCACCGCAAGGGCGAGTAAAGACAGAGGTATTGAATGATTTAGCCTGATCATTTTTATTCCTTGGTTATTTTTTTATTAACACTGCCTGAGAACGGGAGGAAATTTACGGATCAAAAATGGAAATGTACATCCGTTAAAGGAAAGCGCTTTCCGTAATTGCCGGATGAGTTCACAATTTTAACGAGAGCGGGCGAATATTTGTGATGAGGTTCACATAATCTGGCAGATATAAAAAAGCCCGCACGCGGCGGGCTGTGGCAGGCAGGCGAAAAGCTTAGCGTTCGGCGTCGGCGAGCTGCCGTTCATAGACCTTGAAGAACGGACGATAGAGCATCCAGGCATTAAAAATGGCGAACAGGCACATGCAGAGGTTTTTCCAGCTGCCGTTAGCTGACCACGCCGCGCCGAGCGGCGCCGGCATCGACCACGGCAGCATCGCCACCGCCCGATCGAGAATCCCCAGCTGGGTTAAATACCATGCTATACAAGCATTTATCAGCGGAACAAACAGAAACGGCAGCAGAAAGACCGGGTTCATGATAATCGGAAAGCCAAACAGTATCGGCTCATTAATGTTAAACAGCGAGGGTAGCAAGCCAATTTTCCCCACGCTTTTCAGCTGCCGCGAACGGCTGCGCATCGCCATAAACACCAGCGGTAAAGTGGAGCCGATGCCGCCGATCAGCAGGTAAAAATCCCAGAACCCCTGCAGGTAAATATGCGGCAGCGTGGCGGAACCGGCGGCCAGCGCCTGCTGGTTTTCAAACAGATAGGTCATCCAGAACGGGTTCATAATCCCGGTGATAATCAGCGCGCCGTGAATGCCGACAAACCAAAGCAGGTTACAGATAAATAAAGAAATTAATACCGCGGTTAAGGTGTCGGACGCCACCACCAGCGGCCGCACCGCTTCGCTAATCAGCTCCGGTAAAATGCGCCCGGTACTCTGCAGCAGCAGCGCGTTGATGACGCTGATGGAGAGCATCACCACCAGCAGCGGGATCAGCAGCTGAAAGCCGTTGCGGGTCATCACCGGCACCTCTTCCGGCAGGCGGATGCACCAGCCTTTCTTGTAGAAGAAGCGCACGATCTCAATGGAGTAAGTACTTGAAATCAGAGCGGTAAAAATCCCCATCCCGCCGAGGAAAATATTGGTCGCGCCGTTGCCGCGAAACCCGATAAACAGCAAGAACGCCAGGCAGCCGGTCAGCCCGCAGAGCCGCTCAGGCAGCCGGTACTGCTTGGCAAGACTGGCGCTGGCGCCGAAGGCCACAATCAGCGCCACTAGCCCGATGGTCAGTTCGAAGGTCGGCAGCAGAATGGGCAGTAGCTGGAAATAGAACTGGCCGAAAAACGATGCGCCGTCGATGGAAACGGGCGGAAACAAAATCGGCACCAGCAAACTTCCGACAATCACAAACGGCATCGCAAGCGCAAAGCTGTCGCGCATCGCCGTGATGTGGTTATTGCGCGTCAGAACGTTGGCCAGCGGCGCCAGCCGCTGCTCGATGATATCGACGACAACATTCATCAACTGAATGTTCATAGTCCTGCCTTATAGGAATAGTTTATCGCCAGGATGATCGCGCACTCCCGGATAAAGTAAAAGCCCGCCATAGGTGATCGTTGTCACAATAAATAAATCCACAAACGGAAAGCGCTTTCCGTTTTATATCCATTATGACTATAGTCGGCGCATCCATCTCATCAGGAGCGATATATGAAAAAGATAATGTTGTGCTGTTCCGCGGGCATGTCCACCAGCCTGCTGGTGAAAAAAATGATCGCCGAAGCCGAGCAGCGCGGTCTGCCGGTGGAGATCAACGCCTTCGGCGTCGCGGAATTCGATCAACAGGTCGGCCATTACCAGGTGGTCCTGCTGGGGCCGCAGGTGAAATACATGCAGAAAGATCTGCAAAAGCAGGCTGATAAATACGGTATCCGCGTGGAACCCATCAACATGATGGATTACGGCATGCAGAAAGGCGGCGCCGTACTCGATTTCGCGCTTTCCCTTATCGATAACAAAAACTAAGGAAAGATCATGAGCTCTCTGTACGCGAAGCTGATCGCCGTGATTGAACAGAAGATCACGCCTATGGCGGGTGCGATTGGCCAGCAAAAATACGTCACCTCCATCCGCGACGGTTTTATTACCGCCCTGCCCTTTATGATCGTCGGATCGTTTTTGCTGGTCTTTATTTTCCCGCCGTTTTCTCCGGATACGACGTGGGGATTTGCCCGCGCCTGGCTGCAATTTTCTCTCGATCATCGCGATGCGCTGATGCTGCCGTTTAACTTCAGCATGGGGGTAATGACGCTGTTTATCGCCGTCGGGATCGCCGCCAGCCTGGCGAAACACCACAATCTGGATTCGCTGACCGCCGGAATGCTGTCGCTGATGTCGTTTCTGCTGGTGGCCGCGCCGCTGAAGGATGGCCAGATCTCCACCGCCTACTTCTCCGGCCAGGGGATCTTCACCGCGATTCTGGTGGCGATTTATTCCACCGAACTGTACGCCTTCCTCAAGCGTCACAACATTACCATTCGTCTGCCGCCGGAAGTCCCGGCGGGCGTGGCGCGCTCGTTTGAAATCCTGATCCCGGTGCTGGCGATCGTGCTGACGCTGCATCCGCTGAATCTGTTTATCGAAGCGCAGCTGGGGATGATTATCCCGGAAGCGATCATGTCGCTGGTGAAACCGCTGGTGGCGGCCTCCGATACCCTACCGGCGATCCTGCTGTCGGTGCTGGTGTGCCAGGTGCTGTGGTTTGCCGGGATCCACGGGGCGCTGATCGTCACCGGGATTATGAATCCGTTCTGGATGGCGAACCTGTCGATCAACCAGGCGGCAATGGCCGCAGGCACCGCGATCCCGCATATCTACGTCCAGGGCTTCTGGGATCACTACCTGCTGATCGGCGGCGTCGGATCCACCCTGCCGCTGGCTTTGATGCTGCTGCGCAGCAAGGCCGTGCACCTGCGAACGATTGGCCGGATGGGCGTGGTACCGGGCGTATTTAACATCAACGAGCCGATTCTGTTTGGCGCGCCGATCATCATGAACCCGCTATTCTTCCTGCCGTTCGTGCTGGTGCCGATGATCAACGCGACCCTGGCCTACTTTGCGCTGAAGCTGGACCTGGTGAGCCGCGTGGTGTCGATGACGCCGTGGACGACGCCCGCCCCTATCGGCGCCTCGTGGGCGGCGAACTGGAGCTTTAGCCCGGTGATCATGTGCCTGATTTGTATGGCAACGGCGATGGTGATGTACCTGCCGTTCCTCAAGGCCTACGAAAAACAGCTGCTGGAGCAGGAACACGCTAACGCGGCCGCCCAGGCCGAAAGCGCGCCGCAGTCCGCATAATTCATACTATTCATAGGGTTATCATGGAATTAGAAGAACAGGTGATGGGTATCATCATCAACGCCGGCCAGTCGCGTAGCCTGTGCTACGAAGCGCTGAGCTGCGCTAAAGCGGGGGATTTCGCCGCCGCCGACGAAAAAATGAAAGAAGCGGCGCATTTCGCCCGCGAGGCGCATCGGGTGCAGACCCAGCTGATTGAGGCCGACGAGGGAGAGGGTAAAACCAAAATGACCCTGGTGATGGTTCACGCTCAGGATCATCTGATGACCTCGATTCTGGCGAAAGAGCTGATCGGCGAACTGATCGCCATTTACCGCTCGCGACCGCTGCACGCGTAGAGTTCCTCCTCTCCAGGAGTGAGGAGATGACCTGGCCCGGGTAAGGCGTTTACGCCGCGACCCGGGAAAACGGTAAATGCTCATGTCACCTCGCTGACTTCCCGGCTCGCGCTGCGCTTAGCCGGGCTACCTGGACTGCACGCGTAGCTCCCTCTCGGAGAAAACCGGCTGGCCCCGGGAAACCGTCTACCACCATTAAGGACAACCATGCTACATCTCGGTTTAGACATCGGCGGCACCAAAATGGAAGCCGTCCTGCTCAACGCGGCGGGCGAATGCGTCTATCGCCAGCGCCGTCCGACGCATAAAGAGAGCTACGACGCGTTTATGCAGCAGCTGCTCGGGCTCATTGAGAGCGTCCGCGCCTGGAGCGAGCGTCCGTTTACCCTTGGTATCGGCCTGCCGGGGGCTATCGACCCACAAAGCGGCCTGATTAAAAACTGTAACTGTCTGGTGCTTAACGGCCACGACCTGCGTCATGACCTGATACGGGAGCTCGGCCAGCCGGTATGGATGGCGAACGATGCCGACTGCTTCACCCTCTCTGAGGCGGTGGACGGCGCGGGCGCGGGGGCGATGACCGTTTTCGGCGTTATCATCGGCACCGGCTGCGGCGGCGGCGTTGCGGTGAACCAACAGCTGCTCAGCGGACCTAACGCCATCGCTGGCGAATGGGGACACAATCCCCTGCCGGGCTACTGCCCCGATCGCGACGGCCCGGCACAGCCCTGCTACTGCGGAAAAGAGAACTGCATCGAAAGCTTTATTTCCGGCACCGGCTTTGCCCGCCGCTACGGCGCGCAGGCGCGATCCGAGGCGATTATCGCCGCCGCGCAAAACGGCGATCCCCAGGCGCTGGCCCACTGGCGGCATTTTATCGACGCTTTCGCCCGCAGCCTGGCGTCGGTAATCAATATCCTCGATCCGCAGGTGATTGTGCTGGGCGGCGGGCTCTCCAACGTCGGGCAAATCTATGAGCAACTGCCGTCGGCGATCGTCCCGTATCTCTTCTCCGATAGCTGCCGAACGCAGATCAAACAGGCCCGCTTCGGTGACGCCAGCGGCGTGCGCGGCGCGGCCTGGCTGCCGGTTCTGGCCGATGCTGAAGCCGGTCGGCGGTAGACACTTTTTTCAGCAGGTATGCTAAGCTAGGCGAAAATATTCAGACAGAAAATGCCATGCCAACCATTGATGATGTTTCAAGATTAGCGAATGTCTCCCGAGCGACGGTATCCCGCGTGCTGACCGGCACGCGGGGCGTGCGCGAAGAGAGCCGGGAAGCGGTGCTGCGCGCGGTAGAGGAACTGAACTACCGCCCGAGCTTTGCCGCGCAAAACCTCGCCAGTCAGACATCCAATCACGTGGGGCTGGTGATCCCGGCGAACGATGACAGCAGCGGCGCGCGCCTGCTACCGATGCTCTCGCTAGCGCTGAAGGGGCTGAATAAAAACCTGATTGTTCAGTACGTCACGGATGCGGCGGAACAGGCGGCGGTCGTCGACGATTTACAGCGCCAGTGCGTGGCGGTGGTGGTGCTCGGCGCCGTCCCGGCGGATGCGCCGCGCAACGTGATCTCCTTTGACCGCTTCAGCATTGCCGGGGTCAATAATCAGGGCTACGACTACGCTTTTGCCACCGAGAGCGCCTGCCGCTACGTAATCGGCAAGGGCCATCGCAATATCGCGCTGCTCGTTGATAACGACAGCGATGACGCCAGCCGCCAGATGCTCGAAGGCTATCGCAACGTCCTGCAAAACTACTCCATCCCTTTTAACCGGCAGCTGATGCTGGCGGCCAACGATAACGTTGAACAGGCGCTGCTGACGCTGATTAACAGCTTCAGCAAATACTCGGTGATTATCGTGAAACGGGACCGCTACGCCGCCGAAGCGATGCGCCTGCTGCGCGAGTTCAACGTTGCCGTACCGCAGGAGGTCTCGCTGCTGAGCCTGGAAGATTCTCCCCTTGCCTCGCTGCTCAATCCGCCGCTGACGTGTATCTCCTGGCCGCTGGAGCAGCTGATGGAGAACTGCCTGCAGCGTATCCGCAACCTGATTGACGAGCGCCCCACCTTCTCTCCCGAAGGGCGTACGCTGGCGGGCCGCCTGATCCCCCGCCAGTCGGTGGCCGATCTCTCCTGATTTCAGCGTCCGGCCTTCCGCGTGGCCGGGCCTTTTTCTCTCCCGCCGCGGGTTCGCACGCTAATCATTCGCCTTACATCTAAATAAGAATTATTTTCATTTATAAATAGCTTGTGCTATATAACATAGCAATGGCTATAAATGATGATTAATTAACCGCAACGTTGTGAGGGACCTTATGCTGCACCTGCCACCCCTGAAGCATCTGATGTTTGCCGCCACGCTGGCGCTGCTGGCCGTCGCCCCCGTCCAGGCAAAAGAGAAATTTAAAGTGATTACCACCTTCACGGTGATCGCCGACATGGCGCAAAACGTTGCGGGCGACGCCGCCGACGTCAGCTCCATCACCAAACCGGGAGCCGAGATCCACGAATATCAGCCAACGCCCGGCGATATCAAACGCGCGCAGGGCGCACAGCTGATCCTCGCCAACGGCCTCAACCTTGAACTGTGGTTCGCCCGCTTTTATCAGCACCTGAACGGCGTACCGGAAGTGGTGGTCAGCAACGGCATTCAGCCGATGGGCATCAGCGAGGGGCCGTATAACGGTAAGCCCAACCCGCACGCGTGGATGTCGGCGGACAATGCGCTGATCTATGTCGATAACATTCGCGACGCGCTGGTGAAGTACGATCCTGAAAATGCCGACGCCTATCGCCATAACGCTGAGACCTATAAAGAGAAGATCCGCCAGACCATGGCGCCGCTGAAGGCGGAACTGGCGAAGCTACCGCAGGATAAGCGCTGGCTGGTAACCAGCGAGGGGGCGTTCTCCTATCTGGCCCGCGATAACGGCCTGCAGGAGCTCTATCTGTGGCCGATCAACGCCGACCAGCAGGGCACGCCGCAGCAGGTGCGGAAAACCATCGACACCATGAAGAAAGCGCATATCCCGACTATCTTTAGCGAAAGCACCATTTCCGATAAACCGGCGCGTCAGGTGGCAAGAGAAGCCGGCGCCCACTATGGCGGCGTCCTGTACGTCGACTCCCTGAGCGCCGCCGATGGCCCGGTGCCGACCTATCTCGACCTGCTGCGCGTCACCACCCAAACCATCGTCCAGGGCATCAACGACGGACTAAGGAAACAGGCATGAGTCACGAGCTACCGGGTCTCGCGGTCAACAATGTCAGCGTGACCTATCGCAACGGTCATACTGCCTTGCGCGACGCCTCGTTCCGCGTGCCGCGCAGCGCCATCGCCGCGCTGGTCGGGGTGAACGGTTCGGGCAAATCGACGCTGTTTAAAGCGCTGATGGGCTTTGTACGCGTCGGTAAAGGCGATATCGCGATCCTCGGCCAGCCGGTTAACCGCGCCCTGCGGCAGAACCTCGTCGCCTACGTTCCGCAGGCGGAAGAGGTGGACTGGTCTTTCCCGGTGCTGGTGGAAGATGTGGTGATGATGGGGCGCTACGGCCATATGGGCTGGCTGCGGCGGGCTAAAGCGCGCGACCATGAGATTGTCGATGCCGCCCTGGCGCGAGTCGGCATGAGCGAGTACCGGCAGCGCCAGATCGGCGAGCTCTCCGGCGGGCAGAAAAAGCGCGTGTTTCTGGCCCGCGCTATCGCTCAGCAGGGAAAAGTTATTCTGCTGGATGAACCCTTCACCGGCGTCGACGTGCAGACCGAAGCGCGCATCATCGAGCTGCTGCGGGAGCTGCGCGACGAAGGCTGCACCATGCTGGTTTCCACCCACAACCTCGGCTCGGTGAGCGAGTTCTGCGACTACACGGTGATGGTCAAAGGCACCGTGCTGGCCAGCGGCCCGACGGAAAGCACCTTTACCGCCGAAAACCTCGAACTGGCTTTTAGCGGCGTGCTGCGCCACGTGGTGCTGAGCGGCGCGGAAGAGAGGATTATTACCGACGATGAGCGGCCGTTTATCAGCCGCCGGGCGGCGGGAGGCGAAAGATGAGCTGGCTGCTGGAGCCGTTTGGTTATCAATATATGCTGAACGCGATGTGGGTTTCAGCGCTGGTGGGCGGAGTGTGCGCGTTTCTCTCCTGCTACCTGATGCTCAAAGGCTGGTCGCTGATTGGCGATGCCCTCTCCCACTCTATCGTGCCGGGCGTAGCGGGCGCTTATATGCTCGGCCTGCCCTTCGCGCTGGGGGCGTTTCTTTCCGGCGGGCTGGCGGCGGGCAGCATGCTGTTTCTTAACCAGCGTTCGAAGTTGAAGGAAGATGCAATTATCGGCCTGATCTTCTCCTCTTTTTTCGGTATCGGCCTGTTTATGGTGTCGCTGAACCCGACCTCGGTGAATATCCAGACCATTATTCTCGGCAATATTCTGGCTATTGCTCCAGAGGATATTATTCAGCTGGCGGCAATTGGCTTTATTTCGATGGCGATTCTGCTGCTGAAGTGGAAAGACCTGATGGTGACCTTTTTCGATGAGAATCACGCCCGCTCGATTGGCCTCAACACCAGCGGGCTGAAGCTGCTGTTCTTTACCCTGCTGGCGGCCTGTACCGTGGCGGCGCTGCAAACCGTCGGCGCGTTTCTGGTGATTTGCCTGGTGGTGACGCCCGGCGCCACCGCCTGGCTGTTGACCGACCGCTTCCCGCGCCTGCTGGCGATTGCCGTCGCGATTGGCAGCCTGACCAGCTTTTTCGGCGCGTGGCTGAGCTACTATCTGGACGGGGCGACCGGCGGAATTATCGTCGTCGCCCAGACGCTGCTGTTTTTAGCCGCGTTCGTTTTCGCGCCGAAGCACGGCCTGCTCGCCAGCCGTCGCCGCGCCAGGGAGGCCTCATGCTGAGCGCGCTGCTTGAACCTTTCCAGTTCTCCTTTATGGTCAACGCCATGCTGGTGGCGGCGATCGTTGCCATCCCCTGTGCGCTGCTGTCGGTGTTTTTGGTACTCAAGGGCTGGGCGCTGATGGGCGATGCCATGAGCCACGCGGTTTTTCCGGGCGTGGTGGTGGCGTATATCCTCGGTATCCCCTTCGCCATCGGCGCGTTTATCGCCGGGCTGTTCTGCGCCATCGCCACCGGTTATCTCGACGATAATAGCCGCATTAAGCGCGATACCATCATGGGCATCGTATTTTCCGGGATGTTTGGCGCAGGCCTGGTGCTGTACGTGTCGATTCAGTCGGAGGTCCATCTCGATCATATTCTGTTTGGCGACATGCTGGGTATTTCCGCCAGCGATATTGTACAAACGTCGCTGATTGCGCTGGCGATTGCGCTGATAATCGGGCTTAAGTGGCGTGATTTTCTGCTGCACGCCTTTGATCCGCAGCAGGCGAAGGCCAGCGGATTGCGCTGCGGGCTGCTGCATTATGGGCTGCTGTGCATGATTGCGCTGACCATCGTGGCGACGCTGAAAGCGGTGGGGATCATTTTGTCGATTTCGCTGCTGATAGCGCCGGGGGCGATTGCTCTGCTGCTGACCCGGCGTTTTGTCAGCGCCCTGCTGCTGGCGGTGGCGATGGCGTTAAGCTGTTCGCTGGGCGGCGTGTGGCTGTCGTTTTATCTCGACAGCGCGCCGGCGCCGACCATTGTGGTGTTGTTTACCGCCCTGTTCGTTATCGCATTTGTCTGGACCTCGGTTCGCGATAGTCAAACCACGGCCCGTTCCGGCGAGGCCCCGGGTCGCGGCTGACGCCTTACCCGGGCTACAGACCGCGCGAATTGTAGCCCGGCTAAGCGCAGCGCGAGCCGGGGAGTTTATTGCGGCTTTTTGGGCCGATACTTTTCCGGTAACTCCGGTACCGGGCGTTTGTCATCGATCAGGTGGCGAATTGTCAGAATCGGGTGCCGCCAGAGCATCCTCGGCCCTGCCCAGCGCATAATCCGCTTCATCTCTTCGCGTTTTGCGGGCTGGTAGCAGTGCACCGGGCACTGCTTGCAGGCGGGCTTCTCTTCGCCAAAGACGCATTTATCCAGCCGCTTGTCGGCATAGGCGTTGAGCGCCTGATAGTGTTCGGTATCGTCGCGGGCCTCCGGGCAGCGGCGCTGATAGAGCGCGATCATGCTGCTAATGGTCTTTTTTTCCCGCGCAATACGTTTGCCTGCCATCGCCTGTTCCTCCCGAAAAAGATGCATTCATAATACACATTCAGAGAGAGCGATGCAGCCACATACTCCCTGAGGATTATGCCGGTTTGTCCACGTGCCCCAGCGATTTTTCCGGGAAGCAAACGTCGCGCACCCGGCGCTTGAGCTCCGCCGCGTCAGGGAAACCGCCATCCTGCTTGCGCTCCCAGATTTGCACATCATCAACGGCTACCACGAAGATCCCGCCGGTTCCCGGAATCAGCGTGACCGAAGCAATGTCGGTGCTAAAGCTGTGCAGCAGTTCCTGGGCCATCCAGCTGGCGCGCAGCATCCAGTTGCACTGCGAACAGTAGGTGATGGTAATCGCGGCTTTGTGGCTCATCGGCTTCTCGCTGTCGGTAAAAGGGCAAATTGTAAACAACTTGCAGATTAATTGAAGATAACATGATTATTTTGTTGCAAACGATAATACCTATCATTACCATTCGCAATCAATAAGCATGGAGAAAAAACGTCCAGTAACGGAATAACCGGACACACCTGCACTCTGGAAGTAACGCGTGAGCCAATACTCAAAACCTATCCCAGTAGGCGTCATTGGCGCAGACAGTTTGAACACGGCCAGCGCGGAAGAACCGCAGCGTACACGTAGTACGTGAGGATTATTCGCTACGCTCCCCCTTCGGGCCGCCCTGAAGGCGTTCAAAACTCTATGAGTTTTGTCTGAGCACTGCCCAGGTTCAAAATGGCAAGCAAAATAGCCCTAATGAGATAGGTTCTAATAATTATTAAGGCGTGGCTACTATGTATAACTCCACTCAATCAACAGCATGGTTCAAGAAAAGCCTGCTGGTGACTTCTTTGCTTACAGCAATTTATCAGACTTCCGCCGGGGCGGCTGATACCACCGCGAAAACCACCAGCAGCGCATCGACTGATGACAGCTCGGAACGGATGACCGTTACCGCGCCGGCGCCGTTGCTGAAAGCGGGCAGCGAACATTCGATCGGCGCTCAGGAGCTGCAGGATAAAGGGGCCAACGACTTTGGCTCCATCATGCGCTACGAGCCGCTCATTAGCGCCACCGGCGCCAGCGGCGGTTCCGGCAACGGCAAAAGCGGCTTCGACCGCGGCGGCTATACCGGCTACAACATACGCGGCATGGAGAGCAACCGCGTCGGGATCGACGTCGACGGCATCGCCCAGCCGAACGCCACCGGGCGCAGCTACGCCAGCCGCGCGGGCCTCAATACCTTCGGTATGGGCCGCGACTACATTGACCCCTACATGTACGGCAGCATCGATATTCAGTCCGGGGCGACATCAACCGATACCGCCAACAGCGCCATCGGCGGCAACGTCTCTTTCCGTCCGAAATCCGCGGATGACTACCTGCATCCGGGCAAAACCAGCGCCTTCGGCTACCGCAGCGGCTACGACTCATCCGATCGCAGCTGGCACAACGGCGTCACCGTTGCCGGCGGCGACGAGACCCTGCGCGGGATCTTCGTCTACAGCCGTCGCGACGGTCAGGAGACGGAGAATAACAGCGGGACCGTTGATTCCTATCCGGCAAACTGGCACTCCAACGCCTTTATGGCCTCGGGGATCTGGCAGCCGAATGACGAACATAAGCTCACCAGCACCTTCGATTATTACCATAAAACGAACCACACGCATTATGACGCCTGGGACTCCAGCGGCAACAGCGTTATCGGCACGTCAAACCAGACCAGCCAGACCCGCCGCTGGGGACTGAGCCTGAAGGACGACTGGACGCCGATGAACGACTATATCGACAGCGTATCGACCAAGGTCTACTACCAGCATACCGAGGCCCATGACTGGACCTATATGCCGGACAGCGTCACCCGCGCAATGCAAACGGTGAGCTCCGACTACGATACCGACACCTGGGGCATTCAGAGCGCGCTGGCGAAATCGATAGGCCGCCACGATCTGAGCGCCGGTTTTAACGCCAGCACCACCAAAACCCAGCGTCCGTTAACCCAGTCGCCCACCCCGAGCGCCTTTAGCCAGATCATGCAACCGGACGCCGACAGCCGCGGCTATATCGTCGCCGGCTTCCTGCAGGACAAAATTAATTTCGACCTCGACGAGCATAACTTTGCGGTTATCCCGGGCATTCGCGTGATGCATCAGTCGACCAGGCCGGAGAACGTCTCCGATCTGGCAAACAATAGCAGCGTGCTGACCGGTTCCGACGTGTCAAATCTGTACGGTAAGAACGCTGATACCCAGGCGCTGCCGTCGCTGGTGTTGCAGTACGATTTCACCCCGCGCCTGATGACCTATCTGCAGTATCAGCGCGGCGCGCAGTTCCCGAACGCCAGCCAGCTGTACGGTTCGTGGAACCTCGGCTCCAGCTACGCCGGACGCGGCCAGTATGCGCTGATCGGCAACACCGATCTGAAAACCGAAACCAGCGATAACGTTGAGTGGGGGATGAAGGGCGAAGTGGCGGAAGGTATCACCATGCGCACCGCGCTGTTCTACAACACCTATAAGAACTTTATCGCCTATACGCGCTACACCCGCGCCAATAATCCGGCGCAGTTCACTAACGTACCGTCGAATATCTACACCATTTACCAGGCGGAAAACCGCGATAAAGCGTATATCTACGGTGGCGAAATCAGCGCTAAATTCAACTTTGGCAGCTGGTTTGAAGAAGTTAATGGCCTGAGCGCCACCCTCGCTTACGGCTATAGTGAAGGGCAATCGAAATCCAGCTACAGCGGCGATAAGTACGTCGACCTTGATAGCGTCGCGCCAATGAAAGCCATCGTCGGCGTGGCGTGGGACGATCCGGCAAAAGTGTACGGCACCGCGCTGACCGCCACCTTTGTTAAGGGCAAGCGCGCCACCGCCACCAACCGTGAAAGCTATACCAACTCCGGCTCCGCGATTACCGATTCGACCAGCGAATATATGCGCGTTCCGGGTTACGGCATGCTGGACTGGACCGCGTACTGGCAAGTCGCGAAGAACGTGCGCGTCAACGGCGGCGTATACAACATTACCGACCGTAAATACTGGGATTATCTGAGCAGCCGCAATATCGAAACGGCGACGAATCAGGACGCCAACGACAGAGCGCTGGCGGTGATGCCTGGCCGCACCTGGCAGCTGGGCGTTAACGTCGATTTCTGACCGGCCAATAATAAGAAACCTGCTCCCCGGCCGCGCGCCGGGGAAACTCATCGTAGAGAAGGATGTGAATTATGCACAACACCCAAGCGCAACATCTCCCGCTGTGGCAGCGCTATCTGGCCACGAAAGCGCAATCTTCCGCGAAATACGCCCGGGATATCGCCGCCGAAATGGGGATTAGCGAAGCCGAACTGACCGAAGCCCGCCAGGGCTACGATGCCGTACGTCTGCGGGACGATGCCCGCGCCATTCTGACGGCGCTCGAAGCCGTGGGGGAAACCAAATGCATCTGCCGCAACGAATACGCAGTGCATGAGCAGGTTGGCGAATTTACCCATCAGCATCTGAGCGGCCACGCCGGGCTGGTGCTCAACCCGCGCGCCCTCGATCTGCGCCTGTTTCTCAGCCAGTGGGCCAGCGCTTTTCGCCTGAACGACAACGGCCGCCAGAGCATCCAGTTCTTCGATCCGCACGGCGACGCGCTGCTCAAGGTTTACACCACCGGGAATACCGACATGGCGGCCTGGGATGCGCTGATTGCCGAGCATACGCAGCAATCGCCTGCCCCGCTGGCGATTCGCCCCGCCGCTCCGCTGAAATATGCTGATTCCGCCGACGGCGAGGCGCTGGAAAACGAATGGCGCGCCATGACCGACGTTCACCAGTTCTTCGGCCTGCTGAGAAAATATAACCTGTCGCGCCAGCAGGCTTTCCGCCTGGTCAGCGACGACCTCGCCTGCCGCATTGACACCCGGACGCTGCCGGGCCTGCTGGAAACCATCCGCCAGGATGGCAACGAGATCATGATTTTTGTCGGCAACCGCGGCTGCGTGCAGATCTTCACCGGCGCGCTGGAAAAGGTCGCCCCGATGCGCGGCTGGCTGAATATCTTCAACACCGCGTTTACCCTGCATCTGCGCGAGGAGAGCGTGGATGAGATCTGGGTGACCCGCAAACCGACCTCTGATGGCCACGTCACCAGCGTCGAGCTGTTCGCCAAAGACGGCACGCAGATCGCACAGCTGTTCGGTCAACGCAGCGAAGGCCACCCGGAGCAGGCGCAGTGGCGTGCGCAGGTCGATCGTTTGACCACCGAAGGGCTACTGGTATGAAGCGCTGGCTGATATTGCTTGCGGCGTTCCCGCTGTTGGCCAGCGCCGCCGCCGAGCGGATTGTGTCGCTCGGCGGCGACGTCACGGAAGTGGTTTATGCGCTTGATGCCCAGCAGCAACTGGTGGCGAAAGACAGCACCAGCACCTGGCCTGCCGCCGCGCAGAGCCTGGCGGATGTCGGCTATATCCGCCAGCTGAGCGCCGAGGGGATCCTCTCCCTGCGGCCGACGCTGGTGCTGGCCAGCGCCCAGGCGCAGCCCTCGCTGGTGCTGAAAAAGGTTGAAGAGAATAAGGTTAAGGTAATCAACGTACCGGGCGGCTACGACCTTCCGGCTATCGAGACAAAAATTGCCGTGATTGCCGACGCCCTTGGTAAGCAGAGCGAAGGTAACGCCCTGCGCCAGAAGGTTCATCAGCAGATTGCGCAAATTCCTTCCCAGCCCGTGAACAAGCGGGTGCTGTTTATTCTCAGCCACGGCGGTATGAATACCATGGTGGCCGGGAAACAAACCGCGGCGGATGGCGCAATCAGGGCGGCCGGGCTGCAAAATGCCATGCAGAGCTTCGACCATTATCGCAGCATGTCGCAGGAGGGCGTTATCGCAAGTAATCCGGACCTGGTGGTGATCTCCGCCGATGGGCTGAAAGGCATGGGCGGCGAAACGGGGCTATGGAAGCTGCCCGGGCTGGCGCAGACGCCTGCGGGACGCCATAAGCAGGTACTGGTGATAGATGATATGGCCCTGCTCGGCTTTAGTCCGCGCACTCCGCAGGCGGTGCTCGCGCTGCGGCAAAAAGCGGAGCAACTGCCCTGATGCGCTCCCGCCCTGCCCGTCATCTGTGGTTAATGACGCTGCTGCTGGTCATCCTGACGCTGCTCGCTACGACCCTGGGCGCCATGCGCCTGCCGTTGACCAGCCTGCTGCCCGCCGGCGATGAGATCCTGAGGAACATCTGGCTGACCATTCGCCTACCGCGTGTGCTGCTGGCGCTGCTGGTCGGCGCCGCGCTGGCGCTCTCCGGCTGCGTGATGCAGGGGCTGTTTCGCAACCCCCTCGCCGATCCGGGACTGTTAGGGATCAGCGGCGGCGCGGCGCTGGCGGTGGCCTGCTGGCTGGTGCTGCCCCTGTCGGTGCCGCTGATCGTGGCGCTATACGCGCCGATGCTGGCGGCGTTTATCGGCAGCACGGCGGTGATGGTGGTGATTTTTATCCTCAGCCGGGCGGGAGACGCCTCGCTGTCGCGCCTGCTGCTGGTCGGCATCGCCATTAACGCCCTGTGCGGCGCGCTGGTCGGAGTACTGGCGTGGATCAGCAACGATACTCAGCTGCGCCAGCTTTCCCTCTGGGGTATGGGCAGCCTCGGGCAGGCGGAATGGTCGACGCTGCTGGTGGCGGCCACGTTGATGATCCCGGCCTCCCTCGTGGTGTGGGCGATGGCTTCGCGGCTTAACCTGCTGCAACTGGGCGATGAAGAGGCGCACTATCTGGGCGTCAACGTTCGCGCCCTGCAGCGGCTACTGCTGTTGTGCAGCGCATTGCTGGTGGCGTCGGCGGTGGCCATCAGCGGGATTATCGGCTTTATCGGCCTGGTCGTGCCGCATTTGATGCGGATGTGGCTGGGGCCGGACCATCGCGGCCTGGTCCCCGGTTCGCTGCTGTGCGGCGCGATACTACTGCTGCTGGCCGACACGCTGGCGCGCACCGTTGCCGCTCCCGCGGAGATGCCGGTCGGGCTATTGACCAGCGTACTTGGCGCGCCGTGGTTTCTGTGGCTGATTTTTCGTCGGGAGAAAGAGACGCATGGATAACCGCTATAGCGCGCGTTCGCTGTCGCTGCGTCTGGGTCACCGCCAGATTGTTAACGATGTCTCGCTCCAGCTCCGCGGCGGCGAGATGGCGGCGCTGATTGGCCCCAACGGCGCCGGTAAGTCGACCCTGCTGCGCCTGTTGACCGGTTTTTTAACCCCCGACGACGGCGAACGGCTGGTGGAAGGCCGCCCGCTGGAGAGTTGGTCGGCAGAGGCGCTGTCCCGTCGCCGGGCGGTGATGCTGCAGCGAACCCAGCTGCACGCCGACTGGCCGATCGAAACGGTTATCGCCATGGGCCGCTCGCCGTGGGGCGGCACGCCAAATGAGGAGATGATCCGCCGGGTAATGGAAGAGACCGGCTGCGATCATCTGGCCGGGAGACGCTACCCTTCCCTCTCCGGCGGCGAACAGCAGCGGGTGCAGCTGGCCCGCTGTCTGGCGCAGCTGTGGCGCGATGGCGCGCCCGAGGGCTGGCTGTTTCTCGATGAGCCCACTTCAGCGCTGGATCTCTATTACCAGCAGCACCTGCTGCGCTTGCTCAAACGCCTGACCCGCAGCCGCCGCCTGCACGTCTGCATAGTGCTGCACGACCTTAACCTCGCGGCGCTGTGGGCCGATCGGATTCTGCTGTTGCATCAGGGGAAATTGGTGGCGCAGGGCACGCCGCAGGAAGTGATCCAGCAGCCGATTATCAGCCGCTGGTACGGCGCGGAGGTCAGCACAGGCGAACATCCCGATGCGGCCGTTCCGCAGGTCTATCTGGCGCCGTGAGCCGAGGAAATGATTGTGCCGACGGCGGCTAACGCTCTGCCCGTCCTGTGAAAACGTTCCTTTATAAACAACGAAGCCGATACGTTTACCGGCTTCGTTGTGATTGGCAAATTAGAAGATCTGCCGATACAGCGCTTTAATCTCTTCCAGATTGGTATCGCGCGGATTGCCGCCGGTACATACGTCCGCCAGGGCCGCGGCGGCCAGAGCATCAATATCTTCTTCTTTCATGCCCACGTCGCGCAGACGCGCCGGAATATTCACGTCGCGATTCAGCTGCGCCACCGCCTCTATCGCCGCCTGTCGCGCTGCGTCAATCGGCATCGTTGCCGCCGACTGATTACCCAGTGCAACAGCGATATCACGATACTTCTCGCCGGTACATTCGGCGTTATAGGCCATGATATGCGGCAACAGCACCGCGTTGGCCACGCCGTGCGGCGTGCCGTAAAATGCGCCCAGCGGGTGGGCCATGCCGTGGACCAGCCCCAAACCGACGTTTGAGAAGCCCATCCCAGCAATATATTGCCCCAGCGCCATGCCTTCCGCGCCCTGCGCGTCGCCCTGTACCGAAGCGCGCAGCGAGCGGCCAATCACCTCAATGGCCTTCAGATGCAGCATGTCGGTGAGTTCCCATGCGCCTTTGGTAATGTAACCTTCGATCGCATGGGTCAGCGCATCGACGCCGGTCGCCGCTTTCAGGCTGGCAGGCATACTGGCCATCATTTCAGCGTCAATAATCGCCACCAACGGGATATCGTGCGGGTCATAGCAAACAAATTTGCGGCGGTTCTGGACATCGGTAATCACGTAGTTGATGGTCACTTCCGCCGCCGTACCGGCGGTGGTTGGGATCGCGATCATCGGTACGGCGGCGTTTTTGGTATCGGCCCCGCCTTCGAGACTGCGAACGTCGGCAAACTCGGGGTTATTAATAATGATGCCTATTGCTTTACAGGTATCCTGCGGTGATCCGCCGCCGATGGCGATCAGGTAGTCGGCGCCCGACTGCTTAAACGTCTCTACGCCCTGCTGCACAACCTCAATGGTGGGGTTCGGAACAACGTCATCAAAAATGCTGTAAGGCAGCCCGGCTCCGTCGAGAATAGCCAGGACTTTTGTCGCAACGTTAAAACGAATCAGATCCTTATCAGTGACCACCAGCGCTTTTTTGAAGCCGCGTTTTTTGACTTCATCGACAATACAGCGAATCGAGCCGGGACCAAAATAAGAGGTTTCGTTTAAAATCATTCTGTAAGCCATGCGTGCTTCCCTCAATCTGAGTGTTTGATAACCATAATATTTAGCCCTACAGTAACGTGACTGACGTAGCCGTTTTATTATTTAATATCAAATAACGCCCTAATTGCCCTACACGCAATCTCAGTTAATTAACCCATCGCACATTTGCCATCAGCTTTGTCCAGCATACTGGACATCATCACCCGCAAATTTAATGACATCGCTAAACCTCACAACAATATAAGCTGGCAAAAGAACATTAACTCACGATGAATATTATTGAAGTTGATCACACTATTTCTCTTTTACTACCGGATTTGTCCGTGTAGCAAAAAAGTCGTTTATGCCGCGGCGCAAAATGAACAGGCTAGCTTCGCGCAGACGACAACGATATTTTATGCCCACGCTCTGCGATTATTCTGTACATCCGTTGCTTACTCCCCACCGCCTTATCCATACACTCCCGACGTACACCGCCGCAGATTGCACACCGCAAACTTAACACTTATTTAACAAAAAGGTTATTTATTCAACAAAAGCGGCTATCCCCGGCGCTGGCCATCGCTTACAAACATCGCATAAGATTTATCTGTCATTATGGATAATTGCTTATCACCCTGCGGATAGCGCAGCAGATTTTTTAAGAGTTACGAAATTTTCATTATTAAGAATATTCTCTGTTATTTGCGAGATATTAATTCTCAAAAATCATAAAAAATTAAAAAAAACGCCTAAGAGATCTATATTTATTGCAAACATCATAGCCTCTTGTTAGTATGCCTATTAGTCAACATTTTTATTATAAAAATACCATTTATGATGCTTATTAACTTTTATCCTGTTCACCTGACCAAACTTTTCCAACGGCAGTAGTAAATGTCTGACTTTATATATTGACATTTCGCACCTGTCCGCTAATTCCCGAGTAAGCAACCCCTCAGGTCCATGTTCTTTTAAAACATAAAGAATATACTCCTGCTCTGGTACGACGACCCCGGAGAATTTATTGATGCCCATTGAGCTCATCAATGAGCGCAAACTCTCAACTGCGGTTACAGAATTTTGATTTGAATGTGGGGTACAGGATGAAAATGAAATCTTCATGAGTCAGCTCCTTCTGTCATTCAGTACACAGCAGTATGGATTGACCCCACGAAAACGGCAACATTAGCTTTAAATTTCAACTTAAACAGTACATTTATCTGAAATTCACTTTTTTTTATGATAAAAACCCTGGTATAAAGAGTGAATTTTTAATTCCGTGCGGAGATAAAAATGCGGTTCGATATAGAGGGATTTATTACATTTGATACTGAGGAAGCATCCCTGGTCAATCTGCTGACCGGTGATTGTATTGAACTCTCTGCGACTTCCACTCGCCTCCTTACCAATCTGTTACAGTACCGAGGGGATATTATTTCTCGCGTTGATATTTTTCAGTCGGTGTTTGAGAAATATGGCGCCAGGCCCTCAAATAGCAATCTTAATCAATACATCTCAACGCTGCGTCGTAGTCTTGCCGATCTGGGCATTGAGAAAAATGTGATTATTACGGTACCGCGAATCGGCTTTAAGATTTCTGAGGAAGTCATTATCACCAGCGATAATGATTATTCATCCTCCTTCACGCTCCCGATGCTTACCGCCGAACTGCCCCGGCGTAGTTTGCTATTGCAGCATCGCAAAGCGGTCATATCTTTTATCCTGGCGTTGACAGGCCTGCTGCTGCTTTCATCTTTTTTTATGTTTAAAAAACAGCCCTCTACGCTGGTTTTCATCCAGGATAAATGTACTATTTATGGCTCTGGCGCCCAGCGCACGCACGAAATACTCAGCAATAAAAAACTGTTCCCCTCTGGGCTTGATTGTTCGACGCCTAAGAAAATCTACCTTTTCAACCGACAATTAAATCAGCAACAAGGCTTAGGTATTTATATGGATATATTCATCCTCAAATGTGATATAAAGGACCAGCAATGCCACAGTTACTACTATAAGGAAATAAAAAATGCGTAAATACGCTGTAATATTTCTGGCCACTGCCCTGACGCTGGTATTCGCTGCGTTCCTCTATATAGATATCCACAGCCATGACACCTTTTCCTGTAAATCACAGTACGATCTCACTGAGGATATAAATGAGAATATTCTCCGCTCACAGGGCTTGCTATCCGCCCAGCTTTCTAATAACCGTCTTTTAATCAGCCTTGAGGGTTTGCTCACCAGCAATGGCGATAAATACATTGTCTCCCGCACCATCGCTATCACATTAAAAAGAACCACCGCGACCAGTCATCTCTTTTATATCATTGATTCGCAAATCACTCGCCATCACGCCGACAATACGCCTGAAAATATCGCCCGGCAAAATCTCTTTGGCAACCAAACTAATGATCGAATCATCTATATCAATCACGTTAATGATGATACTATTTTATTCGGTAATCAAACGTTCCCACAATATGGTTGCCAGCGTCAGAATACAATCATTGATTGAGATTCATCTCATTAATTTTAATTATGCCGATATCATGACGATACATTTACTACCAACCTTAGGCAGCATCGCGAATATCATTGATATGATTAACCCCCGGCTCAATCTGCACCATGTCAGAACGGCGTTTATCGCATCGCATCTGGCTAAGTTAGTCGATTTTTCTGCGGCCCAGCGGCGTAAAACCATTCTGGCGGCGCTCATTCATGATGTCGGAGGATTAAATGAAAAATCGCGTCTTGAACCGCTTAACTATATTGATAACGAAGACAACCATCATGCGCTCATCGGCAGCGAATTACTTAGCCGCATTCCGCTGTTTCGTCCGCTCAACAAAATCGTTCGCTATCACCATACCCACTGGCGCAACGGTCTTGGGCATTATAGTGAAGGCGAGCAGGTGCCCGAAGAGAGCCATTTGTTATTCTTCGCTGACCGACTGGATGTTCTGTATTGCCAGCACCGCACCGAACATATCCCATTATTAAGCAAAAGGCTGGTCGACATCGCCGCCGCCGGCGCCCCCATTCTCTATAAGCAAGAATATATTCAGGCCTTCCGAATCCTCTCCGCCGATGACTATTTCTGGTCGGTTATGGCCTCCACCGACTATCGCGATTACATTAAAGCGATCTCCGGCGTCCATAACGACACGCTCTCTTTGCACAACCTTCGCGACATTGCCGAGCTGGTCTCTTTTATTATCGATCAGTTCAGCCAGCAGACGCCGTGGCACTCCGCGGCCGTCGGACATATTGCCGGTTATCTGGCAACAAAAATGGAGATGAGCGCCACGCAAGCCCTAAAAGTTGAGATTGGCGGATTACTGCATAATATTTCCTGCCTGGATCATAGCCCGCCGCCAAAGCGGGTGGGGTCATCGGATAAAGCCCAGCGTTATTTTTATCTCATTGAAGGTATTGATGATATTTCTGAGTGGTTGGCCATGCAAAATGATCCCGCGTCGGCGCAGTGGCATAATAAAGCCCTGCAACCGGAAGCCATGCTTATTGCGGTAAGTCGACGGGTGGTCCATGCGCTCAATGGGCCAAAAGCGGAAGAGAAATCGCTGGCGCAGTTAATTAAAAATAATCCGGGAGAGGAAATTCCCCCGTTGATGTTGTCTCTGATTGCGCAATATTCTTCACAGATTATTCAGATCTACCGTGCTACCGCGGGCGAAATAAAAAAGTTAGTGAATCGCATTGCGCAACTCACTCACTCCGTTTAGAGGCTAAAACGGTCTGATCGCACGACTCAGGCGCTCAATCCGCCGTCCAGAACCAGGGTTTGCCCGGTCATATATTGACTCCCCTCACCGATTAAAAACGCCACCGCCTGCAGCACATCGTGGGTTTCGCCCAATCTGCGCAGCGGTATCGCCTGGCGCATCTCTTTTAATTTTTGCGCGGGTATCTCTTCGAGCATTTCCGTGCGAATCAGGCCCGGCGCCAGGCAGTTGACGCGAATACCGAAGCGCCCAACCTCCAGCGCCAGCGAGCGCGCAATGCCGCCCATCGCCGCTTTACTCGCGGCATACGCCGTCTGGCCGACGTTGCCCTTTACCGCGCTGACCGACGACATCATCACGATGGAGCCGCGCCGCTGCATCAGCATCGCCGGCAGCAGCACCCGGTTCCAGTTAAGCATTGAGATCACATTGGTGTCCAAAACCTCGCGCCAGAGCGCGGCGTTCTGGTGAATATGCAGGCCGTCGCGAGCTATCCCGGCATTGTGGATAATCGCTTCCGGCGCCCCCCGCTCGGCCAGCAGCGTCTGCGCAAGCTGCTCCACCCGCGATTCGTCGTTGCCGTCGCAGGCGTATCCCCGCACCCGGTGGGTTGAATTTTCACACTCCGCCAGGGTGGCGTTCATCGCCTCCTCATCGCGTCCGGTAAATACCACGTTCCAGCTTTGCGCCAGGCCGGTGACCAGCGCCCGACCGATGCCGCGGCTGCCTCCGGTAATCAGTATCCATTTTTGTGCCATATTAGCTGCCTGACTCTTTACTGATGTGCTGGCAGAGTTCGCCAAGCGTTATCCCTGGATTGTGAATAAACCAGTCCGCCTCCAGGGTGATATTGAATTCACGTTTTGCCAGCACCATGAGCTCGACGTAGTCGAGGCTGTCCAACTTCAGCCGAACCAGCGGCGTATTCTCATCCACCTCATCCGGTTCCAGGTCTTTCGCATCGCAAATCATTTCACACACTTTTTGTAGAACATCATCATAGGCAATCATAAATTATCCTTAATTATCAATTCGTCATTGGGCCAACTTTGAGCGTGACCATATTGGTCATTATCAGATTATCCAACTGCGCCGCCGCCGCGATGCGTACCAGCGCGCCCTGCTCAACCTGGCCGACCACCAGCGAGGGCAGCAGCCAGAGCGTTAGTGATTCGGGCCAGATCGGCGTCGCTTTGCCCGCAAGACGAGCATCGAATACCACCTCCTGGTGGGTTTGCAGCACCGGATAGCGGGTAAATATTTGCTGCAATGAGGTTTCCCCGGGCCCGAGCAGGGCCGCGATGTTCTCCTGACGCAGCAGCGCGGGATCGTTAATAAGCTGGCGAAACAGCAGCGCGTCAAGAAACTGCCACTGCGCCAGGTCGGGCCATGTGCTGTTGAAGTGGGACTGCAACGCGAGCAGCGTCTTTGGCGCAACGCCGCTGGGCTGCTTACCCACCAGCGATTCCGGCCCGGCGGCGAGGCTCATCTGGCATGACAAACAGACTTCATCATCCTGCGGGCTGCTGACCAACGCGGCGGACAAGACGCGATTTTTCGCGGCGCCGGGAGTTAGCAGCCAGTCGCTATCGCACCATAGCGGCCTGCGCAGGCGAACCACGCATTTCAGGTAACGTTCAGGACCGGAGGGTGGGTTCGTCAGCCGCAACTGGACGTCGCGCTTCACGTCGAGCAGCGCGCGCATGCCGTGGACGCTCAGCCGGCCGTCGCCCATCGCGCGCGCTGCCGCGAGGTCGAAGTGAATGGGGTTATCGTCGCCGGAAAACGCCGCCCACTGCCTGGCGTCCGCAAGGGTATAGCGCAGCCGCGTCACGCGTGCTTCTCCAGTACCAGCGCGGCGTTCGCGCCGCCGAAACCAAAACTCAGATTTAGCGCCCGGCGGATCTCACCCTGACGATGCCCTTCGGCGATATAGTCGAGATCGCACTGCGGGTCTGGCTGGGTTAAATGCGCCGTCGCGGGCATGAGCCCCGCCGCCATCGCCTGCAGACAGACGATGGTCTCGAAGCTCCCCGCGGCGGCGATCAGATGCCCGGAGTAGGCTTTGGTGCTGGAGACCGGGATGCGATACGCCTCGTCGCCCAGCGCCTTTTTCAGCGACCGCGTTTCGTTAATATCGTTGAGCGGCGTGGAGGTACCGTGGGCGTTGATATAGTCGAGGTCGGCGGGCTGGAGATCCGCGGCGCGCAGCGCCCAACGGATAGTTTGCTCGCGGGCCACGCAGTCTTCCGCCGGGGAGGTAAAATCCACCGCGTCGGAAAAATTGGCGTAGCCGGTGACTTCCGCCAGGATCGTCGCCCCGCGCGCGAGGGCGCTCTCGCGCTCTTCCAGACACAGCACCGCTCCGCCCTCTGAAAGCACAAATCCGCTGCGCTGCAGGCTAAACGGGCAGCTGGCCCGTTCCGGCGATTCCGTTTCCCGGCTCAGCGCCCCGAGCACATCAATATTCCAGATGGCGCAAACGCTGTTTAACGACTCCCCGGCGCCGGCGAGCATCATGCTGGCGCGGCCAAAGCGAATCGCATCATAGGCCTCGCCAATAGCAATAGTGCCGGTGGCGCAGGCGGCGACCGGGGTATTCTGATAACCGCGTAAATTCCAAAGCTGGCTACAGGCCGCGGTGGTCACGTTCGGCATGGAAAAGAAGCAGCTGAAAGGCGATGCAACGCCTGTTTTCTCGAACTCCGGTACCGCGAGGTAGCTTTCATCGAGCCCCGCCCAACCGGAACCGATGATGGCGCCGCACATCAGCGGATCGTAAAAGCCGGTGGGGGCTTCGCCAGCAAAGGCCATCGCTATCGCTTCCCGCGCGGCGCCCAGCGCCAGGCGCGCGTGACGGGGCAGACGCCGGCGAATGGCGGCAGGTACGCCCTTGAGGCTGGGTTCGTTCTCCACCTGACCAATGAAATGCGTGTGAATGCCGTTAGCCGAGAGATCCACATAGCGGTAACCGCGTCGATAATCCACGATCGCCTGCCAGCTTTCGGCCGCGCTATCGCCAAGGGGAGTCACCGCGCCATAGCCGGTTATCACCACGCGATAAGGGGAGTTACTGTGACTCATTCTGGGATGTCCTCTGTTGCGGGTAATTGCCTCCCTGCGCCAGCCAAAGCTGCAAAGTGGCATAAAGATAGTCGTACTGGTTTTGCGCGAGGCTGTTCTGTACATCAAGCAGCGCATCCTGGGCGTTCAGCAGGGTCTGATAATCCACCGCTCCGGAGCGGTAGCGGCTCCCGGTGAGCGCCAGGCGCTGTTCGCCCAGCTGCAGTGATTGCAGCAGGCGTTCGCGCTGCTCATCGGCGTTCAGCCGCTTCTCCATCGCGTTATCCACCTCCGATAGCGCGGTATAGGCGGTGCGGCGAAAGTTAACCGCCTCCTGCTGCACCTTCACGCTGGCCTGCTCGACGGTGAGCTGTACCGTGTTCCACTGGATAAAGGGCGCAGAAACGCTGCTGCCCACGGTGCGCAGCGGGTCGTTAAACCACTGGTGAAAGATCTGGCTACCGGCGCTCAGGGTTCCCTGCAGCGACAGCGTGGGATAGAAGCTCAGCCGCGCGGCATCTGAGCCCGCCAGCGCCGCCCGCAGGCGGGATTCCGCCGCCTGCAGGTCCGGCCGACTGGCTAGCGCGGCCAGCGGCGTGCTGCTGGCAATGGCGATATGCTGACGCACATCCAGCGAGGAGGACTCATCGGTGTGCTGAGCAGGCGGTCTGTTGAGCAGCAGCGCCAGCGCGTTGCGGGAAATCGCCCGCTGCTGCTTCAGGCTCAGCAGCTGATTCTGGCGACTGATGATCGTCTGCCGCGCCTGCAGCACATCGAGCAGGCCCACTTTCCCCGCTCGCTGCCAGGACTCAATCTGCGCCAGCGTCTGTCTGGCGATGTCCAGACTCGCCGCCTGCCAGGTCATTTGCTGATTCAGCAGCGCGATGTTCCAGTACAGCTGCGCGGTGGTGTCAATCGTCGAGAGGATCGTCGCCCGGTAGTCCTGCTCGCTGGCTATCGCCTCCCATTCGCTCTGTTCACGGATCCGCGCCAGCTTGCCCCACAGATCCAGCTCATAGCTCAGGGACAGTGAGGCGCTATAGCTCTCCTGCGACCCGCCGCTGTTCAGCGGCTTTGAGTTACTGCCGGTGCCGCTCAGGGTCGCGTCGGGGCTGATATTGGTCTGGGTTAGCCCGGCGGAAAGGCGCGCCTGTTTAAGGGTTAAGGCGGCAGCGGCCAGATCATTGTTGCTTTCCAGCACCTGATCCACCACCCGCGATAGGCGTTGGTCGCCGAAACGATCCCACCAGCGTGGCGCTTTCTCCGGCGGGAGCGCGTTGCTTTGCCCCTCCGTCCGCTGCCAGCTTTCCGGCACTGACAGCAGCGGGCGCTGATAGTCGCTACGGGTCAAATTGCCGCAGCCCGTTAGCAATACAATGAACGGTAATAATGTCAGCGGTCTCATTCGCGGGCCAGCGCCTCCGTAGGGTTCAGCCGCGCCGCCCGGCGCGCTGGAAAATAGCCAAACGTCAGGCCAATCAGGGCGGAAAAGCCGCAGGCCATCGCTACCGGCAGCCAGGTGAAGACCATGGAAAACTCCTGCGTCAGCAGGGCGAACAGATTGCCGGCGGCCCAGGATCCTAAAACGCCCGTTAGCCCGCCGAGGGCGCAGATCATCACCGCCTCAATTAAGAACTGATGCATGATGTCCGAGGGGCGCGCGCCGACCGAAAGCCGGATGCCAATCTCATGGGTACGTTCGGTTACCGAAACCAGCATGATGTTCATCACCCCGACGCCGCCGACCAGCAATGAAATAGCGGCAATCGCGGTGATCAGCAGCGACATGGAGTCGGAGGTTTTTTGCAGCGCTTTGGCGAGCTGTTCGTCGGTCTGGACAAAGAAATCTTTTTTGCCGTGCTCGCGGATAAGGTGCCTTTCCGCACGGCGCGCCGCATCCTGCGGCGACAGGGTTTCCTGAAAGCGCAGCGTCAGCGCCTCCAGCGGCTTGTCGCCGGAAATCCGCTGCAGTAGCGAGGTATAGGGGATCCAGGCCGACATAAATCCGCTGACCACCTTCGGCCCAGGCTTGCTGGCGATACCGATCACCCGCCACGGCGCGCCGGCGATTTGCACAATTTTGCCCAGCGGATCTTCATTGCCGGGAAACAGCGTCTCTTTACTGGTTTCATCCAGCACCAGTACCGGCTCCCGATCGTCGACATCGCGGCGGGTAAAGCCGTTGCCGTGCAGAAAACGGATCCCCTGCAGTGAGAAATAGTCGGCGGAAACCCCGGAGAGAATAATCGAGGAATCAAAACCCCGGCGCACCGCGGTGGTCATGCTGGAGACGATCGGCGATACCCCCAGCACCCAGGGCTGCTTGCCGAGGCTGGCGATATCGTCCAGCGACAGCGCCCGCTCCATATCCGTGCGCTTGCTGCCCCAGCCGGTGCCGGGGCGGATTTCAAGCGTGGTATTACCCAGCTTGCCGATCTCGTTCATGATGCTCTGCCTGGCGCCTTCTCCCACCGCCATTGAGGAAACCACGGACGAAATGCCGATGATAATCCCCAGCATCGACAGAAAGGCGCGCATCCGATGCCCCAGCAGTGAGCGCCAGGCCATGCGCACCGACTCGCCGATACTGCGCGATAGCGAAGCCCGGCCGTTATCCTGTACCGCGGGCAGCCGCTGGACGTCACGGTTATCCCGCGCGCTATAGGCGTGGTCAGCGACCACCTGCCCATCGCTGATCTCGACGATCCGCTGCGCCTGCTGCGCCACCTCGCGATCGTGGGTCACGATAATCACCGTGTGCCCGTCGGCGTTCAACTGGTGCAGAACGTCCATCAGCGCCCGGCCGCTGACGCTATCCAGCGCCCCGGTGGGTTCATCAGCGAGAATAATTTGCGCGCCGTTGATCAGCGCCCGACAGACGCTGACCCGCTGCTGCTGGCCGCCGGAAAGCTGCGCGGGTTTATGCTGTAAGCGCCCATCAATGCCCAGCTTTTCTGCCAGCAGCGCAATGCGCGCCTGGCGTTCCGCGGCGGGCATCGCGGTATAGAGCGCGGGGATGGCAATATTCTCTTCCGCCGTCAAATAAGGCATCAGGTGGTAGCGCTGAAAAATAAACCCCAACCAGCGGCTGCGTAGCTCCGCCAGCGCCGCGCTATCAGCCTGGTGGATGGCGATGTCGTTGATATACACCTCACCGCCGCTGGGCTTATCCAGACAGCCGATAATGTTCATCAGCGTCGATTTACCCGAGCCGGAAGCGCCCATAATCGCCACCATTTCGCCGGGCATAATGGTCAGGGAGACGGATTTCAGCACCGGAATAATTTGCGTCCCGGCAACAAAATGACGCGTGACGTTGTTCAGCATAATTAACGGCTTAACCATCACACAGACCCCGCGTCCTGGGGGATCACCACCCGTTCGCCGGGCTGCAACCCTTCAAGAACCTGCGCATACTGGCGGTCGTTAATCCCGATACGGACGGTTCGCTCCTCGCTGCCGTTCTCCTTTTGCACCATCACCAGGTAGCGCTCATCGCCGAGCGAACGCCCCAGCGCGGCAACCGGCACGCGCAGCGCATCTTTCGCCTGCGCGATACGGATAAACACCTGGGCGGTCATCGAGGTTTTCAACAATCGCTGGCGATTATCCACCTCAAAGGTGCCGTTATAGTAAATGGCGCTGCTCTGCTGATTGCCGGCGGAAGCGCCGGCGTTTTGATCTTCCAGCGCCTCCTGCGGCGCGGGCTGGACATAGCCCAGCTCCCCTTCGTAACGCGTCTGCGGATCGGCAATAACGTAAAACCACAGCGGCTGTCCCGGATGGATTTTCTGGATATCGGCTTCGGAAATGCGGGTCTGGACCTGCATTTTATCGAGATCGGCGAGCACCAGAATGGTCGGCGCAATTTGCGAGGAGACGATGGTTTGCCCTTCACGGGTGACGATGCCCAGCACTTCGCCATCCATGGGCGCGAGAATGCGGGTATAGCCGAGATTGGCGTTGGCGGTCTGCACGCTCATTTCCGCCTGCACTATCTGCGCCTCATTGACCGCGATCTGCTGAACCTGCGCAGCATATTGCGCCTGCGCCTGCTCAAGATCGCTGCTCACCCCGGAGCCATCGCGGTTCATCGCCCGCTCGCGCGCCAGCGCTTTGCGGTACTGCACCAGCGTGGCCTCGGACGCCAGCTTTTGCGCTCTGGCGCTGGCCAGCTGCGCGGTGGCGTTGCGTAAGTCGGAAAGCTGCAGCGTCGGGTCGATTTCGGCGAGCAGCTGCCCTTTGCGCACTCGTTCGCCCTGTCGCACGTACAGCTTGCGCAGCTGACCGCTCACCTGGGCGCCGACGTTCACCTGGACGGCGGGTTTGATAATCCCGCTCGCCAGCACCACCTTTTCGATATCCCCGCGATCGAGCGCCACGGTATCGAGCGCCTCGGCCTGGGCCGGAAACGCGCGCGGGTAAAAAACAGCGGCGATAACGGCGAGGATCGCGACCAACGCCAACAGCCACGTCTTACGGCGGCGTAATAGTCCTGTCTTCATTGGCCCACCTCTCCCTGTGCGATATCGTGCAGCTCGCCTTCATTCAGACGATAAACCCGCGTGAAATGATGCAGGATCGATTCGCTGTGCGTCACCACGATCAGCGTCTTGCCATGCTCGCGGCAGTGCTGACACAGCGCGGCGATCGCCGTTTCCGCGGTTTCATCATCAAGATTGGCGGTCGGCTCGTCGAACAGCAATATCGGTCGAGTGCTGTAGAGCGCCCGCGCCAGCATCAGCCGCTGGCGCTGGCCTAACGAGAGCGCCGAATGGCTTTCGCGGATCAGCGCTTCCATCCCTCCCGGCAGCGCCTGAACCACCGGTCCCAGCGCCATTTTGTTGACCAGGGCTTCCACCCGCCCGCGATCGCCGTCGCTGTACCACGGGTCAAACAGGGTGATGTTTTGCAGCACCGAGGCGTTAAACAGGATGTCTTCCTGGCTCTGCAGCCACACCAGAGACGCCAGCTGCTGCGCGCTCGCCTCATCGCCGTTCAGCAGAATTCGTCCATGCTGTGCGGAAAAAAGACCGGCCATTAGCCGCAGCAAGGTGCTTTTACCGGCGCCGGAATCGCCGACGATCGCCACCCGATCGCCGGGCTCCAGCGCGAGATCGACGGCATTAAGCACCGGACGCTGCGGACTGTAATGAAAGCTCACCTGCTCAAACGCCAGCCGCGGAACCGTCCCACCGCTGAGCGAAGCAAACAGGGGCGCGGCCAGCTCATGGCGGGTAAACAGGCCCTGCGCGCGGGTATCGATCACGTGCAGCTGTGATTTGCGAATCACGGCATAGAAGATGCGCGTGACGTAGGAGGTAAAAATCTGCCGTAAAAAGCTATAGGCGAAAAAGTCGCCCAGAGAGATAAGCCTGGCGTGCACCAGCGGCAGCACCACCAGCATAAAGACCACCATCTCAAGGCTGCCGGTCAGCTGATACAGTCCCTCTTTGACCTGTTGGTAGACTTTCTGCCGCTGGAGGCAGGTGAAAAGGTCATGGGACAGGCGGGCAAACTGCGCTTTACGCTGCGTTTCCAGCCCGGCGGTTTTGATGGTTAACACGCCCTGTAGTGTTTCCATAAAAAAGTCATTCAGCGTCGCGCTTTTCAGCTGCAGCTGCTGGGTATACCAGCGGTCGCGAAAGATAGCCCAGACGCTAATCAGCCCCATCGCCACAATGCCCACGGCGGAAATCAGCGCCAGCACCGGAGAGATCCAGAACATAATGCCGATAGCGATAACGCAGATGATCCAGTCCGAGCGGAGGCCGTTATCCAGCTCGATTTTTTGCAGCATCCCGCCCTGCCAGGCGATAAAGCGGCTGAACACATCCCCCGGCGCGCGTTTTTCAAAAAAATGCAGCGGATTATTGAGTAAGCGGGAAAAACCGATATCGCTCTTCAGCAGGACAAAGCGGCGGATAAAACGCTCGCTAATGACCCTGACGCCCAGCGCTAACAGCGTGGAGATGACAAAAGCGAGGATGAACCATAAATAAGGAAACGACGTATTCTGAACGTCAGAGAAGGCCTGATTGATCGCCCGGCTGACCATCGTCGGCATTAAAAACAGCGTGAGCGACACCAGGAAGGTCAAGAGCATCAGTTTATAAATGCCCGGCACAGCCGCGGTCTCCTTCAGGCTCATCGCCCGCGGCATCTCCTGCTGCGCGCCGGCAATAACAGGCGCCTGCTGATCAATAACGCCGGGAGACTCTTCAAGGATCAGCGCGTAGCCGCTTATCTCTTTTTTCAACGCCGAGAAAGGCAGCCACTGCTGGCCAATCGCCGGATTCATGACGCAGACGTAATCCCCTTTTCGCCAGGCCAGCAGGACATAGTGGCTGGCGCCGTAGTGCAAAATGGAGGGGAACGGCAGCGCATGGATTTCATCGTGATCGAACAACACCGGCGCGGTGGCGATGCCGAGCTGTTGCAGGATAACGGATAAATCGCTTAACGATGTCCCATGGTCGGAGGCCGGGAAAATCTCCCGCAAAGCCGGGAGAGAGCACTGAATATTCTGGGTTTGCGCCAGCATCGCAATACAGGAGAGACCGCATTCATTGGTCTCTTCCTGGAAAACCATATCAGGGATAATCTTTTTCATGATGATGGGTCAGTGATTAATAAAATAGAGCGAATGGCTGTGCCATAAAAGCCAATCCTGCGGATAATCACGCAGGGTGTTTTCAAGCATCGACGGTAGATTCGCCGCAACCTCTTTTGGCGCCAGTGGGGAATAGATTTTTATTTTTATCCCCTGCTGATAATAGAGGTGATAAAAAACCACCTTCGCCGATACGATGCGAGAAAAGCGCTGTACCCCACTATGCAATTTCGCCGGGCGGCCAAAGATCCGGCAGCTTATTTTTCCGGACTGCGCTTCAGGGGTCTGCACGGTATAATCGGCAGGAATATCGGGGAAAATAATCATATTTTCCCGCCCTTCCGATACGTTGCTCATTAACGCCATAAGCTCGCTGGCAAGCGACGTATTATCCTGGTGGATGGAGCAATAAGAGAGCGCGACGCCGCCCATTTTACGGCTGGCGACGGTATAGCTCTCCGCGCTGGAAGAGACCACCACGCTGGCCTTCCCCGGCGTCACGCCGGCCCCGACCATCGCCGCTAAAATATCGGAAACGCAGTGCAGCGGCGCCAGAACGACCGGGATCTTTTGCGCCGCCAGCGGGGCGACAACGGCATCAAGCGCTCGCGTGCATGCCTGCATCTGGGCCAGGGTGGCCGGGTGTTGTCCCCAGGTTGCCCCCATCTCCAGCAGCTGGCGGCGCATGGCTATCCATGCGGCATCGATTCGACCATCAGCCCCCGTCAGGCAGCGGTAGTTTTGCGTCGCCACGGCGGTGCGCCCGCGGTATTGCCCCCCCAATAGACGCAGCCTGCATAGCGCGCGAGCCGTCAGCAACAGCAGCGGCATAGGGATGAAACGCATGACCCAACGCACCACCTTTTGGCCGTAGCCGGTAAAGGGCCGATAGCGCCAGCTCAGCTGTGCGGACCATTTTCTTACGCTGAAGACGCTCCAGACGATCAGAAAGCGCGTCACGCTTACTCCTTGTCCTGAGTTAACAGCTGGCGCATATAATCGGCAAACTCAGGAAATTGACGATCCTTCGCCACGACGTATTTTTTATTCACAATAAACAGCGGCGTCGCGTTAATATCATAGAGTTCGGTGATTTTGGCCATATATTCCAGACGCTCGGCCACGGCTTTGCTTTGGCGTAACTGATGGTATTTCGCGACATCAATATTGTTCTTTTTCAGCCAGCCGTTAAGCGCTTCATCATCAGCTAAATTTACTCCACGGGTCATTACCGCGTTGAAAGCCTGGTCGCGCATCTGGCGCTCAATACCCATGACTTCGAGGGTGGCAAAAACCGGCGCATAAATTGCCAGACCGTTTCTTTCGGCGGTGATATGGATAACTTCAAAGGTACTCTCCGCCGGTAATGAGGCAGCGAATTTTTCGATATCTTCCTCGTTCGACGCGCAGTAGTGACAGCCATAGGACATCACTTCAATAATGCTGCTGTCATGTTTTATTGGGCTACTGGCAACGATTGCGCTGTCAATTTCCCGCAGGGCCGAAGGCTCGCTGCTGTCCGATGCAAACGTATTAAATACAAAAATGTGATAGCACAGCACGGTAATCAGCGACGAAATTAATGCCACCAGAAACGTATAGCCAACAGCGGTAATAGGTTTTATCTTCATTTGATACCAGGCTCGCGAAAACGACGGAGAAATATATGGAGGGTTTCCCCTCCATATACCGCAGCAGAA
Organism: Klebsiella pasteurii; assembly: GCF_018139045.1. Lineage (NCBI taxonomy): Bacteria > Pseudomonadati > Pseudomonadota > Gammaproteobacteria > Enterobacterales > Enterobacteriaceae > Klebsiella > Klebsiella pasteurii. The sequence continues at coordinate 2,760,215 of NZ_CP073236.1, forward strand.
ATTACTGACGGATGCGATTCGGCACTACGCACATACCGTCGGACGCATCTTTCATGGTCACGGTTGAGTTGCCGTGCTTATCGGTACAGGTGGTTACTTGTTTACAGGTTGAAACACCGCCCACCACCACGGTCTCATACGAGCTGGTGCAAGTTTCCTTGCAGCATCCACCAATAATCGCTGATGCTTCAATCATACTTAATTTTTGCATTTGTTAGATCCTTAACTATTTATATTAAAATGTATTCTTCTTACACTTACCTACTGGCTTAGATACCTGCCAGTAATTCTTTCGATGTCAGAATTTATACGCTGCTATACGCAGGGGGTGGCGACGATGCACTTGAAAATATTAAACAGCTCTACGTTGTTTTTAACGTTTAACTTTTTCATTAGCCCCCGTTTACAGCGGCTCAGGCGACGAACATCAATTTTTTGTTCAGAGGAAATTTGTGACAATGATTTCCCTTTGAATATTTCTTCCATTAACCACCAGTCATCACTGGAGATACTGTTATTAAAATCTCTGGCTAACCATTTCTGCCGAGTATAGTTAATTAACGAGCGGCTAAAAAAGATCTGCTTTGCCACCATAGCGTCCGCATTTTCAATAAATTTAAAAAAGTTATCCAGCGATTCATTTTTTAATAACCAACTTGCCTCCGGAAGTAGCGAATGCAGCGCAAAGAACAGAGAAATATTGTTCTCGCTTAATAAAATAACCAGTTGCTGATTCTCCCGGCAGTAGTGCTCTTTAATGGTGTAAAGCGCGTTAAAACGCTCGTCCGGCAAGCTGTCGACATCGCAGAGGACCCAGCGCAGTTCATCTTTCTGCTTAGGCAGACGCAGGGTGTTAATCAACTCAGAGAAATGGTCGAGCCTTGTGAACGCGCAGTCGCCTTCATGCATGGCAAGATCGTCAACCACAGAACGCACGCCTTCGGCGAAAAAGATGTTTTTATCGTAGAGAAAGAAACGACGGCTCATTTATCATCATCCTTGATCTATTCTACTGGTAATTAAGGGTGTAATTCGCTGTTGCCTGGAAGGCGCCGGTTTCCAGGGTTTTGTTACTCAAGGCGTCCGGTTCCCCTTCAACAAACGCTTTAAAATTTAGCTGCATGTTGGCATCGGAAATCGCGACGGCGGTCGTCGGCGTATTGAGTAAAATCGCAGTGCCGTTACTTTCTTCAAAACCAATGCCTATACCGCTGGCGGTTTGCGGCGCGATCGGCGTAATCGCCAGGCGGTCGCTCATATTGGCATTTTCCGTCCCGCTAAAGGTCACGGTGACGGAATTAAAAACATCGGTGCTGCAATCCTGGAGTTCAATAACAAACGCTTTGGGCTGCGATTTTCCCTCCGCATAAAGCGTGCGGGTTGAAATCTGGCCAAAATCCACGGTGATGTTTTTTGATGAAGGCACAATACTGCAACCATGGGCAACGACGGTTCCTTTGAAGTTTAAATCGCCGCCGATCAGTTCCCCGATGGCATGCGCAGGAGCGGCCGCGGGTAGCGAACATATGAGTATCATTGATGCGATGAGTTGACGCATGCTGTCCCCTTACTGAAACTCAGCGACCACGGTGGCCGATGCCTGGAAATCCCCTTCGAGAACGTTGGTTCCGGCATTGGCAATCGGCGCGGCGGTCAAATTCCAGGTTCCCTGATTGTTATTAAAACCCGGCACGTCATAAAACTTATTCGCGGCGACTAAACTGCCGCTGGAATCTTTCAGGATAATGCCAAGATTGGAGCGGTCGACGGCGCCGGTGGTGCCTAAATAATCGCTGTTAAAACTGGCGGTATTGGCCTGCTGAATTCCGAGGCGAATATTTAAATTGCCGGTGGCGAAACTCCCCCCTTCGCACTTCACCTGAATCGGCACGGACTGGCTGTAATTGCTGCCGTTAAGCAGCGAGCCCGCGCTGGGGATGGTATTAAAATCAACGACGATCGGCGATCCTGAGTTGACAATACATTTATCCGGAACGGTAATGACTCCGGAATTAATCGAGACAATTGACATTGGAGTGCTGCCCATCCCTGCGCTGTAATTCCCAAGGCGCCCATAAAGCTTGGCGATTTCAGTACCCAGCAGGTTAACGCCGTTGACAATCGGCTTGGTGATCATAAACGTTACCCGCCCCTGAGCGCCGGACTCGAAGTTGTTAAACTGGGTAGTTGGCGGTACGCATTTATTTTGATAAGCCTGATTTGACTCATTATTAAAAGGGACCGGAAGATATTCCATGCGCTGGCCGCGGATATAAATCTCAATTTTCACATCCATATAATCATTGAGTTTTAAATACCCCGGCGAGCTGCCCTGCTGCAGCAGCGAGGCGGTCGCAGAGTAATAAATCGCCTGGTCTTCCATTGGAATAGTGCAGCTGGCGATACCAGAATATTGTCCGCCCAATGAAAAGACATAAGGAATCGTCGCCCCAATGCTGTTATTGGTAATATCCTGGTTGGCGACGTCGATATTGTACATTTTAGGTCCGCCAACCGGCGTAATTTCCCCTTCCACCGCCGCGCTGGCGTCGAGAGAGAATAAGCCGCCGCAGAGTAATAGCGTGATGCAAGATTTCCGCCCGATAACCCTCGTCGCCATCAGAGATACTCCATTTTTAAACGCAGCAGTCCGCTAAAGTTTCCTGCGGTCACGTTTCGCCCGGTCGATTCCAGCACGGCAATAAACGTCAGGCTGCTGTCGCCGGTTTTCACGATAAACGGCGGCTGCGTTTGATTAATATCCAGCGCCCGCTCTTTGACATCTAGCAGGCGAATACCGGCTCCTGAGATGCTGCCGGTCAGGCGCAGCAGTTGGCGATTATGCTCATCCGACTCGCCGATAAAGGTGAGCTGAACCGCCTGCTCGCCGGTGGTGTAGAGATGCTTGCTGCTACCCGTCGTCCGTGAGGCGATGCTGTCGCGCGCCTGCGATGCGCCTTTCAGGCAATCCCTCAGCTCGACGCGAACCAGCACCGGCTGGCTCCGATCGCCGGCCTGATGGAAACGACGGGCGCTGATTTCGCCCATCTCAATAATCTGCAGGCGGCTCTGCGGCGCCAGCACGCACGGCGAGGCATAAACGGAGCCATTGAATATCACGTTACCGCCATCTTCCCCCTGATGATCCTGGTTGTAGTGCTGCGGCTGTAGCGGAATATCAGCGTCGGCCAGCGCTGGCATACTGATACCGAATACAAACAGTGCTAAAAGCGATAGGCGCGTTTTCATCATCAGGTTCCTCTTTAATTACCCTTGCTGCGATGGCGGCAGCGCTTTACAGGTGTTTCCTTCACAGCGGTACTTCAGCTCTGGATGTCCGCCATAATCGTTCACGTACATCATCGCAAAATCTCTAACGCCGCCATCGGTCACGCTGAACTCCAGACTGGACTTCGGCGCAATCATAATTCCCGGGAACTTAGTGATTTTTTCACCCTTAACGCGGGACAGGCTAATAATGGTGATGTAGTAAGGCGTCGGGTTTTGCGCAGTCATCTTATTGCCGCTCTTTTGAAAGACGACCTGGTCCTGCCAAATCTCGCTTTTGCTTTTGGGAATAATGGCGGTCGGGCGGAAAAATAATTTAATCCGCGACTGCATGGCTAACTGCAGGACGTTAGCTTTATCCGGCTTGGGCGGAATTTCGCGCACGCTTAAATAAAACAGGCTTTCCCGATCCTGCGGCAATTGATTAATACCGTCAGTTTTGGTAACCCGCGCCACCCCTTTTTGCCCGCCGTTAATCCGCTGCAGAGGCGGCAGCACCACCAGCGGAGAGGTGATCTTGTTACCCTTGCTATCCTCCACCCACGATTGCGCCAGGAACGGAATATCCGGGCTGGTGTTGGTTAAATTGGCGCTCGCCGAGCTATCTTTACCGGTGATGATAAGACGCGTGCGATCCAGCGAAACCCCCGCCTGCGCGGTACCGCTTACCGCCGCCAGCATCAGAACGCCTATCCAGCAGAGTTTGTTGCTTGTTATGCTCATTTTTGGCCTTTTATTACTGTCACTGTCATTTACACGGCAATAGCGCGGCTGTCGAACGACGCTCTATGGTCGGCGGGATGGCAATCTGACACTGCTTTTTCCCGCTCCACACTACGCTTAGCAGTTCCTGAGGATTAACCCCTGCCAGCCATCCCTGCCCACCTTCCATAATCATCGATACGCTTACGCCATCGCCGTTGATAACCTCGGCGCCGAACGGCGGATAGGTACCGTCAGCCAGGCGGATAATGCCCATCATTTTTTCGCCCTGCGCCATGCCGAAGGTCTGATAGCCAATAGCGCCTTCGGTCAGCGTGGCGGTGCTGATGGCTTTTGCCGGTTCGATGGATTCCGACATCGCATCAACGTCAACCCGGGTATCAAAGCTGTTGTAGCTCACGATGTCCGGAATAACGGCGATGCCGAAATTATTGGTTCTTGATTTACCGTCATTGAGCGGCACGTCGCCGATGCCGTTGGTGTTCACCATTACGCGCGCCGTGTTGAGCGTCGCGCCGCTGTTGTGGATCGCCGCCCCGTGCCGGGTCGCGGTAAAGCCGCCGCGCAGGGTGCTGCTCAGAGAGAGATAGTGATCCTGCTGATAGCTGGCGTTGCTGTTGATTTCAGCGTACTGCGAGCGGCGCTGATAGTAGCCGTCGACGTTGGCATAGCCGCTCTGGCTCGCTCCGGCACGCAGACGCCACAGGTTGTTGTAGTCGCTGCTGTCGGTATAGGAGAGCATCGGGCTGGTTTTGCCGTTATTGGTCTGCACGTCGAGACCGCTCCATTTGCTATCGCCAACCGGAATGGAAAGCGAGAAAGCAATAGAGTCGTCTTTCCGCCCTTCGTAATCCGAACGGTAGGCCGAAATATTGGTGGTGATCCCGCGAATATTACCGACGTTAAACGAGCGCCCTAATGAGATGCCGTAGCGATCCTGGCTGCTTCGATTCCAGTAATTCTGATGGGTATAGGTCAGAAAAACGGTGGTTGCTTTGCCTAGCTCATCGGCCCAGAACGTTTTATTCCCGGTGATGGTATAGACTTCTTTTTCACGCCCAAGACTGTCGTAACCCTCATAGCGCTCGTTGAGATATTGCGAGAAAGAGCGGAAGTCCTCCTGCGAGAAGCGATATCCGGCGAAGGTAATGGAACTATTATATTCGTCGAACGTTTTTGCATAGCTCAGCTTAAACGAGGTTCCTTTAAGCCGTTTCTGGTTTGACTGCTGGCTGTAGGACTCCGTGGCGTCCAGCGAGAGGGCGCCAAGTACGCTGAGATCGCGGCCAATACCGGCGGAGACTGCGGTATATTCAGCCCCTGCGCTTTGTAACCCGCCGTACAGCGACCAGGCGTTGGTGATCCCCCAGGAGAAATCGCCGGAAGCAAAACCGGGGCCCTGAATTTTATGGCTATAGCGGGACGGCGCGCCGATGGCCACGTTGTAGCGCACGTAGCCGGGACGCGTAAGATAAGGAATGTTGGCGGTGTTAACCTGGAAAGTCGAAATTGAGCCATCCTGCTCTTCCACCTGCACATCCAGCGTACCGCGCACCGAGCTGCGTAAATCCTGAATATTAAACGGCCCGGCTGGCACCGTCGTTTCATAAATGATGCGCCCGCTCTGCTTCACCGTCACTTTGGCGTTGGTCTTGGCCAGACCGCGAATTTCCGGCGCGTACCCCTGCAGGTTTGGCGGTAGCTGACGCTCATCGCTGGCGAGATTAAGCCCGGTAAAGCGCACGGTGTCGAAGACCTGAGAATCAAGATAGATCTCCCCCGCCGTCAGCTTTGCCGCCATCATCGGCAGCGGACGGTAGGCGTAGATCTGATTCATATCGAAATCAAATTGATGCGTCGCGCTGTAATAGCTGGTCTGATATTCGCCGCGCAGGCGCCAGCCGCCGAGGTTAACCCCGGTCTGACCGTATCCGCTCAGGGTGCTGTAATCTTCATGCATATCAAGCTGGCGGGTATATTGCCCGGTCAGGCTATAATCGAGCAAAAATCCGCCGATCCCCTGGTCCCAGCGCTCCGGCGGCGTCCAGTTCGGATCGTTGTATTTCATCCACGCCTGCGGGACGGTGATGTCCAGCACCCCGGCGTAGTTACTGAGGGTGGCGCCAGGAAGGCTCAGCAGGTCATAGCAATCGGCAAACGGCTGGGCGACCTTTTGCTGCGCTTCCTCTTTCAACGCCAATCTGGCAAGAATTTCGCCGTTAATGCAGGCCTGGGTATGCTTCTGGTCTTTAGAAGCCAGATAGCGAACCTTTTGCTGCCCGACCGCCTGGCCATTTATTTTAATATCTAATAAGTACTCGCCCGGCGGGACATAGTTGTCGGTGGCGAAACGGGTTAAATCGATATTGTCGCGATCGGCCGCATCCAGTACGTCAGTATTAAATTCGACGTCGGTTGAGGCGTATGCCATAGAGGTACAGCAGAAAAAAAGCATCTGAGAGAGGATTGTTTTTATTTTTTGTTCTGCTGACATGACTATTCATCCCGAATCATTCAGTAAAATATCGTGCGCGACAAACAAGCTCCAACAGCAATCGCTGGCTTGTTTCTAGTTGTAATCCATAAAAAAACGAGTGACGGCGTAAAAATCCCCGGCCTTAATATGCTGCTGAACCGGCACCAGCGTAGCGGTAAATTTCAGCGTATTATTCTCATCACTCAGGAGATATCCCGATGAGGGTTCTCCAAACGTTAAAATTTCCCCATGGCGATCGCGAATCTGGATACCAAAACCCTTTCCTTCACCATCCGGAATTAATACTGTCGGGTCCTGTGATGAAGCATTTCCGGTAAAAGTAATCGTGGCATAAGCGCCTGGCGTTGATTGATTTACGCTGCCGAAAGAGGCGCAGCCAATTAAGCGCACTAAAAAAGGCCGGATAAGCTTACTTTCTTGATCGCTATTAATATCGCGAGCGGAAATGTTACCGAAATCTACCCATAGCTCCCGTGAATTAGGATCAATATCGCATGCGGCAGCCACCAGCTCCCCCGAAAGAGCCAGCTGTCCAGGCGTAAAACTAGTACTCGAAGCATGTCCGGAAAAGAGTAATCCCGATACCAATAACGCCATCAGTCTCTTTTTCTCTGTATCCTTAACCATACTCAGAATTCCATATTATCTGGCACCTACTCCAATATCGCGGGGAGAAATCTCCCCGCGAGCGATAATTCAAAATCGATTATTGATAATCGATAGTGAAATTGATCGTTGACTGGAATGCGCCTGCAGTTACGGTGGTGGTAGAACCGCTCGCTGCCGCTTCCGCTTTCAGGAATGCCACGAAAGGAATGGTGTTAGTACCATCAACCAGGGTGACCGGAGTGGTCTGCGCGCCCCAGGTTACAGTCTGGCTAGCGCTGTCTTTCAGGCCGATACCTGCACCGGATGCAGTACCAGAAGTAAATGCAGCCAGAGTAGGATCGTTCGGGTTAACCGAAGTCGGGGTATAGGAAACAACGGCGCTGCTGGCGATAGTGGTATCGCAGTACTGCAGCTCGATGTTTTTGGTTTCAGTTGCCTGACCACCGCCTTGCAGCAGGGAAACTGGAACCTGACCAAAATCAACGGTTACCGGGCTGGACGACGGAGCTAAACCACACGCGGTATTCACCAGCTCACCCTGAAGCTCAATCTGACCATTCGTGGTATCAGCCAGTGCAGACATTGAGCCGAGAGCAGCAGTTAATGCCACAGCCATAGCAACTTTATTCAGTTTCATAGAAAATTCCTGCGTTATAAATTTTTATCCTAAAAGAGTAAGGAGCTATAAAATTGCCGAAGTCTATTCACCCAACAATTTCCAGCCCTCCGCATCACCGAAAAATCCGTTTCAATAATTAGACTATTAATTAATATTAATAATTTAATTAAAGCCAGATCCCCTGGTCGACAAAAATACTAACAAATCATTTTTTAGGTAAAAAGAGATACATTTACAGGGGAATTAAAAAAAGATTTAACCTCGCGAACAATGCCACCATAGGAAATTAACTCGCAGAGCCCTGAGATATATCCTAAAAACAAATTGCGTCAGGTAATTAATAAATGATAGAGGACCGACATTCGCAGTAAAGCAATTGTAACATAGATCACAATTTATTAACAAATGGCTTTTCCTGATATAGGGATAGTAAAAAGCAGCCCACGCAATGGACATTACGCAGCGGCTAAGAGGCGAGGAAGTCGATTCATGGGCCCATCGCGCCTTCTTGTTTTCCTGACCTGAAGACTCCGTTATCATGCGGCCTATGTGTCAATGAAAAGAAAAGCACAATGTCACGGGAACCGATGAGCAATAGCGCGACGTCATGAAAACAATAAACTCCGCTAACGCGTTAAAACGTAAGAAAATGGACATCAATAACAGATGAGTACATTAGAGAATTTCGACGCCCACACCCCCATGATGCAGCAGTATCTCAAGCTGAAAGCCCAGCACCCGGAGATCCTGCTGTTTTACCGGATGGGTGATTTTTACGAACTGTTCTATGACGATGCGAAACGCGCGTCGCAGCTGCTGGATATCTCGCTGACGAAGCGCGGCGCTTCCGCGGGCGAACCGATTCCGATGGCCGGGATCCCGCACCACGCGGTGGAAAACTATCTGGCCAAACTGGTGAATCAGGGCGAGTCGGTGGCCATTTGCGAACAGATTGGCGATCCGGCAACCACCAAAGGGCCGGTGGAGCGCAAAGTCGTCCGCATCGTGACCCCGGGAACCATCAGCGATGAAGCCTTGCTGCAGGAACGCCAGGACAATCTGCTGGCCGCCATCTGGCAGGACAGCAAAGGTTTTGGCTACGCCACCCTCGATATCAGCTCCGGGCGTTTTCGCCTGAGCGAGCCCGCTGACCGCGAAACGATGGCTGCCGAGCTCCAGCGCACCAACCCCGCCGAGCTGCTGTACGCGGAGGATTTTGCCGAGTCGTCGCTTATTGAGGGTCGCCGCGGCCTGCGCCGTCGTCCGCTGTGGGAATTTGAAATCGACACCGCGCGCCAGCAGCTCAATCTCCAGTTCGGCACGCGCGATCTGGTTGGTTTCGGCGTTGAAAACGCCCCGCGCGGCCTGTGCGCCGCCGGCTGCCTGCTGCAGTACGTCAAAGACACCCAGCGCACGTCATTGCCGCATATCCGCTCCATCACGATGGAGCGCCAGCAGGACAGCATCATTATGGATGCGGCCACGCGCCGCAATCTGGAGATAACCCAGAACCTGGCCGGCGGCTTTGAAAATACCCTCGCCTCGGTACTCGACTGCACCGTGACCCCCATGGGCAGCCGTATGCTGAAGCGCTGGCTGCATATGCCGGCGCGCGACACCACCGTGCTGGTAGAGCGCCAGCAGACCATCGGCGCGCTGCAGGAACATTACACCGAACTGCAGCCGGTACTGCGTCAGGTCGGCGACCTCGAACGTATTCTGGCCCGCCTGGCGCTGCGCACCGCCCGCCCTCGCGATTTAGCGCGTATGCGTTACGCTTTCCAGCAGCTGCCGGCGCTGCGCGCCATGCTGGCCGACGTCGACTGCGCGCCGGTGCAGCGGCTCCGGGAAAAGATGGGGGAATTTAGCGAGCTGCGCGAACTTCTGGAACGGGCGATTATCGATGCGCCGCCGGTGCTGGTTCGCGACGGCGGCGTTATCGCCCCCGGCTATAATGCGGAACTCGATGAGTGGCGCGGCCTGGCCGATGGCGCGACCGATTATCTCGACAGACTGGAAGTTCGCGAGCGCGAGCGTCTGGGGCTGGACACGCTGAAGGTGGGCTACAACGCCGTCCACGGCTACTACATCCAGATTAGCCGCGGCCAGAGCCAGCACGCGCCGATCCACTACGTCCGTCGCCAGACCCTCAAGAATGCCGAGCGCTATATTATTCCTGAGCTGAAGGAGTATGAAGACAAAGTGCTGACCTCCAAAGGGAAGGCGCTGGCGCTGGAAAAGCAGCTGTACGATGAGCTTTTCGATATGCTGCTGCCGCATCTTGGCGACCTGCAGCAGAGCGCCAGCGCGCTGGCGGAGCTCGATGTGCTGGTGAACCTCGCCGAGCGCGCGGAGACCCTCAACTACTGCTGCCCGACCTTTAGCGATAAGCCGGGCATTCGGATTAGCGAAGGCCGCCATCCGGTGGTTGAGCAGGTGCTGAAAGAGCCGTTTATCGCCAACCCGCTGCACCTCGCCCCGCAGCGGAGAATGCTGATTATCACCGGTCCGAATATGGGCGGTAAAAGTACCTATATGCGCCAGACCGCGCTGATCGCCCTGCTGGCGTATATCGGCAGCTACGTTCCGGCGGAAAAAGTCGACATCGGCCCTATCGATCGTATTTTCACCCGCGTCGGCGCGGCGGATGACCTGGCCAGCGGCCGCTCAACTTTTATGGTAGAGATGACCGAAACCGCTAATATTCTGCATAACGCCACCGAGCATAGTCTGGTGCTGATGGATGAAATTGGACGCGGTACCTCGACCTACGATGGCCTGTCGCTGGCGTGGGCCTGCGCGGAAAATCTGGCGAATAAGATCAAAGCCCTGACCCTGTTTGCCACCCACTACTTCGAGCTGACCCAACTGCCGGAGAAAATGGAAGGCGTGGCCAACGTCCATCTTGATGCCCTGGAGCACGGGGATACTATTGCCTTTATGCACAGCGTGCAGGATGGTGCGGCCAGTAAGAGCTACGGTCTGGCGGTTGCCGCGCTGGCCGGAGTGCCAAAAGAGGTGATTAAGCGCGCGCGGCAGAAGCTGCGCGAGCTGGAAAGCATCGCGCCGAGCGCTGCCGCCACGCAGGTGGACGGTACCCAGATGTCGCTGCTTTCCGCTCCGGAAGAGACCTCGCCCGCGGTTGAAGCGCTGGAGAATCTTGACCCGGATTCGCTGACTCCGCGCCAGGCGCTGGAGTGGATCTATCGCCTGAAGAGCCTGGTATAGTTCTCGTTTAACGTGAAAAACGGCAGCGTCCTGCGGTGCTGCCGTTTTAATAAATGCAAACTGGGTGCGAGAGGATGCATCCTGACAACCAATACGCGGGGTTGCCCCCGCGCTGATGCTATTTCTTCGATTCGTAAGCGAGAACAGCTTTAAACGCCATACTACGCTCTTTAATACTGAGTTCGCACAGCGAGCTGCGCACCAAAAGCGTAAATCCCAGTACCGCAATACACAGTACGACGATTGCCACAAGGGCATATTTTGTTAGCATGTCTTGCCTCCCTGCAAAGAAGAGACTAACATCTGAATTGTTCAGGTTCATCCGTCAGCCTCAGTTGATAGAAATATCTTCTGGGGCTTTCGTTTATCTGAATCTTTATAAATGCTCAAAGCCAGATAACCTCAAGCACCCGCCGCTATTCTATATTTTCCCGGCTGCGAAGCTTATCGGTAATTTATCAAACTCGTTGAGTTTATTATAAACTGGAGATAACTCGCAAATATATCTGCTTTATTAACCTTTTATGTAATTTGAAAATTAATTAATAAATATTTTGCATTGATTAACTCAATATAAAAAAGGCCCGACTAAGCGGACCCCGTTGATTTTAGCGTTTATCTTCCGCCAGCAGCGGCGGAATATGCGGCACCATCGGCGCGTCATCAATATCCTTCTGGGTCATGCGGAACGCTTCCGGATAATGTTCGCGGCTGGTACGGCGTAGCGGTTCCGTATCACGCCAGGTGTAGAAACAGTGCTGGCACTGGAATACCGTCCAGACATCTTTTACCGGCGACGTTGCCAGCACTTCAATATGTTCATCGGCGCAGCGTGGACAAATCATCTTTTTCTCCTTATTTACGGTTGGCCAGCATGGCGGTCAGTTTTTCAGCCCAGGCTTTGGTTTCAGGGAGATCCTGTACCGGCTGGCTGTAGTGGCCGCGCAGATCGGGCGCAACCGGCGTGGTGGCGTCGATAATCAGTTTGTCGGTGATCCCCGCCGGGCTGGAGCCTGGATCGAGCTCCAGTACCGACATATTAGGCAACTGCACCAGGTCCCCGGCCGGGTTGACCTTCGACGACAGCGCCCACATCACCTGCGGCAGGTTGAACGGGTCGACGTCCTCATCAACCATGATCACCATCTTCACGTAGCCCAAACCATGCGGCGTGGTCATCGCCCGCAGGCCTACCGCGCGGGCAAAGCCGCCATAGCGTTTTTTGGTGGAGATAATCGCCAGCAGGCCGTGGGTGTACATCGCGTTGACGGCCTGTACCTCGGGGAACTCAGCCTTCAGCTGCTGATACAGCGGCACACAGGTGGCCGGGCCCATCAGATAGTCGATCTCGGTCCACGGCATGCCGAGATAGAGGGACTCGAAGATCGGTTTGCTGCGGTAAGAGACTTTATCAATTCGTACCACCGTCATATTACGGCCGCCGGAGTAGTGGCCGGTAAATTCGCCGAACGGGCCTTCGATTTCACGCTTGCGGCTTTCAATCACCCCTTCGAGGATCACCTCTGAGCCCCACGGCACGTCAAAGCCGGTCAGCGGAGCGGTCGCGATAGGATAAGGACTTTCGCGCAGCGCGCCGGCCATCTCATATTCCGACTGATCGTATTTCAGCGGCGTAGCGCCCATGAGGGTAATAATCGGATCGTTTCCCAGGGTGATGGCAATCGGCAGGTCTTCACCGCGCTCTTCCGCTTTGTGCAGATGCAGAGCGATATCGTGCATCGGTACCGGCTGCAGGCCCAGTTTACGTTTGCCCTTCACCTCCATACGGTAAATGCCGACGTTTTGCTTGCCAAAATTGTCCGGGTCGAGAGGATCGCGAGAAACCACACAGGCTTTGTCGAGATAAAAGCCGCCGTCGCCGTCGTTGAGACGGAACAGGGGCAGAATATCGAACAGATTAATCGCCTCACCGTCGACGGTATTTTCCGCCCACGCCGGGTTTGCCCGCCGCTCCGGCGTCACCGGGAATTTATCCCAGCGACGAATAAATTCGTCGATCTGATTTTTCACTGGCGTATTCGGCGGCAGACCTAGCGAGATAGCGTGGTTCTGCCAGGAGCCGATGGTGTTCATTGCCACGCGCGCATCGGTAAAACCGCGAATATTGTCAAACCACAGCGCGGGAGCGCCATCGCCGATGCGCCCGGTGGCGTTTGCCGCCGCGGCCAGATCCGGCTCCGCGTTCACTTCTTCGCTAATTTTCAGCAGTTGCCCCTGCTCGTCCAGCGCCTGCAAAAAGCTGCGCAAATCATCAAAAGCCATTATTCATTCTCCTGTGAAATATTCTCTACCGCCCGTAACCCGTTCCAACGGCGCGCTTTGTGATATTGCAGACCGAACTGATCCAGCACCCGCGTGACAACGTGGTCAGTGACGTCCTCAATGGTTTTGGGATGGTTGTAATAGGCGGGCATGGGCGGCACCATCGCCACGCCTGCGCGACAGAGCCAGCATGTTTTCCAGATGGATAGTGCTCAACGGCATTTCGCGCGGTACCAGCACCAGCTTACGCCCCTCTTTCAGCACCACGTCCGCGGCCCTCCCAACCAGCCCCTCGGCATAACCGGCACGGATACCGGCCAGCGTTTTCATACTGCAGGGGATAACGATCATGCCGTCGGTACGAAATGAACCTGATGAGATGATGGCGGCCTGATCCGCCGGGCTATGCGAGAAATCGGCCAGCGCCGCCACTTCACGGGCGCTGTACGGCGTTTCCAGTTCAATGGTGGTTTTGGCCCACTTTGACATCACCAGATGCGTTTCCACTTCCGGCATCTCACGAAGCGCTTTCAGCAGCGCAACGCCCAGCGGAGCGCCCGTCGCTCCGGTCATCCCTACTATTAGCTTCATCATCGCCTCACATTTTGTTCGTATACGAACATTTTTATTAAAGCTACGCTTGATAAGCTTTTCTTGCAAGTTCGTTCGTACACGGCCGCATTTTTCATCAAAACAGGAAAAATGCTCAAACGCCCTTCGAACGGCTATCATAGAACCGACGGTTTTTTTTGGGAGTGGTCATGGAGTTAAAAAACGAGGCGTTCCACCTGCTGCGCCAGCTTTTTCAGCAGCACACCGCCCGCTGGCAGCTTGAACTGCCGGACCTCACCAAACCGCAGTATGCGGTGATGCGTTCTATTGCCGAGCATCCCGGCATTGAACAGGTGACGTTAACGGAAGCGGCGGTCAGCACCAAAGCGACACTGGCGGAGATGCTGAGCCGAATGGAGAGCCGCGGTCTGGTTCGCCGCGAACACGACCCGGCGGACAAACGCCGTCGGTTTGTCTATTTAACCGCGGAAGGCGAAGCGTTACTGGCAAGCTCAATGCCGCTGGGTCACGCCGTCGACGAAGAGTTTTTAGGTCGGCTGAGCGATGAGGAGCGCCAACAGTTTTCGCACATCATCCACAAGCTGATGGCGCAAGAACAACAGCGTTAACCCAGGCGTTCGCGTAAAAAATCAATAAACGCCCGCACCCTGGCAGGAATATGCTGCGCGTCCGGGTAAACCGCGTATACCCCCTGGGGCGGAAAGCTAAACGCCGGCATTACCTTCGCCAGTGCGCCATCCGCCAGCGCAGCGGCCACCAGCCATTCGGGTAGCAGCGCGATGCCGCTCCCTGCCAGCGCAAAAGCCATCAGCGCGCTGGCGCTATCCGCCGACAGCCGCGGCGCCGGTTTAATCTCGAAGGCAATACTCTCGTCATGGGGCCCGCTAAGCTGCCAGCGGAGCGGCGCGGTCAGACGTTCATGAATAATCCACGCCGATTTCGCCAGATCATCAAGCGTCTTTACAGGATGCTGCGCCAGCCATGACGGGGCTGCAACCGGGACGATGGCAAAGCGCGAGATCAGCGCCGCGCGGTAGCGCGAATCCGCCAGCGTGCCGAGGCGAATCGCCACGTCAAACCGTTCTGAGATTAAATCCGCGTGATGAGACGAGGAAACATGGCGTACGTGGAGCGCAGGATGCCGCAGGCTGAACTCTGCCAGCGCCGGAATAATCACCTGCGCGCCATATTCAGGCGTCGTCGTGATCCGCAGCTCGCCGCTCAACCCCACGTGGCTGCCCCGGACGTCGTCCTGCAGGTTTTCCGCCGCTTTCAGCAGCGCGACCCCGCGATGATAGAACAGCGAACCGGCTTCGGTAAGCGTCAGCCGCCGGGTCGATCGCAACAGCAGCGTGACCCCCAGCTCGCTCTCCAGCTGGCGGACGTTGAAACTCACCACCGCCTTGGTCTGCCCCAGAGCCGCCGCCGCCGCGGTAAAACTCCCGCTATCGACTACCGCCACAAACATGTTCATTCGCTGCAGATTCAGCATCGCGCCGCCCATTGTCAAAATATTTACGACAGTATATCTCCGAATGTCGTGTTTATTCGCCCTGATACTGAGGTTTACAGTAGCGGCCTTCACGGGGGATTTCATCAATGACGTATCGCAACAAGGTCGCAACCGTTTTTCTGCTGGGTTTCTTTCTCGACTTAATCAATATGTTTATCGCCAGCGTTGCCTTTCCGGCGATGGGCCGGACGCTACACGCGTCGGTGGGCGAGCTGGCGTGGGTCAGCAATGGCTATATTGCCGGGCTCACCCTGGTGCTGCCGTTTAGCGCCTGGCTCAGCCAGCAGTTTGGGGCCCGGCGGGTATTCCTGCTTTCGCTTACCTTGTTTAGCCTCGGAGCGTTGGCTGCCGGGATGGCCGACTCGTTGATAAGACTCGTCATGTGGCGCGCCCTGCAGGGGATGGGCGGCGGGCTGCTGATTCCGCTAGGACAGGCGTTAACCTGGCAACAATTCAAGCCTCACGAACGGGCGAAACTTTCCGCCGCAGTGATGCTGGTTGGGCTGCTGGCGCCGGCGTGCTCTCCGGCGCTCGGCGGAGTACTGGTGCAGTCGTTGAGCTGGCGCTGGGTTTTCTTTGCCAGCCTGCCGATAGCGCTGCTGACGTTCGGGCTGGCCGCGCTGTGGCTCAGGGATGAGAAGAGCATCGCGCGGCCGGGCGGCTTTTTACATATTTCGTTACTGCGCGACCCGCTGCTGCGCTTTTCTATGCTGGTCTATCTCTGCGTGCCGGGGACGTTTATAGGAATTAATGTCGTCGGGATGTTTTATTTGCAAAGCGTGACGGGGATGGCGCCCTCCACCATCGGCTCCCTGATGCTTCCGTGGTCGCTGGCCTCATTTGTGGCGATCGCGACGACCGTCCGCTATTTTAATCGTCTCGGCCCCCGCCCCCTGATTGCGCTGGGCTGCCTTCTCCAGGCAGCCGGAATAATCATCCTGGCTGGCGTCAATGCGCATACCGCCAGCAGCGCGCTGATCGCGGCGTTTATCCTGATGGGCGCAGGCGGCAGCCTGTGCAGCAGTACGGCCCAGAGCAGCGCGTTTCTTAACGTGGCGAACCCCGATATGCCGGACGCCAGCGCGCTGTGGAACCTCAATCGCCAGCTCAGTTTCCTGATAGGATCTGCGCTACTGGCGGCTTTACTGAGCGTTTTTTTACTTTACTGGCCAACCCCGCTGGCGTGGCGCGGCGTATTTATCGCCGCCGCCGTTTTGACCCTGGTGCCGCTGCTGGGTTGCCTAAAATTCGATAATCGGGCGCTCGTCTTACGCCTGCACGGTAAAATGGAGAACAAATGAATCGCTATATTGCGGAAGTTATTACGGCCCACGTGGCTATAGAAAACTGGCTGAATCAGGGGGAAGGGAGCGCCGAAGCGCTGCTGCATCGCTTTAGCCAGGAATTTAGCATGATCCCGATAAACGGTATGCGCATGGACCATCAGTCGGTCAGCGTTTTTTTTCGCGAGGCTCGCGCCAGCCGCCCGGGCTTGAAGATTGTCATCGACAATGCCGCCATACTTGCCGAATGGCACGATGGCGCAGCGGTGCTCTATCGGGAAATCCACGCTTTACCCGGCAAAGCGGACACCGCACGCTGGTCGACGGTTCTTTTCCGTCTGCAGGAAGGGAAAATCAACTGGCTGCACCTCCACGAGACGGCGCTCGCATAAGCGACGGAGGCCCAAAAAAGAAAAAGGCCCAATCAAACGATTGAGCCTTTTTTAAGAAAGGTGTCTTACTCGCGGAACAGCGCTTCGATATTCAGCCCCTGGCTTTGCAGGATCTCCCGCAGGCGGCGGAGGCCTTCTACCTGGATCTGACGCACGCGTTCGCGGGTCAGGCCAATTTCGCGGCCCACATCCTCAAGCGTCGCGGCTTCATAGCCCAGCAGGCCGAAGCGACGAGCCAGCACTTCACGCTGCTTGGCGTTCAGTTCGAACAGCCATTTGACGATGCTTTGTTTCATATCATCGTCCTGCGTGGTGTCTTCCGGACCGTTGTCTTTTTCATCGGCCAGAATATCCAGCAGCGCTTTTTCCGAGTCGCCGCCCAGTGGAGTATCCACCGAGGTAATGCGCTCGTTCAGACGCAGCATCCGGCTCACGTCATCAACTGGCTTATCCAGCTGTTCGGCTATCTCTTCCGCGCTTGGCTCGTGGTCCAGCTTATGGGACAACTCGCGTGCGGTACGCAGATAGACGTTCAGCTCTTTGACGATATGGATCGGTAAACGGATCGTACGGGTTTGGTTCATGATCGCCCGTTCAATCGTTTGACGAATCCACCAGGTCGCGTAAGTCGAAAAACGGAACCCACGTTCCGGATCAAACTTCTCAACTGCGCGAATCAGCCCCAGGTTACCTTCTTCAATCAGATCCAGCAGAGCCAGACCACGATTGCCGTAACGACGGGCTATCTTGACGACCAGACGCAGGTTGCTTTCGATCATCCGGCGGCGTGACGCAACATCACCACGCAGCGCGCGACGCGCAAAATAAACCTCTTCTTCGGCCGTCAGCAGCGGGGAATAACCAATCTCTCCAAGATAAAGCTGCGTCGCATCGAGCACCCGTTGGGTGGCTCCCTGCGAAAGAAGCTCTTCCTCAGCCAGATCGCTATCACTGGGTTCCTCTTCAACTAAGGCTTTCTCATCAAAAACCTCGACTCCGTTCTCATCAAATTCCGCGTCTTCATTTAAATCATGAACTTTCAGCGTATTCTGACTCATAAAGATGGCTCCTACCCGTGATCCCTAAGCAAAGCACCTTCGCTAAACATCACTCAAAAGACGCCAGGACGATAACCTTTTCTGCCCCGGTGAAGAAGGCATCGCGGCCGCCCTGGCGCCTTTGTTAGCGATATTGAGCTTATCCGTACTTTGCCAAATTATCGCTGCGGTAAATACTGCAGCGGGTTGACGGATTTCCCCTTGTAACGAATTTCAAAATGCAAACGTGTAGAGCTAGTACCTGTGCTACCCATGGTAGCGATTTTCTGCCCCGCCTTGATATCTTGTTGCTCTTTTACGAGCATCGTATCGTTATGTGCGTAGGCGCTCAGGTAATCATCGTTGTGTTTGATGATAATAAGATTACCGTAACCGCGCAGTGCGTTACCGGCATAGACGACGCGCCCATCTGCGGTCGCGACAATAGCCTGTCCTTTACTGCCTGCGATATCAATACCTTTATTGCCACCTTCGGCACCACTAAAGTTCTCGATAACCTTGCCATCAGTCGGCCAGCGCCATGAAGAGATCGGCGAACTGGTTGACGTACTGCTTGCAGTCGATTGGGTTGTGCTGACAGCTGGGGCCGTAACTGGCGCGACGGTTGTTGTCGTCGCAGGCTTGTTATTAGGCAACATCTTATTAGCACTCTGTTCACCTGAGGATTCAGAATACGTAATAGTTGGTTGGGACGCAACCACCGCGGTGGATTTTTGTGCAGAATTTGCGGTTAACATCCCGCCGTTGCTGGCCTTCACGCTGGCCTGGGCGACAGGGTTATCACCGGTGATTGGCTGGCCGGATGCGTTGCCAACCTGCAGCGTCTGACCAACGTTCAAACCGTACGGCGCCGGGATATTATTACGCTGCGCCAGGTCGCGGAAGTCGTTCCCGGTGACCCACGCAATATAGAATAGCGTGTCGCCGCGTTTAACAGTATAGGTACTGCCGCCGGTATAG
This sequence comes from Klebsiella pasteurii, assembly GCF_018139045.1. NCBI lineage: Bacteria > Pseudomonadati > Pseudomonadota > Gammaproteobacteria > Enterobacterales > Enterobacteriaceae > Klebsiella > Klebsiella pasteurii. The sequence goes on from NZ_CP073236.1 coordinate 2,779,241, forward strand.
CTACCTTTCGGAATATCTCCATACTTACGGTTGTAGACAATTTTACCGTTCACCGTTTGCACCGGCTCCTGAGCCATCGGCTGAACCTGAACGGGCTGCGTCTGCACCGGTTGCGTTTGTACCGGGCGCGCCTGTGGGACGTTATTTGACGGAGGCGTGATCAGCATTCCGGAATTCGTACTGGAAGACGAAGCCCCGCCAGCCGAGCTGACCGGCGCAGGCGGATTGTTGGAGCTGCTGCAGCCTGCCAGCCAGAGTGACACCAGTGACAAAGCCGCAATGCGGCTTAAGGTAAATTTTGGGCTTCCCGCGCTCATTTATCCCCCAGGAATATGTTAACTACCAATATCTTGCTCACCGGACGGCGCCCGGCCAGGACACGAAAAATGCGTCCACCCTATGCCTAAATGCAGGCAAAAAAACCTGGAATAATCCGGGTTCAGGCCAACTCCCCTTTCACGAGGGGTACAAAGCGCACGGCTTCGACAGTATCAATGACAAACTCGTTGCCGCGCCGACGGATTCGCTTCAGGAACTGGTGCTCTTCGCCTACCGGCAGCACCAGTACGCCGCCATCGTCCAGCTGCGCCAGCAGCGCAGCCGGAATTTCCGGCGGCGCGGCGGTAACGATGATCGCGTCGAACGGCGCGCGTGCCTGCCAACCCTGCCATCCATCGCCGTGACGGGTTGAAACATTATGTAAATCAAGTTGTTTAAGGCGACGCCGCGCGTGCCACTGCAAACTCTTAATACGCTCAACCGAGCATACGTGATGCACCAGATGCGCCAGGATCGCCGTCTGATAGCCAGATCCGGTGCCAATTTCCAGCACCCTTGACTCCGGCGTTAGCGTCAGAAGCTCGGTCATCCGCGCCACCATGTAGGGTTGCGAGATGGTTTGCCCCTGGCCAATCGGCAGCGCCGTGTTTTCCCACGCCTTATGTTCAAAGGCTTCATCAACAAACTTTTCTCGCGGCACCAGCGCGATCGCGTTCAGCACGCGCTCGTCAATAATGCCCTGCGTGCGGAGCTGATTGAGAAGACTTTCAACACGTTTACTTACCATTGCGTATCAACCCCAACGCGATCCAGCCAACCGCTCACCACCTCATGTGCGCCGTGGGCGGTTAAATCGACATGTAGCGGAGTGACCGACACATAGCCTTCATCCACGGCGGCGAAGTCGGTATCCGGCCCGGCGTCGTACTTCTCGCCCGGAGGTCCAATCCAGTACAGCGTATTGCCGCGCGGATCTTTTTGCGGGATCACCTGATCGGAAGGATGACGGCTGCCGCAGCGGGTCACGCGGATACCTTTAATCTGCTCAAGAGGCAGATCCGGCACGTTGATATTCAGAATGCGCCCGGTGCGCAGCGGCTCGCGGCTTAAAGCCCGCAGAATCGAACAGGTGACCGCGGCGGCGGTATCATAATGCTGATAGCCGTTTAGCGAGACGGCCAGCGCCGGAAAGCCGAGATGACGGCCCTCCATCGCGGCGGCAACGGTGCCGGAATAGATGACGTCGTCACCGAGGTTGGGACCGGCGTTAATGCCGGAAACCACAATATCCGGACGCGGCCGCATCAGGGCGTTCACGCCGAGGTAAACGCAGTCCGTCGGGGTGCCCATCTGTACGGCGATATCGCCGTTATCAAAAGTGAAAGTACGTAGCGAAGATTCCAGCGTCAGGGAATTCGACGCTCCGCTGCGGTTACGATCGGGTGCAACTATCTGAACCTCAGCGAATTCTCGTAAGGCCTTTGCCAGGGTCTGAATGCCCGGCGCATGAATCCCGTCATCGTTACTCAGCAATATTCGCATAGTCACCCGTTGTATTGATAAGCTCCCTTACTACGCTGGTGGCGAAGCTGCCTGCGGGCAGCCAGAAACGCAGTTCAACGGTAACGTCATCCCACCAGTTCCAGCTCATCTGCTGGGGATAGAGCAGCATCGCCCGGCGGGCGGCCTCTACTTTCTCACGCACCAGCAGCGCCTGTAGCTGCGTCTCTTCGGCCACTGCCGCCTGTTCAGCGGCCAGCGCACCCCGTTGGCTTCCCCAGTCGCCGCTGCCCACAAGCGCAGCGGTAATTATCAGCTCGCGGTTATCTACCCGCGCCTGGAGTTCCGTCAGTTCTTCAGAGGCCGCAACGAACCAGCTTCCGCGCCCCGCTAATTGTAGCGCATCGCCATCAACAACCTGATTAAATTCCGGTTTTTTTAATCTAATACCAACCTGTTGATTAAACAATGCGCTGCGGGCCGCCGACAACCAAAAACTGCGTTTATTGCGATCGCGCACCGGCGCGCCGTTCTCGGCCCAGCGCAGCGCCCCCTGCAGGTTACTGCCGCCGATACCGAAGCGCTGGGCGCCAAAATAGTTGGGTACGCCATGCTCGGCAATCGCCTGTAAACGCTTTTCGACATCGTCGCGGGCGCTGACTTCGCGCAGTACCAGAGTAAACTGGTTCCCCTTCAGCGCCCCGAGGCGCAGCTTGCGCTTATGGCGCGCGTACTCCAGAACCTGGCAACCCTCGAGCTGAAATTTGCTCAGGTCGGGCATCTCTTTGCCCGGCACTCTGGCACACAGCCACTGTTCAGTCACCGCGTGTTTGTCCTTCTGCCCGGCAAAGCTCACTTCACGCGCATGAATTTTAAGGAATTTTGCCAGTGAGTCAGCAACAAAACGGGTATTGCAGCCGTTTTTCAGAATCCTCACCAGCACGTGCTCGCCTTCACCATCGGGGGCAAAACCGAGATCTTCCACCACCAAAAAGTCCTCCGGGCTGGCTTTTAGCAGCCCCTGGCTCAGCGGTTTTCCATGTAGGTAGGTGAGTTCGTCAAAAGCGATCATTTCTCCGCCTTACGCAGCAGCGCCACCGCTTCACAGGCAATGCCTTCGCCGCGGCCGGTAAAGCCCAGCTTTTCCGTGGTGGTGGCTTTGACGTTCACATCGTCCATATGGCAGCCGAGATCTTCGGCGATAAAGACGCGCATCTGGGGAATATGCGGCAGCATTTTCGGCGCCTGGGCGATGATAGTGACGTCAACGTTGCCAAGGGTATAGCCTTTCGCCTGAATCCGCCGCCACGCTTCGCGCAGCAGTTCGCGGCTGTCGGCGCCTTTAAAGGCCGGATCGGTATCCGGGAACAGCTTGCCGATGTCGCCCAGCGCCGCCGCGCCGAGCAGCGCATCGGTCAGCGCGTGCAGCGCGACGTCGCCGTCGGAGTGCGCCAGCAGCCCTTTCTCGTAGGGCACGCGCACGCCGCCGATGATGATTGGGCCTTCACCGCCAAAAGCGTGTACGTCAAAACCGTGTCCAATTCGCATTAAGCCTTCTCCTGGTGTCGGGAACGGGTAAGGTAAAATTCGGCCAGCGCCAGGTCTTCCGGGCGCGTCACTTTTATATTATCAGCTCGTCCGGCGACCAGTTCAGGATGGAAGCCGCAGTACTCCAGCGCCGAGGCTTCGTCGGTGATAGTCGCCCCTTCATTAAGCGCCCGCGTCAGGCAATCAACAAGCAGTTCGCGAGGGAAAAATTGCGGCGTCAGCGCATGCCATAAATCATTACGCTCAACGGTATGGGCGATGGCCGCCCTGCCCGGCTCCGCGCGCTTCATCGTGTCGCGAACCGGGGCGGCCAGAATGCCGCCCGTACGGCTGGTGTCGCATAATTGAAGCAGGCGGCTGAGGTCATCCTGGTGCAGGCAGGGGCGCGCGGCATCGTGCACCAGCACCCAATCAGCCTCGCCAAGCACCTTCAGGCCAGCGAGAACGGAATCCGCGCGTTCTGTCCCGCCATCAACGACGGTGATTTGAGGATGGTTCGCCAACGGCAGTTGGCTAAAGCGCACGTCACCCGGGCTGACGGCGATGACCACCCGCCGTATACGCGGGTTTGCCAGCAGCGCGGCGACCGCGTGCTCGAGAATCGTTTTGTTACCGATTGAGAGATATTGTTTAGGGCATTCCGTTTGCATGCGGCGGCCAAAACCGGCTGCCGGCACCACGGCGCAAACGCCCGGAAAAGTGGCTGCCATGTTGTAATCCTGGGCCTGTTTATCGATTATTCTGCTGTTGCCCCGCAGCCTGGTTGCGTTTTGACGCATCCGGCACCAGACGATAAAACGTTTCGCCCGGGCGGGTCATACTGAGTTCATTGCGTGCGCGCTCTTCGATAGCTTCCTGACCGCCGTTGAGGTCGTCAATTTCGGCGAATAGCTGATCGTTGCGTGCTTTTAATTTAGCGTTAGTTGCCTGCTGCGCGGAGACATCGTCATCAACCCGGCTATAGTCGTGCAGGCCATTTTTGCCGAACCACAGCGAGTACTGTAGCCAGACCAGCAAAGCCAATAACAGCAGCGTTAGTTTACCCATCCTGCCCCCTGAAAAACGGCATCATCATCCCATAACTCGCCCGAGTTCTCTACTCTGGCGCGCGGACGACGCCGCGTAACGCGGGGACTGTACCACATTTTTACCGTTGATACCCAGGCTAGATTCATTCGTAAAAAGGACTACCCCAGTAGCCAGAGGAACAGCAGACCGAACATCAGTCCGACGGTCAAAATCGTCGCGCAGACGCTGTACTGAAGTTTACCGTCCATCAGCGAATGCAGCGCGATGCCAACCACGACGGCAACCGGCATTAATGCCAGAAAGAACGGCCAGGTATAGAGGAGGACAAATAGCGTGTTACTGCCATAGATCAGGAAGGGAATACCCAGCGCCAGCAGCCATGAAATAAAGCCAACGGCAGCACCCGACAGAGACCAGGTGGTCTCGTCGCTGACTGCCGGCGGCGGTTCTGAACGAATAATACTGATGTTCTGGGTATTGCGCATATCGAATCCTGTTGACCTGGCGATCGGCATCCTGTGATGATGCCGCAGCCGTTTCAGGATCTGATAATATCGCTCTGTCGTAGCAGGTCTAATAATTGGTGCACCAAATTTGTTACCAATTGTTCGCCGTCGAGGTGAATTTCAGCGCGCTCCGGGGATTCATACACTGAATCAATTCCGGTAAAGTTGCGCAGCTCCCCGGCACGCGCTTTCTTATACAGGCCTTTCGGATCCCGCGCTTCGCAGATCGCCAGCGGCGTATCGACAAAGACTTCGATAAAACGTCCTTCGCCTAAACGCTCGCGAACCATCTGCCGTTCTGCGCGATGCGGAGATATAAACGCGGTCAATACAACAAGTCCGGCATCCACCATCAGCTTCGCCACTTCACCTACGCGTCGAATGTTCTCTTTGCGGTCGTCGTCGCTGAAGCCAAGATCGCTGCACAGGCCGTGACGCACGTTATCGCCATCCAGCAAATAGGTGCTCACGCCGAGCCGATGTAGCGCCTCTTCCAGCGCGCCGGCAACGGTGGATTTCCCCGAGCCCGAAAGCCCGGTGAACCACAGCACCACGCCGCGATGGCCGTGATGCTGCTCGCGCTGCTCCTGGGTGACAGGATGCGCATGCCAGACGACGTTTTCGTCATGCCGGGCCATTACTTGCCTCCCAGCAGGTCGCGAGCGTCCCAGTGCGGGAAGTGCTTGCGAATTAGCTGATTCAGCTCAAGCTCAAACGCGCTGTACTGGGAAGCGCCCGCCTGCGCCTGTTCGTTCGGCTCGCGTACCATGCCCGCGCCAACGGTGACGTTGGTTAAACGGTCGATAAAGATAAGCCCCCCGGTGACCGGGTTATCCTGGTATTTATCCAGCACCAGCGGCTCATCGAAAGTCAGATCTACCAACCCGATGCCGTTGAGCGGCAGCGATTCTACTTCGCGCTGGGTCAGGTTGTTGATATCAACCTGGTAGCGAACGCCATCCACGCGGGCGCGGGTTTTCTTACCGGCGATTTTAATGTCATAGCTCTGGCCAGGCGTTAGGGCCTGCTCCGCCATCCATACCACATCAACGCTAGCGCTTTGCACCGCAGGCAGAGAGACCGCCGCGTCCACCAGCAGGTCGCCGCGGCTGATATCAATTTCATCCTTCAGCACGAGAGTGATCGCCTCCCCGGCCGCCGCTTCCGGCAGGTCGCCGTCAAAGGTGACGATGCGCGCCACGGTGGATTCCACCCCCGACGGCAGCACTTTCAGACGCTGTCCTACGCTCACGCGGCCAGCGGCAACCGTCCCGGAAAACCCGCGGAAGTCGAGGTTCGGACGATTGACGTACTGCACCGGGAAGCGCAGCGGCTGGCTTTCCACCACGCGCTGAATCTCAACGGTTTCCAGCACTTCCAGCAGCGTCGGGCCGCTGTACCACGGCATTTTATCGCTCTGGCTGGCGACGTTATCCCCTTCAAGCGCGGAAAGCGGGACAAAGCGAATGTCGAGATCGCCCGGCAGCTGTTCAGCAAAGGTCAGATACGCTTCACGAATAGTGTTAAAGGTCTCTTCGCTAAAATCGACGAGGTCCATTTTGTTCACCGCCACCACCAGGTGTTTGATCCCCAGCAGCGTCGAGATAAAGCTGTGACGGCGAGTCTGATCGAGCACGCCTTTGCGGGCGTCAATCAACAGGATCGCCAGGTCGCAGGTTGACGCGCCGGTCGCCATATTACGGGTGTACTGCTCGTGCCCCGGGGTGTCGGCGATAATAAATTTGCGCTTCTCGGTAGAGAAGTAGCGGTAGGCGACATCGATGGTAATCCCCTGCTCGCGCTCGGCCTGCAGACCGTCAACCAGCAGCGCCAGATCGAGTTTTTCGCCCTGCGTACCGTGACGTTTGCTGTCATTATGCAGAGAGGAGAGCTGATCTTCGTAAATCTGACGGGTATCGTGCAGAAGCCGGCCAATCAGCGTACTTTTACCGTCATCGACGCTGCCGCAGGTCAGAAAGCGCAGTAGGCTTTTGTGCTGCTGGGCATGCAGGTAGGCTTCTACGCCGCCTTCATTGGCAATTTGTTGTGCAATTGTGGTGTTCATGGCGGCTCCTTAGAAATAACCCTGACGTTTCTTCAGCTCCATGGAGCCTGCCTGGTCGCGGTCAATCACGCGCCCCTGTCGTTCGCTGGTGGTCGACACCAGCATTTCTTCGATGATCTCCGGCAGCGTTTGCGCATTGGACTCCACCGCACCGGTCAGCGGCCAGCAGCCGAGGGTGCGGAAGCGCACCATCTGTTTTTTGATCATCTCGCCGGGCTGTAGATTGATGCGATCGTCATCGATCATCATCAGCATCCCGTCGCGCTCCAGCACCGGACGTTCTGCCGCCAGGTACAGCGGTACAATTTCAATATTCTCCAGATAGATGTACTGCCAGATATCCAGCTCGGTCCAGTTGGAGAGCGGGAAGACGCGGATGCTTTCGCCCTTGTTAATCTGGCCGTTATAGTTGTGCCATAGCTCCGGGCGCTGGTTTTTCGGGTCCCAGCGGTGGAAGCGGTCGCGGAAGGAGTAAATACGCTCTTTGGCGCGGGATTTCTCTTCATCGCGGCGCGCGCCGCCGAACGCGGCATCGAAGCCGTATTTGTTCAGCGCCTGCTTGAGGCCTTCGGTTTTCATAATATCGGTATGCTTGGCGCTGCCGTGGACAAACGGGTTAATGCCCATCGCCACCCCTTCCGGGTTTTTGTGCACCAGCAGCTCGCAGCCGTAGGCTTTAGCGGTACGGTCACGGAACTCATACATTTCGCGGAATTTCCAGCCGGTATCGACGTGCAGCAGCGGGAACGGCAGGGTGCCCGGATAAAACGCTTTACGCGCCAGATGCAGCATTACGCTGGAGTCTTTACCGATGGAGTACATCATCACCGGGTTAGAGAATTCGGCGGCCACCTCACGAATGATATGGATGCTTTCCGCCTCCAGTTGCCGCAGGTGAGTGAGTCGTTTTTGGTCCATAACCGTTCCTTAAGCCAGATTTACTACAGAAGCCTTAAAGGCCTCTGAGGATGAGGTGTGTTGATACCAGGCGAGCTGTTGATGTAATTGCACCACGTCTCCTACCACGATCAGGGCGGGCATCGGGGCGTCTTTCGCCAGGTTTTCAAGCTGTTGTAATGTGCCGGTCTTCGTTTGCTGATCGGCGCGGGTACCGCGCGAGATCACCGCTACCGGGGTGTCGCCATCGCGGCCGTTGGCGATCAGCTGCGCGCTGATTTCCGCCGCTTTCAGGCTGCCCATATAAATCGCCAGGGTCTGGCCGCTTTGCGCCAGCCGCGCCCAGTCGAGCGGCGAGTTTTCCGCGCCGAAGTGTCCGGTAATAAAGGTGGCGCTCTGGGCATAATCACGATGCGTCAGCGGAATTCCGGCATAGGCCGTTGCGCCCGCCGCCGCCGTCACGCCCGGGACGACCTGAAACGGAATGCCCGCTTCGGCCGCGGCCTGCAGCTCTTCGCCGCCGCGGCCAAAAATAAACGGGTCGCCGCCCTTCAGGCGAATCACCGTTTTGCCCTCTTTCGCTGCATCCACCAGCAAACGGTTGATCTCCTGCTGCGGTACGGATACGCCGGAAGCGCTTTTACCGACGCAGATTGTCTCCGCGTCTCGGCGTACCAGTTCGCGCACCTCCGGGGTGACCAGGTTGTCGTAGAACACCACGTCCGCCTGCTGAAGGGCCTGCAGGCCACGCAGGGTCAGCAATCCGGCATCACCAGGCCCCGCTCCGACGAGGATAATTTCACCGGGGCGTTTGTCCGGCTGCCGAAGTTCATCTTCCAGCGCTTTTTCCGCTTCGGCTTTGTTGCCCGCCAGCATCAGGCTGGCAAAACGACCGGTAAACACGCGCTCCCAAAAGCGGCGGCGTTCGGCGGTGGTTTTCAGATGGGTTTTAATATGGTGACGCCAGTAGCTCGCCGTTTCAGCCAGCCGCCCCAGGTTGGTGGGCAGCAGGGCTTCGATTTTTTCGCGCAAAATCCGCGACAGCACCGGCGCTTTGCCGCTGGAAGAGATAGCCACCAGCAGCGGAGAGCGATCGACAATGGATGGAAAGACAAACGAGCACAGCGCCTGATTATCCACGACGTTGACCAGCCGATAGCGCGCGTTCGCCGCGACATAAACGCGTTGGTTCAGCTCGTCATCTTCGGTAGCGGCAATCACCAGAAATACGTCATCAAGCTGCTGCTCTTCGAATACGGTTGCCCGCCACTGAATTTCCTCGCGCTCGACCTTTTCGGCAAGTTCCGGCATCAACGTTTCGGCGACAATGTGCACCTTCGCTTCAGCGCGCAGCAAAAACGTAATCTTACGCGCGGCTATCTCGCCGCCGCCGATCACCAGCACGGGTCTCTCTTTCACTTCGGCAAATATCGGCAAGTATTCCACTGCGCAACAACTCTCTTACAATCAGCAATAGAGCGACTATAGGGTGCGGTTTAGAGCAAATGAAATTACGAAATGGAATGAGTTGTTACTCAAAAGAATAACGACCTGGGAATGCAAATATCAAAAAGTGCTTAACACGCGGTTTTTCCACCATTTAAGAGCGATTGAAATTGTTTAACCCCGGTCACAGTTTCATACTACGCGGGTGAAATTGTTTTAAGTGCTAAAGGACCCCCTATGTTTTCCGCATTGTGCCGTCGCCTGCTTCCCCTGGCGTTGGGCGCAGGTTTTGTCTTCTCCGCCGCCCCGGCATTCAGCGCCCCGGGCGAAACCGCCAATGCCCAGGCTCGTCATATCGCCACCTTTTTTCCCGGAAGAATGACCGGTACGCCGGCCGAGATGCTGTCAGCCGATTACCTCCGCCAGCAGTTCGCCCAGATGGGTTACCAGAGCGATGTGCGCAGCTTCAATACCCGCTACGTCTATACCGATAGCAGTCAGCGTAAAAACTGGCATAACGTCACCGGCAGTACGGTGATCGCCGCTCATGAAGGCCAATCTCGCCAGCAGATCATTATCATGGCGCACCTGGATACCTACGCGCCGCAGAGCGATAAAGATGTTGAAAATAACCTCGGCGGCCTGACCCTACAGGGGATCGACGATAACGCGATGGGGCTGGGCGTCATGCTGGAACTTGCTGAACAGTTAAAGAACGTTCCTACCCGTTACGGTATTCGCTTCGTTGCCACCAGCGGCGAAGAAGAGGGCCGGCTTGGGGCGCAGAATCTGCTCAAGCGCATGAGCGACGCGGAAAAGAAAAACACCCTGCTGGTGATTAATCTCGATAACCTTGTCGTGGGCGATAAGCTGTACTTTAATAGCGGCCGCAGCACGCCAGCGTCGGTGCGCAAGCTCACCCGCGACCGGGCGCTGGCTATCGCCCGTAGCCACGGCATCGCGGCCTTCACCAATCCAGGACTGAACCGGGACTTTCCGAAAGGCACCGGCTGCTGCAACGACGCCAGCGTTTTTGATACCGCCGGGATCCCGGTACTGTCGGTGGAAGCGACCAATTGGTCATTAGGTAAGAAAGACGGTTATCAGCAGCGGAGCAAATCTCGCAGCTTCCCGGACGGCACCAGTTGGCACAAGATTCAGCTGGATAACCTGCAGTATATTGATAAAGCGCTGCCAGGGCGGATTGAGCATCGCGGACGCGATGTGATGAAAGTGATGCTGCCGCTGGTGAAAGAGCTGGCGAAAGTCGAAAAAGTGAAAACGGGGAAATCCTGATTTTCCTGAGGGGGAGACCAAACCGCGGTCTCCCTGCTCTATTCATCTACAACCGCTCTTCGCAGTATTTACGCCGCTTAACCTTCGTGCAGCCCGCACTCTCTTTTCAGGCCAAAGAAGCGCGTTTCTTCCTCCGCCATCCCCGGCTCCCATTTACGGGTGGTGTGGGTGTCCCCTACCGACAAATAGCCCTGATCCCACAGCGGGTGATACTTCAGGCCGTGCTTTTGCAGATACTGATAGACGGTACGATTATCCCAGTCGATGATCGGCAGCACCTTAAACACGCCGCGCTGGATCGCCAGCACCGGTAAGTGGGCGCGGCTGCCGGACTGCTCGCGGCGCAGGCCCGCAAACCAGGTTTGCGCATTCAGCTCTTCCAGCGCTCGGTTCATCGGCTCGACCTTGTTGATGTCATTATATTTTTCAATGCCCTCAACGCCCTGCTCCCACAGCTTACCGTAGCGCGCCTCCTGCCATGCAGCGCTCTCCTTCGCCCGATAGATCTTCAGGTTCAGATTGAGTTTGTCCGTTAATTCGTCGATAAACTGGTAGGTTTCAGGGAACAGATAGCCGGTATCGGTCAAAATGACCGGAATATCCGGGCGCACCTGATTGACCAGATGCAGGCTCACTGCCGCCTGAATACCAAAGCTTGAAGAGAGCACGTATTCGCCCGGCAGGTTTTCCAGCGCCCACGCGACGCGTGCTTCCGCGCTCAGCTTTTCCAGCTGGCTATTGGTTTCCGCCAACTGCAAAACACGATCGACCTTCGGTAATGCGTTCAGCGCGTTTAGATCGAGTACGGACATAAGAACCTCGTTTGTCTGTTTCGCCGGGCGGGACTGCGTTTGCCCGGCCTACAAAACCCACAGGCCCGGTAAGCGAAACGCCACCGGGCAGCTGGATGTTTATTCCCAGAAATCACGGGCTGGGTCGAGCACCGGGCGAATGATGCCCGCACGCACCGTAAAATCGCCGAAGCCTTCACCCGCTTCGCGTTCTTTCGCCCAGCGCCCTACCAGTTCGTCGATCGAGTCGAGGATTTCCGACTCGGTAATATTTTCCCGATACATACGCGGAATACGCGTCCCGCTGCGGTTACCGCCCAGGTGCAGGTTGTAGCGGCCCGGCGCCTTACCGACCAGCCCCACTTCCGCCAGCATCGCACGGCCGCAGCCGTTCGGGCAGCCGGTGACGCGGGTAACGATATGCTCGTCGCCAACGCCATGTTTGCTCATCACCGCCTCGACTTTATCGGTAAACGACGGCAGGAAACGCTCGGCCTCCGCCATCGCCAGCGGACAGGTCGGGAACGAAACGCAGGCCATCGAGTTTTCGCGCTGCGGCGTAACGGCGTTCATCAGACCATGATCGCGCGCCAGCTTCTCGATCTTCGCCTTCTGATCTTCCGGTACGCTGGCAACGATCAGGTTCTGGTTCGCCGTAATGCGGAACTCGCCTTTGTGGATCTTCGCAATCTTCAGCAGGCCGGTTTTCAGCGGACGACCCGGATAATCAAGAATACGACCATTTTCAATAAACAGCGTCAGGTGCCAGTTATTGTCGATACCTTTCACCCAGCCGATACGATCGCCGCGGCCGGTGAACTCGTACGGACGGATCGGCTCAAACTTGATGCCCGCCCGACGCTCCACTTCCGCCTTAAAGGTCTCAACGCCCACGCGTTCGAGGGTGTATTTGGTTTTCGCGTTTTTACGATCGGTGCGGTTACCCCAGTCGCGCTGGGTCGTGACCACCGCTTCCGCCACCGCCAGGGTGTGCTCCAGCGGCAGATAGCCAAACTCGCTCGCCGTACGGGCGTAGGTTTTCTTATTGCCGTGTTCAATCGATAAACCGCCGCCGACCAGCAGGTTAAAGCCTACCAGTTTGCCATTTTCAGCAATGGCCACGAAGTTCATATCGTTCGCGTGCAGATCGATATCGTTCTGCGGCGGGATCACCACGGTGGTTTTGAACTTACGCGGCAGATAGGTCTGGCCGAGGATCGGTTCTTCATCAGTGGTGGCGACTTTCTTCTGATCCAGCCAGATTTCGGCATAAGCGCGCGTGCGCGGCAGCAGGTGCTCGGAGATCTTCTTCGCCCACTCGTAGGCTTCAGCATGCAGCTGAGACTCGTACGGGTTAGAAGTACAGAGCACGTTACGGTTCATATCGTTGGCGGTCGCCAGCGCGTCCAGCCCCACCGAATGCAGCATCTGATGCACCGGCTTGACGTTCTTCTTCAGAATGCCGTGGAACTGGAAGGTCTGACGGTTGGTCAGACGGATGCTGCCGTAAATGGTGTTATCGCCGGCGAATTTATCGATCGCCTGCCACTGTTTAGTGGTGATCACCCCGCCCGGCAGGCGGCAGCGAAGCAGCATCGCGTGACGCGGCTCCAGCTTCTGCGCCGCGCGCTCGGCGCGGATATCGCGGTCATCCTGCTGATACATACCGTGAAAACGGATCAGCAGAAAGTTATCGCCTTTAAAACCGCCGGTCAGGCCGTCGTTCAAATCTTCCGCGATGGTGCCGCGCAGGAAGTTGCTTTCGAGCTTCATGCGCTCGGCGTCAGTCAGTTTACCTTCGACCACCAGCGGGCCTGGATGTTTTTCGCTCATTAGTAGACATCTCGCTGATAACGGCGCTCAACGCGCAGCTCACTTAAAAATTCGTCCGCCGCTTCGGCGTCCATCGCGCCGTATTCGGCAATCACTTCCAGTAGCGTCTGCTCAACGTCTTTTGCCATACGATTCGCATCGCCGCAGACATAAATATGGGCGCCGTCGTTAATCCAGCGCCACAGTTCGGCCCCCTGCTCGCGCAGCTTGTCCTGAACGTAGACTTTTTGTTGTTGATCGCGGGACCAGGCCAGGTCGATGCGGCTCAGCACACCTTCTTTGACGTAGCTCTGCCACTCCACCTGATAAAGGAAATCTTCGGTAAAATGCGGGTTGCCGAAGAACAGCCAATTCTTACCTTCCGCGCCTTCCGCCGCGCGCTGCTGCATAAAGGCGCGGAACGGCGCGATGCCGGTGCCGGGGCCAATCATGATCACCGGCGTCTGCGGGTTAGCGGGCAGACGGAAGTTATCGTTATGCTCGATAAAGATGCGCACTTCGCCATCTTCTTCGACGCGGTCAGCCAGGAAGCTGGAAGCGCCGCCGGCCCGGGCGCGGCCTTCAATGTCATATCGCACCACGCCAACGGTGACGTGGACTTCGCTTTCCACTTCCGCCTGCGAAGAAGCGATAGAGTACAGGCGCGGCGTCAGCGGGCGCAGCAGGTCGACCAGCGCCTGGGCATCCAGCTGCGCCGGGGAGAAGCGCACCATATCGACAATCGGCGTGGTCGCGGCGTAATGCTGGAGCTGCGCCTTATCGCCCACCAGCGGCAGCAGGGATTCGCTGCGGGTTAAGGTGGCATAATTTTCCACGATGTTACCGGTGTTGACCGTCAGCTCGAAGTGCCACTCCAGCGCTTCGGCGAGCGGCAGCGTTTTGCCGTCAACCGTGACCGGCTCCGCGCCCGTCAGCCACAGCAGTTCCACCAGCTCTTTCACCAGAGCCGGATCGTTCTGGTACCAGACGCCCAGCGCATCGCCCGGCTGATAGCGCAGGCCAGAGTCGCCGAGGTCGATTTCAATATGGCGCACATCTTTTTCAGAATCGCGGCCGGTAATTTTTTGATTCACCGCCAGCGTCGCGGTCAGCGGCGCTTCTTTGGTATAGGGGCTGGTGTGGATCTCATTCACCGACCCGCTGGTGAGCAGCTGAGACGGCGCGGCGGCAGGGGCGCGCGCTTTCAGCACCTCAACCACCCGAGTGCGCCATTCGGCGGCGGCGGCCTGATACTCGACATCAGCGTCAACCCGGTCGAGCAGGCGTTCGCCGCCCAGTTCGGCCAGCTTGTTATCAAAATCTTTGCCGGACTGGCAGAAGAATTCATAGGAGGTATCGCCGAGGCCAAACACGGCAAATGCGGTATCGGTCAGCTTCGGCGCTTTCTTCGAAAACAGGAACTTATGCAGCGCAACGGCTTCTTCCGGCGGCTCACCTTCACCCTGCGTTGACGTCACCACGACCAGCAGCTTTTCGGAGGCAATTTGTTTGAATTTATAGTCGCCTGCGTTAACCAGCTTCACGTTCAGCTGCGCGGCCTGCAGATCATCACGCAGCGCTTCAGCCACGCGGCGGGCGTTGCCGGTTTGCGATGCCGAAATCAGGGTGATGGACGGAACTTCCGCCGCCTGGGCTGGCGCGACAGCCGCCGCGCCGGGCTGCTGATTCAGCGCGCCCCAGAAGTAACCGGAAACCCAGGCCAGCTGGGTGGGCGTGAAGTCGGTCGTGGCCGCCTGAAGGCGCGCCATTTGCTCCGGACTCAGCGGTAGCAAATTTGAAGGTGGGGCCTGTGTCGTCATGCGTCGTTATGTTCCAGTAAGCAAAGCTGTGATTCACGCCCTGTCAGCGCGATAAAACAGAAGAAAATGTATTTACTCTAAATAATTCGAGTTGCAGGCAGCGACACAGCGCCCCCCGGGAGCTTACCTGAGTAAGGGACCGGGCTGGGCGAGGCCCAAGGATGCGCCGAGTATTGCTAACGCACATGCGGCTCGAAGTATGACGAGTTGGTAGGTTAACGGTGCAAATAGTAACAACTAAATAAGGGATGGAAATAACAAATAACCAAATGAACTAACCTGTTTTAGTTATAGTTATTAACAACAAAATCGATTAAATAAGCACATGAAATATAAGAACTTAATTTGCATATGCTGGATGAATGCGTCTATTTTGTGTTCAGGGCCGTTTTAGTTAATGCGAAAAAATGTGCTTTCCGGTACCCTACGGCGGTTTTTGCCATATTGAGAATAAAAGATGTCCACCACGCTGTTTAAAGATTTCACCTTCGAAGCCGCTCACCACCTGCCGCACGTGCCGGAAGGCCATAAATGCGGTCGTCTGCACGGCCATTCATTTATGGTGCGCCTGGAGATTACCGGTGAAGTCGATCCCCATACCGGGTGGATCATGGATTTTGCCGAGCTGAAGGCCGCGTTTAAACCCATCTACGATCGCCTCGACCATTACTATCTGAACGATATTCCAGGACTGTCCAATCCGACCAGCGAAGTGCTGGCCAAATGGATCTGGGAGCAGATGAAACCGCGGGTTCCGCTGCTGAGCGCGGTGATGATCAAAGAGACCTGCACCGCAGGCTGCGTCTATCGCGGCGAGTGATTAAAGCGTTTGTGTCGGCGGTAGATATTCCTTAAATAACATCATGTTAGCTTAAGCGCTCTGGATATCTGGGGCGCAAAATGGCTGACGATTTTGATATTATTATCATCGGTGCAGGGATAGCTGGCACCGCTTGTGCTTCACGCTGCGTACGAGCAGGGCTTTTGGTCCTGCAGCTTGAACGTGGCGAACTTCCCGGCAGTAAAAATCTCTCCGGCGGCCCTCTTCATTGTCACGCCCTTGCCAAACTCCTCCCTGATTTTGAGCAATCCGCCCCCCTTGAGCGCCGAATTACCCATGAGAGCCTGGTGCTGTTGGCTGACAGCAGCGCAACAACCTGCTCCAGTCTACAGCCTAACGGTGATTCATGGAGTTTACTGCGTGCGCGGTTCACTCCAGTATGGACTATGCATGGATCTACCGCTCTATTCTGGAGAGCATTGCGCTGACACTGAAAAATAACTACGACAATATGTGCAATGAAATGAATCATTTCGCTAAACATATCATCATCACCGGCGGCGGCTCTAACAGTGACCTTTTTATGCAAATCTTTGCTGACGTGTTCAACCTTCCGGCCCAACGCAATGCCATCAACGGCTGTGCAAGTCTCGGGGCTACAATCAACACGGCTGTTGGGTCAGGCTTGTACCCATCTTACGAAACAACAATTGAAAAAATGGTCCGGGTAAAAGATGTGTCTATGCCAGTTGAATAAAACGCCGGTCGCTATGAGGCTCTCAATAAAGGCATATTCAGAGAGTTGACGCAGTATACCGACGTCATTTTGAAAAAGTCATATCAAGTGATGCACGGAAATCTGGAGAACGTTGACGCGATTCAAAGTTGGTCGAACGCATAACGCTATGCCTACTTGCGCCGGGTGAAAGCTCACCCGGCAACATTTTTCGTTGGCGTCAACAAACGCGCTACTATTGCCGATATGTCGCTATATCCTGAGTTTTTATGTTAACTCAACGCACCAGATACCCCCCATCCACCGCCAGGATATGACCATTAACGTAATCCGATGCCCGGCTCGCCAGAAAGACTGCCGCCCCCATGAGATCCTCCGCCTCTCCCCAACGACCGGCTGGAATATGCGCCAGAACCCGTCGGTTTTCCTTAGGCATGTTGCGAACGACCGCTGTCATTTCGGTTTCATAATAGCCGGGGGCAATGCCGTTAACCTGAATATTATACGGGCCCAGTTCTTCACAATAGGCTTTCGTTAAACCCACCAGCGCGTGTTTGGTTGCGGCATAGGCCGGTGACCAGCTACCGCCTAAATAAGAGAACACCGAGCAAATATTAATAATTTTACCACTACCACGCGGGACCATAACTTTAGCTGCCTCATGGCTCAGTTCGAAAGCTGCCGTCAGGTTAGTCTCAATCATCGGGTCCCAGTCTGCACGCCCAAAGCGCAGTACCTTATTTAAGCGACAAATTCCGGCATTATTCACCAGGATATCGACCGTACCGAAATGCTGGCAACACTCGGTGATAATACGCTGCGGCATGCCGTGATCGGTAATATCCGCTGGCATGAATTCCACCGCTGCCCCCTGTTGCTCAATAAGCGCTCGGGTTTGAGCGTTATCGACACGTCGGCCTGGGATAAACAGATTGGCTCCCGCCGTCGCCAGGGCAAAAGCGAGAGCCTGCCCCAGACCGCTATTGCCGCCGGTAACAATGGCAGTTTTCCCTTTGAGGGAGAAGAATTCCATGGAAAAAGCACTGGATGGAACAAATGGCAGCATGTTTAACTCGATCCTTAAGTCACCATAGGGACAGCACGCTCTGGCGGCTGATTTAAGAGCCGATGATATCATTGCCGCAGGGAGGAGGGATCTTAAGCACAGGGTTGAAACAATGCCATTTGATGAATTCATCTATGAATTTGTTTCTTGCCGGGCAGTGTTCAGTTGCCCGGCAAGAAATCAGGGATCAGGCAATATTCAGATACTTGTGCGTCTGCATGGATAAGCGCCAGTTGCGGGCAATGCAAGTTTCGATGCACAGGCGTGTCGCGTCATCTTTCTGGCTAATCGGCTGAAGCGCGATAATACGCGGCTTTTCATCGGCCAGCGTTGCCAGCAATTCATCCAGCGCTTCGATATCGCGCACGCGTCCAACCGGATGTTTAATTTCATCAGCCCGCTGTAGCGCCTGCGAGAGCACGTCATAACCGCCGCGCATGTTCACCTTTGGCGACACCGTCACCCAGGTATGAGGCGTACAGCGAACTTCATGGGTGCCGCTGGTTTCAATCTGGCAGCTAAATCCGTTTTGCTCCAGTAAAGAGGTTAACGGCGTTAAATCATGAATGCAGGGTTCACCGCCGGTAATCACCACGTGGCGGGCCGTCCAGCCCTGACGCCCGATGATAGCCAGCAGATCTTCGCTGCTCGCCGGGCCCCATTTATCGCTCTCTTTGGTTTTCGCCAGAATGCTGAACAGCGACACTTCCCGATCGGCAAGCTTATCCCAGGTATGTTTGGTATCGCACCAGGCGCAACCAACCGGGCATCCCTGTAAACGAATAAAAATGGCGGGAACGCCGGTGAAGTAACCTTCGCCTTGCAAGGTCTGGAACATCTCGTTAATCGGGTACTGCATAATCATCTCTGCTTAGGGTTGTGAACGCGCATTATCGCAGATTTGCCCGCGCAGATCTTGTCCCGCGCTGCGCTGAGTGATCGATTAAAAATACGCCAGGATGATACTCCCCGGCCGCAGACAGATGATATTATTCAGCAACGTTTTTTTATTAGCTTGATAATCATCAGGCTACTATTAAACGGTATGGATAAAATTTTTGGTGTAACAAAATATGTATAACCCTGAATGCTAAAAATAAAAAAAACCAACTTAAAAATAATAAATTTCAACGATGTACAAATGGATACATGAAATAATGAATTTATAGGATTATCTCGGGGTCAAATTCGATTCGCGGCGATATCTTTCCTTAAAATAACCTTAATAAACCGCACGTTATGTTCATTCTCCATTTAATATCCGTTTAATTTTCCGCGTCTAGAATCCAGTCAACCAATACTACTGAGACTGCATTCATGAATACATTATTAATTACTGGCGCGACCGGATTTCTGGGTGGAGCAGTGTTAGAAAGCATTCTTAATAAAATGAATGTGCCTAATCTATTACTGTTAGTTCGTGCTGATAA
This sequence comes from Klebsiella pasteurii, assembly GCF_018139045.1. Lineage (NCBI taxonomy): Bacteria > Pseudomonadati > Pseudomonadota > Gammaproteobacteria > Enterobacterales > Enterobacteriaceae > Klebsiella > Klebsiella pasteurii. The sequence continues at coordinate 2,798,243 of NZ_CP073236.1, forward strand.
TAGTGTAGCCGCCGTAGAACGGGTTAAGGAAAACCTGCGAAAATTCAATATTAGCGAAGAGAGATTAACGGCCCTGACGCCCGGCAACATTCTGCTGGGGGATCTGGCCAATCCGCAGCCCTTTCTCGACGATCCGCGCTTGAATCAGGTTACTCACGTGCTCAACTGCGCCGCCGTCGCCTCATTTGGTAACAATCCGCTTATCTGGAAAGTCAACGTCGAAGGTACGCTGCAGTTTGCCCGGCGGATGGCTCAGGTCAACAGCCTTCAGCGCTTTCTGCACGTGGGCACCGCGATGTCCTGCTCGCCAGATCCCGATTCGCTGGTAGCGGAAAGCACGGCGTTTCGTGAACGCGCCGAGCATCTGGTCGAGTACACACACTCTAAATCAACAATTGAATGTCTCATGCGGCAGGAGTGCCCAACGCTACCTCTGGCGATTGCCCGCCCCTCGATTGTTGTTGGCCACACTCATCACGGCTGTCAGCCCTCCAGCAGCATCTTCTGGGTGTTCAGCATGGGGCTGATGCTGCAAAAATTTATGTGTTCAATGGAAGATCGCATCGATGTGATTCCCGTCGATTACTGCGCCGATGCGCTGCTGATGCTGCTTATCAGCCCGCTGGCGCGCGGAGAGGTTGTGCATATTTCAGCGGGAGAGGAAAACAGCGTAAGGTTTGCGGATATCGATAACGCTATGGCCTCCGCCCTAGAGCAGGCGCCGGTCGGCGATAAATACGCCCAGGTCAGCTATGAAACGCTGGTCAAAATGCGCCGTGAGCTGAAGACTATTTTTGGCCCCTGCAACGAACGGCTGATGCTAAAAGCCATGCGCCTTTACGGCGCCTTCGCCACGCTTAACGTACGATTCAGCAACGACAAGCTGCTCAGCATGGGCATGCCGAAACCGCCGCGCTTTACCGATTACATTGACCGTTGCGTACAGACCACGCGCGGGCTTTCTATTCCGCAGCAAATGGCGGTAGATTTTAAGTAGTCACCGGTTTCGGGCCAAAAAAAAGCCAGCCCGAAGGCTGGCTTTTTCATATCAGAGAAAGACAGGCTTATGCCTGACCTTTGATCTCTTTACGACCGTTGTACGGTGCTTTTTCGCCCAGCGCTTCTTCGATACGAATCAGCTGGTTGTATTTAGCAACGCGGTCAGAACGGCTCATAGAACCGGTTTTGATCTGGCCTGCAGCGGTACCAACAGCCAGGTCAGCGATGGTAGCGTCTTCAGTTTCGCCTGAACGGTGAGAGATAACGGCAGTGTAGCCAGCGTCTTTCGCCATTTTGATCGCAGCCAGAGTTTCGGTCAGAGAACCGATCTGGTTGAATTTGATCAGGATGGAGTTAACGATGCCTTTCTCGATACCTTCTTTCAGGATCTTGGTGTTGGTTACGAACAGATCGTCACCAACCAGCTGGATTTTGTCGCCCAGTACTTTAGTCTGGTATGCGAAACCGTCCCAGTCAGATTCGTCCAGGCCATCTTCGATGGAGACGATCGGGTACTGTTTGGTCAGCTCTTCCAGGAAGTGGGTGAATTCTTCAGAGGTGAACGCTTTGTTGCCTTCGCCGGCCAGAACGTATTTACCGTCTTTGTAGAATTCAGAAGCCGCGCAGTCCATCGCCAGAGTGATGTCTTTGCCCAGCTCGTAGCCAGCAGCTTTAACCGCTTCAGCGATAACAGCCAGCGCTTCAGCGTTGGAACCCAGGTTCGGCGCGTAGCCGCCTTCGTCGCCAACAGCGGTGTTCATACCTTTAGCTTTCAGAACTTTAGCCAGGTTGTGGAACACTTCAGAACCCATACGTACGGCTTCTTTCAGGGATTTAGCGCCAACCGGCTGAATCATAAATTCCTGGATGTCGACGTTGTTGTCAGCGTGCTCGCCGCCGTTGATGATGTTCATCATCGGAACCGGCATGGAGTATTTGCCCGGGGTGCCGTTCAGCTCAGCGATGTGCTCATAGAGCGGCTGACCTTTAGAAGCAGCGGCAGCTTTGGCGTTAGCCAGAGATACGGCCAGGATAGCGTTCGCACCGAAGTTAGATTTGTTTTCAGTACCGTCCAGGTCGATCATGATTTTGTCGATGCCAGCCTGATCTTTGGCGTCTTTGCCAAGGATTGCCTGAGCGATCGGGCCGTTAACAGCGCCAACGGCTTTCAGTACGCCTTTACCCATGAAACGGGATTTGTCGCCATCGCGCAGTTCCAGCGCTTCGCGGGAGCCAGTAGAAGCACCTGACGGAGCAGCTGCCATACCGACGAAACCACCTTCCAGGTGTACTTCGGCTTCAACAGTCGGGTTACCACGGGAGTCGATGATTTCACGACCGATGACTTTAACGATTTTGGACATTAGGTTTTCCTCAGTACAAGTTAAACTAAAACTCCAGACAAACAATGCACCCGGATGGGTGCATTGCCGTTCTAACTCTTTTACTTCGCCTGACGCTTCTGGTACTCGCTAGCGGCTTTCACAAAGCCTGCAAACAGCGGATGGCCATCGCGCGGCGTCGAAGTAAACTCCGGATGGAACTGACAGGCGACAAACCACGGATGGTTAGGCACCTCGATGATCTCGACCAACTGATCATCCCCGGAACGGCCCGCAATACGCAGGCCCGCATTTTCAATCGGCTTCAACAGCATATTGTTGACTTCGTAGCGGTGACGATGGCGTTCGGTAATGGTTGGCTCACCGTACAGCTGGCGCACCAGGCTATCCTCACCCAGCTGGCACTGCTGCGCGCCAAGGCGCATCGTGCCGCCGAGGTCGCTCTTATCAGAGCGCACTTCGACATTACCGTCTTCATCACGCCATTCGGTAATCAGGGCCACAACCGGGTACTTACAGTCTGGCACAAATTCCGTTGAGTTGGCGTTTTCCATCCCCGCTACGTTGCGCGCGAACTCAATCAGCGCAACCTGCATACCCAGGCAAATGCCCAGATAAGGAATGTTGTTTTCACGCGCATAGCGCGCGGTGGCAATCTTACCTTCAACGCCGCGATAGCCGAAGCCACCAGGGATCAGGATAGCGTCTAAATTCTTCAGAATTTCGACTCCGCGCGTTTCCACATCCTGCGAATCAATCAGCTTGATGTTGACGGTAACGCGATTTTTCAGACCGCCGTGTTTCAGCGCTTCAATCACCGATTTGTAGGCGTCCGGCAGTTCAATATACTTGCCGACCATACCAATGGTGACTTCACCTGCCGGGTTCGCTTCTTCATAGATAACCTGTTCCCATTCGGCCAGGTTTGCTTCCGGACAGTTTAAGCTGAATCGTTTACAAATATAATCGTCCAGCCCCTGCGATTTCAACAGGCCCGGAATTTTATAAATGGAATCGACATCTTTCATCGAAATAACGGCTTTTTCTGGCACATTGCAGAACAATGCAATTTTGGCACGTTCGTTCGCCGGAATGGCGCGATCGGAGCGACAGACCAGGATGTCAGGCTGAATACCGATGGAAAGCAGTTCTTTAACGGAGTGCTGGGTCGGCTTGGTTTTGACTTCACCCGCGGCGGCCATGTACGGCACCAGGGTCAGGTGCATAAACAGCGCGTTTTCACGACCGATATCTACCGCCAGCTGGCGAATCGCTTCAAGGAACGGCAGCGACTCAATATCGCCAACGGTGCCGCCGATTTCTACCAGCACAACATCATGGCCTTCGCCGCCCGCCAGCACGCGCTCTTTGATCGCGTTGGTGATGTGCGGAATAACCTGAACGGTGGCGCCCAGATAGTCGCCACGACGCTCTTTGCGCAGGACGTCAGAGTAAATACGGCCCGTGGTGAAGTTGTTGCGACGGGTCATCTTGGTACGAATGAAACGCTCGTAGTGACCCAGGTCCAGATCGGTTTCAGCGCCGTCTTCAGTAACGAACACTTCCCCGTGTTGGATTGGGCTCATGGTGCCCGGATCGACGTTGATGTACGGATCCAGTTTCATCATGGTCACGTTAAGCCCGCGGGCTTCGAGAATGGCTGCGAGGGAAGCTGCGGCAATGCCTTTACCCAGAGAGGATACGACCCCGCCGGTCACAAAAATATAGTTCGTTGTCATGCTGAACCTGAGAAGTTAGGTTTAAAAGACGATGGAATAACCAGGACGGGAAAGCAGTATACCCGATCATGACTGACGCCACAAACTTTCATTATCCCTCCTTTTCATCAGGCCCACACAAACGCAGGGAGTGAGAAAATAGCCGCTTTTGGCGAAATGTTTTTGACGTAAATCAAGCGCTTGTTATTTAAAAAATCACACAAATAGCGCTTGATCACGAAAACTCTTTAGAGATCAGTTTCCTGGCGTTTTACTTCCTGCCATACCTCCTCCATAGTATCGAGGTCAACGCCGGTCATTTCCAGGCCGCGCGCGGCGACAATCCGCTCTACTTCGCGGAACCGACGCTCAAACTTCAGGTTGGCTTTTTGCAGGGCAACTTCGGCTTTTACCCCTAAATGGCGGGATAAATTGACCGTCGCAAACAGCAGGTCGCCCACTTCCTCCTCCAGTTTAGCTTCATCCACCACCGCCTGCTGCGCTTCGTGCATGACTTCGTCTATTTCTTCGTGCACTTTGTCCAGCACCGGCCCCAGAGAAGTCCAGTCAAAGCCTACCGCCGAGCAGCGTTTCTGGATTTTATGCGCGCGCATCAGCGCCGGCAGACTATGCGGAATATCGTCCAGCGCCGAGTGCTGGGACTTTTCCGCTCGCTCTGCGCTTTTGATCTGCTCCCATCGGGCCAGCACTTCGCTGCTGTTCCCGGCGGACGCATCGCCGAAAATATGCGGATGGCGGCGCTCCAGCTTGTCGCCGATCGCGGCGCAGATATCGTTAAAATCAAAGCGCCCCTCTTCCTGCGCCATCTGAGCGTAGAAGACGACCTGGAACAGCAGGTCGCCTAATTCACCGCGCAGATCGTCAAAATCTTCGCGGGCAATCGCGTCGAGCACTTCATAGGTTTCTTCGAGGGTATACGGGGCGATGGTGGCAAAAGTCTGCTCTTTGTCCCACGGGCAGCCGTTTTCCGGATCGCGCAGACGCTGCATAATGCCGAGCAGGCGGTCGATTTGGCTCATTGTCGTTTCCATTAAAGAATCAGGCCGGGGCGACCCCGGCCGACATAAAGAAAGTGAAGTTAACCGCCGTGCAGGCGACGGGCGTCGATGACATCCGGTACCTGATTCAGTTTACCCAGCACGCGGCCCAGCACCTGCAGGTTGTAGATCTCAATGGTCATATCGATCGTCGCCAGTTGCTGTTTGGTATCGCTGCGGCTGGCCACGCCGAGCACGTTAACTTTCTCATTGGCGAGAATGGTGGTGATATCGCGCAGCAGGCCGCTGCGATCGTTGGCCTGCACGCGCACCACCAGCGAGTAGCCCGCCGAGTAGCTCTCTCCCCACACCGCGTCAACGATACGCTCGGGAGCGTGAGACTGCAGTTCGGCGAGCTGATCGCAATCCGCGCGGTGCACCGAGATCCCTCGGCCTTGGGTGATAAAGCCCACGATCTCGTCGCCGGGAATCGGCTGGCAGCAGCGCGCAATATGGTGCATCAGGTTGCCGACCCCTTCCACCACCACGCGACCATTGTCTTTGCTGCGATTCTGCGGAGCATGGGTTTTCTGCTGCAGCTGCTTTAACGCCGCCGCATCCTGCTCCGCTGCGCTGGGCTTATTAAACTGCGCCTGCAGGAAGTTAACCATCTGGTTGAGGCGAATATCGCCGCCGCCAATCGCTGCCAGCAGTTCGTCCTGCTCGTTGAAGTTGTAGCGCGGCAGCAGATGCTTTTCCGCCTCCTTCAGGCTAATGCCCAGGTGTTCAAGCTCGTCATCGAGGATCTGCCGCCCGGCAAGAATATTCTTGTCGCGATCCTGCTTGCGGAACCAGGCGTGTATTTTGGAACGCCCGCGGCTGGTGGTAACGTAGCCGAGGTTCGGGTTCAGCCAGTCGCGGCTTGGGTTGGGCTGCTTCTGGGTGATAATTTCAATCTGGTCGCCCATCTGCAGCTGATAGGTAAACGGCACAATTCGCCCGCTGATTTTCGCCCCGATGCAGCGGTGGCCGACATCGCTGTGAATATGGTAGGCAAAATCGAGCGGCGTCGAACCGGAAGGTAAGTCCACCACGTCGCCCTTCGGCGTAAAGACGTAAACCCGGTCGTCAAAGACCTGGCTACGCACCTCATCCAGCATCTCGCCGGAATCGGCCATCTCTTCCTGCCAGGCAATCAGTTTACGCAGCCACGCAATACGATCTTCATAGCCGCGCCCGCCGCTGGCCGCTGCGCTGGCACCCTCTTTATACTTCCAGTGCGCGGCCACGCCCAGCTCGGCATCTTCATGCATCTGGCGGGTACGGATCTGAATTTCAATCGTTTTACCGCCGGGACCCAACACGACAGTATGAATTGACTGATAGCCATTAGGCTTGGGATTGGCGACGTAATCATCAAACTCGTCCGGCAGGTGGCGGTAGTGAGTATGCACTATCCCCAGCGCGGCGTAGCAATCCTGCAGGCGCTCGGCGACGATACGCACCGCCCGCACGTCAAACAGCTCGTCGAAGGCGAGATGTTTTTTCTGCATTTTGCGCCAGATGCTGTAGATATGCTTGGGACGCCCGTAGACCTCGGCTTTGACGCCCTCGGTTTTCATCTCCGTGCGTAAGTGCCCTACGAATTCGTCAATGTAATGCTCACGATCGATGCGCCGCTCGTGCAGCAGTTTAGCAATCCGCTTATATTCCGCCGGGTGCAGATAGCGGAAGCAGTAATCCTCAAGCTCCCACTTGAGCTGGCCGATCCCCAGGCGGTTGGCCAGCGGCGCGTAGATGTTGGTACACTCTTTCGCCGCAAGCACGCGCTCATCTTCCGGCGCATCTTTCACCTCGCGCAGATGGGCAATACGCTCGGCGATCTTAATCACCACGCAGCGGAAATCATCGACCATCGCCAACAGCATGCGGCGGATGTTATCCACCTGTTCAGAGGAGACCGAATCGGTATGGGTGGCTTTAAGCTGGCGTATCGCGGCCATGTCCCGCACGCCGTGGATCAGGGTCACGACGGATTTCCCGACGCTCTCCTGCATAATTTCTTCGCTGACGACGTTGCCATCTGCCAAAGGGAACAGCATCGCCGCCCGCAGCGTATCGATATCCATGCTGAGCATGGAGAGAATTTCCACCATCTCCACGCCGCGCCACAGCAGGAGGTCGGCCTGCGGATGCCCCTGCGTTTTCTCTCGACAATAATCCCAGGTTTCGGCTAAGCGTTCACACGACTGCTGGCTGGAAATTCCCAGACTCGCGATCCATTTCTTCGGGTCAAATTCACCAGCTTTATTTAAATGTGCACTTCTTACCGCAACCATTGTCCTCTCCTTAAGGGACCGCCTGCCGAAGTCGGCAAGCCTCAACTTTTACACTTCATCCTTCAAACCGCGTCAACGTTGGCTTTCGTTTTTTATCTCAGTCACCTGCTTCTGAGGATGCCGCTTCAATGCGATTTGAAGAATTGTTGTGCTCAAACAACACCATTGATTCCAGATGTCCGGTATGCGGGAACATATCCAGCATCGCCAGGCGTTGAATGGTATATCCCGCCTGCAATAAAACGTCGCTATCGCGCGCTAGCGTCGCCGGGTTACATGAAACATACACCACCCGACGCGGCGCTAATTTTATAATATGTAACATCACGCCCGCCGCGCCGGCGCGTGCCGGATCGAGCAGGACTTTATCAAAACCGTGCTTCGCCCACGCCTGGCGGGTCACGTCCTCTTCCAGGTTTTCATGAAAGAAAGTCACATTATGTAACGCGTTCAACGCCGCGTTCTCTCTCGCCTTCACGACCAGCGCGGGAACCCCTTCCACGCCAACCACCTGCGCCGCACGCTTCGCCAGCGGCAGGGTAAAGTTGCCCATGCCGCAAAAGAGGTCCAGAACGCGATCCTGAGGCTGGATATCCAGCCATTCCAGCGCCGTGCGCACCATCAGCTGGTTTACGCCATCGTTCACCTGGATAAAATCGCGCGGACTGAACACTAAGCGTAGACCGTCCGAGGTGTACCAGGGGGCCTCCCCGCGAATATGTTCCAGTATCTCGCTTTGCGGGGCGAGATACAGGGAAAGACCGTGAGATTGCGAAAAACGTTCCAGCTTTACTTTATCCGCCGCCGGAAGGGCCGCGGTATGGCGCAACACCATCAGCGGGCCGTTATCCGCCTGCACCAGCTCCACGTGCCCAAGCTGGCGCACCGATTGCAATTCGTTAAGACATTCACGCACCGCAGGCAGCAGCGCACCAAGATCAGGCACCAAAACGGGGCACTGCACCACATCGACGATTTCGCTGGCGCCCGCCTTGCGGAAGCCCATCTGTAATTGTTGGGACTTTGGCTGATAATTCAAGCTCAGACGCGCCCGGCGACGATAGCCCCACGGCGCAGCGGCTATAATGTCATCAACGTCGCGCTTCATTAGCCTTGCGAGCGCGGCGCGTTTGCTCTGCTGCTGCAGCGCGACGCTGGCATGCTGCTGCTGACACCCGCCGCAGACGCCAAAATGCGGGCAGCGCGGCGTCTGCCGCTGCGGGCTATCGCTAAGACGGCGTTTAACCTGGGCGCGGGCGTACTGTTTTTTATCTTCGACCACCACAACTTCAGCCTGCTCCTGCGGCAATAAGCCGCTCACAAACAGCGCTTTACCCTGGTGACGCGCAACGCCCTGGCCGAAGGGGTCAAGGTCATTTACTGTAACGGTTATGATCTGGCGCGTCGTCACACGCCGTTTTGCAGAGTAGAATTGCGCCATCGTAGAGATTTGTCTCAATTAAATATACTGACTCTATATACGAGTCCGGTCAGGATCAGCGGGAGTAACCAACGCACCAGCCGCCTGAAAGATGATATGTATATTCTCCCATAATGGAACCGCATGACCAACTACAGCCTTCGTGCCCGCATGATGATTCTTATTCTGGCGCCTACCGTCCTGATCGGTTTGCTGCTCAGTATTTTCTTCGTCGCACACCGCTATAACGACCTACAGCGCCAGTTAGAAGATGCCGGGGCCAGTATTATCGAACCGCTGGCGGTCTCCAGTGAATATGGCATGAATTTGCAAAACCGCGAGTCAATCGGGCAGCTTATCAGCGTGCTGCATCGCCGCCACTCCGATATTGTGCGCGCCATTTCCATCTACGACTCGCAAAACAGGCTGTTTGTCACCTCTAACTTTCAGCTCGATCCCGGCGAACTGCAGCTACCAAAAGGGATCCCCTTTCCCCGCCGTTTAAGCGTGTTTCGCCACGGCGATTTGATGATTTTGCGAACCCCTATCGTCTCGGAAAGCTATTCACCAGACGAATCACCGGGAAGCGATGCCAAGATGCCGGGCAATATGCTCGGCTACGTGGCGCTGGAGCTGGATCTCAAATCGGTGCGGCTGCAGCAGTATAAAGAGATCTTTATCTCCAGCGTGATGATGCTGTTCTGTATCGGTATTGCGCTGATCTTCGGCTGGCGACTTATGCGCGACGTGACCGGGCCGATCCGCAATATGGTGAATACCGTTGACCGCATCCGCCGCGGCCAGCTTGATAGCCGCGTTGAAGGTTTTATGCTCGGCGAGCTGGACATGCTCAAAAACGGCATCAACTCCATGGCGATGTCGCTGGCGGCCTACCACGAAGAGATGCAGCATAACGTCGATCAGGCCACTTCCGACCTGCGTGAAACGCTTGAGCAGATGGAAATCCAGAATGTCGAGCTGGACCTGGCGAAAAAACGCGCGCAGGAAGCAGCGCGCATCAAATCCGAATTCCTCGCCAATATGTCCCACGAGCTGCGTACTCCGCTCAACGGCGTCATTGGCTTTACGCGTCTGACGCTGAAAACCGATTTAAATACCACCCAGCGCGATCATCTGACCACCATTGAGCGTTCCGCGAACAATCTGCTGGCCATTATTAACGATGTTCTGGACTTCTCTAAGCTTGAAGCCGGTAAGCTCATTCTGGAGAGCATCCCGTTCCTGTTGCGCACCTCGCTGGACGAGGTGGTCACGCTGCTGGCGCACTCGGCGCACGACAAAGGACTGGAGCTGACGCTGAATATCAAAAATGATGTCCCGGATAACGTCATTGGCGACCCGCTGCGCCTGCAGCAAATTATTACCAACCTGATGGGTAACGCCATCAAGTTCACCGAACACGGCAATATTGACGTGCTGGTGGAACAGCGCGCCATCAGCAATTCGCGAGTCCAAATCGAAGTCCAGATCCACGATACCGGTATCGGCATTCCGGAGCGCGATCAGTCGCGTCTGTTCCAGGCGTTCCGCCAGGCCGACGCCAGCATTTCCCGTCGCCACGGCGGAACCGGCCTCGGGCTGGTCATCACCCAGCGGCTGGTGAAGGAGATGGGCGGCGATATCTCCTTCCACAGCCAGCCTAATCGCGGCTCGACGTTCTGGTTCCATATCAGCCTCGACCTCAACCCCAACGCGGTTCCCGATAGCGTGCCGACCCAGTGCCTGGCGGGTAAAAAACTGGCCTATATCGAAGCCAATGCGGCGGCAGCGCAGAGCACGATGGAGCTACTGGCGACAACGCCGCTGGAGGTGGTCTATAGTCCGACGATGACGGCCCTACCGGATGCCCACTACGATATCCTGCTGGCGGGCATTCCCGTATCAATACGCGACCTGAGCCAGCATCGCGATAAGCTGGCAAGGGCCTGCAAGCTTGCCGATCACCTGGTGCTAGCCCTGCCGTGCCACGCCCAGGTCAGCGCCGAAACGCTGCGCCAGGACGGCATTGCCGCCTGTTTGCTGAAGCCACTGACCTCAACGCGCTTACTGCCGGCGCTGACGGCCTCCTGCCAGGCGCAGCCAACGACTCTACCGCCGCGTGCCGATAGTAAGAAGCTACCGATGACGGTCATGGCCGTTGATGACAATCCGGCAAATCTCAAACTCATCGGCGCGCTGTTGGAGGATTTAGTCCAGCATGTCATCCTCTGCGACAGCGGCCAGCACGCCGTCGAACAGGCCAGAGAAACGCAGCAGGATCTGATTCTGATGGATATTCAAATGCCGGAAATGGACGGTATCCGCGCATGCGAACTGATTCACCAGCTCCCCCACCAGCAGCAAACGCCGGTGATCGCCGTGACGGCCCACGCCCTCGAGGGGCAGCGTGAGAAATTACTCAAAGCGGGAATGAACGACTATCTGGCGAAACCCATTGAGGAAGATAAGCTCCACAGCTTGCTGCTGCGCTATCAGCCGGGAAAGGCGGCGCCGCCGCAGGTCGCCGCGGAGCCTGCGGAGCCGCCCGTCAATCATAATGTCACTCTCGACTGGCAGCTGGCGCTGCGTCAGGCGGCGATGAAACCGGACCTGGCGCGGGAAATGCTGCAGATGCTGCTCGCCTTTATGCCTGAAGTGCGTAACAAGGTGGAAGAACAGCTGGTGGGAGAACAGCCGGAAGGGGTACTGGATTTAGTGCATAAGCTGCACGGCAGCTGTAGCTATAGCGGCGTGCCGCGTCTGAAGAAACTGTGTCACACCATTGAGAGCCAGCTGCGCGCGGGCACCGCCGCCGAGGAGCTGGAACCAGAGTTTCTGGAGCTGCTGGATGAAATGGACAACGTCGCGCGGGAAGCCTGTAAGCTACTGGGAATTTAAAACGCATGCCCCGGTCCGCGCTTCGCGACCGGGGGATAACCTACAATAACCGCCCCATTTTCAGCACGGCGGCAACGTTTCTCGCCGTCATACGCACGTTTTCAGCGGCATTTTCCAGCGCCTCATCCAGCGTACAAATTGAATAAATCACGCTGAATACCGCATCCAGGCCGTGCTGATGCACGATGCCGACGTCAGGCGTCAGGCTCCCGGCAATGCCGATGACCGGCAGATTATAGCGTTTTGCCACCCTCGCCACGCCAACCGGCACCTTGCCGTGCACCGTCTGGCTATCGATACGCCCTTCGCCGGTAATCACCAGGTCCGCATCCGCCACGATATCAGCAAGGTGCAGAGCGTCGGTCACGATCTCAATCCCCGGCCGCAGCTTTGCGCCGCAAAAGGCGTACAGGCCCGCGCCCATGCCTCCCGCCGCGCCGCCGCCTTCAAGATGCAGCACATCCATTTCTAAATCACGATGAATAATCTCGGCAAAATGGGCCAGCGCGCTATCCAGGCAGGAGATCATCTCCGCCGTCGCCCCTTTCTGCGGCCCAAATACCGCCGTCGCGCCCTCGGGCCCCGTCAGCGGATTGGTGACATCGCAAGCTACGTCGATACGACAGCTGGCCAGGCGCTTATCCAGTTCGCTAACGTCGATACGCGCGAGGTTTTCCAGCGCGCGTCCGCCGGCGGCAATCTGCTGGTTATCTTTAGTCAGCAGCTTCGCCCCCAGCGCCTGTACCATTCCGGCACCGCCGTCGTTCGTCGCGCTGCCGCCGATGCCGATAATAATTTGCGACACACCCGCGTCCAGCGCGTGGCGAATCAGCTCGCCGGTCCCCCACGAAGTGGTCAGCAGCGGATTGCGCCGCGCCGGCGGCACGCTCTCCAGACCGCTTGCCGCCGCCATTTCGATAAACGCGCACTGTTTATCGCCCGACAGGCCGTAAAAAGCGTCCACCGGCTCGCCGAGGGGACCGGTGACGGTAACCGCTATCCGGCATCCCTGGGTTGCGGCGACCATAGCTTCGACGGTCCCTTCGCCGCCGTCGGCAACAGGCAGTTTGACATATTCCGCATCGGCGTAAATTTCTCGAAAACCTTGCTCTATCGCGGTAGCAACATCCAGCGCACTCAGGCTCTCCTTGTATGAATCCGGTGCGATCACTATCTTCATAAGCTGTCCTTAAAATGAACGATGACCCGATGCCGTGCGGTCAATCGGCCCCCGAAGGGACCGATATTTCCTTAGCGCACCATGCAGGGACGCTTGTTATCAAACGTCCAGTTCGGGATTAAATACTGCATGCCCATAGCGTCATCGCGCGCGCCCAGGCCGTGTTTCTGGTACAGCTCATGGGCTTTCATCACCTGATCCATATCAAGCTCTACGCCAAGACCCGGTGTCGCCGGTACCTGTACCATCCCGCCTTTAATTTCAAACGGTTCTTTGGTCAGACGCTGGTTGCCTTCCTGCCAGATCCAGTGGGTATCGATGGCGGTAATTTTCCCCGGCGCCGCCGCTGCAACATGGGTGAACATCGCCAGCGAGATATCAAAGTGGTTGTTAGAGTGCGAGCCCCAGGTCAGACCAAACTCATGGCACATCTGCGCCACGCGGACGGAACCCTGCATGGTCCAGAAGTGCGGATCCGCCAGCGGAATATCCACCGACTGTAGCGACAGCGTATGGCCCATCTGACGCCAGTCGGTTGCGATCATATTGGTCGCCGTCGGCAGACCGGTGGCGCGACGGAACTCCGCCATCACTTCACGACCGGAGAAGCCCTGCTCGGCGCCGCACGGATCTTCCGCGTAGGCCAGCGATCCCTTCAGATATTTGCCGATCTTAATCGCTTCATTCAGCGACCACGCGCCGTTCGGATCCAGAGTTACGCGCGCCTGCGGGAAGCGCTTCGCCAGCGCGACGATAGATTCCGCCTCCTCTTCCCCGGCCAGCACGCCGCCTTTCAGTTTAAAGTCGTTAAAGCCATATTTCTCATACGCCGCTTCCGCCAGGCGCACCACCGCATCCGGGGTCATCGCTTCATCATGACGCAGGCGATACCAGTCGCATTTGTCATCCGGCTGGCTCTGATACGGCAGCGGCGTGGCTTTACGGTTACCGACGAAGAACAGATAGCCGAGCATTTCCACTTCGTTGCGCTGCTGACCATCGCCCAGAAGAGACGCCACGTTCACGCCCAGATGCTGGCCCAGCAGATCCAGCATCGCCGCTTCGATCCCGGTCACTACGTGAATTGTGGTACGCAGATCGAAGGTCTGCAAACCGCGCCCACCGGCGTCGCGGTCGGCGAAAGTATTGCGCACGGCGGTCAGCACGTTTTTATACTCACCCAACGTCTTACCAACCACCAGCGGGATCGCATCTTCGAGAGTCTTGCGGATTTTCTCTCCACCGGGGATTTCGCCGACGCCGGTATGGCCGGAATTATCTTTAATTACCACAATATTACGCGTGAAGAACGGGGCGTGCGCGCCGCTCAGGTTCATCAGCATGCTGTCGTGGCCCGCGACCGGAATGACCTGCATAGAAGAAACAACGGGGGTCGAAAATTGTGCGCTCATAGTTCAATCCTTATTCAAATCAGTGACGACTGAAAACGGGGCGTTTACGGTCAAAAGTCCATCCGGGGATCAGGTACTGCATTGGGCCTGCGTCATTACGCGCGCCGCCGGGCAGCCTTTTATAGGCCTCATGTGCCTTCTGTACCTGCTCCCAGTCCAGCTCAACGCCAAGTCCTGGCGCGTCCGGAACCGCGATTTTTCCGCGCTTAATCTCCAGCGGATTTTTGGTCAGGCGGCAATCTCCCTCCTGCCAAATCCAGTGGGTATCAATGGCCGTGGGGTTACCCGGCGCCGCCGCGCCGACGTGGGTAAACATGGCCAGTGAAATATCAAAGTGGTTATTGGAATGGCAGCCCCAGGTCAGGCCCCAGTCATCGCAAAGCTGCGCCACGCGCACCGCGCCGGACAGGGTCCAGAAGTGCGGATCGGCCAGCGGAATATCCACGGCGTTCAGCATCACCGCATGGCCCATTTCGCGCCAGTTGGTGGCGATCATGTTAGTTGCTACCGGCAGACCGGTAGCGCGGCGGAATTCCGCCATCACTTCGCGGCCGGAAAAGCCCTGCTCGGCGCCGCAGGGGTCTTCGGCGTAGGTCAGCACATCGTTCAGCCCTTTACACAGAGCGATGGCTTCGTCCAGCAGCCAGGCGCCGTTAGGGTCGACCGTAATGCGCGCATCCGGGAAACGCTTCTTCAGCGCGCGGGCGGTTTCGATCTCCTGCTCGCCGGGCAGCACGCCGCCTTTCAGTTTAAAATCTTTAAAGCCGTAGCGATCCTGCGCGGCTTCCGCCAGGCGCACCACCGCCTCACTGTTCAGCGCTTCCTGATGGCGCAGGCGATACCACGCGTGGCTGCCCGGCGTGCTTTCCAGGTAGGGCAGATCGGTTTTCGTACGATCGCCTACATAGAACAGATAGCCCAGCACGGTCACCGCATCACGCTGCTTGCCCGGCCCGAGCAGTTCGCAAACCGGCACGTTGAGCGCTTTGCCCAGCAGATCCAGCAGCGCTGCTTCCAGCGCCGCCACCGCGTTCACCCGCAGTTCGAACGTCCAGGCGCCTTTACCGAAGGTGTCAAAATCCGCGGCCTGGTTGCCTTTATGCACCTGCTGAACCACTTTATTCAGGCGGGCGACTTCCTGGCCCAACACCTGCGGGATAGCGTCAACCAGCGTCTGATAAATCACCTCGCCGCCTGGCGCTTCGCCGACGCCTGTATTGCCGGCGTTGTCGGTCAGCACCACGATATTGCGGGTGAAATACGCGTTATGGGCGCCGCCGATGTTGAGCAGCATACTGTCCTGCCCGGCCACCGGGATAACCTTCATGTCCGTGATAACGGGACTCGATTGCGTTGTCATGATGATTGTCCTGCCACTGGTTTCAGTTCAATACGCTTAATATCACCGACCAGCACCAGATAGCTCAGCACCGCCACCAGCGCATGGACACCCACATAAATCAGCGCACCGTTAAACGAACCGGTGGTTCCGACGATATAGCCGATGGCAATTGGCGTCACGATGCCGGAGATATTGCCGAACATATTGAACAGACCGCCGCTCAGGCCGCTGATCTCTTTCGGCGCCGTATCCGCCATCACCGCCCAGCCCAGCGCGCCGATGCCTTTACCGAAGAAGGCCAGCGCCATAAAACCGATGATCATCCACTCCACGTTGACGTAGTTACAGAACACCATCACCATCGACAGCAGCATTCCCATCACGATCGGCGTTTTACGCGCGATGTTCAGCGAGCCGGTACGCCGCATCAGCCAGTCGGAAATAATCCCGCCGAGCACGCCGCCCGCGAAGCCGCAAATTGCCGGCACCGACGCGACAAAACCGGCTTTCAGAATGGACATGCCGCGCGCCTGCACCAGATAAACCGGGAACCAGGTGATGAAGAAATAGGTTAAAGCGTTGATGCAGTATTGGCCGATATAGACGCCGATCATCATGCGGGAACCCAGCAGCTGCTTGATTTGCCCCCATTTTACGCTAAATGGCACTTTGGCTTTGGCTGCCGCCTGATCCATGTTGATCAGCGCGCCGCCTGCGGCAATGTAATCCAGCTCTTTTTGGTTCACACCCGGATGCTGGTTCGGTTCATGAATCACCTTCAGCCAGACAAAGCTGATGATAATCCCGAGGCCGCCCATAAAGAAGAACACGTGCGACCAGCCCACCTCATGGGTCAGCCAACCCATGATTGGCGCAAAAATAACGGTGGCAAAGTATTGCGCGGAGTTAAAAATAGCCACCGCCGTGCCCCTCTCCTGGGCGGGGAACCAGGCCGCGACGATACGGCTGTTTCCGGGGAAAGATGGCGCTTCGGCCAGGCCGACAAGGAAACGCAGGGTAAACAACGCGACGATAATGCCGAAGCCGCTAAAGATATCGACGAAGCCCTGCAGTAGGGTAAACATGGACCAGATAAAAATGGACCAGAAATAGACGCGTTTTGAACCGAATCGGTCAAGCAGCCAGCCGCCTGGGATCTGACCGATAACGTAGGCCCATGAGAAGGCGGAGAAAACATAACCCATGCCAACGGCGTCAAGACCAATATCTTTGGCCATCTCCGATCCGGCAATGGATAAGGTGGCGCGGTCGCCGTAGTTGAAGGATGTGACGATAAACAGCATCACCACTATCCAGTAGCGAGCATTGGTGCGCTTTTCAGCGCCGCTCGCCGCCTGACTTAATGAACTCATTGTTGCACTCCTGAATCATAGCGTTAGCTACGTTCATTCTGAACAGCACAACCTGTAGGGTACTCAGAATGACGTGTTAGTGTTTTTCATTGTTTTCGTTATATCTGGCACTGCATTGGGAACTGGCAGGGAAAGTATAAAAAGAGGGGCTGCCGGGCTCACCGTGCAAATACACAGCTTTCACCGGCTGAGCAAATCTGATTTATGGCGTATGCCTAACGAGATGGGGGATGGTTCACGGAAATGAAAAACCGCGCCCGTTGAGAGGTGGAGAGGGCGGTACAAAAGACAGGAGTGTGAATCAACTCTCTTGACCCCGTGAAATAGCCCGGTAAAGACCCTGGCATAACACAGGTTTTAAGGCAAATGCCCGAAGCCAGCCGCGCGGAGAATTGGTACGATCTTTTTGACCGTTAATCTGGCACTGGCATTGAACATCAGTAATAAAAGGGGCGCCCTCTATTGTAGGGAGAGGGCGAAACTTTTTAATCAAGCAGCGTCGCCCACTGCGTTACCCATGGGTTAGAGACGCTTTCGGGTTCCGGATCTTCGCTGGCGTCAATCATCAGCATATCGCCCACGCGCGTGCCGCCCTGCTCCTGCAATAACGCATCAAACTTCAAACCGCCGCCGCAGAAGTTGGCGTAGGTGCTATCGCCCAGGGCGATAATGCCATAGCGTAAATGCGGCTGGTACATATCTTTGATGCCTTCGTACAAGGGCACAATGCTGTCCGGTAAATCGCCCTGCCCGGTGGTCGAAGTCACCACTAGCGCATATTTCCCGGTATATGACTCCCAGTCTTTGACTTCAGGATCTTCAAAGACTTTCGCCTGATGACCCAGCCCGCTCAAAATAGCCTGCGCCTCTTCGGCGACCAGGAGCGAATTTCCATACATCGTACCGACAAAAATTCCGACTTCCGCCATGACTAGCTCCCTGAATTGACCTGTATCTCTTCATCCTGACCGCAGTCGTCGGCAAACTCAACCCTTTCATTTAGCGGGAGAAGGCCGCGCCAGCCAAACTGCGACAGCGCGCGCATCCAGACGTCGTCAAGACCGGCGCGAATGACCAGCGGTTCGCCGGTAAAGGGATGCGTTAACGAGAGCTGGCTGGCGTGCAGCATCAGCCGATCGCAGCCAAAATGTTCCGCCGCGCTGCGATTCTGCCGCAAATCGCCGTGTTTGCTATCGCCGATAATCGGATGGCGAAGATGGGCAAGATGGCGACGCAACTGATGTTTACGTCCGGTTTTCGGTTCCAGTTCCACCAGGCTATAGCGGGTCGTGGGGTAACGTCCTGTCGCTACCGGCATCTCTACCGTCGCCAGGCCGCGATAATGCGTCACCGCCGGTTGCGGGTCTTTATTTTCGCGAGCGAACTTATCGGCGATTTTATCCAGCTCCTCAACCAGCGGATAATCAAGCACCGCTTCGTCGTTGAGCCAGCCGCGAGCGATCGCATGATAGCGTTTCTGCATTTGATGCTGCTCGAACTGCTGCGACAGCAATCTTCCCGCTTCGCTCGATAGCCCCATCAACAACACGCCGGACGTCGGCCTGTCGAGACGATGGGCGGTGAACACGTGCTGGCCTATCTGGTCGCGCACGGTCTGCATTACCACCACTTTTTCATCACGATCCAGCCAGCTACGGTGCACCAGCCAGCCCGAAGGTTTGTTTACCGCGACCAGCCAACGGTCCTGATATACAATTTCCAGCATCAGGCTTCGCCGCCGGCAAACAGCGCATCCAGCAGGACCAGTTCGGCCAGCAACCGCTCGCGTACGGGGTGAGCGTTATCGAGGGCCATCTCATAATAGGGGGCAACGGCGAAGTTCTGCGGTAGCGGCATTCCGCTTTCCAGCAGCTGGCGCATACGCGGAATCAATACCCACTGCAGCCATTCAATCGGCTCCATGGTGTCGAGGCAAAACGGCTGTTCGCTGGCAAACGCGCGGCTATCGGGGGCACTATCCTGCCAGTGTTCCGTTTCGCGCAGCAGCGCTTCAATGGCGAGCAGGCGCTCGCGCACGCGATGGTCAAGAGTCATGGGAAACCTCGGTGAGTTGAAAACCGGCGCAGAATAGCAAATTCAGACGAGAAATAAAAAAAGGGAGCACTGTATAAAACAGTGCTCCCGGTTCGTTTTGCAGCAATCCAGCTACATTGGTGCTCCCTGCTCGTCCTTGAAAACTTTTCCTGAGGTCTCCTGACCATGTTCATCCATAAACAGTTGCATCCTGCTTTCACACCACCCCGATGCGAAATAACTCATCCTTAAGTCTATCCTGATCTTCCTGATCCACCGAACGTCCCGCTCGGCTCTCGTTCTCCTTCCTGGAGGTGTCCTTTTACGCAATCCTGCGTTATCCTGTGCTTCATCCTGAAGCCTGTCCTTGCAACGCCGTCCTGGCGGG
The DNA here is from genome assembly GCF_018139045.1 of Klebsiella pasteurii. Lineage (NCBI taxonomy): Bacteria > Pseudomonadati > Pseudomonadota > Gammaproteobacteria > Enterobacterales > Enterobacteriaceae > Klebsiella > Klebsiella pasteurii. The sequence goes on from NZ_CP073236.1 coordinate 2,817,687, forward strand.
TCCTGCAGAAGCGTCATCATCCTGATGTTCACTTCGTTTATCAACTCCCTGTCGATGTGTATAGAATCCCTGATTCCGCCCTGTCTTACAACCCTTGTTAAGACAATATCTTAAGATTATTCGTCAGTATCCTTAATAAGAAAATCATTAATCACTTGAAAAATCTTAAATTTCTTAAAATATAGTCCTTGAAGGATCGGCTTAAATGATGACGATCTCTTACAGGTCTTGTAAGAGATCTCTCACAAAAATTTGAGTAGTCTGGATTACAGAACAGGCTCAAGGGAATTGAGGAAACTCGCAAGCGAGGGGGAAAGAGTCGCGCGTTTTCGGGTGCCAAGGGTCTCTTTGATCACTTCACCGCTCATATTACAGACCGAAATGACATCCAGTTCGCTGTCGAGGGTGGCGATAAACAGGGTCGGCGACAGCTTCAAACGCTTTTGCACCAGCAGATGACCGATCAGATTTTCCTGCACCCGCTGGAAATCATCCGGGCTCCAGGTTTGCAGCAGCGTCATGGTTTCATCGGCGAAACGCGCCTGCATATCACCGGCAAACTGAGTGGTATAATAAGCATGAAGCGGTTGTTGTACCACAATCTCCAGCGCCCGTTCAACTGCGTGAATGTTTTGTTCTAATGAAAACGGCTGCGGCTGCCAGAAAACACCGTCATCATCCGTGCCGTTGACGCACGGCGACGGAATACCGTAAAGCTCTTCGCTACGCGGCAGGCTGGAGCGCTGCTGCTGCCACGCCTCACAGTAACGTTGGGTAAATGCTTGTAGCGCTTCTGCGGTTTGCTGATCCACCGGTTTCTCTCTTCACGTTAGACAGGATACACTTGGCATATAGTGTAACCGCTTTAACTATGGTGAAACATGTCTTCTTACGATAATCATCAGGCGCTGGCCGGCCTCACGCTCGGAAAATCAACCGATTACCGCGATACCTACGACGCCAGCCTGCTTCAGGGCGTCCCGCGCAGCCTGAACCGCGACCCGCTGGATCTGCACGCCGATAATCTGCCGTTTCACGGCGCCGATATCTGGACGCTGTACGAGCTCTCCTGGCTGAACGCCAAAGGTCTGCCGCAGGTCGCCGTGGGCCACGTTGAGCTCAGCGACACCACCGTAAATCTGGTGGAATCAAAAAGCTTTAAGCTCTATCTCAACAGCTTTAACCAGACGCGTTTTGCCGACTGGCAGGCGGTCGAGGCGACGCTGGCGCGCGATCTCAGCGCCTGCGCCGAAGGGGAAGTGAAGGTGTCGCTGTATCGCCTTGATGAGCTCGAAGGCCAGCCGGTGGCCCATCTGCACGGCACCTGCATCGACGACCAGGATATTGAAATCGATAACTACCAGTTTAGCGCCGATTACCTGCAGGACGCCGCTGCCGGCAAAGTGGTCGAAGAGACCCTGGTCAGCCATCTGCTGAAGTCCAACTGCCTGATTACCCATCAGCCTGACTGGGGCTCGGTGCAGATTCAGTATCGCGGGGCGAAAATCGATCGCGAAAAACTGCTGCGCTATCTGGTGTCATTCCGCCATCACAACGAATTCCACGAGCAGTGCGTAGAGCGCATCTTTAACGATATTCAGCGTTTCTGCCAGCCGGAAGCCCTTTCGGTTTATGCGCGCTACACGCGACGCGGCGGTCTGGACATCAACCCGTGGCGCAGCAATACCGATTTTGTGCCGGCCACCGGTCGCCTCGCCCGTCAATAATCAACATTTTCACAATTTGCGTGCGTTAACCCGCGCGCAAGGTTGTGAAAACGCCATCAGCAGGGCTATTGTAATCACAGGAAGACGATAATCGTCCTGTAAGGAGTTCACTTGATTACACATGTTAGCCCGCTTGGTTCAATGGATATGCTGTCGCAGCTGGAAGTGGATATGCTTAAACGCACCGCCAGCAGTGACCTGTATCAACTCTTTCGCAACTGCTCGCTTGCTGTGCTCAACTCGGGGAGCCTGACCGATAACAGCAAGGAGCTTCTGTCTCGTTTTGAAAACTTCGATATTAACGTGCTGCGTCGCGAACGCGGCGTGAAGCTGGAACTGATCAACCCGCCGGAAGACGCTTTCGTTGACGGGCGTATTATCCGTTCCCTGCAGGCCAACCTGTTTGCCGTACTGCGCGATATCCTGTTCGTCTACGGCCAGATCCACAACACCGTCCGCTTCCCGAACCTCGATCTTGAAAGCTCGGTGCATATCACCAACCTGGTCTTCTCCATTTTGCGTAACGCCCGCGCCCTGCACGTTGGCGAAGCGCCAAATATGATTGTCTGCTGGGGCGGCCACTCGATTAACGAAAATGAGTATCTGTACGCCCGCCGCGTAGGCACCCAGTTGGGTCTGCGCGAACTTAACATCTGCACCGGCTGTGGACCGGGCGCGATGGAAGCGCCAATGAAAGGCGCCGCCGTCGGCCACGCGCAGCAGCGTTACAGAGACAGCCGCTTTATCGGGATGACCGAGCCGTCAATTATCGCCGCCGAGCCGCCGAATCCGCTGGTGAACGAACTGATCATCATGCCGGATATCGAAAAACGTCTGGAGGCGTTCGTGCGCATCGCCCACGGCATCATCATCTTCCCGGGCGGCGTGGGCACGGCGGAAGAGCTGCTCTATCTGCTGGGCATTTTGATGCACCCGTCGAACAAGTCGCAGGTTCTGCCGCTGATCCTCACCGGGCCAAAAGAGAGCGCCGATTATTTCCGCGTACTGGATGAGTTTATCGTCCATACGCTGGGCGAATCCGCCCGTCATCACTATCGCATCATCATCGACGACGCCGCAGAAGTTGCCCGTCAGATGAAAAAAGCGATGCCGATGGTCAAAGAGAACCGCCGCGAAACCGGAGACGCCTACAGCTTCAACTGGTCGATGCGTATTGCGCCGGACCTGCAGATGCCGTTCGACCCCACCCACGACAATATGGCCAACCTTAAACTCTATCCGGACCAGCCGGTGGAAGTGCTGGCAGCGGATCTCCGCCGCGCCTTCTCCGGTATCGTCGCCGGTAACGTTAAAGAGGTGGGTATCCAGGCTATCGAGAAATTCGGCCCGTATAAGATTCACGGCGATCCGGCGATGATGCGCCGCATGGATGACTTGCTGCAGGGCTTTGTGGCGCAGCATCGTATGAAGCTGCCGGGCGGCACCGCCTACATCCCCTGCTACGAAATCTGTTCCTGAGTTCTCTTGTGCTCTTCTCCCGGGCGGCGGCTTACGCCCCCCGGGCATTTCTCCCCGCCCTTGCCGCAATATTTCCCCGCGTCTTCAGTTCTCAATACGCCCGAATGCTTTCCAAATAAATCATTCCTTTTATGAATTTTTAGCGCCATTTCCACAAAAGCCAATCGTTTGCGTTTCCAAAAATGGCAATAAATATCACCAGGAAAGATGACTTTTAACGTAAAAACGTCGAGAACATCGCATTTTTACAGTAAAAACCTCGTTATTACGTCCCGCCACTATTCTCTCATATGCTGAAAATGATAGCCTCCGCGCCACAAATCTCTGGCTGATCACCAGAAACAGGCTTTTGGACTAAAATTGCTTACATTTAAAGTGGATTATTGCATTTGAGATCGCGATCACTGATGCATTCACCATATAAATGTATCTTCCCGCACCAATTGTTACGGAGAAAATGCCTAAAAAACCGTAAACAAACGAATTTCATATTATTTGGTCTTTTTTATTCAATAGATTTTGTTGCTTCCTCCAGGAGATACAGATGGAAACCACTCAAACCAGCACCATCGTTTCGGATGCTACCCGTAGCGGTTGGCGTAAGACGGACACCATGTGGATGCTGGGCCTGTACGGCACGGCTATCGGCGCGGGCGTCCTGTTCCTGCCGATCAACGCCGGCGTCGGCGGTATGATCCCGCTGATCATCATGGCGATTCTGGCCTTCCCGATGACCTTCTTCGCCCACCGCGGGATGACCCGTTTCGTGCTGTCCGGTAAGAATCCAGGTGAAGACATCACCGAAGTGGTTGAAGAGCATTTCGGCGTCGGCGCAGGTAAGCTGATTACCCTGCTCTACTTCTTCGCCATCTACCCGATTCTGTTGGTTTACAGCGTGGCGATCACCAATACCGTCGAAAGCTTTATGCTGCACCAGCTGCATATCACGCCGCCGCCGCGCGCGATTCTTTCCCTGATTCTGATTGTCGGCATGATGACCATCGTGCGCTTCGGCGAGCAGATGATTGTGAAAGCGATGAGCGTGCTGGTGTTCCCGTTCGTGGTCGCGCTGATGATCCTGGCCTTTTATCTGATCCCGCAGTGGAACGGCGCGGCGCTGGAGACACTCTCCCTGAGCAGCGCGACCGCGACCGGCAACGGCCTGTGGATGACCCTGTGGCTGGCGATTCCGGTCATGGTGTTCTCCTTTAACCACTCGCCGATCATCTCCTCCTTCGCCGTGGCGAAACGCGAAGAGTACGGCCAGGGCGCAGAGAAAAAATGTTCCAGCATTCTGGCCCGCGCGCACATTATGATGGTGCTTACCGTGATGTTCTTCGTCTTCAGTTGCGTACTGAGCCTCTCCCCGGCGGATCTGGCGGCGGCGAAAGATCAGAACATCTCGATTCTGTCTTACCTGGCGAACCACTTTAACGCGCCGATCATCGCCTGGATGGCGCCGATCATTGCGATGATCGCCATCACCAAATCCTTCCTTGGCCACTACCTGGGCGCTCGCGAAGGCTTTAACGGCATGGTGATTAAATCCCTGCGCGGTAAAGGCAAGTCCATCGAAATCAACAAACTGAACAAAATCACCGCCCTGTTCATGCTGGTCACCACCTGGATTGTGGCGACGCTGAACCCCAGCATCCTTGGGATGATCGAAACCCTGGGCGGCCCAATTATCGCGATGATTCTGTTCCTGATGCCGATGTACGCGATTCAGAAAGTCCCGGCGATGCGCAAATACAGCGGCCACGTCAGCAACGTATTCGTAGTGATTATGGGCCTGATTGCTATCTCCGCGATTTTCTACTCTCTGTTTAGCTAATATCCCCCGCGCCGCTTAACGGCGGCGCGCCTCCCGACAGCACTGGATGCATCATGATCAGCGTATTCGATATTTTTAAAATCGGCATTGGCCCTTCCAGCTCCCACACCGTTGGACCGATGAAAGCGGGCAAACAATTCACGGACGATCTTATTGAGCGCGGGCTGCTTCCCGAGGTAACCAAAGTCGTCGTCGATGTCTACGGCTCCCTTTCCCTGACCGGTAAAGGCCACCATACCGACATCGCGATTATTATGGGCCTGGCGGGCAACCTGCCGGATACCGTCGATATCGACGCGATTCCCGGCTTTATCCAGGACGTCAACACCCATGGCCGCCTGATGCTGGCGAACGGCCAGCAGGAAGTGGCGTTCCCGGTCGATCAGTGCATGAATTTCCACGCCGACAACCTGTCGCGGCATGAGAACGGCATGCGTATTACCGCCCTCGGCGGCGAGAAGGTTCTCTACAGCCAGACGTACTACTCCATCGGCGGCGGCTTTATCGTCGACGAAGACCATTTCGGCATGACCGCCGAAGCGCCTGTCGCCGTCCCTTATCCGTATAAAAGCGCCGCCGACCTGCAGCGCCACTGCCGCGAAAGCGGGCTATCGCTCTCCGGCCTGATGATGCAAAACGAGCTGGCGCTGCACAGTAAAGAAGCGCTGGAGCAGCACTTTGCCGCGGTCTGGGAGGTGATGAGCAGCGGAATTGAGCGCGGCATTACCACCGAGGGGGTTTTGCCGGGCAAGCTGCGGGTTCCCCGTCGCGCCGCCGCGCTGCGCCGGATGCTGGTAAGCCAGGACAATACCAACAGCGACCCGATGGCGGTCGTTGACTGGATTAATATGTTCGCCCTGGCGGTTAACGAAGAGAACGCCGCCGGCGGGCGCGTGGTGACCGCGCCGACCAACGGCGCCTGCGGTATCGTACCTGCGGTGCTGGCCTACTATGACAAGTTCATCCGCAAAGTGAACGCCAACTCGCTGGCGCGCTATATGCTGGTCACCAGCGCCATTGGCTCGCTCTATAAGATGAACGCCTCAATTTCCGGCGCCGAAGTGGGCTGCCAGGGAGAAGTCGGCGTAGCCTGTTCAATGGCGGCGGCTGGTCTGGCTGAACTGCTGGGCGGCAGTCCGGGTCAGGTATGCATCGCTGCGGAAATTGGTATGGAACACAACCTCGGTCTCACCTGCGATCCGGTTGCCGGCCAGGTGCAGGTGCCGTGCATCGAGCGTAACGCTATCGCGGCGGTCAAGGCGGTCAACGCCGCGCGTATGGCCCTGCGCCGCACCAGCGAGCCGCGGGTGTGCCTCGATAAAGTCATCGAGACCATGTACGAAACAGGCAAAGATATGAACGCCAAATATCGTGAAACCTCGCGCGGCGGCCTGGCAATGAAGATTGTCGCCTGCGATTAACCCCTCTCCCGGTATGCTGCGGTATGCCGGGCTTTCTTTTCCCTGCCCTCACCCTTCATTTATGTTATATAAATGACAATTTAGTTATTTATTAGTTATAAAGACGATTTGTTACCTTACGGAAAACCGCTCAAGGAGAACAAATCATGCTCAGATTATCCCGCCCGGCGCTGCTACTCCTGCTTGCAGGCTTATCCATTTCCGCGCTGGCGAAGGCGCCGGAGACCGTGAACATCGGTTATCAGAAAGCGAATATCTTCGCGCTGCTTAAATATCGCGGCACCCTCGATGAAAGCTTCAAAAAGCAGGGTATCGCCGTACGCTGGATTGAATTTCCCGCCGGGCCGCAGATGCTGGAAGGACTGAACGTTGGCAGCATCGACCTTGCCGCCACCGGCGATGCGCCCCCGGCCTTTGCCCAGGCGGCGCAGGCGGATCTGGTCTATTTAGCCCACTCTCCGGCGAACCCAAAAACCGAAGCCATCGTGGTGGCGGAAAACTCGACGGTAAAGAGTGTCGCCGACCTTAAAGGCAAGCGCGTGGGGCTCAATAAAGGCTCCGACGTGAACTATCTGCTGGTGACCGCGCTGGAGAAAGCCGGGCTGAGTTATAAAGATATCACGCCGGTCTATCTGCCGCCTGCTGACGCCCGCGCCGCCTTCCAGCGCGGCGCCATTGACGCCTGGGTTATTTGGGATCCGTTCCTCGCCGAAGTGGAAACGAACGCCAAAGCGCGGCAGATTCGCAATGCCGAAGGGCTGGTGCCGCACTACACTTTCTACCTGGCCAGCCGCAAATTTGCCGACACGTATCCGGATACCGCAAAGCAGGTGGTGGATGAGCTGGGTAAACTGAGCGAATGGGCCAACGGTCATCAGGACGATGCCGCCGGGATCCTCTCCACCTCTACCGGGCTGGATAAAGCTATCTGGCTGAAGACGCTGGCGCGTCTGCCTTATGGCGCAGAGCGTATGACGCCTGCGGTCTATAACGAACAGCAGGCGCTGGCGGATACCTTCACCCGTATCGGCCTGCTGCCGGTAAAAGTAGACGTGCGCAGCGCGACCTGGTCGCTGGATAAGCAGTAAGCCTTCACTTCCCGGGTCGCGGCGCAGTCGCCTGTCCGGGCTACCGGCCCGCAGACGGCGGTGGACCCGTAGCCCGGACAGGCGCGTCAAGCGCCGCCTCCGGGAAAAACCTTCCGCCCCACAGTTCAGCCCCTCACCCTTCGGGGAGAGGGGGACCGGCAAAATTAACTCACCTTCTCTTCACGTCCGACCACGACCTGCGCGCCGTAGCGATAGCCTGCGCCCGGATGCGGCGCAGCCAGCCGCGGGCCGGCGCCAAACAGCTTCTCGCGCAGGGTTCCCTCGCGATACTCCTGCTTAAACACGCCGCGCTTTTGCAGCTCCGGGACCAGCAAATCCACCACGTCGCGGAAGGTTTCGTGGGTCACCGCATAGGCGAGGTTAAAGCCATCGACGTCGGTCTCCTCGACCCAGGACTGCAGCTCATCGGCGACCGTCTGCGGGCTGCCGACCACCAGTGGCCCGAAGCCGCCGATCCCCGCCCAGTCCGCCAGCTTCTGTACGGTCCACTGGCTATTCGGATCGGCGGTGGAAAACGCCTCTACCATCGACTGAATCGCGTTGGTATGCAGATACTCCAGCACCTGATCCGGCTGATACTGACCAAGGTCGATGCCGGTCCAGCCGGAGAGCAGCGCCAGCGCCCCTTCGTAGCTAACGTACGGTTTATACTCCTGCCATTTCGCCTGAGCTTCACGGTCGGTTTCGCCAACAATGACCGTCTGCATATTGAAGATCAGGATGCTGCGCGGATCGCGCCCGGCCTCCTCGGCGCGACGGCGAATATCCGCCACCGTCTTTTTCAGCAGCACTTTCGACGGCGCGCCGACAAATACGCACTCCGCGTGGCCGGCGGCGAACTGCTTGCCGCGGCTGGAAGCGCCCGCCTGATAGAGCACCGGCGTACGCTGCGGCGATGGCTCGCAGAGGTGGATCCCCGGCACCGAAAAGAAGTTGCCCTGATGGTTAATCGGATGAATTTTTCGCGGATCGCTGAAGATCTTACGTTCCCTGTCGCGTAGCACCGCGCCATCCTCCCAGCTCCCTTCCAGCAGCTTATAGACCACCTCCAGATACTCATCGGCGTAGTCGTAGCGGGCATCGTGGTCGGTCTGCGCTTTCTGGCCAATATTACGCGCCCCGCTCTCCAGATAGGAGGTCACGATATTCCAGCCCACTCGCCCCTTCGTCAGATGGTCGAGCGTCGACAGGCGGCGGGCGAACGGATAGGGATGCTCAAAAGAGAGCGAAGCGGTCAGACCGAATCCGAGATGCTCCGTCACCAGCGCCATCGGCGTAATCAGCGCCAGCGGATCGTTGACCGGCACCTGCGCCGCCTGCCGGAGCGCCGCATCGCCGTTGCCGTTCAGCACGTCATAGACGCCCAGCACGTCGGCGATAAACAGCCCGTCAAACTTGCCGCGCTCCAGCAAACGCGCCAGGTCGACCCAATACTCAAGGTCTTTATACTGCCAGGAGCAGTCGCGAGGATGGGCCCACAGCCCCGGCGACTGATGGCCGACGCAGTTCATATCAAAAGCGTTCAGACGAATTTCACGTTGTGATGACATAGCGCTCTCCACGACGCGCCCCGCTGTCGGGACGCGCGCATAATCATTAAAGGAATCAGGGGATAAAAGGCGTTCAGAACGCCGGACATCGGGCGGATTGCTTAATGCCCAGCGCCAGTAATGCTTCGGCAGCTACGGCGGCGGCATGGTCAGCTACCTGCGGTAGCCCCATCAGTTCACCGAAATGGGCCCGCGCGGCGGGCCCGGAGACCAGCAGATTGGGCGCGACCCGCCCTTCCCGGCCAATCGCCCGCGAGCGGCGATCAACGTCCAGCCCGAGGCCAAACGCGTCGGCGCGAATCAGCCCATCCTGGCTCAGCTGGCGCAGCAGCGGCTGGCTGTCGGTGAGGGCCCCGTGCGCCGGGCCGGTGGTTAAAATAAAATGGTCAACGCTCACCCGCTGCGCTTCACCGCCCCGGGGCGAGAGGGTGAGCGTCAATTTTTGCGCGTCGCCTGCCAGCGCAGTAAGCCTGGCCGCCAGCACTCGCAGGCTGCCGTTGCGCTGGCGCTGCTCAAGAATCCCGGCGACCTGGGGAGCGATACGGTAGCGGTGAACGTCCCAGTAGCTGCGTAAATGACGCAGGAAGCGCTGACGATCGGCCACCGACAGCGCCTGCCAGATCTCCTGCCCCTGATTACGCACCGCGTCCAGCACCACCTGCCAGGCCTGCCCCCGCTCTGCGGCGCGGTCGATATCCCGGCGGATTTGCCGCAGCCGCTGGCGCAGCGATCCGTAGGTATACTCGCCTTCCCAGGGGTCAGCGCTGCCGCTCAGGTTGCTGCGGGAGAGTAGCCCACGGCGTGAAAATGCCGTTATCGGCCCCCGATGTCCCAGCCGCGTCAGCGTCGCGACGGTATCCGCCATCGTCAGGCCGGTGCCCATGACCGCGACGCTCGCCTCCGGCGCGATAGCGTCCAGCACGCCCGTTCGCCAGGGGTTAGCGATGAGCGCCGGATGGATCGCGAACGGCGTCGCCAGCGACGGCAGAGAGGGCGGCGGATGGCTGATGGCCAGCACCAGCAGATCGGCCCGCAGCCGATGCCCGCCATCGGTGATAATCTCGCCATCTTCAAACCTTAGCGCCTGCTCGCGCAGATGCGTCAGCCGCCCACCGCTGGCGCGCGCCTTCTCGGCAAAACGCTGGGCGACGTAGCGGCCAAACTGGCCGCGCTGCGGATAGACCGCGCCGTCTTCCAACAGAGCCTGCGGATCATCAGCAAAAGCAGGCTGGCTGCGGTACCAGCGGTCGAATGCGCCCTCCTCTTCCCCGGCAAGCTGCATCCGTGCGGCGGGAACGTTAATCCGATGGCTCGGTTCGGTCGTGGAGTAGGCCACGCCCGCACCGGGCACCTCGCGCGGCTCCAGCAGCGTGACCCGCACGCCAGTCGGCGCCAGGCGCAGGAGATGAATAGCCACCGCCGCACCGCTAAATCCGCCGCCGACGATCACTACGTGCGGTTCAGTTTGCATAGCCCACCGCCTTCAGAAACCGGTGTAACATACGCGCCTCCTCAGCTTGCGCTGACCTGTTTCACCGGACGCTTATCGCCGCCGATGGTTTCGCCGAACGGGCCGGTATTGACGCTACGCGCCTTCGGCTGATCGTGGCCTGCCAGCGGCAATAGCGGCATGACCAGGTCAGCGAAACGATGGGCTTCTTCCAGATGCGGATAGCCGGAGAAGATAAAATTGGTGATACCGAGCGCCTGATATTCGCGAATGCGTTCTGCCACCTGCTGCGGATTGCCGACCAGCGCCGTTCCCGCCCCGCCGCGCACCAGCCCTACGCCCGCCCACAGGTTCGGCGCAATACGCAGATTGTCGCGCGATCCTTTATGCAGCGAGCTCATGCGCGCCTGGCCGGTGGAGTCCATACGGGCAAAAATTTTCTGCGCCTGGGCGATGGTCTCGTCATCAAGGTGAGAAATCAGCCGATCGGCGGCGGCCCACGCCTCCTCTTCGGTTTCGCGAACAATCACATGCAGACGAATCCCGTACTGCAACGTGCGGCCCCGGGCGGCGGCGCGCTCGCGCACTACCGCCAGCTTTTCGGCCACCAGCGCCGGCGGCTCCCCCCAGGTCAGGTAGGTATCGATTTGATCGGCGGCAACGTCGATGGCTTCCTCAGAGGAGCCGCCAAAAAACAGCGGCGGGCCGTTTTCCTGTACCGGCGGAAACAGCACTTCCGCGCCTTCCACGTGGATATGCTCGCCGTGATAATCCACCTTTTCACCTTTCAGTAGGCGCGAGTAGACGTCGAGAAATTCGCGGGTGACCTGATAGCGTTCGCCGTGGCTGAGGAAAATACCGTCGCCTTTGTTTTCCACCGGATCGCCGCCGGTGACGACGTTAATGAGCAGCCGACCGCCCGACAGACGGTCGAGCGTCGTCGCCATCCTCGCCGCCAGCGTCGGCGGCTGCAGGCCCGGACGAACGGCCACCAGATAGCGCAGGCGACGGGTCAGCGGCGCCAGCGCCGAGGCCACCAGCCAGGAGTCCTCGCAGCTTTTCCCCGTTGGGATCAGCACGCCGTAGTAGCCGAGGCTGTCGGCCGCCAGCGCTACCTGCTGCAGGTAAGGCAAATCAACCGGCCGCCCGCCCTCCGCGGTGCCCAGGTAGCGACCATCGCCGTGGGTGGGCAGAAACCAGAACACATTGATTTTGTCGTCGGTTTTTTGCGTCATTATCGATTTCCTATATAACCATATTCGATATTTATCGAAGAGTTGTTTTAATTTGGTTATATGAGTGTTAGCGATAATCGTGCCAATGGTGAATAAAAAATTAACAATACAAAATCAGTCGGTTAGATAAAACGGGACCGTATACCGCTGTTGCAAATGCCGCAGCCAATGCGTTCGGACTGCGGCATTTGCAACTGACCGGCGAGTTAGCCCTCTGGTTTCCGTCCCCGGCACAGGATAACTTCAGGATATCAAAAGCCGGAGGTCAACCATGCTGAATCCTGAATTTCCATCCTCAACGCCCACGCTGATCGACCCGGCGTCGAAAGCTTTTCAGAGCCTGCTGGATAAACTGGCCCCAACAGAGGCGACCGTACTGATCGTCGGCGAAACCGGCACCGGTAAAGAGGTCGTCGCCCGCTACCTGCATCACCATAGCCCGCGCCGTCACCGGCCGTTCCTGGCCGTCAACTGCGGCGCGCTCAGCGAAAGCCTGGCGGAAGCGGAGCTGTTCGGCCATGAAAAAGGTGCGTTTACCGGCGCGGTACAAAGCCATCCCGGCTGGTTCGAAGCGGCGGAAGGCGGCACGCTGTTGCTCGATGAAATCGGCGAGCTTAGCCTGGCGCTCCAGGTGAAACTGCTGCGCGTCCTGCAGGAGCGCGAAATCACCCGCGTCGGCTCGCGCAAGGCCATTAAGGTCGATGTGCGGGTGATCGCCGCCACCCACGTGGATCTGATGCAGGCCATCCGCGAGCGTCGTTTCCGCGAAGACCTCTACTATCGACTGAATATCGCCATCGTGCCGCTGCCGCCGCTGCGCCAGCGTCGCCAGGATATTCCGGTGCTGGCGGACCATTTTCTCTCGCTCTACGCCCGCCGCTTAGGTCGCCCGGTTCGCCGTCTGGCCCCGGAGACGCTGGCAAGGCTGATGGCGTACCCCTGGCCGGGCAATATTCGCGAGCTGGAGAACACCCTGCATAACGCGGTATTGCTGAGTAAAGAAGAGGAGATCGGCCCCGCCCAGCTGCGGCTGACGACCCTGAACAACGAGCCCTCGGCAGTTGGCGATAATGAACTCGACGATTTTATTCGTCGTCAGCTTTCCCTGCCGGGCGAACCGCTGTGGGAAAGGGTCACCGGGGCGCTGATACGCGGCGCGATGGCCCACAGTGACGATAATCAAAGTCAGGCCGCGGCGCTGCTCGGTATCAGCCGCCACGCGCTGCGCACGCAGCTGGCAAATTTAGGCATCATTAAAAGCCGCCGCCGTCAGGAGCCCCGCTACAGCGCGGCGGTCAAAACGATCTCTCGCGACCGGGAACTGCGCATCGGCTTCCAGCGCTTCGGCAATCTTGGCATCCTGAAAGCGCGGCAAAGTCTTGAGCAAGCTTTTGCCAGCCGCGGCGTCAGCGTGCTGTGGAGCGAGTTCCCCGCCGGGCCGCAGCTGCTGCACGCGCTAGCCTGCGATGAAATCGATTTTGGCACCACCGGCGAAGCGCCGCCGGTTTTCGCGCAGGCCAATAACAGCGAACTGGTCTACGTCGCCTGGGAACCACCCGCGCCGCAAAGCGTGGCGATGGTCGTCCCGCAGCACAGCGACATTCGCACCCTTACCGACCTGCGCGGCAAGCGTATCGCGCTGAATAAAGGTTCTAACGTGCACTGGCTGCTGCTGCATATCCTGGAAGAGGCCGGGCTGGGATTACATGACGTCAAAGTGGTCTATATACCGCCGAAATATCCACTGACCGCCAGCGATTACCTGGCGGTGGACGCCTGGATGATGTGGGATCCGCTGCTCAGCGACGCGGAATATAGCGGTGAATTACGGGTTGTCGCCAGCGGCGAGGGGCGCGTCAATAACCACCAGTTCTACCTGTCGCGCCGCGACTACGCCAGCCGCAATAGCGATATCATGCAGCGCCTGCTGGCGGAACTGACGCAGACCGGGCAGTTTATCGACCAGCATCGGGAGGAAGCCGTCGGACTGCTCTCCGCCGAGCAGGGGCTTAACGCCGCTTCTCTGGCCCGAGCCCTGGCGCGCCGCAGCCATCGACCGCGGCCAATGGATCTCCACGTGATTCGCGCCCAGCAAAGTATCGCCGATCGTTTTTACGCGCTGGGCCTGATCCACAAACCGGTGTCGGTACGCGAGGCGGTCTGGTACGGCGAGGCCACTCATGGCGATCCTCGCCTGCTGATGCACGTTGGTTAGCCCGAAACTGCGAGGCATCTTCCTGATTTTCCTGGTGCCAATAGCCTCATCCGCGCGGTGGTGTTACCCTAAAAGACGTTGAGAATAAGGGGGATCCGTGGCCGTTCATTTGCTAATCGTCGACGCACTTAATCTGATTCGCCGCATCCATGCGGTGCAGGGGTCACCCTGCGTCGATACCTGCCTGCATGCGCTCGAACAGCTGGTGGTTCATAGCCAACCGACCCACGTGGTGGCGGTATTTGATGATGAAGACCGCGGCCACGGCTGGCGGCATCAGCGCCTGCCCGATTATAAAGCCGGGCGCGCGCCGATGCCGGAGACCCTCGAAGCGGAAATGCCGGCGCTGCGGGCGGCGTTTGAGCAGCGCGGGTTTCGCTGCTGGGCGCTCAGCGGCAGCGAAGCTGACGATCTCGCCGCGACCCTGGCGGTAAAGGTGGCGCAGGCTGGCCATCAGGCAACCATCGTTTCAACCGACAAAGGCTACTGCCAGCTGCTGTCGCCGACGATTCGCATCCGCGACTATTTCCAGAAGCGCTGGCTCGACGCGCCGTTTATCGCCAAAGAGTTTGGCGTGACGCCGGAGCAGCTGCCCGACTACTGGGGGCTGGCGGGCATCAGCAGCTCAAAGGTTCCCGGCGTGGCGGGGATTGGTCCAAAAAGCGCCGCCCAGCTATTAACCGATTTCCAGGATCTGGAAGGAATCTACGCGCGGCTGGCGGACGTGCCGGAGAAGTGGCGCAAGAAGCTGGAAGAACAGCAAGAGATGGCCTTCACCTGCCGGGAAATCGCACGTCTGCAAACCGATTTACAGCTGGACGGCAACCTGCAGCAGCTGCGGCTGGCCCGCTAGCGCTGGGGCTTCCCGGAGGCAATGCTGCGGATCTGTCCGGGCTACCGATCCGCAGACGGTGATGACCCAGTAGCCCCGGTAAGGCGCCAGCCGCCACCGGGGGAATAAGCGAAGCCGCACTGGATCTGTTTCCCGGAAGCCGTCGGCAGAAACCTTCGCTTACGGCATCACTCTTCGATACGCAATCCGTAGGTTTTGAATTTCTCCAGCACAACGGCGATGGCCTCGTCATCAAGAACCGGCACCGGATCGATAATCGCCAGGGTACTGAGATAGAGCTGCGCCAGTACCTCAACTTCATGCGCCAGCCACAGGGCCTTTTCCAGATTCTCTTCACAAGCGATCAGTCCATGGTGCTGCAGCAGCGTCGCTTTACGATTTTTCAACGCCACGGCCACATGTTCAGACAGCTCGCGGGTACCGAACGTGGCGTATGGCGCGCAGGGGATAGAGTTGCCCCCCGCCGCCGCAATCATATAGTGAATGGCGGGAATGGGGCGATTGAGGATCGACACCGCCGTGCAGTGAACCGCGTGATTATGCACCACCGCGTGCGCGTCAGGGCGGGTCTGATAGGCCGCCAGATGAAAACGCCACTCGCTGGACGGCAGTTTACCCTGTTCGTGCTGGCCTTCGGCATCGATATACACAATATGCGCCTCCGTCAGCTTTTCATATGGAATACCCGTCGGCGTGATCAGCATTCCCCCTTGATAACGCACGCTCACGTTGCCGGCGGTCCCCTGATTTAACCCCAGCCGGGTCATTTCCAGGCAGGTATCAATAATCTGCCGGGCCAGTCTATTTCGTTCCATTCTTTACCTCTCTTTATGATGCGCAATGCCACAACAGACGGCTCGTCGGATAAGACGCGCGACGCTGTTGAATAACTCGAATAATTGCCCATCATCTTCATCCCGAATAATCAGAAAGGAATTTACATTCACCGGTTCTGTGATACCCCTCACTTATTTCAGGCTAAAAAAAGCGTTCTCTCGTTTTTGCCTGATAAAAAAATGCCCGTTCTTACTCATAGATTTAAAAACGGGCATTTTGCTGATAGTTTTAACAACTGACCGTTTTCTTTATTATAAATTAAATCGGGCATTCAACCTGTGGGTTTTAGAATTAACTTCCTCAAACGGTCATGTTTTTCTGATAATTAAAGTGATGATAATCACATAAAATCACCGAGGGGATGCTAAATGTGACCGTCATCATATTAAAAGGCGTTTTTAATTTGAAAATGCATTCATGAGTTCATTCCGTGATGTTTATTTCACTGTTGACGTCGCCGCAAGAGCTCACCTGATTATTGTGGTCTGGTGGGCATAAGCCGGCCGCTGAACACGCTTCTGAACCAATGAGGATGCTATGGGAAACACAACAATACAAACGCAGAGTTTTCGTGCGGTAGAGACAGGGAAAAGCAAGCGCTACATTATTCCCTTCGCCCTGCTGTGCTCGTTATTTTTTCTTTGGGCGGTCGCTAATAATCTCAACGATATTTTATTACCACAATTTCAACAAGCCTTTACGCTGACGAATTTTCAGGCCGGACTGATTCAATCCGCCTTTTATTTCGGCTATTTCGTTATCCCTATTCCGGCCGGAATCTTGATGAAAAAGTTAAGTTATAAAGCCGGTATTATTACCGGACTGTTCTTATATGCTTTTGGTGCCGCGCTATTCTGGCCCGCCGCCGAGGTCATGAATTACACCTTATTTCTGATTGGCCTGTTTATTATTGCTGCGGGCTTAGGGTGTTTAGAAACCGCGGCAAACCCGTTTGTTACCGTGTTAGGCCCAGAAAGCGGCGGTCACTTCCGGCTTAATCTTGCCCAGACCTTTAACTCGTTTGGCGCCATTATTGCGGTGGTTTTTGGGCAAAGTCTTATTTTGTCTAATGTGCCGCATCAATCGCAGGATGTGCTCGATAAAATGGCTCCGGAGCAGCTTAGCGCCTATAAGCACAGCCTGGTGCTCTCGGTGCAAACCCCGTATATGATCATCGTCGCGGTTGTCTTACTGGTCGCTCTGTTGATTATGTTGACCAAATTTCCGGCCCTGCAGAGCGACGACCATAGTGACGCCAACCAGAGTTCTTTCTCCGCTTCCCTTGCTCGCCTGGTCCGCGTTCGCCACTGGCGCTGGGCGGTGCTGGCGCAGTTCTGCTACGTTGGCGCGCAAACCGCCTGCTGGAGCTATCTGATTCGCTACGCTATCGAAGAGATCCCCGGCATGACGCCCGGTTTCGCCGCCAACTATCTGACCGGCACCATGGTGTGCTTCTTTATCGGCCGCTTCTCCGGTACCTGGCTCATCAGCCGCTTCGCGCCGCATAAAGTGCTGGCGGCCTACGCCCTGCTTTCCATGATCCTGTGCCTGATTTCCGCTTTCACCGGCGGCCACGTGGGTCTGCTGGCCCTGACGCTGTGCAGCGCTTTTATGTCCATTCAGTATCCGACCATCTTCTCGCTGGGCATCAAAAACCTGGGGCAGGACACCAAATACGGCTCCTCTTTTATCGTCATGACCATTATTGGCGGCGGGATCGTCACCCCGGTGATGGGCTTTGTCAGCGACGCCGCCGGCAATATTCCCACCGCGGAGCTGGTTCCGGCCCTGTGCTTTGCCGTCATCTTCATTTTCGCCCGTTTCCGTTCGCAAACGGCAGCTAACTAAACATTTATCCGAATAACGTGAGGAATCTGTAATGAAAAAAATCAGCTTACCGAAAATTGGCATTCGCCCGGTGATCGATGGACGCCGCATGGGAGTACGCGAGTCGCTGGAAGAACAAACCATGAACATGGCGAAAGCCACCGCCGCGCTGATCGCGGAAAAACTGCGTCACGCCTGCGGCGCGCAGATTGAGTGCGTCATCGCCGACAGCTGCATCGCGGGTATGGCGGAGTCCGCTGCCTGCGAGGAGAAATTCAGCAGCCAGAACGTCGGCGTCACCATTACCGTCACCCCGTGTTGGTGCTACGGCAGCGAAACTATCGATATGGATCCGCTGCGGCCAAAAGCCATCTGGGGCTTTAACGGCACCGAGCGCCCCGGCGCGGTTTACCTTGCGGCGGCGCTGGCGGCGCATAGCCAGAAGGGTATTCCGGCATTCTCCATTTATGGCCACGACGTACAGGACGCCGACGACACCAGCATTCCGCCGGATGTCGAAGAAAAACTGCTGCGCTTTGCCCGCGCCGGCTTAGCGGTCGCCAGCATGAAGGGCAAAAGCTATCTTTCCGTCGGCGGCGTGTCGATGGGGATTGCCGGTTCTATCGTCGATCACAACTTCTTCGAGTCCTGGCTAGGTATGAAAGTGCAGGCGGTGGACATGACCGAACTGCGCCGCCGCATCGACCAGAAAATCTATGATGAAAGCGAGCTGGAAATGGCGCTGGCGTGGGCGGATAAAAACTTCCGCTACGGCGAAGACCAGAACGCGCAGCAGTATAAGCGCAATGCCGAACAGAGCCGCGCGGTGCTGAAAGAGAGCCTGCTGATGGCGATGTGCATTCGCGACATGATGCAGGGCAACAGCAAGCTGGCGGAAAAAGGGCTGGTCGAAGAGTCATTGGGCTATAACGCCATCGCTGCGGGTTTTCAGGGCCAGCGCCACTGGACCGATCAATACCCCAACGGCGATACCGCCGAAGCGCTGCTCAATAGCTCGTTCGACTGGAACGGCGTACGCGAACCCTTTGTCGTCGCCACGGAAAACGACAGTCTCAACGGCGTGGCAATGCTGATGGGCCACCAGTTGACCGGCACCGCTCAGGTATTTGCCGACGTGCGCACCTACTGGTCGCCGGAAGCGGTAGAACGCGTCACCGGACAACCGCTCACCGGGCTGGCGGAGCACGGCATCATCCACCTGATCAACTCCGGTTCGGCGGCGCTGGACGGCGCCTGCAAACAGCGCGATGCGGAAGGCAAGCCAACCATGAAACCGCACTGGGAAATCAGCCAGCAGGAGGCCGACGCCTGCCTGGCGGCCACCGAATGGTGCCCGGCGATTCATGAATACTTCCGCGGCGGCGGCTTCTCCTCCCGCTTCCTGACCGAAGGCGGCGTGCCGTTCACCATGACCCGCGTGAATATCATCAAAGGTCTTGGCCCGGTACTGCAAATCGCCGAAGGCTGGAGCGTAGAGCTGCCGAAAGCGATGCATGACCAACTCGATGCCCGCACCAACTCCACCTGGCCCACGACCTGGTTTGCGCCGCGCCTGACCGGTAAAGGCCCGTTCTCCGACGTCTACTCGGTGATGGCGAACTGGGGCGCTAACCACGGCGTGCTGACCATCGGGCACGTCGGCGCCGACTTTATCACCCTGGCGTCGATGCTGCGGATCCCGGTCTGCATGCATAACGTAGATGAGGCGAAAATTTATCGCCCCTCCAGCTGGTCTGCGCACGGTATGGATAGCGAAGGCCAGGATTACCGCGCCTGCGAAAACTACGGCCCGCTGTATAAACGTTAATGCGGCTTTGCCCGGTGGCGCAGGCTTACCGGGCCTACAGAACCGTAGGCCGGATAAGCGCGGCGCCATCCGGCGACGTTTATGGAGTTCACTATGAAAAAAGACGTCATCCTGGTCCTCGACTGCGGCGCCACCAACGTGCGGGCGATTGCGGTTGACCGCCAGGGGAACATTATCGCCCGCGCCGCAACGGCCAACGCCAGCGATATCGCCGTGGAGAACAGCGCCTGGCACCAGTGGTCGCTGGAGGCGATCCTGCAACGTTTCGCCGAGTGCTGCCGGCAGATTAGCGATGCGCTCTCGTCCTGCACGGTTCGCGGCATCACGGTCACCACCTTCGGCGTCGACGGCGCGCTGGTGGATGAACAGGGCAAGCTGCTCTATCCGGTCATCAGCTGGAAATGTCCGCGTACCGCGGCGGTGATGGACAATATCGGCCGCTTTATGCCCGCGCAGCAGCTCCAGCAGATTGCCGGCGTCGGCGCATTTGCCTTCAACACCTTGTATAAGCTGATCTGGCTGAAAGAGAACCACCCGCAGCTGCTGGAGCAGGCCCATGCCTGGCTGTTCATCTCCTCGCTTCTCAACCAGCGTCTGACCGGGGAATTCACGACCGATATCACCATGGCGGGCACCAGCCAGATGCTGGATATCCACCAGCGGGATTTCAGCGCGCAGATCCTGCAGGCGACGGGGCTGCCGCGCCGCCTGTTTCCCCGGCTCGTTGAGGCGGGCCAGCAGATCGGCACGCTACAAAGCGATGCCGCGAAGATGCTGGGTTTAGCCGTCGGCATTCCGGTTATCTCCGCCGGACACGATACCCAGTTCGCGCTGTTTGGCGCGGGCGCGGAGCAGGATGAACCGGTGCTCTCTTCCGGCACCTGGGAAATCCTGATGGTGCGCAGCGCTCAGGTGAATACGCCGCTACTCAGCCACTACGCGGGATCCACCTGCGAGCTGGATAGCCAGCCGGGACGCTATAACCCCGGCATGCAGTGGCTGGCCTCCGGCGTGCTGGAATGGATACGCCAGCTGCTGTGGACGCCTGAAACGCCGTGGCAAACGTTGATTGAAGAGGCCCGCGCCCTCCCCGCCGGCGCTCAAAAAGTGAAGATGCAGTGCGACCTGCTATCCAGCCCAAATGCGGGCTGGCAGGGCATCACGCTGAATACCACTCGCGGTCACTTCTACCTCGCCGCGCTGGAGGGATTAGCCGAACAGCTGGCGAACAACCTACAAACGCTGCAAAAAATCGGTCACTTTAACGCCAGCGAGCTGCTGCTGGTCGGCGGCGGCAGCCGCAACGCGCTGTGGAATCAGATCAAAGCCAACAGGCTGGAGATCCCGATTAAAGTACTGGATGACGCCGAAACCACCGTCGCCGGCGCCGCCATGTTTGGCTGGTATGGCGTCGGTGAATTCAGCAGCCCTGAGCAGGCCAGAGCGCAGGTGAGCTATCAGTATCGCTATTTTTACCCGCAAACCGATCCCGAACTGATTGAGGGAGTATGAGATGCTAAAAACAATTTCCCCGTTAATATCGCCGGAGCTACTGAAAGTGCTGGCGGAAATGGGGCACGGAGATGAGATCGTCTTTTCCGATGCCCACTTCCCGGCGCACAGCATGGGGCCACAGGTCATTCGAGCCGACGGCCTGCAGGTCAGCGACCTGCTGCAGGCGATTATTCCGCTGTTTGAGTTAGACAGCTACGCTCCGCCGCTGGTGATGATGGCCGCCGTGACCGGCGACGCCCTCGATCCGCAGGTGGAAACCCGCTACCGCGAGGCGCTTTCCGGCCCCGCGCCCTGCCCGGATATCACGCGCATCGACCGTTTTGCTTTCTACGAGCGGGCGCAAAAAGCCTTTGCGATCGTTATCACAGGTGAGCGCGCTAAGTACGGGAATATTCTTTTAAAAAAAGGAGTAACGCCGTAATCTCATGCCGGAGCGCCCGTCTGATGCGGGCGCTCAGCGAACGCCAGGGTGAGAAAAATGAAAGCGGCACGACAGCAAGCGATACTAGACCTGCTCATTAACCATAACAGCCTGACCACCGAAGCCTTATCGCTGCAGCTGAACGTCAGCAGAGAAACCATCCGCCGCGATCTCAGCGAGCTCCAGTCCCAGGGAAAAGTGCTGCGTAACCACGGCCGGGCAAAAGTCATTCACCGGCAAAGCCGGGATAGCGGCGACCCTTTTCATATCCGTCTGAAAAGCCACTACGCGCACAAAGCGGATATCGCCCGCGAGGCGCTTGCGTGGATAGAAGAGGGGATGGTTATCGCCCTTGATGCCAGTTCCACCTGCTGGTATCTGGCCCGCCAGTTGCCTGATATCGACCTTCACGTCTTTACCAACAGCCAGCCAATTTGCCAGGAGCTCAGCAAGCGAGAGTACATTCAGCTCACCTGCTCCGGCGGTACGCTCCAGCGAAAATACGGCTGCTACGTCAGCGCGTCGCTTATCCCACAGCTCAAAGCGCTGGAGATCGACCTGTTCATTTTTTCCTGCGAGGGTATCGACAGCGAGGGCGCGCTCTGGGACTCAAACACGGTGAACGCCGAGTTCAAATCGCTGCTGCTCAAGCGGGCGTCGCAATCGTTATTGCTGATTGATAAGAGCAAATTTAATCGCTCAGGAGAGGCACGGATCGGCCATCTGGATGATGTGACGCATATTGTTTCGGACGTGTCGCAGTCATAACGGCTATGGCAGCGCCGGATAGCGGCTTAGAGCCTATCCCAATAGGCGTTATTGGTGCAGTCAGTTTGAACACGGACAGCGCGGAAGAACCGGAGCGTACACGTAGTACGTGAGGATTCTGAGCACTGCCCAGGTTCAAAATGGCAAACAAAATAGCCCTAATGGGATAGGCTCTTAGTGCCCTATCCGGCCTACAAGCGGGCAAACTAGCGTTCGTCGCGGCGACCGCCGACGGGAGCCCACAGGCGGCGAACGTGAACCGTCACCTCTTCGCGATCGTGATACAGCTGGCGCGCCTGGATCTGCGCGTTGATACCGTGCTCGTCGAGCTGTTCCTGAATATAGGCCAGGTTACGCGATAGCTCTTCGTAGCGTTTTTTCATCGGCAGCTTCAGGTTAAAGATGGTTTCCCGGCACCAGCCGTTCACCAACCACTGCGCCATCAGCGCCGCCACTTTCGCCGGCTTCTCTACCATATCGCACACCATCCACGAGATGTTGCTGCGCGTTGGGCGATACTTGAAGCCATCTTCACGCAGCCAGGTCACCTGGCCGGTATCCATCAGGCTTTGCGCCATGGGGCCGTTATCCACCGAGGAGACCCACATATTGCGTTTCACCAGCTGATAGGTCCAACCGCCGGGGCAGGCGCCGAGATCCACCGCGTACATACCGTTCGCCAGACGCTCATCCCACTCATCCGCCGGGATAAAGACGTGAAACGCCTCTTCCAGCTTGAGAGTCGAACGGCTTGGCGCATCGGACGGGAACTTGAGGCGAGGAATGCCCATATAGAACGGCGAGTTGTTGTTAGACAACGAATAGCCGGTGTAGCAGCAGCCCGGCGCAATAAAGAACACGTGGACCACCGGACGTTTTGGCGTTTCATAGTTGGTCAGCACGCCCGCTTCGCGCAGCGCCGCGCGCAGCGGTACCGTAAACTTGCGGCAGAACTTCATCAGCTCTTTGCTTTCGTTGGTATCGGCCACTTCCACGCGCAGCTCGCCGCCCTTCTCCACCACGCCCTGCAGCATACCGACGATCGGGGAAATCCGGTCTTCCGGCGGCAGGTCGCGCAGCAGTTCGCCAACCACAAACATCTGGCGGGCAAACACCAGCGAGCTGAACGGCAGCTCGCGCACCAGCTTTTCGCCGTCTTCGGCCTGATAGCACTCAAAAATCACATAGCCGGAGTCGTCTTTGACTCGGGCAAAACCAAACACCTCAAGGCGCGAGGCCTTATCGGTAATTTCTGCTGCGCACTCTTTCTCAAACCCAGGGCGACAATAGAGGACAACTTTATTCATGAACAACGCCCTTACGTTTCAGACGAATTGCACCAATTAACATTAATACCCAACCGGCGAGGAAGCAGACGCCCCCGACCGGCGTAACGAACGCCCACAGGCGTAAATGCGAGAGCGCCAGACAGTAGAGGCTGCCGCTAAAAAGAACGGTACCGAGCGCCATAAAGACGCTGCTCCAGTAAAACCAGATGCTGATCCGGCGCTGCATCGCCACCGCCAGGCCAAAGATCGCCAGCGTATGGAAAGCCTGATACTGCAGGCCGGTGTGGATCCAGCCCATTTCCGCAACGCCCATCGTTTTACTTAAAACATGCGCGCCAAAAGCGCCCAAAGCCACAAAGATAAAACCGCTTATCGCGGCGAAAATCAGCATAAAACGGCTGGTCATGTGTTTACCCTACGATGATTTATTGTTCATAACGAAAGCGAAATTTTTCTTGTTCATTAGCCGCTTTTGCCAGAATCCACTGGCGGAAGGCGGCTATTTTACCCAGTTCTGCCTGACTGTCATGACAAACGAGATAAAACGCATTCTTACTGACCAGAACATCATTAAACGGACAGACCAAACGGCCTGCCTCAATCTCGGACTGCGCCATCACATTGTTGGCCAGCGCGACCCCCTGTCCATGGATTGCCGCCTGCAGCACCATTGCGCTGTGGCTAAATATAGGTCCTTGTTGAACATTGATATGGTTTAGACCCAACTGACGGGTATAAGTTTGCCAGTCGCGGCGGGAAGCGTCGTGCAGCAGGGTATGTTGCGCCAGATCGGCAGGCATTTTCAACGCTTTATCACCGGTGAGTAACAGCGGGGAACACACCGGGAGCAGATATTCGGCGTACAGTTTTTCCACCCGTAGCCCCGGCCAGTTGCCGCGGCCGTAAAAAATCGCCACGTCGACATCGTCGGCTAGCTTATCTTCCTGACGGTCCACGGCCTGGATTCTGACGTCGATTCCCGGATAAGCTGAGTTAAAGCTTGTGAGTCTCGGCACCAGCCACTGAATGGCAAAACTGGGCAGCATACTGACGGTTAAAGCCCCTTTTGCGCTTCGCGCCTGAAGCTTGCGGGTCGCTTCGGTGAGCTGCGAAAAAATCTCTTTGATATCCTGAAAATAGCTCTGCCCCTCCTCCGTTAAAAGAAGAGAACGATTGCGTCGACGGAACAGTTTGAGGCCGAGGAAATCCTCCAGGGACTTGATTTGGTGGCTGACTGCGGCCTGGGTCACAAAAAGCTCATCGGCGGCGCGAGTGAAGCTAAGATGACGGGCGGCAGCATCAAAAACACGTAATGCATTCAGAGGTGGCAAACGCTTGGACATAGTTATTCTGGCTTAGATGTTAAGGCAATTTAACAAACAGGAAACAATAGTTAACCTATTAGTTTTTTTTATCTGAGCTATTATAATTTGTCCGTTGAGCTTCTACCAGCAAATACCTATAGTGGCGGCACTTCCTGAGCCGGAACGAAGAGCTTTTTTTGGAATGCGTGTTCCAACAAGCTTTTGGCTTACGGTTGTGATGTTGTGTTGTTGTGTTTGCAATTGGTCCGGGTTTGCGGACCATGGTAGCTCAGCTACCCCTTTTCACTTCCTGTACATTTACCCTGTCTGTCCATAGTGATTTAATGTAGCACCGCACTGCGCGGTGCTTTTTTTTTGCCTGCTATACCCGTCATACTTCAAGTTGCACGTGCGTTGGCCTCGGATTACTCGGCCGAGCCGTGGGCCTCACCCTGGCGGGCCGTCGCAAGCGACGTTCAAATCTGCTCCCGGCAGATTTGTCGTTCACTCCAGTCACTTACTCGATTAAGCTCCTGGGGTTCGCTCACTTGCCCCCTTCCTGCAACGCGAATTATTTAGGGTATATACGCTAATCACTTATCCAGCTCGCCCAGCTGTTTGACGTCAGAACGGTTAATCTGCTGCTTGTTACCCCAGGCATCTTTGTACGAAATCATGCCAGTATCATTATCCGTTTGCGGTTTGCCGTCGGTCACGATGGTGCGCCCATCGTTGGTATGCATCACGTAGTTGGAGGAGCACGCGCTCAGGCCAAAGGTCAGCACACAGGCAGTAATAATTGCGGCAGTCTTATTCATTTTCATCTTTCTCTCCTTTCGACTATTTATACTGTTTATGATTCGTTCTGTACCAGGTTAAAACGCAAACCCAACACTATTCAGCATAACTATCTTTTACCCACCCGAAGCCATATTCAGAAAATTCCAGTCGTTAGCACAAACCTTGTATCACCCGCCGATTTGCGCGACGATCCTGATATCGATACGAGGAATCTCATGAACGCATTCAACCCCGTCCAATTTCGCGCCCAGTTCCCGGCGCTGGCCGACGCCGGCGTCTATCTTGATAGCGCCGCGACCACCCTCAAACCGCTGGCGGTCATTGAGGCCAGCGACCAGTTCTATCGCCTTAGCGCCGGCAACGTCCATCGCAGCCAGTTCGCCGCCGCCCGGCAGCTAACCGAACGCTATGAGAACGCGCGCGAACGCGTGGCGGCGCTGCTTAATGCCCCATCCGGCGAAGATATCGTCTGGACGCGCGGCACCACCGAAGCCATTAATATGGTGGCGCAGAGCTACGTGCGCCCGCGTCTGAAACCCGGCGATGAGATTATCGTCAGCGAAGCGGAGCATCACGCCAACCTGGTGCCGTGGTTAATGGTTGCAGAGCAAACCGGCGCGCGGGTGGTGAAGCTGCCGCTGGCGGGCAACCGTCTGCCGGACGTAGCGGCGCTTGGCGCGCTCATCACGCCGCGCAGTCGGGTGCTGGCGATTGGCCAGATGTCCAACGTCACCGGCGGCTGCCCGGACCTGGCGCTGGCGATTCGCCAGGCTCGCGCTGCCGGGATGGTGGTGATGGTCGACGGCGCGCAGGGGGCGGTGCATTTCCCGGCGGACGTCCAGGCGCTGGATATCGACTTTTATGCTTTTTCCGGCCATAAGCTCTACGGGCCGACCGGCATCGGCGCGCTGTATGGCAAACGCGAACGGCTGGCGGAGATGTCGCCGTGGCTCGGCGGGGGAAAAATGATTACCGAAGTCACCTTCGACGGCTTCAAAACCCAGCCCGCCCCCTGGCGCTTCGAGGCCGGGACGCCCAATATCGCCGGGGTGATTGGCCTGAGCGCGGCGCTGGAGTGGCTGGAGGAGACGGATATCGCGCAGGCGGAAAACTGGTGCCGCAGTCTGGCCACGCTGGCGGAAGAGGAGCTGGCGAAACGTCCGGGATTCCGTTCGTTCCGCTGCCAGGACGCCAGCCTGCTGGCGTTTGATTTTGACGGCGTTCACCATAGCGATATGGTGACGCTGCTGGCGGAATCGGGTATCGCGCTGCGCGCCGGTCAGCACTGCGCTCAGCCGCTGCTGGCGGCGCTTGGCGTCAGCGGCACGCTGCGGGCCTCCTTCGCGCCTTATAATACGCAAGACGACGTTTACGCGCTGGTGCACGCCATTGACCGCGCTCTGGAAATTCTGGTGGACTAATGACGACTTCTCACCCTTTTGGAACCCGCATCACCGAGGCATTTCTACGGCAGACCTTTACTCCGCTCAGCCAGTGGGAGGATAAATACCGCCAGCTGATTTTACTGGGCAAGCAGCTTCCCGCCCTGCCGGACGACCAGAAAGCGCGCGCCAAAGAGATTGCCGGGTGTGAAAACCGCGTCTGGCTGGGCTATTCCGTCGATGCCGAGGGCAAGCTGCATTTCTTCGGCGATAGCGAAGGCCGTATCGTGCGCGGCATGCTGGCGGTGCTGTTGACCGCCGTTGAAG
The DNA here is from genome assembly GCF_018139045.1 of Klebsiella pasteurii. Taxonomy (NCBI): domain Bacteria; kingdom Pseudomonadati; phylum Pseudomonadota; class Gammaproteobacteria; order Enterobacterales; family Enterobacteriaceae; genus Klebsiella; species Klebsiella pasteurii. The sequence continues at coordinate 2,844,859 of NZ_CP073236.1, forward strand.
GCAAAAGCGCCGCCGAGCTGCTGGCGCAGGATCCGCTGGCGCTGTTTGATGCGCTGGGAATGCGCGGCCAGCTGAGCGCCTCGCGCAGCCAGGGGCTCAGCGCCCTGAGCGAGGCGGTACTCGCCGCCGCCCGCGAGGTTGAGGTTTAAGCTCATCCCGGGGGCGGCGCCTGCGCCGCGACCCGGGAATTTACGCCGTCAGCCGCTCCGCCTTCGCCAGCATTTTCTTCAGCGCGTGGGAGACGGCGACAAAACCAAAGGTCGCGGTCACCATCGTCGCGGCGCCAAAACCGGATGCGCAATCCATTCGCTTCGGCCCCTCAGCGGTGCTTTTCATCGCGCACACGCTGCCGTCCGCCTGCGGATAAACCAGCGCTTCGGTGGAAAACACGCAATCCACGCCGAGCTTACCTTTGCTGTTTTTCACCACCCCGAACTGGCTCTTCAAACGCTCGCGCAACTTTGCCGCCAGCGGATCCTGGATGGTTTTCGCCAGATCGGCGACCTGAATTTGCGTCGGATCGATTTGCCCGCCCGCGCCGCCGGTGGTCACCAGCGGAACCTTATGGCGACGACAGTAAGCGATCAGCGCCGCTTTCGGGCGCACGCTGTCGATGGCGTCAATCACGTAGCTAAAACCAACGCCAAGATACTCCGCGACGTTTTCCGGGGTGATGAAATCGTCCACCACCGTGACCCGGCACTCGGGGTTGATCAGGCGAATGCGCTCCGCCATCACCTCGGCTTTCGCCAGGCCAACGTTACCGCCAAGCGCGTGGATCTGGCGGTTGGTGTTGGTCACGCAGACGTCATCCATATCGATGAGGGTTATCGCGCCAATCCCGGTTCTCGCCAGCGCTTCCGCCGCCCAGGAGCCCACGCCGCCGATGCCGACCACGCAGACGTGCGCATCGGCAAAACATTGCAGCGCCTTTTCACCATATAAACGCGCCGTGCCACCAAAACGCTGGCGCCAGGCATCGCTGATTACAACAGACATAAAACCTCAGAATAAGTGGATATTCCCGGGCCGCGGCGCAAGCGCCTTACCCGGGCTACCGTAGCCCCGGTAAGCGCAGCGCGACCGGGGAAAAGAACGTGAGTACTAGCCGCTAAAGACGTTGCCCGCGCCCGGCGCGTTTTTCAGCACCCATACGCGGCCATAGTGGTTATACCAACCGGCACGGTGTCCGGCATCCGGACCAATGCCCTGGTAAATATCGAAGTGCTGGCCTTTAATCGCGCCGCCAACGTCGAGGGCCACCATTAAACGCAGCTCGTACTGGCCGTTGAACTTACCGTTATTGTCCAGCAGCGGCACTTCCGCCAGCAGCGTGGTGCCAGCAGGAACAATGGAACGGTCGGAGGCCACCGACGCGCGGCCAATCAGCGGCACCGCGCTGGCGCCTTTCACCGGCGCAAAGGACTGCGGTTTAAAGAAGACGAACGACGGGTTCTGCTCCAGCAATTCACGAACCTCCGCCTCGCTGTGCTTTTCGCCCCATTCGCGGATCGCCTGCATCGACATATCTTCGCGCTTCACTTCGCCGCGGTCGATCAGCACTTTACCGATGCTGTAATAGGGCCAGCCGTTTTTCCCGGCATAGCTGAAGAAGTTCAGCGGCGAACCGTCGCCAAAGTCAATGTAGCCGCTACCCTGCACGTCCATGATGAAATTATCCATCAGCGAGTTGCTGTAGGCCAGGATGTAGTTGTCGCTCAGAGCGCCGGCGTAGATGCTGGCGCGGGACGGCAGCTTGCCGCGCTTCGGCGGCATCCGGTAAATCGGATACTGGAACTCGCCCTGGCGAGTATGACGCGCCTGCACCACCGGCGTGTAGTAGCCGGTAAACTGAACGTTACCGTAGTTATCCGTCCCCTGCATCTGCCAGGCGTCGATACCAAACTGGCTCAGCGTGCGAGTGTCGCCGCCGGAACGCAGCCACTCCTGAATCGCATTGTAGACGTTGCTCTGGCTGGTGTAGAGACGCGGAGAGGCGCTACGAATCTGTCTCACCTGCTCGGAGAAGTCGCCGGCGTTAATCGGCGAGCCGACCGCATCAGGTTGGTTAACCAGCGAAAACGGCTGGGTGAGTTTACCTTCATTATACTGCTGACCGCGATCGGTCGGTTTTGAGGAACAGGAGGCCAGCATTGCCAGCATCGCGCCTGTTACTGCATATTTTGCCCAACGTCCTTTCATGGTATCTCTTCTTTATGCTGCTAAGCCCGGGTGCGTGATGAAGATAACAAACCGCCAGGGCTAATGAAATGCGCTTAGGCACCGCAAAGGCAGTTTTGCGCAAAAAACAAGCGGGAAGTGCTTCTGTATGCACCATTTTTTACAAAATCGACGATTTCTGTCAAAAAGGGTTGCATCAAAACGTTAGCGGAGTATAGTGCGCTTCCACGGACGCGGGGTGGAGCAGCCTGGTAGCTCGTCGGGCTCATAACCCGAAGGTCGTCAGTTCAAATCTGGCCCCCGCAACCAATTAAAATCAGAGAAGTAACGTTACTCGATGGAAGAGTAATGACGGACGCGGGGTGGAGCAGCCTGGTAGCTCGTCGGGCTCATAACCCGAAGGTCGTCGGTTCAAATCCGGCCCCCGCAACCAATTAAAATCTGATGCAAGTTTACTCGATGAAGAGTAAAGACGGACGCGGGGTGGAGCAGCCTGGTAGCTCGTCGGGCTCATAACCCGAAGGTCGTCGGTTCAAATCCGGCCCCCGCAACCAACATCATAAACACCCTCAAGGGTGTTTTTTTGTTTCTGCGTTCCGCAAAATCTTCCATGTGATTCAGGGAACGGCGCAGCGCCGCTCCCCAGCCCTTTCTCAGCCCTTCGGCAACACAATATTGCTCGCCGCCAGCATGCCCATCTCGTGGTACATCGCGCAGGCTGCTTCAACGATCGGCATCGCCAGCGCCGCGCCGCTGCCTTCGCCCAGGCGCATCCCCATATTCAGGTAGGGCTCCAGTTCGAGATGCATCAGCGCCGTACGCGCGCCCTTCTCTGCCGAATAGTGGGACGGGATCAGATAGGGTTTCACTTCCGGCGCAATTCGGCACGCCGCCAGCGCCGCCGCGTAGGAGAGAAAGCCATCGAGCACCACCGGCAGGCCGCAGGAGGCCGCGCCCAGCATCACGCCCGTCATCCCCAATAAATCAAAACCGCCCACTTTCGCCAGTACATCCAGGCCATCATTCGGGTCGGGTCGATTGACGGCAATTGCCCGACGCACCACCTCCACTTTGTTAGCGACTTTCGCCAACGGCAGATTAGCGCCAATCCCGACCACCTCCTGGGCATCGCTACCGGTCAGAACGCTGACAATCGCCGCCGCCGGGGTGGTATTGGCCATTCCGAGCTCCCCGACGCCAAACAGCGTCACGCCATCCTGCGCCAGCCCTCGCGTATAGCGCATCACCTCCAGCAGCAGCTCTTCCGCCTGGCCGCGGCGCATTGCCGGACCGACGGCGATATTGCCGCAGCCGCGCGCCACGCGCATGTTGATAACGCCCGGAATAAGCTCGGCATCGATCCCGACATCAATCACGTGCACCTTCGCACCCGCCTGCGCCGCCAGTACGCAAACGCCGGTTTTGCCCAGCGTCATATTCGCCGCCTGAATCGCGGTCACCGCTTTTGGCGAGATGGCGACCCCTTCGTCCCACACGCCGTGGTCGGCGCACATCACCAGCAACACCTTCTTTTTCACCTGCGGGACGCCGTCAAGGCCAGGCATGCCCGCCAGCTGCACGGCAAGATCTTCAAGGCGTCCAAGGCTTCCGGGCGGCTTCAGCAGACCATCAATATGAAGCCGGGCGCGCGCCATCGCTTTTTCATCAGGCGCAGGGATCGCACTCAGTAGAGAGGTTAAGCTTTGCATAGAGGTTCTCGTCATGTTGGCTGGCTCAGGGCAGAGCCAGCAAGAAGAATAACGCCCGGTACGGCGCGCCTGATTTACTTGATTTTCACACCAATGCCCGACACCACCAGCCAGACCTCGTCCGCCGCCGCCGCCAGGCGCTGATTGACGCGCCCGGCGATGTCGCGGAAATGGCGGGCCAGACGATTCTCCGGCACAATCCCCATCCCCACTTCGTTGGTCACCAGCACCACGCGGGCCGGACAGCGCTGGCAGGCGGCGATCAGGACGTCGATTTCGGCGTCGATCGCCCGCTCCATCGCCGCATAATCCCAATCGTCCGGCGCGCTGTCGCCGCCCAGCGCAAACAGCAGGTTGGTCACCATGGTGGTAATGCATTCCAGCAAAATCGCCTCTTCCGGGGCGATATCCGGCGTTATCAGCTCATCAAGCTGCCGCCAGCGCTCGGCGGTGCGCCAGTGTGCGGGCCTGCCATCGCGGTGGTGCTGGATCCTCGCCGCCATCTCGTCATCAAAGATCTGTGAGGTAGCGATGTACAGTACCTGCGGCGCATGGGCGATCAGCGCTTCGGCATGACGGCTTTTACCGCTGCGCGCCCCGCCGGTGACTAAAGTCAGCATACGGGCTCCTGATGTTGACGCATGATGGCGTAGATTTTTTCGATATCGATATGCTGGCGCATCGCGTCGGCCAGCAGATCGAACTGGCGGGATTTATACTGCGCATATTCGACATCGCTATCCAGCGCCGCCAGCCCTTTACGCTGGCGCAGGCCGTTAACCAGCGCGCGGGTAAATTCATCGCTATCAAACAGGCCGTGCAGATAGGTGCCAAACGCCAGGCCGTCATCACTGACCGCGCCGTCCGCTACGCTCAGCCCATTTTTATGGAGTTGCATCAGCGAACGGCAGCCATCGCGCAGCTCAGTTTCGCCCATATGGATCTCATAGCCGCGTACGGCCAGCCCCGCCGTTGCCGCCAGCCACGCCGGCAGCCCTGGAGCGAGGGTCGCCCTCACCTGGGTGGTCGTTTTGCTGTGCGCAAAGTGGGTGACGGTATTGAGCAAACCCAGCCCCGGCTGCGTGCCAAGCCCCGACTCCACCTCATCGATAATGGTTTCGCCGAGCATCTGGTAGCCGCCGCAGATCCCCAGCACCGGTACGCCCCGATGCCGGGCCTGCAGCACCGCGTGCGCCATGCCGCTCTCGCGCAGCCAGCCCAGGTCGCCAAGCGTATTTTTACTGCCCGGCAGGATCACCATATCCACGCCCGCCAGCTCCTGCGGCTGGCAAACATAGCGGACGCGGACGTCCGGCTGCGCCGCCAGCGCGTTGAAATCGGTAAAATTGGCGATGTGCGGTAGCTGAACCACGGCAATCTCAATGTCGCGCCTGTCGGTGCGCAGATATTTGCCCTTTTGCAGCGCGACGCCGTCCTCATCTTCGAGATCGACGTCCAGCCACGGCATCACGCCGAGTACCGGGACGCCGGTGAGCGCTTCTATCTGCTCGATCCCGGAATACAGCAGCGCCACGTCGCCGCGAAATTTATTGATAATCACCCCTTTGACCCGCGCGCGCTCGTGGTCGTGCAGCAGCGCGAGGGTGCCGTAGATAGAGGCGAATACGCCGCCGCGATCGATATCGGCCACGAGGATCACCGGGCACTGGGCCATCTCGGCCATGCCCATATTGACGATGTCGCGATCGCGCAGGTTGATCTCCGCCGGGCTGCCCGCCCCTTCCAGCACCAGCACGTCATGTTCGGCGGCCAGGCTATGATAGACCGCGAGGATCTGTTCGCGCAGGCGCGGCTTGTATTCGTGATAGCTCACCGCGTCCATATCGGTCGCCACCTTGCCCATCAGCACCACCTGCGCTTTGCGGTCGCTGGTCGGCTTAAGCAGCACCGGGTTCATGCGCACGTCCGGCGCGATCCCCGCCGCTTCGGCCTGGAAAATCTGCGCGCGGCCCATCTCTTTGCCATCCGGCGTAATACCGGAATTGAGCGCCATATTCTGCGATTTAAACGGCGCGGTGCGCTGCCCGTCCTGATAAAAAATACGACACAGCCCAGCGACCAGCACGCTTTTACCGACGTCGGAAGCGGTGCCCTGTAACATAATTGCCAGCGTCATGACGCCTCCTTCATCGCGTTGCTTCGCATCCGCGTAAAAAATTCTTCTTCGGTTTTACACAGCGGCAGCCCGAGCTGCGCGTGCAGCTTCACCAGCCACGGCTGGGTTAGCCCGGCCTGGGCCATCAGTTCGCTGCGGGCAAACACCTCGCCGGGTTCGCCATGCGCCAGCACTTCGCCGCGGCGTAACACGTAAACCGCATCACTGACTTCATAGATCAGATCGATATCATGGCTGGAGATCGCCACGTGGTTGCCCCGATCGGCAATACGCTTAATGATGTCGATCATCTGCGCGCGTCCCGAAGGATCGAGCCCTGCCGTAGGCTCGTCGAGCAGTAAATAGCGCGCCTGCAGCACCAGCGCGCCGGCTATCGCCACGCGCTTTTTCTGCCCGTGGCTCAGGCACTGAATCGGCTGGTGACGAAACCCCTGGGCATCGACGAGAGTCAGGGCATCGTCCACCCGGCGGGCAATTTCCTCTTCCGCAACTCCCAGGTTACGCAGGCTAAAGGCGATATCGCTGTCGATATCGGTATAGAAAATCTGCTGGTCCGGGTCCTGGAAAACGGTCGCCACCTGCTGACGCAGCGCCAGCAGGCCGCGCTTGCTGTAGTCCAGCGGATTTCCCTGCCACAGCACCGCCCCGCTCTGCGGGCGCAGCAGACCGCTCAGGTTCATAAACAGCGTCGATTTTCCGCAGCCGTTCGCCCCCACCAGTCCGGTCACCGCGTGATGGGAAAAATCCAGCGTCAGCCCCTTCAGCACCGGCTCGTCCTGATAGCGAAACCAGAGATCGGTCGTGGCAAGCATACTTATCCTTAGAGGTGAAAATCACCCTGATACAATTTGATATCCAGCGTTGTGCTCATCTGCTGGTAGCGGATCATCACCCGGGTAAACAGCAGCCCTACAAGCATCGCCAGCGAACGATAGCCCTTCGGCACGCTACGGTAGCCAAAACGTAATGTTTGCGCACGGTGAATCGCCAGCGCTTCGTCTAACAGAATAAAAATAAAGCGCCAGGTCAGCAGGATTTGCTCGGTCAGCAGCCGCGGCACCCGCCCGCGCTTGAGCAGCACAATAAGCTGCGGGAACGGCAGATTCAGCACCAGCCAGAAGGTGGACGCCAGCGCCGCCAGGCTGCGCCAGAAGGTCTGATTGGCGGTCGTCAGCCCCTCCGACGTGATGCCCAGCCAGACGCTGCCCAGCGGCAGGCTCACCAGCAGATCCTGCGGATCGCGGCTGACGCTTAACAGAATGGTCAGCACGCCGATCAGTAGGAAGCCAAACGGCAGCGCCATCCAGCGGCACCAGCGCCACGGCGAGACCCGCAGCAGCCAGCAGGTTAAGGCGGCAATCAACGCCATTTCGATACCCTGCCCCAGCGGGGGCAGGGTAAAGGCCAGTCCCATCAGCAGCAGCCAGAACAGGAACTTGCGCTCCGGCGCGACGTGAAACCAGCGGCTCTGATAGCTAAGTCGGTCAAACCCGGTCATCACGGCGCTGTCTGCCTTTGCTGTAGCCCAGAATATAGAATATCACCGCCGCGCCAAGCGAGCCCTGGAGCGTAAACAGCAGGCTCTCAATCTCCCCGCTTGCCGGTTCATACAGCGGCTGGAACCACGGCTCATAATGCGGCGCGACCACCTGAATCTGGCTCTCCGCCTCGCCGTCCGAGCCGCCAAACTCGCCGCCGTGATTGATAAAGAACGGTAGGATCACCAGCGCCACCACCATGGCTAACAATATCAGCGTCTTTTTCATGTTAATGCCCCTGTGCGGTAATCAGCTGACGTTTGGTCAACTGGTCGTAGATCATGACGGTTAACAGCCCTTCAGCAATGGCGATCGGGATCTGGGTCAGGCAGAAGATCCCCATAAACTTAACGATCGATCCGGTCGCGCCGGCGGTCGGATCCGGGAAGGCCACGCCGAGCTGGACCGAGGTGACAAAGTAAGTCACCAGATCCGCCAGCATGGCGCAGAGAAATACCCCGACATCGCGACGAATGCCCGCGCGGCAGGCCATTTTCCACACCATATAGCCGACCACCGGCCCGATGACCGCCATCGACATGCCGTTCGCGCCGAGCGTTGTCAGCCCGCCGTGCGCCAGCAGCAGCGCCTGGAACAGCAGCACAATGGCGCCAAGGATCGCCACCACGCCAGGCCCGAAGAGAATCACCGCCAGGCCGACGCCGGTCGGGTGCGAGCAGCTGCCGGTAACGGAAGGAATTTTCAGCGCCGAGAGGACAAAAATAAACGCCCCGCACAGCGCCAGCAGCACCTTCTGGTTGTTATCTTCCTGCACGATGCGGCGCAGGCGCACCAGCCCGTACCACAGGCAGGGTAAAAACAGCAGCCACCACGCCAGGGCCCACATCGGCGGTAAAAACCCCTCCATGATGTGCATCGCGAAAGCCTTTTCGGGCACCACTATCAGCAATAGCGCTGCAGCTAACCCGCTGAAAGACAGCTGTTTTAGCTGTTGTTCAAGTTTCATTCTGCATACTCCCACTGTTTGTTGACCAGAATGGTCGAGAAATAGGGCAGCGGCTGGTCGTCGCTGACTTCAGCCAAATGACGCCAGCACTGCTCGCCCGGCAGCGTGGCTTCGGACATCATCAGGGCGGCATCCAGCAGGCCATTTTTCGCCAGCAGCGCTTTAATGCGGGGAAAGCGTCCGTAGACTTTCATCAGCACCAGGCTTTCATGCTGGCGCAGCGCCTGTTCGATTTCCGTTTCCGGCGCGGTGCAGGAGATCACCGCCAGCGACTGCTGCTCCATGGCCAGCGGCGTTTTTGAACGCGCGGCAATGGCGGCGAAAGAGGTGACGCCGGGTACAATCTCCAGCCACTCCGGGCAGCCGATGCGCTGGAGTAAGAACACCCAGGTACTGAACAGCATGGCGTCGCCGAGGGTAATAAAGCCGACCTGCTTGCCCGCCGCCACTTCCTCAACCAGCGCGGCGGCGACCTCGTCCCACACCGCTTCTTTTTCCGCACTGTCGGCGCTCATCGGGAAATGGCAGCAGCGCACTTCAGTCTGCTCGCCGATATATTCGCGCACGATGGAGAGCGCGAGGCTGTCGCCGCCTTTACGTCCGGCGGGCGCGTAGAGAATGTCCAGCGTGCCCAGCACGCGCGCCGCGCGCACGGTGATCAGATCGGCGGCGCCGGGGCCGGTGCTCAGGGCATACAGTTTGCCGCTCATGCCGCCTCCTCCATCGCCAGGCTCAGCGCCTGCTGCAGGTGAGCGACGAACATCGCGCGCACCGCCGGATTCTCTCCCAGCCCGTTCAGCCACGGCGTCGCCGTGATACCGGCGGCGTTGAACAGCGTTTTCCAGGAATCCTCTTCGTCCGAGGCCATATCGTTAATGGCGTGATCGCCGGCCACCAGCATCAGCGGCATCAGGTGCACGCCCTTCACCCCCTGCCGGCGCAGGCTGTCGATAAGAATATCGACCTCCGGATAGCTTTCGACCGCGCCGACCCGCGCCGGAAATCCCTTCGCCGTCATCATATGGTCCAGGCAGGCGTAGGCGGCGAAAGCGTGATGGCTGGCGCCGTGGCCCATAAAGACCACCGTTTCATCGGCGGCAAGCGGCGGCATCTGCTGGCGCAGCGCCTGCATCAGCTGAACGTAATCGTTATGGCTGCTCAGCAGCGGCGCCCCCAGCGTCAGGCGGAGGAACAGCGGGCGCAGGCTCTGCACTTCGCGGACGATCTTTTCATACTCATCGCCGTTGATAATGTGCAGCGACTGAATCGCCACATCCTGGTAGCCCTGCTCGGCCAGCTTCTGCAACGCCTGCAGCGGCGTATCAATCTCGATACCGTCGCGCTGTTTGAGCTTGCGGATAATCATCCCGGAGGTAAAGGCGCGAAACATGTCGCGGTCCGGGCAGCTGGCCGCCAGCTCGCGCTCGCAGGCGACGATGTTCTTTTCACAGGTGTCGGGATAGCTGGTGCCAAAACTGACCACCAGAAGCGCTTTTTTCATTTCTGACTCCTTAAGCAGCGGCCAGCCAGCGCGCTAAGCGCCGGGCAAAGGCAGCCTGACTTTCCAGTAATTCTTCACCGGTCACCAGCGGCGCCGGGCGCGTAATCACGATGCAGGGGATACCGGCATCCAGACAGGGTTGTACTTTTTCCTGATAGCCGCCCTCGGCGCCGGAGGCCTTAGTGATCACCACATCGGCCCGGCACTGGCGGTAGAAAGCGGCGTTGAACTCGGCGCTGAACGGCCCGCACAGGGCGAAGATCTCGCCAACGCCAAACCCCAGCGCGGCGCACTGCGCGATGACATCGGCTACCGGCAACACACGGGCCAGCAGCGTTTTTTCGCCTAATCCCGTCCGCCAGCGCGCCAGATCTTTGCTGCCCGTTGTGAGCAGCACGCGCGGACCGAAGCGCCGCGCGACCTCGCAGGCCTGTTCAATGCTCTCCACGGTATAGAGCAGCGGATGGGTCAGGCCGCTCAGCTGCTCAGGGCGCTGATAGCGGCTCAGCAGCACGCCGGCGATTTCGCAGGCCTGGACGATATTGCGGCTCACCGCTTCGGCGTAGGGGTGCGAGGCATCAATCACCCAGCGGGTCCGGTTAGCCTTCAGCCAGGCGATCATCTCCTCCAGCTCAAGACGCCCGCAGCGCACCCGGCCGCGAATATCCCCCGCCAGCTGCTGGCCGGTCGGCGTCGCTACCGACAGGGTGTAGCGAACCTGCGCCGCGTCAAGCTGTTGGCACAGCGCCCGCGCGTCGCTGGTTCCCCCCATCACCAGCACCTCGCCGTGGCTCACAGCACGTAGCCCCGCGGCGTGATCATCAGGCCATCCTGGATATAGGTCGCTTTGTTGCCGACGATCACCAGGCTGGTCATATCGACCGGTTCAAAATCCATCTCCCCCAGGGTGGTCAGCCATTTCTCCTGCTTTTTACGTCCGGCGGACTTCACTACCCCCACCGGGGTCTGCGCGCTTTTGCTGGCCGACAGCAGCTCGAAAGCGCGCGCCAGATGCCCTTCGCGGCCGCGGCTGCGCGGGTTGTAAAAACAGATCACAAAGTCGGCTTCCCCGGCGGCGACAATGCGCTTTTCAATCACCGGCCACGGGGTCAGCAGGTCGCTGAGGCTGATATGGCAGAAGTCGTGCATCAGCGGCGCGCCCAGCAGCGAGGCGGCGGCGATGCTGGCGGTCATCCCCGGGATCAGGCGAACCTCCACATCCAGCTTCTGCTTGCTGACCAGTTCAAGCACCAGTCCGGCCATGCCGTAAATACCGGCGTCGCCGCTGCTGATCAGCGCCACGTTATGCCCGGCCTGCGCCAGCTCAATCGCCGCCTGGCAGCGCTCAATCTCTTTGCACATCCCGGTTTTGATCACCTGCTTATCGCCGGTAAAGGCTTTCACCAGGTGGGTGTATGTTTTATAGCCAACGACGATTTCCGCCGCCTGCAGCGCTTCAATGGCCTCCATGGTCATCATGGACTGCGAGCCAGGGCCGATTCCGATTACGCTTAACATCAGTGTGAAACTCCCAAAGTAATAGTGACGCCCTGTTCGCGCAGGGTTTCGCCCAACAGTTGTCCATGGCTCAGCAGCCAGGCCGCCGGGCCGGATACGCTCCCCACGCCGACGGTGTTTCTGACGAACGATGAAGCGGGAAAGTGATGCTCATGCTCGCGCAGCGCATCAGCGGTAAAGGTTTCAAACGGCACGCGGCAGCAGGAGGCCAGCTGAATCAGCCCCTGTTCGTGTTTCTTCAGCGTGACGCTGCCGATGGCTTTCAGCGCCAGCGGATCGAGGCGCTGCGCCTCAAGCTGGCGCGCCAGCAGCGCCGCTAACAGCGGGAATGGCGTATCGCGACGGCAGCCAATTCCGGCGACTACCCGCTGCGGCACCAGCTTCCAGTGCGGCACGGCGATCGCCGGCAGTTCGTTGCGCAGGGTGACGCAGACCAGCGCGTCCAGCTCGGGAAGCTGGTGCAGATCGGTCACGGTAATAAACCCGCGCCGGTCGCAGCGGCTGACGTCTTCATCCAGCTCGTCGTCCCACCACAGGCCGACGCGTTGATGGCTGACCAGCATCTGGTTGACGGTTTTCACCGCCGCGCGGAAGTCGACCATTCGGGCATTAAGCTGGAACGCCAGGGTATCCAGCGCCGCCATCTCGTTGACGTCGGTGGCGGTGGTGATCACCGGGTCGGCGCCGAGCATCCCGGCCAGATAGCGGCTCAGGGCATTCGCGCCGCCCGCATGGCCGGAAAGCAGGCTAATAACGTGCTGGCCGCGCTCGTCAATCACCACCACCGCCGGGTCGCTAAACTTGTCATTCACCAGCGGGGCCAGCACGCGTACCGCGATCCCGGTGGCGCCGATGAAGATCAGCGCCGAATAGCTGCTGAAGGCCTCGCGCGCGGCGCTGGCAAAACCGTTTTCAAAGGGAAGAAACCCCTCCTCCAGCAGCTTCTCGCTGGTAAAACAGGTTAACGGCAGCATCGCCGCCAGCCGTTTCGCCAGCCGGACGCCGCCTGGGGTCAGGCAGAAAAGCGCAATCGATTCAGGCTTTACGGTATTCATGGCTAAAGTCCGCCGCGTAGAGTTTTGAGTAGTGATACTCAGAGCCCAGGAAATTCCCGACCAGAATGAGCGCCGTTTTGCGGATCCCCGCCTCGCGCACCTTGTCGCCGATATCCGCCAGGGTGCCGCGTACGGTCTGGCTTTCCGGCCAGGTCGCTTTATAGATCACCGCCACCGGCGTGGTTGCCGGGTAACCGCCTTCAATCAGGCGCTCCGCCACCCGATGAATACGCTGCACAGAGAGGTAAATCGCCATCGAGGTCTGGTGGCTGGCAAACGACTCAAGCTGCTCACGCTCCGGCACCGGCGTGCGCCCTTCGAGGCGGGTAATAATCAGGCTCTGGGAGACTTCCGGGACGGTGTATTCGACCCCCAGCTCCGCCGCGGCGCCGAGAAACGCGCTGACGCCCGGCACCACCTGCCAGTCGATGCCGCGTTTAGTCAGCTCTTCGCCCTGCTCGCGTACCGAGCCGTACAGCGACACGTCTCCGGTCTGTAAACGCACCACCGTTTTCCCGGCGTTAACCCCGGCTTCCATCAGGTCGAGAATTTGCTCCAGATGCAGTTCGGCGCTGTCGTGACACTCGGCGCCAGGAGGACAGTACTCCAGCAGCTCGGTGTTAATCAGCGACCCGGCGTAGATCACCACCTGGGCCTGCTGAAGCAAACGGTACCCCTTGAGGGTAATCAGTTCACGGTCGCCCGGCCCTGCGCCAACGAACCACACACTACGGGGATCAAATGTCTCAGCCATGGTTTTCTTCCTTCTGACAGGCGATAACAAAAACGGGATTATTCGGTTTGAAATAGTGGCCGCTGCCCAGCGTGGTCAGCGCTGAAACGTTCAGCTGCAGGCAATCAACCTGTTCGATTCCCTTCAGCCGCAGATAGTCGAGAGCGGCATTCAGGTTCTCCTGGAGGATAAAGGTCATTACCAGACGACCGCCGGGGTAGAGCTGCTGCCACGACCAGTCAATAAGCTCGTCGAGGCGGCCGCCGCTGCCGCCCATAAATATGGCGTCGGCCCGCTCGGTCATCACCATCGGCGCTTCGCCGGGCAGGATCTCAATGTTGCCGCAGGCGAAATGCTGGCGGTTTTCGTCCAGCAGCTGCAGGGCCGCGGGATTGCGTTCGATCGCCGTTACCTGCAGCGAGGGGTACTGCAGCGCCGCCTCAATCGACACGCTGCCGGTACCGGCGCCGATATCAATCAGGTGGCTTGCCCGGTGCAGTTCAAGTTTGGCCAGCGCCAGCGCGCGAACCGCCTCTTTGGTCATCGGCACCTTCTCGCCGCGCAGAAAAAGCTCATCTTTCATCGAGGATCACCACCGCGTTCATCTCATATTCACCGTTGACCTCACTGACCGGTAGCCAGCGGATCCGCTCGTTATCCATCGCCAGATTTTCGCCAATCACCATCCAGCGATACCCTTTTCCCCGCGCCGCCAGCTGGGCGGCGATTTCCCGCGGCCCGCAGCGCCCGTCGGTCACCATCGCCACCTTGCGCTGGCGCGCCAGCTCATCAAAACAGACCTCCCGCCCGTGGCTGCTGGTCAGCCAGATATCGTTCATATCGATACCAGCCTTCGCGCAGAGATACTGCACCGCGCTGATGCCGGGGATAATGCGCACGCGCTCGATGCCAAAGTGGGCTATCAGCCGCGTACCGATGCCGTAAAACAGCGGGTCGCCGGAGGCCAGCACCACCACCTTCTGCGCGTCACGCTCGCCGAGCCATTCCAGCAGTTCGGCGATATTGGCCCCCAGCGCAAACCGTTCGCCGTCAAACTCAGGGAACTGCTGCAAATGCCGCTTGCCGCCCACCAGCGCGTCCGCACTGGCGACCGCGTCCCGCGCCGCCGGCGTCATCAGATGCAGGCCCGACGGGCCCATGCCAACGACCGTTAACATGACATCTCCCGCGCAATCTCGGCGATCGGCCGATTGCTGCCGAGGACCTTGTTATCAAAGGAGAACATGATGGCGTCGCAGACGGGCGGCGCTTTGGTAAAGCGCAGCATCTGCGTCACCCGCAGGCAGATGCGTTCGGCAAGATGGTGATAGATATGCTGAAAACCGTACGCGTCGATGTGCTCCATCGCCGCTTCGGTGGTATCGCATTCGCTCACCAGCTGCAGAAGCGCCAGCGGCGCGCCCAGCAGCGCCAGATGCGCGACCAGGGTTTCCATCCGCGCATCGGCGATATGGCTGTGGGTGTGGAAGATCCCGGCGGCGACTTTAATCAGCTTGCCAGGGTGGCCGATCAGCACAATCTGGCGGAACCCGAGGCGCACGGCCTCTTCAATCATGTAGCCGACGAAGTTGCTCATGGTGACCACCACCTGCGCATCAATACCCATCTGCTCGCGGACGAAGCGCTCGCCGTGGTTGCCCGGCACCAGCACCACCCGCTCCAGCCCCGCCGCGCGCTTAATTTCCAGCTCCAGCGATAGCGAACGCTTCCAGCTCTCCTCCGACATCGGCGTCACGATACCGGTGGTGCCGATAATCGAGATGCCGCCCAGGATCCCGAGCCGCGAGTTATAGGTTTTCTGCGCCCGCGCCTCGCCTTCCGGGGCGAAAATCTCGACTTCGGCTCCGCGCGACGGGCCAATCGCTTCGCGCACCGCCGACTCAATAGTGTGGCGCGGGGTACGGTTAATCGCCGGGCTGCCGATGGGCAGGCCGATTCCTTTGCGGGTGACCGTGCCGACACCTTCGCCGCCGCGCAGGATAATCTCGCCGGAATCGTCGAGCGTCACGCGGGCAAAAATCAGCATCCCGTGGGTGGCGTCAACATCGTCGCCGCCGTCTTTACGAATGGCGGCGATCGCCTGCTGCCCTTCAACGTGCGGCGACTCGACGTTAAGGCACAGGGTGACGCCGGAAGGGGTGACAATGGAGACCTGATGAATCAGATGCTGGCGCATCACCATCAGCGCCGCGACCTTGGCTGCCGCCGTCGCGCAGGATCCGGTGGTATAGCCTTTGCGCAGCGCCTTGCCGTTGTGCCACACCGGGGCGTCAAAGGATTGCTCGCTCATCGCGCCCCCTGCAGGTGGTACAAAATGGCGTTGACGATGGCGGCGGCGACGTTGCTGCCGCCTTTACGACCCAGCGCGGCGATGCCCGGCAGGCCGCTCTGCGTCAGGGCCTCTTTCGACTCCGCCGCGCCGACGAAACCGACCGGCACGCCGATCACGCCGTTGACCGCGACGTCATGCTCCAGCAGACGAAACAGTGCGGTGGGCGCATTGCCAAAAACAAACACCTTCTCGCCCTCTTCGGCGACCGCGATATCGACCGCCGCCATCGAGCGGGTCATCCCCTGCGCTTTGGCCTCCGCCACCACCCGCGGATCGCTGATATAGCAGCGGCACTCGCCGCCGAATTTCGCCAGCAGAGTTTTATTGATTCCGGAAAGGGCCATGGTGGTATCGGTATAAAGCGTGCAGGGATGGCTCAGGGCGGCGCTTAAGCGCGGAAGCACGTCGGGCGAAAACCACAGGATATCCAGCCAGTCAAAATCGGCGGTGGTGTGGATCACCCGCTTGATAATGGCTTCGTGCAGCGGGCTGGCAAAGCGGTAGTCCGGGCGGGTCTGCGCAATAATGTCGCCAATAATGTCGAAGCTTTTCGCCTCAATCGCCTGCGGTTGCTGGATATAGTGCATTCATTTGTCCTCAGGCTGCGCCGACCAGCCAGTACCGGACCGCCATAAACAGCGCCAGCGCCAGGGTCGAAGACACCCACATCAGTCGAATCGTTCGGGAAATATCGTCTACGGAAATATCGCGCGTCGCGTCGCCGATCCACGGCTTCTCCACGCGCTGGCCAAAGTAATCGTTAGGGCCGCCAAGCCGGATGCCGAGCGCCCCGGCGACCGCCGCTTCCGACCAGCCGCAGTTCGGGCTGCTGTGGTTGTAGCGGTCGCGCCAGCCGATGCGCAACGCGCGGCCGCCCGCTTCACCGCAGAGGAGAGCGGCGAGGCTGATAAGCAGCCAGCTCAGGCGGGCGGGGATAAAGTTGGCGACATCATCGAGGCGGGCGCTGACCATGCCGATGGCACGATATTTTTCGTGCTTATAGCCAACCATCGAGTCCAGGGTGTTGACCGCTTTATAGGCCATCGCCAGCGGCGCGCCGCCCAGCAGCAAAAAGAAGAGCGGCGCGATAATGCCGTCGACGGTGTTCTCCGCGACGGTTTCCACCACCGCGCGATTAATCTGCTGCGGCGCAAGCTGCGACGTGTCTCGCCCGACGATCCACGACAGTTTGATACGGCTCTCCACCTGATCGCCCGCGCGCAGCGGACGCTCGACATCCCGCGCCGACTGCGCCAGACAGCGTCCGGCCAGCACGGTGAAAATCATCCATACTTCAACGAGCCAGCCAAGCCACGGATGGATCGCCTGCGCCAGGGTCAGCACGCCCCAGGAGACGCCCCACGTCAGCCCGACCACCACCAGCCACATCATCGCGCCGCCGAGGCGCAGGGCCGCATCGCTGTGACAGCAGCGACGCACGCCGCGCTGAACGACGGCGATCAGGTTGCCAATCCAGCGCACCGGGTGCGGCCAGCTCTGCGGATCGCCGATGAAAAAATCAAGGAGCCAGGCAACGCCCCAGGCCAGCAGCGTCATAGCGCGCTCCTTGCCGCAGCCAGCCAGTGGTTAAGCATCATGGGACGCTGCGCAAAGTGCAGGTGCAGATAACTGGCGAACGTGTTGCCCACCTGCCAGCCGCCCGACCACTGCTGGAGGGTGATGCCGTCGCGGACTTTGCGGCAGGCCAGGACCGCAGGGGACTCGGGGGTAAAATCCGAGTAGTGAAACTCGTGCCCGCGCAGGATTTCGCCGGGCGCCGCCAGCAGCGTTTGCCGCATCGCCCGCGCCTCACAGTAGCCAAAGCGGGTGAGCCGTTTGCCCATCTTGCTGTGACCGGGAATAAGGTTGGCCATCGGATAGATGTCGCCGCTGGCGTCTTCAAGAGTGCTGCCGAGATACATCAGGCCGCCGCATTCGGCGTAAATCGCCACCCCGCGCCGGTGCGCCTCCTGCAGCTGCGCCAGCATCCGCGTGTTCGCCGCCAGCGCGGCGGCATGAATTTCCGGATAGCCGCCGCCGAGCCAAATCATCTGGCACGGTGGAAGCTCGCTATCGCGCAGCGGGCTGAAGCGCACGATATTCACCCCGCAACGTTCGAGCAGCGTGAGGTTATCCGGGTAGTAAAAGTTGAAGGCTTCGTCGTCGGCCAGCGCCAGCGTCAGGCCCGCGCCGGCGTCGGGCGACGGCAGCGGGGACCACTCCCCGGCGGGTAGGGTAATGAGTTGGCTAAGGGCAAGGAGCCGTTCAATATCCAGCGTTTGCGCCAGCGTGTGGGCAAAATCGCGCCACGGCTGCTGGTTAACCAGCGACTCGCGGGCGGTAACCAGTCCCAGATGGCGTTCCGGTAACGCCACCCCTTCCACCCGCGGCACGTAGCCGAGCACCGGCAGCCCGCAGTAGCGTTCAATGGCGCCTTTGAGAAGTTGATAATGGGTGTCACTGTTGACGCGATTGACGATAACGCCGGCGATATTCAGGCTGGGGTCGAAGTGCTGAAATCCCATCACCGTGGCGGCGATGGAGGTGGAAACCGCTTTACCGTCTACCAGTAAAATGACCGGACAGCCGAGCTGTTTGGCCATCGCGGCGGTACTGCAGTAGCCGGGGTCGGCGCCGAAACCGTCATACAGCCCCATGACGCCTTCAATGACCGCGATATCCGCCCGCTGCATCCGTTCGCAAAACAGCGCGTTAAGCACTGGCTCCGGGAGCATAAAGCCATCGAGGTTGCAGGAAGCGACGCCGCTGACGGCGGTGTGCCAGCCGGTGTCGAGGTAGTCCGGGCCGACTTTGTACGGCTGCACCCGCATGCCGCGCTGCTTCAACAGGCTGAGCAGACCAAGCGTAACGGTGGTTTTACCACAACCGCTGCCGGTACCTGCGAGAATAAATGCGTGCTGCCTGGCTGCCATACCCCGATCCTGTGCCGGGTGGTAGGGCTGCGTGCATTCCCAGTCTTTCGACTGTACGCATCTGAGCAACCCACTTCCCACCGAAGTTGTTGATTATTACCGGCAGGCAGGTCTTCTGGCTTAGCGTCGTCCTCCCCCATCCTTCCCAATCCGGTAAGCAGATCAGTGGCTAAATATGGGTTCGTCAGCATCACAGCAGCGGGGGCTGCGGGGGATTCACACCCCCTTCCCTGGCGCCTGTCGGTTTAGTCCGTCGTGATTCGAGCGGGACTGCCCGGCTCGAATGCTTTCAGGAACATCTTACGGAAGCTGGATGGCTCCCGTCGTGTTTAATCTTTAATTGCAAAGGCTGCTTCATTACGCCGATAGCGCTCTGAAAAGCATTTCAGTTGTCACTCTATCCCATCAAATAAATAAAAACTGGTGCAGCTTATCGTTCTCTCATTATTATTTTGTTGCGCTATGACAATTTATTGCTCTGAATGAGATATTTTCATTTTATAATGAGCCAGATACGAGGGCATATCAAAAATCGGCAATAACAAAATATTGTCATTTAAATTGACTCAGTTTGTGATCTGGCGTTAATTTGCTGGCGATAGGCCTGCGGAGTGACCTGATAAGCCTGGCGAAAAACTTTGCAAAAATAGCTGGTTTGCGAAAATCCTAAATTCCGCGCAATGCTGGCGATGCTCCAGTCGCTGTGGCAAAGCAGCTCTTTGGCGCTCACCATCCGCTGATGGTTAACCCACGCGTTAAAACCGATTCCCTGATATTTTTTGAACAGCTTACTGAAATAGTAGGGACTGAGATAAACGTGGGCGGCGACGTCTTCCAGGCGAAGCTCGTCGGATAAATGGGCGTCAATGTAGCGCAGTGCCTTCTTCATTTTACTGTCGTGGGGGCTGACCGCCCGGCTGGCGCGCGCGGGTTCAGGCGGCAGGGGATTGTCTTTAATCACCACAAAATTAAGCTGCTTTTTCAGGCAATTCTCGACGATCAGCTTCAGTAAATCCGCGGAGGCAATCACTCTGGAGTAGTCCATCTCCGGCACGTCGCGGAACGCTTTAAGCAGCTCGGGGTCAGCCTGCCAGCGGTCGTCAACGTTGAGGATATCCACCAGTTCAACGTCGTTGCTTAAGCGCACCTGGCCACAAAGCACGAAGCCCACAAGGTGCCCGGCGATAACCAGCGGAATGGAAAAATCGGTTAACCCGGCGTGGCAGCGGTAGATACAGAGCGCATCGGTTTTCGAGGCCTCGAGGCCGCCGCAGCGGTCGCTCATTCGGCAGCGGGTGCTGTGCTGGGGATGCTGGCGCATCAGCTGGCAGAAAGGAGTGAAATTAAACAGTTCGGATATTTCATCACCGTGAATATTGACAACCACAACCGCCAGACTGGTGGCCTGCGCAAAATCCTGTGCGATTTTATTAATGAGTTCTGAGTTCAGTGTGCTCGCAGAAATCATGATAAAACCTCTCAGTTAATTTTTTGTTATAAATAAAACATTTTTTTAATATTCACTGCCTTTCATCATCATTTACCGCCAACGATAAAAGAATATTACGATAGCAAAAGTCTCCCATCCGTGGGAGACGTTTTTGGCCAGTTCGTGATACCGGTTCATGAAATTTTTTAGCTATTTCAGCCGATACATTAATCCTCTAATTTACAGGTATTACACGGTAAGTTATTCCCTATCAGATAACGATAGATCGCCGCGCCGAGGCAGGCGCCGATCAGCGGCGCAATAATCGGTACAATAAAATACGGAATATCCCTTCCGCCGGTCATCGCGATATCGCCCCAGCCCGCCATCCACGTAAACAGCTTCGGTCCAAAATCACGTGCCGGATTCATCGCGAAGCCGGTCAGCGGCCCGGTTGAGGCGCCAATGACCGCCACCAGCAGACCGATCAACAGCGGGGCCAGCGGCCCTTTCGGCACGCCGTTGCCATCGTCGGTCAGCGCCATGATCATCCCCATCAGCATGGAGGTGATTACCACCTCGACCAGCGCCGCGTGCCAGATGCTCAGCGACGCCGCCGGGTAGGTGCTGAAAATACTCGCCAACTGCAGGCTCTCCACACTGCCGCGAGCAATATGGTGGGCGGATTCAAACTCGGTAAACATAGTGCTGTACAACACATAGGCCAGCACCGCGCCGCCAAAGGCGCCCGCGACCTGTGAAACGATATAGGGGAAAACTTTTCGTCCGGGAAAGCAGGCAAATAGCCATAAAGCCACGGTCACCGCCGGGTTGAGATGGCCGCCGGATATTCCCGACGTCAGATAGACGGCAAGCGAGATCCCCAGCCCCCAGATAATGCATATCTCCCATAGCCCGAGGCTCGCGCCCGCCACTTTCAACGCACTCAGGCAGCCGATGCCGAAAAACAAAAACAGCCCGGTGCCCAGAAACTCGGCGGTACATTGCGCTTTTAACGAATCATTCATGGTGACACCTTCTTAGCAGAGTTCGTGTCCTGACCAGCCAACCTCCTGCTGGCAGTAGAGTACAACGAGCATCACTATATGAACTCCGCTCCACAAATTGTTGGCAACCTGCCGACGGCGGCTCCGGAAAATTCGGGCATCAATAACAAATTATTGTCATGGAATAAGCCGGAAGAGCTACGCTGACGCGTGGATTCTGTAATTAACCTGTCCCTTTGGCATGCAAAAATATTGCTAAAACCAACTCCTCTTTTTCCAACAAACATCACAAATCAGTTTTTCTCGCATAGCAGATAAAATTAAATTCGTCATGGATAAATTTGTAAATATGGAATATACAAAACAAGATAATCACATAAGACAAAATAAAAATATATAATAAAATCATTGCATTAAATTTATAAATGACAATTTTATATTATTAAATACCCACTATTTTTTCACCATCAAATTCAAGTCAGCCATTCTTTTTCCTCGCATCTTCTTATAGTCCCAACTATCGGAACACTCCATGCGAGGTCTTTATGCAACAAGAAGCACTAGGAATGGTAGAAACCAAAGGCTTAACCGCAGCCATAGAGGCCGCTGATGCAATGGTGAAGTCAGCCAATGTGATGTTAGTGGGCTATGAAAAGATTGGCTCCGGGCTGGTCACCGTCATCGTGCGCGGCGACGTTGGCGCGGTGAAAGCGGCCACCGATGCCGGTGCCGCCGCCGCACGTAACGTGGGAGAAGTGAAAGCCGTACACGTCATCCCACGCCCTCACACCGATGTAGAAAAAATCTTACCGAAGGGAATTAGCCAATGAGCAGCAATGAGCTGGTTGAACAGATCATGGCTCAGGTGATTGCCCGTGTGGCAACGCCGGAACAGCAGGCCATCCCTACTGAAAACCATCCAATACGAGAGACGGCTATGGCAGAAAAAAGCTGCAGTTTAACGGAATTTGTCGGGACCGCCATTGGCGACACCCTGGGCCTGGTGATCGCCAACGTCGATACCGCCCTGCTGGACGCGATGAAGCTTGAAAAACGCTATCGCTCCATCGGCATTCTCGGCGCCCGCACCGGCGCAGGCCCGCACATTATGGCGGCGGACGAAGCGGTGAAAGCCACCAACACCGAAGTGGTCAGCATTGAGCTTCCGCGCGATACCAAAGGCGGCGCGGGCCACGGTTCGCTGATTATTTTAGGCGGCAACGACGTTTCCGACGTTAAGCGCGGTATCGAAGTCGCTCTGAAAGAGCTCGACCGCACCTTCGGCGATGTTTACGGCAACGAAGCCGGACATATCGAGCTGCAGTACACCGCTCGCGCCAGCTACGCCCTGGAAAAAGCGTTCGGCGCGCCGATTGGCCGCGCCTGCGGCATCATCGTCGGCGCGCCGGCTTCGGTTGGCGTACTGATGGCCGATACCGCGCTGAAGTCAGCCAACGTTGAAGTCGTGGTCTATAGCTCCCCGGCGCACGGCACCAGCTTCAGTAACGAAGCCATTCTGGTGATTTCCGGCGACTCCGGCGCGGTCCGCCAGGCGGTCATCTCGGCGCGCGAAATCGGCAAAACCGTCCTTGCGACCCTCGGTTCTGAACCGAAAAACGATCGCCCGTCCTACATCTGATACCCACGAGGCTGATTCATGAGATCGAAAAGATTTGAAGCACTGGCGAAACGCCCTGTGAATCAGGACGGCTTCGTTAAAGAGTGGATCGAAGAAGGCTTTATCGCAATGGAAAGCCCGAACGACCCGAAACCGTCGATTAAAATCGTTAACGGCGCGGTAACCGAGCTGGACGGGAAACCGGTAAGCGAATTTGACCTGATCGACCACTTCATCGCCCGCTACGGCATCAATCTGAACCGCGCTGAAGAAGTGATGGCGATGGATTCGGTCAAGCTGGCCAATATGCTGTGCGATCCGAACGTCAAACGCAGCGAAATCGTCCCGCTGACCACCGCGATGACGCCGGCGAAAATCGTCGAAGTGGTTTCGCATATGAACGTGGTCGAGATGATGATGGCGATGCAGAAAATGCGCGCTCGCCGCACCCCGTCCCAGCAGGCCCACGTCACCAACGTCAAAGATAACCCGGTACAAATTGCCGCCGACGCCGCCGAAGGCGCATGGCGCGGATTTGACGAACAAGAAACCACGGTTGCGGTAGCGCGCTATGCGCCGTTTAACGCCATCGCGCTGCTGGTGGGCTCGCAGGTAGGCCGTCCGGGCGTGCTGACTCAGTGCTCGCTGGAAGAAGCCACCGAGCTGAAGCTCGGCATGCTGGGCCATACCTGCTACGCCGAAACCATCTCCGTCTACGGCACCGAGCCGGTCTTTACCGACGGCGACGACACCCCGTGGTCGAAGGGCTTCCTGGCCTCGTCCTACGCCTCTCGCGGCCTGAAAATGCGCTTCACCTCCGGCTCCGGCTCGGAAGTGCAGATGGGCTACGCCGAAGGCAAATCCATGCTTTATCTGGAAGCGCGCTGCATCTACATCACCAAAGCCGCCGGCGTTCAGGGGCTGCAGAACGGCTCGGTGAGCTGCATCGGCGTACCGTCTGCGGTGCCGTCAGGCATTCGTGCGGTGCTGGCGGAAAACCTGATCTGCTCGTCGCTGGATCTGGAATGCGCCTCCAGTAACGACCAGACCTTTACCCACTCCGATATGCGTCGCACCGCGCGCCTGCTGATGCAGTTCCTGCCGGGAACCGACTTCATCTCCTCCGGTTATTCCGCGGTGCCGAACTACGACAACATGTTCGCCGGCTCCAACGAAGATGCCGAAGACTTTGACGACTACAACGTTATCCAGCGCGACCTGAAGGTGGACGGCGGTCTGCGTCCGGTTCGTGAAGAGGACGTCATCGCCATCCGTAACAAAGCCGCCCGCGCGCTGCAGGCCGTGTTTGCCGGAATGGGGCTGCCGCCGATTACTGATGAGGAAGTTGAAGCCGCGACCTACGCCCACGGTTCGAAAGATATGCCGGAGCGTAACATCGTCGAAGACATCAAGTTCGCCCAGGAAATCATCAATCAAAACCGCAACGGTCTGGAAGTAGTGAAAGCGCTGGCGCAGGGCGGGTTTACCGACGTGGCCCAGGACATGCTCAACATCCAGAAGGCCAAGCTGACCGGGGACTATCTGCATACCTCCGCGATTATCGTCGGCGACGGACAGGTGCTATCAGCCGTCAACGACGTTAACGATTATGCCGGTCCGGCAACGGGTTATCGCCTGCAGGGCGAACGCTGGGAAGAGATCAAAAACATCCCTGGCGCTCTTGATCCCAACGAGATTGATTAAGGGGTGAGAAATGGAAATTAATGAAAAATTGCTGCGCCAGATAATTGAAGACGTGCTTAGCGAAATGAAGGGCAGCGATAAACCGGTCTCGTTTAATGCGCCGGCTGCCTCCGCAGCGCCTGCCGGCGACGGCTTCCTGACCGAAGTGGGCGAAGCGCGTCAGGGAACCCAGCAGGACGAAGTGATTATCGCCGTCGGCCCGGCTTTCGGCCTGGCGCAGACCGTCAATATCGTTGGCATCCCGCATAAGAGCATTCTGCGCGAAGTGATTGCCGGTATTGAAGAAGAAGGCATTAAAGCGCGCGTGATTCGCTGCTTTAAATCCTCCGACGTGGCCTTCGTCGCCGTTGAGGGCAATCGCCTGAGCGGCTCCGGCATCTCTATCGGCATCCAGTCGAAAGGCACCACGGTTATCCACCAGCAGGGGCTGCCGCCGCTCTCCAACCTGGAGCTGTTCCCACAGGCGCCGCTGCTGACCCTGGACACCTACCGTCAGATTGGTAAGAACGCCGCCCGCTATGCGAAACGCGAATCGCCGCAGCCGGTCCCGACACTGAATGATCAGATGGCGCGGCCAAAGTACCAGGCGAAATCGGCCATTTTGCACATTAAAGAGACCAAGTACGTGGTGACGGGTAAAAACCCGCAGGAACTGCGCGTGGCGCTTTGATAAAGGATAACTCCATGAATACCGACGCAATTGAATCGATGGTCCGCGACGTATTGAGCCGCATGAATAGCCTGCAGGGCGAGGCGCCTGCGGCGGCTCCGGCGGCTGGCGGCGCGCCCCGTAGCGCCAGGGTCAGCGACTATCCGCTGGCGAACAAGCACCCGGAATGGGTGAAAACCGCCACCAATAAAACGCTGGACGACTTTACGCTGGAAAACGTGCTGAGCAACAAAGTCACCGCCCAGGATATGCGTATCACCCCGGAAACCCTGCGCTTACAGGCATCTATCGCCAAAGACGCGGGCCGCGACCGGCTGGCGATGAACTTCGAACGCGCCGCCGAGCTGACCGCGGTACCGGACGATCGCATTCTTGAAATCTACAACGCCCTCCGCCCCTATCGCTCGACGAAAGAGGAGCTGCTGGCGATCGCCGACGATCTCGAAAGCCGCTATCAGGCGAAGATTTGCGCCGCTTTCGTTCGCGAAGCGGCCACGCTGTACGTCGAGCGTAAGAAACTTAAAGGCGACGATTAACTTTAGGGGTAAACAATGCGATATATAGCTGGCATTGATATCGGCAACTCATCAACGGAAGTCGCCCTGGCGACTCTGGATGCGGCCGGCGCGCTGACGATTACGCATAGCGCGCTAGCGGAAACCACCGGGATCAAAGGCACGTTGCGTAACGTGTTCGGCATTCAGGAGGCCCTCGCTCTCGTTGCAAAGCGCGCGGGGATCAATGTCAGCGATATTTCGCTCATCCGCATTAACGAAGCCACGCCGGTGATTGGCGATGTGGCGATGGAAACCATTACCGAAACCATCATCACCGAATCGACCATGATCGGTCATAACCCGAAAACGCCCGGCGGCGTGGGGCTTGGCGTTGGCATCACTATTACGCCGCAGGAGCTGTTAACCCGCCCGGCGGACGCCCCCTATATCCTGGTGGTGTCATCGACCTTCGATTTTGCCGATATCGCGAACGTTATCAACGCCTCCCTGCGCGCCGGGTATCAGATTACCGGCGTCATTTTGCAGCGCGACGACGGCGTGCTGGTCAGCAACCGGCTGGAAAAACCGCTGCCAATCGTTGACGAAGTGCTGTACATCGACCGCATTCCGCTGGGGATGCTGGCGGCGATTGAAGTCGCCGTTCCGGGGAAGGTTATCGAAACCCTCTCCAACCCTTACGGCATCGCTACCGTATTCAACCTCAACCCGGAGGAGACGAAAAACATCGTCCCGATGGCCCGCGCGCTGATTGGCAACCGTTCCGCCGTGGTGGTCAAAACGCCATCCGGCGATGTCAAAGCGCGGGCGATCCCCGCCGGTAACCTGGCGCTGCTGGCCCAGGGGCGCAGCGTGCGCGTAGATGTCGCCGCCGGCGCCGAGGCCATCATGAAAGCGGTCGACGGCTGCGGCAGGCTCGATAACGTCACCGGCGAGGCTGGCACCAATATCGGCGGCATGCTGGAACACGTGCGCCAGACCATGGCCGAGCTGACCAACAAGCCGAGTAGCGAAATATTCATCCAGGACCTGCTGGCCGTTGATACCTCGGTACCGGTGAGCGTCACCGGCGGTCTGGCCGGGGAGTTCTCGCTGGAGCAGGCCGTCGGCATCGCTTCGATGGTGAAATCGGATCGCCTGCAGATGGCGATGATCGCCCGCGAGATCGAGCAGAAGCTTAATATCGACGTGCAGATCGGCGGCGCCGAGGCCGAAGCCGCCATCCTGGGCGCGCTGACCACGCCGGGCACCACCCGACCGCTGGCGATCCTCGACCTCGGCGCAGGCTCCACCGATGCCTCCATCATCAACCCTAAAGGCGAAATCATCGCCACCCACCTCGCCGGAGCAGGCGATATGGTGACGATGATCATTGCCCGCGAGCTGGGGCTGGAAGACCGCTATCTGGCGGAAGAGATCAAGAAATACCCGCTGGCTAAGGTCGAAAGCCTGTTCCATTTGCGCCACGAGGACGGCAGCGTGCAGTTCTTCTCCACGCCGCTGCCTCCCGCTGTATTCGCTCGTGTCTGCGTGGTGAAACCGGAGGAACTGGTGCCGCTACCCGGCGACTTAGCACTGGAAAAAGTACGCGCCATTCGCCGCAGCGCCAAAGAGCGGGTCTTTGTCACCAACGCCCTGCGCGCGCTGCGTCAGGTCAGCCCGACCGGCAACATTCGCGATATTCCGTTCGTGGTGTTGGTCGGCGGCTCGTCGCTGGATTTCGAAGTCCCGCAGCTGGTCACCGATGCGCTGGCGCACTACCGCCTGGTTGCCGGGCGGGGAAATATTCGCGGCAGCGAAGGCCCGAGAAACGCGGTGGCCACCGGGCTGATTCTCTCCTGGCATAAGGAGTTTGCGCATGGACAGTAAGCACAGCGCCCCGGCCATCGTCATTACCGCCATCGACGGCTGCGACGGCCTGTGGCGCGAAGTGTTGCTGGGCATTGAAGAGGAAGGCATCCCTTTCCTGCTCCAGCATCAGCCGGCCGGAGAGGTCGTGGACAGCGCCTGGCAGGCGGCGCGCAGTTCGCCGCTGCTGGTGGGCATCGCCTGCGACCGCCATACGCTGGTCGTGCACTACAAGAATTTACCCGCATCGGCGCCGCTTTTTACGCTGATGCATCATCAGGACAGTCAGGCCTATCGCAACACCGGTAATAACGCGGCACGGCTGGTCAAAGGGGTCCCTTTCCGGGACCTGAATCGCTAAGCAACAGGAGAACAGCAGGATGAATAACGCACTGGGACTGGTTGAAACAAAAGGGTTGGTGGGCGCTATTGAAGCCGCCGACGCCATGGTGAAATCCGCCAACGTGCAGCTGGTTGGCTACGAAAAAATTGGCTCTGGTCTGGTGACCGTGATGGTTCGCGGCGACGTCGGCGCGGTCAAAGCGGCGGTGGACGCGGGCAGCGCGGCGGCAAGCGTAGTGGGTGAAGTGAAATCCTGCCACGTGATCCCGCGTCCGCACAGCGACGTTGAGGCCATTTTACCGAAATCAGCCTGATTGATGGCGAATAAGGAGCACCGCGTGAAGCAATCACTGGGATTACTTGAAGTTTGTGGTCTGGCACTGGCTATTAGCTGCGCCGATATCATGGCGAAATCCGCTTCTATCACGCTGGTCGCCCTCGAAAAGACCAATGGTTCAGGCTGGACGGTGATTAAAATTACCGGTGATGTGGCCTCCGTGCAGGCGGCTATCACCACCGGTGCGCAGTTTGCCGAACAGCGAAATGGCCTGGTGGCCCACAAAGTCATCGCCAGGCCAGGAGAAGGGATCCTGCGCACGCAGACGCCCCCTCTCTCCGTCATGCAACCTGAGCCTGAAGCGTCAGAGACGGCAGATAGGGTTTCCGAAGCGCTCCCGCAGGAACAGGGTCTGGTTAGCTGCAACCTGTGTCTGGACCCGAAATGTCCGCGCCAGAAGGGCGAGCCGCGCTCGCTTTGCATTCACCCCGGCAAGCGAGGTGAGGCGTAATGGATAAACAGCTTCTGGAATCAACGGTCAGTAAAGTTCTCGACGAGATGCGGCTACGGCCCATCCCGCTGGGGGTTTCAAATCGTCATATCCACCTGTCCGCGGCGGATTACGAACGCCTGTTCCCCGGCCATCCCATCAGCGAGAAAAAAGCGCTGCTGCAGCCGGGACAGTATGCCGCGGAGCAAACCGTCACCCTGGTGGGGCCGAAGGGGCAACTGAAAAATGTACGCCTGCTCGGCCCGCTGCGCTCGGTAAGCCAGGTGGAAATCTCACGTACCGATGCCAGAACCCTGGGCGTTGCGGCGCCGCTGAGAATGTCCGGCAACCTCAAGGGCACGCCGGGCATCCGCCTGGTCAGCCCTTTTGGCGAGCTGGAGCTGGCGTCAGGGGTTATCGTCGCGCAGCGGCATATTCATATGTCGCCGCTCGATGCGCTGATCCTGCGGGTCGCCCACGGCGACAGAGTTTCGGTGGCCATTGAAGGCGACGAGCGCGGGCTGATCTTCAACAACGTGGCGGTTCGCGTTTCGCCGGACATGCGCCTCGAAATGCATATTGATACCGATGAGGCTAACGCCGCCGGGGCCGATAGCCCGCAGGTCTTTGCCCGGCTGGTAGGCCCGCGATGAACGCTGAACTTCTGCAGCGCATTGTGGAGACGATCGTCTCCCGGCTGCAGCGGCGTGCCGAAAGCACGGCGACGCTGAGCGTTGCGCAACTGCGTGATGCCGACTGCCGGAGTCTGTTCTGCCAGCACGCGTCGCTGCGCATCCTGCTCGTCGACCTGCCGCTGCTGAACCAGTTGGCGGAGGCGGACACCGACGATGCCGCCGCCCGCAACATTCACGATGCGCTGGCTTTCGGCATCCGCGTGCAGCTCACCCTGCACGGCCAGCTGCTGCCGGTTATCCCGGTTAAAAAACTGGCTCGCCTGCCGCTGACCTTTGCCGACGAACGCGGGCTGCCGCTGGTTTTACACGCCGGTTCGGTGCTCAGCTATCGCGACGTCGCGCCGCTAGGTCACGGGCGTCTGGTTATTCAGCGCAAATGCCTCGTGACCGCCCTGGCGCGCGACGCGGCGCGCGCGCGGAATATTCAATTAATTAAGCAGGAGTAAATCATGCATCTGGCACGAGTCACGGGCGCGGTTGTCTCCACGCAAAAATCGCCTTCCCTGGTCGGGAAAAAGCTGCTGCTTGTGCGGAGGGTCAGCGCCGATGGCGAACTTCCCGCCTCGCCCACCTCCGGCGATGAAGTCGCCGTGGATTCCGTCGGCGCGGGGATCGGCGAGCTGGTTCTGCTCAGCGGCGGCTCCAGCGCCAGGCACGTTTTTTCCGGGCCAAACGAGGCCATCGACCTCGCCGTCGTCGGCATTGTCGATACGCTTTCACGTTAAGGAGCGAATATGGCGATTTATACCCGAACGGGCGACGCTGGCACCACCTCACTCTTTACCGGCCAGCGGGTGAGTAAAACCCATCCGCGGGTTGAAGCCTACGGCACGCTGGACGAGCTGAATGCCGCGCTGAGCCTGTGCGCCTGCGCCGCCGCGGATGAAAATCACCGCGCCCTGCTCGAGGCCATCCAGCAGCAAATTTTCTGGTTTAGCGCGGAACTGGCCAGCGACAGCGAACGGCCGTCGCCCAAACAGCGCTACATCAGCAGCGAAGAAATTTCCGCCCTGGAAGCCGCCATCGATCGGGCCATGGCCCGCGTCGAACCGCTGCACAGCTTTATTTTACCCGGCCGCTGCGAAGCTGCGAGCCGCCTGCATTTTGCCCGTACGCTGGCCCGCCGGGCCGAACGCCGCCTGGTGGAGCTGGCGGCGGAAGTCAATGTGCGCCAGGTGCTGATGCGCTACATCAATCGCTTATCAGACTGCCTGTACGCCCTGGCCCGCGCCGAAGATAGCGACGCGCACCAGAACAACCTTATCCGTGAAATAAGCCGGCGCTATCTGGCCGCCAGCCAGCCGAGCCGCAGTAAGGAGACGACGCCCGTGGCCCTCTCATTCCACGATCTACACCAGCTCACCCGCGCCGCCGTCGAGCGCGCGCAGCGGCTACAGGTGCCGGTGGTGATCAGCATCGTTGATGCCCACGGTACCGAGACCGTGACCTGGCGGATGCCGGACGCCCTGCTGGTCAGCAGCGAACTGGCGCCGAAAAAGGCCTGGACCGCGGTGGCGATGAAAACGGCGACCCATGAGCTGAGCGATGTGGTTCAGCCGGGCGCCGTGCTTTATGGCCTCGAAACGCATTTACAGGGAAAAGTGGTCACCTTTGGCGGTGGTTACGCCCTGTGGCGCGACGGCTTATTAATCGGGGGTCTTGGCATCAGCGGCGGCAGCGTTGAGCAGGACATGGACATAGCACTGGCCGCCATCGCGGCCATTAATGTGGGAACTCATCAATGAATACTTCTGAACTCGAAACCCTTATTCGCACCATTCTTAGCGAGCAATTAACCACGCCAGCGCAAACGCCGATCCAGCCGCAGGGCAAAGGGATTTTCCAGTCCGTCAGCGAGGCCATCGACGCCGCGCACCAGGCGTTCTTACGTTATCAGCAGTGCCCGTTGAAAACCCGCAGCGCCATCATCAGCGCGATACGTCAGGAGCTGACGCCGCTGCTGACCGCGCTGGCGGAAGAGAGCGCCAATGAAACGGGAATGGGCAACAAAGAAGATAAATACCTGAAAAACAAGGCTGCGCTGGACAACACCCCCGGTGTGGAAGATCTCACCACCACCGCGCTGACCGGCGACGGCGGTATGGTGCTGTTTGAGTATTCGCCGTTTGGCGTAATCGGGTCGGTCGCACCGAGCACCAACCCAACGGAGACCATCATCAACAACAGCATCAGCATGCTGGCGGCGGGCAACAGCGTCTACTTCAGCCCGCATCCGGGAGCGAAAAAGGTCTCACTCAAGCTCATCAGCCTGATTGAAGAGATTGCCTTCCGCTGCTGCGGCATCCGCAACCTGGTGGTCACCGTGGCGGAACCGACGTTTGAAGCGACCCAACAGATGATGGCCCATCCGCGCATTGCGGTCCTCGCTATTACCGGCGGCCCCGGCATTGTGGCGATGGGCATGAAGAGCGGTAAAAAAGTGATTGGTGCTGGCGCGGGCAACCCCCCCTGCATCGTTGATGAAACCGCTGACCTGGTCAAAGCGGCGGAGGATATCATCAACGGCGCCTCGTTCGATTACAACCTGCCCTGCATTGCCGAGAAAAGCCTGATTGTGGTGGAGAGCGTCGCTGAACGTCTGGTACAGCAAATGCAAACCTTCGGCGCGCTGCTGCTAAGCCCGGCCGATACCGACAAGCTCCGCGCCGCCTGCCTGCCGGAAGGCCTGGCCAATAAGAAGCTGGTCGGAAAAAGCCCATCGGCGCTGCTGGAAGCCGCCGGGATCGCCGTTCCGGCGAAAGCGCCGCGCTTGCTGATCGCTATCGTCAACGCCGACGACCCGTGGGTCACCAGCGAACAGCTGATGCCGATGCTGCCGATAGTGAAAGTCAGCGATTTCGATAGCGCGCTGGCCCTGGCGCTGAAGGTTGAAGAGGGACTGCATCATACCGCCATTATGCACTCGCAAAATGTGTCGCGCCTGAACCTCGCAGCCCGCACCCTGCAAACCTCGATTTTCGTCAAGAACGGCCCATCTTATGCCGGGATCGGCGTCGGCGGTGAAGGCTTTACCACCTTTACCATTGCCACGCCGACCGGCGAAGGGACGACCTCGGCGCGCACCTTTGCCCGCTCCCGTCGCTGCGTGCTAACCAACGGCTTTTCCATTCGCTAACCGAGGTCGCGATGAAGACTTTCTCACTACAAACGCGGTTGTACAGCGGTCAGGGTAGCCTGGCGGCGCTCAGGCGCTTTACCAACAAGCACATCTGGATCATCTGCGATGGCTTTCTTGCGCGCTCGCCGCTGCTGGAGACCCTGCGCAACGCATTACCCGCAGATAACCGCATCAGCGTCTTTAGCGAGATAACCCCGGACCCCACCATCCGCACCGTGGCGCAGGGCATTGCGCAAATGCAGGCTCTGCAGCCACAAGTGGTTATCGGCTTCGGCGGCGGCTCGGCGATGGATGCGGCGAAGGCTATCGTCTGGTTCAGCCAGCAGAGCGGCATCAATATCGAAACCTGCGTGGCGATACCGACCACCAGCGGCACCGGTTCGGAAGTGACCAGCGCCTGCGTGATTAGTGACCCGGATAAAGGCATCAAGTATCCGCTGTTTAACAACGCGCTCTATCCCGATATGGCGATCCTTGACCCGGAGCTGGTGGTCAGCGTGCCGCCGCAGATTACGGCCAACACCGGCATGGACGTACTGACCCACGCGCTGGAGGCGTGGGTCTCTCCGCACGCCAGCGACTTTACCGACGCGCTGGCGGAAAAAGCCGCCAAACTGGTGTTTCAGTATCTGCCCACCGCGGTGGAAAAAGGCGACTGCGTGGCGACGCGCGGGAAAATGCACAACGCCTCAACCCTTGCCGGGATGGCCTTCAGCCAGGCGGGACTGGGGCTTAACCACGCCATCGCGCACCAGCTTGGCGGACAGTTTCATCTCCCGCACGGTCTTGCCAACGCGCTACTGTTAACCACGGTTATCCGCTTTAACGCCGCTGTTCCCCGTGCTGCCAAACGCTACGCGCGGTTGGCAAAAGCCTGTGGATTTTGCCCGCCAGAGGCCAACGACGTTACGGCGATCAATGCCCTGATCCAGCAAATCGAACGGCTCAAGCAGCGCTGCGCGCTGCCTTCGCTGGCGGTGGCGTTGAAAGAGGGACGATCCACATTTTCAGCGCGCATTCCGGCGATGGTGCAGGCCGCGCTGGCTGACGTCACGCTACGCACCAATCCTCGCCCGGCCAGCGCCGAGGAGATTCGGGAACTGCTGGAGGAACTGCTATGAGTCACGCCGTCAACGCTGTTGAAATGGCCCTGAGCGCTGATGACATCCGTGAGCGCGTTCGCGCAGCGGGCGTGGTCGGCGCGGGGGGCGCGGGTTTTCCCGCCCACGTGAAGCTGCAGGCGCAGGTAGAGATTTTTCTGGTGAACGCAGCCGAGTGCGAACCGATGCTCAAGGTCGACCAGCAGCTGATGTGGCAGCAGGCTGCGCGTCTTGTCCGCGGCGTACAATACGCAATGACGGCAACCGGCGCGCGCGAAGGGGTGATTGCCCTGAAAGAGAAATACCGCCGGGCTATCGATGCGCTCACCCCGCTGCTGCCTGCCGGTATTCGCCTGCATATTCTGCCCGATGTCTATCCCGCAGGCGATGAGGTGCTGACTATCTGGCTGGCGACCGGTCGCCGGGTCGCGCCCGCCGCGCTGCCGGCCAGCGTCGGGGTCGTGGTGAATAACGTGCAAACGGTGCTCAACATGGCCCGCGCGGTCGAGCAGCAGTTTGCGGTGACCCGCCGGACGCTGACCGTTAACGGCGCGGTCGCCAGGCCGCTGACCGTCACCGTCCCCATCGGCATGTCGCTGCGCGAAGTGCTGGCGCTGGCGGGCGGCGCGACGGTCGACGACCCCGGTTTTATTAACGGCGGCCCGATGATGGGCGGCCTGATTACCTCTCTCGATAGCCCGGTGACCAAAACCACCGGCGGCCTGCTGGTGCTGCCGAAAAGCCATTCGCTTATTCAGCGACGGATGCAGGATGAGCGCACGGTGCTTTCCGTGGCCCGCACCGTCTGCGAACAGTGCCGACTCTGTACCGATCTCTGCCCGCGGCATCTGATCGGCCACGAACTCTCTCCGCACCTGCTGGTACGGGCGGTGAACTTTCATCAGGCCGCCACGCCGCAGCTGCTGCTGAGCGCCCTCACCTGCTCAGAGTGCAACGTCTGCGAAAGCGTGGCCTGCCCGGTGGGGATCTCGCCGATGCGCATCAACCGCATGCTCAAACGCGAGCTGCGGGCGCAAAACCAGCGCTACGAAGGGCCGCTCTATCCGGCAGATGAGATGGCGAAATATCGCCTGGTGCCGGTGAAGCGGCTGATCGCCAAACTGGGGCTAAGCCCCTGGTATCAGGAGGCGCCGCTGGTGGAAGACGAACCGGCGGTCGCAACCGTGACGTTGCCGCTGCGCCAGCATATCGGCGCCAGCGCGGTAGCCAACGTTGCGGTAGGAGAACGCGTTACGCGCGGGCAATGCGTTGCCGATATCCCGGCAGGCGTATTAGGCGGGCCGATTCACGCCAGCATCGATGGCGTAGTTGCGGCCATCAGCGAACAGGCCATCACGGTGGTAAGAGGTTAACCATGTCTCAGGCTATAGGAATTTTAGAACTCACCAGCATTGCCAAAGGAATGGAGCTCGGCGATGCGATGCTGAAAAGCGCCAACGTCAATCTGCTGGTCAGCAAGACTATCTGCCCGGGTAAGTTTTTGCTGATGCTCGGCGGAGATATCGGCGCTATCCAGCAGGCCATTGAAACTGGCGCGTCGCAGGCCGGCGAAATGCTCGTTGACAGCCTGGTGCTGGCGAATATTCATCCCAGCGTACTTCCGGCCATCAGCGGCCTGAACAGCGTAGATAAGCGCCAGGCAGTCGGCATCGTTGAAACCTGGAGCGTTGCGGCCTGCATCAGCGCCGCCGATCGGGCGGTGAAAGGCTCAAACGTCACCCTGGTGCGGGTGCATATGGCCTTCGGCATCGGCGGTAAATGTTACATGGTGGTGGCGGGCGACGTATCCGACGTCAATAACGCGGTCACGGTGGCCAGCGAAAGCGCGGGCGAAAAAGGGCTACTGGTTTATCGTTCAGTGATCCCGCGCCCGCATGAAGCGATGTGGCGACAGATGGTGGAGGGATAATGGAAAGACAGCCGACAACGGATCGCATGATTCAGGAGTACGTGCCGGGGAAACAGGTCACCCTCGCGCACCTGATTGCCAATCCCGGAAAAGATCTCTTTAAGAAGCTCGGTCTGCAGGATGCGGTTTCCGCCATTGGCATCCTCACCATTACCCCCAGCGAGGCGTCGATTATCGCCTGTGATATCGCCACCAAATCCGGCGCGGTGGAGATCGGTTTTCTCGACCGTTTTACCGGGGCCGTGGTGCTGACCGGCGACGTTTCCGCCGTGGAATATGCCCTCAAGCAGGTGACGCGCACTCTGGGCGAGATGATGCAGTTCACCACCTGCGCAATCACCCGGACGTAGCGCAATGAAGCGCCTGATGTTTATCGGCCCCAGCCAGTGCGGCAAAACCTCGCTAACGCAAAGCCTGCGCGGTGAAGCGCTCCATTATAAGAAAACCCAGGCTATCGAATGGTCGCCGATGGCCATCGATACGCCGGGGGAATATCTGGAGAACCGCTGCCTGTATAGCGCTCTACTGACCAGCGCCTGCGAGGCTGACGTTATCGCCCTGGTACTGAACGCCGACGCCCAGTGGTCGCCGTTTTCGCCTGGGTTTACCGCCCCGATGAATCGCCCGACGATTGGCCTGGTCACCAAAGCCGACCTCGCCGACCCGCAGCGGATATCGCTCATCGCGGAGTGGCTTACGCAGGCTGGCGCCGGGCGGATTTTTGTTACCAGCGCGTTGAACAATTCGGGACTCGACGCGGTGCTGGATTTTCTGAATTCGAAGGAACCCCTATGTCTTACAAAATAATGGCCATCAACGCCGGCAGCTCATCGTTAAAATTCCAGCTGCTGGAAATGCCCCAGGGCGAGACGCTCTGCCAGGGATTGATTGAACGTATCGGTATGGCAAACGCCCAGGTGACCCTCAAAACGCCGGCGCAGAAATGGCGGGAATCGGCGCCGATCGCCGATCATCGCGAAGCCGTCACGCTGCTGCTGGAAAAGCTCCTCGGCTACCGCATTATTGAGAGTTTGCAGGATATTGACGGCGTCGGCCACCGCGTGGCGCACGGCGGCGAGCGCTTTAAAGATTCGACGCCGGTGACCGATGAAAGCTTAGCGGAAATCGAGCGTCTGGCCGAGCTGGCTCCGCTGCATAACCCGGTTAACGCCCTGGGAATCAAAGTCTTCCGCCAGCTGCTGCCCGATACGCCGTCGGTAGCGGTGTTTGATACCGCTTTTCACCAGACGCTGGACGAGCGCGCGTTTATCTATCCGCTGCCGTGGCGCTACTACAGCGAGCTGGGCATTCGCCGCTACGGCTTCCACGGCACCAGCCATAAGTACGTCAGCGCGACGCTGGCGGAAAAGCTGGGCGTGCCGCTGAGCGCTCTGCGCGTGGTTTGCTGCCATCTCGGCAACGGCAGCAGCGTTTGCGCCATTAAAGGCGGGCGTTCGGTGAACACCTCAATGGGCTTTACGCCGCAGTCCGGGGTGATGATGGGCACCCGCAGCGGTGATATCGATCCGTCGATTTTACCGTGGCTGGCGCTGCATGAGGGGCAAACGCCGGAGCAGCTGAATCAGCTGCTGAATAACGAATCCGGCCTGTTGGGGGTTTCCGGCGTCTCACACGATTATCGCGATGTCGAACAGGCGGCGGACGGCGGTAATCGTCGGGCGGCCCTGGCGCTGGCGCTATTTGCCGAGCGTATTCGCGCCACCATCGGCAGCTATATCATGCAGATGGGTGGAATTGATGCGCTAATCTTTACCGGCGGCATCGGCGAAAACTCGGCCCGTGCCAGGAGCGCCATCTGCCATAACCTGAATTTCCTCGGGCTGTCGGTCGATGAAGAGAAAAACCAGCACAACGCCACCTTTATTCAGGCCGAACATGCGCTGGTCAAAGTGGCGGTCATCAATACCAATGAAGAGCTGATGATTGCCCGCGACGTGATGCGCCTCGCGCTTCCCGAAGCGCAGACATTAACCGTTTCAGCCTGAGCTCGCCGTCCGGCAAGTTGCGGTGAATCATGGTAATAGCGGGATCGGCATGACACTATGCGCTTAAAATTCTGAAACTTTACCCTAAATAATTCAAGTTACAGGACAAAGCACTTGTGCTTTGAACAGCGCTTGCGCTGGCCCCGTAGGGGCGAGGCCGCAGGCCGAGTAACGCGGCAAACGAGTGACAAATTCGTCTGGAACGAATTTGAACAGCCAAAGGCTGGCTTTAGTGAGGGACAGGGATGTCCCTCATAGTCCCCAGGAGCTTACATAAGTAAGTGACTGGGGTGAATGAGAGCAGCCAACGCTCCTGTAGCTTGAAGTATAACGGGTAAAAAGGTGAATACGTGGCCGTAGCACAATGCCCCGCCTCCTGTGGGGAACTTATCCAGGGCTGGATCCTCGGCAGCGAGAAGCTGGTCTCCTGCCCCGTTGACTGGTACAGCACCGTCGAGGTGGACTACGGTTCGCCTCGCGCGGATGAACGCCCGCTGTCGCGGGCGATGGTTGACCGGCTGCTGAGCTACTGGCGCTATCCGCCAGCGCTGAGCAAAGAAATTCGGATCGATATTTGCTCTACGATTCCGGTCGCCAAGGGGATGGCCAGCAGCACCGCGGATATCGCCGCGACGGCGGTGGCCACCGCGCATCATCTCGGCCATCCGCTGGATGAAGCCACCCTCGCCCGGCTCTGCGTTTCCCTGGAACCCACCGACAGCACCCTGTTCCGCCAGCTGACGCTATTCGACCACAACACCGCCGCCACGCAAATTGCCTGCGGCTGCCAGCCTCAGCTCGATCTGCTGGTACTGGAAAGCCCCGCCACGCTGCTGACCACCGATTACCACCGCCTTCCCCGGCTCGAAAAGCTGCATGCCCATTCCGCCACGCTGCATCAGGCCTGGGAGAAAGTTCAGCAGGCCTGCCAGACCGACGATCCTCGACGGATGGGCGAGGCGGCGACGCTGAGCGCCATCGCCAGCCAGCATCTGCTGCCGAAGCCGGGTTTTGATACGCTGCGGGGGCTGGTGGAAGAGTGCGATTTATACGGCATTAACGTGGCGCACAGCGGCAGCGTGGTCGGCCTGATGCTCGACCGCCAGCGTCACGATATTGAGTATTTGCAGCGGCGGCTGCAGGAAACGAGGCTTAGCGAGCTCTGGCCCCGGCAGCATCTGCTGCGCATGGTGCAGGGCGGCGTCGAGCTGCGCTAACGCTACAGCAGCCATACCTCCCCGGAGGCGGCGCTGCGCGCCTGTCCGGGCTACCGGTCCGCAGACGGCTATGAATCCGTAGCCCGGCTAAGCGCAGAGCGAGGCGGGGATAAGCCGCACCGATGCATTAATCCCGGCGCATTCCCCGGGTTGCGGCGCTGCGCGCCTTACCCGGGCTACCGGACCGCAGACGGCTGTAAACCCGTAGCCCGGTCAGCGCAGCGCCACCGGGAAGAACGCAGACGAACAATGGCGGCAGACGCCCGGAACATCTACCCGTTAAAAACCCGCCTGAAAGCCGTTAGCAGCTGCGTATTCTCCTGCTGGCTGCGGATCGCGACGCGGAAGTAGCGTCCGTCGAGCCCGGGGTAGTTAGCGCAGCTGCGGATCAGGATGCGCCGTTGCAGCATCACGTATTGCAGATCCAGATCCGGCACGTCGCAGCGCAGAAACAGATAGTTGGCCTGCCCGGGATAGACCGTCAGACCGGGAACGTGGCGCAGCTGATGGTAAAAGCGCTGCCCCTCTTCCGCCAGCCACTGCCAGGTTTTCTGCTGATAGACGCTATCCTGGAGAATAATTTCCCCGGCCAGCGCGGCAAAAGCGTTGATTGACCACGGCATCTGACGCTCGCGCATTCTCGCCACCGCTCGCGCATCGCCATTGACCAGATACCCCAGACGCAGGCCGGGAATGGCATAAAACTTAGTCAGCGAACGCAGCACCCACACGTGCGGGTTGCGGCTCAGTAGCGGAATAAACCCCGGCTCATCGGGGATAAAATCGATAAATGCTTCATCGAGAATCAGGGCGATTCCCAGCGACTTACAGCGTTCAGCAATCATCTCCAGCAGACGGCGCTCGGGCAGCAGACCGGTTGGGTTGTTCGGGGTGCAGAGAAACAAACAGTCCAGATCCGGCGTCAGAGCGTCAAGAATCGCCCCGGTGAGCTGCCAGCCATCCTCTTCACACAGCAGAAATTCTCGTACCGCGCAGTCCACCGACTGCAGCGCCCGGCGGTATTCGGCAAAGCCCGGAGTGACGATCATCGCCTGGCGCGGCTTCAGGCCCTGAACCAGCGTAAAGATCGCTTCAGTTTCGCCGTTTCCGGCGAGGATCCATGAGTCGGGGATCTGATGGTGTTCCGCCAGCGCAAGGTGCAGCTGCTGATACTCAACGTCAGGATAGCGTTCGGCGCAGGCCATATTGTCGATGATGGCGTGCTTTAAGCTTTCCGGCATCCCCAGCGGATTGATATTGGCGCTAAAATCCAGCAGCTGTTCCGCACAGATGCCCAACAGCGCGGCGGCCTCGCGGATATTGCCGCCGTGGGCGCTCTTCAGTAGAGCCATGTCCTTTTCCTGTTGCGTTACCCTCGCCTTGCCAGCGTCGCGCCGTCGGCGAAGTAGGCTTTAATCCCTGCCAGAATCGACTCTGCTACTTCCTGCTGGAATTTCGCCGTTTTCAATTTACGCTCTTCTTCGACGTTACTGATAAACGCGGTTTCCACCAGAATCGATGGAATATCCGGCGCCTTCAGCACCGCGAAGCCCGCCTGCTCAACCCGGTTCTTGTGCAGGTTATTAATGTTGCCCATCTTTTCCAGCACCGCCTTGCCGAACTTCAGGCTGTCGGCGATGGTCAGCGACTGCACCATGTCGAACATCGTGTGGTCGACGTAGCGGTCGCCGCTTTTGCTGACGCCGCCGATCAGATCCGAGGCGTTCTGGGTCTGCGCCAGATACTTAGCCGCGGTACTGGTGGCCCCTTTGGTTGACAGGGCAAACACCGACGATCCGCTGGGCTGACGGCTGGTAAAGGCATCGGCGTGAATAGAGACAAACAGGTCGGCGCGCTGCTTCTGCGCCTTGGCGACGCGGACCTTCAGCGGGATAAAAACGTCCTCGTTGCGGGTCATATAGACCTTCATATTGCCCTCTTTCTCGATCAGCGCGCGCAGCCGTCGGGCAATCTGCAACACCACGTCTTTCTCGCGGGTGCGGTATTTCCCCACCGCGCCGGAGTCTTCGCCGCCGTGGCCGGGATCGAGCATGATAACAATGGGCCGATCGCGCCCGGCTTTACCCGGTTTAGGCCCGCTCTCCGCTGGCGGAACCTGCCGCTGAAGATCGCCTTTGTTGTAATCCTCAAGCAGCGCCAGCAGCGGATCCTGCACGTCGGTGGCGTTAGCGGGATAGAGGTCCATAACCAGACGCTCTTTAAACCCGGCGACCGGAGCCAGCGCGAACAGCTGCGGTTTCACGTTCTGTTTTAGCTCAAACACCATGCGTACGGTTTGCGGATCGAACTGCCCCACGCGGGCGGATTGAATATAGGGGTCGTCGCCGCGAATCTGCCCCCCCATGCCTTTAAGTACGGAATTGAGATTAACTCCTTCCAGATCCACCACCAGACGTTCAGGATTGCTGAGCGCAAACTGCCGATATTTCAGGATATGGTTGGACTCCACGGTCACGCGGGTGTAGGTCGACGATGGCCAGACGCGTACGGCAACCACC
This sequence comes from Klebsiella pasteurii, assembly GCF_018139045.1. NCBI lineage: Bacteria > Pseudomonadati > Pseudomonadota > Gammaproteobacteria > Enterobacterales > Enterobacteriaceae > Klebsiella > Klebsiella pasteurii. The sequence continues at coordinate 2,885,990 of NZ_CP073236.1, forward strand.
TGCGCCGCGGCAGCCAGGCCAACCGGGCTCACACTCATTAACCACATGGCGCCCGCCCCTTGTAAAAAACGGCGGCGGCTTAATCCTGACTTGTATCCCGACATGCCACTCCCAAGCAGTAAGAAATCATTCGTATTGAAAACAAACAGATTGACCGGAAACTTTAACGAAAGGCGTATAACCTGTCATCTATAAAAGGGTAAACAATCTTTGACACCCTGATTTGGCTCACACCTTTTTCCTGGCTCCGTCCAAAATTGGGGCTTGCGTTTGCCGACAAAACAGAATAAAAATACATTAATTACGAATAATCATGCATTGAGGTTGTGTCATGGTGAAGGAACGTCGCACCGAACTGGTAGAGGGATTCCGCCATTCTGTTCCCTATATTAACGCCCATCGGGGTAAAACGTTTGTCATCATGCTGGGCGGAGAAGCCATTGAGCATGATAATTTCTCTAGTATTGTCAACGACATTGGTCTGCTTCACAGTTTGGGCATTCGCCTGGTGGTGGTCTATGGCGCTCGTCCGCAGATTGACGCCAATCTGGCCGAACATCGCCATGAGCCGGTTTATCACAAACAAACCCGAGTGACTGACGCTAAAACGCTCGAGCTGGTTAAGCAGGCGGCGGGCATGTTGCAGCTGGAAATTACCGCTCGCCTGTCGATGAGCCTCAACAACACGCCGCTGCAGGGCGCTCACATCAACGTGGTCAGCGGCAATTTCATTATCGCGCAGCCGTTAGGCGTGGACGACGGTGTGGATTACTGCCACAGCGGGCGCATTCGCCGCATTGATGAAGAAGCGATTCACCGCCAGTTGGATAACGGCGCGATCGTGCTGATGGGCCCGGTTGCGGTGTCGGTCACCGGCGAAAGCTTTAACCTGACCTCCGAAGAGATTGCCACCCAGCTGGCGATTAAGCTGAAAGCTGAAAAGATGATTGGCTTCTGCTCATCGCAGGGGGTTTACAATCAGGACGGCGAGATCGTCCCCGAACTGTTCCCCAACGAAGCCCAGGCGCGCGTCGAAGAGATGGAAGCGGATGAAGACTACAGCTCCGGCACGGTGCGCTTCCTGCGCGGCGCGGTAAAAGCCTGCCGCAGCGGCGTGCGCCGCTGCCACCTGATCAGCTATCAGGAAAACGGTACCCTGCTGCAGGAGCTGTTCTCACGCGACGGTATCGGTACCCAGATAGTGATGGAGAGCGCCGAGCAGATCCGCCGCGCCACCATTAACGATATCGGCGGTATCCTCGAGCTGATTAGCCCGCTGGAGCAGCAGGGCATTCTGGTCAGGCGTTCGCGCGAACAGCTGGAGATGGAAATCGACAAATTCACCATTATTCAGCGCGACAACACCACCATCGCCTGCGCCGCGCTCTATCCTTTCCCGGAAGAGAAGATCGGCGAAATGGCCTGCGTGGCGGTGCATCCGGATTACCGCAGCTCATCGCGCGGCGAAGTGCTGCTCGAACGCATTGCCGCGCAGGCGAAGCAAATGGGCCTCAGCAAGCTGTTTGTGCTCACAACCCGCAGCATTCACTGGTTCCAGGAGCGCGGATTTACGCCGGTCGACGTCGACCTGCTGCCGGAGAGCAAAAAAGAGATGTACAACTATCAGCGCCGCTCCAAGGTGCTGATGGCAGACCTGGCCTGATAATATTATCCCCGGAAACGCATCCGTAACCGGGGATAATTATCTCTCGTCCAATAACCCAATTATTTATAATCTATTCCCCTGATAGCTGGCCTCGCTTATAGTAGCTTAAGAACGGAGTTGCAATATAAGCATGGAGAGCAGTCTGAATGATCCTTTTTGAAAACGGTTCCCCTCGCTACAGGCGAATAATTGCCACACTACTCTCTTTATATCCCTGGCTGCTGATGGTGTTGGTCTCTCTTAATGTCAGGAATAAACTCGCAGGCGGATTTTCAGCGCAGGCGCGGCATTTGCTTGTGCGCTGGCCACCCTGTCATTCATTAATTTTATTATTTCCATAATTTTCATCATGCTAATTAATATATTTATCACGACCAGAGAAAAAGTAAATGCCGGTTATTTCTGGGCAATAAACTCTATCTCTTTACTGTGGGTAATTTTCCCGATATTTAATCTCTAAGCGTTTCATTGCAAAACACAAAGGATGTGTACTTATTATGCAGAAATCACCAAACTGGTTTGTGAAGAATATAAAGCTAATCGTCACCGTTATTGCGCTTTATCCCTGGTTACTCGTTCTGCTGATGATGATGGGCAGCGGCGGCGCTTCCGGAAGCGCCCTGGGAGCCGGGCTGTTCATTTTCTTTGTTTTCATTGTCCTGTCTATCATTAACCTTGTGATTTCAACCGTGATTATCGTGGTGGTTAATGTCTCAACGCCTCCGATCCCCAAAGGCTCGGCAAAGTATTTTCTCGCCATGAATTCCATCTCGCTGCTATGGCTGATGCTTTTACTGGTGTCCTAATAGCCGCCGGGCTCTCACCCGGCGGAAAAAATATCCCCCAGGCCGCTGCGGCGTTCGGTACGCGCGACAACCGCCTGGGTCAGCACCTGCTCATCGGCATAAATCGACAGCTGCCGTTTCGCACGCGTAATAGCGGTATAAACCAGCTCGCGGGTTACCAGCGGCACGCTGCGCGAAGGCAGGATCAGCGCCGCGTGATCGAACTCTGACCCCTGCGATTTATGAACCGTCATCGCCCAGGCGGTATCGTGCTCCGGCAGACGACTTGGCTGAACCGACTTGATGCTGCCATCGGGCATCGGGAACCAAACGCGCAGGCCATCGCCTCTTTCCAGCGCAATACCGATATCGCCGTTAAACAGCCCCAGCGTGCTGTCGTTGCGGGAGATCATCACCGGCCGTCCTTCATACCAGCGCGAATAGCGCGGCAGAGCAATCGCCCGCTTGCGGTTCAGCATCTGCTCCAGCTGTTCGTTCACGCCGCTAACGCCATAAGGACCATCGCGCAGCGCGCAGAGCAGCTGAAACTCGCTAAAGGCGGCAATCAGCTCTGCGGGCTCGGCCCGTTCACGCAGCAGCTGCAGAAAACGGCCGTAACCCGCCTGCGCCTGAACGAGCATCGCTTCATACTCCTCGGTGGAGCTCAGCGGATGCAGGGCGATATCGTCGAACGACTGACGCAGCGTCTCCCTGACCGCGCGGCGTTCACCGCGGTTCACCGCCCAGGCCAGATGGCCGATACCGGAGTGGCGGCCAAAACGGTAGCTTTTTTGCAGTAAGCACAGGCTGTCGCGCAGGGCGCCGGCAATCTCGCTTTCGCCTGCCGGCACCGGCTGACCGGTCAAGCGGCCAAGCTGCGCCGCCCGCGCCGGGGTGAACCCTGCATTAACCCACGCGCAAATATCCCCCAGCACCGCGCCGGCCTCTACCGAAGCCAGCTGATCGCGGTCGCCAAGGAAAATCACCCGCCCGTGTTCAGGCAGCGCCTCGATCAGGCGCGACATCATCGGCAGGTCAATCATTGAGGCTTCATCGACCACCAGCACGTCAAGATGCAGCGGGTTCCCGGCATGATAACGCATCCGCTGGCTTCCCGGCTGCGCGCCCAACAGGCGATGGAGGGTGCTGGCTTCGGTCGGCACCAGCGCCTTTTGTTCGTCGGTAAGAGGGAGGCGGCGCAGCGCAGCGCCGAGGGATTCAGTCAGGCGCGCGGCGGCTTTACCGGTCGGCGCCGCCAGACAAATACGGCAGCGCGGGCTGGTGTTGGTTTGAATCAACGCCGCCAGCAGTTTGGCGACGGTGGTGGTTTTACCGGTCCCGGGGCCGCCGGAGATCACCGAAATCCGTCGGGTCAGAGCAACCGCGGCAGCAACCTTTTGCCAGTCGATTTCATCCCCTGGCGGAAACAGCGCGTCGAGCGTCGAGGCCAGGCGGGTTTCATCTACCTCCAGCACCTGGTTGGCTTCGTTAAAGAAGCGCGCGACGGTTAATTCGTTGCGCCACATGCGGTTGAGATAGAGCCGTTCGCCGCAGAGGATCATCGGCGTCGGCCGCTCACCGCGGCTCACCGCTTCCGAATCGAGCAGCAGGGGCAGCCAGCCCTCCGCAGCGCCGGTCAGTTCAAGGATTTGCTCACTCAGAGCCGTTGTCTTTGCGCTCAGGAGTTCATCGTCGGCAAGACGTGAAATCGGCAGGCAGACGTGCCCCTCTCCGGCATCGCGACTGAGAATTGCGGCAGTCAGCTTCACCGCCGGATGCGCCTCCTGCGCCACCATGAGCGCAAACTGGACGTCCAGCGGGCGCAGCAGGCGCTGTTCAACCGCCTGCTGCAACAGTTCATCCATGGTCATAGCACAACCTCCAGGGTTTCCCCGGCAAACAGCGCATCGAGGCCGTTAATCAGCGGCAGCGCCGGCCGGGTGGTGAAGATCCCCTGCCCGCCTTCCTGCCCGTCCATGCCGCGTAAAAAGAGATAAATAACGCCGCCGAAATGGCGTTCGTAATCATAATCGGCCATACGGTGGCGTAAATAGCGGTGCAGCGCCAGGCTATAGAGCTGATACTGCAAATCGTAACGATGCGAACGCATTGCCTGCCTCATCGCCTCCTGGGTATAAGCTTCGCGGTTTTCCCCAAGCCAGTTGGATTTGTAATCCAGCAGGTAGTAGCGGCCGTTGTGGCGAAACACCAGGTCGATAAAGCCTTTCAGCATCCCGCGCACCTGGCGGAAATCGAGCGTTGGGGTATCCACGGAGAGCGAATCATACTGGTGAATCAGCGCATCCAGACGCAGGGGATCCAGCGGCTGTTCGATGGGGAGATAAAACGCCATCTCCACCTGTTTATCGCGCTCGCTCAGCTGATTGAGGGCGATCCCCGCGCCAGGCAGAGGGGTACGCAGTACGCCGTCGAGCCATGCGGTCAGCACGGGGGTCCACTTTTCCTCGAAGCCGCTCAACTGAAGTTTTTCCGCCATCCAGTCGGCGGGAATCGGCTGGGTAAAATCGAGATCTTCGAACAAACTGTGCAGAAACGTTCCCGGCGACGCGCCGCGCGGGAACTGGTGCGGCGTAAGCTGCGGCTCCTCCACGACCTTACCGACGCCAGCGGCATCGACATCCAATCGCGGCAGAAGATCCTGCGCCACGCTGTGTCCATTCTGCTGCAGGCCGGAATAGCTGGTGACCCGCCAGTCATCGGTCACCGACCGCTCAAGCATACGGGCTGAAAGCGGCGGCAGCTCCGCCTGCGGAGCCTGCCACGGCATCTGCGCCGCCATATCCGGCAGCTGCAGGGCAATGTCCCCGCTGCAGAACACCTGCAGGCGCGCCATCAGCCCCGCGGCATCCATCGCTTCCCCGCCCTGCAGCAGACGGCCCAGCGCGCTGTGATGAAAATCGCTGGCGCCAGGTTTGTCGCTGCGTCGGGTGCTGAGCGGCGCCACGCCAAGGCTACAGTGCCAGACCGCGCGGGTCAGCGCGACGTAAAGCAGACGTAAGTCTTCGGCCAGACGCTCGGCCTCCGCCAGCTCCATGCTGCCCTCATCCTGGCCCAGGTCGAGAACGGCGGCAAAGGAGCTTCTGTCGTGATAAAACGCCTGATCCTGCTTACGGAACCGCGCGATAAACGGCAGCCAGACCAGCGGATACTCCAGCCCTTTCGATTTATGGATGGTGACGATCTGCACCAGATGCTTATCGCTTTCCAGCCGCATCTGCTGGCTGGAGGCGTTGCTGTCCGGTTCGGCGATATGCTGCGCCAGCCAGCGCACCAGCGCATGTTCGCTCTCCAGCTGGTTCGCCGCCTCCTGAAGGAGCTCGCTGATATGCAGAATATCGGTCAGGCGCCGCTCGCCGCCGTTGGTCGCCAGCAGATTTTCAGCGATGCTCCGCGCGCTCATCAGCGCGCGGAGCATCGGCATGACGCCCCGCTGCCGCCAGACTTGCCGGTAGCGACTAAACTCCTCAACCAGCTCATCCCACGCCCGTTCGTCGTGATTGAGATTTTCGATATCCAGCGCGTTAAGGCCAAACATCGACGTCGCCAGCGCGCTGCGCAGCGTATTTTCGCGTTCAGGTGCCAACACCGCCTGCAGCAGCCACAGCAGCTCCTGCGCCTCCGGCGTTTCAAACACGCTATCGCGATTGGAGAGATACACGGAAGGAATCGACAGCAGCTGGAGGGCATCGCGGATTAAAGACGCTTCCTGGCGATTACGCACCAGTACCGTGATGTCTGAAGCCCGCACCGGCTCCGCTTTTTCACCGCGCCACAGCAGCGCCTTGCCCTGCTGGCCGGCACTGAGCCAGTCGCGGATTTGCGCCGCGCAGAGCTGAGCCATAAACGTCTGGTAATCCCCCGCGCCCACAGCCTCGCCCGACATCAGCCAGATATTCATCGCCGGTACCGCAGCATCATCGACGGTAAAGCGCAGCCCCTGGTTTTTATCGGCCGACTTCACCGGCATAAACGGGATTTCACGGAACATAAAGGGATTATCGCTGAGACTAAACAGGCGATTGACGCTGTCAACCATCCCCGGCGCGGAGCGCCAGTTGGTGTCGAGCGTATAGTGGGCGGTGACGTCCCCGCGCGCCTTCATATAGGTGAAAATATCCGCGCCGCGGAAGGCGTAGATAGCCTGTTTTGGGTCGCCAATCAGCAGCAGCGCAGTGTCCGCCTGACGCCGCCAGATGCGGCGAAAGATGCGGTACTGCTGCGGGTCGGTATCCTGAAATTCGTCGATCATCGCCACCGGAAAGCGCTGGCGAATCGCGCTGGCCAGCGCTTCGCCGCTCTTCCCGCGCAGGGCGTCATCCAGGCGGCTGAGCATATCGTCAAAGCCCAGCTCGCCGCGGCGGCGTTTCTCCCGCGCGACCGCTTCGCGGATTTCAACCATCGCCCTGGCGATCACCAGATCGGTCAGGGTTAACGGTGTCGCCAGCAGCGCTTCTACCGCGCTGAACAGCGGGTGTACTGGCGGCGCGCCGTCCGCTTTGGTGCGCTCAAGCAAGAAGACCTGGGAGAACTTCTCCAGCGCATCCGGAAGCTGGTAGCTCAGGGTCTCTTCCTGGGCCCAGGCGGTCACTTTCTCCAGCCATTTCCCCTGATTGCCGCGATTGAACTTGCGCCGGTCGAGGCCCGAGTTTTCCAGCACCGCCTCAACCTCGCCCACCTGTGCCAGCCACTGCTGCTTCAGCGCGTTGATGCGTTCGATAATTTGCTGATGGCGTTCGGCCAGCGTTTCGTCAGCCGGCGGCGGAGATTTAAGCTGCGGCGCCTCTCCCTGTAGCCAGCGGTCGATGGATTTCAACAGATCGCGCGGCCCTTTCCACGCTTCGTGGATAACCGCCGCGATTTCGCGCGGCAGCGGGTAGCAGTGGCGACGCCAGAAGTCGGCGCAGGCCTGATAGCGCAGGCGGGACTCGTCTTCAATCAGCTGCTGTTCGAACAGCATGCCGGACTCAAAGGCGTTGAGGCTCAGCATCCGCTGACAGAAGCCGTGAATGGTAAACACCGCCGCTTCGTCCATCTGGCGTTCGGCCAGCAGCAGCGTTTGCGCGGCCTGGGTTTTATCGGCGATTTCCGCCAGCAGCCCGGCGTAAAGCGGGTTGTCGGCGCTGTCGCGCAGGCAGGCGATACGCAGCTCGTGGATGTTGCTGCGAATACGCCCGCGCAGCTCTTCGGTCGCCGCTTCGGTAAAGGTCACCACCAGCAGCTCTTCCACGCTAACCTGCCGGGGAAAGGCGGATTCACCGCCCAGCCCCAGCAGCAGCCGCAGATAGAGCGCGGCGATGGTAAAGGTTTTTCCTGTGCCCGCAGAGGCTTCTATCAGGCGCTCGCCCGTCAGGGGCAAGCGCAGGGGGTCAAGAGACTCGGCGGTGTCGGTCATTCATTCTCTCGCATCAGGGGTAAGGATTTCTGCAATGCGCTGACGTTCTCCCAGACTTTGCCATCCTGAGGATGCGCGTATTCCGCCTTGCCATTCTGGCTACCGGAAACCTGGGAGAGCATTGCCATGCCCTGCGGATCCACCACCGTCTGATGGAAGAAGTCGGCAAGCTTTTGCGGCGTCAGCAGTTTAATCTGAGCCACTACTTTATCACGTGAATCGAAACGCATATTACCGCGATCGAAATCTTTGCTCAGCTTCGACGCTTCATCGCCCAGCGTTTGCGGCGCTTCCAGCATCTGACCAATTACCGCCTGCTGAATTTGCGCAAACTCTTCCGGCTTCATCGCCCGCAGTTTGGCTTCCGCCGTGGGGAAGAAGGCCTGGAAACGCTGCCAGAGATAAGCCGGCTGCTTATCGTTGCTTTGCAGCAGGAACCCCATCCCCCACTGGCGGCCCACGTTCATCGAGAAGGCGAAGACCGCGTAGCCCAGCTGTTCTTCCGTACGCAGCTGGTTATAGAACCACGGCTGTACGATTTGCCCGAGAAGCGAGCTGGCGGCGGAGCTGGCGTATTCGTCAACGTTCGGCGGCGCGAAGACGGCGGCCAGCGCGGAATCGGTGCTGTTGCCCGCTTTTTCAAAAATCGCCAGCTGTTTATGGTCGACCAGCACGTCTTTGTTGCGGCACCACTCGTTGCCGTCGGCGCCGAGCTGTTTTTGAATCTGCCGCGCCATGGCGGTGGATTGATCGGCGGTAAGATTACCGATGACCATCAGCTCCGGTCGCCCTTTCGCCTTGAGATTAGCGCGGTACTCCAGCACCTCTTTCAGCGTAATCGACGGCAGCAGCGCCCGCCGCTCTTCACGCTGGAAGTACGGCACCTGCGAAACCATCTGAATCGGCATGATCGCCTGATCGTAGGCTTTGCCTTTATCCGCCGAATCCATCATCTGAGCGTACCAGGATTTGGCCTGCTCCAGCTGTTCTTCGGTTGGCGTATAGCTGAAGTAGCCGTCGAGCAGGGCGTTAAACAGCTCAGGCAGATGCTGGGTATAGCCGTTGGCGTTAACCATCAGGCCGTTATTCGCGCCAGTAGAGAAGCTGATCCCCCCGACCGCCGCCTGGTTGCTGAGCTGGTCGAGCGCAATGCCCGCCAGATAATCATTGAGCGCAAACATCACCTGGCGGCGGGCGCTGTCCATCGCCTGCGGGTTCCGCAGAACCAGCGAGATATCCGCTTTCGGTTCGCTGGCGAAGTACTGGCTCGGCGCGTAAATCACCCGCAGCGTCGGTTCATCAACGATCAGCTGCGGATGCGGGTAAGCCTTATCGCTTTTGATTAAGCTGAAATCATCCGGAATATAGGGGTTCAGCACCGGCAGCTTGAGGTCGATGGCGCTGGACTTCTGCTGCCAGTCGGCAAAGGTCTGCTCGCTGATTTTATCCACCTGATAGGGCGCATTGACAAAGTAGGCTGTCTTGTTATGTGGCTCTTTCGGGCTGATGTACCAGATGCGGGCATTTTGCGGCGTCATCATCGCCAGGCGGTCTTTGATTGCCTGCGGATCGTAGCGATCGGCAATGTTGACCACGTCCAGCGTATGCTCCACCGGCACGCGGATCATGGTGTCCGCCAGCCATTCGACGTAATCCATATTGCGGTTGATGGATGGGTAGCGGAAGTCGAGCGCCAGCACGTGGGCCAGCTCATCAAAATAGCGTTTATCAATCCCCTGGCTGCGCAGCAGATTGAGGTAGCTAAAGATGGCTGCGGTAACTTCATCGCGGTGTGCCAGACCTTTGTCCGTCAGGGTCGCAGATATCGCCAGCACCCCGCTGTTGCCGTTGACCACCGGGTCAGAGTCCGCGCGAATGCCTTCAACCAGCCCCTGCTTTTGCAGCCAGTCGGAGAGCGTGCCGGGACTGCGATTACCGATCATGTAGGTCACCAGCTCATCGGTTTTGCTGCGGAACTTGTCGCTATTGTTATCAATGCGGAATTCCACGCGCAGCACTTTACGCGGCATCGCCGGGACGTAGTGAATGATAATGCCCTTTTGCGCATCGGTCACCACCGGGACGGTAATCTCCGGTTTGCTGATATCGTGGTTCGGCACGCGACCGTAGGTGGCCGCCGCGATGCTTGCCAACTCCGGCAGAGGCTTGTTGCTGTAGATCACCGCCTTCATCAGGTTGGCGGAATACCAGCTATCGCGGAAAGCGTGCAGGGCATCAAGCACCGGTTTGCCGGGCTTATCGCTCAGCGTTTCAAGGTTACCGCCGGAAAACTGCGAGCCGGGGTGCGCCGGGTTGATGGTTTCCGCGCTAACCTGCGCCATTCGCATCCCGTCCCGGGTACGCGCCATCGTGAGCTCGGCATTCACCGCATTACGCTCGCGGTCGGCATATTTTTTATCCAGCAGCGGCGCGGCGATGGCGTCGGCCAGGCGATCGACCGCGCCGTCGAGGGCGTCGTTTTCCACTTCAAGATAGAAGGCGGTGCGATACGGCGCGGTGCTGGCGTTGTGGCTGCCACCGTGCATTTTGAGATACTCTGCGAGGCTATCCGGCTGCGGGTACTTTTTCGAGCCCATCAGCGTCATATGCTCCAGGAAGTGGGCCAGCCCTTGATGCTCGGCGGGATCCTGCAGCGATCCCACGGGAACGACCAGCGCCGACAGCGATTTTACCGCCTGGGGATCGGAAACCAGCAGCACCACCATGCCGTTATCGAGGCGGATCGCCTGATATTGACGGGTATCTTTGTCGCTTTTACGGATGGTTTCCTGGATCGGTTGCCATCCGGTGTCTGCCTGACTTAACGGCGCCCAGAGGGCGGCCAGTAAAACAATAACCTTGAACCATAAACTGCGGGGCATTCACGGACCTCATCATTAACAAACCTGGCGCTGCATAATTGGCAGCCTTAGAGCTTTTCCCGGTAGGTGTCATTGTTGCAGCCAGTTTGGACGCGGACAGCGCGGAACAACCGGAGCGTACACATAGTACGTGAGGATTGTGAGCACTGCCCAAGCCCAAACAGGCAAATAAAATAACCTAATGGGATAAGCTCTTAATAAAACATCAGTCCGTGATTCGCTGCGCATCATAATTGAACTGCCGTCCAGTGCGCAATTTTTATACTATTACAATGTTATTCGGACTGATGGAAACGAAACACCGGTAGCAAATAACGCTGCGTATGCGTAAGGATCTCTTCATAGTATTCTGGTTCCAGGGTACGCCACAGGCGCTGATACCAGACGTCGGTACCTTCACCGCTGACCACCATGTTCCCTTCATAAGCCTGTAGAAATTTACTGCGCGCTTTTTGCTGCGTCTCTTCGTCCATTAACATGACATCCTTTTCGGCGTCATAACAGACTTTTAGCCATGCGCCGCCGCTTTCCGGCAGCAGCAGCAGCGGTTTGGACATTCCCTGCAGGTAACCGTCAACCAGATCGTTAAGGTAGCCCTGGGCCTGCTCCTGCGCCAGCGGTGGAAAACGCCACTGGCCCTCTTTACGCACAAACAGCCGACTTTCGCCGCTACCGCCGCTAGCACAATAGACAAGATGCTCCAGCCAAAGTTGCATCCCTTGGGCCACGCTTAATAGCGAAGGCCGCCAGCGCAGCAAACCGTCGGATTGTACCTGCTGCAGCCAGCCAGTTATGTTGACTCCGTTGCATTGCAGATCGATTTCCATGCTTTGCCCCGGCTGGCGGCAGGCAATCACCCGTTCGGCCAGGTTTTGCATCTCCTGACGCTGGGTTTCCCAGGCCAGCTCGCCGAAAGCGCCGTAGGGTAGCTCGCCGGCGGCACGGAAGCGGCGATACATCGCCGAGGCGTCCTGCTCTTCAATCAGGGTGTTGAGCAGCTGCTGGTTCAGCTGATAGCGGCTCAGCCCTTCGAGGATAAAAGGTTCATCGTCGGGGATCTCGCTCTCCTCCGAGCGGAAATTCACCCGCAGCCGCTGCTGAAAGAAGGCGCGAACGGGGTGTTGCCAGAAGCGCAGCAGCTGTTCGAAAGGTAAGCGATCGATTTCCGGCGCCGGCAGCGGCTGGATGAACGCGCTGTGCGCTTCCCCCTGCTGGCTGGCGGCCGCCAGCCATTCCCGGGCATAGCTTTGATCTTCATTGGCCAGAAAATTAGCGGCATCGAAAGGCATGCGGGTATGTAGATGCGTGATGTGCTCTTTGACGCGGCGTTCGCTGGCATCGCAGTCCAGCTCCTCGTCGCCCTCCAGGCAATGGCTCTGGCCGATGTAGTCCGCCAACTCCTGAACCAGAACGGAGGGATAGCGTTCACTGTTATCCTGAATAGAACGGCCGATATAGCTGATGTACAGCTTCTGTTCGGCCGACATCAGGGCTTCAAGGAACAGATAGCGGTCGTCATCGCGACGGCTACGGTCGCCGCGCTGCGGCTTCTGGCTCATTAAATCAAAGCCCAGCGGCGCCAGGGTGCGCGGATAAACGCCGTCGTTCATTCCCAGCAGGCAGACCACCTTGAAAGGAATCGAACGCATCGGCATCAGGGTACAAATATTGACTGGGCCGGCGAGAAAGCGCTGGCTGATACGCTGCTGATCGAGCCTCTGGGACAGCTCATCGCGGAGTAGCGACAGCGGTACCGTTTCGCCATATTGCGCGTCGACGCCGCCGTCAATCACCGCCTGCCACTGCTGTTCTATCAGCGCCAGGGCGGCCTCCGTTTCGCTGTCCGGAAGGAAGAAGTCGTTCAGAAGGTCTCGGCATAGCGGCAGCCACTCGGCTAATGGGCGATCCTGGGCCAGCCCGCGACGCCAGAGATTGAGCTGCATCAGCAGCGACGCCAGGTTGCCCACCAGCTCGGCGATAAGACCGCTCGACTCATCATAAGGCAGCACCGAGCGCCACTCCCCCTCGCTGCTGTCCATGGCGTAGCCCAATAGCATACGCGTCAGGCCAAAGCGCCAGGTATGCTGGCCGGTAGCAGGGAGGTCGAGCTCGCGCACGTTGTCGTCATCCATTCCCCAGCGTACGCCGGATTCGTTAACCCACTGGCGCAGGTAGCGCAGCCCCTCTTCGTCGATGTTAAAGCGCGCGGCCAGTACCGGAACGTCGAGCAGCGCCAGCACGTCTTCGCTGGCGAAGCGGCTGTCGGGCAGCGAAAGGAGAGTGATAAACGCCTGCAGCGCCGGATGCGATTCACGGGCGCGCCGGTCGGATATCGCCCACGGCAGCCAGCGCTCGCCGCTGGCGCTGCCGAAGACCGCCTGGATATAGGGGCTGTAGCTATCGATATCCGCCACCATGACGATAATATCGCGCGGGGTGAGTTCGGGATTCTCTTCCAGCATCGCCAGCAGCCGGTCGTGCAGCACCTCAACCTCGCGCTGCGGGCTGTGGCAGACATGAATCGTCAGGCTACGGTCATCCGCGGCCAGCAGCCGCTTGCTGCCGCTGTTGGCAAACTCCTCGGCGCTGCGCCCGGCCACCGCCGCATTGCGCAGCTCAAGAATATCCGCCTGCAGATTATGCAACAGGTTATCCGGCGCGATATCGACAAAGGCGTCCAGCTCTTCATAGCGCTCAAGACCCGCCAGCAGATAAATATAGTCGCGCCCCAGCTTGCCCCAGGAAGCCAGCAGCGGATTACCCACATCCTGCTCCCCGGCGTCGTTGAACAGCCCTGGAGCCTGTTCCGTATCGCGAAACAGCGGCAGCGCTCGCGTCGTTTCGCGGTGGTGACGGCGCTGGCGGGACAGCAGTTTTGCGAGAAATGCCGGGTCTTTAATGTCGCCCCAGTAGTAGCGACACGGGTTAGTGAAAAGGACATAGACGTCGACATGCTTACCCAACGCCTGTAGCGCCTGCAGATATACCGGCGGCAGCGCCGAAATCCCGCAAATAAAGACTCGCGACGGCAGCCCGGCGGGCGGCTCTTCGGCCGCTTCAAGCGCGCTGATAAAGCGTTGGTACAAATTGGCGCGATGCCACAGCGGCTGGCCCAGCTCGGCGGTATATTCCACGAGAGCTTTCCACAGCGGCGCCTGCCACTCCTGCGCATCGCCCAGGCCGTCCACGCGCCGATCGGCCTCCCAGCGCATCAGCCACTCGGGGCGATAAACCAGATACTGGTCATAGAGATCGGCGACTCTGGCGGCCAGCTGGAACAGCTTACGCTTGTCGCTATCATCGTGCAGGTAGTGGCGCAGTAGCGTAAAGGATTCATCGTCAAGCCGCTGCGGTAGCAGGGTCATGAGTTTCCAGCTCATACTTTGTTTGCTGAACGCGCTTTCTCCGGGTATATCTTTCAGTACCCGCACGAACATATCCCAGATAAAGCTGGCGGGCAGCGGGAACTCAATGTTGGCCGCGATGCCGAAGCGCTGCGCCAGCGTCATCTGTAGCCACTGCGCCATCCCGGTACTCTGCACCAACACCATTTCCGGCATAAAAGGGTCATCCAGCCGCTGGCGCTCGACGATAAACTCCATCAACGCTTCAAGCACATCCAGACGGTTTGAGTGGTACACCCTTAACATATTCGCTCCTGGTTACTGACTGACCGGGCAATGCAGCCGGGTCATCTGCGCCCGCCTGGCTGCGGGCATGGTGATCGTTACCGTGATGCTGACACATCTTTGCACCGATGTCTGCACACGGGATACCTGGCGGTTCGCGGGAATCACCGGTGGGCTAAGCTGAGCGAATCGCCACGCATCGCGCCACAGCTGACGGTACTGGTTAAGCTGCATAAAGCCGTTGGCCAACCCTCGCTGATAGCCGGCCAGCGCGGTCACGGTTGCGATAAGCAAGACTAAAGCCAGCAGCGTTTCAGGCAGGCTAAACCCTCTCTGCCGCCTCAGGGCATCAGGCATAGGCTCGCCTCCTTTAACGGGCAAAAATCGCTCCAGCCGTGAGGCGAAAAGCGAACGCGGCTTTGTTCGATTGCACCTGACTGCCACAGCAGCATGCCGCCGCCATCGCTGCCGCCAATTAGCAATACCGAGGCGTCGCTAAAGATCCGCAAGCAGGCGCGCCAGCCGAGCGCCGCGTTCTGCTGGCAGCTAACCGTTTCCTGAAGAGACCAGGCGAGCCCCTTCCCCCACTGCAGCGCAGAATGCGCGCCAGCGGCATCGCGAAGCGCCTGTGTTTCGCTGGCCGTCTGCGCTAACAGCGAACTCTGCTGCTGGTTCAGCCCCTGGAGTAATAAACTGCCGAGCGCTAAAAGCAGCAGTACCATCAGTAGCGAAGAGAGCCCGCGCTGGCGATTCACAGGTTATATCCCGTTACGGCGTATTCCGCCCGCGCGCGGATTTGCGGGTCGGCGACCGAGTGCGCCGCCAGCGCGATCGATAATTCAGGCGAGAAGCCCGCCCTCTCCAGGCGCGTAACCTGAAACGCGGTGACCTGAATCGCCGCCGGGTTGGTCATTTTCTCCCAGCCTTTGCCGCTACAGGCGCTTGCTCCGCGCAGGGTTTCCAGCGCGCCATCGCGCAGACGAAACCCGGTGGTATCCGATTCCGATGACGGCGCGCTATTCCAGACGCCATCGCCGTTGCTATCCCAACTCACCAGCAGGCAATCACCGCCGCCTGCAATATACAGCGCCTGCCCGCGACAGAGGCCACGGCAATAGCCGGCGCGCTGCAGGTGCTTCGCTACGGTGTAGATTCGCTGCCAGAGCTCATTTTCCAGCGACTGCTGGCGGGTCTGGCGAAGCGTAGCCCACTGCAGCGCCGGGAGAAAACGCGCGCTGCCGAGCAGCAGTACGGAGCTGATAGCCATCGCGATCAGCGTTTCCGGTAGCGAAAAACCGCGGCATGTTACAGGCATGATGCTATCTCCTCGCCGCGACAGAGGCGGATTCGCCCCCAGTTTGAAACGATTATGTTCCAGCCGCCGGCCGCGCTTTGCAGGCGGATATGCCCGGCCCAGGCGGTATTACGCAGGCCATAGAATCCCAGCCCCGGCGTCATCGCGCTGAGCGAAACCTCCGGCCAGAGCGGTTGCAGCGTGAAAGCGTTCCTGACGCTACAGTCGGCCATCGGCCCGCTGGCGCTCAGGCACCACCCCGCCGCGCCCTGGCCGACGCTTAACACTCTATCGCGGTTGTGCCAGTTGGCGTCATCGCGTAGCAGCACCAGGTAGTCGCGGACCTGACAGGCGGTTTGCCACAAGCGCTGCTGCCGTTGCCAGCTCTGCCAGCCGTACAGCCCGCTGGCGCCAAGAATGACGACCACGACCATCGTGACCAGGGTTTCAATCAGGGTGTAGCCATGTTCTCTGTTCATGGCCCAAGTATGCGGAGCATTGAGGCTTTATTCGAACAGTAAAATGCGGGTTTGCGTCGCGCTTCAGAGAGTATTTATGGTATTGCAACGGGTTGCAGAGACGCAGGATACCTGCTCGCAAAAAAGTCTTCTGACAGCGGGTTACTGCGCCGTTTGGCCTTGCTGGCGCATAAAAAAACCGGCGCTCGCAGGCACCGGTTTTTCGTCGTCACTTCCGGGTTAAATCGCCACTGGCGCTTTAATCCCCGGATGCGGGTCGTAGCCTTCGATTTCGAAGTCTTCAAAACGGTAGTCGAAAATCGATGCCGGCTTACGTTTGATCACCAGCTTCGGCAGCGCCCGTGGTTCGCGGCTCAGCTGCAGGTGCGTCTGCTCCATGTGGTTGCTGTACAGGTGCGTATCACCGCCGGTCCAGACAAAATCGCCCACTTCGAGGTCGCACTGCTGCGCCACCATATGCACCAGCAGCGCGTAGCTGGCGATATTGAACGGCAGGCCGAGGAATACATCGCACGAGCGCTGATAGAGCTGGCAGGAGAGCTTGCCGTCGGCGACGTAGAACTGGAAGAACGCGTGGCACGGGGCCAGCGCCATTTTGTTCAGCTCGCCGACGTTCCATGCCGAGACGATAATCCGGCGAGAATCCGGGTCGTTCTTCAGCTGTTCCATCACCGTGCTGATCTGGTCGATATGACGGCCGTCCGGCGCGGGCCAGGAACGCCACTGCTTGCCGTAGACCGGCCCCAGATCGCCGTTTTCATCCGCCCACTCGTCCCAGATAGTGACGTTGTTTTCGTGCAGATACGCCACGTTGGTGTCACCCTGCAGGAACCACAGCAGTTCATGGATGATGGAGCGTAAATGACAGCGTTTGGTCGTCACCAACGGGAATCCTTCCTGCAGGTTAAAACGCATCTGGTGGCCGAAGATAGAGACGGTGCCGGTACCGGTGCGGTCATTTTTTTGCGTGCCCTCGTCGAGCACTTTCTGCATCAAATCAAGATACTGTTTCATGGTTCCTCAAGAATTTTGTTGCTGCGGACGACAACGGTACGCCCAGACCATCATGATGATACCCGCAAGCACCATCGGGATCGAAAGAATCTGACCCATGCTGATGTACTGTACCCAGCCGCCGGTGAACTGCGCATCGGGCTGGCGGAAAAACTCCACGATGATGCGGAACAGACCATAGCCAATCAGGAACAGACCGGAAACCGAACCTGCCGGACGCGGCTTGCGGATAAACAGGTTCAGGATCAGGAACAGCACGACGCCTTCCAGCGCCAACTCATAGAGTTGGGAAGCGTGACGCGGCAGCGCGCCGTAGGTATCGAACAGCGATTGCCACTCAGGATGTGACGGCAGCAGCGCCAGGTCTTCCGCCCGAGAGCCGGGGAAAATCATGGTGTAGTGGAAGTTCGGATCGACGCGGCCCCACAGTTCGCCGTTGATAAAATTGCCCAGACGCCCGGCGCCGAGGCCAAACGGAATCAGCGGCGCAATAAAATCGGAAACCTGGAAGAAGGTACGCTTCGTGCGTTTGGCGAAAATGATCATCACCAGAATCACGCCGATCAGGCCGCCGTGGAAGGACATACCGCCGTCCCAGACGCGGAACAGATAGAGCGGATCGTCGAGGAACACCGGTAGGTTGTAGAAGAAGACATAGCCAAGACGCCCGCCGAGGAAAACCCCGAGGAAGCCAGCATACAGCAGGTTTTCAACTTCGTTTTTTGTCCAACCGCTGCCCGGACGATTGGCCCGACGGGTGGCCAACCACATCGCAAATATAAACCCAACCAGATACATCAGGCCGTACCAGTGAAGGGAGACCGGTCCAATGGAAAAAATTACCGGATCAAACTCCGGAAAATGCAGGTAGCCACTATTCATCTGTCACCATAAACACTTGTTATTCCGCCGAAAGTGGACAGCGGGGATCGTTCGCGCGCGTCAGAAACGGGCGCTCCAAAGGCTGCGAATGATAGCATAAGCGCGAAGGGCGATCCGCGCCGGACATGTAAAAGATATGTATACGAATGCGAATTCGCGGTTGAGCATTCCCGGAGGCGGCGCGCTGCGCCTGTCCGGACGACCCAACCCTCAGGCCGCTCGAATCTCGTCAGCGTTGTCCCGGGTCACGGCTAACGCCTTACCCGGGCTACAAATTCATGAACCGTAGCCCCCGCTACCGGCCGCCGCGAATCAGGCCGCCGAGTCCGCGTCGTTCCATAAAAGCCGCGACCTGATGGCGCACTTCGGCGGTCATCTGCGCGTCCAGGCTACGCTGGGAAAGCTCCTGGGCTTCATTGATATCGATGCGCCGCAGCAAATACTTCACTCTCGCCACCGAACGACCGTTCATCGACAGATGGCGATAGCCCATCCCGATCAGAATCGTCACGCACATCGGATCGCCCGCCATTTCGCCGCACAGGCGCAGGTCGATACCAAAACGCTCGGCGTCGCGGGCAATCATCGCCAGCGCCCGCAGTACCCCCGGATGCAGGCTGTCGTACATACTGGCGACCCGGGTATTGTTGCGATCCACCGCCAGAATGTACTGGGTCAGGTCGTTGGTGCCAACGGAGATAAAATCAACGCGGTTCGCCAGCTGCGGCAGCATAAAGACCATCGACGGCACTTCCAGCATCACGCCAAGACGCGGGCGGGGAATGGCGTAGCCAATCATCTCTTCCACTTCGCGGCTGGCGCGATCGATCAGGCGACGAGCCTCATCCACTTCATCGAGACTGGTGACCATCGGTAGCAGGATGCTGAGGTTTCCGGTTGCGGCGTTGGCCCGCAGCATCGCGCGGACCTGTACCAGAAAGATCTCCGGCTGATCGAGCGTGATCCGAATACCGCGCCAGCCAAGGCACGGATTCTCTTCGCTAATCGGCATATACGGCAGCTGTTTATCCGCGCCGATGTCCAGCGTGCGCAGGGTGACCGATTTCTCGTTGAACATCTGCAGCATGCCCTGATACTGGGCAACCTGCTCCTCTTCAGACGGGAAGCCGCTTTGCAGCATAAAGGGGATTTCGGTACGGTAAAGGCCGATACCGTCGACGAAATTGCCGAGCTTTTCTTCGTGCTCGGGGCTGAGGCCCGCGTTGAGCATCACTTTTACCCGCTCGCCGCTTTTCAGTTCGGAAGCGCGTTCAAGATCGTCCTCAGCCAGGCGGCTAAGCTCGTTCTCTTCGCTGATCAGGCGCTGATACTCTTGCAGCAGCACCGGCTCCGGGTCGACCAGCAGCTCGCCGCGATAGCCGTCGACAATCAGAGTATGCCCGTGCAGCAGCGAAGGCTGAATATCCGCGCCCATCACCGTCGGAATGCCCAGCGCGCGCACCATAATCGCGGCATGGGAGTTGGCCGCGCCATCGCGCACCACCACGCCGGCTAAACGATCCTGAGGAACCTCCGCTAAGGTGGTGGCCGACAGTTCATCCGCCACCAGCACGATACGCTCCGGCCAGGTGTTTGGCCCCTGAATACTGTCATCAAGATGGAAAAGCAGCCGCTGGCCCAGCGTGCGCAGATCGCCCGCGCGCTCTTTCAGATAGCCGTCGCTGAGCGCGGCAAACTGTTCGGCAAACTTCTCGATGATCTTCTTCACCGCCCATTCAGCCACCGCGCCTTTATCGACTTCGGCGAACAGTTCGCGGCGCAGGCGCGCGTCGGAAAGCAGATGCGAATAGAGGTCAAAGATAGCCGCCGTCTCTTTCTGCGCGCCGGCAGAGTAGCGCTTGCTGTAGCGGCGAAACTCATTCGCCGCCTCTTCCAGCGCGCCGGTCAGCCGCTCGCGCTCGGAAGCGGTATCGAGCGTCGAGGCTTCATACACCTGCTCCATCAGCGGCAGGCTGACGTCCATCCAGCCTTCGGCAATCGCCACGCCTGACGAGGCGGGCAGCGCGCGGATGCGGGTCTGACGGTATTGACCGAACAGCGCGTTCAGCTGGGACTGAGAGAGAATGCCGGCGATTTGCGTGGCCAGAGTGACCAGGAATGATTCTTCGCTTTCGTCAAACTGGCGCAGTTCGCGCTGCTGCACGACCAGCACGCCGAGCAGCTGACGCCGCTGGATAATCGGCACGCCGAGGAAGGCGCGAAAACGGCCCTCTTTTACTGCAGGAATGTATTTAAAGCTGGGGTGCTTTTGCGCGTCGGCGAGGTTAATGGGTTCCGCCAGGCGGCCCACCAGGCCGACCAGGCCTTCGTCAAAAGCAAGCGCAACGATGCGCCCGCGGGGCTTTTTCAACCCGCGCGTCGCCATCAGGTAATAACAGCGTCGGTCATTGTCAGCCAGATAAACCGAACAGACTTCCGTCTCCATCGCGGCGCAGATATCGGTGACCAGGATATCCAGCGCCTCGTTTAAACGCGGCGCACTCGCGACCTTCTCGACTATTTCTCGCAACCGAGTGAGCATAATGTGCGTGGCTTAACCTCTTTTACGTCGATATGCAGGCGCGCTTTGCGGCTTAGGCGTGCTTTCCGCCAGCGCCATCGTGACGCTGGCGAACTCTTTCATCACCCTGCGGTATACGTCGCGCTTAAACGACACCACCTGGCGCACCGGGTACCAGTAGCTTACCCATCGCCAGCCATCAAACTCAGGTGTACTGCTGGTTTGCATATTGACATCCGCATCGCTGCCGATCAATTGCAGGAGAAACCACTTCTGTTTCTGGCCGATACATACCGGCTTAGTGTCCCAACGCACCAAACGTTTAGGCAATTTGTAACGCAACCAGTTACGGGTTGAAGCGAGGATCCGCACATCTTTGCGGCTTAACCCGACTTCTTCGAACAATTCCCGATACATCGCTTGCTCTGCTGATTCTCCTGGATTTATGCCCCCTTGCGGGAACTGCCACGAGTGCTGACCATAGCGCCTGGCCCACATAACCTGGCCCTGGCGATTACAGATTACAATACCGACATTTGGGCGGTAGCCATCGTCATCAATCACCGGACTACCTCAAAATAAGCTTCAATGTGAATGATTGTTTCACACTCGCTGGAAACGGTAAACCACTCTGTGAGAGCGATGAGTTCGAATAACATTTGAATAACTCACAGTAATACCCAGAGTTATAAACAGCGAAAGCCATACCCGGACGATTTTATTCACTTTTTCTGTGGATAGAGTTGTGAAGAAGTATGGAATTAACCCGGGAAAACCCGGAATCATCCGAACGGCGTAGCCATAACCATTAATAATAATGACCTAATTTTCATTGTGTTAGCATGTTTAAATTTCATAATTCACAGTATAACGTGACGATCATCACATAAGCGATCCTGGAACTGATGAAAGATCGAGCAATGTTGATTTTATCCACAGATTACACAAGCGAGCTGGGCATATTTTGTCTAAAAACTCGATTTTCCTCTCACGTCAAGGCTGTAAATGGAAACAGTAGTGGCGCTTTTCCCCAGTTATCCCATTTTTCTGTGGATAACAGGGTGTAAGATCCTGTTCATTGTCGGTGACCAGTTCTGGAAAACCCGGTTTCACCATTTTCACAGCGACAAAAAAATGAAAAAAAAGCCATACGAATCATCAAATTGTCATACTTACTCAAGAAAAGGTAAACTCTATCCACAATGGATGAAATTACTGCTCACTTTTTAGTCAGAGGTTTTACGTTATGCCGACCATCGCGCCGCTCTTATCCCCCCCGCAAAGCCAGGAGCAACTTCTGGCCCAGGCGCAGCAGCTGGCAGGCTATTCGCTGGGTGAACTGGCCCAGCTTGCCGGGATTCCGATTCCGCGCGATTTAAAACGCGATAAAGGCTGGATCGGCATTCTGCTGGAGATATGGCTGGGCGCCAGCGCAGGCAGTAAGCCGGAGCAGGATTTCGCCGCCCTCGGCGTCGAGCTGAAAACGATCCCCATCGATTCTTCAGGCCGCCCGCTGGAAACCACCTTCGTCTGCGTCGCGCCGCTCACCGGCAACAGCGGCGTGACCTGGGAGAGCAGCCACGTGCGCCATAAGCTCAAGCGCGTGCTGTGGGTGCCGGTAGAGGGCGAGCGGACGATCCCTTTGGCCGATCGCCGCGTCGGCGCTCCGCTGCTGTGGAGCCCCAGCGAAGAAGAAGATCGCCAGCTGCGGATGGACTGGGAAGAGCTGATGGATCTGATCGTGCTCGGCCAGGTCGAACGTATTACCGCCCGCCATGGCGAAGTGCTGCAGCTGCGCCCGAAAGCGGCAAACAGCAAAGCGCTGACCGAGGCCGTCGGCGCCCGCGGCGAGCCGATCCTCACCTTACCGCGCGGTTTCTACCTGAAGAAAAACTTTACCGCCGCCCTGTTGGCCCGCCACTTCCTTCTCTCCTCCTAAATAACGGCCTGCGGATGATTATTTTTTTGTTCTGCCGTAGCGGTTGCATATAATCGCATCTTTCTATTTTGCAGGACTTTGAACGATGTTATTTGCATGGGTAACCGATCCTAACGCCTGGCTGGCGCTTGGTACGCTGACGCTGCTGGAGATAGTGCTCGGGATCGATAATATTATTTTCCTCTCTCTGGTGGTCGCTAAGCTGCCCACGGCGCAACGGGCTCACGCTCGCCGCATTGGGCTAATGGGTGCGATGATCATGCGTCTGGCACTGCTGGCGTCAATCGCGTGGGTCGTCAAGCTCACCAATCCGCTCTTTACCGTGTTAGGCCAGGAGATCTCGTTTCGCGATCTGATCCTGCTGCTGGGCGGGCTATTCCTGATCTGGAAGGCGAGTAAAGAGATTCACGAATCCATTGAAGGCGAAGAAGAAGGGCTGAAAACCAACGTCCATTCCTTTATGGGCGCTATCGTGCAGATTATGCTGCTGGATATTATTTTCAGTCTCGATTCGGTGATCACCGCCGTCGGGCTGTCGGACCATCTGTTTATCATGATGGCGGCAGTGGTCATCGCGGTGCTGGTAATGATGGTCGCCGCTCGTCCGATAGGCGATTTTGTTGACCGCCATCCTTCGGTGAAAATGCTGGCGCTGTCGTTTTTGATCCTCGTCGGCTTCACGCTGATGCTCGAAAGTTTCGACGTGCACGTGCCGAAAGGCTACATCTACTTCGCGATGTTCTTTTCGATTGCAGTTGAAAGCCTCAACCTGCTGCGCAATAAAAAAAATCCGCTGTAGCCCGCTAAAATGCAGCCCTGAAACGGGCTGCAATCCTTTTTTAAGACTTAACTGCTTTTTATGTCTCATAAATCAGGCTATTAATATACTGGTACGAGGTGCGGCTATAATAGGGGTGATAACGATGAAAAAATGGGCAGTATTGATTTCCGCCGTAGGACTGGCGTTCTCGGTTTCCGGTTGCAGCAGCGATTACGTCATGGCAACCAAAGATGGTCGCATGATTCTGACCGACGGTAAGCCCGCCATAGATGACGATACCGGCCTTATCAGCTACGAAGATCAGCAGGGTAATAAAATGCAGATCAATCGTGACGACGTTTCGCAGATTATTAAACGTTAAGACCCGCCGCCGGGCAGCGATGTCTCATTTATCGCCGGGTTGAGCAGCTTTCATTATTCTTCAGATTTAAGAAAAGAGTCGGGACAAACCGGATCTGCCCGCCAGCATTAAGCGGGCCGGAGCGCGTCAACCCGGCTTTTTTGATTTTTTACTTCCCCTTTTTCTCCCCCTCTGCCATTTTTATATTCCTTTGTCGGGTAATGCCTGACCTTGTTGATAAAAAAGGAAGCCGGCTATGCAGTATCACCGTATCCCACACAGTTCTCTTGAGATCAGCACGCTGGGGCTGGGCACAATGACGTTTGGTGAGCAGAATAGCGAGGCAGACGCGCACGAACAGCTCGATTACGCGGTGAGTCAGGGCATTAACCTGATTGATGTCGCGGAAATGTATCCCGTCCCGCCGCGCCCGGAAACCCAGGGCCTGACGGAAACCTACGTCGGCAACTGGCTGGCGAAGCGCGGCAATCGCGAAAAGCTGGTTGTCGCCTCTAAAGTCAGCGGCCCTGCCCGCAATAACGACAGCAGCATTCGTCCTGACCACAAGCTGGATCGCAAAAACATCCGCGATGCGCTGCACGATAGCCTGAAGCGTCTGCAGACCGATTATCTCGACCTCTATCAGGTACACTGGCCTCAGCGCCCGACCAACTGTTTCGGCAAGCTGGGCTACACCTGGGCCGATTCCGCGCCGGTCGTCACCCTGCTGGATACGCTGGACGCGCTGGCCGAATTCCAGCGCGCTGGTAAGATTCGCTATATTGGCGTCTCCAACGAAACGGCGTTTGGCGTAATGCGCTATCTCCACCTGGCGGATAAGCACGATCTGCCGCGCATCGTGACGATTCAGAACCCGTACAGCCTGGTGAACCGCAGCTATGAAGTGGGCCTGGCGGAAGTCAGTCAGTATGAGGGCGTGGAGCTGCTGGCCTATTCCTGCCTGGCGTTCGGTACGCTGACCGGGAAATACCTCAACGGCGCGAAACCGGCTGGCGCGCGCAACACGCTGTTCAGCCGTTTTACACGCTACAGCGGCGAGCAAACGCAAAAAGCGGTAGCGGCCTATGTCGATATCGCCAGGCGGCACAACCTTGATCCGGCGCAGATGGCGCTGGCCTTCGTGCGTCGTCAGCCTTTTGTCGCCAGCACCCTGCTTGGCGCGACGACCATGGAGCAGCTTAAGACCAACGTCGAAAGCCTCCATCTGGAGCTAAGCGCAGAGGTTTTAGCCGAGATTGAAGCGGTGCATCAGGTTTATACCTACCCGGCACCGTAAGGCCGTAAAAGCTCCCGGAGGCGATGCTACGCATCTGTCCGGGCTACAAGTTCGTGCGGTTTGTAGCCCGGACAGGCGCGACGCGCCGCCTCCGGGAAAATACGTATACGGTCAGCGAAGCGCCACCAGAGAGACTATCTGCGTCGTCCCCAAATCCACAGGGCAGTAATCGCCAGCGCGAACACCACGCCAAAGCCAATCCCTACGCCCACGACAGGAATACCGATGCTCACCGCAAGCGAATAGAGGCCCAGCATCAGCAGCATCGCCACGTTTTCGCCGAGGTTCTGCACCGCGATAGCGTTACCCGCGCCAACCGTATGTTTGCCGCGCTCCTGAAGCAGCGCGTTCAGCGGCACGATAAAGAAGCCCCCGAACGCCCCGAGCAGCAGCAGCAGAGCAAACGCCGGCAGCAGCGCCTGTTGGATGGCGAAAAAGATAACCGCCACGCCAATCAATATCCCGGCAGGCATACAGCGCGACACCGTTTCCAGCGTCACCAGCTTCGCCGCCGCGCCGGCCCCCAGTACGATCCCCACCGCCACCATCGCGTTAAGGTAGGTTGGCATGGCGTTGCTGGTAATGCCCAGCGCCACCGGGACCCACAGCACCAGCAGGAAGCGAAGCGTCACGCCCGCCCCCCAGAACAGGCTGGTGCCGACTAACGAAAAGCGGGTCTCACCGTTGCGCCATAGCGTCGTACAGGCGCTGAAGAAGCTGTGGGTCATCGGCCTGAAGCGCCACGACTGTCCGGGGCGAGCCGCCGGCAGCTTCGGGATCCACAGGTTGGCAACGACCGCCCCGGCATACACCACCGCGCAGACGCTGAGCGCCGCCACAACGTGCCAGTCGGCGAGAATACCGCCCGCCATCGAGCCGAGCAGGATTGCCGCAATGGTCGATGACTCCATCAGGCCATTCGCTTTCACTAACTTATCGCCGGTGGTCAGCTCGCCGAGGATGCCGTATTTAGCCGGAGAATAGGCGGCGGCGCCGATGCCCACCAGCGTATAGCCAATAAACGGATTCACGCCGAAGCAGATACAGCCTGCGCCAACCAGCTTCAGGCCGTTCGCCACCATCATCACCCGCCCTTTGGCAAAGCTATCGGCAAACTGTCCGACAAACGGCGCAAAGAGAATGTAAGCGCCCACAAACAACATCTGTAATACCGGTTGGCTCCACTCCGGATAGAACAGCTGCTTCATCAGCGCCAGGGTGGCGAACAACAGCGCGTTATCGCCAAACGCCGAAAGAAACTGGGCGCAGATAACCGCCATCATCCCTTTCGAATACAGCGACGTGTTAGTGTGTACTGACTCACTCATCCGAATCTTCCGCCTGTTCAACCATGCCTTTAAGGGTGACAAAGTCCGGCTTGCCGCTGCCCAGTACCGGGAGTTGCTTCAGCCAGCGAATGTCGCGCGGTACCGCCAGCTCCGGTACGCCGTGTTCACGGGCATAGCGCAGCAGTTTTTCACGATTCAGTTCATTATCGGTAGTAAACAGCACCAGCGCCTCGCCTTTGCTGGCGTCCTGTTTAATCGCCGTAGCGTGCATTTTGTCCGGCGAAACCGCCAGCGCCACCTGTTCGACCATCTCCAGCGACACCATCTCACCGGCGATTTTGGCAAAGCGCTTCGCGCGGCCCTGAATCCGCACGTAGCCCTGCTCGTCAAAGCTGACGATATCCCCGGTGTCGTACCAGCCAGCCTCGATGACGCCATGCTGATTTTCCGCCGCTGGCGCTTCCAGTACCCCAGGATTTTCCACCCGCAGATAGCCGTTCATAATGTTTGGCCCTTTAAGCTGCAAACGGCCCCCCTCTTCAATTCCCGGCATCGCCAGCAGACGCGCGTCCATCCCCGGCAGAATGCGGCCAACGGTGCCCACTTTCGCCGCCATCGGCACGTTGATCGAGACTACCGGCGCGCATTCGGTGACGCCGTAGCCTTCAAGAATGCGCAGGCCAAACTTGTCCTGCCAGATCTGCTTCGTGCTCTCCTGCAGCTTCTCCGCCCCGGCGACAACGTAGCGCAGGCGGTAAAAATCATACGGATTCGCGAAGCGGGCGTAGTTGCCAAGGAAGGTGGAGGTGCCGAACAGCACGGTACAGTTGCGGTCGTACACCAGCTCCGGCACCACGCGATAATGCAGAGGGCTGGGATAGAGGAACACTTCCGCGCCGGTAAACAGCGGAGTCAGCAGGCCGACCGTCAGGCCAAAGGAGTGAAACAGAGGCAGCGCCGACATAAAGCGATCGTTCGCGGTAAAGTCGGCAATGGTTTTAATTTGTTCGACGTTGGCCAGCAGGCTTTTATGGCTATGCACCACCCCTTTCGGGTTGCCTTCCGAGCCGGAGGTAAAGAGGATCATCGCCGCGTCTTCCGGCTGCTGCTTAACCTGAGCCAGCTTCGGCATCATCAGGTGAGCAAAAATCCACAGCTTATCGCCGGCGGTGACGTCGCCTTTTAAATCTTCGAGGAACACCCAGCGCACCTGAGTCAACTGCTCCGGCAGGTGCCAGAGTTTGCCTTTTTCGAGGAAGGTGCGTGAGGTGAATACGGTTTTGATTTCCGCGGCAGTAATGGCGCTGCTCAGGCCTTTGACTCCGGCGGTATAGTTCATCATCGCCGGGACCCGGCCGCGGGCGATCGCGCCGAAAATCACCGCCGCGCTTATTCCGGCGTTCGGCAGCATCAGGCCGATTTTTTCGCCCTGGGCGCTGTATTTTTCCAGAATGCGCGCCACGAAGAGGGTTTTGGTCAGCAGCTTACGGTAGGTGTCCGGCTGAAAATTGATATCTTCCACGCAGTTTTTGCGCGCGCCGAAGCGGTACTGGGCCGCCAGCAGCGACTCATACAGCGTTTCGCGCGGGCGCACCGCCATCCGCGCTTCCATCATGATCTGATGCAGCATTTCACCGGCAATTTTACGCCGCTCGCGGGCGCGAGGCGCATCGGGCATCGGCAGATGCGTCGGCGGCAGCAGGTGCAGCTGAATGCGCGGGAACAGACGACGTTTGACCAGCCCTTTCAGGCGGCTAAAGGGGGTTAATTCAGCGCCTTCGATTCTCAGCGGCACGATGGTCGCCTGCGACTTCGCCGCCACAAAGGCGGCGCCGTCGTAAATTTTCATCAGCGAGCCGCTCACCGTGATCCGCCCTTCCGGGAAAATCACCACCGGGCGCCCCTGCTCAATCAGGCGGACCAGATGTTTTATCGACATCGGTTTGGTCGGGTCCAGCGGCACAAAATCAATAATCGGTTTTAGCGCGCGCATAAACCAGCGATCGCTGATTGAGGAATAGACCGCAAACACCGGGCGTACCGGCAGGAAAAGCGCCAGCAGTACGCCGTCAATAAATGAGACATGGTTTGGCGTAATCAGCACCTTTTGCTGATACAACGCCTGCGGGTCACCGGTTAACTTGACCCGGTACAATCCTTTGAAAAGCAGTCTAAAAAATCCCAAAAGCATAACAACTCCGTTTGACCGGTTAATCAGTCAAAGCAGGTTACATGAGAAGGGGCGGAAAATGCACCAGGAGGAGCGGAATTCAGGACAAAAAAAACCTGCGCATCCGCGCAGGTCGGTGCAAGATAATCAGTACGAAAAGCGTACTTAAAAAACTCACCAATCAATACCTCTGGGATCCTGATTGTCTCGTTTTTCCCGCCGCCGCCGCCAGCCATAAAACGCAAAGGAATGAGCCTAAGTGCAACCAGTTATTACTTTTTTCGCGAACTGTAACAATGGCCAACGGCGGGCAAAAAAAAACCTGCGCATCTGCGCAGGCTGGTGTAATTAAGTGGTCAACCTGAAGTTGACTCCACCTATCAATACCTCTGGGATAGCCAGAATATCAATGCAATGAATGGGTAAACCAGCGAACATTCGCAACAGCCAATCGCAAAGTGTAAGCAAAGGTGTGAATTGTCGTTTTCCGGAATCATTCTCCGCTCGCCTGTGGGTAACTATTTCACCAGCAACGCTAATCTGCGTCACAATTGCATGAACCCAAAAGTAGCAACCCTTGAATCTGCCGCACTTTCCCGTAACATAAACGTTATGTAAACGCTTACCCTAAAAAAGGCCTGGTATGGCGACTATTAAGGATGTAGCCCGGCTCGCAGGAGTTTCCGTCGCTACCGTCTCCCGCGTTATCAACAATTCCCCGAAAGCCAGCGAAGCGTCGCGCCAGTCGGTAGGCGCCGCGATGGAAACGCTAAATTATCACCCCAACGCCAACGCCCGCGCGCTGGCGCAGCAGTCAACGGAAACCGTCGGCCTGGTGGTGGGCGATGTCTCCGACCCCTTCTTCGGCGCGATGGTGAAAGCCGTCGAGCAGGTCGCCTACAATACCGGCAATTTTTTGCTGATCGGTAACGGCTATCACAATCTCCATAAAGAGCGCCAGGCGATTGAACAACTGATTCGCCACCGCTGCGCCGCGCTGGTGGTCCACGCCAAAATGATCCCCGATGACGAACTGGCCTCGCTGATGAAGCAAATTCCCGGCATGGTGCTGATTAACCGCATCCTCCCCGGCTTCGAGCAGCGCTGCGTTGCGCTGGATGACCGCTACGGCGCATGGCTCGCGACCCGCCACCTGATCCAGCAGGGCCACACCCGCATCGGCTATCTCTGCTCAAACCACGCTATTTCCGATGCCGAAGACCGCCTGCAGGGCTACTACGCGGCGTTAAAAGAGAGCGATCTGCCGTGCAACGATCGCCTGGTGACTTTTGCCGAACCCGATGAGAGCGGTGGAGAACAGGCCATAACCGAGCTGTTGGGTCGCGGCAGGAACTTCAGCGCCGTAGCCTGCTATAACGACTCAATGGCCGCCGGTGCTATGGGCGTATTAAACGATAACGGGATTGATGTGCCGCGCGAGATTTCGCTGATTGGCTTTGATGACGTGCTGATTTCGCGCTACGTGCGCCCGCGTTTGACCACCGTACGCTATCCGATTGTCACCATGGCGACGCAGGCCGCGGAGCTGGCGTTAGCGCTGGCGGAACATCGCCCGCCGCCGGAGATTACCCACCTTTTCAGCCCCACGCTGGTCCGCCGTCACTCGGTGATTGCGCCTCTCGATAGCGATAAATCGTAGCGGTATAAACTGACGGCGGCGGCCGGATAATCCAGGCCTTCGCCGATATACTGCCAGCCGAAACGTTCATAAAAATCGCGGCAGGCGGAGTAGAGAAACAGCTCGCTATAGCCCTGCGTTCGGGCATAGCCAATCACGTGCTGCTGTAGTTTCCCCGCCAGCCCGCGCCCGCGCGACTCAGGAGCCACGTAGAGCGCCGCCATCCACGGATAAAGGTCCTGACGGCTGATTAAATCGCAGCGCCACAGGCCGACGGTGCCCAGCAGCGTCTCCCCTTCAGCGGCAATAAAGGTCATCGGCAGCGCCCCCGGCGTCTGGCTATGCCCGACAATGCTGGCGAAGAACGCCTGCGGCAGCGTTTCACCGCCAAAAGCCTGCCATAGCCATTCCGTCACCCGTGAAGCGTGCTGCGGCGCGGCGTGCAGGGGCTGAATGATCACACCAGCTTCCCCTGAAAAATGGGCACCGATTCAAACAGATAGCCGTCAAAGTCCGGCGCGTCTTCATCGGAGAGCTCCAGCAGGCTGTTTTTGACGTTTTCAAGATGCTGCCACATTGCCTGCCAGGCCCCCATCACATCGCGTCGGCGCAGGGCGGCGAGGAGCGTTTGCCGGTCGCCGAGCCACTTCAGCCGGTACGCCCGGCTGGCGATATGCACGTTGAACTGCTGCCACAGCGGGCTGCTGTCCATCTGCAGCCAGATGCGCTCGACCGTCGCCAGCAGCATCTGATTTTGCGTCGCCCCGGCCAGCACCAGGTGAAACAGCCGGGCGTTATCCTGGCTGGTATCGTTGGCGGCAATAGCCCGCTGCTCCTGCTCGATAATACGCTTCAGGTTATCGATATCGGCGCGGGTCGCCATTTTGGCGGCAAAGGCGGCGATATTGCTCTCCAGCAGCTGGCGGGCCTGCAGGATTTCGAACGGCCCGACGTCGCTGCTTAGCATCTGTTCTTCCTCGCTATCGTCCTCGTGCGGGATGCGCATCACGTACACCCCGGAGCCCTGGCGAATATCGACCGTCCCCTGCAGCTCCAGCATCAGCAGCGCTTCGCGCACTATGGTCCGGCTCACGCCGTAGGTCTCGGCGATATTGCGTTCCGGCGGCAGGCGCGACCCGATGGGGTAGCGCCCCTGCGCAATCTGTGCGCGTAAATCATCACCTATTTCCTGGTAGGGTTTCTTTTCCGGCGGAATGATAGCCTTCTCCACAATATCACCTGTGCGTTATGAACCTGCGAGTCAATATCGGCCGCTATCTTAGCAAAATTTCCGCCCGCCTAGCGCCACTCATCGTCAATATCCAGCGTCAATTCGCGACTCTCGCCTAGCTTACGGAACCAGCTGGCGGAAGCCTTGGGCCGCCGGGCACGATTATTTTGTAAATCGATTTCAATCAGCCCGTAGCGATTTTTAAACGCGTTCATCGGCGAAACGTTGTCGGTAAAGGCCCACAGCATGTAGCCGTGACAGTTGGCCCCCGCTTCCCTCGCGCGCAGCGTTTGCCACAGATGCTCGCTGATAAAACGGATCCGGTAGTCGTCGGCGATAGCGCCTTCGCGATTGCGAAACTGCCCTTCGTTTTCCACGCCCATGCCGCTTTCCGCCACAAACCACGGAATATTGCGATAGTCCTGCTTGATCCGCATCGCCATATCAAAAATGATTTGCGGATAAATTTCCCAACCGCGAGAGCTATTCATCCGCCGCCCCGGTAGCTCAAAGGGCTCATAATAGTAAGCCGGGTGGAACGGCGTCTGCGGATGCCAGGCGCGCGAGGGAGCTTTGACGCGATGCGGGTAGTAAAGGTTAATTCCCAGCTCATCAACGGTATTTTCGCGGATAAGCGCCAGCTCTTCAGCGTCATAATCCCAGGAGACGTGGTGCTGTTCGAGCAGGGTCAACAGCTCGGGCGGGTAGATGCCGTGGACCAGCGGATCGAGGAAAACCCGGTTATAAAACAGATCGTAGCGTTCGGCGGCGCGCACGTCGTGCGGCGCGTTTGAACGCGGGTAGGTGACCTCAGGGTTAAGAATGCAGCCGACCGTGCCGCAATAGCCTTTCTCGCGATACAGCCGGACCACTTTTGCCGTCGCCAGCACCTTGTGGTGATTCCACTGCATCCAGGTGCCGGTGTTCTGCTCGTAAGGCCAGCGCAGCGCATCCAGATAAACGCGGGTCTGCACCACGATCGGTTCATTGAAGGTAAACCAGCGCGTCACTTTGTGGTGATAACGGGCGAACACTTTCTCCGCGTACTGCACAAACAGCTCAACCACCTTTTTCGACGCCCAGCCGCCGTACTGCTCCAGCAAATGGCCGGGAAGTTCATAATGCTCAAGGCAGATCATCGGCTCGATGCCGTTGGCCAGCAGTTCATCGAAGAGCTGGTCGTAGTACGCCGCATAGTCTTCATCGACCGTGACGTTTTCATAGTCGGTGAGAAAGCGCGACCAGTTAATCGACGTGCGGTAGTGGGTCAGCCCCGCCAGCTTCATCAACTGCACGTCTTCGCGAAAGCGGTTGATAAAATCAGTCGCCACCGCCGGGCCGTAGCCGTTATGCCAGACGTGGCGGTCGTTTTTGTACCACAGATCCGGCCAGGAGTCCTGGCCCTCTTTTTTGCCGCTCCAGCCCTCGGTTTGCCACGCCGAAGCGGCGGCGCCGAGGATAAAGTCGTGGGGG
Organism: Klebsiella pasteurii; assembly: GCF_018139045.1. Taxonomy (NCBI): domain Bacteria; kingdom Pseudomonadati; phylum Pseudomonadota; class Gammaproteobacteria; order Enterobacterales; family Enterobacteriaceae; genus Klebsiella; species Klebsiella pasteurii. Next base: position 2,918,714 of record NZ_CP073236.1, read on the forward strand.
ATCGCCATCCTTACTGTCGTCATCGTGTCCTCATATCTGTTGGCTGGTGGGGGTATTTTCCGCCTGGCGCTGTGCGTTTTCCGCGCGACGGGAGGCAATTTTGACGAACGGCAGATAGATCAGCACCGCGGTCAGGATACAGATAAGCTGGGTCACCACCGCGCCCATCGAACCTGCAGTGGAGAGCCAGGCGTTGATCAGCGGCGGTGTGGTCCACGGCACCATCACTACCGCTTTACCGGCAAAACCGGCGGCGGTCGCGAAGTAGCCGATGCTGCCGGTCACCAGCGGCGTGATGATAAAGGGGATCGCGAGGATCGGGTTGAGCATGATCGGCATGCCGAAAATCACCGGTTCGTTGATGTTGAACAGGCCCGGCCCAATCGACAGCTTAGCGATCTCTTTCATCTCTTTGCGTTTGGTGGCGATCATCACCGCGATCAGCAGGCCAATCGTCAGCCCCGATCCGCCGATGCTCATATAAACATCCCAGAAAGGCATGGTGATGATATTCGGCACCTCTTTGCCCTGCTCAAAGGCGCTCATATTGACGGTGATCGCTCCCAGCAGCAGCGGTTCGCGGATCGGTTTGATCATCTGGTTGCCGTGGATACCGATAACCCAGAACAGCTGCGCGACAAACATCAGCAGCAGGATCCCCGGCAGGCTTTGCACCACGCGTTCCAGCGGCTGCTGCACCACCTGATAGACCGCGTCATACAGGTACATGCCGGTGGCCTGATGAAAAATAAAGCCAAAGGTGGCGATCGCCGTGGTGGTGATAATGGCCGGGATCAGCGCGGAAAATGACGCCGAGACGTTGGGCGGCACGGTATCCGGCATCTTGATCTTCAGCCCCTTGCGACCCTCCAGCCAGCAGTAGATCTCCACCGACAGAATGGCGATAAACATGCCGAGGAACAGGCTGCGGGTATCGGAAAACTGGCGCAGCAGCACATCTTTCACTTCATGCATTTGGCCGTCGACCATCATCTCGACGGTGGTCGGCGTGATGCAGATAAAGCAGATCACCGCCAGCAGACCGGGGAACAGGCTCTTGATGCCGTTAATCCGCCCCAATTCGATGCCGATAAGAAAGACCGCGCCAATATTGAGAAAGTTAAGGGTCGCATAATTGATGGCGCTGGTAATCGGTTTGAGCGCCGCCAGAAATGAGAGCGACTGAAAGCTGGCGAGTCCGTTTTTCGGATCCAGTACCATATTTGAAATCAGCACCGAAAAGGCGCCAACGATGATCACCGGCATCAGGGTAATAAAAGCGGATTTTATCGCCATGATGTAGCGGTAGCTGTTGAATTTCGTGGCGAAACTCCCCAGTGAGTCGATCAGTTTGTCCTGCAATGCCATAGAGGATACCTCAGGTTTAAGGGCTTATAGCGCACCAGGTGTACAGCCAAACACCTATTGGCATACCAAAAAATAGCGACTGGTGAAAATAAGTTCTGTGATTAAGCTCTCAACGCGCTCATTGGTATTCCATAATGGTGATAATTGGCATACCGCATTGGCAGTTTTATTTTCCACTCGATCAATTCCTGTAAAAGCGTGATCGCGATGGTTTTTTTGCCGCGCCATGAGGCCATATCCCCCTGAATGTCTGTGATAAACTGCGGGTTACCACGTGATATCAGGAATCGGATGAATGGCTACAATGCTGGATGTCTCAATTCGCGCAGGCGTCTCTAAAGCGACGGTTTCCCGCGTGTTGAACGGCACGGGTCAGGTAAAAGAGAGCACCCGCCAACAGGTTTTTAAGGCGATGGAAGAGCTGGGCTATCGGCCTAACTTTCTCGCCCGCTCGCTGGCGAACCGCACGAGCAACAGCATCGGCCTGGTGGTTTCCACCTTTGATGGCTTCTATTTTGGCCGCCTGCTGCAGCAGGCCTCCCGCCAGACGGAAGCCTGGGGCAAACAGCTAATCGTCACCGACGGCCACGATGCGCCAGAGCGTGAAGAAGAGGCGGTGCAGATGCTGGCCGATCGCCAGTGCGACGCCATCGTGCTCTACACCCGCCATATGAGCGAAAAGAAGATCATGTCGCTGATTGAGTCCATCGCCATGCCGCTGGTGGTGATTAACCGCGATGTTAGCCAGGCGCGGGAACGTTGCGTGTTCTTTGAACAGCAGGATGCGGCGTTCCAGGCGGTGGAGTACCTGATTACCCAGGGCCATCGCGATATTGCCTGTTTGACCGTGCCGATGCACACGCCGACGGGCAAAGCCCGCCTGGAAGGGTATCGTAACGCGCTGAAAAAGCACGGCATCAAGTGGGATCCGGCGAAGGTGAAATACGGTGACTCCACCATGAGCCGCGGCTATGAGCTGTGCTGCGAGCTGCTGGAAGAGAAGACGCCGTTTAGCGCGCTGTTTTCCTGTAATGATGATATGGCGCTGGGCGCGTCGAAAGCGCTGCATCAGGCGGGGCTGCGGATCCCGCAGGATATTTCGCTGTTTGGTTTTGATGACGCGCCGAGCGCCAAATGGCTGGAGCCAGGGCTGTCGACGGTCTATTTGCCGATCGATAACATGATCACCACCGCTATCGATCAGGCCATCAAGCTGGCCAACGGTCAGCCGATCGAGACCATCCCGCCGTTTACCGGCACCCTGGTGCTGCGCGAATCGGTGACAATTGGGCCGTATTACCCATAATGAGCGGGCCCGATAAGCGAAGCGCCATCGGGCACCACCTTACAGCAGCTCAAGCGCCAGCAGCTCTTCAATGGTCTGGCGACGGCGGATCAGCCGCGCTTTGCCGTTGTCGAACAGCACCTCCGGCAGCAGCGGACGGCTGTTGTAGTTTGAAGACATCGACGCGCCGTAAGCGCCGGTATCGTGCAGCACCAGATAATCCCCCGGCGCCACCGCAGGCAGCAGGCGGGTTTCCACTTTCCCACCCTCCTGCTGGGTAAAGACATCGCCCGATTCGCACAGCGGCCCGGCCACCACGGTTTCAACCTCCGCCGCAGCGCGCAGATCGCGGCCGTCCGCGGCGAGAGCGGTAATATGGTGATAGCTGCCGTACATCGCCGGGCGCATCAAATCATTAAAGCCGGCGTCAATCAGCACGAAGTGGCGGCTGCCCATCTCCTTCACGCTGCGGACCTGAGAAACCAGCACCCCGGATTCCGCCACCAGGAAACGACCCGGCTCGATCTCAAGCTTCACCGGATGGCCCAGATGTTTAGCGATCTGCTCGCGCGCGGCGTTCCACAAGCCGAAGTAGTGATCGGTGTCGATCGCCTCTTCACCTTCGTGATAGGGGATCGACAGCCCGCCTCCGGCGGAGATCGCCTGCAGATCCTGACCGAATTCAACCACCTGGCGCACCATCGCGCCACAAACCTGTTCCAGGTGGCCATAATCGACCCCAGAACCGATATGCATATGAATACCCACCAGCTGGAGCTGGTAACGGCGCATCACTTCCAGCGCCGCCGTTAAATGACTGTGCCAGATCCCGTGCTTGCTGTTCTCGCCGCCGGTATTGGTTTTTTGGCTATGGCCGTGGCCGAAGCCCGGGTTAACCCGCAGCCAGACGCGATGGCCAGGAGAAACTTCGCCCAGTTGGCTCAGCATATCAATTGAGCCGGCGTTGACCGGGATCTGCAGCTCTTTAACCCGCGCCAGCGTCGCGTCGTCGATCAGGTCAGCGGTAAAGACAACATCGTCCGGATGCTGATGCGGATCGTACCCTGCCGCCAGCGCGCGCTCGATCTCGCCCAGCGACACCGAATCGACCTTCACGCCCTGCTCGCGCATCAGGCGCAGAATGTGGATATTGGAGCAGGCCTTCTGCGCAAAACGCACCACGTCGAACTTGCTCAACTGGGCAATCTGGCGGCGGATAATCTGCGCGTCGTAAACCCAAACCGGGCAGCCGAACTCGGCGGGCAGACGCAGCAGGTTTTCTGCGCTCAGGTCGGTATCGGTGGCGTAAAGCGAGTGTGGCATAAAGAACTCCGGTGCTATGTGTGTGCGTTATCTCTGTTTTTTACGATTACGCCACAGCGCGTACGTAATAAAAAATATCGTTTTATTGCCAGTCTATGCAAAAATGATATGGCTTGCGCCACTTAAGGAACACCCATGCCCGCCGTCAACCTGCGCCATATTGAAATCTTCCATGCGGTGATGACCACCGGCAATCTGACCGAGGCCGCACGTATGCTGCATACCTCGCAGCCCACCGTTAGCCGCGAGCTGGCGCGTTTTGAAAAGGTGCTGGGGTTGACGCTGTTCTCCCGTACCCGCGGGCGCCTGCAGCCTACGGTTCAGGGATTACGTCTGTTTGAAGAGGTCCAACGCTCCTGGTATGGCCTGGACAGAATCGTCAGCGCCGCGGAAAGCCTGCGCGAATTCCGCCAGGGGGAGTTGTCGATAGCCTGTCTGCCGGTCTTCTCCCAATCGCTATTGCCGCTGCTGCTGGCGCCGTTTTTAGCCCGTTACCCGGACGTCAGCCTGCAAATCGTCCCTCAGGAATCACCGCTGCTGGAGGAGTGGCTGTCGGCCCAGCGCCACGATCTGGGATTAACGGAAACCCTGCATACCCCCGCCGGAACCGAGCGTACGCCGCTACTGACCCTCAATGAAGTGTGCGTACTGCCGCAGGGCCATCCGCTGGCGGCAAAGCCGGCGCTGACGCCGGCGGATTTTCACGGCGAAAACTACATTAGCCTGTCGCGCACCGATAGCTATCGCCAGCTGCTCGATGCCCTGTTTGTCGAACATCAGGTCAAACGGCGGATGGTGGTGGAGACGCACAGCGCCGCCTCCATCTGCGCGATGGTGCGGGCCGGGGTCGGCATTTCGGTGGTTAACCCGCTCACCGCCCTCGATTATGCCGGGAACGGCGTGGTGGTACGCCGCTTTAGCGTGGAAGTGCCTTTTACCGTTAGCCTGGTGCGCCCGCTGCACCGTCCCGGCTCCGCGCTGGTCGATGCCTTCGCCCGCCATCTGCAAGAGAGCATGCCGCGCATCCTGACGCCGCTCGAAGCAGTACTTACGACAGCATAAATTCCACCGCGTCCGCCGCATGGATCGCGGCCGTATCAAATACCGGCAGCGGGCTGCTCTCTTCCGGCACCAGCAGGCCGATTTCGGTACAGCCGAAAATCACCCCTTCCGCACCCTGCTCCGCCAGGAGCTCAATAACCTGAAGATAGTAGTCGCGCGAGTCTGCGCTAAAGGTTCCCAGGCACAGCTCGTCGAAGATGATCTGGTTGATACGTTCGCGATCTTCCGCCTCCGGAATCAGCGTGTCGATAGCGAACTGCTGCTGCAGGCGGCCGCGATAAAAATCCTGCTCCATGGTATAGCGCGTCCCCAGCAGAGCCACGCGGCGCTGGTCCTTCGCGGTAATCGCCCGGCCGGTCGCATCGGCAATATGCAGGAACGGCACATCGCAGCGCGTTTCAATGGCCTGCGCGACTTTGTGCATGGTGTTGGTGCACAGGACAATCCCCTCGGCGCCCGCCTGCTGTAGCCCGAGCGCCGCCCGGGCGAGGATCTCGCCCGCCCGATCCCAGTCGCCGGTGGACTGGCAGACTTCAATTTCGTGGAAATCTACGCTATGCAGCAGCAGGCTGGCAGAGTGCAGGCCGCCGAGGCGCGTTTTAATACCTTCGTTAATAAGACGATAGTAAGGAATCGTCGATTCCCAGCTCATGCCGCCTAACAGACCAATTGTTTTCATCATCCCTCCGTGCGTGAAGTTTCAGTAAAACAAAGTTGTGATCGACTTTCCACTTCTCCAGGCGATCGTTTCCTTTTAGAAGATTATGCGATAGATTAAATGAAACATTGTTTCATTTAATTACAGGACCAGCGGATGTTTATTTTTCATAAAGAGACCACCCTTGAAGATCTGGGCAATGGCGTCACCCGCCGCATCCTTGCGCACGATGGCAAGATGATGGCGGTTGAAGTGAACTTCGAAGCGGGTGCTATCGGGCCGATGCATAATCACCCGCACGAGCAGCTCACCTATGTGCTCTCCGGCGAGTTTGAGTTCACCATCGGTGATGAAAAGCACGTGGTCAGCGCCGGCGATACGCTCTACAAGAAACCGAACATTATGCACGGCTGCGTGTGCCTGAAACCGGGCACGCTGCTGGATACCTTTACCCCCGTTCGTCAGGATTTTCTGCAAAAGTAATCTCTCCTCCCTGGGGCATGCCGCGCATGCCCACCATTTTCTGAACTTTTCCGCCAATAATAATTGTCATAATCTATGTCATGTCGCAATGATTAGCCGAGCAATTAATCCCACCTGAATCACCTCACTGCGCCTGTCTCTCATCCTTTTCTATGACCGCCCCCTGGCAAAATGCGCGCGCCAGCACCTTTTTGAAACATCGTTTCGACTTTGATCACATTTCCGCGATGAACCGAATGACTCCGTAATAAATAGCAATAAAATAAAATTAAAACGGCGTTTTACAAAATCAGAACGCTGGGTAAGACAAAATCAAAAAACATATGCTCTCCAGGGATGATAAGAGCGCAAAAGTTCTCAACAAACGCACAGTTAACAAGGAAGCATTTACCGCCGACATACCAGGAACGCATTAACTCTCCGGCGGCTACCGCGGGAGAGACAGTCAACCCGAATCCGTATTACAAACTCGCAAGCCAGGTAGGTATGTATGAATGAAAACAAAATGCTGGGATTGGCATGGATATCGCCCTATATCATAGGGTTGATAGTCTTTACCGCCTTTCCCTTTGTTTCATCTTTCTTCCTCAGTTTCACTGAGTACGATTTGATGAGCCCACCGGTGTTTAACGGCATCGAAAACTATCGCTACATGCTGACCGAAGATGGCCTCTTCTGGAAATCCATGGGCGTGACGTTCGCGTATGTCTTTTTAACCATCCCGTTAAAACTGGCTTTCGCTCTGGGGATCGCGTTTGTCCTCAACTTTAAGCTGCGCGGCATTGGTTTTTTCCGTACCGCCTACTATATCCCGTCCATTCTCGGTAGCTCGGTGGCGATTGCCGTATTGTGGCGCGCGCTGTTTGCTATCGACGGCCTGCTGAACAGCTTTATCGGCGTGCTCGGCTTCGATCCGGTCAACTGGCTCGGCGAGCCTTCGCTGGCGCTGATGTCCGTCACCCTGCTGCGCGTCTGGCAGTTCGGTTCGGCCATGGTTATCTTCCTCGCGGCGCTGCAGAACGTTCCGCAATCACAATATGAAGCGGCGATGATCGATGGCGCGTCAAAATGGCAGATGTTTATGAAGGTCACGGTGCCGCTGATCACGCCGGTGATTTTCTTCAACTTCATCATGCAGACCACCCAGGCGTTCCAGGAGTTTACCGGCCCGTACGTCATTACCGGCGGCGGCCCGACCTACTCCACCTATCTGTTCTCGCTCTACATCTACGACACCGCCTTTAAGTACTTCGATATGGGCTACGGCGCGGCGCTGGCGTGGGTGCTATTCCTGGTGGTCGCGGTCTTTGCCGCCATCGCGTTTAAGTCTTCGAAATATTGGGTGTTCTACTCCGCCGATAAGGGAGGCAAAAATGGCTGATATCCAACACATCTCTGAAGCAAGGGACATCGCCGAACGTGAAGTCGCGCGGACGCTGCGTCGTGAAAAAATTAGCCGCTCGATTCGCTATGTGATCCTGCTGTTCGTCGGCCTGCTGATGCTCTACCCGCTGGTATGGATGTTCTCGGCGTCGTTCAAACCGAACCACGAGATCTTCACCACCCTGAGCCTGTGGCCTGCCCACGCGACCTGGGATGGCTTTATCAACGGCTGGAAAACCGGTACCGAGTACAACTTCGGTCACTACATGCTGAACACCTTCAAGTATGTGATCCCGAAAGTACTGCTGACCATTATCTCCTCCACCATCGTGGCCTACGGCTTTGCCCGCTTCGAAATCCCGTGGAAGAAATTCTGGTTCGCGACGCTGATCACCACCATGCTCCTGCCGAGCACCGTACTGCTGATTCCGCAGTACCTGATGTTCCGTGAAATGGGCATGCTGAACAGCTATCTGCCGCTGTACCTGCCGCTGGCTTTCGCCACCCAGGGGTTCTTTGTCTTCATGCTGATTCAGTTCCTGCGCGGCGTTCCGCGCGACATGGAAGAAGCGGCGCAGATCGACGGCTGCAACTCCATTCAGGTGCTGTGGTACGTGGTGGTGCCGATTCTGAAACCGGCGATTATCTCGGTGGCGTTGTTCCAGTTCATGTGGTCCATGAACGACTTTATCGGTCCGCTGATTTACGTCTACAGCGTGGATAAATATCCGATTGCGCTGGCGCTGAAAATGTCCATCGACGTCACGGAAGGCGCTCCGTGGAACGAAATTCTGGCAATGGCGAGCATCTCCATTCTGCCGTCCATCATCGTGTTCTTCCTGGCACAACGCTACTTCGTACAGGGCGTTACCAGCAGCGGAATTAAAGGTTAAGAGGGAAATATCATGGCTGAAGTTATTTTCAACAAACTGGAAAAGGTCTACTCCAACGGCTTCAAGGCGGTACATGGTATCGATCTGAAAATTGCGGACGGCGAGTTTATGGTTATCGTTGGGCCGTCCGGCTGCGCCAAATCCACCACCCTGCGCATGCTGGCCGGTCTGGAAACCATCAGCGGCGGCGAAGTGCGGATCGGCGAGAAAATCGTAAACAACCTCGCGCCGAAAGCGCGCGGTATCGCGATGGTGTTCCAGAATTACGCGCTCTATCCGCATATGACGGTGCGCGAAAACCTTGCCTTCGGCCTGAAGCTGAGCAAGCTGCCGAAAGATCAGATTGAAGCCCAGGTTAACGAAGCGGCGAAAATCCTTGAGCTGGAAGAGCTACTGGATCGTCTGCCACGTCAGCTCTCCGGCGGCCAGGCGCAGCGCGTGGCGGTTGGCCGCGCGATTGTGAAGAAACCGGATGTGTTCCTGTTCGATGAACCGCTCTCTAACCTTGACGCCAAGCTGCGCGCCTCGATGCGCATCCGTATTTCCGACCTGCATAAGCAGTTGAAGAAATCCGGTAAACCGGCGACCACCGTGTACGTTACCCACGATCAGACCGAAGCGATGACCATGGGCGACCGCATCTGCGTGATGAAGCTGGGTCATATCATGCAGGTGGATACCCCGGACAACCTCTACCACAAGCCGAAAAACATGTTTGTGGCCGGGTTTATCGGCGCGCCGGAGATGAATATTCGTCCCAGCAAGCTGGTTGAGCAAGCGGGCCGTCTGCATCTGACCGTTGGCGATGGCCTGCTGCCGCTCAACGACAGGCTGCAGAGCAAGGTCGACACCCACAAGAACCAGCAGGTGTTCTTCGGCGTGCGCCCGGAGTTTGTCTCCATCTCCGATGAACCGTTCGCCGAAGGTTCATGCACCGGCGAAATGGTACGCGTGGAAAATATGGGCCATGAATTCTTCGTCTATCTGAAGGTCGCCGATTATGAACTGACCGCCCGCGTGCCGTCAGATGAAGCGAAGCCCATGATTGAGAAAGGGCTGCATCGCAAGGTGCATTTCAAATTCGATCTCAACAAGTGTCATATCTTTGACGCCAAAACTGAACAGAACATCTCTCTGTGAACCCTGGAGTATTAAAATGAAAAAAGTGCTTTTAAGCGCCGCAATCTCCGCAACTTTGGCCCTTACCGCGTTGCCTTCCATGGCGAAGGATGTCGACCTGCGTATGTCATGGTGGGGCGGCAACGGCCGCCACCAGGTGACCCTGAAGGCGCTGGAAGAGTTCCATAAACTCAATCCGGATATTAACGTGAAGGCGGAATATACCGGCTGGGACGGTCACCTTTCGCGCCTGACCACGCAAATCGCCGGCGGCACCGAGCCGGATGTGATGCAAACCAACTGGAACTGGCTGCCGATCTTCTCGAAAAACGGCGAAGGCTTCTACGATCTGAATAAGATGAAGGATGTGATCGACCTGAGCCAGTTTGACGCCAAAGAGCTGCAGTCCACCACGGTGGACGGCAAGCTTAACGGTATTCCGATCTCCGTCACCGCGCGCGTGTTCTACTTCAATGACGAAACCTGGAAAAAAGCGGGCGTTGAGTACCCGAAAACCTGGGACGAGCTGATGGCGGCGGGTAAAACCTTCGAGAGCAAGCTGGGTAAACAGTATTACCCGGTAGTGCTGGAGCACCAGGACACCCTGGCGCTGCTGAATTCATATATGATTCAGAAGTACAACCAGCCGGCTATCGATGAAAAAACCAAAAAATTCTCCTACAGCAAAGAGCAGTGGGTCGAATTTTTCCAGATGTATAAAAAGCTTATCGACAGCCACGTCATGCCGGACACCAAGTACTACGCCTCGTTCGGCAAGAGCAATATGTATGAAATGAAGCCGTGGATTCAGGGCGAGTGGGCGGGAACCTATATGTGGAACTCCACCATCAACAAATACTCCGACAACCTGAAGCCGCCGGCGAAGCTGGAGCTGGGCAGCTATCCGATGCTGCCGGGCGCCACCGACGCGGGCCTGTTCTTTAAACCCGCGCAGATGCTCTCGATTGGTAAATCGACTAAAAACCCGGAAGCGGCGGCGAAGGTGATCAACTTCCTGCTGAACAGCAAAGAAGGGGTTGAGACGCTGGGCCTGGAGCGCGGCGTGCCGTTGAGCAAAGTCGCGGTGCAATACCTGACCGAAAACGGCGCGATCAAAGAGGACGATCCGGCGGTATCTGGCCTGCGTCTGGCGCAGTCCCTGCCGGCCAAACTCTCGGTGTCGCCATACTTTGACGACCCGCAGATCGTTGCCCAGTTCGGCACCTCTCTGCAGTACATCGACTACGGGCAGAAAACCGTAGAAGAGACGGCAATTGACTTCCAACGTCAGTCTGACCGAATCCTGCGCCGCGCGATGCGCTAATTAACCGCTATCCGTATCTACCCCGCAGCTCCGGCTGCGGGGTATTTTTTTAGCAAGGAGTGAATCGAATCATGAAAGGCAAAATCATCCCGCTGAGCTTTCTGCACACGCAGGACAGCGAAACCGGTCACCAGGTGATCCGGATGACGCCACCGCATGTTATCTGCCACCGCAACTACTTCTATCAAAAATGCTTTACCCGGGACGGCAGCAAACTGATTTTCGGCGGTGCCTTTGAAGGCCACTGGAATTACTATCTACTCGATATCGCCGCCCAGCAGGCCACCCAACTGACCGATGGGCCGGGTGATAACACCTTTGGCGGTTTCCTGTCCGCCGACGACCGGTCGCTGTGGTACGTGAAAAACAACCAGCAGCTGCGCCGCGTGGACCTGGCGACGCTGGAAGAGCAGGTTGTATATCAGGTGGATGACCAATGGGTGGCCTACGGAACCTGGGTCGCCAATAGCGATTGCAGCCAGATGGTCGGTATCGAAATCAAAAAAAGCGACTGGCAGCCGCTGACCGACTGGGGCAAGTTCCGCGCCTTCTACTTCACCGAGCCGGAGTGCCGGTTGATTAATATCGACCTGCGCAGCGGCGAACAGCGCGTGGTATTGCAGGAAAAACGCTGGCTCGGCCACCCGATTTACCGCCCGTTTGATGACGGCACCATCGCCTTCTGCCACGAAGGCCCGCGCGATGCTATCGATGCCCGAATGTGGCTTATCAACGCTGACGGCAGCCATATGCGCAAGGTTCGCCAGCACCAGCCGGGGGAGAGTTTTACCCACGAATTCTGGGTGCCGGATGGATCCGCGCTTTATTATGTCGCGCATCAGGAAAACGATCCGCATCGCTATCTGTATCGCGCCGACCCGGCAACCCTGGAAAACCGCCAGCTTATGGCGATTCCTCCGTGCTCACATCTGATGAGCAATCACGATGGCTCGCTGGTGGTCGGCGACGGCGCGCCGCACAGCACCGGCGATATACAGCTTAACGATCCGTTTATCTGGGTGTTTGATATAGCCGCCGATAAGCAGACTGCGGTGTGCCGCCACGACTCCACCTGGAAAGTGATTGAAGGCGAGCGGCAGGCGACGCATCCGCATCCGTCATTTTCACCGGATAACCGCTGGGTACTGTTTACCTCCGATAAAGAGGGCATGCCGGCGCTGTATCTGGCGGAGGTGTAGTGATTCGGCAACGTCCCGGCTCGCGCGGTGCTTAGCCGGGCTACGGGTTCACCGCCGTCTGCGGACAGGTAGCCCGGACAGATGCGCAGCATCGCCTCCGGGAATTATCACCCTGCTTCCCCGGGGGCGGCGCAAAGCGCCTGCCCGGGCTACAGGTTCACCGCCGTCTGCGGACAGGTAGCCCGGGTAAGGCGTTTACGCCGCGACCCGGGAAAAATCGTCAGAAGAAATATTTAAACCGCACCCGCGCGCCGTAGCGTTCATCGGTATTGCCGCTTTTCGCCGCCGATGAATCGAGCCATGACGCATAGGCTCCGAGATAAATATTAAAGTTCGGCATATCCATAATATTCGGCAGATGCCATGAGGTATGAAGGGTGTGGATATCGTAGCGCCCCGGCGCCAGGATGGCGCAGTCGCCATCGCACTCCGCGTTGACGCCGGACATATTAAACTGGTCGATTTTGTTATGCGCGTAGATATAGCCCAGCTCCACGCGATGCCATAACGCATTGATACCGGCGCTGAAATCCTTTTCGTCCGCCGCATCAAGATACGCGGTGCTTACGTTCACCACCGCCCCGTTCTCGGCATCGGTTTTCAGCGTGTTCCAGCTCATCGTCATGCCGTAGCCGGTGCGGCTGGACTGATCGACCCAACGTCCATTCTGATTCTCATAACCGTAAGCATTATTAACGAGGTTACTTTCCATCGCTGCCGCCACCGACCAGGCGCCGGATTGCCAGGCCGCGACCGGACGCACGTAAACCACATTTTTACGGTTATCCAGCGCGTTGCCGTGATAATTCTGGTCCACGAACAGCGAGCTGCCGTCCTCCACCAGCGTATTCACCTCAAAATACCAGTTATCGAGATTTTTACTCAGCAGGAAATTGCCGCCGCTGCTGCTGCGTCCGCGCCCCTCTTTCATCATATAAATATAGCCGTAGCCGTCGCTATACAGATCGTTCGCCGTGTTGCCGGAATATTCAACAAACGTATCCTGATTTAGCGGGAACATATCGTAGGCTTCGAAGCGACCGATTTTAATTTTCCAGTCATCCTGCTGACCAAAGAAAAAGGCCGCATCATCAAGATTCATTTTACCGCTCATATCCGCCAGCGGCTGCACGCTGAATCCGGCATATTTACCGTTAGCCCCTTTGCGTAATCCATCAAAGCCCAGAAGAATACGTCCGTTAATATCCCAGCGCTCTTTATCTCCCGGCGCCCAGTTTTTATTAGCGCTGGTTTTCACCGACGTCAGGCTACCGGTGCGGCTGGCGCCGTCCATATTAAACTCAACGTCGCCATAGAATTTTAATTCACCATAATCATTAAGTTGTAAAGCGGGTTTAGCTGGCGCGGCGCTGGCCACCGTCGTCGCTTGTGCCTCCTGTTTTTTTAGCGCGCGGATTTCCGCCTCCGCGCTGGCCGCCCGCTGCTCTGTCGCCTTTAGCCGTTGTTCCATTTGCGCCAGCCGCTCCTCAAGGGATAACGGCGCCTGAGCATTAGCCAGAGGGGTAAATAAAGACGTCAGAACACACCCGACCCAGATTTTATTCATCGGAATAACCCTTTATTATTTAGTTAAATAGTATTTTTTATTTATGGGTAAAGCTCGACGACAGTGACAATAATAACCCGCCCATCGTCGAAGACGGGTTATTAACAACTATTCAGTAAAACTTATTCCAGCTGCCAGGCACCCGCTTCTTTTAAATGCGCCGAACCGCTCCAGGAAAATAACGCTAATTCACGGCGAGCGGCGTCAGGATATATACGACTGCTGAGACAGGCCTCGCCATCATTAACAAACACTTCTACCGAAGAGCTATCGAAGAATATCCTTAGCTTCAGATCGGCGCCTTCGGTCAACGGGACGCTGCGGGTGCCGCAGAGGCCATACTGCGGATAGTGTCGCTCAAGCACCAGGCGCTGCATCTGCGCATCCACGTAAACGCGCAGACCTTCGCCGAAGCTGAGGCCATACTGCTCGGCGCTGCTGCTGGCGCAGTCCCAGTGCAGGATCACCTCCATCGCCTCGCAGTTTTCCACCGTCGTGGTCTGCTGGTTCTTCAGCGTCGTCACCGGCCACGGGAAGCTGGCGCCGCGCATGCTCTCGACCTCTTTCGCCGGACGCATCTGCAGACGGTTATCGGCGCTCAGGCTCAGCTCGCGCGGCAGCGAAAGCATGCCCGCCCAGCCGTCCTGCTGCTCCGGCAGCGGCGATTCCCACATATCCAGCCAACCGATGACAATGCGGCGACCATCGGGCGTGAGGAAACTCTGCGGGGCGTAGAAATCGTGCCCGTGATCCATTTCGACAAACTCCCCCTCGCGTACAAACGCCTGCCCCGGCTGCCACTCACCGAGCAGATAGCCGCTCTGGAACAGGTTGCGGTTGCGATAGCCTTTCGCCGCCAGCCCCTGAGGGGAGAACATCAGGATATGTTTGCCGTTGAGGGCGAAGAAATCCGGGCATTCCCACATGTAGCCCATCTCTTTTTCCGCTTCATCAAGCACGCCCGCGTCCTGCCACTGGCGCAGATCGGCTGAGCGATACAGCCGCACCTGGCCGGTATCGCCATCGCGAGCGCCAACGATCATGTACCAGCTGTCCCCTTCTCGCCACACTTTCGGGTCGCGGAAATGGTGCATGCCCGGCGGAGTGTCGACCACGATCCCCTGGCGCTCGAAGTGAATCCCGTCGCGACTGGTCGCCAGACACTGCACCTGATACAGGTTGGCTTCATCGCTGGGATCGCCATGGAATTTATGCCCGGTATAAATCAGCGCCAGCGTATCGCCATCCACCACTGCGGAGCCGGAGAAGCAGCCGTCTTTATCCTCCGGGCCTTCCGGGGCCAGCGCCACCGGCAGATGCTCCCAGTGCACCAGATCCTTACTGCGCGCGTGACCCCAGTGCATCGGTCCCCATTGGGTGGAGTACGGATGGTGCTGGTAAAAGGCGTGATACCAGCCGTCGAACCAGACCAGGCCATTGGGATCGTTGATCCAACCCGCGCGGGCGGCCAGGTGATAGCGCGGATACCAGCGCAGGTTCAGCTTTTCATGTTTGGCCTGCAGTTCTTGCTCGGCCCGGGGAATGGAATAAGTCATATTCATTACTCTTTTGATTCAGATAGCGGAAGTTTGCGGCATCAGCGGGTCCGAAGAGGACTTACTGGAACGCAACAAGAAGATGGAGATAAAGGTGGTGCAGAACACCAGCAGTCCCATAATCAGATAGGACTGGGCGAAGCCGTATTTCTCATAGCTATAGCCAGCCAGCGGCGACAGCACCGTCGCGATAACCGAGCTGGTGCAGGCAAAGCCCACCAGATACAGCGTTGAGGAGAGACGCTTGTCGAAGTTCAGGCTGTTGTATTTAAAGATGGAGACCAGCAGCACCGGCAGCTCGACCGCGTGCAGCAGTTTAGTAATGGAGATAAGCAGCGGCCCTTCCACCAGCCCGGACGCCACCATACGCATCGCCATCACCATCCCGGCGAAGATCAGACCATTTTTCGCGCCAATACGGTTAACCAGCCACGGCGCGCAGAACATACCGGCAGCTTCAAGGAACACCTGGAACGAGTTCAGGTAGCCGTACATCTCGTTGCCTTCCTGTAAGGTCGGGAACTGGGAAGAGAAGTAGACCGGAAACTGCTGATCGTAAACGCCGTAGATACAGGTGCCGATGACGAAGAATACCAGCGCCCAAAAGCGCGGCAGGGTCAGCAGACGCAGAGCGTCCTCCAGCGTCACTTTACCGCCCGATACCGCCTCCTGCATGGCGTGCGGCGCGGAAGAGACCCGCAGTCGCGCCAGTAGTATAAAAAAGACCAGTCCGGAGCAGCTGGCCACCGCGAAGTTTAAATGCGGATTAATATTAAACAGCAAACCGGCGAAGAACGTCGCCACCGCCCAGCCCAGCGAGCCCCACATCCGCGCTTTGCCGAATTCAAACTGGCTCTGGCGCGCGACGCGCTCGGTATAGGACTCCAGTACGCCGATACCGCCGTTGAAGGTCAGTCCGATATAAATCCCGCCGAAGATGCTGCCGAGCAACACGTTAATTTTGAGCAGATAGCCAAACAGCATATAGGCCGGGCCGGAGAGGATCAGCAGAACGGTAATGTACCAGAGCAGATTTTTACGCAGGCCGAGTTTGTCCTGAATAAAGCCGTAACACACCTGCGCGAAAAGCGCCGAGACGGAAAGCACCGAGAAGATAATCCCGGTATCCCCCGGTTTAAGGCCCACTTCCTGGTGCAGCCAGATCGAGAGCAGCGAACCTGAAGAGGACCAGGTCACGAAAAAGAAAAACAGTAACGCGCTGAGTAACGGATAGCTTTGTGAGGGGTGCGCTTTCATCATGACATTCTCATGTAGGAGTAATGCTGATATGGTAACGTTAACAAAAAACGAATCTCATGTCATTTTGCTGAGATTCATGATGTTAATCACAAAAGTTAACGTTAACACAATGAGAGTGGGATCGCGATCAAATATTCCTCGTCTGCATCGGCATCGGGTGTACGATAGAATATCGCATGATCCTTTTACATCAGTAACTTAGTAAAACCCGTTGCCGACGGCATGGGTGGAGCACTTAATATGGCATCTCTGAAAGATGTGGCAAAGCTGGCGAATGTGTCGCTGATGACGGTCTCCCGAGCGCTAAACAGCCCGGAAAGACTCAAGCCGGAGACCCTGGCTCGGGTCCAGGCGGCTATCGAAGAGACCAACTATGTCCCCGACCTGTCGGCGAAGAAAATTCGCGGCGCCCACGCGACGCCAAACACCATCGGGGTGCTGGCGCTGGATACCGTCACTACGCCGTTCTCGGTGGAGATTACGCTCTCCATCGAAGAGACCGCGCGGGCGCACGGCTGGAACAGCTTCGTGGTCAACATGTTCTCTGACGATAGCCCGGAAACCATTGTCGACCTGCTGCTCTCCCACCGTCCGGACGGGATTATCTATACCACGATGGGCCTGCGCCAGGTGCCGCTGCCGGCCAAGCTGTTAACCCTCCCCTGCGTGCTGGCCAACTGCGAAAGCCTGCACGATCCGGTGGCCAGCTATATCCCGGACGACGAACAGGGCCAGTATACGGCGGTGCAGGCTCTGCTGGCCGCGGGCTACCGCCGTCCGCTGTGCCTGCATCTCCCGGTGAATCATCTGGCGACCGTCCGCCGCCGTCAGGGGCTGGAACGCGCCTGCCGGGAAGCGGGGATTGACCCGGATACGCTCCATCACAGCTATATGGCCTATGGTGATGAGCACTATCGCGATATTCCCGCTGTCGTGCTGGCGCA
This sequence comes from Klebsiella pasteurii, assembly GCF_018139045.1. NCBI lineage: Bacteria > Pseudomonadati > Pseudomonadota > Gammaproteobacteria > Enterobacterales > Enterobacteriaceae > Klebsiella > Klebsiella pasteurii. Next base: position 2,936,138 of record NZ_CP073236.1, read on the forward strand.
TATTCAGCAACCCACGCTGCCGTTCGACTCGGTGATTTGCGGCAACGACCGCATCGCGTTTATGGTCTATCAGACGCTACTGGCGCAGGGGCTGCGCATTCCGCAGGATGTGGCTGTGGTGGGTTACGACAATATGGTGGGGATCGGCGATCTGTTTTTTCCGCCGCTCTCAACGGTACAGCTCCCGCACTATGATATTGGGCGCCTGAGCGCCCTGCACATTATTAACGGCGACAGCCATCGGGAGACGGTACGGGTTGCCAGCCCGTGGCTGCCGCGCGAGTCGTTATAGTTAATTGCCGATATTGCGCAGCTTCTCGCCGGACATCAGCTTGCGTTCAATATGCTCAAGGGTGACGTTTTTGGTTTCTGGGATCAGCCAGAACGTCACGCCGATAAAAGCGACGTTCAGCGCGGTATATAACCAGAAGGTTCCCGCCGCGCCGATCGCGTCCAGCAGCGTCAGGAAGGTCGCGCCGATAATCATGTTTGACACCCAGTTGGTGGTGGTTGAGCAGGTGATACCGAAATCGCGACACTTCAGCGGCTGAATTTCCGAACACAGGATCCACACCACCGGCGCGGCGCTCATCGCATAGCCGGCGATACACATCATGGTCATCCCCACCGACAACCAGGAGAGACCGCTGGAGGCGGTGCCGTTATCAAACTGCATCAGGCAGTAGCCCAGCACCAGCGTGCCGATGGCCATCACGCTAAAGCCGATTTTCAGCGCCGGTTTACGCCCGGCCTTATCGACGGTAAAGACGGCGATAAAGGTGGCGAACATAAAGGTCAGGCCAACCACCAGGGTCGCCACCATCTGCTGCTCGGTAGTGGTGAAGCCGGCCATTTTGAAGATGCGCGGCGCGTAGTACATGATGATATTCATCCCGGTAAACTGCTGCATCGCCTGCAACAACATACCGAGGAACACCGCCCGCCGCACGTTGCGGTTGACCTTAAACAGCGCCCAGCCCCCCTGCTTCAGCTTGAGACTTTCGCGGATCTCATTCAGCTCGTCGCGGGCTTTTTCAGACGTGTCGCGCAGCATCCGCAGCACCTCTTCCGCCTCCACGTGACGCCCTTTTTCCGCCAGCCAGCGCGGGCTATTCGGCAGGAAGATCACCAGAATAATCAGCACCAGCGCCGGCAGAGCCAGTACGCCAAGCATCGCTCGCCAGTTGCCGCTGTAGCTGAACGCGGTATCGGAGAGAAACGCCATCACGATCCCCAACGTTACCATCAGCTGATACATGCTGATCATCTTGCCGCGCACGTTTTCGCTCGCCATTTCCGACAGATACAGCGGCGCGGTATAAGAGGCAATCCCCACCGCGACCCCGAGAACGATCCTCGCCGCCAGCAACATTTCGACGCTGGCGGCAAAAGCGGAGCCCACGGAACCGGCCACGAACAGCACTGCGCCCACCATCAGGCTGTATTTGCGCCCAAGGCGAAAAGAGAGCCAGCCGTTAAATAACGCGCCGATGGCAGCCCCCAGCATCATGCTGCTCACCACCCACTCCTGCAGGCGGCTGGATAAAACAAAATGATCGGTAATAAAGGGCAGCGCCCCGGCGATTACGCCGATATCAAGGCCAAACAGCAATCCTGCCACCGCGGCGGCAACCGAGACAAACTGATTCATGCGCCGGGTATCGCGCAGCGTACGCGGCATAGTTGTAGAGTCGTGACTGATTGAGGTCATTTTTTTCCCGCCAGACGAAGTAAGACATACGATGAAACTACGGGATCGGCGGCGCAAGGTGTCAGGCGTGACAAGCCAAAGATATGGATTAAGTTGCTACAGGCAATGGTTTTGTGATGGACATTCAACTTTCGAAAGAACAGAAAATAAGCATTTCAACTTCACCGACCCTTGTTAAACATAGATACTCTGCTGAGAAACAAGTAAACCATATGGACTATTTCAATTTCATCATATGGACAATTGTTATTCAGCCATAAAAAAACCCTGCCGAAGCAGGGTTCCATTTTGCGCTGATAACGCGGCAAATATTAGCGCGCCAGCCAGCCGCCATCCACCGCCACGGTGTAGCCGTTGATGTAGTCAGAAGCGCTGGAAGCCAGGAAGACCACCGGCCCCATCAGGTCGCTTGGCAGGCCCCAGCGTCCCGCCGGGATACGGTCGAGGATCTCGCTGCTGCGCTGTTCGTCGGCGCGCAGCTGCTGGGTATTGTTGGTCGCCATATAGCCCGGCGCCAGCGCATTGACGTTGATGCCGTGCTTGGCCCACTCGTTCGCCAGCAGACGGGTCACGCCCATCACCGCGCTTTTTGACGCCGTGTAGGACGGTACGCGGATCCCGCCCTGGAAAGAGAGCATCGAGGCGATATTGATAATCTTGCCGCCGGTACCCTGAGCGATAAAGTGTTTCGCCGCCGCCTGAGACATAAAGAACACGCTCTTAATATTCAGGTTCATCACGTCGTCCCAGTTTTTCTCGCTGAATTCAATCGCGTCTTCGCGACGGATCAGACCGGCATTGTTAACCAAAATATCGATATGACCGAACTCCGCTACCGCACGCTCCAGCAGTTGTGGAATGCCGTCAATCTGGCGCAGATCGGCGGTCAGGCTGAGAAAACGACGGCCCAGCGCCGTAACGCGCTCAATGGTTTCCGTCGGTTCAACAATATTGATACCCACGATATCGCAGCCGGCTTCCGCGAGGCCAACCGCCATACCCTGGCCCAGACCCGTATCACAGCCGCTGACCACGGCTACTTTGCCCTGCAGGGAGAATGCGTCGAGAATCATACTTGGTTCCTTAATCTTTCAGAGCCTGTGTAGGTACAGGCAAGGTTCTGATAGTCCAGCCTGCTGCTTGTGCAGACCCTTATGGTTTGAAGAACTCTCAGGGATTGACCCTTCTAAAAATAAAACAGAGTTCCGTTTTACTGTGAGCACATCTTATCCCCGGCTAAAGTCATTTTCAATTATTATTAAAACATCGTTTCAATTTTAAGACTGCTAAATGTTAAAAATGCAAAACAGATCACGAAGCGCCGGAGAATTGATCCGGAAATATTTATTTAATTCTTTAAAATACAGCTAGTTAAAATGAACTTTAAAAAAAGACCAGGGATCGAAAAAAATCGACAAGAAAACAAAGACCGCCGGGATACCTGCCGCACGTAAAGCAAAAAAACGCGATCTGCAGCAAGAAGTTGTTGCGAATTGCGTCCGCCATCACAAATAATGAAACGATGTTTTGATAAATTAACACCCATCTTTTAAATCTACTTCCACTGGCCGGTCAACGCAGGCGGGCGACATCTCAGGAAGGAAAAGGAGTACATCATGGCTAAAGGCATGCGGGTTAAACTGAATTATGACGTCAGCCGCGATCCGGACACCGGCGCGGAGATCACCCGTTTAACCCCACCAGAAGTGACCTGTCATCGTAACTATTTCTATCAGAAGTGTTTTTTTAACGATGGCAGCCATTTGCTGTTCGCCGGCGAGTTCGACGGTAACTGGAACTACTATCTGCTGGACCTCGCAAAAGCCGAGGCGGTGCAGCTAACGGAAGGCGCTGGTGATAACACATTTGGCGGTTTCCTTTCCCCGGATGATAAATCCCTTTATTACGTGAAGAACGACCGGACGCTGCTGGAAGTTAACCTCACGACGCTGCAAGAGCGCGAAGTTTATCGCGTTGCCGATGACTGGGTTGGCTACGGCACCTGGGTGGCCAACAGCGATTGCACCAAACTGGTTGGCATTGAGATTGCCAAAAGCGACTGGACGCCGCTTAACGACTGGCAGATTTTCCACGATTTCTTTCACAAAGGCCCCCGCTGCCGCCTGCTGCGCGTCGACCTGCAAACCGGCGAAAGCAGCGTGATCCACGAAGAGAAGAAATGGCTAGGCCATCCGATTTATCGTCCGTTCGATGACAATACCGTCGCCTTCTGCCATGAAGGCCCGCACGACCTGGTCGATGCGCGGATGTGGATGGTGAATGAAGACGGCAGCAACGTACGTAAAGTTAAAGCGCATGCGGAAGGCGAAAGCTGCACTCACGAATTCTGGGTTCCGAACGGCTCCGCGCTGGTGTACGTCTCTTATCTGAAGGGCCAGCAGGGTCGAACAATTTATAGTTTCAACCCGGATACCGGCGTCAATGAAGCAGTGATGCAGATGCCTGCCTGCTCGCATCTGATGAGTAACTTTGACGGCACGATGCTGGTTGGCGATGGCTCCGGCACCCCGGTGGACGTCAAAGACACCAGCGGCTACACCATTGATAACGACCCGTATCTGTACGCTTTCGATGTCGCGAAGCAGGCCTATTTCCGCGTCGCGCGGCACGATACCTCCTGGGCAACGGTGGCCAATAGTCGCCAGGTGACCCACCCGCACCCGTCCTTTACGCCGGACGATAGCGCCATTTTGTTCAGCTCCGATAAAGACGGCAAACCTGCCGTTTATATCGCGAAGCTGCCGCCGCAGCCTGAGATGCTGAAGGCATAGCGTTAGCCACTGTTTGAGTTAGTGTTTCTGTAACTGGCCTTGCCCTCCTTTCGGAGGGCTTTTTTATGCCCGACGTTTGCCCCGGATTGCGCTGCGCTTATCCGGGCTACATGACGTGCAGCTGGGGCGCGCTGCGCCGCCTCCGGGAAGAGGGATTCATACCAACAGAAAACCCCGGCTGACCGCTCCGGGGTAAACGATGAAGACATTTTTTAATTTAGAACGAGTAGGCGACACCTACGCGGAAGCGGGTCTGGCGGTCGCTGCGATCGTTGACGCCGACGTTGCCGAGCTCGCCGTACGGCGCCCAGTTTTTATCCAGCTTATAGGCAACCTTGAGGTTGTACTCCTGCGAGTACGGTTTGTTGTCGTTGCGCTTAACTCCTTCGCTACTGCGCGCGTAAACGTAGTTCAGCTCCGTACGCCAGTCGCCGAAGACGTAACCGGCCCACGCATCGCCACGGTTAACTTTGTCATCGTCTTTCCCTGCATTCGCCGGGTAGCGGGTATAGTCATAACGATAGCGGGCAGCAACGTAGAAGCCATTATCAAAGCTGTACTGCACGCGCAGGTTTGGCTTGTAGATCGAGCGGCTATCGTTACTTTCAATATTGAACCCCGGCGTAACCGAGAAGTTCTTGTCCGCTTTCCACTGCCAGCTAATGCTCTCTTCATGACCATTGCCGACGAAATCGGAATAAGGCTGGCTGGTGTTCTCGCCGCCCGATTTCCACTTCGCCTCAACGGAGAAGCCGAAGCCGTTAGCGAAACGGTGGGAGACGGAAACGCGGTCGGCGTTACTCTTATCCGTTTTCCCGCCATCAATGAATTCGTGACGTAAATCTACCGTGACAGCTGAAGCCGCGAAGGACATGCCACAGAGTGCAGCAAGGGCCAGAGATCTTGCGAACATAAATTACCCCTCATAATTAAAATATCGTTTCGTTTTTATAAAACCGTATTTTATTTTTTAGGCAATAATGTTTTAGTGATCGCGATCGTAAATATTTGTTTCAAAAAAGGTGGCACAAAAAGACGTGACAACGCTCACCAAAATCGCGCGTCAAAAAGGAGTTTTTTGGAGGGAAACGCCTGGTGGGAAGAAAAAAAAAGCCTCCACAGGGAGGCTCAGTTAACGCATATTAGAAAAGACTTATTAACGTTCCACCGCCAGCGCCACGCCCTGACCGCCGCCGATACACAGCGTGGCAAGCCCTTTACGGGCGTCGCGTTTGATCATTTCATGCACCAGGGAAACCAGGATCCGGCAGCCGGAAGCGCCGATCGGATGGCCCAGCGCAATAGCGCCGCCGTTGACGTTCACCCGCCGCTCGTCCCATTCCAGCACCCTACCCACCGAAATGGCCTGGGCGGCAAAGGCTTCGTTGGCTTCAATCAGATCGACTTCATCCAGCTTCCAGCCCGCTCGCTCAAGGCAGCGGCGGGTAGCATGGACCGGGGCGATGCCCATTAGCGCCGGATCGACGCCAACGCTGGCAAAGGCGCGGATCCGCGCCAGTATCGGCAGCCCCAGCGCCTCGGCTTTAGTCTCGCTCATCATCATCACCGCCGCCGCGCCGTCGTTAATGCTCGACGCGTTGCCCGCGGTGACCGAGCCCTGCTGGTCAAAAGTCGGCAGCAGACTGGCCAGCGCTTCAGCGCTGGGGTCAACGCGCGGCTGCTCATCGGTATCCACCAGCCGCGGAATACCGTTGAGTTCGCTGGTCACCGGAACGATTTCATCGCGAAAGCGGCCGGAGTCAATCGCTCGCCGCGCTTTGTGCTGCGAGCTAAGCGCCCACGCGTCCTGCAATTCACGGCTAATACCGTACTCGCGCGCCAGGTTCTCCGCCGTCACGCCCATATGGTAGTCATTAAACGCATCCCACAGGCCATCATGGACCAGGCTGTCGATAAGCTGGCTGTTACCCAGCTGCGCGCCGGTCCGGCTATCGGTCAGCACATGCGGGGCGCGGCTCATATTCTCCTGCCCTCCGGCGATCACCACGTCCGCTTCGCCGCACTGAATCGCCTGGGTTGCCAGGTGCAGTGCCTTCAGCCCGGAACCGCAGACGTCGTTGATGGTAATGGCAGAAACAGTATTAGGCAGCCCGCCACGTATCGCCGACTGACGTGCCGGATTCTGTCCGGTTCCTGCCGTCAGAACCTGGCCGAGGATCACCTCATCAATACTCTGCGGATCGACGCCGCTGCGCTCCACTAACGCCTTTACCACAACGCTGCCCAGCTCCACCGCAGAATGACGCGATAGCGTGCCCTGAAAACAGCCGATTGGCGTTCGCAACGCGCCGACGATTACGACATCTTTCATCCTCTACCTCTGCTCCGCCTCTGCGCAAAGAAACAGCATCATAGTAGTGAATTGTTATCAAAAAATTTCGCAATTGTTTAAAAAAAGTGAGGGAAATCACAAAGATCGTCGACGATGGCATAAATGGCCCCTATTTGCGCCCATGCCCCTGCAGATGCTGACGCAACCAGCTTCCGGCTTCGCCCGGCGGCGCTTTTTTATTCCACAGCAAATCGGTAGAGATCATCCGCGGCCAGCCGGCAATATCCAGCGCCACCAGGCTTCCGCTCCCGGCAAACTCCTCCACCAGCGCGCTGGGTAAAATACACCACCCCAGCCCCTGAGCCGCCATGCTGAACAGCAGCAGATAGTTTGGCGCCGACCAGACCAGACCGCGCGCCGGTTCCGCCGAATTGTCCAGATAGGTGCTCAGGCGCAGCTCGCGCCAGCTGAACAGCTCGTCACGGGTGACTCTCCCCTGGGCCGCCAGCGGATGCCGGGGCGCCACGAAGATAGCCATTTCGGTTTGCATCGGCAGGCGGATACTGCCTATCTCTGTCGGATAGCTGTCCCTGGCCTCAATCAGCCCCACCTGCGCCCGCTCTTTTTGCAGCAGATCGATAACATCGTCATCTTCGCCAATCAGGCACTCAAATTCGGTATGCGGAAAACGGCGATCGAACTGCGCCAGCAGATCTTCAAGCACATCGGGATGCAGCGTATCGGAGAGCACAAAGGTCAGGCGCGCTTCGGTGTTGCCAGACAGCGAAATGGCCAGTTCATCCAGCCTGTCGCTGGCCGCCAGAATCGCTTTCACATAACTCAACACCTGTTCGCCCTGCGGCGTCAGCGTCGGTTGCCTGGAGGTGCGATCGAACAGCGTGACGCCAAGATCGGCCTCCAGATTGGCGATTGCGGTACTGATGGTGGACTGGCTTTTACGCAGCCGCCGCGCCGCGCCAGAGAACGAACCGCAGGCCACGGATTCGACAAAAGCGGTTAAAGCTTCGGGAGAATAGCGCATGAACTATCTACTTTATCGATGGATACTATCTTTTGTTTATCATATTTATCCATAAAATGCCGGGTAATTTCTTATAAAGTCCGGAGGCAACAAGCCATGCAACAAGTTAACGCCCAGCGCAAAACGCTGACGGAACGGGTCATTCACGCTATCAGCTTTGAAGGTCTGGCGACGCTGATCCTCGCCCCGACCGCCGCATGGCTAATGCAGCGTTCGGTAGTCGAAATGGGCGGGCTCAGTATCCTGCTCGCGACGCTGGCGATGGTCTGGAACATTATCTATAACGCCCTGTTTGACCGCCTGTGGCCGGTTTCCCGTGTCGTCCGCAACCTGCGGGTCCGCGCGCTGCACGCGATCGGCTTTGAGTCAGGCTTTATTCTTATTGGCGTCACCATGGTCGCGCTGGTGCTGGGCGTCTCGCTGATGCAGGCGTTTATGCTGGAAATCGGCTTCATGCTGTTCTTCCTGCCCTACACCATGGCCTTCAACTGGGCCTGGGATACGCTGCGCGAGCGCGTGATGAAGGTTCGCCTGCAGCGAATCGCCGCTCGCCGCTCATCCTGCACGGATCGCCCGATCGATTGACGGGCGCTCCGCCGCTTCACTTATTAGCCAGAAACTATCGCCGCAGCCCATTCATAAATGTGATAAATTGCACTCCTTTTTGTTCGTTTTCTGGTTGATAAAGTCGCATAATGTCTAAAATTTGGTCTAAAGAAGAAACTCTCTGGAGTTTCGCCTTATATGGCACTGCTGTAGGCGCTGGCACGTTATTCTTGCCGATCCAACTGGGATCCGCGGGCGCCATTGTTCTTTTCATCACCGCGCTGGTCGCCTGGCCGTTGACCTACTGGCCGCATAAAGCGCTGAGCCAGTTTATTCTCTCCGCCAACATCGCCCCGGGCGAGGGGATTACCGGCGCCGTTAACCACTACTACGGTAAAAAGATCGGCAACCTGATTACCGGCCTCTATTTCCTCGCCTTTTTCGTGGTCGTGCTGATCTACGCGGTCGCCATTACTAACTCGCTCGCGGAGCAGCTATCCCGACATGTCCCCATCACCTCCCAGGTACGGGCGCTGCTCAGCCTGGCCGTTGTGCTGGTGCTGAATCTGATCTTTTTAATGGGCCGCCACGTCACCATTAAGGTGATGGGCTTTTTAGTCTTCCCGCTGATCGCCTGTTTCCTGTTCCTCTCCATCTATTTAATGGGTAGCTGGCAGCCGGCTTACCTGACCAGCCAGATGCAGCTGACCCCGCACACGTTCCACCAAATCTGGATCTCCATTCCCGTGATGGTTTTCGCTTTTAGCCATACGCCAATCATCTCGACTTTTGCTATCGATCAGCAGGAAAAATACGGCGAGCTGGCCATGGGTAAATGCAAAAAAATCATGAAGGTGGCCTACACCCTCATCTGCGCCAGCGTGCTGTTTTTCGTCTTCAGCTGCCTGCTGTCGATACCAGCGGGCTATATCGAAACCGCGCGCAATCAAGGGGTCACCATTCTTTCCGCCCTGTCGATGATGCCGGGGTCACCGGCGTGGCTGGCGGTCACCGGGATTATTGTGGCGGTGGTGGCGATGTCGAAATCGTTCCTGGGTACCTATTTTGGCGTGATTGAAGGGGCCAGCGAAATCGTCAAAACGTCTCTCGCTCAGGCGGGTATTCGCAAGAGCCGCGCGTTCAACCGGGCGATGTCGATCCTGCTGGTATCGACGCTGACCTTCGTGGTGTGCTTTATCAATCCCAACGCTATTTCAATGATTTACGCCATTAGCGGCCCGCTTATTGCGATGATCCTGTTCATCATGCCGACCCTCTCCACGTACCTTATTCCGGCGCTGAAGCCCTACCGCTCGGTGGGTAACTTCATTACCCTGGTTGTCGGTTTGCTCTGCGTATCAGTGATGTTTTTTAGCTGATCCTTGCTCTGCGGCGAGTTTCTTGCTCGCCGCACGTTCTGCCAACATTCTCATCCCCCCAATCTCCCTGACGGACATACACTGATCCTTTGCATACCATTAGAGCAGGGGTTTATATGTCCAGCGTAAAATTATCCGGTACCGCGACGTTAGGCGATCGTCAGGTTTATCGTCTGGGATACGGGGCGATGCAGCTTGCGGGGCCCGGCGTCTTTGGGCCGCCAAAAGATCCGCAAACCGCTATCCGCGTACTGCAGGAAGCGGTCGAGTCGGGCGTCAATCATATCGATACCTCCGATTTTTATGGCCCGCACGTCACGAATCAGCTCATTCGCCAGGCGCTACATCCCTATTCCGACGATCTGTGCATCGTGACCAAAGTCAGCGCTCGCCGCGATGAAAAAGGCAACTGGCTCCCCGCGATGTCTCCCGCGGAGCTCACTCAGGCGGTGGAAGATAATCTGCGCAATCTGGGTCTCGACGTGCTTGAGGTGGTGAATCTGCGCAGTATGCTCGGCACTCACGGTCCGGTAGAAGGTTCGCTGGAGGAGCCCTTAACCACCCTGCTGGAGCTTAAAGAACGCGGGTTGATTCGCCATATCGGGCTGAGCAACGTTACCGCCAGACAGGTGAGCGATGCGCAAAAAATGACGCCCATCGTCTGCGTTCAGAACCAGTACAACGTGGCGAACCGTCAGGATGACCCGCTTATCGACGAACTGGCGGCGCAGCATATCGCCTGGGTGCCCTTTTTCCCGCTCGGCGGCTTTACGCCGCTACAGGCCCGGGAGCTTAACGATGTCGCCGCTTCGCTGGACGCGACCCCGATGCAGGTGGCGCTGGCATGGCTGCTTCAGCGCTCGCCGAATATTCTGCTCATTCCGGGTACCTCTTCGCTAGCGCATCTGCATGAAAATCTCGCCGCCGCGCAATTAACGCTTCCGCCTGAAGCGCTAACCATTCTCGATAATCTGGAACCCCACGCCTGATTTCAGGCTTCTGCGGATGAATATTCGCAGAAGCCTTCATCTCAATATTTGCCTGGAATTACCTTAACGCCGCTGGCACTATACATCCTACAAATTAGGGGTTATCTGCTTTATTCTCTTACGGATAACCCTATGCAAAGCATAGCTTTATACTTTTCCGACTGGCCTCCTAATTGGAGGCTTCTGTCGTTTTTGTCTCACCAAAAATTTCGGAGTCTTGATTACAGGAAAAACAATATCTCATTCAAAGTTTATACAAATCAATTTAGCTGCAAAGATAGCTAACAACATCAAACGCTCATAAAAACATCTGGTTAACACAATCAGAATGTTTGCATTGCTATATAAAAAATCAACCACACACAATAACAATTTACAAGGATTGCACATGACAGAGGGAACGATAAAGACCAGTAAGTATGAAATCATTGCTATTTTCAGGGAAGAGCTCCGAAAGCAGGCGGAGATAGAAGTTTTTGTTAATAACAAAAGCACTATTACCCAGCTAACGCGGGTGGATTTTGCCGAGTTTCATATCTTAACCACCAGCAAAATCCCCACCGGGCATAAAGTTAAATTTATTCTGCATAGCGATTCAGGAAAAATCGAGTTTTGCTCCACGCTAAAGAAAAGCTACGCCAGCGGCGAAGGAAAATGCCACAAGGTCGCTTTTACCTTGCCGGAATGTATCCAGGTGGTACAACGTCGGCGCGATCCCCGATTCCGTTTGCGCCACGAGCACGAATTCTTCTGTCACGGTCGGCATAAAAATGGAGAAAATTATCTATTCGAAATCAAAGACATTTCGGATGGCGGTTGTGCGCTGATGACCAAGAGTCCCAATCTGAAATTCCTCAGCCATAACGCCATCCTTAAGAACGCCATACTGGCCCTCGCTGAATATGGCGAAGTTACCGTAGATTTAGTTATAAAAAACGTTGTCATGGTGACTTTAGATGATAACGAAAAGTCGGATAGCTACTACCAAATTTCTTGCCAGTTCAAATTTCGTCATCTTGATAACAAGAAGAGAATAGAGAAAGTGCTGCTCGACTTGATTATGGAAGCCAAGAGAAAAAAGAGAGTCTGAACCATTGGACAGTATATTGCTTTACACCGATGATAATATCATCGGACAATCAGTTCATGATTACTTGATCGATCACGCCACGGACATCACGACCCTGAACTTTCAGGATATCGTGAAAGGAGTCTGCGCTTCCCCGACAGCGACCGTTATTATCAATATCATCCATAAAGATATCTCAGCGGCCACAACGGTTGACTTACTGAACACTTTGCGCAATCGCCTCGCGCATTGCGCCATGCTGGTTCTGATAGTCAAAAGCGAGCTCTCCAGCCTGTACCGGGAACTGCTTGATCTGGAAAACCTATTGATTCTTACAGAAAAATCCTCTTTGTCAGCGTACTCAGCCATCCTCAGCAGGCCCTTAACCGCCGAGGGCTGCCAGGGTCTATGTACCCGCAGAAAGCTCACCGCCAGGGAGCTTCAGGTGCTGGAGTTAATTATTGCCTGCAATAACAATAAAAGGATAGCGGTGCTTCTCGACATTGATCATAAAACGGTTCACAGTCATAAGGTACATATTATGAAAAAACTAGGAATGAATAGTTCGCGGATAATGAACAAAAGCATAGTCAATATGTATCAGTGTTGAAACTAAAAATATGTGGGTGACCAATCAAAAGCCGATAATTTATTGGCAACAAGCCATTAATAATCATTCCCATCGGCAGAAAGGTCACCTATAATATCCACCTCTCTTTACCTCTGACCTTATTTTGACGAGAGATAATGAACGCGACTCTTTTTTCTGATCATAATTTATCACGTAGCGATATATCCGTTCGTTATGTCTTTCAAAAAATGTTTTCCCCAGAAGGTACGCTCGTCGCCGTGGAGTGCCTGAGCCGCTTTGACCGCATGTCCATATCGCCGGAATACTTCTTTCGCTACGCCAATACCGGATTACGTGAAAGCATTTTTATGGAACAGCTGGCGCTCATTGAAAAACATAAACAGTGGTTTAAGCAAAATGGCATCTCGGCGACGATCAACGTTGATGACCATATACTTAACGTATTGCTACGTCCGGAGATTAAAGCGCTCGTCAACCATATCGGCTGCGTCCATTTTGAAGTTACCGAGAACTCAAATAAATTATTAAATAAGGCGCTCGCTACCTGGAGCAACCCGCAAAGCACCACGCTCTGGCTCGATGATTTCGGTTCTGGCAACGCCGGTATTAGCGCCATTCGCGACTATCATTTCGATTATGTCAAAATCGATAAAGACTTCTTCTGGCTTTTAATGCAAAAAGATTCCGGCCGGCCGTTAATGGATGCACTGGTCACCTTCCTTACCCGCAATCACCATAATGTGATTATTGAAGGCGTAGAAAGCGAAGCGCATAAGGCGTGGTTACAGGGAATGGAGTGGTTTGCTATTCAGGGACACTACTGGAAGGAAGTCAGCATTGAACAGCTGGTCAAAGAAGATCTCACCGTTTAAATAAATGCCGGATGATTCCGGCATCAATTGTAACATTTGCGCAAGGCCATCAACCCTTCAATTGTAAACAAGTTCCCAGGTCGCCCAGCTGGTCAACGGACCGCTGGTTGCTTTTTCCGGCGCTGGCGTAACGTAGCCAATGTAATAGGTAAATACGCCGCCATCCACCGCTTTTTCTACCAGCGGTACCCGGTTTTGTAAGGGGTCGGCGGGAACAATTTTATTGCTTCTATCCAGCGTATTATTGTCATTGGTCGACAGCGCGAGGAAAATATGGCTGGCGCCGTCCGCCCGCGTATTCCTCAGATAACCAGCATTCTCATTGCTGACCGCATTGACCGTAAATCCGTCAACCCAGCGCACGTTAACCAGGCGGATCTCGTTTTTATCCGCCGCGCCGCCGTCGTGCCGCAGCTGGCAGTTCGACAGCTCCAGCGTGAAGGGCTGCGGTTTCATAAATGCCCCGGCGCCGCGCTCGTGGACTTCCGCCAGGCTGACCGGCGCCAGCCAGACGCTGCCGCTCCCGGCGTTGTTGCCGCCGTTTAGGGCCACGCTGCATGAAATATCGGTGACCCGTCCGGCAAAATCCACCCGTCCCCGATCGTAGTTGGTCTCAAAAGCCGACGCCGGTGAGGCAATCAGCATCCCGCTTATCAGGGCCAGCTGAATGAGTCGTTTGCTATTTTTCAATTGTGCTGAATCACGCATACCCGCCTCCCGAATTAATCGTACGTCAGGTTAAAGATCATGTGCGACTCCACCTCACCGGTACTGGTGGTCGGCGCATATTGATAGAAACGCGCGTGCAGAGGCAGGGTGATGTATCGCGTTTCTTGCGTGCGCAGCGTACCCACGCTGTATTTCTTGTTGAATTCCAGCGGTACGCCCTCTTTGAGGACCTGGATACCAATCCCTTTCGCCAGCGAGGAGCCGGATTTTTCGTTCAGCAGCGCGCCCCGGCTCACCGTGGTGCCAGTGGCCAACGTGCCGGAGAAAGAGGTCTGGATATTGGCGTATCCCGACTCGCTTAGCCCGCCGCTGCACTGCAGCTCAATATTAAAATCCTTCCCGCCCGCGGTGGTGCCGACGCCATTGAGATCGCTGCGCTTGATGGTGCCGACATCGACGTTCATGTTTTTGCCGCTCAGGATGGTACATGAGGGCGATACCACGGTGATGGCGTTGGCGCTCAGACGGGTTTCGAGGATCGGGTTATTGCCGTTCTCCCAGTCATAAGAGGTGTACTTACCTGCCGCCAGGGTACCGCTGCCGGTCACGCTCGCGGTTTTAATCACCTCCAGCGTAAAGCGGGAACCCTCCAGCGAATAGTTTGTGGTCCTGCTAACGTAGCTGGAGAAAGTGTCAGGATAGATGATATTGACCGTCGCCCCGCCGCGGCTAAACCGCAGGCCGATACCTGGCACGTTGGTGGAATAAATTTTATTGCCCAGATCGGTCGCCCCGGGGGCGACGATTTTGGCCACAAAGCGGTTAGTGCCGCTGCTACAGCTATAGCTGGCCCCGCCCGGCGCCGACATTGTCCAGTCGCGGGAAACGATCACCGACCCTACCGGCAGATCCGGTGGAACCACCACCCGGCCCACTACCATGTCGAGGCTTACCGTCGGCTGCGACAGGCGCGTACAGTACGCCCACGCCGACGTAGTCCCCATCGCCATTAAGCCAATAAAAAGCGTCAGTTTTTTCATTAGCGACATAGCGTTTCCTTTGTTTTTTCCTGACTTAATTCCACCGAGCACTGTCCGCCGCTCCACTTAACCGTGGCCTTCGGCGCGCTGGCGTCGCTGATAAACATCATGCTGCCCTGCCCCACCACGCCGATCTCTTTCCCGGAAGGGGTGTAAATTGTCGCGGCGAACGGTAGCGGCAGGCCGTTTGCCTGGCGCGCCCGCAGAGTGATGTTGTTCTGCAGCGTGGTATCGAAGGAGACCTTGACCACGCTACCTTCCCACGGCACAACCTGCGCCACGGTACTGCCGAAGGCGACATCGTCGTTGCTGCCTTTCGGGTCAATCTCAACGGCGTTAATCCGGTAAGGCCGCAGATACGGCAGAATGGCGTAGCCGTTGCTATCGATACGGGTCCCCGGCGAACCGGGCAACATCGCGCCCGCGGCATCTTTCGCTTCGATCAGCGCCATAGTGGTGCCGGTTTCCGGCGAGAATACGACGCCGTGCTGATGCGCGATTAGCGTCCCGCTGGCGCCCACGCCGCTCTGGCGATAGCCTTCGCCCTGGCTATAGCTGCCGTTCAGCGTCGTCCACGGGGTACGGTAACTGCCGTTCAGCGCCACATCGTGCTGGCCGCCAGTGGCGGTGGTCGTCGACACGCCGTAGTTAAGGTTGTTTTCGCTATCCAGCGAACCGTTGACGCCAATCTGCGAGCTGGCGAAACGCGAATTGTTAAACGCGGTATTCGATGTCAGGTTAGCGGTGCGGTTTTCACCGAACCACAGCGGGTAGCTAAAGTTGAGAGAAACGCGATCGTCGCGGCGGTGGCCGGAACTATCCGGGGTATAGACGCGCTGGGCGCTGACCGACCACGAGAGCCGACCGTACATGTTGTTGTAACTAAACTGATACTGCTTTTCCGTCCCCGAACGGTTCCAGTAATCCGCTACCCGACCGCTCAGGTAAAAGCCGCCCCAGCCGTCCGGCAGGTTCTGGTTGACGGTAAACGTCATGCCGTTTTTCTGCCGCCATACGGTGTAGTTGCTGCTGTAGTTCTTCTCCTGATCGACGGCGTACAGAGCGTCGTTCAGGTTGTAGTAGCCTTTGGTGGAGTAGCGATACGCCGCCAGCACGATGCTGGTCTGGGTTTCGGTAAACATGCGGTTAAAGGTGGCGCGATAGCTCTGGCCGTGCTCGTCGAGGGTCTCGCTCTTCAGCCGCGAATGGGTAACGTCGAATGACAGCGCGCCGATGCCGGTGTTCATCCCGGTCCCCAGCAGGAACGCCTGATAGTCATCAAATCCGGTGACGCCGGTATAGCCGGTGAACAGGTTATTGATACCGTGCTGCCAGGTTCCCTGGTAGAGCATCGGTTTATTACGCAGCGAACTATCGTCGACTTTACCGGCAGAGAGCGCATAGCGGGTCATCCCTGGACGCAGCAGCTGCGCCACCGAGGCGTAAGGCACGCTGAATACCTCGACCGAGCCATCGGCCTCTTTAACCGACACTTCAAGGTCGCTACCGTAGCCGGAAGGATATACATCCTGCAGGGTAAACGGCCCCGGCGGCACCGTGGTCTGATAGATAATATTGCTGCCCTGGCGCACCGTCACCAGGGCGTTGCTTTGCGCCACGCCGCGAATTTCAGGGGCGTAGGAGCGCATGCCGTCCGGGAACATATTGTCATCGGTCGCCAGATTGATCCCGCGCAGGCCGATGGTGTCAAAGAACTCGCCGTTGGTAAAAATCTGCCCGCCGCTGACTATCGAATTAATCTGCGGGATAGGCCGCTGCAGGTAGGTCTGGTTGCTGTTCCAGTGCGCTTTCCCCTGCTGCTGCTGCCAGTTCAGGTTACCGATATGCTTGAGCAACCAGCCATCCCACGACAGACCCGCGTTAACGCCAAGATACGCGCTACTGTTATCGGAGCCGTTGGCCGAGGAGATATGGCTGTTCCAGGCGTTGGCCATCCAGCCTAAATTCAGCGCCGCAACGCCTTTATCCCAGAATTCCGGGCTGACAAAGTTTTTCAGGCGCTGATCTTCGTAGATTTGCGGTACGGCAATATCCAGTCTCAGGGAGGACTGAATCAGCGTGTCTTTGACGTTGGCCTCGTTGCGCCACTCCTGTAGGCGTCCGCAGAAGCCCTCTTTTTCGCTGAGCTGCGGGTTAAACTTTTCCGGCGAGATCCCATATTGCATCAGCATCGCTTTGGTGTAGCAGATGCCCATTTTGCCATCTTTATCGGCGGTGATTTTCAGATCGTAGCGCCCTTTCCACTCGCCGTTGGTATACACATCAAGGGAATAGACGCCTTCGCTAATCGCGCTGGTCGAGAAACGCGACAGGTCGACCTTTTCGCGACTGCCGACGATAAAACCATCGTTAAATTGATAGATCGTTCCCGGGTTTTCCTGTCCGCTGGAAAATGGCGGAAAGCAGCACAGCGCAACCGCGATAGCCGTGCTTAATCTTCCCGGGCAGATTGACCTCTGCTTCATGATCGTTTCCCTTATTTGACGGTAACTTTCACTGCGACATCTGCGCCATAATCATTAATGTTGTTAACGGTCAGGATCTCGCCTTTGCTCACTGCGGAAGAGAGGGCGATGGTCTGGCTGGACTGTGGGGCAAACATGACCGTTTTGCTGTTGAGCGCTTTGCCGCCGTTACGGGAGATACGGCTTACGGTGATATAAAAGGGCGTCGGGTTACTGACGGACAGGCTGTTGCCGTTAGCGGAGAGCGCTAATTTCTCTGCCGCGGCGTCGCGATTGCCTAATCCGCTGGGACGATAGATAAACTTAAAGCGCGAACGAATCGCCAGCTGCAGAATATTTTGCCCTTCATTCTTCTGGCTGGCCTCAACCGGCGGTATTTCCAGCAGGTTCAGCCACCACAGCGTCTCTTTATCTTTAGCGAGACCCGCGCTGCTGCCGAGCTTAATACGCAGAGTCTGACCGCTTTTCGCATCTACGCGGGAAATAGGCGGCGTGATAATAAATGGCGTCGTAATGGTATCCGGCGTCGCGTCGGCATTACCGTTGTCCAGCCAGGCTTGCGCCAGCGCTGGACGGTCGGCGGTGTTAGAGAGCTGCACCGTTATTTCTTTTTCATTTCCTGGATAAATAAAGCGGGTGCCGTTGACAATAATATTATTGGCGTGGGCCGCAAAACTAAAAATGAAACAGAAAAAAAGGGCAATACGCTTCATGCTGACCTCAGAATAAAAAAATAAGCGGCAGCAGTGGCCGCTTTATTATTGTTGTATACCCTAAATAATTCGAATGACGGGTATAAACCGCCCCGGCGCGAGGCGGCCTTTATCTCTCAGTCGATATTACTGGTAGGTAATTTCGTAAGTCGCATAGCTGTTAACCACACCGGTGGTAACAGTCGTCGGGGTGCTGGTCGCGTAGCCGACGTAGTAAGTGAAGCGTGCGCCATCCTGAACGGCAGATGCGTCGCCGACCGCTTTAGGCTGAGTGCTATCGCCCGGGATGATTTTTTTGGTCAGCGCGGTAGCATTGTCGGTAGAAAGAACCAGCTGGATATTCTTCGCGCCAGCGGCTTCAGTGTTAGCCAGGTAGCCCTGCTGTTTAGCCGTTGCGCCAGCCAGCAGGTTACCGCCGGTCCAGTTCACGCCCAGTTTGCTCACATCGTCCTGTTTAGTACCATCAGCAGCCTGGCAGTCAGAAACATCGATGGTGAAAGATTTCGGTTTCAGATAAGTATCCGCCGCGGCAGCTTTAACTTCAGTTAAAGTAACCGGAGACAGATATACGTTCGCATCGCTGCCCTGGCCGTTTACGGAAACAGTACAAGATACGTCGGTAACTTTACCGAAGAAATTAACCTGACCGCCGCCTACATTGGTATCAGCAGCATTTGCAGCCATACCAAAAAACGCAGTCGCCATTGCAGCAGAGAGAAGAACCTTTTTCATTGCCATTTCCTTGTCAGAGTGAATTAAGTATCAATGAGCAAACAGTTAATTCGCACAAAAGTCAGAAGCGATTTGCGATGCTCACTTGTGCAACTGTTAATAGAAACTTCGACTGACCGGAGGCCGCAATATTTAAGGCGTCAGGAACGAATTCAATGAAAGAATTCGTCGAGGCTGTCGGCGTCAAAGAATGCTATTTTTCGCTGACAAATATACATATGTTCACGAGCTGTTAATCAATGTAACAGATAGCTCACAACTATTAATTGTGGGGGATTGATAGCAAGAAACGAAACCATTGTTATTTACATTGAACAGGGAAAAGCGATATGGAATTAACAAAACAGCAACCTATCTTGTCATAGAAGGCTATTTCTCCACATAGAGAACACTCTTAATTAATCATCCACGACGATCTTTCCGCCAGCTGAAAATGCAGATGCAACGCGCGCCATCCTGCCGGCGTAATCGTCACTTCGCGAAATCCCGCGGTGGTGGTAAACCAGCCTTTCTGCAGACCGTGCTGCAGCAGCGCCGCCCCAGCCGCCCCGCCAAGGTGAAGGCGGCGTTCGCTCCAGTCCAGACAACCGCAGCACGCTTTACGCCGCGAGGTGCGTTTCACCGTCACCCCCAGGCGGGTAAAGTGCGCTTCCCCGGCGGGCGTCAGGGCCGCGCCGTCAGGCGCTATCCACGCTTCGCGCAGCATAAAATCATATAGCGATACCGCCACTTCTCCGGCCAGATGATCGTAACAGGTACGCGCAACGCGCAAATTTACCGGCGTGCTGGTTGAGAGCGTCACCGCGCGCTTGCCGGCCATGGCCATCATATTCTCCAGCAAACCGGCGACATCGCTACCGGCGAGACGGTAGTAGCGATGGCGGCCCTGGGCAAGGCAAATCAATAAATCGCTGTTGATCAGGCGGCTAAGATGCGCGCTGGCGGTCGAGGGGGAAATATCCGCCACGGCGGAAAGCTCGGTGGCCGTCCACGCCCGGCCATCCATTAAGGCGCAAAGGATCTTTAGCCGCGAGGCATCGGCCATCGCCGATGCCACTACCGCCATCGCCTCGGCCAGCGACTCGTCGTCTTCAATCAGTTCAACAGGTTTTAACATAGCGCCTCGCTTATTTTCCCCACGGCAAAACGTAACCCTATTACAGGGGATCGGAATGTGAAGAACGGTATTCGCGCAGCACCTGAGCCACTCGAATGTGATAACAGGCGAAAATGCTCTCCCGCCCCTCTTTCTGCGCAGCCTGATGGCAAAGGTTGCGTTTCCATGCCAGCACCGCGTCCTCATCCCGCCACCAGGAGAGTGACAGAATTTTCCCCGCCGTGCTCAAACTTTGAAAACGCTCAATGGCGATAAAGCCGTCAATGTCGTTCAGCAGCGGCTTCAGTTCCGCCGCCAGCGCCAGGTAACGTTCCTGGCTCGCCGGAGTGACCTCGGCTTCAAAGAGTACTGCAATCATTTCGTCGTCCTCACGCAATCAGTATGAGAGCCACAGTAGCTTTTCACCCGAGCCCAATGCTTCGTTAACGAGCGAAATATGGCCGCCTTTTTGCTCAAAAAACACCCATCGCATTCACAAAAACAATGATTAATAAGCCGAAGCAGGAAAATTGCGCTTCTGGTCAGATTATTTTCCGTGACCAAAAATACGATTCACGACAACCCATCCTTTTGTTTTTATTGAAAATAAAAAGTTAAAATTTGCACACCCGTCATCATATCGTCATAAAAATGTGATCTAAATCGCACTTTTTGCAACGCGCGTTATAGTTAGCAGACTTATTATAAGTCCATCGAAAGCAAACACGCTTTCCACCATAAAAGTTAAAAGGATAAACACCATGAAAAACGTAAAATTACTTGCCGCTGCCGGTATGCTGTCTCTGGTCTCTTTCGCTAGCTTCGCTCAGCCTGTTAGCGTAACCGCAGATACGCTGGACAACGCCGAAGCCAAAATCGCCGCCATTGCTAAAGACCAGGGCGAGTCTTACCACATTACCGAAGCGTATACCGGTAATCAGGTGCATATGACCGCCGAGCTGTCTAAATAACCGAATGGTTGCAGAGGGAGCTGCCGGACAGGTCGCCTGACGGCGGCTGGTCTGGCTCCCGCCACATAATAAGCACGCAGCAATGTCGAGCCCCTTAATGGGGCTTTTTTGTTGCTGGCGAACAGTGAACCCACAGCCCGGGCTGTGGGTTCACTGCCGTCTGCAGTCCGATAGCCCGGACAGATGCGCAGCATCGCCTCCGGGATGTTATCGGCCCGCGACGGCGCTCTTATTCGATAACGCACGCTGAATCGACAGCACGCTGAACAGCACAATCACCAGCCCCACCAGCGCCATTCCCTCAATTTTTTGTCCAAGGAAGATCCAGCCTAACAGCACCGCCGTCACCGGACTCAGCAGGCTCATCGCCGACACAGCCACTGGAGACAGGCGGCCGATGCCGCGAAACCACAGGCCATATGCCAGCATCGCCCCGGCAACGCACAGCCAGAGATAACCCGCCGCCTGAGTCAGCGTCACCTGATGCAGCGGCGGATCGACCAGAAACGCCATCGGCGCCAGTACGATACCGCCAATCAGCAGCTGCCAGCCGGTCAGCGCGATGACCGGCAAAGCGATCGCCCAGCGCCGCGATAACCAGGTTCCCAACGCCATACTCATCGCCCCCAGAAACGCGGCGGCGATCCCCAGCGGTTCGAGGGTGGTTTGCGGCGACAGCAGCAGCATCGCCATTCCCGCGATGCCCATCAATGCCGAGAGTACCGCCAGCCAGGGCGATCGCTGACGATCGACGCACCAGGCCAGCAGCATCACCAGCAGCGGTTGAATGGCGCCAATCACCGCCGCCAGACCGCCCGGCAGCCGATAGGCGGCAATAAACAGCAGCGCCTGAAACGCGCCGATATTCAGGATCCCGGTGACGATCAGCTTCCACCACTCGGCGCGCAGCGGGAAACGGCGGCTCCAGATCAGCAGAGCGATCCCGGCCGGCAGAACCCGCAGCAACGCAGCGATAAACGGCCGATCGGGCGGCAGGAACTGCGAGGTCACAATATAGGTGCTGCCCCAGATGGCGGGCGCCAGCGCGGTCAGCAGTAAATCAACGATCACATTACGCGAAACAAAGGCCATGATTTTATCTTCATATCAAGGTAAATTGTGGCCTAAGTATGTACCGACAATTATCTTGATATCAAGACAAGTGAGCATGAATGGACAAATCACCGCAGACCGACGCCGTGGATCGCATTCTTGAACAGTGGAAACAGGAGCGCCCCGATCTCGATTGCAGCCCGATGGGGCCGATCGGCCGCCTGAAACGCTGCACGATGCTGCTGGAGCCGCGCATCGAAGCGGCCTTTGTGCGCCACGATCTGGTGCGCTGGGAGTTTGATATGCTGGCGACGTTACGCCGGGCGGGCGAGCCGTTCATGCTGTCGCCCACCCAGCTCTTTTCAACGTTAATGATCACCTCCGGCACCATGACTCATCGCCTGAAGGCGCTGGAAAAACGGGGGTTTATTTGCCGTCTACCAAACCCGGAAGATGCCCGCAGTATGCTGGTGGCGCTAACGCCAGAGGGACGAGAGCTCATCGATAAGGCGGTGGAAAGCCACGTGGAGAATGAGCGGCAACTGCTGAGCGGGCTTTCCGCAGCGCAGCGCCTGCAGTTGGATGAAGCGCTGACGGTTTTTATGCGCCTGCTGGAAAAAGAGTAATACCACTTTGCTTTGACAGGGTGCTCATACTGCTGCCGGAGCATCTTTGATGAAGCATCACCGTTATTTCCCCGGAGGCGATGCTGAGCATCTGTCCGAGCTGCGCTCACCCCTTTCCGAGCGGAAACGGGCGATCCTGCACAACCGTCTTCATCACCAGCGTAGAGCGCAGGTGCTGCACGCCCGGCATCGCCGAGAGCTTGTCATCATACAGTTTCTGGAACGCCGGGAGATCGCGCGTCACCACGTGCATCAGGTAGTCCGGATCGCCAAACAGGCGCTGTGCCAGCACGATCTGGGGGATCTCTTCTACCGCGTCCTCAAACGCGCTCACCGCTTTCTTATCACCCTCTTTTAACGTCGCGAAGACAATCGCCAGGAAGTTGAAGCCCATTTTGGCCGGATCAAGATTGGCCCGGTAGCCGGTAATGACGCCTTCCTGCTCCAGCGTCCGCAGCCGTCGATGACAGGGAGAAAGGCTGAGATTCACCCGCTCGGCTAGCTCGGTTATCGACAGTCGTCCATCGGACTGGAGTTCAGCAAGAATTTTTCTATCAATGCTATCCATTTGGAATATTTTCCCTCAGAAGACCGCTTAAGAGCATAACATTGAAAGCTCATTGCGCAATAAACTCGATATTCTTTCCTTCAAATAATCGCCGCTTTACGAGGGAAAATGATGAGAAACTGCCGTTACCACGCAGAGGTGCGCTGTCCATGGAAATGAGCTTTATCGCCAGCTTTTGGCTGGTCTCCTTTCTGCTGATCATCACGCCGGGCGCTGACTGGGCCTATACCATCAGCGCGGGAATCAACGGACGCCGCGTGATACCCGCCGTCGCCGGACTGATGTCTGGCCACCTACTGGCCACGCTGATCGTCGTCGCCGGAATCGGCGTGTTAATCGCCGGCCACCCGCTGGCGCTGTCGACGATTACCCTGCTGGGCGCGGGCTATCTGATGTGGCTGGGAATCGCTATTTTGCGCCATCCGCCAACGCCAGGCACCCAGCAATACAGCGCGGATAGCTGGAATCGCTGGGCGATTAAGGGGCTATGCATTAGCGGTCTGAACCCAAAAGTCTTTCTTCTGTTTCTGGCCCTGCTGCCGCAGTTTACCGACCCCCAGGGAAGCTGGTCTCTGGCTCAGCAGATGTCGGCGCTGGGCGGCATTCATCTGGTGACCTGCACGCTGGTCTATTTACTGGTCGGCTACGGCGCCCGAGCGCTGTTGGCAACCCGGCCTCAAATCGCACGCAAGGTCAGTATGGCTTCCGGCGTGATGATGGTCGCCGTAGCCGCCGTGCTGTTCGTGGAGCAGTTGAGGTAGGGGGGAAGTATGAGGCGTGAGCGACCGGCCTGTTCGCGCCAGTGCATTATTAAGAAAAAACGTACAGTAAAACGCCCCGCCTCACGGTTATTTTTGCATCAGCCATAACCTCCCTGAAGTTAGCCCACAGGCGACTCCGGGATCCTTATCAACCTGATTTTTGATTATGTGCCCTTCCGATATAATCCTCTTAGCAGCAGCTAAGGTTTATCTCACTTTAAATAAAATAACTCTTACCATCCGCCAGAATTCTTGCGCATCCTGTTTCCCCTATTCATAAGAAGGTTTTTGCAGTATGGTTAACAATATTAGAAGTTATATACTGCTGTATACCCACTTAAGGAGAAAACAATGAGCAGAATATGGGCCCTATCCCAAAGAGTAACGCCAAACAAAAATATAAATATAAAAACTACCTATCCAAAAGAAGCCACAACGCTTAAATATTGCCCGCCGCAGCAATAAATAATGCACATGCAGACGAGCTTAATCATTACCTGATAACGGCCAAAAAATGCGCTAGCCGGCTGCATAATAAAGGGAACTCAATGAAAAGCAATGCTATTTTAAAAAAAAGGAACTTCCTGACTCACAACGAAATAGAGTCATTACTCAAAGCGGCCAACAGTGGCGCACATGCCACGCGTAATTATTGCCTGACATTATTATGTTTTATTCACGGATTACGCGCCAGTGAAATATGCCGCCTGCAAATTTCCGATATCGACCTTAGTTCTAAATGCATCTATATTCACCGTCTTAAAAATGGATTTTCGACAACGCATCCTTTGCTGAATAAAGAAATCCGCGCATTAAAAAACTGGCTGCATGTCCGCGCCTCATACCCGCAGTCCGACAGCGAATGGTTATTTCTCTCACGAAAAGGTAATCCTTTGTCTCGCCAGCAGTTTTATCAGATTATTTCCGCCTCTGGCGATAATGCCGGGCTGTCGCTCGAAATTCATCCGCATATGCTCCGTCATTCATGCGGCTTCGCCCTGGCCAACATGGGCATTGATACCCGCCTTATCCAGGACTACCTGGGCCACCGCAACATTCGCCATACCGTATGGTATACCGCCAGTAACGCTGGCCGTTTCTATGGTATCTGGGACGAAAGCAGAGACAGACAGCGGAGCCCTGTTCTGCCGTAATGCTCGATGCCATGGAGGGCGTCAAAATAACCGTCAGGCAGCGGTAAACATTAATAAAAATTAACCATACGGTGTTTATGATTATTGTTCCGGCAAGTTCACAGCGCTACGATGATTTATCTTATTACCCCTCGGGCATGACCCAGCATATAAATGCACCAACTCCCTTCCGTTTAAAATAGCCGCAACCATGCTTTTTTCCTTTTAATTTTATACACCTGAAAAAGAACCGCGGCGCAGAGGTTGCCGCCATCAATAAAATCTATAAGAATAAGATTTATCATCTGGCAATATTCTGTCCCACAGCCGCTATAATGTCATTATTCAACTATGCTTAATCCCCTTCATATAATACGCGATTAACCTTGCGAATTATTTGTGAGCGCCCCCTGCTGTCAGCAGGGTCGTGTTAATTATCAAGATCATATCAGGAGTTATTTATTGTGAACCGACGTCGTTTTCTTACCGGTAAAGAAGTTCAGGCGATGATGCTGGCAGCCCGTCACGGGCAAACGGGAGAGCGGGATTACTGTCTAATCCTGCTCGCTTTTCGTCATGGTATGCGCATTAGCGAATTACTCGATCTGCACTATCGCGACCTCGATCTGGTCGAAGGCCGCATCAATATTCGACGGCTGAAGAATGGATTCTCCACCGTACATCCGCTGATGGTCGATGAATGTGACGCCATCAGGCGCTGGAGCCAGGTACGCGGCGCCTGGAAAGGCGCGCAAAAAACCGATGCGCTGTTTATATCGCGACGCGGTACTCCGCTTTCGCGTCAGCAGGCCTACCGAATCATCCGAACCGCTGGCGTAGACGCTGGCACGGCTACCCATACTCACCCGCATATGCTGCGCCATGCCTGCGGTTACGAGCTAGCGGAGAGAGGGGCCGACACCCGCCTTATCCAGGACTACCTCGGCCATCGAAATATTCGCCATACCGTACGCTATACGGCCAGCAACGCCGCGCGATTCGCCGGACTCTGGGAACGCAACAACCTGATGGAGTGGAATTTACAAAATCAGAGAATGGAAAATAAGAATTTGATAAATAAGGGGAAATAGCTTACCGAACAGGTCAATTGGGGCCAAACTGTGTGCATCATAAAAATATTCAGTAACCTTTTGCAACCATCGAATGCATCAAACAGAGTGTAAAAACCAATATCACATTGATTAATAATATTTTTTTATTTTTAATTTTTTCCAGAAACATCCTTCTTTCCGCTACCCATCCTTCGTGGCCCCGCGTTGCCGATAGCCATCCATGGCTTATTAAGCCTTAACTATTTCAATTCATTATCTCGAAAAACAACAACAAAGCAGATTAAAAAACCAAATTATTTATAAAAAAGCCATATTTTCAGTGAATTACGCCAACGAGTCAAAATGGCCCCAAATGTCTCATTTTTTGGGTGAAAAACATGCAGAACCGCAGCCGAAAACTTCGGCTGAAACATGAAATACCTGGAGGTCATGATGACGGCCAGATCGGTTCGTAATCCCGATATTGTTCAAAGGAAAACAACATGAAAATCAAATCACTGGCAATCGTTGTTCTGTCAGCCCTGTCTCTGAGCTCCGCGGCGGCGCTGGCCGACACCACGGTAAATGGCGGCACGGTGCATTTTAAAGGGGAAGTCGTCAACGCAGCCTGCGCCATTGACGCGGGTTCAATCGATCAGACCGTTCCAATGGGCCAGGTTCGTTCGGCAAAACTCGCTACTCCAGGCAGCACCAGCACGGCTGTCGGCTTCAATATCCAGTTGAACGATTGTGACACCACCGTTGCCACCAAGGCCGCCGTCGCCTTCACCGGCACCGCAATTGACAGCACCAACACCACCGTACTGGCGCTGCAAAGCTCCGCAGCAGGCAGCGCGAATAACGTCGGCGTGCAGATCCTGGACCGTACCGGTACGCCGCTGGTGCTGGATGGCGCGACCTTCAGCGCAGCTTCCACCTTGAACGATGGCACCAACGTCATCCCGTTCCAGGCGCGCTACTATGCGACCGCTGCAGCCACTGCCGGTACCGCTAACGCTGACGCGACCTTCAAAGTGCAATACCAGTAATTCATTCATCAGGCAGGGAAGCATATCGGGCCAGGAAGGCCCGTTATCCATAACGGAACTCGGGTGATAACGATGCAAAGGATGAAGTCAGGTCTGTTGATATTTTTGCTCCCATCGCTGGCGCTGGCCGGTAATCAATGGAACGTCACGCTGCCCGGCGGAAATATGCGCTTTCAGGGCATCATCATTGCCGAGTCCTGCCGCGTTGAAGCTGGCGACCAGCAGATGACGGTCAATATGGGACAGATCAGCAGTAATCGGCTTCATTCAGCCGGAGAAGATACGAATCCAGTTCCCTTCGATATCCACCTGCAGGAGTGCAGTACCGCCGTCAGCCAACGCGTTGGCGTGGCCTTTCACGGCGTCGCCGATGGTAAAAACCCGGACGTGCTCTCGGTGGGCGAAGGACCGGGAATAGCGACCGGCGTGGGTGTCGCTCTGTTTGATAAAGACGACCATCCGATCCCATTGAACGGTCCTCCCGCCGCCTGGACAAGATTGTATACCGGGCCAACCACATTGCATTTTGTAGCGAAATACCGGGCAACAGGGCACCAGGTCACCGGTGGCGCGGCCAACGCTCAGGCCTGGTTCTCCCTGACCTACCAGTAATGAATCAGCAGACGAACCGAAAACAGGAAACGACGGTGACGATAAAAGGGGTAAACGTGAGAACAACACTGGCGATAACGCGCGGTTTACTGGCGGGGGCGCTGATGATAGCCGCCATGGGATTTACCGCTCGCGCCGAGGCCGGCGTGGCGCTGGGGGCAACCCGCGTCATCTATCCTGCCGGGCAAAAGCAGGTTCAACTGGCGGTCACCAACAACGACGAAAAGAGCACTTATTTGATCCAGTCATGGGTGGAGAATGCCGATGGCGCGAAGGACGGCCGCTTTGTCATCACCCCGCCGCTGTTCGCCATGCAGGGGAAAAAAGAGAACACCCTGCGCATTATTGATGCCACCAACAACCAGCTGCCGCAGGATCGGGAAACGCTGTTCTGGATGAACGTCAAGGCGATCCCGTCAATGGATAAATCAAAGCTCAGCGACAACACCCTGCAACTGGCGATCATCAGCCGCATTAAGCTCTATTACCGCCCGGCAAAGCTGGTGCTGCCGCCGGATCAGGCTGCGGAGAAACTGAAGTTTCGCCGCGGCACCGGCACGCTTACGCTGGTCAATCCCACCCCCTACTACCTGACGGTCACCGAACTCAACGCCGGAACCCGGGTGCTGGAAAATGCGCTGGTTCCGCCGATGGGTGAAGCCAGCGTTAAATTGCCCGCCGATGCCGGTCGTGAGATTACATACCGGACGATTAACGACTACGGCGCGCTGACCCCACGGATGCAGGGCGTCACGCAATAACCGACGGGAGGCCGCGTCCTCCCGGAAATAAAAATAAGAACTGACAGCCGGGCGACTTTGGACCGGAGGGACTATGTCACATCTGAAATATGGACTCGACGGCCTGGACTCCGGGCGTAAAAGCAGCCACGGGCCGGGGAATACGCGCGCTTTCGCTCAAATCACGCTGGCTCTGTTACTTGCCGCACCGATCTTTTCTGTGCAGGCGGAGCTCTATTTTAATCCGCGTTTTTTAGCGGATGACCCTGCCGCCGTGGCGGATTTATCAGGATTCGCCAACGGCCAGGAGGTCCCTCCAGGAACCTATCGCGTCGATATTTACCTCAATGACGGGTTTATGACCACCCGCGATGTCACTTTTAATAGCGGAGTAAACGATCGCTCGCTGGTCCCCTGCCTGACGCGCGGGCAGCTGGCCGGGATGGGTGTCAACACGTTATCCATTGAAGGGATCGGCGCTCTGGCATCCGATGCCTGCGTACCGTTAACCGAAACCATCAAGGACGCCACTACCCGCTTCGATGTCGGTTTGCAGCGGCTGTATCTGACCGTACCCCAGGCGTTTATGGGCAACCGCGCCCGCGGCTATATTCCCCCCGAACTCTGGGACCACGGGATTAACGCCGGCCTGCTGAACTACAACTTCACCGGCAACAACGTGCACAACGACGTTGGCGGCAGCAGCAATTACGCGTACCTGAACCTGCAGAGCGGGCTCAACCTCGGCGCCTGGCGCCTGCGCGACAACACCACCTGGAGCTACAGCAGCGGCGGCAGCTCGTCGACCAATGAAAACAAGTGGCAGCACATCAATACCTGGCTTGAACGTGATATTACGCTGCTGCGCTCGCGCCTGACCCTCGGCGACAGCTACACCAACGGCGACGTCTTCGACGGCATCAACTTCCGCGGCGCGCAGCTTGCCTCCGATGACAATATGCTGCCGGACAGCCAGAAAGGGTTTGCCCCGGTCATTCACGGCATTGCCCGTGGCACCGCTCAGGTATCGGTGAAACAGAACGGCTATGAGATTTACCAGAGCACGGTACCGCCCGGCCCGTTCACCATCAACGATCTCTACTCCGCCGGCAATGGCGGCGATCTGCAGGTGACCATCAAAGAGGCCGACGGCAGCAGCCAGGTCTTCACCGTCCCTTACTCGTCCGTTCCGGTGCTCCAGCGCGAGGGCCATACCCGCTATGCCGTCACCGCCGGGGAGTACCGCAGCGGCAGCAATCAACAGGAAAAACCGAAGTTCTTCCAGAGCACCGTAATGCGCGGTCTTCCTGAGGGCTGGACGCTGTACGGCGGCACCCAGCTGGCGGACCGCTACCGCGCCTTTAACCTCGGCGTCGGCAAAAATATGGGGGAGCTGGGGGCGCTGTCGCTGGATATCACCCAGGCCAACGCCACCCTGCCCGATGACAGCGATCGTCAGGGCCAGTCGGTTCGCTTCCTCTATAACAAGTCGCTGACGGATACCGGCACCAACATCCAGTTGGTGGGCTACCGCTACTCGACGCGCGGCTATTTCAGCTTCGCCGACACCACCTACAGCCGGATGAGCGGCTACAACATCGAGACCCAGGACGGGGTGGTGCAGATGAAGCCGAAGTTCACCGATTACTACAACCTCGCGTACAACAAGCGCGGCAAAGTGCAGCTCAGCGTTACCCAGCAGCTGGGACGCACCGCCACGCTCTACCTGAGCGGCAGCCATCAGACCTACTGGGGAACCAACAGCGCCGACCAGCAGCTCCAGGCCGGGCTTAATGCCGCCATGGACGATATCAACTGGACCCTGAGCTACAGCCTGACCAAAAACGCCTGGCAGCAGGGTCGTGACCAGATGCTGGCCGTCAACGTCAGTATCCCGTTCAGCCACTGGATGCGCTCCGACAGCAAGTCGGCCTGGAGAAACGGTAACGCCAGCTACAGCATGTCCAACGATCTGAACGGCAGGACCACCAGCCTGGCGGGGCTGTACGGCACGCTGCTGGAGGACAACAACCTGAGCTACAGCGTACAGACCGGCTACGCCGGCGGCGGTGAGGGCAACAGCGGCGGTACCGGCTACGCGGCGCTGAACTACCGCGGCGGCTACGGCAACGCCAACGTCGGCTACAGCCGCAGCGACGGCATCAAACAGCTGTACTACGGCCTGAGCGGCGGCGTACTGGCCCATGCCGACGGCATCACCCTGAGCCAGCCGATGAACGATACGGTGGTGCTGATCAAAGCCCCCGGCGCGGATGGCGTGAAGGTAGAAAACCAGACCGGGGTACGGACCGACTGGCGCGGCTACGCCGTTCTGCCCTACGCCACCGAATACCGGGAAAACCGGGTGGCGCTGAACACCAATACGTTGGCCAACAACGTCGATCTTGATGATGCGGTGGTCAGTATTGTGCCCACCCACGGGGCGATTGCGCGCGCCGAATTTAAGGCCAGCGTCGGCATGAAGCTGCTGATAACGCTGACCCACAACGGTAAACCGGTTCCTTTTGGCGCCATAGCCGCCGCTGTCGATAGCCAGAATAGCAGCATCGTCGCCGATAACGGCCAGGTTTATCTGAGCGGAATGCCGCTGGCGGGCAAGGTGCGCGCGAAGTGGGGAGACGGACCCGACGCCAGCTGTGAAGCCGACTACCGCCTGCCGCCGGAAAGCCAGAACCAGGCGTTAAGCCAGCTGTCGGCAGCGTGCCGCTAAGGAAAGCATGATGATGAGAAAAAACCTGTATCTGCTGGGCGCCATACTCTCTCTGGTCTCCTTCAGCACCCCTGCCGCCGATAGCACTATTACGATTAGCGGATACGTAAGGGATAACACCTGCGCCGTGGCGGGTGAGTCAAAAGATTTTACCGTCGACCTGATGAATAACGCCGCCAAACAGTTTAATGCCGTCGGCACGACCACGCCGCTGGTGCCTTTTCGCATCGTGCTATCGCCCTGCGGCGGTTCCGTCACCGCGGTCAAAGTCGGTTTTACCGGCGTAGCGGATAGCGACAACACCAGCCTGCTTAAGCTGGACAGCGGCGTATCAGCAGCATCCGGCATCGGCGTGCAGATCCTTAACGGCAGCCGGGCCCCCCTGCTACTCAACGCCCCCTCGTCAAACATCGCGTGGACCACGCTGAAACCCGGGCAGACCAACACCCTGAACTTTTACGCCCGGCTGATGGCCGCGCGCGTCCCGATTACGGCAGGACACGTTAATGCCACCGCAACCTTCACGCTTGAATTTCAGTAACCGGAGGCTGAAATGAAATGGACTCATGCACCCTGGCTGCTGGCGGTAATCATGACCTTCGCCAGCGCCCCCCAAGCCGCCGACGTCACCATTACCGTTAACGGCAAAGTGGTGGCCAAACCCTGCACCATCGCCACCCCAAAGGCCACCGTCGACCTCGGTGATTTATACACCTTTAACATGCTTTCACCCGGCTCGGCATCAGGCTGGCATGACGTCACGATCGAGCTCAGCAACTGTCCGGTTGGTACCTCACGGGTCACCGCCAGCTTCAGCGGCACGGCGGATGCCACCGGCTATTACAAAAACCAGGGGACGGCGGGCAACCTCCAGCTGGAGCTGCAGGACACCAGCGGCGCCCGGTTTAACAACGGCACAAGCAAAACGGTGGCCGTCAACGATGCCACGCAATCCACCCGCTTTCCATTGCGCGTCAGGGCGCTGACGGTTAATGGCGGGCCAACGCAAGGAACAATCCAGGCGGTGATTAACGTCACCTACACCTGGCTATAAGGCAGGAGAACGTTATGAATCAGCGGATTACCGCTCCCCGTAGATGTCATATGGCGCTGGTCAAGGCGCTGTGGCTGGCGATTGTGTTAGCGGGCTTTTCCACCAGCGTCAGGGCCTATACCTGCTACGACTCCACCGGCACCATATTAAATAGCGATTCCGGCGGGAAAGTATCCAACGTCTACGTGAACCTGCAGCCAAGCCTCGGGGCCGGGCAGAACCTGGTCGTCGACTTATCCAGCTCGATTTTTTGTAAAAATGACGCGCCGGACCGGCGCAACGACATGGTAAGCATGCTACAGGGCTCGGCCTATAGCGGCCTGTTGACCAATTTTACCGGCTCTTTAAAGTACTATGGGGTTAGCTATAGCTTCCCGCTAAACTCCCCGACCGCCAGCCACAACTTTACTTCCGGTAACTACACCAGCTGGAATACCCAGCTCTACCTGACGCCAATATCCACCGCCTCCGGGCTGGCGATAAGCGCCGGCTCGCATATCGCCACGCTGGTCATGTATCAGGTGGGTTCCGATATCAACGGCGGCGGTAACGTTCGTACCTCAAAATTTACCTGGAATATCTATTCCAACAATAGCGTGATTATCCCGACGGGCGGCTGCGATGTTTCCGCTCGCAACGTCACGGTAACGCTGCCTGAGTACCCGGGTTCAACCGCTGTTCCGCTTACGGTACGCTGCGGGCAAAATCAAAAGATAGGTTTTTACCTCTCCGGCACCACGGCGGATAGCGCCAACACCGTTTTCACCAATACCTCTTCCGCCTCACCGGCTCAGGGCATTGGCGTTCAGCTACTGCGCAATGGCACCATCCTGCGTTCAAACAGTACCGTCTCAATGGGAACCGTGGGCACCTCCGCGGTCAACCTGGGACTCACCGCAACCTATGCGCGCACCAGCGGCCAGGTCACCGCGGGCAACGTGCAATCCATTATTGGGGTGACCTTTGTTTACCAGTAACGCGCCTGCGGCGCGTGATAGAACGGGAATGGACTATATTCTTTCGCCCTGCTCGCTGGTCGCCGATGGATTAGTCAAAGTGATGATGGCCAACAGCATGCAGCCCGTTGTGCTGCCGTCGGATGCGACGAGGCTTCCCGGCGACGCGAACATTCGCCGCATCATCGTTTTTCTGCCGGAAACGCCGGCCAGGCTGCTCGCCACCCTACAGCAGGCCGCTGCGTTTCTCGAACGTTCGGCAACGCCGCTGCCGATGCTGATCCTTAGCCGCAGTCCGGCCAGTTGGCTGTGGCACACGCTGCTGCATCAGGTCATCGATCGACATTTACTTTCTGAAGTGCGATCCGCCGCCTCGGACCTGCCCGTCCCCAGCCTGACCGCAGTGCTCCAGGACTACATTCTGCAAAGATATCCTTCGCTTAAGCAGTTGGCCGACGAAGAGATACGCCTCGGCGGAAAGCGCCCCGGCGGGCTCACCAGGCCGGAGCTCAATGCCATTCTCGGTCTACTCAGCGGATACAGCGTCAACGCCCAGGCAAAGCGCCGCGGCATTAGCCACAAAACGCTTTATAACCAGCGCACAGCAGGACTGAAAAAAATGGTGGAACATTATCCTCAGCTGGCAACCCGTTTCCCCGGCAGCCAGACCAAAGGGCAGAAGATCCAGCCGGATGCCGCGCTCTCCGCCTTTGAGCGCGAATTTGTCCACGCGATTCACTGTCGGCAAATTTTCCCGGTCTTCCAGCCCATCACTGACGATCGGATGCGGCTAAAAGGTTTAGAGATCCTCTGTCGCTGGCGGCAAAAAGGTCAGGTTCTGCTTCCCGGCGAGTTTTTACCGCAGATACGTTCCGCGTACGCCTGGCTGGTGTTGACAGCCTTTATGCTTCGCGAGGCCGTGGAGAGTATCAATTTGCATCCAGGTGAGTTTTATTTCTCAGTCAATATTCCCGCCGCTATCGCCAGCAATGACAACCTGATCCGCATGCTGGAGACCGCGCGCCAACAGCTGCGCGAGCCCCATCTGTCCTCGAGGTTGGTACTGGAATTTGCTGAAACCCTGGACCTCAACCTGCAGAGTAAAATTGCCGATAATATTTCCCGGCTACGCAAGCAGGGCTTTGCCATTATGCTCGATGACTGCTTTTCACAAAGCAGCGTCATGTTTCCAGTGAGGTCGGTCAGGTTCAGCGCCTATAAGCTGGATATGAGCATCGTCAACGATATGCAGCGCGATCCTCACGCCATGGCCCTGATCAAAAGCCTGCTTTACTACTGCCAGCTAACCGGTAGCCGCTGTGTTGCCGAAGGCGTGGACAGCCTGGATAAATTCAACCGGCTGAGAGCTCTGGGGATCGACCGTTTTCAGGGTTATCTCATTTCGCCGCCGGTGGAGCGGGAAAACGTCAGTGACCTTATCCACCAGCTTTTATCCGGCCGCAATCTGAGCCTTATCGACGGATGAAAAATCCCCAGAAGACGTCGCCGACCGCGCCAGGCTAAAATAGTTGCGCCAGCGCGCTGGCGCATTTATTCAGGCGCGGATATCGTCGTACTCGCGGGTATTATCAAATTCATGTTTGGCAAACGGGCATAGTGGAATAATTTTGCGCTGCTCGCCGCGCATTTTTTCTACCACTTTCGCCACCAGCTTTTTCCCTACCCCCTGTCCTTTCAGGCTGGGGTCGACGTCGGTATGCTCAATAATGCTGAGGTGCTCGCCCGTAGGCACAAAAACAATTTCCGCCACCTGATTCCCGTCGGCATCATTGACGTAAAACTTATTATGACCTTCCAGTATTTCCATCGTTTCCTCGCTTATTTTTGGCGATACTTCAGTGCGCCGCTCGGGCAGGTATCAATAACCTTAACCACCGTGTCCACGTCCACTTCATCGGGGACGATCCACGGTTTGCGTTTCAGGTTGAAAAGCTTCGCGCTGCCGCGCACGCAGTTGCCCGAGTGCTGACAGATATCGGTGTTAAAATAGACATCGATTTTCTCGCCGGTATAGGCGCGATAACCCGCGTCCAGTAGTTCTTTATCCATGACATTGCCTCAGTTCTGACTATTTTTTATAACTTTGTCTCTAAGCATAGTCCTGCCAACAACCGCTGACTATCGGTAACGGGTGAAATTTTATTTCGGTAGCCGCACGCCATTAATGCAGAATGAATGATTTTCTATGCACTCTTTAGCCAAAGAAAATGTTCTGATTGCCGATAAAGTACGGACGCTTCTGTTATATCCATCTTTAATTTCCCTGGCAGTGAGATTAAACTCATTCCATCCTAACCCGAGCACTCAGGTATTTAGTCTTGAATCGCATTGTAAAGCTGGCGCGCCCTTCGCTCTTATTCTCGCTATTTACGCTCACCGGCTGCTCATTATCCCCGGCGATTCCGGTATTAGGCGCTGCCTTTCCAGGCTGGTTCTTCTGCTTATTAGGCGCCTCGCTATTACTTATTCCCTGCCATATCCTGATTGTGCGTAAAGGATGGCAGTCGCGATTTTCTCCGCTGGTCTTCAGCTATCTGGCGCTGATGTTCCTGTTCGCCACGATTCTGTGGTTCCTGTTCTTCGTAAACTAGATACCTATGACTCAATCCCGCTCAAGCGTTATCCGCAAAAAATGGCCCCTGCTGGCGCTCGTTCTCGCCGCTATTGTGGCGCTAATTGTGGTTATCTGGCAGCTGCAAACCTCGCCGGAAACCAACGATGCCTACGTCTATGCCGACACCATCGACGTGGTGCCGGAAGTGAGCGGGCGGATCGTCGAGATGCCTATTCGCGACAATCAACGGGTAAAAAAAGGCGACCTGCTGTTCCGCATCGACCCGCGCCCCTACCAGGCGATGCTCGACGATGCCAAAGCCCGCCTGACCACGCTTGATGCGCAGATTATGCTGACCCAGCGCACGATCAAAGCGCAGGAGTACAACGCGCAGTCGGTCAGCGCCGCCGTTGAACGCGCTAAAGCGCTGGTTAAGCAGACCACCTCTTCACGCATACGCCTTGAGCCACTGGTACCGCAAGGGTTTGCCTCACAAGAAGATCTGGATCAGGCGCGAACGGCCGAAAAAGCGGCGCGCGCCGAACTGGAGGCCACCCTGCTGCAGGCGAAACAGGCTTCCGCCGCCGTGACCGGCGTCGATGCCATGGTGGCGCAGCGCGCGGGGATCCTCGCGCAGATTGCGCTGGCGGAGCTGCACCTTGAATTCACCGAAGTGCGTGCGCCGTTTAACGGTGTAGTGGTGGCGCTGAAAACGACGATCGGCCAGTACGCCTCGGCCCTTAAGCCGGTCTTTACCCTGCTGGATGACGACCACTGGTACGTGGTGGCGAACTTCCGTGAAACCGACTTGCAGAACGTGCGGCCCGGCGTTCCGGCAAGAATCACCGTCATGACCAACCACAGCCGTACCTTTGAGGGCGTGGTCGACTCGGTCGGCACCGGCGTTCTGCCCGACGGCGGCAGCGTCATCGAGGGCCTGCCGGTCATCCAGAAGAGTATCAACTGGGTCCACGTCTCCCAGCGCTTCCCGGTCAAAATCGCCGTCAAAGACCCCGACCCGGCCCTGTTCCGTATGGGCGCCTCCGCCAGCGCCGTTCTGCAGCCGCAATAAGGAGACGGCATGCAGAGCTTATGGCCGTTTCTCACCCGTGAACTCCACGATGCGCCGGGGCGGGCGAACTACACCCTGCGCCTGACGCTCAGCTGCGCGGTGCTGATCGTGCTGTTTATGACGTTGCATATTCCCTTCCTCGCCGTCGCCCTGATCGTGGTGTTTTACGTCAGCCAGCCTAACGTGCTGATGATTAAGCTGGTCAGCGTGGTTTTCGTGCTCACCGTCAGCGTCGCGCTCGGCGGCGTGCTGCTGATTATCAAGTGGACCTATGACTATCCGCTGATCCGCCTGGTCGCCTCGGTGATCCTGTTCTTCTGCGCCATTTATCTGATGCGGGTGCTCGGCAAGCTGGGGCTGGCATTTTTCGTGGTGGCGCTGGCGGTCATCTACGCCCAGACCTTCCCGTCGATGACCAGCCAGAGCGAAATTCTGGTGCGCCTGCTGCTGTGGCTATGGGTAGCAATTAATACCGCCATTCTGGTGACGCTGCTGGTCAACGCCTGTTTCCAGCAGGCCTTTCCCGGCTATCAGTTTAAAGCCCGGCTGGTGGTGATGCTGCGCCAGACGGCGAAGGTGCTTAGCCAACCGGATGCTGGAGAGTCGCAGCCTACCTTTACCGAGATCGCCGGGCAGTTTAACCAGCTGCAGTCCCTGTATCAGCAGGCTGCACGCGCCACGCCGGAGATCGCCGCCGACCCGCAGGCCTGGCAGGCGCTGATGGCCGCCGCGCTGCGCTGCTATCATTTGACGGCGCTGCTCCAGCCGGGCGACGACCATTCCGATGCGCGTCAGCGGATAGCCCACGAACTTAACGCGCTGGCGGATAATTTGCCCAGCCCCACGGCGGTGGATATTGAGCCGTTGATGGTCCCGCGCGACGGCGCCAACGGCGCCATTTTGCAGGAGATCGCCGAGGTGCTGGCGCGGCTGGCGCGCGGCGAAGACATCGCGTTACCGCAGGGTGAAGTGGAAAAAGCGCCGCTGCTACTGCCGGACGCGTGGTCCAATCCCGCCTATCTACACTTTGCCCTGAAAACGCTGCTGGCGACGCTGCTGTGCTACGTTTTCTATACCGCCGCCGACTGGCAGGGCATCCACACCATCATGCTGAGCTGCGTGATCGTCGCCCAGCCGGGCCTGGGCGCCACCATGCAGAAAACGTGGCTGCGCATCGGCGGCGCGCTGCTGGCTACGCTGATTGCGCTTCTGCTGATCGTCTTTGTGCAACCCTGGACCGACTCGCTAAGCGGCCTGTTGGCGATGACCCTGCCGGTTTTCGCGCTGGCGGCGTGGATTGCGGCAGGCTCGGAGCGCATCGCCTACGCCGGCATTCAGATAGGCTTTACCTTCGCGCTGGCGTTCCTCAGCTGGTTTGGCCCGCTCAGTAACCTTACCGAACTGCGCGACCGGGTTATCGGTATCCTGCTCGGCGTGCTGGTCTCCTCCATTGTTCATCTCTATTTATGGCCCGATAGCGAAGCGCCGCGGCTTAAGGCGCGTCTGGCGCAGCTGTATCGTCAGCTGGCGCAGACCCTCGCCGCCCGCGACGATGAGGTTCAACTGGTACCGCTCTTTGCCGCGCTGACCGAAAGCGAAACCTTAATTAACCGGGTGTCCGCCGAGCCGTTGGGAACCTACGCGCACCCGTGGCCGGAAGCGAAAAACTGGCCGACGCGGGCGACTTTTCATCAGGCAGAAGAGATCCTGCGCCTCAGTGAAGGCTATCGCCTGAATGCGGCGTCGGGGGATACCTTTTTATCCCGCTGCGCCCCGCGGCTTGAGGACTACGCCGCCGGTATCGACGCGCAGCAAACCACCGCAGAACGCTCTCAGGCGCTTCTCCCGGACCCGGCGAATCCGTTTGGCGCGCCGCTGGTCCACGCGTTGGCCGCCCTGCCGGCGTGGCCCTTTGCATCCTCCGTTATTCCGCGACAGGCAACCCGCTCATGATAAACATCACTCCTCCTCCGCGCGTCTGGCGTACCCCGGCGCTTGCCTTCGCCCTGACGCTGTTAACCGGGTGCGCGTTAATTCAGGACGATCCCGGCCAGGTGCCGCTGGTCAAGCCGCAGCAGGCCGAGCTGGCGCAGGTGATCCATCTGGCGAATAGCGGCTGGCCGACGGCGCGCTGGTGGGAAGGCTATCAGGATCCGCAGCTCAATATGCTGGTCAACCGCGCGTTGCAGAATTCACCCACTATGCAGGCTGCGCGGCTGCGTATTTCGCAATCGCAGTCCACCGTGGAGCTGGCGCAGTCGGCAATGGGCGTGCAGGCCACCGCCGTGGCGGCGCAAAACCGCCTGCGGGTGACCAATAAACAGTTCACCTGGCCCTACTCCTTCTCCCTGCCGGTGGATAAAAACGGCCCCTGGTACACGTTGAATACGGTCGGCGTAGGGGCAACGCTGAATATCGATTTATGGGGCGCCGACCGCGCCCGCGTCGCCGCCGCGATTGGCGAAAAGAACGCCCGCCAGGCGGAGACCGCCGGTATCGAGCTGGATCTCGCCAGCAGCGTCGCCCAGCTCTATTTCGCGATGCAGGCAACCTTCCAGAAAATCGAATTACTCAACCAACTGGAGGCCATCGCCAGTCTCTCGGTGCGGGCCCATGAGCATCGTACCGCGCGCGGCGTCGAGGATAGCGTCGATGTCGCCAATGCCCAGGCGGAGCTGCTGGCGGCGCAGCAGCAGGTGATTACGGCGCAGGGAACGATAACGCAGTATCGGGAAACCCTGCGGGCGCTGATCGGCGCTGATGCGCATAGCATGCCGGAGATCCATCCGGTGGCGCTGCCGGCGCTGCAGGAAACGCTCCCGGACTCGCTCTCGTTTGAGCTGCTGGCCCGCCGCCCGGACCTGCAGGCGCTGCGCGGCTACGTTAGCGCCTCGATGAGCCAGGTGGACGCGGCAAAAGCGGCCTTTTACCCGCACTTTGATATCAAGGCCTTCTGGGGCTACAACGCCCTGAGCGTCGGCGACCTGTTTAAGTCCTCCTTCCAGCAGATCAATATACTGCCGGGGCTCTATTTACCGCTGTTTGACGGTGGGCGCTTAAACGCCACCCTGAAATCGACGCGTACGGCGAGCAATATCCTGATTAAGCAGTACAACCAGGCGGTGCTGGACGCGGTGCGCGACGTGGCGATTAGCTCCAGCCAGTTGAACGATTTGAACCAGCAGGCCGCCCTGCAGCAGCAGAAAGTGACGGCGGCGATGGTGACCACCCGCAGCGCCAGCGCGCACCATCAGCGCGGGCTGGTCAGCTACTATGCGGCGCAGGAGGCGCGTCGCCCGGCCATCGCGCAGCAGCTTTTGCTGCTGGATATCCAGGCCCAGCGGCTCAGCACTGATATCACGTTGATTAAAGCATTGGGCGGCGATTACCGCGGCCCGGCGCTGAGCGAGAACGCCCCATCGCGCTAGCTTAACAGGCGCCATTCGCGCGCCTGGTTTACCGCCTGGATGCGTCCCTTCACCTGCAGCTTTTCATACAGCTGCTTAAGGTGCCATTTGACGGTTTCCGCCGAAATACCCAGCTCGCGCGCGACGCCCTTATTGGAATAGCCGTCGGCAATTAAACGCAGGGTCTGCTGCTCCCGTTCGGTCAGCCGCAGGGCGGGCGGCTGCGGGCGGGCGCTATCAATCGCGATGTCGGCGGCGGCGAAACGCGACAGCACAGCGGCGATATCGGCGGTCAGCGCATCATCCGCCGCGCCGCGCTTGTGTATCTCCGCCAGCAGCGCAGCCATCTCTTCCCTCCCCTCCAGCAGGCTGCGCCATAACCCCTGATGCAGCGCGCGCGCAAGCGCCGGTCGGCAGATAGTCATCGCCTGCTCCCGCTCGCCGGCACGCCAGAGGGCGAGCGCCTGCCTGAGCCGCAAACGCACGGCGAACAGCCACTCGCCGCTAGTTTCCCGTACGCCGGCCAGCGTATCCAGCAGCCGCGTGGCGGCCAGCGGTTCGCCGGCGGCGATAAGGAGGCGGCTCTGGCTGAGCGCGATATATCCGCCGGCAGCCTCCGTCTGGCTAAGGGTCTGCAGACGAAGCAGCAGCGCCTCAGCGGCCAGTTTGTCGCCCGCGTGAAGCGCGACGGCGATCCGCTCCGCCAGCAGCGGCGCCTGCGCCCGCAGCCAGCCGCGCTGGGCCGCCAGCCCTTCGGCATGCAGTAATAGCGATTCGGCCTCCGCGAGCCGCCCCGTTTCTCGGGCCTGGCGGGCCAGGACGATGTAGGTGCGGCTAAGGCCGTCCGGCGGACAAAAGCTGTCGATAGTCTCCAGACGCGGAACCAGCAGGCTTTGCGCTTGCTCTCCCTTCCCCTGCTCCCAGGCGATCTCCGCCAGGATGGGCGCCAGGGTTGCGCCGCTGCTGGCGTTCTCACCGGCGTGCCGCTCCGCGTAGCGCAGAGCCCGTGCCGCCTGGCG
This sequence comes from Klebsiella pasteurii, assembly GCF_018139045.1. Taxonomy (NCBI): domain Bacteria; kingdom Pseudomonadati; phylum Pseudomonadota; class Gammaproteobacteria; order Enterobacterales; family Enterobacteriaceae; genus Klebsiella; species Klebsiella pasteurii. The sequence continues at coordinate 2,977,538 of NZ_CP073236.1, forward strand.
TTCCGCTTCGGCAAGATTTCCCTGACGCAGATAGCTCTGCGCCATGACGAACGCCCGGTAAACCGTCACGAACAGGTTGCGGTTAGCGAGGTTAACACCGGATACCCGCTGCTGAACCTCCAGCGCCTGCTGCGGCCGGGAGTCCGCCAGATGGCAGTAGCTGAGGATGTTGCATACCAGGCCATCGACCCAAATATCGCCGCAGGGCACCTCGCGCAGCAGCGGTTCGACAATGGCGATACTGCGGTCGATATTGTCGGCAAAGGCTTCGCAGATCGCGCGCACTACCCGCAGCTTAACCCACGCGCTGTGGGCCAGCGCCTCGCCATGCGCCGCCGATTGCATCTCAATGGCATCCAACAGCTGGCGGGCTTCGCTGAATCGGAAACGGTGGGCTAGCGCCCAGGCCAGGTTTAGCTGCAGCGCAATGCGCGACGGGTCAGGATGCGCAGGCAGATAGCGGATCCACTGCACCAGGGTATCGATATCCCCCTCTTCCGCCAGCGACTGCGCGCCGGCTTCCGCATCCTTCGCCGCCGACGTCCCGGCGGCCAGCGCATGGCGTATCGCCTCGGCCCACAGCTGCTGTGAGGCGAACCAGCCGCTGGCGCGGTCGTGCAGCTGGCGAATATCAATCTCACCGCTGTGCCGCAGGCGGTGCAGCAGCGCGTCGCGCATCAGCGGGTGATAGCGAAACCAAAGGCCGCTTTCATCCAGCGCGGAAAGAAACAGGTTATGCCGCTCTATCCACGCCAGCATCGCGCTGGCGTTATTGCGGCCGCAGACGACGTCGCACAGCGCCGGATGCAGGCGATTAAGCATCGAGGTCTGCAGAAGGAAGTCGAGCACCTCTGGCGGCAGCGGCGCGAAAATCACCTCATCCAGATAGCGGGAGATTGACCGCGAGCCGGCGCTGTGCCCCATCGCCGTGGAGGCGTCCGCAGAGAGCGCGGCCATTTTCATTCCCGCGATCCACCCTTCCGTGAGCGCGATTAGCCGCGGGATCGCCTGCGGATCCAGCCCCGATGCGCCGGAGAACCAGGCGCGGGCTTCGCTGGGGGTAAAGCGCAGCTCGGGGTCGTACACCTCCAGCAGCTGATCCTGCATATGCAGACGGCTGAGGGCTAAAGACGGCTGACTGCGGCTACCGATAATCAGGTGCAGCGCCGGCGGCGCATGGTTCAGCAGCCAGCTCATTCCCTGATGAATCGCCGGATCGCTGATGCATTGATAGTCGTCGAGGATCAGATACAGCGGGTGCGGGCACTGATTAAGCTGATTAACGAGTTCAGCAAAGAACAGGGGGAGATCGGCCGGAAGCTCGCCTTGCAGCAGCTGCAGAAACGACGGGCTCCACCCCTGCCACAAGGGCCGCAGCGCCTCCTGCAGATAGCGTATAAACAGTAGCGGCGCGTTGTCATCCTCTTCAAGGCTCAGCCAGGCCAGCGCATCCCCTTGTCGAAGGCGGTGCCGGTACCACTGCGCCAGCAGGGTGGTTTTGCCAAATCCGGCGGGCGCGCGCACCAGGGTTAAACGGCGGGAGACGGCGGCGTCGAGGCGCTGTAGCAGGCGCTCCCGCGACAGCAGACTTTCCGGCGTACGGGGCGGCGTAAAGCGCGTGGAGATAAGCGGCAGCGTCCCCGTGAAGCGTAAAGGTTCCTGATGAACAAGCGCTGCCAGCGCATCATCCGCCGAGGATAAAAAGGCCATACCACGATTACTCCTTAATCCAGTCCGTACGCTCATTATCCCCCCCATCAGGGGGGTAGGCCACGCTTATCGCGCCCGATAGAGTAGTGCCATTCGCCGCAGCGGCTACGACGACATCGGCCGCGGGCCTCCCTAGTTTATTAATCAGTACAAGGTGAGTACAGACATGGCTATCGAAAATAAAGTTGCGCTGGTAACCGGCGCCGGTCAGGGCATTGGCCGCGGTATTGCGTTGCGTCTGGCCAAAGACGGCGCGTCGGTGATGCTGGTCGACGTGAACCCTGAAGGGATTGCCGCCGTCGCCGCCGAAGTGGAAGCGCTGGGACGCAAAGCAGCCACCTTCGTCGCTAACATCGCCGATCGCGCGCAGGTGTACGCCGCCATTGATGAAGCGGAAAAACAGCTGGGCGGCTTTGATATTATCGTGAACAACGCCGGGATCGCCCAGGTTCAGGCGCTGGCCGATGTGACGCCTGAAGAAGTGGACCGCATCATGCGCATCAACGTTCAGGGTACCCTGTGGGGTATTCAGGCGGCGGCGAAAAAATTCATCGATCGTCAGCAGAAAGGGAAAATCATCAACGCCTGCTCTATCGCCGGTCATGATGGTTTCGCGCTGCTGGGCGTTTATTCCGCCACCAAATTTGCCGTACGCGCCCTGACGCAGGCGGCGGCGAAGGAGTATGCCAGCCGCGGCATTACGGTTAATGCCTACTGTCCGGGGATTGTGGGAACCGGGATGTGGACCGAAATCGATAAGCGCTTTGCGGAAATTACCGGTGCGCCGGTGGGCGAAACTTATAAAAAATACGTTGAAGGCATCGCCCTTGGCCGCGCCGAAACGCCGGACGATGTGGCAAGCCTGGTCTCTTATCTGGCAGGCCCGGATTCCGATTATGTTACCGGTCAGTCGATTCTGATCGATGGCGGTATTGTTTACCGTTAAGGGATAAACCCGGCGCAGAACGCGCCGGGTTTTTGCGGGGTTACGCGTTAGCCGCGGGCTCCTGCGGCTTGTCGCTACGGGTGTTTTCCAGCATCCGGCGAACCGGAACAATCAGCAGGCACAGCACCGCGGCGCAGATCAGCAGCGCAATAGAGCAGCGTGCGAACAGGTCGGGCAGCATATCCAGCTGATCGGCCTTCACGTGACCGCCAATCAGACCCGCCGCCAGGTTCCCCAGGGCGCTGGCGCAGAACCACAGCCCCATCATCTGGCCGCGCATTCTTTCCGGCGCCAGCAGCGTCATGGTCGCGAGGCCAATCGGGCTGAGGCACAGCTCGCCCAGCGTCAGCATCAGAATACTGCCCACCAGCCACATCGGCGAGACGCCCGCGCCGTTGTTGCTCAGGACGTTTTGCGCCGCCAGCATCATCAGGCCAAAGCCCGCCGCCGCGCATAAAATACCGATAACAAACTTGGTGATGCTGCTCGGACGCACGTTTTTACGCGCCAGCGCAGGCCACGCCCAGCTAAATACCGGCGCCAGCAGAATAATAAACAGGGCGTTAATCGACTGGAACCACACCGCCGGGATCTCGAAGGAGCCGAGCATACGGTTGGTATAGTCGTTAGCGAACAGGTTAAACGAGGTCGGTTTCTGCTCAAACGCCGACCAGAAAAAGGCGGCAGAGATCAGCAGGATAAAGCATACCAGCAGGCGGGCGCGCTCTTTGCGGCTCAATCCGGCGAAGACGAACAGGTAGATAAAATAGAGTACCACCGACGCCGCAATCACGTAGACCAGTACGCTGGCGACCGCCACCGGGTTAATCACGATAACGCCCTGGGCAATCAAGGCGATGATAACCGCCACGCCCACCGTTAGCGCCAGCAACCATGCGCCGACGCCATTTCGTTTCACTACCGGGCTGTTCCAGGTGGAATCGAGGCCGACTTCACTGTCGTAGCGTTTCATCGCCGGGACGGCAAAAACGCGGAAGATAATCAGCGCGACCAGCATCCCGATGCCGCCGATGCCGAAGCCCCAGTGCCAGCCGTGGGATTTAATCAGCCAGCCGGAGATCAGCGGGGCGATAAACGACCCCATGTTGATGCCCATATAAAACAGCGAGAAGCCGCCATCGCGGCGCGCATCGCCTTTTTTGTAGAGGGTACCGACCATCACCGAAATACAGGTTTTAAACAGGCCGGAACCGAGCACGATAAACATCAGGCCAATAAAGAACAGGCTATCGCCCATCACCGCCGACAGGGCGATGGAGAGATGGCCCAGAGCGATCAGTATCGAACCGTACCAGACCGCCTTTTGTTGCCCGAGCCAGTTATCAGCCAGCCAGCCGCCCGGCAGCGCGGCAAGATACATGGTCCCGGCAAAGATCCCGACAATGGCCGACGCGTTCTCGCGCGCCAGCCCCATCCCACCGTCATAGACGGTGGCCGCCATAAACAGGATCAGTAACGGACGAATACCGTAAAACGAGAACCGTTCCCACATTTCGGTGAAAAACAGTGAACCGAGGGGGTAAGGATGACCAAAAAAGGTCCGAGTTTCATTTTTATTAACAGAGGAATGCATAACTTCTCCCAAAGATGTCCGCAGCGCTTTAACGCAGCGGAAAGCGTGTTGGCCTTTTATACATAAGACCAATCATTCACATTTAATGTGACGTAATTTAACCATTTGATAACCTAATAATGGTCCTGTCTAGTCCCTTCCCCCAACTTTTTAGATGAAAAGTCGACAAACGTCTACTTTTACAGATTTAAAGTTGGTGAGAGGGGAAATGTGATTGACAGAGGCATTCATGACAAAAATGATACTTTTCTATTTAATTACAATAAGTTAATAAATTACCATAGCAACCTCATCCCACCAGGAAACCCGGGCGGTAAAAGGGGGAAAAGCAGGAAAAAACAGCATTAATGGTGGGCTTTATTGAGTAACGCCGTTTAATGGCATTCTCATCGACTCAAACAAGACGGGACTCGCGGCAGGGAATATTCCAACCGGCAGCCGGAGGAACGCTCGTAGCGAGCATCCCGACTAGATGGCCCGCTGACGGAGAGGAAATATCTACAGATAGCGGATCAAAAAGACGATAAGCCCCTCAATCATTTGTGGCTTCATGACTCTAAAAAGATACTTAAACTTTTTATGGGATATTTTTACAATGCGCCATTTCGCTTTTGATGTCACCAGCCTCAGGGTGAGCCTGACTTTCAGCGATAGACTTTCTTCAGATACAACGATCCGCACTTTATTTCTTGCATAGTCATATTTGAAACTAATATCAAAAAAGAAGCCATCGTTTGCCACGGTTATTTTTTTGGTATCACCAAAAGATCCCTTGGTAACTTTATTATCAGGGTTAGCTTTTAGATGTGACAATATTGAGACATACAAGCACACGAATTTTATTTTAAACTCATGCCGCTGTCGTTTTATTTTCTCCTTTTCTTCCCTTAATCTTTCCAGGCTATTTGTCATCGAACTCATTTATTCTTCCTGCCATATGATGTCTATCCTACATAATCACCAGCGAAGTTTTTAAAATAGGATAGCATCACGATAATTCTCCATGCGGATAATCAGACAACGCCTCAGAATATTATTTCTGTAGCGTTCGGTAATAACCGCTCATTATGGCTTGCATAATGACAATATATAAAATATGGTTTTTACTGTCATAACGCGATTCTGACATAAAGATTGAAATAAAATCCACTTTTTATTTCATTAGACATGTTTTTCAGAAGTTTCACGTAACATTTTAAATGTCTACTTGCTAAGGATTATATTAGCTATGCGCATAATGTATTGAAAACTTTTAAAAAGCGGGAAAACCAGTGACCCGTTTGTTCGTTGACGGATAAGCCGATGCTCCCGATGGCATACAGGTACGTTTGTGGCGCTATACCCTCCGGGGGTATCTTTCCTGTACGCCACTATCAACGACGATTTCATCCAGCGTGGTTTCATTTCGCTATATTCTGGAGAAGCCATCACTTTCTCAGCGCCGGGTTTATCTCAGCCAGCAGCGGGTATCCTTTATGCAGCGCATTACCGAGCCCTTTACCGTAAAACTGCGGGTCGGTGGCGCCGCTGCCGGAACAGAACGCTAGGGGTGCGCCTCTTCATCCAGGGAGATCACCTGAATGCCGGCGTTGCGATACGCCTGAACGTCATCGGGCAGACGATCGACCACCACGGTATCAATCCGATCCGCGGCGGTAAATTGGGCAAGGGAGGTGTTATTCAGCTTGCTGTAGTCGCAGACGATAATCACCTGGCTGGCGTGTTCAACCATGCCGCGTTTCGTTTCTGCCAGCATGATATCGGCCACGCAGGCGCCGTGTTTCAGCGACAGCGAATTGGCGCCCATAAACGCTTTATCGACGTTCAGCGTATCGAGAATGGAGCGCCCGTTGATAGCCACCACGCAGTGGTACCCCTTCTTCACGATCCCACCCAGCAGAATGGTTTGAATAGAGGGGCTGGCTTCCAGCTCGCGGGCGATTTGGTAATCGTTGGTCACCACCGTGACGTTTTGTCTGTCGCGAATATTGCGCGCGATATGCAGGGTCGTGGTACCGGTATCCAGCACGATAATGTCGCCATCCTCAACCAGCGCCGCCGCGCGCTGGCCGATGCGCTCTTTCGCGCTGAGGTTGACGATTTCGCGCGCGTCAGAGGCCTGTTCAAAGCTTGCCCGCGTGCGAAGAACGGCGCCGCCGTGGGTACGGGTCAGCAGCCCCTCCTCTTCCAGCTGTCGGAGATCGGCACGAATGGTGGCGCCAGATACATTAAAGACGTCACACATCTCAGAAACAGCCACTTTGCGTTTTTCCCTGAGAATACTGAGCAACTTCTCCTGTCTTTCTTCTGCAAACATTCTGCCTCTCTCTATATTTACGGCGCTCTCCGCGCGATAGCATACCTTCAGTCTGGTCCCGCACTCAGCGCATCCAGCCTGTCGTATAAGGCGGCGGATTGCCGGTAGAGCGTATCAAAAAGCTCGCTGCAGGCCTGGTAATATTCCCGCAGACGGGGATCCGGCGAAATCAGCTTGTCGAACTGCACCGTCTGCCGCACGCCGCTGGCAAAATCGGCGTACAGCCCTGCGCCAACCCCGGCGATAATACCGCATCCGGTGACGCCATTCTCCTGATTGCGCGTGGATAATATCGGAAGATTGTACGCCGCCGCTTTGATTTCAAGCCACAGCGGGCTGCGCGCGCCGCCGCCGGAAGCGATCATTTGCTGCGGATATTGCCCGCACGCTTGCAGCTGGCGAAGGTTGCGCCAGGACGCAAAGGCCACCCCTTCCAGAACCGCGCGAAATAAATGGCCGCGGCGATGCTTGCGCTGCAGGCCGAAAAACTGCGCCCGCGAGTTCGTGTGCTCGGCCAGGCGCTCTCCCGTCAGATAGGGAAGAAAGAGCAGCCCTTCCGCACCGGCAGGCACCGCGGCTGCTTCCTGCAAAAGCTGCGGGTGCGTTATCTGGTTATCGGCCAGCGCCAGCCGCGCCCAGCGGACGGCATCGCCTCCGGCATCCAGAATCGTAAATCCACCCCAGGCCGCGTTAGCCAGATGAAGATTATTGACCAGCGGATGACGTAACGGCCGCTGCGATACCACCGTTATTAGCGTCGACGTGCCGGTGGAGTCGGACGCCATCCCCGGCTCATACACGCCAGAACCGAGCAGAGAGGCCGCCATATCGGACGTGCCTGCCACCACCGGGATACCGACAGGTAGCCCCGTCGTATCGGATGCGCGCGGCGTCACCTGGCCGATGATGTCGCTGGAAAGTTTAAGCTCAGGTAGCTGATCGACCCGCAGGCCAAACGTTTCGCAGGCTTGCGAAGACCAGTTGCGGGTTTCGCTGTCCATCAGGAAATAGCAGGACGCCTCGCTATAGTCGGTCGCCAGGGCGCCGGTGAGCATGAAATTAATATAGTCCTTCGGCATTAACACTTTGGCGAGCTTTGGCCAACGCTCCGGATGATGTTCACGCCACCAGGCTAATTTAAAAGCCGGCCAGGCCGCCGCGGGCGGATTATTTAAATGCGCCAGCCACTTTTCCCGCCCTTCGCGCGCGGTAAAGGCATCCACCTGCGGCTGGCTGCGCTTGTCATTCCACAGCAGCGCCCGGTCCTCCACCAGCTCGCCGCAGTCGTCCAGCAGGACGGTGCCGTGCATCTGTCCGCAGGCGCCAATGACCGCAATCTGCGTAACCATTTCAGGATAGCGGTAGAGCACCTCGCGTATGCATTCACAGGCGGCCCGCCACCATAGAGAAGGAGCCTGTTCTGACCAGCCCGCACGCGGCGTGGTCTGCTCATACTCCCTCTGCGCAAAGCCGACCATCGTGCCATCAACGCACAAAATAGCGGCGCGGGTACTACCAGTGCCAACATCAATCGTGAGTATTTTATCTTTCATCACTGACTCCGGTGACGTTTTATGGCGGGCCATCAGGCCCGCGGTCTCTCAGTTTAATCGGCGTTCAGCTCGGGAAAGCGCTCCGGGTGCTGCTCCAGTTCAGTCAGCACTTTGCTGACCGCACCGTGGCTCATGCCAAAGCGGCGGACGCCAAGCTGGTAAAGCGCGCGCACCGTTTCCAGATCGCGAATGCCTCCTGCGCCTTTGATATCGATTCGGCCTTTAAGCTGGTCGGCAATGATGCTGACTTTTTCCACCGTCGCGCCGGTCGGCGCCCAGCCGGTGGAGGTTTTGACCCACTTCATCCCCACCTCTACGGCGATATCGCACACGCGGCGAATCTGCTCCTCATTGAGATAGTGCGTTTCGAGGATCACCTTCGCCGGTACCGGCGCGGCGGCGTCCACCACGCGGCGTAAATCCTCGCGCACATAGTCATAATCGCCGGATAACACTTTGCCGATGTTCACCACCATATCGACTTCGCGGGCGCCATCGGCAATCAGCTGCCGCACTTCCTGAACCTTGGTATCAGTAGCATGCCCGCCGCCGGGAAAGCCGACCGGCCCGCCAATCATCACCTCTCCCGTTCCCTGCTGCGGCAGCAACGTACTGAGAAAACGCGTCCAGCAGGGCAGCACATGGACGGAAATAATGTTGTATCGGGTAGCCAGCTCGGCGCAGGCGCGAACGTCCGCTTCGGTACTGGTGGCCTGGACTGCGCTCAGGTCGACTAAACGCGCAAAACGACGGGTTGTTTCATTCATGGTTTCATCCTGCTCTTTGTTTTTAGTTACTTTCATTTAATGCTGTTAATCGGCTTAAATCCATTTAAAAACGCATTAAATGAAAATAACGTGATCAAATTAGCATTTTTTTATTTTCATTTGTTTTTAATTAGCAGACGGAAAATGAGCGAAGCTCTTGCTGAACGGGCGTAAATGGGCATAAACGGGCACAACCGCAATATTGCATTTATTTTTGTTTGTTTTTGTTTGTGACCGGATAACGAGCGAGGTAGCGGAAACGGGTGCCGGGAGGGAGGTTGAAATGCGTTTCCTGTCACATTCTCCGGCGACGAAAAGATCGCCTTCAGAGGATATTCCCGCGCTCTCAACGCCCCGCGCAAGGGAAAGGTAATCTGATTAAGTACTTCAGGAGAGAGCTATGTTGCCGCTGGAACGTCACCGTTTGATTGTCGAACTGCTGGGCCAACACGGCGTAATGCGGGTCAATGAGATCGCGCAAGCGACCCAGGTTTCCAGGGAAACGATTCGCCGCGATCTGAGCGCGCTGGAACGGAAAGGGATCTTAAATCGGAGCCATGGAGGAGCGCTGGCGGCGGAGAACCCGCTGCCGGCAATCCGGGCGGCGTCGCCCGCTCTGCCGGTCGAAGATAGCCAGGGAAGCTTTCAGCAGAGAACGCTACTGCACAGCGAAGGAAAAATGCGCGTTGCCCGCAAAGCGCTGCAGTTTCTGCAGCCGGGACAGACCATCGTCCTGGACGGCAGCAGCACCAGCTGGTTTTTGGCCCGGCAGATGCCGGAGATGGCGCTAACGGTGATTACGCCCTCCATCCGCATCTTGCAAACGCTGATGAGCAGACGCTCGTTGCATCTCGTGGGACTGGGGGGCGATTTTTCCCCGACCGAGGAGTCGTTCTTCGGTGAAACCGCCTCACGAACGCTGCGGGAGTACGCCGTCGATACGCTCTTTTTCTCCTGCCAGGGACTGGAGCGCGATAGCGGCTTATATGCGGGTACGGAAGCCCACGCCGCCCTGTTGAAACAGATGATGCTGGCCGCCCGTCAGACGGTGGCATTAGTCGACGGCAGCAAGCTGGGGCGAACGGGCGTCGCGCGGATCGGCGGGTTAGGCGAACTGGACTGTTTAATTACCGAAAAGTTTACCGATCCGCTGCTGGAAAAAGAGATGACCTGGCACAACGTCGGCTTACAAATCGCCTGAGTGCGCCGTCATGACGTGACGGCCAATACGCGCATTGTCGAAACGCTGCTTCACGCGGCAGGGCCAGACTTTGCCTGAAATCAGCCACTACCGGAATAAAAAGAGGCCTTATGCGTTATTACCTTTCTCCCTCGCTCATGTGCATGGACATGATGCAAGTGACCGAACAGCTGCGCTTTTTAAATAGCAAAGCCGATAGGCTGCACGTCGACGTGATGGACGGGCACTACGTTAAAAATCTGGCGCTATCAGCCAGCTTTGTCGCGCAGATTCGTCCTTACACGTCGCTGCCGATCGACGTCCATTTGATGGTTGAGGAACCTGCGGCATTTATCCCGGCGCTGATAGAAGCCGGAGCAGACGCCATTTCACTGCATCCGGAAACCATTTGCCGGGAAGCCTTTCGCATCATCAATTCCATCCGCCAGGCGGGTAAAGCGGTGGGCATGGTGCTCAATCCCGCCACGCCGGTTGAGAGCATGCAGCACTATCTGCATCTGCTCGATAAGGTCACGGTAATGACCGTCGATCCGGGCTATGCCGGTCAGCCGTTTATTCCCGAAATGACCGCCAAAATCGCGCAGCTTCATCAGCTAAAAGAGACCCGCGACCTCCACTTCTTGCTGGAAGTCGACGGCTCATGCAACCGCACCACCTACCGTGAGCTGCTGGGCGCCGGGGCGCAGGTATTAGTGATGGGCAGCAGCGGCTTATTCCGCCCGGATATGCCGCTCGAGCAGGCCTGGGAAAAAATGTCCCGGGAACTGTCCGCCGCGCTGCACTCCCCCGAGTGCGTATAAAGGAGCGAATGATGTCAGGAAAAGTCTGCGTTTTTGGTTCATTCAATTTCGACATGGTGGCCAGAGTGGAACGCTTTCCCGTCCCGGGCGAGTCGTTAGTGGCCTGCGGGAGCATGACCAGCGCCGGCGGAAAAGGGGCGAACCAGGCCACCGCCGCGCTAAAAGCGGGAGCGAATGTCCACTATATCGGCAAGATTGGTAATGATACGTTCGGCCATTTTGCCCGCCGCCATCTGAAAGGCGTGGGGTTTAACGCCGTAACGCTGCTGGTCGCCGAAGATGTCCCCACCGGCAATGCGCTGATTTATGTGGCCGGCAACGATGCCGAAAACATGATCGCCGTCGACCCCGGCGCGAATATGACGGTCAGCGATGATGAAATCGCCAGCTGCGTCCCCGCTATCGGCTGCGCGGATGTGGTTCTGGTTCAGCTGGAAAACAATCTTTCCGCCATTGAACAGGTCGTTGACGCCGCGAAAGCAGCCGGGGCCTTCGTGGTGCTCAATCCCGCCCCCTGGCAGCCCGTTGAGCGCGCCTTTCTAAGCAAAGTGGATCTGCTCACGCCGAACGCGACGGAGGCCGGGCTAATGACCGGGCGCCGGGTTGACAGTCTGGCGGCCGCGGCCGAGGCCGCCGATATGCTCCATGCTCAGGGCGCGCGCAATGTCATTATCACCCTTGGCGCAAAGGGCGCCCTGTTGAGCGAGCAGGGCGTGAAATCCCCTATCCCGTGCTTTCCTTCTCATCCCCGCGATACCACCGGCGCGGGCGATGCCTTTAACGGCGCGCTGGCGGCGCGTCTGGCCTGCGGCGAGCCGCTGCATACCGCGGCCCGATTCGCGGCGGCCTATGCCGCCGTCAGCGTCGAAAAGCAGGGCGCATCATCTTTACCGGATTACCAGGAGGCACGAGAACGGCTTTTGCGTGCCGCCTCTGATTATCAAATGGCATAAACCCTACTGTATAAAAACCATTAAGAGGATAGCTCAATGAGTACGCTAATAACGGATAAGGTCGATAAAGCGGCGGTCCACCATGAAAAACTGGACACCAGCGCGTATTTACCGCACACCCCCTGGCTGCAATTTTTACTGGTCTGTTGCCTGTTTGCTCTATGGGGCATGGCGGGTAACCTGAATGATATTTTGATCGCCCAGTTTAAAAAGGGCTTCGATTTAACGGACACCCAGACGGCGCTGGTGCAGTCGATTTTTTTCCTCGGCTATTTTTTTGTCGCCCTGCCTGCGGCGGCGCTGATTAAGCGCTATTCCTATAAAGCGGCGATTATTATTGGGCTGTGCCTGTACGCCCTCGGCTGTTTCCTGTTCGTTCCGGCCGCGCAGATCATGACCTACGGCGCGTTCCTCGCCTGCCTGGGGGTGATCGCCTGCGGACTCTCTTTTCTGGAAACGTCGGCAAATACCTACTCAAGCCTGCTGGGCCCGATTCAATCGTCCACCCAACGCATTAACTTTTCGCAGATCTTCAACTCGCTGGGCGTGATTTCCGGCGTGCTGATTGGCCAGGTGATGGTCTTTGGCGAAAACGATCCGAGCCATGAACAGCTGCTGGCGATGCCCGCCGCCGCCGCGGACGCCGCGCGCCATCAGATGGTCGGCCAGGTGGTCGGGCCCTATCTGATTATCGGCTCCGTGCTGGTAGTACTGGCGCTGGTGTTCGTGTTTATTAAATTCCCGTCGTGCAAGGGCACGCCGTCTCAACAGCAGCAGATCCCGACAGAAAGCATGGGACCTACGCTGAAACGCCTGTTTGCTATCCCGCGCTTTCGCCTCGGGATCCTGTCGCAGTTTTTGTACGTCGGCGCCCAGGTTGGCGTATGGAGCTTCACGATTCGCTTTGTGCAGCTCGTGCAGCAGGGCACCAGCGAGCACTCCGCGACTTACTGGCTGCTGGCTTCTCTGGTGATTTACGCCGTGGGTAAAACCGTGGCCACCTGGTTGATGAACCGCCTGAATCCGGCGCTGCTGCTCGGCACCTTTGCCCTGGCCGCCACGGTCCTTTTATTGGTCGCCGTGTTCAGCAGTTCAATGCTGGCGGTCTATGCACTCATTCTGGTCAGCTTCTGTATGGCGCCATGCTGGCCGACTAACTTTGGCCTGGTCATTAAAGGCATGGGGAAAGATACCCAGACCGCGGGCTCGATCGTGGTGATGTCGATTATCGGCGGGGCCGTTATTCCGCTGGTGATGGGCATTATCTCGGATATGAACGGCGGCAATATGCAAATCGCCTTTATCGCCCCGCTCCTGTGCTTTGTATATGTCGCTTTCTACGGTTTCTGGTGCGTGCGTAAGGGGGTATAAAATGCGTGAACTGGTTAATAAAATTGCTCATATCGGCTATCAGGTCAGCGACTTAACGCGTTCGCTGGCCTTCTATGAACCGCTGGGCTTTCAGCGCCAGCAGCGGTTTAGCAAACCTTCGCCGCAGGGCGCCATTGAAGTCGCTTTCCTTGAAATGGGGGGCGCCGTTCTTGAGCTGTACCAGCTGCCCACAGGAACGCCTTTTGACGCTCCTCGCTGCGGTATCGATCATCTGGCGCTGGAAGTTAGCGACCTGAATGCGGTGCAGCGGCGGCTGGCGGCGCTCGGTTATCCGCTCGATGAAGGGCCGATTGAGGAAGAAAATGTGCGCTTCCTGCTTATTCGCGGCCCCGACGGCGAACGGCTCGAGTTTGATGCCTTTAAGCGCTAAGCGGCCGGCCTGATTCCCTTCTCCCTTTTAGGCCCGGTTAATACGGGTCTAAAAGCGGGCTTCCTCTGGCTTTACAAAAACCGGGGTAATTCGAGGATTTCTCTCCCCTACCCAGCCTCTCCTGCCTATTGTGCAATGTTACAAAATTGCTTCTGTTTTGTTGATTTTCTATTGTGAGCCATTCGGCAATTTCCTCTCCTGAATTTCCCCAGACTACATTCAGTCAATACGCGATATCAGGAGAGACAAATGAGCAGCACCTCCGCCGACTTCCAGAATCTTTACCAGGCCCTGAGCCGCAGCGCCACCCGCAGCCCGGATGCGCTGGCGCTGGCGTTTGAGGATCGGCGCTATCTGTACCGCGATTTTCACCTGCGGGTACAGCGAGCGATGGCGCAGCTTGACCAGGTCTGGTCGCTGCGCAAAGGCGATCGAATCCTGCTGGCCTGGGGGAATCATCCCGCTTTTTGCGAAGTCCTATTTGCCGCGCTGGGTCTGGGCATCGAAGTGGTCCCTTTCAGCACTAAGCTTAAGCAGGCCGAAAGCGAGGAGCTGGTGGGTCATATCGCCCCCCGGGCCGTGCTGTTCGATGCGACCGTGCAGGACTGGCTGAAACACACTCCCGACGCCCGCTGCATTTCGCTCAGCGAATGGCAGGCGCTCTCTCTTCCCGATCCGCTAACCCGTCTGCCGACCCCGGTTAACCGCGATGATACGGCGGTGATGATGTTTACCTCCGGTACCACCGGCGAGCCTAAAGGGGCGATTATCACGCACCACAACCTGCTCTGCGCGATTGACGCTTACACGCAAAAACTGCATCTTACCGCCGCGGATAGCACCATTCTGGCGGTGCCTATCTATCACATCACCGGCCTGTCGGCGCTGCTGGCGCTGTTTATTAGCCTTGGCGCGAGCATCTGGCTACAGCACCGGTTCAACGCCCCGCAGGTAATCAACACACTGCGCGAGCAGAACATTACCTTTCTGCACGGCTCGCCAACCATTTTTATCCTGCTTTGCCAGGCTGCGCGCGAGCAGAGCGCCAGCCATCCAGGCGATTTCCCCGCGCTGCGCACGATTGCCTGCGGCGCGGGTCACCTGAGCGACGGACTGATCGCTGAGCTAAAAACCCTGTTCCCGCATACGGCGATTCAGCCGATCTACGGTCTCACCGAAACGACCTCACCCGCGACGATTTTTCCGGGCGACGTCTGGGGCAGCGCTAAATGCGGCAGTTCGGGCCAGGCGATCCCCGGTCTCGCCATTACGATCCGCAACGATCTCCAGCAGCCCCTCCCCGCCGGGCAAATCGGGCATATCTGGCTAAAAGGCGATGTGTTGATCCGCGAATACTGGCAGCACAGCGAACGACGCCCGAGCTGCGATGCGCAGGGCTGGTTTTGTACCGGCGATCTTGGCTATCTCGACGACGAAGGCTGGCTGTACATCAAAGACCGTAGCAAAGACATGATCAATCGCGGCGGAGAGAAGATCTACTCGCTGGAGCTGGAGAACATCCTCTCTACCTATCGGGGCGTGCGGGAAGTTGCCGTGATCCCGACCCCCAGCCCGGTCTATGGCGAAGAGCCGGTGGCGTTTATCGTGCCGGACGGTCAGCACCACCTGACCAGCGAAGAGATCCTCGGCTGGCTGAAGGTCAAAATCGCCCGCTTTAAGCTGCCGGCGCGCATTATTTTCACCCGCGTTTTACCGCGTACCCATAACGGAAAAGTGAGCAAACAGCAGCTTAAAACGCGCCTCGCGGAATCCATCATCACGCTATCAACGGAGGATAAAAAGTGAGCAACAAATTTATCAGCGCCCATCAAGCGGCGCAGCGGGTCGCCAGCGGAGACACCGTCTGTACCGTCGGGATGACGCTTATCGGCGCGGCGGAATCCATTTTAGGCGCCATCGAAGCGCGTTTTCTGAGCGGAGGCGAGCCGCGCGATTTGACGCTGCTGCATGCCGCAGGGCAAAGCGATCGCCAGCGCGGTATCCAGCACTTCGCCCATCCGGGTATGGTGACGCGCCTCATCGGTTCGCACTGGGGCCTGGCGCCGCGCTGGATGGCGATGATCAACAACAACGAAGTGGAAGCCTGGTGTCTGCCGCAGGGGCAGATCGTTCATCTCTATAGCGCGATGGCTGCCGGACTTACGGGGCGCCTTTCCCCCGTCGGGCTCGGTACCTTTGTCGATCCGCGCATGGAAGGCGGGCGGATGAACGTCCGCACCCGCGAACGGCCCGATCTGATCGAGCACGTGACGTTTCGCGGCGACGAGTATCTGTTCTACCCGGCCATTCCTCTGGACGTGGTCATTGTGCGCGGCACCCATGCTGATGAAGACGGCAACCTCACGACCGATGAAGAGGTGATGAAGCTGGAAGTTCTGCACGCGGTTCTCGCCGCCAGACGCTATGGGGCGAAGGTGCTGGCGCAGGTGAAATATCGCGTGGCGAAAGGCTCGCTGCATCCGAAAAGCATCACCGTTCCCGGCAACCTGATCGACGCCATTGTGGTGTGCGAAGAGCCGCAGACGGATCACCGCCAGACCTCCAGCTGGGACTTCGATCCGGCGCTGTGCGGCGATATCCAGCTTCCCGCCACGCAGAACGCGCCGCTGCCGCTCGACCTGCGCAAGCTCATCGGGCGGATTGCCTGCCGCTATCTGACGCCCGGCTGCGTCATCAATCTCGGCACCGGCATTCCCAACGACGTTATTGGCGCCATCATTCACGAAGAACGGCTCGGCGAGCAGGTCACCATCACCGTGGAGTCAGGGATCTACGGTGGGCAGCAGGCGGGCGGCGTTGATTTCGGCATCGGCCGTAATCTGAGCGCGATGATAAGCCACCAGGATCAAATGCTCTATTACAACGGCGCCGGGGTCGATATCACCTTTATGGGCGCCGGCGAGATGGACCCGCACGGCCACGTCAACGCCACGCGGCTCGGCACCTCCTGCCCCGGCGCGGGTGGTTTTATCGATATCACCCAGAATGCCCGCCACGTCGTGTTCTGCTCCTCTTTTACCGCCAAAGGGCTGGAGATCGCCTGTGAACAAGGGACGCTGCATATCCGTCGCGAAGGCGAGGTACGCAAATTCGTCGCCGGGGTTAATCAGATTTCTTACAACGGCGAGCTGGCCCGCGCCAAAGGACAAACCATGCATTACGTCACCGAACGGGCGGTTTTCGAACTGCGCCCGGAGGGGCCGGTGCTGACGGAAATCGCCCCCGGTATCGATCTTGAGCGCGACATCCTGGCGCATATGGATTTTCGTCCGACGATCGCCACGGACCTTCAGGTTATGGACAGCCGCTTGTTCACCCCGCAGCCCTGCGGCCTCGCGGAACATCTGTCCCGGAATTCATCCTCTGACTCATAAGGAAATTAGCTATGAAACTTGCCAGTAAAACCGCCATTGTCACCGGCGCCGCTCGCGGTATCGGCTTTGGCATTGCCCAGGTGCTTGCGCGGGAAGGCGTGCGCGTGATCATCGCCGATCGCGACGCGCACGGCGAAGCCGCCGCCGCCTCCCTGCGCGAATCGGGCGCGCAGGCACTGTTTATCAGCTGCAATATCGGTGAAAAAGCGCAGGTCGAAGCGCTGTTTTCCCAGGCCGAAGAGGCGTTTGGCCCGGTGGATATTGTGGTGAATAACGCCGGAATTAACCGCGACGCCATGCTGCACAAACTCTCCGAAGCGGATTGGGACACGGTGATCGATGTCAATCTGAAGGGCACTTTTCTCTGTATGCAGCAGGCCGCCATCCGCATGCGCGAGCGCGGCGCGGGCCGCATTATCAATATCGCTTCCGCCAGCTGGCTTGGCAACGTCGGGCAAACCAACTATTCGGCGTCAAAAGCCGGCGTGGTGGGGATGACCAAAACCGCCTGCCGCGAACTGGCGAAGAAAGGCGTCACGGTTAACGCCATCTGCCCGGGCTTTATCGATACCGATATGACGCGCGGCGTCCCGGAAAACGTCTGGCAAATCATGATCAATAAGATACCCGCGGGCTACGCCGGGGAGGCGAAAGACGTTGGCGAGTGCGTGGCGTTTCTGGCATCCGACGGCGCACGCTATATCAACGGTGAAGTGATTAACGTCGGCGGCGGCATGGTGCTGTAAGGAGAAAAACGATGACACAGGCTAATGATATTGTGGTTGTCAGCGGCGTTCGTACCGCTATTGGCACCTTTAACGGCAGTCTTAAGCATACCCACCAGCATGACCTCGGGGCAGCGGTTATTCGCGAAGCGGTCAACCGCGCCGGGCTTGCGCCGCAGGATATCGACGAAACGATCGTCGGCAACGTCGGGCAAATCGCCGAAAGCGGCTTTATCGCCCGCATCTGCCAGCTACGGGCGGGGATCCCGCAGAAGAACACTGCCTATTCGGTTAACCGCCAGTGCGGATCCGGGCTCCAGGCCCTCGCGGACGGCATGATGCAGCTGCAAAGCGGCCAGGCCGAGGTGGTCGTCGCCTGCGGAACGGAAAATATGACCCAGCTCCCCTACTACCTGCGTAAAGCGCGCGATGGCTATCGCATGGGCCACGGCGAGCTGGAAGATGGGCTGATCTCCATTCTTACCTGGCCGGAAGGGCCTTATCACAACGGCATCACGGCGGAAAATGTCGCGCAACGCTTCGGTATCTCTCGCGAAGCGATGGACGATTTCGCCTGGGCAAGCCAGCAGAAAGCGCTGAAGGCGATCGCTGAGGATCGCTTCCGCGAGCAGATTCTGGCCCTTGAGGTGCCGGACGGCAAAAAATCGACCCGCCTGTTTGCGACCGATGAACACCCGCGCGACACCCCGCGTGAAAAGCTTGCCGCGCTACGCCCGGCATTTAAAGCCGACGGCGTGGTGACGGCGGCCAACTCCTCCGGCATTAACGACGGTGCGGCCGCGCTGGTGATGATGACCCGCCAGCAGGCGGAAAACCGCGGCCTCACCCCGCGCATGCGGATTCGCGGCTGGGCGGTTGCCGGCTGCGGCGCGGATATTATGGGGTTTGGCCCCTCTCCCGCTACCCGGCGTCTGATGGACCGTCTCAATATGGATGTCCACGCCATCGATTTAATTGAACTCAATGAGGCCTTCGCCGCCCAGGCGCTGGCGGTGATGAACGATCTGCATCTCGATCCGGCCCGCGTTAACGTCAACGGCGGCGCGATCGCCCTCGGCCACCCGGTGGGCGCCAGCGGTGCCATCCTGCCGGTCAAACTGATGTATGAAATGGCGCGCAGCGGCGCGCGCACCGGTCTGGTCACCATGTGCATCGGCGGCGGCCAGGGGATTTCTATGCTATTCGAGCGCGAAGGCGCTTAGGAAAAGACGGCCCGAAGTGGGGCTTCGGGCCGGGCGTCGTTCGGGTCAGCACCCGGCGACAACCTGTGAGCTGACGAACGGGATCGACGCGATCCCGGCAAGGCTTCTGACCACGAATACGGGGAAATAATAACCATGTCCGCAATAAATGAAAAGGCGGTAAACGGGACGCAGCTACAGCGCACCCATAAAAAGATCTACCGTCATTTGATGCCGCTGCTTATCGTGGCGTACATCATCAGCTTTATTGATCGTACCAATATTGGCATGGCGAAAGCGACCATGTCGGTGGATATCGGCCTTTCCGCAACCGCATTCGGCCTCGGGGCCGGGTTGTTTTTTCTCACCTACGCAGTGCTGGAGATCCCCAGCAACCTGTTTTTAACCCGGATTGGCGCGCGGCGCTGGATCGCCCGCATCATGATCACCTGGGGGATCATCTCCTGCGGCATGGCGTTTGTCACCGGGCCTACATCCTTTTACGTGATGCGCCTTTTGCTCGGCGCCGCCGAAGCGGGGCTGTATCCGGGCATTATTTACTACCTGACCCTCTGGTTTGGCCGCGAAGAGCGCGCTAAAGCCACCGGCCTGTTCCTGCTGGGGGTCTGTCTGGCCAATATTATCGGCGCGCCGCTGGGCGGATTGTTATTAAGCCTTGATGGAATGTCCGGCTGGCACGGCTGGCAGTGGATGTTCTTTATCGAAGGGCTGCCTGCGATAGCGCTGGCGTTCGTCGTCTGGCGCAGGCTGCCGGATAAACCCGCCGACGCCCGCTGGCTGGACAGCAACGACGTGCAGGCAATCACTGCGGTGCTGGAGAAAGAAGCCGAGGAGACGCGCCATACGCCGAGCCGTTTTTCCCTGAAAACCGCGCTCACCACCCGCGTATTTTTGTTGCTGGTGCTGATTTACTTTACCCATCAGTTTTCGGTTTACGGCCTGAGTTATTTCCTGCCAGGGATCATCGGTAGCTGGGGCCAACTGACGCCGCTACAGATCGGTCTACTGACCGCCATCCCGTGGATCGCCGCCGCCGCGGGCGGGATCCTGCTGCCACGTTTCGCCCGGACGGAACAGCGTTCGCGCAGCATGCTGATGGCCGGGTATCTGGTCATGGCGACCGGCATGGCGATTGGCGCAATTGCCGGCCACGGCGTGGCGCTGCTTGGCTTCTCGCTGGCCGCCTTCATGTTCTTCGCCATGCAATCCATCATCTTTAACTGGCTCCCCTCGATCATGAGCGGGCATATGCTGGCGGGCAGTTTCGGCCTGCTTAACTGCCTCGGACTGTGCGGCGGATTTCTCGGGCCGTTTATCCTCGGCGCGTTTGAGGACCGCACCGGCGCGGCGACGTCCGGCTTATGGTTCGCCGTCGCGCTACTGATCGTCGGCGCGCTGGCATCTCTATTGATTAAAAGTTCGTCATCCTCTACCCCCGCCTCGGCAAAACAGGCCCGCGGCGAAAACGCTTAATCAGGAGCGCCTTATGCGTATCGAAGTGTTACTGGATTTAAAAACTCGCCTCGGCGAGAGTCCTGTATGGGATGTCGAGCAGCAGCGTCTTTGGTGGGTAGATAGCCTCGACGGGCGCCTGTTCGCCTGTAATGCGCAGGGCAGCGCGATTAAGAGCTGGGACGTGCGGCAGAAAATTGGCTCTTTCGCCCTGCGCCAGAACGGCGAAGGCGCGGTGGTGGCGCTACAGAATGGCGTTCATCTGCTCGACTTCGCCAGCGGCGAGCTGGCGTTGCTGCACCAACCGGAAGCGGATCGGCCCTTTAACCGGCTCAACGACGGTAAAGTCGATCGTCAGGGACGCTTTCTGTTCGGGTCGATGGATATGCGCGAAGAGGAGCCAAGCGGCGCGCTATATCGCCTGGATACCGATCTGTCACTGCACGTGTTGAAGAAAAATATCATTGTCTCTAACGCCCCCTGCTGGAGCCCCTCCGGCGAAACGTTCTACTTTGCCGATACCTGGACAGGCGAGATCGGCGCCTGGGATTACAACACCGCGACCGGCGATCTCTCTGGCGAACGAGTCTTTTGCCACGTCGATCGCAGCGAAGGCGGCGCGGCGGATGGCGCCACCGTGGACAGCGAAGGCTATCTGTGGAACGCGCTGGTCTACGCGGGCAAGCTGGTGCGCTACACGCCGGAGGGCGAGGTCGATCGCATCATTGAGATGCCGGTGAAAAAAGTCACCAGCGTGATGTTCGGCGGCGAAAACCTCGACGTGCTGTACGTCACCTCAATGGCGCAACCGCCGCTACCGCGCTTCCCGGAAGATAATCAGCTACGCGGCAGCCTGTTCGCCATTTACGACCTGGGTGTGACCGGCGTAGCGGAACGGCGCTTTGCCGGTTAAGCGAATCTCCGGCTCGCCGCGATAACAATAATACCCGGCGAACCCACTCTGACCCTGATACCTGGCGGCGCGCGCCATGCTGTCGCGACGCCGCGGAGTAAACACGACTATGACAACAATCAATCACACACCTGCCGGCGAACAAGGCGCAAAAAAGCGGCTGATACATCGTTTCTCCTGGGTTTCGCTGCTGGTTTGCTGGCTAATCTGGGTGCTTAACGCCTACGACCGGGAGATGATCCTGCGCCTTGGCCCGGTCATCTCTAAAGAGTTCTCGCTCTCGCCGGAACAGTGGGGCAACGTCGTCGCGCTGATTATGGTTGCCCTGGCGGTGCTGGATATCCCCGGCGCCATCTGGAGCGATCGCTACGGTTCAGGCTGGAAGCGAGCGCGCTTTCAGGTACCGCTGGTGCTGGGCTATACCGCCCTCTCTTTTATTTCCGGGATTAAAGCGATCAGCCACGGACTGACGGCGTTTGTGCTGCTGCGCGTTGGCGTCAACCTCGGGGCCGGCTGGGGCGAGCCCGTCGGCGTCAGCAACACCGCGGAGTGGTGGCCGAAAGAGAAGCGCGGCTTCGCGCTGGGGGTACATCATACCGGCTACCCGATTGGCGCGCTGCTGAGCGGCGTGGTGGCAAGCCTCGTGCTTTCCGCATTTGGCGAAGGCAGCTGGCGCTACTGCTTCCTGCTGGCGCTGATCGTCGCCATACCGCTAATGATCTTCTGGGCGAAATATTCCACCGCCGATCGCATCAACACGCTTTATCAGCATATCGATAGCCAGGGGATGACGCGCCCGGCGACGCAGGAAAGCAGCCATGTTGCCAAAGGCGAAGGGATGAAGACCTTTTTACGCACCCTGCGCAACCGCAATATTTCGCTGACGGCGGGCAATACCCTACTGACGCAAATTGTCTATATGGGCATTAACGTTGTGCTGCCGCCGTACCTTTATCACGTCTCCGGCCTGTCGCTGGCGGCATCCGCCGGGCTAAGTATTATCTTCACGCTGACCGGTACCCTGGGACAGATAATCTGGCCCTGGCTGTCCGATAGCTTTGGCCGTAAACGTACCCTGATCGTCTGCGGTCTATGGATGAGTATCGGCATTGCGCTGTTCTATTTCGCCACCAATATGCCGCGTCTTATCGCCATTCAGCTATTTTTTGGCCTGGTGGCCAACGCCGTGTGGCCTATCTATTACGCAATGGCCTCGGACTCCGCCGAAGAACGCGCCACCTCTACCGCCAACGGAATTATCACCACGGCGATGTTTATCGGCGGCGGCATTTCGCCATTGCTTATGGGCTGGCTCATCCAGTTTGGCGGGGGATGGGAAAATCCGGCGGGTTATATCTACGCCTTCTTTACCATGGCGGGATGTGCGCTGCTGGGGATGTTGTTGCAGCTCATGACCACCGATAAAACGCCGCGCAAAGCGCATTAACGCAGGAGAACGCATGAAGATTGTTATCGCGCTGGATTCGTTTAAGGGCAGCTGTAGCGCGCAGGCCGCTTGCGCAGCGGTAGCACAGGGATTGCGCCGGGTTGACGCGGCGCTGGAGCTGGTCGAAATGCCCGTCTCGGACGGCGGTGAGGGATTGCTCTCGACCCTTGCGGAAAGTCCGCAGCTGAAGGGCGCGAGGTGGCAGCAGCAGCGCTGTACCTCGCCTTACGGTGTCTCCATGCAGGCCGCGTTTCTGATCCTGCCCGGCGAGCGGGCCATCATTGAGATGGCGCAAAGCTGTGGGCTGGAGCTTACGCCGAAAGCGCAGCGGGATGTGCGTCTGGCCAGCAGCTTTGGACTGGGCGAACAGGTAAGAGCGGCGCTGGATGCCGGTTGCCGGCGTCTGATTATCGGGCTGGGCGGCAGCGCGACCAACGATGGCGGCATCGGTTTTGCCCAGGCGCTTGGCGCACGGTTCTGGCGTAAGGACGGCACGCTGCTGCCGGTTCCCGCCGCAGGCCAGGATCTTGCGCATATCCAGCGCATCGATTTAAGCGAACTGGACCCACGTTTACGGCAAGCCGAAATTCAGGCCTCCTGCGACGTCACCAACCCTCTGCTTGGAACCGATGGCGCCACCTGGGTTTATGGCGCGCAGAAAGGGGCGGATGAGGCGGCGCTGAACGAGCTGGAGGCGGGTATGACGCACTACAGCCGGCAGCTTACGCAAACGCTCGGCTACGACGTCAGCGAAGTGCCCGGAGCCGGGGCCGCGGGCGGTATGGGAGCTGCGCTGATCGCCTATGCGGGCGGCACGCTGCGTCCGGGCATTGACCTGGTGCTGGAATTGCTAAACGCCGACCGTCATCTTAGCAATGCCGCGCTGACCATCGTCGGTGAAGGCTGGCTCGATCGTCAGAGCGCATTTGGTAAAGCCCCGGTGGGCGTAGCGGGCAAAGCCGCGCGCCATGGCGTACCGGTTGTGGCCCTTTGCGGAGGACGGGATGAGAGCAGTCGGCAATTATATCAACACCATATTGACGCGATGTGGTCTATCTGCCAGCGCCCTATGCCGCTGGCGGAGTCGATGAACACATGCGAACAGCTCCTCGCCGACGCAGCGGAGAATGTTCTACGAACCTTTCTGAGCGGACGGCGCGGAGAGGCACATAAGCGGATAACTGTATGATTATTACGACGGCGCTGGCTAATGAAATTGTCGCCCGGGCAATGGCGATAATTCATCATAACGTGAACGTGATTGACCATCATGGACAGATTATTGCCTCAGGTGAACGTCATCGTATCGGCGAACAGCATGAAATCGCTCGCGAGGTGATACGCACCGGTAAACGCATTTGTATTAATAACACCGTGGAAGCGGCGCGTTTTCAGAATGTGCATCCCGGGATTAATCACCCCATTATGTATGACGATCGTGTGGTGATGGTAGTGGGCATCAGCGGCGATCCTGCGGCGATCAGCCGCTATGCTGAACTGGCGGTGCTCACCGCCGAACTACTGGTCCGCCAGGCCATAGAGATGCGGGAAACTAACTGGCGACAGCGTCTGCGCGACACTCTGTTTTGTCAGTATCTTGAGCAGGGAGCCGCGCCCGCCGGACAGGAAGCGCTTCATCGCCTGGTGGAGCTCGGCTTCAGTTTTAATGCGCCGCTGATGCCGGTTGTGGTGACCGTGCAGGTCGAACAGCACCAGCTAAGCGAAGTACTGAGTACGCTGCTGCGGGAATTCTCGCAGCTGTCCGGGGTAAGGGACGTCATTTTGCTGGGCAGCAATGAAATACTTATCCTCAATACGCTATGCGACCCCCAGGAGACGATGCTGCGGGGCATCGAGTTTGTTCTCAGCAATCAGATCAGCCATTACCATATCGGGATTGGCGTGCAGGCGGACAACGCCCCGGATATTCGCGAGGCCATCCGATTCGCCAGGTCGGTGATTGAGGTGGGGAGCAAAGTGCAGCCGCAGCGACAAATCTACTACTTTCGCGAGATGGCGATGCTCTGCCTGTTCCGGGTGCTGGAGGACAGCTATATGGTGAATTTTTTTATCAATAACGTACGCCAGCTGCTTGAGCATGATTCCGGCGAAGTGCTGCTGGATACTCTGAGCAGCTTTATAGCCAATAACGCCGAGCCGGGCAAAACGTCGCTGCTGTTGGGGATTCATCGTAATACGCTCACCTACCGGCTGCAGCAGATTAAAAAGCATATTCAGCTCGATCCGATGGTCTTCACCGACCTGACGCAGCTGGCGGTGTCGGTACACTGCTATCGTCGGCAGAACCCGCGCCAGAGCGAATGGATTGATACCTTAAGCTAAAGAGCGGCGGGTGCTCTCGCCCGCCCTGCAGGGAAATACGCCATAGCCATGTGCTCCAGCCATGTCCGGGAGGAGACGGCCCGAACGTTACAGGTCGCGGCGTATCACTCTGAGACCGACGTTTATCAAAATAATAGCGCGCCCGGCATTTTTATCGCGAGAGGGGCGCCCGTCGCCAGTGGCGGGCTTTTCGCCTCAGCCGTTCGGCGAAGCTTGCTCGCTTCAGTCGCCATTTCTGTACATATTTCAATCAAATGGCATCTTTCTTGCCTTTTATCTACGTTCCCCGACGGCGGCATTCGTCGGCCAATATAGACAAAAAGGACAGGAAAATGGCGCAAATGAATGAAAACATCGCGACCGCACCGGTCTCTCCCTTACGCGATTTTTTCGCGAAACCCCGTATCATCGCCAGGCCCGGCTTTAACCGCTGGCTGGTGCCACCGGCCGCGCTCGCGGTTCATCTCTGCATAGGTATGGCCTATGGGTTTTCCGTTTACTGGCTGCCTATGTCGCAGTTAATAGGAGGAAGCACGTCCTTGCAATGCCCCGTCAATATGTCGTTCTGGCAGCAGCTGTTTACCCGCGATTGCGACTGGAAAATCTCCATGCTCGGCTGGACCTACACGCTGTTTTTTGTTTTTCTCGGCTGTTCGGCGGCGCTGTGGGGCAGTTGGCTGGAGAAGGTTGGACCGCGGCTGGTGAGCTTTATTGCCACCTTGTGCTGGTGCGGCGGCCTGCTGCTATCCAGCGCCGCTATCTATTTCCATCAGCTATGGTTGCTGTGGCTGGGGGCCGGGGTCATCGGCGGAATCGGTCTCGGACTGGGCTATATTTCACCGGTTTCGACGCTGTTGCGCTGGTTCCCTGACAAGCGCGGAATGGCGGCAGGGATGGCGATTATGGGTTTTGGCGGGGGAGCGCTGGTGGGAGCGCCGCTGGCAAACGGTCTGATGAATTACTTTGCCGGTCCGGCCGGCAACGGGGTATGGCAAAGCATTCTGGCGCTGGCGGCGATTTATGCCCTATTTATGCTTGCCGGTACCTTTGGCTATCGCCTGCCGCCCATGGGCTGGCATCCTTCGGGTGAGAAGGCGCAAAAAACGATCCGCAATAATCCCACCATCCAGGTGCACGTCCGCGTTGCCTGCCGCACTCCGCAGTTCTGGCTGCTGTGGATGGTGCTATGGCTCAACGTCACCGCGGGAATCGGTATTCTCGGTATGGCCTCGCCGATGCTGCAGGAGATCTTTGCCGGTAAACTGCTGTCGCTCGATCTCAGCTGGCATGAGCTGAACGGCGAGCAGCTGAAACGCATTGCTACCATGGCCGCAGGATTTACCGGCCTGCTCAGCCTGTTTAACATCCTGGGACGTTTTTTCTGGGCATCGGTGTCCGACCTGTGCGGGCGCAAAATGACCTTTGCGATTATTTTCTGCCTGGGCGCCGTGCTGTACGGGACGTTGCCGCTGGTGAATCACGGCGGCTATATCGCGCTGTATGTCTGCGCGATGTGCATTATCATTTCGATGTACGGCGGAGGCTTTGCCAGTATTCCCGCCTATCTTGCCGACGTCTTTGGTTCACAAATGGTGGGCGCGATTCACGGGCGCTTGTTAACCGCCTGGTCGGCGGCAGGGATCAGCGGCCCGGTGCTGGTGAACTATCTGCGCGAGTATCAGCTGACGCACGGGGTTCCGCCCGAGCGCGTCTATGATATTACGCTGATGGTCCTGACCGGCCTGCTGGTAATGGGTTTTATCTGTAATCAGCTGGTGCGTCCGCTGACGGAAGAGCATGCGATGACCGCGGAACAGCAGCAGCAGGCGAAAGGTCTGTATACTATCAATAAGGATGCCCAGCTCACGTGGGAGGCCCGTCCGTCCACGCTGCTGTTAACCGTAAGCTGGTTAGCGGTGAGCGTGCCGCTGTTATGGGGAGTCGGCACCACCCTCCAGCAGGCCGTGAAGTTCTTTATGTAGGTTCTTGCCGCCGATGCCGGGCAGTATCCCGGGAGGCTATTTATGCGCTTACCGGCGTGCCAGGCCGCCTGACTGGATATGTTGAAGGATCCTCTCGACCGCCTCTTCGGCGGTCAATACAGAGGTATCCAGAGTCAGGCTGGCGGTGCGCCAGGGCTCATACTCACGGGTGATCACCTTTTGCCAGTCCGGCAGGATATGGCCGCGAATATCCGCCGCGCGGTTTTCCACGCGATACCGATGCTGGGTTTGGTCGGTGCAGGTCAATTCTATCTCCAGAAAAGGCACGGCATTCCCGGTCGCGACCTCTCTCCACGCATGGCGGGTAATGGCGATGGGATTCACCGAATCGGCAATCACCACGTTGCCCAGCCTGAGGTTATCCGCGGCAATGGCGTACGCCACCAGATATCCAGCCGGCCCTATATCGTGCAGGGTGACGGTTTTGGCGCGGATCAGCGCCTGCTCAATCGAATCAATCCGTAACCAGACGGCGCCCAGCCTGGCGGCCAGCAGGCGAGCGATAGTTGATTTCCCGGTACCGGGCAGACCGCCAAAGATCAGTAACATCGATTTCCCGTTACGGCAGCGTCATGTTATTGCCGCTGGCGATGATTATTGGTGATTTTCCAGCTTACCTGACCACGGATCTTTTTCAGCCAGGTATTATTAGTATTCAATACTGGCTGAAACGACATCAGGATGCATCTACAGATAATCGTCACGTCCAGGGCAACGTTCAGTGATAGTGATACCGTCCCGCTGGAAATTTACTTCAGCCTTTTGCCCTTATCATCCACCACTTTCTCGCCATCTTCCTTTTCAAACGCGCCCTTTTGCGCGTCAGGAAGGATATCCAGTACCACCTCCGATGGGCGGCACAGGCGCGTTCCCAGCGGCGTCACCACAATCGGGCGATTAATCAGGATCGGATGCTGCAGCATAAAGTCGATTAACTGGTCATCGGTAAATGTATCTTCCGCCAGGCCCAGTTCTTCATATGGCTCAACATTTTTACGCAGCAGCGCCCGTACCGCGATCCCCATATCGGCAATGAGTTTGACCAGCTCATCGCGTGGCGGTGGATTTTCAAGGTAATGAATAACGGTGGGTTCAGTACCGCTATTGCGGATCATCTCCAGCGTATTACGCGACGTGCCGCAGGCCGGGTTGTGATAAATAGTAACGTTGGTCATTTTGGTATCTCATGACAAAGTGAAAGAGAGACGTAGCGCCAGCGTGGCCAGCGTTACAAACAGCACAGGCAGAGTCATGACAATCCCGGTGCGGAAATAGTAGCCCCAGGTGATGGTCATATTCTTCTGTGAAAGTACGTGCAGCCAGAGCAGCGTTGCCAGGCTACCGATCGGCGTAATTTTCGGGCCCAGATCGCAGCCAATCACGTTGGCGTAGATCATCGCCTCTTTAATAACGCCGGTTGCGGTGCTTCCATCGATAGAGAGCGCCCCCACCAGCACGGAAGGCATGTTGTTCATGATCGAAGACAGGAAAGCCATCAGGAAGCCAGTACCCAGCGTCGCAGCCCAGAGTCCTTTATCCGCCAGTACGTTCAGTACTCCTGAAAGGTATTCGGTTAGCCCGGCGTTGCGCAAACCATATACCACCAGATACATTCCCAGTGAGAAAATCACGATCTGCCAGGGCGCACCGCGTAACACTTTACCGGTATTGATGGCATGACCTCGTTTCGCCACGGTAAACAGTATTACCGCCCCTACCGCGGCAATCGCGCTGACCGGAATGCCAAGCGGCTCGAGGACGAAAAAACCGACCAGCAGCAGAATCAATACTATCCAGCCGGTGCGGAACGTAGCCGGATCTTTAATTGCGTTTGCCGGTGATTTAAGCAGGGCCAGATCGTAGGACTGCGGGATATCTTTGCGAAAGAACAGGTGCAGCATCACCAGCGTGGCGCCAATGGCGGCAATATCGACCGGCACCATCACCGACGCATATTCGGTGAATCCCAGCCCAAAGAAGTCCGCCGAGACGATATTCACCAGGTTCGACACAATAAGCGGCAGGCTGGCCGTATCGGCGATAAACCCGGCAGCCATCACGAAGGCCAGCGTCGTGCCCTTGCTGAATCCTAGTGCCAGCAGCATGGCAATCACGATTGGCGTCAATATTAATGCCGCGCCATCATTGGCAAACAACGCCGCCACCGCTGCGCCGAGCAGAACGATATACGTAAACAGCAAACGGCCACGACCGTTTCCCCAACGAGATACGTGCAGCGCTGCCCATTCGAAAAAGCCGGACTCATCAAGCAGCAGGCTGATAATAATTACGGCAATAAAGGTCGCCGTCGCGTTCCAGACGATATTCCACACCACCGGGATATCATCGACATGTACGACGCCAACAATCAAAGCCAGTACCGCGCCCAGCGTCGCGCTCCAGCCGATGCCTAACCCCTTCGGCTGCCAGATAACCAGAACAATGGTCAGGACAAAAATAGCACCTGCCAGTAGCATACCACCCCCTGAAAATCACATTCGAAAAAACATATATGTTACGGCAAATTTTTAAAGGCAGAACGCTTTACCGCTCCCAGAACAGTTTGCTGATGCCAGCTTGCGGGCGATGGTCTGTACGATCTCCTGTTGGCTTAACCAGGCCTGCTCTATTACCTGTGCCGCCCATGCAGGCATATGTGGTGATAAGCGATAGTGCACCCACTTACCCTGCTTGCGATCCAGCAACAATCCGCTTTCCCGCAGCATAGCGAGGTGACGGGAGATCTTGGGCTGCGACTGATCCAACGCCGTGCAGAGATCGCACACGCACAGCTCCCCCATCTCTTTAAGCAGCAGCACAATACCCAGGCGGGTTTCATCGGACAGATTTTTGAAAAGCTGTAAGGATGTTAATGACATCATTCCTCCCGATCGTCGACGGACAGGATACTCCACAGAGATATAAGTTCAACACCACATATGAAAAATCATATGTGTTAGAGTCATACCGGCGGGTCAGGTCAGTCATGCCTATCGAGCATTCAGTGTTCATGACTGTCTTAAAAATGAACGATAACGCCATTTGGTTCCATCATCATTGATGATTTCATACTGCACCTCCCCCGCTTTCACTGTTTTATTCAGGGTGATTTCCTTTTTCTCTCCTGGCGCTAACATGATGCTATCAATTTTCATATAACCAGACTCGAATGTCGCTATCGTCATATACCATGGCGTTGGATTGCTCATAATGACAACCTGTTGATTGTTATTTTTAATCTGAAACTGCAGTCGCTCTCCATCAGTCTGCTGAGGTCGTGGGACATTAACGGGTCGTACAAAAACTTTCAGGCGTAATCGCAGGGGAAGAATAACGCGCTTCTCATTAGCCGGACCGATCGTATTGGGCGGCACCTGATAAATATTCAGCCAGTAAAGAGATTCCTTATCTTGCGGAAAATTATCCCGAGAGATCAACTGCAGCTTTACATCGCGCAGTTCACCCGGCTGTAATCGAAACACCGGAGGGACGGCAATAATCGGTGTTCTGGCGTTTTCTGGAGACATAAATAGATCCCCCTCATCAAACCAGAGTTGTACAAGGGAGGGCTCCCCCCCTGAATTTATCAGATTCACCGATGAAACCATTTCTCCGGCATTAAATATTACCCGGGTACCTTCTACATTCACAACGGCGAAACCAGGCTGCGCCAGCACGAATAGTACGCAGCATAACCATTTCACCTTGATAATTGTTTTACTGAAAGCTGACAACAACCTGTAACTGCGCATTTACGGACCCCGCGGTAACTGTCTGACCAGTGATTGCACCCAACTCTGCAGTGAAATCTCCTGTATAAATATCGGTGCCGCTTCCCGTCCCAGTTAAGGACAATAAATCTTTAAAACCATACCATCCGTAGCTGTTTCCTGAGCCAAATGATGATTTAGCGGGTAAAAGATTGAGCGCACTTCCACTATTGTTAAGAATTTGAATACCGACCCCTGAGGCTTCCCCTGCACCGTTTCCATAATTGGTATCCAGCAGCCAGGTGAGACCACCACCGGAAGTCACCAGCCCCAGACTTTGCGCTTTACTGACCGCGTTTGCCTGATTCACCATAAAACCCATAGCAACATTTGCCGAAGAACTTGTTGAATTCGATGTACTGGAAACAGCCCCCGATTCACATTCCAGACTGATGGAGAATCCGGCGCGGCTGGTATTTCCCGCATTAAGCTCGCTAACTGAAATAGTTGGCAACAGTACAACCGAAGGGAAATCCTTAACAAGACATGTCGCCCCTCTGACGAACGTCACATAATTCGTCAGACCAAAACCGGCAGGCCAGTACCCATACCATCCCGAGTAGTTACTAGCAGAATCAGCGCCGTTATAAAGTCCAGAGCTTAAGCTCCCCCCCTGAAATGCAACATAACCGGCAGGCTGAGCGCTCCCTGTACTCCACCAGTTATAGGTGTAGAAGTTTGAGCTATTCTGACTCCCGTAAGTTCCGTCAACCTTAAACAGCTCAACAAATACATCAGCGAATGCACTCGCGGGGATATAAGTATAGGTATCATCTGAATACCAGTCGTCAGCGGTAAGCTGACGGGATTTCCAGTACCGTGAATAATATTCCCCTGTCTTCATATTCGTTAATCTGATAGCAACATTTTTTACATACGTAAAATAAGAGCCGTCTACTTCGCTGGCGGCATTTTTACCACTGTAGTTTTCGTCACCATTAGTGGCATAAAACTCATATAATCCCGCATCCACTGCAGTCTGATTGCAGCGAAATAAAATCTGATTTGCCGGGTATGTCTCCTTGTGACCAGACGTCAGAAAGGAGGCTGCTGAACTACCAAGAAGGGTTCCAGACGGCTGAAAACTACTGGAACCACTGATCGTTATAATACCGGGCAACC
The DNA here is from genome assembly GCF_018139045.1 of Klebsiella pasteurii. Lineage (NCBI taxonomy): Bacteria > Pseudomonadati > Pseudomonadota > Gammaproteobacteria > Enterobacterales > Enterobacteriaceae > Klebsiella > Klebsiella pasteurii. The sequence continues at coordinate 3,009,534 of NZ_CP073236.1, forward strand.
CAAGACTTGTGACCGTATTAGCATCAGAAGCACCGGTCCACGATGCGGCAGTATAGCCCGCATTCAGCGCAGCAGTGGATAGTTGACTTGTCGACGTTACTTTTGTGCAGGTACCTGCAGCAAAGCTTATCTGGCTCCAGCCGAAAAAAATAACCGGAACTAGCAGGAAAATAAAAATCCGCGGCTTCTCTTTTTTACTTTGGAAGGTCATCATCTCTGTTATTTCCTCTCACAGGGCAGATGAATTTGTGTTACCGGCTGATTATCTGCTTTCGGTAGGCGATATTTGATTTCACAGCGCTGACCATCCTGCTTTCCCCATTTAACAGTCAGTTTTCCTGTATTATCTTCAACGCGGGCATAAATTTGACCGCCCTGACCTACCATTCCTATTTCGTTACCAGCAGAATCAAAAACATCAGCGCCCATCGGAGGCATTTCCCCCTCAAAGCTCGCGGTGATTAAAATGGCTCTACCATGCAGCGTTTCGAAAGAAACCATCGGCATGGCTCCTGCGTAAGGAACCACTTTCTTACTGCCTCCCTGCAGCTCAACGTCAGAATTAATGAATCTCGAGTCAAGTCCAACATTGTTATACTGGTAAGGGGTTAGTGACGGATGTATAGCGTAGCCAAAGCGATCTATTGTTGCTCCCTGGCCGTTCTTGACAATTGCCCCACTGGCGCCCGGCGCATGGATGATTGCAAACGTATCGCTTGCATAGGGTCCTACCGTGAGCCCGCCGCGGTGAGCAACCAGCGTGCCAGAATATCCTGCGCCGAACTGCCGATAGTTTTTACCTGCAGAGAGGTTTGCGCGAAAAGCGCCCACGGATGTGTTCTGCTGACCGCTCCCTCCCCAACTGGTGGCATTACCGCTGTTATGGTAATTTTCAGCACCACCATATAAGGAATAAGTAAAATTACTCTGTTCCCCGGCAGAACCATTGATACCTACCTGCGCACTCCGGGTGTCTCTATTTTTATTTAAGCCAAAAGTCAGATTGGATCGATTTTTGCCAAAATCAAGCGGTACAGAAAAACCCAATGAGATGGTATTTTCTGTATACCTTTGTCGGTTTCCCGTGTCGTAATCGCTATCCCTAAGACTATAAAAGTATCTGCCGTTCGTCATAATGGTCTGCTGACGAGCAATACTCAGGTTATAACTGAGTTGTCCCCAGTTATTACTGTATCCCAATTGCAATTGTTTAATTCTGCCTCTCCCATCATAATAATCGGCAGTACTGCCTGAGAGGTTAAGCATCCCCCATTCATCCATAGGCTGACTGACGGTTGCTGAAAACTTATTTTTTTGCCTTAAGGTATCTGACCAGTATTCAGTGCCATTATGATACTGACGCCTGACGCCAAGGACATCCTGTAAATCCCTGAAGCCACTGGTTGAATAGCGATACGCAGCAAGAACAAGATTAGTTCCTGTGTCAAAGGTTCTGCTGTAGCTGGCTTCTGCACGCCAGCCGCTGGTGGTCTGCTCATTTTCAACTCGGGCATGAGAAAAAGTCGTGTTTAATCCGAATGCCCCTGCTCCAGTAGCAATAACGCCTCCCAGCAAAGCGGCCTGATAATCCTCAGCAAGACGAATACCGCTGTTCGCGGTGAGCATGTTCGACATGCCCCGCTGCAGTGTTCCTTCAATAAAACGATTGTTAACGCTGTAATAATTTCTCACCCGTCCTAACGATACAGAATACTCCCAGTTACCTGGTCGTACAGAATCAGGTACAGAAGAGTAGGGGACGGTGAACGTTGAAATATTACCACCAGCCTCAATAACCTCTACATGCAGGTCTCCCTTGCTTTTCGTGTTATAAAGATCATTAATAACAAAGCTCCCCGGCGAAACGGTAGTCTCATACACTACCGTCCCCTGCTGACGGATGACAACCCGAGCTGTTGTCGCTGCAACGCCTCTGACTTCTGGTGCGTATCCCCGCTTTCCCTGAGGCCACATTCGTTTATCGGTAGCCATCTTTACGCCATTAAAAGACAGACTCCCGAACAGGCTGTTGCTGGTGTAGCTATCACCGACAGTGAGTACGCTTTCTAATGCAGGAATAGCACGTTGCCCCCATGTCCTGGCCGCATTATATTTATATTCACTACCGCCAAGGTTACTGTCAGCATATCTTAAATTTCCTGTATGCCTGAGCTGCCACAATCCAAGGTTCGTCCCTGCATTAATATTGCTCCAGAGATAATTATATTTAAAATTTGTTCCTGTATTCTCGGTGCGTGTGAAATTGGTGTTATGGCGCAGAAAAAGCGCCATAACCCCGCTATCCCAGCTTTCGACAGGAATAAAACCACGGGGGTTTTGAAACATATTCGACTGTGGTACAGACAGGTTGAGACGAGACTGTGATAAGTCCACCTCAGCCTGAATAGTCGCCCCGGCGTCAGACACAAGTACACACTGATGACTTTCTGCAGTCACTACAGCATTTATTCTGATGCCCAATTTAGCGATCAGTTCCCGAGTCAGACAAGGTTCTGTTTTTCCATCTTCACGCTCCATTATATTGATGGTCTCGCTTATCGAAATTAGCGTGTTGTTAACATAGACATCGAGAACATATTTCCCGGATTGAACAGGCGTGATTTTTTTATTGAATCGTTCCATATCCTGCCCAAGGGCAGAACCTTTCAGCAATGCCGGGTCGAAGTAATAATCCTGTGCACTGGCGGAAGGAATATATGTAACAACAAACGATATTGTTAATATGATTTTGTTAAACCGCCACCAGATATTACTAATGCAGATATTGTTATAAATTGAATTCCGCATTCAGTCGTGCTCCCTGATCGTTTACCACTGTCACAGTGATTTTTTTACCCTTAACTGAACCTGCTCGAGAAATATTGAAAATATGAGATCCTGAAGGCTCAATCATACCCGACCCAGAAGACAATCTCCGTTGCTTCTCTGTTAATGCAACGCTGCTGACAGTGACATAGAAAGGCGTGTGGTTTTTTATCATCACTGCTGAGGCATTATCTGCAACAGGCGTTACAGATATATTGGGCACCCCCCTGCCTGGACCTGATACCAGAGATGCAGGGCGATAGAAAATTTTAACTCTGTTACGCAGCATGACGAGCATTTTATTTTTTACGTCATTTTTGTTAATATTTGCTGGAGGAACCTGCAAGAAATTAAAATAAAACACAGACTCTCTATCATCTGGAAGATTCAAACCACCCGTGAATGTCACTTTAACAACCTGACCTGCACCCGGCTGAATTCGAAAAACAGGGGGGGAGGCGATAAAGGGAACCCTTACAGAGGCATCCGGTCCACTAGACATCTTCCCGTCATCAAACCACGTCTGTACAACATAGGGGAAATCGCTCTGGTTTTTAAGGTTAACATCAACTGAACGACTGCCCTCATTATATATAATCCGAGTACCCGTCATAATAACGCTGGCATTAAGCTGAAGAGAAAATAACGCTAAAAAAGTAAAACAAAAGAACGAAAAGGATCTATATAGAAATTTCATATTTCTCTCCATTAATAAAGCCAGTACACAGCCTGGCCCGGTAAAAATGGCCGGAAAAAATTCCGGCCATAGTTTTACAGGTAGGTCACGGCATACTGTAATGAAGCAGTAACATCACCCGCTGTTGGCGTACCAGCTGAATAGTACTGAGCGGTATAATTAGCACTTGCCGATGTTTCACCTGCGGTTAACGTCAGGTCAGCATCACCAGTGAAATAGCTGGTAAAATCAATAACCGTTCCCGTAGTGTCGAGGATCTGGATTTCCACATCACCTGCACTACCGGTATTTCCCAGATTGCCAGAGGTAGTCACCTGATTACCTACAAAAACGGTAGAAATTTCCCGATCGGTCGTTTCAACCGCGCAGCCACTGACACCGACTTCAAAATTTGTGGCGCCAGCAGTTGTCGAACTTGCGAAATCGGAAATACTCACCGTCGGTAATAAAACCACCGGTGATACCGCGTTTCCGTTGATGGTCACCGCGCAGGTCTGGTCAGTGACTTCGCCCTGGAAAGTAATAGTGTTATCAGATGCAGCAAAAGCTGAAACAGCGGATGACAAACCGACAAAAACACTCAGGGCTATGATCTTTTTATTCATAAATAAATTCTCCACGTACATTATTAATAGCAACGATATTATAAACGCTATATTTCAGCCTGCCTGGTGATGGCACAGCACTCTGATATTATGCAAACCTCCTTATTTTCATTCCTATCTTACTCTCAATTCTTTGCCTGATATTATAAACAGCCTTGACATCGAGTGACATTTCCGTGGAAATATCAGCCACGCCTTTATGCTTTAGCGTTAAATAGAGAACTTGCCTTTCTTTTTTTGTTAATGCTCTGCCAGACCGACGAAACAAAGGTAATCCAATAAACACTTTCCTGAAGTTAATTAAGGTCGCCCCTAAACCTTCAGAGAGGTAGAGTACCTCTGTTACTCTCTTTTCAGTTTGTTTGTAATAATTGGCCAGCGCTGCCATTTTTACATCTGCCAACAATATTATCTTCATATTCGTACTGGCAAGGTATTCAACCCACTCGTCATTCATAAAGAAATGAATGTTCCGCCAGGAAAAATCCACAAAAATAAAACCTTCAGAAGAGGTGATAATACTTATTGAATTAACCAGAAACCTCACCCCCGCCTCAAAAAAAACATTTACTCCCGGCCAGATACAAACCTTAGGATTAAGACACTGAGAGGCGCTAAACTCTTGTTCAGGAAGGATTTGGCATTTAACACTACAACTCTGACACAGTACATTCCCATGCTTCATACCCCTCCTTGAAATATCCTAATAATCACCAGGAACTTTCCTACATAATATATTCAGATATAAATTTTACAACTTGATTTTTTTGAATTAATAAACTCTAAAAAAGAAGAAAAATCTTAACTCAGGGATGATTAAACCTACCTGATATACACAAAAATTAGGAATCCCCCCCATGCACTTAAGAATATTCTTGCGAAATAATGAATTTTGCGCTGAAGTCAGGCCACAAAAAAGTCAAATTCAGAGCTTTTCACTACCAACAAGTGAAATTCAAATACTTAATAATAAAAAAACCATGATTACATTTCTTTTTAAGGGTTATTTTGTTAAAAAGTAAAATAACGCCCTAAAGGAAATACCATTATCCTTTTAGAAAAGGGTTGATTTAGCATCTCATCAAAAAAACTGACAAAAATTAAAAAAAAACCACCCCACTTTGGGCAAATTGAGTTGTACAGTACTCATTAGTCATTTAAACAAAATTTATGCTATCAATCATGATAGCAGTGCTCTGCTAAAAAAAAATAGCTATGCATATCCTTGCTTAACAAATAAATACTGTATCGCATGGCTGACGTTATTCAGCTATGTAGAAAATAAAACATACTACCGCAGAAGCTTTTCCTTTATTTCTGCATACTCACGTTCAGTGATAATGCCTGAGACCTTAAGCTCATGAGCTTCAATTATTTGTTCAGTAATACTCTTCCTTACACTGGGGTACCCTGAGTAAGAATGTTTATGGTGATGATATCGCTGTCTTTCCGCCATTCCCTTCCCCCTAACCAATAGATAAATAATTGAGCAAATGACAGGGATGAAGAGTAATAAAACGATCCAAACTACTTTAAAAGAAATATGCAAGTCATCATCACGAAAAAGATCCGTCAGAATCTGAAAAATTAACATTAAATAAGCAAAAAAGAACAAAATCGTAAAAAATGACATAACAATATCCGAGAATGTCATTGAATGTAAATTCATTAAAGAAACCCTCCATAAGCAATCGGCATAAAATGGGAAATGAGTTAATTAAAAAACAGCTTAATTAATCCTGTCTCCCCCAGACAGCAATATTATTCAAAGAACATACAATGAGAATAATTCTACAATTGAGCGACAGGAGTAATGGTAACCTGCCCCCTTAGTGACGTAATATTAACCTGCTGCCCGACAAAAAAAGGCGTTTCTCCCATCGGTTGAACAATGACAAATTCATTACCATGCACTGGTCGGATGAAAAGCTCCACAGCATTTATTTGAGATCTATTGCGCTGAATCGCTTGCCCGGTCAAAGCACCGGCAACGGCACCGCCTGCCGTAGCGATGCGTCTGCCACTTCCACCACCTATAGCATTACCTGCTACGCCACCTAATACCCCACCTGCTGCCGCACCGGCAATATTATTATCACTGTCATTCTGGATTGTAATATTTCTTACTCTGGTGACGGTACCCTGGGTAACAGACATGGGCTGCCCCGTCAAAGCCATATTAATATTATCAGCCGAGCCCACAGGATTTCCACTGCAGCTCACTAAAAATAAGGAACCAACAGACACTAAAATTAATTTCAAAAACATAACCTCTCCTGTTATTGACAACGTAATTCATCTTTAATTAACAGGAACCGCCACTGTGGTCGCTCCCTGACATACATAGTTTAATACTTATCACTGCTTTTTATTCAGTAAGCAATTTTGCTATCACATTACTGATATCATCAAATATGGCCATAATAAAAATGGTCATGAATTTGTGGCCACACGGCTATGGTTTGCTATACACGCTGAATGTATTGTTATTTTTAAAACTTCGGCATTAGATTTAATCTATACTGCAACTCTCACTATAATTTATGAGGATGGTATTTCCACATCTACCTGGTACAAGCAAGAATGCTTTTATATTTAATGGTCAATAAAATTTTTTGCATCCAGATAATATCCATCACCTCTTTTATTTTCAATTCTGGCACATTTATAAGGTGCGATTTTTTTTCGCAACCGCCCAATGAGTACTTCTACAGTATTATTGTTTTGATTAAATATATCATCATGCAAATGCTTCATAATTTCATATTTACTGATGAGCTTGCCACTTTTTTTAATAAGCAGTCTCATTATCTCAAACTCATAGTTGGTGAGTTTTATTTTTTCATCTGCAATAAACAATGCTCTACTTCCAATGTTAAGCTCAATCTTACCTGCAGCCATTTTTTTTGTCGGTTCCAGACAAGACCTACGAATAAGTGTTTGTAAGCGAACAATGAGTTCTTCTATCCTGAATGGTTTGACAATATAATCATCAGCGCCTCCATTTAAAGCACGCACTTTATGCTGCAGGTTTTCTTCATTGCTGATTATTAAGATCCTAATATTTTCTCCCATTTTTCGCCAACGCCGAATAGCCTGGACACTTTCGGAATCACGAGGAGTCGTAGTCATTACCATAACATCTGGTTTATTCGATATCATGAACAGCCATGCTTCTTTTAAGCTCGAACAAACATCCACAACAAACCCAGCATTTTCCGTCTGAGATCGTAAGTAATTTTGACTAATGACATTTGGATCTAATATTAAGGCACGCACATCCGAATCCTTGTTAGAAAATGTTCCTACTTTGTATAGCCCCAGGCTTTTAATCTATTCCATCGCAAAACATATAACTTATAATTCCATCTGGTACCAACGCTGGTGATCTCATCCAATTGAACATACCTGAACATGGCAACAATTGTTACGCTATTTGTCAGGCAAGGCAATAGAGCAAAAAGTCATACTGAATATACAAATTATTATTCTAAAACCTGTAATAAATTATAAAAACATCATAGACAATCATAACGAATCAGCACATAACTCCAATAATCAAATAAAATCTAGTTTTTCACGCTACCAAGATAGCTTTAATTAAGAAAGGATTATACAACTGACTGCCTTTAGCTGGTGTGAAAATAGGTGCATTGGTAAGATTTTTTATAACTTCACGTAAAGCTCACATTTTTTTGTTCAATTTTCACACGCTTTTACAAAGACAATTCATAAACCTGACAACTGTAAAATCGATTAAAATTATAGATATTTATGCCCTCTACAGGAAAATTTTTTAACCATCCCTCACTGGAAATAGTTATTGCCATTTTTTATTCAGCTCAGAAAAACCAGAAAGAAGGTATTTCACTAGATTTACGATCAAATGTAATCCCTATAATTTTTTACTTGTGCCAGTATTGCCATGTAGTTAAAGAAACAACATGCTTTGATATAATTCAGGCAGGGATAGAGTTTGCTTTTTCCTGATAAATATTTTGCATAAACTGTTTATGAATAAATCAGGAGTTAAAAAGGGATACTTCATCAGGGCAGGAAGATGTATGTTACCTATTCGGATATAAACAATACAAACAGAAGAAGGAGAAAGAAATGCCAGTTCGATTGCCACATTGAATAACCACATAAATGGTTAGCGCAGCATTACGTCAAAAGAGAGTGAGGGACAAGAAGATATATTCCTGTTGATAGCTATATTTTCATGCCCAGATTTTTACAGGAGTTAAAAGCAGTTATCGAATAGCTATAAAAGAAAAAATAGTTAACTTGCTTTATCACTGATTACCAGTATTCAATGTCGATTATTAAATCAATACGGCTTACTGTCGCTATCATTGATTAAAAAGAACATACGACAGTATAAAAATTGCATACACCTTTATAAAAACCATGAGCTAACATTATTAATTCACTGGTGAATAAAATAGATCATCTGCGACACATGAAAATAGTACGTTGCAGATCGCTAATACGCCATGTGACTTCATCTATTTTCTGAATTTTATAAAAAAATACAGACTGACTTGAAGTAAGTTTCTCCGTCAATTCTGGCGGAGTTGTATCCTGCTTGTTGGCTGTAAAACGCCCTTTAACTACTTTATGAAAACCATTTTCCGTATTTTTGGTGATAGTCATATCACCTGAACGGTCAACAATATATTCCTTCCCTTCATTCTCGAGAGTACCATATTCATTAACAACCACATGTCCTTTTTCTGTTATATGAAAAACAATTTTAACATTACCTGTGATAACGTTTTTTTCTCCCTGATTGATGTAAAAACTAGACATACAGTTCATTGGCAAATATTTATCTATGGCAAATAACTTATAACCAATAAAGGCAATAACCAGCAACAATACAATATTAACAGCTACGCTAAATATTTTTAATATTGAGATAGTTTTCACATTGATTACCTTTATTCAATTTATTTGCTTTGCAAACAGCTACGTGCGTAGAGTACGTTTTATCTTTTAAAGATGTTTTATTATCATCAAAAAATATCGTTTGGGTCATGTTCTTACAAGTTTCAATGATTTTCTTACCAAGTATAGTATCGAAAAAAACGGATACATTATTAATGTTTGTTAAGCTTTTATCAACATATACATCACATTTCCCTATCGTTTTATATTTATATAATACACTGCTTTTTTCATCATATTTGATGTAAAGACATATGAGGAGTATACTAAAACATATAAAAATGAAGAAATTAAGCTTTAAGCCAGTGTTACGTAACACCTTGTGTTTTATTTTTTTTGTATTATTTTCTTGAGCTTGGGATATTAACTTAAAATCACAATGCAACCTGAACCCTTGTTTAGGTATCGTTTCAATGATATCTGACAGACCTAATTCTTGTAACGTTTTCCGTAATATAGAGATATTTCTGTTTAGATTGTGGTTAGATGCCACTAAACCATACTTCTCCCAAACTTTCTCAAGAATTTCAATTCTGCTTAACTGCTCGTTATTTTTTTGTAACAATAAAGACAATAGCCTCGCGGCCGATACAGGAAGTATTATCTCTGTATTATCGTTCTCTAAAGCTCGCGACTCTTCATTGTAATGAACCAAATTCTCAAGTAAGTAATTCATTGCACATCGCTCCTGCAATTATATTCTTTTTATTATAATTTGATTAAATAGGTTATGCAATTCGTATGCAATTGGTTACTTTTTGAACTTAAAAGGCGCAAGTTATACTAATTTCAGGAGAAATCATTTATTTCATCTATTTTCGCTAATATATTTGAATTTTTTTGATATTAAGCACGTACATATCGTATGTTTTTTATAATACTTGTGTTTTATCAGTACGTTGTAGTTTATCTCTATTGGCGGACTTCACTTTAACTTGCGTATCACATAATTAGCAGAATAAGTTTATTCTTATAAATGTGTTATGACCTTAACCTTGGTAACTTACTGATTTGCTAATTATTGCCCTCTGCGATCGCCATCCTCGCAGTGAAAACGTCCGCGATTGAAAGCATACTCTGTCTAACTAGACGCTATCGTCCATCTGGTGCCCAGGCTGACCCTGTGACCTCTATGAATATAGTCTACTTTCAAAGAGTTGAATGAGATTCTAGCATAAGCAAATGGTGGTCAAATTCGTAGTAACAGCGACCAGCCAAGAATCGTGCATGAGCACAGATCAATCACCAACGCATCGTGGGTTAATACTCAGATGATGTCCCTATACTAAGTGATAGCGACGTTTGTAGGCACCATTCATACGTTTTGAGAAATTAAGGCTGGCGTCCATAGCGGACTCTATTCAGGAAGTGGAGCGAGTGAGGGGAATCGAACCCCCGTCATTTGGTTGGGAACCAAAAGCTCTACCATTGAGCTACACTCGCCCAGACAGGATCCGATAAAGCAAATTCACCCATTTGGATTCTTGTCAGGGATGTAATCAGTTTTACAACAGACTACTTTAAGACAACCATGCAATGCCTTACTCCTCCTCCTTGAAGCAAAGAGGTGCGAGGGCCATTATAGACCTTACGCACCCGCTGACAAGCCCAAACCAGGCTAACTGCCGATAAAATAACCTTTTAGCACTTGGGCTTACTGCCCTGCGGCGGCAAATAGCGCAGCGGGTCGATCGCCGTCGCCCGGTAGCGAATCTGGAAGTGCAGACGCACGGAATCCGCATCCGAGCTGCCCATGGTGGCGATCTGCTGGCCGATCTTCACGCTCTGGCCATTGTTCACCATCAGCTTGTCGTTGTGCGCATAGGCGCTGATATAGTCCTCATTATGTTTAATCATAATCAGGTTGCCGTAGCCGCGCAGCTGGTTGCCCACGTACACCACTTTGCCCGCCCCTGCCGCATACACCGGCTGGCCGCGCTTACCGGCGATATCGATACCTTTATTGCCGCCATCGCTGGTGGAGTATGGCAGCACTACTTTACCGCTGGTTGGCCAGCGCCAGCAGCGTTGCCCGACCGGTGGCCAGGAGGACTGCGGCACTGCCGAAGATGGCGTCACGGCTGCGGTACGTTTCGCTGACGATTTCTTGCCGGATGCCCCCGCCTTCGCCGTAGTCCCTGAGCCGCTGTTCAGCTTCAGCTTTTGCCCAACTTCGATGGTATAGGGAGGTGAAATATTATTGAGACGGGCGAGATCCCTGACGCTGGTGCCAGTGGAACGTGAAATAGCGTACAGCGTGTCGCCGCGCTTCACGGTATAGGTGGAACCGGAATCGGATGAGCTGGAACACCCCGCGACGATCAGGCTGCTCAACAACATTATTGCGATAACAAAGCGTTTTCTCATCAGGCGTCCTGCGCTTAACACAAACATTCACCTCAAAACCAGGGGGGATTATCATACCAGTCCCCAGGGCAATCCCCAATCGCTACCCTTCATACAGAAGTATTAAAGGCCGGCTAAGCGGCTACATATCATCGCCAGGATCTTCATGATGCTTCGGGTTAAACGGCTAGTTAATCCATGAGCCGCCTGGCAGCGCATCTGTAATATCATACTCTCCCCCGTGGCCAACATGTTTTGGTAATGCCTTTGTCCCATTTATGGGCTACCCTAGTGGCCTGAGTACATGACCCGGCGGGTTTGTGCCGGGTCATTTTCTATTTCAGGAGTTGTCATGGCCGGGGAACATGTCATTTTGCTGGACGAGCAAGATAAGCCTACAGGTATGCTGGAGAAGTATGCCGCCCACACCCTCAATACCCCTCTGCATCTCGCGTTTTCCAGCTGGCTGTTCAATGAACAAGGCCAACTGCTGGTCACGCGCCGCTCGCTGGGCAAAAAAGCCTGGCCAGGCGTGTGGACAAACTCAGTCTGCGGGCATCCGCAAACCGGCGAAACCTTCGAACAGGCCGTTGAGCGCCGCTGCCGCTTTGAGCTCGGCGTTGAGATTACCCGCATCGTCCCGGTCTTTCCGGAGTTCCGTTACCGGGCCGTCGCGCCGAATGGCATTGTCGAAAACGAGGTCTGTCCGGTCTATGCGGCACGAGTCGCCAGCGCATTACGGATAAATCCTGACGAAGTGATGGATTTTCAATGGAGCCATCTTGCGGATGTGTTAAGCGGGATTCGCGCGACGCCGTGGGCTTTTAGCCCGTGGATGGTGCTGCAGTCGGCGGACGATAATGCGCGTAACGCATTAATCAGCTTTAGCAATCAGGCATAAAAAAACCCAGCTCTGCTGGGTTTTTTTATTCGCGTAATGCTTATTTTACCGGACGCATCGCCGGGAACAGGATCACGTCGCGGATGGTGTGGCTGTTGGTAAACAGCATCACCATACGGTCGATACCGATACCGAGACCCGCAGTCGGCGGCAGACCATGCTCCAGCGCGGTCACGTAGTCTTCGTCATAGAACATCGCTTCGTCGTCACCGGCGGCTTTCGCGTTAACCTGATCGAGGAAACGCTGCGCCTGGTCTTCCGCATCGTTCAGCTCGCTAAAGCCGTTACCGATTTCACGCCCACCGATGAAGAATTCAAAACGATCGGTGATTTCCGGGTTCTCGTCGTTACGACGCGCCAGCGGAGAGACTTCTGCCGGATATTCGGTAATGAAGGTCGGCTGGATCAGATGCGCTTCCGCCACTTCTTCGAAAATCTCGGTCACGATGCGGCCCAGACCCCAGCTCTTCTCAACGTGAACGCCGATGCTTTCCGCAATGGCTTTTGCAGAATCGAAGTTATCCAGATCGGCCATCTCGGTTTCCGGACGGTACTTCTTGATCGCTTCGCGCATGGTCAGTTTTTCAAACGGCTTGCCGAAATCGAAAGTCTGATCGCCGTAAGGCACTTCAGTATGGCCGAGAACGTCCTGCGCCAGGGTGCGGAACAGGGATTCGGTCAGCTCAATCAGATCTTTGTAGTCCGCATAGGCCATATAGAGTTCCATCATGGTGAACTCTGGGTTATGGCGAACGGAGATACCTTCGTTACGGAAGTTACGGTTGATCTCGAACACGCGCTCGAAGCCGCCAACCACCAGGCGCTTCAGGTACAGTTCCGGCGCGATACGCAGGTACATATCCAGATCCAGCGCGTTGTGATGGGTGATGAACGGACGCGCAGATGCGCCGCCAGGGATCACCTGCATCATCGGGGTTTCGACTTCCATAAAGCCGCGACCGACCATGAACTGGCGGATGCCCGCCAGGATCTGCGAACGCACTTTAAAGGTGTTGCGCGATTCATCGTTGGAGATCAGATCCAGGTAGCGCTGACGATAGCGCGCTTCCTGATCCTGCAGGCCGTGGAATTTGTCCGGCAGCGGTCGCAGGGCTTTGGTCAGCAGACGCAGCTCGGTGCAGTGGATAGAGAGCTCGCCGGTCTTGGTTTTGAACAGCTTACCGCGCGCCGCGATGATATCGCCGAGGTCCCATTTTTTGAACTGCTCGTTATAGACGCCTTCCGCCAGATCGTCGCGGGCAACGTACAGCTGAATGCGGCCGCCAACGTCCTGCAGCGTAACGAAGGAGGCTTTACCCATGATACGACGGGTCATCATGCGGCCAGCGACGGCGACTTCAACGTTCAGCGCTTCCAGCTCTTCGTTTTCTTTGCCATCGAAGTCAGCGTGCAGTTGGTCAGAGGTGTGGTCACGACGGAAATCATTCGGGAACGGGATACCCTGCTCACGCAGCGCGGCCAGCTTCTCACGACGGGCTTTCAGTTCATTATTAAGGTCAATTGCCGCGTCAGCGCCCTGTGCTTGTTGTTCAGACATGTTGGTTCCTCATAACCCTGCTTTCAAACTTGCTTCGATAAATTGATCCAGGCTGCCGTCCAGCACCGCCTGAGTGTTGCGGGTTTCCACCCCGGTGCGCAGATCTTTAATGCGGGAGTCATCCAGCACGTAAGAACGGATCTGGCTGCCCCAGCCGATGTCGGATTTGGTGTCTTCCATCGCCTGCTTCTCGGCATTTTTCTTCTGCATTTCCAGCTCATAAAGCTTCGCTTTCATCTGCTTCATGGCCTGGTCTTTGTTCTTGTGCTGTGAACGGTCGTTCTGGCACTGGGTCACTAAGCCGGTCGGAATGTGGGTAATACGCACCGCGGATTCCGTACGGTTAACGTGCTGACCGCCCGCGCCGGATGCGCGATAAACGTCAATGCGCAGATCCGCCGGGTTAATGTCGATATCAATATCGTCATCCACTTCCGGATAAACGAACGCGGAGCTGAAAGAGGTGTGGCGGCGGCCGCCGGAATCGAACGGGCTCTTACGCACCAGGCGATGAACGCCGGTTTCGGTACGCAGCCAGCCGTAGGCGTAGTCGCCGATAATCTTGATGGTCACGGACTTAATGCCCGCCACTTCGCCTTCAGACTCTTCAATAATCTCGGTCTTGAAGCCGCGCGCTTCTGCCCAGCGCAGATACATGCGCGTCAGCATGCTGGCCCAGTCCTGCGCTTCCGTACCGCCGGAACCGGCCTGGATATCGAGGTAGCAATCGGCGCTGTCGTATTCACCGGAGAACATGCGGCGGAATTCCAGCTGCGCCAGCTTCTCTTCCAGCACATCGAGCTCAGCGACGGCTTCGTTGAAGGTCTCTTCGTCGTCGGCTTCAACGGCCAGCTCCAGCAGGCCGGAAACGTCCTCCAGCCCCTGAGACATCTGATCCAGCGTATCCACGATAGCTTCCAGCGAGGAACGCTCTTTGCCCAGCGCCTGTGCGCGCTCGGGCTCGTTCCAGACGTCCGGCTGCTCCAGCTCGGCGTTTACTTCTTCGAGACGTTCTTTCTTAGCATCGTAGTCAAAGATACCCCCTAAGAACGCCCGAGCGCTCCGTGAGGTCCTGAATGCGGTTTTTTACCGGATTTATTTCAAACATGGTCGGTTTCTTTTAATGGATTCGTCAAAATGCGGTGATAAGAGCGGAATTCTACCGGATTCGCGCTCTCATTAATATACTGTTGTCAATTTGGCCAGAGGTGGTCGATGATCAGCTGCAGGCTGCGGTTGCCGCGGAACTCGTTGATATCAAGCTTATAGGCAAGCTGAACTTCGCGAACGCCGTTATCCGGCCAAAGGGAAGTATCAACATTGAACGCGATACCGTCCAGCAGCGGGCCGCCGCCGACCGGTTCAACCATCACCTTCAGATGACGCTCGCCGACCAGCCGCTGCTGCAGCAGACGAAAACGCCCGTCAAACAGCGGCTCGGGGAACATCTGCCCCCACGGCCCGGCGTCGCGCAGCATCTGCGCGACCTCCATGCTCATTTCTGCCGCCGCCAGCGGACCGTCGGAGACCACTTCGCCCTGCAGCAGCGCCGGATCGAGCCACTCGGTCACCAGCTCGCCAAAGCGCTGCTGGAACTCTTCAAAGCGCGCCTCTTCCAGCGATAGTCCTGCCGCCATGGCATGGCCGCCAAACTTCATAATCAGCCCCGGATAGAGGGTATCCAGGCGCTCCAGCGCATCGCGCATATGCAGCCCCTGAATCGACCGGCCGGAGCCTTTGAGCGTACCGTCGCCTGTAGGCGCAAAGGCGATAACCGGGCGATGAAAACGCTCTTTGATACGCGAGGCCAGAATACCGACAACGCCCTGGTGCCACTGCGGGTGGTACATCGCCAGGCCGCCGGGTAGCGTCTCGCCGCTGCGCTCCAGCTTCTCACACAGGGTCAGCGCTTCCGCCTGCATCCCCTGCTCTATCTCTTTACGCGTCTGGTTCAGCGCGTCCAGCTCATTGGCCAGCACCCGCGCTTCGCCGGTGTTGTCGCACAGCAGCAGCGCCACGCCGACGGACATATCGTCCAGCCGTCCAGCCGCGTTCAGGCGCGGACCGAGCGCAAACCCGAGATCGCTTGCCGCCAGCTTTTGCGGGTCGCGGTTGGCGATTTCCAGCAGCGCTTTAATGCCCGGACGGCATTTCCCCGCCCGAATGCGGCTCAGCCCCTGCCAGGTCAGGATCCGGTTGTTGGCATCCAGCGGTACGACGTCCGCCACGGTTCCAAGCGCCACCAGATCGAGTAAATCAGCCAGATTCGGCGGCGCGATGCCGCGCTCCTCAAACCAGCCTTTATCGCGCAGAAAAGTGCGCAGCGCCAGCATCAGATAAAAAGCCACACCCACCCCGGCCAGCGATTTCGACGGGAACTCACAGTCGCGCAGGTTCGGGTTAATAATCGCTTCCGCCGCGGGCAGCGAATCCCCCGGCAGGTGGTGATCGGTCACCAGCACCGGAATACCCAGCGCGTGTGCATGATCGACGCCAGCGTGCGAAGAAATGCCGTTATCCACGGTCATAATCAGCTGCGCGCCGCGGGCGTGAGCCTGATCCACCACTTCTGGACTCAGGCCGTAGCCATCCTCAAAACGGTTTGGCACCAGGTACGAAACGTTGCTATACCCCAGCGCGCGCAGGGCCAGCACGCTCAGCGCGGTGCTGGTGGCGCCGTCGGCGTCAAAGTCGCCGACCACCACGATGTGCAGCCCCTGCTTAAATGCGCCATAAAGTATCTCTACTGCTTTTTCGACGCCGGTCAGCTGCGACCACGGCAGCATGCCTTTCACCCCGCGCTCCAGCTCCTGCGCGCTGCGCACGCCGCGGCTGGCGTACAGCCGCTGCAACAGCGGCGGGAGATCGGCAGGTAAATCGACGCCGTCAACCGCCTCACGGCGGCGTAGTTGTATCTGTTGTTTCACGCGAATCAGTTACCGCTTGTCTGTTTTTGATGCTCATCAAGGAGCGCTTTCAGGTCTTTAGGATCGCGATAGCCGGGCATCAGCGTGCCGTCGCTCAGCACCATCGCCGGCGTGCCGTTAACGCCAAGCTGAACGCCGAGAGTGTAGTGCTTAGCGATATCAACATCGCAGCTGGCCGGCTGTACGCCTTTGCCACTCATCGCGTTATCCAGGGCTTTGTTGCGATCCTTGGCGCACCAGATAGCCTTCATGTTCTGTTCGGCTTCGCTTTGCAGCCCCTGGCGCGGGAAGGCCAGATAGCGCACGGTAATCCCCAGCGCGTTGTAGTCGCTCATCTGTTCGTGCAGTTTATGGCAATAGCCGCAGGTAATATCGGTGAAGACGGTGATGACGTGTTTTTCCTGCGGCGCCTTATAGACGATCATCTCTTTTTCCAGCGCGTTCAGCTTACCGACCAGCAGCGTATTGGTGACGTTTACCGGCCGCGCGCCGCTGACGTCGTACATCGGCCCCTGGATAATGTGCTTACCGTCATCGGTAACGTATATCACGCCGCTGTCCGTCAATGCGGTGCTGATGCCTTTGATCGGCGAAGGTTGCACGTCCGAACTCTGCACGCCCAGCTTCGCCAGCAGTTGCTTAATCGCCGCGCTATCCGCATGCGCCGCACCAGATAAGGTGGTCGCCAGCAGAGTGAACATCAGTAAACCTTTTTTCATACTCAGTCCTTTTTTTCAGCACTCACGCACGCGGGTGATGCTGTTGATGGAGTTGTCGCAGACGCTCGGTCGCCACGTGGGTGTAGATCTGCGTCGTGGAGAGATCGCTGTGTCCTAACAGCATCTGCACCACGCGTAAGTCAGCGCCATGGTTAAGTAAATGCGTAGCAAACGCATGGCGTAACACGTGCGGGGAGAGCTTTTCGCTATCAATCCCCGCCAGTACGGCATAATGCTTAATTCGATGCCAGAAAGTCTGGCGCGTCATCTGCTGCGCGCGCTGGCTGGGGAAAAGCACATCGGACGCCACGCCGTTCAGCAGCCAGGGACGGCCGTATTCAAGGTAGTTCTCAACCCACAGCACCGCCTCTTCGCCTAACGGTACCAGACGTTCTTTATTTCCTTTACCAATCACGCGCAGCACGCCCTGGCGCAGGCTAATGTCGCTCATGGTCAGGCCCACCAGCTCGGAAACGCGCAGACCGGTGGCGTACAGCACTTCCAGCATCGCTTTATCGCGCAGCTCCAGCGGCTGTTCAACCAGCGGCGCCTGGAGCAGTCGCTCCACCTGCGCCTCGCTCAGATCCTTCGGCAACCGCTGCGGCAGCTTTGGTGAGGCCAGCAGCGCGCTGGGATCGTCCGGGCGAATTTTCTCCCGGTAAAGATGCTGGAAGAAGCGGCGCACGGCGCTTAGCAGGCGCGCGGTGCTGGTGGCCTTGTAGCCACCGGTTTGCCGCTCCGCCAGCAGCGACTGGAGATCTTCGCCGCTGACGCTGGCAAGCGACAGGCCACGATGATGCAGCCATTCGACCACCATCGTCAGGTCCCGGCGATAGGCGCTTAGCGTGTTTTCAGCCAGATTACGCTCCAGCCATAAGGCATCAAGAAACTGCTCGATTCGTGCGAGATCCTGTTCCACTCCGGCCTCTTTGCTTATTAAAACGGCGCCATTATACCCTAAATAATTCGAGTTGCAGGCGGGCGCGGCCTTTCTGGTACACTAAGCGCAAAGTCACAGCAAGAATTGAGACGTTTCCGCGATGAACATAGGTCTTTTTTACGGTTCCAGCACCTGCTACACCGAAATGGCGGCAGAAAAAATCCGCGATATTATCGGCCCTGAACTGGTCACGCTGCACAACCTGAAAGATGATTCCCCTACCCTGATGACGCAGTATGACGTGCTGATCCTCGGCATTCCGACCTGGGATTTCGGCGAGATCCAGGAGGATTGGGAGGCCGTCTGGCAGCAGCTTGATACGCTGGATCTGCAGGATAAAATCGTCGCGCTGTACGGCATGGGCGACCAGATCGGCTACGGCGAATGGTTCCTCGACGCGCTCGGTATGCTGCACGATAAGCTGGCGACCAAAGGGGTTAAGTTCATTGGCTACTGGCCTACCGAAGGCTATGAATTCACCAGCCCGAAACCGGTCATCGCCGACGGCCAGCTGTTCGTTGGCCTGGCGCTTGATGAAACGAACCAGTACGACCTGAGCGATGAGCGCATTCAGAACTGGTGCGAGCAAATCCTCGGTGAAATGGCTGAGCAGTTCTCCTGAGCCCTTGCCTACTCTTGCGTCGGTTTCTGTAACACTAGCCGACGCAGGTCGCGCCATTCTCCCGCGTCCATGCTATCCGCCGCGACCCACAAATGCTGGGTACGTTGGTTTTCCGTATTCCGCAGGCGCAGCAGCATGCCGCTGTTGATTACCCACGGCGTGCCGATGATATCCCACTCCGCCTTTTGCCAGCGCAGACGCGAGTCGATCAGCAGCTTTATTTCACCCTGACGGGCGTGGATCCGCCGCTGGCTGCGTACGCAGTCGAACACTACCAGCGACAGCAATATCAGCCACAGCGGGGTATAGCTCAGCGGCCAGGGCAATACCAGCACCAGCGCCGCCACCACGCCGTGCATCAGCAGTGAGAACCACTGCGCGCGCCACGAGATGCGTAAATCAGATTGCCACAGGACCACGTTCCCGATTCCGAGTCTGAATTAATTTTACCATCCGCTGCAGTTCAGCATCAGCCGGCTCGCCATGATTCATCAACCAGTTGAACAGATCCGGATCGTCATTTTCCAGCAGGCGGATGAATAACGCCTTATCGCCATCGCTTAGCGTGTCGTACTCATGCTCGAAAAACGGCATGATGGAGATATCGAGTTCACGCATACCTCGACGACATGCCCAGTGGATGCGGGCTTTATTGTTAATGTCCATGTTTTACTTCCTACTTATAAATATCTCTTAGTTTAACCCGTTTTCGGCGCTGACTTCACTGGAATATCAAGATTCGCGAGCGCTATTCCATGAAATCCTTAAAATAATCAGGTTATTGATTATTTCGCTCGTTTTGGCTCCCGGTTTTTTAGGGCACGAATGGCCTGTCAAAAGCGCTTGCATTGCACCATAGCTCTTTTACCATTAGTCACACACTCTGCGTTAAGCTATTCAGGATATGACTATGGCTTTTACACCTTTTCCTCCGCGTCAGCCTTCCTCTTCCGCTCGTCTGCCGTTAACGCTGATGACGCTGGACGACTGGGCGCTGGCGACGATTACCGGTCCGGATGGCGAAAAATATCTGCAGGGGCAGATTACCGCCGACGTCAGCCACCTGACCGACGAGCAGCATCTGCTTGCCGCGCATTGTGACGCCAAGGGCAAGATGTGGAGCAATCTTCGCGTTTTCCGCCGCAACGAGGGTTTTGCGTGGATTGAGCGCCGCAGCCTGCGCGATGCGCAGCTGACCGAACTGAAAAAATACGCGGTGTTCTCTAAGGTGACCATCGCCGCCGATGATGAATCCGTGCTGCTGGGCGTTGCCGGTTTCCAGGCGCGCGCTGCGCTGTCGCCGCTGTTTAGTCAGCTGCCGAACGCCGAGAAACAGGTGGTCAGCGAAGGCGCTACCAGCGTGCTGTGGTTTGAGCATCCGGCCGAGCGCTTCCTGCTGGTGACCGATGTGGCAACCGCCACCCGCATCACCGATACCCTGCGCGGCGAAGCGCAGCTCAACAATAGCCAGCAGTGGCTGGCGCTGAATATCGAAGCCGGTCTGCCGGTTATCGACAGCGCCAACAGCGCGCAGTTTATTCCGCAAGCCACCAACCTGCAGGCGCTGGGCGGCATCAGCTTCAAAAAAGGCTGCTACACCGGCCAGGAAATGGTAGCCCGCGCTAAATTCCGCGGCGCCAACAAGCGCGCCCTGTGGTATCTGGCGGGAACGGCCAGCCGCGTGCCTGAAGCCGGGGAAGACCTGGAGCTGAAAATGGGTGAAAACTGGCGCCGTACCGGCACCGTTTTAGCTGCCGTACAGCTGGACGACGGCCGTCTGCTGGTGCAGG
The DNA here is from genome assembly GCF_018139045.1 of Klebsiella pasteurii. Taxonomy (NCBI): domain Bacteria; kingdom Pseudomonadati; phylum Pseudomonadota; class Gammaproteobacteria; order Enterobacterales; family Enterobacteriaceae; genus Klebsiella; species Klebsiella pasteurii. The sequence goes on from NZ_CP073236.1 coordinate 3,030,415, forward strand.
TGGTAATGAATAACGATATGGAGCCGGACAGCGTGTTCCGCGTGCGCGACGATGCCGGTAGCCTGAGCATTGAGCCGCTGCCGTATTCGCTGGAAGAGCGTTAAAGCGACATTCCCGGCCGCCTTCTCCCCGGAGGCGGCGCTACCCTACCCGCAAACCACGAAACACCCGCGACCGCGCTTTGCGCAAATGCGCCATCTCTGGCCCAGGCCACTTTCTTGCGTAGAATAATAGTGTATGTTCTGAACAATCATTTATTTCTTAAGCGGTAAAGAGATGAGACGGATTGAGGTCATACTGGGGGAACTGGAGCGGCTAACGCGCGGGCTGAGTCTTGCGGATCTGGAACAGGAAACAGCTTTTACGGCGGAAGCCATCGGCTTTAACCTCGGGCTTGCGCGTAACTCGGTCAGTAAAGACCTCAATCAGTTATGGAACGACGGCCTGGCGATTAAAAGCAAAGGGCGACCGGTGTTCTTTCTGCACCGTCAGGCAATGGAAACGCTGTTGGGGCGCAGACTGAATGATACCGAATGTGAAGTGCGCACGGTTGGCGACCTTCTACCGCATCAGGAAGATCGCTCGCCGGATGACCCCTTCAGCGGGCTGATTGGCTACGACCGTAGCCTCCGTGACGCGGTGGAAAAAGGCCGCGCCGCGGTGCTTTATCCTCACGGGCTCCATGTGCTGTTGACTGGCCCCTCCGGTGTGGGAAAAACTTTCTTTGCCGAACTGATGCACCGCTTTGCCTGCGAACACGCCGCGGGCTCCCCCCCGCCGCTGGTCTACTTTAACTGCGCCGAGTATGCGCACAACCCGGAACTGCTCTCTTCGCATTTATTTGGTCATCGGCAGGGCGCCTTTACCGGCGCCAGTGAGAATAAAGCCGGTCTGGTGGAGCAGGCGGACGGCGGGTATCTGCTGCTTGATGAGGTGCATCGCCTGCCTTATGAAGGGCAGGAAAAACTCTTCTCCATTCTCGATAAAGGTCAATATCGCCCGCTCGGTTCAAGCGCCACGGCGCGTTCCATCACGGTACGCTTGATTTGCGCCACTACCGAACCGGTCAGTTCGGCGCTGCTGCGAACGTTCCAGAGGCGCATCCAGGTCTGTATCGATCTTCCTGGGATCCGTCAGCGCTCGGTGGAGGAACAGGTGGAGCTTATCGTCGGTTTTCTCCAGCGTGAGAGCCGCAAAATTGAGCGTACGGTCAGTATCGACAAAACGCTGTTGCTCTGGTTGCTGAATAAGCCGCTGGAAGGCAATATCGGCCAGCTCAAAAGCGATATCCAGTTTCTTTGCGCCCAGGCGTGGGCCGCGGGAATGACCGAGCATAACGACACGCTCCGGCTGGATAAACGGCTGGTAGACATGCCGTTTAACGCCACCCCGGAACAGCGCCTGCTCGTCGATACCTTGTTTGACGGCCAGGATCGGCTAAGCGTCGATGCGCGCACGTTACCCGCATTGAAAACCTCTCTGGCGACAGGAGCGGAGATCGAAGAAAGCGATCTGTTTTACAGCTTCCTCACCCGCGAATACATCAACCTGCGCAACAGCAATGTCCCACCGGCTGAGACGCTGGCGATCCTCAAAAACAAACTCAGTTCAATCTTTGAATATGGTCTCTACAGCCGCGACAGCGTGGCCCATCCGCCGCGCTACGGCGATCGGATTGAAGAGCGGGTGACCCTGCTGATTGGCTGTGTGGAACAGGTGCTGGGCTTTACGCTGCCAGAAAACCTGATGAATCCGCTGCGAAAACACTTTCTGGCGCTGATTGGCTACGTCCAGCGCGGGCTGATCCCGCAGCTCTACTCCTCCAGCCTGATCCTCGACCGCTGCAAAGACGAGTATGAAAACGCGACTCTGCTGTGCCGGAAAATCAACGAGCTGCTGCATATTCAGTGCCCGGCGACGGAGATTGTCTGGTTATGTCTGTTCCTGAAAGAGTGCCGCCATTATCGCCAGCGTATCGACGCCAGTCCCGACTGCGGCGTCATTTTAATCGCTCACGGCGCGACGACCGCGACCAGCCAGGCCCAGTACGTCAATCGAGTGCTGGAGCGGGAGCTGTTCAGCGCCATCGATATGCCATTTGAGCAGTCGGTGCATGACACGCTGGAAACGCTAACCCAGCTGATCCAAACCCAACGCTACCGGCGGCTGATTCTGATGGTGGATATCGGCTCACTGGTGCATTTTGGCAGTACCATCAGCAAGTTATTCCAGATTGACGTCCTGTTACTGCCAAATATTACGCTGACCAGCCTGCTGGAGCTGGGTCTGGATTTAAGCTATGAAACCAGCGAGCTACCGCAGCTTGCGGAATTAATGCAGAGTAAAAATATCCCCTGTCAGCTCTGTACTCCGCAGCAGGAGAATGGCGGTAAGGTGCTGGTGATCTCCTGCATTACGGGCATGGGAACCGCAGAGAAAATCAAAAAAGTGCTGGAGGAAAGTTTTGGCGAGCTGATGTCACAGGATACGCGAATGGTAATCCTTGATTACAACGAGGTTCGCAGCCTGGAGCGCGTTCAGCAGTCGCTGCTGGCCGGTGAGCGGCTAGCGGGGATTGTCGGCACCTTCCAGCCGGGGCTGCCGGACATTCCGTTTATCTCACTTGAAGAGCTGTTCTCCGAGCAGGGGCCGGAGCTGGTGCTTAGCCTGCTCACGCCGGACCTTTCAAGCAGTGAGCGCCGTCTGGAGATGGAGCGCAGCGCGATGCGATTTATCAGCGCGCTGACCATGGAAAGTATCATCAACCATATTTCGGTACTCAACCCCCAGCGTATTCTTAAAGAGATGGAAGGCGTGTTTAATCATTTAACCACCTCGCTTTCGCTAAAACCCAGCCGCCAGGTGACACTACGCTTCCTGATCCACTGCTGTTGTATGGTCGAGCGTATCGTGATTAACCGAAAACCGTTACAGATGTCGCTGGAGAGCCAGCCCGCGCTGGACGTCCGCGCGTTTAGTGTCATTAAATCCGCCTTCCAGCCGATCGAAGAGGCTTATGCCATTCGGTTATCCGACGCGGAATATTTTTATATCTACGAACTGCTGTATCGCTAACCCCTTAACTGGCGTGGCTTTACGCTGCGCCAGCCCCTCTTATCCCCCCATGTGACACAAATTCTGGCATAGCCTTTGCTCTTATTACGTATGTCAACGTAATAGCGCCAGGAGGCCATTTTGATTACCACTGAACCCTTGTCCCAGATCCTGCTGCTGACCCATGGCGGCTGGGGACAACAGCTCTGCAACAGCCTGTGCATGGTGACGGGCGAAATTAAAGGCGTAACGGAAATAGCCCTGATGCCCGTCGATACATTGGGCGAGTTTTATCAGCGCGTAGAAGCTGTCGTGAAAACCCTGCCCGAAGGCTCACTTATTCTGACCGATTTTATCGGTGGGACTACCTCTAACGTGGCCGCGCGGCTAAGCGCCGATTATCCGGTGGCGGTGATTTCCGGACTGAATGCCTCGCTGCTGCTGGAGGCGCTGGACAAGCGTGAACAGGGGCCGCTATCCGCCTGCGTAGCCGACTTAGTTGAAGCCGCGCGCAGCAGCTGTCTGGACGTTGTCGCCCACGTTCGTCAGCTACATCAATCACAATAAGGAAAAAATATCATGGCTAACATCGTGTTATGTCGTATTGACAGCCGCCTCATTCATGGTCAGGTGGTGACAAAATGGGTCGGACAATCCCAGGCCAACCGGATTGCGGTAGTGAGTGATGAGCTGGACGCCGATCCGTTTATGAAAAATATCTATCTGATGGCGGCACCGCCAAACATCAAAGTGGATTGCTACAGCAATCAGAGCTTTGCCGCATCGTGGAAAGAAAACCAGCTTGGTGACGGCAGCGTGTTGGTGCTGTTCCCTTCCCTCGCGGCGATTCAGGAGGCCGTACAGCTCGGGTTTAATGTTTCCGCCATTCAGGTTGGCGGCTTAGGCGGCGGGCCGAACCGCAAGGTCGTTTTCCAGAACATCACGTTGGATGAAAAAGACGTTGCCATTCTTCACGACCTGAAAAGTCGAGGGATTAAGGCGGTCTTCCAGACTATCCCGGAAGATAAGCCGCAGTCGCTGGACGATATCCTGAAAAAATTCTAATCCTCTGATAACAGGGTAAATAATTATGGATACTTTAGTCTTTGCAAGCCTGATGGGATTGTATTACTGGTTTGCCCGCTTACGCCTTGGCTACACCTTCTCCGCCATGCTGCTTCAACCCGTGGTGATCGCCGTTTTTGTCGGCCTGCTGCTGGGCAACATGGAAACAGCGATGATTATTGGCGCTGGCATGCAGCTGGTTTACCTCGGCGTGACCTCAACGCCCGGCGGTAACGTGCCGTCAGATCCGGCGCTGGCCGCCTGCATCTCAATTCCTATTGCCGTAAAAGCCGGAATGGATCCGAACCTGGCCATCGCGCTGGCCATCCCGTTTGGCGTGATCGGCGTATTCCTTGACCAGCTTAGACGCACGCTGAACGCCGCGTGGGTCCATATGGCGGATAAACACGCGGAAACGGCCAACATGGGCGGTATTATGCGCTGCGCGTTCCTCTACCCGGCATTGCTCGGCCTGGTGCTGCGTTTCCCGGTGGTGTTTGCTGCCAACTATTTTGGCCAGGACGTGGTGGAAAGTTTCCTCAAGCTGATGCCGCACTGGTTGACTCACTCCTTTGAAATTATGGGCGGCATTCTGCCGGCGCTGGGCTTTGCCATCACCATTATGGTGATCGGCAAGAAGAGCCTGCTGCCGTGGTTTATCGGCGGATTCTTTGCGGTGCTGTACCTGAAGGTGGACATCATGGCGATGGCGATCTTTGGGACCTGCGTGGCCTTCCTGATTAAAGGCCTGGCGAAAAATGAAGGAGCAGCATGATGAGTAGCGACGTAATGCAGCATGAACTGGTTGAGCGCGCACGTGAGAGCGGCACGCTGACCAAAGCGGACATCACCAAGGCCTGGTTTATCTACTGGCTGGGCGCGGAAGTTTCCAGCTCCTATGAACGTTTACAAAGTCTGATTTTCTGCGCCTCCATGACGCCGATTATCAAAAAACTCTACCCGCAAAAAGAAGAGCAGGTGGAGGCGCTAAAACGCCATCTGAACTTCTTCAACTCTGAGCAAACCTTTGGCGCGGTGATTCAGGGGATCTCGATTGCGATGGAGGAGCAGAAAACCCGCGGAGAACCGATTAGCGACGCGTCTATCACCGGGATTAAGACCGGGCTGATGGGGCCGCTGGCCGGGATGGGGGACTCGATCATCTGGGCGGCCGTCATGCCGTTGCTGATTGCTATTTTCATCCCGTTCGCCGCCAGCGGCAGCGCGATGGGCGGCATTGTGCCCTTAATTCTCTATCCGGCCATTACGCTGGCGATCAGCTACGGTATGGTGCACAAAGGCTACACCCTGGGACGCGACTCAATAATCGGCCTGCTCCAGGGAGGACGAATTAAGGAGCTTATCTACGGCGCGAACGTGCTGGGCCTGATTATGATGGGCGCGCTCTCCGCAAGCTACGTCAAAATCACCACCCCCTTAAAGCTCAGCGCGCTGAAGGGCTCGGAGGTGGTGGTCCAACAAATTCTCGACTCTATCGCGCCCGGCCTGTTGCCGCTGGCGGCGGTGTTTGCCATCTACTTCTATCTGGTGAAGAAAGGGCCGCGCTACACCACCATTCTGCTGTCAATTGTCGCGCTCAGCGTGGTCTGTTCGCTACTGGGAGTGCTGTAAACCATGACGCAGAATATCTATCAACAGCTGGGGTTAAAACAGGTGATTAACGCCTGCGGCAAAATGACGATTCTGGGCGTTTCCAGCGTGGCGCCGGAGGTGATGCAGGCAACGGCGCGGGCGGCATCGGCCTTTGTGGAAATCGACAGGCTGGTAGACCGAACCGGCGAGCGGGTCTCCCGCTTTACCGGTGCGGAGGACAGCTATATCACCTCCTGCGCCTCGGCGGGAATCGCCATCGCCGTGGCCGCCGCGATTACCCATGGCGACCAGGCGCGAGTGATGCAGATGCCGGACAGTCGCGATATGGCCAACGAAGTCGTCATGCTCCGCGGGCATAACGTCGATTACGGCGCGCCCATCACCAGCGCGATTCGCTTAGGCGGTGGGCGCGTCGTGGAGGTCGGTTCAAGCAATCTGGCGGCGCGCTGGCAGTTGGAGAGCGCGATCTCTACCAGCACCGCCGCCCTGCTGTACGTGAAGTCGCACCACTGCGTGCAAAAAGGGATGCTGAGCATTGAGGACTTCGCCCAGGTCGCGCAGCGCCACAACCTGCCGCTGATTGTCGACGCCGCCGCCGAGGAGGATTTGCGCGTCTGGGTCGCGAGCGGAGCGGACATGGTTATCTATAGCGGGGCAAAAGCGTTTAACGCGCCCACCTCCGGATTCATCACCGGGAAAAAACAGTGGATCGCGGCGTGTAAGGCGCAGCATCACGGTATTGCGCGGGCGATGAAAATCGGCAAGGAGAATATGGTCGGTCTGGTTTATGCGCTGGAACACTATCATCAGGGACAGAAGGCGGTCGCTGCCGAGGAGCTCCAGCCCGTCGCAAAAGCGATTTCAGGGATCAAGGGCTTAACCGCCGATATTGAGCAGGATGAAGCCGGACGCGCTATCTGGCGTATCCGCATTCAGGTGAATGCCGAGGAGCTGGGCCTGGATGCCCGCGAAGTCGAAGCAGAGCTGCGCAACGGCGATATCGCCATTTACGCCCGGCGCTATAACCTCCATCAGGGGGTTTTTAGTCTGGACCCACGAACGGTGGCTGAAGGGGAGATGGCCCTGATCGTGACGCGCTTAAAGGAGATTGCAAACCATGCAGCAAATTAATTTTTATCGCCAACGAGTGGCAATTAACGTACTGGCGAAAGATATCGCCAACGCCCGGGAAATTTATGATGCCGCCGAAGGCCATGCGGCGATCGGCGTCCTTTCGGCACAGTTTGCCTCCGTGGAAGAAGGTATCCAGGAAGTCAAACGCTGGATGGCGGAGATACCCTCCCTCTCCGTCGGCCTGGGGGCCGGCGATCCAGCACAGTATTACAAAGCGGCGATGATCGCGTCAGCGCTGCACCCGGCGCACGTAAATCAGACCTTTACCGGCAGCGGGTTTGCCGCAGGCGCGCTGGCGGCTACGGGCGGGCAGCAGACCTACATTAATGCGCTGGTCAGCCCGACGGGAACCCCAGGCGAGGTGCTTATCTCCACCGGCGTCAGCAGCTGTCAGGGCACGCCGGCCCGCGTCTCCTGCGATGCGGCGGTACGCATGATGCAGGATATGGGGGCCCATGCGGCGAAGTTTTTCCCCATGGGCGGCGAGAAGTCGCTACCGGAGCTGTATGTGCTGGCGACCACCGCTGCGCGCAACGGGATGACGCTGATAGAACCAACCGGCGGAATCGATCTCGATAACTTTGGCATTATTTTGCAAAGCTGTCTGGAAGCCGGCGTACCTCGCGTGATGCCTCATGTTTACAGCTCGATAATCGACCCGCAAACCGGCAATACCCGGCCAGAAGATATCCGCAGATTAATGGATATTGTGAAAGCCGTGGTCTGAATCAAAAACACCAGGCCGTAGCCCAGGCAAGCAAGCCATCACCAACGGAGAATATCCCGGAGGCGGCGCTGGCGCGCCATGTCCGGGCTACCAGCCCTCAGGCGACGGTGAACCTGTAGCCCGGCAAAGCGTAGCGCGAGCCGGGAGATTTCGCGAAATTTATACCTGCCCGACGTACAAATAAATGGCCAGGAAGTGGCACACGCTGCCGCCCAGGACAAAACCGTGCCAGATAGCGTGGTTGTACGGAATACGTTTGCAGACGTAGAAAATAACCCCCAGCGAATAAATAATCCCGCCAACGGCCAACAGCGTCACGCCGCCCACCGCCAGCTTAATCGCCAGTTGATAAACCACAATCAGCGACAGCCAGCCCATAGTCAGGTAGGTCACTAAAGAGAGGATCTTAAAACGATGCGCAATCGTCAGCTTAAACAGGATCCCCAGCAGCGCCAGGCTCCAGATGACGATCATCAGCCCGCGCGACAGCGGCGAATTGAGCCCCACCAGCAGAAACGGCGTGTAGGTCCCGGCAATCAGCAAATAGATGGCGCAGTGGTCGAATTTTTTCAGCCACAGCTTTGCCCGCTGATGCGGAATAGCATGATAGAGCGTAGAGGCGAGAAACAGCAGAATCATGCTGCCGCCGTACAGGCTGTAGCTGGTGATGGCCGTTGCGCCGGCGTTGCTGTCCACCGCCTGTACTAGCAACAACACCAGACCGACAATACCGAACACCAGCCCAATCCCGTGGCTGATGCTGTTGGCAATTTCCTCTGCCAGAGAATATCCCTGCGTGATTAACGATTTGCGAACCATATTTGACTCCGAAAACAAGTACGCTTTCAATAGCACACTTAGGTTAACTGAGAATGATTCCAGTGAACACCTGTTAGCTAAAATAAAAGGATGAATATTTGTGAACAGTATAAAATCAATAGCTTACATAAATATTTCAACTAACAGGCGTTCACTATTTAATTAAAGTTTTTCGAATTCAATAACATAAAACTGCTTTTCTTCGGGGTAGATTTCCGCTATCACTTCGCGCAGCTGCGCCAGGGTCATATTCTCCTGCTGCGCATGCCATTCGCTCAGCGTATCCAGCGTCACCGTCGAGGTTGCGACTACGCGAATGGTGCAAAAATAGCCGTCATCTTCATAGCGGCCAACGCGCAGTACATCGCCTGCTTTAAAGTGCGATTCCGCAGCATCGCGGAGGGTAATGGTTTTACGTCCGGCGAGGATGTCGTCCTGAAAACGCTGAAAAAAGGTTATGTTATTTGGCTGCATGATATCATTCCGTCCTGGTCATTATGAATTGTGAGTTTGCCACTGTGAGTATCTTCTCCCACGCCGCTATCGCCAGTCTCAATAATCTTGAGATGATGGTGTATCACTATGTCATTAAAAATCGCGACAAAGTGATGTACATGACCATCCGCGAACTGGCGGAAGCGGCCGGAGTCTCCACGACCACCGTCCTGCGCTTCTGCCGCAAGCTGCAGTGCGAAGGCTACTCGGAATTCCGCGTACGCTTTAAATTATATCTGGAGCAGAATGAGCCTCAACAGGCAAATATCGGTGCCAGCGAAATAATGAGCTTTTTTAAAAGCGTTAATAACGATGAATTTGACCAACTGCTCGAGCAGGCGGTCGATATTATTCTGTCGTCGGAACGTATTATTTTCGTCGGCGCCGGCACCTCCGGCGCGCTGGCGAAATATGGCGCGCGTTTCTTCTCTAACGTCGGGAAATTCAGTAACCATATCGATGACCCTTATTTCCCGGTGACCAATGATATGGCGCGTAATGCGCTGGCGATTGTGCTGTCGGTCTCCGGCGAAACCGAAGAGATCCTGCGCTTTGCCAGCCAGTTCAGCCTGCATCGCTGTAAAGTGATGTCCATTACCAGCCACGAGCACTCGCGGCTGGCAAAGCTTGCCGACTTTAATCTCTCCTGGCACGTTCCGCAAACGCGCATTGGCGGCGTCTATGACATTACCACCCAGATCCCAGTCATTTATATTCTGGAAACACTGGGGCGTAAATTAGCGCGCAAACTCCGCTGAAAATAACAGGATGTTTTTTCGATGTAACAAATTCCATCCATGGAAAATTGTTATATCGTGACATTTATATCGCCTTTGTTAGACTCGAAACCAACAAGTAATTATGACGAGATGAGCAAAGATGAAGAAAATTCCTTTACCAAAAGACTTTTTATGGGGCGGCGCCGTCGCCGCGCACCAGGTTGAAGGCGGCTGGAATAAAGACGGTAAAGGTCCGAGCATCTGCGACGTGCTTACCGGCGGCGCGCACGGCGTGCCGCGCGAGATAACCCAGCAGGTAGAGCCGGGCAAGTACTATCCGAACCATGAAGCCATCGACTTCCATGGCCGCTACAAAGAAGACATCAAGCTCTTCGCCGAGATGGGCTTCAAGTGCTTCCGTACCTCCATCGCCTGGACGCGCATTTTCCCGCTGGGCGACGAAAGCCAGCCGAATGAAGAGGGGCTGAAATTCTACGATGGCATGTTCGATGAGCTGCTGAAGTACAACATCGAGCCGGTAATCACCCTCTCCCACTTTGAGATGCCGCTGCATCTGGTTCAGCAGTACGGCGGCTGGACCAACCGCAAAGTGGTCGATTTCTTTGTGCGCTTCGCCGAAGTGGTCTTCGAGCGCTATAAGCATAAAGTGAAATACTGGATGACCTTTAACGAGATCAATAACCAGCGTAACTGGCGCGCGCCGCTGTTTGGCTACTGCTGCTCCGGCGTGGTCTATACCGAGCATGAAAACCCGGAAGAGACCATGTATCAGGTGCTGCACCATCAGTTTGTCGCCAGCGCACTGGCGGTGAAGGCGGCACGTCAAATCAATCCGCAGATGCAGGTTGGCTGCATGCTGGCAATGGTCCCTCTCTATCCGTTCTCCTGTAAGCCGGAAGACGTGATGTTTGCCCAGGAATCCATGCGCGAACGCTACGTCTTTACCGATGTCCAGCTGCGCGGCTACTATCCGAGCTACGTCCTGAACGAATGGGAACGTCGCGGCTTCAGTATCAACATGGAGGACGGCGATGCCCAAATCCTGCGCGAAGGCACCTGCGCGTATCTCGGCTTCAGCTACTACATGACCAATGCGGTGAAAGCGGAAGGCGGCAGCGGCGACGCAATTTCCGGCTTCGAGGGCAGCGTGCCCAACCCGCACGTCAAAGCCTCCGACTGGGGCTGGCAAATTGACCCGGTGGGCCTGCGCTATGCGCTGTGCGAACTGTATGAGCGCTATCAGAAACCGCTGTTTATCGTCGAAAACGGCTTCGGCGCGTACGATAAAGTCGAAGAAGATGGCAGTATCAACGACGACTACCGCATCGACTATCTGCGCGCTCACGTCGAAGAGATGATCAAAGCGGTGACTTACGACGGCGTTGAGCTAATGGGCTATACCCCGTGGGGCTGCATCGACTGCGTCTCCTTCACGACCGGTCAATACAGCAAGCGCTACGGCTTTATCTACGTCAACAAACATGACGATGGTACCGGCGATATGTCCCGCTCGCGCAAGAAGAGCTTTAACTGGTACAAAGATGTTATCGCCAGCAACGGCGAGAAACTGTAATCATCTTGCCCCTTTCCAGCCGGAAGGGGGCAAAACTTCCTACAAAACAGACACTTCTTTACAGCTTTAGCATTGCTAACGCGCGCTGAGCCGATAAGATAAACCACATCAAACGTTGAGCCGCTGACGCTTACTCCGCGAATCAACGCCGCACGCTGCCGGCCTTTCCGGCGCATCACTATGTAGAAAAATGATGCTAAACGTCTTCAGACAGATCCTGATATGGCTGCTGATTGTCGCCGCCGTTAGCCTGGCGGTGGATTACCTGCGCAGGCCCGCGCTGCCGCAGAATTTCTCCAGCACGCCGCTGCAAACGCTTGATGGCCGAACGGTCGATCTGGCGGCCATGAGCCACGAGCGCCCTTTGCTGCTGTACGTCTGGGCCACCTGGTGCGGCGTTTGCCGCTATACCACGCCTTCGGTGGCCGCATTGGCCGACGATGGCGGCAACGTCATGACGGTAGCGCTCCGTTCCGGCGACAACGCCGCCCTGACGCGCTGGCTGGCGCATAAAAAAACGGCGCTGCCGACGATCAATGACGCTACAGGTCAGCTATCCCAACGGTGGGATGTGCAGGTCACGCCGACCCTGATCGTGATTTCACGCGGCGAGGTTAAGTCAATCACCACCGGCTGGACCAGCGGCTGGGGGATGCGCCTGCGGCTGTGGCTGGCGTCGTAGGGCATTTCCCTGCTTGCGCTGCGCTTAGCAGGGCTACGGATGGGGTGCGGTATGCAGATTTTGTCGCCCGGGCAAGGCGTTAGCCGCCCCCCCGGGAAACGAGCTGCCGATTATCTTCCGCCCGCCAGCTCGAGGAAGCTGCCGGTAACGTAGGAAGCCTTATCGCTTAGCAGCCAGACGATGGCCTGAGCCACCTCCTCCGGCTGCCCGCCGCGCCGCATGGGCAGCATCGACTTCACGCGATCCACGCGCCCCGGCTCACCGCCGCTGGCGTGCATGTCGGTATAGATTAAGCCGGGACGCACGCCGTTAACCCTAATCCCCTGCGCCGCTACCTCCAGCGACAGGCCAGTGGTCAGAGTATCTACCGCACCTTTCGACGCGGCGTAATCCACATACTCCCCCGGCGCCCCGAGGCGCGACGCCGCGGACGACACATTCACAATCGCCCCGCCCTTACCGCCGTGCTTGTGCGACATCCGCTTTACCGCCTCCCGGCAGCAGAGGAAGTAACCGGTCACATTGGTGGCCAGCACCCGGTTAATCCGTTCGGCGCTAAGGCTTTCAATCGTCCCTTGGGTAAATAAAATCCCGGCGTTATTGACCAGTGCGGAGAGCGGTTCGCCGAGACGGTCGATCGAGGCAAACATCGCCATCACCTGCGCTTCATCGCTGACGTCCGCCCGTAGCGCAACGGCTTTGCCGCCGCTGGCGATAATCTCGTTCACCACGCCGATCGCGGCGGCGCTATTCTGGTGGTAATTCACCGCCACGGTATAACCTTCCTGCGCCAGCAGCAGCGCCGTCGCTTTACCTATTCCCCGGCTGCCGCCCGTCACCAAAGCTATCGTCATGCCATTCTCCCAAAAAATAAAGGCGCCGCAGCGCCTTTAAAAGATAGTCTCATCAGCAGATTACTGGTATTCGCTCATCGGTACGCAGGAGCAGAACAGGTTACGGTCGCCGTAAACATCGTCCAGACGCTTAACGGTCGGCCAGTATTTGTTGTTCAGCCCTGCCGGGAAGACCGCCAGTTCGCGGGCGTACGGATGGTTCCACTCGCTCACCAGTTCACCCTGGGTATGCGGCGCGTTCACCAGCGGGTTATCCTCCAGCGGCCACTCGCCGGCTTTCACGCGGTCGATCTCGCCGCGAATCGCCAGCATCGCATCGATAAAGCGGTCCAGCTCCACTTTGCTTTCCGATTCGGTCGGTTCAACCATCAGCGTACCGGCAACCGGGAAGGACATGGTTGGTGCATGGAAACCAAAATCAATCAGTCGCTTAGCGATATCCAGCTCGCTGATGCCGGTCTCTTCTTTCAGCGGACGAATATCCAGAATGCATTCGTGCGCCACGCGACCGTCGCGGCCGGTATACAGCACCGGGAACGCGTCTTTCAGCCGTGTAGCGATGTAGTTGGCGTTCAGAATCGCCATCTGGCTCGCCTGTTTCAGCCCTTCTGCGCCCATCATACGGATATACATCCAGCTAATCGGCAGAATGGAGGCGCTGCCGAACGGCGCGGCAGAAACCGCTCCCTGGCGGGTCAGCATGCCTTCAATTTGCACCACGCTGTGGCCCGGTACAAACGGCGCGAGGTGCGATTTCACGCCGATCGGCCCCATACCCGGGCCGCCGCCGCCGTGCGGAATGCAGAAGGTTTTATGCAGGTTGAGGTGCGAGACGTCCGCGCCGATAAAGCCCGGAGAGGTAATGCCAACCTGGGCGTTCATGTTCGCGCCATCGAGATAAACCTGGCCGCCAAACTGATGCACCACTTCGCACACTTCGCGAATGGTCTCTTCGTAAACGCCGTGGGTGGACGGATAGGTCACCATGATGCAGGAGAGGTTCGCCGCATGCTGCTCGGCTTTCGCCCGCAGATCCGCCAGATCGATATTGCCGTTTTTATCGCAGGCCACCACTACCACCTGCATTCCCGCCATCTGCGCGGAAGCCGGATTGGTGCCGTGCGCAGAGCTTGGGATCAGGCAGATATCGCGATGCCCCTCGTTGCGGCTTTCGTGGTAATGACGAATTGCCAGCAGGCCCGCGTATTCGCCCTGCGCGCCGGAGTTCGGCTGCATGCAGACCGCATCATAGCCGGTCAGCTTAACCAGCCAGTCGGAGAGCTGAGCGATCATCTGATGATAGCCTTCAGCCTGATCGACCGGGCAGAACGGATGCAGTTCGGCGAATTCCGGCCAGGTGATAGGGATCATCTCGGCGGCGGCATTCAGCTTCATGGTGCAGGAGCCCAGCGGGATCATCGCCTGGTTGAGCGCCAGATCCTTACGCTCCAGCGCATGCATATAGCGCATCATCTCGGTTTCGCTGTGGTAGCGGTTAAACACCAGATGAGTAAGGATCGCATCGTCGCGCAGCATGCTGGCGGGGATCGAGCGGCTATCGAGGGCCACGTCTTTATCCAGGGTATCGATGTCCAGGCCATGATCGTCGCCAATGATGGCGCGGAACAGATTCAGGACGTCTTCACGCGTGGTGGTTTCGTCAAGGGTGATCCCGACGGCATGATGAATATCGCTGCGCAGGTTAATGCGCAGCGCTTCCGCCCGCGCCAGCACAGCGGCTTTATCGGCAACCTCAACGCACAGGGTATCGAAGTAGTGCGCATGGCGGAGCTTAAGGCCTTTTTTCTGCAGACCATCGGCCAGAATATCGGTCAGACGGTGAATACGGCTGGCGATACGCTTCAGGCCAGCCGGACCGTGGAATACCGCGTACAGGCTGGCAATGTTGGCCAGCAGCACCTGAGAAGTACAGATATTGGAGTTCGCTTTCTCGCGGCGAATATGCTGCTCGCGCGTCTGCATCGCCATGCGCAGCGCGGTATTGCCCGCCGCATCTTTCGATACGCCGATAATACGGCCCGGCATGGAGCGTTTAAATTCATCTTTGGCGGCAAAGAAAGCCGCGTGCGGGCCGCCGTAGCCCATCGGTACGCCGAAGCGCTGGGCGGAGCCAAAAACGATGTCCGCGCCCTGCTTGCCCGGGGCGGTCAGCAGAACCAGCGCCATAAAATCGGCGGCGACGCTGACAATCACTTTGCGCGCTTTCAGGTCAGCAATCAGTTTGCTGTAATCGTGAACCTCGCCGGTGGTGCCCACCTGCTGCAGCAGTACGCCGAAGACGTCCTGATGGTCGAGCGCTTTTTCCGCATCATCGACAATCACATCGAAACCGAAGGTCTCCGCGCGGGTGCGCACCACGTCCAGAGTCTGCGGGTGAACGTCGGCGGCGACGAAGAAACGGTTGGCGTTTTTCAGTTTGCTTACGCGTTTGGCCATCGCCATCGCCTCCGCGGCGGCGGTGGCTTCGTCCAGCAGCGAGGCCGAGGCGATATCGAGACCGGTCAGGTCGAGGGTCACCTGCTGGAAGTTCAGCAGCGATTCCAGACGGCCCTGAGAAACCTCCGGCTGATAAGGCGTATAGGCGGTATACCAGCCCGGGTTTTCCAGCATGTTGCGCTGAATCACCGGCGGCAGCTGCACGGCGGTGTAGCCCATGCCAATGTACGACTTGAAGCGCTTGTTACGACCGGCAATCGCCTTGAGTTCCGCCAGCGCGGCGAATTCCGTGGTTGCCTCGCCCACCTGCGGCGGCGTCGCCAGCTGGATATCCTGCGGCACAATCTGGCCAATCAGGGCGTTAAGCGAATCGGCGCCAACGGTTTTCAGCATCTCCTGCTGCTGCAAGGCGTCCGGGCCGATGTGACGTTCAATAAAGGCGTCACGGTTTTCAAGCTGGCCTAAAGTCTGGGTCATGAGCGATGGTTCCTGAACGTGCGGTGAATCGTGATTGTCTGACTGGTTTGCCCGGCGAGCACTGATGCTTACCGGGCCAGAATACGCAAAATCATTGGCGTAGCAGGAAGCCAACGCCCCTGCAGCGTGAAGGATGAAGCGTATTTATTCGTCTTCTAACAGAGCTTCGTATGCGGTCGCATCCAGCAGCGCGGCAACCTGAGCTTCGTCGCTGGCTTTGATTTTAAAGATCCAGCCGCCGGCGTACGGCTCGCTGTTGACCAGCTCAGGGGAGTCGTTCAGCTCGTCATTGACGGCAACGATTTCGCCGCTGATCGGCGCGTAGATATCGGAAGCCGCTTTGACGGATTCGGCAACCGCGCAGTCTGCGCCCGCTTCAACGACGGCGCCCACTTCCGGCAGGTCTACGAAAACCATATCGCCAAGCAGCTCTTGCGCGTGCTCGGTGATACCAACGGTATAAGTGCCGTCCGCTTCTTTACGCAGCCATTCATGTTCTTTGCTGTATTTCAGTTCTGCTGGTACGTTGCTCATCAATTCATCTCCAAAAGGGAAATCACACCACGGCTTTGCCGTTGCGTACAAAAACAGGTTTAGTCACTTTGACCGGCATTTCGCGGTTGCGAATCTGCACTACGGCGGTTTCACCGATGCCTTCCGGTACGCGCGCTAACGCAATACTGTAGCCCAGCGTCGGGGAGAAGGTGCCGCTGGTGATAATGCCTTCTTTCTGATTGCCGTCGGCATCGCTAAAGCGCACCGGCAGGCCGCCGCGCAGAACGCCTTTCTCGGTCATCACCAGGCCCACCAGTTGCTCGGTGCCTTTTTCACGCTGCATTTCCAGCGCTTCACGCCCGATAAAATCACGGTCAGCCGGTTCCCAGGCAATGGTCCAGCCCATATTAGCCGCCAGCGGAGAGACGCCTTCGTCCATCTCCTGGCCGTAAAGATTCATGCCCGCTTCCAGGCGCAGCGTATCACGCGCGCCGAGGCCGCATGGCTTAACGCCCGCATCGAGCAGGCCGCGCCAGAAATCTACCGCCTGCTCGTTCGGCAGCGCGATTTCATAGCCCGCTTCGCCGGTATAACCGGTGGTCGCAATAAACAGATCGCCAGCCTGCACGCCAAAGAACGGCTTCATGCCTTCCACGGCCTGACGCTGCGCATCGGTAAACAGCGTCGCCGCTTTCTCTTTCGCCCTAGGCCCCTGGACTGCGATCAGGGAAAGATCGTCGCGCACGGTTATCTCAAGACCATAAGATTCAGACTGCTCGGTGATCCAGGCGAGATCTTTTTCACGGGTGGCGGAGTTAACAACGAGGCGGAAATAGTCTTCAGAAAGGAAATAAACAATCAGGTCATCAATGACGCCGCCGGAGGCGGTCAGCATGCCGCTATAGAGCGCTTTACCTGGCACGGTGAGCTTCGCTACGTCGTTAGCCAGCAAATAGCGCAGAAACTCGCGGATTCGGCTGCCGTGGAAATCGACAATGGTCATGTGCGACACATCGAACATTCCGGCATCGCCGCGCACCGCATGATGCTCATCAATCTGGGATCCGTAATGCAGCGGCATCATCCAGCCATGGAAATCCACCATGCGCGCGCCGCATAGCGTGTGTTGTTCAAACAACGGAGTCTGTTGAGCCATCTTTTCCTCATCGAATAAAACGGAACCAGCCACTATTTCTGGCGTTTTTGCGCCGCGAAAAACGCCGCCGGCATCGCTAACGGACGCTGACGCAAACGTTCTCTTTGGCCTGAACTTACCACCGATATCCACACTAAACCATAAGCCTGGTCAGGACATCACATTAGCTTATGACTAAAATCAGCTAAAGAGACTACAGAGTTTTCGGCTGCAATAAAGCGGGTTAAACCGCATAAAATTAAACTAATAAAGTGAAAAAGCAGCGCATGATGATATTTTCTGCGAAATGATGAGCCTAATTTCTATAACAAAAAAAGGTAACATTAATAAAACTAATGCGAAAAACGAGGTGAAATTAGATTATTTCAAATGAGAGGAGAAAACCCGGCGCGAGGCCGGGTGAGAGAAGTGTGATGTACTTAACGTAACCAGGCAGGCAGGTCGTGGAGCCCCATCGCCTGACGAATAAGCTGCGGCTTCACGCCGGGCAATGTATCCGCCAGCTTAAGGCCGATATCCCGCAGCAGCTTTTTCGCAGGATGGCTGCCGGAGAACATGTCGCGAAAACCCTGCATCCCCGCCAGCATCACCGCGGCGCTATGCTTGCGGCTGCGTTCATAGCGACGCAGATACAGATGCTGGCCGATGTCCTTGCCCTGCGCGTGCAGGCGCTTCAGTTCGTCGATCAGCTCGGCGGCATCCATAAAGCCAAGATTAACGCCCTGCCCCGCCAGCGGATGAATGGTATGGGCGGCATCGCCGACCAGCGCCAGACGATGGGCGGCAAACTGACGCGCATAGCGGCCGGTGAGCGGGAAGACCTGGCGCTCGCTCTCCACGGCGCATAAGCCGAGGCGGTTATCGAAGGCAATATTCAGCGCCTGATTGAAAGCGGCATCGTCCGCCGCCCGCATCCGCTCCGCCTCTTCAGGAGAGAGCGACCAGACAATAGAGCAAAGGTGCGGATCGCTCAGCGGCAGGAACGCGAGGATCCCTTCACCGTGAAACGCCTGACGCGCCACCGCTTCGTGCGGCTCTTCGGTGCGAATAGTGGCAACCAGCGCATGATGGTGATAATCCCAGTAGGTCAGCGGAATATCGGCTTTATTGCGCAGCCACGAATTGGCCCCGTCGGCGCCAACCACCAGCCGGGCGGTTAACATGTTGCCGTCCTGCAGGCTAAGAAAGGCCTCGTTCTCCCCCCACGCGACCTGCTGCAGCTGCGCCGGAGCCAGCAGGGTGACGTCTGCACAGCGCTGTGCTTTTTGCCACAGGGCATGGTGAACCACGGCGTTTTCAATAATATACCCAAGGTGACTAAAACCCATGCTCTGGTCATCAAAGCTGATGCGGCCAAAACTGTCTTTGTCCCACACTTCCATACCGTGGTAGCAGCTGGCGCGCTGGGCGATAATATCCTGCCAGACGCCCAGTTTGTTCAGCAGCTTCTCGCTGGCGGCGTTAATCGCCGACACCCGCAGCGCCGGCGGCGCATCCTCGCTCAAAGGCTGAGGCGCGGCCTGTTCGAGCACCGCAACGCGCAGCCCGCTGCCCTGTAAACCGCAGGCAACGGCCAGTCCTACCATTCCACCGCCAACAATAGCGACATCAACACTTTGCACGTTTCACTCCTTAACGGGGGACCCAACCGAGGGTACGCTGCGCCAGCGCATCGCGCGCCGGGGTAAATAATTCCATCGCCATCAGGCCCAGATTGCGCCCCATCACCAGCGGCGCCCAGCGATTGGCGAACAGATGCACCAGCCCGTCGGTCACGCCGATGGTGGCGGCCTTATCTGCGGCGCGCCGGGCCTGATAGCGACATAAAAGCGGATAGCTACCCGGATCCTCTCCGTCAGCATGCGCCTGCGCCAGCATTTCCGCCAGGCTCATCACATCCCGCAGACCGAGGTTAAACCCCTGTCCGGCGATAGGATGCAGCGTTTGCGCCGCATTGCCGACCAATGCCAGACGATGCGCAACCGTGCGGGTAGCCGAGGTCAGCGACAGCGGATAGACGCTGCGCTTTCCGGCCTGGACGATCCGGCCAAGACGCCAGCCAAACGCCTGCTGAAGCTCGTGACAAAAGCGTTCGTCAGACCAGCTCAGAACCGCTTCATGCCGCGATTGCGGATGGCACCACACCAGCGAGCAGCGGCCCTGCGACATAGGCAGCATCGCCAGCGGACCGTGTGGGGTAAAGCGTTCAAACGCGCGCCCGCTATGCGGCTGAGCGGTACTGACGTTGGCGATAATCGCCAGCTGTTCATAGGGTTGTTGCTGCCAGCTGATACCGCAGCGGGCTCCCAGAGTGGAGCGCGAACCGTCGGCGGCGACCAGCAGCTTACCGCTGAGCGTTTCGCCGTTATCCAGCTGCAAGCTCACGCTCTCTTCGCTGCGGCTGACATTTTCCACCCTGGCAGGGCAGTGCAGCGTCACGCCCGGCGCTTTGCGCAGTTGCGCAAACAGGCGCTGGCCGACATCGTGCAACTCAACCACCTGACCCAGCGCCGCCAGCCCATAGTCCTCAGCCTCGAGGGTGACAAACCCCGCATGGCCGCGGTCGCTAACATGCACGCGCTGAATGGCCGTGGCGCAGTCGGCTATCTCTTGCCAGATATCCACGCGCGCCAGCTGCTGGCAGGTACCAGCAGCCAGGGCGATGGCGCGGGCGTCAAAACCCGGATGCTGCGCGGATTCCGGCGCGGATGCTTCAACCAGATGCACGGGCAGCGTACCGCCGGTTAAGCGAGATATCGCTAACGCCAGCGTCGCGCCGGTCATTCCGCCGCCAACGATCAGGACGCTCATAGCTGGCGCGCCGCCGCCATCAGCGCCTCAATATCATCAGCCTTTTTCACTACCCCGGCGGTGAGATTCTCGTTGCCGTCCTCAGTAATGACGATGTCGTCTTCAATACGAATGCCGATGCCGCGGTACTGGGCCGGAACGTCGGCATCCGTGGCGATATACAGCCCAGGCTCAACGGTAAGCACCATTCCCGGTTCGAGAATACGCGAGCGGTCGATGTCATAGCTGCCGACATCATGCACGTCGAGACCCAGCCAGTGGCTCAGGCCATGCATAAAGAAAGGACGATGGGCGTTATTAGCAATCAGCTCATCAATTTCGCCTTTCAGGATCCCCAGGCGCACCAGGCCGGTAATCATAATCCGCACCACCTGCTGGTTAACCTCGTTGATCGAGGTTCCGGGGCGATAGAGCTTCAACGAGGTTTCCAGAGATTCAAGGACGATGTCGTAAATCTCGCGCTGCGCCGGGCTGAACTTGCCGTTAACCGGGAAGGTTCGGGTGATATCGCCCGCGTAGCCGCGGTATTCGCAGCCTGCGTCAATCAGCACCAGATCGCCGTCGCGCAGCTCGCATTCGTTTTCGGTGTAGTGCAGGATGCAGCCATTTTCGCCGCCGCCCACGATGGTGTTATAAGAAGGGAAACGCGCGCCGTGACGGTTGAACTCGTGGAGGATCTCGCCTTCCAGATGATATTCAAACATCCCCGGGCGGCATTTTTCCATCGCACGGGTATGCGCAAGGGCGGAAATCTCGCCTGCGCGGCGCATCACCGCCAGCTCTTCTGGCGACTTAAACAAGCGCATCTCATGCACCAGCGGCCGCCAGTCAATGACCGAGTTCGGCGCCTGTAGATTCTGCCGCACGCCTTTGCGTAGTTTTTCCAGCGCGTTAAACACGATTTCGTCGGCGTAGGCATATTCGCCCTGCGCAAAGTAGATAGCGTCGAGGCCGTTAAGGAGCTGGAACAGCTGCTGATTGATTTCACTAAATGCCAGCGCGCGATCGACGCCCAGCTTCTCGGGGGCAGCTTCCTGCCCAAGGCGACGGCCAAACCAGATTTCAGCGGTCAGGTCGCGCACGCGGTTAAACAACACGCTGTGGTTGTGCGTCTCATCGCTTTTAATCAATACCAGCAGCGCTTCGGGCTCATTAAAGCCGGTG
The DNA here is from genome assembly GCF_018139045.1 of Klebsiella pasteurii. NCBI lineage: Bacteria > Pseudomonadati > Pseudomonadota > Gammaproteobacteria > Enterobacterales > Enterobacteriaceae > Klebsiella > Klebsiella pasteurii. Next base: position 3,051,732 of record NZ_CP073236.1, read on the forward strand.
AAATACCAAAAATCGCTGCTCTGCCGGTAGGGATATTCCGAATCTGCGCTGCGTACTGCTTCCGGCGCGGCGAAAATGAGCGCTGCGCTGCCCGGTTGCATCTGCGCCAGTAGAGCCTGGCGACGAGAGATAAATTCCTGCTGAGTCATGACGCCCCCTGAACGATTTAATGAATTTATTAATGTAGCGTCGGCTTTTGCACTTCCGGCGCGGTGGGTTTCTGGAGAGAGAAGGTGTCGTGACACAGTAGCGCGGCAACGCGTACGTATTCGATAATCTCCTCCAGAGACATTTCGAGTTCTTCCTGATCCTCGTCTTCATCATACCCAAGCTGAGCAATATTGCGCAGGTCGTCGATGGCTTCGCCGGTTTCGTCTTTCACTTTATCCAGCTTGGGCTGCGTCACGCCCAGTCCAAGCAGGAAATGGTTTACCCAACCCGCCAGCGCATCAGCGCGATCGAACACGCTCACCGCATCGCCATCCGGCAGGTAGAGCTGAAATAAGAAGCCGTCGTCCTCCAGCGAATCGCTAGTGGCGGAATGCATGTTACGCAACGACTGCGCCAGCTCATGGCCAAAGGCCAGACCTTCGTTGGTCAGATCGTGCACCAACGGCTGCCAGCTGCTGTCTTTGTTGCCGCCGCACAGGATCCCGCTGATCAAACCGTGCATTTCGGCAGGGGTTAATCCCACCCCTTGTTGGTTCAGTAACTGGTCTACATCGTTATAGCCAGGCATTTCGTTCTGTATAGACATGCGCATTCGTCATCGTTGGGAGGAATATTCATGATATGCTACCACTTTGGACCCTGGTGAACCAGAATAGGGCTTGTATCTTAAAACCAGGGTAGCTATAGTGTCGCCCCTTCGCAGACCCTCCCAGGGCGTGAAGGCCGCGCAGTCAATCAGCAGGAAGGTGGCATGTCTGCACAACCCGTAGATCTCCAAATTTTTGGCCGTTCACTACGAGTGAATTGCCCGCCTGAACAAAGGGATGCCTTAAACCAGGCAGCTGACGACCTGAATCAGCGGTTGCAAGATTTAAAAGAACGCACTAGAGTCACAAATACTGAGCAGCTGGTCTTCATCGCCGCGTTGAACATCAGCTATGAGTTGACTCAGGAAAAAGCGAAAACCCGCGACTACGCCGCCAGCATGGAGCAGCGTATTCGGATGCTTCAGCAGACCATCGAACAAGCATTGCTTGAGCAAGGTCGCATAAGCGAAAGACCCGGGCAGAAGTTTGAATAACACTTTGCATTTAACTGTGTTAGAGTAATCGCAAGAACAAAATTTCTCTGAGATGTTTGCAAGCGGGCCAGTCCCCTGAGCCGATATTTCATACCACAAGAATGTGGCGCTCCACGGTTGGTGAGCATGCTCGGCCCGTCCGAGAAGCCTTAAAACTGTGACGACACATTCACCTTGAACCAAGGGTTCAAGGGTTACAGCCTGCGGCGGCATCTCGGAGATTCCCTTCTTTTTCGTTTCATCCCCCGTAAGTTAATTTTCGGCTTTTGCCGTCGTGTATTAAACTACGCCTGTTTGTATCGTTTGCTTACCGATGAGACTCAGGTATGACTCTACTGTCAGATCCCCCCTATACCAGGCAGCAAATTCGTCAGCAGATCCGCCAGCGCCGACGCGCGCTAACGCCGGAGCAGCAAACCCAGTTCGCCCTCCAGGCGGCGGACAGAATGATGGCGTATACGCCGGTTCTGCTCGCGCAGACGGTCGCGGTATTTCTTTCGTTTGACGGCGAGCTGGATACGCGGCCGCTGATTGATCAGCTCTGGCGGGCGGGCAAACGGGTGTATCTCCCCGTGCTTCATCCGTTCAGCCCCGGCAATCTTCTGTTTCTGCACTACCACCCAAGCAGCGATCTGGTGGTGAATCGTCTGAAAATCCGCGAACCGAAGCTCGACGTGCGCGATGTCCTCCCGCTTAGCCGGCTGGATGTACTGGTAACGCCGCTGGTCGCGTTTGATGCCGCCGGACAGCGTCTGGGTATGGGCGGCGGATTTTACGACCGGACGCTGCAAAACTGGCGGCGGCATCGCCTGCAGCCGGTCGGCTACGCGCATGATTGCCAGCAGGTCGACGCGCTACCGACGGAGCAGTGGGATATCCCGCTGCCAGCGGTCATCACGCCGTCAAAAACCTGGCTCTGGTAAAACGCCCGAACAATTGACATTGCTGTTTTTTTCACCTAAATTCCTGGGTAAAGGGTGAGGGAGGCGAACCTCCCTCCTGCATTCTCTCAGTTAATATGCTGGCCAGGCGATGATTAACAGGATAAGCAGCATGATGAAGAGTCTCATCATCGTCCCTTTCCTTTTAGAGCCCCTGCCCCGGTAGGGGCTTTCCCGTTTCAGCCCCACGCTGAGTCTTTATCGTAAATCCCTTTCTTTCAGGCACAACGACCTCCGACGGTTTTAATCGCCGTTTGCGGCAGGCCTCGCAAAGCGTTTGGGTGGTGACGGGAAATGGCAGAAGGGTCTATCAGGAGACAAGGGGCAGGTCGATGACCTGCCCGCTGGCAAAAAAGGAGTTAGAACAGCAGACGGGCGCGGATGGTGCCAGGAATAGCCTTCATCGCCTGCAGCGCGCTCTGCGCGACATCTTCTTCGGCTTCGATATCAATCACCACGTAGCCCATTTGCGGAGTGGTCTGCAGATACTGCGCCGCGATGTTAATACCCTGGGCCGCGAAAATCTGGTTAAGCGCGGTCAGAACGCCCGGACGGTTTTCATGGATGTGCAGCAGACGGCGCCCGCCGTGCAGCGGCAGAGACACTTCCGGGAAGTTAACCGCGGAGAGCGTTGAACCGTTATCCGAGTATTTCGCCAGCTTGCCCGCCACTTCCAGACCGATGTTCTCCTGCGCTTCCTGAGTGGAGCCGCCAATGTGCGGGGTCAGGATAACGTTGTCGAACTCACAGAGCGGAGAGTTGAACGGATCGCTGTTGGTCGCCGGCTCGGTCGGGAATACGTCGATCGCCGCGCCCGCCAGGTGCTTGCTCGCAAGCGCATCGCACAGCGCCGGGATATCCACCACGGTGCCGCGGGAGGCGTTGATCAGCAGCGCGCCGGGCTTCATCAGCGCCAGCTCTTCCGCGCCGATCATATTCTTCGTCGAGGCGTTTTCCGGCACGTGCAGGCTCACCACATCGCTCATGTTCAACAAATCAGAGAGATGCTGAACCTGGGTGGCGTTACCTAATGGCAGTTTGCTTTCGATATCATAGAAATAGACGTGCATCCCCAGCGATTCAGCCAGAATACCCAACTGCGTGCCGATATGACCATAGCCGATGATACCCAGCTTTTTGCCACGCGCTTCAAAGCTGCCGACCGCCAGCTTGTTCCATACGCCGCGGTGCGCTTTAGCGTTTGCCGCCGGTACGCCACGCAGCATAAGCAGCAGCTCGCCGATTACCAGTTCAGCAACGGAACGGGTATTGGAGAACGGGGCGTTAAACACCGGGATACCGCGTTTTGCCGCCGCGTTTAAATCAACCTGGTTGGTGCCGATACAGAAGCAACCGACCGCAACCAGCTTCTCCGCCGCCGCGAAGATCTCTTCCGTCAGATGAGTACGGGAACGCAGGCCGATGAAATGGGCATCACGGATGGACGCTTTCAGATCTTCGCTATCCAGCGCGCCTTTATGAAATTCGATATTGGTGTAGCCCGCTGCGCGGAGGCTGTCCACCGCTTTTTGGTGCACACCTTCAACCAGCAGAAATTTAATCTTGTCTTTTTCCAGTGATACCTTAGCCATTTCCCCGTCCTGTTTTTGTCTTAACTGATGTCGTGCGGAACGAAAGTTCTTCTCAGCAACATATCAAAAAAAACTATTGCGGCAATATGAACGTTTGCGTCGGCATCCTGAAGAAATATCAATCAGCGGGAAATAGCAGGACAAAACACCAGAAAGTAAAAGAAAGGTAGATTGTTACTGAGACAAGGCGCATAAATGTGACAGAAGTCACCAAAATAGGCCTGGAGAAAAAATATTTGCGAGGGAGCGATTCGCTCCCTCGGATCAGACTATTTAGTGATAGTTTTTACACCATCAGCGGTACCAATCAGCGCGACATCCGCACCACGATTCGCAAACAGGCCGACGGTCACGACGCCCGGAATACCGTTAATGGTATTTTCCAGCGCAATAGCGTCCAGAATTTCCAGACCAAACACATCGAGGATCACGTTACCGTTATCGGTCACGACGCCCTGACGATACTCCGGACGGCCGCCCAGCTTAACCAGTTGACGCGCTACGGCGCTGCGCGCCATCGGAATCACCTCTACCGGCAGAGGGAATTTACCTAAAATATCCACCTGCTTGGAAGCATCGGCGATGCAGATAAATTTATCGGCGACCGAGGCGATAATTTTCTCGCGCGTCAGCGCGGCGCCGCCGCCCTTAATCATCTGCATGTGGCCGTTGATTTCATCTGCGCCGTCCACATAAATACCAAGACGGTCAACGCTGTTCAGATCAAAAACCGTAATACCGAGGCTTTTCAGTTTTTCAGTAGAGGCGTCAGAGCTGGAAACCGCTCCTTCAATCTGCCCTTTCATGGTACCCAGCGCATCAATAAAATGCGCCGCCGTGGAGCCCGTGCCGACCCCAACGATAGTGCCCGGTTGTACATACTGCAATGCCGCCCAGCCTACCGCTTTTTTCAGTTCATCTTGCGTCATGATTATGGTCCGAGATGTGAATTCCTGTGGCGCATTATAGAACATCAGGGGGGCCATTGTCCCTGCGATGGCGATCACACAACGCAGTCGCCAATTTTTCATCTTCATCAAAAACAAATTTATGTCATAGTGCGAGTTAACGAAAAGTATTAGGGGGCACGCCAGGGCAATGAAACGACCGGACTACAGAACACTACAGGCGCTGGACGCAGTAATCAGGGAACGAGGGTTTGAGCGCGCCGCGCAGAAGCTTTGTATTACGCAGTCCGCCGTCTCTCAGCGCATCAAACAGCTGGAAAACATGTTTGGACAGCCGCTGCTGGTGCGAACCGTACCGCCGCGTCCTACCGAACAGGGGCAAAAGCTGCTGGCCCTGCTGCGTCAGGTTGAGCTGCTGGAAGAGGAGTGGCTGGGCGATGAGCAAACCGGCTCCACGCCGCTGCTGCTATCGCTGGCGGTCAACGCCGACAGTCTGGCCACCTGGCTGCTGCCCGCGCTTTCCAGCGTGCTTTCGGACTCCCCGATTCGCCTGAATCTGCAGGTGGAAGACGAGACCCGGACCCAGGAACGCCTGCGCCGCGGCGAAGTGGTCGGCGCGGTCAGTATCCAGCCGCAGGCATTGCCAAGCTGTCTGGTCGATCAGCTCGGCGCCCTCGACTACCTATTCGTCGCCTCGAAGGAGTTTGCCCAACGCTATTTCCCTAATGGGGTGACCCGCTCGGCGCTGCTGAAAGCACCGGTGGTGGCATTCGATCATCTCGATGATATGCATCAGGCTTTTTTGCAGCAGAACTTCGATTTGCCCCCGGGCAGCGTGCCCTGCCATATCGTCAACTCTTCTGAAGCCTTCGTGCAGCTGGCCCGCCAGGGAACGACCTGCTGTATGATCCCGCATCTGCAAATTGAAAGAGAGCTGAACAGCGGCGAGCTTATCAACCTCACGCCGGGCCTATTCCAGCGCCGGATGCTCTACTGGCACCGTTTTGCGCCGGAAAGCCGCATGATGCGCCGGGTGACCGATGCGCTGATCGATTACGGCCACAAGGTGTTGAGGCAAGATTAACCCCCGCAAGCAGGCCGGAGCCCTCCGGCCCGCGTGACCCACCATTCTTTGCTCATATCTTTGAAATACATCACAAAATAAAACATTTTATCCGGCAAAAAACGACGCATCGATGGCTGTTTTTTGCTGGCGACAGGGCCGATGAAAAAGCTCACCGTATTCGCAATACCCCATTTTATTGCGAATACGGAGCACAACATGTCTGAGTTGCAGGAGTGGCAAACGCTCGCCAACAAAGAGCTTAGCCGGCGGGAAAAAACCGTCGACGACCTGATCAAACAGACGGCAGAGGGCATCGCCGTTAAGCCGCTGTATACCAAAGCCGATCTTGATAATCTGGAAGTGACCGGCACCCTGCCCGGTCTGCCGCCTTACGTTCGCGGCCCGCGCGCCACCATGTACACCGCGCAGCCGTGGACCATCCGCCAGTACGCCGGTTTCTCTACCGCCAAAGAGTCCAACGCCTTCTATCTCCGCAACCTCGCGGCCGGGCAGAAAGGACTTTCCGTCGCCTTCGACCTCGCCACTCACCGGGGCTATGATTCCGATAACCCACGCGTGGCGGGCGACGTCGGTAAAGCGGGCGTGGCGATCGATACCGTCGAAGATATGAAAATTCTGTTCGATCGGATCCCGCTGGATAAGATGTCCGTGTCGATGACCATGAACGGCGCGGTGCTGCCGGTGATGGCGTTTTATATCGTCGCGGCGGAAGAACAAGGGGTTGCGCCGGAACAGCTCACCGGGACAATCCAGAACGATATTCTGAAAGAGTATCTATGCCGGAATACCTATATTTACCCGCCAAAACCCTCAATGCGCATTATCGCCGACATCATCGCCTGGTGTTCGGGCAATATGCCGCGCTTTAATACCATCAGCATCAGCGGCTACCACATGGGTGAAGCGGGAGCTAACTGCGTGCAGCAGGTGGCCTTTACGCTGGCGGACGGTATCGAATATATCAAGGCCGCGCTCTCCGCCGGGCTGAAAATTGACGACTTCGCGCCGCGCCTGTCGTTTTTCTTCGGCATCGGCATGGATCTGTTTATGAACGTTGCGATGCTGCGCGCCGCCCGCTATCTGTGGAGCGAAGCGGTAAGCGGCTTCGGCGCCACCAATCCGAAATCCTTAGCCCTGCGCACCCATTGCCAGACCTCCGGCTGGAGCCTCACCGAGCAAGATCCGTATAACAACGTGATCCGTACCACCATCGAAGCGCTCGGCGCCACGCTTGGCGGCACCCAGTCGCTGCACACCAACGCCTTTGACGAGGCGCTCGGCCTGCCGACCGACTTTTCCGCCCGCATCGCGCGTAATACGCAGATCATCATTCAGGAGGAGTCGGAGATCTGCCGCACCGTGGATCCGCTGGCCGGATCGTATTACGTGGAGTCGCTGACCGATCGCATCGTCAAGGAGGCGCGGGCCATTATTCAACAGATCGCCGAGGCGGGTGGAATGGCTAAGGCGATCGAAGCCGGACTGCCGAAACGGATGATCGAAGAGGCCTCCGCCCGCGAACAATCGCTGATCGATCAGGGCAAGCGCGTCATCGTCGGCGTTAATAAGTACAAGCTGGAAAAAGAGGATAACACAGCGGTGCTGGAGATCGACAACGTCAAGGTGCGCAACGAGCAGATCGCCTCGCTGGAAAAAATTCGCGCTCAGCGTGACGATGTGACGGTGAAAGCCGCGCTGAACGCCCTCACCCACGCCGCGCAGCATCATGAAAATCTGCTGGCTGCCGCGATAAACGCCGCCCGCGTTCGCGCCACCCTGGGGGAAATCTCCGACGCGCTGGAGGCGGCGTTTGACCGCTATCTGGTACCCAGCCAGTGCGTCACAGGCGTGATTGCGCAAAGCTACCATCAGTCAGACACAGCCGCCTGCGAATTTGACGCCATTGTTGCGCAAACCGAACGGTTCCTGATGGATAACGGCCGCCGACCGCGCATTCTGATCGCCAAAATGGGCCAGGATGGGCACGATCGCGGCGCCAAAGTGATCGCCAGCGCCTATTCCGATCTCGGCTTCGATGTTGACCTGAGCCCGATGTTTTCCACGCCGGAAGAGATTGCTCGTCTGGCGATAGAAAACGACGTGCACGTGGTTGGCGCCTCATCGCTGGCGGCAGGCCACAAAACCCTGATCCCCGAGCTGGTCGCCGCGCTGAAAAAATGGGGGCGGGAAGATATCTGCGTCATCGCCGGCGGCGTCATCCCGCCGCAGGATTACGCCTTTCTGCAGGCCCGCGGCGTGGCCGCCATTTACGGCCCCGGCACGCCGATGCTGGAGAGCGTGCGTGACGTCCTGACGAGGATTAGCCAGCATCATGATTAACCTATCCACCCTGACCGACGCCATTCGGCGATTACGTTTGGGCGAGCGGGCCACGCTTGCCCAGGCCATGACGCTGGTAGAGAGTCAGCATCCACGCCACCAGGCGCTGAGCGCCCAACTGCTGGATGCGATTATGCCTTTCACCGGCAACGCCCTGCGCCTTGGCGTCACCGGCACGCCGGGAGCCGGAAAGAGTACCTTTCTGGAAGCCTTCGGCATGCTGCTGATTCGACATGGCCTGCGGGTTGCGGTGATCGCGGTCGATCCGAGCAGTCCGGTCAGCGGCGGGTGCATCCTTGGCGACAAAACGCGCATGATCGACCTGGCGCGATCGGATTCGGCCTTTATCCGCCCGGTGCCCTCAAGCGGCCATCTCGGTGGCACCAGCCTGCGCGCGCGGGAGCTGATACTGCTGTGCGAAGCGGCGGGCTACGATGTGGTGATTGTCGAAACCGTCGGCGTCGGTCAGTCGGAAACCGAAGTCTCCCGCCTGGTGGACTGCTTTATCTCGCTGCAGATCGCCGGCGGCGGTGACGATCTGCAGGGCATCAAGAAAGGAATCATGGAGATGGCGGATATTGTCGTCATCAATAAAGATGATGGCGAGAATCGCGCCAGCGTCGCCATCACCCGGCATATGTATGAATCCGCCCTGCATATTCTGCGCCGCAAGCACGCCGCGTGGCAGCCGCGCGTTTTGAGCTGTAGCGCGCTGGAGCGGCGCGGCATCGAAGCCGTCTGGCTCGCCGTTCTGGATTTCAAAACAACCCTGACTGACAGCGGAGAGCTTGAAAAACTGCGCCAGCGCCAGGCGCTGGAGTGGCTGCAAAAGCAGACCGAAACCGAGGCGCTGCACCTGCTGTTTGCCCGAACCGACTTCGAGAGCTACTTCCAGCAGACGCTACAGGCGGTGAAAAACAACGGCCTCTCGCCGCGCACCGGCCTGCGGCAGATTAGCGAATTTCTCCAGAATCATTATTTTGCGTAAAAGGATATTTATGTCTTATCAATATGTTAATGTCGAAATTATTCAGAAAGTCGCGGTCATTGAGTTCAACTATAGCCGCAAGCTCAACGCCTTAAGCAAGGTGTTCATCGACGATCTGATGCAGGCGCTGAGCGATCTCAACCGGCCGGAAATACGCTGCGTTATTTTACGCGCGCCCGGGGGCGCAAAAGTCTTCTCCGCCGGCCATGACATCCATGAACTGCCCAGCGGCCGCCGCGATCCGCTCTCCTATGACGATCCGCTGCGTCAGATCACCCGCATGATCCAAAAATATCCGAAACCGGTGATCTCCATGGTCGAAGGAAGCGTCTGGGGCGGCGCGTTTGAGATGATCATGAGCTCCGATCTGATCATCGCCGCCAGCACGTCAACGTTCTCTATGACGCCGGTGAATCTCGGCGTGCCCTACAACCTGGTCGGCATTCACAATCTGACCCGCGACGCCGGCTTTCACATCGTGAAAGAGCTGATTTTCACCGCTCTGCCGATTACCGCCCAGCGCGCGCTGGCGGTCGGTATTCTCAATCACGTGGTGGACGCCGACGAACTGGAGGATTTTACCTTGCAGATGGCACACCACATCTCCGAGAAAGCACCGCTGGCGATCGCGGTTATTAAGGAAGAGCTGCGCGTGCTTGGCGAAGCGCACACCATGAATTCCGATGAGTTTGAACGTATTCAGGGAATGCGTCGCGCCGTTTACGACAGCGAGGATTATCAGGAAGGCATGAGCGCGTTTATGGAAAAGCGTAAACCTCAGTTCGTCGGCCATTAATCACGCCGGGTTAAGGAGTATAAAATGAAACGGATGAGCGCCGATGAAGCGGCGGAGATTATCCAGCATGACCAGATGGTTGCGTTCAGCGGGTTCACGCCCGCCGGTTCGCCTAAAGCGCTACCCGCGGCCATCGCTCGCCGCGCCGGTGTATTACATCAGGCGCAGCAGCCTTTCCAGATCCGCCTGCTGACCGGCGCCTCCATCAGCGCCGCCGCCGATGATGCGCTCTCGGCGGCCGATGCCGTCTCGTGGCGTGCACCGTATCAGACCGCCTCCGGGCTGCGGCAAAAAATCAACCAAGGGGAGGTGAGGTTTGTCGACCTGCACCTGAGCGAAGTGGCGCAAATGGTCAACTACGGCTTCTTTGGCGAGATTGATGTCGCGGTGATCGAAGCCTCGGCTATCGCGCCGGACGGACGAGTCTGGCTCACCAGCGGTATCGGCAACGCGCCAACCTGGCTGCTGCGGGCGAAGAAAGTGATCATCGAGCTTAATCACTACCACAATCCGCGCGTCGCCGAGCTGGCTGATATCGTCATCCCCGGCGCCCCGCCGCGGCGCAACAGCATCGCCATCTTTCATGCGATGGATCGCGTGGGCAGTCGGTACGTGCAAATCGATCCGCAAAAGATTGTCGCGGTCGTGGAGACCGAACTGCCCGACGCCGGCAATGCGCTTGATAAAGTCAATCCCGTGTGTCAGCAAATCGCCGATAACGTGGTCACCTTTCTGCTCGAAGAAATAGCTCGCGGACGCATCCCGCCTGAATTTCTGCCGCTGCAAAGCGGCGTGGGCAATATCAATAACGCGGTTATGGCGCGGCTGGGTGAGAATCCGGATATTCCCGCTTTTATGATGTATTCGGAGGTATTACAGGAGTCGGTGGTTAATCTGCTGGAAAGCGGGAAAATTACCGGCGTCAGCGCCTCCAGCCTGACGGTATCCGCCGATGCTTTGCGCAAGATTTACGACAACATGGATTTCTTCGCCAGCCGTATTGTCCTGCGCCCGCAGGAGATCTCCAATAATCCAGAAATTATCCGCCGCCTCGGGGTTATCGCCCTCAACGTGGGGCTGGAGTTTGATATCTACGGCCACGCTAATTCCACGCACGTGGCCGGGGTGAATCTGATGAACGGTATCGGCGGCAGCGGCGATTTTGAGCGCAACGCCTGGCTCTCTATCTTTATGGCCCCCTCCATCGCCAAAGAGGGAAAAATCTCTACTATCGTGCCAATGTGCAGCCACGTCGATCACAGCGAGCACAGCGTAAAGGTGATCGTGACCGAGCAGGGGATCGCCGACCTGCGCGGGCTATCGCCGCTGCAACGCGCCCGCGTCATCATTGATAACTGCGCGCACCCGCTCTATCGGGACTATTTACACCGCTACCTGGATAACGCGCCCGGTGGGCATATTCATCACGACCTCGCCCACGCGTTCGACCTGCATCGTAATCTGCTTGAGTACGGCTCCATGCTCGGCTAGTCCTCCGTACCGACGCGATCCTCAGTAATGTGCTGAAGCATCGTGGCGGTATAGCGATGGTTTTTCAGCGAATAGAGATACTCCTGCATATACATCGCGCTGCCGGGCGCATCGAAGTACTTCAGCTTCGCCGGGTTGACCAGACGCCAGGCGAAGTAAGGAATAACCGTCAAAAACTGCCCCCGCTCTACGGCGCTAATTTTGGCCATAAAGCTGTAGGGACGATAGATAATCGTCGGGTTGATCCCGCTGGGGCGCATATACGCGTCCAACATTGCCTCAAAATTGGCCCGGTTCTGGAAGCGCATCTGCAGCCAGGGCAGCTCACGTAAAAGTTCCTGCGGCGGCCTATCTTCATAACGGCGGGAAACCAGAAACCCAAGACGCAGCGGCGCGAGTTCGCTAATGGTCAGATTTTCCAGCTCCTGCACGCGGGCCGAAACGTGCTGCGGTGAGATAATAAAATCGAGCTGACGGTCAAACAGATTATCAATCACCCCATTCTCGCTGAACTCTACGGCCTGGGTGGTCACCCCATCGTATTTATCGCCCAGGCTGATGAGCTGATCGAAAATAATCGTCGGATAGGTATTGTCGATGCCAATGACGACGTTGCGCGAGCGGCGCGCGGAAAAGTGAATTTCGTTATCGATGGCCGATAAGCGCTGATAAATGGGAAACAGCTTCTGATAGAGCTCCTGCCCCGCTTTATTGAGGCTGATGCTGTTATCTTTGCGGGTAAATAGCGTATAGCCTATCCGATCCTCGAGCGCAGCAATGCTTTTGCCGAAGGGAGACGCGGTCATATGGATTTTTTCCGCCGCTCTGGCGATGTTGTTAGTCTGCGCCAACAAAATGAAATTGCGCATCTTTTTCGAAATAAAGATATCCATGCTCACCTCATAGTAGAACAGGGATATATCCTTACCTCATTCAGGGAAAAGACTTTTGTCGCGCTCTCACTTTTACAGATAGTCACAGAAAAAGCCCGGCGCGAAGGCCGGGCGATGGGATTACTGCGCCGCTTTGGGTTGTTCGGCGGGTTTCGCCGGTTCAGCAGGTGCTGGCGCAGGCTGGGTCGGTTGCAGCTCAAACACCACGTCCACCTGGTCATCAAATTGAATGGTTGCCTGCTCGTAGGTTTCCTGGGCAGAAACCGGCGCCGCATCGGCCTTCATCATCCGCACCATCGGGCTTGGCTGGTAGTTGGAGACATGATAGCGAACGCTATAGACTGGCCCCAGTTTGCCGTGGAAACCGGTAGCCAGCTCCTGAGCCTGGTGAATGGCATCATCAATTGCCGCTTTACGCGCTTTATCTTTATAAGCGTCCGGCTGCGCCACGCCCAGTGAGACTGAACGGATCTCATTCAGACCGGCTTTAAGCGCCCCATCTAACAGACCGTTGAGCTTATCCAGCTGGCGCAGCGTCACTTCAACGCTACGCACCGCACGATAGCCCTTGAGAATGCTTTTGCCGTTCTGATAGTCGTAATCAGGCTGGGTACGCAGGTTAGCTGAGTTAATGTCTTTCTTCGCAATGCCGCTCTTCTCCAGGAAGGAGAGATACTGGGCCACGCGCTCATCGGCCTGTTTTTTAGCGGATGCCGCGTCTTTCGCGGAGACGTTTACTTCAATCGCCAGCGTAGCGATATCAGGAACCGCAGCGACGCTGGCGGTACCTGAAGTGACGATATGTGGGCCGTTTGGCAACTCGTTTGCCTGAACTGCCATTGCGCTAAATCCGAGTGCCGCCGCCAGGGCCATGACTTTTAACTTCACTGTCGTTTCTCCATATTACATTGGTCGTCTATACACAGACGCATGCCAGCAAGCTTAGCGCTTACGCGGAGAAAGTCCATCGGACAAGGCTTAGTTAAGCAGCGCCTGCACATGGGCGAAGCCGTCATTCGCCAGCTGGAAGGCAATGACCCACATCACCAGACCGACCAACACGTTGATAATGCGCTGCGCCTTCGCCGTACGCAGGCGCGGAGCCAGCCAGGCGGCCAGCAAGGCCAGGCCAAAGAACCACAAGAACGACGCGCTGATGGTGCCTAAGGCAAACCAGCGCTTCGGCTCCATCGCCAGCTGCCCGCCGAGACTTCCGAGCACCACAAACGTATCCAGATAAACGTGGGGATTCAGCCAGGTCACCGCCAGCATGGTGACGATAATTTTCCAGCGCCCTTGCTTCATCACTTCCGCGCTGGCCAGCTCCAGATTGCTGCTAAAGGCCGTTTTCAGCGCACCAAAACCGTACCACAATAAAAAAGCGACGCCGCCCCAGGTCACCAGCGCCAGCAGCCACGGCGATTGCATCAGCAGCGCGCTGCCGCCAAAAATCCCGGCGCAAATCAGCAGCAGATCGCTGATGGCGCACAGCAGCGCGATCATCAGATGGTACTGACGGCGAATGCCCTGATTCATCACAAAGGCGTTTTGCGGGCCGAGCGGCAAAATCATGGCCGCTCCCAGAGCAAGGCCCTGAAAGTAATACGATAACATGGGGCGTGATTTCCACTGCAAGAGTCAATGCCGGGGAATATAGCGCGCAAATATCATTAGAGGAAATTGAAAATATTAATCATTTATAAGCCAATCTAATAATCAGGTTCGAATAAAAGGCCGGGCATACCGGCCTTTTGGAGGGGAAAACTACTCTGTTTTTTCCTGCGGACGAATCACATGCACATCCATCTGCGGATACGGGAAGCCGATGCCGTTGGCGTCAAAGTCGCGCTTAATGCGCTCCAGAACATCCCAGTAAACGCTTTGCAGATCGCTACTTTTACTCCATACGCGTACCACGTAGTTCACCGATGACGCGCCCAGTTCATTCAGACGAACGGTCATTTCACGATCTTTGAGGATACGCTCATCCGATTCGATAATATTAGTGAGCAGTTGCTTCACTTTATCAATATCAGCATCGTAGGCCACGCCAATGATAAATTCGTTGCGGCGCACCGGCTCGCGGGAGAAGTTGATGATATTCCCGGCGATGATTTTACCGTTCGGCACCACCACGATTTTGCCATCCGCGCTGCGCAGGGTCGTAGAAAAAATCTGCACGTTCAGCACGGTTCCCGCGATGCCGCCCAGGTCAACGTATTCACCGGCGCGAAATGGGCGGAAGACCACCAGCAGGACGCCAGCGGCAAGGTTAGACAGCGAGCCCTGCAGCGCCAGACCTACAGCTAAACCCGCGGCGCCGAGGACGGCAATGACCGAGGCGGTTTGCACGCCCACGCGGCCCAGAGCGGCGATCAGCGTAAAAGCAATAACGGCATAGCGCACCAGCGCAGAAAGAAAATCGGCAACGGTGGCATCGATATGCCGCGCCCGCATCAGGCGATTCACAGTATTGGAAACAATGCGCGCCACGATCAAGCCGACAATAATAATCGCGAGAGCCGCGACGATGTTGACGGCATAGCTCAGCAGTAATGCCTGATTGCGCACCAGCCATGAACCGGCGTTATTTATGCTATCGACAACGTTCAAATCTTCCATTCAACTTTCCTTATGGATACCCGGACGGGAAATAAAATAACCAAACCTGATAATTGCAAACAGGTTAAGGGTAAACAATAACAGTGCGTTTTGCCAAATTGATCACATTTATTTAGCAAAACTTCATGTTGTTCCAATAATAAAAAAGCCCGCATTTCTGCGGGCTTCCGGGTAAGAAACGAAATTTTCTTACAGAACGTCGATCGCGTTCAGCTCTTTAAATGCCTGCTCCAGACGCGTCACCATGGAAGTCTGTGCAGCGCGCAGCCATACGCGCGGATCGTAGTATTTCTTGTTCGGCTGGTCTTCGCCTTTCGGGTTGCCCAGCTGGCCCTGCAGGTAAGCTTCGTTAGTTTTGTAGTACTGCAGGATACCGTCCCAGGTTGCCCATTGGGTATCGGTATCGATGTTCATTTTGATCACGCCGTAGCTTACGGAGTCTTTGATTTCCTGAGCGGAAGAACCGGAACCACCGTGGAATACGAAGTTCAGGCTGTTGTGCGGCAGGTTGTGTTTCTTAGAAACGTATTCCTGGGAGTCGCGCAGGATAGTCGGGGTCAGTACTACGTTGCCCGGCTTGTAAACGCCGTGTACGTTACCGAAGGAAGCGGCGATGGTGAAACGCGGGCTGATTTTGCTCAGCTCGGTGTACGCGTAATCAACGTCTTCCGGCTGGGTGTACAGCGCAGAAGCATCCATGTGGCTGTTGTCCACGCCGTCTTCTTCGCCGCCGGTGCAGCCCAGTTCGATTTCCAGAGTCATGTCCATTTTGGCCATACGCGCCAGGTACTTAGAACAGATCTCGATGTTTTCGTGCAGGGACTCTTCAGACAGGTCGATCATGTGAGAAGAGAACAGCGGTTTGCCGGTTGCAGCGAAGTGTTTTTCACCAGCGTCCAGCAGACCATCGATCCACGGCAGCAGTTTCTTCGCGCAGTGGTCGGTGTGCAGAATAACCGGAACACCGTAGTGCTCAGCCATCTGATGAACGTGATGCGCGCCAGAGATAGCGCCCAGGATGGCTGCGCCCTGAGGAACGTCAGTTTTCACGCCTTTGCCCGCGATGAACGCAGCGCCGCCGTTAGAGAACTGTACGATAACCGGAGAACGAACTTTTGCAGCTGCTTCCAGAACGGCGTTGATGGAATCAGTACCCACGCAGTTTACCGCTGGCAGAGCAAATTGGTTTTCTTTAGCTACCTGGAACACTTTCTGAACGTCGTCGCCAGTGATGACGCCCGGTTTTACGAAATCAAAAATTTTAGACATGTTACGTAGTCCTGTATCTGTATCTTCGACCGTTGAAGAAGGTTCGCGAGCTTTTACGCGCGCTGAAAAACAGGCGGGTCTCCCCGCCTGAACTGAATTACTGCTTAGCGCGCTCTTCGAGCATGGCTACTGCCGGCAGAACTTTACCTTCCACGAATTCGAGGAATGCGCCGCCGCCGGTGGAGATGTAGGAGATTTTGTCAGCAATGCCGAACAGGTCGATTGCTGCCAGAGTGTCGCCGCCGCCGGCGATAGAGAACGCTTCGCTGTCTGCGATGGCGTTAGCCACGATTTCCGTCCCTTTGCGGAAGTTCGGGAATTCGAACACGCCGACCGGGCCGTTCCACAGGATGGTTTTCGCATTTTTCAGGATTTCAGCCAGTTTCTCTGCGGAAGCATCGCCCAGGTCCAGAATCTGCTCTTCATCTTTAATGTCGTTAACAGATTTCAGGGTGGCGGTTGCGGTTTCAGAGAACTCGGTTGCCACGCGAACGTCAGTCGGAACCGGGATATCGCAGGTCGTCAGCAGGCGTTTAGCTTCGTCAACCAGATCGGCTTCGTACAGGGATTTACCAACGTTGTGGCCCTGAGCGGCAACGAAGGTGTTGGCGATGCCGCCGCCGACGATCAGCTGATCAGCGATTTTAGACAGGGAATCCAGAACGGTCAGCTTAGTGGAAACTTTAGAACCACCCACGATAGCGACCATCGGACGAGCCGGTTCTTTCAGCGCTTTACCCAGAGCGTCCAGCTCAGCGGCCAGCAGCGGACCTGCGCAAGCCACGTCAGCGAATTTGCCGATACCGTGAGTAGACGCCTGCGCGCGGTGAGCGGTACCGAACGCGTCCATGACGAATACATCGCACAGCGCAGCGTATTTTTTCGACAGCGCTTCGTCGTCTTTCTTCTCGCCTTTGTTAAAGCGAACGTTTTCCAGAACCACCAGCTCACCGGCAGCGACTTCTACGCCGTCCAGGTAATCTTTAACCAGACGTACCGGGTTAGACAGTTTGTCTTTCAGGTAGTTAACAACCGGCAGCAGAGAGAATTCTTCGTTGTACTCGCCTTCGGTAGGACGACCCAGATGGGAAGTGACCATCACTTTCGCACCCTGCTTCAGGGCCAGTTCGATGGTCGGCAGAGAAGCACGGATACGCGCGTCGCTGGTTACTTTCCCTTCTTTAACCGGTACGTTCAGATCAGCACGGATAAAAACGCGTTTACCAGCCAGATCCAGATCGGTCATCTTAATTACAGACATGGTGAATCCTCTCGTTGATTCTTGATAAAGTTTTGCAGGCGCCTGCGCGCCTTACCTGAAACCTTGTGCGGCCATCGCTAACGTGGTGTCGAGCATCCGGTTAGCAAAGCCCCATTCGTTATCGCACCAGACCAGCGTTTTGATCAAATGCGCACCACTCACTCGCGTTTGCGTGCCATCAACAATGGCGCTATGCGGATCGTGGTTGAAATCTATCGAGACTAACGGTAATTCCGTATAGTCAACTATACCATGAAATGCACCCTGTGCTGCTTTTTGCAGCAACTGGTTGACTTCACTTGCTTTTACCGGTTTTTTCACCGTGACGCTAAGGTCGATAGCCGTCACATTAATGGTCGGCACACGCACCGCAATCGCTTCGAAACGATCGTTAAACTGAGGGAAAAAACGCGTAATCCCCGCAGCAAGCTTAGTATCAACCGGGATAATCGACTGACTGGCTGCTCGCGTCCGGCGCAAATCCGGATGCCAGGAATCAATGACCTGCTGATCGTTCATTGATGAGTGGATCGTCGTTACCGTTCCTGACTCTATGCCGTAGGCATCATCTAATAGTTTAATGACCGGAATAATGCAGTTGGTCGTGCAGGAGGCGTTGGAGACGATACGGTGCTCGGCTCGCAGTTCATCATGATTGACGCCAAAAACAACCGTTGCGTCGAGATCGTTGCCGCCAGGGTGTGAAAAGAGCACCTTCTTCGCGCCAGCCTGAAGATGGGCTTCGCCATGTTCACGGCTGCCGTAAACGCCCGTACAATCAAGCACCACATCCACCGCCAGCTCACGCCATGGCAACACCTCAAGGGAAGACTCATGCAGCAGGCGAATAGCATCATCGCCGACAAACAGCTGCTCTCTCTCCTGGCGAACATCCCAGGCAAAGCGCCCATGGCTGGTGTCATATTTCAACAAATGCGCGATGCCGGCAGCATCCGCCAGTTCATTGATTGCCACCACGGTAATTTCCGCACGACGCCCGGATTCATACAAAGCACGAACCACGTTACGCCCGATGCGACCGAAGCCATTAATCGCAATGCGTATGGTCATAGGTCTCCTGCAAGGCTGTCCATGATAAGAGGTGGCTGACAGAGTAATGCAGCAACGCTCTGAGGGAAACCTTACCTGTCGCAAACTGCGACTGATTGATTAATTGTCGAACATTTAGACGACTGAAACGCTTCAGCTAGA
Source organism: Klebsiella pasteurii (assembly GCF_018139045.1). Classification (NCBI taxonomy): domain Bacteria; kingdom Pseudomonadati; phylum Pseudomonadota; class Gammaproteobacteria; order Enterobacterales; family Enterobacteriaceae; genus Klebsiella; species Klebsiella pasteurii. The sequence goes on from NZ_CP073236.1 coordinate 3,070,384, forward strand.
ATAAGCCAAACAAGGAATAAAAGGAATGATTGTCCAGCTGGAGAAACCATTTATCTGACTTACATCACACTTTCGCGCTATCTGCTGGGGAATTTATTCCATATTCCAGAATGGCGAATAAGCGTAGCAATATCTTTTCGTTGTCGGGCCGCTAATACTGATTTATATCAGAAACTATACTGAAGAGCGGCGATATTATTACCGTTACGTCCGAGTCTCGGAGTCCCTCTAAAATCATGACAATTCCCCACATTCAGCCCTCTGCGGCACGTTACTATGCGCTTCGCTTACTTCCGGGCGAGGAGGTTTTTTCCCGTCTGCGCGCGTTCGTGCAGCAACACCATATTCAGGCCGCCTGGATAGCCGGCTGTACCGGCAGCCTAAGCAACGTAGCGTTACGCTTTGCAGGTCAGGATGAAACCACCTTATTGAACGGAATATATGAGGTGATTTCTCTGAATGGCACGCTGGAATTAACCGGAGAACATCTCCATTTATCCCTGTCCGATCCGCAAGGCGCCATGCTCGGCGGCCATATGATGCCCGGCTGTACCGTCCGCACCACTCTTGAACTGGTGATCGGCGAACTGACCTCCGTGGCGTTTAGCCGTCAGCCGTGCGCGGTGTCCGGCTATGACGAACTGGTCATTTCATCCCGCTAACGCTTCACTTAAACGAGGTCTTCTATGGCGCGTCGCCAATTTTCCAGCCAGTCTCTGGCCCTGATCGTCATTGCTATCGCCATCAATATGGTCGGCGGGCAGCTGATCAGCATGCTGAAATTACCGATTTTTCTCGACTCTATTGGCACCTTAATCAGCGCGGTGCTGTTAGGCCCGGTGGTCGGAATGCTGACTGGCCTACTCACTAACCTGCTGTGGGGGTTGTTGACCGATCCTATCGCCGCCGCCTTCGCTCCGGTGGCGATGGTTATCGGGCTGGTGGCCGGATGGCTGGCGCGGACGGGATGGTTTCGCACCTTACCGAAAGTGGTTGTCAGCGGTATCATCATTACTCTTGCCGTCACGCTTGTCGCCGTGCCTATTCGCACTACGTTGTTTGGCGGCGTTACCGGCAGCGGTGCCGATCTCTTTGTCGCCTGGATGCACTCGGTCGGCCAGAATCTGGTGGAGTCCGTCGCGATTACCGTGCTTGGCGCGAACCTGGTCGATAAAATCCTGACGGCGGTCATCGTCTGGGTCCTGTTGCGCCAGCTTCCGCTGCGCACAACGCGCCATTTCCCAACCATGTCTGCTGTACGCTAAATGCATCCCTTTACTTCATTAAGCCTGTGGGCGCTCGCCGCCTGCTCCACGCTCCTGCTACCCGCGGGTACGCCATTAAGCCTTTATAGCGCGCTAACTTTCATTTGTTTACTGGGAATGAAGGCCACGCGACCACGGGCAAAATACGTACTCTGGCTGATGATCCCTTTAGGGTTAGGCCTGTGGCTGGTGCACGGCGGCTGGTTGAGCGAATGGATCGGTGGACAAGCGCGTGAACCTGAACGTTGGGCCAATGCCGTCACGCTCTGGCTGCGGATCCTGGCCATCGTATCAACATCGCAGCTGTGGATGCACTACGTGCCGGTTTCGCGGTTTATGCGCGCCCTGTTTGCCTCCCGCTTGCCGCCGGGTCTCGCCTATCTGTTTGCCGGCCCGTTGCTGGTTGTCGAGCAACTCAAACGTCAACTGGCGATTATTCATGAGGCCCAGCGCGCACGGGGCGTACCGCTGGATGAGGCCTGGTATCATCGTTTACGCGCGATGCCTGCATTGATTGTGCCGCTTACCCATAATGCGCTCAACGATTTAGCCGTACGCGGTGCGGCGCTGGATATGCGAGGATTTCGCCTGCATCGGACACGCACCACACTGTGGGCGCCGCCGGACAGCCCCTTACAGCGTTGGGCACGCTACGCCATGGTGGTGCTGATGATAGCCGAGACCGGAGTCTGGATATGGTTACATTAGAACAGTTTCGCTATCTTCCAACCCATGCCGCGCGCCCACCTGCCTGCTTCGATTTTCACTACGCCGAGCCCGGTATGGTGGCGATTTTTGGCGATAACGGCAGCGGAAAAAGTACGCTTGCGCAGTTGATGGCGGGCTGGTATCCGGATTTCCTCCCCGGAGAAACTGAAGGTAAAGGAACGTTACTCGGGAACCCTATCGGACAGTTGTCGCTCGTCGAACAGGCGAGCACCATCCAGTTGGTTCAACAATCCCCCTATCTCCAGCTTTCCGGCTGTACCTTCAGCGTCGAAGAAGAGGTCGCTTTTGGTCCTGAAAATCTCTGCCTCAGCGAAGACGAGATTATGCGCCGTATTGATGAAGCGCTGACGCTGACAGCGTGCCAGGCGTTACGTCATCGCCACCCGGCGACGCTCTCCGGGGGAGAAACCCAGCGGGTAGTCATTGCCAGCGCGCTCGTCATGCAGCCCAGGATATTGATTCTGGATGAAGCGTTTAGCCGTTTGACAGCGCAGGCAAGCACCATGCTTCTTGAGCGCTTGCAGCATTGGGCGCAGGCGCAGCGTTCCTTGATTATCCTTTTTGAACGAACCCCCTCGCCTTTTCTTGCCTGGTGTCAGCAGGGATGGCGACTGCATGATGGAGCGATTTCCCCGCTATGCTGACGTTAAATCAGGTGACTTATCGCTGGCCCGGCGCGGCGGCAGACTGTTTGCAAAACATCTCGCTAAACCTCTGTGAAAAAGAATGGCTGGCGCTCACCGGCGATAACGGCGCGGGGAAATCCACCCTGCTGCGGGTGATGGCCGGACTGCTACCCGCCACGTCCGGTACCGTCAATCTGCTGGATAAACCGATGGCGCATTATAAAAATCGCCATCGCGCCGGTATGCTCGGCGTATTGTTTCAGGAAGCTGAAAATCAAATCTTTCACAGCAGGGTGGCTGAAGAAATCGCCTTCGGGCTGCGGCTACAGAAACGGCCTGCCACAGAAGTTACTCAACGCACCGCGGCAGCGCTGCAGCTTTGCCAGTTAGAGGATGTCGCCGATGCGCATCCGCTGGATTTGCATACCGCCCAGCGCCGCATGGTTGCCGTCGCCTGTCTGGAAGCGATGGCGCCAGCAATTCTGCTGCTCGACGAACCCAGCCGCGATTTTGACCCGCACTGGCTGACGATATTTGAGGAGTGGCTTGCGGTTTGCCGCAAGAGGGGGACCAGCGTAGTGGCTATCAGCCATGACCCGGCTTTTATCCAGCGCCACTTTTCCCGCATGGTGCGCCTGGAAAAGGGCAGACTGCTGAGTATTTCCTGAAAAAGAAACGGGCCGCCTGAGCGACCCGTTTTTTTACGGTGACAATCAAATTCTTTCCCAGCGGCGGTGCTGCGCACCTGTCCGGGCCACCCGACCGTACTGGCCTGTAGCCCGGGCAAGGCGCCGCTTTACCGCGCCGCCCCCGGGAGCGGTGAAAGGACTACAGCAGTGCTTTCGCTTTGGCGACAACGTTATCCACGGTGAAGCCAAACTCTTCAAACAGCAGCTCCGCCGGCGCAGACTCACCGAAAGTGGTCATGCCAACGATCGCGCCGTTCAGGCCCACGTATTTGAACCAGTAGTCGGCGATACCCGCTTCGATAGCTACGCGCGCAGAGACGGCTTTCGGCAGCACGGCTTCACGGTAAGCGGCATCCTGCTTGTCGAACGCGTCGGTGGACGGCATGGAAACCACGCGCGCCTTCACGCCTTCGGCAGTCAATTTTTCGTAAGCGGCAACCGCCAGCTCAACTTCAGAGCCGGTGGCGATGAAGATCAGTTCCGGCTGACCGGCACAATCCTTCAGCACGTAGCCGCCGCGGGCAACGTTCGCCAGCTGCTCTTCAGTACGCTCCTGCTGCGCCAGGTTCTGACGGGACAGAATCAGCGCGGTCGGGCCGTCCTGACGCTCAACGCCATATTTCCACGCGATGGCGGATTCCACCTGGTCGCACGGACGCCATGTGGACATGTTCGGCGTGACGCGCAGGGAAGCCACCTGCTCTACCGGCTGGTGAGTCGGGCCGTCTTCGCCCAGACCGATGGAGTCGTGGGTGTAGACCATTACCTGACGCTGTTTCATCAGCGCGGCCATACGTACCGCGTTACGCGCATACTCGACGAACATCAGGAAGGTAGAGGTGTACGGCAGGAAACCGCCGTGCAGAGCGATACCGTTGGCAATCGCGGTCATACCGAATTCGCGCACGCCGTAGTGGATGTAGTTACCGGCAGTGTCTTCGTTGATCGCTTTAGAACCGGACCACAGGGTCAGGTTACTTGGCGCCAGGTCAGCGGAACCGCCAAGGAACTCAGGCAGCAGCGGGCCGAAGGCTTCAATGGCGTTCTGAGATGCTTTACGGCTGGCGATTTTCGCCGGGTTAGCCTGCAGCTTCGCGATGAACTCGTTCGCTTTCGCATCGAAGTCAGCCGGCATGTCGCCTTTCATACGACGAGTAAACTCGGCGGCTTCCTGCGGGAAGGCTTTGGCGTAGGCGGCAAATTTCTCGTTCCACGCGGACTCTTTCGCCTGGCCGGCTTCTTTGGCATCCCACTGGGCATAGATTTCAGACGGGATTTCAAATGCCGGGTGTTTCCAGCCGAGCGCTTCGCGGGTCAGCGCGATTTCCGCGTCGCCCAGCGGCGCGCCGTGGGAGTCGTGGGTACCGGCTTTGTTCGGCGAACCGAAACCAATAATGGTTTTGCACATCAGCAGGGACGGTTTGTCGGTGACCGCACGCGCTTCTTCTACCGCGCGTTTAATCGAGTCAGCATCGTGGCCGTCAACGCCGCGCACCACGTGCCAGCCGTAGGCTTCAAAACGCTTCGCGGTGTCATCGGTGAACCAACCTTCTACATGACCGTCGATAGAGATGCCGTTGTCGTCATAGAACGCCACCAGCTTGCCAAGCTTCAGGGTACCGGCCAGGGAGCATACCTCGTGAGAGATACCTTCCATCATGCAGCCGTCGCCCATGAACGCGTAGGTGAAGTGGTCAACAATGTCGTGGCCCGGGCGGTTGAACTGCGCCGCCAGAGTTTTCTCCGCGATGGCCATACCAACCGCATTCGCAATACCCTGCCCCAGCGGACCGGTAGTGGTTTCCACGCCCGCGGTGTAGCCGACTTCCGGGTGACCCGGCGTTTTAGAGTGCAGCTGACGGAAGTTCTTCAGCTCTTCAATCGGCAGATCATAACCGGTGAGGTGCAGCAAGCTGTAAATCAGCATGGAACCGTGGCCGTTGGACAGGACAAAACGGTCGCGGTCGGCCCAGGACGGGTTCTGCGGGTTATGATTCAGGAAATCACGCCACAGGACTTCGGCAATGTCAGCCATACCCATCGGGGCACCCGGGTGACCGGATTTGGCTTTCTGTACTGCGTCCATGCTCAGCGCACGAATAGCGTTAGCAAGCTCTTTACGTGAGGACATTTTGACTCCAGATCGGATAATGAAGGCCATGCCCGCAACGACTTGACGACAGCGCGTTTTGGGCTACGCCGGAAAAAAGTGTGAACAATGTAACCTAAGCGGCAAAGCATGTACATGGAGCATCCTTTTGCCGTTTAAGAAATCTCTGGAACACGTTGTGCTACGGCGTAATCCTCTCGCCCGCATTCTCATATAGTATTTATAATTTGCACAGGATACGGCAGGTAGCCATCGCCGTTTTTTCGGATAAATAACCATAAGATTGTGGAAGATAAAAAATGAAAATTCGCTCAGCTCTTCTTGCCCTTGGGATCGCAGCCACGCTTACCGGATGCCAGAACATGGATTCCAACGGCCTGCTTAGCTCCGGCGCGGAGGCTTTCCAGGCTTATTCACTCAGCGACGAGCAGGTAAAAGCCTTAAGCGACAAAGCCTGTCAGGAGATGGATGCGAAAGCGACTATCGCGCCTGCCAGCAGTGAATACAGTAAACGTCTGAGTAAAATCGCCGCTGCGCTGGGGGACAACATCAACGGCCAGCCGGTGAACTACAAGGTGTATCAAACTAAAGACGTTAACGCCTTCGCCATGGCTAACGGCTGCATCCGCGTTTATAGCGGGCTGATGGATTTGATGAATGATAATGAAGTCGAAGCGGTTATCGGCCACGAAATGGGTCACGTTGCGCTGGGCCACGTGAAGAAAGGCATGCAGGTGGCATTAGGCACCAACGCGGTACGCGCGGCGGCGGCCTCCGCGGGCGGCATCGTCGGTAGCCTGTCGCAGTCGCAGCTGGGCGATCTGGGCGAGAAGCTGGTGAACTCGCAGTTCTCTCAGCGTCAGGAGTCTGAAGCGGACGACTACTCGTACGATCTGCTGCGCAAGCGCGGCATTAATCCGGCAGGCCTCGCCACCAGCTTCGAGAAACTGGCAAAGCTGGAAGCCGGACGCCAAAGCTCCATGTTTGATGACCACCCGGCATCGGAAGCACGCGCTCAACATATCCGCGATCGCATGAAGGCCGACGGGATCAAGTAAGCCCCGGCGTACTCTCACTATTTATAGTGAAGAGGAACGCCTTGTGGAGCCTCCCCCCTCTCCCGGTAAGGAGAGGGTTTGGGCCCTCAAGCCGGGCGTTTTCCCCGGAGGCGGCCTGCGGGCTCGCCGTCAGACTAGTACAGCGTCTTCTGCGGCGGGCCGGCAAAGCGCAGCGCGCCTATCTCGCCCATTTTCACCTCCACCACCGACGGCCCCGGCATCGCTAGCGCTTCGGTCATCACCGCCTGGAAATCCTCCGCCCGATCGACGCTCCACGCCTGCAGACCGATGGCCTGTGCCAGCAGCGTAAAATCTGGCGTATGCAGCTCGTTATAATACTGGCGGCCGCCAAAATACTTATCCTGAATGCCGCGCATCACGCCGTAGCCGCCATCGTTCATAATCAGCAGCGTCACGTTAGCCTTTTCCTGAGCCAGCGTCGCCAGTTCACCGAGGTTCAGGCTCAGGCCACCGTCGCCAACCAGCCCCACCACCTTACGCTGCGGATTGGCAATCGCGGTACCAATAGCCATCGGCAGCCCCATACCAATAGCCCCGGCCAGCGAGTGAATATTCATCAGCGGACCGTGGGCGCGAAACAGGCGACTGCCCCACAGGCTACCGGACACGGTAATATCGCGTACCAGGATGCCGTTCGCCGGCAGCGCCTGCGCGATCGCGTCGCTTAATCTGGCGTAATCGCCGCACTGTTCGCGCAGCCCCTGCTCCGCGATCGCCACCGCTTCTTTTATCTGGCTATCCCAGCGCGCGTCGCCCCATATGCGCCCCTGCGCTCGTTCCGCCAGCGCGCCTAATAATGCGCGGCAGTCCGCCACCAGCGTATTGTCCATCAGGTAGTTACGGCTGGCCGCCGCCGGGTCGATATCAATCTGCACCCGCGGCGCGGGCAGCTCCAGCGTCCACGAACGCGTCTCGTTGCTGCGTAACCGTGAACCGGCGACAAGTGTGAAATCACAGTGTGAAATCAGCGCTTCAACCGACGGCGAATTATGAAATGCGCGCAGGCTGGCGCGGTGACCATCCGGCAGAATGCCGCGGCCGTGGGTACTGGAAATCACCGTCATCCCGGCATCCGCCAGCACCTTCACCGCCTCGCAGCTCTCTAAGGCGCCGCCGCCAAGCCACAGCAGCGGCCGCTTCGCCTGCTTAAGCTGCGCCCACAGCATATCAACCATCGACGATTCCGGCGCCACAGCCGAAGCGTGTTTCAACGGCGCGGTCAGCAGCGAAAGCGGGATTTTGGCGCTCTGAATATCAATCGGAATTTCAACCGAGACCGGGCCACATGGCGGCGTCTGCGCCTCCTGAATCGCTTTATGCAGGAGAGCGACCGCCTGATTGGCGCTACTGATGCGATAAGCGCGCTTTGAGCTGGCCTTCAGGAAAGTCAGCTGATCGCGAGTTTCGTGAATAAACCCGGTATCGGCATCCAGCCAGGCTTTTTCAACCTGGCCGGTGAGGTGCAGCAGCGGCGTGCCGGCGTTCATCGCTTCAACCAGCGCGCCGACGGCGTTGCCCGCCCCGGCGCCAGTGCTGGTCAACGCCACGCCGAGCCCGGAAAAACGCCCGTGGGCGTCAGCCATAGTCACCGATCCCGCCTCCCCGCGCGCCGGGACGAAGCGGATTTTTTCCCGCTGGCCAACGGCATCGGCGATCGGCAGATTGTGAATAGAGATGACGCCATACATGGCTTCAACATGATACTGCTCCAGCGTTCTGGCGATGGCGTCGCCGACGGTTATCATTTCGCTCATTGTTCACCCTTATCTCAATCGCACCAGTGGTTGACGCTATTACCCGTCGCCAGATAAATACTCTTCTGCTGCATCCAGGCCTTCAGACCCTGGATACCTTTTTCGCGGCCCAATCCGCTCTCTTTAAAGCCCCCAAACGGGGTGGAGATAGAGAAAACCTTATAGGTGTTGATCCACACCGTACCGGCCTCCAGCTGTTCGCTCAGGCGCAAGGCGCGGCCGGTATCGCGCGTCCAGATCCCCGCCGCCAGCCCGAAGACGGAGTCATTGGCCTCGCGGATCAGCGCCGCTTCATCGCTAAAGCGCAACGCCACCAGCACCGGCCCGAAGATCTCTTCCTGACAGACGCGAGCCTGGTTGTTCAGTCCCTCGACGATCGTCGGCTGGAAGTAGCTGCCCGCCGCCAGCGCCGGATCCGCCGGGATCTCGCCGCCGCACAGCACGCTACCGCCTTCGCGCTTCGCCAGTTCGACATACGCCAGCACGCTCTGGCGATGCTTATCGTTAATCAGCGGTCCGACGTGGGTGTCGGCGCTAAACGGATGGCCCACCCGCAGCCCGCGGGTTAATTCCAGCAGCCGGGCCATTAATTGCGGATAGACTTTTTCATGAATGAACAGACGCGATCCGGCGATGCAGGCCTGGCCGCCGGAGCTGAATATGCCGTAGCAGATACCCCGCGCCGCCTGTTCAATATCGGCATCTTCCAGCACGATGGTCGGCGATTTGCCGCCCAGCTCCAGCGACGCCGGGATCAGTTTTTCCGCCGCCACGTGCGCCAGATGTCGTCCGGTAGCGGTACCGCCGGTAAAGGAAATTTTGCGCACCTTAGGATGACGAGCCAGCGCATCGCCAATCACCGAACCTTTGCCCGGCAGCACGCTCAGCAGCCCGGCGGGCAGCCCGGCCTGCTCAAAGATGCGCGCCAGCTCCAGCGCCATCAGCGGCGTCGCTTCCGCCGGCTTGAGGATCACTGCGTTCCCCGCGGCGATGGCCGGCGCAACTTTTTGCATTTCGCTGGCGATGGGCGAGTTCCACGGCGTAATCGCCGCCACCACGCCCAGCGGTTCATAGCGGCTCAGGGTCAGCAGATCCGCCTGACGCGGCGTCGGCAGCTCGCCCTCCAGCAGTTCGCAGGCGGCGGCAAAATAGCGCGCGGTACCCGCCGCGCTCATCACCAGACCTCGCGCTTCCGCCAGCGGTTTACCGTTGTCGCGGCTCTGCTTGCGGGTTAACTCGTCGCTCTGCGCTTCAATCAGATCGGCGACCTTATGCAGGATCTTTGCCCGCTGATGCGGCAGCGTGGCCCGCCACATCGGCTCCCGCCAGGCGCGATCGGCGCAGTCGATCGCCTCCTGCAGATCGTCCAGGCTGGCCGCATATAGCGAAGCGTTAAGCGATCCATCCGCCGGAAAGCGGCTGTGCATCAGGTTGCCGCCGCCGCGCCGCCACTGGCCGCCGATAAAAATGTCTAACTCGTCCATCTCAGCCTCTCTGCGTTATGTCAGTTCGCAGCAGGCGCGTACCGCGCTCAGTGCCGCCAGGGTCGACGTTTTGGGATTGCTGGCGAGCGGCAGGCCGCTCAGCTCCAGGTGAAACTCGCCGAACCCCCCTTCGGCGTGCAGCGTATGGGTGTTGCGTTGCGTCGTCGGATCCACCATCAGCTGCACCCGGGTGGCATCAAGACCAATGCCGCCCAGCGCCACGGTTGCCGCCACGTTGGCGTTCGCCGGAAACAGCCGCGCCGCTTCGCGGGCGCTGCCCTCAAAGAAAATCTGCGTTTCATGTACCGCGCTAAGATCGATCAGCTGCTCGGCATAGCTGCCGCGCCAGCTGGCCGGGCTTTTACGCGACTGATAGGTCACACGCTCAAGGCCGCCCTCTTTCGCCGCCGCCAGGCCATCAATACCGGCTATCGCGCCCGCCAACAGCGTTAGCCTGCCTCCCGCCTGGCGTAGGCGCTGTTCCAGTTCGCTATCCGCCAGCGCGCCGGTGGAAATCACCGCCAGATGCCAGCCGCGGGCCAGCACCGCCTCACCGTACTGCGCCACCGCCTGCTGGCTGGCGCATTCAAGCACCAGATCCGGCGTCTGGTCGCACTGCTGCGGATCGCTTAACGGCGCAACCGCCCCGGCAAACTGCCGACGGATCGCCGCATGGTGCGGCTCGCGCGCCACGATCCAGCCTAACGCCACCTGCGGCGGCAGCCGTTCAATGACCGCCTGCGCCATCGCGCCGTAGCCGATTAACATCACCTTTTTCATCATCTTTCCCTACAGGTGACGGCAAAAGCCGCCGGACACATCCAGCGCCGCGCCGGTGGTAAACGAAGCCAGCGGCGAAGCGAGAAACAGCAGCGCCTGCGCCGGCTCCTGCGGTTTTCCGAGCCGCGCCATCGGGATCCCGCGCTTGCGGGCGATGTCGGCGGTCCACTCTGGCCAGCTCTGGCTCTTATCGCTGCGGTTTGCAAAACGGCGCTGCCACTGTCCGGATTCGACCATGCCCAGCAGAATGGAATTGACGCGAATCCCTTTGCCGATCAGATCCTTCGACAGGGTCAGCGTCATATTCAGCAGCGCGGCGCGGGCAGCGGAGGTGGCGATCATGTGCTCTTCCGGCTGCAGCGCCAGCAGCGAGTTCACGCAGGTAATTGAGGCGATATCCGACCGCTCAAGCTGCGGCTGGAACGCCCTGACCGGATTAATCACGCCGAACAGTTTCAGCTCGGCTTCGTGCAGCCAGGCCTCGCGCGGCGTATCGGCGAAATGGGCGACATAGCCCTGGCCGGCGTTGTTTATCAACATGTCAGCGCCGCCAAAATGGGCTTCTACTGCATTTGCAAAGGCCTGAACCTCTTGTTCATTCAGAACGTCGCAGCGCCAGGAAAACACGTCCCCAGCGGGATATTCGTTTAGCAGCGCCGCGTGGGCGCTGGCCAGCCGGTCCGGATTGCGGCCGCAAAAGGCGACTTTCGCCCCTTCGCCCAGCAGCAGGCGCAGCGTTTCGAAACCAATCCCTGACGAGCCGCCGGTGACCACCGCGACGCGTCCTTCAATTTGTGCATTCATCGCGCACCTCTTCCCCTATGCGTAAAAGCTGTTGATTAAAAAACGTCGCGTTATCGAGATAGCTGGCGTGCCCGGCCTGCGGGATAGCGGTGTACGGCATGCCGTAGCGTAGCGCCACCCCCTGCACCAACTCGGGCTGGGTGATGGCATCCTGCTCGCCGCACCACACGGCGAAGCGGCCGCGATAATCGGCAAGCCAGCGGTGGATGTCGTCGTGCGCCAGCATCCAGGCGGCGGCGAGATAGCCTTCACTGCGCAGCCTGCGCATGCCTGCTGCAACCGTCGCTACATCGGCTTCGCGCGCACCGGGGCGCAGCAGCTTCGCCGCCCGTCCCAGGGCCATCGCCTCACCGCCTAGCGCCATCTGTTGCTGACGCCCTTGCCAGACTTTTTCCCGCTGCGCGGCTGCCGCCTGGCCGTAGCCCTGAGCGACGTCGGCCAGCACCAGATACCGCACGCGCTGCGGATACCTGGCGGCAAAAGCGGCGGCGACCAGCGCGCCCAGCGAATGGCCGACCAGTACGGTTTTCTGTACCCCGGCGCGGTCGAGCATCCGCGCCAGCGCATCGGCGTAGTCGCCGGCATCCGCCCGCGCCGTCGCAAGCATCGGGCTTTCGCCATAACCGGGCATATCCCAGGCCAGCACGCGGTAGCCCGGAAGCGCCATCTGTTTATGCCAGGAGGCCGCGCCGGAACTGATGCCGTGCAGCAGCGTCAGCGGCGTACCGCTTCCTTGTTCACGAAAACCCGTCATCATCGCTCCTTAGCTGCGCTTCACTTTTGACAGCGGATGATCTTCCGGGTAGGTCGGAATATGCGGCTTTGGCGTACCAAGCATCACGCACATCAGCGCCTCTTCCTCTCCATGGTTGAACAGCCCGCGATAAATTCCGGCCGGAACGGAAATCAGATCGCGTTCGCGCAGGACGGTCTCGGTATAGCTGTCGCCATCCTGAATCATCAGGGTGATCTGCCCTTTGAGCATGAAGAACACCTCTTCCACATCGTCGTGCAGATGCAGCGGGCCTTCGCATTTGGACGGCAGTACCATGGTGGAGAAGGTGAAGTGTTCCGCCTGAACGGTATTGCTATCGCTGGCGACGCCGGTCGCGCCGGTGCCGATATAGCGCATCTGCGCGCGGCGATACTTCGGATCGAAATCCGCCTGGAACTTCAGCGCATTCCAGTCGTATTTACGGCCTTCAAAGCGCGCAATACGCGACTCGACCCACTCTTCCATCGTCAGATGTTCAGGTTTCAGACTCGGTTTTGCGGTTACGGTTGAATCAGTCATCGTTTTATCCTCAGTAACGTCTTAGCAGCGGCAGTAACAGGACGCAGCCCACCGCCGCCATCACCACCAGAAAAATCAGCCCGGAATCCATGCTGTGGGTGAAGGCGATAAGCGCGCCCATCACCGCCGGCGATAACGCCCCGGCAAAGTTTCCCAGCCCGTTGAAAATTCCGCCCGCGGTGGCGCTGACTCGCGGATGGGTCGCCTTGGCCAACAACGCGAAGATATTCGGCGCGCCGGTCCCCCACATAAAGGTGCTAAAGCTCATCGCCGCGATCACCGGCAACGGCGTGGTGAAATGCATCACCGCAGCCAGGCCAATACCTGCACCTGCCAGGGAAATAAAGCAGGCGGCAGCGCGCTTATCGACGCGGTCTGACAGCCAGGCGCCGATGATTTCGCCGAGCAGCATGGCGATAAACGGCATTGAAGACAGCCAGCCGGCGTGTTCAAGATGGATACCTTTGCCCTTAATCAGGTAGCCCGGCAGCCAGCCGTTGATGCCCCACAAATAGGCGAGAAAAGCGATATTGAAGATGCAAATCATCCAGAAGTGCGGGCTGACAAACAGCTCGCGGCGCGCACTGCGGCGCGCCTCCTGCGACGTTTGCCCGCCGCTGGCTTTCGCCTCCAGCCTGACGCCGCGCAGCCCGATACGCACAAAAATCAGTACCGGCACCGTCAGCATCGCCATCACAAAGAAGGTGCTCTGCCAGCCGAAGGTGTTGAGCAGCCAAATCGATAGCGGAAAGCCAATCGCCGCGCCCACCGGGGTGCCCAGCAGCCAGAGCATGGTGGCCCGCGCCTGCAGGTGCTGCGGAAAGGTATGGCGGACGATAGCGAACGCCAGCGGGAACAGCGGCCCCTCGGCGATACCCAGCAAAATTCGCAGCGTCACCATCAGCGTGTAGTTGTGGGTGAAGCCCATCACCAGCATTAAAATGCACCACACCGCCATCATCCCGGTAAGCAGACGCAGCGGCGCGATACGGTCGCCCAGGCCGCTTAACAGCACTGAGGAAAATCCGTAGCTCAGCAGGAAAGCGCTCATCAGGATACCCAGACGAGTGGTGTCGAAATCGATACCCATCGCCTGCTGGAAGTGGCTATCGGAAAACAGCGCGGCGATGCTGATCTTGTCGAAGAACGCCAGCAGTACGCAGGCCAGCAGCGACAGCGGAATGGCCCAGCGAACCGCTTTTTCAGGCGTGCGGATGCCCTCGCCGCTCGCCTCAGCAGGCGCGGCGTTAGTCTCTAATGTGGTCATTTCTCCCCCTTAAGGGTGCGGGTTAGCTATCGCAATGACATCAGTGAAAAGGCCGGGTCGGCGAGCGGTACAGCGGATAAATCTCGCCCTGCCGCCATCCAGCGCTTCGCCAGCTTGACGGTACGCGCATCGTTGAACGCCACCAGCTGCGTCAGCCGCCCGTTTTCGTCCAGCGAGAAGTACAGCGAGTCTTCACGCGCTATCGTTCTGCTGCCCGGCTGCGGAATACCAAGGATCTGGATATTGTGCTGATATTGATCCGACCACAGCCACGGCGCGTCGTCGTAGCCTGGCGCATCGGGGTTGAGCATCGCTTTTGCCGTCGCCACCGCTTGATTCTGGGCGAAGGCCCAGGACTGGATGCACAGGCCGTAGTGATGATGCTGCGCCACATCCCCGGCAGCAAAGATGAACGGATCCGACGTTCTCCCCTGGGTATCCACAACGATCCCGCGCTCTGTTTTCAGCCCCGCGTCGCGCGCCAGTTCGAGATTAAGATCGACCCCGATCCCCACCACCACCGCATCATAAATTTCGCGCTTACCGTCACAGTGAATGACCGGCAGGCAGTTATTATCTTCCAGCTCCAGCGCGCCGCAGCCGGTACGGATATCCACGCCCTGCGCGCGATGAATTGCCGCTAAGCGTTGCGACACCTCGCCGCTCACCGAACGCATGCACAGCGCAGGCTGCTGCTCGAACAGCGTCACCGCCACGCCGTTTTTCCGCGCCGAGGCGGCAATCTCAAGGCCAATCCAGCCGCCACCGACAATGGCCAGTTTTTGACTTTCCGCCAGACGACTTTTCAGACGCTGCGCATCCTGCCAGTGACGCAGGGTATAAACCTGAGGATGCGCCGCCCACGCCTCGCCCGGCAGACGCGCTCGCCCCCCGGTGGCGATTAAAAGAATGTTGTAACTAATACGTTCGCCGTTGCTTAAAATTAGCGTTTTAGCGGCCCGGTCAATCTGCTCTGCACGCAGCGGACGATACCAGGTCAGGTTCAGCGCCTGCTGCGCTTCGTGCGAAAACAAGCGCGGTAGCTGCGCATCGGTATCCAACAATGCGGCTTTGGAAAGCGGCGGCCGCTCGTAGAAATCCCATTCCTCTTCCGCCACCACGCAAATCTCACCGTCGAATCCCTCGTCGCGCAGCGTTTTCGCCGCCCAGCCGCCCGCCTGGCCGCCGCCGACAATCACAATCCGCGCCGTCATACCGCCTCCGTTTTTTTCTGCTGGCGGCGAGTATCGTGGTCGATACCGCCCTCCACTGCCCATTCGGTAAAGGAGACCAACGAGTGCTCCAGCTCGCGCGGCTGCCAGTTTTCCGTCAGATAATCATCGTTGGTGTAGTACTCGAAGGCGCCGCCGGTGGGGCTGTTGACGTACCAGAAGTAGGCCGAAGAGACCGGGTGGCGGCCGGGGCCGATAAAGGTACTCCAGGCGTTTTTGTTCATCGCGATGCCGCCGCCGATCACCTCGTGGATGTCACGCACGGTGAAGGCCACGTGGTTCAGACCCCGCTTGCGGTTCGGCAGCTGCAGCAGGAACAGGTTGTGATGGCCCCCGCGCGCGCCGCAGCGCAGGAATACCGCACGGTTGATGTAGCGGTCTGACACCTGGAAGCCGAGGACTTCGCGATAGAAGCTTTCGACCACCGCCAGTTCTTCAACAAAGAACACCACGTGGCCGACGTTGATCGGCTGCGCGCGGTCGTAAACCGGACTCGGCGTGTCGATGCGGCGAACATCGCCCCACTGGTTGATCGGCTCGACGTTAAGCTCTACCGCCGTTTGCTGGCTGACCTGCACCCGCAGCGTCATGCCGTTCGGGTCGAGGCACTCCAGCGCGCCGTCAACCCTGCGGAAGCCGGGCTGACGTTCCAGCTTTGGACGTAGCGCCTCCAGCGCCGCCTGATCCGCTACACCCCAGGTCATACGGCGCAGCGTATTGCCGGCCTCAAACGCTGGGGGCAGGTCGGGGCTGTCGATCAGATTAAGCTCGACGCGCGCGCCGCTGAGGGTGGTAAACACGCGCCCGCTGGCATCGCCAGCCAGGCCAAAATCGTGCATAAATTTGGCGCTATGGTTCAGGTCATCTACGCCAAATTCCAGCTTTTCAATTCCGGTAATACTCATTGTTCGTCGCCTCTTTACCGTTCTGTCGCCCGAATTTGGGCGTAAAACATGCCCGGCGCACTCAAGCGCCTGCCATTAAGTGTTTGATTTAACTAGCCTGAGACAAATATCCCAGGAAACCGGAAATTTTGTCCGCCGCCAGGCTGACGTCGTTCTGCAGCCGCTCGCGATCGCTTTGCGGGATCTCATCGGAGGGAACCAGGATGCTGACCACCCCCGCCACCCGGCCACTGCGGTCATACACCGGGTAGACAATCGACGAGATGCCGTGGCGGAAGAACGACTCGCCAATCACATAACCTCGGGCTTTATCCTGCTGTACCATCTGCCACAGCGCTTCGCGATCGTGCAGCTGGCCCGGAGTGTTGCCCGGCAGTCGCTCGTCAGGGAACAGCTGTTCAAACTCGCTGCGTGAAACATCGGTCAGCAGCATGCGGCCCAGCGAGGTGCAGTGCACCGGCAGCCGGGTGCCAACACTGACCTGGTTGATCCGCGAACCGGCCGCGCTGACGCGAGCGATGTAGATAATGTCCCGGCCATCGCGGATCGCCAGATGACTGCTGCACTGGCTGACATCGCGCAGCTGCTCGATAACCGGCTGACCCACCTGGGCGATATCCAGCGAGGCGATATATTCAAAGCCCAGCCGCAGCACGTTCATCCCCAGCGAAAAGGTGTTGGTGCGCGCGTTGCGCTCGAGAAAGCCCATATACTCCAGCGTTTGCACCACGCGATAGGCGGTCGCTTTCGGCATATCCACCAGCCGGTGCAGCTCGGCGAAGGTCAGATCGCGATGCTGTTCGCCAAAAGCCAGCAGCAGCTGCAGGCCGCGCTCAAGCCCCGGCACCAGGTACTTCACTTCCTGATCGTTCGCCATACCGCCTCACTTATTAGTTAAAAACAAAACCGCCGTTGACCGGGATCAGCTGGCCGGTGATAAACCGCGACAGATCGCTGAGCAACCAGACCACGCTGCCGGTGACGTCTTCCGGCTGCTGCGCGCCGCTCAGCGCGCGACCGTTTTCATAAAGTTGATGGCGTTCCGCAGGCACGTATTCCGTCGCCTCAACGCGGGTCAGCCCCGGCGCGATGGCGTTTATGCGGATGCGCCTTTCCCCCAGCTCGCGGGCCATTGAGCGGGTCATCGCGATCACCGCGCCTTTACTGGCAACGTAGGCCATCAGCCGCGGCGCCCCCCACAGGGCGGTATCCGAGGCGACATTGACGATCCCCGCCC
Organism: Klebsiella pasteurii; assembly: GCF_018139045.1. Lineage (NCBI taxonomy): Bacteria > Pseudomonadati > Pseudomonadota > Gammaproteobacteria > Enterobacterales > Enterobacteriaceae > Klebsiella > Klebsiella pasteurii. The sequence continues at coordinate 3,087,639 of NZ_CP073236.1, forward strand.
CTTCGCGCAGCAGCGGCACCGCCGCGCGGGTCACCAGCCAGGTACCTTTAACGTTAACCGTCATCACCCGATCCCACAGATCCGGATCGTAATCGAGCATGTTTTTACCGCCGACGCCGGTGGCCATTGCCGCATTATTCACTAACCCGTCGATCGCTCCCCGCTCGCCGATAGCGCTGAATACCCGGTCGATCGATTCGCTATCGGCGAGATCGATCGCGTGGGATTCGATGCGGTAGCCCTTTTCCTGCAGACGATGGGCGCTTTCCGCCAGCTCACCCCGCAGAATGTCGCACATCACCACCGCCGCGCCCTGTCCGGCGCAGGCTTCGGCGAAGTGGTAGCCCAGGCCGCGCGCCGCGCCGGTGACGACGATACGTTTCCCGTTAAGCAGGCCGTTCATCAGGCGGCTCCCTGCTGCTCTTCCAGGGCCGCCAACTGCTCTTTTGCCGCTTTCTGCATCATGCGGCGCAGACGCGAAAGGCCGACGTCGTGCTGATAAAGATATTCACGATCGCGGGCATTCGGCGCCAGGCTTTCCAGCACCACGCGATCCTGTTCGAGCACTTCCCAGTGCAGTTTTTCCAGGCGGTTGCGATACATAAAACGCCACAGATCGCGCTGCCAGCCCTGTACGCCACGGATGCGCCAGAAGAAGACGCGGCAGTTGTCGTTATCTTCCGGCACCACCATGCCGACAATCCAGAAGTGACCGCCCGGTCCAAAGCGCTTTTTGTACGGAATAGAGAGGCGCATCCAGTAGGTCCCGCTGTTGCCCAGTTCAACCCAGTCGAAGTTAACGCCAACCTGCCCTTTCTTCTCAAAAATAAACCCGGTTTTCGTGGGCTGCAGCACCATGTCGGCTTTGCGATCGCCTTCCGCCATGGAGTGCGAGGAGGAGTGGAGATAGGTGCCATGCATCGGGTCCATCACGTTTTCCAGGGCGTACTGGTAGTTGCATTTCCATGCCGCGGTACACAGGAAGTTGCTATATTTGTCGCTATCGGCCAGCTCTTGCGGAAAGTTCAGCTCATCAGGCTGCTGGTCGGCGGTGACGCCAAACCACAGAAAAATAGCGCCGTGCACTTCCTGAACGCTGTAGCTGCGGACGCATTGCTGACCCACCAGCGGACAGCGGTCAACTGCCGGGACGTCTTTCACTTCGCCGTTGCCGGCCACTTCCACGCCGTGATACCAGCAGGCGATGCGATCGCCCAGGTTCCAGCCCATCGACAGGCGCGCGCCGCGATGCGGGCAGCGGTCTTCCAGCGCCTGCACCTGGCCGTCTTTATTGCGCCAGACCACAATCTGTTCGCCGAGGCGGGTAATGCCCACCGGAGCCGACTGCACTTCCCAACTCGCCAGCACCGGATACCACAGGCCGCGTAACCCTTTATCAAGATAGTTTTGTACCGTTGTCGTCATCGCTGTGTCCTCAGTATCCATTTACCTGCAGAAATGCCTGGAAGCTGCTTTCGCTCCACGGTTCGCCCTGCTGGTCGTACATTCTGACGCCGTTCAGGCCGCTCACCAGCTCGCCGAGGTTTTCCGCGCCCTGCTCAAAGAGCGTTTCCAGGGTGGCAATAAGCTGTAGTTCCCAGCTTTCCGGCACCCGGCTGCGGGTTTGCCAGATCAGATTGGGATAGTCGCCGGGCTTGTGAATATTGCCGTTTCCGCCTTCCGCCGGCGGCGTGAACTGACGGCTTTCCGGCAATGCCGGGTTAAAGTCCAGGGATTCGCTCATGCCACGTTCTCCTCGATAAAAGAAATCTGGATCTGCTCGTCGTATACCCGCACCGGGTAGCGATGCAGGCTGCGGCCACCGGGGCCGTGCAAACACTGGCCGGTTTTGACGTCGAATACCGCTTCATGCAGCGGGCACTCCACCTTGCCATCTTCAACAAAGCCCTGGCTCAGCAGCGCATAAGCGTGGGGACAAACGTCTTCCAGCGCGTAATATTCGCCATCAATCAGATAGATACCGATTTCTTTACCGTCGATACTGCCGCTGTAGGGGAAATCTTCCTGTACTTGCTCCGCGTCACACACGCCAATCCAGCTCATCGCATTCCTCCGGGCTCTGTTTCATATATGAAACTCTGTTTCTTATTTAATACGGTCAATATAAAAGCGATGAATCTTTCGTCAAGCGCTAATGTGATTAAATTGTTAATGAATAGACTTTTAATTAGCTAACTGTGGAATTGATCACGAAAAAAAGCAGCCAGATGAAATGATGATATTTAAAGTGCTCTTTCATTATAAATAACGCTATCTCTTAAGAAATGAAGTGGACCTGTTGACTTCTTTTCACAATGCTCGTTAGAAATGAGCAAAAAGGTAAATATCACAGTTTCACATATGAAACAAAATGAAATTTTAACCTTAAAAAACATAGAGTTTCATAGGTGAACCATTTTAGTCAGGTGATTATTTCTGGCGTTAAAAAAATAATAACCAATATGTATTAAATTTAAAAAAGAGGTAAAACATGGCGGCAAGATGGCAAGGTACTATCGCACTACTTTTGTTAATAATTATTTCTTACGTCGATCGGGTAAATATCTCGGTAATGATCCTGAACCCCGAATTCGCCGCTCACTTTCATTTAAATGAAAACAGAATGTTACAAGGCATGCTGATGACATGCTTTCTCCTGGGTTATGGTTTATCGGCATTAATATTAACTCCGCTTATAGAAAGCAGGCTCAACTATCGCCAGGGACTGTTAAGCAGCGTGGCAATATGGGCGCTGGTTTGCGCGGTTTCGCCGCTGCTGGGCTCGCTGCTGGGAATGTTAATCGCGCGCATCGTTCTCGGCGTTGCCGAGGGGCCGCTATTCTCGCTGAAAACCCGCTTTATCAGCGATAGCTTCGCTGCCGATGAGGTTGGTAAACCTAACGCCGTGACGGCCCTCGGCGTCTCGCTCGGGCTGGCGATGGGCTTTCCGCTGGTCACCTGGCTGATGGCGCACGTCGGCTGGATGGGTTCGTTTTACGCCCTGGCGCTGCTGAACCTGCTGCTCGGCGGCGGATTAATCTGGCGCTTTCTGCCCGCCCCTGTCGTCAATGAACGCTGCGCAAAGCCCGGTATCATCAAAACCTTTACTCTCGCCTGGCGCACGCCGCTGCTCGGCTGGATCCTGGTGGTGGAGATCGCCACCCTCAGCTATCTGTGGGGCAGTAGCGCCTGGCTGCCGGCCTGGCTACGCGACGAGCATCACTTCTCGCTGCAGGCCACCGGCCTGCTGGCGGCGGTTCCGTTTCTGCTAAGTCTGGGGTCAAAATTTCTCGGCGGGGTATTGCTCGATAAGATGCGGCCGGAGCAGGCGCCCGTGCTGTTTATTATCGGCGGCCTGCTGACCGCTCTGTCGGTGTTGGCGCTGATGCTCAGCCACCAGCAGGCGATGCTGGCGCTGTTTATGCTGGCGGCGAACGTATTCTGGGGGTTGCAGGGCGCGGCGATCCCTGCGGTCGTGCAGCACCATGCGCCACGCGAGGCGGTCGGCAGCGCCTATGGCATTATTAATGGCATCGGCAATATCTGCGCAGCGTTTATCCCGCTGCTGATGGGGATGGTCATGAAGTCGGCGGGATCGGTAAGCTCGGAATTCTCGGTGCTGGTGGTATCACAGCTGATGACGCTTTGCGCCGGAGGCGTGCTGCTGCTGCGCATGCGTCGCGCAGCAGCAGTGAGCGTCTGAGGCTTATTCGCCTTTTTTCGCCGCCTGAATGTAGAGCATTTCCAGCGCCAGCGTCGCCGCCGCCAGGGCGGTGATTTCGGACTGGTCGTAGGCCGGAGCGACTTCCACCACGTCCATGCCGACGATGTTCAGATCCTTCAGGCCGCGCACCAGCTTGATCGCCCGATCGGAGGTCAGGCCGCCGATCACCGGCGTACCGGTACCCGGGGCAAACGCCGGGTCCAGGCAGTCGATATCAAAGGTCAGGTACACTGGCATATCGCCGACGATCTGTTTCACCTGAGCGATCACGTCGTCAACGCTGCGATCGTTGACCTGGCCCGCATCCAGCACCGTGAAGCCGTTGTCTTTATCAAACTCGGTACGGATACCGATCTGCACTGAGTGATTCGGATCGATCAGGCCTTCGTTCGGCGCGGTGTAGAACATGGTGCCGTGGTCAAATTCGCAGCCGTTGGCGTAGGTATCGGTATGGGCATCAAAATGCACCAGCGCCATTTTGCCAAAGTGCTTAGCGTGAGCGCGCAGCAGCGGCAGGGTGACAAAGTGGTCGCCGCCAAAGGAGAGCATGCGTTTACCTGCCGCCAGCAGTTTTTCCGCGTGGGCCTGCAGCTTTTCACTCATTTCACGCGCGTCGCCGAAGGCATAAACCAGGTCGCCGCAGTCCACGACGTTCAGGCGCTCGCGCATGTCAAAATTCCACGGGAAGCGGTTGTGCTCCCACGCAAGGTTCGTCGACACCTGACGGATCGCCGCCGGGCCATGACGGCCGCCCGCGCGTCCGGAGGTCGCCATATCAAACGGTACGCCGGTGATGACCCAGTCCGCATCGCTGTCATACGGCATGAAATTCATCGGTAGACGCAGAAAACCAAATGCGTTGGATACCAGGGAGTTATCGTATTGATGACCTAAGGTGCTCATGGATATGACCTCTTTTACCGTCGTTGCGTTGAAATACAAATATAAAAAAACCCTTCCGCGTCGTTAGGCCCGACGAGGAAGGGTTTAAATGAGTTTACTGCTTAGTTGAGCGAATTATCGCCGTAAATGTCTACGCGTTCAAGTGAGTCTGGCGAATGGCCGTAATGAGCCTTCTCTCCCCCTCTCTTCCCTCTCGGCTACGGAGAGGACGTATATCACTCGTCTTCGAGATAAGTGTAGCCGTATAAACCCGCTTCGAACTCTTCAAGGAACTGCTGCTGCAGGGCGGCGTCCAGGTCCGTATTTTTTACCTGATCGCGGAACTGGGTCAACAGCGTGTTCGGATCGAGCTGCACGTACTGCAGCATATCCGCAACGGTATCCCCTTCATCCGACAGCTCAACTTCGACGCTGCCGTCAGGGAAGACAAACACGTCTACGGCTTCCGTATCGCCGAACAGGTTGTGCATATTGCCGAGGATCTCCTGGTAGGCGCCCACCATAAAGAAGCCCAGCATCGGCGGATTCTCCGGATCGTATTCCGGCATCGGCATGGTGGTCGCAATACCGTCGCCATCCACATAGTGGTCAATCGCGCCGTCGGAATCGCAGGTGATATCCAGCAGCACCGCGCGGCGTTCCGGTATCTTGTTCAGCCCTTCCAGCGGCATCACCGGGAACAGCTGATCGATACCCCACGCATCCGGCATCGACTGGAACAGGGAGAAGTTGACGTAGATCTTATCCGCCATGCGCTCCTGCAGTTCATCAATAATCGGGCGATGCGCGCGGTTGCTGGGGTCGAGCTGCTTCTGAACTTCATGGCACATATTCAGATACAGCTGCTCGGCCCAGGCGCGCTCTTGAAGATTAAAAGTGCCGGAGGAGTAGCCGATGTGGATATCGTGCAGATCCATCTGGCTGTCGTGCAACCATTCGCGCAGCGAGCGGCGGTTGCCGGTTTCCTGCATCTCCAGCCAGGTTTCCCACATGCTTTGCAGCGGACGCGCGGCGTCTTCCTCAGGCGGGGTCGCCTCGGTATATTCGTTACGCTCAACGCCGATAATGTTCGATACCAGCACGGTGTGGTGCGCCGTGACTGCGCGGCCGGATTCAGTGATCACCGTCGGATGCGGCAAACCGTTCTCTTCGCAGGCATCGCCAATCGCCCAAATAATGTTGTTGGCGTATTCGTTCAGGCCGTAGTTTACCGAACAGTCGGACTGCGAACGGGTGCCCTCGTAGTCAACGCCGAGACCGCCGCCAACGTCAAAGCACTGAATATTCACGCCCAGCTTATGCAGCTCAACGTAGAAACGCGCGGATTCACGTACGCCGGTGGCGATATCGCGAATATTGGCCATCTGCGAGCCAAGGTGGAAATGCAGCAGCTGCAGGCTGTCCAGATGCCCGGCAGAGCGCAGAATTTCAACCAGCTGCAGAACCTGGGTCGCCGCGAGGCCAAATTTGGATTTTTCGCCGCCGGAGGACTGCCACTTACCGGAGCCCTGCGAAGCCAGACGCGCGCGCACGCCAAGACGCGGTACCACGTTCAGCCGCTCGGCTTCTTCCAGCACGATGGCGATTTCCGACATCTTCTCGATGACCAGATAGACCTTGTGGCCCATCTTTTCGCCCACCAGCGCCAGGCGGATATATTCACGGTCTTTGTAGCCGTTACAAACAATGACGCTGCGGGTCATACCGGCGTGTGCCAGCACCGCCATCAGCTCAGCCTTCGAACCGGCTTCCAGACCCAGCGGCTCGCCGGAGTGGATCAGCGATTCAATGACGCGGCGATGCTGGTTGACCTTGATCGGATAAACCAGGAAGTAGTCACCGTTATAGCCATAAGACTCACGCGCGCGTTTGAAGGCGGCGTTAATCGAACGCAGGCGGTGCTGCAAAATCTGCGGGAAGCAGAACAGCGCAGGCAGGCGCTGCCCCTGAGCTTCACGGGCTTTCACCAGCTCAGCAAGGTCAACGCGCGCTTCCGGGACGTCAGGATCCGGGCAGACGCTGATATGGCCCAGTTCGTTAACGTCGTAGTAGTTATTACCCCACCAGGCAATATTGTAAGTACGTAGCATCTTGCTGGCTTCCTGGGAGCTCATCGCAACCTCCTGCATGGAACGTAGTACACCGTGATCGCCTGCTGACGAAGGCGAAGATAATGACATGTCGTCAGACATAGCGAACCTCAAATTTTAGTAACAAGTGTAAAACAGTTGACTACTATCGCAATCCGAAGAAGCGATAACAACCCATAAACAGTCCGAAATCCCAGTAGATAGTGCTGGTCTTGCGGCTGAGCGACCGGTTTCTTATTCATATCATCGTAAAACACGTACCCGAACGGAGTATGACAGTCCGGAGAAACCACGAGAAAACCCTTGCTATCGCAAGAGCGCCCTTGTTCAGTGTTCCAGCAGCCTGCCGGCCCGGGAATCCTGAGAAGCGCCGAGATGGGTAGAACATCGGCTGGTTTGCATGAGAGAGATGCGGGTTGCGGGATAGTGACGCGCGACGGAACGACGCGACGAATCAGGCGAAAAACGTGGGTTCATTATCTGGTATCACCTCCACACTGCCCCGAGACGGGCCAGCGACAAGCCAAAGCTATACGTTCCAGACAGTCAGCGAAAACGCCGCTGCGGGACTCTGTCAATACAGACTGCTTAACCCGGCTGGAAGTGGCGTCACGAGGTAAATGCTCGTGCGCTGTTTTAATGAGCCGCGCGCGGCGTTTTATACCGAGAAGCGGGGTAAAAAGCAAAATAAAAATATGCGCGTTACCGGGGATTGTCAGGAAAAATTGCCACCGCCCTTTTTCTATAAATGCGACGAATATCAAAAAAGGCTGGAAATGGGGTCAAGAACTGCCCTAAAATAGCCGTCCAGAAGTTAATCCATCTATACTGATTAACACTCAGACTGCTCGTGTCGCTACCTGCAAGCTTTGGTAGAGTCATCCGTCAAAGCCATTCTACACAACAGTATGAGCTACCCGAATCGTCCACAGGTGAAATAAAACATGGCAAAACACCTCTTTACGTCAGAGTCCGTATCAGAAGGGCATCCCGACAAAATTGCTGACCAAATCTCCGACGCCGTGCTGGATGCGATCCTCGAACAGGATCCGAAGGCGCGCGTAGCTTGTGAAACCTATGTCAAAACCGGCATGGTTCTGGTCGGTGGCGAGATCACCACCAGCGCATGGGTTGATATTGAAGAGATCACCCGTAACACGGTCCGTGAAATTGGCTACGTGCATTCCGACATGGGTTTTGACGCCAACTCCTGCGCGGTCCTGAGTGCTATCGGTAAACAGTCTCCGGACATCAACCAGGGCGTTGACCGCGCCGATCCGCTGGAACAGGGCGCGGGCGACCAGGGCCTGATGTTTGGCTATGCCACCAACGAAACCGACGTGCTGATGCCGGCGCCGATCACCTATGCGCACCGTCTGGTGCAGCGTCAGGCTGAAGTGCGCAAAAACGGCACTCTGCCGTGGCTGCGCCCGGATGCGAAAAGCCAGGTCACCTTCCAGTACGACGACGGTAAAATCGTCGGCATTGACGCGGTAGTCCTGTCGACCCAGCACGCGGAAGATATCGACCAGAAATCGCTGCAGGAAGCGGTGATGGAAGAGATCATCAAACCGGTTCTGCCGACCGAGTGGCTGAACAGCGCCACAAAATTCTTTATCAACCCAACCGGCCGTTTTGTTATCGGCGGACCAATGGGCGACTGCGGCCTGACCGGGCGTAAAATCATCGTTGACACCTACGGCGGCATGGCTCGTCACGGCGGCGGCGCGTTCTCCGGTAAAGATCCATCTAAAGTGGACCGTTCTGCGGCCTACGCGGCGCGCTATGTAGCGAAAAACATCGTTGCCGCTGGCCTGGCCGATCGTTGTGAAATTCAGGTTTCCTACGCCATCGGCGTGGCGGAGCCGACGTCAATCATGGTTGAAACCTTTGGTACCGAAAAAGTGCCTTCTGAGCAGTTGACCCTGCTGGTGCGTGAGTTCTTTGACCTCCGTCCGTACGGCCTGATTCAGATGCTGGATCTGCTGCACCCGATCTACAAAGAGACGGCGGCATACGGTCACTTCGGTCGCGAACATTTCCCATGGGAAAAAACCGACAAAGCAGCCCAGCTGCGCGAAGCGTCCGGTCTGAAATAATCTCCGCACTCCCCCGCTTTCAAGGCCAGCCCCGCGCTGGCCTTTTTACTTTAGCTTCCCTCCGCTGACGCCGAATCCTGCCTTCCGCTCGTCAAAAATGGAAGCGATTACATCATATACAGCGCAAATATACTCCCCTAATACGTGCAAAATGTAATAACCCTTCACTTTGTTACACAATATTTCAGCAAAGTCTGATTAGCGCTTTTAATTTCTTAGACTAAACTCAATTAATATACTGATTTAAATACGTTTATAACAATTACATTTCTTTACTCTAGTGTAACCGATTACACAGTCGTGATTACTATCACATTTTTTTACGACGTATTTACCTACCCTACGCATCGACAGGATCAATAACTCAACCGGAGGGCGTTATGCCTGACAACAAAAAACAAGGGCGTTCGAACAAGACGATGACGTTCTTTGTCTGCTTCCTCGCCGCACTGGCTGGCCTGCTGTTCGGCCTTGATATCGGTGTTATTGCGGGTGCCTTACCCTTTATTGCCAACGAGTTCCAGATAAGCGCCCACACTCAGGAATGGGTGGTCAGCTCCATGATGTTCGGCGCCGCCGTCGGCGCAGTGGGCAGCGGCTGGCTCTCCTTCAAACTCGGGCGTAAAAAAAGCCTGATGATTGGCGCCATCCTGTTCGTTGCCGGCTCGCTATTCTCCGCCGCCGCGCCGAACGTGGAAGTACTGCTGATCTCCCGCGTGCTGCTCGGCCTGGCCGTGGGCGTCGCCTCCTACACCGCCCCGCTGTATCTGTCTGAAATCGCCCCGGAAAAAATCCGCGGCAGCATGATTTCGATGTACCAGCTGATGATTACTATTGGTATTCTCGGCGCCTATCTTTCCGATACGGCATTCAGCTACAGCGGCGCCTGGCGCTGGATGCTCGGGGTGATTATTATCCCGGCGGTGCTGCTGCTGATTGGCGTGGTTTTCCTGCCGGACAGCCCGCGCTGGTTTGCCGCTAAGCGCCGCTTTGTCGATGCCGAACGGGTTCTGCTGCGCCTGCGCGACACCAGCGCTGAAGCGAAACGCGAGCTGGATGAGATCCGCGAAAGCCTGAAGGTAAAACAGTCCGGCTGGTCGCTGTTCAAAGAAAACAGCAACTTCCGCCGCGCGGTATTCCTCGGCGTTCTGCTGCAGGTGATGCAACAGTTCACCGGTATGAACGTCATCATGTACTACGCGCCGAAGATTTTTGAACTGGCGGGCTATGCCAATACCACCGAACAGATGTGGGGCACCGTCATCGTCGGTTTGACCAACGTGCTGGCGACCTTTATCGCCATCGGGCTGGTCGACCGCTGGGGCCGTAAGCCGACGCTTATCCTTGGCTTTATCGTCATGGCGCTCGGCATGGGCATTCTGGGCAGCATGATGCATATCGGCATCCACTCCGCCACGGCGCAGTACTTTGCCGTTCTGATGCTGCTGATGTTTATCGTTGGCTTTGCCATGAGCGCCGGCCCGCTGATTTGGGTGCTGTGTTCCGAAATCCAGCCGCTGAAAGGGCGTGATTTCGGTATCACCTGTTCAACGGCCACCAACTGGATTGCCAACATGATCGTCGGCGCGACGTTCCTGACCATGCTGAACTCGCTGGGCAGCGCCAACACCTTCTGGGTCTATGGCGGCCTGAACATCCTGTTCATCTTCCTGACCCTGTGGCTGATCCCGGAAACCAAAAACGTTTCGCTGGAGCATATCGAACGTAACCTGATGAAAGGCCGCAAGCTGCGCGAAATTGGCGCGCGCGACTAGCCTGATACGCTTCCTCCCTCCAGGGAGGAAGCTTCTTCTTGCTCTCCTCACCCCGCCGCACTATCCTCTGGCGCTATGAAAACACCCCGAATTCCCATTGCCCTTCAACAGGCCGTTATGCGCAGCCTGCGGGAGAATCTGGCCAAAGCGAACCTCAAGCTGGGACGACTTTACCCTGAACCGGTGCTGGTTTATCAGCAGCGGGGAACCTCCGCCGGTACCGCCTGGCTGGAGAAAAATGAAATCCGCCTTAACCCGGTGCTGCTGCTGGAAAACCAGCAGGCGTTTATTGATGAAGTCGTGCCGCACGAACTGGCCCACCTACTGGTGTGGAAGCACTTTGGCCGCGTAGCGCCACACGGCAAAGAGTGGAAATGGATGATGGAAAGCGTGCTGGGCGTTCCAGCTCTGCGCACCCATCGTTTCGAACTCGATTCAGTCCGTAAAAATACCTTCCCCTACCGCTGCCAGTGCCAGCAGCACCAGCTTACCGTCCGCCGCCACAATCGCGTGATGCGCGGAGAGGCCACCTATCGCTGCGTGCGCTGTGGAGATGTTCTGGTGGCGGAAAAGTAATCTCCGGAAATAATTGGAAATTTTCTGATCTGACTGATTGCGTCTGGCAATCACATTCGTTACGTTGCGGGCTCGTTTTGACACGGAGTTAACGATGTCCCGTATTCATATTTTTGCTGTCGCATTTCTCAGCGCGGCGGTATGCGCTCCGCTTGCAGCGGAAGGAATCAACAGTTTTTCTCAGGCCAAGACCGCTGGGGTCAAGGTCAATGCCGATGCCCCCGGCGATTTTTACTGCGGCTGTAAGATCAACTGGCAGGGAAAAAAGGGGGTTATCGACCTGGAGTCTTGTGGCTATAAAGTGCGTAAAAATGAAAATCGCGCCAGCCGGGTCGAGTGGGAGCATGTGGTTCCCGCATGGCAGTTTGGCCATCAGCGTCAGTGCTGGCAGGACGGCGGGCGCAAAAACTGCGCTAAAGATCCGGAATACCGCAAGATGGAAAGCGACATGCATAACCTGCAGCCGGCGGTCGGCGAGGTCAACGGCGATCGCGCCAACTTTATGTACAGCCAGTGGAACGGCGGCGAAGGCCAGTACGGTCAGTGCGCAATGAAGGTTGATTTTAAAGATAAAGTTGCCGAGCCGCCGGCGCGCGCACGTGGCGCCATCGCCCGTACCTACTTCTATATGCGCGACCGCTACCAGCTCAATCTTTCCCGCCAGCAAACCCAGCTGTTTACCGCCTGGGATAAGATGTACCCGGTCACAACCTGGGAGTGCGAACGCGACGCGCGTATTGCCAAAGTTCAGGGCAACCATAATCCTTATGTCCTGCAGGCTTGCCAGGCGCAAAAGAGCTAACCTACACTAGCGGCAATTGTTAATTTGCAGCTTTACTCCTCCCCCTTTACTGGGGGAAGAGACATCTGCGCTAAGAACGGAACATCAAGCATGCGCATTCCTCGCATCCATCACCCGGAACGCATTACCACGGGTAGCCAGATAGCTCTTTCCGACGACGCGGCCAACCATGTCGGTCGCGTTTTACGGATGGGTAAAGGCCAGGCTATAGAGCTTTTTGACGGCAGCAATCAGGTCTTCGAGGCGGTTATTGTCGAGGCCGGTAAGAAAAATGTTCTGGTTGAAGTACAGAGCAGCAAAGTTGATAACCGTGAATCCCCTCTGCATATCCATTTGGGCCAGGTGATGTCCCGCGGCGAAAAAATGGAATTCACCATCCAGAAATCGATCGAACTTGGTGTAAGCCTCATAACGCCACTGTTTTCCGAGCGCTGTGGCGTTAAACTGGACGCCGAACGTTTGCAGAAAAAGATCCAGCAGTGGCAGAAAATCGCCATTGCCGCCTGCGAGCAAAGCGGCCGCAACGTGGTGCCGGAAATCCGCCCGGCCATGCAGCTTGAAGCCTGGTGTGCGGAGCAGGACGAGGGCCTGAAGCTTAATTTGCACCCTCGCGCCAGCGCCAGCATTAATACGCTGCCGCTGCCGGTCGAACGTATCCGGCTGCTGATTGGCCCGGAAGGCGGGCTTTCGGCAGAAGAGATAGCGATGACAGCTCGCTACCAGTTTACTGATATCCTGTTGGGACCGCGCGTTCTGCGTACAGAGACAACTGCGCTCACTGCCATTACCGCCCTGCAGGTGCGTTTTGGCGACTTAGGTTGAAGCGTTAACGGAGAAGAACAATGATTAAGCTCGGCATCGTGATGGACCCCATCGCAACCATCAACATCAAGAAAGACACCAGCTTCGCCATGTTGCTGGAAGCGCAGCGTCGCGGCTATGAACTCCATTATATGGAGATGAACGATCTGTACTTAATCAACGGCGAAGCCCGCGCCCGTACGCGCAAGCTAAGCGTCGAGCAGAACTACGACAACTGGTACGCGTTCAACGGCGAGCAGGATTTGCCTCTCGCGGAGCTTGACGTCATTCTGATGCGTAAAGATCCGCCGTTCGATACCGAGTTTATCTACGCGACCTACATCCTCGAACGCGCCGAAGAGCAAGGCACGCTTATCGTCAACAAACCGCAGAGCCTGCGCGACTGTAACGAAAAGCTGTTTACCGCCTGGTTCTCCGAGCTGACCCCGGAAACGCTGGTCACCCGTAATAAAGCGCAGTTGAAAGCCTTCTGGGAAAAACACGGCGATATCATCCTCAAACCGCTGGACGGTATGGGTGGCACCTCTATTTTCCGCGTAAAAGAGGGTGACCCTAACCTCGGCGTCATCACCGAGACGCTGACCGAGCTGGGCAACCGTTACTGCATGGCGCAGAACTATCTGCCAGCCATTAAAGATGGCGATAAGCGCGTGCTGGTGGTTGACGGCGAGCCGGTTCCTTACTGCCTGGCCCGTATCCCGCAGGGCGGCGAAACCCGCGGTAACCTTGCTGCCGGCGGTCGTGGCGAAGCGCGCCCGCTGACCGAAAGCGACTGGGCCATCGCCCGCCGCGTTGGCCCCACGCTGAAGGCCAAAGGCTTAATCTTCGTCGGCCTGGACATCATCGGCGATCGCCTGACGGAAATTAACGTCACCAGCCCCACCTGCGTCCGTGAAATCGAAGCCGCCTTCCCGATTTCCATTACCGGGATGCTGATGGACGCCATCGAGAAGCGCCTCAATAAATAAAGCGCTTATTCCGGCTGCAGGCCCGCGCCTGTAGCCTGGAGCCAGCGCAGGCGATTCGCTTTCAGGCTCAGGCAGGCAAGCCCCTAAAACCTGAAAGATAAAGTGAATCGACACTCCCTTGCTTTACCCGCATACTGGGTGCTGCTTTTTTGAACCAGGAACAGAACCTCTGACAATGAATTTACAGCATCACTTTCTAATTGCCATGCCTGCTCTCCAGGACCCGATGTTCCGTCGCTCCGTAGTCTATATCTGCGAGTATAACGATGACGGTGCCATGGGCATCATCATCAATAAGCCGATGGAAAATCTGCAGGTTGAAGGGATCCTGGAGAAATTAAAAATCACGCCTGAGCCGCGTAATCCCGAGATCCGCCTGGATAAACCGGTGATGGTTGGCGGTCCGCTGGCCGAGGATCGGGGTTTTATCCTGCATTCGCCGCCTTCCGATTTCTCCTCCAGCATCCGTATTTCCGATAACACGGTGATCACTACCTCCCGCGACGTGCTCGAAACGCTGGGTACGGATAAACAGCCGGAGAACGTGCTGGTTGCGCTGGGCTATGCTTCCTGGGAGAAAGGCCAGCTGGAGCAGGAGATACTGGATAACGCCTGGCTCACCGCGCCGGCCGATCGGAATATTTTGTTTAGCACGCCGATAGCCGACCGCTGGCGTGAGGCTGCGAAGCTGATTGGCATTGATATCGTGACCATGCCAGCCGAAGCGGGGCACGCGTAATGAGCGGAACGTTTTTAGGCTTCGATTTTGGCACCAAAAGCATTGGCGTCGCTGTAGGGCAGCGCATCACCGGCACCGCCCGCCCCCTCCCCGCGTTGAAAGCGCAGGACGGTAAGCCTGACTGGAACGTTATTGAGAAACTGCTGAAAGAGTGGCAGCCCGAAGCCGTGATTGTCGGCCTGCCGCTGAATATGGACGGTACGGAACAACCCCTGACAGCCCGTGCGCGCAACTTCGCGAATAAAATCCATGGCCGCTTCGGCGTGCAGATAATCCTGCATGATGAACGTCTGAGCACGGTTGAAGCCAGAGCCGGGCTATTCGAACAGGGTGGATTCCGGGCGCTAAAAAAAGGCAGCGTGGATTCCGCTTCTGCCGTCATTATTCTGGAAAGCTACTTCGAGCAGAGTTACTGAAGCTGAATGATGGCGCCCCATACCAGCGGCAGGCGCCATCATCCGGATTTCATGTTTAGTGGCGCAGATGTTCATTCGCCCAGCTTACCGCCTGAGTCCGGTTCTTCACGCTTAGCTTACGGAACACGTTGTACAGATGGGTACGCACCGTGTTTTCACTGATAAATAGCGCGCGGGCAATATCCAGATTTGTCGCCCCGCAGCGAAGTTCATTCAGAATTTCACATTCACGCTCGGTCAACGGTGAATTTTCCGCAGGCGCCGATACATGATCCGCAGCATACATCGCCGGGTGCATCACGCTCAATTCAGCCGTCTGTTCGCCGTTCAGCACAGCTCTAACGCCCTCAATTAAGCGCGATTCATCATCGTCATGACGGAAAACGCCGTACAGCGCTGGCCACTGCGCCATTTCGTAGAGCTCATACTTTTGTGCGCTATTGATAATCAATAAACGGGGGTTATCTCCCTGCATGCGAATAATATCACGCCATACGCTATTCAACTTTTTATTTGAAACCGCAATATCAAATAATATTACAGAATTTTTCAAAAGGCGTTGCGCGAGGGGTTTGTTAATATTTTGCAGAATGACCGATGCGGATAACCTTTCGGCCAGCCAGGTCGCAAATGCTTTGCTTTGAATGGAGGGGTGAGTAATAAAAGTAACCTGGTGAGAAAAAGCCAAATTCTCAGATAAATTAATCACTTAAAACTCTCCTTAGTTGATTTCCGCCTTCATAGCGGTTAAATGAATTAACAAGAATACGATCGTCTGTGTATTTATAAAAACAAACCACTTTTACACATTGAAACAATATTCCATGGGAATTTTCCTATCCCTGTAAACAGCATAAATCGAATGCCTTAAGAGAGTCAAAAGATTATCAAACTTTTTTCCTGGTTATGAGAGGTTTATGTCAATTCGTTTTTCATGGAATACATTATTCGGCTTAATCTTAGGTGTTTATTTGTAATATCAAATAAGGGTAGCAAACATTAATAAAACATTATTATAACAAGCTATTGGTAGGATCTCTGAATATAAAAAGCGCAGCTACAAAAGCCCGGCGGCCGTACGTTGCTGAAAGCTTTGCGTAAATGTTTGCATGCCCGATTGCTGCCCGGTTTGCATTACGCCGGGCAGCTGATGCGTTTTCCCCTCTCGGATCAAATTAGCCACCGCCGGGGTATTAACCAAAAGCTCGTATAACGCAACTCTGCCGCCAGCAGCATCTGGAAACAGTTTTTGTGCCAGCACCGCGCACAAACTTCCCGCCAGCTGACTGCGTACCTGCTCTTTCTCCTGCGCCGGAAAGACGTCCACCAGCCTCTCAACCGCCTGCGCCGCGCCGCGCGTATGTAGCGTCGCCATCACCAGATGTCCGGTCTCCGCTGCCGTTAATGCCAGGCGGATCGTTTCGCTGTCACGTAGTTCTCCTAACAGAATGACATCCGGGTCCTGACGCAGCGCGGCGCGCAGGGCAGCGGCAAATGAGGGGCAGTGGCGGCCGATTTCCCGCTGCTGAATCAGACAGCGCTCGCTGCGGTGAATAAATTCAACCGGATCTTCCAGCGTCAGGATATGGCCGCTGAGGCGCTGGTTAAGATAGCCCACCATCGCCGCCAGGGTGGTTGATTTCCCGCTACCGGTAGCCCCCGTGACCAGGATAAGTCCGCTCTCCTCATTGAGCAGCTCCGTTAAGGCGG
Organism: Klebsiella pasteurii; assembly: GCF_018139045.1. NCBI lineage: Bacteria > Pseudomonadati > Pseudomonadota > Gammaproteobacteria > Enterobacterales > Enterobacteriaceae > Klebsiella > Klebsiella pasteurii. The sequence continues at coordinate 3,104,263 of NZ_CP073236.1, forward strand.
CCGGCACACCGAGATCCGCCAGCTGAGGGCAGGTTTCCGCCAGCAGACGCAGCGCCAGCGACAGACCGCGATTGTGCACAAATGCGCTGGCGCGCAGACGCGGCCCACCCGCCGGAGTCAGCGCGAAATCAACCTGTCCGCAGGCCTTCCACTGGTCGAGCTGCTCGGCGTTGAGCCAATCAGTGAGTATTTTGCCAATATCAGGGGAGGTAAATGGCGCGGGCTCCAGCTTGCCCTGGCGACGCCAGCGCGGCGCTGAATCATTGCACAGGTGTAGATCGGAGACGTTATGCTTTACACTAAGGGCCACTATTTCTTCCAGTTCCATAACTCATCCTCGGTATATGAACGATATTGCGCATAACCTGGCACAGGTCCGGGACAAAATCTCAGCCGCTGCCGCACGCTGCGGCCGTGCTCCAGAAGAAGTTACGTTGCTTGCAGTCAGTAAAACGAAACCTGCGAGCGCTATCGAAGAAGCGATGGCTGCCGGCCAGCTCGCGTTTGGCGAAAACTATGTCCAGGAAGGCGTGGATAAAATCCGCTACTTTCAGGAAACGGGCGCAACCGGTCTACAGTGGCACTTTATTGGTCCGCTGCAGTCCAATAAGAGCCGTCTGGTGGCCGAGCATTTTGACTGGTGCCATACCGTCGATCGTCTCAAAATCGCCGTCCGCCTGAGTGAACAGCGCCCGGCTCAACTGCCGCCGCTCAACGTGCTAATTCAAATCAACATTAGCGATGAGCAGAGCAAGTCGGGTATTCCGCCTGAAGAGCTGGACGCGCTGGCGGCAGAAATCGCTAAACTCCCTAATCTGCAGCTACGCGGTTTAATGGCCATTCCCGCGCCAGAGTCAGAATATGTAAGGCAGTTTGCCGTCGCCCAACAAATGGCGGTAGCATTTGCGCGGCTAAAAACGCACTACCCTACCGTCGATACGCTGTCGCTGGGAATGTCGGATGATATGGAAGCCGCCATCGCGGCGGGAAGCACTATGGTGCGCATCGGAACCGCAATTTTCGGCGCGCGCGACTACAGCAAAAAACAAGGAATCTGAGGAACGCCATGAAGACGTTGACTTTCCTGCTCTCAACGGTCATTGAGCTTTACACAATGGTCGTGTTGTTACGCGTCTGGATGCAGTGGGCGCGCTGCGACTTTTATAACCCGTTTTCGCAGTTCGTGGTCAAGGCTACGCAGCCTGTCGTTGGGCCGCTGCGCCGTATTATCCCGGCGATGGGGCCGCTCGACAGCGCCTCCCTGCTGGTCGCATTTATTCTCTGCGTCGTGAAAGCTATCGTCCTTTTTATGGTCGTCACCTTCCAGCCGATTATCTGGATCTCCGCGCTGCTGATCCTTATCAAAACTGTCGGCTCGCTGATCTTCTGGGTTCTTCTGTTAATGGCGATCATGAGCTGGGTAAGCCAGGGCCGCAGCCCGGTGGAATATGTTCTGATGCAGCTGGCAGACCCGCTGCTGCGCCCGATCCGCAGGCTGCTGCCCTCAATGGGCGGCATTGATTTCTCGCCGATGGTGCTGGTTCTGCTGCTGTACGTAATCAATATGGGTATCGCCGAACTGTTGCAGGCTACCGGCAACGTTCTGCTTCCGGGGCTGTGGATGGCGCTATGAGTGCCGTCGAAGCCTGCGCTGACGGGTTGGTCTTACGGCTGTATATTCAGCCCAAGGCCAGCCGCGACAGCATCGTTGGTTTACATGGCGACGAGCTCAAAGTCGCCATTACCGCGCCTCCCGTTGACGGCCAGGCCAACGCCCATCTGGTAAAATTCCTCGCCAAACAGTTTCGCGTAGCGAAAAGCCAGGTGCTTATTGAGAAAGGCGAACTGGGCCGCCACAAACAGATAAAAATCATTCATCCGCAGCAGATCCCGGACGGGGTCGCCGCGCTGACAGAATAAACAGGATCTCATATGCAAAAAGTTGTTCTCGCTACCGGCAACCCCGGAAAAGTGCGCGAGCTGGCCTCGCTGCTGGCAGATTTTGGCCTCGATATCGTGGCGCAAACCGAGCTGGGCGTGGATTCCGCAGAGGAAACCGGCCTGACGTTTATCGAAAACGCCATTCTGAAGGCGCGCCATGCCGCGCAGGTGACCGGGCTCCCGGCCATCGCCGATGACTCAGGTCTGGCCGTCGATGCATTAGGCGGGGCGCCCGGCATCTACTCCGCCCGCTATTCCGGTGAAGATGCGACCGACCAGCGCAATCTGGAAAAGCTGCTCGACGCGCTGCGCGACGTGCCGGACGATAAGCGCCAGGCGCAATTCCACTGCGTGCTGGTCTATCTGCGTCATGCGGAAGATCCAACGCCACTGGTTTGCCACGGCAGCTGGCCGGGCATCATCGCTCGTGAAGCCGCAGGCAACGGCGGCTTTGGTTACGACCCAATATTCTTTGTTCCGACGGAAGGTAAAACCGCAGCGGAGCTGAGCCGTGAAGAAAAGAGCGCCATTTCCCACCGCGGACGCGCGCTAAAACTGTTACTGGAAGCCTTACGTAATGGCTAATTTGCCGCCCCTGAGCCTCTATATTCACATCCCGTGGTGCGTGCAAAAATGCCCGTACTGCGATTTTAACTCGCATGCGTTAAAGGGCGAGGTACCGCACGACGACTACGTTCAGCATCTGCTGAACGATCTGCGGGCCGACGCCCACTATGCGCAGGGACGTGAAATCGGGACTATTTTCATCGGCGGCGGTACGCCGAGCCTGCTCTCAGGCACGGCGATGCAAACCCTGCTCGACGGCGTGCGCGAATCTCTTCCGCTGGCATCCAACGCGGAAATCACCATGGAAGCCAACCCCGGCACCGTGGAAGCGGATCGCTTTGTCGAGTATCAGCGCGCAGGTATTAATCGCATCTCCATCGGCGTACAGAGCTTTAGCGAACAGAAGCTGCAGCGGCTCGGACGTATCCATGGGCCACAGGAAGCCCGGCGCGCGGCAAATCTGGCAAGCGGTCTGGGACTGCGCAGCTTTAACCTCGATTTAATGCACGGTCTGCCGGATCAGTCTCTGGAAGAGGCGCTGGATGACCTGCGCCAGGCAATCGCGCTCAATCCGCCGCACCTCTCCTGGTATCAGCTGACCATTGAGCCAAACACCCTGTTTGGCTCGCGTCCGCCAACCCTGCCGGACGACGACGCGCTGTGGGACATTTATGAACAGGGGCATAGCCTGCTCAGTTCGGCGGGCTATCAGCAATATGAAACCTCCGCCTACGCTAAGCCGGGCTATCAGTGCCAGCATAACCTGAACTACTGGCGCTTTGGCGACTACCTGGGGATTGGCTGCGGCGCGCACGGCAAAGTGACGTTCCCGGACGGGCGCATATTGCGGACGGCGAAAACCCGGCATCCACGCGGCTACATGGAAGGCCGCTATCTGGAGCGCCAGCACGATGTGGAAGATGCGGATAAACCGTTTGAGTTCTTTATGAACCGTTTCCGCCTGCTGGAAGCCGCCCCGCGCGATGAATTCAGCCGCTACACCGGCCTTGATGAGCGTACGATCCGTCCGCAAATCGATGCCGCCATCGCCGAAGGCTACCTGATGGAAGATGAGCGCTACTGGCAAATTACCGAGCACGGTAAGCTATTTTTGAATTCCCTTCTCGAACTTTTCCTCAGCGAATAATCTCCTCTCCACTTATCCCGTTATAAAAATAGCGGGATAATTAATTATTCGTTTTTTACGAAACATCAATATCACTATTCCCGAAGCATCTCAATTCAACATTTCCAGTGAAAATAAATTCACATTCATTTATTGAAAATAAATATAACCAACCGCACAAAAATATCTTTTTGATCGACTTATTGAGAAAAAGTGTGAGACAGATAGCTTAAAGATATACGACAACAAGGATAATATGTCATACAGAAACAAAGATTACCCCTTAAGATATTGACCAATTACCCCAAGTGCATGGAGCCGACTCATGAAAAAATTCTCTTTTTCTCGTTCTCTGGTGTGTGTATCTTTGCTTGCCCTGCTCTCCTCAGGCGCAAGCGCGGCTGAAAAAGTCACATTAAAACTGGCACATAACCTTGAACGCAGCCATGTTGTTCATCAGGCCTTTGAGGAGATGTCCAAAGAGGTTAACCAACTTTCCAACGGGGCTATAAAGATCCGTATTTATCCCAGTAGCCAAATGGGCAGCGCCCGTGAAACGCTGGAGTTATTACAAAATGGCGCGCTGGATATGACCAAAGGTTCCGCCAGCGATCTGGAGTCCTTCGATAACGTCTACGCGATATATAATTTACCGTTCCTGTTTAAAGACCAGAATCACTTCAATAAAGTCGTCTTCGGTGAGGTGGGTAAGGAAATAATGGAGTCTACGAAAGATAAAGGATTCTTTGCGCTTTCCGCTTATGTTGCCGGGACCCGCAGTTTTTACGCCAAAAAGCCCATCACTAAACCGGAAGATTTAAAAGGATTGAAAATCCGCGTCCAGGCCAGCCCGACAACCTTAAAAATGGTCGAATTAATGGGCGGTTCGCCAACGCCCATTTCCTTTGGTGAAGTTTATACCGCCATGCAGCAGGGCGTGGTGGACGGCGCGGAGAACAATGTGCCTTCCTGGGTGCAAACGCGCCATATCGAAATCGCTAAAGTGTTCTCTGAAGATGAACATGCCTCCATCCCGGATTTCCTCGTTATCTCCAGTAAAACCTGGGACAAACTGACGCCCGATCAGCAGCAAATCCTGATCAAGGCGGCAAAAGCTTCCGAAGCGTATCAGCAAAAACTGTGGGACAAGATCGACGCCGACACCCGCGCGCAGGCCAAAGCCATGGGCGGCGAAATCATCAAAGTGGATAAAGCACCGTTCCGCGCCGCCGTGCAGCCGCTGTTTGATGACTTCAAAAAAGATCCGAAGCAGGCCGCCTTGCTGGACAAATTTGAAGCTGCCGCCGAATAACACTTAGCGGGCCAGCCGCTGGCCCGCTTTCATCGGGAAAACAATGATGATACTTAACCGCATAAAGCTGGCGGTGGACCGCACGATCGCCGCATTCTCCGTCGCCGTTATGATTGCGCTGGTGGTCTGCGTCGTCTGGCAGGTGTTCAGCCGCTACGTGCTAAACCAGCCAAGCACCCTGACCGACGAGCTGGCGCGATTTTTGATGATCTGGGTCGGGCTGCTGGGTGCGGCATATACTGTCGGCGCCCAGCGTCATCTGGCGATCGATTTACTCGCCATGACGCTTCCTCCCCGCAAGCAAGCGCTGCTCAGCGTCATTATTAATCTGCTGATCTTTATTTTTGCCGGGTCAGTAATTGTAACCGGCGGCGTGAAGCTGATTGAAAAAACGCTGTCGACATCCCAGGTCTCGGCCGCGATGCAGATCCCCATGGGCTACGTGTATCTGATCCTGCCGCTAACCGGCATCATTATGATGTTTTACACGCTCTGTTTTATCAGCAACGGTCTGAAAAATATGAAAAACTATGAAGCGGGGGCAAATTGATGGACAGCTATATCGCACTGATGCTATTTGGCTCTTTCTTTATTCTGGTTTTTATTGGCGTCCCCATCTCCTTCTCCATTGGCATCGCGACCGTCGGCTCGATGCTGCTGATGTTCCCGTGGGATATTGCGGTGATTACCGTTTCTCAGCGCCTGGCGAACGGCCTCGACAACTTCGCCCTGCTGGCGATTCCATTCTTTATCTTTGCCGGCACCCTGATGAACAGCGGCGGGATTGCCATCCGCTTAATCAATCTGGCGCAGGTGATGGTCGGACGCGTGCCGGGATCGCTGGGCCACGTCAACGTGCTGGCAAATATGATGTTCGGCTCGATTTCAGGTTCGGCGGTCGCCGCGGCGGCGGCGGTAGGGGGAACGCTCAACCCCATTCAGACCCGGAAGGGCTACGATCCGGCGTTCTCCACGGCGGTTAACGTCTCATCATGCATCACGGGCCTGCTCATCCCGCCGTCAAACGTCCTGATCGTCTTCTCCCTGACGGCCGGGGGCGTCTCGGTTGCGTCGCTGTTTATGGCCGGTTATCTGCCGGGCATTCTGATGGGTCTGGCCATCATGGTGGTGTGCGCTTTTATCGCTAAACGTCGCGGTTATCCGGTTTCTGAACGTCCCACATGCGCCCAGGCAGCAAAAGCGTTTTTCGACGCCTTGCCCAGCCTGCTGCTGGTGATCATTGTGATGGGCGGGATCCTCGGCGGCATTTTTACCGCGACCGAAGCGTCGGCTATCGCCGTGGTTTACACCTTTATCCTGTCAGTGCTGATTTACCGGGAAGTGAAGTGGCGCGATCTGCCGAAGCTGATCCTTGAATCGGTGGTGATGACCTCCATCGTGCTATTGCTGATCGGCTTTTCCGTCGGCATGTCGTGGGCGATGACCAACGCCGATATACCCTACATGATAAGCGATGCGCTAATGGGGATTTCTGAAAACCCGGTGGTGATTCTGCTGCTGATAAATATCGTGCTGTTAATCGTCGGGATCTTTATGGATATGACCCCGGCGGTACTGATTTTCACGCCGATATTCCTGCCCATCGCGCAGGATTTGGGGATGGATCCGGTGCATTTCGGCATCATGATGGTCGCTAACCTGTGCATCGGTCTGCTGACGCCGCCGGTAGGTAGCGCGCTGTTTGTAGGCTGCTCTATTTCCGGCGTTAAAATTCAGCAGCTCATTAAACCGCTGCTGCCGTTCTACGCCGCCCTGCTGATCGCGCTGATGATGATTGTCTATATCCCGCAGATCTCGCTGTTTATTCCGCAGCTGCTGGGGCTGATGTGACCGACTGACCATAATCGCTACCTGCGCCCGCAGGTAGCGAATTAAAACTTACTTTAACGACCCCACCAGCGCTTTGCGGCTCTCCTCAAGGGAGACCACGCGGCCGCAGACGTCCTTACCAAACTGCTGGAAATCTGCCTCCTGGTTTTTCCATTCGTCCTGAATGGCCGTTTGCAGGCCGCCAAGGCTACCAAGGATCCCCTGCAGCGGGTTACCGCCGCCTTTGAGAACCGCCTTCGCGCCCATCTCGTTGATGCTGTCCTGCAGAATACCGCCCATCGCCTGGTTTACCAGCTGCTGGCCGTCGGCGCGCACCTGATCGATGGCTTTATAGTGGAACGTCAGCCCATCGTTGCGATGTTCAATAATACGGCCCATTTGCGCTTTCAGCTGCGCATCAAGCTTGGTCAGGCGGCTATGCATGCTGCTGCTGGCCCCCACCTGTTCGGTAATGATTTTATCCAGCGCGGCGCGGCCTTTTTCTACCCGCGTGCGGGCGCCTTCATCAATCCACGGCAGGCTGCTGCGCAGTCCAGCCTGATAGTCCTGCGCCTGCTCGCGCTGGGCGGCATTCAGCGCATAGGCTTTCCCGTTAAAGGTCAGATTGCCGTCCGGCTTAATCACCAGATCGCCGTTTTCGCCTTTCACCTGCACCTGCTGCGGGCTGAGGATGACATCGTCACGCGGCGTGACGCTACACTGGTAGTCCGCATGCGCGGACAAAGCGGTGACGGACAGCGCCACTGCCAACAGCGTTTTGCGCATCATTTAACTCCCTTCAGACAAAACGGGCCGGCAGTTGCCGACCCTTGTCAAACTTAGTCCCACCAGATATCAAAAAGTTCGCTGGTGCGTACATCGGCAAGCCCGCGATCTTCCAGCCATTTACGCACGATGGCCTGGTGTTCTTCGGTGCATTTGCCGATTTCCTGCAGGCAGATCAGCCCTTCCCAGGAAAGATAGCCGCTGCCATCAAAGGCCAGCTTATTAGGCTCAATCACTTCATCAATCAGATCGTTAACGGTCTGGTCGATCTGCTCTTCGCTGGTTCCTTCCGCGAAGCGCCACGCGACGGAGAAACCCACTTCCTGAAACTCGTCGATATGCATTTTTTTACGCAGACGACGGCTACGATTCGTTGCCATTATTTCACCCTCTCGAACATTAAGTCCCATACGCCGTGGCCAAGACGATGGCCACGCTGTTCAAATTTGGTTACCGGGCGCGATTCCGGGCGCGGCACATAGTCGTTGCTTTCAGACCGGTTACGATACCCTTCAAGCGAGGACATCACTTCCAGCATATGCTCGGCATATTGCTCCCAGTCGGTCGCCATATGGAAGACACCCCCCAGCTTCAGTTTACTTTTCACCAGTTCGGCAAAAGGCGGCTGAACGATACGGCGCTTATTATGACGCGCTTTGTGCCACGGGTCAGGGAAAAACAGCTGCACCATGCTCAGGGAGTTATCCGGAATCATGGTATGCAGCACTTCCACCGCATCGTGGCACATGACGCGCAGGTTCTGCACGCCCTCTTCTTCGGCGGACGCCAGGCAGGCGCCGACGCCCGGCGAGTGCACTTCAATGCCGAGGAAATTCTGCTGCGGCTTCTCTTTCGCCATCGCCACCAGCGACGCCCCCATGCCAAAACCAATCTCCAGCGTGACCGGCGCTTCACGGCCAAACAGGGCGGCGAAATCGAGCGGCGCTTCGTTGAATTCAACGCCCATCACCGGCCAAATAGTGTCCAGCGCGTGCTGCTGACCTTTGGTCAGGCGGCCCTGACGACGGACGAAGCTGCGAATACGGCGCAGCGGGCGGCCGTTTTCATCGAATTCCGGAGATATGACGTCGTTTTTCATAAAAGTTAAGTCTGCTTGTGAGATGTGTTCGGAAAACGGGCATTATCCAAAGTTACCCGGCGGATGCAAGGGTTTACAGCCCCTCGCCCTTGTGCTGCAATCTGCCACCTTATAATCGCTTTCCCGGAGCCGTAGCTTTGACTTTTCTCGCCGCGCAATTTTCAGCCCAGGTGCTGGACTGGTACGACAAATACGGGCGCAAAACCCTGCCCTGGCAAATTGGCAAGACGCCTTACAAAGTATGGCTCTCCGAGGTGATGTTGCAACAAACGCAAGTGGCGACGGTTATCCCCTATTTTGAACGCTTTATGGCGCGTTTCCCAACAATTACCGATCTGGCGAACGCACCCCTCGATGAAGTCCTGCATCTTTGGACCGGACTTGGCTATTACGCCCGCGCGCGCAATCTGCATAAAGCGGCGCAGCAGGTGGCCACCCTGCACGGCGGAAAATTCCCGCAGACCTTCGATGAAGTCGCCGCACTGCCAGGCGTGGGCCGCTCCACCGCCGGCGCGATTTTGTCCCTTTCTCTCGGTCAGCATTATCCGATTCTCGACGGCAACGTGAAGCGCGTGCTCGCGCGCTGCTATGCTGTCAGCGGTTGGCCGGGGAAAAAAGAGGTTGAGAAACGCCTGTGGGAGATCGCCGAGGACGTCACGCCGGCCAAAGGCGTCGAGCGTTTTAACCAGGCCATGATGGACCTTGGAGCGATGGTATGCACCCGCTCAAAGCCGAAATGCGAGCTTTGTCCGCTGAATAACGGCTGCGTGGCCTACGCAAATCATTCATGGGCTCAATATCCAGGCAAAAAACCGAAACAGACGATCCCCGAGCGTACCGGCTATTTCCTGCTGATGCAGCACGGCGACAAGGTGTTTCTCTCCCAGCGCCCACCGGTGGGATTATGGGGGGGATTGTTCTGCTTCCCGCAGTTTGAAGATGAAGATACGCTGCGGGAGTGGCTGGCCCAGCGGCAGATCAAGGCTGAGAATCTGACGCAATTAACCGCGTTCCGCCACACTTTCAGCCATTTCCATCTGGATATTGTGCCGATGTGGCTTACAGTGCACTCATCCGGCGCATGCATGGATGAAGGGGGCGCACTCTGGTATAACTTAGCGCAGCCGCCGTCCGTCGGTCTGGCGGCCCCCGTGGAGCGCTTGTTGCAACAGTTAAAAGCCGGAGCACCGGTTTAGCTTTCTGGCGATTAAAGAGGATTAAGAATGAGCAGAACGATTTTTTGTACTTTCCTGCAGCGTGAAGCCGATGGCCAGGATTTTCAGCTGTATCCGGGCGAGCTGGGCAAACGCATCTATAACGAAATTTCCAAAGAAGCCTGGGCCCAATGGCAGCATAAGCAGACGATGCTGATAAACGAGAAAAAACTCAGCATGATGAACCCTGAGCATCGCAAACTGCTGGAGCAGGAGATGGTTCAGTTCCTGTTTGAAGGCAAAGACGTGCACATCGAAGGCTATACGCCGCCAGAAAAACAGTAAGGGCCTGACGGCCCTTTACAACAATAAACACAACACGCACTCCCGGAATGATGAAAAAATACTTAGCGCTAGCGCTGATTGCGCCTTTGCTCGTTTCGTGTTCCAGCTCAACCAAAAAAGGCGCCGAGTATAACGAGGCGTGGGTGAAGGACACCAACGGCTTTGATATCCTGATGGGCCAGTTCGCCCATAACATCGAGAACATTTGGGGTTATAACGAAGTTCTGCTCGCCGGGCCGAAGGACTACGTTAAATACACCGACCAGTATCAAACCCGCAGCCACATCAACTTTGATGCGGGGACGATTACCGTTGAAACTATCGCCGGTACCGACCCGGCCGGGCGCCTGCGCCAGGCGATTATTAAAACCCTGCTGATGGGCGATGACCCTAACTCCATCGACCTCTATTCTGACGTCGATGATATTCAGATTTCAAAAGAGCCGTTCCTGTATGGCCAGGTGGTGGATAACACCGGCGAGGCGATTCGCTGGGAGTGGCGCGCCTCGCGCTTCGCCGACTATCTGCTGCAAACACGCCTGAAAAGCCGCAGCAACGGCCCGCGCATGATCTACAGCATCACCATTAACCTGGTGCCGAACCACCTCGACAAACGCGCGCATAAGTACATTGGTATGGTCCGTCAGGCATCGCGCAAATACGGCGTTGATGAATCGCTGATCCTGGCGATTATGCAAACCGAATCCTCCTTTAACCCCTATGCGGTAAGTCACGCCGACGCCCTGGGGCTGATGCAGGTGGTGCAGCACAGCGCCGGGAAGGACGTGTTCCGTTCGCAGGGGAAATCAGGCCTACCGAGCCGCAGCTACCTGTTCGATCCGGTCAATAACATCGACACCGGCACCGCCTATCTGGCAATGCTTAACAACGTCTATCTGTCCGGTATCACCAACCCGACCTCGCGTCGCTATGCGGTCATCACCGCGTATAACGGCGGCGCGGGCAGCGTACTGCGGGTCTTCTCCAGCGATAAGGTTCAGGCAGCGAATATCATCAACAACATGACGCCGGGCGATGTTTATCAAACCATCACCAGCCGTCACCCCTCCGCCGAGTCGCGTCGTTATCTGTACAAGGTTAACTCTGCGCAGAAAGGCTATCGCCGCAGGTAATCTCCCTCCAGCGCCCTTGTTTCCTCAAGGGCGCCTTCCTTCTGCTATACACAATAGAGTTGCGCAACTGTTTTGCGATTTTCTGCGGCAGTTAACAAAAGCATCCACCGCATAAATGATAGAATCCAACCAAAATAACGCTATAAATGTTATTTAAAACACAAAACAATTCTATATCCGTGAGGATCAAAACATGAATCTTAAACTGCAGCTCAAAGTACTGTCGTTCCTGCAGTTCTGCCTCTGGGGAAGCTGGCTCACCACGCTCGGCTCGTATATGTTCGTCACCCTGAAGTTTGACGGTGCGGCCATCGGAGCGGTTTATAGCTCACTCGGTATCGCCGCGGTGTTTATGCCGACGCTGCTTGGTATCGTTGCCGATAAATGGATCAGTGCCAAATGGGTTTACGCCATTTGCCATCTGGTCGGCGCGCTGACGCTGTGGCTCGCCGCCCAGGTCACTACGCCGGGCGAGATGTTCCTCGTCATTCTGCTTAACTCGCTGGCCTATATGCCGACGCTGGGGCTGATTAACACCATTTCCTACTACCGTCTGCAGTCTGCGAACATGGATATCGTGACCGATTTCCCGCCGATTCGCATCTGGGGCACCATCGGTTTTATCCTCGCCATGTGGGGCGTCAGCTTCTCCGGATTTGAGCTAAGCCATATGCAGCTTTATATCGGCGCGGCGCTCTCCTTACTGCTGGTGCTCTTCACCCTGACGCTGCCGCATATTCCGGTGGCTAATCAGCAGAAAAACCAGAGCTGGACCGCCATGCTGGGCCTCGATGCCTTCGCGCTGTTTAAAAACAAACGTATGGCGATCTTCTTTATTTTCTCGATGATGCTGGGCGCCGAACTGCAAATCACCAATATGTTCGGCAACACCTTCCTGCACAGCTTTGATAAAGATCCGCTGTTCGCCAGCAGCTTTATCGTGCAGCACGCCTCGGTGATGATGTCGATTTCGCAGATCTCGGAAACCCTGTTCATCCTGACCATCCCGTTCTTCCTCAGCCGCTACGGCATCAAGAACGTGATGCTGATTAGTATTGTGGCGTGGATGCTGCGCTTCGGCCTGTTCGCTTACGGCGACCCGACCCCGTTCGGCACCGTGCTGCTGGTGCTGTCGATGATCGTTTATGGCTGCGCCTTCGACTTCTTCAACATCTCGGGTTCGGTGTTTGTGGAAAAAGAGGTTCGCCCGGAAATCCGCGCCAGCGCGCAGGGGATGTTCCTGATGATGACCAACGGCTTCGGCTGCATACTTGGCGGGATGGTAAGCGGTAAAGTGGTGGAGCACTTTACCGTCGAAGGGATCACCGACTGGCAAACCGTATGGCTGATTTTCGCCGGCTATTCGCTGGTTCTGGCTTTTGCCTTTGTAGCGCTGTTTAAGTACAAGCACGTCCGCGTACCAACCGGGGCGCAGACCGTCGCACATTAAATAAACGGCTTACCCCAGATTTACGAATAAAAAAACGCGCCCCGGTGTTATCAACGGGGCGCGTTTTTTATGCTTTCAGCACATAGCCATATAGCCGCTTAATGCCGTCAGGGTCCGTTTCGCTGTAGACCCCCTGGAGCTCCGGCGAGAAGCCCGGCAGCATATTGACCCCCTCCTCCAGCGCCAGGAAATAGCGCAGCACCGCCCCGCCCCAGATCTCTCCGGGCACCACACACAGCACGCCCGGTGGATACGGCAGCGCGCCCTCCGCCGCAATGCGCCCTTCGGCTGCGCTTAAGCGCACCAGCTCAACGTTACCGCGAATAAACTCGCGGTTGGCGTCCTGCGGGTTCATCACCGCGCGCGGGAAGCTCCTCTTGCGGAACATCTCTTTTTGCAAATCCTTCACGTCAAAGCTGACGTACAGGTTATGCATCTCCTGGCACAGCTCGCGGATGGTGTAATCCCGATAGCGCACCGGATATTTATTAAAGATGGTCGGCAGAACGTCGGCCAGCGGGGTGTCGGATTCAATATGCTGCTCAAACTGGGCGAGCATCGCCACCAGCTGCGCCAGCTTCTCGGCGCTCTCTGCGGGCGTCAGGAGGAACAGAATGGAGTTCAGATCGCACTTCTCCGGCACGATGCCGTTTTCGCGCAGGTAGTGGGCCAGAATGGTCGCCGGGATACCAAAATCGGTATATTTCCCGCTCTCCGCATCGATCCCCGGCGTTGTCAGCAGCAGTTTACAGGGGTCAACGAAATACTGATCGCTGGCATAGCCTTCGAAGCCGTGCCAGCGCGCGCCCGGCTCAAAGCTAAAGAAGCGCCGTTCGCGGGCGATGGCTTCAGTGGGATGATCCTGCCACGGACGCCCCGCCACCACCGGTGGAATAAACGGCTGGATCATTTTGCAGTTGGCGATAATCGCCTTGCGCGCTTCAATACCCAGCGCCACGCACTCCGCCCACAGGCGGCGCCCGCTCTCTCCTTCATGAATTTTGGCATTCACGTCCAGAGCGGCGAACAGCGGATAAAACGGGCTGGTCGAGGCGTGCAGCATAAAGGCATTGTTGAGCCGCTTATGCGGGCAAAAACGTTCCTGCCCGCGCAGGTGGTTATCTTTTTTATGGATCTGCGACGTTTGCGAAAAACCGGCCTGCTGTTTATGCACCGACTGCGTGACAAAAATACCCGGATCGTCCGGCGTCAGGTCCAGCAGCAGCGGTGAACAGTCGGCCATCATCGGGATAAACTGCTCGTAGCCGACCCAGGCCGAGTCAAACAGGATGTAGTCGCACAGACCGCCGATTTTATCGACCACCTGGCGGGCGTTGTACACCGTCCCGTCATAAGTACCGAGCTGAATCACCGCCAGGCGGAACGGGCGCGGCGCATCGGCTTTTTCCGGCGCCGTCTCGCGTATCAGTTCACGCAGGTATTTCTCATCGAAGCAGCGATCGTCGATACCGCCAATAAAACCAAACGGATTGCGCGACGCTTCGAGATAAACCGGCGTTGCCCCGGCCTGAATCAGCGCGCCATGATGATTGGATTTATGGTTGTTACGGTCAAACAGCACCAGATCGCCGCGCGTCAGCAGCGCGTTGGTCACCACTTTGTTCGCCGCCGAGGTGCCGTTAAGGACGAAGTAGGTTTTATCGGCGTTGAAGACCTTCGCCGCGAACTTCTGCGCGTGTTTGGCCGATCCTTCATGAATCAACAGATCGCCAAGCTTAACGTCGGCGTTGCACATGTCGGCGCGAAAGACGTTTTCGCCAAAGAAGTCAAAGAACTGCCGTCCCGCCGGATGCTTCTTAAAGAAGGCGCCGTGCTGATGGCCCGGGCACGCGAAGGTGCTGTTATCCATCTCAACGTATTGGGTCAGGGTATCGAAGAACGGCGGCAGCAGGTTCTCTTCATAGCCGCAGGCGGCGGCTTCCAGTTCGAGCCACTCCTGCTCTTTGCCGCTAACGATGGCCGTCACGCCTTCTGGTTTTTCGTGGTCAGCGTCACTGAACAGATAAACCGGCAGGTTGAACCCGGTGCGTTTCAGTAACGCAAGGATGCCGCTGCGGCTGTCCGCTACGGTAATGACGACTGCCGCCACATCGGTAAAATCGGTACTGTCCAGGGCCACCACGCGACGGTGGGTGGACAGGCGGGATACCAGCTCGCGGCTGGCGGCAATGTGCATTGATTTCATGAGCGCGAATACCCGTTTCCGGAGAGTAAAAGGCTTCGGCCAAGGCGTCTGGGCTCTGGCCAACGAAATGTCAGGGTCTGACTGGATCCCAGCTCCGACCGCCAGACATCAGTAAAAGCAGACCGCGTCCGATCTTACTGTTGTCCTGCAGTGAGCCTGCGTTACGCTCACCGCATGGCGGGCAGAAGTTGCAGTGTAAGGGTAGCAAGACGAGGCTGCCTGCGCATCTGTACGCAGCGGCACTGGTGATGTAGTGGCGATGTCGTCATCCCGGCGGCCTCATTCAGGAGAGGAGAAAATTCGCGCAATCATGTCACCTTTAAATCTACCGCGCAAGATGAATTACGTATGCAGCCACACCACGGATGCGCAAGCCTTTTTGCCCGATTGGCGTCATAATAATGCAGTCATTAGGGATAATTAACAGGAGTCATATTGTGGTTACAGGGCCATTTATTAACGCCGGCGCGGTCCTTTTGGGCGGCGTACTCGGCGCACTCTTAAGTCAAAGATTGCCGGAACGGATTCGTACATCAATGACCTCTATTTTTGGCCTTGCGTCGTTGGGCATCGGCATTCTGCTGGTGATTAAATGCGCCAACCTGCCGGTGATGGTGCTTTCAACGCTGGTGGGCGCGCTGCTCGGCGAAGTGTGCAACATGGAGAAAGGCATTAATACGCTGGTCAGTAAGCTCCAGCAGCTGCTTTCGCCCAAAAAGGGGCAGAAAAAGGTCTCAGCGCATGAGTCCTATATTCAAAGCTACGTCGCGATAATCGTGCTGTTCTGCGCCAGCGGAACCGGGATTTTCGGCGCGATGCGCGAAGGAATGACCGGCGACGCCAGCATTCTTATCGCCAAAGCGTTTCTCGACTTCTTTACCGCCACCATCTTCGCCTGCACCCTGGGGCTGGCGGTCTCGGCCATTTGCGTACCGATGCTGGCCATCCAGCTGGCGCTGGCGGCCTGCGCATCGTTGATTATGCCGTTAACCACGCCGATGATGATGGCGGATTTCACCGCTGTCGGCGGGATGCTGCTGGTTGCCACCGGTTTGCGCATCTGCGGAATTAAAATGTTCGCCGTGGTGAATATGCTGCCTGCCCTGGTGCTGGCGATGCCGATTTCAATGGCCTGGACGGCGTTTTTCGCCTGAAGATGCGTGCTTTTGACGCAATCTGGTGATAGATTGTTCAGTCTGCTGCGAAACAGATAAATTTCGTTGACGAGGTGCGGTGAATCAGGTTTAATGCGCCCCGTTGCCCGGATAGCTCAGTCGGTAGAGCAGGGGATTGAAAATCCCCGTGTCCTTGGTTCGATTCCGAGTCCGGGCACCACTTATTCAGAGAACCCAGCCTATGGCTGGGTTTTTGCTTTTCTACGACCGGACTCTCCATCGAACTACGTTCGATTATTCGCCGCACAGCGGCTCACCCCTTCGGGGCCAGCGCGACAAGCGCGCTGTTCAACGCCTGCGGCGTTAGTCCGAGTCCGGGCACCACTTATTCAGAGAACCCAGCCTATGGCTGGGTTTTTGCTTTTCTACGACCGGACTCTCCATCGAACTGCATTCGATTATTCGCCGCTCGGCAGTCTTCATTTGCAAGATATTGGGTGGAAACTCGCTTATCAAAAGCTAGACCCAAAACATCATGCTAAATCCGGTCAAAACGACGATACAGGCGATATTCAAAAACAGGCCGGCGCGCATCATCTCCTGCTGCTTGATATGGCCAGTGGCGAAAACGATAGCGTTTGGCGGCGTCGCCACGGGCAGCATAAAAGCGCATGAAGCCGCAATGGCAATCAATACCGACAGAATCACAGGCGACATGCCGAACGCTTCGGCCACTGAGGCAAATACGGGAATAAGCAAAGCGGCGCTGGCCGTATTACTGGCAAACTCGGTCAGAAACACCACGAATGCTGCAATCACCAGGATAATAATAAATATCCCCATATGAGCCACCATCCCGCTAATCTGGTTTGCCAGGAACAGACTGGTACCCGTCTCTTTCAACACATTACTTAAGCAGATACCGCCGCCGAATAATAACAGCACGCCCCAGTCAGCCGTTTTTTCTATATCCTTCCAGTGAACCACCCGGGCGAAATTGACTAATATAATGGCGCCTAAAGCCACGATGGTATCGAAGGATTTAAAACCGCCCAGCAGATCGTTAATGGGTCCGCTGAAAATCCAGAAGAATACGGTAAGGCCAAAAATAGCCAGGGTGACTATTTTACCTTTATCCCAATCGACCTGTTCACTATTCGTTTCGAAGGTCCCCTTAAGTTCCGGCCTGAACACGAGGTAAAGAATCGCAATAGCGACTGGCAGTAAGACGATCATTGCCGGGAAACCGAACTTCATCCAGTCAAAGAAGGAGAGCCCCACCTCAGCGGCGGCAATCGCATTCGGTGGACTGCCGACGATGGTCGCCATTCCGCCAATGCTGGCGCTATAGGCAATACCGAGGAGCACAAACACATAGGTCGAATGGCGGTTTTTGCCATCGACTTTACTCAGGATCCCCAATACCAGCGGCATCATCATTGCGGCCGTTGCCGTATTACTGATCCACATTGACAGCAGCGCCGTCACGCCAAATAGCATAAAGACCGCGAGGCGCATTTTGCCCCTCGCCATCGCTAATACTTTATCGGCAATGACTTTATCCAGCCCCTGCACATGCATCGCCGCCGCCAGAGCAAAGCCGCCGAGGAAAAGGAATATCGTAGAGTTAGCGAAACTGTTTAGCGCCGCCTGGGTATTAAATACCCCCAACAGCACGGCCATAACGGGAACCATTATGGCCGTAACGGTCACGTGCAGCGCTTCTGTTAACCATAATACGGCGATAAAAGCGAGCATACTCAGTCCCATGACCACCTTCGGCTCATAGGGTAGCGTGTTGTAGAGAACGATAAACAGAACAATATCGAGCAAAATGATGATGCTGTTACGATTAAAAAACCACTCGTGGGTATTGGTGGGTAAAGGACTCATGTCGTTTTTATTCATAGTAGCTTCCTTGTAACTGGTTACGACTGAATCATTACATGTATATGTCTATCAGGTATAAATTATGTTCCTGTTCTGTTAACTGGATCGTACCAGACAATTTCCCGGCTGAATGACACCCAAGTCAGGATATTTCCGGAAAGAGGTTCCTGATATAGACGATTTATTGAAGCGAGCAGGCCGACTTTATTAGCTTTAATTTCCTGCACCTGAATTTAGATCGTTGGCTACTTTGCCGGTATACGCGGCATTGATAATTTCACCAACACCTAAACTAACCCCAGAGATCCATCGAATATTTTCGGCAATCTATTTCTGAAATAGAGATAAAGCAGCGCGTAAAAACGGATAATTCGGTGAAAAACCGGGCAAAAGCGCGCTATTCTGGAAATCAACACGCCCAGGCGGCTAACAACCTTTCCCTCCGGACGGCTAAAAAGCATCTTATATTCCTTTTTGCTCTTAGCGGCAGACAAAAGTTCTTTAAAATGCCAATTTTGCAGCCCTACCATTCAAATCATCTCGATACGAATGGGCAAAATGTTATGTCAGTTTTTCATTCCGTTAGCGACCTGATTGGTCATACTCCCCTGCTGCAGCTTCATAAGCTGGATACCGGCCCCTGCGGCCTGTTTCTAAAACTGGAAAATCAAAATCCCGGCGGTTCGATAAAAGACCGCGTCGCGCTATCCATGATTGCCCAGGCAGAGCGCGAAGGAAAATTAAAACCCGGCGGCACGATTATCGAAGCCACCGCCGGCAATACAGGCCTCGGGCTGGCGCTGATCGCCGCGCAGAAAAATTATCGCCTGATCCTGGTGGTGCCGGACAAAATGAGCCGTGAGAAGATTTTCCACCTGCGCGCGCTGGGAGCGCAGGTGCAGCTTACCCGCTCGGACGTTAACAAAGGCCATCCCGCCTACTATCAGGACTACGCCCGGCGTCTTGCCGACGAAACGCCTGGCGCCTTTTATATCGACCAGTTTAATAACGAAGCTAACCCGCTGGCGCATGCCACCACCACCGCCCCGGAGATCTTCCAGCAGCTGGAAGGCGATATCGACGCGATTGTCGTCGGCGTCGGCTCCGGCGGAACGCTCGGTGGGCTACAGGCCTGGTTTGCTGAGCACTCCCCCAAAACGGAATTTATCCTCGCCGACCCGGCGGGCTCCATTCTGGCGGACCAGGTCGAAACCGGACGCTACGGCGAAACCGGCTCGTGGCTGGTGGAAGGGATCGGCGAAGACTTTATTCCGCCGCTGGCCCATCTTGAAGGCGTCCGCAGCGCATACCGCGTCACCGATAGCGAAGCTTTCGCCACCGCCCGCCAGCTGCTGCAGGTTGAGGGCATTCTCGCGGGCTCCTCTACCGGAACGCTGCTCACCGCTGCCCTGCGCTACTGCCGGGCGCAGACAACCCCGAAACGCGTGGTGACCTTCGCCTGCGACAGCGGCAATAAATATTTATCAAAGATGTTTAACGATGACTGGATGCGCCAGCAGGGCTTTTTAAGCCGTCCATCGCGCGGCGATCTCAGCGATTTTATCGCTCTGCGCCACGACGAAGGGGCAACCGTCACCGCCGCGCCGGACGATACCCTGGCGGCCATCCTCGCGCGTATGCGTCTCTACGACATCTCGCAGCTGCCGGTGCTGGAAAACGGCCGGGTCGTCGGCATTGTCGACGAATGGGATCTGATTAGCCACGTCCAGGGCGACAGTCAGCGCTTTTCTCTGCCGGTCAGGGAAGCAATGACGCGTAACGTGGAGACCCTGGATAAGCACGCGCCGGAAAGCGCGCTGAAGGCCATTTTCGATCGCGGCCTGGTGGCCGTTATCGCCGACAACGATCGTTTTCTTGGCCTCATTACCCGCAGCGATGTGCTGACCACCTGGCGTAACCGACTCGAACAGTAAGGACTTCTCAATGACAAATTTGCATACCCTGAGCGTACATAGCGGCGCATTTACCGATGAACACGGCGCGGTGATGCCGCCTATTTATGCCACCTCCACCTTTGCTCAGCCTGCGCCGGGCCAGCATACCGGGTACGAATATTCGCGCAGCGGCAACCCGACCCGTCACGCGCTGGAGACGGCGATTGCCGACCTGGAAAGCGGCACGCGCGGTTACGCCTTTGCTTCCGGTCTGGCGGCCATCTCAACCGTGCTGGAACTGCTGGATAAAGACAGTCACCTGGTCGCCGTCGACGATGTCTACGGCGGCACATATCGGCTGATTGAAAACGTTCGCCGCCGCAGCGCCGGCCTGCGGGTAAGCTGGGTGAAGCCCGACGATCTGGCGGCCATCGAAGCAGCTATTCGGCCCGATACGCGCATGATCTGGGTTGAAACGCCGACCAACCCGCTGCTTAAGCTGGCCGACCTCAGCGCCATCGCCGCCATTGCGCGGCGGCACAATATTATCAGCGTCACCGACAACACCTTCGCCTCGCCGGCTATCCATCGTCCGCTTGAGTTGGGCTTTGATATCGTGGTGCATTCGGCGACCAAGTATCTTAACGGCCACTCCGATGTGGTCGCCGGGCTGGCGGTGGTCGGCGACAACGCCGCGCTGGCGGAAAAGCTGGGCTATCTACAAAACGCGGTTGGCGGCGTGCTCGATCCCTTCAGCAGTTTCCTGACGCTGCGCGGTATTCGTACCCTGGCGCTGCGTATGGAGCGCCACAGCAGCAATGCGCTGCTGCTTGCCGAGTGGCTGGAGCAGCAGCCGCAGGTCGAAAGAGTCTGGTTCCCGTGGCTGGCTTCGCATCCGCATCATCAGCTGGCGCGCAGGCAAATGGCGCTTCCCGGCGGGATGATCTCCGTGGTGGTCAAAGGCGATGATGGCTACGCCGAACGGATCATCCGTAAGCTGAAGCTGTTTACCCTCGCGGAGAGCCTCGGCGGCGTGGAAAGCCTGGTGAGCCAGCCGTTTAGCATGACCCACGCGTCAATCCCGCTGGAGCAGCGGTTAGCCAACGGCATTACTCCTCAGCTGATTCGTCTGTCGGTAGGCATCGAAGATCCGCAGGATCTGATCGCCGACTGGCGCCACGCGCTGCGCGACTAAGCAGATTGCCCGGCGGCGGCTAACGCTTTGCCGGGCCGACAAGCCCCCCATCACATCAGGCCCGCCGCCCGGCAGAGACTTAAGCACTCTGCCCGTTGTGGCGCTGCCCCTGCAAAAGATGCTCAACAAACCGCGTCAGCTTCGGCAGCGGCCGAAGATCCTGCCGCCAGAGTAAATGAACCGGCCTCGGCTGCGGGGTATACGCCTCCAGCACGCGCACCAGTTTGCCGCACTCGAGCGCATCCGCCAGCAGCACTTCCGGCTGCAGCAGCAGTCCAGCTCCGGCGATCGCCGCCGTTCGCAGGGCATAGCCATCATTGCAGCGCAGGACGGCATCGCGCTTCCAGCGGACGCCCTCCTCGGCGCCCGGCAGCTTCCACTCATTGCGCGCGGTCCACACCGTATGCGACAAACAGAGGTGATCGGCCAGGTCCGCAGGCGTCATCGGGGTACCGTAGCGGGCTAAATACCCGGGCGCGGCGCAGATCGTCATCCGGTAGGGCGCGAGATACTTTGCTACCAGATCGTTATTGCGGATCTCGCCGATGCGGATCGCCAAATCGATACCTTCATCCACCAGATCGACCATCCGGTTAGTCAGATCCAGCTCCACGCGCACGTCGGGCCAGGCCTGGAGAAAAGTGGCGGCCAGCGGAGCAATGACGCAGGCGCCAAACGACGTTGGCGCGCTTACCCGCAGCGTCCCCGCGGGCGCGATCCGCAGCCTCTCCACCGCGCTCTCGGCGATTGAAACCTGTTCAAGGACGCGTTTCGCCTCGTCAAAATAGACCCGCCCGGCGTCGGTGAGGCTCTGGCGGCGGGTATTGCGCTCAAGAAGACGGGTATTAAGCTGCCGTTCGATCAGCGCGATATATTTCCCGACCATCACCGCCGACATATCGAGGCGCGATGCGGCTTCGGTAAAGCTTCCGCACTCCACCACCGCAATAAAGGTCTCCATCGCCCGCAGCTTATCCATATTACAAACTCCTGGTTAGTAATCATTTAACTTTTAGCCAGTTTATCCG
Source organism: Klebsiella pasteurii (assembly GCF_018139045.1). Taxonomy (NCBI): domain Bacteria; kingdom Pseudomonadati; phylum Pseudomonadota; class Gammaproteobacteria; order Enterobacterales; family Enterobacteriaceae; genus Klebsiella; species Klebsiella pasteurii. The sequence goes on from NZ_CP073236.1 coordinate 3,126,335, forward strand.
ATATTTGTTTTATTAAAGAATAGCCTCTCATCCGAGAGAGGAATCTGCTATGAAAATCATCGTTATTGGCGCCAGCGGTACCGTTGGCCGCGCGGTTGCGCAAGAGTTAAGTCAGCGTCATGAGGTTATTCACGTCGGCCGCACTCAGGGCGACTATCAGGTGGATATCACCTCACAGCAAAGCGTAGAGAACCTGTTTGAGAAAATCGGTCGGGTAGACGCGATTGTTTCCGCCACTGGTAATCTGTTCTTTGGTCCGCTGGCGACCATGACCGATGACGATTTCAACCAGGGCTTACAGGATAAACTACTGGGGCAGATTCGCCTGGCGTTGACCGGCCAGCATTATCTGAACGACGGCGGATCTATTACGCTGATTAGCGGGATCGTCGCCCATGAGCCCATCGCTCAGGGCGTCAATGCCACCACCGTCAATGCTGGGCTGGAAGGATTCGTTCGCGCCGCCGCTTGCGAACTACCGCGCGGAATACGCATTAACCTGATTAGCCCGACCGTATTAACGGAATCGGCGGCAGCCTACGACGGTTTCTTCCCCGGTTTTGCCAGCGTTCCCGCCGCCAGCGTGGCTCAGGCCTACCGCCGCAGCGTGGAAGGCATCCAGAGCGGACGGATCTATAAGGTCGGCTACTAACCGGTACCGCTGCGGGCCGGAATCCCCCTTCCAGCCCGCAGCGGCGCTTACATCCTGTTTCATCAACGGCTACACTGCTCCTTCAATTTGCCTTTTTGAATGACTCATGTTGAAGAAACTTGCTTTTATCGCCCCGCTTTTGACGCTTATCGCCCTGCTTATCTGGTGGTTCACGCCCCGCTACGCCGAAGAGGATGTCGCGTACTACCGCTCCGTCTTCTGCGTTATCGACCATCAGGACAGCCGCGCGTTTCTCCGCGATATGGAAAATATGATTGAAGGCGGCAATTCGGATTATGCGCTGCATAAGACCCATTACGTGCCCGCTCTGGGCCAACGGATGCTGGACACCTGGCAGCAGCTCACGCCGGAAGAGCAGAAAAGTATCAGCCAGGACCAGCAGCGCTGTCGCCAGCTGATGAGTGAAAAGTAGCGCCCGGATTAAGGGGGATTACTGCGCAAAATGACTCGCTGACAATAATAGAAAATAACATTCCGCTGCGACGAGCGGAATGTTAAACATAAACATGGCGAATGAATAACAGTATTTAGCGCGCGCAAAAGTTATATTTAATCGATAGCCTGACGTTATTATCATCCTATTTATTTAAAAAATTTCGTTTCAGAAATAATTTCGTCACAATCCCCTCTTATATTTTCAAGCCTTAATAAACAAAGAATTATAACCAATAATTATCGAGGCTTATGTTGATTCGCTATATTCCCGTTTCGCTCTCTCTGGTCGCCGCTGCCGTTTCCTGCGTGCTCTACGCTGCGCCGATAAATACGCCCGTGCTCGCTACGATGGATAATTTCCGCGATATTGCTGGCACGACGACTGTTTATACCACCAGCCGCGACGGCACCCTGCGCACAGGCGTTTTTTATCGTTCCAATGCCCTGGCATTATCCTCCGCGGACCAGTCGACGCTGAGCACGCTCGGTATCAGCGATGTTTATGATTTGCGCACGGCCAGCGAAATCGCCAGCAGCCCGGACGTGATGCCCGACGGGGCGAGGTATACCCATATTGATATCATCGGCAACACCGCTTCGGGCAGCAACATCACCTCAATAACGTTCAGTAGCGCCGCGGAAGCCAAAGCAATGATGCAGCAGACTAACGTCGCCTTCGTCAGCGATGCCGGGATGCGCGCCCGGTTCACCACGCTATTTAACGATCTGGCCAGCGCCGAAGGCGCAGCGCTGTTCCATTGTACCGCGGGCAAGGACCGCACCGGCTGGACCGCCGCGATGCTGCTGAGCATTGCCGGCGTCGATGAGGGGACCATTATGGAAAACTACCTCGCCACCAACGATTATACCCGCCAGCGCGTTGAAGCGACCCTGGCGATGATGCCCCCCGCCATGGCGGCGATTTACGAGCCGCTGCTGGGCGTTGACGCCAGCTATCTTCAGGCCGGGCTGGATGAAATCAGCCGCGAGTACGGATCGGTTGATAACTATCTGAAGCAGGGCCTGGGGCTGTCGCAGGAGACGCTCTACGTCCTGCGCGGCAAAATGGTGCAGTACGGCCAGCTGCCGGGGCAAAGCGAACTGCGGGGGAATGCGGCGCAGGGCGCAGCGCTGCTTAACGCCCTGCAAAATAGCGGGCTAGCGGGCCGCTACACCGACTATAACTATTATCTGCAATCGGCCATTGATGCCGGAACCCTCGGCGGCGTGGAGACTCAGGTCGGCGGGCAGATCTACGCGGACGCCGCCAGCTACCTGCTGCGCAGCGGATCGCGATTAGACAGGGCGTTAACGCCGAATATTGATAGCCGTCAGCTGCGGGATGGGGAAGGAAAACTGTGGTTGACCGGGCTTAGCGGCTATCTTGGCACCGATGGTTCCGCCCGCGCCGCCAGCAGTAATGAGCATACCACCGGCTCGCTGCTGGGCTATACCTGGCGGTTTAACGCGCAGCTTAGCGGCTACGGCACTCTGGGATATAGCTGGGGCTCGCTGGGCAGCGCCAGCGCCGATGCGGATGCCAACACCACTCTGCTGGGGTTTGGCGGTCGCTATGCTTTTGAGGATCTAAATCGTGGTTTATTTGCCGCCGCCGATCTTAACGCAGGCTGGATCGATTATAGCAGTACGCGCCGGCTGAATAGCGGGCTGGGTACGGCCACCGGCGATACCCATGGCCAGCTGGTTGGCGGCACGCTGCGCCTCGGCTACGTGAGTCCACTCGATTTTGCCAGCGTTGAGTACGCCATCGGTACCCGCCTGACCCACCTGCGGATGGACGCTTTCCGCGAAAGCGGCAGCGAGCTGGCGCTCAACGTCGACCGCGTCAGTGAAAATAACGCCAGCGGTATTGCCAATGTGAGTATCGCATTTCATTCGCAAAACGGCGGCGGCTGGCGCTTCACGCCGGCGATAAATATCGGCTATGAACATAGTTTCAGCGGCCCTTCGGTACGTACTCAGGGCCAGGTTTATCACTATGAAGTCGTACAGAACGCGGCCTTCGATAGCCGTGACATGGTCAACGCTGGCGCCAGTTTGAGCATCACGCGCGGTGCGCTGAGCCTGAACCTTGGCGGCCAGGCTGACGTCGCCAGCGGCGGCGACAGCCACGGCTACAGCGGCAGCCTTAGCGTGGGCTACGCCTTTTAAACATCCCCAGCAGGCCGCCGCCGCGGGCGGCTTGCTCTTAGCCACGAAATTGCAAAGCGGTTAAACATACACCGCCGAGGATCGGCGCATTTTTCGCCGTCATGGGCAAAACGAAACGCTGGCAGGAAAGGTAAAACAGAAATTATGTTTCAATCGGCTACTGGCAGCGGCAATCATCAATCTGATGCATGATTGTCCTTACCATAAAAAGTAGTTGATCTGGTATCGACAAGCTCTTATTTTGCTTCTCAGTTTTTAAACGAGATGAAACTGATGCCTACTATCACAGCCAGTAGTATGAAAGAAGCAAAAGAGTTAATGAATTGTGGAAAGTACAAAGAAATCGTCCTCAATTTCGATATTGATGCTGACGATTTTTTCACCCTCGCAACATCCCATTCAGCAACAAAAGTCACCATCACAGACAGAAATAATCGCTCATCGGTCAAAGCAGAAAAATAATAAAAACCCCTGAGGCTCTTCTTATGCTGTTAGCTATTGGTACCGTCGCTGTTGCTTTTCTTTCCACGCTGATGCTGATCTGGCTTGACGATCGCATTGCCGACCAGGATTAACGACCCGGGCCAGCGATAAGTCGCAAAACGCCCGCCTCTGTGTTTCTTTCGCCCGTCGCCATCGGCTGCGGGCGATTCAAAAACCCCGCCCATGCCATTTTCACGCTACGCATTGATGATTTTCGCCCGCCGGGCAGGTCATGCATTCGCATAAAAACAGGGGCTTAAAGAAGAAAACGAGAAGGGAGCCCCGCGCCGCCGACGGCGCGGAGCAAGACGATTACAGCGACTTAGCCAGACGCTCGACGGCGGTCATCAGACCGTCTGCCGACACCGTAGAGTAGGAAAGACGCAGCGTGCGGGTATCCGGGTTATCGTTATAGAACGCTTCCCCTGGAACGTAAACCACGCCGTTTTCCAGCGTTTTCTTCATCCATTCCATGGTATCGAACGGATAGCGGAAGCGGGCCCACAGGAACATACCACCTTTAGGACGGCTGAACTCCAGATGCTCGCCAAGCTGCGATTCCAGCGCGTCGGCCAGCGCCACGCACTTCTTGCGGTAATCCTCGCGGATCAGGGCAATCTGGCTTTCCAGACGGTTCATGCTCAGGTATTCCGCGGTGATGACCTGCGAAAGCATGTTAGTGTGCAGATCCGCCGCCTGTTTGACGATCACCGTCTGCTGCGCCAGCCAGTCCGGCATGACGATCCAGCCAATACGCATCCCCGGCGCGAGGATCTTGGAGAAGGTGGAGGTATAAACCACCTGATCTTCACAGCCCAGCTCAACCGCGTACTGATACAGCGGACGGCGCACTTCGTCAGTGAAGCTAATTTCGCCATACGGATCGTCTTCAATGATGACGAAGTCGTGCTTTTTCGCCAGCTCTACCAGGCGGCGACGGCGTGCTTCGCTCAGGGTTTTCCCGCCGGGGTTGCCAAACGTCGGCACCAGGTAAACGGCTTTCACACGCGTGGTTTCCAGCAGGTCGGCCAGTTGCTCCACCAGCATGCCGTCATCATCGGTATCGACGCTGAGAATGTTCGCCTGCGCCAGCTGGAAGACCTGCAGCGCCGCCAGATAGGTCGGACGCTCAACGACGATCGCATCGCCCGGATCGAGCAGCGTGCGGGCGACGATATCCAGCGACTGCTGCGAACCGGAGGTGATATAGACATGGCTTGCCGAACAGGCCACGCCGCGCGCCTGACAAAGTTCGCTAACGGCCTGACGCAGCGGCGGATAACCTTCGGTCAACCCGTACTGGAACGCATCGTTAAAGCGCCCGTTCATCACCTGCTGCACTGCCAGGTTCAGGCCTTCGGTATCAAAAAGCTCCGGGGCCGGAATACCGCCGCCCAGAGAGATAACGCCGGGCAGTTTACTGTGCTTGAGGAGTTCGCGGACGGCGGAGGGCTTAAGTTCACCCGCGCGGGCGGCGAGTCGCCGATCGTGCATACTATTTTCCTTTTCTGTCTTGTTGTTGTGATGTTTTATCTATTTTTAACGGTCATTCACCGGTCGCGCGACGCTGACCGGGGCTACGGGTTCGTATGTTCGGTAGCCCGGACAGATGCGCAGCATCGCCTCCGGGATATTCTTCAGCATCCAGCGGCCTTGCCCGGGTGCGGCGCGATGCGCCTTGCCCGGGCTACAAATGCCGCAGGTGACGAGAACCGCAGCCCGGATAAAGCGCTCACTGCCGCAATCCGGGGCCAAACTTAACGGCTATCTGTGTCTTTTAGCACGATTAACGGTTCAATATCGCTCTCTTTTTTAACCACCAGAGAATCATCTCCGCGCAGGCAGGTCCCGCCATAGTTACCGCCGACGGTGAAGGTGCAAACCTGGATGTATTTGCCATCCACTTTTGGCAGGCACCACAGCTGCTGATAGATATTTTTGCGGTCGAAAAACTGGCCGCTGGTTTTATCCAGCACTTCGTCCTGCGGGCCAATCAGGTCGATATTGTTGCCGCAGCGGCCCGAGATAGGCTTAACCGCATAGCCGCTTTCCGCCAGCTGCTCGTTAACCACAAAATCGGTATCCAGAAGATAGCGATGATTAGGGAACAGCGACCACAGCACCGGCAAAATCGCCTTGTTGCCTGGAATGACGGTCCACAGCGGCTCGAAGACTAATACTTCCGGGCGCAGCAGAACGTCAATCAGACGCACTTCATTATTCGGGTGTCCGGTACGGATCGGCACCGCCGCGTACTCATCGGCGCTGACTTCCCGCACCTGCTCAATAGCGGTTTCCCATGCCCAGGTTTTCCAGACGCAGTTGACCAGACGACCGTCAGCATCGATCAGCTGCCCGGCGGCATCCCAGCGCAGCTCATCCAGGCCAAACAGAATGTTGCTCTCGAAACCGGCCTGGGTCAGCGAACGCTGGATAAACTGCGCGTGGTAGTTCTCCTCCAGATCCTTATCCTGCATGATGTGTACAAAAGGACGCGCCCGGCTGTGCTTCCACGCCCCGGCCAGCTCATCCAGCAGATTTTCCGCCGGGTTGTGGCCGGTGCCGTAGTAGCCCTGTTTCAGCCACTGTTCGAGGATTAGCCCGCCTTCGGTATGGCAGGACGCGGAGTCGGCGTTGTACTCATACACCTTGAGCCCCCGCTCATCCATACAAAAATCCATGCGGCCGGTAATCATATGATGGCGACGGCGCTGCCACGAGAGGCGCAGACGCGGCCAGAGAATTTTCGGAATATCGAACAGGGCCAGCAGGCTGTCATCCTTCATCACCTTGTCGGTGGCGTGCAGGTACATCAGGTGCAGCTCGTTGGTGGCCTTGATAAGCTCCTGCTCGGCGCTTTCGCTGATGGTGAAATACTGGTAAGGGTCTTTATTGATGACGTGGCCGTTGGCTTCCACATAGGCTTTTTGCAGCGAATCTTTCTCGTTGAGCCAGTTGCCGCGGTATTGGCCTTTATTCGGCAGCCGCGCGCCTTTAATGGCCATCGCCTCACCCGGCAGCACCGGCTGCGGCAGGCTGTGCTCGGTATCGGCGGTTTGGATCATCCAGCCGAGGATTTCGGTATCGGCAAAGGTGTCTTTAATCGTGTAGAGGCCGTTTTTCACTTCCAGCGTCAGCTCGCGGGTCCACTGCTGGCCCTGCGGCAGCGGCGAGTGAATCACGTTCTGTTCGGCGATCCTGACCTTATTCCCAACCAGTTGCGTAATCACCGCCACGTGGCCAGTGTGCTTAAACTCGCCGCCTTTCTGCCAGATCAGCAGCGAGCCGGCGATCGGCGGACGGCGGGAGCCGTTGGCGAACGCCTGCAGCGGCAGAATATTGTCGTTGACCACCTCGCGAAGAAAACGCAGGGAGAAGATTTCATAGGCCATGCCGACATCGGTGAAAACAAAGCCGTAGGTGAGGAACAGAAAGCGGCGCGCGAACTCCACGCACTGCCATTTGTGCCCCATATACTCATTACCGATATAGCTGCGGAACGTGGCGTCATCCGGATAATCTTGCGGATTTAAGCTACTGTAATTCGAAGAATAAATCGCCACGCCGCCCGGTGCGTAGCCTAATAGTGTACCAAACGGGGCGTCACTGCTTGTCGAACCTTTGCTCATTTAGCCTGACCTCAAATTAATGCAGCCCGGGCAGTTGGCGAAACAAAACTCCCTCTTCTTATCCTGCCGCAGGCACTTACCAGACAGAGGTGGAGTGATGATACCACTCATTCGATTCGCTAATCGTGCCCTTAAGGAAAATAAGCCTGCGCCGCCGGGCAAAAGTGATATCGTTATTTGAGATAAAAAAAACAGGAGTCGACAATGAGCACACCTTCGCATCTGACTGCCCAACCGCTGGTCTGGGGGCATGGCCCACGCACCTTTGAGGTGTTCCTCGAACCCACCTGCCCTTTCTCCGTGCGCGCCTTTAATAAGCTGGATGATCTGCTAGATGAAGTTGGCGCGGATAACGTGACGATCAAAATTCGTCTCCAGTCCCAGCCCTGGCATCTGTTTTCCGGCGTCATCGTGCGCTGCATTCTTGCCGCTTCCACCTTGCCGCACGGCCGGGAGCAGGCGCATAAGGTCCTTAAAGCCGTCGCCGACCACCGTGAAGAGTTTGAGTTTACCGACCACTGTAGCGGGCCAAACATGGACGTCACGCCGCAGCAGATTATCGAGCGTATCGAACGCTATAGCCACGTTTCGCTGGCTGCGGCGTTTGCCCGCCCGGAGCTGCAAAACGAGATCAAATGGCACAGCAAGTACGCCCGCCAGAACGGCATTCACGTGTCGCCGACCTTTATGGTTAACGGCCTGGTGCAGCCGGATCTCGGCAGCGGCGACGACGTCAGCGTATGGGCCGCGCGGATTCTGGCTTAGACCGGCGCACCGAAAGGTTAGCGCCACGACTTCAACACCTCACTAAAAAGGCAGATCAGCATGTCAGAGAAGAACTACCAGCCACCGAAAGTGTGGGAATGGAAGCAAAACAACGGCGGCGCATTCGCCAATATCAACCGTCCCGTCTCCGGCGCAACGCACGATCGGGTGCTGCCGGTGGGCGCGCACCCGCTTCAGCTCTATTCGCTGGGGACGCCCAACGGGCAGAAGGTGACCATTATGCTGGAAGAGCTGCTGGCGTTAGGCATCAGCGGCGCGGAATACGACGCCTGGCTGATTCGCATCGGCGAAGGCGATCAGTTCTCCAGCGGCTTTGTCGAGGTTAACCCGAACTCGAAAATCCCCGCGCTCCGCGACCACTCTACCACGCCGCCGACCCGCGTTTTTGAATCCGGCAGCATCCTGCTCTATCTGGCGGAAAAGTTTGGCTTCTTCCTGCCCAAAGATCCAGCAGGCCGCACTGAAACCCTCAACTGGCTGTTCTGGCTACAGGGCTCGGCCCCGTTCCTCGGCGGCGGCTTTGGCCATTTCTTCAGCTATGCGCCGGTGAAAATCGAATACGCGATCGACCGCTTTACGATGGAAGCCAAACGCCAGCTTGACGTGCTCGACAAGCAGCTTGCCCGCGGCCGTTTTGTGGCGGGAGAAGAGTACACCATCGCCGATATGGCCATCTGGCCATGGTACGGTAACGTGGTGCTGGGGAACGTTTATAACGCCGCCGAGTTCCTTGATGCCGGTAGCTATAAAAACGTGCTGCGTTGGGCGCAGGATGTTGGCAATCGCCCGGCCGTACAGCGTGGACGCATGGTTAACCGCACCTCTGGCCCGCTCAACGAGCAGCTTCACGAGCGCCATGACGCCAGCGACTTCGACACGCAAACCGAAGATAAACGCCAGGCTTAGCACCCATGCCCGCCGGAGGCTTCAGCCTCCGGCTTTTAGCGCAGATACTTCTCAAACCATGCCAGCGTGCGTTGCCAGGCGAGCTCAGCCGCGGCCCGGTCGTAGCGCGGCGTGGAATCATTATGAAAGCCGTGGTTAACACCCTGATAAATATAGGCCTCGTAGACTTTATGGTGTGCCTTCAGCGCTTTTTCATAGGCGGGCCAGCCTTCATTAATGCCGCTATCCAGTCCTGCATAATGCAGCAGCAGCGGCGCGTTAATTTTATCGACCTCATTCAGCGGCGGCTGGCGACCGTAAAACGGTACCGCGCAGGCCAACTCGGGGATCGCTACCGCCGCCGCGTTGCTGACGCCGCCGCCGTAGCAAAATCCGGTGATGCCGACCTTCCCCGTCGCCTGCGGGTGCTGGCGCATAAACGTGACCGCCGCAAAGAAATCATTCATCAGCTTCACGGGATCGACCTTCTGCTGTAGCGCGCGGCCTTCGTCGTCGTTACCGGGATAGCCGCCGACGGAGCTCAGGCCATCCGGCGCCAGCGCGATATAGCCCGCTTTCGCCACCCGCCGGGCAACGTCTTCAATATAGGGATTCAGGCCTCGGTTCTCATGAACCACCACCACGGCGGGCGCTTTGTCGGCTATTTTCGCCGGCGTCACCAGATAGGCCCGCACTTCACCGTGGCCGTCAGGAGAGGGATAGCGCATATACTCCGGGCGGATATCCGGGTCAGTAAACGCCACCTGCTCCGCCAGAGCATAGTCGGGCTTCAGCAGGTTAAACAGCGCCAGCGCGGTCATCCCGCCGACGGTATACTTCCCCGCCAGCTGGAGAAACTCGCGTTTGCTGATTTTGCCGTGGGCGTAGTAGTCATAGTACTCGAGCAGCTGCTGGGGAAAATCTTTGGCCGTGAGTCGCGTCATCACCCTTCCTCCGTTGTTAAGCGCTCTTTAAGCAAAGCAGAAGCGCGAGCATGCGCCAGCGGCGAGGGGCAGAAATGGTGGATTTTGTTGGCCGGGTCAGGCGCAAGCCGCCACCCGGCAGAAAGACGAGCGCAATATCTAAAACAGCTCGATCATCAGCCTCAGTGTTTCACTTTGGTCAGACGATCGAGGTAGCCCATCACAAAGGCCGACAGCACAAAGGTCAGGTGGATAATGACGTACCACATCAGCTTATTGTCCGGGACGTTTTTCGCATCCATAAACACCCGCAGCAGGTGAATAGAGGAGATCGCCACGATGGAGGCGGCAACCTTATTTTTCAACGACGTCGCGTCCATTTTGCCCAGCCAGCTGAGTTTTTCTTTACCCTCGTTAATATCCAGCTGCGAGACAAAATTTTCATACCCGGAGAACATCACCATCACCAGCAGACCGCCCACCAGGGTCATATCCACCAGCGACAGCAGGGTCAGAATCATATCCGACTCACTGACGCTGAAAATATGCGGCAGTATGTGGAAGATCTCCTGAAAAAATTTGATCGTCAGCGCAATCAAACCGAGCGAAAGGCCAAAATAAACCGGCGCCAGCAGCCAGCGCGAGGCGTACATAGCATTTTCCAGAAAGCGTTCCATAAGATCCTGTCAGTTAACATAAACGGCCGCCATTATACCGCAACAGGGCAACGTTTATGCAACACTCGTCCAACAGGAGAGCAATTCGAGGAGATAAAAAAGGCCGGCGCAAGGCCAGCCTGGGAGATGAGTCGGTAAGGGGTTACTTCGCTTTTACGGTTTCTTCGCCTACCAGACCAATCTTCAGATAGCCCGCCTGGTGCAGGGTATCCATGACCTTCATCATCGTCTCGTAGTCTACGGTTTTATCTGCGCGGAAGAAGACAGTGGTATCTTTCTTGCCTTCGGTCAGGGCATCCAGGGACGTAATCATGCTCTCTTCGGTGATGGGGTCATTACCGAGGAACATGGTTTTGTCCGCCTTCACCGACAGGTAGATCGGCTTTTCCGGGCGCGGCTGCGGCTGGCTGGAAGACGCCGGAAGATTCACCTTCACGTCTACGGTGGCCAGCGGCGCCGCCACCATAAAGATGATCAGCAGCACCAGCATGACGTCGATAAACGGCGTCACGTTGATGTCGTGCATTTCACCGTTATCATCGAGGTTTTCGTTAAAATGCATGGCCATAAAGCATCAACCTACGCGAAGTTTCTGGGCGGTACGCACTGGCTTAACGCCGCTGGCGCTCAGGTCCAGATCGCGGCTTTGCAGCAGCAGAACCTGGGCGGCGACATCGCCAAGTGAAGCTTTGTAGCTGGCAATCATACGGGCGAAGATGTTGTAGATGACCACCGCCGGAATCGCAGCGAACAGGCCAATTGCCGTAGCCAGCAGAGCTTCCGCGATGCCTGGCGCCACGACCGCCAGGTTAGTGGTCTGGGTCTGGGCAATACCGATAAAGCTGTTCATGATGCCCCAGACGGTACCAAACAGACCAACAAACGGGGAAATCGCGCCGATGGTAGCCAGATAACCGTTGCCGCGCCCCATGTAACGACCCACCGCCGCCACGCGACGCTCCAGTCGAAAACCGGTACGCTCTTTAATGCCTTCGTTATCTTCAGAACCTGCGGACAGCTCCAGCTCGTTCTGCGCTTCGTTGATCAGTTGGGAGGTCAGGCTTTTCGCCTCGAACGCGTTAGCGATATCGCTGGCCTGGTCGAGAGAGCGTGCTTCTGCAACCAGCTGCTGTTCGCGCTTGAGGCGACGCTTGCTGGCCAGGATCTCTGCGCCTTTGCCGAAAAAGATAGCCCATGTGACTACCGACGCCAGAATCAGGCCGATCATCACTACCTTAACGACAATATCGGCATGATGATACATACCCCAAACGGAGAGATCCGCCTGCATCAAATTATTACCCACACTGTATCTCCAGGACGTAAATCACAAAATCTGCGCACAATAATATCAAAACGACATCGAATTGATAGTGGTTCTCATTAGTATTTACACTGTGCAGCAAATCACGATTATTTTCCTTGCGCTTACGCAGTAAAAAAGTTGCTGACCCCACCGTTGGTAAAATTTTTACCTGTATCCGCCGCGACCCGGTACATTAACGGGTATTCATGTTAGTTTAGACGTCCAGACGTATAAAAACAGGTTATCTGAACATGGCTGATAAACATCTTGATACTGCGCTGGTTCACGCCGGACGCAGCAAAAAATACACTCAGGGCTCGGTAAACAGCGTCATTCAGCGCGCCTCATCGCTGGTTTTCGACACCGTCGAAGCGAAAAAACACGCCACCCGCAACCGCGCCAAAGGCGAACTGTTCTACGGGCGTCGCGGGACGCTGACCCACTTTTCCCTGCAGGAAGCGATGTGCGAGCTGGAAGGCGGCGCCGGCTGTGCCCTTTTTCCCTGCGGCGCGGCGGCGGTGGCCAATACCATTCTGGCATTTGTCGAGCAGGGCGACCATATTCTGGTAACCAACACCGCCTATGAACCTACCCAGGATTTCTGCACTAAAATCCTCGCCAAACTCGGCGTCACCACCGGCTGGTTCGACCCGCTCATCGGCGGCGATATCGCCCGTCTGGTACAGCCGAACACCCGCGTGGTGTTCCTCGAATCCCCCGGATCCATCACCATGGAAGTTCATGATGTTCCGGCGATCGTCGCGGCGGTGCGCCGCGTCGCTCCCGAAGCCATCATTATGATCGACAACACCTGGGCGGCGGGCGTGCTGTTCAAAGCGCTGGAGTTTGGTATCGATATCTCCATTCAGGCCGGCACCAAATACCTGATCGGCCATTCCGACGCGATGGTCGGTACCGCCGTGTCCAATGAGCGCTGTTGGGCGCAGCTGCGCGAAAACGCCTATCTGATGGGGCAAATGGTGGATGCCGATACCGCCTATATGACCAGCCGCGGTCTGCGCACTCTGGCGGTGCGTCTGCGTCAGCACCATGAAAGCAGCCTGCAGATTGCCGAATGGCTGGCCCAGCATCCACAAGTGGCCCGCGTGAATCACCCCGCTCTGCCCGGCAGCAAAGGCCATGAGTTCTGGCAGCGCGACTTCACCGGCAGCAGCGGCCTGTTCTCTTTCGTGCTCAATAAACGCCTGACCGACGCCGAACTCTCCGCTTATCTGGACCACTTCAGCTTGTTCAGCATGGCCTACTCCTGGGGCGGCTTTGAATCGCTGATTTTAGCCAACCAGCCGGAACACATTGCCGCAATCCGCCCTGATGCTGAAGTTGATTTCAGCGGCACGCTGATCCGCCTGCATATCGGGTTAGAAAATGTTACCGATCTGCAGGATGATTTAGCGGCGGGCTTCGCGCGTATCGTGTAAAGTGACAGTCAGTGGCAACAATAGCGGACGTTTTTTAGAAAAACGGCCGCTTTAGTTGCGCCCGGGATCAAGGTGCCCGAGCCTCTTCAGGAGTACACTAGACAAAAAACACGGTACCACTTAGGAAAGTCCATGGTTGTCATTCAAGAAATTGTCGCCGCGCTGTGGCAGCATGATTTTGCCGCGTTGGCAAACCCCCACGTTGTGGGCGTTGTATATCTGGTCATGTTCGCAACCCTGTTTCTGGAAAACGGTCTGCTGCCCGCCTCATTTTTACCGGGCGATAGCCTGCTGCTGCTCGCCGGGGCGCTGATCGCCAAAGGCGTAATGGACTTTGTACCTACGGTCGCCATTTTAACCGCAGCGGCCAGCCTCGGCTGCTGGCTGAGCTATATCCAGGGGCGCTGGCTGGGTAACACCGTCACGGTTAAGCGCTGGCTTGAGCATCTGCCGCATAAGTACCATCAGCGGGCAACCTGCATGTTTGACAAACACGGCCTGCTGGCGCTGTTGGCCGGGCGTTTCCTGGCGTTTGTTCGCACCCTGCTTCCCACCATGGCGGGCATTTCCGGGCTGCCAAACCGCCGCTTCCAGTTCTTCAACTGGCTGAGCGCGCTGCTGTGGGTTGGCGTGGTTACCGGCCTGGGCTATGCGCTGAGCATGATTCCCTTCGTTAAGCGTCATGAAGATCAGGTTATGACCTGTCTGATGATTCTGCCTATCGCGCTGCTGATCGCCGGGCTGCTCGGTACGGTTATCGTGGTGATTAAAAAGAAATACTGTAACGCCTGATCGTTTGCCGGGGCGGCGCGGATTCGCCGCCCTTACATCGTTCGTCACATCCCCTGAATCGTTCTGATTCGCGCCGCATCTTCCCCCGGCGTCATGCCGAAATAACGCTTAAACTCGCGGCTGAACTGCGACGCGCTTTCATACCCCACCCGCATCGCCGCCGCGCTGGCCTTCATACCATCGTGGATCATCAGCATGCGCGCTTTATGCAGACGATAGGTTTTCAGGTACTGCAGCGGGGAGGTGCTGGTGACTGATTTAAAGTTATGGTGGAACGCCGAGACGCTCATATTTGCTTCCGCCGCCAGCTGATCGACGCTGAGGTTTTCCGTGTACTGGCTTTCAATACGCTTCAATACGCGGCTAATCAGGCTGAAGTGGGTCTGCCGGCTGACCAGCGCCAGCAGCGCACCCCCGCACGGCCCGGTCAGTACATGATAGAGAATTTCGCGGATAATCTGTTTACCAAGAATGCGCGCGTCCAGCGGGCGCTCCATCACGTCCAGCAGGCGCTCAGCCGCGCACAGAATCTCTTCGGACAGCACCGCGGAGTTAATCCCGCTCGACGCCATGGACGGCTGAAACTGCTCATCTTCGCCGATATCCATCAGCAGCTCTTGCAGTTGCAGAATATCGACATTCAGCCGAATCCCCGCCAGCGGCACTTCCGGGGTGGCGAAGGTTTCGCATTCAAACGGTAGCGGTACCGTCAGCAGCAAATACTCATTGGTGTCATAGCGAAAGGTACGCTCGTTAATGTAACCAATTTTATGCCCGGAAAAGAGAAAAACGATCCCCGGCTGATACATGACCGGCGTCCGTGTCCCCGGCTGGGTACCGTACAGCAGGCGAATATCCGGCAGCAGACCATTAAGCACTTCCTCTTTATCTTTCAGCTGATTAACCTTACTCGTTAGTAACTGACATATCTCAGCGCGGTTCATTTGGCGGGCCTCTGCGAACATTTTTTTACCTCCGTATTGTGCGCACTTCCGGCGTATTTCTCCAGCCCCAAGGAGAAATGGGCAAGACAACGGCAGGAATGTGCATTGAGGGGAACGGGCGACGGGAACACAATGTCCGTCATCTGGCAGAGGTATCGTCTCTGTTGGCGGTTTTATCTATTTGAGGGCATCAGCCATGAATAATTTCGACCTACATACCCCAACCCGCATTCTGTTCGGTAAAGGCGCGATTGAAAATCTGCGCGATCAAATCCCGGCGGATGCTCGCGTGCTTGTCACCTACGGCGGCGGTAGCGTGAAGAAAACCGGCGTGCTTGATCAGGTTCTCAGCGCGCTGAACGGCATTGACGTCCGGGAATTTGGCGGCATCGAGCCCAACCCATCCTACGAAACGCTGATGAACGCGGTAAAAATTGCGCGTGATGAAAAAATCACTTTCCTGCTGGCGGTGGGCGGCGGTTCCGTTCTCGACGGCACCAAATTCATCGCCGCGGCGGCCCACTACAATGCCGATAGCGATCCGTGGGAAATCCTCGAAACCTACGGCAGCAAAGTGGCCAGCGCCATCCCGATGGGCTCCGTGTTGACGCTGCCGGCGACCGGTTCCGAATCCAATAAAGGCGCGGTCATCTCGCGCAAAACCACCGGTGACAAACGCGCGTTTATGTCCAGCCACGTCCAGCCGGTGTTCGCCATCCTGGATCCGGTTTACACCTATACCCTGCCGCCGCGCCAGGTGGCTAACGGCGTCGTCGACGCATTTGTCCATACCGTTGAACAGTACGTCACCTATCCGGTCGATGGCAAAATTCAGGACCGCTTTGCCGAAGGCATTCTGCTGACCCTGGTGGAAGACGGCCCGAAAGCGCTGAAAGAGCCGGAAAACTACGACGTACGCGCCAATATTATGTGGGCGGCCACCCAGGCACTGAATGGCCTGATTGGCGCAGGCGTGCCGCAGGACTGGGCGACCCATATGCTCGGCCACGAGCTGACCGCCATGCACGGTCTCGATCACGCCCAGACCCTGGCTATCGTCCTGCCTGCGCTGTGGAATGAAAAACGCGACGTTAAACGCGCCAAGCTGCTGCAGTACGCCGCTCGCGTCTGGAACATCACCGAAGGTTCTGAAGAGCAGCGTATCGATGCCGCCATCGCCGCAACGCGTGATTTCTTCGAACAGATGGGTGTCCCGACGCGCCTTTCTGCCTACGGTCTGGATGGTAGCTCTATCCCGGCGCTGCTGGCGAAACTGGAAGAGCACGGCATGACCCAACTGGGCGAAAACCAGGATATTACGCTGGACGTCAGCCGCCGTATTTACGAGGCTGCACGCTAATCAACCTCCTCTCCGACGCGTAAACTCGCGCAAAGGAGAGGAGTTTAACTACCGTTTTTAGCTATTTCGTCCAGACTTAATGCTACCCCTCGGCGGATTTTATTCCGCTGAGTTCATTAACAGGAGGAAGGCATGACACATCCAACCGTTATAAAACTACACGACGGCAACCTGATGCCGCAGCTGGGGCTCGGCGTGTGGAAAGCAGGCAACGAGGAAGTCGTCTCCGCCATTCATAAGGCGCTGGAAGTCGGTTATCGCTCGTTTGACACCGCCGCCGTGTACCAGAATGAAACCGGCGTCGGCAACGCGTTAAGCAGCGCAGGCGTTCCCCGCGATGAGCTGTTCGTCACCACGAAACTGTGGAATGACGATCAAAAGCAGCCCAAAGAAGCGCTGCAGGAAAGTCTGAAAAAACTGAAGCTCGACTACGTCGATTTATATTTAATTCACTGGCCGGTTCCGGCAACGAACCACTTCGTCGACGCCTGGAAAAGCTTAATTGAGCTGCAGCAGCAGGGTCTGGCAAAAAGCATCGGCGTGTGTAATTTCCAGGTTCATCATCTGCAAAAAATCATAGATGAAACCGGTGTCGCTCCGGTGATAAACCAGATTGAACTTCACCCGCTGATGCAGCAGCGTCAGCTTCACGCCTGGAATGCGACGCATAAGATCCAGACCGAGTCCTGGAGCCCGCTGGCGCAGGGTGGCGAAGGGGTATTCGATCACAAAATTATTCGTCAACTGGCGGATAAATACGCTAAAACCCCGGCGCAGATCGTAATCCGCTGGCATCTGGACAGCGGCCTGGTGGTGATCCCGAAATCGGTGACGCCATCGCGCATTGCCGAGAATTTTAACGTCTGGGACTTCCGTCTTGATAAAGATGAATTAAGTGAAATCACTAAACTGGACCAGAACAAACGCCTGGGGCCAGACCCGGATCAGTTCGGCGGTTAATCTTCCCCGCTCCGTCGGATTTCGGCGGAGCATCGCTTTGCGGACCGGTTAAAACCACGTACATTGAGAGTTTGTTGCAATCAAATGGATGTGTGCTGATGAGCTGTATTTTCTGTCAAATTGTTGCGGGGAAAGCCCCCTGCCATAAGGTGTGGGAAGATGAACACCACCTCGCCTTTCTCTCTATTTTCCCCAATACCGACGGTTTTACAGTCGTGATCCCAAAGAAGCACTACCCCAGCTATGCGTTTGATATGCCGCCGCAGGCGCTGGCCGATTTGGTGCTGGCGACGCAGAAAGTGGCGAAGCTTCTGGATAAAGCCTTTGATGACGTGGGCCGTACGGGGATGTTTTTTGAAGGCTATGGCGTTGACCATGTCCACAGCAAGCTCAGCCCGATGCACGGCACCGGCGATATGACCCAATGGCGGCCTATCGAGTCGCGTCAGACTCAGTTTTTTGCGCAATACGAAGGCTATCTCTCTTCCCACGATCACGAGCGGGCGGATGATGAAAAGCTGGCGGCGCTGGCCGCCAGAATCAGAGAAGCATAGCCACATAACGGCTTTTGCCGTTGAGGCTTGGGCCCGGTAGCCTATAACCACCGGGCATGAGATTAACGCCCTGCTTTTACCCGCTTTTTCTGGCCTGCCGGCGTCTGGCGCTGATGCGCCACCGGCGTATGCTTGGTTAGCGCCGGACGAGTATGGCGGTTCTGGCGACGCGCTTCGCGCATCTCGTCGATCGTCGGCGCCGGTACCAGGCAATCGCGACGGCTGCCGATCAGGTGCTTTTTACCCATGGTCTCCAGCGCCTGGCGAATCAGCGGCCAGTTGGCCGGGTCGTGATAGCGCAGCAGCGCCTTGTGCAGGCGGCGCTGTTTGTCGCCCTTCGGCACCACTACATCCTCACTCTTATAGCCAATCTTACCCAGCGGGTTCTTACCGGTGTAATACATGGTGGTCGAGTTCGCCAGCGGCGACGGATAGAAGTTTTGCACCTGATCCAGGCGGAAACGATGCTGCTTAAGCCACAGCGCCAGATTCACCATATCTTCATCCCGCGTCCCCGGATGGGCGGAAATAAAGTACGGGATCAGATACTGCTCTTTGCCCGCCTGCTTCGAATAGGTATCAAACAGCTGCTTAAAGCGATCGTAGCTGCCCATTCCTGGCTTCATCATCTTCGACAGAGGCCCCTCTTCCGTATGCTCAGGGGCAATCTTCAGATAACCGCCAACGTGGTGGGTGGCCAGCTCTTTAATATAGCGCGGGTCTTCAACGGCGATGTCGTAACGCACGCCGGACGCGATAAGGATCTTTTTGATGCCTTTCAGGTCACGGGCGCGGCGGTAAAGATTAATCGTCGGCTCATGGTTAGTGTCCATATGCGGACAGATATCCGGATAAACGCATGACAGGCGGCGGCAGGTTTGCTCGGCGCGCGGCGACTTGCAGCGCAGCATATACATGTTGGCCGTCGGACCGCCAAGATCGGAAATAATGCCGGTAAAGCCGGGAACCGTGTCGCGAATCGCTTCGATTTCATTGATGATCGAATCTTCGGAGCGGCTCTGAATGATGCGGCCCTCATGCTCGGTAATCGAGCAAAACGAACAGCCGCCAAAACAGCCGCGCATGATGTTAATCGAGAAGCGAATCATCTCGTAGGCCGGAATGCGGGCATCGCCGTATGAAGGATGCGGAACACGCTTATACGGCAGGGCAAACACGCTATCCATCTCTTCAGTGGAAAGCGGAATAGCGGGCGGGTTAACCCAGATATAGCGTTCGCAGTGTTTCTGCATCAGCGCGCGGGCGCAGCCGGGGTTAGTTTCATGGTGCAGAATACGCGACGCGTGCGCGTAGAGAACCTTGTC
This sequence comes from Klebsiella pasteurii, assembly GCF_018139045.1. Lineage (NCBI taxonomy): Bacteria > Pseudomonadati > Pseudomonadota > Gammaproteobacteria > Enterobacterales > Enterobacteriaceae > Klebsiella > Klebsiella pasteurii. Next base: position 3,145,678 of record NZ_CP073236.1, read on the forward strand.
GCCTTTCACCTTTTCAAAAGAAGGCAGCAGGACATAGGTCTTTTCCCACGGCTTCGGACGCGGCGGCTGTACGGTAACGCGCTTCGCTTCCTGTTTTGGCGGTGCGACGGTTTTGTTATCCGCGCACGGCAGATCTTCACCGTACGGATGCGGGATCGGATCGATTTTCCCCGGCGTGTCCAGACGCGTGGAGTCCACCCCGCTCCAGCCCGGCAGCGCTTCCTTCACCATGATCGCGGTGTTGCGAACGTCGCGAATTTGCCCGATAGGCTCGCCGGCGGCCAGACGGTGCGCCACTTCCACCAGCGGACGCTCGCCGTTGCCGAACATCAGCATATCGGCTTTAGAGTCCACCAGAACCGAGCGACGCACGGTATCAGACCAGTAGTCGTAGTGCGCGGTTCGGCGCAGGCTGGCTTCGATACCACCGAGGATCACCGGCACATCTTTCCACGCTTCTTTGCAACGCTGCGTATAAACCAGCGTGGCGCGATCCGGGCGCTTGCCGGCCACGTTCCCCGCCGTGTAGGCATCGTCATGGCGCAGCTTACGGTCAGCAGTGTAGCGGTTGATCATCGAATCCATATTCCCGGCGGTGACGCCGAAGAACAGATTCGGTTTACCCAGGCGCATAAAGTCGTTTTTATTATTCCAGTCCGGCTGGGAAATAATCCCCACGCGGAACCCCTGCGCTTCCAGCATGCGTCCGCAGATCGCCATGCCAAAGCTCGGGTGATCGACATAGGCATCGCCGGTAACCAGAATAATGTCGCAGCTATCCCAGCCAAGTTGATCCATCTCTTCTCGCGACATCGGCAAGAACGGCGCGGGGCCAAAGCAGGCGGCCCAGTACTGCGGCCATGAGAAAAGGTCACGATCCGGTTGGATCAGGGATATTGCGCTCATATTGCTTCCGGGGAAATGATAAAAAAATAATCAAAAAGGGCGGCGATTATAAGCCGGAACGATGGAAGAAATGAAGGAGGTTTTTCCGATCCCGGCCGGTATGGGCCGGGACAGAATACATTACGGCGCCGGATTCACCAGAATCTGGCCAATAGAGCCACGGTCGGCAAGCTCCAGCGTCTGACTTAAGTACTGGAACGGGAAGTGCGGCCAGGAGGGCTGATTGTAATAGACCAGCAGCTCAACCTGACCATCGATCCAGACGGTATCCTTCCAGCCGCGATCTTCCGGGAACGGCGCGGAGCCGTTGACGTTACGCACCTGAAACATCACGCCTTCAATATGGAAGGACTGCGGCCGGTCGGCGCGCACCGTCCAGCGCTCCCAGGTTCCCTGCTGCGCCGTAATATCGATACGTTGCGGATCCCATAGCTGACCGTTAATACCCGGATCGTCACCAAGCGTGATATCGCGGCTGCGAATCGCCGCGCCAGCCAGAATCTCCGTCGGCAGCAAACGCACGGGCAGGCTATCGGTCACCAGCGGCAGCAGGCCCGTCGGGCGCAGCGTCAGAATCAGGGTGGAAATCAGGATGCTCGACGGTTCGAAGAAGCCGCGAATACGATCGACGATGCTGGCAGCTTCCCCGCAGGTGATCGATACTTCATCGCCGTTAGTCATATCGACCAGAATTTCACGACGCTCACCCGGCGCCAGCGACAGCTGCTTCAGCGAAACCGGCGCCGGCAGCAACCCCTGATCGCCGGAAATCACGTGCAGCAATCGACCGTCGCTCATCTGCAGCTGATAGCGACGGGAGTTGGACGCATTCAGCAGGCGCAGGCGCACCCAGCCGCGCGACACTTCCACGAAAGGCCCCTGAACGCCGTTCACCAGCAGCGTATCGCCAACGAACCCTCCGCTACCGGGCTCGCTATACTCAGGCGTACCGAAATTATCCAGACGCTTATCCTGAATAATCACCGGGAAATCATCCACGCCGTAGTGATTGGGGATCGGCAGATTTTTACTGACATCATCTTCCACCAGCCACATCCCGGCCAGACCGTTATAGACCTGTTTTGCCATATGGTTTGGCGTGTTGGCCTGATACCACAGCGTCGCCGCGCTTTGGCGGATTGGCAGTACCGGAGCCCAGTCGGCGTTGGCGGACATCATGCGCGCGGCGCCGCCAATCAGCGGACCGGGGACCTGCAGGCCGCGGATCGTCATCGCCACGTTTTCCGTCAGGCGGTTGCTGTAAATCAGCTTCACATCGTCGCCATTCCAGACGCGAATGGTTGGCCCCATATAGCGGCCGTTAATCCCCCACACCGATGCGCGGGTTCCGGGCGTAAACGACCAGTGCGCTCGCTGTAGCGTTAAAAATAGCGGCTGCCCGCGGCGGGACTCCAGCAGAGGAGGGATCGGCAGCGCAGGCTGCTGACCAGCGGCCTGTGCTTTCAGCGGCGCGGCGCCTGCGCACAGCGCTACGCCTGAAGCCTTAATGAACTGACGCCGACTGAGTGACATATTTACTCCATGAAATACTGACTAATTAACAAGGGAATTCGTTTCCCGCCAGCAATACGCGCGCGCTTCGCGGCGTTTCCTGTGTTATTTCTTTGCGGCCGCTTCGCGTTCGGCAACTTCTTTATCCAGCTCAGCGATTTTAGCGGACATCAGCTCGCGACAGTGCGTCGCCAGCGCGCGAACGCCCTCTTTTCCATACTGACTGGTGTCTACCGGCGGCAGCATTTCTACAATCACCAGACCGTTATTCAGGCGATTGAGATTAATTTTATTCGATGTATTAGAAACGCACACCGGAATAATTGGCACGCCAGCCGCGACAGCCGCATGAAAAGCGCCGGTTTTAAAAGGCAGCAGACCGCGGCCTCGACTGCGGGTCCCTTCTGGAAACATCCAAAAAGAGATATTGCGCTTTTTAAACGCATTCACGACTTCGGCAATAGTGCCGTGCGCTTTTGCCCGGTTATTGCGGTCAATCAGCAGGTTCCCCGTTAGCCAGTAGAGCTGGCCGAAAAAAGGGATCCACGCCAGGCTCTTTTTACCCACGGTAACGGTCGGCGGCTGCACAATATTTGATGCCGTCACCATATCATAGTTATTCTGGTGGTTAGCGATATAGATAGCGTTGCCGTAGCTTTCCGCATCGGCCGGCTTGCGCAGCTCGACTTTCAGGCCGAAGACCGGCGACAGTTTGCCAAACAGGTGACCGAAGGTGGCGACGTGCTTAGGATTACGAGGACTGAACAGACAATAAATACAGCCGAAGATGCAGACCAGAATACAATAGATGACAACGATAATTAGTCGAAAAATAAATAGCATAGCTACCTCTAAAACCCAAACCGCTTAGAATTATACTCGCTGTTTCGCAGATTGCAGGCATCGGGCATCATTGCAAAGCGCGTTAAGCACCCCGAACGATCCTGACGGATATTGTTAATCGCAATGCCTGAATAAACAACGATTTTGCGGTAAATATTAACCTCCCCCGCCTTACTGCGGGGGAGGATCATCCTACTCTTCGCTATCGCCCGCCGAGGCGCGACGCGGTGAATCAATCTCCACCCGGTCGATTTTCTGCAGTCCACGCATCAGAGAGCCGCGGCGGCCGCGCTCGCCGGTGACTTTTTGCAGCTCTTCCGGACGGAGTTTGATTTTCCGTTTGCCGACGTGAATCGTCAGCGTACTTTGCGGCGGTAGGACAAACAGATGCGCCAGGCCATCCTGACCCGCAGCCGCTTCCGCCGACGGGATGTTGATAATCTTGTTGCCCTTGCCTTTCGACAGCTGCGGCAGGTCGCTGACCGGGAACATCAGCATGCGGCCGGCGGCGGTAATGGCCAGCAGCATATCGGACTCGTCCTCAATCACCAGCGGCGGCATCACGTGGGCGTTATCCGGAAGGCTAATCAACGTCTTACCGGCGCGGTTGCGCGCGACCAGATCGTTGAAAGTACAAATAAACCCGTAGCCTGCGTCGGACGCCAGCAGCAGTTTTTGATCATCGGCCTCCATCAGCATATGCTCCACCGTCGCCCCCGGCGGCAGCGTCAGCTTACCGGTGAGCGGCTCGCCCTGTCCACGTGCGGACGGCAGGGTGATCGGGTCAATCGCGTAGCTACGCCCGGTGGTGTCAATAAAGACCACCGGCTGATTGCTCTTCCCTTTCACTGCGGCTTTAAAACTGTCTCCCGCTTTATAGTTCAGTCCCGGCGCGTCGATATCATGGCCTTTGGCGCTGCGTACCCAGCCGCTCTGCGACAGAACGATGGTCACCGGCTCGGACGGCAGCATATCGTGCTCGCTCATCGCTTTCGCTTCTTCACGCTCGCGCAGCGGCGAACGACGATCGTCACCAAAGGCGTCGGCATCGGCCTGCAGCTCTTTCTTCAGCAGGTTATTCATTTTGCGTTCAGACGCCAGAATGGCCTGCAGATGGTCGCGTTCTTTTTCCAGCTCGCTTTGTTCACCGCGGATCTTCATCTCTTCCAGTCGGGCGAGATGGCGCAGTTTTAACTCCAGAATCGCTTCCGCCTGGGTTTCGCTGATGCCAAAGCGCGACATCAGGGCCGGCTTCGGCTCATCTTCGTGACGGATAATTTCGATAACTTCATCGATATTCAGAAACGCCACCAGCAAACCTTCCAGGATATGCAGGCGCTTGAGGACTTTTTCCAGACGGTAGCTGAGACGACGGCGCACGGTATCGCGGCGGAAAGTCAGCCATTCCGAGAGGATTTCCAGCAGGTTTTTTACCGCAGGACGGTTATCAAGCCCGATCATATTCAGGTTGATACGATAGCTCTTTTCCAGATCGGTCGTCGCGAACAGGTGGTTCATCACCTGCTCCATATCCACGCGGTTAGAGCGCGGGACGATCACCAGACGAGTCGGGTTTTCGTGATCCGATTCGTCGCGCAGGTCATCCACCATCGGCAGCTTTTTGTTGCGCATCTGAGCGGCAATCTGTTCAAGCACGCGGGCGCCGGAAACCTGATGCGGCAGCGCACTGATCACCACCGCGCCGTCTTCTTTCGTCCACACCGCGCGCATACGCACCGAACCGCGGCCATTCTGGTAGATTTTGCGGATCTCGGCACGCGGAGTAATGATTTCCGCTTCGGTCGGGTAATCCGGCCCCTGTACGATATCCAGCAGATCGTCCAGCGAGGTCTGCGGTTTTTCAATCAGGGTAATGGCCGCCTGAGCCACTTCACGCAGGTTGTGCGGCGGAATATCCGTCGCCATGCCGACGGCGATGCCGGTAGTGCCGTTGAGCAGAATATTGGGCAGGCGCGCAGGCAGCATTTTCGGCTCCTGCAGAGTGCCGTCAAAGTTTGGTACCCAGTCAACGGTGCCCTGCCCCAGTTCGCTCAGCAGCAGTTCAGCATACTTCGACAAACGGGATTCGGTATAACGCATCGCGGCGAAGGATTTAGGATCGTCCGGCGCCCCCCAGTTCCCCTGACCGTCAACCAGCGGATAGCGGTAAGAGAAGGGTTGCGCCATCAGCACCATGGCTTCATAGCAGGCGCTATCGCCGTGCGGATGGTATTTACCCAGCACGTCGCCGACGGTGCGGGCGGACTTTTTGAACTTGGCGCTGGCGTTGAGACCCAGCTCAGACATCGCATAGACGATGCGACGCTGGACCGGCTTCAGGCCATCGCCAATAAACGGCAGCGCCCTGTCCATGATGACGTACATGGAGTAGTTCAGGTAGGCGTTTTCCGTAAATTCATGCAGCGCGAGGCGCTCTGCCATATCGCTCATTAATCGTGAATCCTCAATCTGCGTACCGGCCGTTCGGACGGCAAAACTACCGGCGATAATACCCTATCTGACGCCCTGAGTCACAGGGCGTTAGGCTGGTTGAGGAATTCCGTGGACATCCTTCATTTCAGCGGAAGATAAACGTCCGTCTGCAGCTCATGCTCACCGACTTCATGCACAAAATTGAGGTAGCGAAAGAAAACCGGGAAATCGCGCAGCGCCTCTCCCGATGCGGGCAGCCAGTCGCGATAAAGAAACCAGATACTCTGCGCGAGCGTGTCCAGAGAACCGTAATGACGCCCTACTGCGCAGCGCCCGCCGGGGATCTCGCCATTCACCACGCCAAAGCTGTTTTCCGGCACCGGCTGGCTGACCGTACCGCCAATATCGAAACGAAAATCGTCAGCCGGCGTGGCAGCGGGGTCGTCCCAGGAGATCCCCCAGGTTGCGCAGCTGGCGACCGGGGACAGACCGCTCTTCTTGCGCCAGGCGATAAACTTCGCGGCGGTCTCATTGACTAAACCAGGGTTACCGCGATGCTGCAGCATCGCGATCTGAGTGGTAGGAAGCTGGATTATTTTAACATCCATTGGGTGTTGCTCCTGTAGCGTATGTTTCGGTACACGTCGATGCCATTCCAGCCAGTCCGGCTGTTGGCGGAATTGGCTGGGGCTTTGCGCGAAGGCGCTGCGGAAGGCGCGGCTGAACGACTCCGGGTTCTGGAACCCCGCATCAAGGGCAATATCGATAATCTTTTCCTGTGGATTAAACGCCAGTCGCCAACAGGCGCGACGCAAACGTAACCATTGGATATAGCGATAGAGCGGTACCCCGCTATAGGCGCTGAATTGCCGGTGAAAATGATACGGCGAGCTATGGGCTATCGCACTGAGCGTCTCCAGCGACAGCGGCGTGTCCAGATGACGTTCAATGTACAAGCACACTTGCTGAAAACGCCCGGCAAAGGCCGGGCTTACCTGAGTATCGTTCATCGCATCCTCCCGGAAACATACTCTGACAGAGCGAGGAGTGCGGTTCCTGACCGATCTTGCTTAAGATGATGAGAAAACTATGGCGTGATTTTACGAATCTGCTTTACGTCGATTTCCACTGAGTTCCAGTCTTTATCCACTTCACCCTGAATCTCTACCGTATCCTGCGGGGTCACGGTCACGCCGTTCCAGCGCTTGTGATCGATATCGACGTTCACGGTGCCGGAGCTGTCCTGGAATTTATACAGGTCGTCGGAAATACGCTCCACGATTTTACCGCGCAGGGTCACCCAGGTATCGTCACGCAGGGTTTTCGCATTCGCGACCGTCGTTACGCTCCCGTTCGGACCAATGAACCCGCCGTTTTGCGTGGTCGTCTGGCTGGTTTGCGTCGAGCCGGGTCCGGAAAACCCGCCCTGCTCAGCGGCCAGTACCGGCATGGAAACTAAGGCGATGATAGCGGTCATTGCGGCGATTTTCTTCATGATGTGTTCTCCCTTTGTGTTTATATCGTCACTATTACACCGGGCAAAACTTAACAACTTCTTAAGCGGAAAAAATAAATTTTATTCCTGTACAGCGCGCGCCGCAACGCGCTTTACTGCGGGAATATCCAAGGGACACAGGAGCAGAAAATGCGCATTTTACTGGTGGAAGACGACAAACTGATCGGTGACGGCCTCAAAACCGGACTGACCAAGCTGGGCTTCAGCGTCGACTGGTTTACCCGCGGCGAAGAGGGGAAAGCCGCGCTGTATCACGCCGCTTACGACGCCATTATTCTTGACCTGACCCTGCCCGGCATCGATGGGCTGGATATTCTGCGCGAATGGCGCGACAAAGGCCGCCACGAACCGGTACTGATCCTGACCGCCCGCGACGCGCTTAACCAGCGCGTCGAAGGATTACGCCTCGGCGCCGATGACTATCTCTGCAAACCTTTCGCGCTGGTTGAAGTCGCCGCGCGCCTGGAAGCACTGATGCGCCGCGCCCACGGCCAGAGCAGCAGCGAACTGCGGCACGGCAATGTGGTCCTCGATCCTGGCCGACTCACGGCCACCCTGAACGACGAGAGCCTGCCGCTCAAGCCAAAGGAGTTTGCTCTGCTGGAGCTGCTGATGCGCAATGCCGGACGCGTGCTGCCGCGTAAGCTTATTGAAGAAAAGCTCTATAGCTGGGATGACGACGTCTCCAGCAACGCGATAGAAGTACACGTCCATCATCTGCGCCGTAAGCTCGGCAGCGCTTTCATTCGTACCGTACACGGTATCGGCTATACCCTGGGGGACGCATGAAGCGGCTGGGGAAACTGAGCCTGCGCGTCCGCCTGACGCTGCTTTTTTTGCTGCTGACCAGCGCCGCCTGGGGCATTGCCAGCTTTGTGGCCTGGCAACAGACCACCGACAAGCTGGATAAGCTGTTCGATACCCAGCAGTTGTTGTTCGCCCGCCGCCTGAGCGCGATGAATTTCGACGAGCTCCATACCCTCGCGCCACAGGTGCGGACAAAGAAAAAGGTTAAACACGGCCATCTCGACGACGATGCGCTGGCTTTCGCTATCTTTACCACCGACGGCAAAATGGTGCTTAACGATGGCGAAAATGGCCAGGATATCCTGTGGGGTAACAACCGGGAGGGGTTCAGCGACGGCTACCTGCGCGGCGATGATGACGAATGGCGCTTTCTGTGGCTCACCACCCGCGACGGGCGCCATCGTATCGTCGTCGGCCAGGAATGGGATTACCGCCGCGAGATGGCGCTGGATATCGTCACCTCCCAGCTTACACCCTGGCTGGTTGCGCTGCCGCTGATGTTTTTGCTGCTCATCGTGCTGTTAAGCCGGGAACTGGCGCCGCTGAAAAAGCTGGCCACCACGCTGCGCACCCGAGCGCCGGATTCCGCCGAAACGCTAAATAGCGAGAACGTGCCCAGCGAAGTTCGCCCGCTGGTCGACGCGCTAAATCAGCTCTTTACCCGGACGCATGACACCATGATCCGCGAGCGTCGGTTCACCTCCGATGCCGCCCACGAACTGCGCAGCCCACTGGCGGCGCTGAAGGTGCAAACCGAAGTGGCCCAGCTCTCGCTGGACGATCCGCAAGGGCTGGATAAAGCGCTGGAGCAGCTCCACCAGGGTATCGATCGCGCAACCCGCCTGGTCGACCAGCTACTTACCCTATCGCGCCTGGATTCGCTGGCGCAGCTGGATGATGTTCAGACGATCGCCATTGATGAACTGCTACAGTCTGCGGTCATGGAGATGTACCACCCGGCGCAACTGGCCGGACTTGAGCTACGCCTGCACCTGAACGCGAAGAACATCTTGCGCACCGGGCAGCCGCTGCTGCTAAGCCTACTGGTGCGCAATCTTTTAGATAACGCGGTGCGCTATAGCCCCGCCGGAAGCCAGGTCGACATCACCCTGGATGCCGGTGAATTCCGCGTACGCGACAACGGCCCGGGCATCAGCGCCGAGGCCCTGGCGCGCGTCGGCGAGCGCTTTTATCGCCCTCCAGGCCAGGAGCAGCCCGGTAGCGGCCTCGGGCTCTCCATCGTCAAACGCATCGCCGCGCTGCACGGGATGACGGCAAGTTTCGGCAACGCCCGCGACGGCGGATTCGAGGCGCGCATTCGCTGGTAGCGGCATTATTGCTATAAAAGCAAAAGACTTTGCACATTTTGCTCATTTTACCGCTCTGCCCGGCGGGGTAAAATTAACCACAAAATTGAAAAGTTGAGGATAAAAAATGAGTAACATCCTGATTATTAATGGCGCAAAAAAGTTCGGCCACTCTAACGGCCAGCTGAACGACACCCTGACTGAAGTCGCGGAAACCTATCTGCGCGACCTCGGGCATGATGTTAAAGTGGTCCGCGCCGATAGCGACTACGACGTGAAAACCGAAGTGCAAAACTTCCTGTGGGCCGATTCCGTTATCTGGCAAATGCCGGGCTGGTGGATGGGCGCGCCGTGGACGGTGAAAAAGTACATTGATGACGTCTTTACCGAAGGTCACGGCGCGCTGTATGCCAGCGATGGCCGCACTCGATCTGACGCCAGTAAGAAATATGGTTCCGGCGGCCTGATTCAGGGGAAAAAATATATGCTGTCTCTGACCTGGAACGCGCCGATGGAAGCCTTCACCGAAAAAGATCAGTTCTTCCACGGCGTTGGCGTCGACGGCGTTTACTTGCCATTCCATAAGGCCAACCAGTTCCTTGGGATGAGCGCCCTACCTACCTTCATCGCCAACGATGTGATCAAAATGCCCGATGTTCCGCGTTATACGGCAGAATATCGCAAGCATCTGACGGAAATTTTTGGTTAACTGTAGTGAGTTATGAAAAGACGACAAGCGCGGCTCATTTTAGCGGCGGCTTGAAGTATGATGAGAATATACAGAAGGAGTTGAGTTAACCATGTTGACAGTGATCGCTGAAATTCGTACTCGTCCGGGCCAACACCATCGCCAGGCGGTGCTTGATCAGTTCGCAAAAATAACCCCGACCGTTCTTCAGGAAGAAGGCTGCCATGGCTATGCGCCGCTGGTCGATCACGCCGCTGGCGTCAGTTTTCAGACCACTTCACCGGATTCCATCGTGATGGTCGAGCAGTGGGAAAGCGTCGCCCATCTTGAGGCGCACCTGCAGACTCCGCACATGAAAGCCTACGGCGAAGCCGTTAAAGGCGACGTGCTGGAAATGAACATTCGTATTCTCGAAGCGGGCATTTAAGCAAGCAAATAAATCGGCCGGTTTCCCGGCCGATTTTTTATTATCCGTCCAGCTCCGCCAGATCGCCCTTCTCCTGAAGCCAGTTACGCCGATCTTCAGAGCGCTTCTTCGCTAACAGCATATCCATCATGGCGGTTGTCTGCTGCTCGTCTTCATCGTTGATAATCAGCTGTACCAAACGGCGGGTATTCGGATCCAACGTGGTCTCGCGCAGCTGCATCGGGTTCATCTCGCCCAGCCCTTTGAAGCGCTGTACGTTCGGTTTGCCTTTCTTGCGCTTAAGCTGCTCCAGCACGCCGGTTTTCTCTTCTTCTGTGAGCGCGTAATACACCTCTTTGCCGAGGTCGATACGGTACAGGGGCGGCAGCGCCACGTAGACATGGCCGTGTTTGACCAGAGTGCGGAAATGCCTGACGAACAGCGCGCACAGCAGCGTCGCGATGTGCAGACCATCGGAGTCGGCATCCGCCAGAATACAAATCTTGCCGTAGCGCAGCTGGCTCAGGTCGTCGCTATCCGGGTCGATACCAATGGCGACGGAAATATCATGCACTTCCTGGGAAGCCAGCACTTCATCGGAAGAAACTTCCCAGGTGTTCAGGATTTTACCTTTCAGCGGCATGATCGCCTGATATTCGCGATCGCGCGCCTGCTTGGCCGAGCCGCCCGCGGAATCCCCTTCCACAAGGAACAGTTCGGTGCGGTTCAAATCCTGGGCGGTGCAGTCCGCCAGCTTACCGGGGAGCGCCGGACCGCTGGTCAGCTTTTTACGCACCACTTTCTTCGCCGCGCGCAGACGACGCTGGGCGCTGGAAATCGCCATCTCCGCCAGCAGCTCTGCCGACTGGACGTTCTGGTTTAGCCACAGGCTGAAGGCGTCTTTGACCACGCCGGAAACAAACGCGGCGCACTGACGTGAAGAGAGGCGCTCTTTGGTTTGCCCGGCAAACTGAGGATCCTGCATCTTCACGGAGAGCACGTAGGCGCAGCGTTCCCAGATATCTTCCGCCGACAGCTTCACGCCGCGCGGCAGGATGTTCCGATATTCACAGAACTCGCGCATGGCGTCCAGTAGCCCCTGGCGCAGACCATTAACGTGGGTTCCGCCCTGCATCGTAGGAATCAGGTTGACGTAGCTTTCGGTCAGCAGCTCGCCGCCTTCCGGCAGCCACAGCAGCGCCCAGTCGACCGCTTCAGTATCACCGGAGAAGGTGCCGACGAACGGTTTTTCCGGCAGCAGAGGCAGGCCGTTAACCGCTTCGCTAAGATAGTCGGTCAGACCATCGGCATAGCACCAGCGCTGTTCGCTATCGTTGACCAGATCGCGGAAAACAATCTCTACGCCAGGGCAAAGAACGGCCTTGGCTTTTAATAAATGCGAGAGGCGTGAGACGGAAAAACGCGGGCTGTCAAAAAAGCTTTCATCCGGCCAAAAGTGCACGCTGGTACCGGTATTACGCTTACCGCAGGTACCGGTCACGTGGAGATCTTCTACTTTATCGCCGTTTTCAAAGGCGATGCTGTAGATCTGGCCATCGCGGCGCACGTTCACCTCAACGCGTTTCGATAAGGCGTTGACCACCGATATCCCTACGCCATGCAGGCCGCCGGAGAACTGGTAGTTCTTATTGGAGAATTTCCCCCCCGCGTGCAGGCGGCAAAGAATCAGTTCAACTGCCGGAACCCCCTCTTCAGGGTGGATATCCACCGGCATTCCGCGGCCATCATCGATAACTTCCAGCGACTGATCGGCATGGAGAATGACCTCCACGCGTTTCGCGTGACCGGCCAGGGCCTCATCCACGCTGTTATCAATAACTTCCTGACCAAGATGATTTGGACGTGTGGTATCAGTGTACATTCCCGGACGGCGGCGAACCGGCTCAAGCCCGGTGAGTACCTCAATGGCATCAGCGTTATATGAAGATTGCGTCATGGTGTGTATTCGTAGGTCGTTCCGAACCGCTCAGCGCAGGCCCAGAAAATCGATAATCTGAGTGAAATGATCTTCAAAGCCAACAAATGCGTGATTACCGCCCTCCTCTACCGTCTGTCGGCAGGAGGCGAAATAATCAACGGCCTGGCGGTAATCAAGCACTTCATCGCCCGTTTGCTGCAATAACCAGATTAAATCCGGCGCTTCCAGCGGGTCAATTTGCATGACTTTGAGATCGTAAATATGGCGAGACTCTAGCACATATTGCTGCCCCGTGTATGGATTCTCATTAGGGCCAAGGAAATTGTTCAATAGCTCAAACGGGCGCACCGCAGGGTTCACGACCACCGCCGGTAGCATAAAGCACTGCGATAGCCAGGTCGCGTAATATCCCCCCAGCGACGACCCGACAACGCCCAGCGGTTCACCGCCATGCTCCAGCACCAGAGACTCCAGATGCTCAGCCGCTTGCGCAGGGTAAACCGGGAGCTCCGGTATCACCATTGAGATGTCAGGATAGGTCCGCGCCAGCCACTCTTTCAACGCAGTCGCTTTTGCCGAGCGCGGCGAGCTGTTAAAACCATGCAGATAGAGAAGCGTAGACATCAGTATCCTTCTGAAGCGATATCCGGGTGAAATTTCACGCCTTCAAGGCGGCAAACTTCAGTGGTCAATGTGCCGTCAGGATGCAGATCCAGCCAGCGCCAGCCCGGAGAGACGGTATCCAGCGTGAAGTTAGCGCAGTGCGGCTTAAACTGCACGCAGGTGGATGGCGTGGCCATCATGCGCCGACCGTTCCAGTCAAGATCCAGTTCCTGATGAATATGGCCGCACAGCAGATGCTTAACGCGAGGAAACGCGGCCAGCGCGCAATCAAGCGCCCCGGCATTGCGCAGGCTATGCTGATCCAGCCAGCTGCAGCCTGACGGCATAGGATGGTGGTGCAACAGCAGCAGCGTATACCGCTCCGGGACTTCCGCCAGCTTCTGCTCCAGCCATTCCAGCTGGAAATCGCTCAGTTCGCCATGCGGCACGCCGAACACCTGGCTATCCATGAGCAGTATTTGCCAATGGTCGCCCAGCAATACGCGTTTAGCGGGGGAGATGCCTGATTCCTGCAGCGTGCTGTACATCGCCGGTTGAAAATCATGATTACCCGGCAGCCAGACGCAAGGTGCAGCAAAACTCGCGATGCCCTCAGCAAAATGCTGATAGGCCGCGGCAGAGTGATCTTGCGCCAGATCGCCTGTAGCAACAATCAGGTCGCATTCTCGCTGTGAGGCGCGGATAGCATCCAGTACGGCCTGATAGCTTTCCCAGGTATTGATGCCTAACAGCGTTTCGTGTTTTTCAGCAAACAGGTGAGTATCGGTAATTTGTAATATCCTGACTCTGGCCTCACCAGCCAAAGGTAGGTTTAACAGGCTTTCCAAATGGTGTCCTTAGGTTTCACGACGCTAACAAACCGGAATCGCCATCGCTCCATGTGCTAAACAGTATCGCAGCCAATCGGCCAAAAACTGATTAATTTGATGCTTTTCGTCGCGTTGATGCAACTTTTTATTAGGATAATCATACCGCGCTTTGAAGCGAAAGATCTGCTGGCTTGAACACACTTCAGCGACCATTGCATCGTGATAGAGCCGTACCGTCATTGACGGCAGACTCCAGTAGCTCACCGAGGGAGCCGTCTGCTCAATCGCTACTAACGTAGTGTAGCGGGTCGATTCGACGATGGTTAATCGGTATTGCGCGTTGCCCACCTGGTAACTCACCTTTTCTCCCGCTGCATCCGTTCGCGGCAACAGGCGGCGCAGCTGGGCAAAGTTGGTTTCACACAGGCGCATCATTTCAGGAAAGTCAGGCGTATAACGCTTCATTTTGTCCACTCGTTGCGTAAATTGTGATAATGCAGTTGCAGCCATTGCAGCGCGATGACAGAGGCTGCGTTGTCGATTTTCCCCTCTTCCACCCATTTGTAAGCCTGTTCCCGGCTCACCACATGGACGCGAATATCCTCATTTTCGTCGGCCAATCCATGAATCCCTTTCGCCGTCGTGGCATCGACTTCTCCCACCATAATAGACAGTCTTTCGCTGGTGCCGCCGGGGCTGGCCAGGTAGCTCAGGACCGGTTTAATCCGGCCAACATTAAGCCCGGCCTCTTCCACCGCTTCACGACGTGCGACATCTTCAGGAGATTCGCCTTCTTCTATCATACCGGCGACCATTTCAAGCAGCCACGGGCTCGCGCTAGTATCGTACGCCGCAATACGGATCTGCTCGACGAGCACAACTTCATCGCGCACCGGGTCAAAGGGTAGCAAGACTGCGGCGTGCCCGCGCTCAAAAATTTCACGCGTCACTTCATCACTCATGCCGCCGTTAAACAGGCGATGGCGAAAACGATATAAATCGAGCGAAAAAAAACCGCGATAAAGCGTTTCGCGTGCAATAATTTCTACATCGTTTTTAGAGAAGGTAATCCCCTGCTGATTGACGTCGCTCATTTCGATATCCTGTAGAACATGAAGTTATGAATTTATAGGCGGTGTGGCTACCGTTTTACGGCTCGTATGTTAGATTGGTGCAAATTACCGCCCCATGGCACATAACGCCAACTTTTTACGGTAACAGACTCTATACAATCAGTGATTATTTTTAGAATTTGAGTAGCGCTAAATGCTTCACAACAAGGAATGCAAATGAAGAAACTCTTTCCCATCCTTATCGGCCTGGGCCTGACTGGCTTCAGCGCCATGAGCCAGGCAGAAAACCTGCTGCAGGTTTATCAGCAGGCGCGTATCAGCAACCCTGATCTGCGTAAATCAGCAGCCGATCGTGATGCCGCATTCGAGAAGATCAACGAAGCGCGTAGCCCGTTACTGCCGCAGCTCGGTCTGGGTGCCGATTATACCTATACTAGCGGCTTCCGTGATGCTAAAGACCAGAATTCCGACGTCACCAGCGGATCGCTGCAGCTCACGCAGGTTCTGTTTGATATGTCGAAATGGCGTGCGCTGACGCTGCAGGAAAAGAACGCCGGCATTCAGGACGTCACCTATCAGACGGACCAGCAAACGCTGATTCTGAACACCGCGACGGCCTATTTTAAAGTGCTGGCCGCTATCGATACGCTCTCCTATACCGAAGCGCAGAAACAGGCTATTTACCGCCAGTTAGATCAGACCACCCAGCGCTTTAACGTTGGCCTGGTGGCGATTACTGACGTACAGAACGCCCGTTCACAGTACGATGCCGTGCTGGCAAACGAAGTCACCGCGCGCAACGACCTCGATAACGCGGTTGAAGAGCTGCGCCAGGTGACCGGCAACTACTATCCGGAGCTGGCCTCGCTGAATGTTGATGGGTTTAAAACCACGAAACCATCGGCGGTGAACGCGCTGCTGAAAGAAGCGGAAAACCGCAACCTGTCGCTGCTGCAGGCCCGACTCAGCCAGGACCTGGCGCGCGAGCAAATTCGCCAGGCGCAGGATGGGCATCTGCCGACCCTGAATTTAAACGCGACCAGTAGCGTATCTAATAACAGCTACAATGGTTCTAAAAACACCACGCAGGACAGAGATATCGGGCAGAACCAAATCGGCCTGAACTTCTCCCTGCCGCTGTATCAGGGCGGGATGGTGAACTCCCAGGTTAAACAGGCGCAGTACAACTTTGTCGGCGCCAGCGAGCAGTTGGAAAGCGCGCATCGTAGCGTGGTGCAGACCGTTCGTTCCTCTTTTAACAACGTGAACGCGTCCATCAGCAGCATCAATGCCTACAAACAGGCCGTGGTCTCTGCCCAAAGTTCACTGGATGCCATGGAAGCCGGTTATTCAGTGGGAACGCGTACCATCGTCGATGTCCTGGACGCGACCACCACGCTGTATAACGCAAAACAGCAGCTGTCCAACGCGCGTTATAACTACCTGATTAACGAGCTGAACATCAAGTCCGCGCTCGGTACGCTGAACGAGCAGGACCTGGTTGCGCTGAACAACACGCTGGGTAAAGCGATTCCGACCTCGCCGGACAGCGTCGCGCCGGAAAATCCGCAGCAGGATGCCAGCGCTGACGGCTACAGCAACACCGCCGCGGCAAAACCGGCGTCTGCACGCAGCACCAACGGCAGCAATCCGTTCCGCCAGTAATCACGCTTGCGCACTCCACGCTTCGCTTACCCCGCGGGTAAGCGAAGCGTTAAACGTAAGGCAACGTAAAGATCCCCCGCTTTCCGCCCCTATTCGCTTCATTTTCCACCACTCATCCTCTATCCTGAGCGTTAACAAAACGCATACCACTGGGTCCAGGAAGACAAACATGAAACGGACAAAAAATATTAAACACGCCTCCTTCCGCAAAAGCTGGAGCGCTCGTCATTTAACTCCCGTCGCGCTTGCCGTGACGGCGGTATTTATGCTCGCCGGTTGTGAACAAAGCGATGAAACGGTTTCTCTGTATCAAAACGCCGATGACTGCTCTGCCGCTAACCCGAGCAAATCCGCAGAGTGCACCACCGCTTACAATAACGCGCTTAAAGAAGCGGAACGTACCGCGCCGAAATACGCCTCCCGTGAAGATTGCGTCGCCGAATTCGGTGAAGGTCAGTGCCAGCAGGCGCCGGCTCAGGCTGGCATGGCTCCGGAAAACCAGGCACAGGCGCAAAGCAGCGGCAGCTTCTGGATGCCGCTGATGGCTGGCTACATGATGGGCCGGATGATGGGCGGCGGAATGGGCGCTCAGCAACCGCTGTTCAGCTCAAAAAATCCGGCCAGCCCGGCCTATGGTAAATACACCGACGCGGGTGGTAAGAGCTACGGCGCAGCGCAGCCTGGCCGTACTATGACCGTGCCGAAAACCGCGATGGCGCCGAAACCGGCCACCACCAGCACCGTGACGCGCGGCGGGTTTGGCGACTCGGTCGCTAAGCAATCAACAATGCAGCGTAGCTCAGCAAGCTCCTCTTCTTCACGCTCAATGGGCGGCTAAGCGACATGGAAAGAATCAGCATTACCGAGCGCCCGGACTGGCGCGAAAAGGCGACAGAATATGGCTTTAACTTTCACACTATGTACGGCGAGCCGTACTGGAGCGAAGAGGCCTATTACAAACTGACGCTGGCGCAGGTTGAGAAGCTTGAGGATGTTACCGCTGAACTGCATCAGATGTGTCTGCAGGCGGTAGAGAAAGTCATCGCCAGCGATGAGTTAATGGTCAAATTTCGCATCCCCAAACACACATGGGGCTTTGTACGTCAGTCGTGGAAAACCCATCAGCCTTCGCTGTATTCGCGTCTCGATCTCGCGTGGGACGGCGTAGGTGAGCCGAAGCTGCTGGAGAACAACGCCGATACGCCAACGTCTCTGTATGAAGCGGCATTCTTCCAGTGGATCTGGATGGAAGATCAGCTTAACGCCGGTCAACTTCCGGTGGGCAGCGATCAGTTCAACAGCCTGCAGGAGAAGCTGATCGAACGCTTCAGCGAGCTGCGCGAGCAGTTCGGCTTTCAGCTGCTGCATATGGCCTGCTGCCGCGATACCGTTGAAGACCGCGGTACCGTGCAATATTTGCAGGACTGCGCCGCAGAAGCGGGTGTGGCAACCGAATTCCTTTACATCGAAGATATCGGTCTTGGCGAAAAAGGTCAGTTTACCGACCTGCAGGACCAGGTGATTGGTAATCTGTTTAAGCTCTATCCGTGGGAGTTCATGCTGCGTGAGGTCTTCTCTACCAAGCTGGAAGACGCTGGCGTGCGCTGGCTGGAGCCAGCGTGGAAGAGCATTATCTCCAACAAAGCGCTGCTGCCGCTGCTGTGGGATATGTTCCCCAACCATCCAAACCTACTGGCCGCTTATTTCAGCGAAGATGCGCATCCGGAGATGGACAAGTACGTTATCAAGCCCATCTTCTCACGCGAAGGCGCTAACGTCTCTATCGTGGAGAACGGTAAAGTGCTGGAGTCGGTAGAAGGACCGTACGGCGAAGAAGGCACCATCGTCCAGGAGTTCTATCCCTTGCCGAAGTTTGGCGACAGCTACACGTTGATTGGCAGCTGGCTAATTAACGATCAGCCTGCGGGGATTGGCATTCGCGAAGACCGGGCGCTGATCACTCAGGACCTGTCGCGCTTTTATCCGCACATTTTCGTCGAGTAACACTGAACCCCGGCTGCACCGCTTACTGCCGGGGTTTTGTTTTTTCTCAAGCGCCAATCACTACTGACAGCATACTCAACGACCCCATCTCTATTCCTTCAACCGGAATATTTATCGGCTCCTCGCCGTCCCACGCCCCTAGTACGTACAACAGCGGTAGGAAGTGATCGGCCGTCGGGTTAGATAGCGATCCACCTTCATGCGCCAGGTAATTCACCAGCGGATGCTCAGCCACGGGGCCTTTCCAGTTCAGATTCGCTTTCACGTAGTCATTAAACGACTCAGCCCAGGGATATGGCGTATTCTCGCCGTGCCAGCGCGCGGTACGCAGGTTATGCACCACGTTGCCGCTTGCGACCAGCATAATCCCTTCATCGCGCAGCTGAGCCAGCTTACGCCCCATTTCGAAATGCCATGCGGCGGGTTTCGTGCTATCAATACTTAGTTGCACCATCGGAATATCGGCATCGGGATACATTTTAATCAACACGCCCCATGAACCGTGGTCAAAGCCCCAGGCTTCTTTATCCAGCGTCACCGGCACCGGCGCCAGCAGCTCAACCAGGCGTTGGGCCAGCTCAGGTGAACCCGGCGCCGGATAATGCGTATCGTAAAGCGCCTGTGGAAAACCGCCAAAATCATGGATCGTTTTCGGCGCCTCCATCGCGGTCACTCCCGTACCGCGTGTAAACCAGTGCGCGGAAATCACCACAATGGCTTTAGGCCGCGGCAGCGTCTCGCCCAGATGCCGCCAGGCGCGGGTATAGATGTTATCTTCCAGCACGTTCATCGGACTACCGTGGCCTAAAAAGAGCGCGGGCATGCGGGTACGGGACATAGTGATATCCTTTATTAAGAAAGTTGATGTATTTACATTACGCTCTTTCTATGGAGGATAAACTCAGATAAGCATGATGATGATCGTCAGAAAATTTGAATGTAAGAGTCGGTAAAGCGTGCATCAGCGCGTTTGCGATCGTTAATGAAGAGAAATACTCTTCATAAGAATCATTTTCATAAGGAGATGCAGGATGTCATCCCCCATAATTTTGACCCTGCTGGCAGGGAGCGCCACCTTTATTGGGGCAATTTTCGGCGTTATCGGGCAGAAACCCTCGAACCGCTTATTGGGGTTCTCTCTGGGTTTCGCCGCCGGGATCATGCTGTTGATTTCGTTGATGGAAATGCTGCCTGCCGCGCTGGCTACCGAAGGTATGTCGCCGCTGCTCGGCTACGGCATGTTTATTATCGGTCTTCTGGGCTATTTTGCGCTTGATCGCATACTGCCTCACGCCCACCCCCAGGATCTGATGTCTCCCGGTATTTCCCGCCCGCGCAATCTGCGCCGTACGGCGATATTGCTGACGTTAGGCATCAGCCTGCATAACTTCCCCGAGGGCATAGCGACCTTCGTGACGGCCAGCAATAACCTCGAACTGGGGATGGGGGTCGCGTTAGCCGTTGCGCTACATAACATCCCGGAAGGGTTGGCGGTAGCCGGACCGGTTTATGCCGCCACGGGTTCCAGAAGTAAAGCGGTATTCTGGGCGGGTCTTTCCGGCATGGCGGAAATCCTTGGCGGCGTGCTGGCCTGGCTGGTTCTGGGCAGCGTGATATCCCCGGTAATGATAGGCGCGGTCATGGCCGCGGTGGCCGGTATCATGATTGCGCTGTCAGTCGATGAGCTTATGCCGCTGGCGAAAGAACTCGATCCGCAAAGCAACCCGAGCTATGGCGTGCTGTGCGGGATGTCGGTGATGGGATTAAGCCTGGTGGTTTTGCAAACGGTGGGAATCGGCTAAAAGACAAAAACAAAAAAGCCCACTTGAGGTGGGCTTTGTTAAGCGAATAAGCCGAAATCAGCTGGCTTTACGCTCGTGTTCGCGACGGTAAGCCGCGAGATCTTCGATAGTGACCACAGCCATATTGTGTTGCTGAGCAAACTCGATGCACTGAGGCGCCCGAGCCATAGAACCGTCGTCGTTGGTCAGTTCGCACAGCACGCCAGCCGGTTTGAAACCCGCCAGGGTCACCAGATCGATAGTCGCTTCGGTATGGCCGCCGCGGGTCAGGACGCCGCCCGGCTGCGCGCGCAGCGGGAAAACGTGGCCAGGACGGTTCAGGTCGGACGGCTTGGCGCCATCGGCAATTGCCGCGCGCACGGTGGTCACACGGTCAGCGGCGGAAACGCCGGTGGTCACGCCTTCAGCGGCTTCGATGGTCACGGTAAAACCAGTACCGTAGGCGCTGGTATTGTTCTCAACCATCATTGGCAGGCCGAGCTGTTTACGGCGATCTTCCGTCAGGCACAGGCAAACAATACCGCTGCCGTGACGAATAGTCAGGGCCATTTGCTCAACGGTCATGGTTTCAGCGGCGAAAATCATATCGCCTTCATTTTCACGATCTTCATCGTCAAGTACCATCACACCGCGGCCTTCGCGCAATGCATCTAAAGCGTGTTCCACACGTTCAAAAGCGGTACCAAAAGAGGAAAGTAGCGTCTGATTCATGGTAAAAAAAACCTCATTAATTGTATGGTTACCAGAATCAGGGCAGTCTTAGGAGCGCCGGTTCAGCGGCAAAAGTCAACGCAAGCGGGCAGAAACCCGACTGAGCCGTTACTCTCTCCCATCCGGACTCTAACCGTCGGCCCCGGAATTACACCGGATCTGCTGACCTTTCTGCATTCACAGAAAGCGCTCGCGGGCTTTCAACGCTATGGTTGATTTACCGCCGGTGGGGAATTTCGCCCCGCCCTGAGAATAAGCAAAGTCACTATAACGCTATTGACTATCGTCGGCAATGCATAAGCTTCAAACATTTATGGTTTATAGGCACCGACGATCGCACTACAATGAGCGCATAACCGACCAGAGCAGGATACCACCATGATTGACCCGAAAAAAATTGAACAAATCGCCCGTCAGGTTCATGAATCGATGCCAAAAGGGCTCCGCGATCTGGGGGAAGACGTGGAGAAAAAAATTCGTCAGGTGCTCCAGTCGCAGTTAACTCGCCTGGACCTGGTAAGCCGCGAAGAGTTCGACGTGCAGACGCAGGTGCTGCTACGCACGCGTGAAAAGCTGGCGCTCCTGGAGCAGCGTCTTAACGATCTGGAAAGTCGTTCGTTGAGCGCGCCGGCGACACCAGACGCTGAAGAGAAGCAGTAAAAACAAGCAACGGGCCGCAAGGCCCGTTGTTATATCGGTAAGGTGGAAAGTTGATTAGTGCTCCAGCTCCGCTTCTGGCGTCATAGCGTTGTTCGCCTGCCGGCAGTAAAGCTCATAGCGTTGACAAAACCATTCACGATGCGCTTCATCCATATTGCCAACAATGGCCTGAAGATCGACGGGCTGACCTTGTGCGTTCATTCTGGCGAAACTCTGAGCCAGGAAATCAAAATTCTTCATTAAATACATATCGTTATTCTTCATACGCATACTCCTTCAGCCGTTGGTGTTCTGATTGGTCATATGCTTTTTACTTACTTCAGTATTTATCCTTACCTTAACGTTTTTTGTACGAAAAATGCGCCCAACATGGTGATTTATTGAGCCAAATCATTTATGCCGTCATTAAATATAAAGAGGCCCGCAATTAGGCGATCGCGGGCCTCTTTTGTTCTGTGTTGCAGCGTTATCGCCGGTTACGCCTCGGTTAGCGCGATAATCCCGGATATACCGCCGCTACTGTGCGGAGAGAACACATTACTGTTTGTTATCTTTCTGGATCTTCTTAATGATATTGGTCGTCGAGCAACCGTCTTCGAAGTTGAGCACCAGCACCTCGCCGCCGTTTGCCCACACCTCTTCACTACCGGCAATCTGTTCCGGCTTATAGTCGCCGCCTTTCACCAGCAGATCCGGCAGAATGCCTGCAATCAGCCGCTGCGGAGTGTCCTCTTCAAAAGAGACCACCCAGTCGACGGCTTCCAGCGCGCCCAGCACGATCATTCGCTGATCCAGCGGATTGACCGGACGAGACTCGCCTTTCAGACGCTTCGTTGATGCGTCGCTGTTCACCGCCACAATCAGCCGATCGCCCAGCTTGCGAGCGTTCGCCAGGTAGGAAACGTGGCCCGCGTGTAAAATGTCGAACACGCCGTTGGTCATCACCACTTTCTCGCCACGCTTGCGCGCCGCGGCGACCGCCAGCTTCAGCTCTTCTTCGCCCATCACGCCAAAACCGGTCTCTGAGCGCCCGCGTACCGCGTTCTCCAGTTCGATAGGTGAAACGGTTGAGGTACCAAGTTTACCCACCACGACGCCCGCCGCCGCGTTGGCAAAATAGCAGGCCTCTTCCAGCGTGTTGCCGGAAGCCAGCGTTGCCGCCAGCACGCCGATGACCGTGTCGCCCGCGCCGGTAACATCATAAACTTCCTGCGCCTGAGTAGGCATATGCAGCGGCGGCCGCCCAGGCTGCAGTAGCGTCATCCCTTGCTCGGAACGGGTCACCAGCAGCGCGGAGAGGTCAAAATCGGCGATGATTTTCATCCCGCGTTCAACGATCTCTTCTTCATCCTTACATTTACCCGCTACCGCCTCAAACTCTGAGAGGTTAGGCGTCAGCAGGGTGGCGCCGCGATAGCGTTCAAAATCAGTGCCTTTCGGATCAATGAGCACCGGGACACCCGCGTCGCGAGCCAGCTTAATCATGGTCTGAACGCTGGTCAGCGCGCCTTTGGCGTAATCAGACAGCACCAGCGCGCCAATGGAACCCAGCGCCTGCTGAATCCGCTCGTGCATCGGCTGCGGGTCGACGCCGGAGAAACCCTCTTCAAAATCAAGACGAATCAGCTGCTGGTTACGCGACAGTACGCGCAGTTTGGTAATCGTCGGGTGCGTCGGGACAGAAACAAAATCGCACTTCACGTTAACGTCGGCCAGCGCCTTACTCAACGCGCGGGCGGCATCGTCAATCCCGGTCAGGCCAACGAGGCGAGAGGTCGCGCCGAGGGACGCAATGTTCATCGCCACGTTTGCCGCGCCGCCAGGACGTTCTTCGATATTTTCCACCTTCACCACCGGCACCGGCGCTTCCGGCGAAATGCGGCTGGTGGGACCATACCAGTAGCGGTCCAGCATCACATCGCCAACCACCAACACTCCTGCACGTTCAAACTCTGGCAGCGTTACTTTCATTCCTCTCTCCTGCGAGACGCAAACTTTGCGCGCGATAATAGCACACCCGTTTTTTTAGTTAAGCCATCAACCACTTCTGCCAGCTGGCGCTGACCTGTTCGCGCTCCTGGCTAAACGCCTCTGGCGCCACGTTCCCCGGCTGCTCCTGCAGCGCCAGGTGATGTAGCGCATCGCGCAGCGTGGTGTAAGCGTGAGTTAACGCCCTCGCCTCTGCCTCGTCCATAATGTCATTCTGCGCCAGCAGTTCCAGAATACGGACGTTATCGGACCAGCGCGTGAGCTTCGGTTTATCACTGGCATAGCGTAGGACCAGATACTGGGTAATAAATTCAATATCGGTGATTCCCCCGGCATCGGCTTTAATATCAAAGCGATCGTGATGCTTATTCCCCAGATGAGCGCGCATTTTTTCACGCATTTCCCGCACTTCTGTTTGCAGTTTTTCGCCTTCTCGCGGAGCGGTGAGAATATCCCGACGAATGGCGTCAAAGCGCGTCTGTAGCTCAGGATCGCCGTACACTACGCGGGCGCGAACCAGCGCCTGGTGCTCCCAGGTCCATGCCTCGTTTTGCTGATAATCGGCAAAGGAATCGGCGGTAGTCACCAGCATGCCCGCCGCGCCAGAAGGACGTAAGCGAGCGTCCACTTCGTACAAAATGCCCGACGAAGTGCGAGTGCTGAAAAGATGCATGATGCGCTGGGCCAGGCGCAGATAAAACTGACGACCGTCGATTTCGCGCTCGCCGTCGGTCATCACCTCCATCGGACAATCGTGGAGGAACACCAGGTCGAGATCGGAACTGTAGCCCAGCTCCCAGCCTCCGAGTTTACCGTAGCCGATCACCGCAAAACCGCGCCCCTGGCGATCGTGCAGGTGCGTCGGCTGCCCATAGCGGGCCACCATCTGCAGCCAGGCTTGCTGAACCACCGCGTCAATCATCGCCTCCGCCAGCCAGGTCAAGTGATCGCTCACTTTCATCACCGGCAGGGTTCCGGCGATATCGGCCGCAGCGATATGCAGCAGCTGCGCCTGCTTAAACTGGCGCAGCGCCTCCAGCTGCTGCTCTTCATCCTCTTCCGGTACGCGCAGCAGATACTGCCGAAGCTCGTCGCGATAGGCATCGGTGGCCGTCGGTTGATAAAGCGTATTCGGGTCCAGTAGCTCGTCCAGCAGCAGCGGATGGCGAGCCAGCTGGCTGGCGACCATCGGCGACGCCGCGCACAGGCTAATCAGGTGCTTTAACGCGCCGGGGAATTCGCTCAGTAGTTCCAGATAGGTTGTGCGGGTGACAATCCCGGTGAGCAGCGGCGTAATGCGCGCCAACGGCACCGGGGCATCGGCGCGCGAACAAATTTCGCTGAGCAGGTGCGGCATGAGCTGGTCGAGCACCTGGCGGCCGCGCGGACCAATCGTGCGCCGGTCCAGCTCTTTACGAAAATCGGCGATCAGCGCCAGCACGCTGCGGCGATCGCTGTCGGCAAGATGCGCCAGCGCCGGGCTGGTATCATCCTCCTGCAGCGCGTCCTGCCACAGTTCGCGCCAGTACTCTTCAAGCTGTTCATCCGGCGACTGGGTTTCATCGTCGCCGATCAATTCATTAAACACGCGCCGCACGTTGGCCATCTGCTCCGCCAGCCGCACGCTGAGCGTATCCCAGTCGGCAGCCCCCATCCCCCAGGCCAGCCGGGCGCGATTAAGTTCATCCTGGGGCAGGGTTTGCGTCTGCTCGTCGTTGATGCTTTGCAGCAGGTTTTCCAGGCGTCGCAAAAACAGATAGGCTTCGCGCAGGCTCCGCGCATCGCCTTCCGGCAGCAGGTGCAGCTCTTCGATAGCGGCCAGCGTCGGCAGCAGGGCCCGCTGTTGCAGCATCGGCTCGCGACCGCCGCGAATCAGTTGAAAGACCTGGACGATAAACTCCACTTCGCGGATACCGCCCGCGCCAAGCTTGATATTATCCTTCAGACCCCGGCGGCGCACTTCACGGGCGATCATTCCCTTCATGTTGCGCAGTGACTGAATCACGCTGAAATCAATATAGCGGCGGAAGACAAACGGCCGCAGCATGGCGCGCAGCTCGCTGGCGTAAACGCCATCGTTATCGCCCATGATTCGCGCTTTTACCATCGCGTAGCGCTCCCAGTCGCGCCCCTGCTCCTGGTAATAATCTTCCAGCGCGGCAAAGCTCAGCACCAGTGGGCCGCTGTCGCCAAACGGGCGCAATCGCATATCCACGCGGTAGACAAAGCCATCCTGGGTGGGCTGATCCAGCACCTTAATCAGGCGCTGTCCGAGACGGGTAAAAAACTGCGCGTTATCCAGCTCACGACGGCCGCCGCGGGTGGAGCCGTGCTCCGGCCAGGCGAAAATCAGATCGATGTCGGAGGAGAAGTTCAGCTCGCCGCCGCCGAGCTTGCCCATGCCGAGGATCAGCAGGGGCTGCGCTGAACCTTCAGCATTACACGGCGTCCCCCATTCGCGACAGCAGGCGGCGTAAAGCCAGTCGCGCGCGGCGACGATTAAGGTCTCCGCCAGCGCGCTTAGCTGCTGCAAACTGCTCTCTTCGCTGACCAGTGATAGCGCCTGGGCCCAGGCGATGCGCACCATAATCCAGCGGCGAAACTGGCGCAGCTCGCGCATCAGCGCGGCCTCATCATTGACCTCGGCCAGGCGAACCTGCAGCCACTCGGCGTAGTGGTGCCACTCCAGCGCCTTGGGAGGCGAACTTTCAAGTTCCGCCAGCCACTGCGGCTGCGCGATCAGACTCTGCTCGACAAAATCGCTGAAGGCCATAACCGATTGCGCCCGTTCGCTCAACGTCGATACGGGAAAATCCGCTGGCAGTCGGTCTACAACCGTCTGCCAGTGCTGCTGTAACTGCGAAGAAAGCGGCATCTTAGGGGCTCCCTGGCCTGAAATTATCGTTTTCCACTATGCAGCCAGAACGGCTCCGCTGCCAGCGCCTGGCGACGAAAATATTCGATAACGCTACTGTCGTTATGCGCAATCGCCCGGCGGGTCTCTTGCCAGTTTTCCAGCCACGGCCCGGCGACGTCGAGATAGGCTCCGGATAACAGCTGAACGGTGTCAATTTCGCGGGTCAGGCGCGGAAGCTGATCGACATAACCGTCAGCGGACGGCTGGCGAAAGGTGTTTTTCAGCTCCGCCGCAGCTCTGGAGAGCTGAATATCAGCGAAGCGTTTAAACGATCCGGCAATTTTCTGCTCCCCGGCAGCGTTCAGGAAAGGACGCCAGCCGCGGTTTACTAGCAGATCGGTGAGCGTCAGCTTGGCTCTGACGGTCGCCACGCTGAAAAGCGCCGCCTGGGCCGTTTCGGCCTCGGCCAGCGCCGTTTCGGCTTCATTCAGACGCTCACGCAGCAGCGTGGTGGCCTTGCGCGGGACAATACCGCCAAATAGCACCAGCGCGTGCCGCACGCGGCCAATAGCGTGCAAAATCTCCGCTTTCGCTTTCGCATTGCCGCGATTGAGGAGTTCATCATGATACAGCCAGTGCGCGAGCGCGCTTTCCAGCGCCGCTTCCAGCGCCTGTTCGACGCTGGCCTTCGGCGCGACGCGAAGGATCGTTAACGCGGTCAGCGGACGTTCTTCATTACCCTGCGCCAGATGATAACCGCGCGCCGCCTTGCTCAGGCTACCCTGGCGCAGTACGCCGGTATCCAGCAGGCGACGGGCAAGGGTCAGAATGTCCTGCGTTTTACCGGACAGCAGTTCCAGCTCCAGTTCACAAATCGGTTCCTGATGCTCGCCGGCTGTCACTTCGCCGCGGTCGAGCGCGATTTCAATTTCGCTGTCGCCTTCCTTGACCACCCATCTTTCACGCGCAAAATCGGTGTTGAAAAGCGGCTGTACGTTCTGTGCGAGCTCCGCCGGCAGTTCCCCCTGCGGCCAGACCTCAGCCGGCAGTTTCTCCAGCGCCAGCTCCGGCGTGTCCAGCGGAATGTTGTATTCCGGACGCTGATGCAGGCCGCCGACAACGCGCCCGGCGATTTTCAGCGTCATTTCATAGCGCCCCTGGTCACCGCGAATGCGTAGCCCCATGTCGTGGCGGCGCAGCCAGTTATCCGCCGTTTCATAGTAAATATTCAGCAATTGACCCGCGGGCGTATGCTTTGCCTCCAGCGTACTGAGGTGCTGACGCAGCGCGTCAACGCCATCCTGAGCGACGATAAACTTTAATTCGATTTCTTGAGCCATGACTGAATTCTTCCGCTTATATGCTGTGCCGGGAAATTGCGGCGAACTAACAACGATATTTCTTGTCAGTAAATAGTATTTTGCGGCGAATCGCCATGCAATGCGCATTTTGCCGGGCCACCTCCTGGATGATTCCGATTGTGGCGGAAAACTTTGCGTCGCTTCGGCGATGCCACTACTATCGTTCAACTTTTTATGACCAAACGATGACCTGATGCCTAAATTACGCCTTATTACATTGACTTTGCTGGCGCTGAGCGCCGCCACGGCGGTTCACGCGGAAGAAAAACGTTACGTTTCAGATGAACTGAATACCTGGGTGCGCAGCGGTCCAGGCGATAACTATCGTCTCGTGGGCACCATCAACGCCGGGGAAGAAGTCGCGGTGCTGCAAACCAACGACAGCACTAACTATGCTCAGGTACGCGACGGCAGCGGCCGTACAGCCTGGATCCCCCTGAAAGAGCTGAGCAACGAGCCCAGCCTGCGCACCCGCGTGCCGGATCTGGAAAACCAGGTCAAAACCCTGACCGACAAACTCAACAACATCGACACCACCTGGAACCAGCGCACGGCGGACATGCAGAAGAAAGTCGCCGGTAGCGACGCCGTGATTAACGGCCTGAAAGAAGAGAACCAAAAGCTGAAAAATGAGCTGGTTGTCGCGCAGAAAAAGGTAAACGCCGCGAATCTACAGCTTGATGACAAACAGCGCACCATTATCATGCAGTGGTTTATGTACGGCGGCGGCGTGCTGGGCGTCGGCCTGATCCTCGGACTGGTGTTGCCGCACCTGGTACCGAGCCGCAAACGCAAAGACCGTTGGATGAACTAATTCGTCTTCTCTGCCAGACTTACGTATCATCGTAAGAAAATGAAGACGGGAGAGTAAGGCGTGAAGGTTTATCTGGTCGGTGGTGCAGTACGAGATGCGTTATTAAGGCTACCGGTTAAAGACAAAGATTGGGTCGTAGTTGGCGCCACGCCTCAGCAACTTCTCGACGCGGGCTACCAGCAGGTAGGCCGTGATTTTCCCGTGTTCCTTCATCCGCAAAGCCGCGAAGAGTATGCCCTGGCGCGTACCGAGCGCAAGTCAGGTTCTGGTTACACCGGCTTTACCTGCTATGCCGCAGCCGACGTTACCCTTGAACAAGACCTGTTGCGCCGCGATCTGACGATCAATGCGCTGGCCCAGGACGCCGACGGCCAGGTTATCGATCCCTACGGCGGCCAGGCTGACTTACGCCAGCGCCTGTTGCGCCACGTCTCGCCCGCCTTTAGCGAGGATCCGCTACGCGTCCTGCGCGTGGCGCGTTTTGCCGCCCGCTACGCGCATCTGGGGTTCCGCATCGCCGATGAAACCATGGCGCTGATGCGCGCCATGGCTGATGCCGGCGAGCTGGCGCACCTCACGCCTGAGCGGGTGTGGAAAGAGACGGAAAGCGCCCTTTCCACCCACAATCCGCAGGTCTTCTTCCAGACATTACGCGACTGCCGCGCGCTCAAGGTACTGTTCCCGGAAGTCGACGCGCTTTATGGCGTACCGGCCCCGGCTAAATGGCACCCGGAAATCGACACTGGCCTGCACACGCTGATGACCGTCACCATGGCGGCGATGCTCTCGCCCGAAGTAGATGTCCGTTTTGCCACCCTATGCCACGACCTGGGGAAAGGGCTGACGCCGAAAGCGCTCTGGCCGCGCCATCATGGTCACGGCCCGGCGGGGGTTAAGCTGGTCGAGCAGCTCTGCACCCGCCTGCGAGTACCAAACGACATTCGCGACCTGGCGAAGCTGGTCGCCGAATTTCACGATCTGATTCATACGCTGCCTATCCTACAGCCGAAGACGCTGGTCAAGCTGTTCGATAATATTGACGCCTGGCGCAAGCCGCATCGTGTCAGACAAATCGCGTTAACCAGCGAGGCCGACGTGCGCGGGCGCACCGGCTTTGAAGCCTGCGATTATCCGCAGGGACGCCTGCTGCTGGAAGCATGGGATGTTGCCCGGTCGGTCTCAACAAAAGAGGTGGTTGCCGAAGGTTTTCAGGGCGTTGAGATTCGTGAAGAGCTGACGCGTCGGCGAATTCAGGCCGTCGCCCGCTGGAAAGAAAAGCGTTGCCCTCAGCCGCGGGACTGAGGGCGGGCGCTTAGAAGAAGACCACGTAGACCGCTGCCGCGACAATAAAGCGGTAGATGGCGAACGGGATAAACGAAATACGTTTAATCAGCTGCAGGAAGGTTTTAATCGCAATCAGCGCAACGATAAACGCCGTGACAAAACCGACGGCAAACATCGGAATATCGCTGGCGTTCAGGAACCCGATGCTCTTGTACATATCCAGTACGGTTGCCCCCATCATCATCGGCACCGCCAGCAGGAACGAGAACTCAGAGGCTGCATAGCGGCTTA
This sequence comes from Klebsiella pasteurii, assembly GCF_018139045.1. Lineage (NCBI taxonomy): Bacteria > Pseudomonadati > Pseudomonadota > Gammaproteobacteria > Enterobacterales > Enterobacteriaceae > Klebsiella > Klebsiella pasteurii. Next base: position 3,175,979 of record NZ_CP073236.1, read on the forward strand.
CGCCCATCAGCATCCCGCCGGAAATCGTCGCTCCGGAACGCGAGAAGCCCGGCCATAGCGCCAGACACTGGAAGCAGCCGATGACGAACGCCTGACGATAGGTCATATCATCAATGCCCACCGCGCGCGGCTGTTTTGGCTTCAGCACTTCCGCCGCGATCAGCAGCACGCCGCCCACAATCAGCGCATACATCACGTTAATCGGGTTAAACAGCGACTTGATGGTATCGTGGAAAATCAGCCCCAGCACCACCGCCGGGATCATCCCCAAAAGAATATGGATAAGCGACAGGCGACCGCTGCCCTGGCCTTCATGTTCAGGCTTTTTGCCAAAATGAATGCCGATTAAGCCAAACAGACGGCGCCAGAACATCACCACAACGGCCAGAATGGAGCCAAGCTGAATCACTACTTCAAAAGTATTTGCGGTATCGCCTTCAAAACCCAGCAGATGACCGACAATAATCATATGACCAGTACTGGAGACAGGTAAAAATTCTGTCAAACCCTCAACCACACCCAATATTGCCGCTATCAGCAGCGAGTGTATATCGCTCATCCAATTAAACCCTTTAAAAAGTAAAATGAAAAAAACCAGGAACGAAGAACCGAGCTATCAGGCGTGCTTATTTGGCCGCAGACAGCGCGCAGAAAAATGAGCGTACAGGTTGTACGCAAGGATTTCGAGCGCTGTTCTGGAACAAAACGGCAAATAGCATAGCCTGATGGTCGGATTCTATGACCGGTATAAACACATTTTGTTTAACGAGTATGACCTGAAAAGTTTTGTTTCAGATTAAGGCCACGTTCAATAATGACGCCAACGTTGGCCGCTCGCGCTACCGCGCCGGGCTTGCTGACTTTAATACGTACCCATGGTGATTGAAACTTTTCCAGCAGCAGGTCGGCTATCTCTTCCGCCACGCGCTCCACCAGCGCAAAGCGCGCTCCCTCAACGTGGTTGATCACCAGCTCACTGATATCAGCATAGCTGAGGCAATCGTTGACATCATCACTGGCCGCCGCTTTACGGTTATCCCACGCCATTTCGATATCGAACACCAGCTTCTGTTCGATGGTTTGTTCCCAGTCGTAAACACCAATCGTGGTGATTACCGAAAGTTGCTCTATAAATACAATATCCATCACGACCCGCCTGCTTTTTGACTAAACCGGATACCACTTCTGGCCAATTATGCGTATTATCCACAGATGCAAAGACATCCCCTAAATAATTTGCGTTGCAGTAAGACCGCGACGCGGCAAGGCTCCAGGCGCATGGCATTGCGATGCGTCCGGGCGGGCCAGCGCGCCGACGGCGCTGGGGATAAACCAACTCTTTCTAAATGGAACAGCTGATGAGTGCAATCGCGCCTGGACTGGTTATCCTCGCCTACCTCTGCGGCTCAATCTCCAGCGCCATTCTCGTTTGCCGCCTCGCTGGCCTTCCCGACCCCCGCGACAGCGGCTCCGGCAATCCAGGGGCGACAAACGTCCTGCGAATTGGTGGCAAAGGCGCAGCCGTAGCGGTGCTTATTTTTGACGTACTGAAAGGCATGCTGCCGGTCTGGGGCGCGTGGGCGTTAGGCCTGACGCCTTTCTGGCTCGGCCTGGTGGCGATCGCCGCCTGCGTGGGCCATATCTGGCCGGTATTTTTTAACTTTCGCGGCGGCAAAGGCGTGGCGACCGCCTTCGGCGCCATTGCTCCTATCGGCTGGGATCTTACCGGCGTGATGGCCGGAACCTGGCTGCTGACGATTCTACTTAGCGGCTACTCCTCGCTGGGAGCTATCGTGAGCGCGCTGATTGCGCCGTTCTATGTCTGGTGGTTCAAACCGCAGTACACTTTCCCCGTTTCGATGCTGTCTTGCCTGATTCTGCTGCGCCATCATGACAACATTCAGCGTTTGTGGCGTCGTCAGGAAACCCGCATCTGGTCTCGTTTCAAAAAGAAGAAAAAAGCGCCGGAGCAGAAATAGCCTTTGCTTCGCCACAACTCGCGGCAAGGCGGCAAGTGAGTGAGTACCGATGAACTTACTCCAGTCAGTGATTCGGGCGAGCGACAAATCTGCCGGGAGCAGATTTGAACGTCGCTTGCGACGGCCCGGCAGGGCGAGGCCCATGGATGGGCCGAGTAGCCCGTTGCCAACGCGGCCATGGCCCGAAGTATGACGGGCATAAGCTTTTCATATGACCGGGATGGTTAGCCCCCGATCAATACTCTTCGCTGCTGTTTTATCTTGATTTTGCAGGGGCGCGACATTGCACGGCACCGTGTTACCACAGAATAAAAAAGGCTGGCAGGCCTCGCTGGACCTCCAGTTTCAATTTCTCGGCGGGAAAACCACGCTCGCCTCCCGTCGTCATGTCGGTCCCCTCACCGTTCAGCGCCCGTTTTACCCCGAAGAAGAGACCTGCCATCTCTATCTGCTTCATCCGCCCGGCGGCATCGTCGGCGGCGATGAGCTCACCATTAGCGCGACCATTGATCCCGATTGCCATACGCTGATAACTATGCCCGGCGCCAGCAAGTTTTATCGCAGCAGCGGCGCGCAGGCGCGGCTTCAGCAAACCCTGACGCTGGCCGAAAACTCGACGCTCGAGTGGCTGCCGCAGGACGCGATCTTCTTTCCCGGCGCCAACGCCTCGTTGCATACCGCATTTCATCTCGCCGCCTCCAGCACGCTGCTGGCCTGGGACCTGCTGTGTCTTGGCCGGCCGGTCATCGGCGAAGCCTTTAGCCACGGCGCGCTTGCCAATCGCCTGGAGGTGTGGGTCGACGGCTCTCCGCTGCTGATTGAGCGCCTGAGCCTGGCCGATGGACAGCTGGCCTGCGTCGCGCAGCAGCCGTGGGTGGGAACGATGCTGTTCTACCCGGCGAACGAAACGCTGCTGGAAGGCGTACGCGAAAAACTTACGCCGCTGGCAAACTACGCCGGCGCGACGCTCACCGACGGCCTGCTGACGGTACGCTTTCTAAGTGACGATAATCTGCGTTGCCAGCGGGCGATGCGCGATATCTGGCAATTTATGCGCCCGCACCTGACCGGCAAATCTCCGGTACTTCCCCGAATCTGGCTGACTTAAGAGAACGCTATGGAACTGACACCCCGAGAAAAAGACAAGCTGTTGCTGTTCACCGCCGCGCTGGTGGCGGAGCGTCGCCTGGCCCGCGGCCTGAAGCTCAACTATCCCGAATCCGTGGCCCTGATTAGCGCCTTTATTATGGAAGGTGCGCGCGACGGCAAAAGCGTCGCCGAGCTGATGGAAGAGGGGCGCCACGTCCTGAGCCGCGATCAGGTCATGGAAGGCGTGCCGGAAATGATCCCCGATATCCAGGTCGAAGCCACCTTCCCGGACGGCTCGAAGCTGGTTACCGTCCATAACCCGATAATCTGAGGTAGCGCGATGATCCCAGGAGAATATCAGGTAAAACCCGGCCAGATAGCGATTAACGTCGGCCGCGCCACCTGCTGCATTATCGTTGAAAATCACGGCGACCGACCGATTCAGGTCGGCTCGCATTACCACTTCGCCGAGGTCAATCCGGCGCTGAAGTTCGATCGCCAGCAGGCGACCGGCTATCGCCTGAATATCGCCGCCGGCACCGCAGTACGCTTCGAGCCGGGCCAAAAACGCGAGGTGGAGCTGGTGGCGCTGGCCGGAACCCGCGCGGTGTACGGTTTTCGCGGTGAGGTGATGGGCGCGCTGGAGGCAAATGATGAGTGAAATATCACGTCAGGCCTATGCTGACATGTTCGGCCCTACCACCGGCGATAAAGTTCGCCTGGCTGACACCGAGCTGTGGATCGAAGTCGAAGATGATTTGACCACCTACGGCGAAGAGGTCAAATTTGGCGGCGGTAAAGTGATCCGCGACGGAATGGGACAGGGACAGATGCTTTCCGCCGAGTGCGTGGATCTGGTGCTGACCAACGCCCTGATCGTCGATTACTGGGGGATCGTCAAAGCCGATATCGGCGTCAAAGACGGACGGATCTTCGCGATCGGCAAAGCCGGCAACCCGGATATTCAGCCCAACGTCACGATCCCTATCGGCGCGGCCACGGAAATTATTGCGGCGGAAGGCAAGATCGTCACCGCCGGCGGCGTCGATACGCATATTCACTGGATCTGTCCGCAGCAGGCGGAAGAAGCGCTGGTCTCCGGCGTTACCACCATGATCGGCGGCGGGACCGGCCCGGCGGCAGGCACCAACGCCACGACCTGCACGCCCGGGCCGTGGTACATCTCGCGGATGCTGCAGGCAGCGGACAGCCTGCCGGTCAATATTGGCCTGCTGGGTAAAGGCAACGGCTCGAATCCCGACGCGCTGCGTGAGCAGGTCGCGGCCGGGGTTATCGGCCTGAAAATTCATGAAGACTGGGGCGCGACCCCGGCGGCAATCGACTGCGCGCTGACCGTGGCCGACGAAATGGACGTGCAGGTAGCGCTGCACAGCGATACCCTCAATGAGTCCGGATTCGTTGAGGATACCCTGGCGGCCATCGGCGGACGCACTATCCATACTTTCCATACCGAAGGCGCGGGCGGGGGCCATGCGCCGGATATTATTACCGCCTGCGCGCACCCCAATATTTTGCCGTCATCGACCAACCCGACGCTGCCCTATACCGTCAACACCATTGACGAACATCTGGATATGCTGATGGTTTGCCATCACCTCGACCCGGATATCGCCGAGGACGTAGCGTTTGCCGAATCGCGCATTCGGCGTGAAACCATCGCCGCGGAGGACGTCCTGCACGACCTCGGCGCCTTCTCCCTCACCTCGTCTGATTCGCAGGCGATGGGGCGCGTCGGCGAAGTGGTGTTGCGCACCTGGCAAGTAGCGCACCGCATGAAAGTTCAACGCGGACCGCTGGCGGAAGAGAGCGGCGATAACGACAACTTCCGCGTGAAGCGCTATATCGCTAAATACACCATTAATCCGGCGTTGACCCACGGTATCGCCCACGAAGTCGGCTCGATTGAAGCCGGTAAACTGGCGGATCTGGTGCTGTGGTCCCCGGCCTTCTTCGGCGTGAAACCGGCAACGATCGTTAAAGGCGGCATGATCGCCATGGCGCCGATGGGCGACATCAACGCCTCTATCCCAACGCCGCAGCCGGTACACTATCGCCCGATGTTCGGCGCGCTGGGCAGCGCACGTCACAGCTGCCGTTTGACCTTCCTGTCGCAGGCGGCGGCGGAAAACGGCATCGCTGAACGGCTGAACCTGCACAGCGCGACGGCGGTGGTGAAAGGCTGCCGCGCGGTACAAAAAGCCGATATGCACCACAACGGTCTGCTGCCCAATATTACCGTGGATTCGCAAACCTACGAGGTGCGCATCGACGGCGAACTGATTACCAGCGAACCGGCGGACGTGCTACCAATGGCGCAACGTTATTTCCTGTTTTAAGGAGCGCACATGCTTTATTTAACCCAACGGGTGGAGACACCGGCGCAGGCCACCGCCAGCGTTACCCTGCCGATTGACGTGCGGGTAAAAAGCCGCATAAAAGTCACGCTTAACGATGGTCGTCAGGCGGGCCTGCTGCTACCGCGCGGCCTGCTGCTGCGCGGCGGCGATATTCTCAGCAACGAAAACGGCAGCGAGTTCATTGAAGTGATCGCCGCCGATGAAGCCGTTTCGGTCGTACGTTGCGATGACCCCTTTGTGCTGGCGAAGGCCTGCTATCACCTTGGCAATCGCCACGTACCGTTGCAAATTATGCCCGGCGAGCTGCGCTATCATCACGATCACGTCCTGGACGATATGCTGCGCCAGTTTGGTCTGGCCGTGGATTTCGCGCATCTGCCGTTTGAACCGGAAGCCGGTGCCTACGCCAGCGAGTCGCATGGCCATCACCATCATCACCATCATGAGCACAGCCACTAAATGCCGACGCCGGAAAAACGTCTGCGCTTGATGCAGCTTGCCAGCAGCAGCCTCCCGGTTGGCGGCTACAGCTGGTCCCAGGGGCTGGAGTGGGCAGTGGAAGCGGGCTGGGTAGCAGATACCGCCGCCTTTGAGCACTGGCAGCTGCGGCAGATGGAGCAGAGCTTTTTTACCGTCGACCTGCCGCTGTTTGCCCGCCTCTACCGGGCCTGCGAAGCGGGCGATCTGGCCTGCGCCCGGCGCTGGACCGCGTATCTTCTCGCCTGCCGGGAAACTCGCGAGCTGCGCGATGAAGAGCGCAACCGCGGCGCGGCCTTCACCCGGCTGCTGGCCGACTGGCAGCCGGACTGCCCGCCCGAGTGGCGCAAGCTGTGCCAGCAAAGTCAGCTAACCGGCATGGCGTGGCTCGGCGTACGCTGGCAAATCGCTATTCCTGACCTGGCCCTGAGCCTTGGCTACAGCTGGATTGAAAGCGCGGTGATGGCGGGCGTCAAGCTGGTGCCCTTTGGCCAGCAGGCGGCCCAGCAGTTGATTCTGCGCCTGTGCGACCGCTACGCGGCGGACATGGACAGCGCCCTTGCCGCCCCGGACGACGCCCTCGGTTCGGCGACGCCGCTTGCGGCTATCGCTTCCGCCCGGCACGAAACCCAGTATTCCCGATTATTCCGTTCTTAGGAGAAGGTATGAACATGATTAAGCAACCGTTGCGCGTCGGCGTCGGCGGCCCGGTCGGCTCCGGAAAAACCGCGCTGCTGGAAGCCCTCTGTAAAGCCATGCGCGACACCTGGCAGCTGGCGGTGGTCACCAACGACATCTATACCAAAGAAGATCAGCGCATTCTCACCGAAGCCGGTGCCCTGGAGCCTGAACGAATTGTCGGCGTCGAAACCGGCGGCTGCCCGCATACCGCTATTCGGGAAGATGCGTCGATGAACCTTGCCGCGGTGGAAGCGCTGAGCGAGAAATTCGGCAATCTCGATCTCATCTTTGTGGAAAGCGGCGGCGATAACCTGAGCGCCACCTTCAGCCCGGAGCTGGCGGATCTCACCATCTACGTGATCGACGTGGCGGAAGGGGAAAAGATCCCGCGCAAAGGCGGACCAGGGATCACCAAATCCGACTTCCTGGTGATCAACAAAACCGATCTTGCACCGTACGTGGGCGCGTCTCTGGAAGTGATGGAGCGCGATACCCTGCGCATGCGCGGCGAACGCCCGTGGAGCTTCACCAACCTGAAAAGCGGTGACGGCCTGCAAAATATCATCGCCTTTATCGAAGACAAAGGCATGCTCGGCAAGTAACCCCTGCACCATCCCGGCGCAGAGGTGTCGGGATGGTGCACGCCCTGCCCTCTCTTTAGCCATCCCCTTCATGAAGCCCTGATAGCGCCTGCCCTGCGATGTGGCATAAGGTTTGCTAATTCCAGTCATGCCTAACCATTAAGGAATGACTATGTCATCACTGGATATAAAAACTGATTTACCTGCGCAAACCAGTGCCTCCGGCTCCAAAGAAACGCTGGAAGATTATACCCTTCGCTATGCTCCGCTGAGCTTTCGCCGCTGGGGACCGGGGGTTGTGGCGGTGACCGCCTTAGGCGGCATCGCCTATCTGGCTGACTTTTCTATTGGCGCCAGCATCGGCATGGCGTGGGGCACCACCAATGCAATTTACGCGATCCTGCTGGCGGCGCTGGTTATTTTTCTTACCGGTATCCCGCTGGCGATTACCGCCGCGCGCTATAACATCGACCTTGACCTGATCACCCGCAGCGCCGGTTTCGGCTACTTTGGCTCGGTGATCACCAGCATTATCTTCGCCGGATTTACCTTTATCTTCTTCGCACTTGAAGGCTCGATCATGGCGCAGGGGCTGCTGGTAGGCCTGGGGATCCCGCTGTGGATGGGCTACCTCATTGCCACGCTGATGGTATTGCCACTGGTGGTCTACGGCATGAAGGCGCTGACTCGCCTTCAGGTCTGGACGACGCCGCTGTGGCTGGTCCTGATGGTGGTTCCGGTGGCCTGGCTTATCGCCAAAGACCCGGATCTGGTGGATGGATTTATGAACTTCGCCGGTAAAAACAACGCTGCAACGGTAGATTTAACCGCCATTATGCTCGGCGCGGGGGTGTGCCTGTCGCTGATCATGCAGATTGGCGAGCAGATCGACTATCTGCGCTTTATGCCGCCAAAAACCGCGGAAAACAGCAAAAGTTGGTGGCTGGCGGTGTTCTCCGCCGGTCCGGGCTGGGTCGTGTTAGGCGCGATTAAACAAATTATCGGCGCTTTCCTCGGCTTCTATCTGCTGACCCGCTTCCCTGCGGTGCACAACACCGAACCGGTGCAACAGTTCGTCAGCGTTTTCGATAACCTGGTCCCCGGTTGGCTGGCGCTCACCCTCGCGGTGGTGCTGGTGGTTATCTCGCAGATTAAAATTAACGTCACCAACGCCTATTCCGGCTCGCTGGCGTGGACCAGCGCCTGGACACGCACCACCAAGCGCTACCCGGGGCGGATTATTTTCGTCATCGTCAACCTGACGATTGCCCTTGCCCTGATGGAAGGCGACATGTTTAGCGCTCTGGCGTGGATCCTCGGCTTCTATTCTAACTTTGCCATCGCCTGGGTAGTGGTGGTCGCCACCGACATCACCGTCAACAAAGGGGTGCTGAAGCTGGCGCCGGCGCAGCCGGAGTATCGCCGCGGGATGATCTACAACGTCAACCCGGTAGGCGTGGTCTCTTTTGCCCTCGCGGCAGGCCTGTCGATTAGCGCCTTCTTCGGCCTGTTGGGCGAAACGCTGGCACCGTTCTCGCCGCTGATTGCGCTGGTGGTGGCTTTCGTGATGACGCCGGTCATGGGGATCGCTACCCGCGGGCGCTATTACATTAAACAGCACGATGACGGTATTGCCGAGCCGCGCTACGATGCGCAGGGTAACGCGTCGATCACCGTTTACCGCTGCCTGAGCTGCCGGGAAGAGTACGAACGTCCTGACGTGATGCATTCGCACAAGCACCAGGGGGCGATTTGTTCGCTATGTAAGAGTATGGAATAAGCAGGAAGGCAGGCCGACAGGACGTCGGCCTGTGAAACATCAGACGTTATGCCGCCGGGAGCTCAGCCAGCGGCCAGCGCGGACGAACGGTGACGCCGAGCTCCGCTTTCGCCCCGGAGTGCAGACGAACCATCCCGGCATAGGCAATCATCGCGCCGTTATCGGTGCAAAATTCAGGACGGGCATAGAAGACTTCCCCACCGCGCTTTTGCATCATTTCCGCCAGCTTCGCGCGCAGCGTACGATTAGCGCTGACGCCCCCCGCCATCACCAGCCGTTTAAAGCCGGTTTGTTCCAGCGCGCGGCGACACTTAATCATCAGCGTATCCACGACCGCGTCTTCAAACGCGCGGGCAATATCGGCGCGGGTCTGGTCGTCATCGCCGTTGCTGCGGATGGTGTTCGCGGCAAAAGTCTTGAGGCCAGAAAAGCTGAAATCCAGCCCGGGGCGGTCGGTCATCGGGCGCGGGAAGACAAAGCGCCCTTCGGTGCCCTGGGAGGCCATCTTCGACAGCATCGGGCCGCCGGGATAATCTAACCCCAGCAGTTTCGCTGTCTTATCGAAGGCTTCGCCCGCCGCGTCGTCAATCGATTCGCCTAGCAGTTCATACTGGCCAATGCCGGTGACGCTGATCAGCTGGGTATGGCCGCCGGAAACCAGCAGCGCGACAAAAGGATACTGCGGCGGATTATCTTCCAGCATCGGCGCCAGCAGGTGCCCTTCCATATGGTGTACCGGGATCGCCGGCACGTTCCAGGCGAACGCCAGCGATCGGCCAACCGTTGCGCCGACCAGCAGCGCGCCAACCAGGCCCGGGCCCGCCGTATACGCAACGGCATCAATCTCTTTTGCCGTCAGCCCCGCTTCTTTGAGCGCCGCCTGAATCAGGGGGACAGTTTTACGCACGTGGTCGCGCGAGGCCAGCTCAGGCACCACGCCGCCGTAATCAGCGTGCAATTTCACCTGACTATACAGCTGGTTGGCTAACAGACCTTTTTCGTCGTCATAAATGGCGATGCCGGTTTCATCGCAGGATGTTTCAATTCCCAGTACACGCATGGCTAGTTTTACCTCGTTTCAATACCGCGCAGTGTAGGACCAATGCGGATTGATGTATACCCTAAGAATTTCAGGTCGCGGGAAGGCAGCGACGCAGCACATCCCCCGGAGCGTACGGAAAGTACGTGACTGGGGTAAGCGACAAATCTGTCAGGAACAGATTTGAACGTCGTGGAACGACGGCCCGTAAGGGCGAGTCTCATGGATGAGACTCGTAACTCAAAAGCCAACGCCCCTGCGGGCTGAAAGACGACGGGTATAAAACTTTCCTCACCCCTGGCGTTCACTTCGTGTATACTCCCTGTCCTTATAAAAGTCCCTTTCAAAAATCGCGTCGGTGCTTTACAAAGCAGCAGCAATTGCAGTAAAATTCCGCACCATTTTGAAATAAGCTGGCGCTGATGCCAGCGGCAAACCGAATTTATCAAAGGTGAGAGTTACATGCCGGTAATTAAAGTACGTGAAAACGAGCCGTTCGACGTAGCGCTGCGTCGCTTCAAACGTTCATGCGAAAAAGCAGGTGTTCTGGCGGAAGTTCGTCGTCGTGAGTTCTATGAAAAACCGACTACCGAACGTAAACGCGCTAAAGCTTCTGCAGTGAAACGTCACGCGAAGAAACTGGCTCGCGAAAACGCACGCCGCACTCGTCTGTACTAATCTGTTGGGAGCCAGGCTCTCAATTCAGACCGAGTTGTAGTTGTAAGGCCGTGCTTCCGAAAGGAATGCGCGGCTTATTTTCGTTTATGCATTAGCATATACACTACACCATTCAGGATGCTCTCAGGCAGCAAGGGAGTGAGTCCCGGCGCTTACTCAAGTAAGTGGCAGGGGTGAACGAACTCAGCCGACGCAGAGGCAAGCTGAAGGCTCAAGTGTATAAAACGGGGCATATGGCTGGACGAATCCCACGAGTATTTATCAATGACCTGCTGGCGCGCACCGACATCGTCGATCTGATCGATGCCCGGGTAAAGCTGAAAAAGCAGGGCAAGAATTATCACGCGTGCTGTCCGTTCCATAACGAAAAAACCCCCTCTTTCACCGTCAACGGTGAAAAACAGTTTTACCACTGCTTCGGCTGCGGTGCGCACGGCAACGCTATCGACTTCCTGATGAACTACGACAAGCTCGAGTTCGTGGAAACCGTCGAAGAGCTGGCCGCCATGCATAATCTTGACGTGCCGTATGAAGCAGGTAGCGGACCCAGCCAGATCGAGCGCCATCAGCGGCAAAATCTCTATCAGCTGATGGATGGTCTGAACACGTTTTATCAACAGTCTCTGATGCAACCCGCCGCCGCCCCCGCGCGCCAGTATCTGGAAAAACGCGGCTTAAGCAGTGAGATCATTACGCGTTTTGCGATTGGATACGCCCCTCCCGGCTGGGATAACGTCTTAAAACGTTTTGGCGGTAATCAAGAAAATCGCCAGTCGCTGATTGATGCAGGCATGCTGGTCACGAACGATCAGGGGCGCAGTTACGACCGCTTCCGCGAACGGGTGATGTTTCCCATCCGCGATAAGCGAGGCCGGGTGATTGGTTTTGGTGGTCGCGTGCTGGGTGACGCCCTGCCGAAGTACCTGAACTCCCCGGAGACCGATATTTTCCATAAAGGCCGCCAGTTGTACGGTCTTTATGAAGCGCAGCAGGACAATGCTGAACCGTCCCGCCTGCTGGTGGTCGAAGGTTATATGGACGTGGTGGCGCTGGCGCAATTCGGCATCAACTATGCCGTTGCGTCGTTAGGAACGTCGACGACAGCTGACCATATTCAGCTGTTGTTCCGGGTCACCAATCAGGTGGTTTGCTGCTACGACGGCGACCGGGCTGGCCGCGATGCCGCCTGGCGCGCGCTGGAAACGGCGCTGCCGTATATGACCGACGGGCGTCAGCTACGCTTTATGTTTCTGCCGGATGGCGAAGATCCGGATACGCTGGTGCGCAAAGAGGGGAAAGACGCATTTGAAGCGCGGATGGAGCAGGCTCAGCCGCTCTCCACGTTTTTGTTCAACAGCCTGTTACCGCAGGTGGATTTGAGCACCCCGGACGGCCGCGCGCAGCTGAGTACGTTAGCCTTGCCGCTGATAACGCAGGTGCCGGGTGAAACGCTGCGCATTTACCTGCGCCAGGAGTTAGGCAATAAGCTGGGGATTTTAGATGATGCGCAGCTTGAACGTTTAATGCCAAAACAGTCTGAAAATGGCATCCAGCGCCCCGCTCCGCAGCTAAAACGCACGACCATGCGTATACTGATAGGGTTACTGGTACAAAACCCGGACCTGGCCCCGCTGGTACCGCCTCTCGAAGGGCTGGACCCGCGTAAAATGCCTGGACTTGGTTTGTTCAGCGAACTGGTTAACACCTGCCTGGCACAGCCGGGCCTGACTACCGGACTGCTTTTAGAGCAATATCGCGGCACAAATGAAGCCGCAACCCTTGAAAAACTGTCGATGTGGGACGATATAGCAGATAAGGATATTGCTGAAAAAACCTTCACCGACTCGCTCAACCATATGTTTGATTCACTGCTGGAACTGCGGCAAGAAGAGTTGATAGCTCGCGACCGCACTCACGGTTTAAGCAGTGAAGAACGCCGGGAACTCTGGACTATCAGCCAGGAACTGGCCAAAAAATAAACGAAAGATTAAATCATTCAAGTTGTATCAAGGCAGCAAGAGAACGTCCCCCTGGAAAGCAACATAAGCCCATGGGCAGGATGAGGGAACGTAGCTAACGCAGAGACAACTTGAAGGATGAAGTATTTAACGGCTTAAGTGCCGAATATCGTTCGGGAAGACCCCGACAGCCGCTCGAGGCGCAGCGGCAATAATATAAGTACGCCCTCGCTTTAAATGTTGGCAGTTCGCCTGCTTACACCAATCAAACGAATTAAGTGTGGATACCGTCTTATGGAGCAAAACCCGCAGTCACAGCTGAAGCTTCTTGTCCAACGTGGTAAGGAGCAAGGCTATCTGACCTATGCCGAGGTCAATGACCATCTGCCGGAAGATATCGTCGACTCCGACCAGATCGAAGACATCATCCAAATGATCAACGACATGGGCATTCAGGTGATGGAAGAAGCGCCGGATGCCGATGATCTCTTGCTTGCTGAAACGAACAACAATACCGACGAAGATGCGGAAGAAGCTGCCGCGCAGGTTCTCTCCAGCGTTGAGTCTGAAATCGGACGCACAACCGACCCGGTGCGCATGTACATGCGTGAAATGGGTACCGTCGAACTGCTGACGCGCGAAGGCGAAATTGACATCGCTAAACGCATCGAAGACGGGATTAACCAGGTCCAGTGCTCAGTTGCGGAATACCCGGAAGCGATCACCTATCTGCTGGAGCAGTACGATCGCGTTGAAGCGGAAGAAGCACGCCTGTCCGATCTGATCACCGGCTTTGTCGACCCGAACGCTGAAGAAGATCTGGCGCCAACCGCCACTCACGTCGGTTCTGAACTCTCTCAGGAAGAGATGGATGACGACGAAGACGAAGATGAAGAAGAAGACGACGACAGCAGCGATGACGACAACAGCATCGACCCTGAGCTGGCGCGCGAGAAATTCGCCGAGCTGCGTACGCAGTACGAACTGACCCGCGACACCATCAAAGCGAAAGGTCGTAGCCACGCCGCAGCGCAGGAAGAGATCCTCAAGCTGTCTGAAGTGTTCAAACAGTTCCGTCTGGTGCCAAAACAGTTCGATTATCTGGTTAACAGCATGCGTGTCATGATGGATCGCGTTCGTACTCAAGAACGTATCATCATGAAGCTGTGCGTTGAACAGTGCAAAATGCCGAAGAAAAACTTCATCACTCTGTTCACCGGCAACGAAACCAGCGAAACCTGGTTCAATGCGGCCATCGCCATGAACAAGCCGTGGTCAGAGAAGCTGCTTGACGTGAAAGAAGACGTTCAGCGCGGCCTGATGAAACTGCAGCAGATTGAGCAAGAGACCGGCCTGACCATTGAGCAGGTAAAAGATATCAACCGTCGTATGTCCATCGGTGAAGCGAAAGCGCGCCGTGCGAAGAAAGAGATGGTTGAAGCGAACCTGCGTTTGGTTATCTCGATCGCCAAGAAATACACCAACCGCGGTCTGCAGTTCCTCGACCTGATCCAGGAAGGCAACATCGGTCTGATGAAAGCGGTTGATAAGTTTGAATACCGCCGCGGCTACAAGTTCTCCACCTACGCAACCTGGTGGATCCGTCAGGCGATCACCCGTTCTATCGCAGACCAGGCGCGCACCATCCGTATTCCGGTGCATATGATTGAGACGATCAACAAACTCAACCGTATTTCCCGCCAGATGCTGCAGGAGATGGGCCGCGAGCCGACGCCGGAAGAGCTGGCCGAGCGTATGCTGATGCCGGAAGATAAAATTCGTAAGGTGCTGAAAATCGCCAAAGAGCCGATCTCCATGGAAACGCCAATTGGCGACGATGAAGATTCGCATCTGGGAGATTTCATCGAGGATAACACCCTCGAGCTGCCGCTGGACTCTGCCACCACCGAGAGCCTGCGCGCCGCCACCCATGACGTTCTGGCTGGCCTGACCGCCCGTGAAGCGAAAGTCCTGCGTATGCGCTTCGGTATCGACATGAATACCGATCACACGCTGGAAGAAGTGGGTAAACAGTTCGACGTTACCCGCGAACGTATTCGTCAGATCGAAGCGAAGGCGCTGCGTAAACTGCGCCATCCAAGCCGCTCTGAAGTGCTGCGTAGCTTCCTCGACGATTAATTTCGCCGCGTGCCGCAAAAAGCCAGTCATATGACTGGCTTTTTTTATGTCTGAACAAAACATATTTATTTAAGAAATATTAAAACCCCATTCGAAAACCCCTAAAAATACATTCAGGCTATATTCTTAATTACTTCTTTATCGGCATATAAACAACTGGACTCATCGTTTTACGTTTGTACCATGGGTTTATGGATGGCCCGGAGAGCATAAAACGGAAGATAAATCATAGGGAAATTAAATGAATAGCAAGCGTAAAATTCAATTGGCTGATTTTAATAGAAAGGTTATTTTAACCACGTCTAATACCTTATTTCTCAACCGCGGAATAGAAAGTACCACCATGGATGAGATCGCCCATGAAGCGGGTTTTAGCAAAACAACGCTTTATACCTATTTTGAAAATAAAAAAGACATTCTGGATCATCTTATCCTGGAGGGAATGGAGCGTTTCTATCAGGAGGTGATAAAAATAGCCAGTCGGCAAAATTCATTCCGCGAGTTTTATCGCGAGCTATGCCATGCGCTGATCGCTCTCCACGAAACGAGCATTGCCTATTTTCCCGCTATCACAGGGCAAATCGCGAATTATGAAAAAATCACTAAAAACAATAAAGCGTTGAAGAGTATCTCTATGATTGGTGAACAAATAAACCATATTATCGCCGCGCAAATCACCGGCGCCGCCGAAAAAAAAGAGATCGGGCTGAATGCTTCCGCCGCGGACGTCACAATGCTGTTCTGGCTCTGCCTGACCGGACTCGTGGAAAAATCCTCGCATAGAGAATCCTATTTTTTACGTCACCTTGAGAAAGACCGAAAATCCTTTCTCGACTTCGCTTTTGACTCAATATTATTAATGATAGAAAAAGGGAATGTTAGCGATAATGTAAAAGCTGGCTAAAGCCACGGACTTTAGCCAGCGCGGCTACGCGACGACCAACCCCCCTAGTCGTCCGCAGCTCATTATAGCCCTCGCGTGGCCAGCGCCTCGTCGAGTTCCCGGTAGGCCTCCACCAGCTTATCCAGCGTCGCCCGGTTGAGGCCGCTGGGATTCGGCAGCACCCACACTTCCGTCGCGCCAATGGTCACCTGCTGCTTGCCCCATTTTACGCCACGCGCCTGAAACGCTTTCTCAAAGGCCTGTTTACCGAGGATCGCCAGCGCACGCGGCTGATACTCTTCCATTTTCCTGACCAGCTCCCGGCCACCGTCTCGGAGCTCCAGCAGCTCGACCTCGCTGGCCTGCACCGTTGGGCGCTCGACGAGCATGGTGATCCCGCAGCGAGTATCCAGCAGCTGAAGTTCCTCCTCGGGCTTCAGCAGACGGTCGGTAAAGCCGGCCTGGTGAATCACCTTCCAGAAGCGATTTCCCGGATGGGCAAAATGAAAACCGGTATGGGCGGAAGACTTCCCCGGATTGATACCGCAAAAAACGACCCTCAGGTCCGGCGCCAAAATATCGTTAATCATGTTTTCCCCAGCTCAATACCTAAAAGGTCATTATAAAGGATTGAAAATGCGTTGTTTATAAAAACAGCAGGCGTGCGTTTTAGGCTGGATTGCGGGGAACAGTTACTTTATAATCCTTCGCCACGGCCCCTTAGCTCAGTGGTTAGAGCAGGCGACTCATAATCGCTTGGTCGCTGGTTCAAGTCCAGCAGGGGCCACCAGATACAGCAAGGGCTGACGAGAAATCGTCAGCCCTTTTTGCATTATGCGGCCCCATCGGGGCGCCACAGCTTAAAATGAGGTCAGGTTACACCAGCGCCTGCAGCTGTTCGCGCATATAGACGGTGAAGTATTCCGGGTTTTTAATGACGATCCGCTTACCAGAGGCAATTTTGTCCGCCCATCCGGCGACTTTTTCCGTGAACCCGACATCCCATCCCTCCTTTTCACCCCGGGCCGTGACCTCGGCAGGGTTCGCCGGTACGCCTAGTTCATGCAAATACTTCAAAATTCCCTTAGCGGTACTTTCATCCATAGTATTTGGCACCGACAACGAGGTGTTCATACCACCAATAAAATCCAGGGCTTTATCGATTGCTGTTGGCATGCTCTTATCCTTAAAATTAACCACGTAATGAACATGCTTACACTATGGACCCATCTTTGCCGGGATATCAAAGAGATCGTTGCCTTTCTTTGATTCAGACCGCAGCTAAACGCTTGCGTGCTGCTTTTCTGCTCGACTATTCCGTATCACTCCCTACAGGAAACTACTCCATACGTCCGCGCTTAAACTGACCGGCGTCGATATCGTAGTGCTTCATTTTGCGCCACAGCGTGGTGCGGCCGATATTCAACAGCTGCGCCATCTCCTGCACCCGACCGCTGGTCACCCGGGCGGCATGGATAATCGCCTCTTTCTCAATGGCGCTGAAGGTCAGGCTGGTGGGCAGCAGCGAAGAACCCGTGTCGACCCCGGGCCGCTCGGCAAACAGATATTCCGGCAAATTACTCAGGCGGATATGGCCGTTATCGCTGCTAATGGCGATATTCTCGATAACACTGTTCAGCTCAAAATCATTGCCCGGCCAGGAGTAGGCCACCAGTTGCGCCAGCGCATCATCATCTACCTTCAGCCGCGAGGAGAAGCGCTTTTCCAGGCTCTTAAGGCGATTGTGCACCAGCGAGGGAATACTGTTGCGCCGCGCTCGCAGCGGGGGAATAACGATTTCAAAAGAGTGCAGCGCGTAGTAAAGCTGGCGGCTAAAGCGGTTTTGCTCCACCAGATTGGCAAGATCGACGGTAGTGGTGGCGATCACTTTGACGTCCACCGGGATCAAGCGACGGGCGTCCAGACGGGTTAATACCCCCTGCTTGATTACCTGCAGCAGCGCGGACTGCAGCTCCGGCGCCAGATATTCGATTTTTTCAAGAAACAGCGTCCCGCCGTTGGCCAGCTCAAGACGGCTAAGGCGACCGTTTTCATCGTCCGTCGGCGCGCTGCCCATAAAATCCTGGCCCAGGACACTGTCGGCATACAGCTGGCAGTTGACCGCGATATACGGCCCGCCGCCCCGCTCGCTCTCATTGTGAATCGCCTGGCTGAGCAGCTCTTTGCCCACCCCCTCTTCACCGCACAGCAGCACCGGGAAAGCGCCACGCGCCGCCTGGCGACCAAAGTGAATCAGCCGCCGGGTTTCCGGGTCGTCCGCCGACATCTGTTCAAAGGTATGGCTCACTTTGCCAAGCTGGCTGGTCATCAGTTGGCGCATCTGCTCGACCGGATGCAGCAGCAGAATAAAGCTGTTGCCCTGCTCTTCGACGATTGGCTTGAGCGTAATTACGGCGTCGACAAACTGATGCTGGCTCTCAAAGGTGACTTCCACATGATTCAGCCCACGCGCGTGCTTAATAGCCCGGCGCAGCAAGGCCGGCAGCGTCACCAGCTCATTGATGTTTTTCCCCTGGCTGGCCTGGGCATCAAGATGCAGCAGTCTCGCGGCCTGCACGTTAAGAAATTGCAAAACTCCCTGCTCATTCCACGCCATCACCCCGTCATCCATACTCTCCAGTAGACCGTACATCTGGTTAAGATGGCGATTCGACTCTGACAACAGGCTGTCGGTGAGCAGTGAGTTACCGACTTCCCGCGCGATAGCCAGGGTCAGGGAGAGATCCGGCGAAGCCTGCTCTTCGGCCAGGCAGCACAGGGAAATGGAACCGAACAGGCGCCCGTGGTTATCAAACACCGGCGTGGAGCTAAACGACCATCCGTGCAGCGCATGTTTAAAATGCTGCTCGCCCGTCGTTTTGACCGGCTGCCCGAGCATGGAGGCCAGAGAGAGCGCGCAGCTGCCGATAATGCTTTCCGCGCAGTAGCTGCCGTCACGAAATCCCAGCGCCGCCAGTTGGTCGAGGGTCTGCGGATCGCCGCAGCGGCTGAGAATACAGGCGGACTCATCAAGGATAAACAGCGCGCAGGGGCGGTTATCCATAAACTCCCAGGCATCTTCCAGCGCCGCCTGGCCAATCGTCAATAGCGCGGTCTTGCGCCGGCAAATCGATTCGAAGGTCAGCCCCTGCGCCTGATGCGGCGTCTGCCAGGTTTCCCGCTGCATAAACTTACTGCAGCGATGCCACGACTGGGTTATCACCAGGGGAAAGCTCTGAGTCTGCGCAGTCATATCCATTTCCGCTGTTACATAAACGACAACCCCTCCGGCGGCGACCGCCAGAGGGGGATAAACGCCCCTTCTCATCAACGAAGCGGGACAGGACCACGATAAATTAACGCGCCAGCCACTGCTGTCCAAGCAGATCGGCGGTCAGAATCGCCGCATGTACGCTCTGCACGCTGACCGGGAACGGCATGTTATGAATGGTTTCCCCTTCCGCACAGGTCGCTTTAGCAACTGCCTGAATTTTCTCATCGATGCCCTCTTTAACGCCCATTTGCGCCAGCGTGACCGGCAGGCCGACGGTATGGCAGAAGTTCAGCACCGTTTCGATCTCTTCCATCGGGCTATTTTGCAGCACCAGCTGCGCCAGGGTACCAAAGGCCACTTTCTCGCCATGGTACAGATGGTGACACTCTTCGAGGATGGTGAAACCGTTGTGAATGGCGTGCGCGGCGGCCAGACCGCTACTTTCAAAGCCGATACCGCTGAGGTAGGTATTCGCTTCAACGATGCGTTCCAGCGCATCGGTCACCACCCCGGCCTGGGCGGCGAGGCGGGCTTTTTCGCCTTCCGCCAGCAGCGTATCATAGCACAGGCGCGCCAGGCTCAACGCCGCCGCCGTCGACTGGCCGCCCGCCATGCTGGTGGCTCTGGCGTCGTAGCAGGCCTTGGCTTCAAACCAGGTTGAAAGCGCATCGCCCATCCCGGCCACCAGCAGGCGCACCGGGGCTTTGGCGATAATCGCCGTATCCATCACCACCATATCCGGGTTTTTCGGGTAAATCAGATACTCTTCAAACTCACCGGCTTCGGTGTAGATAACCGACAGCGCGCTGGTTGGCGCATCGGTGGAGGCGATCGTCGGGATCACCACCACCGGTAGCTTCTGGTAGTAGCCAATGGCTTTCGCCGTATCGAGCGTCTTGCCGCCGCCGATACCCACCACGCCGCGGCAGCCGTGCAGCTTCAGAATGGCGATCAGGCGATTGATCTCAACGTGGCTACACTCGCCGTTGAAGCGCTCCGCATGGCAGCTGATGTTGTGGCTGTGTAAACCTTCCAGCACTTTTTCTCCCGCCAGCTTCATTACGAAGTCATCGGCAATCACGAAAAAGCTGTCCGCCAGGTTTTTGGCGTATTGCCCAAACAGCGTGGATGCATCTGGTCCCTGGAGATATTTGGCTGGAGATTGAATAACTTTTAGCATTCCGTTCACCCTCAAATAAGTGCATGTTTTGACATGATGGGCCCCGGTATTTCCCCGTCCGGCCATGTATTAAAGGCGGGAACGAAAGCGCTACCTGAGCGATGCCATCACTGTAGGGCGAGCCGCGGGCAAAAAAATCTTTCCCCTTTTTGTCCCGATTTGAAACAGCACATAAATTTTATTGTTCCATATTGGAACATGAATTCACATGAAACGGTGGGATTGCGATCTCGATCCGCCCCTTCGACGCAAAAGAAGGCCACTAAGCGGGCGAGCGTCGACGTTTTTCACCGTCATGGGCGGCAAGAAAGGGCAAAATTATTTCTTTACGCAAGTCTTGCAGGCAGGTGAAGCGAGATGAAATAGCCGCTTTAGCTCGCATTTTTTCATTTCCCGGTGCAAAAGCGTTTCATTTCGGAACAAAAATGAATAATTACGTTTCGTAATGAAACTCCTTTTATCGCAGTTTTTTTCCCCGCTAACTCAGCCAGAATCATTACATCGCCCGATATCGCACATCGTCAGGCGGTACCCCTACACGATGACCGCCTCCATCAGCAGAGAGGCCGCATCGAAACTCCGACGGAGAATAAACAATGAAGAAACTGATTAACCGTGTCGAAGATGTCCTGAGCGAACAACTGGCTGGTCTGGCAAAAGCGCACCCTGAACTGAGGCTGCACCAGGACCCACTCTACGTTACCCGCGCCGATGCGCCGGTGGCCGGGAAAGTGGCGCTGCTCTCCGGCGGCGGCAGCGGTCATGAGCCGATGCACTGCGGCTATATCGGCCAT
Organism: Klebsiella pasteurii; assembly: GCF_018139045.1. Taxonomy (NCBI): domain Bacteria; kingdom Pseudomonadati; phylum Pseudomonadota; class Gammaproteobacteria; order Enterobacterales; family Enterobacteriaceae; genus Klebsiella; species Klebsiella pasteurii. Next base: position 3,196,889 of record NZ_CP073236.1, read on the forward strand.
GGCATGCTCTCCGGGGCCTGCCCGGGGGAAATATTCACCTCCCCGACGCCGGATAAAATGTTTGAGTGCGCCATGACTATCGACGGCGGCGAAGGCGTGCTGCTGATTATCAAAAACTACACCGGCGATATTCTTAACTTCGAAACCGCCACCGAGCTGCTGCACGAAAGCGGCGTTAAGGTCACCACCGTGGTGGTCGATGACGACGTGGCGGTGAAAGATAGCCTCTACACCGCCGGACGGCGCGGAGTGGCCAATACCGTGCTGATTGAAAAACTGGTGGGCGCGGCCGCCGAACGCGGCGACTCGCTGGAATCCTGCGCCGAACTGGGGCGCAAGCTCAACAACCACGGCCACTCTATCGGCATCGCGCTCGACGCCTGCACCGTGCCGGCCGCCGGGCAGCCCTCATTCGAACTGCAGGACGATGAGATGGAGTTCGGCGTCGGCATTCACGGCGAACCGGGCATCGACCGCCGCCGCTTCACCTCCCTCGATCGCACCGTTGACGAAATGTTCGATACCCTGCTGGAAAACGGCGCCTATAGCCGCACGCTGCGCCACTGGGACAACGTGAAAGGTGCGTGGCAGGAGGTATCGCAAACCAAGCAGGCGCTGCAAAAAGGCGATCGGGTTATCGCGCTGGTCAACAATCTCGGCGCCACGCCGCTGTCCGAACTCTACGGTGTCTATAACCGTCTGACGCAGCGCTGCGAGGAAACCGGCATCGTTATCGAACGCAATCTTATCGGCAGCTACTGTACCTCTCTGGATATGGTGGGTTTTTCCATCACTCTGTTAAAAGCCGATGACGAGACGCTGGCATTATGGGACGCCCCGGTTCACACCCCGGCGCTGAACTGGGGAAAATAAGGAGCACGACATGTCATTAAGCAGAACGCAAATCGTAGACTGGCTCTATCGCTGCGGCGATATCTTCACAAAAGAGAGCGATTTTTTGACCGGTCTGGACCGGGAAATCGGCGATGCCGACCACGGCCTGAATATGCATCGTGGTTTCAGCAAGGTGGTGGAAAAGCTGCCGTCGATTGCCGATAAAGACATTGGTTTCATTCTTAAAAATACCGGTATGACGCTGCTCTCCAACGTCGGCGGGGCCAGCGGCCCGCTGTTCGGCACCTTCTTTATTCGCGCCGCCCAGGTGACCCAGGCCCATCAGAGCCTGACCCTGGAAGAGCTTTATCAGACCTTCCGCGAAGGCGCGGAAGGGGTGGTGAATCGCGGCAAAGCCGAACCGGGGGATAAAACCATGTGCGACGTCTGGCTGCCGGTGGTGGAATCGCTGCGCCACTCCAGCGAACAGCACCTGTCGATACAAAGCGCCCTTGATGCTGCCTGCGAACAGGCGCAAACCGCCGTCCACGCCACCATCGCCATGCAGGCCCGTAAAGGGCGGGCCAGCTATCTGGGCGAACGCAGCATCGGGCATCAGGATCCGGGCGCAACCTCGGTGATGTTTATGGTTCAGATGCTGGCTGCTGCAGCTAAAGAGTAAGGAAAACGCGATGGTAAACCTGGTTATTGTTTCTCATAGCGCCCGTCTGGGCGAAGGTGTCGGAGAACTGGCCCGGCAGATGTTAATGAACGATGGCTGCAAGCTGGCGATCGCCGCCGGCATTGACGATCCCGCCAGCCCGATCGGCACCGATCCGATTAAGGTAATGGAAGCCATTGAATCCGTCGCCGACGCCGATCATGTGCTGGTGATGATGGATATCGGCAGCGCCCTGCTGAGCGCCGAAACCGCGCTGGATCTGCTCGATCCGGTGATTGCGGCGAAGGTCAGGCTGTGCGCGGCGCCGCTGGTTGAAGGGACGCTGGCGGCGACGGTGAGCGCCGCAGCCGGAGCCGACATCGACAAGGTGATCGAGGACGCCATGAATGCGCTGGAGGCAAAGCGCGTACAGCTCGGGTTACCATCGCAACCGCAGCCCCCTTCGCTGACCGCCGCGCTGGCCGATGACCGCGACGCGCGCTCGGTTTCCGTAGTGATTCAAAACCCTAACGGCCTGCACGTTCGCCCGGCGTCAAAGATGGTCGCCGCGCTGGCGGGATTCAACGCCGACCTGGTGCTGGAGAAAGAGGGAAAGTGCGTCACGCCGGATAGCCTCAACCAAATCGCCCTGCTTCAGGTGCGCCGGAACGATACCTTAAGGTTGCTGGCCCGCGGCCCGGACGCCGACGCCGCGCTGGCGGCATTCCAGGCGCTGGCGGCGGAGAACTTCGGCGAGCAAACGGAGGCAACGCCCGCTTTGCAGCCCACCCGTGCCGCTCGCGTTCAGGGCCAGGTCGTACTCTACCCTCGGCCTCAGAACAGCGTTACGCGGGAAAAGATCGCCGCCATCGGTCAGCAGCAGCTGCGCCTGAAAGGGGCTATTGATCGGACGCTGGACGATCTTAGCGCGCTGACGGCCCTGGCGGAGGAGAAATATTCCGCCGACATCGCGGCGATCTTCTCCGGGCATCATACTCTGCTCGATGATCCTGATTTATATACAGCAGCGTGCGAGATCGTGCGCGACGAGCAGTGCAGCGCGGAGTGGGCGTGGCATCAGGTGCTGAGCGATTTAAGCCAACAATATCGCCATCTCGACGATGCCTACCTTCGCGCCCGCTATATTGATATTGAAGATATTTTGCACCGCACGCTGCGTCACCTTAACGAGAGCAGCGAAGCGCTGCCGCAGTTTAGCGCGCCTTCAATCCTCGTTGCCGACGATATCTTTCCCTCTACCGTCGTGCAGCTCGACGCCCGTCAGGTTAAGGGGATCTGTCTGCAGGAGAGCAGCGAGCACGCTCACGGCGCCATTATCGCCCGCCAGGCGGGTATCGCAATGCTTTGCCAGCAGAGCAATGTGCTGACGACGCTGCAAAATGGCGAGACCGTCACCCTTGATATTCCCGGCAAACGCGTGATTCGCGGCTAACCTGCCCCCATCTTTCCGCCCCGGAGGCTGCCTCCTCCGGGAACTCGCTTAACTTTCAGGATCCGTTATGTCTCAATTCTTTTTTAATCAGCGCGCCAACCTCGTCAACGACGTGATTGAAGGAACCATTATCGCCAGCCCGTGGAATAACCTGGCGTGGCTGGAGAGCGATCCCGCCATTCGCGTGGTGGTGCGTCGCGATCTCGACAAAAACAACGTGGCGGTGATCTCCGGCGGCGGTTCCGGCCACGAGCCGGCCCACGCGGGCTTTGTCGGTAAAGGCATGCTGACCGCCGCCGTCTGCGGCGATCTGTTTGCCTCGCCGAGCGTCGATGCGGTGCTGACCGCTATCCAGGCGGTGACTGGCGACGCAGGCTGTCTGCTGATCGTCAAGAACTACACTGGCGATCGTCTGAACTTCGGTCTCGCCGCGGAGAAGGCGCGCCGCATGGGCTATAACGTTGAAATGCTGATCGTTGGCGATGATATTTCGCTGCCGGATAATAAACATCCGCGCGGCATCGCCGGGACAATTCTGGTGCATAAAGTGGCTGGCTACTTCGCCGAACGCGGGCACAATCTGGCGACCGTGCTGCGCGAAGCGCAGTATGCCGCCGGACATACCTTCAGCCTCGGGCTGGCCCTTGCCAGCTGCCATTTGCCGCAGGATGCGGAAGCGGCCCCGCGCCATCATGCGGACCAGGCCGAGCTGGGCATGGGGATCCACGGTGAACCGGGCGCATCGGTCATCGCTACCCAGAACAGCGCGGAAATCGTTACGCTGATGACGGAGAAGCTCAGCGCCGCCCTGCCGGAAACCGGTCGTCTGGCGGTGATGATCAATAATCTCGGCGGCGTATCGGTTGCCGAAATGGCGATTTTGACCCGCGAGCTGGCGCATACGCCGCTGCATCAGCGTATCGACTGGCTGATAGGCCCGGCTTCGCTGGTGACCGCGCTGGATATGAAAGGTTTCTCCCTCACCGCCATCGTGCTGGAAGAGAGTATTGAGAAGGCGCTGCTTTCCGCGGTAGAAACTGCCGGCTGGCAGACGCCGGTACAGCCGCGCGCGGTCAGCGTGATGCCGTCCTCGCTGCGCAGTACGCGGGTGGAATTTGCGCCCTCGGAGAATAGCGTGGTTGCGGACTACGTTGAGCGGGTGACCGGCACGCTGTCCGATCTTGAAGCGGACCTCAACGCGCTGGATGCCAAAGTCGGCGACGGCGATACAGGCTCCACCTTCGCCGCCGGCGCGCGCGACATCGCCGACTTGCTACAGCGTCGCCAGCTGCCGTTGGCTAACCTCGCTACGCTATTCGCGCTGATTGGCGAGCGTCTGACCGTGGTGATGGGCGGCTCCAGCGGCGTGCTGATGTCGATTTTCTTTACCGCCGCCGGGCAGAAACTGGAACAGGGAGCAAGCGTCGCCGAAGCGCTAAACGCCGGGCTGGCGCAGATGAAGTTTTACGGCGGCGCCGATGAAGGCGATCGGACCATGATTGACGCCCTACAGCCGGCGCTGGCGGCGCTGCAGGCCGAGCCGGATAATCTGCGGGCGGCTTTCGCAGCGGCCCAGGCGGGGGCGGATCGTACGCTTCACGCCAGCAAAGCCAACGCCGGGCGCGCGTCGTATCTCAACAGCGATAGCCTGCGCGGCAATATGGACCCCGGCGCCCATGCGGTGGCGATGGTGTTTAAAGCGCTGACGCAGAGATAATCCCCCTGCTCGCGCTGCGCTTAGCAGGGCTACAGGTTCACCCTCGTCTGCGGGCTGGTCGCCCGGACAGATGCGCAGCATCGCCTCCGGGAAAATCAGCCGCTCTGCGCTCTGCTCCCGCGGGCGGCGCAAAGCGCCTGCCCGGGCTACGGGTTCACCTCCGTCTGCGGGCCGGTAACCCGGACAGATGCGCAGCATCGCCTCCGGGAAAATCGGCCACTCTGCGCTCTGCTCCCGGGGGCGGCGCTTAACGCGCCTTGCCCGGGCTACGGGTTCACCCCCGTCTGCGGGCCGGTAGCCCGGGTAAGGCGCCAGCCGCAACCCGGGTTTTCTCTGCTCTTACTTGTTGTGCCAGTAGGCCTGCGAACGCACCAGCTGCGGATCAATCTCTTCGCCTTCAAAGCGAGCCAGCAGCGACTTCACCGCCGCGCCTTCCCCGGTCAGCCAGATAAAATAATCGTCCGCCGGAACCACCACCTGCGCCAATTTTTCGGCCACGACGGCTGGGTTATGCCCCACCACCCACTCGATATTAAAGCCATCAAGATCGGCCAGGTAATCTTGATAAGACTCATCGCTAATGGTGACGATCGCCGTGACCTGCGGGCGCGTCGGAAGCTGCTGCAATCCGAGGAGACGGCGGCGCAGCGCGGGCATTCCGGACTCATCGGTCACGTACAGCTGCCAGGCGTAATCTTCCGGCACCACCAGCGAACCGCGCGGGCCGCCGATCACCAGCTTATCGCCCGTTTTCGCCGCCAGCGCCCAGCTGCTGGCAATGCCGCCATCGTGAATAAAAAAGTCGTACGCCAGCTCATGACGCCCGGCGTCGTACAGCGGCGTATAGTCGCGGGTCGCCGGACGCACGCCATCGCACCAGTTAATACCTTCATCCGTCACCTCCGGCGGCGTGAACGCAGCGCCCGCGGCCGGGAAAAAGAGCTTGGTGTGGTCGTCAAACCCCTGGGAAACAAAGCCTTCCAGCGCCTCTCCGCCCAGCACGACACGCTGGAATGCGCTGCCGATACGCTCGACGCGCAATACGGTTAACTCACGGAAGCGCAGTTCATTACGTACGCGCTGCGGGTATTTGGGGTGTCTGGTCGTTGTCATCTTTCATCGCCTTCGTGAACGGAATAGATATATCTAAAAATCTTGCAAATGATAATGATTGCCATTAAAAAAGAATGCAAGCATTTTTTGATATAGTCATAGAAAAACGCCAAAAAAGCCAAAGTCAAAAATTAAATCGTTAAATATCAATTAAATAAAAAATACACTCACTACTGTGTTGCTACTTTATTAATTTTAGATATAAATTAGATATATCAAACAATCACAGGAACAAAACATGAGACATCATCACGAAGAAGGACGTGGGCCACGCGGCCGCCACGATGAACATGGCGAACACGGCGAGCATGGCCGCAGGGGCGGCGGACGTCGGCAGCGCTTCTTTGGCCACGGCGAGCTACGCCTGGTGATTCTGGACATCCTCACCCGTAACGCCAGCCACGGCTACGAGCTTATCAAAGAGATTGAAACCATGACCCAGGGCAACTACAGCCCGAGCCCCGGCGTCATCTATCCGACGCTAGACTTGCTCCAGGATCAGGGCTTAATTAGCGTGGCTGACGAAAACGGTCGTAAAAAAATCGCCATTACCGCCGACGGCAGCCAGCTGCACGCGGAAAACCAGCAACAGCTGGAGCAGATTCAGGCCAGGCTGCAGGCGCGTATGGTGGGTTGTGAACTGCGTAAAAATCCGCAGATGAAGCGCGCGCTGGAGAATTTTAAGGCGGTACTGGATTTAAGGGTTAACCAGCAGGCCATTACCGAAGCTCAGCTAAAGCAGATCGTCGGCGTGATTGATCGCGCGGCAATGGAGATTTCCCAGCTCGACTAACCCTCTGCCCCATCGCTGGGCAGCCTGCACCGCCGCGGCGCGCGCGGCGGAAGCCCTTATTCACCGGGTTTTACGCCTTCAGGAGTAAAACATGCCAATAATAGCGTCGTGAGATTAAATTTTGCTCAATCGCAATTTCACGTTGCGTTTATCCCGATTTTCCTGGCCCGCGCCGAAGTGGCGTAATCCCTGCAATACTTAATTCAGTATCATGTGATACGCCCCTCCCAGGAGCACATTTTGAACAGGTTACCTTCCAGCGCATCGGCTCTTGCCTGCAGCGCGCACGCACTGAATCTCATTGAGAAGCGAACGCTCGATCATGAGGAGATGAAATCACTTAATCAGGAGGTCAGAGAATACTTTAAAGAGCATGTGAACCCAGGGTTTTTAGCGTATCGAAAATCGGTCACTGCTGGCGGGGATTACGGAGCCGTAGAGTGGCAAGCGGGAGGGTTAAATACGCTTGTCGACACTCAGGGACAGGAGTTTATTGACTGCCTGGGTGGGTTCGGGATTTTTAATGTAGGGCACCGTAATCCAGTTGTCGTTTCCGCCGTCGAAAATCAACTCGCTAAACAACCTCTTCATAGTCAGGAACTGCTGGACCCGCTGCGGGCCATGCTGGCTAAAACCCTGGCGGCCTTAACGCCGGGCAAACTGAAATACAGCTTCTTTAGCAATAGCGGCACCGAATCGGTCGAAGCGGCGTTAAAGCTGGCGAAAGCTTACCAGTCTCCGCGCGGCAAATTTACCTTCGTCGCCACCAGCGGCGCGTTTCACGGCAAATCGCTCGGTGCGCTTTCCGCCACCGCGAAATCGACTTTCCGTAAGCCTTTTATGCCGCTGCTGCCGGGATTCCGGCACGTACCGTTCGGCGATATTAACGCCATGCGTACGTTGCTGAGCGAGTGCAAAAAGACCGGTGATGACGTCGCGGCGGTGATCCTTGAGCCTATTCAGGGTGAAGGCGGGGTGATTCTGCCGCCGCCGGGCTACCTGCCCGCGGTGCGCAAGCTGTGCGACGAATTTGGCGCGCTGCTGATCCTCGATGAGGTGCAAACCGGTATGGGGCGCACCGGCAAGATGTTTGCCTGCGAGCATGAAAACGTCCAGCCGGACATTCTGTGCCTTGCTAAAGCACTGGGCGGCGGGGTGATGCCGATTGGCGCAACGGTCGCCACCGAAGAGGTATTCTCGGTGCTGTTCGACAATCCGTTCCTGCATACCACCACGTTCGGCGGCAACCCGCTGGCCTGCGCGGCGGCGCTGGCGACCATCAACGTGCTGCTGACGCAAAACCTGCCCGCGCAGGCGGAGCAGAAAGGTGACATGCTGCTGGACGGCTTCCGTCAGCTGGCCCGCGAATATCCAGATCTGGTGAATGACGTGCGCGGCAAAGGCATGCTAATGGCGATTGAGTTTGTCGATAACGAAATCGGCTATGACTTTGCCAGCGAGATGTTCCGCCAGCGGGTACTGGTGGCCGGAACGCTGAACAACGCCAGGACGATCCGCGTAGAACCGCCGCTGACGCTGACACTGGAGCAGTGTGAACAGGTACTAAAAGCGGCCCGCCTGGCCCTGGCGGCGCTACGGGTTTCGGTAGAAGAGGCATAGTAACCTGCCCTCTCCCGCCGTGGGAGAGGGTATTACGCTATACCACCCGCACGCCGGCAGGCATCAGCCTTTCCGGCGTGAGCAGGACGCTTTCGCTGCCATCGTCGGTTTCGGCGCAGAGCAGCATGCACTCCGACGTTTCACCGCGCATTTTGGCTTTTGCCAGATTACACAGGACCACGACCGTTTTTCCCAGCAGCTCTTCTTCGCTGTAGTACGGCACAAGGCTGGTTACCGTCTGCAACGTGCGATCGCCAACATCAATCCGGGCAATATAGAGCTTGTTGGCATTCGCATGCCGTTGCACTGCCACAATTTTTCCCGTACGCATTTCAAGTCTGGCAAAATCATCATAAAGCACCGTTTCCATCTTGCACTCCTCAAGTAAAATTTTAGTAAAATATAACAAATGCCGTCGAGGTTTCCGCATAATAGTGCGAGTAATGTTAGATTCATCACTCTTTTTCGCGGCAGGATCGCGGTGACAGTGATGAATAATACGGCGGAAATTTACTGAAAAGAGATGCAGCAGCCCGCGCTTGCTTTACAATGGTTTGCGTCGATGGGGCAACGTCAGATAAGGAAAACAATGGCCACACTAAAAGATATCGCGACCGAAGCAGGCGTTTCACTGGCGACGGTTTCTCGCGTTTTAAACGACGACCCCACGCTGAACGTCAAAGAAGAGACAAAACATCGCATTCTTGAGGTGGCGGAAAAGCTGGAATATAAAAGTACCAGCTCGCGTAAGGCTCAGGTTCATACCGTAGGCCACCATCATATTCTGGCCATCTATAGCTATCAGCAGGATCTGGAAATCAACGATCCCTACTATCTGGCGATCCGCCACGGCATCGAAACGCAATGTGAGAAGCTCGGTATCGAGCTGACCAACTGCTACTTTAACAATGCGCTACCCGAGCTGAAAAAAGTGACCGGCGTTCTGATTGTCGGCCAGCCTTCGCGGGCGATTCGCGAAGCCGCCACGGCGTTAACCGACAACGTCTGCTTTATTGATTTCCATGAACCCGGCAGCAGCTATGACGCCGTCGATATCGATCTGGTGCGCATCGCCAAAGAAGTTATCGACTTTTTTATCGCCCAGGGCGCACGGCGCATCGGCTTTATTGGTGGCCAGGATGAGCCGGGTAAAGCCGACATCCGCGAAGTGGCCTTCGTCGAGTATGGCCGCCTGAAGGGGGTGGTTTCGGAAGAAGATATCTGGCGCGGAGGGTTTTCCAGCTCCTCCGGCTATGAGCTGGCAAAAACGATGCTGGCAAAAGCGGATTTCCCCACCGCGCTGTTCGTCGCGTCAGACTCTATCGCCATCGGCGTGCTGCGCGCCATACATGAACGCGGTCTCTCTATCCCGGAAGATATCTCGCTCATTAGCGTTAACGATATCCCAACCGCGCGTTTTACCTTTCCGCCGCTCTCTACGGTGCGCATTCATTCTGAAATGATGGGCAGCCAGGGCGTCAACCTGCTGGTTGAGAAAGCCCGCGATGGCCGCGCGCTGCCGCTAAACGTCTTTGTCCCCAGCGTGCTGAAGCTGCGCGGCACCACCCGCTAATCTCGTTTCTGGCGCTGAATCCTCTGCGCCTGGCTCCCGGGGGCGGCGCTTGACGCGCCTTACCCGGGCTACGGGCGCACCGCCATCTGCAAAACGTTAGCCCGGACAGATGCGCAGCATCGCCCCGGGAAATTCAGCGTCTCTGCGCCGCCTCCGGAAATATCCCTCTCCCAACGCCAACCGCAGGCGCCCGGTAACGCTCATTTTGTGATCGAGTTAAAGTAAATCACTCTCGCCGGTTTTATTTAGTAAAACTTTTACTAAAATACACCTTATCCGTTTAGTCCGTTCAGGGAGGCGATATGAATCGCTGGGAAAACCTTCAACTCACTCATGAAAACCGGCTGCCTCCGCGCGCCTATTTCTTCTCTTACGATTCGCAGGCCCAGGCGCGAACCTTCGCCCGTGAAATCAGCAGCCGCTTTCTGTCCCTTAGCGGACAGTGGAACTTCCGCTTCTTTAATAACCCGCTGCGGGTGCCGGAAGCGTTCACCTCGCAGTACATGAGCGACTGGGGACCGATCACCGTGCCGGGAATGTGGCAGATGGAAGGCCACGGCCAGCTACAGTACACCGACGAAGGCTTCCCCTTCCCGATTGACGTGCCCTACGTTCCGACCGACAACCCAACCGGCGCCTATCAGCGTATCTTTACCCTCAGCGACGGCTGGCAGGGCCAGCAGACCATCATTAAATTTGATGGCGTCGAGACCTATTTTGAAGTTTACGTTAACGGTCAGTACATCGGTTTTAGTAAAGGCAGCCGCCTGACGGCAGAGTTCGATATCAGCCGCGCGGTAAAAACCGGCGACAACCTGCTTTGCGTTCGCGTCATGCAGTGGGCGGACTCCACCTATATTGAAGATCAGGATATGTGGTGGTCGGCGGGTATTTTCCGCGACGTGTATCTGGTGGGCAAAAACCCGCTTCACGTCCAGGACTTCACTTTGCGCACCGATTTTAACGATGACTACATCGACGCCACGCTCTCCTGCCAGCTGGTGCTGGAAAATCTCAATGCGCAGCCGGGCGCAGCGACGCTGGAATACGCGCTGTTCGACGGCGAAAAGGCGCTGTATGAAGGCACAACGCAGCGCCTGACCGTCAGCGAGCAGTTGAACGTCGACTTTGCGATCGACGTGAGGGCGCCGCAGCAGTGGTCGGCGGAAAACCCGTACCTCTATCACCTGGTGATGACGCTGAAAAACGACGTCGGAGAGATTATCGAAGTCATTCCGCAGCGCGTCGGCTTTCGCGATATCAAAGTGCGCAACGGCCTGTTCTACATCAATAACCGCTACGTAATGCTGCACGGTGTTAATCGTCACGACAACGACCATCTGAAGGGCCGCGCCGTGGGGATGGATCGCGTTGAGAAAGATCTGCTGCTGATGAAGCAGCACAATATCAACTCGGTACGTACCGCCCACTATCCCAACGACCCGCGTTTCTATGAGATGTGCGACATTTACGGCCTGTTCGTGATGGCGGAAACCGATGTCGAATCCCACGGCTTCGCCAACGTCGGCAACCTGAGCGCCATCACCGATGACCCAGAATGGGAGCATATTTACGTTGAGCGGATCGTCCGCCACGTCCATGCGCAGAAAAACCATCCGTCGATCGTCATCTGGTCGCTGGGCAACGAGTCCGGCTACGGCTGCAACATTCGGGCGATGTATCACGCCGCGAAAGCGATCGATGATACGCGGCTGGTGCATTACGAAGAGGATCGCGACGCGGAGGTGGTGGATATCATCTCCACCATGTATACCCGTGTGCCGCTGATGAACGAATTCGGGGAATATCCGCATGCCAAGCCGCGAATTATCTGCGAATACGCCCATGCGATGGGCAACGGTCCCGGCGGGCTGAGCGAATACCAGAACGTATTCTATCAACATGACAGTATTCAGGGCCACTATGTGTGGGAGTGGTGCGATCACGGAATCCAGGCCACCGACGATAGCGGCGCGGTGTGGTACAAATTCGGCGGCGACTACGGCGACTATCCCAATAACTACAACTTCTGCCTCGACGGGCTGATTTTCTCCGATCAGACGCCTGGACCCGGGCTCAGAGAGTACAAGCAGGTTATCGCCCCGGTAAAAGTGCAGGCGATAAACATCCGCGAAGGCGAACTGCGCGTCGATAATAAGCTCTGGTTCTCGACCCTTGATGACTACACCCTGCGCGTGGAAGTACGCGCCGAGGGGACTACGCTTGCCAGCCAGCAGCTTAAGGTGCGCGATCTTGCGCCAAACAGCAGTCGCGATATCAAAATCGACCTGCCGGCGCTCGACGACCGCGAAACCTTCGTCAACATCATGGTGACCAAAGATTCCCGTACGCCGTACAGCGAAGCCAACCACCTAATCGCCGTCTACCAGTTCCAGCTTAAAGAGCAGACCGCAGCAAAAACACCGCTGATTAACACCAGCGCCACCTCGCTGCGCATTGCCGATGAACGTCTGAGCTACAGCATCACCGGGCACAACTTCCGCGTAGTGTTCTCGAAAGTCAGCGGCAAACTGAGCGAATGGCAGGTGAACGGCATCGACCAGGTGACCCGCGAGCCGAAGATCAACTTCTTCAAGCCGATGATTGATAACCACAAGCAGGAATACGAGGGGCTGTGGCAACCCAATCATCTGCAAATTATGCAGGAGCATCTGCGCGAATTCAGCGCCGAGCAGCGCGGTGACACGGTGATTATCACCGCCCGCAGCATCATCGCGCCGCCGGTTTTCGATTTTGGCATGCGCTGCACCTATCGCTGGCAGATTACCCCGCAGGGCCATATTAACGTTGAGCTTGCGGGTGAACGTTACGGCGACTATCCGCATATTGTGCCGTGCATCGGTTTTATGCTGGGCATTAACGGCCAGTTTGAACAGGTGAATTACTACGGTCGCGGTCCCGGCGAAAACTACGCCGACAGCCAGCAGAGCAACATCATTGACCTTTGGCGAACCACCGTGGACGACATGTTCGTGAACTATCCGTTCCCGCAGAACAACGGCAACCGGCAGCACGTACGCTGGGCCGCGTTTACCGACCGTCACGGCAGCGGTCTGATGGTGGTCCCGCGCGATCCGCTTAACATCAGCGCTTGGCACTATACGGCGGAGAATCTGCACGCAGCGCAGCACTGTAACGAACTGCACCGCAGCGATGACATCACCCTGAATATCGACGCCCGTGTGCTCGGTCTGGGGTCTAACTCCTGGGGGAGCGAGGTGCTGGATAGCTGGCGCGTCTGGCTCAAACCGTTCAACTATGGCTTTACGCTGCTGCCGCTGGAAGGCGGGAGCGCTTCCTCGCAGACGCTGGCGAATCATAGCTTTGACGCTGGTTTCTTTTCCTCCGATTCACACAGCGAGGCTGAAAAATGAGAATTCTCGATAATTTAGAACAGTTTAAGCAAATCTATCACAGCGGACGTAAATGGCAGCGCTGCGTGGAGGCCATCAATAATATCGATAATATTCAACCAGGAGTTGCCCACTCTATCGGCGATTCGCTCTCCTATCGCGTGGCAAGCGACAGCACCACGGATGCGCTGTTCGTTGGCAACCGCCGCTATTTCGAGGTGCATTACTACCTTCAGGGTCAGCAAAAAATTGAGTTTGCCGCCAAAGAGCAGCTGCAGACCGTGGCCTGCTATCGCGATGAAACCGACCGTGAATATCTCAAAGGCATCGGTGAAACCGTGCAGGTTCACGAAGGTCAGATGGTGATTTGCGATACCCATGAAGCTTATCGCTTTATCTGCGACTCGCCGGTCAAAAAGGTGGTGCTCAGAGTGACTATCGAAGACGGCTACTTCCTGAATAAGTAAGCCCGCGTGAAGCAAGATGAGGCCAGCGGGTTTATTCGTTGGCCTTCCCGGTCCCAGCCCTCAATGCGGGCCAGATCATTTTTCGGAGGACCTATGTCCGAATCAGTTCGTGCCAAAATAGGCAAATTCGCCTTACTGTCGATGGCGTTTGCCGCCGTATTTAACGTACGAAACATCGTTAATAACAACATCGAGTTAGGGCTCAGTTCCGCCCCTATCTTTCTGTTTGCCACGGTGGTCTATTTTATTCCGTTTGTGTTTATCATCGCCGAATTCGTTTCAGCGAATAAAAATTCCGAATCAGGTATGTACGCCTGGCTGAAGCAGCCTTTAGGTACCCGCGCGGCCTATCTCGGCTCGTTCCTGTACTGGTTTGTGAACCTGTTCTTTTTCCTGTCGCTGCTGCCGAACGTGGTGGCCTACGCTTCGTACGCCATTATGGGTTACGCCATTCCTTTCTCGCCGATGGTCACTTCGCTGATCTCTATCGTCCTGTTCGCCATGGCCACCCATATTTCCACCAAAGGTGCGACCTGGCTGGGAAAAATCTCCGAATGCGTAGCGTATGGCGTTTTCGCGCTATTTGCGATTTACGTGGTCGGCGCTTTTACCGCGCTGGGCGCAGGCCATGTTCCCGCGCAGCCGATTACGCTGCACGCCATGGCGCCTACCATCAACTGGGCGACGCTGGGGATCATGTGCTGGATTTTCCAGGCGGCTGGCGGGGCTGAAACCGTCGCCGCGTACCTGAACGACACTAAAGGCGGGCAGAAATCGTTTATTAAAGTCATCATCACCGCCGGGATCCTGATTGGCGGCATGTACGCGCTGGGATCTTTGCTGGTCAACGTCTTTGTGGCACGTGAAGATCTAACCTATGCGGCCGGTATGGTGGAAATTTTCACCGGTCTCGGCGCTTATTTCCATATTTCGGAAGCGCTGATGGGCCGCTTCGTCGGCATTATTCTGTTTATCGCCATTTTCGGCAGCATGATGATGTGGACCGCCGCACCGGTAAAAATTCACTTCTCGGAAATTCCTGCGGGCATCTATGGCAAAAAAACTACCGAACTGAACGTCCACGGCGTGCCAGTGCGCGCCGCCTGGTGGCAATTTCTCTTTGTCTTCTTGATGCTCATCGTGAACGGTTTCGGCTCCGCCAGCGTTCAGCAAATGATGAACACCGCGATTAACCTGACCGCGGGTACCGCGATGCTACCGCCGCTGTTTATCATGGCCGCCTACTTTGTTTTCCGCTGGAAACATGACGATACGCCGCGCGACTTCCGCATGGGTTCAAGAAAGGTTGGGATGGCCGTGGTGTCGATGCTTATCGTTATTTTCCTGGTCAGCATGACCGCCTCCGCTTTCCCGCCAGGAGTCGACCTGGTGAATGCCTTCTTCATTAACGTCTTTATGACCGCAGTCTTCTCCGGGCTCGCATGGTGGTGGATAACCCGCTTTGAGAAAAAACAGCGCAAGAACCAACATACACCCCTGAAATCAGCGGCAAATACGGTGAAATAAGCCACCGTTGCTCCCGCCAGCGGGATATCCCTGGCGGGATTTTTTTACCCACAAGCCAAGCTCTGTCACCCGACCATTTTCGTGATCGAGTTAAAGCAATTCATTTTTACCGCTTTTATTTACTAAATATTTTACTAAAATTAACCACGATACTTAACTACCTCTACCCTACAAACAACACAATCCCCTTCGGCCATTCTCTGAAGGACAATGTGTGGAGATGTGTTATGTCTGATATCAAACGTAATACCATCGGCAAGTTCGGCCTGCTGTCGCTGACCTTCGCTGCCGTCTTCAGTTTTAACAACGTGATCAATAACAATATTGAGCTGGGACTGGCCTCTGCTCCGATGTTCTTCCTCGCTACCCTGCTCTATTTCGTTCCTTTCTGTCTGATCATCGCGGAATTCGTTTCGCTGAATAAAAACTCTGAAGCGGGCGTTTATGCCTGGGTGAAAAGCTCGCTGGGCGGACGTTGGGCTTTTATTACCGCCTATACCTACTGGTTTGTGAATCTGTTCTTTTTTACCTCACTGCTGCCGAGGGTCATCGCGTATGCCTCCTACGCCTTCCTCGGCTACGAGTACATTCTGACCCCCGTCGCCACCACGATGTTGAGCATGGCGCTGTTCGCCCTGTCGACCTGGGTGTCCACCAACGGCGCAAAAATGCTGGGTCCTATTACCTCGGTGACCTCGTCGTTAATGCTGCTGCTGACGCTTTCCTACATTCTGCTTTCCGGCAGCGCGCTGGTGGGCGGTATTCAGCCGGCGGATCCGATTACCGTGGATGCGATGATCCCGAACTTCAACTGGGCGTTCCTCGGCATCACCACCTGGATCTTTATGGCTGCCGGCGGAGCTGAGTCCGTCGCGGTGTACGTCAATGACGTGAAAGGCGGATCGAAATCCTTCGTTAAGGTCATCATCCTCGCCGGGATCGTAATTGGCGTGCTGTACTCTATTTCCTCGGTGCTGATTAACGTGTTTATCAGCAGCAAAGAGCTGAAATATACCGGCGGATCGGTACAGGTCTTCCACGGTATGGCGGTCTGGTTTGGCCTGCCGGAAATCGTGGTCAACCGTTTTGTCGGCCTGGTCTCCTTTACCGCCATGTTTGGTTCGTTATTAATGTGGACCGCGACGCCGGTCAAAATCTTTTTCTCCGAAATCCCGGCCGGAATATTTGGTAAAAAAACCGTCGAGCTCAATCAAAACGGCGTACCGGCGCGCGCGGCGTGGATTCAGTTCCTGATTGTGATTCCACTGATGATTATCCCGATGATGGGTTCCAGTACCGTGCAGGATTTAATGAACACCATTATCAACATGACCGCCGCCGCCTCAATGCTGCCGCCGCTGTTTATCATGCTGGCGTACCTCAACCTGCGCCGCAGGCTCGATCACCTACCGCGCGATTTTAAAATGGGCTCGCGCGCAACCGGCATTACGGTGGTTTCCATGCTGATTGTTATTTTCTCCATTGGCTTCGTCGCCTCAACGTTCCCGACCGGCGGCAATATTTTGACCATTATTTTTTATAACGTCGGCGGCATTGTTATCTTTCTCGGATTTGCGTGGTGGAAATACAGCCAATACGTGAAGGGATTAACTCAGGAAGAAAAAAGAATTGAAGCGGCGCCAGCCTCTGACGCGTCATAAGCCATTTTACTTAAAACAATAAACCCCAATACCTCTTAATAACACGATGAAAAATAATAATTCGATTTACGGGGCGCTTGCCGCCCTGGCCTTCTGCACACCTGCCGTAGCGGCCGATTTTGCTCACCCGGCGGAACATGATGACATGAAAACGCCTGAATTGAGCGCCACTTCATACCGTTTTTACGGTGAATTGGGGGTCGGCGGATATATGGATTTAGAAGGCGAGGATAAACATAAATATAGCGATGGCACTTATATTGAAGGCGGGCTGGAAATAAAGCACGGCAGCTGGTTTGGCTTAATTTATGGCGAAGGTTGGACGGTTCAGGCCGATCGTCAGGGTAATGCCTGGGTACCGGACCACGGCTGGGGTGGATTTGAAGGCGGAATAAACCGCCTCTACGGGGGATATAAAACCGAGAGCAGCACCGAAATTATGCTCAGCCTGCGCCAGGACTCCTCGCTCGACGATCTGCAGTGGTGGGGCGATTTCACGCCCGATCTCGGCTACGTGATCCCCAATACCCGCGACATTATGTACGCACTCAAGGTGCAGAACCTGGCGGGAGATTTTCGCTATAGCGTGACCGCCACGCCGTCCGGGCACCACGATGAAAGCAAAGCGTGGCTCCACTTCGGCAAATACGACCGCTACGACGATAAATATACCTACCCGGCGATGGTTAACGGCTACGTCCAGTACGATATCGCCAAAGAGGTCACCTGGATGAACGGTCTGGAGGTGACCGATGGTACCGGACAGCTGTTTTTAACCGGTATTCTCACTCCCAACCTCGCCGCCCGCGCCTGGCACCATACCGGGCGCGCCAGGGGAAAAGACGTGCCGGGAACGGAAACCGGCTTTATGGCCAGCGCCATGTATGAAGCGCTCAAGGGCGTGTATCTCTCCACCGCCTATAGCTACGCCAAACACCGCCCGGATCGCGCTGCCGAGGAAACCACCTCGTTTATGCAGTTCGGCGTCTGGTACGAGTACGGAGGCGGACGTTTTGCCACCGCTGCGGACAGCCGCTTCTACATGAAAAACGCCTCCGGCGACCCGAGCGATCAGGTTTTCCTGATGCAATATTTCTACTGGTAAAAAGGGATATCAATACCGTGAAAATCATCACCACTCTGACGCCGCTGGCCTGCGCCCTGCTGCTAAGCTTTTCCGCCCACGCGCTCACTGCGGATGACTTTAAAAATGTTATCAACCGCAGCGGCGCGCCGCAGGCGATGCAGGATTTTGATTACGATGATCACCAGCGCTTCAACCCGTTTTTTGATTTGGGCGCATGGCATGGGCATCTGCTGCCGGACGGTCCGGCCACCATGGGCAGCTTTCCGGGGCCCGCCCTGCTCACCGAGGAGTACATCAACTTTATGGCGACCCATTTCGATCGCCTGACGGTGTACCAGAACGGCAAAAAAGTCGCCTTCACCCTGCAGGCCTGGAGCCTGCCCGGGGCGCTGGCGCAAACGCTCTCCGCGCCCGGCGTACGGGTCGAGATGACCCTGCGCTTTGCCAGCGCCCACACCTCTTTACTGGAGACTAAAATCACCAGCAGCGGTCCGCTTAAGCTGGTCTGGGACGGCGAGCTGCTGGAGAAGCTCTCCGCCAAAGAGGGGAAACCGCAGTCAACGCAAACCATCGACCAGGCTTTCCCGGACTATCAGCGACGCCTGAGCGCGACCCACGACGGTCTGACCGTCAGCTTCGGCAAAGTCCGCTCAGCATCGGATTTAATGACCTCCGGCGAATCGCAGTATCAGATCCATCGCTCCCTGCCGACGGTCACCCAAATCGACGGCCATCGATTTACCAGCAGCGCGCACATCAACGGCTCGACCACGCTTTATACCACCTACTCTCACCTGCTGAACGCCGAGCAGGTTCGTCTCGAGAAAGCGCAAATCCGCGATATTCTGGCGCGACCGGCGCACTATCTGCGCGCTTCCGAGGCGCGCTGGAACGGCTATCTGCAAAAGGGGCTGACTAACCCTGACGCCACTGAGCAACAAACCCGGGTGGCGGTGAAAGCGATCGAAACCCTTAACGGCAACTGGCGCGCGCCGGGCGGCGCCGTTGAGCACAACACCGTCACGCCATCGGTAACCGGGCGCTGGTTCTCCGGCAACCAGACCTGGCCGTGGGATACCTGGAAGCAGGCCTACGCTATGGCCCACTTCAACCCGGAGATCGCGAAAGAGAACATCCGCGCCGTCTTCTCCTGGCAGATTGCCGCCGACGATAAAGTGCGTCCACAGGATGCCGGGTTCATTCCGGATCTGATCGCCTGGAACCTGAGCCCGGAGCGCGGCGGCGACGGCAGCAACTGGAACGAGCGAAATACCAAACCGAGCCTGGCGGCCTGGTCGGTGATGGAAGTCTATAACGTCACCAAAGATAAAGCCTGGCTGGCGGAGATGTATCCGAAGCTGGTGGCCTACCATGGCTGGTGGCTGCGCAACCGCGACCACAACGGCAACGGCGTGCCTGAGTACGGCGCGACCCGCGATAAAGCGCACAACACCGCCGACGGCGCGATGCTGTTTACCGTGAAAAAGGGCGATAAAGAATGGACGCTTTCCGGCCTGAAAACCTACGAGCAGGTGACGGCGAAAGGCGATTACGACAGTCTGGAGATCCCGGCGCAGGTGGCCGCCTCCTGGGAGTCGGGGCGCGATGACGCGGCTGTTTTCGGCTTTATCGATAAAGATCAGCTGGATAAGTACATCGCCGGCGGCGGTAAGCGTAGCGACTGGGCGGTGAAATTTGCTGAAAACCGGGGTAAGAACGGCAGCCTGCTCGGCTATTCGCTGTTGCAGGAGTCGGTCGATCAGGCCAGCTACATGTACAGCGACAACCACTATCTGGCGGAAATGGCGACCCTTCTCGGCAAGCCGGAGGAGGCAAAACGCTACCGGGCGCTGGCGCAAAAGCTCGCCGACTATATCAACACCTGCATGTTCGACCCGCAGAGCAAATTCTATTATGACATTCGCATTGAAGCGCAGCCGCTGGCAAACGGCTGTGCCGGTAGGCCGATCGTCGAGCGCGGCAAAGGGCCGGAGGGCTGGTCGCCGCTGTTCAACGGCGCGGCCACTCAGGCGCATGCCGATGACGTCATTTCGGTGATGCTGGACGCCAAAGAGTTCAACACTTTCGTACCGCTGGGTACCGCCGCATTAACGAATCCGGCGTTTGGCGCGGATATTTACTGGCGCGGCCGCGTGTGGGTGGACCAGTTCTGGTTCGGTCTGAAAGGGATGGAGCGCTACGGCCACCGCGAAGAGGCGCTGCAGCTGGCGGACGCCTTCTTCAGGCACGCCCGGGGTCTAACCTCCGATGGCCCGATTCAGGAGAACTACAATCCGCTCACCGGCGCTCAGCAGGGCGCGCCGAACTTCTCCTGGAGCGCGGCGCATCTGTACATGCTGTATAACGAGTTTTTCCGTAAGCCATAGGATATTGCCCTCACCCTCTCCCACAGGGAGAGGGAACTGTCCAACCCCCTATTTAACAGATGGCTCCTCTTTTTCCCCTCTTCCCGTGGGTGAGGACTCGTCTTACGCCTCCGGCAGCAGGCCGATAAAGCTGCGCTTCTGCCGCGGCTGCGACATTAGCTCCTCCAGCTTCGCCACGCAGGCCAGATAGTGCGGGGTTTTCTTGTGCGCCAGCACCGCTTCATCATCTTTATAGGCTTCATAGATAAAAAAGCGCGTCTTCACCTCCGGGTCCTGCAGGACATCAAAGCGAAGATTGCCCGGCTCCTGCAGCGCCCCTTCGTGGTTGGCGCGGAACACCTCAAGAAACTCGTCGACCCGTTCCGGTTTGATATTGATTTCCACCAGCGTTACGTTCATTGCAGCTCTCCCTGTTTTTCCTCCTGCCAGAACTGATACGCCTCACGGGCGCTTAAGTTCTCATGCACCACTTTTTTCACCGCCTTGAGCATCGCGCGCGGCGCGCTGGACTGGAAGATATTCCGCCCCATATCCACGCCGGAAGCCCCCTGGTCGATCGCCCGCCAGCACATCTCCAGCGCCTCCTGCTCCGGCAGCTTTTTGCCCCCGGCGATGACGATCGGCACCGGGCAGCTGGCGGTGACTTTCTCAAAGCCTTCCTCAACAAAGTAGGTTTTCACGAACTGCGCCCCCATTTCAGCGGCAATGCGGCTGGCCAGCGAAAAGTAGCGGGCGTCGCGGGTCATCTCTTTGCCCACCCCGGTTACCGCCAGCACCGGCATACCGTAGCGGTTGCCGGCGTCCACCAGCTTGATGATGTTGTTGATCGACTGATGCTCATGTTCGCTGCCGATATAGACCTGCGCCGCCACCGCGCAGACGTTCAGGCGCAGCGCGTCCTCCATCGCCACCGCCACGCACTCGTTGGAAAGTTCGCTGAGGATCGAGTTGCCGCCGGAAGCGCGCAGCACCACCGGTTTGTTGGTCGCCGCCGGCACCTGGCTACGCAGCACGCCGCGGGTACACATCAGCACGTCGGTCTCCTCAAACAGCGGCGCGATAGAGAGATCGATCCGCTCCAGCCCGGTAGTCGGCCCCTGAAAATAGCCGTGGTCGAACGCCAGCATCACCGTACGGTTGCTCTGCGGGTTGAAGATACGCGCCAGCCGCGATTGCATCCCCCACTCCAGCGAACCGCAGCCCTTCAGCGTGTAGAGCGTGTTCTGCTGCGGACGGTCTAAGCCGAAGTTTTTTCCCTCTTTGATATCGTCTAAATCAGCCATCTCATCCTCCATCAGAAATCGTAGTTATTGATATTCTCTTTGGTGAACACCACCCGCTCCGGCAGCAGCACGATGCCGTTGCCTTTCGCTTCATACTGGTAGCCCTGCACGCTGTTGGGCTCGACTTTCAGGGCGCCAAGATCTTTCACATCGACGCTGTCGCCGACGTTCAGATCGCCCTTTTTCAGCAGACGATCGGCGACGTTAACCGCGATCTTACCCTGCTGCACCACGTCCCACAGACCGAAGGCTTTTACCGTGCCGCGCTCCACGTAGGGGCGCATCACGTTCGGGGTACTAAAGCCGACAATCGCCACGCCCTGGCGCTTGAGGTTCTCTGCCGCCTGGGCGGCCGCCGGTAGCGCGTTGGCGTCCGGAGCGATAATGGCGTCGAGATCCGGGTACGCTTTTAAGATCCCCTCGGCGGTTTGCAGCGATTTAGTGGCGTCGTTATAGCCAAACTGGGTGGTCACCACTTCCCACTGCGGATGCGCTTTTTCGATTTTGGCCTTCGCCTCTTTTACCCATTGGTTCTGGTCGGTCACCGTCGGGCTGGAGTAGAAAAACGCCACTTTGGCGGTGGGTTTCGTCACCTGTTTTTCCGCCATCTCCACCAGCAGACCGCCGAGTTGCTGCGGCGTCCCCTGATTGATATAGATGCTGCGGCACTCCGGTTTGGTATCGGAGTCCCAGGTCAGGACCTTGACCCCGCGCTGCATCGCCCGCTTCAGCGCCGGGCACAGGCCGTCCGGCGATACGGCGGAGACGATAATCGCGTTGTAGCCCTGGTTGACGAAGTTGTTGATCAGCTGTACCTGGCCGGAAACGCTCGGTTCGGTCGGGCCGTCGTAGGTGACGTCCACGCCGAGCGCTTTGCCCGCCTCTTTCGCGCCGTTGCCGCCGCTGGTAAAGAAACCGACGCCGACCAGCTTAGGAATAAAGGCGATGCGGTCAGCCGCCTGGGCCGATGCCATACCCAGCGCCATTGCCAGCACGATCAGTTTTGTTTTCATTTTTATGCTCCGATTGTTTTACGCGAGAAAAGACGCCGCCAGCTCATCCGCACCCATTCACGGTGCAGACTCAGCGAACGCCCCATCACCACCACAACCAACAGCGCCCCTGACAGCGCGCTCGACACCTGGTTGGGGATGCCGACCATTTGCAAACCTTGTTGTAAATAGCCCACCAGCAGCGCGGCCAGCGCCGTGCCGATGATCGAGCCGGAACCACCGTAGATATTGGCCCCGCCGAGTACCGCGGCGGTCAGCGCGGGCATCAGCAGGTCGCGGCCTAAGTCCGAGCGCGCCGAGCCGAAATAGGAGACCATCACCAGCGCCGCCACTGCCGACGCCACGCCCACCAGGCCATACAGCGCGTAGGGCATCCCGTTAACGGAAAGCGCGGCGTAGCGCGCGGCGCGCGGGTTCTGGCCAAGCAGAAAAAGGTGCCGCCCAAAGCGCCCGCGGTGGGCCAGCAGCCAGAAGAAAAAGGTGATAACGGCGAACAGCACCAGCGGTATCGGCAGGCCGAACAGGGTCAAATTGGCGAAGGCGGTAAAGCTATCCGGGAATCCGCCGATGCCTTCGTAGCCGGTCGCCCCGGCCATGCCCGACAGCAGCAGCGCGCCGCCGCCGTAGAGGTACAAGGTGCCAAGGGTAATCACCAGCGGGCTAATGCCGGTGTAGTGAATCAGCGCCGCGTTCAGCAGCCCGCACAACAGGCCGAGCAGCAGCGTCAGGGGGATCGCGAGGCTCATTGGCCAGCCCGCCTGCATCATCACCCCCAGCGCGATGGCGCACAGGCCGATAGTGGAACCGAGCGAAATATCAATCCCGCCGCTGATGATCACCAGCGTCAGCGGCAGCGCCACGATGCCAATGCAGATAAAATCGCTGGTGCTGAACAGCAGCATATTGAGATCCAGCATGCGCGGATTCAGGGCGCCAAACAGCAGGATCTCCAGCACAAGTAACGCCAGCAGCGCGCTTTCCCAGTTGAGCTTCATTTACGCCACCTCTTTGTTTTTGCGTTGGGGAAACGGGGCCACGCGCTTGCCCCCTTTGTTGCCGGGCTGAAAGCGGCTGTACTTCAGCGCCCGCTGATGGCGGGCCAGCGCCTGACGCAGACGCCCGTCGAGCACCAGTACGCCGAGCAGGACCAGGCCGGCGATGAAGTCGTTCCACCACGCCGGGAGACGGAACAGCACCAGCACGGTATCGATTTGGGTGAGGAAGAAGGCGCCGAGAAAAGCGCCGAGCAGCGTGCCGGTACCGCCAAGCAGCGAGATCCCGCCGAGCACGCAGGCGGCGATGGCCTTCATCTCCAGGCCGCTGCCGGTCTGATTGGGCACAAAGCCAATCTGCGCGGCGAACACAATCCCGGCACAGGCCGCCAGCATACCGTTAAGGGTGAATGCCAGCATCCGCGTGCGGTTCACCGCCACCCCAAGCTGGCGGGCCGCGGCGAGGTTATCGCCAACGGCGTAAAAATCGCGGCCAAAGGCGGTGCGCGACAGTATCCAGCCGCCCGCCAGCAGCAGCGCCAGCACCAGCCAGCCCAGCGGCGAAATGCCGATGAACGCCGGTTCCGACAGCGCCTTCAGGCTGTTCGGCAAGCCTTCAATCCACTTGCCGCCGGTCCACAGCAGCATCACTCCGCGATAAAGCCCGAGAGTGCCGAGGGTGGCGACAATCGCCGGTATCCGCAGCCCCACCACCAGAAGACCGTTAAAGGCGCCGGCCAGCGCGCCGATCGCCAGCGCGAAGGCGATAGCGGTCATCAGGCCATAGCCGCTATTCAGCGCCACCCCCACCGCGATAGCGCTCAGGCCGACGGTGGACCCCACCGAAACGTCAATATTGCGGGTCAGCATCACCAGGGTTGCCCCCAGCGCCAGCAGGCAGAGGATCTGCGAACTGGCGAAGATCATGCCCAGGGTCTGTAAGCTGAAATAGGCCGGGTTGAGCGCCACCAGCCCGGCAAACAGCACCACGATGGCGAGAAAGGCGCTCAGTTCGCGATTTTTCAGTAACGTTTTCATGCCTGCCCTCCGAAGGCCAGGGTCATCATCCGGTCAACGCTGACCGCTTGCTGCGCCAGCTCGCCGCTCTGCCTGCCCTGATGCATCACCAGTACCCGGTCGGCCAGGCCGACGAACTCGTCGAGATCGCTGGAGATCATCAGCACCGCCACGTTTTGCGCGGCGACGCTTTTCAGCAGCTGATAGATATCAGCGCGGGCGGAAACGTCGACGCCGCGCGTTGGCTCATCAACGATCAGCAGCAGCGGGTTAGCTTCCAGACAGCGCGCCAGCAGCACTTTCTGCTGATTGCCGCCGGAGAGCGTACGCACCGGGCGATCGCCATCGGCCATTTTGATCCCCAACGCCCGGTGATAGCGCTCAACCACCGCCGCTTCGCGCCTGTTCTGCTGCCACAGCGATGGCTGGTTAAACATCACCGTGTTCCAGCGCACCGGCGCATCGAGAAACAGCCCGGAAACCTGCCGATCCTCCGGCAAATAGACCAGTCCGCCGGCCAGCCTGGCGCGTGTACTGTCGCGGCTGATATCGCGGTTCTCCAGCCACACCCGCCCGGCGCGCGCCGGCCTGAGACCGTAGAGCGTTTCGGCGAATTCGGTTCGCCCGGAGCCGACCAGCCCGGCGAGGCCGACGATCTCTCCGGCGCGGATCTCCAGGCTGAGATCGATAAATCCCTCCCCGGTGAGCTCCTCCACCCGCAGCACCGGGAA
Organism: Klebsiella pasteurii; assembly: GCF_018139045.1. Taxonomy (NCBI): domain Bacteria; kingdom Pseudomonadati; phylum Pseudomonadota; class Gammaproteobacteria; order Enterobacterales; family Enterobacteriaceae; genus Klebsiella; species Klebsiella pasteurii. The sequence continues at coordinate 3,222,192 of NZ_CP073236.1, forward strand.
ATCCTGCGCCTGGGTGCGGCGATTACCCGGCAACGCCAGCCACAGCTTTTGCGTGTCGCTCAGCGCGCGATCGCGGCTGACCGGCGTCATCGCGCCGATCAGCTGATTGTCGCCGTACTGCGCGGTCTCTCCGCTCAGCACCACCGCGCCATCGCGCATTACCGAGACGTGGCTGGCGACCTGGCGGATCTCCGGCAATTTGTGCGAGATAAACACGATCCCGACGCCGAGCGCCTGTAAAGAGCGGATCTGACGGAACAGACGTTCGGTTTCCCCCGGGGTTAATGAAGCCGTGGGCTCATCGAGGATCAAGATCTGCGCGTCGCGCATCAACCCGCGCAGGATCTCCACCATTTGTTGATCGGCGACTTCCAGAGTGCTGGCCGCCGCCTCAAGGTTAAGCTGGCAGTTAAGCTGCTGAAGCTTTTCCCGCAGGCGGGTCTCGTTATCGGCCCGCTTCGGCAGACGAAAAAGAATATTTTCCCGCACCGTCAGATTGGGGAATAACATCGGTTCCTGCGGCACCAGATACACACCCTGCTGATGGGCCTGGGCGGGAGTGAGGCGCGCAAACGCGCGTTCGCCGAGGATAAGCTCACCGCTGTCGGGCGTTTCCACGCCGGCGATAATCTTCATCAGCGTCGATTTCCCGGCGCCGTTGCCGCCCATCAACGCGTGTACCTGGCCGGAAAGCAGCGTGAAATCAATCTGCTTCAGCACGGTGACGCCGGAGAACTGTTTGCAGATTTGGCGAGCTTTAAGCAGTGGCTTCATCATCGCGCCTCGTTTTGAACAAAAGATTTTTTAAATTAATAATGTTCAAAAGCGTAGACGGTGAACTATATTTACAACCGTGCAACGATCACAGTTTTATGCTTTAGATCGTTTGAATAAAACCAGCGAACAATGAAAGATCGGTTTTGCCAGTCGGCTCACATTTTCCGACCGCGCAATAACGAACATATGATCTAAATTTTTATAAGAGTTCACTTTATGAGCGAAAAACGCATTACGGAAGAGAGCCGCTACGCCGGGCTGGCGTTAGCCGAGGAGGAGCTGGTGGCGCGGGTGGCGTGGTGTTACTACCACGACGGCCTGACGCAGAACGACATCGGCGAGCGTTTAGGACTACCGCGGTTAAAGATCTCCCGCCTGCTGGAGAAGGGCCGCCAGTCGGGGGTGATCCGCGTCCAGATTAATTCGCGCTATGAAGGCTGCCTGGCGCTGGAAACCGAACTTCAGCAGCGCTTCGGCCTGAAAATCGCCCGCGTGCTGCCGGCGCTGAATACGCCCCCGATGAACACCCGCCTGGGGATTGGCGCGGCGCAATCGTTAATGGGCGTGCTGGAGCCGGGACAGCTGCTGGCGGTGGGCTTTGGCGAAGCGACCATGAGCTGCCTGCAGCACCTGAGCGGGTTTATCGGCTCCCAGCAGATTCGGCTGGTGACGCTTTCCGGCGGCGTGGGCCCGTATATGACCGGTATTGGCCAGCTTGACGCCGCCTGTAGCGTCAGCATGATCCCCGCGCCGCTGAGGGTATCATCGGCCGATGTGGCGGAGATCCTGCGCCGGGAATCGAGCGTCCGCGACGTGATCCTCGCCGCCACGGCGGCGGATGCGGCGGTGGTGGGCATCGGCGCCATCGATCAGCGCCGCGACGCCACCATCCTGCGCTCCGGCTATATCAGCGAGGGCGAGCAGCTGATGTACGCCCGCAAAGGCGCGGTGGGCGACATTTTAGGTTATTTCCTGCAGGCCGACGGTAAACCGGTTGAAGGGCTGGAGATCCATCGGGAATTGCTCGGCGTTACCCTTGATGAGCTGGCGCAGCTGCCGACCATCGTTGGCGTCGCCGGGGGCACAGAAAAAGCGCAGGCGATTTACGCGGCCCTTATCGGCAAGCGGATTAATGGCCTGGTAACGGAAGAGACAACAGCACGCGCGGTGCTCACGCTGGCCTCATAACGGCTCTGCGCCGCGCAATACGAGCGAGGCGCATGTCATGAGTTACCTGTTAGCGTTAGATGCCGGGACCGGCAGCATTAGGGCGGTAATTTTCGATCTCAACGGCCGCCAGATTGCGGTCGGCCAGGCCGAATGGAAGCACCTGAGCGTGGACAATGTCCCCGGCTCGATGGAGTTCGACCTTGGCACCAACTGGCAGCTGGCCTGCCAGTGTATCCGCCAGGCGCTGGCCGCCGCCCATCTCTCTGCGGGGGATATTCAGTCCGTCGCCTGCTGCTCGATGCGTGAAGGCATCGTGCTTTACGACCGCAACGGCGAGGCCATCTGGGCCTGCGCCAACGTTGACGCCCGCGCCAGCCGGGAGGTGGCGGAGCTCAAAGAGATCCACGACAACCATTTTGAATCGGAAGTGTACGGCGTGTCGGGGCAGACCCTGGCGCTAAGCGCCATGCCGCGCCTGCTGTGGCTGGCCCATCATCGCCCGGATATTTACCGCAGCGCGGCGACCATCACCATGATCAGCGACTGGCTGGCGGCGAAGCTTTCCGGCGAGCTGGCGGTCGACCCCTCTAACGCCGGGACCACCGGCATGCTCGATCTGTTCAGCCGCGACTGGCGGCCGGCGCTGCTGGATATGGCCGGACTGCGGGCCGACATTCTTTCGCCGGTAAAAGAGACCGGCAGCGTGCTGGGGGCAGTAACCGACGCGGCGGCGGCGCAAAGCGGGCTGCGCGCCGGCACGCCGGTGGTGATGGGTGGCGGTGACGTCCAGCTCGGCTGCCTCGGGCTAGGCGTGGTGCGCGCCGGGCAGACCGCGGTGCTCGGCGGCACCTTCTGGCAGCAGGTGGTGAACCTGCCGGAAGTGCGCACCGATCCGGAGATGAATATTCGCGTTAACCCGCACGTCATTCCCGGTATGGCGCAGGCGGAGTCCATCAGCTTCTTCACCGGCCTGACCATGCGCTGGTTCCGCGATGCCTTCTGCGCGGAAGAGAAGCTGATTGCCGAACGCCTCGGCGTCGACGCCTACAGCCTGCTGGAAGAGATGGCCAGCCGCGTGCCGGCGGGTTCTCACGGGGTGATGCCGATCTTCTCTGACGCCATGCACTTTAAGCAGTGGTACCACGCCGCGCCGTCGTTTATTAACCTCTCCATCGACCCGGAAAAATGCAATAAAGCCACCCTTTTCCGCGCGCTGGAAGAGAACGCGGCGATTGTTTCCGCCTGTAACCTGGCGCAAATTTCGCAGTTTTCCGGCGTGAAGTTTGACGGCCTGGTCTTTGCGGGCGGAGGCTCAAAAGGCGCGCTGTGGAGCCAGATCCTCAGCGATGTTACCGGCCTGCCGGTACGGGTGCCGGAGGTCCGCGAGGCGACGGCGCTGGGCTGTGCGATCGCCGCCGGTGCTGGCGCCGGGCTATACAGCGATATGGCGGCGACCGGCGAGAAGCTGGTGAACTGGCATCGGGAATTTACGCCCAATCCGGCGCACCGCGAGCTGTATCAGGAGATGATGGCCAAATGGCAGTCGGTGTACGCCGAGCAGCTCGGTCTGGTGGATAGCGGGTTGACAACCTCAATGTGGCAGGCGCCGGGTCTGGCGCATCGCCAACGCGTAACGCCATAGCCCCTCTTCTTCTCCTCCCCACCGAGGGAGGAGGAACTCTTCACCGTTCTTTGAATCCCATCACAATCGCCGCACTCCCCTTTTCCCTTTTCGCCCGCGACGGCTAAATTAGTAACTCATCCGACCACATAACAATAATTTTACACTGGAAGAGATTATGAGCCGCTACCCGTCGCTTTTCGCCCCGCTTGACCTGGGGTTCACAACGCTCAAAAACCGCGTGTTGATGGGCTCGATGCATACTGGCCTGGAGGAGCTGCCGGACGGCGCGCAGCGGCTGGCGGCTTTTTACGCCGAGCGCGCCCGCCACGGGGTGGCGCTGATCGTCACTGGCGGAATTGCCCCCGCCCCTTCCGGCGTCACCATGACGGGCGGCGCGGTGCTTAACAACGCCAGCCATCTCTCTCATCATCGCCATATCACCGATGCGGTACACGAGGAGGGCGGCAAAATCGCCCTGCAGATCCTGCATACCGGGCGCTACAGCTACCAGCCGAAGCTGGTGGCCCCTTCCGCGCTGCAGGCGCCGATCAACCCCTTTATGCCTCACGCGCTGAGCCACGAAGAGATCCTGCAGCTGATCGATGATTTTGCCCGCTGCGCCCAGCTGGCGCGGGAAGCCGGGTACGACGGCGTCGAAGTGATGGGTTCGGAAGGCTACCTGATTAACGAATTCCTTGCGGCGCGCACCAACCTGCGCGACGACCAGTGGGGTGGCGACTACGCCCGACGTATGCGTTTTGCCGTCGAGGTGGTCAGAGCCGTGCGGGAGCGCGCGGGCAGCGATTTTATTATTGTCTACCGCCTGTCGATGCTCGACCTGGTCAGCGGCGGCAGCACCCTGGCGGAGGTCACCGCGCTGGCGAAAGCGATTGAGGCCGCGGGGGCCACGATTATCAATACCGGTATTGGCTGGCACGAGGCACGCATTCCCACCATCGCCACCCCGGTACCGCGCGGCGCGTTTAGCTGGGTCACCCGCAAGCTGAAGGGCGCGGTGTCGATCCCGCTGGTCACCACCAACCGGATTAACGATCCCGACGTGGCGGAAGCGATCCTGACCCGCGGAGACGCTGACATGGTCTCGATGGCTCGCCCTTTTCTCGCCGATAGCGAATTTCTCTCTAAAGCGCAGAGCGGACGAGCGGAGGAGATCAATACCTGTATTGGCTGCAACCAGGCCTGCCTCGATCGGATCTTCGCCGGCAAAGTCACCTCGTGTCTGGTCAACCCGCGCGCCTGCCATGAAACCCTGATGCCTATAGTGCCCGTGGCGACGCCGAAGCGGCTGGCGGTGGTCGGCGCCGGCCCTGCCGGGCTGGCCTTTGCCGTTAACGCCGCCTCGCGCGGACATCAGGTTACCCTGTTTGATGGTCACCGCGAGATTGGCGGCCAGTTTAATATCGCCAAACAGATCCCCGGCAAAGAGGAGTTCTATGAAACCCTGCGCTATTACCGTCGAATGCTGGATCTTACCGGCGTCGCGCTGCGGCTTGAAACTCTGGTGACAGCGGACGATCTGCTGGCATTTGATGAGGTTATCCTCGCTACCGGGATCGCCCCGCGGATGCCGGATATCGTGGGGATCGATCATCCCAAGGTGCTGAGCTATCTCAATGTCCTGCGCGATAAAGCGCCGGTCGGCGAGAAGGTGGCGATTATCGGCTGCGGCGGGATCGGCTTCGATACCGCCATGTACCTTAGCCAGTCCGGCATCGCCACCAGCCAGAATATCGGCGAGTTCTGTGCAGAATGGGGGATCGATACCAGCCTGCAGAGCGCGGGCGGATTACGCCCGGAAGGGATGCAGCTGGCTAAAAGCCCGCGCCAGATCGTGATGCTGCAGCGCAAAACCAGCAAGCCCGGCGACGGGCTGGGGAAAACCACCGGCTGGATCCATCGTGCTACCCTGCTGGCCCGCGGCGTCAAAATGATCCCCGGCGTCAGCTATCAACGGATCGATGATGCCGGCTTACATGTGACGATCGGCGGCGAATCTCAGGTGCTTAACGTCGATCATGTGATTATCTGCGCCGGTCAGGATCCCCGCCGCGAGCTGGCCGATCCGCTTCGGACGGCGGGTAAACCGGCGCATTTGATTGGCGGCTGCGATGTGGCGCTGGAGCTGGACGCCCGGCGGGCAATCGCTCAGGGCACCAGGCTGGCGCTATCAATTTAGGGAAAGAAGACCCGACCGGTAGCCCGGCTAAGGCGTCAGCCGCAAGCCGGGGAAGCCGATAAGGCTTAGCGCTGCTTGCGCACCTTTGTCGCTTTCAACACCACAAATTTATTATTGGTGGCGATCGTCGTGCAGTTACCGAACGCGCGCTTCAGCTTGCGGAAATAATCAAGGTGGCGGTTGCCGACAACGTACAGCTCGCCACCGTACTTCAGGCTGCGGCGGGCATCGTTAAACATCTGCCAGGCAATATGATCGGTGATCGCATGCTGCTGATGGAACGGCGGGTTACAGAGGATGGCGGCGAAACGGTCCGGCTCAATATCAGACAACGCGTTATTCACCACAAACTCGCAGCGCTCGATGTCATCCGGCAGGTTGGTTTCAACGTTCAGCCGGCTGGAGGCCACCGCCATATAGGACTCATCGGTGAACATCACCCGGGCGTCCGGGTTTAAGGCCAGCGCTTTCAGGCCAATCACGCCGTTGCCGCAGCCGAGATCGGCGATCTCGCCTTCGATATTTGCCGGCAGATGTTCCAGGAAGAAGCGCGCGCCAATATCCAGGCCGCTGCGGGCGAACACGTTGGCGTGGTTGTGGATCGTCCACGGCGTACCGTCCAGCTGCCAGCTATAGGTCTGCGGCGCATCGGCCACCTCAGGCGCGGTAAAGGTACAGAAAATCAGCCGCGCCTTTTTCCATGCCAGCGATGTGGTGGTGGTGCCGAGGATCTTCTCAAACAGCGCCAGGGTGGAATTATGCACATCCCGCGCTTTGGCGGCTGCAATAATGCGGGTTTCCGGCGTGACAACCGCGCGCAGCGCGCGCAGCTGCTGCTCCAGCAGCGCCAGCTGTTTTGGTACTTTAATTAGCACCAGTTTCGGAGCTGCGGGCAGTTCGCTCAGGGGATCCTGAAAACGTACGCTCTCTTCATCAATGCCGTTCATCCGCAGGTTGTAGCGGGTCGCCAGCTCAGATACGTAGGAATCGTTGATGCTGACCGGATTGCGTTCCGCGAGCGCGCAGCCCAGCGCGCCGAAGCTGTCATTGAAAATGAGCGTCAGGCCGTCGACATCATTCACCTGTTGCAGCAGATATTCATCCGCCGCTTCCCACGCCTGAAGCGCTTCCTCTCCAGCATTTGGCGGGAACCGCTCTAATGTGAATAACTCACCGTTTAACTCTACCTGGCTCATCGCCTTTGTGCCTCCGGAACTCTAAAACCCGCGAGTTTATACGCAAACTTCGCCCAGTAGAATAGAGATGCGCCGATTATCTCCTTCTGCCGGGCGATAGCTCGTTACGCCGGGAGGTCGTCCTGCGCCAGGCGCGACAGGCGTTTATCGTCCAGACTGTACTTGCTCATGATAACAATCAGCAGCGCCACCAGTACCCCGGGGAAGACGGTGAACAGCAGCTTGATCATCTGCAGCGCGGAGTCGGTTTGCTGCGCTGCGCCGCCAACGTAGTCGCCCCATGCCAGCATATAGCCCACCAGCGCGCCGCCGATGGCGATCCCCAGCTTGATGGCAAACAGGTTTGTTGAAAAAACGATCCCGCTGAGTTTTTTGCCGCTGCGTTTCTCTTCCGCATCGATAATATCGGACAGCATGCTCCACTGCAGCGGCGTGGCGGCCAGCTGAATAATATTGATGATAATTACCAGCGCAAAGATAGCGGCCACGTTCCCCGCCGGGACGAAGTACATGCCTATCAGCAGCACCGCCTCGATGGCCATCGAGATTTTAAACCCTTTCACTTTATCAATATTTTTAAAGATAAACGGGGAGAGCATCGCACCCAGCACGCCGGAGGCCAGGGTGGTGGTCAGCAGCAGGCTGCCCAGATCCGCCCGCCCCATAATGTTGTTGACGTAATAGAGCGTGGTCCCGCCTTTAAACAGCACCGCAATCAGGTTAACAACGTTGAGCGCGAAGAGAATGCGCCAGTCCTTATTGGCGAGCAGAGTTTTCAGATCGTCAAGAATGCTGCTTTGGTTGTTGACCGCGATATCCGTGGTGTAGCGCTCTTTCGTCAAGCCGAAGCAGATAAAGAACAGGATGATGCTCAGGCCCCCCATCACAATCATGGTGTAAAAATAACCGTTTTGCACGTTACCCTGACCCAGCCAGGCCACCAGCGGCAGCGCGGTCAGCGAGACAATCAGACCACCGAGCGTACTGAGCGCAAAGCGCCAGGACTGAAGCGAAACGCGCTCGCGGGAATCGTTAGAGATATTATTGATCATCGCGCAATACGGAACGTTAATCGCCGTATAGACCAGTGATAATAAGGTATAAGAAACATAGGCGTAAATCAGCTTGCCAGTATAACCGAAATCCGGCGTATAAAATGTTAAGCAGCAAAGTACGCCAAAAGGAATCGCGAACCATAAAATATAAGGGCGGAATTGCCCATATTTAGTCCGGGTACGATCCGCCACCGCCCCCATTAATACATCGGTCACCGCGTCTAATACCCTTACCGCGAGAAACATGGTTCCCATATGCGCCGGATTTAAACCAAATACGTCGGTATAAAACCAGGCCATAAACAGCATGACCGTCTGCCAGACTAAATTACAACCGGTATCCCCTAACCCATAGCTAAATTTTTCTTTAATACTGATACGGGCAGTGTTCATCGCGCCTCCGCCAGAAAGATCGTTAATATTTGTCCTCTGTACGTTATTGCTTAGGGCTTACCAATTATGTATAAATCATCCTGTTAAATATAAGAAGAGTGTACCCGATGAGTGACGAATCTCCCGTTTTCGAAAAGATCCCCGTGGGCGCCGGCGAGCTATTTACCCTGCGGGTAGATAACATTAATAATTTCAACGGCATAAGCGTAGTCCCTCATTTTCATATGATGGACGAACTGATGTGGTTCAGAGAGTCGGAGGGCAGCTATTCGATTGGCGATGAGAAATTTACGATAAAAAACAATACCCTGATTTTCGTCCCCGCCTTATTGATCCATGAAATGACGCTCCCGGCCGCTGCCAGCCACAAGCGTTATCTTATGCAATTCGAAAAAGAGTGGCTCGAGGGATACGACCTGTCGCTCCCCGCCGCCCACTGCGGCGCGGTCGCTTACCTTTCCGGCGAGGAAGCCGAGCGCCTGGAGCTGCTGCTGAGCTGGTGCGGCGAGTTCAGCGACTTTACCGATTCGCTGTTTCGCTCCCTGATGCAGACCGTGCTGCTGCACGCCTTTAATAGCCTGAAAGATTCCGTCCCCATTACTGAACGCACCAACCACCGCTATCTGAGCGAGCTGATCGAACTGCTGCAATCTATTGATGAGAATGAAAATTTTGAGATGACAACCGAAGAAGCCGCCCGCCGCTGCCGGTGGTCGAAATCCTGGTTTTCCCGCACCTTTAAATCCGCCTTCGGCATCAGCTTCAAAAAATTTATGCTGCTGCGCAAACTGAATATCGCTATCAATCTACTGACCAACACCGACCTGAAGATTAGCGATATCTCGCAAAGCGCCGGCTTCACCGACAGCGCCTACTTCTGCCTCAAGTTTAAGGAGATGATGAACGACACCCCGCTGGCCTTCCGTCACAAAGTCAGAAGCACCGATGCCGTAGGGCGTCGGGCGGAGAAATAACGCGTTTTTGTGAACCGCATCACCAGATAAGTAGACGTTTATTATATAAATAGCCAGAGTCTATATATCCCCGTCGCCTTCGCCTATTTACAATCATCGCTATATTTTGCGCATTAAGGGTAAATACGATGATTCAGAATCCTGTTTTTAAAGGTTTTAATCCTGACCCCAGTATCTGTCGGCGCGGCGATGATTATTATGTGGCTGTATCTTCCTTTGAATGGTTTCCCGGCCTGCCGATTTACCATTCGAGAGATCTCAAACATTGGCAATTACTCACCCACGTTCTTACCGATGATAATAATCCGGATTTAAAAAAGCTGCCCTCCGCCAAAGGCATTTGGGCCCCGAGCCTGACCTGGTGTGAAGAGGAAAAGCTGTTTTACGTTATTTATGGTGTGATGAATTCCATGAATTCACGTTATTTCGATGTAGATAACTATCTTATTACTGCCAGTGAAATCACCGGCCCGTGGAGTGAGCCGGTTTATCTCCACTCTGCCGGATTCGATGCTTCTATCCTGCACGACAGCGACGGTAAAAAATGGATCGTTTCCCTGGAGTGGGAAACCCGCGAAGGTTACGAAAAACCGGGCGCCATTTGCCTGGTGGAGTATTCGCCGCAAACGCGAAGCGTTGTCGGCTATCCGCAGCGGATCTGGCGCGGTGGTACCGATCGCGGCTGTATTGAAGCACCGCATTTGACGCGCCGCGGCGACTATTACTACCTGATGGTCGCCGAAGGCGGTACCGGCTACGGCCATGCGGTCACCATGGCGCGCGCAACGCAGGTCGCCGGCCCCTATGAGGGCGATCCGCAAAACCCCATAATCACCTCCTGGCCGGAGAACTTTAACGCTCGCCACGACGCAGGCCATCTCAAACCACACTACTTCAATCCGCAAACCTATCTGCAAAAAGCCGGGCACGGCAGCTACGTCGAGACCCCAACGGGCGAAGTCTGGTTAACCCATCTTTGCAGCAGACCCTTCCGCAAGGAGCTGCGCTGCCCGCTAGGCCGCGAGACGGCGATACAAAAGATGGTATGGAGCGACGATGGCTGGCTGCGGCTGGCGGCCGGGGGGAACCTCGCTCAGTACCTGGTGGAAGAGTCGAATCTGCCTTCTCAGCCGTTTCCGGCTAAACCAGCCAGGGATGATTTTGATGGGCAGACGCTGGATAACGCCTTCTATGCGCCGCGGATCCGCTTTCAGCGCTTTACCAGCCTTGAGCGTAAGGCGGGTTACCTGGCCTTACGCGGTCAGGAGTCGCTGAGCTCGCTCAATAAAGTCAGCCTGCTGGCGAAAAAGCTCACCTCGGTATACGCCACTATCGTTACGAAGATGGATTTCAGCCCGGAGATTTATCAGCACAGCGCCGGCCTGACGCTCTACTACGACAACATGAACTATCTGTTTTTGCATAAAACCTGGGATGAGGCCGCCGGTGCAGCGCAGCTGGCCATCATTTATATGGATAACGGCGAGCGTCACGACGACCCGCAGAAAATCCGCCTTGCGGAGGGAGAAGTCTATCTGGCGATGGCGATTAACGGCCGGGAGATACAGTGCTCGTGGTCCGTCAATGGCGAGAAATATCAAAATATCGGCGCGGTCTACGACACCTCGCGCTTTTCCGATGAATACAGCGGCTACGGCGAGTTTACCGGCGCGTTTGTCGGTATGGCCTGCGTGGATAGCATGCTGCATCGTAAAGAGGCGCTGTTTGACTTCTTTAGCTACCGGGCGGTAGAAGACGCGATGATCGAGTAACGCCGCCTTTCTGGCATCCTGCCCGCGCGGGGTGCTAGAATCCCCGGCAGTTGTCGCTGAATGACCCAAACAGGCTGCATGAGCACTTTAACCTATCTCCAGGGCTACCCTGAATCCCTGCTGGCGCAGGTCACCACGTTAATCGAACAGAACCGTCTCGGCGAGGTGCTGAAAAAGCGCTATCCGCAGGGTCACGATATCAACAACGATAAAGCGCTGTACCAGTACACCCAGGATCTAAAGTCGCGCTATCTGCGCGGCGCGGCGCCCATTAACAAGGTGATGTACGACAACAAGATCCACGTCCTCAACAACGCGCTCGGCCTGCATACCGCGATCTCCCGCGTTCAGGGCGGCAAGCTGAAGGCCAAAGCCGAAATTCGCGTCGCCACCGTCTTTCGCGACGCACCGGAGGATTTTTTGCGGATGATCGTGGTGCACGAGCTGGCGCACCTGAAGGAAAAAGAGCACAACAAAGCGTTCTATCAGCTGTGCTGCCATATGGAGCCGCAGTACCATCAGCTGGAGTTTGATACTCGCCTGTGGCTGACCCAGCTTTCGTTAGAGCGTTCTGCGCCATAGCGCACTGGTTTTGTCATGATGGCGTGCTACAGTGACGAAAGGTCCCTTTTACGGAGTTCGTCAACGTTTATGATACGTTTCGCAGTTGTTGGCACAAACTGGATAACCAAGCAGTTTGTCGATGCCGCCCATGAAACCGGCAAATATAAACTCACCGCCATCTACTCCCGCAGCCTTGAGCAAGCCCAGGCCTTCGCCAGTGACTATCCCGTCGAACATCTGTTCACTTCGCTGGAAGATTTAGCGCAAAGCCCTGACGTTGACGCGGTCTATATCGCCAGCCCAAACTCGCTGCACTTCCCGCAAACCCGCCTGTTTCTGCGCCATAAAAAGCACGTGATTTGCGAAAAACCGCTGGCCTCGAACCTGCAGGAAGTCGAAGCCGCGATTAAAACGGCGCGGGAAAATAACGTGGTCCTCTTCGAAGCGTTCAAAACCGCCAGCCTGCCAAACTTCCTGCTGCTTAAACAGTCGTTCGACAAGATCGGCAAGCTGCGCAAAGCCTTTATTAATTACTGCCAGTACTCTTCCCGCTATCAGCGCTATCTCGATGGCGAAAATCCCAATACTTTCAATCCGGCCTTCTCTAACGGCTCGATTATGGACATCGGCTTTTACTGCCTGGCCTCCGCGGTGGCGCTGTGGGGCGAGCCTCGCGCGGTGCACGCAATCGCCAGCCTGCTGGAGAGCGGCGTTGACGGCCAGGGCACTGTTGTTCTGAGCTACGGAGATTTCGATGTCACCCTACATCACTCGAAGGTAAGCGATTCGGCCCTCCCGAGCGAAATTCAGGGCGAAGCCGGCGCGCTGGTGATCGAAAAAATCTCCGAATGTCAGAAAGTCTGCTTCGTGCCGCGGGGCGGCAAGTCTCAGGAACTCACCCAGCCGCAGCATATCAATACTATGCTGTATGAAGCGGAGGAGTTCGCTCGTCTGGTCGAAGCCAACGAGGTGGCTCATCCGGGTCTGGAAGTAAGCCGCATCACGGCGAAGCTGCTGAGCGAAATTCGTCGCCAGACCGGCGTGGTCTTCCCGGCGGATAGTCAATCGGTGGCGTAAAGCTGTGTAAATGGTCCGTCGACCTCCATTGACGCCATTTATAACCTGTAATACTTTGTTACGCGCAAAGGGGAGTAACTTCCTTGCCGGCCGATCGTCATTACGATGCGTGAAAAACCGCATCCGGTCGCCGGGCAACAGATTCTTGTTGTAAGTGAGACCTTGCCGGAAGGCGAGGTCTATGCATAAAAGCGCAGCGGCTGCCGTCTTCCGACGTCAGCCGTTTTGTTTTTATGTAAGGAATATCGTAATGAATACTGTCGGCACACCGTTGTTATGGGGCGGATTCGCAGTGGTCGTGGTCATCATGCTGGCTATCGATCTGCTGCTGCAGGGACGGCGTGGTGCGCATAGCATGACCATGAAGCAGGCCGCTGGCTGGTCCATTCTCTGGGTTACCCTCTCGCTGCTGTTTAACGCCGCTTTCTGGTGGTATCTGGTGCAGACCGAAGGTCGCGCCGTGGCCGACCCGCAAGCGCTGGCGTTCCTCACAGGCTACCTGATCGAGAAAGCGCTGGCGGTGGATAACGTCTTCGTCTGGCTGATGCTGTTCAGCTACTTTGCCGTTCCGCCTGCGCTACAGCGCAGAGTACTGGTCTATGGCGTACTGGGCGCGATCGTACTGCGTACAATCATGATCTTCGCCGGCAGCTGGCTGATTTCTCAGTTTGAGTGGCTGCTCTACGTCTTCGGCGCATTCCTGCTGTTTACCGGCGTGAAGATGGCGCTGGCGAAAGAGGATGATTCCGGCATCGGCGATAAACCGCTGGTGCGCTGGATCCGTAATCATCTGCGCATGACGGATAAAATCGAGGGTGAGCGCTTCTTTACCCGCCAAAACGGTGTGCTCTACGCGACGCCGCTGCTGCTGGTGCTGATCCTGGTTGAGCTGAGCGACGTTATCTTTGCCGTCGACAGTATTCCCGCCATCTTCGCCGTGACCACCGATCCGTTTATCGTGCTGACCTCAAACCTGTTCGCGATTCTCGGCCTGCGCGCCATGTATTTCCTGCTGGCTGGGGTTGCGGAGCGCTTCTCCATGCTGAAGTATGGCCTGTCGGTAATTCTGGTGTTTATCGGGATCAAAATGCTGATCGTCGATTTTTACCATATTCCCATCGGCATTTCGCTGGGCGTGGTCGGTGGTATTCTGACATTGACGCTGCTTATCAACGCCTGGGTCAATAAGCAGAACGATCGGAAAAAACAGCTGCAGTAAGAAATAAACGGCCGGGTGAAGACCCGTTTCACCCGGTCGGCAACGTTCACCGCGCATTATTCTTACTCATGTCACAAAATAGTTAATACATAGTTAAAAAATAAGATCCCAACGCGATAAACAGCATTTTACCCTTCCACAACAGCGTTCTTTCCGTATACTCAACCAGGCAAACATCTATTTACATCCGGACATAAACGTTACAAATAACACGTAGCCGGGACGAAAAGCGACATCACTGGAAGGAATGAATTATGGCAACCCCATCACCCCGATCGACCCTGCTACGGCGACTGGCTCAGGGCAGTCTGGTCAAACAAATTTTAATTGGTCTGGTACTCGGCGTACTGCTGGCGACGGTCTCAAAACCGGCCGCCGTGGCGGTTGGACTGCTGGGTACGCTGTTCGTCGGCGCGCTGAAAGCGGTAGCGCCGGTGCTGGTGCTGATGCTGGTCATGGCCTCCATCGCCAACCATCAGCAGGGGCAAAAGACCAGCATCCGCCCGATTCTGTTCCTCTATCTACTGGGGACTTTTGCTGCCGCGTTAACCGCGGTGCTGTTTAGCTTCCTTTTTCCGTCAACGCTGCACCTGAGCGCGGCGGCAGAGAGCATCACCCCTCCGTCGGGTATCGTCGAAGTCCTGCGCGGGCTGCTGATGAGCATGGTTTCTAACCCCATTAACGCGCTGCTGAACGCCAACTATATCGGGATTCTGGTATGGGCCGTCGGTTTAGGGTTCGCGCTGCGCCACGGCAATGAAACAACCAAAAATCTGATTAACGACATGTCCCACGCGGTAACCTTTATCGTTAAAGTGGTGATTCGCTTTGCGCCGCTGGGTATCTTCGGCCTGGTCGCTTCCACGCTGGCGACGACCGGTTTTGAAACCCTGTGGGGCTACGCCCAGCTGCTGCTGGTACTGGTTGGCTGTATGCTGCTGGTGGCGCTGGTGATTAACCCGCTTCTGGTGTTCTGGAAAATCCGCCGCAACCCGTATCCGCTGGTGATGACCTGCCTGCGCGAAAGCGGCGTATACGCCTTCTTTACCCGCAGCTCCGCCGCCAACATTCCGGTGAATATGGCCCTGTGCGAAAAGCTGAATCTGGATCGCGATACCTATTCGGTCTCTATTCCGCTGGGCGCGACCATTAACATGGCCGGCGCGGCGATTACCATCACGGTTCTGACCCTGGCCGCCGTGCATACGCTTAATGTTCCGGTCGATCTGCCGACCGCGCTGCTGCTGAGCGTGGTCGCCTCGCTGTGCGCCTGCGGCGCTTCCGGCGTGGCGGGCGGGTCGCTCCTGCTGATCCCGCTGGCCTGTAATATGTTTGGTATCCCGAACGATATCGCCATGCAGGTGGTCGCCGTGGGCTTCATCATCGGCGTTCTGCAGGACTCCTGCGAAACCGCGCTGAACTCCTCGACCGATGCGCTGTTCACCGCCGCCGCCTGTATCGCTGAAGACGATCAGCTGGCGAAAAACGCCCTGCGCAGTTAATCTCTCCCCTCCCCTCCGCTAACGCGCGGAGGGGTTCTCTTCCTGCACCGCCTTTTCCGCTTTAAACGGATCGATACCGCGCTTTTGCATCCGCCGGAAACGGATGATGTTCATACCATTCATTAGCAGGAAGCTGCCTTCAATCAGGGTGCCGCCGATCGAACCCAGCCAGGCGTTGTGGATAACCCAGCAGGCGGTCGAACACCACATGACGCAGCGGACGGTTAACCCCGAGCAGCGAAAGAGCGCCCAGGTGCTGGCCAGCGTGCCAATAATTGGCAGCAGCTCCATAGCATGCTGCAGCTTTGCCAGCCCCAATACCAGGGTGAGGACAATAAACACGGTCATTACCCACAGCTTACGGGTATGCATAGAGATAAGGGTTCGGACGGTATTGAGCTCAGCACTCATGCCCGCCGGATACGCGCCCATCAAAAAGAAATGTACGCCAATGGTGGCGCTGTAGACGGCCAGCTGCAGCTTAAAGCGGCGCTCATCGCGGTTGAAAAAGGTCGTAATCCCGATCAGAAAGGCGATAACGCCGACGCCCTGGGCAAGCCAATACGCGGTCATGAAAAGTCCTTATAAAACAAAACGGCGCATCATTATCTGAAACGCCGCTTCCGGAATACCGCCCTTTTATTACTCTAAAGATTTCGCGCCACAGCAAGGCGGCAAGTTTAGACATCCCCGGGAGCTTACTGAAGTAAGTGACCGGGGTGGATAAATGCTGCCAACACAGCGGTGGTGCGAAAGATGACGAGTAATTAAAGGGTGACGCCGCTTTTGAAAATAGCCAGCTCGCGGAAATCATTCCGCTCATTGCAGGTCTGCTTACCGTTCGCAAAGGCCACAATGGTATCGACAAACTCCTCCAGCAGCTGCGGCATCGCTTTACCGTGAATCAGCTGACCGGCATCGAAGTCGATCCAGTGCTTTTTCTTCGCCGCCAGTTCGCTGTTGGTGGCAATTTTTACCGTCGGCACGAAACCGCCGTACGGCGTGCCGCGCCCGGTACTGAAGAGCACCATATGGCAGCCCGCGCCGGCCAGGGCGCTGGTCGCTACCGCGTCGTTGCCCGGGGCGCTCAGCAGGTTCAGGCCGTGCACTTTTAGCCGCTCGCCGTAGCGCAGGACATCGACCACCTGGCTGGAGCCCGCTTTCTGCGTGCAGCCCAGCGACTTATCCTCCAGCGTCGTGATACCGCCCGCCTTGTTGCCCGGCGATGGATTCTCGTAAATCGGCTGGTCATGAGCGATAAAGTACTGTTTGAAATCATTAACCATCGTCACCAGCTTGCCAAACGTCTCTTCATCACGACAGTGGCTCATCAGCAGCTGCTCGGCGCCGAACATTTCCGGCACTTCGGTCAGGACGGTGGTGCCGCCGTTGGCAATCAGATAATCCGAGAACCGACCCAGCATCGGGTTAGCGGTAATGCCGGACAAACCGTCAGAGCCGCCGCACTCAAGGCCAAACTTCAGTTCGCTCAGTTTACCCGGCTCGCGCCTGTCGTGACGCATGACGTCATATAGCTGACGCAGATGCTCCAGCCCGGCTTCCACTTCATCATCCTGGTGCTGGCAGACCATAAAGTGAACGCGCTCAGGGTCGAACTCACCCAGCGTTTCGCGGAAGGCGTCAACCTGATTGTTTTCGCAGCCCAGACCGACCACCAATACCGCCCCGGCGTTCGGGTGACGCACCATGTTTTGCAGCATAGTGCGGGTGTTAATGTGATCGTCCCCGAGCTGCGAGCAGCCGTAGGTGTGGCTGAAAAGGTGAACGCCGTCGATACCTTCCGCGTCGTTGGTTTCCTTCAGAAAACGGTTCTGCATCTGGCGCGCCATGGCGTTGACGCAGCCGACGGTCGGTAGGATCCACAGTTCGTTGCGCACCCCGACTTCGCCGTTAGCGCGACGATAAATCTGGATGTCGCGATCCGCCGGCTGCGCGGCGGGCTCGCTAAGATCCGGTTGATAGCTATACGCGTCGAGATCGCTCAGGTTAGTACGCGTATTGTGGGAGTGAATATGTTCCCCCGGCGCAATATCCGCCAGCGCATGTCCTATCGGCAGACCATACTTAATGACGTTGTCTCCCTTCGCAATCCCGCGCAGCGTAAACTTATGCCCGCGCGCAATATCCTGAGCCAACGTGACCGTATCGCCGTCAATGGTGACTACCGAGCCTGCCGCCATATCCGCCAACGCTACCGCGACGTTATCGTGCGAATGGATTTTAATGTATTGCATATCAACCGACCTCTGGTCTTAGTTCAGTTCAATGGCGAAGTAGTCACGCGCATTGTTAAAGCAAATGTTTTTCACCATCTCGCCCAGCAGTTGAATGTCCGCAGGGGCTTCTCCCGCTTCAACCCAGCGGCCAATCATCTGGCACAGGATGCGGCGGAAGTATTCATGACGGGTGTAGGAGAGGAAGCTGCGGCTATCGGTCAGCATGCCGACAAAGCGGCTCAGCAGGCCAAGCTGCGCCAGCTGGGTCATCTGACGTTCCATACCGTCTTTCTGATCGTTAAACCACCAGCCGGAACCGAACTGCATCTTGCCCGGCATGCCTTCGCCCTGGAAGTTGCCGATCATGGTGCCCAGCACTTCGTTGTCGCGCGGGTTCAGACAGTAGAGGATGGTTTTTGGCAGCAGATTTTCTTCGTTCTGTTTGCTGAGCAGTTTGGACAGCTCTTCCGCCATCGGACGGTCGTTGATGGAGTCAAAACCCACATCCGGCCCTAACAGCTTGAACTGACGCAGGTTGTTATTGCGCAGCGCGCCGATGTGATACTGCTGTACCCAGCCGCGGCGGGCATATTCCGCGCCGAGGAACACCAGAACCGCGGTTTTGAACTGCGCGACTTCACGTTCGCTGAGAGTTTCACCGGCCAGACGGCGCGCCAGGATACTATCCAGTTCGCTTTCGTTGGCTTCCGCGAACAGCACCACGTCCAGCGCGTGGTCAGAAACTTTACAGCCGTGAGCGGCAAAGTGATCCAGACGTTTGGTCAGTGCGGACTGCAGGTCGGCAAAGCGGCGAATATCGGTGTCAGACACTTCGCCCAGCTTCGCCATGTAGTCGTTGAAAGTTGCCTGCTCAATATTGAACGCTTTGTCCGGGCGCCAGCTCGGCAGCACTTTGACGGAGAATGAGCTGTCTTTCGCCACGGAGGCGTGATGCTCCAGCGAATCGACTGGATCGTCGGTGGTGCCGACCATTTTCACGTTCATCTGCTGCATGATGCCGCGGGCGGAGAAGCTCTCCTGCGCCAGCAGATCGTTGCACTGATTCCAGATTTCATCCGCCGTTGCCGGCGAGAGCACCTTACCTGTAATACCAAAAGGGCGGCGCAGCTCAAGATGGGTCCAGTGGTATAACGGGTTACCGATGGTATGCGGTACGGTGGCCGCCCAGGCGTCAAATTTCTCGCGATCGGAGGCGTCGCCAGTGCACAGACGCTCTGCTACGCCGTTGGTGCGCATCGCGCGCCACTTGTAGTGATCGCCTTTCAGCCAGATGTCATACAGATTTTTGAAGCGATAATTCTCGGCAATCTGTTGCGGCGGCAGGTGGCAGTGATAGTCGAAAATCGGCTGGTCTTTCGCGTAATCGTGGTACAGGCGGCGGGCAAACTCGGTATCAAGCAGGAAATCTTCGGTCATAAACGGTGTCATTTTCGTGTCCTCTTCGCCCCCGAAGGAGCCCATCAGATGATTGACTATAATGCTGACAAAGTTATCACACCAATTTCCACAGACCGAAGTATTTTTCGTGAGTTAGATCAATAAACGACGACAAAAAAAGTACCATCAAAGGAGTAAACTCCCCGCCAAAGCGCGCCAGCTCTGGCCTTTGTCGCAAGAATGAATGCCCATACAAACTTTCCCACTTTTGTGACGTCACTCAACTTTTGAAGTTGTATGACAAGTTATCTTGCTGCCGTCAAAACATATAAACCGACGGAATGCATTACCGACGAATAATCACGTCGGATTTACCGGTATGGACACCGAATTTAGACACAACAGTTGATGGCAAGGTTCGGGCCATACGAGGTTTCCTCTCCTGAACCCTCCGTTTCACCTTCTTCGCCTCAGTGACAGGGCTGGAAGATAGCCGCACCCGCTGCGGATATATAACAAACGATGAGGTTTACATGCGTAAAATTAAAGGGTTACGTTGGTACATGATCGCACTGGTGACGTTAGGTACCGTGCTGGGGTACCTGACGCGTAACACTGTGGCGGCAGCTGCGCCGACTCTGATGGAAGAATTACACATCTCCACCCAACAGTATTCCTATATCATCGCGGCCTATTCCGCTGCCTATACCGTCATGCAGCCCGTTGCCGGCTACGTGCTGGACGTGTTAGGTACTAAAATCGGCTATGCCTTCTTTGCGATCGCCTGGGCGGTGTTCTGCGGCTCTACGGCGCTGGCGGGAAGCTGGGGCGGTCTGGCGCTGGCGCGCGGCGCGGTGGGTGCCGCCGAAGCGGCAATGATCCCTGCGGGCCTGAAAGCCAGCTCCGAATGGTTCCCGGCAAAAGAGCGTTCTATCGCCGTTGGCTACTTCAACGTCGGCTCCTCGATCGGCGCCATGATTGCCCCGCCGCTGGTGGTTTGGGCCATCGTGATGCACAGCTGGCAGATGGCGTTTATCATCTCCGGCGTTCTGAGCTTTGCCTGGGCGATGGCGTGGCTGGTTTTCTACAAACACCCGCGCGATCAGAAAAAATTAACGGAAGAAGAACGCGACTACATTATCGGCGGCCAGGAATCTCAGCATCAGACTAACAACGGCAAGAAAATGTCGCCGTGGCAGATTCTGCGCAACCGTCAGTTCTGGGGTATCGCCCTACCGCGTTTCCTTGCCGAGCCGGCGTGGGGGACCTTCAACGCCTGGATCCCGCTGTTCATGTTTAAAGTCTACGGCTTTAACCTGAAAGAGATTGCGATGTTTGCGTGGATGCCGATGCTGTTTGCCGACCTCGGCTGCATCGTTGGGGGTTATCTGCCGCCGCTGTTCCAGCGCTGGTTTGGCGTTAACCTGATCGTTTCGCGTAAAATGGTGGTGACCATGGGCGCGCTGCTGATGATTGGCCCGGGGATGATCGGTCTGTTCACCAGCCCGTTTGTCGCCATCGCCCTGCTGTGCGTCGGCGGCTTTGCTCACCAGGCGCTGTCCGGCGCGTTAATCACCCTCTCTTCCGACGTATTTGGGCGTAACGAAGTGGCGACGGCGAACGGCATGACCGGTATGGCCGCCTGGCTGGCGAGCACCATGTTCGCCCTGGTGGTCGGCGCGCTGGCGGACACTATCGGCTTTAGCCCGCTGTTCGCCGTGCTGGCGGTTTTCGATGTGCTGGGCGCCGTGGTTATCTGGACAGTGCTGAAAAATAAATCAGCGGATGACGACAGTACCCCGCTCGAGACGAGTAAACCCGCCACGCAAAGCTAGACGCAGGCGAGTTGCCTCCACCCGAAGCCGCCTTGATACAGGCGGCTTTTTCGTCTGTTTTTATGGTGAGAAGCGTGTAAAAGTGGTATAACAAATCCAATATTGTCGCCATCTCCCGGGAGCGAATATGGAAATCACTGAATCGCGTCGTCTGTATCAGCAGCTTGCCGCTGAGCTTAAGTCGCGCATTGAACAAGGCGTCTACCTTGTGGGCGATAAGCTACCCGCAGAGCGGTTTATCGCTGATGAAAAAAGCGTGAGTCGTACCGTGGTTCGCGAAGCCATCATTATGCTGGAAGTTGAAGGCTACGTTGAGGTTCGCAAAGGCTCCGGCATCCACGTTATCTCCAATCATCCAAAACATCAGCAAATTGCCGATGAATCGCTGGAATTCGCCAATTATGGTCCTTTTGAGCTGTTGCAGGCCCGCCAGCTGATAGAAAGCAATATAGCCGAATTCGCGGCGACTCAGGTGACCAAGCAGGACATCATGAAGCTGATGGAAATCCAGGAAAAAGCGCGTAAAGAGAAGTGCTTTCGCGATTCCGAATGGGATCTTCAGTTCCATGTCCAGGTAGCGCTGGCGACGCAAAACACCGCGTTAGCCGCGATCGTAGAAAAAATGTGGACCCAGCGCGTGCATAACCCGTACTGGAAAAAACTGCACGACCATATCGACTCGCGTACCGTCGATAACTGGTGCGACGATCATGACCAAATTCTTAAGGCACTGATTCGCAAAGATCCGCATGCGGCGAAGCTGGCCATGTGGCAGCATCTGGAAAATACTAAGCTGATGTTATTCAACGAAACCAGCGATGACTTTGAATTCAATGCCGATCGCTACCTCTTTGCCGATAATCCAGTGGTTCACCTCGATACGGCCGCCAACGGCGTAAAATAGACGCTTATCCTCATACCGGGCAGCGATTCCTTCACTGCCCGCAACGCCCTCAGGGTAAGCAAAGCATATATAGTGTCAGCCTGTGTAAATACACTCGCCACCCTCCTTCGCAATCAGCAAAATCAGAATGCAACAAACTGCAATTTCTCTGACGTAAAGTCAGCGGGTTTGTTACAATTAGATGCATTTTGTCGTTCTGAGAGTTAGCTTTGGCTTACTTCACTTTTAAACAGGGAACCGTTCAGAGCGCAGCAGCGACCCTAATCTAATAAAAAGCTATGTCGCCGTGCATATACCGCGTTCAGACGTGCCGTTAACCGATGTACCAGGAATCGTGAATGGAACTATTAACTCAATTATTGAATGCCTTGTGGGCTCAGGATTACGAAACTCTCGCGAATCCATCCATGATTGGCATGTTGTACTTTGTCTTATTTATGATTTTGTTCCTTGAGAACGGTTTACTGCCTGCCGCCTTTTTGCCCGGCGATAGCCTGCTGGTGCTGGTCGGTGTCCTTATTGCCAAAGGCGCGATGGGCTTTCCGGAAACCCTGCTGCTGCTTACCGCGGCGGCAAGTCTCGGCTGCTGGCTAAGCTATATCCAGGGCCGCTGGCTGGGTAATACGCGAATCGTACAAAACTGGCTATCGCACCTCCCCTCGCACTACCACCAGCGCGCGCATCATCTGTTCCATAAGCACGGGCTTTCCGCGCTGCTGATTGGCCGTTTTATCGCCTTCGTTCGTACGCTGCTGCCGACCATCGCCGGACTATCCGGCCTGAGTAGCGCACGCTTCCAGTTTTTTAACTGGATGAGCGGTCTGCTATGGGTCCTGATTCTGACCTCCCTGGGGTACCTGCTGGGGAAAACGCCGGTATTCCTGAAGTATGAAGATCAGCTGATGTCCTGCCTGATGCTGCTGCCCGTCGCGCTGCTGGTATTTGGCCTGATTGGTTCGCTGATTGTCCTGTGGAAGAAAAAATACAGAAGCCGGGGCTAACAATGGCGATGCAACGATCCTCTCTGCGTCAGATAAGTTGGGTGCTGGGCGGTTCGCTACTCCTGTGCGGCCTGTTCTGGCTCTGGCTCACCGTGCAACAGCAGGAGTCGACCCTGGCTATTCGTCCCGTCAGCCAGGGTATCAGCATGCCGGACGGTTTTTCCGTCTGGCATCATCTCGACGCTAACGGCATCCGCTTTAAAAGCATTACGCCGCAAAATGACGGCTTGATCATCAAGTTTGACTCCAGCGCTCAGGGAGCCGCGGCAAAAGAAGTTTTGGGCCGCGCCCTGCCGCATGGCTATATTATCGCGTTACTGGAAGATGATGATTCGCCTACCGCCTGGATTTCACGCCTGCGCGATACCCCGCACAGATTCGGCTAATGCACGAAAATTCCGAATATTTTCACCCTGTTTGGTGATTTCCCGTTTTACTTACTATCATTAAGTCTGCGGGAGTCACCAGGCTCACGTTAATCAACTGGATAGGGTATATCCTCCAGATATTCCCTCACACAATGGAAGGTTTTATCCATGAAACACCGCATTGCTTTGATCCTGGTTCTGTCTTCACTGAGCGCCAGTGCCTTTGCCATCTCCCCTTGTCAGGAAAAAGAACAAGATATTCAGCGGGAGATCAGCTACGCCGAAAAACATCATAACCAGCACCGTATTGATGGTCTGAAACGGGCGCTTAGCGAAGTGCAGGCAAATTGTAGCGACAGCCAGCTCAAAGCCGATCACCAGAAAAAAATCGCCAAACAGCAGGCAGAAATAAGCGAACGCCAGAATGACCTGCGCGAAGCCGAACAGAAAGGCGATGCTGATAAAATCAGCAAGCGTCAACGTAAACTTGATGAAGCGCAGCAAGAACTGAAAGCGCTACAGTCTCGCGAGTACTAATCGATTAAGCAAGACCAATATGGACCACTTTCACAGGAGATAAAACATGGCTAAAGATAACGTTGCAGAAGACCTGCGTGCGGAACTGAAAACGCTGGCTGATACCCTGGAAGAAGTGCTGAACTCCTCCACGGATAAGTCGAAAGAAGAGATTGGTAAACTGCGCAGTAAAGCCGAAAGCGCGCTGAAAGAGAGCCGCGTTCGCCTGGGTGAAACCAGCGACGCCATTGTGAAGCAAACGCGCGAAACCGCTGCGCGTGCGGATGAATATGTCCGTGAAAACCCGTGGACCGGCGTAGGGATTGGTGCTGCCGTCGGGCTGGTACTGGGTGTCCTGCTGACGCGTCGTTAATTATGGCGAACTCTCAAAACACGCAAGGGCCGGGGCAAGGCGTTTTCGGCATTGGCCAGCGGATAGTCACCCTGCTGGTCGAAATGGTCGAAACGCGCCTGCGCCTCGTCGTCGTGGAGCTGGAAGAGGAGAAGGCCAATCTCGTCCAGCTATTCCTGATGCTTGGGCTGACGCTGCTGTTCGCCGCGTTCGGCCTGATGAGCATGCTGGTACTCATCATCTGGGCCGTCGATGCGCAATATCGGTTAAACGTGATGATCGCTACCACCGTGATTCTGCTGCTGGCGGCGCTCATTGGCGGGGTCTGGACGTTACGCAAAGCACGTCGTTCAACGTTCCTGCGCCTGACCCGCCAGGAGCTGGCTAATGACCGGGCATTGCTGGAGGATGACAAGTCATGAGCCGCGACCAGCAGGAACGCGAACGACAAAAGGCGCTTTTGCTACGTCAAATCCAACAGCAGCGGCTGGATCTCAACGCCAGTCGCCGCCGTTGGCTTGAGGCGACCGCGCCTATCGACCGTGGCTGGAACACCCTGCTCAACCTGCGTTCATGGGCAATGGTTGGCAGCGGCCTCGTCGCCGTATGGTCCGTTCGCCATCCGCGCTTTTTGCTCCGCTGGACAAAACGCGGCCTCGGTATCTGGAGCACCTGGCGTATGGCTCGCAAGCTGTTGCAGCAGACCGCATCGCGCTAAGGCTGATTTCTCACGTCTGGGTTATGTCAGCCGGGTCAGGTGCCAGCCGCCGCCCGGCATCAATATCGTCATGCTGTACCCATCAGATTTTCCCTTCTGCTCGCCGCCCTCATCACTCTTACGCTACGCCGCTATAACATCCTTTATATTCATTTCGTTTATCAATAATTGCTCAGAAACTTTGAAAAAGATCTACAGTTTTCCTTGCTAACAATCACATCTCATCCTCGCTAATATCCTCTCCATCGACAGCAAGCCCGCGTAACTACGCAGGATTGCACCAAAAAACGAAATCGCCGCCCTTTGGGTTTCCTGGAGTAAGAAATGAAAAAATTAGAAGATGTTGGTGTACTGGTAGCGCGCATTCTGATGCCCATTCTGTTTATCACCGCAGGTTGGGGAAAAATCACCGGTTATGCGGGTACTCAACAATATATGGAAGCCATGGGCGTCCCTGGGTTTATGCTGCCGCTGGTTATCCTGCTTGAGTTCGGTGGCGGTCTGGCAATCCTGTTCGGTTTCCTGACCCGTACCACCGCGCTGTTCACCGCAGGCTTCACCGTGCTGACCGCGTTTCTGTTCCACAGCAACTTTGCTGAGGGCGTGAACTCGCTGATGTTCATGAAAAACCTGAGCATCGCAGGCGGCTTCCTGCTGCTGGCTATCACCGGTCCGGGCGCGTTTAGTATCGACCGCGTACTGAATAAAAAGTGGTAAGCGCACTATACTAGTAAATAAAAAAGCGAGGGGACTTCTCCTCGCTTTTATTATCTATACCCTAAATAATTCGAGTTGCAGGACAAAACGGTTAACCGTTTTGAACAGCGCTTGCGCTGGCCCTGAAAGGGTGAGTCCCGTAGGGGCGAATCACGCGGCGACGCAGTGAATCCCCGGGAGCTTACTCTAGTAAGTGACTGGGGTGAGCGAGGAAAGCCAACGCACAAGCAACTTGAAGTATGACGGGTATAAAGGAGGAAATAATGGGACAATTAGTTGACGGCGTCTGGCACGATACCTGGTATGACACCAAATCCACCGGGGGGCGATTCAAGCGTTCTGTTTCTGCCTTTCGCAACTGGCTAACCGCCGATGGCGCGCCGGGCCCAAGCGGCGAAGCCGGGTTCGCTGCGGAAAAAGACCGTTACCATCTGTACGTTTCTCTTGCCTGTCCATGGGCGCATCGCACCTTAATTCTGCGCAGCCTGAAAGGGCTGGAGCCGTTTATTTCCGTTTCAGTGGTCAACCCCCTGATGTTTGAAAACGGCTGGACTTTCGACGATAGCTTCCCGGCAGCCACGGGCGATACCCTCTACCAGCACGAATTTCTCTATCAGCTCTATCTGCATGCCGATCCGCACTACAGCGGGCGCGTTACGGTGCCGGTATTGTGGGACAAAAAACAGCAAACCATCGTCAGCAATGAGTCGGCGGAAATCATCCGCATGTTGAATACCGCGTTTGACGGACTGGGTGCCCGCGCAGGGGATTACTACCCGCCTGAGCTGCGCGCGCAAATTGATGAGCTGAACGGCTGGATCTATGACAACGTCAACAACGGGGTCTATAAAGCCGGATTCGCCACCAGCCAGCAGGCCTATGACGAAGCGGTCGATGGGGTATTTACGTCTCTGGAGCGTCTGGAACAAATCCTTGGCCAACACCGCTTCCTGACCGGCAATCAACTGACGGAGGCCGATGTTCGTTTGTGGACCACCCTGGTTCGTTTCGACCCGGTGTATGTGACCCACTTTAAATGCGACAAACGCCGCATCAGCGATTATCTCAATCTTTATGGCTTCCTGCGCGACATCTACCAGATGCCGGGCATCGCGGAAACGGTGGACTTCGCCCATATTCGCAACCATTACTACCGTAGCCATAAGACGATCAACCCGACCGGGATCATCTCCGTCGGCCCGCAGCAGGATCTTAACGAACCGCACGGCCGCGATCTTCTCTTCCGCTAAGCGATTGGGCGCGATTTACCGCGCCCAATAATTCACAAAACAAATATTTACCGCCATTTCATTCACGTCTATTCTTATTTCGATCGCTTTAAAAACAAGTGATTGACGGCTAATCGAGGCGTAAAAATGGACTGGTATCTTAAAGTATTAAAAAATTACATTGGATTTGGCGGCCGCGCCCGGCGCAAAGAGTACTGGATGTTTATTCTGGTCAACATCATCCTGACCGGCGTACTCAGCATTATTGATAAAATGCTCGGATGGCAGCGCGCAGGAGGAGAAGGCATTCTGACGACCATCTATGGCGTGCTGATCTTCTTACCGTGGTGGGCGGTGCAGTTTCGTCGATTGCACGACACCGACCGCTCGGCATGGTGGCTGTTATTACTGCTGATCCCCGTGATCGGCTGGCTAGTGATCCTGGTCTTCAATTGTCAGAACGGCACTCCCGGCAATAATCGCTTCGGGCCGGATCCCAAACCGACCTCCTACTGAATAATGCGCCCCTCGTTAAAAAGGGGCGCATTTTGTTTTATCTAGCCATAAATAGCTTCGGAATTTCCCGCAGACACCATGATTTCGCCTCCCCCATGCTGTCCCGGCGCCAGGCCATAATAATGTCGATCTCGTTACTGTACTCCGGGCTGACCACCCGCAGGCGCCCTTCGGCAATATCCTGCTCAACCAGCGGATACGGCATCGTGGCGACGCCCAGTCCTGCCAGCAGGGCCTGGCGTTTATCTTCGATCGAGCTCACTGTTAATCGCGGCTGTTTGTCGAGTAGCTGCACCGTCAGCACCGGACGTTCGCGGGCGGTGTCCGCCACCGCCACGCCGCGGTACTTAACGCGCGTCACTTCAGAGAGCGGCTCCGGTTCCTGGTGAATGGGATGGTCAGGCGCGGCAACGTAGACGCTCATGACCGAGTAGAGCTTACGGGAGTTAATTTCCGAGGAAGAGCGAAAATGCATATCCGGCGCAACGACAATATCCGCCCGCCCCTGCTCAAGGCGCTCCCATGCTCCGGCCAGCACTTCGGTAATAATCGACAGCTGAGTGTTCGATTTGGTCGCCAGCTTTTCAATTAACGGAAACAGGTCGGTGGTGGGTACCAGCGCCTCGGTGACGATGGTCAGGTGCGTTTCCCAGCCGCGCGATAGCGCTTCGGCATCGGTTGTCAGCTTATCCGCCGCTTCCAGCAGAACGCGCCCGCGCTCGAGCAGCATTCGGCCAACGTTGGTGAATTTTGTTCGATGACCTGAACGGTCAAACAGAACGACATCCAGCTCTTCTTCCAGCTTTTGCATGGTATAGCTGAGCGCTGAAGGCACTCGACCAAGCTCATCAGCCGCCGCCGCAAAGCTTCCGCGCCGGTCAATCGCATCCATAACGCGTAACGCTTCCAACGTTAATGCTCTCTCTTTAGCCATCGTTCTCTCATTCAGGAAATTTGAACATACCGGGCAGAATATCTGGCTAACAATACAGCGTCCATACCTTTACCATTGATTTAGTGTAAAGAGAGGTCAAGAAGATGATTACAACCCGAACAGCCAAACAGTGCGGTCAAGCCGACTTCGGCTGGCTGCAGGCCCGCTACACCTTTTCCTTTGGCCACTACTTCGACCCGAAATTGCTAGGTTACGCGTCGCTGCGCGTGCTCAACCAGGAAGTTCTGGCGCCCGGCGCGTCGTTCCAGCCGCGTACCTATCCGAAAGTCGACATTCTGAACCTGATACTGGAAGGTGAAGCGGAATACCGCGACAGCGATGGCAACCATATCCAGGCTAAAGCTGGCGAAGCGCTGCTGATCTCTACCCAGCCCGGCGTGAGCTACAGCGAGTACAACCTGAGCAAAGAGCGCTCGCTGACGCGAATCCAGCTGTGGCTGGATGCCTGTCCGCAGCATGAAAATCCGCTTGTGCAAAAAATCGCTATCGCCGAGGGAGCGCAGCAGCTGCTGGCTTCGCCGGACGGCAGCCAGAAGAGTCTCCAGCTGCGCCAGCAGGTATGGATCCACCATATCAATCTGGCGAAAGGCGAGCAGCTTAGCGTGCAGCTCCACGGCCCACGGGCCTACCTGCAGTCGATTCACGGCACGGTGCATGCGCGGGTACAGGAAGAAGAGAAACAGGCACTGACCTGCGGCGATGGCGCGTTTATTCGTGACGAAGCTAACATTACCCTCGTTGCCGATACGCCGCTGCGCGCTTTGCTGATAGATTTACCTGTGTAACAACGGCGGTAAGGGAGTGTGTCAGTGGGCAAGAAGAAAACAAAAAAAGCGGCGCTAGCAGCGTCGCAGCCGCAGCCAGAAACCATGACAACGGTTAGCTTTGGTTATGAAGAGATGTTGAGCGAACTGGAGGCGATCGTCGCAGAAGCGGAGATACGGCTCCAGGAAGAAGAAAGCGTCGCCTGACGTCAATATCGGCCCCAGCCGGGGCCGATAGATTTACTCACTCAGCGCCTGAGCTAAATCTTTTTGTACCTGCTTACGCTGTTCTGGCGTCAGGACCTGATTGACATCAAAATAGTACTTCACGCGATAATAGCGAACCTGCTGTTCGACTTTACTAAACGCCGCCAGCTGATCTTTGACCGCTTTTTCATTCCATTTTCCGGAATCGATCACATCAAATAATACGCCGTCTTTAATATCTTTCTGGGAGATCTGCTGAACGCTTTTCTCCAGCTGTTGATGCAGGTTTTTAATTTTCGTTACCTGATCGTTGGTCAGTTTTAAGTGCTGGACGATCGGATCCTGCGCCGGGGCTGGCGCAGCGTTAACATCCGCAGCCTGTGCCGCTATTGAGAAGCCCGTGGCGAGGACGGTTGTCACTGCAATGCGAGTCATTAATTTCATTTTAGTTTTATCCTGATTAATTATCACCGATGTGGCTGGCCATTATTTTTCAGAAGCAGATGAAGAAATGTAAAAAATAGTTCGCATAAATGTATGTAAATCAGGAAATATATAAAAGACATGAATGCTATAATTAAATTCATTTATTTAAAATATATAAAATAAGTGAGGATAACGCATAACCGCATGAGTCATAATGCGGTTGATGGCAGGCCTGTTTCCCCACCTTGTGCCCGCTTTCTTGTCAGGTGGCGGCTAACGCCTTACCTGACCTACTCCCCCCGCCTCCTATGCCCGCTAGCGTCGTGGACAGGCATTCATCTGCCCTGTGTTTCAACCTGCCATAGGAAGCAAAAACCCCCGCCATTTCTGACGAGGGTTTTCTGAAAAGTTGAAGCTGACCGTTAAGCCGGGTTCTGTCGTGGACAGTCATTCATCTAGGCCAGCAATCGCTCACTGGCTCAAGCAGCCTACCCGGGTTCAGTACGGGCCGTACCTTGTGAACCCCTATTTGGCCTTGCTCCGGGTGGAGTTTACCGTGCCGCGAACTGTTACCAGACGCGCGGTGCGCTCTTACCGCACCCTTTCACCCTTACCTGATCCCACTTGCGTGGGCCATCGGCGGTTTGCTCTCTGTTGCACTGGTCGTAGGCTTGCGCCTCCCAGGCGTTACCTGGCACCCTGCCCTATGGAGCCCGGACTTTCCTCCCCTCCGCCCGTCTCCCCCGAAGAGGACGACGACGAAGCGGCGACTGTCTGGTCAGCTTCGGCGCGCAGTATAGAGGGTTTGCCAGCGGTTGTCATCCTTCCGTCGCCATTCCGACCTGCAATGTCGCCGCAATATTACGCGACGCACGATAAATATTGTCCGCCGCGCCGCGAAACGCCTCTTCCAGCGTCGTTACGCTGTTCAGCACGCTAAACACCGCATCAATCCCATACTGGTGAACCACGCCCACGTCGCGGGTCAGACTACCGGCAATGCCAATTACCGGTTTATGATACTTTTTCGCCACGCTCGCCACGCCAACCGGCACTTTACCGTTAATGCTCTGGCTATCCAGCCGACCTTCGCCGGTCACCACCAGCGAACAATCGAGGATATGCTCTTCCAGATTCAGCGCCTGGGTCACGATTTCAATCCCGCTGCGTAATTCAGCGTTCAGGAACGCCATCAGCGCGGCGCCCATACCGCCCGCCGCGCCCGCACCGGCAACCTGCTTCACATCGACATGCAGAACGGCCTTAATAACGTCCGCATAGTGCGCCAGGTTGCTGTCCAGCTCGCGGATCATCGCTTCGGTAGCCCCTTTCTGCGGGCCAAATATCCTTGATGCGCCGGTATCGCCGATCAGCGGATTGGTGACATCGCAGGCCACCCGAATGGCGCAATCATGCAGCCGCGCATCGAGACCGGTAATATCTATCGAATTCAGACTACACAGGCTACCGCCGCCGTGGCCGATCTCCGCGCCATTGGCATCGCAAAGACGCGCGCCCAGCGCCTGCACCATCCCCGCGCCGCCGTCGTTGGTGGCGCTGCCGCCAATGCCAATGATGATATTTTTCGCCCCATGATCCAGCGCCTGCAAAATCAGCTCGCCGGTACCGCGCGACGTCGTCAATAGCGGGTTACGCTGAGCGGGCGGCACCAGCCCCAGCCCGCTGGCCGCAGCCATTTCGATAAACGCGGTTTTGCCATCGCCGGAAAGCCCCCAGCAGGCGTCCACCGGGACGCCCAGCGGCCCCGTCACGCAGGCGCTCATCTCGGTTCCCTGCGTCGCGGCAATCATCGCCTCAACGGTCCCTTCGCCGCCATCGGCGAGAGGAACCTTCACGTAGAGCGCATCGGGGAAAATTTCCCGAAAACCTTTTTCTATAGCCTGGGCAACCTCGGTAGCCGAGAGGCTTTCTTTATAAGAGTCTGGGGCGATTACGATTTTCATAGTTATGTAGCCTGACAGTGCCGCGCAAGGCAAGAATTACAGGGCGCGCATCCGCGCCCTTCTTGTTAGCGAGTGACTTCCACTTTCGCCAGTTTTTCGTAGTAGCATGCAAGCGCGCTATGGTCGGCGGTACCCAAACCGTCGGCGCGCAGCGCCTGCATCATCTCCATCACCGCGGCGGTAAGCGGCAGCTGGGCGCCCACGCCGTGGGAGGTGTCCAGCGCGTTCGCCAGATCCTTAATATGCAGATCGATACGGAAGCCCGGCTTGAAGTTGCGGTCCATTACCATTGGCGCTTTGGCATCCAGCACGGTACTTCCGGCCAGCCCGCCGCGGATGGCCTGATATACCAGATCCGGGTTCACGCCCGCTTTGGTCGCCAGCGTCAGCGCTTCGGACATCGCCGCAATGTTCAGCGCCACGATCACCTGGTTAGCCAACTTGGTCACGTTGCCCGCGCCGATCTCGCCGGTATGCACCACGGAACCCGCCATCGCTTTCAGCAGATCGTAATATTTGTCGAAAATCGCTTTATCACCGCCCACCATCACCGATAGCG
Organism: Klebsiella pasteurii; assembly: GCF_018139045.1. NCBI lineage: Bacteria > Pseudomonadati > Pseudomonadota > Gammaproteobacteria > Enterobacterales > Enterobacteriaceae > Klebsiella > Klebsiella pasteurii. The sequence continues at coordinate 3,254,378 of NZ_CP073236.1, forward strand.
TACCGTCGATGGCCTTCGGTTCGCCGCCGCTGACCGGCGCATCCAGCATATCGACGCCTTTCGCTTTCAGCGCTTCGCTGATTTCGCGGCTCGCCAGCGGCGCGATGGAGCTCATATCGATCAGCACGGTGCCCGGCTTCGCGCCTTCGATAATGCCGCCTTCGCCCAGCGCCACTTCTTTCACGTGCGGCGAGTTCGGCAGCATGGTGATGATCACATCGCACTGCTCGGCAATCGCTTTCGCTGATGCCGCGGTTTCTGCGCCTGCGGCAATCACCTCGGCAATCGCTTCCGGGTTACGGTCAGCAACCACCAACGAGTAACCTGCCTTGAGGAGGTTTTTACTCATTGGTTTACCCATGATACCGAGGCCAATAAAACCAACTTTCATTGTCATGTCTTTATCTCTCTAGTTTCGGTGGTGGTTATTTCTTAAAGGAATCAGCCAGTTTTTGCGTGGCAGAGCGGAATACGCCCAGGTCGCTGCCGACGGCGACAAAGGTCGCGCCCCATTCCAGATAGCGCCGCGCGTCGGCTTCAACCGGCGCCAGAATACCGCTCGGCTTACCGTGCTTTTTCGCGCTGGCAAAAATGTGCTGAATCGCTTTCTGCACTTCCGGATGGGAAGCATTACCCAGATGGCCCAGCGCAGCGGCCAGATCGCTTGGGCCGACAAAAATACCGTCCACGCCCGGCGTGGCGGCTATCGCATCAACGTTATCCACGCCCTGCTGGCTCTCGATTTGCACGAGAATGGTGATATTTTTGTTCGACTGCGCGAAGTAATCCGGCACGGTGCCAAACATATTGGCACGGTGCGAAACGGATACACCGCGAATGCCTTCAGGCGGATAGCGGGTTGAGGCAACGGCGTTAACTGCCTGCTCTTCCGTTTCGACAAACGGAATCAGGAAGTTATAAAAACCGATATCCAGCAGGCGCTTAATGATCACTGGTTCGTTGGTTGGTACGCGGACGACCGGCGCGCTGGCGCTGCCTTTCAGTGCCATCAGCTGCGGGATAAAGGTGGAGATGTCGTTCGGCGCATGTTCGCCGTCCAGTACCAGCCAGTCGAAACCTGCCAGGCCTAAAACTTCGGTGCTAATTGGGCTCGCCAGCGCGGACCAGCAGCCAATCTGAACCTGATGCGCCGCCAGGGCCGCCTTAAATTTATTCGGGAAGATATCGTTATTCATCACTTATACCTTGTCACTTAACCGTTAATTATTTCTGCAGTTCCATGCGTTTGATGTCGCCGACCACAAACAGATAGCAAACCATCGCCATCAGGGCCGAGCATCCGACGAAGACCAGCGCTGCGTTGAATGAGTGCAGCTCGCTCACCAGGTAACCGATAACCAGCGGGGTTACGATGGAAGCGACGTTACCAAAGACGTTAAAGACGCCGCCGCACAGGCCGACAATCTCTTTCGGCGCGGTATCGGAAATCACCGGCCAGCCCAGCGCGCCGAACCCTTTACCGAAGAAAGCCAGCGCCATCAGGGTCACCACCAGCGCGGTGTTATCGGTGTAGTTACACAGAATGATGGTGGAAGCCAGCAGCATTCCGAGGACGATCGGCAGCTTACGCGCCACGGTGATGGAACAACCGCGTTTAATCAGATAGTCGGAGAACACCCCGCCCAGCACGCCGCCGGCAAAACCGCACAGCGCCGGAATCGATGCGACCAGACCCACTTTCAGAATCGACATGCCCTTTTCCTGCACCAGATAAATCGGGAACCAGGTGAGGAAGAACCAGGTGATGGTATTGATAAAATATTGGCCGAAGAACACCCCCAGCATCATGCGGTTGGTCAACAGCTGCTTGATATAGTGCAGTTTAGGTCCGTTGGCCGCCGCGCTGCCGGGCTTTTTATGGTCCATATCAACCACTGCGCCGTTCTCGGAGATAAACTTCAGCTCCTCTTGCGTCATGCGCGGGTGCTCGGTGGGGTTATGGATCAGTTTTACCCACAGGCCGGTCAGCACAAAACCAATCACGCCCATGACGGTGAAGACGTGCTCCCAACCCCAGGCAAAGGTTAGCCAGCCCAGCAGCGGCGAGAACAGCGCCAGAGAGAAATACTGCGCAGAGTTAAAAATCGCCGATGCGGTGCCGCGCTCTTTCGTTGGAAACCACGCCGCGACGATACGGGCGTTTGCCGGGAAAGATGGCGCTTCAGAGAAACCCAGCATAAAGCGCATAAAAAACATTGAGATACCCGCCCACGCCAGCGGAAACATATCCACAAAGCCTTGCAGGAAGGTAAACAGCGACCAGAAGAACAGGCTGTAAGAGTAGACTTTCTTCGAGCCAAATTTATCGAGCAGCCAGCCGCCGGGGATCTGCATCAGCAGGTAGGCCCAGCCGAATGCGGAGAAAATATACCCCATTGAGACCGCGCTCAGCTGCAGTTCTTTCGCCACCTCTGTACCGGCGATCGAGAGCGTCGCCCGGTCGGCATAATTAACAGCGGTAACAATGAAAATGATCAACAGAATTAAATATCGAGTTGGCACTTCCTTTTTCTGTTGTATCATTGCATCCAGACTCATCTAATATTCCTCAGGTACAACACACCTTCCATTATTTATTTTGGCGTGATTCTTCATTATTCATAAATCAATATCAGGAAGTATCGATTTACCTATCCGGCGCATTGCAAGCATGACTCAGTATAATCAGCTCATGGTATTTAATCACTGTGCATAACCCCCACAAAGAGATAACAAAAACCATTATAATTGTGCAAATGCAATAATCAGTGGGCGCTGATGCACAATTCCAGTGATTTCCTTCTATGCCTGATGCCCTCTCGCAAAAACGAGTGATTTAGATCACATTTTTAAATCTAAATACCTGACATTCTTAATTCCATAAATCTGAGCATCAGAAATTGAATATACCCTAAATATTTCGAGTTGCATGAAGACGGCAACGCAGGGAATCCCCAGGAGCTTACTAAAGTAAGTAACCGGGGTGAGCGAGGAAAGCCAACGCACATGCAGCTTGAAATATGACGGGTATAAACGTTTTATTTTATTATTCGCACCTTGCTGGAGAATACTGGACAATGGCTGACATTGAAATTAGACAAGAATCGCCAACGGCGTTTTATATAAAAGTACACGAAACGGATAACGTGGCGATTATTGTTAACGATCGAGGTTTAACGGCCGGAACGCGTTTCCCTGACGGGCTCACGCTGGTTGAACATATCCCGCAAGGCCATAAAGTCGCGCTGGTCGATATTCCCGTCCACGGTGAAATCATCCGCTATGGCGAAGTGATTGGCTATGCGGTACGCGATATCCCGCAGGGCAGCTGGATTGACGAATCACTGGTCGAACTACCTAAAGCGCCGCCGCTGCATACCTTACCGCTGGCGACCAAAGTCCCGGCGCCGCTGCCGCCGCTGGAAGGCTATACCTTCGAAGGCTATCGCAACGCCGACGGTAGCGTGGGCACCAAAAACCTGCTCGGCATTAGCACCAGCGTGCACTGCGTGGCGGGCGTCGTCGATTATGTGGTGAAAATCATCGAACGCGATCTGCTGCCGAAGTATCCCAACGTCGATGGTGTTGTGGGTCTGAACCACCTGTATGGCTGCGGCGTGGCGATTAACGCCCCGGCGGCGGTTGTCCCGATCCGTACCATTCATAACCTGGCGCTCAATCCAAACTTCGGCGGCGAAGTGATGGTAATTGGCCTCGGCTGCGAAAAACTGCAGCCGGAGCGTCTGCTGGAAGGTACCGATGATGTGAAAAGCATCCCCGTGGATAGCGCCAGCATCGTCAGCCTGCAAGACGAAAAGCACGTCGGTTTTAAATCGATGGTCGACGATATTCTGCGAGTTGCCGAGCGTCATCTGGAGAAGCTAAACCAGCGCCAACGTGAAACCTGCCCGGCCTCCGAGCTGGTGGTCGGTATGCAGTGCGGCGGCAGCGATGCGTTTTCTGGCGTCACCGCCAATCCGGCAGTGGGCTACGCATCCGATCTGCTGGTGCGCTGCGGGGCGACCGTTATGTTCTCGGAAGTCACCGAAGTACGCGATGCAATCCATCTGCTGACGCCACGCGCCGTCAACGAAGAAGTGGGCAAACGTCTGCTGGAAGAGATGGCCTGGTATGACAACTATCTCGATATGGGCAAAACCGACCGCAGCGCCAACCCCTCCCCGGGCAATAAGAAAGGCGGCCTGGCGAACGTCGTAGAGAAAGCGCTGGGTTCTATCGCCAAGTCCGGGAAAAGCGCGATTGCCGAAGTGCTCTCTCCGGGGCAGCGCCCGACCAAACGCGGTCTGATTTACGCCGCGACGCCGGCTAGCGACTTTGTCTGCGGTACTCAGCAGGTGGCATCCGGGATCACCGTGCAGGTGTTTACTACCGGTCGCGGTACGCCGTATGGCCTGGTCGCCGTGCCGGTCATTAAAATGGCGACACGAAACGAGCTGGCAAACCGCTGGTACGACTTAATGGATATCAACGCGGGAACCATCGCCACCGGGGAAGAGACCATCGAAGAGGTGGGTCTGAAGCTGTTTGAGTTTATTCTTGATGTCGCCAGCGGCCGCAAGAAGACCTTCTCGGATCAGTGGGGATTGCACAATCAGCTGGCGGTGTTTAACCCGGCGCCAGTGACGTGATAATCCTTAGCAGAAAAGCCGGTCGGCGGTGAATGAGCATCGCCCCGGCGTATCAATATTTACGCATTCACCAGAATGACTTCAACGCCGCTCTTACGCAGCCCCTCCAGGCTTTCTGGCGGGATACCATCATCAACGATGATGGTATCGATCCGCTGAGTGTCGACGATCTTATGCAAGCTGGAACGGTTGAATTTTGTCGAGTCGGTGACCACGATAATGCGCTCCGCAACCTCACACATCCGACGATTTAGTCTGGCCTCGTCTTCATTATGGGTGCTGACGCCCCGCTCCAGATCGATCGCATCAACACCGAGAAACAGCATATCGAAGTGGTAATTTTGCAACGACTGTTCTGCCTGGTCGCCATAGAACGAAAGCGATTGACGGCGCAAGTGCCCACCGGTCATCAACAGCTCAACACCATCCGCTTCAAGTAATGCATTAGCAACATTCATACCGTTGGTCATAGCAATAACATCAGTATGCTCGCGCAGCAGACGGGCGATCTCATATGTCGTGGTACCGGAATCGAGAATAACGCGATGCCCCGGCCCGATCAGCGCAACAGCAGCTCCGGCGATACGCCGTTTTATCGCCGTATTCAGCGAGCTTTTATCCTCAACAGAAGGCTCTCCGCCGGGGATATTACTGTCGCAAATCAGTGCACCACCATAAGCCCGAACGGCGATCCCCTGCTTTTCTAGAAACGCAAGATCGTTTCGGATCGTCACCGTAGAAACGCCGAACAATTCAGAAAGATCGTTCACCTGCACGCTTCCATGCTGCCGCAACCGCTGGATGATCTGCTCACGTCTTTCGCTGGTACCGGGTACCCGCTTATCTGCAGAATGGTCTGTGTTGCTCATAAGAAATCCTTTAACTAATTCTTTCGTTTTATTTCGTTTTCCTTATTAAGGCCTTTCTTTTACCCGAATGCAAGCCCCGCGATAGGTATCTCAGCCCACAAACTCGCCGCAAAACACTTTCATTATATTTCTTTTGTGAAACAGATCGGAAAACCATTATCTTTCGTTTTATTTTTATAACACCATAATGCAGTATAAAATGAAACAAAACGAAAGATAATCATCATAACCATCCAACCTGGAGAGGAAAGTGAAACATCTGACGACTATGGTGGAACAGCATAAACGGGGGAAAGCAAACGGTATATATGCCGTTTGTTCGGCGCATCCACTGGTTCTGGAGTCTGCAATACGCTACGCACATGCTAACCGAACTCCTCTGCTAATCGAGGCAACCTCCAATCAGGTTGATCAGTTTGGCGGTTATACGGGAATGACCCCAGCTGATTTTCGCCACTTTGTCTGCCAACTGGCCAACTCGCTTGATTTCCCCGAAGAGCAGTTAATTCTGGGCGGCGACCATCTCGGCCCAAATCGTTGGCAGCATCTGCCAGCGGAGCAGGCGATGGCCAATGCTGACGGTTTGATCAAAAGCTACGTGGCTTCTGGATTTAAAAAAATCCATCTTGATTGCAGCATGTCCTGTCTGGGCGATCCGGTTCCGCTAACCGATGCTATCGTCGCGGAACGTGCTGCACGTCTGGCAAAGATTGCCGAGGAAACCTGCGTGGAGCAGTTCGGCGAATCGGATCTCGTCTACGTCATTGGCACCGAAGTGCCTGTGCCAGGCGGTGCCCACGAAACATTAGCCGAGCTAGAGGTCACTACACCCGATGCGGCACGCGCCACGCTGAAAGCCCATTGCCATGCGTTTGAAAAACTGGGTCTGGATGCCATCTGGTCCCGCATCATTGCCCTGGTTGTGCAACCCGGCGTCGAGTTCGATCATACGCACATCATAGATTATCAACCGCAAAAAGCCGTCGCTCTGAGCAAAATGGTTGAAGCTTACGACACGTTGGTATTCGAAGCACACTCCACGGATTACCAGACGCCGCAATCTTTGCGCCAGCTAGTGAAAGATCACTTCGCCATTCTGAAAGTTGGTCCGGCGTTGACTTTCGCCCTGCGCGAAGCGCTGTTCTCGCTAGCAGCCATTGAGGAGGAGCTGTTGCCGGCCAAAGCCTGCTCTGGCCTGCGTCACGTACTTGAGAGCGTAATGCTCGATCGCCCGGAATACTGGCAAAGCCACTATCACGGCGATGGCAACGCACGTCGTCTGGCCCGCGGCTACAGCTATTCCGATCGCGTTCGTTATTACTGGCCTGACAGCCAGATTGATGACGCATTCGAAAGATTGGTTCGCAATCTGGCGGGTGAGCCAATCCCGCTACCGCTTATCAGCCAGTATTTACCTTTGCAGTACGTAAAAGTACGCGAGGGAGATCTCAGTGCCACGCCGCGGGAACTCATCATGAGCCACATTCAGGACATACTGCAGCAGTACCATGCCGCCTGTCAGGGCGTTACTCCATAACGGATAACAACTAAGAGGAAAACGCTATGCCAAATATCGTACTTAGCCGTATCGACGAAAGACTCATTCATGGTCAGGTCGGCGTACAGTGGGTCGGATTTGCGGGGGCAAACCTGGTACTGGTTGCCAATGACGAAGTAGCGGAAGACACCGTGCAGCAGAACTTGATGGAAATGGTTCTGGCTGAAGGGATTGCCGTACGTTTCTGGTCGCTGCAGAAAGCGATCGATAACATTCATCGCGCTGCCGATCGGCAGAAAATTTTGCTGGTATGCAGGACACCGACTGATTTTCTCAAGCTGGTTGAAGGCGGCGTACCCGTCACACGCATCAACGTGGGAAACATGCATTACGCCGAAGGTAAAAAACAAATTGCCAAAACGGTTTCTGTCGACGCGAACGATATCTCTGCGTTTAACGGTCTGAAAGCAGCAGGAGTGGAATGCTTCGTTCAGGGCGTTCCAACAGAACCTGCTTTGGATCTCTTTAAACTACTTTGAGGGATTCACAATGGAAATTAGTCTGTTGCAGGCTTTTGCATTAGGTATTCTCGCCTTTATTGCTGGCCTCGATATGTTCAACGGGTTAACGCACATGCACCGTCCAGTAGTGCTTGGGCCGCTGGTTGGTCTGATTCTGGGCGATCTGCATACCGGTATTTTAACCGGTGGCACGCTGGAACTGGTGTGGATGGGTCTGGCGCCACTAGCTGGCGCTCAGCCGCCAAACGTCATTATTGGCACCATCGTAGGCACAACTTTCGCCATAACCACCGGCGTTAAGCCCGATGTCGCCGTAGGTGTCGCCGTACCGTTTGCCGTCGCCGTACAAATGGGCATTACCTTCCTGTTCTCCGTCATGTCCGGCGTGATGTCCCGCTGCGATCGCATGGCTGCAAATGCGGATACCGCGGGTATTGAACGAGTTAACTATCTGGCGTTGCTGGCGTTAGGTATTTTCTATTTCCTCTGCGCTTTCCTGCCGATTTACTTCGGAGCGGAACACGCGAAAACCGCCATTGATGTTCTGCCTGAGCGCCTGATTGACGGTCTGGGCGTTGCAGGCGGCATCATGCCAGCCATCGGTTTTGCCGTACTGCTGAAGATCATGATGAAAAACGTCTACATCCCTTACTTCATCATCGGTTTCGTTGCCGCGGCCTGGCTCAAGCTTCCGGTTCTGGCTATCGCCGCGGCCGCGCTGGCAATGGCGCTGATCGATCTGCTGCGTAAATCTCCCGAACCGACTAAACCAGCGGCACAGAAAGAGGAATTCGAAGATGGCATCTAACCAACATACCTTGTCGAATACGACTGAAAATGAAGAAACGCTGCTCACCGGGGTGAATGAAAACGTCTATGAAGATCAGAATATTGGCGCCGATCTCACTAAAAAAGACATTAACCGCGTGGCCTGGCGTTCCATGCTGCTGCAGGCTTCTTTTAACTATGAGCGTATGCAGGCATCTGGTTGGCTATACGGTCTGCTACCCGCGTTGAAAAAGATCCATACCAACAAACGCGATTTGGCCCGAGCCATGAAAGGCCATATGGGATTTTTTAATACCCATCCTTTCCTGGTGACGTTTGTTATTGGCATCATTCTGGCAATGGAACGCTCCAAGCAGGATGTCAACAGCATCCAAAGCACCAAAATCGCCGTTGGCGCACCGCTCGGTGGGATTGGCGATGCCATGTTCTGGCTGACGCTGTTGCCGATCTGCGGCGGGATAGGAGCCAGCCTGGCGCTGCAAGGCTCTATCCTTGGCGCAATAGTCTTTATCGTGTTGTTTAACGTCGTCCATCTCGGTCTACGCTTTGGTCTTGCTCACTATGCATATCGAATGGGCGTCGCAGCAATTCCGCTTATCAAAGCGAACACAAAGAAAGTGGGTCATGCGGCGTCAATCGTAGGGATGACGGTCATTGGGGCGCTGGTAGCAACCTATGTTCGCCTGAATACGACGCTCGAAATCAAAGCCGGCGATGCGGTGGTTAAACTGCAGGCCGACGTTATTGATAAATTGATGCCCGCATTTTTGCCGCTGGTCTATACCCTGACCATGTACTGGCTGGTACGCAGAGGCTGGAGTCCGCTGCGCCTTATTGGCATCACCGTGGTTCTGGGCGTCGTCGGTAAATTCTGTCACTTCCTGTAAAGCAAAAGAGGTCAGAGATGTTAGGTATCATTTTGACGGGGCATGGCGGATTTGCCAGCGGCATGGAAAAAGCGATGAAGCAGATCCTCGGCGAGCAGTCTCACTTTATCGCTATCGATTTTCCTGAGACTTCCACCACCGCTCTGCTTACCTCGCAGCTTGAGCAGGCTGTTGGAGAACTGGACGGCGAAGAAGGCCTCATATTCCTGACCGACCTGCTCGGCGGGACGCCATTCCGCGTTGCATCAACACTGGCGATGCAAAAAACCGGTCGTGAAGTGATTACCGGCACCAACCTGCAGCTACTGCTGGAAATGGTGCTGGATCGCGATGAACTCAGCGGCGAAGCGTTTCGCATACAGGCCCTGGAGTGCGGGCACCGTGGCTTGACCAGTCTGGTGGACGAGCTAGGACGCTGTCGCGAAGAGAGCACCGCCGAGGAAGGGATATGACACAAATTCTGCGCGCCAGACGTCTGCTGACGGAACAAGGCTGGCTGGACGATCATCAACTGCGTATTGAAGAGGGTGTCATTACGGCAATAGAGCCTATCTCCATGGGAACCATGCTCCGTGATGCTGAGCTACTCGCTCCCGCTTACATCGATACTCACGTCCACGGTGGCGCCGGGGTCGATGTGATGGACGATGCTCCGGATGTACTTGATAAACTAGCCATGCACAAAGCACGTGAAGGGGTTGCCGGCTGGCTCCCCACCACCGTTACAGCTCCGTTAGAGACGATACACCGAGTGCTGGCGCGTATAGCGCAACGCTGCTATTCCGGAGGTCCCGGAGCGCAGGTGCTGGGAAGCTATCTGGAAGGTCCTTATTTTACGCCGCAGAACAAAGGCGCTCATCCTGCGGAATGGTTCCGCGAACTGGATCTCGTAGAACTGGATGAAATGATAGCCATTTCTCGCGATACCCTGCGCGTGGTTGCGCTGGCACCGGAAAAAACCGGAGCACTTCAGGCGATTAACCATCTGAAGCATCGAGGTCTGCGGGTAATGTTGGGGCATAGCGCGGCGACCAGCGAGCAAACCCGGAGCGCTTTTGATGCCGGTGCGGACGGGCTGGTGCATTGCTATAACGGTATGACGGGATTACACCATAGGGAACCGGGCATGGTTGGCGCAGGGTTAACCGACGCACGTGCATGGCTGGAACTTATCGCCGACGGACACCACGTTCACCCCACTGCCATGAAGCTATGCTGCTGCTGCGCGCAAGAGCGGATAGTACTAATTACCGATGCTATGCAGGCCGCGGGAATGCCTGACGGGAGCTATACCTTATGCGGCCAAAAGGTAGAGATGCGTGGTGGTATTGTGCGGACCGCTTCCGGTAGTCTGGCGGGCAGTACGCTTTCGGTAGATACGGCGGTTCGTAATATGGTCGAACTCACCGGTATTTCCCCTGAGAATGCTATCCATATGGCTTCACTACACCCAGCCCGTCTGCTGGGAATCGACCATCAGTTAGGTTCGCTAAAGGCCGGTAAACGCGCCAGCGCCATCGCCCTCAACGGTGGACTGCATTTACAAGGGATATGGATTCAGGGCCAGGTTTTCCCTCTATAGCCCTTCATTAAACGTCATAGTGGCCTTCGACTTACGATCGCAAGGCCTTTACTTTCTTTTCCTTTCGTAAAACAAAACTCTCACGTTGCTTTCATGGGATTTATTATCAATTTATCAATTACATATATAAAACCGTCGCTCCCTCGATCACAAATTTCGTTTTATTTCATTTTGCATCATTGAACTTTCGATTTCTTTCCTATAAATTTTAATCAATCGATCACATGAACAAGTGAAACAAAACGAAAGATAGCGACAATTTGCCAGCGTCTGATGTGGAGTTCACAAGATAAGGACTTACGTTATGTCAGAAATTTATACCCCTGCTGCCGCGGCGACCGGAACCTGGACAGAAGAAGAGATCCGTCAGCAGCCTGTCTGTTGGATGCACTCACTGAAAAACATCGACAGTATTCGTCCGGCGATCGACAACTTTCTCACGCCACTGCTGCGTAAAAACGATCTGCGGATCATCCTGACCGGAGCTGGCACTTCGGCATTTATCGGCGAAATCATCGCTCCATGGCTTGCTAATCACAGCGCCAAAAACATTAGCGCGGTACCAACTACCGATCTGGTTACCAATCCGATGGATTACCTGAACCCGGCGCATCCGCTACTGCTGGTCTCCTTCGCCCGTTCCGGCAACAGCCCGGAGAGCGTAGCCGCCGTTGAGCTGGCAAACCAGTTCGTCCCGGAGTGCTATCACCTTTCAATTACCTGCAACGAAGCGGGTAGCCTTTATCAAAACGCTCTTGAGAACGGGAATGCCTTTGCGCTATTGATGCCAGCAGAAACGCACGATCGCGGCTTTGCGATGACCAGCAGTATTACCACAATGATGGCCAGCTGCCTGGCGGCCTTTGCGCCAGAAGTTATTAACAGCCAGACATTCCGCGATGTGGCCGATCGCTGCCACGCAATACTGACCTCACTCGGCGATTTCAGCCACGGCGTATTTGGCAGCGAGCCCTGGAAGCGGATCGTTTATCTCGGCAGCGGTGGGTTACAGGGCGCTGCGCGTGAATCGGCGTTAAAGGTCCTGGAGCTAACGGCGGGTAAGCTGGCAGCGTTCTATGACTCACCGACCGGTTTCCGCCATGGACCAAAATCACTGGTCGATAACGAAACGCTGGTTGTGGTGTATATATCTAGCCACCCTTACACCCGCCAATACGATCTCGACCTGCTGGCAGAACTACGGCGCGATCGGCAGGCCTTACGTGTGGTGGCCATCGCCGCGGAGAGCGATGCCGTTATTGAAGCTGGCCCACATATCCTTCTGCCGCCAGCGCGTCACTTCGTTGATGTAGAACTGGCCTTCTGCTTCCTGATGTACGCCCAGGTATTCGCCCTTACGCAGTCGATCGCCGTAGGAAATACGCCGGATACCCCCTCCGCCAGCGGCACGGTTAACCGCGTAGTGCAGGGCGTCGTTATTCATCCATGGCTGGCTTAAGAGGATCCGATCATGAGCATTATTTCTACCAAGTATCTCCTGCAGGATGCCCAGGCAAAAGGCTACGCGGTACCCGCGTTCAACATCCATAACGCCGAAACGATCCAGGCGATTCTGGAAGTGTGCAGCGAAATGCAATCACCCGTGATCCTCGCCGGAACCCCGGGTACTTTTAAGCATATTGCGCTGGAGGAGATCTACGCGCTATGCCGCGCCTACTCCACCAGTTTCGGCATTCCGCTGGCTCTGCATCTCGATCACCATGAATCGCTGGAAGATATTCGCCGGAAAGTGGACGCAGGCGTACGCAGCGCCATGATCGACGGCAGCCACTTCCCGTTTGAAGAGAATGTGAAACTAGTAAAATCGGTGGTGGATTTTTGCCATGCCCGCGACTGTAGCGTAGAAGCAGAACTCGGACGCCTGGGTGGAGTAGAAGACGACATGAGTGTGGATGCGGAAAGCGCGTTTTTGACCGATCCGCAAGAAGCCAAACGTTTTATTGAGCTAACGGGCGTAGATAGCCTGGCCGTAGCGATTGGTACTGCTCATGGCCTTTACACCAAAAAACCCAAAATCGACTTCCAGCGTCTGGCGGAAATCCGTGAAGTGGTGGATATTCCGCTGGTACTCCATGGCGCAAGCGATGTGCCTGATGAGTATGTTCGCCGCACCATCGAACTGGGTGTGTGCAAAGTCAATGTCGCTACTGAACTGAAAATCGCCTTTGCTGCTGCGGTGAAAAAATGGTTTGCCGAAAACCCGCAAGGTAACGATCCGCGTTATTACATGCGCGTTGGCATGAACGCGATGAAAGAGGTGGTACGCAGTAAGATCGCCGTATGCGGGTCGGCCAACCGCCTTTTACAAATCGCCGAAGCCTGAGTGTAGCCAGCCCCCAGCACCTCCCCCTTACCAAAGCGTTAACCCAATGGAGGCTAACGCTGCTTACCTCTGAAAAAAACGAAAACAAGGACTTTTCTCATGAAAAAAATGCTCAATGTTTCGTTACTGGCTCTGCTTATTTCCAACGGGGCTTTCGCCGCCCAATATGCACTGGATAGCGAATACCTTGCCGTTTCATTTAACGATGCGAATTCTGTGATGGCGCTTAAAGACGTTAAATCACAGCATCAGCTTTCACCCGAAGAGCTTTTCTTTCTTACTCTTCCGGATGAAACGGTCATTCACGCCGCTGACTTTAAAATAAAGCATGTGGATAAGAAAGATAACACCATTATCATTGATTATGCTCATCCGGATTTTAACGTCGAGGTAAAACTGAATCTGGTTAAAGATAAATACGCCAGCATTGATTATACGATTACCGCCCTCGGGAAGGCGCAAGAGGTCTCGAAAATCACGTTTTTCCCCACCAGAAAACAGTCACAAGCCCCGTGGGTAGAAGGTTCAATAAATAGCTCGCCGATTATTGCTGATTCATTTTTTATATTGCCGAATAAACCTGTAGTGAACACCTGGGCTTATGAAGCAACCACCAATCTTAATGTTGAACTAAAAACACCTTTACAGCCAGGCACCGCCGTTAGCTATACCACCTGGTTCGGTACATTCCCGGAAATCAATCAGCTACGCCGAAGCGTCAACCAGTTTATCGATGCGGTTCGCCCGCGGCCCTATAAGCCCTATCTGCACTACAACAGCTGGATGGATATTGGATTCTTTACCACCTATACCGAACCCGAAGTGCTACAGCGTATGGATGAATGGAATAAGGAATTCATTACCGGACGCGGTGTAATGCTGGATGCCTTCCTGTTAGATGATGGCTGGGATGATCGGACCGGAAGATGGTTATTTGGCCCGGCTTTTAGCAACGGATTCAGTAAGGTAAGAGAAAAAGCCGATAGTTTGCATAGTTCAATCGGACTCTGGCTTTCTCCCTGGGGCGGATATAACAAGCCGCGGGATATTCGCGTATCCCATGCTAAAGAATATGGCTTCGAAACCGTCGATGGAAAATTTGCGCTCTCCGGCCCTAACTATTTTAAAAACTTTAATGCACAGGTTATTAATCTAATTAAAAAAGAGCATATCACTTCATTTAAACTGGATGGTATGGGGAACGCAAATTCACATATTAAAGGTAGTGAGTTCGCATCTGACTTCGATGCGTCAATTGCCCTACTTCATAATATGCGTAGCGCCAACCCAAATCAGTTTATTAATTTAACCACCGGGACCAACGCCAGCCCCTCATGGCTGTTCTATGCTGACGCTATCTGGCGTCAGGGTGATGACATTAATCTCTACGGTCCCGGCACGCCAGTACAGCAATGGATGACTTATCGGGATGCAGAAACCTGGCGCTCTATCGTACGAAAAGGTCCACTATTTCCACTTAACTCACTGATGTACCACGGCATAGTTAGCGCTGAAAACGCCTATTACGGCCTTGAGAAGGTACAAACGGATAGCGACTTTGCCGATCAAGTATGGAGCTATTTCGCTACCGGCACCCAGCTACAAGAGCTTTACATCACACCGTCCATGCTCAATAAAGCGAAATGGGATATCCTGGCGCAGGCGGCAAAATGGTCCCGCGCTAACGCCAATATATTAGTCGATACCCACTGGGTGGGCGGCGATCCGACTGCGCTGGAAGTGTATGGTTGGGCATCCTGGAGCAAAGAAAAAGCTATCCTGGGGATACGTAACCCATCGGATAAACCGCAGCAATACTATCTCGATCTGACGAAAGCATTTGAGCTTCCGCATGGGGCAACCTCAAACTTCACGTTAAAAAGCATCTACGGGAGCAATTCGACATTCCCTGATAAATACCAGGCCCCAATTGTCGTCACGTTGCAGCCATTACAGATGCTTGTATTCGAAGCAACCCCCGCTAAATAAGGTATTGGCCCGGGCAATCGCCCGGGCATTCTGCTTACCCCTGCTGCTCCAGGGCATACTTATACAGGGCGTTTTTCTTCACGCCGTGGATTTCCGCGGCCAGAGCGGCCGCTTTTTTTAGCGGCAGCTCGGCCTGCAGCAGGGCCAGGGTACGCAGCGCTACCGCCGGCAGCGCCTCTTCCTGCGCTTTAAAACCTTCTACGATCAGCACCATCTCGCCTTTACGGCGATTTTCGTCCTCTTTCACCCATGCCAGCAGCTCGCCAATTGGCGCCCCGTGAATCGATTCCCAGGTTTTGGTCAGCTCGCGCGCCAGCACCACGTAGCGGGACTCGCCCAGCACGATACAAATATCTTCCAGGCTTTCCAGCAGGCGGTGGGTGGATTCATAAAAAATAATCGTCCGCGGTTCTTCTTCCAGCGCCTTCAGCGTATCGCGACGCCCTTTGGATTTGGCGGGCAAAAAGCCTTCATAGCAGAAACGATCCGAAGGCAGGCCGGCTGCGCTTAGCGCCGCAATCGCCGCACAGGGTCCGGGCAGCGGCACCACGCGGATATTGGCCTCGCGGCAGGTGCGCACCAGATGATAGCCGGGATCATTAATCAGCGGCGTTCCGGCGTCGGAAACCAGCGCGATGTTTTGCCCCGCTTTAAGCTTCGCGACCAGCGTTTCCGCCTTTTGCTGCTCATTGTGGTCATGAAGCGCGAATAATCGGGCGTTGATCGCAAAATGCTGCAGCAGCAAACCGGTATGACGGGTATCTTCCGCCGCAACTAAATCAACGGCTTGCAGCACTTCCAGCGCGCGCTGCGTGATATCAGACAGATTCCCTATCGGAGTGGGTACAATAAAGAGCTGTCCCTGAGAATTATCTGCTGATTCGTGTTGTTTCATTGTCTCGTCCGTATTGCCGAATTAATATTGAGCATTGAGCCAAAAAAATATCACTGGATACATATGGTACCGTCAACATTTCTTCGTTCTAAACCCGTGCGTTGTCTGCCCGTACTGCTGGCCGCTCTGATCTTTGCTGGCTGCGGCACCCATACCCCGGACCAAAGCACGGCATATTTGCAGGGTACGGCCCAGGCTGACTCCAGTTACTATCTGCAACAGATGCAGCAAAGCGCGAATGATAGCAAGACCAACTGGCAATTACTTGCCATTCGTGCACTGCTGAAGGAAGGTAAGAAACCGCAGGCGATTGATCTATTCAATCAGCTGCCATCTAATCTCAACGCCGCGCAAAGCCGCGAAAGATCGCTGCTGGCGGTTGAAGTGAAGCTGGCGCAGAACGATTTCCAGGGCGCGCAGACGCTGCTCAGCAAGCTCGACCCGGCAAGCCTTGAGCAGAATCAGCAGCCCCGCTACTGGCAGGCGCAAATTGACGCCAGCCAGGGTCAACCCTCGCTGAACCTGCTGCGGGCCCTGATTGCCCAGCAGTCGCTGTTAAGCCTGCCTGCGCAAAAGCAGAAAAACATCGACGCGACCTGGAAAGCGCTCACCGCCATGACCAAAGATCAGGCCAACGCGCTGGTCATTAACGCCGACGAGAACGTCCTGCAGGGCTGGCTGGACCTGCAGCGCATGTGGTTTGATAACCGCAACGACCCGACGATGCTCAAGGCGGGTGTGAAAGACTGGCAGACCCGCTATCCGCAAAACCCGGGGGCGAAGATGCTCCCGACGCAGTTAGTGAATATGCAGAACTACCAGGCCGCATCGACCAATAAAATCGCCCTGCTGCTGCCGCTAAACGGCCAGGCGGCGATTTTTGGCCGCACCATCCAGCAGGGCTTTGAAGCGGCGAAGAACGGCGCGCCTGCCGTTGCAGGAAGCGCGGTTCCCGCCCAGGTCGCCCAGGCGGCGAATGTTGCCGAAAGCACGGTGATCAGCCCATCGCAGGCGGAGGTTACCGATCTGACGACGACCAATAACGCCCAGACCCCGGTACAGGCGCCAGCGGCCGACCAGGCGCAACCCGCGGCGCCGGTCACCGCGCCAGCTGCAGTACAAGCCCCGACGCCGGAGGCTACCAGCCAACCGACGGAAGCGCCGCAGGCTCAGGCCGTCGCCGCAACGCCAGCCAACCCTTCGGCAGAACTGAAAATCTACGATACGACCACTCAGCCAATGAGCCAGCTGCTGGCCCAGGTGCAGCAGGACGGCGCGACCATCGTTGTCGGTCCGCTGCTGAAAGATAACGTCGAAGATGTCATCAAGAGTAATACCTCGCTGAACGTGCTGGCGCTCAATCAGCCGGAGAAAGTCGAAAGCCGAGCCAATATCTGCTATTTCGCCCTCTCGCCGGAAGATGAAGCCCGTGACGCGGCGCATCACATTCACGATCAAGGCAAACAGACTCCGCTGCTGCTGGTGCCGCGCGGCGCCCTGGGCGATCGGGTCGTTACCGCCTTCGCCAACGAGTGGCTGAAGCTGGGGGGCGGTACGGTGCTGCAACAGCGTCTGGGCTCCACCGCCGAGCTGCGCGGCAGCGTCAACAGCGGTATTTCGCTAAGCGGTACGCCGGTCTCAACCCTACCGTCAGGGCAGGACAGCGCCCTGGGCAGCCCGAGCGATATGCCGGTCAGCAGCACTGGCGGCGTCGACGCCGCGTATATTCTGGCCACGCCGGAACAAATCGCCTACATCAAGCCGATGATCGCCCTGCGTAACGGCAGCCAGAGCGGCGTGACGCTGTACGCCAGCTCTCGCAGCGCCCAGGGGACTTCCGGCCCGGACTTCCGCCTGGAAATGGAAGGCCTGCAATATAGCGAGATCCCGATGCTGGCAGGAAGTAACCCGGCCCTGCAGCAGCAGGCGCTGGCCGCCGTTCGTAACGATTACTCGCTGGCGCGTCTGTACGCCATGGGCGCCGACGCCTGGTCGCTGGCCAACCATTTCTCGCAGATGCGCCAGGTTCCCGGCTTTGAACTGAACGGCAATACTGGCGATCTCACGGCCACGCAGGATTGCGTGATCAACAGGAAACTGTCATGGCTCAAATACCAGGGTGGGCAAATCGTCGCGGCCAACTAAGTAAACAGACCGGCGACGCCTGGGAAATCCAGGCGCGCCGCTGGCTGGAGAGCCAGGGTCTGCGTTTTATCGCCGCCAACGTCCGCGAGCGCGGCGGCGAGATAGACCTC
This sequence comes from Klebsiella pasteurii, assembly GCF_018139045.1. Lineage (NCBI taxonomy): Bacteria > Pseudomonadati > Pseudomonadota > Gammaproteobacteria > Enterobacterales > Enterobacteriaceae > Klebsiella > Klebsiella pasteurii. The sequence goes on from NZ_CP073236.1 coordinate 3,272,656, forward strand.
ATCATGCGCGACGGCAGCATCACCGTCTTTATCGAAGTACGCTATCGTCGCAGCGCAAACTACGGCGATGCCGCCTCCAGCGTCACGCCGCAAAAGCAACAACGACTGCTCAAAGCCGCGCGTCTGTGGCTCTGCCGACAGAATGGGAGCTTTGAGACTGTGGATTGCCGTTTCGATGTGGTAGCCTTCACCGGAAACGACATCCAGTGGCTAAAAAACGCCTTTGGCGAATAGCGTAAACGAATTAAGGGATCCCGTGCTCGACAGAATCAAAGCCTGCTTCACCGAAAGCATTCAAACCCAAATTGCAGCAGCGGAAGCACTCCCGGACGCCATCTCCCGTGCGGCGATGACGCTCGTTCAGTCGCTGCTGAACGGCAACAAAATCCTCTGTTGTGGTAATGGCACTTCCGCCGCCAACGCACAGCATTTTGCTGCCAGTATGATTAACCGTTTTGAAACAGAGCGTCCTGGTTTACCCGCCATTGCACTAAATACCGATAATGTGGTCTTAACCGCAATTGCCAACGATCGCCTGCATGACGAAATCTATGCTAAGCAGGTGCGTGCGTTGGGACACGCCGGCGACGTGCTGCTGGCTATTTCTACGCGCGGCAACAGCCGGGACATCGTGAAAGCCGTGGAAGCGGCGGTCACCCGCGATATGACTATCGTGGCGTTAACCGGTTATGACGGCGGTGAACTGGCTGGCCTGTTAGGGCAGCAGGACGTCGAAATCCGCATTCCCTCGCATCGCAGCGCGCGAATTCAGGAAATGCACATGCTCACCGTCAACTGTCTGTGCGATTTGATCGATAACACGCTTTTTCCACACCAGGACGATTAAGGAGAACACATGAAGGCTCTCTCGCCCCTCGCCATTCTGCTGTCTGCGCTACTGCTTCAGGGATGCGTTGCTGCCGCGGTAGTCGGAACGGCAGCTGTCGGCACTAAAGCCGCGACGGACCCGCGTACGGTAGGTACTCAGGTGGACGACAGCACGCTGGAGCTGCGCGTCAACAGCGCGCTGTCGAAAGATGAACAAATCAAGAAACAGGCTCGCATCAACGTGACCGCCTATCAGGGCAAAGTCCTGCTGACCGGGCAGTCCCCAACGTCCGATCTCTCCGCGCGCGCGAAGCAAATCGCTATGGGCGTAGAAGGGACAACGGAGGTGTTTAACGAAGTGCGTCAGGGCCAGCCGATCGGCTTAGGCACCGCGTCTTCGGATACCTGGATCACCACCAAAGTCCGCTCCCAACTGCTGGGTACCGACCAGGTGAAATCCTCTAACGTGAAGGTGACAACCGAAAACGGTGAAGTGTTCCTGATGGGGCTGGTTACCGACCGTGAAGGTCGCGCGGCGGCGGATATCGCCAGCCGGGTGAGCGGCGTGTCTCGCGTCACCACCGCCTTTACCTATATCAAGTAAGCGTTCTGCCTCCCGGCCTGCGCTACGCTAAGCCGGGCTACGGGTTCACCGTTGGCTGTGGGCCGGTAGCCCGGACAGGCGCGCAAAGCCGCCTCCGGTAAGATCATCAGAGTAAAGCGACGCCCCCAACCACCGCACCGCACAGCGCCACCAGCCCGCCGGTCAGCCACAGCGCCTTCGCCGGGAACGCTTTACGCAGCATAATCAGTGACGGTACGCTAACAGCAGGCAGCGTAATCAGCAGCGCCAGCGCGGGCGCCACGCCCATTCCAGCCAGCATCATGGTCTGCACAATTGGGATCTCCGCCGCCGTCGGTATGACAAACAGGCAGCCGGCAATCGCCATGGCAATCACCCAGAACAGCGTATTATCCACCACGCCATCAGCGTGAGGGAATAGCCACACGCGCGCGGCGCCCAGCACCAGAACCGCCAGAATATAAACCGGGATGGTATTCCAGAACAGCGTCCACAGCGCGCGCAGCCAGCGGCTGAAGAAGGCGCCCTGCGCGGTTTCCGCAGACAATTCCGGCACATCTGCGGGCTGCGTCGCCGCTTCTTTCACCCATTTCTGCACCAGCGTGGCGACCACCAGTACGGTCGCCAGTCCGGCCAGCAGGCGAATTAGCGCGAACTGCCAGCCCAGCACGAAGCCCATAAACACCAGCGTCGCCGGGTTGAGCAACGGATTGCCCAGCCAGAATGCCAGCGCGCCGCCCATGGATACCTGCTGTTTACGCATGCCCGCCGCCACCGGCGCGGCGCAGCAGGTACACATCATCCCCGGCAGAGAGAACGCGGCCCCTAGTAGCGTGCCGCGAAAGCGCGACTGGCCCAACGTGCGCAGCAGCCAGTCACGTGGGATCAGCACCTGAATAAGCGATCCCAGCAGCACGCCTAATACCGCTGCTTTCCATACCGCCAGAAAATAGACCAGCGCGTAATCCCAGGCCGCAGCGAAAGGATTTGCGTCACCGTTAGCGAGGATAGATTTACCGATACTGTGCGTCTCGGCGGCGGTAAAAGCTTTGCCGTAGTAGGGCTGCCATTTGACGAACCACAGGCCGACGATAACGACGAGAAAAAAGAGCGCGGGCTTCCACCATTGAAACGGTGCTGCCGCCTGAGATGAAGACTGACCAGCCATAGCATTCCCCAGGGAGTGTCATGTTAAATTGAGGCCATGAATACTACGCTTTCAGGGAAATTTTGGAAATTATTAATCCCCTGACCGCGCCGCTCTCTCACGAAGCTGCGATGACGAGAGAATCTGTACGCCTTCATGCGTTGGCGATAGCGCCTCCGCGAGCAATGCGCTCGCCACGTCCCGCGCGTCTATCGATTTCAGGTTCCCCGGCAGGAGGCGGAAGAGCGGCGCAAACAGGGTCTCGCTGGTCCGCTGCTTTTCGCGTTCGCCTATCAGCATGGACGGGCGAGCAATGGTCAACCGCGGCCACTGCTGCGCAATCAGCGCCTCTTCCATCTCGCCTTTTACCCGATTGTAGAAAAAGGGCGAATGCGCGTTCGCCCCCATCGCGCTGACCACCAGCATATGCTGCGCGCCCAGCCTTTTCCCCACCAGCGCGGTATCAATAACCAGCGTATAATCGGCATGCACAAACGCCTCTTTGCTCCCCGCCTCCCGGCGGGTAGTTCCCAGGCAGCAGAAAACGATATCGATCGGATCGATCACCTGCGCCAGAGCATCCGTGAGCTGCGGATCGTGCGGGTTAAACACGCCGGCGATATCGGCCAGCGGTCGACGCGTGGGCGCGGCAATGGATTTAATCGCCGGCGCGTTAAGCAGCATTCGTAGTAAGTGACCACCAACTAACCCGGTCGCCCCCGTTAACAGTACCTGACTCATCGAAACTCCTTTGCAGACTTTTCTATGTTGCGATCCCAGCCTCATGTTCCAGACTTAATACTCTACGAGGTAATTATCCATCATCATCAAGGAAATGCCTCATTCCACACCGAAACACTGGAGGAAGAATGAGTAAGAAGATAGCCGTATTAATTACCGACGACTTTGAAGATTCAGAATTTACCTCACCGGCTGACGCCTACCGTCTGGCCGGCCACGAGGTGGTCACGATTGAAAAACAGGCGGGGAAGAAGGTAAAGGGGAAAAAAGGGGAAGCCGAAGTTGTTATCGATAAAGCTATTGATGACGTCAGCCCTGCCGACTTCGACGCCCTGCTGCTGCCGGGCGGATATTCACCGGACTCGCTGCGCGGCGACCAACGCTTTGTCACCTTCACCCGCGACTTTGTCAACAGCGGCAAACCGGTCTTCGCCATCTGCCATGGTCCGCAGCTGTTGATTAGCGCCGATGTGATTCGCGGGCGTAAGCTGACGGCCGTGAAGCCTATCGTTGTCGACGTGAAAAACGCCGGCGGCGAATTCTATGACCAGGAAGTGGTTATCGACAACGAGCAGCTGGTGACCAGCCGAACCCCGGACGACCTGCCGGCGTTTAATCGTGAAGCCTTACGCCTGCTCGGCGCCTGATTCACGCAGCCAGTGCAGCTTTTTACCAAAGCCCAGCGTGTTATCGGTGAACTTGATCTCATCGGGACGAATCTCCCAGACGGGCGCCGATAGCATGCGGGCCACCGGAAAACGGCTGACGTAGCGCTTACGCATCGCCGCCTCTTCTTCCCCGGCCAGGCGGCGAATTTTGCCTTTAAACTGCACGCCGCGGATCAGCGCGACGGTCTTCGGCTGGCCGTTGACCGTCCCGGCTACGTTGGCGCCTTCCCCGGTCATTTGGCCATGGCGCGTTTTTTCATCGCTGAGCAGATAAAATGCGACCTGCTGCGGGTCATAGACGTAAAAGGCGTTGGCGCACCACAGCTCGTCATCGCGGGCGACGCACCAGGTCACGACGTGCTGTTTGCCCAGCCAGCGGCTGATAGCAGCGAGCGTATCCATCTTTACTCTCCAGTATGTTATGGTGCTCACACCTTAACATAGCGATCTCTGTACCGTGTGCTGGTTTCTCTATCTGATTCGTACCGCCGATAATCGCCTCTATACCGGGATTACCACCGATGTTGCACGCCGCTTTTGCCAGCACCAGGACGGCAAGGGCGCGAAAGCGCTGCGTGGCAAAGGAGAGCTTCAGCTGGCCTTTAACAAAGAAGTTGGTGAACGCTCACTAGCGTTGCGTCTTGAATATCGTATCAAGCAGCTAACGAAGCGCCAGAAAGAGCGCCTCGTTGCCGGGGACGGATCATTTGAGGCTCTGCTGGAAAGCCTCAGAAGCGGTTAAAGTGGTCGCTATATTCGACCAGCCCGCTCACGCCGTTCAGCGCGTCATCGGCCAGACGATGAACCTGGAAAGCCTCGGCGCTATCGGGCCAGCGGCAGCGCAGGTCGAAACGCGCCGCGGGTTCAAAGCCCAGACGGCCATAGAGTGCCGGATCGCCAAGCGTCACGACGGCGGCATAGCCAAACTCGTTCAGGGAATCGAGCCCTTCATAGACCAGCTGACGCCCGATGCCCTGGCCGCGGTAGCTTTCATCGACCGCCAGCGGAGCCAGTCCGACCCACTGCAGCTCTTCGCCTTCGACGGCGACCGGGCTAAAAGCCACGTAGCCTACGACCTGGCCTTCGTCATCCGTCGCCACCACGCCCAGCGTGATCAGACCATCTTCACGTAGACTGTGCACCAGCTGCGCTTCCGCGTCGCCGCCGAAGGTACGACGCAATAAAGCATCGATTCCCGGCGCATCAATCCCAATCTCTACTCGAATCAGCATGCCTCACCTACCGATGTCTGTTCAGGTTTCTGCGGGCCTTTCAGACCAGCTTCAACAAAGTCCGCCAGCTGCAGCAGCATGATGCGCAGCGCCTTTGGCATCTGCTCCAGCTCAATGGCATCCATCAGGTTTTTTACATACAGTCCCAGCTCGGTATCGCCTTCGATAACCAGGCGACGCTGGAAGAACAGCGTATCCGGATCCTGCTTACGCGCCGCAATCATCAGCAGGTCGCTGGCGTCAGCGCTGAAGCTGACGTCCGCTTCGGCCGCAGGGCTGACCACCAGACGCCCATCAACCACCGAGGTATACCACAGCAGACCGATGTCACGCACATGAATACTTAACCAGCGCCCCTCGAGAAAATCCAGTTCCCCATCCGCCAGCGCCTGGCGAAATTGCCAGCTTAATACTTGTTCCAGCACCTGGCGCTTGAGGGCAAATGGCGCCAGCTTAACCGGCACGCTCATCATCGACGGGCCAAAGTGAACCAGTTTGGAACGCAGTTTATCCAACACAAGCTTTACTCCATGAATGCAATAGTTCATCTATTGTGCCATATCAAATAAACGACATAGCGGCGTAAATCAACAAAATCACGATGCCGGGCCGCTGGTATTGATCCCGCCAATACGCTTTTAACTGCCTCAAATCAAAAATTGTCACCAGAAGGTTAACTAAAATCCCAGCTCATTAACCATCCAGCGTCCCTGACGGGCCGCGTTTTTCAGGAAAAATTATGGAGCTGCTCTGCCCAGCCGGTAACCTTCCGGCGCTTAAGGCGGCCATCGAAAACGGCGCCGATGCCGTCTATATCGGGCTGAAAGATGACACCAACGCCCGCCACTTTGCCGGCCTTAATTTCACCGAAAAGAAACTGCAGGAAGCCGTCAGCTTTGTGCACCAGCATCGTCGCAAACTGCATATTGCCATTAACACCTTCGCTCATCCTGATGGTTATGCCCGCTGGCAGCGCGCGGTCGACATGGCGGCGCAGCTGGGCGCCGATGCGCTGATCCTCGCCGATATCGCGATGCTGGAATACGCCGCCGAGCGTTACCCGCATATTGAGCGTCACGTTTCCGTTCAGGCTTCGGCCACCAACGAAGAGGCGGTGAAGTTTTATCATCGCAATTTCGACGTCGCCCGCGTGGTGCTGCCGCGCGTGCTGTCGATTCACCAGGTCAAACAGCTGGCGCGCGTCACGCCGGTGCCGCTGGAGGTTTTCGCCTTCGGTAGCCTGTGCATTATGGCGGAAGGACGCTGTTACCTTTCCTCCTACCTCACCGGCGAATCGCCGAATACCGTCGGCGCCTGTTCGCCGGCGCGCTTCGTGCGCTGGCAACAAACGCCGCAGGGCCTGGAATCACGCCTTAACGAAGTGTTGATCGACCGCTACCGGGATGGTGAAAACGCCGGTTATCCCACTCTCTGTAAAGGGCGTTATCTGGTCGACGGCGAGCGCTATCACGCGCTGGAAGAACCCACCAGCCTGAATACCCTGGAGCTGCTGCCGGAGTTGATGGCGGCAAATATTGCCTCGGTGAAAATCGAGGGCCGCCAGCGCAGCCCGGCCTACGTTACCCAAGTGGCGAAAGTCTGGCGTCAGGCGATCGATCGCTGCAAAGCCGATCCGCAAAACTTCGTGCCGCAGTCCGCGTGGATGGAAACCCTCGGTTCCATGTCCGAGGGGACGCAAACCACCCTTGGCGCCTATCACCGTAAATGGCAGTGAGAACAGCAATGAAATATTCATTAGGGCCGGTGCTTTATTACTGGCCAAAAGAGACGCTGGAAAATTTTTATCAGCAGGCGGCAAGCTGCAGCGCGGATACGATTTACCTCGGCGAAGCGGTATGCAGCAAACGTCGCGCCACCAAAGTCGGCGACTGGATCGACATGGCAAAAGCGCTGGCGGGAAGCGGTAAACAGGTGGTGCTTTCTACCCTCGCGCTAGTGCAGGCCTCCTCTGAGCTGGGCGAACTTAAACGCTATGTCGATAACGGCGAGTTTCTGATTGAAGCCAGCGATCTCGGGGTCGTCAACCTGTGCGCGGAACGTAAGCTGCCGTTCGTCGCCGGCCATGCGCTCAACTGCTACAACGCCGTCACCCTGCGCCTGCTGCTCAAGCAAGGTATGGTGCGCTGGTGTATGCCGGTTGAGCTTTCCCGTGACTGGCTGGCGAACTTGCTGACCCAGTGTGACGACCTGGGCATCCGCCATCAGTTTGAAGTGGAGGTGCTCAGCTATGGCCACCTGCCGCTGGCCTACTCCGCCCGCTGCTTTACCGCGCGCTCGGAAGACCGGCCTAAAGATGAATGTGAAACCTGCTGCATCAAATACCCTAATGGGCGCGACGTGCTCTCGCAGGAGCAGCAGCAGGTATTCGTCCTCAACGGCATTCAGACCATGAGCGGCTACGTCTACAACCTCGGGAATGAGCTCAGCACCATGAACGGGCTGGTGGATATGGTTCGCCTGTCGCCGCTCGGCAGCGAGACCTTCGCGATGCTGGAGGCCTTCCGCGCCAATGAAAACGGCGCTGCGCCGCTGCCGCTGACGGCGAACAGCGACTGCAACGGCTACTGGCGACGGCTGGCCGGACTGGAATTGCAGAGCTGATTAACCGCTCACTTTGTTAATGGCTATCGCTGCTTTTTAATGCACTATTAAAGATGCAGCTTTTCTGGCAGGCGTATCACGGATACGCCTGGCTGGAAGAAGACCTTCAATCTGATGACGATGCTGTAGCAAAGTGAGCCTTTATGACTGACAAACCTGTTTCGTTCTCGGTGCTCGATCTGGCGCCGATCCCGCAAGGTTCTTCCGCAAAGGAAGCCTTCTCCCACTCTTTAGACCTGGCGCAGCTGGCGGAAAAGCGCGGTTATCACCGCTACTGGCTGGCCGAGCACCATAATATGGTCGGTATCGCCAGCGCCGCGACTTCGGTGCTGATTGGCTACCTTGCCGCGAATACCACCACTCTTCATCTTGGCTCCGGCGGCGTGATGCTGCCGAATCATTCGCCGCTGGTAATTGCCGAGCAGTTCGGCACGCTCAATACGCTGTACCCAGGACGTATCGATCTCGGCCTTGGCCGCGCGCCGGGCAGCGATCAGCCAACCATGCGCGCGCTGCGTCGCCATATGAGCGGCGATGTCGATAACTTCCCGCGCGACGTCGCGGAGCTGGTGGACTGGTTCGACGCCCGCGATCCTAATCCGCACGTGCGCCCGGTTCCCGGCTATGGCGAGAAGATCCCGGTCTGGCTGCTCGGCTCAAGCTTGTACAGCGCCCAGCTGGCGGCGCAGCTTGGGCTGCCGTTCGCCTTTGCCTCGCACTTCGCCCCGGATATGCTTTTCCAGGCCCTGCACCTCTACCGCACCCACTTCCAGCCGTCAGAACGGTTAGAGAAGCCGTACGCGATGGTGTGCATTAATATTATTGCCGCCGACAGCGACAGAGATGCGGAGTTTCTGTTTACCTCTATGCAGCAGGCGTTCGTCAAACTGCGCCGCGGCGAAACCGGGCAGCTGCCGCCGCCGGTGCAAAATATGCATCAACTGTGGTCCGCTTCAGAGCAGTATGGCGTCCAAAAGGCGCTGAGCATGTCGCTGGTCGGCGATAAAACCAAAATCCGCCACGGGCTGGAATCGATCCTGCGGGAAACCCAGGCCGATGAAATCATGGTCAACGGCCAAATCTTCGATCATCAGGCGCGCCTGCATTCATTTGATTTGGCGATGCAGGTGAAAGAAGCGCTTCTCGGATAGTGAGCAATGCGGCATTTTTGCCGCATTTTTTTCCGCCTGAATGACAATCTGTGACCCACCTCATTCTTCTCGCGCCATTTCCCTCATCTGGTTACGTTAAGCGTAATTACGTTACCCCGAGCGTAATTGTTCTCTAAAAAGAGCGATGTTACTTTCTCTCTTGTTTTACTTTTCATAAATGCACGCCTCAAAGAGAACCGCCATGAGCCAACCAACAGCCAGTGCGATAAGGATCGGTGAGTGCTTATTAAAAGCGCTATTAATGGAAGTTTGCGCCTGGCCGAAACCCGGCCTGGTGACGCCGCACTCGCAGGGCGCACATGACGATATGGATATATGGCTTTTTATTACCAGTAGTTCTGCCATAGCGCCCTGTTTTTATGCTTGCGCGCAGGCCGGTGAATATCATCAGGGTGCGCTGGCAGATTTATTTCCCCAAATACGTCTTATCGGTATTGAATACGAATCCAGGCTGCTGCAATCCACCCGCCAGATAAATACTCAGCGCGGCATACTCTTTGCCGGAGCCGTTCTGGCAGCGGCCGCAGGCTGGCTGAAAGGTCAGAGACAGCCGCTTTCCAGCGAGTCATTAAGTCAGTGCGTCGCCGGGCTCTGCCTCGATCTCTGCCGCAACGATTTTGCGGCGCTCGCTCATCGTTCACCGAGAACCCACGGTGAAAAACTGTATCTGGCGTTTGGCGTCACAGGCGTTCGCGGCGAGGCAGAACGGGGCTTTCCGCTGGTCTGCCGTATTGGTCTCCCAACCCTGCGCCAGGCGCTCTCGCTGAGATTTAGCTGGCGTGAAGCACTGGTACATACGCTGCTCGCGCTAATGGCGCACTGCGATGATACGACGGTACTTTCGCGCGCAGGCCCCCCTGCGCTGCACGAAATGAAACATCGCGCGCAGCGCCTGGTCAACCTGGGAGGAATGAGCCACCCCGGCATAGAACATGAGCTCAACGAATTTAATGCATGGTGCGTGGACAAATGGGTCAGTCCGGGCGGGTCGGCAGATTTATTAGCGCTGACCCTGGCGATGTATTTTCTTTGCTATCAATTGCAAGAGGTCCCTAACGAGGAAGATATATGAGTATCTATTTATATACATTATTAACTTATGCCATGACGATTTTTATTTCGTTTGCCGTGGTCGGAGTAATTGTTGGCGTTAATAGAGTAATGAACAAGCTGAATATTACCGACGACTAATACGCCTTGGTTTATGCGTTATCAGGAATATATTTTATGGATATCTTTATTAAGCTCTTTTCGGGTATTGGTACCTTTTTTATTGAAGATCCCAAAATAGCCATTGCGCGAATATTATTAATCATTCTGGGTTTTATCCTGGCGTGGATGGGTTTTCGCCGCACCCTCGAACCGCTGATTATGGTGCCGATGGGCTTAGGCATGATTGCCGTTAACGCCGGGGTACTGTTTCTCGCCGGCGGGCAAACCGGCACCTTAATTCTCGACCCGATGGTCAGCGACCCCGTTGAGCTGGTCAACATCATGCAGATTAACTTCCTGCAGCCGGTTTATAACCTGACCTTCAGTAACGGTCTGATCGCCTGTATCGTTTTCTTCGGCATCGGCGCGATGAGCGATATCAGCTTTATTCTGCTCCGCCCCTGGGCCAGCATCATCGTTGCGCTGTTCGCCGAAGCGGGTACCTTCGCCGCGCTGCTGCTGGGAATAGAAGTATTTGGCCTCCCGGCTAACGAAGCGGCTTCTATTGCGACCATCGGCGGCGCGGATGGTCCGATGGTGCTCTTCGCCTCCTTGATTCTGGCGCCGAATCTGTTTGTCCCCATCGCCATTATCGCCTACCTGTATCTGAGCCTGACCTACGCCGGCTATCCGTATCTGGTGCGTCTGCTGGTACCGAAAAAGTACCGCGGGATGGAAGTGGATATCGAATATCCCACCGTATCCAAAAAAGCGAAGTTTATCTTCACCATCTGCGCCTGCCTGCTGCTGTGTCTGCTGCTGCCGGTCGCCGCGCCGCTGATCCTCTCTTTCTTTCTCGGGATCGCGATTAAAGAAGCGGAGATCGAACCGTTCCAGAAGCTGCTTGAGACCACCCTGACTTATACCGCGACGCTGTTTCTCGGCCTCCTGCTCGGCACGCTGTGCGAAGCGCAAACCATTCTCGACCCGAAAGTCGGCATCATTCTGGTTCTCGGTATTGGCGCGCTGGCTATATCGGCAATCGGCGCCCTGCTCGGCGGCTGGTTTATCTGGCTTATCTCGAAAGGACGCTACAACCCGGCCATCGGCATCGCTGGGGTTTCGTGCCTGCCGACCACCGCCAAAATCGCGCAGAAAGAAGTCAGCCATGAAAACCCCTATGCCGTCATTCTGCCGCTGGCGATGGGCGCAGGCGTCAGCGGCCTGATCGTTTCGGCCATCGCCACCGGGGTCTTTATCTCCACGCTATTCCTGCTGAAATAAGGGAGTAAAAACATGCTTAAAGAGCACAACTGGCATCAACTTAAGGATGACACGGCGCAGCGCCTGAAGCTGCTGGCTCCGTATTTCCGCACTGGAAAGATCGTCGATGCTAACGATACCGTCGCGGTGCTGGAGGCGGCGATCCGCAGCTTTGATCGCGTCAATATTGAAGGTAACAATCAGAAGCAGGCCGACTTTCTCGCCGAATGCCTGTGCAAAGTCGACCCGCAAAAAATCTCTGGCCTGCATATGGTGCAGTCGTCCGTGCCGCTCAGTTCGCACCTCGATTTGTTCGAGAAGGGCATTGCCGAAAAGCTCGACTTCGCCTACGCCGGCCCGCAGGATGGCCGCCTCGCGCAGCTTATTCAGCAGGGTAAGATCAAACTTGGCGCCATCCATACCTACCTTGAGCTGTTCAGCCGCTATTTTGTCGATCTCACGCCGCGAGTGTCGTTAATCACTGCTTTTGAGGCGGACAAAGACGGCAATCTCTACACCGGTTTTAACACCGAAGATACGCCGGTGATCGCCGAAGCCACCCATTTTCGCCAGGGGATCGTCATCGCCCAGGTGAACAAGATTGTCGATAAAGTACCGCGCGTCGATATTCCCGGCGACTGGGTAAATGCGGTTATTGAAGCGCCGCGCCCATTCTACGTTGAACCCCTGTTCACTCGCGATCCGGCGTTGATCACCGATACCCACGTGCTGATGGCGATGATGGCGCTCAAAGGCATTTATGCCGAATACGGCGTCGAGCGCATTAACCATGGCATCGGCTTCTTCACCGCCGCCATTGAGTTGCTGCTGCCCACCTACGGCGAAGAGCTGGGGTTAAAAGGCAAAGCCTGTACCCACATGGTGCTGAACCCGCACCCGACGCTGATCCCGGCGATCGAGAGCGGATGGATCCAGTCCGTTCACTGCTTCGGCGGCGAACTGGGTATGGAAAAATACGTCGCTGAACGCCCGGACGTGTTTTACATCGGCCAGGACGGCAGCCTGCGATCGAACCGCGCCTTCGCCCAGGCCGCCGGGCACTACGCGCTGGATATGTTTATCGGCGGCACGTTGCAAATCGATAAGTACGGCAACAGCAGCACCGCCACAGCCAGCCGCGTTTCCGGTTTTGGCGGCGCGCCGAATATGGGCTGCGATGCCAAAGGCCGTCGCCACGTAACCCGCTCCTGGCTTAAGTGCGGAGAAGAGTTCAACGCCACTCAGCAGCAGCTTATTGGCGAGATGCCGCGCGGCAAACGCCTGGTCGTCCAGATGCAGGAGACCTTTCGCGAGAAGCGCCAGCCTGCCTTCGTTGACAAACTGGATGCCTGGAAACTGGCGGAAAAAGCCGGTCTCGCCCTGCCACCGGTGATGGTTTACGCCGATGACGTTACCCACGTGCTCACCGAAGAGGGGCTCGCCCACCTGCACCGCTGCGAAGGGCTGGAGCAGCGGATGGCGGCCATTCGCGCCGTCGCGGGCTACACCGATATCGGCCTCGCCGCCGACCCAGCGCAAACACAAGCGCTACGCGATGCAGGCATTGTGCAAACGCCGGAGGATTTAGGCATCGACAGACGCCGCGCCAACCGCCAGATGCTGGCGGCGAAGAGTATTCGCGATTTGGTCGAGTGGTCCGGCGGCCTGTACAACCCTCCTGCTCGATTCCGTAACTGGTAAGGGAATAGCAAATGGCTCTACATCAAATATCACATCATTTCAGCGGCAAAAGCGACCGTCCGTCTCTGCCGCGCACCGTGCACTGCGGCATCGTCGGTTCCGGCGATCTGGAAGTGTTACTGGAACCGAAAACCCTGGCAGGCGGAATCGACATCAGCATTTGTACGCCGGTCACCGGCTTCGACGCTATCTGGGAAATCGTCCTCACCCGTTTTCTCGATAATGGCCCGCTGGGCGATATGCAGGTCAGCATTAACGATAATAGCGCGACGCCCGCCGTCGTGGCGCTGCGACTTCAGCAAGCATTACAACAGGCCATGCCGGGAGAAAACCATTATGAATGATCTGCGCTTTCTGGAAGCCAGCGCCCGCGAGCGCGCCAAAGGTCTGGTGGATAAAGGCACATTTACCGAGCTGATCGGCCCGGCGGCAAAATGGATCAGCCCCCACCTGCCGGTACTGGGCGAAGCCGTGGAGTTCGATGATGGCATGGTCACCGGAGTTGGCCTGCTCGGCCAGCACCCGACCATCGTCATCTCTCAGGAAGGCCGTTTTATCGGCGGCTCCGTTGGCGAGGTTGGCGGCGCAAAGATGGTTGGCGCGCTGATGCTGGCGGATAAGCTGGCAGCACAGACTCACGACCCGGCACGCCGCCCAATCGTGCTTATCTCGTTTGAAACCGGCGGCGTACGCCTGCACGAGGCCAACGCCGGGCTGCTGGCGCACGCCGAGTGCATGGATATGCTGCAAACCCTGCGCGGCCGCGTACCGGTCGTCGCCCTGATCGGCAGCAAGATCGGCTGCTTCGGCGGTATGGGCTTTGTCGCCGCCGCGACCGACCTGATCGTCATGAGCGAATCAGGCCGTCTCGGACTTACCGGCCCGGAAGTCATTGAGCAGGAGATGGGCCGAAGCGAATTCGACGCCTCCGATCGCGCACTGGTGTTCCGCACCACCGGCGGCAAGCACAAATATATCGTCGGCGACTGCAACTACCTGGTTGCCGATTCGCTGGCCGCCTTCCACCAGCAGGCTTCACTGATTGCCGACCTGCCGTGGTCTGAGATTGAAGCGATGCGCCGGATCGGCAGCGAGGCGAAAGTCCGCACCCAAATGGCGCTGACGCAAAAAATCAACGAGCTTGCTCCCGTCGATGCGCGCGATGTCTGGGCTGCGGCAGGAAATTCAGCGCCGCAATCGCTGGTTGATATGGATCTGGAAACCTTCCTGAGCAATGTCCAACGCCTGTCCGTGGAGGAAGCATAATGGAAAATTTACTTGGCCAGGGGCGCGCCGCTATCGACCTGATTGTCGATGAGGGCAGCTTTGCCGAAAACGCGCTGGCGGGACTCAATCTCCCCTGCGACGACTACGGCCCCGGCGCGGTGGTTGGCAGCGCACGGATTAACGGCGAAATCTGCACGACGATCGCCAACGACGCCATGACCTTCAACCCCCGCTTCCCCGTCGTCTACGCGGGCGTTATCGGCCTGGAGGAGGGGTATAAAATGGCGCTGGCGGTCTACCGTACGCTGGCGATGGATAAAGACAAACCGGCTGCCGAAAAGCGTCCGCTGGTGCTGATTGTCGATACGCCAGGGAATGGGCCGGGCAAGCTGGAAGAGATTATCGGCATGAATAAGGCCACCGGCGCGTATCAGCTGGCGCTGGCCGAAGCACGCCATGCAGGGCACCCGATCGTCGCCATGGTCATTGGTCGCGCAATAAGCGGCGCGTTTCTCTGCCACGGCCTGCAGGCCGACCATATTCTCAGCCTGACCTCGGAATTCGGCACCATGATCCACGTGATGCCGCTCAGCAGCATCGCGCGCATTACGCGTCAGGACGTCGAGCGCCTGAGCGAACTTGCCCGCAGCAACCCGGTGTTTGCGGCGGGACCAGAGTTCTTCTGGCAGCTAGGCGGTGTTGAAGAGCTGGTGAAAACCATCCCGGCAATGAAAGAGACCATCGCCCGACACATAGCTGAAGTGCGCCGGCAAAAAGCGGCCGCGGGTATCCCATCGACTGGCCCACAAGGTCGTGGAGTCTCCGGCGAAGAGCGAGGCGGCAGAAAAGCGCGTGGCGTCATTCTGGCGCAAATGCGCGAAGAGTACCAGCACGTCGCGGCGCGTTATCAGCCCGGCTGAGCCAGGGAGAAGAGCAAAATGAACGATCCCATCGCCACGCTTGAATGGCTGCTTGAGGCCCAGCCCGGCATTCCCTCTCTGGAGGAGATGCCGTGCCGGACGCTGGATGATAAAGGCATTGCCGGCCCCACGGCTGCGCACGTGATTGAAGAGATCCATACGCCGCTCAACCTGGCGCTGGTGACCTTTACCACCGGCAGTAGCGCGTTTCAGAATATCGTCGGCGTCACGCACAACGAACTGGCGCTGCGCACCGCCGCCGGAAAGCGAGCGCTGGCAGCATGTGGCGTAACCGCAGGGCAGCTGGTGCTGGTGACCTACGCGCCGCTGGTCAACGTGTTTACCCACCAGGCGCTGGATGAGAGCGGCCTTCGCTGGTCGTTTTTATCCCGCTCCTGCCGGGATGCGCTGCTGATCGCCCTGTGCCGGCATCCGCCGGACGCGGTGGTGGGTGAGTCCTCTTTTTTACGCGCCACCCTGGAGCAGGCGCTGAAGATGGGCCTGGAGCACAGGCTAGCGAAAAAGCTGACGCTGATCGTGGCGGGTACGCCGCTGGATGAAGCGCTGGTTCCGCTGGCAGCTTCGCTGGGTTATGCACTGCACGATATGTATGGCTGTCAGGAATTCGGCTGGCTGACGCTTGATGGCATCCCGCTACGCGAAGATATTTCGCTGGTTCCCGCTCCACAGGGCGGAGACTGGCGGGAAGCGATCGTCGGCGGTTTACCAACCGGCGACAGCTTTCCCGTCGCCGCCAGCGGACATCTCTGCAATCCGCAGGGCAAAATCCAGACCTGGAAGCGCCAGCGCACCACGCCGGAATACGACATGGTGGTCATGGCGACCACCGCGCGGTATCGGGAGATCGTGGAGCGCACCGCCCGGACGATTTTGCGTATTAAGGGACGCGTTTGCCACGTGTCAACGCAGCTGATAACCGAGGCCACGGCCACCCATATCCGCCTCTGGCCAAAGTCGGTTCCCGGCGAATGTACCGCAGGCGTTGCGCCCATCGATATTATCGGTCCGCAGGCAACGGCCCAGTTTGACGCTCTGCTGCAGTCCCAACGGGATTTACAGCAGCAGGCGAAAAACGATCCTGCCTGGTGTAAAGCGCGATGACCGCCCTGCAACGACATACCCTATGCTGGCTGGAGCCTTCGGCGCTGAATGAAATCGCGGCGCAGCTGGAGTGTGAATTCAGCCACCTTCCTGCCGTACTGCGGCAGCAAACGTGGGAATATCTGCTCAGCGGATCGCTACCGGGCATCGTACGTCGCGGCTTGCGGAGTGAGAATCGTGTTCCCCTTGGGTTCTGTTTCCCACTGCGCTGGCAAGGTCAGCGAGTGCGTCTGGCCACTGAAGCGGCGTTATCAGCGATAACCCGTTACTCAACGCCAGAGCAAACGGCATCGCTCTCCATTGCAGAGCGTACTAATGCGATACGCGCATTCCATGCCTTGCGACAGGCATGGCGCTGGCACGGGCTCCGGCTCGGGGTCTGGGGTTCGGTGGCGCTGGAAATGGTCACGCCGTGGCAGTGGAGCGATACCCACTCAGATCTGGATATTCGCGTTATTCCCACCGCGCCAGGCGAACTCAAAGCATGCTGGGCCTGTTTACGTCATACCGAAGAGCAATTTCAGTTACGTATTGATGGCGAGATTGGTTTAGCTGATGGATACGCAATCAATATCAAAGAGTGGTTCAGCGGAAGCGCAACTCTGCTGGCTAAAGGTGAGAATGATGTTCAATTAAGATCGCGACAGCAGGTCACGGCAGCAATAAGAACATAACTCTGTTTAATATATCAAAAAGGAATCTAATATGTCTGAAGTTAAATCAAAAGTTCCGGGTGTGGTCGATGAAGTAAAAGCCTCTGCCGGAGATAAAATTGAAAAAGGCCAGGTGGTGATTGTGCTCGAAGCCATGAAAATGAAAATGCCGGTCGCCTCGCCGGAGGCGGGTATAATAAAAACTCTGGCGCTCAATACCGGAGACCGCGTCAACCCAGGCATGGTGTTATTTGAAATTATTGCAGAGTAAAGTGAGTCAACACGCATTTAATTAAAAAAACAATGCGACATTCTATTGTGAGATTATTTCTATGTTAATGTCATATCAGTAAGCATTTTGCTTGCTGATATGATAAATCATAGTGACTGAGCAAACCTGTGTTCTTACGAATGTCCGCAAATAAAAACGCGCTATGCTAAAAGCCGCTGATTTATTTTTTGTCATTTCTCCAACGCGGGCATTATCAACCCGCTTTGTGTAATTCGCTTTTAGTATGGATAGACAAAGAGAAACATCATGATTATTTACGGATTGATGTTAATGGGAATGTGCATGTTCGCCGGGCTAATCGTTGGCGATCTTCTTGGCATGGCGTTGGGTATTTCCGCCAATATCGGCGGCATCGGCTTCGCGATGCTGTTTTTAGTTATCGTGTCACAAAAATTAGTGGATAAAGGATTGCTCTCAAAGCCTGCAGAACAGGGAGTAGGTTTCTGGAATGCAATGTATATCCCGATTGTCGTCGCCATGTCGGCAAACCAGAACGTTATCGCCGCCCTTAAAGGCGGTCCGGTCGCATTGATTGCCGGCGTTGGCGCCGTTTTTATTGGTTTTCTGCTGATTAAACCTTTGAGCAAAATCGGCGGTCACGGCCATCAGGAAAGCTCCACCGTTAGCGAGGAGTGTAAGTAATGGAACAGCTGACAAAGATTTTAACCGGTAGCTTCACCAGCAACGGTTTGATTACCGCTTTTGTCGTGGTGGGTATCGTATGCTGGGCCGCAAGCTGGATCTCAACACATCTGCTTCGCGGCAAGATACACAGCTCAGCTATTGCCATCGTCGCCGGATTGCTGCTGGCCTGGCTTGGCGGGGAACTGACCGGCGGTAAAAAAGGTCTGGCCGATATCAGCCTGTTCAGCGGTATTGCGCTGATGGGCGGCGGTATGTTCCGCGATTTCGCCATCATTTCCACCGCCTTCGGCGTTAAGCTTGAAGAGCTGAAAAAAGCCGGTATGGCCGGCGCGCTGGCGCTGGTTATCTCGACGGTGCTCTCTTTTTATCTCGGAGCAATTGTCGCCTGGGCTTTTGGCTATACCGACGCCATCAGCATGGCGACCATTGGCGCGGGGGCCGTAACCTTTATCGTCGGCCCGGTAACCGGCGCAGCGCTTGGCGCAAGCTCGGATGTTATCGCGCTGAGCATCGCCGCTGGCGTGATTAAGTCTATTGCCGTCATGATCTTAACGCCGCTGGTAGCGAAAGCCGCAGGCCTGAACTCGCCTGCCGCCGCTATAGTCTACGGCGGGCTAATGGGCTCCACCAGCGGGGTCGCCGCGGGTCTGGCGGCCACGGACCCGAAACTCGTTCCCTATGGCGCAATGACGGCAACCTTTTATACCGGCCTTGGCTGTCTGCTGGCCCCTTCGGCCCTCTATCTCTCTTTAACCCCCTTCTTTTAATGACGATCGCCTGCTGTTATGCAGCAGGCGCAAGGGATGTTCAATGTATTCATTTCAGCGCATGAAACCAGGGCAAATCGCGCTTCTGGCCTCACTTTGTACGCAAGAAGACGAAGATAATTTTCGCCAGAAGCTGTTAGCGGATAAGCCCGAACATAAGGTGGGTTTTGTTTTTATGACCGGGACGTCGGATGAATTAAAAAATAAGCTACAGCGCTGTATCATCGGCTGCGCGTTTAAGCATCAGATAATTACGCGCCAGGAGTCGGCCATTTTTACGTTATGCCAGGTCAGCCACCAGGCACTGACCCATGCTTTAGCAAACAGCATCAACGGCGACCGGATGAGAATCAAGATAGCCTTAGTCAGTAATCCAAAGTGGCTTGCCGTCGCTATCTACGGCGAAAGCGTGGTCTATCAGCGATTGAGTCATGAGCTTATGGGGTTTTCTCTGTCTCGCTTTTCTCCATCATAAGCTGTCTGGCGTACATACGGCACTCGGCTAGCAAAGACAGCAGACCCGGATGATTTTCCTGACTACGTGGGAAAACCAGCGAAATTTCCTGTTCCATTCTATAGGGCTCCTGCAGCGGCAGCAGACGAATGCCGTTACTAAACAGGCCGCTCATCCGCCCCGGGATTAAGGTATAGCCCATGCCGGCGTTCACCATACTCATCAGTGAAAAAACATCATGTACCCGGACGGTGATGTCGGGCGTAAATCCAGCAATCTGAAAGGCCTCCTGAAATCCTCTCCAGGTCGCGAAGCCTTCGCTCAAGGCAATAAACTTTTTATTTTGCAGATGCCGTAAATCTACGGGGGTCGATAAGCTATCCGCTTCGGTTACCGGAACCGCAAGGTAGATGGAATCAGAGAATATGGTCCATGTCTCAAATAACTGGATGTTGTAATCATCGGGAGTCGATATCAGAACCGCATCAATCTTCTCTTCATTAAGCGCTTCTAATAATTTTTTATTAGAATTCATGATAAATTCAATGGTCAGTTCCGGGCAGCGTTTTTTCAAACCCTGAACAATTTGCGGTGCAGTTTTTAACACTAACGAATAAAGTAGCCCTAACCGTAAAACCTGAGAATGGTACCCCGAAGCCTTGCGAGTAAGATAAATACAGCGTTCCAATGCATTAATGACTTCCCGCGCTTCCTTTTGCATAACCCATGCGCCAGGTAAAGGATAAAGATTGCGGCCATTATGGGTAAACAAAGGACAGCGTAAATTATCTTCCAGCGAATGAAGCGCGCGATGAACGCTAACGGATGAAATGTTCATTAGCTCTGCAGTTTTTGATATGTTCATCGACTCCATATAGCTAAGGAAAATCTCGAGCTTCCGCAGAGTAATATCGTTATTCAGCATATAAATATTCCCTTATTCAAGACAATATTTATAGTAAGAGAAATAAAGAAAATATTTTTTGAGCCAGATCGTTAAATCTGGCTCAGCGGAAAATTCAATTATTGATAGGTGGGTAATACATTAAAGCTCGACAGGAAATGCACAATCACGTTACCCAGACCAAACAGCAGGACCAAAGCAATCATCGGCTTTCCGCCCCAAACGCGAAACAATGGGCTACCAAAACGTTTACGCGATGCGCGAGCCAGCAGCGCTGGTACGATTGCCGCCCAGATGGTCGCTGCCAGACCCGCATAACCGATCGCGTAGAGGAACCCGTTCGGCCACAGCAGGCCGCCCACCATTGGCGGGAAAAAGGTGAGAATCGCAGTTTTAAAGCGTCCCAGCGCGGAGTCGTCGAACCCGAACAGATCCGCCAGATAATCAAACAGGCCGAGCGTCACGCCAAGGAATGAGCTGGCTACGGCAAAGTTTGAGAAGATCACTAACAGCAGATCCAGACTCCGGCTATTCAGTACCCCGCTGAGCGCCTGGACCAGGACATCAATATTGCCCCCCTTCTGCGCGATACCGATAAACTCCGGACGAGGGATATTGCCCATCGTCACCAGCAGCCACACTACGTACAGACCCAGCGCCAGCAGCGTGCCGTAAACCAGGCATTTAACGATAGTGCGCGGATCCTTACCGTAGTACTTCATCAGACTCGGCACGTTGCCGTGATAACCGAAGGACGCGAGGCAGAACGGCAGCGTCATCAGCAGATAGGGCATATACGAGGCATTTTGTTCAGCCACGTTAAACAGGGTGCTCGGCTGGACGTGTCCCAACAGGCTGCCAAAGGTCAGAAAGAAGGTAATGACCTTAGCTCCCAGCACAATGGCCGTCATGCGGCTCACCGCTTTGGTACTCAGCCAGACAATAAACGCCACCAGCAGGGCAAAACCAAAACCTGCCGCCCTTGCCGGTATGTTCAGCGACATTTCGCTAAACGTATGGTGCAGGATCGAGCCGCTGGCAGAGATATAGGCGTAAGTCAGAATATAAAGTACAAAGGCGATCGACACGCCGTTAAGCAGATTCCAGCCTTTGCCGAGCAGATCTTTCGTAATAGTATCGAAGCTCGAGCCAATCCGGTAATTCAGGTTCGCTTCGAGGATCATTAACCCGGAGTGAAGCATACAAAACCAGGTAAAAACCAGCGCCGCCAGAGACCAGAAGAACCACGCGCCGGACATCACAACCGGCAGTGAGAACATGCCCGCCCCAATAATCGTCCCGCCAATAATCACTACGCCGCCAAACAAGGACGGTCGGGTTGCCGTAGTGGTAAGTGTCGCCATTTGCCGAAATCTCCAGTCGAAAATACTTTTGTTGTTATCAACGTGACGCACTGTACCAGTACACGAGTACAAAGAAAATAAAAAAAAGCCCCAATCGTTGAGATCGGGGCTGTATCGTTTACTTTACGTTAGCGGAAACGCTAATTATGCATCGCCACCGAAACGACGACGACCTGCGGAGTCATCGCGACGCGGAGCTGAAGCATCATCGCGGCGCGGCGCGCGGCCGCCTTCACGACGTTCGCCGCTGAAACGACGACCTTCACTACGACCGCCTTCGCGACGCTCGCCGCCGAAACCACGGCCTTCACGACGTTCACCGCCGCCGAAGCTACGACCGCCTTCACGACGCTCTCCGCCGCCACGACGTTCGCCGCTGCGCTCAGGACGCGGCTGAGCATCACCCAGCAGCTGCATGTTCATCGGCTTGTTCAGGATGCGGGTACGAGTAAAGTGCTGCAGCACTTCGCCCGGCATACCTTTCGGCAGTTCGATGGTGGAGTGAGAACCAAACAGTTTGATGTTACCGATGTAACGGCTGCTGATGTCGCCTTCGTTGGCGATTGCGCCAACGATATGACGAACTTCAACACCGTCATCACGGCCCACTTCAATCCGGTACAGTTCCATATCGCCAACGTCACGACGTTCACGCTTAGGACGATCTTCGCCGCTGCGTTCAGGACGATCGCCGCGCGGGCCACGGTCGTTACGGTCGCCACGACGCTCAAAACGATCGTCACGGTCGCGGAACTCGCGCTTAGGACGCATAGGCGCATCCGGCGGCAGGATCAGCGGACGTTCGCCCTGAGCCATTTTCAGCAGCGCTGCGGCCAGCGTTTCCACGTCCAGCTCTTCACCTTCGGCAGACGGCTGGATTTTCGCCAGCAGCGCGCGGTACTGATCCAGATCGCTGCTTTCCAGCTGCTGCTGAACTTTCGCGGCAAATTTTTCCAGGCGACGTTTACCCAGCAGTTCTGCGTTCGGCAGTTCAACTTCCGGAATGGTCAGCTTCATCGTGCGTTCGATGTTGCGCAGCAGACGACGCTCGCGGTTCTCAACGAACAGCAGCGCGCGGCCAGCACGACCCGCACGACCGGTACGGCCGATACGGTGAACGTAAGACTCAGAATCCATCGGGATATCGTAGTTAACCACCAGGCTGATACGCTCAACGTCCAGGCCACGGGCCGCAACGTCGGTCGCAATCAGGATATCCAGACGACCGTCTTTCAGACGCTCCAGGGTCTGCTCACGCAGGGACTGGTTCATGTCGCCATTCAGCGCAGCGCTGCTATAGCCGCTACGCTCCAGCGCTTCGGCAACTTCCAGGGTCGCGTTTTTGGTACGAACGAAGATAATCGCCGCATCAAAATCTTCCGCTTCCAGGAAACGCACCAGCGCTTCGTTTTTACGCATACCGTAAGCAGTCCAGTAGCTCTGGCTGATGTCCGGGCGAGTCGTTACGCTCGACTGGATGCGCACTTCCTGCGGCTCTTTCATAAAGCGGCGGGTAATACGACGAATCGCTTCCGGCATGGTAGCGGAGAACAGAGCGGTCTGATGACCTTCCGGGATCTGCGCCATAATCGTTTCTACGTCTTCGATGAAGCCCATGCGCAGCATTTCGTCAGCTTCATCCAGAACCAGACCGCTCAGCTTAGAGAGATCCAGCGTACCGCGTTTCAGGTGGTCCAGCAGACGACCCGGGGTACCAACAACAATTTGCGGTCCCTGACGCAGCGCGCGCAGCTGCACGTCATAACGCTGGCCGCCGTAGAGGGCAACCACGTTTACGCCGCGCATATGTTTAGAAAATTCCGTCATTGCTTCAGCAACCTGTACCGCCAGTTCGCGGGTCGGCGCCAGCACCAGAATCTGCGGTGCTCTCAGCTCAGGATCAATGTTGTTCAGCAGCGGTAAAGAGAACGCTGCGGTTTTACCGCTACCCGTCTGGGCCATACCCAGAACGTCGCGGCCGCCCAGCAGATGCGGAATGCACTCAGCCTGGATCGGAGATGGTTTTTCGTAACCCAGATCGTTAAGCGCTTCAAGGATGGGAGCCTTCAGGCCCAGATCTGCAAAAGTGGTTTCGAATTCAGCCATGTAGTACGTGTGCCTCAAAATTAATGGCGGCCAGTCTACATAACTCATCGTGAAAATTTACGGTAATTTTCATTGAAAAGTGTGAACCGGCTCAAAGTAGGTGTATTAACGAACAACAACGCCCTCACCCGCAAAGGTGATGGCAATCAAAAAAAGGCTGATGTGTTCGTCAGCTATTGCTGGTCCGATTCTGCCAGGTCATCTTGCTCCTGGCCCAAGAGCGATAATTCCAACAATGCGTATCGGTGCTCAACGTAGTTATGAACGTTGTTTGCGACCGCCAGTTTGAACAGTGCCGTAGCGCTGTCCTTGTCCCCCAGACTTAGGTAGTACTTACCTAAATAGAAGTTGGTTTCACTGAGATGCTCAGCGAGCGAGGTGTTATCCGTTGCGTCTGCCTTCAGGCGGGTCATTAGCTCTTTTTCGCTAATGTCGCCAAGGTAGAACCCGACAATGTTCCATCCCCATTGTTCTTTATCCGACTTGTCTAAGCGCTGTCTCAGTGCTTCAAGCGCCTGCTTCTCATTGAGCTGACGCTCAGCGAGATAAAGCCACAGGCTTCGGAAAGGATCATTGGGATCGTCTTGATAAAACGCCAGCAGATCATCTTGCGCTAACTTAGCACGACCGCCGTAATACAGGGCGATGCCGCGATTTAAGTGCGCGTAGTTGTAAGTTGGATCAAGCTCAAGTACAGAATCAAACGCTTCATAGGCAGCATCAAAATTGCCTGCCTGCGTTAAATAAATGCCTAAGTAGTTGAATACTTCAGGCATATCCGGTCGGATTGCCAGCGCTTGTGAAAAATCATTTCGCGCTAATGCCCTCAGACCGAGACTATCATACAACACTCCGCGCTCATATAAAAGCTGTGCGCGTTCGTCATCGGTTAAAGCCCGACTGGCAAGAATTTGTTCCATGCGCGCCAGAATCACTTCTTGCTGCAAAGTCGGTTGCAATGGCACCGCGAGGACTGCGTCCTTACGCCAGGCAGAGTTGCTGCATCCTGCCAGCGTGAGAGCTGTCGCCACGAAACACCAGCGCAAAAAAGGCTTCATTTCCCACTCCCGAAGACAACGATTGGATGAACGTCCAGTTCCCCGGCTGCAAACAGGGCGTCCTGCCCGTAATGCGCCCTCCGCTATGCGGAGGGCAAACGGCAACCTTACTCGCCCTGCTGTTCGGCAGCCGGAGCTTCCGGCGCAGCCGCAGGCTGAGTTTGTTCAGTTGCTTCTTTGATGCTCAGACGGACACGGCCCTGACGGTCAACTTCCAGTACCTTAACCGGCACTTCCTGACCCATCTGCAGATAGTCGGTCACTTTCTCAACGCGCTTGTCGGCGATTTGAGAGATGTGGACCAGACCTTCTTTACCGCCGCCAATGGCAACAAACGCGCCAAAGTCAACGATGCGGGTCACTTTACCGTTATAGATACGGCCAACTTCGATCTCAGCGGTGATCTCTTCGATACGACGAATCGCGTGCTGCGCTTTGTCGCCGTCGGTTGCCGCGATCTTCACGGTACCGTCGTCTTCGATTTCGATAGTGGTGCCGGTTTCTTCGGTCAGCGCACGAATAACGGAACCGCCCTTACCGATGACGTCTTTAATTTTGTCCGGGCTGATTTTGATCGTGTGGATACGCGGTGCGAATTCAGAGATATCGCCGCGCGGCGCGTTAATCGCCTGTTCCATCACGCCCAGGATGTGCAGACGCGCACCTTTAGCCTGGTTCAGAGCAACCTGCATGATCTCTTTGGTGATACCTTCAATTTTGATATCCATCTGCAGAGCAGAGATACCTTCGCGGGAACCCGCTACTTTGAAGTCCATATCGCCCAGGTGATCTTCATCGCCCAGAATGTCAGACAGTACGACGAAGTTGTCGCCTTCCTTCACCAGACCCATTGCGATACCCGCAACGGCGGCTTTCACCGGCACGCCTGCGTCCATCAGCGCCAGAGAAGCGCCACAGACGGAAGCCATGGAGGAGGAACCGTTAGATTCGGTGATTTCAGAAACCACGCGAACGGTGTACGGGAACTCTTCGATAGTCGGCATAACGGCCAGGACGCCGCGTTTAGCCAGACGACCGTGACCGATTTCACGACGCTTCGGAGAACCAACCATTCCCGTTTCGCCTACGGAGTACGGAGGGAAGTTATAGTGGAACAGGAAGGAATCCGTGCGCTCGCCCATCAGCTCATCGATGTTCTGCGCATCACGTGCGGTACCCAGCGTCGCGGTAACCAGCGCCTGAGTTTCGCCACGGGTAAACAGTGCGGAACCGTGGGTACGCGGCAGAACGCCGGTACGAACGTCCAGACCACGAATCATATCTTTTTCACGACCATCGATACGCGGCTCACCGGCCAGTACGCGGCTACGAACCACGTTTTTCTCGATTGCGTGCAGGATTTCACCCAGTTCGTTAGCGTCCAGGGATTCATCTTCCGCAACCAGGGTTGCGATAGTTTCAGATTTGATCACGTCAACCTGAGCATAACGCTCTTGTTTGTCGGTGATACGGTAAGCATCGCTCAGGCGAGATTCAGCCAGCGCGGCAACGCGCGCGTTCAGCGCCGCATCAACCACTTCCGGCTGCCAGTCCCAACGCGGTTTACCGGCTTCTTTCACCAGGTCGTTGATGTTCTGAATAACAACCTGCTGCTGGTCGTGACCAAACACAACCGCGCCCAGCATCTGGTCTTCGCTCAGCAGTTCAGCTTCGGATTCAACCATCAGTACTGCGGCTTCGGTGCCTGCAACAACCAGATCCAGTTTGCTGGACTTCAGCTCTTCCTGGGTCGGGTTCAGCACGTACTGGTCATTAATATAACCAACGCGAGCGGCGCCAATTGGGCCGTTGAACGGAATACCAGACAGGGACAGGGCTGCGGAAGCACCAATCATCGCGACGATATCCGGGTTAACCTGCGGGTTAACGGAAACCACGGTCGCAATAACCTGAACTTCGTTGACAAAACCTTCCGGGAACAGCGGGCGAACCGGACGGTCAATCAGACGCGCGATCAGGGTTTCGCCTTCGCTCGGACGGCCTTCACGACGGAAGAAACCACCCGGGATTTTACCTGCAGCGTAGGTACGCTCTTGATAGTTAACGGTCAGCGGGAAGAAATCCTGGCCTGGTTTCGCTTTTTTCTGGCCCACAACGGTAACGAATACCGCGGTGTCATCCATGCTAACCATAACGGCGGCAGTTGCCTGGCGCGCCATCATGCCGGTCTCCAGGGTTACGGTATGTTGGCCGTACTGGAATTTACGAACGATCGGATTAAGCAAAATTCTATCCTTATATCTATAGATGATGTCAAATCCACGATAAGACATCGTATGACCCGATCTTCTGCATCCTCGCGACTAATGACAACCTTTACCCGCCCCTGCGAGTCAAGCCTCTCATTAGCCGCGCGAACCTCTGCATGAAGATCATTAATAGCAACAATACATGAGTTTTTAATGAATTGCTGCCGCCCGGTCGAAAAAAGGGGCCGTGAGGCCCCTTCTTCTGAAACTCGCAGAATTAGCGACGCAGACCCAGACGCTCGATCAGCGCAGAGTAACGTGCAACATCTTTACGTTTCAGGTAGTCGAGCAGTTTACGACGCTGAGAAACCATGCGCAGAAGACCACGACGGCTGTGGTGATCTTTTTTGTGCTCTGCAAAGTGACCCTGCAGGTGGTTGATCTGTGCAGTCAGCAGTGCAACCTGAACTTCAGTAGAACCGCTGTCGTTTTCGCCACGACCGAACTCAGAAACGATTTTTGCTTTAGCTTCAACGCTTAGAGACATTTTCGAACTCCAAAATTAAAAGAAAGAAAGGGTGCCGATCTCTAATTCAGCAACCCCTGATATAACGCCCGCAAATGTTAAATCACTTTGGCGAGCGTTAAGCGGCGATATTCTACTCGCAGCAGCCTTTTATCGCAAGGAAAGCGCTCAGGCAGGGTATTCAACCACCAGACGACGAGGCGCAACGCGGCCTTCATCATCAATTTCCCCCATACCAAGAAACTTCTCTTCCGCACCTTCCGTGACGCGAACCAGTCCCTGCAGCGGCGCGCCCGATGTACGAATCGGGTTACCGTTTTTAAAGTAGACGGCTGAGGTTTCCGGAATATTAATCAACGGGTAATCCGAAGCCGGACTGTCCATCGGCATCAGCAGCGGGTCCAGCAGCTGGGCGGCGGGAATATCCTGCGCATTGGCCTGTTCGACCAGCGCCTGCAGCTGCTCCAGCGTCACCATTCGTTCGACAGGATATTTACTGACCGCCAGGCGACGGAGGAAAGTGACGTGCGCGCCGCATCCTAGTTTCTCGCCTAAATCATCAATAATCGTGCGAATGTAGGTGCCTTTCGAGCAGTGGATTTCCAGCTCAAGCTCGCTACCCTCATGACGAATAAATAGC
Source organism: Klebsiella pasteurii (assembly GCF_018139045.1). Lineage (NCBI taxonomy): Bacteria > Pseudomonadati > Pseudomonadota > Gammaproteobacteria > Enterobacterales > Enterobacteriaceae > Klebsiella > Klebsiella pasteurii. The sequence continues at coordinate 3,300,653 of NZ_CP073236.1, forward strand.
AGTTCGTATACCGTAATCGGCCGGGATTCACGCGGTACTTCAATCCCCTGTCGGGCATATTCGTACAGCTTTTTCCCCTGGTATTTCAGCGCCGAATACATCGAGGGTATCTGCTGAGTTTCGCCGCGGAAGCCGTCAAGCGCGGCTGCCAGCTGCTCTGGGCTAAAAGTCAGCGGACGCTCTTCCACCACCTGACCATCGGCATCAGAGGTATCGGTGCGCTGTCCGAGCTTTGCAATCACGCGGTAGCGCTTGTCAGAATCGAGCAGATACTGGGAAAACTTTGTCGCTTCCCCGAGGCAAATCGGCAGCATACCGGTCGCCAGCGGATCCAGCGCCCCCGTGTGCCCTGCCCGGTTGGCATTATAAAGCCGTTTGACTTTCTGCAACACGTCATTGCTGGATGCGCCTTGCGGTTTATCCAGCAACAGAACGCCGTGCACATCGCGGCCGCGACGACGAGGACGACTCATTAGTCCTCCTTGCTGTCGTCCGGGTTCACACGACGCTCATCGTCATGTTTCACCACGCTGGTCACCAGATTCGACATGCGCATCCCTTCGACTAACGAATTATCGTAGAAAAACGTCAGTTCCGGCACGATACGCAGGCGCATCGCTTTGCCCAGCAGCGAGCGAATAAAACCAGACGCTTCCTGCAAAGCCTTGATGCCCGCTTTCACGGCGGCTTCGTCTTTATCGTTCAGGAAGGTCACAAACACTTTGGCATAGGCCAGGTCGCGGGACATTTCAACGCCTGAAACGGTCGTCATCATGCCCAGACGCGGGTCTTTAATTTCGCGCTGCAGGATGATTGCGATCTCTTTTTGCATCTCCTGGGCCACGCGCTGCGGGCGACCAAATTCTTTCGCCATAATAAATTCTCCAGACAAATAAGGGGGCCACGCGGCCCCCTTTAATTTTGTATAACCGGGTGGCGCTGCGCTTCCCCGGCCTACTAAACGATTAATCGATGGTACGTTGAATCTCGATGATTTCGAACACTTCGATCATATCGCCGACGCGAACGTCGTTGTAGTTCTTAACGCCGATACCACATTCCATGCCGTTACGGACTTCGTTTACGTCATCTTTGAAGCGGCGCAGGGATTCCAGCTCGCCTTCATAGATAACCACGTTGTCGCGCAGAACGCGGATTGGGTTGTGACGCTTAATCGTACCTTCGGTGACCATACAGCCCGCGATGGCGCCGAATTTCGGCGATTTGAACACATCACGCACTTCAGCCAGACCGATGATCTGCTGTTTCAGTTCCGGAGACAGCATGCCGCTCATCGCAGCTTTCACTTCGTCGATCAGATGGTAAATGACGGAGTAGTAGCGCAGATCCAGGCTTTCCGCGTCGATAACTTTACGCGCAGATGCATCAGCACGAACGTTAAAGCCAACCAGAATCGCGTTGGATGCGGCCGCCAGGGTTGCGTCGGTTTCGGTAATACCACCTACGCCGGAACCGATGATCTTCACTTTCACTTCGTCGGTAGACAGTTTCAGCAAGGAGTCGGAGATCGCTTCCACAGAACCCTGAACGTCCGCCTTGAGGACGATGTTCACTTCGTGAACTTCGCCTTCGGTCATGTTGGCGAACATGTTCTCCAGCTTAGATTTCTGCTGACGAGCCAGTTTAACTTCACGGAATTTGCCCTGACGATACAGCGCAACTTCACGCGCTTTCTTCTCGTCACGCACGACGGTCACTTCGTCGCCGGCAGCCGGTACGCCAGACAGGCCGAGGATTTCCACCGGAATAGATGGACCCGCTTCCAGCACTTCCAGACCCAGTTCGTTACGCATCGCACGAACGCGACCGTATTCGAAACCGCACAGGACGATGTCGCCTTTATGCAGCGTACCTTCGCGTACCAGAACGGTTGCAACCGGACCACGACCTTTATCGAGGAAGGATTCGATCACCGCGCCGCTCGCCATACCGTTGCGAACCGCTTTCAGCTCCAGAACTTCAGCCTGCAGCAGGATAGCATTCAGCAGATCGTCAATACCGGTACCGGCTTTAGCGGATACAGGGATGAACTGCGCTTCGCCGCCCCACTCTTCCGGCATAACGCCGTACTGAGAGAGCTCGTTTTTAACGCGATCAAGGTCCGCTTCCGGCTTATCGATTTTGTTCACCGCAACGACCAGAGGTACCTGCGCCGCTTTCGCGTGCTGGATAGCTTCGATAGTCTGCGGCATCACGCCGTCGTCTGCCGCCACGACCAGAACCACGATATCCGTCGCCTGCGCACCACGAGCACGCATAGAAGTAAACGCGGCGTGACCCGGGGTATCCAGGAAGGTGATCATACCGTTATCGGTTTCAACGTGGTACGCACCGATGTGCTGGGTAATGCCGCCCGCTTCGCCAGAGGCCACTTTCGTTGAACGAATGTAGTCCAGCAGAGAGGTTTTACCGTGGTCAACGTGACCCATGATGGTCACAACCGGTGCGCGCGGTTCAGCCGCAGCGCCGGTGTCACGGTCACTCATTACCGCTTCTTCCAGCTCGTTTTCACGACGCAGGATAACTTTGTGGCCCATCTCTTCGGCAACCAACTGCGCGGTTTCCTGATCGATGACCTGGTTAATCGTCGCCATGGCGCCCAGCTTCATCATCGCTTTGATGACCTGAGAACCTTTGACGGCCATCTTGTTGGCCAGATCGCCAACGGTGATGGTTTCGCCGATGATAACATCACGGTTAACCGCCTGAGCCGGCTTCTGGAAGCCTTGCTGCAGAGCAGAACCTTTACGATGCTTACCGCCTTTACCGCCGCGAACGGCCGCACGGGCTTCTTCACGATCGGCTTTCGATTCAGCGTGTTTGTTGCCTTTCTTAGCCGGGCGCGCTGCTTTCGCATTACGTCCACGGCCACGACCGCCTTCAACTTCACGATCGTTGTCGTCTTCAGCCTGACGCGCATGCTGAGAAGTCGTTACGTGATAGTCAGTGGTCTCTTCAGGAGTTTCTGGCGCTTCAGTCCAGTTCTTTTCATTTTCTTGAGCCATACGGCGTGCTTCTTCCGCTACACGGCGCGCTTCTTCTTCAAGTTTGCGGCGTGCTTCTTCTTCCGATTTGCGCTTGAGCTCCGCAGCTTCGTTTTCGCGGCGTTGCTTTTCAGCCTGGGCGGTTTTGGTCATATCGTCGGTTTGTTGATTGCTCACTTTGTCTTTTTCCGCGGCTTCACGTTTCGCTTTATCGGCGAGTTCACGTTTCGCTTGTTCTGCGGCCTCACGTTCAGCTTTTAATTGCGCCTCGCGTTTGGCTGATTCTTCAGCTTCACGACGGGCTTGCTCTTCCGCTTCACGCTGCGCCTGCTCTTCCGCGGCAAGGCGTTCGGCCTCTTGCGGATCGCGTTTCACAAAGGTGCGTTTCTTGCGGACTTCGATTTGTACCGATTTGCTCTTTCCACCGGTACCCGGAATATTTAACGTGCTGCGCGTTTTGCGCTGCAGCGTCAGCTTGTCGGGCGCCGAGCCGTGTTCACGGTTCAGGTGCGTCAACAAGGTTTGCTTCTCTTGCGCGGTCACAGAATCATCAGCCGATTTGCGGATCCCTGCATCAGCAAACTGCTGTATCAGGCGATCCACAGAGGTCTGAATCTCTGAGGCCAGCGCTTTAATGGTCACATCTGTCATGCTGTTCCTTCCTGCTACAGTTTATTACGCTTCGTCGCCGAACCAACAAATATTACGAGCGGCCATGATAAGTTCTCCGGCTTTCTCGTCGGTCAAGCCTTCGATATCAGCCAGATCATCAATGCCCTGCTCGGCGAGATCTTCCAGCGTACAAACACCACGGGCGGCCAGGGTGAATGCCAGAGCGCGATCCATACCTTCGAGATTCAACAGATCGTCGGCAGGTTTGCTATCTCCCAGGCTCTCTTCTTTGGCCAGCGCCAGCGTGGTCAGCGCGTTTTTCGCCCGCTCACGAAGTGCTTCAACGGTCGCTTCATCCAGACCGTCGATTTCCAGCAGTTCCTTCATTGGCACATAGGCCAGTTCTTCCAGAGTGGCGAAACCTTCTTCAACCAGCAGCGTGGCGAAATCTTCATCAATATCAAGATATTTAGTGAAGGTATCAATCGCTGCATGGGCTTCGGCCTGATGCTTAGCCTGGAGGTCGTCAACGGTCATGACGTTGAGCTCCCAGCCGCTGAGCTGAGATGCCAGACGTACGTTCTGACCGTTACGGCCAATGGCCTGCGCCAGGTTGCCCGCTTCTACTGCGATATCCATGGTGTGCTTGTCTTCATCTACCACGATAGATGCGACGTCAGCCGGAGCCATGGCATTAATCACGAACTGAGCCGGGTTATCGTCCCAAAGCACGATATCAATACGCTCGCCGCCCAGTTCAGTCGAGACAGCCTGAACGCGCGCGCCGCGCATACCGACGCAGGCGCCAACCGGATCGATACGCTTGTCGTTAGTTTTAACAGCGATTTTGGCACGAGAGCCAGGATCGCGTGCAGCCGCTTTAATTTCGAGAACTTCTTCACCAATTTCCGGTACTTCAATGCGGAACAGTTCAACCAGCATTTCCGGCTTGGAGCGAGTCACGAACAGCTGCGCGCCGCGCGCTTCCGGACGAACTGCGTACAGTACGCCGCGGATACGGTCACCCGGACGGAAGTTCTCACGAGGCAACATGTCTTCGCGCAGGATCACGGCTTCAGCATTGTTGCCCAGATCCAGCGTAATGTTGTCGCGGTTCACTTTCTTCACTACGCCCGTGATGATTTCACCTTCGTGCTCACGGAACTGATCGACCACCATCGCGCGTTCGGCTTCACGTACTTTTTGTACGATAACCTGCTTGGCGGTCTGCGTAGTGATACGGTCAAAGGTAACAGATTCAATCTGGTCTTCGACGTAATCGCCAGGATTCATGCTTTCATCTTCGTAGCGCGCAGCTTCCAGCGTGATTTCGCGCGTCGGCTGGGTCACTTCTTCCACAACCAGCCAGCGACGGAATGTGTCGAAATCACCGCTTTTACGATCGATTTCTACGCGAACGTCGATCTCTTGCTCATATTTTTTCTTGGTAGCCGTTGCTAGCGCACTTTCCAACGCTTCGAAAATTTTCTCACGCGGCAGCGCCTTTTCGTTGGAAACGGCTTCAACAACAGCCAAAATTTCTTTGTTCATCGGGGCCTTTCACCTCAATCCAGACTGTTAAAAGTGGGGAACCAGGTTCGCCTTCTGGATGTTACTCAGCGCGAACACTTCATCTTTGCCTTCGACGGTTACCGTGATCATCTCACCGTCTACCGCTTTGATAAGGCCCTGCCATTTGCGTCGGTTCTGCACCGCCATACGCAAAACCAGCGAAACTTCTTCGCCAATGAAACGCTCATAGTGCTCGGCGGTAAACATAGGACGATCGAGACCAGGGGAAGAAACTTCCAGGTTATAAGCGACTGTAATTGGGTCTTCTACGTCCATAACAGCACTGACCTGGTGGCTCACATCAGCACAATCATCAACATTGATGCCATCTTCACTATCAATATAGATGCGCAGTGTGGACGTGCGACCGCGAATAAATTCGATGCCGACCAGCTCAAAGCCAAGCGCTTCAACTGGCGCAGTGAGCATCTCTGTTAATTTTTGCTCTAATGTGGACAAACCCACCCCCAAGACATAAAAAAAGGGCGTATAGCCCAGTTATTCTGAAGTCAGATAACAAAAAACCCCGATAAATCGGGGCTTTAGATAACTGAACCCTGAGATCGCAACTGCGATCTGGAACACTTTCCAGAAGAATTCTTTCAAATTCGTCTACGAAGGACCCGGTCCTCACAGTATATTTGAAAAAGTACTTAATGGGAAAGTGGTTGCGGGGGCCGGATTTGAACCGACGACCTTCGGGTTATGAGCCCGACGAGCTACCAGGCTGCTCCACCCCGCGCCTGAAACGTGGCATATTTTACTCGTTTTGAGCAAAAGACGCAAATACTGCTGGGATTTGGTACCGAGAGACGGGACATAAAATCGTAGTGAATTGTATTGATACTTCATATATTTTGTCAACATGAATTTCACATTGCCAGGTTTCGGTTCATGCTGGTATTTCTGGGTTTTTTGGCAAAAAGCGGCTCAGCCTCTTCCTGTCGCCAGCAAAAAATGATTAAATGAAAACTCACAATTAATGCATAAACATGCAATAAAGATTGTTGAGTCAAACTCACCACAGTCTATCTAGCAGGGTTTTATTTATGACGACGATTCTCAAGCATCTCCCGGTTGGCCAACGTATTGGTATTGCTTTTTCTGGTGGGCTGGATACCAGCGCCGCGCTGCTGTGGATGCGTAAAAAGGGAGCAGTCCCTTATGCATATACCGCCAATCTGGGACAGCCAGACGAAGACGATTACGAGGCCATTCCTCGTCGTGCCAAAGAGTATGGTGCTGAAGGGGCTCGTCTGATCGACTGCCGTAAGCAACTGGTTGCGGAAGGCATCGCCGCGATCCAGTGCGGCGCATTTCATAACACCACCGGCGGATTGACCTACTTTAATACCACTCCGCTGGGCCGCGCAGTGACCGGTACCATGCTGGTCGCGGCCATGAAGGAAGACGGTGTTAACATTTGGGGCGACGGGAGTACCTATAAAGGCAACGATATCGAACGTTTCTATCGTTACGGCCTGCTGACCAACGCTGAGCTGAAAATTTACAAACCTTGGCTGGATAGCGACTTTATCGATGAGTTAGGCGGCCGCCAGGAGATGTCAGAGTTTATGATCTCCTGCGGGTTTGACTATAAAATGTCCGTTGAAAAAGCCTACTCAACCGACTCCAATATGCTGGGCGCCACGCACGAAGCTAAAGATCTTGAGTTCCTGAACTCCAGCGTCAAGATTGTGAACCCGATTATGGGCGTCAAGTTCTGGGACGAAAGCGTCAAAATCCCGGCGGAAGAAGTCACCGTTCGCTTTGAACAAGGCCACCCGGTTGCGTTAAACGGACAAATCTTTAGCGATGACGTTGAGATGATGCTGGAAGCTAACCGCATCGGCGGCCGCCATGGTCTGGGTATGAGCGATCAGATCGAAAACCGTATCATCGAAGCGAAGAGCCGCGGCATTTATGAAGCCCCGGGCATGGCGCTGCTGCATATTGCCTATGAGCGTCTGCTGACCGGTATTCATAACGAAGATACCATTGAGCAGTACCATGCGCACGGTCGTCAACTGGGTCGTCTGCTGTATCAAGGGCGCTGGTTCGATTCCCAGGCGCTGATGCTTCGCGACGGCCTGCAGCGCTGGGTAGCAAGTCAAATCACTGGCGAAGTCACGTTAGAACTGCGTCGCGGCAACGATTACTCCATTCTGAATACTGTCTCTGATAATCTGACCTATAAAGCAGAGCGTCTGACGATGGAAAAAGGTGACTCGATGTTCTCCGCTGAGGACCGTATCGGCCAGCTGACGATGCGCAATCTGGATATCACCGATACTCGCGATAAGCTGTTTGGCTACGCGCAGTCCGGACTGCTGACCGCCTCTTCCGCCACCGGTTTACCGCAGGTGGAAAATCTGGAGAATCGCGATAAATAATCCGCAAAAACGTTCCAGCCGGCCTTAACCCGCCGGCTTTTTTACTCTCGCAATAAATCCTAAATAACATAACCAATTAATTGCTATAACTGATGATATAGAAACTTTCAATAATCACAGCCTATAATTGGTGAACGCCTTTATAGTTATTCCGAGAGGATCATGATGAATATTAAGCCTCCCGTCAGGCCACAAGCCCATATCGATCGTCTAATGGCCATGCTGGAACCGCATGCCACACCGCTGAATGTTGTCGCTCGCAAAAGGCTAAGCTGGGAATATAAAGGAAAAATCCAGCTCTATCTTTTCAAGAAAGGCGGGCTATCCATTTTTCGTTCATCGGATAGGTTACTGATGGTCACGGTGTATGAACCGCACTTGTTTGGCGTGGCTGAGATGCTACAACCGAGCCGTAGCCATGGTCTACGCGCGGAAATTGACTCAGAGATATTGCGGATTGACAGCGACATCGCGATGCAGTTATTCAGTCAGCACAGCATGTGGGAAGAAGTCACCAGACTGCTGGCCTATCATACTTCTTATTTAGTGTATCGTGACGATCTAGTCTTACAGCAGCGTACTTATTCCGTGATTCGCAATCACTTAATGGAAATGATCCTGTTATCAGAGGAAACCCGGCTGCGGGTATCTATTCTGGAATACATTCAGGACCGAACACACCTCTCCCGTAGCAGCATTCTCAATGTGCTATCAGCCTTGAAAAAAGGGGCCTATATCGAGTATGCCCGCGGCGGTTATTTACAAAGTATCGCCTCCCTGCCTGAGAAATTTTAACGCCTTCCCCCGTTCCTTTGTCGTCTCCCGCTATCGTTTAAATTTAAACGTATAAACGATAACGGCGAACGATAAATACTTTTATGCTGGGAGTCCGTGTCAATCGACAGCTGGATAAATTAATTATTCAATAGCGTCATTCATCGGTTGGCCTGAATGCGGATACCTGCACCGTATGTATAGCATCGGCGCTGGGTAACAGCGAAAAAAGCTTAATCCAGAATCCCGTTAATTTTGCCCGAACAATCGTATCGGGCATTTTTTTACCCGAAGGAATATGAAAAATGCGCATGTTTACAGCAAAGCCTATCCTGCTAATCGCTACTCTCTGTACCAGCAGTACCGCCTTCGCCTCCCTCAACCTCCACGGCGAAGCCGGTTCAGAGTTTACCAATCTGTCGGCAAGCTTTGGCGCGGAGCACCCCGGCATGGCCGTTAGCGGTAACTGGGCGCACAGCGATAATGATGGTGATACGGCAGGATTAGGGCTGGGTTACAATTTTAATCTCGGCCCGTTTCTGTTAACCGCTGGCGGAAAAGCGCTATACCTGAATCCGAAAGATGGGGATGAGGGCTACGCTATCGCGCTCGGAGGAGGCGCGCAGTTACCGCTTGGCGACTTCGTTACTCTGTTCGGCGAGTCTTATTATTCACCTGATTCCATGTCCAGCGGCGTAAATGATTACCTCGAAGCGAATGCCGGTGTCAGGATAAATATCATTAAGTCTATGAACATTGAAGCGGGTTATCGCTACATCAATATGACAGGCAAGCATGACCATCGCGATAATAAACTTGCGGATGGCGCCTATGCAGGTTTCAATTTCCGCTTCTAATCGTTTAACCAGGGGTTGCCAATCGGCAATCCCTGGTTCATGCAACCGAAGGGACAGACTTCAGCAATTTGTTAATCTCCTGCAAGCCCGCGATATTGTTCTCTTTACGGTAGACATCATTCATTGAAGATATTTGCTCCAGTTTGGTTAACGCACCGTAGACCTGGTACGCTTCACCGTCTTTATTAAAGACATCTCGATTATCCGCATCCTGTAAATAGTTGTCTTTAAGCGACTGGCTGAGCTTGCCGATTAGCATACTGTTATCCTGAAAACAGCTGACTACCTTTGCCGACGCCTGCGCGGGTTCCGAATTCGCGATCACCGGTACAAGGATAGTATTCAGGGTATCAACCGTTTCTGGAGATGAATGACGACTACATCCAGCCAGGCCTAATATGCTGGCAATGATAACTATTTGAAAAGTACGCATGGCGTCACTGTACCTCGTCTAAAAATTGATGAGGATGACTTTAGCGATTTAGCAGGGGTCAAAACCAGCGCAGTGTTGTTTATAAATAAACAACGGATAGGGAAATAAAAACGAAAAAAGACGCTTTCAGCGTCTTTTTTCAAAAATTGGTACCGAGGATGGGACTCGAACCCACAAGCCCGTTAGGGCACTACCACCTCAAGGTAGCGTGTCTACCAATTCCACCACCTCGGTACGGATACTACTTATCAGTGCGGGATGTCGCTGCTCGGCTGCGCCGGCGCTGTCTGCTGAGTTTGCTCAGTTTTCGGAGCGCTCAGATTATCCCACTCACTTCCTTTATTGGTCTTGTTGCTGTTGATATTGCCCAGCGCCAGACTGATGATGAAGAACAGCGCAGCCAGGATACCAGTCATACGGGTCATGAAGTTACCAGAACCGCTGGATCCAAACAGAGTGCCGGAAGCGCCTGCTCCGAAGGAGGCTCCCATATCAGCGCCTTTACCTTGCTGCAGCATAATCAGACCCACAAGGCCAATTGCCACAATAAGGAAAACAACTAAAAGAGCTTCGTACATAATCAACCTGTTCCTTGCGGATTTGCCGCATACCAAGTGCTTCGACCAATAAAGCGGGACGTTTTAACGTTTCCCACTGAAGCGGGTGTGAATACTAACCAAAGCGAATGACCTTCGCAAGGGCAATTTCAGTGCATTGTATCAAGTGCGGAAAAAAACAGCAAAAAGCGATTTCTATCGACTAAAAAGGCGGCAGCCGTCGCCTTTTTAGTCACTTAACAAAGAGATTAAACGCTTTTGACGGCATCGGCGATACGATGGGCAAATTCGTGCACCTGCTCTTCATGCTCGCCTTCCACCATAACGCGAATCAGCGGCTCTGTGCCTGATTTACGCAGCAGTACGCGACCCCGATTTCCCAGCGCCGCTTCTACTTCCGCGGTTACTGCTTTTACATGCTCATGTTCCAGCGGGTTGCCGCTACCTTCAGTAAAGCGAACATTAACCAGAAGCTGCGGGAACATTTTCATTCCGCTGCACAGGTCGTGCAGACTCATATGGTTACGCACCATCGCCGCCACCACCTGCAGGCTGGCGACAATCCCATCCCCCGTCGTGGTTTTATCCAATAAGATCACATGGCCGGAGTTTTCTGCGCCAATGCGCCAACCTTTCTCCTGCAGTTTCTCCAGCACATAGCGGTCGCCTACCTTCGCGCGAACGAATGGAATGCCCAGCTGTTTAAGCGCCAGTTCAAGTCCCATGTTGCTCATGAGCGTCCCAACAGCGCCGCCCCGCAGCCCCCCCTGACGCAGGCCCTCACGGGCAATGATATAGAGGATCTGGTCACCATCAACTTTGTTGCCTTCGTGGTCCACCATAATGACCCGATCGCCATCACCATCGTAAGAAATACCCAGGTCGGCTTTTTCTGCCAGCACACGGGCCTGCAGGGCACGAACATCCGTCGCCCCGACCTCTTCATTGATGTTGAGGCCATCAGGCTCACAACCCATCGCAATAACCTGAGCGCCCAGCTCGCGGAAAACATTCGGCGCAATGTGATAAGTCGCCCCGTGAGCGCAGTCGACTACCACCTTCAAAGCATTGAGGCTAAGCTCGTTCGGAAAGGTGCCTTTGCAAAACTCGATATAGCGACCAGCGGCGTCGACGATACGACTGGCTTTACCCAGCTCGGCGGAATCGACGCAGGTCAGCTCTTTTTCCATTTCGGCTTCAATGGCTTCCTCTACCTCATCCGGCAGCTTGGTGCCTTCGATAGAGAAGAATTTGATGCCGTTGTCATAGAACGGATTATGTGAAGCGGAAATGACAATCCCGGCTTCCGCGCGGAAGGCGCGCGTCAGATAAGCAATTGCCGGCGTTGGCATCGGCCCGGTAAAAGAAGCGGATAATCCCGCGGCAGCCAGGCCAGCCTCCAGCGCGGACTCCAGCATATAGCCTGAGATACGGGTATCTTTACCAATAATAATCTTCCGTGAGCCGTGACGTGCCAGCACCTTACCAGCTGCCCAGCCCAGCTTTAATACAAATTCTGGCGTTATTGGCGCATCGCCTACGCGGCCACGAATACCATCTGTACCAAAATATTTGCGGTTACTCATAACGTTTATTTTCCTTAGCGGCCAGGGTAGCTTCCACCACGCGCAGCGCTTCTACCGTTTCTTTGACATCATGGACGCGAATAATCTGCGCGCCCTGCATTGCAGCAATGACAGCGCAGGCCAGGCTGCCACTCAGGCGCTCCGTCGGCCCGACATTGAGCAACTGACCTACCATCGACTTACGCGACATACCTACCAGCAGCGGAAGACCAAAATGATGGAACTCTCCCAGTCGGGCAAGCAGTTCATAATTATGAGAAAGATTTTTACCGAAACCGAATCCCGGGTCGAGCAACAATTTATCTTTTGCGATACCGGCACGTTCGCAGCGCACAATTTGTTCGACAAAAAAGCGCTCAACGTCAGCAAACACGTCCGCGTACTTCGGCGCGTCCTGCATTGTCTTCGGCTGGCCCTGCATATGCATCAGACACACCGGCAAGCCCGTTTCAGCCGCAGCCTCCAGCGCTCCCGGTTCGGTCAGCGAACGGATATCATTGATGATATGCGCGCCAACACGCGCCGACTCGCGAATCACTTCCGGTTTTGAGGTATCAACGGAGATCCAGACTTCAAAGCGCTGGGCAATCGCCTCCACCGTCGGAATGACTCGCGCCAGCTCTTCCTCGACGCTGACATCCGCAGCCCCCGGACGCGTCGACTCCCCACCGATATCAATGATAGTCGCCCCGGCATTGATCATCAGATTGGCGTGTTTAACGGCTTCGACCAGCGTGTTGTGAGTCCCGCCGTCAGAGAAAGAATCCGGAGTAACGTTAAGAATACCCATCACATGTGGGTGAGAGAGATCGAGGGTTGAGCCCTGGGCTACAAGTTTCATCGCTAAATCCCTGAGTCAGAGAAAGGTTAAAAAAGAAAAACCCCGGAGCATATGCTCAGGGGTTTTAAAAAGTACAACAGCGTCAATAACGGCTAACTTATTTGTCGCCCAGCTGTTCTGACATGGTATTGCCCGGGTTTGGCGTACGCGGTTCATCGACCGGACGCGGCGCACGCGGCGTGCCATTGTTGTCAGAATTGTTGGACGAGCCCGGTTCTTCCCAGCCAGCTGGCGGGCGAACATCGCGGCGAGCCATCAGGTCATCTATCTGCGGGGCGTCGATGGTTTCATATTTCATGAGCGCATCTTTCATCGCGTGCAGGATGTCCATGTTATCGTTCAGCAACTGGCGTGCACGATTGTAGTTACGCTCAATCAGTGACTTCACTTCCTGGTCGATAATGCGCGCCGTTTCATCGGACATATGCTTCGCTTTCGCGACGCTGCGGCCAAGGAAAACTTCACCTTCTTCTTCGGCATACAGCAGCGGGCCGAGTTTGTCAGAGAAGCCCCACTGAGTCACCATGTTACGCGCCAGGTTGGTCGCGACTTTGATGTCGTTCGACGCACCGGTAGAAACATGCTCTACGCCGTAGATAATCTCTTCCGCCAGACGACCGCCGTAAAGGGTAGAAATCTGGCTTTCCAGCTTCTGACGGCTGGCGCTGATCGCGTCGCCTTCAGGCAGGAAGAAGGTAACGCCCAGCGCGCGACCGCGCGGAATAATCGTCACTTTGTGTACCGGATCGTGTTCCGGCACCAGGCGACCAATAATTGCGTGACCGGCTTCGTGATACGCGGTGGACTCTTTCTGCGCTTCCGTCATCACCATGGAGCGACGTTCCGCACCCATCATGATTTTGTCTTTCGCTTTCTCGAATTCAACCATCGATACAACGCGCTTGTTGCCACGAGCGGCAAACAGCGCTGCTTCGTTCACCAGGTTTGCCAGGTCAGCACCGGAGAAGCCAGGCGTACCGCGGGCGATAATTGCCGCGTCGATATCCGGCGCCAGCGGTACGCGACGCATATGTACTTTCAGAATCTGTTCACGACCGCGGACATCCGGCAGACCGACCACAACCTGACGGTCAAAGCGGCCTGGACGCAGCAGCGCAGGGTCAAGAACGTCCGGACGGTTGGTTGCCGCGATAACGATAATACCTTCGTTACCTTCGAAGCCGTCCATCTCTACCAGCATCTGGTTCAGCGTCTGCTCACGTTCATCGTGACCACCACCCAGGCCAGCGCCACGCTGACGGCCCACGGCGTCGATTTCATCGATAAAGATGATGCACGGTGCCGCTTTCTTGGCCTGTTCGAACATGTCGCGCACGCGGGATGCACCGACACCAACGAACATTTCAACGAAGTCAGAGCCTGAAATCGTGAAGAATGGAACCTTGGCTTCACCCGCGATGGCTTTTGCCAGCAAGGTTTTACCGGTACCCGGAGGGCCGACCATCAGGACGCCTTTCGGGATTTTACCGCCCAGTTTCTGGAAACGGCTCGGTTCACGCAGATATTCAACCAGTTCACCCACTTCTTCTTTCGCTTCGTCACAACCGGCGACATCGGCAAAAGTGGTTTTGATCTGGTCTTCCGTCAGCATACGCGCCTTACTCTTACCGAACGACATGGCGCCTTTGCCACCGCCGCCCTGCATCTGGCGCATAAAGAAGATCCAGACGCCGATAAGAAGCAGCATCGGGAACCAGGAGATGAAGATAGAAGCCAGCAGGCTCGGTTCTTCTGGCGGCTCACCTACCACCTTGACGTTTTTAGTCAGAAGGTTATCAAGCAGCTTAGGATCGTTCACCGGGATGTAGGTCGTGTAACGGTTACTATCTTTCTTGGTAACGTTTATCTCACGTCCGTTGATACGCGCTTCGCGAACCTGGTCCTGATTGACCTCCTGCAGGAAGGTAGAATAATCCACCTTGCGGCCATTCGACTCGCTGGGCCCAAAGCTCTGGAATACTGACATCAGCACAACGGCAATGACCAGCCAGAGTATTAGGTTTTTCGCCATGTCACTCAAGGGATTAACCTCATATTACAACTGTGTTAAAAACAGCGTCAGGATACTCTATATCCAGCGTCTTTCAAACTTTCGTTTGAAATCTGCCGGTTATGGTTTACGCCCGGTCGCTACAATATACACTTCACGCGAACGGGCGCGAGAAGAGTCCGGCTTACGAACTTTGACCTTCGTAAACAGGGAGCGAATCTCTCTTAGATACTCATCGAAACCTTCGCCCTGGAACACCTTCACTACAAAACTACCACCTGGCGCTAATACATCACGAGCCATTCCAAGCGCCAGTTCCACCAGATACATGGCCCGGGGAATATCCACCGCCGGTGTTCCACACATATTTGGCGCCATATCGGACATGACAACTTGTACTTTACTGTCACCTACACGCTCAAGTAACGCTTTCAGGACTAATTCATCACGAAAGTCGCCCTGAAGGAAGTCCACACCAACGATTGGATCCATAGGTAAAAGATCGCAAGCAATGATGCGGCCGCTGTTACCGATCTGCGTAACCGCGTATTGCGACCAGCCACCGGGTGCAGCGCCGAGGTCAACTATCGTCATCCCCGGTTTAAAAATCTTGTCACTTTGCTGTATTTCATCAAGTTTAAACCAGGCACGGGAACGTAACCCCTTTTTCTGTGCCTGCTGAACATATTTATCGCTAAAGTGTTCCTGAAGCCAACGACTTGAGCTGGCAGAACGCTTTTTACCTGTCATTTAACATTCCCATTTCGGGTTCATCGTACTTCGCGACGTAAAAATCGACGCGGTAGTTTGGCGATATATGGGAGATGGCGGTAGAATGAACCGTTTTCAATCCCAACGTAAGCAAAAAAATACGATGAATCTGAGTACTAAACAAAAACAGCACCTGAAAGGTCTGGCACATCCGCTCAAGCCGGTAGTTATGCTTGGCAACAATGGTTTGACCGAAGGGGTACTGGCCGAGATTGAACAAGCGTTAGAGCACCATGAACTTATCAAGGTGAAGATCGCCTCGGAAGATCGCGAAACTAAAACCTTGATCGTGGAAGCTATCGTGCGCGAAACCGGCGCCTGTAATGTACAGGTCATCGGTAAAACGCTGGTTCTGTACCGCCCAACTAAAGAGCGTAAAATCTCGCTGCCACGCTAAGAATATCCTGGTTATCGACACAACTTTGTGTAAATCGAGGGTTTTCTGCGGGTAGACGAGCAAAATGCCATGCTCCGGACGCTGATAAAAGGCCGCTACGCGGCCTTTTTCCTTTCTTTACAATCCATCAACATCGTAGCGTTAAATTCGGATTAAAGGTACTCAACCTTCAGAATTTCGAATTCGACTTCACCGCCCGGTGTACGGATTACCACAACATCATCCTGCTCTTTACCGATTAAACCACGTGCAATCGGTGAGTTAACAGAGATTAGATTTTGCTTAAAATCGGCCTCATCATCGCCGACGATACGGTAAGTTTGCTCTTCATCCGTATCGAGATTCAGAACGCTGACCGTCGAACCAAAAATCACCCGGCCATTGTTAGGCATTTTAGTGATGTCGATAACCTGCGCGTTCGACAGCTTTGCTTCAATATCCTTAATGCGGCCTTCACAGAAGCCCTGCTGTTCGCGGGCAGCATGATACTCTGCATTTTCTTTCAGATCGCCGTGCTCGCGCGCATCAGCGATGGCAGCGATGATTTCAGGGCGACGTACGGACTTCAGGAAATCCAGTTCTTCGCGCAGTTTTTCAGCGCCACGTAAGGTCATCGGAATAGCTTGCATTTGTTATACCTCTTTTTCATTCCTTCATGGAGCAGACAATACCGCTCCGCAGCCGGTCAAGACTTGAGCAGGGCCGGAGCAAAAGAAAACCGACCCGGAAAGTCATCCCCAGGTCAGCAGCAATTTTCAATTTGATACGTATTTTACCCTGAAGTTCACTATGGGTCATCGTTTACTTTACAGGGCGATGCACCGTAGTATGACGGACTGGTTTCAGGCTGTTAGCGCGAGATTATGCGATTTTCCAGATTTATCATCGGATTGACTGCCGGTATAGCGCTTAGCGCTCAGGCAGCGAATATTGACGAGTACATCAACCAGCTTCCTGCGGGCGCAAACCTTGCCTTTATGGCGCAGAAGGTGGGATCCCCAACGCCGGAGATAGACTATCATAGCCAGCAGATGGCGCTCCCGGCCAGCACCCAAAAGGTGATAACCGCGCTTGCTGCGCTGCTGCAGCTGGGTCCGGACTTCCGCTTCACCACCACGCTGGAAACGAAAGGCAGTCTTGATGGCGGTGTCCTGAAAGGCGACCTTATTGCGCGCTTTGGCGGCGATCCTACCCTTCGGCGTCAGGATATTCGTAATATGGTGGCCACGCTGAAGAAAGCCGGCGTCCAACGAATTGAAGGTAATGTCCTGATCGATACCTCCATCTTCGCCAGCCATGACAAAGCGCCGGGCTGGCCATGGAACGATATGACGCAGTGCTTTAGCGCCCCGCCGGCGGCGGCTATTGTCGATCGAAACTGTTTCTCCATCTCGCTCTATAGCGCGCAAAAACCGGGCGATCTGGCATTTATTCGCGTGGCGTCTTACTACCCGGTGACCATGTTCAGCCAGGTACGAACGCTGGCGCGTGGCTCTTCTGAAGCACAGTACTGTGAGCTTGACGTGGTTCCCGGCGATCTGAACCGATACACCCTGACCGGCTGTCTGCCGCAGCGCAGCGAGCCGCTGCCGCTGGCTTTCGCTATCCAGGATGGCGCCAGCTACGCCGGCGCAATTCTGAAAGCGGAGCTGACCGATGCTGACATCACCTGGAGCGGTACGCTGCTGCGTCAGACGCTGGCGAACGATCCGGGTACCGTCCTGGCGAGCACCCAATCTGCGCCGCTGCACGATCTGCTGCGTATTATGCTGAAAAAATCGGACAACATGATCGCCGATACGGTATTCCGCACCATTGGACATGCCCGCTTCAGCGTACCGGGTACCTGGCGAGCCGGATCCGATGCCGTACGGCAGATCCTGCGCCAGCAGGCCGGCGTCGATCTCGGGAATACCATTATTGCCGATGGCTCAGGTCTGTCGCGCCATAACCTCATCGCGCCAGCCACGATGATGCAGGTGCTGCAGTACATCGCCCAGCACGATAACGAGCTCAACTTTATTTCGATGCTGCCTCTGGCCGGCCACGATGGTTCTCTGCAATATCGAGCGGGTCTGCATCAGGCCGGCGTTGATGGCAAAGTTTCGGCGAAAACGGGTTCACTGCAAGGGGTGTATAACCTGGCCGGTTTCATCACCACCGCCAGCGGGCAGAAGATTGCGTTCGTGCAATACCTGTCTGGCTACGCCGTGCCTCCGGCCGACCAGCGTAATCGCCGCATTCCGCTAGTGCGCTTCGAAAGCCGATTATACGAAGACCTCTATCAGAACAACTAAAGCAAAAGGGCCGCATCATTGGCGGCCCTTTCGTTTGTTCAGGATTAACGTTTGTAGATGAATTCGACGCCTTCTTCGTCGTCTTCGTCCCAATCATCATCCCAGTCTTCATCATCTTCTACTTCAGCTTCTTCAAGCTGCTGACGATGATAGTCGTCCCACATAAACTCGACTTTTTCTGCCGGCTTCGCTTCTTCCGCATGGACAATCGGGTTTTCGATGATAAAGGTCATCACGTCCCAGCACAGGTCTTTTACGCCCTGCTGGCTGGCCGCCGAAATCAGGTAGAACTTATCTTCCCAGCCCAGCGCCTGCGCGATAGCTTTTGCTTTCGCTTCCGCCTCAGCTTTGTCCATCAGGTCAATCTTGTTAAAGACCAGCCAGCGCGGCTTAGAAGCCAGTTTCTCACTGTATTTTTCCAGCTCGCCGATAATAATCCGCGCGTTCTCAACGGGATCGGATCCGTCAATCGGCTCGATATCGATGAGATGCAGCAGCACGCGACAGCGCTCCAGGTGCTTCAGGAAGCGAATACCGAGGCCTGCGCCTTCCGCTGCGCCTTCAATCAGCCCAGGGATATCCGCCACCACAAAGCTCTTCTCGTTATCCATACGCACCACGCCGAGGCTTGGCACCAGCGTCGTAAACGGATAGTCAGCGACTTTAGGCTTGGCAGCGGAAACGGCACGAATAAAGGTCGATTTACCCGCATTCGGCATCCCCAGCATCCCGACGTCCGCCAGCAGCATTAACTCCAGCTGCAGATCGCGCTTATCGCCCGGCGTCCCCATCGTCTTTTGACGCGGAGTACGGTTGACGGATGATTTGAAACGGGTGTTGCCCAGCCCGTGCCAGCCGCCTTTGGCGACCATCAGGCGCTGACCATGCTTGGTCATATCGCCCATCGTCTCGCCGGTCCCCTGGTCGATTACACGGGTCCCTACCGGCACTTTCACCGTCACGTCTTTACCGCGTTTACCGGTACAGTCGCGGCTCTGGCCGTTTTGCCCGCGCTCGGCGCGGAAAGACTTCTCAAAACGATAGTCGATGAGGGTGTTCAGGTTTTCGTCCGCTTCAAGCCAGACGTCACCGCCATCACCACCGTCACCGCCGTCCGGGCCGCCTCTCGGGATATATTTTTCGCGGCGGAAGCTAACGCAACCATTGCCGCCATCACCTGCTACGACCAGGATCGTTGCTTCATCAACAAACTTCATTTTACTCTCCGTAAATCATTCGCCTGAGCGGGGGAGCGGCACAACCGCTTCTCGCTTACGCCATCGTCCCCAAAGACGATGACCGACGGCGGAATACATCGCGCCCGCAACCACGACAAACGCACCGAGATAACCCATCAGGTTCAACAGCGGTCTGGCGAAAACGTCGGGCCAGGCCAGTGATAATAAATCTGAAAATAGCAGCGTAAACAACGGTGTTAAGGTAATCAACGCGCTCACCTGCGCTGCCTGCCAGCGCGCCATCGCTTCCGCCAGCGCACCGTAGCCTACCAGGGTGTTTAGGCCGCAAAAAACCAGGCAGGCCAGCTGCCAGTCGCTTAATGCCAGTACCTGCGAAGGCTTCGCTAATGGCAATAGCGATATCGTACATAAAGTGTACAGCAAAAAAAGAATTTGCTGTGACGCCAGACGCCGCAATAACACCTTTTGCGCGACGCCGTAGCATACCCATACCGTCGCCGCCCCGACGCCGAAAATTACCCCCCACGTGTAGTCCGTCAGGCGAGTAAAAATCTCGATCAGGCTGGTGTTAAAAAACATCACCAGACCGCTCACCAGCATCAGCGCTCCCACAACCTGAGTGCCGCGCATTTTTTCTTTAAGGACAAAAACGCTGGCCACCATCATGCCGACCGGGGACAGCTGGCCAATCACCTGGGAAGCGGTGGGGCTGAGATATTGCAAGGAAGAACTAAACAGAATGAAGTTACCGAACAAACCACCCGTCGCAATGACCAGCAGTATCAACCACCGCGGCTTACGAAAAATACGCAGCGGAGGCAGCTTTCTTTTCATGGCCAGGATGGCGCCAAGACCAAAACTTGCCATCAAAAAGCGATAAAAAACCACCGTCGGCGGCTCCATCACTTCAAGAACCTGCTTCATTGCGATCGGCAGGGCCCCCCAACACATCGCCGTGGTGAGCGCTAAAAGAATGCCGATGCCGGCCTGCTGCTTCATGCCCGTTTTCCCTGCAGAAAATTTTCCGGGTTTTCAATGTAAAAAGCCCCGCAACACGTTGCGGGGCTTTAATCCGTTACCGGACCACGAAAAACTTACTCAGCAACGATGCTGATGTATTTACGGTTGTTCGGGCCTTTAACTTCGAATTTCACTTTACCGTCTGCTTTAGCAAACAGAGTGTGGTCACGACCGCAACCTACGTTAGTGCCAGCGTGGAATTTGGTGCCACGTTGACGAACGATGATGCTACCCGCCAGAACGGATTCGCCACCGAAACGCTTAACGCCCAGGCGTTTAGCTTCTGAATCGCGACCGTTACGAGTTGAGCCGCCAGCCTTTTTATGTGCCATTTAAATCTCTCCTCAGGTCTTAGGCGCTGATGCCAGTAATTTTCACATCAGTGAACCACTGACGATGGCCCTGCTGCTTACGGTAGTGTTTACGACGACGAAACTTAACGATTTTAACTTTCTCGCCACGACCGTGTGCAACAACTTCAGCTTTGATTACGCCGCCCTCAACGAAAGGAACGCCGATTTTAATTTCTTCACCGTTTGCGATCATCAGCACTTCTGCGAACTCAACAGCTTCGCCAGTTGCGATGTCCAGCTTTTCCAGGCGAATGGTTTGACCTTCGCTTACTCGGTGTTGTTTACCACCACTTTGGAAAACCGCGTACATATAGAACTCCGCTTCCGCGCACCTCTTCGTATGATTCAGAGTGCGCTATAAATATTCACAATAGGGCGCGAATATTACGCAAAACGCGAGCCTTTGACAAGAGCGATCAGCGATCAACGCAGAAAAAAAACACAACTTTCACTCCAGCGTTTATCTGCGGCAATTTTTCAGTACAATCACATCTTCTTTTAATTCTATCTTAATCCTTCTGTGATCCTATTGGATACGCGGGAACAGGACATTTGGCCCGGCTTTTGCGATGAATTTAGAAAAAATCAATGAGTTAACCGCGCAGGATATGGCGGGCGTCAATGCGACAATTCTTGAGCAACTCGACTCGGATGTTCAGCTTATCAACCAGTTAGGCTATTACATCGTTAGCGGAGGCGGTAAACGCATTCGCCCGATGATCGCCGTGCTGGCCGCGCGTGCCGTTGGATATCAGGGAAACGCTCACGTCGCCATTGCTGCGCTGATCGAATTTATCCATACCGCCACCCTACTACATGATGACGTCGTCGATGAGTCTGATATGCGCCGGGGCAAAGCCACCGCAAACGCCGCTTTTGGCAATGCCGCTAGCGTGCTGGTTGGCGATTTCATCTACACCCGCGCCTTTCAGATGATGACCAGCCTCGGCTCATTGAGAGTGCTGGAAGTGATGTCGGAAGCCGTTAACGTCATTGCTGAAGGCGAAGTCCTGCAGCTGATGAACGTGAACGACCCGGATATCACCGAAGAAAACTATATGCGGGTCATTTACAGCAAGACCGCCCGTTTGTTTGAAGCCGCGGCCCAGTGCTCCGGGATCCTGGCCGACTGCACCATGGAACAAGAGAAAGCGTTACAGGACTACGGGCGCTATCTGGGTACCGCTTTCCAGCTGATTGACGATCTGCTTGACTACAGTTCGGATGGTAAGCGGCTGGGTAAAAACGTCGGTGATGATCTGAATGAAGGCAAACCCACCCTTCCGCTCCTGCACGCTATGCAACACGGCAACGCAGAACAGTCCGCCATGATCCGCGGAGCGATCGAGCAGGGTAACGGCCGCCATCTACTCGAAGCCGTGCTGGAAACCATGGCAGCCTGTGGCTCGCTGGAATGGACCCAAAAACGCGCGGAGGAAGAGGCTGATAAAGCAATTGCCGCCCTCCAGGTCCTTCCCGATTCTCCGTGGCGTGAAGCGCTAATTGGTCTTGCCCACATCGCCGTGCAGCGCGACCATTAACCCCTCCTCTCACTTTCCCGCGTAGAATCGCGGGAAAGTTCCAGTAAGCGCCATTAAAGTCATTTTCAACCTCACTTCTTGATTTATTCTTAATATCAAAGCCATTAAAAGAACTTGTTAGAACATTACTGGAACTCAAGGTATAGTCATTTTGTCGCCCATTAAGGGACGAACGGAATGTTTATTACCAGGAGAATTTATGGATAAGTTCATCGACTGGCATCCGGCGGATATTATTGCCGGATTACGCAAAAAAGGGACGTCGCTGGCAGCTGAATCGCGGCGTAATGGTTTAAGTTCTTCAACGCTCGCCAATGCGCTGAGTCGGCCCTGGCCCAAGGGCGAGCTGATTATCGCTCACGCGCTGGAAACCGATCCTTGGGTAATATGGCCATCGCGCTATCACGATCCCCATACCCACCAGTTTATCGACAGAACGCAGATGATGCGTCAGAGGAAGAATAACAAATAAAGCGAGGTTGCAGACAACAGCCCCCGGACATACGTCAGAGGGCTGCTGCAATAGGCTTATTCGGCTTTCACGCGTTCGATATTCGCGCCAAGCGCCTGAAGTTTGTCTTCGATACGTTCGTAGCCGCGGTCAATGTGGTAAATACGATCGACAATCGTCGTACCTTCCGCAATACAGCCCGCCAGCACCAGGCTGGCTGACGCACGCAGATCGGTCGCCATTACCTGGGCGCCAGAAAGCTGCTTCACGCCGTGGCAAATCGCCGTATTGCTCTCGATTTCCGCATGCGCGCCCATACGGATCAGCTCCGGGATATGCATGAAACGGTTTTCGAAAATCGTTTCGGTGATCACGCCGGTTCCTTCTGCAACCAGATTCAGCAAAGTGAACTGGGCCTGCATATCGGTCGGGAAACCCGGGTGTGGGGCAGTACGAACGTTGACGGCCTTCGGACGATTGCCGTGCATATCGAGGCTAATCCAGTCCTCGCCCGTTTCAATGTCCGCGCCGGCGTCGCGTAGCTTGGCCAGAACCGCATCAAGGGTATCCGGCTGGGCATTGCGGCACAGAATCTTACCGCCAGAAATCGCCGCCGCCACCAGGAACGTCCCGGTTTCAATACGATCCGGCAGAACGCGGTAGACGCCGCCGCCAAGGCGCGCTACGCCTTCGATGGTGATACGATCGGTGCCCTGACCTTTGATCTTCGCGCCCAGCGTGTTGAGGAAGTTCGCAGTATCGACAATTTCCGGCTCGCGCGCGGCGTTTTCGATAACGGTGGTGCCTTCCGCCAGCGTCGCAGCGCTCATGATGGTGACGGTAGCGCCAACGCTGACCTTATCCATCACAATATGCGCGCCTTTCAGGCGTCCATTAACCGACGCCTTGACATAACCTTCTTCCAGTTTGATTTCCGCACCCAGTTGCTCAAGACCGGTTATGTGTAAATCAACCGGGCGCGCGCCGATGGCGCAACCGCCGGGGAGTGATACCTGTCCCTGACCAAAACGCGCCACCAGCGGACCCAGCGCCCAAATCGAAGCACGCATGGTTTTGACGAGATCATACGGCGCACAGAAAACGTCGACCGGGCCGGCATCGATCCATACGGAGCCGTTGCGCTTAACGTTCGCGCCCAGCTGGCTCAGCAGTTTCATGGTGGTATCGATGTCTTTCAGCTTCGGTACGTTCTGGATCTCAATCGGCTCTTCGGCTAATAGCGCGGAAAAGAGGATTGGCAGGGCGGCGTTTTTCGCGCCGGAAATAGTGACCTCGCCCTGCAGGCGAGTAGGCCCCTGAACACGGAATTTATCCATTGATTCTGTTCTCTGTTAAGAATTCACATATGCTGCGGGGAACATCCCCACAGCTTATAAGCCATTTAGTTTGCGGTCTCGCGCCCACTCCTGCGGGGTAAACGCTTTTATCGACAGAGCATGGATGCGGTTATCGGCAATATATTCCATCAGCGGGGCATAGATAGCCTGTTGCTTCTTGACCCGACTCATGCCGTCGAACATCTCACCCACAGCAATAACCTGAAAGTGGCTACCATCGCCAGAGACGTGGATTTCCTGAAGGGAGAGTGCGCTCATCAGCACGGTCTGAATTTCATGATTTTCCATGGGCTACATTTATCTGATAGTGAAAACAGCCCAACATCTTAGAGGAAAGTGGCGCTGTCTTAAACAAGCAAAAAGCCCCATCGAAAAGTTTGATGGGGCTTTCAGAATAGCTTCAGCACTAAGGCACTGAAAAAGTTATGGGATCATATCGGCAGGAAGGTTATACAACCTGACCAGGGTTTGCAGATTTTCACTCTTCCCGGTCAACTTCGCTTCCCCGCCCTGCCGACGAACCAGTGCGATAAAATGCACTAATAGCGCCAGCCCGGCGGTGTCCACGCGGGTCACGGCGCTCAGGTCGATTGCGGACACGCCATCCGTCGCCTGAGCGCGCGCTTCCCACAGCGGGACCAAAAGATCCTGGTCCAGCTCTCCGCGCAGCGCCAGCGTCTCACCATCGCGAGTCCAGCTCAGCTGCCCGGTCATTATTTTTTCTGTTCCAGAGTAATCGGCTGCGCTGAGCTTGCCTTCAGCTGCGCCGTCAGACCATCAACGCCTTTAGTACGCAGCAGGTCGCTCCACTCGTTTTGTTTAGTGGTGATCATGCTCACCCCTTCAGCAATCATGTCGTACGCCTGCCAGTTACCGGTCTGGGTATTTTTACGCCACTGGAAATCCAGGCGCACCGGCGGACGGCCATTAGGATCGAGGATGGTGACGCGAATAGGAACAATGGTCGCGCTGCCCAGAGGCTGCTCAGGGGCAATCTGATAGGTCTGACCGTGATACATCGCCAGCGCCTGGCCATAGGCCTGTTTCAGATATTCGCGGAAAGCGGCGAAATAGGCTTCACGCTGCGCCGGGGTCGCTTCTTTGTAATAACGCCCTAACACCAACGCGCCGGCGTATTTCACCTGAACATAGGGCAGCAGTTCCTGATCGACGATGTCGCGCAGGTAGTTCGGGTTAGCCTGAATCTTAGGCTGCTCGTTCTTCAGGCGATCGAAGGTTTTCTGCGCCGCTTCGTCCATCAGCTTATAAGGATTGGATTGGTCCGCGGCGGTTGCCGCAGTCAAAGGGGCAATCACCAGCATGGCGACCATTAGTAAGCGTTTAAACATGTCTTATCTCTCCTGAAATTAGTGCGTCGTGCCGGCTGGCGGCGTAGCGTCAGTATGACTCTCCCCGGCAGACTGTTCATCGCCAGAATTCTTATTGTCGCTACCTTTACTGTTATAAAGGAACTGGCCTATCAAATCTTCCAGCACCATTGCGGATTTGGTGTCCTGAATGGTACCGCCATCTTTAAGGATAGTGGTTCCCAGCTCAGGATCTTCAAACCCGATGTTCATCGCCAGGTACTGTTCGCCCAGCAGACCGGAAGTTCGGATCGCCAGCGAGCTGGTATCCGGGATATGGTTGTAGCGCTCATCAATATCGAGAGCGACGCGAGGCAGGTAGGTTTTAGGGTCAAGCGTAATATCCGCCACGCGTCCAACGACAACGCCGCCAATTCGCACCGGAGAGCGCGCTTTCAGACCGCCGATATTGTCAAAAGTGGCATAGAGCCGATAAGTCGGTTCGGTACGTAAAGAGGTGACATTTGCCGCCTTCAGGCAGACAAACAGCGCGGCCAGCAGCGCAACCAGTAAAAACACCCCTACCCAGATTTCATTTTTTCTCGTTTGCATGAACTCAATTCCCAAACATCAGCGCAGTCAGCACAAAATCCAGCCCCAGAACCGCCAGCGACGCATGCACCACGGTACGCGTCGTCGCCCGGCTAATCCCGGCGGAAGTGGGGATAGCGTCATAACCGTTAAATAACGCGATCCATGTTACCGTAATGGCAAAAACCAGACTCTTAATCAGGCAGTTAACCAGATCCATCCGCCAGTCAACGGCGTTTTGCATCGCGCTCCAGAAGAATCCGCCATCGATGCCCTTCCAGCTGACACCGACCAGCGAGCCGCCCCAAACGCCGACCGCCACAAAAATAATCGTTAACAACGGCAGTGAAATCACCCCCGCCCAGAAGCGCGGAGAGATCACGCGGCGAAGCGGGTCGACCGCCATCATCTCCATGCTGGAGAGCTGCTCGGTTGCGCGCATAAGGCCAATTTCGGCAGTCAGCGCCGAGCCGGCACGCCCGGCAAACAACAGCGCAGCGACCACCGGCCCCAGCTCACGCAGCAGCGATAGCGCCACCAGCATGCCCAGACTGGTTTCGGCGCTATAGGTGGTCAACACCAGATAGCCCTGCAGACCCAGCACCATACCGATAAACAGCCCCGATACAATGATGATCAGCATTGATAGCACGCCAACGTTGTACAGCTGACGCACCAGCAGCGGCGCATGCTTGCGAAACTCAGGCTTGCCCACAACCGCGTTGAAGAGCATTAATCCAGCACGCCCAAACGTCGCGATAGTTTTAATACCGCGATGCCCAAGCGCGGCTAGCGCATTTAACAACATGAGTCGCTTAACTCCCTTTGCCCAATAAATCATGATGATAATCACCCGCCGGATAGCGGAACGGCACCGGGCCGTCGGCGATACCATCAATGAACTGACGAACCCGAGGATCGGCATTTTCCCGCAGCGACTGCGCACTCCCGTGCGCTACCACCTTTTTGTCCGCCACGATATATGCGAAGTCCGCGATGCTGAGCACCTCCGGCACATCATGCGAAACCACGATACAGGTGACACCCAGGGTGCTATTGAGTTCAGAAATCAGCTTCACCAGCACCCCCATCGTAATGGGGTCCTGCCCGACAAAGGGCTCATCGAACATGATTAAATCAGGTTCCAGCGCAATCGCCCTCGCCAGCGCGGCACGGCGGGCCATGCCGCCGGAAAGCTCAGAAGGCATCAACTTCGCGGCTCCGCGTAATCCGACGGCCTCCAGCTTCATCATCACCGTAGTGTGCAGCAGCGCTTCCGGCAGACGCGTATGCTCGCGCAGCGGATAAGCGACGTTATCGAAAACGTTCAGGTCGGTGAACAGCGCGCCGGACTGAAACAGCATGCTCATACGCTTGCGGACGGTATACAGGCGCGAGCGCGACATCTGCGGTACGTTTTCACCATCAAACAGGATCTCGCCTTTGTCGGGCGGGATCTGACCGCCGATCAGACGTAACAGGGTGGTTTTGCCGATCCCTGATGGCCCCATTATCGCGGTGATCTTGCCGCGGGGTACCGATAGCGAGATATCATCGAAGATCACCCGATCGCCCCTCGAGAAGCGAATACCGCGCACTTCGACTAGATTCGCCGAACTCTGGCTCATAAAATCATCCTTACTAGACACCCGTCGGGCTAAGCATGGCGCTTTCTTTCACCACAAACCCAACATTTTTACAGAATCTTACCCGCCCGGGTTAGCGAAAGCTGGCATTTGTTTTACTTTTGGCACACATAAAGTCAAAATTAAGAATTCGTTACGCTGCCTACGGACGGCCAGCGAGGCGACGATTATACCTGAAGAAAGGACTTTAGATGCTCTTAGCGACGGCTCTGTTAATTATTGGTTTATTGCTGGTTGTCTACAGCGCCGATCGTCTGGTCTACGCCGCTTCAATACTCTGCCGTATGCTGGGAATCCCCCCCCTTATTATAGGGATGACGGTGGTCAGCATCGGTACCAGTTTACCGGAAGTCATTGTTTCTGCTGCCGCCTCCCTGCATGGACAAACCGATCTGGCGATCGGAACCGCTCTCGGATCGAATATCACCAATATTCTGCTGATCCTCGGCCTCACCGCTCTGTTTCAACCTTTTACCGTGCATTCTGATATCCTGCGCCGCGAATTACCGCTAATGTTGCTGGTCAGTTTACTGGCAGGATTCGTTCTGTATGACGGGCAGCTCACGCGGATAGACGGCCTTTTTTTGCTGGCGCTGGCCGTACTGTGGCTGCTGTTTACCCTTAAGATTGCCCGCCTTGCGGAACGCCAGGGGAACGACAGCCTGACCCGTGAACAGCTGGCGGAGCTGCCGCGGGAAGGCTCGCTTCCCGTCGCGCTGCTCTGGTTGGGCGTCGCGATGATAGTGATGCCGATGGCCACGCGGATGGTGGTGGATAACGCCACGGTGCTGGCAAACTTTTTTGCCATCAGCGAACTGACCGTCGGCTTAACGGTCGTTGCCATCGGCACCAGCCTGCCCGAGCTGGCCACCGCCATTGCCGGAGCGCGAAAAGGCGAAAATGACATCGCCATCGGCAATATCATTGGCGCTAATATTCTTAATATCGTACTGGTTCTCGGGCTCCCCGCGCTGATTGCGCCAGGCGCCTTTGCCGCCGAGGCCTTTAGCCGCGACTATGGTGTCATGCTGCTGGTCAGCCTGATCTTCGCGGTGCTGTGCTGGCGTCGTAAACAACAGCCCGGTCGCCTTGCCGGTGCCCTGCTGCTGGGTGGTTTTGTGCTTTGGTTAGCGATGCTGTACTGGACAGCGCCGCTCTTCGTTGAATGATTCGGGATAACATTATGTCGCAAATAGATTTGCCAGCGGATTTTGACTTTCAACGGGCAGGCCGTGAGGTGCTGGACATTGAACGTGAAGGTCTGGCCCAGCTCGATCAATATATTAATGAAGACTTTACCCGTGCCTGTGAGACCATTTTTCGCTGTACCGGTAAAGTTGTGGTGATGGGAATGGGTAAATCCGGCCATATCGGGCGAAAGATGGCCGCAACTTTCGCCAGCACCGGGACATCATCATTCTTCGTCCATCCCGGCGAGGCCGCGCACGGCGATTTGGGCATGGTCACCCCATGCGACGTAGTGATCGCGCTATCTAACTCCGGGGAATCAAATGAAATTCTCGCCCTGATTCCAGTCCTCAAGCGCCTGCAGGTGTCGCTTATCTGTATCACCAGCCGACCAGAAAGCAGCATGGCGCGCGCGGCGGATATTCATCTGTGTGTGAAAGTGCCCAAAGAGGCTTGCCCGTTAGGGCTGGCCCCCACCTCAAGCACCACCGCCGCGCTGGTCATGGGCGATGCCCTTGCCGTAGCGCTGCTGGAAGCCCGCGGTTTTACTGCTGAAGATTTTGCGCTATCGCATCCTGGCGGCGCGCTGGGCCGTAAGCTACTGCTGCGGGTCAATGATATTATGCACACCGGCGATGAAATTCCGCATGTTGGCCTGGGGGCCACGCTGCGCGATGCGCTGCTGGAAATCACGCGCAAAAATTTAGGCATGACCGCTATTTGCGACGACGGAATGAATATCATCGGCATTTTCACCGATGGCGATCTGCGCCGCGTCTTTGATACCGGCATTGATATGCGTAACGCCAGCATCGCCGAAGTGATGACGCGAGGCGGTATCCGTATCCGTCCCGGTACGCTGGCCGTTGATGCACTGAACCTGATGCAGTCCCGTCATATCACCTGCGTGCTGGTTGCAGATGGCGACCGTCTGGTAGGTGTGATACATATGCACGATCTCCTGCGCGCGGGCGTAGTGTAAGTAAGGAAAAAATAATGAATAATGCTGATGCCCTGATAGCGACCTGCTATGGTCCGGTAAGCCAGGGTTTTATTGACCGGGCAGCGAAGATCCGTTTACTGATACTTGATGTGGACGGCGTTCTGTCCGACGGTCTTATCTATATGGGCAACAACGGCGAAGAGCTGAAAGCGTTTAACGTGCGCGACGGCTACGGTATCCGCTGCGCCCTGACTTCAGAGATTGAAGTGGCGATAATTACCGGGCGAAACGCTAAACTGGTGGAAGATCGCTGCCAGACGCTCGGCATCACTCATCTCTACCAGGGGCAGTCTGATAAGCTGCTGGCGTTTCATGAGCTACTCAATAAACTGGCCGTTAGCGCGGATGAAGTGGCCTATATTGGCGACGATCTGATCGACTGGCCGGTGATGGCGGAAGTGGGTTTAAGCATAGCGGTAGCCGATGCGCATCCGTTGCTGCTCCCGCGCGCGGATTACGTTACTCGTATCAACGGCGGTCGCGGAGCGGTACGCGAAGTGTGCGATTTGCTACTATTGGCGCAGGGCAAGCTGGATGAGGCCAAAGGGCAATCTATATGAGTAAAACCAGACGTTGGGTTATCATTTTACTATCGCTGGTCGCGCTGATCCTGATCGGCCTGAACCTGGCGAGTACGGACGATGCCACCCAGCAAGCGATCAATCCTGACGATCCGACGTATACCAGCGAGCATACCGATACCGTCGTTTATAGTCCCGAAGGGGCGCTTAACTACAGGCTAATAGCGGAACACGTAGAGTATTTTTCCGAACAGCAGCTCTCGTGGTTCGCAAAGCCGGTGATGACCACCTTCGATACGAATAAAGTACCAACCTGGTCTATCAAAGCGGATAAAGCTAAGTTGACGAATGACCGCATGCTGTATCTTTACGGGCACGTTGAGGTTAATGCGCTGACGGCGGATTCTCAACTGCGCAAAATTACGACGGATAACGCCCAGATAAACCTGGTGACGCAGGATGTTACCTCCGATGACATGGTGACGTTGTACGGAACAACATTTAATTCCAGCGGCCTGAAAATGCGCGGGAACCTGCGCAGCAAAAATGCCGAGCTGATTGAAAAGGTTAGAACCTCATATGAAATTCAGAACAAACAAACTCAGCCTTAAGATTGCGCTCGCCAGCGCCTTACTGGCCGCCAGCCTGTCGGCACAGGCCAAGACGGGTGATACCGATCAGCCGATTCATATTGAATCCGATCAGCAGTCGCTGGATATGCAGGGCAACGTCGTCACCTTTACGGGTAATGTCGTCGTCACTCAGGGAACGATCAAAATCAACGCCGACAAAGTCGTCGTGACCCGCCCGGGCGGCGAAAAAGGCAAAGAGGTTATCGATGGCTATGGTAACCCGGCCACCTTCTACCAGATGCAGGATAACGGCAAACCGGTAAAAGGCCGCGCGTCAAAAATGCATTATGAACTGCAAAACGACTTTGTCGTGCTGACCGGCAATGCGCATCTGGAACAGATCGATAGCAATATCCAGGGCGACAAAATCACTTACCTGGTGAAAGAGCAAAAAATGCAGGCCTTCAGCAATAAAGGCGGGCGCGTGACCACGGTTCTGGTTCCTTCGCAGCTGCAGGACAAGGGTAGCGATCAGTCAAAGAAGGGTAAGTAATTCGTTATGGCAACATTAACCGCAAAGAATCTTGCTAAAGCCTATAAAGGCCGCCGCGTTGTAGAAGACGTCAGCCTGACCGTGAATTCGGGCGAGATTGTTGGCCTGCTAGGCCCAAACGGCGCCGGTAAAACCACTACCTTCTATATGGTTGTTGGTATCGTACCGCGCGACGCGGGCAACATTATCATCGATGATGAAGACATCAGCCTGCTGCCGCTACACGCGCGCGCGCGTCGCGGCATCGGCTATTTGCCGCAGGAGGCCTCCATTTTCCGCCGTCTCAGCGTTTACGATAACCTGATGGCGGTATTGCAGATTCGCGACGATCTGAGCAACGAGCAGCGTGAAGATCGCGCGAAAGAGCTGATGGAGGAGTTTCACATTGAGCACCTGCGCGATAGTCTCGGCCAGGCGCTCTCCGGTGGTGAACGCCGCCGCGTCGAGATCGCCCGCGCGTTGGCGGCTAACCCGAAATTCATCCTGCTGGATGAACCCTTTGCCGGCGTTGACCCCATCTCCGTTATCGATATCAAACGCATTATTGAACACCTGCGCGACAGCGGCCTTGGCGTCCTGATAACCGACCATAACGTCAGGGAAACGCTGGCCGTTTGCGAGCGTGCCTATATCGTCAGCCAGGGCCACCTGATAGCCCACGGTACGCCGCAGCAAATCCTTGAAGACGAGCAGGTTAAGCGCGTGTATCTTGGGGAAGACTTCAGACTCTGATAGGGTAGAGGTTACAGACGTTTTAGCCGGAGATATTGGCCCTGAATATGAAGCAAGGTTTGCAATTAAGGCTAAGCCAACAGCTTGCCATGACGCCACAACTGCAGCAGGCGATTCGTCTACTGCAGCTGTCCACGTTAGAACTCCAGCAAGAACTCCAGCAGGCGCTGGACAGCAACCCGTTGCTGGAGCAAACCGATCTTCACGATGAGGTAGAAACCAAAGAAGCTGAGGATCGCGAATCTCTGGATACCGTCGATGCCCTTGAGCAAAAAGAGATGCCCGAAGAGCTGCCGCTTGATGCCAGCTGGGATGAGATTTACACCGCCGGAACGCCATCAGGCAACGGCGTCGATTACCAGGATGACGATCTGCCCGTCTATCAGGGTGAGACCACGCAAAGTCTGCAGGATTACCTGATGTGGCAGGTTGAACTTACGCCATTCACTGATACCGATCGCGCCATCGCGACCTCTATCGTCGATGCCGTTGATGATACCGGCTACCTGACGATTTCTATCGAAGACATCGTGGAAAGTATTGGCGACGATGAAATCGGACTTGAAGAAGTTGAGGCGGTTCTCAAGCGCATTCAGCGTTTCGACCCCGTCGGCGTGGCGGCGAAAGATTTGCGCGATTGCCTGCTGGTCCAGCTTTCACAGTTTGCCAAAGAGACGCCGTGGATTGAAGAAGCCCGTCTGATCATCAGCGATCATCTCGATCTGCTGGCCAACCACGACTTCCGCAGCCTGATGCGTGTAACCCGCCTCAAAGAAGAAGTGTTAAAGGAAGCGGTAAATTTGATCCAATCGCTGGATCCGCGCCCGGGGCAGTCGATCCAAACTGGCGAGCCAGAATATGTCATTCCTGACGTTCTGGTGCGTAAAGTGAACGATCGTTGGGTGGTTGAGCTCAATTCAGATAGCCTTCCGCGCCTGAAGATCAATCAGCACTATGCCGCTATGGGTAACAGCACGCGCAATGACGCTGACGGCCAGTTTATCCGTAGCAACCTGCAGGAAGCGCGCTGGCTGATCAAGAGCCTGGAGAGCCGCAACGACACCCTTCTGCGCGTCAGCCGCTGTATCGTCGAACAACAGCAGGCTTTTTTTGAACAAGGCGAAGAGTTTATGAAACCGATGGTGCTGGCGGATATCGCTCAGGCCGTCGAAATGCATGAATCCACTATTTCACGCGTTACTACGCAAAAATACCTGCACAGTCCACGCGGTATTTTTGAGCTGAAGTATTTCTTCTCCAGCCATGTGAACACTGAAGGCGGCGGCGAAGCATCGTCGACGGCTATTCGCGCGCTGGTGAAGAAATTAATTGCCGCGGAAAACCCCGCGAAACCATTGAGTGACAGTAAGCTCACCACCATGCTATCCGATCAGGGTATTATGGTGGCACGGCGAACCGTTGCTAAGTACCGAGAGTCTTTATCCATTCCGCCGTCAAATCAGCGCAAGCAATTGGTTTGACCCAACCGATAAGGAAGACACTATGCAGCTCAACATTACAGGACACAACGTCGAGATAACCCCCGCCATGCGCGATTTCGTTACCACGAAGTTCAGCAAACTGGAGCAGTTTTTCGACAGGATCAACCAGGTCTATATTGTGTTAAAAGTGGAGAAGGTGACGCAAATTGCGGACGCCAATCTGCATGTCAACGGTGGCGAAATCCATGCCAGTGCGGAAGGGCAGGATATGTATGCTGCTATCGATGGACTTATCGATAAGCTGGCAAGACAGTTAACAAAACATAAAGATAAACTGAAACAACACTAATTGTCCGGGCAATCGCCTACGCCAACCGCCTGCCGGCGGTTGGCAAGGAGAGCTCAGGTGAAATTATGATAAATAACGATTCGGCTCTACAACTGAGCAATGTCCTTAACCAGGAATGTACCCGTAGCCAGGTTCACTGCCAGAGCAAGAAACGCGCGCTGGAAATCATCAGCGAGCTGGCGGCAAAGCAGTTAGGCTTATCGTCCCAGATAGTGTTCGAGGCGATCCTTACCCGTGAGAAAATGGGCAGTACCGGGATTGGCAACGGCATTGCAATTCCCCACGGCAAACTCGAAGAGGATACGCTGCGGGCCGTGGGCGTGTTTGTCCAGCTGGAAACTCCCATTGCTTTCGATGCTATCGACAACCAACCCGTCGATCTGTTATTTGCCCTTCTCGTCCCGGCCGATCAAACTAAAACGCATCTGCATACGCTCTCGCTGGTGGCGAAACGTCTGGCCGATAAAACAATTTGCCGCCGTCTGCGCGCTGCGCAAAGCGATGAAGAGCTGTATGAAATCATCACTGAAGCGGGAAGCAATAATGAGGCGTAACGAAAGCCGCACCTTACGCTTTTTCGTACTGAGGAGAAACGGTACATGGTACTGATGATCGTCAGCGGCCGTTCAGGGTCGGGGAAATCCGTCGCCCTGCGAGCGCTGGAAGATATGGGTTTTTACTGCGTGGATAACCTGCCGGTTGTGCTCTTACCTGAGCTGGCGCGCTCGCTCGCTGACAGAAACATCTCGGCCGCGGTCAGTATTGACGTGCGCAACATGCCTGAGTCGCCGGAAATCTTCGAGCAGGCGATGAAAAATCTGCCCGCAGAATTTTCACCTCAACTGCTGTTCCTGGATGCCGATCGTAACACCTTGATTCGCCGCTACAGCGACACGCGTCGTTTGCATCCCCTCTCCAGCAAAAACCTGTCGCTGGAGAGCGCCATTGATGAAGAGAGCGACCTGCTGGAACCTCTGCGTTCCCGCGCTGACCTGATCGTCGATACCTCAGAAATGTCGGTACATGAGCTGGCAGAAATGCTGCGCACGCGTTTGTTAGGCAAGCGCGAACGCGAGCTGACGATGGTGTTTGAATCCTTTGGATTTAAGCATGGTATTCCTATTGATGCCGACTACGTTTTTGACGTGCGCTTCCTGCCGAACCCGCACTGGGATCCAAAACTGCGTCCCATGACCGGCCTTGATAAACCCGTTGCCGCCTTCCTCGACCGGCACACGGAAGTTCACAATTTTATCTACCAGACCCGCAGCTATCTTGAGCTATGGTTACCTATGCTGGAGACCAATAACCGCAGCTATCTGACGGTGGCCATTGGTTGTACCGGTGGTAAACACCGTTCGGTTTACATCGCCGAACAGCTGGCTGACTACTTCCGCTCGCGCGGCAAGAACGTGCAGTCTCGTCATCGGACGCTGGAAAAACGCAAATCATGACCGTTAAGCAAACCGTTGAAATCACCAATAAGCTGGGCATGCACGCTCGCCCGGCGATGAAGCTGTTTGAATTAATGCAGAACTATGATGCTGAAGTGCTGCTGCGCAATGATGAAGGAACTGAAGCTGAAGCGAATAGCGTAATTGCCCTGCTGATGCTTGACTCAGCTAAAGGGCGTCAGATTGAGATTGAAGCTAACGGCCCGCAAGAAGTGGAGGCGCTGGCAGCGGTTATCGCGCTGTTCAACGCCGGGTTTGATGAGGATTAGATTTCACTCCCCCGGTCGCAGCGCGCCTTCCGGGGTACTGAGCCGTGAAATCATCAATGTAGCTGATTCGCCCGCATAAACCCTTCCCCACCTAATTGCCTCATCTGGCGCAGGATCCACGCCTGGCGGCTGCGAATATAACCTGACGGCGCGTCAGCGCGAAAGCGAATGGGATTAGGCAAGACCGCCGCTAAAAGCGCGGCTTCAGCAGCCGTTAATCTACTGGCCGGTTTGTGAAAATAGCGCTGCGATGCAGCTTCAACGCCAAACGTCCCTTCACCAAACTCAGCAATATTCAGATAAACGGTGAGGATCCGCTTTTTGCTCCAGACCGTCTCAATGCCAACGGTCAGCCCCGCCTCCAGCCCTTTCCTTAGCCAGCTGCGACCATCCCACAGGAACAGGTTTTTTGCCGTCTGCTGCGACAGGGTTGATGCACCGCGGATGCGGTTCTCATTGCGTTCATTGTGCGCCAGCGCCTTCTCAATCGCTGGGACGTCAAACCCCCAGTGCTCCGGGAATTTCTGGTCTTCCGCGGCAATAACCGCCAGCCCCATCCACGGAGAAATTTCATCCATGCCCACCCAATCGGAATGGGCGATGTAATGAAAATTCCCTGAGAGCCATGCGCCGAGCTGCCGCTCCAGCATCACCGCTGAAAACGGGACGGGGACGATGCTAAACAGAGCAACCCCGCCGCCCCATAGCACCGCGCAAGCCAGCAGTAGCCTCAGGAAAAAACGTTTAATCAAGCGCAACGGCGAAAAGCGAAATGTCATGCCGTCAGAACCAATACGCGAGAAACGAGTTTTTCAATGCCGCTCGCCGCTTCGGCGATGTTCTGCGCCAGCATATACGCGGGAGTCGTCACCACTTTGTTGTCTTCATCAACCACAATGTCATCGACCGGGCAAGGCACATGTTCGGCCCCCATCTCCTCTACCGCATCGGCGGTATCAAGATCGGTACCAATAGTTAGGCGTAGCGGAATAGAAAATATTTTCGGCAACAGCGCCGGAGCGATACAGATAAAGCCCAACGGTTTACCCGCCTGATGCATCGCCAGCGCCAGTGTCTTAAGATCGCTATCCACTTCACATTCACTTCCCTGCGCAGCAAAGCTGCTGAGGTTCTTTGCCGCGCCAAAACCTCCGGGCACAATCAGCGCGTCCAGCGCATCCGCCCGTGCGTTTGCTAAAGGCTGAATCTCTCCGCGCGCGATACGCGCCGCTTCCACGAGCACATTACGGCTTTCCGCCTGCGCTTCGCCGGTCAGGTGATTGATAACATCGGTTTGCGCTTTATCAGGCGCATAGCAGATAGCCTGAGCGCCGCTGCGGGCAATAGCCAGCAGAGTAATAACGGCTTCATGAATTTCGCTTCCGTCATAAACGCCGCAGCCGCTCAGCACCACACCAATTTTCTTCATCACATCAGCCCCTTAGTACAAGTTTATGAAAGCAGTCAAAAATTTTGAATTACTCGCTATGCTTCACATATTTTACTGTTTCATGTAACAAACTATTTAAGGTTTGCTATCTTAATGAGCGAGTAAGCCAAATCCTCAGGTTGCGCCGTGTAAAAAAATCACTCAAATGATTCTGGCGTAACGACCAGTTCCCTGGTGTTGGCGCAGTATTCGCGCACCCCGGTTTATCCGGGGTCATTTTTTATCTGCCGCCGCGACCCACGCTTTCAGCACCGCGACATCGTTTTGCCACTCTGATTTCATCTCTTCAACCCATTCACCCACGTTATCCGACCACGCAGGTAAATCCGGCGTTTGAATCTGCTGCCCTAACTGCTGGATATGGCGCAAACCGATTGAGCCCGCAGCCCCTTTAATCTTATGACCCTCATCGACAATGCCTTTCTGGTCGCGAGCGGTTAAATTGGATTCCAGGACCGCCAGGTAGCCCGGCATCATTCTTTCAAAAACGGCCAGACCGTCATTAATCAGCTTCGGCCCTACCAGTTCGATATACTGCTCAAGCATCGGAATATCCAGTACGGAAGCCGATTTACTGATATCTACAGATGGCATCTCATTCTCCTCCTCTTCCGGCGCATCCCAGAATTTTTTGATAATCGCGGTTAATGCCGGAACCGATAACGGCTTGCTCAGAACATCATCCATTCCCGCTTCCAGATACTCATTCTTGTTCTTCAGGACGTTAGCGGTAAGCGCCACCAGCGGCGGGAGCTCATCGGCGGCAAAGCGTTGTTTCAGCTGACGAGAAATATCGAGTCCAGTCATATCCGGCAGTTGAATATCAAGCAGAACCAGATCGTACTCGCCGGGTACAAACATCTCCAGCGCAGCCTTACCGGTCATCGCCACATCCACGCTATTGCCCAGCTTCTCCAGTACCGAGCGCGCCACGATCACGTTGAGCTCAATATCTTCCACCAGCAGCACGTTCAGCGCAGGTAATGGCATTTCATCTTCCGCCAGCGTGTCTTCAACCTCTTCAGCCACGGCCGGAGCGTGTACGGTAAGCGTAAAAGTCGCGCCTTTACCCGGGAGGCTGGCAACGCTAATGTCGCCGCCCATATTCCGCGCCAGACGCCGCGACACGGCGAGGCCGATGCCGGTACCTGTCGCTGGCTTGCCGCCCTGGCTATCTTTCACCTGGTAATACATGGCGAAAATTTTATCCTGTTCCGCTTCAGGGATGCCAATGCCTGAATCCTCCACTTCAAAGTGCAGGATGTCTCCTTCGTCATAGCGCACGCGGACATTCACGTTTCCACCCTGCGGGGTAAACTTCACGGCGTTACTGATAAGATTCCACAAGATCTGGCGTAAACGCGTTCCGTCGGTGATCACTTTATGCGGCAGCGGAAGCGAAGGATCCAGCACAAAGCGCAGCCCTTTCTGCTGCGCCTGCAGACCGGAGAGGTTTTCGAGGTCGGCCAGGAAGCCGGTAAAGTCCACCGGCTGGTTATCCAACTGAATTTTACGCCGCTCCATCTTATCCATCTCAATAATATCATTGAAGATATTGCCCAGCGTTACCGCTGAGACGTGGATGGTTTTCAGGTATCTTTCCTGTTCGTCGGTCAGGTCGGTATCGAGAAGGATTCGGCTCAGCCCAACAATGCCGTTAAGCGGCGTACGCAGCTCGTGGCTAATCGTTGAGATAAAGGTGGTCTTATCGCGGCTGGCCCGCTCCAACGCGTCCTGATAGCGCTTACGTTCCGTAATATCACGACCGAACCCCATCAGGCCGCGCCGCTTACCGACGCGGTCATAATAGGGCACTTTGCGAATTTCAAAGCAGGCCTTGCGCCCGTCCGGATAATCCAGCCACTGCTCGTAGGTGAGCGAGACGTTATGGCGGAAGACTTTCTCATCCGTCTCCAGCACCTTCTCCGCCACCTCTTCGCTGTAGACATCCTGTGGCTTCAGATGAATAAGCTGTTTTTCGCTTTTACCGGTCAGCAGTTCCATGGCGCGGTTACAGCCTGAAAACTCTTTATCTTCATTACGATAGAAAACCAGGTCCGGTGAAGCGTCAAGGAAGGAGCGCAGAAAGGAAGATTGCTGTTCAAGCTGAATTTGCGTTTCTTCACGTTCCTTCATCTCAACTTTCAGCTGCTCAAGCGTCGTTTCACGTTCCGCTTCAGCTTTTTCACGTTCGCCGATTTCCTGGTTAAGCTGGGCGATATTGTCCTTAAGCTGCACATTCAGCTTGAGATCGCGCTCGCGCATCTCCTCCAGTTTCTCCACCAGCCGCGAAAGACGCTGCCGGGACTCTTCCAGTTGCTCAACCACCACCGACAGGAAATAGACCGCCCACGGGGTAATCAGCAAGCCAAAGAAGATAGAGCGGATCACATCAATACTTTCCACCTGGCCGTGCAGCACCATAG
This sequence comes from Klebsiella pasteurii, assembly GCF_018139045.1. NCBI lineage: Bacteria > Pseudomonadati > Pseudomonadota > Gammaproteobacteria > Enterobacterales > Enterobacteriaceae > Klebsiella > Klebsiella pasteurii. The sequence continues at coordinate 3,340,184 of NZ_CP073236.1, forward strand.
TTACGGCCATCTGCACGACGATCGCCAGCACCACCAGCGCAAAGGCCAGCAGCATGGAAAAGCGCACCAGACCCAGCTTCATCATCAGATCAACATAATACTGCGCCAGCATACGGATTTGCTTCATAAGGGATTCCTTCGCGACAACTTCGCACAATAATACTCAATTCTGAGCAAGACGCTGTAAGTTGTGCGAAAAATGCGGGAAGGATTGTAGTTACGCGCCTGCCTGCGGGTAGCAGTTAGCCGGAATGCAGCTGGCGATGACGTTATTCGGCAGCGGCCGGAGATCTCCAGCAACGACCAATAGCTGACCCCTGGACGCCATATTCATTGAGATATTTATCCAGCTCAACCATCCCGGTCCACCGGTTCTCACACCACAGCGGCGCCAGCAGCGTAGGACGTCGGGCGCTGGCGGAAATACGGTGATAAATCACCTCTGCCGGGGTATGACGGATCATCTCGCCTGCGGTGACCGTATAGTCCGCCAGATCAATACCGTTCAACCTTCCGGCCTGCCACGCCCTGGCCATAATACTGCCCTTCACAATATGAAGTGGATGTAGCTTAATGCCGTCTACGCCGGTCTCTACCACCTGTTTTAGTGTCTCAAGGCATTCGCTCTGCCCTTCGCCAGGCAGGCCAACAATAAGGTGGCTGCACACTTTGAGGCCCCGCTCGCGCGCCAGGCGGGCTGTACGCTGGTAGCAGGCAAAATCGTGGCCGCGATTAATTCGGCGCAGCGTTTTATCGTGCGCGGTTTGTAAACCCAACTCGAGCCAGACTTCATAACCCTGCTGCCGATATTCAGACAGCAGATCCAATACCGCTCCAGGGACGCAGTCCGGGCGAGTGCCCACGCAGAGCCCGACGATATTAGCCTGGCTGACCGCCTGCTGATACATGGAGCGCAGCACCTGTACCTCGGCAAAGGTGCTGGTATAAGCCTGGAAATAGGCCAGGTAGCGTTTGGCGCGATTAACCCGCTGCGCCTGATGGGCCAGCTGTTCAGCGATCGAGCTGTGCTGCTGTTCTTCATCAGCAAAAGAGGCGACATTACAGAACGTACAGCCGCCGCGGCCAATGGTGCCATCGCGATTTGGGCAGCTAAATCCACCATGCAGCGTCAGTTTATGAACCTTTTCACCGTATCGGCGCATAAGATCCCCACCAAACATATTGACTAATTTTTGTAACTGCATAATCTGATAGACCGGCCTTAAGAAAGGGGCCAAGCCTGCCATTTTTAGCTACCGACGGCGATGACCTGGATCAATCGTCAACGCGGCCGCTTATCTCATTGCATAAACAATCAAGATAACTGCAATTTAATTCACCTTCATGGTAATGACTTTTCCTTATATATAACCTCTGATTTGCCATTATCTTTACCAGGGCATAAAACAGTATTAGTCACTTTTAATTAAACAAAAACCAGTTTAAAAAACTGCAATAAATAAACAGTTCAGCACAGAACGATAATACCGTGCCGTCGATATAGTGAGACAGATCACACTCGATCAAGTCGTTCCCTACGCCTCACCAGCATTCAAAAGGCCATTATTTTCTTAAAAATCATTATATTAGATGTTGTATAGCACATTTTTGTATAAATAAGATTGCCATTTGACGTATGTGTGGATTCCCGATAAGTTGGGAATCCGCTGGAAGCTTTCTGGATGAGCGCTCTGCTCATCATATTTATGCAGTAATTGAGATTCCCTCTTAACAGCAAGTCCTCAAACTTGTGTACCGACGCGAAAAGGATTTAAAGAGGGCGAATGCGAGGTGTAAACCCCGTCGCCATACTCTTTCTGTGCCCGTGCGCAATCGGTATCGGAGGGTATCCCGTAGAGCCTGGGGAGGTTCACTGATATGTTGTACGATAAATCCCTTGAGAGGGATAACTGTGGTTTCGGCCTGATCGCCCACATAGAAGGCGAACCTAGCCACAAGGTAGTGCGAACCGCTATACACGCACTGGCCCGAATGCAGCACCGCGGCGCAATTCTTGCCGATGGAAAAACCGGCGACGGTTGTGGCTTGCTGCTACAAAAACCCGATCGTTTCTTCCGAATTGTTGCGGAAGAGCGCGGCTGGCGTTTAGCCAAAAATTACGCCGTTGGGATGCTGTTCCTTAATAAGGATCCTGATCTGGCCAAAGCGGCGCGCCGCATCGTCGAAGAAGAACTTCAACGCGAAACGCTGTCTATCGTCGGCTGGCGCGATGTGCCAACCAATGAAGGCGTTCTCGGTGAAATCGCCCTCTCCTCGCTGCCCCGTATTGAACAAATCTTTGTGAACGCCCCGGCTGGCTGGCGTCCGCGCGACATGGAGCGCCGTTTATTCATCGCGCGTCGCCGTATCGAAAAGCGTCTGCAGGAAGATAAAGATTTCTACGTCTGCAGCCTGTCGAACCTGGTCAACATTTATAAAGGTCTGTGTATGCCGGCGGATCTGCCGCGCTTCTACCTGGACCTCGCGGACCTGCGCCTGGAGTCGGCAATCTGCCTGTTCCACCAGCGCTTTTCCACCAACACCGTGCCGCGCTGGCCGCTGGCGCAGCCGTTCCGCTATCTGGCGCACAACGGCGAGATCAACACCATCACCGGCAACCGCCAATGGGCCCGCGCCCGAACCTATAAGTTCCAGACGCCACTGATCCCGGACCTCCACGACGCTGCACCGTTCGTCAATGAAACCGGCTCTGACTCCAGCTCCATGGATAACATGCTGGAGCTGCTGCTGGCGGGCGGGATGGATATCATCCGCGCCATGCGCCTGCTGGTGCCGCCAGCCTGGCAAAACAACCCGGATATGGACCCAGACCTGCGGTCGTTCTTCGACTTTAACTCCATGCATATGGAGCCGTGGGACGGCCCGGCGGGCATCGTCATGTCCGACGGTCGCTATGCCGCCTGTAATCTCGACCGTAACGGTCTGCGCCCGGCACGCTACGTCATCACTAAAGATAAGCTCATCACCTGCGCTTCCGAAGTCGGTATCTGGGATTACCAGCCGGATGAAGTGGTCGAAAAAGGCCGCGTCGGCCCGGGCGAGCTAATGGTTATTGATACCCGCGAGGGGCGTATTCTGCACTCCGCGGAAACCGACAACGATCTGAAAAGCCGCCACCCGTATAAAGAGTGGATGGCGAAAAACGTCCGTCGCCTGGTGCCATTCGAAGATCTGCCGGATGAAGAGGTCGGTAGCCGCCAACTGGACGATGATACCCTCGCCAGTTACCAGAAACAGTTTAACTACAGCGCTGAAGAGCTGGACTCCGTCCTGCGCGTACTGGGTGAAAACGGCCAGGAGGCGGTCGGCTCAATGGGCGACGATACCCCATTTGCCGTGCTCTCCAGCCAGCCGCGTATCATTTACGATTACTTCCGCCAGCAATTCGCGCAGGTGACCAACCCGCCGATCGACCCGCTGCGCGAAGCGCACGTCATGTCGCTGGCCACCAGCATCGGCCGTGAAATGAACGTCTTCTGCGAAGCGGAAGGCCAGGCGCACCGCCTGAGCTTCAAATCGCCGATTCTGCTGTACTCCGATTTTAAACAGCTGACCACCATGGAAGAGGAGCACTATCGCGCCGACGTCCTGGATATCACTTTTGATGCCACCGCAACCACGCTGGCTGAAACCGTGAAGGCGCTGTGCGATAAAGCCGAACAGATGGTGCGTAACGGTACCGTTCTGCTGGTGCTCTCTGACCGCAACATCGCGAAAAACCGTCTGCCGGTACCGGCTCCGATGGCGGTAGGCGCGATTCAGACCCGGCTGGTCGACAAGAGCCTGCGCTGCGATGCCAACATTATTGTCGAAACCGCCAGCGCCCGCGATCCGCACCATTTTGCCGTGCTGCTCGGCTTCGGTGCGACGGCTATCTATCCGTACCTCGCCTATGAAACCCTGGCGAAGCTGGTGGATAACAAAGCCATCGACAAAGCGTACCGCGCGGTGATGCTGAACTATCGTAACGGCATCAACAAAGGCCTGTATAAAATCATGTCGAAGATGGGGATTTCGACTATTGCGTCCTATCGCTGCTCGAAGCTGTTTGAAGCAGTCGGCCTGCATCGCGACGTCTCAGACCTGTGCTTCCAGGGCGTTGTCAGCCGCATCGGCGGCGCGAGCTTCGATGACTTCCAGCAGGATCTGCTGAACCTGTCGAAACGTGCCTGGCTGGCGCGTAAACCGCTGGACCAGGGCGGCCTGCTGAAGTACGTCCACGGCGGCGAATATCACGCCTACAACCCGGACGTGGTGCGTACCCTGCAACAAGCGGTACAAAGCGGCGAATACAGCGATTACCAGCAGTACGCGAAGCTGGTTAACGAGCGCCCGGCGGCAACGCTGCGCGATCTGCTGGCCGTGACGCCGGACGGAACCACGGTGAGCCTGGACGACGTTGAACCGGCCAGCGAACTGTTTAAACGCTTCGATACCGCGGCGATGTCTATCGGCGCGCTGAGCCCCGAAGCGCACGAAGCGCTGGCGGAAGCGATGAACAGCATCGGCGGTAACTCCAACTCCGGCGAAGGCGGCGAAGACCCAGCGCGCTATGGCACCAATAAAGTGTCGCGCATTAAGCAGGTTGCTTCCGGCCGCTTCGGCGTAACCCCGGCTTATCTGGTCAACGCCGACGTTATCCAGATTAAAGTCGCTCAGGGCGCGAAGCCTGGCGAAGGCGGCCAGTTGCCGGGTGATAAAGTGACGCCGTACATCGCTAAACTACGCTATTCAGTGCCGGGCGTGACGCTGATCTCCCCGCCGCCGCACCACGATATTTACTCTATCGAGGATCTGGCGCAGCTGATTTTCGACCTGAAGCAGGTCAACCCGAAAGCGATGATCTCCGTGAAGCTGGTTTCTGAACCGGGCGTCGGGACTATCGCCACCGGCGTTGCAAAAGCTTACGCGGATTTAATCACTATCGCCGGCTATGACGGCGGCACCGGCGCCAGCCCGCTCTCTTCAGTGAAGTACGCGGGCTGTCCGTGGGAACTGGGACTGGTGGAAACACAGCAGGCGCTGGTTGCCAACGGGCTGCGCCACAAAATTCGTCTGCAGGTGGACGGCGGCCTGAAAACCGGCCTTGATATCATCAAAGCGGCCATCCTCGGGGCTGAGAGCTTCGGCTTCGGTACCGGCCCAATGGTCGCGCTGGGCTGTAAGTATCTGCGTATTTGCCACCTGAACAACTGCGCAACCGGCGTAGCAACCCAGGATGACAAACTGCGTAAGAACCATTATCACGGTCTGCCGTTTAAAGTGACCAACTACTTTGAATTCATCGCCCGCGAAACGCGCGAGCTGATGGCGCAGCTGGGCGTGAAGCGTCTGGTGGATCTGATTGGCCGCACCGACCTGCTGAAAGAGCTGGACGGATTTACCGCCAAGCAGCAGAAACTGGATCTGAGCAAACTGCTGGAAACCGCAGAGCCGCATCCAGGCAAAGCGCTGTACTGCACGGAGAACAACCCGCCGTTCGACAATGGCGTACTCAACGCGCAGCTGCTGCAGCAGGCGAAACCGTTTGTTGACAGCAAGCAGAGCAAAACGTTCTGGTTCGATATCCGCAACACCGACCGCTCCGTTGGCGCATCGCTGTCCGGTTATATCGCCCAGACCCACGGCGACCAGGGGCTCGCTGCCGACCCAATTATCGCCCACTTTAGCGGTACTGCGGGCCAGAGCTTCGGCGTGTGGAATGCAGGCGGCGTCGAGCTGCATCTGACCGGCGACGCGAACGACTACGTGGGCAAAGGGATGGCCGGCGGCCTGCTCGCCATTCGTCCTCCGGTAGGCTCGGCCTTCCGCAGCCACGAAGCCAGCATCATCGGCAACACCTGCCTGTACGGCGCGACCGGCGGTCGCTTGTATGCTGCGGGCCGTGCGGGCGAGCGTTTCGCAGTGCGTAACTCCGGGGCTATCACCGTCGTCGAAGGTATCGGCGACAACGGCTGTGAATACATGACCGGCGGCATCGTCTGCGTGCTGGGCAAAACCGGCGTCAACTTTGGCGCAGGCATGACCGGCGGCTTTGGTTACGTTCTGGATGAAGATGGCGACTTCCGCAAACGCGTGAACCCTGAACTGGTAGAAGTGCTGGACGTTGACTCTCTGGCCATCCATGAAGAGCACCTGCGCGGTTTGATTACCGAGCACGTGCAGCTTACCGGCTCGCAGCGCGGCGAAGAGATCCTGGCGAACTGGCCGGCCTTCTCAGCGAAGTTTGCGCTGGTTAAACCGAAGTCCAGCGATGTTAAAGCACTGTTGGGTCACCGTAGTCGTTCCGCAGCTGAGCTGCGGGTGCAGGCGCAGTAAGGGGTTAAGATGAGTCAGAATGTCTATCAATTTATCGACTTACAGCGAGTTGATCCGCCAAAGAAAGCGCTGAAGATCCGTAAAATTGAATTTGTGGAAATTTACGAGCCGTTTTCAGAAGGCCAGGCCAAAGCACAGGCGGACCGCTGCCTGTCCTGCGGCAACCCGTACTGCGAATGGAAGTGCCCGGTGCATAACTACATCCCGAACTGGCTGAAGCTGGCTAATGAAGGGCGTATTTTTGAAGCGGCGGAGCTGTCGCATCAGACCAATACCCTACCGGAAGTCTGCGGGCGCGTTTGCCCGCAGGACCGCCTGTGCGAGGGTTCCTGTACGCTGAACGATGAGTTCGGCGCGGTCACCATCGGCAACATCGAACGCTATATCAACGATAAAGCGTTCGAAATGGGCTGGCGCCCCGACCTTACCGGCGTAAAGCAAACCGGTAAAACCGTCGCCATTATCGGCGCGGGTCCGGCGGGCCTGGCATGCGCCGACGTGTTGACCCGCAACGGTGTGAAGGCGGTGGTTTTCGATCGCCATCCGGAAATCGGCGGTCTGCTGACCTTTGGTATTCCGGCGTTTAAGCTGGAAAAAGAGGTGATGACCCGCCGTCGCGAGATCTTCACCGGTATGGGCATCGAGTTCAAACTCAATGTCGAAGTGGGCCGTGATGTGCAGCTCGACGATCTGCTGAAAGATTACGATGCGGTGTTCCTCGGCGTCGGGACCTATCAGTCTATGCGCGGCGGGCTGGAAAACGAAGACGCCAGCGGGGTCTTTGATGCGCTGCCGTTCCTGATCGCCAATACCAAGCAGATCATGGGCTTTGGCGAAACGGCGGACGAACCGTACGTCAGCATGGAAGGTAAGCGCGTCGTGGTTCTTGGCGGTGGCGACACCGCAATGGACTGCGTGCGTACCTCGATTCGCCAGAACGCCACCCACGTCATCTGCGCCTATCGCCGTGATGAGGAGAACATGCCGGGATCGAAGCGCGAAGTGAAAAACGCGCGTGAAGAAGGCGTGGAGTTCCAGTTCAACGTTCAACCGCTGGGCATTGAAGTGAATGCCAACGGTAAAGTCTGCGGCGTGAAGATGGCGCGTACGGAGATGGGCCAGCCGGATGCGAAAGGCCGCCGCCGCGCGGAAATCGTGGCCGGTTCTGAGCATGTGGTACCCGCCGATGCCGTGGTCATGGCGTTTGGTTTCCGCCCACACAGCATGGAATGGCTGGCGAAGCACAGCGTCGAGCTGGATTCTCAGGGCCGCGTGATTGCGCCGGAAGGCAGCGACAACGCCTTCCAGACCAGCAACCCGAAAATCTTCGCCGGTGGCGACATCGTTCGCGGTTCCGATCTGGTGGTGACGGCGATTGCCGAAGGCCGTAAAGCGGCTGACGGGATCCTGAACTACCTGGAAGTGTAAAAAAACAAAACGCCGGATGAGAAAATCGTCCGGCGTTTAGCATTTAGCTAAGTGCTATTTGATTAGCAGTCGCCAGGCGATATCCGCTTCAATTGTTGTGTTATCGGTGTTTCCACTGAACATACTCTCGTTGAGCACCGGGAACAGCATCACGCGAAAACTCATTTGCTTCCCTTTCGGCACGACATTATTTTCTACGGCGATTACCGCCTCATTGTTTCGCACATATAGCGGAGATGGTGTCCCGCTTTCCGGCGTAAAGTTCAGCTGGTCCGCTGTTTTTCCAGCGCTGTAGGACTTGCCATCAACGGTAATATTTTCAACCTTAAGCCCAACCCCACCGCGAGTGCCAAACAACAAGCGACCTTTCTCGCCAGCAGCCCCCTGAACCAGCACCGCCATCTGATGCATTTCAGAACAGGAAACATTCACATTCACTTCCCACTCAGACAGTTTGTGCCAATTCTGGGTAGTGGAAACAATGTCATCACGGCGTATCTGGTTATAATCAATTTTTGTCCGGGAAAGCGTAATCTGGCACTCTTCGGCACGAACAGCACCTGACAGCAACATTCCCGCAGATAACAGCATCCCTACCCACTGATTCATCGACATACGCCGTCCACCTCTTCGTAAAATGCGTCTTCATCCCTCTTATTGCTTAAGATGTAATCAATCTTGCACAGTCGGTTATTATTGTCGTCCATGGCATACAGTGCCGAAAGCTGGCCAGCCTCATTAAGGAAAACATGCCCGTCATCCACGCTGGTGACAATATAATTGCCCTTCTCATCAACGATGGATAATCCCTTATCCAGCGCCCTGTTATCCGCACGCTTAACGCGGATCATCACCCGACGATTATTCAGGACTTTAAAACCGACTTCGCTCACCGAAGCATGCGCAGCTGCCACATACTTTGTTCCATTTGCCAGCGTCATACTCGCAGGCAGCTTGTTCGCGTTAATTTCAATGCGCGAATTACGCCACTCATTCAACCCAGGGATAACAGCCTGCCCCCAATAATCGGTCCAGACCGTCCCCTGCGGAGTACTGATTTCAACGCCAGCTTTCGATTCATTCAGTTTTGCAATGGCAAACGTATTCCGAATGGTATAAGGCGTGAAGGTGACGCCGCTTTTATGCGCCGCAACCCCACCTGAGAGCGTGGCATTATAATTACGCTGGCGCGAACCCACGCTCCCGCCGCCAATGCCTAATCGAGTGTAATGTAAGTTAGTGCTCAGGTTGCCGTTAACGCTATTCTCACTCTCTCCCCTGTCCCGATCGACGGAGATATAGTAGTAAGAATCCGGTGACAGTGCGCCAGAGTTCTGCACGCCGTAGCTGTTACGGTTGCCCTGTTTACGCATATAGCTACTGACGTGCTGCGAACCGCCAAACGGAATGCTCAGGTTAACGTAGATCAGGTCATCATCCTGTCTCCCGTCTTTGTTCCCCATTGCTCTCTGCCAGTTCGCAGAAACGGTGGCTCGTTCGAAGCTCCTGCCCCATGAAAGCAACAGGTAGCGGGAATCATTACCCTCACCTCTGCTTTGGTTGTAACTAAAACCGGCGCTAAATGCCCCCCCAAGCGGCGTAAACCAGGCCAAACTGGTGGAATACGTATTACTATAAGGCTGAAAATCATCGTTCAGCGCGTCAGTCAGCTCGCGATAGCCGGGGCTAAAATGCGCCGCGCTCGCTGACATACTTAAAGATTCTGCCAGCTTAAGTGAACTCTGTAGCTCAGTTTTCACTCCGCTATTTTTCTCGCCGAATTTTCCCTGGCTTGCAGCCACGCTGGTGGAGGCACTCCAGTTATCGGTAAGCAGGTATTCTGTATGGGCGCCGCCGCCAAGGTAATTTTTCGTCGCCGCACCAGAAGCCAGCAGATTCAGCCGAGGCAATATGCGCCAACCGTCAGAGAGATTAAACACCCAGGGATTTTCATAATCCCCTTTAATATCGCGTATCTGACCAAAAGAGACGGCCAGACCCTGCGGTCGGGAAAGCTTCCGCGCCGTGACGGATGCGGCTGGAACAATAAAGCGATTGCTTGAACCATCGGATTCAATAACCGTCACCTCCAGTTCCACATTAGTGCTCGCTATTGGTACATCATCGAGCGTGAACGGTCCTGCCGGAACCAGCATGCTGTAGAGAAGTCGTCCGCTCTGACGAACCTCCACGCGCGCCTGAGCATTATGCGCCATTCCTGAAACGCTGACGCCGCTTCCGCTGCCCTGCAAAGCTCGGGTAGGCATCAGTTGCACGCCAACAATCGGGGCTCCACTCAGGACATATGAGCTGACATTGATCTCCCCGACCTGCGCAGTCATCTTCAAGGCGTCAAAAACGTGCTCGGCAAAGGTATAAACACTTTCAACATTCTTATCGCCATTATCGTCGGTAAGGATATAGCGGCTACGCAACGACCAGTCGCTAATGTTTATGCCACCTTCCAGACTGGCCTGAGAATAGAGGCTGGTATCGCTGCCACCATATTCGCTGCGGGTACTGAACAGGTCATAGTTGAGCAATCCAGCTATTCCGCCGTGCTGAAAGCTTTTGATATCACCATTCATCCCATTCAGCGCCTCCGGCGGGAGATACAGTTCGATCATTTCCTGACCAGGCAAGGCTTTCACTACCGCCTGCGCGTAGTCATTGACGATGTCATGGCACTCTTCATTTTTTTTCAGGGGGACCGGCATTAATCCGGAAAACTCAATAAAATCACCATCAACGCACAGCGTACCATCCTCACCAAAACGTGCCGCGACGGTTCCTTTATCCTTACCGTTAATCTTCACCCGCACGGAATGCGGACCGGGGAGAAAGCGTGGAGCACGCGCAAAATAACGGTTGAGATTGACATTCAATCCGCGTGACTGAATCATCTCAGTATCAAACGTTATCTCTTTGGCTAGTACATCAACGGAACAGAGTGCAGCCAGCGGCAAGATTCCATACAATGACGCACAGGAGCGAGAAGTAAGACGGCGTTTTTTAAACATAGACGCTTCTTATTTTGCATTCAGGTCCGAAATAAAACTAGGCACTTCAATACCATAGCGGCTAGCCGGATAGAATTGAACTTTATTATCACCATTAATATTTTTTGAAACGGTGATATTCAAAGTTTCTCCTGGCAAGATGTAACTTTTACTAATATGCCCCTTCGTACCAGATGGTAGAAAAACTATCTCAGGAGCCAGACGAACAACATATTTATCAGGATTGATGACTTTTGCAGTATTTCCTGAGCCTGACCACTGCAGATACTTCCACGCATCCGTCACAACGGCAAGGCTCGCAGGACGAATCAGCACGGGTAAATCCTGACGAATATTGAAGCCAATTTTAATTCTTTTATTTTCACTTTTTGGCGGAATGCCTTCAAACGTCACGCGTTTAAAATGTTCGACGGCCAATGGGTTATTATTCTGCAGAATAAAACGGACTTGTTGCGTTTGCCCGGGTTCTACGCGAACGACGGGTTGCGTAGGTATCAGCTTCAAATCCTTACTTTCATCAGGCAAATCAATAACCGTTGTATACAATAATGCGGGGTGCGCATCCGTATTTTTCACGTTCATTGTGCCACTGTGAGTCGCCTCATCAATCACTAATAAACTTGTTTCCGGCACCATCCCCTCAGCAAAAACAGAGAGTGAGGCAAAATAGAAAATAGAAAAAATAATAATTTTGGCTGATGAATAATTAAAAAAGCGCAAAACAAACCCCTTGGATAATTCACGCCCCGTGTTAACCAGGACAATAAAAATGGGAGCAGCCCAAAATAGTCGCTCCCATTTTATTAATAGTCTATGATATCAAGAATTACAGATAACGCAGGCTGATAGTTAGCTCACCATCCATCGCAGTGTCATCAGTAATAGCCAGCGTGCTGGTATTTTGAATAGCCAGAGACGTTACCAGTGGGAACGTCGCGGTTTTGAATGCAACCGGTGTGCTAGAAGAACCAAAGGCCGCAACAGAAAAGTCGCGGAAAGAGCCTGCTGTGATACCATCGGCGCTCTTGGCCCACTTAACACCTGAATCATAATAATCAGTGCTAATAGCGGTCACACCTTGGCCGTCAGCGGTTACGCCATCAACTTTTACGAACATGCCATAAGAACCAATATTGACGTTACCCGCTTTGCCCACGCCGTAAGTCATGCGATCGTCATCAAGGGAGTTACCAAGAGCGCTGGCATTTTCAACGGTTAATTTAGCATTAGAGCTGCTACGCTCATCAATCAAATTCCAGGATAATTTGGTTGCAGCAGTACAGTTAATGGTCAGGTTGATATTTTTCTGCCCCAGTTGATTAACTGCTGTGGCGGATAATTCACCCAGGTTAATCGTACCATAGTCCACCACACCACCATTATCGAGAGTGGGTGTGCATGCTGCGTTTGTTAAAGTACCCTTTACTTTTAATACAGCAGTAGGATTAGCAGCAATAGCCGAAGTCGCGCTCATTGCCAGAATGGCAGCCAGAAGTGTTTTTTTCATTAGTCAATCCTTAACGTACAATATATTTATATATCTAATAAACGCATTTTAAAAGAAAAGGCGCGTCTTGAATACGAAACGAACAATACATTAAAGGGTACAATAAAATACACTTAGAAAAATTAACTTTAAATGTAGGGAAGCTTAATCAATAATTAATCAATATAATTATCCTTCTGCCATTCACGAAAACAAAAACAACAAGAATGAATCATGGCAAGAACCTGAAGATTTTGGGCCTTAACATGGATATTCATTGACTTTAATTATAAAACCACCATGCATGATAAAAATAATATTAATATATTTTATTATCTGGGCGGCAATGAAATACCATCATTCCGAACACTCATTTACAAGAGAAATAAGTTCATATCAAACTCTCGAATATTAATTATATGAATTCAATAAATTCAATAAATTCAAATAAATTTCTCGCGCAATATTTTAATTTCAGATGCACCCTCATTTATTACAGATCCAGCAAGCTCTTTCACTCATCGACAACTCAGTTTAATAATTTAAGCAAAGACATACCAGGTAGCAGATACACAATGAAAAGAGGGGGGAAGGGGAATAAAATAAACCCAGAAGCCCTACACGGAGTGTAGTAGAATTATGAAGTTTATTAGCGGAGTTTGAAATCAGCGCCGCGTACCCGCATCGGAGAGTATGAAATAGAGAATTAAAGCGGGGATGCTTTGCTTTACGGTAATCACTGTGAATGGCAGAAAGTAAAACAGGCCCCGAAGGGCCTGGAAAAAATCATTTCACGACGCGTAGCGCCGGACGCCCGCCGCGAGGTGGCGGCGTATCGTCAGGATCGTCGTCATGATTATCCGGCTTATCGCCATCGATCACCGACATGACCGTTTCGCTGTCAGGCAGCTCTTCGTCATCGTTCAGGCTAGTGACATCTTCATCATAGGCCGCTTCCGGTTCGAACATGGTCCCCGCGCCATTCTCACGCGCGTAAACCGCCAGTACGGCAGCCATCGGCACAGAAACATTGCGCGGCACGCCGCCGAAGCGCGCGTTAAAACGCACTTCGTCGTTGGCCAGCTCGAGGTTACCGACAGCGCGTGGGGCAATATTGAGAACAATTTGCCCATCGCGAGCGTACTCCATCGGGACCATTACGCCCGGCAGAGTCACGTCAACGACCAGATGCGGAGTCAGCTGGTTATCCAGCAGCCACTCATAGAACGCTCGTAACAGGTACGGGCGACGCGGCGTCAGCTGTGATACATCCATCATTTAGCCCCGACCGAGACGCATTTCACGTTCGGCTTCAGTTAAAGAAGCGAGGAAAGAGTCGCGCTCAAATACGCGAGTCATATAGCCTTTAAGCTCTTTCGCACCAGCACCGACCAGCTCTACGCCGAGAACCGGCAGACGCCACAGCAGCGGCGCCAGGTAGCAGTCCACCAGGCTGAACTCATCGCTGAGGAAGTAGGGCTTCTGGGTGAAAACTGGCGCAATCGCCTGTAGTTCTTCACGCAGCTGCTTACGCGCAGTATCAGCCTGAGAAGCGGTACCGGTTTGAATGGTATTCATCAACGAATACCAGTCCTTTTCGATACGCTGCATGTACAGACGGCTTTCCCCACGCGCCACCGGGTAAACCGGCATTAGCGGCGGATGCGGGAAACGCTCATCCAGATATTCCATAATGATGCGAGATTCCCACAGAGTGAGCTCACGATCCACAAGCGTCGGTACGCTTTGATTCGGGTTGAGGTCAATCAGATCCTGAGGCGGGTTGTCCTTCTCCACGTGCTCTATCTCAAAACTAACACCTTTTTCGGCCAGCACGATGCGGACCTGATGGCTATAGATGTCAGTAGGACCAGAAAACAGCGTCATTACCGAACGTTTGTTGGCAGCGACAGCCATGAAAACCTCCAGGTATATTCAGAATTTTTGTACTGCTGCCGACCACGCATGGCCAGCCAGATGTAAAAACCCCATTTGCGTGACTTCATTTCGTTCGTCATCCAAACAAAAAATGAACAATCACCTGCATTTGGGCAGAAAATTGGATGATAGTTTACCAGATTTTGAAGACGTTGTGGTGAGGGGATTCTGGAAATGCTGAAAAAGTGGTAATAATGGGGCGTTTGTAGAGGGAAAATGGCAAATTTATCCATAAAAAAACCCGCCGAAGCGGGTTTTTTCGCAAATTGTTCTGCGTGAGCAGAAAACAATTAACGTTTGGAGAACTGAGGACGACGACGTGCTTTACGCAGGCCGACTTTCTTACGTTCAACCTGACGAGCATCACGAGTAACGAAACCAGCTTTACGCAGTTCGCCACGCAGGGACTCGTCGTACTCCATCAGAGCGCGGGTGATACCGTGACGGATCGCACCAGCCTGACCAGAGATACCACCACCTTTAACGGTGATGTACAGATCTAATTTCTCAACCATGTCGACCAGTTCCAGCGGCTGACGAACTACCATGCGGGCAGTTTCACGACCGAAGTACTGTTCCAGAGAACGCTGGTTGATAACGATTTTACCGTTGCCCGGTTTGATGAAAACGCGAGCTGCGGAACTTTTGCGGCGACCGGTGCCGTAGTATTGATTTTCAGCCATTGCCTATAATCCCGATTAGATGTCAAGAACTTGCGGTTGCTGTGCCGCGTGGTTGTGCTCGTTACCCGCGTAAACTTTCAGCTTACGGTACATAGCACGACCCAGCGGGCCTTTTGGCAGCATGCCTTTAACCGCGATTTCAATCACACGCTCAGGACGGCGGGCAATCATCTCTTCAAAGGTCGCTTCTTTGATACCACCGATGTGGCCGGTGTGGTGGTAGTACATTTTGTCTTCGCGCTTGTTGCCGGTTACAGCAACTTTTTCTGCGTTCAGAACGATGATGTAATCACCAGTATCAACGTGCGGAGTGTATTCCGCTTTATGCTTGCCGCGCAGGCGCAGAGCCAGTTCGGAAGCCAGACGGCCCAGAGTTTTACCGGTCGCGTCAACAACATACCAGTCGCGTTTTACGGTTTCTGGTTTAGCTGTAAAAGTTTTCATTAAAAGCTTACCCAAATAAATAAGTTACACGTTGGTGAACACCCAAACGTTTAGTCAGTTGAGGTTCACACGACATTGTCCAGCAAACCTACCCCTTCGAATAGCCTATGCCGGCACATAGAAAGTTTTGGGAAAAAAACCTTCTCGTAACGTGGGGTCGCAAGATTATAGAGAAGTCGGGGTCAAAGATCGACCCCTTTATGTGATTTGTACCCGGTTTTACCCCGGTAAGTGTTCTCGCTTCAGATACTCCTCGCTCTGCATCTCCTGCAGGCGCGACAAACAGCGCTGGAACTCGAATTTTAACCTCTCGCCCTGATAGATCTCATAAAGCGGTACCGCCGCGCTGACCACCAGTTTAACGTGGCGCTCATAGAACTCATCGACCAGGGCGATAAAGCGCCGCGCTTCGCTCTCCATCAGCCCGGTCATCACCGGAACGTCAAAGAGCATCACGGTATGAAACAAACGCGAGAGCGCAATATAGTCATGCTGGCTGCGCGCATCCACGCACAGCGTGGCGAACGATGCCGCCAGCGTCTGGTTCTCAACGCCCAGCGTCGGCAGCGGGCGATGGTTGATCTCCAGCGTCGGTGCCTGTTCGCGCTTCGCGCCTGCCAGCGCCAGCCACAGTTTATCCATCTGCTGCTGGGTCTCAGCGTTCAGCGGCGACAGCCACAAATGCGCCTGGGTTAGCGTGCGCAGGCGGTAATCAATACCGGCATCGACATTCATGATATCGCAATGTTGCTTAATGGCGTCGATGGCGGGCAGGAAACGGGCGCGCTGAAGGCCGTTCCGGTACAGTTCGTCAGGAGGAATATTCGACGTCGCCACCAGGGTTATGCCACGAGCGAACAGCGCTTTCATCAGACCGCCCAACAGCATCGCATCGGTGATATCAGAGACGAAAAACTCATCGAAGCAGAGCACGTCGGTTTCAGCTTTGAAACGGTCCGCAACAATTTCCAGCGGATCGCTATGCCCCTGCAGCGTCGTTAACTCTTCATGTACCCGCAGCATAAACCGATGAAAATGCAGACGTTGTTTGCGTTCTCCCGGCAGGCTTTGATAGAACAGGTCCATCAGCCAGGTTTTTCCCCTGCCGACCCCGCCCCACATATAGAGACCGCGAACCGCGACCGTTTCGGCAACGGGTTCGCGCTTGCCCAGCAGTTTGCCGAATTTGGCCCGCAGACCGCCGCCGGTTTGCGGTGCGACCGAAGGTTTATTCTGCAGTTCTTGATAAATCGTATCGAGGCGGCTGACCGCTTCTCGCTGGACGTCGTCAGGTTGATGGCTCCCCTCCTTGAGAGAGGAAAGGTAACGCGATGTTGGGGACAGGCTTTGCATGATCTAATTGTTATTCCTTGAAAACCGTAATGCCATAGCTCACGATTGACGAAAAAAAGGCCGCTCTACACTACGTGATGATACGCCAGGATTCCACTTCTGTGGAATTAGCGGTTATAGTGGCATTATCGGGCGCAGGCGGAGAGCCTCACAGCCACCCTACGGAACCACAAAACAACGGGAGATGTTCATGACCTGGGAATACGCGCTAATTGGGCTAGTTGTCGGCATCATTATCGGCGCCGTCGCGATGCGTTTTGGCAATCGCAAATTACGCCAACAGCAGGCGCTGCAGTTTGAACTGGAAAAGAATAAAGCAGAGCTGGAAGAGTACCGCGAAGAGCTGGTAAGCCACTTTGCCCGGAGCGCAGAGCTGCTGGATAACATGGCGCATGATTACCGCCAGCTGTATCAGCATATGGCGAAAAGCTCCAGCAACCTACTGCCGGACAGCATGGCGGACGCCAATCCGTTCCGTAATCGTCTGGAAGAGTCTGAAGCGGGCAACGATCAGGCCCCGGTCCAGATGCCGCGCGATTACTCTGAAGGCGCATCCGGCCTGCTGCGCGGCGGCGTAAAGCGCGATTAATCCGCCAACACCAGTAAAAATATTTTCCGGGCGCACCCTCTGCGCCCGTTTCAACCTCTCATCCCAGCTACAATTTAGCTATTGCCCACATTGTTACCGGGCCGAAAATTCAATAACATCGGACCATTCGGGACGTTTCCCATACACCTCAGGTTACGAGAGCCAGCATCTAATGAATAAACAGACTTTGCTGTTAAGTGCGTTAGCGTTAAGCGTTGGGTTGTCGTTGTCCGCCTTACCTCCGGCAGCAGCGTCTTTACCGACACAGGTTCCCGGCCAGGGCGCGTTGCCAAGCCTCGCGCCGATGCTGGAAAAAGTGTTACCGGCGGTGGTGAGCGTACAGGTTGAGGGCACCGCGTCACCCGCGCAGAATATGCCGGAAGAGCTGAAGAAGTACTTTGGCGACAATGCGCCGCAAGAGCAGGCGCAGCCGTTTGAAGGCCTGGGTTCTGGGGTCATCATTGACGCGGCAAAAGGCTACGTGCTGACCAATAATCACGTGATTAATCAGGCGCAGAAAATCAGCGTCCAGCTTAACGATGGCCGCGAGCTCGATGCCAAACTGGTCGGCAGCGACGAGCAGAGCGATATCGCCCTGCTGCAGCTGTTAAAACCCAGTAATCTGACGCAAATCGCTATCGCCGACTCCGATAAGCTGCGGGTAGGCGATTTCGCCGTCGCCGTCGGTAACCCGTTTGGTCTGGGTCAGACCGCCACTTCCGGGATTATTTCAGCCCTTGGCCGCAGCGGCCTGAACCTTGAAGGGCTGGAGAACTTTATCCAGACCGATGCCTCGATTAACCGCGGCAACTCCGGCGGCGCGCTGCTGAACCTCAACGGCGAGCTGATTGGTATCAATACTGCAATTCTGGCCCCCGGCGGCGGCAGCGTCGGCATTGGCTTCGCGATCCCCAGCAATATGGCGAAAATCCTCTCCCAGCAGCTAATTCAATTTGGTGAAATCAAACGCGGCCTGCTGGGCATCAAAGGCATGGAAATGAGCGCGGATATCGCCAAAGCGATGAATCTCGACGTCCAGCGCGGCGCCTTCGTCAGCGAAGTGCTGCCAAATTCCGGGTCGGCCAAAGCGGGCATCAAATCTGGCGACGTTATCATCAGCCTGAACGGCAAGCCGCTCAACAGCTTCGCCGAACTGCGCTCCCGCATCGCCACGACCGAGCCGGGGACCAAGGTGAAACTGGGGCTCCTGCGCGAAGGAAAGCCCGTAGAAGTTGAAGTCACTCTCGACAAGAGCACCTCTTCTTCCGCCAGCGCCGAACTTATCGCGCCAGCACTGCAGGGCGCATCGTTAAGCGACGGTCAGATGAAAGACGGGACCAAAGGCGTCGTCATTGATAATGTCGATAAAGCTAGCCCTGCCGCCCAGGCGGGGCTGCATAAAGACGACATCATTATTGGCCTCAACCGCGAGCGCGTACGGTCCATTGCCGAACTGCGAAAAGTGCTTGAAAGCAAGCCGACGGTGATTGCGCTGAACGTCATTCGCGGCAGCGAAAGCATCTATCTGCTGCTACGTTAACTCGCCTTCCGGGCATCGCGTGCAGTGCGATGTCCGGACAAGACGTGTTATGCTGCGCCTGTCCATCCATCAACGATATCTGCATCATGCCTGGAAAGCTTTTACGTTCGATACTTATTGGTTTGATTGTCGGCGGTCTGCTGCTGGCCGTTATGCCTTCGTTGCGCCAGTGGCAGCTTTCGCCAACCACGCAATACGATAGCGCGGATGAATCCCCTGCCAGCTATAATTCCGCCGTTCGCCGCGCCGCCCCGGCGGTCGTGAACGTCTATAACCGCGCCCTCAACAGCACCAGCCATAACCAGCTAACGCTCGGTTCCGGTGTGATCATGGACCAGCGCGGCTATATCCTGACCAATAAGCACGTTATCAACGATGCCGATCAGATTATCGTGGCCCTACAGGATGGTCGGGTTTTTGAAGCGCTGCTGGTCGGCTCGGATACTCTCACCGATCTCGCGGTGTTAAAAATCAACGCCAGCGGCGGCCTGCCGGTCATTCCGATTAACCCGAAACGCGTGCCACATATCGGTGACGTCGTGTTGGCGATCGGCAACCCGTACAACCTTGGGCAAACCATTACCCAGGGCATTATCAGCGCCACTGGCCGTATCGGCCTGAACCCCACCGGACGCCAGAACTTCCTGCAGACCGACGCGTCAATCAACCACGGTAACTCAGGCGGCGCGCTGGTGAACTCGCTGGGTGAGCTGATGGGTATCAACACCCTGTCATTTGATAAAAGCAACGATGGCGAAACGCCGGAAGGGATCGGCTTTGCAATCCCTTTCCAACTGGCAACCAAGATTATGGATAAGCTGATCCGCGATGGCCGCGTTATTCGCGGTTATATTGGGATCAGCGGCCGCGAAATTGCGCCGCTGCATGCGCAGGGCGGCGGCGGCATCGATCAGCTGCAGGGGATTGTGGTGAATGATGTTGCGCCGGAAGGCCCGGCGGCCCAGGCAGGGATCCGCGCCAACGACGTCATTATTTCGGTTAACGACAAACCCGCCGTTTCCGCCCTGGAAACCATGGATCAGGTCGCAGAGATTCGCCCGGGCTCGGAAATTCCGGTGGTGATTATGCGCGATGATAAAAAAATTACGCTGCATATCGCCGTCCAGGAATATCCGGCGACCAATTAACAGGCTCCCCGCCAGGGGAGCGCCTTTCAATCAGCAAACAATGGCCCGGCCGGGAATTTCGCCAGAAACCCGGTCACGGCCAGCAGCGACCGCAGCCCGGGCCACGCAAACTGGCGCTCCCGCAGCTCGTCATCCAGCGTTATCAGCGCAAACTCGCCTTTATCTCCCAGAACGCCGCCCTGCCAGAGCAACCGCTGGGCCTGCTGCCGCGCCCAGGGGGAATCACTTTTCCAGGCCAGCAGATGCAGCAGCGCCTGCTGCAGGCAGATGCCATGTGAATGATTATCCCGCTGCAGCCGCCGGTAAACCGGTAGCGGTATGCTACGCACGGTATAGAAACCGCTGCGGATTTCGCTATCAACATCCGCCATGCCAGCACAAAACTGACCGGCCAAATCGCACAGACGATTGTGCGTCAGCGCCTGCCCCAGAGCATCCAGGCGACCGGCCGCCGCACACAGCAGCGCGTATCTTTGCCGCTCATGTGACAGCGAACCAGGCAGCGTCGGCACCGTTTCAAAAGCCCCGGCCTGCGCATGCCGTACGCCAGCATCATAACACTGGACAAAGAAATCATGGCTACCCTGAGCGATTGAGGGGTGTGCCAGCAAATTCAGCGCCGGTTGCAGCTGTTCGAGCTCATTGAGCGACGCCAGCATGTCATCCACGACCACGTCCTTTGTTGATGTCGACGCCCTGCAGCCAGGACGTAATGCTATGGTTTCATTCATCAAAGTCTCCTTATGGAAATTCCACGGCTCGCGCTGCGCTCAGACGGGCTACGGGTTTACAGTCATCTGCGATCCCGTAGCCCGGGCAGGCGCAACGCGCCGCCTCCGTGAAGAGCACAGAACTACATCGCCAGCACGTACTTGAGCATCACCCCGGCGGCAATCGCCGAGCCAATCACTCCCGCCACGTTCGGGCCCATCGCGTGCATCAGCAGGAAGTTCTGCGCATCCGACTCCAGCCCCACTTTGTTCGACACCCGCGCCGCCATCGGTACCGCCGACACGCCCGCCGAGCCAATCAGCGGGTTGATTTTGTGCTTACTGCACAGGTTCAGCAGCTTCGCCATCAGCACGCCCGCCGCCGTCCCCACGCAGAACGCAATCACCCCCAGCACCAGTATCCCCAGCGTCTGCGGCTGCAGGAACTTGTCCGCCACCAGCTTCGCCCCTACCGATAACCCGAGGAATATCGTCACGATATTTATCAGCCCGTTCTGCACCGTGTCGCTCAGGCGCTCCACCACCCCGCTCTCGCGCATCAGGTTGCCGAAGCAGAACATCCCCAGCAGCGGCGCCGCGTCCGGCAGCAGCAGCGCCACCAGCAGCAGCAGTACCGCCGGGAACAGAATCTTCTCCCGCTTACTCACCGTGCGCAGCTGCACCATGCGGATTTTCCGCTCCTTCTCGCTGGTCAGCGCCTTCATAATCGGCGGCTGGATTAACGGCACCAGCGCCATATACGAGTACGCCGCCACCGCGATGGCGCCCAGCAGCTCCGGCGCCAGTTTCCCGGAGAGGTAAATCGCCGTCGGCCCGTCCGCGCCGCCGATGATGCCGATGGCCGCCGCCTGCGGCAGGGTGAAGCTGATAATCCCGAAGTAGTTCAGCGTCAGCGCCCCGAGCACCGTGGCGAAGATGCCGAACTGTGCCGCCGCCCCCAGCAGCAGGGTCCTCGGGTTGGCCAGCAGCGGGCCGAAGTCGGTCATCGCCCCGACGCCCATAAATATCACCAGCGGGGCGATGCCCGAGCCGATGGCGACCTTATAAAAAATCGCCAGCACCCCGGCGGAGTAGCCCATATCCACGGCGAGGTCTTCCATCTGCCCCTGCACCGACGGCAGCGCCAGGGCCAGTGCCTCCTTGATGGCATGAACGTCCGGCGTACAGTTAAGCTTCGCCGCAATCACCGCCAGCTGCCCGGCGTCGTGATGGGCCAGCAGGCTCTCCAGGGCGGTCAGCGCCAGCCCGGCCTCGGGAATATTCGACAGCAGCCCGCCGAAGCCAATCGGCAGCAGCAGCAGCGGCTCGAACTTCTTCGCGATGGCCAGCCACAGCAGCAGCAGGCTCACCAGCAGCATGACGGCCTGGCCGCCGCCGAGGTGCATCAGCCCCATGCCCTGAATCAGGGCGTTCAGACTTTCCATTTCCGTTCCTCTTCCTTACGCCAGGGCCAGCAGGGTGTCGCCCACCGCGACCGCGTCCCCGGATTTCACCGCGATACCGCGCACGGTTCCGGCCTGCGCGGCGCGGATTTCGGTTTCCATCTTCATGGCCTCCAGAATCAGCAGTACGTCGCCCTCGGCCACGCTCTGGCCCTCGGTGGCCAGCACCTTCCAGATAGTGCCCGCCAGCGGCGCGGTCACCGGCGTACCGGCGCCTGCCGGGGCGGCAGCCTGAGCCGGGGCGGAAGGCGCCGCCGGAGCGGCCGCTGTCAGCGGGCTGATATCGCCGCCGTCGCTGACCTTCACCACAAAGGCTTTCCCTTCCACTTCCACGGTGTAGACGCCGGAAGCGGCGGCTTTCACCGGAGCGGCGGCAGGTTTTGCCTCTTCCGCCTGCGGCAGCGGCTCAAAGGCCGCCGGGTTATGGCGGTTCTCAAGGAACTTCAGGCCGACCTGCGGGAACAGCGCCACGGTGAGCACGTCGTCGATGGCGTTCTCCGCAAGCGTGATGCCCTTCTCCTGCGCCTGGCGCTTCACGTCGGCTTCCAGCTCCGCCAGCTCCGGCTTCAGCAGGTCCGCCGGGCGGCAGGTGATGGCTTCGGCGCCGTCCAGCACGCGGGCCTGTAATGCCGCGTTGACCGGCACCGGGGTGTGGCCGTACTCGCCCTTCAGAATGCCGGCGGTCTCCTTCGCAATGGTTTTGTAGCGCTCCCCGGTGAGGACGTTAAGCACCGCCTGGGTGCCGACAATCTGCGAGGTGGGGGTGACCAGCGGGATAAAGCCGAGGTCTTCGCGCACGCGGGGGATTTCCGCCAGCACCTCATCCAGACGGTGGGCGGCGTTCTGCTGCTTCAGCTGGCCTTCGAGGTTGGTGAGCATGCCGCCCGGCACCTGGGCCACGAGGATACGGCTGTCGGTGCCCTTCAGCTGGCCTTCGAAGGCGTGGTATTTTCTGCGCACTTCGCGGAAGTACGCGGCGATGCTCTCCAGCTCCAGGATATCCAGCCCGGTGTCATGCTCCGTTCCGGCCAGCGTCGCCACCAGCGCCTCGGTGGCCGGGTGGCCGTAGGTGGCGCTCATGGACGAGATGGCGGTATCGACGCCGTCGACGCCGGCCTCGATGGCCTTCAGCAGGGCCATCTCCGCCATCCCGGTGGTGGCGTGACAGTGCAGGTGCAGCTTCACGTCATAACGTTTTTTGATTTCACTCACCAGCTCAAAGGCGGCCATCGGGGTGAGAATGCCCGACATGTCTTTAATCGCAATGGAATCGACGCCGGTTTCCAGCAGCTGTTCGGTCAGGTCGAGCCAGGTCTGCAGGGTGTGAGCCGGGCTGGTGGTGTAGGAGAGCGTGCCCTGGGCGTGCGCGCCGTGGCTGCGCACCGCCTGCAGGGCGGCCTGCATATTGCGCGGGTCGTTCATGGCGTCGAAGACGCGGAACACGTCCATGCCGTTTTTGACGGCGCGTTCAACGAAGCGCTGCACCACGTCATCGGCGTAGTGGCGGTAGCCGAGCAGATTCTGGCCGCGGAGCAGCATCTGCAGCGGGGTCTTCGGCATGGCCTTTTTCAGTTCGCGCAGGCGGACCCAGGGGTCTTCGCCGAGGAAGCGGATGCAGGCGTCGAAGGTGGCGCCGCCCCAGCATTCGAGGGAGCCGTAGCCCACGTCGTCGAGCCGCGCGGCGACGGGGAGCATATCGTCGAGGCGCAGGCGGGTGGCAAAAAGGGACTGGTGGGCGTCGCGCAGGACGACATCGGTAATGGCAACGGTCATGGATTCCTCCGTGAATTAAGGGTTAAGGCGGCGATGGTGGTGAATAGCGGCGACAATTACCGGCTTTAAGCGGGCGAAGTCGTCAGCGGGCGCGGCGGCAGGTGTGGCCTTCGGCGCGGGAGCCGGTTCCGGGAAGAAGCGGTTGACGGCGGCGGACATGCTGCGGATGGCGAAAATCAGCAGGAACAGAAACGCCAGCACAAAGCCCATGCCGAGGCACATCAGGGTGAAGCCTTCACCCAGTAACAGTGCTGCATTAGTCATAAAATAGCCTTCAGGCAGGAGGCACGATAATGATGTTATTTATATCCATCGTCTTTCAAGTTGCTTCTTTGTTGGCTACGTTCGTTCACCCCAGCCACTTACTTGAGTAAGCTCCTGGGGATTCTCTCTCTTGCCGCCTCAAAGCAACTCGAAATCCATTGGGTATATAACGAAAATAATAAGGATGGAGTTCCCTGAACCGCCCCGGCCAGAATCCTTGTTTATTATCGCAATAAACGTATCGCCATCATTATCGTGCAATTCATATAACCCAGATTATTTGATAAAGCTTACGTTCTGGCATATTTCATCAGCGACGAGCTCTTTACGCTGGTTAAAAATAATTTTGTTCTGTTCGAACAGGTTATTTCCATGGGTATCAATAGAGACAATCAGCGGACCAAACTCTTTTACCCGGCATACCCATAGCGTTTCCGGCATTCCCAGATCGCGCCACTGCGCATCTTCGATCTCTTCCACGCACACCGCAGCCACTACCGCGCAACCGGCCGGGAATACGCAGTGCAGCGCTTTATGCTCCGCGCATCCCTCCTCGGTGCCTTTCCCCATGCCGCCTTTCCCAACAATTAATTTCACGCCGGTCTTTGCAATAAATTCTTTCTCGAATTTTTCCATGCGCATGCTGGTGGTCGGCCCAACGGAAACCATTTCAAACTTATCGTCCTCACCTTTAATCGGACGGACAATCGGTCCGGCGTGTAAAATAGCGCCACCGCTAACATCAACGGGTAATTCGCGCCCACCTTCAATTAAACGACGGTGCGCCACATCGCGACAGGTCACAATATGACCGTTGAGATAAATAATATCGCCCGCTTTAATATCGGCTAAATCTTCATTTTTAATCGGCGTCGTAAGGATTTTTTTAGTCATCAGAAATTCACTCCGCTGTGAGACGTAATGGTGTAGTTCAAGTCTTTATCAAAAACGATATGTCCTTTTCGGTGCGACCAGCAGCCGACGTTCACCGCCACCCCGATGGTGGAGGGATGGCGCGCGGTGTTTTCAATATTCACACCCATGACGGAGGTATTACCGGACATCCCCTGAGGCCCAAGGCCAATTTTGTTAATGCCGTCTTCCAGCATTTTTTCCAACGACGCCGCACGTTCATTCTCATTGTGCGAGCCTATAGGGCGCATCAGCGCTTTTTTCGACAGCAGCGCCGCCGTTTCAACGGAAGTCGCCACGCCCACGCCTACCAGCAGCGGTGGGCACGCGTTTAAACCGTAGCTGGTCATCACGTCGAGAACAAAGCGGGTAACGCCTTCATAACCCGCGCCCGGCATCAGCACCATCGCTTTCCCCGGCAGGGAACAGCCGCCGCCCGCCATATAGGTATAAATGCTGCACCGATCGGAATTGGGAACGATCTCCCAGAATACCGTCGGCGTACCTTTACCCACGTTTTTACCGGTGTTGTATTCATCAAAAGTCTCAACGCTGTTGTGGCGCAGCGGGGAATCCACGGTCGCTTTGATCACCGCTTCACGCAGCAGCGCTTCCAGTTCACCGATCAGCGGGAAGTTAGCCCCGCACTCCACCAGAAACTGAATCACGCCGGTATCCTGGCATGAAGGGCGATCCAGCTCTTTTGCCAGACGCTGGTTCTCAATCATGGTCGTAAAGATGACGTCGGCCAGTTTACTGGTCTCTTTCTTATGCAACTCTTCCAGTTTTACGGTGACATCATCAGGCAAGACTTTGCCGGTGTACCCCACAAATTTGGCCATAATATTGGTCATATGGGATATCTGTTCACTTTTGCTCATACAGGCTCCTTAGTCAGGACAGCTTCCGTTCATTACGGATGAAAAGGGAAAAGGATTGGCAGCAGAATCAGGCTGACAATGGTGGAAACGATAATCAGTGGGATGCCGGATTTGGCGTAGTCAACGAACTTATAGCCGCCTGCCGACAGCACCATCATGTTGGCAGGCATGCCGATTGGCGTGGCGTAGGCGCAAGAACTGCCAATAACCGTCGCCATTAGCACCGCACGAGGATCGGCGCCCATGCCCGCCGCAATCGACAGGCTCACCGGTACTAACAACGCGACGGTCGCGGTGTTGGACATGAAGTTAGTCATAATGATGGACAGCGCAAAGACCACCACCAGCAGCATAAACGGCGAAGAGTTTTGTCCCAGCAGGCCAATCACGTGATCCGCCACCAGTTTTCCCGCCCCGGTCATTTCCAGCGCTTTCGCCAGCGCCAGCGTGCCGCCGAAGATAAAAATAGTCTGAGAATCAATGGCTTTATAGGCCTGCTTTTCTGTAAGCACGCCGGTAACCACCAGCACCAGCGCGCCGATACAGCCCGCTACCGCAAGACTCACACCGGTCTGCTTTTCGAAAATCATGCCGAGGATCGTGGCGATCAGAACAACGAAAGAGAGGATTTGCTTCCAACGCGGAACGTGACTGTAATCGCGCTGTTCGCCGACGCTGCCAACTTCCCCACGGTTCGGGTGGTTGGGCAGGAATTTATAGCCGATGGTCAAGAAGTAAATAACGCCGCAAACCAGCATCGGTAAACCGAGTTTGGCATATTCAAAAAAGCCAAAACCGCTGCCAATATTCTGCAAAGCTGACTGCGCAATCAGGTTGCCCGGCGCGCCAATCAACGACAGGTTACCGCCGAGCGCGGCAGCGAAAACCAGCGGCATCAGCAGTCGGGAACGAGCAAAGCCTGATTTTGCCGCCACACCGATAACGACCGGGATCAGGACGGCTGCGGTACCGGTATTGGAGAGGAAACCGGACATCACGCCAACCACGACCATAATGGTAAAAATCAGCTGCTTTTCCGTTTTCGCGAAGCGAGTAATCACGCCCCCCACCTTATTCGCCATCCCGGTTTCAAATAGCGCCCCGCCGACGATAAACATGGCGACGAAGAGAATAACGTTGGTGTCGATAAAGCCGGCGAAAGCCTGCTTGAGATTGAGCACGCCGGTGAGAACCAGCGCGACGCAAACCACCATAGACGTGACCGCGAGCGGTATTTTTTCCCACACAAACATGGCGATAGCAAACACCAGCAAACATAGAGTAATGGTAATCGGTTCCATATTTATAGTTATCCCATCAATGATATATGATATTGTATCCAATATTGACGAGAGGGAAACTATTCCCATACAAAGACTAAGTCAATGCGTTTTTCACGAAAGAGTCAGGATTGCGATCTTTATCAAAATCCCGCAAAAGCAGTACCTTAGCGAAATTAATTTATGGAATGAATAGATAAGACGCCTGCAACGATCGTACAGGCGATTAGGTCAGGCCGAGGGCTCGCCGACATAGCGCGTCAGCATATTTTCCATCGAACGGATGATATGCTCGCGCATTAGCTGACGGGCCAACGCTTCATTATGCTGCTCCAGGGCCAGTAAAATCCCTTTATGCTCGCGTATGGAAATGATCGCGTACTCTTCCTCGGTGACCTTATGCCCCATCGAGAGCCCGTTCCACATATTGCTGAGCAGCAGCTTCATTTTGCCGTTTCCGGCCGCGTTCCATATCTCCATATGAAAAGCCTGATTGAGGTCAGAATATTCAGCTGAGTTATTTTCCGCCAACGCTTTTTCCGCAGCGTAATGAACTTCGGCAATGCGCGAAATGTCCGTCCCAGGGCGAGAAGCTTTAGCGACCGCTTCACTCTCCAGCAGCGCGCGAATCTCGTAATGCTCGCGAATCGTTTGTTCGTTAATCCCCAGCACAACCGCCCCTTTATTGGGGCGGACTTTAATCAGCCCATCCGCAGCCAGTATCTGAAATGCTTCACGCACGGGCATACTGGATACGCCAACCATACTGGCGATCCCTTCAAGGGTTATTTCTTGCCCTTCAACTAAATCTCGCGACAGTATCGCTTTACGTAAGACTGCCGCGACCTGCTCTTTCGCTGAAAGAAGCTTAATTTTCCCTAATCGAGGCTTCTGCACTTTCCCAATCCTTCATGTGTTGACGCATTATTTCTGCCAGAGAGAGGAAATAACGCTGCGTTTCCTGCGCGATCTCGGCGCGATCGCCTTGATGGATAGCATCCATCAGAGAACTGAGTATTTGCGCCGACTCCTGATTATCCTCTTTCAGATACAGAATGACATAGCCGATATAACCATCTAAAAACTGCTGATAAATTTTTTCCAGATAGCGGTTATCAATATAAGAAATAAGCGCCTGATGAAACGCCAGCTCCCGAATCCTTTCACCAGGAAGCCCCAACTCTCGCGCTCTCGTAGCCAGCGACTCGCCTGCCGACGCGGGCACCAGTGAAAAAAGCGCCGTTGCCATCGCCGCAATGGCCTGGAAAATATGGCTGATGTGGTCAGGTTCCAGCCGAGAGACCTGCATATGGCGGTTTGGCAAGCGCACCAGAAACCCTTCCTGCTCCAGGGCCTGTAACGCTTCACGAACCGGCATACGAGAAAGCCCCAGCTGTTCCGCAATACTCTCCTGCGCGAGCTCATCCCCCGACTTCATACTGCCGGAAAGGATCTCGTAACGGATCATTTGAGTAATTTGGTCCCTGGTCTGCTTTCTTTCAATTTTTTTCACGACGTCCTCGTTTGTTGCCGCTCAAGACGCGGGGAGTTTAGCAGATTTACCAGCAGGTTGAGTCATTCAGGGGCGGGAGAAAGGCATAAAAAAGCCGGAACCCAGGCTCCGGCTTCTCTTTTAATGAAGCGTTATTTATTCACAAAGTCTTCGCCAAGGGCGATATCTTTCTTCAACGTATCCAGCATCCCCTCCAGCGCCTGCTGCTCAAACGCGCTCAGTTTACCGATAGACTGACGCTGCTCTACGCCATTTTTACCTAACAGCAACGGCTGAGAGAAGAAGCGGGCATATTGGCCATCACCTTCAACATAGGCGCATTCCACCACGCCTTTCTCTCCCTGCATGGCACGAACTAAAGAGAGACCGAATCGCGCGGCGGCCTGCCCCATTGATAGCGTTGCTGAGCCACCACCGGCTTTTGCTTCAACAACTTCAGTACCAGCGTTTTGAATGCGTTTAGTCAAATCCGCCACTTCCTGATCGCTGAAGCTGACACCCGGAATTTGTGACAATAAAGGAAGAATAGTCACACCGGAGTGGCCGCCAATAACCGGAACCTCAACGTCTGACGAAGATTTGCCTTTTAGTTCAGCGACAAAGGTATTCGAGCGGATAATATCCAGCGTCGTGACGCCAAACAGCTTGTTCTTATCGTAAACACCGGCTTTTTTCAGCACTTCTGCGGCAATCGCCACGGTGGTGTTCACCGGGTTGGTGATAACCCCGACGCAGGCCTGCGGGCAGGTTTTGGCGATTTGCTGTACCAGATTTTTCACAATACCGGCATTAACGTTGAATAAATCGGAGCGATCCATTCCGGGCTTACGCGCTACGCCCGCGGATATCAGCACCACATCAGCACCTTCCAGCGCAGGGGTGGCGTCTTCGCCGGAAAAACCTTTGATTTTTACATCGGTAGGGATATGGCTAAGATCAACCGCCACGCCCGGTGTTACCGGAGCGATGTCGTACAACGAGAGTTCTGAACCTGAAGGCAGTTGGGTCTTAAGTAGTAGGGCAAGCGCCTGGCCGATTCCACCAGCGGCGCCGAGGACTGCAACTTTCATCCTAAACTCCTTATTATGGTTAAAATAGTCTTTCGTTACTCCGTCGCCTGGACCTTAATTCACAAGATGAACAATTACAATAATTATGGCTGAAGAATGCGTGGTCGTGCGCAGCGATGCAGCAGCTTCGCATTTTCCTCCCTGAGACTGACCATCCAGCAAAGCGTAGTACCGGATCGACTATTGGTTACAATACACCCAGCGCATTGAGCAGAACAACATCATTTAATAACATTTCATTTACTTTTGTAGCAATTTGCGCGCCGTGACGAAAGCATGTTCCTTATTAGGGTTTTTTGCTAAAATATGCGCCCTTCATAACATTATTTACGCTTCTCCCCTGCGGATTATTTGCATAAAAATGCATGTTTATGCATAATGATGTTGTTTTTACCACCATAATTGGGTGACTTATGCGTAGTTCGGCAAAACAAGAAGAACTGGTTAAGGCGTTTAAAGCGCTGCTTAAAGAAGAAAAATTCAGCTCTCAAGGTGAAATCGTACAGGCTCTGCAAGAGGAAGGCTTCGATAATATCAACCAATCGAAAGTCTCACGTATGCTCACTAAGTTTGGCGCCGTACGCACGCGTAACGCCAAAATGGAAATGGTTTACTGCCTGCCCGCCGAGCTTGGCGTCCCGACGACCTCCAGCCCGCTAAAAAACCTGGTGCTGGATATCGACTATAACGATTCGGTCGTGGTTATTCATACCAGCCCAGGCGCAGCGCAGCTGATCGCCCGGCTTCTGGACTCCCTGGGCAAAGCTGAAGGTATTCTCGGCAGCATTGCCGGTGATGACACTATCTTTACCACCCCGGCCAGGGGTTTTACCGTTAAAGAGCTGCATGACGCCATTCTCGTTCTGTTTGAGCAGGAACTCTGATCGCCTCCCCTCTGGTTAACGCCAGAGGGTATCCCTTCAAAAAATTATCATTTCTTTAACATTTTGTGTGTTTTTCCGTTTCTATACATTCATTTACGTGATGAAACCCACTTAAGCGCACAAAAGATCAAATTCATATAACCTCATGATTTTATTAATCATAATCGCCTAACCTGGCAAGATTGTGACATTTCTAATTCTTATACGTTATAAAAAAGACATTTCTTTGTAATTATTTACATGAAAAACAATTAGCAAGGTATTAATATTTTCAGTGATTAGTGTATACTTGATTTTGTGATGAGGGTCACGAAACAAAGACCCCCAACAAAAAGATTCGACGAGGTGAACATCATGAAAATCAAAACCACTGTAGCAGCATTAAGCATCCTTTCCGTTCTGTCTTTCGGCGCCTTCGCCGCTGACTCTATCAACAGCGAACAGGCTCAAGGCCGTCAGGCAATCGGCACCGTTTCCGTCGGCGCGGTAAGTTCTTCCCCGATGGATATGCACGAAATGCTGAACAAGAAAGCACAAGAAGAAGGTGCTTCTTCATACCGCATTATTGAAGCACGTACCGGTGACCACTGGCACGCAACGGCTGAGCTTTATAAATAAGATTTAACGATTGTCGGTCATTAACTGAAACAGAATCTCTCCAGCGGCCCCAGGTTTATTAAGCCTCCCGCCGCTGCAAATATTAAGGTTGGAGAAAAGATTATGAAAAGCGCAATTATCATCGCATCCCTGGGTCTGGCTTCCGTTCTCTCTTTCGGCGCAAACGCTGCCGTCAATCAAGTGAATGCTGAACAGGCGCAAAATCTGCAGTCCATGGGCACCGTTTCCGTTTCTCAGGTAGGCAGCGCGCCGATGGATATGCGCCAGGAACTGGCGGCTAAAGCTGAAAAAGAAGGCGCCAGCAGCTACCGAATTATTGAAGCCCGTACCGGCGATAGCTGGCACGCTACGGCTGAGCTGTACAAATAAACCCTCGTCGTCTTATCCGACGACTTGCCCCCGCTCTGTCGGGGGCTTTTTTACGACTGCCGCACATTAAAACGAAGCTCCCCTTCCAGCTCTTCTTCCGCTTCATCAAATAGCAATATTATCGCGCCAAAGCGCCGTCGCTGATTATCGCTTAAATGAATAAACTCAATCTCTAGCGGCAGGGGCAGCAGCCCTGCGGTCACCGCTTCCCACAGCGAATCCAGGTTGTTCACTTTCTCACGCGTTAAGCCAAAGGTACGTGAAAACTCACGATAAAAATCCTGCTGTTCAGCTATTTCATCAAAATCAAAGGTATAGGTAGTCATTGCCCGCATCCTGTCCACACCTGCAACTTTTCATAGCCCGGTCATCCCGGCGTGTAGTTCCACTCTGACGGTAGAATTCATACTCAGACAATTAAGTATAGCGATAAAAAAACCGACGCTTCAGGCGTCGGTTCTGGCGGCTAGCTATTGGTTAATACATGCTGGTACTTATGCAGCATCGCCACCAGCCTTCGCACCGGCTCGGTCACCTGCGGAGAGGCTTCCCAGAGCTGTAATTTTTGCTGGTAAATATCCAGCTCATTAAGCAGGCGGGCAAAATAGTAGCGGCGCTTATCATCGCTACTGGCGGAAATGACGCGATCCGCCGTACGACGCAACTGCCGGTGGAATACCGACAGGTCGTCATTTATCGGTACTGGCGCGTCGCGCAGGCGCTGATGCGCAATAATCAGGGTCAGCGCCAGACGAAAGCGTGCGATATCGCCGGGAAATTTATTCAGCAACAAAAAGAGCTGGCGATACAGGGCCGGCAAATGGTTTTCCTTTCGTCGCGCCGTATTGGTGGTCAGCGATGATACCGCCGCCGAGACAAACTGGTTGAGCAACACGCGACCGGTGCGAGCCTGAGAGTTATCGCGAACCAGTAAAATCACCATCAGCGCGAGGAAACACCCCACGATCTGGCCTAAGGCGCTATCCAGAAATTGGTTGAATTGAAACTTCATCGGATTATCCAGCACCAGAATATTAATGGTGCTGGCCAGCGCCCCCAGCGAACCCAACCGCCGCTTTTGCACCTCGATACCGATAAAAAATGCCATCACCGCCAGGCTGATACACAGCAGCAGCATACTTTGCTGAGTCGCGGGCATAATCACGAGGAAAAACAGCGCCCCCAACGGTAATGCCGCCAACGTGCCGTAGAGGAAATCGATAGCCACCATTCGCGGATTAGGCAAACGCATCGCTAAGGCAGTGACAACTGCGATCATCACCATCGCCCCGCTACCTGAAGTCCAGCCGGTCCACAGCCAGAACAGCGTACCGAGGATGCAGGAGATCGACGTACGCCAGAAGTTGACCATCGCATGATGTCGCTCGGCGGATTCCGCCTTCACCACCACTTCACCTTGCAGCACTTCCGCTTCAATACGGCTGATTTTGGTATTGCCAACCACGCCCCGCTTCAAAAGTAGATAGCGCGTCGCAGCCCCGACCCAGCTGTAGATCGTCACCGGCGTATTGTGCTCTCCCTTCCAGGTTAAAAAGCGGCGCATCCGCTTTAACTGGCGGTGCACGTCCTGCACGGTCTCAACCGGTTCAGCGAACAGCTCGCGGTAGTCATCGGTGACCATCTCAGGCCGGGTATTCTGAATCAAATAGGTTTCACAGGCCTGGGTAATTAAGGTCAAAGAGAGGGTATTGATCGCCTTCAGCCGCTGGTTCACTTTTGCCCAGCGCGAGGACTCCATAATTAAGTTTCCGCGCATCCCTTCCAGCCCGTTGGTGCGGCGAACCAGCGCGCTCCAGGCCTTATCGACTTCGTCTTTATCGGCATACGCCACGCAAAGCTGCATCAGGCGGTATTGATCGATCAGCAGGTTATCCAGCTCAAGGTCGATCTCTTTTTTAATCGACCGCGGCGAAAATAGCAGGTCGGCCACGATAGCGCTGACGATACCAACAACAATTTCACTGCACCGTTCGACGGCGAACTGCGGCGCCAGCATCGGCTCTTCGTGGATAGTGATAATAATGATAAGCGCGGTATAGCCCGCCAGGCCCCAGGCATAGGAGTTCTCAACCCGCACCAGAGAGGAGATCCAGGTACAGAACCCTGCCCACAGGCAGCAGACCAGCACCATCAGCAGCGGGGCGCGGATCATCAGGATGATAATCGCCAGCGCGGCGATACAGCCGATAAAGGTACCGACAATACGCAGCATCCCGCGATAGCGGATAGCCCCGGAGTAAGGCTCTCCGCCGGCGGCAAACGCCGGGCCGGCGGCCACGATGGCCGCGGTAAGCACCGCCCAGCGCGGTGTTTCCAGCTGAAAGTGAAAACCGACGAATAACGCCAGCACCACCGCACAGGCTAATTTAATGGCAAAGCGGAGATGCCGGGGTTCGATGGTGAAAATCCCCATGGCGATTAACCGAACTCACGCAGGCGCATCGCCAGTTTCTGGAAGAAACTTGTCCGGCTGGAATCGCGGTCGTCTTTACCAGTAATCACCACCGTCGCCGTCGTCCCGGCCGGCCAGAGATTACCTTGCTGCTGGTCAAGGTGAATACGTACCGGCACCCGCTGTGCCAGGCGTACCCATTCAAGATTAGAGTCAATAGAGGCCAGCCCTTTCGTATCGCTACTGCTGCTGGCATTGGTCACCCCAGCAGCAATGCTGTCGACGGTGCCTTTAAGGGTTTGCACGCTTCCCAGCGGGGTAATTTCGGCGCGGAAGCCAGGACGCACGCCCTCAAGCTTGGTCTCTTCCAGGTAGGCCATCACATAGAAGGTATTCTGCTTGACCAGCGCAACCGCGGTAGAACCGCGGGTGATAAACTCGCCGCTGTAGACGTTCAGGTTCGTCACCCAGCCATCAGCCGGAGCGTGAATGACCGTGCGTTCAAGATCAAGCTTCGCCAGATCGCGACTCGCGATCGCTTTTGCCAACTGATGCTCAACGGTTTGCAGAACGTTATTCGCCTGGTCAATCTCCTCCCGGGACATGGCCTGGACGCCAAGGCGGTTACGACGGCCGGCTTCAACGCGCTTCTCCTGCGCCAGAGTCTGGTAATAGGAGACATCGGCTTCAGCCTCAGCTAAGGCTTTCTGGTAACGCGGCTGATCAATGACGAACAAAACCTGGTCTTTCTTAACCAGTTGGTTATCCTTGATATTCACCTGCGTAATCAGGCCGGAAACATCGGGAGCGATGGCCACAATATCCGCACTAAAGCGCGCATCGCGCGTCCAGGGCGAGGCGGTGTAATACACCCATGCGCGAAAAATCGCCAAAAATGCCAGGATAACCAGTATCACAGTGATTGCGGTACGGAGGATATTTCTTGTTAGTGTTTTCACATCTACCTCAAACGAACAAACGCGATATCAGATAAAACAGGCAGCAATAGAGCGCGGTATTAAACAGTGCCGGATGCCAGACAAAATCATAGATGCCGGTCGGAACCAGCAGGCGATGCACCAGCCAGAAGATGGCGAGCGACAACAGCAACTCAAAGAAGATCGGCGGAAACGACAAGCCGAAAATCACAATGACAGGAAACAGACTCATGATGACCTTGATAAGAAGCGTACAGGTGATATGCGCGATGCGTTTATTATTAAGCTAACTATATAGTAACGTAACAATTGCGGTCTTATCTATAATGTGTGATCTAAATCACTTTTAAGCCAGAGTGAATAATGGAACGATTAAAACGCATGTCCGTTTTTGCCAGAGTGGTGGAATTAGGTTCATTTACCGCCGCGGCCCGCCAGCTCCAGATGAGCGTTTCTTCCATCAGCCAGACGGTAGCCAAACTGGAAGATGAGCTACAGGTTAAGCTACTCAACCGCAGTACGCGCAGCCTGGGCTTAACAGAAGCGGGAAAAATATATTATCAAGGCTGTCGGCGGATGCTGTTCGAAGTCCAGGATGTCCATGAACAGCTATACGCGTTTAACAATACGCCCATCGGTACGCTGCGCATCGGCTGTTCTTCAACTATGGCACAGAATGTCCTGGCTCGCATAACCGCCGATATGCTCAAAGAGCACCCGGGGCTCTCCATAAACCTGGTCACCGGCATCCCGGCGCCGGACCTGATCGCGGACGGTCTGGACGTGGTGATTCGCGTGGGAGCGCTGCAGGACTCCAGCCTCTTTTCCCGCCGTCTGGGCTCTATGCCAATGGTGCTCTGTGCGGCGAAAAGCTATCTCCAGCACGCCGGATGTCCGGAAAAGCCGGCGGATCTCGCCAGCCACTCCTGGCTGGAATACAGCGTCCGGCCGGATAACGAATTTGAAATCATCGCTCCGGAAGGCATTTCAACCAAGCTGATCCCTCAGGGCAGATTCGTCACTAACGATCCGATGACGCTGGTGCGCTGGCTGACGGCAGGCGTCGGCGTAGCTTACGTTCCGCTGATGTGGGCGATCGAAGAGATCAACCGCGGCGAACTGGAGATCCTGCTGCCGAGCTACCAGTCCGATCCGCGACCGGTATACGCTCTGTATACCGAGAAAGATAAGCTGCCGCTGAAGGTACAGGTATGCATTAATTACCTGACCGAGTATTTCGTCGGGGTGGCAAATATTTACCAGGGTATGCACGGTCGGGGAATAGCCCGCTAGCGTCCAGAGCCTGCGAAAAAGGGTAATAACGCATTATCAGGCCCGGCATCGGAAATAATCTGCGTCACGTCGCGGAGATTGCCGATGTTCACCTCGCCGGAGCGATGAAATTTGCTTTTGTCGATTAACAATAGCGACTGTGCCGCCCGTTTCAGGAGCAGCGATTTGTAAGCGGCATTATTGGCGCTGGAATCCCAGAGAACGCCGTCGTTATCGATCCCCTCGCAGGAAAAAATGAACAGATCGATCTCCAGCGATTTGACCTGCGATAACAGCGCAGGGTTAACGTAATAGCCATATTGACGCTGAAGCTGACCACCGGCGCTGATCAGCTGGATCCGTTCACGGCGGCCCAGCTCTACGCAAACCGGGTGGCTATTGGTAAACACCGTCAGGTTAATATTCGGTAGCTGACGCGCCAGAAACCAGCAGGTTGAGCTCGCATCCAGCGCGATCGTCATGCCTTCATCAATCCACGCCAGCGCGGTACGGGCAATATCAGATTTATGGGCATAATGGCTTTTCACGCGGCTATGAAACGGCTTCTCGCCACTGTGATTATCGCGCAGGAGAACGCGCGCCTGCCCGTGGCTACGCTGAATACTCCCCTGTTTCTGCAGCTCGCTCAAATCGCGACGAACGGTCTCGATGCTGACCTGCAGAAGCTGGGATAACGCTTCAGTGGTTAGGGTGCGGTGCTGACTGAGTAACTCGACTATCTGCTGCTGACGCGCGGCTTTCATCGCGACCCCGCGGAGGTGATGTGCGCTTTCGCCGCGAGCGAAAGCGCATTGAGAGATATCAGGCGGTGCCGCCGACGGTGAGTTTATCCACTTTGAGCGTTGGCTGACCAACGCCAACCGGTACGCTCTGGCCCTCTTTGCCGCAAACGCCGACGCCGCTGTCCAGCTTCAGATCGTTCCCCACCATCGAAATCTGCTGCATCGCTTCGATACCTGAGCCGATGAGCGTCGCCCCCTTCACCGCTTTGGTCACTTTGCCTTTTTCAATCAGGTAGGCTTCAGACGTGGAGAAGACAAATTTCCCGGAGGTGATATCCACCTGACCGCCGCCAAAGTTCGGCGCGTAGATGCCGTAATCGACCGATTCGATAATCTCCTGCGGCGTTGATTTCCCCGCCAGCATGTAGGTGTTGGTCATACGCGGCATAGGCAGGTGCGCGTAGGATTCGCGACGACCGTTGCCGGTTGGCGCCACACCCATCAGCCTGGCGTTGAGCTTGTCCTGCATATAGCCTTTGAGAATGCCGTTTTCAATCAAAACGTTATACTGGCCCGGAGTACCTTCGTCATCAATGGCGACGGAGCCACGACGGTTGGCAATGGTGCCATCATCCACCACGGTGCACAGCTCAGAGGCCACCAATTCGCCCATATGGCCGCTGAATACCGAGGTCCCGCGACGGTTAAAATCGCCTTCCAGTCCGTGACCGACGGCTTCATGAAGCAGCACGCCAGGCCAGCCCGCCCCCAGCACAACCGGCAGCATTCCGGCAGGCGCTGCGACGGCGGTCAGATTGACCAGCGCCATACGCACGGCTTCTCTCGCCCATACATCTGCGCGCACATCGCCATCCTGCGAGGCCAGGAAATAGTCATAGCCAAAGCGACCACCGCCGCCGCTAGCGCCGCGCTCGCGTTTGCCATCCTCTTCCACCAGCACGCTGACGGAAAGACGAACCAGCGGGCGCACGTCCGCCGCCAGCGTGCCGTCAGTGGCGGCAACAAGAATTAACTCATAGACGCCGGTCAGGCTGGCGGAAACTTCCTGCACCCGTTTATCGGCCGCGCGGGCGGTTTTATCTACCCGGCGCAGAATATCCAGCTTCTCTTCCCGACTCATGCTTTGCAGCGGGTCGATACTGGTATAGAGCGAGCTGTGCTCCACTCCGCCGAGGGTATGAACTTTACCATCGCAGTGGTCGCGTACAATGGTACGCGCCGCCTGCGCGCTCTGTTCCAGCGCCAGTCGGCTAATCTGGTCCGCATAGGCAAAGCCGGTTTTTTCCCCGCTCACCGCACGGACGCCGACGCCCTGGTCGATATTGTACGAACCATCTTTAATGATGCTGTCTTCAAGAACCCAGGACTCGTGATAGCTCGACTGAAAATAGAGATCGCCGTAATCCAGACGGCGCTCGGCCAGTTGGCCAAGAATGGTAAACAGATCCTGATGGTTCAGGCCGTTTGCCAACAGTAATTGTTCACTTACCAGGTTCAGACTCATCGTTTTGCTACTCGTTTGTTGCCGCCTCTCGGGCGGAAATAAAATAGGCTCTCTATTGAGAGTGCGGTAATTACGCACAATCGTCAAATCATTGCTTTTTGTCACTTCGCGCCTGGCGCAGAACTTCGTTAATTTGCGGCTGATCGATAGGACCGGTGATGCGATAGCGCAGAATAGAAACTTTATTCCACAGCGGCCCCAATACCTTGCTGGCGGCAAAGACCGCGGCGCCGATTATCGGGTTAACGGCAAAGGCTGCAGCGACGCCCACGGTCGCGGAAATTTCCGGCGCGACCACGGCCTGCATATTCAGCTGACGGCGGACAAGATCCACCGACCCTTTCATGGCAATATCCGCTTCCAGGCCATCAACTAGCGTATCGTCGGTATGGAGAACGCCGTCTTTAATCCACGCCGTACTGCGAATGGAATCGAAGTAGAAACCTTCGCTGAAGGTATCGCTAAAGTCGAAACGCAGCTTGCGCAGCAGCGCGTCAACGCTCAATAAACGCAGTAGCTGGCCGGCATGACCGGTGCTGAGATCGGTAAACTCGCCTTTCCCAAGACGGCTTTTAAGGATCCCGTTAAGCGAGGCAACGTCGGGCTGCCACGGCGGCGCACGCCAGTGAAGGTCATAATCAATATCAAACGAAGAACCTTTTACCGGCGTGGATACGCCGAAGAAGTTCACGAAATCATCGGTTTTATTACCGTGCAGTTTACCTTTTAAAGAGGTTCGTACGCCCGCCGGCGCGCTCACCCACACGCCATCGGTCGTCAGGCGGCCAAAACCGGTATCCACCAGGCCGTTCGCCAGCGTCAGGGTATCTCCGCGAATAGTGAAATCGCCTTCGATGCGACCATATTTTTGCCCCCACAGCCAGCACTCGGCGCAGCGAAGCTGAAGGTCCGGCCAGCCGTGGAAATCCATTTTTGCGTCTGCCAGAGGGCCGCTGCTTTTTTCCGTCCCGCCGCTTTTCGCTGCAGTGGGGTTGTAGTAGAGATAGCGAATGGCTGCCAGCCACGGTGCGTTTTTCCGCATTGTCAGGGTGGCGTTAACTTCACGTCCCTGGGCTTCAATCTTCGTCCCTCCGGCGCCGGGTTGGGAAACAAGGCTGACGTTATTCCAGCTCTGGCCCGCCATCGTTAACACCGGCGTACGCAGCGTGACCTGCTCGGGGAAAATCATATTGCTGCTGACGTCATTGGCCGCGCCGCCCTGGAACAGCGCCAGCCACTGCGCACCATCCATCGGCGGCATATTCAGCTCCACGCCAGGCTGCCCGGGGAGTGGAGACACGGCTTTACTGTCAGTGGTTAAAATAGCGCGGTCCAGAGTCAGCTTATGACCCAGCAGCCAGCGGCTATTGATATGATTTTTCGCCCCCACGGAGCCGGCCAGAGTAAAGCTGCTTAGGCCGCCATCAACCTTAATGTTTACCGGTAGAGGCTCACCGGCCCGTTTATCGACCGGTGCAGGTAAGTGACTACTTACATTCTTCAGGTCAGCGTTAACATCCACCTTATAGCTAGCGTTACCGCGATACGGAAGCTCAATCGCGACTTTACCGTCCCAGGGCACGCTACCGCTCAGGGTGCCATCCAGGGCTTTCGGCAGTAAACCGGTACGCGCGGGCTGCCAGTTGGCGTTCATCCCGACGTCTACCAGGAATGCTTTTGCGCCTTCGGTGGTCGAGAAATCGATATTCAGCGGCTGATTAAACCAGGTCGCGCTCATCGGTTCGCTTTTCAGGTCGCCGTTTACAAAGCTGAATTTACCGTTCAGGTTCTGCAATGTGGTATCAATAGGCTTGATAAATAAACTGTTATTGTCCAGCCGGACATCACCCTTAGCGGTGGTCATCTCGCCATCCAGGGGAATATCAAGATGTAAGCGAGCGCTCACATTACCGTCCAACTGAAGCTCATCCAGCGCCGCGCCCAGCGTCTCTTTCAGCGGCGTCTCGTTAAAATAAGGACCAACCTCTTTACCCGGACCGTTAACATCGGCATCGATTAATAACTTTTCACGCGAATAGTCGGGGATCACCGCATCGAGATTGCTGGCGGTCACTTTGCCGAGCATTGCCTTATCGGCCTTCATCCATAGTCCGTCATTGATAAAGTTAAGGTCGATATTCAGGCCGGTTAGCGCAGGCCAGTCAGGCTGAAAGGCAAAGGTGGCGTTCTTTAGCGGCACCGTGACCTGGAATTGCCCCTCATTATGCTTATACGGGAAAAGGTGCGGGTTGCCGCCATAAGCCAGCGTGGCATCAGTGGCCTGGCCGCCTTTAATCGCTCCGCTGAGATAATCCACCAGCGCTTTGCCCATCAGATTTTCCGGGAAGTAGCGCCATGCCTGACCGCCGTCGTTGGTACTGATACCGGCCAGAATACCGAGCCAGGGTTCATCGCCCTGCGGCTGCAGATAGCGGAACCCGCCGCGGGCACGAACACCGGTAGCCTGTACGTCGATGTCGCGACCATCGAGCATAAAACCTTTGTCATTCTTCACCCAACTGAGGGTCGCATCGCCCCGGGCGATTTCCAGCGGCGCGCGAAAGACCGTTTCATAGGGCATTTTCGCCTGCGCCATGTGGGCATGCAGGGTACCGTTTTCCACGCTGCCGGCAATGTTGCCGGAGAAATGCTCCGCGCCGGGCAGCAGCTTCCACTGCTTCCAGGACATGTCGCTCCAGTCCGCCTGGAAACGCGTTTTTTCCGCCATCTGTAGCGGAATATCCAGCGCCAGAAGGTTGATTTTGCCGTCCGGCTGCGTCGTACGCCAGATTTCGCCCAGCGACGGTGCCAGTTTATCCGCCATCGGCTGCAGCCCGGTCAGGCCGCTAAGGTTAAGATTGCTGGCGCGAATGCGCAGCTCATCGCTGCGTTGACCATTTTTTCCCCCCACATCCTGAGCCGGGATCCACGCCATCGACAGCGCGCCGCGCGGCCAGGGTTTATCATCCATCGAAATGCGCGTATCCGGGATGTCAAAGCCCCAGCTTTGATTATCGCGATAGATGTGCGCCGTCAGATTATCAACCGAGAGATGATGCTTATCTTTATCACCCTGCCAGCTGGCACCGCCTTTTTTCAGCCATACATCCCCGCTGGCGACGTCGCCTTTGTCGATGGTCATCCAGCCTTCAAGGCTAAACCGCGCGCTCTGCAGGGCGATGTTGTCCTGCATCCAGCGACCAAGCCATGGCTTAACGTCGATATCATCGGCCTGAAGCCAGACGCGCCCCTTATTGAGCAAGCCGTCTTCATCGCGCAGGTCCATGCGCACCTGCATCACGCCATGCTGGCCGGTCAGGCTGCTAAGGCTAAGCTGCCCCTCAGCGCGATGGCGATTTTTACCGTTCAGCCAGGTAAGCTGCGGGATGGAGAGCTCTGCCCGCTGGCCCGAGATCGTCAGGAAGCTCAGATGGCTATCGCGAAGAATAAAGTGGTCGAACTGGCGGAGAAAAAGATCGCTGATACGGTCGGTTTTCAGCCCTTCACCGCCGTTATTGGTTTGAATAGGAGTATTGGTATGAATCTGCAGCTGCCAGAAGGTCAGATCGCGAAACTGCCAGCGCATATGCAGCAGGCTTTGCCAGACGTCGAGCGCCAGAGTGACGCGCTTGACGGAAAGCTCACCGCCGTCATTCAGGCCGGCCTTAACATCGCGGACATCCAACGTTGGGCCAAAAGTCTGCCAGCTGGCG
The DNA here is from genome assembly GCF_018139045.1 of Klebsiella pasteurii. NCBI lineage: Bacteria > Pseudomonadati > Pseudomonadota > Gammaproteobacteria > Enterobacterales > Enterobacteriaceae > Klebsiella > Klebsiella pasteurii. The sequence continues at coordinate 3,382,493 of NZ_CP073236.1, forward strand.
ACAATGTTTGAGGCATCGACCGGCACGCCGGCCATCGCGGAGACTTTTTCCAGCACCTGCGGACGCCAGCTGTTCAACTGCGGCAGAACGAGACGCAGACCGCTCACCAGCAGTGCGACGACAACAATCAATGTTGCCGCGGTGAGCAGTAATATCCCGGGCAGTCGCCTCACGCATCTCTCCTTGTCAGCCTGTTACGCGTCATCCTTTCGCCCGCCTCTTTATCCCGACATCAGCAAGCAAACGGATGATTACATCATTACGACATCAAACTGCTCTTGATTATAGAGCGGTTCAATTTGTACTTTGACCTGCTTACCGACAAAGATCTCGACTTCTGCCAGCGCGTGCGACTCTTCCCCTTTCAGCGTTTCCGCTACCGCAGGAGAAGCATAGACCAGGAACCGGTCGGAATCGTAGGCGTGGTGCACGCGCACGATTTCGCGCATGATTTCATAGCACACCGTTTCCACCGTTTTCACCGTACCGCGCCCGTGGCAGGTAGGACACTCATTACATAGCACATGCTCCACGCTTTCACGAGTGCGCTTGCGGGTCATCTCTACTAGTCCAAGCTGGGAGAAGCCATTAATGCTGGTTTTAACCCGGTCTTTGCTCAGCGCCTGCTCAAGAGAGTGCAGCACCCGGCGACGGTGATCTTCATTGTTCATATCAATGAAATCAATGATGATAATCCCACCAAGATTGCGCAGCCGTAGCTGACGAGCAATCGCCTGGGTCGCCTCAATATTGGTATTAAAGATAGTATCGTCAAGATTACGGTGACCGACGAATGCGCCGGTGTTGATATCAACGGTGGTCATCGCTTCCGTTTGATCAATGATTAGATAACCGCCTGATTTCAGCTCAACTTTACGTTCCAGCGCGCGCTGAATTTCGTTTTCCACGTCGAAAAGATCGAAAATCGGCTGGCGGCCGCTGTAATGCTCCAGCTTGCTGGTCATCTCCGGAATATATTCGGCGGTAAACTCCAGCAGCGATTCGTAGGTCAGACGGGAGTCAACGCGAATACGGTCAAGATGCGCATCGGCGAAATCACGCAGCACGCGCTGCGCCAGCGCCAGTTCACCGTACATTTGATAACGCGTCTGCTGGCGCTTTTTGCGCTCCATCACTTTTGTCCAGACGCGCTTTAAATAGGCGGCATCTGCGGCCATCTCCTGCTCATGAACGCCTTCCGCCGCGGTACGGATAATGAATCCGCCCTGTTCATCGCAGTATTCAGACACCACTTTTTTCAGGCGTTCGCGTTCCGCTTCGCTTTCAATACGCTGAGAGACGCCGACATGCGAAGCCCCGGGCATAAAGACCAGATAGCGAGAAGGAATGGTGATATCGGTGGTCAGGCGGGCACCTTTGGTGCCGAGAGGATCTTTCACCACCTGCACCATTAAATCTTGTCCCTGACGCACCAGCTCGGAGATATCGCGGACGGCGAACTGCTTTTGCTCTTCGCCCGCCACGCACTCGGTATGCGGCATAATATCAGAAGCGTGCAGAAACGCGGCCTTATCCAGGCCAATATCTACAAAAGCCGCCTGCATTCCCGGCAGCACCCGACTGACACGACCCTTGTAGATATTGCCTACTATTCCGCGTCGCGCTTCACGCTCAATATGAATTTCCTGGAGAATACCGCCATCAATGTAAGCGACGCGCGTTTCTGATGGCGTTACGTTAACTAATAATTCAGCAGTCATCTTTATCCCTTTTCTTCACGCAGTGAGTTAAAGTTACTTAGCAACTCATACGTTTCCACCAGCGGTAAGCCAACGACGGCGTGATAGCTGCCATTTATCTTCCTGACGAAACAGCCACCCAACCCCTGAATACCGTATGCACCTGCTTTATCTAACGGTTCGCCGCTGGCGACATAATCGGCGATATCCTGTACTGAGAGCACGCGGAAAGTGACCTCCGTGACCACCAGGCAATCCAGCATCTGCTGCTTATCGGCCAGCGCCACGGCGGTCATCACCTGATGGGTTTTCCCGGAAAGCATGCGCAGCATCTCGGCGGCGTGCCCGGCATCGCGCGGTTTTTCCAGCACTTCACCGTTAAGGATGACAATGGTATCCGCGCCCAAAACGGGCAGATCGCGCGGCGCCAGCACGACGCCAGCCTGCGCCTTTTCGCGCGCCAGACGGACCACATACTGCTGTGCGCTCTCCTGTGGGCGGCGCAGTTCCTCAATACCGGGAACCACGCGCTCAAAAGCGAAGCCAAGCTGAGTCAGCAGTTCCTGCCGACGCGGAGAACCTGAAGCAAGATACAGAGTCGTCATATCAACCTTATTGCACCGCAAACTGCTGGCGCACTTTACGCATCAGCAGGAAAATCCATGGCCAGAGCACACCGTTTACTACACTACTCCAGAACACTTCCGGACGGAAAGAGACGTTGATCACTAAAAACTCTGCCCAGAAAACAATGATATCCACGGAGAGGGATAACATGACTACTACCAACGCCTGTTGCCAGAGCGCCAGATTGCGGAACAGCTGATATTTCAGCGCGACCAGATAAGCCACAATACTTAATGATAGTGCGCGAACGCCAAGCGTCGAGCCGCTGATGAGATCGAGGATCGCCCCCATCACAAAGCCTGTACCGACGTTAACCCTGTGGGGTAGCGCGAGGATCCAGTACAACAGGATAAGCAATACCCAGTTTGGCCGGTAAACGCTAATGTCCGCCGGCCAGGGCATTATTTGCAGCAATAGTGCGATAAGAAACGAGAGCCAGATAACCCAGCGTCCCTGGCTACGATAACTTGCCACTATTGTCCCCCCGCTGGCTGAGACTGCTGTGGCATACCGGTTGCCGGAGCCGGCATCTGCGGCCCCATAGCATCCGGAGCAGGCAGAACCTGCGGCATCATCTGCATCAGGCGTTCATTCGCTACGCGATGAACCTCTTCCGGCGTCATCGGATTCGCGCCGTTGCGATCGGCTCCCCATAGCAGCAGCAGGTAACGCAGGCGCTGCAGACCGGCTGTCGGACGCGCCTGAATCACCGTATACGCACGCTGCGTATCCAGCTTAACGGACGAAACCACCCCCACCGGATACCCTTCAGGGAAGCGGCCACCGAGGCCCGAAGTCACCAGAACATCGCCAACGCGAATATCGGTATTGGCCGGCAGATGTTCCAGCTGCAAATCATCGGTACAGCCATTGCCTGCGGCAATCACGCGAATATCGTTACGCAGTACCTGAATCGGTAACGCATGCGTGGCATCGCAAATCAGCAGCACGCGGCTGGTCAGTTTCGCCACCGCGACCACCTGACCAACAACGCCTTTATCGCTGATCACCGGCTGGCCTTCATAAACGCCGTTAACGCTGCCTTTATCGATAACGACCTGATCGCTATAGGGGTCATTAACCGTTGAGATGACCTGAGTCACCATTTTTTGCTCGTCCTGACGCAGCGGAGAGCCCAGCAGTTCACGCAGACGCGCGTTCTCCTGCTTGTACTGGCCCAGCATCAGTAGGTCGCTGTTCTTCAACAACAGTTCCTGGCGCAGCGCGCGGTTTTCCAGTTCGAGCTGGTCGCGGGTGGCCAGCGTTTGCGAAACGCTATCCAGCAATTCCCTTGGACCATTTGAGACAAAGTAGAAAGGGCTGACGGCTGTATCCATGTACGTTCGAATTTGGCTGAACGTACCCAGGCGGCTGTCGGCGATTATCACGCCAAGCGCCACCAAAACCGCCAGAATAAGGCGAATCTGTAGCGACGGGCCACGGCTAAAAATTGGCTTCATAGGCTATGCGTATTCTCGTGTCAGTTAAGATCGGGGTAGCCGTAAGCCAGCTACCCGGATCTCAGGCTGACTACTCTTCGCTGAACAAGTCGCCGCCGTGCATATCGATCATTTCCAGTGCCTTACCGCCGCCACGAGCGACGCAGGTCAGTGGATCTTCTGCAACTACGACAGGTATTCCTGTCTCTTCCATTAACAGACGGTCAAGGTTGCGCAACAGTGCGCCACCGCCAGTCAGAACCATTCCGCGTTCGGAGATATCGGAAGCCAGTTCCGGCGGGCACTGCTCCAGCGCGACCATCACCGCGCTGACGATGCCGGTCAACGGCTCCTGCAGCGCTTCGAGGATTTCGTTAGAGTTCAGCGTAAAGCCGCGCGGCACGCCTTCAGCAAGGTTACGCCCGCGAACTTCGATTTCGCGAACTTCATCACCCGGATAAGCGGAACCGATCTCGTGTTTAATACGTTCTGCGGTCGCTTCGCCGATTAGGGAGCCATAGTTACGACGGACATAATTAATGACGGCTTCGTCAAAACGGTCGCCGCCGATACGTACGGAGGAGGAGTAAACCACACCGTTCAGCGAGATGACCGCCACTTCAGTGGTACCGCCGCCGATATCCACAACCATCGAACCCGTTGCTTCGGAGACCGGCAGACCTGCGCCGATCGCAGCCGCCATCGGCTCTTCAATCAGGAAGACTTCACGGGCGCCAGCGCCCTGTGCGGATTCGCGAATCGCGCGACGTTCAACCTGGGTCGCGCCGACCGGTACGCAGACCAGCACGCGCGGGCTCGGACGCATAAAGCTATTGCTGTGCACCTGTTTAATAAAGTGCTGGAGCATTTTTTCGGTAACGAAGAAGTCGGCGATAACGCCGTCTTTCATTGGGCGAATAGCTGCAATGTTGCCCGGTGTACGCCCAAGCATCTGCTTCGCTTCATGACCCACAGCGGCGACGCTTTTCGGCGATCCGGCACGATCCTGACGAATGGCCACAACGGAAGGCTCATTCAATACGATGCCTTGTCCTTTTACATAAATCAGGGTATTCGCGGTACCCAGGTCAATGGACAGGTCATTGGAAAACATGCCACGAAATTTTTTTAACATACTAAGGGATAATCCTGAAAGCTGGGGCGGAAAACAAAATCCGCTTACTTTACCAACCACGCGCAGCAGCGACAAGGCGCAAAAATCATCTGCTGCGGTGAAAATTAGTGCAGTTCGTTACCTTTGTTACAAATTTGACTGAGTCCGTCCGACGCAGAAATCTTCAGCAGCGCTCCGCGCTTGAATCTGCAACCTGTCAAAGGTCATTCACTGGCATTTACATTGCGACAATCCGGCAGGTAGACAAGCACACCCCCATCACTATGGCGCGCATTATTCTACGTGAAATCACGCTAAACGGCAGATCAAACAGAGTATCTTTGCGAATATTTTTTCACATTTGTGTCAAGTGGCTGTGAGGCGGCAAAAAATTCCCCCTGTCCACCGGTAACACCGCATTGAGACAGCACCTGCCACTCGCTTCGGCTGAGCACGCCGGTAGCGAAAACCTGAACCGGCATTCCTTTACAGGCCTCAACCAGGCTCTGGACCAGCAGCTGATTTTCACTGCGTTTTTCTATATTGCGCGATAACCCCGAATGCAGCTTAATCACTTCAACGTCGAGCTGCTTGATCCAGCTGGTTCCAACCAGCGTCAGACCAGCCTGAACCACGGCAATCCGAATACCTAAAGCGTTAACCAACCGCATAACCGGCTGCAGGCGGCCGATATATTGACAAACATCCGCCTCTGCAAGTTCAAAAATAATACGTCGACGGTGTGATTTTTCGCATTGCATCAAAGTATCGCGCAGCCAGCGCTGGAATCGAGGGCGGATTAAGGACTCAACCGTCACCTGAAGCGCGAGGTTTTCTTCCGGCCAGAAGCCTAAAAACGGCAGCAGTCGAGTAATTTGCAGGCGGTCATACTCTTCCGCCAGGCCAAACTGCAGCACCATCGGCATATATTCCGCCGCGATTACCTCTTCCTTACCATCATAAAGACGGCACATAAGTTCGCGATGATGTACGCGACCATCACGAGTCACCGCAGGTTTCTGGTAAAGTCGCGGCCCGCCGCGGCTGAGCATCTGCTCGATAAGCGTACGCCAGCGCACGTTGCCACGCCCTTTCTCCGGCAGAGAGTCATCATAAACAGCCCAGCTATTGCTGCCCTGCAGCACCGCATTGCGCGTAGCCGCTTCCGCATGTTCCATCACCTGAGCCGCCGTTTGCCCGCTACGGAAAGCGCAGATCCCGATATGCATCATATCGTCACGATCGAGAATGCGCGTCGGCGGCAGGGCGTCCATGGCTTTCAATAGCAAGCCGGCAATGCTGTCCGCCTCTTTTAACGTGCGATGCGGAAGCAGGACGGCAAAATCGCTGCGATGGTAGCGAGCCAGCAAAGCGCCAGGGTAGCGCATAATGAAAGTGGAAAGCATGTTGATCAGCGTAAAGTAATGCTCTTCGGTCGCCGCGCGCCCCCAGTTATCACGCAGCAGGTCGAAATCCGGCAGGCGGATCATCATAACGATGCCGTATGACCCCACCTTCTCCTGATCTTCAAGCAGCGTCGACAGCTGATTATCAAAAAATAATCGGTTACTCAGACCGGTTTTTGAATCCTGTGCGACATAGGAACGAATCAGGGTATCCATGCGGCTTCGCTGATCGCTGGCGAACTGAAGTTCGGATAGCAGCATATCCAGTGCGCTACTGGTGTTTGCTGGCCACTCGTGCACCGACCCTCGCACCTGCGGTCCACGTTCGCCATTAAGAATACGCGCAGTGCGAAGCTCCAGAAGTTCCTGGCCCGCCAGCTGGCGACGGATCCAGCGCACGGAGAAAAAGATAATCAGCACCATAAAACCAATGGCGATGGAAAGCGGCGCGGTGACGTGCAGTGAACGGAAGTAATCGGCCATGGGATCCAGGTACACCAGATGGATAGCCATACCTGGGTGCTTGAGCGACGGGACCGTGATGTCGCGAAACTGATTGCTGCTGCCTAAAGGGCGATAATTATCGGTACGAGAATGGCTATAGACCGGCTTGCCATTGAGCTGAAAATCAACGCGCACCGCTTCGACCGGCGTCATCAGCTCATCCATCTGCGGTTCAATCTGGTCAAAGGACATAGAGACCAGACGGTTATCCAGCATCGTCGCCACCGCCTGAACGCGGTTAGTCATTTTTAGCTGAATGCCGTTATAAAAACTCAACGACGCGCCAATCAGCGTGACAAAGATCGTCAGACCGGTGAGCAACGTGACAAAAGCTGAGAATTTCGTCGTTAATCGCATCCCTGTGTTAACTCCGCGTGTGAATGACTACCCGATAAACATCCGGGCTCCTGTGCTGGCGCCTAAGCTAAAGTAAGCACTAACTTTCTAAAGAGCGACGCATACTATCAAAGCTGGCGCATCTGGCAATTTATTGCGTTACGTCGGTGTAATAATGCCGTTAGCGAGTATAGTCTGCAGAAAAAATTTTCCAATCATCCAACCTATGAGGACCGGCGTATGCAGGCTTTAATCTTAGAACAGCAGGATGGCAAAACTCTCTCTTCGGTGCAAACCATTGACGCCAGCCAGCTGCCACAGGGCGATGTGACAGTGGATATCCAATGGTCCAGCCTGAACTATAAAGATGCGCTGGCTATCACCGGTAAAGGAAAAATTATCCGCAACTTTCCGATGATTCCTGGCATCGATTTTGCCGGTTTTGTCCATAGCAGCGAAGATCCTCGCTTCCACGCCGGCCAGCAGGTGCTGCTGACAGGATGGGGCGTGGGTGAAAACCACTGGGGCGGCCTGGCGGAGCGCGCTCGCGTTAAAGGCGACTGGCTGGTGGCGATGCCGCAAGGCCTGGATGGACGTAAAGCCATGGTCATTGGTACTGCGGGTTTCACCGCGATGCTGTGCGTGATGGCGCTGGAAGACGCCGGGATCCGACCTGAAGACGGCGAAGTGGTGGTCACCGGGGCCAGCGGCGGCGTCGGCAGCACCGCGGTCGCTTTGCTGCATCATCTCGGGTACACGGTGGCGGCAGTTTCCGGGCGCGAAAGCACGCATGAATACCTTAAAAACCTCGGCGCGCAGCGCATTCTTAGCCGCGATGAGTTCGCCGAAACCCGGCCGCTGGAAAAACAGCTGTGGGCAGGTGCCGTTGACACCGTTGGCGATAAAGTACTGGCAAAAGTGCTGGCGCAGATGAACTACGGCGGCTGCGTCGCCGCCTGCGGTCTGGCAGGTGGCTTTGCTCTGCCCACTACCGTGATGCCCTTTATTCTGCGTAACGTGCGCCTGCAGGGCGTTGACTCGGTAATGACCCCTCCCGCGCGCCGGGCCGAGGCCTGGCAGCGGCTGGTTCGCGATCTCCCGGAATCTTTCTACGCGCAAAGCGCAACGGAAATCGCCCTCGCGGAGGCCCCTGCGTTTGCCGATAAGATCATGAGCAATAAAATTCAGGGCCGCACGCTGGTCAAAATCGCCTAATCTGCAATTTTTCGTGACATATTCGCAATAACGCTGCGCCTCCGCCATGCTAAGAAAAACGCATGACGGAGGATGCCATGAAACCCAAAAAACTGACGGAAGCCGACGTGACGGCAGAATCCGTTTTTATGCTGCAACGTCGCCAGATCCTGAAAATGCTGGGAATTAGCGCGACCGCCCTTTCCCTCTCGCCCTCCGCGCAAGCTGACCTGCTGGACTGGTTTAAAGGCAACGACCGCCCGCCAGCGCCGGCGGGTAAAGCGCTGACGTTCGATAAACCGGCGCAATGGCAAAACAATCTCACGTTAACGCCGGAAGATAAGGTATCAGGCTACAACAATTTTTATGAGTTCGGCCTGGACAAAGCCGATCCGGCGGCAAATGCCGGAAGCCTGCGCACCGACCCCTGGACGCTAACGATCGGCGGTGAAGTGGCAAAACCCCTCACGCTCGATCATGACGACCTGACCAGCCGCTTCCCGCTGGAGGAGAGAATTTACCGCATGCGCTGCGTCGAAGCCTGGTCGATGGTGATTCCGTGGGTCGGCTTCCCGCTACATAAACTGCTGTCGCTGGTCGAACCCACCAGCAATGCACGCTATGTCGCGTTTAAAACGCTTTATGCGCCTGAGCAGATGCCGGGCCAGAAGGATCGTTTTATCGGCGGCGGGCTGGCGTATCCCTATGTCGAAGGGCTGCGGCTCGATGAAGCCATGCATCCTCTGACGCTGCTCAGCGTCGGCGTGTATGGTAAAGCGCTGCCTCCGCAAAACGGCGCGCCGGTTCGACTCACCGTTCCCTGGAAGTACGGTTTCAAAGGGATAAAGTCGATCGTCAGTATTGAACTGACCCGTGAACGTCCTCCCACCACCTGGAACCTCGCCGGGCCTGAAGAGTATGGTTTCTACGCCAACGTCAACCCGCATGTCGATCATCCCCGCTGGTCGCAGGCAACCGAGCGTTTTATCGGTGCAGGCGGCGTACTCGACGTCAAGCGCCAGCCAACGTTGCTATTCAACGGTTATGCCGAGGAAGTGGCCTCGCTATACCGGGGCCTGAACCTGCGGGAGAATTACTAGTGCGCCTGACTGTAAAACAGATAACCTGGCTGAAAGCGCTTCTCCATCTTGCCGGCTTTTTGCCTTTTGTCTGGCTGTTCTGGGCTGGGCATCAGGGGTATTTCAGCGCCGATCCGGCAAAGGATATCCAGCACTTTACCGGTAGGATGGCTCTTAAATTCCTGCTGGCTACCTTGCTTGTTTCGCCGCTGGCGCGCTACGCTAAACAGCCATTATTGATACGCACCCGGCGCTTACTCGGTTTATGGTGCTTTGCCTGGGCAACGCTGCATTTGACCAGCTATACGCTGCTCGAACTTGGGATTAACAATCTGGCGCTATTGGGTACAGAAGTGCTCACCCGACCCTATCTGACGCTGGGGTTAATCAGTTGGCTGATTCTGCTGGCGCTGGCGGCGACGTCAACGCAAGCGATGCAGCGAAAATGGGGTCGTCGCTGGCAAACATTGCATAACTTCGTCTATGTTGTCGCGATCCTCGCCCCCATCCACTACCTGTGGTCGGTGAAGATTTTATCCCCGCAACCGGTAATTTATGCGCTGTTGGCGGTCCTACTTTTAGCATGGCGATACAAGAAGTTCCGCCAGTGGTGGCGCTAATTCCGGATATGTGCAGTTTCCCGCAGTTCTTTTATCAACCGCCACTCTTTTCACGATAGCGGTTGATAATCTTCCCTGATAAGACCAGTATTTAGCTGCCAATTGCTACGAAATCGTTATAATGTGCGACTTTGGTTTTCCTGACGGGCTTTTTGAGTCCCGAAAAGGTGACAATCGCGCATCGAAGGTATATTTTGTTTTTTACCCGAGAATGGCAGAAGATAGCCGCATATTGGCCGATAAGTTTCGCTTTTTGCTTTCGGGCATCGGAGGCTTAACCTGTCGGCTTCTGAAGAAGCGCGGCGTCGTGCAACAGCAGTAATTCATATGCTTTACAGACGGTGCTAACACGCCTGTCACAATCACACTAAACAAAGAGTACGGAACCCACTCATGGATATTCGTAAGATTAAAAAACTGATCGAGCTGGTTGAAGAATCAGGCATCTCCGAACTGGAAATTTCTGAAGGCGAAGAGTCTGTACGCATCAGCCGTGCCGCGCCAAACGCAGGTTTCCCGGTGATGCAACAGGCTTATGCCGCACCGATGATGCAGCAACAGCCAGCTCTGTCTAACGCAGTCGCCTCTGCGGCAACGCCAGCAATGGAAGCCCCTGCGGCAGCGGAAATCAGTGGCCACATCGTACGTTCCCCAATGGTTGGTACTTTCTACCGCACCCCGAGCCCGGACGCGAAAGCCTTCATCGAAATCGGTCAGAAAGTTAACGCGGGCGATACCCTGTGCATCGTTGAAGCCATGAAAATGATGAACCAGATCGAAGCCGATAAATCTGGCGTGGTGAAAGCCATTCTGGTCGAAAGTGGTCAACCGGTAGAATTTGACGAGCCACTGGTCGTCATCGAATAACGAGGCGAACATGCTGGATAAAATTGTTATCGCCAACCGCGGCGAGATTGCATTGCGTATCCTGCGTGCCTGTAAAGAACTGGGCATCAAGACCGTTGCTGTGCACTCAACGGCGGATCGCGATTTAAAACACGTATTGTTAGCGGATGAGACGGTCTGTATCGGGCCGGCACCGTCCGTAAAAAGCTACCTTAATATCCCGGCGATTATCAGCGCTGCTGAAATCACCGGCGCGGTGGCAATTCACCCGGGTTACGGATTTTTGTCCGAAAACGCAAACTTCGCTGAGCAGGTTGAGCGTTCCGGCTTTATCTTTATCGGTCCGAAAGCTGACACCATCCGCCTGATGGGCGACAAAGTGTCGGCTATCACCGCGATGAAGAAAGCGGGCGTTCCGACCGTACCGGGTTCTGATGGTCCGCTGGGCGAAGATATGGACGTTAACCGCGCTCATGCAAAACGTATTGGCTACCCGGTGATTATCAAAGCCTCCGGCGGCGGCGGCGGTCGCGGTATGCGCGTCGTGCGCAGCGATGCTGAGCTGGCTCAATCCATCTCCATGACCAAAGCGGAAGCGAAAGCCGCTTTCAACAACGACATGGTGTATATGGAGAAATACCTGGAGAATCCTCGTCATATCGAGATCCAGGTACTGGCTGACGGCCAGGGTAACGCTATCTATCTGGCTGAGCGTGACTGCTCCATGCAGCGTCGTCACCAGAAAGTTGTCGAAGAGGCGCCAGCGCCGGGCATTACGCCGGAACTGCGTCGCTATATCGGCGAACGTTGCTCCAAAGCGTGCGTCGATATCGGATATCGCGGCGCGGGTACTTTTGAGTTTCTGTTCGAAAACGGCGAGTTCTATTTCATCGAAATGAACACCCGTATTCAGGTTGAACATCCGGTAACCGAAATGATCACCGGCGTCGACCTGATTAAAGAACAGCTGCGTATCGCAGCAGGGCAGCCGCTGTCCATCAAGCAGGAAGAAGTTGTGGTTAAAGGCCATGCGGTGGAATGCCGTATCAACGCCGAAGACCCGAATACCTTCCTGCCGAGCCCGGGTAAAATTACCCGCTTCCACGCGCCGGGCGGTTTTGGCGTGCGCTGGGAGTCTCATATCTACGCTGGCTACACCGTGCCTCCGTACTATGACTCAATGATCGGTAAGCTGATCTGCTATGGCGAAAACCGTGATGTCGCGATTGCCCGCATGAAAAATGCGCTGCAGGAGCTGATTATCGACGGCATCAAAACCAACGTTGATCTGCAGATCCGCATCATGAACGACGAGCATTTCCAGAATGGTGGCACCAATATCCACTATCTGGAGAAAAAACTCGGATTGCAGGAGAAGTAGTTCTCCCATCGCTGCAAAAGGCCGGATAATCCGGCCTTTTTTCTTTTTCTCTCCTCTCCTCTTTTCCATGCGGTACAATCCCCGCTTTCTTCATCCTCAGGGGACAAAAAATGGACAAACGCTTTGTTCAGGCCCATAAAGAGGCGCGCTGGGCGCTGTGGCTAACCCTTCTCTACCTTGCGGCCTGGCTGGCTGCCGCCTATCTGCCAGGCGTCGGTATTGGCCTAACCGGCCTGCCGCACTGGTTCGAAATGGCCTGCCTGCTGGTACCGCTGGTGTTTATTCTGCTGTGCTGGGCGATGGTAAAAGTTATCTATCGCGATATTCCTCTGGAGGATGACGATGCAGCTTGAAGTCATACTGCCGCTTATCGCCTACCTGCTGGTGGTGTTTGCTCTCTCCATCTATGCAATGCGTAAGCGCACAACGGGTTCCTTCCTGAACGAATATTTCCTCGGCAGCCGCTCGATGGGCGGCATTGTATTAGCCATGACGCTTACCGCTACCTATATCAGCGCAAGTTCGTTTATAGGCGGCCCCGGCGCAGCCTATAAATATGGCCTCGGCTGGGTGCTACTGGCAATGATCCAACTTCCGGCGATTTGGCTTTCTCTGGGGATTTTGGGTAAGAAATTCGCCATTCTGGCGCGCCGCTATAATGCAGTAACCCTTAACGATATGCTCTTTGCCCGCTACCAAAGCCGCCTGCTGGTCTGGCTCGCGAGCCTGAGCCTTCTGGTGGCGTTTGTCGGGGCAATGACGGTGCAGTTCATCGGCGGAGCGCGATTGCTGGAAACCGCGGCGGGTATTCCCTACGAAACCGGTCTGCTGATTTTTGGCGTTAGTATCGCGCTCTATACCGCGTTCGGCGGTTTTCGTGCCAGCGTCCTCAACGACACGCTCCAGGGAATGGTGATGCTGGTCGGCACTATTGTCCTGCTGGTTGGCGTCGTTCATGCGGCTGGCGGGCTACATAATGCGGTAGAAACCCTGCAAACCATCGATCCTAAACTGGTTTCACCGCAGGGGGCTGATGACATTCTTTCCCCCACCTTTATGACCTCCTTCTGGGTGCTGGTCTGCTTCGGGGTGATTGGCCTCCCGCACACCGCCGTTCGCTGCATCTCCTATAAAGATAGCAAAGCGGTGCACCGGGGAATTATCATTGGCACCGTCGTGGTGGCGATCCTGATGTTTGGGATGCATCTTGCGGGTGCGTTAGGCCGGGCGGTGATCCCGAATCTGACGGTGCCGGATCTGGTTATCCCGACGCTCATGGTGAAAGTATTGCCGCCCTTTGCCGCAGGGATCTTCCTCGCTGCGCCGATGGCCGCCATTATGTCGACGATCAACGCCCAACTGCTGCAAAGTTCCGCTACGATCATTAAAGATCTCTATCTGAATCTGCGCCCCGAGCAGATAACAAATGAAGCCCGGTTGAAGCGGATGTCGGCAACGATCACCTTGCTGCTGGGCGCTTTACTGCTGCTGGCAGCCTGGCGTCCCCCTGAGATGATTATCTGGCTCAACCTGCTGGCATTCGGCGGCCTGGAGGCTGTGTTCTTATGGCCGCTGGTGCTGGGCCTGTACTGGGAACGAGCGAACGCGAAAGGGGCGTTGAGCGCGATGATCGTCGGCGGCTTACTCTATGCCATACTCGCCACTTTTAATCTTCAGTACCTGGGTTTCCATCCGATAGTGCCCTCGTTGCTGTTAAGCTTATTGGCTTTCCTGGTCGGAAACCGGTTCGGTACCTCCGCACCGCAAGCCGCCGTATTGACTACTGATAAATAAAGAGTTTTGCTATGCCATGGATCCAACTGAAACTGAATACTACCGGCGCGAACGCGGAAGAGCTGAGTGATGCGCTGATGGAAGCGGGTTCCGTTTCCATTACTTTCCAGGATACTCACGATACGCCGGTATTCGAGCCTCTACCGGGTGAAACCCGTCTGTGGGGCGATACGGACGTTATCGGTCTGTTTGACGCCGAAACCGATATGGAAGAGGTGGTCGCCATTCTGCAGCAGCATCCGCTGCTGGGCGCCGATTTCGTGCATAAAATCGAACAACTGGAAGATAAAGACTGGGAGCGCGAGTGGATGGATAACTTCCACCCTATGTGCTTTGGTCAACGGCTGTGGATTTGCCCGAGTTGGCGCGATGTTCCGGATGAAAACGCCGTGAACGTGATGCTCGACCCGGGCCTGGCGTTTGGTACCGGAACGCACCCCACTACCGCGATGTGCCTGCAGTGGCTGGATGGACTCGATCTCGCGGGTAAAACGATTATCGATTTTGGCTGCGGCTCCGGCATTCTGGCCATCGCGGCATTGAAGCTGGGCGCGGCGAAAGCTATCGGTATTGATATCGATCCGCAGGCCATTCAGGCCAGCCGCGATAATGCCGAACGTAACGGGGTCTCTGAACGCCTGGAACTCTATCTGCCCAAGGATCAGCCAGAGGCGATGACAGCCGATGTGGTGGTCGCCAACATTCTGGCTGGCCCATTACGCGAGCTGGCCCCTCTTATCAGCGTGCTGCCGGTTACAGGCGGTCTGCTGGGGCTTTCCGGTATCCTTGCCAGCCAGGCGGAAAGCGTTTGTGAAGCCTACGCCGAGCTCTTTGAGCTCGATCCCGTCGTGGAGAAAGAGGAGTGGTGCCGGATTACCGGTTATAAAAAGTAATCTCTCCTTGTGGCCTCATCGCAGGCCACAACTTTTCGCGTTTTCTGTACATAATCTTGCGCTCAATAAGAATAAGATGATGAGGTAACGTATTGTAGTTACCAATAAAATCATCATTCTATTCATCGGACGAATTATATGAAATTATCTTTGGGCAAGGCGGCATTGTTGGCGTTAAGCATGATGCCCGTTACGGTTTTCGCTTCCCACTGGAGCTATGAAGGCGAAGGTTCGCCGGAACACTGGGGGGCGCTCAATGAGGAGTACAAAATCTGCCAGAACGGCATGAACCAATCCCCTATCAACATCGATGCCACGTTCAAAACCCACCTTTCACCGCTGGACACACACTACATCGATGGGCCAATCACGCTTATTAATAATGGCCACACCATACAGGCGGGGCTAAAGACCACGACAGCGGATACCATTACGATTGACGGTACGCCATTTATCCTCCAGCAGTTCCATTTCCATGCCCCGAGCGAAAACACGGTCCACGGCAAGCACTATGCGATGGAGATGCATCTGGTTCATAAAAGCGCTAAAGGCGCCGTTGCCGTAGTGGCGGTGATGTTCGACCAGGGCGCGGAAAATAGCGAGCTGAACAAGCTATGGGCCACTATGCCCGAGCAGGCTGAGCAGACGGCTAAAATTGTCACGCAAATGGATCTCAACGCCCTGCTTCCCGTAGATAACACCTACTGGCGCTTTAGCGGCTCTCTGACCACTCCGCCTTGTTCAGAAGGGGTGACCTGGATTGTGCTTAAGCATCCCCTGACCCTTTCTTCAGCGCAGCTGGCAAAATTCAGCCACGCTATGCATCACGATAACAATCGTCCGGTACAGCCGCTGAACGGTCGCGTGGTCATAGAGTAAACATCAGAGATGCTTCACGATCATGTTCTGAAATGAGAGTTAACTCACATAAAGCTAAGGTAATTTGCTGATTTCTTCAGCAGATTATCTTGCCCGCGCCCGGCTCCGGGAAGAAAAAATGAGAAGTTAGACAAAATTATATGTGTAGATAAATTCATCACATATTTTTAATGCAATGATTTATAAAGCTAATTATTCATTGGCGCTAATCTTCACGGCGATTCTTTGATCCACCGCAGAGGATTGCTCAAAGTTTGGCCTTTCATCTCGTGCAAAAAATGCGTAATATACGCCGCCTTGCAGTCACAGTATGGTCATTTCTTAACTCATGCGCATCGGACACTACCAGCTCAGAAATCGACTCATCGCAGCGCCTATGGCTGGCATTACTGACAGACCATTCCGGACGTTGTGTTACGAGATGGGAGCAGGGTTGACCGTATCCGAGATGATGTCCTCCAACCCGCAGGTTTGGGAGAGCGACAAGTCCCGCTTACGGATGGTGCACGTTGATGAGCCCGGTATTCGTACCGTGCAAATCGCCGGCAGCGTACCGGAAGAGATGGCTGCAGCCGCCCGTATTAACGTGGAAAGCGGCGCCCAGATTATTGATATCAATATGGGGTGTCCGGCTAAAAAAGTGAATCGTAAGCTTGCAGGTTCAGCCCTCTTGCAGTACCCCGACCAGGTGAAGTCCATCCTGACGGCGGTCGTCAAAGCAGTGGACGTTCCCGTAACTCTCAAGATTCGCACCGGTTGGGAACCGGAACACCGTAACTGTGTAGAAATTGCCCAACTGGCTGAAGAATGTGGCATTCAGGCTCTGACTATTCACGGACGCACGCGCGCCTGCTTGTTTAACGGAGATGCTGAGTACGACAGTATTCGGGCAGTTAAGCAGAAAGTTTCCATTCCGGTTATCGCGAATGGCGACATTACTGACCCGCTTAAAGCCAGAGCTGTGCTCGACTATACGGGGGCAGATGCCCTTATGATAGGCCGTGCCGCTCAGGGAAGACCCTGGATCTTTCGGGAAATCCAGCACTATCTGGACACTGGAGAGCTGCTGCCCCCGCTGCCGTTGGCAGAGGTTAAGCGCTTGCTTTGTGCACACGTTCGGGAACTGCATGGCTTTTATGGCCAGGCAAAAGGGTACCGAATCGCACGCAAACACGTATCCTGGTATCTGCAGGAACACGCTCCAGATGACCAGTTTCGGCGCACATTCAACGCCATAGAAGATTCCAGCGAACAGCTGGAGGCGTTGGAGGCATACTTCGAAAATTTTGCGTAATAGAAATAAAGAGCTGACAGAACTATGTTCGAACAACGCGTAAATTCTGACGTACTGACCGTTTCTACCGTTAACTCTCAGGATCAGGTAACTCAAAAGCCCCTGCGTGACTCGGTTAAACAGGCACTGAAGAACTATTTTGCTCAACTGAATGGTCAGGATGTTAATGACCTGTATGAGCTGGTACTGGCTGAAGTAGAACAGCCCCTGTTGGACATGGTGATGCAATACACCCGCGGTAACCAGACCCGTGCTGCCCTGATGATGGGCATCAACCGTGGTACTCTGCGTAAAAAATTGAAAAAATACGGCATGAACTGATACTAATCAGTTAAGTGTTTGATATAAAAGGCGCTCTTCGGCATGGGGAAGCGCCTTTTTTATTTCATTGATTATAATGGCTAACTGTCGCCAGCTGTCGGGTAGCCCCACAAAGGATCGACATAATATTATCAACCAAAGCGGGCGCCTGGCGATACAGATCAAATTGCCCGGGTTCCACCAGCCAGTTTTTAATAATACCCGTAAACGCGCTGTGTAAGACAATTAATGAAATTTCAACATTAGTTTCCGCTGGTAATAAACCGTTACGAATACAGAGCTGCAAAACCCCGCGAATAATCGGGTAACTAAATCCAATTCTCTTACGAATCTCAGCTTCCGGCATCATGTCGCTGGAAAACTCGCATTTCTGATACAGAATTTGCATCAACGCACGTTGACGGGGGTTATTGGCGATATATTGTAAGCCAATAATAAATTTCTCTCGGAGCGTACTGAGCGGATCCTGGCTCTCTTTTTGGGGAAATTCATGCTGAAGCAGGTCACGTAGCGGCAGCTGCTGTTGCCACATTTCATTAAATAGCTCCGCTTTGCTCGCAAAGTGCCAGTACACCGCTCCGCGCGTGACACCAGCAGAATCAGCAATATCGGCCAAGGTGGTGCTGGTCACGCCGCGTAGGGCAAACTGCTGAATGGCAGACTCAATCAGAAGCTGCCGGGTCTTTAGCGCATCTTCTTTCGTTCTTCTAGGCATACGGTGCTCCACTCAACGCCAGATTGAGAGTGTGGGAAATAGCTGAATAGGTATAAACCTAGCATCTGACAATCAATATTGTTTAGCAAAAACACAGATAAGTTAAATCTCAAACCAAAATAAAATAAATACATACAACAAATAATTAATTCTAATTCATTCATGAATTAAATATCAATGTAAGCAAATTTTAATTTCAGATCATTATAAAAACATTACCCCTGATATTTTGTTTTTACGTGCCTTGCTGATGGCTAAAAAATAACTATTTCTTACATCCATCGTTTTTTATTTGTAGGATAACAAACCGCATTTTAATTCATTATTTCTTGCACAGATTCGTGGCCAGGTCAGGCTCATAATCTATAAGGAACAGCAATGACACCTCATGTCAGGGTTACACTTTTATCCAGCCTTATCATCTCGGCTATCTTGCTCAGCGGTTGCGATAATTCAGGCGATGAGCAACCGCATGCGCAGACACCTCAGGTCTCCGTCTATGTGGTACACAGCGCGCCGCTGTCCGTCACCACGGAGCTACCCGGCCGCACATCAGCCTACCGCGTCGCGGAAGTCCGCCCGCAGGTGAACGGAATTATCCTGCAGCGTAACTTTGTCGAGGGTAGCGATGTCAGCGCAGGACAGTCGCTTTATCAAATCGATCCGGCGACCTATCAGGCGGCTTACAACAGTACAAAGGGTGATGAAGCGAAAGCAGAGGCGGCAGCCGCCATCGCCCATTTAACGGTAAAACGCTACGCGCCTCTTCTCGGCACAAAATATATCAGCCAGCAAGAATACGATCAGGCGGTGGCGACAGCACGCCAGGCTGATGCCGATGTTATCGCTGCAAAAGCGGCCGTTGAAAGCGCGCGTATTAATCTGGCCTACACCAAAGTGACCTCTCCCATCAGCGGCCGTATCGGCAAATCCAGCGTGACCGAAGGCGCCCTGGTGACAAACGGTCAGGCCGACGCGATGGCGACGGTACAGCAGCTCGATCCTATTTATGTGGACGTTACCGAATCCAGTAATGATTTCATGCGCCTGAAACAGGAAAGTCTGCAGCACGGCAATGACACCAAAAACGTGCAGCTGATTATGGAAAATGGTGAGCCGTATACGCTTCAGGGCACTTTGCAGTTCTCTGATGTCACCGTGGATGAGAGTACCGGCTCCATTACGCTTCGTGCCATCTTCCCTAACCCACAGCACGCTCTGCTGCCAGGTATGTTTGTTCGCGCCCGCATTGATGAGGGAGTTTCGCCGAATGCCATTCTCGTGCCCCAGCAGGGAGTCACCCGGACGCCGCGCGGCGATGCCAGCGTGATGATCGTTAATGACAAAAACCAGGTGGAAACGCGAGCCGTCACCGCCTCACAGGCGATTGGCGATAAGTGGTTAATCACGAGCGGTCTGAAAGCCGGTGAAAAGGTTATCGTCAGCGGTCTGCAGAAAGTACGTCCCGGCGTCACCGTGAAGGCCGAAGAGGATACCGCGACGTCCGTCGCGCAATAAGGTACGAATCCCTATGTCTAAGTTTTTTATTCATCGACCGGTCTTCGCCTGGGTGCTGGCGATCATCATGATGATTGCCGGTGGCCTCGCAATTATGCAGCTACCGATTGCACAATACCCGACTATCGCGCCGCCAGCGGTGGCCATCTCCGCAACCTATCCAGGTGCGGACGCACAAACCGTTCAGGATACGGTGACTCAGGTTATCGAACAGAACATGAACGGTATCGATAATCTGATGTACATGTCCTCAACCAGCGATTCTGCAGGCGGCGTGACCATCACCCTGACCTTTACGTCGGGTACGGATCCGGATATTGCGCAAGTTCAGGTGCAGAATAAACTCCAACTGGCGACGCCGCTTCTGCCTCAGGAAGTGCAGCAGCAAGGGATTAGCGTCGAGAAATCAAGCAGTAGTTTCTTGATGGTTGCTGGATTCATCTAGGATAACCCCAGTACCACTCAGGATGATATCTCTGACTATGTAGCATCGAACGTCAAAGATACCATTAGCCGCCTTAACGGCGTAGGCGATGTACAGCTCTTCGGCGCGCAGTATGCCATGCGCGTCTGGCTGGACGGTAATCTCCTGAATAAGTACAACCTCACGCCTGTCGACGTCATTAACCAGCTACAGATACAGAACGATCAGATCGCAGCAGGCCAGCTTGGTGGTACGCCGGCTCTTAAAGGCCAGCAGCTAAATGCATCCATTATTGCTCAGACGCGGCTGAAGGATCCGGCAGAGTTTGGCAAAGTGACTTTGCGCGTGAACGCGGGTGGCTCAGTGGTACATCTGAAAGATGTGGCACGTATTGAGCTGGGAGGTGAAAACTACAACGT
This sequence comes from Klebsiella pasteurii, assembly GCF_018139045.1. Lineage (NCBI taxonomy): Bacteria > Pseudomonadati > Pseudomonadota > Gammaproteobacteria > Enterobacterales > Enterobacteriaceae > Klebsiella > Klebsiella pasteurii. Next base: position 3,402,996 of record NZ_CP073236.1, read on the forward strand.
TGTCGCAAAAATCAATGGAAAACCGGCTTCAGGCCTGGGAATTAAGCTCGCTACCGGCGCCAATGCCCTCGATACCGCCGCCGCGATTAAAGCGAAGCTTGCCGAGCTGCAGCCGTACTTCCCACAGGGGATGAAGGTCGTCTATCCCTACGACACTACGCCGTTTGTGAAAATCTCTATTCATGAGGTTGTGAAGACGCTTTTTGAAGCGATTATCCTCGTCTTCCTGGTGATGTATCTGTTCTTACAGAATATCCGGGCCACGCTGATCCCCACCATTGCGGTTCCGGTCGTCCTGCTCGGCACCTTTGCCGTCCTGGCAACGTTTGGTTACTCCATCAATACGCTAACGATGTTTGGCATGGTGCTGGCAATAGGCCTCCTGGTTGACGATGCTATCGTGGTGGTGGAAAACGTCGAACGCGTCATGGTTGAAGAGAAGCTTCCGCCAAAAGAGGCGACGGAAAAATCGATGGCGCAAATACAGGGGGCGCTGGTTGGCATTGCCATGGTGCTTTCGGCGGTGTTTGTCCCGATGGCCTTCTTTGGTGGTTCTACGGGAGCGATTTATCGGCAATTCTCTATCACCATCGTCTCCGCCATGGCGCTGTCCGTACTGGTTGCGCTGATCCTGACCCCCGCGCTTTGCGCTACATTATTGAAACCAACATCAGCCGATCATCATGAGAAAAAAGGGTTTTTTGGTTGGTTTAACGCGAAATTCGATCGTAGCGTAAACCACTACACTAACAGCGTTAGCGGGATCCTGCGCTGTACCGGACGCTATCTCATCATCTACTTGCTGATCGTTGTGGGTATGGCCGCGCTCTTTGTGCGTCTGCCCACCTCCTTCTTGCCGGATGAGGATCAAGGGGTATTTATGACCATGATCCAACTGCCTTCAGGCGCAACGCAGGAGCGCACGCAAAAAGTGCTCGATACGGTTACCGATTACTACCTGCATAAAGAGAAGGCGAACGTTGAAAGCGTCTTTACCGTTAACGGCTTTAGCTTTAGCGGTCAGGGTCAAAACTCCGGTATGGCGTTTGTCAGCCTGAAGCCATGGGAAGCACGTAGTGGTTCCGAAAATGGCGTTGAGGCCATCATCAAACGAGCAACCGCCGCCTTCAGCCAGATTAAAGATGCCATGGTCTTCCCTTTCAACCTACCGGCCATTATCGAGCTGGGTACGGCCACGGGTTTTGACTTTGAGCTTATCGATCAGGGTAACCTCGGCCATAGCGCGCTAACCCAGGCTCGTAATCAGCTCCTTGGTATGGTGAGAGAGCATCCGGATCAGCTGGTACGCGTTCGTCCAAACGGGCTTGAAGATACACCACAATTCAAGCTGGATGTCGATCAGGAGAAAGCTCAGGCTCTGGGGATTTCGCTATCCGATATCAATGAGACTATTTCCGCGGCGCTGGGGGGATATTACGTCAACGACTTTATTGACCATGGACGAGTGAAAAAAGTCTACGTTCAGGCCGATGCTAAATTCCGTATGCTGCCGAGCGATATCAATAATATGTACGTCCGCAGCGCGAATGGCGAAATGGTCCCATTCTCCGCTTTTGTGACTTCGCGCTGGGTTTATGGCTCCCCGCGCCTTGAGCGCTACAACGGTCTGCCCTCTATGGAAATGCTTGGCGAAGCGGCGCCCGGAAAAAGTACCGGTGATGCGATGATTTTAATGGAACAGTTGGCCAGCAAGCTTCCTGCTGGGATCGGCTACGACTGGACGGGAATGTCTTATCAAGAACGTTTATCCGGTAATCAGGCGCCAGCCTTATATGCCATTTCTCTTATTGTTGTCTTTTTGTGTCTCGCGGCGCTTTATGAAAGCTGGTCTATTCCCTTCTCCGTCATGCTCGTCGTTCCATTAGGGGTGGTTGGAGCACTACTGGCAGCGTCGTTACGCGGGCTAAATAATGACGTTTATTTCCAGGTGGGTTTATTAACAACTATCGGCCTGTCTGCGAAAAACGCTATTCTTATCGTTGAGTTTGCGAAAGACCTGATGGATAAAGAAGGCAAAGGAATTATTGAAGCCACACTTGAAGCATCGCGTATGCGTTTACGCCCTATCCTGATGACTTCGCTGGCCTTTATCCTGGGGGTTCTGCCTCTGGTAATTAGCCATGGAGCTGGCAGCGGCGCCCAAAACGCGGTTGGTACCGGTGTTATGGGCGGAATGCTGATGGCAACATTGCTGGCTATCTTCTTCGTCCCGGTCTTCTTCGTGGTGGTAAGACGCCGTTTTACGAAACACGCAGAGTAAATATTCTTTTCTAAAGGCACCTTTCTGGTGCCTTTTTTCGTCTGCGTATCGGTAACCTATCCTAATGATATTAAATGTATTTATTACTATTTAATAATTACCGCAGTTTCCCATACACATTATTTACCTATAGTCTTCTGACTTTCTTCACGATATTTACGTTACTCATAAATTGAGATTATTTACTCTAGCGGCGCCCTGTATTGCTGATGATAAAATAAACCGTTCCGTAGGTGTATGGGTTCTCCAATACAGCGAAGCGGATTATTTAGAGGTAACATCATGAATAAATTTATTATAGTGGCATTGCTGGCGACTCTGCTCGCTGGCTGTGCGCACGATTCTCCGTGCGTGCCGGTCTATGATTCTGAAGGTAGATTAGTCCACACTAATACCTGTATGAAAGGAACGACCCAGGATAACTGGGAAACTGCTGGCGCGATTGCCGGTGGCGCAGCCGCGATAGCTGGCCTGACGCTCGGTATTGTGGCATTGACGCGTTAATTCCTTTCTCTTCTCTACCATGGCAGGTACCGGAGTAATATCCGGTACCGCTTTCCCCGAAGGTAAGCCCCACCATGCTTAAACTACATTGCCCGCTGCTGAAGCTCGGGCAAAGCTCCCTCGAATAACATCGAGCGGATGAAACGTCATTGCCGGATATAATTTTTTCGTAGACGCAAAAACGCAAAAAGCCCATCCTGGCGGATGGGCTTTTCACTTATTTGATGCCTGGCAATGCCCTACTCTCACATGGGGAGACCCCACACTACCATCGGCGCTACGGCGTTTCACTTCTGAGTTCGGCATGGGGTCAGGTGGGACCACCGCGCTATCGTTGCCAGGCAAATTCTTTTAAAATCGCCGAACTTTAACCTAAAAACTGGTGCTGATACCCAGAGTCGAACTGGGGACCTCACCCTTACCAAGGGTGCGCTCTACCAACTGAGCCATATCAGCACACTTAATTTGATGCCTGGCAGTTCCCTACTCTCACATGGGGAGACCCCACACTACCATCGGCGCTACGGCGTTTCACTTCTGAGTTCGGCATGGGGTCAGGTGGGACCACCGCGCTATCGCCGCCAGGCAAATTCTGTTGTCAGAAACGAATCTTTTACACCGATGCTGCGTTGGCTGCATTCGTAAAGTCAGTCACATACCTCAGTATGCTCCTTCCTTTACTTCATTTGCCGCCTTGCCTCAGCGTAAAATCTTTCGTTCCCGAAAATCTGTAATCAATGCTGAAATTGTTCTCTTCTCAATCCGCCAAAACATCTTCGGCGTTGTAAGGTTAAGCCTCACGGTTCATTAGTACCGGTTAGCTCAACGCATCGCTGCGCTTACACACCCGGCCTATCAACGTCGTCGTCTTCAACGTTCCTTCAGGACCCTTAAAGGGTCAGGGAGAACTCATCTCGGGGCAAGTTTCGTACTTAGATGCTTTCAGCACTTATCTCTTCCGCATTTAGCTACCGGGCAATGCCATTGGCATGACAACCCGAACACCAGTGATGCGTCCACTCCGGTCCTCTCGTACTAGGAGCAGCCCCCCTCAATTCTCCAGCGCCCACGGCAGATAGGGACCGAACTGTCTCACGACGTTCTAAACCCAGCTCGCGTACCACTTTAAATGGCGAACAGCCATACCCTTGGGACCTACTTCAGCCCCAGGATGTGATGAGCCGACATCGAGGTGCCAAACACCGCCGTCGATATGAACTCTTGGGCGGTATCAGCCTGTTATCCCCGGAGTACCTTTTATCCGTTGAGCGATGGCCCTTCCATTCAGAACCACCGGATCACTATGACCTGCTTTCGCACCTGCTCGCGCCGTCACGCTCGCAGTCAAGCCAGCTTATGCCATTGCACTAACCTCCTGATGTCCGACCAGGATTAGCTGACCTTCGTGCTCCTCCGTTACTCTTTAGGAGGAGACCGCCCCAGTCAAACTACCCACCAGACACTGTCCGCAACCCGGATTACGGGCCCACGTTAGAACACCAGCCATTAAAGGGTGGTATTTCAAGGATGGCTCCATGCAGACTGGCGTCCACACTTCAAAGCCTCCCACCTATCCTACACATCAAGGACCAGTGTTCAGTGTCAAGCTATAGTAAAGGTTCACGGGGTCTTTCCGTCTTGCCGCGGGTACACTGCATCTTCACAGCGAGTTCAATTTCACTGAGTCTCGGGTGGAGACAGCCTGGCCATCATTACGCCATTCGTGCAGGTCGGAACTTACCCGACAAGGAATTTCGCTACCTTAGGACCGTTATAGTTACGGCCGCCGTTTACCGGGGCTTCGATCAAGAGCTTCTCCTTACGGATAACCCCATCAATTAACCTTCCGGCACCGGGCAGGCGTCACACCGTATACGTCCACTTTCGTGTTTGCACAGTGCTGTGTTTTTAATAAACAGTTGCAGCCAGCTGGTATCTTCGACTGATTTCAGCTCCATGAGTAAATCACTTCACCTACATATCAGCGTGCCTTCTCCCGAAGTTACGGCACCATTTTGCCTAGTTCCTTCACCCGAGTTCTCTCAAGCGCCTTGGTATTCTCTACCTGACCACCTGTGTCGGTTTGGGGTACGATTTGATGTTACCTGATGCTTAGAGGCTTTTCCTGGAAGCAGGGCATTTGTCACTTCAGCACCGTAGTGCCTCGTCATCACACCTCAGCGTTAATAACGTTCCGGATTTACCTGGAACATCCGCCTACATGCTTAAACCGGGACAACCGTCGCCCGGCCAACATAGCCTTCTCCGTCCCCCCTTCGCAGTAACACCAAGTACAGGAATATTAACCTGTTTCCCATCGACTACGCCTTTCGGCCTCGCCTTAGGGGTCGACTCACCCTGCCCCGATTAACGTTGGACAGGAACCCTTGGTCTTCCGGCGTGCGGGTTTTTCACCCGCATTATCGTTACTTATGTCAGCATTCGCACTTCTGATACCTCCAGCAACCCTCACAGGCCACCTTCAACGGCTTACAGAACGCTCCCCTACCCAACAACGCATAAGCGTCGCTGCCGCAGCTTCGGTGCATGGTTTAGCCCCGTTACATCTTCCGCGCAGGCCGACTCGACCAGTGAGCTATTACGCTTTCTTTAAATGATGGCTGCTTCTAAGCCAACATCCTGGCTGTCTGGGCCTTCCCACATCGTTTCCCACTTAACCATGACTTTGGGACCTTAGCTGGCGGTCTGGGTTGTTTCCCTCTTCACGACGGACGTTAGCACCCGCCGTGTGTCTCCCGTGATAACATTCTTCGGTATTCGTAGTTTGCATCGGGTTGGTAAGTCGGGATGACCCCCTAGCCGAAACAGTGCTCTACCCCCGAAGATGAGTTCACGAGGCGCTACCTAAATAGCTTTCGGGGAGAACCAGCTATCTCCCGGTTTGATTGGCCTTTCACCCCCAGCCACAAGTCATCCGCTAATTTTTCAACATTAGTCGGTTCGGTCCTCCAGTTAGTGTTACCCAACCTTCAACCTGCCCATGGCTAGATCACCGGGTTTCGGGTCTATACCCTGCAACTTAACGCCCAGTTAAGACTCGGTTTCCCTGCGGCTCCCCTATACGGTTAACCTTGCTACAGAATATAAGTCGCTGACCCATTATACAAAAGGTACGCAGTCACCCAACAAGTGGGCTCCTACTGCTTGTACGTACACGGTTTCAGGTTCTTTTTCACTCCCCTCGCCGGGGTTCTTTTCGCCTTTCCCTCACGGTACTGGTTCACTATCGGTCAGTCAGGAGTATTTAGCCTTGGAGGATGGTCCCCCCATATTCAGACAGGATACCACGTGTCCCGCCCTACTCTTCGAGTTCACAACCTGTGTGTTTTAGTGTACGGGAGTATCACCCTGTACCCTGCGACTTTCCAGACGCTTCCACTAACACACAAGCTGATTCAGACTCCGGGCTGCTCCCCGTTCGCTCGCCGCTACTGGGGGAATCTCGGTTGATTTCTTTTCCTCGGGGTACTTAGATGTTTCAGTTCCCCCGGTTCGCCTCGTTTGACTATGTATTCATCAAACGATAGTGCAACGAATTGCACTGGGTTTCCCCATTCGGACATCGCCGGCTGTAACGGTTCATATCACCTTACCGACGCTTTTCGCAGATTAGCACGTCCTTCATCGCCTCTGACTGCCAGGGCATCCACCGTGTACGCTTAGTCGCTTAACCTCACAACCCGAAGATGTTTCGTAAAACATCGTCGTGTCGCGAAAATTTGAGAGACTCGAACACACATAACATGTGTGTCGTTTCAATTTTCAGCTTGATCCAGATTTTTAAAGAGCAAATATCTCAAACGTCACCCGAAGATGAGTTTTGAGATATTAAGGCAGGTGACTTTCACTCACGAACCAGCAAGTGGCGTCCCCTAGGGGATTCGAACCCCTGTTACCGCCGTGAAAGGGCGGTGTCCTGGGCCTCTAGACGAAGGGGACACTGAAGTCTCAATCGCAAGACGCCTTGCTATTTACTTTTCATCAGACAATCTGTGTGGACACTACAAAGGCAGGTTCTTTAAGGTAAGGAGGTGATCCAACCGCAGGTTCCCCTACGGTTACCTTGTTACGACTTCACCCCAGTCATGAATCACAAAGTGGTAAGCGCCCTCCCGAAGGTTAAGCTACCTACTTCTTTTGCAACCCACTCCCATGGTGTGACGGGCGGTGTGTACAAGGCCCGGGAACGTATTCACCGTGGCATTCTGATCCACGATTACTAGCGATTCCGACTTCATGGAGTCGAGTTGCAGACTCCAATCCGGACTACGACATACTTTATGAGGTCCGCTTGCTCTCGCGAGGTCGCTTCTCTTTGTATATGCCATTGTAGCACGTGTGTAGCCCTACTCGTAAGGGCCATGATGACTTGACGTCATCCCCACCTTCCTCCAGTTTATCACTGGCAGTCTCCTTTGAGTTCCCGACCGAATCGCTGGCAACAAAGGATAAGGGTTGCGCTCGTTGCGGGACTTAACCCAACATTTCACAACACGAGCTGACGACAGCCATGCAGCACCTGTCTCAGAGTTCCCGAAGGCACCAAAGCATCTCTGCTAAGTTCTCTGGATGTCAAGAGTAGGTAAGGTTCTTCGCGTTGCATCGAATTAAACCACATGCTCCACCGCTTGTGCGGGCCCCCGTCAATTCATTTGAGTTTTAACCTTGCGGCCGTACTCCCCAGGCGGTCGACTTAACGCGTTAGCTCCGGAAGCCACTCCTCAAGGGAACAACCTCCAAGTCGACATCGTTTACAGCGTGGACTACCAGGGTATCTAATCCTGTTTGCTCCCCACGCTTTCGCACCTGAGCGTCAGTCTTTGTCCAGGGGGCCGCCTTCGCCACCGGTATTCCTCCAGATCTCTACGCATTTCACCGCTACACCTGGAATTCTACCCCCCTCTACAAGACTCCAGCCTGCCAGTTTCGAATGCAGTTCCCAGGTTGAGCCCGGGGATTTCACATCCGACTTGACAGACCGCCTGCGTGCGCTTTACGCCCAGTAATTCCGATTAACGCTTGCACCCTCCGTATTACCGCGGCTGCTGGCACGGAGTTAGCCGGTGCTTCTTCTGCGGGTAACGTCAATGAATAAGGTTATTAACCTTACTCCCTTCCTCCCCGCTGAAAGTACTTTACAACCCGAAGGCCTTCTTCATACACGCGGCATGGCTGCATCAGGCTTGCGCCCATTGTGCAATATTCCCCACTGCTGCCTCCCGTAGGAGTCTGGACCGTGTCTCAGTTCCAGTGTGGCTGGTCATCCTCTCAGACCAGCTAGGGATCGTCGCCTAGGTGAGCCGTTACCCCACCTACTAGCTAATCCCATCTGGGCACATCTGATGGCAAGAGGCCCGAAGGTCCCCCTCTTTGGTCTTGCGACGTTATGCGGTATTAGCTACCGTTTCCAGTAGTTATCCCCCTCCATCAGGCAGTTTCCCAGACATTACTCACCCGTCCGCCACTCGTCACCCGAGAGCAAGCTCTCTGTGCTACCGTTCGACTTGCATGTGTTAGGCCTGCCGCCAGCGTTCAATCTGAGCCATGATCAAACTCTTCAATTTAAGTTTGATGCTCGTAGAATTAAACTTCGTAATGAATTACGTGTTCACTCTTTGAGACTTGGTATTCATTTTTCGTCCGAGGACGTTAAGAATCCATATCACTTTGAGTGCCCACACAGATTGTCTGATAAATTGTTAAAGAGCAGTGCAACGCGGCTTTCGCTCACCGTTGCGAGGTGGCGTATATTACGCTTTCCTCTTTCAGAGTCAACCCGTTATTGCAGGATTTTTTCTCTTCAACCGACCGGGCTGTTTGTGAAGTGATTCACATCTGCCGTGTCAGTGGGAGCGCATTATAGGGATCCCATTTTTTTGCACAAGCCTTTTTTCGATCTTTTTTTCCAAATGATGGTTTTTCAGCCGCTTCGCGGTGTTCTTGCTCAATCCGCTCACTTTTTACCACAATAAAGGGTTGCAGACGGCCAAAAAAGCAACCAAAGTCTCTGCACTCCCTTCATTTATTGAGGTAACCATGACCACCAGTTTGCGTCGTTATAAAGATTTATTCCCTAAAACGGGCCTGCGCGTGATGATCGACAGCAGCAGCGTGGTGATCGGTGATGTCAGAATGGCTGATGACGTCAGTATCTGGCCTCTGGTCGCGATTCGCGGTGATGTGAATTACGTCGAAATAGGCGCTCGCACCAATATTCAGGACGGTAGCGTCTTACATGTCACACATAAGTCTCCTTCCAAACCGCAAGGCAATCCATTAATCATTGGCGATGATGTTACCGTCGGCCATAAGGTGATGCTACACGGCTGCACTATTGGTAATCGGGTACTGGTGGGGATGGGTTCGATTTTGTTGGATGGCGTGATTGTTGAAGACGACATAATGATTGGCGCAGGTAGTCTGGTTCCTCAGAACAAACGTCTCAAGAGTGGCTATCTTTACTTTGGCAACCCGGTAAAACAGATACGCCCCCTGACGGAGGCGGAAATCGCGGGGCTCATATATTCAGCGAATAACTATGTAAAGTGGAAAGGTGATTATCTCGATCAGGAAAGCCAGATCCAACCCTGAGCATCTTCCTGCTGGTCGAGAATGAGAACCTGGGCTTCATCTTCCAGATCCCAGCGATGTTCACGAAAAGCGGCCAGCCATTGCGCAGGGTCTTCACCGCCAAAACGCTTCTTGAGACCGGTTAGCGTTAAGGCGCAGGTTAGCTGCATGCCGTTAACTAATGCCGGAAAAGCGATACATTGATGCGCTTCATCCCATACCTCTCTGTCTGGAAACTGAATAGCCTGGTTCATGCATTCAGTTCCTTCTGCAAAGCCGCAATGACTGGCGTAATTTCTGGCAGTACGCCATGCCATAACAGCACCGCATGGGCAGCCTGCGCCACCAGCATTCCCAGCCCATCAGCGCATTTGGTGGCACCATGTTGCCGGCATAGTGTTAAAAATGGCGTACAGCCTTTCTGGTAAAACATGTCATAACAACAGACACGGGGATTTATTAATGTAACAGGGATCGCGGGAACATCGCCGTCAATACCGCTGGACGTCGCATTAATAATGAGATCAAATTCCTGGCCGCCTAATGCTTCTATATCCAAAGCGTGGACGCTGCCGGTATGAGCAAAAAGCGTAGCCAGTTCATGGGCGCGAGAATAGGTACGATTAACAATAGTCACGGCGCAATCCAGCGACAAGAGAGGAAGCAATACGCCGCGTGAAGCCCCACCTGCGCCAATGAGCAACACCCGGAATCCAGGTTTAATAAAACCAAGCCGTTGCAGATCGCTCAGTAGTCCAATACCATCGGTATTGTCCCCAAGCAGGCGGCCATCCTCCAACCGTTTAAGCGTATTGACCGCACCAGCCAGCGCTGCACGTTCGGTTAACTCATCCGCTCGCGCGAAGGCCTCTTCTTTAAAAGGCACGGTGACGTTCGCTCCCTTACCGCCTTCATTAAAGAAGGTATCGAGCGTGGTAACAAAATCATCGAGCGGAGCCAGGATACGGCCATAGGGATGCGTAATGTGCAGCTGCTGCGCAAAAAGCCGATGAATAGATGGCGACTTGCTATGGGCAATCGGGTGTCCGAAGACGGCATAAGTTTCCATGAGTTACCCCTGGCGGAAGAGTTCGCCCGTCAAGGCATCACGTATTTCAGATGGGTTTTGACGCCCTCCCGTTGCCCCATCGACTACCGGGAAATCCGCGCCAAACTGCGTATAAACCTCAGCCGTCGTGCGACAAGGTGGCAGACCAGATAAATTTGCGCTGGTAGAAACAAGCGGTTTCCCGTAAGCCTTACACAGTTCGACCACCAGCGGATGATCCGTGACTCGTACTGCCAATGAATTAAAGCGCCCGGTCAACCAACGCGGCGTTGAAGCGCAGGCCGGGAAGACAAATGTTACCGGCCCAGGCCAACACGAAAAAATAGCCGCTAGCTGCTCATCGCTCAATTGCGTATCGTCAATATACGGCTTGAGTTGCTCAAAGTTCGCAGCAATCAGAATCAGCCCCTTTTCAACGGGACGCCGCTTAAGTGCGAGCAGACTCATGACGGCTTTTTCGCTATCGGGATCGCAACCGACGCCAAAAACGGCTTCTGTTGGATAGGCAATGACATGTTCATTATTCAGAAGCGCCACAGCGCGTACGATGGCTTCTGAGGGCAGGTTATTATTCACAGATTTATTCCGCCGATATCGGCTTTCCACATTGTTTGCTGGCACAAAAGCGCTTAACGCCCTGCGCCGTTTTCTTTTCGATTAGCAACGGGTAATGACACTCAGGACACTCGCCCGCCACTGGCCTGAAGTTAATGACGAACTGGCAATCGGGGTAACGATCGCAGGAATGGAAGTTTTTTCCATAACGTGAACGGCGCTGAACCAGATGCCCTTGCCCGCATTGCGGGCAGGCTATTGCAGTTTCATCCGGCTTATCGATAAGTTCAGTATGTTCGCAATCAGGATAGCTGCTACAACCGATAAACATACCAAAACGCCCCTGGCGTAGCACCAGCACTGCGCCGCAAGACGGACACGTTTGCCCCTCCAGAACTTTAACAATATGCCCGTCCGCCTGATTTTTCAGGGGCCGGACATAGTCACAGTCAGGATAATGCGAGCAGCCGAGAAAAGGCCCGTGCTTCCCGGAGCGTATTACCAGTTCAGCCCCACACTGCGGGCAAGGTTCGTTTTTACGCACCGAAAACAGCGCTGTTTTGGTCATAACAATTCTAATGTCGCAGCAAAAAAGTTAGTGCAGCATACCTTCATTTACTTCAAAGAGTAATTCTTCCATTTGCTGGTAGGCATTTTCGCAACCGGGAATATTGAACAGCACCATCAGAATCACCCATTTGAGATCCTCCAGATCGAATTCTGCCGTATCCAGCGCCAGCACGCGCTCTATCACCATTTCCCGTGTTTCGAGGTTCAACACCTGAATTTGCTCAAGGAACAGTAAGAATCCCCGGCAACTCGCGTCAAGACGCTGACACTCCTCGTCAGTATATACTCGTAACGAGAGTGGGTCAGAAGCTAGCTGCATAGGTGCAACAAGCCCCTCCTGGTAATCAGCCAGTTTTTCGAGCCACATTAGGGCGTTATAGATATCTTCTCGTTCAAAACCGGCATCGGTCAGATCCCGAGTTAGCTTGTCCTGATCCACGCGCATTTCTGCTTCGTTATGGATGTAAGTTTCAAACAGATACATCAGTACGTCGAACATGGCTTGCCCTCCTTAATCGGACATAGCCGCCGGGTACAGCTGCGATCCAGCCTGCTAACTCCAGTTCTAGTAGCTGGGCTACGGTTACTGGCACAGATTGGCCGGCACGTTCAGCGACAACGTCAACAGGTGTTACCTCATCTCCTACGTTAGCCAGGAGCTCTGGAAATGGCAATGCTACAGAAGGCCGATCACCGCAATTATTTACGTCATTTGGCTCGGGAAGAATATTCGGTAGCTCATCTCGCCAGTATTCGACGATATCTTCAGGGGCTGTTACGGGAATCGCGCCCTGCTTGATAAGCCAATGAGGGCCTTCTGAACCCGGGCTGCCAATCGGCCCTGGCAGAGCAAAGACATCCCTTCCCTGCTCCAGCGCATAACGAACCGTCACTAATGAGCCACTTTTCAGCGCAGCTTCAATAACCAACACACCGGCGCTTAGGCCACTGATAATCCGGTTACGGCGGGGAAAATTGCCCGGAAGGGGCGGAGTGAACAGCGGAAACTCAGAAATGACGGCTCCGCCACCGTTAATTATCTGCTCCGCTAACGCCTGATGGCGACGAGGATAGATCTCTCCTAAGCCATTCCCTAAAACAGCCACCGTTTTACCTTTCCCTTCCAGCGCACCACGATGAGCAATACCATCAATGCCAAGGGCCAGACCGCTCGTGATCGTAATGTCATACCGCGCTAAAGCTTCGCTAAATAGTTTTCCCCAACGAGCGCCATACCAAGAGTGTGACCGACTCCCAATGACGGACAGCTGCCGGCTACTGAGTAGCGCAGGATCTCCACATACTAAAAGGGCGCATGGAAAGTCGACAATCGCCCGCAATTGAGGTGGGAAAAGCGGATCTTCGGCAGTCAGTAAATAGCAATTGGGTTGCTCCAGCCATTGTAGCGTGGCATCGATTTCGCATTGGTTAACGCCGAGGAAATGCTTCGATTGCGCCAGATTCAAACCACGGGCACGCAACTCTTCTCGCTCTAGCGTCGGAGATGAACATAGCTGGCGTGCAGCACTGATAGCACCTTCGCCATACAGGCTGCTCACTCTCATCAAACGTAACCAAATTTCCCTCGGCGTCATCCCTGTTCCCCTGCCACAAGCGACTTTAACAATCTTTGCGATTGGTCAGTGAGACTGTCAATTGCAGGGGGTTTTGTCTAGAATAGAGGTAATAATCTTTCCAACTCCTGAACACAACTCTGGATAACTATGTCAGTTTTGCAAGTGTTACATATTCCGGACGAGCGCCTTCGCAAAGTCGCAAAACCGGTAGAAGAAGTAAATGCAGAAATTCAGCGTATCGTCGATGATATGTTTGAGACGATGTACGCTGAAGAAGGTATCGGTCTGGCCGCAACGCAGGTAGATATTCATCAGCGCATTATCGTTATTGACGTATCAGAAAATCGTGAAGAGCAGCTGGTATTAATTAACCCTGAGCTGCTGGAAAAGAGCGGAGAAACAGGCATTGAAGAGGGTTGCCTCTCTATTCCTGAACAGCGTGCTTTAGTACCGCGTGCAGAAAAGGTGAAAATCCGCGCGCTCGATCGCGACGGTAAACCTTATGAGCTTGAAGCTGACGGTCTGCTGGCAATCTGTATTCAGCATGAGATGGATCACCTCGTCGGTAAGCTGTTCATCGACTACCTGTCGCCGCTCAAGCAACAACGCATTCGTCAGAAAGTTGAGAAACTTGATCGCCTGAATGCCCGAGCTTAAGGACGAGAATTAACGTGTCAGATTCACTACGTATTATTTTTGCGGGCACACCTGACTTTGCAGCGCGTCATCTCGACGCGCTGCTCTCCTCTGGACATAACGTTGTTGGCGTGTTCACCCAACCGGACCGTCCGGCTGGTCGCGGTAAAAAACTCATGCCCAGCCCGGTAAAAGTTCTGGCGGAAGAGAAAGGCATATCGGTATTCCAGCCAGTTTCGTTACGTCCGCAGGAAAACCAACAACTCGTCTCTGACCTGCGCGCAGATGTTATGGTCGTCGTGGCCTATGGCCTCCTTCTGCCAAAAGCCGTACTTGATATTCCACGCCTGGGCTGCATTAACGTTCACGGCTCGCTGCTTCCGCGCTGGCGCGGTGCGGCCCCGATTCAACGTTCGCTGTGGGCTGGCGATGCCGAGACGGGTGTAACCATCATGCAGATGGATGTTGGTCTCGATACGGGTGATATGCTGTATAAGCTTGCGTGCCCGATCACCGCAGAAGACACCAGCGGGACGCTGTACGACAAGCTGGCTAACCTTGGCCCTCAGGGGCTTATCGAAACCCTTAAGCAGCTTGCCACAGGTACCGCAAAACCGGTTGTACAGGATGAAGCGCTGGTTACCCATGCGCAAAAACTCAGCAAAGAAGAAGCGCATATCAACTGGTCTCTTTCCGCTGCTCAGTTAGAACGCTGCATTCGCGCCTTTAACCCGTGGCCAATGAGCTGGATAGAAATTGATGGCCAACCGGTAAAAGTCTGGCAGGCGTCGGTTATCAATGTGGCCACAACCGCCGAGCCAGGAACCATTCTTGAAGCGACCAAACGGGGAATTCAGGTCGCGACCGGGGACGGGGTCCTGAATTTACTGTCGCTACAGCCGGCCGGGAAAAAAGCCATGAGTGCTCAGGATCTATTAAACTCGCGCCGGGAATGGTTTGTACCTGGCAGCCGTCTGGTCTGACGCTCCCTTCTTAATACGCCCGGTGTTACCGGGCATTTTTATTTTTGTACTTATGAAAAAACAACTCAATTTACGCAGTCTGGCAGCACAGGCCGTTGAACAGGTTCTCGAACGAGGGCAATCCTTAAGCAACGTTCTGCCCCCGCTGCAACAAAAAGTCTCGGATAAAGATAAAGCGCTGCTTCAGGAGCTATGCTTTGGCGTGCTACGTACACTTTCACAGTTAGATTGGCTGATAGGCAAGCTCATGTCCCGACCGATGACGGGTAAGCAGCGCGTTGTGCACTATCTGATTATGGTGGGCTTTTATCAACTGTTATACACACGCATCCCGCCTCATGCAGCCTTGGCGGAAACCGTTGAAGGCGCCGTTGCTATTAAGCGTCCACAGCTCAAAGGGTTGATAAATGGTGTCTTGCGCCAGTTTCAGCGTCAGCAGGAAGAGCTGTTAGCTGAATTTTCTCGTAGCGAGATCCGCTTTTTACATCCTTCCTGGTTATTGAAACGTCTGCAGAAAGCCTATCCAGCACAGTGGGAATCTATTGTAGAAGCGAACAACCAGCGCCCGCCGATGTGGTTGCGCGTAAACCGCGTCCACCATTCGCGCGACAGCTGGCTGGAATTACTGGAGGCGGCGGGAATGAAAGGCTTTACTCATCCCGCTTACCCTGACGCCGTGCGCCTGGAAACACCGGTACCGGTCCACGCATTACCCGGGTTTGAGGCAGGTTGGGTGACCGTGCAGGATGCCTCTGCTCAGGGCTGCATGACATTCCTTGATCCGCAAAACGACGAGCAAATTCTGGATCTGTGCGCTGCCCCGGGTGGTAAAACCACCCATATTCTCGAAGCGGCGCCCGAAGCACAAGTTCTGGCTGTCGACGTTGATGAGCAGCGACTCTCCCGCGTCTACGACAACCTGAAGCGTCTGGGCATGAAGGCAACCGTCAAGCAAGGCGATGGCCGTTATCCAGCCCAATGGTGTGGCGAGCAACAATTCGATCGTATTCTGCTGGATGCCCCTTGCTCCGCCACCGGTGTTATTCGCCGTCACCCAGATATTAAATGGCTGCGCCGGGATCGCGATATCGCGGAACTGGCCCAGCTCCAGGCTGAAATTTTGGATGCCGTATGGCCGCACCTGAAATCCGGCGGCACTCTGGTTTACGCGACATGTTCAGTATTGCCAGAAGAGAACAGCCAGCAAATAAAAGCCTTCCTGCAACGTACAGCTGATGCGGTTCTCAGCGAAACCGGCGACGCTGATTTACCGGGCCAGCAAAATTTGCCTGGCGCCGAGCAAGGTGACGGCTTCTTTTACGCTAAGCTAATCAAAAAGTAATGAGATAACGAGTCGCGACTGATGAAAATTATCATATTGGGCGCAGGGCAGGTCGGCGGAACTCTGGCAGAAAACCTTGTCGGAGAGAACAACGATATTACGCTGGTAGACACGAATGGCGACCGCCTTCGCAGTCTTCAGGACAAATTTGATCTCAGAGTGGTTCAGGGCCACGGCTCGCATCCTCGCGTGCTGCGTGAGGCCGGTGCGGATGATGCCGACATGCTGGTTGCAGTGACCAGCTCAGATGAAACGAACATGGTGGCCTGTCAGGTCGCCTATTCGCTGTTTAATACGCCAAATCGTATTGCCCGCATCCGTTCCCCGGATTATGTACGCGATGCTGATAAACTTTTCCATTCAGAAGCGGTTCCTATTGACCACCTCATCGCTCCAGAGCAGCTGGTAATTGACAGTATTCACCGTCTGATCGAGTACCCAGGCGCGCTGCAGGTTGTCAATTTTGCTGAAGGCAAAGTCAGCCTTGCTGTCGTTAAAGCTTATTATGGCGGTCCTTTGGTGGGAAACGCGCTTTCAACTATGCGCGAGCATATGCCGCATATTGATACACGCGTAGCAGCTATTTTTCGCCACGATCGTCCTATCAGGCCACAAGGATCAACAATCGTAGAAGCCGGTGATGAGGTGTTTTTCATCGCAGCATCACAGCATATTCGTGCAGTGATGAGCGAACTTCAGCGTCTTGAAAAACCGTACAAGCGCATCATGTTAGTTGGCGGGGGAAACATTGGGGCCGGGCTCGCCCATAAGCTGGAGAAAGATTACAGCGTCAAGCTTATTGAACGTAATCAACAGCGCGCCGCAGAGCTCGCAGAAAAGTTGCAAAATACAATTGTCTTTTACGGTGATGCATCAGATCAAGAATTGCTGGCGGAAGAACACATCGATCAAGTCGATCTTTTTATTGCCGTCACCAACGATGATGAAGCTAACATTATGTCTGCCATGCTCGCAAAACGCATGGGCGCCAAAAAAGTAATGGTACTGATCCAGCGCCGGGCCTATGTTGATCTTGTTCAGGGGAGCGTGATCGACATTGCAATATCACCGCAGCAGGCAACAATTTCTGCTCTGCTCAGCCATGTGCGTAAAGCCGATATTGTTGGCGTTTCCTCTCTGCGCCGCGGTGTCGCGGAGGCCATTGAAGCTGTAGCGCACGGAGATGAAAGCACTTCGCGGGTCGTTGGTCGCGCTATCGATGAGATTAAACTCCCCCCCGGAACAATTATTGGCGCAGTAGTACGCGGTAATGATGTCATGATCGCGAATAATAATCTGCGTATTGAGCAAGGGGATCATGTCGTTATGTTCCTGACGGACAAAAAATTCATCTCTGATGTCGAGAGACTATTCCAGCCAAGTCCTTTCTTCCTGTAGCTCTTAGGCGTCGACAAGACGCCTTTCTTTTATCCCTTATATATCAAAGGATAATATTTTTCTGCAATTATTCCCCAGTAATGGAAAATAAGAATACATTTGTTAAACTTATCTGTGTTAGCTGGCTCAAGGAGAATAAAATGAGTTTTTTAAAAGAATTTCGCGAATTTGCGATGCGCGGGAACGTGGTTGATTTGGCAGTCGGTGTCATCATTGGTGCAGCATTTGGTAAAATCGTATCGTCGTTAGTTGCCGATATTATTATGCCGCCACTAGGTTTACTCATTGGCGGAATCGACTTTAAACAGTTTGCTGTCACGCTACGAGACGCCCAGGGAGACATCCCAGCGGTCGTAATGCATTATGGCGTATTCATCCAGAACGTCTTCGATTTTATTATCGTGGCGTTTGCCATTTTTATGGCAATCAAACTGATGAATAAATTGAATAGAAAAAAAGAAGAGATACCGGCAGCACCACCGGCCCCGACCAAAGAAGAAGTCCTGCTTAGCGAAATTCGTGACCTGTTGAAAGAACAAAACAATCGTTCTTAAGAAGCGTCAAAAGCAGAAGGCCAGTGGTAAAAAAGTTATTTACTTTCTTGCCACTGGCCTCCCGACCATTCCGTCCTGCATGTTTTTCTTTTCTTTGGTAGCTCCCTTTCCCTTTCTTGTTCTTCTCAACTCGCTGCCTGAATAATGGGTCATGAAGTAATGCCTCAATGGCGTTATCTTTAATTTGCCCTTTAGTATGCTGATAGCGGCTCATAAACTCTCCAGATTAGTAAAAGAAATCGGCCTGAGTGTAGACGCGACTGATGCAAAAATCAACGTGCTGTATTTTGGTTGCTGGCACCCTGCTCAAGCGCTTCAAGAATTGAACAATAGACGCTGCTGTGCGCTGTTCCGCAGCAAGCATCATTGAGGCGCTGCAAAGAACGACGCATGGTTTGTAGCTCTTTAATCCGGGATTCCACTTCGCTTAAACGAGCCTGCACAATACCTTTAGATTCCTGGCAGGTGTGATGTTCAGGATCGATGCGGATCGAAAGAAGTTCGCGGATCGATTCCAGCGTGAAACCGAGCTGCCTGGCATAGCGGATAAAACGCAGCCTCTGTAAGTCGTTGTCCGTATAGAGGCGAAATCCACCTTCCGTACGCACATTGTGATCCATCATCTGCTGCTTTTCGTAGTAGCGGATGGTGTCGGGAGTAACATCAGCCAATTTTGCCAGTTCACCAATACGGTACATGATTACTCCTCTTTAATTTTATGTAGCAACTTATCAGCGTAATCTCCGCGCAGGAAGTCAGTGTTCAGGCCCGCCTGTCGCAGCTTTAATTCGAGTAGCGCCAAACGACGGCTCAGCTCCGCATAGCGCGGATCGCTCTCCTGTACACCTTTTAGTAAGTCAGTGAGCATTACCGCTTCTTTACGATGTTCAAGTTCTGGAGGTAAACAACCCGCATTTTTGAGTAATCGATAACCTGCGCGTAGCTCAGCTGGCACATGCGAGTCGTCATCCAGAGACAGGGGTTCCCCGCTTCCCGGAAGATTATCTAACTCACCTTTGCGCTGCGCATCAAGAATATGACGTTCTGCCCACTGATCCAGTAACCACATCATAAGGCTCCGGCGATGAACATAAATAATGCAGATATTGTAAACAAGCAGGAATAGGGAGGATATAAAAAAACCCGCCGGAGCGGGTTTTTTTACGTTACTACAGATTACTCTGCAGCAGCTTCTGCTTTCGATTCAGAGCGATCAACCAGCTCGATGTATGCCATCGGCGCGTTGTCGCCTGCACGGAAGCCACACTTCAGAATACGAGTGTAACCACCGGCGCGGCTCGCGAAACGCGGGCCCAGCTCGTTAAACAGTTTTGCCACGATCTCGTTATCACGAGTGCGGGCGAATGCCAGACGACGATTAGCAACGCTATCAGTCTTGGCAAGAGTAATCAGCGGCTCAACTACGCGACGCAGTTCTTTCGCTTTCGGCAGGGTCGTCTTGATGATTTCATGACGAACCAGCGAACCAGCCATGTTACGGAACATAGCCTGGCGATGGCTGCTGTTGCGGTTCAGTTGACGACCACTCTTACGATGGCGCATGACCTTATCCTTCTCAGTAAAACCTTAACCTGTGATCCGGTTACTCGTCAGCAATGCTTGCCGGTGGCCAGTTTTCCAGGCGCATGCCCAGAGACAAACCACGTGAAGCCAGCACGTCTTTAATCTCGGTAAGAGATTTTTTACCCAGGTTCGGCGTTTTCAGCAACTCAACCTCGGTACGCTGTACCAGATCACCGATATAGTGGATAGCTTCTGCCTTAAGGCAGTTAGCAGAGCGGACAGTCAATTCGAGATCGTCAACAGGGCGCAGCAGGATCGGATCGAATTCTGGTTTCTCTTCTTTCACTTCCGGCTGACGTACATCACGTAAATCAACGAAAGCTTCCAGTTGTTCTGCCAGGATGGTTGCCGCACGACGAATCGCCTCTTCAGGATCGATTGTGCCGTTGGTTTCCATTTCGATGACCAGCTTGTCCAGGTCGGTACGCTGTTCTACACGCGCTGCTTCAACATTGTAGGCAATACGCTCTACCGGGCTGTAGCATGCGTCGACCAGCAGACGGCCGATTGGGCGCTCATCTTCTTCCGAATGAATTCGGGCAGAAGCCGGCACATAACCGCGACCGCGCTGAACTTTGATACGCATGCTAATAGCAGCGTTCTCATCGGTCAGGTGGCAGATCACATGTTGCGGCTTGACGATTTCGACATCACCGTCATGGGTAATGTCGGCTGCGGTCACAGGGCCAATGCCAGATTTGTTCAAAGTAAGGATAACTTCATCTTTACCCTGAACTCTCACCGCCAGCCCTTTCAGGTTGAGCAGGATTTCAAGGATATCTTCCTGAACGCCTTCTTTGGTGCTGTACTCATGAAGTACACCATCAATCTCAACCTCGGTCACCGCGCAACCCGGCATCGATGAGAGCAGAATACGGCGCAGTGCGTTACCCAGAGTATGGCCAAAGCCACGCTCTAAAGGTTCAAGGGTCACCTTGGCGTGCGTCGAACTCACTTGCTCGATATCGACCAGGCGCGGTTTTAGAAACTCTGTCACAGAACCCTGCATTGTGTCCTCTCTTTGGTACTAAGCTTTACTTGGAGTAAAGCTCGACGATCAGGTGTTCGTTAATGTCCGCAGACAGATCAGAACGTTCCGGCTGACGCTTGAACGTACCTTCCATCTTGCCAGCATCAACTTCCAGCCAGGTTGGCTTTTCACGCTGCTCAGCCAGCTCCAGAGCGGCTTTCACGCGAGATTGCTTTTTCGCTTTCTCACGAATGCTGACAACGTCATTCGCTTTAACCTGATAAGAAGCGATGTTAACAACACGACCGTTTACCATGATAGCTTTGTGGCTAACCAGCTGACGTGATTCAGCACGAGTCGCGCCGAAGCCCATACGGTATACAACGTTGTCCAGACGACCTTCCAGCAGAGTCAACAGGTTTTCACCGGTGTTGCCTTTCAGACGCGCTGCTTCTTTATAGTAGTTACGGAACTGACGCTCCAGCACACCGTACATACGGCGAACTTTTTGCTTTTCACGCAACTGCACACCATAGTCAGACAGACGCGGTTTACGCGCACCGTGCTGGCCAGGAGCTTGTTCAATTTTACACTTGGTATCGATCGCGCGAACGCCAGACTTAAGGAACAGGTCTGTGCCCTCACGACGGCTCAGCTTGAGCTTAGGACCCAAATATCTTGCCATTTTCTTTCTCCAACAATCCTAGAAACGAACGCGTTATACGCGACGTTTTTTCGGCGGACGACAACCGTTATGAGGGATCGGAGTCACATCAGTAATATTCGTGATGCGGAAACCAGCGGCGTTCAGTGCACGAATAGTAGATTCGCGACCTGGACCCGGACCTTTGACCATAACTTCCAGATTCTTGATGCCGTATTCTTTTACGGCTTCAGCGCAACGCTCTGCTGCAACCTGAGCTGCGAACGGAGTGGATTTGCGAGAACCACGGAAACCGGAACCACCGGCTGTTGCCCAACCCAGCGCGTTACCCTGACGATCGGTAATGGTAACGATGGTGTTGTTAAAAGAAGCATGGACATGAGCCACGCCATCAGAGACTTGTTTTCTTACACGCTTACGTGCACGAACTGGTGCCTTTGCCATTATTCAATCACCCCGACTATTTCTTGATCGGTTTACGCGGACCCTTACGGGTACGTGCGTTGGTCTTAGTACGCTGACCGCGAACCGGAAGACCACGACGATGGCGTAAACCACGATAGCAACCAAGGTCCATCAGACGCTTGATGCTCAGGGTGATTTCACGGCGCAGATCACCTTCAACGACAAATTTACCAACCGCTTCACGCAGGGATTCAATTTGTTCTTCAGACAGCTCACTGATCTTAACATTTTCAGCGATACCCGTGTCAGCACAGATGGCTTTAGAGCGGGTCTTGCCGATACCGAAAATGGCAGTTAATGCGATTACGGTATGTTTGTGATCAGGAATGTTAATGCCTGCTATACGGGCCACTATGCACTCCTACTATTTAATATGTACGCACCATGCTGAAAAGCCCGTTTTCAGGATACTCAAATGGAAACGTACAGACATACAAAAGATTGGCTGGCTAATCTAGCCAGCTCAACCCAACTTTGCAAGAAAAATATGCGAATAAATCAGCCTTGGCGCTGTTTATGCTTCGGCTCGGCACTGCAAATCACGCGGATGACGCCATCACGCTTAACGATTTTGCAGTTACGGCATAATTTCTTGACGGAAGCACGAACTTTCATTTTTACTCTCCGTAACTTCTCGAGCGACCTGTTAGCGGCCGTAGCCTTTCAGGTTCGCCTTCTTCAATGCAGACTCGTACTGACTCGACATCATCAGAGTTTGCACTTGAGCCATAAAGTCCATAATCACGACAACAACGATAAGCAGTGAGGTCCCACCAAAGTAGAACGGTACTTTCATTGCATCACGCATGAACTCCGGGATCAGGCAGATAAAAGTGATGTATAACGCACCGACTAAAGTCAGGCGGGTCATTACTTTATCGATATACTTCGCCGTTTGCTCTCCCGGACGAATTCCTGGTACAAATGCACCGGACTTCTTCAGGTTATCTGCTGTTTCACGCGGGTTGAAAACCAACGCCGTATAGAAGAAACAGAAGAAGATGATTGCAGACGCATAGAGTAACACATAAAGCGGTTGCCCAGGCTGCAAATACAGCGAAATTGTTGTCAGCCAGTTCCAACCAGTACCGCCCCCGAACCATGATGTAATGGTTGCCGGGAACAGAATAATACTGGAAGCGAAGATTGCCGGGATTACCCCTGCCATATTCACTTTCAGCGGTAAATGTGTGCTCTGTGCAGCATAGACACGACGACCCTGTTGACGCTTAGCGTAGTTTACCACAATGCGGCGTTGGCCACGCTCAACAAAGACAACAAAGAAAGTCACTGCAAATACTAATACTGCAACCAACAGCAACAGGAGGAAGTGCAGGTCGCCTTGACGCGCTTGCTCGATAGTATGGGCGATGGCCGGCGGGAGACCCGCAACGATACCGGCGAAGATAATGATCGAGATACCGTTTCCGATACCGCGTTCAGTAATCTGTTCACCGAGCCACATCAGGAACATCGTTCCTGAGACCAGACTAACAACAGCGGTGAAATAGAATGCAAAGCCTGGATTAATCACCAGGCCCTGCATACCAGGCATATTCGGCAGACCGGTAGCAATACCAATCGACTGGAATATCGCCAGCACCAGAGTACCGTAGCGGGTGTACTGGCTGATCTTACGACGACCAGACTCCCCTTCTTTCTTCAGCTCTGCTAACGGCTGATAAACAACCGTTAACAGCTGGACAATGATCGATGCCGAAATATACGGCATGATACCCAACGCAAAGATAGAAGCACGGCTGAGAGCACCACCAGAGAACATGTTGAACATTTCAATGATGGTGCCTCGCTGTTGCTCAAGCAGTTTGGCAAGTACAGCGGCATCAATACCAGGGATCGGAATAAAAGAGCCAATACGGAACACAATCAACGCACCGATTACAAACAACAGTCTGCGCTTCAGTTCGCCAATCCCACCTTTGGCACTTTGAAAATCTAATCCCGGTTGCTTAGCCATCTGCTACTTATTCCTCAATTTTACCGCCAGCAGCTTCGATAGCAGCACGAGCACCTTTAGTCACGCGCAGGCCACGAACAGTTACCGGACGAGATACCTCACCAGACAGGATCACTTTCGCGAATTCGATCTGGATACCGATAATGTTAGCCGCTTTCAGCGTGTTCAGGTCGATAACATCGCCTTCTACGTGAGCCAGATCAGACAGACGAACTTCTGCAGTGATCATCGCTTTACGAGAAGTGAAGCCGAATTTCGGCAGACGACGGTACAGAGGCATCTGACCACCTTCGAAACCGCGACGTACGCCACCGCCAGAACGAGAGTTCTGACCTTTGTGACCACGACCACCGGTTTTACCGAGGCCAGAACCGATACCACGACCCAGGCGTTTACCCGCCTTTTTGGAGCCTTCGGCCGGAGACAGAGTATTTAAACGCATCTCTTACTCCTCAACTTTAACCATGAAGGAAACCGCGTTGACCATACCACGAACAGCAGGAGTATCCTCGCGCTCTACGGTGTGACCAATACGACGCAGACCCAGGCCAAGCAGCGTTGCCTTGTGTTTCGGCAAACGACCGATTGCACTGCGGGTTTGAGTAATTTTAATAGTCTTTGCCATGGTTTATTTCCCCAGAATTTCTTCAACGGATTTACCACGCTTGGCAGCGACCATTTCTGGAGAATTCATATTTTCCAGGCCATCAATAGTTGCACGAACCACGTTGATCGGGTTGGTGGAACCATATGCTTTGGCCAGAACGTTATGAACTCCAGCAACTTCCAGAACGGCGCGCATTGCACCACCGGCAATGATACCGGTACCTTCGGAAGCTGGCTGCATGAATACACGAGAACCCGTGTGAACACCTTTAACCGGGTGCTGCAGGGTGCCGTGGTTCAGCGCGACATTAATCATATTGCGACGGGCTTTTTCCATCGCTTTCTGGATCGCTGCTGGAACTTCACGCGCTTTACCGTAACCAAAACCAACGCGACCGTTACCGTCACCAACTACAGTCAGAGCTGTGAAGGAGAAAATACGACCACCTTTAACGGTTTTAGATACGCGGTTAACCGCGATCAGCTTTTCCTGCAGTTCGCCAGCTTGTTTTTCGATGTGAGCCATCTTACACCTCTACCTTAGAACTGAAGGCCAGCTTCACGGGCAGCATCTGCCAGTGCCTGGACACGACCATGATATTGGAACCCGGAACGGTCAAAGGAAACATCTTTGATGCCTTTTTCCAGAGCGCGTTCAGCAACAGCTTTACCCACAGCTGCTGCCGCGTCTTTGTTACCGGTGTACTTCAGTTGTTCAGCGATAGCTTTTTCTACAGTAGAAGCAGCTACCAGAACTTCAGAACCGTTCGGTGCAATTACCTGTGCGTAAATATGACGCGGGGTACGATGTACCACCAGGCGAGTTGCACCCAGCTCCTGGAGCTTGCGGCGTGCGCGGGTCGCACGACGGATACGAGCAGATTTCTTATCCATAGTGTTACCTTACTTCTTCTTAGCCTCTTTGGTACGCACGACTTCGTCGGCGTAACGAACACCCTTGCCTTTATAAGGCTCAGGACGACGGTAGGCGCGCAGATCTGCTGCAACCTGACCGATCACCTGCTTATCAGCGCCTTTCAGCACGATTTCAGTTTGAGTCGGACATTCTGCAGTGATACCGGCCGGCAGTTTATGCTCAACAGGATGAGAGAAACCTAAAGCCAGGTTTACTACATCCCCTTTGACCGCTGCACGATAGCCTACACCAACCAGCTGAAGCTTTTTAGTGAAGCCTTCGGTAACACCAACAACCATTGAGTTCAGCAGGGCACGCGCGGTACCAGCCTGAGCCCATCCATCCACGAAACCATCACGCGGACCGAAGGTCAGAGCATTATCTGCATGTTTAACTTCAACAGCATTGTTGAGGGTACGAGTCAGCTCGCCGTTTTTACCTTTGATCGTAATAACCTGACCGTTGATTTTTACATCAACGCCGGCAGGAACAACGACCGGTGCTTTAGCAACACGAGACATTTTTTCCTCCGATTAGGCTACGTAGCAGATAATTTCGCCACCAAGACCAGCCTGGCGCGCTGCACGATCGGTCATAACACCTTTAGAGGTAGAAATAACCGCGATACCCAGACCCGCCATAACTTTCGGCAGCTCATCTTTACGTTTGTAGATGCGCAGACCTGGGCGGCTGACACGCTGAATGCTTTCTACAACAGCTTTACCCTGGAAATACTTAAGAGTCAGTTCCAGTTCCGGCTTGATGTCGCCTTCAACTTTAAAATCTTCAATAAAGCCTTCTTCCTTCAGCACGTTGGCAATTGCCACTTTCAGCTTGGAGGAAGGCATGGTGACCGCAGCTTTATTCGCGGCCTGACCGTTACGGATACGGGTCAGCATATCCGCGATCGGATCTTGCATGCTCATCTGTCTTTACTCCCGTGATTCAATTGGTGACAATTACCAGCTAGCCTTTTTCAGACCCGGGATTTCACCGCGCATTGCGGCTTCACGGACCTTGATACGGCTCAACCCGAACTTCCGCAGGAAACCATGCGGACGACCTGTTTGACGGCAGCGATTACGCTGACGAGACGGGCTGGAATCACGCGGCAGAGTCTGCAGCTTGAGAACAGCGTTCCAACGATCTTCGTCGGTTGCGTTCACATCAGAGATGATAGCTTTCAGTTCAGCGCGTTTAGCGAAGAATTTATCAGCTAAAGCCACGCGCTTTACTTCGCGTGCTTTCATTGATTGCTTAGCCATTAAGTAACCCTACCTTACTTGCGGAACGGGAAGTCAAAGGCAGCCAGCAGAGCGCGGCCTTCTTCATCAGATTTCGCAGTAGTGGTAATGGTAATATCCAAACCACGAACGCGGTCGACTTTATCGTAGTCGATTTCTGGGAAGATGATCTGCTCACGGACACCCATGCTGTAGTTGCCACGACCGTCGAAAGACTTAGCGGACAAGCCACGGAAGTCACGGATACGCGGTACAGCAATAGTGATCAGGCGCTCAAAGAACTCCCACATGCGTTCGCCACGCAGAGTTACTTTACAGCCGATCGGATAGCCCTGACGGATTTTGAAGCCTGCAACTGATTTGCGTGCTTTGGTGATCAGCGGTTTTTGACCGGAGATTGCTGTCAGATCTGCTGCTGCGTTATCCAGCAGTTTCTTGTCAGCGATCGCTTCACCAACACCCATGTTCAGGGTGATCTTCTCGACCCGAGGGACTTGCATGACAGAATTGTAGTTAAACTCAGTCATGAGTTTTTTAACTACTTCGTCTTTGTAGTAATCATGCAGTTTCGCCATCGTACTACTCCAAATTACTTGATAGTTTCGCTGTTAGACTTGAAGAAACGGACTTTTTTGCCGTCTTCGAATCTAAAGCCTACACGGTCAGCCTTGCCGGTTGCCGCATTGAAGATCGCAACGTTAGAAACCTGAATAGCAGCTTCTTTTTCAACGATGCCGCCTGGTTGGTTCAGAGCCGGAACCGGCTTCTGGTGTTTCTTAACCAGGTTGATACCTTCAACAATGAGCTTGCCGGAAGACAAGACATTCTTAACTTTACCGCGTTTACCTTTATCTTTACCGGTTAACACGATAACTTCGTCATCACGACGGATTTTCGCTGCCATGATTCGCTCCTTAGAGTACTTCTGGGGCCAGAGAGATAATTTTCATGAACTTCTCGTTACGAAGTTCACGAGTTACCGGCCCAAAAATACGCGTACCGATGGGCTGCTCGCTGTTATTGTTTAAAATAACGCATGCATTACCATCGAAGCGAATGACAGAACCGTCCGGGCGACGAACACCCTTCTTGGTGCGCACCACTACCGCCTTCAGCACATCACCTTTTTTGACCTTACCACGCGGAATTGCTTCCTTGATGGTGATCTTGATGATGTCGCCTACGCCTGCGTAGCGACGGTGCGAGCCACCCAGAACCTTGATACACATTACGCGACGTGCACCGGAGTTGTCGGCGACGTTCAGCATAGTCTGTTCTTGGATCATTTTAGTGCTCCGCTAATGTCAACTACTACTGAGACCCAAAAATAGGGTCGTTAAAAAAGCCCCATATCGAGGGCGCGGCATTATAACACCGCAAATCAGATATGGGTAGAAAAAATAAACGGCTCATCGCTGAGCCGTTTATCCGTATCGAGAATGCGTACTGTATTACAGAACCGCTTTCTCTACAACGCGAACCAGCGTCCAGGACTTAGTCTTGGACAGCGGACGGCATTCGCGGATTTCAACCACGTCGCCGATACCGCATTCGTTGTTCTCGTCATGTACGTGCAGTTTGGTCGTACGCTTGATGAATTTGCCGTATACCGGGTGTTTCACCATACGTTCGATAGCAACAACAATGGATTTCTCCATTTTGTCGCTAACCACGCGACCTTGCAGAGTACGGATTTTATCGGTCATTACGCACCCGCCTTCTGAGTCAGTAAAGTCTTAACGCGTGCAACATCACGACGCACTTGCTTCAGCAGATGAGTCTGTTGCAGCTGGCCACTTGCAGCCTGCATACGCAGGTTGAACTGCTCACGCAGCAGGTTCAGCAGCTCAGCGTTCAGCTCTTCAACGCTTTTTTCACGCAGCTCTTTTGCTTTCATTACATCACCGTCTTAGTTACAAAGGTGGTTTTGATCGGCAGTTTCGCTGCTGCCAGGCCGAATGCTTCACGGGCCAGCTCTTCCGGTACGCCGTCCATTTCATAAAGGACTTTACCCGGCTGAATCAAGGCAACCCAGTACTCCACGTTACCTTTACCTTTACCCATACGAACTTCCAGCGGCTTCTCGGTGATCGGTTTGTCCGGGAATACACGGATCCAGATCTTACCTTGACGCTTAACTGCACGGGTCATAGCACGACGTGCTGCTTCGATCTGACGTGCAGTCAGACGACCACGGCCAACAGCTTTCAGACCGAAAGTGCCGAAGCTAACATCCGTACCCTGCGCCAGACCACGGTTGCGGCCTTTGTGCACTTTACGGAATTTTGTACGCTTTGGTTGTAACATCAGCGACGCTCCTTATTTACGGCCTTTACGCTGCTGCTTTTTAGGTTGAGCAGCCGGTTCCGGTTGTTCAACAGCAGCCATACCACCCAGGATCTCACCTTTGAAGATCCATACCTTAACGCCGATTACACCGTAAGTGGTGTGCGCTTCAGAGGTGTTGTAGTCGATGTCAGCACGCAGAGTGTGCAGCGGAACGCGACCTTCACGGTACCATTCGGTACGTGCGATTTCCGCGCCGCCCAGACGGCCGCTAACTTCAACTTTGATACCTTTAGCGCCCAGACGCATTGCGTTCTGTACAGCACGCTTCATAGCACGACGGAACATAACGCGACGTTCCAGCTGAGAAGTGATGCTGTCAGCAACCAATTTAGCGTCCAGTTCAGGCTTACGAACTTCGGCAATATTGATCTGTGCAGGCACGCCAGCGAGATCCGCGACGACCTTGCGCAGTTTTTCTACGTCTTCGCCTTTCTTACCGATAACGATACCCGGGCGAGCAGTGTGAATGGTCACACGAATGCTTTTAGCCGGACGCTCGATAACGATACGAGATACAGACGCTTTCGCCAGTTCCTTAGTCAGGTACTGACGTACTTTAAAATCGCTGTCCAGGTTGTCAGCGAATTCTTTGGTGTTCGCAAACCAGGTTGAGTTCCATGGTTTTACAATACCCAGGCGAATACCATTAGGATGTACTTTCTGACCCATTGCTAGTCTCCAGAGTCTCAGCGATCGGACACAACCACAGTAATGTGGCTGGTGCGCTTCAGGATGCGATCTGCACGACCTTTAGCACGCGGCATAATGCGCTTCATGCTCGGGCCTTCGTCTACGAAAATTTTCGCAACTTTCAGATCATCAATGTCAGCGCCATCGTTGTGTTCAGCGTTAGCAATGGCAGATTCCAGTACCTTCTTGACCAGTACAGCAGCTTTCTTATTGGTGTAGGTCAGAATATCCAGGGCCTGCGACACTTTCTTACCGCGAATCAGGTCAGCAACAAGGCGAACCTTCTGAGCAGAAGAACGAGCATGGCGATGTTGAGCTAAAGTTTCCATCTCTTCCTCCTACCTTATTTCTTCTTCGCTTTTTTATCAGCAGCGTGGCCGCGATAAGTACGAGTCGGTGCGAATTCACCCAGTTTGTGACCAACCATTTCGTCGGAAACAAAAACTGGAACGTGCTGACGACCATTATGGACAGCGATGGTCAAACCGATCATGTTAGGAAAGATCGTTGAACGACGGGACCAAGTGCGCAGGGGCTTCTTGTCTCCGCTTTCCACCGCTTTCTCTACCTTCTTCAGCAAGTGCAGGTCAATAAAAGGACCTTTCTTGAGAGAACGTGGCATGGCTTATCCTCTAAAATTATTTGCTACGGCGACGTACGATGAATTTATCAGTACGCTTGTTGCTGCGGGTCTTCTTACCTTTGGTCTGAACGCCCCACGGAGTTACCGGGTGCTTACCAAAGTTACGACCTTCACCACCACCATGTGGGTGGTCGACTGGGTTCATCGCAGTACCGCGAACGGTAGGACGAACACCACGCCAGCGTGCAGCACCTGCTTTACCCAGAACGCGCAGCATATGCTCAGCATTGCCAACTTCGCCCAGAGTAGCGCGGCAGTCTGCTTCGACTTTACGCATTTCACCAGAGCGCAGACGCAGGGTGACATAAGCACCATCGCGAGCAACGATCTGAACGTAAGTACCAGCGGAACGCGCCAGCTGACCGCCTTTACCTGGTTTCATTTCTACGTTATGAACGGTAGAACCAACCGGGATATTGCGCATCGGCAGGGTGTTGCCTGCTTTGATTGCAGCATCAACGCCAGATTGAATCTGGTCGCCAGCTTTCAGGCCTTTAGGGGCCAGAATGTAACGGCGCTCACCATCTTTGTACAGAACCAGCGCGATGTTCGCGGAGCGGTTCGGATCGTACTCAAGACGTTCAACAACTGCCGGGATACCATCTTTGTTGCGTTTGAAGTCAACAATACGGTAGGCCTGTTTGTGACCACCACCGATATGACGGGTGGTGATACGGCCATTGTTGTTACGACCACCGGATTTGCTGTTTTTTTCAACCAGCGGAGCAAAAGGTTTGCCCTTGTGCAGCTCTGGGTTGACCACTTTAACAACGTGGCGACGACCCGGAGATGTCGGTTTACATTTAACAACTGCCATTGTATTACTCCTCCGACTTACTCAGCGCCGCCGACGAAGTCCAGATTCTGGCCTTCCTTCAGGGTGACGTAAGCTTTTTTCCAGTCGCTACGACGACCGATACGCTGTCCGTGACGTTTAACTTTCCCTTTAACAACCAGGGTGTTAACGACTTCGACTTCGACTTCAAACAGTTTCTGCACAGCAGCTTTGATCTCTGCTTTGGTCGCGTCTTTAGCAACTTTGAGAACGATGGTATTGGTTTTTTCCATCGCAGTAGACGCTTTTTCAGAAACGTGCGGTGCGCGCAGCACCTTCAGCAGACGTTCTTCACGAATCATGCCAGCATCTCCTCAACTTGCTTAACAGCATCAGCAGTCATTACGACTTTGTCGAAGGCGATCAGGCTAACCGGGTCGATACCAGTTGCATCACGTACGTCAACCTTGTGCAGGTTGCGCGCAGCAAGGAACAGGTTCTCGTCCAGCTCACCGGTGATGATCAGCACATCTTCCAGAGCCATGTCTTTCAGTTTCTGTGCCAGCAGCTTAGTTTTAGGCGCTTCTACAGAGAAAGATTCGACAACGATCAGACGATCCTGACGTACCAGTTCGGACAGAATGCTTTTCAGCGCGCCGCGGTACATCTTTTTGTTAACTTTTTGACTGTGGTCCTGCGGACGCGCAGCGAAGGTCACGCCACCTGAACGCCAGATCGGGCTCTTGATAGAACCTGAACGCGCACGGCCGGTACCTTTCTGGCGCCACGGCTTTTTGCCTGAACCAGTTACTTCAGCACGAGTCTTCTGAGCACGAGTACCCTGACGAGCACCAGCTGCATAAGCAACTACAACCTGGTGAACCAGCGCTTCGTTGAAATCACGACCGAAGGTAGTTTCGGAAACAGTCAGCGCGCTCTGCGCGTCTTTCAATACTAATTCCATTGCTATCCCCTTACGCCTTCACAGCTGGTTTAACGATCAGGTCGCTACCGGTTGCACCCGGGACCGCGCCTTTAACCAGCAGCAGGTTGCGCTCAGCGTCAACACGTACTACGTCCAGGCTCTGAACGGTGACACGTTCGTTACCCAGCTGACCTGCCATTTTCTTGCCTTTGAACACTTTGCCCGGAGTCTGGTTCTGACCGATAGAACCCGGAACGCGGTGAGACAAGGAGTTACCGTGAGTTGCGTCTTGGGTACGGAAGTTCCAGCGCTTAACGGTACCAGCAAAACCTTTACCTTTAGAGGTACCGGTTACGTCAACTTTTTTAACGTCAGCAAACAGCTCAACGCTAATGTCCTGACCTACGGTGAACTCTTCGCCGTCAGCCAGACGGAATTCCCACAGACCACGGCCAGCTTCAACGCCAGCTTTAGCGAAGTGACCCGCTTCCGGTTTAGTTACACGGTTAGCTTTTTTAGCACCAGTGGTAACCTGAACGGCACGGTAGCCATCGTTAGCCAGATCTTTAACCTGAGTAACGCGGTTTGCTTCAACTTCGATTACGGTTACTGGGATAGATACGCCATCTTCAGTGAAGATGCGGGTCATGCCCACTTTTTTACCGACTAAACCAATCATTGTTTCAACCTCTCAATCGCTCGATGACCTGATTAACCCAGGCTGATCTGCACGTCTACACCGGCAGCCAGATCCAGACGCATCAGAGCATCAACGGTTTTTTCAGTTGGCTCAACGATGTCAACCAGACGCTTATGAGTGCGGATTTCGTACTGATCGCGCGCATCTTTGTTGACGTGCGGAGAAATCAGAACGGTAAAGCGCTCTTTGCGGGTCGGCAGCGGGATCGGACCACGGACTTGCGCACCAGTGCGCTTAGCAGTCTCGACGATTTCCGCGGTTGATTGATCGATCAGACGATGATCAAACGCTTTAAGGCGGATACGGATTCTTTGGTTCTGCATGAGACCAGAGCTCCAATTATTTTATAGACGAAATGGTTACTCCTCATACCCATTACGATTGATGGGAGAGTGTAACCGTTCTTACATAGTTCCCCAATTGGGAACATTGTTTGGTAGCGTGTTGCTGCTACCGGGGTTCATATCGAACCGGCCGTCAACTTTGACAGGCCCGCGCATTATACGCAAATTCAGATACAACGCAAGGGCTGCGTACAAAATCATCACCTGTTTCCGGGAGCACGCATCCGCGTTTACTGCAATACCATGAAAGACCAGTAAAAACTCTGGATTAGGGTATCCACTCCTGTTTATTGCCTTTTGCCAGAAACCCCGTATCAGCATCACACTCGGTCACTGAGGCCACAACGCGGGAACAATCGATGACAGTAGCGACCTTTGCATTCTTTATTATCCATGGCGGGTTATTACTCACGCTTTGTTGGCACGACCTGCGCTACGGCTTGCTACCCGATAAATTTACCTGCCCTCTGCTGTGGAGTGGATTGCTTTATTATCTCTGTCTGTCGCCGGCTAATCTGGTACATGCCGTCTGGGGTGCGATAGGCGGCTATCTGGCCTTCGGGTTGATCTATTGGCTCTACAGGGGAATACGCGGGCGAGAAGGCATCGGCTACGGCGATATAAAATTTCTCGCCGCGCTTGGGGCATGGCATGGGTGGAAAGTTTTACCGCAGCTTGTTCTCATAGCAGCTATTCTGGCCTGCGCTGCCGTAACGGCGCTGACTTTGTGCACAAGAACAAGGCAGACGCTACACTACCCGCTGCCTTTTGGCCCTTTCCTGGCCGCAGCGGGTGTGTTCTGTGGATGGCAGGCGTTTATCAGTCAGCCACTTTAATCTGCGACTGAAGATAATTCTGCAGACCAATTTTGCCTATCAGGTCCAATTCGGTTTCCAGCCAATCGATATGGCCCTCTTCATCTGCAAGGATGGTGATTAACATATCACGGCTGACGTAGTCATGGACGCTATCGGCATAGGCAATGGCCTCGCGTAGATCCTTCGCCCCTTCAAGCTCCAGCCTCAGGTCGGATTGCAGCATCTCCTCGACGTCTTCCCCGATGCGGAGTTTGCCGAGATCCTGCAGATTCGGGATCCCTTCGAGAAACAAAATGCGCTCAATATACTTATCGGCGTGCTTCATTTCATCGATAGATTCGTGGTATTCGACATCATTGAGGCGCATCAGGCCCCAGTTCTTGAACATTCTCGCATGGAGAAAGTATTGATTAATTGCGACAAGCTCATTTCCCAATAATTTATTGAGATAACTTATGATTTTGACATCACCTTTCATTATATAGTCCCTCCGCTTCCACTTATTGAAGCGTAGTTCGAGCTATAGGGATGTCAAAGTAAAGCTGAGGGGCTTCAGGCGATCTCTTGATATTCCGGCATGCGGGTTAATTCATCTTCCATAATTTCGCGCGCCGCGCGAACGCACTTACCGCATTGATTTCCAACGGGAATAAATTTTCTCAGTTGCTGAAAAGACTGAGGATTGAATTGGCGCACAGCCTGGCGAATTTTTTTATCGTTCACACCATTACACAGACAAACGTACATATATACTCCCGTTCAACTTACAAACAAAGTGTAAATGAGAATAGTTATGATTACAATAGCGTGTCTATTAAATAAACATTTAATCTATTTGCTGCTGGTCATCGTGCTGCAACTCACAAATAGCAGGCAGCAAAAAGGGCGCCTTAGCGCCCTTTTTAATTCAGAACTTATTATTAGCCCAGAACTTTAGCAACAACGCCCGCGCCAACGGTACGGCCGCCTTCACGGATTGCGAAACGCAGACCGTCGTCCATCGCGATCGGGTGGATCAGGGTAACAACCATTTTGATGTTGTCGCCCGGCATTACCATCTCTACGCCTTCCGGCAGTTCGATGGTGCCAGTCACGTCAGTTGTACGGAAGTAGAACTGCGGACGGTAGCCTTTGAAGAACGGAGTATGACGGCCGCCTTCGTCTTTGGACAGAATGTACACTTCAGATTCGAACTTGGTGTGCGGCTTGATGGAACCCGGCTTAGCCAGTACCTGACCACGTTCGATTTCTTCACGTTTGATACCACGCAGCAGAACACCAACGTTCTCACCAGCACGGCCTTCGTCCAGCAGTTTGCGGAACATTTCAACGCCAGTACAGGTAGACTTCGCAGTCTCTTTGATACCAACGATTTCAACTTCTTCGCCAACTTTGATGATACCGCGCTCTACACGACCGGTAACAACGGTACCACGACCGGAGATGGAGAATACGTCTTCGATCGGCAGCAGGAACGGCTTGTCAATCGCACGCTCTGGTTCCGGGATGTAAGAATCCAGGTAGCCAGCCAGTTCGATGATTTTCGCTTCCCAGTCTGCGTCGCCTTCCAGCGCTTTCAGAGCGGAACCGCGAACGATCGGAGTGTCGTCGCCCGGGAAATCGTACTGAGACAGAAGTTCACGAACTTCCATTTCAACCAGTTCCAGCAGCTCTTCGTCATCAACCATGTCGCATTTGTTCAGGAACACGATGATGTACGGAACGCCTACCTGACGACCCAGCAGGATGTGCTCACGAGTCTGCGGCATCGGGCCGTCAGTCGCAGCAACAACCAGGATCGCGCCGTCCATCTGCGCAGCACCGGTGATCATGTTTTTAACATAGTCGGCGTGGCCCGGGCAGTCTACGTGCGCGTAGTGGCGAGTCGGGGTGTCATATTCAACGTGAGAAGTGTTGATGGTGATACCACGAGCTTTTTCTTCCGGCGCGTTATCGATCTGGTCGAATGCACGAGCAGAACCACCGTAGGTTTTAGCCAGAACGGTAGTGATTGCAGCGGTCAGAGTAGTTTTACCATGGTCAACGTGGCCGATAGTACCGACGTTGACGTGCGGTTTTGTACGTTCAAATTTTTCTTTAGACACGGCTATATTCCTTACTATAGTGCTCTCCCCTTCTGGAGAGAGCACGGGACTTTGGTTTTAACCCTGCGGCTTATTTACCACGGGCTTCGATTACGGCCTGAGCAACGTTGTTCGGCGCATCATCATACTTCAGGAACTCCATGGAGTAAGAAGCACGACCTTTGGTCAGAGAACGCAGCTGAGTTGCATATCCGAACATTTCAGACAGCGGAACTTCAGCGTGGATCACAACGCCAGTCACGTTGGATTCCTGACCGCGCAGCATACCGCGACGACGGCTAAGGTCACCGATAACGTCACCAGTGTTCTCTTCCGGAGTTTCTACTTCAACCTTCATGATCGGCTCAAGCAGAACTGGTTTCGCTTTCTTAAAGCCATCTTTAAAGGCAATAGAAGCGGCCAGTTTAAACGCCAGTTCAGAGGAGTCAACGTCGTGGTAAGAACCGAAGTGCAGACGCACGCCCAGATCAACTACCGGATAACCAGCCAGAGGACCTGCTTTCAGCTGCTCCTGGATGCCTTTATCAACGGCCGGGATGTATTCGCCAGGAATTACACCACCTTTGATGTCGTTGATGAACTCATAACCTTTCGGGTTAGAGCCCGGCTCCAGTGGGTACATGTCGATAACGACGTGACCGTACTGACCGCGACCACCAGACTGTTTAGCGTGTTTACCTTCGATATCGGTAACTTTCGCGCGAATCGCTTCGCGGTAAGCAACCTGAGGTTTACCGACGTTCGCTTCAACGTTGAATTCACGCTTCATACGGTCAACGATGATGTCGAGGTGCAGCTCACCCATACCGGCGATGATGGTCTGGTTAGATTCTTCGTCAGTCCATACGCGGAAAGACGGGTCTTCTTTAGCCAGACGGCCCAGAGCCAGACCCATTTTTTCCTGGTCAGCTTTGGTTTTCGGTTCAACAGCGATAGAGATTACCGGCTCAGGGAATTCCATACGCTCCAGAATGATCGGCGCATTAGGATCGCACAGAGTGTCACCCGTAGTTACGTCTTTCAGACCGATAGCAGCAGCGATATCGCCCGCGCGAACTTCTTTGATCTCTTCACGTTTGTTAGCGTGCATCTGTACGATACGACCGAAACGCTCACGTGCAGCTTTCACGGAGTTCAGGATGGTATCACCAGAGTTAACCACACCGGAGTACACGCGGAAGAAGGTCAGGTTACCCACGAACGGGTCGGTAGCGATTTTGAATGCCAGAGCAGCAAACGGCTCATCATCGCTAGCGTGACGCTCAGCCGGAGTATCTTTACCGTCGTCCAGGATACCGTTGATCGCAGGTACGTCAACCGGGGATGGCAGGTAGTCAACTACCGCATCCAGCATCGCCTGAACACCTTTGTTCTTGAACGCAGAACCACAGGTTACCAGGATGATTTCGTTGTTCAGAACGCGCTGACGCAGAGCAGTTTTAATCTCTTCTTCAGTCAGTTCTTCACCACCCAGGTATTTCTCCATCAGCTCTTCAGAAGCTTCAGCAGCGGACTCGATCAGGTTCTGGTGCCATTCTTCGGCCAGTTCCTGCATGTCTGCCGGGATATCTTCATAAGTGAAGGTTACACCTGCATCTTCTTCGTTCCAGTTGATGGCTTTCATTTTCACCAGGTCAACAACACCGGTGAACGCTTCTTCAGCGCCAATCGCCAGCTGCAGCGGAACAGGGTTCGCGCCCAGACGGGTTTTGATCTGACCAACAACTTTCAGGAAGTTCGCACCCATACGGTCCATTTTGTTAACGAACGCAATGCGCGGAACTTTATATTTGTTTGCCTGACGCCATACGGTTTCAGACTGAGGCTGAACACCACCAACTGCGCAGTAAACCATTACTGCACCATCAAGCACACGCATGGAACGTTCTACTTCGATAGTGAAGTCAACGTGCCCCGGGGTGTCGATGATGTTTACGCGATGCGGTTCATACTGCTTAGCCATACCT
This sequence comes from Klebsiella pasteurii, assembly GCF_018139045.1. Lineage (NCBI taxonomy): Bacteria > Pseudomonadati > Pseudomonadota > Gammaproteobacteria > Enterobacterales > Enterobacteriaceae > Klebsiella > Klebsiella pasteurii. The sequence goes on from NZ_CP073236.1 coordinate 3,440,799, forward strand.
GACCAGAATGCAGTAGTCGCTGCGGAGGTGATAGTAATACCACGCTCCTGCTCCTGTTCCATCCAGTCCATGGTGGCAGCGCCGTCATGAACTTCACCGATTTTGTGGTTTACACCGGTGTAGAACAGAATACGTTCGGTAGTAGTAGTTTTACCGGCGTCGATGTGCGCACTGATACCGATGTTACGGTAGCGTGCGATGGGTGTTGTACGAGCCATTTGATTCCTCGTTATTTCTTTAGGCGTTCAGTTAAGTTATCCAAAACGGGCGACTTATCTGAAGCGCCCGTCTGGTGACTATGACTCCGAAGGGATTACCAACGGTAGTGTGCGAACGCCTTGTTGGCTTCTGCCATACGGTGAACGTCTTCACGTTTCTTAACTGCAGTACCTTTGTTGTCTGCAGCATCAGAGAGTTCGTTCGCCAGACGCAGAGCCATGGATTTATCACCACGTTTACGAGCAGCTTCAACGATCCAACGCATTGCCAGAGCATTACGACGAACCGGACGGACTTCAACTGGAACCTGATAAGTAGAACCACCAACGCGGCGAGACTTAACTTCTACAGTCGGGCGCACGTTGTCGAGAGCGACTTCGAAAGCTTCCAGTTCATTTTTACCAGAGCGCTGAGCCAGGGTCTCCAGCGCGCTGTATACGATTGCTTCTGCAGTAGATTTTTTACCATCTACCATCAGGATATTTACAAATTTAGCCAGCAGTTCTGATCCGAACTTAGGATCCGGCAGGATTTTACGCTGACCAATGACGCGACGACGTGGCATGGAAATACTCCGTTGTTAATTCAGGATTGTCCAAAACTCTAAGAGTTTAGTTTGACATTAATATAAAACGTTTGGCCTTACTTAACGGAGAACCATTAAGCCTTAGGACGCTTCACGCCATACTTGGAGCGAGCTTGCTTACGGTCTTTAACGCCGGAGCAGTCAAGCGCACCACGAACGGTGTGGTAACGAACACCCGGAAGGTCTTTAACACGACCGCCACGGATCAGGATCACGGAGTGCTCCTGCAGGTTGTGACCTTCACCACCGATGTAGGAGGTGACTTCGAAACCGTTAGTCAGACGCACACGGCAAACTTTACGCAGTGCGGAGTTCGGTTTCTTAGGAGTGGTGGTATATACACGAGTACATACGCCACGTTTCTGCGGGCAGGCTTCCAGCGCCGGCACGTTGCTCTTTGCAACTTTGCGCGCGCGTGGTTTGCGTACCAGCTGGTTAATTGTTGCCATTAAATAGCTCCTGGTTTTAGCTTTTGCTTCGTAAACACGTAATAAATCGCCTCATATAATATGAGGACGCAGAATTTTAGGGCGGTGCCGAAAAGGTGTCAAGAAATATACAACAATCCCGCCATTACCAGGCCAACTGACCCGCATGTTTGACGGTCAGTCTGACGAACTCAGTATAGCTAACCCTGATGACGCTGTCCGCAATTTGACCAGTCAGCCCGCGGGCTTCGATATCTTCTTGCAGAGCGTAGATGGAGATGGGGGCAGATTGCAGGATTTCAAGGAAACGCCCTTCCGCGATGGCGGCGATAACGCCGTCCGACAGCAGGAGAAGATCGTCACCCTCTTTTATCAAACGGCGCATCGTCGCTATATCGGCGTGCCAGGGGGATGTGCTTAGTGTGTGGAGCATTCAGGCCTCAGAAACGCAGTATCACGTTAAAATCATCAAGCCGGGCGCGTAGAGCCTCTGGCTCCAGCCATTCACCATCAACGACCCATGGCGTAGCAGAATTCAGACCGCGCTCCCGTGCTGAAGCAGCGCAAATCCAGCACTGTTCGATATCGTATAGCGATAAGAGTTTGAAGGTGGAGATATAGTCGCGCGCCAGCACCGCGGCAGGCCGCTGCTCTGGAAGCAGCTGAAATACGCCATCGCCCACGAAGAAAACGCCGATCTCTTCGGTCAGGGCTGAGGTTGCCAGCAAGGCGTCCAGCCCTTCCCTGCCCGACGCTGAACCATGGGGCGCAGAGGAAAAAATAAAGGCTACGCGTTTCATCAGAACTGCACCATGCGATCGCAGGTTAACGCGGCTTCCGCCAGCGCGCCCAATCCACTCAGGGTAAAGCCCAGCTGCAAATTATGCGCAGGCAAACTCAGCTGCCGGGCCTCCTGTTCATCAGTGATTCCACGGCGTAAAGCTGCGGCTACACAGATATGCAAGGAAACAGCGTGTTCGTCATGCAGCGCCTGCCAGGCCCGAACCAGATCAAACTCGTCGCTAGCGGGAGCCGTAAGCTGATTCGCGTTGTAGACGCCTTCACGATAGAAAAAGATGCTTAGCAGCTCGTGCCCTTCCTGCAAAACGGCTCGGGCAAACTGTAATGCGCTGCTGGCCTGCTGGGTACCGTAAGCGGGGCCCGTCACCGTAATGGCAAAGCGCATTATTTTTCCAGCCCCTGGAAATCTCCGCTTTTGAACTGACGAATGTAGAGATAGACCGTGTGCTTAGAGATGTTCAGCCGATCGGCCACCTGGTTAATGGCATCCTTGATATCAAAGATCCCTTTCTCATAGAGGTTCAGGACGATCTGCCGATTTTTGGCGTTGTTAGAAACGTTACGGTCAGCGTTTACCTCTTCAATCGTGAACTCAAGCGTCTGGGCAACCAGATCGTCAACCGATGAAGCAAAGTTGACCTGCGAGTTTACCTCCGTCGTTTCCGGCGGAATAAAGGTGCTCATTATTTGTGAGAACGGCACATCAAGATTCATGTTGATGCACAGCAGGCCGATAACCCGATGGTCACGGTTGCGGATGGCGATTGTGACCGATTTCATCAGCACACCGCTTTTGGCGCGGGTAAAATAGCATTTGGAAACGCTGCTATCGGCTCCAGTCATATCGTGCAGCATGCGCAGCGCAAGGTCGGTAATTGGCGAGCCGATTTGTCGGCCGGTGTGTTCACCGTTGGCGATACGAATAGCGGAACATTTTAAGTCCTGCAATGAGTGCAATACGATTTCACAGTGGGAACCGATGAGCATCGCTAACCCGTCCACTACCGCTTCATAGGATTTGAGGATATCGAAGTCGGTCTGGTCAAAAGGACGTTGATCCAGTAAATCAAGCTCACTGGTCTCGTTGGTTAAAAGCGACCTGGACATGGAAAAAAGCACTCCTTTTCAGGAGCCTGTCGTTATCGTCAGGGCAGGCTCATCATCATTATTAATCTATCTAAAGTAATACAGCGCCTGAGGTTCTTTCCAGTTTTAATTATATCTGCCCGCAATAAAAAAGCCGCCGCCTCTGGAGGCGGCGGCTTAAAACCGATTACTTCTTAGCGTCAGCGGCAGGGGCTTCAGCGGCTGCTTCAGGCTTGGCATCCGCTTTCGGGGCCGGTTTAATATCCAGCAGCTCTACATCAAATACCAGAGTAGAGTTCGCCGGGATACCCGGTACGCCGGTTTTGCCGTAAGCCAGATCCGGTGGAATGACCAGCTGGATTTTACCGCCTTTCTTGATGTTCTTCAGGCCTTCGGTCCAGCCCGGGATCACGCCGTCCAGGCGGAAGGAAAGCGGCTCGCCGCGGGTGTAGGAGTTATCAAACTCTTTACCGTCGATAAGCGTACCTTTGTAGTTAACCACAACGGTATCGCTGTCTTTCGGCGCTTCACCGGTACCGGCTTTCTCAACTTTGTACAGCAGGCCAGATTTAGAGGTTTTCACGCCTTTCTCTTTCGCGAAGGCGTCACGGTAAGCTTTGCCTTTCGCTTCATTCTCAGAGGCGTCTTTTTCCATTTTCTGCTGAGCAGCCGTTTTTACACGGGTTTCAAACGTCTGCAGAGTCTGTTCGATCTCCTGATCGGACAGTTTGCTCTTATCAGCAAAAGCGTCCTGAACACCGGCGATCAGCTGATCTTTATCTAATTTGATGCCCAGTTTTTCTTGTTCTTTCAGGGAGTTTTCCATGTAACGTCCCAGCGATGCACCCAGCGCATAAGCAGATTTCTGATCGTCATTTTTGAATGCCGATTTGCTGTCCGTTGCGGGTGCCGCTTTCGCTGTCGTCTCAGCAGCGAAGCTCAGCGGTGCATTCAGGGCGACGGCCATTGTGGTCGCCAGCAGCGTTACTTTAAACAGTGATTTCATCCATTTCTCCAGGGCCGGGGCATCTCACCCCAGGGTTATCGTAAAAAACAAAAAACGTACTATAGAACGTTGCAGAACAAATCAACATACAGACGTACCTGAATATCGCCTCATTTAAGACTATTTTTGTATAAATTAGTTTCCCGTCAGACGTAACGATGCTGCACGGATGCTGAAACTTCAGTAGAATCCGCCCGCAGGATAAGACAGAAGAGGTTACTCATGCACGATAGCACTTTAGAGACTCGCCTTGCGGAGCTGGAGAGCAGGCTAGCGTTTCAGGAAATCACTATTGAAGACCTCAACAAAACCGTCACCGCCCACGAGATAGAAATGGCAAGGATGCGCGAACATATGCGCCTGATGGTGGAAAAATTGAAAGCGACTCAGCCATCACACATGGCTTCACAGGCGGAAGAAACGCCTCCTCCGCATTATTAAGACGTAAAAAAAGCGGGTCTCCCCGCTTTTTTCTATTCCGCAACGCGAGCGTAGCGGAATTAATGACAACCACAGCCGCCGTTACCGCCGCAACCGCCTTTGCCGTGTTCGTGGCCATGGTCATGGCCGTGACCGCCGCAGCAACCGTCATGATCGTGGTCGTGGCCATGATCGTGGCCGTGAGCACCGTGTACATGACCATGCTCCAGCTCTTCCGCCGTTGCTTCGCGAATTGCGACAACTTCAACGTTGAACTTCAGATTCTGACCAGCCAGCATGTGGTTACCGTCAACAACAACGTGTTCGTCACCCACTTCGGTAATTTCTACCGGTACCGGACCCTGATCGGTTTCCGCCAGGAAGCGCATGCCAACCTGCAGCTCATCAACGCCCATAAATACGTCTTTAGGCACGCGCTGAACCAGGTTTTCGTCGTACTGACCGTACGCGTCATTAGCGCCGACTTCGACGTCAAATTTGTCGCCTACATCGTGGCCGTCCAGCGCGTTTTCCAGGCCGGAAATCAGGGAACCGTGACCATGCAGGTAGTCAAGCGGCGCGCTTACCGGAGACTCATCAACCAACACACCGTCTTCTGTACGTACCTGATAGGCCAGGCTGACCACCAGGTCTTTTGCTACTTTCATGATATCTCCTGAGCATGGGAAGAATAGTGGCGCAGATTGTAGCGGAATTCTGCAGCCGTGTACCCTCTAGCTTAAAAAAAGCCGATAGATAACGCTAGTCCGGATGAAAAATGCCTATCACTTGCTCTTCTTTGCGAACATGCTCGCGGACCTCTTTATCCGCCTCACGCATCTGATGCCCGCACTTAACGCACTCAACAATATCGACATTATTCTCACGCCACATCGCCAGTGAATCCTGAGCCTGGCACGCCGGACATTTCGCACCGGCAATAAAACGTTTACGCACAGCCATATCATTTACCTTTATTCAAATTCATCCCAGCCGTCTAACTGCCTGCTCTCTTTTTGCATCTCACGCTGAAAGATCTCCTCCAGCTCGCGTCTGGCTTCCCGCACGCGGGATATCTGCAGGGTATCACTATGCACCGGCATTAACTCGCGCAGCATCCGCATATCAAGACGCCGAAAGTGGAGCTGAGCGCGCTGCGCCTGATGGGGATGCATACCGAGTGAGATCAGCGCTTTTCGTCCCAGCTCCAGCGCGCTGGAGAAGGTTTCGCGAGAAAATTGCGCCACTCCCGCCTGCAACAGCTCATGGGCCTCAACGCGTCCCCGCGCTCGCGCCAGAATGTGCAGATGTGGAAAGTGTTGTTGACACATCTCCACCAGCTTCATGGTATCTTCCGGCTCGTTACAGGTGATAACGATCGACTGCGCGTCTTCGGCGCCCGCCGAGCGCAGGAGCTCCAGCTGCGTCGCATCGCCAAAATAGACTTTATAGCCATATTTACGCATCAGATTGACCGCGCTGATATCGCGCTCCAGTACCGTGATGCGCATTTTGTTCGCCATCAGCAGACGGCCAATCACCTGGCCGAAACGCCCAAACCCTACGATAATGACCTGCGGTTTGTCATCTTCAACCCACGGCGCCTCACCCTCTTCTTCGGGTTGATTCAATCGCCGCGAAAGCACTTTATCGATTAGCGTCATCAACAGCGGCGTGGTCATCATCGACAACGTCACCGTCACCAGCAGCAGGGCCATCTGATCGTTTTGAAACAGACGAAGCGAAGCGGGTAGTGAAAAAAGCACAAAGGCGAACTCCCCTCCCTGGCTCAGCACGCCGGCAAACTGCACCCGCTCTGAACTGCGCAAACCGTATACCCGCGCCAGAAGATACAGGACAAGACCTTTTACCGTCACCAGCACTGCGACGCTGACCACAACCGACAGCAAATGGGTATAAAGCACCCCAAGATTCAGCGCCATGCCAACGGAAATAAAGAACAACCCAAGGAGAAGACCTTTAAATGGATCAATGGCGATTTCCAGCTCGTGGCGATACTCACTCTCGGCCAGCAGAACGCCGGCGATAAAGGTCCCGAGCGCCATTGACAAACCGAGCGCATCCATAAACAAAGCCGATCCGAGCACCAGCAGTAGCGTTGCAGCGGTGAAGACTTCCCGCACGCCGGATCCGGCGATAAAACGAAATACCGGCCTTAGCAGATAACGACCGCCAACCAGCATTCCGCCGAAGGCCAGCACCTTCATCCCTATGGTGAGCCAGTTAAAATGGTCGTCACCAGAACCCGCAAGCAATGGAACCAGCGCCAGAGCCGGAATCACGGCCAGATCCTGAAACAGCAATACCGAGAAACCCAGCTGTCCAGACTCGCTGCGGCTCATGCCCTTCTCACGCATCAGCTGCAGCGCCATCGCAGTGGAAGACATCGCCAGCCCAATCCCGCCGACCACCGCAGCGCGCCATGAGAAGTCGCTCAGCATAAGCAAACCGCCAAGAATGAGCGCGCTAAAGGCGACCTGAGCGGCCCCGACGCCGAAAATTGAGCTTCTCAGCCGCCACAGTTTGGACGGATTCAACTCCAGTCCGATGATAAACATCAGAAAGACGACGCCTAATTCTGAGAAGTGAAGAATTTCATCAACATCGCTGATGAACCCTAATCCCCAGGGGCCGATGGCGATACCGGCCAGCAGATACCCCAGCACGGCGCCAATACCCAGCCTCGCCGCCAGCGGTACCGCCACCACCGCGGCAAACAGAAATAACACCCCGGCCAGCAGTAAATCAGCTCCCGCCATTTGGACCTCCAGCCATTACAGGATTAGCCAGCCAATCGCGGTAGGCGCGAGCGCGGCTTTTCAGGTCTTCGGGAGATTGCCGACGCGCCCAGTAGACGATAATCGGGCTCATCCAGTGCATACGGCACATGCCGGCAGTCAATTCAAAAGGACGGAGAATGTCATTCATCGGATAACGATGGGCATCGCGCCGGTAGGCGCTCTCCGGCTCACCGGTGGTAATGACGCTACGCCAGTACTTTCCCGCCAGCTGATTCCCTCCCGCCCCGCTGGCAAAGCCGCGGCTGAGCACCCTGTCCAGCCACTCTTTCATCAGCGCCGGGCAGCTCCAGGTATAGAGCGGATGCTGGAAAACAATCACCTCATGCTGGCGCAGGAGATCCTGCTCACAGGCGATATCGATAAAAAAATCCGGATAGTGCGCGTAGAGATCGTGCACGGTCACATTCGACAACTGTAAGGCCGGTTCAAGCAAAACCCGGTTGGCCACGGAATCCTGAGATTCTGGGTGGGCATACAGCAGCAAAACTTTCGCTGTCTGAGACATCTTTCCCCTCCCGAACGTCTTCTGGCGGCCTGTGCAGCGGCTGCGTCCCGACGCAACCAGAATGACTTTGTGTATCATCTTCATTTTGGGCTACCATTGCGGCCCGGTTGAGCGATTCGCTCCACACTACATTATCATAATGACAAATTAACATAGTCAGAACATACGGCGCCTTATGATTGTTTTCTCCTCCTTACAAATTCGTCGCGGCGTACGCGTCCTGCTGGACAACGCCACCGCTACCATCAACCCAGGGCAAAAAGTCGGCCTGGTGGGTAAAAACGGCTGCGGTAAATCCACGCTGCTTTCGCTTTTGAAAAACGAGATTAGCGCCGATGGCGGCTCGATGACCTTCCCCGGCAGCTGGCAGCTGGCCTGGGTTAACCAGGAAACACCTGCGCTTGCGCAGCCGGCTATTGACTATGTTATTGATGGCGATCGCGAATTCCGCAAGCTGGAGGCGGATCTGCACGCGGCCAACGAACGCAATGACGGTCACGCCATCGCGACGGTACACGGTAAGCTGGACGCTATCGACGCCTGGACCATCCGCTCACGCGCGGCCAGCCTGCTCCACGGACTCGGTTTCAGCAACGAACAGCTTGAAAGACCAGTGAGCGACTTTTCCGGCGGCTGGCGTATGCGCCTTAACCTCGCTCAGGCGCTGATTTGCCGTTCCGATCTGCTGCTGCTTGATGAACCGACTAACCACCTCGATCTCGACGCGGTTATCTGGCTGGAGAAGTGGCTCAAAGGCTACCCGGGAACCCTGATTCTGATCTCCCACGATCGCGACTTTCTCGATCCGATCGTCGACAAAATTATCCATATCGAACAGCAAACGATGTTCGAGTACACCGGCAACTACAGCTCATTTGAAGTGCAGCGCGCGACCCGCCTTTCGCAGCAACAGTCGATGTACGAAAGCCAGCAGCTGCGCGTCGCGCATTTGCAGAGCTACATCGACCGTTTTCGCGCTAAAGCCACCAAAGCTAAACAGGCGCAAAGCCGTATCAAAATGCTCGAGCGCATGGAGCTCATCGCGCCTGCCCACGTGGATAACCCGTTCCACTTTAGCTTCCGCGCGCCGGAAAGCTTGCCCAATCCGCTGCTGAAGATGGAAAAGGTTAGCGCCGGTTATGGCGAGCGCGTGATTCTAGACTCAATCAAGCTGAATCTGGTGCCCGGTTCGCGCATCGGTCTGCTGGGGCGCAACGGCGCCGGTAAATCAACGCTGATTAAACTGCTGGCCGGTGAGCTACAGCCGCTGCAGGGTGAAATTGGTCTGGCGAAAGGCATCAAGCTTGGCTACTTCGCTCAGCATCAGCTGGAATTCCTGCGCGCGGATGAATCCCCGCTGCAGCATCTTGCCCGCCTCGCGCCGCAGGAGTTAGAGCAGAAACTGCGCGACTACCTGGGCGGTTTCGGCTTCCAGAGCGATAAGGTCAACGAACAGACGCAGCGTTTCTCCGGCGGCGAGAAAGCGCGCCTGGTGCTGGCGTTAATCGTCTGGCAACGGCCAAATCTGCTGCTGCTTGATGAACCCACCAACCACCTCGATCTCGATATGCGTCAGGCGCTAACCGAAGCGTTAATCGATTTTGAAGGCGCGCTGGTGGTGGTTTCGCACGACCGCCATCTGATTCGCTCCACCACCGACGACCTTTATCTGGTGCACGATAGCAAAGTCGAACCTTTCGACGGCGATCTTGAAGACTACCAGCAGTGGCTGAGCGACACGCAAAAGCAGGAAAACCAAGCCTCAGAAGAGCCGAAGGAAAACGGCAACAGCGCCCAGGCGCGTAAAGATCAGAAACGCCGGGAAGCCGAGCTGCGTACGCAAACCCAACCGCTGCGCAAAGAGATTGCCCGCCTGGAAAAAGAGATGGAGAAGTTCAACGCGCAGCTGGCGCAGGCGGAAGAGAAGCTGGGCGACAGCGAATTGTACGATCAAAGCCGCAAAGCGGAACTCACCGCGTGTTTACAGCAGCAGGCTAGCGCGAAGTCCGGGCTGGAAGAGTGTGAGATGGCCTGGCTGGATGCCCAGGAACAGCTGGAACAGATGCTCCAGGAAGGCTAACGGCATGATGCAGTACCAAAAGGCGGGAACGCCCGCCTTTTTTAATCCCTCTCACAGCCGCTTAACGCTGTGCCGCCAGCCGGGCGCGGATCTGCGACAGCGAGGCATAGCCGTACAGCTTGCCATCCAGAAAGCGCGTTTTTAACTCGCCCTGCTGCTCCTGTTCCAGCGTTTGCCCATCGTACAGCTGCAGTTCCCCCAAGGCGTCGCGTTCCACGCGCAGCAGACCGCGCGCTGAGCGTTTGAGGCCATTATCGGTTTTCGGCTCCTTAAAGAGAGCTCTTCCCTCGCCGTTCACCTCCCCCCAGGTCGCTTTCATCGCGAAGCCGAAGGTATCGCGGGTGTTGTACTGGTAGGTAAAGGAACCCACGCCAAATACCACATTAGCGCTGGCAAAACCTTTCGCTTCCAGACGGCGCAGGATCTCATCCGCTCTGGCAAGGGTAATGGAATCGCCGTAAATCAGGCCGACATGCGGATCCAGCACCTTATACCCTTTTTCGTTAATCGTACCGCCGAAGATTTCCCACAGAACCTCTACGGAGCCTTTCTCCTCGGCGCTGCGCTCGCTGCTGGTGTCATTGTCAGCTGCGGTGCCGCACAGAATCGCCACCGGATCGCCGCTGTCCGGACGGAATACGACTCGCCCCTGACGCTGCATAATTATCGCCTTCAGCTCGCGGGTGTATTCGGTCAGCACCTGCCAGTAGTCCCAGGTATCCGAGACGATAGAGACGAAACCCTGCGGGTGGACTTCGGTAATCAGCCGGCGAAAGGTTTCAATTTCCCGCTCGCGCTCGCCCATACACATTACGCTGTGTTCCGTGGCCGGAATGCTGGCGCCGATGAGCTCATCGTCACCGCGAGTGTAATAATCACGGGCATACAGCAGCGAAGGCAGGCTATCGGTACCTTTGAAACTGGCCAGATGTCCGCAGCCCGACTGCGCAATGTCGTGCAGCCCGGACATTCCCCGAAACGAAAAGTCGTGACATTGGAAATCAAGGTGCGTCAGATCGCTACAGGTTTTCTCCGCCCAGCGTTCGCAAATCAGGCGATAGTGGTGGGCGATGGTTGCGTTGGTTGACGCTTTCCACAGCTCCGCCGAAAGCACCGTTTCCAGATAGTTTACCAGCCAGAAGAACTCAGGTTGCGTATTGGTGATGGTCAGCACCGGTACTTTCATCGGCACCTTGGTGCCTTCATCCAGCGCTTTGATATGCAATGGTAAATAGCCAAGCCGATGCAGAGCACGAATAGGCTCCACCCCAACTGTATCGCGCCCCAGATAGCCGTCCATCACCTGCTTATACTCGTTGACGACCTCCTCTTCCGGGCGGGCGAAAAACGCCTCGTTAAACAGATCGACCAGGAACCACTGCAGAAAGCCCTGCAGGCCGAAAAATACCAGCTTGCCGTCGGCCTGCGGCGACTGGAAAAAACGATCGCTGCGCGGAGTAAAGTTTGAGTAGACCTTCGTAGTCCCCTGCGGATACTGCACGCGATGGGAAACTTTATAACCATCAATAGCCAGAATCGGATTTATTTTCATCATGTTATCCCCAATGTGCGCGGTAGATGGCGTCAATATCGATAAGCTCCAGCTGCGGATGAGTCAGGGCAGGAGAAGTCAAAGAGGTGGTGGTGTAAACGGCATCGATGCCGTTATTCAATAGATGCTCTACGCCTTTGGAAAAAATACCGTGGGTGACATACAGACTCACGCTGCGGGCGCCCGCCTCGCGCAGCACCTTCGCCGAGCCGATAAAGGTGCCGCCAGCGTCGCACAGGTCGTCAACAATAAGCGCTGCTTTCCCCGCTACATTTCCGGCCAACAGGGAAAATCCGGTTAACGCGCCGCTGGCAAGGTCACGCTCTTTACCGAGGATCGCGAACTCTCCGGCACCGCAGGCTTTAGCCACAGGGTGAATCTTCTTGAGCGCGCCGGCGTCCGGCGCCACCAGCATCAGCTCCCCGGCAGCAATAGCCTGACGCAGACCGGCGCTCTGCAGAAGACAGTGCTGTTGTGCCACCGCGACCATATTATTGACTGCCGCCGCGGCGGCATCGCTGTGTGGGTCAAGCACCACGACTTTGTCAAAGCCAAGGGTATTAAGCTGCCGGGCGAAGACCTTCAGCGCAAAGCTGTCTCCCGGCACCATATGACGATCCTGACGCGCCCACGGCAGCCACGGCAGTTCCAGATGGCTAAACGCCACGTCGGTAACATGACGCACGGCCTCCACCAGCTGCGCCAGCAGCATAAAATCGTTCATGTCGCGCAGAGCAACCGCCCGGATGCGCATCAAACGGGCGGAAGGCGGTAATTGAGCGGTTACCTTCAGCCACACAGCGCCATCGGGAAAGGCGCCGCTTGCAAGCGTAAACGCCTCATCATCCAATTCCAGGGTAAATTTTTCGCTCATGATGACCTCTACTCATTAAATTGTGTCCCTAAGACACAATCAATAATGTCCCTAAGACACATATAGTGCAAGCGTTAAATGTCACTTAAGCGGAAAAATGGATTAACCAATTGAAAAATAATAATAAAAATAGAGACTTGCTGCTCAGGTAGGGGCTGGTACACTTGTCAGCGTTCTTTTACGCTACGAGCGCTCTATGACCACCGATGCCGAATACCTCAGCCAATACGATGCCAGCCGCTTTCCCTCGCCGCTGGTGACCGTCGATAGCGTCCTGTTTACCCTGCATGAAGGGGCGCTGTGCGTTCTGCTGGTTGAGCGCGCTAATCCGCCGCAGCAGGGGGCCTGGGGGCTACCCGGCGGGTTTATCGACCAGGCGCACGATGATTCAACCCGCGCCACGGCGCTACGTAAGCTCACGGAAAAAACCGGGATTTCACCGCCATGGCTGGAGCAACTCGACACCTTTTCCGGGCCGGATCGCGATCCGCGCGGCTGGAGCCTGACTATCGCCTGGTTTGCGTTAATCTCGTGGGTAGATTGTCAGCCGCATATCGCCAGCGTCAGCGATGCCCGCTGGGTGCCGGTAGCGCAGCTGGATAGCTATTCGCTGGCTTTCGATCATCAAAAGATCATCGACGCCGGTCTGCATCGCTTACGCCAAAAAACGATGTACTCTTTACTGCCGGTTTACTGTCTGCCGGAGACCTTTACCCATGGTCAGCTGCTGGAAGCCACGGAAATCATCCTTGGTCAGCCGATTCAACGCAAAAGCCTGATTCGCCGCTTCGAAGCTTCCGGAATGTTTGAAGAGACCGGTGAAACAGCGGCAACCGGTGCGCGGAAAGCGCGGCTATGGCGGCGTAAACCCGGCGTCGATTTTCATCTCTTTTCACGTAACCTGCTGACCGATTAGCCGCAAGGCCACATATGGGCTAACCTGCGCACTTCATGCGCGGTATAGTATGTTATAAAGATTATTTATTGCTCTGGTGCTATGGTTGATATCACTCCTACAGAAATGACGCCCCCTGAAGACGACTCGCAGCAGTTTCATCCGATGCGCGGCGTAGGCAATCGTCATTTGCAAACCATGTTGCCGCGGCTAATCCGTCGCAAACTCCGTTTTACTCCCCACTGGCAGCGCCTTGAATTGCCGGACGGCGACTTTATCGATCTGGCCTGGAGTGAAGACCCTTCTCAGGCGCGCCATAAACCTCGTCTGGTGGTATTTCACGGCCTGGAGGGGAGCCTACACAGCCCTTACGCCCACGGACTTATCCATGCGGCAATGCAGCGCGGCTGGCTGGGCGTGGTGATGCATTTTCGCGGCTGCAGCGGCGAACCCAATAGGAATAACCGCATCTACCACTCGGGCGAAACGGAGGATGGCTCCTGGTTTCTGCGCTGGCTCCAGCGCGAGTACGGCACCGCCCCCACCGCCGCGGTGGGATATTCGCTCGGGGGCAATATGCTGGGCTGCCTGCTGGCAAAAGAGGGCGACGCTATTCCCGTTGATGCCGCGGTTATCGTCTCGGCTCCGTTTATGCTGGAGGCCTGTAGCTATCATATGGACAAAGGTTTCTCCCGCGTTTATCAGCGCTACCTGCTCAACCTGCTGAAAGCCAACGCCGCGCGTAAGCTAAAAGCCTATCCCGGCTCTCTGCCCGTCGATTTACGCCAGCTAAAAAGCATGCGCCGTATTCGCGAATTTGACGATAGCATCACGGCCAGGATCCACGGCTTTGCCGATGCGCTGGACTATTATCGCCAGTGTAGCGCCATGCCGCGCTTAAGCGATATCACTAAGCCAACGCTGATTATTCACGCGAAGGACGATCCCTTTATGGATCACCATTCGATTCCCCCGCAGGAGCAGCTGCCGGCGAATGTCGAATATCAGCTCACGGAGCACGGCGGGCATGTTGGTTTCGTCGGCGGCACGCTGCGTAAGCCAGAAATGTGGCTTGAAAAACGAATTCCGGATTGGCTAACCCGTTGGTTAGGAGCGCAAATATGATCATTCCCTGGCAAGATCTTGATCCCGAAACGCTGGATAACCTGATCGAAAGTTTTGTATTACGTGAAGGCACCGATTATGGTGAACATGAACGTTCGCTGACTGATAAAGTCGCGGATGTTAAACAGCAGTTGAAAAGCGGAGAAGCCGTGCTGGTGTGGTCAGAACTGCACGAGACGGTGAACATTATGCCCCGCAAGCAGTTTCACGGCTAAGGCGGCACACACTATCGTTTACTCTGGGAGTTGTTATGTCTGCCAAACATCCGGTGATTGCCGTCACGGGCTCCAGCGGCGCGGGAACCACGACCACCAGCCTCGCCTTTCGCAAAATCTTCGCCCAGCTTAATCTGCACGCCGCCGAAGTTGAAGGCGATAGCTTTCACCGCTATACCCGTCCGGAAATGGACATGGCGATCCGTAAAGCACGCGATCAGGGCAAACATATCAGCTACTTTGGCCCCGAGGCTAACGACTTCGGCCTGCTGGAACACACGTTCGCCGAATATGGGCAAAGCGGCAAAGGCCAGTCGCGTAAGTATTTACATACCTATGACGAGGCCGTGCCGTGGAATCAGGTTCCGGGGACCTTCACGCCCTGGCAGCCGCTGCCCGAGCCGACTGATGTCCTGTTTTATGAAGGCCTGCACGGCGGCGTGGTGACGCCGCAGCATAACGTAGCAAACCATGTCGATCTGCTGGTCGGCGTGGTGCCCATCGTCAATCTTGAGTGGATCCAGAAGCTTATCCGCGACACCAGCGAACGCGGGCACTCTCGTGAGGCGGTGATGGATTCAGTGGTCCGTTCGATGGAAGACTACATCAACTTTATCACGCCGCAGTTTTCGCGCACCCACCTCAACTTCCAGCGCGTACCAACGGTGGATACGTCCAACCCTTTTGCGGCGAAAGCCATCCCTTCGCTGGATGAAAGCTTTGTCGTTATCCATTTCCGCAATCTAAAAAATATCGATTTCCCCTGGCTTTTGGCGATGCTGCAGGGCTCGTTTATCTCGCATATGAATACGTTGGTGGTGCCGGGCGGGAAAATGGGGCTGGCGATGGAGCTGATCATGGCGCCGCTGGTTGAGCGCCTGATGGAAGGCAGGAAAATAAGCTAACGGTCAAAACCCCGGTGACGCAATTGCCGGCCGGGGCCCGTTCGGCTTACCCTTCGATTACTTCATAAGAGTGGGTAATGTTTACCGCTTTCTCAAGCATCAGCGCGACGGAACAATACTTTTCCGCCGACAGATCGACCGCGCGAGACACCGCAGCGTCCTTTAGTTCTTTACCGGTCACGATAAAATGCAGATTGATATGGGTAAACAGACGTGGCGCCTCTTCGCGGCGCTCCGAGGTCAGCTTGACTTCGCAGTTGGTGACGTTATGACGGCCCTTCTGCAATATGGAAACCACATCGATCGCGCTGCATCCGCCTGCCGCCATCAGGACCATTTCCATTGGGCTGGGCGCTTTATCCCCGGAATTTCCGTCCATCAGAATCTGGTGACCAGAAGCCGACTCACCGATGAAGGTTAACCCTTCAACCCATTTCACTCGCGCTTGCATAATTTTAACTCCAGGGCTGTAATTTTCCCGACAGATTACGCGTACATAACAATTCTCGCAACGGAAGGCGACCTGGGTCATGCTGAAGCGAGACACCAGGAGACATGCAGCGAAAGCTATGCTAAAACAATCTGGATGCTACAGTAATACATTGATGTACTGCATGTATGCAGAGGAGTTCACATTACAGGCTGCAGAAAACTTTCAGCCGGATTCCCAGGTATAGGGATTCAATACGATTGCATGCCCGGATGCCGTGTAGTGTCGGCACCCGGAGATAGCTTATAACAGAGGATAACCGCGCATGGTGCTTGGCAAACCGCAAACAGACCCTACCCTTGAATGGTTCTTGTCTCATTGCCACATTCATAAGTACCCATCAAAGAGCACGCTGATCCACCAGGGTGAGAAAGCAGAAACGTTGTACTACATCGTTAAAGGCTCCGTGGCTGTACTCATCAAGGATGAAGAAGGTAAAGAGATGATCCTCTCTTACCTCAATCAGGGCGATTTCATCGGTGAATTAGGCTTGTTTGAAGAAGGCCAGGAGCGTAGCGCTTGGGTACGTGCGAAAACCGCATGTGAAGTGGCCGAAATCTCCTACAAAAAATTCCGTCAGCTGATCCAGGTTAACCCGGACATCCTGATGCGTCTCTCTTCGCAGATGGCTCGTCGTCTGCAGGTCACGTCTGAGAAAGTGGGTAACCTCGCCTTCCTCGACGTTACCGGTCGTATCGCTCAGACGCTGCTGAACCTGGCTAAACAGCCGGATGCGATGACCCACCCGGACGGTATGCAAATTAAAATTACCCGCCAGGAAATCGGTCAGATCGTCGGATGCTCCCGCGAGACCGTTGGCCGTATCCTGAAAATGCTGGAAGATCAAAACCTGATCTCCGCGCACGGTAAAACTATCGTCGTCTACGGTACCCGTTAAGTCGGTAAAACGGCGTATTGCCTGACGATACGCCGTTTTTGTTTTCCCCTCATGTGGCGCAGGCTGATTTACCACCCGGAAGTCAACTATGCACTGCGGCAAACGCTGGTGTTGTGCCTGCCGGTTGCGATTGGGCTTCTGTTCGGTCATCTCCAGCAGGGGTTGCTGTTTTCTCTTGTTCCCGCCTGCTGCAACGTTGCCGGGCTGGATACGCCGCATAAACGTTTCTTTAAACGGCTAATTATCGGCGGCAGCCTTTTCGCCAGCAGTAGCCTGATCGTTCAGCTCCTTCTGCAGCGAGACATCCCTTTGCCGCTGATCCTCACCGGTCTGGCGCTGATCCTCGGCGTCACGGCTGAAATCAGCTCCCTGCACGCGCGGCTGCTGCCCGCCTCGCTTATCGCGGCTATTTTTACCCTCAGTCTCGCTGGCAACATGCCGATCTGGGAGCCGCTGTTAATCTACGCCCTCGGCACCTTATGGTATGGCGTGTTTAACTGGTTCTGGTTTTGGCTCTGGCGCGAACAGCCGCTGCGTGAATCATTAAGCCTGCTCTACCGGGAGCTCGCCAACTACTGCGAGGCCAAATACAGTCTGCTTACCCAGCATACGGATCCCGCCACATCGCTGCCGCCGCTGCTTAACCGCCAGCAAAAGGTGGTGGATCTGATTACCCAGTGCTATCAGCAAATGCATATGCTGGCGGCTAACCAGCGCAGCGATCATAAACGCCTGCTGCGCGCTTTCCAGGTTGGACTGGACCTTCAGGAGCATATTTCCGTCAGCCTTCATCAGCCGGAAGAGGTGCAGAAGCTGGTGGAGCGCAGCCACGCGGAAGCGGTGATTCGCTGGAACGCGCAAACCGTTGCCGCCCGCCTGCGAGAGCTGGCGGACGATCTGCTCTACCACCGTTATCCCCGGCGCTTTCAGATGGACAAACAGATCGGCGCGCTGGAAAAAATCGCCTGGCAGCATCCGGATAATCCTGTCGGCCAGTTCTGCGCCTGGCACTTCAGCCGCATTGCCAGAGTTCTGCGCACCCAGCGCCCGCTATACGCGCGTAACCTGATGGCGGATAAAACCCGCCGCCTGCCGCTGCTACCCGCGTTGAAAAACTATCTGTCGCTTAAGTCGCCAGCGTTACGTAATGCCGCGCGTATCAGCGTGATGCTGAGCGCCGCTAGCCTGATGGGCAGCGCGCTGCATCTGCCTAAGCCCTACTGGATCCTGATGACCGTGCTGTTCGTGACACAAAACGGCTACGGCGCGACGCGGGTACGTATCGTCCATCGGGCTGCCGGAACCATTGCGGGACTGGTCATTGCCGGGCTCACGCTGCACTTTCACGTTCCTGAAGGCTATACGCTGACCGCGATGCTATTTATCACGCTGTTAAGCTATCTGATTATCCGCAAGCACTACGGCTGGGCGATGGTCGGATTTACCGTGACGGCGGTGTATACCCTGCAGCTACTTACCCTGAACGGCGAGCAGTTTATCGTCGCCAGGCTAATTGATACCCTGATTGGCTGCCTGATTGCTTTCGGCGGGATGGTCTGGCTATGGCCGCAGTGGCAAAGCGGGCTGCTGCGCAAAAATGCCCACGACGCGCTGGAAGCCGATCAGGAGGCCATCAGGCTGATCCTCAGCGCCGACCATCAGGCCCCGGCGCTGGCCTATCAGAGAATGCGCGTCAATCAGGCGCATAACGCGCTGTTTAACTCGCTAAATCAGGCGATGCAGGAGCCCGGCTTTAACTCTCACTATCTGGAAGACATGAAGCTGTGGGTGACCCACAGCCAGTTTATTGTCGAGCATATTAACGCGATGACCACTCTGGCGCGCGAGCACAATATGCTGACACCGGATCTGGCGCAGCGTTATCTGGAATCCTGCGAGATTGCGCTCCAGCGCTGCCAGCAGCGGCTGGATTCCGACGGGCCGGGCAGTGCGGGGGATGTGAATATTATGGAGGCGCAGGATGCGGAGGTCCCTCGCGGCCCGCTCAGTACGATGGAGCAGCATTTGCAGCGCATCCTCGGGCATCTGAACACCATGCACACCATTTCATCGGTGGCATGGCGTCAGCGTCCGCATCATGGCATCTGGCTGCGCGCCACTAAGCGCTAAGCACCCGCTCAACCGCCTGGGCAAAGCGCGCCATGCCTTCAGCAATATCGCTATCATCAATCACCAGCGACGGTACGAAGCGCATCACGTCCGGTCCGGCATTGAGCACCATGACGCCCGCCTCTGCGGCTGCATACAAGAAATCGCGCGCCTTCCCGTGATACTGCGGCTTCAGCTCGGCGCCGATCAGCAGACCCATGCCGCGAATATCACTGAACAGATCGAACCGCGCGTCAATTTGCTGAAGGTGCTGAACAAACAGCTCACGCTTCGCAGTGACGCCGTCCAGCACTTCCGGCGTGTTAATCAGATCGAAGGCCGCCCCACCGACCGCGCAGGCTAGCGGGTTTCCGCCGTAGGTCGAACCATGGGAACCCGCGTGGAAAGCGCTGGCGATATCATGGGTGGTCAGCATCGCGCTGATAGGGAAGCCGCCACCAAGCGCCTTGGCGCTGGTCAGAATATCCGGCGTCACGCCGTAGTGCATATAGGCAAACAGCGAGCCTGTGCGCCCCATACCGCACTGCACTTCATCAAACACCAGCAATGCCTGGTGCTGGTCGCAGAGATCGCGCAATCCTTGCAGGAATTCCGGCGTCGCCGCCGTCACTCCGCCTTCACCCTGAATCGGCTCGACCACCACCGCGCAGGTATGATCGTCCATCACGGCTTTCACCGCGTGTAAATCGTTAAACGGCACGTGAACGATATCGGCCGGTTTCGGCCCAAACCCGTCGGAATATTTCGGCTGACCGCCGACGGAAACGGTGAAAAGCGAGCGACCGTGAAACGCATTATGGAAAGCGATGATTTTGGTTTTGTACGGGCTATGGCGAGTCACGGTGTAGTGGCGCGCCAGCTTGAAAGCCGTTTCGTTGGCTTCCGTTCCGGAGTTCATAAACACGACGCGATCGGCAAAAGTCGCATCCACCAGCTTTCGCCCGAGTCGCAGGGCCGGTTCGTTGGTAAAAACGTTGCTGGTATGCCACAGTTTTTCACCCTGCTCATGCAGTGCCGCCACCAGCGCCGGATGGCAATGACCGAGCGCGGTCACGGCAATACCGCCGGCGAAATCAACGTACTCTTTACCCTGCTGATCCCATACTCGGCTCCCCTTGCCCTTCACCGGAATAAATTCTGCCGGTGCATAAATCGGCAAAATGACTTCATCGAATGTAGCGCGGGTGATTGCCGGTTGTTCAGTTGCCATGTGGTGCCCATCCTTTACGTTATGCAGCAATGATTATGATAATCTAATCACAAAATATGCATAAAAAATCAACTCATGGCAACTACAAATCAACGATTGAGGAAGTTTGCCAGCAGCTGGTGTCCCTGCTCGCTGAGAATACTCTCCGGATGAAACTGCACACCCTCGAGATCGTACACGCGGTGGCGAATGCCCATGATCTCCCCCTCTTCGCTGCGGGCGGTCACCTCAAAGCATTCAGGCAGCGTTAGCGGGTCAATCAGCAGGGAGTGGTAGCGGGTTACGGTAAGCGGATTATTCAGTCCAAGGAACACCCCTTGACCGGTATGGCTGATGGGGGACGTTTTCCCGTGCATCACTTTGGCGGCTCGTACGATAGCGGCGCCGAAAACCTGGGCAATCGCCTGATGGCCGAGGCAAACGCCTAAGATCGGCGTCTTACCGGAAAAGTGGCGAATCACCGCCAGCGAAATCCCTGACTCATCGGGCGTGCAGGGGCCCGGCGAGATAACGATTTTCGCTGGCGCCAGGGCAATGATATCCGCTAACGTCAGCTCGTCATTACGCCTGACCAGAACTTCCGCGCCAAGCTCGCAGAAATACTGATACAAATTCCAGGTGAAAGAATCGTAGTTATCGATAAGCAGGATCATAGCGGCTCCGGGAACAAAGAACCGCGCTATTCTACTCAGTTTCCACGGCTTCGCTTACCACTTTGCGAAATATCGTCCGCAGTGGAGAAAGGTCGCCCATCGCTCCGCTCTGGTTGGCCTGGTTCCACGCATCGACCGCAATATCGCGCCAATCCAGCGTATAGCCCGCATGAATAGCCAGCTGCTCAAAGAAAATGCGTTGCGCCATGCCGTTACCGAGACGGAAAGGATGCAGGACATTTATTTCGCAGTAGTAATGAGCAAGACGTTCAATGAATTTATCCAGCGCGAGCCCCACCAGATAACTCTCCTCTTCAAGATCCTGAAGCAGCGCGTTTCCCTCTTTTTCGATATAGGCGAAATGGCAGAAACGGGTGTCGCCCTGATAGATATCCACTTCACGCAGTTGCCCCGCCCAGTCAAAAACATCCTGATAAAGCTGGCGATGAATAGCGCAGAGATGAGGCAATCCCCGCACCAACGGCCCGAGTTCAATGGTTGCCGCGCGTAATGCGGTCAGCTCCCACG
This sequence comes from Klebsiella pasteurii, assembly GCF_018139045.1. NCBI lineage: Bacteria > Pseudomonadati > Pseudomonadota > Gammaproteobacteria > Enterobacterales > Enterobacteriaceae > Klebsiella > Klebsiella pasteurii. The sequence continues at coordinate 3,462,227 of NZ_CP073236.1, forward strand.
CCGCCTGTTCAAGTCGCTGAGCCTGGCGAATACCCAGGCGGTTGCGCATCACCTTAAGACCGGGGTAGAGATAGGGGTCCCGCCCCTCGCCGAATTTATCGCTCATAGTGACTCCTTAACGCCGCAATACGCGCCAGGGCTTCTTCGGGGGTAAGGGTTATCAGCGGAATATCGACGCCTTCCAGCCGTCGGCTGGCCTGAAAATTCATGTTACGTCGAGCCTCCCAGAGACGGGATTTCTGTTTTTCGGTGAGCTTTTTCATTTAACACCTCCCTGACGCGTCCGCGGTTGCCACAAGTATAAGCGGCAAAAAACGATTTCGCAGGGAAGCGGGGAATGCGCGGGGAAGGGTTACCCGCGCAAATAGGGTTACGGCAGCACTTTAGCGGAAAGGATCACGACAGGTTTCGACGGTACATTCTGATACGGCCCAACGTTATGGGTCGGCACCTGAGAAATCTTATCCGCCACGTCCATGCCTTTGACGACTTTACCAAACACCGCATAGCCGAAATCGCGCTGGCCATGATCGAGGAAGGCGTTATCCGCAATATTGATAAAAAACTGGCTGGTGGCGCTGTCCTGATCGGCAGTACGCGCCATGGCGATAGTGCCACGCGTGTTGCGCAGGCCGTTGTCGGCTTCGTTTTTAATCGGCGGATTAGGCTGCTTCTGCTGCATCTGCTCGTTAAAGCCGCCGCCCTGCACCATAAAGCCCGGGATCACGCGGTGAAAAGTGGTGTTGTTATAAAAGCCGCTGTTCACATACTTGAGGAAGTTATCCACCGAGATCGGTGCTTTCTGGCTATTCAGCTCAAGCTCAATATTGCCCGCAGACGTGGTCAGCAACACATGGGGATCCCCTTTTGCCGCCATGGCCGGGGAGAATGCTGAAATGGCGAAAACGGCAGCCACCGCCGCGAGAGTTGATTTGAGCATGGAAATTCCTTAACGGAGCAGAATAAAAACCGAGTGCTTTGATTCTAAAGAGCCTTTGCATCCTGGGCCAGCCTTTTACCTAATTTTACTTAGCTGAAACACTTGTAACGATGCATCTATTGATCCGCCAAATAAATAAATGTGAATTAAGTCACATTAATAATTGCAAAAACATCTAATTCTCATAATAAAAGTTTGCTTGAATCACACTAACGCATAAAATCTGTCCGCCCGGCGCAGAGTCAACGCGCTTTACATTTCTATTCACAGGCCAGTCATGACTAACAGCAACCGTATCAAGCTCACATGGATCAGCTTTTTCTCCTACGCCCTGACCGGCGCGTTGGTGATTGTCACCGGGATGGTGATGGGAAACATCGCAGATTATTTTCATCTGCCTGTTTCCAGTATGAGCAACACCTTTACCTTCCTTAATGCCGGTATCCTGATCTCTATCTTCCTGAACGCCTGGCTGATGGAAATTGTTCCGCTGAAAACCCAGCTGCGTTTTGGCTTTATCCTGATGGTTCTGGCCGTCGCGGGTTTAATGTTCAGCCACAGCCTGGCGCTGTTTTCCGCTTCGATGTTCGTGCTTGGCCTGGTCAGCGGGATTACCATGTCGATTGGTACCTTCCTGATCACCCATATGTATGAAGGTCGTCAGCGCGGGGCGCGTCTGCTGTTCACCGACTCCTTCTTCAGCATGGCGGGGATGATTTTTCCAATGCTGGCCGCTTATCTGCTGGCGCGCAGCATCGAGTGGTACTGGGTATATGCCTGCATCGGCCTGGTCTACGTCGCGATTTTCGTGCTGACTTTCGGCTGTGAATTCCCGGTATTAGGCAAAAAAGCCCTGCAGGATAGCCAGCCGGTAGTGAAAGAGAAATGGGGTATCGGCGTGCTGTTCCTCTCCATCGCCGCGCTGTGCTATATCCTCGGCCAGCTGGGCTTCATCTCCTGGGTACCGGAATACGCCAAAGGCCTGGGCATGAGTCTTGGTGATGCAGGTAAACTGGTGAGTGATTTCTGGATGTCGTACATGATCGGCATGTGGTCATTCAGCTTTATTCTGCGCTTCTTCGACCTGCAGCGTATTCTGACCGTGCTGGCAGGCGTAGCGACGGTACTGATGTATCTGTTTATCAACGGTTCGCCGGAGCATATGCCGTGGTTTATCCTGACCCTCGGCTTCTTCTCCAGCGCTATTTATACGTCGATCATCACCCTGGGCTCGCTGCAGACCAAAGTGTCATCGCCGAAGCTGGTGAACTTCATTCTCACCTGCGGCACGGTAGGCACCATGCTGACCTTCGTGGTTACTGGTCCTATTGTTGCCGCCAGCGGCCCGCTGGCGGCGCTGCATACCGCTAACGTTCTCTACGCGGTGGTATTTGTGATGTGTCTGATCCTCGGCTTTGTCTCCCGCCACCGTCAGAACAACGCGGCAGCGGAATCCCACTAAGCCTCAGGCCCCTTTGTTCCGGCAAAGGGGCTATTTCGAGTAAAGAACAACTCTTCCCCGCCCCTGTCCGTCTGTACCCAGGTCTGCGCCAGCTGCGTCGTTGCAATCACTCTCCCCTGACGAATTGACCAGCGCACCGGTACCTGACAGCGCACGGCCTCAAACCCGTTTTCCGCGGGCAGAATCACCAGATTCGCCGGGTTCCCCTTCGCAATACCATAATCGCTCAGACCAAACGTTCGCGCGCTGTTTTCCGTCACCAGCTTCAGTCCATCATTAATCTGCTGATAGCCCATCATCTGGCAAACATGCAGCCCCATATGCAGCACCTGCAGCATATTGCCTGTCCCCAGCGGATACCAGGGGTCAAATACATCGTCATGGCCAAAGCAGACGTTAATACCCGCCGCCATCAGCTCCTTCACGCGCGTGATGCCGCGGCGCTTCGGATAGTCGTCAAAGCGTCCCTGGAGGTGAATATTGACCAGTGGGTTAGCGACGAAGTTAATGCCCGACAGCTTCAGCAAACGAAAAAGACGCGACGTATACGCGCCATTGTAGGAGTGCATCGCGGTGGTATGGCTGGCGGTCACTCGCGGGCCGATGCCCTCTTTTAACGCCAGGGCCGCCACGGTTTCAACGAACCGCGACTGTTCATCATCGATTTCATCACAGTGGATATCCAGAGGCCGCTGATACTTTTTCGCCAGACGGAAAGCGATGTGCAGGGATTCCACGCCATATTCGCGCGTAAATTCAAAATGCGGAATCGCGCCCACCACGTCGGCACCCAGACGCAGCGCCTCTTCCAGCAGAGCCTCACCATTGGGATAGGATAAAATACCCTCTTGTGGGAAGGCGACAATCTGCAGCTCTACCCACGGCGCAACCTCCTGTTTGACCTCCAGCATGGCTTTGAGCGCGGTCAGCGTAGGGTCGGAAACATCAACGTGGGTACGTACAAACTGGATGCCGTTGGCGATCTGCCACTTCAGCGTCTTCCACGCGCGGGCTTTAACATCCTCATGGCTCAATAACGCCTTCCGCTCCGCCCAACGCTCAATCCCTTCAAACAGGGTTCCGGACTGATTCCAGTTCGGCTCTCCGGCGGTTTGGGTGGTATCGAGGTGTATATGCGGCTCAATAAACGGAGGAATGGCCAGCCCGCCGCGCGCATTCAGCACTTCATAACTCTCATTGCGCGCCTCGCCCATAGGGGTGATATTCCCGAAGCGCCCCTTGTCTATCGCTATCTGCCATAACCCTTCGCGATCGGGCAGACGAACGTTCTCAATTAACCAAAGCGGCGCTGCTGTCATATCGATGACTCCCGTAATTGTTGCTGAAGTTTTACTCAACCCGCCGTGGGTCTCCGTTGCCAATTTTGTACATAAAAAAAGCAAAAAGGAAAAGCCAGCGTTTTCCAACACTTACAAAAATACTGACAAATCATAAACATACCACTTAAGTAGTAGGTAAAGGTGTAATTGATTTGCATCAATAAGTGTCGCGGCTGAATCGTTAAGGTAGGCGGTAATATAAAAGAAATCGAGGCAAAAATGAGCAAAGTCAGACTCGCTATCATTGGTAATGGTATGGTCGGCCACCGCTTTATTGAGGACCTTCTTGATAAATCCGACGCCAGCCTGTTCGATATTACCGTCTTCTGTGAAGAACCCCGTATCGCCTACGACCGCGTGCACCTCTCCTCCTACTTCTCTCACCATACCGCCGAAGAACTCTCTTTGGTACGGGAAGGTTTCTACGAGAAGCACGGCGTTAAGGTGCTGGTCGGCGAACGCGCCATCACCATCAACCGTCAGGAGAAGGTTATCCACTCCAGCGCGGGCCGTACCGTTTTCTATGACAAGCTGATTATGGCGACCGGCTCCTATCCGTGGATCCCGCCGATTAAAGGCTCGGAAACTCAGGACTGCTTTGTTTATCGCACCATTGAAGACCTTAACGCTATTGAAGCCTGCGCCCGCCGCAGCAAACGCGGCGCGGTCGTCGGCGGCGGTCTGCTAGGTCTGGAAGCCGCGGGCGCGCTGAAGAACCTCGGCGTTGAGACCCACGTGATTGAATTCGCGCCCATGCTGATGGCTGAACAGCTGGATCAGATGGGCGGCGAACAGCTGCGCCGTAAAATCGAAAGCATGGGCGTACGCGTTCACACCAGCAAAAACACCAAAGAGATCGTTCAGGAAGGTACCGAAGCGCGTAAAACCATGCGTTTTGCCGACGGCAGCGAGCTGGAAGTCGACTTTATTGTCTTCTCTACCGGTATCCGTCCACGCGATAAGCTGGCCACCCAGTGCGGTCTGGAAGTCGCTCCCCGCGGCGGTATCGTGATCAACGATGCCTGTCAGACCTCTGACCCGGATATCTACGCCATCGGTGAATGCGCCAGCTGGAACAACCGCGTTTTTGGCCTGGTCGCACCTGGCTACAAAATGGCCCAGGTGACCGTTGACCATATTCTCCAGACCGAAAACGCCTTTGAAGGCGCGGATCTCAGCGCCAAGCTGAAGCTGCTGGGCGTTGACGTCGGCGGCATTGGCGACGCTCACGGTCGTACGCCGGGCGCGCGCAGCTATGTTTATCTTGATGAAAGCAAAGAGGTCTACAAACGCCTTATCGTCAGCCCTGACAACAAGACCCTGCTCGGCGCGGTGCTGGTGGGCGATACCAGCGATTACGGCAATCTGCTGCAGCTGGTGCTGAACGCCATCGAACTGCCGGAAAACCCCGACTCGCTAATCCTGCCGGCGCACGCGGGCAGCGGTAAGCCGTCCATCGGTGTCGATAAGCTGCCGGACAGCGCGCAAATTTGTTCCTGCTTCGATGTCACTAAGGGCGCATTGATTGCCGCTATTAATAAAGGCTGCCACACGGTGGCGGCGCTGAAGGCGGAAACCAAAGCCGGTACCGGCTGCGGCGGCTGTATCCCGCTGGTGACTCAGGTGCTCAACGCCGAACTGGCGAAACAGGGTATCGAAGTCAACAATAACCTGTGCGAGCACTTTGCGTACTCCCGTCAGGAACTGTTCCACCTCATCCGGGTGGAAGGCATCAAAACCTTTGAAGAGCTGCTGGCGAAACACGGAAAAGGCTACGGCTGCGAAGTGTGTAAACCGACCGTGGGCTCGCTGCTGGCTTCCTGCTGGAACGAATATATCCTCAAGCCGCAGCATACCCCGCTGCAGGATACCAACGACAACTTCCTGGCCAACATCCAGAAAGACGGTACCTACTCCGTTATCCCGCGCTCTGCGGGCGGCGAAATCACGCCGGAAGGCCTGGTGGCCGTCGGCCGTATCGCCCGCGAATTTAATCTGTACACCAAGATCACCGGCTCTCAGCGTATCGGCCTGTTCGGCGCGCAAAAAGACGATCTGCCAGAAATCTGGCGTCAGTTGATCGAAGCGGGCTTCGAAACCGGCCATGCGTATGCCAAGGCGCTGCGGATGGCGAAAACCTGCGTCGGCAGCACCTGGTGCCGCTACGGGGTAGGCGATAGCGTCGGCTTCGGCGTCGAGCTGGAAAACCGCTACAAAGGCATTCGTACGCCGCATAAAATGAAGTTTGGCGTCTCCGGCTGTACCCGCGAGTGCGCGGAAGCCCAGGGTAAAGACGTCGGCATCATCGCCACGGAGAAAGGCTGGAACCTTTACGTCTGCGGCAACGGCGGCATGAAGCCGCGCCACGCGGATTTGCTGGCGGCGGATCTTGACCGCGAAACGCTAATGAAATACCTCGACCGCTTCATGATGTTCTATATCCGTACCGCCGACAAACTGACCCGTACCGCGCCGTGGCTGGATAACCTGGAAGGCGGCATCGATTATCTGAAGTCGGTCATCATTGATGACAAGCTGGGCCTGAACGAGCATCTGGAAGAAGAGATGGCCCGCCTGCGTGCAGCGGTAGTCTGCGAGTGGACGGAAACCGTTAACTCGCCAGCGGCCCAGGTACGCTTCAAACACTTTATCAACAGCGACAAGCGCGACCCTAACGTCCAGGTAGTGCCTGAGCGTGAACAGCATCGCCCGGCCACGCCCTACGAACGTATCCCGGTAACTCTGGTGGAGGAAAACGCATGAGCCAGTGGAAAAATATCTGCAAACTCGATGACATCCTGCCGGAAACCGGCGTCTGCGCGCTGTTAGGCGATAAACAAGTGGCGATTTTCCGCCCCTATCACGGTGACCAGGTGTTTGCGATTAGCAATATCGACCCGTTCTTCGAGTCCAGCGTCCTCTCTCGCGGCCTGATCGCCGAGCATCAGGGCGAGCTGTGGGTGGCCAGCCCGCTGAAAAAGCAGCGCTTCCGACTGCGCGATGGCCTGTGTATGGAAGATGAAAGTCATTCGGTGGCGCACTATGAAGTCCGAGTGAAAGACGGCGTCGTGCAGCTACGCGGTTAATCATTTTACGGGAGGCGCAACGCCTCCCTTTTTTTGCATTTTTTTCTTCAATTGATGGCACAACATCATTTGTACTGCATCGCGAAGGCAGCCAACCAAGAGGCAGCGCAAAGGATGAGGTGCGAAAGGAGCTCCTATGTTTACGGACACAATCAACAAGTGCGCGGCCAACGCCGGACGTATTGCGCGCCTCTCGGCCAATCATCCACTCAGCTTCTGGGTCAGCTCCATGATGGCAGGCGCCTACGTCGGCCTCGGCATCATCCTTATTTTCACCCTCGGCAACCTGCTCGACCCTGCCGTTCGCCCGCTGGTGATGGGCGCCACCTTTGGCATTGCGTTAACGTTGGTGATTATCGCCGGCTCTGAATTGTTCACCGGCCACACCATGTTCCTTACCCTGGGGGTGAAGGCGGGAACCATCCGTCAGGGTCAGATGTGGGCGATTCTGCCGCAAACCTGGGTCGGTAACCTTCTGGGTTCCGTATTCGTGGCGCTGCTGTATAGCTGGGGCGGCGGCGGCCTGCTGCCGGTCGATACCAGCCTCGTCCATACCGTCGCGCTGGCAAAAACCAGCCAATCCGCGATGGCGCTCTTTTTCAAAGGCGCGCTGTGTAACTGGCTGGTGTGTCTGGCGATCTGGATGGCGATTCGTACCGAGGGCGCGGCAAAATTTATTGCTATCTGGTGGTGTCTGCTGGCGTTTATCGCGTCCGGCTATGAGCACTCCGTCGCCAACATGACGCTGTTTGCCCTCTCCTGGTTTGGCCATCACAGCGATGCCTACACGCTTGCGGGAATCGGTCACAATCTGTTATGGGTAACACTCGGCAATACTTTGTCCGGTGTCGTATTTATGGGGTTGGGTTATTGGTATGCTACGCCGCAATCGGAGCGCCCCGCCCCGGAAAAAACTAACGAGACTGAGAGTCTGGCTCAGTAGGTGTAATCGGTGCAGACAGGTTGAACACAGAAAGCGCGGAACAACCGGAACGTACACGTAGTACATGAGGATGATTCGCTACGCTCACCCTTCGGGCCGCCCTAAAGGGCGTTCAAAACTCGATGAATTTTGTGTGAGCACTCCCCAGGCTCAACCTGACAAATAAAATAGCCGGATAGCCAGATTCTAAGGCTGCTGCCAATAATTAAGAGGGAATGTCGTGGACCATTTGCCTATATTTTGCCAATTACGCGATCGTGACTGCTTGTTAGTCGGCGGCGGCGATGTGGCTGAACGTAAAGCTCGCCTGTTACTGGACGCTGGCGCCAGATTGACGGTTAATGCCCTGGATTTTGTGCCGCAATTCCAGGTATGGGCCGATGCAAACATGTTGACCCTGGTTCAGGGCGAGTTTAATCCTGCTCTGCTGGATAACAGCTGGCTGGCCATTGCCGCAACCGACAACGAAGCGGTTAATCAACAGGTCAGCGAATCAGCGGAAGAAAGGCGAATATTTTGCAATGTGGTCGACGCCCCTCAGCAGGCCAGCTTTATCATGCCGTCGATTATCGACCGTTCACCGCTGATGGTTGCCGTCTCATCCGGCGGCACCTCGCCGGTGCTGGCGCGCCTGCTGCGCGAAAAGCTGGAGTCGGTTCTGCCATTACATTTGGGCCAGTTGGCCCACTACGCAGGTCAGCTGCGCTCAAGGGTGAAGAAGCAGTTTGCCACCGTCGGCGAGCGCCGACGCTTCTGGGAGAAGCTGTTTGTTAATGACAGACTGGCGCAGTCGCTGGCCAATGAGGACCGTCAGGCCGTCGCTGATGCCACGGAGCAGCTGCTGACCGAGCCGCTGGATCATCGCGGTGAAGTGGTACTGGTGGGCGCCGGCCCCGGCGATGCCGGACTGCTGACGCTCAAAGGCCTGCAGCAAATACAGCAGGCCGATGTCGTGGTTTATGACCGCCTGGTCTCCGACGATATTATGAATCTGGTGCGCCGCGATGCCGATCGGGTCTTCGTGGGTAAACGCTCGGGCTACCACTGCGTACCGCAGGAAGAGATTAACCAGATTCTGCTGCGCGAAGCCCAGGGGGGGAAACGCGTTGTACGGCTGAAAGGCGGCGATCCGTTTATCTTTGGCCGCGGCGGTGAAGAGCTGGAAACCTTGTGCCATGCCGGTATTCCGTTCTCCGTTGTACCAGGAATTACCGCGGCCTCAGGCTGTTCCGCCTACTCGGGCATTCCCCTGACCCACCGGGATTTTGCCCAGGGCGTGCGCCTGGTCACCGGCCACCTTAAGACCGGCGGCGAGCTGGACTGGGAAAACCTGGCGGTTGAAAAGCAAACCCTGGTGTTTTATATGGGCCTGAACCAGGCCCCGGCGATCCGGGAAAAGCTGATTGCCCACGGCATGGCGGCGGATATGCCCGCAGCCATCGTTGAAAACGGAACGGCGATAACGCAGAAAGTTGTCACCGGCACGTTAGAACAATTGGATATTCTGGCCCAGCAAATGGCCAGCCCGGCACTGATTATTGTCGGTCGCGTGGTCGGTCTGCGCGATAAGCTGAACTGGTTCTCAAATCACTAATCGCTCTGTAGCCCGGAGCATGATGCACCGGGCTACAAATTGCATTAATGCACTTCCTCACAGCTTTCCTGCAATATTCTCAACACCGTTTCCTCACCGCTACGATTAGGGTTAATACGAATCGCATAGCGTTCAATACCCGGATTTGCCTCACGGAAGGTTCCGGATAAGCGATAGAACAACGGCGGTATTTCATATTTTGACTCGGCGCCAACCGGATATGGCAATGCCCCAAGCCGCTGCGCATTAGCCAGTACCTGCTCCGCAATCGGCTGATGAAACTCAACCAGCAGGACCCGGGACTGCGCGTTAGCGATAATTGCCTGTTTAACCTGCGACACCACGCCGTGATTCAACTGCAGCAGAAGCCGCTCCGTCACCCCCGCCTGCACTGCGTGCATCACTGGGGCGAACACCATCCCTCGCAGTACTTCCAGCGCCTGCACCCCCTGAATCTGGCTGCCGCCGGAATACATGCTGGCGCGGATGCGGGCAACGGCATCAGCACGTCCCACCACCGCACCCACGCCTTCCGGACCAAACAGCTTAAAGCAGGAAAATGTCGCCAGCGTCGCACCGCATTCGCAGCCGATATTCGCCACCTTCATCACCGCGTAGTTATCGTCGGTCAGTGTCGGAACATGCTGCTCATTAAGCACAGAGAGCACCTCTGCCAACCGATAGCTATCTTCAGGGCACTGACGCGTATGCTGCACCAGCGCAGCATCGGGTCGATACTGCGCCACCGTCTCTGAGAGCGCCGCCAGATCGTTAAAGTCCACGCGAATTGGCTTTAGTCCCATCTGCTCAATAATCACCGAGGTCGTCGGATAGACCGGCGCATCGTGGATTAATAGCGTGCCGCCGGGCTTCACCAATGCCGCTATCGCCGCGCGAATTGCCCCGGTCCCGGCTCCTTGCAGCAGCACGGCGGCCTCGGCATGGAATGCATCAGCCAGCACTGCTTCGACGCGCTGCGTGACGCGGGGCTGATTCAGCCCCGACGCCAGACCAAAGTCACCACCGCGCAGGAAATCGGCCCCAGGAAAATGGCGACAGATAGCATCCACTAGCGCGAACTGCTTATGTTGGGCTTCAACCAGCGACAGACCTTCCAGCGGAAAGGTTCTCATAACCCACGCTCCTTCTTATGCCGGAATAAATAATCCGAGCCAGAACAGAATATTCAGCACAATACCGGTAATCATGACTGCCACAACCGGCGCGGCCATTTTTTAAACCGGACGTCCCAACGACTCATTGAGGAAGTAGATCGCAGCGGTGATTGAGAAACCGGTATACCCAGCCATTTTGATGGAGGCAAAAATAGAGCCAACCAGCAGCGCCATCTCCATCAGCATGTTCATCGCATTACGAATGTTATCTGACGCATTGCGCACTGAAGGATAGCGCCCCAACCACTTACCGATTGAACGCAGCAGCAGCACTTCCGCTGAAATCACCAGAGCGCCCAGCAGCGCGGCAATCCACGGATTCGGCGCCAGGTAGCCCACTGCATACACGAAGGTAAAACCGGCAACCGCATACACCCCGGTAGCCAGGGCGGTAGTGGCGATCATCGGCACGAAACCCAGACCACGCATAAACTCCGCCAGCGCCGCTTGATGAATCAGCGTTTGCGACTGCTCCGGCGTCACGCCTGCCGAATACGCTTTTTCCAGAGTAAAGATGGACACCTCGCTACCGGCAAAAATTTTCATGCTGGCTACCGCCGCAATCAGCGCGCCCACAATAGCGATATACGGCAGGTTTTTGATAATCCGCGACGTGCGCTCTTCAAACACCGACATCCCGCTGGCGTCATGATCCTCGCTACCGCGATTGCGCAGATCCTGGGTAATCGCAATCCCCAACAGCATTACCATGCCAATGAAAATCTCAATCGACTCAGGATTGAGATGCGGGAAATAGCGGACGACCAGTACGCGCGTAATCAGTACAACAACCGCTGCCAGCAGGCTGCTTTTCCAACCGAACTGGTAGAAAATGGCCACCAATGGGAACAGTGCAAAAGCGGATACTACCGGCGAACTCAATTCGCCCAACGATCCCAATACATCGACCGGTAGCGCCGTCAGCAGATGGTTAACCGGCAGCAGGCAGGTAAGGATCAGAATCCCCCAGACCGCCCCCAGGCCGAAAGCCAAAAGACTATTCGCTGCCAGTACACCAAGGATATCGGTAGGCAAAAACAGCAGCCAGGCATTCAGCAGCCCGGTTTTCAACGTGAACGAAATCCCGACTGAGGCGACAAAGCCAATACTTAAACCAAATGCGATACTGCCCGCTTCCCGACGATGCATGTTACCTTCAATCAACTGCGGGAGGATCGGGCGAATACCATCATGAAAAACCGCGGCTGACCGGTGCGCCAGTAACGACGTCATCCCCGTCAGACAAGCCACCACAATGAGTTGAATATAAAGCGCCATAACAGTGCCTTTTTATTTTAAATAGTTGATCAGTAATGGGATCGCATGTTCAATATGTTCAACCGAAAGGCCAAACGCGACTCTTCCTTCCGCCACCATTTTTGCAATCTGATCCTCTTTCGCCTTAATACCCGGCTTAGCAATAGTGCAACTTTTGTTGAACCCGATAATGGCGATCGCAATGGAAAGCGCCGCGCCAGCACCGGTGTTACACGCACCAATGTAGTAATCCAACTGGCCGTTTTTCACCTTCATAGCCGCTTCCATGTCGTTGTAGATGAACACCTCGAAACACCCTGGCGCCGTATTTTCAATCGTTTTTTTAATCAGCTCGCGCTGTAAGCCAGCAACACCAATCTTTTTCATCTCTATGTCCTTACAGGAAAAATTGAGTAGGGTTAGTTCGTAACATCAGATCCACATCGGCCTGGCTGAAACCGGCCTGGTAAAGCAGAGGGACAAAGGTAGTCAACAGATAGTCGTAACCGTTGCCGCCATTAGCCTTTAAGTGAGAACGGCGGGTGATATCCATCGACAGCATGACGTGGTCCAGGCAGCCCCTTTCACGCAGGGCGAGCAGCATAGCGATGCGTTTTGCGTCGGGGTAATAATTGTTTTTACCAATTGTGTCGAACTGGACATAAGCGCCGAGATCGATCATGCGCAAAATATCATCGATATTATCTTTCAGGTCGCAATGGCCAATAACCACGCGGGAGAGATCGACGCCGTGTTGTTTCAGCAGGGCAAGCTGCTCCAGCCCCATGGTGCTAAACGAAGTATGCGTTGAGATAGGTCGTCCGGTCGCGTTATGCGCCAGCGCCGCGGCGCTAAACACTTTGGCTTCCAGATCGGTAATCACCCCTTCACTGGAACCGATTTCGGCGATAATTCCGGCTTTGAGCGGCGTGCCATCAATACCGATTTCGATCTCATCGATCATCTCCTGCGCCAGTTCCTGCACAGAACGGGTAGCAACATGCTCAGGAAAGAAAGCGTGCTGATAATAGCCGGTGCAGGCAATCACGTTGATGCCGGTATCGCGCATCAGATCCAACATAAAGGACGGGTTGCGCCCCATATAACGGTTAGTCATCTCAACAATATTGCGCACGCCGAGGTGCATTAAATCGCGCATCTCTTTACTAATCAGTTCGTATTGATCCAGGCGACAATCGATGTTGCCTTTAAAACCGGACAAATCGATATGTAAGTGCTCGTGCGCGTAGGTATAACCGGAGCTATCAATCATCATTATGTATTCCTTGCGAGCGTTATAAGCGAAAGGAAAGAGCACCCATTTTCCGGCGCATGCGCACCAAAAAAGTCGCATACGGTCGCGCCGACATCAGACAACGTGCGACGGGTCCCGAGCCGTGCAGGCGATTGCCCGGGAGACCACACCAGCAGCGGCACCTTCTCCCGCGTGTGTTTACTGTGGCCTATCGTTGGATCGTTACCGTGGTCGGCCATCACCACCAGGCAATCATCCGGGCGCATATCCGCCATCAGCAGAGCCAGCTGCTCATCGACCAGCTCCAGCCTGTCGACATAGCGCTCCACATCTTCAGCATGACCCGCCAGATCGGTTTCCTGGATATTGGTGCAGATAAATGCCGTCTCCCGGCGGTTAAACTCCGCCCGGGTGATCTCCATAATCTGCTGGCTATCGACCAGATTTTCCCAGCTGATGCCATGGGGATTGCTAACGATATCAGCGACCTTGCCGACGAGAACCGTCGGAACGTCCACCGCAAAGAGCTGGGCAGGAACCTGCACCTGTTCATCAACGCCGTAGCCCATATGCACAACCTGGAATCCCTGTTTATAGGCGCCTGAGCGCGGTGCGTTGATACCGATATAGCCGCCCTCTTTCTCTTCCACCGCGTCGAAGATATTCTGTGTACTGGACAGCTGACCGCCAAAAGTGATAACGCGTCCCACGGAAGCCTGTTCACGCACCGTCCTGCCAATCGTTTTCACCTGAGCAAAAGTCTTTTCACTCAGGTTGCCGGTGATGTTGTAAACCTGCCCCAGATCGGCTTCCAGGTTATCGCCAACCGCCACCGCGCCGTCCACCAACAGCCAAAACGGGCCTTTGCCATGACGCTCTGTTTGATGTCCGGCGGCAAGCAGCGCATCTTCAACCTTATCGATAACAGCATTAAATGGCATTCGCAGCGGGGTTCGGGGTTTGGTCCCAAAAATCTCCTGATGCCCCATAAAGGTATCACCGCCCTCATGTTCAAGCTCTGCGGTTCCCCATACGGCATCTTCAGAAAGCTGCATCACACCTGGGGCAAAACCGAGGGCGTTTATCAGACCCAGCTTTTCCAGCGTTGGCAGCCGCAGCGCAGGAAAGCGTTGCAGAATATGCCCGCAGGTATTCGCACCGATATCCTGCGGCCTCACTTCGGGAACATCAGCCATCGCGCCGACGCCAAAGCTGTCTATCACCAACACCACAAATCTCGCCATTAGTCCTCCAGAACGTTGCCAAGACTGTCATAACGGGCAACGATTTCAGGGCTGCCGCTTTGAATACCGGCAATCAGCACCACATCGCTACGGGTAACGAAAATCTGCGTGCGGAAACAGAAGATTGCCGCACTGCCGACAGGAAACTCACCTTCCAGCGGCAGGTAGTAATCAATGCTGCTGTCATCTACCGCATTAAGCTGCGCCAGTTGGGCTTTTTCGCTGGCCGGAGCGAATATCAGCGCATGCTTAGCATGACCACGCCGATAATAGCCGCCGCCGTAGCAATAGCTTTGCCCGGCAAAATGATGGGAAATTTCACTCAGCCACAGCATGGCAACACGCTCCGGTTGATCTCCCTGCTGGTTGGCGGGGATGGTACCGGTCAGCGCATGCCCCGGCTCAGCGTGGGTGACGCCAAACTCCGCCAGTAGCGGCAGAGAGCTGCAGCTGGTTGCCGAAGGCGCATTCAGTTGCTGAACCGTCACGCCGAGACTTTCGAGCTTGTCTCTCGCGGCGAGCAAAGAGCGTAAATTCGGCGTTGGCAGAATTTTTTCCTGTTCGTCATCCCACAGCAGGCAAGGGAAGTGGGTGAGCCCGGTCAGTTCAATGCCCGGCAGGCTTTGAAGATGAGCCACCACGTTGTCCAGCTCAGCCAACGCGAATCCACTCTCCTGTCCCGGATAGAGGAAATCGCTCTCTCCATAGACCTTAAGCATGACCGCCTGCGCCCGACCGCTTGCTACCGCCGCCGCCGAAACTTCCTGAGCTTTCTCCAGAGAGAACAGGGTAATGACTTCGGTACCCTGCTCTACCGCGCCCGCCACCTGCGCGGAAGGTATTTGCACCAGATGACCCTGATGGGAAACGGGCAAACCGGCACGGCGCATCACCCGACTCTCTTTGTAATCCACAACAACAATGCCCTGATACCCCAGCGCCAACAGCTTTTCTGCCAGCCACGGATTTCGACCAATCTGCTTGGTCATCACGTACAGGCTAATTCCATATTGCTGCGCGGTCTTCAGCAGCAGCTTGCCATTTTCCAGCACCTGATCGACATCAATAACCCAGCTATCCGGGGCGATAAGCCCTTGCTGCCAGAAGCGGAGCGCTGTCGCAATCAGCGCCGGGTTCTGCCGTTGTAATGCTTTAATAAACATTTACTTGCCTCTGCTTTTATTCCTTTTTTAAATATTCATTTTTTTGAATATTTAAGTCGCATAGCGCCCATTCCCAATATTCTTCACACGGCCTGCTGCGCCGCTCCCCACAACCCATACCAGTTAGCGAGCAAATAACCTTTTTCATTAGCATGTAGAGTGACGTCAAATTCTTGCATCAGCGCCTGATGCAATTGATGAATCTCATCCCAATGCGCCGAACTGGTTATCTCTGCCATGAACTCCTCATCCAGCGGCTCAATAACCTCACCGCGGCGGCTGCGCATCAGCGCATTTGCCATATGAGTTATCGCGATTTCCCCTTGCTCGCTAAAGACGGGAAGATGCCACTGCTCGTCCAGCTGGCGGACGACCTGCATCATTCCGCGACAAATATCCTGGTCGATAATCCCTGCCTCACACAGCAAGTTGAGCCTGTTTTCCATAATCACTGCCTTAATGTTAATAGCTTGGCTCTTGCTCTCCGCTCACCACCCGTTGTTGATGAGCTAATAGCGCCTGTTTATCAACGAATGCACGTAGCAGATGTTGAATCGGGTAATCATCTGCCCTGGCCAACACTACCGCCTCAGTCGCCTGCAAAAAACGCGGATCGTCACTTAGCGGCAGGGCTTCCAGCCCTAACATGGCCAGCTCCGCGCCAGCGGTGACGTTCCAGATAACGGCGTCAATTTCGCCTTTGACGATGCGACTTAGACTCTCGTGATAAGAGAGGTCGACGCGCTCTACGTCGCTATTGGCAAAATAAATTTCGGTCATAATTTTCTGGTCCGCCGAGCGGTTATCAAGCCCCACTCGCCGCACCGAATCGATTTCGCCTTTCCGGCAAATCAGCTGGTGCTCACCGACATAGGTGTGCGGCCCAAGGGTCATTACCATCCGCAGCCCGCTCTGCGCTAAATAACTTTCTGCCGCCAGGCGCGAAACCACCGCCATGTCGTAAACACCGTTAAGTAAGCACTCCACGCGAATGTCAGCGCCGCGCATATGCGCATAGTAAAAAGGAATACCTTCAAACTGCGCTTTCAGTCCGCTCGCCAGCCCTTCATACAATCGCGTATAGGGCAGAGGCATTGCGCAAACGACGTTGGTGATATCGATATGCGCCAATAGGGCCTTGTTATCCATCTCAACCAGGTAACTGCCGTTGCGCCCTCGGCGTTCAATACGAATGGCCCCGGAAGACTCCAGCGTTTTTAGCGCCGCCTGAGTCAGCCCAACGGAAGAGCCGCATTCACCCGCTAACTCATCAATCGTTTTTAGACGATTACCGCACTGCTCGCCCAACAAATAACGAGCCAGGGTCGTTAGTGCCATGCCCTCTTTTTTAATGAATGTCCGACGCATCTATAATCTTCACTAAATTGAATATTTATATCTTCACTAAAATGAAGATAATTAACAAGGAGCAAATAATCAAATCACGACAGTTATCACAAATTAAAAAGCCGGATGCATTGCACCCGGCTTTGGATATGACGACAACCATCAGATAGATTAAGGCTTAGCGACGAAACCAATCGCTTCGTAGACCGCCTTCAGGGTAACAGAAGCGCGAGCGCTGGCTTTCTCCGCGCCCTCTTTCATCACCTGATTCAGGAAAGCTTCATCGCCGCGGAAACGGTTATAGCGCTCCTGCAGTTCGGTCAGCATACCGGAAACGGCTTCAGCCACTTCGCCTTTCAGGTGGCCGTACATTTTGCCTTCAAAATGCTGCTCCAGATCTGGAATGCTCTGGCCGGTAACGGCAGAGAGGATATCCAGCAGGTTGGAGACGCCCGCTTTGTTCTGGATGTCGTAACGAACAACCGGCGGCTCGTCGGAGTCGGTGACCGCGCGTTTAATCTTCTTCACCACCGATTTCGGGTCTTCCAGCAGGCCGATAACGTTGTTGCGGTTATCATCTGACTTGGACATCTTTTTGGTCGGCTCCAGCAGCGACATCACGCGCGCGCCGGATTTTGGAATAAACGGCTCAGGGACTTTAAACACGTCGCCGTAAATAGCGTTGAAACGCTGGGCGACATCGCGGCTCAGCTCCAGGTGCTGTTTCTGGTCTTCGCCAACCGGGACCTGGTTAGTCTGATACAGCAGAATGTCGGCAGCCATCAGCACCGGATAGTCAAACAGACCGGCGTTAATATTTTCCGCATAGCGCGATGACTTGTCTTTAAACTGGGTCATACGGCTCAGTTCGCCGAAATAGGTGTAGCAGTTCAGCGCCCAGCCGAGCTGCGCGTGCTCCGGCACGTGGGACTGAACGAAGATGGTGCTTTTTTGCGGGTCGATACCGCACGCCAGATACAGCGCCAGCGTGTCCAGCGTGGCCTTACGCAGCTGCTGCGGGTCCTGACGAACGGTAATCGCGTGCTGATCAACGATGCAGTAAATGCAGTGGTAATCGTCCTGCATGTTTACCCACTGACGCAGCGCACCCATGTAGTTGCCAATGGTCAATTCACCTGAGGGCTGTGCGCCACTAAAAACGATGGGCTTAGTCATTTTTTATTCCTGAGTTTCACTATACGGTAGCCCGAAAGCGGGCAAGAGTTCATTAAATTGGTCAAAGATATAATCCGGCTCGCTCAGCGAAATCGGCTCGCCGTAGTTGTAGCCGTAGGTCAGGCCGATCGAGCTGCAGCCCGCGGCCTTCGCGGCCTGAATATCATTGCGCGAGTCGCCAACGAACAGCAGCTCTCCGGGTGCCAGCCCCAGTTTCTCCGCGACCAGAAGCAGCGGTTCCGGATGCGGTTTTTTGTTTTTTACATCATCGCCGCCGATAACAACGGTAAAATATTTGGCGATATCCAGCGACGCCAGAATCGGCGCGACAAAAGGCGTCGGTTTATTGGTCACCAGCGCCAGCGGCAGGCCCTTTGCGTGCAGCGCGCCCAGCGTATCGGCAACGGCTGGAAACAAAAAGCTCCCCTCTTCCGCCACTTCGCCATAGTAGCGGTCGAACAGCTTGCGCAAAATGGCCTGCTGTTCAGCCTGCGGGATATCGTCATGATCGACGGAAGGTTTACCCTGCGCAGTTCTCAGCGCCGCGCGCTCCTGACGGGCCCAGGTCAGAGCCCGCTGGATCAGAACGTCCGCGCCGTTGCCAATCCAGGTCACGACACGTTCTTCGCCCGCCATCGGCAGTTCCAGCGCATACAGCGCGTTATCAACGGCAGCGGTCAAGCCCGGCGCGCTATCGACCAGCGTCCCATCGAGATCGAACGCCACGCCGCGAATATTTTGTAACTTATCCATGGCTAACCTTTGCTAATTCGCTACGCATTTGATCGACCACTTTTTTGTAGTCAGGCTGATCGAAAATGGCCGACCCAGCAACAAACATATCCGCACCGGCGGCGGCAATCTCAGCGATATTGCTGACTTTTACGCCGCCGTCGACTTCCAGACGGATGTCGTAGCCGGATTCATCAATGCGACGACGAACTTCACGCAGTTTTTCCAGGGTGTGCGGAATAAAAGACTGACCGCCAAAGCCAGGGTTGACGGACATCAGCAGAATAACATCCAGCTTATCCATTACGTAATCAAGGTAGCTCAGGGAGGTCGCCGGGTTAAACACCAAACCGGCTTTGCAGCCGTGCTCTTTGATAAGCTGCAGCGTGCGGTCAACGTGTTCGGAAGCTTCCGGATGGAAAGTAATGATGCTGGCGCCCGCGGCGGCAAAATCAGGGACGATGCGGTCAACCGGCTTGACCATCAAATGCACGTCAATCGGCGCAGTGATACCGTAATTTCGCAGTGATTTCAGCACCATCGGGCCAATGGTCAGATTCGGCACGTAGTGGTTGTCCATCACGTCAAAGTGCACAACATCCGCACCCGCAGCCAACGCATTGGCGGTGTCCTCGCCCAGACGGGCAAAATCAGCCGACAGAATCGAAGGGGCAATCAAATACTGCTTCATCCGCATCTCCTTGAAATTTATTTGGTCTTGGGCGGACGGTACAGAGCCAGAAGCTCGTCCACCTTCTTACGTGTACCACCGTTGCTGCTGATGCTGCGTCGAACCTTCACAATATGCGTCTCAGCGGCGTTCTTGTACCACTCCTGAGTGAGCGGCGTGCGATGGTTTGAAATAAGCACAGGAATACGCTTTTTCATCAGCAATTCCGCTTTTTTAGCCAGCAGCTCCTGCTGCTCCTGGCTAAAGCTATTCGTATGATAAGCCGTAAAATTCGCCGTAGACGACAGCGGCGCATAGGGCGGATCGCAGTAAACAACGGAGCGGTTATCCGCCCGCTTCATGCACTCTTCATAAGATTCACAATGAAACTCTGCATGCTGCGCCTTCTCCGCGAAATGATACAGCTCAGCTTCGGGAAAATAGGGCTTTTTATAGCGACCAAACGGCACGTTAAACTCACCGCGCAGATTGTAGCGACACAGGCCATTGTAGCCATGACGGTTCAAATAAAGGAACAGTACCGCGCGACGCAACGGCTCCTGACTCTGGTTGAACTCATCACGGAACCGATAATACTGCTCTGCGACGTTGTTCTCTGGCGTAAACATCTTACGCGCCGCCGTAACATAGTCATCGGTACGCAGCTTGACGATGTTATACAGACTAATCAAATCACTATTGATATCAGCGAGGATATAACGAGAAAAGTCGGTATTCAGAAATACCGACCCGGCGCCTACAAAAGGCTCAATCAAGCAGTCGCCCTGCGGCAAATGCTTTTTAATATCGTCAAGCAGGGGGTATTTACCCCCTGCCCATTTCAGAAAAGCGCGATTCTTTTTCATGCTGCCTAACTAATTACACATTCTCCGGCTGCGGAGAAAGCTCCGACAGCATCCTGCGCTTCAGACTACTCTGCGGCATTATTTCAGGTCAGACTGAACCTGATGCAGCGGTTTTGCCCACGGGTTTTTCGCCTGTACATCTGCTGGCAGCGTAGCAACAGCACGTTTCGCTTCATCTTTCGAAGCGTAAATGCCGCTCACCAGGACATACCAGGGCTGACCATTACGCGTAGTCTCATAGACAACATATTTTTCCAGCTTCTCTTTCTTCGCCCAACTGTTGAGGTTGTTGTAGTTAGAAGAGCTGCTGAGCTGCAGCGTGTAGTGACCGGACGGCGCAGACTTCATCGAACTGACGTCACCAGAGCTTTTACCCGCAGCAGCCGTTGCTGCCGGAGCGGCAGCGGCAGTTGCTGCGGGCGCGGTGGTCGCAGCAGCAGGCGCGGTAGTCGCGGCTGGTTTGGTCTGGCCCGTTGCAGCAGGCTTAGTCGGCTGCGTTGCTGCCGGCGTCGTGGTCGCGACGTTCTCTACACGCTTAGGCTGGACCGGAGCCGATTTCGGCTGGGTCGACGCTTTCGCCGTGGCCTGCGGTTTCGGTTCGATAACCGTATGCTTACGCTCAGCCGGGCGCGGTGCTGTTGCCGTCTGACGCTCTGTCGTCGCCTGACGTGGGGCAGTGGCGCCATTGCGCACCGGCGCAACGGTAGCAGGCTCAGTTGGCAAAGTAGAATTCGCTACCGCGCTATCAATCTGACCCTGCTGCTGGGTCAGCGCATTATTCAGATCGCCCTGAACCTCAACGCGCTGCTGCCCTTGTGGTTCAGCCGTAGCCTGACCTTGAGTCGGGTTAGAGGCGATAGGCGGCAGAGAAACATCCTGCGGCTGCGCGCTGTTAGCCGCTGATGAATCCTGAGCAGCAGGCTGAGTATTATTATTGTCCTGCTCACCGGAGAGGTTGATGCTCTTCTCACCGGAAGCCGTTTGCTCGTTGGATGAGGATGGTGATTTCAGCGCGGAACCCACGCCAACAATCAGCAGCAGCAGAACGAGGATCCCCACGCCCATCATGATGTATTGACGAGAGGCTGGTTTCGCAGGCGCCTTCTTACGCTTACGAGGACGACGCTCAACCTGACGCTCTTCGTCATCGCCTTCGTCAGACTCTACCTCTTCTTCGTACTCTTCATACTGTTCTTCGTCGCGCTCACGGCGTGCTTTGCTGCCGCGCGTCGGGCGACCATCGTCAGCATCATCAAGATCGACATCATCAAAATTGATTTGCGGATCGGCATCACGCTCTGAAGACTGACGAGAACGACCAGTACGACGATCGCTGCGATCGGCTTTCATATCGTCTTCTGGTTTTAATTCATCCATTTAACACCCCACTAAAAGGCTTATGCTCACGACTATTGCACATCACCCGAAATGATAACGCCGCGCGAACGCGGCCAGACCTTCTTATTGTTGCGCCTGCTGAGTATCAGCAATCGCGCCAAGAACAACATCATGCGGTACTCCGCCGCGTATCTCGCTCTTCCCTATCGCGAGGGGTAGCACCAGCCGCATCTCGCCTGCCAGCACCTTTTTATCACGCATCATGTGGGGCAAATACGCCTCTGCTGCCATCGCCTGCGGCCCGCATACCGGCAAACCAGCACGCTGCAACAGATGAATAATTCGCTGCGTACCCTGCGGATCAAAGCGCCCCAAACGCTCGGACGCATGCGCCGCCATCACCATACCGGCCGCGACAGCTTCACCATGCAACCAGTTACCGTAGCCCATTTCAGCTTCGATAGCATGACCAAAAGTATGGCCAAGATTGAGTAAAGCACGTAACCCGGTTTCGCGCTCGTCGGCGGCGACAACTTCCGCTTTCAGCTCACAACAGCGACGGATACAGTACGCCATTGCGGTTTCATCCAGCGCCATTAATGCATCAATGTTATTTTCCAGCCAGTCGAAGAATTCGCCGTCAAGAATAACGCCGTACTTGATCACTTCAGCCAGGCCGGAAGAGAGCTCACGCTTCGGCAGCGTTTTGAGACAGTTGAGATCGACAACAACAGATACGGGCTGCCAGAAGGCGCCAATCATGTTTTTACCGAGAGGATGGTTGACGGCCGTTTTGCCGCCGACCGAAGAATCCACCTGCGACAGCAGAGTGGTCGGAACCTGAATAAAGCGCACGCCACGCTGGTAGCTGGCCGCTGCAAATCCCGTTAAATCACCAATTACCCCACCGCCGAGCGCCACTAACGTGGTGTCGCGGCCGTGTGGTTTTTGCAATAGCGCGGTAAAAACGGTATCCATCACCGCCAGGCTTTTATACTGCTCGCCGTCGGGAAGAATCACGCTATCGACTTTTACTCCCGCTTGCTCAAGTGCGGAGCGTACGGTATCCAGATAAAGCGGCGCCAGCGTCTCATTGGTGACCAGCATAACCTGGTCGCCTGATTTCAGTGGCAGGAAGGAAGCTGGATCGTTAAACAAACCAGCCGCGATGGTAATCGGGTAACTACGTTCCCCGAGGGTTACAGTAAGCCTCTCCATAACGCGACGTCCACCTCAGTTGCTTTTACTCTGACGCACTTTATTAAGCCAGAATCAGTTGCTTTCCAGCATATGAATAATCTGGTTTGCTACCACTTTCGCGCTTTGATCGTCAGTACGGATAGTGACATCAGCAATCTCTTCGTACAGCGGATTACGCTCATCCGCCAACGCTTCCAGTACTTCGCGAGGCGGCGCATCAACTTGTAGCAAAGGACGCTTTTTATCGCGCTGCGTACGGGCAAGCTGCTTTTCGATAGTTGTTTCCAGGTAGACCACCACGCCGCGGGCGGAGAGACGGTTACGCGTTTCACGGGATTTTACAGAGCCACCGCCGGTTGCCAGCACGATTCCCTGTTTTTCCGTCAACTCATTGATAATTTTTTCTTCACGGTCGCGGAAGCCGTCTTCGCCTTCTACATCAAAGACCCAACCCACATCTGCGCCAGTGCGTTTCTCAATTTCTTGATCGGAATCGTAAAATTCCATGTTGAGCTGTTGGGCTAACTGGCGCCCAATAGTGCTTTTGCCGGCACCCATAGGCCCAACCAGAAAGATATTGCGTTTCTCTGCCATTTTTTCGGTACTACTAAGACTATTCGTTAATGGTAAACCCGCTTCGCAGACACCCAGCGCAGCAGGACATGAACTGAAACCTCATATGCAATAGAGCGAGAGTCAGACTAAAAATTATCTCAATACTCCGGCTGGTTTGGCAACAGAATAAATCACCGGACAAGAAAGGGAGGATTGATGTCGTACCCGACTCTCAAATCGGTACCCCTTGTATGCTAAATCCGTCCTCACGTCAAACACCTGAAACGTGTTTAGCAAGAAAAACCCGCTTAATGCACTGCCAGAATACGTGGAGTAATGAAGACAACCAGTTCACGTCGTTCGTTATCCTTACCGTCACGGCGAAACAACTGGCCAAGCCAGGGGATATCGCCAAGAAGAGGAATACCATCACGAGACGTTTTATTTTTTTGCGCAAAGATACCGCCTAACGCCAGAGTCTCTCCGCTTTTCACCTCAACCTGCGTTTCTATTTCTTGTTTATCGATAGCCAGCGCTTCGCCATTTTCCTGTTTGAGCACCTGGCCCGGAGTATTTTCACTAATCCTGAGTTTTAAACGCACGCGATCGTGATATAGCACCGTCGGCGTCACCTCCATCCCCAGCACCGCCTCTTTAAATTCAACGGAGGTCGCGCCGCTTTCGCCGCTGGAGACCTGATAGGGTATCTCGCTGCCCTGCTTAATGCTGGCGGGCTGCATATGTGAAGCCAGCAGCCGGGGACTGGCGATGATGTCCACCTGCTGCTTCTGCTCAAGTGCGGAAAGCTCCAGCTCCAGGAGCCGCCCGCTGATGCGGCCGATGTTAAACCCGGCCCTCGTACTGGCATCCCCTACCGCCAGGTTACTGCTCAAGGTCGTCAGTTTATCGGATCCCGGTGGGCTGCTGGCGTCCGCCAGATTCCACTTAACGCCCAGTTCACGCAGGCTGGTTTCGCTCATTGAGACAATATGCGCCGCCAGCTCAACCTGACCGACGGGCACATCCATCTCCTGAACCCATGCCCTTAACGCCGGGAGGTGCCTGGCGTCATCGCGAATCAACAGGCGATTGGTTCGCTTATCGACCATCAGATACCCGCGAGCACTCAGCAGTTTTTCGCCTACTTTGGCCAGATCCTCTGCATCAGCATATCGCAGGCTCATGCTATGCCCCTGTAGAGGGAGATTCTGTAGACGCTTTGCTCTCTCCGCCTCAAGCTGTGCCTGCTGCGCCTTTTGCCAGGCCTGAGTATGCACGTACAGTACCGAGCCTTGTTGGGTCACGGTCAGACCGGCGCTATCGATAACCGATCGCAACGCCTGCTGCCACGGCACCTCCTTAAGCTGCAAAGATACCGTTCCGCTGACGTCCGGCGCCACCACGAGATTTTTTTGCTTTAGCTCCGCCAGCGTTTGCAGTACCTGGGTCACCGGCGCATCATCGACGACCAGCGATACGGGAAGATCTTTTTTTGCCGCGACCGCCACCAGCGGCAGGAGCAGAAACAGCAGGCTTATCCATCGCATCATTCTTTATTCCCTTTCGCAGCCAGACCCACTGTGCGGGTTCACACCCCGCGCCGGTTGATATAGCCATTTTGTCAGATGTCAGAAGCGTGACCCGCCAGCCTGTAGGCAGCGTCTCCGCATCCCTCACGCGGCGCCATTTCCCGGCACTATCCTGTAGGATGCCAATCAACTCTCGCGGATCGCCTATCGCCCCACCGTAGCGCCATTGGCTAAGCTGTACCGTTCGGCAGCTATCGACCGGAGGCTGGAAGGGATCGCGTTCCACAGCCAGCAGCGGCAGAGGAAACAGCAGTAAACACCACCCTTTACGGCGCATCTTCCGCCTCCAGTTGCAGGGTAAGCCGTAGAACCTGATTTCCCGGCTGAATTGAGAAAGCCGTGGCCCGCATCCCGCAGCGGGCTAGCCAGGAAAAAAGCGCCGGTACTGCTTGCCAGTCAACCGCCAGCTGCATCTCGCCACCGCGCCCTATCGGCCGCCAGTCCATAAGCGCAGCGCCCGTCACCGGGAGGTCAATGGGAGAGAAAGCCTGGGTTTGTTGCTCCTCAATATCAACGTTTTGTAGCGCAGCCCGCAGCGGCAACAGTTTGCGCCACTGCGCTTGTATGCGCAGCGTGCCGGCCCCGTTAGTGTCTGGGTGAGGGAGCCGCAGTAGCCATCCCCAGGATCCGGCAATGAGAACCAGAACGACAGGTATTGTTACCAGGCTTTTGCGCCCCGTCAGCCAGCGTTCAATCTCAACCCGCATTGTCTTCCTCTCCGGCCATGGAAAAGTGAAATAACCAGCGTCCTTCACCGTCGCGGTGCGTTTCACCCGCCCTGGGGGGGGCGCAAGCCGGGCAGGCGCCCCAGCGCCTTTTCCAGCGCGGATAACCCCTTAAGATTTAACGTTAACCCGCTCAGCCACAGAGTATTCTGGCGGTATTCCAACTGAGTTAACCAGGCGTGTTCCGGCATAAGCGCCGCTATCGCCTGCAACCTTGACTGCCACGCGGCGGTTTTCTCCCGCCGAAGAACGCGCAGACGTTGTTGTTCCTGCTGCTGTAGCCGCTGGCGCATGGCTCGCTCACGCTGCTGCAAGGCGGTATAAAGCTGGTCTTCAGCGCTAATCCTCGCGGTTTCAAGCAAATGGCCGACCCGTTGGTTGAGCTGTGAAGTGAGGAACGCCGCCAGCAGCATAAGCAGCAGACCAACAATCAGCAGCCCCGCCATCTGCAGACGTTGCCGTCGACGCGTTTCGCGCCAGGGAAGGAAGTTGACAATATGGCTCATGACTGACGCGCTCCCAGCGCCAGGCCGAGGGCAACGGTAAAGCTATCGCCACATGCCGGGAGCGGCGGCTGCAGGCGGTGGATGGCGCTCCAGGCGTCAAAATTCCGTCCGTCGGGCGATGCGGAGGCGCAGAGGCGAAACGTACCGCCGTTCACCCGGGATACCAGGTTTGGAAAAGAAGGAGCGTCGCTGCACGGACAGCATCCCCAGCTGTCAGAGGTGGACCAAAGCCAGCTCGCTTCGTCACGCCAGGCCAGCCCCTGAACGTCATCCGGTTGCCAGGGGAGAAAGGCGCTAAGCGCGCTGGCATCCGGAACAATCCCCACCACCCTCAGCTTGAGTCGACTTGCCAGGCGGCACAGAAGGTTAACGTCCAACCGCTGCGCGGCGGTAACTCGCCAGCCATCGACCGCTCCGGTTTCCGCATAATCGACGCATAGCGACGATGCGGGCATTTCCAGCTGCTGCGCCATCGCGCTGGCAATCCAGGTCGCCTGTTCGCTTTCTCTTAATGAAATCTGCGGGCGCGGGAGCTGCTTTTGCAGGGTTCGCGCCGCCGGAAAGGCGATACAGACCTGATGGTGCAAAGGCAGCTCCCGCCGCCAGCTTTGCAGCTGGCGGGCCAGCGATTCAACATCCACCACCATTCCCTGCCGCACGGTACCGGGCATGAGCGGGATGCTCCACCAGCGGCGAAGCGCCCAGCGTGAGCGCTCATGTAATAACGCGACAATAGCAATGTGGTCCTGCTGGATATGCATTCCTACGCGCCAGTTTCTAAACGCCATGCTTACGATCTCCTTATCCGCCGATATGCTTCGCTATATCAATGCTCCAGGCTTGCCTTTATACTACTGCGCGTTTGTTTATAAACTGCCCAATGAAAACTAAATGAGAAATCTCCGGTGAAGTTCGTAAAGTATCTTTTTATCCTTGCAGTATGTTGCGTACTGCTGGGAGCAGGCTCGATTTTTGGTCTCTATAAATATATAGAGCCGCAGCTCCCCGACGTCGCAACCCTGAAGGATGTGCGCCTGCAGATCCCTATGCAGGTCTATAGCGCGGATGGCGAGCTGATTGCGCAATATGGCGAGAAACGCCGTATTCCCGTCACGCTACAGCAAATGCCGCCAGAGCTGATAAAAGCGTTTATCGCCACCGAAGACAGCCGTTTTTATGAGCATCATGGCGTTGACCCGGTCGGGATTTTCCGCGCCGCCAGCGTCGCGATGTTCTCAGGCCACGCCTCGCAGGGCGCCAGTACGATTACTCAACAGCTGGCGCGCAACTTCTTCCTGAGCCCAGAAAAGACGTTGATGCGTAAGGTAAAAGAGGCCTTCCTCGCGATCCGCATCGAGCAGTTGCTCAATAAAGATGAAATCCTTGAGCTGTATCTGAACAAAATCTATCTTGGCTACCGCGCCTACGGCGTCGGCGCGGCCGCGCAGGTCTATTTCGGGAAATCCGTCGACCAGCTAACGCTGAGTGAAATGGCGGTCATTGCGGGCCTGCCTAAAGCGCCGTCGACGTTTAACCCGCTCTACTCCATGGATCGCGCAACCGCCCGCCGCAACGTTGTTCTCTCACGGATGCTGAGCGAAGGCTACATCACGCAGGCGCAGTACGATCAGGCGCGTAGCCAGACGATTGACGCCAGCTACCATACGCCGGAAATCGCCTTCTCCTCCCCGTACCTCAGCGAAATGGTGCGCCAGGAAATGGTCGGCCGCTACGGTGAGCAGGCTTATGAAGACGGTTATCGCGTCTACACCACCATTACCCGTAAAAATCAGCAGTCGGCCCAGGAGGCCGTGCGTAAAAACGTGCTGGATTACGACATGCGCCACGGCTATCGCGGCCCGGAAAAGGTGCTATGGAAAGTGGGTGAAACGCCGTGGGATAACCAGAAAATCCTCGATACGCTGAAAAAAACCCCGAATACCGGACCGCTCTCGCCGGCGGTCATCACGTCGGCAAATCCGCAGGAAGCCGTCGCGCTAATGAGCAACGGAACCTCAGTGTCGCTGAATATGGAAGGCGTCCGCTGGGCGCGTCGGTTTATCTCTGATACCCAGCAGGGTGCCACGCCGCGTAAAGTGAACGATGTGGTGCAGACCGGGCAACAGGTCTGGGTACGTCAGGTGGGTAGTAGCTGGTGGCTGTCGCAGGTGCCGGATGTCAACTCGGCGCTGGTCTCGATCAACCCGCAAAACGGAGCAATCATTGCGCTGGTCGGCGGCTTCGATTTCAACCAGAGCAAGTTCAACCGTGCGACACAGGCGCTGCGCCAGGTCGGTTCTAACATTAAGCCGTTCCTCTACACTGCTGCGATGGATAAAGGCTTAACGCTGGCGAGCATGCTCAACGATGTGCCGATTTCCCGCTGGGATGCCGGCTCCGGCTCCGACTGGCGCCCCAAAAACTCACCGCCGCAGTATGCGGGCCCTATCCGCCTGCGTCAGGGGCTGGGTCAATCAAAGAACGTGGTGATGGTTCGCGCGATGCGGGCCATGGGCGTGGACTACGCGGCTGAGTATCTCCAGCGTTTTGGCTTCCCGGCGCAGAACATCGTGCGGACCGAATCGCTGGCGCTGGGTTCAGCGTCTTTCACCCCGCTTCAGGTTGCTCGCGGTTATTCGGTGATGGCTAACGGCGGTTTCCTTGTGAGCCCTTATTTCATCAGCAAAATCGAGAACGATCAGGGCGGCGTCATTTTTGAAGAACGGCCAAAAGTTGCCTGCCCACAGTGCGATATTCCGGTGATTTACGGCGATACGCCGAAGTCTGATGTGCTGGAGAATAAAGACGTTGAGGACGTCGCCACCTCACAGGACCCGCAAAACCCCGGCGTTCCACCACAACCGCAACTTGCGCAGGCGAACCAGTCCCTGGTGGCGCAAAGCGGCGCTCCGGAGTACGCGCCGCACGTGATCAACACGCCGCTGGCGTTCCTGATTAAAAGCGCCCTGAACACCAACATCTTCGGCGAACCGGGCTGGATGGGTACCGGCTGGCGGGCAGGCCGCGACCTGCAGCGTCACGATATCGGTGGCAAAACCGGGACCACCAACAGTTCAAAAGATGCGTGGTTCTCAGGCTATGGTCCTGGCGTCGTAACGTCGGTATGGATTGGCTTTGATGACCACCGCCGCGATCTGGGCCGTACCACCGCCTCCGGAGCAATAAAAGATCAGATATCCGGCTATGAAGGCGGCGCTAAAAGTGCCCAACCGGCCTGGGATGACTTTATGAAAAGGGTGCTGGAAGGCGTACCGGAAGAGCCGCTAACGCCGCCGCCGGGTATTATTACGGTGAACATCGACCGCAGCACCGGCCAGTTGGCCAGCGGCGGTAACAGCCGCGCCGAGTACTTTATTGACGGCACGCAGCCTACCCAACAGGCGGTTCATGAAGTCGGCACCACCATTACCGATGGCGGGGGCGAGACCCACGAACTGTTCTGACAAAAAAAGCGCCTGTGGGCGCTTTTTTTATCTGGGAGAGGCGCTACAGCCGCCCCTGCGCCTGCAGCCACTCGCGCAGCAGGAAAAGCGCGCTAACGTTACGCGCTTCGTTGAAATCTTCTTCCTCGAGCAGCGTCATCAGCTGCGACAGCGGCCAGCGCACCTGCGGCAGCGGCTCGGGCTCATCGCCGGGCAACGACTCCGGATAAAGGTCTTCCGCCACCAGGATATTCATCTTGCTGGAGAAGTAGGACGGAGCCATGCTTAGTTTTTTCAAAAACGTCAGCTTTTGCGCGCCAAACCCAACCTCTTCTTTCAGCTCGCGGTTGGCGGCTTCCAGTACGCTTTCGCCTGGATCGATCAGGCCTTTTGAAAAGCCCAGCTCATAGGACTCCGTACCAACGGCATATTCGCGAATCAGGATTATATGGTCATCGACAATCGGCACAATCATCACGGCTTCACGGGTAGAAGGCCGCATCCGTTCATACACGCGGCGCACGCCGTTGCTGAACTCAAGGTCCACGCTTTCAACATTAAAAAGGCGCGAGCGCGCGACTGTTTCAACATTGAGAATGGTGGGTTTTTGTAATGATTTGCTCATTGTCATCGGTCTATGCTGTGATTACAGCGGTCATTGTGCGATACGCAGCCCGGTTTCGGCAATCCTAATCACCACTAATTTACATAGTTGCAACTTTTTCGCCTTGCGCCCAGGTATCACAAAGACTAAAAAGTCAATAGGTTGAATAGTATTTGAGAATATACTGATTCCTGGATTTTAACGCTTTTGATAAGGTTGTATGCTGCTGCATTACATAATAGATTTTCCCGCGTTGACGTAATTAAGTGCCGATTTCGACGGCTGTTTTACCTCTATTGATGAATGGCAACCGACGATACCAGTAAGAAAAGAATAACTATGATGGGATGGGCATGGGCACCTTTCTGATATTTTTGTTAGCTCTGCTGATCTGCGCATTGCTTATCGGGTGGTGGTATCGCACGCATGCAAGACGTCGTCGCCTGCCGCTGCTGCACGCCTTTAGCGATGCCGCGACGCGCAAGCTTTCCGATGAAGAGCGTAGCGCCGTAGAAAAATACCTCGAAAGCCTCAGCCGTAACCAGCAGTTGCCAGCGTCTGGCGCCAGCACCGCGCCGGTCAACCTGACGCTGAACGAACAGAGCGGTACCGTGTATAGCGTCACCCGCGCCATTACGCGCTACGGCATCACCACCGATGACCTCAACAAATGGCGCTACTTCCTTGATTCAGTGGAAATTCATCTGCCCCCCTTCTGGGAGCAACATATCAACGATGAAAACAGCGTCGAGTTAATCTCCACCGATAGCCTGCCGCTGGTGATTGCTCTGAATGGGCAAACGCTCAGCGACTATCCTCAGGAATCCCGGGGGTTTGCGCTTGAAAAAGCCGCGGTGCCTCAGGCATCCATCCGCGGGGAAGAGAGCGAGCAAATTGAGCTGCTAAACATCCGCCCGGAAACGCCAGAAGAGCATGCGCTTAGCCGCCCTGACGGCCTTCGCGAAGCCATTCTGGTGGTTGCCGCCTTCCTGCTGTTTTATTGCAGCCTGATAACCCCGAACGTTTTTTCGCCCTGGCTGCTGGGCGGCGGGTTACTCCTGCTGCTGGCAGGCGTATGGGGGATCTACGCTCCCCCGCGTAAAACATCGCTGCGGGAAATTCACTGTCTGCGCGGCATGCCGAAACGCTGGGGGTTGTTTGGCGAAAATAACCAGGAACATATCAATAATATTTCCCTCGGCATTATCGACCTTATCTACCCGCGCCACTGGCAACCATGGATTGCGCAGGACCTCGGCCAGCAAACGGATATCGACATCTACCTCAGCCGCCACGTTGTCCGCCAGGGCCGCTTCCTGTCGCTGCATGATGAGGTCAAAAACTTCCCGCTTCAGTACTGGCTCCGCAGCGCGATTATCGCCCTCGGCGCGCTGCTGATCGTCGTGATGCTGTGGGCCAGCGTACCGCTGAATATGCCCTTTAAATTCACCCTTTCATGGCTCAAGGGCGCGCAAACTATCGAAGCCACGACGGTTGCCCAGCTGGAGAAGTCAAAGATTCGCATCGGCGACACGCTGCGCCTGAAAGGCACAGGAATGTGCAACATCCACTCGCCGGGCGCCTGGACGGCAAAAGAGAACTCGCCGTTTATGCCGTTCGATTGTTCACAAATCGTCTGGAATGATGCCCCTCCCCTGCCGCTGCCGGAGTCAGATATCGTCAGTAAGGCCACCGCCCTGATGCAGACCGTCCAGCGCCAGCTCCATCCCGAATCCGATGACGATTCGCGCGTCAGCCCGGCGCTACGTTCCGCCATTCAGAAGTCAGGCATGGTGCTGCTGGATGATTTTGGCGATATCGTCACAAAAACCAACGACCTGTGCTCTGCGAAAGACGATTGCGTTCGTTTGAAGAATGCGCTGGTTAACCTCGGTAATACCCGCAACTGGGAAGCCCTGACCAAACGCGCCAGCGCGGGCAAACTGGACGGCGTCAACGTCCTGTTACGCCCGGTAAGCGCGGAATCGCTGGAGAACCTGGTCACCACCTCCACCGCGCCGTTCATCAGCCGTGAAACCTCGCGCGCGGCTCAGGCGCTGAATAGCCCGGCACCCGGCGGTTTCCTGATTGCCAGCGATGAAGGCAGTGATCTGGTAAATCAGCCGTGGCCAGGCACCGGTTTATATGATTTCCCTGCTCACCAGCAGTGGAGCGAACTGCAGCGTCTGGCAGGCATGCTAATGCACACGCCATTCCAGGCAGAAGGCATCGTCACCAATCTTTACACCGATGCCAACGGCACGCAGCATATCAACCTGCATCGTATTCCTGACCGCTCCGGGCTGTGGCGCTACCTTGGCACAACGCTGCTGCTGCTGACCATGCTGGGCTGTTCGGCGTATCACGGTATCCAGGCTTTTCGTCGCTATCAGCGCCATCGCCAGCGTCAGGAAGAGATCCAGAAATACTACGAAAGCTGCCTGAATCCGGTTCTACTTTCCTCACCCGACCAGCAAGAATAATTCTCTACGCGACGGGGTGTGATACCCTGTCGCGCAATTTCCCCCCTCGCTGGAGACTGACCATGCATTTTGATATCGCCTGGCAAGAGGTTGATACCGTTCTGCTGGATATGGACGGTACGCTGCTCGACCTCGCCTTCGACAACTACTTCTGGCAAAAACTGGTTCCGGAAACCTGGGGCGCCGCGCGGGGGCTCAACCTGCAGGAAGCCAGAGACGCGATGCGCCAGGAGTATCATGCGGTACAACATACGCTAAACTGGTACTGCCTGGACTACTGGAGCGAGCGTCTGGGTTTGGATATTTGTGCGATGACCAGCGAGCAGGGGCCAAGGGCCGCGCTGCGTGAAGATACCGTGCCGTTCCTTGAGGCGCTTAAAACCAGCGGCAAACGGCGGATTTTGCTGACCAATGCCCACCCGCATA
Organism: Klebsiella pasteurii; assembly: GCF_018139045.1. Taxonomy (NCBI): domain Bacteria; kingdom Pseudomonadati; phylum Pseudomonadota; class Gammaproteobacteria; order Enterobacterales; family Enterobacteriaceae; genus Klebsiella; species Klebsiella pasteurii. The sequence goes on from NZ_CP073236.1 coordinate 3,495,346, forward strand.
ATCTGGCGGTGAAGCTAAAGCATACCGGTCTGGACGCGCACCTTGATTTATTGCTTTCCACCCACACATTTGGTTATCCGAAAGAGGATCAGCGGCTGTGGCACGCAGTGGCTGAAGAAACCGGCTTCGACGCGCGCAATACGCTGTTCGTCGACGATAACGAGGCGATTCTGGACGCGGCGGCGGAGTACGGCATCCGCTATTGCTTGGGTATCACCAACCCCGACTCCGGGCTGGCGGAAAAAAGCTACGCTCGCCATCCTGGGTTGAACGACTACCGGCATCTGATCCCCTCGCTGACCCTACAGGAGAGGCCATGAAAGAAAAACCCGTCGAAGCCGTCAGGCTGGACAAATGGCTGTGGGCAGCCCGCATTTATAAAACCCGAGCGCTGGCGCGCGAGATGATTGAAGGCGGCAAAGTGCACTATAACGGGCAGCGCAGTAAGCCTGGCAAAGTGGTCGAGCTGAACGCGACCCTGATGCTCCGCCAGGGCAATGACGAACGCACCATTGTGGTAAAAGGCATTACCGAACAGCGCAGGCCCGCCAGTGAAGCCGTCGCGCTTTATGAAGAGACGGCTGAGAGCATCGAGAAACGCGAGAAAGTGGCGCTGGCGCGGAAAATGAACGCCCTAACCATGCCGCATCCCGACAGGCGACCGGATAAGAAAGAGCGCCGCGACCTGATGAGATTTAAACACGGCGATAGTGAATAACTGTGGCCCGCAAGAGAGATGATTATGACTCAACACGATCAATTACACCGCTATCTGTTTGAAAACTATGCCGTACGCGGTGAGCTGGTAACAGTTTCAGAAACTTTAGAACAGATTCTGACCAACCATAGCTACCCGCAGCCGGTGAAAACCTTGCTGGCGGAACTGCTGGTCGCTACCAGCCTGCTGACCGCCACGCTGAAGTTCGCGGGCGATATTACCGTTCAGCTGCAGGGCGATGGCCCGCTGTCGCTGGCGGTGATCAACGGCAACAACCAGCAGCAGATGCGCGGTGTCGCCCGCACCCAGGGCGAGATCCCGGAAGGGGCGGACCTGAAAACCATGGTCGGTAATGGTTATCTGGTCATTACCATCTCTCCGGAAGAGGGCGAGCGCTATCAGGGCGTGGTTGGTCTTGAAGGCGATACGCTGGCGGCCTGCCTCGAAGATTACTTCCAGCGCTCTGAACAGCTGCCAACCCGACTGATCATCCGTAGCGGTGAACACGAAGGTAAACCAATGGCCGGCGGCATGCTGCTGCAGGTTCTGCCGGCGCAGGACGCGCAGGCGGCTGATTTCGAACATCTGAGCACCCTGACCGAAACCATCAAAGCTGAAGAGCTGTTTACCCTGCCCGCGAACGATGTGCTCTGGCGCCTGTATCACGAAGAAGAAGTCACCGTTTACGAGCCGCAGGGCGTTGAGTTTAAATGCACCTGCTCTCGCGAGCGCTGCGCCGGCGCGCTGAAAACGCTGCCGGATGAGGAGATCGATAGCATCCTGGCCGACGAAGGAGAAATCGATATGCACTGCGACTATTGCGGTAATCATTACATCTTTAATGCGATGGATATTGCCGAAATTCGTAACAACGCCTCCCCGGCCGATCCGCAAATCCATTAATCCCCACTCTGTCAGGCGCGGTTTTCCTCCTCGCGCCTGACGTCAACGATTTTTCTTCGCGTGGTGAATCGATTCCCCATGAAAGAGTTACGTAATTTTCTTTCAGGTAAGCGATTACATTCACATTTCAACAGTTTTTTTAATTACTTTTTAACCATTAAGAAACATCTACCCCCACTGTAGCCCTAATTCCTGAGATAATCCCCTACGCCTCGTGACAGGAGTCACAACGTTTTTCGTAAGTCCGCCGTTTGTCGAGATACGTAAATCTATGAGCCTGGTCGCGGTCTATACCCCGTAATAAACCCTACAATTTAAAGCAGTACATATTGGCTAAGGAGCAGTGACATGCGCGTTAATAATGGTTTAACCCCGCAGGATCTCAAGGCTTATGGTATCAATGACGTCCAGGATATCGTCCATAACCCCAGCTACGATACATTGTATCAGGAAGAGCTCGCCCCCAATCTGGAAGGTTATGAACGTGGCGTATTAACAAATCTTGGTGCAATCGCCGTAGATACCGGTATTTTTACCGGCCGTTCTCCAAAAGATAAGTATATCGTTCGTGACGACACCACCCGCGATACCGTGTGGTGGGCCGATAAAGGCAAAGGTAAGAACGACAACAAGCCGCTTTCTGAGGAAACGTGGCAGCACCTGAAGGGGCTGGTGACCCGCCAGCTCTCCGGCAAGCGCCTGTTTATCGTTGACGCCTTCTGCGGCGCCAATGCCGACACCCGCCTGAGCGTCCGCTTTATTACCGAAGTCGCCTGGCAGGCGCATTTCGTGAAAAACATGTTTATTCGCCCAAGCGAGGAAGAGCTGGCAAACTTCAAGCCGGATTTCATCGTGATGAACGGCGCTAAGTGCACCAACCCGCAGTGGAAAGAACAGGGCCTGAACTCCGAAAACTTCGTCGCGTTCAACCTGACCGAGCGCATCCAGCTTATCGGCGGAACCTGGTACGGCGGCGAAATGAAAAAAGGGATGTTCTCGATCATGAACTACCTGCTGCCGCTGAAGGGCATCGCTTCCATGCACTGCTCCGCCAACGTCGGGGAAAAAGAGGATGTCGCTATCTTCTTCGGCCTTTCCGGTACCGGCAAGACCACCCTCTCTACAGATCCGAAACGCCGCCTGATTGGCGATGACGAACACGGCTGGGATGACGACGGGGTATTCAACTTCGAAGGCGGCTGCTACGCCAAGACCATTAAGCTATCCGAAGCCGCAGAGCCGGATATCTACCATGCGATTCGCCGCGATGCGCTGCTGGAGAATGTGGTCGTGCTGGCTGACGGCACCATCGATTTTAACGACGGTTCAAAGACCGAAAACACCCGCGTCTCTTATCCGATCAATCATATCGAGAACATCGTTAAGCCCATCTCCAAAGCCGGTCATGCCACCAAGGTTATCTTCCTCACCGCTGACGCCTTTGGCGTTCTGCCGCCGGTTTCTCGTCTGACCGCCGACCAGACCCAGTACCACTTCCTGTCTGGCTTCACCGCCAAGCTGGCCGGTACCGAGCGCGGCGTCACGGAGCCGACGCCAACCTTCTCCGCCTGCTTTGGCGCCGCCTTCCTGTCTCTGCACCCAACGCAGTACGCAGAAGTGCTAGTGAAACGCATGCAGGCTTCCGGCGCCCAGGCCTATCTGGTCAACACCGGCTGGAACGGTACCGGCAAACGTATCTCGATCAAAGATACTCGCGCCATTATCGATGCGATTCTTGATGGTTCACTGGACAATTCCGAAACCTTCACTCTGCCGATGTTTGAGCTGCAGATCCCGACCGAGCTGCCGGGGGTGGATACCCATATCCTCGACCCGCGCAACACCTACGGCTCGCCAGAGCAGTGGCAGGAAAAAGCGGAGCAGCTGGCGAAGCTATTCATCGAGAACTTTGAGAAATACACCGATACACCAGCAGGCGCTGCGCTAGTAGCCGCTGGGCCGAAACGCTAAAGAGAATAAAAAGCCGGGAATCGCTTCCCGGCTTTTTTGGCTTACATCAGGCTGGCTTCTTCTTACTCGCCGCCTTGCGCCGCTTATCCAGATCCTTAATCAGCTTATTTACCTGCTCATCGGCAAACATCGCCTCAAGCGTAGTGGAAAGCTTACGACGCCAGTTTGGATACTCGGTGCTGGTCCCGGGAATATTGACCGGCTCGGCCATCACCAGCCAATCTTCCGGCTGCAGGCCCAGCAGCGCGCTGTTGCTGTCGGCGATATAGCGCTGCATTCCGCGATTCAGGGTTGGCGTCATCGCCATCAGCGACGCTTTATGTCCGGTACGCTTCGGCAGACAGCCATAGCGGTGCAGAGCATCCAGCAGCCCCTGCTTCGCCAGCTCGCGATCCTGATACAGTCCGCGTAATACCACCTCATCCGGATACAGGCCGAGTGATTTACCCAGCGTCAGGTCGCCGCTTTCCCAGTAGCCGCGCAACGTTGGCAGGTCATGCGTCGTTGCCACAGCCATTGATTGCTCCGGATACGCCTTCGGCGCACGGAAAGCCTTTTCGTGGTCATTTTCGAAATAGAGCACTTTGTAGGAGTAAACGCCGCTTTTACGCAGCTTGCCGACGATCTCAACCGGTACGGTTCCCAGATCCTCGCCGATCACCATACAGCGATGACGCTTACTCTCCAGCGCCAGAATCGACAAAAGATCGTCTACCGGATACTGCACATAGGCGCCGTGATCGGCCGTCTCGCCGTAAGGGATCCACCACAAACGCAGCACCGACATGACATGATCGATGCGTAGCGCCCCGCAGTTTTGCATATTCGCGCGCAGCAGCTCGACGAAAGGCTCATAGGCGCGCGCCACCATGATATGCGGATCCATCGGCGGCAGGCCCCAGTTTTGCCCCAGCGGGCCCAGGATATCCGGGGGCGCGCCGACGGAGGCTTTCAGGCAGTACAGCTCGCGATCGCACCAGGTTTCCGCCCCGCCTTCCGCAACGCCCACCGCCAGGTCGCGATACAGGCCGATCGGCATGGCGTCGTTTTGGCTGGTATGCCAGCACTCGGCAAACTGGGTATAAGCGAGCCACTGCAGCCACAGGTAAAAATTCACCTCATCGGCATGTTCGGTGCAGAACGTTTTAACCTCCGGGCTATCGGTATCCTGATAAGCCTTCGGCCACGCGGGCCAGCCCCAGCGCATCGGGTCCTGTTGCACCTGCCAGGCATGCAGCGCGTCAAACGCCGCCTGCCAGTACAGGCTGTCGCCCTCGCGGGTGACAAACTGGCGAAACTCCGCCATCGCCTCATCGTTGCGCGCAGAAAAACCTTTCCAGGCCATGCGCAGCGCGGTGAGCTTAAGGGCGGTCACGGCGGTATAGTCAACGTCATCGGTCTGGCGCGCGGCCTGTAAAGTCTGCTGCGTAGCCGGTGATTGCCACCATTTCTGCGCCTCTTTGCTATGACGGAAATCCTCTACCGCATTGACGTCAATATAGATAACGTTGAGCCAGCGGCGCGAAGAGGGGCTGTACGGACTGGCGCTCTCCGGGTTAGCCGGATAGAGCGCGTGAATCGGGTTAAGTCCGATAAACGAGCCACCCCGGCGGGCGATTTCCGGCAGCATCGCGCGTAAATCGCCGAAGTCGCCAATCCCCCAGTTCTTCTCCGAGCGCAGCGTATACAGCTGCACGCAGGTTCCCCACAGTTTCTGGCCATCCTTCAGCGCCTGCGGTTCGTAGCAGCGCGCGGGCGCGACGATCGCCCGGCAGTGCCAGCGATCGCCGTCCTGAGTCAGCGTGAGCGTATGATACCCTTCCGGTAATCTTGCCGGCAGCGGCAGCGTTTCACCGCCGCGCGCCTGGCCCTGATACTGTTTCCCTTCTTCGGTAGTGAGGATCCAGTGAAACTCCCCCTGGCCCGCTACCGGCAGAGACATCTTTTTGCCGTGGGTGAACACCTGCACCGCTGGCAGTGGGTTAACCACCGCCTTCGGGGTGATGGTGGTACGATGCATCGCATCAAGCAGCCGCTGCTTGGTGGCCGCAGCAATGGACTGCGGCTTACCGTGCGCGTTGATATAGCTTGGGCTTATTCCCGCCGCCAGGGCTGCGTTATCAAGGCGTTTAGTCTCCATAGGCCTGTCCTTAGCGTTTTGCCTGCCAGATACGTTGCTGATAATCGCGAATCGAGCGGTCGGAGCTGAACATGCCGCAGCGCGCGGTATTCAGAATCGTCGCGCGCGTCCAGGCTTCCTGGTCGCGATACAGCTCATCAACCTGCTTCTGCGCCGCCACGTAGGCTTCAAAATCTGCCAGCACCAGGTACGGGTCGCCGCCTTTCAGCAGGCTGTGCAGCATCTGGTCGAAAGCATGCTTATCGCCATCGCTGTATTTACCGCTCTCCAGCTCTTTTAGCACCGCGTCCAGCAGCTTGTCTTTCTTACGCCATTTCAGCGGATCGTAGCCTTTGGCCTTCAGCGCTTTCACTTCTTCCACGGTATGACCGAAGATAAAAATGTTTTCTTCGCCTACCTGCTCAGCGATTTCCACGTTCGCTCCATCCAGGGTTCCCACGGTCAGCGCGCCGTTCAGCGCCAGCTTCATGTTGCCGGTACCGGAGGCCTCTTTACCCGCCGTTGAGATCTGCTCGGAGACATCCGCCGCCGGGATCAGCATTTCCGCCGCCGAGACGCAGTAATCCGGCAGGAATACCACTTTCAGCTTATCGCCGACCAGCGGATCGTTGTTGATCGCGGCGGCAACCTTATTGATCGCCCAGATAATATTCTTCGCCAGATAGTAGCCCGGCGCCGCTTTCGCGCCGAACAGGAACACGCGCGGTACGCGGTCCACCTGCGGGTTCTCGCGAATTTCTTTGTACTGCGCAAGAATATTCAGCAGGTTCAGGTGCTGGCGTTTGTACTCGTGCAGGCGCTTGATCTGGATATCGAAAATCGCCTGCGGATTAATCTCGATACCGGTACGCCGCTTCACAAACTCCGCCAGACGAACTTTGTTAGCCAGCTTAATGTCGCGATACATCTGACGGAACTTAGCGTCATCGGCATATTTTTCGAGGTTGATCAGCTGGTCGAGATCGTTGGCCCACTCTTTCTTCAGGGTTTTATCCAGCAGCGCGGCCAGAGCCGGGTTGCACTGTTTGATCCAGCGGCGCGGGGTAATACCGTTGGTGACGTTATGGAATTTATTCGGCCACAGCTGGTGATATTCCGGGAACAGATCTTTCACCACCAGGTCGGAGTGCAGCGCGGCAACGCCATTAACCGCAAAGCCGCTCACCACGCACATGTTCGCCATGCGAACCTGTTTATCGTGCACCACCGCCAGTTTCGCCCACACCTGCTTATCGCCCGGCCAGGTTTTATCCACCAGCGTTTTAAAGCGGTCATTAATCTGTTTGATGATCTGCATGTGGCGCGGCAGAAGCGCTTTCACCAGCTTCTCATCCCAGCACTCCAGCGCTTCCGGCATCAGGGTGTGGTTGGTATACGCGAAGGTTTTGCTGGTAATTGCCCAGGCGTCGTCCCAGCTCAGCTGATGCTCATCAATCAGCACGCGCAGCAGTTCCGGAATCGCAATCGTCGGGTGAGTATCGTTAAGCTGGATGACTTCATAATCCGCCAGCTCCGCCAGCTTGCGGCCCGCCAGATGATGGCGACGCAGAATATCGGCAACCGAACAGGCGCACTGGAAGTACTGCTGCATCAGACGCAGTTTTTTACCCGCCTGATGGTTATCGTTCGGGTAGAGAACTTTCGTCAGTTTTTCGGCGTCAATGCCCTGCTGTTCGGCACGCAGGAAATCGCCATCGTTGAATTTGGTCAGGTTAAACGGATGCGCGTGCTTAGCCTGCCACAGGCGCAGCGGCTGAGCCACGTTGTTACGGTAGCCCAGCACCGGCAGATCCCAGGCTTCGCCGGTAATCACGAATGCCGGTACCCACTCACCACTTTTGGTCACTTTACCGCCGAGGCCAACCTGCACGTCCAGCGCTTCGTTGTGGCGGAACCACGGGTAGCTATTACGCCCCCAGTCATCCGGCGCTTCCATCTGCTGGCCATCAGCGAAAGATTGGCGGAACAGGCCGTACTGGTAGTTCAGGCCGTAGCCGGTCGCCGATTGTCCCACGGTGGCCATAGAATCAAGGAAACATGCCGCCAGACGACCGAGGCCGCCGTTGCCCAGGCCCGGGTCGATTTCCTCTTCCAGCAGGTCGGTCAGGTTAACGTCATGCGCCTGAAGCTCATCGCTGACCTGCTGATACCAGCCAAGGTTAAGCAGGTTGTTGCCGGTCAGGCGACCAATCAAAAACTCCATGGAGATATAGTTTACGTGGCGCTGCCCTTCGGCCGCTTGCGCTACCGGCTGAGCCGACAACAGCTCGGACAGCGCGCCGCTTACGGCGCGCCACCACTGACGCTGGGTCATCTCGGAAGCGGACTGTAAACCAAAATGCTGCCACTGACGCGTCAGTGCAGCCTGAAACTGAGCTTTGTTAAAAGAAGTCTGTGACATAAGTAATCCGGGTCCTTTACTAAAACGTTAGCGTTAGTGTGCCGACCTCCCGGAGTCACGTCCTCATCCCGCCAGGGATTAGCCGGGGAGGAGTAGCAGGGATGAGCGAAAAGTGTGATCGTGGCCACTATTACGTTAGCTTACCGGCAAAAATTATGCTGCAAAATTCGCCACGCCGGAACCACAAATCGGCCTGCTTACCGCGCTAAATTTTGTTACAAGCCAGGACGATAAAAGCGGGCAAAACATCGATTTGTAAATATTGCCAAATAAAAGTAAATATCTGCAGAATAAACGGACTGTAATGCAGAAATAGCTCAAAAAGATGACTTATAAGATTTCACTGATAATATTTCATTAAAAACAAACAGCTACTAATTTTGTAATAAAAGATTAGCTTATCGTGCCTAAAACTTCCGCAATCCCAATAACCGCGCGCGCTGCCGCGCATTTATATGAATTTCTCTCACTATGCAAATTTGTGACATAGAGCAAATTCAAGAGCATAAAACTCGGACATAACTTGCAATAAAATTCATTATGGCCGACCTTATTGGATATTAATTACGAAGCGCAAAAAAATTCGCAATTCCTCACTTGCACAGCGAAATGAAGAACTATGTTGATTCCGTCTAAATTAAGTCGCCCGGTCCGCCTTGAACACACTGTGGTTCGTGAGCGATTGCTGGCGAAACTTTCCGGCGCGAACAATTATCGTCTCGCGTTGGTGACCAGTCCGGCTGGATACGGTAAAACCACGCTCGTTTCTCAATGGGCGGCGGGGAAAAACGATCTCGGCTGGTTCTCGCTGGATGAAGGTGATAACCAACAGGAGCGTTTTGCCAGCTATCTTATCGCCGCCGTTCAGCAGGCGACAGGCGGCCACTGTGCGGCCAGCGAAGCGATGGTGCAAAAGCGCCAATACGCCAGCCTGCCCTCTCTCTTCGCGCAACTGTTTATTGAGCTGGCCGACTGGCAGCGCCCGCTATTCCTGGTGATTGATGATTATCATCTGATCACCAATCCGGTTATTCATGATGCGATGCGTTTCTTCCTCCGCCATCAGCCGGAAAATATGACGCTGGTGGTGCTGTCGCGTAATCTGCCGCAGCTGGGTATCGCCAACCTGCGCGTGCGCGATCAGCTGCTGGAAATCGGCAGCCAGCAGCTCGCTTTTACCCATCAGGAAGCGAAGCAGTTTTTCGACTGTCGTCTCAGTTCGCCTATTGAGGCCGACGATAGCAAAAGGCTGTGCGACGATGTTGCCGGCTGGGCCACCGCGCTGCAGCTGATTGCCCTCTCGGCGCGCCAGAACAATACTTCCGCCCATCACTCCGCCCGTCGTCTTGCCGGTATTAACGCCAGCCATCTTTCTGACTATCTGGTCGATGAGGTGCTGGATAACGTGGACCCGCGGACGCGTAACTTCCTGCTAAAAAGCTCGCTGCTGCGCTCGATGAACGATGCGCTCATCGTCCGCGTCACCGGCGAAGAGAATGGCCAGATGCAGCTGGAAGAAATTGAGCGTCAGGGATTATTCCTGCAGCGGATGGACGACTCCGGCGAATGGTTTCGCTACCATCCGCTGTTCGGCAACTTCCTGCGCCAGCGCTGCCAGTGGGAGCTGGCGGTCGAACTGCCGGAAATTCACCGTGCGGCCGCTGAGAGCTGGATGGCGCAAGGCTTCCCGAGCGAAGCTATTCATCACGCCCTGGCCGCGGGTGACGCCAAAATGCTGCGCGATATTCTGCTCAACCACGCGTGGGGCATGTTTAACCACAGCGAACTGAGTTTGCTGGAACAGTCCCTCGCCGCGCTGCCTTGGTCAAACCTGCTGGAAAACCCGCGTTTGATTCTTTTACAGGCCTGGCTGATGCAGAGCCAGCACCGCTATAGTGAAGTCAATACCCTGCTGGCGCGCGCCGAGCAGGAAATGGATTCGGAAATGGACACCGCCATGCACGGCGATTTCAACGCCCTGCGTGCCCAGGTGGCGATCAACGCCGGCGATCAGGACGAAGCCGAGCGCCTGGCGATGGTGGCCCTTGATGAACTACCGCTGGCCAGCTACTACAGCCGCATCGTTGCCACATCCGTACACGGCGAAGTTCTGCACTGCAAAGGCCAGTTGAGCAAATCGCTGGCGGTCATGCAGCAGACGGAACAGATGGCCCGCCGTCATGACGTCTGGCACTACGCGTTATGGAGCATGATCCAGCAAAGCGAAATTCTCTTCGCACAGGGCTTCCTGCAGGCCGCCTGGGAAATTCAGGAAAAAGCTTTCCAGCTCATTCGTGAACAGCATCTGGAACAGCTGCCGATGCATGAGTTCCTGCTGCGTATTCGTTCCCAGCTCCTGTGGGCCTGGGCACGGCTGGATGAAGCGGAAACCTCCGCGCGCAGCGGCATGAACGTGCTCTCGTCCTATCAACCGCAGCAGCAGCTGCAGTGCCTGACGCTGATGGTGCAGTGCTCGCTGGCGCGCGGCGATCTGGATAACGCCCGCAGCCATTTGAATCGCCTGGAAAACCTGCTGGGCAACGGTCATTACCATAGCGACTGGGTATCCAATGCCGATAAAGTCCGGGTTATCTACTGGCAGATGATCGGCGACAAAGCCGCCGCGGCAAACTGGCTGCGCCAGACGCCAAAACCGGAGTTCGCCAATAACCACTTCCTGCAGAGCCAGTGGCGCAATATCGCCCGCGCGCAAATTCTGCTCGGCGATTTTGATTCCGCCGAAATGGTACTGGATGAGTTAAACGATAACGCCCGCTCGCTGCGTTTGATGAGCGATCTGAACCGCAACCTGCTGCTGCTCAACCAGCTCTACTGGCAGGCAGGGCGTAAGAGCGAGGCGCAAAAAGCGCTGCTGGAAGCGCTCACCCTCGCGAACCGCACCGGGTTTATTAATCATTTTGTCATTGAAGGCGAAGCGATGGCGCAGCAGCTGCGCCAGCTGATTCAGCTCAATACGCTACCGGAGCTGGAGCAGCACCGCGCCCAGCGTATTCTGCGCGATATCAACCAGCATCATCGCCATAAGTTCGCCCACTTTGACGAGAGCTTCGTCGAGCGGCTGCTGAACCATCCGGAAGTGCCGGAACTTATCCGTACCAGCCCGCTGACCCAGCGCGAATGGCAGGTGCTGGGGCTCATCTATTCCGGTTACAGCAACGAGCAGATCGCCGGTGAGCTGGACGTGGCCGCCACGACGATTAAAACACATATCCGTAATTTGTATCAGAAGTTGGGCGTGGCGCACCGCCAGGATGCCGTTCAGCATGCCCAGCAGCTGTTGAAAATGATGGGATACGGCGTATAAGCCGCTATCGGCTGGCCTTATACATCGCCACCCTGATTAATCGCCGGCGGAAAAATTTCCCTCCGCCTGGCGTTCTCCCTCTCCATCACCGGAGATAAGCGCGTGACGTATCACCCGCGGCATCACGCCATGCGGCGCGCGTTGGCCTGCCCCGGGAAAAGTTAATGAATCAGCACAGCTCCAGCTGAAGATTATTGTCGGTAATCACCTTCAGCACGCCGGCCGGCGGCATAACATCGGTGTAGACCGCATCAACCATACTGATGCTGCCCATATTAACCATCGCGTTACGGCCAAACTTAGAATGGTCAACGACCAGCATCACGTGACGAGAGTTTTCAATAATCGCCCGCTTGGTGCGCACTTCATGGTAGTCGAACTCCAGCAGTGAGCCATCGGTGTCGATACCGCTGATGCCGAGAATGCCGAAATCAAGACGAAATTGGGAGATAAAATCCAGGGTGGCTTCACCGATGATACCGCCGTCCCTGCTACGCAGCTCGCCGCCGGCCAGAATAATGCGGAAATCCTCTTTCACCATCAGCGTATTGGCGACGTTGAGGTTATTGGTGACGATACGCAGATCGTTATGGTTAAGCAGCGCATGGGCTACCGCTTCCGGCGTGGTACCGATATCGATAAACAGCGTCGCACCGTCGGGGATTTCGCTCGCCACCTTGCGGGCAATGCGCTCTTTTTCCTGAGTCTGGGTCGATTTCCTGTCGTGCCATGAAGTATTCACCGAGCTGGAAGGTAGCGCGGCGCCGCCGTGATGACGGAGGATCATTTTCTGATCGGCTAAATCATTCAGATCGCGGCGAATGGTCTGCGGGCTGACGGCAAACTGCTCGACAAGCTCTTCGGTACTGACGTATCCCTGTTTTTTTACCAGCTCGATAATCGCGTCATGACGTTGTGTTTGTTTCATGAAATATCCCTGGGAATCTCTACGTTCGTTTTCGCACATTCTGCGTGTCAACAAACGCCATCGCCAGCCCGGTCACCAGACCGGCCACGTGCGCGCCGTTCGCAATCGACATGCCGAAAACATCAAACCAGCCAGCAATTAACCACACTAAAGAAAAGAGTATCAAGCCGCGCTGTAAATAAACGCCACTTTGCGGATCGCGCTCGCCTCGCAGCCAGACATAGCCCATTAGCGCATAGACCACGCCGGACAGTCCGCCAAACCAAGGGCCGCTAAACTGATGCTGAACAAAGCCGCTCAGCAAGGCGCTGATTACGGTAATCACCACCAGTTTGCCGCTGCCAATGCGCTTTTCTACCGCTCCGCCGAGGTACCACCACCATAGCAGGTTGAACAAAATATGCATCAGCGAGAAGTGCATGAGCGCATGGCTAAAGTAGCGCCAGACTTCAAATTTCAGCGAAGGATCGTAGGGCCAGGCCAACAGCAGCATGACCGGTTGATCGCCAATGACCGTTTGCAGGACAAAGACGACGATGCAGGCGAAGAGCACGCCCCAGGTCACCGGCCCGGCGTTATGGCGAAGCGTCGCTAAAAAGGGGAAGCGCTGGTAGTGCAGCCCGCTGTTGGTGTGCCCCGACTGCCAGCTGGCGGCAAGGTAACGCGGATCGGCGGGATTTTCCAGAAAACGGGCCAGCTCGGCCTGCACGCGTCCAGCCTGGGACTCATCGGCCAGCCAGATATCGCTCTGCGTATGCTGCTGAATAGTCAGAATAATCCCCTGCGTCGCCATATAGTCGACAAACGCCTGGGCCACGCGCGGGTTGGCAAAAGAGGTAATCATTAACATGCAGCGGATCGCTTATTCCACACAAAGGGAGATATTATAGCCACAACCGACGCTAACGCCTAAAGTGCGCCATGCGCAACTTCCGCCGGGAAATGCCGATGCCAGGCATCAAACCCGCCGTCCACGCTATAAACCTTGTCGTAACCCTGCTGTAGCAGATACTGTGCGGCGCCTTTGCTGCTGTTGCCGTGATAACACATCACCATGACCGCCGTATCAAAATCGTTGTCGCGCATAAACGCGCCCAGCGTATCGTTAGTCAGATGAAAAGCGCCCGGCGTGTGGCCCATTGCATAGCTTTGCGGGTCGCGAATATCGACCAGCACCGCCGTCTGCTGGTGCATTTTCTGGTGGGCTTCTTCTACGTTAATACATTCAAAGCGATCCATAAGCTCTCTTCTTTATATACGGATATACAGGCAGGCGGCGAACGCCCTGGATTTTAGCGTCTAGTGTACAGCCTGGCGCTAAATAAACGCCAATATGTTACACGCATCACTCTGAAATGTTTTTTTGATGTTACCAATAGCGCGATTGTTTGCTATATTGAGCGATATCGAACATTTATGAGCTTAAACGAAAGTGTAAGAGGTGGCGAGCGTGGAAACCAAAGATCTGATTGTGATAGGGGGAGGCATCAACGGTGCCGGTATCGCGGCAGACGCCGCAGGGCGTGGTTTATCCGTGCTGATGCTGGAGGCGAACGATCTGGCCTGCGCCACATCCAGCGCCAGCTCAAAGCTGATTCACGGCGGGCTGCGCTACCTTGAACACTATGAGTTCCGCCTGGTGAGCGAAGCGCTGGCCGAGCGTGAAGTGTTATTAAAAATGGCCCCGCACATCGCCTTCCCGATGCGCTTTCGTTTACCGCATCGTCCGCACCTGCGCCCGGCGTGGATGATCCGCATTGGGCTGTTTATGTACGATCATCTGGGCAAGCGCACCAGTTTACCCAGCTCAACCGGGTTGCGTTTTGGCACAGAATCGGTACTTAAACCTGAAATCGTGCGCGGTTTCGAATATTCCGACTGCTGGGTCGACGATGCGCGCATGGTGCTGGCCAACGCCCAGATGGTTGTGCGTAAAGGCGGGGAAGTGCGCACCCGTACCCGCGCCATCTCGGCAAAACGTGAAAACGGTTTGTGGATTGTTGAGGCAGAAGATATTGATAGCGGCGAGAAGTTTACCTGGCAGGCGCGCGGTCTGGTTAACGCCACTGGCCCGTGGGTTAAACAGTTCTTCGATGAAGGGATGCACCTGCGCTCACCGTACGGCATCCGTTTGATTAAGGGCAGCCATATCGTCGTGCCGCGCGTGCATGCGCAGAAGCAGGCCTACATCCTGCAAAATGAAGATAAACGTATTGTTTTTGTGATCCCGTGGATGGATGAATTCTCCATCATTGGCACCACCGACGTTGAATATAAAGGCGACCCAAAAGCCGTGGCGATCGACGGTAAAGAGATTAATTACCTGCTGAACGTCTATAACGCCCACTTTAAAAAGACGCTCACGCGGGACGATATTGTCTGGACCTACTCCGGCGTACGCCCGCTGTGCGACGATGAATCCGACTCACCGCAGGCGATCACCCGCGATTACACCCTCGATATTCACGATGAAAACGGACAGGCTCCGCTGCTGTCGGTCTTTGGCGGCAAGCTCACGACCTATCGTAAGCTTGCCGAGCATGCGCTGGAGAAACTGACGCCTTACTATAAAGGCATCGGCCCGGCATGGACCAAAACCGCGGTACTGCCCGGCGGCGATATCGGCGGCGACCGTGACGACTACGCGGCAAAGCTGCGCCGCCGCTTTTCGTTTATCAGCGAATCGATGGCCCGCCACTATGCGCGGACTTACGGCAGCAATAGCGAATGGATCCTCGGCGAAGCGACTTCGCTTGCCGATCTGGGCGAAGATTTCGGCCACGAGTTTTATGAAGCCGAGCTGCGCTATCTGGTAGAACACGAGTGGGTACGCCGTCTGGATGACGCTATCTGGCGCCGGACCAAACAAGGTATGTGGCTGAATGCCGAGCAGCAGGCGCGCATCAGCGAGTGGCTGGCGCAGCACGCGGGAAAGTCTGAACTGTCGTTAGCGTCGTAAAACTGTAAATAGCAACGGGGCCTGGTGGCCCCGTTTTGTTATGGCTAACCCGCTACAGACGTACTGGATCGATATGCCAGATATGGTCGGCATACTCCTTGATCGTGCGGTCAGAAGAGAAGTAGCCCATATTGGCGATATTGAGCATCGCTTTGTTGGCCCACTCTTCCGGGTGAAGATACAACTCATCCACCTTATCCTGACAATCCACGTAGCTACGAAAATCCGCCAGCACCTGGTAGTGGTCGCCAAAGTTAATCAGCGAATCCAGCAGATCGCGATAGCGGCCCGGCTCCGATGGGCTGAACAGGCCGGTGCCGATCTGCGTCAGCGCCTGGTGCAGCTCTTCATCCTGCTCATAGTAATCACGCGGTTTGTAGCCGTCGGCACGCAGGGCCTCCACCTCTTCCGCCGTATTACCGAAGATAAAGAAATTATCCGCCCCTACGTGCTCCTGCATCTCAACGTTAGCGCCGTCCAGAGTACCGATGGTTAACGCGCCGTTAAGCGCGAACTTCATATTACTGGTCCCGGAGGCCTCCGTTCCCGCCAGCGAAATCTGCTCGGAGAGATCCGCCGCCGGAATGATCAGTTGCGCGAGGCTGACGCTGTAGTTAGGGATAAACACCACTTTCAGCTTATCGCCAATCTGCGGATCGTTATTCACCACCGCCGCGACGTCGTTAATTAAATGAATAATATGTTTGGCCATGTAGTAAGCCGAAGCCGCCTTTCCGGCGAAGATATTCACCCGCGGCACCCACTCGGCGTCGGGGTTGGCCTTAATGCGATTGTAGCGAGTAATCACGTGCAGCACGTTCATCAGCTGACGTTTGTACTCGTGAATACGCTTGATCTGCACATCAAACAGCGCCTTCGGATTCACTACCACATTAAGCTGCTGACCAATGTAGTTCGCCAGCCGCTGCTTGTTTTCCAGCTTAGCCTGGCGCACCGCCTGGTTGACTTTCGGATAGTCAATATGCTGCTCCAGCTCCTTCAACTGGCTCAAATCCGTGCGCCAGTTATGGCCGATATTTTCATCCAGTACTTTTGATAGCGGCGGATTCGCCAGCGCCAGCCAGCGGCGCGGCGTCACGCCGTTCGTGACGTTGGTAAAGCGCATCGGGAAGATTTTGGCAAATTCGGCAAACAGCGACTCGACCATCAGCCGGGAGTGCAGCTCCGACACGCCGTTGACCTTATGGCTCACCACCACCGCCAGCCACGCCATACGTACGCGACGACCGTTGGACTCGTCGATAATCGACGTCCGGCCCAGCATCGCCGTATCGTTGGGGTACTGCTCCTGCAGGGTCTTCAGGAAATAGTCGTTGATCTCGAAGATAATCTGCAAATGACGCGGCAGGATTTTACCCAGCATCTCGACAGGCCAGGTCTCCAGCGCTTCGCTCATCAGGGTATGGTTGGTATAGGAGAAGACCTGGCAGGTCACCTCGAACGCCTCATCCCAGCTGAACTTATGCTCGTCAATCAGCAGGCGCATCAGCTCCGGAATCGACAGCACCGGATGCGTGTCGTTGAGATGAATCGCGATTTTGTCTGCCAGGTTGGCGTAGGTTTTATGCAGCTGGTAGTGGCGGCTGAGGATGTCCTGCACCGTCGCCGATACGAGGAAGTACTCCTGCCGCAGGCGCAGCTCGCGTCCTGAATAGGTCGAGTCATCCGGATAGAGCACCCGCGACACGTTCTCGGAATGGTTTTTATCCTCCACCGCCGCGAAGTAGTCGCCCTGGTTGAATTTACCGAGGTTGATCTCGCTGCTGGCCTGGGCGCTCCACAGGCGCAGCGTGTTGGTAGCGTCGGTGTCGAAGCCAGGGATAATCTGGTCATAGGCTTCTGCAATAATCTCTTCGGTCTCCACCCAGCGGGAGTATTTACCTTCCTGCTGAATACGGCCGCCGAAGCGCACTTTGTAACGCGTATTATGGCGCTCGAACTCCCACGGGTTGCCGTACTCCAGCCAGTAATCCGGGGATTCTTTCTGCCGCCCATCGACGATATTCTGCTTAAACATCCCGTAGTCGTAGCGGATACCGTAGCCGCGGCCCGGTAACCCCAGCGCCGCAAGCGAATCGAGGAAGCAGGCCGCCAGACGACCAAGACCGCCGTTACCTAAGCCCGGGTCGTTTTCTTCATCAATTAATTCTTCAAGGTTCAGCCCCATCTCTTCCAGCGCGCTGTTCACATCTTCATAAATGCCGAGCGATAACAGCGCGTTGGACAACGTACGGCCAATCAAAAATTCCATCGACAGGTAGTAAACCTGGCGAACTTCCTGAGAAAGCTGCGCACGGTTTGAGCGCAGCCAGCGCTCAACCATGCGATCGCGAACGGCGAACAGCGTGGCGTTGAGCCATTCATGCTTGTTAGCGATAGCCGGATCTTTGCCGATGATAAACATCAGCTTATAAGCAATAGAGTGCTTTAACGCCTCAACGCTCAGGGTGGGTGATGAGTAGCTAAAAGGTACATTCATAGCTTTGGCTCCTGGTTACAGCAAGCGTTGATAAAGTTCGCGGTAAGAATTCGCGGCAACCTGCCAGCTAAAATCCATATTCATCGCCTGACGCTGGACGTAGCGCCAGAGCGATGGGCGCGACCACAGAACAAACGTGCGTCGAATCGCCCGCAGCAGCGACAAGGCGTTGCTGTCTTCAAAAACAAAGCCGGTAGCCAGACCATCGGCGAGGTTCTCCAGCGAGCAGTCGGAAACGGTATCCGCCAGGCCGCCGGTACGCCGCACCAGCGGTAGCGTGCCATACTTCAGTCCGTACAGCTGGGTTAAGCCGCACGGTTCAAAACGGCTCGGCACCAGAATCACATCGGCGCCGCCCATAATGCGGTGCGAGAAGGCTTCATGGTAACCAATCTGTACGCCGACTTTACCCGGATGTTCGGCCGCGGCGGCAAGGAATCCCTCCTGCAGCACCGGATCGCCCGCCCCCAGCAGCGCCAGCTGGCCGCCCTGTTCAAGCAGGCCCGGCAGCGCTTCAAGCACCAGGTCCAGCCCTTTCTGGCTGGTCAGACGGCTGACAACGGCAAACAGCGGCGCTTTGTCATCCACCTTCAGGCCCATGGCGATTTGCAACTGGCGTTTATTCTCCGCTTTTTCTTCCAGCCTATCGCGGTCATAGCGCGCGGCCAGCAGCAGGTCGCTTTCCGGATTCCAGATATGGTCATCCACCCCGTTGAGGATCCCGGAGAGGCGGCCCTCGTGCTGACGCTGACGCAGCAGCCCTTCCATCCCATAAGCGAACTGCGGCTCGGTGATTTCACGGGCATAGGTTGGACTGACCGCCGTAATGTGGTCGGCGTAATAGAGGCCGGCCTTCAGGAAGGAGATCTGGCCGTTAAATTCCAGTCCATGAACGTTGTAAAACGACCACGGCAGTTCAATGTCGTTCATATGCCACGAGTAGAACATCCCCTGGTAGGCCAGGTTATGCACCGTAAAGACCGACTTAGCTGGGTGACCGCGCGCCGCCAGATAGGCCGGCGTCAGGCCCGCATGCCAGTCGTGGGCGTGAACAACATCAGGGCGCCAGAAAGGATCCAGGCCGCAGGCCATCTCGCTGCCTACCCATCCCAGTAGCGCAAAGCGCAGCACGTTGTCGGTGTAAGCGTGCTGATTGGTATCGTGGTAAGGGCTCCCTGGCCGATCGTAGAGATGCGGGGCATCAATCAAATAGATGCCCACGCCGTTAAAGTGCCCGAACAGCAGGGTGATGCGCCCGGCAAAGGTCTCCCGGCGCGTCACCACCTGCGCATCCGTTATGCCGCGACGGAGATCGGGAAACGCCGGCAGCAGCACGCGAGTGTCGACGCCTCCTGCGATTTGCGCTGCAGGCAGCGCGCCGATCACATCCGCCAGTCCACCGGTTTTTAACAGCGGGAACATCTCTGAACATACATGTAATACCTGCATTAGCGCTCCTGTGGGTACCCCAATTTCCGCAGCATGTCGCGGGTGACCAGCACGATACCTTCCTCCGAGCGGTAGAAACGGCGTGCATCTTCTTCCGCGTTCTCCCCAACAACCATACCTTCCGGGATCACGCAAGCGCGGTCAATAATGCAGCGACGCAGGCGGCACGAACGGCCAACCCAAACCTCTGGCAACAAAACTGCCGAATCAATGTTACAGAATGAATTCACCCGCACGCGCGGGAACAGCACCGACTGCACGACCACCGAACCAGAGATAATACAGCCCCCGGAGACCAGCGAGTTCAGGGTCATCCCGTGGCTACCCGAGCGGTCCTGAACGAATTTTGCCGGTGGCAAAGGCTCCATATGGGTGCGAATCGGCCAGTTCTGATCGTACATATCCAGCTCTGGAGTCACCGAAGCCAGATCGAGGTTGGCTTTCCAGTAAGCTTCCAGGGTCCCCACATCGCGCCAGTAGGGTTCAGACTGCGGATCGGACTGCACGCAGGAGAGTGGGAAAGGATGTGCATAAGCCATGCCAGCTTTGGTGATTTTCGGGATGATGTCTTTACCAAAATCGTGGCTGGAGCTTTCGTCGTTATCGTCGTCTTCCAGCAGCTCATAAAGGTAATCCGCATCAAAGACATAGATACCCATACTCGCCAACGATTTGCTGGCATCGCCCGGCATCGCCGGAGGGTTAGCCGGCTTTTCGACGAAATCGATAATCTTATCGCTCTCGTCCACCGCCATCACCCCGAACGCCCGTGCTTCTTCAATAGGCACCGGCATACAGGCGACGGTGCAACGCGCGCCTTTTTCGACGTGATCGATAAGCATCCGCGAGTAGTCTTGTTTGTAAATATGGTCGCCCGCGAGGATAACGACGTACTCCGCCTTGTAGCGACGAATGATGTCGAGGTTCTGCGTCACCGCGTCCGCCGTGCCGCGATACCAGTTTTCCCCCTGCATCCTTTGCTGAGCGGGCAGCAGGTCAACAAACTCGTTCATCTCTTCATTGAAGAACGACCAGCCGCGCTGGATATGCTGCACCAGAGTATGCGATTGATACTGGGTGATGACGCCGATACGGCGAATGCCTGAGTTAATACAGTTAGATAACGCAAAATCGATAATGCGGAACTTGCCGCCGAAATGGACAGCAGGTTTCGCGCGTTTATTGGTCAGATCCTTCAGACGGGTACCACGTCCCCCAGCAAGGATCAGCGCAACGGATTTGATCGGCAACTGACGCGCCAGCATCAACGGATCGTTCTTTTCTACCCCAACCATAATTAACTCCTTTTTTACTCCCCAGCTTGCCTGCCCTTCTCGCCGCGCCGCCGCTTCGAGACCAACCGGAAGCCCCGAGGTTACGACCTTTGAAATACGCACACTCCGTGCGCGGGCCCATGCCAGACAGCCATAGTGACCGGATTATCCTCTCCGGCGAAAGGTGGAATGGCGCGCCATTCCCCCGCAGGTAAAACCATCTCCGCCACCTCGGCGGTGGCGTTGAGCGCCATCAGCCAGCGATCGGACAATATGATCTGCATACGCGGCGCACCGTGCTGCCATTCATCGGCGGACAGCGGCTGCGCATGTTGGTTTAACCAGCGAACGCGGCCGTCTCCCTCCTGCCACCAGCGATTCTCGGTTAAAGCCGGAATACGCTGGCGCAGATGAATTAGCGCGGCGGTGAACGCGGTCAGCCCGCGGTTAGTATGGTTCCAGTCCAGCCAGGTCAACGCATTGTCCTGACAGTAAGCATTATTGTTGCCATGCTGGCTGTGACCGTGTTCGTCACCCGCCAGCAGCATCGGCGTTCCCTGCGCCAGCAGCAGCGTCGCAAGGAGAGCGTGAACGCTGGCACGACGCCGTTCAATCACGGCAAGACTCCCTTCTAATCCTTCTATACCATGATTGTTGCTGTAGTTATTGTTAGTCCCATCGCGATTCTCCTCCCCGTTCGCTTCATTATGTTTCTGATTGAAACAAACGCAGTCGCGCAGGGTAAAACCATCATGGGCGGTGACCAGATTCACCGCCGCCGCAGGCGCTCGTCCATGACGCTGAAAGACGTCGCTGGAAGCGGCAAAGCGCTGAGCGAAGTCGCCCAGCGAGACGTTCTGCTGCAGCCAAAAACGACGCGCGGTATCGCGAAAATGGTCGTTCCACTCGGCGAACAGCGGCGGAAAGTTCCCCACCTGGTAGCCGCCGGGACCGATATCCCAGGGTTCCGCGATCAGCTTCACCTCCGCAAGATGCGGATCGTTACGGATGGCCTCAAACAGCGGCGCATCCTGACGAAACGCCGGCGTCCGCCCCATCACCGAAGCCAGGTCGAAACGAAAGCCGTCGACGTGACACTCATCGACCCAAAAGCGCAGGCACTGGCGGGCATACTCCACCACGCCGGGGTGGCTGAGGTTGATGGTGTTCCCGCAGCCGGTCCAGTTGTGGTAATCACCGTCTTCCCTGATCCAATAATAGCTACGGTTATCGATTCCGCGCAGCGAGAAGGTCGGCCCTTCCAGGTCTATCTCCGCGCTATGGTTGAGCACCACGTCAAGGATCACTTCAATGCCCGCTGCATGCAGCGCTTTAACCGCATCGCGAAACTCATTTAACGCCTGTTCCGTCACGCTGGCGTAGCGGGTATCGAGGGCGAAAATCGCCAGCGGGTTGTAGCCCCAGTAGTTGCTTAACCCCATCCGCTGAAGGCGCGGTTCGCTGGCGAACTGCGCCACCGGCATTAACTCTAGTGCAGTAATGCCAAGCGTGCGGAAGTAATCGATCATCACCGGGTGACCGAGCGCTTTATAGGTGCCGCGGATACTCTCCGGCAGATCGGGGTGCAGATACGTCAGCCCCTTGACGTGGGCTTCATAAATCACCGTCTGGCCCCACGGCGTGCGCGGCGGCTTATCGCCGCGCCAATCGTAATGCAGGTCGATCACCCGCGACTTCGGCGCTATCGCTGCGCTGTCGCGGTTGTCGGGAGCGAAGTCGCCGCCGTGTAGACGCTCATCGTCAGGCAGCCCGCCCTCCACGTTATGGCAGCAGGGGTCGAGCAGCAGTTTGGCCGGATTGAAGCGGTGTCCCTGCGCCGGGTCCCAGGGCCCGTGGACGCGATAGCCGTAGCGTAAGCCAGGCCCGGCATCGGCGAGCCAGCCGTGCCAGATATCGCCGCTGCGCGCGGGCATGTCGACGCGCCGCTCATTGCCCTGGTCGTCAAACACGCAGAGTTCCACCCGCTCCGCATGGGCGGAAAAGAGCGCGAAATTCACGCCTTTACCGTCGTAGCTGGCCCCTAAAGGCGCGGGCTTTCCTGCCGTGAGTGCGATCATTGCGCCTCCCGCACCAGCCACACCGTCGCCAGCGGCGGCAGGGTAATGGAGAGGGAGTGTTCACGACCGTGGCTGGCGATCGCTTCGCTTTCAACGACCCCGCCGTTGCCGGTATTGCTGCCGTGGTAATGCATGGAGTCGGTGTTCAGCTCTTCACGCCAGCGGCCGGGCTGGTTGATGCCAAATCGGTACTCATGACGCGGCACCGGAGTGAAGTTGCTGGCGACGATGATTTCATTGCCCGCCTTGTCGCGACGAACAAAGATAAACACTGAGCGCTCATGATCGTCCACCACCAGCCATTCAAAGCCATAAGGGTCGAAATCCAGCTCATGCAGCGCTTTGTGGTGACGATAGGTATGATTGAGGTCGCGGACTAGCCGCTGGACGCCGTGGTGCCAGTTGTCGCCGCCCTCCAGCAGATGCCAGTCGAGGCTCGCATCGTGGTTCCACTCACGCCCCTGAGCAAACTCATTGCCCATAAACAGCAGCTTTTTACCCGGGAAGGCAAACAGCCAGCCGTAGTAGGCGCGCAGGTTGGCGAACTTCTGCCATGCGTCGCCCGGCATGCGGTCGAGAATCGATTTTTTGCCGTGTACCACTTCATCATGAGAGAGCGGCAGGACAAAGTTTTCGGTGTAGTTGTAGAGCATGCCGAAGGTCATCTTGTCGTGATGATGTCGACGATGCACCGGGTCCAGCTTCATATAGTCGAGGGTGTCGTGCATCCAGCCGAGGTTCCATTTAAACCAGAAACCCAGCCCGCCGGTTGAGGAAGGACGAGAAACGCCGGGAAAATCAGTCGACTCTTCCGCCATCGTCACCGCGCCCGGCGTCTGTTCGCCCAGCACGCGGTTGGTATTACGCAGAAACTCAATCGCCTCCAGGTTTTCCCGACCGCCGAACTCGTTCGGTACCCACTCGCCCTGTTTGCGGCTGTAGTCGCGATAAATCATCGACGCCACCGCATCGACCCGCAGCGCGTCAATGCCAAAGCGCTCGATCCAGTACAGCGCATTACCAACCAGGTAGTTGCTGACCTCGCGGCGGCCATAGTTGTAGATCAGGGTATTCCAGTCCTGGTGATAGCCTTCGCGCGGGTCGCTGTGTTCATACAGCGAGGTACCGTCAAACGAAGCGAGAGCAAAATCATCCGCAGGGAAATGACCGGGCACCCAGTCCAGAATAACGTTAAGCCCCGCGGCGTGCGCGGCGTTGATAAAGTAGCGAAAATCCTCCCGGGTGCCGAAGCGACGGGTGGGCGCGTACAGCCCGGTCGGCTGATAGCCCCAGCTGCCGTCAAACGGATGCTCGTTAACCGGCAACAGTTCGAGGTGGGTAAAGCCCATCCATTTGGCATACGGGACCAGCTGGTCGGCAAGCTCGCGGTAGCTTAACCAGAAGTTATTATCGGTGTGGCGGCGCCAGGAGCCGAGGTGTACTTCATAAATCGATATCGGCGCATCAAACTGATTCGCCTGCTTGCGCTCCGGCGGCTGCTCGACCTTTTCCGGCAGCCCGCAGATAAGCGAGGCGCTCTCCGGGCGCATTTGCGCTTCAAAAGCGTAAGGGTCAGATTTCACCCGCAGATTGCCATGGGCATCGATAAGCTCGAATTTATACAGCTGACCGTTCAGCGCGCCGGGAACAAATAGCTCCCAGATGCCGGACTCTTTGCGCAGGCGCATCGGATGACGGCGGCCGTCCCAGTAGTTAAACTGGCCGACAACCGATACCCGGCGGGCGTTAGGCGCCCAGACCGAGAAGCGCGTGCCGACCACCCCGTCCATGGTGTCGGCATGCGCGCCCAGCGTTTCATAAGGACGCAGATGCGTGCCTTCCGACAGTAGCCAGACATCGAGATCCTGCAACAGCGGACCAAAACGATACGGGTCATCAATCAGGTTCTGCTGCCCGTGCCAGGTGACGGCCAGCTGATAGCGAAAAGGATTTTTGCGGCGCGGCAGAACGCCGCAGAAGAAACCGCGCGAGTCGAGGCATTCTAGCTTGCCGACTTTGCGTCCGGTTTTTGGTTCAATGACCCACACATCGGTGGCATCGGGTAATAATGCACGAACTTCCAGCCCGGCGTCGGCGTAATGCATGCCAAGCACGGAAAAAGGATCCGCAAAATGGCCGGCGATAAGCGCATTAATCACGTCCTTATCAATACGATTAGACATGGTTTCATCCTGTTGTAGGTGTCGCCCTTTCCTGTATCCGGCGACTTTTTTTTGACCTGAACGGCGCAGCACGTTATGCGTCCCCCTGCTCCGTCCCACCTTCAGGTAAGGAGACAGCGTGACTCCTTACTTAAAGCATAGCCAAGGCTGAGTTACCTCCGTTGGGAAAAATCTAACATTCGCGTTTACTCCTTGTATTACGCAAAAAAAAGGGGTGTTTCAACACCCCTTTTCCCATCTTGTGACGGCTACGCCAGCTGTCTTAGCATGCGGCGGAGCGGCTCGGCGGCCCCCCACAGCAGCTGGTCGCCCACGGTGAAAGCCGACAGATACTCCGGCCCCATGTTCAGTTTACGCAGGCGGCCCACCGGGGTGGTCAGGGTGCCGGTGACGGCAGCCGGGGTCAGCTCACGCATAGTGATATCACGATCGTTCGGCACCACTTTGGCCCACGGGTTGTGCGCGGCCAGCAGTTCCTCAACGGTCGGAATAGAAACATCTTTTTTCAGCTTGATAGTGAACGCCTGGCTATGGCAGCGCAGCGCGCCAACGCGAACGCACAAGCCATCTACCGGAATCGGTGAGGCGGTCGCGAGAATTTTGTTGGTCTCCGCCTGGCCTTTCCACTCTTCACGGCTCTGGCCGTTATCCAACTGCTTGTCGATCCATGGGATCAGGCTGCCCGCCAGAGGAACGCCAAAGTTGTCCACCGCCAGTTCGCCGCTGCGGGTCAAAGAGGTGACCTTGCGTTCAATCTCCAGGATCGCGGAGGCCGGATCCGCCAGCTCAGCCGCAACGTGGCTGTGCAGTTGGCCCATCTGGGTCAGCAGCTCGCGCATATGACGCGCGCCGCCGCCGGAAGCCGCCTGATAAGTCGCCACGCTCACCCACTCGACCAGATCCTGAGCAAACAGGCCGCCGAGAGACATCAGCATCAAGCTAACGGTACAGTTGCCGCCAACAAAGGTTTTCACGCCGTTGTTCAGACCTGCGGTAATGACGTCCTGGTTCACCGGGTCAAGAATGATAATGGCGTCGTCCTTCATGCGCAGCGAAGAGGCCGCGTCAATCCAGTAGCCCTGCCAGCCGCTTTCACGCAGCTTCGGGTAAATATCGTTGGTGTAATCGCCGCCCTGACACGTGACAATAATGTCCAGCGCCTTCAGCGCTTCCAGATCAAACGCATCCTGAAGCGTGCCACCGGTACTGCCACCAAAAGATGGAGCAGGCTGCCCCAGCTGAGAGGTGGAGAAAAAAACAGGGCGAATGGCGTCAAAATCTCGCTCTTCAACCATGCGTTGCATGAGGACAGAGCCGACCATTCCGCGCCAGCCGATAAAACCAACATTTTTCATAACGTATTCCTGCGAGGTGTGTGCTGTTTGTTCCAGGCCAGTTTCCTACTGGTTAGTCCTTCACATTACAAAATGCAGCTAAAGTCGCAAGTGAAATTAATCAATGATTGCGAGGCAATCAGTAACGCAGCTAATTTTGCCTGATGGCCGCCGTCACTGGCACCCCGGAATACCCGAATAATTATCAGGGAATTTACATTGTGAAGGGAATATTTTCCGCCGCTATTTTATTGATCCGGGTTATGGATTACAGCAGAAATTCGGTTGTTTTATTCTCGCTGACCAAACCGGTTAAATCCAGGCGTGGCATGGGTTTATGAGCCATATGATGTTTGTCGTATTTCTGGTAGTGGCAGATCGGAAGAGGGGTAAAGCTAAGGGTTTTCGATATAAGTAGAGCGGGGAAATTAACCCGGCATCGCCTCGCTCCGCCGGGTGTTTCACTTTGTCGGTTAACTCAACAGCGTAAACGCAATCATACCGACTATCGCCCCGACGGTGCCGAGGATAGTTTCCATCATCGTCCAGGTCTTCAGCGTTTGCGCTTCGGTCGCGCCGGTAAACTTACCGAACAGCCAGAAGCCCGCGTCGTTAACGTGGCTGACGACGATAGAGCCGCCGGCGATGCAGATGGAGAGCGCCGCCATCTGCGCGCCGCTGTAGTGCAGCTGTTCAATAACCGGCATGACCAGACCGACGGCCGTCAGGCAGGCCACAGTCGCGGAGCCCTGAATAATACGTACCGCCGCCGCCAGCACAAAGCAAGTGATCGCAATCGGCAGGCCCATCCCGGTCAGCGCTTCGCCGAGCGCCGGCCCCACGCCGGAGTCGACCAGCACCTGTTTGAACACGCCACCCGCGCCGATCACCAGCAGAATAATGCCCGCTGGCTGAAGCGCATGACCGCAAATCTCCATCACCCGATCTTTGGCCATCCCCTGACGTACCGCCAGGCCATAGATCGCCACCAGGCAGGCAACCAGAATTGCGGTAAACGGATGGCCGATAAACTCAAACCATTCGTAGGCGGTAGAGCCTTCCGGCACAAAACGCGCAGCGATGGTTTTCAGGCCAACCAGCACCAGCGGCAGCAGAATTAAGGCCAGACTGAAGCCGAAGGACGGCATTTTGCCTTCGCCGAGGTGCGGCTCGCTGATATCGTCAGGCGTATGCAGCTCAACGTAGCGGCTGATAAAGTTACCCCACAGCGGCCCGGCAATAATCATCCCCGGGATCGCGGCGCACAGGCCAATCAGGATCATCCAGCCAAAGTCGGCGTGCATCTGTGATGCCAGCAGCATCGGCGCAGGCCCCGGCAGCAGGAACGCCGCGGCGGCGGCCACCCCGGCAAACAGCGGGATCACCAGCTTCACAAGGTTGGTACCGGTATGACGCGCCATCGAGAACGCCACGCTGATCAGCAGCACGATCGCCACTTCGAAAAACAGCGGCAGCGCGCAGATAAGGCCGGCCAGGCCTATTGCATAGTGGGCGCGACTATGGCCGAAAGATTTCAACATTTTGACGGCAATCTGGTCGACCGCGCCGGTTTCATGCAGGATCTTCCCGAACATTGCCCCTAGCGCGACGACGATAGCCAGAAAGCCCAGCGTGCCGCCCATGCCTTTTTCCATTGTCGCCGCGATCTTGTCCAACGGCATGCCGGAAAAAAGCCCTGCTCCAATAGAAACCACCATCAAAGCCACGAAGGCATGCATACGCGCCTTCATCACTAAAAACAGCAGCAGCAAAACGGAGCCGACTGCTGTTAAAACAAGCGTTAATGTACTCACTATTTACTGCCTTTGTTGATCACCTCAATGGTGCTGGCGACCACGCCTTCCAATGACTGGTCGATATCGACGATTAAAACATCGTTTTCATCCGTGCCCGGCTCTTGCAGCGTTTCAAACTGCGTAACCAACATCTGGGTTTTAAAGAAATGGCCTTTACGCGCCTTCAAACGTTGTTCGATAACTTCGAAATCGCCTTTAAGATAGATAAAAGAGAGGTTCGGGTTGCCTTTACGCAGGATGTCGCGATAGCTCTTTTTCAGCGCGGAGCAGACAATCAGCGACACTTTATTGGTACGCTGCATGGCAAACGCGGCATCATTCAGCGCCTGCAGCCATGGGGTGCGGTCATCGTCATTTAACGGTTCGCCGGAAGCCATCTTGTTGATGTTGCTGCGCGGATGCAGAAAGTCACCGTCGAGAAACGCGGCGTGCAGTTGATGCGCCACTTCGCTGGCGACAGCGGATTTGCCGCTGCCGGAAACGCCCATCAGGACATAGATGTGGTGATCATGGTTAGTCGTGCTCAAAGCTTCCTCCCACTGGACACATACGCGCAGCCTGGCAGCGTTTAACGGCGTGGAACACTGGCGTACAGGTTAATTGTTACGGGTAACTGTTATCGGTAACATTGTCATGCCGGAGTTGTGGAGAAGCAATAACCATTCGTGCCAGATGTGAATATGTGTGATCTACTTCAAATTTGTCAGTTTAAATAGATCCGCCCGGTGACAATGTGAAACCTAAATCTAACATCTTAGGCGTCACCGCTTCACCGCGAATACGCGCCAGCAAACGCTCTGCGCCAATCCGCCCCATCCGCTCACGCGGCGTCAGCACGCTGGCCAGACGCGGCTCCATCACCTGGCCGATATCGTGGCCGTGGAAACCGGCAATCGCCATATCGTCAGGGATTTTCAGCCCCAGACGCTGGCACTCAAACGCCGCGCCGACCGCAAGGTCATCGTTGGTACAGAATATGCCGTCAAGCTGCGGATATTCACGACGCGCCTGGCGCATCAGCTCAATCCCCGAAGAATAAGAAGAAGACTGCTCAACCATCACGCTGTAGGGCGTCATCCCGGCATCAAGCATCGCCTGCTCGTACCCCTTCTGTTTGATGATAGTACGTTCATCAAGAC
Organism: Klebsiella pasteurii; assembly: GCF_018139045.1. Classification (NCBI taxonomy): domain Bacteria; kingdom Pseudomonadati; phylum Pseudomonadota; class Gammaproteobacteria; order Enterobacterales; family Enterobacteriaceae; genus Klebsiella; species Klebsiella pasteurii. The sequence continues at coordinate 3,524,465 of NZ_CP073236.1, forward strand.
GTGCGCCAAGATAGGCAACGTGACGGTGGCCATGATTGATAATCGCCGCAGTCATCTGCCGGGCCGCTTCAAAGTTATCAAAGCCGACGGCGATATCGAGACACGGCGACTGGCTGTCCATCAGCTCCACGACCGGGATCCCCGCGACTTCGATCATCTTCAGGGTGCGCGGCGTGTGGGTTCGTTCGGTGAGGATTAGACCGTCAATGTTCCAGGAAAGCATGGATTCCAGACGTTTTTCTTCCATTTCCGGCTTATAGCCGTAGTGCGCCAGCATCGTCTGGTAACCGAAAGAGTCGGTCACGCTTTCAATACCGCGCAGCACTTCTGAGAAAACCTGGTTGGTTAACGAGGGCAACAGCACGCCAATGGCGCGGCTGGTGGCATTAGAGAGGATGTCAGGGGCGCGATTAGGAATATAACCCAGTTCATCGAGAGCAACGGCTATCTTGCCACGCAGCGCTTCGGAAACCTGTTCCGGGTTACGTAAATAGCGACTGACCGTCATTTTGGTCACGCCGACAAGATCGGCTACATCCTGAAGTACGGGTCTTTTCTTTTTCATCGTCCTGACTGCGATCAACGGGGAAACATTTCCCCAGTTTATCACGGACAAAGCGCAACCTTCCCTAACATCCGGGAAGGTTGCGCAATTTATTTAGACCCGATCGGAGAACGATCAGACGGGCGGCAGATCGAACAGCAGAATTTCGCTATCGCTGTCGGCGTGTACGGAAATCGCCTGCTCGTCCCAAATCGCCAGGCCATCGCTGGTGGTAGCTTTCGTTCCGTTGATGGTGACTTCACCTTTCACCACCTGGATCCACACCCGACGTTCAGCGGCAATCTGGTGCACCGACTGCTCATCTTTCAGCAGCGCCCAGCGGTACAGCTCCATATCCTGGTACACCTTCAGCGAACCTTCACGGGCATCCGGCGACAGTACCAGCTGTTTGCCCTGCGCGGCGTCAAAGCGGCGCTGTTCGTAGCGCGGCGTGATGCCATTTTTTTCCGGCATAATCCAGATCTGGTACAGATGCAGTTTTTCCGTGGCGCTTGGGTTGTACTCAGAGTGACGAACTCCGGTACCCGCGCTCATGATCTGGAACTCGCCCGCCGGAACCTGCTCTTTATTCCCCATGCTGTCCTGGTGCTCAACGGCCCCTTCCAGCACGTAGGTCAGGATTTCCATGTCCTTGTGCGGATGGGTACCGAAGCCCTGGCCGGCATCAATCACGTCGTCATTGATCACCCGCAGCGCCGAGAAGCCCATAAAGTTAGGGTCGTAATAGTTAGCGAAAGAGAAAGTATGCCAGGAATCCAGCCAGCCGTGGTTAGCGTGGCCGCGTTCGTTAGCTTTACGTAAGTAGATCATGTTGCACCCCCGTATGTTTTCGATGGACTCAGTGTGGACCCAATCGCCAAACGATCATAGAGGGTGAAAATTGACTCCTCTGTTCAAAAAATATGAACGAGTACAGAGGAGCCATGATGGCTTATCGGGTAAGGGTAATCGTGGCAGGTGATGGCTGTTCAAAGCCGCGTTCGAGGATCTCCAGGTTTGTGAGAACTTCAGATTCCTTGACGAAATTTGGCTGACCGTTAATGAGGGTTTCATACAGCGAATCATAGACTCGCCCATAGTCGCCGGTTTCAAGCGGGATCTCTTCCCGTACGGTTTCCCCCGCCTCATTGACGTACTCCAGCAGACCAACCGTCTCATCCGCGCCGAATCCCGGCTCGCCCGGCATAACATTGGCCTTCAGGCTGGTCTCCTGCTGGTCGATACCGTATTTAATAAACGAACCTTTATGACCATGGACGATGAATTTTGGGTAGGGCAGCTTCACCAGATGGCTGGTTTTGACGATCGCCTTCAGGTTGCCGTAGAACAGCTGGGCCTCAAAGGTATCGTCCGGGTTGGCCTTATTGCGCAGGCTACGGATGTCATAAGAGACATGGTCCGGGCGACCGAACAGGGAGATAATTTGGTCCAGGGTATGGACGCCCAGGCCGTAGAATGTGCCGTCCTGAGGCAGCCCGGGTTTTCCTCCATCTACCGGACGATAGTTGTCGAAATGGTTTTCAATCTCGACGATCTCGCCAAGTTTTCCGCTCTCAATCACCTTCTTCGTGGTCAGGAAGCAGGAGTCGAAGCGACGATTTTGGTACGGCGTAACCGTCAGTCCCTTGCTTTTCGCCAGGGCGAATAGCGTTTTTGCCTCCTCAAGCGTCGGGGTAAAGGGCTTTTCGACCAGCACATTTTTGCCCGCCTCCAGCGCCCGTTTCGCATAGGAAAAATGGCTGTCCGCGTGGGTGCAGACAATCACCAGTTTGACCTGCGGGTCGTTAAGCACTTCCTCGAGGTCGCTGGTGAAGTGGATGTGCGAATACTGCGGAGCCTGTTCCTCCGGCTTTGCGCTGCGGCGGTAGATATGCGCCACATGCCAGCGTTCTTTTCGGTGCAGGACATAGGGAAGATGGTAGCGGGTGGTGCTTTTGCCGAATCCAATAAATGCGCAGTGCAAAGTCATAACGCTATCCTTATTTAAGGTCTCTGCTGTTAACCATAGCGCAAGCTGGCTGCAAACTTAACCCCTTCAATGAGTGTGCCAAATTCTTAAATGTTAAATTTAGCGCTCAAATTTATTGACCCTGCTGGCTAAATTCTGGATAAGAGGACCCCTCGGGAAAAGAACGTTTTTTATCCAGCGCGCTCACCGTTTCCCAAAATACGATGACTAAAGGAGTAGCCATCTCGTTCGCATGGAAAGCAAATATATCGCCTTAAATAGCGCCCTTCTCTTTTGGCTGCTTGGCCTGATGGCCTGGTGCTTCGAATCCACGTATCTGGCCTGGCTATCGGGCTCTTTCGCCTTATCCTCCTTCGTTTTTCATTTTCAATATCAGCGGATTAACCATATGTTTAAAAAGAACAAAATCATTGAATCTACGCCGCCGGCGGTGAATACGGCGGTACTCAACGGTGAATCTCCCTCCGCCATGGCCCGAAAACCGGCCACCACGGTTATCGCCGGCGGTATCCGCTTTGACGGAAACATTATCGCCGAGGGAGACGTCGATATTTACGGCACCGTAAGCGGCAATATCGACGCGCGAGAGAGCCAAATAAAGATCATGACCGGCGGTCTGGTAGAGGGGAATATCACCTGCTGCGAGCTGATTATTGACGGCTGCGTCATCGGCCAGTGCCGCAGCGAAACGATTGAAATCGATAAGAATGGCAACGTGACCGGCACGTTGGCCTACCGCACGCTGGCCATCAAAAAGGGCGGCGTTTTTTCCGGCCAGGCAGAGCTGCTGCCGGCGGCAGAAAAGAGCAACGTCGTAGGGTTTATCGCCGATACCGCTATTGAAACCAAAGATAAGGTTGAGGCGCAGTAGCAGCCATCCGGGTGCGGCGGAAAAAAGCAAAAAAAAAGCCAGCACCCGGCTGGCTAAAGTAATACTGGAAGCAATGTGAGCAATGTCGTGCTTTCAGGCTTTCCGCAAGGGTCTCCCTGAATGCAGAGCAATAATAATCATTCTCATTCGCACTTGTCTACTCCTTTTTGCAAAAAATAGGCGTTGATCCCTTTTTTAAAGTCAGTGATCTTTAAAGGGACACTTAACCTAAAAAGGAAAATGAAGAATGAGCGACATCGTGATACGCCATGCCGAAGCCAAAGATTACGACGCAATCCGTCAGATCCATGCTCAGCCGGAGGTATATCACAATACGCTACAGGTTCCTCATCCTTCCAGCCATATGTGGCACGAGCGACTAACCGACCGACCGGGCGTCAAACAGCTGGTCGCCAGCATAGGTGACCAGATCGTGGGACACCTCGCCATTGAGGTTATCCAGCGCCCGCGCCGGAGCCACGTCGCCGATTTCGGCATTTGCGTGGATTCACGATGGCACAATCGCGGCGTTGCCAGTGAGCTGATTCGCACCATGATCGACATGTGCGACAACTGGCTGCGCGTTGACCGTATTGAGTTGACGGTGTTTGTGGATAACGCTCCCGCGGTGGCGGTGTATCAGAAATTAGGCTTTGAAATTGAAGGGACGGGGAGAAAGTATGCCCTGCGCAACGGCGAATATGTCGATGCCTACTTTATGGCGCGGCTGAAGGGATAACGCTCAACTAACCCTCTCCCGGCAGGGAGAGGGTCGGAGTAAGGGTACACCTAATACCCTGCCGTTAAATCATCCGGGGAACGCGGATCGGATGCGCCGTACAGCGTGCCGTCCGGGCCAACCATAATACTCTGGGTGCTGCCCATCGCCTCTTTCACCGCCACTTTCTGCCCTTTACTCTCCAGCAGCTTCAGCGTATCCGGGCTGAATCCCTTCTCCACCCGCAGTTCATCCGGCAACCATTGATGATGGAAGCGCGGGGCGTTGGTGGCTTCCGCGACGTTCATTCCGAAATCGATGGTATTCACCACCATCTGCAGTACGGTAGTGATAATGCGGCTGCCGCCAGGGCTACCGGTCACCAGCCAGGTTTTGCCATCTTTCACCACAATCGTTGGCGACATCGATGACAGCGGACGCTTTTTCGGCTCGACGGCGTTGGCGTCACCGCCCACCAGCCCGTAGACGTTCGGCACGCCGGGTTTAGCCGAGAAATCATCCATCTGATTATTCAGCAGAATGCCGGAGTTCCCCGCCACGATGCCGGTGCCAAAGGTCGTATTCAGCGTATAGGTCACCGCAACGGCGTTACCGTCTTTATCCACCACCGAGAAATGGGTGGTCTGGTTGCTTTCATACGGCGCCAGCTTGCCGGGGCGGATCTGGCTCGACGGCTTCGCTTTATTGATATCAATCTGTTCAGCAATTGATTTGGCGTACGCTTTGCTGGTCAGCGCCTGCCACGGCACTTTGACGAAGTCCGGATCGCCAAGGTATTCCGAGCGGTCGGCATAGGCGTGCTTTTCGGCTTCCGCCATCACCTGCATGGCATCGGCGCTGCCGAAGCCATACTTATGTATATCGAAGTTTTCCAGAATATTCAGGATCTGCACGATATGAATGCCGCCGGATGAAGGCGGCGGCATCGAGAACACCTGATAGCCGCGATACTCGCCGCTCACCGGCGTACGTTCGACCGCTTTGTAATTCGCCAGGTCCGCTTTGGTGATAAGCCCGCCGTGATTCTTCATCTCAGCGGCAATCTGGTCGGCAATCGCGCCTTTATAGAACGCGTCCGGTCCCAGCTCGGCAATCAGTTCCAGGCTTTTACCCAGCTGTTTTTGCACCAGCTTATCGCCCTTTTTCAGGGGCTCGCCGTTTTTCCAGAAGATAGCCCGGCTGTTGGCATGGTCGGGGATCACTTCGCTACCGTAGGTTTTCAGATCGTCGGCCAGCGCATCGTTGACCGCGAAGCCCTCTTCGGCCAGCTTAATCGCCGGGCGAATCACTTTGTTGAGCGGCATCGTGCCGTATTTTTCCAGCGCAAGGGAGAAGCCGGCGACGGTGCCCGGGGTACCGGAAGCCAGATGCGAGGTCAGCGATTTCTTACTGTCCGGGTTGCCCTGATCGTCGAGAAACATATCCCGGGTAGCCTGTTCCGGCGCCATCTCGCGGAAGTCGATCGCCGTGGTATTGCCATCTTTGGTTCGCAGCATCATAAAGCCGCCGCCGCCGATATTACCGGCCTGCGGATGGGTGACCGCCAGCGCGTAGCCCACCGCCACGGCGGCATCCACCGCGTTGCCGCCCTGACGCAGAATATCCACGCCTACCTTCGTTGCCAGCGCGTCCACCGAGGCCACCATCCCCTGCTGCGCGCGGACCGGATGAAAAACATCTTCCTCTACACCATAAGACACAGGCGGAGGAGCGGGATTTGCCGCGACGCTAAAACTGCCGCCCGCCAGCAACGCAGCGATGACCACCTGACGCCAGAGCGTTGTTTTTATCATTGTCATACTCCTGAATGATGTTTTTATTTACCCATAATCCTGGATGATAAGTCTTAAAAAATCATTGTTGTGCCGGAAAGAGGGTAAACTTAAGAGATCCCATGAAAGGGAGGAGAGAACAATGAAAGCTATGTTATATCTGGCGGCGCTGCTGCCGCTGAGCGCTCTGGCGCAGCCAATCAATATCGACAATAACCCCAATCAGCCGGGGTACGTGGTGCCCAGCCAGCAGCGAATGCAAAATCAGATGCAAACCCAGCAAATGCAGCACCAAAACAATCTTAAGCAGGGTATTCAAAGCCAGTCGCGCGCGCAGCAGCAGCATCTTCAGACGCAGTTGAATAACGACCGGCTGCGGGTACAGCAGAATGACAACCTGAACCGGCAGCAGCCTCTGCCAAACACCAACGGTGGAATGCTGCAACGCCAGACGACCCCGTAAGGGCCGCCTGGCGCAGGTGCAGATTACCCCGGGAAGTTGGGACCGATGACGTCAATCGCATCGGTGCAGATGCTGTCCACGCCCCAACGCAGCAGCTCGGCGGCGCGCTGCGGTTTGTTAACGGTATACACCAGAATATGCAGACCCGCGGCCCTCAGGCTCGCCACGCGCGCTTCATCCAGCAGCTTATGGTTGAGATGAATAGAGACACAGCCGAGGCGCGCGGTTAGTTCGCGCCAGTCGTTGCGCCACTCATCCAGCAGCAGCCCTCGCGGCAGCTCGGGGGCGGCTTCCTGCGCGGCTTCCAGGGCATCGATTTCAAACGACGAGAGCAGCGGCGGGGTCATGCCCTGCCACAGCTCACGCGCCGCCAGCGCTACCGCTTTACCGGTCAGCGGACCGGTACCGGTGGTCGGTTTGATTTCGATATTCGCCATCATACCGTGCTGACGGCAGCGGTCCGCGACCTCGCTCAGCAGCGGCAGCGGCTCGCCTTTGAACTCGCCGCTATACCAGCTGCCGGCATCCACTTTCAGCAGATCGTTCCACGCCAATTCACCCGCCACGCCCCAGCCGTTGCTGGTGCGTTCGAGATTGTCATCGTGCAGTAAAAAAATCTGCCCGTCTTTCGATAACTTAGCGTCAAACTCAATCATCGTATGGCCGTAACGAGCGCCAGTATCGATAGCCGCCAGGGTATTTTCCGGGGCCAGTTTACCGCCGCCGCGGTGGGCGACGATATGAGGATAAGGCCAGTGACTCATGCGCGTTGTCCTGTTTCACTATCAAAAAGGTGCAGACTTTCCTGCGGCAGATGCAGCCACAGGGTACTGCCCGCCTGCGGTCGCTGCTGGTGCGGCAGCCGGACCACCAGCTTCTGCTCGCCCCAGCGCCCGTGGGCGAGGTTGTCGGCGCCTAAAATTTCCAGCGTATCCATCACCAGCGGTACGCCACCTTCCGCCTGGGAGCTTAATGCAAAATGTTCCGGACGGATACCCAGCGTCATCTTACGCCCGGCGTAGCGGCGATGCTCGCTGTTGATCGGTAAAAGCATCCCACCCGCAAGCTCGAAGCGGCTACCGTCGTCGCTGACCCGGCCTTCCAGCAGGTTCATTGCCGGACTGCCGATAAAGCTCGCGACAAAGCGACTGGCTGGCTTTTCGTACACCTCGACCGGTGTGCCAATCTGCTCGGCGACGCCTTTATTCATCACCATCACCCGCTGCGCGAGGGTCATCGCCTCAACCTGATCGTGGGTCACGTACAGCGAGGTGGTTTTCAGCCGACGATGCAGGTGCTGCAGCTCAAGACGCATCTGCACGCGCAGTTTGGCATCGAGGTTGGAGAGCGGCTCATCAAACAGAAATACCGCCGGGTCGCGCACGATAGCCCGCCCCATCGCCACGCGCTGACGCTGGCCGCCGGAGAGTTCGCGCGGACGGCGCTTCAGCAGGCCGTCCAGCTCCAGAATGCGCGCCGCTTCCTGGACGCGCTCAGCAATTAATCCTTTACCTAAACCGCGAATTTTCAGGCCCCACGCCATATTCTCTTCCACGCTCATATGCGGATAGAGGGCGTAGTTCTGAAACACCATCGCAATGCCGCGGTCTTTCGGCTCCATTTCGGTGACGCGCTTGCGGTCAATCCAGATATCGCCGCTGGTGACCCGTTCCAGGCCCGCCACCATGCGCAGCAGGGTTGATTTTCCGCAGCCCGAGGGGCCCACCATCACAATAAATTCGCCGTCCGCGACGTCCAGCGTCAGCGGTTGGATCACCTGGGTTTTGCCATCCCAGCTTTTGGTTACTGCCTGTAGCTTAAGTCCTGCCATTTTATTTCTCACTATCCACTAGACCACGCACAAACGCGCGCTGCATGGCTAAAACGATGACAACCGGAGGAATCAGCGTGAGCAGCATCGCCGCCATCACCTGATTCCACTGCGTGGTGCCCTGGCCGATGGCGATCATCCCTTTGATGCCCGCGACCGCCGTGCCGAGATTCACGTCGGTAATGATCAGCAGCGGCCACAGATACTGGTTCCAGCCGTAGATAAAGGTGATGACGAACAGCGCCGCCAGGTTGGTTTTCGACAGTGGCAGCACGATGTCGCGGAAGAAGCGCATCGGCGATGCGCCGTCGATACGTGCGGCCTCTATCAGCTCGTCCGGCAGGGTCATAAAAAACTGGCGGAACAGGAAGGTCGCGGTCGCCGAGGCCATCAGCGGCAGCGTGAGCCCGGCATAGCTGTCGAGCATTTTGAGGTTGGCGATCACTTCCACCGTTGGGAAAATACGCACCTCAACCGGCAGCATCAGCGTGATGAAAATCATCCAGAAGAACAGGTTACGCAGCGGAAAACGAAACCAGACGATGGCGAAAGCGGAGAGCATCGAGACCGTAATTTTGCCTACCGTAATGCCGAAGGCCATGATGAAGCTGTTGAGCATCATTAGCCAGAACGGCGCGCTATTGGCCCCTACGCCGTTCACCCAGATAAATTTCATGTTTTCGAGCAGATGGCCGCCGGGAATCAGCGTCATCGGCGTATCAAAGACCGCTTTACTGTCCAGCGTCGCCGCGACAAAGGCAACATACAGCGGAAACAGAATGACCGCGATCCCTAAAATCAGCATGGTGTGGCTGAAAATCGTCAGCCCGCGTCGATTCTCAATCATTGGTAGCGCACCTTTCGTTCAACGTAGCGGAACTGCACCACCGTCAGAATGATGACGAGGAACATCAGCACCACCGACTGGGCGGCGGAAGCGGAAAGGTCGAGCCCGGCAAAACCTTCACGATAGATCTTATAAATCAGCGTTGTCGTCGCCTGAACCGGCCCGCCGCCGGTTGCGGCATCGATAACCGGGAAGGTATCGAAGAAGGCGTATACCAGGTTCACCACCAGCAGGAAGAAGCTCACCGGGGCGATCAGCGGCAGCGCCAGCCTGAAGAAGCGGCGAACCGGACCGGCGCCGTCAATCGCGGCGGCTTCTACCAGCGAGCGGGGAATAGATTGCAGCGCGGCGAAGAAGAACAGGAAGTTGTAACTAATCTGCTTCCACACCGAGGCGAAAACCACGAGGAACATCGCCTGGCCGCTGTTCTGCGCGTGGTTCCAATCGTAGCCCATCTCGCCGAGGAGATGGGTAATTAGCCCGCGTCCCGGGTTGAACAAGAAGATCCATAGCACCGCCGCGACTGCGGGCGCAACGGCATAAGGCAGCAGCATCAGCGTCTGATAGAAGCGACTGCCGCGCACCACGTAATCCACCAGCGCGGCGAAAAACAGCGAGATCAGCAGACCGCTGACGGTAACCATCGTACTAAACTTAATGGTGGTCCAGAAGGAGTCCAGGTAGTACGGGTCCTGAAAGAGGGCTAAAAAGTTATCCAGGCCGACAAACTGGCTGGAGAGCCCAAAAGGATCGACGCTCTGCAGCGAATACCACAGCGCTTCGCCCGCGGGCCAGATAAAAAAGATGACGGTGATGACCAGCTGCGGCGCGACCAGCACATAGGGCAGCCAACGCGAGCGGAACACCGGACGGGATGATGACATAGTTAAACTCTGAGTTGGTTTGCACTCATTCCGGCCCTCTCCCTAAACGGACAAGAGTGAAAAAACGGCTCCGGGCGGTCCCCTCTCCCGGCCGGGGAGAGGGTTAGGATGAGGGGCTGGCTATAAGATTACGACTTGGTTGACTGCTCAAAACGGCGCAGCAGCTGATTACCGCGCTCAACGGCCGCGTCCAGCGCCTGCTGAGGCGTTTTCTTCCCGGTCCATACGCTTTCCAGCTCTTCATCCACGATGGTACGAATCTGCGGCATATTGCCCAGGCGCAGGCCTTTGGTGAACGGCAGCGGCGGCTTGTTCAGCATCTGGCGCGTCGCGATATCCGCTCCGGGGTTCTTATCATAGAAGCCCTGCTCACGGGTCAGGTTATAGGCGGCGGTGGTAATCGGCAGATAGCCGGTTTTCTGATGCCATTCGGCGGCGTTTTCCGGCTTAGTCAGGAAATCGAGGAATTTGGCAACGCCAGTATAGGTTTCTTTGTCTTTACCCTGCATCACCCACAGGCTGGCCCCGCCGATAATGGCGTTTTGCGGCGCGCCCTTCACATCGGCGTCGTACGGCATCATCCCTACGCCATAGTTGAACTTCGCGTACTGACGGATATCCGCCAGCGAGCCGGAGGAAGCGGTGGTAATGGCGCAGTCGCCGTTATAGAACTTCTCGGTGGATTCGTCTTTACGCCCGAAGTAGCTGAAGTCACCTTTCTTGTTCAGCTCTTCAAGCAGGGCGATATGCTTCACCTGCTCCGGCTTGTTGAACTCCAGTACCGCATCGGTACCGTCGAAGCCGTTGTTTTTAGTCGCCACCGGCAGGCCGTGCCAGGCGCTGAAGTTTTCAATCTGGATCCAGCCCTGCCAGCCGCTGGCGTAGCCGCACTTCATCCCTGCGGCCTTCAACTTCGCGGTATACGCCGCCAGATCCTGCCAGGTTTTTGGCGGCTGCTCTGGGTCTAAACCGGCTTTTTTAAAGGCGTCTTTGTTGTAGTACAGCACCGGCGTGGAGCTGTTAAACGGCTGGGAGAGCAGATGGCCGGTTTTGGAGTCGGTGTAATAACCGGAGACGGTAGGCACGAACTGCGTTTCATCAAACTGAATGCCCGCATCGCTGAACACTTGATAGACCGGCTTTATCGCCTTAGAGGCCATCATCGTCGCGGTGCCAACCTCATACACCTGCAAAATAGCCGGCGCGTTGCCGGTACGGAAGGCGGCGATGCCGGCGCTCAGGCTCTGTTCATAGTTGCCTTTGTACACCGGAACAATTTTGTAGTCCGGGTTGGCTGCGTTGAAACGTTGCGCCAGTGAATCAACTTCTTTCCCCAACTCCCCTTCCATCGAATGCCAGAACGGGATAGTGGTTACCGCCAGGGCTTGTCCGGCAAATGCCAGGCTGAGCGCCAGTCCTAAAGCTGTATGTCGTAACGATATCATCGGTTATCTCTCTTGTTGTTCCGGATGCGCGATTTCACGCGTTTTATGTTCGCGGGGGTAACATGACATGCTCGAATGACAGAAAAATAACTATTGCATTACAAAAATATTACAATAAATTGGCAAAAACATGATGAAACGGTGAAAAAAAAGTGGCAGGGAAATGGCAAAGCGAAAAAGAGCGCCCGCGCAGACTACAGATAATCAGGGATCTGTAGTTAAATAGGGTTCGTTAAAGAGCACTCTCCGGCGAGCCGTCACAAGGAAAAATATGAAGACGCTGCATAAACCTACCGAGCGCGTTTTACTCATTCTGGAAACCTTAGCCAACGCGGACGGAATGACGCTTTCCGAGCTATCGCTCAAGACGGATATTTCAAAGGGAACCATTTTCCCGATCCTCAAATCACTGCAGTACCGGAAATATATCAGCCACGACGATCGCAACGGTATTTACACGCTGGGGATCTCATGCGCGGTGCTGGCCAGCTCAACGGTGGAAAAAGAGTTCTGGCTGAAAACGATCAATAGCGAAATGCACGCGGTGGTCAACGAATGCAATGAAGTTTGTCAGCTCGGCATTCTGGATGACGCCTGGGTGCTCTATGTTGATAAAGTCCAGGGTGACCAAACCGTGCAGCTGGTCTCCAGGGTAGGAACGCGTCTTCCGGCGATCTGCTCCGCGCTGGGCAAGGCGCTGCTACATAAGCACCGCGACGAAGAGATTCTCGAGCTCTATCCGCAAGGTTTTCCCTCCGTTACCGCCCGCAGCGTGACGAATATGGCTCAGCTTCGCCAGCAGCTGGAACGGGTCGCCGTCAACGGTTATGCCATGGACGATCGGGAAATCAACGATGACACTATTTGCTTCGCGGTGCCGCTGCTGCAGAAAGGCATCATTCTGGCGGCGATCAGCGTCTCCTTGCCCTACTTCCGCGCCAGCGATGAGAAAACACAGCAGGTCATTCGCGCGTTAAAAGAGGCAAAGGGTCGTATTGAGAGCGTGCTGAACAAGCTGCCGGATATCAAAAATTACTGATTTATTCGCCAACGGCGCCAGCGGAATTGTGATTACCCACACAATACCGATATTTAATAATTCACCGTAGCGCCGGACGATCCTGCCTATTTTCCCATCAATTCATTGATTTAATCAATTATCCGTACGTCTTTTGCGCCATTTGACTTCACATCGATGGCGTGTTTACTTATGCCCAATCGCAAATACAAACACTGTTTGTATATACGAACAAACGGAGAGGTTAAATATGCAAAGTCGTTACATCACCCCGGCAATAACGGTTTTTGATGAGCAGGGTAGGCTGGATCCTGACGGAAATTTCCGCCTGTACGATTTCATTAAAAACAGCGTATCGGGATTTGTCGTCATGGGCAGTACCGGCGAGTTTTTCTCGCTGGATATGAAAACATCCCGTCAGATAATTCAAATGGCGGCAGAGTTCCCGCGCGAGGAAATAAAGGCCTATGCGGGAACCAGCCGCATGGATATCGACGAATGCGTAGAGCTGGCAAACTACGCCGATGAGTGCGGGCTGGATGGCGTCATGATTATCAGCCCGTGGTACTTCCGCCTGACTGATGAAGGCATTTATACCTTTTATAGCCAGATCGCTCGCCGCACCGCCGCCAAAATATTCATCTATAACTTTCCGGAGCGCACCGGCTATTCCGTCTCGCCGGAGGTCTGTTTACGACTCGCCAGAGAGTTCCCAAACATTATCGGTCTTAAAGATACTATTCCGGACACCAATCATACGTCGCAGGTGATTCGCCAGGTAAAATCTGAGCTGCCGTATTTTGAAGTCTATGCCGGTTATGACAATAACTTCGCGCACAATGTTCTGGCGGGGGGCGATGGATGTATTGGCGGGTTATCCAATATTTGCCCTGAGCTATTCCGCGACTGGATGCAGGCATTTAACGATAACGATTTGCAGCAAATTTCGCGGTATCAGCAAAAAGTGGATGGGTTAATGGATATTTACGCGATTAACGATCCGTTCATTCCAACATTTAAAAAAGCATTACAGCTGCGCGGAATTATTCAGTCCGACCGCTGCACGCCACCGTTTAGCTCGCTCGCCACCTGCCAGACCGAAAGTATTCTGCGGATACTTTCCCGTGCGGGTATTGAAATTAATGCCTGACCCCTACGTGGAGGTATTATGAAAACCATCACAGCTTACGACAATCCGGCCCTCAATTCCGCGATTACCAAATCATGGAAGCGCCTGGTGCCGCTGATGTTTATTTTGTACTTCATCGCCTTTATCGACAGGGTGAACGTGGGATTCGCCAAAGAGGCGATGCAGGTGGATATTGGGCTCTCCAATTCCGCTTTTGCCCTCGGCGCGGGGATCTTTTTCGCCGCCTATGCGCTGTTTGGTATTCCCGCTAACCTGATTCTGAATAAAATCGGCGCGCAGAAATGGCTAAGCATTACCACCGCGCTGTGGGGCGTACTCTCTGCCCTCACCGGACTGGTGCAGACGGAAACCCAGTTTATTGTTCTGCGTTTTTTACTGGGGTTAGGCGAAGCCGGTTTTTATCCCGGTATTCTGCTGCTGGCCTCCATCTACTTTCCCAATAAAGTTCGCGCCTCCGTCGTCGGTATCTTCGTGCTCGGCGTACCGCTGGCGCTGACCTTAGGCTCGCCCATCTCCGGCGCGCTTCTGGAAATGCACGGATTCCTCGGTAAACCCGGCTGGTTCTGGATGTTCTTTATTGAAGGCATTCCGGCGGTCATCATGGGGATCTTCGCCTGGTTCTGGCTCGACGATACGCCGGCCAAAGCGCGCTTCCTCAACGACGAAGAGAAAAAGGCGCTGATTGCCCAGCTTCAGCAGGAGCAGCGGCAGACGGAAACCAGCAGCGTCGGCACTGCCCTGAAAAGCCTGAAAGTCTGGCACCTGGCGCTGATCTACGGCACCATCCAGATCAGCGTTTACGGGCTGATGTTCTTCCTGCCTTCGCAAGTCGCCTCGCTAATGGGCTCCACGCTCGGCTTTAAGGAGTCGCTGGTCGCCGCCATTCCGTGGGCCTGCTCCGCCGTCGGCGTCTATTACATTCCGCGTCTGGCGGACAAAATGCCGGCCCGCCGGGTCCTCATTTCGGTCATCTGTATGCTGGCGGCGGCGCTGGGGCTGTTTGTTTCCGCCTGGTCCGGCCCGGTACTCGCCATTGCCGCGCTCTCGCTGTCGGCCATCGGCTTCCTCTCCGTGCAACCTATCTTCTGGACTTTCCCGGCGCAGATTGTGTCAGGCTCAGCGCTGGCCGCCAGTATCGGCTTTTGCACCACCATGGGCGCATTTTGCAGCTTCCTCGCGCCGCTGATTCGCGTTGAGGTCGATGCCTTCTTTGGCAACGATTCGGCGGGTCTGGTCGCCCTGTCGCTCATCACCGTCTGCTGCGCGCTGCTGATTGCCGCCCTCGCGGGCAGAAAAGCGACAAACGGCGTTGCGGTCTCCCACCACTAAGTCCTGACGCGCGTATAACAAAGGATAAATAACATGCAGACCATCTTAAAAATTGACCCTACCGATAACCTGATCGTTGCGCTGCAGGACTTGCGCAAAGAGCAGCAGGTGAACTGGAACGATGAAGCCTACATTCTGCGTAGCGATGTCAAAGCCAAACATAAATTCGCCACCGAGGATATTGCGCCCGGCGATATCGTGTCGCTGTACGGCGTACCGGTCGGCAAAGCGACGCGGCCTATTACCCGCGGCGAAGCCATTACCACGGAGAATATCAAACACTACGCGGCCCCGGTTTCACTTGACGATGTCGCGCCCTATGACTGGCAGCAGCCGGATGTTTCCGCCTGGCAGCAGCGGACGTTTAAGGGGATCGTTCGCGAAGATGGCCGGGTCGCCACCGCGAACTACTGGCTGGTCATTCCGCTGGTATTCTGTGAAAACCGCAACGTTCAGCGCGTCACCGATGCGCTAAACGATGCCCTCGGCTACGCAAATAATGGCCTGAAAAATTTTGCTCGCCAGGTGACCTCGGCGGGGGCCTTAAACGATACCCGGCATCTACCCTTCCCGCATCTTGACGGCATCCGCTGTATTACCGTCAACTCCGGCTGCGGCGGTGCCACTTCGGACAGCATGACCATGTGCGACGTGCTGGCCGCCTATTCCGATCATCCCAACGTTCTTGGGATGACGGTCTTTGCCCTGGGCTGTGAAAAAGCGCGAATTGTCGATTTCAACGCCGCGCTGGCGAAGCGTAACCCGAACTTCAGCAAACCGATTATTTACTTCAGGCAGCAGGACTGGAGTAGCGAAGAAAAAATGATGCAGGATGCGTTGACCGAAACCTATAACGCGATCCGCGAAGCCCCTGTCGCCGAGCGGCAGGACGTCCCGCTCTCCCACCTCAAAATCGGCGTGAAGTGCGGCGCCTCTGACGGCTTCTCGGGGATCAGCGCAAACCCGGCGATGGGCGAAGTGTCAGATCGTCTTGTCGCCCTCGGCGGCGCGTCGGGGCTGGCGGAATTCCCGGAGCTGTGCGGCGCGGAAGGGGATATCGTTCAGCGCTGCGCGACCCGCGAGCTGAAAGAGAAGTTTCTGTCGCTGATGAAAAACTATGAGCATGTCGCGAACTTCTTCGGCACCACCATCGCCGATAACCCCAGCCCGGGAAACATTGCCGATGGGCTGATCACTGACGCCATCAAATCCGCCGGCGCGGCGAAAAAAGGCGGCAGGGCGCCGGTAAGCGCGGTATGCGACTATGCCGAACCGATGGGAGAAAGCGGCCTTTCGCTGGTCTGCACGCCGGGCAACGATGTGGACGCGGTAACGGGCCTGGTCGCGGCGGGATGCAATGTGGTGATCTTCTCAACCGGGTTAGGTACGCCGACGGGGAACCCTATCGTTCCAGTGCTTAAGGTTTCAACCAACTCCGCGCTGGCGAAAAAGATGCCGGATATTATCGATTATGACTGCGGGCCGATTATCGAAGGTACGCCGCTGGCGGATATCGCCGACGGCCTGTTTGAGAAAATCATCGCCACCGCCAGCGGAACCTGGCGCACTAAAGCGGATGCGCTCGAACAGTTTGATTTTATGTTGTGGAAGCGCTCTCTGGAGCTGTAGGGATCCAGCAAAACGCCCGGCAGACGCCGGGCGTTTTGACTTCACTAACCGCCCAGATAGGCGCTGCGTACCGCTTCGTTAGCCAGCAGCGCGTCGCCGGTATCCTCCAGCACCACGTGGCCGTTTTCCAGCACGTAGCCGCGGTCGGCCAGCTTCAGCGCCTGGTTGGCGTTCTGCTCGACGAGGAAGATGGTCATCCCCTGCTCGCGCAGCTGTTCAATGGTGTCGAAGATTTGCTGAATGATGATCGGCGCCAGACCGAGCGAAGGCTCATCCAGCAGCAGCAGGCGCGGCTGGCTCATCAGCGCGCGACCGATGGCCAGCATCTGCTGCTCGCCGCCGGACATGGTGCCCGCCCGCTGAACCCGACGCTCATGCAGGCGCGGAAACAGCTCATAGACCCACTTGATGCGGGTCTGGAACTGGTCGCGGTCGGCAAAGAAACCGCCCATCGCCAGGTTCTCTTCCACCGTCATCCGCGAGAAGACGCGACGCCCTTCCGGAACAATCGCCACCGCTTCGCGCATGATTTTCGCCGTCTGCCAGTCGGTAATATCTTTACCGTCGAACACCACGCGTCCGCTGGAGGCGCGCGGGTCGCCGCACAGGGTGCCCAACAGGGTGGTTTTCCCTGCGCCGTTCGCGCCAATCAGGGTGACAATCTCTCCCTGATTGATATGCAGGCTGACGTTGTGCAGCGCCTGGATCTTGCCGTAGTGCGCGCTGACGTTGTCAAAAGATAACATCACTTTTTCCATCTTATGCCTCACCAAGGTATGCGCGGATCACGTCCGGGTTGTTGCGGATCTCTTCCGGCGTACCGTTGGCCAGCGGCGTGCCCTGGTTTACCACGTAAATACGGTCGGAAATGCCCATCACCAGCTTCATATCGTGCTCAATCAGCAGGATAGTGGTGTTGTGATGGCTGCGCAGCTCGGCGATCAGTTCGTCCAGCTCTTTAGTCTCTTTCGGGTTCAGCCCCGCCGCCGGTTCATCCAGCATCAGGATTTCCGGCTGAGTCACCATACAGCGGGCAATCTCCAGACGACGCTGGTCGCCGTAGGCCAGGTTGCTGGCCTGCCGGTTGGCGTGCTCAAGCAGGCCGATACGTTCAAGCCAGGTCGCGGCGCGATCGAGCGCTTCGCTCTGGGCGCGGCGGAAGGATGGCGTCTTCAGCAGGCCGGAGAAAACACCGGTTTTCAACTGCTGATGCTGCGCCACCAGCAGGTTTTCAATCACCGTCATTTCGCGGAACAGACGCACGTGCTGGAAAGTTCGCACGACGCCCATGCGGGCGATCTGCTGCCCCGGCAACCCTTCCAGATGCTGGTCACGCAGCATAATGGTGCCGCCGGTTGGCTTATAGAAACCAGTCAGGCAGTTGAAGACGGTGGTTTTGCCCGCGCCGTTAGGGCCGATAAGCGAAACGATTTCCCGCTCGCGCAGCTCCAGCGACACGTTGTTGACCGCCAGCAGGCCGCCAAAACGCATCATCAGACCGTTTACGGATAATAATGGCTGACTCATGCCTGCTCTCCTTCTTTGGCCTGCCCATTTTTCAGCTTCAGCTGTGGACGGGTCATCGGCAGAAGCCCCTGCGGACGCCAGATCATCATCAGTACCATCAGCGCACCCAGCATCAGCATGCTGTATTCATTGAAATCACGCATCAGCTCGCGCGAGACGACCAGCAGAACCGCCGCCAGGATCACCGCGAACTGCGAACCCATACCGCCGAGAACCACAATCGCCAGCACAAAGGCCGACTCGGCGAAGGTAAAGGATTCCGGGCTGACGAAGCCCTGACGGGCGGCGAACAGGGTTCCGGCAAAACCGGCAAACGCGGCGCTGATGGTAAAGGCGGTCAGCTTGATGCGCGTCGGGCTGAGGCCCAGCGAGCGACAGGCGATCTCATCTTCGCGCAGCGCTTCCCACGCGCGGCCCAGCGGCATCCGCAGCAGGCGGTTAATCACGAACAGGCTTAACACCACCAGCAGCAAAGCGACCAGATAGAGGAAAATCACGCGATCGGAGGGGTCGTACTTCACGCCGAAGAAATTGCTGAACGTATCCCAGCCGCCTTCGCGGGCGCTGCGGCTAAATTCAAGACCGAACAGCGTCGGTTTCGGGATCTGGCTGATACCGTTCGGACCGCCGGTTATTTCGGTGTTGTTGAGCAGCAGGATGCGCACGATTTCACCGAAACCGAGCGTCACAATCGCCAGATAGTCGCCGCGCAGGCGCAGAACCGGGAAGCCAAGCAGGAAGCCCGCCGCTGCCGAAACCAGCCCCGCCAGCGGCAGGCAGGTCCAGAAGCCCAGACCGTAATAGTGGTTCAGCAGCGCGAAGGTATAGGCGCCGATGGCGTAGAAACCGCCGTAGCCCAGCACCAGCAGGCCGGAAAGCCCCACCACCACGTTGAGTCCCAGGCCGAGGATGATATAGATCATCGTCAGGGTAGCGATATCCACCGTCCCGCGCGACACCATAAACGGCCACGCCACGGCGATAACCAGCAGGGCGATCAGAAACAGCTTCTGTTTTACCGTCGAACCGTCGATAGCCGGCAGAATAAACTTCGGCCCAGAGACGTTCTTAATGGTTTTCTGGAAAACAGGACGCAGCAACTGGAAGAAGAAGACCACTGCGGTACCGATATAGATCCACTGCCAGCGGATATCGGCGGCGGTATCCACCACCAGTTTGGTGCCGTCCAGCTCCAGCTGCACGCCCATAAAGACGCCCGCGAGGATAAAGAACATCACCGCGGACAGCAGCGCCATCGCAAAATGCATCGGTTTCATACTTTTTCTACCTCCGGACGACCCAGGATACCGGTAGGCATCACCAGCAGAACCAGGATCAGCAGCGCGAAGGAGACCACGTCTTTATATTCCGTGCTGAGATAGGCAGAAGAGAGCGCTTCGGCGATACCGAGGATCAGCCCGCCGATCATCGCCCCAGGAATACTGCCGATACCGCCAAGAACCGCAGCGGTGAAGGCCTTCATCCCGGCCATAAAGCCGATGTACGGGTTGATCACGCCGTAGAACTGACCGAGCAGAACGCCGGCAACCGCCGCCATTGCCGCGCCGATAACAAACGTCAGCGCAATTACGCGGTCGGTGTTAATCCCGAGCAGGCTGGCCATTTTCAGGTCTTCAGCGCAGGCGCGGCAGGCGCGCCCCATACGGGAATAGCGGATGAACAGCGTCAGCGCCAGCATAGCGATAAACGTCACTACCCAGATAACCAGCTGCATGGTGGTAATGGTCGCGGAGAAATTGTCGCTGCTGCCCACCGTCCACTGGCCGTTAAACAGGCTTGGCAGCGCGACATCGCGCGAACCTTCCGTCAGGCTGACGTAGTTTTGCAGGAAGATAGACATCCCGATGGCGGAGATCAGCGCAATCAGGCGTTTGGAGCTGCGCACGGGCCGGTAGGCCACGCGTTCGATACTCCAGCCGTAGGCGCTGGCAATGACGATAGCGCCGACGAATCCGGCGGCAACCAGCAGCCAGCTGGTATCAATGCCCATCATCATCAGGGCGGCAATGATCATGAAGGAGACGTAGCTGCCAATCATATAGACCTCGCCGTGGGCGAAGTTGATCATGCCGATAATGCCGTAAACCATGGTATAGCCGATGGCAATCAGCGCGTAGGTGCTTCCCAGCGTGACGCCGTTAAACATCTGCTGCAGAAAATAGAGAAACTGCTCGGACATAAGGTAACCTTTTTCTACCCGCCCGCTTTGCGCGGGCGGTGGGATAACTTGTCTTATGGCTTATTTCGCGAGGGTGGATGACCCGTCCGCGTGCCACTGGAAGACACCAAACTCAAATCCCTTCAAATCGCCTTTTTCGTCCCAATTCAGCGGCCCAATCACGGTTTTCGCGCCGTGAGCTTTCAGATCTTTGATTAAATCCAGCGGCGCCTGGCTTCCGGCCCGGTCCATAGCCTGCGCCAGAGACTGCACGGCGGCGTAGGTGATCCAGACATACGGACCGCTCGGGTCTTTCTTCTCTGCTTTGAGCGCGTCAACGATAGCGCTGTTGGCCGGGTCCTGGTCATAGCGTTTCGGCATCGTGACCAGCATGCCTTCCGCCGCATCGCCCGCGATGTTGGACAGCGACGCGTTACCCACGCCTTCCGGGCCCATAAACACGGTTTTCAGGCCCACGGAGCGCGCCTGGCGCAGCATCTGGCCCATTTCCGGGTAGTAGCCGCCGTAGTAAACGAAGTCAATATTCTCTTTTTTCAGACGCGCCAGCAGCGCGGAGAAGTCTTTTTCACCGGCGGTAATGCCGTCGAAGAAGACGATATTCGCGCCGCCTTTTTTCAGGCTTTCCTGGACAGAACGCGCCAGACCTTCGCCGTACTGCTGCTTATCATGAATGATAGCAATACGCTGCGGTTTGACGTTTTCCATGATGTATTTTGCGGCGGTCGGCCCCTGCGAAGAGTCCAGACCGGCGGTACGCATGATGTATTGATAGCCGCGCTGGGTCAGCTCCGGATTGGTCGCACCCGGGGAGATCATCAGAATGCCTTCATCTTCATAGATATCGGATGCCGGCTGGGTGGAAGAAGAGCACAGGTGGCCGATAACGTACTGAATGCCGTCATTGACGATTTTGTTCGCCACCGCAACAGCCTGTTTCGGGTCGCAGGCGTCATCGTACTCCACGGCAACCAGCTTATCGCCCTTGATGCCGCCCTGGGCGTTAATATCTTTGATCGCCTGGCGTGCGCCGTTGAATTCCATATCGCCCCACTGGGCTACCGGGCCAGACATCGCGCCAACAACGGCGACCTTAATATCTTTGGCAAAAGCCGCCTGGGACATCGCCAGTGCGACTAACCCCGCGATAACCGTTTTCGCGTTCCTTTTCATGCTGCAGAACCCCGTTCGTGATGTGGTGTAAATATTTTGTATTTTTATGGTTAAAAAGCATTCTGTACTTTTATTAAACAACGCTACTTTTACCATTATCTTTAATGGTTTAGCGAGGTTTTTTGCCTGAATACAGAGTAAAATCTCTATTTTTCAGGCGATTAAGCAAAGATAATATTCTGTATTTACCGGAAGATAAACAAAAAAAGTCCAGTAAACAGCATAAAATAACGATACATAAGGCGGAATAAAACGCTACATATCAGGTTAAAATTCTGCTTATTTTTCGATCCATGATGAATTGCTCTACCCAGCACCTTCCAGGAAAACGAATCCCCTGATGAACAGGCAAAAAACGGCGCTCCGCCTGGCAGGGAATTTGGATACACTAACGACTCTGTTTTGACTGGACCCTCGCGTATGAAACTGACCATTATTCGTTTACAGCACTTCAGCGATCAGGATCGCATCGACTTAGGTAAAATCTGGCCGTCGCAGGATCTCGCGGCGCTGGCGCTGGATGAGAACCATCGTATTTATGCCGCCCGCTTTAATGAGCGCCTGCTGGCAGCGGTTCGCGTAACGCTGAACGGCGTTGAGGGTGAGCTCGGCGCGCTGTGCGTGCGTGAAGTGACCCGCCGTCGCGGCGTCGGACAATATTTAGTGGAAGAGGTGCTAAGGGATAATCCAGAGATCGGCAGCTGGCGCATCGCGGATACCGACGTGGAAGACCGCGGCGTGATGGCGGCGTTTATGCAGGCGCTGGGCTTTAACGCGCAAACCGGCGGTTGGGTAAAAAAGCAATAAATCGGCGAAAGAAGGCCGAACATTCCCGGATTGCGGCTGAACGCCTTATCCGGGCTCCAAAAAACCAGACCGCACCAGACTGTAACCCGGGTAAGCACAGCGTGACCCGGGAAGAAACCGCACCAATGCATCAACCCCGGCGCATTCCCCGGGTTGCGGCGTAACGCCTTACCCGGGCTACCGACTAAAAAGGCAACTTACGTTGCCTTTTTGCTTTTACGTTTATCCTCGCCTATGCGAAGAGGAAAGGATCAACGGATTTAACCCAGCATTTCGCGTTGCAGGAAGGCGTCAAGACCCGAAATCCCCGGGAGCTTACATCAGTAAGTGACCGGGGTTGAGGGGCGCAGACAACGCATCTGCGGCGTGAAAGACCCTTTCATTTAACCCAGCATTTCGCGTTGCAGGAAGGCGTCAAGACCCGAAATCCCCGGGAGCTTACATCGGTAAGTGACCGGGGTTGAGGGGCGCAGACAACGCCTCTGCGGCGTGAAAGGTCCTTTCATTTAACCCAGCATTTCGCGTTGCAGAAAGGCGTCAAGACCCGAAATCCCCGGGAGCTTACATCGGTAAGTGACCGGGGTTGAGGGGCGCAGACAACGCATCTGCGGCGTGAAAGGCGCAGGTTAAATTATTTGGCGTCGGTCGCCGTACCATTAGCATGCCAGGTAAACACGCCGAACTCGAAGCCCTTCAGATCGCCCTTCTCGTTCCAGGTGAGCGGCCCCATCACGGTCTCAACCGTTGCCCCTTTCAGATATTTGGCGATTTCTGCCGGATCGTCAGACTGATTCAGACCTGCTTCCAGCGACTGCAGCGCGGCATAGGTGGTCCACACGAACGCGCCGCTTGGATCCTGTTTCTTCGCTTTGATCGCATCTACGATGGGTTTGTTAGCCGGAACCTGGTCGTAGTTTTTCGGCTTGGTCACCAGCATACCTTCCGCAGAAGCGCCCGCGATATTAGACAGGGACACGTTCGCTACCCCTTCCGGTCCCATAAACTGCGTTTTCAGGCCAGCGGCGCGAGACTGACGCAGGATCTGCCCCATCTCCGGGTGGTAGCCGCCGTAGTAGACGAAGTCGATGTTCTCTTTCTTCAGACGCGCCACCAGGGTTGAGAAGTCTTTCTCACCGGCGGTAATGCCGTCAAAGAACACCACGTTGGCGCCGCCCTTCTTCAGGTTGTCCTGCACCGCGCGGGCCAGACCCTCGCCGTACTGCTGCTTGTCGTGGACAATCGCGATGCGCTGCGGCTTCACTTTTTCCAGAATATATTTGGCGGCGGTTGGCCCCTGATCGGAGTCCAGACCGGTAGTGCGCAGAATCAGGTGATAGCCGCGAGCCGTCAGCTCCGGCGCGGTTGCTGCCGGGGTGATCATTAGCACGCCTTCATCTTCATAGATATCAGACGCCGGCTGGGTGGAAGAAGAGCACAGGTGGCCGATAACGTATTTGATACCGTCGTTAATCACTTTGTTAGCGACGGCAACCGCTTGTTTCGGGTCACAGGCGTCGTCGTATTTTACCATCTGCAGCTTATTACCTTTGATGCCGCCTTTGGCGTTGATATCGGCAATGGCCTGCTCAGCGCCAGTAAATTCCTGATCGCCGTACTGCGCTACCGGACCGGACATCGCGCCAACGACGGCGACTTTGATATCTTCGGCCATTGCCGTACCGCTCATGATTAAGGCAATACATCCTGCCAGTAACGCTTTACCCTTCATATTCATCCTGAGGCTCCCCATTATTATGGTTTTTGCATTTGTTGTGATGTTGTTTGTTAGCGCATTATTCTAATTAGACACATAAGAAAAGCATATGATAGTTAGATTAGGGTCTGCTGCCTGCGCTTTTGCAGCACACTATGCTAAACATACCGTCATTCAGGAGAATTGGAAACGATAAAATTGCGGAGTATGTAACAGATAAGTGACAAATAAAAACCCGCGCCGGAATAAACCGAACGCGGTGGCATGAGCAACGCGACTACCAGCCCGCGGGCAGATAGCCAAAGGCAGAAGCGATGGCGTAGACGGCGCTGCAAAGATAGAGCAATACGATGAAGATCTGGATGAATGGGTGCGTTATCAGCGCCGGGCAGGTCCAACCGGGAGTGATATCCCCCTGCCGCCGTGAACCTTTCAGGATCAGGATCGGCATGATGGACAAAATCACCCCGCTAAATACCCCGGCAAAATAGAGCGCGTTCACGAAGGACACCATCCCGCTGTAGGCCAGAATAAAAGGCGGCACAGCGACCACGAGCAGCACCTTAAAGCGTTTGAACGGCTGCTCGTCGTTGCCCAAGCGAAACTGATCGAAGATATTGGTCAGGAAGCTTCCACCCAGTCCCCAATAGGAGGTCAGCATCGCGCAGAGCGCAAAGAGGTTTGCCGAGAAGAAGGCCCACTCGCCGAGCGCCCTTCCCCATGAAATGGTCGCCACATCAGAAATATTATCCAGCCCGCTTAATGCAATCACCGAGAGCGGGACCAGGGCCAGCAGGCAAAAGGTTAACACCATCCCCACCATAATGGCCTTCGGCAGTTTCTCCGGTTTATCGGCGAAACCGCGCGCCATTTCCGGCACGATATACTGCGCGGAGAAGCAGAACGCGACCACATTAAACACTGGCACCATATACAGCCAGTTACCTTCAAGTAAATAACTCACGCTCGCGGTTTCTTTCAGCAACGTCGCGGCAACCAAAATGGTTATCATAACGACCATGCCGATACTGATGAATTTCTCACCCCGGCCAATCGCCTTCAGGCCAAGATAAAGCACCCCGGCCGCCGGAATAAAAAACAGTGCGCTGCCCAGGGCAGGCGAGATGCCGAATAACGAATGCAGGAGTTTACCGCTGCCGGTCATATAAGCCGTCAGCGCGCCGACGCTGTTGACGCAAACGGAGAGGAACATCATCAATGCCCCGAAGCGGCCAACATAGCGCTGCGACAGGCCGCTGAGCTGTAAATGCTTGCGGGTACGCAGCGTCGACTCTGCGACATAGAGCATGGTAATAGTCGTCAGGCTACCGACAACAACGAGCCAAAACAGCAGCGGCAGAAAGCCCGCTTTGCTGGAGGCATAGGCGATGGATAGCACCCCAGCACCGATATTGGTGCCGACGATCATCGACACGCCTTCGATGAAACTGAGGGATTTTGCAGGTACAGCGGTACGTTCCCGGCTCGTCAGAACCGAAGAAAAGGTGGAGTTGTCAGACATAATATTTTCCGTTTTATTCCGGCAACATGCGCTGCCGGAAAAAAGGTGATATCAGGGTGAAATACCACTCACGCTGAGCATGAATAACCAGACTGCGGCTTCCTGTTTCTGTTGGGCTTCCCTACCGCCGCAGATGGATGTAAGACTGACTAGCCCTTCAGCACGCGGGCCAAAATATCCAGCGCCTTCGTAAACTGCGCATCCGGAATCGTTAACGGATAGAGGAAGCGAATGACGTTGCCGTAGACGCCGCAGCTTAGCAGCAGCAGTCCGTTCTCCTGGGCTTTTTGCTGGATTTGACGAGTGATCTCCGGCGACGGCTCGCCGGTTTGCGGATCGTTAAACTCCACCGCCACCATCGACCCCTGGCCGCGTACGTCCGCAATGGCCGGGCAGCTTTGACGTGCCTGATTCAGCACCTCTTTCAGATGACTGCCTAAGCGCTCAGCGCGCTGGCACAGCTGCTCTTCTTCAATCACGTCCAGCACCGCATGCGCAGCCGCGACCGCCAGTGGGTTACCGGCATAGGTACCGCCCAGGCCGCCCGGCGCAGGTGCATCCATCACCTCCGCGCGACCGACCACGCCGGAGAGCGGGAAACCGCCGGCCAGACTTTTAGCCATCGTCATCAGGTCAGGTTTCACATCATAGTGCTGCATCGCAAACAGCTTGCCGGTGCGTGCAAAGCCGGTTTGTACTTCATCGGCAATCAGCAGAATGCCGTGGGTATCGCACAGCGCGCGCAGCGCCTGCATAAACTCAGGCGGGGCGACGTTAAAGCCGCCTTCGCCCTGAATCGGCTCCAGAACAATCGCCGCCACCTGGTCGGCCGCGATATCGGCTTTAAAAATACGATCCAGGCTTTTCATCGCGTCAGCGGTGGTAATGCCATGGGCAGCATTAGGGTAGACGGCGTGATAAACCGAGCCCGGGAACGGGCCGAAACCAATCTTATAAGGCGCCACTTTGCCGGTCAGCGCCATGGTCATGAAAGTACGGCCGTGGAATCCGCCGCCGAAGGTAATCAGACCCGGACGACCAGTATAAGCGCGCGCAATTTTCACCGCGTTTTCAACCGCTTCCGCCCCGGTGGTAAAGAACGCCGTTTTTGCCTGACCGTCAATCGGCGCCAGCTCGTTAATCCGCTCGGCCAGCGTGACGTAGCTTTCGTACGGGACAATCTGATAAGCAGTATGGGTAAAGGCCTGTAGCTGCTGTTCAACGGCGGCAATGATTTTAGGGTGCCGATGGCCGGTATTCAGCACCGCAATGCCGGCGGCGAAATCAATCACCTCATTCCCTTCAATATCCCACAGCGTAGCGTTCTCTGCTTTCTCAACAAAGTAGCTGCACATTACCCCTACACCGCGCGGAGTCGCCTGCTGGCGACGCTGATTCAGTTCTGAACTTTTCACCGGGAATCTCCTGTCATGTGTGTCACGTTATCGCAACAAATCCGAAACTATGTCGTTTATTTACACAGGATTTGGCCCTATAATCGAGTACCAATTAAGATTATCTGAGGGATCCAATTGCGTTCGCTCATCGCAGACATGGTGCTGGTCAGATTGCAGAAAGAAACCGATCCGCTCCTGCACAAGCGCCTTTACAAGGCGATTCGCCACGCCATTCTGGATGGTTCTCTGCCGCCCCATAGCCGCCTACCGCCATCGCGGGATCTGGCGGGGGAGCTGAGAATGTCTCGCAACACAATCTTAACAGTTTACGAACAATTGCTGGCCGAGGGGTACGTCGTATCCCGCCGCGGCAGCGGAACATTCGTCGCGAAAACGCTGCCCGATATGTTCCTTCCCGCCAGCAGCGCCAGTGAAAGCAGCCCGGCGCCCGCAGCCAGCGCGCCTATCTCCAGGCGCGGCCAGCATCTGCTGGGACAGGTCAGCGCCAGCCCGCGTCAGTGGGGGGCGTTTATCCCCGGCGTACCGGACGTCAACGCGTTTCCCCATCCGCTGTTCAGTAAAATCCAGGCGCGTATCAGCCGCCGTCCAAAACCGGAACAGCTCAGCTACAGCTGTAACGGCGGAACGGCCGAGCTACAGCACGCATTGGTGGACTATCTGAGAGTAGCGCGCGGCGTTCAGTGTCAGGCAGATCAAATTCTTATCACCGAAGGGATCCACCAGGCGATCGACCTGATTACCCGCATGCTGTGCGACCGCGGCGATCTCGCCTGGGTGGAGGAACCGTCCTACTGGGGCATTCGCCATGTGCTGGCGATGAATGAAGTGCGGGCCGAGCCCGTGGTGGTTGATGCCAGCGGCCTGTGCCCGCCCGAAAGCATAGCCGAAGCCCCGCGGCTGATCTTCGTTACGCCATCCCATCAGTATCCCCTCGGCGCGGTAATGAGCCTTGAGCGCCGACAGCGCCTGCTTACGCTAGCCCATCAGCACGACAGCTGGATTGTGGAAGATGATTACGACAGCGAGTTTCGCTTTTCCGGCCAGCCGATCCCGGCGCTACAGGGCTTAGTCCCCGAAGCGCCGGTGGTCTACGTCGGTACGTTCAGTAAAACGCTCTACCCTGGACTGCGGCTTGGCTATGTCGTGCTGCCTCGACCGTTGGCGGCTGAACTCAAAAACGCCCATGCCGAGCTCTATCGCGGCGGCCATTCGCTTATCCAGCTGGCGCTGGCGGAATTTATCAACGCCGGTCATTACTCGGCGCATATTCGCCGCATGCGCCTGCTCTACAGCCGCCGCCGCGTCTTTTTGACCGAGCTGATTCAGCGGCACTGCGGGCCGCACGCGCTGTCGGACTTCAGCGATAATGCCGGACTACATCTAATACTGAATTTGCCGGATGAGGCGGATGACGTGGCGATTGCCCGCGACGCCAACGCGCGCAATATCTTAGTGCGTCCGCTGTCACGCTATTACCTGACAACGCAACGCAAGAAAGGGCTGTTGATGGGCTTTGCTTCGCAGCCGGAAACGCAGATGGAGCCGGCGTTCAACATCCTGCTTGAGTGTCTGAAAATGCACTGCCCACAGGCGCTGGCGGAGGCAGAAAAACAAAACGCCCCAACGTAATGTGGGGCGTTATCGGGGGACTGGCGCTCAGATTAGGCTTCGATAGCGGCGCGCAGTTTTTTCATGGCGTTCTTTTCAAGCTGGCGCACACGTTCAGCCGACACGCCGTAGCGGTCTGCCAGCTCCTGCAGCGTGGACTTGTTGTCTTCGTCCAACCAGCGGGCGCGGATGATGTCCTGGCTACGTTCGTCAAGACCCTGCATCGCGTCGGTCAGCTTGTTCGCCGCCTGCTCTTCCCAGTTATCGTCTTCGATGCCATCGGCAAAGTTAGACGTTTTATCCTGCAGATAGAGTACCGGCGCCATCGGCTGGCTATCGGACTCATCATCCGAAGACATGTCAAAGGTCATGTCCTGCGCCGCCATACGTGACTCCATCTCACGCACGTCTTTGCTCGACACGCCCAGCTCGCGGGCAACCATTTCGACTTCATCCTGATTAAACCAGCCCAGACGCTGCTTGGTTTTACGCAGGTTAAAGAACAACTTACGCTGTGCTTTCGTGGTCGCGACCTTCACGATACGCCAGTTACGCAGCACGTATTCATGAATTTCCGCTTTGATCCAGTGCACGGCGAAGGAAACCAGACGCACGCCCACTTCCGGGTTAAAACGGCGCACGGCTTTCATCAGGCCAATGTTGCCTTCCTGAATCAGATCCGCCTGCGGCAGGCCATAGCCCGAGTAGTTACGAGCAATATGAACAACAAAGCGCAGGTGAGACAGGATCAGCTTTTTCGCTGCTTCCAGATCGCCCTGGTAATGCAGCTTTTCAGCAAGCTCCCGCTCTTCATCAGCCGATAACATCGGCCAAGTGTTAGCAGCCCGGATGTACGATTCCAGGTTACCAACGGGGGCTAAGGCTAAAGTTTGCATATCTTTGGTCATTCAAATCCTCTCAATCGATATCTTCTGGCATCATTCTGTCCTCACAACGGAGCAACAAACATGCCAGCATTGATGAGCAACGAGAATATCACTCACATTAGTATCAGACAGTGATTTTATCCACAAGTTCCATGCAATGATGTGAATAGATTACGCACAAAATGTGACATGGTCATGAAGTTTAGGGAAGCGTCGACAGGGACTCTTTCCCTGCAGAGAGATATTCAGTGCAGGGAAAGATTATACCAGATTTTTACTACTCGGGAGTAAAGTGACGTAAATGTTGAACGGTTGCCAGCCAGGCGGCGACCCAGCCAATCATCGAGCAAACAATCAGCATCAGCAGGCACTCGTCAAAGCCTAAGCCGCTGAGTTCAAACTGCGTGCCGAAGACTTTCGCCACTTCGGTAACCGCCGACGACAGGCGCATGACCATAATTTCCGACAAGATCAGCGACAGAAACGCGCCGGAGAACCCCAGCAGCGCTCCGCCGTAAAGGAACGGACGCAGAATGAAGCCGTCGGTCGCGCCAATCAGTTTCTGCACGTTAATGGTATCGCGACGGGCGAAGATGCTCAGACGTACGCTGTTGCCGATCACCAGGAAGACCGCCGCCACCATCAGTACGCCGATCATCGCCGACACGCGTCCGACCAGCCCGGTGAGCGACGAGAGGCGCGCAAACCAGCTGTCATCCATACGCACTTCATCAACGCCCTGAACGTGGCTCACGCGGTCGCGCAGCGTGTTCAGCGCCTCAACGCTCTGGAAATCAATCTTCGGCACCACGATCGCTACCGCCGGCAGCGGGTTCTCTTCCAGCATATCCAGCGCGCCGCCAAAGCCAGACCAGTTGCGGAATTCGCCAAGGGCTTCATCACGCGACAGATAGTTAACCTTCTCGACGCCCTGCTCCGCCTGCAGCTGGCCGACTACCCGGGCAGCCGCATCGTCATCCAGCGTTTTTTCCAGATAAACGGTGATTTGCGGCGTGGGGTAATACTGCGACGCTGCGGTGCTGACGTTTTTGTAGACCATGTAGCACACGCTCGGCAGGGTCAACGAAATGGCGATCACCATCACCGTCAGGAACGTCGCCAGCGGCGTACTTTTCAGATCCTGTACCGCGCCGTGCCAGGCGTAGCGCACCTGCTCATTGAATACGTTGCTCTTACGGGAAGCCGGATTCGGCGCGGCTTTTGGCCGCTTCGACCCATTGCGTCCGCCGCTACCACCCGCCCCGCCCGCATTGCGGAAACGGTCGAATCGATTGCCGAATCGGCGAATGTGGTTCATTGCCTCGCGCTTATTCACCGATGTGGCCTCCATGCATATGCCCCTCGCTGAGGGACAGGACGCGGTACGGACGACTGGATATAAGCCCCAGGTCATGCGTCGCCATCAGCACCGTCACCCCAACGCGGTTAAACTCTTCAAACAGACGTAAGATCCCTTCCGACAGCGCCTCATCGAGGTTACCGGTCGGTTCATCCGCCAGCAGGACCGCGGGTTTATTGACCACCGCGCGGGCGATGCCCACGCGCTGTTGTTCACCGCCTGAAAGCTGAATCGGCAGGTTTTTCGCTTTGTCCAGCAGCCCGACTTTATCCAGCGCCGCCGAGACGCGACGACGGATATCATCGCCACTGGCGCCGGCGATAATCAGCGGGATCGCCACATTATCGTAAACGGTACGGTCCATCAGCAGATGATGGTCCTGGAAAATCATGCCAATCTGACGGCGCAAAAACGGCACCTCGCGGCTCTTCAGGCGGCTGATATCATGGCCGCCGAAGAGGATTTTGCCGGCGCTGGGCCGTTCGATACCGCAGATAAGCTTCAGCAGGGTACTTTTCCCCGCGCCGGAATGGCCGGTCAGAAACGCCATCTCGCCCGCCTGCAGGTGGAAAGTCACCCCCTGCAGCGCTTGTCTCCCACCGAGATAGGCTTTGCTGACTTGTTCAAAGCGAATCATTTTTAATCCTCTCGGGCAAAAAGTGCCTCAATAAAGTCGCCCGCATTAAACGGACGCAGATCTTCAATACGTTCGCCAACACCGATGTAGCGAATCGGAATACCGAACTGATCGGCAACCGAGAAGATAACCCCGCCCTTGGCGGTACCATCCAGCTTAGTCAAGGTGATACCGGTCAGTCCAACCGCTTCGTGGAACAGTTTGGCCTGGCTAATCGCGTTCTGCCCGGTGCTGGCGTCAATGGTCAGCATAACTTCATGCGGCGCATCGACATCGAGTTTTTTCATGACGCGGACAATCTTCTTCAGTTCTTCCATCAGGTGCGATTTATTCTGCAGACGGCCCGCAGTATCGGCAATCAGGACGTCAATATTGCGCGCCTTCGCCGCCTGGATGGCATCGAAAATGACCGATGCCGAGTCCGCGCCGGTATGCTGGGCAATCACCGGAATATGGTTACGCTGCCCCCAAACCTGAAGCTGCTCTACCGCCGCCGCGCGGAAAGTATCGCCCGCCGCCAGCATCACCGACTTGCCCTGCTGCTCGAACTGACGCGCCAGCTTACCGATGGTGGTGGTTTTACCGACGCCGTTGACGCCGACCATCAGAATCACAAACGGCGTTTTGCCTTCAACGTTCAGCGGCTCATCCACTTTCGCCAGAATATCGCCCATCTCTTCTTTCAGCAGACCGTACAGCGCCTCGGCGTCGCGCAGCTGCTTACGGCTGGCGTCGTTGGTCAGATTAGTGATGATCTTACGCGTGGTTTCCACGCCGACGTCGGCAATCAGCAGCTGCTCTTCCAGCTCTTCAAACAGATCATCGTCGATTTTCTTACCGCGGAACAGACTGATAAATCCGGAACCGAGGTTTTGTTTGGTTTTTACCAGGCTGCGTTTGAGGCGGGCGAAGAAACCTTCTTTGGTCGGTTTTTCCTGCTCTAACGGCGTCACGACGGTTTCGTCCGGCACCACTTCCTTAGCGTTTTCTGCCGCATCGGCCGCCGCCATAGCCTGCGCTTCCAGCTCTTCATCGGTGATATCGGCCTCAGCCTCTTCTGCCGTTTCGTCTGGTTCCGGCTGGTCAACGGCGGTTTCTTCAATAACTGCTGTTTCCGGTTCGGTAATGACCGCTTCCGGCGTCTGTTCAGCGACGGCTTCAGCCGCTACCGGCTCGGCAATGACCTCTTCAATCAGCGGCTCAGCGACAATTTCTTCAACCGCAGGCTGCTCCGCAACTGCTTCAACGACCGGGGATTCGACAACCGCCTGCGGTTGTTCGCTCTCCACGACCTGCTCGGTCACCTCAACCACCTCGGCGGCAAAGGCTTCGGCGTCCGGTTTCTCCGTCGTAGGCGCGTCGACCGTTTCCGGCGCAGCGACAGGCGCTTCACTTTCCGCAGACGGTTCTGCAACCTCTTGCTGGGCTTCTACTTTTTGTTCTGTTTCGCTTTCCTGCGCCTGTTCTTTTTGGCCAAAGCCCAGCCAGGAAAAGAAGCCACGTTTTTTGTCTTTCGCCATTTGCGACTACACTCCTCGCTGTTAATTCATGGCACAGCTTCGGCCTGTTGGCAGCGGAAGCTGAAAAATGATGAAATTAGTCGGATAGTCTACCACTTAACTTAACTCGCATCACCGCCCCCGGATTAAGGTTTCGTCAACCGCTGCCGATCGTTAGAATAGCAGCCCGGAAGTTGAGACTTGAGCAAAGAGATGAAGAAACCAAACCACGCAGGCAGCGGCCAGATCCGTATTATCGGCGGGCAATGGCGGGGCCGTAAATTACCGGTGCCGGAGAGCCCGGGTCTGCGCCCGACCACCGACCGGGTACGCGAAACGCTATTTAACTGGCTGGCGCCGTCGATCGTTGACGCTAACTGCCTCGACTGCTTCGCCGGCAGCGGCGCGCTGGGCCTTGAAGCCCTCTCCCGCTATGCGGCCAACGCCACGCTGCTGGAAATGGAGCGCGGCGTCGCGCAGCAGCTGCAAAAAAACCTGGCGACCCTCAAAGCCAGCAACGCTAAGGTCGTGAACACCAATACTTTAGCGTTTCTCGCTCAGGCGGGCGCACCGCACAATATTGTGTTTGTCGATCCCCCGTTTCGTAAGGGGCTGCTTGAAGAGACGCTGAAACTGCTGGAAAACAACGGCTGGCTTAGCGATGAAGCGCTCATCTACATCGAGAGTGAAGTCGAAAACGGCTTACCGCCGGTGCCGGAGAACTGGCACGTCTATCGTGAAAAAGTGGCCGGACAGGTCGCCTACCGTCTCTATCAACGTGAGGCCCAAGGAGAAAACCATGCTGATTAATTTTGGCCGCTTGCTGATGCTGTGCGTGTGGGCGTTTTTATTGCTGAATCTGTTTCAACCGTTCCCAAAGCCACTGAATATCTTCGTTAACGTGGCGCTAATCTTTATGATTCTGATGCACGGCCTGCAGCTGACGCTGCTCAAGGCGACGCAGACGAAAGAGATGCCGCCGCTGGGGCGTTTCGAACAGGTCCGTATTTTCATCTTCGGCGTGTTCGAACTGGTCGCCTGGCAGAAAAAACTCAAGGCGACCCTGAAGAAGAAGTAACGCCGGGAAAAGGTTCAGGGATCTGGCGCAAAGCCCATAAACCGCGAACCTTTATAGCTCAGGACGCCTTTATCGCCGACGCTTAACGCATGATACTGCGGCGCCTGCAGACGAAAAACCATTTCCATTCCGCCGCTTTCCGGCCTGAAGCTGGCTTCATAACGCATCTCGCTGCCGGCAGGCGTCACCGTCTGCTGGCGCGAACGGCGATCGTTAATCACCTTCTCCCGCTTATTGCTCACCACCACCCGTTTTTGCAACAGCGGCGCGGCGTCGTTCTCCATTTTTTCGCGGCGCTGCTGCGCATAGCGATACGACGCGGCAACCGCAATGATGGCAACGGCAACCATAAAAAACAGCGGAACCTTACTCATTCACCTTGCCCCCAGGAATTATCAGGAATAAGCATACTGTGGCTTGATTATCATTGTCATCTTCCTCTGCAAACCACTACACTGAGATTCAGTACTGTAAGTACAATCACTTACTTAATGATAACAGATACAGGGACTTACTATGCTTTGGTCATTTATTGCTGTCTGTTTCTCCGCATGGCTTTATGTCGATGCGTCCTATCGTGGGCCAGCCTGGCGTCGCTGGGTATTTAAACCCGTCACGCTGATCCTGCTTCTGTTACTGGCCTGGCAAGCGCCGATGTTTAACGCCATCAGCTATCTGGTGCTGGCCGGGCTTTGCGCTTCGCTGGTCGGCGACGCCTTGACCCTACTGCCCCGGCAGCGGGTGATGTACGCCGTGGGGGCGTTCTTTCTCTCCCATCTGCTCTACACCATCTGGTTTGCCAGCCAGCTGACGCTATCGTTCTTCTGGCCGCTGCCGCTGGTGCTGCTGATCCTCGGCGCGCTGCTGCTGGCCATCATCTGGACGCGCCTGGAAGAGATGCGAATGCCGGTGTTTACCTTTATCGCGATGACGCTGGTGATGGTCTGGCTCGCTGGCGAGCTGTGGTTCGCTCGCCCGACGGACACCGCGCTTTCCGGCTTCGTTGGCGCCGCGTTCCTGCTGCTCGGCAACGCGGTCTGGCTCATCAGCCATTATCGCCGCCGCTTCCGCGCTGACAACGCGATCTCCTCGGCGTTTTACTTCGCCGGGCACTTCCTGATCGTCCGCGCACTCTATTTGTAATTAAGCGCTTGACTCTGGAGTCGACTCCAGAGTGTATCCTCTGGGTAATGAGAAAATTATCATTACCCGGAGGGTCCTATGTCGGCTCCAGAATCGCAGGATAAAAAAGTCCCACAATTCTCATCGTTAAAATTTACCCCTGCCGCACAGCCTGCGGAAAGCTGCTGCGCGGACCACGCCTGCAGCAGCGAAACCGCCGCTGAAAACGACGCGTTCAGTCACGCTCGCTTTAGCTGGCTGGTAGAAGGCATGGATTGCGCGGCCTGCGCCCGCAAGGTTGAAACCGCCGTTCGCCAGGTGCCGGGAGTAAGCCAGGTTCAGGTGCTGTTCGCCACCGAAAAGCTGCTGGTCAACGCCGAGGGCGACGTTGGTCCGCAGATCGAAAGCGCCGTGCGCGCCGCGGGCTATCAGCTGCGGGATGAAAACGCGCCCCGGACAGAGGACTCCACCTCGTGGCTGCGCGAGAATCTGCCGCTCATCACCCTGGTCGCAATGATGGCCCTCAGCTGGGGGCTGGAGCAGTTTAACCCTCCTCTGGGCGAAATCGCCTTCATCGCAACCACCCTTGTCGGCCTGTGGCCGGTCGCCCGGCAAGCAATACGCCTGATCAAAAGCGGAAGCTGGTTCGCCATCGAAACCCTGATGAGCGTCGCC
Source organism: Klebsiella pasteurii (assembly GCF_018139045.1). NCBI lineage: Bacteria > Pseudomonadati > Pseudomonadota > Gammaproteobacteria > Enterobacterales > Enterobacteriaceae > Klebsiella > Klebsiella pasteurii. Next base: position 3,560,201 of record NZ_CP073236.1, read on the forward strand.
GCCATCGGTGCGCTGTTTATCGGCGCCACCGCCGAAGCGGCGATGGTGCTACTGCTGTTCTTAATCGGCGAACGCCTTGAGGGTTGGGCCGCCAGCCGCGCGCGTCAAGGCGTCAGCGCGTTGATGGCGCTGAAACCCGACACGGCAATCCGCGTGCGAGACGGCGTACGCGAAATCGTAGCCCAGCGCGACCTGCGCCCCGGCGACGTGATTGAAGTGGCCGCCGGTGGCCGTCTGCCCGCCGATGGCCAGTTGCTCTCGCCCTTCGCCAGCTTCGATGAGAGCGCGCTAACCGGTGAATCCGTACCGGTGGAGCGTAACGCCGGGGAACGCGTAGCGGCCGGCGCCACCAGCGTCGATCGTCTGGTACAGCTGACGGTGCTCTCCGAACCGGGCGACAGCGCCATCGATCGCATTCTTAAGCTGATTGAAGAAGCGGAGGAGCGCCGCGCGCCGATTGAGCGCTTTATCGATCGCTTCAGCCGCATCTATACCCCGGCGATTATGGTCGTCGCGCTGCTGGTAGCCCTTGTTCCGCCGCTGCTGTTTGCTGGCGCATGGCTGCCGTGGATCTATAAAGGTTTAACGCTGCTGCTGATTGGCTGTCCGTGCGCGCTGGTGATCTCCACCCCGGCGGCGATTACCTCAGGGCTGGCGGTGGCGGCGCGTCGCGGCGCGCTGATTAAAGGCGGCGCGGCGCTGGAGCAACTGGGCCGCGTGCGCCAGGTGGCGTTTGATAAAACCGGCACCTTGACTATAGGCCAGCCGCGCGTCACCGCCGTGATGGCGACCGCGAACATTGGCGAAAACGATCTGCTGGCGCTGGCGGCCGCCGTGGAGCAAGGCTCCAGCCACCCGTTAGCCCAGGCCGTCGTACGTGAGGCGGAGCAGCGTCAGCTGGTGATTCCGCTGGCCAGCGGCCAGCGCGCGCTGGCCGGCTCCGGCATTGAGGCACAGGTCGAAGGTCGTCAGGTGCTGATTTGCGCCGCCGGGAAAAATAACGATCCGCAGTACGATGAACGTATTCAACAGTTGGAGAGCGCCGGACAAACCGTGGTGCTGGTGATGCGCGATGAGACGCTGCTGGGGATTCTGGCGCTGCGCGATACGCTGCGCGACGATGCCCGCCAGGCGGTGGATGAGCTCCATCAGTTAGGCGTTCAGGGAGTCATACTGACCGGCGACAATCCGCGCGCGGCGGCGGCCATCGCCAGCGAACTGGGGCTGGCGTTCCGCGCCGGGCTGCTGCCTGCGGATAAAGTACAGGCGGTGATCGCGCTCAACGCCGAGTCGCCGCTGGCCATGGTCGGCGACGGAATCAACGATGCGCCGGCGATGAAAGCGGCGACGATTGGCATCGCCATGGGCAGCGGCACCGACGTCGCCCTGGAAACTGCTGATGCGGCATTGACCCATAACCGCCTGACCGGGCTGGCGCAAATGATTTCGCTAGCGCGCGCCACCCACGCCAATATCCGGCAGAACATCGCTATCGCGCTGGGTCTGAAGGGGATTTTCCTCGTCACCACCCTGCTTGGACTGACCGGCCTGTGGCTGGCGGTGCTGGCGGATACCGGGGCGACGGTGCTGGTCACCGCTAACGCGCTGCGGCTGTTACGTAAGAAATAAGGGCAAGTCCCGGGACGGCGCTTGACGCGCCTGGCCCGGGCTACAGGTTAGTGCGGTCTGGTTTGTTGTAGCCCGGATCAGGCGCCAGCCGCAATCCGGGGAAACCTGAAGCGGATCAGTGGCTTTTACGGATCAAATAGCGGTACGGCAGCGCCTCGGTTTCCTGCGCCAGCAGTTCATGCTCCATAAAGCGGCAGAAACCGGGAATATCGCGGGTCGTCGCCGGATCGTCGGCCACGATTAGCAGCGTCTCGCCCACCGGCATGGTACGCACGGTCTTACGCACCATCATCACCGGTTCCGGGCAACGAAGCCCCTGCGCATCAAGCGTATGATCAGGGCTGGAGAAAAGTTCGCTCATTTTCATCTCACATTAACAAAACGGCCCTAGTTTACCCCCAGTTCGCCAGTACGCAAGCCAGGTTAACGTTTGCGCGAAAAACAACCATTGCAATACGCTCGCAACGCAGTATCATGCAGCCGTTTTTATTGGGTTCCCTCACCCCAACTCTCTGGCCCTAAATCATTCGAGTTGCAGAAAGGCGACGACGCAGCGAATTTCCAGCAGCTTACATCAGTAAGTGACTGGGATGAGCGAGGAAAGTTAACGCATCTGCAGCTTGAAGAATAACGGGCATAAAAAGGTCACAATATGAGTCCGTTTACTACCGTACAGCGTAAAAAAGCGCTGATCTGGCTATCGCTTTTCCATCTGCTGGTCATCACTTCCAGTAACTATCTGGTGCAGCTGCCGATCTCCATCTTTGGTTTTCATACCACCTGGGGCGCGTTCAGCTTTCCGTTTATTTTCCTCGCCACCGACCTGACGGTGCGGATTTTCGGCGCTCCGCTGGCGCGACGCATTATCCTCGCGGTGATGATTCCGGCGCTGCTCATCTCCTACGGGGTTTCCGCGCTGTTCTATATGGGCGAGTGGCAGGGCTTTGCCGCATTAACCAGCTTTAATCTGTTTGTCGCCCGTATCGCCGCCGCCAGCTTTATGGCCTACGCGCTGGGGCAGATCCTCGACGTCCACGTCTTCAACCGCTTGCGTCAGAACCGCCGCTGGTGGCTAGCGCCCACGGCATCCACTCTTTTCGGTAACGTCAGCGATACGCTGGCCTTCTTCTTTATCGCCTTCTGGCGCAGCCCGGATCCGTTTATGGCGGCGCACTGGGGTGAAATCGCCATCGTCGACTACTGCTTCAAGGTGCTGATTAGCATCGTATTCTTCCTGCCGATGTACGGCATGTTGTTGAATATGCTGCTGAAAAAGCTGGCAGATAAATCTGATTTATCCGCATTGCAGCCAGGTTAAGAGTACTCGTGAAACGATGTGATAAGATAAGCGAATGAGCCGTTAGTGGCCGTTTATCGAAAGGAAGATGTCAATGCGCAATTTGGTTAAATATGTCGGTATTGGCCTGCTGGTTGTGGGTCTTGCGGCCTGTGATAACAGCGATACAAAAACGCCGACTGCCGGGGCGGCTGCGGAAAGCAACGCCAGCGGGCAACCTATTAGTCTGCTGGATGGCAAACTGAGCTTCTCCCTGCCAGCCGGTATGACCGACCAGAGCGGCAAGCTGGGCACCCAGGCCAACAATATGCACGTCTATTCTGACGCTACCGGCCAGAAAGCGGTGATCGTGATTGTTGGCGACAGCACCAATGAAGATCTGGCCGTCATGAGCCAGCGTCTGGAAGAGCAGCAGCGCAGCCGCGACCCGCAGCTGCAGGTGGTGAGCAATAAATCCATTGAGATCAAAGGCCACACCCTGCAACAGCTGGACAGCATCATCTCCGCCAAGGGCCAGACCGCCTGGTCTTCCGTCCTGCTCGGTAAGGTTGATGACAAACTGCTGACGCTACAGATCACGCTGCCAGCGGATAATCAGCAGCAGGCGCAGACCGAAGCGGAAAACATTATCAACACCCTCGTCATCCAGTAACTACTGGCCTGACGCCGCGGCCTCCGGTTCAGCGACCGGGGGCCGTTTTTTTAACCGCCATCCCAGCAGCAGCGCCGCCGCGACCAGCCCCGCCGTCGCCAGATAGATCGATGAAATGCCCGCCCACGCCATCAGCAGCCCGGCAAGCGGACCGGTGATCCCCAGCGAGAGATCCATAAATACCGTATAGGTTGCCAGCGCCGCCCCCTGGTTCTGCTGCGGCACGGCCTTCACCGCCACCACGCCAAGCGCCGGGAACACCAGCGAAAAACCGGCTCCGGCAAAGAAGGTGCCGACTTTCGCCAGCAGCGGCGTCTCCGCCAGGCCTACTAACAGCAGCCCAATAATCTCGACGACAAAACAGATCATCGCCACGTTCAGCCCGCCGAGGCGGTTAATTCCGTTGGGGAACAACAGCCGGGTGCCGACAAAGGCGCAGCTAAACAGCGTCAGGGCGAAGGCGGCACCGTCCCAGCCTTTAGCATCATAAAACAGGGTGATAAAGGTGGCGATAACGCCAAAACCCGCCGAAGCCAGGGCCAGCGCCATGCCGTAGAGCCAGACGCGCCCCAGCACCGCGCGAAACGACATCGCTTTACCCTTGCCCGCTTTCACCGCTGCCCGCGGCAACGCGCACAGCACCGCCACCAGCGCGAGCGCCATAATGGTCAACGCCAGCCCGTGCAGGCCCATCAGCGAGTAACAGAGCACGCCGAGCGGCGCACCCATCGCCATCGCCCCGTAAGTGACAATGCCGTTCCAGGAGATAACCCGCCCGATATGCAGCGAACCGACTACCCCGACGCCCCACAGCGTGGAGCCGGTTCCCGCGAAGCTCTGCCCGATGCCGAGAATTATGCGCCCAAGGCACAGCAGCGCCAGGCTAACCACGGGCAAACCGCCGAAGAGCGCCGCCAGCAGATAGCCGAGTCCGCTCAAAAAGCAGCCGCACAGGCCGAAAATGACGATCTTTTTTGGCCCCAGCTGGTCGGCGTAACGCCCGGCGTGCGGGCGGCTGAGCAGCGTAGCGAAGTACTGGAGGCTAATCACCAGCCCGGCCCAAAAGGCACTAAACCCCATCACATCATGAACGTAGCCGGGCAATACCGCCAGCGGCAGGCCAATGGTCAGATAGCTGGCAAAGTTAAACATCACGACAGAGACAATCCGCAGATTGAGGCGCAATCCATTGAGCGCCGGTTCAGCGACGGTTTCGGGCATCGGGTTCCACCAGATTTTTACAACTGTGTTTCATTTCTACCACGCCACACGTTATAAATCAGCAGCCAGATTAGGATTCCTGGCAGCAAGCCAGCCGCTACACTTAGAGTCTATCCCACCAGGCGTTATTGTCGCAGGCAGTTTGAACACGGACAGCGCACAGAAACCGGAGCGTACACGGAGTACGTGAGGATTGACTCGCTACGCTCGCCCTCCGGGCCGCCCTGAAGGGCGTTCAAAATACTTTCGTATTTTGTCGAGCACTGCCCGTGTTCAAAATGGCAAGTAAAATAGCCCTAATGGAGTGGGCTCTTAATGAAAATCATAGAAAGGAAGAGTGAATGACAACCCCTCAGCCCGATAAAACGGGCATGCATATTCTGCTCAAACTGGCGTCACTGGTGGTTATCCTCGCCGGTATTCACGCCGCGGCAGATATCATCGTGCAGCTATTACTGGCGCTGTTCTTCGCCATTGTCCTCAACCCTCTGGTCACCTGGTTTATTCGCCGCGGCGTGCGTCGCCCGGCAGCCATTACTATCGTGGTGGTGGTGATGCTGATCGTGCTCACCGCGTTAATTGGCGTACTGGCCGCGTCGGTTAACGAATTTGTCGCCATGATGCCAAAATATAATAAAGAGCTGACGGCAAAAGTCCTGCGATTGCAGGAGGCGCTGCCGTTTTTGCATATTCACATGTCCCCGGAGCGTATGCTACAACGCATAGACTCTGACAAGCTGATGACGTTCACGACCACCCTGATGACCGGGCTGTCCGGCGCTATGGCCAGCGTCATTCTGCTGGTGATGACGGTGGTATTTATGCTTTTTGAAGTCCGTCATGTGCCCTATAAGCTCCGTTTTGCCCTCAACAACCCGCAAATCCACATCGCCGGTCTTCACCGGGCGTTAAAAGGCGTTTCGCATTATCTGGCGCTGAAAACGCTGCTCAGCCTGTGGACAGGGGTGATTGTCTGGTTAGGACTGATGCTGATGGGGGTACAGTTTGCGCTGATGTGGGGCGTGCTGGCTTTTCTGCTGAACTATGTGCCTAACATTGGCTCGGTGATTTCCGCCGTCCCGCCGATGATCCAGGCGTTACTTTTTAACGGGTATTATGAGTGTCTGCTGGTCGGCGCGCTCTTTTTAGTCGTGCACATGATTATCGGCAATATTCTCGAACCCCGCATGATGGGCCACCGGCTGGGCATGTCTACGCTGGTGGTTTTCCTCTCATTGCTGGTTTGGGGATGGCTGCTTGGCCCGGTGGGAATGCTGCTGTCGGTACCGTTAACCAGCGTGTGTAAAATATGGATGGAGACCACCAGGGGCGGCAGTAAGTTAGCCATCCTGCTCGGGCCCGGTCGCCCCAAAAGCAGGCTACCGGGCTAGCCCTGCCGCTTCACCGGCCAGAAGATCGTCAGCACCCCGGCGACAATCAGCAGCACGCCCAGCAGCGATTGCCAGTGGAAAGGCTCATGCCAGCCGGGGAGCCAGATGGCGGCGGCCCATACCAGGATGTAGCTCAGGCTCAGCAGCGCGTAGGCTTTCGCCAGCGGCAGTCGATGCAGGGCGAAGTACCAGCAGACCATCGACAGCAGGTAACCCATAAGCCCAAACGCAAGGCCAAACGTGCCCGCCCGCAGATGCAGCAGATGGTTGAGGAAGGTGAATATCTCCGTCAACGGCGGGAGCTCGACCATCGCGCTGCGCAGCAGCAGCTGCGCGCCGCTCGCCAGGCCGACGCTGAATAACGCCCAGATTAAGCCCATCAGATACGGCTCCCCAGAATAACGATCCCGACGACGATGAGTCCCACGCCAATCCAGTGGCGACGCGCGACCGGCTCGCGCCAGATCCCCCACGCCGCCAGGGTCACCCAGACAAAGTTCAGGCTTAGCATAGGGTAGGCGATACTGACCGGGATCGACTGCAGCACGCTAAGCCACAGCAGCATACTGCAGCCCAGAGCGAGCAGCGCTAAACCCAGCCAGCCGAGGATATGGCGCCCGCGCCGCCCGGATTTGGATGGGCGGGTGGCCTGTTTCTGGCACAGCTGTCCAGCGCAGCTCAGCAGGCTGGCGAAAACCAGACAGATCCACACGCTCATTGCGGCAGATACTGGATAAACACCACGCGCCCTAGCTCGTAGGAGCTATCTGGTTTCGGTAGCGCTAAATCAGCCATACTTTCTCCTTTGTCCATCAGCAGAACCAGCGAGACGGGGCCCTGCTGGCGGTGTGTCGCCAGCCAGTCAGCAAAATGCGCCTGATCGACAAACTGGCGCTGCGCGTCCGGCCAGGAGAGACCGTACTTCAGCTCGCCCTGCTTGTCGAACAGAATGATATCGCTGCGCTTGAGCTCCCACGACAGCCCGCCGGCGATACCGACGTTATTGGTCAACACGTAGCGGCTCGGGGTCAGCGATTCGCTGACGATATCCACCAGGAACTGCGGCTGCTTGCTGTCGATCACCCGATCCGGGATAGCGAAGCCCACCAGCAGCGCCAGCCCGAGCGGGCAGCAGGAGGCGAGGGTCCAGCGGCGGCCGTTGTCCTTCATCGCCAGCCAGCCCATCAGCGCCCAGCAGCCAAATATCAGCGCAGCCAGCAGGCATTTATAGAGCTCAATATGGCTCCATACCGGCTTGTGCATAAAGCCCCACGGCGAAACCACCAGCACGGCGACCAGGCCAATCAGGCCAAAGGCCAGGTTGATCGCGCCGTTAATTTTCAGCGCCTTCACCCCCGCCTTCGCGGCGTCCAGCGCGTAGCGCGCCATCAGAATCGACAGGGGAGCAAAACAGGGCAGGATATAGGTTGGCAGTTTACCCTTAGCAATGCTGAAGAACAGGAACGGCATCACCACCCATCCGAGCAAATAGAGCGCGCCGCGCGACTCATCGCGTTCGGTCCAGCCGCGCTTGAGCGCCCCCGGCAGCAGCGCCAGCCACGGCAGGCTGCCGGCAATCAGGAACGGAATGTAGTACCAGAACGGCGCTTTATGCTGGGCATCTTTTTCCGCGAAACGCTGGATATGCTCCACCCAGAAGAAGTAGCGCCAGAAGTCCGGCTCGCGTTTGGCGATGGCGAGCCCCCACGGCAGCACCACCAGCGCGCAGACGCCCACCGCCAGCCAGCCGTAAGTCAGCACTTCGCGCCAGCGCTTACGCGCAATCACCCACGGCAGTACCCCGACCACCGGCACCGCCAGCGCGAGGAAGCCTTTGGTCATCACCCCCATCCCGCAGGCCACGCCGAGTAAAACATAGCCGAGAATTTTGCCGCCGTGGCTTTGGGCCTGCGCCGCGCCCCAGAAGCTGCACATCGCCAGCGCCATCCACATGGTGATCATCGGGTCGAGCACCGCGTAGGTGCCGATACCGTAGACCAGCAGCGCGGTCAGGAAGATCACCGGCGACAGGATCGCGACGCGTTTATCGCGGAAAAGACGCCATGCCAGCCAGGCGACCAGCAGCGCGGTGACGGTAATGGAAAACACCACCCCAAAGCGGACGGCAAAATTATTGTGGCCGAATAGCCACTGGCCGATGCTGTTGATCCAGTAGCCGGCAATCGGTTTTTCAAAGTAGCGCAGCCCGAGGAAATGCGGCACTACCCAGTCGCCGGTCGCCAGCATTTCGCGGCTGATCTCCGCGTAGCGGGTTTCATCAGGCTGCCAGAGCAGGCGGAAGTTGAGCGGCAGTAAATAGTAGAGGACAAAAAGGGCGACCAGAGAGGCGCCGTAGCGAATGCTTTTCATCAAACACCCGAATTGAGTAATTGTTCACGTCCAAGCCAGCCTTCCCGGCCGGCCAGTTCACCACGAACCACCTTCCCTCGCGGCAGCACGCTAAAGTCGGCGGGCAGAAGCTGGCTTAGCGGGCAAAACTGGATCTCTTCCTGTGCGGCCATGGTCAGCAGTTCATCAAACTGATCCGCAAAGGCGATGCCTTCCACTTCAGCATGGATGGTATAGACCGGCGTCCCCGCGTCGCGGTGGATGCAGTCCAGCAGATAGCGGTTGAAGCCCGCAATATCCACCGCGTTTCCCACCGCTTCATCCCAGGTCGGTAAGGTCACCGGGATCTGCACGGTCCCCGGCGCCCCGTTCCCCAGCTGCGGCAGAAAAGGCCCGGTCCCCCGGCAGTCGCTGTTATAGAGGAAATCGAAAGCCTCTTTGGCTTTGATCACCCGCTGATCGGCGCGCCAGCCAGCAACGGCGGAACAGGTTACCGGGCGACCGATAATCCGCTCCAGCTCCAGCAGCCCGCGTTCAACCTCCAGCGTCAGCCTTTCCTGCGGCCAGACGCCGCTCCACGCCTGCCAGCTATAGTGATCCCAGGCGTGCAGGCCAACTTCATGCTCCTGCGCGGCGGCGCGGATAACTTCTTCATTACCCGCGCCGATCCTGCGCCCTGGCCAGGCGGTGCCGGCCAGCAGGATATCCCAGCCGTATAGCGACGCGGCCTTTGAGCGCAGCATCTTCCACAGAAACTTCGGCTTTACCAGGCGCCAGATATGACGCCCCATGTTGTCCGGCCCGACGCTGAAAAAGAAGCTTGCCTGAATCCCGTGCTGGCTCAGCAGAGCCAGCAGTCGCGGGACCCCGTCCCGCGTACCGCGAAAGGTATCGACATCTATGCGTAAGCCGACCTGTTTCATGATTTGCCGCTGTCCGTCAGTTCAACCGTACGCAGGAAGAAGTCCAGGGTATGTTCCACGGTCTCTTCCATTTCCACCGTCGGCACCCAGTTCAGGCAGCGCTTCGCGTTGCGAATGCTCGGCTTACGATGTTCGACGTCCTGGTAGCCTTTACCGTAGTAATCGCTGCTTTCCACTTCGCGGAATCCGGCGAATGGCGGGAAGCGGTCGCGCAGCGGATGGCGTTCAAAGCAGGCCAACAGCATTTCCGCCAGTTCTTTGATACTCGCTTCGTTATCCGGGTTGCCGATGTTGATGATCTGCCCGTCGCAGCGGCCGTCCTTGTTCTCAATGATGCGGAACAACGCTTCGATACCGTCGCTGATATCGGTAAAACAGCGCTTCTGCTTACCGCCCTCAATCAGCTTGATCGGCGAACCTTCTACCAGGTTGAGGATCAGTTGGGTGATGGCGCGAGAGCTACCGATGCGCGCGGCATTAAGGTTATCGAGGCGCGGCCCCATCCAGTTAAACGGGCGGAACAGAGTAAACTTCAGGCCGTTCTTATCGCCGTAGGCCCAGATCACGCGGTCCAGCAGCTGCTTGGAAACCGAGTAGATCCAGCGTTGTTTGTTAATCGGCCCGACCACCAGATTCGAGGTATCTTCATCAAAGTTGTTGTCGGTACACATGCCGTACACTTCCGAGGTCGACGGGAAGATGATGCGCTTATCGTATTTCACGCAGTCGCGGATAATCTTCAGGTTCTCTTCGAAATCCAGCTCAAATACGCGCAGCGGGTTGCGGGTATATTCGATTGGCGTGGCAATCGCCACCAGCGGCAGGACCACATCGCACTTCTTAATGTGGTACTCGATCCACTCGGAGTGGATGCTGATATCGCCTTCAACGAAGTGGAAGCGCGGGTTGTCGAGGAAGCGGCTGATAGCGTCGGAGCCAATGTCCAGGCCGTAAATCTCGTAGTTGTCGTCCTGCAGCAGGCGCTCGGTCAGGTGGTTGCCGATAAAGCCGTTCACCCCGAGGATCAGCACGCGGGTACGGCGCTTAATCGCCACCACCGGTTTGCTGCTCAGCACCGCGCCGGCAACCAGGCCAAGCGCCTGCGCCAGCTGGGTACCCTGCATATAAACGCCGCGCTCGGTCTGCCCGGTAACGATTTCTAACGCCCCTTCCTGACAGGCGACGACCAGCGGCGCAACGGAGAGCACCGTCCCTGCTTTGGCGGCGGCCAGATCGTGGCGCACGCGGGATTTCCAGACGATAAACTTGTTTGCGCCGGCGTAGCCGAACGCACCCGGCCACGGATCGGAGACCGCACGGACGAGGTTGTGCAGCGTCTGGGCCGAATGTTCCCAGTCGAGGCGACCGTCTTCCGGCGTACGGCGACCGACGTAAGTCGCCTGGCTTTCATCCTGGACGCGCTCTTCGGTTTTACCGTCGCGGATGGCGGGTAGCGCCTGTGCCAGCAGATCCGACGCTGCGGCGCAGAGTTTACGGTGCAGCGCCAGCGCCGCGTCATCCGCGCCGATCGCGACGCTTTTCTGCGCCACGATATTGCCGGCATCCGCGCGGTTAACCATACGGTGCAGCGTTACGCCAGTTTCGCTTTCGCCGTTCACCAGCACCCAGTTCAGCGGCGCGCGGCCGCGGTATTTCGGCAACAGTGAACCATGCAGGTTAAAAGCCCCCTGCGGCGCAATATTCAAAATGTCATCGCACAGCAGGTTGCGGTAGTAGAACGAGAACAGCACGTCCGGTTTAATCTCACGGATACGTTCGATCCACAGCGGATGATTCACATCTTCCGGCGCCCATACCGGGATGCCTTGCTCAGCGGCAATACGCGCCACGGAGCCAAAAAAATGGTTTTCGCCAGGGTTATCCGGATGGGTAAAAATAGCGGCGATGTCATAACCGGCATCCAGCAGAGACTGAATACCTGCACAACCCATATCGTGATAAGCGAAGACTACGGCTTTCATGAACGATCTTCCTCTTGAGATGCCGTTTCCGGCTGGCGAACAACACGTTGAATAAAGTAGCGGGGGCGGGCGCGGACATCGTTATAGATGCGGCCGATATACTCCCCGAGCAGGCCCATCCCGACGAACTGGGCGCCGATAAACATAAATAGCACCGCGAACAGCATGAACACCCCTTCCGCCGCCCACTGGGGACCAAACACCAGACGCAGCACAACCAGCATCAGGCCGAAGGCGAAGCCCAGCAGAGCGATGACGCTGCCGAACAGGCTCAGCAGGCGCAACGGCGTGGTGGTCAGGCAGGTCACCAGGTCGTACATCAGGTTAATCAGGCGCATAAAGCTGTATTTGGAATCGCCGAATTCGCGCTCGGCGTGCATCACCGGGATCTCAACCGCCCGGCGGGCAAAAGTGTTCGCCAGAATCGGGATAAACGTACTGCGCTCATGGCAGTTGAGCATCGCGTCGATGATATGGCGGCGATAGGCGCGCAGCATGCAGCCATAGTCGCCCATCGCTTTACCGGTGGTGCGCTGGATCAGGCGGTTGATCATCTTCGAGGCGCTTTTACGGAAGAAGGTGTCCTGGCGGTTCTGGCGCACGGTACCGACCACGTCGTAGCCCTCGTCGGCCTTCTCGACCAGGCGCGGGATCTCTTCCGGCGGGTTTTGCAGGTCGGCATCAAGGGTAATGATCAGGTCGCCGGTAACGTGACTGAAACCCGCCATAATCGCCGAGTGCTGGCCGTAGTTGCGGTTCAACAGGACCGCCACCACGTGGCTGCCTTCGGCCTCGGCGGCTTCGGTGAGCATCCGCGCCGAGTCATCGCTGCTGCCGTCGTCGACCAGCAGAATTTCATATTGCCGTCCGAGCGTCGCGCAGGCGGTGTCGGTGCGGCGGATAAGCTCCGGCAGGCTCTCCTGTTCGTTATACACAGGAATAACGACCGAGACCTTTTTCACGGGAGGATAGCTAAACATATCAACGTCCTGACAGCTGGTGCAGTGCGGAAATGACCCGAGTGACATCGTCATCGGTCATATCCGGGAACAACGGAATGGAACAAATGCGCGCGCTGTTCCATTCCGTATGCGGTAATGAAACTTCAGGGAAACGCTCGCGGTAATACTTTTGCGTATGGGCCGCACGGAAGTGCAGGCCGGTGCCAATGCCCATGGCCTTCAGTCTTTCCATCAGCGCATCGCGGCTGATGCCGCAGGTGGCTTCATCAACGCGGATAATAAACAGGTGCCAGGCGTGCTGATGCTCCCACGACGGTGCCACCAGCGGCCTGAAGGGCGTATCCGCCAGCTCGCGCAGATAGCGTTGCGCAATCGCGGCGCGACGCTGATTGGCGTGGGCGAGCTTGTCCAGCTGCACCAGCGCCAGCGCGGCGTTGATATCCGCGAGATTGTATTTAAAGCCCGGCGAAATCACCTCTGCCTGCGGGGCGCGGCCCAGAGTCTGGCGGTCATAAGCGTCAACGCCGAGGCCGTGGAACTTCAGGCTGCGAATGCGCGCGGCCAGCTCGTCATCATCGGTCACCACCAGCCCGCCTTCGGCGCAGGTCATATTCTTGATCGCATGGAATGAGAAAATGGCGGTACCGCGCCAGCCGACGTGACGGCCTTTGTAGTACGTCCCCGCCGCGTGGGCGGCATCTTCAATCACCGGAATAGCGTGACGCTCGCCAATCGCGCGAATAGCGTCAATATCCGCCGGTGCGCCAGCGTAGTGCACAGGGATAATTGCTTTGGTTCGCGGGGTGATTGCCGCTTCAACCGCTTCGGGGGTAATCATCAGGTTATCGGGATCAACATCGATCATCACCGGGGTCGCGCCGAGCAGGCAGATCATGTTCAGCGTGGAGACCCAGGTCTGGGAAGGGGTGATCACTTCATCGCCCGCACCGATACCCAGCCCCATCAGCGTGACGTGCATGCCGCCGGTCGCCGAACTGACGGCGATGGCGTGACGGTTGCCGGTTAACGTGCAGAACGCCTCTTCCAGCGCCTGATTTTTCGGTCCAGTGGTGATCCAGCCCGATTGCAAAACTTCACGCAGCGCAGCCAGCTCTGCGTCGCCCATCGACGGGCGCGAAAACGGCAAAAAATCGCTCATCATGTTCCTGTTCTGTGAATGACCCGCGAAAAACCGGGTCGATAAGAAATATCCTGCACCTGCTGACCTAAACAAAATGAAAATGAAAGCGAAATCAGCCAGAGGGCGCATTTCATTATTTTGTATTCAGATGTTATTAAATTTAGTCAGCTTTGCTTAGGATAATATTAAGAAATTAATATTAATTAGATATGCATGATGATTTCTTTAAAAATCATTGAGATAGAGTGGAATTTATCGCAGAAAAAGGCGCTATAGCGTTCCCGCCGGACGGCGAAATAGCGGGAACGCATTGCTGAAAAGTAAACGGATGCTCAACCAGATTCTCATAAACAGTCTTTAAACATGGTTCAGCAAATATAAAAAATCCAGTCGAATCACGAAACTATTTCAAAATGATTACAGGTTGGCAGGAAAGTTGTCAGGTAATTCGTTAGCCGGGCAATTAATCACTTCGTCATTATCCGCGCCGCAATCGCGCACAAAAGTGATGGTAGCAAACTCATCAATCACTTCTGTCGGATAAGCCGGACCGGCTTCACGATAAGAGACCATCAGCGGAATATGATCGTTCTGGAAGCAGACGGTTTTCTCCGGGTTATTCATTACCCAGCGCGGGAAAAAGATGGTGCCGTGAAACAGTTTATCGCCGAGGTTAACGATCAGGCTCACGTCGGTACCGGTCGGTTCGGTCCAGGAAATTTTGTAGATGCTTTCGCCGACGCGAACGATGTAAGCCTGCTGATCTTTCACCCAACGATTCGCGACGATACCGCTGTGAATACGATAATCCAAAGTAGTGCCGTTTTTAACGTAAATTTCGTAGTTCCAGCCATTATCATAGGTATAAACCAGATGTTTGCCGATAAAACCGCTCAGGTCATGTTTGTCGAATGTGCTCATAATCTGTTCTCCTCTGTTTGTTGAGAACAAGCATACTGCTTTAAAAAATGGATGAATAACGCTATGTTTGGATTAAACTCATTCACTTTTTAGATGGATTATGCACAAGACTACGCTGGAACAATGGGCGCTGCTGGAGAAAGTTGTCGAGCTGGGTAGCTTCGCAAAGGCGGCGGACGAGACCCACCGCAGCCAGTCGTCGGTGAGCTATAATCTCGCGCTATTGCAGGAACGGCTGGGCGTCACGCTGCTGACGCCATCGGGCCGTCGCGCGGTGCTGACCCCGGCAGGCGAGCTGCTGCTCGGTCAGGTTAAACCGCTGCTGCAGGCCTTCTCTTACGTCGAAACCCATGCCGCCACCCTGCGAGACGGCGCCCGGACCCGGCTGGATCTGGTGGTCGACAGCATTTTCCCACGCCAGCGGCTATTCGCCATTCTGCGCCAGTTTCAGCAGCGCTACCCGCAAACCCAGGTCAGGCTGACCGAAGTGCTGGAAAACGTTGAGGAAGAGCATCCGGCCCGCAGCGAGGCGGACGTGATGGTGCTGACCCGTCGTCAGGATATTACCGGCCGCGGCGAATGGCTGATGAATATTGATTTTGTCGCCGTCGCCCATCGCGATCATCCGCTATCCGCCCTCGAAGGGCCGCTGGACGATAACGCGCTTACTCCCTGGCCGCTGGTGCGCATCGCCGACCGCAGCAACGATCCGCAGTCCGCCCGCGACGCGTGGACCTTCTCCACTATTGATGCCGCTATCGATGCGGTGCTGTATCAGGTCGGGTTCGGCTGGCTGCCGGAAGAGCGGATTCGCCCACAGCTTCAAGAGGGGGTACTGAAGGCGCTACCGTTAGGACACGGCGCGCGGCGGGCAACGCCGCTTCACCTGATCGTGAAGCGTGATTTAACGCCAATTGATGAGCAGGTCGCCACGCTGTTGGATCTGTTCAGAACGCCCTGATGGGCTTGTTTACCCGGCTCGCGCTGCGCTTAGCCGGGCTACAGGTTCTACAGGTTCCCCGCCGTCTGCGGATCTGGTAGCCCGGACAGATGCGCAGCATCGCCTCCGGGAAATGTGCCGAAGCTGATGCTTCCCGGCTTGCGCTGCGTTTAGCCAGGCTGCAGGCGGGTTCGTAAACTCATACAGCCAAAGGAACTATATCTTTTTCTTATACTTTCAGGCGCTATATTGATCCAGCTTACGCCGAAAGTATGATGAATCATTAAAATCGTCATACTTTCCTGTCGCTGAGAAAAAGCCTTGTCTATTATCCGCACCACGCTGCTGGCGCTACTCGCCTGCGTTTGTTTGCTGGTCCGTGCCGCGCCGAATGATATCACCACCGCATGGCCGGTTAACGTGGGACCGCTCAACCCGCACCTCTACACGCCCAATCAGATGTACGCCCAAAGCATGGTGTATGAACCGCTGGTGAAGTATCAGGCGGATGGCTCGGTGAAGCCCTGGCTGGCCACGAGCTGGACGCACTCGGAGGATGGCAAAGTCTGGACCTTCACCCTGCGCGATAATGTAACATTCTCCAACGGCGAAGCGTTTGACGCTCATGCCGCCGCGGAGAACTTCCGCGTGGTGCTCGATAACCGCCAGCGCCACGCCTGGCTGGAGCTGGTCAATCAGATCGTCGATGTCAACGCGCTCGACAAAAGCCATCTGCAAATCACCCTGAAAAGCGCTTATTACCCGTTCTTACAGGAGCTGTCGCTGCCGCGCCCTTTCCGCTTTATCGCTCCGTCGCAGTTCAAAGACAATGAGACCCTGCGCGGCATTAAAGCGCCGATTGGCACCGGTCCATGGGTACTGAAGGAATCAAAACTCAATCAGTATGACGTGCTGGTGCGTAACGACCGCTACTGGGGTGAAAAGCCGCAAATTCAAAAGATCACCGTCAAGGTGATCCCGGACCCGACCACCCGCGCGGTGGCGTTTGAAACCGGCGATATTGATCTGCTCTACGGCAACGAAGGGCTGCTGCCGCTCGACACCTTTGCCCGCTTCAGCCACAACCCGGCCTACCGTACCCAGCTTTCCCAGCCGATAGAGACGGTGATGCTGGCGTTGAACTCCGCCAGGGCCCCCACTAATGAGCTCCCGGTGCGCGAAGCGCTGAACTTTGCGGTGAATAAAAAAGCGTTGATTGATAACGCCCTGTACGGCACTCAGCAGGTTGCCGATACGCTGTTCGCTCCTACCGTGCCCTATGCCGATATTGGCCTGAAGCCGCGTCGGTACGATCCGCAGCAGGCGAAGGCGTTGCTGGAAAACGCGGGCTGGGTACTGCCTGCGGGAAAAGATATTCGCGAGAAAAACGGCCAACCGCTGCACGTTGAACTGTCGTTTATCGGCACCGACGCGCTGAGCAAATCGATGGCCGAAATCATTCAGGCCGATATGCGCCAGATTGGCGTGGACGTGGCGCTGGTCGGCGAGGAAGAGAGCAGTATTTATGCCCGCCAGCGCGATGGTCGCTTCGGCATGATTTTCAACCGTACCTGGGGCGCACCCTACGATCCGCACGCCTTTATGAGTTCGATGCGCGTGCCGTCGCACGCCGATTTTCAGGCGCAACAGGGATTAGCCGACAAACCGATTATTGATAAAGAAATTGGCGAGGTGCTGGAAACCACCGACAAAACGCGGCGTCAGGCGCTGTATCGCGACATTCTCACGCGTTTGCACAACGATGCGGTCTACCTACCCATCAGCTACGTCTCGATGATGGTGGTCGCCAGACCGGAGCTGGGCGCGATCCCCTATGCGCCGATCGCGTCTGAGATTCCGTTTGAACAGATTAAGCCGGTGAAACCCTGATGTTACGTTACGCGCTGCGGCGGGTTGCGCTGCTGATACCGATGATCTTCGCCGCCTCGGTGATTATCTTTTTAATGCTCCGCCTGGGCACCGGTGACCCGGCGCTGGACTATTTGCGCCTGTCAAACCTGCCGCCGACGCCGGAAATGGTGGCCTCGACCCGCGCGATGCTGGGGCTGGATCGGCCGCTTATCGTCCAGTACGGCGGCTGGCTGTGGCGGGCGCTGCAGCTGGATTTTGGCATTTCGTTCGCCACCCAGCGCCCGGTGCTGGACGATATGCTGAGCTTCCTGCCCGCCACGCTGCAACTGGCGGGGGCCGCGCTGGTGCTGATCCTCCTCACCTCCGTGCCGCTCGGCATCTGGGCGGCGCGGCACCGCGACCGCCTGCCGGATTTTATTGTGCGGATCATCGCCTTTCTCGGCGTGTCGATGCCCAACTTCTGGCTGGCTTTCCTGCTGGTGATGTTCTTTTCGGTTTACCTGCAATGGCTGCCGGCGATGGGCTATGGCGGCTGGCAGCACATCATTCTGCCTGCGGTGTCGATTGCCTTTATGTCGCTGGCGATCAACGCCCGTCTGCTGCGCGCCAGCATGCTGGAAGTCGCCGGACAGCGTCACGTAACCTGGGCCAGACTGCGCGGCCTGAACGCTAAGCAAACCGAGCGTCGCCATATTCTGCGCAACGCCTCGCTGCCGATGATTACCGCCGTGGGAATGCATATCGGCGAGCTGATTGGCGGCACGATGATTATCGAAAATATCTTTGCCTGGCCCGGCGTGGGCCGCTACGCCGTCTCGGCGATTTTTAACCGCGACTACCCGGTCATTCAGTGTTTTACCCTGATGATGGTGATCGTTTTTGTGGTTTGTAACCTGATGGTTGACCTGCTGAACGCCGCGCTGGACCCACGCATTCGCCGCCATGAAGGAGCGCGCTCGTGAACTTCTTCTTCTCTTCACGCGGGTCAGTCCGCATATCCTTGCTCATCATCGCCCTGCTGGCGATCGTTGCGCTCACCAGCCAGTGGTGGCTGCCGTACGATCCGCAGGCCATCGATCTGCCTTCGCGCCTGCTGCCGCCTGGCGGACAGCACTGGCTCGGCACCGATCATCTGGGGCGCGATATCTTCTCGCGCCTGCTGGCGGCGACCCGCGTATCGCTTGGCTCGGTGATGGCCTGCCTGCTGCTGGTGCTGGCGCTGGGGCTCATCGTCGGCGGCAGCGCCGGGCTTATCGGCGGCCGCGTCGATCAGACCACCATGCGCGTCGCGGATATGTTTATGACCTTCCCGACCTCAATCCTCTCTTTCTTTATGGTAGGAGTACTGGGAACCGGGCTGACCAACGTGATTATCGCCATCGCCCTGTCGCACTGGGCATGGTATGCGCGGATGGTGCGCAGCCTGACGATCTCCCTGCGCCAGCGCGAATTTGTGCTCGCCGCGCGGCTTTCCGGGGCGGGCCACGTACGGGTATTTGTCGACCATCTGGCCGGGGCGGTCATTCCGTCGCTGCTGGTGCTGGCGACCCTGGATATCGGGCATATGATGCTGCACGTCGCCGGGATGTCGTTCCTCGGCCTCGGCGTCACCGCGCCCACCGCCGAGTGGGGAGTGATGATTAACGACGCCCGCCAGTATATCTGGACCCAGCCGCTGCAAATGTTCTGGCCGGGACTGGCGCTGTTTATCACCGTCATGGCCTTCAACATGGTGGGCGACGCGCTCCGCGATCGCCTGGATCCTCATCTTATCGCGGAGCACGCCCACTAATGCCGCAACAAATTACATTGCAAAACATAGTCTTACAGGCCGAGTGTCCGCTGGTGCACGGCGTATCATTGACGCTCAAACGCGGGCGCGTGCTGGCGCTGGTTGGCGGCAGCGGCAGCGGAAAATCGCTAACCTGCGCGGCGGCGCTGGGCATTCTGCCTCCCGGCGTACGGCAAACGGCGGGAACAATTCTCGCCGACGGCCAGACGGTTTCTCCCGGCGAACTGCGCGGCAGCAAAATCGCCACCATTATGCAGAACCCTCGCAGCGCCTTTAATCCGCTGCACACCATGGCGGCCCACGCGCGGGAGACCTGCCGGGCGTTGGGTAAACCCGCAGACGACGCCGCGCTTATCGCGGTGCTGGAAGCCGTTGGGCTGGAGGAGGCGCGGCGCGTCCTGAAGCTTTATCCGTTCGAGATGAGCGGCGGCATGCTGCAGCGGATGATGATTGCCATGGCGCTGCTATGCGAGGCGCCGTTTATCATTGCCGATGAACCGACCACCGATCTGGACGCGGTGGCCCAGGCGCGCATTCTCGATCTGCTGGCAGGCATTATGCAAAAGCGCGGGCCTGGGATGCTGCTGGTCACCCACGATATGGGTGTTGTGGCGCGGCTGGCGGACGATGTGGTGGTGATGGATAGCGGCAGCATCGTGGAACAGGGCGATGTGGAAAGAATATTCAGCGCTCCGCAGCACAGCATCACCCGCGGTCTGGTGGCGGCGCATCTCGCCCTCTATGGTCTGGAGCTGGCCTGATGACATTACTGAGCGTATCCGCGATTACCCATCAATATACCGATTTAAAGGTGCTAAAAGAGGTCTCTTTGGCGCTGAAAAGCGGCGAAACCGTAGCCCTGCTGGGACGCAGCGGCTGCGGGAAAAGTACCCTGGCGCGCCTGCTCGTCGGCCTGGAATCGCCCACTGAGGGCAGCGTCTGCTGGCGGGGAGAACCGCTCTCCCGGCTCAATCGCGCTAAGCAAAAGGCGTTCCGGCGGGATATTCAGATGGTATTCCAGGACGCCATCAGCGCGGCGAATCCGCGTAAAACGGTACGCGAAATGTTGCGCGAACCCATGCGTCATCTGCTGTCGCTGACCAAATCGGAGCAGCTGGCCCGGGCAAGCGCAATGCTCAAAGCGGTGGATCTCGACGATAGCGTGCTGGATAAACGCCCCCCGCAGCTGAGCGGCGGACAGCTGCAGCGCGTCTGCCTTGCGCGCGCGCTGACGGTAGAACCGAAGCTGCTGATCCTTGACGAGGCGGTTTCTAACCTCGACCTGGTGCTCCAGGCGGACGTCATTGGTCTGCTCAAAAAACTCCAGCAGCAGTTTGGCACCGCCTGCCTGTTTATCACCCACGATTTACGTCTGGTGGAGCGCTTTTGCCAGCGGGTGATGGTGATGGATGAGGGGCAAATCGTTGAGATACAGGCTGTGGGCGATAAATTAACGTTTTCTTCCAGTGCCGGCCGCATGTTACAAAATGCGGTACTTCCTGCCTTTCCCGTGCGCCGCAATAAGGTTTAAAACAGATGCAACGTATCACGATTACTCTCGATGACGATTTACTCGACATGCTGGATAACCTCAGCCAGCGCCGTGGCTATCACAATCGCTCCGAAGCCATCCGCGATATTCTGCGCGGCACGCTGGCCCAGGAAACCACTCAGGAGCAAGGTACCCAAGGCTTCGCGGTCCTCTCCTATGTTTATGAGCATGAGAAACGCGATCTCGCCAGCCGTTTAGTCTCCACCCAGCATCACCACCACGATCTCTCGGTCGCCACCCTTCACGTCCATATCAACCACGATGATTGTCTCGAAATCGCCGTGTTGAAAGGCGATATGGGCGACGTTCAGCATTTTGCCGATGACGTTATCGCCCAGCGCGGCGTGCGCCACGGCCATTTGCAGTGCCTGCCGACGGAGAAGGAATCCCCCCACTCATAAACTGTGCGCGGCGATAAACGGCTTTTTAACTCGCGAGCGGAGCTAACGCTATCATGCTGGCTCGTTGGCCCATGCGCCTCGTAGCGGTTTTTCTCAACGATTAATAAACAACATGAATTATACGTTTGGTTAATTATTTCACTTCGCTAATAATCACGTCTCATTTAACGATCTCGTTATGGCGAGGCTCCTGCATAAACATAAGTTACCGCCCTGTTGGTATCGAGAGAGACCACTCAGGGAAATACAGGCTTCCATCGAATCAAGGTGTTGCCAAGGTAACTTCTGACGGCGTTCATGCCGGACAGATACGTTGTGCAGTGCTAAAACCAGGACGTAGGGATCTGCCTGTGCTCATCCTGTCTTGTTCGCCCCTATGAGTGATTTTTTATAGGGAATTACACCATGTCTTCCATTCAACTGCGCGCCGCACACCACGCCACCTCGGCTTTCGACGGCGACGCGATCGTCCAGTACATGCGTACCGATTTCATCACCCTGCCGGAACATCTTAGCGTGCATGAAGCCCGCGAGCTGTTTGTTTCTCAGCTGGCCAGCGATGAGATCCCCGGCCAGGTTTTTGTCGTCGCCGGAAAAAAACTGCGCGGCAGCTTATCGATAAAAAAGCTGCTGCAGGAGAGCGATGCCGCACAATCCATTCGTTATTTAATGGATAGCTGCCTGTTTCGCGTCAGGCCTGACGACCCGCGTCCACAGGTGGTCGCCGAACTGGCCGAGCGCGGGCTCGATCTCGTGCCGGTGGTCGAAAAGGGCGAGCTGGTCGGCTGCCTGATGGAAAAAGAGATTGCGCATCTGCTGGAAGATGACGTGACCGAGGATGCTCAGCGCCAGGGGGCAACGCTGCCGCTGGAAAAGCCCTATCTGGAAACCAGCCCGTGGGCGCTATGGAAAAAACGTTCGGTATGGCTGCTGCTGCTCTTTGTCGCCGAAGCCTACACCAGCAGCGTGTTACAGCATTTTGAAGAGGCGCTGGAGTCAGCTATCGCGCTGGCCTTTTTCATTCCGCTGCTGATTGGTACCGGCGGTAACAGCGGGACGCAGATCACCTCCACCCTCGTGCGTTCCATGGCGCTCGGGGAAGTGCGGCTGCGCGATATGGGGCACGTGATCCGTAAAGAGGTCTCAACCTCGCTGCTGATCGCCATTACGCTCGGTCTGGCGGGCTGCCTGCGCGCCTGGATGATGGGCATCGGCATGGAGATCACCCTGATCGTCAGCCTGACGCTGGTTTGTATTACCCTGTGGAGCGCGGTGGTATCGTCGGTGATCCCCCTGACGCTCAAACGCGTCGGTATCGACCCGGCGGTAGTTTCAGCGCCGTTTATCGCCACCCTTATCGATGGTACCGGACTGATTATCTACTTCAAAATCGCCCAGTATTTCCTTGGGCTGAACTGATTATCTTGCCCGGCGGGAAAGATTTGCCGGGCTGTTTTATTCCTGCCCGAATATCCGCAATCACATTAAGCAATCTCAGTAACTCTGGGGCAAGTCGATAAAACGCGTGCCCTTTTTCCGTTAAGATAACTTTTCTGATATTCCTGCCGCGCTTAATAAGATTGAAACCCAGCGCATTTTCAAGCGCACAAATGCTGGTTGTTATCGAAGAGGGTTCAATACTTAGCCGCTGAGATACGCAGTGAATATTCCCCTCCTGAACCATAAGCATGAATATCTCCAGCTGTAGTTTATTCACTGGCAATAATTCCCCTTGAGAAAACGTCACCCTGACGTTTTAAGTTGTCCGCTGAACAATGTCAATGGATACAAACAAACCATTACTTTGCATCAACAACACAAAATGTGAGGCGAATAGCCGCCTCATTTAATTTTGCATTTCAACCATTTCAAAATTAAATATCCCAACCCACAGCACTATCTTAATATGTGAAGAGCATCACTCAGCCACAAAAATAAAAATAAAAAAACTGCATACTTATCATGTAGTTGAAAATTAAATTCGCACAATATTAATTTATGGCACACCCCATGCAATTACCTCCACGTAATCAACACTGGAGATAGTTAAATGACCTACAAAATTTTACTCCCGCAGGAAATCATGGCGGAAGGAAGAGAATATCTGGAAAGCCGCGGTTATCAGCTGATTAACGGCTCAGGGATGGAAGAAGAAGATATCATTCGCGACATTGGGGATTGCGACGGTATTATCGTACGCCTTTCAAAAATGTCCGATCGCGTATTTGAGGCGGCTAAAAAGCTGAAAGTCGTTGCACGACATGGTGCTGGTTACGATACGGTCGATCTGGAGTCCGCTAAACGTCATGGCGTAGTCGTATTAAATGCGCCCATTGCAAATAGTATGTCCGTTGCCGAACTGGCCATATTTTATATGCTGCACTGCTCGCGTAATTTCAAGCTGGTACAGGAAAAGATGCTTGAAGATTATTACTGGGCAAAACTGCGCACGCCAAAAGTGGAACTGGATGGTAAAACGCTGGGCCTGATTGGTGTGGGAAATATCGGTTCACGCGTGGCAATAAAAGCGCTGCATGGCTTTAATATGAAAGTTATCGCCTACGATCCGTATAAAACTCAGCAGCAGATCCCCGAAGGCGTAGAGCTTACCGACGATTTTGACCGTATTTTCAAAGAAAGCGACTTTGTTTCTCTGCACTGCCCAACAACCGCGGAAACCACTGATTTTGTCGGTGAGAAACAGTTTTCCATGATGAAGCCCACCGCCTACTTCATTAATACCGCACGCGGAAAGCTGGTCGATGAAAAAGCGCTGTATCACGCCTTGAGCACCCACGCTATCGCCGGGGCGGGCGTGGATGTTTTAAAGAAAGAGCCGTTTGATGCCAACGATCCGATTTTCTCGCTAAGCAATATCGTGATTGCCCCGCACATTGGCGCCGCCACTATCGAAGCGACCGACAGAGCATCGCTCCATTCCGCTATTGGCATTGATGAAGTCTTATCCGGTAAGAAGCCGTCCTGGCCGGTCCCGGGTTTTTAAGGAGAAAGAACATGACTATTGGTAACCGCATTTTTTTAAAACGTCCAGCCTGCAGCGTCGATCTCCTTAAAGAATTTGAACAGCTCCCGGCGGCGAATATCGCTGACACCATGAACCGTATTGCCGTACTGGGTAACGGAATTAAACGTATTTCTTCGCCGAAAAAACCGATTATGGCGGGCTTCGCCATCACCGTAAAAGTTCGCGCGGGCGATAACCTGATGCTGCACGCCGCGCTGGATATGGCGGGTGAGAACGATGTGATTGTGGTCTCCAACGAAGGCGACCGCTCGCGAGCGTTGATGGGCGAGATCATGGTGGCCTATGCCCACTGCATGAAGAAAGTCGCCGGTATCGTGCTGGATGGACCTATCCGCGATATCGATGCGCTGTCGGTTCTCGATTTTCCGCTGTTCGCCACCGGCTCCAATCCCGCGGGCCCGTTTAAACAAGGTCCGGGAGAGGTGAACACGCCGATCGCCGTTGGCGGCGTCGCGGTTTGTCCGGGCGACCTGATCGTCGGCGATGCGGATGGCGTGATTGTAATCCCCCTCGGCGACGCAGAAGCCGTACTGAATAAAGCCAAAGAGTATGCAAAATTCGATGCCAGCAAAGTAGAGGCCGCCAAAAACGGCACCGCGAATCGCCTTTGGGTCAAAAAATCACTGGATGAGACAGGCGTTGAGTTTATCGACGACATGTATCGTTAATTTGATTAAATAATATCAGGCCGCGGTGCCCTGAAGGGCCGCGGCATTAAAGCAAAGGTAATAAAAATGCTTTATTTAAAACTCTTGCCCATTATCTTTTTCCCCGTTTTATTTTGGATAATACCGCACCCGGAAGGCGTCTCCGCACCGACCTGGCATATGGTTGGCATCTATCTGGCGATGCTGTGCGGGCTGGTTTTGCGCCCGTTTACCGATGCGGTCATTATGCTGATTATTCTCGGGTTTGCCTCTCTGGTTCTCGACCCTGCTCCCCTGTTTGCCGGTTTTGGCAGCCCTATGGTCTGGTTTATTATCAGCGCCTTTATTATTTGCAAAGCGTTTGTTATCACCGGACTGGGTAAACGTATCGCCTATCTGCTGCTAAAACGCTACGGTAAAAATACCCTCACCCTGGGATATCTGATGATGGTGACGGATACCGTACTGGCCCCGGCAACGGGTTCAAATATGTCCCGTTCGGGAGGCATCACCTATCCCATCTTCAGGAACATCGCCGAAGCGCTGGGCTCTAAGCCCGACGACGGTAGCCGGAAAATCGGCGCCTATCTGACCATCCTGATGTACGTCGTCTCAATGGGAACCTCCAGCCTGTTTCTGACGGGGATGGCGACTAACTCGATTACCGTCTCGCTGGCCAATGAGATCATGAAAGTGAATCTCGAATGGATGACCTGGTTTAAAGCTGCCGTGGTGCCTGCCGGACTGGTGCTGCTGCTCGCGCCGTGGATACTGTATAAAATCTACGCGCCGGAACTGAAAGTTATCGATAACGTCAATGAAATTGCCGAGAAGGGTCTGCGTGAACTGGGTCCGGTAAAACGCGAAGAGAAGCTGCTGATCGTGTTCTTTGTTCTGGGCGTGCTCGGCTGGATGACGGGTTCCATCACCGGTATCGCCTTTATTCCCGTCGGCCTGGCGTTTCTCGCCTGTCTGCTGCTTTTCGGCGTGCTGAGCTGGAATGACGTGGTGAGTGAAAAATCGGCCTGGCAAACTTTCGTCTGGTATGGCGCGTTTTATGGATGTGCGGTTGCCCTATCAAAAGGCGGTTTCTACGTCTTTCTGGTGGACGTTATCAAAAACTATCTCGACCTGTCGCACCTGAATGAAATCAGCGCGATTGCCGTCCTGGTCTTTATCAGCCTTGCTGTCCGCTATTTCTTTGTCTCGAATAGCGCGTTCGTCGTCTCTTTCTATCCGGTACTCTTTACCCTGGGAATGACGACCCAGGCGCATCCTATGTACGTGGCGCTTTCTCTGGCCTTCTCCGCAGGATACGGCGCACTGCTTACGCACTACGGCAACGGCGCTGGCGTATTTACGTTCTCCAGCGGCTATGTCCCGCAAAAAACGTTCTGGATGCTGGGCACCATCATGGTGGTGGTCAACGTATTAATCTTCTTCCTGATCGGTATCCCCTACTGGAAGTTTATCGGCATTTAACAGGAGCAAAAAATGAAACTGGATATTCTGATTAAAAACGGTCTGGTCGCCGATCTCGAAGGCCATGATTATATTAATCGCAATATTGGCGTTATCGGTAATCGCATCGTGGACTTAAATGCCGTTGACGATTTGCAGGCCGAAACGGTGATTGATGCCGCGGGTTGTATCGTGCTGCCTGGTTTAATCGACTTCCATGGTCATGTTTTTCACGGCGGAACCGCCATCAGCGTCAACCCTGATATCGTATGCTTGCCCAACGGGGTCACCAGCATGGTCGATGCCGGCAGCAGCGGCTGGGTGAATTATCAGCTTTTTCGCAACAGCGTGATTCATCCTGCCATGGTGAAAATCAAAAGCTATTTGAACGTGGTCAACGTCGGGCTTTCCACCCTTGGGGGCGGGCCGACCGGTTATCTGGAAAATACCAACCCGGCAAATTACAACGAAGAGAAGATAGCCCAAACCCTAAATGGCAATAGAGACAATATTCTCGGCTTGAAACTACGCTACAGCCAGGATATCGCCAAAGGGAAACAGTACGCCAGCGACCCGCTTCTCTCTACCGTCTCCCTGGCGCGTAAACTGGATACCACGATTTGCGTTCACGTCACGGACTCGCTTCTCTGTGCCGATGAACTGATCCGTTATTTTAATGCCGATGATATTTACGCACACTGCTTCCACGGTACCGGCCACTCGATTCTTAATGAACAGGGCGAGGTCTATGCGGCGATAAAAGAGGCGCAGACCCGGGGGGTTATCTTCGACTGTTCAAACGGCGTGGCCCACTTTGATTTTCACGTTGCCAGAACCGCCATGGAGCAGGGATTCTATCCGGATATCATTAGTACCGATCTCACCCTGAGAAATAGCTTACGGACGGATAAGGTCTACAGTCTGCTCCACGTCATGTCGAAATATCTCAACATGGGAATGTCCTTCTTCGATATCGTTCGCGCGGTAACCGCTACGCCGGCGCGCTTAATGAAAATGCAGGGACAAATTGGTACCCTGGCGCCCGGTGCTTGTGCTGATATTTCCATTGTTAAGCTGCGAAAAGAGAAGATTGTTTTTGAAGATACTCAGGGCGTTAAAATTGAAGGGGACCGTTACATTGATAACTGCGCAACTCTGTGTAATGGTCAAATCGTCTATCGCCGCCTGCGCTTCTAATCGCTAATTATGAAGCCTTACGTCTACATCGGCGTAGGGCTTTTATTCTGAATCACTCATAACATGACTTCCCTCATTGCTTCTCCTCGGTCTCATCATATACTAAGGCTTGCCTACTCTGATGCCTGCGAGAATAATGCATGAATAATAATGAAATTGTTATCTTTTCAGTTTCCAGGACAATAACCCAAAGAATTATGAATGTCCTTATTGAAAGAAAGCTCGACATCCCCGTCTATGAATTTCGTTATTCAGATGTTCTCGACAAAGCCCATGAGATGATTCAATCCGGCACTAAGATAATTATTAGCCGGGGCGGTACCGCCGCACTCTTGCGTAGCAACATTACTATCCCTGTCGTTGAAATCGCCCATGATTTTCATGGCGTTTATCGCATCTTACAAGAAGCCAACAGCAAATCGCAAAAAATTGCCGCCGTTGGCTTCCCGCAATTTTGTAGCGCCTTGCGCCATTACCAAAACATGACCAATGAAGAGTTTAAAATTTGTCAGGTTTACAACCATCACGATATTGAAAATGTTATAAAGAATCTTTCGGAGAATAATTATCATACCGTAATCGGCGGCCTGACCGTTGCTGAAATGGCGCAAAAATATCACCTCAATGCAATCATGGGTGATACCGATAACATTTCCATTGAACAGGCCATCAATGAATCTCACAGTTTATTGAAATACATTAATCGAGAAAACAGCAAGCTAATCATGAGCCATTCAGCCTTGAATCAGGCGCGTGAAGGTATTATGTGCATTGATCAGCTTGGTGAAATTATAAATATCAATGCCACCGGTGTTGAATTATTTCAATGTCAAGCCGGAGATAAACTATTCAAAAAAGAAGCCTTTAAAGAGATTTATGCCAGCATTATTAATGAATTAGACATCAAAGAGCAGGCTATAGACATTAACGGCGTAACGATTCATATTTCCGTGCGCCATTTTTCTAACCCAAAAATATCTTATGCCGTTATTACGGGGTTAAGCCAGGAAAGCTCGCTTTGGCAAAATAGTATCAGCAAAAAAAGTAAGCTCCGCGGTTTTTCCACAACCTGGTCTTTCGACGACATTATTGGCCAGTCTCCGGCGATACGCGATGTCATAAAAAAAGCTAAACTGTGCGCCCGCCACGAACTTCCCATTCATATTTTAGGCGATACCGGCACAGGCAAAGAGCTTTTCGCCCAAAGTATTCATAACCATAGCGCCAGAAGCCATAGCCCTTTTATCGCGATTAACTGCGCGGCCATCCCTGAGGGTATTCTGGAAAGCGAACTCTTTGGCTATGCCGACGGCGCATTTACCAGCGCACGTAAGGGCGGAAAACCGGGGGTGTTTGAAATGGCGATGAACGGCACAGTGTTTATCGATGAAATCAGCGAAGCGCCGTTATCGGTACAGGTTAAGCTGCTGCGCGTGTTACAAGAGAAGCAATTCTCTCGTCTCGGGGGCGATACGTTGATCACCGCCGATTTTCGCCTGATCACCGCCAGCAATAAGGATCTGCGCCAGCTCGTCGCCAGCGGTGAGTTCAGGCGGGATCTGTACTATAGAATTAATATTCTTGAGTTGAGTCTACCGGCCTTACGCCAACGACCGGGCGATATCATGTTGTTGATTCAGAACCTGCTTTATCAGCAAGGTAAGCAAATCACATTCACCCCCGACGCGGTGGATTTTTTGCATCGCTATAGCTGGCCTGGCAACATTCGTGAACTTCAGGCGGTTATCTACCGGCTCATCGTCCTGCTGGACATCGATCGAGTGAGCAAAGACGTTTTGCTGCAGATCGGTCAAATTTCACCGGATGGCGACAACGAGAGCTCTCACTTCCCGGCCACGGGCGTGACATCAGATGAAACCGATTTATTAAAGAAACAAGAGAAACGGCTGATTACCCATGTCATCGAAAAAACCGACGGGGACAGAACCAAAGCGTCGGTGATGCTCGGCATCAGTCCCACGACCCTGTGGCGCAAATTAAAGCAGCACAATATCAGCGGATAAGGCGGAGCCGGGTCTGCGGATACAGATCAAGCGGTTATTTCTGTTCCGCTAAAGCCTGCGCGCATGCCCAGGCTGATGCCCACGCCCACTGGAAGTTATAGCCTCCCAGCCAGCCGGTGACGTCCATCACTTCGCCGATAAAGTACAAACCGGGCACCTTTCGGGCTTCCATGGTGCGCGAAGAGAGCTCATTCGTATCGACACCGCCGAGGGTCACTTCCGCCGTGCGATAGCCTTCGGTACCATTCGGCTGGACGCGCCATGCGGTCAGCGTCTCAACCAGCGCCTGCTGCTCGCGAACGTTAAGCTGTTTCAGGGTGACATCCGGAAGTTGGCCCAGCTGCTGTAAGCATTCAACCAACCGCTTCGGCAGCTGCATCGCGAGGGTGTTTTTCAGGCTCTGATTGGGATGCGCCGCACGCTGCTCGTTAAGGAAGTCATCAAGATGGCAATCCGGCAGCAGATTGATGCTGACGAATTCTCCCGGCTGCCAGTAGCTGGAAATTTGCAGTACCGCCGGTCCGGACAGCCCGCGGTGGGTAAAGAGCAGATTTTCCCGGAAGACGGTCCCATTTTCCGCCGTGATGGTCGAGGGTACCGACACCCCGGAAAGCACCTGCAGCTGTTCAAGCAGCGGCTTATGCAAGGTGAACGGCACCAGGCCCGCTCGGGTCGGCAGCACCTTCAGGCCAAACTGCTCGGCAAGCTTATAGCCAAACGGCGAGGCGCCGAGGCCCGGCATAGACAGTCCGCCAGAGGCAACCACCAGCTTTTTCGCCGCCACCGTCTCGCCGTTAAGCTGTAGCGTGTAGCCCTCATCATCCCGTTCAACGCCGATAATTTCGCTGCGCAGACGAATTTGCACGCCGCCTTTTTCGCACTCGGCCAGCAGCAGGTTAACGATTTGCTCGGCGGAATCATCGCAGAAAAGCTGGCCCAGAGTTTTCTCATGCCAGGCAATACCGTATTTGCCAACCAGATCGATAAAGTCCCACTGGGTGTAGCGCGCCAGCGCAGATTTGCAAAAATGCGGGTTTTGACTGAGATATGCCGCGGGTTCGATATACATGTTAGTAAAGTTACAACGGCCACCGCCGGACATCAGGATCTTACGCCCGGGCTTTTTGCCATTATCGAGCAACAGTACCCGGCAACCTGCCTGCCCCGCCTGCGCCGCACAAAACATTCCCGCCGCTCCGGCGCCGATTACGATGGCATCAAACCTTTCCACACAACATTCCTCATATCCCGATTGTCGGGAATTGTAAATTTTTCATTCTGGTCGCACCAGCCTGAAAAAAACAGATTTATGTACCTTATTGAAAGATATAGGAATACTCCCAACAAGGTAAAACTTAAACAGGAAGAAAATCAAAAAAAGTCTATATTTCACTTTGCCCGCGCCGCGAAAGTCACTGATAATGCGCCGCGTTCATGTCCTCAAAATGGCGTAACGTCCTATGCTACATTTATTTGCCGGTCTGGATTTACATACCGGGCTATTATTATTGCTTGCTCTGGCTTTCGTGCTTTTTTACGAAGCGATCAATGGTTTTCATGATACCGCAAACGCTGTTGCAACTGTGATTTACACACGCGCAATGCGGTCGCAGCTTGCTGTGGCGATGGCGGCTCTTTTTAACTTCTTCGGCGTTCTGCTGGGCGGTCTCAGCGTAGCCTATGCCATCGTGCATATGTTGCCGACCGACCTGCTGCTTAACATGGGTTCAGCGCATGGCCTCGCCATGGTCTTTTCCATGTTGCTGGCGGCAATCATCTGGAACCTCGGCACCTGGTACTTCGGCCTTCCGGCCTCCAGCTCGCACACTCTGATCGGCGCGATCATCGGTATTGGTTTAACCAATGCGCTGATGACCGGCACGTCGGTGGTAGATGCGCTGAACATCCCGAAAGTCATGGGTATTTTTGGCTCGCTGATCATCTCGCCAATCGTGGGTCTGGTTGTGGCGGGCGGCCTGATTTTCATTCTGCGTCGCTACTGGAGCGGAACCAAAAAACGCGCCCGTATCCACCTGACCCCAGCCGAGCGTGAAAAGAAAGACGGCAAGAAAAAGCCGCCATTCTGGACGCGTATTGCGCTGATTCTGTCCGCCATTGGCGTCGCGTTCTCCCATGGCGCGAACGATGGCCAGAAAGGCATTGGCCTGGTGATGCTGGTTCTGATCGGCGTTGCTCCGGCGGGCTTCGTGGTTAATATGAACGCTTCCGGCTACGAAATCACCCGTACCCGCGATGCGGTCAACAATGTGGAAACCTTCTTCCAGCAGCGCCCTGAGCTGTTGAAGAAAGCGACCGGCGCCGAGCAGCTCATTCCGTCTCCGGACGCAGGGGCAGCCGCTAACGGCGAGTTTCACTGCCACCCGGCCAACACCATCAACGCACTTGACCGCGTGAAGACGATGCTGGCCGGCACCGAAAGCTACGACACGCTCTCCGTTGAGCAGCGTAGCCATTTGCGCCGTATTATGCTCTGCATCTCCGACACCACCGATAAAGTGGCTAAACTGCCGGAAGTGAATGCTGACGATAAGCGTCTGCTGAAGAAGCTGAAAACCGATATGCTGAGCACCATCGAGTATGCGCCAATCTGGATTATTATGGCGGTTGCTCTGGCGCTGGGAATCGGCACCATGATCGGCTGGCGTCGCGTGGCGACCACTATCGGCGAGAAAATCGGTAAGAAAGGGATGACCTACGCGCAGGGTATGTCAGCTCAAATGACCGCAGCCGTATCGATTG
This sequence comes from Klebsiella pasteurii, assembly GCF_018139045.1. Lineage (NCBI taxonomy): Bacteria > Pseudomonadati > Pseudomonadota > Gammaproteobacteria > Enterobacterales > Enterobacteriaceae > Klebsiella > Klebsiella pasteurii. The sequence continues at coordinate 3,592,361 of NZ_CP073236.1, forward strand.
GTCTGGCGAGCTATACCGGGATGCCGGTTTCCACCACCCACGTGCTCTCCTCCTCGGTAGCGGGGACGATGCTCGTTGATGGCGGCGGTCTGCAGAAGAAAACCGTCACCAGCATCCTGATGGCCTGGGTGCTCACCCTGCCGGCAGCGATTCTGCTGTCCGGTGCGCTGTACTGGCTCTCGCTGCAGTTTATCTAAGCGGGTATCAGTCAGAAGAGAGACAAACGGGTCAGGAAACTGGCCCGTTTTTTTTGCCTGCCGTAAAGCTAGTGCCAGATAGCCAGGGCAATCATGCTGACCACCACCAGGCCGCATAGCGCGCTGGTGAGGATAAACTGCCGACGAACCCGCTCGCAGCGGCGGATAAACTCATCGTCATGGTGATCGCGGTAGCGCTGAGCGTAGATGTACCACACCAGGCGCATCTGTTTGCTGGGCTGTCCGTGCGACGTAAAAAAACCGCCGCCGTCGACATATTGATAGAGCAAAGGGTCACAACCACGTAGCACAACAAGCAATGCACGCAGCGACGAGAAGTAGCGTGCCATATTCACTACACATACGATACACAGGGCCCAAAACAGCGCAATAGTGCTGATCATACCTCCTCCCCGGCGACCCGTCCTCGGAGGCTCCCTCCGGGACTACCGCTCCCCAATAGCAAACCGACTGTACAGTAAAAGAGTGCGATTCCGATCACGTTTATTTATCCGACCGGCTCATTAAATAGTGTAGGAGATCAGTTAATTTTTTTACCACAACGTTAATCATTATCAATGCATAAGTCGGATATATTTGTTTAACTATTCGCTGAACAAGGTGGATTGACGGATCGCGAGGGGCGCTATAAGGTAGAAATATCTTCTACAATTAGGTCCTTAAGGACTAGCCCCCGCGAATGTAGCACGCAGGACGCGGGCGAAGCGGCAGCGCTGGCTGTCAGGTCCAACGGTCATCGACAACTTATGGAAGGAGTAACACTATGGCTTACAAACATATTCTTATTGCAGTAGACCTGTCCCCGGAAAGCAAAGTACTGGTAGAAAAAGCCGTTTCTATGGCCCGTCCCTACAATGCAAAAGTTTCCCTGATCCACGTGGATGTGAATTACTCCGATCTCTACACCGGCCTTATTGACGTCAATCTGGGCGACATGCAGAAACGCATCTCTGAAGAGACTCATCACGCGTTAAGCGAGCTGTCGACTAACGCGGGCTACCCGATCACTGAGACCCTCAGCGGCAGCGGCGATCTCGGCCAGGTTCTGGTTGATGCGATTAAAAAATATGATATGGACCTGGTGGTTTGTGGTCACCATCAGGACTTCTGGAGCAAACTAATGTCCTCAGCGCGTCAGCTTATCAACACCGTTCACGTTGATATGCTGATTGTCCCACTGCGCGACGAAGAAGACGAATAACAGGACGTTATTTAATTCGCTGATGACCAACGCCCGCTAACGCGGGCGTTTTTGTTTCTCGCCTCACCCACCGCAGAAAAAGCACATACATCCACATAATCACCATAATACCAGATTGATCAACCATTTCACCGGCAATTTACCCATATAATAATTTGTTAACAGCCGTGAACATCATATCATTACGCAAAATAAAGCTTTTTCAGCGCGTTTTGGCATACGCGTTCATACTTTTCCGGACAGGACTTAAAGGCGAAGAAAGATGAATTCAACCGCACCGACAGGCTTGCTGCAGCAACCTCGCCCATTCTTCATGATCTTTTTTGTGGAACTATGGGAGCGATTTGGCTATTACGGCGTACAGGGCATCCTGGCTGTATTCTTTGTTAAACAGCTTGGTTTTTCTCAGGAGCAGGCATTTATTACCTTCGGCGCGTTTGCCGCGCTGGTCTACGGCCTTATCTCCATCGGCGGCTATGTCGGCGATCATCTGCTGGGTACGAAACGTACGCTGGTTCTGGGCGCGATTGTGCTGGCAGCGGGCTACTTTATGACCGGCCTGTCGCTGCACCAACCCAATTTGATTTTCATCGCGCTGGGGACTATTGCGGTGGGAAACGGGCTATTTAAAGCCAACCCGGCGAGCCTGCTATCTAAGTGCTATCCGCCAAAAGATGCCCGTCTGGATGGCGCCTTCACGCTGTTTTATATGTCGATCAATATCGGTTCGCTGCTGTCGCTCTCGCTGGCGCCGGTGATTGCCGATAAGTTCGGCTACGCGGTGACCTACAACCTGTGCGGCGCAGGGCTGATCGTCGCCCTGCTGGTTTACTTCGCCTGTCGAGGAATGGTGAAAGATATCGGCTCTGAGCCGGACCGCAAGCCGCTAAGCCTGCGCAATCTGCTGTACGTGCTGGCCGGAACGGTGGTCATGATTTTTCTCTGCGCCTGGCTGATGCATAACGTCAAAATCGCCAACCTGGTGCTGATTATCCTCTCGGTGGTGGTGACGATTTTTTTCTTCCGCGAGGCCTTCAAGCTGGATAAGACCGGACGCAACAAAATGTTCGTCGCCTTTATCCTGATGCTGGAAGCGGTGCTGTTTTATATTCTGTACGCGCAGATGCCCACCTCACTCAACTTCTTTGCGATCAACAACGTCCACCATGAAATTCTCGGCTTCGCGATTAATCCGGTGAGTTTCCAGGCGCTAAACCCGTTCTGGGTAGTGGTTGCCAGTCCGATCCTCGCCGCTATCTATACGCGTTTGGGTAATAAGGGCAAAGATTTGACCATGCCGATGAAGTTCACCCTCGGTATGTTCCTGTGCGCGCTAGGCTTTCTGACGGCCGCCGCCGCGGGAATGTGGTTTGCCGATGCCCAGGGGCTGACCTCGCCGTGGTTTATCGTGCTGGTCTATCTGTTCCAGAGCCTGGGGGAACTGCTGATTAGCGCTCTGGGGCTGGCGATGGTCGCCGCGCTGGTACCGCAGCATCTGATGGGCTTTATTCTTGGGATGTGGTTCCTGACGCAGGCCGCCGCGTTCCTGCTGGGCGGCTACGTGGCGACCTTCACCGCCGTACCGGACAATATTACCGACCCGCTACAGACGCTGCCGATTTATACCGATGTCTTCAGCAAAATTGGCCTGGTGACCCTGGGCGTAACGGTGGTCATGGCGATCATGGTGCCGTGGCTGAACCGGATGATTAATACAAAAAGCGCGTAAAAACGCGGCCGCCGACAAGGTTTCCCGGATTGCGGCTAACGCCTTATCCGGGCTACACCCCCCAGACCGCACGAACCCATAGCCCGGGCAAGGCGCGATGAGCGCCGCCCCCGGGGGAAGCACGCACGCTATTTCAGTCAGAAACATGCCCGGATTGTGGCTCAACCGCCGTTCCGGCGTATATATCAAACCGGTGGCCTTTGGTCACGACCGCGTTCGGCGTCGCCACGTCCGCCAGCGGCGGCGCGTAGTCCGGTCGCTTAACCACTACCCGTTTGCTCGCCAGCCGTCGCGCCGGTTCCAGCAGACCATCGGCGTCTAAATCCGGCCCCACCAGCGACTGAAATACCCGCATCTCTTTCTTCACCAGCGCGCTTTTCTGCTTATGCGGAAACATCGGGTCGAGATAGACCACCTGCGGACGCGGGGTGATATCGGTCAGCGCCGTCAGGCTGGAAGCGTGGATCAGCTGCAACCGCTCCTGCAACCACGGGCCGATCTCCGCATCGGCGTAGCCGCGCGCCAGGCCATCGTCGAGCAGTGCGGCAACCACCGGGTTACGCTCCAGCATCCGCACGCGACAGCCCACGGAGGCAAGAACAAAGGCATCCCTTCCCAGACCGGCGGTCGCATCGACCACATCCGGCAGGTAGTCGCCTTTGATGCCCACCGCTTTCGCCACCGCCTCGCCGCGGCCGCCGCCGAACCTGCGCCGATGGGCCATCGTCCCACCGACAAAATCGACGAAGATGCCGCCAAGCTTCGGCTCATCGCGCTTGCGAAGCTCCAGATGCTCGGGCGTCATCACCAGCGCCATCAGGTTGTCCTCATCCTGCTCCAGCCCCCAGCGGTCAGCCAGAACGGATAGGGCGCCGTCTCCGGCGCCCGCTTCATCAATTAAACAAATTTTCACAACAGGATTAACTCTTAATACCGTAATGCTCAAGCATCGCGTCCAGCTGCGGCTCGCGACCGCGGAAGCGTTTGAACAGGACCATTGGCTCTTCCGAACCGCCGCGGCTAAGGATGTTGTCGAGGAACGACTGGCCGGTTTCGCGATTGAAGATCCCCTCCTCTTCGAAGCGCGAGAAGGCATCCGCCGCCAGCACGTCGGCCCACAGGTAGCTGTAGTAGCCCGCCGCATAACCTCCGGCGAAGATATGGCTGAAGGCGTGCGGGAAGCGGCCCCACGACGGACCAGGAATCAACGCGATCTGCTGCTTAATTTCCGCCAGCGTTTCGAGGATTTTCGCGCCCTGCTGCGGGCTGAACTCTGCATGCAGGCGGAAGTCGAACAGACCGAACTCCAGCTGGCGCAGAATAAACATCGCCGCCTGGTAGTTTTTCGCCGCCAGCATTTTCTCCAGCAGCTCCTGCGGCAGCGGCTCGCCGGTTTCGTAGTGGCCGGAGATAAACGCCAGCGCTTCCGGCTCCCAGCACCAGTTTTCCATAAACTGGCTCGGCAGTTCGACCGCATCCCACGGTACCCCGCTGATGCCGGAGACGCCAGCGGTATCGATACGGGTCAGCATATGGTGCAGACCGTGACCAAATTCGTGGAACAGGGTGATCACTTCATCGTGGGTGAACAGCGCCGGCTTACCGCTGACGGGACGGTTAAAGTTGCAGGTCAGATAAGCGACCGGCTTTTGCAGCGTGCCGTCAAGCTTGCGCATCTGGCCGACGCAGTCATCCATCCACGCCCCGCCGCGTTTGTGTTCGCGGGCGTAGAGATCGAGGTAGAAGCTGCCGCGCAGCTCGTTATTTTCATCATAGAGTTCGAAGAAGCGCACCTCAGGATGCCAGACGTCAACGTCAGTACGCTCTTTCGCGGTAATGCCGTAAATACGCTTAACCACTTCGAACAGGCCGTTAACGGCTTTGTTTTCCGGGAAGTACGGGCGCAGCTGTTCATCGCTGATGCTGTAAAGATGCTGCTTCTGTTTTTCACTGTAGTAAGCGATATCCCACGGCTGCAGCTCATCAACGCCGCATTCGGCTTTGGCGAAGGCGCGCAGCTGAGCCAACTCTTTCTCACCCTGCGGACGGGCGCGTTTGGCCAGGTCGGTCAGGAAGTCGAGCACCTGCTGCGGATTTTCCGCCATTTTGGTCGCCAGCGACTTATCGGCATAGCTGTCAAAGCCCAGCAGCTGCGCCAGTTCATGGCGCAGGGCAAGAATTTCCGCCATCACCGGGCCGTTATCCCATTTTCCGGCGTTCGGCCCCTGGTCGGAGGCACGGGTGGAATACGCGCGATACAGCTCTTCACGCAGCGCCTGATTGTCGCAGTAGGTCATCACCGGCAGATAGCTCGGGATATCCAGGGTCAGCAGATACCCTTCCTGCTCTTTGGCTTCAGCCTGGGCTTTCGCCGCGGCAAGCGCGCTTTCCGGCATCCCGGAGAGCTCGGACTCATCGGCGATCAGCTTGGTCCAACCCATGGTCGCGTCGAGCACGTTGTTGCTGTACTGATTGCCCAGCTCGGAGAGGCGAGCGGCGATTTCGCCGTAGCGTTTCTGCTGCTCTTTCGCCAGGCCAATACCGGAGAGTTCAAAATCACGCAGCGCGTTATCGACCGCTTTTTTCTGCGCGGTATTCAGGGTGGCGTAATGGTCGCCGTCGCGCAGGTCGCGGTACGCTTTGTACAGACCTTCATGTTGCCCAACCCAGGTGCTGTACTCGGAGAGCAGCGGCAGGGTTTGTTCGTAGGCTTCGCGCAACTCCGGGCTGTTTTTAACCGAGTTCAGGTGGCTGACCGGAGAAAAAAGGCGCCCCAGCACATCGTCCACTTCCGCCAGCGGCTGGCAAAGATTTTCCCAGGTATACGGCGCCCCTTGCGCCACCGCGCGCTCTACCGCCGCCCGGCAGTCATCCAGCGCTTTAGTGACCGCGGGGACCACGTGCTCGGGTTTGATTGCAGAAAATGGCGGTAATGAAAAAGGCGTCAGTAATGGATTGGTCATATGCGCAGTCCTGTTGAATAGGGTGAATGAAGCGCGCGTCCCGCGCTGTAGCATGGGATCTAGAATGGGGGATAGTTGGGTGAATTTCAATGTCAGGCGCCGCGCGCAGGCGGGTATTACTGCGATAAGTCTGGCCGTTGTGGCCATCACGCATAAAAAAGCCGGGTTCGCATCGCGGCGACCCGGCCCGTTTTAAGGCGATAACTGGCTTACACCACCATACCCAACAGCAGGCAGCCGATCAAACCGCACACGGAGATAATGGTTTCCAGCACTGACCACGACTTAATGGTCTCGCCGATGGTCAGGTTGAAGTATTCCTTAAACAGCCAGAAGCCCGGATCGTTAACGTGGGAGAAGATAACGCTGCCGGAGCCAACGGCGATAACCATCAGTTCAGGGCTCACGCCGGTGCTGGCGATCAGCGGCGCGGCGATACCGCCTGCGGTGATAGCCGCAACGGTGGCGGAACCCAGCGCGATACGCAGAACCGCAGCAATCGACCACGCCATAAACAGCGGGGACATATTGGATTCATGCATGATAGAGGCGATGTATTTATCCATCCCGCTATCGACCAGCACCTGCTTGAAGGCGCCGCCGCCGCCGATGATCAGCAGCATCATGGCGATGATTTTGATCGAGGAGGTCAGCGTATCGTTAATCTGCTCCATTGAACGACCGCGGTTGAGACCGAAGGTGAACATCGCGATCAGTACCGCGATCAGCGTCGCCATCACCGGGTCGCCGAAGAATTCAGCGATCGGCAGGAAGGCGTGGCCTTTCGGCAGAACCATCTCGGCCACGGCGCGCATCGCCATCAGGATAACCGGGACCAGCGAGGTCCAGACGCTGACGCCAAAACCCGGCATCTCTTCTTCAGTGAAGGTTTTCGGGTTATGCAGCCCTTCCGGAATCGGCTTATCGATGCCTTTCAGGAAGCGCGCATAAACCGGGCCCGCGAGGATAACCGTCGGGATCGCCAGAATCGTACCAAACAGCAGGGTCTTGCCCATGTCGGCATGGAAAATAGTGGCAATCGCCGTCGGGCCCGGGTGCGGAGGCAGGAAACCGTGCGTCACGGAGAGCGCGGCCGCCATCGGCACGCCGATATAGAGCAGCGGGATACCGGCGGATGCGGCGATGGTAAAGACCAGCGGCAGCATCAGTACGAAGCCCACTTCATAGAACAGGGCGAAGCCGACGGTAAAACCGGTCAGCACAACCGCCCATTGAATATGTTGTTTACCAAATTTGGCAATCAGCGTGGTGGCGATACGCTGCGCACCGCCGCAGTCCGCCAGCATTTTACCGAGCATCGCGCCGAAGCCCATGATCAGCGCGAGGCTGCCGAGGGTTCCCCCAACGCCGTTTTTGATGGAGACGATAACTTTATCCAGAGGCATACCCTGCATGAGCCCGACGGCAAGTGCCACCAGAACCAGAGCGATAAACCCGTTCAGCTTGAAACGGATCATCAGCAACAATAACAGGGCAACCCCGATAGCAACGATGACTAATGGCATGATTTACCTGGCCTTAATTTGTTATGGGTAACGTCATAGTTTCAACATTGACTTCATCCGTTCCGACCGGAACAAAAAATGTCTGACGCCGTAGAAGCTGGCTTTATCCTTACCCAGAGAAAGGATAGCTGGCTATTTTTTTATCTGTGGCGCCTGAAGTGAATGATACGGGTAACATATGAAGTTTGAGAATCACCTGGGCGGTGAAAATTTCAAATATGAGACTTAAGTCATACTCTTTCCCGGGTTTTTGCCGGGTCGCTTAGCGGGGAATGTTGCGCGGTAACATGGGGGAGCCGCCCGGCTGCGCAAAGGCAACCGGGCGGATAATTAGTAGTAGGAGTGCTCGCCGCGCTGGTGTTCGGTCAGATCGCGTACGCCTTTCAGTTCCGGGAACTCGTTTAGCATCTGCTTCTCGATCCCTTCTTTCAGCGTCACGTCGACCATCGAACAGCCGTTGCAGCCGCCGCCGAACTGCAGGATCGCCAGGCCATCTTCGGTGATTTCCATCAACGTGACGCGCCCGCCGTGACCGGCCAGCTGCGGGTTAATTTGCGACTGCAGCAGGTACTCGACGCGCTCCATCAGCGGGGCATCGTCGGACACTTTGCGCATCTTGGCGTTTGGCGCTTTCAGCGTCAGCTGGGAGCCCAGCTGGTCGGTAACAAAATCGATTTCAGCGTCTTCCAGATACGGCGCGCTAAGTTCATCGACATAAGCGGTGAGCTGTTCAAACTTCAGCGCGGTATCGGAATCTTCCACCGCATCCGGTGGGCAGTAGGACACGCCGCACTCGGCGTTAGGGGTGCCGGGATTGATCACAAATACGCGAATTTGTGTCCCTTCTTCCTGATTTGCCAGCAGTTTGGCAAAGTGCGCTTGTGCAGCATCGGAAATACGGATCATAGCGTTGGCCTAATAGTTGACTATTTTACTGGGTTATAATACGCCCATCAGCAGGGGTCTACAAGGTACGGCATATACACCATACCTGAACCGTCGCGGCGCCGTTTCGCAAAAGCAGGCGGGATATCTCGGCGACGGTGCTTCCGGTTGTGACGACATCATCCACAATGGCGATATGGTGACCCTGTAGCGACAATTCAAGCTGAAAGGCGTTTTTCAGATTCTGTTTACGCAATCTGGCGCTGAGCTGATGCTGGGTGCCGGTACGGCGCCGACGGGTCAGCGCGTCGCTACGCCAGGCGCTGCCCAGCCAGCGGGATAGCGGCCGACACAGCAGGTCGCTCTGATTAAACCCCCGCTTCCACTGGCGCCGCTGCCAGAGCGGCACGCTAATTATCCGGTCCGGGCGGGGAAGATCCCGACGCAGGCGAATGCGCAACAGCAGCAGACGCGCCAACGCCGGGGCCAGCTCGGGCCGCTTATTGAATTTCAGCTGGTGAATCAGGCCGCTCAGCGGCGGTCGATAGTCATTCACCGTCACCAGCCGCTGCCACGGCGGCGGTTTTTGCAGGCAGCGCCCGCAGGGCAGCGCGCTTGATTGGGCCGGCAGGCCGCACTGCGGGCACAGCGGTTCAGACGCCAGCAGCGCCGACGTGCATCGCGAGCAGATCCCCCAGTCGGCGATGGCTAGCGGCATTTGGCATAGCCAGCATAAGCTGTGTGCTGTTAGCATATTTCCCCCTCATATTGGTGGAAAGAGAACAGTAACTGATGAAAACGATCGCGTGGCAGACCACGGGCGAAGGAAATTGTCATCTTGTGCTGCTGCACGGATGGGGGCTGAATGCCAAAGTGTGGGATTGCATCACGCCGCAGCTGGCTTCGCATTTTACGCTGCACCTCGTCGATCTTCCTGGCTATGGCCGCAGCGGCGGCTTTGGCGCGATGTCGCTGGAAGAGATGGCGCAGCGGGTGCTGGAAAAAGCGCCGGATCGCGCGATCTGGCTAGGCTGGAGCCTCGGCGGGCTGGTGGCCAGCCAGGTCGCGTTATCCCATCCCGATCGCGTGCAGGCGCTGGTCACCGTCGCCTCTTCCCCCTGCTTCAGCGCTCACGACAGCTGGCCCGGCATTAAGCCCGACGTGCTGAGCGGATTTCAGCAGCAGCTGAGCGAAGATTTTCAACGCACCGTCGAACGCTTTCTGGCGTTGCAAACCATGGGTACCGAAAGCGCGCGTCAGGATGCGAGAGCGCTGAAGAGCACGGTACTGTCGCTACCGATGCCGTCGCCGGAGGTTTTAAACGGCGGGCTGGAGATCCTCAAAACCGCCGATTTACGCCAGCCGTTGACTACCCTCGACGTGCCGTTTTTGCGCCTGTACGGTCGCCTGGATGGCCTGGTGCCGCGTAAAATCATCCCGGTTCTCGATGCGCTGTGGCCAAAAAGCACGTCGATTGTCTTCGATAAAGCCGCCCATGCGCCATTCATTTCACATCCGCAGACGTTTTGCGCTCCGCTGATTGAGCTGAAGCATGAGATCGATAAATTTTTTTAGCGGGACGTGGTAAAAACGCAAGGTGCAGCAATACTTAGGTTGTTGCGGGGGTTGACTATTTCACGCCGGACCCGTGACCTAAAAAAAACAACCTAATGGAGAGTAGAGGCTATGAAACTTGTTACAGGAATTGTTGCATCTCTGGTGATTGGCTCCCTGTCCTTCGGCGCATTCGCCGCCAAGGAAATTCAAAAAGACGAAGTGGCTAAGATGAACCTGACCAAAATTGGTTCTATTACCACCTCAAGAACGACCTCTCCGATGGATGCAAAGCGCGATCTGTCGAAAAAAGCGGATGAGCTGGGTGGCACCTATTTCGTGGTGATTGCAGGCGAGAAGAACGAGAAAACGGTTCACGCTAACGCGGACGTCTACAAGTAAGCCAGAAAGCGGGTCTCAGGACCCGCTTGCAGCCCTGGGCCCGGAGGCGTCGCGGTGAGACTGTACGCGCTCCCCACCCCAAAACCGTACAAATCTGTGATTGAATCTCCCGGGTCGCGGCGTAAACGCCTTACCCGGGCTACCAGACTCAAACCGCACAGGCGTGTAGCCCGGATAAGGCGTAAGCCGCAATCCGGGGAAATCAACCTTTACATACCCATCAGCGCAGCGACCACCACTCCCGCAGGCAGGCTTTGCCTTCCGGGCAGCTTTTACAGCTGCCGGAGAGGCAGCCATCGGCATCCTCGGTCACTTTCACCGCTTTACCCATCGCTTCCAGGCGGCTCAGCATCGCGTCGATCAACGGCTGCGGCGCTTGCAGGCGGGCGCTGAGCTGCTTTGCGTCCATCCTCCCCTGCAGGGCCAGCATATCGCGCACATCAATTAACGACGCCATCATCGCTCCTTAGTGACAATCGCCAGCCGGACTCTGGCAGCAGGACGACGGCGTTTTGCGCGTCGCCAGCAGCGAGACGTCCACCCGGCTACGTGCTCTGCGCAGCAGGCCGAAGACCACAATATTAAATAACACAACGGCCAGAATGCACACCAGGCTATAGCGCGGATGCTGGCTAAAGCTGACGGTCTGGTAGTACAGCGTAGAGAGCGAGTAAGCGATATTCAGCCCCCACAGAACCGAGAACATCATCCAGCCACGGCTCGACTCACGGGCAATCGCCCCCATGACCGAGATGCAGGGAATATAGAGCAGGACGAAAATCAGGTAGCTGTACGCCGCAGCGGCGCTACCGAATTTGCTGCCCATCACGCCCATCGCGCCGGTTGCCATTTCGCCGTCGCCTTTACTGGCTTCGATAGGGTTGGCCAGCACGCTCAGGCTAAAGGTGTCTTTCAGGCTCTGCCAGGTCTCATCTACCGCGGCCAGTAGCTCATCGCCGAGGTTAAACGCCTGCGGATTAAACGCTTCGTTCTGGATATCTTCGGCGGTGTAGAGGGTGTTCAGCGTCCCGACCACCACTTCTTTCGCCATCGCGCCGGTAAACAGGCCGACGGTCGCCTGCCAGTTATCCTCATGTACGCCAATCGGCTTAAACACCGGGGTAATCACCCGGCTGACCGACGCCAGCGCCGAGTCGTTGATGTTATCGACGATCTTACCGTTCAGCGAGAAGCTGTTCAGCGCGCTGAGGAAGATACTGACGATGACGATAACTTTACCTGCCCGCAGGACGAAGCCTTTCAGGCGCTGCCAGGTCTGGATGAGCAGGCTTTTCACGTGCGGAACGTGATACACCGGTAGCTCCATCACAAACGGCGATGCTTCGCCGCGCATAATGGTATGCTTCAGCATCAATCCGGTCGCAATCGCCATCACAATCCCCAGCACGTACAGGGAGAAGACCGCCAGCGCGCCGTTCTGGCCGAAAAAGGCGGCGGCGAAGACAGCGAAAATCGCCAGCCGCGCGCCACACGACATAAACGGCGCCATCATAATGGTCATTAGACGCTCGCGCGGCGCATCAAGCGTACGCGCGCCCATCACCGACGGGACGTTACAGCCAAAACCTACGATGAGCGGCACGAAGGATTTCCCCGGCAGACCCAGCGCCTGCATCAGGCGGTCCATGACAAACGCCGCCCGCGCCATATAGCCAGAGTCTTCAAGGAAAGAGAGGAACAGGTACATCATGCCGATCTGCGGCACCAGCGGCAGCACGGTATTGATACCGCCGCCAATCCCCTGGGCGAGAAACACCGTCAGCCAGTCCGGGAAGTGAAGAGAGTAGCCAATCCACTGTATGCCGTGAATAAAGATAGCGACGGAACCGGCATCAAAAATAGGCTGCAGCGCGCCGCCAATATTAATCGCCAGCAAGAACATCAGATACATAACGAACAGGAAGACCGGCAGGCCGAGGAAGCGGTTGAGGATCACTTTATCCATCGCTGTGGTAAAGCGGCTGGGCTCGGCAGTGAGGGTATTACTGACCGCATCGCAAATGGCGGCAATGCTTTGGTAGCGGGCATCGGCGATGTGCAGCGCAGGGTCATCCAGCTCTTCGCTCAAATTCGCCAGGGCTACGTCCAGCTTGTGGGCGGCGTCTCCGGCGAAGGCGCGACTATAAATATCGCCTTCAAGCATCTGTAAACCCAGCCAGCGGCGCTGGCGCGGCGGAATGTCCGCGGCCATTATCTCCGCCAGCTTGTCCGCCTCCCGCAGCAGCGGCCGCGGATAGTGCACCAGTTCAATATCCTGATTCTGCTGATGGCGGTCGATAGCCATTTTCAAGGCTTCGATACCGCGCCCGCGGGTGGAGACCAGCGGGATCACCGGGCACCCGAGGCGGGCGGCCAGGGCGTCGACATCAATGCGGATGTTCTGTTTTTCCGCGATATCGAGCATATTCAGCGCGACCACGCAGGGGATGCCGAGCTCCAGCAGCTGTAGCGTCAGATAGAGGTTACGCTCCAGATTGGAGGCATCGACCACGTTTATCAGCATGTCGGCGTCGCCGCTGAGAATATAGTGGCAGGCAATCTGCTCATCCAGCGAGGTTTGCGAGGAGATGGTGGTCAGGGAATACGTGCCAGGAAGGTCTACCAGCGTGACCTGATGATCGGTGGTGTTGAAGCCACCCTCTTTGCGCTCAACGGTTACCCCCGCCCAGTTCCCGACACGCTGGCGCGCGCCGGTGAGCTGGTTAAACAGCGTTGTTTTCCCGGAATTTGGATTACCAATTAAACCAAGGGTTAATTTTTTCATATTCATACTCTTAGTGCCGGTCAGGCATTATTGTGCAACCGCTTCCAGCTCAATTAACGCAAGATCCTTTTTACGTAATACCAGGCTAACGCGTCGGGTTTCAATATGAATAGGGTCGCCGAGCGGCGCCACGCGGACCACATTAAAAGACGACCCCGGCAGCATCCCGAGGGACAGCAGCTTCTGCCGATATGCCGGACTAATATCGCGGGAGAAGCCGGTGATTTTCCACGCACTATCAGGTGTGAATTGCATAGGACCTACTTGTTTATCGCCAACTGAAAAGAGAGTTTTCCGTATGCGCCGGAAACGCGGCGCCAGGGACCGTAGCCAACGAAGAATAAAAAATATTCAATGGAAATAATGATAATGAGAATAGTTTTTATCATCAATACATATAATGCGCTCGATTCTTTTTTTAAACAGAAAATTGAGCATTTGTTGATATTGAGCAAACTCTATTTTGTCATGGCCGTAGCGAGAATCATTATTTCTGCTTAGCAAATGTTTAATAAAGGTGTCATTGGTTAATGAAATGAAAATAATAATCTCATTATCCGCAATTCGCGCTTATTAAGAGGTTATAAGAAAATACTGATGCTTGTTTGCGCAATATGGCGAAGAGCAGAGGAGAAACGGCCCCTCAGAAAAGGGGCCGGAAAGAGACTAGCGTTTTTTACCCATTGCCGCCGCCAGCGCGTCCATCATCGCGCTGTTGCCCGCTGGCTGCGCTTCGCGACCGCGAGGTTTAGCGGCCTTCGCCGCCGGGCGGTTACCCTGAGGACGATCGCTTCCGCCGCCGCGGCGCGCGTTGCTGTCGCCAGGCTGTTCGTCCAGACGCATCGTCAGCGCGATACGCTTCCTCGGCAGGTCGACTTCCATCACTTTGACCTTCACGATATCGCCCGCTTTGACCACCGTGTGCGGATCTTCAACGAACTTATTCGACAGGGAAGAGATATGCACCAGGCCGTCCTGGTGAACGCCGATATCGACAAACGCGCCGAAGTTGGTGACGTTGGTCACCGCGCCTTCGAGGATCATCCCCGGCAGCAGGTCGTTCATGGTCTCTACGCCATCGGCGAACTGGGCGGTTTTAAACTCCGGACGCGGGTCGCGGCCCGGTTTTTCCAGCTCTTTGATGATGTCGGTCACCGTCGGCACGCCGAATTTCTCATCGGTGAAATCAACGGCTTTCAGATTACGCAGTTCGCCGCTGTTGCCCATCAAATCTTTCAGCGCCTGCTGAGTCGCCGCCAGAATGCGCTCCACCACCGGATACGCTTCCGGGTGCACGGTTGAGGCATCCAGCGGGTTGTCGCCGTGGTTGATGCGCAGGAAGCCTGCGCACTGCTCAAACGCTTTCGGCCCCAGACGACTCACCTTCAGCAGCTGCTGGCGGTTCTGGAACTGACCGTTCTCATCGCGCCAGGAGACGATATTCTGCGCCATCATGCGGGTCAGACCGGCAACGCGGGTGAGCAGCGGGACGGAAGCGGTGTTCAGGTCGACGCCGACGGCATTCACGCAGTCTTCCACCACCGCGTCCAGCTTACGCGCCAGCTGGGTCTGGCTGACATCGTGCTGATACTGGCCGACGCCGATAGATTTCGGATCGATCTTCACCAGCTCGGCCAACGGGTCCTGCAGACGACGGGCGATAGAGACCGCGCCGCGCAGGGAAACATCGAGATCCGGGAACTCCAGCGCCGCCAGCTCGGAGGCTGAATACACGGACGCGCCCGCTTCGCTGACGATAACCTTTTGCGCGGTCACTTTCGGGAACTGCTTCTGCACGTCGAGGAAGAAACGCTCGGTTTCACGCGAAGCGGTACCGTTGCCGATAGCCACCAGCTCAACGTTGTACTTTTCACACAGCGCGGCAACCGCCACCGCCGCTTTAGCGGCCTGCCCGGTATGCGGGTAGATGGTATCGGTAGCCACCAGCTTGCCGGTACCGTCAACAACGGCGACTTTAACGCCGGTGCGCAGACCCGGATCGAGGCCCATGGTGGCGCGCAGCCCGGCCGGCGCGGCCATCAGCAGGTCGTGCAGATTGCGGGCGAAGACGTTAATTGCCTCATCTTCCGCACGTTCGCGTACGGTACCCATCAGTTCGGTTTCGAGGTGCATCAGCACCTTGATGCGCCACGTCCAGCTCACCACGCCCTTACGCCAGCTGTCCGCCGGGGCGTTGTTCAGGCGCAGGCCGAGATGGTCGATAATGATTTGCTCGCCATGGCTCTCTTTCGGCGGCTCGTCGAACTGCGGGTCGGCATTTAAAGAGAGCTGCAGCACGCCTTCGTTGCGGCCGCGGAACATCGCCAGCGCGCGGTGCGACGGCACGGTGGCGATCGGTTCGTGATGGTCGAAGTAGTCGCGGAATTTCGCCCCTTCCTCTTCCTTACCGATGACGACGGTCGCCACCAGGTGGGCGTTTTTCCATAGATAGTCACGCACTTTTGCCAGCAGGGCGGCGTCTTCCGCAAAGCGCTCCATCAGGATATAGCGCGCGCCGTCGAGAGCGGCTTTGCTGTCCGCGACGCCTTTATCGGCGTCGATATATTTGGCGGCTTCGGTTTCCGGGTCGTGGGACGGTTCGTTCCACAGCAGCTCAGCCAGCGGCTCCAGCCCTGCCTCAATGGCGATCTGTCCGCGGGTGCGGCGCTTCGGTTTGTACGGCAGGTAGAGGTCTTCGAGTTCGGTCTTACTCAAGGTCCCGTTGATGGCTTTTTCCAGCGCCTCGGTCAGTTTGCCCTGTTCGCCGATGGACTTCAGGATTGCCTGACGGCGATCTTCGAGTTCACGCAGATAACCGAGGCGGGTTTCCAGATTACGCAGCTGCGTGTCATCCAGACCGCCGGTGACTTCTTTACGATAGCGTGCGATAAACGGCACGGTGTTCCCTTCATCAAGCAGGCGAACGGCAGCTTCTACCTGTTCAGCTCTGGCCTGAAGTTCACCCGCAATAATGCGGCAGAGCGAATCATTCATCATCGGTTTAATTCATCTTTAGGATCAAAAATCAGGGGGATAGTTATACGGACTGACACGCTAAAATGCCAGCCGCGACCAAAGCCTCTCGGAATGTTCCGGGCCTATTTGGCTTTGACGTATTCAATTTCGTTCACGTACCAGGCCGCCTCGCCCGCGGGGGTGTTCACGATAGCTAAATCGCCGACCTCTTTTTTCAGCAGCGCGCGCGCCATTGGCGAATCAATGGAGATGTAGTCGTTGCGGCCAAAGATTTCATCGTAGCCGACAATCCGGAAACGCTTCGTCTCGCCCGCATCGTTTTCAATCTCCACCCATGCGCCGAAAAAGACCTTCCCCTCCTGCTGCGGCGAATAATCGACGATTTTCAGCTGCTCAAGGCACTTGGTCAGGTAGCGCACCCGGCGGTCAATTTCACGCAGGCGCTTTTTATTGTATTGGTAATCGGCGTTTTCACTGCGGTCGCCGAGGCTCGCCGCCCAGGTCACTTTTTTGGTGACTTCCGGACGTTCTTCGCGCCACAGAGTATCCATCTCTTTCTTCAGTTTTTCATACCCTTCACGGGTGATCAGCGGCGTTTTCATCGAAGGTTCCGGCTCCTGATTACAGATCTTTGTGCAATGCTGCGCACAATTCGTCGCACGTCATCATAGCAACAGGATAAATAATGTGTCTTATGCTTAAATGTATACTTAAGCTGCTGTTAAATATGCTTTGTAACAATTTAGCCTGGAATATATACCAGATTTCGCTGGTGGGCGACCCGGGCTTTTTTGAGAATACGTACTGACAATTGCAGTGAACCTTTGGGAGTATAAACAATGCAAGAGAATTATAAGATTCTGGTTGTCGATGACGACATGCGCCTGCGTGCGCTACTCGAACGTTATCTGACCGAGCAGGGCTTCCAGGTTCGTAGCGTGGCGAACGCTGAACAGATGGATCGCCTGCTGACCCGTGAATCCTTCCACCTCATGGTGCTGGATCTCATGCTGCCGGGCGAAGATGGCCTGTCCATTTGCCGCCGCCTGCGCAGCCAGAGCAACCCGATGCCGATCATTATGGTCACGGCGAAAGGGGAAGAAGTTGACCGTATCGTGGGCCTGGAAATCGGCGCCGACGACTACATCCCAAAACCGTTCAACCCGCGCGAGCTGCTGGCCCGTATCCGCGCCGTGCTGCGCCGCCAGGCTAACGAACTGCCGGGCGCGCCTTCGCAGGAAGAGGCGGTGATCGCCTTTGGTAAGTTCAAGCTGAACCTCGGCACCCGCGAGATGTTCCGCGAAGATGAGCCTATGCCGCTGACCAGCGGTGAATTCGCGGTACTGAAAGCGCTGGTGAGCCATCCGCGCGAACCCTTATCCCGCGATAAGCTGATGAACCTCGCCCGCGGCCGTGAATATTCGGCCATGGAACGTTCCATCGACGTACAGATCTCCCGCCTGCGCCGCATGGTGGAAGAAGACCCGGCGCATCCTCGCTATATCCAGACCGTTTGGGGCCTGGGCTACGTTTTCGTCCCGGACGGCTCTAAGGCATGAAACGCGTGCGCTTTTCGCCGCGAAGCTCGTTTGCCCGTACCCTGTTACTGATCGTCACCCTGCTGTTCGCCAGCCTGGTGACGACCTATTTAGTGGTGCTGAATTTCGCGATCCTGCCCAGTCTCCAGCAGTTTAATAAGGTTCTGGCCTACGAAGTGCGTATGCTGATGACCGATAAACTGCAGCTGGAAGACGGCACCCAGCTGGTGGTGCCGCCGGCGTTTCGCCGCGAGATTTACCGCGAGCTGGGCATTTCGCTCTATTCCAACGAAGCGGCGGAAGACGCAGGCCTGCGCTGGGCGCAGCATTATGAATTCTTAAGTCAGCAGATGGCGCACCAGCTCGGCGGGCCGACCGAAGTGCGGGTGGAAGTGAATAAAAGCTCGCCCGTGGTGTGGCTGAAAACCTGGCTCTCCCCCAATATCTGGGTGCGCGTACCGCTGACCGAAATCCACCAGGGCGACTTCTCGCCGCTGTTCCGCTACACCCTTGCCATCATGCTGCTGGCGATCGGCGGCGCCTGGCTCTTTATTCGTATTCAGAACCGACCGCTGGTCGACCTGGAGCACGCGGCGCTGCAGGTCGGGCGAGGCATTATTCCCCCGCCGCTGCGCGAATACGGCGCATCGGAAGTGCGGTCGGTGACCCGCGCTTTTAACCATATGGCGGCTGGCGTGAAGCAGTTGGCGGACGACCGTACGCTGCTGATGGCCGGCGTCAGCCATGATTTACGCACCCCTCTCACGCGTATTCGTCTGGCGACGGAGATGATGGGCGAAGAGGACGGCTACCTCGCCGAGTCGATTAATAAAGATATCGAAGAGTGTAACGCCATTATTGAACAGTTTATCGACTACCTGCGCACCGGTCAGGAGATGCCGATGGAGCTGACGGACCTTAACGCGGTGCTGGGGGAAGTGATTGCGGCGGAGAGCGGCTACGAGCGAGAGATCGCCACCGATCTGCAGCCGGGCGAGATCCCACTGCGCGTGCATCCGCTCTCCATCAAACGCGCGCTGGCGAATATGGTGGTCAACGCCGCCCGCTATGGCAACGGCTGGATTAAAGTCAGCAGCGGCAGCGAGGGGAACCGGGCCTGGTTCCAGGTAGAAGATGACGGTCCAGGGATTAAACCGGAGCAGCGTGAGCATTTGTTCCAGCCGTTCGTGCGCGGCGATAGCGCCCGAACGATTAGCGGAACCGGACTCGGCCTGGCTATCGTTCAGCGCATTATCGATAACCATAACGGTAAGCTGGAACTTGGCTCCAGCGAACGCGGCGGATTATTAATTCGCGCCTGGCTGCCGGTACCGATGAACCGCGCTCTGCCTGCGGTAAAATCCTCAAAAGAGAGCTAGATCGACCTTAAACCAACCCCATCCGGTACGCCCACATAAAACCGCCCGGCGGCGCTACGCTTGCCCGGGCCTACCGGAACAGCGGCTCCTGCAAACCCCGCATCGCCTTTGTAGCCGGGACAGGTGCGACAGCGCTGCCTCCGGGACAAGCCCCAATCGCGTTACGTTTAATGCGCTTTATTCGCCATCTGATACGCCGCCGGCAGATTCAGCCGCTGCCAGAACTGCTGAGCGTCGTTCTCACCGGAGAGCGGATACCCTGCGGGCAGCGCCGTTTTGACCATCAGCGCCCGACGCTGCGCGGCGGACAGATTCGGTAACGCAGCCTCCAGCAGCACTTCAGCCCCCTGCGGCACCTTCAGGCTCGGTTTTTCGCCCTTCTGCTGCGGCAGATCGTAGGTCATGGTAAAGCGATAAAACGCCTTCATCGCCGGGTCGCTATACGGATCGTCTTTTGCAGGCACCTTCGCGCACTCCGCCAGCGTCGTGCCGCACTCCTTCTCCAGCGCGGCGCGCAGCTGGTCGCGCGCCTCATTAAACAGCCCGCGATACTTCGCGTCATTCAAATAGTGGGCGACGTTGCGCTGCGCCACCATCCGCGAACCCATCACATCCAGCGGATAATGCACACCCAGCACGATGCGCGAATAGCCATAGCGGGCGCCGCGGGTCACTAGCGCGTCGAAGCGCTCCGGGATCATCTCCGCCATCAGCAGAGCGTCGGTATAGCCAGTGTTGGTGTGCCCGCTCGGAAACGAGCCGCCGTCGGCGGTATAGGGCTCATTGTCCTTAACGACCACATCGTCCGGCACCAGATGGATGGTATTGCCCTGAATCAGGAACGGGCGCGGGTTGTTAAAGTGCTTTTTCGCCGCCCCGGTACTCACTTCAGACGCTTTGATCAGCGCCGCCGCCTTACCGAGCTCGCCTTTGTCGTAGGCGGCGAGGAACGCTTTGCCGAGACGCGGCCCCAGCGCATCGCTGAGGAAGTAGAGATAGCCGATGCCCTCGGCATCCGCCAGCGCCTGATGTCGGGAGGTCTGTACGGCATCGCGATTGATGGCGGTGACCGTCGCCAGATTTTGCTCAATTACCGCCTTCGGCAACGTAGTGAACGCCGAGAGCAGCGCAATACCCGCCTGCTGGTTGGCTTTTGCCTGGAAGTCATAACCGCTGGCCTTCAGCCATGCGGTATCCGCCTGGGTTTTATTCTGTCTGGCGTGTTCGAGCTGGTCGCGAGTCAGAGTTACCGCATCGCCCTTCAGCGCGTTGCGCAGCTGCGACAGGCTTTGGCTCTCCAGCGCATCAAACGCCGGGCTGGCGGCGGCTGGCGTCACGCCGTTGGCGATTGCCGCCGCCTGATTCAAAGGAACCTCTTTCGCCAGCGCCGGCAGCGCCAGCATTAACGCCGATGCGAGTAGCGTGATGTGCAGTTTCATTATTTTTCCTTTTATTCAAACCATTACCTTGCCTTTACGTGACGCTAGCCCTTCTCTTTGACGCTTTTATGACACGGTTATGTTTTGCAACGCTTTAAGCGGAATGGAAACAGCGCGGCGGTAATCCAGGCCGATCTGCGGTAAACTATCGGTAATCTTGTCTAAATCCCGGAATCACCGTATCCATGCTCAGTTATCGTCATAGCTTTCACGCAGGCAACCACGCCGACGTTCTTAAACACACCGTTCAGAGCCTGATCATTGAATCGCTCAAAGAGAAAGAAAAACCGTTTCTTTATCTGGACACCCACGCCGGCGCAGGCCGCTATCAGCTGAGCAGCGAACACGCCGAGCGTACCGGTGAATATCTCGAAGGCATCGCCCGCATCTGGCAGCAGGATGACCTGCCCGCCGAGCTGGAGCCGTATATCTCCGTCGTTCAGCACTTCAACCGTAGCGGCCAGCTGCGCTACTACCCCGGCTCGCCGCTGATTGCTCGCCAGCTGCTGCGCGAGCAGGACAGCCTGCAGATGACCGAACTGCATCCCAGCGATTTTCCGCTACTGCGCGCCGAGTTTCAGAAAGACGACCGCGCCCGGGTTGAAAAAACCGATGGCTATCAGCAGCTGAAGTCTAAGCTGCCGCCGGTGTCTCGCCGTGGACTAGTGCTGATCGACCCGCCTTACGAAATCAAAAGCGATTACCAGGCGGTCGTGACCGGTATTCATGAAGGCTACAAACGCTTTGCCACCGGCACCTATGCGCTGTGGTATCCGGTGGTGCTACGGGCGCAGATTAAGCGCATGATCAAAGAGTTAGAGGCCACCGGCATTCGCAAAATTCTGCAAATCGAGCTGGCGGTGCGTCCGGACAGCGACCAGCGCGGAATGACCGCCTCCGGGATGATCGTCATCAACCCGCCGTGGAAGCTGGAGCAGCAGATGAACAACGTTCTGCCGTGGCTGCATAAAAAGCTGGTGCCGACCGGTATCGGCCATACCACCGTCAGCTGGATCGTGCCTGAGTAATCGCAGTCATCGGTGGAAACTATTGATTTCAGGTATACAATCGCGCCAATCAGACATTAAGGATAAGACTCATGAGCAAGCATTATGACTATATCGCCATTGGCGGCGGCAGCGGCGGTATCGCCTCCATTAACCGTGCCGCTATGTACGGCCAGAAGTGCGCGCTGATTGAAGCCAAAGACCTGGGCGGTACCTGCGTAAACGTCGGCTGCGTGCCGAAGAAAGTGATGTGGCATGCGGCGCAGATTCGCGAAGCTATCCATCTTTATGGCCCGGATTACGGTTTTGATACCACGATCAATCATTTCGATTGGGACAAGCTGGTCGCCAGCCGTAGCGCCTATATCGATCGTATCCATACCTCGTACGATAACGTGCTGGGCAAAAATAAGGTCGACGTGATTAAAGGCTTCGCCCGTTTTGTCGATGCGAAAACCATCGAAGTGAACGGCGAGACGATAACCGCCGATCATATTCTGATCGCCACTGGCGGCCGCCCGAGCCATCCGAACATTCCCGGCGTCGAATACGGGATTGATTCCGATGGTTTCTTCGAACTGCCGGCCCTGCCGAAACGCGTTGCGGTTGTCGGCGCAGGCTATATCGCCGTTGAGCTGGCGGGCGTGATTAACGGCCTGGGCGCGGAGACCCACCTGTTCGTGCGTAAACACGCGCCGCTGCGTAGCTTCGATCCGCTGATCGTGGAAACGCTGGTTGAGGTAATGAACGCCGAAGGCCCGCAGCTGCACACCAACGCCATTCCGCAAGCGGTAGTGAAGAACGCCGACGGCAGCCTGACCCTGGAACTGGAAGATGGCCGCAGCCAGACCGTGGACTGCCTGATTTGGGCGATCGGTCGCGAACCGGCGACCGATAACTTCAACCTCGCCGCGACCGGAGTGGAAACTCACGATAAAGGCTATATCGTCGTCGATAAGTTGCAGAACACCAGCGTTCCGGGTATTTACGCCGTCGGCGATAATACCGGCGCCGTCGAGCTAACCCCGGTCGCCGTCGCCGCAGGCCGTCGTCTCTCCGAGCGTCTGTTTAACAACAAGCCGGACGAACATCTGGACTACAGCAACATCCCGACCGTGGTGTTCAGCCATCCGCCTATCGGCACCGTCGGCTTAACCGAGCCGCAGGCGCGCGAGCAGTACGGCGATGAAGCGGTGAAAGTGTATAAATCCTCTTTCACCGCCATGTATACCGCCGTGACTTCACACCGCCAGCCGTGCCGCATGAAGCTGGTCTGCGTCGGCCCGGAAGAGAAGATTGTCGGTATTCACGGTATCGGCTTCGGGATGGACGAGATGCTGCAGGGCTTCGCGGTGGCGCTGAAGATGGGCGCAACCAAGAAAGACTTCGACAATACCGTGGCGATCCACCCAACCGCCGCGGAAGAGTTTGTGACGATGCGCTAAGACGGGCACCACGCATGAAAAAGAAGCTCTCCAGAGCTTCTTTTTTTATCTCTACGCCACGCCGTTATTGCCGTGACGCTTAAACGCCGGCCGCTGATTCAGCGCCATATACCAGCGCTCCACTTCCGCCATTTCAGGATGCGCGAACGGCGTCATTTTCCAGCGATGCACCGATAGGCCAAGGACAATATCCGCCAGCGAAAACTCGCTACCGGCAACCCATGCCCCGGTTTGCTGCAGCTGCGTATTAACGATCTGCACGCAGCGGGTCCAGGCGGCGATACTCTCTTTGATAGCCGCCGAGTCCTGGAAGCGCGGGTCCTTGCGCACCAGCCCCATAAAGGCGTAGCGCCAGGCCGTGTTAAATTCCGTTGCCTGCCAGTCCATCCAGTGCTCAACCTCGGCGGCAGCCCGCAGCGCCGTAGGGAGCAGGTCTTCCCGCCCGGCTTTGCGCGCCAGGTAGCGGCAGATGCTGTTCGACTCCCACAGCACAAAGTCGTCATCCAGCAGTACGGGCACCAGGCTGTTCGGGTTAAGGGCGCGAAACTCAGGCGTCTCGATGGACTGAAACCCGCTGCCGTAATCCTCCTGCTGATACTCAAGTCCCGCTTCCTCGCAGGTCCACAGCACTTTACGCACGTTAATTGATGAGCGTTTGCCCAGTATTTTTAGCATTCTCAGCAATTCCTCAATCAAAAGAGATAGTTGTTTCACAATACTGCATCGGCGACGCATGTACACCCGGATAATGTGTATAGTGGATTGCACGATTTTTCTCCAGGACAGGTTACCCGACATGTTGACCTCTTTTAACGTTTTAACACCGGGCAATATCCGCTTTGGACGCGGCCTTGCTCGTAGCGCCGCGCCCTGGCTCGCTGGACGCTCCGCGCAGATACTGCTGGTTCACGGCGCCAGCCTGCAGCGCGCAGAGTTTTTGTTAAGCGAACTCCACGCTCACCAGTTGCACGTCACCACGCTGTCTATCGCCCATGAACCCGACCTGCAGGATATTGAACGGGGCGTTCGTCTGGCGCGGGAAAAAGGCGTCGGCGCGGTGGTCAGCCTCGGCGGCGGCGCGGTTATTGATGCGGGCAAAGCGATTGCGGCGCTGGTTCCCGCTCAGGGGCCCGCTATCGAATATCTGGAAGTGGTGGGCTCCGGGCGGCTGTTGGAAACCAATCCGCTGCCGTTCGTCGCCATTCCCACCACGGCCGGTACCGGGGCGGAAGTCACAAAGAACGCGGTGATCAACGTCCCCGAGCAGCAGCGCAAGGTCAGCCTGCGCGATGACCGCATGCTGCCGGACCTGTCGATTGTCGACCCGTCGCTCACCGACAATACCCCGCGCGCGGTGACTCTCGCCTCCGGTCTCGACGCCATCACCCAGGTGATTGAGCCGTGGCTGTGCACCCGGGCGAATCCTTTTACCGACGCTCTCTGCCGGGAGGCGATCCCACGCGGCATCAAAGCGCTCAGAACGCTGATGCTAAAAGAGTGCCCGGATAGCCGCGATGAGATGGCATGGGTCAGCCTGTGCGGCGGACTGGCGTTAGCCAATGCCGGCCTCGGCGTGATTCACGGTCTGGCAGGCCCCTTAGGCGGTCTGAGCAACGCCGCCCACGGCGCGCTTTGCGGCAGCCTGCTCCCCTTCGGCCTGGCGCTCAATGAAACCCAGGTTAATGACGAAAAAATCCGCCAGCGTTTTGCCGACGTACGCCAGTGGCTGGCGGCGGGGCTGGACGTTGACCCGAACGACGCCTGGGAGAGCCTGCGCGAATGGAGCCAGCGCGCCGGGCTGGGTAACCTGCGCGAGCTCGGCGTCTCCCGCGAAGCGCTGGAACCCGCGGCTCTCGCCGCCAGCAGCTCGTCATCAATGAAGGCTAACCCGGTCGTGCTAACCAGCGAGCAGCTGCTGGAGATGCTGGAAGCCGCGTGGGAGTAAGAGCTTTATTGCTAAAGCGCCCGGAAATTTAGATTTTGTTGCAAAACGAAATCTCCGAATTTTTCGGCACAATACGAAGCGGTTAAAACGGTTTTAATGCGCCAGGTCAAATAGTTAAAGCACAAACCCCGGGCTGAAGGTTTAGAAAAAAGCGTGATACACCTCACACTTCTCTTTTCGTTTCCCGCTGCGAATGTCTAAGCTTAATAGACAGGTCGGGCGCGCCCGGCATCCTCTACTGACGCAATCCGGAGGTCCGTACCACTATGTTCAGCCAGAAATTACGCAACGTTGATGACGATGAGCTCAGGATCGAAAACGATCCGTGCTACGAAGCCGATCCGTATGAGTTAAAGCTGGATGAAATGTTCGACGCCGAACCCGAACCGGAGATCATCGAAGGGCTGCCCGCCTCGGATGCCCTGACCCCTGCCGATCGCTATCTGGAACTGTTCGCTCACGTCCAGAAGTCACGCATTTTCGCCGATAGCAAAACCTTCCCCGACTGCGCGCCGAAGCAGGACCCGCTGGATATTTTGATTCACTACCGTCGCGTAAGGCGCACTCCCGGATTCGATCTCCGCCAGTTCGTTGAAGATCACTTTTGGCTGCCGGATAGCCGTGCCGAGGATTACGTCTCCGATCCTAATCGAACGTTAAAAGAGCATATTGATAACCTGTGGCCCGTGCTGACCCGCGAGCCGCAGGATCATATTCCCTGGTCGTCGCTGCTGGCGCTGCCGCAGTCTTATATCGTTCCCGGCGGCCGTTTTAGCGAAACCTACTACTGGGATTCCTACTTCACCATGCTGGGGCTGGCGGAAAGCGGCCGTGGAGATCTGCTGAAGTGTATGGCCGACAACTTCGCGTGGATGATTGAAATTTATGGCCATATTCCCAACGGCAACCGCACTTATTATCTCAGCCGCTCGCAGCCCCCGGTGTTTGCCCTGATGGTTGAACTGTTTGAAGAAGATGGCGTCCGCGGCGCTAAACGATACCTTGACCATCTGCAGATGGAGTACAGTTTCTGGATGGACGGCGCGGAATCGCTGATCCCCAATCAGGCCTACCGCCATGTGGTGCGTATGCCGGACGGCTCGCTGCTGAACCGCTACTGGGACGATCGCGATACGCCGCGCGATGAGTCATGGCGGGAAGATGTCGAAACGGCAAAACACTCCGGCCGCCCGCCAAACGAGGTCTATCGCGACCTGCG
The DNA here is from genome assembly GCF_018139045.1 of Klebsiella pasteurii. Lineage (NCBI taxonomy): Bacteria > Pseudomonadati > Pseudomonadota > Gammaproteobacteria > Enterobacterales > Enterobacteriaceae > Klebsiella > Klebsiella pasteurii. The sequence goes on from NZ_CP073236.1 coordinate 3,618,572, forward strand.
CGCCGGGGCGGAGTCCGGCTGGGATTACTCCAGCCGTTGGCTGCGGGATATCACCCGGCTGGCGAGCATCCGCACCACCCAGTTTATCCCCATCGATTTGAACGCCTTTCTGTTCAAGCTGGAGAACACCATCGCCAACCTCTCCGGCCTCAAGGGCGACCGGGAAACAGAGGCCGCGTTTCGCCAGAAGGCCAGCGACCGCCGGGCGGCGGTAACCCGCTATCTGTGGGATGACGAAAGCGGCTGTTTTCGCGATTACGACTGGCGCCGCGAGCAGCTGGCGCTGTTTTCCGCCGCCAGCATCGTCGCGCTCTACGTCGGCATGGCGACCCATGAACAGGCCGACAGGCTCGCCGACGCGGTACGCGCTCGCCTGCTCACTCCGGGCGGTATTATGGCGACCGAATATGAAAGCGGCGAACAGTGGGATAAACCCAACGGCTGGGCGCCGCTGCAGTGGATGGCGGTACAGGGTTTTAAAATGTACGGCCAGGATCCGCTCGGCGATGAAATAGCGCAGAGCTGGCTGCAAACGGTGAATCATTACTATAAACAGCACTACAAGCTGATTGAAAAGTACCATATCGCCAGCGCCACACCCCACGAAGGCGGAGGGGGTGAATATCCCCTCCAGGACGGGTTCGGCTGGACTAACGGCGTGGTGCGCCGGCTTATCGGCCTGTACGGCGAGCCGTTGTAAAAGCTCGCTATTCGAGGAGTCGATGTCCTGCTATGTTCATGACATCGACTTTCGCCGGAACCCCTGCCATGCCTGAACTGATGACCCCACGCCTGCGCTGCTCGCCGCTGCAGCTTGACGACTGGCCCTTTTTTCTCAGCTTACAGCAAGACCCCGAGGTCATGCTCTACGTCGCGGATCCTCGCCCGGTAGCGGAAATTCGCGACGCTTTTGATTCGCGGCTTCCCGCGTGGTCGCCGGGGGCGCCCCACTGGCTGTGCCTGGTGGTGCGCGACCGCTATACCCACGCCCCCCTTGGCCTCACCGGTTATCATCACCATGCCCCCGACAGCGCTGAAGCGGGTTTTCTGTTCGCTCCCCATGCACAGGGCCAGGGTTACGGCTATGAGTCTCTGCGCGCGCTATGCGATTACGCCTTCTCCACGGGCGGCATCCGGCGGCTTACGGCAACCGTCACCGCGGGCAACCTTGCGTCAAAAAATCTGCTCCAAAAAGTGGGTTTTCATCAGGAAGGCGAGCTGCGCGAATGCTACTGGCTCAACGGTCGCTGGCATAATGATTGGCTTTTTGGCCTGCTGCACCGCGATTACAACTAGCCTGGGCCATCTGGCGAATAGGGCGCGACGGACTTTTCCTCTACACTGCAGGCCGACAACAGAGGAAGGCAATAAATGTTCCCGACGATACCGCCGCTAAGCCTGCAGGGCCTCGAGTTTATTAAGCGCGCCCAGGGATTATCGCTCGTCCCCTATCGGGACGAAAACGGCCTGCGCGTGATTGGCTACGGCCACGTTCTCAACGATTTCGAGACGTTCAGCCACTTCACGCGCGAGGTCGCGGAGACCTTACTTACCGTGGATCTACTGCAATGCCAGCGCGAGCTTAAGCGCAGCCTTCGGGTTACGCTTAATCAAGCGCAATATGATGCGCTGGTCTCTTTAGCCTTTAGCTGCGGGCCAGCGTCTCCGGCGCTTAATCTCGTTTTGACGCATCTTAACCAGCAGCGGTTCGCTGAGGCGCTTAAAGCATGGGAAAATATTCGCAGCGGACGCGAACAGCGTCGCGAAGAGTGCGCACGATTCAAAGCCAGAACCGATTAAGTTTCGCTAATGCTATTAAAAATCATCGCCGCCTGGGTACGATTCTTCACGTCAAGCCGGCGATAGAGCGACTCAAGGTGGGCCTTTACCGTGCCGGCGCTAATATTTAACGTACGGCTAATCTCTTTATTTGAATCACCGGCGGCCAGCAGCTGTAAAATCTCACGCTGGCGCTGGCTTAAATGAACCCATTTATTATCCCGTGCATCCGCCGTCATTAGCCAATCGCCCGGTAAACAGAGCAGCCCCTGCAGTACGCTGTTGATCGCCTGAGCGAAAGTTTGCAAACCTTCCTCGCGTTGCACGATGGCCCGCACATTGTAAGACAGCGCGCGCTGTAGCCAGTTCTTATTATTGTCAGAAACAATTAACAGTACCTGAGATTGCGGGAAGCGAAGCTGTTTTTCCTGCAACAACCAACAGCAAAACTCACTGTGCATATCACCATCCAGAATGAGCAGCGCGTCAGGGTGCGTCGTCAGCGTCTGCCAGAGCTGTTCAGACTGACAGGTGCCAAAAAGATCAATTTCAGGAATGTATTGCTGAAGGCCAATTTTCATTCCATGAATAAATATCGACTGCCTGTCAAACATAATTACCTGCATGGATTTCTCTCCATCAAAGAAATGCCCGATTTAATCAGGGGGAAGGGGAATATCAGCAAGTAAAATAAGCGCTCGCTGTTTGGCCTGGGGCATTTTACCGATAGAGAGGATTAACTGAATATCATAACAATGAATAGTTACAGGCCTTGTTGATACCATTACTTATTCACAATAATTATTACATTTAAATTAAGGAAATCCTTAATTACCAGGCAAGAAAAGAATAAAACATAATATTAATTACTCTATTTTAAACGATCCCGGAAACGCAGGCGATGGCAAAGTGAGGAAAGTATGTTACGGAGTAAGAAAACGCATGAAATGCGCGTTGCCCCGCCATCATTGATGGAGGGGCGTTCGATCACAAAAACATCCCGCCTGAAACTTCTACGCGCTGGGCGTTCATCCAGCGCAGGTCATCGCTCAGTAGCGCGGCGATGGCATCGCCAATATCATCCGGAAGCCCTACTCTTCCCAGCGCCGTTTGCGCGGCAATATGCTGATTAACCTGGGCGTTATCCCTCACCACGCCGCCGCCAAAATCGGTTTCAATCGCGCCAGGCGCAATGATATTGACCGAAATTCCGCGTTCCCCCAGCTCTTTCGCCTGATAGCGCGTCAGCACCTCCATCGCCCCTTTCATTGAGGCATAGGCCGCGTAGCCCGGGAGAGCAAAACGCGCCAGCCCGCTGGAAACATTGAGGATCCGCCCGCCGTCCTGCAATAACGGCAGCAGGCGTTGGGTGAGGAAGAAAGGCCCTTTAAACTGGATGTTCATTAATTCATCAAACTGCGCTTCGCTGGTTTCAGCAAAAGGAATATTCAGACCAATTCCGGCATTGTTCAATAAATAGTCGAAGGTATCCCGTTTCCAGCGCTCCCGCAGTACCTCCGCCACCTGCTGAGCAAAAGCATCGAAACTGCCGACATCACCGACGTTTAACGGTAATGCCGCGGCTTTCACGCCTGTTCGTTCAATTTCAGCCACCACGTCCAGCGCATCCTGCCGGTTACTGCGCCAGGTCAGAATAATATCAGTTCCCTTCGCCGCCAGTTTCAATGCGGCGTTTTTTCCCAATCCACGGCTGCCGCCGGTGACTAAAGCGATACGTTGTGCCATCAGAAAACCCCTTCTCGGTTGCGTTTGCATAGTTGAAGAGCTTATTAGCTGCTATAACAACAATAAATATGGCAAATTACGTTTTACTGTTTCTTATTGAACAACAATAGGTCGCCGGGATGGATAAAATTCACGCAATGCAGCTGTTTATTAGGGTAGCTGAGCTGGAAAGTTTTTCCCGCGCCGCCGACACTCTTGGCCTGCCGAAAGGAAGCGTATCGCGCCAGATTCAGGCGCTGGAGAGCCACCTTGGCGCTCGCCTGCTGCACCGCACGACCCGCCGGGTGCAGCTAACCCAGGACGGCATGGTTTACTATGAACGCGCCAGAGACCTGCTGAGCAATCTTGAGGAGCTCGACGGTATGTTTCAGCTCGACCCCTCCAGCATCAGCGGACGTCTGCGGATCGACATGCCTGTCGCAGTCGCGAAAAAGCTGGTCATTCCGCAGCTGCCGGCGTTTTTGCAGCAGTATCCGGGCATCGAACTGGAGCTCAGCAGCAGCGATCGGTTAGTCGATGTGGTCCGCGAGGGCTTTGACTGCGTGGTACGCGTCGGTACGCTGAAAGATTCCGGGCTGATCGCGCGGCCGCTGGGTAAGCTCACGCAAATTAACTGCGCCAGCCCGCAGTATCTGACGCGCTTTGGCTATCCGCAGTCGCTGGACGATCTCGCGGATCATGCGCTGATCCACTACGCCAGCAATCTGGGCGTTCGTCCTCTCGGATTTGAAGTGGTCAGCGATGGCGCGGTTCGCTGGGTTAAAGCGGGCGGCGTGCTTACGGTCAATAGTACCGAGACCTATCAGGCGTCATGTCTGGCAGGACTGGGGATTATTCAGGTTCCACGGGTAGGCGTTCGCGAAATGCTGCGCAGCGGAGAACTGATCGAAATTCTTCCCCACTACCGCGCCGAACCGCTGCCGGTGTCGCTCATTTACCCGCACCGGCGTAATCTCTCGCGGCGGGTACATCTGTTTATGGAGTGGCTCGGCGGGCTGATGAAAAACTACGTTGATTAGTCCGCATGATGAAAAATCCGTATTTGAGAGCGTGCCGATATTTTCTGCCGGATGCCGAATGAGGCCTGAATCAGAATGAAAAACCAGCTATAACATCACGTTATCAACTTCCTGTAGCTCCGCACAATGGCAGAAGAGCGCGCTTCAACCGCCCTCTGATTCATACAACGGATGGCTCCAGTACGCCTTATCCGCGATTTTACGTATATAATTTTTGAAGAATATCGCTGTAAAAAAGGAAGAAATAATTTATGACGCCGGAAAACGACGCTCAACGCCCAACCGAGGATCCGGGCCAGCAGCCGGAAAAAAACAAAAGCGCGATGGCTGCGATAAACGACTCTACCGTGGCGAAAAAAGCCAACCAGGCGCTGAAAAGCGTCACCGGAACGGCGGAAAAAGTTCAGCGTAACCATATGGTCGCCCATATTATCCGCGCCGCAGAGCGCTTCAACGACAGGCTGGGTAATCAGTTTGGCGCGGCGATCACCTACTTCTCGTTTTTATCGATGATCCCGATTCTGATGGTCTCTTTTGCGGCCGCCGGTTTTGTGCTGGCCTCGCATCCCACGCTGCTACAGGACATTTTCGATAAAATCCTGCTGAACGTTAGCGATCCGACACTCGCCGCAACGCTGAAAAATACCATCAACACCGCCGTACAGCAGCGCACCGCCGTCGGGATCGTGGGTCTTCTGGTGGCGCTCTACTCCGGCATTAACTGGATGGGCAACCTGCGTGAGGCCATTCGCGCCCAGTCGCGCGATGTCTGGGAGCGCACGCCGCAGGATCAGGAGAAAATCTGGGTAAAGTATTTCCGCGACTTTATCTCGCTGATCGGCCTGCTGGTGGCGCTGGTTATTACCTTGTCGATCACCTCTATCGCCGGCTCGGCGCAGCAGATGATTATCTCGGCGCTTTATCTTGATTACATTGAGTGGCTGAAACCGGCGTGGCGGCTTATTGGCCTGGCGATTTCCATCTTCGCCAACTATCTGCTGTTTTTCTGGATTTTCTGGCGGCTCCCGCGCCACCGTCCTCGCCGTAAGGCGCTGATTCGCGGCACCCTGATTGCGGCCGTCGGCTTTGAGATAATCAAAATCATCATGACCTGGACGCTACCTGCGCTGGTGAAATCTCCCTCTGGGGCGGCATTCGGGTCGGTGTTGGGGATAATGGCCTTCTTCTATTTTTTCGCCCGCCTGACGCTGTTCTGCGCCGCATGGATTGCGACCGCCGAATATAAAGACGACCGCCGGATGCCGGGCAAAGCCCACGACTAAACCATCACTGGGCTGAATAAAAGACGCAAAATTCAGCCCAACCTGGCATTTCAGCATATAAATCCAACATGTAACTTTTATTTAACCAAAACCTGGTTTTATCGACCATTATTTGAATTTTGTGAAGCATTTCATAGAAGTTATTTTTCTGGCACAGAAATTATTCACTTTTTGCTTCTTTTTTCGCCTCTCTCGCCCCTTGTTACAGATTGAAATGTCCCAAAGGCTGTGGCTATATGGCCTTTCGTTCGCAAAAAATAAGAAAGATCTATGCAAGCCACAGCCACAACACTCGACAACGCGCAGGACACCGTACCGGTTAACTCACGCAATAAAGTCGTCGTCGCCTCACTCATTGGTACCGCCATCGAGTTCTTCGACTTCTACATCTATGCCACCGCGGCGGTTATCGTATTCCCGCACATTTTCTTCCCGCAGGGCGATCCCGCCGCCGCGACGCTACAATCGCTGGCCACCTTCGCTATCGCCTTTATCGCACGCCCTATCGGTTCAGCGGTCTTTGGCCACTTCGGCGACCGCGTAGGCCGTAAAGCGACCCTCGTCGCCTCGCTGCTGACGATGGGGATCTCCACCGTGGTTATCGGCCTGCTGCCCGGCTATGAAACCATTGGCATTATGGCGCCGGTGCTGCTGGCGCTGGCGCGCTTTGGCCAGGGGCTCGGCCTTGGCGGCGAATGGGGCGGCGCGGCGCTGCTGGCGACGGAAAACGCTCCGCCGCGCAAACGCGCGCTGTACGGCTCTTTCCCACAGCTGGGCGCGCCGATTGGCTTCTTCTTCGCTAACGGCACCTTCCTGCTGCTCTCCTGGCTGCTGACCGACCAGCAGTTTATGGAGTGGGGCTGGCGTATGCCGTTTATCTTCTCCGCCGTGCTGGTGATTATCGGCCTGTACGTCCGCGTTTCGCTGCACGAGTCGCCGGTATTCGCTAAGGTTGCCGCCGCGAAGAAACAGGTCAAAATCCCGCTGGGCACGCTGCTGACCAAACACGTCCGCGTGACGGTGCTCGGCACGTTTATCATGCTGGCGACCTACACGCTGTTTTACATCATGACCGTCTACTCCATGACCTTCAGTACCGCCGCCGCGCCGATTGGCCTCGGTTTGCCGCGTAACGAAGTGCTGTGGATGCTGATGATGGCGGTTATCGGTTTTGGCGTGATGGTGCCGGTTGCGGGCCTGCTGGCGGATGCATTTGGTCGTCGTAAGAGCATGGTTGTGATCACGACCCTGATCATTCTCTTCGCGCTGTTTGCCTTTAAACCGCTGCTTGGTTCCGGTAACCCGCTGCTGGTCTTTGCCTTCCTGCTGATTGGCCTGAGCCTGATGGGGCTGACGTTTGGCCCAATGGGCGCGCTGCTGCCGGAGCTGTTCCCGACGGAAGTTCGCTATACCGGCGCATCGTTCTCCTACAACGTCTCGTCGATCCTCGGGGCGTCCGTCGCGCCGTATATCGCCGCCTGGCTGCAGGGTAACTACGGTCTGCCTGCAGTCGGACTCTATCTGGCCGCCATGGCGGCGCTGACGATGATCGCGCTGCTGCTGACTCACGAAACGCGCCACCAGTCGCTGTAATTCTCCACTCGCTCCCCTGACCATCCGGCCAGGGGAGTCACCTTGCCGACTATTTTTTCATCTGCGACAGTATGGTCCGGCACTGATTCGCCTCGCCTTCGGCGGGTGAGATCAGCGCCAGCAGCGCGGCGGCTGGCGTCACCAGCGTCGCCAGCGCCGCCGCCACAGCGCCGCGTGCAATCAGCGGACCCGCCTTCACGCCCGCGTTCGGCGACTTAAAGCTACCGCGCACGTAGAGCGGTGAGCGCAGAGTGATAATGCGGAATCCCTTGCTTTCCGGATCGATGGTCAGGTCGAGCTGCTCCGACGCAAAGCTGGCGGTACCGGTGACGTTGATCAGCGCGTTTTCGGTATCAAAAGCAAATACCTGCGGCCGGGCGACACCGTTGACCACGTCGATATTGGCCGCCGCGCAGTTTACCCGCACCTCATCGTCGCCAAAGATCTGCCCGATGATATAGTTGCCGACGTTCAGACCGAGGATTTCCATCAGGTTGCGGCTGATTAGCCCGTCGTTCATCAGCAGCTTCAGGTTACCGTTACTGTTGCCCAGCAGCGCGGCGACGGAGTTGCCGGTACCGCGAAGCTGCACATCGCCGTTCATTTCGCCGAGGGTTTTCTGCATCATCTCCACGTTTGGCATCAGCGCTTTCAGCTTCAGGCGGCGCGCCTGCAGGTTCGCCGTCCCCTGCAACGGTTTTTTATCCCCCGCCAGATGAATGCTGCCGGCAATGGTGCCGTTGGCCAACCCCAGACGCAGCGGCTGCAGGCGCAGGTCGCCCCGTTCGAGGATCACGTGGGTGGAGAGGTCGCTGATAGGGAGCGTGCCGCCGTGCTCAATGCGCCGTCCTTTAAAGCGCACATCGGCATCCATCACCTGCCACTTATCGGTTTCAAAGCGGTCATACGGCAACACTTTTCCGGCCGGCTGCGGAGAGGACTCGCCTTTACGCTGTTCGGTTTTGCTCCCTTTGCCGCCGGAGTCGACGCCAATCAGCGGTCCCAGATCCGCCAGCCTTAGCTGCCTGGACTCCAGGTCACCCTCCAGCTTAGGTCGGGGTTTACCGGTGGTGTAGGTCAGGGAGCCGTGGATATCGCTCTCGCCGATACGGCCATTAAAGTCCTGATAGGCGAAGCGTGAACCGGCCTTATCCTTGAAGGTGGCCCGTAGATGCCCGTCGGTCGAAAACGCCGGCGTATCCGGCAGCAGTACGCCGGTCAGGTCGTAGAGATCGCCCAGCGAATCACCGGAGAACTTCAACCGTAGATCGACTCCACCGAGGTTAAGCGGGTCGCTGACCGTGCCGGTAAAAGCGACCCGGGTATTGCCGGAGCGAAAATCCCCCTGCAGCGGGAACGGCGTGCCTTCGCTGCGCAGCGCCAGCATGCCGCCGATTTTGCCGTTACCGGCAAGCGGCTGCCCGTTGTAGCTGCCTTTCGCCTGCAGGCCGAAGACGTAATCGCCCACTTTCTGCGACTGCCCTTTCCCCTTTTCACCAGTCACCTCGCTAAACGCCAGCGGCTTACCGAGCGGGTCAACCACAATCGTCACGTCTGCGCGCGACACCTTGTCGTCGATAGCAATCTTGCCGCGGTCAAACAGAATATTGTCGAGACGGAAAGACCAGCTGGAAGGCGGCGCATCTTTCTCCGACGCCCCCGCCGAGGCCAGGTCAAAGGTCCAGTTGTTGGTCTTCTCCGACAGTCGAATCAGTCGCGCGTCGGGCTGTTCAAGCTTTATCCACGGCAGATAGACCGTTTTGCTAAGCAGCGCCAGCGGGGCGAGCGTCGCCTCAACGCGCGGCAGATGGACCATCGTGACCTGTGGGATATCAGGCGGGTTGCCGAGGACGATATCTTCGGCGTGAACGTGCGGCCAGGGGATCCAGCTTCGCCAGCCGCTTTCACCGGGCTGGCGTTCCCAGACGACGCCCAGATCGCCGCGAATAGCAAACGGGCGGTTCAGCTCGGCCGATACTTTCTGATTAATCGTCGGCTTCAGGCGGTTCCAGTCAAAGGTCGCCAGCACGATAAAAAACAAAACGATCAGTATGACTATCGTTCCAGAAATAATAGCAACGGTTTTTCGGGTTCTGCTCATCCCTTCTGCACTCCTTTTGCGTATCGCCAGTCCTGAATATAGTTGAGAAACGCCAGTTGCTCCGTCGAATGAGGTTTTCGTCACATAATCCGCGCCAGGTCAAAAAAATAATGGAACGTTGTTTTAATATCATTGACCATAAAAGCGGCCCAGCGCACACTAGGGTTAATATTGATTTAATTTCAGGTCATCACTATGTCTAAGAAAATTGCCGTCATCGGCGAATGCATGATTGAGCTGTCAGAGAAAGGCGCGGCGGTAAATCGCGGCTTTGGCGGCGATACCTTAAACACTTCCGTCTACATTGCGCGTCAGACTGACGCCAGTGCGCTGGGCGTGCACTACGTTACCGCCCTGGGAACGGATACCTTCAGCCAGCAAATGCTTGAATCCTGGCAGAGCGAGAATGTCCAGACTGACCTGATTCAGCGCATGGCCGACCGGCTACCGGGCCTCTACTACATCGAAACCGACGATACCGGCGAGCGCACCTTTTATTACTGGCGTAATGAAGCCGCGGCGAAGTTCTGGCTGGAGAGCGAACAGTCCGCGGCCATCTGTGAAGAGCTGGCGACCTTTGATTATCTGTATCTCAGTGGCATTAGCCTGGCGATCCTTAGCCCAACCAGCCGCGAGAAGCTGCTGACCCTGCTGCGTGAGTGCCGGGCGAACGGTGGCAAAGTTATCTTTGATAACAACTATCGCCCGCGCCTGTGGAGCAGCAAAGAGGAGACGCAGCAGGTTTATCAGCAGATGCTGAGCTGCACCGATATCGCCTTCCTGACCCTCGATGACGAAGACGCGCTGTGGGGCGAGAAGCCGGTTGCGGAAGTGATTGCCCGCACCCACGCCGCCGGCGTGGAAGAAGTGGTGGTTAAGCGCGGCGCAGACTCCTGCCTGGTGGCGATTGCCGGACAGCCGCAGCGGGAAGTCCCGGCCGTTAAGCTGCCGAAAGAGAAAGTGGTTGATACCACCGCGGCGGGCGATTCGTTCAGCGCTGGCTACCTGGCCGTGCGCCTGACCGGGGGCGATGCTGAATCGGCGGCCAAACGCGGGCATCTGACCGCCAGCACGGTGATCCAGTATCGCGGCGCGATTATCCCGCGCGAGGCGATGCCGCAGGAGCTATAGCAGAAGCATCGGCGCTGCTGCTTCCCGGCTTGCGCTGCGCTTAGCCGGGCTACGAGTTTACCGCCGTCTGCGGGCCGGTGGCCCGGACAAGGCGCACCAGCGCCGTCTCCGGGAAAATCACCGGGCCAACCCAGCAATACTTAAAACAGATTAGCCATAAACCTCACCGGATAGCCACGCTATCCGGTTTTGCTTTACTGCCCTGGCGGGATATCCGTCGCTTCGTTACGCCCTTGCACAACGTCTCCGTTACTGCTGGGCGCCGCTGCGGCCGCCGGCGCTGGCGCCATCAGCTTTTCCCACGTCGCCTGCAGATCCTTCATGTTGTATTCCGGCTCGCCCTGCGGCTGCTGCAACACCAGCGCCATATCCTGCGACAGTTGCTGACGCAGGTACTGATTCAGCATGTCGACCGTCAGCGAATTGAGAAACTCCTGGCGCAGCTTCTGATACTGCTCGGGCGCGATATCCACCACCTGATTTTGCAACGAACGCATCCGCTGGCTAATCAGGATCCAGGTATCGGTGCGCGCATAGGTGGCGAATAGCTTCTGTAGCTCGAGGTTTTTCTGCGCGATCAGAGCATCAAACTCCTCCTGCGGCAGGCCGTTATCGCGTACTTTCGCCAGCTCGCGCGCTACGGTGGTTAAGTTGGCGTTCAGGCGCTCGCCCGGCGATTCGATATTGATCGCGCACTGGGCGCGCTGGTAGAGGACGCGGCAGTCAAAGCCAAGGCCGATATCCTTAATATTACTTTTGCTCAGATTCTGCTGTACGTGCCAGAACAGCGCTTCCCGGGCCAGATCGTCACGCCAGTAGCGCTGTAGAGCGACCGAGTCGCGGATCGGCTGCCACGGCGCATCCCACATCAGCGACAGCTTATCCTGGCGCACCGCATCGGTCATGATGCTGACCGGTGTCGTCGGCAGCGGCGACAGTGTAGGAACCGCCACCGGCGTTTCGCGCTTGCCCTTCAGGCCGCCGAACGTTTTGTTGATTTGCTCCGCAACGCTGCGGCTGTCAACGTTGCCGACCACAATCAGGGTCATGGCATCCGGCGTGTACCACTTCTGGTAATATTCTTTTAGCTGAGCAATATCAACCGGTTGCTTCAGGGGTGCCGCCGGATCGTGCCCCAGCATGGTGGACCCTTTCAGCCGATAGCGCCACCAGCCTTCTTTGGTATCGGCAGGCCAGGTCGCCACCATATCTTCGCCCTGCAGCGCGTGGTTGACCGCTTCCGGGGTGATCGACATTTTACCGCCGGCGCTGGCCAGCCAGCTCAGGGCCTCTTTCAGCAGATCGTTACGGTTATTCGGTAAGCTCAGGTTAAACAAACTGTAGTCATAAGAGACGATGGCGGGCGGCTGAGGACGCTTCGGATCAATACTCTGCTGCCATAGCGAACGGGCCTGCATGGTCGGGAGGCCGCCGTTTTGCGTCAGCGCGAGACGCGGGATAAAGTGGCTAAAGCCGCTCTGCTGAGTGCTTTCGCTCAGCGAGCCAATATTCACGGACAGGCGAACTTCGATACGATCGCTGGGACGCTGCGGGGTGGCCAGAACCTGCCACTGAAACCCGTTCGCCAGTGTCCCCTGTTGCCAGGCCGGGTCCGGCTGGAGCGCTTCTGCCTGCACATAACCGACCGTCGCCATCATCAGCAAACCACCGGTTAAGAGTCGAATTTTTGTGCCCTGCATGTGAACCCCTGATGAACAATCCTGGTTACAACAGCGGCCCACGGGAGGGCCGCCGAAAAAATATGGTGAGTTAAGTACGTCGGTTAGACCACACGGAGATGAAAATGTCGCATGTTGACGTGAAATAATCATAAGGGCCACCGCCGCGTAAGCGACAGTGACCCCTAATTATGCGCAGGAGCCCGTACTCCAGCAAGGGACTACGGGCCTAACAGATGGATTTATGAGGATAATTCGTGCGATTTGTTTACCGGCGTACGGTTATTCAGCACATCATCGAGCTGCTGTGAGTCCAGCTCTTTAACCCATTTCGCGACCACAATAGTCGCGACGCCGTTACCCACCAGGTTGGTCAGCGCGCGCGCCTCGGACATAAAACGGTCGATACCAAGGATCAGCGCCAGACCGGCGACCGGCAAGTGGCCGACGGCGGAAATCGTCGCCGCCAGGACGATAAAGCCGCTGCCCGTCACCCCCGCCGCGCCCTTCGAGGAGAGCAGCAGCACCACCAGCAGGGTTATCTGATGGAAAATATCCATATGGCTGTTCGTCGCCTGGGCGATAAACACCGCCGCCATCGTCAGGTAGATTGAGGTTCCATCGAGGTTAAAGGAGTACCCCGTCGGGATAACCAGCCCCACCACCGACTTACGGCAGCCCAGCTTTTCCATCTTATCGAGCATACGCGGCAGCGCCGACTCGGATGAAGAGGTGCCCAGCACGATCAGCAGCTCTTCGCGGATATAGCGGATAAATTTAAAGATGCTGAAGCCGGTGGCTTTGGCGATTGACCCCAGCACCACCACCACAAACAGGATACAGGTGATGTAGAAGCAGACGATCAGCTGGCCAAGCTGCACCAGCGTACCGACGCCGTATTTGCCGATGGTAAAGGCCATGGCCCCGAAAGCGCCAATCGGCGCCAGGCGCATAATCATATTGATGATGCCGAAGATCACCTGCGAGAAGCTTTCGATAACATTAAAAATCAGCTGGCCTTTGCTGCCGAGGCGGTGCAGCGCGAAACCAAACAGCACCGCAAACATCAGTACTTGCAAAATGTTGCCGCTGGCGAAAGCGCCAATCACGCTGCCGGGGATAATATCGAGCAAAAATGCCACGATCCCCTGGTCCTTCGCCTGTTCGGCGTAAACCGCCACGGCCTTCGCGTCGAGGGTCGCCGGGTCAACGTTCATTCCCGCGCCGGGTTGCACCACGTTAACGATAATCAGGCCGATGATCAGCGCAATGGTACTCACGATTTCAAAATAGAGCAGCGCCACCGCGCCGGTGCGGCCGACGGCCTTCATGCTCTCCATCCCGGCAATCCCCGTCACGACGGTACAGAAGATAACCGGGGCAATAATCATTTTAATCAGCTTAACGAAGGCATCGCCGAGGGGTTTCATCTGCGCACCCAATTCCGGGTAAAAATGGCCCAGCAGAATACCGATCGCTATGGCCGAGAGAACCTGGACATAAAGGCTTTTAAAGAAAGAGATTTTCATAGGGTGTCCTTTGGATATAACCACAGACCGTGAGGGGGTATTGCGTCCGTGGCTTAAAAATAACACCCATGAAACATTTCAGAAATAACGAGTGATGAAATTGAAATGTAATTGTTAATTTATTTGAGCTGACTCGCGTAAGCTAACAATGCGTTTACAAACTTGCATCCTCTACGGCGGCGGGTAAAAAGCGGGCGATAAAAGCTTCAGGCGGCATGGCGCAGCCAAAAAGATACCCTTGCACCGTCTCGACCCCCGCCACCTGCAGCCAGCGGTACTGGGTATCGGTTTCGACGCCTTCCGCGACAATGCGCAGATTCAGTCCGCGCGCCAGCTGGATAATCGCAGGCACCATACTGATGTCATTCGGCAGCATATCGATAAAGACTTTATCGATTTTCAGGATATCCACCGGCAGCGATTTAATATGCTGCAGCTGGCGCAGTCCCGCGTAGCCCATACCAAAGTCATCCAGCGCAATCCGCACTCCCGCTTCACGCAGCGGACGCAGCAGGGAAATAATCGCCTGCGGGTCGTCTATCCGCCGGCTTTCGGTGACCTCCAGAACCAACGTACCCGGCGCGATGCGATAGCGTGCGAGCAGGGCCAGCATCTCCTCGCCGCGATCGTGATGCAGCAGTTGTAGCAACGACACGTTGACCGACAGCGGCAGCATGATGCCCTGGTTTTGCCAGGCGGCAAGCTGACGGCAAGCCTCCTCCATCACCCAGTAGCCAACCGGGATCATCAGTCCGCAGGCTTCAATACGCTCAATCAGATCGCCCGGCAGCGACCAGCTCCCGTCCGCCTGCCGTTGACGCAGCAGCACTTCCGCTCCGCACACATTACCGCTGCTGGCGTCCACCTGCGGCTGTAGCCAGATAGCAAATTGCTGGTTATCAAGCGCCGTCAGAATATCGTGCTCTTCCATCAGGCGGCGCTGCGCTTTTTCCATCTGGTGCGGATCGAAGAATTCAATCTGGTTTTTCCCTTTACGACGCGCGGTCACGGCGGCGGAAAACGCCCGACGGTAGAGTTGTTCGCCGTTAATGTCGCCGTTAAACATCGCAATACCGATACTGGCGCAGGGGCGCAGCTGGATCCCGTGCAGCGGCAAACGTTCATTTAAGACAGTAAGTACTTGCTTACTTAACGTCACCGCCTGCCAGGGTTCGCTGATACCGTGGGCCAGAATCGCGAAGTCGTAGCCGCTCACCTGGGTCAGCACCATCTGCGCCGGGATAATCGCCCGCAGCTTTTCAACAAGGGTTAGCAGCAGCATTTCACGCTGCGTCTCTTTCAGTACGCCAGCGGTATCCTGTAGCGTTTCGCAGGCGACAATCAGCAGCGCCGAGGCCTGCGGGCGGGCGACGGTTTGCTCCAGCATGGCCATCAGAAAGGCTTTGTTCGGCAGCTCGGATACCGGGAAACGGGTCGACTGCAAAGAGAGCTCGTCGTGCATGCGCAGCAGCGTCTGCTGGTTGCGGTTGTAGCTACGCACCAGCATGCCGATTTCATCATCATGATGTAAACGCGGCAGCGTGAGCTGATGGCCCAAACGCTCATGCTGCGGGACATCGTTCAGCTCACGGGCGATTTTACGCAGCGGGCGGACGATCAGGCGGTTGATACACCAGGTAATCGCCACCGTCAGAATCAGCACCAGGAGTAAGTAAGCAGTCACTAACGTTGCGAGCGCGCTCATGACGAATTTATACATGCGGTAGGAATCGGCCTGCAGCACCAGATAGGCCAGCGGTTGCGGGTTGGCCGGGCGCTCCAGGGAGTAAATTGGCAGAGAAATCTGTACCGGCAGTTCGAACATGCGGGTGATCGTTACCGGCACCGGGCGTTCGGGAATAAAGCGCATCCGTAGCGCCTGGAACTGGTTGGGCAGCACGACATCCGCCCGGCTGACGATGCCTGCGGGCTGAATACGGCTCAGAATGGCTTCCGCCTCAGGGATATCGGCTTTCAGGATAGCCGCTGACAGCGGTTCGCGAACGGAACGCGCGATGCTTTCTAACTGCGTGGCCGTGGTAAAGCGACTCTGCTGGACGAAGTGAAACAGCAGAATAGAACAGAAGACCAGTACAAACGCCATGGACACGCTCGCGACCATCGCCATCTGTTTAATTGTAAGTGAACGGCTGACGCGCAACGGGGGTTCTCCACTGAAACTGAACGTATATCGGGTATAGATCCCTCTCACCGATCGTTATCAGGCTGATTATATACTTAAATTGTTCGCTCACGCCCGCCAGGCGCGAAGCAATGCCATCGGGAGGCTTTCCCGCAGGCTACACGGGTCGGTAAAGCACAGCGCGACCGGGGAACATTCCCGGGCGGCGGCTGACGCCTTACCGGGCTACAAAACCGTCCGGGTGATAAGTTCACCACCGCCATCGGGCCGGTGGCCCGGACAGGCGCCCCTGGCGCCGCCTCCGGGATGCAGCGCGCAGTGCAGCTTCAGCGCCACCGGAAAGGGAATCTGCGTGCCTGGCTGAAGGCAACGAGTATACGCGAAGAGCGCCGTGGAGTGGCGCCCTGTCGCATAATTCAGTCTAATCTGCTACCAGTCAGCGTAAGGGACCAACGGCTGCGGCGGCATATCCATATCGCCTTGCCAGCCGGAAGCTGAATAGCGGACGTACAGCAGCGCGTGGCTCGGGGTGTAATCTTTCGCCTGCTGAATATCCACCGCCGCCCCGACAAACCAGTTGCTGGTCACCCGTCGCTCAATCAGCGCCCGCGCGGTATAACCGACGCCGGAACTGCTGCTGCCCTCTTCCGTAAGCTGGCTGGCATCATGGCGATACTGCGAGGGAATCAAATTGAGCAGCGGATAGCGCGCCTCGGTTTTGGTGCGCGAATGGGACCATGACACCGAGCCTCCCAGCTCCCATGACCAGTTCTCCGTCCGCTGACGCCAGGTGACCGGCACCGAGAAGGAGACATATTCCTGCGGACTGTAGTAACCGCCCTGACCCAGTGTATAGCCGCTGAGATCCTTATCGTAGTGCCAGAGCATATTGTTCAGGCCGACGGTGACCCGGCGGTTATCTTCGTTAATCACTTTATAGTAGTAGCCGGTCATCCAGCGCACGCGCCAGTTGTCGGCGACGTTTTTCCCGGTCAACTGGTCGATGCCCAGCGAAGACCAGACGCCGTTGGCCTCGCCTTTATCGTAGCTCAGACTCACACCGCCGCCGTCGGCGCGCACTCCGCCCCAGGTCTTGCCGGTATGGCCGTCGTTAGGGTTATCTTTCTGCCCGCCAAAGGCCAGCAGCGAGCTGGAGATGGGGCGTCGGTGGAGGTTAACGGTGTAGCCCAGCGGGCCAACGTCGCTGCTGTAGCTCAGGCCGCCCACCACATCAACGACGTTAAAGCCCATCGGCGTAGTGCCGATATCGCCGCTCCAGGTATCATTCTTCCAGCCCACCGCGACGCTGGCGCCGCTGTCGCTCTGGTGTTTGCTGCCGCCGGTACAGGCGATTTCACCGCAGGTACCCCAGCTCGGCGAATAGCTGCCGTCGCTCTTCGTCGAAAAACTCCCGGCGTCCATATTCACCAGATCGGTACGGAAGAACATGCGCCCGTCGGCCAGCGGCGCGTCCACGTGCAGCATTGTGGTATGCGCTTTCAGGTCGGAATAGCCGCCGGTACCGCTGGAGCCCCAGTAATCATGTTCGAGGGTGACGTTAAGATCTTGCTGACGATAAAGATCGGCGGCGTCGCTGCGGATCCCGCGCTTCAGCCAGTCATCGCTGCTGTCGTTACGTGTCAGCCGCGTAAAGGTGTCGTTATCCTGTGGGCGCTCGCGGGCGACGCCGGAGGCCACCATTGCATCTTTATAGCCTTCCAGCGCCTGCTGCGGCTCGCCGTTCTGCGCCTGGAAACGCGCGGCGTCGCGCAGCACCAGCGCGCTTTCCATTGACGGCGGCTGCGCTTTCGCCTGCGGCACGATGCGGGCGAAGGTTTGCTGCGCCTGAGCGCGATCGCCCAACCCGGCCTGCGCCAGGGCGATACGCCGCTGCATATTGATAGAATCGATGTCTTCGCCCTTGAGCTGCGCCACCTGGGCGCGGGCGGCATTTTTATCGCCATCGGCAAGATACACTTCCGCCAGGCCCAGACGCGCATCGCCGTTGTCCGGCTGCTGCCCCAGCACCCGCTGATATTCAGCAATCGCCGTCAGGCTGTCGCCGCGCTGCTGCGCCCAGTCCGCTAGCGTCAGCGCGTAGCGCACCGACGTCGGCTGCTGTTGAATCAGCGCGATCGCCCGGTCTTCCTGGCCGCTATCGCGCAGCTGGTTTGCCTGACGCAAGATCCTGTCGCTTTGCAGACGCGCCTCCAGCTCGCGGATATTATCCGTCCACTGGCCGCGCGGCAGGGCGTTAATCTGCGCCAGCGCCATCTCATCCTGGTTATTCCCGGATAAATAGAGGCCGTAGGCGTAAACCCGGTCGGCATCGCCAGGCTGGCGATTGACCATCGCGCGCATGATCGCATCGGCTTCGCTGCGGCTGCCCGCGCTGACCAGATCCCGCGACAGACGGTAGGCGATCCACACGCTATCCGGATCCAGCGCCAGCCGTCTGCGCTGCACTTCCGCCGCCTGCGCCCAGTTGCCCTGGCTCTCCAGCGCTTCGGCCTGTTTCTCCAGCCGATCGTTCGTCAGGCTGCGTTCAATATCATCAATGCTGCGCCGCTGGCCCGGCGACAGGCTGGCGATATACGCGCTGGCTTTTTCCGGCGATTCGGCGCGATACAGATTCGCCAGACCGCGCACCGCCAGGCTGTTGCCGCGATCCATTCGCAGCGCGCGCTGGTAGTAGCGCTCCGCCGCCGCGTTTTCTTTACGCGCCGCCGCCACGTCGCCCAGCCCCAGCACCGCATAGCTGTCGGTATTGTCTATACGCTGCGCCTGGGCGTAATTATTTTGCGCCTGCGCCAGCTGGCCGCTTTTGAGGGCGCTATCGCCCTGCTTAATCAGCAGCCAGTAGCGGTTAGTCTTGAGCAGGCTGTCCCACTTATCGCGGCTCGGGCTATCCGGGTCCATTTTGATGGCTTTACTCAGTTGGGCCACCGCCCGCGCCCGATCGCCGCGCTGGGAGTACGCCTGCCCCAATGCGCCAACCGCGTCGCTGTCTTTGGCATCCGCCCGTACGGCCTGCTGCAAATCGGCCACGGCCACCGAACCTTTCCCGGCCTTCACCGCCGCCAGCCCCTCCGCGCGGTCGCGGAACGTCGGGTCTTTTAGCTGCGTCTGCTGCTGATCGAGCAGGACGCGGGCATTGGCCGAGGTGGAACCGGTGGGAAACTGCATGAGAAAGCGCTGCAGCGCCTGCACGCTGGCCCGGCTGACCGGCATGCTTTTCACTTCGTTAAACCAGATGTCCGCCGCGATACCGCGGCCCGCCGCCGAGCGGGACATCTGCTCCAGATAAGCAAATCCCTCTTCGGGCTTATTATCGCCAAACATCTGTTTCGCCAGCGCCGTTTGCAGCGAGACGTTGCCCGGCAAGCGGGCGTTAAGTTTTTTCAGCTGATTGATGCCTTCGTTATGACGGGCGGGAAGCCGCGCCACCAGCGTCCAGTACTCAATCGCCGCGTCATCATCATCAGGAACGCCGTTAAACAGCTTCTCGTAAGCGGCGATGGCTTCATCAACCTTCCCTGCCACGCCCAGCAGACGAGCCTGCTGCAGCTCCTGGCGACCATCGCCGGTGCTGCTTTTCATCTCATCGCGCGAGGCTTTCAGCTCAGGCGATTCCGGCGCCAGCTTCGCCAGACGTTCCAGCTGCTGCTTCGCGCCGGCGGTATCGCCCTGGCGGAGAAGATAGCGCATCCGCGCGGCAACAACGTCCGGATTATTCGGGTCGATCAATTCCAGGCGATAGAGCGACTGGCGCACCAAATCCTCACGTTTGCTGGCCTCACCGAGGCGGACCTGCTCCAGTAGATGCTCCTGAACAGGGGTAGTCGCGGCATGCGCCAGCGGCATCAGCGCGACGCCCAGGGAGAGAGTGAATAAGCTTAGTGAGAACTTGTGCATTCCTGGTTCCAGTCAGGCCGTAATTCACCGCCAGCGGTGAAACGAAAACGGTGTTGATCCCATCCCTGGCCGAAAAGGGTCAGGACCGCGCTGTAGTATGCATCCGCCCCGGGATAGTCATCGGCGACGCGCTGGCGCTGAATGGCGCGGGCATCTTCCTTCTGCAAGAACGGCAGTAACGCCGCAGAGAAGCCGACGGGGCCATTACCGGTGGTTTTACCGGTCGCGATGTTGGTTTTTTCTGGCGGCACGCCCTGTGCAACCGTCTGGGCCGCCATCGGTTTAAAGCGCGCCAGCAGGGGGGCTTTTTGCTTATCGCCGTCATCGAGCATACCGGTCCACAGATAGACGCGGATGGCGTCATAGCTGCCGATAATCGGTTTATCCGCTTTTAGCTGCCAGCCTTTCCCTTTCTGGTAGCGCACCCAGTCAGGCGAGAAGCCTTTTGGCGCGGTCTCCAGCAGCAGGCGCAGATTGTTGTCGCGTATTTTCGGCCAGGGTGCGCCAAAAGCGGCAAAATAGGTTGCCAGCTGTGGCGGTAGGTAGCTGGGATTGAAACGCCAGCCGCCGTCATCAACAAAGCCGACTTTTCCCGGCAGTACCAACGGCCCCAGTCCCGGCACCGTGGCGACCTCTTCTTCGGCAATACGCGCCAGCAGCGCTTTGCCGACTTCCGTATAGTGAGGCGTTTGCCACAGACGTCCGGCTTCCAGCAGCGCCCAGGCTATCCACAGGTCGGAGTCCGAGGCGGAGTTGCTGTCCAGCACCGTCCACTGGTCATCGCTCTTTTTCCCCCACAGCCAGCCCGGCAGGTGCGCGCGCAGATCGCCCTCAGCAAGATTGTTTTGCGTCCACTCAAACAGCTTGCGGAAGCCGTCGCGATCGTTAGCCGCCAGAGCAAAGAACAGCCCGTAGCTTTGTCCTTCTGAGGTGGTGATTTTTCGCACATCGCTGGGATCGATAACCCGACCTTCGGCGCTGACGTACTCTTTTTTAAACTGCTCCCAGGCCGGCCACTGGCAGGCGGCGCTCACCTGCGCCGCCGCCAGCATCAATACTGATAACACCACACTACGTACCGCGTTCATCATCAATTACTCATCATCAAGATCGAGGCGGCGACGGCTGATAATACGCAGCATGCGCCACAGTACCCATGCCAGCAGAACGATGCTGACCGCCGCCAGAATCGCCAGCAGCACCGGATGGCTGGAGAGCGCAAACCAGATGCGTTCGAACCACGGCAGGTGGCCGATATAGTAAATATCGCCCACCCTCAGGCTGTTAACACCCGACTCACGAATGACCGCAACGGAACCAAACATCGCCGCGCGTTTACCGCTGTCGTTAAGCGCCTGGGTCAGCAGTTCGTTGCCGCGCGGGCTGTCGGCCAGCAGCGCCACGACGCTGCGTTGATCGTTGTACGGCGACTGGAAGCCAATAATCGCCGCCATCGGCCCGGTCGACGTGACGTCGGTGCGGGTATTCGGCGTTCTGGCCTCGGTATCGGGATAGATGCTGGCCAGATCGTAGTGGCGCATCGGCATTTTCACCCAGCTTTTGGTCGCTTCAACCAGCAGGTTGATTTTCGTGTCGTCCTTCAGCGCCTGCGGAATGGAGCCAATCAGCAGCAGGTCGGCGTCTTTATCTTTAATCTGGCTACCATCGTCAGTCATGCGCAGGTTAATGGCCGCCATGCCGGTTTGCGCGCCGATGCCGCCGGCGGTTTCCAGCAGCGTGGCAACCTGGCCCTCGGTCGGCGACCTGGGCACCACGACCAGGGTATCGGCGAGATCGGCCATCCGGCTGTACGGGAAGCCCGCGTTAGCAAAGACGCGCAGATCCGGCATCGCCATAAAGTGATAGTACTTCGAGAAATCGATGGTCGAGTCATCGCCTATCACCACGTGGTTCTGCACCGGCTGGAAGGTAATACAGTTATCGATAGAACCACCCGGCATCGGGTTCATATACTGGAAGTCGAAGCGCAGCTGATTCATGGCGCCGAGGCGCAATGCCGGGATCGTCACTTCCGTTTTGCCGTCCAGCAGCCCCTGCAGCACCGGCAGGCGCAGTATCAGCTTATTCACATCCTGCGAGCTGTTGAGGCTGAAGGACTGTAAGAACTGATCGTTAAGGCTGATATCCATGCGCGAGCTGTCCTTGATCGGTGGCATGGTATAGCGATAGTTCAGGTTCATATCGATGCCGTTGGCGCGCAGCAGGTAGAGATCCGGCGGCAGGTTCAGCGCCACGTTGATGGAATCCGGCACCAGACCGCTGGATTGCAGCTGCTGTTCGTAGGTTTTCAGCTCGGCAAAGGTCACCGCCCGATCGGTACGCACCCAGTTTGGCGCATCGTACGGTTTACGCGCCTGCAGCTGTTTGACATCGTCAACCGTCACGCTGCTGCCGCGGAACAGAATATTGCCCTGGGCTATCCCCTTCGCCGCCTGCAGCAGGTCTTTATCATCCCGCCCGAAGACCACCAGCAGCTTGACGTACGGATTATCCGGGTGGTCGATCATTTCAATCGTCGGCGCCTTAACCGGCGGATGCTCGCGCAGGAAGTCAGGGCGCTTATCGTTGGTCGCAAAAACAATGGCGTTACGGTCAGGCAGTTGGTTGAACTGGACCGGGAACTGCTGGCCGCGCCAGCCCGCCTTGCTACCAAACCAGGAGGCGATAATGGCCGCCGCCTGCTGCTGCAGGACATCCGGTGCGGAGGCGAAGACCATCGGCAGCGTCAGCTGGCGGTTATCGCGCGAATCGTAGAACGGCACCGGGAAATGCGAAAGATCGTTGCGCACGTTCAGCGACTGGTAGGTTAAATCCAGATAGCTTTCGCGACCGACGTCCAGCCATAAGGTGCTGCTGGCCGGGTTTTCACACACATCGCGATAGTGGCCAACGAACTCAAGACGCACGCGGTTAAAGTCGGTGATA
This sequence comes from Klebsiella pasteurii, assembly GCF_018139045.1. Taxonomy (NCBI): domain Bacteria; kingdom Pseudomonadati; phylum Pseudomonadota; class Gammaproteobacteria; order Enterobacterales; family Enterobacteriaceae; genus Klebsiella; species Klebsiella pasteurii. Next base: position 3,641,436 of record NZ_CP073236.1, read on the forward strand.
TAGAGCGGATCGATAGGGATCTGCGCGCTGACTTTTTTGCCCAACTGCTCTTTGGTGACCGGCAGCACGCCCATCAGCTCATCGTTAAGATACACCTTCAGCTGCGACTGCACCGGCAGCAGTGACGGAGAGGGCGTGTAGTCGAGATTCAGCAGCGCTTTCGCTACCACTTCATCGCTGCGCATGCCGAACTCTACCGAACCCTCAGGGCGCGCGCCGCGCAGCACCATGCTGCCCGGAGGCGGGGCGATTTTAGCGAAGGTCAGCTTCACGTCGCGGGTCGGGGCGTTATCCAGCACCACCACCGGCGCCGCTGGGTCGGCAAGCGTCGCCGTGGGCTGGCTGTCCGCCACCGTACCGGCGATACCGGGTACCGTCGTCGTCTGCGTGGCCTGCGGCGCCGGTTCCGCATACGAAGCGAAGGGAGACCAGCCGCCAATGCCCACCGCTACTGCACAAATCAAAGAGAGTTTTCTGTTCATCGCATTATCATCATTGTTGAGCCATCGCCGGTTCTGCCGAGAGTGTCGCCGCTGCGCGTTCCGGACGGCGCGGAATAAACGAGACAAACCAGGCCACCAGCATGGTGAGCGAGCGGAAAATAACCTTCACCGACGGCGGAGAGAACTCCGCCAGGTGACGATATCCACGGAACCCCAGCTTCAGGATATCCAGCAGGCTTTCCATCGGCTTATCTTCCGGGAAGCTATCCTGCCAAAGCGCCCACGTATCTGCGCGGGCAAACGTACACTGTACAAAATCGATATGTTGTTGATTGCTTAACGGCAGCAGCTGTAGCCCAACCTCGCTGCCGTTGACCCGCGCAACCCGCACCGGGAAGGCGTACTCCTGCTGCCCGCGCTTCAGCAGCAGCTTGACGTGCTGACTTTCCAGCACCTGCGCCTCGCCGTGAATCTTGACGCCGAGGCCGCCGTCGGAGTAATCATGGACGGTACAGGAGAACAGGTGCCCGTCATCGCGGGCAATCGCCGCTGGCATCGACATCTCCACGCGGTGCGATCGCCGCACCTGCTTGCTCTCAACCGAGACCGCCACCGCGCCGCCGAGAATAATCAGGTTATAGAACACCCAGATAATGCTCACCCAGACGGTCAGAATTTCGTTTTCCGGGCCGTACATAAAGCGCCAGATCCCCACCCCGACGCCGACCAGGTTCAGCAGCACGAGGTAGATATAGGGACGAGAGATCACCCAGTCGACGTACTCGTCCTCCACCAGGCCGCCTTTCGCCGTCACGTTGAATTTGCCCTTATGCGGGTTAATCAACGCGACAAAGGTCGGCGGCGCGATATACCACGCCAGCACCGTTTCATAAATTTCACTCCAGAAAGAGTGGCGGTATTTGCCCTGAATCTTCGAGTTGGTCAGGCTGGCGTGAATCATATGCGGCAGCACGAACAGGGCGATCATCAGCGCTGGCGCATAGATGATATAGGCGTGCAGCAGCAGAAACGCCAGCGGCGCGGTCAGGAAGATCAGCCGCGGAATACCGGACAGAAAGTGCAGCATCGCGTTGACGTAGCAGACGCGCTGCGCCAGCTTCAGCCCTTTGCCAAACAACGGGTTATCAAGGCGGAAAATTTGTACCATCCCGCGGGCCCAGCGGATGCGCTGGCCAATATGCGCCGACAGGCTCTCCGTCGCCAGACCAGCCGCCTGCGGAATACGCATGTAGGCTGAAGTGTGCCCGCGACGGTGCAGGCGCAAAGAGGTGTGGGCGTCTTCCGTCACCGTTTCCACGGCAATGCCGCCGATTTCATCCAGCGGGCCGCGGCGGATCACCGCGCAGGAGCCGCAGAAGAAGGTCGCATCCCACATGTCGTTCCCGTCCTGCACCAGGCCATAAAACAGCGTGCCTTCGTTCGGCGTTTTGCGGAATCGTCCCAGGTTGCGCTCAAACGGGTCCGGGGAAAAGAAGTGGTGCGGCGTCTGCATCATCGCCAGCTCTTTCTCTTTCAGGAACCAGCCCATGGTCATCTGCAGGAACGAACGGGTCGGCACGTGGTCGCAGTCGAAAATCGACACGAACTCGCCCTTGGCGTACTTCAGGGCGTTGTTGATATTGCCGGCTTTCGCGTGTTCGTGGGTGGTGCGCGCGATGTAGTGCACCCCGACGTCTTTGGCGAACTGACGGAACTCTTCGCGCCCGCCGTCGTCGAGGATCCAGATATTGATCTTGTCTTTCGGCCAGTCGATTCCCTGAGAAGCGTAAATGGTGTTTTTCACCACGTTAAGGTCTTCGTTATAGGTCGGCACAAAAATATCGACCGTCGGCCACTGCGCCATATCCTCCGGCAGCGGAACCGGTTGACGGTTCAGCGGCCAGACGACCTGGAAATACCCCAGCACCAGCACCACCCAGGCATAAGTTTCAGCAAACAGCAGAATTATCCCGCACACGAGGCTCACGGGATCATCCCAGTTGAGCGTCGAGGTGTAGCGCCACCAGATGTAGCGGCAGGAGACGGTTAGCGACAGCACGATCAGCATCAGGGCCGAAAAGCGTCCCGGAATACGGCGCACCAGCAGCGCTACGCCCCACAGCAGCAGCAGGAAAATAAACTGCGATAGCGGATTAAACGGCTGGGTAATGCAGAGCAGCGCGAGGATCAGCGAGAAAAAGGTTATCGTGCCCAGAATAAGCCGCCGTATTTTCGGATTCAGGTGCCCCAGCTCTTTATGCTTATCCAGATGGCCGGTACGGGCGTTGACCTTTTCCGGCAGCTTTTCCAGCCACTGGGCGTAGCGCCCGTGGACGCCTTCCAGCGCCGCCAGGGAACGCCAGTTGATCTTTTTATCCGGCTCCGGCGCCCGCGTCGCCAGCAGCCACACGGCTTGCAGCAGGTAGCGAATCGGGTCCAGCGGGCGCGGCCGATACGGATTAATATGTGGGAAAAACTCGCCGTGACGTTCGCGGATAGCCTGCCAGCGCGGCGTTTCCAACGGCATAAACGCCCATGCCAGAGACGCCCACAGGCAGCCCAGCGCGGCCGACAACCACGAGGCGCCGTGCTGGCGGTAATCAAGATAGCGCTCGCTCAGCCGTTTCCCGACCGGCGGCGCCAGCAGCAGCGCGCTCAGGCGAATCATTCCGCCCCCTTGCCGGCGTAGTGCAGCAGACACCAGTTGGCAAGCGTCAGTATCTCTTCCGCCGCCAGCGAGTCCTGGCGGTATTCGCCGAGGGGCTGCTTCGCCGCCAGACACTCCGCCATCGCCTCATCACGATGAATCGTTACCGGCAGAATGCGCCGCTGGCTCTCCAGCCACAGCTGATACAAATCCTCCTGCAGCTGGCTGCCGACGCGCAGATCGTTAATCAAAATATCGCTATTGACCGGCAGCGCCTGCTGATGCAGGCGAATATGGCTATTGCCGTCCGGATGCACGACGACCAGCGTGCGGTCGCAGACGTCAATGAGAGAGCGGGTCAGCGGCGAGTAACCGTCCGGCAGGTCAATCAGCAGCCAGCGGTGATCGCCCTGCTGATGGAGCTTCTGCACGATCCCGGCCATCGGCGCCAGCGTCGGCTGAAGCTGGTCGATATTCTCGCGCTCGCCCGGCGTCAACTGACCAAAAGGCAACAGATCGATATGCGAAGTGTAGCGCAGCCCGGCGTCGCGCCAGTCGGTGCCATCGATCGTGGCGCGCGCCCAGCCCGCTTTATGGCTGAAATCGACGTTGAAAAAGAAGCGCAGCATGTTGTCCGGGCTGGCGTCCACCACCAGTACGGTTTCACCAAGTAACTGCAGCGCCCAGGCCAGCGCAGCGGTTATCGACGTGGTGCCAGTACCGCCGCGCACGCCCTGTAATCCCAGTATCGCCATTGATGGCTTCCTTACTTTTTCTCTGCTAATTCAGCCAGTAATGGCCAACGTTTTAGCGCCGCGGTTAACTGCTCGCGTCGGGAAATATCGTGGTAGTTAATATCAGGCAGGGAAAATGCCCGGCTTAACGCCAGGAAATCATTTTGAAACGTGTAGCCCAAAGTCGCATCGGTGGGTACAGCAGGCTCTTTTGCTGGCATTTCTCTGTCCGTTGGAAAATACAATAAATTAAACCGAGAGGCGTAAGTTCATCCTTAAAATATGTTTACATGCTAAAACTGATGTCCTTTAATTTCAATGTTAGGTTTACTCTGACGCTTTCGCTAGTAAACTAATCAAGTGTAAATCAAGTCTCACGAGGGACGCCGTGGATATCGTATATTCTTTGGGTATTTCATCATTATGGGACGAAGTACGCCATATGCCCATTGGTGGAGTATGGTGGCTGAATGTCGACCGCCATGCTGACGCAGTAAGCCTGCTCAACCATACGCTGGCAGCCCAGGATAAAAAGAGTCAGGTTGCGGCGATAGTCATGGGCGAGAACCCCAATAAAATCATTGCACCAGGAAAAGATCGCGGCCCAGAAAAGATCGCATTGTTTAGCATGCCGAACCGCTTTGAGGGTCTGGCAGAAATGCACCGTGATTTAGTTTGCTCCCTCGAACCTGGCAATTATTTGTTTATTCTGCTATGCGCTGAAAATGCCTGGCAAAATATAAAAAGTGAAGATCTATGCAATTGGGTTGAAAAATCATATCGATGGACTAATTACCATCGTTGTTCATTATTAGTACTTAATTCCGGGCACGATATCGATAAGCAACTCTCCCCTTTATTACGCGAGTACCGCTCGCTTTCCGGCCTGGCAAGTATTCGTTACCAGGGGGATAATCACCTGTTCGATATCGCCTGGTGGGGAAGTGAAAAAGGCATCAGCGCCCGGCAGCAGCTCATTGTTCTCCAGGATGAGAACGGCTGGCAGCTGGCGCAGGATGAAGAAACGGTGGTGCAGCCGCGCAGCGATGAGAAAGTCATTCTCAGCAATCTGCGCGTACTGGAGGGGGCTCCCGCGCTTTCCGAATACTGGACGCTGTTCGATACCAACGACGCCGTTTTCAACGCCGGGAGGATGGCGCAGGCGGCGACGCTGATCTTCTCCATTACCCAGAATGAGCAGATTGAACAGCTGGGACGCTATATCCATACCCTGCGCCGACAGCGCGGCAGTGCGTTAAAAATTATCGTCCGTGAGCAAACGCCAAGCCTGCGCGCCACCGATGAACGCCTGCTGCTGAGTAGCGGCGCCAATATGGTTATTCCCAGCGGCGCGCCGTTATCACGCTGCCTTACGCTTATAGAAAGCGTTCAGAAACAGCAGTTTACTCGCCATATTCCGGAAGATTTTAATACTCTGCTGACCTGGAGCCAGCCGCTAAAACTGCGCGGCTACCAGAAATGGGAGGACTTCTGCGAAGCGGTGCATAATATTATGGCCAACACCATGCTGCCCGCCGATGGCAAAGGCGTGATGGTGGCGCTGCGCCCGGCGCCCGGCCTGCGCGTAGAGCAGGCGCTGACGCTGTGCAAGCCCAACCGCATGGGCGACATTATGACCATCGGCAACAATCGCCTGGTGCTGTTTCTGTCATTTTGCCGGGTGAACGACCTGGATACCGCGTTAAACCATATTTTCCCTTTACCAACCGGCGATATTTTTTCTAACCGTATGATTTGGTTTGAAGATAAGCAAATAACGGCAGAGATCATCCAGATGCGCGGGATTCTGCCGGAGAACTGGAACACGCCGCTGCCCATTTCGCTTGGCAAAAATGAAACCATCAACGCGACCCATGACGGGCGAAGCTGGCGGCGCAACCCCGAGGCGCACCGTCTGTCCCTTGATGGGGAGCCAACCTTATGATGTCTATCGCCGATATTATTCAGCTGGTCGTCCTGTGCGCCCTGCTGTTCTTCCCGCTGGGATACCTGACGCGCCACTACCAGCGGCGTATTCGCACCACGTTAAGACTGATGTTCTTTAAACCCCGTTATGTCAAACCGGCTGGCGTGCTGCGCCGGGAAGCGGCATCCAGGCAAGGCAAACCAACGAAATGACCAAACCCAAAACACCCACCGCGTCGCTTCCGCTCTGGCGGTACTGGCGAGGCTTATCTGGCTGGAACTTCTACTTTCTGGTGAAGTTCGCTTTGCTATGGGCGGGATACCTCAATTTTCATCCCATGTTAAACCTGGTGTTTCTGGCCTTCCTGCTGGTGCCGATTCCGCAGTATAAGCTGCACCGCATCCGCCACTGGATAGCGATCCCGCTGGGCTTTATGCTGTTCTGGCACGACACCTGGCTGCCCGGCCCGGAAAGCATTGCCAGCCAGGGCTCGCAGATTGCCGGCTTCAGCGCCGACTATATCTGGGATTTGGTGACCCGCTTTATTAACTGGAATATGGTCGGCGCTTTCTTCGTGCTGCTGGTTCTGTGGCTGTTTATCAGCCAGTGGCTGCGGGTGACGGTTTTCGTCTCTGCAATCATGGTCTGGCTGGTCGTCAGCCCGCTGCTGCCCTCTTTCACCCTTTGGCCGGCAGGTCAGCCAACGGCAGTGGCGGCGAACACCACCGCGAATACGACCGGCGGTACGGCCATCGCGACCAATACCGCACCGGCGAATAACGATATTCCGCCGCAAACCGAGCCGCCGACTTCAGCCAATCTGACCAACTGGCTGAACGCCTTTTATGCTTCTGAGCAGAAACGTAAAACCACTTTCCCGGACGCGCTTCCGGCCGATGCCCAGCCGTTTGATGTCCTGATTATCAATATCTGCTCGCTCTCATGGTCAGACATTGAAGCAGCCGGGCTGACGGACCATCCGCTGTGGAAGCATTTCGACCTGCTGTTCAAAAACTTTAACTCGGCGACCTCCTACAGCGGCCCGGCGGCGGCGCGTCTGCTGCGCGCCAGCTGCGGCCAGCTCTCGCACGCCAACCTCTACCAGCCGTCAGGTAGCGAATGCTATCTGTTTGAAAACCTCGCGAAGCTGGGCTTTACTCAGCAGTTGATGCTCGGTCACAACGGTATCTTCGGCGATTTCCTGAAAGAACTACGCTCGCTGGGCGGTATCCAGAGCCCGCTGATGGATCAATCCGGCCTGCCGGTGATTCTGCAGGGCTTTGACGGCTCCCCGGTCTATGACGACCAGGCAACGCTGAACCGCTGGCTGCAGACGCTGGATAAGCTGAATACGCCGCGCACGGCGACCTTCTACAACACGCTGCCGCTGCATGACGGTAACCACTATCCGGGCCAGAGCAAAACCGCGGACTATAAAGCCCGTGCGCAGAAGTTCTTCGATGAGCTGGACAGTTTCTTCACTGAACTGGAGAAATCGGGGCGTAAGGTGCTGGTCATCGTCGTACCGGAACACGGTGCAGCATTGAAAGGCGACAAAATGCAGGTTTCCGGCCTGCGCGATATTCCCAGTCCGTCCATTACTAACGTTCCTGCGGCGGTGAAATTCTTCGGCATTAAAGCGCAACATCCCGATGCGCCGATAATCATCAACCAGCCAAGCAGCTACCTGGCGATTTCTGAGCTGGTGGTTCGCGCCCTCGACGGCAAGATGTTTGACGAAAACGACATCAACTGGCAGCAGTATATAGCCAACCTGCCGCAGAGCGCGGCGGTGTCGGAAAACTCCAACGCTATCGTCATTCAGTACCAGGGGAAACCGTATGTTCAGCTGAACGGCGGCAGTTGGGTCCCTTATCCGCAGTAAACGAAAAGGCCGCAGGATGTTACCCCTGCGGCCCCGTTCGGGCGCATGCTGCCACTAAGGCAGGCAGATACCCACCGGCTGGCTACTTGCGGTTATCCATCCAGCTCACGATGATGCTGACCAGAATGCCAGCAATCACCGTCGTCCCACAGCACCAGGCCTAACTGAGCGAGCGTCATACAGCCGCCTTGTTGCAATGGCAACCGTTCGCGGCTATCCTCAAATTGTTCAGGTTTGAGAGTAGCCCCCGATACGTTGCCAGGTTGATACCAAACAACGTGCGGGGGTTTTCTCTTTCCAGCAACCAATTCATCTCTGCCGCCGGGGTTCAAGCCCCCGCAACATTGCGCCTCACCGGGTAATCCCGGCTTGCCGATGATTCTACGGCGCCCTTCCGATTTCAGTACTCGGTCCTGGCGCGTTATTCGAGGCGCCTTCCATAGTTTACGCCTGGTCTTTATTTGCCAGCCATACCAGCAGCTTCAGGCTGGCGGAGTAGTAGTCGTCCTGGGCACTAATCTGCGGCTCGGCCTGCGCTTCGCCAAGGGTTAAATCGCGTACCGCCAGCAGCCCGCCGGTCATAAACCACGGCGCCACTTCATTGGTGTTGACGTTGATCCACGCCGGCGTTTGCAGACGCGGATAGCGCTGGAACCAGTTTTTCCATGGCGTCAACAGGCTGCTTTTCGGGTCACTCCAGTAAACATACAGCGGAATACGGATCGCATCGAAGCTCATCCGCGTCGGCCACTCTTTTGCCGGCTCCATCCTGCCGTCCGCTCTTAAGGCGACCCAGTCGCTGGGAAGCTGAGATGTCCCCCACGCCATTTTCCCCAACAGCGCCTGACCATCGCTCTGCAGCTTTCGCCAGGCGGTTAAATGCGTCCGCGCGGCGAAAGCCTGCCATGCCGGAAAGATAAAGTAGGAGGGATTAAGGTTCAGATGATCGTTGAGATAGAATCCCTTCGCGCCCGGAAGCATGACCTGACGGCCGGCGAAGGTGACCACCGTGGACTTCAGTAGCGAAGCGGTTATCGCATCCGACGCACTGCCGTAGGATTTTTCATGCCACTGCTGCTGCGCGCGCAGCAGCGCCCAGGCAATCAGGGTATCGCCATCGGTGGCATCGTTTTTATCCGCCACCGGATTAGGCGCCACCGGATTATAGCGCCAGTAAAACAGCCCATTTTCTTTGTTACGCAGCGTTTTATCGGTCCACTGCCATAGCTTGTCAAAGGCGGGGCGATCGTTATTGCCCACCGCTAACAGCATGGCAAAACCTTGCCCTTCGGTATGAGAGACGTTGCCATTGCCGGTATCAATAATGCGCCCGTCCGGCATCATAAAACGCGATTTATAGCTTTCCCACGCCGTATCGGCCCACGCGTGGGGAAGCATCATCACCGTCGTCACCACGACTGTCGCTAAAGCACGCAAGGACATAAATTCACCCTTCAGGGATGGAAGTAAAGAAACTGAACGTCAGAGACCGAAAACAGCCGCTCGCGCTGTAAAACCACATGCGCCGCGCCGCCCTGTCCCTGTAGCCAGCGGGAATAAAGCCCCTCGAGTATGGCACAAAACGCATTACACCAGCGTACGCGGCGCGCTTCATCGCGGCTCACCGGCAGCGCCTGATGGCGTAACCGCAGGCCATCATCGCTCACCTCAACGCTCACCAGCCCCCACTGAAAGCGGCTGAGCTGCGCATTGATATGGGCTTCCAGCTCACCGATCGTCTCCGACTCCGGCAGCGGATGCTCATCGGCCAACGCCTCGCCCATTTGTCGCAGAAAGGGCTGACTCTCCAGTTCACCCGCGTTGTTGACCATGCCATCAACCATAATCAGCAGCAGATCGAACCACCCGGCAGGCGTTTGCTGCTGCTGAAACCAGGTCGTCACCAGCGCATTATTATTGTCCGTCATGATCAGCGATCTCCCAGCATGTAGCGGATATAGAGGCCGGCGGTGCTCTCGTTATAATCGCCGAAAGTGTCATAGCCCACCTGGCCGCCGAGCGTCATCTGTTTATTCACTTTGTAATCCGCGCCGGCGCGCAGCGTATAGCCGATGCCGCTCTTCGACGTGGCTGAATAGTACGCCTCTTTGGCAAAACCGTTGCTCACAGCGGTCTCGAGCGTCTGCTGCCACTCGGCGTTGGTCGGGAAATAGGCGCTCTTATCCTGGCTGTACGATTGATACCCCACCGAACCGCCAAGCTTCATCGTCCAGTTATCATATTTCTCCGTCAGGCTGACCGGCAGCGACACGCTGACGTAGTTCTGCGGGCTGAAGTAGCCCCCTTGCCCGTAGGTGAAGTAGCTGAGGTTTTTCGAGTAATCCATGTAGCTCATACTCAACCCGGTTTGTAACTGACGATATTCATCGTGATAAGGCCGCAGGTAAACCCCAGCGTTGGCGTTAATGCTGGTGTTGCTGGCGACGTTTTGACCAAGGTAGCTATAGCCCCCGCCGCCGACGTAAAAACCAGCATCGCCATCGTCATAGCTTAGCTGCAGGGTGCCGCCATTTTTGGTCACCTGACCCCAGGTCTTGCCGGAGTAGGAATCCTTCAGCCCCACGTAGGAGAGCAGGCTGTCGGTCAGCGAACGACGCTCGCCGGTAAAAATCAGCGACAGGTAGTTGGTCAGCTTTGGCGACCACTTCACACCGCCCACCACGGTATTCAGATCCTGACCCAGCGGCGTGCTGCCGATATCGACGCGATATTCGTCGCCGCTCAGCGCCAGCGCCAGCTCCACGCCGTTCGCCTTCTGCGAATCCGTCGAGCCGCTGGCCTGATCAACGTTAGGTTTCAGATTTGAAGAAGCCAGATAGCTGGCAACTTGCCCGGAGTCATAGGTGCCGAGCTTTGCCAGATTCTCCATGCCGCTGCTGGTGGTGGCATTAAAATCTGAAGCATTCAGCGTGCCGAGGCCGCTCAATGTCTCCGCCCCCGGATTGTTGGCAAAGTACGTCGTGCGCTCGGTAGCGGTCATCGCCGCAATCGCCGCCTGCTCGCTGGTGGCGGTGGAGATCATATTGGAGACCGCGTTTGATAGCGGATTCGCGCCATAGCGCCGCCAGGCGTCGCCGGTTGCCGTCCCTGCGTTCAACGTAATTGGCGTCACGGTAAAGTCGAAACGCGAATCACCGAACGGCGAGGAGGACCAGGTCAGGGGGGTTTTTATTTCGGTCAGCTTGCTGGTGCCGGATTCGCCATCACGACCGCGAACCTCCATGCCCCCCTGCAGCCAGGTGCCGGTTTTTTCCTGCAACGTCTCCATCATGGTGTCCACCTGGCGCAGCATTCGGGTCTGCGCGGTTTCGACCGGCAGATCGGTGCGCTGGATCCCCGGCAGCGTGCTGCCATCACCCGTCGATACCTGAGAAACCTGCCACGGCATATATTGCCCGTAGGTGGAGGCAGTACGCGTCGCCGCCGGCGTACGCGAGACGCCGACAAACGGATTATCCGCCGCCAGCACGCCGCCCACGGTCGGCGTTTGCGTACCGTTGCTGCTCTGTAACCCCAGCAGCCTTCCGCGAGCGCTGCGCAGATAGGTCATCGCCTGCTGATGATGCCCCTGCGATTCGGCAACGCGCGCCAGCAGCAGCAAACGGTCCGGCGAATTATCCGGGCGCAGCCCGCCTGCCAGCTGCGCCGCCCGGTCGTTATCGCCTGCCGACAACGCGACATCAATAGCCCCGCTGCGCGCGTCCTGGGTCGGCGTATCGCGGGTCATCAGGTAGTCATAGACGACCCCGGCCTCTTTATTCATTTTGCCGCTCTGATAGAGACGCGCCATGGCGAACATCAGGTCGGTATTTTGCGGGTCGCTTTGCATCGCGCCCATCAGCTTGTCATACGCCGCCGCGTAGTTGCCCTGCTCGCGCAGATGGTCCGCTTCGTTAATCACATAGCCGTTGCGGATACTGGCTAGCTGCGTCGGCGTACTGCTCGCCTGCAGCTGCGGGTTGGTGAGCAGCCTCTGCGCTTCGTTCGTCAGGCCTGCCTGGTTAAGTACCGTCACCTGGTCTGCGTAATCCCCGGCATTACCCGAGATACCGCCGTTAATATTGTTGCGTACCAGCGATACCGCGGTGGTCACATCGCCGCTCTGGGCCAGCAGACGCGCCAGTTTACCGACATCAGCCGGGGATTTTGGCGGCGTCGCGGCCATCGCCCTTAGCGTATTGGAAGCCGCGACGGTATTCCCCTGCGCCAGATAGCCCTGCGCCGTCGCCAACTGCAGGTTGTAGTTCACCCGCTGGTGTAAATCGCGCATCTGGCTGGTCTGGCTGGCGGGAGGAATTCTCGCCAGCAGGGTTTGCGCCTGCTGCCAGCCGCCGTTCTCGCTGGCGAAAAGGGCCGCGGCGTACAGCGAGCTGCTGCTGGCGCCGGGACGATACGCGGCGCCCATGATCGCGTTCGCCTCGCCGTCGTTACCGGACTTTTGCAGCAGTCGGGCCAGATCGAGGCGCATCCACGCATCGTCCGGATAGCGAGAAACGCCCTGGCGCAGCGTGGCGATAGCCCCGGTCACGTTACCACCGCTGGCCTGCTCCTGCGCCTGCCGACGCAGGGAGTCTCCCGGCGTCCCGGTGACCACGCGCGGCTGCAGTTTTTGCTGCAGGCTTTCCGGCAGCGTTCGCAGCATCGCCTGGGCTTCCGCAGTTTTATTCTGTTCACGCAAGACGTAATAGAGATTCTCCCGGGCGGGGCCATTTTGCGGCTGGTCGTTGAGCAGCGCCCGCAGCGTTTGTTCGGCCTGAGGCAGATCTTTGTTGTGGCGCAGAACGTCGGCGCGGAACAGCTTCGCCGCCGAGCCCTGGGCTCCGCTCTGCTGCGCCAGCGGCGCGGAGAGCGCCAGCGCCTGGCTAATGTTGCCTTGCTTGTAGGCCTGCTGCGCCTGCGCGAGCTGGCCGTAAAACAGCGCATCCGCCGCCTGCTGGCGCCGGGTTTCAGAACTCTCGCCGCCGAGATCCGCCGCCCGGCTCAAATATTGAGAAGCCGCCTGAAAATCGCCGCTGCGCTGGGCGATATAGCCCATCCCGGCAAGCGCGTCAGCGTCCTGCGGATTGGTTTGCAGGACCTGTTCAAACTGCTGCTTCGCCGCGGCGGTATTGCCGCTGTTCAGGTCAGAGTAGCCCTGACCGCGCGCCTGGCCGCTACGCCGTTCACGGAAGTAGTTTTGCACTTCGCTATCCTGCGGGTGGCGCTGCATCCAGGTATCGTAAAACGGTTCATCCCCCGGCTGTGGTCCCATCCACAGCAGCGCCTGGCGCAGTCCGGCATCGGCCTCTTTGCTGCCGCTGGCCATCGGCTCCAGCATAGCGATCCCTTCCCGCCGTGTCTCTTCGCGCCAGGTCAGCGCCTTACCCAGGGCTACGCGCGGCCCGTTCTCTTGCGGATGCTGAGCGACGTATTGACGCAGTTCGCTCACCGCCTGCGGATAGAGCGACTTGTCGCTGGCCATCGTCAGGTAGTATTCCGCCGCCAGACCGGAAGGCGGAACGTTGCCGTTAAACATACTCCGCCAGGTCGCCAGCGCGGCGGGCACGTTGCCGCTGCGCGCCTGCTGTCTCGCCAAGTTTAGCTGCCCCTGCGGGACCTGGGCCATTTTTTTGGCGCTATCCAGATCCTGCAAGCCGGGACTGTTGGGCGCCGCTTTCTCCAGTCGCGCCCGCCACTGGGCCGCGGCCTGCAGGTTGCCTCCCTGCTGCGCCCACAGCGCCATCAGGTACAGCGCCTGAGCGTTGTTGGCATCCACCGACAACACTTTTTGCAGCGATTCCATCGCCAGCTCATCGTGGGATTTTTCATGCCAGTAGTTGGCCTGCGCAAACAGCGCCTGTAGCGCCGCATCGTTACCCGCCGCCTGCGCCTCGCCAAAGGCGCCCAGCGTCAGCGCGCCGGACAGGCACAGCGTGGAAAATTGACGGGCCGCCTTATTATTCATTCTGCTGACTCTTTTCATTGGCTATCTCCCGACTCCAGGCGCTTACGAGCATGACGTTTAAACATGGCGGTCAGCGCCAGACCCAGAATCGATGTGGCGATTAACCCCAGCACAGCCAGCAGGCCGGAGTGCTGGTTGGCATACCACACCGCCATCATGTACCACGGCATCTGGCCGCTGGGGAACGGCGTACTGACCTGGAAGCTACGCACGCCGTTATCGCTGGTAATCACCGCCGTATCGCCGCGAATACCGGCATTGATACGCGGTGAATTAAGGTCGTCTTCGAGTTTCGCCAGCTGATCGTCGCTGCTGGCCATCGCCACCACCACTACTCGCTGCGGGTTCCACGGCGAGCGATAGCTAATAAACCCACGCCAGGCGCTGCTGGAAGAGAAATAGCGATCGGCATCCACGCCGTCGGAGGCCCAGTCGCCGCTCAGCCTGCGCTGAATTTTCGCCCATAGCGCCGGTTCACGCACGCTCAGCAGGTTTTCGACTGGGTTATAGGGAGAGTCTGCCAACAGGCGCTGGTTGAACGCTTTTTGGTCAAGCGCGCTCACCGCCAGCACATCGCGATCGCGTAGAAAAGGCGAATTGGCGACGTCGTCAGGAACGCCCAGCATCACGCGGTTATTGGCCAGCGCTTTGCCGGTCGAGTTCCCCGAGCGGGCGGCCAGATTCAGCATCATCGCGACCTGGGTTTCCGAAGGTCGCTCCGGCAGCAGCAGCGTGGTTTGCGAGTAATCCGCTAGCCGGGAGAATGGGAACGACGCGCCGACAAAGTAGGAGAGATTCGGCAACAGCGAGAAGTGCCGGGTGCCGCTCAAATCGATCCACGAGTCGTCGGTAATGCGGCTCTTGATCGTGCTGTTCAGCAGCACTGAACAGGGAGCGCTATCCTTCGGCACCAGATTAAAATAGAGCGAGAGCTGGTTATCGCCGTAAATCAGATACGGCGCCAGCGGGATCGTAAAACGCTCCTGACGCGCGTCGCCGCCCAGGTGACGCCAGAGCTTCTCCAGCGGCCCCTGTTTGTTCATCGGCAGGTTGTTGAGAAAGGTGTTGTTGAGCGTCACGCTCAACAACGACTTGTCCTCGTTAATCCAGCTCTCCGACGGGAAACGGTAGCCAATCTGCAACGGAATGGTTTCGCCATCCCACAGGTAGAGATCCGGCGCGGCGCGGAAGGCGACGCGCAGCGGTTCATGCCACACGCCGCTGACGGTCATACTTTGATCCTGGCGGATCAGCTCGCTGATTTTTACCGGCCGATCGGTGGCGATCCAGCGCGGGGCGTCATACGGCTTGCCGACGGGAATCGCCTGCGGATCAACCTCCATACTGGCCGTCTGCAGGGCGAAATCGCCGCGGGTCAGACGCCAGGCGGCCATCCGCAGCGCGGCGTCATTCTGCCCGACAATCAGCAGCAGCTTATAGGCCGGGTTGCCGGGATTCTCAACGATCCGCAGCAGCGGCTTGTCGGTTTGCGGTAGCGTCAGGCCGCCCACCCGATCGCCGGGGTGGCCGATAATAATGCCGTGCTTCTCAGGCAGGCGATCGCGCAGCGCGTCAAAGGCGATACCGCGATAGTCGGCCTGAATACCCAGCCACGACGACACCAGCGCCGCAGCGCTGAAGATATCCGCCGTCGATTTCTCCGGATAAGCGATAGCGATATCCGCCGGCGTCATCTGCATGCTGTCGAAAAACGGCCGCGGAAAGTGGCTTAAATCGTTGCTGATATTGAGCTGCTGGCTCTCCCAGCTAAAGTGCGAGGCGGGTAAAATGGTCACCCGCGAGGTGTCGTGAATATCGAGCCGGCACTGCATCGCGTCGCCGTCGTTAATCTTAAAGCTCAGGTTGTTGCTGGAGACCATCAGCGCCGCCGGGATATCCAGCTGATAGTGCGAAATATCCTCGCCGTCCGCGCCCAGCGGCAAGGTGCCGAGGGGCTGGCCATTGAGCATTAACTGCAGCGTGGCGTTGCGGGCCGCCATCTCCGGCGAGACCTTAACGTCCAGCATCAGCTGAGCGTGGGTCACCACCTGATCGGAGGGCAACGTAAAGCTGGCGCCGCCCTGGTTTTGCCCGCCGCTAAGGATGATGCCGTCCGGCATACCCATCTGCGTCAGGTTCAGGTTACCGCCGACAATCGGCGTTAGTGGTACCGTATCAGGAATGCCGGGGGCGATCGGCGGCGGCATCGCGGGTAGCGAAGCCGGCTGAACGGCGTTTGCCGGCTCGGGCTCCGTCGCGGCGGGCGAATTCGCCTCGGCCGCCGATGCGCCGTTGGCTTCCGTCCCGGATAGCGGAAAGTTAAGCTGCGGCAATGCGTCAGCGGGCGTTTCCTCGCTATGCAGCGTCGGCGCAGAGAGCATCCCGGCCAGCAGCGCAAGCGTCGTTAAGCGTTTCATAAGCTACCATCCTCCTGCGCCGGATTGGCCGCAGGCGGCTGGCGGCGCTGGCTGCGGCGCGTTTTCCACGTTAGCCAGAACAGTTCAAACACGCAGCGCAAAATGGTGGCAAAAGAGCGGAACGGGTTATCCTGCGGGCGCGGCGGGTTAATCCACGCATCGGCGCGGGCCAATACCACGCGCACCAGTTCGCGGCGGCGGGAAAGCTGAATATTTTCATCAAATTGCAGGCGGATAAAGCGCTCATCGGCGGTGATCTGGCGTACCGGAATCGAGATCGCCCCGGACTGGAGGATCAGCTCAATCTCTTCAATTTCATCCTGCAGGTGACGGTTATCCGGCGCGCTAACGCGACAGCCGCCCATTGACAGGTCCGCGGTGTGGCTGCGGGAGACAATGCCGCTGGCGTAGTGGATAAGCACCGGGATATCGACGTCAATACGAATCGTTTTTCGCACCTGGCGGGTTTCGCGCGCCACGGCGATGGCCGCCAGCAGGAAGATCAGGCTGTAAATTCCCCAGCCGACGTTCAGCGCGATAACGTTCGGGTCTGAGGCAAAGTAGTCGTGACCGATGGCGCGGACGATACCGACCACCACGCCCAGGCCCAGCAGACAGGCGACGACCAGGTGCGGTCTGACGACGGTAAAGTCGAAGTAGCCTACGTCCAGCAGGCCGCCTTTATCGGTCACGTTGAATTTCCCGCGTTTGGGGAAAATCATGGTCACCAGCGTCGGCAGCACCAGGTGGAACGCCAGCACGATATCGTAGATTTCGCCCCAGAAGCTGTAACGATAGCGACCGTTCATGCGCGAACCGACGTAGATCGCGAGGAAGAGATGCGGCAGCGCGTAAGAGACGATCAGGCTGGCCGAGGAGTAGATGATATTCAGGTTGAACAGCAGGTAGGCCAGCGGCGCAGTGACAAAGACCACGCGCGGCAGGGCGAACTGATAATAGAGCATGGCGCTGAGGTAGCACAGGCGCTGCTGAAAGGTCAGCCCGCGGCCCAGCAGCGGGTTATCCAGACGGAATATTTGCGTCATCCCTCGCGCCCAGCGGGTACGCTGAATGACGTGCACCACCAGACGTTCGGTGGCTAAGCCGGCCGCCAGTGGGATATCGAGGAATGCCGACTTCCAGCCCAGACGCTGGAACTTCAGCGCGGTATGGGCATCTTCGGTCACGGTCTCTACCGCAAAGCCGCCGATCTGCTCCAGCGCGGCGCGGCGAATGACGGCACAGGAGCCGCAGAAAAAGGTCGCGTTCCAGTTATCGTTCCCCTGCTGAATCGGGCCATAAAACAACATCCCTTCGTTAGGAATATTGCGGCCAACGGAGAGGTTGCGCTCAAAGGGATCCGGCGAGTAGAAGTAGTGCGGCGTCTGTACCAGCGCCAGCATCGGGTCGTTGAGGAATCCGCCTACCGTCGCCTGCAGGAAAACGCGGGTTGCCACATGGTCGCAGTCAAACACGCAGATAAGCTCGCCGTGGGTCAGCGTCATCGCGTGGTTGAGGTTGCCCGCCTTGGCGTGTTTGTTGTCGTTACGGGTGATATACCCCACCCCAACGTCGGCGGCGAAGACCGCAAATTCATTGCGCTTCCCGTCATCCAGTAAATAGATTTTTAATTTATCTTTAGGATAATCAATACACTGTGCGGCCAGTACGGTATCACGCACCACTTCAAGCGGTTCGTTATAGCTGGGAATATAGATATCGACCGTCGGCCACTTGCTCATATCATCCGGCAGCGGGACGATTTCACGCTTTAGCGGCCAGACCGTTTGCAGGTAGTTAAGCAGTAGCATCACCCAGATATAGACTTCCGCCAGAAACAGCCCCATCCCCAGAATCGCTTCGATGGTGGAGTTAAAATGCAGGGTCTGCGTCAGACGGAAATACATATAACGGGTCGACATCAGCAGCGATGTCACCACCATGATGACGGAAACGCTGCGATTTTTACTGAATCCCATCAGGAAAAGAATACCGATGCTCAGCAGGCCAAAAATATACTGCTTTTGACTGTCCATCGGCGTGATCACCACCAGCACGGCAATCGGCGAAAGCACCAGTACCAGCAACCAGAAAAGCGTCTTTTTCATTCAGCAGCCCTGCAATTAAATTAAAGCCCTGACCTGCGAGGCTGGCTATGCACCTTGCCGTCACCAATATTGATACCCAACAGCGCAGAAATTTTTTTGGCAATAATTTCAATATCAAAGGCGGCTGCGGAGGATGAATTAAAGTCAAGGATCGACTTCTGGGAAGCATTCGCTTCCACCACGCTTTCATCACGATGAATGATGCCCAGCAAACGATCGCCCAGCTTTTCTTCCATCAACGCCGTGACATCGCGACTGACCTGGCGACGGCTATCGCTCTGGTTAATCACAAAATAGTGTCCGTGTTTCTGGTTGAGTTCGCCCCCGGTCAGCCGCTGATTGTCGACGTGCGACAGCACCGACATTGAAGCGGTATCCGCCAGCAGCGGTACCAGATGCAGGTCGGCAAGCGAAGTGAGCGCTTTCAGCGCGGGCGACGGGCCCGGCGGCAGGTCGGCGATGGTAATCAGCCCCGGATAGTTGAGTAATGCCGCCAGGCCGCGGGTCAGGAAATGCTCGTCGTGGGTCAAACGCTCATCAAAAGCCTGTCGCTGGGCTTCACTCACTTCGCCGTAGGGCAAGACGAAAATATTGCTGCCGGCGCTTAATACGCACTGGCTCCAGTCATGGAGCTCCAGCGCTTTCGCGACATAGCCGCGCTCATCGCTAAGCGGGACGCCAAAATGCAGGCGCAGGGCGTTCTGCACATCAAAATCGAGGGCCAGAACTTTGCTGCCTGCGCGGGCCAGCGCCCAGGCCAGATTTGCCGCCAGGGTCGTCTTTCCTACGCCGCCTTTCGGTGAACACACGCAGATCAACGGCATGTCGCGATCCTCTCCAGGAGTGATTTCAGTGACTGATCTTTATCTTTTGCTACCGGCTCTGCGGTTTTTGTCGCAAAGAGATGGGCAAACCCTTCCGCCGTCGGCGCTATCGCCGGGCGATGTCTGACAGCCGGAGCTGTCACGTGGTCAGATAGCGGTGCAGCAGGTTGCGACACGGCTGCCCGGGGAGCTTGCCCGGTCGCGGCCTCGCTTGCCTGCACTACCGGTTCTACGGCCACCGGAGCAACAGGACTCACCGCGGGAACAGGCTGCGGCGCGGATGATGCGACAGGGTCTGGAATCATTACCGACGGCACAACCGACGATGCCGCCGGCGCGGTCTGAACGGCTGTCCGCTCCACCTGATGAAACATATTGGCAGGTACCAGCTGCGGCACGGGTAAAGATACCGATCCGCCCATAGCCAAAGAGGATGCTTCCTCCGCGGGAATAAGCTGATTGAGAATAACCCAATCGCCTTTTTCACCGGCGCCGGTTTCTGATGAGAGGTCCTTGAATTTTAGACTGTGTGTCCGCGTCTTTTCCTTGAAGCGCTGCAAATCATCATAATGGTTCATAGATAACCTCATGATTTAAATACATCATATTTAATCTGTTTTAATTGTCATTCTACGCCGCTAAAGCATAGTTTAATTTGTTGTTTTTTGGGCATTTATCCGGCGTCATGCCCGTCACAATATGCTAACTTTAGTCGCGATTTGATTATTATGAATAAGTCAGGCTGGTGTAATACCATAGTGGTAGTGCGGCTACACTAACAGCTCTTTTTCAAAATGATAGCCCCATTTTTTAGGCGGCGGCGCCGTCTTTCCCCCCGCAGCCTGCCAGGCTATTCGCAGAGAGTAGTTTTTTATACTGCCTTAATTTTAAAAAACGGCGTAATACACGCCAACCGACGGCTAAAGAGAATACATTTTAATATTTTTTAAGGCGTTTAGAAATCACCTCCCGCGCTTAATTAAAATAATAAATAATGTTCTGCCGCAAAATAAATAGCTCAGGATGTTATCCAAAAACCAGGAATATAAAGCGTTGAGCGAACAACAAAGAACAACATCAGAAATCATTGCTGCCCCCCTTTTAGACCACCTGAAAGCTTGAATAGCGTAAAATAAAATATATTCAGAGAGTTAGCTTAGTTGATAGACATAGTGATTTCAGATCCTCTATATTCGATAAATGTTCGTTTTATGTTCCCGATTGTGAAGGGGTTTTTCAGTCTATACACAAAATCATTCGAGATGCACCGAGGCGGCAAGGGAAGAAATCCCCAGGAGCATAGATAACTATGTGACTGGGGTTTCTGAGTGCAGCCAACAAAGAGGCAGCTTGAAGGATGACGGGTATATCGCTAGGAAGAGGGTATGTTGATAAGCGTCCAGGCATTGAACGTCATCGTCACCATCGCGCGCTGTGGCAACTTTAGTGCTGCCGCCGAAGAGCTGCACAAGGTGCCCACGGCTCTCAGCTACACGGTACATAAGCTGGAAAACGAGCTGGGCGCCAAACTGTTTGAACGCCAGGGCAAACAGCTGATCCTGACGGAAGCGGGCCGTTATTTTATCAAAAAAGGGCAGTTGATCCTGAGCGAACTGGGAGAGTTGCAGCACACCACTCGTCGCATTGCCAGCGGTACAGAGACGAGCTTAAGCCTCTCGCTCAATAACATTATCAGCCTGCAACCTATTTACGCGCTGTTGAAACAAAGTGAACACCACTTCCCGCAAACGGAAATTCAGTTGAGTATTGATGTGCATGATGGCGTCTGGGACGCGCTGCTGGAAAAGCGTGCGGATATCGCTATCGGCGCGCCTAACCAGGTGGTACGCCACGGTGAAGTCCTTTGTGCAGAAATGCCCGCCGTTGAGTGGCTGTTCGCCATTGCGCCCGACCATCCGCTGGCGGCGGTTCACCGCCCGCTACAGGCAGAAGATCTGCGCCGCTACCCGGCAATCTGTATCCAGGATACTTCCGTGCAGCTCGAGCCACAGGTTGCCTGGCAACTGCGCGGCCAAAAAGCGCTGCTCGCTCCCGATTACCACAGCAAAATTACGATGCATCTCCACGGTCTGGGCATTGGCTTTCTTCCCCGCCATTTTTGCCAGCGCTACATTGACGACGGCAGACTCGTTAGCGTGCCGGTGGACGTCAGTAAACCGCCGACGCCGCTTTTTCTGGCCTGGCAAAACGAACCTCCCCGCCCTTGCTGCCACTGGTGGCTGACGCAGTTGCAGCGGGCGGATGTCATCGAAGGGTTTTTAACCGAACTCAGTTGACCGGGTTTGCTGATATACCCTAAATAATTCGAGTTGCAGGAAGGCAGTGACGCAGGGAATCCCCTGGAGCTTGACTTCCGTAAGTGACAGGGGTGAGCGACAAATCTGTCCGGAACAGATTGCAGGGCGAGGCTCATGGATGAGCCGAGTAACAAAACTAACGCACATGCAACTTGAAGTATGACGGGTATAAAACGCTGACCGCCGCCCCCATCCCGGCCAGCATATCCAGACCAGACGTATGACCATACCCGGCAACCGCAGGAAAATTAACCGCAGGCGTCGCCATCAGCGCTAACAAATGCTGGCTATAGCGCCCCTGACACGCATGTCCCAGCATTTCCCGACTGATATCCGTGGTAGCTAACAACAGCGGGGGAATAGCCCGGCGCAGCAAGGAGAGCCGGGGATGTTGCCAGTTCTCCATGACCAGCAATACGCCCACCAGGAAATCATCGCCTGAGGGCGTTAGCCCCTCCCCGCGCCCAATCAGAAAACGCAGCAGGGGAACGACATCACCTTCACCATTCGTCAGCCAGCGGGTAAAGCGTTGATAGACATCAGCCAGCGCGGGCTCTTGCTGCAAGGCCAGCCGAATACCATTGCAGGGTTGCCCTGCGAGGAAAACAGATAATGCGCTGGCGAAACGCCGTAAATTCGCGGCGTTTCCGGCAGAAATAAGCTGCGTGGAGACAGGAGTCGAACCGAGCATCGACACATCGCCCCCGCGGGGCAAACAGGCCACACTCGTCCCGGCGATAAAACGGAGTCGCAAATCGTCGATGTCGACAATGATACCGTTGGGGGCCAGCGGCATTTCGCGGGTTTGCACAACCCAGAGTTCGCCATTCGGCATGAGCAGATTACAGGCGTGGGTGAAGACCGAGTGCACGCGCCCCGCTTGCCCAGAAGTCAGTCTGGCGCAATGTTTTAGTGCATTCAAAGCCATACGTTAACCTTATTTCCCGAGGGGGTTCACACTTTTGCACATCCATTTTCGCCCCCTTGACCGACCGGCTGATCTCCCCTGTTCGCCGTAATCCCCACGGCATCAGGACCCCAGCCATTTTGCCTTGCCGATATGGATTTATCCCTCATATTTTTTGAGGGATAAGCAGAAAACCTTTCTGCGCAGCCATCGCGTTCTGTCCATACACTGCTAGTGTAGTCATAGCTAACAAGGGATCGTTTATGCGTACTATTCAAGCTCAACCTTTTGATTTCACGTTTGATCCTGCCAGCACTGCGCTGGTCATCATCGATATGCAACGCGACTTTGTCGAACCCGCCGGTTTTGGCGAGGTGCTGGGTAATGACGTCTCGCATCTGCGCCGGACTATCGCGCCATGCCGTCAACTGCTGGAACAAGCCCGAGCCTCAGGGTTATTTATTATTCACACCCGCGAAGGCCATCGCGCGGATATGGCGGACTGTCCTCCAGCGAAAAAAACACGCGGCGGGAAAACATTTATCGGCGAATCCGGCCCGATGGGGCGTATTTTAATTCGTGGCGAACAAGGGCACGATATCATCCCGGAGCTCACGCCACTCCCCGGTGAACCGATTATCGATAAACCCGGCAAGGGAGCATTTTACGCCACCGACCTGGGGCTGATTCTGCAAACTCGCGGCATTAAATCACTGATTATCTGCGGCGTGACCACGGAAGTGTGCGTGCAAACCACGGCCAGAGAAGCCAACGACAGAGGCTACGAGCTGGTCATCCCGGAAGACTGCTGCGCCTCCTACTTTCCAGAATTCCACCGCGCCGCGCTCGACATGATGAAAGCCCAGGGCGCCATCGTCGGCTGGGTCAGCGATTCAGCCAGCATTATCGGCGCGCTGCAAAACTAATTTTTCGACAACTGGTAATAACCCCATTCCGCCACATCTGTGGCGGTGGCCTCTTATTGCCCGAGGACAGGAAATGACTCTGCATTACCACTGCTTCCCTAACCTGTATAAAGATTCCGTTTCTCTGATGCAGGTTTCCGCAAAACTCAATGCTTTAGAGGGCGTTGAGCAAGCTTCTGTCGCCATGGCGACGGCGGCCAATATCGAACGCATGCGCGATGCGGGAATGCCCATTACGCTTGAGGCCCGACCTAACGATCTGCTTATTGCCCTGCTGGCCGATGACGAAACGGCAAAACAGGCGCTGACGCTGGCGGGTGAGTTACTGAGCCCTCCAGCCGCAACGGAAAACACCGAAGGTACAACCCGACGCCCGGCCACCAGCATCGCCGCAGGTGTGGGAGCGTCCGCGCAGGCTAATCTGGCGCTGATTTCGGTTCCCGGCAGCTACGCCGCCGCCGAAGCGCTTAAAGCCCTGAGCGCCGGGCTGCACGTGATGCTCTTTAGCGATAACGTCCCGGAAGAACAGGAAGCGGCCATTAAGCAGTATGCCCGCGAGCATAACCTGCTGGTGATGGGGCCGGACTGCGGTACCGCCATCATCAACGGAATGCCGCTGGGATTCGCCAACGTAGTCCGCCGCGGAGCGATTGGTCTGGTTGCCGCTTCCGGTACCGGCTTACAGGAAGTGAGCTGCCGCATTCACCACCTCGGTGAAGGTGTTTCGCAAGCTATCGGCACCGGCGGTCGCGATCTGCACGAAGAGATTGGTGGTCTGAGCATGCTGCAAGGGATCGCCATGCTGGCGGACGATCCCGAAACGCAGCTCATTGCGCTGATCTCCAAACCACCGTCACCCGCCATCATGGAAAAAGTGCTGGAATCCGCCCGTCAGTGTGGCAAACCGGTTGTAGCCCATTTCCTCGGGACAAGCGAGGCGACGCTGCTGACGTATGGCATCATCCCAGCCCACAGTCTGCAGCATGCCGCGGATATCGCGGTCGCCACGCTGCGGGGAGAAACGGCCGCCGCCAGCCATTCCTTACCTGAAGCCTTACGGCAGCAAGCGGTGCAATCGATTCGCGAGATGACCGCGGAGCAAACCGACATTCGCGGCGTTTTCGCGGGCGGGACTTTCTGCTACGAAGCCCAGCTCGCGCTCCAGGCGGCAGGACTGTCCTGTGAATCCAATGCCCCTGTAACGGGCGCACGGGCGCTGCAGGATAAACATCATGGTCACGGCCACAGTCTGGTGGATATGGGCGATGATGAGTTCACCCAGGGACGCCCGCATCCGATGATTGACCCGGAACTGCGTAACGCGCGCCTGCTGTCGGAAGCGCTGGACCCGCGCACCGCCGTCCTGCTATTCGACATCGTGCTGGGCTATGGCGCCAGCGCCGAGCCGTGCAGCGCCCTGCTGCCCATTATCGAAGAAATTCAGCGCATTGAAGCCGCTGAACAGCGCCATATTGTCTTGCTTGCTCATGTCTGCGGCACGGATACCGATCCCCAGGACAGAGCGCAGCAGATCACGCTGCTGCAAAGCGCTGGCGTCCTGGTGGCTGACAGCAATATCGAGGCCGCTCGCCTGGCGGCATTTATCGCGCAACAACGGAAATAAACTATGACGACCTTATTTCAACAACCGCTTTCGGTTATCAATCTCGGACTGGAAAGTTTTGCTGATAATCTGCGCGAAGCCGGTGGCGAAGTGCTTCATCTGCAATGGCAACCCGTGGCGCAGGGTGATGAACAGGCGGGCTGGACGCTGGCGACCCTGCTGGCCGACGAGCGTATAAAAGCCGCTAACGAACAGGCGCTACAGCGCTATCTTGATGCCCAACCGGTACTGGTCGATGTCGCCAAAGCCAGCGAGGCAATCTCCGGCCTGAACGGCGTACGCAAAATTCTTCATGCCGGGCCACCGATCGCCTGGAGCGATATGTGCGGCCCGATGCAGGGCGCGATTGCTGGCGCGATTGTTTTTGAAGGCTGGGCCAGCAGCACGGAAGAAGCAATGCAAATGGCGGCGACGGGGCTGGTCGATCTCGAACCGTGCCATCATCACCACGCCACCGGGCCGATGGCAGGGATTATCAGTCCTTCCATGCCGGTGTGGATTGTAGAAAACCGCACTCACGGCAATCGCGCGTTTTGTAACTTCAACGAGGGACTCGGTAAAGTTCTGCGTTTCGGGGCCAATAACGAGGATGTGCTGAGCCGCCTGACCTGGATGGGGAACGTGCTGACTCCTGCATTGAAGCAGGCGCTGGCGCTCAGCGGCGAAATAGAGCTCAAACCGCTGATTGCCCAGGCGCTGCATATGGGTGATGAGTGCCATAACCGCAACGCGGCAGCGAGCGGGCTGTTCTTTAAACGCCTGGCGCCGCATCTGGCGCGTATTCAACACGGCCCGGAAGCGCTGGAGTTTATCGCCGCCAACGACCATTTCTTCCTTAATCTTTCGATGGCTGCCTGTAAATCAATGCTGGATGCCGCCTGTGATGTGCCGCACAGCTCGCTGGTTACGGTAATGGCGCGCAACGGTGTCAACTTCGGCATTCGCCTCTCTGGTACCGGTGAACGCTGGTTCCAGGCCCCGGCTAATCCCGTCGATGGCCTGTTCTTCCCTGGCTACGGTATCGACGATGCGGCGGCCGATTTAGGCGACTCGGCAATTACCGAAACCGCCGGGATCGGCGGATTTGCCATGGCAGCCTCCCCGGCCATCGTTAAATTCGTCGGCGGCACGCCAGCCGATGCCGTCCGTCATAGCCTGACGATGCAGGAAATCACGCTCGCCACCCATCCGGCGTTCACGCTGCCCGCGCTGAACTTTGCCGGTAGCGGCTGCGGTATCGATGCCCGCTACGTGGTTGATCGCAATATTCTCCCGGTCATCAACACCGGGATTGCGCATAAACGCGCGGGCGTAGGGCAGATCGGTGCCGGGATCACCACTGCGCCGCTGGCCTGCTTTACCGCCGCGCTTCGCGCGCTGGCAGAAGGAGCTGACCATGAAAAAAAATAAAGTCGCCGTCGTCGCCGTCGGCGGTAATGCATTGATCCGCAACCCCGGAGAAAATGCGCTGGAACAGCAGTACGAAGCGGTAAAAGCCACTGCTGAAAATGTGGTTGATCTGATTGCCGCAGGCTGGCGCGTGGTGGTGACGCACGGTAATGGTCCGCAGGTGGGTTTTATCCTGCGCCGTAGCGAAATCGCCAAAGACGCCGTTCCTGCGGTGCCGCTGGAGTACGCGGTCGGCGATACCCAGGGCGCAATTGGTTTTATGTTCCAGAACGCGCTGAATAACGCATTGACCTTACGCGGTCTTGATAGCGTCAGCGCCGTCGCGCTGGTGACGCAAACGTTAATAGACCCAAACGATACCGCCTTCAGCCATCCTGATAAGCCTATCGGCGACTATATGACTCTGGAAACGGCGGAGACGCTGGCGGCGGCTCAGGGCTGGGATATCGCAGAAGATTCGGGCCGCGGCTGGCGACGCGTCGTGGCATCACCGGCACCAAAAGAAGTCATCGAAACGCCGGTTATTCGCACCCTGCTTGAGCAAAATGTCTTAGTCATTGCCTGCGGAGGCGGCGGTATTCCAGTCTGGCGCGATACGTCTGGCAAGCTTATTGCCGCCCAGGCGGTCATTGATAAAGACCGCGCATCGGCGCTGCTGGCCTGCGAATTGCAGGCGGACATGCTGCTGATTCCGACCGGCGTAGAGCAAGTCGCCATCAACTTTGGCACACCGGAGCAGCGCTGGCTCGATACTTTAACGTTAGCTGAAGCGCAGGCCATGCTGCAAAGCGGTCAGTTCGGAGCCGGCAGCATGGCGCCAAAAGTCGAAGCCATGCTCACCTTCCTGCGATGTAATCCTGCGGGGGTTGGGCTGATTACCAATCCGGAAACCATCGTTCGCGCCATTGACGGTAACGGTGGAACCCGGTTTACCGGTTAAGTTTACGCCGCCATGCGCACGGCGAATGGCGGCCCTATATTCAGGTATAAATAAGGATAAATACGATGTCAGATAGCAAAATCCTGCTTGCGGTTAACGGCACGCTAATGCGCGGCCTGAAGCTAAACCCCAACATGCTTGCCGTTAATGCCGAATTCGTTCGTGAGGATAAAACGGCCCCCTGCTACCGCTGTTGGAGCATCAACGACGATCACCCCGGAATGATTCGTTCACCGGATAACGGCGCAAAAATCGCGCTGGAAATCTGGGCGGTTCCTCCTGCCGGACTGGGGAATATTCTGCAAAAAGAACCTGCCGGACTCTGTATCGGCAAAGTGTTACTGGACGACGGTAGTGAAGTGTTGGGCGTTCTGGCGGAATCCTGGCTGGTTGAAGGCCAGCCGGAGATCACTGACCTCGGCGGTTGGCGGGCATACACCGGCCACCACATGACTGAATAACTTCAGGAGAAGGATTATGGGGCAAGGAAAACTCACATTTCGTCCACCGCTATGGGTGACGGGCGATCTCAACGCTTTTTTCGGACTGTTTACCAACGTATTACTGAACGTGCTGGTCCTGTCAGGCCTCGCGCTGTACGTCGCGCAAATCCCGGCGACCACCGTTTATGGCCGCATCCTACCAGCGTTAGGTATCGCGCTGCCGCTGGGTAATCTGTTTTACGCCTGGCTTGCCTGGCGGATGGCAAAACGCGAGGGTCGCGACACGGTGACCGCCCTGCCATACGGGCCAAGCGTACCGCACATGTTCATCGTGGTGTTCGTTGTCATGCTGCCAACGCTGCTTATCCATAAAGACTGGATGCTGGCGTGGAAGCTCGGGCTTATCTGGGCAATGATTGTCGGCCTTATTGTGCTGGCAGGCGTGCTGGTTGGCCCGGCGATTCGTAAATATACGCCGCGCGCCGCAATGCTGGGGACGCTGGCGGGGATTGCGATTGCGTTTATCGCCATGCGCCCGGCGTATCAGATGTTTGATACCGCCTGGATTGGCATTGTCTGCTTCGCCATTATCCTGCTCAACTGGGTCGGTAACGTGCGGCTGCCGTTCGGTCTGCCGGGCGGGCTGGCGGTGGTTCTGGTGGGTTGCCTGCTGGGCTGGGGCGCGACCTGGCTTGGCTTTAGCGACATTATGAATCCGGCGGAAGTCAAAGAGGCCGCGGGGCGTTTCTCGCTCTATTTACCCACGCTTTCTACTGATGTCTTTAACGTCCCGATGAGCCTGGTCTGGCCACTGCTGGTGACGGCGATCCCGTTAGGGATTTTCAACTTTACCGAAATCCTCAATAACGTCGAATCCGCCGCAGTAGGAGGCGACAGCTACAACCTGCGCGCGGTACTGGCGGCTGACGGGCTGGGCGCGATTGTCGGCGCATTGTTGGGTTCGCCGTTTCCACCTGCGGTTTATATCGGCCATCCGGGCTGGAAAGCGATGGGCGGGCGCATTGGTTATTCGCTGGCAACCGGTGTTTGTATGGCCATCGTCTGCTTCCTGGGCCTCACCGCGCTGCTGCTCTCCATCATCCCACTGGTGGCAATCGTACCTATTCTGCTGTTTATCGGTCTGGTCATTGGCGCTCAGGCGTTCCAGGTGTCGCCGAAACGCCACGCTCCGGCGATCGTGTTGGCGCTGGTACCGAATATCGCCGAATGGGCGAAGAGCCAGGTCGATGGTGCGCTGGCGGCGGCCGGCGCGAATACCGTCAACCTCCCGGCTGACGTCGTTAATACGATGGCCAACAACGGTGTGCTGTATCACGGTATGGCAACCACCGGGGGCGGTGCGGTGTTGGCGGGGTTAATGATGGGGGCGATTGCCGCGTTCATTATCGACCGGCGCTTTAACTGGGCGGCGCTTTATGCCGCAGCAGCCACCGTCCTGTCGTTCTTCGGCTTTATTCACGGCCATCAGATGGCGTTTAACGCTTCACCGACGGTGACGTTTGGCTATGGCGTTGCCACGCTGTTCCTGACCTTTATGGCCTGGCGACAGGTTAAGGAAGAAGGAAAAGTCGACTGGTCGCCAATTGATAATGGCGATGAGGTGGTACATTAAGTCATAAACCGCCGCTGCCGGGATTTTCCCCGGCTTGCGGCGTAACACCTTAGCCGGGCTACGGGAACGCAGGCGTCTGTGAACCCGTAGCCCCGGTAAGCGTTAGCGCCACCGGGGAAGACAATACCTGATTATCAGCTCAGCGGTTTCTCGCCGTTTTGATCCTGGTCGACGGCAAAGCAGGCCACCAGCTGGCCGCCGTAATCCTTCAGCTGCGGCTGAAGCTGAGTGCATGGGCCAAAGCGGCGACGGCAGCGGGCGTTAAACGCGCAGCCCGGCGGCGGATTCAGCGGGCTCGGCAGCTCGCCGGTCAGCTTGATGCGCTCGCGGCGGTCATCCGGGTTCAGGCGCGGCGTTGCCGACAGCAGTGCCTGAGTGTACGGATGCTGCGGGTTGTTGAAGATTTGATCCTTCGACCCTTTTTCCACGCAGCGGCCTAAGTACATCACCATCACTTCATCTGCGATGTGCTCCACGACCGACAGATCGTGGGAGATAAAGACGTAAGAAAGCCCCAGATCCTGCTGCAGATCCATCATCAGGTTCAGCACCTGCGCGCGCACCGAAACGTCCAGCGCGGAGACCGGTTCGTCAGCGATTACAACGTCCGGGTCAAGCATCAGACCACGGGCGATGGCGATACGCTGACGCTGGCCGCCGGAGAACATATGCGGATAGCGGTCGTAGTGTTCCGTTTTCAGGCCCACTTTGGCCATCATCGCCAGCGCTTTCTCCCGGCGCTGCTCCTTACTTAAGCTGGTGTTGATCTGCAGCGGCTCTTCCAGAATTTGCCCCACCTTTTTGCGCGGGTTCAGCGAACCGTAGGGGTTCTGGAACACAATCTGGATTTTCTGCCGGCGCAGCTTTTGCGCCTGCGGATCGTGCTTAAGCAGATCCTGCCCCTGATAATAGAGCTCGCCGCCAGTGGGGATTTCAATCATCGTCAGCAGACGGCCGAGCGTCGATTTACCACAGCCGGATTCCCCCACCACCGCCAGCGTTTTACCGCGTTCAAGAGTAAACGAGACGCCGTCCAGCGCTTTGACCAGGCGTTCCGGCGCAAATAGCCCCTTCTTCACCGGATAGTATTTCTTCAGATCGGTGGCCAGCAACAGAGGCTGTTGCGTGGTGGCCTCATGCGTACTCATAGCCCTGGCCTCCCGGCATCATCAAGTGGGTAATGACATTTTGACTGACGACCGCCGTTAAGCAGGTTCAGTTCAGGTTCTTCACTGCGGCATTTGTCTGTTGCATACGGGCAGCGCGGGTTGAGCAGGCAGCCGCTCGGACGGTCGTATTTGCCCGGCACCACGCCCGGCAGCGAGGCGAGGCGCGCTTTATCCTGAGCGAACTCCGGCAGCGCGCGCAGCAGCGCCTGCGTATAGGGGTGGCGAGGCGCGCGGAAGATATCCTTCGCATCGCCGGTTTCCACTACCTGGCCGGCGTACATGACGATGATTTTGTGCGCCGCTTCGGCCACCAGCGCCAGATCGTGAGTGATCAGGATCAGCGCCATATTCTCTTTCTGCTGCAGCTCCAGCAGCAGCTCGATGATCTGCGCCTGAATGGTCACATCCAGCGCCGTCGTCGGTTCATCGGCAATCAGCAGCTTTGGCCGACAGGCAATCGCCATCGCGATCATCACACGCTGGCTCATGCCGCCGGAGAGCTGGTGCGGATAGACATCGAGACGCGAAGCCGGGTCGGGGATCCCCACCAGCGTCAGCAAGTCAATCGCCCGTTGAATACGCGTTTTCTTATTACCGCCCTGGTGGACCTTGATGGCTTCCATAATCTGGTAGCCGACGGTATAGCACGGATTCAGACTGGTCATCGGGTCCTGGAAGATCATCGCCACTTCCGCGCCCACCAGCTGGCGGCGCTCTTTTTCGGAAATGCGCTTCAGGTCGCGACCGTTAAACTCCAACTTTTCAGCCATCACCCGGCCGGGGTAGTCAATCAGCCCCATAATCGCCAGCGAACTGACCGATTTGCCCGAGCCGGACTCGCCGACAATACCGACCACTTCGCCCTGGTTTACGCTGTAGCTTACGCGGTCTACGGCGCGGAACGGCGTCCCTTCGTCGCCGAAGTGCACCGAGAGTTTATCTACATTTAATAACGCCATCTCGAACCTCTTACTGCTTCAGTTTGGGATCGAGCGCGTCACGCAGACCGTCACCCATCAGGTTAAATGCCAGCACCGTCAGCAGGATAGCGACACCCGGAAAGGTGACGACCCACCAGGCGCTCTGCGCGAACTGCAACACGTCGGAGAGCATCGTGCCCCACTCCGGTGTCGGCGGCTGCGCACCCATGCCAAGGAAGCCAAGAGCGGCCATATCGAGAATGGCGTTAGAGAAGCCCAGCGACGCCTGAACAATCAGCGGCGCAAGGCAGTTGGGAAGAATGTTGATGAACATCTGACGCATAGCCCCTGCGCCCGCCACCCGAGAAGCGGTCACGTAGTCGCGGTTGACTTCCACCAGCACCGCGGCGCGGGTCAGACGCACGTAGTGCGGCAGGGCGACAAAGGTTAGCGCCAGTGAGGCGTTGACGATGGATGGGCCAAAGATGGCCACCAGCACCAGCGCCAGCAGCAGGCTTGGCAGGGCCAGCATAATATCGACAACGCGCATAATGACCGAGTCAACCACGCCGCCAAAATAGCCAGCAATCAGGCCGAGCACCACGCCGAGGATCAGCGACAGCACCACCACCAGACAACCAACCAGCAGCGACAGGCGCGCGCCGTACATCAGGCGCGACAGGATATCGCGGCCGACGTCATCGGTGCCGAGCAGGTGGGTCACGCTGCCGCCTTCCTGCCAGAACGGCGGAGCCAGCAGCGCGTCGCGGAACTGGTCCGCCGGGTTATAGGGCGCGATGAAGTTGGCGAAGACGGCGATGATAATCATCACCGCGACGTAGGCCAGCCCCACAACGGCGCCTTTGTTGCGTTTAAAATAGTGCCAGAACTCCTGCAAAGGGGTCATTGGCACCGGTGCGGCGACAACTTTATTTTCAGTAACTTGTGACATGATGGCCCCTTACTTCTTATGCCGGATACGCGGGTTCACCACGCCGTACAACAGGTCGACCAGCAGGTTGACGAGAATAATCATCGTCGCCACCAGCAGCACCCCGCCCTGCACCACCGGATAGTCGCGGCGCTGCAGCGCATCAATCAGCCAGCGGCCAAGACCCGGCCAGGAGAAGATGGTTTCGGTCAGGATGGCCCCCGCCAGCAGCGTACCGACCTGCAGGCCGATAACCGTGACCACCGGCAGCATCGCGTTACGTAAAGCATGAACGACGATCACCCGCATCCGCGTCAGGCCTTTCGCGCGCGCGGTACGGATATAATCCTCGCCCAGCACTTCCAGCATCGACGAACGAGTCATACGCACGATCACCGCCAGGGGAATCGTCCCCAGCACCACGGCGGGCAGGATCATATGCATCACCGCATCAATAAAGTCGCCCGGCTCGCCCCAAATCGCGGTATCGATCAGCATAAATCCGGTCAGCGGCAGGGTATCGTCAAGGAAGACGGTATCGCTGATACGCCCGGAAACCGGCGTCAGGTTAAGCTGTACCGACACCAGCATGATCAGCATCATCCCCCACCAGAAGATAGGCATGGAATAGCCGGTCAGCGCGAGGCCCACGGAGGTGTGGTCGAAGATAGAGCCGCGTTTGACCGCCGCCAGCACACCCACCGGGATCCCGACGATGATGGCAAAAATCATCGCGCAGACGCCCAGCTCCATGGTGGCCTTAAAGCGCGGTACGAACTCTTCCCAGACGGGAATACGGCTTTTCAGCGAGATGCCCAAATCACCGTGCATCACGCCCCAAATATAGTTGACGTACTGCTGCCACATTGGCTTATCGAGGCCCATTTCGGCCAGCAGCTGCGCGTGACGTTCAGGGGAAATACCACGTTCGCCCGCCATAATCATCACCGGGTCGCCGGGGATCATATGAACGAAGGCAAAAGTGAGAAGGGTAATACCGATAAATGTTGGGATGACAAGTCCCAAACGTCGGAGAATGAACTGCAACATAACCCGGATTCTCTCTGGAGACGACCCGCCTGGTGACAGGACGTCTGTATTGCTCACAAATGTCAATTCCCTCCCCCCAAGGCGGGGAGAGGGGAAACACGCTGTTATTATTCGATAGAGACGTTATCGAAGTGGTGTTTACCTAATGGATCGACCACGTAGCCTTTGACTTCTTTACGCACCGGCTCATAGACGGTGGAGTGAGCGACGATCAGCGCCGGAGCCTGATCGTGCATCACGACCTGAGCCTGTTTGTACAGCTCAATGCGTTTGTTGTGGTCATCGGTGGCGCGAGCCGGCTGAATCAGATCTTCAAACGGTTTGTAGCACCAGCGGGAGTAGTTAGAACCGTCTTTTGCCGCCGCGCAGCTGAACAGGGTGGCGAAGAAGTTATCCGGATCCCCGTTGTCGCCGGTCCAGCCCATCATGACGGTCTGGTGTTCGCCCGCTTTCGCGCGCTTGAGGTATTCACCCCACTCGTAGGTCACGATCTTGGCCTGGACGCCGACTTTCGCCCAGTCAGCCTGAATCATCTCAGCCATACGGCGCGCGTTCGGGTTATACGGACGCTGTACCGGCATCGCCCACAGGTCGATGGTGAAGCCTTTTTCCAGGCCTGCTTCTTTCAGCAGCGCTTTCGCTTTCTCTGGATCGTAGGTGTAGTCTTTAATGTCGTCGTTATAGCCCCACATGGTCGGCGGGATCAGGTTCTTCGCGGCCTGGCCTGCGCCCTGGTAAACGGCTTTGATAATCGCTTCTTTGTTTACCGCGTAGGTCAGCGCCTGGCGAACTTTGACATCATCCAGCGGCTTCTTCTCGGTGTTGAAAGAGAGGTAGCCGACGTTCAGGCCCGGCTGCTCCAGCAGAGTGATGTTCTTGTCTTGTTTCATGCGCGCGATGTCTGCCGGGTTCGGGTACGGCATAATCTGGCATTCGTTTTTCTGCAGCTTAGCGTAGCGCACGGAAGCATCAGGGGTGATGGAGAAGACCAGGCGATCGATTTTCGGCTTGGTGCCCCAATAGCCCGGGAAGGCTTTATAGAGAATACGGGAGTCTTTCTGATACTGCAGCAGCTGGAACGGGCCGGTACCGATTGGGTTGAGGTCCACTTTTTCCGGCGTACCGGCTTTCAGCATGTTGTCGGCATACTCTTTTGACAGAATAGAGGCGAAGTCCATAGCGAGATCGGCAAGGAACGGCGATTCCGGACGGGTCAGCACGAACTGGACGGTATTATCGTCCACTTTCTTCACTTCGCTAATCAGGTCAGGTAACCCCATGCCTTCAAAGTATTCATAGCTGCCGCCAGACACTTTATGGTACGGGTTGTTGGTATTTTTTTGTCTGTCGAATGAGAAGACAACGTCATCGGCGTTCAGCGTGCGGGTCGGTTTAAAATCTTTGTTATCCTGCCACTTCACGTCTTTACGCAGATGGAAAGTATAGGTTTTCCCGTCTTCGCTAACTTCCCATTTTTCAGCCAGGCCCGGAATGACTTCCGTGGTGCCGGTTTTGAATTCTACCAGGCGGTTATAAATCGGCACTGAGCTGGCGTCATAGGTGGTACCAGAAGTGAAGAGCTGCGGGTTAAAGCCTTCCGGCGAACCTTCTGAACAATAAACCAGGGTCTTCGCTTGTACGCTTGCTGCGACGGTCATGGCAACCAGGCTCAGACCAAGCTTCAGCATCCCTGATTTTTTCAAGGAAATACTCATTATTCTGCTCCAAATGTGATGTTGTTTGCATATATCCGCCAGACCTTTATTTATTTTTATTCGTCATATTTCGAACTACGGATGCGTTGGCTGCGCTCGATAGCCCCAGTCACATAGTCATCTATGCTCCTGGGGATTCTCAAGCTTGCCGCCTTCCCGCAGCTCGAACTATTTAGAATATACCCGGTCCGGTCGGTGGTGCCCGAAAGCGTTGAGAGAGATGGGGATTCCTTTCACAAAAACGACTGAGTTGCAGTACGGATTCTCCATGAAATGCCCCTCATGCCCTACAATCTGTCAACAGAATGGGGAAACGTCAATACAGCCAACCAGGTTTTACATCCGGGGTGAGA
The DNA here is from genome assembly GCF_018139045.1 of Klebsiella pasteurii. Classification (NCBI taxonomy): domain Bacteria; kingdom Pseudomonadati; phylum Pseudomonadota; class Gammaproteobacteria; order Enterobacterales; family Enterobacteriaceae; genus Klebsiella; species Klebsiella pasteurii. Next base: position 3,676,725 of record NZ_CP073236.1, read on the forward strand.
ATCGGCAGGCAAAGATTAAAAAAAGTGCAAAGCGCTATTTCCAGCAGAGAAATTTATGCTAGCGGCCAGTATACAGAATAAACGCCTTAATATTTTCCGGTAGCCAGTGATAAGCAATTATGGCAAATGGTAAAAATTTCTTGCGATGTGACCAATATGTGAGCGATAAATAGCGTGAACGTTAAAACGCACAGCGGAAAATGCTGAAGTTATCCATAAGCTTCGCGAAAAAAGATCGGAGTATATATAAAAAAATACAATGGAAGATGTCACAAAACAGGGAATTGGCGCCAGGAAATGAGGGTGGAGGCGTTTTTTTACACTCTTAGCAAGCAGCGTATTTTCCCGGAGGCGATGCTGCGCATCTGTCCGGGCTACCGGCCCGCAGACAACGGTGAACCCGTAGCCCCCCCGGTAAGGCGTCAGCCGCCACCGGGGAGCCGAGCGCAGAGTCGCTGAAATTCCCGGAGGCGGTGCTGGGCGCCTTTACCGGCGACAGACGCAAAAAAGCCTGCTCGTTGAGCAGGCTTTTTGAATTTGGTCGGTGATAGAGGATTCGAACCTCCGACCCCTTCGTCCCGAACGAAGTGCGCTACCAGGCTGCGCCAATCACCGAATGCGGGCGCATCTTACTGCTGCGATACACACCCGTCAATGCCTTATTATGAAAAAGTCGCTCAAGCGGCGAGAAACTCGCCACTCTGCTACTCCTTCTTCGCCACAGCGTCAGGAACGTGGCACCAGTTGTTATATTGGTTAATCCCGCCGTCCGGCGAGGTATAGCCAAGACAGCCCATAATGGTGTCATAGAGCTCTACGTGACGACGCGGTACCTTCATTGCCGCCTGCTGCTTCAGGCGCGCAAAGGAGGCTGCGTGGTCAGGCGACTCCAGATACTTATCGGACATCCACACCAGCATCGGCACGCGGAACTGCTCCGGCGGCGCCATCTTGCGCGGCGTCCCGTGCAGGTGTTCGCGCTCGTTGATGGACTCGCCGTGGTCGGCTGCATAGAAAACAATCGCCTTCTTATCCCGCAGTTGATCCAGCACGCTAACGATAAAGTGATCGACGTAAGTCACGCTGTTATCGTATGAGTTAATCAGCTCAGCCTTCGAGCATTTATTATCGACGCCAACGCACTCCGGCTTCCATTGGGCAAAGCTGCGCGGATAGCGCTGGGTATAGTTAAAGTGCGATCCTTTGGTATGCAGAATAATCAGGTGCTTACCATTGGGATTCTTCGCCAGCCCGCGCTTCATTTCATCTACCAGCAGCATGTCGTCAACGCTCTTGCCGCGGTTACTCGGCTCAGCGCCAATCTGCTCGCGATAGGCGATATTGTTCGCCATTGTGTTGCTGTAGAACCACATCTCGCTCTGCATGGCGTACAGATTGCCGGTAAAGCCGAGCTGGTGGAGGACGGCAAAGACGTTCTGTTCTTTCAGCGTCCGCTGCGGGTTATCATCCGCCCCGCCCTGACGAACGAACATACAGCGCAGCGACAGCTTAGTCGCGGTATCGCAGGAGTATCCGCGGAAAGCGACCAGGTTTTTCTCCTGCGCCAGCTTAGGCGTGGTATTGCGGTTATAGCCCAGGATGCCCATATGGTCCCAGCGGGTGGTTTCGCCGATGATAAACACCACATAAGTGTCATCCAGCCCTTGCGGCGCAACGTAGGTAAATTTTTTCGCTGGATTGATCAGAGATTTATTATCGGAAGACTCATCCACCTGCGCCCATGCGTAAAGACCCAGCGCTGAAAGCCAGTTAGACGGCAGGTAGGAATTAGCCACCACCCCGCCATAGCTTGGCAGATCGACTTCGGAACTGCGCTCGAAGTTCTTCTGGCGAACCTCCAGCAGACGAATTGGCCCCCAAACCATCAGGCCAGCCAGCAGCACGATGGTAATATTCTTCATCCGCTGGCCGGGCGTACGAATTTGACGCAGCAGCGTGAAGCGGCAGCGGTTGCTCCAGATAAGCACCAGCGGCAGCGCGCTCATCAGCACCAGCCAGAGAATCAGGTGCCAGCCGATAACTTCTCTGGACAAGTCGATGTCAGTAGTCATCACCGAGGCAATAATCCCGTAGCCGATCACCACGTTCAGGAAGGTCATGTAATAGCTGGCGGCGGCGGAGAATAGTACAACGATGGTCGCAAGGATGCGCCAGACCCGGCGGCCAAACAGCGACAAAATACGCAGCAGAAAGAAGGTGACCAGAAAGGTCCCAATCAGCTCAACTGCACCGGAGAGTCCTTTCCAGATGGTAAACTCCTGAGCGTACCCTTCGAAGCGGCGGAAGAATACGGCAGCGTTCATAAACCAGCCGATGTACAGCGCCAGCCAGATACTGAGCTTCAGCTGCGTCATCGTTTTAATGTATTTCATGCAAAAAACCTGGAAAACGAAGAGATAAAACCGCCCGACTTAAGCGATATAAGTAAGCAGGTTAATAAAGTGCGTTTAGCTTGGTTATAAGAAACCTCTACAAAGCGCGATAAGTAGACCACAGCGGAAGGAAAAAGTATCAGGAGGGAATGTGATCCAACCAAACATTTACAAAACATTTGGTTGGATTGGCACTATTAGCTTAGGTAATTAACCATCGGGGCCGTAATAACGCCCGGTTTCAGGCATGAGCCTGGTGGTAAATTTCACTTTTCGGCTGGCGAATCGTTGTCGAAAGCGCCAGGGAAAGAATCAGCAGCGCAAAAATGACGCAGAAGGTCACGTAGAAACCGCCGAACAGGGAAGCAATCAGCGAACCGCAGATGCTGCCGATACCGAAACCGAGATAAATCACACCGTAGTTTTTCGCCAGGTTATTGAGGCCAAAGAACTCGCTGACCAGCGACGGGAAGACGGTAATCGTGCCGCCGAAGTTAAAGGCCACGCAGGCGATGGCGGCGAAGAAAGTCGTGGCGTTCAGCGGAGCGAACAGCAGCGCCGCCATACCGATAAGCGAAACGACCTGTCCGATGGTAATCACCCGGATGCGCGACATTTTATCCGACAGAATGCCCAGAACCAGACGGCCGCTCAGGTTAGCGATGGAAATCACCGTCACCGCGTTGGCTGCCGTCGCCACATCGAGATGCACCATTCCCTGGGCAATATCTTTCGCTACGCCAATCACGTACAGGCCGCTCATGCAGGCGGTCAGGAACATCACCGCCAGCATCCAGTACTGAGGTTTACGCATCGATTCGGCGAGTGTGAAGTCGTTTTCGACCACGCCATTGTTCGCGGAGACGGTGTGGTTCGGCGCGTCTGTCATCAGCGTCGCGCCGAAAACGATCATCACCAGCACGATAGCGCCCCAGATGATAAAGGTTTTTTCCAGACCGACCGTCGCCAGCAGATGGGAATCAATAAACTTGAAACCCAGGCTGCCAAGCCCGTAAGAACCGATAGAGAAAGCAGAAATCAACCCCTTACGTTCCGGGAACCATTTGACGCAGTTCGACAGCGTCAGCAGATAGCCGGCGCCGTCGGCAAGCCCGACCAGAAGGCCCGCGCTCAGCCACAGCATCATCAGGCTGTTTGAATGCGCGGTCAGGAAGAATCCGAGGCCCAGCAAGACGCCGGACGCCATGGTGACGCGTTTGACGCCGAAACGTTCCTGTAATTTGCCCGCCACGGATGAGGAGAGCGCCAGGCCAAGGCTTAACAGGCCGAATGAGAACGCCACCTGGCTGACCGGTTCGTCCAGCTTGGTGGAAAGCGAACTATTGAACAAACTCCATGTATAAACCGATCCCAGCGCAAATTGCGTAATGATAGTGCCAAGCAGCGTAAGCCAGCGGGTGTATTGACGGTTTGCAGCGTTCATAGCAGTTGTCCTGGATAATTAACTGCCGCCACCATAACGAAGTCCCCTTTAAGCCTGGGGAAAAAAGGCATGAACTGCCGTCACCGCGGAATGAAATGCACTAAAGGCGGAATGAATGACAGTGAAAAACATTCACGCCTTAAATATTCATTGAAAAGTTAGTACCTGCTACCGCCAGAAGATGCATCATTACTGTAATTATGAAGTAAATTAAACGTATCAAATATGCTACATAATTAGCCTAAATAATTAGAATTGCAGCCAACGCATCTCCAGCTTGAAGCATGACGAATAAATTAAAAATTGGCGCTCACGCCCATTAAATAGAGATAGTTTGCCCCGTTGGGCAAGTTGTCCGCCTGCGACAACGCCGCCCAGGCGGCAAGATGAGAGTTGAGCGACATATCGGCGCCAAAGGTCACGTCCCGCCAGGCACCGTCCTGCGTGCGATTCTGTCCGCCGGCATCAGCCGTGAATCCCTGGTTATAGCTCACCTGGGCCCACGGATGTACGCCCCATAGCTTCTGATAATCTACCCGCCAGCCCAGCGTATTCACGTAGCCGGTTCCGGCCGTATTGCGGGTCAGCGGCGGCGACGTCAGATCGGAATGTAAACTGGCGACCGGGCCGGACGTCATACCCTCGGTCAGAGAGAAATTCCAGCCGACGCTCATACCGCGTGCGCTATCCACTGGAGAGACCGCCTGATTAAACGCCAGTCCGGAAGGATCGTCGGACGCATTTATCCGCTCCGCGAGAATATCTTCATAGCGCGGTTGGTGATCGCTGTCCCATGTATAGCGTTCCGCAGTATTACTTTTTGTATCGATAGCGATATATTCCTGTTGCCAGGCATTCGCACCGGCAACACACGACGCCCAGACGGATACATACGCCGGGACCAGGAATACCCGGAGGCCATTGCATTTCTTTATTATCATTAATGCGACTCCAAAAAGAGCCGAAACGGCAAGGTTGCTGTGTTTTTTTATGGGGTATCCTATCCCTGTTTTGGGGATAATAACCCTGTATTAACTATTATCTTTATCTTACAGCCGTCAAGTTGCCCGGCTGATTTTTATGACAAAAGGGAGAGACAGATGCAACGTTGCGGATGGGTCAGTCAGGATCCTTTATACATTGAGTACCACGATAACGAGTGGGGCGTTGCTGAAAAAAATCCCCGCAAGCTGTTTGAGATGATTTGTCTCGAGGGCCAGCAGGCCGGGCTATCGTGGATCACCGTACTGAAAAAGCGTGAAAACTACCGCAGCGCCTTTCATCAGTTTGACCCGGTTCGCGTCGCGGCGATGGGCGAAGAAGATGTTGAACGTCTGGTGCTCGATGCCGGTATTATTCGCCATCGCGGGAAAATTCAGGCCATCATCGGCAACGCCCGGGCCTTTCTGGCGATGGAGGAAAATGGCGAGCCTTTCGCAGATTTCGTCTGGTCATTCGTCGATAATCATCCCCAGGTGACTACCGCCGCCGCGCTGGCGGAGATCCCGACAACCACTCCGGCTTCTGATGCGCTGTCAAAAGCGCTGAAAAAACGGGGCTTTAAGTTTGTCGGCTCAACGATCTGCTACTCCTTTATGCAGGCCTGCGGTCTGGTCAATGACCACGTTACCGGCTGTTTCTGTCGCTCAGGAGGCCAGGATGATTCGCAATTGGGACGCTAACGAAACCGGCCCGCTGCTTGAGCTATGGCTGGAGAGTACGATCCACGCCCACCCATTTATCGCCGAAAGCTACTGGCATGACAGTCTGGCGATAGTGCGCGACGTTTACCTGCCCTCCGCCCAAACCTGGGTATGGGAGCAGGAAGGCGTGCTGAAGGGTTTTATCAGCGTGATGGAGTCACGCTTCATCGGCGCGCTGTTCGTCGCACCGGATGCAGCCAGACAGGGTATCGGCAGCGCGCTGATTGGCGAAGTCAAAAAACACTACGGTTGGCTAACCCTTGAGGTATACCAGAAAAACGTTCAGGCGGTGAATTTCTACCATGCGCAAGGCTTCCGTATTGAAGACTGCGCATGGCAGGATGAAACCCAGCATCCGACCTGGATTATGCATTGGTCGGCGGATCAAATGCCGTCAGCGTAAGCTCGGGCCCGATATATTTTTCCAGCCACGCCAGCGCCGTATTTCCGGCGCAGCCGTTGCCCAGCCGCGATGTCGGAATATCTTTGGTCAGCACGTTCACCGCACCGTTTTTGCAGATCCCCGCCTGAGGGTCGAGATCGGGCCATGCTCCTTCATGCAAGCAGATAACCCCAGGACGAATACCGTCAGTCACTACCGCGCCGGCCAGCACCTGGCCGCGTGAATTCCATACCCGCACCAGATCGCCATCGGCGATATTACGCGCCTGCGCATCGCGCGGATGAATGGTTAATGGTTCACGGCCCGCCACCGCGTAGCGTTCGCGTAGCGACGTATGGTTGAGCTGGCTGTGGAGGCGGTGCGCCGGATGCGCTGACAGCACCTGAAGCTGACCTTCCTGCGCATTGCCATGCCACTCGTCCGGTTCCAGCCACATCGGATGCGGCGGGCAATCCGGATAGGCATACCCGGCGATGGTCGGTGAGTGAATCTCAATTTTACCGCTAGCGGTTTTCAGCGGGTTCGCCTGCGGATCGGCCCTGAAGGCGGCAAAACGGGCGAAGCGCGCGTTTTCGGGGCTCTCCGGCATTTCAATCAGCTGATTATCCTGCCAGAACTGGGCGAACGGCGGCAGCGTAACCTGATGCTGCGCCCCGCGCTGGGCGGCAATCTGGTAAAACGTCTCCAGCCACTGCAGATCGTTTTTACCCTCGGTGAAGCGCTCCCGCCCGCCCGCTTCCCAGCGCTCGCTGAGGTCGGCGAAGACCTCGAAATCATCGCGCGCTTCATCGCGCGGCGCGACCACCCGCTTCATCGGCACCAGATGCTGGTTGCTGTAATCCCCGGTCATGGTCATATCATTGCGTTCAAACGAGGTTGTCGCGGGCAGGACGATATCGGCATGGCGCGCCGCCGCGGTCCAGAAGCATTCTGAAATCACGATAAGCTCCGGTTTTTGCCAGGCGCGGATCAGCCGGTTGGTGTCCTGATGGTGGGTAAAGTTGGCGCCGCCCGCCCACCAGATAAAGCGAATATCCGGGAAGCTACGATCCATCCCGTTATGTTGATAAGCGGCGCCGGGGTTCTCCAGCGCTTCAACGATGCGCGCGACCGGAATTTTCGCTACCGCGTCGGTACCGCCCGCCACGCTACCCTGCATTGAGGCCAGCACTGCCGCACGCCGCGTAGGGTTGCCGCCGTTAGCAAAGTGATAGGAAAGGCCAAAACCCCCGCCTTCAGTGCCGATCTGGCCGAGCATGGCCGCAAGGGTCACCAGCATCCAGTGTTTTTGTTCGCCAAACTGCTGGCGCTGCATGCCCCAGCCGGACATCAGCATGGTAGTGTTTTCGTGGAAAAGTTTTGCCAGTTCGCGAATTTTATCCGCGCTAACGCCGCAGATCGCCGCCGCCCATTCCGCCGTTTTTGCCGTTCCGTCGCTCTCGCCGGCCAGATAGCGGGCGAAAACGTCATAGCCGCTGGTGCAACGGGCCAAAAATTGGTCATCCTGCCAGCCGTTTTCCACCAGCGTATGGGCGATACCAAGCATCAGGGCGACGTCGGTGCCCATATGCGGGGCGATCCACTCCGCCGCATCTCCAAAGAATTCCGCCGTTTCCGATCGCATCGGATCGATGCAGATCACCCGCTTCCCGCTCTGGCGCAGACGGTCGAACCACGGGATACCCTGTTCGTCGGAAGCGTTCCAGGCGATTTTTAACGTATTTAAGGGGTTAGCGCTCCACAGCACCACCACATCGCTATGTTCCAGCACCATTGGCCAGCTGGTCTGCTGCTGATAAACCTCATTGTTGCCAACCACGTACGGCATGATCGCCTGGGCCGCGCCGGTGGAATAATCGCCCAGATGCCCGGTATAGCCGCCCGCCAGGCTCATATAGCGCTGGAGCAGCGTCGCCGCTTTGTGCAGCACGCCGTTTGAGCGCCAGCCGTAGGAACCCGCAAAAATCGACGCCGGGCCGTAGCTTTCGCGAATTCGGCGATGCTGGGCGTGAATCAGATCCAGCGCCCGATCCCAGCTTACCCGCACAAACTCATCCTGCCCGCGCACGCCCTGCGGGCTTTCAGGCGAGGCGAGAAATCCCTTACGTACCATCGGGTACCGTACGCGGGTTTTGCTATGCACCTGATCGCGTACGGCGCTTTGCAGCGAGTTGGCGAAAGGGGTATCAAGCGCCCCTCGCGATGAGATGACGTTCTCGCCATCGGTTTCGACCAGCATTGGCCCCCAGTGGGCTGCGGTGAGGATAGTTTTGGTGGCGGATGAGGTTGGCAATGCGGGCTCCTGGTCAGCGATAGCAGGTGTGGTGACGGCACGTTATTCAGCCGTTCAATGTTATTTACAAATTGAGATGCTCTCTGCGGAATTTTCTCCGGTTTCGCGCGTCATAATCAACCGTCACGGTCGCTGTGGCAAAGAATAAAAAGGATTAAGGAAATAAGATGAAAAAACGCGTACTCATGATTGCGGCTGTCGTTAGCGGCGCACTGGCTATTTCTGGCTGTACCACCAACCCCTACACCGGGGAGCGCGAAGCGGGTAAATCCGGGATCGGCGCGGGCATTGGGTCGTTAGTCGGCGCAGGCGTAGGGGTGCTCTCTTCCTCCAAACATGACCGCGGCAAAGGCGCGCTGATCGGCGCGGCGGCCGGCGCGGCGCTGGGCGGCGGCATTGGTTACTATATGGACGTGCAGGAAGCGAAGCTGCGCGAGAAAATGCAGGGAACCGGCGTAAGCGTGACGCGAAATGGCGACAATATCGTGCTGAACATGCCAAACAATGTGACCTTCGACAGCAGCAGCGCCAATCTGAAACCGGCGGGCGCCAATACCCTGACCGGGGTAGCGATGGTGCTAAAAGAGTATGAGAAAACCGCCGTTAACGTGGTTGGCTACACCGACAGCACCGGCAGCCAGGATCTGAATATGCGCCTCTCTCAGCAGCGCGCGGAGAGCGTCGCCAGCGCGCTTATCACCCAGGGCGTAGCGGCTAACCGCATCCGCACTACCGGCATGGGCCCGGCGAACCCGATCGCCAGCAACAGCACCGCGGAAGGCAAAGCGCAGAACCGCCGCGTTGAAATTACCCTCAGCCCGCTGCAGTAATGCCCTCTTTGCCCGGCGACTCGCCGGGCAAAATGCTTGATATAGCGAATTTTCGCGCTAAGGTGTGTGCAGATTTCAGCAAAGGAAGCCACCATGGCGAAAGCGGCGCGAGCAACCATTAGCGATGTGGCGAAAGCCGCACAGACCGGCAAAACCAGCATTTCACGCTATCTGAACGGCGAAAAGCATCTGCTTTCCGAGGATTTGCTGGGGCGGATTGAAAAAGCCATTGCCGAGCTCGACTATCGTCCCAGCCTGATGGCCCGCGGCCTGAAGCATGGCCGCACCCGGCTGATCGGCCTGATCATCGCCGATATCACCAATCCCTACTCCGTCAACGTGCTCAGCGGCATTGAAGCCGCCTGTCGCGAAAAGGGTTTCACCCTGCTGGTATGTAATACCAATAACGAGTTGGACCAGGAGCTGCACTACCTCGACCTGCTGCGCAGTTACCAGGTGGAAGGGATCGTGGTCAACGCCGTCGGGATGCGCGAGGACGGCCTGAACCGCCTGCAGCAGTCGGCGCTACCGATGGTGCTTATCGACCGCAAGATTCCAGAATTCGCCTGCGATGTCGTCGGCCTCGATAATACCCAGGCCGCCACCACCGCCACCGAACACCTGGTGGAAAAAGGCTTCGAGGCCCTGCTGTTCCTCAGCGAACCCCTTGGCTCGGTCAATACCCGCCGCGAGCGCCTGAGCGCCTTTCGTCACACCCTGCAGCACCACAGCGGTATCGTCGCGGAAAACGCCGAAGTACCGTTGAACGATGGCGCGATGCTGGATAACGTCCTGCGCCATTTCCACTCCCACCATCGCGGCATGCGCAAGGCGGTGATTTCCGCCAACGGCGCGCTGACGCTGCAGGTGGCACGCTCGCTTAAACGCGTTGGCCTGATTTGGGGCAGCGATATCGGCCTGCTAGGCTTCGATGAGCTGGAGTGGGCCGAACTGGCGGGCGTGGGGATCACCACGCTCAAACAGCCGACCTGGCAGATTGGCTTCGCCGCCGTCGAGCAGGTGGTGCGTCGGATTGAAGGCAGCAACGACCCGGTCTGCGAACGAGTGTTTTCCGGCGAGCTGATCGTCAGAGGCTCCACCTCCCGCTAACGATCCTTCGTGATGGCGATCATAAATTAGACATCCTGGCCTTTGCTTTGGAACCGATACCATCTAGCGTAATAAACAACGCATCAGATTATCGTCGGGAGTATTGGGATGGCCAGAAAGATTATTGTCGTTACCGCCGCGTACGGGAATGACCATATTAAAGCGCTTGGCGGGCAGTCCGCCGTACTGCCGTTTATCGCCGGTTCCGGCGCGGACGGCGTAGAGATCCGCCGGGAACTTTTCAGCGCGGATGAGCTGAACAGCCTGGCGGAGCTGGCCGCCGATATTGAGCGCCGCGGCCTGCTGGTTTGCTATTCCGCGCCGGAAGCCCTGTTTGCCGCAGACGGAGCGCTTAACCCCCATCTTTCTGACCTTTTACAGGAAGCGCAAACCCTTAACGCGCTGTGGCTTAAGCTCTCGCTGGGCCATTTTACCCACCACCATGGCCTGGAAACCCTGCGCGATATTTTGCGCGAGAGCGGCATGGCGCTGGTGGTGGAAAACGATCAAACCGACTGCGGCCAGCTGGCGCCGATGCAGCGCTTCAAAGCCGCCTGCCGGGTTAACCAGCTGCCGATCACTCTCACCTTTGATATGGGCAACTGGCTATGGGTCGGCGACTCGCCGGAAGAGGCCGCGCGCCACCTGGCCCCGGCCGTCAGCTATATTCATGTTAAGGCGGCTGAGCCGCACCATTCGCACTTTCGCGCCGTACCGCCGGATGAAGCCTCCGGACGCTGGCTGGCGCTGCTCGATAACCTGCCCGCCGATGCCCCGCGCGGGATTGAATTTCCGCTGACTGGCCATGACCTGACGGCCGTGACCCGCCGCTACGTCAACCTGCTACGCGAGGATTAAGTTATGCAAAAAGCATTAGATGTCATCACGATAGGCGAAGCCATGGCGATGTTTGTCGCCACAGAGACCGGCGAGCTGGCTGAAGTAGAACATTTTATGAAGCGCGTGGCGGGCGCGGAACTGAACGTCGCGACCGGGCTGGCTCGCCTCGGCCTGAGCGTCGGCTGGGTAAGCCGCATCGGCAAGGACAGCTTTGGCCGCTTCGTCCTCAACGCGCTGGCGAAAGAGGGAATCGACGCCCGCGGCGTGAGTACCGATGGCCGCTACGCTACCGGCTTTCAGCTGAAATCTAAAGTCGAAAATGGAACCGATCCCATTGTGGAATATTTCCGCAAAGGCTCCGCCGCCAGCCATCTGTCGCCGGACGATTTTAATGAATCGTATTTCGCCAGCGCCCGTCACCTGCACTTAAGCGGCGTGGCCGCCGCGCTGTCGGAAAGCTCATACGCCCTGCTGGAGCGCGCGGCGCGCACGATGAAAGCGCAGGGAAAAACGATTTCGTTCGACCCCAACCTGCGGCCAACGCTGTGGAAAAGCGAAGGCGAAATGATCGAGAAGCTTAACCAGCTGGCGTTTCAGGCCGACTGGGTTCTACCGGGTTTAAAAGAGGGCATGATTCTGACCGGTCTACAAACGCCGGAAGCCATCGCCGACTTTTATCTCGGCCAGGGCGTTCGTGCGGTCATCATTAAAACCGGTTCCGACGGCGCCTGGTATAAAACGGCCGACGGCGAACAGAGGGCCGTGGCGGCGATAAAAGTAGATAACGTCGTCGATACCGTTGGTGCCGGCGATGGCTTTGCCGTCGGGGTGATTAGCGCCCTGTTGGAAGGAAAACCGCTGCGGCAGGCGGTGAAACGCGGAAACAAAATCGGCTCACTGGCCATTCAGGTTCAGGGCGATAGCGAAGGCTTACCCACGCGTGAGGCGCTGGGCGAGTAAGCAGATTCAGCACAACGTCAGGCCGTTCTGTACCCTACATGCAGCGCGGCGTAACGGATCTTTTCTATGATGAGCGTCACCTCACTCACAGAGGCATACCTATGAATAGTTCGACGAATGCAACAAAACGCTGGTGGTACATCATGCCTATCGTGTTTATCACGTATAGCCTGGCCTACCTCGACCGCGCTAACTTCAGCTTCGCTTCGGCGGCCGGTATTACTGAAGATCTGGGGATCACCAAAGGTATCTCCTCCCTGCTGGGGGCGCTGTTCTTCCTTGGCTACTTCTTCTTTCAGATCCCCGGCGCGATTTACGCCGAACGCCGCAGCGTACGCAAACTCATTTTTATCTGCCTGATCCTGTGGGGTGCCTGCGCCTCGCTGACCGGGATGGTGCACAATATTCCCGCGCTGGCGGCGATTCGCTTTATTCTCGGCGTCGTCGAGGCCGCGGTCATGCCGGCGATGCTGATTTACATCAGCAACTGGTTTACCAAATCTGAACGCTCGCGCGCCAATACCTTCCTGATCCTCGGCAACCCGGTGACGGTGCTGTGGATGTCGGTGGTGTCCGGTTACCTGATTCAGGCATTCGGCTGGCGGGAAATGTTTATTATCGAAGGCGTTCCGGCGGTAATTTGGGCCTTCTGCTGGTGGGTGCTGGTAAAAGACAAACCTTCGCAGGTCAACTGGCTGGCGGAAAGCGAAAAAGCCGCGTTGCAGGAGCAGCTGGAGCGTGAACAGCAGGGAATCAAACCGGTGCGCAACTACGGCGAAGCCTTCCGCTCGCGCAACGTTGTCCTGCTGTGCATGCAGTATTTCGCCTGGAGCATCGGGGTTTACGGTTTCGTGCTGTGGCTGCCGTCAATTATCCGCAGCGGCGGCGAGAATATGGGCATGGTCGAGGTCGGTTGGCTCTCATCCGTCCCCTATCTGGCGGCAACCATCGCGATGATCGTGGTGTCATGGGCCTCCGATAAAATGCAGAACCGCAAGCTGTTCGTCTGGCCGCTGCTGCTGATTGCCGCCTTCGCCTTTATTGGTTCCTGGGCCGTTGGCGCCAACCATTTCTGGGTCTCTTATACCCTGCTGGTGATTGCCGGCGCGGCGATGTACGCCCCCTACGGGCCGTTCTTCGCCATCATTCCCGAGATGCTGCCGCGTAACGTCGCCGGGGGCGCCATGGCCCTGATTAACAGCATGGGCGCGCTGGGTTCGTTCTTTGGCTCATGGTTTGTCGGCTACCTGAACGGCACCACCGGCAGCCCCGCAGCCTCGTACATTTTCATGGGAGTGGCGCTTTTCGTCTCGGTATGGCTTACTTTGATTGTTAAGCCTGCTAATAATCAAAAACTTCCGCTCGGCGCACGTCACGCCTGAAACCTTAACGCAACGGAGAACCGCATGAAGCCGTCAGTCATTCTCTACAAAACGCTTCCCGACGACCTGCAACAGCGTCTGGAACAACACTTTACCGTCACGCAGGTGAAAAACCTGCGTCCGGAGACCGTTTCACAGCACGCCGCCGCGTTTGCTGAGGCGGTAGGTCTGCTGGGTTCCAGCGAAAAAGTCGATACCGCGTTACTGGAGAAAATGCCCAAGCTTCGTGCAACTTCGACCATTTCCGTCGGCTACGATAACTTCGACGTCGATGCGCTGAACGCGCGTAAAGTACTGCTGATGCACACCCCGACGGTACTGACCGAGACCGTCGCCGATACCGTGATGGCGCTGGTATTGAGCACCGCGCGTCGGGTGGTGGAAGTGGCTAACCGCGTGAAGGCCGGCGAGTGGACCAAAAGCATCGGCCCGGACTGGTTTGGCAACGACGTGCACCATAAAACCCTCGGTATCGTCGGTATGGGGCGTATCGGGATGGCGCTCGCCCAGCGCGCCCACGCGGGCTTCGGCATGCCCATTCTCTACAACGCCCGCCGCCAGCACCCGCAGGCGGAGGAGCGCTTTAACGCCCGCTACTGCGATCTCGATACCCTGCTGGAGGAAGCGGATTTTGTCTGTCTGATCCTGCCCCTGACCGAAGAGACTCATCACCTGTTCGGCAAAGCGCAGTTTGCCAAAATGAAGTCCTCCGCCATCTTTATTAACGCCGGGCGCGGACCGGTAGTGGATGAGAAGGCGCTGATTGCCGCGCTGCAGGAAGGTGAAATTTATGCTGCCGGGCTGGACGTTTTTGAACAAGAGCCGCTGGCGAAAGACTCCCCGCTGCTGAGCATGCCGAATGTCGTCGCGTTGCCGCATATTGGCTCAGCCACGCATGAAACCCGCTATAACATGGCGGCCTGCGCGGTGGATAATCTGATTGATGCCCTGAACGGCAATGTTGAGAAGAACTGCGTGAATCCGCAGGTGAAGTGAGAAGTGAAAAAAGAAAACCCGGGCTAAGGTGAAGCCTTGCCCGGGTTGTCAGAGCCGTTAACGGGTCGCGTTAACTGCCGCTGTCCACGCCTGATTAAAAGCTTGATGCTGAGCGGCCAGCGGTCCAATCAGCGTATTATACTGACTGGCCTGCTGCGAAGTCGGGAACTGAATACCGTTCGCCACGAAGCTGACCTGAGTCTCCTGCTGGGCGATAAAATCACCCACCTGCACCAGCTGCTGGGTAAATACCTGCGCTGCCGGAATTAACGGCTGTAGCGCATTCGCCGGGGCCGTCACGACTTTATTATAGACCTGGTCGAAGACCGGCTTGAGATCGTCACCCTGTTTCAGCGCGCCGTGGGCGGCATCCGCCTGTATTTTTGCGTTCTCCAGTTGCTGGCTCAGTACGCCCAAAGCGCCATTTGCCTGACGCAGCGGCTCGCGCTGGGTAACATAATCCTGCGGTACGCGGATCGCGTTCACGCTATCAACTACCGGACGCAAACCCGCATCCATCGCCTGGCTTACCTGCTGTGAATAGCCGTAAATCACCGCGTAATCGGAAACGAAAGGCCCGAACTGTTTTTTCTGATCGGCGGTCAGCGTCGGCAGACGTTCGCCGCTACGCATTGCCGTATTTTGCAGGAAGTCGATGAACGCTTTGCGCTGATCGCCTTCTTTATCAAAACACCCACTCAGGCTAACCACCATTAACAGGGCCGCAATAGCCGCAAACCAGCGAGAGCAGGACTTTCCTGTCGCCATTTTTTTACTCCTTTCAGCCAAAAAAAGCGCAAACAGACACACACGTGCCAGACGCTGACAAGGATAGTCCAGGTCGGCCTTGCAGGATACCTTTTCCTGACAATCTTCCGCCTTTAAAACCGGGTTTTCGACGTTTTAGCGCGCGGCGGCGGCCTCTGTTAAGTTCATCACAATTACCACCATCGTTCAGCGCGCAGCGAGTTTATCTAATAATATGATTTTACTACGATTACTTTAACCTCACTCCCGAGTTGCCCGTAAAGCGGACGATAATCGCACGCTTCCCTTTTCTCCCGCATTGCCTGAACCACCGTTCGATGATTTTATTAAATGAGCGATTAACGGCGCATTGTTCGATAATCGCACAAACAACATCAACGACCGCGAGGGAGATAACAATAATCTATACCCAAAATAATTCGAGTTGCGGGACAAAACGTTAAACCGTTTTGAACAGCGCTTGCGCTGGCCCCGTAAGGGGCGAGGCCTTAGGCCGAGTGACGCGGCAAGTGAGGGAGTCCCCAGGAGCTTACTGGTGTAAGTGACTAGGGTGAACGAGCGAAGCCAACGCACAGGCAACTTGAAGTATGACGGGTATATCTCTGTCCCCCGCTCTGCCTGCCAGGAATGCCGCATGAAGAACACAACCATCGATATTCAGGCTTTTATCAATGAACATCCCTTCACGAAATACCAGTGGATGATTCTGGCCTTATGTTTTATCACCGTCGCGATGGACGGATTCGATACCGCGATAATCGGCTTTATCGCCTCTGACCTGGTGCAGGAATGGGGCGTCGAAAAATCGGCGTTAGGCCCGGTGATGAGCGCCGCCTTAGTCGGGCTTGCCGTCGGCGCGCTGACCGCCGGACCGCTCGCCGACCGCGTTGGGCGGAAAAAAGTTCTGATTATGTCCATCGTGGTTTTCGGCGGCTTCAGTCTGCTGACCGCCTTTGCTACCAGCCTTAACCAACTGACGCTACTGCGTTTTCTCACCGGCCTTGGGCTGGGCGCCGCCATGCCGAACGCCGCGACGCTGATGAGCGAATACGCCCCCGAGCGGCGTAGGGCGCTGATGGTCAACCTGATGTTCGTCGGCTTTCCGATGGGCTCCTCGCTGGGCGGCTTCCTCTCCGCCTGGATGATCCCCCACTACGGCTGGCAAAGCGTGCTGGTGCTTGGCGGAGTGATGCCGCTGCTGCTGGCGGTAGTGCTGATCTTCCTTCTGCCGGAATCCGCGCGCTATATGGTGGTCAAACGCCAACCTGCACAGCGTATCGCCGCGATCCTGCGCCGCATCGCGCCGGTTCCCGAGCAGGCTGAGTTTGAGCTACGCGAAGCGGGCCAGATACAAGAGAAATCATCCATCGGCGTGATTTTCTCTCCGCGCTACGCCGTCGGCACCATCATGCTCTGCCTGACCTACTTTATGGGCCTGCTGATCTTCTATTTGCTGACCAGCTGGCTGCCGTTGCTCATCCGCGAAACCGGCGCGACGATGAGTCAGGCCTCTATTATCACCGCGCTGTTCCCGCTGGGCGGCGGTATTGGCGTGCTTATCCTCGGCGCGCTGATGGATAAGCTCAACCCAAACAAAGTGGTTGCCGTGGGCTGGCTGTTGACCGGCGTGTTCGTTTGTCTGGTTGGTTTCTCGACCCATAACCTGCTGCTGATGGGGATAATGGTCTTTATCGCCGGCAGCATTATGAACGGCGCGCAATCATCAATGCCTGCGCTGGCCGCCGGTTTCTATCCCACACAGGGACGTGCGACCGGCGTGGCCTGGATGTTAGGGATTGGCCGCTTTGGCGGTATCCTCGGCGCCTTTAGCGGCGCGTTCCTGATGCAGGCCCAGCTCTCTTTCGAAACGATTTTCTCCTTGCTGGCTATTCCGGCCTTCCTGTCGGCCATTGCGCTGCTGGTCAAATATAAGCTGGGCCAACGGCAACCCGCGGCTTCGCAAGGCGATGTGAAGAAGCTGCAAAAGGCGTAATACACCGGCCAGCGGGCGCGCGCTGGCCTTTTCCGCTTTTCTTCTTATCTGTTTACAATAATTTTCTTAACGGCTCTCTCTATTACTTTTCAGCACGTTATACCGCTGGAAACGGACGTAAAGAACCTCAAGTGATAAATAATTACCACGGTAATCATTCCTGACTTTTTTTTCCGACTATTCTTAAGAGGCTCTACATAATTCACCCTCCGCCGTATGAAAGAGAGGAGTTCTCAATGGAATATAAAGATCCTGCATTTGAACTGCTGAGCAACCTTGAACAAATTATTTTTAAAGATCAGGCACAGGCGGCCTCGCTGACGCGTAAGCCCGCCGCAAGCATTGAATTTGACCAGCTACGCAAAGGCACCGGGCTGAAAATAGATGATTTTGCCAGCGCCATGGGCGTCAGTGTAGCAATGGTACAAGAGTGGGAATCGAGACGCGTGAAGCCCTCTCCCACGGAGCTTAAGCTGATGCGCCTGATACAGGCGAATCCGCAGCTTTCAAGACAGCTTATTGACTCATAATTTTAGCGTTTTTTGGTTTCGGCTAGCGGTCCTGATAAAGGACCGTTTTCATGCCAATAAAAAAAAGTTTGCTATCACAACGTGAACATGCGTTAATGCTCGCAGGTTTGATGTAAAGACCACAGAGCATTCGAATAGAGCAGTCCTTCAAAGGTTATCCGTTGATACCCCGGTAGTGAACTTTCCCTTTATCGCTTCAAATCTGTAGTCCAGACCGTAACGCCGAAAGGCTCATTTATTTTTTTTAAAGGTAATTCACTATGTCCGGTAAAATGACTGGTATCGTAAAATGGTTCAACGCTGACAAAGGTTTTGGTTTCATCACTCCTGACGATGGTTCTAAAGACGTGTTCGTACACTTCTCTGCTATCCAGAACGAAGGCTACAAATCTCTGGACGAAGGTCAGAAAGTTTCCTTCACCATCGAAAGCGGCGCTAAAGGCCCGGCAGCTGGCAACGTAACCAGCCTGTAAGCTTAAAAAGCTCAAAATTCTTAAGTCCCTGCCAAACGGCGGGGATTTTTTTATTTGTGCGATAAGAAACCGCCATCCCGGGGATGGCGGTTTTGCATTTATCGCCGCTCAAAGCGCCAGCCATCTTCCCGCCATTCCAGGCAGTGGGTCAGCTTCAGCGCCTGTAAAAAGGCGTCATCATGCGATACCACCAGCATCGCGCCGGGAAACTGCGCCAGCGCTTTTTCAATCGCCTGGGTGGACGCCAGGTCGAGATGATTGGTGGGCTCATCCAGCAACAGTAGCTGCGTGGCTTCCCTCCGCCAGAGCACGCAGGCCAGCGCCGCCTTCAGGCGTTCTCCTCCGCTAAGGGCCGATAGCGGCAAATGGACTTTGTCCGCCCCCAGCTGTAGCTGCGCCAGCTGGCTGCGCAGCACGCCCTCTTCCAAAGGCGTATCGCCGAGATTCAGGTGCGTCATTGCGGATAATGACAGATCCAGCTGGGTCAGATGCTGGTCCAGATACGCCGCGTTTACCGATAAGCGGCAGCGTCCTGAAAGCGGCGACTCCAGGCCCAGCAGCGTTTTAAGCAACGTCGTCTTACCGCAGCCGTTGGGGCCCCGCAGCGCCACGCGCATCGGCCCATCCATGCGCCAGTTCAGCGGCGCTATAGACGCATACGCCAGCCGCAACGCTTCCAGCTCCAGCACCTGTTTTCCCGCAGCGACCTGGCTACCGGGCAGAGTAAACATCACCGGGTTGTCCTCCTCGACCCGCTCCCGCGCCTGAACCACCGCATCGTTAAGCGCGCTACGTTGTTCACGATGCTGGCGCTTAAGGGTTCCGGGGCGCTCTTTCGCCGCGCCTTTGTAAGCAACCCGCTCGAATGAAGCGATATTTAGCGTATCAATAGTACGCAACGTCTGCGCAGAGCGCCGCAGGCAGGCATCATGCTCTTTGTGCATCCTTGCGCGAGTACGCCGCCGTTCGATGACGGCATGCTCCAGCGCGGCGCGAGCCGCCTGCTGCTCCAGCTCACGCTGCTGCTGATAATCCGCATAGTTACCGCCGTAGCTGCGCAAAGCTGCGGACGTCAGCTCGAGGATGCGCGGCGTTTGGGCCAGCAGCTCGCGGTCATGGCTGGCGATAAGCGCGCCGCCGCGCCATTGCTCAAGCTGCTGATAGAACCACGCCCGGCCTTGTCTGTCGAGATGGTTGGTGGGTTCATCAAGCAGGAGAAAATCCGCGCCGGACAAGAATGCTGCGCAGAGCTGCGCCTTCACTCTTTGCCCGCCGCTCAACGAAGAGGCGAGCCGTGCGGGAGAAAATTCCCCCAAGCCAGCGGCCAGGAAGCCTGCATTCAAACGATCCGGAAGATCCCAAAAGCCATCAAGACGTTCGAGATCGTCAACTCGCCCTTCGCCTCGCTCAAGACGCGCCAGAGCAGAAAAAACGAATTCGAAGCTTAGCCACTCCGCCAGCGTCGTATCAGGAGTCATCGCATGCTGCTGAGCAACGTAGCTTACCGAAACCATACGTTCGATATGGCCGCTCGACGGTGAGTCCAGGCCCGCCAGTAAACGCAACAGTCGGGTTTTACCGACGCCATTGCGCCCGACAAGCCCGCAGAGGGAGCCTTCCAGCGATAAATTCAGCGGACCAAAAAGCGTATCTCCCGTCGCAAATTGACAGGTGACCTGATGCAAAAGAAAAGAGGGGGATTGGGCACAATGAGCCATAAGCACTCCTGAATGAAATCAATACTTCCCCTGCTCGCAAATAGCGCTAAGCAAGGAGCGAAATTCATCAGTCGTGTTTGTTCATTTGGCGCGTGCTCTCCGGTGAGACGAGGGATTCGTCGGAGCATAGGATAGCCATACTGCGGTATACTTTTCAAGCCTGTTTTTTCAACAGACGATGGTTGCGAAAAAAAAGCCTCCTGTATCAGGAGGCAAAATAATTAATTAATGAAAAAAACAGGGTGCATTGAAAATGCCTAACGCCGTAAGTCTGGCGGCAATCGCTCCCCGCCAGATGCTCTTACCGTTTAATTTCACAAGCTAAGAATGTCACCAGCTCGATATTCCCCTGTCTGACCTGTAATTCACACAGTGAATCACGAACCATCCAGGTGAATAATAAAATAGTGAAGCAAATCACTATTAAGCCAAACAACAGATGCTTTTGCGGCATTCCTCGCCTCCGGTGTTGATTTCCAACAGGTAAGAGGCTACTCTTATGGTGTTGATGCATAGGGGAGCCTCACTTTGATTTATCATCAGGTGGGGCTTTTCTCTATTTGTCTCCTGCTGAACGCCTGAGACAAACAGTCTCAAACACCCACAACTATTCTACCGCAAATATCTGACCAGACTGCGCTGGCATATTCCTAAAATATTTTTCTTGAATCTATATATTGAAAAAAAATATTGATCAGAGAATTATTAATGGTTCGCTTATTTATAGTATACGCATAAAAAAAACCTGCACTGAGGCAGGTTTTTTATTATTAGCGATACGCTTACTGCAACAGGGAAATATCCGCTACCTGCAGGAACAGATCGCGCAGTTTGGACAACAGCGTCAAACGGTTCACGCGCACGTTCTGGTCTTCGGCGTTGACCATCACGTTCTCGAAGAATTCATCAACCGGCTCGCGCAGGGACGCCAGCTCGATCAGCGCATCCTGGTAACGCCCTTCGGCGAAGTACGGCTGCAGCTTATCGCGCAGCACGACTAAATTGCCTGCCAGTTTGATTTCAGCCGCTTCTTTCAACACGGAGGCGTGAACGATATCGTTCAGCGTAACGTCCGATTTCGCCAGAATATTGGAAACGCGCTTGTTCGCCGCCGCCAGCGCGGAGGACTCTTCGAGGGTACGGAAGTGCGAAACCGCCTTCATGCGCGCATCGAAGTCTGCCGGACGGGTCGGACGACGCGCCAGTACCGCCTGAATGGTATCGACGGTGTAGCCTTCGTCCTGATACCAGGCGCGGAAGCGTCCCAGCATGAAGTCGATAACATCATCGACCACGTTGCCGTTCGTCAGCTTATCGCCGTACAGGCGCACCGCTTCTTCGGTGAGGGTCTGCAGATCCAGATTGAGGTCCTTCTCAACAATGATACGCAGCACGCCCAGCGCAGCGCGGCGCAGCGCGAACGGATCTTTGTCGCCTTTAGGGTGCTGACCAATCCCGAAGATACCCGCGAGAGTATCCATCTTGTCGGCAATCGCCAGCGCGCAAGCAACCGGATTTGACGGCAGGGCGTCACCGGCAAAGCGCGGCTGATATTGCTCATTCAGGGCAACCGCCACATCTTCCGCTTCGCCATCATGGCGCGCGTAGTGCATCCCCATCACGCCCTGAGTATCGGTAAATTCGAAGACCATGTTGGTCATCAGATCGCACTTGGACAGCAGGCCCGCGCGGGTCGCGTGGTTAACGTCTGCGCCAATCTGCCCGGCAATCCAGCCGGCCAGCGCCTGAATGCGATCGGTCTTGTCGCGCAGCGTACCCAGTTGCTGCTGGAACAGTACGGTTTGCAGACGCGGCAGATTGTCTTCCAGACGCTTTTTGCGGTCGGTATTGAAGAAGAACTCCGCATCCGCAAGACGCGGACGAACTACTTTCTCGTTACCGGAAATAATCTGGGTCGGATCTTTCGATTCGATGTTGGCCACGAAGATAAAGTTTGGCAGCAGCTTGCCCGCGTTGTCGTAAACCGGGAAGTACTTCTGGTCGCCCTTCATGGTATAAACCAGCGCTTCGGCAGGCACTGCAAGGAATTTCTCTTCGAACTTCGCGGTCAATACCACCGGCCATTCCACCAGGGAAGTGACTTCTTCCAGCAGGCTTTCGCTCAAATCGGCGTTACCGCCAATTTTGCGCGCCGCTTCTTCGGCATCGGCTTTGATTTTGGCTTTACGCTCAGCGTAATCCGCAATCACTTTACCGCGCTCACGCAGGATTTCTGGGTATTGATCGGCAGAATCGATGGTGAACTCCGCCTCGCCCATAAAGCGATGGCCGCGAATAATCCGGTCGGACTGTACGCCCAGAATCGTTGCCGGGATCACTTTGTCGCCCAGCAGCAGGGTCACGGTGTGAACCGGACGCACGAAGTGCACGTCAGACGCGCCCCAGCGCATCAGTTTCGGGATCGGCAGCTTCGCCAGCGAGGTAGCGATCATGTTCGGCAGCAGCGCTTCGGTGCTCTCGCCTTTCACGTGGGCACGATACAGCAGCCATTCGCCTTTATCGGTCGCCAGACGTTCAGCCTGATCGACGGTAATACCGCAGCCGCGCGCCCAGCCTTCAGCCGCTTTGCTCGGTTTACCTTCGGCGTCAAACGCCTGGGCAATCGCCGGACCGCGTTTTTCGACTTCACGGTCTGCTTGCGCAGCCGCCAGATTCGCCACTTTCAGCGCCAGACGGCGCGGCGCGGCGAACCATTCAACTTTACCGTGCGCGAGGCCGGCGTTATCCAGCTCCGCGGTCACGTTCGCAGCAAAGGATTCAGCCAGGCTGCGCAGGGCTTTTGGTGGCAGCTCTTCAGTGCCGATTTCCACCAGGAAAGTTTTCTCAGACATGGCCGCCTCTTATTTATTCTTGTTGCACATCGGGAAGCCAAGGGCTTCACGGGAAGCATAGTAAGCTTCAGCCACTGCTTTGGTCAGGGTGCGAATGCGCAGAATATAGCGCTGACGCTCGGTGACGGAGATGGCTTTACGCGCGTCCAGCAGGTTAAAGCTATGGGCGGCTTTCAGAATGCGTTCGTAAGCAGGCAGCGGTAGCGGGTTTTCCAGCGCCAGCAGCTGCTGGGCTTCTTTCTCATACTGCTCGAAGCAGGAGAACAGGAAGTCCACGTCGGCGTATTCGAAGTTATAGGTGGATTGCTCCACTTCGTTCTGATGGAATACGTCGCCGTAGGTAGTTTTACCCAGCGGGCCATCGCTCCAGACCAGATCGTAAACGCTGTCGACACCCTGGATATACATCGCCAGGCGCTCCAGACCGTAGGTGATCTCGCCGGTTACCGGCTTACACTCCAGGCCGCCAACCTGCTGGAAGTAGGTGAACTGCGTCACTTCCATACCATTCAGCCACACTTCCCAACCCAGACCCCAGGCACCCAGCGTCGGGTTTTCCCAGTTGTCTTCAACGAAGCGAATGTCGTGGATGGTCGGATCCATACCCAGCTCTTTCAGAGACCCAAGGTACAGCTCCTGAATATTATCCGGAGAAGGTTTTATCACCACCTGGAACTGATAGTAGTGCTGTAAACGGTTCGGGTTTTCACCGTAGCGACCATCGGTCGGACGGCGGGAAGGCTGCACGTAGGCGGTTGCCATCGGCTCTGGGCCCAATGCGCGTAAGCAGGTCATTGGGTGAGAAGTGCCTGCGCCGACTTCCATGTCCAGTGGTTGAACAATGGTGCAGCCCTGGCGAGCCCAGTAATCCTGTAAGGTCAGGATCAGGCCCTGGAAGGTCCTGGTATCAAACTTTTGCATATGATTTCGTGCTGGATACGTGTGGATTTAAAGGAAGGAGCCAGTATACCCGCTGGCTGCGAGATATACAGTATGAAACGGGATTGTTTAGGGAAAATTGCGGAAATAAGCGCCATCGCGGGCGCATCTAGCGCATGGAAAGATGCAAAAACTGCCCGTCCGGGTCAAAAGAACAGATAAAGCGTTCATTCCGCGCAGTCTTGCCCGAAAGCTCGTAGCTCCCCCGGAACTGTTCGAAATGGCTGACGTCAATCTGACGCACGCCTGTACTGTAACGTACGGCGGCATTATCCTTGCACAGCTGCGCCATATTGAGTGTTGCCTGCGGCGTTATCCGCGCTTTTTGCGCCTTCTGCGCTGGCTGAGGCGGCGTTGCGCTACAGCCCGCAAGCATGCACAGCAGCAGTCCAGAAAACGCATATTTCATCACCATTTTTTCTCGACCGCATTGTTAGTAAATTGTTATCGTGCAGGTTACGTTAAATAACCGGCTCATTGTGCGAATTGGACCACACCTCGACAAGTCTATGATGAAAAACTCGGATTATTCCACTGCGATACAAGCGGATAAGGGCAGTCAGACCCTGTCTGAGAAGGAGAAACAGAGGTACTGATGCAGGAAAAAATACACTGGATTACCCATTTGCGCGGTATTGCCTGCCTGATGGTCGTCATGATTCATAGCACCACCTGGTATATCACGCACCCGCACACCGTTAGTCTGCTGACGTGGGATGTAGCCAATATCCTCAACTCCGCGTCTCGCGTCAGCGTGCCGCTATTTTTCATGATTTCAGGCTATCTGTTTTTCGGCGAGCGCAGCGCCCAGCCCCGGCACTTTTTGCGCATCGCGCTGTGCATCCTCTTTTATAGCGCGCTGTCGCTGCTCTATATCACCCTGTTTACCCACATCAACGTTGAGCTATCGCTGAAGAATTTGCTGCAAAAACCGGTGTTCTACCATCTGTGGTTTTTCTTCGCAATCGTCGTCATTTACCTGCTTTCACCGCTGGTTCAGGTCAAACCGGTTAGCGGCAAGATGCTGCTGGCGCTGATGGCGATCATCGGGCTTTTGGCGAATCCTAATATGGTGGCGGTGAAAGCGGGAGGAGTCGAGTGGCTGCCGATCAATCTCTATATCAACGGGGATACGTTCTACTATGTGATGTATGGCGTGTTAGGCCGGGCAATCGGTATGATGAATAGCGATAAAAAATGGCTGACTGCGCTCAGCGCTGGCCTTTTCATCGCGGGAGTATGGGTCATATCACGCGGTACGCTGCACGAACTGCGCTGGCGCGGCGACTTTGGCGATACCTGGTATTTATATTGCGGTCCCGCGGTTTTTGTTTGCGCGATAGCGCTTCTGACGCTGGTAAAAAATACGCTGAATACGCGTGAGTTGCCTCTTATTGCGCTGATTGCACGCCATTCATTAGGGATTTACGGTTTTCATGCGTTGATTATCCACGCGCTCCGCGCCAGCGGACTGGCGCTGTCCCGCTGGCCGTTATTAGATATTGTCTGGATATTCAGCGCTGCGCTGCTGGGAAGTTTATTGCTCTCAATGCTGGTTCAGCGGTTTGATGTCCGCCGCTTTGTCAGTTAAGGCCGTTCTGAGGAATCTTTCTGCGCAGCCTGTGCGTCCAGCGCTTTCTGGGGCATCGCGGAAACGCCGTATAAGCACACAAACCAGGCCGCCACGTAGATGATCTTCTCGTTCCATCCGGCGGGTACGAACCAGGCGCCGACCATCAGTAAACCGACCGACAGCAGGAGCACAAGGCGGCACAGCGAAGCAAAGCCATCGTCTGGCCCCTTCTCCTGCATCGTACGTTGATGCGCTAAAATCGCGAACATGCCCATCACCAGAACGCCGAGAAAATAGCCCTTGCCGCTAAATAACGGACAGGTGCGCCAGATCCCCAGCAGATAAACCAGTGCCCCAAGGGACATCAATAGCTTAGGAATAATATTATTTTTCATGAGGCCTCCCTGGCATAAGACAGGCCCCATTGTGTACTGCCAGAACGTGATTATCCGCACTTTTCGCATCTGAAACGACAAATTCGGAATATATCAATACACTCGATAACTAGATGATTTTAAAAATATTCATTAGATGAATTCGCCCCGTGAAAGGGGCGAATGTTTCAGGACATCAGCGGTAAAAGCTGCTGATAAATCTGGCGGAAAGTTTCCCTACGAGGTGCGTAACGCGCAAAGCGTTCGGCATCCGGAAGATGAGCCTGTTCCAGCGGGAGCTGCGGGAGCAGATCGGAAAACGCGACATTTCGATGCAGCGCCAGCTGCGCCAGCCGCGCCGCGCCAAGCGCCGGTCCGACATCGCCGCCGGTGCGGAAATCAAGCTGCTGGCCGCTTATATCCGCCAGCATTTGCCGCCAGTAGGCGCTGCGCGCGCCGCCGCCAATCAGCGTGACGCTCTCCGGTTTGACGCCGCAGGCGTGAACCACATCCATGCCGTCCGCCAGGGCATAACCGACTCCCTCCAGCACCGCCCGCGCCAGCTCCGCCGGACCGTGTTGATGAGTCAGGCCGAAAAAGACGCCTTTCGCCTGCGGATTGTTGTGCGGCGTGCGTTCACCCGAGAGATAAGGCAAGAACCAGACCGGATCGGCATCGTCGTTCGCCGCTTCCGCTGCCGCAATCAGCGCCGGAACCGTGCCCAGGCCAGTTAATGTCGCCGCCCAATCAAGGCAGGAAGCCGCGCTCAGCATGACCGACATCAGATGCCAGCGTCCAGGCAACGCGTGGCAGAAGCTGTGAACGGCGCTTTCCGGTTTGCTAAGAAAGCCGTCGCTGACGGCAAAGTAGACGCCCGAGGTCCCCAGCGACAGCATCGCCTGGCCCGCATCCGCCATACCTACGCCAACCGCTCCCGCCGCGTTGTCGCCGCCGCCGGCCACCACCAATACTTCCGGCATATTCCACGCTTGCGCGACGGCCGGGCGCAGCGAGCCCGTCACTTCGCATCCTTCGAAAAGCGCTGGCATGTTATCGCGGCTCAACCCACAGGCGGCGAGCATTTCATCGCTCCAGTCGCGGCGCGCCACGTCCATCCACATCGTTCCGGCGGCATCGGACATATCGCTGGCAAACTCACCGGTCATACGCAAACGTAAATAATCTTTTGGCAGCAGAACCTTATCGACTTGCCTAAAAATCTCAGGCTCGTGACGTTGCACCCACAACAGCTTCGGCGCGGTAAATCCCGGCATCATCAGATTACCGGTGATCTGTCGCGAACGGCTGACTTCCTCCTCCAGCAGCGCACACTCCTCGCCGCAGCGGCCATCATTCCACAAGATCGCCGGGCGCAAGACGCGCTGTTGCTTATCGAGCAGCGTCGCGCCGTGCATCTGACCCGCAATGCCCAACGCTTTAACCGCGCGCAAAGAGTGCTGCGCGCCCAACGCTTTCATCGCGCGGTCCGTCGCCAGCCACCAGTGCTCAGGATCTTGTTCAGACCATAAAGGGTGCGGACGCGACACGTTGAGCTTTTCGGTGTGCGAAGCCACGACCTCGCCCTGCTCGTTGAGCAGAATGGCCTTAACGCCCGAGGTGCCGAGATCAATCCCGATATACATACAGCCTCTCCTTACTAACGGGAATAAAGCATCGGTTAAACCAATGCCCGGACCCGCCGGGCATTTTCGCCATCATCAGCGATCAAAGAGGTAGCGGTTAACCACGTTTTCAAGCAGTTCCTGATGGCCGCTCTGGTGCTGCGGCGCCAGGTTATGCTGAGTGGCATACTGGGCGATGTCCGCCAGGTTCATCTGGCCTTTGAGGATCTGCTGACCCAGCTCGCCGTTCCAGCCGGCATAGCGTTTGGCAACGCGTTTATCCAGCTCGCCGCCTTCAATCATACGGGCAGCGACTTTCAGCGCCAGCGCCATGGTGTCCATCGCACCGATGTGGCCGTAGAACAGGTCGTATTTGTCGGTGCTCTGACGACGCACTTTAGCATCAAAGTTCAGGCCGCCGGTGGTGAAGCCGCCCGCTTTAAGGATTTCGTACATCACAAGCGCGTTCTCTTCAACGCTGTTCGGGAACTGGTCAGTATCCCAGCCCAGCTGCGGGTCGCCGCGGTTAGCGTCAACGGAACCAAACAGGCCGAGGGCGATGGCGGTAGCAATTTCGTGGTGGAACGTGTGGCCGGCCAGCGTCGCGTGGTTCGCTTCGATATTCAGCTTGATCTCTTTTTCCAGGCCGAACTGTTTCAGGAAGCCGTAGACGGTAGACGCGTCGTAATCGTACTGATGCTTGGTGGGCTCCTGCGGTTTCGGTTCAATCAGCAGCGTACCCTGGAAGCCGATTTTATGTTTATGCTCCACGACCAGCTGCATGAAGCGGCCAATCTGCTCGCGTTCCTGACGCAGGTCGGTGTTCAGCAGGGTTTCATAGCCTTCGCGACCGCCCCACAGGACGTAGTTTTCACCGCCCAGTTTGTGGGTCGCATCCATCGCGGTCACCACCTGGGTCGCCGCCCAGCTGAACACTTCCGGATCCGGATTGGTTGCCGCACCGGCGCCGTAACGCGGGTTCGTAAAGCAGTTTGCCGTGCCCCACAGCAGCTTGACGCCGCTTTGCTGCTGTTTTTCCGCAAGCACATCAACCATTTGTGCGAAGTTATTGGCATACTCTTTCAGCGATGCCCCTTCAGGAGAAACGTCGACGTCGTGGAAGCAGTAGTACGGTACGTTCAGTTTATGGAAAAACTCAAAAGCGACATCGGCTTTACGTTTCGCCATTTCCATTGCTTCACCCGGCTGCTGCCACGGGCGGTTAAAGGAGCCCACGCCGAACATATCGGCACCGTTCCAGCAGAAGGTGTGCCAGTAGCAGGCCGCAAAGCGTAAATGGTCTTCCATCCGTTTGCCCAGCACCAGCTCATCCGGGTTGTAATGACGGAAAGCCAGTGGGTTAGCGGATTTCGGGCCTTCATAACGAACGCGATCGAGCTGGTCAAAATAGGTCTGCATAATGAACTCCATATTCAGGGATGCGGCGAGTAATAAGTCATAAGCCAATATAGAATTCTCTTTTTAGTTTCCTCAATTACGTTATTTCACACCGTGATTGAGAGAATCCACAAACGTGCGCCAGGTCGCAAAAATAATACGTCAGCGGCCCCATTCCGCCGCTTCCGCCACGAAAGATCAATGAAATACGGTGAGAACTAATTATTAAAGTACGATCGCGGTCATAAATTAACAAATAAACAAAATTTCATAACGGCAAAATAAGCATAGATAATTGCCAGCGTTCCTTTCCGCGTTAAAAATCTGCTACGTATCAGGCCGTTTATTTTTATCGTTCGTCTTATCCTGCACTTTACAAAAAAGGTGTTATTATTATGAAGATAAAGAACCTTTGCCTAACGCTCTGCGCTTCACTCCTCCTCACCAGCCTGTCGGGCATTGCTAAAGAAGTTAAAATTGGCATGGCGATTGACGACTTGCGTCTTGAACGCTGGCAAAAAGATCGCGATATTTTTGTCAACAAAGCAGAATCATTAGGTGCAAAAGTATTCGTCCAGTCAGCCAATGGCAACGAAGAAACGCAAATGTCGCAAATCGAAAATATGATCAACCGTGGCGTCGACGTTCTGGTGATTATTCCCTATAACGGCCAGGTGCTGAGCAATGTCATAAAAGAGGCGAAACAGGAGGGAATTAAAGTTCTCGCCTACGATCGTCTTATCAATAACGCCGACATTGATTTTTATATTTCATTTAATAATGAAAAAGTGGGTGAAATGCAGGCGCAAAGTCTGGTCGATAAAGTGCCTCAGGGTAACTATTTCTTGATGGGCGGCTCGCCGGTGGACAATAACGCCAAGCTTTTCCGTGCCGGACAAATGAAAGTCCTCAAGCCTTATGTTGATGAAGGGAAAATTAAAATCGTCGGCGATCAGTGGGTCGACGGATGGTTACCGGAAAATGCGTTGAAAATTATGGAAAACGCCCTGACCGCCAACAACAATAAAATTGATGCGGTCGTCGCCTCCAACGACGCCACCGCTGGAGGCGCCATCCAGGCATTAAGCGCCCAGGGACTCGCAGGCAAAGTCGCCATATCAGGACAGGATGCCGACCTCGCCGGCGTGAAGCGCATTATCGCCGGCACCCAAACGATGACCGTCTATAAACCTATCACCACCCTTGCCACCACCGCGGCTGAAATCGCCGTCGAACTAGGCAACGACAAGCAGCCGCAGGCCGATTCCACGCTCAACAATGGGCTGAAAGATGTCCCGTCACGGCTGCTGACCCCCATTGAGGTCAATAAAGACAACATTGATCAGACGGTGATCAAAGACGGTTTCCACAAAAAAAGCGAGCTGTAATCTCTGACGCCCTCTCCCGGGGGCGTTGCCCCATTCAGCCGGATATCGCTTATGTGGAGTCTCTATGTCCTGGTTACTCGAAATGAAAAACATTACTAAAACCTTCGGTACGGTGAAGGCGATCGATAATGTCAGTCTGCGGCTTAACGCCGGAGAAGTGGTCTCGCTGTGCGGCGAAAACGGCTCCGGTAAGTCCACGCTCATGAAGGTCCTTTGCGGAATATATCCGCACGGTAGCTATGAGGGAGAGATTATTTTTTCCGGGGAAACGTTGCGGCCGGGCCATATACGCGATACCGAGCGCAAAGGGATTGCCATCATTCATCAGGAGCTGGCGCTGGTAAAACATCTGACCGTGCTGGAGAATATTTTTCTCGGCGCGGAAATCTCCCGCCACGGTCTGCTGGATTATGAAACCATGACTTTGCGCTGCGAGAAGCTGCTGGCCCAGGTCAATTTAGCCATATCACCCGACACCCGCGTCGGCGATTTAGGCCTTGGTCAGCAGCAGTTGGTTGAAATAGCAAAAGCGCTGAACAAGCAGGTGCGGTTGTTAATTCTCGACGAACCCACCGCCTCATTAACGGAACAAGAGACGGCAATTCTGCTGAATATTATTCGCGATCTGCAAAATCACGGTATTGCCTGCATTTACATTTCCCACAAGCTCAATGAAGTCAAAGCCATCTCCGACACCATCTGCGTGATCCGCGATGGGCAGCATATTGGCACCCGCAACGCTGACGGCATGAGCGAAGATGACATTATCACCATGATGGTCGGCCGCGAGCTTACCGCCCTCTACCCGAGCGAAGCCCACAGCTGCGGCGAGGAAATCCTGCGGGTGGAGAACCTGACGGCCTGGCACCCGGTGAATCGCCACATTAAGCGCGTCAATGACGTCTCCTTCTCGCTACGGCGCGGCGAAATTCTGGGGATCGCCGGGTTGGTCGGCGCGGGCCGAACCGAAGCGGTGCAGTGCCTGTTCGGTGTCTGGCCGGGCCGCTGGCAAGGAAAAATCTTTATTGATGGCAAGCAGGTGACGATTCACAGCTGCCAGCAGGCTATTGCCCAGGGCATCGCCATGGTGCCGGAAGACAGGAAGAAAGACGGCATCGTGCCAGTTATGGCAGTGGGTAAAAACATCACCCTCGCCGCGTTAAACCAGTTTACCGGTCCGCTGAGCAGTCTTGACGATGCCGGAGAGCAGCACTGTATTCAGCAATCCATCCAGCGTTTGAAGATCAAAACCTCATCGCCGGAGCTGGCGATCGGTCGTCTGAGCGGCGGCAATCAGCAAAAGGCGATCCTCGCCCGCTGCCTGCTACTGAACCCGCGCATTCTGATACTCGATGAGCCTACCCGCGGCATCGACATCGGCGCCAAGTATGAAATCTACAAGCTGATTAATCAGCTGGTGCAGCAGGGGATCGCCGTCATTGTCATTTCATCCGAGCTGCCCGAAGTGCTTGGCCTAAGCGACCGGGTGCTGGTGATGCATGAGGGTAAGCTGAAGGCTAATTTGATCAACCAGGGTCTGACCCAGGAACAGGTAATGGAAGCCGCACTGAGGAGCGAACGCCATGTCGAAGAACACGTCGTCTGAAATGAAACTCACCCCGCCTACTGCCGGCGCGCTGTCAGGGCTGAAGGGGATGAACCTCCAGGTATTCGTGATGATCGCCGCCATCGTGGCCATTATGCTGTTTTTCACCTGGACTACCGAAGGCGCTTATCTGAGCGCGCGTAATATCTCCAACCTGCTGCGCCAGACCGCTATCACCGGCATTCTCGCGGTCGGCATGGTGTTTGTGATTATTTCCGCCGAGATCGACCTCTCCGTGGGCTCAATGATGGGCCTGCTCGGCGGCGCGGCGGCAATCTTTGACGTCTGGCTCGGTTGGCCGCTACCGCTGACAATTGTGGTTACCCTCGTCCTGGGTCTGCTGCTGGGGGCCTGGAACGGTTGGTGGGTTGCCTATCGTAAGGTCCCCTCGTTTATCGTGACGCTCGCCGGGATGCTGGCATTTCGCGGTATTCTGATAGGCATCACCAACGGCACCACCGTCTCTCCCACCAGCCCGGCGATGTCGCAAATCGGCCAGAGCTATCTACCTGATGGTATTGGCTTTGGCATCGGCGTGCTGGGTATGGCGGCATTTATTATCTGGCAGTGGCGCGGCCGTATGCGACGCCAGGCTCTGGGCCTCTCCACGCCCGCCTCCGCCTCAACCGTTGGCCGTCAGACGATCACCGCCGTTATCGTGCTGGGCGCCATCTGGTTGTTAAACGACTATCGCGGCGTCCCGACGCCGGTACTGATCCTCGCCGCGCTGCTGCTGGCGGGCATGTTTATGGCCACCCGTACCGCGTTTGGGCGCCGCATCTACGCCATCGGCGGCAACCTGGAGGCCGCGCGTTTATCCGGTATCAGCGTGGAGCGCACCAAGCTGGCGGTGTTCGCCATTAACGGCCTGATGGTGGCGATCGCCGGGTTGATTCTCAGCTCGCGCCTGGGCGCCGGTTCCCCTTCCGCCGGCAACATCGCCGAACTGGACGCCATCGCCGCCTGCGTGATCGGCGGTACCAGCCTGGCCGGCGGCATTGGCAGCGTCGCGGGCGCAGTCATGGGCGCTTTCATCATGTCCGCGCTGGATAACGGCATGAGCATGATGGACGTCGCCACCTTCTGGCAGTACATCGTCAAAGGGGTCATTTTATTGCTCGCGGTGTGGATGGATTCAGCCACTAAACGTCGGAACTGAGGACAGTGAAAAAAAATGCCCGAATTATTTGCGCTACAGCCAAACTTAGGCACAAGTAACTTGAAATAATCCGGGCATTGGCCGGTATTGTATGGCCTGCAAGAGAGACCAGGAACAACACTATGTTTGAAAAGCGTCACCGTATTACGCTGTTATTCAACGCCAACAAGGCCTATGACCGTCAGGTCGTTGAGGGCGTTGGCGAGTATCTTCAGGCATCGCAATTGGAATGGGATATCTTCATTGAGGAAGATTTTCGGGCGCGGATTGAAAACATCAAGGAGTGGTTAGGCGACGGCGTCATTGCTGATTATGACGATCCGGAAATTGAAAATCTGCTGATCGACGTCAATGTGCCGATTGTCGGCGTTGGCGGCTCCTTTCACCGGCCGGAATGCTATCCGCCGGTTCACTATATCGCCACCGACAACGCCGCGCTGGTCGAGAGCGCCTTTCTACACCTCAAAGAAAAAGGCATCAACCGCTTCGCCTTTTACGGCCTGCCCGCTTCCAGCTGTAAGGGCTGGGCCGCCGAGCGCGAACACGCGTTTTGCCAGCTGGTCGCCAGAGAGAAATATCGCGGCGTGGTCTATCAGGGTCTAGAGACGGCGCCCGAAAACTGGCAGCATGCGCAAAACCGCCTCGCCGACTGGCTGCAAACCCTGCCGCCGCAAACCGGCATCATCGCCGTTACCGACGCCCGCGCCCGCCACGTATTACAGGCCTGCGAGCGCCTGCATATTCCGGTACCGGAAAAGCTGTGCGTTATCGGCATAGATAACGAAGAGCTGACCCGCTACCTGTCGCGCGTGGCCCTCTCCTCCGTTGCGCAGGGCACCCGTCAGATGGGCTACCAGGCGGCAAAGCTGCTGCATCGCCTGCTGGAGAATGAAGAGCTGCCGCTTCAGCGTCAGCTTATCCCACCGATGCGCGTGGTAGAACGCCGCTCCACCGACTACCGTTCGCTCACCGACCCCTCGGTTATCCAGGCGATGCACTATATTCGTAACCACGCCTGTAAAGGGATAAAAGTGGAGCAGGTGCTGGACGCCGTGGGTATTTCCCGCTCGAACCTGGAAAAGCGCTTCAAAGAGGAAGTCGGCGAAACCATTCATACGGTGATCCACAGCGAAAAACTGGAAAAAGCGCGCAGCCTGCTGGTATCGACCACCCTTTCGATTAACGAAATCTCACAGATGTGCGGCTATCCCTCGCTGCAGTATTTCTACTCGGTGTTTAAGAAAGAGTACGACGTGACGCCGAAGGAGTACCGCGACCGGCACAGCGAAGTGATGATGTAGCGCGCAAAGAAAAATGCCCGGGCTTACGCGCCGGGCATTAATAATGTCATGGATAATCCATTACATATGCGCGGCTATCAACCGCTGGTTATCCTGATACATCGCGAAGAGATAGTTGTTATAGCTCGACCCTTTGGTCGAATAGCCCTTCAGCTTATGAATCATCGTGCTGGCGGTCACTTCCTGATCGGCTTTACGCAGCTGCGCACGCGATTTACGGAATGACGAGTAGGCCGGATGCGTATTCAGATTTCGGACATAGGCCTGAACGGACTCTTCCACCGAATCAAATTGGGAGTAGCCCTTCACCGCGCCGCGGCAGTTTCCACCGCCACACTTCATACCAAACAGATTGTTGTTCACCCGCGCCAGCTTTGACGTTCCCCAGCCGCTTTCCGCCGCTGCCATGGTGGCAACCATGCTATTCGGGATAATGTCGACGCGCTCAAGCAACGAGTTCCATGGAATATGGCGAGTATTGCCGGACCACTTCACTTTATAGCGAGAGGCGATCTCTTTCAGTCGAGTACGCTCACTTGGCGACCAGCGCGCATCGTACTGCTTTGAAACAAGCCAGTTACGATCGGCGGTAATCACCTGATTCTGTTTCGTAATATAAGGCATTACCGTCCGGAGAAACGCTTTTTTCCTTGGTGTCCCGGAAGGGTATTTTCGCAAATCAGGAAGTGAACTGCTCTTTACACTATTGCGAGAATACTCTTGTTTACTGCTTACCTTGCTTACTTTAACGGTACTTTGCTTCTTAACGATTGGGGCTTTATGACTCGTTGTTGCTGTGTGTGTTGTTGCCAGCACACTACCTGAAAATATGCAGGTAAGTAACATGAGTATCGCGGCCCCATATCGTCGAATGGGAGTCGATATCATTAGGTCTCCTGGTCGGATGCAATCATTCCAACGCCTTGTTTTTCACAAAAAATCGATAGTTGAATCGCGAATAGTATCAAAAATACCCAGATGACGCACCCACAGAAATAGTCCAATTCCGAAAAGCTGTCATCTGAAATCGGTTTCCGCATCCTGACAACAGTACAAAAATGCGACTACCTTCTCATTTTTTGCTCATTTTTTGAACGCGATCACTCACCCTTTTCCATCCTCCCTGGAAAAGCGCCGCTGGGATGAGTTCATGGGACTGCCGGACGCGCAAACTGAACAAAAAACCGCACACAGGACTCCGGAATGAAACTCGCTGCGCTTGCGTCGCTGCTGTTGCCTGGGATGGCCTTCGCCGCCTGGACTACCGCAGATTTCCCCGCCTTTACCGAAGAAGGCACCGGCAGATTTATCAGTCAAAACGAGGTAGCAAAGGGTACGCGCCCTCTGCGGATTACGTTTGACCAACAGTGCTGGCAGCCTGCCGGCGCGATCAAGCTCAACCAGATGCTCTCTATGGAGCCTTGCCGCGATCCGGCGCCGCAGTGGCGCGTATTCCGCGATGGCCGCTATACACTGGAAGTCGATACCCGTTCAGGTACGCCAACCCTGATGGTCTCTCTGGAGGAGAAGCAGACCGCCGCCGCCGCGCCGCAGATGAAACAGTGTCCGAAATGGGATGGCAAGCCGCTCACCATTGACGTCAGCAAATCCTTCGCCGAAGGCAGTCAAGTTCGCGATTTCTACAGCGGCAATATCGCGACCGTCAGCGGCGGTAAAATTACCCTCCAGCCGGCATTCAACAGCAATGGTCTGCTGCTGCTTGAACGCGCGGAAACGGAAGCCGCCGCGCCGTTCAACTGGCATAACGCCACCGTCTATTTCGTCCTGACCGATCGCTTTGTCAACGGCAACCCGGCCAACGACAATAGCTATGGCCGCCACAAAGACGGCATGCAGGAAATTGGCACCTTCCATGGCGGCGACCTGCAGGGCCTGACCAGCAAACTGGATTACCTCCAGCAGCTCGGCGTCAACGCCCTTTGGATCAGCTCGCCGCTGGAACAAATCCACGGTTGGGTCGGCGGCGGTACGAAAGGCGATTTCCCGCACTACGCCTATCACGGCTATTACATCCAGGACTGGACGAAGCTGGATGCTAATATGGGGACGGAAGACGATCTGCGTCGCCTCGTCGATGAAGCCCACAAGCGCGGGATCCGCATTCTGTTCGACGTGGTGATGAACCATACCGGCTACGCGACCCTGGCCGATATGCAGGAGTTTCAGTTCGGCTCGCTGTACATCCAGGGAGATGAACTGAAAAAGACCTTCGGAGAGCGCTGGACCGACTGGAAGCCCCGCACGGGCCAAAGCTGGCACAGCTTTAACGATTACATCAACTTCAGCGACAAAGCCGGATGGGAGAAATGGTGGGGTAAAAAATGGATCCGCACCGATATCGGCGACTACGACAACCCCGGCTTTGACGACCTGACCATGTCGCTGGCCTTCCTGCCGGATCTGAAAACCGAATCCACGGAGCCATCCGGCCTGCCGAACTTCTATCGCCATAAGCCGGATACCGCGGCCAAAGCGATCCCCGGCTATACGCCGCGCGATTATCTGACCCACTGGCTGAGCCAATGGGTGCGCGATTACGGTATCGACGGCTTCCGCGTCGATACCGCCAAGCACGTCGAGCAGGCCGCCTGGCTGCAATTAAAAACTCAGGCCACTGAAGCGCTGGCGGAATGGAAAAAAGCCAATCCGGACAAAGCGCTGGATAACGCGCCGTTCTGGATGACCGGCGAAGCCTGGGGCCACGGCGTGATGCAGAGCGACTACTATCGCCACGGCTTTGACGCCATGCTGAACTTTGATTACCAGGATCAGGCGGCGAAAGCGACAAGCTGCCTGGCGAACATAGACCTCACCTGGCAACATATGGCGGAGAAGCTTCAGGATTTCAATGTGTTAAGCTACCTCTCCTCACACGATACCAGCCTGTTCCGCGAAGGCGGCAGCACGGCGGCGGAACTGCTGCTGCTCGCGCCTGGCGCAGTGCAGATCTTCTACGGCGATGAATCCTCACGACCGTTCGGTCCGACCGGCTCCGATCCGCTTCAGGGGACGCGTTCAGATATGAACTGGCAGGACGTCAACGGCAAAGCCGCGCGCAGCGTGACCCACTGGGAGAAACTGGGCCAGTTCCGCGCCCGTCACCCGGCGATTGGCATGGGTAAACAAACCACGCTATCGATGGCGAAAGGCTACGGCTTTATTCGCGAGAACGGCGATGACAAAGTGATGGTGGTATGGGCAGGTCAGCAGTAGCTTTCTGACCCATGGCTCCCCTGACGTTCGGGGGAGCCTTTTCAGGATAAACATCCAAAAATATTTTCTCTCACAGCATAAAAACAAAATATCTTCCTGATACCTCGATTTGCACCCTGTCTGCACTGGCGTTATGGTTACCCACTTTCCTGGAATACCGACAGACTAATCGCGATGACATTTTCACTTTTTGGCGACAAATTTACCCGTCATTCGGGCATCACCCGCTTGATGGAAGACCTCAATGACGGCCTACGTACGCCGGGCGCCATCATGCTGGGCGGCGGCAATCCCGCACAGATTCCGGAAATGAATGATTACTTCC
The DNA here is from genome assembly GCF_018139045.1 of Klebsiella pasteurii. Taxonomy (NCBI): domain Bacteria; kingdom Pseudomonadati; phylum Pseudomonadota; class Gammaproteobacteria; order Enterobacterales; family Enterobacteriaceae; genus Klebsiella; species Klebsiella pasteurii. The sequence goes on from NZ_CP073236.1 coordinate 3,714,332, forward strand.
ATAGCCTGCTGGCCGACATGCTGAACAGCGGCAAAGCCCTTGATGCGCTTTGTAATTATGACGGTCCGCAGGGTAAAAGCGAGCTGCTGGCCCTGCTGGCGCAGATGCTGCGTGATGAACTGGGTTGGGAGATCGAACCACAGAATATTGCACTGACAAACGGCAGTCAGAGCGCGTTTTTCTACTTGTTTAACCTCTTCGCAGGCCGTCGTGCGGATGGAACCACCCGTAAAGTGCTGTTTCCGTTAACGCCCGAGTACATCGGCTACGCCGATTCCGGCCTCGAAGAAGATCTGTTTGTCGCCACTCGCCCGAATATTGAGCTGCTGCCGGAAGGCCAGTTTAAATATCACGTGGATTTCGAACATTTGCAGGTCACGGACGAGACGGGAATGATCTGCGTTTCCCGCCCCACCAACCCAACGGGTAACGTGATCACCGACGATGAGCTGATCAAGCTGGATGCGCTGGCCAACCAGCACGGCATCCCGTTGGTGATTGATAACGCCTACGGCGTTCCGTTCCCGGGGATTATTTTCAGCGACGCCAGGCCGCTGTGGAATCCGAATATCGTGCTGTGCATGAGCCTATCCAAGCTGGGCCTGCCGGGTAGCCGCTGCGGGATTATCATCGCAAACGAAAAAATCATCACCGCCATCAGCAATATGAACGGCATTATCAGCCTCGCCCCCGGTGGAATGGGGCCGGCTATGATGTGCGAGATGATTAAGCGCAACGATCTTCTGCGCCTGTCAGAAACGGTGATTAAGCCTTTCTATTACCAGCGCGTGCAGGAGACTATCGCCATTATTCGCCGCTATTTACCGGAAGATCGCTGCCTGATTCATAAGCCGGAAGGGGCGATTTTCCTCTGGCTGTGGTTTAAGGATCTGCCGATTTCTACCGAGTTGCTGTACCAGCGCCTGAAAAAGCGCGGCGTCCTGATGGTGCCGGGCGACTACTTCTTCCCGGGCCTGGATAAGCCGTGGCCGCACACGCATCAGTGCATGCGCATGAACTACGTGCCGGACCCGGCGAAGATTGAAGCGGGCGTGAAGATTCTCGCCGAAGAGGTTGAACGCGCATGGGGTGAACAGGGCGGGTAAACGGGCGCCAGAATCCTGAATAATCCAGATATATTCCCGGCTCGCGCTGCGCTCAGCCGGGCTACAGGCTTCCAGCGATCTGCGGACAGGTAGCCCGGACAAGGCGCGCAAGCGCCGCCTCCGGGAACACACCGTAAGAAGGCGTCATCGCTACATCGCCAGCGCCATCCGCTGGCGACGTTCAGCGGCTATTCTCTCCAGCTCCATCGGCTCCATGCAGCGCAGCGCCTGGGTCGGGCACGCCGCCACGCAGGCCGGGCCTTCTTCGCGATGGCTGCATAAATCGCACTTCAGCGCCTGTACGCCCTCCTCCACCCGCATCACGGTCATCGCGCCATAGGGACACGCCACCATACAGCTTTTGCATCCGATACAGCGGCGCTGATCCACGTGCCAGACCGCGTTTTCGCGGCGGATTGCGCCCTCGGGGCAGACGTTGGCGCAGGGCGCATCTTCGCACTGGCGGCACAGCGTCGCCGTCGAGAGTTCATCATTTTTCACCACGCGGATCCGCGGCGCAAAGCGCGCGGCGGAGACGCCAGAACAGTCCTGGTCCTGCTGATGGGACACCACGCAGGCGACTTCACAGGTACGGCAGCCGATGCACTTTTGCGCATCCGCGAGAATAAACCGGTTCATCCTTGCTCCATTGGGGATAAAAACGCAGAGTGCCAGAAAAAACCGCTTCCGCGCCTTGATCCTGAATGGAGTCAGCGGCGTTTTCTCTCAGATGCCCGGGATAATCTGGTCATCTGCCTTACCCTTCCCGCACGGAAAAGCCCAGTTCGCGGGAAATCGCCTCTGCCGTATCGCGCAGCGGCTTGAGTAAATTTTTCTCTCCCACCTGCTTGAGGCGCGATGTTGATAGAGAGATAGAAATGGCATAAGGCACGCGCCCATGGATATCGAAAACGGGAACAGCCAGGCACGATACGCCCAGCTCGTTCTCTTCCCTGTCCATCGCCATGTTTCGCTCGCGGATCTGCGCCAGCTCTAGATTCATGGCGGGTAACGTGGTGATGGTATTACGGGTGAGCTGCTGGATGATGTCCTGGTGCGTGTCCCAATAAGTCTCAACATAATCAGGGTGACCAAACGCCATGTAGATCTTCCCCATCGCCGAACAGTACAGCGGCATATGCTGACCAATATAAGCGCGCGTACGCAGCATGCCGGTGGTCGGCTCCAGCTTATAAATCAGGATGGCGTGGTCATCTTCACGGCTGGAGAAGTTCACCGTCTCGCCGGTGGCAAGATTGAGCGCCTCAAGATGCGGCGCCGCGACGTGGATAATATTCAGCGACGACAAAGCCTTTTGGCCAACGGCGATAAATTTTGTCGTCAGACGATAGCTCCCCGCCGCCGGGGCAGGCGTCACGTACCCGCAGGACTGCAGCCCCTGTAATAAGCGATGAACGGTACTTTTGTTCAATCCCGCCAATTCCGACAGGTGCGCCAACGGGCAGCCGTTCGGATAGTTACTCAAAATTTCTATCAACGTCAGGCCACGAAACAGGCTCTGACTTCCTGCTGGTTTCTCTTTTTCATCGTTCAGGTTCATCAGAAATACCCCTCCTTTTCCTGGCACTCAGATGGTAGCTCAAAGTGTGTTGTAGTTCACGATCTCAACATAAAAAGCATAACATTTTGATTTTAATGATTTTTAAAAAAGTTACATATCGTTGCCTTGTTAATTTTTGATCTATATATTTGGAATCAGGTTTCGCATTGTGAAATTTAGAGATAAAAAAACATACCATCATTTTTAAGAATCGACCAGGGGAGCTGGGATGAAAGTAACTTTCGCAGAGTTAAAAGAGGCCTTCTATCGTGTGCTACGGTCACGAAATATCACGGAAGAAACGGCGGACGAGTGCGCTGAAATGTTCGCCAGAACAACCGAGTCCGGGGTCTATTCCCATGGTGTTAACCGTTTTCCGCGTTTCATCCAACAGTTACATAACGGCGACATTATCCCTGAAGCTAAACCGCAGCGGGTGACCAGCCTCGGCGCCATCGAACAATGGGATGCCCAACGCTCCATCGGCAACCTGACGGCGAAAAAGATGATGGATCGGGCCATTGAGCTGGCCTCCGGGCACGGTATCGGTTTGATCGCACTACGTAATGCCAATCACTGGATGCGCGGCGGCAGCTACGGCTGGCAGGCGGCGGAAAAAGGCTATATCGGCATTTGCTGGACCAACTCCATCGCCGTGATGCCACCCTGGGGCGCTAAAGAGTGCCGCATCGGTACCAACCCGCTGATCGTCGCCATTCCGTCGACGCCGATCACCATGGTGGATATGTCGATGTCGATGTTCTCCTACGGTATGCTGGAAGTTAACCGCCTTGCCGGCCGCGAACTGCCCGTGGATGGTGGATTCGACGATGAGGGTCATCTGACCAAAGAGCCTGGCGTAATCGAAAAAAATCGCCGCATTTTGCCAATGGGCTACTGGAAAGGCTCCGGTCTGTCCATCGTGCTGGATATGATAGCCACTCTGCTTTCTAACGGTTCCTCCGTTGCTGAAGTCACCCAGGAAAACAGCGATGAATATGGCGTTTCGCAGATCTTCATCGCCATTGAAGTGGATAAGCTGATCGACGGCGCAACCCGTGATGCCAAACTGCAGCGGATTATGGGTTTCGTCACCACCGCTGAACGGGCAGATGAAAACGTGGCCATTCGTCTGCCTGGTCATGAATTTACGAAACTGCTGGATGAAAATCGTCGTAACGGCATCACCATTGACGATAGCGTCTGGGCTAAAATTCAAGCGTTGTAGGGAGTTAAAATATGATCTTTGGTCATATCGCGCAGCCGAATCCATGTCATCTGCCAGACGCGATTGAGAAAGCGCTTCATTTTTTACGCACCACAGACTTTCGCACGCACGAACCCGGCGTCGTGGAGATTGATGGTAAAAATATTTACGCGCAGATCATCGATTTAACCACCCGCGATGCCGCTGACAATCGTCCCGAGGTGCATCGCCGCTATCTGGATATTCAATTTTTGGCGTCGGGTGAAGAGAAAATCGGTATTGCTATTGATACCGGCAATAATGAAATAAACGAAGCCTTATTAGAACAGCGTGATATTATTTTTTACCACGATAGTGAGCATGAGTCGTTCATTGAAATGATACCGGGAAGTTACGCGATTTTTTTCCCGCAGGATGTTCATCGGCCAGGTTGTAATAAAAATATCGCTACGCCAATCAGGAAAATAGTCGTTAAAGTTGCAATAGCGGCTTTATAGAAAATTATTTTCAGGAGCACACTATGAATTCGAATAATACCGGTTACATTATCGGTGCGTACCCCTGTGCCCCCTCATTTCACCAAAAGAGTGAAGAGGAAGAGACGGAATTCTGGCGACAGCTCTCCGATACCCCAAACATTCGTGGGCTGGAGCAGCCTTGCCTTGAACATCTGCATCCACTCGGCGACGAGTGGTTATTGCGCCATACGCCGGGAAATTGGCAAATCGTTGTCACCGCCATTATGGAGACCATGCGCCGCCGCGGTGAAAACGGCGGCTTTGGGCTGGCGTCCAGCGACGAAGAGCAGCGCAAAGCCTGCGTGGAGTACTATCGCCACCTGCAGCAGAAGATCGCTAAAATCAATGGCAATAACGACGGAAAGGTCATTGCCCTTGAGCTTCACGCCGCCCCGCTGGCGGGCAATGCCAACGTGGCTCAGGCGACCGACGCCTTTGCCCGTTCATTAAAAGAAATTACCCGCTGGGACTGGTCCTGCGAGCTGGTGCTCGAACACTGCGACGCAATGAATGGCCCCGCACCGCGCAAAGGATTCTTACCGTTAGAAAACGTGCTGGAAACCATTGCTGACTATGACATCAGCATCTGCATTAACTGGGCGCGTTCCGCCATTGAAGGGCAGAATAGTCGTTTGCCACTAACCCACGTGCATCAGGCCAAACGGGCAGGAAAGCTCGGTGCGCTGATGTTCTCCGGCACGACGCAGAGCGGAGAGTACGGCGCGTGGCAAGATCTCCATGCTCCATTCTCCCCTTTCTGCTCGCAAAGCCTGATGACCGAGAAACATGCCAGGGAGCTCATTACCGCCGCCGATCCCGATCCGCTGCGGTTTACCGGGATTAAATTGCTGGAAATCAATGCCAGCGCCGATATTAATCACCGCATTAGTATATTACGTGACGGTATTAATACTCTGGCGAAAGCCACCCAGCGGTTGACCTGACTCAAGTATTAAAATCTTAATTTACGACGAACAATTCGTTTTTGTACCGGACCTAATATACACCAGGCATAAGAAGTTAAGTTCCAATATTCAGCGCAAAAAATATAAGTTCCACAACCTGATGGAGTCGTTATGAAGCGGGTACTTGAGGGCATACTTGCGGTATTAATTGCCGTACTTTCCTGCATTGTATTTATTAATGTGGTTTTACGTTATGGTTTTGAGAGCAGTATTTTATCAGTGGATGAATTATCTCGTTATCTCTTTGTATGGCTGACATTTATCGGTGCCATCGTTGCATTTATGGATAACGCTCACGTTCAGGTCATCTTTGTAGTGGAAAAACTCTCACCAGCGAATCAACGCCGTCTCTCGCTACTGACACATTCGCTGATTTTATTGTTATGCATCGCACTAGGCTGGGGCAGTTTGCAAAAAGCGATGCAGGACTGGAGCGATCACTCGCCAATCCTCGGTTTACCGATTGGCCTGATGTATATCGCTTGTCTGCCCACAAGCGTTGCCATCGCATTAATCGAACTGCGTCGGCTGTATCGCTTAATAACGCGTAACGATTCCTTTCAACAACCACAGCAAGGAGCCTAATCATGGCCGTGGTGATATTTCTCTGCTGCCTGCTCGGCGGGATCGCGATTGGTTTACCCATCGCCTGGTCGTTACTACTTTGCGGCGCTGCTCTGATGACATACCTGGATATGTTTGACGTGCAGATTATGGCGCAGACTCTGGTTAACGGGGCAGACAGTTTCTCCCTGCTGGCGATTCCTTTTTTTGTTCTGGCCGGGGAAATCATGAACGCGGGCGGCCTGTCAAAGCGAATCGTCGATCTGCCAATGAAGCTGGTCGGCCATAAACCCGGCGGCCTGGGCTACGTAGGCGTTATTGCAGCCATGATCATGGCCAGTCTTTCTGGCTCTGCGGTGGCGGATACCGCCGCGGTTGCCGCGCTGCTCGTGCCGATGATGCGTTCGGCAAACTATCCGATCAACCGCTCCGTTGGGTTAATCGCTTCCGGCGGGATCATTGCACCCATTATTCCACCCTCAATTCCTTTTATTATCTTTGGCGTTTCCAGCGGTCTGTCTATCAGCAAGCTGTTCATGGCTGGCATCGCACCGGGAATCATGATGGGCGCGGCGCTTATGCTCACATGGTGGTGGCAAGCCGGGCGATTAAATCTTCCCTCCCAGCCCAAAGCAACAACGCGTGAAATCTGGCAATCATTAGTTTCAGGCATCTGGGCGCTGTTTTTACCGGTGATTATCATCGGCGGCTTCCGTTCCGGGCTCTTCACGCCAACAGAAGCTGGGGCAGTTGCCGCGTTTTACGCCCTCTTTGTCGCCGTCGTTATCTATCGGGAATTAACGTTTTCCAGTCTTTACCACGTGCTGGTCAATGCTGCCAAAACAACCTCTGTCGTCATGTTTCTGGTCGCCGCGGCACAAGTATCCGCCTGGCTGATTACTATCGCGGAATTGCCAATGATGGTGTCAGATTTGCTGCAGCCGCTGGTCGACTCTCCGCGACTCTTATTTATCGTCATTATGATTTCAATTATGGTCGTGGGTATGGTGATGGATTTAACGCCAACGGTGTTAATTCTTACCCCCGTATTATTACCGCTGGTTAAAGAAGCAGGCATTGACCCTATTTATTTCGGAGTCATGTTCATTATTAACTGCTCTATAGGGTTAATCACACCGCCGGTCGGTAACGTTCTTAACGTGATATCCGGCGTAGCAAAATTAAAGTTTGATGACGCGGTGAGAGGCGTATTCCCGTACGTTGCTGTCCTGATGTCGCTGCTGGTTCTATTTATTTTTATTCCCGAGCTAATTACCACACCGCTTAAATGGATTAATTAAAGGATAATATTATGAAATTACATGTTATTGCTCGTTCATTATTCATAGCTGGCCTGACAGTTTTCAGCATGTCGTCTCTGGCGGCGCAGTCTTTACGTTTTGGTTATGAAACACCGCAAACTGACTCCCAACATATTGCTGCGAAAAAATTTAACGAATTATTAAAAGAAAAAACCAATGGCGAATTGGCCTTAAAACTTTTTCCTGACAGCACATTAGGTAACGCACAGGCGATGATCAGCGGGGTGCGTGGCGGAACCATTGATATGGAAATGTCCGGTTCAAACAATTTCACCGGCCTGGCCCCGGTATTCAACTTACTTGATGTTCCATTCCTGTTTCGCGATACCCCACATGCGCATAAAACGCTCGACGGTAAAGTCGGCGATGAACTGAAAAAATCACTCGAGTCAAAAGGGCTAAAAGTTCTCGCGTACTGGGAAAATGGCTGGCGTGACGTTACTAACTCCCGTACGCCGGTAAAAACCCCTGCCGATCTAAAAGGGTTAAAAATTCGTACCAATAACAGCCCAATGAATATCGCGGCTTTTAAAATCTTTGGTGCGAACCCGATTCCGATGCCGTTCTCCGAAGTCTATACCGGGCTGGAAACCCGCACGATTGATGCCCAGGAACATCCTATTAATGTCGTCTGGTCGGCCAAATTCTATGAAGTACAAAAGTACCTTTCTCTGACTCACCACGCTTATTCTCCTTTGCTGTTGGTGATCAATAAAACCAAATTCGATTCTTTAAGCCCGCAGTTTCAGGAAGCGCTGCTAAGTTCCGCCAAAGAAGCCGGCGACTATCAGCGCAAACTGGTCGCCGAAGATCAGCAAAAAATCATCGACGGCATGAAGCAAGCCGGAGTGGAAGTTCTGACCGATATCGATCGTAAAGCCTTTAGCGATGTGCTCGGTAACCAGGTACGCGATATGTTCCTGAAAGACAGCCCTCAGGGCGCAGATCTCCTGAAAGCCGTTGATGAGGTGCAATAAGTTATGAGCGATTACTGGCTGGGGTTAGACTGCGGCGGAAGCTGGCTGAAAGCCGGATTGTATGACCGTGAAGGCCGGGAGGCAGGCGTAGAGCGCCTGCCGCTGCGCACGCTCAGTCCACAGCCGGGTAGAGCAGAGCGCGACATGTATGCGTTATGGCAACAGTGTGCTGCGGTTATCGCCACATTGCTCTCACGTACCGGCATCGACAATACCCGCATCCGCGGTGTAGGCATCTCAGCTCAAGGCAAGGGGCTATTTTTACTCGATAAAAATGACAAACCGCTGGGAGCGGCAATCCTCTCATCCGATAGGCGCGCGATGGGCATCATCCATCAATGGCAGCAGGATGGTATTCCGGAACAACTCTACCCCATTACCCGACAAACGTTATGGACCGGCCATCCGGTCTCCCTTTTACGCTGGATGAAAGACAATGAACCTCAGCGCTATGCGCAGATAGGCTGCGTCATGATGACGCATGACTATCTGCGCTGGTGCTTAACCGGCGTGAAAGGCTGTGAGGAGAGCAACATCTCCGAGTCAAACCTTTACAACATGGCCGCGGGCCAGTACGACCCGCGCCTGACCGAGTGGCTGGGCATCGGTGAAATCGATAACGCGCTGCCACCCGTTGTAGGGTCAGCCGAAATTTGCGGGGAGATCACCGCTCAGGCAGCCGCTTTAACCGGTCTGGCGGCGGGTACTCCCGTCGTTGGCGGCCTGTTTGACGTGGTCTCCACCGCCCTTTGCGCCGGGATTGAGGATGAATCGGCCCTCAATGCGGTAATGGGAACCTGGGCCGTCACCAGCGGGATAGCCAACGGTTTGCGCGAACACGAAGCCCATCCTTATGTCTATGGCCGCTACGTCAATGACGGCCAGTATATCGTTCACGAAGCCAGCCCGACCTCGTCCGGCAACCTCGAATGGTTTACCGCCCAGTGGGGCGATCTCTCGTTTGCTGAGATCAATCAGGCCGTAGCCAGCCTGCCGAAAGCCGGTAGCGAGCTGTTTTTTCTGCCGTTTCTCTACGGCAGCAACGCCGGGCTGGAGATGACCTGCGGCTTTTACGGCATGCAGGCGCTGCATACCCGCGCCCACCTGCTGCAGGCGGTTTATGAAGGCGTGGTATTCAGCCATATGACCCATCTCAACCGTATGCGCGAACGCTTTACAAGCGTTCAGACCCTGCGCGTCACCGGCGGCCCGGCGCACTCCGACGTCTGGATGCAAATGCTGGCAGACGTCAGCGGCTTACGCGTTGAACTGCCGCAGGTGGAAGAGACCGGCTGCTATGGCGCGGCCCTCGCCGCTCGCGTCGGCACTGGCGTATACCGCAGCTTTAGCGATGCCCGGCACGCCCGGCAGCACCCGGTGCGCACGCTGCTGCCCGATATGACCGCCCACGCGCGCTATCAGCGCAAATACCGCCACTACCTGCATTTGATTGAAGCACTACAGGGCTATCACGCCCGTATTAAGGAGCACGCATTATGAGCCGACCATTACTGCAGCTGGCGCTCGACCACACCAGCCTTCAGGCTGCGCAGCGCGATGTCGCCCTGCTACAGGATCACGTTGATATTGTGGAGGCGGGAACCATCCTCTGCTTAACCGAAGGGCTTAGCGCGGTTAAAGCCCTGCGCGCCCAGTGTCCGCAGAAGATCATCGTCGCCGACTGGAAAGTCGCCGACGCCGGTGAAACCCTGGCGCAGCAGGCCTTTCGCGCTGGCGCCAACTGGATGACCATCATCTGCGCCGCGCCGCTCGCCACGGTCGAGAAAGGCCACGCCGTGGCCCAGGCCTGCGGCGGTGAGATTCAGATGGAGCTGTTCGGCAACTGGACGCTGGATGACGCCCGCGCCTGGTACCGTACCGGCGTCCATCAGGCGATTTACCATCGCGGACGCGATGCCCAGGCCAGCGGGCAGCAGTGGGGGGAGGCGGATCTGGCGCGCATGCAAGCGCTCTCCGACATCGGCCTTGAGCTATCGATCACCGGCGGCATTACCCCGGCGGATCTGCCGCTGTTCAAAGATATCAACGTCAAAGCCTTTATTGCCGGGCGTGCGCTGGCAGGCGCCGCCCATCCGGCGCGGGTTGCCGCCGAATTCCACGCGCAAATCGACGCTATCTGGGGAGAACAGCATGCGTAGCCACCCGTTAGGTATTTATGAAAAAGCGCTGGCGAAGGATCTCAGCTGGCCTGAGCGGCTGGTGCTGGCCAAAAGCTGCGGTTTTGATTTTGTCGAAATGTCGGTGGACGAGACCGACGAACGCCTTTCGCGCCTGGAGTGGACCCCGGGCCAGCGGGCATCGCTGGTGAGCGCAATGCTGGAAACCGGCGTCGCCATCCCCTCAATGTGCCTGTCCGCCCATCGCCGTTTCCCCTTTGGCAGCCGCGATGAAGCGGTACGCGATCGGGCGCGGGAGATCATGACCAAAGCCATCCGCCTGGCGCGCGATCTGGGGATCCGCACCATCCAGTTGGCGGGTTACGACGTTTATTACGAAGAGCACGATGAAGGCACCCGGCAGCGTTTTGCCGAAGGGCTGGCCTGGGCGGTAGAACAGGCCGCTGCCGCGCAGGTAATGCTGGCGGTGGAGATCATGGACACCGCCTTTATGAACTCCATCAGCAAATGGAAAAAGTGGGACGAGATGCTTTCGTCACCGTGGTTTACCGTCTACCCGGACGTCGGCAACCTCAGCGCCTGGGGAAACGACGTCACCGCCGAGCTGAAGCTGGGCATCGATCGTATCGCCGCCATCCACCTGAAAGATACGCTGCCCGTGACCGACGATAGCCCCGGACAGTTCCGCGACGTGCCGTTCGGCGAAGGATGCGTCGATTTTGTCGGCATTTTTAAGACGCTGCGCGAGCTGAACTACCGCGGTTCATTTTTGATTGAGATGTGGACGGAGAAAGCCAGCGAGCCGGTGCTGGAGATTATCCAGGCCCGGCGCTGGATTGAATCACGGATGCAGGAAGGGGGATTCACATGTTAGAACAACTGAAAGCCGAGGTACTGGCGGCAAACCTGGCGCTCCCGGCGCACGGACTGGTCACCTTTACCTGGGGCAACGTCAGCGCGGTCGATGAAACGCGCAAGCTGATGGTCATTAAGCCCTCCGGCGTCGAGTATGAGGAGATGACCGCCGACGATATGGTGGTCATAGAGATCGCCAGCGGTAGAGTCGTTGAAGGCGCTAAAAAACCCTCTTCGGATACGCCAACACATCTGGCGCTTTATCGTCGCTATCCGCAGATAGGCGGGATCGTGCATACCCACTCCCGCCACGCGACGATCTGGTCGCAGGCCGGGCTCGATCTCCCCGCCTGGGGTACCACCCACGCCGACTACTTCTATGGCGCGATCCCCTGTACCAGACGGATGACCGTTGAGGAGATTAACGGCGAGTATGAGTATCAGACCGGCGAGGTGATTATCAAAACCTTTGAACAGCGCGGCCTGGATCCGACGCAAATCCCGGCGGTATTGGTCCATTCGCACGGCCCGTTTGCCTGGGGTAAAGATGCGGCCGACGCCGTACATAACGCCGTGGTGCTGGAGGAGTGTGCCTATATGGGTCTCTTCTCGCGCCAGCTGTCGCCACAGCTGCCGGATATGCAGTCTGAACTGCTCGATAAACACTATCTGCGTAAACACGGCGCAAACGCCTATTACGGACAAAACTAACACCTCGGGACTCCCCAGATCGCGGCTAACGCCTTATCAGGGCTACCGGCGGTCTGCGGTCCCGTAGCCCGGGCAGGCGCTTTGCGCCGCCCCCGGGGAAAGCGTGCAGGATGTTGCAGAATTCTCCCGGAGGCGATGCTGCGCATCTGTCCGAGCTGCCCGTCCCCGTCGGGAAAAGCCCATCAACCCTACGCCGAATTAATATGTTCCTTGCAGTAACGACGCTTCCACGCCGCCGGCGTCAGGCTGGTGTGCTTGCGGAAAATCTTGCGAAAATAGCCAACATCGTTAAACCCGCATTTCATCGCCACCTCGGTAAGCGACAGGGAATCGCTGATAAGCAGCTTTTCCGCCGCCCTTACCCGCTGACGGTGCAGCGCTTCGGTTAACGTCAGCCGGAAAACATGGCGATAAACGCGCCCCAGATAATCCACATTGCAGTGCAGCTCCTGCGCCAGTGTGGATGCGGAAAGGGGCAAATGAAACCGGGTACGAATGATTTGCTGCGCTCGCCACGCCAGCGCGTTACCGGGACTGTCGGCGGGCTGTTCGCCTGCTGCCGCCGAAATTTGCTGCAAAATCAGCAACAGAATCAGCTCCAGCGCCACGCTACGATGAATATTTTCCTGCTCGCGTAAGAATTGGCGGAACAACGAAATAATATACTGCGGGTCATTAACGCGCATGTGTTGTGGAATAGAAAGCAGCGTATCACCCTCACCCAACATCACTTCAAAATGCAGCCAGTAGAATTTTAAATCTGCCGGAAACTGTCCGATCCCCACATGTAATCGCTGCGGCCAGAGCAGCAAACTGTCCCCGGCATTGACGCTAAAAATCTCGTTGTTTTCGCGAATCGTTAATGTCCCTTTTTCCACAAAGATTATTTCCCAGGAGTGAAGCCGGCGCGCCGGATGGCTGCCGACGCCGCGGGAAATAAACAATCCGCCGTTCTGCACTTTAATCGGAAGTGACATGGATAATTCAAGCATAGATATTCAATATTCCGCTTTTAATATCATTAACAACCCCTATTCCCTTTGATTATTCACGATAAAATAGCCGTCTGCTGGATCGAAATCACATTTTTACCATCAGGTCGGAATCGTCCTCTTTTTATACTTTTCCCTTCCCTTGTTGCCCCCAACATTTGGTGCAGAATAAATAGCGTAATTTGCAAATAACACAATTAAAGCCCGCACTTCAGTGGGATATTATTCGCACATCCTCTCCGGGAGTTATTTATGACTTCGGCTCCGATTACCACAACTGATTTGGCACAGCGTGCCCAGGACGACAAATTATCCCTTCGGGAAAAAATAGGCTACGGACTCGGCGACGCGGGCGGGACGGTGATTACCTGCCTGATCATGAACTTTTTAACTTTTTTCTATACCGATGTCTTCGGCCTGACGCCCGCGCTGGTCGGGACCCTATTCCTGGCCCTGCGCGTTTTCGACGCTGTTTCCGACCCGATCATGGGCGTGCTGGCCGACCGTACCCAGAGCCGCTGGGGACGCTTTCGTCCCTGGCAGCTGTGGATTGCCGTGCCAATCGGCGTTATCGGCGTCCTGACGTTTACCGTGCCCGACGCCAGCATGGGGGTAAAAATCGCCTGGGCGTTCGGCACCTATCTGCTGCTGTCGGTGAGCTACACCGCGATTAACGTCCCCTACTGCGCGCTGATCAACACCATGACCACGCGCCATAGCGAGGTTATCTCATGTCAGGCATGGCGTTTTGTGCTGTGCGGCGTGGCGGGATTCTTAGTCTCCGTTGGGCTGCCGTGGCTGGTGAAAGCGCTCGGCAAGGGCGATACCGCGCAGGGCTATCAGTACGGCGTCGGCGTACTCTGCGCCATCGCGGTGGCGATGTTCCTGTGCTGCTTCTTCTGGGTTCGCGAACGCGTCTCGCTGGATGTCATGGGGAAATTTACCCTGCGCGAGCACATCGCCGGGCTGCGTAAAAACGACCAGCTGCTGCTGATGCTGGTAATGTCGTTCCTGCTGATCAACGTTTTTAATATCCGCGGCGGCGGCTATATGTACTTCATCACCTACGTGCTGGGCGGCTCCACCGGCTACACCTCGCTGTTCTTCACCATGGTAACCTTCGCCTCGATTGCGGGCTCCGTGATCATCAACCTGCTCTCGCGCCGCTTCGATACCGTCAAACTCTACTACTACACCAACCTGGTGCTAGCCGCGCTGGCCGTGGCGATGTGGTTTTTGCCAACCGGGCAAGCGTACCAGACCCTGTGGCTGGTCGTCATTCTCGGTAACGGCATTATTCTCGGCTTTACCCTTCCGCTGCACTTTTCGCTGATGGCCTTCTCCGACGACTACGGCGAATGGAAAACCGGGGTGCGCTCTTCCGGGATGAACTTCGCTTTTAACCTGTTCTTTATCAAGCTGGCATGGGCTTCCAGCGCCGGCATTATCAGCGTCGTGTTTATCTACGTGGCTTATCAGCCGGGCGTGGAAAACCAAACGGCCTCATCCCTGGCGGGCATCTCCTCAATGGAGACCCTGCTGCCCGCCCTGTTCCATCTGCTGCTGGCCTTCACTATTCGCGCCTGCAAGCTTAACAATCCTATGATGGCGCGCATTGCCACTGACCTGCGCACGCGTCACGTTCAGTCTTAAGGAGTCCGTCATGCCCGTTATGGAAGTCGATCTGCACAAACTGAAAATCAACGACCCGTTCCTCGGCCAGTACCAGCAACTGGTACGCGATGTCGTCATCCCCTACCAGTGGGATGCGCTTAATGACCGCATCGAAGAGGCGGACCCGAGTCATGCGATAGAGAACTTCCGCATCGCCGCCGGTCGACAGGAGGGCGAATTCTACGGCATGGTCTTTCAGGACAGCGACGTGGCGAAATGGCTGGAGGCGGTGGCCTGGTCGCTGTGCCAGAAGCCGGACGCCGGGCTGGAAAAAACTGCCGACGAGGTGATTGAACTGGTCGCGGCCGCCCAGTGTGAAGATGGCTATCTGAATACATATTTCACGGTCAAAGCGCCAGAGGAGCGCTGGACAAACCTCGCCGAATGCCATGAACTATACTGCGCCGGGCACATGATTGAAGCGGGCGTCGCCTTCTTCCAGGCCACCGGAAAACGTCGTCTGTTGGATGTCGTCTGCCGCCTCGCTGACCACATCGATAGCGTGTTTGGCCCCGGAGATAATCAGCTGCACGGCTATCCTGGCCATCCGGAAATCGAGCTGGCGTTAATGCGCCTGTACGACGTCACTCAGGAGCCGCGCTATATCGCGCTGGTGAAGTACTTCGTTGAGGCGCGCGGAACGCAGCCGCATTTTTACGATATCGAATATGAGAAGCGCGGCAAAACTTCTTACTGGAACACCTACGGTCCGGCGTGGATGGTGATGGATAAGCCCTACAGCCAGGCGCATCAATCGATTTCCGAACAGCCGGTCGCCATCGGCCACGCGGTCCGTTTCGTCTATCTGATGACCGGTGTTGCCCATCTCGCCCGTTTAAGTCAGGACGAGGGCAAGCGCCAGGATTGTCTGCGTCTGTGGAAAAATATGGCCCAGCGTCAGCTGTATATCACCGGCGGCATCGGTTCGCAGAGCAGCGGGGAGGCCTTCAGCAGCGACTATGACCTGCCAAACGACACGGTCTATGCCGAAAGCTGTGCTTCCATTGGCCTGATGATGTTTGCCCGCCGGATGCTGGAGATGGAAGCCGACAGCCAGTACGCCGACGTGATGGAGCGCGCGCTGTATAACACCGTGCTGGGTGGAATGGCGCTCGACGGCAAGCACTTCTTCTACGTCAACCCGCTGGAAGTGAATCCAAAATCCTTAAAATTCAACCATATTTACGATCACGTTAAGCCCGTCCGCCAGCGCTGGTTCGGATGCGCCTGCTGCCCGCCGAATATCGCCCGCGTGCTCACCTCGCTGGGGCACTATATCTACTCGCCGCACGACGACGCCCTGTACATCAACCTGTATGTCGGCAACAGCGTGGAGATCCCGGTCGGCAATGAGGCACTGCGCCTGCGCATCAGCGGCAACTATCCATGGCAGGAACAGGTGAAGATAGTCGTCGATTCATCTTCACCTGTGCATCATACCCTGGCCCTGCGCCTGCCGGACTGGTGCGATAAGCCGCAGGTGACGCTCAACGGCGTGCCGGTTACGCAGGACGTACGCAAAGGGTATCTGCACATCAGCCATCTCTGGCAGGAGGGCGACACGCTACAGTTAACCCTGCCGATGCCGGTGCGCCGCATTTACGGTAACCCGCTGGTGCGCCACCAGGCCGGTTTGGTCGCCGTCCAGCGCGGTCCGCTGGTTTACTGCCTGGAGCAGGCGGATAACGGCGAGCAATTGCATAACCTGCAGCTGCCGCGCGACGCCCGGTTTAGCACTGTAGAGGGCAAAGGGATTTTTGCCCGCAAGATACTTCTCCAGGCGCCTGGCTATAAGCAAACGGCGGAAGATGCCGAAAACCAGGCTCTGTGGAACTATGACCGTGCGCAGTCCTCCCGTCAGCCGCAAGTATTAACCTTTATTCCGTGGTTTAGCTGGGCCAACCGCGGCGAAGGCGAGATGCGTATCTGGGTGAACGAGACGGAAGCGTAAGTGTGAACATTCCCCGGTGGCGCTGTGCTTACCGGGGCTACAAGGTTTGTGCGTTATCGTAGCCCGGGTAAGGCGTTCACGCCGCGACCCGGGACAACCTGCTTATTCTAAAGGAACAATGCCTTATCACGCAGAATATGGTCATTACCGCGACGACGGGTAAAGCCGATACGGTCGAAATACTCGAGGATCTGAATCGCCAGCTTACGCCCGACGTTCAGGGTATCGCGAAAATCCGCCGCGCAGGTTGAGCCTCTTTCCAGATCCAGCTCGCGGATCATTTTGGCAAACGCCACAATCCGATCGTTGCGATAGTAGCGATCTTTAACGATCGCGGTAATCATCCCCTGCTGCGCCGCCTGGCGTAATACCGCCCGCATTAACGACTCTTCTACGTTGGCTTCACGCGCCAGATCGCGAACCCACCATGGCTCATCGGCAAACAACCCGGCAACCCGCTGCCAGATGGCCTGCTGCTCGTCGGTAAAGCCCGCTTTATGCTCCGGCAGATGCAGCCAGCCGTGGTGGCTATGAACAATACCGCTTTCACGCATCTGCTCAATCAGCAGCAGCACCAGCGCTTCATCTTCCATCGGCAGCGCAATACGCCGCAAGCGTTCGCGGCCCGGCCCGGGCTCATCGCGATGCTGGTCGTGGTAACGCGCCAGGGCGTCGAGCAGTTTCCGTTGCCAGCGCGCGGCGAGCGGGGCGCTCAGCAGACTATTGCCCGCCTGCAGGTAATCAGGACGGTTAATCAGCGCCTTCAGCCCTTCGTCGCTGAGCTGACGCGCCCAGGCGAAATCATCGAGGCGCACCGCATCGCGCTGAAGGTGAATATCCAGCGCCTGGACGTCATCGCCCTGCGCGGCGGCCAGCGCGTGCAGCCACTGTAAATACTCCGGCTTACGCTTGCCCCGGCGCGGCGGATTGAGGGTCACCACTCGCGCGCCGGCCAGCGTCAGGCGCGCGGAAATATCGCGCAGCACCAGACGGTCGTTATCCGCCAGCCGCAGCGGCGTATCGAGAACCAGCTCCGCCAGCGCGCCTTCGAGCAGCGACACGCGGCCGGTAATATGGCTGGCGGCATGGTGGATATGCAGCGGCTGCCACTGGCTAAGCGGCGTGTGGCACTGGAGTTCGACAATGACCCGTTCAGAGGCTTCCGGCGGCCGTAGCGACAGCAGCCAGTCACCGCGGTTGAGATCCTCTTTTTGCGCATCGCCGACAATATTCAGGGCGATGCGCTGACCGGCCCACGCTTTTGCCACCGGCTGATTCTGCGCGTGCAGGCCGCGCACGCGCATCGGTTTATCGACGCCGGTCAGCCACAGCGTATCGCCAACGTTAATCTCGCCGGATAACGCCGTCCCGGTGACCACCAGCCCCGCACCTTTGACGGTAAACGCCCGGTCGATCGCCAGGCGAAAACGCTGATGCTGCGGGTGAGCGCGCGCGGAAAGCTGCAGGAGATGATCGCGCAGCCCGGCGATACCCAGACCTTCCGTCGCCGCGACGGCGAACAGGGTCGCGCCGGTAAAGCCGAACTCCGCCAGCACCGCCTCGACCTCCGCCTTCACTTCCTCAACCCGCGCCGTTTCTACGCGGTCCGCTTTGGTCAGCGCCACGGTTAACGTCGGCTGCCCGGTAAGCTGGAGGATCGCCAGATGCTCGCGCGTCTGCGCCATCACCCCATCATCGCAGGCCACCACCAGCAGCGCGTGATCGATACCGCCAACGCCGGCCAGCATATTGGACAGAAACTTTTCGTGACCGGGGACGTCGATAAAACCCAGCACCCACCCGTCGGGCTGCGGCCAGTAGGCGTAGCCGAGGTCGATAGTCATCCCGCGCGCTTTCTCTTCCGGCAGGCGATCGGCGTTGATGCCGGTAATCGCCTGCAGCAGCGTGGTTTTGCCGTGGTCAACGTGGCCGGCAGTGGCAATAATCATCTCAATAACATCTCCATAAACCGGGTTTCATCCTCAAGACAGCGCAGATCCAGCCACAGGCGGCCATCGTAGATCCTGCCAATAACCGGCACGGGCAACAGACGCCAGCGCGCCGCCAGGGCTTCCAGCCGGCTGCCGCGGCCATCGCGCGGGGTCAAGGTCAACGCCGCGCTGGGCAAGCGGTCCACCGGCAGCGAGCCGCTACCAATCTGCGACAGGCATGGCTCAACTTGCAGGTCAAAATCAGCATAATGCGCAGCCAGCGCGGCCTGAATGCGCTCGCCCTGCAGGCGAATCTCGTCCGCCTGGCGAGTCAGCAGACGCAGGGTCGGCAGTTCAGCGGCCAGCTTTTCCGGATGCAGATAGAGGCGCAGCGTCGCCTCGAGCGCCGCGAGGGTCATTTTATCCGCCCGCAGGGCGCGCTTGAGCGGGTGGTTCTGCAAACGGTCGATCAGCGCTTTTTTACCGACGATAATTCCCGCCTGCGGACCGCCCAGCAGTTTATCGCCGGAGAAGCTCACCAGGCTGACGCCGGCGGCAATCATCTCCTGCGGCATCGGCTCTTTCGGCAGGCCGTACTGGCTTAAATCAACCAGCGAGCCGCTGCCGAGATCGGCGACCACCGGGATATTCAGCTCGCGGCCAATCTGCGCCAGCGTCGCCTCATCGACCGCTTTAGTAAAGCCCTCGATGCTGTAGTTGCTGGTGTGCACCTTCATCAGCAGGCCGGTATTGTCATTCACCGCCTGACGATAATCTTTCGCGTGGGTGCGGTTCGTGGTTCCGACCTCATGCAGGACACAGCCCGCCTGGCGCATCACGTCGGGAATACGGAACGCGCCGCCGATCTCCACCAGCTCGCCGCGCGACACCACCACCTCACTGCCGCTGGCGGTTGCCGCCAGCATCAGCAGCACCGCTGCCGCATTGTTGTTGACGATACAGGCGTCTTCCGCGCCGGTGATCTGGCAAAGCAGGTCGGCCAGCGCGCGATCGCGGTGGCCGCGTCCGGCATCGTCAAGATCGTATTCCAGCGTCACCGGCGCGCGCATCGCCTGGGTCACCGCCTCCACCGCCGCTTCCGCCTGAATCGCCCGCCCAAGGTTGGTGTGTAGCACGGTACCGGTCAGGTTGAACACCGGGCGCAGCGCACTTTGCTGTCTCTGCGTCAAACGACGCGAGGTCTCCATTAGCCACGCTTCGCACCAGTCCGGCAGCGCCTGGTTCAGGCGGATGTATTCCCGCGCCTCGTCCAGCATCTGACGCAGCAGCGCCACCGTCTGGGCATGACCGTATTGCATCAACAGCGGTGAAAATGCGGGGTCGCGGAGTAAACGGTCGATGGCCGGAAGCCGGGTATAAAGCGCACGAATTTCGCTAGTCATGAATGAACCTATTTTCCCCCCTCCCAACGGGAGAGGGAGTCAACAAATGAGCAGCAATTGTAATGCCTCCGCGCAAAAACTGTTACCTGTCTGGGTCAACTCACCGGCGGTTCAGTGCGCGCAAAGCTGGCGCGTTGAAAGAGGGAATCCACCAGCCGAACCAGCTTCGGTCGAGTAGCGCACCAGCCCGGCGCGACGCGACGGAAATTGAGATAAGCAATGGCGCAGGCGGTCGAAATGGTTGCCAGATTGACCTCATCAGGACGTAATGTCCCGTCACCTGCATACCCTTCCAGCGCATCAAGCCCGCGCGCAATTTTTTCGCGCTGGCGCAGCAGTTCGCTTTCCGACTGCTGGGCCGCCGGGCGCGTTTTCTCCCGTACCAGCGTTTGCGCAGCCTCCATCACGCCATCAGCCAGCGCTTCAATTTGACGCAATTTCAGCGCGGCCTTCGGTGCCACAGGCAACATATCCGGCGCGATGCCGAGCAGCTCCAGATATTGCGCAATAATGGGCGAGTCGTACCAGCATTCACCGTCGTCGGTGACCAGAGCGGGTACTTTTCCCAGCGGATTATACTGCGCCACGCCGTTGGTCTCGTGGTAAGGGAATTCGTTGACGAACTCGAAGGGGATCGCTTTTTCCAGCAATATGACGGAAATTTTGCGCACAAAGGGACTGGTGTAGCTGCCGATCAGTTTCATTGCCTGCTCCTTTCGCCAACAAAGTAGTAAGTATGGCGCAGACGCAGGCAAATAGCAGAGAGAGCAATCACCTCATGCCGGACCGACCCCGCTAATGGTCCAGATAGAGATAGTGCATCCAGCTGGTCATCCGCAGCAGCACCTTGCGCATCACCGAAACGTGGGTGAAATGATCGGAGTAGACCGCCACCTGGGCGTAAATGCCGTCAGGCAGGGCGTCTACGGCGGCATCAGGCTCCAGCTCAATGGTCGCCAGCACGCCGTCGGTGCCCGGCGTCACCGTCAGCGCCTGCAGCGTGCCCTGCGCCTGGTATGTTCCCCCCGGCACGACTGGCAGGATGCTAACCAGCTTGCCGCGAAAGACCTGTCCCGGCAGCGCGTTGAACACCGCTTCAGCATCGTCACCCTTCTCCAGCCTGAGCAGCGAATTTTGCCGGAACTGCGCCACAATCAGCCGTTTTTGCTGGGGGATAAAGACCATCACCGGACGCAGCGGCAGCGAGGCGGCATAGGTCCCAGGACGAATTAACACCTGGGTGATATAACCATCGCTGGGCGCGCGCACGGTCGTCTGATCGAGGTTATATTTCGCCTCCGCCAGCTGCGCGCGCAGGCTCACCACCTGCGACTGCTCACCGTTTATCATGCTGTCGAGCTGGCTCTGGATCTGTGCCTGCTCCGCGACAGACCCTTTCACCATTGCATCCTGCGCCAGATAGTTTTGCCGGGCATTATCGATATCGCTTTCAGAAAACGGATTGACCCGCGCCTGGCTTCCTTTCAGGTAGCGCTGATAATCCTTGTACAGACGGTCGCGCTCCGCCGAAACGCGCGTGGTATTGGCCTGAGCCTCAGAAAGCTGGGCTTTAAGGGTATTAATGCTGTGCAGCGCAGTAACAAGGTCGGCCTGCAGCCTGTCCACCCGGGCCTGATAACGCGCCGGATCGATGGTAAACAGCACCTCGCCCTTTTTAACCCGTTGATTTGCTTTATCCGTGACGCTGCTGACCACCCCGGTGACTTGCGGCGTAATAGGAATAGAAATAACCGCTTTTTGCGCGGTAAAGGTATACGGGTGGTTATAGTTCATTAATAAAATAAGCGCGCTAACAATAAATACGCCGCCCAGCGCCGCGGTGGGAACCGTCCATTTATTTACCGGGATCTTAAATATTTTAAATATTGACCAGGCAATTGCCACATAGGTCAAAATAATTAGCAGATCCATGAGTTATTTCTCCACCGAAGGAGGTTGAGCTGACGGTCTAAGACCGTTTATTTGCTGCTCGAGCGCGATAACCCGCTGGCGCAGTTCGCTGATTTCGTCCCCCTCTTCCACCGCCTCAGACGGCGTCTCGTCCCGCCGATGCTGCATACCCCAGCCGCGTTCTGGCCGGTAAAGCGTGGCCCATATCCATAAAAACGGCCAGATGACGTGCAGCGTAAAAAGGCTCACCCAGCCCGCGACGTGAATCGCATCGGCATGCGGATGATTACGTTTCTTCGCGATCAGGTAAGGAATATCATGAAGAATGATGATTCCATAAAAAATCACCAGAAATACAAAGATCAGAACACCGAGCGCAAAATAATTGAGAAACATAATTTCCTCGGATTTACGCTAATTATTTTCAGGATGTGTGCCGGGCCGGATGAAAAATGGGCCGACAAAATGAGCATAATTCACCCGTATCATTTTCGCCATTGATGACTAAAATGTTCTTTAAGCGATCGCGTTGCTGAGTGACGTATCAGCAAGCGGAACGCGGCATAACCTGCGCGAGATCACACCAGGCTAAATCCTGGTGAAAATATTTTGTGATAAACATCACAGATAAATAACAAAGTGCCAAAGTAAATTTGTGATTTTCATCACATAAAAATGCATTATCCCCCCTTAAAACCCGGTCTGTTGTTTTTTTACACATCCATTTTGTGATGCAGATCACTACAAAAGACCGTTATCGCCCTATATTCATGTGATCCAAATCACATAAAAATCCATCGACTGGACAGCTTAACGATTCAGTGCCAGATTTCGCACTATCACTCAGGGCCCGGCTACCTCTGCCGCCTTATTAACAACAAGCCTCGGGCTTTCAGCCTGCCGATAGCAAAAACAGAAGAAGGGGTGTTTTATGTCATCCGATATCAAGATCAAAGTGCAAAGCTTTGGTCGTTTCCTCAGCAATATGGTGATGCCAAATATCGGCGCGTTTATCGCGTGGGGTATTATCACCGCTCTATTCATTCCGACAGGATGGTTACCGAACGAAACGCTGGCGAAGCTGGTTGGTCCGATGATCACCTATCTGCTGCCGCTGCTGATCGGTTATACCGGCGGTAAGCTGGTTGGCGGCGAGCGCGGCGGCGTGGTCGGCGCGATTACCACCATGGGCGTTATCGTCGGCGCGGATATGCCGATGTTCCTCGGCTCCATGATCGCCGGCCCGCTGGGCGGCTGGGCAATTAAAAAATTCGACGTCTGGGTAGACGGTAAGATCAAATCCGGTTTTGAGATGCTGGTGAATAACTTCTCCGCAGGCATCATCGGTATGATCCTCGCCATTCTGGCGTTTCTCGGCATTGGCCCGGCGGTTGAAGTCCTGTCGAAAATTCTGGCCGCAGGCGTTAACTTCATGGTGGCGCACGAGATGCTGCCGCTGGCGTCTATCTTTGTTGAACCGGCGAAAATCCTGTTCCTCAACAACGCCATTAACCACGGTATTTTCTCGCCGCTGGGTATTCAGCAATCCCACGAGCTGGGCAAATCGATCTTCTTCCTGATCGAAGCTAACCCAGGTCCGGGGATGGGCGTCCTGCTGGCGTATATGTTCTTCGGCCGCGGCAGCGCCAAACAGTCTGCGGGCGGTGCGGCAATCATCCACTTCCTCGGCGGTATCCACGAGATTTACTTCCCGTACGTGCTGATGAACCCGCGCCTGATTCTGGCCGTTATCCTCGGCGGGATGACCGGTGTATTCACGCTGACCATCTTTAACGGCGGTCTGGTCTCTCCGGCTTCCCCGGGCTCCATCCTGGCCGTGCTGGCGATGACGCCGAAAGGCGCCTACTTCGCTAATATCGCCGCGATTGTCGCCGCGATGGCCGTTTCCTTCGTGGTCGCAGCGGTTCTGCTGAAAACCAGCAAAGTGAAAGAAGAAGATGATATCGAAGCCGCGACCCGTCGCATGCACGATATGAAAGCCGAATCCAAAGGCGCCGCTACTCCGCTGGCCGCTGGCGATGTCGCGAACGACCTGAGCCACGTACGTAAAATCATCGTCGCCTGCGACGCCGGTATGGGCTCCAGCGCCATGGGCGCAGGCGTGCTGCGTAAGAAAGTGCAGGATGCCGGGCTGAGCAATATCTCCGTGACTAACTGTGCGATTAACAACCTGCCGCCGGATGTGGACCTGGTCATCACCCACCGCGATCTGACCGAGCGGGCGATGCGTCAGGTGCCGCAGGCGCAGCATATTTCGCTGACTAACTTCCTCGACAGCGGCCTGTACACCAGCCTGACTGAACGTCTGGTTGCGGCGCAGCGCCATACTGACAACGAAGAGAAAGTCCGCGATAGCCTGAAAGACAGCTTCGAGGCGGCTGACACCAACCTGTTCAAACTCGGCGCGGAGAACATCTTCCTCGGTCGTAAAGCGGCGACCAAAGAAGAAGCGATTCTGTTTGCCGGCGAGCAGCTGGTGAAAGGCGGCTACGTTGAGCCGGAATACGTCCAGGCGATGCTGGACCGTGAAAAGCTGACCTCCACCTATCTGGGTGAGTCTATCGCGGTACCGCACGGCACGATTGAAGCGAAAGATCGCGTCCTGAAAACCGGCATCGTCTTCTGCCAGTATCCCGAAGGCGTGCGCTTCGGCGAAGAAGAGGACGAGGTGGCTCGCCTGGTTATCGGTATCGCGGCTCGTAATAACGAGCATATTCAGGTCATTACCAGCCTGACGAACGCGCTGGACGATGAATCTGTGATTGAGCGTCTGACGAAAACCACCAGCGTTGAAGAAGTTCTGACGCTGTTGAAAGGGTAATTTGTCTCCCGGCGGTGCGCCGGGAAACGCCCCCCTCTCTCCTTAGTCATGGGGAGAGGGTTTGGGTGAGGGAAAAGCCTCACCCCAGCCCTCTCAGGTAAAAACATTAATTTAAGGTTAATACTATGAAAGCATTACATTTTGGCGCAGGTAATATCGGTCGTGGCTTTATCGGCAAACTGCTGGCGGACGCGGGGATACAGCTGACGTTTGCGGATGTAAATCAGGTCGTTCTTGATGCCCTGAATGCCCGTCATAGCTATCAGGTTCACGTAGTCGGCGAGAACGAGCAGGTTGATACCGTTTCCGGCGTTGATGCCGTCAGCAGCATCGGCGATGAAGTCGTGGAGCTGATCGCCCACGTGGATCTGCTGACCACCGCCGTCGGCCCGGTCGTGCTCGAGCGCATCGCACCGGCGATTGCCAAAGGCCTGGCTAAACGCAAGGCCCAGGGCGTTACGGCCCCACTGAATATCATCGCCTGCGAGAATATGGTTCGCGGCACCAGCCAGCTTAAGGGCCACGTTTTTAACGCCCTGGCCGAAGAGGATAAAGCCTGGGTTGAAGCCAACGTCGGCTTCGTTGATTCCGCCGTTGACCGCATCGTTCCGCCGTCCGCTTCCGCCACTCACGATCCGCTGGAAGTCACCGTGGAAACCTTCAGCGAGTGGATTGTCGACAAGACCCAGTTCAAAGGCGAACTGCCGAACATCCCAGGTATGGAATTAACCGATAACCTGATGGCATTTGTCGAACGTAAGCTATTCACCTTAAACACCGGACATGCTATAACCGCCTACCTCGGAAAACTGGCGGGCCACCAGACGATTCGCGACGCGATTCTTGATGAGAATATTCGCGCTGTGGTCAAAGGGGCAATGGAAGAGAGCGGCGCGGTGCTGATCAAACGCTATGCCTTTGATGCGCAAAAGCACGCTGCATACATCCAGAAAATTATTGGTCGTTTTGAGAACCCGTATCTGAAAGATGACGTTGAGCGCGTTGGCCGCCAGCCGCTGCGCAAACTGAGCGCGGGGGATCGCTTAATTAAGCCGCTGCTCGGCACGCTGGAATATGGCCTGCCGCATCGGAATCTGGTGAAAGGGATCGCCGCGGCGATGCATTTCCGCAGCGAAGAGGACCCGCAGGCGCAGGAACTGGCGGCGCTGATTGCCGAGAAAGGTCCGCAGGCTGCGCTGGCGCAGATTTCGGGTCTGGACGCGGCAAGCGAAGTGGTGGCGGAGGCCGTTAACGACTACAGCGCCACCAAATGAGGCAAGACCTGGCGCGGTCCGAACCGCGCCCATTACTCATGTCAGATATGCAGGCAATAATGGAAGAAACACAGGCATTTGAAAACCGTGTGCTTGAACGTCTGAATGCTGGCAAAACCGTAAGAAGCTTCCTGATCGCCACCGTTGAACTGTTGACGGAAGCGGTCAATATTCTGGTGCTTCAGGTATTCCGTAAAGACGACTACGCGGTGAAATACGCAGTGGAGCCGTTGCTGGACGGCGACGGGCCGCTTGGCGACCTTTCTGTACGCCTGAAGCTGATTTACGGCCTTGGGGTGATTAGCCGCGCCGAATATGAAGACGCTGAACTGCTGATGGCCCTGCGCGAAGAACTGAACCACGACGGTAATGAGTACAGCTTTACCGACGATGAGATCCTTGGACCGTTTGGCGAACTGCACTGCGTAGCCGCTCTGCCGCCAACGCCGCTATTTGATGAGAGCGATGCGGACCTGCTGGCAATGCAAAAGCTGCGCTACCAGCAGGTCGTACGTTCGACAATGATGCTATCTCTGACCGAGCTGATTTCTAAAATCAGCTTAAAAAAAGCCTTTCAAAAATCAACGCTCTGATTCTGGCTCTTGCTGGTCGCACGTCGGCCGATAAAGCTGACGATAATACTCAAGACGCCGCAGAAATAGCGCTTCTTTATCAGCCGGAATATCCGGCGGTATATGCTGCAAACGCGGAGATTTTTTCAGATATTCCATAAAAGCCTGGCTTGAAGCCATAAAATCTACGGCCTTATCAATAATGCGCGGTACGCCGTCGCCGATTTTCGCCATCACGCTCTCCTCTGCTCGGGAATGATCTTATTAAGGATTAGCCAAAAACAGGCTTTCAGATGAGGAAAACGTGCTGAATGACCGACAGGCTTCACAGAAATGAATATTCGCTAACTCTGGCTAAAAATGATTTTTATGTTCAATAGGTTATTGAATGCCGTTACGGCTGTTATGACCAAAAAACGGCGACGTTTTGATAAATTACTACCCACAACCCAAGCGACAGCACATACTATAGTCTGATAATGCCCCTTTCTTAATAGATTAAGCCATCATGAAAGAAGTCGAAAAAAACGAAATTAAACGTCTGAGCGATCGTCTTGACGCCATCCGCCACCAGCAGGCCGATCTGTCCCTGGTTGAAGCCGCAGAAAAATACGCCGAGCTGGAAAAAGAAAAAACCACCATTGAGGCAGAAATCATCCGCCTGCGTGAGATTCAAGGCCAGAAGCTGAGCAAAGAAGCGCAAAAGCTGATGGACATGCCGCATCGCCGCGCCATCACCAAAAAAGAGCAGGCCGATATGGGCAAACTCAAGAAAAGCGTGCGCGGTCTGGTTGTTGTTCACCCGATGACCGCGCTGGGTCGCGAAATGGGCCTCAAAGAGATGACCGGCTTCGCCAAAACCGCGTTCTAATCCTGTCGTCCCCGGTGGCGGCTAACGCCTTACCGGGGCTATGGGTTCACCGCCGTCTGCGAGATGGTAGCCCGGACAGATGCGCAGCATCGCCTCCGGGATCTATTCTGTTTCTAACGCTATTCATCGCCCCAACTGGCCCTACCAATTATTTCTTAAATCGCCCAATGGTTCACATATCCATCATTTTTCGTCACAGACATATTGCTCATCAATAACATTTGATTAACCATTCGTTGTCGTTAATCCTACAATCGCAATTTGGCTGGGCCAATTTTACAAATGATGTGACCTGCTAAGAGCGCAAGACTCAGCACGGCATCATAACGGCCCGATGGAGACCTGCATGAACCTCTGGCAACAAAATTACGATCCGGCCGGCAACATCTGGCTATCGAGTCTTATCGCATCGCTACCGATTCTGTTTTTCTTTTTTGCCCTGATAAAGCTCAAGCTGAAAGGGTACGTTGCCGCGACCTGGACCGTGCTCATTGCGCTCTCCGTCGCTCTGCTGTTCTACAAAATGCCGGTTGACCACGCGCTGGCCTCCGTCATCTACGGCTTCTTCTACGGCCTGTGGCCAATCGCGTGGATTATTATCGCTGCGGTCTTCGTCTATAAAATCTCGGTGAAAACCGGGCAGTTCGACATTATCCGCTCATCGATTTTGTCAATCACCCCGGATCAGCGTCTGCAAATGCTGATTGTCGGTTTCTCCTTCGGCGCGTTCCTCGAAGGGGCCGCCGGTTTTGGCGCGCCGGTCGCCATCACCGCAGCGCTGCTGGTGGGGCTCGGCTTTAACCCGCTGTATGCGGCAGGCCTCTGTCTGATCGTTAACACCGCGCCGGTCGCGTTTGGCGCGATGGGCATTCCGATTCTGGTCGCCGGACAGGTGACGGGCCTCGACAGTTTCGAAATCGGCCAGATGGTTGGCCGCCAGCTGCCGTTCCTGACCATCATCGTGCTGTTCTGGATCATGGCGATTATGGACGGCTGGCGCGGCATTAAAGAGACCTGGCCCGCAGTCATGGTCGCCGGCGGCTCCTTCGCGATTGCTCAGTACCTCAGCTCTAACTTCCTCGGCCCGGAGCTGCCGGACATTATCTCTTCACTGGTATCGCTGGTCTGCTTGACGCTGTTCCTCAAACGCTGGCAGCCGGTTCGCATCTTCCGCTTCGGCGATATGGGCGCATCGCAGGTCGATATGAACCTGGCGCACACCCGCTACACGCCGGGACAGGTGATTCGCGCGTGGTCGCCGTTCCTGTTTCTGACCGCAACCGTGACCCTGTGGAGCGTGCCGCCGTTCAAAGCGCTGTTCGCCCCGGGCGGCGCGATGTACGATTTTGTGATTAATATTTCCGTGCCGTTTCTCGACAAAATGGTGGCCCGCATGCCGCCGGTGGTCAACGAAGCCACGCCTTACGCCGCGGTCTATAAGTTTGACTGGCTCTCCGCCACCGGCACCGCCATCCTGTTCGCCGCGCTGCTTTCCATCGTCTGGCTGCGCATGAAGCCGAAGGACGCGATCTCGGCCTTTGGCAGCACACTGAAAGAGCTGGCGCTGCCGATTTACTCCATCGGCATGGTACTGGCGTTCGCCTTTATTTCTAACTATTCCGGTCTATCCTCAACGCTGGCCCTTGCGCTGGCGCATACCGGCCATGCGTTTACCTTCTTCTCGCCGTTCCTCGGCTGGCTGGGGGTATTCCTGACTGGTTCGGATACCTCGTCGAACGCGCTGTTTGCCGCGCTACAAGCGACGGCGGCCCAGCAGATTGGCGTCTCCGATATCCTGCTGGTCGCCGCCAACACCACCGGCGGCGTGACCGGGAAAATGATCTCCCCACAGTCCATCGCCATCGCCTGTGCGGCGGTCGGTCTGGTTGGGAAGGAGTCGGACCTGTTCCGCTTTACCGTGAAACATAGTCTGATTTTCACCTGCATGGTCGGCGTGATCACCACCCTGCAGGCCTACGTCTTAACCTGGATGATCCCGTGATAGTGATGCCAAAACGCCTTGCCGACGATGTAGCCCGTCGCGTGCGGGCGCTGATTGAAGAACAAAAGCTGGAGGCGGGCATGCGATTGCCCGCCGAACGTCAGCTGGCGGCGCAGCTGGGCGTATCGCGCAATTCCCTGCGCGAAGCGCTGGCGATGTTAGTCAACGAAGGGGTGCTGCTCAGTCGTCGCGGCGGGGGCACCTTCGTGCGCTGGCAGCATGAAGCGTGGTCGGAGCAAAACATCGTCCAGCCGC
The DNA here is from genome assembly GCF_018139045.1 of Klebsiella pasteurii. Taxonomy (NCBI): domain Bacteria; kingdom Pseudomonadati; phylum Pseudomonadota; class Gammaproteobacteria; order Enterobacterales; family Enterobacteriaceae; genus Klebsiella; species Klebsiella pasteurii. The sequence continues at coordinate 3,743,934 of NZ_CP073236.1, forward strand.
TGAAGACGCTGCTCTCCGACGACCCCGATTACAGCTTTGATATTCTCGAAGCCCGTCACGCCATCGAAGCCAGTACCGCCTGGCATGCGGCAATGCGGGCAACCGATGCCGAAAAAGAGAAAATCCGCCTCTGCTTTGAAGCCACCCAAAGCGAAGATCCGGACCTGGCCTCGCAGGCCGACGTCCGCTTCCACCTGGCGATTGCCGAAGCCTCGCACAACGTGGTGCTGCTGCAAACCATGCGCGGTTTTTTCGACCTCTTACAGTCCTCAGTCAAGGAGAGCCGCCAGCGGATGTATCTCGTCCCGCCGGTATTCGCTCGCTTGACCGAACAGCACCAGGCGGTCATGGAGGCGATTATCGCCGGTGACCCGGAAGGTGCCAGAAAGGCGATGATGGCCCATTTGGGCTTTGTTCACGCCACGATCAAACGCTTTGATGAAGACCAGGCCCGCCAGGCGCGAATTACCCGCCTGCCCGGTGACCATAACGAAAATTCCAGGGAGAACTTGTGATGATTATTTCCGCCGCCAGCGACTACCGCGCCGCCGCACAGCGTATCCTGCCACCGTTCCTGTTCCACTATATCGACGGCGGCGCTTACGCCGAGCACACCCTGCGCCGCAACGTTGAGGACCTGTCCGACGTCGCGCTCCGCCAGCGTATTCTGCGCAATATGTCGGACCTGAGCCTGGAAACCACCTTATTCAACGAGAAGCTGGCGATGCCGACAGCCCTGGCGCCGGTTGGACTGTGCGGGATGTACGCCCGCCGCGGTGAAGTGCAGGCCGCCGGCGCGGCGGATGAAAAAGGTATTCCGTTTACCCTCTCTACCGTTTCCGTCTGCCCGATTGAAGAGGTCGCCCCGACCATTAAGCGCCCAATGTGGTTCCAGCTATACGTCCTGCGCGACCGCGGTTTTATGCGCAATGCGCTGGAGCGGGCGAAGGCGGCGGGCTGTTCAACGCTGGTCTTTACCGTCGATATGCCAACCCCCGGCGCGCGCTATCGCGACGCTCACTCCGGGATGAGCGGCCCGAACGCGGCAATGCGCCGCTACTGGCAGGCGGTGACTCATCCTCAGTGGGCATGGGACGTCGGATTAAACGGTCGGCCGCACGATTTGGGCAATATCTCCGCCTACCTCGGCAAGCCGACCGGTCTGGAGGACTATATCGGCTGGCTGGCGAATAACTTCGATCCTTCGATTTCCTGGAAAGACCTTGAGTGGATCCGCGACTTTTGGGACGGTCCGATGGTGATCAAGGGGATCCTCGATCCGGAAGACGCCCGCGACGCGGTGCGCTTCGGCGCTGACGGCATCGTGGTTTCCAACCACGGCGGCCGCCAACTTGACGGCGTGCTCTCTTCCGCCCGCGCCCTGCCCGCGATTGCCGATGCGGTTAAAGGCGACATTACCATCCTCGCCGATAGCGGCATCCGCAACGGTCTCGATGTCGTACGCATGATCGCCCTTGGCGCCGACAGCGTGCTGCTGGGCCGCGCATACCTCTATGCGCTCGCCACCCACGGCAAGCAGGGTGTCGCCAATCTGCTGAACCTGATCGAGAAAGAGATGAAGGTGGCGATGACGCTGACCGGCGCGAAAACTATCGGCGAAATCAGCCGTGAATCTTTAGTGCAAAACGCCGATGCGCTGCGGACCTTTGATACGATCGTAGCAGGAAACCCGGCAGTGACCCCTCTCCCCCAGGGAGAGGGAAACGTCCGGCAGGCGGGTTAACGCCATCGGGCTCACAGGCCGGCGCCGGTTTTCTCCCGCACCCTTTCCGCGAGAGGGTCGGGGTGAGGGTTAACCAAATATCTGCTATTCTGCCCCCCGCAATTAAGGGGGCAGTATGCTGAACATCGTCTTATTCGAACCAGAAATCCCGCCAAATACCGGGAATATCATCCGCCTGTGCGCTAACACCGGCTTCAATCTGCATATTATCGAACCCATGGGTTTTGCCTGGGATGATAAGCGTCTTCGCCGCGCCGGGCTGGATTACCATGAGTTCGCCGCCGTCCAGCGCCATCGTGATTACGCCGCTTTTATTGAAAGCGCAAAGCCGCAGCGTCTGTTCGCCCTGACCACCAAAGGGACCCCGGCGCATAGCGCGGTGAGCTATCAGGATGGCGATTTTCTGCTGTTTGGCCCGGAAACCCGCGGCCTGCCGGCCAGCATTCTCGATGCCCTGCCGCCAGAGCAAAAAATTCGTATTCCGATGATGCCGGACAGCCGCAGCATGAACCTGTCAAATGCGGTGTCGGTGGTGGTGTATGAAGCCTGGCGCCAGCTGGGCTATCCCGGAGCGGTGCTGCGCAGCTAGCCTGAGCGATTCCCGGATTGCGGCGCGTAGGACCTGTCCGGGCTACCGGACAGCGCTCTGTTTTGTAGCCCGGATAGATGCGCAGCATCGTCTCCGGGAAATCAATCAGATACCGTCGCCGTACTCGAAGGTATGGTGTATGCCGTTAAAGTGCTGATCCATATCCATCGCCGGCTTATCGCTCTCCGGCTTGCCCACGATGCGGGCGGGAACGCCTGCGGCGGTGGTATGCGGCGGCACCGGCTGTAGCACCACCGAACCCGCGCCGATTTTTGCCCCGCGTCCGACTTCGATATTGCCGAGGATCTTCGCCCCGGCGCCAATCATCACGCCTTCGCGAATTTTCGGATGACGATCGCCGCTGGTTTTACCGGTACCGCCAAGGGTCACGGATTGTAGAATCGACACATCGTCTTCAATCACCGCCGTTTCACCGACGACGATACCCGTCGCGTGGTCAAGCATGATCCCACGGCCAATCTTCGCCGCCGGGTGGATGTCCACCTGGAACGATACGGAAACCTGATTTTGCAGGAAGATCGCCAGCGCCCGACGCCCCTGATTCCACAACCAGTGGCCGATACGATAGGCCTGCAGCGCGTGGAACCCTTTCAGATAGAGCAGCGGCGTCGAGTATTTGTCCACCGCCGGGTCGCGGGTACGAACCGCCTGAATATCGCAGGCGGCGGAGGCGATCATTTCCGGGTCGGCGGCGTAGGCCTCTTCCACCACTTCACGAATCGCGATGGCGGGCATGATCGGAGAAGCCAGTTTATTCGCCAGCATATAGCTCAGGGCGCTGCCGAGATTTTCGTGCTTGAGTAGCGTGGCGTGGTAAAAACTGGCGAGCATCGGCTCACAGTCAGCTAAAGCCCGAGCTTCGGCTTTAATATTATTCCAGACGATATCCAGTTCTTCACACGGCATTGCTGACTCCAGACGATATAATAATGACCGGCCAGTTCTTTGCTGGCCGGGTCACTCAGGTGATCCAGGTTCCATCGCAGTTAGTTGCTACGCTCGTCCTTGCGTGCACGACCTAATAAGGTCAATGCTGCCTCGCGCGCAATTTTTCCGCAATACAATACCTGATAAATTTCCTCGGTTATTGGCATTTCGACGCCTAAACGCTGCGCCAGAACGCGAACCTCTTTGGTATTGCGATAGCCTTCAACCACCTGGCCAATCTTCTCCTGCGCGCTTTGCACGTCCATGCCCTGACCGAGCATCATGCCGAAGCGGCGGTTACGCGACTGGTTATCGGTGCAGGTGAGCACCAGATCGCCTAAGCCCGCCATCCCCATAAAGGTCTCCGGATCGGCGCCAAGCGCCTCCCCGAGGCGGGACATCTCAACCAGCCCGCGGGTAATCAGCGCGGTACGCGCGTTGGCGCCAAAGCCGATGCCGTCAGACATGCCGGCGCCGATAGCGATGACGTTTTTCACCGCGCCGCCGAGCTGCACGCCGATAAAGTCCGGGTTGATATAGACGCGGAAGCTCTTGCCGCAGTGCAGCAGGCTTTGCAAATCATCAGCGAACTGCGGGTCCGTAGACGCCAGCGAGATCGCGGTCGGCAGGCCTGCCGCCAGCTCTTTGGCGAAGGTCGGGCCGGAAATCACCGCCAGCGGAATAGCGTCGCCCAGCGCTTCACGGGCCACGTCCTGCAGCAGGCGTCCGGTTTCGGCTTCCAGACCTTTTGTTGCCCATACCAGACGCGCGTCAGGGCGCATCAGCGGCTTGATCTGGCGCAGAACCTGCCCAAAGACGTGACTGGGCACCACCACGAGAATATCGCGGCTGGCGGCAAGCGCCGTTGCCAGGTCGCTCTCAAGGTGCAGCGTATCCGGGAATGGAACATCGGGAAGGAACGCAGCGTTGCAGCGATCGTTCTGCAGCGTCGCGATATGTTTCGGGTCATGGCCCCAGAGGACAACCTCGTGGCCATTTCTTGCCAGGGTGATGGCAAGAGCGGTGCCGTAAGAGCCGGCACCGATCACAGTCATTGCAGCGTTAAGCGCGTTCATCAGGCATCCTGATGTTGTTCAGCACCTTCGCCAGCCTGCTGCTGCAGATAGTTCATAAACAGCGCATCGAAGTTCACTGGCGCAAGGTTCAGTTGCGGGAAGGTACCGCGAGAAACCAGGCTGGTGATGCACTCGCGCGCGTACGGGAACAGAATGTTCGGGCAGTATGCGCCGAGGCAGTGCGCCATCTGGGTACCGTCGATGCCTTCGATGGAGAAAATACCGCCCTGCTGTACTTCACACAGGAACGCGGTTTCTTCGCCCAGAGAGGCGGTTACGGTTACGCGCAGCACCACTTCATACACGCCTTCAGCCAGCTGGCTGGAAGCCGTATCCAGATCAAGTTTAACTTCCGGCTGCCAATCTTTCTGAAAAACTTGCGGCGCGTTCGGCGCTTCAAAAGAGATATCTTTGGTGTAGATGCGCTGAATCTGGAAAGTCATTTCGGTGCTGTTTTGTTCTGACATAGTAAAACCCTTTCGTGTTGTCCTTAAGTACGCCCGTCCAATGGGGATGAGCGCAAAAATTAGCGCAGGAGGGGATCGAGTCCACCACGTGAATCAAGCGCATACAAGTCGTCACAGCCGCCAATGTGCTGCGCATCAATAAAAATCTGCGGAACCGTCGTCCGACCGCTGCGCTGAATCATTTCTTCACGCTTCGCAGCATCGCCATCGATAGGCAACTCGTTGAACGTCACGCCCTTGCTGTTCAGCAGCGCTTTTGCACGTACGCAGAACGGGCAGGTCGCTTTGGTATAGATATCAATATTGGCCATGACTTCACTCCTGTTTTTACCCCCGAGAGTTTCACGCCGCAGGCGCTATTTTCCCGCTGGCGAATAGCCGCCGCAGGGAAAACCGCGCTGCGCCATAAAGACGCGGGTAAATTATTTACCGCGTACCAGAGGAAGGTTCTCGCCGCTCCAGCCAGCGATGCCCTCTTTCAGTACGAAGACCTTTTCAAAGCCGGCTTTGTTCAGCGCGCTGGCGGGTTCTTGCGCCTGCATACCTGAGCCGTCTACTACTATAATGGGTTGTGCTTTGTGCTTTTCCAACTCGCCGACGTTATTTGCTTTGATATCGCTCGGCAGCAGGTTAATAGAACCCGCAATGTGGCCTTTACGGAAATCGTCACGCTGACGCAGGTCGACAACCACGGCATCTTCTTTGTTGATCAGGCGCGTCGCTTCACCACGGGTGATGACTTTAACTTTCGACATCAATCCTTTAAAGGTGGTGAACAGCACCGCCACCAGCAGCGCGACCCACGCGATGCTCAGGACGGGGTGACGGCTGATGAATTGCATAATTTCTTGCATGGGGGGTTACAACTCCCGACTAAGTGATAAAAAAACCAGGGAAGGAGTATACCTGTGCATTGCGGCAAATACAGCCAGTGAGCGCGATGTAATGTATTTTCTGCGGCCCGTCACGAAAAAAAACCGCTCTCGCCGCAACGATGCGCTCTGGCCGCCCTCTTTCTTTGATCTTTTACGGTGATTTGATCGATTCAGCTGTAGTAAAATTACGCAAATTTTCTGTCTTTGAGCATGAGGTTGTCGCAATGTCGGTTTCTAAAAAACCTATGGTACTGGTGATTCTGGATGGCTATGGCTACCGTGAAGACCAGCAGGATAACGCTATTTATAGCGCTAAAACCCCTGTTATGGACGCACTGTGGGCAAAACGTCCGCACACTCTGATCGATGCTTCAGGCCTGGAAGTCGGTCTGCCGGATCGTCAAATGGGCAACTCTGAAGTAGGCCACGTTAATCTCGGCGCGGGCCGCATCGTGTACCAGGATCTGACCCGCCTGGACGTTGAAATCAAAGAACGCACCTTCTTCGCCAACCCGGTACTGACCGGCGCGGTCGATAAAGCCGTCGCCGCGGGCAAAGCCGTGCATATCATGGGCCTGATGTCGCCGGGCGGCGTCCACAGCCACGAAGACCACATCATGGCGATGGTGGAACTGGCAGCCGAGCGCGGCGCGGATAAAATCTATCTGCACGCCTTCCTCGACGGCCGCGATACCCCGCCGCGCAGCGCTGAAAAGACGCTGGCGAAATTCGAAGACAAATTTGCCGCGCTGGGCAAAGGCCGCGTCGCCTCGATCATTGGCCGCTACTACGCCATGGACCGCGACAATCGTTGGGATCGCGTTGAGCAGGCTTACGATCTGATGACCCTGGCAAAAGGCGAGTTCCAGGCCGATACCGCCGTTGCAGGCCTGCAGGCCGCTTATGCGCGCGATGAGAACGATGAGTTCGTGAAAGCGACCGTTATCCGCGCCGCAGGCCAGGCCGACGCGGCGATGGAAGACGGCGATGCGCTGATTTTCATGAATTTCCGCGCCGACCGCGCCCGCGAAATTACTCGCGCCTTCGTTAACGCCGATTTCGACGGCTTCGCCCGTAAGAAAGTGGTGAACCTCGATTTCGTCATGCTGACCGAATACGCCGCGGACATTAAAGTCGCCTGTGCTTATCCGCCGGCGTCCCTGACCAATACCTTCGGCGAATGGATGGCGAGGAACGACAAAACCCAGCTGCGCATCTCCGAAACCGAAAAATACGCTCACGTAACTTTCTTCTTCAACGGCGGCGTTGAAGAGCCGTTCAAAGGCGAAGAGCGCATTCTGATCAACTCGCCGAAGGTCGCGACCTACGATCTGCAGCCGGAAATGAGCTCCGCCGAGCTGACCGAAAAACTGGTTGCCGCCATCAAGGGCGGTCAGTTCGACACCATCATCTGTAACTACCCGAACGGCGATATGGTTGGCCATACCGGAGTGATGGAAGCCGCCGTTAAAGCGGTGGAAGCGCTGGATCACTGCATCGACCAGGTTAGCAAAGCCGTTGAATCCGTTGGCGGACAGCTGCTGATCACCGCAGACCACGGCAACGCCGAGCAGATGCGCGACCCGGCCACCGGTCAGGCGCATACCGCGCACACCAACCTGCCGGTTCCGCTGATTTACGTTGGCGATAAAAACGTCAAAGCGGTTAACGGCGGCAAACTTTCCGACATCGCGCCGACCATGCTGACGCTGATGGGAATGGAAATCCCGCAAGAGATGACTGGCAAGCCGCTGTTCATCGTGGAATAATCCTTCCCCATGAGGGGAAAGGCGACTTATTCAACTACATGGATCGCAACGGCAGTTCGATCCGTCCTTTACGCCAGCGCGCTTAGCGCTGGCGTATTGCTGTGCGCCGCATCTGCTCACGCCGACGACAGCGACCAGCTTAAATCCATTCAGGCCGATATCGCCGCTAAACAGCGGGCGATTAAGCAGCAGCAGCAGCAGCGCGCTTCCCTGGTCGCTCAGCTTAAAACGCAGGAGGAGGCTATCTCCGCCGCCGCGCGCAAGCTGCGCGAAACTCAGGAAACGCTGAACCAGCTAAATAAGCAGATCGACGAAATGAACGCCGCGCTGGCTAAGCTGGAGCGTCAGCGCGCCTCGCAGGAGCGTAATCTTTCCGCGCAACTCGACGCCGCGTTTCGTCAGGGGCCACATACCGGTATCCAGATGATCCTCAGCGGCGAAGAGGGGCAGCGTAATCAACGCCTGCAGGCCTACTTTGGCTATCTGAACCAGGCGCGCCAGGAAACCATCGCCCAGTTGAAGAAAACCCGCGAAGACATGGCGGTGCAAAAATCGATGCTGGAAGAGAAACAGAGCCAGCAGCAAACCTTGGTGTACGAACAGCGCGCCCAGCAGAGCAAGCTGGAGCAGGCGCGCAACGAGCGTAAAAAGACCCTCGCCAGCCTGGAATCCTCCATTCAGCAAGGCCAGCAGCAGCTCAGCGAGATGCGGGCTAACGAATCACGCCTGCGCGGCCGTATCGCCCAGGCGGCGGCGGCGGCCAAAGCGCGGGCGGATCGCGAAGCCCGCGAAGCGCAGGATGTGCGCGATCGCCAGCAGGAAGCCTCGCGTAAAGGCACCACCTACAAACCTACCGAAAGCGAACGCTCGCTGATGTCCCGCACCGGCGGGCTTGGCTCACCGCGCGGCCAGGCATTCTGGCCGGTTCGCGGCTCAATTCTCCATCGCTATGGCGAACAGCTGCAAGGTGAACTACGTTGGAAGGGGATGGTTATCGCTGCGTCTGAAGGCACCGAGGTCAAAGCCGTTGCCGATGGTCGGGTTATTCTCGCCGACTGGCTGCAGGGCTATGGCCTGGTGGTGGTCGTTGAACACGGCAAAGGCGACATGAGTCTTTACGGCTATAACCAAAGCGCGCTGGTCAGCGTCGGCACTCAGGTCCGGGCGGGCCAGCCGATCGCTCTCGTAGGCAGCAGCGGCGGTCAGGGCCGTCCGTCGCTCTATTTCGAAATTCGCCGCCAGGGTCAGGCGGTCAATCCACAGCCGTGGTTGGGAAGATAAGTTTTGCTTCAATTTCGCAGAATCGCACTCGCGGTAACCGGTACGCTGGTTATCGCGTCGCCGGTATTTGCCGGCAAACTCTCCATTGTTATCGACGACTTTGGCTATCGTCCACAAACGGAAAACCAGGTGCTGGCGCTGCCAGCGACGATCTCCGTTGCCGTACTCCCTAATGCGCCCCACGCCCGCGAAATGGCAACCAAAGCGCATAATCTCGGCCACGAGGTGCTCATCCACCTGCCGATGGCGCCGCTCAGCAAACAGCCGCTGGAAAAAGATACTCTCCGTCCGGATATGAACAGCAGCGAGATAGAGCGCATTATCCGCGAAGCCTACGGCAAGGTCCCTTACGCCGTGGGGCTGAATAACCATATGGGCAGCGCGATGACGTCGAACCTCTTCGGCATGCAGAAGGTGATGCAGGCGCTCGAGCGCTACAATCTCTACTTTCTCGATAGCGTCACCATCGGCAATACCCAAGCCATGCGCGCGGCGCAGGGCACCGGCGTAAAGGTGATTAAGCGTAAGGTTTTCCTCGACGATACCCAAAACGAAGCGGATATCCGCTATCAGTTCAACCGCGCTATCGCTTTGGCGCGGCGCAACGGTTCCGCCATTGCTATCGGCCACCCGCACCCGACGACGGTGCGCGTGCTGCAGCAGATGGTGTATAACCTGCCGCCGGATATCACTCTGGTTCGCCCGAGCAGCCTGCTCAACGAACCGCAGGTGGATACCTCTACGCCGAACACCGCGCCGCGGGTTCAGCCGCCGCGCAATCCGTTCCGCGGCGTGAAGCAGTGCAAATCTAAACGTCCGCCGGAGCCGGTCAACGCCAGCCGCTTCTTTACCATTCTGAGCGAAAGCATCGCCCAGAGTACGCTGTTGCAGTATTACCAGCTGAAGTGGCAGGGCTGGGATCAGCCCACCAACTAAATCGTCCGGGAATCCGTGTGCTTATCCGCCGCGGATTCCGGCTTGTCCTGATGGGCGTACCAGGCTTTAAAGTATTTAAGAAAGCTGTAAAAGGTCGCGTAAAGCCCGGTGACCACGCCGACCTTGCCCTTTCGCCACGCTCCGCTAAACAGATACCACTTAAAGAAAGCGCCAATCGCGCTGATCGCTCCGCGCCCAAGAGACGGCCTGATCTTCTGATATTTAACCAGCCGCGTGGTGTAGCTATTAAGCTTATTAAACACTTCATGCAGGGAGTAGAAAGTGTCGTGGCGCACGCATCCCGGTAGCCTGGCCGAGTGCGAAAAACCGACGACCTGATCGTCTACCGGACGCTCGTTGAACCGGGCGGCAGAACGGTTATACAAGCGAACCGGGAAATCCGGCGAGGATACCGGGTAAATAGTTCGCACCTCTTCACCCAGCACGAACCAGTAGCGCGGCAGACGCCAGGCGCAGGTTGGATCGGGCTCATCCCCCGCCTTCAGCGCCAGAATAGCTGCCACCACCTCGTCATCAAGAATCTCATCGCTATCCATACACAGCACCCAGTCGTGGCTGGCGAGGGAGGTCGCGTAGTTCATCTGCGAGCCGTGAGTGGTATAAGCATGATAGTGAACGGTGAGACCGAACTGTTGGCAAATCTGCAGCGTGGCGTCCGTACTGCCTGAATCGATGACGATAAATTCATCGGCTACCTTAAGCAAAGGTGGTAAAACCTCCCGTAATAAGCGGGATGAATTACAGGTCAATAAGCATACAGAAAGTTTAAGCATAATCTTTGTAGGGTTAAACCATGGTTAAACTGACTGTATAAACGAATAGGCGAGAAAGCGATTTAGAAAAAGTGCGGAGTGGATTAAGTATCACAAAAATGTAGGACAACTCTCAAAAAAGCGCCCGCAGGGCGCTTTTTTAAAATGCAGACCGAGGGAAATTAATCCCAGCTGAGAATGACTTTGCCAGACTGGCCGGAACGCATCGCGTCAAAGCCCTGCTGGAAATCATCAATACCAAAGCGGTGAGTGATGATCGGCGACAGATCGAGACCGGACTGGATGAGCGCGGCCATCTTGTACCAGGTTTCGAACATTTCGCGACCATAAATCCCTTTGATAAACAGCCCCTTGAAAATCACCTTGGTCCAGTCGATAGACATATCCGACGGCGGGATCCCCAGCATGGCGATGCGCCCGCCGTGGTTCATGGTATCGAGCATGGTGCGGAACGCCGGCGGCGCGCCGGACATCTCCAGACCCACGTCGAAACCTTCGGTCATGCCCAGTTCGGCCATCACATCGTTAAGGTTCTCTTTAGAAACGTTCACCGCCCGGGTGACGCCCATTTTGCGCGCCAGCTCCAGACGATATTCGTTAACGTCGGTAATCACCACGTTACGCGCGCCAACGTGTTTCGCCACCGCGGCGGCCATCACGCCGATCGGGCCGGCGCCGGAAACCAGCACATCTTCACCGACGAGGTCGAATGAAAGCGCGGTATGCACGGCGTTGCCAAATGGGTCGAAAATCGACGCCAGATCGTCAGAGATATTGTCGGGGATTTTAAAGGCGTTAAACGCCGGGATCACCAGATATTCGGCAAAACAGCCCGGACGGTTGACGCCGACGCCCGTGGTATTGCGGCACAGATGCGTACGCCCGGCGCGGCAGTTACGGCAGTGGCCGCAGGTGATATGCCCTTCGCCGGAAACGCGGTCGCCAAGCTTAAAACCGCGAACTTCCTGACCGATACCCACCACTTCGCCGACATATTCATGGCCCACCACCATCGGCACCGGAATGGTCTTTTGCGACCACTCGTCCCAGTTGTAGATGTGCACGTCGGTACCGCAAATCGCGGTCTTGCGAATTTTAATCAGCAAATCGTTATGGCCGACTTCCGGTTCCGGCACGTCGGTCATCCAGATGCCTTCTTCCGCCTTCAGTTTGGATAACGCTTTCATCTCACACCCTCAGGCAATGACGCCCAGTTGTTTACCGATGCGGGTAAAGGCTTCCACCGCACGTTCAATTTGTTCAGGGGTATGTGCCGCAGACATCTGGGTACGGATACGCGCCTGGCCTTTTGGTACCACCGGGTAGAAGAATCCGGTGACGTAAATCCCTTCTTTTTGCAGCTCGCGCGCGAACTGCTGCGCCACGGTGGCTTCACCGAGCATCACCGGGATAATGGCGTGATCGGCGCCCGCGAGGGTAAACCCTGCCGCGGTCATTTTTTCACGGAACAGGCGCGCGTTAGCCCACAGGCGGTCGCGCAGCTCGCTGCCCGCTTCCACCATCTCCAGCACTTTGATGGAAGCGGCGACAATCGCCGGTGCCAGCGAGTTGGAGAACAGATACGGACGCGAGCGCTGGCGCAGCCACTCGACAACTTCTTTACGCGCGGCGGTATAGCCGCCGGACGCGCCGCCCAGCGCCTTACCCAGCGTACCGGTGATAATATCGACGCGGCCCATCACGTCGCAGTACTCATGGGAACCGCGGCCGTTTTCACCCACAAAACCCACGGCGTGAGAATCATCCACCATCACCAGCGCGTCGTATTTGTCCGCCAGATCGCAAACGCCCTTCAGGTTGGCGATCACCCCGTCCATTGAGAACACGCCGTCGGTGGCAATCAGCACATGGCGCGCGCCGGCGTCACGCGCCTCTTTCAGACGGGCTTCCAGCTCCACCATATCGTTGTTGGCGTAGCGGAAGCGCTTCGCTTTACACAGGCGCACGCCGTCGATGATCGACGCGTGGTTCAGGGCATCGGAGATAATCGCATCTTCTGCGCCGAGCAGGGTTTCAAACAGGCCGCCGTTAGCATCAAAACAGGAGGAGTAGAGAATCGCATCTTCCATACCGAGAAAATCGGCCAGCTTCTTCTCAAGCGCTTTATGGCTGTCCTGGGTCCCGCAGATAAAACGCACGGAGGCCATACCGAAGCCGTGGCTATCCATGCCGCTTTTCGCGGCGGCAATCAGTTCCGGGTGGTTCGCGAGGCCGAGATAGTTATTGGCGCAGAAGTTAATCACCTGGCTGCCGCCGACGGTGATATCCGCCTGCTGCGCCGAAGTAATAATCCGTTCTTCTTTAAACAACCCTTCCGCGCGCGCGGTATCCAGGTCATTGGTTAACTGTTTGTAGAAATCACCACGCATTGCAACTCTCCAGATTCGGCAAAATTTGGCACATATTACCTAAAGCTATACGCTGATACGAGATGATGCATTACTGCATGAATTATTTGCAGCATAAATCACGAGTCCCTCTCTACCTTATCGGCGAATGGCTGAAGCCTTTTCGATGTAGTGATATGATAAGAGTATTCATGTCCGGATTGTCTCTGGACTACCCACTTCAAAGGTTACAGTTATGATCATCGTTACCGGCGGCGCAGGCTTTATCGGCAGCAATATCGTTAAAGCACTGAATGACCAGGGCATTACCGACATTCTGGTCGTAGATAATCTGAAAGACGGCACCAAATTCATCAATCTGGTGGATTTGAACATTGCCGACTACATGGATAAAGAAGACTTTCTGATCCAGATTATGGCGGGCGAAGAGTTCGGCGATATCGACGCTATTTTCCATGAAGGCGCCTGCTCTTCCACCACGGAGTGGGATGGCAAGTACATGATGGATAACAACTATCAGTACTCAAAAGAGGTGCTTCACTACTGTCTGGAGCGTGAAATCCCGTTCCTGTACGCCTCTTCCGCGGCGACCTACGGCGGCCGCACCAGCGACTTTATCGAATCCCGCGAATACGAGCAGCCGCTCAACGTTTACGGCTACTCCAAGTTTCTGTTTGATGAATATGTCCGTCAGATCCTGCCGGAAGCGAACTCGCAGATCGTCGGCTTCCGCTATTTCAACGTCTACGGGCCGCGCGAAGGCCATAAAGGCAGCATGGCCAGCGTCGCTTTCCATCTGAATACTCAGCTGAATAATGGCGAAAGTCCGAAATTGTTTGAAGGCAGCGACGGCTTCAAGCGCGACTTCGTCTACGTCGGCGACGTCGCGGCGGTGAACCTGTGGTTCTGGGAAAACGGCGTATCCGGCATTTTCAACCTTGGCACCGGCCGCGCGGAGTCTTTCCAGGCTGTCGCAGACGCAACGCTGGCTTACCACCAGAAAGGCAGCATCGAGTACATTCCGTTCCCGGATAAGCTGAAAGGCCGCTATCAGGCGTTTACCCAGGCGGATCTGACAAACCTGCGCGCAGCGGGCTACGATAAACCGTTTAAGACCGTTGCCGAAGGCGTAACGGAATATATGGCCTGGCTGAACCGCGACGCGTAAGAAGCAAGCATGAAAATACTGGTGATTGGCCCGTCTTGGGTGGGCGACATGATGATGTCGCAAAGTCTTTATCGTACGCTCAGGGCGCGCTATCCCCAGGCGATCATCGACGTGATGGCGCCCGCATGGTGCCGTCCGCTGCTATCGCGCATGCCGGAAGTCAACGAAGCAATCCCGATGCCGCTCGGCCACGGCGCGCTGGAAATCGGGGAACGGCGTAAGCTTGGGCACAGCCTGCGCGAACGTCGCTACGATCGCGCTTATGTGCTGCCCAACTCGTTTAAATCGGCCCTCGTGCCGTTCTTTGCGGGAATACCGCATCGCACCGGCTGGCTCGGCGAGATGCGCTACGGCCTGCTGAACGATGCCCGCAAGCTGGATAAAGACGCCTGGCCGTTGATGGTCGAACGCTACGTCGGTCTGGCCTACGACAAAGGCGTGATGCGCTGCGCGAAAGATCTGCCGCAGCCGCTGCTCTGGCCGCAGCTGCAGGTACATGAAGGCGAAAAATCGCAGGCCTGTAGCGCGTTTAACCTCTCAGCCGAGCGCCCGCTCATCGGCTTCTGCCCCGGCGCAGAGTTCGGCCCGGCAAAACGCTGGCCGCACTATCACTACGCCGAACTGGCGAAACAGCTGATCGACGAAGGCTTTCAGATCGTGCTGTTTGGCTCCGCGAAAGATCACGAAGCGGGCAATGAAATCCTCGCCGCCCTCAATACCGAACAGCAGGCATGGTGCCGCAATCTGGCCGGGGAGACTCAACTTGAGCAGGCAGTCATTCTGATCGCCGCCTGTAAAGCGGTGGTCAGCAACGATTCCGGCCTGATGCACGTCGCCGCCGCGCTCGACCGTCCGCTGGTGGCGCTCTACGGGCCCAGCAGCCCGGACTTCACTCCACCTCTGTCGCACAAAGCGCGCGTGATCCGCCTGATCAGTGGCTACCACAAAGTGCGTAAAGGCGACGCCGCCGAAGGCTATCATCAGAGTTTGATCGACATTACGCCACAGCGCGTGCTGGAAGAATTAAACGACCTGTTGCTGGAAAAAACGGAACAAGAGGAAGACTAACGGATGCGGGTACTGATCGTAAAAACCTCGTCCATGGGCGACGTGCTGCACACGCTGCCCGCGCTGAGCGACGCCGCGCTGGCCTTTCCCGGCATTCGTTTCGACTGGGTGGTTGAGGAAGGCTTCGCGCAGATCCCCTCCTGGCATGAGACCGTCGACCGGGTCATCCCGGTAGCGATTCGCCGCTGGCGCAAGGCGTGGTTTTCCGCGCCGATCAAAGCCGAGCGTAAGGCTTTCCGCGACGCCGTACGGGCGGAAAAATATGACGCGATCATCGATGCTCAGGGGCTGGTGAAGAGCGCCGCGCTGGTCACCCGGCTGGCCCGCGGCGTGAAGCACGGTATGGACTGGCAAACCGCCCGCGAGCCGCTGGCCAGCCTGTTTTACAACCGTCGCCACCATATTGCTAAACAGCAGCACGCCGTTGAGCGCACCCGCGAGCTGTTCGCAAAAAGCCTCGGCTACGCGAAGCCGGAAACCCAGGGCGACTACGCGATCGCCCGCCATTTTTTGCGTCAGACTGACCCGTCCGCTGCGCCGTATCTGGTGTTCCTCCACGCCACGACGCGCGATGATAAGCACTGGCCGGAAGAGAACTGGCGGGCGCTTATCGCCCTGCTGACCGACAGCGGCGTACGCATCAAACTGCCGTGGGGCGCCCCCCATGAAGAGGCGCGGGCCAGGCGCCTGGCGGAGGGGCACGATTTTGTCGACGTCCTGCCGCGCATGAGCCTGGAGCAGGTAGCAGAGGTTCTGGCAGGCGCGCGCGGGGTGGTTTCCGTCGACACGGGGCTGAGCCATCTTACCGCCGCGCTCGATAAACCGAACTTCACGCTGTACGGTCCGACCGATCCGGGGCTGATTGGCGGCTACGGTAAAAATCAGTACGTGGTGCGCCCGGAAAGCGGCAGCAGCACGGGGGATATACCCGCCTCCCGGATTCGGCAACTGTTGAAATCTCAGGAACTGGCTTAATGGGTTCATTATTTAAGCAGATCTATCGCTACACGCATCGACGCGCCTATCGCCATAACGAAAATCTCTGGCCGTTTACCCATATCACGCGCGCGGCGAGCGGTGAAATCCGCACCCTGAAATACAAAGGGAAAACGGTGCCGCTGGTTAATCTCAGCGAACTGAAGGATAGCGCCCAGGGCGAGGTGCTGCTGACCGCCACCGGCCCCTCTACGCGCCGTATTGATTTCACGCGGCTGCCGAAAAGCGTTCCGGTGATGGGGGTGAATGGCGCCTGGCATCTCTCTGATAAAATTAAATTTTCGTTCTATACCATTGTCGATATGGTGTTTTACGATAAAAAGCCGGACGTGATTCGTTCAGTGATTAGCCAACCCGATCTCGTGCTCTTCACCACCATGCACGGTATCGCCAAAATCCTCGACCGCTACGGCGCAGAGCTTCGCTGTCGTTTGGCATTAATTGAAGACGCCTGTTATAAAATTTATCAGCCCAAAGTCGCCAAAAGCGCGATGCCGCAGGTCTGGAAAGGCGTTGCGGCTTTACGCTTTCACCCGCAGCGGCAGGATATTTGCTTTAGCACCGATATCCGCCAGGGCATTTTCGATGCCGGAACCGTGGTCTACTGGGCCCTGCAAATTCTGATGTGGCTGGGATTTAAAACCATTCTGATAAGCGGTCTGGATATGAGTAACTTCAACCAGCCGCGATTCTACGAAACGGAACAGGATAAACTCCCCTCCTGGCTGGCAAATAAGGTGGATGACCTGGTCATGCCGTCCTTTTCGCACGCTGCCAACGTGCTGCAACAAAACCATATTCGGGTCGTTAACTTCTCTTTAGAAAGCGCGGTTCCGGAAACGATTTTCGCAAAGGTTTCTTTTGATGAGTACTTTAAAAATAAGTAGTTACGCCAGACAGGGCTACACCA
Source organism: Klebsiella pasteurii (assembly GCF_018139045.1). Taxonomy (NCBI): domain Bacteria; kingdom Pseudomonadati; phylum Pseudomonadota; class Gammaproteobacteria; order Enterobacterales; family Enterobacteriaceae; genus Klebsiella; species Klebsiella pasteurii. The sequence goes on from NZ_CP073236.1 coordinate 3,760,924, forward strand.
TTTTCTTCACTTTGTTTCTGTTTTTTAGCGCTGTTTTTTGCGTATCAACCCGGACAAACAACCTTCTTCATTTATCTATCTTGCTGTTTTTGCTTTCACTGCTTAACCAGGTTAACCGTCAGGCAATAGCGGAAAGCATCCGCCAGCGGTGGCCGGTTTATAGCCTGCTGGTGGTATTCTGCGTTTACTATGCCCTGAGCAATATTTGGGGGCAGACGCCTCAGCATATCGACTCGCCGCTGACGCACGGCGCCTATTTAATTTTTTATCTCCTGCTGCTAACTACCCTGCTGGGCGACACCCGAACCCGACATCTGGCGCTGCTGAGCGTCGTTGCCGGGATCACGGTGCTCTCCATCTGGACGATGGCGATCGATTTCACCCTGGTCCTCAAAGAGCGTCTGGTGTCACCGGGCAATCCCGGGCCGACCAACGTTATCGACCTCGCAGGCTATTGCGGTATCGGTATCCTTATTTGCGCGATGCTGCTGAAGGAGAAAGGCAGCCACCTGCTGTATGTGCCGATGGCCATCATGCTGGTGATGCTGTTTCTGACCCAAAGCCGCGGCCCGATTATCGCCCTGCTGGTGGCGTTTGTTTGCACCCTGCACCTGCACGTCTTTACCCGCCGCAATCTTTTGATTGTCGCCGCGTTAGCATTGGTTCTGGGCGCGCTTTTCCTCTTTACGCCAACGGGAGACCTGCTGCTGGCGCGCTTTGAAGAGCTGGGCACACAAAGCGGATTGCGCTTGAGTATCTGGCGCCATACGGTCCAGGAAGTGGCCAGCCAGCCGTGGCTGGGTCGTGGCTTTGACTACGAGCTCAACTTTACCAACTACAGCGGCGAGCATATCACCACCACCCACAGCGTCTATCTTGGCGCACTGCTGAAAGGCGGCATCATCGGCCTGGCGCTGCTGCTGGCGGTGATTGCCGGAGGGTTATGGCAGGCATGGCGTAAACAGCAGGATGGCCGCTACGGGCTGGCGATTTTTATCTATGCGCTGATTTTTATGGCTTCGCAGGGCATGTTTATCATCAGCAACCCTCGCGAAAGCTGGCCGCTGTTTTGGCTACCGCTGGGCATTGCGCTCAGCGGCGGCCTGAAGGCGAAACGCTAAGACAAGGGCCCGCAGCGGGCCCTTTTTTACGCCTGCTGGCGGGCGGCGATCAGGGCATCCGCCTGGGCTTTGATCACCGGCCAGACCGCGTCAATGGTCATGTCGGCGACGTTAGTCTCTTCGCAGACAATTTGTCTGGCCTTGTCATAACCCGGCGCCCAGATGGTATAGCCCGGCAATCCGGTATCTTTGAGTTTACGTTTGTTGTAAACCGCCACCATGGGCTTGTCGAACGCGCGAGCAATATGCACGATGGCGGTATCCGCCGTAATCACCAGATCGCAGTGGCGAACAATCTCAACTGCTGAATTAATATTGCTATCAGGCAGATGCAGCGCCGTTTCCAGATTAAGCTGACGAATTTTCTCGCTATGCCCGACCATCACGACGCTGATTTTATAAGGGAGCGTATATAAGCGCTCAATCAGGGCAGAAACCTGATGACGGCAAAAGTCTTTATCCGTTGAGGCGGTAAACGGGTTTATGGCAATACAGAGCTGACTCCCCTTGTGCTGAGCCATCAGTGTTTTGACTTTTTCCCGCTCAAAAGCATCGCCGGGCAGATGATAGTGGTAATGAGGGTGTTCTATGCCAAATAGCCTGGCGACGGCTTTATAGCGGGCGGAAATATGGCTGCTGCTATCCAGAAAAGGGATGGAGTGATCGTAAAGTTTATATTCTTGTTTATTAAAACCGATAACACAGCCAGGCTGCAAATCAGCCAGCAGTTTAAAACGCTCGTAGGTTTTCACATCATCAAAATCAACAACCGCGTCAAATCCTGCCGCACGCAGTGCGTTTAACGGCATCCGCGGCTGATATAAATAGACCTGCTCAAGAAAATCCGCGCCGGCAAGCATCTGCTTACAGACCAGCCCGGTCAGCACAGAAACCTTATAGCCCCGATCGGCTAAAAGCTTTGCGCAGCCGGTCGTTACGACCATATCCCCAACTTTGTCATCCAGGCGCAATAATAAAACATGCTGAATCTTCGCGGAATTAAAGGGCTGGCGTGCGCTTTTATTTCTGTAACGATAGTTAATTAAATTAAACTTAATTTCGCGGAAGAAGGCATTTTTCTTCCGCGTAAACTGCTTCACGATACGCATACGGTACCTGGTTGTGATCTTTTATCGCTGTGTGAGTTTCTGTTGGTAATACTCCGCCAACGTCATTCCCTTCACCTGCGGCGCCAGCCAGCTGAAAAAAGCGTCCAGATCGGCATATAAGCGCTCGATATCCTGCTCGTTTTTAAACGTTGGGCTGCCGCCGGGCATGTACTCTGAAGAGTGGAGCATATATTCGACGTAGTCATTACCCTGAGTCAACGTTTGTTCGACCACTTTTTTCATCGTCTCAACGTTACCGCCCATCGGACGCAGCCAGTGTACCGACGGCGAGCGTACTTTGCCGCGCAGGCGATCGTAGCCCTGCTTCAGGCTATTCATCCACGCGGAGTGCTTGTACTGAATGCTCATAGGCACTTCCAGCAGCGATGATTGCCCTTCACGACGGATATCATTCTCGTCAAGAAAATAGGCGTGCTGCGGGAAATGACGATAATCGGTGCCGCCGTCGCCCTGCGGCGCGCCTTTCGCCGTCTTCCAGTTCACTCTCGGGGTAACCGAGCAATCCACCAGATAACCATACTCCACCAGCAGACGCGCGTAGCGCTCATCAAACGCCCACCGCCCGGCGCGATGGCTGACCATTTTGGTTTGGAAGGTGTCCTCCAGCAGACGGGTCATATAGTCGACTTTTGCCCGCATCGCCGCATCGCTGTACTCGATCAAATACGGTTTATGTCGCCAGTCGTCATCGGTGAGCGGATCGGTCGGCGGGCTGTTCCACGCGTGGAGATGCATACCAATTTCCGCGGTTCCCCGGGCGATCGTATCTTTGGCAAATTCGATATAAACCGGGTCGATAGCCATTTCATAGTTGGTCAACCAGACCGGTTTAAAACCATACTTTTCGCAAAGCTGCTGAAAACGCGGTAGATAGCGCGCATTCTCGGTGGTGATGCTGTCATGTTTTTGCCAGAGGTTATCACCCTCTGTATCAATCGTGATGAGAAATGCGGGTTTGTGCACGAAAACGTCCTCAGGCCATACGTATCGGGTCATGGTAGAGCAAGACAAGGCTTCTCTCAATCTATCTGATCCCCTAGAATCGGAGCCCTGACCCTGAATGAAGAACAGAGAATGACGCCTGAAACCCGCACTTCCGGCCGCGTGAACCCGGCGCGAATCCTGGTTATTAAGCTTCGCCATCATGGCGATATGTTATTGATAACGCCGCTTATTCATGCGCTTAAGCAGCAATATCCCGCCGCCTGCGTGGATGTGCTGCTTTATGAAGAAACGCGGGATATGCTCGCAGCGAATACGGATATCCGCCACATTTACGGCATTGACCGGCGCTGGAAAAAACAGGGCGCTGGCCATCAGCTGAAGATGGAGTGGCGGCTGATTCGCACGCTCCGCCAGCAGCGCTACGATATGGTGCTCAATCTTGCCGATCAGTGGCCCAGCGCGATCATCACCAAACTGACCGGGGCGGCCATCCGTATCGGCTTTGACTTTCCGAAGCGTCGCCACCCGGCCTGGCGTTTTTGCCATACCGCCCTCGCCTCAACCGAGCGGCATAACCAGCTGCATACCGTGCAGCAGAATCTGTCGATTCTGGCGCCGCTTGGACTGGATATTGCTGACGCGCCGGCGAAGATGGGCTACAGCGAGCAGGACTGGCGCGCCAGCCGCGCGCTGCTGCCGGAAGGATTTCAGGATAACTATATCGTCATTCAGCCGACCTCCCGCTGGTTCTTTAAGTGCTGGCGCGAAGCGCGAATGAGCGCCCTGATAAACGCGCTTTCTGAAGCAGGCTACCCGGTCGTGCTGACCTCCGGCCCTGACGCCAGAGAGAAGCAGATGATCGACACCATTATGGCGGGCTGCCCCGATGCTCGCCTGCACTCCCTCGCCGGGCTGCTCACCCTGCGCCAGCTGGCGTCCGTCATCGACCATGCCCGCCTGTTCATCGGCGTCGACTCGGTGCCGATGCATATGGCCGCCGCGCTCGGTACGCCGCTGGTGGCGCTATTCGGCCCCTCCAAGCTCACCTTCTGGCGTCCATGGCAGGCGCAGGGCGAGGTGATTTGGGCGGGTGATTTTGGATCGATTCCCGATCCTGACGACATTGATACCAACACCAACGAACGCTTTCTCGATTTAATCCCCACCGACGCGGTCATCGCGGCGGCGAAAAAGGTACTGGCATGAGTAAATTCAGGCTGGCTCTGGTACGCCAGAAGTATCGCCCGGACGGCGGTGCGGAGCGCTTTGTCTCCCGCGCGCTGGAAGCCCTCGACGACAGCGATCTTGAACTGAACGTCATCACCCGCGAGTGGCAGGGGCCGGTGAAGCCCGAGTGGAACATCCACATCTGCAATCCGCGCAAGTGGGGGCGGATCAGCCGCGAGCGTGGGTTTGCCGACGCCGCCCGCCAGCTCTGGCAGCGCGAAGCCTTCGATCTGGTGCAAAGCCATGAGCGTATACCCGGCTGCGACCTGTACCGCGCCGGAGACGGCGTACACCGTCGCTGGCTGCAGCAGCGCTCGCGCATTTTGCCCGGCTGGAAAAGCCGCCTGCTGTTTGCCGACCGCTACCATCGCTATGTGATGCAGGCCGAGCGCGACATGTACCAGGACTCGCACCTGCGCGGCGTTATCTGCAACGCGGAGATGATTAAACGCGAGATTATTGAAGACTTCGGCCTGCCGGCGGAAAAAATTCACGTCATCTATAACGCTATTGATAACCAGCGTTTTCTGCCGCCGACGGAAGAAGCCTTTACCGCGCTGCGCGCCAAATGGAATCTGCCGATCCAGGCAACCTGCCTGATTTACGTCGGCTCCGGCTTTGAGCGCAAGGGGCTGGATGCGGCGATCCGCGCCATCGCGCCGACCAACCGCTATCTTCTGGTGGTGGGCAAAGATAAAGAGCAGAGTCGCTATCAGCAGCTGGCGAAAACGCTCAACTGCGAGGAACGGGTGCGCTTTTTCGGCATGCAGTCGGAAACCCTGCCATTCTATCAGATGGCCGACGCCCTGCTGCTGCCGACGCTTTACGATCCGTTCCCCAACGTCATTCTCGAAGCGATGGCCTGCGGCCTGCCGGTGATTACGACTACCGGCTGCGGCGGCGCGGAGTTTATCGTTCAGGGCAGCAACGGCTACGTTTGCGATGCGCTGGATATCCCGGCCCTGCAGGAGTCGGTTAACGCCCTGCCTGCTCGGGCTTTGGGTTCTGCAGAAGGCCAGCGCGCCCGCGAGCGGATCATGACCTGCACCAGCGAACGGCTCTCGGCACAGCTGCTCTCCCTCTATCAGGATTTGGTGAAATAACGATGCGCATACTGTTTGTTATCGACGGCCTGCCCGGCGGCGGCGCGGAAAAAGTCGTGCTGACGCTGGCAGCGCATTTTAGCAGCCAGGGTGAACAGGTATCGCTTTTTTCCCTACGCGATGTCTGCGAGTATCCGCTACCGGCGGGGCTGGATTATCAGGTCATCGCCGACCGCTGCCGCAAACCCTGGCGCAAACTCACCGAGCTATCCCGGCGCGCGCGCCAGCTTGATGCGGCAATCGAGAAAGCAGAACAGCAGGGCCGTTTCGATCTGGTGCTCTCCAATCTACATAAAACCGACCGCATCGTCTCCCGCAGCCGCCTGCTGAACGGGCGCAACGTCTGGTTCTGCCTGCACGGCGTGTTCTCCACGTCCTATCTCGGACACCGCAGCGGTTTTAACCGCTGGATGAAAAAGCAGAAGATCGGGCGCGTTTATCAGGGACGCAATGTCGTTACCGTCTCCGATGCGGTCGGTCAAGACCTGATCGAGCAGTTCGCCATTCGCCCCGCCCAGCTTAAAACGATTTATAACCCGTTTGATATCGCCGCCCTGCGCGCCGCGGCCGAAGAGCCCAGCCAGCGACCCGACGGCGACTATATTATTCACGTCGGCCGCTTCCACCCCGGCAAACGGCACGACCGCTTGATTGAGGCCTATGCGCAAAGCGGTATCGACGCGCCGCTGGTGCTGCTGGGGCAGGGCAAACCGGAACAAGAGCAGCGCCTGCGCCAGCTGGCGCAGGCGCTACAGGTTGCCGATCGCGTCCTGTTTAAAGGCTTCCAGAAAAACCCGCTGCCGTGGATCAAAGGCGCGCGGATGCTGGTCCTCAGCTCCGATAGCGAAGGCTTTGGCAACGTGGTGGTTGAGGCGCTGCTGCTGGATACGCCGGTCGCCAGCACCCGCTGCCCGGGCGGCGTGACCGAGATCCTCACCGGCGAGCTGTCGCGCGGCCTGGCGGATCTCAACAGCCCGGCGCTGGCTCAGACGATGCAAAGCATTTACCATAGCCCGCCGGCCATCGACGCAGCGGCGCTGGAGAAGTTCAGCGTGGCATCGATTTGTCAGCAGTATCGTCAGCTGCGCAGCGCCTGACGCCGTTATTCAACCAGGATCGAATGAGTTATGAGTCAAACGCCTTTACTAAGCATCGTAGCCGCCGTCTATAACGGCGAAAAATTCCTTGCGCAATTCTTTGAGTGCCTTGAGCAACAGCAGCTGGAAAGCTATGAACTGATCCTGGTGAACGACGGGTCGACGGACGGCAGCCTTGCGGTTATCGACCAGTGGAAAGAGCGCCTGCAAAACGTGCTCGTGCTGGAGCAGGAAAACCAGGGCGTGTCGGTGGCGCGCAATACCGGCCTCGCCGCGGCGACCGGTAAGTACCTGACCTTCCCGGATATCGACGATAAGCTTTACCCGGGCATGTACCGTACGCTTCTGGAGATGGCGGAAAAGGGCAATCTTGACGTCGCCACCTGCAACGGCCGCTACGTCTACGAGACGAAAAAAGATATCCATCCTATTTTTCCGCTGGACCGGCTGCAGTCGACGGGCGTTTTGCCCGGCCACGTCTGGTTAAAGCAGGCGCTGGATTCTCGTAAGTTCCTGCATGTCACCTGGCTCAATATCTACCGCCGCGAGTTTATCGCCAGCCACCACTTCCATTTTGAGCCTGGCCTGCGCCATCAGGATATTCCCTGGACCACCGAAGTGCTGCTGGCGGCAGAACGCGTGCAGTACACCAGCGAACAGTTCTACGACTACTATATTCACTCGGAATCGGTATCGCATAAGCCGGACAACGACGACACGCTGATGCGTTCAGCGCGCCACTACATGAAGATTCTGGAGATGCTGGACGCCATCAACCAGCGCTATCCGGACAAGGTTCGCGATATTTCCGCCTGCCGCTGGCAGATCGCCAAAGAGGGGCTGGGAATTATTCATACCTTCGATAGCATGAAAGATGAGTCAAAAAAGCATATTATCATTAAAGAGTTTTTCGACCGCGGCATCTGGCGCCTGATCTGGAAAAACGCCCGTACGTTCCGTCTACGCTGGCGTCTTGGACGCCGCTATCTGCGCATCAAGCGCTATCGCGACGCGGCTTAATACTGAATCCCTTAGTTTCCGCCAAAGAGATAGCTTTACGCGGGTTAAATGCTTAGAATTTGCCCGCAAAAACATAAATACGGATAAATCGCTTGGAATTGCTTTATACCGCCCTACTTTACCTCATTCAGCCGCTGGTGTGGCTGCGACTGCTGTTACGCAGCCGTAAGGCCCCTGCCTATCGTAAACGCTGGAAGGAACGTTATGGCTTCTGCCAGAACAAGGTAGAACCGGGTGGCATCCTGCTGCATTCCGTTTCCGTTGGCGAAACCCTGGCGGCGATTCCGCTGGTGCGCGCGCTACGCCACCGTTACCCCTATCTGCCAATCACCGTCACCACCATGACGCCAACCGGCTCTGAACGCGCCATGTCCGCTTTCGGCAAAGACGTGCATCACGTCTATCTGCCTTACGATCTGCCCGGCGCGATGAACCGCTTCTTCAACACCGTTCAGCCGAAGCTGGTTATCGTCATGGAAACCGAACTCTGGCCGAACATGGTCGCCACGCTGCACAAGCGTAAAATCCCGCTGGTGATCGCCAACGCCCGCCTCTCCGAACGGTCGGCGAAAGGCTATGCCAAACTGGGGAAATTTATGCGTCGGCTGCTAAGCCGCATTACCCTTATCGCCGCGCAGAACGAAGAAGACGCTAGCCGCTTTATCGCCCTTGGCCTGAAACGCAATCAACTGGCGGTCACCGGCAGCCTGAAGTTTGATATTTCGGTCACGCCGGAGCTGGCGGCTCGCGCCATCACCCTACGCCGCCAGTGGGCGCCCCACCGCCAGGTGTGGATTGCCACCAGCACCCACGACGGCGAAGAACAAATTATTCTTCAGGCGCATAAAAAGCTGCTCGAGCGTTTCCCCAACCTGCTGCTGATCCTTGTCCCTCGCCATCCGGAGCGCTTCAGCGACGCCCGCGAGATGGTGCAGAAAGCGGGAATGAGCTACACCCTGCGCAGCACTGGCGAAATCCCATCGAACAGTACCCAAGTGGTGATTGGCGATACCATGGGCGAGCTGATGCTGCTGTACGGTATTGCCGACCTCGCGTTTGTCGGCGGCAGCCTGGTAGAACGCGGCGGCCATAACCCGCTGGAGCCCGCCGCCCATGCGATACCGGTACTGATGGGTCCGTACACGTTCAACTTCAAAGATATCTGCGCCAAGCTGCAGCAGGACGATGGACTGATTACCGTCACCGACGCCGACTCGCTGGTAACGCAGGTGTCTAACCTGCTAACCGATGAAGATTACCGTCTGTGGTACGGCCGTCACGCGGTGGAAGTTCTGCACCAAAACCAGGGCGCGCTCTCCCGTCTGCTACAGTTACTACAACCCTACCTGCCGCAGCGGAGCCACTGATGTCGCCTCGCCTCTCGGTCGTGATGATCGCCAAAAACGCGGCAGATCTGCTGCCTGATTGTCTGGCCTCGGTAAGCTGGGCCGATGAGATAGTGCTGCTGGATTCCGGCAGCAACGACAACACCGTCGAACTCGCCCGCAGCCAGGGCGTTCAGGTACATATCAACCGCGACTGGCAGGGCTACGGCATTCAGCGCCAGCGCGCCCAGGCCTACGCCACCGGCGACTACGTGCTGATGATCGATACCGACGAGCGCGTGACCCCGGAGCTTGAGCAGTCCATCCGCAGCGTGCTGGCCGCGCCGCAAACCGGCGCGATATACAGCATCGCCCGGCGCAACTATTTCCTTGGCCGCTTTATGCGCCACAGCGGCTGGTACCCCGACCGCGTGATGCGCCTGTACGAACGCGACCGTTACCGCTATAACGATAATCTGGTCCACGAATCTCTCGACGCCCAGGGCGCGCAGGTTATCGAACTCGCGGGCGACCTGCTGCATCTGACCTGCCGCGATTTTTCCGGCTTTCAGCAAAAGCAGTTGGCCTACGCCGCCGCCTGGGCGCAGGAGCGCCATCAAAGAGGGAAGAAGACCTCGCTGGCCGCTATCTTCGGCCATACGCTGGGCGCTTTTGTTAAAACGCTGCTGCTGCGCGGGGGCATTCTGGATGGGAAACAAGGTTGGCTGCTGGCGGTGGTCAACGCGCAATATACGTTTAATAAATACACCGAGCTGTGGGCCCTGAGCCGCGGCTACTCGGAGAAAGTGTCATTATGAGCACAAAAGCGATCTATCCGGGAACCTTCGACCCTATCACCAACGGCCATATCGATATCGTCACCCGCGCGGCCAGCATGTTCGATAAAGTGCTGCTGGCTATCGCCGCCAGCCCGAGCAAAAAGCCGATGTTCACTCTCGACGAGCGCATCGCGCTGGCCACCCAGGCAACGGCGCATCTGGTCAACGTTGAGGTTATTGGCTTCAGCGATTTAATGGCCAACTTCGCCCGCGCGCAGCAGGCGAATATTTTAATTCGCGGCCTGCGGGCGGTGGCGGATTTTGAATATGAGATGCAGCTAGCGCATATGAACCGTCATTTGATGCCGACGCTGGAGAGCGTGTTTCTGATGCCGTGCAAAGAGTGGTCGTTTATCTCCTCTTCGCTGGTAAAAGAAGTGGCGCGCCACCAGGGCGATGTCTCTCACTTTCTGCCGGCAAACGTTCACCAGGCGCTACTGAAGAAGCTGTAGTAAAGTTTTTTACCCATGCACTCCCCCGCTCGCGCTGCGCTTAGCGGGGCTATCTCCGTTGCCGCCCTGTAGCCCGGCTAAGCGCAGCGCGAGCCGGGTTCACGGTAACCCCCGCACTTTACTTCTGACACTGGCGGCAATAAAACGTCGCCCGCTGGGCGTGCTTACTGCCGATAACCGGCGTCCCGCAAATGCGGCACGGCTCGCCCTTGCGGCCATACACCTGCAGCTCTTGGGCAAAGTAGCCCGGTTTACCGTCGCTTTGCAGGAAATCTTTCAGCGTCGTCCCGCCCTGTTCGATGGAGCGCAGCAGGACCAGCTTAATCACTTTCACCAGCTGCTCGCACTCCTCTCGCGATAGAGAAGAAGCCAGCCTGTCGGGATGAATGCCCGCCGAAAAGAGCGATTCGCTGGCGTAGATATTGCCCACCCCGACCACCAGCTTATTATCCATTAGCCAGGGCTTAATCGCGGTTTTCTTCTTCGCGCACTTCGCCTGCAGATAATCGGCGTTGAACTCATCGCTCAGCGGCTCCGGCCCCAGATGCGCCAGCACCGGATGGCCTTGCAGCTCTTTAGTCCACAGCCAGGCGCCAAAGCGGCGCGGATCGGTATAGCGCAGGACCTTGCCGTTACTCATCACCAGGTCTACGTGATCGTGTTTTTCCGCGGGCAGCTCTTCGCTGAGGATACGCAGGCTGCCGGACATGCCGAGGTGGACGATAATCCAGCCGTCGGGCAGCTCCAGCAGCAGATATTTAGCACGGCGGCGTACGCTGAGCACCGGAACGTCGCTCAGACGATAGATCTCTTCAGAAACGGGCCAGCGCAGACGCCCGTTGCGCACAACGGCGTGCAGGATGGTGGCTCCCACCAGGTGCGGCTCAATGCCGCGGCGACTGGTTTCTACTTCAGGTAATTCAGGCATATTTTTCTCATGTTTAAACAGCAGGCGCCCCTATTTTACCTCTTTCAGGAGGTAACGAAGCGTTTAGTGCTGAAAATTCACTCGGATAGTTATTCTCCTGCCGTCAGGCTGCGGCTTGAATTTCCAGCGCCAAAACATATCGATCGCCCGTGCATCATACTCTTCCACTTCGCTGCTTTTGCTCACCAGCACCAGCGTCGGAGCGCCATTTTTATCAATATCAACGCTCAGCTCAGCGCGTTTGTCTCCTTGCGCCTGCGGCGTCTTCCATTCAACGTTGAAGAAAGGCGCGTTTAACACCTCATTCCGATCGATATCAACCGCCATACTCACCGGAAAGTCACCGGCAACAATGGTTTCATGACGGTCCAGCATTTTGCTCGCCGGTAAGATGTCTCCGGCCTTTGCGGTATCTTCACCTTTCGCTCTTTCCCCGAGGATATCGACATAATCCGCGTACACTTTTGCTGAAAGAATCGCATTACGTTCACCCATGCCAACCCGCATCAGCAGCTTAGTTTTGATATCGGCTAATTTCTGCTCGGTATCCGCGACGAGGGGCTGTAGCAACAGGGAATAGATCATCGCACCAATGTACAGCTCGGGGTCACGCTCGGCCCACAGACTACCCCAGGCCATCCATACCTGCGGGTCTTCCGGAGCCAGCGCCAGCAGCTGTGCCCACGTTGCCCGATTCTCTTCAAAAGAAGCAAAGCTCTTTCGCAGCGCCAGATCCTTCAATAGCGGCGCGTAGTACGGATGCGTATCAACCAGGGCCTCCATCGCCTCGGTCATTTCAGTGAAGGCTTCCATTCGGCCTTTGGTACTTTTATCCCGCTTTTTGAAGTAGACGAGCTGCAAATTTCGCGCCTCTTCCGCGCTGAGCTTCTTCTGCGGAAAGAGCGCTTTCATCCGGGTGAATTGCGCGGTCATCTCTTGCGCGGCAGTTTCCATCCCGGCTTTATTATGCCGGGCCGCCAGCCGGGCGATACGCATCGCCCGTGTTTCCATCTCCCGATAGTGTTCCTCAGGAGGCAGACGATCGCTGATAAACGTCACTGGTATCAGCAAACGCCTTCCCTGCGGGTTAGCGTGAAAACGCCACTGCTGCGCGTAGTGCAGCGCAGCCTTATCAAACTCTGGAACGCCGCTACTGCATTCAACCACCACGTTTAACAGATCGCCGCTAACGTGAGTATCCACCGAGAGCACCGTCGTCGCCGACTTGATAAATTTATATATCGCCGGATAGAGCATCGGAGACAACGTCTCTTTGGCGATTCCATATCTTTCGGCCTCAATACTCACGTGTCCGGGAAAGCGCTCGTTAACCGGGCTGACGCTATGCACAAGGCCTTGTTTAAACAGGATCGATTTCGATAAAGGCAGTACCTTACCAGCCTCACCCTTTTCCGAGGCATAGCTGTCCAGTGGCAAATCGCAGGAACGGCTCTGCATTCTGGCCCGCAGAATTTGCAGGATTTGCCGATCTTCTGCCGGCATTTGCGCGATATACTCCTCTAACCGCTGCTGTAGCGCAGGCTGGCGCGGGCTATCCTTCAGGCCCTCCGCCATCAATAATCCGCTGGTGATGCTTTGCGTAAGCGGCTGAAACTGCGAATTTCGCACCCGCTCATCATCCCGGGACTGAATCAGCGCTAATGCCCAACCCAGCCAGGCGTCAGGGTTTTCCGGCACAATAGCGATTGCCCGACGAAACGCGCTTTCAGCCAGCGATTTATTGGCATCCGTGGTCAGCGTCAGGACGGCCGCAGCCAGCGTCAGATCGCCACGGTCCGGCATCCAGGACAAATAATCATCCATCTTCAGAAGGGCTTTTGCCTCTTGCTCAGGATAGCCCAATGCCTGTTGCCAGAGCGCATCGGCAGCGGCGGCATCTTCTTCACTCCAGCCAAGCGGCAGCTCCGCCAGCGGTCTTTTCTGCGCGAGAAATTGCTCAATAATCTGATGCTGATTAAACGGCTCTCCGCCCAAGGTTATCTGAATAAAACGGGCATGGCGATCATAGAGAAATCCCTGCCAGGCGGATGATTCCAGCTGATTCATACTGTGCCAGCGCCGCTGGTTCTGCTCGCCGATGGGGACATTGAATAACGTGATCCCCACGACAAAAACAACCTGCGCCACGGCGGCTGCCAGATAACCTTTATTACGCCGGGTAACCGCCACCCACATCAGGGCGGAAAAATAGAGCATTCCCCCCAGCCACAGGCCATAGAGATATACACGCTGGGGGTCGTTGAGCACCGCAGGTAAAAGCGAAAGCTTATCCACCAACATAAAGGGTGCAGACCAGAGAAAGAGCACCATATTCGGCGCGACAAAAAGCGCAATCAAAGACAAGATAACCAGCAGGTATTTTAACTTCGGCGTAATCATTTATGGCTTACTCCGAAAAATCGCCAGCAACCCCATCACGGTTATCCAGACAAAAATCAGGATTAACGCCGCGTTATCGTACCAGGCATGCCAGGGACCGCTCAGTTGGGTAAAATTGCGCGCTAATATGGCCATCACCAGCGTACTAATAAGAGCCAGGGCGCCATGCCATACAAACGAAGGGACTTTGCCGCGAATATTGCGCCACAGCAGCGTTAACGGCCCCGGCACGGCTGGCTGCCGAGGAACCGCGGCGGCTGACGCCGCATGAGGCTGCCGTTTTACAGGCGCAGGACGCGGGCGAATGGTTTGCGTCCTTTTATGCTGCTTCGCCTGTTTTACCCCCTCAGTAAGCTGTTTTTCACGCGCGCAGACCAGGCACGGCATTCCGGCGAAATGCTGATGCTTCTGACTACAGAGAATAATTTTTTGCGTGCTGCGTAGCGCATAAGGACGCAGCACCTGCGCCCATTCATCGGCGGAAGGACGTCGGGAGGCTGAATCGCTAAAAGCGCGATCGAACAGCTTACGTAGCTCGAGCGGCAAGAGATGGTGAGTGCTGGCCGGTACCGGAGAGATACTGTTTGCGGCATCAATGCCGTAGGCGTAGCAGCCCACGGCAATACGCCCTGATAAATCATCAGGCACCTTCGCCGTTTGTGAACGGCCGCTATAGGGATGGATACCGTGGTTAAGCAGTTGGAAAATAATGACTGCCAGAGAAAAGCGATCCTGAGCCTCTTCCTGTTCTCCGGGTACTTGCCCGATGCGCTGAAACTCCGGCGCCAGGTAATCCGCCGTAAACTGCCCGGCCGGGAAACGTTCACCGACGCCCTGGATGCTAAAGCCATCGCAGTCCAGCAGCGCGATATAGAGGCTGTCACGATAAAACCGCAGGTTGATCGGCTTCATGTCGATCACCCGGTGCTGCCGAGCGTGCAGCGCGGATACCAGGGTTGCGAGGTTACAGGCCAGGCTCACTTTTGCGCCGATGCCTTCCGGCAGATTCTGCGCCTTCGCCTGCCGCGCCTGTAAAATGTACTCCAGCTCAATGGTGCGCTGGGTATCCAGAACAGGCATAACAAAACCAACGACGCGCCTGCGCTCATCGAAAAGCAAATAATCAGGCCATGCCAGCTGAACAATCGCCTCATCTTCTGTCGGCGCAGGGATTTCCGGGCGCTGCGCCAGCATAGCGCCGAGCTTACGCTGGTAATAACCGGTATCGGTATGGGGATGGTAAATTTTGGCAACGCGGTCCGGGTCATCCGCCAGGAAATAGACGCTACCCGCACCGCCGCTCTTGATGAGTTTCCCCAGACGTACCGCGCGGCGCTGCTCGGTATAGCAGGTCGCAACCTTTTTATGCTTCATGACGCAGAGCTACCAGAAGCGTCTTGTCATCACCGGTTATCGCCCAGGAGCGCGGATCGTCAAGCGTGGCGCATATCGCTTCGCTCCCTTTAGCCTCGGAGACCTGCTGTAAATAGCGCAAAACAGGATCCATAAAAGGAGAGAACAGCGCATCGCCGCGCCGGTTTAGCGCGAACGGCTGCACGCCGTCAGACATCATCACCAGCTGCGTGGCGCGACCAGCAAACTGGCTGATACGTAAATGGTCTCGCCAGTCGTGACTGGTAAGAAACCAGGTCTGGTTAGCGTATTCTCCGTTCTCAGGTAAAGAGAAGTGCTCATCAGCATCAATATGCAACGCTGCAACACCGTCGCCGATATGTAGCATCACTGAGGCACTCTCCCCGAGCCACGCGGCCACAACAGTACAGGCAAAATCGCCTGCGGAGCGTTCCCGCTCTTGCGCCTGGCTCAGAATGGTCTTGCGCACGCTCTCCACCAGAGTAGACAGCTGATTTTCATCGGGTACGGCGGTAAATTTTACCAGCCCCTCAACCAGCTCCCGGCTGACCAAAGCCGCCCCCTGTTCGCCATACGCGGCGGAGCCTGCGCCGTCACAAACGACGGCCACCAGACGATCGCCCAAATTGCGATAGCAAAAAGCATCCTGACAGGGAAGGTTATTTTGTCGGTGGCTGCTGCCAATGACCGACGAAGCGTAAACGCGCCAGCTCATGGCATCAGACCGAAATTTCTGACCAGCTATCCGTCGGCGGCAGCTGTGCTTTACCGCCCGGCGTCGACTGCGAAACGACCTGCATACTGGCGCTCAGCCAGAGGAACAGCTCGCGGAACTGCAATCCTTTTAGCTGCTTCACGCCGTTAATGCCGCTACGGCTGAAGTGGCCCATTGATTCAGTGGCTTCTTTTCCTACGCTAATCGGGAATACGGCGACTTTGTTTGCCGCCTGCGCTTCGCGACACTCCTGCGCCGCGGCTTGCCAGTTGTCCGTAGGCTCGCCGTCCGACATCAAAAACAGCCATGGCCGGGTATAGGGTACACCAGCTGCTTTCAGACGCTGTTTTTCTGCCTCGATTTCGCTCAGCGCCAGGCTAACGGCCTGCCCGGTTGGCGTCAGTCCATTGGCTTCAAGTACGGGAGCCGTGAAGTCCATCGCATCACACCAGTCGCCATACAGTTCACATTCATCATAACCGCCGTATTTAATCACCAGCAGGCGGACGCGTTTAGCCGCGATGACATCCTGCTTCAGCTCTTCTTCCAGGAGCTTAAGCCCCTGATTGAGCTGAGCCATAGGTTGGCCGTCCATACTACCGGAACAATCGAGAACCAAAATTAAAGGCGTGCGCTGTTCACTATTATCAATAAATGAAACATCCGGAATTAAAGATGCCATAACAATCCCTGTCGGTGGTTTTCTGTACCGGCAGAATAAACACCTCATGCACTCAAGACAAGAAAAACCATTTCATTCATATAGTTAATGATTGAAAAGGAAAACATGGACGACTGATTAATACTGAAGGAGGGCTATAAAATGGAAACAAAAAACCCCGCCGAGGCGGGGTTTTTCTTTACAAGGAATCTAAAATTATTTGATTTTAGCTTCTTTGTATAAAACGTGCTGACGGACAACTGGATCGAACTTTTTCAGTTCCAGTTTTTCCGGCTTAGTACGTTTGTTCTTCGTGGTGGTATAGAAGTGACCAGTACCAGCAGAAGAAACCAGCTTGATTTTCTCACGAATACCTTTAGCCATGACTTATTTCCTCTAAGTACTTAGTACTTTTCGCCACGGGCACGCAGTTCGGACAGAACTGTATCGATGCCTTTCTTATCAATAACACGCATACCTTTAGCAGATACGCGCAGGGTGACAAAACGCTTCTCGCTCTCAACCCAGAAACGGTGAGAGTGCAGGTTCGGCAGGAAACGGCGTTTAGTCGCGTTCAGTGCGTGGGAACGGTTGTTACCGGTCACCGGACGCTTGCCAGTAACTTGGCAGACTCGGGACATGTCTATTCTCCAAAAATCAAATTAGCTCGAGCTTCGTATGGGGTATTGGCGCCTCGTCAGGCTTTACAGCCCGGTCATCGCATAGTTCTATTGAACTCTCGATTGCCAGGCCCAAATGCCAAACCCGAGATTCTCAAAGGTGGCGTAGTATACGCTGACTCGGCGATGTGCTCAAGTCCCGAACAGACAAAGATCCCGATGGATCGCGCGATCGGGGCTAAATCCAGCCGCGTTCAGCAAAAGATACGTACGCTCCGCGGCCGATTACAAGGTGATCAAGCACACGTATATCCATGAATCGACAACATTTTATCACTCTTTCGGTAATCAACCTGTCGGCCTTGCTCGGCTCAGGACTACCGGATGGATGATTATGTGCCAGGATCACCGCGGCGGCGTTCACTTTGATGGCTTCGCGTACGATTTCTCGCGGATGCACCTCAACGTGGCTAAGAGTACCAGAAAAAAGTCGGCTATGTTTCAATACCCGGTTCTGATTGTCTAAAAAGATCACCATGAAGATCTCGCGCTCTTCGTCGGCTAACTGACTTTGCAGAAATTCCCGCGTCATCGATGGGGTAACCAGCGAGGGTTCTTCGGTCATTCGCAGACTAAAATAGCGTCGCGCCAGTTCAGCAATCCCTTTTAGCTGCGCATATTTCGCCAGGCCAATGCCTTCGACCTCGGCAAACTGCGACTCCTCCGCCGATAACAGGCCGTACAGCGAGCCAAAACGCTGCAGCAACTCGCGCGAAAACGTCATCACATCCTGCGTGCGGGTACCGGTACGTAAAAATAGCGCCAACAGCTCAATATCCGACAAAACTTCGATACCGTAGCGCTGCATCTTTTCCCTCGGCATCAGGGATTCTTGTATTTCCATCGCGGCCTCTCCTTCCCACTCCGCGCTATCCTGGCACAGCCTTTTTGCGCCGCCGATACGCAAGTTTTGTCCCTGCGTGGCGCCTCGCAAAGTGAATCTCTACCAGGCACACGATGCCGTGAGGATTGTGATAAGATGCGCGAATTCTGGTGTACCGCAACAGGAAAAAATCATGATGAGTCTGGCTGGTAAAAAGATCGTTCTTGGCGTGAGCGGCGGCATTGCCGCCTATAAAACGCCGGAACTGGTGCGCCGCTTGCGTGACCGCGGCGCGGATGTCCGCGTCGCCATGACGGAAGCCGCAAAAGCCTTCATTACACCGTTAAGTTTACAGGCGGTATCCGGTTATCCGGTATCCGACAGCCTGCTCGACCCGGCCGCCGAAGCGGCAATGGGCCATATTGAGCTGGGGAAATGGGCTGACCTGGTCATTCTTGCCCCCGCCACCGCCGACTTAATCGCCCGCATCGCGGCAGGCATGGCCAACGATCTCGTCTCGACGATCTGTCTCGCTACGCCGTCGCCGGTCGCCGTCTTGCCCGCCATGAACCAGCAGATGTATCGCGCCGCCGCCACCCAGCATAATCTTGGCGTCATCGCCGCACGCGGCCTGCTGGTCTGGGGCCCGGACAGCGGCAGCCAGGCCTGCGGCGATATTGGCCCAGGGCGGATGCTCGACCCGCTGACCATTGTGGATATGGCCGCGCAGCATTTCTCTCCTGTCAAAGATTTGCAACATCTGAACATCATGATTACCGCGGGCCCCACCCGGGAGCCGCTGGATCCGGTGCGTTATATCACCAACCACAGTTCTGGTAAGATGGGCTTCGCGATTGCCGCCGCCGCCGCGCGCCGCGGGGCGAACGTCACGCTGGTGAGCGGCCCGGTTTCGCTGCCTACGCCGCCGTTTGTACACAGAATTGATGTTACCACCGCGCTGGAAATGGAAGCCGCGGTGCAAAACAGCGCGTCTCAACAGCAGATTTTTATTGGCTGTGCGGCAGTCGCCGACTACCGCGCGGTTGCCATCGCCGAAGAAAAAATTAAAAAACAAGGTGATGAATTAACCCTGAAAATGGTGAAAAATCCGGATATCGTCGCAGGGGTCGCTGCGCTTAAGGCCAACCGCCCTTACGTCGTTGGGTTTGCCGCCGAAACAAATAATGTGGAAGAATACGCACGGCAAAAGCGAGCCCGCAAAAATCTTGATCTGATTTGCGCAAATGATGTTTCACAGCCAAATCAAGGATTTAACAGCGACAGCAATGCATTACACCTTTTCTGGCAGGAGGGAGATAAGCGCTTACCACTTGAGCGCAAGGAACTCCTGGGCCAATTATTACTCGACGAGATCGTTACCCGTTATGATGAAAAAAATCGACGTTAAGATTCTGGACCCGCGCGTTGGTCAGCAATTTCCGCTGCCGACCTATGCCACCTCCGGCTCCGCCGGACTTGACCTGCGAGCCTGTCTCGATGACGCCGTAGAGCTGGCTCCCGGCGCAACCACCCTCGTGCCAACCGGACTGGCGATTCATATTGCCGATCCTTCTCTGGCCGCAGTCATTCTCCCACGCTCCGGGCTGGGCCATAAGCACGGTGTCGTACTGGGTAACCTGGTCGGTCTGATTGATTCTGACTATCAGGGCCAGCTGATGGTTTCCGTCTGGAACCGCAGCCAGCAGAGCTTCATCATCGAACCCGGCGAGCGCATCGCGCAAATGGTGTTTGTGCCTGTTGTGCAGGCGGAATTTAACCTGGTGGAAGATTTTGACGCCACCGATCGCGGCGAAGGCGGCTTCGGCCACTCAGGGCGTCAATAAGCCCGGCGTTAGACAAAAACCTTTCGGGGCGTCGCCGGCAAAAAGGCAGCCTGAAGGATGAAGTGGAACCAGCATCGCAAAGCGCACTAATGCAATAACATCACCGCAGGCCACAGCTTGCGGTCGCTTTGTGGGTGCCTGCCTGACAAGTGCTTTTTTTCAGGGGTATTTTAAAACATGGCAGAAAAACAAACTGCGAAAAGGAATCGTCGCGAAGAAATACTTCAATCTCTGGCGCTAATGCTTGAATCCAGCGATGGAAGTCAGCGCATTACCACAGCGAAACTGGCGGCGTCCGTTGGCGTATCCGAAGCGGCTCTGTATCGGCATTTCCCGAGCAAGACCCGCATGTTTGATAGCCTGATTGAATTTATTGAAGACAGCCTGATTACGCGCATCAATTTGATTTTAAAAGATGAAAAAGACACTTCAGCGCGCCTGCGGCTGATTGTTCTGTTGATTCTTGGGTTTGGCGAGCGTAATCCTGGGCTGACACGAATTCTGACCGGCCATGCGCTGATGTTTGAACAGGACCGGCTTCAGGGCCGTATCAATCAGCTGTTCGAGCGTATTGAAGTTCAGCTGCGTCAGGTGATGCGGGAAAAGAAAATGCGCGAAGGCGAAGGCTTTACCGTCGATGAGGCCCTGCTGGCCAGCCAGCTATTGGCCTTCTGCGAAGGGATGCTGTCGCGCTTTGTGCGCAGCGAATTTAAATATCGCCCGACGGACGATTTTGACGCCCGCTGGCCGCTGGTCGCCGCCCAGCTGAAGTAATTATCGCCTGTCTCTATGCAGCCAGAAAGGCTGCATCTCTTCCCACAGGAACGTGATCCGCGTTGATATCCTGCAGCTCTCAGCGTAGCGGCTTGAATCAGCCCGGCGCCTGCCGGGCTGCGGTTTATACGCCGTACGCTTCGCGATAGGCGCGAACGGACGCCAGGTGTTTAGCCATTTCCGGTTTCTCTTCCAGATAGCTAATCAGGTCTTTCAGCGTCACGATGGAAATCACTTTACAGCCGTAGTCGCGCTCAACTTCCTGAATCGCGGAGATTTCGCCGCGTCCGCGTTCCTGACGATCCAGAGAGATCAGTACGCCGGCCAGCTCAGCACCGTTGGCCTGAATAATTTCCATCGATTCCCGAATCGCGGTGCCTGCGGTAATCACATCATCCACCAGCATCACGCGGCCCTGCAGCGCGCTCCCCACCAGGTTTCCACCCTCGCCGTGAGTCTTTGCCTCTTTGCGGTTAAAGCAGTAAGGCAGATCGCGGTCATGGTGTTCCGCCAGCGCGACCGCCGTGGTCGTGGCAATCGGAATGCCTTTATAGGCCGGGCCAAACAGCAGGTCAAAATCAATCCCGGAATCCACCAGCGCTTCGGCATAAAAACGGCCTAACAGAGCCAGATCGCGCCCGGTATTAAACAGGCCGGCGTTGAAGAAATAGGGGCTCTTGCGCCCGGATTTCAGCGTAAATTCGCCAAACTTAAGTACCTGCTTGTTAAGCGCAAACTCAATAAACTGGCGCTGATACGGTTTCATGGATTCGCTCCTCATCTTACTTTTCTACGGACAAAAAAAAGGCGACTTCTCAGTCGCCTTAAAAACTAGTTTTGCAACGCCGCTTTCTGCGTCGTGACAATGGATTCGATACCCCCCCGGGCCAATGCCAGCAGGGTGAGGAGTTCTTCATGGGTGAACGGCTCGCCTTCCGCCGTTCCCTGCACCTCAATGATGCGGCCATCTTCGGTCATCACCACGTTCATATCGGTTTCCGCCGCGGAATCTTCAACGTATTCCAGATCGCAAATCGCTTCGCCATTCACGATACCCACGGAGACCGCCGCCACCATTCCCTTCATCGGGTTGGTTTTCAGCTTACCGGCCGCGACCAGCTTATTCAGCGCATCGGCCAGCGCCACGCAGGCTCCGGTGATAGACGCGGTACGGGTGCCGCCGTCTGCCTGCAGCACGTCGCAGTCCAGCGTGATGGTGAACTCACCCAGCGCTTTCAGGTCAACTGCAGCGCGTAGCGCACGCGCGATCAGGCGCTGGATTTCCATGGTGCGTCCGCCCTGCTTACCTTTTGCGGCTTCACGCGCGTTACGCGTGTGGGTAGAACGCGGCAGCATGCCGTATTCAGCGGTGATCCACCCCTGGCCCTGGCCTTTCAGAAAGCGCGGCACGCCTTCATCAATAGAAGCGGTGCACAATACTTTCGTGTCACCAAATTCGACCAGCACGGAGCCTTCTGCGTGTTTTGTGTAGTTACGGGTCAGGGTTACTGGGCGCACTTGATTAGCGCTACGGCCTGCTGGACGCATGGTGTTCTCCGGCTTGAAACGAATGTGGCTGCGCATTATACGGATAATGCGCGCTTATTCCTATCCTGATAAGGCCTCGAAAGCTATAATCCACCCCACTCTCCTTTAAAAACAGGAACGTCTATGATCCGCAGTATGACCGCCTACGCCCGGCGTGAAATCAAGGGTGAATGGGGTAGCGCCGCGTGGGAACTGCGCTCGGTAAACCAACGATATCTGGAAACCTACTTCCGCCTGCCGGAGCAGTTCCGTAGCCTGGAGCCCGTGGTGCGGGAACGTATTCGTTCCCGTCTGACCCGCGGTAAAGTCGAATGTACCCTGCGTTTTGAGCAGGACCCGAGCGCGCAGGGCGAGCTGATCCTCAACGAGAAACTGGCAAAGCAGCTGGTTAACGCCGCCAACTGGGTCAAAATGCAGAGCGACGAAGGCGAAATCAATCCAGTCGATATTCTGCGCTGGCCGGGCGTAATGTCAGCTCATGAGCAGGATCTGGACGCCATTGCCGCCGAAATCCTGGGCGCGTTAAACGGCGCGCTGGATGACTTTATCGTCGCCCGCGAAACCGAAGGCCAGGCGCTGAAAGCGCTGATCGAACAGCGTCTCGACGGCGTGACGGCCGAAGTGGCTAAAGTGCGCGCCCATATGCCGGAAATTTTACAGTGGCAACGCGAGCGTCTGGTTGCCAAGCTGGAAGATGCGGAAGTGCAGCTGGAAAACAACCGCCTCGAGCAGGAGCTGGTGCTGATGGCGCAGCGTATAGACGTCGCCGAAGAGCTGGATCGTCTGGAAGCACACGTGAAAGAAACGTGGAATATCCTGAAGAAGAAAGAAGCGGTCGGTCGCCGTCTCGACTTTATGATGCAAGAGTTCAACCGCGAGTCGAACACCCTGGCGTCTAAATCAATCAATGCCGAAGTGACGAACTCCGCCATTGAGCTGAAAGTGCTGATCGAACAAATGCGCGAGCAGATCCAGAACATCGAGTAACGGTTCCCCGCCCGCCACATCACGCTCAGACAAAAGGCCATGGTAAATCATGGCCTTTTATTTTCGCTGCGTTTCAGAAGCCATAGTTTTTGTCCAATATCCGGCAGGTTAAAAATGCCCCTGCGGCGCACAGCAGCGTAGGTGCCAGATAGCTGTGATCCATGTGGGTGAACTCCATCACCAGCGCGACCGCTGTGAGCGGCATCTGCATGGATGCGGCGAGAAACGCCGCCGCGCCGACGAGAGCAAAACTGCCGTAATCTCCGCCGGGAAGCAGCTGTTGCCAGAGCATACACAGCAGCAGGCTGGTCAGGCCGCCGACCGCCAGCCCCGGCGTCAGCAGGCCGCCTTCCGCGCCGCCGCGCAGCACCGCCAGAATCACCACCATTTTGAGCGCCAGCAGCATCGCCGCCCCGGGGAAACCCAGTTCATCGTTGAGAGCCAGCTGCATAGGTCCTTTACCGTTTCCCGGAAGCTGGGGGAAATAGAGGCTGAGGACGGCGAGCAGAGAAAACGCCAGTAGACAGAAAACCGGCATCTGCCAGTTGCTTCGGACCCGCGAGCGCGCCGTGCTGGTCGCTTTGCGGAAGAGCCAGGCCCCGGCGCCAAGAATGGGGCCGGCGATAATTGCCCACCAGAGAAATGAATGCGGCAGGATGTCGGAAGCAAAATGGTATTGCGATTCCTCGCCTAACCCGAGCGTTGCCGTCCACGCGGCAATCGCCGAGGTAATCATCGCCGCCAGCGTTTTTTCCCAGCTAAACGACAGCAGCATGACCTCAAGGCTGAATAACGCACCGGCCAGCGGGACGTTATACACCGCCGCCAGGCCCGCACCGGCGCCGCAGGCAACCAGCGTTCGGGTTTCATCCGCCGTCAGCCCCAGCTTACGCGCCACCATCCCCGCTCCCAGCGCGCCCATTTCCCGGGGAGCCACTTCGCGACCAAGCGGAGAACCCAGCGCCACGGTGACAATCTGCAACAGGGCATGAATCGTTGTGGTACCCGCAGGCATTGGCACGGAAGGATTCGCCACCGCTGACGCTATTGAGACTCGCTTCTGCCCATAGCGCCCAAGGAGCCACCAGCCAAATCCTGCGATGGCTCCCCCCGCCACAATGGCCGAGATGCGACGAGGCCAGGATGAATCCGTGACGCCCTGTAAAAATGACTCCGCGCTCACGATCTGCCCGGGGCTGTAGCCAAAGGCCAGGTGCTGAATCGCGTGTAAAATCAGCGCCAGAACCATGCCTGATAGACCGGCAAGCAGCCCCGTCAGCACAACGGCAATCAGGCGGGTGAGATAGTTTTTATTGCCAGCTGCTGCAGTCATTTTCTCAGGCCTTGAAGGAGGAAAATAAAAGGATAAAGGTTGAGAGTTAAACAACAGGTATTCATCGCGTTTTCAATACCGATACGCATCGACGGCTTTCACATTACTTTTTATAATCAATAAAAATGAATAAATGATAAATAAACCGTTAACTTCAGCCAATTTAAATCTATCGTGCATTAGTTTAATCAGGTTAAACGCATTCACTTTAGAAAATCTCAATCGTGATCCTGAGCACAAATTGTTAACCTTCCGCCATCACCGTGGGGGATTTATGCTGCTTCATATTCTTTATCTGATTGGGATTACGGCGGAAGCCATGACCGGCGCGCTGGCTGCCGGACGCCGCCGTATGGATACGTTTGGCGTCATTATTATTGCCACCGCGACGGCTCTCGGAGGCGGTTCAGTGCGCGATATTTTGCTTGGCCACTACCCGCTGGGCTGGGTGCAGCACCCTGAATACGTGATTATTGTCGCCGTCGCCGCGGTCCTGACCACGATTGCCGCGCCGGTGATGCCGCATCTGCGCCGTCTGTTTCTGGTGCTTGATGCGCTCGGCCTGATCGTGTTTTCTATCATTGGCGCCCAGATCGCGCTGGATATGGGCCAGGGCCCGGTCATCGCCTCCATTGCCGCCGTGATCACCGGCGTCTTTGGCGGCGTGCTGCGCGATATGTTCTGCAAGCGCATCCCGCTGGTGTTCCAGAAAGAGCTGTACGCCGGGGTATCATTCGCCGCCGCGGTGCTTTATATCGCGCTCCAGCATTACGTCAGCAATCACGATGTGGTGGTTATCTCCACCCTGCTGTTCGGCTTTACCGCCCGCATGCTGGCGCTGCGCTGGAAGCTGGGCCTGCCGGTGTTTAATTACAACCATAGCGCACATTAGTGCTTTCAGAATCCCGGAACGTGTTGCCCGCTTAGCCACTTCGCTAGCGCGGCGACATCCGGATGATGCAAGAACGTCACCAGCTGCCGCGCCCGTTCTTCCCCGATGCCCGGCAGGCGTCGCCACTGCTCTTCGTTGCGATCCTGCATCTGTCGCCAGTCATCCTCCTTCAGCCCGGCAAATGCCGTCTTCGGTATGGGCACGCCGATTGCCTGTATCCAGCGCAGGAAAGGCCGTTCGCGCGCAAGATTGAACTGATGCCACAGCCGCTGCCCACGCTGTGCAGAGATGCCCGGGATGGATTGCAGCCGCTCCGGCGTAAACGCCAGCCATGAGAAGAGATGCTCCATGCCGCGCGCATCATGCAGGGACCGCCACAGCGTTTCCCCCGCGCCGTCAATATCGAGAACCGATCGGGATGAGAGCCAGACCAGCCGCGAGAGAAACTGCTCCGCGCACTCTGGGGTGGCGAAATAGCAGGTTAAGGCATTGAAACGCGCCGCCGGTGGCTGGGGTTTATTACGCTGAGCCGTGCGCCAGACGACCGAATCGATGCGCGGTATCCCCTGCCCGGCAAGGCTGATTTGCAGCTGATCGCCAATACCGATGTCCAGATTGTGCCAGCGGGATACCGAGCCGATGTTCACCCGCTGCACGCGCTTATCGTCCAGCAGCTGCGGCTCCAGGAGCGCCACCACGGCTATTTTACCGCTACGACCGGTGCTGAAGCTGATACCGCGAACCTCCATAACCCGCGAGGCAGGCGGATATTTCCAGGCGATAACCCAATCGCCCTGACCCGGCGCCCAGAAACGCCCGGGGGACTCTTTCGCCCGCCGCACCACAACGCCATCGGTGGCAAAAGGCAGCGGTGAAGTTAACCAACGCTGGCGCCACCGTTCAACCTGCTGCGCATCCGCGACAGGATGCGAAAAAAGCGCGCTGTAAAGAAAGCCGCCCTGCCGCAGCAGCGCCAGCCGCTGTTCCATATCCTCTGGACCATCTGGCCACGCCCAGATAAAGATGCCCAGCCTATCAAGCTCCGCTTGCGCCTCCTGTCGCATCATCATGCCGGCTACTTTTGCCCGCGCGTTCATGCCGCCCATTCGCTTTTGCACATGCCCCTCGCGGAGCAGGAACAGCTCGCCTTGCAGCACGCTATTCGCGAGTAAGCCATCAGAAGTTTTAGGAACGGAGGGGATCTGCAAGACCCTGGCCGTCCAGTCTTCTCCGGTCAAGCCGTTACCCCGGCTTATCGCCTGCGTCAAACGCCCTTGCCGATATACGAGCGTGACCGCGACGCCATCGACTTTCGGCTGTACCCACAGGCTGGACTGGCCGCGCATCCAGCGCGCCACGTCGGCTTGATTCGCCAGTTTACGCACGCCGGTGTGCGCTACCGGATGTCTGATATCTCCCCTTAGCGACGGAAGCGCAAAGCGAGCGGGGGTCTCGCTGGCGAAGCAGCGCTGCCAGTATGCCAGCCGCGCCGCAAGCTGGTCATAGACTTCATCGCTTACCGTACTGCTCCCCTGCTGCCAGTAGGCGTTATTCCATTCAGTTATCCGCTGACCAAGACGTTCGATTTCCTGTTCAGCCCTGGCCTGCGGCCACGCGGGGCAGGCTGCCTGCCCGTATCCCACCAGCATCCACAGCACCAGCGCCCAGACTCCTTTTTGCATCGCGATGCCCTCCTGTTTTCTCACCGTGGATTGTGCCGCAGGCTTATTTTCATCGGCGAGAGGGGATTTTTAACGCTGCGAGCATGCTTCCGGCTTTTCTGCGTTGTTTCTGCAACGCACGGAGAAATCAGGAAAACAGCAAGCAAAATGAAAGAAAGAACGCAAAAAGTGTGACAGGGACTGCGTCACGCTGCGCCGCCGTGTATAATAGGCTCGTATGTAAGCTCTATTTCGACCATCACATACAAAAGACACTCATGGCTCAAGGCACGCTTTATATTGTTTCCGCCCCTAGCGGCGCGGGTAAATCCAGCCTGATTCAGGCTTTATTAAAAACCCAACCGTTGTACGACTCTCAGGTTTCTGTTTCGCATACCACACGCGCTCCGCGTCCGGGTGAAGTGCACGGTGAACACTATTTCTTTGTGAATCACGACGAATTCAGAACGATGATTGGCAGAGACGCTTTTCTTGAACATGCAGAAGTCTTTGGCAACTATTACGGCACCTCGCGCGAAGCTATCGAGCAGGTACTGGCGACCGGCGTCGACGTCTTCCTTGATATCGACTGGCAGGGCGCGCAGCAAATCCGCAACAGAATGCCCGGCGCGCGCAGTATTTTTATTCTGCCGCCGTCAAAAGATGAGCTTGATCGTCGCCTGCGCGGCCGCGGTCAGGATAGCGAAGAGGTTATCGCGAAACGTATGGCGCAGGCAGTTGCAGAAATGAGCCATTACGCGGAATATGATTACCTGATTGTGAATGATGATTTTGATACCGCGCTGAGCGATCTGAAAATTATTATTCGCGCCGAACGTCTGCGCATGAGCCGCCAAAAGCAGCGACATGGCGCTTTAATCACCAAACTGTTGGCAGACTGAACCCACATTCAGTATTATGCCCAGTCATTTCTTCACCTGTGGAGCATTTTAAGTATGGCACGCGTAACTGTTCAGGACGCTGTAGAGAAAATTGGTAACCGTTTTGACCTGGTGCTGGTCGCCGCGCGTCGCGCTCGTCAGATGCAGGTAGGCGGAAAGGATCCGCTGGTACCGGAAGAAAACGATAAAACTACCGTTATCGCACTGCGCGAAATCGAAGAGGGTTTGATCAACAATAAGATCCTCGACGTTCGTGAGCGCCAGGAACAGCAAGAGCAGGAAGCCGCTGAATTACAAGCCGTTACCGCTATTGCTGAAGGTCGTCGTTAATCACACTGCGGGTCGCCCTTGTATCTGTTTGAAAGCCTGAATCAGCTGATTCAAAACTACCTGCCCGAAGAGCAAATTAAACGTCTTCGGCAGGCTTATCTCGTTGCACGTGACGCTCACGAGGGCCAGACACGTTCAAGCGGTGAACCCTATATCACGCACCCGGTAGCGGTAGCCTGTATCCTGGCCGAGATGAAACTCGACCACGAAACGCTGATGGCCGCTCTGCTGCACGACGTGATAGAAGATACCCCCGCCACCTACCAGGACATGGAACAGCTTTTTGGTAAAAGCGTTGCTGAACTGGTAGAGGGGGTATCAAAACTTGATAAGCTTAAGTTTCGCGACAAAAAAGAGGCCCAGGCCGAAAACTTTCGCAAAATGATTATGGCGATGGTGCAGGATATCCGCGTCATCCTTATCAAGCTTGCTGACCGCACCCATAACATGCGTACGCTGGGCTCATTGCGCCCGGATAAGCGTCGCCGCATCGCCCGCGAAACGCTGGAAATCTACAGCCCTCTGGCGCACCGTTTAGGTATTCATCACATCAAAACCGAGCTCGAAGAGCTGGGCTTTGAGGCGCTGTATCCTAACCGCTACCGCGTCATTAAAGAGGTGGTCAAAGCGGCGCGCGGTAACCGTAAAGAGATGATTCAAAAGATCCTCTCCGAAATCGAAGGGCGCCTGCAGGAAGCGGGAATTCCCTGTCGCGTAAGCGGCCGTGAAAAGCATTTGTACTCCATCTACTGCAAGATGGTGCTCAAAGAGCAGCGTTTTCACTCGATTATGGATATCTACGCCTTCCGCGTGATTGTCCATGATTCTGACACCTGCTATCGCGTGCTAGGCCAGATGCACAGCCTTTACAAGCCGCGTCCGGGTCGCGTCAAAGACTACATTGCCATTCCAAAGGCGAACGGCTATCAATCTTTGCACACCTCGATGATCGGCCCGCACGGCGTCCCGGTTGAGGTACAAATTCGTACCGAAGACATGGACCAGATGGCGGAAATGGGGGTTGCGGCGCACTGGGCTTATAAAGAGCACGGCGGCGAGAGCAGCACCACGGCGCAAATCCGCGCCCAGCGCTGGATGCAGAGCCTGCTGGAGCTTCAGCAGAGCGCCGGTAGTTCATTTGAATTCATTGAGAGCGTGAAATCCGATCTGTTCCCGGATGAGATTTACGTTTTCACCCCGGAAGGGCGCATTGTCGAACTGCCCGCTGGCGCGACGCCGGTGGACTTCGCCTACGCGGTGCATACCGATATCGGCCATGCCTGCGTCGGCGCGCGCGTCGACCGCCAGCCCTATCCGCTATCGCAGTCGCTCTCCAGCGGCCAAACGGTGGAAATCATCACCGCGCCGGGCGCACGCCCGAACGCCGCGTGGCTGAACTTTGTCGTCAGCTCGAAAGCGCGCGCCAAAATTCGCCAGCTGCTGAAAAACCTCAAGCGCGACGATTCCGTTAGCCTCGGACGCCGCCTGCTCAACCACGCCCTCGGCGGTAGCCGTAAGCTGGCGGAGATTCCGCCAGAGAATATTCAGCGTGAAATTGAGCGCATGAAGCTGACCACGCTTGACGATCTGCTGGCCGAAATCGGCCTCGGCAACGCCATGAGCGTCGTGGTGGCCAAAAACCTACAGCAGGGTGAAACTACCGCCGTGCCTGTACAGCCGGCGCCTGTCGGCCATAACCATCTGCCGATTAAAGGCGCGGATGGCGTGCTGATCACCTTTGCCAAATGCTGCCGTCCGATCCCCGGCGACCCGATTATTGCGCACGTTAGTCCGGGCAAAGGCCTGGTCATCCACCATGAGTCCTGTCGTAACATTCGCGGCTATCAGAAAGAGCCGGAGAAATTTATGGCGGTCGAGTGGGACAAAGAGACGGCGCAGGAATTTATCACCGAAATCAAGGTGGACATGTTCAACCATCAGGGTGCCCTGGCGAATCTTACCGCCGCGATCAACACCGCCTCTTCCAATATCCAAAGCCTGAATACGGAAGAGAAAGATGGCCGCGTTTACAGCGCCTTTATTCGCCTCACCGCGCGCGACCGCGTGCATCTGGCGAATATTATGCGCAAAATTCGCGTCATGCCGGATGTGATAAAAGTCACCCGTAACCGAAACTAGCTCTGACACAAAATCATTCGAATTGCATCAAGGCGGCAAGCGAATGACAAATCTGCCGGGAGCGGATTTGAACGCTGCTTACAGCAGCCCCGCAAGGGGCGAGGCCCAGGGATGGGCCGAGTAATCTGCGGCGATTAAAGAGTCATTCGAAGGATGAAGTGTAATGAATTTACAGCGTTATGCGCGTATCTGCGAGATGCTCGCCAGGCGTCAGCCTGACCTGACGGTCTGCATGGAGCAGGTCCACAAACCTCATAACGTCTCTGCGGTCATTCGTACGGCTGACGCCGTTGGCGTGCATGAAGTGCACGCCATCTGGCCGGGCAGCCGTATGCGTACCATGGCCTCTGCGGCGGCCGGCAGCAATAGCTGGGTGCAGGTTAAAACCCACCGTACTATTGGCGAGGCCGTCACGCATTTAAAAGGCCAGGGAATGCAGATCCTGGCGACCCATCTCTCTGATAAAGCCGTTGATTTCCGTGAAATCGACTATACCCGCCCTACCTGTATCCTGATGGGGCAGGAGAAAACCGGCATTACGCAGGAAGCGTTAGACCTGGCGGACCAGGACATCATCATTCCAATGATTGGCATGGTGCAGTCGCTGAACGTTTCCGTCGCCTCAGCGCTTATCCTCTATGAAGCTCAGCGCCAGCGGCAGAACGCCGGCATGTACCAGCGCGAGAACAGCATGCTGCCGGAAGAAGACCAGCAGCGCCTGCTGTTTGAGGGCGGCTATCCGGTGCTGGCGAGGGTCGCAAAACGCAAAGGTCTCCCCTACCCCCACATCAACGAGCAGGGTGAAGTCGAAGCCGATGCCGCGTGGTGGGCCACCATGCAGGCGGCGAAGTAATCATGCAGGGCCGTCTGCTGGATGCGGTGCCGCTCAACTCCCTGACGGGCGTTGGCGCGGCCCAGAGTAGTAAACTGGCAAAGATTGGCCTGCATACGGTACAGGATCTGCTCCTGCACCTGCCGCTACGCTACGAAGACCGCACCCATCTGTATCAAATCGGCGAACTGCTGCCCGGCGTTTACGCCACCGTTGAAGGCGAAGTTCTCAACTGCAATATCACTTTCGGCGGCCGCCGGATGATGACCTGCCAGATAAGCGACGGTTCCGGCATCCTCACCATGCGCTTTTTTAACTTCAGCGCGGCGATGAAAAACAGCCTGGCAACCGGGCGCCGCGTACTGGCCTACGGCGAAGCGAAGCGCGGTAAGCACGGAGCGGAGATGATCCACCCGGAATATCGGGTTCAGGGCGACATGAGTACGCCTGATTTACAGGAAACGCTGACCCCGGTTTATCCCACCACCGAAGGCATCAAGCAGGCTACGCTGCGCAAGCTCACTGACCAGGCGCTTGAGCTGCTTGAAACCTGCGCTATCGCCGAGCTGCTGCCGCCGGAGTTGGCCCAGGGGATGATGAGCCTGCCGGACGCCTTACGCACCCTGCATCGCCCGCCGCCCACGTTACAGCTTGGCGAGCTGGAAAGCGGTAAACATCCAGCCCAGCGGCGCTTAATTCTGGAAGAGCTGCTGGCGCATAACCTCAGCATGCTGGCGCTGCGGGCAGGCGCCCAGCGCTATCACGCCCTCGCGCTTAGCGCTAACGACACGTTAAAAGACAAGCTGCTGGCCTCCCTCCCCTTTACGCCGACCGGCGCGCAAGCGCGCGTGACGGCTGAAATCGAGCGCGATATGGCGCTGGACGTGCCGATGATGCGTCTGGTGCAGGGTGACGTGGGTTCCGGTAAAACCCTGGTTGCCGCGCTTGCCGCCCTGCGCGCCATCGCCCACGGCAAACAGGTGGCGCTGATGGCACCGACCGAGCTGCTGGCTGAACAGCACGCCAATAATTTCCGCAGCTGGTTCGAACCGCTGGGCGTTGAGGTTGGCTGGCTGGCGGGCAAACAAAAAGGCAAAGCGCGCCTGGCGCAGCAGGAGGCTATCGCCAGCGGACAGGTGCAGATGATTGTCGGGACCCACGCCATCTTTCAGGAGCAGGTCCAGTTTAACGGCCTCGCGTTGGTGATTATCGACGAACAGCACCGTTTTGGCGTCCATCAGCGGCTGGCGCTGTGGGAAAAAGGCCAACAGCAGGGTTTTCACCCGCACCAGCTGATTATGACCGCCACGCCGATTCCACGAACCCTGGCGATGACCGCTTATGCCGATCTCGACACCTCGGTCATCGATGAACTGCCGCCGGGCCGTACGCCGGTCACTACGGTGGCTATTCCGGATACCCGCCGCAGCGATATTATTGACCGCGTGCGCAACGCCTGCACCCACGAAGGTCGTCAGGCCTACTGGGTCTGTACGCTGATTGAAGAGTCGGATCTGCTGGAAGCCCAGGCGGCGGAAGCCACCTGGGAAGAGCTGAAGCTCGCGCTGCCGGAGCTGAATATCGGCCTGGTGCACGGGCGCATGAAGTCCGCCGAGAAGCAGGCGGTGATGAGCGCATTCAAGCAGGGCGAGCTGCATCTGCTGGTCGCCACCACGGTGATTGAAGTCGGTGTGGACGTGCCCAACTCCAGTCTGATGATCATCGAAAACCCGGAGCGTCTGGGCCTGGCTCAACTGCACCAGCTCAGAGGCCGCGTCGGGCGCGGCGCGGTAGCTTCCCACTGCGTGCTACTCTACAAATCGCCGCTTTCAAAAACCGCCCAGAAGCGCCTGCAGGTTCTGCGCGATAGCAACGACGGTTTCGTCATCGCCCAAAAAGACCTGGAAATTCGCGGTCCCGGCGAGCTGCTTGGCACCCGTCAGACCGGCAATGCTGAATTTAAAGTTGCGGACTTATTGCGCGATCAGGCCATGATCCCGGAAGTTCAGCGCATCGCCCGCCATATTCACGAACGCTATCCCCAGCAGGCCCAGGCCCTGATTGAGCGCTGGATGCCGGAAACCGAACGCTATTCCAACGCGTAGCGCGAACGTCATCTCGCCACGCTGCGCATAATTTTTATTCAGATGAGTGGATTATGAAACGAGAACTGGCCATCGAATTTTCGCGCGTCACCGAAGCCGCCGCGCTGGCAGGCTACAAGTGGTTAGGCCGTGGTGATAAAAACACCGCCGACGGCGCCGCCGTCAACGCCATGCGTATTATGCTCAACCTGATCAACATCGACGGCACCATCGTGATTGGCGAAGGCGAAATCGACGAAGCGCCGATGCTGTACATCGGCGAGCGCGTCGGTACCGGCCACGGCGATGCGGTAGATATCGCTGTCGATCCCATCGAAGGCACCCGCATGACGGCGATGGGCCAGGCGAACGCGCTGGCGGTCATGGCGGTAGGCGATAAGGGCTGCTTCCTGAACGCGCCGGATATGTACATGGAAAAGCTGATCGTCGGCCCAGGGGCGAAAGGCACCATCGATATGAACCTGCCGCTGGCGGAGAACCTGCATAATATCGCCCGCGCGCTGAATAAGCCGCTGAGCGAATTAACGGTCACCATCTTAGCCAAGCCGCGCCATGATAAGGTCATTGTTGAGCTGCAAAAGTTGGGCGTGCGCGTGTTTGCTATCCCCGACGGCGACGTTGCCGCCTCTATTCTGACCTGTATGCCGGACAGCGAAGTTGACGTTATGTACGGTATCGGCGGCGCGCCGGAGGGCGTCGTTTCCGCAGCGGTGATCCGCGCGCTGGACGGCGATATGAACGGCCGTCTGCTGGCGCGTCACCACGTGAAGGGCGACAGCGAAGAGAACCGCCGCATCGGCGAAAACGAGCTGGAACGCTGCAAAGCAATGGGCATTGAAGCAGGCAAAGTGCTGCGCCTGGACGATATGGCGCGCAGCGACAACGTCGTTTTCTCAGCGACCGGCATCACCAAAGGCGATCTGCTGGACGGTATCACCCGTAAAGGCAATATGGCCACCACCGAAACTCTGCTGATCCGCGGCAAATCCCGCACAATTCGCCGTATTCAGTCGATTCATTATCTCGATCGCAAAGATCCGGATATCCAGCTGCACATCCTGTAAAACATTTGATCAATAGAGCTTTCCAGCCTTTTCGGGCTGGAAATCTGCTCTCGTCGCGGTGAAGATACGCTAACAGGATTGAGAGGAGAGACGCTATGGCCAACTGGGTTACAGGTAAAGTGGTAAAAGTACAAAACTGGACTGATGCACTGTTTAGCCTCACCGTTCACGCACCGGTTGCGCCGTTTACCGCAGGTCAGTTTGCCAAGCTAGGCCTGGACATTGACGGTGAACGCGTGCAGCGCGCCTATTCCTACGTCAACGCCCCCGGTAATCCCGATCTTGAGTTCTACCTGGTGACGGTTCCGGAGGGCAAGCTCAGCCCGCGGCTGGCGGCACTGAAGCCGGGCGACGAAGTGCAGATTGTCAGCGAAGCCGCTGGTTTCTTTGTCCTGGAAGAGGTACCCGATTGCGACACGCTATGGATGCTCGCCACCGGCACAGCCATTGGCCCGTACCTGTCGATTCTCGAAGAAGGGAAAGACCTGGATCGTTTTAAAAACCTGGTACTGGTGCACGCCGCGCGTTATGCCGCCGATCTCAGCTATCTGCCGCAGATGCAGGCGCTGGAAGCGCGCTATGCGGGCAAGCTGCGCATCCAGTCAGTCGTCAGTCGGGAAACCGCGCCGGGCATGCTCACGGGGCGCATCCCGTTCCTGATTGAGACCGGCGCGCTGGAAGAGGCCGTCGGCCTGCCGATGAACGCCGAGAGCAGCCACGTTATGCTGTGCGGTAACCCGCAGATGGTGCGCGACACCCAGCAGCTACTGAAAGAGACCCGGCAGATGAGCAAGCACCTGCGTCGCCGACCGGGTCATATGACAGCCGAACACTATTGGTAATCAGGATTCCGCTTTCCAGCGTACGTCCAGCGTCTCTTTACCAAACTTATTCGCGCCCTGGGTGCCGACAAACGCGCCCAGGTCGATCAGCATCATGACGATAATCAGCGTCGGTATAAACCGCCCGACGCCCCACTGCCAGACCCCAGGCAGCATTGACCAGTTGCCCGCCAGCAGCATCCACGCCAGAATCATTAGCAGCGCCCAGAGACCGGATTTACCCCGATCGTGCAGGCGTTTAATGGTCACCGCCGCCGTCGGCCACAGCAAGCACACCAGAATAAAAGCCGCCGTCTGTAAATTAAGAAGATTACTGCCAGCCAGCGTGAACAGCGCGCTCATGGTCATTATCCAGATAGCGATCCAGATCCAGAAGTCGCGACGTCCAATCCGCCCTTTAATTGAGAATAGCCACTGCTGTAGGGTCATATTTTATTCCTTATCATCATCACCGACGTAGTTTACCCTGAAGGCGTGACTTTTTGACAAGCGTGACGGTTCTCGTTTTAATCGTCAGCAGATAAAAAAAGGGAAGATGGGCATGAAGAAGTGGGCAACCTTATGTTTGATTGGGCTGGCGGCGTTATCCGTTGGCCAAAAGGCGTTGTCCGCCGAGTCAGACGCCGGTGCTACGGCACCCTATCTTCTCTCCGGCGCGCCGGTCTTTGATATTTCCATCAGCGAGTTTCGGGAAAAATTCAATCGCGATAACCCGAAGCTAACGCTCAATGAATTTCGCGCCGTCGCCGCCAGCAAAGACCAGGCGAACCTGACCCGCGCCGCCACCAAGATCAATGAGAACCTCTACGCGTCGACCGCGCTTGAACGTGGAACCCTCAAAATTAAATCGATGCAAATAACCTGGCTACCGATTCAGGGGCCGCAGCAGAAAGCGGCGAAAGCCAGGGCTCAGGAGTATATGAGCGCCGTGATGCGCGCTTTTGTGCCCACCCTGAGCCAGACGCAAAGCCAGCAAAAATTGCAAAAATTGCTGACCGCCGGAAAAGGTAAACGTTACTTCAGCGAAACCGAAGGCGCGGTACGCTATGTGGTGGCGGACAACGGCGAAAAGGGGCTGACCTTCGCTGTTGAACCGATTAAGCTGGCGCTATCTGAAACGCTGGAAAACAACAATAAATGACAAAAAGCAAAGCCTTTCCAGTGATGAATCTCTATACTGTTTCACAGACCATGCTGCCCTCGGGGGCGGCTATATTCCTTAATTCGCTTTGAAGCGTGGAGAATAAAAATGCGACATCCTTTAGTGATGGGTAACTGGAAACTGAACGGCAGCCGCCACATGGTAAACGAACTGGTCGCGAACCTGCGTACCGAACTGGCTGGCGTGACCGGCTGTGCAGTTGCAATTGCTCCGCCTGAAATGTACATCGACCTGGCGAAACAAGCCGCTGCCGGCAGCCACATTCACCTGGGCGCGCAGAACGTTGACCTGAACCTGTCCGGCGCATTCACCGGCGAAACCTCTGCTGAAATGCTGAAAGACATCGGCGCTCAGTACATCATCATCGGCCACTCCGAGCGTCGTACCTACCATAAAGAGTCCGACGAGCTCATCGCTAAAAAATTCGCGGTTCTGAAAGAGCAGGGTCTGATCCCGGTTCTGTGCATCGGTGAAACCGAAGCGGAAAACGAAGCGGGCAAAACGGAAGAAGTGTGCGCCCGTCAAATCGACGCCGTTCTGAAAACTCAGGGCGCGGCGGCCTTCGAAGGCGTGGTTATCGCTTACGAACCCGTATGGGCGATCGGTACCGGCAAATCCGCTACCCCGGCTCAGGCTCAGGCAGTACACAAATTTATTCGCGACCACATCGCGAAAGCCGATGCGAAAGTGGCTGAACAAGTGATCATCCAGTACGGCGGTTCCGTTAACGCGGGCAACGCAGCAGAGCTGTTTACCCAGCCGGACATCGACGGCGCGCTGGTTGGCGGCGCATCCCTGAAAGCTGACGCTTTCGCGGTGATCGTTAAAGCAGCAGAAGCCGCGAAAAAAGCGTAATTCGCTTTAAAGGCTATCCCGGTCGCGCTTCGCAACCGGGGCTACTGACCAGAAATCTGCAATATTTGTAGCCCGGCTCAGCGCAGCGCAAGCCGGGTTTTTTACACCGCTACAGTTTCCCCAGCGCCTGATACCACAGATAGTCCAGCGGCAGCAGAATCAAATAGCTCACCGCCGCTAGCGCGATACACAGCAGCATTCCCGCCCGCGCAGGCACTTTCCCTAGCCCCATCGCCACGACAATCGGTGACGCCTGATACGGCAGCAGCGGCGTGGAGTACCCCAGCACCTGAATCATAATCACGCTCAGCAGCGGGAAGCCGGTGGCATCGGAGAAGCTCTGCGCGAAGGTGGTATACAGCGCCGGTACGCCGTTAGCGGTCATGATAAAGTTCAGCGCGCTGGTAATGCCGGTCAATGCGAGAAAG
Organism: Klebsiella pasteurii; assembly: GCF_018139045.1. NCBI lineage: Bacteria > Pseudomonadati > Pseudomonadota > Gammaproteobacteria > Enterobacterales > Enterobacteriaceae > Klebsiella > Klebsiella pasteurii. The sequence goes on from NZ_CP073236.1 coordinate 3,798,462, forward strand.
CTGGTGAACGGACTCTCTTTATCCAGCGGCATAATCTGCAGCAGGGCATTCCCCACCACGCCGCCGATACCGGTTTGCGTCACGGTGATCGCCAGTCCCAAAATTCCGGCGACGTAAATACAGGTGCGGATATTCACGCCGCTGGAAAACTCCTCGCCGCTGATAAAACCGACCCGCGGCAGCAGCGTTATCACCGCCGCCGCCAGCCCTGTCCAGGCCGGCCCCACGCCGTGCCAGCTCTCCGTCACCCAGAGCGTCAGCACCACCACCAGCAGCCACGCCAGGCGCTTCTCATCGCGGCTCATCGGCGGCAGCGGCGTCATGTCGCGCGGCGGGTGCGGTTTTCCGGGAAACAGCCAGCATATCAAGGCGATCAGCACAGCCCCTTTGAGCCAGCCGAGTACCGGCGTATGCAGCAGTAAATAGGGCAGGTAATTCAGGTGGATGCCGTATGACCCCTCCGCCGCGCCGCTCATCACCAGATTCGGGACGTTGGCAGGCAGAATGGTGGCAGACAGCTGGAAGGTCCCGAACCCTACCGCCAGCGCCAGGCCAAACCACGGGCGCGTCCCCTCTTCGATACCGGCACGCCTGGCCATTGCCGCCACAATCGGCATCAGCAGCGCGATACGTCCCATATTGGACGGCATCACAAACGCCAGCGCATAGCTGAGCAGCACCACGCTGCCGACCATCAGCGGCCAGGAGTCGGTTAGCCGCGACGAGAGCGACCGGGCCCCCCTGTCCGCCAGCCCGGTTTTGCGTATAGCGATCCCCAGCACAAAGCCGCTGAACACCAGCCAGAACGCCGATGAGGCAAAGCCGCCGAAAATCACCTCCGGCGGCGCGATTTTGGCGATCATCGCCGCGGCAAAAAACAGCAGCGCGGTCATAAACTCCGGCAGTAGCGAGGTCGCCCAGAGGAGAATAGTGATGCCGACGATGATAGAGGGAAGGAACAGAGGGTGGGAAAACCAGAGCGACATACCTGTCTCCTGTCGTTTTTTTCAGCAAGAATACGACGGACAATAAGACAGGTAAACGCCAGATATGGTGGGGTTATTACGGGATGGATACAGGCAGTTTAGTGATAATGGATCTCACCAAAGTATTCAGACAGCACGTAATAACGGCAATATTCAAAAGGACTATCGCGTCCGGCCTGAAACGTCTGTCTGGCGACGGATAGCAGCGGTTTATTCTCAGCAATCTGCAGTTTTTCACATAACTCGGGGGAAGGTAAAATCGCCTCAACTTTTTCAATCGCCGAGTCGCTTGTAACGTTTAATAACGAATAAAGCGACGTATGTTCCAGCGACCGCGGGGTCAATTCCAGGCCGGGAAAGAAGCTAAGATCGAGATATATTTTTTCATGGTTGAACGGGCGGTTATTCAGGCAACGAATACGCGAGATATAAAGATAATGATGATGGGCAGGAAGGCTCAAGCCATCTGCCTGAGCATCGCGCGCGCGGCGCGGAGCGATTTCCAGAATACGGTTCTCTATCTCGACGCTGGCATCCTGAAGATCGCTGGTAATTCCGCGAAACGTATGGCCATAGCTCACGCCTTCCGGCACGGAACATACTACCGAGCCGCTTCCGCGCTGGGACGAAATAATGCCGGCATTGATTAATTCGCTCCAGGCCTGCTTCACCACAATCAACGAGACGTTGTAGGCTCTGGCGACCTCTTTTTGCGTCGGCAGCTGGCTGCCTAAAGGCAAAGACCCGTTTTGGATCTGCTGACAGATGATAAAAAATAGTTGCTTATAAAGCGGAGTAAAGCTCGTTTTATCAACCTGCAAACTGCGCACCTCACGTCTTCGCCAGCAGGGGACGTTTCACCGTCCCCGGCAGGGTGAATTCGCTACCCTGCGATTTGCCTGGCCAGTTCTGCCAAATCGAAATGATTCATACGATCCACGGTCGTTAAATAATCGGCGGGGAAAGCATCCGCACCATGAAATGCGCCGGAGATCGCCCCAACCATGGTGGCGACAGTATCAGTATCATTGCCGATATTAACGCCGGAGATAATAGCATCTACGGCAGAATTCGGACAACACGCGAACAGACCGAAGGCCGCAGGCACTGCTTCACTTACGTGCAGCCCGGAACCAATAATATCGGCGATTTCCACTACCGCGGTTTCCCAATGGCGATGACGTTTACCGATCTCCACCGCCAGCTCAATGCGCCGGGCAACGGAAGGGCCTGCAACCATCATCGCTCCTTGCTCCTGCGCCAGCAGATAGCCCTTTTGAGCGCCGTAAACACCGGCGGCAATAATGCTGTCTGCATTGGTCTGCGATCTTAACGCCTCGCTGGTTGCCGCGGCCATCGCCGCCGCGCCGGACATCGCCAGCACATTGTTGTGCGTAAAGCGGCAAATCTGCAGCGCACATTCAATTGCCGCGTCGATATTGCCGGGGTGCAGCACCGCCGCTGGCCAAATCTTCATCGCCGCGCCGTTCGTGGCTTCCGCGTTTCCTTTATTAATAATCTGTACCGACTGTTTTTCACCTTCCAGCTCGCCCTGCAAAGAGGCGCGGTTGTCATTGAAGATCGCTTTCATCGCCGCGCGCGTCGTCGGACCGGTAAAGTTGGCGTAGTAAGGATAATCCAGCCACTGCTGGAACGCCTCGCGCATCGCTTCGTCGCTGACCTGGCGCTGATGGCACAGCAGCGCGTCCATAATGTACTTAGCCTGAATAAAATCATCGGTGCACATGCCCGCTTCATTGCAGCGGCCAAACGTATCCGCCGGCGGTTTTTGAAAGGTTGTCACCCAGCCGCCAAAATAGTCCTTAATTTGCTGCTGAGTCCGAACTTCCGTTGCCGCTCCCATCGCGTCCGCGGCGGCGGCGCCAACCAGGCATCCCAGTATTTTGTTTTGATCAACGTGCATGATGACTCCTTATTTCATGGTCATAGCTTGTGCCAGCGAATGGCTGGCCAGAAAAGTGTTTAGCTGGTCGGGAAACGGCAGGGCCGTCATCGCACCTTTTGCCGTCACCGCCATCGCACCACAGGCGTTGGCATTACCGATAGCCTCCGCCAGCAGGGCATGAGACCAGCCGTTTGCGCGGGAAAGCGTGAACAGCAGGCCGCCAACAAAGGCATCGCCTGCTCCGGTGGTATCGACGACGTCAACGCGCGGAGCAGGAAAAAGGAACTCCCCCTCGGCGGTAATGAGCAGCGCGCCATCAGCCCCCAGCGAAATAATGGTGGTCTCACAGCCCAGATCGCGCAGGTAATAACGCGCATCCTGCCAGCGGCTGGCGCCGCTCAGCTGACAAAGCTCATCTGCTGAGACTTTGCAGATAGAGGCAAGCGCGGCAGATCGGGCGATCAGATCAGGGATCTCCGTAGCATCGCGCCACATCTTGCTGCGTAAGTTGACGTCAAAAAGAACGTAGCCGCCGGCCTCACGCATACGTCTCGCCCCCTCAAGGCACGCCTCGCGGGCGGGGCTGTCGGTGAGGCCTATCGAACTAAAGTAAAACCATTCGTGTTTCCTGAACGGCGGCAGATCCTGCGGCGAAACGTAGGTGTCGGCTCCTGGATGCACCAGATAGGTAAAGCTGCGCTCGCCGTCAGCCGTCAGATTGACGATCAGCACCGCGCTGGTCAGGCTCGCGTCCAGCCTAAGAAATGAGACATCTACGCCATTGTCCTGGAATACCTGGCGCAGAAAACGCCCGGCATCATCGTCGCCAAGACAGCCGATAAAACCGCATTCTCCGCCCAGCCTGGCCACGCACACTCCCACGTTGGCCGATGCTCCACCGGGACATTTCAGGTAGCTATTTTGTTTTTCCGGCACCAGGTCAACGGAGGCGTCACCGATAACCCAAACTTTATTGATGGTGTCCATTTGCGCCTCCTTATGCCTTTTTCTGCGCGAGGGCGAGCTGAATATCACGGTAATATTCGTTATTAATCAGATATTTTTTCATAAGCAGCCCCACCGCAAGGTGGAACAGGGCAGGAATGAGCGTCATCATCAGCGCAATGCCGGTTAGAGAACGTGCGCTCTGTTCAACATCGGCCTGATAGCCAAAGTGGCTCAGCAGAAATCCAAGAATGCCTCCCGCAATGCCCATACCAAACTTCTGGAAGAAGAGGATGCCGCCAAACGCGAGTCCGGAAACGCGCAGCCCGGTTTTCTTTTCTCCGTAATCTACCGCTTCAGCGATAGAGGACCAGAACACCGGCATTTGCATATCGCAGAAGAAATTAATAAGAAAATAGAACGCAAACGCCAGGACAAGGTTTTCACGCCCGACGGAGAAATACATTAGCGCGCTCAGGATAAAAGTAATAATCTGGGTGTAGCGGAACATCTTAATTTTATCCCAGAACTTGGTTATCCATGTGGTGGCGATCATCGCCAAAATAGAAGCGATGACGCCGGTGGTCAGGAAGGGTGAAATCAGGCTATCGCCACCGTTCAGATAATACTTAGCATAATAAGCCGCGACGGAACCACGAATAACATAGCCGCACATCAGCAGTAAAATAACAACGCCGAGAATAATCCACTGATCGTTACGTAACAGATACTTAAACTGCTTCCCCACCGAGAGCGAGGTAATTTCCGGCTCGCTGCGTTCACGCGTGGTGAGAAAACAGAAGATAAACAGCACGGCGCCCATCGCGCCCATCAGCCCCATTGAAAACTGATAGCCCAGCGCCTTGTTGCCCTGCCCCAGCCAGACGGCGAGCATCGGCACAACGATAGTTACCAGAAAAGCGGCAATCTTAGTCATCACAAAGCGATAGCCGTTTGCGCTTAAGCGTTCGACAGGGTCGCTGGTGATTACGCCAATCATCGAAATATAAGGAATAGTTATGGCGGTATAGACCAGAGTCATCAGAATATAGGTGCCGTAGGCCCATGCCAGTTTGGCCATATAGGCCATATCAGGCGTGATAAACATCAAATAAACGGCGAAGCCAAAAGGGATTGCAAACCACAACAGCCACGGGCGATAACGTCCCCAGCGCGTATTCAGCTTATCGGTAAGAACCCCCATGGCGGGATCGATAATCGCATCGATCATCCGTACAACCACGAACAGTACGCCAACATCAGCGGCGCTCAGGCCATAGATATCGGTATAGAAATAGGCGAGCAGCAGCTGCATGGCGATAATCACAACGTTTATCGCCATGTCTCCTGCGCCGAAGCCGATCTTTTCCACAATAGAAAGTTTCATGTTGATATTCCTTTACGCTTAACAGCGCAAATAGGGTGAGCAATTAATGATGTCACTACATGAAATAAAAACGTTTTTATATATAAGCCGCCGCCAGAAATTTATGGAGGCGATGAAGAGAGTGTAACCATACTCAAAAAGATATAAAGGTATACCTTTATATCTTTTGATCGGTTTCACATATTTTTATGCACCCGATCCTACCCCGGCGTTAAACCGGGATAAGAATCAAGGAGATAATGAATGGCGGGAACGTAAAGAAAATTAACGGGATTCCAGAATGGCGCAGCTATGGTCCTGAATCTCTTCCGCCGATGCGCGATTCAGCGTCAACAGGTTACGCTCGGTCGCCAGCAGCACCAGCGAACCATCGCTCTGCTTCGCCATCGCCAGCGCAAAACGGCCCATATGTTCACGTGCTTCCGGTACCTCTTCGGCCAGCATCAGGAACGGGCTGCGCTGCGCCAGCTCCGTTTCGGTGACCCGGCGCGCCAGATATTCGTGGCCCAGTAGTCCACCGGGCAGCGGCAACCAGCGACTGCTGATAGCGGGCGCTTCCTTGTCCAGCTGAGTACGGACATCGGGACGCAGGCAGGAGATATGGATATGGAAATGATTTTGCGTGCGTCCGCTGCGTGAGTTGATGGTCAAGGAGACCGCGTCATCCGATACAGCGGAACCACGATGCTGGCTCATGATTTCGCGCCCCTGCCAGGCCTGCCAGAAGAAGTTCGGCGTCAGGGGATTGAGCAGCAGCGGGCTTTCGGTGCCGTTAATACGGTAGGTCGGCATCAGCAGATACTGCAGCGGGCCATTGCGGTCTTTAAACAGCACATAGCCGCCCTTCAGGTTCACTTCCGCACAGGGTGCGGGATCCTGATTCTGCTGTTGGTTGGGGACGCACTGCTGCAGAACAATTTTGCGCAACGCGTCAGGGTTGCCGGAATGGAGCCAGTAGTAGCCGCCGGCCATCGCCGCCACAACCGCCACCAGCAGCGCTAATAAAAGGTATCGTACTCTTCGCATTCTATTTTCCTGTCTCAGCCAGAAACGGAAGAGTAACGCAGTTTGATGACTAAATGAAAACGGGAGGTGGTGCATTGAGTTTTGCCCGAGGCGGCGCTTAACGCGCCTGACCGGGCTACTCTGCCCCGGGTCGCGGCTTACCCTGGCTACAAGAGTTGTAGCCCCGCTACGCGCAGCGCGAGCGGGGATAAGGAGAGGCTATTTAACGCTGGTTAATCTGGTCGAAGGTGCCGCCGTTGGAGAAGTGCTCTTTCTGCGCTTTCGTCCAGCCGCCAAACACATCATCAATGGTGAACAGCTTCAGTTTCGGGAACTCATTCGCGTATTTTTTCGCAATTTCAGGATCGCGCGGGCGATAGAAGTTCTTCGCCGCAATCTCCTGGCCTTCCGGCGAGTAGAGATACTTCAGATACGCTTCCGCCACCTGGCGAGTGCCTTTCTTGTCGACCACTTTATCCACCACGGAAACCGTCGGCTCGGCGAGAATCGATTCGCTCGGGGTCACGATCTCAAATTTGTCTTTACCCAGTTCGTTGGTCGCCAGCAGGGCTTCGTTTTCCCAGGCAATCAGCACATCGCCGATCCCGCGCTCTACGAAGGTGTTAGTCGCGCCCCGGGCGCCGGAATCCAGCACTTCGACGTTCTTAAACAGCGCTTTTACGAACTCTTGCGCCTTCGCCTGGTCGCCATTGTTCTGGTGCAGGGCGTAGCCCCATGCCGCCAGATAGTTCCAGCGCGCGCCGCCGGAGCTTTTCGGGTTCGGGGTAATCACCGACACGCCCGGTTTAATCAGGTCGTTCCAGTCGTGAATCTGCTTCGGGTTGCCTTTGCGTACGAGGAACACGATGGTGGAGGTATACGGCGCAGAGTTATCCGGCAGACGTTTCAGCCAGTTTTTGTCGATTCGGCCGCGTTCGGCAATCGCATCGACGTCATAGGCCAGCGCAAGGGTCACCACGTCGGCTTCAATGCCGTTGATCACCGAGGTCGCCTGTTTGCCGGAGCCGCCGTGGGATTGACGAATCACCACGTTGTCGCCGGTTTCTTGCTTCCAGTGGGCGCTAAAGGCTTTATTGTACTGTTCGTACAGCTCGCGCGTCGGATCGTAAGAAACGTTTAATAGTTGAATGTCTTTTGCCAGAACGCTGGCGGATGCCAGCAACAGAGTTAACCCTATGCCCCACTTATTCATCGCACCGCTCTCTTTATGTCGTGTTGTGATGGATTAAGCGTGCCAGAAAGCGGACTGATGATTAAAGAATAAAAAAAGATTGGCTATAACTTGCGAGTATATAGAACGGGGGAGAGTTTGCCCCCTCCCAAACGGGAGGGAGCGGGAAGCATCAGACTTCTTCCATGCGGCCCAGCAGCGCCTGCAGACGATCCTGCCAGCCCTGCTGCTGTTCTTTCAGCTGACCGTTTTCACGCTCAAGCTCTTCACGGCTGTGCTGTGCGCTCTGTACTTCCTGCGCCAGCGTGTTGTTCTTCTCTTTCAGCTCTTCGATTTCCATCTGTAACAGAGTGATGGTATCAATCGCCTGCTGAACTTTAGATTCTAATTTCTCAAACACTTCTAATGACATCGTCATACCTCTCCTGAACTTGCAAGGCGTTGATAGAAACCGTCCGTTTCGTATACGCGTTGACGCCTTAACGAAAATTAGCGCACTACAGTGGTGATGTAGTCGATTGTATGAAGCCCCGCCTCCCCTGTCCAGCGACAACCCGCGCAGATTGCGGTTTGCAACACTTTTCAGCCTTTACCTGGTCCGTTCGCCGCTTTTACCCGGTACTTTTTCGTAATTGTTAATCAAGACGTAAAAAAATGAGCGGTGAAACGCTCCCGCAAACGGCCGAATACGCGTTTATGGCGCGAAAACGCTCATTTTCTTGACGTGGTACACACATTTGAATTTCGATATTTCTCGTTTTTGTTCGTTAACGATAAATTAACACTATGCCTACATGGCAGCATGGTCGCCTGCGACCTTCACACTTACAATAATCATCACTACGCTTCAGGATTCGATTATGAGCCAAACATCAACACTAAAAGGCCAGTGCATCGCAGAGTTCCTCGGTACCGGGTTGTTGATCTTTTTCGGCGTTGGGTGCGTCGCTGCGCTTAAGGTCGCGGGAGCCAGCTTCGGTCAATGGGAAATCAGCATCATCTGGGGTCTGGGCGTCGCCATGGCGATTTACCTGACCGCAGGGGTTTCCGGTGCGCATCTTAACCCAGCGGTCACCATCGCGCTGTGGCTATTCGCCTGCTTTGACGGTCGTAAAGTTGTTCCTTTTATCATTGCGCAATTCGCTGGCGCCTTTTGCGCTGCGGCTTTAGTTTACGGGCTTTATTACAATCTTTTCTTCGATTTCGAACATACCCACAATATGGTGCGCGGTAGCGTCGAAAGTCTCGAGCTGGCTGGCATTTTCTCTACTTACCCGAACCCGCATATCAATTTTGTGCAGGCCTTCGCGGTAGAAATGGTGATTACCGCTATCCTGATGGGCGTCATTCTGGCGCTGACCGACGATGGCAACGGCGTGCCGCGTGGCCCGCTGGCGCCGCTGCTGATTGGTCTGCTGATCGCCGTCATTGGCGCATCCATGGGCCCGCTGACCGGCTTCGCCATGAACCCGGCGCGTGATATCGGACCGAAAGCCTTCGCCTGGCTGGCAGGCTGGGGCAACGTCGCCTTCACCGGCGGCAAAGATATTCCTTATTTCCTGGTGCCGCTGTGTGCGCCAATCGTCGGTGCTGCGCTGGGCGCATTCTGCTACCGCAAGCTGATTGGCCGCCACCTGCCTTGCGACACCTGCGTTGTTGAAGAGAAAGAAGCCGCATCTCCCTCTACGACGCAACACAAAGCTTCGCTGTAATCTGACTACGGGACTCATACTATGACCGACAAAAAATATATCGTAGCGCTCGACCAGGGCACCACCAGCTCCCGCGCCGTGGTAATGGATCACGATGCCAATATCGTCAGCGTCTCTCAGCGAGAATTCGAACAAATTTATCCGCGCCCAGGATGGGTTGAACACGACCCGATGGAGATCTGGGCATCGCAAAGCTCTACGCTGGTCGAAGTGCTGGCAAAAGCCGATATCAGCTCCGATGAAATCGCGGCGATCGGTATCACCAACCAGCGTGAAACCGCCATCGTCTGGGAGCGTGAAACCGGCAAGCCGATTTATAACGCTATCGTCTGGCAGTGCCGCCGTACCGCCGAGATCTGCGAGCAGCTCAAGCGCGACGGCATGGAAGAGTACATCCGCAAGGCCACCGGCCTGGTAGTTGACCCGTACTTCTCCGGCACCAAAGTGAAGTGGATCCTCGACCACGTCGAAGGCGCGCGCGAACGCGCTAAACGCGGCGAGCTGCTGTTCGGCACCGTAGACACCTGGCTTATCTGGAAAATGACCCAGGGACGCGTTCACGTGACTGACTACACCAACGCCTCGCGTACCATGCTGTTTAATATCCACGAGCTGGACTGGGACGACAAAATGCTCGATGCGCTGGATATCCCGCGCGCCATGCTGCCGGAAGTGCGCAAGTCGTCCGAAGTGTACGGCCAGACCAACATCGGCGGTAAAGGCGGGACGCGTATTCCGATCGCCGGTATCGCCGGCGACCAGCAGGCTGCGCTGTTCGGCCAGCTGTGCGTTAAAGAGGGGATGGCGAAAAACACCTACGGTACCGGCTGCTTTATGCTGATGAATACCGGCGAGAAAGCGGTGACATCAACGCACGGCCTGTTGACGACTATCGCCTGCGGCCCGCGCGGTGAGGTGAACTATGCGCTGGAAGGCGCGGTGTTTATGGCGGGCGCTTCCATCCAGTGGCTGCGCGATGAGATGAAGCTGATTAGCGACGCGTTCGATTCCGAATATTTCGCCACCAAAGTGAAGGATACCAACGGCGTGTACGTCGTTCCGGCCTTTACCGGCCTCGGCGCACCGTATTGGGATCCCTATGCCCGCGGCGCAATTTTTGGCCTGACCCGCGGCGTGAACTCCAACCATATTATTCGCGCCACGCTAGAGTCGATCGCCTATCAGACCCGCGACGTACTGGAAGCGATGCAGGCTGACTCCGGGATCCGTCTGCACGCCCTGCGCGTTGACGGCGGCGCGGTCGCCAACAACTTCCTGATGCAGTTCCAGTCGGATATTCTCGGCACCCGCGTGGAGCGCCCGGAAGTCCGTGAAGTCACCGCTTTGGGCGCAGCTTATCTGGCCGGTCTGGCGGTCGGTTTCTGGCAGAATCTGGATGAGCTGCAGGAGAAAGCCGTTATCGAGCGCGAGTTCCGTCCAGGAATTGAAACCACCGAGCGTAACTATCGCTACAGCGGCTGGAAGAAAGCGGTAAAACGCGCGCTGGCGTGGGAAGAGCACGACGAAGCGTAAGATTGTTGAGGTATTCCCGGCTGACGGCGTAAACGCCTTAGCCGGGCTAATGCCCGCAGACCGCACAACCCCGTAGCACTGCTAAGCGCGGCGCGAGCCGGGGAGAAACCGCGCCGATGTATAAAACCCGGGGTATCCCCGGGTTGCGGCGTAAACGCCTTACCCGGGCTACTGCCCGCAGACTGCACAACCCCGTAGCCCGGCTAAGCGCAGCGCGAGCCGGGGAGAAACCGCGTCGATGTATAAATCCCGGAGTATCCCCGGCTTGCGGCTTAAACGCCTTACCCGGCTACTGCCCGCAGACCGCACAACCCCGTAGCGCAGCGCCGCCGGGTTTTAATCAGCCAAATACCGGCAGCAGCAGATAGAGCTTAATCACCAGCGCGTTAACGATATCAATAAAGAACGCACCCACCATCGGCACCACCAGAAACGCCATGTGCGACGGACCGAAACGGTCGGTAATCGCCTGCATATTGGCAATCGCCGTCGGCGTCGCGCCGAGGCCGAAACCACAGTGGCCGGCGGCCAGCACCGCGGCATCGTAGTTTTTGCCCATCATCCGGTAGGTCACAAACACTGCATACAGCGCCATGGCCACTGCCTGAACCGCCAGAATAATAATCATCGGCAGCGCCAGCGACGCCAGCTCCCACAGCTTCAGGCTCATCAGCGCCATCGCCAGGAACAGCGACAGGCTGACGTTACCCAGCACCGACACCGCGCGGTCGAACACGCGGTACAGCCCCAGCGCCGACAGGCTGTTGCTCAGGATCACGCCGATAAACAATACGCAAACGAAGGTGGGCAGTTCAAATATGGTTCCCGCCAGCAGTTGCGCAACGATCTTCCCTACCGTCAAACAGATGGCGATCAGCGCGATGCTCTCAATCAGCACCAACGAGGTGATCATGCGCCCCATATCCGGCTTTTCAAACGCGGTCGGCGCGAGCTGATCGTCCGGCGTACCGTCCGGGGAGGAAGAGTGCTTAACCAGATAGCGCGCCACCGGTCCGCCGATCAGGCCGCCAAGGACAAGACCGAAGGTTGCGCAAGCCATCGCCACTTCGGTGGCGTTGGCAAAACCATAGCGCTCAACAAACAATTTACTCCATGCCGCGCCGGTGCCGTGGCCGCCGGAAAGGGTAATCGAACCGGCCAGCAGCCCCATCAGCGGGTCGAGGCCCAGCAGCTTCGCCATGCCGATTCCGAGCGCGTTTTGCAGCAGCAGCAGTCCCACCACCACAATCAGGAACGTCCCCACCACTTTGCCGCCGGAGCGCAGGCTGGCGAGGTTGGCGTTGAGGCCGATAGTCGCAAAGAAAGCCAGCATCAGCGGATCTTTCAGGCTCATATCGAAATCGATTTCGATATCCATGCTTTTCTTTAATACCAGCAGCGCCAGCGCGACCAGCAGGCCGCCCGCAACGGGTTCAGGAATGGTGTATTTCTTGAGGAAAGGGACGATTTGAACGAGTTTTCTACCCAGTAGCAACACGAGTGTTGCGGCAACGAGCGTCGATAAGGTATCGAGATGAAACATAAAAAGAGCTCCTTATAGGCGCATGATCCATTCACACGCGACGGTATTCCCGGTGTCGATTGCTTCTCATCATGAGTAATCGGGAAGGGATTTTAAGCAGAAGTACGGAAAAAAGGACAGGAAAAGATATTTTGTAGGGATAATGATGCGATCAAGCATACAAAATGTTAATAAATATTTGACACTTATTCCATGCTTAAATATTTGCCGCTAAAGAGTGGCAAACGTTTGCTTTTGGTCTACAGTCCGATAAAATCCCCGCTTTGCCACCTTTGGGATTGTTGTGATGTCCGTTAACACCGCAGAGTCAGAAAATGCGCAACCGGTTGCGCACATGCAAACCAGCGAATTAATCTACCGCCTCGAAGACCGCCCGCCGCTACCGCAAACCTTGTTCGCCGCTTTCCAGCACCTGCTGGCGATGTTTGTCGCGGTTATCACTCCGGCGCTGTTAATTTGCCAGGCGCTGGGCCTTCCGGCTCAGGATACGCAACACATCATCAGCATGTCCCTTTTCGCCTCCGGCGTGGCCTCCATCATTCAAATTAAAGCCTGGGGCCCGGTGGGATCTGGTCTGCTCTCGATTCAGGGCACCAGCTTTAACTTCGTCGCACCGCTGATTATGGGCGGCACCGCGCTGAAAACCGGCGGCGCCGATGTTCCGACCATGATGGCCGCGCTGTTCGGCACCCTGATGTTGGCCAGCTGCACGGAGATGGTTCTCTCCCGCGTCCTGCATCTCGCCCGCCGCATTATTACCCCGCTGGTCTCCGGCGTGGTGGTGATGATTATCGGCCTGTCGCTGATCCAGGTTGGCCTGACCTCCATCGGCGGCGGCTATGCGGCCATGGCCGATCACACCTTCGGCGCGCCGAAAAACCTGCTGCTGGCAGGGATCGTGCTGGCGCTGATTATTATCCTTAACCGCCAGCGTAACCCGTACCTGCGCATCGCTTCGCTGGTAATCGCGATGGCGGCCGGCTATCTGGCGGCATGGTTGCTCGATATGCTGCCGGCCAATACCACGCCGACGGAAAGCAGCCTGATTATGGTGCCTACGCCGCTTTACTACGGGCTGGGCATCGACTGGAACCTGCTGCTGCCGCTGATGCTAGTGTTTATGATTACCTCGCTGGAAACCATCGGCGATATTACCGCCACCTCTGACGTCTCCGAGCAGCCGGTTTCCGGCCCGGTATATATGAAGCGTCTGAAGGGCGGCGTGCTGGCTAACGGCCTGAACTCCTTTGTTTCGGCGGTATTCAATACCTTCCCGAACTCCTGCTTTGGTCAGAACAACGGCGTGATCCAGCTGACCGGCGTCGCCAGCCGCTATGTCGGTTTCGTGGTCGCGCTGATGCTGATCGTGCTCGGCCTGTTCCCGGCGGTGAGCGGCTTTGTGCAGCATATTCCTGAGCCGGTGCTCGGCGGCGCGACGCTGGTCATGTTCGGCACCATTGCCGCTTCCGGCGTGCGCATCGTCTCCCGCGAGCCGCTGAACCGCCGGGCGATCCTGATTATCGCCCTGTCGCTGGCCGTCGGCCTTGGCGTCTCCCAGCAGCCGCTGATCCTGCAGTTCGCCCCTGACTGGCTGAAGAACCTGCTCTCCTCGGGTATCGCTGCCGGCGGTATCACGGCGATTGTTCTGAATCTGATTTTCCCGCCAGAGAAAAACTGATCCTCTGTGACGCTCCGGCCGCGCAATGCTGGCCGGGGCGTCTGCATCATCAACCTCACATCATCTCATTACACAATTCCTGTCTTGAGGATTGCGCATAATTCGGGCATAACAGCCTTATGTGCCTCGCTCAGGATCGAAGACCATGAAATTTCTCAGAAAGCTGATTCTCTGGCTGCTGATTGCCCTGCTGGTGGTGATTATTGCCGCTTACTTCCTGTTGCAAACCCAGTGGGGTGGGCGCCAGGCCAGCGCCTGGCTAAGCGACGGCACCGGTTGGAAGGTCTCTTTCAACAAGATGAACCATAATTTCTCCTCGCCGATGCACCTGCAGCTGCAAAACGTCACCCTCGGCCGCGACGGCAAACCCGCCACGCTGGTGGCGCAAACGGTGGATATTGGTTTTAGCAGCCGCCAGTTTAGCGACCCGCTGCATGCCGACGAAATCGTCCTCAGCGACGGCACGCTAAACTTTTCCCCTTCCTCTGCGGCGCTGCCATTCGCCGCCGACCGTCTGCAGCTGCGCAATATGGCGTTCAACAGCCCGGAGAGCGACTGGGATCTGAGCGCGCAGCGCGTCACCGGCGGCGTCAGCCCGTGGGCGCCGGAAGCGGGCAACGTGCTAGGTAAGAAAACGCAGATTCAGATCAGCGCCGGGTCGATGACGCTCAACGGTATTGAAGCCAGCAACGTGCTGATTCAGGGGAATATTGATAACGGCGAAGTGTCCCTCTCGACCATTGGAGCGGACGTCGCCCGCGGTACGCTCACCGGCACGGCGAAACGCAGCGCCGACGGCGGCTGGCAGGTCGATAATTTGCGCCTCAGCGAAATCCGCCTGCAAAGCGATAAATCCCTCGCCGACTTTTTCGCGCCGCTGACTACCCTGCCTTCGCTAGAGATTGGCCGCCTTGATGTCACCGACGCCAGCCTGCAGGGGCCTGACTGGGCGATCGCCGGTCTCGACCTTAATCTGCGCAACCTCACCCTGAGCCACGGCGACTGGCAAAGCCAGGAGGGTACGCTGTCGATGAACGCCAACGAGTTCATTTACGGCTCGCTGCATTTCCTCGACCCGATCCTTAACGCCGGGTTCTCACCGCAGGGCATCGCGCTGCGCCAGTTCACCTCACGCTGGGAGGGCGGCATGGTGCGCACGTCCGGTAACTGGCTGCGTGCCGGTCACGCCCTGGTGCTGGATGACGCGGCGTTTGCCGGGCTGGAATACACCCTGCCGGACAACTGGAAGCAGCTGTGGATGGCTCCGCTGCCCGACTGGCTGCAAAGCCTGACGCTGAGAAAGTTCAGCGCCAGCCGCAACCTGATTATCGATATTGAACCGGCGTTCCCGTGGCAAATCACCGCGCTCGACGGCTACGGCGGCGAGCTGCAGCTGGTGAAAAACCGCAGCTGGGGCGTGTGGAGCGGTAGCGCGACGCTGAACGCCGCCGCCGCGACGTTTAACCGGATTGACGTCCGCCGCCCGTCGCTGAAGCTGAGCGCCAACGCCTCAACGGTGAACGTTAACGAGCTCAGCGCCTTTACCGAACGAGGGATCCTGCAAGCCACCGCAGCGGTGTCGCAGCTCCCGCAGCGCCTGGTCAACCTGAGTCTCAACGGTCGCGGCGTGCCGCTGAATATTTTGCAGGCGTGGGGCTGGCCCGCGCTGCCGGTTTCCGGCGATGGTAACCTTCAGCTGACGGCGACCGGCAGCATGCTGGCGGATGCGCCGCTGAAGCCGACCGTCAACGGGCAGCTTAGCGCGATAAATATGGAAAAACAGCAGGTGGCGCAGGTGATGCGCAACGGGGAGATCATCAACGCCCCGACCCCTTCAGCGCCGGCGACAACGACTCCCTGACTTTCCCTCACCCTCTCCCCTCTCCCCACGGGAGAGGGGCCTGTTCCATTCGCGAAACCTGTTGCCATTAAGCGGCTGTTTGTACCTATTTCCCGCAACCTGTTCCTTTCAAATAGCGGACTTGCTATAACAAAAATACTGGAAGTTAAAAAAATAATTAAAGTCCCTGAACCTACAAAAATAAAGGAACGACCATGTCTGTAATATGTCAGCGTATTCTGGAGAATATGCAAAAATTCTCCAGAGCAATGATCGGTGCAGTATTGTTCTTGCCGGTCATTGGCTTAATTTTGGCACTCAGTTCAGTCTTAACTAACCCAACATTAATTTCGGAGACCAGTTTTTTACACCAGCTCGGACAGCTCCTCGGCGATACCTTCTGGCCATTATTTGGCAATCTGGGATTACTCTTTTGCGTCGGTATCAGCTATGGCCTGGCAAAAGATAAAAAAACCGAAGTGGCGCTGGTTTCGGTAATGTGTTTTATCATGTTTCTTGGCGCTAACCACTCGTGGCTGGAACATACCCACGGACTCGCGGAAAAAATTAACGGCGAATATTACGGTACCGGGCAGACTCAGCTGCTGGGGTTTGTGGTAGTCGATATGGGGGTCTTCCTCGGGATTATTCTCGGCTGCACCATCGCCTGGGTGCATAACAAAGTCTCGACGATTGAACTGCCCGGCGCGCTCTCCATGTACGGCGGAGCCAAGCTGACGCTGGTGGCGATGACGCCGATCGTCATTCTCTACGCTATCGCCTTTACCTGGATCTGGCCGTTTATGACCCACGGCATCGCGGCGCTGACCGGCTTTATGAAAAACGCCGGCGTGGCCGGGGTCTTCGTCTATGGCTTCTTTGAAAAATTCCTCATCCCCACCGGCCTGCACCACTTCGTCTGGTCGCCGTTCCAGCTCACCCAAATCGGCGGGACGCTGAGCGTCGACGGCCAGGTCGTCTCCGGCACCCAGGCGATTTTCCTCGCCTATATGCGCCACCCGGATTTAACCCCAGTGATGAACGAGGCGCTGCGTTTCTCGCAGCAGGGAATGACCACCATCTTCGGCCTGGCCGGCGCCTCACTGGCGTTCTACCACACGGCGAAACCGGAGAAAAAAATGATGGCCAAAGCGATTCTGCTGCCGGCCATTATCACCTCCATGCTCACCGGCATCACCGAGCCGATTGAGTTTACCTTCCTGTTCGTTTCGCCGCTGCTGTGGGTGATCCACGCCACCTTAACCGCGGCCTCGCAGGCGATTTGCGACATCTTCACCGTGCGTCCCTGGGGCGCTTCCGGGCTGATTGAGTTCCTGATTTACAACCTGCCGCTGCCGGTCTCCCTGACGCGCTGGCCCGGCTACGTGCTTATCGGGCTCGGTCAGTTCGCCGTCTACTACGTTATCTTCCGCACCCTTGTCATTAAGTTGAATCTCAAAACACCGGGTCGTGAAGACGATGAAAACGTGAAGTTATATAGCAAGGCGGATTATCGTAAAAAAATGGGCGAACCGCAGTCGGTGACTAACGAAATTATCAATGGCTTGGGCGGTAAAGAAAACATTATTTCCGTCGATAACTGTTTCACCCGCCTGCGCGTCGCTATTCATAATATGGATCTGGTTGACGATACGATATTAAAAAGCACCGGCGCAAATGGCGTAGTACGAAATCGAAATGAAGTTCAGGTTATTTACGGCGTCAAAGTCGGACAGGTTCGTTCCCGGGTTGATAGCTGGCTAGCAGAAAATTAATTAGGAGTGATTTATGAAATTAACCGTATTAGGCGGGGGCGGCGTTCGCTCTGCGTTTCTGGCAAAATCTCTGGCATATAACGCGCACCGCATTGGGTTAACGGAAGTGGTATTTCTCGACAGCTCCGCTGAGAACCTGGCGATATTCGGCGAGATTGCCCGCTATGTGTTTAATGCTATTCGCCCGGATATTCACTTCAGCGTAACCAGCGACCCGGTGCCCGCGCTGAAAAATAGCCACTATGTGATCACCACCCTGCGGGTCGGCGGCGATGAGAGCCGGATCCGCGACGAGCGTATCGCCCTGGAGCACAATACGCTGGGCCAGGAGACCACCGGGGCGGGCGGATTCGCCATGGCGATGCGCTCCATTCCGGCGATTCTCAACTACTGCCGCCTGATTGAAGAGCATGCCGCCGAAGATGCCATTTTGTTTAACTTCACCAACCCGTCGGGCCTGGTCACCGAGGCGATTATCAAATCCGGCTTTAAGCGTCGGGTGTATGGCATCTGCGACGCGCCGTCGGAGCTGATTCGCGAGCTGCCCGAGATCCTCGGCTGCGACGAGCGCGATCTCGGCGTCGAGTGCTACGGGCTGAACCACTTCTCCTGGTTTACCCACTTCACCGTGCGCGGCGAGGATGTCACCGAGCGTCTGATCGCCAGCCCGGACCTGTATCGCAAGACGGCAATGCAGTACTTTTCACCGGAGCTGGTACAGCTGTGCGATAAGCAGCTGCTGAATGAATATCTTTATTACTACTATTATCGCGAAGTGGCCTTAAAAGCGATTCAGAACGCGCCGGAAACCCGCGGCGAGCAGATTGCCCGTATCAATCACGATATGCGCGAAGAGCTGCGAACTGTGGATGTGAAAGCCAACCCGGAAGCGGCGTTTACCCTCTGGATGAAGCACTATCTGCGCCGGGAAAATAGCTATATGCAGAACGAGTCGCAGCAGGAAAAATTCCATACCCGCGAGCCGTTGACCTTAAAGCAGTTTATCGAGGAGCCGGATACCGGCGGTTACGCTGGCGTGGCGCTGGATATTCTGGAAGCGGTCAACAGCACCACCACCAAGCGTATCGTGGTGTCGATGTCGAACAACGGCACGCTGGACTTCCTGCGCCCGGATGATGTGATTGAGATCAGCTGCGACCTGAGTAAAGACGGCCTGAAGCCGGTGACGCCGAAGCATGTGCCAACGGCGCAGAAAAACATGATCGCCAGCGTGAAGGAGTATGAGCGGCTGGCGGTGGCGGCGATTCTGCAGCGCGATAAATCGCTGGCGATACGGGCTCTGATGGCGCATCCGCTGGTCGGCTCGTATTCGCTGGCGAAAACGTTGGTTGAAGCCTATCTCGACGATAAGCAGTTCGCCGACTGGCGATAAACGCCCGGAGAAATCCCCCGGATAGCGGCTAACGCCTTATCCGGGCTACAGGTTCATCGCCAACTGCGGGCCGGTAGCCCGGACAGGCGCCTCAGGCGCCGCCTCCGGGAAGGCCCGCCTGCATAAACCACATCTTCAGTAGCCGCTCAAAGCCGAGTATGCAGTAGCCGAAGAATGGATTGCTCCAGTAAATATCGTCATCAAACTTCTGCGGGTCATGAATGATAAACGCCGTATCCGCCGCCTGCGCCAGCGGGCTTTGATAATCGCCGGTAAAGCAGACCAGGTTAATCTCCTTGCCTTCCAGCGCTTTCACCCAGTTCAGCGCCGAACTGCTGCGTCCGGATTTGGAAATAATCCAGATCGAATCAAATTTGGCGGCGTTCTTCTGCTCGAGGATTTCGTAATCCGGCCACAGCGCCAGGCTGGCATTCACCCCGGTTACCAAAAATTTATTGTAAATATACTGGGCGATCAGCTGCGAAAAGCCGCTGCCGTGAATCAAAATGCGGTGATGTTGCAGGCTTTCCAGCAGCGGAGCTATCCGCTCCGCCGGCTGAATGCTCATATAATCGATGTCGTTGGTCACATCGAGTTTGGGCATAGTGATATTGAATTTAATAAAATAGACCAGCTCCAGCCAGCCGCTGAATTTCAGCTTCTTCGCCAGGCGTACCAGCGAAGAGGGATTACTATAACAGTGCTCCGCCACGGCGCGGATCCCCTCACGAACGCATTGCTCAGGATCGTTCTGAATAAAACGCAGCACGGTCATTTCCGTTTTGCTTAGCTTAACGTCACGAAAGATGTTTTCTAAATCCATACCGGGCTCCTCTCAGCGCTAAACTACGCTATCACCCGGCGGCGCTGGCGTCTGTGGCATTAATCACCAGAATGAAATGAACATTACTTTTTTAGACAAAATGGAATAAAAAAACCCTCCGGTAAAGAGGGTGATGGATTCAGCAACGTCTATCTCTTTTCAGCACTCGTACTCACTGCACAATAACCATTTTTTCGGTTCATCTTCCTGAATCATCGGGAAACGGCCGCTATCTTCCAGAAAACGGTTATCGCGCTTATCATCATTCACCATCGAAATTTCCCAGCCCATCACCAGCGCGTTTTCAGCCCAAAAACGGTGGTACAGCGTAGGCGGCAAGCAAACACCTTGCCCGGGGTTAAGAACCAGGGTTTCTGTCGGTTTCAGCGTGCGCTGGCGGCCATCAACCGCGACGCTCACGCTGCGCTGCATATCCAGCCGTTCATCCTCTGTCGCCCATGCCAGCTGCAGACAGAGCCGGCCGCCGCCGCGGTTCAGAATATCTTCCATTTTGTGATAATGAAAATGCCAGGGGGTTTGCTGATCTTGCTGAATCTGCAACATTTTCTCGGCGTAGGGTTTGGGATAGCGCGAATCGCCCGGCGCGCCATTACGCAGGGTCAACAGCGTCAGTCCGGTTTCCTGAAAACGGCCGCTGCCAAAATCGGTAATATCCCAGCCAAGCTGTAGATCCCGAACTTCTCGCCACTCTTCAATCCGCTTTTTCGCCCAGATATCGGCGGTAAAGCAGGCAAACTCGGGTAAACAAATGCGAAAGGACTCGGCGATAGCGTGCGCTTTATCAATCGCGTAGTTAATCTGTGAACGTTTCATTTTCGACTCCGCTTCGGACGGCCAGCCAGGCTGCGCCGCGCATACCGCTACTGTCGCCATGTCGGGCAGGCACGATGGGGGTGATGAAATGGTCGGTAAACACCAGCGGGGCAACATCCGCCGCCAGGTCGTTCACCAGCAGCGCCACGTTAGACAGACCGCCGCCGAGAACAATCACGCCGGGATCGATAAGATTCACCACCGTCGCCAGCGTCCGCGCCAGCTGCTGGCGAAAGCGCAGCACCTGCTCGCAGGCGGCATGCTCGCCCTCCAGCGCCCGGGCGATAATAGCCTGACTGCTGAGCGCCTCCCGGGTCAGCAAACGATAGCGCGCGCTCAGCCCGGTGCCGGAAATAAAGGACTCGACGCAATTATATTTTCCGCAATAACAGCGCGCGGGCGGCCCATCGTTGACCTCCTGATATCCCGGCAGCGTGATATGCCCGCACTCCGCCGCAATCCCTGACGCGCCGGAGAAAATCTGGCGATTAAGCGCAATACCGCCCCCGCATCCGGTCCCCAGCGTCATGCCAAATACCAGCGAATAATCGGCACCTGCGCCATCGCAGGCCTCTGATAAAGCGAAACAGTTGCCATCGTTCGCCAGCACAACCGGCTGGCCCAGGCGCTGCTCAAGCTCATCCTGTAAGCGGCAGCCGTTGATGACCTGAATATTGGCATTGCGGATCTTGCCGGTCTGCGGGGAGATACTTCCCGGCAGGGCGATACCGATAGCCAAAGGCTGAGCCAGCTCATCACCAATCGCGGTGATTAACGCCACCAGCGTTGCAATAAACTGCTGCCGGGTCTGTTTTCGCGTTTCAACGCGAAAACGCCTCCATTCATGGCCTTGTTCATCCATCACCACGGCGGCGATTTTGCTCCCGCCGATATCCAGCCCCAAATACTTCATACCGGCCTCCTTATTGATAGCGAGGCAGGTTTCCCCGCCCCGCCGGGGGATTAGTACAGGCTGGCCTTGCCGGTGGAGCCAAAGAGCTTCATTTTGTGGCGAATCACCTTCCGCGCGGCGTCAATCGGTTCCGGATAAATGACATTCGGATCCCACCATGTCTCTTTTGTCAGAATTTCGCGCACTTTCTGGAAATAGGCATATTTCATATCGCTGGAAATATTGATTTTGCCAACGCCAAGCGTAACGGATTCCGCAATTTCCGCATCCGGATTAGCCGAGCCGCCGTGCAGCACCAGCGGAATCGACAGACGCCCGGCGATATCGCGCAGAATGTGCATCTGCAGCTCCGGCTGCATCCCCTTCGGATAGATACCGTGTGCGGTGCCAATCGCTACCGCCAGCGTATCTACGCCGGTACGGGCGACGAAATCTTCCGCCTGTGCCGGGTCGGTATAGGTGACTTCTGACACGCCGCCTTCCACGGAAGTCCCGGTCTGGCCGATGGTTCCCAGCTCACCTTCCACCGACACGCCCACCGCGTGCGCCAGCTGCACCACTTCGTGGGTCAGGGCGACGTTTTCTTCATAAGGCAGTAACGAACCATCGATCATGACCGAGGTGAAGCCACACTGAATGGCGCGCAGAACATGTTCCACCGATGCACCATGATCCAGATGCAGGGTGAAAGGCACGCGGCTGCGCTGGGTGATATCCCGCACGTAGCTAAAAAACGCGTCGCCAACAAAATCGTGCTCGCTGGGGTGAATGGAAATAATCGCCGGCGTATTTGTCGCTTCCGCCTCTTCCACCACGGCGCGAATAAAACAGCTATCCGCCACGTTAAATGCGCTGATAGCAAAACCATGTTCACGGGTGGGTTTAAGTAATTCGTGCATTGAAACTAACATCGTTATTCTCCAGTTTCAGGGTGTGGTAAGCCCTGCCAGGGCATACGGGCGCCGGCATGGAAGGCCTTACTGAGATTTAATCAGGCTTTGTTGATTGAGCCGGATGCGCGTAAATAGGGAACGATGGCGTCAGCGCTGGCCTGCTCCATCACCGATAGCGCATCGGCCAGCTCAATGGTGCTGTCGTGGCACAGGGTGTGCAGCAGCGCCGCTTTCCCCGCTTCAAATACCGCCGCCCCAACGTTGATTTTTGCGACCCCGAATTCCGGGCAACGTTGCAGCTGCTCGAACGGCGTACCGCTCCCGCCGTGCAGCGCCAGTGGCACGGATGACGCGCGCTGTATCTGCGCCAGGCGGTCGAAATCGAGCATTGGTTTTACACCGGGAGCGTACATACCGTGGGCGGTTCCCACGGAGACCGCCAGCAGGTCAATCCCGGTCTGTTCGATAAAGGGAGGGACGTCCTCCGGCTGAGTCATTAAATCGGCATTGCTGGCCTGGTCGTAGCGCGGCGCATCCGCCAGGTGCCCCAGTTCGCCCTCCACGCACAGCCCGACGCTGGCGGCCAGTTCAACGACCTCTCGGGTCTGGCGGATGTTCTCCGCCAGCGCGAACGCCGAAGCATCGATCATTAACCCGCTAAATCCGGCGCGGAAAGCCTGACGTATTTTTATCGGGTCTTTACCGTGATCGAGACTTAACGTCACGGGTACGCTCGCTTCCTCCGCCAGTACCCTGACTACCGCCGCCGCCGTGGTCGCCGGAAAGTGCGACAGGTGACCCTGATACAGGTTGAGAATAATCGGCGCGCGATGTTTTTCCGCCACGCGCACCGCCGCGCGTGCGCTTTCCAGGTTCATGCAGTTAATCGCCAGCAGGGCATACCGTTCACGCCAGGCTTTGATCACCATACTTTTCATATCGGCAAACATAGGGCCTCCGTTTATTCGAGGGTAAAGGTGATTTCGTCGTCTTTGACCTTTTGGTCGTTCAGCTCATCAAACTCTTCATCACGCTCGGTAACCGGCTTTTTCCACAGCGAGAGCATCACACCGCAAATCACGGTGCCAATCGCCAGAGAGAGGCAGAACAGCAGGGGATGCGTAAAGAGCGGCACCACGAACATCCCACCGTGCGGCACCGGACTCTCCACGCCCCAGGTCATGATCAGGCCACCGGCCACCGCTGACGCCACCACGCAGGATCCCACGACGCGCAGCAGATCGCGGGCGGCGATGGGGATCACCCCTTCGGTGATCATGCAGATCCCCATCGGGAACGCGGCCTTCAGAGCTTCGCGTTCGGCACGGGTATATTTATGCCGGGTCAGCAGGAACGAGAGGGTGATGCCGAACGGCGGGATGATCGAACCCACAAACTTCACCGCTTCCGGGCCATAAACGCCGCTGACCAGCAGACCATCGGCAAACAGCGACATGGTTTTATTCACCGGGCCGCCAAAGTCGAAGGTCGCCATGGCGCCAAGGATGGCGCCCAGCAGGAAACGCGAGCCGCCCTGCATCGACTCCAGCAGGTGAATCAGCGCTTCTTGCAGCCAGGCAATGGGCTTGCCGATCAGGGTCATCATCAGCAAACCGCTAATGATGGTACTTAATACCGGCAGCACCATAATCGGCATCAGCCCCTGCATCGACTTCGGCAGCCGAATATAGTGCTTCAGCGCCAGTACCGTGTAGCCCACGAGGAAGCCGCCCAGCATGCCGCCAATAAAACCGGTATGAATTTGCCCGCAGACAAAGCCCACGATCAAACCCGGAGCAAATCCAGGACGATCGGCAATGGAGTAAGCGATAGCGGCGCAGATCAAGGGCACAATCAGCCCCATTCCCCAGCCGCCGATTTGGTTTAACATCCACGGAATGGTGCCGGTTTTCTCGCCTACGTTCGTCCCGCCAAGGACTTGTCCCAGCGCGATACAGATCCCGGCGGCGACGATCAGCGGTATCATCCATGAAATACCGGTTAATAGATGCTTCTTAATTTCCTGTGAGACGGGAGTTTTATTCTCACTCATGGTAGATCCCTCCAGATTAAGGATCAGGCATTCGCTAAGGATTTTTCGACCTTTTCGATAAACTGAATCGGCGACTTAATCACGACTTCCGTTTTTACTCTGACAATCCGTTTATTTTTAAAACGCTCTTCGCCTTTGATTTTCACATCAATGGCAAGAATAACGACATCCGCAGCGTCAATATCTTCCGCCGCCAGTTCATTTTCAGTTCCAATGGTTCCCTGAGTTTCGACTTTGACATTATGGCCCAGCGCTCTCGCGCCTTTAATCAGCTTCTCACGTGCAATATAAGTATGAGCAATACCTGCGGTACAGGCAGCAACACAGACAATATTCATCTCGGACTCCGCTAGTTATTGTTAGTAAATGTCCGACTCGGCATATTGGTTAAACAGATCAATAATCCTCTGCGGACTGGTTTCTTTGAGCAGTTGTTCAATAATGTCATCATCCGCCAGCGCTCCAGCGACCTGGGACAACAGGCGAATATGGGTGGTATTTTGATCTTCCAGACGAACGGCAAATAAAATAATGCAGCGTACCTGGCTGCCGTCCAGCGTTTCCCAGGCGATATCCTGCCGGGTGCGGCCAATGGCAAGGGTAGTATTAACAACGGCGGAAGACTTTCCATGCGGGATCGCAATATGATTTTCAAACCCCGTTGAGCCTTCCGACTCACGCTGCCAGACATCCTGAATAAAGGTTTCACGACAGCTTATCGCCCCATCTTTTTGTAATAAGTCGGTTAACTCCTCGATGGCTTCCGCTTTATTCGTAGCGTGCATATCTAACAAAACGCGTTTGGTGTTTAAAATACTGGTTATGTCCATATTCTTTACCTCATGGATATAAAACTTCATTATCTACAGCAGATATTGCCGCACGATGTAATTTGTCGGTAACGATTTTTTCCGTAACCCGTCGGATATCGGCATCATTAAAAAAAGCGCTAACATAGACTACCGGCAAAGCTATTTCTGGCAGATTAATCGTCGAAATAACCAGTTCAATCTTGTCCTGCGGTTGAAGGGTATGCAGACTGCTTGCCGAAACTACGCCGACGATGGTCCAGTCAGGAAACGCTCTCAACACTCTACTTTTCAACAGGTGAGATGTGCCGATTCCGGTAGAACAAACCAGCAGAACGCGCTTGCTGGCGACCTGTCTTTCCATCGCCGCCTGGAAATGAACGGTGAGATAGCCAATCTCGTCGTCGGAAACCGCATGCTCGCCCCAGCAGCTAAAAACCTGATTGACCGCCCGTTGGGTGAGCGGCCACACGTCCGTCAGCTCGCCCTTGATATCCTCCAGCAGAGGGTTACGAATATAAATCCGAAAATTTAGGCGATTAATGAGCGGCTTAATATGAATGAGCAGACCATCGTATAACACGCGATCGGCGGTTAAATCGAGATCAATCATGGTGGAAAAAGCGCTAATCAGGCGATCGGTAATTTGTCGGGCCTCATCGCTAGAATGCATATAGCGCGCCATACTGACGTCATCACGCTCTTCCACCACAACGCCAGATGAGATGATGTACTGATAAATAAACCAGACTTCATCTTCCGGCAGCGAATGATCAATACGGTGTTCAATTTTTCGCAGCATATTCTGGGCAACGCTAAATATCGTCTCATCAAAAATCTGCTGCCCCTGTTCACGCCGCGGTAAGGCATTCCCACGGGTAATGCGATACATCATAATCAGGATATGGGTAAAAATATTCACATAATACGGTTCGCCTAATGACCAGCACAGCTTGCGCTCCATTTCCTGTAATAATGACTGAACAAATAAAACGTCATCCTCACCAAAATAATGCACCAGCGCTTTATAGCTTCCTGAGTCCAGTCGGGAATGGATAATACAACCGGGCTCATTATGATTAATCACCCCATTAATTAATGACGCCATCGCCTGACGGACGCTGTTTTCGCTACCTTCAATATGCGTCCCGCTCTGGCTACGAATCAGCGCTAAGCCGAGCGGAGCAATCCATGATTCAATAATTTTCAGGTCATTAACGATAGAAGCGCTACTGATAAAATAACGCTCAGAGAGCTTATTTATTGATGTCTCCCGCGGCGTCTCACTTAACAGCTGCGAAGCAATTTTCACGCGCCGGGAGTTATTCATCATGACATCGCTGTCCTCCCCCTCGTTACCGAGTAATTGGTCTAATTGCAGCAGGTCCGCGACATTATCAGCGATCAGCATCACGCCGGTACCTGAGCGTTTATCGATAGTCATTTTCCACTCAGATAACCACTGTTCTAAAAAGCGTAAATCACGCTGAACCGTTTTTTCTGAAACATTTAAATATTCAGCAATTTTCATCAGCGTAACGTATTCTCTGCGGGGCAGGAGAAATTTCAATAATCTGTTCTGTCGTGAGGTAATCATTTGCATTATTTACCCTTTTTGCATACCAGATTAATGCCTGGAGGCCAGCGCGATACCACGCGAGCGCTACATAAATCATTGAGGATAAATATAAGTAGCTGAGGCGTAAACAACAATACTAAATTTTGTCCAGACATCCGGACAGAAATAAAACGAAGAAAGGGATTAGGGAATAATTATAATTCAGATCACATTTCAGGAAGAAATATACGTGATAGCGATCTCAATTCATCATAAGAATATATCCGGACCGCCTTTAGCCTGACAGCATTCCCGGAGCCGGTGCTTGATGCGCCTTGTCCGGGCTACCGGCGTGCAGACGATGGGGAGCCTGTAAACCCGCTAAGCGCTGCGCGAGCCGGGGAAAAGCGGAGGTTAGATTGCGCGTTGTTTCCCCGGAGGCGGCGCTTGACGCGCCTTGTCCGGGCTACCGGCGTGCAGACGATGGGGAGCCTGTAAACCCGCTAAGCGCTGCGCGAGCCGGGGAAAAGCGGAGGTTAGATTGCGCGTTGTTTCCCCGGAGGCGGCGCTTGACGCGCCTTGTCCGGGCTACTGGCCCGCAGACGATGGGGAGCCTGTAGCCCGGCTAAGCGTAGCGCGAGCCGGGGAAAAGCGGAGGCTGCATTGCGCGTTGTTTCCCCGGAGGCGGCGCTTGACGCGCCTTGTCCGGGCTACTGGCCCGCAGCCGATGGGGTGCCTGTAGCCCGGCTAAGCGTAGCGCGAGCCGGGGAAAAGCGGAGGCTGCATTGCGCCTCTAACCCCGGAGGCGGCGCCTGATGCGCCTGTCCGGCTACAAAGCGCTTACAGCGTAATCGTCAACGCATTGTCCTGCGCGGTCACCACCACGCCCAGCTCGCTACCCGCCTGCGCGCCGCCCTGCACGCCGGCAACGTGCTGGATATTGCGCAGGCATAGCGTCCAGCCGCCGGCCTCGCCGTCACCGCTGACGGTGATGACATTGCCCTGGCGTTTTGCCGTCAGGGTAAAGACCACCGACCCGTCCGCGGCTGGCACCTGGCAGACGGCTTCGCGACCATCGTCGAGGCTAAACAGCTGGAAGGCGGTACCTTCGTTCCACGCGTAGTCTGGCTTCTGGTCATTGTTACCCAATGCCAGCAGAGTGTTATCACGCACGTACACCGGCAGGCTCAGCACATCGTGATTCTGCTTATGCCAGCGGCTACCCTGTGCTTCATCATTACGCCACAGATGAGTCCAGCGGCCTTCCGGCAGCCAGAACTGCACGTCTCCCGCTTCGCTAAACACCGGCGCCACCAGCACCGAATCCCCCAGCATGTACTGCCGATCCAGATAGTCGCAGGCCGGGTCGTGCGGGAACTCCAGCATCATCGAACGCAGCATCGGCGTACCGAACTCATTGGCCAGCGCCGCCTGCCGGTACAGATACGGCATCATGCGGCATTTCAGCTGCGTGAAGTGGCGCACCACGTCGCAGGACTCGTCATCGTAGGCCCACGGCACGCGATAGGATTTGCTGCCGTGCAGCCGGCTGTGGCTCGACAGCAGGCCGAAGGCGCACCAGCGCTTGTAGACGTGGGCGGGCGCGGTGTTTTCGAAGCCGCCGATATCGTGGCTCCAGAACCCAAAGCCGGACATGCCGATCGACAGGCCGCCGCGCAGGCTTTCCGCCATCGATTCATAGTTGGCGTAGCAGTCGCCGCCCCAGTGCACCGGGAACTGCTGCGCGCCCACCGAGGCGGAGCGCGCGAACAGCACCGCTTCTTTCTCGCCGACGGTCTCTTTCAGCACGTTCCACACCAGCTCGTTATAGATGAAGGCGTAGTAGTTGTGCATTTTTTGCGGATCGGAACCATCAAACCACTGCACGTCGGTCGGGATACGCTCGCCGAAGTCGGTCTTGAAGCAGTCAACGCCCATCGCTACCAGGTCTTTCAGCTTGTCGGCATACCACTGGCAGGCTTGCGGATTAGTGAAGTCATAAATCGCCAGGCCCGGCTGCCATTTATCCCACTGCCACAGCGAACCGTCCGGGCGTTTCAGCAGATAGCCTTTCTCCTGCAGCTCTTTAAACACCGGCGAACGCTGGCCGATATAGGGGTTAATCCACACGCAGACCTTCAGCCCTTTCTCTTTCAGGCGCTTAATCATGCCTTCCGGGTCCGGGAAGGTCACCGGATCCCATTCAAAATCGCACCACTGGAAAGCCTTCATCCAGAAGCAGTCAAAGTGGAACACGTGCAGCGGCAGGTTGCGCTCCGCCATGCCGTCGATAAAGCGGTTAACCGTCGCTTCATCGTAGTTGGTCGTGAACGAGGTGGTCAGCCACAGGCCAAAAGACCAGGCCGGCGGCAGCGCCGGACGCCCGGTAAACCGGGTATAGCGGTTCAGCACCTCTTTCGGGGTCGGGCCATCGATCACGAAGTACTCCAGGTATTCACCTTCGACGCTGAACTGCACCTTAGAGACTTTCTCGGAGCCGATTTCGAAAGAGACGCGCTCCGGATGATTAACCAGCACGCCGTAGCCGCGGTTAGTCAGATAGAACGGGATATTTTTGTACGACTGTTCGGTGCTGGTGCCGCCGTCTTCGTTCCAGGTGTCGACCGTCTGACCGTTGCGCACCAGCGCGGTAAAGCGCTCGCCGAGGCCGTAAACGGTGTCGCCGACGCCGAGATCCAGGCGCTCGAACATATAGTTGCGGTTGGTTTTCGTATCCTGCACGTAGCCGTCGTTTTTCAGCTGGCTACCGGTAATCCGCACGCCGTCGCGCAGGAAATCCAACGACCAGAAGTCGCCTTTCGTGACGCGTGCGGTCAAATTGCCGCTCTTCAGCTCGGCAAATTCAGCGCCGTTGTGAATCTCCACCTTCACATCTTTTACAACGTTCAGCGGATAATGCGGGCCGTTGTTCAGCGCGCCCTGAAAGTGCTCCATGCGTACGCCGATCACCCCTTCCTGCGGAGAGAAGAAGCGCACGGTAAAGAGCGGAACGTCCAGTTGGGCGGCGCGCTCGCGCACTTCGCGCGACGCGACATAGACCACCATGTCGTTACCCTGTTGCTCAACCTCGTATACTTGTACGGGTTGGATCAGATTGAGTCCGGGTTGGACAAGCCAGTTTCCATCACTGATTTTCATCAATATCTTCCTTTTAGTTTTGCCATTCTTTGCCGATCGGCGCTGAAGTGAAGTCGTGTTCGTTGCGCCGTGCCCCCTGAGCCAGCTCCGTCATCATCTTTTTCAGGAACGGCGTTTTCAGGGTGTAGTAGCGTTTAGCAATGACCGCGCTCAGCAGATAGCAGACCGCCGGAGCGAGGGTAAATAATGAGATAATGATGGTGATAGTGGCGCTGTTCTGGGTTTTGGCCGCAGCATCGTAACCGCCGCCTGCCAGCATCCAGCCAATCAGCGCGCCGCCCAGCGCCAGGCCCAGCTTGAGCACGAACAGGGTGCCCGCAAAGCTGATGCCGGTCAGGCGTTTGCCGTTACACCATTCGCCGTAGTCGACGGTGTCGGACATCATCACCCACTGAATCGGCGTCACCAGCTGGTGCAGCACGCCAATCACGAAGATAAAGGCGAACATGGTGATTTCGGCGTCCATCGGCACGAAGAACATTGCCACGCTCAGCGCCGCAAGCAGAGCATTGGTCCACCAGAAGACGCTGACTTTGCATTTCCAGTCGGTGAGCGGCTTCGCCAGCGCCGAGCCAATCAGGTTGCCGACGCAGTAGGTGGTGAGAAAGGCGGTGAACAGACCCGCAGATCCCATGATCCAGGTGGTGTAGTACATCATCGCGCCGCCGCGAACGCAGACCGCGAGGATGTTGAGGATGGTCAGCAGACCAACGACACGCCACTGATCGTTGCGCCAGATATCGCGCAGGTCTTCCCGCATTGAGGTTGAGCTCGGCGGCGCTTCGACGCGCTCTTTGGTGGTGAAGAAGCAAAACGCCAGCATCAGGAACGCGATCGCCGAGAGCACCGCGATGCCGCCCTGGAAACCAAAGGCTTTGTCTTCGCCACCGATAAAGTTCACCAGCGGCATCATCAGCACGGTGGAGAGCATGCCGCCCGCCGTCGCCAGCACAAAGCGCCAGGACTGCAGGGAGATGCGCTGCGTTGGGTTGTCGGTGATAACCCCGCCCAGCGCGCAGTACGGGATGTTAACAACGGTGTAGAGCAGGGTCAGCAGCGTGTAGGTGACCGCGGCGTAAATCAGCTTGCCGTTATGACTCAGGTCCGGCGAGCTGTAGGCCAGTACGCAGACGAGGCCGAACGGAATCGCGCCGAACAGGATCCACGGGCGGAATTTCCCCCAGCGACTGCGGGTACGGTCGGCCAGCAGCCCCATGCAGGGGTCGGATATCGCATCCAGCGCGCGGGCCAGCAGGAACATGGTGCCGACATAGCCGGCAGGAATACCAAAAATATCGGTATAGAAAAACATCATATACAACATGACGTTATCAAAAATGATGTGGCTTGCGGCATCGCCCATGCCGTAGCCAATCTTCTCTTTGACGGACAAAATATGATCTTTCATCGCACACTCTTCTCTCAGCGCTGCCGCGGGTTGGTACCGGTTACATGCTTTGTAAACCATCCGCGCAGTAAGATGAATTGCGATATCTCATATTCAAATTACGTTTCTTGTTTTATGTGATCCCGGTAGCCTGAAAGAGTGTTTAAAAGTGTAAGCCACGGATTTTGCAAGGAATTGTTTAAGAAGGTTCTGTAAAGTCCAGTTTTAACAGTAAAAAAGTGCGTTTGGGTATGTGGTTAATGCAGGAAAGTAGCTATAATGCGCCCCGCCTCCATGTAGCAATCGAGGCGCGGAAGATCGTCATCTCCGGTGAGGTGGCTGGACTTCAAATCCAGTTGGGGCCGCCAGCGGTCCCGGGCAGGTTCAACTCCTGTGATCTTCCGCCAAAATTGCTCCGCCGCTATCCGAGAAAGTCTAAAAATCCCTTTATTTTCAATACACATAGTTAATCGTTCATCCGTAATCGTCCGACAAGTTCTCCCTGAATCCATGAAAAATATGTATAGTGATGTGTATAGGTTTTTTATACACATTTTTGGCTTATACACATGGCACTGACAGACATACAAATCAAACGAGCAAAGCCCCAAGACAAACCCTACACATTGAACGATGGGCAAGGCCTGTCATTGCTTATCAATCCCGATGGTTCGAAGGGCTGGCGGTTCCGTTTTCGCCTCGCTGGAAAAGCGCGGTTAATGTCATTTGGCAGCTACGACTTGATAAGCCTCGCTGAAGCTCGTGAAAAGCGCGAGGTCGCCCGCAAGCAAGTTGCTAATGGCATTGATCCAGTTGAGGAACGGAAAGCGCAAAAACTGGCACAGCAGCTTTCAACAGAAAACTCATTCGAAGCCATAAGCCGCGAATGGCATGCAAACAAAGCTGACCGCTGGACAGTGGCATACCGCGACGAAATCATTAAGACCTTCGAGCAAGATGTTTTCCCGTTCATCGGCAAACGTCCTGTCGGTGAGATCAAACCGTTAGAATTACTTGAAGTGCTGCGACGAATAGAGAAACGTGGAGCACTGGAGAAAACACGTAAAGTACGCCAGCGGTGCGGAGAGGTATTTAGATACGCGATTATTACTGGCCGTGCTGAGTATAACCCTGCACCTGATCTAGCTATCGCATTGGCCATACCGAAGCAAAAACATCATCCTTTCTTATCCGCTGAAGAATTGCCCCATTTTATCAGAGATCTTGAAGCCTATACCGGCAGCATCATCACTAAAAATGCGACTAAGATAGTCATGTTAACTGGTGTAAGAACGCAGGAAATGCGCTTTTCTACGTGGGATGAAATTGATTTAGAAAAGGCAATTTGGGAAATTCCAGCAGAACGGATGAAAATGCGCAGGCCGCATGTCGTACCTTTATCTACCCAAGTGATTGAACTCTTTAAGCAACTCAAGCCCATCACTGGCCATTACCCTTACATTTTTATTGGAAGGAACAATCGCAGCAAGCCAATCTCGAAAGAAAGTGTGACACAAGTCATTGAACTACTTGGCTATAAAGGGCGGGCAACTGGCCATGGGTTTCGGCATACCATGTCAACAATATTGCATGAAAATGGATTTGATAGTGCGTGGATTGAGATGCAGTTAGCGCATGTAGATAAAAATTCTATTCGCGGAACATATAATCACGCACAATATTTAGAAAAAAGACGCTCTATGCTTCAATGGTACAGTGATTTTATATTTAGAATGAACAATTAACCCACACTCTAATTTATAAAACAAAAAGAGCCTCTTTCGAGACTCTTTTTTATTCTTTATTTATTACTTTTTATTCTTTTTATCTTGTTGTATAGCAAGATTATTTAAAACCTTAATTGACTTGGAAGATAAATCATCACCTCCCAAGAGGTTTTTTTTCCACTCTGGCCATTCGTTAATTCTTTCTTTTGTTGCAACTATATGTTTAATAAAATTATTTTCGATAGACATGTTAAACTCCTATGATCCTTGCGAACAAATTAACAGAAATCTGTTCTCTTTCCAAGTAAGAAATAGGTAACATTAATGTTCTCAATGTTGCATTAGACTCGCTCCATTTCATAACATTCCCATAACTATCTTTCCTTTTAATTTTATTTCCACTCCCATTAACAATGGAAAATAGATTAAAATAAACTCTAGGCCCTATTCCAATAAACGGTTCGAAAAGCACCTTTTCATGTTCTCTCTCATCATTAGTTATTGACTCTGAATGAAATTCATAAGCCTTACTTTTGGGGTATGGCTCTATGTAAACCACCCTTTTAATTCCCGAAGCTATAATATGCTTAGCACAATTGTGGCATGGAAAAGTTGTGCAATATATATAAGCATCTTGAGTGCTAATATTTGTTCTGGCACATGCCAAAATCGCTTCCATTTCTGCATGGACTACACGACCATATTCCGTGATATCTTGAATAAGGCTGTTCTTGAGGATTCTTTCTAATTTATCACGCGATTTTCCATTTATTTGCTTAAGAATATCATCCATAATTTCTTTTTTTTGTTTTGCATTTGAATCAAAACCTCTTACATAGTCCCTTCCATCTGAATAATCCTCGTAACTTTCGTTTTCTGTATTAAAGTATGGCCAATATAACCCCCCACCAAACTTAGGAACATCATTAGCCCCAGTTGACATAATAGCGTAGTTTTTAGCTAATACAGCTCCAACTTGTCTAGATAAGTCGGCAGACCTCAAAGCTGAAGAAAAAGCCATATACATTGCATATTCATCAAACGTTGGAGTAATAAAAGGATTACCGAAGAGCAAGTCAAAGACTCTTTTTATATCATTATTAAGCTTATCATCTCTTCCATCTTGGTTTAAGAAGAAATCGGCTAAGTGGAATGTATCTCTGGTATGCTGCCCATGTCCAGATTCCTCATCCTCATCCCTGGCAATCAATAAACTTGCTTTATCCTCTGGAATTCCTTTATTACGAGTCAAATTATCCAATCTACGATTTTCATCTGAAAAAATTCCGAAAAGTAAAAATCCAGAGCCATAGACCTCTCTAAATTTATAAACTTCTTCAGGATGCTTGATTGAATTAATAATATACGCAACCCCTTTTTTCTTTATCTTTAAACATTCATTCCTTGCCCTTATTTCATTAATTTTAGTTATTGCTCCGAGGGCTAACACATAATTACATTCACTATCTTCTCTTAGCTTATTCCCCTTGGTCATTAAATCATCAATTCTTTGATAGTTATCTATGTAATGCCCAAAACCAGAAAGCTGAGCGATCACATCCGATGAAATCCGGACCTCAGAACATTCAAATTGATATAAGGACAATCTATCTCTTATTTTTTTTGTGATCGCTTCCAGGTCTGTACCAACAGAGCAAACTAACCCAATTACCATTTCTTCTAAAGGTTTCGTAGAAAACTTATCATCTTCAGAGCCTTTCAAAACCTGAGGAGCCTCTTTAATCAATTCTGTTATTTTTGTGATTTTCATATGAAGCCGCCTCCCCCATGAGATAAAACATTTTTATAAATAATTCTTAGCATATTTTCTATTGTTTGATTAAATTATTTGAATCACATCATGTTTTTCTTTAAGTCATGCTTGGTAACACACTGATTTTAAACAATTAAAAGGTGAGCAAGTGATATATAATTGTATTTTAATTTTCACCTTTAAGATATGTAAAGACTATATGCTCCTCTTGCATATACCAACCACCATTACAAACTAACGGGGTTTATGCATTTTTTTTATATACCTTCGAAGTTAAAGTGAAACCATCGCCAAGATCATCATTTCAAAATCACTAAACAGACTCTTCTAATAATACTTTCCTCTCTCACGCCTGCACGTTTCTTATGTCGAGGAGGTACTCCCCCACATTATAAAATGACTGATTTACCTCCCTTCCGGTGGCGCTTTCTTATCCCTCACCTGATCTCCTCAGAGGCTCGTCACACTCCCGAACAGCACGGCGCTACCCACTGACACTCCCGCGAACCCGCGCAGCGCAGCGACGCGCTCAGGCCGCCAAATTAAATATCATTAAATAAATACTTTACCGCTGGCGCGCAGTGCTTTCCCCGCCTCGCCTGCCCGCTTCGTGGGGCGGTTTTCATGCAGGTGCATCAGGGGGCTCAGGCCGCGCCGGGACAGGGCTGCGAAGGGAGTGACGGGACGGGAAAGCGCATGCAAAACCATGCACCCTGTGGATGCATGGCTTAATTCGGGAAAAATAGCGATATTTTCGGGGATTTCTTGCGGAGCTACTTACTGGCCAGTTCCGTGCGCTGGCGGGCATAAATCAGGCTCTGTGCGGGGGTGTATTTTTCCTGATTATCCACCCGTGAAGCCGCGTCAGGCCTGAATCCGATGGCCGTTAAAATATCGCTGTCTTCTGCCGAATAATTAATTTCTTCACCGGTACTCAGCCACACGGACAGGGCTTCGCGCAGGTAATGCGCCGAACGGTCAAGCGCATGGCCGGTCAGGAGTGCGGGCTGCTGACTGAGTCCCATCAGCTCCGGCGCAAGCGTGGCGGCCAGCTCTGTCCCGTGTGCCTGCATAAAGTCATTCAGCCGGTTGCGGATACTGATGCGCTGTACCGCTTCATGGGAGCGGATATAGCGCCCGGCGGCCTGATTTATCTCCCATTTTTTGACATCGATAATGTCGCGTAATTTCTGCATTCTGCCCGGTATACGGTCATCCCCGGCCAGCACCTGTTCCCGGTATTCCTGCTCTGCGGCCGCCAGTTCGGCTTTATGGTTCAGCCAGGCGGTTTCGTTCTTCTGACAGGCTTCAAAGGCCTGCTGTAGCGTGAGGGTGGTCATGGTCAGTTCTCCCCTGATTAATGACGGTATGGCGAGCTGTAGCAGCCCTGCACTTTACGGGGTGCCGGGGGTGTGACCGGCTCCGCGACAGGCGGCGCTTTCTCCGCCGGGGGCCGGATAACCTCGTCGATGGCTTCAGTGGTGCGGAACGTCGCCGAGCACTCAATATTGGTGCACTGGTGATAGCGCTGTTTGACGTTCTCCGACAGATAGCGGGAGGTGCGGGCATGCGCCGACTTTTTGCAGAACGGACAGTGCATCATGGCAGCAGCCCCCGCGCTTTCAGGTCAGCCTCGCGCTGACGCATTTTCTCCTGCCAGACCTTACGCTCGCCGGGCGTGCTGGCGGCGTCGTGGTCCATATGCGCAAGCGCGACGGCCGGGAAGCCGGTCAGGGAGAGCACCGGCTCATCGGCTGGCGTGACGGAGAAGGCGCTCACTTTCCTGGTCAGGAAGGTCACCACCTGATGCATGACCTCTTTCTCCGGCTCGGTGTACCCCTGATGGCCGGTGGTGTTGGCCAGCGGATTTTCCATCACCTCTGCTTTCAGCACCATCGCCCGGACCAGTGGCCCGAGGGTGTCATTCAGCGCGCGGTTAAGCTCTTCCTCAGCGTATTTACTCAGCACAGCATGATGCGCCTGGCGGAATGCCCGCGCGGTGCTGTTGCAGGTGGCTTTCAGCTGGTCACGTTCAAAGGCCAGCACTTCGGTCAGGTTGTGGCATTCCTGCGCCAGCTCCCGGCGGGCCACTCGCTCGATATGGCCGCTTTTCAGCTCATCGGTCAGCATGGCACCCCCGGCACGGAAAGCAGCGCGCCATGTGCGGGTGTCGCTGCCGTTGTCCTGCTCCAGCGCCGCTTTCTGCTCCTCCGCGCGGGTAATGGCCGTCAGGGTGTCCTCCATCCGGCGGGCCTGTTCAAGATGGGCTTCTCGGGCTGCGGCCAGTCGCTCCAGCGCCGGTTTCAGGTAATCAGGGATAAAGGGGGTGTCGGTCATGGCAGGTTTCCTCGTGATTTCAACATGAGGTGATTCTGCCGGGGCACACACAACAACACGACCTGTTGCGGTTGTGGCAGTTCTGGCACAAACAGGACGTCAAAACCCGGCTTGCCAGAGAAAGGTCTCAGGAAAAGCATACTCACCGTTTATTTTTTTACATATAACTGTTCACTACTGTTCACTTTAAATAAAAGAATAAGTAATACAGTAAGTTAAGTGGTGAACAGTTGAGGTCAGAAGTGTTCACCGACTGTTCACTACTGTTCACCTTTCTGTTTTGACGAAACCCTGCTCATTTAGTCTTTTTTGCGATTAAAAATGAAGAATATATAAATAAAAGTAATCAGGAATGGGCCACCAGTTTGCCAACGTTTACCAAAAGATGGCCAGCGTTTGCCACTGTCTAAAAATCGCTCTGTTGTGTGGTGGGCCACTACAAAATGACTTGTTGCCCTCGGGGAAAATATTCACAAAATAGAGAGCTACCCGAGGCCGGACGGACACGACCGGCACTGTATGGACTTTATGAGGTAGCCCGATGCACACCGCTTTTTCTTCCCCGTCTTCTGCCCCTGCCGCGCC
Source organism: Klebsiella pasteurii (assembly GCF_018139045.1). Taxonomy (NCBI): domain Bacteria; kingdom Pseudomonadati; phylum Pseudomonadota; class Gammaproteobacteria; order Enterobacterales; family Enterobacteriaceae; genus Klebsiella; species Klebsiella pasteurii. The sequence goes on from NZ_CP073236.1 coordinate 3,836,209, forward strand.
TCTGATGCCGGTTTCTGATGCCGTTCAGGAGCGCTTTATTCGCCTGCCTGAAGTGATGCATCTGTGCGGCCTGTCCCGCTCCACGATTTACGACCTCATCAGCCGGGAGGCTTTCCCGAAACAAATCTCGCTCGGCGGAAAAAACGTGGCGTGGGCGCAGTCGGAAATCACCGGATGGATGGCCGACCGCATCGCCGAACGCAACCGGGGCTATGACGCATGATGATGCCCGTTCCGCAAAAAGCCCCTTTTTCTGGCTTGCTTCCTTTCGCCGTTTCCAGGTATAGTTTTATCGCTGTCGCAAAATCGGCAGCCGGGCGTAGGAACCCGAGTTACTCAATGGCGACACCAGACGCGCCATGCGTCTTTTTTTACGTCGTTGCTCAGGCACACCCATTTTTCGGGCTGTGGTGTTTACGCACACACCGCAGCTCCGGCAAGATAATGGTGGTCCGGGCGGGGCAGCTTTCGGGCTGGCCGGTACCCATTGAGGCCGGTATTCCTACCCCCGTCCGGGTCACCACCCATGAGTGTAGGAACTCCGGTGGTGGCAATAACCGCTACTCAATGGAGGCTGCCATCATGGCTACTATCCTCACCCCGTCACACCCGCAGTTTGTCTTTGTGTTTGCCGCCGTTCGTCGTGCAGACTGTCAGCCCCGTATCTGTATGCTCCGCACCGTTGCCGGTGACGAGCACGCCGCACGCCTTTCCCTCGTTCGCGATTACGTCCTCTCGTTTGCCGGTCGTCTGCCGGTGGCGGAGGTGCGCGCATGAAACACTCCACGATTACTGCCCGTGACCTCGAATGCCTGGAGCACCTGCGTAACGTCGGCCAGTTCGTCGGCGAGCTGATGCAGGTGCAGGACTGTACTTCCCTGCGTCGTGACCCGACTCAGCAGTTACAGCTCACTTCCGTGATTTACCTCATGACCGCCCAGCTCGACGGCGTGGTCGAGCGCTGCAACCACCGCTGGTTCACCGGGGAGGGCAACGTATGAAAACGCCATTACCGCCCGTATTGCGTGCCGCGCTCTATCGCCGCGCTGTCGCCTGTGCCTGGCTGACCCTGTGCGAACGTCAGCACCGCTATCCTCACCTCACCCTTGACGCGCTGGAAAGTGCCATCGCCGCCGAGCTGGAGGGCTTCTACCTGCGCCAGCACGGCGAGGAAAAAGGCCGTCTGATTGCCTGTGCGCTGCTGGAAGATTTGATGCAGGCCGGGCCGCTGAAAGCCGCCCCGGCGCTGTCCTTCCTCGGGCTCGCCGTGATGGATGAGCTCTGCGCCCGCCATCTGACATCGCCTGTACTGCACTGAGGGAGAAAACCATGAAAATGAACGTAACGGACACCGTAAAACAGGCGTGCGGCCACTGGCCGCGCATTCTCCCGGCGCTGGGCATGAAAGTGATAAAAAACCGCCATCAGGCCTGCCCGGTGTGTGGCGGTGCTGACCGGTTCCGCTTTGACGATAAAGAGGGGCGCGGCACATGGTTCTGTAACCAGTGCGGCGCCGGTGACGGCCTGAAACTGGTTGAGAAGGTGTTCGGCATATCGGCTCCCGAAGCTGCCCGGAAGGTGAACGCCGTCACCGGCAATATGCCGCCGGTGGCCCCGGAGGTGACAGCAGCCGCAGAGGCCGGAACGGAAGCCGACCGCAAAGCGGCCATTGCGCTGGCCGTCAGACTGCTGGAGAAAACCCGCCCGGCCACCGGCAACGCCTACCTGACCCGCAAGGGCTTTCCCGCCCGGGAATGTCTGACGCTGACCACGTCGCACAAAACCGGCGGCGTGGCCTACCGCGCCGGTGATTTAGTTGTACCGCTGTATGACGAGTCCGGCGCGCTGGTTAACCTCCAGCTTATTAATGCTGAGGGTCTCAAACGCACCCTGAAGGGCGGCGCGGTAAAAGGAGCGAGCCACACTATCGAAGGGAAAAAACAGGCAGGAAAACGCCTGTGGATAGCGGAGGGCTATGCAACGGCCCTTACCGTGCATCACCTGACCGGGGAAACCGTCATGGTGGCGCTGTCGTCCGTGAACCTTTCTTCTCTGGCGAGCCTGGCCCGTCAGAAACACCCGGCCTGTCAGATTATCCTCGCCGCCGACCGTGACCTGAACGGCGATGGACAGAACAAAGCCACCGCAGCCGCTCAGGCCTGTGAGGGCGTTCTCGCCCTGCCGCCGGTATTTGGTGACTGGAATGATGCGGTGATGCTCAGAGGCGAAGACGCCACGCGGAAAGCCATTTATGCCGCCATCCGGCCAGCGGCACAAAGCCCCTTCGACACCATGAGCGAGGCGGAATTTACCGCCATGAGCGCCAGCGATAAGGCAATGCGGGTGCATGAGCATTACGGCGAAGCGCTGGCCGTGGATGCCAACGGCCAGCTTCTGTCCCGCTATGAAAACGGCATCTGGAAGGTGATAACGCCGTCTGATTTTGCCCGCGACGTGGCCGGACTGTTCCAGCGGCTGCGCGCCCCGTTCTCATCAGGGAGAATTGCGTCGGTGGTGGAGACCCTGAAACTGATTATCCCGCAGCAGGATGCACCGGCACGCCGTCTGATTGGTTTTCGCAACGGGGTGCTCGATACCAGCTCAGGTATATTCAGCCCGCACAGCAAATCACACTGGCTGCGCACGCTCTGTGATGTCGATTTTACCCCGCCGGTGGAGAGCGAAACGCTGGAAACCCACGCGCCGAACTTCTGGCGCTGGCTCGACCGGGCGGCCAGTGGCAACCCGACAAAACGTAACGTGATTCTGGCCGCACTGTTTATGGTGCTGGCGAACCGCTACGACTGGCAGCTCTTTCTCGAAGTCACCGGCCCCGGCGGCAGCGGGAAAAGTATTCTGGCCGAAATCGCCACGATGCTGGCCGGAGAGGATAACGCCACGTCGGCGGATATAGACACGCTGGAAGACCCGCGCAAGCGCGCCTCCCTGATTGGTTTCTCACTGATACGCCTGCCTGACCAGGAGAAATGGAGTGGTGACGGTGCGGGGCTCAAGGCCATCACCGGCGGCGATGCGGTGTCGGTCGACCCGAAATACCAGAACCCGTACTCGACGCACATTCCGGCGGTGATCCTAGCGGTCAACAATAACCCGATGCGCTTCACCGACCGCAGCGGCGGCGTGTCACGTCGCCGGGTTATTATTCATTTCCCGGAGCAGATAGCCCCGGAGGAGCGCGACCCGCAGCTCAGGGATAAAATCGCTCGCGAGCTGGCCGTCATCGTGCGCCAGCTGATGCAGCAGTTCAGCGACCCGATGAGTGCCCGCACGCTGCTCCAGTCGCAGCAGAACTCCGACGAGGCGCTGAGCATCAAGCGCGATGCTGACCCGACGTTTGATTTTTGCGGCTATCTGGAGGCGCTGCCGGAGCCGGACGGGATGTATATGGGGAACGCCAACATTATCCCGCGCCAGCCGCGCCTGTACCTGTATCATGCCTATCTGGTGTACATGGAGGCCCACGGCTACAGGAATGCGCTCAGCCTGACCATGTTCGGCAAGGGGCTCTCAGCCATGCTCAAAGAGTACGGTCTGAATTACGAGAAGCGCCGCACAAATCAGGGGATGCAGACCAATCTCGCCCTCAGGGAGGAAAGCAACGCCGACTGGCTGCCGAAGTGCGACGACCCCACCGCTACATAACCTATCCGGACCGGCATTGCCGGTCTTTTTTTACCTGCACACCGGCCAGAGTGAACAGTAAAGTGTTCACTGTTCACCGAGTATTCACCAGATAACACAATGAAATTAAACAACAAAAACCCCGAGTGAACAGTGTGAACAGTTTTTCCAGAAAAAACTTTTTACCCTTAAACGTGATCAGGCTGCTCAGTGCCAAAGCAGACGTTCAAACCAAGGAGCTAACACAATCCAAACTAACGACAATAGAGTCACTATATCATTTCAATTTGAAGAACATTAGCGGCGATAAATTTACAGTCAATATCCGATGCACTTGTCGATTTGCACGTTTTAAAGTGCAGATTCACCGTTGAACTACTAACAAGATTCAACTGTACACCTCGTTCAAAAAGCACTTCCATCTCATGACTATGAGATCCCTCGTCTAGTGAAAACACAAATGCTCTCTTATCTATATTTTTTATAGTGATTACCATAAGATCGATTCGACCAGCATCATATGCCTTACCCCTCCAATCTCCATTATTTAAAGCGACTTTCGGGCAAAACGATGTTGATAACACGCGATTTGTCAGAAATGACTTCACCTGACATCCCATCTCGTCTAGAGGCCATATTCCTCCGTGAAATAGCGTCTGACCTTCTGGAATCATCATGCCATGCTTTGAAATCAAAGAATTTATAACTTCCAAATCTTTGGGGGGGTAATTTTCTTGATAATCAATTAGTTGTTTAGGTGTTGGGTAAGGCATGCCGTCACGCCATTTTTTATATTCCATGTTTTTTTCAAGATAACTAATAACATGATGATTAATCCTATTCTCATCTTTGTTCCCTGCAATTAACTTTGCAGCATCATATGCAGAATTTAATATTGAATCTATTTTTACCTTTATTTGGTAACATGGTCTCCACTCTCCTCTCGATAATACCTCCGCGGTTTCTTCTGCTGTTGGCTCCCTTTCTTCCCAAATTTCCAATGGAGGTGAAAATGGATCAATTTTATTAAAGAAAGAATTGTCAAGTTTCAAAGGCATTACCATGCTTACCTCCCGATTTTTTAATAATTTAAACAGTTGTGAGAACTATTGCAAAGTCCGGTTTTCACTCATATCTGTCGATGTTCTTTGGACGGTCTAGTGAAAGAAACTGACTTGATGAAAAACTACAATGAGAATACCCTGTTTCCCGTTGTTACGCATAATATTTGTTAGGTAAGTAATTAGTCTGATTTTAATTTTCCGGCTCTTACGAATATTTCACAAAGTTCTGTTGGTAGTATTGCACCACCATCGAGGCCGCCATTATTTTGTCCAAGTCCCGCATTAACAAATGCAAGCAGAAGAGATTGTTCCATTCTTACGGATTCAGAAATATCACACATCGAAAACGCAGCCAATGCAGGAATGTCAAACGCAGGAATACGTTCTAATGCGACAAGCACACGACGAAACTCAGAAAAATTAATCTCCTCACTGGCGAATGCCTTAAAAAACTTTGCTGCCAACTCTGGCTTATCTTCACTCTCAATGCGGTCTATTATTTCGATTATTCTTGCGCCAGCCTTCCCGCTAAATTTATCGTCCTCATTCAACTTATCGACCATAGCTACTCGCTCAGATTTTGAAAGATCAGAAAATGTAGTCAAGAAGCGAATGAGTTTTTCGGTGAAGATATAGTCTCTTGCAGAACCTACTGCACTAAATACCCCAACGGCAGTATTAATAAAAGGAATATCTTTTAGAACATCTGAGTCAATCAACATATCCAGTCCATACTCAGCGTACTCCTTGCTGAGATCGACGACTGATTCTGATTTGATAGCACTTATCAATGCGGAACCGCGTTTAGAATCTTTTTTCATGTCCCCTCCGATGAGAATCAAGTCTGTCATTTTGGAAGCCTAACGTGGGCAGCGCTTAGGCGTCGATCAATCATCAAGAATACAATACATTCCATTTTACCTTATGTAAGTATCGACTTTAAATCAACAAAGGGGCTATACCAAGTACCATCCGAATGAACGCGACACGCGACCACGTTTTTGAGCCGTTCTGATCCGTGTTGATTCATATACCGCAACACCAACATAGGAGGATATGTCCGTTCCTCGCTCAAAGCAGACTATAGCGCTTGTACCTATAACCTGTGGAGGTGAACAGTAAAGTGTTCACTGTTCACCAACTATTCACCACTTAAACATATGAATAATAAAGATAAAAATACGGAGTGAACAGTGTGAACAGTTTTTTCTAAAAAAAAGTTTTTTGATAAGAACGGTCACTGGTGCTTTATCTATAAGATAGCTTGTCAGTCAAGCAAATGCGTATAAGTATATGTATAAAAAATAATTTTATATTTATAAAATAAAATAAAAACAATAAGATACGACAACAATATTACTCCTGTGATCTTCCGCCAGTTCAATCATTTTTATCCATGTGAACTTATCCAGAAAATCAGCCTTTCGGTTCAATACCTTTCGCTTTTAGCGCGCTTCTCGCCAGTTCTTTAAACCAGCTCGTAAAATTCCCCCCTTCTTCCGCTGCCACGGTATCCAGCTATTCCTTCAACGAGTTGATTTTGTTTTCTATGCAGATTTTGCATCCCTGACATCAGGCCGTATTACTGCAACTTCATCAATCCTCCCAAAGTGTAGGCAGAGCATTAAGTAACGTCTAAATTGCGCTATAAATTAAGCAACTGATATATTTCATTTTTTATGTGTTTTTCGCGCCTTTCTGCCGGGCGGCGCCTTGCCCGGCCTACGCGATCCGGGATTATCTTTGGGCCTGTGTAATTCCCACAGGGCTGCGTTGCATGGCGTTTAGTTATACAGCCCCAGCTTCTGTGATAGTTCACTCAGCTCACGCATCGCCTCCAGGCTTTTTTGTTTCCGCTGTTCCGCAGCCACCTTCTCCCGCACCCGTTCCGCCACCCTCTCCGGCTCCTCAGACGAAACCACCCGGCAATCGTCTAACGTACAATACTCCCTAAAGCGCTGGCGGAACTTCATCTCTTCTTTTTCTCTGACCAGACCAAAGCCGCGCATCAGCTGGCGCGCGACCACGATGCGCGTTGCGATATCAATATCCTCTGACGGCAGTAGCAGTATGGAATACCCGGCCTGCCGCACAAGCAGTCGGTTGCTGGCAACGATCTCCGGGCAGACATCGGTGGCAAGAAATCCCGAGGAGAGCACCACCACTCGTTTTTCATGCGGATTCTCCGCCAGCAGGCGAGAGCATAGCGCGGCGTTCTCACGCACATAGCACTCGTATCCATCGCGCTGAATATATTGGCGAATATTTAAAACCTGCTCGCAAAATTCGCTATCGAGATCGATAAGCCGGTAGCTCATCGCCTGCGCCAGCAGCGCTCCAACCGTGCTTTTTCCCACCCCGCCAGGGCCAATCAGAAACAGCGTATTCATCTTTGATTTCCCGCATCCTTGTAAAAATGTCATTTCATCAGAATATGGCAAAGAACACTGTGCTGGATAACCACCTCGCTGTTTATCTGTTCCGGTGGCCGCACGCAGCACGGCGTGATGCTCGATTTTTATCGCGTCCGCTGATTTTCACTTTTTCAATATAACTGTTATCGCCGTCGGGCCATTTTTCCCCCGCCTGCCGCGGTCTATCCTCAGTACAGTCAAACGATGAACCTTATTCAAAACCGGAGAGTGTATGAAAGCGATCGCCATTACTCGCGCAGCGACCGAAGGCAGCAATATTCCTTTTTTAACCGACATTGAGCTGCCGCAGCCGGTTGCCGAGGGGCATGACCTGCTGGTTGAAGTGAAGGCCATTTCCGTCAACCCGGTGGATACCAAAGTCCGCGCCGGGTTTAACGCCGATACCCCGCGCGTGCTGGGCTGGGACGCGGTCGGCGTGGTGAAAGCCGTCGGCAGCGCGGTGACGCTGTTCGCCGCGGGAGATGAAGTATGGTACGCCGGCGCGCTGGGCCGTCCGGGCAGCAACAGCGAATTTCAGTTAGTGGATGAGCGCATCGTCGCCCGCAAACCCCGTTCGCTGGACAACGCCTCCGCCGCCGCGCTACCGCTCACCGCCATAACCGCCTGGGAGCTGCTGTTCCACCGCCTTGGCGTAAAGGAAGGCGGCAACGCGGGCGACACGCTGCTGATCGTCGGCGCGGCGGGCGGCGTCGGTTCAATACTGACCCAGCTCGCCAGCAAGCTGACCGGCATGACGGTCATTGGCACCGCCTCGCGTCCGGAAAGCCAGAAATGGGTACGGGAAGCGGGCGCGCATCATGTTATCGATCACAGCAAACCGCTCGCCGACGAGCTGGCGCGGATTGGCGTTAAAGCGGTGACCCATGTCGCCAGCCTGACCAATACCGACCAGCACTATCCGCAGCTGATCGCCGCTCTCGCACCGCAGGGCAAACTGGCGCTTATTGACGACCCGGAAACCCTCGATGTGGTGCCGCTGAAGGTGAAAAGCATCTCCCTGCACTGGGAATTTATGTTTACCCGCTCGATGTTCGCAACGCCGGATATGATCGCCCAGCATCAGCTGCTGACCCGCGTGGCGGCGTTGATAGACGACAACACCATTAAGACCACCCTCGGCGAGCACTACGGCGCCATCACCGCCGCCAACCTGCAAAAAGCGCACGCGCAGCTGGAAACCGGGCGTTCGGTGGGCAAAATCGTGCTGGAGGGCTTTTAAGATGAGCCACGAAGCGATCTCGATTATCGCGGTGCTGAAGGCAAAGCCGGGGCAGAAAGATGCGCTGCGGCAAGCCCTGCAGGCGCTGCTGCTGCCGACGCGTCAGGAGCCAGGCAACCTCGATTACGCCCTGTTTCAGCTGCGCGATGCGCCGGATACGTTCTATATGCGCGAATCCTGGCGTAGTCAGGAAGCGCTGGAAGCGCATGTCGCCCTGCCGCACTTCCAGAATTTTATCGCGCAGATGAATGACCTGCTTGCCGAACCGCTGCGGCTGGATTACCTGACGCCCGTCGCGCCCTGATATTTTCTGTACTCCGTTTACGGGGGTGAGCCCATCTTTGACCCTTTGAGCTCTCCCCCTCCCAACCCGCCTCAACCAGGCCAGGCTTGATCCTGCCGCTCAAAAAAACGCTCTCCCCCCTCCGTTTTATTCAACGCCGTTATGTAGAAGAGGTTTTGCTATGCAGATCAACGCTATTGGAACGAACTCGGCCAGCCAGCCGCTGGGGTCAATGGCCATCACCCGCCGCGAACCGGGGCCGGACGATGTGCAGATCGCCATTGATTATTGCGGCGTCTGCTACTCGGATGTACATCAGGCCCGCGCCGAATGGGCCGGAACGCTCTATCCTTGCGTACCGGGCCATGAAATCGTCGGCCGGGTGACCGCCGTGGGCAGTCGGGTCTCCGGTCACGCCGTGGGCGATCTGGTGGGCGTCGGCTGTATGGTCGACAGCTGTAAAGAGTGCGAGGAGTGCCGGGATGGGCTGGAAAACTATTGCGACCATATGGTGCTCACCTATAACGGCCCGACGCAGGACGCGCCCGGCCACACTTTAGGCGGTTACTCCCAGCAGATCGTCGTTCATCAGCGCTACGTGCTGCGCGTCCGCCATCCCAAAGAGCAGTTGGCCGCCGTCGCGCCGCTGCTGTGCGCGGGCATCACGACGTACTCGCCGCTGCGCCACTGGAACGTCGGGCCGGGTAAGAAAGTCGGCATCGTTGGCATCGGCGGACTGGGGCATATGGGCATCAAGTTGGCCCACGCCATGGGCGCCCACGTGGTGGCCTTCACCACCTCGGAATCCAAGCGTGACGCGGCGCGGGAGCTGGGTGCGGACGAAGTGGTGGTCTCTCGCAACGAAAACGAAATGGCCGCCCACCTGAAAAGCTTCGACTTTATTCTCAACACCGTGGCGGCGCCGCATAACCTCGATGCCTTCACCACCCTGCTCAAGCGCGACGGCACCATGACGCTGGTGGGCGCGCCCGCCACGCCGCATCCCTCGCCGGAAGTGTTTAATCTAATCTTCCGCCGCCGGTCAATTGCCGGGTCGATGATCGGCGGCATTCCGGAAACCCAGGAGATGCTCGATTTCTGCGCCGAGCACGGCATCGTCGCCGATATAGAGCTGATTCGCGGCGACCAGATTAACGAGGCCTGGGAGCGGATGATTAAAGGCGACGTGAAATACCGCTTCGTCGTCGACAGTGCCACGCTCGGCGATTAAGCCCCGCGGCGAAAGGTGCGCCGCCACTCCGCCGGGCTGACACCAAAGCGCGCTTTAAACTGCTGGCGCCAGGTTACGGCGGAGCGATAGCCCACTTCCTCCGCCACCTGTCCGACCGGTAAATCCCCGGCCTCCAGCAGGATCTGGCTGCGCCGCAGGCGCTCGGCGGCCAGCCAGTCGGCGATACCCATCCCGGTCGCTTTGGCGAAATGGCGGGTCAGGGTCCGGCGGCTCATCGCCGCCACCTGCGCCAGGGAGTCAAGATTATGCGGTTCGCGGATGTGCTGCTGGAGATACTCAAGCAGGCCGTTAATCCGCGCGTCGCGGGTGTTTTTCGGTACCGGCTGGGCGATAAACTGCGCCTGGCCGCCCTCACGGTGCGGTGGGACGATCATCCGCCGGGCGATCTGATTGGCGACAAGGCTGCCAAAACGCTGGCGAATGAGATACAGGCAGCAGTCGAGCGCCGCCGCGGTACCCGCCGAGGTGATTACCCCTTCATCGTCAACGTACAGCGCGTTGATATCCAGCCGCACCTGCGGAAACAGGCGCTGAAAATCCTGTTCGAACTCCCAGTGGGTCGCCGCGCGCCTGTTGTCCAGCAGCCCGGCGTAGCCGAGTACAAACGCCCCGAGGCACAGGCCGACGATCTGCGCGCCGTTATTGCGCGCGCGAACCAGACCGTCCAGCAGCGACTGCGGAGGACGCTGATTTACCGCCCCCCAGTAAGGCACTACCACGATATCCGCCTGCTCCAGAAGAGAAAAATTGCCGCTGGCGTTCAGCGCGAAGCCGTCGCGGGCGCTCAGCAGCCCGGGCCGTTCGGCGCAAATATGCAGGTTAAAGCGTTTGGTTTCCGAGACCGTATCGCCAAACAGCATACAGGGCACCGAGTAGTGGAACGGGCTAAACCCGTCCACCGCTACAATCGCCACTTCCGTGAGTTTCATCGCCCGCTCCGCTTTTAAAAGACCATACTTTCCCCATCCTGCGGGATGCTTACCGCCTCGGCAATCTGATTGTCAGCCACGTACTGGCGTAGCTCATCGCGGCTGAGCAGACAGTGGTTCACCGCCTCCAGATGGCTGGCGACGATTTTGGCTTCCGGTAGGGTGAAGTGCGCCTTCAGCACATCCTCTTTGCCCATGATGATCGGCCCAAAACCGATGACGTGCGCATACCCGGCATTCAACACCACTACGTCAGGGCGCAGCCTGAGCATGTCGGCTTCCACTTCATCGCGCCAGATGGTGTCCCCCACCAGCCACAGGGTTTTCTCCTGCGGATGGCGCAGCACCACGCCGCAGGCTTCGCCCAGGCGCTCGGCCATTGCCGGCACCGCATAGGTGCGATCGCTGCCGTGCTGGCCCGAGGTGGTTTTCACCAGCGCAACGTCAGCAAACGCGCTGCCCTCAGAGAGCAGACGAATATCGCGAAAGCCCTGGCCGCCCAGCAGCTGAGCGTCGGCGTCATGCTGGACGTAAACCGGCAGGGTTTTGGGGATCGCGGCGATCGCCGCCTCGTCCCAGTGATCATCATGGGTGTGGGTGACGATAACGGCATCCACGTCAACGATCGCTTCAATGGAAAAAGGTAATTCCACTAGTGGGTTACGCAACTCGCTGCGCGCGGTACCGGCGAAACCCGCCCAGGCGCCCCTGGCTGAAAGCATCGGGTCAATCAGAAACTTTTTACCCGCATATTCAATAAGCTGGGTAGCATTACGCACATGGGTGATTTTCATGATGTTCATTCCTCTTCGCGGTTATCTGGCGAACATCGTACGTCCCACAAGCCTGGCGCAATATGGGCGTTTGGGCAATGAACGATGAAATCGGGCCAATCTGCGACGGTTGCCATTGGCTCCCGGCTATGATGTGCTGAACGCTCAACGTTGAGGAACAGTAGCTACGATGAAAAAGAAACTCACCTCCGCCGATATGCACGATGTTGAAGTTCTGGCAGACACCCCATGGTTCAGCATGCGCAAGGTCGGAATTGATATGGCGCCCGGCGATCGGCGGGATTTTTACTCCATTCACTATCCTCGCCCGGCGGTGGGGATTGTGGCGATGCAGGATGACAAAGTGCTGCTGATTCGCCACTACCGTTACCTGATCGATCGGGTGGTGTGGGCCGTTCCTTCAGGCGGCGTTGATGAAGAGGAAGACCCGCGCGAGGCGGCCCTGCGCGAGCTGCGGGAAGAGACCGGCTGGCAGGCGCAGCGCGCCGACGAAATCATCCGCTATAACCCATCCTATGGCAGCAGCGACCAGCTGTTTATCACCTGGCTTGCCAGTGATTTAACCTGGGTGGGGATGGATGAAGATCAGGATGAGGTGATGGAAACGGGCTGGTTTACCCTCGAAGAGATTGGCCAGCTGATCGCCCGCGGCGAGATGCCGGACGGGCTATCGCTGGTGCCGCTGCTGCATCTGATGGCGCAACGGCGCACCGGTTTAGCGTAACGGTTTCAGCATCCGCCAGCGAAACCACAGCTGGGCGACGAGGATCAGCACACCGCCGATAATCTTCTGCAACGGCAGCTGTTCGCCGTACCACAGCGCGGCGGCAATCACCGTCAGCAGCGGTTCCAGCACCATTATAATCGCCGCGCTGGCGACCGCCGCGTACTTCTGCCCCTTCATTTGCAGGCCGAAGCGCAGGCTGGTGGCGATAACGATGCTGGCGAGCAGCCAGCCGAAGGTCGGCAGGGTAAACGGCTGAGTCCAGCTTTCAACGGCGGCGGAAATCCCCAGCCCGACAATCCCGGTGATGCCTAGCTGCACGGTAGTCAGCGGGATCAGCGGCACCTCGCGGGCGCTTTTGCTGGTGTAGCAAAACCAGATCGACTGCACCAGCGCGGTCAGCAGAAACCAGCCCTGGCTGGGGTGAAACGCAATCGGCATATGCAGGCTGAGTAAGCCGAGGCCGACAATGGCAATCGGCAGGCACTCCCAGTAGGCCCACGCCGGCCGCGCCTTCATCATCACCCATGCGGTAAGCGGCACGAACAGCATCGACAGGCTCATGATAAACGCCCCTTCGCCCAGCGACGGGGTCGTCGATACCGAATAGATCCACAGGCACAGGTTTAGCGCAAACCACAGGCCGCTGATAATCATGCGCGGCCACTGCTGCCTCTCGACGCGCAGGCCGCGGCAGAAAGGTAGCAGCAGCAGCGCGGCGAAGAAAAAACGCAGGCCGAGGAAAGCGAAAACCGGCATGCCGGCAATCGCTTCCCGGGAAAAAATCCATCCGCAGGCGGCGATAACCGTCGCGGCTATGAGCAGCAAATCAGCCTGGCGTTGCCGGGTCATCGCCACGTCTCCTTGTGTCAGTCATTACCAGCCGGGCACCGCGCCGCCGTTGAAGATGGTCTCCGCCGCCTTCGCCACTTCCGGCGACTGGTAGGAGTGGATAAACGCTTTGACGTTTTCCGCGTCTTTGTTGTCTTCACGGGTCACGATGATGTTCACATAGGGCGAGTTTTTATCTTCAATAAAGATACCGTCGCGCACCGGTGAAAGGCCGGTCTGCTGCAGGTAGGTGGTGCTGATGATCGCCACGTCAACTTTCGGGTCGTCGATGACGCGCGGCAGCTGCGCCCCTTCCAGCTCCATAATTTTCAGGTTATGCGGGTTATCGGTGATATCGACCGCCGTCGGCAGCAGGCCAGTGCCCGCTTTAAGGGTAATCAGCTTTTCCTGCTGCAGCAGAAGCAGCGCGCGGCCCAGGTTGGTCGGGTCGTTCGGAATAGCGATGGTCGCGCCGTCTTTCAGCTCGGCGACGGATTTTATTTTGCGCGAGTAGCCCGCCATCGGGAAGACGAAGGTGTTGCCCACCGCCACCAGACGATAGTTGTGGGCTTTATTATCCTGTTCGAGGAACGGGCGGTGCTGAAAGACGTTGGCGTCCAGATCGCCAGCGTTGGTGGACTCATTCGGCAGCAGCGAGCCGCTAAAGCCCACCAGCTCCACGTCGAGACCATATTTCTCTTTGGCCACTTTCTTCGCCACTTCCGCCACATCCTGTTCCGCGCCGTTAATGACGCCGACTTTAATGTGCTTCGCATCGCTGCCCTTCTGGTCGCAGCCCGCCAGCAGCAGGCCCGCCAGCACCACGGCGGCGGCTGTCCGTAAACGCAATTTCATTGTTATAACCCCATCAGTCCATAGAAAATCGTTATTATTTTTCGTCTGAAACTATAACGACTTTATGGCGAGGTTTTAAACGCAAAAACCGCAACCGGAAATAAAATCATCTTCCCCCTTTCTCCCGGGGGGCGGCTCGCTGCGCAGAACGGGGACGCGCCTTACAGCCCCAGCTCACTCAATCCCGGGTAATCGTCCGGGCGGCGGCCCTGGGGCCAGTGAAACAGACGCTCGCTCTCGGTGATGGGCAGATCGTTAATGCAGGCGTAGCGCGTATGCATCAGTCCGTGCCGATCAAACTCCCAGTTCTCGTTGCCGTAAGAGCGAAACCAGTTGCCGCTGTCATCTTGCCACTCATAGGCAAAGCGTACCGCAATACGGTTATCGCTCCATGCCCACAGCTCCTTAATCAGCCGGTACTCCTGCTCTCTACGCCATTTGCGCTGCAGGAAGTCGATAATCTGCGTTCTGCCGTGAACAAATTCGCTGCGGTTACGCCATTCGCTATCGACGGTATAGGCCAGGGCGACCTTAGCGGCATCGCGGCTGTTCCAGCCATCTTCTGCGGCACGGACTTTTTGCGCGGCGCTCTCGCGGGTGAACGGCGGCAGAGGCGGACGTTGTTCGGTCATCATGAATCTCCTGTATGAATACCCTTCATACTTCAAGTTGCTTATGTGTTGGCTATGGATTACTCGGCCCATCCATGGGCCTCGCCCTCACGGGCCGTCGCAAGCGACGTTCAAATCTGCTCCCGGCAGATTTGTCGTTCCCCCCAGTCACATAGTTATCTATGCTCCTGGGGATTAATAAAAGGCTCCTGCCTCTCACCGGAGGCCAGCCTTCGGCTGGTCAAATTCGTTCCCGACGAATTTGTCACTCCCTTGCCGCCTTTAAGCAACTCGAATTATTTGGGGTATATAAGCTGCTGCAGGCGCTGATTTTCCCGCTCCAGTTCGTCAATACGCTGTTGCAGCGTCTGGCTATACTCCGCCACCTGCTGAGCGGTGTAGCGGGGAGTAATATGCTGGGGGCAGTTCCAGTCAAAAGCCTGCAAATGAAAACGGTAAATACGCTCAATCCGTGCCCGATAGTTCTCCGGCGCGACCCGCGCCAGCAGCTGCGGGTCGGCATCCGCCGCCGTCACCTCTACGGTGGCGTAGATTTTCAGCCTGGCACGGCGCGGGTAATCCATCAAAAACAGGCAGGCCCGATCGCTGCCGCGCAGGTTGCCGGTGGTGATGTACTGGCGATTACCGGAAAAATCCGCCATCGCCAGGGTGGTTTCATCCAGCAGATGCAGAAAGCCCACCGGACCGCCGCGATGCTGAATATAGGGCCAGCCGGTTTGCGAAAGAGTGGCCAGATAGAAGCTGTCGCGGGTGGCAATCATCGCCTCCTCGCTGGCGCCGAAGCGCTCACCCCGGCGCTGGCGATGCGGCGACTGCCACAGCTCATCGCTGCCCATTTCATGTTGGACAGCCATCACGTCCGGCGTCATGGCGATATCAAGAAATTCTGCTGGCATAGTTCCTCCCGATGCGTTGCGGCGTAACTCATCATGGACTGTGCTGGCAGAAAAGATAATAGTGGGAATATGACAATCATCTTTCCGTAAAACGGGATAATTATGGACCGACTCAGCGCGATGGCGCTGCTGGTGAAAATTACCGAGCTCGGCAGCATGTCGGCGGCGGCGCGGGCGTTGAATATGCCGCTGACCACCGTTAGCCGCCAGGTTGGCGAACTGGAAAATACCCTCGGCGTGCGCCTGATGATCCGCACCACCCGCAAGCTGACGCTGACCGATGCCGGCGTCGATTATGTCGCCGCCGCGCGGCGCATTCTCGAAGAGGTGGAGAACGCAGAGCGCCAGGCGGCGGGCGAATATCAGGAGCCAAAAGGCGAGCTGGTTCTCTCGGCGCCGACCATGTTTGGCCGTCAGCATGTTTTACCGGTGGTGACGGATTTTCTCGCCCGTTACCCGCAGATTCGCGTCCGTTTACTGCTTAGCGACCGCAACGCCGATCTGGTGGGCGATCATATTGATTTAGCGGTACGGATCGGCACCCTGCCGGACAGCGGGATGGTGGCCACCCGGCTGGGCGAGATGCGCATCGTCACCTGTGCGCACCCGGCTTTGCTGGAAAAACACGGCATACCCGAACGCCCGCGCGAACTGGCCGCGCTACCGATCATTCGTATTGAATCACCGATGCCTTATCGCGGCTGGCGCTTTAACGCCGAAGAGGCGGAGGACCGGCTGGTGGCGCTGCAGCCGGTCCTGTCGCTGACCACGCCGGAGAGCGCCGCCGACGCCGCCCGTCTGGGGGCAGGCGTGGCGCGCCTGCTGCACTACCAGGCGATTGACGGTCTGGCCTGCGGCGAACTGACGCTTTTCCTGCAGGCGATGGAACCGGAACCTGCGCCGGTGCACCTGCTGTACACCTCCCGGGATCTGGCTCCGCTTAAGCTGCGTAAATTCATCGATTTCGCCGCGCCGGCTCTGCGTCAGGCGCTGTTGCGTATCGCCGCCGCCGTCTAGCGCACGCTGGTTTTCAGCGGCGCTTCTTTCAGTAGCCAGGAGAGGGCAAACGCCACCGCCATAATGCAGGCCGCCATCAGAAACGCCGCATGGATAGCGGATCCGAAGGCGTCCAGATAATCGAGGCGGATCTCCGCCGGGAGATTCTGTACCGCCGCCGGGTTCAGCGCCCTCGGCAACTGTGCCCCCTCAGGTAGCAGGCGCTGAAGATTGCTTTGCAGCACGTGGGTAAATACCGCCCCGAACAGCGCCACGCCGATGGAGCCGCCAATCGATCGAAACAGCGTGACCCCGGAGGTCGCCACCCCGTACATCTGCGCGGGCATCGCGTTCTGCACTGCCAGCACCAGCACCTGCATCACCAGTCCCAAACCCGCTCCTAGTACCCCGGTAAACAGATAGAGCTGCCACATCGCGGAGTGGATGGTAATGCGCGTCAGCAGCACCATGCCGACCACCCCCAGCAGGGTGCCGATAATCGGAAACACCCGATACTTACCGGTACGGCTGATAATGCGCCCGCTGATGATTGACGTCAGCAGCAGGCCGCCCATCAGCGGAATCAGCTGCAGGCCCGCCTCGGTCGGCGTCGCTTCTTTAACCACCTGTAAATAGAGCGGCAGAAAGGTCACCGAGCCGAACAGCGCCATGCCGATAACAAAGCCAATCAGGCTGCATAGCAAAAAGCTGCGGTTGCGGAACAAGGAGAGCGGAATAATCGGCTCGCTGGCCAGCCGCTCTTCATGAATAAAGCCGATAATCCCGACCAGGCCGAACGCCAGGATGCACCACAGCTGCGGGTCGCTCCACGCGCGGACGCTGCCGCCCTCGGAGGTAAACAGGATGATACACAGCAGCGCCATGCTGAGGTAAATCGCCCCCAGCCAGTCGATCTGATGCTGGCTGCGTTTGTTGCTGCTGTGAAAGACCGCGCCGATCACCAGCAGCGCAAACAGCCCCAGCGGCAGGTTGATGTAAAAAATCCAGCGCCAGGAGGCGTGCTGCACCAGGAAGCCGCCGATTAACGGCCCAATTACCGTCGCCAGGCCAAAGACGCCGCCGAACAGGCCCTGATAGCGGCCGCGATGCGCCGGCGGGATGACGTCAGCCACCGCCGCCATGCTGATCACCATCAGGCCGCCGCCGCCGAGCCCCTGCAGAGCACGCATCAGCACCAGTTGAGTCATATTTTGCGCCAGCCCGCAGAGGGCGGAACCGGCAAGAAACAGCACAATCGCTACCTGCAAGACGATTTTGCGCCCGAAGAGATCGCCGAATTTGCCGTACAGCGGCACCGCGATGGTCGAACTCAGGATGTAGGCGGTGACCACCCAGGAGAGCTTATCCAGTCCGCCGAGCTCGCCGACGATGGTCGGCAGCGCGGTGGAGACAATAGTCTGATCCAGCGCCGAGAGCAGCATCACCAGCAGCAAGGCGCTGAAGAGCAGGCGGATTGAGGGGACCGCCGGTTGGCTGGCGATTTCAGTTGTCATAGCATGACTCGCTTGAAATTAATTAAATGCATAATTAATATTTAGGGAAATGATGAATCTGGTCAAGGGATCGCCACACGATGTCAGCACAAAAAGACAATGAAGCCCCGCGTCGGCCCGGTCGCCCTCGCGGGCAGAAATCCGGCCCCGCCAACCGCGAACAGCTGATGGATATTGCCCTGGCGCTGTTTGCCCGCCACGGGATCGCCCGCATTTCGCTGAACGCCATTGCCAAAGAGGCGGGGGTAACGCCCGCGATGCTGCACTACTACTTCAGCTCGCGCGAAGCGCTGGTGGAAAAGCTGGTCGAAGAGCGCTTTATGCCGCTACGCAGCGAGATCGGACAAATTTTTGTCGCGCACGGCGACGATCCGGTCACCGCTTTTACGCTGCTGATCGAATCCCTGGCGATGATGGCGGAGAAAAACGCGTGGTTCGCGCCGCTGTGGATGCAGGAGATCATCGGCGAGATGCCGGTGCTGCGCCAGCATATGCACGCGCGTTTTGGCGATGAGAAGTACCACAAGATGCTGGAGACGGTGCGCCGCTGGCAGCGGGAGGGCAAGCTTAATCCGGCACTCTCCCCGGAGCTGCTGTTTACCACCCTGATAAGCCTGGTGCTGGTACCTTTTTCCCGCACCCACACCGATCCGCGGTTGCAATCGGTGGACAGGCAAATGATTGTCAGCCACGCCCTGGCGCTGATAAGCAGCGGGATCGGCGGCTGAATCCCCCCCGGCTCGCGCTGCGCTTAGCCGGGCTACAGGTGCACAGCCGTCTGCAATCCGGGGAATACAATCCGGTTCACAACCGCCTGCGTTCGGGTAGCCCGGATAAGGCGACAGCCGCCATCCGGGAGATACAACCCGCTTCACAGCCGCCTGCGTTCAGATTGCCCGGATAGGCGCATAGCGCCGCCTCCGGGAGGATCTCCTGGGCCTGCTTTACAATACTTTCGATAAATAATGGCGCTGCATACCCGCGTGCGGGAAGTCCGGCAGCGACATCTGCAGCTGATAGCCCAGCTTCTGATAAAACGGCAGCGCCTGGAAGCTGAACGTATCCACCAGCATATGGCTGCAGCCGCGCTCCCGCGCCTGGTTTTCCGCTTCATACATCAGCTCGCTGCCAAGGCCGCTGCCGCGCGACGTTTCGCTGACCCACAGATATTCAATACACAGCCAGCTGCCCTTGCGTTTGGCAATCAATCCCCCGCGCATCTCGCCAGCAGCATCGCGTGAATAAACGCCCAGCTCGCCGAACTGGGCCGGGTCCAGAAAGCGCAGATTGAATTCCCGCAGCCCCGTCAGCAGCTCTTCCTGATCGGCGGGATTAATCTTCTCTGTTATTATTAATGTCATTGATTATCTCCATCTTTTATTTTTCATAGACCACTCACCATCCTACTTTCACAAAATATCCTTTTTTTCTCCATTATTTCCTGACTAAATTCCCTGCACTAAATTTTGTGTAAAAAATCTTCCCATCATTCGGTTCAGACGTATAATGGGAAAAATGAGAACGATCATTCTCAAAAACACAAACCATGGAGAATCCCATGAAAATGCCCTGTAGCTGGCGTCACTCCTCGGTTCAGAGCCTGTAACCGCCGTCTGATACCGTATTCGCCGCACGGGAAACTGTCGGAAAAACCGTTTAATTAATATCGGTATTCGCAGGGTCATTTACTGCAAACAGGAATATTTACTTCCCATTTGGTTATTTGTGCTTGCCCGGAGATGCATCATCGCCCGGCCCATCACCCCGCCAGTAAATTTGCGGGGCGGACGTCGTTCATCCTGAGAAAATATAATGAAATATACTTTAGCCCCCATCGCAGCAGCATTATTTCTCCTTAGCGGGTGCGATAATGCGCAAAACGCTTCCCCGCAGCCGATGACGCAGGAAGTCGGCGTCGTGACCCTGCAAAGCCAGCCTGTCCCGGTGGTGAGCAGCCTGACCGGACGCACCACCGCCTCGCTTAGCGCCGAAGTGCGCCCGCAGGTGGGCGGTATCGTGCAAAAACGCCTGTTTACCGAGGGTGACATGGTCAAAGCCGGGCAGGCGCTATACCAAATCGATCCGTCAAGCTATCGCGCGACGTTTAACGAAGCCGCCGCCTCGCTGAAACAGGCCCAGGCGCTGGTCATCGCCGACTGCCAAAAAGCCCAGCGCTACGCGGTGCTGGTCAAAGATAACGGCGTCTCCCGTCAGGACGCCGATGACGCGATAGCGACCTGTAATCAGGATAAGGCCAGCGTCGAGTCGAAAAAAGCGGCGCTGGAAAGCGCGCGCATCAACCTGAACTGGACCACCGTGACCGCACCGATTGCCGGGCGCATCGGCATCTCTTCCGTCACCCCGGGCGCGCTGGTGTCCGCCGATCAGGATACCGCGCTGGCGACGATCCGCGGACTGGATACGATGTACGTCGATCTCACCCGATCCAGCGTCGATCTGCTGCGCCTGCGTAAGCAAAGCCTGGCAAGCAACAGCGATACCCTTAACGTCACCCTGACTCTTGAAGATGGCAGCACCTATAGCGAAAAAGGTCGCCTGGCGCTGACCGAAGTGGCGGTAGATGAATCGACCGGTTCGGTCACGCTGCGCGCGGTCTTTCCCAATCCGCAGCACGTGCTGCTGCCGGGGATGTTCGTTCGCGCCCGCATAGACGAAGGCATCATGAACGGTGCGATTCTCGCCCCGCAGCAGGGCATCACCCGCGATGCCAAAGGCGATGCCACCGCGCTGGTGGTTGACGCTAATAACAAGGTTGAACAGCGCAGCGTGGAAACCGGCGAAACCTACGGCGACAAATGGCTTATCGTCAACGGCCTGAAGAGCGGCGACCGGCTGATTGTCGAAGGGACCAGCAAAGTCGCGCCCGGCCAGCAGGTAAAAGCCGCCGAAGTCAAAAATGACGGAGGCAATGCCTGATGTTTTCCCGTTTCTTCGTGCGCCGCCCGGTCTTCGCCTGGGTTATCGCCATTCTGATTATGCTCGCCGGGATTCTGGCTATCCGCACCCTGCCGGTCGCCCAGTATCCTGACGTCGCCCCGCCGGCGATAAAAATCTCCGCTACCTACACCGGGGCTTCTGCGGAAACCCTGGAAAACAGCGTCACCCAGGTTATCGAGCAGCAGCTCACCGGACTGGACAACCTGCTCTACTTTACGTCCACCAGCAGCTCCGACGGCTCAGTCAGCATTACCGTCACCTTTGAGCAGGGTACCGATCCGGATACCGCCCAGGTTCAGGTGCAGAACAAAGTGCAGCAGGCGGAGTCGCGCCTGCCGAGCGAAGTTCAGCAATCCGGCGTGACGGTGGAGAAATCGCAGAGCAGCTTCCTGCTGATCCTCGCGGTGTATGACAAAAACAACAAAGCCACCAGCTCCGATATCTCCGACTGGCTGGTCAGCAATATGCAGGACCCGATGGCGCGTATTGAAGGCGTCGGCAGCCTGCAGGTGTTCGGCGCGGAGTACGCCATGCGCATCTGGATGGACCCGACCAAACTGGCCTCCTATTCGCTGATGCCATCCGATGTGCAATCGGCGATAGAGGCGCAGAACGTGCAGGTGTCCGCCGGTAAAATCGGCGCCCTGCCCGCCGCCAATGCGCAGCAGCTGACCGCCACCGTCCGTGCCCAGTCGCGACTGCAAACCGTCGCCCAGTTCAAAGAGATTATCGTCAAGAGCAAGAGCGACGGGTCGGTGGTGCGCCTGAGCGACGTCGCCCGCGTGGAGATGGGCAGCGAAGATTACACCGCCTCCGCCAATCTCAACGGCCACCCGGCTGCGGGGATCGCGGTGATGATGGCGCCGGGCGCTAACGCCCTGAATACCGCGACGCTGGTGAAAAACAAGATTGCCGAGTTCCAGCGCCAGATGCCGCAGGGCTACGATATCGCCTACCCTAAAGACAGCACCGAATTCATCAAAATCTCGGTGGAGGATGTGATTCAGACGCTGTTCGAAGCGATTATCCTCGTGGTCTGCGTGATGTATCTGTTCCTGCAAAACTTCCGCGCCACGCTGATCCCGGCGGTGGCGGTGCCGGTCGTGCTGCTGGGCACCTTCGGCGTGCTGGCGCTGTTCGGCTACTCCATTAACACCCTGACGCTGTTTGCGATGGTGCTGGCAATAGGCTTGCTGGTGGATGACGCCATCGTGGTGGTGGAAAACGTCGAGCGTATCATGCGCGACGAAGGGCTGCCCGCCCGGGAAGCCACCGAAAAATCGATGGGCGAAATCTCCGGCGCGCTGATCGCCATTGCTCTGGTGCTCTCGGCAGTGTTCCTGCCGATGGCCTTCTTCGGCGGCTCAACCGGGGTGATTTATCGCCAGTTCTCGGTGACCATTATCTCGGCGATGATGCTCTCCGTGGTGGTCGCCTTAACCTTAACCCCGGCGCTGTGCGGCGCGCTGCTGAGCCATTCTAAACCGCATACCAAAGGCTTCTTCGGCGCCTTTAACCGCCTGTGGGGACGCACCGAGCAGGGCTATCAGCATCGTGTTGTCGGCGGCCTGCGCCGCTCGGCAATGATGATGGGCGCTTTTGTCCTGATTTGCGGCGGCATGGCGCTGGCAATGTGGAAACTACCCGGCAGCTTCCTGCCGACGGAAGATCAAGGTGAAATCATGGTCCAGTACACGCTGCCCGCCGGGGCGACGGCGGTACGTACCGCCGAGGTTCGCCGCCAGGTCACCGACTGGTTCCTGACGAAAGAGAAAGCCAATACCGACGTGATCTTTACCGTCGACGGCTTTAGCTTTAGCGGCAGCGGACAAAACGCCGGGATGGCCTTCGTGTCGCTGAAAAACTGGTCCGAACGTAAAGGCGAAGAAAATACCGCTCAGGCCATCGCCCTGCGCGCCACCAAAGAGCTCAGCAGCATTCGCGACGCCACCCTGTTCGCCATGACTCCGCCGTCGGTAGATGGCCTGGGGCAGAGTAACGGTTTCACCTTCGAACTGATGGCCAGCGGCGGTACCGATCGCGATAGCCTGATGAAAATGCGCAGCCAGCTGCTGGCGGCGGCGAATCAAAGTACCGAGCTGCAGTCAGTTCGCGCCAACGATCTGCCGCAAATGCCGCAGCTGCAGGTGGATATCGATAACAACAAAGCCGTGTCGCTCGGGCTGTCGCTAAGCGATGTTACCGATACCCTCTCCAGCGCCTGGGGAGGAACCTACGTTAACGATTTTATCGATCGCGGTCGCGTGAAGAAGGTCTATATCCA
Organism: Klebsiella pasteurii; assembly: GCF_018139045.1. Lineage (NCBI taxonomy): Bacteria > Pseudomonadati > Pseudomonadota > Gammaproteobacteria > Enterobacterales > Enterobacteriaceae > Klebsiella > Klebsiella pasteurii. Next base: position 3,859,517 of record NZ_CP073236.1, read on the forward strand.
GGGCGAAAGTGACGCCCGCGCCGTGCCGTCTGACCTCGGTAAATGGTTCGTGCGCGGCAGTGACGACAGCATGACGCCGTTCTCCGCCTTCGCCACCACCCGCTGGCAATACGGCCCGGAAAGCCTGGTGCGCTACAACGGTTCCGCCGCCTTCGAAATCCAGGGCGAAAACGCCAGCGGCTTCAGCTCCGGCGCGGCAATGGACAAGATGGAGGCCTTAGCCAATAACCTGCCCGCCGGCACCACCTGGGCGTGGAGCGGCATGTCGCTGCAGGAAAAACTCGCCAGCGGCCAGGCGATGAGCCTCTACGCTATCTCGATTCTGGTGGTCTTCCTGTGCCTCGCGGCGCTGTATGAGAGCTGGTCGGTGCCGTTCTCGGTGATCATGGTGATCCCGCTTGGGCTGCTCGGCGCGGCGCTGGCGGCGTGGATGCGCGGTCTGAGCAATGACGTTTACTTCCAGGTGGCGCTATTAACCACCATAGGCCTGTCGTCAAAGAACGCCATCCTGATCGTTGAATTCGCCGAATCGGCGGTGGAAGAGGGCTATTCCCTCTCGCGCGCCGCCATGCGCGCCGCGCAGACCCGTTTACGCCCTATTGTGATGACCTCGCTGGCGTTTATCGCCGGGGTACTGCCGCTGGCGATCGCCACCGGAGCCGGGGCCAACAGCCGCGTGGCGATCGGTACCGGGATTATCGGCGGCACCCTGACCGCAACGCTGCTGGCGGTGTTCTTCGTGCCGCTGTTCTTTGTGCTGGTGAAACGTTTCTTCACCCGCCATCGTTCTTCCCAGGAGTAAGTTATGTTTCGTTTTACCTTAATTTTTGTTGCGCTCCTGACGGCGGGCTGCGTCTCTCTCGACCCGCACTATGAACGTCCAGCCGCGCCGGTCCCGGCGACCCTGCCGGGCAGCCACGGCGAGGCAACTGCGGTAGTCAGCGACTGGCAGCAGGTGGTGAATGACGCCCGCCTCAAAAAAGTGGTGAACATCGCGTTGACCAGCAACCGCGACGTGCAGAAAGCGCTGGCCGATATCGAAGCCGCGCGCGCCCAGTTTGGCGAAACCCGCGCCTCGCTGTTTCCGACCCTCGACGCCGAGCTGAGCCATACCCGCAGTAAAACGGTAGCCAGCGGCCTGTCGTCGGCAGCGGAAGCCGACGGCGCGGTCTCCAGCTTCGAACTGGATCTGTTTGGCAAGAATCAAAGCCTGACGCGCGCCGCGCGGGAAACCTGGCTTGCCAGCGAATTCACCGCCCAGAATACACGTCTGACGATGATCGCCGATCTGACCACCGCATGGATAACTCTCGCCGCGGACAACAGCAATCTGGCGCTGGCGCAGGACACCATGGCCAGCGCGGAGAACTCGCGCCGCATCGTCACCCGCCAGATGGAAGTCGGCACCGCCTCGGCAGGCGACCTGAGCGATGCCGAAAGCGTGTACCAGCAGGCGCGCGCCAGCGTCGCCAGCTACCGCACGCTGGTGGCGCAGGACAAAAATGCGCTCAACCTGCTAGCCGGAGAAACCGTGCCGGATAGCTTGCTGCCCGGCACGCTGGAAAGCCTTGGCGATCGCAGCATCACCCTGGTGCCGGCGGGCGTCTCTTCATCGGTACTGCTGCGCCGCCCGGATATCCAGGAAGCGGAGCATAATCTGAAGAGCGCTAACGCCGATATCGGCGCTGCGCGGGCCAATTTCTTCCCGTCCATCTCGCTGACCGCCAGCGCCGGGGTCGGCAGCGACTCGCTCTCGTCGCTGTTCAGCCACGGTATGCAGGTATGGTCATTCGCGCCGTCCATCAGCCTGCCGCTGTTTACCGGCGGTAGCAACCTGGCGCAGCTACGCTACGCTGAAGCGGAGAAAAAGGGGCTGATCGCCACCTATGAGAAAACGATTCAGAGCGCTTTCAAAGATGTCGCCGACGCGCTGGCGCGGCGGGAAACCCTCAGCGAACAGCTGGACGCGCAGAATAAATACGTCGCGGCGGAACAGAAATCGCTGAATATCGCGCTGAAGAGCTATCAGGCCGGGGTCGGAGATTATCTGTCGGTGCTGACCGCCCAGCGAACGCTGTGGTCGGCGCAGGCCACCCTGATATCCCTCCAGCAAACGGACCTGGAAAACCGCATCACCCTCTGGCAGTCGCTGGGAGGCGGCGCCAGCTAACGCCTTTACCGGGCGACAGCGCCCGGTTTGATGACAAGGAGCTCGCTTGTATGTCCCGAATTTCCCTTTCCTGGGTCGTGGTTCTCGGTTTGCTCAGCGCCATTGGGCCGCTGTGTACCGATTTCTATCTTCCCGCGCTGCCGGAAATTACCCAGCAGCTTAGCGCTACCGGCACGCAGACCCAGCTCTCGCTGACCGCGGCGCTGATCGGCCTCGGCCTTGGGCAGCTGTTTTTCGGTCCGCTGAGCGACCGCATTGGTCGTAAAAAGCCGCTGGCGCTCTCTCTGCTGCTGTTTATCTTCTCCTCGGCGATGTGCGCGATAACCTACGACATTCACCTGCTGATCGCCTGGCGATTTCTGCAGGGCTTCGCCGGCGCGGGCGGCTCGGTGCTATCGCGATCCATCGCCCGAGACCGCTATCAGGGCACCCTGCTGACCCAGTTTTTCGCCCTGCTGATGACCGTAAACGGCATCGCGCCGGTGCTTTCACCGGTACTTGGCGGTTGGATCATTACCGCCTTCGACTGGCGTATCCTGTTCTGGGCGATGGCGGCGATCGGCGTAGTGTTACTGCTGCTCAGCCTGACGGTGCTGCACGAAACGCTGCCGGGAAAAAGCGCCGCATCGGTTGCGCAGCGGCAGGATGAAACTCCGGTGCTGAAAAATCGCCGCTTTATGCGCTACTGCCTGATTCAGGCGTTTATGATGGCCGGGCTGTTCTCCTATATCGGCTCGTCTTCGTTCGTTATCCAGAGCGAATATGCCATGAGCGCGATGCAGTTCAGCCTGCTGTTCGGCCTTAACGGTATCGGGCTGATTATCGCGGCGCTGATCTTTTCCCGCCTGGCGCGCCGCTTCAGCGCCGAATCTCTGCTGCGCGGCGGTCAATTGCTGGCGGTGGCGTTTGCCGCCATCACCCTGCTCTTCGCCTGGCTACCGCAGCCGACGCTGGCGCTGGTCGGCCTGTTTTTTACCGTTTCCATGATGAGCGGCATCAGTACCATTGCCGGCTCGGAAGCGATGAATGCTATTAACGCCAGCCAGTCCGGCACCGCTTCCGCCCTGATGGGCACGCTGATGTTTGTGTTCGGCGGGATTGCCGCGCCGCTGGCCGGACTCGGCGGCGAAACGATGCTCAAAATGAGCCTGGCGATGACCCTTTGCTATCTGGCCGCGCTGCTGATTGGCCTGAAAAAACCGCGTTCTGTCGCATAATCTCCTCCGGTGGTAATAAAATATTCCAATTTTATTACCACCATATTTCCCGCCAATGCTGAAATCTCCTATTATCCATTCAACACCAATCGTGATAGCCTTCACATGAAAGGAATAATTAATTCCTTATACTGCCCGCCACTGTGAATGAAGAGGTTCTTATGAGTATCGACCTGAGCAAACTGCTGACCGAGCGCCGCAACGCCAATAGCGCCAACATTGACACCCTTTCCACCGAAGAGATGCTGACGGTGATTAACCAGGAAGACCAGCAGGTGGCTCACGCCATCACCCCTTATCTGGCGCAAATTGCCCAGGTGGTGGATAAGGTCGCGGCGGCACTGCAGGCGGGCGGTCGACTGATTTATATCGGCGCGGGGACCTCTGGTCGTCTGGGGATCCTTGACGCCAGCGAGTGTCCGCCGACCTTTGGCACTCGCCCCGAACAGGTGGTGGGCATCATCGCGGGCGGCCATAAAGCGATTCTGAGCGCCGTAGAGAACGTTGAAGATAACAAAGCGCAAGGGGCAATGGATCTGCAGAATATTAATTTTAGCAGCCGCGATGTGCTGGTGGGGCTCGCGGCCAGCGGACGCACGCCGTTCGTCATCGGCGCCATGGAGTATGCCCACAGCCAGAACGCTTTCGTCGCCATCGTCAGCTGCAACCCGCACGGGGAAATGGCCCAGCTGGCGGACGTCGCCATTACGCCGGTGGTCGGCCCGGAAGTCGTTACCGGCTCAACGCGGCTGAAGGCAGGCACAGCGCAGAAGCTGGTGCTGAATATGATCTCCACCGGGGCGATGATCCGCATCGGTAAGGTCTACAGTAACCTGATGGTGGATGTTGAAGCGACCAACGCCAAGCTTATCGAGCGCCAGGTGTCCATCGTCATGGAAGCGACCGAATGCGATCGTGCAACCGCCCAGAGCGCGCTGGAGGCCTGCGGTCGCCACTGCAAAACGGCGATTGTGATGGTGCTGGCTGATTTAAGCGCCGCCGAGGCCCAGGCGCTGCTGGCAAAAAATAACGGCTACATTCGCAAGGCGCTGAGCCACTCCTGACCGCTGACCAACAGGTAATCTGCAATGGCAAAAATAAATAAAGAGATGATAGCGCGGATCCTTCGACACGTTGGCGGCGCCGGTAACGTCGCGCAGGCGGGCAACTGTATGACCCGGCTACGCCTGACTTTGCGCGATGAATCACGGGCCGATAGCGCCGCCATCCGTCAGATTGAGGGCGTAATGGGGGTTATCGTCAGCGATGAGCAGTTCCAGGTCGTGCTCGGCCCCGGCAAGGCGCAAACCGCGGCTGAAATGATGAATGCGTTACTGGACGATGCCCCGGCGGATGCGCCATCGCTGGCCGATGTCGCCGCCGAGAAGAAGCAGGCGCTGAAGAACAAGCAAACCAGCGGCATCCAAAAATTCCTCGCTAAATTCGCCACCATCTTCACCCCGCTGATCCCCGGTTTTATCGCCGTCGGCCTGCTGTTAGGGTTCGCCACCCTGGCGGAGCAGATATTTGTCCTCGAAAACGCGCATCCGAACGCGACGATGGTGGCGCTGATCGGCTACATGAAAGTGTTCAGCAAGGGGATGTTTACCTTCCTGAGCATCCTGATCGGCTATAACGCCCAGAAAGCCTTCGGCGGCTCCGGGGTCAACGGGGCCATCATCGCTGCGCTGTTTGTCCTCGGCTATAACCCGGAGGCTACCAGCGGCTTCTATTCCGGAATTTCGACCTTCTTCGGCCACGGTATCGACCCGCGCGGCAATATTATCGGCGTGCTTATCGCCGCGATTATCGGCGCATGGGTGGAACGACAGGTACGCCGCATCATGCCTGCCAACCTCGATATGATCCTCACCTCGGCGGTGACGCTGCTGATCATGGGCGCGATCACCTTTACCGTCATAATGCCTATCGGCGGCTGGCTGTTTACCGGAATGTCATGGCTATTCCTGCACCTTAACGGTAACCCGTTCGGCTCTGCGGTGCTGGCCGGCCTGTTCCTGCTGGCGGTGATGTTCGGCGTCCATCAGGGCTTCGTGCCGGTCTATTTTGCGCTGGTGGATGCGCAGGGGTTTAACTCGCTGTTTCCGATTCTGGCGATGGCCGGGGCCGGACAGGTCGGCGCGGCGCTGGCGCTGTTCTGGCGGGCGAAGCACGGCTCTCTGCTGCGTACGCAGATTAAAGGGGCGATTATCCCCGGCTTCCTCGGCATCGGCGAACCGCTGATTTATGGCGTCACGCTGCCGCGCATGAAGCCGTTTATCACCGCCTGCCTCGGCGGCGCCTGCGGCGGTTTCTTTCTCGGGCTTATCGCCTGGCTGGGGCTACCGGTCGGCCTGAATACGGTATTTGGCCCTTCCGGGCTGGTGGCACTGCCGCTGATGACCTCCAACAGCGGGATCTACGCCGGAATGGCGGTGTATGCCGCCGGGCTGGCGGTCTCTTATCTGTGTGGCTTCGCCCTGACCTGGCTGTTCGGCAGTAAAAACGTTGATTTGAGTTAAGAGGCGCGTCTGGCGCACGGCGGTGAACGTGAGTTTATTCGCTACATGGCGGGAGGCAATGACGCCCCATGCTGAATATTTTTTGCACGTGGCGTCGCGTTTCTGTCTGCCCGGTCAGGCGCCAGCCGCCGCCGGGCAACGTCGGCCAGGGTACACATCTGATAAAGGATCCAGCGACCATTTCCTGCCCCGCTTCCCACACGTGCTCATGCTATGATACTGCTTTCGCACTATTTTCACCTGAGGGAAAGATGGGCTCCAGCAAAAAAGGGATGCTGAACGTACTGATCGCCGCCGTGCTGTGGGGCAGTTCCGGCGTCTGCGCGCAATATATTATGCAGCAAAGCCAGATGTCATCGCCGTTTCTGACCATGACGCGCCTGTTGTTCGCCGGCCTGATCCTTCTGATGCTCTCGTTCTTCCACGGCGATAAGATCTTCCGCGTCCTGCAAAACCGTAAAGACGCCGTCAGTCTGCTGATCTTTTCGCTGTTCGGCGCGCTCACCGTGCAGTACACCTTTCTGATGACTATCGAGCAATCCAACGCCGCCACCGCGACGGTGCTGCAGTTTCTGTCGCCGACGATTATCGTCGCCTGGTTTGCCATCGCCCGCAAAACGCGCCCCAGCCCGCTGGTGCTCGCGGCCATCGGCACCTCGCTGGCGGGCACTTTTCTGCTGGTGACCCACGGCAACCCAACGACGCTGTCGATTTCCCCCACGGCGCTGTTCTGGGGGATTGCTTCAGCGTTTGCCGCTGCTTTTTATACGACTTACCCTTCGACGCTGATTGCCCGCTACGGTACGCTGCCGATTGTCGGCTGGAGCATGCTGCTCGGCGGCGCGATGCTGCTGCCGTTCTACGCCGGACAGGGCAACCATTTTGTGGTGACCGGCGGCCTGCTGCTGGCCTTTTTCTACCTGGTGGTCATCGGCACCTCGCTGACCTTTAGCCTCTACCTGAACGGCGCGCAGAAGATTGGCGGCGCGAAGGCGGGGATCCTCAGCTGCGCGGAGCCGTTGAGCAGCGCTCTGCTCTCTCTGCTGCTGCTCGGCATCACCTTTACCCTCCCGGACTGGCTGGGCACGCTGCTGATTCTCTCGTCGGTGGTGCTGATCGCCATGGATTCGCGGCGGCGGGTTAAAACGGCCTGAGGATTATCGGGCAGGAGATGCTGCGACCTGCGTTTGCAGCATCTTCAGGTCGTCATCCGACAGCTCACAAACCACCTGCACCAGCTCGCGCTCAAATCCCTGTTCCAGACATGAACGAGCAATACGCAATGCCTCTTCTCGTTTACCTTCCTGAAATCCTTCATAAAACTCCAGGTATAATTCCAACAGATATCCCAGTAAATACTCAGGTTGTAACTCCTGTGGTATCTCTTCCAGCGGTAGTCTCTCTACAATCGTCATTAATTTTCCCCCATCTTGAGGGATGCATCCTGGAATGCATTCAGATCATCATCCGAGAGCCCAATAGTCATCCGTACCAGCTCGCGCTCAAACCCCTGCTCCAGAAGTGAACGGGCAATACGCAACGCTTCTTCTTGTCTACCCTCTTGTTTACCTTCTAACTTGCCCTCCAACTTGCCCTCCAACTTGCCTTCTTGTCTCCCTTCCTGCCGTAGCCTTTCCGCAATCGTCATGAATACCTCCTTATGTTGAGGAACGCGCCGCTCGACCTCGTGAAGAAATTCACCAAAATGAGGCGCATCGCCACACTGCAGCATGTAATTAAACAGCGCTTTCAACTGGCTGTCATTAGCGCAACCTTTAACCAACAGCTCTGCTAATCGCTCCACCAGGCCAAGTAAATCGCGCTGGCGAATGTGCTTTTGAATCAGCTCCAGCAGCGCCACACGCCGGTGCTGCATGATCTCGTCATCCGGCACCACCGTAATATCCACCAGCGGGAAAGCGGCGGCATAGATCCGCCGCGCGGCCTCCGTATCGGCAAACTCATCCAGCCAGCACAGCGAGAAAGGATAGGGGCTTTTCGCGCCGTGATAGAACAGCATCGGCACCACCAGCGGCAGCGTTTTGTGCCCGGCGTCCAGATGACGCTGCATCGCCGCCAGCGCGTAGCGCATCAGCCTGAATGCCATATGCGCTTCCGGCGTGCTCTGATGTTCAATTACCACGTAGATATAGCCGTCACCGTCGCGGGTTTTCAGCGACCACAGTACGTCGGAGTAGCTTGCGCGCAAATCGGCCTCAATAAAGCTGCCGGACTCCAGCTTAAGCGTTTGCAGGTCGCACAGCTGGCGCAGCGAAGCGGGAAGATGAATCTCGATAAAATCCCTTGCGCACTCGGGATGCGATAAAAACTGTTTAAAAACCGCATCGTGCGGCGTCGAGGTCGTTCCTTTTTTCGTCATGGTCCGCCATCCCTGAAACGCGATGGCTGGAATATATCCATCATCGCGACGCCGGGCATCTGCGCATCAACGGCTTTGCTTGCCGCTACGGAAGATAAATTTCAGCGACTGAAACAGATACATTCCTGCGGAAAGCGACACGCAAAAATGTTGATTCAGGAATGCGTCTATAGTTAGAGGAACGCTTTAATAAAAATAAGGATATCCGTGATGACGAGAATGAAAATTGCGCTTTCGCTGGCCGTCTGTCTGGTGCTCCCCAGCGTGGCGACAGCCGCACCGCTCTCCGGGCTGAAGTTTGAACAGCAAAAGCAGCAGATAGTGAAGGATGTGAGGAAAAACTGCCCTGCCAGCAGCGCGCTGGACGATACGCAGTTTGCTAACCGCGTACTGGAATCAGCGGAAAATAAGACTGCCGTACAAAGCGCGACGCGGGCGCTGGATAAAAACAACAGCGCCGCTTACCAGAAGGCCATTAGCGGCATTACTTGCCCCATGCCCTAGCGCCGGTTGCGGGGGAGCGCCATCAACGGTTCGGAATGATCAAATCCCCGCGCAGCGGGCTGCTGCCGAGCATTTGCGTCTTCTCGGTCAGCCAGTTAACGATCTGGCTGGCCATCGCGTCCATTGAATATTCTATCGCCGGAATAGTCGGAATACCGGGCAGCTGTAACGAGCCCGCAAGGCTGAACACCATGACTTTTTCCGGCACCGCACGATTAAACGCCTGGAGCTGCGGCACCACCAGTTGCGCCTGCTGCTCGTTGGCCACCAATAATGCATTAAAATTCAGGGTAGTTGCGTTGTTTACCAGCTCCTGCACCGCCACGGATGGCGAATGGCTGTCGAGAAAAACCAGGTTGCGATTGAACGGCAGAAAATTCTTTTCCAGCGCGTGCTTATAGCCCAGCAGAACCTGGTCAGCAAAGCCGCTGGCCTGGGGATGGATTAGCGCAATCTGGCGCCGCCCCTGGCTTATCAGATAGTTGCAGGCCGTTTCCGCCGCGAAGGCGTGGTCAAACTGAATGCTATTCGTTCCGTCGCTTTCAAGGCAGTCAATCAGTACCACGTCGGGCCGGTCGATATTGAGCGGAAACCGCGCGCCGATGATTAACACATTATCGCAAAGGCCGCAGGTCAACTCTTCCAGCGAATGCAGCACTCTGTCGCGGCTGTTGGCAAAACGCAGCAGCAGATGCTTCTGGTGCTGGCTGAGCTGTTTTTCCAGCGCGTAGAGATAGCTGGTGGTTTGATTTATGTTGTCCTGGGCGCAAATGACGCCGATGCAGCCAGTGGTCTGACTCAGCAAAGATTGCGCTATCATATTCGGACGGTAGTTAAGCTCTTCCGCCGCCTGCAGTACCGCCTGTCGGCTGGCTTCCTTTACGCCGCGCGAACCGCTCAACACCCGAGAGACTGTGGCTTTAGACACCCCAGCTAACCGCGATACATCGTTGATTGTAGACATTATTTTCCCCTGACAGGGCCAATCCGATCCCTGTAAATCCTTAAACCTGAATCGCTTCAATAATCACCAGCGGCAGTATATCCGTTTCCCTTTTTATTTGGAAACCGATTTTCCGTTTCATGGAAAATCGTAGCAAAAACCAGGAAAATTTGTGAGCAAAATCTAATTAACAGCCCCTTTGACTGACAGATCTTGATGGTTATCACAGTTCTGTTTTTTATAAATGGAAACCGGTTTCCGTCTGATATCAAATCATCCACGCAATAACTTTTTACATTTTGAGGACGAATGTCGATGTACAAGATTATGCTGTGCTGCTCTGCCGGAATGTCCACCAGCCTGCTGGTCAGAAAGATGGTTGATGCCGCGAAGGAACGTAATCTGCCAGTGCAGATTGACGCCTACGGAGTTTCCGAATTTGACATGCAGTTTCCGCAATACCAGGTGGTGCTTCTTGGGCCACAGGTGAAATACATGCTGAAAAACTTATCTGAGAAAGCCGCTCCCCTGAATATTCCGGTCCAGGCGATTAACACCATGGATTACGGAATGCAGCGGGGAGATAACGTCCTGGATTATGCCCTGTCGCTGATTGCAGCGCATTAAGAGGTGTGCAAATGAGTTCTCTGTATCAGTCCATGATTGCCGTGATCGAGCAATCAATTACCCCGCTGGCAGGACGCCTTGGGCAGCAGAAATACGTTATCGCGATTCGCGATGGCTTCACTGCCGCATTGCCGTTTATGATCATCGGCTCATTCATGCTGGTATTTATCTTTCCACCTTTCTCCCCAGATACCACGAATGGTTTCGCCCGCGGCTGGCTGGATTTCTCCCAGCAATACCGTGAACAGCTGATGCTGCCGTTTAACCTCAGCATGGGCGTAATGACGTTTTTTATTTCGGTGGGAATCGGCGCCAGCCTCGGACGTCAGTTCCAGCTCGACCCGGTAATGTCCGGTCTGCTGGCGTTCATGGCCTTCTTACTGGTTGCCGCGCCGTACGCCGATGGCAAAATCTCCACCCAGTACCTCTCCGGTCAGGGCATTTTTACCGCTTTGATCACCGCCATCTACTCCACCCGCGTTTACGCCTGGTTAAAGCAGAACAATATTACGATTCGCCTGCCAAAAGAGGTGCCGACCGGCGTGGCCCGCTCGTTTGAAATTCTTATCCCGGTACTGGTGGTGATCGCGACCCTGCATCCGCTGAATCTGTTTATCGAAGCGCAGACCGGTATGATTCTACCGCAGGCGATTATGCACCTGCTGGAGCCCCTGGTTTCCGCCTCTGACTCCCTGCCGGCGATTCTGCTTTCCGTCCTGATGTGCCAGATTTTCTGGTTCGCCGGAATCCACGGTTCGCTGATCGTGACCGGTATTATGAACCCCTTCTGGATGGCCAACCTGTCGGCAAACCAGGCCGCGCTGGCGGCCGGTGTGGCCCTGCCGCATGTCTATCTGCAAGGTTTCTGGGATCACTATCTGCTCATAGGCGGCGTCGGTTCCACGCTACCGCTGGCGTTCCTGCTGCTGCGTAGCCGCGTAACCCATCTGCGTACCATCGGTAAAATGGGCATTGTGCCAAGCTTCTTTAATATCAACGAACCGATCCTGTTCGGCGCGCCGATTATCATGAACCCGATGATGTTTATCCCGTTCGTCTTTGTCCCGATGATCAACGCCGTTCTGGCTTATGGCGCGACGCGTCTCGGCTGGCTCAGCCAGGTGGTTTCGCTGACGCCGTGGACGACGCCGGCGCCTATCGGCGCATCATGGGCTGCAAACTGGACGCTAAGCCCACTGGTCATGTGCCTGATTTGTATGGTGATGTCGGCGCTAATCTATCTGCCATTCCTGCGCGCCTATGAACGCTCGTTAATGAAAACTGAAGTTGAAAAAGCAAAAGCCGCGGTTCCGGTTGCCGAAACGGTCAGCCAATAATGAATCAATATATTTAATATTATATTTTAGATGACGGCATAAATAATGCGGAAAAGGGATTTTGCTGCATTACTTTAAATAATAAAGTTAATGACCTCAGGACCTATCATGATTGAATTAGAAGATGCGGTAATGGAAATTATCGTTAATGCGGGACAGTCACGCTCATTGTGTTTTGAAGCACTCCATTGCGCCCGCAACGGTAATATAGATGAAGCGCGCTTGCTTCTGAATGAAGCCGATGGCTACGCCCGCCGGGCGCATCAGATGCAGACCCAGCTTATCGAACAGGATGCCGGCGAAGCGCGCCAGCCGATGACGTTAATTATGGTCCATGCTCAGGATCACTTAATGAATTCGCTGCTCGCCCGTGAATTTTCGGAAGAGTTAATTCATTTATATCAGCGTTAATTTATATAAATATTTAACAACAGTACCTGGAATAAATACACCAGCTTATCCTGGCGGGATAGCTATTATCTGAATATATGAATTATTAAAAGCGAGATAATGATGAAAACTGTAAAAATGCTGCCATTAACCATGGCGGTCGTCGCCGCGCTGTGCCCAATTTCCGTATTCGCGCAAGAATTTACTCAAGAACAGATCGACGCCATTGTGGCGAAAGCCGTCGATAAAGCTCTGGCCGAGCGCCAGGCAAAAATCGACGCCGCCGCCGATAAAAAAGTGGACGTCATTACCAACCCGCAGACCACCGCGGCCACGCCGGATATGGCGATCCCCTTCGGCCTCAAGTTCAGCGGCTACGCCCGCTACGGCGCGCAGTTCCAGACCGGCGATCAGAAGTTTGTCGGCGTGGATGGCTCCTATAACGGCGCCTCGGCGATCGGTCGTTTAGGCAACGAAGGTAACGGCGGCGAATTCCAGATAACCAAAGCCTTTAAGAGCAATAAAGGCGCGATCTGGGATATCAACGTCATGTTTGACCACTGGAGCGATGAAGTTAACCTGAAAAAAGCCTACGTCGGCGTCACCAACGTGCTGGAATCTAACCCCAACGCTTATATCTGGGCAGGCCGCGACTTCCATCAGCGTCCGCAGCAGGGGATCAACGACTACTTCTGGATGAACCACGATGGCCAGGGCGCCGGGGTGAAAAACTTTGAGATCGGCGGCGTGCAGTTTGACGTGGCGGGGGTGTCGCAGGTGGAGTCCTGTAGCCCGGAAGTGATGGCCGATGAGGCCAACCCGTCGCGCATCACCTGTACCGGCGGCTCCGGTACCGGCGATAACGGCCACTACGCCCTGACCACCAAAACCCACAACATCAAGGCCGGGCCGATCGACGTTGAGGTATACGCCAACTACGGTTTTGATTCGAAAGCGGTGGACAGCGACGAGCGTCTCGACGCCTGGCAGGGCGGGCTGGTGCTGAGCCACACCAACGACAGCGGCGTCAATAAAGTGATCCTGCGCTACTCCGATAACTCGGATAACAGCGTCTACAACAAAACCGATGACCTGACCGCTATCTACGCCAGCTTTGAAGGGCTGCATAAATTTACCCGGCAGGCGCAGATCGAATATCTGCTGGCCTTCCACGACTATGACAACGGCAAGGACAACACCGATAACCGCAAAAACTACGGCGCCATCGTCCGTCCGATGTACTTCTGGAACGACGTGCACTCCACCTGGCTGGAAGCGGGCTACCAGCGCGTCGATTACGACCAGGGCGGCGATAACCACGGCTGGAAGCTGACGCTGTCGCAGAATATCGCCATCGGAATGGGGCCGGAGTTCCGTCCGATGCTGCGCTTCTACGTGACCGGCGGCCAGGTGGATAACAAGCGCACTGCGAAGGTCAACGGCACCAAAGACGAACAGCTGGATTCGCTGAACGTCGGCGGCATGTTTGAAGCGTGGTTCTAAGAGAGTGAAATCGCCCGGGGTCACGGTGTAAGAGCCTGACCCGGGTGCGCATTCCCGGAGGCGGCGCTGCGCGCCTGTCCGGGCGACCTAACCGCAGGCTGCGGTGAACCCGTAGCCCCATTACACCCGCACTTTCGTCGCCACCAGCAGGCCGGTAATCAGCATCAACGTACCGGAGAGGACCAGCGGCGAGAGCAAACCGAGGTGATCCAGCGCCACGCCGCCAACCGCTGCGCCGCAGGTGTTAGCCAACTGGATCACCGCCACCTGAATCGACCCGGCTTTTTCCGCCTGATCGGACAGGGAGCGGGTGATCCACGTTGACCAGCCTACCGGTATCAACGCGAAGGCAAAGCCCCAGATTACCGCCACCGTCGACGCCACGATTTTACTCTCTCCCCACAGCACCAGCACCGCGGCGCTGATAGCCAGCACTACTGGAGCAATCGCCAGCGCCGCTTTCACCGAGCGCTTGAGCAGCATTGAGGAGAGCGAGGTGCCGACAAAGCTGGCGATGCCGAAGCTGAGCAGTACCAGCGTCAAACCGTCGACGTCAAAGCCCGCCAGCGTCATATACACCGGGCGGATATAGGTAAAGAAAGCAAACTGGCCAGCGAAGGCCATAAAGATGGCGCACATCCCGGCCATCACGCCGGGCCGCTTCAGCAGGCCGAACATGTTTTGCTGCGCCGAGGTCGACTCGCCCGGCAGAGACGGCAGCGCCTTCAGCACCCAAATCGTACAGATCACGCCCATGACTGCCGCGCCGTTAAAGACGTTACGCCAGCCGATAATACCGCCAAGGAAGCTGCCCAGCGGCGCGGCGATCACCAGCGCTATCGATACCGCGCCGAAAATAACCGATAGCGCTTTGGGCACCACGCGCATCGGCACCAGCCGCATGGTGAGCGACGCCGACATCGCCCAAAAGCCGCCCAGCGCCAGACCAAGGCACGCGCGGCCCAGCAGCAATAACGAAAAGCTGTTGGCAAACGAGACCAACAGGCAGGAAAGGGTCAGCAGAACCGAAAACAGGATCACCACGTAGCGGCGATCGGTACTGCGGATAATTGAGGTGATAAACAGGCTGGCAAACATCGCCACGAACGCCGTAGTGGTAACCGACTGCCCGGCAACGCCTTCGGAGATGCCCAAATCCTGCGCCATCGGCGTGAGCAGGCTTACCGGCAGGAACTCAACGGTAATCAGGCAGGCAACGCAGAAGGCCACCGCAAAAACAGCCGACCAGTTGGGTCGCGCTGACTGATTAGCCTGGGGCGAAGTGGCATTCGAAGGGGTCATAAGTTACCTGCATGGTTGAACGACGGGGAAGCCGCGCAGTGTAACATTTTAAATGTGACGAATTTAACGTTTTGACAACTTTTCAGGCCTTGCAAAGCTCCTGCGTAGCTGCTCGCATAACCGGAAAATCACGTTCTCAGGTATTTCAGAACAGTAAGAGGAAGAAATAACATAGCACTTGGTGCTATATTTATGGTTACAGGATGTCAGCCAATGCGTGTTTTTAAAACGAAATGGTTTACCAGGGAAGCCCGGGCCCATGCGATTGATGATGGCGAACTCTGCAAAGCGATTGAAGCCACTCTCCTGGGAAAAGCAGATAACCTTGGTGGCGGCGTTTACAAAAAACGCCTCAATAAAAATCGCGATCGCGCAATTATTCTGGCAAAGGGCGCTGCGCATTGGTTTTACACATTTTTATACGCCAAACAGGATATCGCCAATATCGATAACCGAGAACTCGCGGCGTTCCGTGAGTTAGCCAGGCATTATTCCCTTCTCAGCGAGGAGAAAATGGCGGCATTGGTTAAGAGAAAAGAATTGGTGGAGATTTGTCATGACTGCAAAAACTAAATTCAAAAGCCCCGCCTTTGAAGCTATCCATAGCGCTGCAGCAGGTTTATACAGTGTTGATGCGATCGCGCAGGAGACAATGCGCAGCTTTGATGAAACATGCATCAGCCGCGTAAGCGATTTCCAACCTGGTGAAATTAAGGCTCTACGTGACCAACTCAACGTCAGTCAGCCGGTTTTTGCCCGCTATCTGAACACCAGCGTTTCCACGGTCCAAAAATGGGAAAGCGGGGCAAAACGCCCCGGTGGGCTGGCACTGAAATTACTCACCATCGTGCAAAAACATGGGTTAGAGGTACTGGCATGATGGCTTTGTTGCGATGACTTTTGCACCGGTGGCCTCGTCGGCGTGACGTTTAACGAAGCCAACAGTGCACCGGGAAGTGATATCAGTGCAGCCAGTGGACGCCATCCTCCGGCAAAAACAGCGCGTTATAGCGCTCCTGCAAAGCGTGCAGCTCACTCACTTCCGGCTCCAGCTCGCGAAGAAAACCTTGTGCCAGGCGGATTTGCGCTTCGGTAATCGGCGCCGCGAGGCGGGACTTTTTCATCAGCCGATACCAGTAGTGCAGGTTCTGCTCGCTGCCGTCGACGATAGCGACCTGCCAGACCAGCAGCACCTGCGCGGCATTTTGCAAATGCGCTTCATTCGGCCGCTCCAGGTAGCGCAGATACTCGTTGCCGGCGGTTTTTCCCAGCTGATCGATCATCGATTCCAGCGGTACCGGCGTAATGCCTAACCGTTCGCTCAGACGGCGAATCGCACGGCGTGAATCAGAGGTAAGCACCCGAAATCCCACAACAAATACCACTATCAGCGTGGCCAGTCCTAACCAGATCATGCATCCTCTCATTCAATCGCAGCCCCACTATCATAATGGGAAATTGCCCGCTGTCGACTGCCGGAAGTACCATAATGTGACTTATCGCGGCCCCGTATCGCTATCATCAAACCGCCCGGCAAGAGGCATAAAAAAGCCCGGCGCAGAGGCCGGGCAACGTAACTCACACCCAATGACTCAGGCAGTCTGCAAAGTTTGTGTCTTTTTCTGGCGGCGGATTTTACGTTCCTCAAAGACCGCGACGATGGCCATCAGGCAGATGCAGCCAATTGCCGCCGCATCCAGCGCCGCAAAGGTGCCCGCCCAGCCGGTGAGGCCGAAAATTGGCGTACCGTCGGCAATCATCCCGAGTCCCAGCTTGGCAAAGCTGTCGCCGATCAGATAGGCGAAGGTGCCCTTGATCCCGTCGGCAGCGCCAATCGCTTTTTTCGGCACGAAGCCTACCGCGGCGACGCCGATCAGCAGCTGCGGGCCAAACACCAGGAAACCCAGCGCAAACAGCGATGCGAGATAAACGTATTGATTGCTGGCATGCTGATAAACCCCTAGCGTGGCGATAATCAGCGCCAGCGCAACGCAGGCCACCAGCGCGCGGCGTCCGTTTGCCAGATCCGACAGCCATCCCCACAGCAGCGTGCCAACCAGCGCGCCCACTTCAAACAGGGTAAAGCCCTGAATCGCCACCTCTTTGGAGAGCTTCAACTCCTGGAAAGCGTAAACGGTGGACCACTGATCGATGCCGATGCGTACCACGTACAGGAAGATGTTGGAGAAGCACAGCAGCCAGATAACTTTGTTCTTCAGCACGTATTCGACGAAGATCTGCCATTTGGTCATGGCATTCTCTTCCGTCTCTTTATCCTCTTCGCTGATCTCTTCGCCAAACAGCTCTTCGGCGTTACCGAGACCGTAGGATTCCGGGGAGTCGCTGCCGAAGCGCAGGCCGATAAAACCGACGATTAACGCAATAATCGACGGGAAGATAAACATCCCGATCACGTGGCCGTCAAACAGGTAGTTGGCGCCAAACAGCGCCACGCCCGCCGCGCCGGCGCCGCCGAGGTTGTGAGAGATATTCCAGAAGCCGAGGAAGGTGCCGCGCTTACGGCGAGGCGTCCACTTGGTAATGGTCGAATAGCTGCACGAGCCGCCGGTGCTCTGGAAGAAGCCGCTCAGAGCGTAGAAGGCGATCATCAGGAACAGGCTGGTCGACCCCGCGCCCATGCTGGCGCTGAAGCCGAGCATACAGATGGCCGAGAGAATCAGCATAAACGGCAGAAACTGCTTGGTGTTCTTACCGTCTGCGTAGTAGGAGACCAGCGTTTTCCCCACGCCGTAGGTGATAGAAAAGCCGAGGCCGATCATCCCCAGCTGCGTCATGCTCAACCCGTAGGTAGAGATCATGTCGTTCTGCGCGATATTAAAGTTTTTGCGGATCAGATACATGGTCAGATAGCCGATGAAAACCACCAGATACGACTGCATGAACGGTTTGAACCACATTTTGCGCCGCGCTTCGAGCGGCAGGTCCAGGGTTGGCTTGCGCACCTGGTTTAAGAAGGCCAGCATGATTGGGTGACTCCTGAGCTGATTTAGTACCTGCGAATGGCAGGCATTGTAAAAATCAGCCGGGAGACTCGCCTGAGACAGCGTCCAGGCGAAACCGGGAAAATTTCTTAGTTTTACGCCATTCGGCGAAGAAAGGTGAAGTCGGTCACGCTTCTCGCGGCGCCTGGGCGTTTAAAAACGGCAGCAGCAGCAGGGCAGAAATACCGGCGGCAATGGCAATAACCACGAAAAATCCGCTCCAGTGCCAGATCTCCATCACCTGCGCCAGCGGCCAGCCGGAGAGCGATGCGCCAAGATAGGCAAACAGGCCAACAAAGCCGGTTGCCGCCCCAGCCGCCTCTTTGTGCGAGCACTCCGCCGCCGCCATGCCGATCAGCATCTGCGGGCCAAAAACGAAAAAGCCGGCGGTAAAGAAGCAGGCCGCCTGCATCACGTAGCTGGCGAACGGCATCAGCCACAGCCCGCCAACCGACAACAAAATCCCGGCGGCGAAAATCAGGTTCATCGGCCCGCGGTTGCCGTTGAAGAGCTTATCCGAGCCCCAGCCCGCCACCAGCGCGCCGATAAAACCGCCCACTTCGAACATGGTGACCGCCGAATTCGCCGTGACCAGATCGACGCCGAGCGTTTCCGACATGTACAGGTTGCCCCAATCGTTAATTGCCGCGCGCACCACGTATACCAACACGTAGCACAGCGAGAGCAGCCAGATATAGGGATTCAGCAGCACGTATTTGGTGAGGATCTCTTTGCGAGTCAGGCCAGCGCCCTCCTGCTGCTGAGCAATCTCCAGCTCATCGTGCCGCCAGTCGCCCACTGCGGGCAGGCCGACCGCCTGCGGCCGGTCGCGCAGCCGCCAGCAGAGAAACAGCCCGGCGAGGATCGCCAGCATCCCGGCAATCATCATCCCCGTTCGCCAGCCGTAGTGCAGCGCCGCCGCGCCAACCACCATCGGAATCAGCGCCCCGCCGACGTTATGCGCCGTGTTCCATAGCGCCCACCAGCCGCCGCGCTCGGTACGCGAATACCAGGCCGTCAGCAGGCGGGCGCATACCGGCGAACCCCATCCCTGGAAGAAGGCGTTCAGCGCCCACAGCAGCGCGAAGGCCCACAGGGAAGTGGAAAAGCCAAACAGAATATTCACCACGCCGGTAGCGACCAGGCCGATGCCCATAAAATAGCGGGCGTTAGAGCGATCGCTGACGATACCGGAGAAAAATTTCGATAGCCCATAGGTGATGTAGAACAGCGTCGCCAGCAGACCGATATCGCTGCGGGTCAAAACGTTGCTGGCGAGAATTTCCGGCACCGCAGCGTTAAAGCTTTTACGGGTGAAGTAAAACAGCGCATAGCCCAGCCAGATGGTCAGCAGAATATGCCGACGCCAGTAGCGGTAGCGCTCGTCCAGCGCCTGTTTGTCGGTAATCGGCGGAGCATCGGGCGGGGATTTTAAAAAGGCAAACATTATCGTTCCTCAGGCGTAACGCAGCGGCAGGCTGACGCAAACGCGAGTGCCGTGGGTGCAGGAGATGGTCAGGGTGCCGCCCAGGGCGGTGACGCGCTCGCGCATGCCGGTGAGGCCAAAGCCCTGCTGACCGGAGCCCGGCGGCAGGCCGCAGCCGTCGTCCTCGATCACCAGCATCAGCCGCTGCTCCTGCTGCCAGCCTTGCAGCGTGACGGCGCTGGCGCTGGCATGTTTGACGATATTATTCAGCCCCTCCTGGCAGACGCGGAACAGGGTGACGCGCTGGTTTTCGCTCAGCAGCGACTCATCGATACGCCACGCCAGATGGCTGACCATACCGCGATCCTCCAGCTCCATTTCGCGCATCAGCGAACGTACCGCCTGTTCAAGCGTCAGGTCGTCCAGCTGGCGTGGACGCAAGCGCCCCAGCAGACGGCGCACGGAATCGTAGACGCCGAGCGAGAGCTGCTCAATCAGCTGACCGCTCTGCCTGACGCTGGCGCTGTTGGGCGCCAGCCGCTGAACGATCCCCGCCTGGGTACGAATTGCGGTGATGGTCTGCCCGATATCATCGTGCAGCTCGCGGGCCACCTCGCGGCGCACGCTCTCCTCGGTTTCCAGCAGGCGCTCCGCCAGCCGCTGGTTACGCACCAGCTCCTTTTGCAGCGACTGATTCAGCTCGCGCAGCCGCTGTATTCCGGCGCCCAGCAGCAGGCCGGTCAAGCTTTGCGCCAGCAGCGAAAGCAGTAAATCCACCGGATGATCGTGCCAGGTCTGGCTGGCAATCAGCGCGATGGCGTTCATCAGGGTCGCGATCAGCGCCCCCTGCCAGCCGTAATGCCAGGCCAGAGCGATAATCGGCAGCGCCAGGCAGAAGGGCGTAAATCGTGAGAGCTCGGCGGGCAGCCCCAGTTGGAGCCAGAGGCTGACGCTGAACAGCAGCAGGTACCAGATAAGATGCCGCCCGCGCCAGTTCACCGGCTGCGAGACCAGCGATGGCCCCAGCGGCCGCCAGACGGTGCTGGTAAGGTAGTGCCAGATAACCAGACAGGTGGGCGCCAGCGTCAGGCCGCCGGTCAGAGTCAGCAGCAGCGCATTCAGCCCCTCTTTACCTTCCGCCAGCCAGGGTAGCGATTGCAGCAGCGCGGCGGCAATCAGCGCTGCGCCCTGGCGCAACAACGTCAGCCAGTCACGCTGATGACGATAGCGCGATATCAGCGCCACCGGCAGCAGGGTCAACAGGCTTCCAGTCATCAATATTATCGGGTGCGCCAGCGCCACTTCCTGCGCCAGCCAGAGGATCAGCAGCCACTCCGCGCCCAGCAGAACCGGCCAGTAGCCGCGCGGGCACTGCAGCATCAGGCCAAGCCGCAGGCCAAAGGGGAAAAGCAACACCGCAAGGTCGGGGCGCTCCACCAGGTGCAGGCTGATGCTCCACAGGCAAAACCACGCGGCGGAAAAGATAAAGCAACAGCCGACGACTGAGAGCAGCCGCGTGAAAAAGGCTTTCATTGCCAGCTATCGAACATGCGGCGCGCCAGCTCGACGTCGTTGCTGACGCCCAGCTTTTCGAGCAGGTTGGCGCGATGAACGTGGACGGTTTTCGGCGACAAGCCCAGCTCGGCGGCAATCTCTTTTACCGCCATCCCCTGCGCCAGCTTTTCCGCCACCTCGCGTTCGCGCCTGGTCAGCGGGTCCCGTCGTCCGGCCGCCAGCTTCATGGCGATATCCGGCGTCAGATAACAGCCGCCAGCCGCCACGGTGCGCACGGCGGCGATCAGCTCATCCGGACTGCAGCGCTTAGAGAGAAAACCGCGCGCCCCGGCGTTCAGCGCCTGCTCCACCAGCGCCGGGCTGTCATGCACCGACAGCATGACGATCGCCATCCCTTTCGGCAGCTGGTTTAATAATTCAAGCCC
Organism: Klebsiella pasteurii; assembly: GCF_018139045.1. Lineage (NCBI taxonomy): Bacteria > Pseudomonadati > Pseudomonadota > Gammaproteobacteria > Enterobacterales > Enterobacteriaceae > Klebsiella > Klebsiella pasteurii. The sequence continues at coordinate 3,880,780 of NZ_CP073236.1, forward strand.
GGAGATATCCGGCATCGAGATATCGCAGATGCAGACCTGCACGCCGCGACCGGGCAGCCCCGCCAGCGCCTCGCGCCCGGAACCGAATTCGGCGACGACCTGAAAATCGGCTTCCAGCCCCAGCAGTTGGGCAAAGCCGGATCGGACGATAAGGTGATCGTCAATAAGGGCGATTGTGGTCATGGCGATTCCTGGCGGGTTAAAAAACGCGCTTACCTTAACGATAAGCGCGCAGTGGTTCAAGCCTCGAGCGATTATTCGAACAACACCGCGATTTTGCTGAACAGGGTAGTAAGCAGTTACGCAATGGGCTGGACAGTCGGTAAGCCGTTTGACTGCAGACGAACAATTTAAAATTTTTGTCTTATTTGAGTAATCGCAGTGTAACGCTATAAATTATTCATGCCGAGAATGATTTATATATTATGACAGGCAGAATGCCATGCGGCCATTATGTACAGAGAGTAACCAGCGTGATATTGTCTCTTTGATATCAGCAAGGAAAAATATATGCAGCAACGGCCTCACTTAGCAAAGCAAACGATCGATGAGCACCAGCTCAATAAGCTAAATAAAACAACACAGAGCAAAACGGATAAGCTGTCGCATAGCGGTAAATTGGCTTATATCAATGATAACTACTGTGAGATTACGCGTAACTACACTTCATTTTATGGGATGAACATCCTGGGCGTGGTGCTTTTCTTACCTGTTGCTATTTTATGCTTTGGTGCTGTTTTATTTTTTTTCTATGATGCGATATTTAATTATGCGCGATATGTTGAAACCTGGCAGTCCAGAGCAGACGATCAACTTTTAATGCATTTCGCAGTTGTTATTATATTTTTTATGACTTTTGTTTTCGCAGCTGTCGTAAATTACTTTATCTTCGCCCCTCGTCACTATCCCGTTCGTTTTAATCGGAAAACAGGCAAGGTTTATGTTTACGATCACGTTATGTATAGTATTACTTATAAATTAACTTATACTTTCTGGTGGTATTACCCTTTTTATAAGAGAACAAGACCTGAATGCAAAGAGTATGACTGGAGTCAGATACAAGCCATCAGTATATATTCACGCAATAAGCACTCATCATACTCCACCATTCGCTGTATCGTTTATGACTCCAGTATTAGCACCACTATGATCGATGCCTTTAACCTGATATCGACCGACGCAGGTACGGACGCGCTATTAATGCCTAACTACAAGCTGTGGCTATGGATCTGTAACTATATGAGTTTCAACGATCGGTTATTAGACACATCCGTTAATACGCAAGTTGGCATTTATGGCCGCGAAGTAAAGTGGCCTGATGATATAGATAAAAAATCGAAAGCGTTCTCTTTAGATGAGTACAGAAGAATCTGCTCTGAATAAATCCAGAGCAGATTTTCTTCCCGGCAGGAATATGTCCAGCGGAAAAATTAGTTACTCAAAAAAGACCGCAATTTTGCTGAACATGGACGGGTCTGACTGGTTGCGTACCACCTTCTCAACGTCTTCCAGCTTTTCGATCTGGCTAATCATCTGCCCGAGGCGCTGATCGTCGTTGACCAGCAGCCAGATGCGGCTCTGGTTGCTGTCCTGAATCGGCAGACAAAGAATGCCTTCCACGTTGAAAGCGCGGCGGGCAAAAAGGCCGCAAACGTGGGTCATCACGCCAGGGTGGTTGCGCACGGTGAGCTGTAGAATAACGTTTTCATGAGTCGCTTGTTGCATGGCTTATTCCCCCACCATTTCAGTATTGGCCGCACCCGGCGGTACCATTGGATACACTTTTTCTTCGGCATCGATACGCACGTGGATCAGCGCCGGGCCTGGGCGGTCGATAATCGCCTGCAGCGCCGCCTGCGGGTCGGCTTCGTTATTTAAATCACAGGTTTGCAGACCAAAACCAGCGGCGATCTGCATAAAGTTGACCATGCCAGGATAGGTGGCGGCAAACACGCCCTGCTTATAGAACATGCTTTGCTGTTGATGCACCAGCCCCAGCGCTTCGTTATTCATCAAGATGATTTTCACATCCAGCTGATTTTCCGCCGCCGTCGCCATCTCCTGAATATTCATCATCAGGCTGCCGTCGCCGGAGAAGCAGATAACCTTGCGCTGCGGGTTCGCCAGCGCCGCACCCACCGCGGCAGGTAAGCCAAAACCCATCGTACCCAACCCGCCGGAGGTCAGCCACTGGCGCGGACGGTTCAGCGGATAAGCCTGAGCGGTCCACATCTGATGCTGGCCAACGTCGGTAGTGATGATCGCTTCATCATCCACGCAGGCGGCCACGGCGTTAATCAGGCCGTAATGGGAGAGCGGGTCTTTCTCCTGCGGAATGGTGCTGGGGAACTCGCGCTGCAAATCTGCCACCAGCTGCAGCCATGCGCTGCGCGGCTGCGCCTCGACCTGCGGGATCAGCTGCTCCAGCACTTCGCCAACGTCGCCCTGAATCGCCACGTGCGGCTGCTTGATTTTACCCAGCTCTGAGCGGTCGATATCAACGTGGATAATTTTCGCGTTCGGGCAGAACTGCTCGGTTTTACCAATCGCCCGGTCATCAAAACGAGCACCTAAAACAATCAGTAAATCAGCCTCTTGAAGAATAAAGTTGGTACTGCGCGCACCGTGCATCCCCAGCATGCCCAGCGACAGCGGGTGCGCTTTCGGCAGCATCCCCAACGCCATTAAGGTCAGGGTAGTCGGCAGATTAGCTTTCTCCGCCAGCTGGCGAATCTGCTCAGGAGCGTTGATGACCCCACCACCCAAATAGAGTACCGGACGCTGCGCCGCGTTAATCATTGCCGCCGCTTCGCGCACGCTGGCGCTATCGAATTCCGGGGCTGCCATGCGGGCGCCGGGTTCCGGCAGGGCGTCGAGCTCAATGGTCGCCGCCTGAACATCCTTAGGAATATCTATCCACACCGGCCCTGGTCGCCCGGACTGCGCGATGCGAAACGCGTCGCTTATCACCTGCGGCAGCTCAGCAATGTTGCGGACCAGATAGTTATGTTTGGTGATGGGGATAGAGATACCGTAGGTGTCGACTTCCTGGAAAGCGTCGGTGCCGATCATTGAGGCCGGAACCTGGCCGGTAATGCACACCAGCGGAATCGAATCCAGACGGGCGTCGGCGATAGCGGTGATCAAGTTAGTGGCTCCCGGGCCGCTACAGGCCATACACACGGCGGGTTTGCCTTCGGTACGCGCCATGCCCTGGGCGATGAATCCCGCCCCCTGCTCGTGACGCGCCAGAATATGGCGGATCTGCGTGCTTTGGCTTAACGCATCGTAAATGGGAAGGATGGAGCCGCCCGGAATGCCGCTGACCGTGGTGATCCCCTGACGCTCCAGTAAATGAACGACTAACTGCGCGCCAGTGAAGCGCATTTTTTCTGATGTTGTGCCCGAACTTGCCATGCTCCAGTCCTTTTATTCTGAGCCGACTTACCGAGGGGCATGAAACGAAAAACCCCGCTCGGTTTGCGCCGGCGGGGTTTGGAATTCGTGTTGTTCCGGACCCTACGGCGCGTTGCCGACGACGACCACCACAGACACGACGACCACCGCGGCAGGCGCGGTTAGTAGTAGGGTCGAAGTCAGCGTGGTAGCGTTCATTAGGGACCTGTTGTCTCAAAAAAGGGAATGAATTTATACAAACACAGCTTTTGTCATTTCACAATGGATTTATTTTCAACCAGGGAAAACTGCGCGGAAGATCACATTAATTTGCGGAGGAGAGATGAAAAACAAAAACCCCGCCGCGGCGAGGTTTTTTGCTCGGTGTTTTTACGGTTGGTAGCCGCAAGCACACTGTATTACGTCAACGAAAAAAGTATACGCGATCGGCGAAGAAGGCGCAATTTTCACGACGGTTTTTGCTGATGTAGAGTATGGATCGCGTAGGCAAATTTGTCCAAAAAATACTGTTCATGCATACAGTATTCATTCTATACTGAGGGGGTACGCAGGGTGAATCTGGGGCCGCACTTTTACCGGCGCAAAAAAAAGTCCTGGCTGAAACGGGTGGTGCCGTCAGCGCCTTAACCCCAGAAGAGCACACTGTGTTACGTCAACAAATACCCCGAATTATTGAGTCCGCCACCGGCAGGTGGCGTCTGAATATGACGGGTATACCCTGGCTGGCAACAGGCGGCGGAAAGGTACGCCAGCCGGTTGTGCTCCTGAACCAGAGGAGACGCGTATGGGCGGAGTGGATATCGTTGTTCTCATCCTGAAACTCATGGTTGCCGTGTTGCAACTACTTGATGCAGTCCTGAAACAGTTCCGCTGATTCAGGTTCAAGTCGCACCTGGGAGGGGCGGGAAACCGCCCCTCTACAGGCTAACCTGACGGAGAAAATTATGGCACCCTTGTTGATTGCCGCCATCACCCCGGACGAACCCGGTTTTTCGGCGTTGCGCGCCGAAAGCCTGGCGCAAAATCTGAATATGCTTGGCCGCCTGGCTGAGAACTGGCAGAGTGGGAAAAACCGCTTTGACGCACCGGGAGAAAAGCTGCTGGGGGCCTTTGCGCATGGGCAGCTGGTCGGCGTTTGCGGACTGAATATCGACCCTTTTAGCCAGCAGGTGCGGGCCGGGCGCATCCGCCATTTATACATCGGTGAAAGCCACCGTCGACAGGGGATCGGGCATCAGCTGCTGGTCTCGGTTATCACCCACTCCGGCGCCAGCTTTGATTTTCTCAACACCCATGCGCCGTCAACTGCCTGGTCGTTTTATGAAAATCTGGGGTTTCGCCCGGTGCATGATGAACCGCGGGTCACCCATCGCCTGTTTTGTTCGCTCTAGCCGCAGCTGGCTGACGACAAGCGCGCATGTTACAGTCCAGTGACGATTTTTTCCTCAGCGCCAGGCCGTAATGACCATTACCGTATTCTCTATTTTGCTGTTTGCCGCCCTGCTTCACGCCAGCTGGAACGCTATCGTAAAAGCCAGCGGTGATAAACTGTACGCGGCGGTCGGCGTTAGCGGCTCAGCGTCGCTCATCGCGCTGGTTATGCTCCCCTTTTCCCCCCAGCCGACGCTGGCCAGCGTGCCGTTTCTTGCCGTCTCCTGCGCGCTGCAGGTGGTGTATACGGTGCTGGTGGCAAAAACCTATCAGGTCTCGGATATGAGCCAGACCTATCCGCTGATGCGCGGGACCGCGCCGCTACTGGTGGCGATAATCAGCGTCATCTTCCTTGGCGACCATCTCTCCCCGCTGGCATGGCTGGGCATCGGCGTCATCTGCCTGGCGATTCTGGCGATGGCTTTTAACGGCCGCGCCAGTTCAAGCCAGGGTATCGTACTGGCGCTAATCAACGCCTGCTTCATTGCCGGCTACACGCTGGTTGACGGGACCGGGGTACGGCTTTCAGAAACCGCGCTGGGCTATACCCTGTGGACCTTTTTTATGAACGGCTTCTGCCTGCTGGGCTGGGCGATGATTGCCCGACGCCCGCAGGCCAGTCGCTATCTGCGCCAGCACTGGAAGAAAGGCATGGTGGGTGGCGTCGGCACCATGGGCTCCTATGGTCTGGCGCTGTGGGCAATGACTCAGGCGCCGCTGGCTGTGGTTGCCGCCCTGCGCGAAACTTCGATTCTTTTCGGCGCGGTTATCGCGTTTATCCTGTTGAAAGAGAAAATGGTTCCATTGCGTATCGTTGCCGCCTGCGGTATCGCCGCCGGGGCGATTTTGCTGCGGCTGTCTTAATCTATACCCTAAATAATTCGAGTTGCAGGACAAAACGGTTAACCGTTTTGAACAGCGCTTGCGCTGGCCCCGTAAGGGGCGAGGCCTTAGGCCGAGTAATCCGCAGCCAACGCATCTGCAACTTGAAGTATGACGGGTATATACATGGCAACATTAGTTGCCGATTGTTGTTTACAAAACCTGCCTGAAAATCCTCCCACAATCACCGTCACGTGGTTGTCCTGTCATTATTATGTGGTAGATTCCTCCATCGTTTTGCGGATGTGCCAGTCACATATTCTCTATACTCAACTTTATACAAAGTATTCATCGACATGAAACGCCATAAGAACTTCAATTTGTTGTTGATGCTGGTACTGCTGGTGGCCGTAGGCCAGATGGCGCAGACCATTTATATTCCGGCGATTGCCGATATGGCGGTATCGCTAAACGTTCGCGAAGGCGCGGTGCAGAGCGTGATGGCCGCTTATCTACTGACCTACGGCGTCTCACAGCTTTTCTACGGCCCGCTCTCCGATCGCGTTGGCCGCCGCCCGGTGATCCTCGTTGGGATGTCTATTTTTATGCTGGCGACGCTGGTTGCCATCACCACCCATAGCCTGCCGGTGCTGATTGCCGCCAGTGCGATGCAGGGAATGGGCACCGGCGTCGGCGGCGTCATGGCGCGCACCCTGCCGCGCGATTTGTATGAAGGCGCGCAACTCAGGCATGCCAATAGTCTGCTGAATATGGGGATTCTGGTCAGCCCGCTGCTAGCTCCGCTGATTGGCGGTATTCTCGATACTCTATGGAACTGGCGGGCCTGCTTCGTGTTCCTGCTGGTGCTTTGCGCCGGCGTCACCTTCAGCATGGCGCGCTGGATGCCGGAAACCCGGCCCACCGGCGCGCCGCGTACCCGGCTCATTACCAACTATAAAACGCTGTTCAGTACCGGCGCGTTCAACTGCTATCTGTTGATGCTGATCGGCGGCCTGGCGGGCATTGCCGTATTCGAAGCCTGTTCCGGCGTGCTGATGGGCGCAGTGCTGGGTCTGAGCAGCATGTCGGTCAGCATTCTGTTTATTCTGCCGATCCCGGCGGCGTTCTTCGGCGCCTGGTTTGCCGGACGGCCGAACAAACGCTTTCCGACGCTGATGTGGCAATCGGTGATTTGCTGCCTGCTGGCGGGCGTGCTGATGTGGATCCCTGGCCTGCTGGGCGTGATGACCGTCTGGACCCTACTGGCTCCTGCCGCGCTGTTCTTTTTTGGCGCCGGGATGCTGTTCCCGCTGGCGACCAGCGGCGCGATGGAGCCCTTCCCGTTCCTCGCCGGCACCGCCGGGGCACTGGTGGGTGGGCTGCAGAATATCGGTTCCGGCGTGCTGGCGTGGCTGTCGGCGATGATGCCGCAAACAGGCCAGGGTAGTCTTGGCCTGCTGATGATGCTGATGGGGTTACTGATTCTGCTGTGCTGGCTGCCGCTGGCGTCGCGCTTTCATCAACACCAGCAGCCGGTTTAAGGCTTCATTGCGGGTTCCCCGGGTCGTGACGCGGCGCGTCTTACCCGGGCTACAAAATGACGGACGCCGATTAACCCGTAGCCCGGCTAAGCGCAGCGCAAGCCGGGATGAAACTAAGCCGGTCATCATAATTGTGCCTGACTCTGCAGCCAGTTGATAAAGGCATCGATTTTCGGCCATTGACGACCCGGCAGGGTCGTTACGTAATAGTGCTGATGGCACTTCAGGGTCATCTCGCCGAACGGCGCGATCAGCTCGCCGCTCTCCAGGCGCTTTTGCACCAGCCGCTTACGCCCCATCGCCACGCCGACGTGGTTCATCGCCGCAATGACCGCCAAATCCGAACGATCGAAGCCAATTCCTGACGATTGCGGCAAATCGATGCTAAATTTCTGCGCCCAACTGAACCACTCGTCGGTACCGGAATCGTTGCTCCAGGCCTGACGATCGTGCAGCAGCGTGCAGTGACGAAGGTTGCCGGGATTCTGCCGCAGATGATGCTGGCGCGCGTATTCCGCCGTGCAAACCGGCACGATAGCCTCATCCATCAAAAAATGATGGCTAAGCTGTGAGGAAGGCGCGTCATCAAAGTAGATCGCCAGGTCGATGCCCGCACGCTGCATGTTGACGTTATCGTTGCCGGTCAGCACGGTAAGCGAGATCGAGGGATAGCGGCGGGTAAAATCGCCGAGCGCGGGCACCAGCCAGCACTGGGCGATGGACGGGCGCGAATAGACCGTTAACGTTCCCGACAGCTCCTGGTTTTTAATATCCAGAATCTCCTGGTTCAGGCTGTCCAGCGAGGACTTCAGCGCCCAGAACACCCGTTTGCCCTCATGCGTCAGCTCCACCTTGCGGTGCGAGCGCACAAACAGCTGGATCCCCAGCTCTTCTTCAAGCTGATTGATACGGTGGCTCACCGCGCTAGGCGTCAGCGATAGTTCCTCCGCCGCCAGGGCGAACGACTCATGGCGGGCGGCGACTTCAAAAGTATACAGCTTCGAAAGCTGCCAGCCGTTGAGTAGCCTGTTACCCAGATCTTTTAGCGTCTCCATCACCTACTCCTTTAATTTTCCCCGCCGAGTGTAAGAAAATTATCGCCCTGCTAACCGCTTAAAGATGAAAAAAAGTGATTCATAGCACAATAAACAGGCAATATTAGAGCGAAATCACCTTTTTGATTCAATCTGATTCACCTGAAGAGCCGTTTATATCGTTTGTCAGCGCGTGCCGTTTTTCTGTTCAATACCCATAGATTATTCACAGGCGAGGTGGGGTATGGAATCTCAGATCTGGGTTGTGAGCACGCTGCTGATTAGCATCGTGTTGATTGTGTTAACTATCGTCAAACTAAAGTTTCACCCGTTTCTGGCGCTACTGCTGGCCAGCTTTTTCGTCGGCGCCATGATGGGAATGAGCCCGCTGGATATGGTTAACGCCATAGAGAGCGGGATTGGCGGTACGCTGGGCTTCCTGGCGGCGGTGATTGGGCTGGGGACGATTCTCGGCAAAATGATGGAGGTCTCCGGCGCAGCGGAACGTATTGGCCTGACGCTCCAGCGCTGCCGCTGGCTGTCCGCCGACGTTATTATGGTGCTGGTGGGCCTGATTTGCGGGATCACCCTATTCGTTGAAGTGGGCGTGGTGCTGCTGATCCCGCTGGCGTTTTCCATTGCCAAGAAGACCAACACGTCGCTGCTCAAGCTGGCCATTCCGCTGTGTACGGCGCTGATGGCGGTGCACTGCGTGGTGCCGCCGCATCCGGCGGCGCTGTTTGTCGCGAACAAGCTGGGCGCGGATATCGGGACGGTGATCGTATACGGTCTGCTGGTGGGCCTGCTGGCTTCGCTGGTCGGCGGCCCGCTGTTCCTACGGCTGCTCGGCAACCGCCTGCCGTTTAAAGCGGTTCCGGCTGAATTTGCCAATCTCGAAGTGCGCAAAGAAGAGACCCTGCCGTCGCTTGGCGCAACCCTGTTTACGGTGCTGCTGCCGATCGGCCTGATGCTGGTCAAAACCATCGCCGAACTGAATATGACCAAAGGCGGCACGCTGTATATGCTGCTGGAGTTTATCGGCAACCCGATCACCGCCATGTTTATCGCCGTTTTCGTGGCCTACTACGTGCTGGGTATCCGCCAGGATATGGGGATGAGTACCCTGCTGACGCATACGGAAAACTGCTTCGGTTCAATTGCCAACATTCTGCTGATTATCGGCGCTGGCGGGGCCTTCAACGCCATCCTGAAAACCAGCGGCCTGGCCGATACGCTGGCGGTGATTCTGTCGAACCTCGATATGCACCCGATTCTGCTGGCCTGGCTGGTGGCGCTGATTCTGCACGCCGCGGTCGGTTCCGCCACCGTCGCCATGATGGGCGCAACCGCCATCGTCGCGCCGATGCTGCCGCTCTATCCCGGCGTGAGCCCGGAAATCATCGCTATCGCCATCGGCTCCGGCGCGATTGGCTGCACTATCGTAACGGATTCCCTGTTCTGGCTGGTTAAACAGTACTGCGGCGCAAGCCTCAACGAGACGTTCAAATACTATACCACCGCGACCTTTATCGCTTCGCTGCTTGCACTGGCCGGTACATTCCTGCTTTCTTTCATCATCTGAGCGCAAAGAGACGTAATATGAAAAACGCTGACATGACCACTTTACTCGCGCAGTTTCCTCTCCTGGAGGAGCTGATAACCCTGAAAGAAACCACCTGGTTTAACCCGTCAACGACGTCGCTGGCGGAAGGGTTACCCTATGTTGGCCTGACGACAGAAGACGTTCAGGACGCCCATGCCCGGCTCGATCGCTTTGCGCCTTATCTGGCGGAGGCCTTTCCGGAAACCGCCGCCACCGGCGGCATCATCGAGTCTAAGCTGGTGGCTATTCCGGCAATGAAGGCCCGGTTGGAAAAAACTTTTAGCCAGCCAATTAGCGGCGATCTGCTGCTGAAAAAAGACAGCCATCTGCCGATTTCGGGTTCGATAAAAGCTCGCGGCGGCATTTATGAGGTGCTTACCCACGCGGAGAAACTGGCGATAGGCGCGGGATTGTTAAACACTGCCGACGACTACCGTAAGCTGCTGACGCCCGAGTTCAGGGGGTTCTTTAGCCAGTACAGCATCGCCGTCGGCTCCACCGGCAATCTGGGGATGTCGATTGGCATAATGAGCGCGCGCATCGGCTTCAAAGTAACGGTCCATATGTCCGCCGACGCCCGGGCGTGGAAAAAAGCCAAACTGCGCAGCCATGGCGTAACGGTGGTGGAGTACGAAGAGGATTACGGCGTGGCGGTTGAGCAGGGGCGCAAAGCCGCCGAATCTGACCCAAACTGCTTCTTTATCGATGATGAGAACTCGCGCACCCTGTTCCTCGGTTATTCCGTGGCCGGCGAGCGGCTAAAGGCGCAGTTTGCCCGGGAAGGGCGCGTGGTAGACGCCGCTCATCCGCTGTTTGTTTATCTGCCGTGCGGCGTGGGCGGCGGCCCCGGCGGGGTGGCGTTTGGCCTGAAGCTGGCGTTTGGCGACCACGTCCACTGCCTCTTCGCCGAGCCGACCCACTCCCCTTGCATGCTGCTGGGGGTCTATACCGGCCTGCATGACCAGATTTCAGTTCAGGATCTGGGGATCGATAATCTGACCGCCGCCGACGGTCTGGCGGTAGGCCGCGCTTCCGGTTTCGTGGGTCGGGCAATGGAGCGCCTGCTGGATGGGTTCTACTCTCTCGATGACCAGACTATGTACGATATGCTGGGTTGGTTAGCCGAAGAAGAAGGTATTCGCCTCGAGCCATCCGCCCTGGCCGGTATGGCCGGGCCGCAGCGGGTCTGCGCCAGCGAGGCATATCAGCTGATGCACGGCTTCACCGCGGAGCAGATGCAGAATGCGACCCATCTGGTGTGGGCGACCGGCGGCGGCATGGTGCCGAAAGAGGAGATGGCGCAGTATCTGGCAAAAGGGCGGTAAACTTTAAGACAGGTAAACGCAATGGCGACGAAGATCCTCTCGTCGCCATTTTTTTAGCGCAGCAGATGCATGAGCTCAACCGGCGAGCGGTGCTGGTTGAGTAAATCGCGCAGGACGCGCATATAGGGGGCGCTCCAGCTATAAAACTGCCGGTATCCCTCGCATAGCGCATTGGAGCCATCCTCCAGTCGCAGCTGCGGGCAGCCGCCACCGCATAATCTTAGCCAGGCGCAGCCGGCGCAGGCCGGCCCAGGCGGATTATTCTCATAACATACTGCCTCACCGCGCCAGGCGCGCAGCGTTGCCTCAAACAGCGGCACGACGATGCGATTAGCGTCTTCTTTGATCCAAATAGCGAACACCGCGCAGAGAAAATCCCCCCACAGGCGGGCGTCGGAAGGTTGCAAATGGGGAATGAACTTGATAGCCGCTGCCCCCTGAGCGCTCAGCTGATGATAGACATGCTCGGGGCGTTCACACTCCTGACGATGGATAATCACTTCCCATACCGGGATATCGCTCGCCAGAGACTGGCAGTTACCGCAGTGCCGATCGTCACTGTAATCGGCCTGACATCCTGTCATATCAGATCCTTAATAAACAAAATCACCTGTCGTATATGGGTTACAGCAAACAACAATGACAGGGAAAGTACTGCGAATGCGATCAAAAATTTGTCACGAACCGCCTGCCGCTGGACAAAATCACTATGCTCAACATCCATCACATTGCGGCTGCGGGTATAGCGCCAGAGGATGACAGCGACAAACGGCAATATGCACAGCGAAATCCAGAACGGAAGCCCTGCCTGATGCCAGTGGTGCTTAATCGCCAGCGCCAGCAGCGCGCCATAGCCTAAAAGAGTGCGAAACCAGGCCAGCGACGTGCGCTCCGGTTGCAGGCCCGGGTCGTTCTCGCGGCGCGCCCGGCGATTATCCGGCATAGAGCACCAGCGCCATGACCACCACGATAACGATAGTCAGCAGAATACTGATCAGCAGCAGGGTGCGGGTATAGGGAAGATCCTGTTTAAGCCGCATCGCCTTTTCGTTGCTCAGCCAGCGTATATAACCGTAAATCGCCAGGCCGCCGGCAAACAGGCACAGCAGCAGAGCAAGAATTTCGCGGATCAGCGGCGTCGCGAAATCCGGCGCCAGCTGGTCCAGGCCGACGCCGCCAGCTAAAAAGCCAAGCGAAGTGCGGATCCACGCCAGAAAGGTACGTTCATTCGCCAGCGAGAAGCGGTAATCCGGCGCTTCGCCAAGGCGGGATATTTTCATCATAACTCCTTGATGGGTTGCCGATTGCGTAAAATACCGGCGATTCTACCTGAGAGCCAATGCGGAAGGCATCAATAATCGCCCCGTTGCAGAAAAAGTTCAGGCCTGATAACCATTTAGCGTCAGGTTATCAGGCTGATGATTGGCGGCTATATCGTTCAGAGTGATGGCCCAGTGCGTCCGCCTTTCTACCGGGCAATGCCTGACGAGCGCCCTTTGCCAACGCTGTGAACTCGTCAAAATTTCTGTTTTTTCTCCTCTACCTTCACGCCCCGCGTCGGCAGACCGGTGTCATAGTCGCGCACGACCGGCGAGTAGCCATCCTGCGGACGCGGGCGGAAAGCGCCCATCCAGCGCGGCTGGGCATCCGGCCGCCACGGACGCAGGCTCCATTGATAGGTGCGGAACGGGTCGCGGATTTTATCCATATAGTCCAGCAGCGCATCGTGCATCCGGTAGCGAACGTCGGCGAATTCATGGACATCGATCAGATTATGTAGCTCATCCTGGTCATTTTTCCGATCATACAGTTCATCACTGGTAAACAGATTGAGTACCAGTTTGTACTCATCCGTCACCCAGCATCGCACCGGAATAAAACCGCCAAAGCTGTCGTGTTCGATTTCATAGCGATTGAACTCGACCATCACGCCACGCGGCGTTTCAGCATCGAGAATATTTTCTCCCGGCAGGATATCCGGCTTATCGATGCCCGCCAGCGCCATCATCGTCGGCAGCAGGTCGATATGGCTGACCGGTGTGTCGACCTGCGCGGATTTGCCCTGCGGCGGGCGCATAATCAACGGGATACGGGTAATGTCGTCATACATCGCCGCGCCTTTGCTGATGAGCTTATGCGCGCCCATCATCTCACCGTGATCGGAGGTGTATATCACCCAGGTATTATCCCGCTGTTCCGGGGTCAAGGCATCGATCACCCGACCAATCTGGTCATCAACAAAGTCGTTGCAGGCAAAGTAGAGCGGATGATGATAGCGCCCATCCTCGCCTACCGGTGAGGGCATCGCCTGCGACCATAGCCGATGGTGTTCCGGTTTATTGCTCAACGAATCATGAGCCTTCGGCCCGAGGTCGTAATAAAAGTCCTGATACTTCTCCAGATACTCCACCGGGCAGGTAAACGGATGGTGCGGCTCGTCATAGGACACCACGATCAGGAACGGCTCGTCGGCGCGCGCGGGTTGATGCAGGAAGTCTACCGCCCGATTGCTGATGCGGTGCGCCCAGGTAAAGGTTTCGTCGATACCGTGTCGCTGTAAATCTTCAACCGAGTTCAGGCCATTGCGCCACAGGCTGATCTCCTCCTTGGTCAGTTCCGCGAGGTAATTTGCGCCGTCGAACCAGTAGTCAGCGTCCCACTCCGGCGGGCACTCGCCGGTACCAAAGTAGTCGTGACCATCCAGATGCCACTTGCCGATATAGCAGGTGCGGTAACCTGCATCCTTAAAGTAGCGCCCCATGGTAGAGATGTTTTTTCCCGGCGCGATGTTATTGGTCCACGGGCCGGACTGGTTGGCGTAGATTCCGGTAAACAGTCCGGCACGCGCCGGAGTGCATACCGGCGAGCAGGTATAGGCGGAATTAAAGCGGATACCTTCGGCGGCCAGACGATCAATATTATGGGTATTCAGCGGTTTACCGCTGTAGCAGCCCACCATATTGGTCGCCTGGGTATCGGTCATAATAAACAGGAAATTGGGACGACTCATGATTTTTCCTTAACGTCGATAGCATAGGAAGCTGGAGCGGAGCGGCGTTCCCGCCAGCTGCTGTAAATCAGATAGATAACGACCGCTGCGGTAATGGCGTAGCTCACCGCCGCCAGCCAGCGAGTGCCGTAGCCGCCAAATTCGGCGAGGCCCGCGTAAACGCCGATCATCGCGAACAAGATCCCCACCGAAGCAATTTTCACGTGCCGGTACGGCTGCATATCAACGGCAAACGCATCATGGAATTTAAACGGCGTCGCCCGCGGCTTAATGACGCCGATAACCAGCATGACCACCACGTTGATGCAGAACGTGCAGGCAAGCACGTAGAGGAAATGGAAATCGAACTTCACCAGGTAGTTAATCGTGATGTAGCTAACAATCCCCAGCCCCATCGCCACTTTGGCGGCGATCGCCGGGATACGCGGAAAGAAGAAGCCCATAATGATGATGGTTACCAGCGGCACGTTATAAATACCGTTGAGCTGCTTCATCCAGCTATACAGTCCCTGCGGCGCATTGGCGATCCACGGCGCGACAATCACCGATATCACCGCAATAAAAAGGCCAAATTTCCGCCCAATGCGCACCAGCTGTTCCGGCTGTGCGTTTTGATTAATGATGCGCCGGTAAATCCCCATGCTGAACAGGGTACTGGCGCTGTTTAAAAAACCGTTAAAGGTGCTAATAACCGCGCCAAACAGTACCGCGCCGAAGAACCCAACTAACGGGAGCGGCATCACCTTATTGACCAGCGTCGGATAGGCCATATCCGCGCTCGGCAGATCCTGGTAGAGGTGAAAGGCAATTAAACCGGGAAGAACCAGAATCAACGGATCGAGCATCTTGAGAACCGCCGTCAGCAGCGCCCCTTTCTGCCCCTCCGCCAGGCTTTTTGACGCCAGGGTTCGCTGAACTATCCCCTGATTAGTACACCAGTAGAAGGTGTTCACCAGAATCAGGCCGGTAAACGCCGCGCCAATCGGTAAGGGGTCAGTGCTGCCGCCAATGGAGTTCAGCTTCTCCGCATGTACCGTCGTCAGCTGCTCTATGCCCTGTAAAAAGCTCCCCTTCCCCATCGCCATCAGGCCAAAAATCGGTACCATCAGACCGCCAATCACCAGGCCAATTCCGTTAATGGAATCAGCGATTGCCATTGCGCGCATACCGCCGATCACCGCGTATAAAATCCCGGCCAGACCGAGCAAAATGACCAGTAACCAGATGGCGGCGCCCTGGGTCAGCCCCAGCGACTCACCGATATGAAACAGGCTATTTAGCGCCAGCGCGCCGGAGTAAAGCACGATGGGTAAAAAGCAGATACCGGTGGCGATAAGAAAGCAGAAGTCGATAATAATGCGGGTCGTTTTATCGTACCGCTCTTCCAGAAAGTCCGGGATGGTGGCGATACCGCGCTGCAAATAACGGGGAAGAAAGATCAGCGCCAGGAAGATTAGCGTCACCGCCGATGTCACTTCCCAGCCCATGACCGACATGCCGCTTTTGTAAGCCTGGCCCGATAATCCTACCAGCTGTTCGGTCGATAAGTTGGTTAACATCAGCGAGGCGGCGATGACTGGCGCTTTCAGCGAACGGCCGGCAAGAAAATAGCCCTGCTGCGAACCGGTATCCGCTTTTCTTACCTTGAACCAGGTAATGATAGCCACCAGCAATGTAAAACCGACAAAGCTCAAAATTTGTATAGTATTCATCTTTAAGCCCTTATTTGTCATTATATCCCGGCGCTATTAGGTACAAAGGTATAGCGTTTTATCCAGGTAAGGCGATGATTTATATAAAACGAGATGCAATGTATCCCTGCAAGGCTATTTCTTGCTAAATTCACCTCATCAGGTTGCAGGCATCATTGGCCGATGGGAAATTAAAATGAATGGAAAAATACAAATTTCGCATGTAAAAAACGAAACTACGTATAACATTCCGTTAGTTCTGGAAGAAAATGTGATCTCAAGCGGGATTTCCCTGCTCTCGCTGTGGCATACCCTGGCCGATGAAAGCTACCGGGTTAGCTGGCCGCGCGATAAAAAGAAACCGCTTATCGCCAACTCATGGGTGGCGATATATACCCTCCAGGGGTGCGGGAAAATATATCTTAAAGACCATACTGAAATAACGTTAAACGGTAACTGCGTCATATTTCTAAAACCCATAGAGATCAAATCCTATCACTGCGCCGGATTGGTCTGGGAACAATACTGGATGGAATTTATTCCTACTACGCTGATGCCTATTCCGGTATTACAAATCGGCACTATTTATCACGCCGATATTTTTAATAAGGAACTCAATGAAGTGGCCTTACTGATTGCTGACCGCGATCCGCTAAAGAATAACCTGGCCGTCGCCTACCTCACGAAAATCATTTATCAATGGATTTGCCTGATTGCCGAAAATGGCAACAAAGATCGTCAACTGCAAAAGCTGGAGAATCTTATTGCCGCTCTACACGCTAATCCGCAAAAACGCTGGAGCGTAGCCGATATGGCTGATGCTATGCAGTGCAGCGAACCGTGGCTGCGGCGCCTCTTTTTGCGTTATACCGGCAAAACGCCAAAGGAGTATTACCTTAACGCCCAGCTTGAGCTGGCGCAGTCGCTATTAAAGCAGGAGGGGAATACGGTGGGTAAGGTGGCGGAAATGCTGAACTTCTTTGACTCCTTTCATTTTAGCAAGGCGTTTAAACGCCGGTTCGGCTATGCGCCCTCAGCGGTGTTAAAAATGAATGACCGGCACCCCATGGATGCCGGTCAGCAGGATTAATGCAGTTCCGGCCAGTACTCTTTGTTGGCCGCGATCAGGTCATCAAGAATCGCTTTGGCGACCGATGCGCTCGGTACGGTTTTCGACAGTGCGATGGCCTGCCACAGCTTATGGTACGAGCGCTGTTCCCAGGCATCCACCACCAGTTTTTCCACCGCGACCTGCTGGCTCATCATCCCTTTCTGGAAGTGCGGAATATCGCCAACCGTCAGCGGCTCCGGTCCGTTGTGGCCCACCAGGCACGGAATTTCCACCATCGCATCGGCGTCAAAGTTATGAATCGCGCCGTTGTTCGGCACAATCAGCAGCATCCGTTCCTGGGTATTAAAGGCAATCGCCGCCGCCAGATCGACGATGTAGGAAGCGTGTTCGTCAATTTCCAGATCGCCGGCGGAGGATTTACCCGCCTCAATAATTGCCCGACAGGCGCTAAAGACGTTTTTCTCACGATGATCCATCACCTCATTGGCGCGGGTGCGTTCCGGGTTGGAGTGCGCCACCACATAGTCCGGGAACAGATAATACTTGAGATAGGTATTCGGCATCGTATCAGGATCCAACGCCTGCACGTCTTTCGCCTTGGCGAAAGTGTCGTTCCAGCTGGCTTCGGTATGCGGATCGTTTGATGGCGGCACATAGCCGAATTTCGCGACATGTTCGCGTAGTTTCGGCATCAGATCGTTGCCCTGCAAATCTTCAATCGAGGTCCACCAGCCGAAGTGGTTCAGCCCGTAGTAGCGCACGCGCATCTGTTTACGGTCCTTAAGGCCGACGATTTGCGCCATCCGACCTTCAATACCGATCGGCATATCACAGATGTTGAGAATTTTAGCGTTCGGACGCAGGCGGCGGGTCGCTTCCGCCACAATGGCCGCCGGGTTAGAGTAGTTCAGCATCCAGGCGTTTGGTGAATATTTTTCCATATAGTCCACCAGTTCCAGGACGCCGCCGATGGAGCGCATACCGTAGGCGATCCCGCCTGGGCCGCAGGTTTCCTGGCCCAGAACGCCGTGGCGCAGCGGAATTTTTTCATCTTTTTCACGCATCGGGTATTTGCCCACGCGGATATGCGCCATCACGAAATCGACGTCGGTAAACGCCGCCTGCGGGTCGGTGGTGTAGCTGAACTCGATCTCCGGGGCCTGCTCTTTGAGAATGACTTTGCACGCCTCGGCGATGGTCTCCTGACGCGCGCCGTCGTTGTCGTAAAATTTCAGCGACCGCAGCGGGAAGCGATCCTGGTTCGCTAACAGCATCAGCACGATGCCCGGGGTGAAGGTACTACCGCCGCCTGCGATAACAACTGAGAATTTTTTCATGATACTGCCTCCGTCATGGTGGTTTGTTCGGTCTGTAGAGAATCTTTTATCAGGGTTTCCAGCTGGTCGCGGACCTGAGGAACGTGCAGGCCGACGATGACCTGAATTGCATTGCCGCGGCGGACTACGCCGTGGGCGCCCAGCGCTTTAAAGACGTCGTCGCTTTGGGTCTTCGCCATATCGACCAGCGCAATGCGCAGCCGGGTGGCGCAGTTATTGATGCTTTCGATATTGCCCGCTCCGCCCAGCGCCTGCAGGAAGCCGGCGGCCTGGCCCAGTTTGGTGTCCGCTGCTCCGGCGGCGCTGGTTTTACCGCGTGCGGCCTGGTAATCCGCTTTGCTGTAGAGCTTAATTTCACTCTCTTCACGGCCCGGCGTTTTGAGGTTCAGGCGCAGAATCAACGTGCGGAAAATGACGAAGTAGAGTGCGGTGAAGCACACGCCAACGCCAATCTGGATAAACATCATCGACGCGTGGTTGTGGAACATCGGGATCCAGTTTTGCGGCAGGAACTGGTCGAGCAGGCCGCCGCCAAAGTTGCCTACCACGCCGCAGATATACATCACCGTCGCCATAGTGGCCGCCAGCACCGCATGGACGGCAAACAGCAGCGGCGAGATAAACAGGAAGGTGAACTCTAACGGCTCGGTTATTCCCACCAGTACGGCGGTTAAGGTGGCGGGAATCAGCAGACCGGCGACTTTCACGCGGTTTTCCGGTGCTGCGGTGTAGTAGAGCGCCAGCGCGATACCCACGGAACCAAAGACCTTCGAGTTACCGTGCAGCGCGAATCCGCCTTCCGGGAACAGGGTTTTCAGCGCCTCGGAACTCTGGCTGAACTCATGTAAATGCTGCGCCCAGTAAACCTGAATACCGCTTTCCACTACCGCCGGGCCGAAAATAAACGGTCCATAGACGAAGTGATGTAAACCGGTCGGGATCAGGATACGTTCAAGGAAGATATAGACCCAGACGCCCAGTGCTCCGGCGGAGCGTAAAAAGGCCTGCAGCGATTCAATGCCCATCTGCACCTTTGGCCAGCCAAGCAGGGTCAGCCAGGCGCAGGGAATCATTGCCAGGAAGGCAACAATGACCACAAACGAGGAGCCCTGGAAGATCCCCAGAAACACCGGCAGCGGTTTATCGAAATAGCGGTTATGCAGGGCGGTCACCAGCCCGGAAATGACGATCGCGCCGATAATGCTGGTATCAAGCGTTTTAATCCCGGCCATCATCGTCAGGCCGCTGCCTGCCGTTGGCTCAACGGAAAAGTCGACGCCGAAGAAGTGGCCCCAGGTCATCCCCATGGCGTTGATAAAGTAGTTCCAGGTAAGGAAGCTAACCAGCACCGCCAGGCAGGCCCGGCCCTGGGCCTGTTTCGCCAGGCCGATCGGTAGACCGACGGCGAAAATCAGCGGCATATTACGAAAGACGGTCCAGCCGCCCTCTTCAATAATGTGAACGATCTGAGCAAATAAACTGTCGGGTGCTGTGAGCGCTTCGCCGACGAACATCGGGTTGCGCAACATAATGGCGATACCCACCACGATCCCGGCGAAAGGAAAGAGTAAAACCGGGGTAAACATGGCGCCGCCAAAGCGTTGTATTTGACTGAGCATTTGAAAATCCTCATGTAACAACTCATAGGGTGAGTGGCCTTATTCATACCCGCCATGCTTCACCTGCCGCGGTGAATTATTCAGGGTAACTATTTGTACTGGCCTGAGATGAGAATAGAAATTTGCCCCTCCAACAACATGCGGCGCCGTTGCGATTCGTGATCGCTTTCATGGTTTTAATTGCGTCAATGTTGTCTACTTTTTAAGTAAAAATTAGACATTATGAATTGCGCTGTTTAAGTCGCTATAACGAATACTCTTTATCCCCATGTATTAAATGTATTTTTATAGTTGATAATTCATGCACTATCGTTTTCAACTGAATGAATAGAGGTCTACAGGTGATCTACAAATCCATCGCCGACAGACTACGTCTGCGGCTGAACTCCTCCGATTTCGAGGTCGGCAGCCCGCTTCCCGGCGAAAAAAAGCTGGCGGAAGAGTTTGGCGTCGCGCGCATGACCATCCGCAAGGCGATAGATCTGCTGGTCGCCTGGGGGCTGGTGGTGCGTCGACACGGCTCCGGCACCTACGTCGCCCGTAAAGACCTGCATCATGAAACCAGCAATCTGACCGGTCTGGCCGAGGTGCTGCGCAAGCAGGGTAAAGAGGTGGTCAGCCGGGTATTGGTTTTTGAGGTGATGCCCGCCCCCCCGGCTATCGCCAGCCTGCTGCGGATACAAATTGATGAACGGATCTACTTCTCGCGCCGGGTGCGCTATGTCGATGGCAAGCCGCTAATGCTGGAAGACAGCTATATGCCGGTGAAGCTGTTTCGCAATCTATCGCTGGTGCATCTGGAAGGGTCGAAGTTCGATTACATCGAGAAGGAGTGTGGAATAACCATTAGCGGTAACTATGAAACGCTGTCGCCGGTGCTGGCGGACAGGCAGCTGGCGCAGTCGATGAACGTGCCGGAACAGACGCCGCTGCTGCGTATAACCTCTCTTTCCTACAGCGACAGCGGCGAGTTTCTTAACTACTCGGTGATGTTCCGTAACGCCAGCGAGTATCAGGTGGACTACCACCTGCGGCGTGTCCAGGCGGAGAATCCGTTAACCTATCCCCCAGAACAGCACCGCCAGTAGCTGCGGCGTAATAATACGTAAGAACATGACCAGCGGATAAACGGTCGCGTAAGAGAGCGCCGCCGCGCCGCTGGTGGCATGCAGGTTGTTGGCAAAGGCCAGCGCGGGCGGATCGGTCATTGAACCGGCCAGCATGCCGCATAGGGTCAGGTAGTTCATCTTCGCCAGCATCCGCGCCAGAATACCGACAGCCAGCAGTGGGATAGCGGTGATAAAGATGCCGTAGACAATCCAGCTCATGCCGTCACCTTCAATCAGCGTCGCCACAAAGTCGCCGCCGGATTTCAGCCCAACCACCGCCAGGAACAGCACAATACCCAGCTCGCGCAGCGCGAGGTTGGCGCTGGGCGGCATAAACCAGTACAGCTTACCGATGCTGCCGATACGCCCGAGGATCAGCGCCATTATCAGCGGCCCTCCGGCCAGACCCAGCTTCAACGCCGCCGGGAACCCCGGAATAAACAGCGGAATAGAGCCCAGCAGCACGCCTAAGCCAATGCCGATGAATACCGGCAACATCTGCACCTGCTGCAGTTTTTGCTGGGCGTTGCCAAGCTCAGCGGCCACCGCGTCAATCGCCTCCGGACGGCCGACCAGGTTGAGAATATCACCGAACTGCAGGCTAGCATGGCTGCTGGCCACCAGTTCAACCCCGGCGCGATTGAGGCGCGAAATCACCACGTCGTAGCGCTGTTTAAAGTGCAGATCGCGAATTCTTTTACCTAACACTTTTTCGTTAGTGACCACCACGCGCTCGACTTTCAGATCGGTGCCGCGCGTGGAGAGCGAAGTGGAAACCTCCTTGCCAATCACCAGCTGGGCATTGTGTAAATCCTCCGGTCGCCCGACCAGGTGCAGCAGGTCCCCAAGCTGAATCAGGGTATTCGGCGCGGGCACCATTAGCATCTCCTCACGCTTGAGGCGCGAGCAGATCAGCTTGTCGCTGTTAAGCATCGGCACATCCTGAATCGCCATATTGTTCAGGTTCGGGTTTTCGACCCGCACGTTGATGGTCTGGAGATGCGCATGGCCGTTGCCGCTGATCTCGTCAAACTGCTGGGCTTCTTTCTCGACGTTGATGCGGAAAAACAGTCGCACCAGCCACATGGTCAGCAAAATGCCGCAGATGCCAAACGGATAGGCCATGGCGTAGCTCATCCCCATCTGATCGACGGTATCAAGCGGTACGCCAAGGTCGCGCAGGATCTGCTGCCCGGCGCCCAGCGCAGGCGTGTTGGTTACCGCGCCGGAGAAGATACCGAGCACCACGGGAAGAGGGATATCGAACAGTTTATGCAGGACCGCGGTGACCAGGCCGCCGAGAATGACGATCAGAATGGCGAAGAGGTTCAGCCGCAGGCCGGAGACGCGCAGCGAGGCGAAGAAGCCCGGCCCAACCTGGATACCGATGGTATACACAAAGAGAATCAGGCCGAATTCCTGAATAAAGTGCAGCATTGGGCTACTGAGCGTAATGCCCGCCTGGTCCACAAAGTGGCCGACGATGATGCCGCCAAACAGCACGCCTCCGATACCGAAGCCGACACCGCGCACTTTTACATTGCCGATCCACAATCCGACGACCGCCACCAGCGCCAATACGCTAACGGTCAATGCTATATCACTCATCGTCTCTTCCCTGTGTATAACATTACTCACAATGAGGATTATGACCGGTACTCACCAGGCTGTATGCCGCCTGGCGCACAATAATCACGGGATCAGGTTTACGACTCAGGGGAACATTTCTTTTTCGCGGCGATTTTTAGCTGCTGAATACTTTTCTCCGGGGAAGGAAGCGCTTCCGGCATCGTGCCGACAAGTTCTTTGATAGTCTGGCGTACTTTTTGACCTACTTCATAATGGGTTTGATTGGCCAACTGCTTCGTATCAACCTCATCCCGGCGTAGTTTTTCTTCCGTTTGAGTAGCGCGAAACAGGTTGGCTGCAAGTTCAGTAGACCCCATATGGTCGAGAATTTTTTGGCTTTTTTTCAGCTTCTTACGCTCGTGAATCGCTTTTTGATCCAGTCCGCCATAGAGGCCTTTATAGCCATGGTTCTGGAAGATGGCAAAATCCAGCGTTGTCTCCACGCCTGCCTGTTGGGCCGTTTCAACCAGATGTTTATTATGTTCAGTAAGCTCATTGCGCAGAAACAGTCGCTTTTCATCCTCTCGTAGTGATTTAAACGTTTGATCGTCTTCCAGCTCCTGGCGACGAGTTTGCAAAGCAAAGTAGGTTTGCCCTGCGGCAATCACCGGTTTCGATGGATCGCCATTTTGCACAACCAGATAGCAGGCATAGCGTGAGAGCTTAATATCCTTAAGTTCTCTTTGCGCTCCCGAACCTGTCTTGACCATAGCGAGGATCTCTTCGAAATGGTCGCTAATAGCATGACCACTATTCGCACAGGCTTCAGTTGCCTTAATTATCACGGGATTAAAGTGTCGATATTCCGAGTATTCAAGCAGTTTTGCTAACGCCCGGGCAGACCAGTACTCTCTTCCCGCCTCATCCCTATTTTTAATCGCTTCAAACGGCTACTGTTCGTTCATTACATATCCTTTGTTTCAGTGAGCCTATAAAACCTGATTATTTTTTAAACTGAAACATCTATTGCAGCAAGGGGATTTAATGCGCTCTCGCGCACAAAAAAGCCCCGAAAATCGGGGCCTTATGGGTGGTTAGCTTAATTAGCTATCTAACGCGGGGCGCTCGCTGATGGCGATGCGCTGCGGTGCGATCTGTTCCGGCTCGTTACGGGTCAGATCGATATGCAGCAGGCCGTTGGTAAAGGTAGCCCCGGAGACTTCCATATTTTCGGCAAGCGTAAAGCTCAGGCTAAAGGCCTGGTTAACCAACCCCTGGTGCAGCCATTTGGTCTCTTTTTCCGGCTGCTGCGGCGCGCCTTTTACCGTCAGGCGCGTGCCTTCAAGCTGGATATCCAAATCTTCCTGACGGAAACCGGCCAGCGCAAGGGTAATGCGATAGTGGTTGTCGTCGCTTTTTTCGATGTTATAAGGCGGGAAGGTCTGGCTTTCACCGGCGGTTTGCAGCGCGTTGGCCAGTTTGTCAAAACCGATCCATTGACGCAGCAGCGGGGATAAATCGTAGTTACGCATTGTGTTTCTCCTTCTAAGAAGCGAGTGGATAGCTGCAAATCCTGCGGATTCGCATTTGCCCCCTGACGGCAGGCAGATTTTTACATTAATACCGGGCCGCGTTGGCGGCCCGAGGAAATTAGTTGATCTCGATACGGCGCGGTTTATTCGCTTCGGGAATCACTCGCTCGAGGTCGATATACAGCAGGCCGTTTACCAGGTTGGCGCCGCGAATATGGATATTTTCCGCCAGCTGGAATTTACGCTCAAAATTGCGTTCAGCGATGCCCTGATAAAGATAAGTACGCTCTTTCTGTTCGGCGGCATGGGCGCCTTTCACGATAAGCAGATTATCCT
Source organism: Klebsiella pasteurii (assembly GCF_018139045.1). Classification (NCBI taxonomy): domain Bacteria; kingdom Pseudomonadati; phylum Pseudomonadota; class Gammaproteobacteria; order Enterobacterales; family Enterobacteriaceae; genus Klebsiella; species Klebsiella pasteurii. The sequence goes on from NZ_CP073236.1 coordinate 3,905,228, forward strand.
GAGCGGTAATTTCCAGTTCGCTCTCGGCAAAACCGGCCACGGCAATCGCGATGCGGTAGTTGTTCTCGTCTACTAACTCAACGTTGTACGGAGGGTAGCCGCCATTACTCTGGCTTTGATTATTTTCTAACAGATTGAAAAGGCGGTCGAAACCAATAGCAGAACGATACAGCGGGGAGAGATCGAAATTACGCATAATACATAGCTCCTGAAATCAGCGAGAATTATCTGACCTTCCATCATGGACAGGTCGTTATTAAGCGGAATACCCATTCGGCGTATTCTCTGAGTGACACATTCCTAAAATGGGTATATCCATGCCCTTTTCAAGGTGAAGAGGGCAATTTTTTTTGCAGTTTGCGGTCTATTGCTTAGACTGGAGTGACAGCACAAAAGGCAAAGTGCGACGCCTGCCACAGTGCGGCGTAATCGCACTATGCATCCATGGAATGGCCCGATATAACCGATATGTACGCCATTCTTCAGACCGCGCCATTACCGGCGGCGCTCTGAATTTTTTGTACATTGAAGGTTCTATCAACGCCCGTAACGATGACGGAAAAATGATGAAAAACGGTCTGTTAAAGCTGGTCCTGTTTAGCGGGATGATAAGTGTAGGCGGTTGCTCCAGCGTGATGTCACATACCGGCGGTAAGGAAGGAACCTATCCGGGAACGCGCGCCAGCGCGCAAATGCTGGGAGATAGCGATGCCAACTGGGGAACGAAATCCCTTGTGGCGCTGGATATGCCCCTTACGGCGGTAATGGACACGCTGCTGCTGCCGTGGGATATGTTCCGCACCGACAGCTCGGTCAAATCGCGCGTCGAAAAGAGTGAGAAAGAGACGCTGGCGACCAACTCCGTGATCCCGCCAGCGCGGATGACTAATCAGTAATTTAGCGCCCCGTTGCGGTTACCCATAGCTGGCGGTAACCGTCTACCTCTTCCATCCAGGCAAGCTGTTTGCCGTCTGGCGAAAAGACGATCGCTTCGGCCGATGGCGGATTGGCATGTCCGTCGGTCAAAAAGAGGATTTCCCCGCTCAGCGCATCACAAAGCGCGATTCGGTTTTCCAGCACAAAGCCCAACCATTTCCCCGACGGATGCCAGTTAAACGCCGACTGGATATCGGAGCGGTTGTGGGTCAACTGCCGCAGCCCGTCACCCTGAGGCGAGATAAGCCACATTTGCACCACGCCGGCCTCATCGCGCATCAGAAAAGCAATCTCCGTTGCCTGCGGATTGGCGCGTACCCAATGACGGGGCGTAGTCACCAGCCCCGGATAACGACGTTCATGGGTAAACGTTAAGCGACGCTGAACCACGCCGGCAGGAGGCGCCGGCATCGTGGTTTGCGTTCCTGCCAGCGGCGCATCGCCAGACTGCTTCCAGCCCTGCTCGCTCTGCGGCAACGCGACAATAAACAGCTCCGGCACTTTGTCGCCGTTTATCGCTCGCGTATCGCCAATAAACGCCAGCGCCCGGTCGCCGACCCAGCCTTCTTCATAGGCACGATTAATCTCGTCGCTGCCCGGCACGGGGGATGACGTTGTGTGGCTGACCAGCACGCACCAGTGGCTACCGCCGTATTGCCGCGGATGATCCCCACGCGGTACTACCGGGCCATAGGGAACCGCCACGCCAACGTTGCGCAAATCCAGCGCCGGATCGCGTTCATGCAACACGTGGTCGTTATAGGTAAAGCTGACGAGCTCGCCGTTCGGGCTAAAAACATGCACATGGCTGCCGCCGCGCAGCGCGCCGGGGGTATAGGGCGGAGTGATATCCATCGCATCAAGGTTGCGCGTTTCCCCCTGATACGTCACCACGCCGCGACGATGATGGAAATCGTAATGCCAGCGCTCGTCAGGGTTTTCCGGGCCGTGGATGAAGACATATTTATCTTCCGATGGATGAACGGTCACCACGCCAACGTACGCACCTTGTCCGGTTCGGTAGAGGATCTCAACTTCTCCCGTATCGACATTTACCCGCTCAATCGTTTCGCCAGTAAAGGAGGCGCCTGAGGGACGAACGTCAAAAACCAGCCACCGGCTGTCCGCCGTCCAGGTGCGGGTGTTGGTAAGCTGATGATGACGGAGAGCAAAGGTGACTTGTTTCATAAAGATACCCTGATGCGAGACTTTCGCATCAGGGTATAGTATCGGAAAGGATTAGCCTACTCGTTTAACATCCCCCACCAGCAGGATGTAAGAGAGTGCGCCAACCAGCGCAATAACGGAAATATAAACCAGCGCAGGCGCAAAACCATAGTCCTGAGCCAGATAGCCCACTACCAGCGGAACGGTGATACCGCCCAGCCCGCCGACGAAATTAAACATCCCCCCCGTCAGCCCAATAAGCCGCATTGGCGCAAGCGAAGAGACCAGCGACCAGGTAATCGAAGCGAAGCCGTTACCGAAAAACGCTAACGCCATCAGGACCATAATCCACACCGGATCGTTGGTATAGTTTGCGCCCATGATGCAGGTCGAGATCAGCAGGCCGCAGATAATCGGGGTTTTACGCGCGGCGCCTAACGAGAAGCCTTTTCTTACCAGCCTGTCCGCCAGCCAGCCGGAGAGCAGCACGCCAACAAAGGCGGCAAGGAACGGAACCGTGGTCATAAAGCCCGCTTTCAGCGCCGTAATCCCCTTTTCCTGTGTCAGATAGTTGGGGAACCAGGTCAGGAAGAACCACAGTGTCGAGGTCACGGCAAACTGTCCCAGGTAAACACCTATCAGTTTGCGATGGAATACCAGCTTCCAGTCGGCTTTGGTCAGCGGCTGGCGCGCCTCTTTTTTAACGGGCGCATCGCCGTCCACCAGGCCACCGCCGTCGCGAATATAATCCAGTTCGGCTTTGCTGATGCTTTTCGTCAGGCGCGGCGGTTGATAGACCTTTATCCAAATAAGTGACCATACAATCCCGATAGCGCCGGTAACGATAAATACCCAGTGCCAGCTCAGCATTTCCTGAATCCAGATTAACAGTGGGGTCAGAAATGCCAGCCCGACAAACTGTCCTGAGGTGTAAAAACCGACGGCTGATGCGCGCTCGTGTTCCGGAAACCAGCTGGTCACCATGCGATTATTGGTTGGAAACGCCGGCGCTTCAAATATCCCGGTAATTGCGCGCAGGCCAATCAACGACATAAGCCCGGTGGCAAATCCCTGAAGCAGCGTCGCCACCGACCAGCCAAAAATAGCGATAAAGTAGGTTAGCCTTGAGCCCACGCGGTCAAGGAACCAGCCGCCGGGAATCTGGCAAAGCGTATACAGCCACGCGAAAGCGGAAAATACATATCCCATTTCCGCTTTGGTAATACCAAACTCTTCCTGAATATGCGCCGATGCCACGGCAAGGTTAGCGCGGTCAACATAACAAATCACCACGGTAATAAAGATCATTATCAGCGTCAAATAGCGACGACGCCCGGGTTTTGCAGCTGTAACTGAAATATCCATCGCAATCTGTCTCCAGATTTTGGGCATAGCGAGGCCGCTCACCATGCCCGGTAATTTACAGAGGGTTTATTTAAATTTTTTATTAATAACTTAACCGTAATGCGCTAAATAATTTGTGCTGGGGAAAGGCGGCAAATTTTCGCATTCCCAGGAGCATACATTAGTATGTGACTGGGATAAGAAAATGCAGCCAACGCATCAGCAGCGCAAAGTATGACGCGCATTTACCATTCGGCGACGCTACCATCCTCATGCCGCCACAACGGATTACGCCAGTCCGGCGCGTTCTGACTTAATTCCACGACCCGCGCTTCATCTATTTCTACGCCAAGCCCGGGCTTCATTAATGGTTTAAAGAAACCGCCTTCCATATTGAAGTCCTCTTTATTTTTCACAAAGTCGAGTAATTCCGCGCCCTTGTTATAGTGAATTCCCATACTCTGCTCCTGGAAGACGGCGTTATATGAGACAAAGTCGACGTGCAGGCAGGCGGCAAGCGCAACAGGTCCCAGCGGGCAGTGCGGCGCCAGCGCCACGTCGTAGGCTTCGGCCATTCCGGCGATTTTATAGCACTCGGTAATACCGCCGGCGTGCGACAGATCGGGTTGGAGAATGGCCAGCCCACCCGCTTCCAGCACGCGTTTAAACTCGAAGCGCGAGAACATGCGTTCGCCCGCCGCGATAGGAATCGAGGTTTGCGCCGCCAGCCGCGGATAATATTCCGCCTGTTCGGCAAGAACCGGCTCTTCAATAAACAGCGGGCGATATTGCTCCAGCTCTTTAATCAGCACCTTCGCCATTGGCGCGCTAACGCGACCGTGGAAATCGAGGCCGAACTCAATTTCATTGCCGAACGCTTCGCGAATTTGCGCGACGGTATTCACCGCGGCATCCACCGCGCGCGAGTTATCGATAAGCCCCAGCTCTTCGCAGCCGTTTAATTTAAAGGTATCAAAACCAATTCCGCGCAGCTTTTTGATACCGTCAATCACCTCCGCCGGACGATCTCCGCCAACCCAGCTGTAGGCTTTGATTTTGTCGCGCACCAGGCCGCCCATCAACTGCCAGACCGGCGCGTTCAGCACTTTGCCTTTAATATCCCACAGCGCCTGATCGATACCGGCGATGGCGCTCATTAAAATCGGACCGCCGCGGTAAAAGCCCGCGCGGTACATCACCTGCCACAGGTCGTTAATCCGCGCCGGATCCTGGCCTATCAGATAATCGCCGAGCTCATGCACCGCCGCCTCTACGGTGCGCGCGCGCCCTTCAATCACGGGCTCGCCCCAGCCAACCACGCCTTCGTCGGTCTCAATTTTTAAAAACATCCAGCGCGGGGGTAAACGATACGTGGTGAGTTTGGTTATTTTCATTGCACTGCCTCTCGATACGCTTTAACAAATGCTGTCGCCTGCCGTTGGGTACGCTCTACGGATTGGCCTGCGCGATAAAGATCGCTGCCCAACCCGGCGCCGGTACAGCCTGCTTTTATCCACTGAGCCAGATTTTCCGGCGTCACGCCGCCCACCGCAAAAACGGGCACCTCCGGCGGCAAAACGGCTTTTAACGCTTTGATGTAGTCAGGGCCAAAAGCCGAAGAAGGGAAGACTTTCAACGCCTGAGACCCGGCGTCCAGCGCGGCGAACGCTTCTGTCGCCGTCGCGCATCCCGGGCAAACCGTCATGCCATAGCTCACCGCACGGCGAATGACCTCGGGCTGAATATTGGGCGTGACGATAAGCCTGCAGCCCATTTGGGCAAGCTGATCCACCCGTTCTGTATTAAGCACAGTGCCTGCGCCAATCAGGGCTTTATCGCCATAAGCCTCAACAACGGCGGGAATACTCTTTTCCCACTGCGGTGAGTTGAGCGGAATTTCTACGGCGTCAAATCCGGCGTCAATCACCGCCCCCACATGCGCCAGCGCCTCTTCCGGCTTGATACCGCGCAGGATAGCGATAAGCGGTAAGTTAGTTTGCCACTGCATGGATGATGCTCCTTATTCCTGTCTGAAATGCGTTGTCACCCGACACCACGGTGGTCTGACGGCCAATGGCGCTCAGGGCCTGCTGATAGCGGTTCGCTAGCGCCTCGCCGCCGACAATGGCGACCTGCGAGTCGTGAAAGCGTTGGCTCAGGGTGGCGACTTCCGCGCCAATCAGCAGCCCCGACAGAAACTCGCTGACCTGCTCGCGCGGCAGCGACCCCAGCACGTGCGAAGCGCGCACCTCAAAAAGCCGCGGCAGAATGTCTGGCGAATGAAGGCCGCGCTCAAGCCCGGCGTTAAACGCGCCGGGGGCGGAGACCTGCTCCGGTAACCCGGCGCCGACCAGCGAGTGGCGCAGCAGAAGATGATGCAGTTCGCCGGTCATCACCGTGCGAAAGTCGTTAATTTGTTGGCGGTCGGCCTGCACCCATTTGCAGTGGGTGCCGGGCATCACGTAGACGGAAGAAGGGGCAATCATCCGCGCGCCGAGGAGCTGAGTCTCTTCGCCGCGCATCACATTCTGGTTATCGTCTCGAGAGACGCAGAGCCCGGGGATAATCCAGACTTTGTCGCCAACGGACGTCAATTGTTGGCCAATGGCGGAGAAATCAACGGGAACGGGCAAATAGGGCGCCACCTTCCAGCCGACGTTACTGCCGACCATTCCCGCCATCACTACCGGGGTAGCGCTGTCGCGCCAGCCCGTGGTTATTTCGCTAAACACCGCTGCGGGGGAATGTCCGTTCAGGCGCGTGACGCCAGCTTCCGATTGCCTGCTCTCCAGGCACTGGTCGTCCTGATAAAGCCAGGCGCGCAGGTTGGTCGATCCCCAGTCAATTGCGATGTAGCGAGATGTCATGTGATTTCCTTCAGCCTTCGTGTCGAGCTGGCGATCATGGTGAGCGCCGCCTGCTCCGCCGCTTCGCTGTCCTGATGCCGGATGGCGTCAAACAGCGCCTTATGTTCCTGGAGCGTTTTCGGCATGTTGGCCTCATCGCCCATCCACGTTCTTTCAAATACCGCCCGCTGCAGCGAGCTGATCGCTACGTTGAGCTGTTGCAGTACCGGGTTATGCACCGACTGCAGCACCGCCTCGTGATAGCGAATATCCGCCTCGTTAAACGCCTCTCTGTCCTGGTTGTTGGCGATCATGTCATTGAGCGCTTCTTCTATTTGCGCCAGATCGCTCGACGTCGCGCGCTCTGCCGCCCAGCGGGCAATCGCGGGTTCAACCAGGTTACGTACCTCGCTCATCGCGCTAATCAGCCGCGGGTCGTAATCACTCTCCAGCACCCACTGTAAAACGTCAGTGTCGAGATAATTCCACTGGTTACGCGGCGCAACGAACGCGCCGCGATAGCGCTTCATTTCAATCAGCCGCTTAGCCATCAACGAACGGAACACTTCGCGAATGATATTGCGCGAGGTGGCGAACTCCTCACACAGGTCGGCTTCCGCGGGCAGCGCAGAGCCGGGAACGTATTTGCCGCTGACAATCTGCTTGCCCAGCGTGATAACAATGCGATCGGTTTTATTGAGAGTCATGGAGAGTCCTTGTGCTCTGGATGTCTCCCTCTACTTTACCGCGACAGGCGGATTTAACCGCAACTTTGTAGTACTAACGTGATACCACTCGTCATCTCCATGGACACAATGTAGTACAACACAAACATGTTGTACTACAATTTAGATCACAAAAACGACAATTCGGTTTGGAGATCTTGCAGCGGGGTAAACTTAGAGCATAAAAAAACCCGCGATAAACGCGGGTTTTTCAGAAAGAGACCTTTAGTTTAAGACATATTTTTCAATAGCATACGCTACACCGTCTTCCAGGTTAGATTTTGTGATAAAGTTTGCCGCTTCTTTGACTGCCGGAATCGCATTGTCCATTGCTACGCCGACACCGGCGTATTCAATCATCGCGATGTCGTTTTCCTGATCGCCAATCGCCATCACCTCTTCCGCTTTGATACCCAACGCATCGGCCAGCGATTTCACGCCAGTGCCTTTGGTGACGCGTTTATCAAGAATTTCAAGGAAGTACGGCGCGCTTTTCAGCACGGTGTATTTCTCTTTCACTTCAGCCGGAATGCGGGCGATAGCCTGATCCAGAATCGCCGGCTCATCGATCATCATCACTTTCAGCAGCTGAATATTCGGATCCATATTTTCTGCTTCACAGAAGACCAACGGGATCGTCGCCACGTAGGATTCATGTACCGTGTAATAGCTCACATCGCGGTTCGCGGTATACAGGGTATTGCGGTCGAGCGCGTGGAAGTGGGAGCCGACATCGCAGGCCAGCTGTTCCAGATAGCGGTAGTCGTCGTAGCCCAGCGCGGTTTGTGCAACGGTACTGCCGTCGCTCGCCTTCTGCACTAAAGCACCGTTATAGGTGATGCAGTAATCTCCAGGCTGCTCCATATGCAGTTCTTTCAGATAACTGTGCACGCCAGCGTAAGGACGGCCGGTGGTCAGCACCACGTTAACGCCGCGTTCACGGGCTGCGGCAATCGCGGTTTTCACCGCAGGAGAGATAGTATGGTCAGGCAGCAGGAGCGTGCCGTCCATATCGATTGCAATCAGTTTAATAGCCATGAAATCCCCGGGTAAGATGAGTCCTTACTCATGCTAACGCGATTAAGCCCACAAAAATAGAGCTACATTGCGCAGCAGAATCCCCCCTTTTAGGCAAGATCCGGGGAACGGAGTCTTACTCGCGGGTGAGCACAATTTTGCCAAACGCCCCGCGATCGAGGTGTTCCAGCGCCTGTTCAAGCTGGTTAAAGCGGTAACGGTGCTCAATCACAGGCTTCAACCCGGTCACGTCAACGGCGCGAACGAAATCTTCCAGCGCACGACGGTGCCCGACGCCAATCCCCTGAATCACCGGGGATTTCAGCAACAGTTCGCCCGCGGGCAGCGAGATTTCACTGCCCGCCAGCACGCCGATGACCGAAATACGCCCATGAACCGCCACGGCGCGCAGGGAATGCCTCAGGTTCTCCCCGCCAACGGTTTCAATGATGTGGTCGATGCCGCGATCGCTCGTCAGTTCGTATATCCCTTCAGCCCAGTCACCTTTAAGCCGGTTGATGCCATAATCGGCGCCGAGTTGCTTAGCCCGCACCAGTTTTTCATCGCTTCCCGACGTGACAAAAACCTCCGCCCCCTGCGCTTTGGCAATTTGCAAAGCGAATATCGCCACACCGCCCGTGCCCTGCACCAGTACCGATTGCCCGGCGCGCAAATGACCGCGCTCCACCAGCGCGAACCATGCGGTAAGCCCGGCGCAGGGTAACGTGCTGGCCTCTGCGTCATCCAGGGATTCCGGAGCGGCCACCAACCCGTTTTCATTCACAATCACGTACTCAGCCAGCATCCCCTGAAAGTAACCGCCGGTCGTTTTATAGGGCAAAGTGCGGGCGTCCGCTGTTGGCCTACCGTCGATCCACTCCGGGAAAAAGGTCGAGATGACGCGAGCGCCGGGTTTAAAACGCGTGACGCCCTCTCCCGTGCTTTCCACCACGCCCGCCATATCGGATGCCGGCGTAAACGGGAAGGAAAGCGCGATCGGCATGGAGCCTTCGATAACCATTTTATCGCGGTAGTTGAGCGCAACGGCATTCACCCGTACGCGGACTTCTCCCGGGCCGGGCTGCGGCACGGGCGCCTGGGTGAGTTTGAGATTCTCGCGCCCTAGGGCGTTCATCGACCAGCGTTGCATTGTCTCTGTCATCTTTTTTCTCCTGCAATCAAATAAGCTTCAGTATCGACAGTCTACCGTTGACTCTGAGTCGCCAGTGGCGATAACTTTTCCCACTATTGACGCCAAAAAAGAAACAATTTATGTCCAATACGCTGAAGGATATTCCCGTTTTTGTGGCCGCCGTTGAGGCGGGCAGTTTTGCGCAGGCCGCAATCCGTTTGCATTTGTCGCGTTCGGCGGTGGGAAAGAGCATCGCTCGCCTTGAGGAGCGACTGGGGGTACGTCTGTTTCAACGTACGACCCGCAGCCAAAGTCTGACCGACAGCGGCGCCCTATTTTATGAACACTGCCTGCGCGCGCTGGAGGAAATTCGGGGCGCAGAATCGCTACTGGAAACGGGTAAACAGCAGGTCAGTGGCCGCCTGCGCGTTGCCATGCCGGTGCTGTTTGGCCGCCAGTGCGTCGCCCCGCTGCTGATCGCGCTGGCTCAGGAACATCCAGACCTTGAGCTGGAGATGTCATTCAGCGACCGCGTTGTGGATCTCGTCGAGGAAGGGTTTGATATGGCGGTACGTAACGGCACGCTTCAGGACAGCAGCGTTCTGGTCGCCAGAAGGCTGGGAGAACACCGCATGGTACTGTGCGCCGCGCCGGATTATCTGCAGAAGAAGGGGACGCCGCAAAGCGTTGATGATTTACCCCATCATGCGGCCATTAACTATCTGCAGGCAGGCAGAGTACTATCCTGGCAGCTGATGGACAGTGAAGGTGCCTCGCATACCTTTACTCCCCGTTCATCGCTCAATATGGATGATTTGCAGGCGATCTGCGACGCAGCGCTGGCCGGACACGGTATTGCATGGCTGCCCTGCTGGATGGTCAGTAAAGAAATTCATGAGGGAAAACTCATCCCGCTGTTAAAGCAGGCACCGGATGTGCGCTTCGACGTTCACGCGGTCTGGCAACAGACGCCGCATCTGCCGCTGAGGGTGAGAATTGCCGTCGATACGCTCGCCAGCAGTTTACCGTCCGTGATGTTGCTGGATAGGCCTGCGCCCATAAAAAAGCCGCGCTAAATGCGCGGCCTGAGTATGGCGGTATACGACGATTAAATATCGATGTTTGCCGCTTTGAGGGCGTTCTCTTCGATAAAGGCGCGACGTGGTTCAACGGCGTCCCCCATCAGGGTCGTGAACAGCTGGTCAGCGGCAATCGCGTCCTTAACGGTCACGCGCAGCATGCGGCGGCTGTCCGGATCCATGGTGGTTTCCCACAGCTGATCCGGGTTCATCTCACCAAGACCTTTATAGCGCTGGATAGAAAGGCCGCGACGGGACTCTTTCACCAGCCAGTCCAGCGCCTGTTCGAAGCTGGCCACCGGCTGACGACGCTCGCCGCGCTCGATAAAGGCATCGTCTTCAATCAGACCGCGCAGCGTTTCGCCCAGCGCGCAGATACGGTGGTATTCCGGCCCGGTGACAAACTCGTGATCCAGCGGGTAGTCGGTATCCACGCCGTGGGTACGGACGCGAACGATCGGCTCAAACTGCTGCAGCTCGGCGTTCTCGCGGACATCAAATTTCCACTGGCTGCCGTGCTGCTCTTTCTCGTTCAGCTCGCTCACCAGGGCGTTGATCCAGCGCGTTACGGTCTGCTCGTTCGCCAGGTCGGCCTCTGCCAGCGTCGGCTGATAGATAAGCTCTTTCAGCAGGGCTTTAGGATAACGACGTTCCATACGCGTAATCATTTTCTGCGTGGCGTTATACTCGGCAACCAGTCTCTCCAGCGGCTCGCCGGCTAAGGCCGGCGCGTTGGCGTTGGTATGCAAAGTTGCGCCATCCAGCGCGATGGAGATTTGGTACTGATCCATCGCTTCGTCGTCTTTAATGTACTGTTCCTGCTTGCCTTTCTTCACTTTGTACAGCGGCGGCTGGGCAATGTAGACGTGTCCGCGCTCAACGATTTCCGGCATCTGACGATAGAAGAAGGTCAACAGCAGCGTACGAATGTGCGAGCCGTCGACGTCCGCATCGGTCATGATGATGATGCTGTGGTAGCGCAGTTTGTCCGGGTTGTACTCATCACGGCCAATGCCGCAGCCCAACGCGGTAATCAGCGTCGCCACTTCCTGAGACGCGAGCATTTTGTCAAAGCGCGCTTTCTCAACGTTAAGGATTTTACCTTTCAGCGGCAGAATCGCCTGGTTCTTACGGTTACGCCCCTGTTTCGCAGAGCCGCCCGCAGAGTCCCCTTCCACTAAGTACAATTCAGAGTGCGCGGGGTCGCGTTCCTGACAGTCCGCCAGCTTGCCCGGCAGGCCCGCCAGGTCCAGCGCGCCTTTACGGCGGGTCATTTCACGCGCCCGACGTGCGGCTTCGCGCGCGCGCGCCGCGTCGATGATTTTACCGACTACGATTTTGGCGTCAGACGGATTTTCCAGCAGGTATTCGTTCAGCAGTTCGTTCATCTGCTGTTCGACCGCCGATTTCACCTCAGAGGAGACCAGCTTGTCTTTGGTCTGCGAGGAGAACTTCGGATCCGGCACCTTCACGGAGACCACAGCGATCAGGCCTTCACGGGCATCGTCGCCGGTGGCGCTGACTTTCGCTTTTTTGCTGTAGCCTTCTTTATCCATGTAGGCGTTCAGGGTACGGGTCATCGCCGCACGGAAGCCAGCAAGGTGAGTACCGCCGTCGCGCTGCGGAATGTTGTTGGTAAAACAGTAGATGTTTTCCTGGAAACCATCGTTCCACTGCAGCGCAACTTCAACGCCGATGCCGTCTTTTTCGGTGGAGAAATAGAAGATATTCGGGTGGATCGGCGTTTTGTTTTTATTCAGATATTCTACGAACGCTTTAATACCGCCTTCGTAGTGGAAATGATCCTCTTTACCGTCGCGCTTATCGCGCAGGCGAATCGACACACCGGAGTTCAGGAACGACAGCTCGCGCAGGCGTTTTGCCAGAATCTCGTATTCGAATTCGACCACGTTGGTGAAGGTTTCGTAGCTCGGCCAGAAACGCACCATGGTGCCGGTTTTTTCGGTTTCGCCGGTAACCGCGAGCGGCGCCTGCGGCACGCCATGCGCGTAAATCTGACGGTGAATTTTGTTATCGCGCTGAATGACCAGCTCCAGTTTCTGCGACAGGGCGTTAACCACGGAAACGCCTACGCCGTGCAGACCACCGGAAACTTTATAGGAGTTATCATCGAATTTACCGCCCGCGTGCAGAACGGTCATGATCACTTCCGCCGCCGACACGCCCTCTTCGGGGTGAATACCAGTCGGAATACCGCGACCGTCATCCTGGACGGAGACGGAGTTATCGCTGTGGATAGTAACAACGATGTCTTTACAGTAACCTGCGAGCGCTTCGTCGATAGCGTTATCCACAACCTCGAATACCATGTGGTGCAGACCGGTGCCGTCATCCGTGTCGCCGATATACATACCCGGGCGCTTACGCACCGCATCCAGCCCTTTCAGGACTTTGATACTGGAGGAGTCATAAGAATTCGACATCAACGTTTCTCGCTCATTTTATCTTAGGTTAATCCGCTATTTTACCCTTTTCCACGGTAAACATCTTCGAATTTTCGTCCGACATGTCCATAACGTGTTCAGCGCTAATGGCGCTGACGAAAACCTGCGACTGCGTGGCTTTTAAGCGGCTGGCAAGTAGCCCGCGCCGCGCGTCGTCAAGTTCCGAGGCAAAATCATCTATCAGGTACAGGCAGCGCCGCCCGCTTTCGCGGGTCAGAAACTCGCCTTGCGCCAGTCGTAGGGCGCACATCAGCAGCTTAAGCTGCCCGCGTGACAATGTATCCTCTACCGGCGCGCCATCGGCACGAATGCGGAAATCCGCTTTGTGCGGGCCGTGGGCGGTATAGGTTAGCATGCGATCGCGTTCGAAATTTCGCTCCAGCACCTCGGCATAATCCGTTTCTTTCTCCCAGCCGCGCTGGAAAGAAAAAGTGAGAGCGAACTCCGGCAAAAACTGCCGACAGGTATCCGCCATGTCTTCGACGATAGCGGCGCTATATTCGGCCCGCCAGCGGCTGATTTGCTCCGCCAGCGGGATCAGCTCCAGATCCCATGGCCGCAGCTGGGCATAGCGGCTTACCTGACGCAGCGCGGCGTTGCGCTGCTTCACCAGACGCTTCAGGTTGCTCCAGGCGGTAAAGAATCCGGCTTCGTTGTGGAAGCATCCCCAGTCAAGGAACGCTCTTCTGTATTTGGGGCCGCCGTTGAGTAAAGTAAACCCCTCGGGCGTAATCAGCTGCATCGGCATCAGATGAGCCAGCTCAGCCACTTTATGCCCATCGGTACCGTCGATACGCACCTTGCTGTCGCCCTGCTTATCTTTCGTCAGGCCGATAGATACTTCTCGCTCTTCGCCCTGCAGGCGACCGTGCAGAACAAAGGACTCCTGTTCGTGACGAATCACGCGGCCAATCTGCAAACTGCGAAACGCCCGCCCGTGGCCGAGCGTGTAGATAGCTTCAAGTACGCTGGTTTTGCCGCTGCCGTTGGCGCCAACCAGGAAATTAAAGCCGGGAGAGAGGGCGAGATCCGCATTTTCAATATTGCGGAAATCTTTAATCAGGAGTCGGGATAGCGACATATCAGCTCGTCATCATTCAAGGGGCGTGGGTGTCGCAGCCAGTTCGTCTACCGCCAGCGCGCAGAAAGCGGAGCGTACACGAAGTACGTGAGCATTTCGAGCACTGCCGGAAGGCGAAATGGCAAGTAAACCAGCCCCTTTGCAGATTCTACAATCGCATAGGCATGACGACGTAGGCTGCGGATTGGGAGGCCGCATCCTCAATCTGCACGCTCGAAACGGAATCCGTCAGCAGAATGCGCACGTTCTCACACTTCAGCGCGTTCAGGACGTCCAGCACATAGCTGACGTTAAAGCCGATTTCCATCTCGGTCCCGGCATAGGTGACATCGAGAATTTCTTCCGCTTCTTCCTGTTCCGGGTTATTGGCGGTGATTTTCAGCTGATTTTCACTGACGTACAGTCGCACGCCGCGGAATTTTTCGTTAGAAAGAATCGCCGCGCGAGCAAAGGCCTGCTTGAGAATATCGCAGCCGGCATCCAGGTGCTTATCCGGGTTTTTCGGCAATACGCGGCGATAGTCAGGGAAACGTCCATCCACCAGCTTAGAAGTGAAGATAAAGTCGCCAACGTGAGCGCGGATATTGTTGCTGCCGATCTGCACGCGCAGCGGGGTATCGCCGCCGTCGAGCATACGCATCAGCTCAATCACGCCTTTACGCGGCACGATCACCGAATGATTGGGCAGCGACTCTTCCAGCGGCATCGAGCAAACCGCCAGGCGGTGACCGTCGGTCGCCACGGTGCGCAGTTCGCTACCCTCGGTTTCAAACAGCATACCGTTTAAGTAATAGCGAACGTCCTGGTGCGCCATTGAAAACTGCGTCGCTTCGATCAGACGCTTCATGGTCGCCTGCGGCAGGGTGAATTCGACTTCACTCTGCCAGTCATCGAGGTTCGGGAAATCCGCCGCAGGCAGCGTCGACAGCGAAAAGCGGCTGCGTCCGGAACGCACCAGCATGCGCTCGCCTTCCAGCTGGACCGCGATCTCCGCGCCTTCAGGCAGGCCGCGGCAGATATCAAAAAATTTACGCGCCGGAACGGTTGTTGCTCCCGCTTCGTGCGGCTGAATCAGCGCAACGCGCGCGACCATTTCCATTTCCAGATCGGTACCGGTCAGCGACAGCGCGCCATCGGTAACCTGTAGGAGCAGGTTGCCAAGAATCGGTAGCGTCGGACGACCACCTAAAGGACCGCTAACCTGTTGCAGCGGTTTTAATAAATGTTCACGTTCTACGGTAAATTTCATAGCGTCACGAGGATAATGTTCTGATTAAATTGGAAAAATCTTCTTTGATATCGTGGCTTTCTTCACGCAGTTGCTCAATCTTGCGGCAAGCGTGCAGGACGGTGGTATGGTCGCGGCCGCCAAACGCGTCGCCGATTTCCGGCAGACTGTGGTTGGTCAGCTCTTTTGCCAGCGCCATCGCCATCTGCCGAGGGCGCGCCACCGAACGGGAGCGGCGTTTAGACAGCAGGTCCGCTACCTTAATTTTGTAATACTCCGCCACCGTCTTTTGAATATTGTCGATGGTGACCAGTTTTTCCTGTAAAGCCAGCAGATCGCGCAGCGCTTCGCGCACGAAATCGATGGTGATCGCCCGGCCGGTAAAGTTGGCGTTGGCAATAACGCGGTTCAGTGCCCCTTCGAGTTCACGTACGTTAGAGCGCAGGCGCTTAGCAATAAAGAACGCGACTTCGCCCGGCAGGCGAATGTCGTTTTCATCGGCTTTTTTCATCAGGATCGCCACGCGGGTTTCTAGCTCTGGCGGCTCGATCGCGACCGTCAGCCCCCAGCCGAAGCGTGATTTCAGACGATCCTCAACCCCGTTGATCTCCTTCGGATAGCGATCCGACGTCAGGATGATCTGCTGATTGCCTTCCAGCAGGGCGTTAAAGGTGTGGAAAAACTCTTCCTGCGAGCGCTCTTTATTAGCGAAAAACTGAATGTCATCGATCAACAGGGCGTCAACGGAGCGGTAATAGCGCTTAAATTCTTCAATAGCGTTGTTTTGCAGGGCTTTTACCATGTCCTGTACAAAACGCTCTGAGTGCATGTAAACCACTTTCGCATTGGGTTTACGCGCCACAATTCCGTTACCCACCGCATGTAAAAGGTGGGTTTTACCCAAACCGGTACCGCCATAAAGGAACAGCGGGTTGTACGCGCCGCCGGGGTTATCCGCAACCTGACGCGCCGCCGCGCGAGCCAGCTGGTTGGATTTACCTTCGACGAAGTTATCAAACGTGTGTTTTACATTGACGTTAGAGCGGTAGGTCGGTTCTGCCGGCGCCGGAACGTTATCCCAACCCGGACGCACGATCGTCGGCGCGACGCGCGCCGTCTGGATCGGCTGCGCGGGCGCTGCGGCCGCAACGCTAACCGTACCTCTCTGCATCTGAACGGCTGGCTTAGCGCCTACCTCAAACCGCAGCTGTGGGGCATCCGCACCGCAAAAATCATTGAGGAGTCCATTGATATTATTGAGGTATTTATCCCTTACCCAATCGAGCACAAAACGGTTTGGCGCATACAGTGCCAGCGTGTTATCGCTCAATTCCGCCTGCAAAGGGCGTATCCACATGCTGAATTCTGTGGCTGGTAACTCATCCTGCAATCGGGCAAGACACTGCTGCCAAAGCGAAAGTGACACGGCGGACTCCACTCGAACAAAAATCGATATATAAAAAGAGAAACTGAAACAATCGTGATTGTTGGCACACGTCGACAAGACCCTGCATAGCCGAAAAGCCCTGCACTAAAGGGGTGACGTGCGAACCGCTATCTGCGGTTATTACCCGATGCGGATCTCTGGATCCCGATCGGGACCGGGGATCATAGCCTAAACTGAGAAAGAGATCTTGTGTTTCTCAACAGATTCTTCCCGATTTATCCACAGGAAGGATCGAAGCTGGGTAAGTGTAATCGATCCTGGCTGGAGTGGAGCACGATTTCAGCCGCATATTGGAAAAATTAATGAACTATCCTGGTTTTGGGCTTAATCGATCTAACAAAGATCCTTTGCGATCCTTGCGCTTTATCCACCAGGTCGTATAATCCACCACCCGGCGCGTAATGCCCGTTTTCCGTAACGTGCCATCGCCTGTTTTTTGTGCGGCAAGGTGCGAGAAATAAGGAAAGAGAATTGACTCCGGAGTGTACAATTATTACAATCCGGCCTCTTTAATCACCCACGCTGAGGCGTAGGCCGTTCGAAATTCGTTCGGATTTACGCGAAAGTCAGTGAAATTATTCAAGTTTAGGTAGAAATCGCCATGAAACGCACTTTTCAACCGTCTGTACTGAAGCGCAACCGTTCTCACGGCTTCCGTGCTCGTATGGCTACTAAAAATGGTCGTCAGGTTCTGGCACGTCGTCGTGCTAAAAGCCGCGCTCGTCTGACCGTTTCCAAGTAATAAAGCTAACCCTGAGTGGTTAAGCTCGCATTTCCCAGGGAGTTACGCTTGTTAACTCCCAGTCATTTCACTTTCGTCTTCCAGCAGCCATTACGGGCTGGCACGCCGCAAATCACCATCCTCGGCCGCCAAAATTCGCTGGGGCATCCCCGCATCGGTCTTACCGTCGCCAAGAAAAACGTTAAGCGAGCGCATGAACGCAATCGGATTAAACGTCTGACGCGTGAAAGCTTCCGTTTACGTCAACATGAACTCCCGCCAATGGATTTCGTGGTGGTGGCGAAGAAAGGGGTTGCCGACCTCGATAACCGTGCTCTCTCGGAAGCGTTGGAAAAATTATGGCGCCGCCACTGTCGCCTGGCTCGCGGGTCCTGATAGGCCTGATTCGGGTCTATCAGCGCCTGATTAGTCCGCTACTCGGGCCGCACTGCCGTTTCACGCCGACCTGTTCTCAATACGGAATTGAGGCATTGCGCAGGTTTGGATTGATAAAAGGCAGTTGGTTGACGGTGAAACGCGTATTAAAATGCCACCCTTTACACCCTGGTGGTGACGATCCCGTCCCGCCTGGACCATTTGATACCAGAGAACACTAACGATGGATTCGCAACGCAATCTTCTTATCATCGCTTTGTTGTTCGTGTCTTTCATGATCTGGCAAGCCTGGGAGCAGGATAACAATCCTCAACCTCAGCAGCAGACCACGCAGACAACGACCACAGCAACGGGTAGCGCCGCCGACCAGGGCGTACCGGCCAGTGGCCAGGGGAAACTGATTACGGTAAAAACCGATGTGCTTGACCTGACCATCAACACCAGCGGTGGTGATGTTGAGCAAGCGCTGCTTCTGGATTATCCGAAAGAGCTGAAGTCGACTGAGCCGTTCCAGTTACTGGAAACCACGCCGCAGTTTACCTATCAGGCGCAGAGCGGCCTGACCGGTCGTGATGGCCCGGACAACCCGGCTAACGGACCGCGTCCGTTGTATAACGTCGATAAAGATGCGTTTGTGCTGGCTGATGGCCAGAACGAAATCGTCATTCCTCTGACGTACACCGATAAAGCAGGCAACGTATTCACCAAAACCTTTACCCTGAAGCGCGGTGAATATGCGGTAAACGTCGGCTATAGCGTGCAGAACGCCAGCGAAAAACCGCTGGAAGTGTCGACGTTTGGTCAGCTGAAGCAAACGGCCAACCTGCCGACGCATCGCGATACGCAGACCGGCGGTCTGACAACGATGCACACCTTCCGCGGCGCGGCGTACTCAACGTCTGAAACGAAGTACGAAAAATATAAATTCGATACTATTATCGATAACGAAAACCTGAACGTTAGCACCAAAAATGGTTGGGTTGCCATGCTGCAGCAGTACTTCACAACCGCATGGGTTCCGCAGAACAACGGTACTAACAACTTCTACACCGCGAATCTCGGCAACGGTATTGTGGCGATCGGCTACAAATCGCAGCCGGTTCTGGTGCAGCCGGGTCAAACCGATAAGCTGGAAAGCACCCTGTGGGTCGGCCCGGCCATTCAGGACAAAATGGCTGCCGTTGCGCCACACCTTGACCTGACCGTCGACTACGGCTGGCTGTGGTTTATCTCTCAGCCGCTGTTCAAACTGCTGAAATGGATCCATAGCTTCCTGGGCAACTGGGGCTTCTCCATCATCGTCATCACCTTTATCGTTCGTGGCATCATGTACCCGCTGACTAAAGCGCAGTACACCTCCATGGCGAAGATGCGTATGCTGCAGCCGAAGATTCAGGCGATGCGCGAGCGTCTTGGCGACGACAAGCAGCGTCAAAGCCAGGAAATGATGGCCCTGTATAAAGCTGAGAAGGTTAACCCGCTGGGTGGCTGCTTCCCGCTGATAATCCAGATGCCAATCTTCCTTGCGCTGTACTACATGCTGAGCGCCTCGGTTGAACTGCGTCATGCGCCGTTTATCCTGTGGATCCACGACCTGTCTGCGCAAGACCCGTACTACATCCTGCCGATCATCATGGGCGCGACGATGTTCTTCATCCAGAAGATGTCTCCGACCACCGTGACCGACCCGATGCAGCAGAAGATCATGACCTTTATGCCGGTCATCTTCACGGTGTTCTTCCTGTGGTTCCCGTCCGGTCTGGTGGTTTACTATATCGTCAGCAACCTGGTCACCATTATTCAGCAGCAGCTGATTTACCGTGGTCTGGAGAAGCGTGGCCTTCATAGCCGCGAGAAGAAAAAATCCTGATACTCTTCATTCTTCAAGCCGCAGATGCGTTGGCTTCATTAGTTCGCCCCAGTCACTTACTACAGTAAGCTCCTGGGGCCTCACTAACTTGCCGCCTTTCTGCAACTTGAATTATTTCGAGTATCTACGGTAACGTTAATGCCAGAGAAGGCGGTCAATAGACCGCCTTTTTTACATCTACATAGAGAGTCACCATGAGCCATAACGACACTATCGTCGCCCAGGCAACCCCACCGGGACGCGGTGGTGTGGGCATTCTGCGCATCTCTGGCCTGAAGGCGCGCGACGTTGCGCAGGCGGTGCTGGGCAAGCTGCCGAAACCGCGCTATGCCGACTACCTGCCGTTTAAAGACAGCGACGGCAGTGCGCTGGATCAGGGGATTGCGCTGTGGTTCCCCGGCCCTAACTCCTTTACCGGTGAAGACGTGCTGGAGCTTCAGGGCCACGGCGGACCGGTTATCCTCGACCTGCTTCTGAAACGCATTCTGACGCTGCCGGGCGTGCGCATCGCCAGGCCCGGCGAGTTCTCCGAGCGCGCGTTTTTAAACGACAAGCTCGACCTGGCACAGGCAGAAGCCATTGCCGATCTAATCGACGCCAGCTCCGAGCAGGCGGCACGTTCTGCGCTGAATTCGCTGCAGGGCGCATTCTCTACCCGCGTAAACCATCTTGTGGAAGCGCTGACGCACCTGCGCATCTACGTGGAGGCGGCCATTGATTTCCCGGACGAAGAGATCGACTTCCTCTCCGATGGCAAAATTGAAGCCCAGCTAAACGACGTTATCGCCGATCTTGATGCCGTTCGCGCCGAAGCGCGCCAGGGCAGCCTGCTGCGCGAAGGGATGAAGGTCGTCATTGCCGGGCGGCCGAACGCCGGGAAATCAAGCCTGCTGAATGCGCTGGCGGGCCGGGAAGCGGCTATCGTCACCGATATTGCCGGTACCACCCGCGACGTGCTGCGCGAACATATCCATATCGATGGTATGCCGCTGCACATCATCGATACCGCCGGCCTGCGCGATGCGAACGATGAGGTCGAGCGCATCGGTATCGAGCGCGCCTGGCAGGAGATTGAACAGGCCGACCGCGTGCTATTTATGGTCGATGGCACCACCACTGACGCGACCGATCCGGCGGATATCTGGCCAGATTTTATCGCCCGTCTGCCGAAAAACCTGCCGATTACCGTCGTGCGCAACAAAGCGGATATAACCGGCGAAACGCTGGGGATGAGCGAAGTAAATGATCACTCACTTGTACGCCTTTCGGCGCGTACCGGCGAGGGCGTAGACGTACTGCGTAATCATCTCAAGCAGAGCATGGGCTTTGAAACCAATATGGAAGGCGGTTTTCTGGCGCGCCGCCGCCATCTACAGGCGCTGTCCGACGCCGCAGAGCATCTGCAGCAGGGTAAAGCGCAGCTGCTGGGCGCGTGGGCTGGCGAGCTGCTGGCGGAAGAGCTGCGCCTGGCTCAGCAGAACTTGAGCGAAATCACCGGCGAGTTTACCTCCGATGACCTGCTGGGGCGTATTTTCTCAAGTTTCTGTATTGGTAAATAAGCTCAGTATGTGAGCATTGACTAACCCGCATTAACGTCCTGTTAAAGCGGGTTTTTTATTATTTTTATTTATCATCTTCACCGTAGATTGGTTTATCTATTACCCTTATCGGCATCGCTGTTTTTAACGTGCCGGATGCAACCATGACTATCGATTACACCTTTATTGATACCGTCCCTTCTGCAGAAGATTTTTGTCGCCTGCGCGTCATATCAGGTATGTCGCCGCGCCCGCTGGAAGGCGCCCGTGCTGGCCTGCCGCGTAGCTGCTACGGCGTGCATATTCTCTATGAGGGCGTGACCGTTGGTATGGGGCGTATCGTCGGCGACGGCGCGCTGAACTTTGAAATTGTCGACGTCGCCGTGGACCCGGCCCATCAGGGAAAAGGTCTCGGTCGCCAGATCGTGCAAAAAATAGTTACCTGGCTTGATAACAACGCGTTTAAAGGGGCATACGTCTCGCTGGTGGCCGATGTTCCCGAACTGTACGCGAAATTCGGCTTTTCCAGCGTCAGGCCGGAAAGTGAAGGTATGGCGAAGATCTGGAAATAGCCCCGAGTACTAACGCCCTGTTTAGATGTAACCAGAATCGCCGTAACGGCGGAGGGGCATCCGGGGCTGCGGTATCTCCCGGATGCCGGTGATGCTATCAGAATTAAATAAAGTCGGCAGCGCGAAAAGCGTCCAGCGCGACGCGCTTTTGCTCGCTGGTCATCGGGCGCAGCGGGCGGCGCGGATCGCCGACGTCAATGTCGTGCAGCTGCATGGCCAGCTTCCCGGCCGCCACGCCGCCGTACTGAACCAGGATGCGAATAATCGCGATGACTTTATCCATACAGGCGGCAACGTCCTGATGATCCCCCTGGTTGAAGCTCTCGATCAGGCGATGATAGAGCGGCGCCGCGTAGTTATAGGTACTGCCCACCGCGCCGATGGCGCCGCAGGCCAGGCCTGCGGGTAAAAACTCATCCACGCCGAACGGAATATCGAACTGGCGATTGTTGACGCGCAGGCAGCGCTGGAACTCATACATATCCGCGGAGTTAAACTTCATACCGGACAGGTTCGGAATTTTATCCGCCGCGGCGATCAGAAACTGCTCCATATCGAGGCTCAGACCCGACATGCCGGAATGGTAGTAATAGAAGCCTTTTGACGGCGCCGCGGCGGCGATAATGCGGCAATATTCCACCAGATCGTCGACGGTAGACGGTTTAAAGAAGCACGGACCGATGACCGAGGTGGCAAAAATATCCAGGGTTTCAGCATGACGGCTCAGCTCCAGCGCATCGGCGATGCTGAGCGCCCCCGTGTGCAGCGTGATGCTGAGCTGTCCCTGGCTTGCCGCGACCCAGCGCTCGGCGATTTTTTTACGCTCGTCAACAGAACAGTGGATACCTTCTCCGGTTGTCCCACAGACGTAAGCGCCTTTAACGCCCTGGCGAATCAGGTGCTCGGCAATCCGATCGATAACGGGGTAGTTGACTTCGCCGTTGGCATCAAAAGGCGTGTGGGGAGCGGCAATAAGACCGGTTAGCTTTGTCATGTAAACCTCTAATGGTGTTTTTCTTCTTAAATAAATTTACTTTGAAGTATTACTCCACTTTAAGAGGTAACCATGCCGGTTGCAACTGGATACCGGCAGGGAGAAAAACGGGAGTAGAAGATTGTGACGAATCGCACAAAAATCGTTCTATTTGAGCGTGGACAGGGCATCCATCGTGCGCAGTTTATTGGCTCGGGCGGCTTCAGGATCTTTCTGCACCAGCAGCGTGTAAATGAGATCCAGTACGAAAAGCTGCGCCGTTTTGGTGCCAATGGAGTCGCCCTGCAGGCGTCCCTGGCGGTTGCCGTTAATCAGCGTAATATCCGCGACTTTACTCAATGGCGACCCGAGGTTATGCGTTAAGGCGACGGTGATGGCTCCGGCCTGCTTTGCCAGACTAAGGGCGTGGGTGGTTTCCGGCGAATGCCCGGAGTGGCTGATACCGATAGCGACATCGCCAGCCTTGAGCAGCGCGGCCTGCATATACATAAAGTGATTATTCGTTAAGGCATCGACGCGCATCCCGATTCGCATCAGCTTGTGCTTCATCTCTTCGGCGGTCAGCCCGGAGGCGCCAACGCCGAAGATAAAGGTGCTATTGCAGCTATGCAGCGCCTCAACGACCCGTTCAACCTGCTCCATATCCAGCAGATTGAGCGTTTCCGAGAGCACGGTCGAGATAGCGCCCTGGAGCTTGAGACCAATGGTGTGCGCATCGTCGGCTTTCTGAATTTCAGCCTCCAGAAGCGTGCTGTTGTCATCGGTATCGGTCATGGCCAGCTCAATAGCCAGCTCCATTTTGAAATTCTGAAAGCCTTTATAGCCCAGCTGTCGACAGAAACGGATCACCGACGCTTCGCCCGCGTTCACTTCCTCTGAGAGGTCGGCGATAGAAAGCTGCGTCACCTTGTGGGGGGAAGTCATCACAAACTGCGCAATGCTTTTCCCGACGCGGGTCATACTGCTTTGCATCGCTCCCAGGGTATCAAGTATTTTCCCGGCTTTGACCGGCGAAGTCGGAGTCGTCATCTCTTCCCTACTGTTTACGCGATTATCAGGCGCTAATGATGGAGTACAGCGCATCACCAGGCAATATGGATTTTTAAAAACGCCGTGCCGCCGCGTCTATATCCTGAGCGGCGAAAACATTTTACGTCTCATGGCGTGAGTCAGATCGCCTTTTTTCGTTTCTCCTATTCTGTGTCCATGATCTTGTTCACACATTTAATAAAATGCTCTTGTGGTGTTTAACTTCTAAAAAATACATTAAATGGAGTTTAACTTCATTTGGCTATGCGACACCCTGCTGTTTTAGGCCCGATAGCATAAAAACGCTGCTCATCACAGGAGAGCATATGAGTGAAATAATAAGTACCAAACCATGGTATAAGCATCTCAATAAGTCCCAGTGGCGGGCTTTCTCTGCAGCCTGGCTGGGCTATTTACTGGATGGTTTTGATTTCGTTTTAATCGCTCTGGTGCTCACCGAAGTACAAAGCGAATTTCAGCTCACCACGGTCCAGGCGGCGAGTATTATCTCCGCGGCATTTATCTCCCGTTGGTTCGGCGGCCTGCTGCTGGGGGCAATGGGCGACCGCTATGGCCGCCGCCTGGCGATGGTCAGCAGTATTATTCTTTTCTCCGTCGGTACGCTGGCCTGCGGCTTTGCGCCGGGATACACCTCGATGTTTATCGCCCGAATGGTGATCGGAATGGGGATGGCTGGCGAGTACGGCTCCAGCGCCACCTATGTTATTGAAAGCTGGCCAAAACATCTGCGTAACAAAGCCAGCGGTTTCCTGATCTCAGGCTTTTCCGTCGGCGCCGTTGTGGCGGCGCAGGTTTACAGCCTGGTGGTGCCCCTCTGGGGCTGGCGCGCCTTATTCTTCCTCGGCATTTTGCCGATTATTTTCGCGCTGTGGCTGCGTAAAAATATTCCGGAAACGGAAGACTGGAAAGAGCGGCAGACGAAGAAAGCGCCGGTGCGGACGATGGTGGATATCCTCTATCGCGGTAAATATCGCGCCATGAATATAGCAACGACGCTGATCGCAACGGCAGCGCTGTGGTTCTGCTTCGCAGGTAACCAGCACAACCCGCTTGTGGTGATTGCCCTGGCGCTCGTTTGCACCGTTATTTTCATCAGCTTCATGGTACAGAGCAGCGGAAAACGCTGGCCGACCGGCGTGATGCTGATGGTTGTCGTTCTGTTCGCCTTCCTCTATTCGTGGCCTATCCAGGCGCTGCTGCCAACCTATCTGAAAACCGAGTTGGCATACGATCCGGCGACGGTTGCGAAGGTACTTTTCTTCAGTGGATTCGGCGCGGCCGTCGGTTGCATCGTCGGCGGATTCCTTGGCGACTGGTTGGGCACGCGTAAAGCCTACGTTTACAGCCTGCTGGCCTCGCAGGTACTGATTATCCCTGTCTTCGCCATCGGCGGCGCCAGCCTCTGGGGTCTGGGCCTCCTGCTCTTCTTCCAGCAGATGCTGGGACAGGGGATCGCGGGAATACTGCCGAAACTGATCGGTGGTTACTTTGACACCGATCAGCGCGCTGCCGGTCTGGGCTTCACCTACAACGTCGGCGCTCTGGGCGGTGCGGCGGCGCCGGTCCTCGGCGCGCTGGTCGCACAGCATATGCATCTGGGTACGGCGCTGGGGTCGCTCTCTTTTGGATTGACGTTTGTGGTGATCCTGCTGATTGGCCTGGATATGCCGTCTCGCGTACAGCGCTGGATTCGCCCGGAGGCGCTGCGAACCCATGACGCTATTGATGGCAAACCGTTTAGCGGGGCAAAGGTTCGTCACGACAAAGCGGACGCTCCGCTTTGCAGTAAACATTAAATTCATGCGCCCGGCGCTGTCGGGCGCAAACGGAAGTAAGGGATAGCGCTATGTCTTTATTTGATACTTTGGATGTGAAGGTTAAAGAATTGGGCGGACTCATTGTCTCGTGCCAGCCGGTGCCGGGCAGCCCGTTAGATAAGCCTGAAATAGTCGCGGCGATGGCGCTGGCGGCGGTCAAGACGGGAGCAGTCGCGGTACGTATTGAAGGCATTAATAACCTGAAGGCCACGCGCGAACTTATTTCAGTACCCATTATCGGCATCATCAAGCGCGACCTGCCGGACTCGCCGGTGCGCATCACGCCGTTCCTTGAGGATGTGGACGCGCTGGCGCAGGCGGGTGCGGATATTATCGCCTTTGACGGCACGGATCGCCCGCGTCCGGCCAGCGTGAAGGCGACTATCGAGCGTATTCATCAGCAGGGCTGCGTCGCGATGGCAGACTGCTCGAACCTTGAAGACGGTACTCGCTGCCACGCTCTGGGCGCAGAAATTATCGGCACTACGCTATCCGGGTATACCACGGATGCGGTACCTACCGAACCGGATTTCCCGCTAGTGCAGGCGCTGAGCGCCAAAGGATACCGGGTCATTGCCGAAGGGCGGTTCAACTCCCCGGCCCTGGCAGCGCAGGCCATAATGCAAGGCGCATGGGCGGTGACCGTCGGTTCCGCGATTACGCGTATTGAACACATCTGCCAGTGGTACCGCGATGCGCTGGCTGAGGTTGCGCTATGACGACGCTGGCGATAGACATCGGCGGCACCAAGCTGGCCGCCGCGCTAATTGATACGCAGCATCGTCTGTTGGAGAAACGAGCGCTGCCGACGCCCGCCAGCAAAACGCCGGCGGCACTGACGGAGGCGTTGAGCGCGCTGGTCGCGCCTTTCGCGGGGCAGGCCCGGCGGATAGCGGTCGCCTCGACGGGAATCATTCGTCACAGCGTACTGACGGCGTTAAACCCGGATAACCTTGGCGGGCTGGCGCAGTTTCCTCTGCGGGAGACGCTGGCGCAGCTGACGGGGCGACCGTGCCTGGTCGTGAACGATGCGCAGGCGGCGGCCTGGGCCGAATATCACGCCCTGTCTGTCGATGCCGACGAGATGGTATTCATCACCATCTCAACGGGCGTGGGCGGCGGTATCATCTGCAACGGTCGGCTCCTGTCCGGGAACGAGGGGCTAGCCGGGCATATCGGGCACACGCTGGCCGATCCGCACGGTCCGCGCTGCGGCTGCGGTCGCACCGGCTGCGTAGAGGCTATTGCCTCCGGCAGAGGGATCGCCGCGCTGGCGACGGACGATCTGCAGGGGATGACGGCCAAATCCATTTTTACTCTTGCGCAGAGCGGCCATCCGCAGGCAACGTCGTTAGTCCACCGTTCGGCGCAAACCATCGCCCGGCTGATTGCCGACATGAAGGCCAGCGTTAACTGCCAGTGTGCCGTACTGGGCGGCAGCATCGGGCTGGCGCCCGGCTATCTCCCGCTAGTTGAGACCTATCTGGCGCAGGAACCTGCGGTCTATCAGACGAAGATTGTAGCCGCACACTATCAGCATGATGCCGGTCTGATTGGCGCGGCGTTGTTAGCGGAGGACAAAGCATTATGATTATCGGCGATATCCACCATCCGGAACGCGCGGGACTGTTACCCGTTCTGCTTCAGGCCGTGAGGCTGGCCGTAAAAGTTCAGCCGCAGCAGTGTGAGCCGGGTCGTTATGAGTTGCAGGGCGATGATATTTATATGAACGTCATGCGCTTCGCCACGCAGTCGGCGGAAAGTAAAAAAGCGGAGCTGCACGAAAAATTTATTGATATTCAGATCCTGCTGCAAGGCGAGGAGACAATCCACTGCGGCGTAGCCGACAGCGCCCGTGAGTGCGACGTCTGGCATAAAGAAGAGGACTACCAGCTGTGCGCAGCTATCGCCGACCAGCAGCAGGTGACCCTGAAGCCTGGCATGTTCGCCATTTTTTTTCCTGGCGAACCGCATAAGCCGGGCGTGCAGGGCGCAGCGAGCATGGAGATAAAAAAAGCAGTAATTAAAGTTAACCGCGCGCTGCTTGTCTGAGTCGCTTCCTTCGCCCGCCAGGTATGCCTCCTGGCGGGATGGCCTCCCGACGCCAAAGCGGCGCTTGCTTCGTCGCTTTTCCTCCCAGGAAATCATTGTTGTCCAAATGGCAACTCGTACTACCGCACGAACCCCTCTATGCTGTACGGCAATCTTATGCGAGGGTTCTATGGCACGCTTTCTTATCTGCAGTTTTGCGCTGGTTCTGCTTTATCCATCCGGTATTGATATGTATCTGGTCGGCCTGCCGCGCATTGCGCAGGATCTGGGGGCTAGTGAAGCGCAGCTGCACATCGCCTTCTCGGTTTATCTGGCGGGGATGGCCGCAGCCATGCTGTTTGCTGGCCGTATCGCCGACAAGTCAGGCCGTAAGCCAGTGGCGATTTTCGGCGCCGTTGTTTTCATACTCGCCTCCCTTATCTGCTCGCAGGCGCAGGTCAGCGCCCACTTCCTGGCGGGGCGTTTTATTCAGGGGATTGGCGCCGGCAGCTGCTACGTCGTTGCCTTTGCGGTGCTGCGCGATACCCTCGACGATCGCCGCCGGGCGAAGGTGCTTTCCCTCCTTAACGGCATCACCTGCATTATTCCGGTGCTGGCGCCGGTACTCGGCCACCTGATTATGCTGAAATACCCCTGGCAGAGCCTGTTCTATACCATGACCGGCATGGGCGTTCTGGTGGGACTGCTGTCGATATTTATCTTGCGGGAAACGCGTCCAACATCCGTTCCGCAGGCGGCGCAGCAAAATGTGGCCCTCGAATCGCTGCTTAACCGCTTTTTCCTCAGCCGAATGATCATGACTACCCTCAGCGTGACGGCTATTCTGACCTACGTTAACGTCTCCCCGGTGCTCATGATGGAAGTGATGGGCTTCGATCGCGGGACTTATTCCATGGCGATGGCACTCATGGCGCTAGTGAGCATGGTGGTATCGTTCTCGACGCCGTTTGCTCTGTCGCTCTTTAAACCCCGCACCCTGATGCTGACCTCGCAGGCGCTCTTTTTTATCGCGGGCGTGCTGCTGAGCCTTGCCACCAGCCAGACGATAACGATGCTGGGGCTGGGACTGATTTGCGCCGGGTTCTCCGCCGGCTTTGGCGTGGCGATGAGCCAGGCCCTGGGGCCATTTACTCTACGCGCTGGCATGGCGAGTTCAGTTTTGGGGATTGCTCAGGTTTGCGGCTCTTCACTGTGGATTTGGCTGGCGGCTATCATCGGGCTCAGCGCGATGAATATGCTGATCGGGATACTTATTGCCTGTAGCATAGTGAGTATTGTTCTGATTATGGTCGCCTCTCCGGCGCGGGCCGCGCAACGCTATGAAGAAACCCCTGTCGAGTCTCGATCTTAATTTACTGCTGTGCCTGCAGCTCTTAACTCAGGAGCTCAGCGTTACCCGCACGGCGAAGCGGATGAACGTTTCGCCATCGGCGGTGAGCAAGTCGCTGGCCAAACTCCGAGCCTGGTTTGACGATCCGCTGTTTGTCAAAACGCCTCTGGGGCTGTCGCCCACGCCGCTGATGAGCAGTATGGAGCAGGATCTGGCGGACTGGATGCAGATGGGTAATCAGATCCTCGACAAGCCCCATCACACTATGCCAAGCGGGCTAAAGTTTGAGCTGGCGGCGGAGTCGCCCCTGCTGATGATCCTGTTGAATACGCTTTCACAGCGGATCTACCAGCGCTATCCGCAGGCGCTGATCCGCCTGCGCAACTGGGATTACGATTCGCTGGATGCCATTATTCGCGGCGAAGTCGACATCGGTTTTTGCGGCCGGGAAACCCATCCTCGCTCCCGTGAACAGCTCAGCCTGCTGCCCTGGTATATCGATTTTGAAATCCTGTTCACCGATCTACCGCAGGTATGGCTGCGCGCCGACCATCCCGCGCTGAACGATGAATGGAATCTGGACGCTTTCCTGCGCTACCCGCATATCAATATCTGTTGGGAACAAAGCGATACCTGGGCGCTGGATGATGTTCTGCACGACCTGGGGCATAAACGCACCGTGGCGTTAACCGTTCCGGGCTTTGAACAGTCGCTGTTTATGGCAGCCCAGCCTCATCATACGATGCTGGCCACCGCCCCGCGTTATTGCCAGCGCTACAATCAGCAGCATCATCTGCCGCTGGTCTCACTGCCGCTGCCGCTGGAACCGTCGCAGCTGGAGAAAATACGCGTCCCCTTTACCCTCCTGTGGCATAAGCGCAACAGCTACAACCCGAAGATCGTCTGGCTACGAGAAACGCTGAGACAGCTTTACACTGAACCGCTATAGCGCTGGTTTAGCCCGCCTTGCGCAATAAATTGTAAAATTCATGCGATTTCTCTTTTCAACGGATGATTTCCGCATTAAAACCTGACAATTCTGAGCGATAATATAATTCGCAATTTCTATCATTGACCATTAATCACGGAGCGACGAATGGCAACGCATTTTGCAAGAGGGATACTCAACACCCGGGAACCGCTATCAACACGCCTGTCAGCGGCCTGCCATCAATCCGCCAGGCGCCTGCCTGAGTACCGACAAAGCCGCTATCGCGCTTCCCGGTCACTCCTCGCAGAACTCCTCTTTATGTTGTACGGCATCAGCGAACTACCTGAAATCATTGATGAAGAAAATGGAAAACCCGCATTTCGCGACGAACATCTCCCGCGTTTCTCCATCTCCTATGCTGGAAATATCGTTGGCGTCGCGTTAACCACCGAAGGCGATTGCGGCCTGGATATGGAATTACCGCACGCCACCCGCGGTTTACACTCCCCGCACGACGCCGACCGCTACGTTTTCAACAGTAATGAGCGTGTATGGATTAGCAATCAGCACGATCCTGACGAAGCTCGCGCTCAGCTTGACGCGCTGCGCAAAAGCGTCATGAAACTGACCGGCGAAACCGCCGTTAACCTACAGCTTCTTCCGGGCTCCGGGCGGTTAAGGACAAGTGGGACGCAGGCAATCGAAGCCGTCTGCGATGCCGAAACGGTGCTGGTCTGGTCCATCGCCGCCAGCCCGGATATCGGTCAGCTGAAAGTCTGGGAATATAATGGTAAAGAGGGCTGGCGCAGCCTGCCCGACGCGCAGGCTCGCGCCAAAGAACCGTCCGCCCGGCTTATGCGCTTTACCCATTTACCGTTAGAAAAAGCCATCTCCCTCAACTGACCGGTTTTCCCGGCCATCATGATGCAAAGGAGCAATTATGTCTGATACGTTGAAAATTGTTACGTTACTCGGAAGTCTGCGCAAAGGCTCTTTTAATGCCATGGTCGCGCGTACCCTCCCCGGCATCGCGCCCGCAGGTATGGCGGTTTCCGCATTACCGTCCATTGGCGATATTCCACTCTATGATGCCGATGTCCAGCAGGAAGAGGGATTCCCACAAAGCGTTCAGGATATCGCGCAGCAAATTCGCGAGGCCGACGGTGTGGTCATCGTGACGCCAGAATATAACTATTCGGTTCCCGGCGGCCTGAAAAACGCCATCGACTGGCTATCTCGTCTGCCGGAACAGCCGCTGGCCGGTAAGCCGGTACTGATTCAAACCAGTTCGATGGGGGCTATTGGCGGTGCGCGCTGTCAGTATCACCTGCGTCAGATTCTGGTATTCCTCGATGCAATGGTGATGAATAAGCCCGAATTTATGGGCGGCGTGATTCAGAACAAAGTGGATCCGCAGGAGGGGAAAGTCGTCGATCAGAGTACGCTCGATCATCTGAGCGGACAGCTGAGCGCTTTTGCCGAGTATATTCAGCGGGTTAAGGCCTGACAGACGCCGTCACGCTCGTCAGAACGGGCGAGTGTGACGGCGCAGGAATTAATGCGCGTCGATAAACACAATCTTCAGTACAAACAGCAGCGAAACCACAATCACGCACGGACTGAGGTCACGCAGGCGGCCGGTACCAATCTTCATAACGCAGTAAGAGATAAAGCCTAAGGCAATACCTTCCGTAATGGAGAAGCTGAACGGCATCATCACGGCGGTAATAAACGCAGGCACTGATTCGGTTAAATCATCCCACTTCACCCGCGCAAGACTGGAGGTCATCAGGACGCCAACGTAAATCAGCGCACCGGCTGCGGCATAGGCCGGGACCATACCCGCCAGCGGCGACAGGAAAATCACCAGCAGGAACAAGAGCCCAACGACCACAGCGGTTAAGCCGGTACGGCCGCCCACGGAAACGCCTGAGGACGATTCAATATAGGCGGTTACGGAAGAGGTGCCGATAAAGGAGCCCGCAACGGACGATACGCTATCGACAAACAGCGCCTGCTTCATACGCGGGAACTTGCCCTGCGCATCGGCCAGACCGGCCTTATCGGTCACACCGATCAGCGTGCCGGAGGAGTCGAACAGGTTAACCAGCATAAACGAGAAGATCACGCCCGCCAGGCCGAGATTCAGCGAGCCCGCCAGGTCAACATGACCAATCACCGTAGTCA
Source organism: Klebsiella pasteurii (assembly GCF_018139045.1). Lineage (NCBI taxonomy): Bacteria > Pseudomonadati > Pseudomonadota > Gammaproteobacteria > Enterobacterales > Enterobacteriaceae > Klebsiella > Klebsiella pasteurii. Next base: position 3,937,153 of record NZ_CP073236.1, read on the forward strand.
CGCTCGGCGGCATGGACACGATGCCTGTGTAGTGAACGTCACCCAGCATCCAGCCCAGCAGCGTGGTAACCACGATAGAAACCAACACCGCCGCGTGGATGTTGCGGGAAGCCAGAATTGCAATAATAAAGAAGCCAAGAATACCCAGCAGCACGCTGTGGGACGTCAGGTTGCCGATACTCACCAGGGTTTCCGGGTTGGCGACGATAACGCCCGCATTTTTCAGGCCCATCATACCGATAAACAGGCCGATACCGCTGGTGATGCCAATACGCAGGCTAACCGGGATATTGGCAATCATCCAGTAGCGCACGCGGAAAATCGTCAGCAGCAGCAGGCCAACGGCGCCCCAGAAAATCGCGCCCATCCCGACCTGCCAGGGCAAGCCCATCGCCTGTACCACGACAAAAGCAAAGAAGGCGTTCAGGCCCATTGCCGGCGCCAGCGCCACCGGGAGGTTAGCGAACAGCCCCATCATAATGCTGCCGAATGCGGCAATCAGACAGGTTGTGACAAAAACGGCGCTGGTATCCATACCCGCCACGCCGAGAATCTGTGGGTTAACAAAAACGATGTACACCATTGTCAGAAAAGTGGTGAAACCTGCAATCGCTTCGGTGCGTGCCGTGGTGCCGTGTTCACGTAATTTGAACACGCGCTCCAGCAGACCCTGGCCAGATGACTGGCTGGTTTGTTGTTGACTCATTATCGGTTTCCGAACAAAGGAGGGAAAATTCGTCGCTATCCTATACCAAAATGCGACAATAAGGGCGGTTGTGAGATACTTTTTTTCATCGATTTTGCTTATACGGCAACGATTGCGTCTCACCAATCAGCATGACGAAAACGTTAACTTATTAAAATGGAAACGACATGACCCAACCAGAAGCAGTATTTTTCGACTGTGACGGCACGCTGGTCGACAGCGAGGTGATCTGCTCCCGCGCCTACGTTCACATGTTCAGGGAATTCGGCATTACGCTGGATTTAGAAGAGATTTTTAAGCGCTTCAAAGGCGTAAAGCTGTACGAGATTATCGATACTATTAACGCGGAGTACAGCGTTAATCTGGATAAGGCGACCCTTGAACCGGTTTACCGCGATGAAGTCGCACGCCTGTTTGATACTGAACTGGAAGTCATTTCTGGCGCCCAGGCGCTGCTGGACGCGGTCAACGTGCCGATGTGCGTGGTCTCCAACGGCCCGGTCAGCAAAATGCAGCACTCTCTCGGTAAAACAGGCATGCTGCGCCATTTCCCCGAGCGTCTGTATAGCGGCTACGATATCCAGCGCTGGAAGCCCGATCCGGCGCTAATGCTGCATGCCGCAAAAGCGATGAACGTTAACGTCGAGAACTGCATTCTGGTCGACGACTCCAGCGCAGGCGCGCAGTCGGGGATCGCGGCAGGCATGGAGGTGTTCTACTTCTGCGCCGATCCGCACAACAAGCCCATCGACCATCCGAAAGTGACGACGTTTACCCGTCTGGAAGCGCTGCCGGAACTGTGGAAAGCGCGCGGCTGGCATATTACTCGATAAAAGCCGCAGCGTAGCGCAACCCGGGAGCGTCCCGCCTGCGCTACGCTGAAAGTGGATTACGGTTGACTCAATTCCGCAGCCGCCGCTTTATCAGCCACTATCACCAGGGATGGATGCAGTTTCAGCACAGATGCCGGAACCCGCTCGCTGACTTCGCCTTCAATCACCTGTTTTAGCGCCTGCGCTTTTGCCGCTCCGCTGACGATCAGCAGCAAATTTTTCGCCGCCATGACGCTTTTCGGCCCCATCGTGACGTAGCTATCCGGCACCGCGGAGAAGTCGCCGCCCATTTCGCCGTGCGCGACGAGATCCACCAAACCCCCGATGATAGGAACTTCCACCGTCGCATCGTGGAACCGCGTGGTATTCGGCAAGTTACCGCAAAAATGGCCGTCAGCGCCGAGGCCCATCACCATCAGATCGAGGCCCCCTTCTTCGTGTAACCGCTGGTCGTGATGGATAAAGTTTGCATGGCTGAGCTTGTGAATGTTCTCTTCAGGGATCTGAGCGGGAGTGAAAAATAGGTTGCGCAGATTGGAAATGGTCACGCCTTCGCGATCCTGTCCGCGGAACGGGATCTCGTCAAAATTGTAATAATGGACTTGAGAATAGAACGATTTGCCTTTAATCGCTGCCGTCAGATGTTCATACATTTTCTTCGGCGTACTGCCTGCCGTTACCGCCAGATTCATCCTCCGCGGCGCAGTGATGTAGCCTAAGACATGATGGCTGGCGACCAGGCTCATCTCGGCATAATCTTCCGTCACGATTAACTTCATGTTATCTCCCTGAATATAATGAAGATAAGGAGCCAGCGAACTGACTCCTCCATGTTATTTGAACAACTTCTGTACGAATTCGGCATAGGCGGGACGCCAGACGTCCATTTCATGATTCAGGCCCGGGAACTCGTGGTAGTCAAACTTAATGTTCTGCTTCTCCAGCTCCGCTTTCAGTCCGGCGATATCTTTTCCGGTGACCGCGTCTTTCTCGCCTACGACGACGGTGAAGTTACGCAGCTGCTTATTGATCGCCTGCGGGTTGTTTAGCTGCGCCTCGACGCCGGCATCCGGTACCGTGGTGGTCGTTACGCCGCTGAACGTCGCCAGCCAGCCGAAGCTCTCCAGATGGTTCATTCCGGAGACCAGCGCCTGATAGCCGCCCTGCGACAGCCCGGCAAGCGCCCGACCATCCGCGTCTTTACGCACATTAAAGCGGGCATCAATCAGCGGAATAATATCGTTCATCAGCTCTTTATCCGCCGCTTTCGCATTCAACGGATAGAAGGTTTTACGCCGTTCCTGCGGCGGGAAGTTTTCCGCAACCGCTTCAGGGATATCGGTTTCGGTATCCGGCACCACCACCAGCATTGGCTTGATTTTACCTTCCGCCAATAGGTTATCCATGATTTGCGGGATACGTCCCTGATCGATGGCCGACAGGCCGCTGTCGCCAAAACCGTGATAGAAATAGAGCACCGGCAGCGGCTCGCCGGTACCGGTATAGCCCGGCGGCGTCCACACGTAGACACGGCGTTCAGAATTCAGCGCCTTTGAGTGGTAGGTCAAGGTGCGTAGTTCACCATGAGCCACCGCGCGATCGTCAAGAATGCTGCCGGGGACAAGAATCAGGCTGGTATTCACCTGTCGCTGGGGCTTCTGATAGCGGCTACCGGTATCGACTGAACGGAATCCGTCGACATCAAAATAGTATTCGTAGAGGTTGGGCGCCAGAGCTTCGCTTTTCCATGTCCAGATCCCCTGTTCATCTTTGGCCATATCGTGGGAGACGAAGGTGTCCGGCGTTGCCCCCGTCACCACGGATACCCGTTTTGCGTCCGGGGCAAACAGGCGGAAGGTAATACTCTTATCGCCGTTAACCTGCGTAATATACTGGCTGACCGGGATCGCCGCGCTCGGCGTGGCCGGAAACGGCGCAGCATGAGCGGTAAACGCTGCGCCCGCCAGGGCCAGAGCGAAGTAAATAGCATGTCGTTTCATCGTTATTCCTCTTTAGAGTTTTGTCCTGGCCATTGCCAGCCTTACCACCAGATTTCAGCCTGGGCGCCAACGGCAAACTGATCGTTCTTGCCATCTTCAAAAATGCTGCTGGTGTTGCTGTTAGCGGCCTTATCCAGGTCGATATCCTTCGCTTTAATATAAGTCGCATAGAAACGAATTTCCGGGCGTGAGGTCAGCATACTGGTATTCACTTTAAAGGTATGGAACAAGGTGGTTTTGTAGCCGGATTCGTTATATTTCTTGCCGGTGATATCTTTGTTCTGCTGTTTGAAATAGCCCAGTTCGACGCCGGTTTGGTTATATTTATCCCAGATCCAGGCGGGACGAACGACGGCGCGAATAGATTCGAAATCGGAGTGTGCGCCGGTCTCGTAGCTGTAGACATCATTACCAAAGGAGTAAACGATGGCGTTAGCCATAATGATGTCATCACTCAGATAGGTTTCTCCCTGGGAAGTCAAACGAACGGCTGTGCCGTTAGTATGATCGCCATAGTATCTGCCGTTGAATGTGGTATACGGACTGGATCCCGCGTAGCGCGAGAAGCTGCTGGCGATGGAATTATTCGCCAGCAGGAATGAAAATTCGTTAAACCCGCCGTTATCGAATTTCTGCGTTAACGACGTTCCCGCCATCCAGGTATCTTTCCATTCATAATACCCATTATTACCTTCATTATATTTCTCGGATGAACTCTGATTTGCCGCGACATACCGGCCGCTGACCATCAATGACGCTTTATCCCAAAGCGGGATCTCTTTATAACGAACATCAATAGTATTGGTGTTAATTTGCTGGCTTTTGGTCAACGTACGGTTGTAGTCATCAACGTCCTCGCGCACCAGCGCAATATCAAACTTACCCGCGCCCACCTTCCAGTTTTCAAGACCAACGCCAGCTGCAGCATCGGTTCTTTGCGTTTTCCAGTCCAGCATCTGGATTTCAATTTTCGGCGCGCCGTGCTTGCCGACCCAGAAATCCGCCTCCGGCGCAAACGGCAGGAAACCTTTGGTATTGACGTACATATCAGAGAACTGCATATAGTTCTCGCCGCCAGCATTATCCCCGAACCAGCCGCTGGAATATTGCTGCCCGACGTTACCGTCTAACATCACGATCGCATCAACACGCCTATTGCCTTCCTGATAGACCCGCTGCTTAAGCTGTAAATCAAACCAGCCAGAGTATTCGTTACCAAAGCGGCCAAGCGAACCAATCGCCCACGATTTTGGCGATCCATGAGAGGCGGTTCCCCAACCGGAACGGTAATAGCCGTTATAGCTGAAGCCAATTTCATCCTTCACAAACTTGCTGAAATCCTTCATCGTCATGGAGCTATAGATAGACTCGCCATTAGCCGCAGGTTGTTCATTTTTCACCAGCACTGCCGCCGGTTTTTGGGCGGCGCGGGCCGGCGCTGGCGGGCTAACAACTTGCTGGGCCGCGCTCGTTTTATTTTCGCCCGGCTGCGTATTGGCGACCCATATTTGATTTCTGGCTTTCTCTTCATCTTTATATTTTTTGAGTTCGGACTGCGTATCCTTAAGCGCCTTTTCCAGAAGTTCAAGGCGCTGCTCAACCGTCAACGATGCCGCCATAGCATGGGTAGAATAAGCGAGCGGCGCCATAATAATAATGGCAGATGTAATCAGATTTCTTCTAAACATAAATTCCCTTTATATAAAATGAGTGCAGCTGAACATCGTGAAAAATAACGACCAGCGCGAGGCATGGTTACCCTCAGACATCCTTGCAGCGTATAAAAAAACCTGAAGAAAACTCTCTGCATAAAACAGAGGCGATTTTCTTCAGGTTTTGCCCGCACGGCGGTAACAACCCCATTCATCTACTGCGAGTGGATTATTTGGCAAAAAAAAACCTGACATCACCAGATTAAAGGTGATGTCAGGTTTTGCCTGCTTACGCAGTAACAATCCGCCGTTTCCATTCGAGCCTTGTAACGACAAGTCACTCGATTGATAAACCGTATTGTTACGCTATAAAAATAAAACCACAATTGGTGAAATTGTTATTTGTGACGACAATCGCACCGTTATTGTTAATGAAAAAAAACTGAAATATATATCATAACTAATTCTGATATGTCCTTTTATCAGAATTAGTCTCTGTGATTTATTACTCTTTGGGGTCTTTCCCCGCCAGCAGTTTATCCAGCTCGTCACCGCCAACATGACGAAAATCCTGACCTTTGACGAAGTAGAAAATATATTCGCAGATATTCTGGCAACGGTCGCCGATACGCTCAATCGAGCGGGCGCAGAACAGCGCGGTCAATACGCTTGGAATAGTGCGCGAATCTTCCATCATATAGGTCATCAGTTGACGCACGATGCCTTCATATTCCTGGTCAACTTTCTTATCTTCGCGATAGATACGCACGGCTTCATCAAGGTCCATACGCGCAAAGGCATCCAGCACATCGTGCAGCATCTGCACGGTATGGCGCCCCAGCGATTCCAGGCTGACCAGCAGCGGCTGATGCTGCTGGGAGAATTTTTCCAGCGCGGTGCGGCAAATTTTATCCGCTACGTCGCCAATACGTTCCAGCTCGGCGATGGTTTTGATAATCGCCATCACCAGGCGCAGGTCGCTGGCGGTTGGCTGGCGCTTGGCGATGATGCGTACGCAGGCTTCATCGATCGCCACTTCCATCATATTGACCTGCTTATCGCCGTCGATAACGCGCTTCGCCAGCTCGCTGTCCTGGTTATGCATAGCGGTGATCGCATCAGAAAGCTGCTGTTCCACCAGCCCACCCATGGTCATGACCTGGGTGCGGATGTACTCCAGTTCAGCGTTGAACTGGCCGGAAATATGTTTGTTAAGGTTTAGGTTATCCATAGTATCTCCTGATTGCCCAATAGGTTAGAGCCTGAAAGCAGAAGGGCAATCAACCGTAGCGGCCAGTAATATAATCTTCAGTTTGCTTCTTAGCGGGCTTGGTAAACAGATCGTCCGTGTTGCTGAATTCAATCAGCTCGCCAAGATACATAAATGCCGTATGGTCGGAACAACGCGCGGCCTGCTGCATGTTGTGGGTCACGATAACGACGGTGTAATCCTGTTTCAGTTCGGTAATCAGCTCTTCAATACGCCCGGTAGAGATCGGGTCCAGCGCCGAGCAGGGCTCATCCAGCAGTAAGACTTCCGGACGAATAGCGATACCGCGCGCGATGCACAGACGCTGCTGCTGACCACCGGAGAGAGAATATCCGCTCTGATGCAGTTTATCTTTGGTTTCATTCCACAATGCGGCTTTGGTCAAAGCCCACTGCACTCGCTCGTCCATATCCGCGCGGGAGAGTTTCTCAAACAGGCGTACGCCAAAGGCGATGTTGTCATAAATCGACATCGGGAACGGCGTCGGCTTCTGGAACACCATCCCCACTTTGGCGCGCAGCAGGGCAATATCCTGGGTGTTGGTGAGGATATTATCGCCATCCAGCAGAATTTCACCTTCCGCACGCTGCTCCGGGTACAGCTCAAACATTTTGTTGAACGTACGCAGCAGCGTGGATTTACCGCAGCCTGACGGACCGATAAATGCCGTAACCTGGTTTTTGGTGATATCCAGGTTGATGTTTTTCAGGGCATGGAATTTTCCGTAGTAGAAGTTCAGATTACGTACTGAAAGTTTACCCGGGGTCGTATTCACCATACTCATCTCGTTCTCTTCCTCATTCGGCGCCGCGTTTCGCCGCGCCGCAAAAATTAACCGTGTTTATTCTTCGCGAAAATAACGCGCGCCAGAATGTTCAGCAGCAATACGCACAGGGTGATAATCAAGACCCCGGCCCATGCCAGTTGCTGCCACTCCGCAAACGGACTCATGGCAAATTTGAAAATCGTCACCGGCAAGTTAGCGATCGGCTGCATCATATCGGTGCTCCAGAACTGATTGGAGAGCGCGGTAAACAGCAGCGGCGCCGTTTCCCCGGCGATACGGGCGATAGCCAGCAGGATACCGGTCATAATGCCCGATACCGATGCCTTCAGGGTGATCGCAGAAATCATTCGCCACTTTGGCGTACCGAGCGCATAGGCCGCCTCGCGCAGGCTGTCCGGAACCAGCTTCAGCATGTTTTCAGTGGTACGAATAACGATAGGTACCTGCAGCAAGGCCAGCGCAATCACGCCCGCCCAGCCGGAAAAGTGCTGCATTTGCGCAACGACGATGGTGTACACAAACAGACCGACGACAATCGACGGCGCGGAAAGCAGGATGTCGTTAATAAAACGAATGACTTCAGCCAACCAGGATTTACGGCCATATTCCGCCAGATAAATCCCCGCCAGAATGCCCAGTGGGGTACCGATAACCGTCGACCACAGAATCAACAATCCGCTACCTGCCAGGGCGTTCGCCAGACCGCCGCCCGCTGTATTTGGCGGCGGGGTCATTTCGGTAAACAGCGCCAGGCTCATGCCGTCGATGCCGCGGGTAACGGTGGACATTAGGATCCAGATTAACCAGAACAGACCAAACGCCATGGTCGCCATCGATAGCGTCAGGGCGAGGCGGTTTTTCATGCGGCGTTTCGCCTGCATTTTTCGGCGAGACTCCGCCAGCTCCGCGGTGGTTTGTAGTTCAATCGTCGCCATTAGCGTGCCCCCTCGTTCTTAGCCAGGCGCATGATCATAAACTTTGATGCGGCCAGAACAATAAAGGTGATAACGAACAGAATCAGACCCAGCTCCATCAAGGCTGCAACGTGCAGTCCGGTTTCCGCTTCGGCAAACTCGTTGGCCAGCGCGGAGGTGATGCTGTTACCTGGCATATACAGCGAAGCGCTATCAAGCTGGTAGGTGTTGCCGATAATAAAGGTCACCGCCATGGTTTCCCCAAGCGCGCGCCCCAGTCCGAGCATCACTCCGCCAATCACGCCGTTTTTGGTAAAGGGCAGAACGATACGCCAGATAACTTCCCACGTTGTACATCCGATACCGTATGCCGACTCTTTCATCATCACCGGCGTCTGTTCAAAGACGTCACGCATAACGGCCGCGATATAAGGAATGATCATGATGGCCAGAATCACGCCCGCCGCCAGGATACCGATACCAAATGCCGGGCCCGCAAAGAGCGCGCCAACGAACGGAATGGTCGACAATACATTGCCAACCGGTTCCTGAAAGTAAGTCGCAAACAGCGGGGCGAAAATAAACAGGCCCCACATGCCGTAAACGATACTGGGGATTGCGGCCAGCAGTTCAATAGCGATACCCAGCGGGCGCTTGAGCCAGGCGGGTGAAAGTTCGGTCAGGAACAGCGCAATACCGAAGCTCACCGGTACGGCGATCAGCAGCGCGATAAATGAGGTGACCAGCGTTCCGTAAATAGGCACCAGGGCACCGAAAATCTGGTTCGGCGCATCCCACTCTTTGGTCCACAGGAAGGCAAAGCCGAATTTCTCAATGCTTGGCCAGGACGAGATGATAAGGGAGACGATGATGCCGCCAAGCATCAATAGCACAATCAGCGCCGCCAGTTTTACCAGCACGCTGAAAATTATGTCACCCTTTTTCCCCGGAGGGTTAAATGCCGGCTTGGTTGCAGCCATACGTTACTCTTCAGTTTCGGGCCAGAAAAAATCGTAGTTTACTGATCTTTCTGGCAAAGGTAATGCCATACCCTAAATAATTCGAGCTACAGGCAAGCGCTGCCAACGCGCCTGTAACTCGAAGTATGACGGGTATTAGTACAGCGCTTTACCGCTGCTATCCTTGACGTTGGTCTTCCATGCCGCGCGAACCTGCTCAACCACGCTTTCCGGCAGGGTTGCATAATCCAGCGCGTTAGCCTCTTTACCGCCGTTTTTATACGCCCAGTCGAAGAACTTCAGCACTTCAGCGGTCTGCTCTGGCTTATTGGAAGCCTTGTGAACCAGAATGAAGGTAGTCGAGGTAATCGGCCATGCATTGTCGCCTTTCTGGTTAGTCAGATCCTGTGCAAAGGATTTGCTCCAGTCGATTTCTTTTGCCGCGTTAGCAAAGTTATCTTCAGTCGGGCTCACCGGCTTGCCATCGGCAGACAGCAGTTTGGTGTAAGCGAGGTTGTTCTGTTTTGCGTAGGCATATTCTACGTAGCCGATAGAGCCCGGCAGACGCTGAACAAACGCGGCGATGCCGTCGTTGCCCTTACCGCCCAGACCGGTCGGCCAGTTAACGGTTGAACCCGCGCCGATTTTAGATTTCCACTCTTCGTTCACCTTCGCCAGATAGCTGGTGAAAACGAAGGAAGTACCGGAACCATCGGCACGACGAACCACTGCGATATTCTGAGAAGGCAGCTTCATGCCCGGGTTGAGCTTAGCAATCGCTGCGTCATCCCATTTTTTGATCTTGCCAAGGTAGATGTCACCCAGCGTTTTACCGTCAAGCACCAGCTCACCGGATTTCACGCCAGGCAGGTTAATCGCCAGCACCACGCCGCCGATAACGGTCGGGAACTGGAACAAACCTTCCTGAGCCAGTTTATCGTCAGCCAGAGGGGCATCAGAAGCGCCAAAGTCTACGGTGTTGGCCGTAATTTGTTTTACGCCGCCAGAGGAGCCGATACCCTGGTAATTGACTTTATTACCCGTTTCTTTGTTATAGGTATCTGCCCACTTGGCATACACCGGCGCGGGAAAAGTTGCGCCTGCGCCAGTCAGGCTTGCTGCTGCAAAAACAGAGAAAGCGCTCATCGATAAGGTCGCGGCGACAACTGTTGCGACGGTGGTACGCATAACGTTCATAATGTCTCCTGCTGGATTCGTAAACCATTGTTTCGAAGCTATGGTGAGCAAAATAGGACAAACAGGTGACAGTAAAATGTACGAATTATTACAGTTTTATGACAGTCGAAAAGGCGGGATTTTACGCTAAATAAAAACAATACAAATCATATTGTTAATAAAGATAATGAAGAAAATATTGCCGAAAAATTTTATTTTTATGACGGCAAAAAAGCGTCTCAAAAATGACAGACTGTCATAAAGCGGGTGGGATCTCTCCGTTCGCCGCAAATAAAAAGGGCTGCCGGATGGCAGCCCTGTCACGATGTAAAAACCGTTATTCCACGGTAACTGATTTCGCCAGGTTACGCGGCTGGTCAACGTCAGTCCCTTTGATCAGCGCGACGTGATACGCCAACAGCTGCAGCGGTACAGTGTAGAAGATTGGCGCGATAACCTCTTCAACGTGCGGCATCTCGATGATGTGCATATTGTCGCTGCTGGTGAAACCCGCATCGCCGTCAGCAAAGACGTACAGCTGGCCGCCGCGAGCGCGAACTTCTTCAATGTTGGATTTCAGTTTTTCCAGCAGTTCGTTGTTCGGCGCCACCACCACCACCGGCATCTCAGCATCAATCAGCGCCAGCGGGCCATGCTTCAGCTCACCGGCAGCATAGGCTTCTGCGTGAATATAGGAGATCTCTTTCAGCTTCAGCGCCCCTTCGAGGGCGATGGGATACTGATCGCCGCGTCCAAGGAACAGCGCATGGTGTTTGTCAGAGAAATTCTCAGCCAGCGCTTCAATACGCTTATCCTGCGAAAGCACCTGCTCAATGCGGCTCGGTAACGCCTGCAGGCCATGCACGATCTCGTGTTCGATAGCGGCGTTCTGGCCTTTAAGGCGCGCCAGTTTCGCCACCAGCATCAGCAAAACGGTCAGCTGCGTAGTGAAGGCTTTGGTCGAGGCGACGCCGATTTCCGTCCCGGCGTTGGTCATCATCGCCAGATCGGATTCACGCACCAGAGAAGAACCGGGCACATTACAAATCGCCAGCGAGCCGAGATAGCCCAGCTCTTTCGACAGGCGCAGACCGGCCAGCGTATCTGCCGTTTCGCCTGACTGAGAGAGGGTGATCATCAGACTGTTGCGACGCACGGCCGATTTGCGGTAGCGGAACTCGGAGGCGATTTCGACATCGCACGGTACCCCTGCCAGCGACTCAAACCAGTAGCGGGAAACCATACCTGAGTTGTAGGAGGTGCCGCAGGCGATGATCTGAATATGCTCGACCTGCGACAGCAGCTCGTTAGCCTGAGGGCCCAGTTCGCTTAAATCAACCTCACCATGGCTAATGCGCCCGGAAAGGGTATTTTTGATGGCGTTCGGCTGCTCGTAGATCTCTTTTTGCATGTAGTGGCGATAGATACCTTTATCGCCTGCATCGTACTGCAGATTGGATTCGATGTCCGGGCGCTGCACTTCGGCGCCGGATTTATCAAAGATAGTTACCGAACGGCGGGTAACCTCAGCAATATCGCCCTCTTCGAGGAAGATAAAGCGGCGGGTAACCGGCAATAGCGCCAGTTGATCGGAGGCAATGAAGTTTTCCCCCATCCCCAGGCCAATGACCAGCGGGCTGCCTGAACGAGCGGCCAGTAGCGTACCCGGATCGCGGGTATCCATGATCACGGTGCCGTAAGCACCACGCAGCTGCGGGATGGTTCGCAGAACGGCTTCACGCAGGGTGCCGCCTTGTTCCAGCTCCCAGTGAACCAGATGCGCAATCACTTCCGTGTCAGTCTCGGAGACAAAAACGTAGCCTCGCGACTGCAACAGCTCGCGCAGCGGCTCATGGTTTTCGATAATTCCGTTATGCACCACCACAATATGGTCAGAAACATGCGGATGCGCGTTGCCTTCAGACGGTTCGCCGTGCGTCGCCCAGCGGGTATGGGCAATTCCAGTCCCACCGTGCAACGGATGTTCTTCCAGCGCCTGGGCCAGCATCTGGACTTTCCCAAGGCGACGAACGCGGTTCATATGACCTTCGTTATCGACGACTGCCAGACCGGCGGAGTCATAACCGCGGTATTCCAGACGACGTAAACCTTCGAGAAGGATTTCAGCAATATCACGCTGCGCGACTGCGCCAACAATTCCACACATAGTTTTTAATTCCGATTTTGGCTGTATGCCATACGTTGTCGGTCAACCTGTTTACCCGTTTTTCCGGGCGCCCCGAGCCTTGTAGAGAGTGGGGTTATTTTTATGGTACTGCCGTGGGGGGAGGATTATATTATCCCCTCACCCCGCTCTTTCCCCCAAAAGGGCGAAAGAGAAATAGCCTTACTTCTTCTTCACCGGGCGCTGCCATCCCTGTTTATGAACCTGCGGCACGCGGCTTAACACTAATTCATTATCGGCAACATCACGCGTTACCGTTGTTCCTGCGGCAATGGTGACGCCTTTGCCGACGGTCACCGGCGCGACCAGCTGGCTGTCAGAGCCAACAAACACGTCATCGCCGATCACCGTTTTATGTTTATTTGCACCATCATAGTTACAAGTGATGGTGCCCGCGCCGATATTAACGTTATCGCCAATCTCAGCGTCGCCGAGGTAAGAAAGATGCCCGGCTTTTGTGCCTTTACCCAGGCGCGCCTTTTTAATTTCGACAAAGTTGCCGACGTGCGCGCCTTCGAGAAGCTCAGCGCCTGGGCGCAGCCGCGCGAACGGCCCAATGGTACAGGCGGCTTCCAGATGAGCATCCTCCACCACGGTATAGGGGCTGATCTCGCAATCATCGCCAATGGTACTGTTCTTGATCACGCAGCCAGCGCCGATCTTGACCCGATCCCCCAACACCACGTCACCTTCGAGGATAACGTTAGTATCAATTTCGACATCGCGCCCGTATTTCAGCACGCCGCGTAGATCAAAACGCGCCGGATCGCGCAGCATAACGCCCGCGAGCAGCAGTTTTTCAGCCTGTTCCGACTGCCAGACGCGTTCAAGACGGGAGAGCTGCAGGCGGTTATTCACGCCTTCCACTTCGCTTAACCGTTGCGGATGTACAGCGGCAATTTCACGGCCTTCTTGATAGGCCATGGCGATAATGTCGGTGATGTAGTATTCGCCCTGAACGTTGTTGTTGGTGAGCTTAGCCAACCAGCGTTTAAGATCCGCCCCGTTGGCGACCAGAATCCCGGTGTTAATTTCCTGAATCCGGCGCTGCTCTTCACTGGCGTCTTTATGCTCAACAATTCCCGTCACCGCGCCGTTATCGCGCGTAATGCGGCCATAGCCGGTCGGATCGTCCAGCTTCACCGTCAACAGGCCGATACCGCCCTGCGGTTTTGCGTCCCGCAAGCGCTGTAATGTTTCGACCGAAATAAGCGGCACGTCGCCGTACAGCATCAGGATATCTTCATCGTCGCTGAAGAACGGTGCCGCCTGCTGCATGGCGTGGCCGGTACCAAGCTGTTCGGCCTGTAGGACCCAGTTAAGATTGTCTTCGCGCAGCGTCTGGCGAAGCAGGTCGCCGCCGTGCCCGTACACCAGATGTACGGCGGATGCCCCTAATTCTTTAGCTGCATCAATAACATGCTGCACCATCGGCTTTCCGGCCAGCGAATGCAACACCTTAGGAAGATCGGAATACATGCGGGTACCTTTGCCTGCGGCAAGAATAACCACGCTCATCGGACTGTTTGACATACGCATCCTGACTGCTGTTAGAACGAAAAGTAAAAGCCTTTCACGTTGAAATATCTACATATTTTTCATCATGAAACGAGACGAATATAAAACGCACAAGCGTAACGCTATAGACCATTTTAGGTGGGTATTTTTAGCCAGCGCAAACCCGTTTAGCGCAAAAAAAGCATTTTAGGGGAGAGGGATACCGGCTATCCCTCTGCTTTTGCTGTTTTTTTGATGGATAAATAAAGAAAACCCATAAAATAAAACGCAGTTTTAATATTCATTAATTGTGACGCAATAAATAGAAACACCATTTCATTTTCCTGATAATGCCGCTTAATAATTACCCAGGAGAAAAAAATGAAAAACAAAATACCTTTGGCATTAACCCTTTGCAGTACGATGATCGCGCTACCGCTGCAGGCCAACGGAGGCCATCAGTGGCGGGCAATCGCCTTTGGGCAATCCACCGACAGCAATTTTTCCTCGAATGTTCTGCCTGAAAAGATTGGCGTCAATGATGTCACTATCGCCGGTAAAAAACTGACGCCGCAGGATTCCGCCGATCTCAGCCAGCCCATTACCATCGAGAGCCGGGGAGGTAAAATTGCCAACGCCCACGACGGACTGACCTTCTTTTATACCCAACTCCCAACCAGTCAGAATTTTATCCTGCAGGCTACGGTGACCGTCAATCAGTTTGGCCCGGAAAATGGCGCGCGTCCTGCGGCGCAGGAAGGCGCTGGACTGCTGGTCCGCGACGTCATTGGCAACCCGCGCCAAGAGCCCCTCAAGGTCGGCTACGAAGAGTTCCCGGCGGCGTCCAATATGGTGATGAACGCCATTATGACCCAGGATAAAAAAGATCACTCGCATATTAAGCTGCAGGCTATCAGCCGGGAAGGGATAACCCAGCCGTGGGGAAATGCGGGCGCAATAATCAAGCGTCAAAGTTACAAAGAGAAAATCGATATTCAGCAAACCCCGACGTTTCAGCTTAAGCTGGAACGCACTAACGACGGATTTATTACCTCATGGGCGGCAACGGGCAGTAATGAGTGGGTAAGCCAGCGTGTTCCTCACGCCGATCTGGTTACCCAGCAGGATAAAGAACATTACTACGTCGGTTTCTTCGCCTCACGTAATGCCAAAATAACCGTCAGCAATGCTTCCCTGACGACTTCCGCGGCAAATACGGTTCCCTCCGCCCCGTATGTTGCCAAAAGCTGGCCGCCGGTCATGCAAATTGCCTCGGGAACAAAAAGCCAGGACAAAACGTACATACTACAGGCGCGTACCAATAGCGACGGGCGCATCACCGTTCGCCAGGATGAAGTGGTGATCGGGCAGGAGAAAGCCGTGAAAGCCGGTGAAATGTTTACCCAACCTGCCGTTCTGAAAGATAAAAGCACATTCGAAGTTATTTTTACGCCGGCCACCAGCGCAAACTCGCTGACTCAGACGCTGACGGTGGAACAGAGTGCCAATATCACAGGCAATACGCTCTATGTTTCACCTGAGGGGCAACCGCAGGCCAAAGGCACGGCAGAGTCGCCGCTGGATTTAGCCACCGCCGTCGAACTCGTTCCCCCTGGCGGGCAAATTATATTAGCCGCCGGTAATTATCCGCAAACTACCATTCCGGTTAGCGCCAGCGGCCTGAAAGACAAAATTAAAACCCTGAAAGCTGGTGGAAAAGCCGTGATTCACGGGCTACTGCTGGATGCCGGCTACTGGCATATCAATGGAATAGAGATTACGGACAAGAGTCTGCGCATACAGGGTAGCCATAACCTGATTGAGAACGTCACCGCGTATCGAAACGATGATACCGGCATTCAAATTTCCTCTCCGGCGGATGTCGGACGCCCGCTGTGGGCCAGCTATAACCGGGTGGTGAATTCTGAATCCTTTAATAACGAAGATCCGGGTAAAATTAACGCCGATGGTTTTGCGGTGAAAATGCGCGTAGGGGAGGGTAACCGGCTGGAGGGCTGTTACTCACACGATAACATCGACGACGGCTTCGACCTGTTCAATAAGATTGAGGACGGCGCTAACGGCGTTGTGGTGATCGAGAACTCAATTGCCCGCAATAATATCAGCAACGGCTTTAAGCTCGGTGGGGAAGGGCAGCCGGTCGCCCACGAGGTCCGTAACAGCATCGCCATCGGCAATCATCTGGACGGTTTTACCGACAACTTCAACCCGGGCAAGCTGGTAGTGATCAATAACGTTGCGGTGGATAACCAGCGCTTTAACTATCTATTCCGCCCAAGCCCATATGGCGCACCGGAAACGCAGGGTACCTTTAGCGATAACCTTTCCCTGCGCAGCCAGCCGGGGAAATATAACGATGCCGTTGTCGGGAACATTGATGATAGTAACTACTTTATCCACGGTGGCAGAAGCATCAACGCCCAGGGAAAGAGTATTCACAGCGCCGACTATCAGACTCTGACACTGCCGGATCCGCTGATGCGTGAGGCCGACGGCAGCTTTAACACCGGTAACTTCCTTAGTCGCAACTAGGGACACGCTAAAAACATAAAGGTCGCCCTCGGGCGACCTTTTTACTTTCTTTCCTGCTTCACACCGCATGTGTTGTCGTTTTAGTTAGCGGTACAGCGCATAAGCAGTCTGGAGAGCGGACTTCTTAGTGATTGAACGTACCGAAGGTTACGTTCATAGCACTGAAGAAAGCGACGATTTTATTAAGCAGTTTCATGATCTCTTCCTGGATAGCGATTACGTTTTTGATGAATTCTTTTTTGTGATTTACATCACAAAAACAAGTCTACGCTTCATCTTTTAAACGATCAATAAAAATGAGACATTCATCACAAAATTTTTAAACCCTCTTTTTAGTTTTGTTTTTTCTGAAACGAAACCATAAAAAAAGCCAGCCTGGAAACCAGACTGGCTTTTAACGTTCAAGCCGGTGTTACATCGCTTTTTTGGTCAACTCGATAACGCGCAGTTTAGCGATCGCTTTGGCCAGTTCCGCGGACGCCTGAGCGTAATCCACGTCACCATGAGAGCTCTTAATGTGCTCTTCAGCCTTACGTTTCGCTTCCAGGGCTCGCGCTTCGTCGAGATCCTGGCCACGAATTGCCGTATCAGCCAGAACGGTCGTGCTACCCGGCTGCACTTCAAGAATGCCGCCTGACAGGTAAATAAATTCTTCGTGACCGTGCTGCTTAACGATGCGAATCATACCAGGCTTAATGGCGGTGAGCAGCGGCGCGTGCCCCGGGTAAATACCCAGTTCACCTTCACTACCCGTTACCTGGATTTTCTCGACCAGACCAGAGAACATTTGTTTCTCTGCGCTGACGACGTCCAGGTGGTAAGTCATTGCCATATCACCCTCCGATTAAGGCGTTAAAGTTTTTTGGCTTTTTCCACGGCTTCGTCGATAGAACCGACCATGTAGAACGCCTGCTCCGGCAGGTGATCGTATTCGCCTTCCATGATGCCTTTAAAGCCACGGATGGTGTCTTTCAGGGAGACGTATTTGCCCGGAGAACCGGTAAATACTTCTGCCACGAAGAACGGCTGGGACAGGAAGCGCTGAATCTTACGCGCGCGAGCTACCACCAGTTTATCTTCTTCAGACAGTTCATCCATACCCAGGATGGCGATGATGTCTTTCAGTTCCTGATAACGCTGCAGGATGGACTGAACGCCACGAGCGGTGTCGTAGTGCTCCTGACCAACAACCAGCGGATCCAGCTGACGGCTGGTGGAATCCAGCGGATCAACTGCCGGGTAGATACCCAGAGAGGCGATCTGACGGCTCAGTACCACGGTTGCGTCAAGGTGCGCAAAGGTGGTGGCTGGAGACGGGTCAGTCAAGTCATCCGCAGGTACGTATACCGCCTGTACGGAAGTGATTGAACCGGTTTTGGTAGAGGTGATACGTTCCTGCAGAACGCCCATCTCTTCCGCCAGGGTCGGCTGGTAACCTACCGCTGAAGGCATACGGCCCAGCAGTGCGGATACTTCAGTACCGGCCAGGGTGTAACGGTAGATGTTATCGACGAACAGCAGAACGTCACGACCTTCGTCACGGAACTTCTCAGCCATGGTCAGGCCGGTCAGCG
Source organism: Klebsiella pasteurii (assembly GCF_018139045.1). Taxonomy (NCBI): domain Bacteria; kingdom Pseudomonadati; phylum Pseudomonadota; class Gammaproteobacteria; order Enterobacterales; family Enterobacteriaceae; genus Klebsiella; species Klebsiella pasteurii. The sequence goes on from NZ_CP073236.1 coordinate 3,955,259, forward strand.
CAACGCGCAGACGGTTTCCCGGCGGCTCGTTCATCTGGCCATACACCAAGGATACTTTATCGATAACGTTGGAGTCGGTCATTTCGTGGTAGAAGTCGTTACCCTCACGAGTACGTTCACCTACACCCGCAAACACGGAGTAACCGGAGTGCTCGATCGCGATGTTACGGATCAGCTCCATCATGTTTACGGTTTTACCTACGCCCGCACCACCGAACAGACCAACTTTACCGCCCTTCGCAAACGGACACATCAGGTCGATAACTTTAATGCCGGTTTCCAGCAGTTCCTGAGAGTTTGACAACTCTTCGTAGGAAGGCGCTGCGCGGTGGATAGCCCAACGCTCTTCTTCGCCGATGTCGCCTTTCATGTCTACCGGTTGGCCCAGTACGTTCATGATACGACCCAGCGTTGCTTTACCTACCGGGACTTCGATCGGATGCTCGAGGTCTTTTACTTCCAGACCGCGACGCAGACCGTCGGAAGAACCCATGGCGATGGTACGAACAATACCGCCGCCGAGCTGCTGCTGAACTTCCAGCACCAGCTTCTCACTACCATTTTGCACCTCAAGAGCCTCGTACACGCGCGGTACGGCATCCTGAGGGAATTCGACGTCGACCACGGCGCCGATTACCTGGACAATTTTTCCAGTAGCCATCTTGAATCCTCTACGAATTAACCTGGTTATACCGCGGATGCTCCACCGACGATCTCGGTGAGTTCCTGAGTAATGCTGGCCTGACGAGCTTTGTTGTATACCAACTGCAGCTCTTTAATCAGGCTGCCGCCATTGTCGGTCGCGGCTTTCATCGCCACCATACGTGCGGCCTGCTCGCTGGCCAGGTTTTCTACCACACCCTGATAAACCTGAGATTCCACATAACGGCGCAGCAGGGTATCCAGCAGCGCTTTCGGATCGGGTTCATACAGGTAATCCCAGGATTTACGCTTCAACTCACCATCTTCTGAAGCCGGTAACGGCAACAGCTGAGTGATGGTTGGAACCTGAGACATGGTGTTAATAAATTTGTTGCTGACAATATACAGCTTGTCCAGACGGCCTTCATCGTAGGCCTGCAACATCACTTTTACCGGACCGATCAGTTCGGACAGGGATGGGTTATCACCCATACCCGTCACCTGGGCGACAACGTTGCCGCTAACGGAATTAAAGAACGACACGCCCTTAGAGCCGATCATTGCGAGTTCGCACTGAATGCCTTTATCGGACCATGCTTTCATTTCCGCCAGCAGCTTTTTGAACAGGTTAATGTTCAAGCCACCGCACAGACCACGGTCGGTAGACACCACCAGGTAGCCCACGCGTTTAACGTCGCGTTCTTCCAGGTAAGGGTGCTTATATTCCAGATTACCGTTCGCAAGGTGACCGATCACTTTGCGCATGGTATCTGCATAAGGACGGCTGGCCGCCATGCGCTCCTGCGATTTACGCATTTTGGAAGCGGCGACCATTTCCATCGCTTTAGTGATCTTTTGCGTGTTCTGGACGCTTGCGATCTTACTACGTATCTCTTTTGCGCCGGCCATGAGCTTCTCCTCAATGCCTTGCGGCCTGCCCTAAAGCAAGCCGCCAGACTTTACCAGGATTGGGTTGCTTTGAAGGAATCGAGGATGCCTTTCAGCTTGCCTTCGATTTCGTCGTTATAGCCACCGGACTGGTTGATCTCTTGCATCAACGGAGCGTGATCACGGTCGACGTAAGCCAGCAGAGCGGCTTCAAAGCTACCGATTTTCGACAGCTCGACATCCGCCAGATAACCACGTTCTGCCGCGAACAGAACCAGAGACTGCTGCGCAACGGACATCGGCGCATACTGTTTCTGTTTCAGCAGTTCGGTCACTTTCTGACCGTGGTCCAGCTGCTTACGGGTTGCATCATCAAGGTCAGAGGCAAACTGGGAGAACGCCGCCAGTTCACGATACTGCGCCAGAGCGGTACGAATACCACCGGACAGTTTCTTCATGATCTTGGTCTGAGCTGCACCACCAACACGGGATACGGAGATACCCGGGTTAACCGCAGGACGAATACCGGAGTTGAACAGGTTGGTTTCCAGGAAGATCTGACCATCGGTAATGGAAATTACGTTGGTCGGAACGAACGCAGAAACGTCACCCGCCTGGGTTTCGATAATCGGCAGCGCGGTCAGTGAACCTGTTTTACCTTTCACTTCACCTTTGGTGAAAGCTTCAACGTATTCGACGTTAACACGTGCAGCACGCTCCAGCAGACGAGAGTGGAGGTAGAATACGTCGCCCGGGAATGCTTCACGTCCAGGCGGACGGCGGAGCAGCAGGGAGATCTGACGATAAGCAACGGCCTGTTTAGACAGGTCATCATAAATGATCAGCGCATCTTCACCGCGGTCGCGGAAGTATTCGCCCATTGCGCAACCAGCGTATGGCGCCAGGTATTGCAGTGCGGCAGATTCAGATGCGGTTGCAACCACAACGATGGTGTTAGCCAGCGCGCCGTGTTCTTCCAGTTTACGTACCACGTTAGAAATGGTGGACGCTTTCTGGCCGATGGCTACGTAGACACACTTGATGCCGGAATCACGCTGGTTGATGATGGCGTCGATAGCCAGCGCGGTTTTACCGGTCTGACGGTCGCCGATAATCAGTTCACGCTGTCCACGACCGATTGGGATCATGGCATCAACGGATTTATAACCGGTCTGCACCGGCTGATCGACGGACTGACGTTCGATTACGCCCGGCGCGATAGCTTCAACAGCGGAGAAGCCGTCGTGCTCCAGCGGACCTTTACCATCAATCGGTGCACCCAGGGTGTTAACCACACGTCCCAGCAGGCCGCGGCCAACCGGAACTTCAAGGATACGGCCAGTACATTTAACCTTCATACCTTCGGCGAGGTCAGCGTACGGACCCATCACAACTGCCCCTACGGAGTCGCGCTCCAGGTTCAGTGCGATAGCGTAACGGTTACCCGGCAGAGCGATCATCTCACCCTGCATACAATCGGCCAGGCCGTGAATGCGGATAACACCGTCACTTACAGAAACGATAGTACCTTCGTTATGAGCCTCGCTCACAACATTGAACTGAGCAATGCGCTGCTTGATCAGTTCGCTGATTTCGGTGGAATTCAGTTGCATGCTCCAGTCCCCTTAAGACTGCAAGACGTCTGCAAGGCGTTCAAGACGGCCGCGTACGCTACCATCAATGACCATATCACCCGAACGGATGATTACGCCTGCCATTACAGACTTATCGATTTTGCAATTCAGCTTAACTTTGCGTGACAGACGTTTTTCCATCGCGGCGGTAATTTTCGCAAGCTGTTCGTCACTCATTTGAGCGGCAGAAATAACTTCTACCTCTGCGGTTGCCTCACTGGCAGCGCGCAGGTGAATGAACTGCTCGAGAACATCAGGGAGCGCATTCAGACGACCATTCTCAGCCATTACCCGAATCAGGTTTTGACCATTCTCGTCCAGTTGCTCACCACAAACCGCGATAAACACATCAGAGAGCGTTTCCGGCGCCAGTGCGCCAGAGAGTAGCTCTGCCATTTCTTCGTTTTTAGTCACTTCAGCAACAAACGCCAGCATATCCTGCCAGCGTTCAACGCTGTTGTGTTCGACGGCAAAGTCAAAAGCTGCTTTGGCGTAGGGGCGAGCTACCGTTACAAATTCAGACATCAGCCCCTCCCTCCTTACAGTTCAGCGACAAGTTTATCCACGATGTCGCTGTTAGCAGCTTCATCCACGGAACGTTCGATGATCTTCTCGGCGCCAGCAACAGCCAGGATAGCAACCTGCTTACGCAGCTCCTCACGAGCACGTTTACGTTCGGCATCGATTTCAGCCTGCGCCTGTGCGACGATTTTGGTGCGTTCCTGTTCTGCTTCCGCTTTTGCTTCATCCAGGATCTGAGAGCGACGCTTGTTCGCCTGCTCGATGATTACCTGGGCTTCCGCTTTCGCTTTTTTCAGCTGGTCGGTCGCGTTGGCCTGTGCAAGGTCCAAATCTTTCTTAGCGCGTTCTGCAGAAGCTAAACCGTCAGAAATTTCTTTCTGGCGCTTTTCGATGGCAGCCATTAACGGCGGCCATACATACTTCATGCAGAACCATACGAAGATAACAAACGCGATGGCCTGGCCGAGGATTGTTGCGTTCATGTTCACAGCACAATACCTCTTAAAAAATAACTCTGTGGCTTAGGTTTCTTTCGAACAACTTACTACGCGACGGCGAACATCACGTACAGACCCAGACCTACAGCGATCATCGGGATAGCATCCACCAGACCCATAACGATAAAGAACTGAGTACGCAGCAGAGGAATCAGATCCGGTTGACGCGCTGCGCCTTCCAGGAATTTACCCCCGAGGATGCCGATACCGATCGCAGCACCGATTGCCGCCAGACCCATCATCACAGCGGCAGCCATGTACAGCAGATCCATATTCAGGTTTTCCATGACAGTCTCCAGTTTGTTTCAGTTAAAACGTAGTATGTTGGTAAAAATCAATGCTCTTCAGATGCCATCGACAGATAGACGATCGTCAGAACCATGAAGATGAAGGCTTGCAGCGTAATAATCAGGATGTGGAAAATGGCCCATGGCACATTCAGAATCCACTGTGACCACCACGGCAACAGGCCAGCAATCAGAATGAAAATCAGCTCACCGGCATACATGTTGCCGAACAGTCGCAGACCCAGTGATACAGGTTTTGACAGCAGGCTTACCCCTTCAAGGATTAAGTTGACAGGAATGAACGCCCAGTGATTGAACGGCTGCAGGGTCAGTTCTTTAACGAACCCGCCCACGCCTTTCATTTTGATGCTGTAGAAAAGAATCAGGATAAATACGCCAAGCGCCATCGACAGGGTGATGTTAACGTCAGCTGACGGCACCACGCGCAGAGCAGGCAGACCGAGAACGTGTTCGCCGATCCAAGGGATAAAGTCGATAGGCAGCAGATCCATCAGGTTCATCAGGAATACCCAGACGAACACGGTGAGGGCCAGCGGAGCAATGACCTTGCTCTTGCCATGATACATATCTTTGACGCTGCCATGGACGAAGCCGATGATCATCTCAATGAAGGTCTGGAATTTACCAGGTACGCCGGTTGTCGCCTTTTTAGCCACGCTGCGGAACATAAACAGGAATAACAGACCGAGCACCACTGAGAAAAACATGGAGTCAATGTTGAGCGTCCAGAAGGTGGCCGGGGGGTTGTGCGGATCCACCAGCGAGAATGTACGCAGGTCCAGCTGAAGGTTGTTCAGATGGTGGCCTATGTAATCCTGCGGCGTCATATTTTCTGAAGCCATGATGCCTTTTACCCTTTGTTGTTAATTACAGCTGGCGCCAGAACTTGTACCACCAGCACCAAAACCCACGTCACTATCAGCGGCAAAAATACCACTTTCAAAACCGCCAGCGCCACCGCCAGAAAGGCGAAGGTCAGCAACACCTTGAAGGCTTCACCGATGGCGAAGGACCAGGCCACTCGGCCTTTAGCTGGTGTATGCGCCTGATGACGCCAGGCAAAAATCATAAATATCATGTTTGGCAAAAGAACCGCCAAACCTCCACTCACCGCGGAGATGCCCCAGAAAGGGTCTTTGAGGCTGAACAGCAGTCCACTTGCTATTACTGCCAGTAACTGAATAAACAGAAGCTTACGAGCAACGTTTCGACTCAAGAGCGACACTGACATCACGTTTTTACTCCTGCTCCCTTCGAGGTATGTCGCGTGTCGTATAAAACGTCCTTTAAGACGAAGAGTCAAGCATCAAAAAGCGGACAAATTATACGGTGACGCCTCGTGATTTCAAACAATAAGTAGCAAAATAGTGAATAAATGTTTAATTATTTTCCGACAGACAACTTTTCATGCATTTCACCAATCTGTGAGCAGTCATGCAAAACTGCAAATACCGCGTAAAATCGGCAATTAAAGCGTGCATCAGATCACATAATAAACATTTTTCGCGAAATCGAATTAATTCTGTACATAAAACCCAATTTTTTATCCGTTTGATATTCAACATAAAAAGCAGGCATTCTTTCTAAAACAATCCCATATACAATAAAAACCTTTTATTGACATTCATAATAAATATTTAACATCAGTATGAACGGCAAGCAGCGAGATTTTTAGCGTACTGATATTTTCAATGTTGACTATTCTGTTGGTAAAGCAATCGGGAAAAGTTAACGGAAAGAAAAACCATGGTAACTTCATGGTTAAAGACCGTCCGATAATACCCTGCCGTGACTTCTATTTTTGTAACATGCACGGCCCGTCTTTTTTTCACATTTTTTGATAAAAATTAAATCATTTTTGGCTGAATCACCACAAGGTGACGCTCCCCTTCCAGCTGAGGCACATGCAGTTCAACAACATCTTTAATGACGAACCCTTCCGGTAAATTTGCCATTTCATCTTCCTGCGCTAACCCTTTGAGCGCATAGAAGTGACCGTTCTCGGCGGGTAAATGATGGCACCAGCTCACCATGTCATTCAGCGACGCAAATGCGCGGCTAATGACGCCGTCAAACGGCGGCTCTGCCGGGAACTCTTCCACACGGCTTTGTACCGGGGTGACGTTATCCAGTTTTAGCTCATGCTGGACCTGGCGGAGGAAACGAACACGCTTGCCAAGGCTGTCTAACAGGGTGAAGTGGGATTCAGGACGCACGATAGCCAGCGGGATCCCCGGCAGGCCAGGGCCCGTACCGACATCAATAAAACGCGTTCCTTTAAGGAATGGCGCAACAACAATGCTATCGAGGATGTGGCGTACCAGCATCTCGGCAGGATCGCGAACCGAGGTCAGGTTATAGGCCTTATTCCACTTATCCAGCATGCCAACGTAGCCGACAAGCTGGTTTTTCTGGTGATCGGTAAGTGAAATACCTGCTTCATCAAGCAGACGAGAAAGTTTGTTGAGCACGATCGGTACCTGTTTAAAACAATGAGCCCGGAGGCGATTCGCTAACCGGGCTGAGAAATTAACCTGGCGGACGTCAGATGCGTTATCCGCCAATGTATTGTTCAGTGGAAAATCAGGCGCTACGGCGCAGCATTCCCTGCTTCTTCAACCACACAAGCAAAATCGAGATTGCCGCAGGCGTAATGCCGGAAATACGCGATGCCTGTCCTATCGAAGACGGCTTATGGTCGTTCAACTTGGCAATGACCTCGTTCGACAACCCATTCACCTGGCGATAATCAAGCGTAGCGGGCAGCAACGTATTCTCGTTGCGCTGTTGTTTCTCGATTTCATCCTGCTGGCGCGCGATGTAGCCTTCGTATTTTACCTGAATTTCAACCTGTTCAGCCGCTTGCTTATCCTCAAGACCCGGCGAGAACGGCGTCATCTGCACCAGCTGTTCGTAGGTCATTTCCGGACGACGGAGCAAATCTTCACCGTTAGCTTCACGGGATAAAGGCGCAGTCAACTGAGCATTCACTTCCGCAGCGCTTTCCGCCAGCGGATTAACCCAGCTGGCTTTGAGGCGCTGGCGTTCACGTTCAATGCTTTCAAGCTTCTGGTTGAAGCGCGCCCAGCGTTCGTCATCCACCAGACCCAGTTCACGGCCTTGTTCGGTCAGGCGCAAATCGGCGTTGTCTTCACGCAGCATCAGGCGGTATTCCGCGCGTGAAGTAAACATGCGGTACGGTTCTTTGGTGCCAAGAGTACAGAGATCGTCCACCAGGACGCCAAGGTATGCCTGAGAGCGGCCGGGCGCCCATCCCTCTTTCTCGGAGGAGAAACGGGCGGCGTTCAGGCCGGCAAGCAGGCCCTGAGCGGCAGCTTCTTCATAACCGGTCGTGCCATTAATCTGGCCGGCAAAGAACAGGCCATGGATAAATTTACTTTCCAGCGTCGGTTTCAGGTCACGCGGGTCAAAGAAATCGTACTCAATAGCGTAGCCAGGACGAACGATTTTTGCATTTTCCATCCCCTGCATTGAGCGGACGATTTGCATCTGGACATCGAACGGCAGGCTGGTGGAGATACCGTTTGGATAAACCTCGTTGGACGTCAGTCCTTCCGGCTCGAGGAAGATCTGGTGCTGGTTGCGATCGGCAAAGCGCATGACCTTGTCTTCGATCGAAGGACAGTAGCGGGGGCCGATCCCTTCGATTACGCCGGCATACATCGGGCTACGATCGAGGTTATTACGGATCACGTCATGAGTTTTCTCGTTGGTATGCGTGACGAAGCACGGCACCTGACGCGGATGTTGAGAAGCATCCCCCATAAACGAGAAGACCGGCATCGGATTATCGCCGTGCTGCTGTGCCAGAACGCTAAAATCAATCGTCCTTGCGTCGATACGCGGCGGGGTACCGGTTTTCAGGCGGCTGACGCGCAGCGGCAGTTCACGCAAACGGCGGGACAGCGGGATCGAAGGAGGATCCCCTGCACGGCCGCCGCTGTAGTTATCGAGGCCAATATGGATCTTACCGTCGAGAAAGGTTCCGACGGTCAGTACTACCGCTTTGGCGCGGAATTTAAGCCCCATCTGGGTGACGGCACCGACAACACGATCGTTCTCAACAATCAGATCTTCCACCGCCTGCTGGAAGATCATTAAGTTGGGCTGGTTTTCTAGCGCGGTCCGTACGGCCTGCCGGTACAGCACTCGGTCTGCCTGAGCGCGAGTCGCCCGTACGGCAGGGCCTTTGCTGGCGTTTAGTATCCTAAACTGGATGCCTGCGTGGTCAATGGCCTTCGCCATCAGGCCGCCAAGCGCATCCACTTCTTTTACCAGGTGTCCTTTCCCAATGCCGCCAATCGCCGGGTTGCAGCTCATCTGCCCCAGCGTGTCGATATTGTGTGTCAAAAGCAGAGTCTGTTGACCCATTCGCGCTGCGGCCATCGCGGCCTCAGTGCCTGCATGACCCCCGCCAATGATGATGACGTCAAAAGGATCCTGATAAAACATGGTGGTATGCCTCGCATAAAGCGGTTTGAAAATAGATTGAAGCCCGGGCCGTGGATTCTACTCAACTTTAGCCTTTCGAGAAAGCGCCGGGATCCTGAGTATTAAAAAAAAGATCTTTTATTTAGAGATCTGTTTTATTGTGATCTCTTATTAGGATCGGCTTGTCTTGTGGATAAGTCAGATCCGCGGTTTAGGATCAACCGTTTAAGAAGGATCGCTTTCTGTGAATGATCGGTGATCCTGGTCCGTATAAGCTGGGATCAAAATGAAGGGTTATACACAGCACAAAAATCAGACAACGGTTATACTTTGGATAACTACCGGTTGATCCAAGCTTTTAAGCATAGTTATCCACAGAAGAAAGTATGATCTTTACAATTCTCAGAGCAAGTTTTTCCAGGATCCCAGCCAAATCTCGGCCGGATCTTCCGGAATTTCATGTTCGAGGACGTTAATTTTGAGCGTTTCACCGATCTGTTTTGCCCCGCAGGCTTTGAGCGCAGCCTCGAGCTTATCAATCGCTCCGCAGAAGGTATCGTATTCGCGGCTACCAATGCCGATTGCGCCAAAATGGACTGCAGAAAGATCGACCTGCTTCTCCTGAAGCGCTTCATAGAAAGGCAGAAGATTATCGGGAATGTCCCCGGCGCCATGCGTCGAAGAGATAACCAGCCAGATCCCCTGCGGCTGCAGATCTTCGATCAGCGGTCCGTGCAGGATAGTCGTGCTGTGACCAGCCTCTTCCAGCTTTTCCGCCAGATGTTCTGATACATATTCTGCGCTACCCAGCGTACTGCCGCTGATTAGAGTTATCTCTGCCATGATCGCCCGCTCCACTATTCAGAGTGGCGTATTGTACGCTGTGAGCGAGCTGGGATCTACCTGTGGAAAAATGTGGGATTAAAAAGCCCGATCATGGGCGGATGGTGCGCATAATCGGGTTTTGCAGGACGATCAGCGTTTCAGTGGACTGAATTTCATCAATTGTTTGGATCTTGTTGATAAGTACATGCTGGAGAGCGTCAATCGATCGGCACATCACTTTTATAAAGATGCTGTAGTGCCCGGTGGTGTAATACGCCTCGGTAACTTCATCCAGGCTGTTTAGCCTGGCCAGCGCCGAGGGGTAGTCTTTCGCGCTCTTCAGAATAATGCCGATAAAGCATCCCACATCGTAACCCAGCTGCTTGGGGCTCACGTCTATACGCGCGCCGGTAATAATTCCGGCCTGCTTCATTTTCTCTACGCGAACGTGGATGGTCCCCGGGCTGACGCCAAACTGTTTTGCCAGCTCAGCATAGGCGGTACGCGCGTTGGCCATGAGAGCCTCAAGGATGCCGCGGTCCAGATTGTCGATCTGATAATTTTCCATAGGTTTTTCTTATGAAGTTTGACGAATATTTCTATTTTAGCCTCAAATTTTAATGAATCAAAATCGATGTAGGCTTTTTGTTGTTGGATTATTGAATTGCAGCGCTGTTTTGTTGCTTAATCAATGGCAACAGGACGCAGGAGTTATAAAAAATGAAAACCGCATACATCGCAAAACAACGCCAGATTAGTTTCGTTAAGTCACACTTTTCCCGCCAGCTTGAAGAGAAGCTCGGCCTGATAGAAGTCCAGGCGCCGATCTTAAGCCGCGTGGGCGATGGGACGCAGGATAACCTCTCTGGTTGCGAAAAAGCGGTTCAGGTCAAAGTGAAAACACTGCCTGACGCCCAGTTCGAAGTGGTTCACTCGCTGGCGAAGTGGAAGCGTCAAACCCTGGGACAACACGACTTCAGCGCGGGCGAAGGGCTGTACACGCACATGAAGGCCCTTCGCCCCGATGAAGACCGGTTAACCGCCATCCATTCCGTCTACGTTGACCAGTGGGACTGGGAGCGCGTAATGGGGGATGAAGAACGCCATTGCGGCACGCTGAAAGCAACCGTTGAAGCGATCTATGCTGGGATCAAAGCCACCGAGGATGCAGTCAGTAAAGAGTTTGGCCTCACGCCGTTCTTGCCGGAGAAGATCCACTTTGTTCACAGCCAGGAGCTTTTAAGCCGTTATCCGGATCTCGATGCCAAGGGCCGCGAGAGGGCAATCGCAAAAGAGCTGGGCGCGGTATTTCTGATCGGTATCGGCGGTAAGCTTTCTGATGGCCAGCGCCACGACGTTCGCGCGCCTGATTACGATGACTGGAGTACGCTTGCCGCTGAAGGCTATGCGGGCCTGAACGGCGACATTCTGGTATGGAACCCGGTTCTGGAAGATGCATTCGAACTCTCTTCAATGGGGATCCGCGTGGATGCCGAAGCGCTGAAGCGTCAGCTGGCGATAACCGGTGATGAAGATCGCCTGAAGCTGGAATGGCACCAGGCGCTGCTACGCGGGGAGATGCCGCAGACTATCGGCGGCGGCATTGGCCAGTCACGCCTGACGATGCTGCTTCTGCAGTTGGATCACATCGGCCAGGTGCAGTGCGGCGTGTGGCCAACGCAGGTTCGTCAAAGCGTTGCTGCTCTTCTTTAATCAGTGATTAACGCCGCCAGCGTCGCAGCAGGCGGCTACGCAACCCGGTATCAAAGCGCCAGATATGATCGAAAACGCGCATAATGCCGGGCTTACCGTGTACCGACATCGCCACCGCATGAAAACGATGTTGATGTTTATGCTGTAGCTCTCCCACCTTATTGATCACCTCATCCGGCAGGCGCTGGGCGATAAAATCGGAAATCACCACCGCATCAGCATCGACCCACTGCGGATTCTGCATACGCTCAATCACCGCCCGGAAGCAGCTGGCCAGATCGGTGCCGCCGCGAAAGCGCTGACTTAAGAAACGAATCGCCTGCTCCAGCCCCTGCGGGCCGGTGAGTTCGTAGTGCACCACTTCGCTGGAAAACAGCATAATGAAGCAGCGGCGGTTATCCGCCAGAGCGACCCGCATCAACGCCAGACAAAACGCCTTGGCGCACTGTTCATTGAACCCCCCCATTGAGCCGGAAGTATCGACGCAGACAATAAACGGCCCGCGCGGCTGTTCGTCAACGTCCTGGCGCGTGACTGGCCGTTCGGTGATCTTTTCCTTCCACGCATCGCCGTGTAGCCGATAGGTCAGCAGCTGCTTTTCAACCAGCTTGCGGTAGAACTCAAACTCCAGCTCGGTAATGCCGAGGGTGGCCAGCTCTGGCGGCAGCAGACGCAGAATATCGTCGCTCTGCTGAAGCCCGTCGACCTGCTCCGGCACGGTGGCCGGTTCGCGCACCAGGCTGCGAAAGGTCTCCATCGGCGCGTCTTTTTTCGGCACCGCTTTCGCTTCACGCGAGCGTCCCAGCTGTTCGGCTAGCTGCATGAGCTCAGGTTGTTGAGTTAAAAAATCCCCGTAGCGAACGATCAGCTGATAATCGCCGCGCTTCAGCTCTCCGGCACTCATGTCCCACAGATGCCCAGCCGCATTGTCATTTTCCACCAGTACCGGCTCCAGCTGGCCGCTAAGGGTCATGCGCTCCTGAACTTCGCTCAGCAGCTGATCGCGCTCTTCATCCAGCAGCTGCTGATTAAGAGAGGTAGCCTGCACCACCAGGCTCAGGCGCCAGCGCTGGAGGAATAATGTGTGCAGCGCTGGCGTAAAGGTACTGTTGTCATCCACCAGCTGCTGCGCCTGACTGGCGAACGGGGAGTGGAGCTTATGCAGCTGGCTCAGAATTTGCGGAAGCTGGACGATAAACTGCGAGGTGGAAAGCCGTTGTGACTGCTGATAGCACTGAACTTCCGCATCCAGCTCGGGCGGGACGTTGGTCTCTTTTAGCCGCGATCTCACCGCTTCCCGCCAGCGAGGGATGTCGGCGGCGATAATATTTTTGAGCCGCGGGAATTTTTCAAAGAATACCGCGAGCTGAGGCGCCGCCAGCAGCGCCAGCAGCATCTCATCGATCATGCCCTCTTCGCCGACTGCCAGCATGACATTCAGCATGTCCAGGGTCATGACTGGCGGGCCTGTTTAATCTGCGCGCCGACGTCCTGAAGACTGGCTTCAATACGCCCCAGCCACTCGCCGGGGATAAACAGACATTTTTGCTGTTCGCTAAAGCGGTTATGTTGCTGATGCCATTCGTCGTCCAGCGCCTCCAGCTGTTGCCGGATTTCGGCCGGCATATTTTCCCGTGATTCGCTACCGGGCAGGGAGAGCCGCGATCCCTGTAAGCTGACGTCGCGCACGACAAGGTGCTGGCTGGTATCGACATCCATATTCAGCTGCTGGGCAAAACCAATACCGTTGAGCTTGCCGCGGATCTCACCGCCTTTCTCCAGCCAATGAGCGAGCTCTTCACGAACGAACGTAATATGAATGACTTCCAGATCGTGCAGTTTGAGCGGCTGCTGGAGAAGCAGCGTTAGCGTGGGGTCCTGCACTTCAGCAGGCAGTTCATAATGAGGTTTCCGGCTGAACATCCCGCCGAGACGGGTGACTTTTAGCGCGGTCTTATCGCTTTGCTGCTGTTGAAGCTGAATGCGCCGCTGGACTATCGACCCCAGTCGAGTGAGCATCGCCTGCTGCTGCCAGGCGTGGCTGGTCATTAAGGTCTCCAGTTGCGCGGACATCAGGTTCATTGTCTCAACGTTGTGCCACAGGCAATCCTTCAGCAGGATCAGGTCTATTGGCGCAATGGTGTCGCGACCGCTGAAAAAGGCGCTGGCCTGCAGCAGACGAATCGCTTTTTTCCAGCGACGATCTGAGACGTAGGGCGCGTTCGGCAGCGTATCTAGCTGCTGGCGCAGCTGGAATATGAGTTCAAACACGCTGTCCGGTAGCTTCACGTTGCCGATATCCTGCTGCCATTGCAGGAACTCCTCGTCGCTGACCTGCAAATTCGCCGGGACTGGATTACTGTTCTCGTCCTGCTGGCTTACCAGCATTGAGCGGAAGTTAGTTTTATCCTGTACCTTGTCCAGCCATAACCGGATAAGCATACGGTCGTATAAGGCTTCCAGGCTGTTGTCCGCCTCCGGGAGTTCGTTTGACGCCGCCACCAGCAGGCGCATGGGGATTTTCTCTTCGGTCGCCCCGTTACGGAAATGGCGTTCGTTTATCGCCGTCAGTAGCGTATTGAGAATCGCCGGGCCCGCTTTCCAGATCTCATCGAGAAAAACAATTTCGGCTTCCGGAAGATAGCCGGCGGTCAAACGCTCATAGCGCCCTTCATCTTTCAGCGCCTGAATGGAGAGTGGGCCAAAGACCTCTTCCGGCGTGGAGAAACGGGTCATCAGGTATTCAAATGCGCGAGCCTGCTGAAAGGCGAACTTGAGGCGACGGGCAATCAGGCTTTTGGCGATCCCCGGCGGGCCCAGCAGAAAAACGCTCTCGCCGCTGAGGGCGGCAAGCAGGCAAAGGCGTATTGCGTGGCTGCGTTCGAAGAGTCCTTTTTCCAGCGCGGCGCTGAGCCGGGAAATTCTTTCTGCCAGTAAATGTGATTGAGCCATAATAGAGTTGCGTGCTTTTTAGAATGTCGTTGTTAGGTCGAGTATAGATGTTTGATTAGGGGTGGTAATAGCCTGAAGAATCGATTTATTTTCTTTGAGTCAGGTTAAGATGATGTCAGTTAGGGGTACGATTCAGCAAATAATCGTGCATACTGTGCGCTTTTTGTGGGCCAAGGGACTAGGCACACATTTGTTTTATAAACGAAAAGACTAGTCTATGAGCACTGATAATAAGCAATCGCTGCCGGCAATAACGCTGGCGGCAATCGGCGTGGTATACGGCGATATCGGCACCAGCCCACTGTATACACTTCGTGAATGTCTGTCAGGCCAGTTTGGCTTTGGCGTTGAGCGTGATGCTGTTTTTGGCTTCCTGTCGCTCATTTTCTGGCTATTAATTTTTACCGTATCGCTCAAGTACATCACATTCGTGATGCGGGCAGATAACGCCGGTGAAGGTGGCATCCTGACGTTAATGTCGCTGGCGGGGCGTAATACCTCCGCACGTGCGACATCCGTACTGGTGATCCTTGGGCTTATCGGCGGCAGCTTCTTTTATGGCGAGGTGGTGATTACGCCTGCCATCTCGGTGATGTCGGCGATAGAGGGGCTGGAAATTATCGCTCCCGACCTGGATACTTGGGTTGTGCCCATCTCCATTATTGTTCTGACGCTATTATTCGCCATTCAAAAGCACGGTACCAGCATGGTGGGCAAGCTGTTCGCGCCAATTATGCTGATCTGGTTCTTGCTACTGGCGGTGCTGGGGGCACGCAGTATCTTCGCTAATCCGGAGGTGCTGCAGGCGCTGAACCCGTATTGGGCGGTTCATTTCTTCCTTGAATATAAAACCGTTTCGTTTGTGGCGCTGGGGGCGGTGGTGCTGTCAATCACCGGCGTGGAAGCGCTGTATGCCGATATGGGGCATTTCGGTAAATTACCTATTCGTCTGGCCTGGTTTTCGGTGGTATTGCCTTCGCTGGTGCTGAACTACTTTGGCCAGGGGGCGCTGCTGCTCAAACACCCGGAAGCAATTAAAAACCCGTTCTTTCTGCTGGCCCCGGAGTGGGCGCTGATTCCGATGCTGATTATTGCCGCCCTGGCGACGGTTATCGCTTCCCAGGCGGTTATCTCCGGCGTCTTCTCCCTGACTCGTCAGGCGGTGCGTCTGGGATACCTGTCGCCAATGCGTATTATTCATACCTCGGAAATGGAGTCCGGGCAGATTTACATCCCGTTCATCAACTGGCTGCTGTATATCTCGGTGGTTATCGTGATTGTTAACTTTGAGCACTCTTCGAATCTGGCGGCGGCATACGGTATTGCGGTGACGGGAACGATGGTGCTGACCACTATTCTGTTCACGACCGTGGCGCGTCAAAACTGGCACTGGAATAAGTTCGTAGTGGCCCTGCTGCTGGTTGCCTTTATGTGCATTGATATCCCGCTCTTCTCTGCGAACCTCGATAAAATCGTCTCCGGCGGCTGGCTGCCTCTGACCCTCGGTCTGGTGATGTTTACCATCATGACGACCTGGAAGAGCGAGCGTTTCCGCCTTCTGCGTCGGATGCATGAGCACGGTAACTCTCTGGAGGCGATGATCTCTTCTCTTGAAAAATCGCCGCCGGTTCGTGTGCCGGGTACCGCTGTTTATATGTCTCGGGCGCTGAACGTGATTCCTTTCGCGCTGTTGCACAACCTGAAGCATAACAAGGTGCTGCACGAGCGGGTGATTTTGCTCACGCTGCGTACCGAAGACGCGCCGTACGTACATAACGTTCGTCGCGTGCAGATTGAACAGATATCGCCATCGTTCTGGCGCGTCGTTGCCAGCTACGGCTGGCGCGAAACGCCGAATGTCGAAGAGGTTTTCCACCGCTGCGGGCTGGAAGGTCTGAGCTGCCGGATGATGGAGACCTCCTTCTTTATGTCGCATGAGTCGTTGATCATCGGCAAGCGGCCATGGTATCTGCGCCTGCGCGGCAAGCTGTATCTGCTGCTGCAGCGCAACGCCCTGAGAGCGCCGGACCAGTTCGAAATCCCGCCTAACCGGGTTATTGAGCTCGGCACTCAGGTTGAGATCTGATTCGCTAAGGCCCTTCTTGACGAAGGGCTTTTTTGTTTTATCTACTCACTTCGGACTTTCTCGCTTCTGCGTTGCGAAACGTTTCGATGACGATCACAATTCTCACATCTGGTGATGGTTTTCTGTTCTCTTATTGCTAATACTAATACCAGCGAAACGTTTCGCTAGTGGAGCAAAAGAGAAAATGAAAAAAGGTACCGTCCTCAATGCTGATATTTCGTCAGTTATCTCCCGTCTGGGTCATACCGATACGCTGGTGGTTTGCGACGCTGGTTTACCGGTTCCCCGCAGCAGCGCGCGTATTGATATGGCGTTAACCCACGGGGTGCCCTCCTTTATGCAGGTTCTGGAGGTGGTGACGAGCGAAATGCAGGTTGAAGCGGCTATCCTCGCGGAAGAGATTAAAACTCTTAATCCGCAGCTCCACGCGACGTTGCTCAATCACCTTGAGCAGCTGCAGCAGCACCAGGGAAACACTATTGAAATTCGTTACACCAGTCATGAGCAGTTTAAAAAAGAAACCGCAGACAGTCAGGCGGTGATTCGCAGCGGGGAGTGTTCCCCGTATGCGAACGTTATTCTCTGTGCCGGCGTGACGTTCTGAGGTCGCCGATATGGAAGCGTTATTGCAATTAAAAGGGATCGATAAAGCGTTCCCTGGCGTCAAGGCGCTCTCCGGCGCCTCGCTAAATGTCTATCCGGGCCGCGTGATGGCGCTGGTCGGCGAGAACGGTGCCGGCAAGTCCACCATGATGAAGGTGCTGACCGGTATTTACTCCCGCGATGCCGGTTCGCTGCTGTGGCTGGGGAAAGAAACCACCTTCAACGGACCCAAATCTTCTCAGGAAGCCGGAATCGGCATCATCCACCAGGAGCTCAACCTGATCCCGCAACTGACGATCGCCGAGAACATTTTCCTTGGTCGTGAGTTTGTGAATCGCTTTGGCAAAATTGACTGGAAGATGATGTACGCCGAAGCCGATAAGCTGCTGGCAAAGCTGAATCTACGTTTTAACAGCCAGAAGCTGGTGGGCGATTTGTCGATCGGCGATCAGCAGATGGTCGAGATCGCTAAAGTACTGAGCTTTGAGTCGAAGGTCATCATTATGGATGAACCCACCGACGCGCTAACCGATACTGAGACCGAATCCCTGTTCCGCGTGATCCGCGAACTGAAATCGCAGGGGCGCGGTATTGTCTATATCTCTCACCGTATGAAAGAGATCTTCGAGATTTGCGATGACGTCACGGTATTTCGCGATGGGCAGTTTATCGCCGAGCGCGAAGTGGCCAGCCTGGATGAAGATCTGCTTATTGAGATGATGGTCGGCCGCAAGCTGGAGGATCAGTATCCGCGTCTGGACAAAGCCCCGGGTGAGGTTCGCCTTAAGGTCGACAACCTGTGCGGCTCAGGCGTGGAGAATATCTCCTTTATTCTGCGCCAGGGTGAAATTCTCGGCGTCGCCGGGCTGATGGGCGCCGGTCGCACCGAACTGATGAAGGTGCTGTACGGTGCGCTGCCGCGCAGCAGCGGCTCGGTGACTCTTGATGGGCGCGAAGTTGTCGCTCGTTCTCCGCAGGATGGCCTGGCCAACGGCATTGTTTACATCTCTGAAGACCGCAAGCGCGATGGTTTAGTGCTCGGCATGTCGGTTAAAGAGAATATGTCGCTAACCGCGCTGCGTTACTTCAGCCGCGGCGGCGGTAGCCTAAAGCATAAAGATGAACAGCAGGCGGTAGGTGATTTTATCCGCCTGTTTAATGTGAAAACGCCGTCGATGGAGCAGGCTATTGGGCTGCTTTCGGGCGGTAACCAGCAGAAGGTGGCGATCGCCCGCGGGTTAATGACTCGTCCGAAAGTGTTGATCCTTGATGAACCGACCCGCGGCGTCGACGTTGGTGCGAAGAAAGAGATCTACCAGCTGATTAACCAGTTTAAAGCCGAAGGCCTGAGCATCATTCTGGTCTCTTCGGAGATGCCGGAAGTGCTGGGCATGAGCGATCGCATCATGGTGATGCATGAAGGGCATCTCGGCGGTGAATTCACACGCGAGCAGGCCACCCAGGAAGTATTGATGGCTGCCGCTGTGGGCAAGCTTAACCGTGTGAATCAGGAGTAAAAAAGATGAATAACCCGGCTGTTTCTGGTCGTCGCTACTTCACAAAAGCGTGGCTGATGGAGCAAAAATCGCTGATAGCCCTGCTGGTGCTGATTGCGATTGTTTCGACCATGAGCCCCAACTTTTTTACCGTGAATAACTTGTTCAATATCCTGCAACAAACTTCAGTTAACGCCATTATGGCGGTAGGGATGACGCTGGTTATCCTGACGTCGGGCATCGACCTGTCCGTCGGTTCCCTGCTGGCGCTGACCGGCGCGGTCGCTGCGTCGATTGTCGGAATTGAGGTTAACGCGCTGGTGGCCGTAGCCGCTGCGCTGGCGTTAGGGGCGGCAATTGGCGCCGTTACCGGCGTGATTGTGGCGAAAGGGCGCGTCCAGGCATTTATCGCTACGCTGGTGATGATGCTGCTGCTGCGCGGCGTGACGATGGTGTATACCAACGGTAGCCCGGTGAATACCGGTTTTACCGATAATGCCGATCTGTTTGGCTGGTTCGGGATTGGTCGTCCGCTGGGGATCCCAACGCCGGTGTGGATTATGGCGTTTGTCTTCCTGGCCGCCTGGTACATGCTGCACCATACCCGTCTGGGCCGTTATATCTACGCCCTCGGCGGTAACGAGGCGGCAACGCGTCTTTCCGGCATCAGCGTGAATAAAGTTAAGATCATCGTCTATTCTTTGTGCGGCATGCTGGCCTCGCTAGCCGGTATTATTGAGGTTGCGCGTCTCTCCTCCGCGCAGCCGACGGCGGGCACCGGATATGAACTGGATGCAATTGCGGCGGTGGTGCTGGGTGGTACCAGCCTCGCGGGCGGTAAAGGGCGTATTGTCGGCACGTTGATTGGTGCGTTGATCCTTGGCTTTCTGAACAACGGACTGAATTTATTAGGTGTTTCATCCTATTACCAGATGATCGTGAAAGCGGTGGTTATTTTGCTGGCGGTACTGGTAGATAACAAGAAGCAGTAACTGAGAACTCTACAGGACATCTTAACTATGAATATGAAAAAACTGGCGACCCTGGTCTCTGCTGTAGCGCTAAGTGCGACCGTAAGTGCAAACGCGATGGCAAAAGACACTATCGCTCTGGTTATCTCAACCCTTAACAACCCGTTCTTTGTCTCTCTGAAAGAGGGGGCGCAAAAAGAAGCGGATAAACTTGGCTATAACCTGGTGGTTCTGGATTCACAGAACAACCCGGCAAAAGAGCTGGCTAACGTTCAGGATTTAACCGTCCGTGGCACCAAACTGCTGCTGATCAACCCAACGGATTCCGATGCGGTTGGTAATGCCGTGAAGCTGGCTAACCAGGCGAAAATTCCGGTTATCACCCTTGATCGTCAGGCATCAAAAGGTGACGTAGTTAGTCATATCGCGTCTGATAACGTGCTGGGCGGAAAAATGGCCGGTGACTTTATCGCCAAAAAAGTCGGCGAAAGCGCGAAGATCATTGAACTACAGGGCATTGCGGGGACATCCGCGGCGCGCGAGCGTGGCGAAGGTTTTCAGCAGGCCGTGGCTGCACATAAGTTTAACGTGTTGGCCAGCCAACCGGCAGATTTTGACCGCACTAAGGGCCTGAACGTCATGCAGAACCTGCTGACCGCACATCCGGATGTACAGGCGGTATTTGCCCAGAATGATGAAATGGCGCTGGGCGCGCTGCGTGCGCTGCAAACGGCGGGCAAATCTGATGTGATGGTTGTTGGATTTGATGGCACTCCGGATGGCGAAAAAGCGGTAAATAGTGGCAAACTGGCAGCGACCATCGCCCAGTTACCGGAGCAGATCGGCGTGAAAGGCGTTGAGACAGCCGATAAAGTGCTGAAGGGCGAAAAAGTGGAAACCAGCTATCCGGTTGAGTTGAAACTGGTCATTAAGCAATAATGTGCGATTCGGATCGGCGACGGTCCGAGGGACAACATAATAAAGAAAAGCAGGGCATGCGCCACCGGATTCCGGTGGCGCGCTTTCCGGGAATATTGATTATGAAAACCGCAGGCAAACTTGTCGTCCTTGGCAGTATCAACGCCGATCACATCCTTAATCTCGACGCCTTCCCTACGCCCGGTGAAACTGTCACCGGTCATCATTATCAGGTCGCTTTCGGCGGTAAGGGGGCAAACCAGGCGGTTGCCGCCGGACGCAGCGGGGCAAATATCTCCTTTATCGCCTGTACCGGCGATGACGATATTGGCGAACGCGTTCGTCGTCAGCTGGACAGCGATAATATCGACGTCGCGCCGGTCAGGGCCGTTTCCGGAGAATCAACTGGCGTGGCGCTGATTTTTGTCAACGCTGAAGGTGAAAACACCATCGGTATTCACGCCGGTGCTAATGCCGCGCTCTGCGTTGCGCAGGTTGATGCGGAAAAAGAGCGTATTGCCAGCGCGCAGGCGCTGCTGATGCAGCTGGAATCACCGCTGGAAAGCGTACTGGCGGCGGCGAAAATTGCTCACCAAAATCAAACCTCGGTCATACTCAATCCTGCTCCGGCGCGTGAATTGCCGGATGAACTGTTAACGCTGGTGGATATCATTACCCCTAACGAGACCGAAGCGGAAAAGCTCACCGGCGTGCGCGTGGAAAACGACGAGGATGCGGCAAAAGCCGCTAAAGTGCTCCATGATAAAGGTATTGGTACGGTGATCATTACGCTTGGCAGCCGTGGTGTATGGGCCAGCAGCGAAGGTAACGGTCGTCGGGTTCCGGGATTTAAAGTGCAGGCGGTTGACACCATTGCCGCTGGCGATACCTTTAATGGCGCGCTGGTCACCGCGCTGCTTGAAGGTCGCGAACTGGCGGAGGCAATTCGTTTTGCCCATGCAGCTGCGGCTATCGCCGTCACCCGAAAAGGGGCTCAGCCCTCCGTGCCCTGGCGAAAAGAAATAGACGAATTTTTACGTCAACAGGGGTAACGCTTGGCCACCATGAAGGATGTAGCCCGCATCGCGGGCGTTTCCACTTCGACGGTTTCTCATGTCATTAACAAAGACCGTTTCGTTAGCGAAGCGATTACCGCTAAAGTCGACGCTGCGATTAAAAGCCTGAACTACGCGCCGTCCGCGCTGGCGCGTAGTCTCAAATTAAATCAAACCCGCACTATAGGTATGCTCATTACCGCCAGTACCAATCCGTTTTATTCGGAGCTGGTACGCGGCGTGGAGCGCAGCTGCTTCGAGCGGGGTTATAGCCTGGTGCTGTGTAATACCGAAGGCGATGAGCAGCGCATGAACCGTAATCTGGAGACGCTGATGCAAAAGCGCGTCGATGGTTTACTGTTGCTGTGCACTGAAACGCATCAACCTTCGCCGGAGATCATGCAGCGTTACCCTTCTGTTCCGACGGTGATGATGGACTGGGCGCCGTTCGACGGCGATAGCGATCTGATTCAGGATAACTCTCTGCTGGGTGGCGATATGGCGACGAAGTATCTGATCGACCAGGGCTACACGCGAATTGCCTGTATTGCGGGTCCGTTGGATAAAACGCCTGCCCGGCTGCGCCTGGAGGGGTATCAGTCAGCGATGGCTCGGGCCGGACTCACGATACCTGAAGGCTATGTGATTAGCAGCGATTTTGAGTTTGGCGGCGGATTTAGCGCCATGCAGAAGCTGCTGACCCTATCAACGCTGCCGCAGGCGGTGTTTATCGGTAACGATGCGATGGCGGTGGGCGCCTACCAGGCCCTTTATCAGGGCGGTCTGCGCATCCCTCAGGATATGGCGCTGGTGGGTTATGACGATATTGAACTGGCGCGCTATATGACGCCGCCGTTAACCACAATTCATCAACCGAAAGATGAACTGGGCGAGCTGGCCATCGATGTGCTGATTCACCGCATGGCCGATCCTGGGCAAAAACAGCAACGCATACAGTTAACCCCCGAGCTAGTGGTTCGCGGTTCAGCTTAACGCTTGTGCCGCTCCTTAATCAGGTTGCGGCCATCTTTTGCTCTTAATAAGGTAAATACCAGCGCCGATACCACGGTGATTGCCCCCATGGTAATAAAGGTGTAGTGGAACTGCTCAATGGTATTTGCGCTATCGAATCCTTCATAAAACCGCAGCACCGCCGCGCTAACGGCGACCCCAAGACTAATAGAAAGCTGCTGAGTAACAGCCAGCATGCTGTTGCCGCTGCTGGCATTGTCATCCGTTAAATCGGCGAGCGTGATGGTGTTCATTGAGGTGAACTGAGTGGACATCGCCATTCCCAAAACGAATAGCGGCAGCAGCAGCATCCAGATTGACATATCCGGAGTTTGCAGCGAAAACTGAGCGATCATCAGGCCGATAAATATCGTGACCCCGACCAGCGTTTTACGATAACCAAACCAGCGAAGTATCTGGGTGACGGTTGATTTCGCAATAATCGAACCAATAGCCGTAGGCGCTATCATGCATCCGGCGATAATCGCCGGATAACCGAAGCCAACCTGTAACATCAGCGGCATCAGGAACGGAACGCAACCGGTACCCAGGCGCGTGGCGAGGTTCCCCGCGATCCCGACAGAAAAGGTATGCGTCTTAAATAAAGAAAGTGAAATGAGCGGGGTGGGATGACGGCGAGCGTGGCGAATATAGGCCCACAGTAAAATGATGCTCAGAGCGATAACGGCCAAAGCCATCCATGTGGCGACAATTTTCTCGCCAAACAGCTCGATTCCGCTGGAGAACAGCACCAGGCTCAGGCCAAACAGTATAAAACCGAGCGTGTCGAAGCGGCGACGGGGCGTGGTGAAATCCGGCATATATTTGCGGGCATACACGATCCCGATAATGCCGATGGGAATATTAATCAGGAAAATCCAATGCCAGCTAGCCCAGGTGACCAAAACGCCGCCGAGTACGGGGCCAAGAATGGGGCCAACCAGCCCAGGCATCGTGACGAAGTTGAGTACCGGCAGCAGTTCGCTGCGCGGATAGGCACGCAGTAACGCCAGCCTCGCTACTGGCATCATCATTGCCCCGCCGATTCCCTGAATGACGCGGAAAATAACCAGTTCCATCAGCGAGTTTGACAGGGCGCAGGCAAGAGAACCGAGTGTGAACAGGCTGACGGCGATGATAAATACTTTCCGCGTGCCGAAACGGTCGGCCAGCCAACCACTGACCGGAATAAGCATAGCCACCGTCAGCGTATAGCTGATGATGGCCGATTGCATCGCTAGCGGTGAACGGTTGAGACTATGGGCGATAGCGGGAAGGGCTGTATTCAGAATGGTGGCGTCGAGCGCCTGCATAAAAAAAGCCATCGCTGCGATCCATGGCAGCCCGGCCATACTGCGGCCTTTCTTTTTGGTCATTCGTTACCCTTGCGATTTGTCGGAATGATTGGGGGCACTCAGCAACGCCTGGCAGGCGTTAAGCGCTCGCGAGCCGTCGCTATCCAGAATGGCATCAACGATTGCCTGATGCAGATCCAGTTTCACCACTTCATTTTGAGTAATTGATGTGAAGTAGGTGTGATAGACCGAATGAAATAAAGAGGCGAAAGAGATCAGGAAAGGGTTGCCGCTCATTTCATATATATGTTCATGCCAGGCCATATCGACTTCAATCCAGCGCTCGCGCTGAAAGTTCCTCTTTAGCTCAATCATCTCCTCCATCAAGGCGTTAAGCTGGGCTTTTTGCTCCGGCGTGCCTGACGTTGACGCCAGAAAACAGGCTTGAGGTTCCAGGCTACCGCGCATAACGAGGAAATGGCTGACAACATCAGAGAAGTTATCTTCTGTTAACCACCAGGCCAGGAGTTCTTTATCGAGAAAGTTCCAGCTGCTGCGCGGCATCACCCGCGTACCGATGCGTGGCCGTGGTAAAAGCATACCTTTTGCCGTTAGCGTCTTAACCGCTTCACGCACGGCGGTGCGGCTCACGCCGAATTGTTCGCCCAGCTCCATCTCGCCAGGAAGGATACTTTCTGGCTGATATTCACCGGTCAAAATTTTTTGAGCCAGCTTCTCCGCTAATACCCAGGATATATTCTTTTGTGCCGCCAACTGCTGTGCGCTTAAAGACATACAATGCCGTTCCTTTCTCTTTTTTACCTTACCAGTATGCCATCTGACGGCTTGCTTCGTTGGTTAAAACGGCAAAACGCCGGTTTTTTGCTACATCACGCGCCGTAATGATGAAAAAAGAGGCGGTTGAAAAGTTTTTTGCATTTAGCCCTTGTCACTTCAGAATTACCCCCTATAATGCGCCTCCACTGACACGGAACAACGGCACGTAAGCCGCCGGGTCAACGGGATTCAGCGATGAATGCCGGCAGAGAAAAGCGAAATTAAACGCTTGACTCTGAAAGAGGAAAGCGTAATATACGCCACCTCGCAACGGTGAGCGAAAGCCGCGTTGCACTGCTCTTTAACAATTTATCAGACAATCTGTGTGGGCACTCAAAGTGACATGGATTCTTAACGTCGCAAGACGAAAAATGAATACCAAGTCTCAAAGAGTGAACACGTAATTCATTACGAAGTTTAATTCTACGAGCATCAAACTTAAATTGAAGAGTTTGATCATGGCTCAGATTGAACGCTGGCGGCAGGCCTAACACATGCAAGTCGAACGGTAGCACAGAGAGCTTGCTCTCGGGTGACGAGTGGCGGACGGGTGAGTAATGTCTGGGAAACTGCCTGATGGAGGGGGATAACTACTGGAAACGGTAGCTAATACCGCATAACGTCGCAAGACCAAAGAGGGGGACCTTCGGGCCTCTTGCCATCAGATGTGCCCAGATGGGATTAGCTAGTAGGTGGGGTAACGGCTCACCTAGGCGACGATCCCTAGCTGGTCTGAGAGGATGACCAGCCACACTGGAACTGAGACACGGTCCAGACTCCTACGGGAGGCAGCAGTGGGGAATATTGCACAATGGGCGCAAGCCTGATGCAGCCATGCCGCGTGTATGAAGAAGGCCTTCGGGTTGTAAAGTACTTTCAGCGGGGAGGAAGGCGATAAGGTTAATAACCTTGTCGATTGACGTTACCCGCAGAAGAAGCACCGGCTAACTCCGTGCCAGCAGCCGCGGTAATACGGAGGGTGCAAGCGTTAATCGGAATTACTGGGCGTAAAGCGCACGCAGGCGGTCTGTCAAGTCGGATGTGAAATCCCCGGGCTCAACCTGGGAACTGCATTCGAAACTGGCAGGCTGGAGTCTTGTAGAGGGGGGTAGAATTCCAGGTGTAGCGGTGAAATGCGTAGAGATCTGGAGGAATACCGGTGGCGAAGGCGGCCCCCTGGACAAAGACTGACGCTCAGGTGCGAAAGCGTGGGGAGCAAACAGGATTAGATACCCTGGTAGTCCACGCTGTAAACGATGTCGACTTGGAGGTTGTTCCCTTGAGGAGTGGCTTCCGGAGCTAACGCGTTAAGTCGACCGCCTGGGGAGTACGGCCGCAAGGTTAAAACTCAAATGAATTGACGGGGGCCCGCACAAGCGGTGGAGCATGTGGTTTAATTCGATGCAACGCGAAGAACCTTACCTACTCTTGACATCCAGAGAACTTAGCAGAGATGCTTTGGTGCCTTCGGGAACTCTGAGACAGGTGCTGCATGGCTGTCGTCAGCTCGTGTTGTGAAATGTTGGGTTAAGTCCCGCAACGAGCGCAACCCTTATCCTTTGTTGCCAGCGGTCCGGCCGGGAACTCAAAGGAGACTGCCAGTGATAAACTGGAGGAAGGTGGGGATGACGTCAAGTCATCATGGCCCTTACGAGTAGGGCTACACACGTGCTACAATGGCATATACAAAGAGAAGCGACCTCGCGAGAGCAAGCGGACCTCATAAAGTATGTCGTAGTCCGGATTGGAGTCTGCAACTCGACTCCATGAAGTCGGAATCGCTAGTAATCGTGGATCAGAATGCCACGGTGAATACGTTCCCGGGCCTTGTACACACCGCCCGTCACACCATGGGAGTGGGTTGCAAAAGAAGTAGGTAGCTTAACCTTCGGGAGGGCGCTTACCACTTTGTGATTCATGACTGGGGTGAAGTCGTAACAAGGTAACCGTAGGGGAACCTGCGGTTGGATCACCTCCTTACCTTAAAGAACCTGCCTTTGTAGTGCTCACACAGATTGTCTGATGAATGATAAATTTCAAAATGTACTGTGAAGTGCATTGTGAAATTTTGCTCTTTAAAAATCTGGATCAAGCTGAAAATTGAAACGACACACAGTTAATGTGTGTTCGAGTCTCTCAAATTTTCGCGACACGACGATGTTTTACGAAACATCTTCGGGTTGTGAGGTTAAGCGACTAAGCGTACACGGTGGATGCCCTGGCAGTCAGAGGCGATGAAGGACGTGCTAATCTGCGAAAAGCGTCGGTAAGGTGATATGAACCGTTACAGCCGGCGATGTCCGAATGGGGAAACCCAGTGCAATTCGTTGCACTATCGTTTGATGAATACATAGTCAAACGAGGCGAACCGGGGGAACTGAAACATCTAAGTACCCCGAGGAAAAGAAATCAACCGAGATTCCCCCAGTAGCGGCGAGCGAACGGGGAGCAGCCCGGAGTCTGAATCAGCTTGTGTGTTAGTGGAAGCGTCTGGAAAGTCGCAGGGTACAGGGTGATACTCCCGTACACTAAAACACACAGGTTGTGAACTCGAAGAGTAGGGCGGGACACGTGGTATCCTGTCTGAATATGGGGGGACCATCCTCCAAGGCTAAATACTCCTGACTGACCGATAGTGAACCAGTACCGTGAGGGAAAGGCGAAAAGAACCCCGGCGAGGGGAGTGAAAAAGAACCTGAAACCGTGTACGTACAAGCAGTAGGAGCCCACTTGTTGGGTGACTGCGTACCTTTTGTATAATGGGTCAGCGACTTATATTCTGTAGCAAGGTTAACCGTATAGGGGAGCCGCAGGGAAACCGAGTCTTAACTGGGCGTTAAGTTGCAGGGTATAGACCCGAAACCCGGTGATCTAGCCATGGGCAGGTTGAAGGTTGGGTAACACTAACTGGAGGACCGAACCGACTAATGTTGAAAAATTAGCGGATGATTTGTGGCTGGGGGTGAAAGGCCAATCAAACCGGGAGATAGCTGGTTCTCCCCGAAAGCTATTTAGGTAGCGCCTCGTGAATTCATCTTCGGGGGTAGAGCACTGTTTCGGCTAGGGGGTCATCCCGACTTACCAACCCGATGCAAACTACGAATACCGAAGAATGTTATCACGGGAGACACACGGCGGGTGCTAACGTCCGTCGTGAAGAGGGAAACAACCCAGACCGCCAGCTAAGGTCCCAAAGTCATGGTTAAGTGGGAAACGATGTGGGAAGGCCCAGACAGCCAGGATGTTGGCTTAGAAGCAGCCATCATTTAAAGAAAGCGTAATAGCTCACTGGTCGAGTCGGCCTGCGCGGAAGATGTAACGGGGCTAAACCATGCACCGAAGCTGCGGCAGCGACGCTTAGGCGTTGTTGGGTAGGGGAGCGTTCTGTAAGCCGTTGAAGGTGGCCTGTGAGGGTTGCTGGAGGTATCAGAAGTGCGAATGCTGACATAAGTAACGATAATGCGGGTGAAAAACCCGCACGCCGGAAGACCAAGGGTTCCTGTCCAACGTTAATCGGGGCAGGGTGAGTCGACCCCTAAGGCGAGGCCGAAAGGCGTAGTCGATGGGAAACAGGTTAATATTCCTGTACTTGGTGTTACTGCGAAGGGGGGACGGAGAAGGCTATGTTGGCCGGGCGACGGTTGTCCCGGTTTAAGCGTGTAGGTGTGTGTTCCAGGTAAATCCGGTTCACTTTAACACTGAGGCGTGATGACGAGGCACTACGGTGCTGAAGTGACAAATGCCCTGCTTCCAGGAAAAGCCTCTAAGCATCAGGTAACATCAAATCGTACCCCAAACCGACACAGGTGGTCAGGTAGAGAATACCAAGGCGCTTGAGAGAACTCGGGTGAAGGAACTAGGCAAAATGGTGCCGTAACTTCGGGAGAAGGCACGCTGATATGTAGGTGAAGTGATTTACTCATGGAGCTGAAATCAGTCGAAGATACCAGCTGGCTGCAACTGTTTATTAAAAACACAGCACTGTGCAAACACGAAAGTGGACGTATACGGTGTGACGCCTGCCCGGTGCCGGAAGGTTAATTGATGGGGTTATCCGTAAGGAGAAGCTCTTGATCGAAGCCCCGGTAAACGGCGGCCGTAACTATAACGGTCCTAAGGTAGCGAAATTCCTTGTCGGGTAAGTTCCGACCTGCACGAATGGCGTAATGATGGCCAGGCTGTCTCCACCCGAGACTCAGTGAAATTGAACTCGCTGTGAAGATGCAGTGTACCCGCGGCAAGACGGAAAGACCCCGTGAACCTTTACTATAGCTTGACACTGAACACTGGTCCTTGATGTGTAGGATAGGTGGGAGGCTTTGAAGTGTGGACGCCAGTCTGCATGGAGCCATCCTTGAAATACCACCCTTTAATGGCTGGTGTTCTAACGTGGGCCCGTAATCCGGGTTGCGGACAGTGTCTGGTGGGTAGTTTGACTGGGGCGGTCTCCTCCTAAAGAGTAACGGAGGAGCACGAAGGTCAGCTAATCCTGGTCGGACATCAGGAGGTTAGTGCAATGGCATAAGCTGGCTTGACTGCGAGCGTGACGGCGCGAGCAGGTGCGAAAGCAGGTCATAGTGATCCGGTGGTTCTGAATGGAAGGGCCATCGCTCAACGGATAAAAGGTACTCCGGGGATAACAGGCTGATACCGCCCAAGAGTTCATATCGACGGCGGTGTTTGGCACCTCGATGTCGGCTCATCACATCCTGGGGCTGAAGTAGGTCCCAAGGGTATGGCTGTTCGCCATTTAAAGTGGTACGCGAGCTGGGTTTAGAACGTCGTGAGACAGTTCGGTCCCTATCTGCCGTGGGCGCTGGAGAATTGAGGGGGGCTGCTCCTAGTACGAGAGGACCGGAGTGGACGCATCACTGGTGTTCGGGTTGTCATGCCAATGGCATTGCCCGGTAGCTAAATGCGGAAGAGATAAGTGCTGAAAGCATCTAAGTACGAAACTTGCCCCGAGATGAGTTCTCCCTGACTCCTTGAGAGTCCTGAAGGAACGTTGAAGACGACGACGTTGATAGGCCGGGTGTGTAAGCGCAGCGATGCGTTGAGCTAACCGGTACTAATGAACCGTGAGGCTTAACCTTACAACGCCGAAGATGTTTTGGCGGATTGAGAAGAGAACAATTTCAGCATTGATTCAGAGTTGAGTACGCAATAATTTGCGCAGCAGCAAGGCGACAAGCGAAGGAAAGGAAGGAGCATACTGAGGTATGTGACTGACTTTGCGAGCGCGGGCAACGCGGCAGATGCGATAAAGAATTGCGTACTGAGCACAAAGAATTTGCCTGGCGGCGATAGCGCGGTGGTCCCACCTGACCCCATGCCGAACTCAGAAGTGAAACGCCGTAGCGCCGATGGTAGTGTGGGGTCTCCCCATGTGAGAGTAGGGAACTGCCAGGCATCAAACACGTGAAGAGCCCATCCTGACGGATGGGCTTTTTGCGTTTTTATAGCCTGAGAAATCAGTGATGAATTAGCAAGATGACGCGTAGCGACATCTCTGCAATCTCAATTAAGGTTGCGATTAAGCCCTTTTTGACCATTGCATAATAAAAGCGGCTATCTGCGGAATATTATTTAAATCTAAAAAGGGAAGCGACGTCTCGACAGGCGTATCGCTAGCTACGGCAATCACGTCATCATCAAATACTAATTCTTCTTTGCAATGTCCGCTGTTTTTCCGAAAAAGCAGAATTTTTGGCACAGCTTCATGTTTAAAACCTTCAACCAGTACGAGATCTAACGTTGATGTGTCCATTCGGCTAACCAGCCATGCTAGATCCAGCGGAGGCTCTTCGGGTGTTTCCGTCATTAATGCCCAACGCTGCGAGCTGGCGACAATCGTCTGAGCCGCTCCTGCTTTACGTAGCTCATAGCTATCTTTACCGGGTTTATCCACGTCCATAACATGATGGGTATGTTTAATGAGCCCAGGACGTATGCCTTCCGCGCGTAGCGCTGGAATCAGCGCTTTCAATAAGGTTGTTTTACCCGTGCCGCTCCAGGCGGCGATGGCTAAAAGAGGGATCATGATGACGCCTGCATACTTTGTAAATCGCTGAGAGTGTTGACGTTAATAAAGGCTGATTTTACATCGCTAAAATCGACGCTATGCCCCCCCATTTTGCGCATAAACACCATAACCCGCCGCTCGCCTACCGCCAGATAGCTTTCCAGCTCGCTAATCACCTCTCGATTCACCAGAGCAATCGCCGGATGGTCGCGTTCACCGTCGTGTACCCAAACGACCGGGGATGACTTTTTTTGCAGTATTAAGCGCTCAGCCAGAAATGATGGAATAAAAGGCGTATCGCACGGACAAAACAGAAACCACTCACCCTCAACCTGATGCATAACGGAAAGCATGCCAGCTAGCGGCCCGGGAAAGTCGTTCAGAGAGTCGGTAATAATCGGGTAGCCGCTGCTTCGCCAGCAATCAAGATTGCGGTTAGCGCTAATCACCAGCTTTGTGACCTGGGGTTGCAGCGTATCGGCGACATGACGCCACAGCGCTTTCCCCTTCAGCAACTGCAATCCTTTATCAACACCTCCCATACGCGTACCTCTCCCACCTGCCAGTACAACGCCGGTTATTACCTTACCCTGCATATTAATATCGCCTCTTTCATTGTGGGATTGTCCCTGCTAACGTACACCTATCAAGAGTAAGGAGCATTGCTATGAAATGTAAACGCCTGAATGAAGTCATTGAACTCCTCCAGCCGGCCTGGCAGAAAGAACCCGAGCTGAATTTGATTCAATTTTTGCAAAAACTGGCGAAAGAGGCTGGTTATGCCGGTGAACTGAGCGATCTTTCCGACGATATTCTGATTTATCACCTGAAGATGCGCGACTCGGCAAAAGAGGCCGTTATCCCCGGTATCCAGAAAGATTATGAAGAAGATTTTAAAACTGCGCTGCTACGCGCTCGCGGAGTGATTAAAGAGTAAAAGGTTGTAAGCGCTGCCGCGGAATCGGCAATGAGATGATATCCTGTATCATTCGTACGATTATCGGATGTCAGGATGCACGATAAGGCTTTCACTTTTCAGACGCTTCACCCGGATACCATCATTGATGGTTTATTTGATCTGGGAATGCGGGTGGACTCAGGTCTTACCCCGCTTAATAGCTATGAGAACCGAGTTTACCAGTTTCAGGACGAAGACCGTCGCCGCTATGTGGTGAAGTTCTATCGTCCTGAGCGCTGGTCCGCCGAACAAATCCTCGAAGAACACCAGTTTTCCCTTCAGCTCGTTCAGGACGAAGTCCCTGTAGCGGCGCCATTGTCATTTAACGGAAGTACCCTTCATCAGCATCAGGGGTTCTTTTTCGCCGTGTTCCCAAGCCTGGGGGGACGTCAGTTTGAGGCGGATAACCTCGATCAGATGGAATGGGTTGGGCGCTACCTTGGCCGTCTGCATCAAACGGGACGCAAACAGCGTTTTGTCGCGCGCCCGGAGATTGGCACCAATGAGTACCTTCTTGAGCCCCGGCAGGTCTTTGAGCTCTCCCCGCTGATACCAGCAGGGCTGAAAGAGGCTTTTCTTAGCGCCACCGATAAGCTGATAGATGCGGTAATGGCGCAATGGCACGGACGCGCCAATATCTTACGTTTACACGGTGATTGCCATGCAGGAAACATCCTCTGGCGCGATGGCCCTTTGTTTGTTGATTTAGATGATTCACGTAATGGACCTGCTATCCAGGATCTGTGGATGCTGTTGAACGGTGATAAGGCCGAGCAACGGATGCAGCTTGAGATGATCATTGAAGCGTATGAAGAGTTTAGCTCTTTTAATACGGATGAAATTGCCCTCATTGAACCTTTACGTGCAATGCGCTTAGTTTATTATCTGGCGTGGTTGTTAAGGCGCTGGGAAGATCCTGCTTTTCCTAAGAACTTCCCGTGGTTAACAGGGGAAGATTACTGGCGTGGGCAGACAACAACTTTTCTTGAGCAGGTAAAGGTTCTACAGGAACCGCCTCTTCAGTTAACGCCAATGTATTAATGTGATATATCCAGGAGAGAGTTAATCATGAAAAAAATTTGGCTGGCGCTGGCTGGTATGATTCTGGCTTTTAGTGCATCCGCTGCCCAGATCACCGACGGTAAGCAGTATATTACCCTCGATAAGCCCGTTGCTGGCGAGCCTCAGGTGCTGGAGTTTTTCTCGTTCTACTGCCCGCACTGCTATCAGTTTGAAGAAGTGCTTCATGTGTCAGATAACGTGAAGAAAAAGCTGCCTGAAGGCGTCAAAATGACGAAATACCACGTTGAGTTCCTGGGCCCGTTGGGCAAGGATCTGACTCAGGCGTGGGCCGTCGCGATGGCGCTGGGTGTGGAAGACAAGATCACTGTCCCGATGTTTGAAGCGGTACAGAAAACACAGACCGTTCAGACCGTAGCCGATATTCGTAAGGTCTTCGTTGACGCTGGCGTTAAAGGTGAAGATTACGATGCAGCCTGGAACAGTTTTGTAGTGAAATCCCTGGTGGCTCAGCAAGAGAAAGCCGCCGCTGATTTCCAGCTGCAGGGCGTACCCGCTATGTACGTTAACGGCAAATATCAGCTTAACCCGCAGGGTATGGATACCAGCAATATGGACGCATTTGTTGCCCAGTATGCCGATACCGTTAAGCAGTTAGTTGAGAAGAAATAAAAAATAAACGCCGGTTACTGACCGGCGTTACGCTTTTCAGCGCCCAGCATCATTTTCCTTTCTGCTGCATTATTTCCGTTAACTGACGATCTTTATCTTCCCAAAGCGTATTTAGCCAGCGCTGAAACCGCCGCTTAAAGTTTTTATCATTCACATAATCGCCGCGCAGCTCTTCTGTCACGGGTTCAAGGCGGATGCGTACCACAATCCGCGTTAATCGGCCGCTCAGCATGTCGTAAAACGGTCGGTGATGATTCTCTGGATAACACAGTGTAACGTTCATCAGCTTATCAAACTGCGAGCCCAGGACGCTTAATGCCATGGCAGTACCGGCAGCTTTTGGTGCTAATAAATTATTATAAGGCGAGCGGGTCTGCAGCCGCTTCTCTTCAGTAAAACGTGAGCCTTCGACAAAGTTAACGATAGTGGTGGGATGCGAGCGGAATTTCTCGCAGGAGCGACGGGTGGTTTCCACATCTTTGCCGCGGCGTTCTGGATGGCGGATTAAATAACCCCGGGAATAACGGCGCATAAAAGGCATATCCAACGCCCAGCAGGCCAGGCCAATAAACGGCACCCAGGCGAGCTGTTGCTTCAGGAAATATTTATTCATCGGGATATGTTTGCGGAACAGTACGCAAAGCACCACGATATCGGCCCAGCTATGGTGGTTGCTGATAAGCAGATACCAGTTTTTCTTGTTCAAGCCTTCCAGGCCCTCAACATCCCACTTAAGCCAGGGATTAAGGCGCAGCAGCAGGGCCAACCCTTCACACCAGCAGTACATCATGAAATTGCAGAAAATGGATATCGAGCGCCAGACCGCAGTAACAGGCACAAGCAGTTTAATCAGCCCCGCGATGATTATTGGCACGGAACATATAATGGTGACTACGATAGTCAGGGCGATACTCAGCGGGAGCGTTATCGCAGCGAGTAATCTCGACATAGTTAATTTATTCAGAAAGTTAGGCTGACAAAGAACGCGTTTAAACAGCGCAAGCGGCTGATTTTACCAGAAAATAGAGCAAATGACGGGTTTTACCTGGATAGAAAAATTTCCGGATCTTATATCCACATGGAACATTGAGTCATCATGATGTTATTAACGCAAGTCATTAATTCATAATGTCATGATAAATATAGAATAATTTATCAATAGATTATTTTATTAATGATGGTTTAGTCATCGTTATAAAACTATTCACAAAGTTATCCACAGGCTGACACATCATACGATCGACGGGATCGCGGAATCTTTTCGACGAAATGCGGGAAAAATTCAGGATTTAATGCCCGTCTGTGGCATCCTTTACCGATAATCTGATAAACAGGCACGGAAATTATGGTTCAGATCCCAGAAAACCCTCTCATCCTCGTTGACGGCTCCTCTTACCTTTATCGGGCATATCACGCGTTCCCTCCGCTGACGAATAGCGCTGGCGAGCCGACAGGCGCAATGTATGGCGTACTGAATATGCTGCGAAGCCTGATCCTGCAGTATCAACCGACCCATGCCGTCGTCGTGTTTGATGCCAAGGGGAAGACTTTCCGTGATGAACTGTTTGAGCACTATAAATCTCATCGCCCGCCGATGCCGGACGATCTTCGGGCGCAGATCGAGCCGCTGCATGCAATGGTCAAGGCGATGGGCCTGCCGCTGATGGCCGTCCCTGGCGTAGAAGCTGACGATGTCATCGGTACCCTGGCGCGTGAAGCTGAAAAGGTCGGGCGTCCGGTACTGATTAGCACCGGCGATAAAGACATGGCTCAGCTGGTTACGCCGGGTATTACGCTGATTAACACCATGACCAACACCATCCTTGGCCCGGATGAAGTGGTGACCAAATATGGCGTGCCGCCGGAGCTGATCATCGATTTTCTGGCCCTGATGGGGGACTCATCGGACAACATCCCTGGCGTACCAGGCGTGGGTGAGAAGACGGCGCAGGCGTTGTTACAGGGGCTGGGCGGCCTTGATACGCTATATGCGGAACCTGAAAAAATCGCCGGACTGACCTTCCGCGGTGCAAAAACAATGGCAGCGAAGCTGGAGCAGAATAAAGAGGTGGCCTATCTCTCTTATCAGCTGGCGACAATCAAAACCGACGTCGAGCTGGATCTGGGCTGCGAAGATCTGCTGGTTGCACAGCCCATCGCTGATGAACTGCTGACGCTATTTAAAAAGTATGAGTTCAAACGCTGGATCACCGATGTCGAGTCCGGCAAGTGGATGCAGGCAAAAGGCGCGAAGCCTGCGGCGAACCCGGTAGCAGCGGTGGCAGCAGTGGCTGATGCCGAAGAGGAAACCGCCACGGCGCTCTCTTCTGAAAACTATGTCACGATTCTTGATGAAGAAACGCTGCTGACCTGGATTGAAAACCTGAAGAAAGCGCCGCTTTTTGCCTTTGATACCGAAACTGACAGCCTGGATAACGTTTCAGCCAATATGGTCGGTTTATCCTTCGCTATTGAGCCTGGCGTTGCGGCCTATGTACCGGTTGCCCATGATTATCTGGATGCACCGGATCAGATCCCGCGTGACCGTGTCCTTGAGCTACTGAAACCGCTACTGGAAGATGACAAGATTCTGAAGGTTGGGCAAAACCTCAAATATGACCGCGGTATCCTGGCTAACTACGACATTGAATTGCGCGGTATTGCCTTTGATACTATGCTGGAATCTTACATTCTTGACAGCGTGGCGGGCCGCCATGATATGGATAGCCTCTCCGATCGCTGGCTGAAGCACAAAACCATTACTTTTGAAGAGATTGCGGGTAAAGGTAAAAACCAGCTTACATTCAACCAAATCGCGCTGGAAGAAGCGGGCCGCTACGCGGCGGAAGATGCCGACGTCACGCTACAGCTGCACCTGAAAATGTGGCCTAAACTTCAGCAAAATGAAGGCCCGCTGAACGTCTTTAAAAATATTGAAATGCCGCTGGTGCCGGTACTATCCCGCATTGAGCGCAATGGCGTGAAGATCGATCCGGCCGTACTGCATGCGCATTCTCAGGAGATAGCCAAGCGCCTGGTTGAGCTGGAGAAAAAAGCGTACGATATCGCGGGTGAAGAGTTTAACCTTTCTTCTCCGAAGCAGCTGCAAACGATCTTGTTTGAAAAACAAGGTATTAAGCCGCTGAAGAAAACCCCGGGCGGCGCGCCCTCGACCTCGGAAGAGGTGCTGGAAGAGCTGGCGTTGGACTATCCGCTGCCGAAAGTCATCCTCGAATATCGTGGTCTGGCCAAACTCAAGTCCACCTATACCGATAAGCTGCCGCTGATGATCAGCCCGAAAACGGGCCGGGTTCACACCTCTTATCACCAGGCGGTTACGGCAACGGGACGTTTGTCGTCTACCGATCCGAACCTGCAGAATATTCCGGTGCGCAATGATGAAGGGCGCCGTATCCGCCAGGCGTTTATTGCACCGGAAGATTATCTCATTGTCTCTGCCGACTACTCGCAAATTGAACTGCGCATCATGGCGCATCTGTCTCGCGACAAGGGCCTGTTGACCGCGTTTGCGGAGGGGAAGGATATCCACCGCGCGACGGCGGCCGAGGTTTTCGGTTTGCCGCTGGAGAGCGTCAGCAGCGAGCAGCGCCGCAGCGCGAAGGCAATCAACTTCGGCCTTATTTATGGCATGAGCGCGTTCGGACTTGCGCGCCAGCTCAATATTCCACGCAAAGAAGCGCAAAAGTATATGGATCTCTACTTTGAGCGCTATCCGGGCGTGCTGGAGTATATGGAGCGCACCCGCGCCCAGGCAAAAGAGCAGGGGTATGTTGAAACGCTCGATGGTCGTCGCCTCTATTTGCCGGACATCAAATCCAGCAACGGAGCGCGTCGTGCCGGTGCCGAGCGTGCGGCGATCAACGCGCCGATGCAGGGAACCGCCGCCGATATTATTAAGCGTGCGATGATCGCCGTCGACAGCTGGCTGCTAAGTGAAAAACCACGCGTGCGGATGATCATGCAGGTGCACGATGAATTGGTCTTTGAAGTGCATAAGGACGATCTTGCGGCGGTTGCGAAAAAGATCCATGAACTGATGGAAAGCAGTACGACGCTGGCGGTTCCGCTACTGGTGGAAGTTGGAAGCGGAGAAAACTGGGATCAAGCGCACTAAGTATTCGGCAGGTATGGTCATTTCTTGTAAGTGAGTAACATAACTTATCGTATTTTGTGATGATCATTTGAATTTGCTATGTAAAGAGTGAAAAAAAACTACAAAAAATGCTTTATCCGTAATCGAAAGAAGAGTAGAGTTAAAGACGTAGGGTACAGAGGTAAGATGTTCTATCTTTCAGACCTTTTACTTCACGTAATCGGATTTGGCTGAATATTTTAGCCGCCCCGGTCATTTATGACCGGGGCGTTTTTTATTGCGCGAAAGAAAATTTTTGCGTATCGATGCTGATGAGGCGGGCTACCCGGACAGGGCGTCAAGCGCCGCTACCCGGGGTAATTAGCGAGACTATTCGCCGTCTTCAGGTTCTTCCTGTGGTGGGATATCGTTATACCAGCTATCCAGTTTCTGCCGTAGTTTATCCACGCCTTGCTTCTTCAGGGAAGAAAATCCTTCCACCTGCACATCTCCGTTAAAGGCGGTTACCGCTTCACGGACCATAGCGATCTGCGCTTTCCGCGCGCCGCTGGCCAGCTTATCGGCTTTGGTCAGCAGCACCAGAACCGGAATATCGCTTTCAACCGCCCATTGGATCATCTGCTGATCGAGATCTTTAAGCGGATGACGGATATCCATCAGCACAACCAGGCCTTTCAGGCAAAGGCGTTTCTCGAGATATTCACCCAGTGCGCGCTGCCACTTGATTTTCATCTCTTCGGGAACCTGGGCATAACCATAGCCCGGCAGGTCGACCAGGCGTTTGCCCTCAGCGACTTCAAACAAGTTAATCAGCTGCGTACGGCCGGGCGTCTTCGAAGTACGCGCCAGGCTTTTCTGGTTAGTCAGCGTGTT
The DNA here is from genome assembly GCF_018139045.1 of Klebsiella pasteurii. Classification (NCBI taxonomy): domain Bacteria; kingdom Pseudomonadati; phylum Pseudomonadota; class Gammaproteobacteria; order Enterobacterales; family Enterobacteriaceae; genus Klebsiella; species Klebsiella pasteurii. The sequence goes on from NZ_CP073236.1 coordinate 3,993,623, forward strand.
CAGAGCGCTGGATTTCCCGGCGTTAGAGCGGCCAGCAAAGGCCACTTCAATACCGGTATCGGCAGGAAGATGGCGGATATCTGGCGCGCTAGTGACAAAATGCGTCAGTTGATAATTCCAGTTGGTCAAGACGGTCGTCTCCGTTAAATCAGGCTTTGACGGGGATTATACCTGAACAGCAGAAAAAGGCTGTTTTTACCGCACCTCATCGCTGTAAGCTAAAACCACAGTCTTTGTAAGACATTGGCTATTGATTATATGAGAAATACATGAGGAAAAACTGAGTAAACATAATACAAATTCTGATAAATCATCGTGTTGGGCTGAAAGAAAATTCTGAAACTCGTTTTTTTTCCGTACAGTCGGTTGTAGGTTTTTCTCAAAACAGTAAAGTAGCGGTCAAAGGCGAGGATGCTGACAGGATTATGACTCAGGATGAGGAGTCAGGAAGCGCCAGGAGGCGAGGACTACGGATTGTCAGGATGACAAACGTCTGGAGACGTTTTAAAAGGAAATGGATGTAACAGGGACCGTTGGTCGCTAAAGGAAAGACAGGGTGTGTCGTTAGCGAACATGGAAAGTAGAAGCCCATTAAGGGTTGTTAGTGCGGAAAAAGGCGACAGAGTAATCTGTCGCCTTTTTTCTTTGCTTGCTTTCTGCTAGATTCCGCCTCAATTCTATACTGAAGAAAACGGCCTGAAGATTACACAACATGAAAAAACCGACATCCGTACCTCGCGGCAAAAAAAATCGCAAAACCCGTGAAGAATTGAACCAGGAAGCCCGCGAGCGTAAGCATCAGAAGAAGCATCGTGGCCACGCGGCAGGAAGTCGTGCGACCGGTGGCGAGACCGCTTCGGCAGGTAAAAAACAAGGCCAGCAGCAAGATCCCCGAATTGGCAGTAAAAAACCAATCCCGCTGGGCGTAACTGAAAATGCTCCGGCGATTAAGCAGCATAAACCAAAGAGCGAGAAACCTATGCTTTCACCGCAGGCTGAGCTGGATTTGCTGGAGAACGATGAGCGCCTGGACGCGCTGCTGGAACGTCTGGAAGAGGGCGGCACCCTGAATGCCGAAGAGCAGGCCTGGGTTGACGCCAAGCTGGATCGTATTGATGAGCTGATGCAGCAGCTGGGCCTCTCATACGATGATGACGAAGATGAAGAAGAGGAAGAGCGCAAAGAAGATATGATGCGTCTGCTGAAGGGTGGAAACTAACGTTTGCACCCCATCGGATTCCCGGTCCTGCTTATAACCCTTCTGGTTATATGTTATCTGCTGTGGTTATTCGTTAAACTACGACGGTTGTCGCGGCGTCAAAAATGGCTGCGCAACCGGCTCATTACCCGAGGTGCGGTTGGGCCGGGGCGGCGTACCCGCCGACGGTACCATCGGAAGGAGTGAGCATGTCTGTGCAGTTAATCGACTGGGATCTGGCCCTGATCCAGAAATATAACTATTCCGGGCCGCGTTATACTTCGTATCCCACCGCGCTGGAGTTTTCTCCAGAATTCGGCGCCGCTGAATTTGATGCGGCGGTTGCCCGTTATCCGCAGCGTCCCTTGTCGCTGTACGTGCATATCCCGTTTTGCCATAAGCTCTGCTATTTCTGCGGCTGCAATAAAATCGTCACCCGCCAACAGCATAAGGCCGACCAGTATCTGGATGTGCTTGAGCAGGAGATTATTCATCGCGCGCCGCTTTTTGCTGGCCGCAAAGTTAATCAGCTGCACTGGGGCGGCGGTACGCCAACGTATTTAAACAAGGCGCAAATTAGTCGTCTGATGGGTCTGCTGCGTACCCATTTCAATTTTAACGCGGATGCAGAGATCTCCATTGAGGTTGATCCGCGCGAAATCGAACTCGATGTGCTGGATCATTTACGCGGCGAAGGCTTTAATCGCCTGAGTATGGGCGTGCAGGACTTCAACAAAGAAGTACAGCGCCTGGTGAATCGCGAGCAGGATGAGGCCTTTATCTTCGCGCTACTCAACCATGCGCGCGACATTGGCTTTACCTCGACTAATATCGACCTGATTTACGGCCTGCCGAAGCAGACGCCGCAGAGCTTCGCTTATACGCTACAGAAAGTGGCGGAGCTTAATCCCGATCGTCTGAGCGTGTTCAATTACGCGCATCTGCCCACGCTCTTCGCCGCGCAGCGCAAAATCAAAGATGCCGATTTGCCCTCAGCGGAGCAGAAGCTGGACATTCTTCAGGAAACCATCAATTCACTGACGGCCGCGGGATATCAGTTTATCGGCATGGACCACTTTGCCCGTCCGGATGATGAACTGGCGATAGCCCAACGTGAAGGTATCCTGCATCGGAACTTCCAGGGATATACCACCCAGGGAGACACCGACCTGCTGGGGATGGGCGTGTCGGCGATCAGCATGATTGGCGATTGCTACGCGCAGAACCAGAAAGAGTTGAAGCAGTATTATCAGCAGGTTGATGAAACCGGAACTGCGCTGTGGCGCGGTATCGCGTTGACTCGCGATGACTGTATCCGCCGTGACGTGATTAAGGCGCTGATTTGTAACTTCCGTCTCGACTTCGCTGCGGTAGAAGCGCAGTGGGATCTTACCTTCGATAGCTACTTTGCCGACGATATGAAATTGCTGGCGCCGCTGGCCAAAGACGGGCTGGTGGATATGGATGGGAAAGGCATTCAGGTAACGCCGAAAGGCCGGCTGCTGATTCGCAATATCTGCATGTGTTTTGATGCATATCTGCGCCAGAAAGCGCGGATGCAGCAGTTTTCCCGCGTCATATAAGCAATATCCCCTCTCCTGGCAGGAGAGGGGATATTATCAGCTAAACAGGCCAACCATTGCCGCGCACAGAACGGCAGCGACCGCCGTCTGCGGCGTATGACCCGCTGCAACACCGCTCGATATAATATTAATGAGTGACTCAAGCATGATTTCTCCCCCGTCTTTCCGGGCAAGATCATACTCAACGCATGGCAACAGTAAAGTACAAAATAGCAGCAGTTTGCGCTGGGTGACTATTTTTTACTCGCCAGTGCGCAGCTACTCCATCCCCAACTCTTTCAGCTTACGCGTCAGGGTATTACGACCCCATCCCAGCAGCCGGGCCGCCTCTTGTTTATGCCCCTGAGTGTGGCGTAAGGCGGTGGTCAGCAGCGTGCGCTCCATCTCAGGTTGCGCTTCCGATAGCAGGTTTTGATGACCGGAACGCAAAGCGCGATCGGCCCACTGTCCCAGCAGCGTGGCCCAGCTATCCGGCAGCATTTGCGTTGGGTTATCCGGTATCGCGGTTTCAAAAAGCTCGCTGGGAAGATCCTGCGTCAGAACCTCCTGACCTGCGGCCATTACCGTCAGCCATCGACAGGTATTTTCCAGCTGACGTACGTTACCCGGCCATGCCAGTCGGGTTAACGCCATCTCCGTCTCCGGATGCAGCTGTTTGGCCTCTACGCCTAGCTCACGGGCGGCGATTTGCAGGAAATGTCGCGCCAGACGGGGGATATCTTCCCGACGTTCGCGCAGCGGCGGCAGATGGACGCGAATCACGTTAAGGCGGTGGAATAAATCCTCGCGGAATTTTCCTTCCTGGACGCGCAGCTCAAGGTTCTGGTGGGTTGCGGCAATGATGCGCACATCCACTTTCACCGGCGCATAGCCGCCGACGCGATAAAACTGGCCATCAGCGAGGACGCGCAGCAGGCGAGTCTGTACGTCCAGCGGCATATCGCCGATCTCGTCGAGGAACAGCGTGCCGCCGTCTGCCTGCTCAAAGCGTCCCTGACGCACAGTATTAGCGCCGGTAAAGGCCCCTTTCTCGTGGCCAAATAGTTCTGATTCGATTAAATCTTTAGGTATTGCCGCCATATTTAGCGCGATAAACGGCGCCTTGGCGCGCGGACTGTGCCGATGGAGAGCATGGGCAACCAGCTCTTTACCGGTACCGGATTCCCCGTTGATCAGTACGCTGATTGATGAACGCGACAGGCGGCCGATAATGCGAAAAACGTCCTGCATGGCCGGCGCTTCGCCGATGATATCGGCCGTCGGGCTGTTAATCGGCGCATTACGCGGCTGCTGCTGTTCCTGGTAATGGCTAATCGCACGGTCGACCAGCGCCACCGCTTCATCGATATCAAACGGTTTCGGCAGATAATCAAAGGCGCCCTGCTGATAGGCGCTGACCGCCGCGTCAAGATCCGAATGCGCCGTCATTATGATGACCGGGAGCATCGGATGACGCTGTTTAATTTGCTTTAGCAGCGCCAGCCCATCCATCCCCGGCATGCGGATATCCGACAGCAGCACATCCGGGGTTTTGGTCGTGAGGGCATCAAGCACCTCATTGCCGCTTTCAAACGTTGTACAACTCAAGCCTGCCCCGGTGAGCGCGCGTTCAAGCACCCAACGGATGGAGCTATCGTCGTCAACGATCCATGCTATCCCTCGTTGCATAAACACCTCTACTTCCGAATAGGCAGGTACACCGAGAATTCGGTATGCCCTGGCCAACTGGTAAATTCAATTTTGCCGGAGTGCTGATCGATAAGGCTGCGGGCGATAGACAGACCGAGTCCGGTACCGCCTTCGCGTCCGCTCACCATGGGATAAAACAGCGTATCCTGTAAGTGAGATGGGATTCCCGGGCCGTTATCTTCAACGTCGATACGCGCTGCGAGGCGGTAGCGCACGCCGTGCAGGGTTAACTGGAAGGCCGTCCGGGTGCGCAGAGTGATCTCTCCGCCCTCCGGTCCCAGCGCCTGCAGCGCGTTGCGTACGATGTTCAGCAGCACTTGTTCAATTTGGTCTGGGTCGTGCGGGAGTTCTGGCAGGCTGGGGTCATAGTCGCGCACCAGCTTAACGTTATCCGGTAGTTCCATCGACACCAGCTTCACCACCCGCTCAGCGACCTTGTGGATGCTTTCTGTTACATGCATTCCGGGATGCTGTGGTCCCAGTAGACGGTCGACCAGATTTCTTAACCGGTCGGCCTGTTCAATAATGACTTTGGTATATTCCATTAGCGCAGGGTCGGGCAGCGCTTTGCTCAGCAGCTGCGCCGCGCCGCGCAGGCCGCCCAGCGGATTTTTAATCTCGTGGGCCAGACCACGCACTAAGTCACGCGCGGCAATCTGTTGTGCGTGCTGTAGCTGCTCCTGGCTCAGGCGACGCTGATTATCCATCGGCGCCATTTCCAGCAGGATATAGCCTTCCGGTAGGCGTTGCGCCGTTAGGGAAAGGATATGCGAGCGGCCATCAATAACCAGCGTCACTTCGTTATCGGTAAAACCCTGACCTGCGGCGAGGCTCTCTTGCATGAGGCCGATATTCAGCGAGAAATAGCTCAACAGCTCCGGCAGCGGCGTGCCGAATAATTTACGCGAGCTTTGCGCCAACAGCTGCTGCGCCGCCGGGTTCGCGTAATGTACCGCCAGGTCGTCATCGACCAGTAAGATACTGTTGATTAAAGAGTTAAGGATCTGCCCAGCATCGGGCAGTGTGCCTGTTGCCATTCGACAGTCTCCTGAAAAAGAGTGCACCATTTTAGTGCAGTATAGCTTTTTATGAATAAAAAGCTCATGGGATCAGCGCGTTGGTGGAGAAAAAAGCCCATCCTGAGATGGGCTGAAAGTTTCCACGGCAACAAAACATCCTTGGTACCCCACGCCACAACACGGAATACCGCGGATTTACAGCAAAATTAGACGCTGTAGTACAGCTCAAACTCAACCGGGTGCGGAGTCATGCGTACGCGGTCGTTTTCTTCAATACGCAGGGCGATGTAAGCATCGATAGCGTCGTTGGTGAATACGCCGCCGGCGGTCAGGAATTCACGGTCCGCGTCCAGCGCGTTCAGTGCTTCTTCCAGAGAGCCTGCAACCTGTGGGATCTCTTTCGCTTCTTCCGGCGGCAGATCGTACAGGTTTTTATCCATGGCTTCGCCCGGATGGATTTTGTTCTTGATACCGTCAAGGCCAGCCATCAGCAGCGCCGCGAAGCACAGGTACGGGTTAGCAGCCGGGTCCGGGAAGCGAACTTCGATACGGCGCGCTTTCGGAGAGGTGACAACCGGAATACGGATAGACGCGGAACGGTTACGGGCAGAGTAAGCCAGCATAACCGGCGCTTCGTAACCCGGGACCAGACGCTTGTAGGAGTTGGTGGTCGGGTTAGCCAGGGCGTTAATCGCTTTAGCGTGTTTGATTACGCCGCCGATATAGTACAGCGCTTGTTCAGACAGGCCTGCGTATTTGTCGCCGGAGAACAGGTTTACGCCGTTCTTGGACAGGGACATGTGGCAGTGCATACCGGAACCGTTATCGCCAAACATCGGTTTTGGCATAAAGGTCGCGGTTTTGCCGAAACGGTGTGCAACGTTGTGCACAACGTATTTGTAAATCTGAATTTCGTCCGCTTTTTTGGTCATGGTGTTAAAGCGGGTCGCGATTTCGTTCTGGCCCGCAGTCGCCACTTCGTGGTGGTGAGCTTCAACAACCAGACCCATCTCTTCCATGATCATACACATGGTGGAGCGGATATCCTGTGAGGAGTCTACTGGCGGAACCGGGAAGTAACCGCCTTTCACACCCGGACGGTGGCCCTTGTTGCCGCCTTCGTATTTGGTGGAAGAGTTCCATGCGCCTTCGATATCGTCGATAGCAACGTGGGAACCGGAGATGGAGGCACCAAAACGGATGTCGTCGAACAGGAAGAATTCTGGTTCTGGCCCGAACAGCACGGTGTCAGCCAGACCGGTAGAGCGCAGATACTCTTCAGCGCGCTTAGCAATGGAACGCGGGTCGCGATCATAGCCCTGCAGGGTGCCTGGTTCCAGGATGTCGCAGCGGATGATCAGCGTCGGTTCTTCATAGAACGGGTCGATCAGCGCGGTGGTTGCATCCGGCATCAGAACCATGTCGGATTCGTTAATACCTTTCCAGCCGCCAATCGAGGAGCCATCAAACATTTTGCCTTCTTCGAAGAATTCGGCATTTACCTGATGAGAAGGAATAGTAACGTGCTGTTCTTTACCTTTGGTATCGGTGAAGCGCAGATCGACAAACTTCACTTCATGCTCGTTCAGCATCGTCAAAACGTGTTCAGCGGACATACTTAAACTCTCCCGGATTGGTCATTGTCGTCGTGGAAACGAAAACTTTTTAACTACGTAAAGTGGCGTTGTTGCCTTAAAAAATATAAAGCGAAATCTGTGCCAACTTTTAAATTGCCCCCAAAAGGCGTTATCATGCACATCATCGTGCAAAAGGGCTGCACCAAAATGAATGCATTGCACCAATATAGTGCATTTGTGTGAACATTGGGCACTTATTTGGTGCAATTGACCTTGAATAACCCTTTTAACGCTCCGTGAAAGCGATCACAAAGAATCTCTGCAATACTTGTTTGCGGAGGATGTTTGTGATCCTGTTTTGTACTGCGATTAATCCGTGTACAATAACGCGCTATTTCTAATGCCTGAGGCAAAGTTGTGATCGAAAATTTGCGTAATATCGCCATCATCGCGCACGTTGACCATGGTAAAACTACCCTGGTTGATAAGCTGCTACAGCAATCCGGTACGTTCGACGCGCGTGCCGAAACTCAAGAGCGAGTGATGGACTCCAACGATTTGGAGAAAGAGCGCGGGATTACCATCCTGGCTAAAAACACCGCTATCAAATGGAATGACTACCGTATCAACATCGTTGATACCCCGGGGCACGCCGACTTCGGTGGTGAAGTTGAACGTGTCATGTCCATGGTTGATTCCGTTCTGTTGGTCGTTGATGCAATGGATGGTCCGATGCCGCAGACGCGCTTCGTGACCAAAAAAGCCTTTGCTCATGGCCTGAAGCCAATTGTTGTTATCAACAAAGTTGACCGTCCGGGCGCGCGCCCTGACTGGGTTGTCGATCAGGTATTCGACCTGTTCGTTAACCTCGACGCTACCGACGAACAGCTGGACTTCCCTATCGTTTACGCTTCTGCGCTGAATGGTATTGCGGGTCTGGATCACGAAGATATGGCTGAAGACATGACTCCGCTGTATCAGACCATCGTCGATCGCGTACCGGCGCCGAACGTTGACCTGGATGGCCCGCTGCAGATGCAAATCTCCCAGCTGGACTACAACAACTACGTTGGCGTCATCGGCATCGGCCGCATCAAGCGCGGTAAAGTGAAGCCGAACCAGCAGGTCACTATCATTGATAGCGAAGGCAAAACTCGTAACGGTAAAGTCGGTAAAGTTCTGACCCATCTGGGCCTTGAGCGTATCGAGAGCGACGTTGCAGAAGCGGGCGATATCATCGCGATCACCGGCCTGGGCGAACTGAACATCTCTGACACCATCTGTGATACGCAGAATGTTGAAGCGCTGCCGGCGCTGTCTGTTGATGAGCCGACCGTCTCTATGTTCTTCTGCGTTAACACCTCGCCGTTCTGCGGTAAAGAAGGTAAGTACGTTACCTCTCGTCAGATCCTTGACCGCCTGAACAAAGAGCTGGTGCATAACGTGGCGCTGCGCGTTGAAGAAACGCCGGATGCAGACGCATTCCGCGTTTCTGGCCGTGGCGAACTGCACCTGTCCGTTCTTATCGAGAACATGCGTCGTGAAGGTTTCGAAATGGCGGTTTCCCGTCCGAAAGTTATCTTCCGCGAAATCGATGGCCGTAAGCAAGAGCCGTTCGAAAACGTCACGCTGGACGTTGAAGAACAGCACCAGGGTTCTGTGATGCAGGCGCTGGGTGAGCGTAAAGGCGATCTGAAAAACATGAATCCAGATGGCAAAGGCCGCGTACGTCTCGACTACGTGATCCCAAGCCGTGGTCTGATCGGCTTCCGTTCAGAATTCATGACCATGACCTCCGGTACCGGTCTGCTGTACTCCACCTTCAGCCACTACGACGACGTTCGTGCGGGTGATGTAGGTCAGCGTCAGAATGGTGTTCTGATCTCCAACGGCCAGGGTAAAGCGGTTGCGTTCGCACTGTTCAGCCTGCAGGATCGCGGTAAGCTGTTCCTGGGCCACGGCGCAGAAGTTTACGAAGGCCAGATTATCGGTATTCACAGTCGTTCTAACGACCTGACGGTAAACTGCCTGACCGGTAAGAAACTGACCAACATGCGTGCGTCCGGCACTGACGAAGCAACGGTTCTGGTTCCGCCGGTTAAGATGACCCTGGAGCAGGCTCTTGAGTTCATCGATGACGACGAACTGGTAGAAGTCACCCCGACTTCTGTCCGTATCCGTAAACGTCACCTGACCGAGAACGACCGTAAACGCGCGATGCGCGGTGCGAAAGAAGATTAATTAACGCTTCTTTCTGCTATCTGAACCCTGCCTCAATGGCAGGGTTTCTTTTTTGTACAAAGCCCTGCCGCCCATAGTCAAACTCCCCCTTTCCCGCTACAGTTAATTTTCCACGGTGCAAAAGGAGAGGACCATGCTCTATATCTTTGATTTAGGTAATGTGATTGTCGATATTGACTTCAACCGGGTGCTCGGGACGTGGAGCGATTTAACGCGAATTCCCCTTGCGACGCTGCAGCAGCATTTCACCATGGGCGAAGCGTTCCACCAGCATGAGCGCGGTGAAATCAGCGACGAAGATTTTGCGGCGGCGATGTGCCATGAAATGAACATGTCGCTAAGCTACGAGCAGTTCTCCCACGGCTGGCAGGCGGTTTTTGTTGCCCTGCGCCCGGAGGTTATCGCGATTATGCAAAAATTACGTGAGCAGGGGCATCGCGTTGTGGTTCTGTCCAACACGAACCGTTTGCATACGACTTTCTGGCCGGATGAGTACCCTGAGATACGCGCCGTTGCTGATCATATCTATCTTTCTCAAGAGATGGGGATGCGTAAACCGGAAGCGCGGATCTATCAGAGCGTCCTCGACGCTGAAGGTTTCGCCGCTGACGATACGGTCTTCTTCGATGATAACGCGGACAATATCGCCGGGGCTAACCAGCTGGGCATAACCAGCATTCTGGTGACCGGGAAGGAAACCATCCCCAACTATTTTGCTAAACAGCTATGCTAAAAACCGTTCATCAAAAAACCACGCGCCATCTGCGACCGCTGGTGGCTTGGCTCAAGCTGCTATGGCGGCGTATTGATGAAGATAATATGACGACACTGGCGGGGAATCTTGCCTATGTGTCGTTACTCTCCCTTGTGCCGCTTATTGCCGTCGTTTTCGCGCTGTTCGCGGCATTTCCGATGTTTTCTGATGTCAGTATCCAGATTCGCCACTTTATTTTCGCCAATTTCATTCCGGCAACCGGGGATGTCATTCAGGGCTACATTGAGCAGTTTGTCGCTAACTCCAGCCGAATGACCGCCGTGGGCGCTTTCGGTTTGATTGTGACATCGCTGCTGTTGATGTACTCCATTGATAGCGCGTTGAACACCATCTGGCGCAGTACCCGAACCCGGCCCAAAACCTACTCCTTTGCCGTTTACTGGATGATCCTCACCCTGGGGCCGCTGCTGGCGGGCGCCAGCCTTGCGATCAGCTCCTATCTTCTGTCGTTACGCTGGGCCAGCGACCTGAATAGCGTAATTGACGATGTGCTGCGTATTTTTCCGCTCATTTTATCCTGGGTGGCATTCTGGCTGCTTTACAGCATTGTGCCGACGGCCGAGGTGCGTAACCGCGATGCGATAATCGGCTCCCTGGTCGCTGCGCTGCTCTTTGAAGCGGGTAAGAAAGCTTTTGCTTTATATATCACCGCGTTCCCGTCATATCAGCTGATATATGGCGTGCTCGCCGTGGTGCCTATTTTGTTTGTCTGGGTGTACTGGACGTGGTGTATCGTCTTGCTTGGCGCTGAAATTACTGTCACTCTCGGTGAATACCGCAAACTGAAAAAAGAAGAAACAGAACAATCATGATTGCATTAATTCAACGCGTATCCCGAGCTAGCGTTACCGTGGAGGGTGAAGTGACGGGCGAAATCGGCCCCGGGCTTCTGGTGCTGTTAGGTGTCGAGAGAGACGATGATGAGCAAAAGGCGAACCGCCTGTGCGAGCGCGTGCTGGGATACCGTATTTTTAGCGATGCTGAAGGCAAAATGAATCTTAACGTGCAGCAGGCTGGCGGCAGCGTGCTGGTGGTTTCACAGTTTACGCTGGCAGCGGATACCGAGCGCGGGATGCGCCCTGGATTTTCTAAAGGGGCCGCGCCGGATAAAGCGGAAGCGCTGTACCAGTATTTCGTTGAGCGCTGCCGCCAGCAGCAAATGAATACGCAGACCGGGAGATTTGCTGCCGATATGCAGGTTTCTCTGGTGAATGATGGTCCCGTGACCTTTTGGTTGCAGGTATGAGCCAGCTTCCGGGCAGGCTGCGGGTAACAAAAGAGAGTACAGCTATGTATCACCTTCGTGTACCGCAAACAGAAGAAGAGTTAGAGAGCTACTACCAGTTCCGCTGGGAGATGCTGCGTAAGCCGCTGCATCAGCCGAAAGGGTCCGAGCGCGATGCGTGGGATGCGATGGCGCACCATCAAATGGTGGTCGATGAAGAGGGCAATCTGGTTGCCGTCGGGCGGCTATATGTGAATGCGGAAAACGAAGCTTCTATTCGTTTTATGGCCGTGCATCCGTCAGTACAGGATAAAGGGCTGGGAACCCTGATGGCGATGACGCTGGAGTCCGTCGCCCGTCAGGAAGGCGTTAAGCGCGTGACCTGTAGCGCCCGCGAAGATGCGGTGGAGTTCTTCGCTAAGCTCGGTTTTGTGAATCAGGGCGAAATCACCACGCCGACGACCACGCCGATCCGTCATTTTCTGATGATTAAGCCGATAGCCTCGCTGGACGATATTTTACATCGCGGCGACTGGTGCGCTCAGCTGCAGCAGGCCTGGTATCAGCACATCCCTCTCAGCGAGAAAATGGGCGTGCGCATCCAGCAGTATACCGGGCAAAAATTCATAACCACCATGCCGGAAGCCGGTAACCAGAACCCACACCATACGCTGTTTGCCGGCAGCCTGTTTTCTCAGGCAACGTTAACCGGCTGGGGGCTTATCTGGCTGATGCTGCGCGAGCGGCATCTTGGCGGCACGATTATCCTTGCCGATGCGCATATCCGCTACAGCCAGCCCATTAGCGGACGCCCCAGCGCCGTTGCCGATCTCGGTTCGTTAAGCGGCGATCTTGACCGGCTGGCGCGAGGCCGCAAAGCGCGCGTTCAACTGCAGGTTGAACTGTTTGGCGACGATCGGCTCGGCGCGGTTTTTGAGGGTATCTATATTGTTCTTCCTGCGAAGCCGTTCGGCCCCTATGAAGAGGGCGGTAACGAAGAGGAGTAGTCTCCGTTTATACCGGTCTATTGCTCTGGTGACTTCACCCGCCAGGCGATATCCCTCATCGCGCTTCCGGCCGCCGGGCTGATGCCGCCCAGCTGAAAGAAGCCGTGGATCACCCCGAGATAACGCTGACAGGTACAGTTAACGCCCTGCTCAAGCAGGCGCTGGTAAAGCGTTTCGCCTTCATCACGCAAAGGGTCGTATTCCGCCGTCAGAATATGCACTGGCGGTAAGCCGTGAAAGTCTTTACGCCACAGCGGGCTGGCTTCCGGGTGATGGAGCTCCGTCGCTGAAAGGTACATTTCATAGCCACTGAGCAGCGTATCTTCGGTGATGATGTAATCTTTACCGTTATCGATATAGCTCTTCATGCTGGCGGTGGCGTCCAGCATCGGGTAAATCAAAACCAGCTGCGCGGGCTGCCAGACCTGCGCGGTTTTGAGCCGCAGTGCGGTCACTAATGCCAGATGTCCCCCGGCGCTGTCGCCAGCCAGCGTAATACGGGAAGCGTCGATGCCCAGCTGCCCGGCGTGGCGGTGAATAATCAGCGCGCCTCTCTCCGCATCGTCATGAGCGGCAGGGAAAGTATGCTCCGGCGCCAGCCGGTATTGCATGGCGATAACGCGGCAGCCGCTGTGATATGCCAGCTGGCGGAGCTGATGGTCATGCGTGGCGAAACCGCCGCTGATAAAGCAGCCACCGTGGAAATAGATAACGGCAGGTAGTGCGCCAGAAGCGTTAAGGGGAGAGACAACGCGAAATATCATGCCCTCAAGCTCGATCTCTTCTACCTGAACGCGCTTTTCCTGTTCCCCAGCCAGTACTGTGCTGGCGATATAGCCGCGTCTCCGGTCATCAATATTCTGTTCGCGTGATGAGGGGCGGCCCGCATCGATAAATTCCCGCACCAGCTCTGCGATACCCTTTTCAAGCGCCATTTTTTATTCCCTTAACCTGTTTGGATATACAGGGTTATAGCCTGATTGTGAGCAAAAGAAAACCGGGGATTTTCGTTGAGAAGTGATTCTGGAAAGCGGCTCGCAAACTCAAAAAGTTTGCCGGCATACCGGGAGCGATTACGCCTTGTCAATGGTAAGCCGGGCGACAGGCGCCACCCGGCATGATGCCTGTCGTTATTCCCCTTCGCCAGGGAACAGGAACGGGTTGATGGAGCTGCGGGCGAAGCCCTCTTGTTCCATTCGTGCGTCCAGTACCAGCGAGGCGAGGTCGTCGGCGACGGCTTCCACTTTAGGGTCTTTTTCCTGATAGAGAATCTTCAGGTAGGTACCGCAGTCGCCGCAGGTTTCGGCCTTAATCGCCGACTGCTCGTTATCTAATGACCAGTAGTGCAGATCGCGCGTCTGTTCGCAGTTGCTGCACTTCACGCGCACCACGTGCCACTCGGTTTCGCACAGGTTGCAGTGCAGATAACGCAGCCCCTGTGTGGTACCAATTTGCACTATGCTGGAGACCGGCATCGAGCCGCAAACCGGGCAGAACTGACGCTGTTCACCATATTCAGCGCGGGCTTTTCCGGGGATCAAGCTGGCCATCTGCGCCCAATAGAGCGAGAGCGCGGCCCAGATAAACGGCGCTTTATCGCTGCTGACAGAGGCAAAATCGGACGCAAATAGCGCGCTTGCCATCAGTTCCAGCTCCTGTTCGGAGGCTTTTTCCAGATTCTCAATGACCGCCAGCGCCGGGCCGCTCATCTCCGGCTTCAGTTCGGCAATCAGCGAATGCAGCAGCTTGTGCCAGTGCTTATCGCGCGGCAAAACGTGGATATCCAGCGGCGGTTTACCCTGGTCGTTCGCTTCTTTGATGCGCGCGGTGAGATCCATCTGCAGCGGATGGTCGTACAGCACCACTTCCTGCGCGTGGGCGATAAGCGCGGCAAAGCGCAGGTAATCGCCCAGCGGGTTATTTTCAGCCAGTTCGCGCAGGCGTTCGGCGCGACGGTTATATAAATTTTTGAGCCGGGGAAACAACAACGGCGGGATCATATCCGTCGCGCGTTTCTCGCTCTTTTCCAGCTCATCTTGCGGGATGATACGAATGCTCATTCAGTCACTTCCTGGTTTCAGCAGATTCGGCGATGGTCGCGTCCGCTCTGCGATTTGGCGGGCATCACGCGCCCGCTCTGGTGATGTCATTAATGATAACCGCAATTGGTATACGGGATATACCCACGACATCGCAATGTGTGCGTTACGATACCTGATATCGATAACCCCGACTATGCACCGTTAGGGTTAGCCACCCTGCGCCATGGCTTGAGCGAACCGGGAAACGTGCCGCTCCGGCCTGCGGCGCACTATGGTTAACGTTGTCAAAACAGCACGTTATCCGCAAAAAAATGGCGTCGATATACGACGCCATTTCAGAGACGAACAACGCGCTCGGGTCTACGACTGGCGCTTATCCTGCTTTTCGCGGACTTCACGATACCAGCGCGGGTGATGTTTCTTCGCCCAGGTCTTCGTCACCCAGCCTTCCACCATCGCGGTTATCGTGCCCTTCACCCACAGCGCAGCGTAAATATGCACCATGATCACCACAATCAGCGCCACCGCAGAGAAGGAGTGCAGCATCAGCGCGAAGCGGATAACCGGGATGGAGAAGGCCGGCGCAAAGTACGGACGCCAGATGATCACGCCGCTCACCAGCAGCAGCACCAGGAAGATAATCGCCGCCCAGAACACGCATTTCTGGCCGAAGTTATAGCGCCCGGTGTCGCCCACTTCCTCGTTGACGACAATCTTGCGAATATTTTTCGCCCAGAAAATATCGTCCCGGTTGATCAGGTTGTGGTGCCAGTAGCGGAAGAACATGATGATGAACGAAGCAAACATAATCACGCCCACGAACGGGTGCAGAATACGCGCCAGCTGCGGGGTGCCCATGATGTGCATCAGCCAGTTGAAGGACGGGAAGAAAAAGCCCAGTCCGCTCACTGCCGCCAGCACGAAGCAGAAGGCGGTGACCCAGTGGTTGATTCGCTCCGGCGCGGTGTAGCGCACGATGGTGTCACGTCTTTTCATTTGCGCACCTCGTCTTTCTCTTCATCCAGATTGTCCTCTTCCTCTTCCGCGCGGTTCGGACCGACGCCGACGTAGTGGAAGATGCTGGCGGCGAAGGTGGCCGCAAAGCCGACCGCCGCGAGAGGCTTCCAGATCCCTTTCCAGAACTTAACCGTGGCGCTGATTTCCGGGTTCTCCGGCAGGCCGTGGTACAGGTTCGGCTTGTCGGCGTGGTGCAGCACGTACATCACGTGCGTGCCGCCAACGCCGGCCGGATCGTACAGCCCCGCATTGTCGTAGCCGCGGGTTTTCAGCTCGGCGACGCGCTCGCCCGCCAGCGTTTTCATCTCCTCTTTGGAGCCAAAGTGGATAGCGCCGGTCGGGCAGGTTTTCACGCACGCCGGCTCCTGGCCAACGTTAACGCGGTCGACGCACAGCGTGCATTTGTAGACGCGGTTGTCTTCCGGATTCAGGCGCGGCACGTTGAACGGGCAGCCGGCGATGCAGTAACCGCAGCCGATGCACTGCTCGGACTGGAAGTCGACGATGCCGTTGGCGTACTGAATGATCGCCCCTTCCGCCGGGCAGGCCTTCAGGCAACCCGGGTCGGCGCAGTGCATACAGCCATCCTTGCGGATGAGCCACTCCAGTTTGTCGTTCTGCTCCACTTCCGAGAAGCGCATCACGGTCCAGGATTTGGCGGTCAGGTCGGCGGGGTTATCGTACACCCCGACGTTGTGACCGACTTCATCCCGGATGTCGTTCCACTCGGAACAGGCCACCTGGCAGGCTTTACAGCCGATACAGGTGGTGACGTCGATAAGCTTCGCCACCTCTTCCTGGTGGTCCCGCGCGCGGGGCGCGGGGGTGAAGCCGTTAGTCGCGGAACGACGGATAATGTCTTGCGATTGATAAGCCATAATTCGTCTCCGTTACGCCTTTTCCACGTTCACGAGGAAAGCCTTGAACTCCGGCGTCTGCGTGTTCGCATCACCGACAAACGGCGTCAGGGTATTGGCGATAAACCCTTTCTTCGCCACGCCTTCGTAGCCCCAGTGAATCGGAATACCGATAGTATCGATATCCTTACCGTCCGCTTTCAGCGTGCGAATACGCTTGGTCACCACCGCCTTGGCTTTGATATAGCCGCGGTTAGAGGAGACCTTCACGGTATCGCCATGAGCGATGCCGAGCTTGTTCGCCAGCTTCTCTCCGATCTCCACGAATTGTTCCGGCTGCGCGATGGCGTTAAGCAGCGCGTGCTTGGTCCAGTAGTGGAAGTGCTCGGTCAGGCGGTAAGTGGTGCCGACGTAAGGGAATTTATCCGCTTTGCCCATCTGCTCAAGGTCGCCTTTAAAGACGCGCGCGGCCGGGTTCGAGACCACGTTCGGGTGCAGCGGGTTAGTGCCCAGCGGCGTTTCAAACGGCTCGTAGTGTTCCGGGAACGGCCCTTCCGCCATCTTATCGATAGCGAACAGACGCCCCATCCCTTCCGGCTGCATGATGAACGGTCCGACATCGCTGTCCGGCGCTGCGGCGCTGTAGTCTGGAATGTCCACGCCGCCCCACTTCGCGCCGTCCCATTTCAGGAGCTGGCGCTTCGGATCCCACGGTTTACCCTGCGGGTCCGCGGAGGCGCGGTTATACAGAATGCGGCGGTTGAGCGGCCACGCCCATGCCCAGCCCAGCGTATTGCCGAGGCCAGACGGATCGGCGTTATCGCGACGCGCCATCTGGTTGCCGTCAGGCGTCCAGCTACCGGCGAAGATCCAGCAGCCGCTGGAGGTGGTGCCGTCATCGCGCAGCTGCGCAAACGAGCTGAGCTGCTGGCCTTTCTTGACGATCACCGCCCCGGTTGCCGGGTCGATAATGTCTGCCAGCGCCTTGCCGTTGCTCTCCATCGCCACTTCTTCCGACGCTGGTTCATGCGGCGTGGCATAGTTCCACGTCATGTTCAGCACCGGTTCCGGCGCCGGTCCGCCCTGTTCGACGTACATCTTGCGCAGCCGTAAGAAGATACCGGCGAGGATCTCACCGTCGGTGGTCGCAATCCCCGGGGCGTCCGCGCCTTTCCAGTGCCACTGCAGCCAGCGGCCGGAGTTGACGATAGAACCGTTCTCTTCGGCGAAGCAGGTGGACGGCAGGCGGAACACTTCGGTCTGGATTTTCGTCGGATCGACGTCGTTCGACTCCCCGTGGTTTTGCCAGAAGGTGGATGTTTCGGTATTGAGCGGGTCGATGGTCACCAGGAACTTCAGCTTCGACAGCGACGCGACAACCTTGTTTTTGTTCGGGAACGAGGCTACCGGGTTAAAGCCCTGGCAGATATAGCCGTTCACTTTGCCCTGGTTCATCATCTCGAAGTATTGCAGGACGTCGTAGCCCTTATCCCACTTCGGCAGCCAGTCAAAGCCCCAGCTGTTTTCCGCCGTGGCTTTATCGCCAAAGAAGGCCTTCATCATGGAGACGAAGAATTTCGGGTAATTACCCCAGTAGTTCACCTGGTCCTTCAACAGCGGTTTCGGCGTGTTGGCGGCGAGGTAGGTTTGCAGGTCAGTCTGTTTCTCGCTCGGCAGCGTCATATAGCCAGGCAGGCTCTGCGACAGCAGCCCCAGGTCGGTGAGGCCCTGAATATTGGAGTGGCCGCGCAGGGCGTTTACGCCACCGCCCGCCATGCCCATATTGCCGAGCAGCAGCTGGATCATCGCCATGGTGCGAATGTTCTGCGCGCCGATGGAGTGCTGCGTCCAGCCCAGCGCGTACAGGAATGACGCGGTTTTATCGTGCGCGCTGGTTTCCGCGATGTACTCGCAGACTTTGAGGAAGTCAGCTTTTGGCGTTCCGCAGATGTTTTCGACAACTTCCGGCGTATAGCGGGAAACGTGCTGCTTCAGCAGGTTCCATACGCAGCGCGGATGCTGCAGCGTGGTATCGCGTTTGGCAAAGCCGTTTTCATCCAGCTCATAGTTCCAGGACGTTTTATCGTACTTGCGGGCTTCGGCGTCGTAGCCGCTGAACAAACCGTCTTCAAAGCTGTAATCTTCACGCACGATCAGGCTGGCGTTGGTATAGGCTTCGGTATATTCACGGTTGATTTTTTCATTGTTCAGCAGGTACAGGATGACGCCTGACAGGAAGGTAATGTCAGTACCGGAACGAATTGGGGTATAGAAATCAGCCACCGCCGCGGTACGCGTAAAGCGCGGATCGATCACAATCAGCTTCGCGCCGTTGTGAATCTTGGCTTCCATCGCCCAGCGGAATCCAACCGGGTGTGCTTCAGCGGCGTTGCCGCCCATCACCACCACGAGATTGGCGTTTTTGATGTCGACCCAGTGGTTGGTCATCGCACCGCGACCAAATGTTGGAGCAAGACTTGCTACCGTTGGTCCGTGTCAGACGCGCGCCTGGTTGTCGACCGCGAGCATACCGAGCGCGCGGGTAAATTTCTGGGTTAAATAACCGGTTTCGTTACTGGAAGCGGAGGCGCACAGCATACCGGTGGTCAGCCAGCGGTTGACGGTGGTGCCTTCGCTATTCTGCGCGACAAAGTTGGCGTCTCGGTCCTCTTTCATCAGCTTAGCGATGCGGTCGAACGCTTCATCCCAGCTGATTTGCTGCCATTTATCGGAGCCTGGCGCACGGTATTCTGGAAATTTCAGGCGACTTTCGGAGTGGATAAAGTCCACCAGTCCGGCCCCTTTAGGGCAGAGCGCGCCACGGTTGACCGGATGGTCCGGGTCACCTTCGATATGGAAGATAGACGCTTTGGCATTTTTTGCGCCGTCGCCGAGGCTGTACATTAACAGCCCACAGCCAACGGAACAGTAAGTGCAGGTGTTACGGGTTTCGCGGGTGCGCAGCAGCTTGTACTGCCGTGTTTCCGCGAGCGCTAAACCGGGCGCAAAGCCCAGCGCCGCCGCCGTGGTTCCTGCCATACCGCCAGCGCAGATCTTAAAGAACTGCCTTCTGCTGACCTGCATGGTTCGCTCCTTGTTTCGACATTGTCACGTATAGTTATTTGCTTTGCGGTAAGAGCCGCAAAGGTTCAGAATTAGGGGTAATTTCCCTCGTTCCCGAAGGGATATAAACAGAATACCACATTGTGTGTATGCCTGTTCCAATACGGTTAAGACAAAGTGAACAAGAAGCCTCTTGAACAAATCGAAAATGTGATTGATATCACAGGTTATCGCCAGGTATCGCTCTGGAAGCGCCAAAATTTGCAACATCCTCAGCCAGACGAGTTAGCTGAAGAGGTACCCGTTGCGCTGGTCTATAACGGCATCTCGCACGTGGTGATGATGGCGACGCCGAAAGACCTGGCGCAGTTCGCCGTCGGCTTTTCCTTATCCGAAGGGATTATCGAAAACCGGGGCGAGATTTATGGTATGGACGTCATTCAGGCCTGTAACGGCCTGGAAGTGCAAATCGAGCTTTCCAGCCGCCGCTTTATGGGGCTGAAAGAGCGCCGTCGCGCGCTAGCCGGGCGCACCGGCTGTGGCGTATGCGGCGTTGAGCAGCTCAACGATATCGGCAAGCCCGTACAGCCGCTACCCTTTACCCAAGCGTTCGATCTGGCGAATCTCGATCTCGCGTTGGCGCACCTGCATGATTTTCAGCCGATAGGCCGCCTTACCGGCTGTACTCATGCCGCGGCCTGGGTTAGTCCTTCCGGCGAGCTCGCGGGCGGCCATGAAGATGTTGGTCGCCACGTGGCGCTGGACAAACTCCTGGGACACCGCGCGGAGTCAGAAGGCGCCTGGCAGAACGGCGCGGCACTGGTCTCCAGCCGCGCCAGCTATGAGATGGTGCAGAAGGCAGCTATGTGCGGGGTGGAAATCCTCTTTGCGGTCTCTGCCGCGACCACGCTGGCGGTTGACGTTGCCGAGCGCTGTAACCTGACGCTGGTGGGATTCTGCAAGCCGGGCAGGGCGACCGTTTACACGCATCCGCAGCGGTTAATCGCGGGTTAAATTTAAGTCAATTTTTTTGAATAATGACAACAAATCCTTCCGCTTTTTGTTTGACGATGTGCGAGCTACTATTTATCACATCAAGGCACGGCGCCTTATTCAAACAACTAACGTAAAGGGTTTATATCATGAAAAGCATCAAAAATTTTGTCGCAGTTATCGCTCTGGCCGCTTCTTTTGGTTCCTTCGCTGCGGAAACCGTGACCGCAACCGCCGCAACGATGGACGGTGCGGAAGCGAAAATCGCCGCTCAGGCCCAGGCCGCAGGCGCATCGTCTTACAAAATTACCGAAGCGTTTACCGGTAACCGCGTGCACATGACTGCGGAACTGAATAAATAAGCGTAAAGCTACTGTCGAAAGAGCGCCCAAGGGGCGCTTTTTTTGTGTCTGAAGGCATGTTTATTTTATTGTTAATTAAGTCTTTTTATTCGGTGGTCCGCTTATTGCAACACGATGAACAGTCGACAATAAAAGGTTCCCGCTATGCCGCTGTTCTATAAAAACCCCGTGATTCATGCCGATTACGCCGATCCCGATGTTATTCGCACAGGCGATGATTTCTGGATGGTGGCTTCCAGTTTCCATCAATTACCCGGCTTACCGCTTCTCCACTCACGCGATCTCATCCACTGGCAAATCGTTAATCATATTGTTAAACGTCTGCCATCGCCGGAATATGACAGCGTTCAGCCGGGAAAGGGGATTTGGGCGCCTTCCATACGTTTTCATGGGGGCCTGTTCTGGGTTTTCTACAGTTTGCCCGACGAGGGTATTTTTGTTTCCCACGCCCGGGATCCGTTAGGCGAGTGGAGCGAACCCTATTGTCTGAAAGCTTCCCCCGGCTGGATAGACCCTTGCCCGTTCTGGGACGATGATGGACGAGCCTGGCTGATTCACGCTTTTGCTTTTAGCCGCAGCGGGGTGAAAAATAAGCTCCAGCTTTTTGAAATGGCGCCGGATGCATCCCGGTTGCTGGATAACGGCCGGATCGTTGTTGACGGAACGCCCTCGCATCCCACTCTGGAAGGCCCCAAATTATATAAGCGCAATGGCGAATACTGGATATTCGCCCCGGCCGGCGGCGTCAAGCGAGGCTGGCAAACGGTCATGCGTGCCCCGACGCTATGTGGTCCATGGCAAAGTCGCGATGTCCTGCATCAGGGGAATTCGCCGATAAATGGTCCTCATCAGGGGGCATGGGTTGAACTGGAGAACGGTGAAAACTGGTTTTTCCACTTTCAGGACAAAGGCGTGTATGGCCGGATAGTGCATCTTCAGCCGCTTTGCTGGGGTGCTGACGGTTGGCCGCAAATTGGCCAGGGGCTTAATGACACCGGTAAAGGTCAGCCCGTCAGCCTGCATCGTTTACCCGCATTGCCCGTTGCGCCGTGCTGTTTACAGACCAGCGACGATTTCCGGCACGGCCAACCCGGTCTTCAGTGGCAATGGCAGGCAAACCCCCAGCGCCACTGGCTCACGCCTCATCAGCAAGGGTTACGCTTGCACTGCGCGCTAACCTCTGGCGATATCAGCCTCTATCGCTTACCTCAACTGCTGCTGCAAAAGTTTCCCGCTGAACGTTTTGATGCGCAGACCGCGGTTGAACCGATGTTTTTTCAGGATGGCGATGAAGCGGGGATCGCGATTTACGGTCAGCGCTTTGCCGCACTGTGCGTGACGTACCGCACGGCGAATTTGCAGCTCGCGCTATGCCACGGATGGATAGACGATCGCGGTGAAACGCATCAACAATCCATTGGACTTGAGGAGGTCACCGGTTGCAAGGAGATTGAGCTAGGGTTTCAGGTGGACTATGACGGGGTGGTCCATTTTCGTTATCGGCTTGCGCAGCGTGAATGGCGGCAGGTGACACCGCAGTTTTCCGCCGGAGCGGGAAAATGGATCGGCGCGCGTATGGGTATTTATGCCCGTAGTGAGCGTGAAAACGTCAAAGGCAGCGCCATATTCTCACCGTTTATCGTGCGTTTGCAGTAAGCCCTGCGGGCGACACCAGAAGGGCAGCGAAGCTGCCCTTTACGGCGTTTAATCGAAGTAATAGCGAATGCCGAGGCGGAATCGCACCTGATCGTCGTGATTCTGATCCTGATCGAGCCAGGCGACTTCCGCATAGGGGAGCCAGTGTTTATCGACCCGGTAGCGCGCCACAATACTTGGCTCCCAGTGGGTTTTCTGCCCATTTGAGGCATTGAAGTCGTTTGTGTTGACGAAGAACTCCGGGTTCAGCTGGAGCCACAGTTTCTCGGTCGCCTGGTAATTAAGGTACAGGTCAAACTGATGGCTGTCGTTATAATCCATATAGCCGTTGTAATCTCGGTCTTTATGGGTCATATGGTTATAGCGATAGCGGCTGCTAAAACTTAAGGTTTTACTGATTTTATAATCGAGACTGATATAAGGAGCCAGTTTTGTTCCTTTATTATCAATATCGGTTAATCCGCCCGGCGTCAGCGTCCATTTTTCATTAAGCGGGATCGGATACCAGCCTTCAAACTCCTGGAACGAGCTTTTCATTTGATTAAAATCTTGTCCGAGGTCGTACATTGCTGAGGCCAGCACGCCTGCGCCATTATCAAATATATGACCAAGGCCAATTTTATACTGATTTTTCTCCGAAGCTGTAGTATGTGCGTAGCGATTATCAACCCAGGTTGCCGCGGCAAACGTATTTAGCGTAAAGCAAGATAGCGGTATGCCGATTAAAAGCGTGTTTAATGTTTTCATTTTTATTCCTGTAGGATTTATAGAATTTCGTTATTTCGATGAAACAATAAAAGACATTTATTAAATAGCAATTGCTGTGCCATAAAATAAAGTTCTTAAAATACATGGTGTTGAGTTTAATGTGTTTAACCGCTATTCGACACTGACTCTGTTTGTGTATTTGCGTCGAGGATCTAATATAGTAAACTAGGTACTTATCATAACGGTTTTGTAATAGCGTACCGGAGTGGCTGATGCTGTAGCCAGCGTTGAAATTCATCCAGTACACACTGAACCAGACGGCGAGTTTCATTATTTAATGCTCCGGCAATATGGCTGGTTAATTGCACATTCGGTAGCGAATAGAGGAGAGAACCTGCTTGCGGCGGTTCCGGTTTGGTGACGTCCAGCAAAGCCGTCAGGTCAGGCCGTTGCTGCAAAACGCTAATCAGCTCCTGTTCGTTAACCTGAAGTCCGCGGCCGGTATTGATAAATACGGCGCCAGGGCGCATAAGGGAGAAGAGATCACCGTTAAGTACGCCAATATTATCTTCCCGATTGGGAAGGTGGTTGCTGATGACCATTGCGCTGGAAAAGGCCTGCTCAAGGGAGCAAACCCGCTTTTCAGGCCGTGATGGAATCATCAGGACTTCAAGATAAAATGGCTGCAATAATCGCTGTAGGGTCTGCGATATTGCACCAGCACCGATGAGTGCTACGCGCTCCTGATAGTTTCCCGGCGCCGTATGATTATTTGCCAATGCTGAAAAAAATTCTGGGCCAGTATATTCTCGCTGATTACGGAAATAGCCTTTACAGCCCAGCAGGATCTGTGCGAGGCAAAACTCCGCGACGGGAATGGCGTTTGCCTGCCAGGCGCTGACCACTTTTATCCCGCGTGCGAGTAACGGCGTGGAAAAATACTCAGTCGCTCCGGCCGCATAAAAGATAACCTTTAAGTTAGGGAGCTTATCAAGCTGTGTTTCAGTCAGGGTGAACATTCCCCATGTGGAAAATATAACCTCGATGTTTTTTAAGTGTGCAAGATGGGCGTCGATATTGTCTGGCGTAATTAATTCAGGGTAAAGGCTGATGCGTGACGATATGTCGGCAACAAAGAGCGGCTGATAAACCTGATGAAACTTCTCCGGGTGACCAGAGAATAGAGCGGCGTGCCAGGTCATAGAGACTCCGGAAAAAATGGCTCCCTTTCATTAAAGGGAGCCGGGTGAAGCATTAAATAATCCCAACGCCTGCGGCCGCAAAGCCAAAGACAATCAGCATAATTAATACCTTATTCGGGCTAACCTTTTTATTCAGTAGTTTCAGGCAGCCCAGGACTAAAAGCAGAGGAATTAAGCCAACGCAAATTTTGTCGAGGATCTCCTGCAGCACAAAGGGCTGCCCGGCGATGGTGGTTTTAAAGGTAGTGGTGAACTTCACCATGCTGGCGCTCATCGCCCCCACCATCATCAATCCCATAATCGACGACGCTTTCGTTATACAGCTCAGCAGTCCCGACTGCGTCGCTTCGGCGATATATTTCGAGCCTAAGCGGTAGCCCATCACGCCGCCGTAATAGCGCAGCAGATAGCTGGGAATATTGTAAATCAGCAGGAACAGCAGCGGTCCAAGCGGATTGCCCTGCGACGCCAGGCCAATAGCGATCCCGGTGGCGATAATACGCAGCACGCCGTAGAAAAATGAATCGCCTACCCCGGCAAATGGCCCCATTAAGGCCACTTTGATGCCGTTAATACTCGAGGTATCAAAGTTCGGGTTGGCGGCGTTCTCTTTTTCCATAGACAGCGTCAGGCCCATAATAAATGGCGCCAGATGCTGGTTGGTATTGAAGAACTGGCTGTTTCGCTTAAGCGATTCAAGATAACGGTGCGGGTCGTTGGCGTAGATTTTCTTCAGCATCGGCGCCAGCGCCCAGCCGTAGCTTAATCCCTCCATACGGGTGAAGTTCATCGACCCCAGCAGCGGAAACTGGCGGATAAAAAGCTGACGGAAAAGCTTTTTCTCGCTTTTATCATCGGCGTAAGCGCTAACGCCTGGTGTCTGGATATCAGTCATTGAAGAACCCATCCTTATCGTCGACTGAAGCGGGCGCAGCCGCCGTTGCCGTTTGTTTATTCGCTTTAAGTTGATTGAATTCGTTAAAGCACAGATAGACCGCTACCGAGGCCGCGATAATTGCGATCCCCATAATCGGCAGCTGCAAATAAGCCGCCATCGCAAAACCGATAAAAAAGAAGGCGGCAATATTACGGTTCCACAACGCCTTCAGCAGAATGGCGAACCCGAGAGCCGGGAGAATGCCGCCAACCGCCGTCATGCCGCGCATGACCGTACCCGGAATGCTCTCGACCAGGCTGCGGATGACCTCGGTGCCAAAGAGCACGCCAAAAAAGGCGATCAGGGCGAAGGGGACGCCGTAAAAAAAGGTCATACCGAGTGTCAGACCCAGCGCCGCGCGGTCACGTCCCTGTTCCAGTAGCGCATCGTATTTTTCAACCAGGGCGGTATAGACCAGCTTCAGCACCTGATAAACAAACACCGCCAGCAGGCTGATCGGCAGCGCCAGCGCAACGGCCACCGGCGGTTCGGCGTGGGTCAGGATCGTAAAAGCGGTTGCCAGCACTGAACCCACCGCCAGATCGGCAGGAACCGAGCCGCCGATGGTGATGGTGCCAAGGAAAATCAGCTCCAGCGTGGCGCCGATGATAATCCCCTGCTGCAAATCTCCCAGCACCAGACCCACCAGCGCGCCGCAAATGAGCGGGCGTTCGATCAGCGGTTGCCCCAGAGTATGGTCGGCGGTTTTCACCAGAAACATAATGACAGCAACAAGAATTGCGGAAGTTAACATAGCGACCTCGTTTAGCTGGCGGCGTTGCCCAGCATCTCAATCAGGTTTTTTACCGGATGAGAAGGCAGGACCTGGTATTCAACGGCAACGCCGCGGTTGGCGATGGCGTGGAAATCCGCCACATCTTCCGGCGTCACATAGACGGTATCGCTAATGCGCTTTTTTGCCGCCAGATTGTCGGTAATGCGCCCGAAGTTAGCGACGTTTAGCGTTTTAATTCCCGGCACCTGCTCGACCAGCCGACGGGCGTCGGTGGCGTTGTTAACGATCACCATAATTTTCATAGCTTCCGAACGCGGGTCGTTAAGCACATCGCCTGCATCCTTTACCGCCATGATGGCGCACTTTGCAGTATCGGGAGCCGCCATGCGCAGCGACATTTTCTGCACTTCGTTATTCACGATCTGGTCATTGGCGACCAGGATGCGGTTCACGCCCAGATGCTTGGTCCAGACCACGGCAACCTGTCCGTGGATTAAACGATCGTCAATACGTACTAAAGAAATCATGGTGTAGCTCCAGTTAGCAAAAGTAGGGTGTCCAGACGCGGGAAAGGCGAACCAGGGCTTCGAAATAGAAGTAATCGCCCCAGAGGTTAGGTTCGTTAATGCCCATATTGCGGCCAAAGTTATACACGCCTTCGCGCAGCAGGCCGTCCTGCGCGTGGGCAAAGTAATGCTCGCGTAAATTGCGCATTATCAGTTCGATGGCGTTGCCGTAGGCCGGGCGCAGCGGGTCGGTGAGCGGTAACAGCTTCAGCAGTTCCGCCAGACCGCAGACGGCTATCGCCGCGGCGGAAGTGTCCCGATACTGGTTATTTTCGGCAGTAAAAATCAGATCCCAATAGCAGACAAAGTCTTCCGGCAGGCGGTTAAGAAAATAGTGCGTCAGGCGGCGAGAGAGCTCGGGCTGCCAGGCATCGCCGGTGTGGGCATATCCCAGCGCAAAACCGTAAATTCCCCATGCCTGACCGCGCGACCAGCAGGAGCTATCGCTGAACCCCTGGTGCGTATCCCCGCGTAGCGGCTTGCCATTATGAACATCCATATAGAATGTATGAAAAGTAGAGGCGTCTCCACGCACCAGATAGCGTGCGGCCTGCGCCAGATGACAGCAGGCCGCATCGCGCCACCGTTGGTTACCGGTTTCGTTGGCGGCCCAAAAAAGCAGCGGAACATTGAGGTTGCAGTCGATGATCATTCGCCCCTGACGCGCCGGGTCATTTAAATCTCCCCACGCCTGAATGACGCCCGCCGTGGCGTTAAAGCGGCGATAGAGCAGCTCGGCCGCGCGCAGGGCGAGTTCGCGTGCGCGCAGGTTGCCGGTGAGCTTCCAGGCGTTAACGCAGGAGAGGAGATAGAGAAAGCCCAGGTCGTGGGTATCCACTTTAATCTGCTTATCGAGACGTTCTTCAAAGCTATCGAGCAGGCTTTCCGCCACCGCCCGATATTTATCATCGCCGGTAACCTCCCAGGCGAGCCACAGCATGCCGGTCCAGAATCCCTCGGTCCAGTCGACTCTTTCCACGCTTTCGTAGCGGCCATAGCTGGCGCTGGCCGCAGGAAAGGTTGCCGTAAAGCGCGGCAGAATGGCGTCGAGCCGGGTCAGAACGTCGCCGATGGCCCCGTCAAGCCAGGCGCGATCCAGCCCCGGCTGCGGTAAGAAGTAGCGGCTATCAAGCGCTTCAAGTGCGATAGTCACAGGGTGTCCTCCCCGGCAAAGAAATCATCAATATTGTCCTGCGTTTTATGCTGTGTCGCCTGGCGCGCCGCCATAATTTCCGGCAGCAGATTCATGTACTGCATTGCTCCGCTGGCGGCGGCAAATGCGTCCTGGAGCCGCAGGGCGGTATCGGTGTGTCCCGACATGCAAAACTCCATCAACATAATCAGGCTGGCGCCGCTGATGACGTGCGCGTGGGGATATTTGACCATCATCTGTACGGCGGTATTGTTGACGCTCCCGCCGGGCATATCGGTAAAGAGCACCAGCTCATTGCCGCGACCGGCCGCCTGCCGGGCGATAGCGTCAAAGCGGATGGCCAGTTCAGCCGTTGACTCAATTTCACCGCAGTAGGCGCAGACGGGCGTGACGCCATGGTCGTCGCCAATCAGCAGATTTAATGCCGACACTATCCCTTCTGCGTAGCGGCCATGGGTTGCGATGTACATCTCTCGCATTGCTTATTCCTTCATCTTTTCAGGTATCTGAAAAAGAAAAAGCAATCAGCGTGCCAGATTTTTATTTGTATGTTTTTAAAGGATAAAAAAGGTTTTTTGGACGCTTTTTGCAGTGTTGAATGGGCAATTTATTCAGTGTCGACAGGTTTGCCAGCCGACGCTGGCAACGGGGGTTAATGGTCGGGGTTAAAGCCGATCCACGGCTCCATGATTTCATAAATCATCAGCACTTCGGTAAGCGGCAGGGTGATATTGTATTTGCGGTTCAGGGCCTGGAAAAAGGTGTCGTGGACGGCGACAAACGTCTGCTGCGCCAGCGTAAGCTCCGCCTCTTCCCGGTGGCGCACGCCGTTGTTGACCATTACCCGCTCGATCATCAGGGCGATATGCATAAACAGATTGATGCGCAGATAGCTTTCAAAATGGATTTTATAGAAGGCTTCATACTGCTTAATGACCGCTTCGACTTCATCAATAATCACCACCGGATTGAGGAAGTTGAGGCGGCTGGCGACGCCTTCGACGGTAAACAGCTTGACCACTTCTTCAATCATGGGCTCCAGACCGCCTTCCATTAGCAACCCGTTGAAATAATCGCGTTTTAACACCTGTGTCTTTTCTTTTATCAGCTGCTCTACGCTAAGTAGCGGAATATACCCGGCTTCCAGATCGGTAGTCGTAATGATCAGCCGTGTACCATTAAGCGCCGGATCGGCGTGGGCTATTTTCCATTTCAAATCGTCATACTCCATCGTAATGATATCGATCTCCTCCTGGGCCAGGAAACGCTGGACGATATCTTTCAGCTTGCGGGAGATCCCTTCGCCGGAGATGCAGGAGATAATGATTTTATTGCCCGGCAACACGCCCGCGTAGTAGCGCGTTTCCACCTCATACGCCCCTTTTGCGCTCTCAATAATCGCCTCCATCGGCAGCTTGTCCTGGATTTTGGCCGCAATATCCAGCGCCATGGCCGTGCTGACGTTGTTGATAACCAACAGCTCACCATGAAGATGGAGCTTAATCTCTTCGTAAATCTCTTTTAGCGACCCCATATCCACCAGAATAATCAGCCCCGCCCCCTGCCTGAGACGGGAAACATGGGCGATCAGCAGGTCGATAATCTCCCTGGTCGACGTCGCGTTCGCCATGTCGAAGGCTTTAAAGTAGTAACCCCCGGTCAGCTGGTTGGCGATACCGGCAATGCTCGACGCGGTGGCGCGGCCGTGGGAAACGATAATCCCCTGAATCGGATCGTCTTCGCCGGCGAGAGTATGAAAAGCGCAGCTTAGCAGCGGCAGCAGCAGGGGCAGCGGCTGCTGGGTGACATGTTTGCTCAGCAAAGCGAGACACTCCTCGGCCAGCAGCCGCGCCTTCGCGGAAACATAGTCGGAAATGGTTTGCAGTTCGCCTGCGTTGACCGTCTCCTCAGTGTCATGTAGCGCATAACTAACGCAGAGCCAGACAGCCTTGCGGATCTCCTGGCTACAGGAGATACCGGTCAAACTCTCCAGTTCGTCGAGAGCGTGAACGGTGTTCTGCCAGATATAGCCGCGGTACAGTGCCTCGGCGGCAATCGCGCCGCTGACGGTGGTCAGCAGCTGTTCCATTTTGCGATTCAGCAGCAGAACATTACCGCTGTGGCAAAAGTCGCGAAAAATCACCTCATCGCGCATCGCCTTTGGCAGAAGCTGGCTGGCGCTCAGCGCGCCATTATCCGCATTAGCGGCAATACGGATTATTTCGCCGCCGGACGCTGGGCCGCGTAGCGTAATAACCTCGGCTTCGCGATTATCGCTCCAGGCGCTGGCGCACATCACTTTGATCTGGTTTTTTAACTCCCCGATATTGCCGCGCACGGGGCAGGTAACCAGCTGATGCATCAGCTGATTATCGAGATGGATATCCCGACGCAGGCTGCGCGCTTCTTGATGCAAAAAGTGGCTGACCTGCGCGACGCGCTCGGTAAGAGGGCGAGAAATATAGTTTGGCAGCGTAACGCGCACCGGAATACGGCGACGGAAGGTGTTGAGCAGGACGGTATCGATATTTTCCGTAGTGGCGAAGATAAAGCGCAGCGACGCCGGATGGCGCGTACGGTTATCGCCAAGGCGGTAGAAATACCCCTTGTCCATAAACAGAAATAACTTTTCCTGGTTCTCTGCCGAGAGGCGATGAACTTCGTCGAGAAATAGAAACCCACCATCGGCATCATCAAAAGCGCCGCGTTTTTCGCGGTCGGCTCCGGTGAAAGCGCCCCGGAT
The DNA here is from genome assembly GCF_018139045.1 of Klebsiella pasteurii. Lineage (NCBI taxonomy): Bacteria > Pseudomonadati > Pseudomonadota > Gammaproteobacteria > Enterobacterales > Enterobacteriaceae > Klebsiella > Klebsiella pasteurii. Next base: position 4,023,972 of record NZ_CP073236.1, read on the forward strand.
ATAGCCGAAAAGGGTCGCCGAAAGCAGCTCCGGGTTATTGGCATAGTCGGCGCAGTTAAGCTCAACGAAGGGTTTGTCTGCTGCGATAACGCCGCGATCGAGGGCATACTGATAAATCAGCGTCGCCAGATGGCTTTTGCCGACGCCGCTCTCCCCGGAGAGCAGGATAGGCAAACCGTCACCGGGATAATCTACCGCCGAGCGGCACAGCGCGACGGCTTCGGCCAGGCTGCCGTGCGCGCCAATCAACGGCTGAAAGGCGTCGTGCTTTTTCGACACTATGAGTGATGCCTGAACGCTTTCCTTACCGTTGGTCTGTACAAAGAAGCGCACCGGCCGGGTATTTTCTTTACTCAGATGGCCGTCATCGCACAGCCTGTTAAGGTAATGGCTGATAACGCTGCGGTTAACCTGCATAAAGTCCGCACAGTCCTGAGCCGTGAACCCCGCGGGTTTCTGCGCATAATGAGTAACTATTTTCTGGAATAACTTTTCTTTTGCCGACAGCGCCATTTTTCAATGTCCCGGGTAGAGTAGAAAATAGCGTCGATTCTATTTAGACACTAGACACTACTATTTTTATTAGACACTGAGTACTTTCTACGCTATTAGATAAAAATGAAACTACGTTTTGATTAGATTGTGATGAAGATCGCCACCGATTTGATGGGGTGTAGAAGCTGGCGCCCCGCGCGCAAGCGGCCGAAGAACCGGACTGCCTGAGCGGGGCGATAAACGCGCCGTGAACCTTCCTGACGCAAAAAAATGCGCTATTTATCACATTTCCGCCTTTTCATTATCGCTGGGCTTAAAGGTGAAAAGGGGCAGCCCGCCGGCGAAATTATCTCCTCAAGTAACCTGATGATCTAAAAGAAAATAAAAAGAGAACTGTTAAGGCGATCTCATTTTATAAAAGAGATTTTGATCACAAAAGTCAGGCAAATAAAACCACTGTCAATATTAGGCTGGCAGAGATTTATCAGCATATTGTGATCTCCCTTGCAAATAATGCCCTTGAACTCAGGGAAAAATGTGGGCAAGCAAAACAGCGGAGATGGGCAATGAAAATTGGCATTGTTATTAGCGGCGGCGATGTTTCAGGAATTAATAATTTTATATTCCAGATCGCCAGACTGGCGAATGCCGATATCACTATTTTTAATGGTGGAATTCCCGGGCTGTTGGATAAAAACCATCAGGAGGTGGCCTGGCGGGATCTGGTCGATTTCTCCATTGCCTCAATTCCGATCATTACCTCCGGGCGCACCAGCCGTCGATTGCTGCGTAGTGAATATGAAACAATAGCCAAAAAAATTAAATCACTGCGCATTGATGTGCTGATTATGGCTGGCGGCGACGGTAGCCTGCAGTTTCTCAATACGCTGAGTGAATTTGATATTAATTGCTTTGGCGTCGGGATGACTATCGATAATGATGTATACGGCAGTGATTATACGATTGGTTTCTCCACCGCCTGCGAGCAGATTATTAAAGAGGTTTCCCGCTTAAGAAATACCGGAAGAGCATTACCGGGCCGCGTTTTTATGGTTGAAATTCTGGGCGGGTATTGTGGAGAGCTAACGTTGCAATCCGCGATAAAAAGTAACGCCGATGTCGCCCTGATCCCGGAATCGCAGCTGCCGTTGGAAACGCTGGCCGAGCGGGTGAAGCATAAGCTGACACAGCAGAACAGCGTGGTGATCCTGTGCTCTGAAGGCTACACCAGGGAATACTCTCCCGGATTTCAGGGAGCCATTGATACCATGATTAAGCAGCTCGAACCGCAAATTGGCGTGCGTATTCGTAAAACTATCGTTGGCTACGGTTTGCGCAATGGCGATCCGACCTGCGAAGAGATTTACCAGGGCACGATTATGGCCAGTGAAGTGGTTCGTTGCATTCAGTCAGGGATGAAAAATAAAGCCATTATAATTAATTCAAGTAACAAACCTATTCCGATTGATTTAATTAGTATGAAAAAACGTCTGGTCGATACTGAAGGACATCATTATAAACTTGCCAAACAACTCAATATAATTTGAGGAGACCCTACATGCTGAAAATTCTATGCGTATGTGGCTGCGGCCTCGGTTCAAGCTTTGCCATTGAAATGACGGCGAAGGCGGTTTTAAAGAAGCTGGAGATTCCAGCACAGATTGAACATACCACTATTTCTGAAGCCGGGGCGTTTAAATCAGATATGATTCTGACGCAAAAAACCTTTGCCGATATATTAACGGCGGATGCCAGTGAGGAGGAAATTAAACGCGTAGTGGTACTGCATAAGCTGACGGATAAAGACGAAATTGAGGCAAAGATCGTCGCATTCTTAAAAGAACGTAATCTGAAGGTAGCGGACTATGAATAGCTTTGTAGAGTTTATTGTCAAAGATTTACTCGGCCAGGCATCGATATTAATTGCATTTATTGCGATGTTGGGCCTAATTTTGCAAAAAAAATCAGCGGGTAAAACGGCGGAAGGAACGTTTAAAACGCTGCTCGGTTTCTTAATTATGATGGCCGGGATCAACATTATTGTCGCCACGCTAACGTTCCTTAACGATATTTTCACGCAGGGATTTGGCATGAAAGGCTACATTACCGATGTCGCCGCTATTGCCGGATTAGCCAACCGTGAATTAGGTTCCGAAGTTGCGTTGACCCTGATGGTGATTTTTGCCGTCAATATCATTATCGCCCGCCTGACGCCGCTTAAATATATTTTTCTGACCGGCCAGGCGCTGCTGTGGATGGCGACTATCGGCGCGGTGATTGGCTATAAAGCCGGGCTGACCGGGCTTCCGCTGATTTTAACTGGCGGTATTTTCGGCGGCGTGATGGCGGTACTGATGCCTGCCCTGGCGCAACCGGTGGTCAGGCGCATCACCGGTTCCGATGACGTGGCGCTGGGGCACTTCTGCACTATCGGCTATCTGGTGCAGGCGGCGGTTGCTAAAGTGGTGGGTAAAGGATCCCGCTCAACGGAAGATCTTGAATTACCAGATAACTTTAAGTTTCTTCAGGATACCTATCTCGCGATGGCGGTAGTGATGGTGCCGATGTACCTCATTCCCGCGGTTGCGGCGGGTCCGGAATATATCGCGCAGTTCTCCAACGGCATTAACTACCTGATGTACGCCTTTATGCAGTCCATTCAGTTTGTGGCGGGGGTATTCGTTCTCTACAGCGGCGTGCGTCTGTTGCTCAACGAGCTGGTGCCGGCATTTCGCGGGATTGCGATGCGCATTGTCCCGGACGCTAAGCCTGCGCTGGATTGCCCAGTGCTGTTCCCCTATGCGCCTAACGCGGTGATCGTCGGCTTCCTGGCGACCACCGTCGGTTCCATCATCGGCATGCTGGTGTTTCCCATGTTTGGCCTGGCGATGATCCTGCCCGGCCTGTTAACCAACTTCTTTGCCGGGGGGACGGCGGGCGTCTTCGGCAACGCGCTGGGCGGCCGCCGCGGGGCGATGATTGGCGGCGTGATCCACGGCCTGTTTATCACCTTCCTGCCCGCCATTTTGGTACCGATGCTGGAAAGCTACGGTTTTACCGGCGTCACCTTCAGCGATTCGGACGTCATTAGTTCCGGTCTGGTATTAGGCCACGCCTTCCAGAATAACTGGCTATTTGTCGCCCTGTTCATTGTTTTTGTTGCCGCACTGGCATGGTTCGTAAACGGTAAATCAGCTAAGCCGAAAGGGGAAAATGTTCATGAGTCTGTATAACTTCAACGCTATTCTGAAAATTGCGCAGGAAAGAGATTTTAAAGCCATTGGCTCATTTAATTTGCACTGTATTGAAATGCTGCCCGCCTTTTTTAAAGCGGCGCAACAAAGCGATAGCCCATTAATGATTCAAATCTCTACCGGGACTGCGGAATATCTCGGCTATCGTTTACTGGTGGATGCGGTTCGTTCATTAGCGGAAAGTGAAGACGTGCCGACCTGCCTGCACCTGGATCACTGCTCTGATATTAGCGCCATTGAAACGGCCATGGATGCCGGATTTACATCAGTGATGTACGACGGCTCCCATCTGGATCTGGAGGAGAATATCGGCAACACCCGCATCGTGGTGGAGATGGCGCGCCCGCGGAATATCACGGTAGAAGGCGAGCTGGGGGCGATCGGCGGATCGGAAGACGGCAAAGCCGTGGCCGCGGAGGATATCTGCTTCACCACGGTGGAGGACGCCAAACGCTTTGTGGAGGAGACCCGGGTGGATATGCTGGCGGTCTCCGTGGGCACGGTGCACGGCCTGTATACCGGCAAGGCGCAAATCCAGCATCAGCGGCTAAAAGAGATTAGCGCCGGTACCGGCGTGCCGTTAGTGCTGCACGGCGGTACCGGCGTCAGCGATGAAGATATGCGCCAGGCCGTCACTGAAGGCATTAACAAAGTGAATGTCGGCACTGAAATGAACGTCCAGTGGGTCGATCGCTGTAAAACCACCTTTGAAAAAGGCAAAGTGAACGACAGCGTACGCAAATTTTTAATTCCGGCGAATAACGCGGTCACCAATGTATTAATGGAAAAAATCGCTCTGTTTAAATAAAAGCTTATTTTAAACCTTATTTTGTTGCCCTGCTGTCCGTCAGGGAGGAGCTCGCTATGTTTGAATCTTTGAAAACGTTGTGGAAAAAAGAGAATCAACCCCCGCAGGATTATGACGAACAGTCCCGTCAGCTGGCGGGGGAAATAGCCAGACTGGAAGCGGAACTACAGGGCAACCCGGCTAATGGTGAAATACAGAAAGCCTTAATGCTGATGTATAACCGGGCGTTGTCGGTCTATGCCAAAAGTCATACGCATCGCGAGGAAATCGATGCGCTTTTTATACGCATTGATGAGTTACGTAACATTATTCGCCGTAATATATAGGAAGTGATAATGACGATAAAAGAACTGCTTATTGAGGCCGATGCGATTCAGGTCGGCGTCACCGAGTCCGACTGGCAGAAAGTGATCCATCTGGCGGCCAGCCCGCTGGTCGCGAAAGGGTATATCTCGGCGGATTACGGTCAGGCGGTAATCGATAATACCCTGAACCATGGCGCCTATTACGTTTTCGATGAAGGCGTCGCCATCCCCCACGCCAGGCCGGAATGCGGCGTCAGGCGCAACTGTTTTAGCCTGGTCGTGTTAGATAAGCCGATTCATTTTGCCAATAGCGAGAAGGCGGATATTGTCATTATGTTCGGCGCGCGGGACAGCAATGCCCATATTGAGGAGGGCATTCGGGCGATTATCGCCCTGCTCGATAATAACGAGACCATGGCGAAGCTGCGCGCCGCCAGCAGCAGAGAGGAGGTCGTCGCGTTGTTATGAACAGACATCTCACACCCGGCTGCAAAACGGTGATTTTAATTAACGGCATTCCCGCCTCGGGCAAAAGCACCGTCACCAGGCAGCTATCGGCAACCTTCAATCTGCCGCAGCTGACTATCGACGGTATTAAAGAGCCGTTTATGGCGTGCTTTAGCGAAATCGACAGATCTTTCAACCGGCAGCTGGGCTGCGCCGCTTATGAAGTCATCTGGTCGATCGTCGGCCACGCTCCGGCAGGCTGTATCTGGTTAATTGACGCCTGGTTTGGTTTTCAGCCGCGCGAAACGTTGCAGCGGCAGCTGCAGCTAGCAGGCGTTGAAAAGGTTCTGGAGATCTGGAACCGCATCTCGCCCGAGCTTGCGGTGTCGCGTTATGCCAGCCGGTTGCAGGATCGCAGGCCGGGGCACCCGGGCGAAGAGTATCTCCCTGAGCTGGCCCAGCTGGCGCAGCGGGCGGAACCCATGCGGCTGGGGCCGGTGTTTACCGTCGATCAGCAAAAACCGCTGGATATGGCGCCGGTTATCCGTTGGCTCGAAGTACAAATGCAGTAGGTCCTTAACTGCAGCTGCCCGGCGGCGCTTCGTTTTCGCGGCCTACAGGAATTGCGTAGTTATTTGATATTTCGGGTTTCGTAGGCCGGGTCAGGCGATACCCGCCATCCGCAGCAGCGCCGTCGCCACGGCGGCGGCGATAATCACCACGATCAGCGGCATCTTGCGCCAGGCGAGGAACACGGCCAGGCCAACGCCCAGTACCCGCGCCATCCCGGCAAAATGTTCGCCCTCGTAAAAGGTGGTCGCCAGCGCTACGGAAAAGAGCAGCACCGTTGCCGCATCGGAGAGCAGGGCCTGGGAGCGCTCGGAAAACGCCAGCCGGCTGCCGAGCTTCGCTCCGCCTAAACGCATTAAGTAGGTGCCCAGCGATAGAATCGCAATACCGGCGATAAATAGCGTCATATTGCCCATTATTTTTTCCTCGTCAGCAGGCCAAACAGCGACAGCAAAACCGGCAGGCCAACCGGTGCGAAAGGCACGGCGGCCAGCGACAGGGCCGCTCCGCTGCAGGCGCGGATCAGCGTGGTGCGGTTTTTAAAGGCTGGCACAACCAGCGCCAGCAGAATCGCCGGGAATACCGCATCGAGGCCAATGGTTTCCGGGGCCGGGAGCAGTTTGCCGACCCCCGCGCCCAGGAGCGCCCCCAACGGCCAGATCAGCGCCACGCCCAGACCGCACAGCCAGTAGGCGGCCCGCCGCTGCTCGGGGGTTTTCTGCGACAGACCAAACACTACGCTTTCATCGTTCATAATATGGCAGCCGAGGAAGCTGGCGGCGCGCTGGCCGACCAGGTCGCGAACCGTCACGCCGAAGGGAATATGCCGTGCGTTGACCAGCAGCCCGGCCGCCGCCGCAGCCAGCGGGTTGCCGCCGCTGGCGACAATGCCGATAAACATAAACTCTGAAGCCCCCGCCAGGACGCAAACCGAAAGCACAAAGGGGACCCAAATCGGGAAACCATAGGCGACGGCCAGCGAGCCGTAGGACATCCCGACGATACCTACCGCGAGGCAGACTAAAACAATTGCTCTGAGGGTGTCGCCTTTAAGACTGGCGAAGTGCTGTTTCATACTCTTTAGCCATATCGAACGATTTTCCATTATAATGAACGCAACCGAATCGCATTTCAAGACGAACGAAACGTTCGTTATAAAAAACACGGAGGGCTGGATGACTCAGCCAATTAGCCTGATTGCCAAAAGCCTGGTACGTGAACGCGCGCGCACTGGCCTTTCCCTTGCTGAAGTTGCGCGGCGGGCGGGAATTGCCAAATCAACGTTATCGCAGTTGGAGTCCGGCAACGGCAACCCGAGCCTGGAAACCCTCTGGGCGCTGTGCGTGGCCCTTGATATTCCCTTTGCCCGGCTGCTGGAGCCACAGGCCAACACCACGCAGGTGATCCGCCGCGGTGAGGGGACGAAGGTGGTCGCCGAGCAGGCAAACTATCAGGCGATTTTGCTGGCCGCCTGCCCGCCAGGCGCTCGGCGCGATATCTATCTTCTGCTGACCCAGCCGGGCGCAGACCGCATTTCCCATCCCCATCCGCCGGGTTCGGTGGAGCATATTATTGTCACCCAGGGGCGCGCGCGGGTCGGCCTGACGGAAGCGCCGGAAGAACTGGGGGAAGGCGATTACATCTGCTATCCCGCCGATAGGCAGCACGTTTTCCAGGCGCTGGAGCCGGACACCCAGGCGCTGCTGATTGCCGAGCAAAACTAAATTTAATAACATTCTGCGCATTTATTCGTAATACGCAGAATGTTATACCGTTATATATATTAATGACTCATATATTATTTTACTCCTTATAGAGCCGGGAATATCGCTTTTCCGTTTATTCTTTTTCTTCATTTTTGTTTGCTTCTGTTTCGTCTGGAAACATGGGATTGATGTCACTCTTCCACCCTTAAGTGGTTTGTATACTGCAACGGTGATATTGGGGTTAATTATGTTTCTTGAAGAACGTAGGATGTCTATTTTACGATATTTAGATAAACATGAGCGTGGTTGTGTTAATTATTTTTCTGCTCATTTGAATGTTACAAAAGAAACGATTCGCAGTGATTTAAATACTCTTGCAGCGATGGGTTTGGTGCAGCGCTGTTATGGCGGAGCAATTATTTCGCGCCGTAGTTTGCAGGCGGAACTTATTTCTGAAACCGGCGATAGTTTCGAGGTGCTGCTGCAACCTCTTAATCACCGTAAATCACCAGGCGATGAGCGACAAAAAGGAAAAGTTATGCAGGGAAAGGTAGGTGTATTTGGCTCGTGCAACGTTGACATTGTGGCTAAGGTTGAACGCTTCCCGCGAGGCGGTGAGTCGCTGATGGCGCTGGGTAGCAGTCTGGGGCCGGGGGGAAGAGCAGGTCGCTTCTCTCGGTGCTATCCAGAACTTTGGCGGTTTTCTGGGAGCAGCGCTGGCGCCGGTGATCACCGGGATTATCCTTGATGCTACCGGTCAGTTCACCAATGTCTTTATTCTCGGCGGCTGCCTGCTGTTTCTTGGCGCCTGTCTCTATGGCTTCTTTGTGCGTAAGCCGCTGACGCAGTAGTTTTTCCTCAGAACAAAGCGCCGAACGGCGCTTTGTCGCTGTTGCTGGACGCCATGCCCGTATTGCGGGACACTAACCGCATTCTTCCGCGAAGACAGGCATACATATGTCGCTGAAAGCCATTGCTAAAGAACTTGGGATCTCGGTAACGACCGTCAGCCGCGCGTTAAACGGCTATGACGACGTGTCGCAGGAGACGCGCGCCCGCGTGGAAGCGGAAGCCCAGCGCCGCGGATATCGCCCCAACACTTTCGCGCGTCGCCTGAAGATGGGCAAAATCGACGCCGTCGGCCTCGTTTTCCCCGTGCGTCCCGCGCCGCTGAATAACAACGTCTTTCTTGAAATGGTGGGCGAAATCAGCCACGAACTGGCGCGCTACGAGATTGATTTATTGCTGATTGCCGATGATGAACAGGCCGATAAGCACGGCTATATGCGTATGGTGCAGAGCCGTCGCGTCGATGCGCTTATCGTCGCGCATACGCTGGATGACGACCCGCGTCTGATTCAACTCCTCTCCGCCGGCTTTCCTTTTCTGGCGCTGGGCCGCAGCCGCCTGCCGCAGCCCTACGCCTGGTTTGATTTCGATAACCAGGCGGGAACGTATCGCGCCACCCGCCACCTGATTAGCCAGGGGCACCGGCGCATCGCGCTGCTGAGCGAAAATAACAATCAGGCGTTTATTACCCAGCGCCGCAACGGTTATCTACAGGCGCTGCGCGAGGCGGGCCTTACTGAAACCTGGCTGCGCAGCGTGCCGCCCACCCGCCGCGGCGGGTTTCAGGCAACCATGGAACTGCTGCGCTTGCCCGAACCGCCAACGGCGATTGTCACCGATTGCAACACTCACGGCGACGGCGCAGCGATGGCCCTGTCGCAGCTTGGACGTCTTACCGGTTCCGATCGCGTCTCACTGGTGGTTTACGATGGCCTACCGCAGGACAGCATCATCGAGACCCCGGTGGGCGCGGTGGTTCAGTCCACTCGTCAGGGCGTTGGCCGCCAGATAGCCAGCATGGTCCGCCGCTTAATCGCCGGCGACGATCTGGCCTCGCTCCAGGTACTTTGGCAGCCTGAATTCATCCCCGGCGAAACCGCCTGATTTCCCGCACCTCAGATTAATTTCCTGAACTCGATCACGGATCCGAAACGTTTTGGTTGGCACCCGAAACGTTTCGGATCAACAGTAAGACATTCCTTGTTGTGGAGATGTCTAATGTCTGATTCGATTTTACACCTGCAAAGCGCAGCGGCCGACGTGATGATCAAAACCCATCCGTTCGCCGAAATTATCTACTGGGGACCGCATTTAAGCCACTTTTCGCCTCAGGATGCCGCCAGTATCGCCCGTCCGGTGGCCAACGGCCGCCTCGACGTGGATTCACCGGTGACCTTGATGGCTGAATTGGGGCACGGTCTATTTGGCGCGCCGGGCATTGAGGGTCACCGCCAGGGGCTTGATGCCTCGCCTATTTTCACCACCACCGAGGTGGTGCAGGACGGGCGGAAGGTTACTCTTTTCAGCGAAGACGCGCAGGCTGGCCTGCGGTTATGCAGTGAAATCCAGCTTGATAGCAGCGGCGTGCTGAGCGTGCGCCATGGCTTAACCAACCTGCGCCCGCAGCCGTGGCAGGTGGAACGTCTGGCAGTCACGCTGCCGGTCGCCGAACGCGCCCGCGAAGTGATGGCTTTTCATGGCCGCTGGATCCGCGAATTCCAGCCTCATCGTTTGATCCTTGAACACGACAGCTTCGTGCTGGAAAACCGCCGCGGACGCACCTCTCACGAACATTTCCCGGCGCTGATTACCGGCAGCCGCGCCTTTAGCGAGATGCAGGGCGAAGTGTGGGGCGTGCATCTGGGCTGGAGCGGTAACCACCGCCTGCGGGCGGAAGTGAAAACCGACGGACGGCGCTACCTGCAGGCGGAAGCGCTCTATCTGGCGGGCGAAATGGCGCTGGCGGAAGGGGAAACGCTGTGGACGCCGAACCTCTACGCCAGCTATTCAGCACAAGGGCTGAACGGCATGAGCCAGCAGTTCCACCGCTATTTGCGCGAACAGATTATTCGCTTCCCGGACAACAAACCGCGCCCGGTGCATCTCAACACCTGGGAAGGGATCTATTTCGACCACGACCCGCAGTACATCATGCGCATGGCGGATGAGGCGGCGGGGCTGGGCGTGGAGCGCTTTATTATTGATGATGGCTGGTTTAAAGGGCGCAATGACGACTGGGCGGCGCTCGGCGACTGGTATCTTGATGAGGAAAAATATCCTGACGGTTTGACCCCGGTTATCGACCATGTGAAGTCGCTGGGGATGGAGTTCGGCATCTGGGTTGAGCCAGAGATGATCAATCCGAACTCCGATTTATACCGCGCACATCCTGACTGGTTGCTGGCGCTGCCGGGCTATACGCCGATCCCCGGACGTCATCAGTTTGTCCTGAACCTGAATATCCCGGAAGCCTTTGATTATCTGCTGGAACGAATGAGCTGGCTGCTGGGCGAGCACGCCGTGGACTATGTGAAGTGGGATATGAACCGTGAACTGGTGCAGCCTGCCCATAATGGTAAAGCCGCCGCCGATGCGCAAACTCGCCAGTTCTATCGCCTGCTGGATACGCTGGTGGCCCGCTTCCCGCATATTGAATTTGAATCCTGCTCCTCCGGCGGCGGGCGTATCGATTATGAAGTGCTGAAGCGCAGCCATCGCTTCTGGGCTTCCGACAATAATGATGCCCTCGAGCGCAACACCATCCAGCGCGGTATGAGCTACTTCTTCCCGCCGGAAGTGATGGGCGCGCACATCGGCAACCGCCACTGCCACGCCACCTTCCGCCAGCACAGCATTGCGTTTCGCGGCCTGACGGCGCTGTTTGGCCATATGGGGCTTGAGCTGGATCCGGTGACCGCCGATGAGCAGGAGCGCGCGGGCTACCGTAAATACGCGGCGCTGCATAAGCAGTGGCGCGATGTCATTCATCATGGCCTGCAGTGGCGTATCGATATGCCGGACGCCACAACCCTCGCGCACGGTGTGGTGAGTGAAGATCGGAGCCGGGCAATCTTCCTCGTCAGTCAACTGGCGATGCCGGACTACACCCTGATGGCGCCGCTGCGCGTGGCGGGACTGGAAGCGGGAGCCCGCTACCGGGTGACGCTGCTCGACCATCCTGATATCCAGATTACGGGAGAGGGCGGCCATACGATGCGTAAGCTGCCGGAATGGATGACGACGCCGCAGACCGTCAGCGGCGAGTGGTTACAACTGGCGGGGCTGGCGCTGCCAATCCTCGACCCGGAAAGCGCCATTTTGATTGGCCTGCAACGCGTGTGATGGTAACGGGCCGCGCGTCGGCCCTTTTTGAGGAGTACACAATGAACCCGACCGCCTGTACCCATAAAAACAACCCCAATTTCTGGATTTTCGGGCTGTTCTTCTTTCTCTACTTTTTCATTATGGCCACCTGCTTTCCGTTTTTGCCAATCTGGCTATCGGACGTCATCGGCCTGAATAAAACCGAGACCGGTATTGTTTTCTCCAGCCTGTCGCTGTTCGCTATCTGCTTTCAGCCGATACTGGGCGTGATCTCCGATAAGCTGGGGCTGAAAAAGCATCTTATGTGGATTGTGACGGTGCTGCTGGTGCTGATCGCCCCCTTTTTCCTCTATGTCTTTGCGCCGCTGCTGAAAAGCAATATCTGGCTCGGGGCGCTGAGCGGCGGGGCCTATATCGGTTTTGTTTTCTCCGCCGGCGCCGGGGCGATGGAAGCCTATATTGAGCGCGTGAGCCGCAACAGCGGGTTTGAATACGGCAAGGCACGGACTTTTGGCTGCCTCGGCTGGGCGCTGTGCGCCACCACGGCGGGGATGCTGTTCAGCGTTAATCCCGAGTGGGTGTTCTGGATGGGGTCGGCCGCCGCGCTAGTGCTGGTCGTACTGGTGGCTATCGCGAAACCGCAGGCCAGCCAGACCGCGCAGGTGATGGATTCGCTGGGCGCTAACCGTTCGTCGGTCGATTTAAAAACCGCCGTGCGCATGTTTCGTCAGCGCAAAATGTGGATGTTCATTCTCTACGTTATCGGCGTCGCCTGCGTATATGACGTCTTTGACCAGCAGTTTGCCACCTTCTTCAAATCTTTCTTCGCCACGCCGGAATCGGGCACCCGCGCCTTTGGTTTTGCGACCACTGCCGGGGAAATATGCAACGCGATTATTATGTTCAGTTCGCCGTGGATTATTAACCGCATCGGGGCGAAGAATACGCTGCTGATTGCCGGGATGGTGATGGCGGCGAGGATGATCGGTTCATCGTTCGCCACGACGGCCGCTGAAGTGGTGGCGCTGAAAATGCTCCATGCGCTGGAGGTCCCGTTCTTGCTGGTAGGCGCGTTTAAATATATTACCGGCGTGTTTGACGTTCGCCTGTCGGCGACGATTTACCTGGTCGGCTTCCAGTTTTCCAAACAGGTGGCGGCGATTTTTCTCTCCGCTTTTGCCGGAAATATGTATGACCGTATCGGCTTCCAGGATACTTATATGATCCTTGGCGGCATTGCCCTGACCGTCACCTTGATATCCGCCTTTACCTTATCGGGCAAAGCCGCGTCGGAAAAGATGCGCGATAACGCGATGACGGTTTAGAAAACAGGTCGATAATGCACTGGGATGTGCTGGCGAGATGAGGAAAATTTGCACTATGGATATGAAAGCAAGAATGAACAGCGGCGAACTCTATCTTGATTCAGGATATGGTTTACCGGAACAGCGGCTGATGGGCAAGGCGCGAGCTTATGAATACAACCACTCGCACCCCTTTAATCAGGAATTAAGAAACGACATTATTCAGCGGATGTTCGCCGCCGTGGGCGAGCAGTGCTGGATAGAACCGCCGATTCACGTAGCCTACGGCACCCACACCACCATTGGCGATAATTTTTACGCGAACTTTAACCTGACGCTGGTTGATGATGCCGACATTATCATCGGCAATAACGTGATGTTTGCGCCCAATGTGACCATTTCCACCGCGGGCCATCCGGTTCATCCGGATCTGCGCCACACCCAGCAGCAGTTCTCTCAGCCGGTTATCATCGAGGATGGCGTATGGCTTGGTACCGGGGTAATTATCAACCCTGGCGTCACAATTGGTAAAAACTCGGTCATTGGAGCCGGCAGCGTGGTGAACCGTTCCATACCGGCGAACGTGGTGGCCGTTGGGGTCCCCTGTCGGGTATTAAGAGAAATTACCGATGAGGATAAAAATAAATATCAGCTGTTCGCGGGATGAATATCCAAAATAAAACAGAAAATGTGCGTGATATAAAAAATATACGGGTGAGTTTATGACTCACCTGGCCCTCTTTTACCTCCGAATAATAAAAATGAATAAAACAGCATTATCGATAGCCATAGGTTTATGTTTAATAACTGGTTCAGCGGTAGCGAAAAATAATCACCTGATGCTGGAACAACGTATGGAGCTGCTTGAAGCGCGGCTTGCCGCCGCTGAACGCCGGGCGGCGTTGGCCGAAGGTCAGGTGCGGAATTTACAGGCGAAGCAGAATGCCGCTATGCAGACGGCGCAAACCAGCATCGCTGGTTAAAAGCGTGGCTCCGGTTGCTGAGAGTAAAAAGAATATTTCAGTCCCTGAGCTGAAATTATCCGGCTATGGCGATCTGAAAATCTACGGTGACGTGGAATTCAATATGGATGCGGAAAGCAAACGTGGCCTGCTGGCCATGACCAATGCCGACGTCGGCAGCGATCCCACCTACGATAAGTGGGATTTAAACGGCCGTATTCTGCTCGGTTTTGACGGTATCCATAAAACGGACAACAGCTATTTAGCCGGGTTCTCTGTCCAGCCGCTAGCGGACATAACCGGTTCGATGAACCTCGACAACGCGGTTTTCTTCTTTAGTCAGGAGAACGACTGGCAGGTGAAAGTAGGGTGTTTTGAGGCGTAAGATATGTTCCCACTGAATCAGGATACCTTCGTCGAGCACTCCGGCAATACCGCCAACGACCTATATAGCGACGGTCATGGCTAAATCTATACGACCGCGCCGGCGATGGCCTGACTATGACCTGGAACGGCCTGAAGAACGATACGGATAACGGGGTCGTGATGAATCTAAACACCGCTTATATGGATGCCAGCAACGAGAAGCTGAGCCAGGGTGATGATGACAATCGCTACGGCGCGCGGGTGCGTTTTAAGTATTTCTTCTAATAATTGTAGTTATACGCAGAGTGTATTCTCTTTAATTGAACATTATTTTAATGAATGATGGCCGCTATAAATAATTAAGCCAGTATTTCTCATGCTTCATCCTGAGTGAAGGAGCAATCTGACATTCTGTTGTTTACACGAAAAAAGGATGAGGGACCTTCATGCGTTATGTATCTTTTAGTGAAACCCCACACGATCGCCAGCAATATTTTTTTGACATAATATATTATCCTTTTTCGCTGATTTATGCTTTTGTATAGGCCCGTCTTTAAGCCATGGAAAGAATAATAAAAATGCGAAGGCTAAACGTGATTCCATGTAACAAAGCAACATGTGAACTGGCTTACATTTTCGATCGCGATCACAATTTATAGTGAGCACCAATGTTAGGGGGCGTACTCAATCATCATGGCATCGATCAAAGACGTAGCGAAAAGAGCGGGGGTCTCGACGGCGACCGTATCACGAGTCCTTAACAATCATCCCAGCGTGGTGCCGGAAACCCGGCAGGCGGTACGCGATGCGATGGATTATCTCTGCTACGTCCCCAGTAAGAGTTCGTTTCAGCTTAGCGGTAAATGTTCAGGGCTAATTGGCGTGGTGTTGCCTAACCTGGTAAATCCTCACTTCTGTGAACTATTAGCGACAGTGGAGGAAGAGGCCCGGTATATTGGAAAATCGGTGATCGTTAAAACGCATCAGAATCAGCCGCAGCAGGATAAACATATTATTCATACGCTGGTGGGGATGGGCATTGACAGTTTGTTATGGGTACCGACGGAAGCGGAGGCCGACCTTTCCGAATGGTTAGCCATTACCCGAATCCCGGTCGCCGTTGTTACCCAGGTGTCCCGGTTCTTTAATTCCGTTTCGATTAATCAGGATCGCGGGGCGGAAAGTATTGCGGAACATTTTATCCACACGGGTCATCTTTCATTTGGCTTTGTTGCCCAGGAAGGTGTTGATAATCGCAAGGTATCATCGTATAGCAAAAAAATAGCGAGCCACGGCTTAACCCTCGCCAAAGATAATTTGTTCTGGATAGCCAAAGGTGAAGGCGAGAGAGTTTCCGGGCATATTCAAATTCTTGATGTCATTATCGAGAAGCTCAGCGAGCCTGAGCGTACCTGTTCATGCCTGTTGGTGTATAACGATATTGCCGCTAACTATATTATCGATGGACTTAAAGAAAAAGGTATCTCCGTTCCAGAAGATATTGCTATTGCTAGTTTTGATAATACCCTGCTGGCGCAAACAAAAAAAATCACCAGCGTGGCGCAGCCGGTCAATGAGATTGCCCACCTCGCGTTCCAGATGGTGAAGCATCAACAGCAACCAGACAGTATTGAAATGCATGAAATCGTCTCCCGGTTAATTATCCGCGAGAGCAGCGTAAAGATTAATATTACCTCCCTGTAAAGGATAGGTATTTAGTAATGGCGCAACGTTTGCGCCATGGGCTCCTTTTAACCAAAAATAGGTGTATTTATGTCTGCTACCGCAATGGAAAAGCCAGGCGCTTATGAAAAGCTCGGGCTCAGGGAGAAGATAGGCTACGGCATGGGTGACGCCGGGTCGGGAATGATATGGAGCGTCCTGGCGCTATATCTGACGTGGTTTTATACCGATGTTTATGGCCTGAATGCCGGGGTGGTTGGCACATTATTCCTGGTTATCCGTATCTTTGACGCTTTTAGCGATCCGCTAATGGGGGCAATCTGCGACCGCACCATCTCGCGCTGGGGTAAATTCCGTCCATGGTTATTATGGATGGCGCTTCCGTTTGGCCTGGGCGCGGTACTGATGTTTACTACCCCCGATCTCAGCATGAACGGCAAGATTATCTATGCCTGGGTCACCTATCTTGTCATGTCGCTGATTTACACCGCGATTAATATTCCCTATTGCTCGGTCGGCGGCGTGATTACCCTCAATCAGAAAGAGCGTATGGGCTGTCTGTCCTGGCGTTTTTTCCTTAATGGCCTGGCGACATTAATTATTTCCTCCTCTATTCTGCCGTTAACGGACTGGCTGGGTAACGGCGATCGCGCCTCCGGTTTCCAACTGACCATGATCATTATGGGCGGCGCGGCAACGCTGATGTTCCTGTTCTGCTTTTCCAGCATTAAAGAGCGGGTGGTGTCGGTGAAGCAAAACGAGTCGTTGAAGAAAGACCTGCGCGATATTATCAAAAACGATCAGTGGCTCCTGATGATCGCTATTACCTTCCTGAACGTTTTCCCGGCATTTATCCGCGGTGGCGTCACTATCTATTATGCTACTTACGTCATGAAAGAGTCGGTTGGATTTATTACCTTCTTTATGGCGCTGGGCGTGGCCTGTAATATGCTGGGCAGCGTGCTTGCCAAACCGCTAACCGATCGCTTTGATAAGCTGGCGCTGTTCCGCGTTATTAATATTATTCTCGGCATTCTCTCATTTGCGCTGTGGTTTGTTGATCCGCAATCCCTGACCCCGCTGATGACGCTGTTCATCATTATTAACGTTCTGCATTTAATACAGTCTGGCCCTATTCTGTGGGCGATGATGTCCGACGTCGACGATTACGGCGACTGGAAATTTGGTAAACGCCTGACCGGCATCTCCTTCGCGGGAAACCTGTTTATGCTCAAAATGGGTCTGGCGGTCGCCGGCGCGATCGTCGCCTGGATTCTGGCGTTTACCGGCTATGTCGCGAATGAGCCGCAGCAAAATTCGCAGACCATTCAAGGTATTATCATGATGTTTTCACTGCTGCCGATGGTGAGTTATTTCATCAGCGCGTATCTGGTGCGCTATTTTAAGCTGAATAACGCTTTCCTTGAAAGAATTAAAACGGATCTGGCAAAGCGCGAGCTGGAAAAAGGCCACGGTTAATGACCTGGAGCGCAGAGTATCGGTTTTATTCAACAATGAAATAACTACCGTTTAAATATTGCTTATTAATTTCTATTTAATATAAAAGGAGGTTTTTATGGTGCCTGAAAATTATTATGATGTCACGCGGTGGCCGGTGGGTAATCCCTATCAGGATATTGGTGAAGTAATTAATAGTATTATCGCCGATATTAAATCCCGGCAAACCGAAACCGATATCAACGACGGCGGAAAACCGGGCGCCGCTATCTTTATCCCGCCCGGCGATTATCATCTGACGACGCAGGTCTTGATTGATATAAGCTATTTAAAAATAATGGGCGCCGGGCATGGTTTTGTCTCCTCAAGCATTCGCTTTAATACCCCAGCGGATGAATGGCCGAACCTGCACGATCTGTGGCCGGGCGGGAGCCGTATCCTGGTCGATCTTTGTCCGCAGGACGGCGATGAAGAGCACGCCGGCGCCGCGTTTTATGTAAAGCGCAGCGGGGCGCCGCGTATCAGTTCGGTGGCGTTCGAAAACTTCTGTATTGATGGCCTGCACTTTGTGGATGATGGGCTGGGAAACAACGATCCGGAAAATACCTACACCAACGGTAAAACCGGAATTTATATCGCCAGCGCGCAGGACGCCTTTCGGATCACCGGGATGGGGTTCATCTACCTCGAGCATGGCCTCACCGCGTACAACAGCGATGCGATGGCGATCCATAATAACTTTATTGCCGAATGCGGTAACTGTATTGAACTCCGCGGCGCCGGGCAGGCGTCAAAAATAACCGATAACTTGATTGGCGCAGGTTATAAAGGCTATTCCATTTACGCGCAAAACTTCGGCGGGTTATTAATTTCTACCAACAATATTTTCCCGCGCGGCGCCAGCAGCGTCCACTTATCCGGCGTTGTACGCTCCTGCGTCACCAGCAACCGATTCCATTCGTTTTATCCTGGTATGCTGATAATGGAGAACAACTGCGCGGAGAATCTGATCTCGGCAAACCACTTCTTGCGCGATCGTGAGCCCTGGCCGCCGATGCAGGCTTATGACAATGGGCGAGATGATACCTATGGTCTGCTGTATATTGACGGGAGTAATAACTCGATTATTGCCAATCATATTTCCGAAACCGTCGATGTCCAGTATCTCAAGCCGCAGGGAATAAAGCCGATCGTCATCCGTCTTGTTGCCGGCAAGGGGAACTACCTTGCCAATAACCATATCGTGGCGACGACTGAGGCGTCGGCGGCGCAGGCGCAAACTTTGGAAGAGGATGCCTGCTTTGCGGCGCAGGTCAGCGCCTTGCTCACCACGGACAGATTAAAAGCCCTCGATGCGGTCGCCGTGCTGGTAGAAAAGCGCTCTGCGCAAAACACGATCCTGGATAGCGGAAGTGACAATCAGGTGCTGATGGACAGGGCGGTAAACGCCTTCAGGGCCACGCCCGTTCCCGGAACGATGTAACGCTCTTCAACCTCAAGCGGTGGCCCCGCTAAACGCAGCGGGGCCGTCAGGGATTTAATCGAGATAAAACACCTCTTTGAGCTCCGCGCTTACCGGACTGTTGTCCGGGTTGGCGGGCATCACGTCGCGCATATGCCGCCACCAGCGCTGGCACACCTCGGTCCCGGCGACGGCGTCCCAGCGCGCTTCGGACTCAATCTCCACCGTGGCGAACAGCAGATGGCGCGCTTTATCGAGATATATCGCGTAATGGTGCGCGCCGTGGGCTTTCAGCACCGCTTCCAGCTCCGGCCAAATGGGGTTATGGCGGCGCTGATACTCTTCATGCGCGTCCGGGTTGACCTGCATAACGAAAGCTTTGCGGATCATAAGGCCTCCAGATAGAGTTCGCGGACTTCATCGCGGCTGGCGGCGCGCGGGTTGCACGGCGCGCACGGGTCGGCCAGCGCTTTGTCCAGCCAGCCTTCGATATCGGCTTTGCTAACGCCAAGCTGGCTGAAGCCTTGCGGAATGCCGACGCGTTTGCTCAGCGCGCGGATGGCGTTGATTGCCTCCATGCTGGCCGCCTCATCGCTCATGCCGCGGGTATCAACGTCCATCGCCTGCGCCACGCGGGCGAAACGGGAGACGGCGTTCGGGCGGTTAAAGTTTTCGATGATCGGTAGCAGGATGGCGTTGCACACGCCGTGCGGCAGGTTGTGGGTGGCGCCCGGCTGATGGGCCAGCGCGTGCACCAGGCCGAGACCGGCGCTGTTAAACGCCATGCCCGCCAGATACTGGCCAAACGCCATCTGCTCGCGGGCTTCAAGGTTATGTCCGTCGTCCACGGCTTTCGGCAGCCACAGGTTGATCAGGCGAATCGCCTCCAGGGCGTTGGCGTCGGTCAGCGGATGCGCGCCAACGGACACGAAGGCTTCAATGGCGTGGGTCAGCGCGTCCATGCCGGTGGCGGCGGTAATGGATGGCGGGATATCCAGCATCACGCTGGCGTCATCGACGGCAATATCCGGGATGATATTGGGGTCGATAATCACCTCTTTCACCTTGCGCTCGGCGTCGATGATCACCGCGTTGCTGGTCATCTCCGCCGCTGTTCCGGCGGTGGTGTTGATCGCCACCAGCGGCACGCCGGCGTTTTTCACCTTGCCGACGCCGGAGTAGGCGGTGGACGGTCCCGGATTGGCGGTGAGGATTTTGACCGCTTTGGCGGTATCAATTGGGCTGCCGCCGCCGAAGGCGATAATAAAGTCGCAGTTTGCTTCCTGATACGCCGCGTAGCCTTGTTGCACCAGCGCTTCCGTTGGGTTAGGGAACACCTCGTCAAACAGATGGTAAGACATCTGCTGGGCGTCCAGGGCGGTGAACAGGCTATCGAGCAGGCCCATTTTGACCAGATGACCGTCGGTGACGATCAGCGCTTTACCCCACTGTTTGCCCGCCACCAGCTTGACCATATCGCCGATTGCGCCCGCGCCGTGGAGGCTGATTTTGGGCAGTGCCAACATAAAACTCATGATAATTCTCCTTAATGTTGATTTTGGGTAATCCGTTTCCCTTCATCCGCCCCCGGGTCGCGGCTGGCGCCTTACCCGGGCTACACGTACCGGTCAGATTAGGGTGAAGGGGAAATTAAATTCGTCTTCGCTGCATCATCCGCCGGGTAATAATCGGCAGCGAGATCACCACGATCAGCATCGCGCCGATGATGATCGACATCACGATCCCCGGCACGTTGAGCAGGCTCAGGCCAAACGTCACCAGCCCCATCAGGAAAGCGGCGATAATCACCCCCACCATGCTGCCGGAGCCGCCGAGAATATTGATGCCTCCGAGCACCGCCATCGTGACGACCGCCAGCTCCCAGCCCATCGCCAGCGTCGGGCGGGTGCTGCCGAGCCTCGAGGTCAGCAGGACCGCCGCCAGCCCGGCCATCAGCCCGACCAGCGCGAACAGCACCAGATTGTGACGCTTGACGTTGATGCCGGAGAACCAGGCCCCGGTTGGGTTATTGCCGATGGCGTAGGTCCGGCGGCCAAAGTTGGTTTTATGCAGCAGGAAGGTAAAGGCGGCGGCGAGGAGGATAAACAGTGCGAACTCAAAAGAGAGCGCCCCCCACACGTAGCCCTGGCCGAACCAGGCGAAGCTCTCCGGGTATTGATTGAGCGCCTTGTCGCCGAGCAGAATGTAGGTTATCCCGCGATACAGGCTCATGGTGCCGATGGTGATGACGATCGACGATAGGTTAAAGCGCGTCACCAGGATACCGTTGAACAGGCCGCACAGCAGCCCCACGCCCAGCCCGACGGCCACCAGCAGCGGCGTATCCATACCCGCCGCCGCGCAGAAGCCCATCGCCGTTGAGCTCAGCGCCATCGTCGACGCCACCGAAAGGTCGATCTCTCTGGCGATAATCAGCATCGCCATCGGCAACACGATGATCGCTTTTTCGGTGAAGTTAAACGTGGCGTCCGACAGGTTCCAGATATTAAGGAAGTAGGGCGACGCCAGGGCGTTAACCACGAATACCGCCAGGGTTACCGCCAGCAGAAACCCTTCCCAGCACAGCAGACGGCGCAGCGGCGACGGCGCGGCCGGGGCGCTTTTCATCTCTTCAGACATCATTATTTTGCTCATGATTTCACCGCCTGTTTCTGCCGCGCCAGCGCCGCGTTGCGCAGGATTAATCGCCCGCTACCTTTATTACCGCGTTCGTTAAGCAGCACCGCAATGACGATCACCGCGCCGGAAATGGCCATTTGCCAGAACGGCGAAATGCCAATCACCGGCAGCGCGTTATTAATCACCCCAAGGAACAGCGCGCCGCACAGACAGCCGAGCACGCGACCGGTTCCGCCCATGGTGCTGATGCCGCCGATGACGCAGGCGGCGACTACCTGCAGTTCAAAACCGTTGGCGACATCGACATAGGCGACGGCGAAGCGCGAGATCCACAGATAGCCGCAGAACCCGGCCAGCGCGCCGGAGAGGCAGAAGCTGACAAACTGCATTTTCCCGGCGTTAATCCCGGTGTAGTACGCCGCCGTCGCGTTGCCGCCCGCGGTGTACAAAGCCCGACCGGTGCGGCTGTAGCGCAGGAAATAGCCCACCAGCAGCAGTGCGGCGATGGCGCACCAGCTCAGCAGCGGCAGCCCCAGCAGCGAGGCGCGCGGCAGGCCGAGAAAATCGGCGCTCATCTGGTGCGAGTTCACCCAGCCGCCGTCGGAGAGCAGGAAGATAATCCCGCGATAAATACTCATGGTGCCCAGCGTGACCACGATGGCCGGGATGCCGAGCCGCCAGACCAGCAGGCCGTTAATTATCCCCATCAGCAGGCCCAGCAGGGTCGCCAGCGCCAGCAGCGCCGCCACCGGAATACCCGGATAGTGGGCGTTGAGCAGGGCGACGATCATCCCGGTCAGCGCCAGGTTGGCGGCCATCGACAGATCGATGCCTTTGGTCAGCAGTACCATCATCTGGCCGAGGGCGAGGATGATGAGGATGGCGGTGTCGTTAAACATCTCCACCAGATTGCCCGGCGAGACGAACGACGGCGCCCGGCTGCCGATCGCGCCGATCATCAAAATGACGACCACCGCCAGCAGCGCTTCACGGTGTTTAAGCAGTTGTCGGCCCATTACGCTGCCTCCTGACCAATGCCGCTGGCGGCGCTAACGATGGTTTCCGCCGTCGCTTCACCGGCGCGGTACTCGGCGACCATCAGCCCTTCATGCATCACGATAATCCGGTCGGCCATACCCATCACTTCCGGCAGCTCCGAAGAGACCATAATCACCGCCAGCCCCTGGCTGACCAGCTCGGACATAAACTGGTGCACCGCCGCTTTGGAGCCGATATCGATGCCTTTGGTCGGTTCGTCGAGGATAATCACCTCGGGATGGGTCGCCAGCCATTTGCCGATCACCACTTTTTGCTGATTGCCGCCGGAAAGGGTTTCCACCGCCTGCCGCCAGCTAAAGGCCTTAACCTGCAGGCGCGAAGCGTACTCGTCCGCCAGCCGCCATTCGCGGGCGTCGTTAAGCACGCCGCCGGGGTTCAGTTTGCTGAGCTGCGGCAGGCTGATGTTCTGGGCGATCGGCAGGGCGATAATCGCTCCCTGCTTCTGCCGCTCTTCCGGCACGCAGACGATACCGGCGCCGATCGCGTCGGCCGGCTGGCGAAAGCGCATCGGTTTCCCCTTCAGCACAATATCGCCGGAAGAGGGATGTGAGACTCCGGAGAGCGCCTGCATCAGCTCGGTGCGCCCGGCGCCCACCAGGCCGTAAAAGCCAAGAATCTCCCCTTTGCGCAGGCTGAAGCTGATATGGGCGAACTCGGTGGGGTGGCAAAGGTCTTTCACCTCCAGCACCGTTTCTCCCGGAATACAGTCGACTTTCGGGTAGGTTTGGGTAATCGCGCGGCCCACCATCATCGCCACCATCCGCTCTTCGGTGATATCGTTAATCGCGCCGGAGCTGACGTACACGCCGTCGCGCAGAATGGTGTAGTAGTCCGCCAGCTCGAAAATCTCATCGAACTTATGCGAGATAAACAGAATCGCTTTACCGTCCTGCTTCAGGCGCTCAACGATTTGATAAAACTCCAGAATTTCATGCTGCGAGAGCGCCGCCGTCGGCTCATCGAGGATCACCACCTGGGCTTCAAAGGAGAGCGCCCGGGCGATGGCTACCATATGGCGTTGGGCGATGCTGAGGGTTTTCAGCGTCGCGCGCGGGTCAATCTGTACCTCGAGGCGGGTGAGAATTTCGCTGGCTTTGCGGTGCATGGCGGGCCAGTCGAGCTTCTTCAGCAGGCCGCGATGCAGATACTGGCCGACGAAGATATTTTCGGTCACCGAGAGTTCGTCGAACAACACGGTTTCCTGATGAATCGCGGTGATCCCGACCTTGTGCGCCGACTCCGGGTTCGGCAGTTGGATAGGGATCGCTTTATAGAGAATCTCGCCCTCTTCGGGCTGATAAATGCCGGTCATCACTTTGACCAGCGTAGATTTCCCCGCGCCGTTTTCGCCGATTAAAGCGGTCACTTTACCGGGCCAGAGATCGAGCTGCACGTTTTCAAGGGCGCGGACACCGGGAAAAACCTTGGTGATGCCCTTCAGCGACAGCAGTGGGGTGGATGCTGACATGATAGTTCTCCGTCAAATTACCCTTTACCCTCCCCCAAAGAGCGAGAGAGTGGTTTGTTCCCTCTCCCTTGAGGAGAGAGGGTCGGGTAAGGGGGATTAGAAGATTTTTGAGAACTTATCGATGTTGCTCGCATCGTAGACGAACGGTTCGGCCATCGCGCCGCTACCGTCGGCGTCCAGCTTCACTTTGCCCAGTTTGCCCATATTGGCTTCGGTTTTGGTCGCCGTGCCTTTGACTAAATCGTCGGCCAGATACGTGGCGGCGTAGCCGAGGTCAATCGGGTTCCAGATGGCGAAGCTTTTGCTGGCGCCGGATTTAATCGCCCCAGCCATTTCCGACGGTAGCCCCAGCCCGGTAACGTAGACCTTGCCGATTTTGCCCTGATCTTTTACCGCCTGCGCGGCGGCCACGATCCCCACCGACGAAGGCGAAACAATCACTTTCAGGTCAGGGTATGACTTCAGCAGGCCCACCGCTTCGCGGTAGCTTTTATCCGACAGATCGTCCCCGTAGGCGACGGTCACCAGATTGACGGACGGGTACTGCGGCAGCACCTTTTTCATCTCCTCAATCCAGATGTTCTGGTTGGTGGAGGTTGGGGTGGCGCTTAAAATCGCCACATCGCCTTTTTCCACGTTCAGCGCCTTCAGCGCATCTGCGGCGAGCTTAACGTTGGTTTCGCCAATCAGCGCGTTATTGGACGGATTAAGATGGATCTGGCGGCCCGCCGGCGCGACGCCGGAGTCCCAGGAGACCACCTTAATACCGCGCTGCATCGCTTTTTTCAGCACCGGCACCACGGCGTCGGGATCGTTAGCGGAAATGGCGATCGCATCCACCCCCTGGGCGATCAAACCATTCAGCACTTCGATCTGCGCTTCGGCGGTGGTGGTGGTCGGGCCGGTATAGATCACTTTGACATCGCCTAACTCTTTGGCTGCTTCCTGCGCGCCGACGTTCGCTGCTTCGAAGAATCCATTTCCCAATGATTTCGCCACGAGGGCGATTTTGACTTCGGCTAAAGCGGAACCGGACAACGCCAGGATGGCAACGGTGAGGATCAAGCTTGTGTTTGTTTTCATTGCTTTTACTCCACATAATCGAGTTAGTTTGTAGGGTTTGCAGGTGTTTTTTTCGCCCCGTCTCGGTGAGCGGGGCGCGATGTTGTTATTGATAAAGGTCTAATGCGGACTGCAGGGGTTGAACGTTGAAGCGTTTGCCAAGGGCTATCAGCTCTTCGCGGGTGATAGTTTGTTTCATCCCGCCCATTGAATAGACTTTCACCAGCACCTCGGCGGATTTCTCGGCGGTATCGATCAGGCCGAAGGTTTCGTCCAGATTGGGGCCGCTGCCGAAAACGCCGTGGAACGGCCACAGCACCAGCGAATGTTTCTGCATCGCCTCGGCGGTGGCCTGGCCGATTTCGTCGGTACCCGGCACCATCCACGGCAGGATGCCGACGCCGTCCGGGAAGACCACCAGACATTCGGTACTTCCTTCCCACAGCTTGCGGGTGAACAGATCGCTGGTGTTCTCCAGCACGTAGGTCAGGGCGATCAGGTTGGTGGCGTGACAGTGCATGATCACCCGGTCTTTGCCGTTGGTCAGCCGGATGCGCTCGCTGTGCGACAGGAAGTGCGCCGGCAGCTCGGAAGTGGGCACCGCGTCGTTGGTCAGGCCCCAAAGAATATGGTATCCCGCGCCGTCGCTGTCGACTTTCACCACCCCGAGGTTCGCTGCCGGGTCGAGCTGGACGTTACGGAAGAATTTACCGGAACCGGTGACGATAAACGGCTGGTTAGCCAGCGTCGGCATGGGCTGGCTCAGGGCGATATAGCGCGGTTTGGCGTGAAAATCCGCCGCGTAGGGTTCAATATCCGCTTCGTCCAGGCGCAGCGTCAGGTTGCCGCCGTTGCGCTCGTCCCAGCCTTTCAGCCAGGCGTCGGAAGTGGCTTTAATCATGCCCTGGACGAACCAGGCGTCGATAATGGTCTGCATAGTCTTGTCTTTCCTGTTGATTCGGCGCGGGGTTGGCCCCTCGCCCTGAATATGTGCGAGCCCCGGATTGCGCCGTAAACGGCTTATCCGGGCTACCGGTTCGTAGCCCGGCCGCGACCCGGGGAACGTCCAGGCATTACCCGCGCTGGCTCAGAACCGCATTTTCATAAGCGCGTACGTTATCCAGCCACTGGCTGCCCGCCGGCGTATCGTGACGCTGACAGTACATCTCCCAGATGGCCTGCCACGGCAGGCACTTCTGCTCTTCCAGCAGCGCCAGACGGGCGGTGTAGTCGCCGTCGACTTCCAGCTGACGCAGCTGGGCGGTCGGTTCCAGCAGGGCGCGCAGCAGCGCTTTCTTCATATTGCGCGTGCCAATCACCCACGCCGCGATGCGGTTAATCGAAGCGTCGAAGAAATCGAGGCCGATATGCACGCGGTCGAACAGATCGTGACGGATGATTTCGCTGGCGATGGCCTGGGTTTCGTCATCCAGCAGTACCACGTGGTCGCTGTCCCAGCGTACCGGGCGGCTAACGTGCAGCAGCAGGCGCGGGATATAGAGCATCGCGGCGGAGATCTTGTCGGAGATGACTTCCGTCGGATGGAAGTGGCCTGCATCCAGGCACAGGGCGGTCTGGCGGCTGGTGGCGTAACCCATGTAGAACTCGTTGGAGCCGACGGTGTAGCTTTCCGCGCCGATACCGAACAGCTTGCTCTCCACGGCGTCAATGTGGTGCGCCGGGTCGAGCTTTTCGCTAATCACTTCATCGAGCGCGTTCAGCAGACGCTGGCGCGGCGCGAAGCGGTCGACGGTAATATCCTTCATGCCGTCCGGGATCCAGATATTCATCACTGACGGCGTGCCCAGCT
The DNA here is from genome assembly GCF_018139045.1 of Klebsiella pasteurii. Taxonomy (NCBI): domain Bacteria; kingdom Pseudomonadati; phylum Pseudomonadota; class Gammaproteobacteria; order Enterobacterales; family Enterobacteriaceae; genus Klebsiella; species Klebsiella pasteurii. The sequence continues at coordinate 4,051,004 of NZ_CP073236.1, forward strand.
GCTCGCCGAAGTAAGCGGAAATACGGCGGCTGGCCTTGCAGTGATCGATCCAGAACTGACGGATTTCATCGTTGGCGTGCGACAGCGTAAAGCCGTCGGCGCTCAGCGGATGCGAGAAGCAGGAGGGGTTAAAATCCAGCCCCAGCTTGTTGGCTTTCGCCCACGTCACCCAGTTTTTAAAGTGCTCCGGCTTAATTTCATTGCGCGATACCGGCGTATCGGATTCCAGATAGAGCGCGTGCAGGTTCAGGCGTTTTGGCCCGGGGATCAGGCTCATCGCCTGCTCAAGGTCGGCGCGCAGCTCGCTGGCGTTACGCGCTTTACCCGGGTAGTTGCCGGTGGCCTGAATACCGCCGGTCAGGCTTCCTTCCGGGTTTTCGAAACCGACGACGTCATCGCCCTGCCAGCAGTGCATGGACACGGGCAGGCGATCCAGCTGGCGCAAGGCCTCCTCGACGTCCACGCCGACGCTGGCGTAGCGCTGTTTGGCAATTTCCCAGGCTTGTTCAAGTTGAGTGGTCATGCGCAAAGCTCCTTGTTCTGTTGTGGCTGAAACTGCGCGACGAAGCGGGCAATTTCATTTTCAGGATTAGGGGTAAAGGTAGTGAGAGCGTAGTTTTGTCGTACCACCTGACGGAATTCATCGACGTTGTTCAACTCATCCAGGGTCATCAGCTGGATACCGATATTGCCAAGCGTGGAGGCCTCAACCGGGCCGGCAACCACGGTGATGCCGCAGGCGTCGGCGCACAGCTGGTTAAGCAGTTCGTTCTGGCAGCCGCCGCCGACGATATGCAGCTGGCTGAACGGCTGACCGCGCAGCGCCGCCAGCTCGTTGAGCACCCGGGCGTAGAGCAGCGCCAGGCTGTCGAAAATGCAGCGCGCCAGTTCGGCGTCGGTATCAGGAACCGGCTGCCCGGATTCGCGGCAGGCGGCCTGGATTTCCGCGCTCATGTGGTCCGGGTTGATAAAGCGGTCATCGTTGCAGTCGATGACGAAGCGGCAGGCCGGAAGCGCAGCAGTACGCGCGATCAGCGCTGGCAGGTCGCCGACGTTTTGCTCCTTGAGCACCCGCTGCAGCAGCCACAGGCCCATAATATTTTTCAGCACCCGATAGCGGCCTTCGGCGCCACCTTCGTTGGTGATATTGGCTCTTAGCGCCGCATCGCTGGTGCAGGGGGTTTTGCTTTCAAAGCCCATCAGCGACCAGGTGCCGGAAGAGAGGTAGGCGGCGTTTTTGCTGGCCAGCGGCGAGGCGATAACCGCGCTGGCGGTATCGTGGCTGGCGACGGCGACCACCGGGATGTGATTGCCCTGCGGGCAAATCCAGTGGCCGATGACGTTGCCGGGATGGGTCGGCGTACCGAACCATTCGCGCGGCGCGCCGCTCCAGTTCAGCAGGTCTTCATCCCAGCTATCGCTGTTGATGTTGACCAACTGCGTGGTGGTGGTGTTGGTATATTCCCAGTTCATGTTGCCGGTCAGGCGGAAGCTAAAGTAGTCCGGGATCAGCAGCGCGTGCGCGGCCTGGCTGACCAGCTCCGGCTGCTGTTCAACCAGCGCGCGCAGCTGATAAAGGGTGTTAAACGGCAGAAACTGAATGCCGCTGCGGCGGTAGATTTCCGCGCGGCCCAGTTGGGCTTCGGCGTGGCGCATCAGGCCCTGGGTGCGGGAGTCGCGATAGGAAACCGGCAGGCCGACACGCTGGCCCTGTTTATCCAGCAGGACATAATCCACGCCCCAGGTATCAATGCCGATGCTGTCGATCAGGATGCCCTGTTCGCAGACCTTCTCCAGACCGCGGCGAATTTCCTCTTCGAGGCTATCGAGATCCCAGCAGTCGAAGCCATCGACCTTCTGCAGACTATTGGTAAAGCGGTGAATTTCGCGCAGGGCCAGGGTTTGCTGACCGGGTTGATAGCTGGCTAGCATCACCCGCCCGCTGGAGGCGCCTAAATCAACGGCGACACAATGACGAAGACTCATGGGAAGATCCTTGTGAAAATCATTGCATGCAGTCTAAAAAAGTCGCGTCAGGCTCACCTTCTTGTTACTGACAGGGAAAATTGGCCGCTGGCAAGAAAGCAAAGGTGACCGTGAGAGAGGTCACAGTTTCGTTTTCTCTGCGGTGGCGTGCGGGATGTGATGTTGTCCGCAGTTCCCGATCTTTCCCGTCATTTCTTGAAAAAGCGGCAGGCTTTACGAATTTTACGGTCAAAAATTGAAGGCCGGATCGCCGCCCCTTAATTACTATTTGCTCCACTGATTGATAACATTTCTCATTTCGAGGAGCTGCTATGACCATGTTGCACAGTGTGGATTTCTTTAAGTCCGGCGTTTCAGCTGTCGCCATTGAGCCGCGGCTCCCGCAATCCGCTTTTCCTGAACATCACCATGATTTTCATGAGATTGTTATTGTGGAACACGGTACGGGAATTCACGTTTTCAACGGCCAGCCCTACACCATCAGCGGCGGTTCGGTCTGCTTTATTCGCGATCACGACCGCCATCTCTACGAACATACCGATAATTTGTGCCTGACCAATGTGCTCTATCGCGCGCCGGACGCGTTTCGCTTTTTGTCCGGCCTGAACGCGCTGCTGCCGCAGGAGCAAGAGGGAAATTACCTTTCGCACTGGCGGGTTAATCAGAGCGCTTTGCAGCAGGTGCGCCAGATTGTGGATCAGATGGAGGAGGTCGGCGCGGATGCGGATATGCACGCTATCGCCAGCCGCGAGATTTTATTTATGCAGCTGCTGGTGCACCTGCGTAAAAGCAGTCTGGCCGAAGGGGCGTCGGACAACGAGGCGCGGCTGAACCATTTAATGGCCTGGCTGGAAGACCATTTTGCCGAAGATATCTGCTGGGAAGAGGTCGCGGCGCGGTTTTCACTCTCCCTGCGAACCCTGCATCGCCAGTTAAAACAGCAAACCGGACTGACGCCGCAGCGCTATCTGAATCGGGTGCGGTTGATGAAGGCGCGCCATCTGCTGCGCCATAGCGATGATAGTGTGACCGATATCGCCTATCGCTGTGGATTCGGCGACAGTAACCACTTTTCGACGCTTTTTCGCCGGGAGTTTGCCTGGTCTCCGCGTGATATTCGCCAGGGACGCGACGCCATTCTTCAGTAACGCGAGAGCAGTCAACGTTTTAGCAGGCATAAACGCGAATAATGACTCGTTTTTTCGCGTCCGGAGTTGATGTCGTGGCAGGTCAGCTGATTCTTCGCAAAGATGAATTTTTCGCCTCCCCCGCTCAGGCGGTGGCGGTAGCGGATCGCTATCCGCAAAACGTCTTCGCCGAGCATACCCACGAGTTCTGCGAACTGGTGCTGGTGTGGCGGGGGAACGGCCTGCACGTCCTTAACGATCGCCCGTGGCGGATTACCCGCGGCGATCTGTTCTATATCCGCGCGGAAGACAAACACTCCTACGCCTCGGTGAACGATCTCGTCCTGCAAAACGTCATTTACTGCCCGGACCGGCTGCGGCTTAACTTTGACTGGGCGGCGCACATTCCCGGTCTGTTCGGCACTCCGTGGGTTCCGCACTGGCGGATTGGCAGCAGCGGCATGGCCCAGGTCAGGCAGGTGATTACCCAGCTGGAGCATGAAAGCAGCCGCAGCGATGCGCAGGCCAATAATATGGCCGAACTGCTGTTTGCGCAGCTGGCGCTTATTCTTCAGCGCTATCGCTACGCCACCGATAATCTGGCGGCAACCCAAAGCGAAGCGCTGCTCGATAAGCTGCTCACCGAGCTGGCGGGCAGCCTCAATCGTCCCTTCTTTCTTGACCGTTTTTGCGAGCGCGAAGGGTGCAGCGAACGCGCGCTGCGTCAGCAGTTTCGTCAGCAGACGGGGATGACCATCAACCACTACCTGCGCCAGCTGCGCATCTGTCACGCACAGTATCTGCTGCAGCATACCGAACGGCTGATTGGCGAAGTGGCGATGCAGTGCGGGTTTGAAGACAGCAACTACTTTTCGGTGGTGTTTAACCGCGAGATAGGCATGACGCCAGGGCAGTGGCGGCAGCGCAGTCGCACCGCCGCCTGACGACGCTAGTTCGCCATTCCCAGACCAACGATATTGGCGGCGATAATAATCACCACGCAGCCGAGGCTGAGGACGCCCACCGGACGACGACCGGCGTTGTTCCACTCTTTCAGTATCAGACCCACCAGGCCGCCGCACAGCACATAGAAGCTCATATGCAGCATCCAGCTCATGTAGTCGTACTGCGCCGGAATACTGGCGTGGCCCCAGGCATAGAAGAAGAACTGGAGATACCACATCAGGCCGCCTAACGCCGAAAGCAGGATATTGCTGACGATGAGCGGTTTTGCCAGCGAGAAGTCGGCTTTTATCGACAGGTTTTTCACTTTTGCCAGACGAATAAAGCAGAAGCCGAGGTTAACCAGCGCGCCGCCGCCCATGATCACCACATAGCTTGGCAGCGCGGTATAGAGTGGGTCAACGCCGAGCGCGGCGGCCGCTTCATGCATCGGCTTGGCGGCGTTCATGGCGAACGACATACCGGCCGAGAAGATGCCGCACATCACCGCCAGGACCAGCCCCTTTTTCAGGTTGAAGTCTTCGGCTTTGATGCCCATTTTGCGCTCTTTCAACTGGCCGGCGCGGGTGACGATCCCCACGCCAATCACCGCGACCAGCACGCCGAGCAGCGTCATCTGGCCGCCTTTGGTGTTAATGAGAACAGCAAACTGACCGTTAAGAATCGGCGTCATTAAGGTGCCAACAATCAGCGTGATACCAATGGCGATGCCGATCCCCATCGACATGCCGAGGTAGCGCATCGTCAGGCCGTAGTTGATATTACCGATACCCCACATGGCGCCGAACAGGAAAACGGGCAGCAGCGTGGAGGCGTTAAAAGAGCCGTAATAGGCCCAGAAATCGGGCAGCAGCATGGCGCTGATGGCCCAGGGGAGGATCAGCCAGGAGACAATACCGCCGATAGACCACATGGTTTCCCAGGACCAATGTTTAACTTTCTTGAACGGGGCATAGAAACAGGCTGCACTGGCCGCACCTATCAAATGCCAAAAAATACCCATCGTAATCGCGTGATTCATTGATTTTATCCTCATCTATTTTTTATCGGATAAATCTTCTTCCGACCCGGTGAGTGTAAAAATCGGTCAGTTTTTCCGCCTTTAAGCTGTTGCCACCGGAAGCCTGAACCTGGCAACCAAAAACTTAATTAGTTGTTCTGTATCACAAAACGACATCAATCCCCCCTGTTATAACCTTATTAAAAATACGGCATTGATAAGCGTTTTCAATATCATTTAATTAACTATAATGAACCAACTGCTTACGCGGCATTAACACTTTCCGCCGCTCGACAATAATGGAGATGATTATGAGTTACACACTGCCTGCCCTGCCGTACGCTTATGACGCCCTGGAACCGCATTTTGACAAGCAGACGATGGAAATCCATCACACTAAACACCACCAGACCTACGTGAACAACGCCAACGCGGCGCTGGAAAGCCTGCCTGAATTCGCGAGCCTGTCCGCAGAAGAGCTGATTACCAAACTGGATCAGCTGCCGGCAGACAAAAAAACCGTTCTGCGTAACAACGCCGGCGGCCACGCTAACCACAGCCTGTTCTGGAAAGGCCTGAAAACCGGTACCACCCTGCAGGGCGACCTGAAAGCGGCTATCGAGCGCGATTTCGGTTCCGTTGACAACTTCAAAGCGGAATTTGAAAAAGCGGCTGCGACCCGTTTCGGCTCCGGCTGGGCGTGGCTGGTGCTGAAAGGCGACAAGCTGGCGGTGGTTTCTACCGCTAACCAGGACTCCCCGCTGATGGGTGAAGCTATCTCCGGCGCTTCCGGCTTTCCGATTATCGGCCTGGACGTGTGGGAACACGCTTACTACCTGAAATTCCAGAACCGTCGCCCGGACTACATCAAAGCGTTCTGGGACGTCGTGAACTGGGACGAAGCCGCAGCGCGTTTTGCCGCCAAAAAATAAGGTTGCATTGTGCTGAGCGAGAAGCGAGTCTGATGACTCGCTTTTTTTATATCCGCAGCAAAGGAGCAGCGATGCACTATCCGGTGAATGTCTTTGTGGGCAAGGTAAGGGATTACGACGGCAGCCGTCCAAGCGCCATCGGGAAAGTCCAGGTCGATGGTGAACTGATCCTCGGCGATTTGGGGCTGGAGGGCGATGAGCAGGCCGAGAAGAAAATTCACGGCGGACCGGACCGCGCGCTGTGCCACTATCCCCGAGAACACTATGCCCATTGGGCGCTTGAACTTCCGCAGCAGGCGGATCTTTTCTGCGCCCCGGCGTTTGGCGAGAATCTCTCGACCGAAGGGCTGACGGAAAAAAATGTCTACATCGGCGATATCTTCCGCTGGGGAGAGGCGCTGATCCAGGTGACGCAGCCGCGCTCTCCCTGCTTCAAGCTCAACTATCATTTTGCCGTCAGCGATATGGCCCAGCTTATGCAGAACAGCGGTAAAACCGGCTGGTTGTATCGGGTGGTGGCGGGTGGGCAAGTCTCCAGCGATGCGCCGCTGGCGCTGGTATCCCGGCTCAGCGACGTCAGCGTTCACGAAGCGGGCACCATCGCCTGGCAGATGCCGTTCGATGATGACCAGTACCGACGTTTACTTTCCGCGGCGGGGCTGTCGGTAAGCTGGAGCAGAACGATGCAGAAGCGGCGTTTAAGCGGGCAGATCGAGAATAATTCGCGGAGATTGTGGGGAAAATAGCGCTTCCGTGCGCGTTCCCGGATGGCGGCGCTTTGCGCTTTATCCGGGCTCCCCGTTTCGAACCCGGCCTGGCGAAGCGCAGGCCGGGGGCATCAGGTGCGCTTATACAGCGGCAGCCAGAGGGTTAAACGCAGGCCGCCCAGCGGGCTGTCGTCGGCTTTTACCCAACCGCGGTGCTGTTGAATCGCCGCTTCGACAATCGCCAGACCCAGGCCGGTACCGCCAGACTCGCGGTCGCGCGCCTCATCGGTACGGTAGAACGGACGGAAAATCTGCTCGCGATCCTCCGGACTCACGCCCGGCCCGTCATCATCGACGTTAACCGTAATTCCGTCTTTATCCACCGAGAAGCTCACTGAAATTTTGGTATGCGAATAGCGCAGCGCGTTACGTACGATATTTTCCAGCGCGCTCTCCAGCGCATTGGGGTTACCGTACAGCGGCCAGGGCCCCGGCGGATACTCGACGGTGAACGATTTCCCCATCTGTTCGGCTTCAAAGGCGGCGTTATCCAGCACCTCGCCCCACAGCTGGTTGGCTTTCACCGTTTCGCTGACCAGCGCGGTTTTCGCCTGATTGCGCGACATCACCAGCAGGTCGTTGATCATGCTATCCAGCCGGTGCGCTTCCATCTCAATGCGCTCCAGCTCTTTGCTTTCCCCGCTGCGGCGGCGCAGCAATGCGGTGCCTAACTGCAGGCGGGTCAGCGGCGTGCGCAGTTCGTGCGAGATATCGGACAGCAGACGATGCTGGCTGGACATCATGCGCTCCAGCGCGGTCACCATCTGGTTAAAACTGGTCCCGGCGGCTAAAAACTCCTGCGGACCGGCTTCCAGCTCCGGATGCTGACGCAGGTTGCCCTGGGCGACTTCATCGGCGGCATTTTTCAGCTTACGTGCGGGTTTCGCCAGGCTCCACGCCAGCCACAGCAGCAGCGGGGCGCTGACTAACATGGTGACGATCAGCAGCAGTAACGGCCGATCGAACAGCAGATTGATGAAGTCTGATTGTGATGTATTGGCAGGGCGAATCAGATAGAGCTGGTAGTTATCTTCTCCATCCCTGACGGAAAAAGGCCCGACCATTTCCAGACGACCATAGCGCTTTTTCTGCGGATGGTCGGCGTTATCCGCCTGGCCGATAAAGTTGCGGATAATCTGCATTTCGTTGCGCTCGGCGCCGATAACGCGACCTTCGCTGGTAACCAGCAGCAAACGCTGGCCCGGCGGAGCCCACTTATCGATGGCGCGAAACAGACGACGCCACCACATCAGGTCGTTTGGCGGATCGTTCGCCAGTTCGGCCTCGACGTGCTGTTCAATCATGATGCCCTGACGTTGCTCGCTCTCCAGCAGCTCGGTCATCTGGCGCGAGTCCAGCTTGGGCAGCATCAGAACCAGCATCAACACCAGCGCCAGCGTGAGCCAGAAAATAGCGAAGATGCGTGCGGTTAAACTTCCAATCATGAAGCCGATACCATCAGATAGCCGCGTCCGCGCAGGGTTTTAAACCACGGATGGCCGTCTTTGCGCTCCGGCAGCTTGCGCCGCAGGTTGGAGATGTGCATGTCGATCGCGCGATCGAATGGCGTCAGGCGTTTACCCAGCACTTCCTGGCTAAGATGCTCACGCGATACCACCTGGCCAAGATGCTGCGCCAGAAGATAGAGCAGGGTGAACTCGGTGCCGGTCAGTTCCAGGGTCAGACCATCGAAGCTGGCTTCCTGGCGACCGGGGTTAAGGCTTAGCGCATCCACTTCCAGCGTCGGTGACCCGGCTTCGGTTGTCTGCTGCTGCTCGCTCCAGTGCGACCGGCGCAGAATCGCGCGTATACGCGCCACCAGCTCACGATCGTTGAACGGCTTAGGCAAATAATCGTCCGCGCCCAGCTCGAGGCCGAGAACGCGATCCAGCTCGCTCCCGCGGGCCGTTAGCATGATAACCGGGGTCTGGTGTGTCTGACGCAACTCTTTGAGCGTGTCGATACCGTTTTTCTTCGGCATCATCACATCAAGCAAAAGTAAATCGATGCTGTCGTCCAGAAGGGCCAGCGCCTGTTCCCCATCATGGGCGACGAGCACATTAAAACCTTCCATATCGAGCAGCTCTTTTAACAGGGAGGTGAGCTCCCGGTCATCATCTACTAACAGGATTTTATTCATTGTTTAAATACCTCCGAGGCAGAAATTACGTCATCAAGGCTCGCTAATCCATGACTTTACGTTGTTTTACACCCCCTGACGCATGTTTGCAGCCTGCATCGTAAACTCTCTCTCGTTGAATCGCGACACAAACGTTTTGGGAGTATGTGATGCGCAATGTTATCGCTGCCGTCATGGCCTCAACGCTGGCGCTAAGTGCATATAGCCAAGCCGCTGAAGTCGTCACCAGCGTTAACTGGCTTCCCGGAGACGAAGGGGTCCAGCGCAGCAGCCAGAGCCATATGTTTGACGGCATAAGTTTAACTGAACACCAACGGCAACAGTTACGAGATCTTATGCAGCGGGCACGCCACGACAGGCCACCCGTTAATGTTAGCGAAATGGAGACAATGCATCGCCTTGTCACCGCAGAAAATTTTGATGAAAACGCTGTACGCGCTCAGGCAGATAAGATGGCGCAGGAACAGGTTGCCCGCCAGGTTGAAATGGCAAAAGTTCGCAACCAGATGTATCACCTGCTAACGCCAGAGCAGCAAGCGGTTTTAAACGCTAAGCACCAGCAACGAATGGATCAGTTGCGTGAGGTTGCACGGATGCATAAAGGCTCAGCGATGATGCTTTCGAGTAGTAGCAATACCCTGCAACCCCAGTAACAACCCTGTTTTCCTTGCCATAGACACCATCCCTGTCTTCCCCCACATGATGTGGGGGTTTTTTTTGCCCGTTATTCAGCGCCCTCCTGCCTCCCCGTCCCGGTAAAAGATCGGGTTATACTAAGCGCATCGCGAAGTAAGGAGCGTTTATGAATCAATCTTATGGGCAGCTGGTGAGCCGCGCGGCGATTGCGGCGACGGTGATGGCCTCTGCGTTACTTTTGATCAAGATTTTTGCATGGTGGTATACCGGGTCTGTGAGTATTCTGGCGGCGCTGGTTGATTCACTGGTGGATATCGCCGCCTCGTTGACCAACCTGCTGGTGGTGCGTTATTCGCTGCAGCCTGCCGATGAAGAACATACCTTTGGCCATGGTAAAGCGGAATCGCTGGCCGCGCTGGCGCAAAGTATGTTTATCTCCGGCTCGGCGCTGTTTCTGTTCTTGACCGGTATTGATCATCTCGTTCGTCCTGAGCCGATGAATGCGGCGGGCGTTGGGATGGTGGTGACGCTGATTGCGCTGGTCAGCACGCTGCTGCTGGTCACGTTCCAGCGCTGGGTCGTAAGAAAAACACAAAGTCAGGCGGTACGGGCGGATATGCTTCATTATCAGTCTGATGTTATGATGAACGGCGCAATTCTGGTGGCGCTGGCCCTCTCCTGGTACGGCTGGCACCGTGCTGATGCGCTGTTTGCATTAGGTATAGGCGTCTATATTTTATATAGCGCGCTGCGCATGGCTTATGACGCCGTTCAGTCGTTGTTAGACCGCGCGCTTCCTGATGAGGAACGCCAGGAAATTATCAATATCGTGACCGCGTGGCCAGGCGTCAGCGGGGCGCACGATCTACGAACGCGGCAGTCAGGGCCGACTCGCTTTATTCAGATTCATTTGGAAATGGAAGATAACCTCCCGCTGGTTCAGGCACACGTAATTGCCGACCAGGTGGAGCAGGCGTTGTTGCTCCGTTTTCCCGGGTCCGATGTCATTATCCACCAGGACCCCTGCTCTGTGGTGCCGTTAGGGCAGCAGGGTGTTTTATGATCTTTAGGTTATAGTCTGTAAACTCGATGTAAAAGTGTGGGGCGGATCGGCATTTTTTGTATAAATTACCGCCATTTGGTCTGACCTGAATCAATTCAGCCAGAAGCGTTTGATATACTATTGCAATTATCGTTGTGCACTCCTGGTGAGGGGCGCTTCAGGCAACAGGATTATTTTTTGCTTCCTAAGTTCAGAGGTAGTCATGATTAAGAAAATCGGTGTGTTGACAAGTGGCGGTGATGCCCCGGGCATGAACGCAGCAATTCGTGGCGTTGTGCGTGCGGCATTAACGGAAGGTCTGGAAGTTTTTGGAATCTATGACGGTTACCTCGGCCTGTATGAAGATCGTATGGTTCAGCTCGACCGCTACAGCGTTTCCGACATGATCAACCGCGGCGGCACCTTCCTGGGGTCGGCGCGTTTTCCAGAATTCCGCGAAGAACATATTCGCGCAGTCGCCATTGAAAATATGAGAAAGCGCGGCCTGGATGCGCTGGTGGTTATCGGTGGTGACGGTTCCTATATGGGTGCCGTGCGTCTGACTGAGATGGGCTTCCCCTGCATCGGCCTGCCGGGCACTATCGACAACGATATCAAAGGCACCGACTATACCATTGGCTTCTTCACCGCATTGAGCACCGTGGTAGAGGCTATTGACCGCCTGCGGGACACCTCTTCCTCCCACCAGCGTATTTCCGTTGTGGAAGTGATGGGCCGTTACTGCGGCGACCTGACCCTGGCGGCAGCTATCTCCGGCGGCTGTGAGTTCATCATGGTGCCTGAGGTTGAATACACTCGCGACGACCTGGTATCAGAAATTAAGGCGGGCATCGCCAAAGGCAAAAAGCACGCGATTGTGGCGATCACCGAGCATATGTGCGACGTCGACGAGCTGGCTCACTACATCGAGAAAGAGACCGGCCGTGAAACTCGCGCAACCGTACTGGGCCACATTCAGCGCGGCGGCTCTCCGGTTCCTTATGACCGTATTCTGGCATCCCGCATGGGCGCGTACGCGATTGACCTGCTGCTGCAGGGCTTCGGCGGCCGCTGCGTCGGTATTCAGAACGAGAAGCTGGTGCACCACGACATTATCGACGCTATTGAGAACATGAAGCGTCCGTTCAAAAGCGACTGGCTGGATTGCGCTAAGAAGCTGTACTAAGCTTCCAACGGAAACAAAAAGGCCTTCTCAGAGAGAAGGCCTTTTTTATGGGCGGGAAGCTACTCGATATCCAGGGCATCCTCGGAAAGGATAATCCCGGTATTATCGGCGTAGAGATGGTCGCCGGAAAAGAAGGTGACGCCGCCGAAGTTGACGCGCACGTCGCTTTCGCCGATCCCTTCACCTGCGGCTCCGACGGGGATGGCGGCCAGCGCCTGGATACCGATATCCAGCTCTTCCAGATCGTCAACCTGACGCACCGCGCCATACACGACCAGCCCTTCCCACTCGTTTTGTACGGCCAGACGCGCCAGGTCAGCGTCAATCAATGCGCGTCGAACAGAACCACCACCGTCAACCAACAGGACATGACCACGGCCGTTCTGTTCGAGCATATCGTAGAGCAACCCGTTATCCTCGAAACATTTTACCGTGATGATTTGTCCACCAAACGACGAGCGCCCCCCAAAGTTGGAGAACAGAGGTTCCACGACGTTGACATCCTCCTGGTAGATGTCACAAAGCTCGGAAGTATCGTATTTCATAGGCTTAACGTTCAGTTGCTGCGAGAATTTTCAGTATATCTCGTGAATCACGCTGTTGGCAAAATCATCAATTGTTAATTGATATTTGTCAGTTAAGCCGCAAGCCTGCTGCAAATAATTCCGATAACAAACAGCAGGTTGGTCAGCAGTGCCCCTTTAACGGTTCTTTCGAGCATTGGACGCATGGCGACGGGGTCGCGCTCCCGCATCACATAACGCGCCTGCTTAACCAGCAGCGGCGTCGCCAGCAGGAACAGCCAGCCCCACGGATTATGCAGCGAGATCAGGTTAAACAGCGCCAGGCACAGCAGCGCGCCAAACAGCAGGCAAGCGTGATAGCGGCGAGCGTTAACCGGCCCCAGGCGCACGGCGAGGGTGTTTTTACCGTTTTCACGATCGCTGTCGATATCGCGCAGATTGTTAATATTCAGCACCGCCGTCGCCAGCAGACCGCAGGCGGTGGCGGGTAAGAAAATGGCCGCTTCAACGCTGTGCGCCTGCAGATACCAGCTCCCGACGACGCTAAGCCAGCCGAAGAACACCAGCACGGAGATATCGCCAAGGCCGATGTAGCCGTAAGGGCGAGTGCCGACGGTATAGGTAATGGCGGCAACGATCGCGAGACCGCCGAGGACCATAAAACCGATAAAATCGGCCATGGTTTGCCAGGCCAGGAATAGCAACGTCAGGCCGGAGAGACAAATCAGCGCCACGGTAAGAATCAACGCGCGTTTCATCTGCGCCTGGGTGATGGCGCCTTTCTGCATACCGCGCAGCGGGCCGATACGGTCAGGTTTATCGCTGCCTTTTATCGCGTCGCCATAATCGTTGGCCAGATTGGAGAGGATTTGTAATAAACCGGCGGTAATGATGGCCAGCAGCGCAACCCAGGGATCGAAACTGCCCTGATGCCAGGCAAGCGCGGAGCCAACAATAATGGCAGCAAAGGCCAGAGGTAACGTTTTGGGGCGCAGGCTTTCCAGCCAGGCCTGGGTGCGAGTGATTGCGTGTTCGGTCATAAGTCCCGGCCAATAAAAATGGGGCCCTACCCTTCATACTTCAGGCTGCAGATACGTAGGCTACGCTCATTCACCCCAGTCATGTACTTATGCACACTCCTGGGGATGAATTCCCTTGCCGCGTAATTTGGCCTTCGGGGCCAGCGTAAGGTCTGTTCAAACGGTTAACCGTTTTGTCCCGCAACTCGAATGAGTAGGGTATCTATAGCCCCATCTAGTGTGATGAAAATATATTGAACCGGATTATAAGATAAAACGGCTCAGATCTTCATCTGCCACCAGAACATCCAGATGCTTACCGACATATTCCGCATCGATGGTGACGGTTTGGCCATTCATTTCGCTGGCATCGTAGGAGATGTCTTCGATCAGACGCTCCAGTACGGTATGCAGACGACGTGCACCGATGTTCTCGGTAGTTTCGTTGACCTGCCATGCGGCCTGAGCGATACGCTTGATGCCATCTTCCGTGAATTCGATATTGACGCCCTCGGTCGCCATCAGCGCTTTATACTGCACGGTGATAGACGCGTTCGGCTCGGTCAAAATACGCTCGAAGTCGTGGGTGGTCAGCGCTTTCAGCTCAACGCGAATCGGCAGACGACCCTGCAGTTCCGGGATTAAGTCAGACGGGCTGGCGACCTGGAACGCGCCGGAGGCGATAAACAGAATGTGATCGGTTTTCACCATACCGTGCTTAGTGGAGACGGTGCAGCCTTCAACCAGCGGCAGCAGGTCGCGCTGTACGCCTTCACGAGATACGTCAGGGCCGGAAGAGTTGCCGCCGCGCTTACAGATTTTGTCGATTTCGTCGATAAACACGATACCGTGCTGCTCAACGGCGTCGATGGCATCCTGCTTCAGCTCTTCCGGGTTGACCAGCTTCGCCGCTTCTTCTTCAATCAGCAGCTTCATCGCGTCTTTAATTTTCAGCTTACGCGGTTTTTGCTTCTGGCCGCCCAGGTTCTGGAACATGGACTGCAGCTGGCTGGTCATCTCTTCCATGCCCGGAGGGGACATGATTTCAACGCCCATCGGCGCAGCCGCGAGATCGATTTCAATCTCTTTATCATCAAGCTGACCTTCGCGCAGTTTTTTACGGAAAGACTGGCGCGCGGCGGAAGGTTCCTGAGGCTGTTCGGCCTGGCCCCAGTTGTTTTTCGCCGGCGGGATCAGCACGTCGAGGATGCGCTCTTCCGCCAGCTCTTCCGCACGATAGCGGTTTTTGTCGATGGACTGCATGCGCACCATTTTGATCGCCGCATCGGTCAGATCGCGGATGATGGAGTCCACTTCCTTACCAACATAGCCGACTTCGGTGAATTTAGTCGCTTCAACCTTGATAAATGGCGCGTTGGCAAGCTTTGCCAGACGACGGGCGATTTCCGTTTTACCGACGCCGGTCGGGCCGATCATCAGAATGTTTTTGGGCGTGACTTCGTGACGCAGCTCTTCGTTGAGCTGCATACGACGCCAGCGGTTACGCAGAGCGATGGCGACGGAGCGCTTGGCTGCGTCCTGGCCGATAATGTGTTTGTCCAGTTCGCTGACAATTTCGCGTGGGGTCATTTCAGACATGGGAGATCCTTACGCTTTGGAGGTCAATTCTTCGATGGTATGGAAGTGGTTGGTATAAATGCAGATATCACCTGCAATACTCAACGCTTTCTCTGCGATATCGCGTGCGCCCATATCGGTATTTTCCAGCAGGGCGCGAGCCGCGGCCTGGGCGTAGGGACCGCCGGAGCCGATAGCAATCAAATCGTTTTCTGGCTGCACCACGTCACCGTTACCGGTGATGATGAGCGAGGCGTTTTCGTCAGCCACCGCCAGCAGCGCTTCGAGCTTGCGCAGCATCCGGTCGGTACGCCAGTCTTTCGCCAGCTCAACGGCGGCTTTCACCAGGTGGCCCTGATGCATTTCCAGCTTACGTTCAAACAGTTCGAACAGCGTGAAGGCGTCAGCGGTGCCGCCCGCAAAGCCGGCAATCACTTTGTCGTTATACAGGCGGCGCACTTTTTTCACGTTGCCTTTCATTACGGTGTTGCCCAGCGTGGCCTGGCCATCACCGGCAATAACGACATGGCCGTTACGGCGAACACTTACAATTGTAGTCACGAGCAGACCCCTTGGTTGCAAAAGCGGAATAGGGGCCCCGCGGTTTACGCGGGGCAGAATGCAATTATAGATGGGGGGGATTTTGAGGGTTTCAACCCCTGGCGGCGAGACGAATGCAGTTTGCGTGTCCGGCCATTTTCAGCCGTTCAATCATATTGCTGGCGTTTTCTTTGCCTTTCAGCGGGCCAATCACCACGCGGTTCCAGCCGTTATTGGTGGTGATGTGCGAGGCGAAGCCTTCAAACGCCAGCTGCGCGCGCACGGTTTCCGCCTGCTCAGCGCCTTTAAAGGACCCGCACTGGATCATCCAGCTGCGATCGTCTTTTTTCTCCGTCGCGGCGGTTTTCGGCGCTTCTTCTACACGGGTTACCGGCGCGGCGGCCTGGGCTTTAGGCTGCGCGGTACTGGTATGCGCTGGCGTTTGCAGCAGGTCCTGATACGGCTGCTGATTCGACGCCGTCTGCCTCGGCTGCTGTTGTACCGGCTTCGGCTGCTCGACAACCCGCGGCTGGGTTCGCGGTTGCTGTACCTGCGTCTGCTGTTGGGCCTGCGCGAGCTGCTGTTGCTGTACCTGCTGCTGAGCTAAACGCTGACGCTGCAAGGTTTGCTGACGCTGTGCCGGAGTTTGTTCATTCCACGGCACTTCGGTCAGCTGCGTGGGCTGCTGACGCATATCGGCCTGCATCTGCGCCAGTAGCTGGCGCTGCTCATCCGTCAACTGCTCCGGCTTCATGACTTCTCCGCCCGCGGTGGGTTCCGTAGGCGCGCGTACCCCGGGCTGACGGCTTTCCAGCTCTTTAATATAGCGCCAACGCTCTTCCGGCTTCGGCGGCAGGCCGTTGCCCGCGGCCTGGCGGTTCTGCAGCGCTTCAGCTTCTTCTTTCTTATGGTGAGTGATGAAGTACAGTCCACCGATAAAGGCCACCAGCACTGCCGCAGCGATGGCCACCATAGTCGGTGAAACCGCCGAAAGGCCGCCTTGTTTGTTCCTTGAGCTTCGCGTATTGCTCTTTTTGCGCCGCGAAGAAGCCGGTTGGCTGCGGCGTACATAATCTCGTTGTGCCACTATCGTTTCGCTGTCTTATTCGTTTTTCAGCCCGCCATGTTACTTAAGCGGCGGGGCTTTGACCAGAAGAGCAGGCCCGAAAGCCTGGTGGTTATGTTCGGATTTTGCGCGTACTGCCGCGAACGATAAGCTCGCAGTCAAGTAATCGTGATCCGCTGCTGACGTTATGACCGTGCAGTTGATCCAGCAAAAGCAGCATCGCTTCGCGGCCAATATCAAAACGTGGTTGCGCGACGGTCGTCAATGGCGGATCGCAAAATTCAGACAAAGAGATGTTATCAAAACCAATAATAGACAGATCTTCAGGAACTTTCAGGCCGCGACGTTTCGCCAGCGATAGCGCCCCCAGCGCCATAATATCGCTATGGCAGAAAATAGCCGTTGGCGGTACCGGCAGCGCCAGCAGCTGTTCCAGCGCGCTGGCGCCGGCTTCATAGGTAAAGTTGCCGCGGGCGATATAGTGCGGATCGACGGTTATCCCGCTGCGACGGAGCGCCTGGACATAGCCCTGCAGGCGGTAATGGCACAGCGGCATCTCTTCCGGGCCGGCGATACAGCCGATGCGGCGGTGCCCCAGCTCGTGCAGATAGTTCACAGCGTTAAACGCGGCGGTGAGGTTATCGATATGCACCGTCGGCAACTCCAGCTCGGGAGCGAATTCATTGGCCATCACCATTGGCGGCAGATTGCGCTGCTCTTCCACGCCCGCATCGAAGGGTAAACGGGAGCCCAGCAGCAGCATGCCATCGATCTGCTTGGTAATGATCAGGTCGATAAAGGTCTTTTCCTGACGGTTCTGGTGGGCGCAATCGCCGATCAACACCAGGTACTCTTGCTCCGCGGCGGTGACTTCAATACCGCGAATGATCTCGCTGAAGAAGGGGTCGCAGATATCCGGCACAATCACCAGGATGGTGCGCGACTCGTTGCGCTTCATATTGCGCCCGAGCGATTGCGGTAAATAGCCGACTTCAAGCGCGGCCTGCTCGACCCGGTTACGGGTGCTCTGCGAAACCTTATCGGGGTTCATTAACGCTCGGGATACGGTTGCCGTGGAAACGTTTGCCTTTTGGGCAACGTCTTTCATAGTGGCGGCAACGACCTGTTTTTTGGGCTTCACCTGATTTCTCCTCGCTGACTGGCGCAGACACATCCCTGGCGTTCTGACATCAGCAACATTTTTAACAGATAGTACATCCAGAGAGTTACAGAATTTTCATGAAAAACGTGATGACGGTTGAATTTTTCGATCCGCCTCGCAAGAGAAGCCTTAACCTTCAATAGGATCGACGTCCAGTACCCATTTCACTTTTCGCGCTTCGGGTAGCGTGTTAATCAACGCCAGCGTTCCGCCGACGATATGCTGCAGCTGAACGCGCGACGGATGCTGAAGGAGAATTTGCCAGCGCCAGCGGCCGCCGCGCTTTGGCGCCAGCGCCGGAACCGGCCCGAGCACCCACAGTTTCTTATCGGCCAGCGGGCTGGCCTGCAGCAGATTGCGCAGCTGCTGTAAAAAAAGCGGCGCCTGCTGGTTGTTATGATCTTCGGCGCGAATCAGCACGTGGCTGGTCCACGGCGGCAGCTGCATGCTTTGCCGTTCCGCCAGCGCCTGCTCGGCAAACGCGTCGTATCCTTTATAAAGCAGCGTTTGCAGCAGCGGGTGCTCCGGGTGGTGGGTCTGCAGGATCACCTCGCCCTGTTTGCCCGCCCGGCCTGCGCGGCCTGAAACCTGCGTGTAGAGCTGAGCGAAGCGCTCCGCCGAGCGGAAATCGGCGGAAAACAGCGCGCCGTCAACGTCCAGCAGGGAAACCAGGGTGACATCCGGGAAGTGGTGCCCCTTCGCCAGCATTTGGGTGCCGATAAGAATGCGCGCGCCGCCGCGGTTGACGTCGGCAAGATATTGCTCAAGCGCGCCTTTGCGGCTGGTGGTATCCCGGTCGATACGGGAAATCGGGATATCGGGAAACAGCGGCCCCAGGGCCTGTTCAAGTTGTTCAGTTCCCAAACCGACCGGTACCAGATGCGTCGAACCGCAGGAGGGGCACTGGCGCGGAATCGGGCGCTGGCTGTCGCAGTGGTGGCAGCGCAGATGATGCTGGGCCTGGTGCAGCGTGTAGTAGCTGTCGCAGCGCGGACACTCCGCTATCCAGCCGCAGTCGTGACACAGCAGCGCCGGCGCGAAGCCACGGCGGTTCAAAAACAGAATCACCTGGTTATCGGCCTGCAGATGCTGGCGCATGCGGCCTATCAGCGCCGGAGACAGTCCGGCCTGCAGCTGCTGGCCCTTTAAATCCAGAACGTGCTGCTGAGCCGGGCGCGCATTGCCCGCTCGTTTGGTGAGCTTCAGCTGGCGATACTTGCCCTGGCGAACGTTATAAAGCGTCTCCAGCGCCGGAGTCGCCGAGCCGAGAATAATCGGGATTTGCTCGCTGTGGGCGCGCCAGACCGCCAGATCGCGGGCGTGATAGCGCCAGCCCTCCTGCTGTTTGTAAGAGCTGTCGTGCTCTTCATCGATGACGATCACCCCGAGGTCTTTAAAAGGAGTGAATAGCGACGAGCGAGTACCGATCACAATCGCTGCTTCGCCGTTTTTAGCTTTTAGCCACGCGGAGAGGCGTTCGCTGTCGTTCAGCCCGGAGTGCAGCACTTCCACCGGGGCGTTAAAACGGTGGCGGAAACGGGCGATAGTCTGCGGCGTCAGGCCGATTTCTGGCACCATCACCAGCGCCTGGCGACCCTGCGCCAGCACGTTTTCAAGGACGCTCAGATACACTTCCGTTTTGCCCGAGCCGGTGATCCCGGCCAGCAGCCAGGCGGAAAAGCTGTCCGAGGCGCTGTGGATCGCGCCCACGGCGGTGGCCTGTTCGGTATTAAGACGCAGGCGTTCGCCGGGTACCGAGAAGCCTGCGCGCCAGTCGGCGATAGCCGGCGCTTCGCTGGCCAGCTCCGCCAGGCCTTTACCCCTCAGCGCCTGCAGGGCGGCGTCGTTAAATTCCAGTTCGGCAACCTGATGGCGCCAGATCTTCCCCTGACGCAGCGCCGCCAGCGCCTGCTGTTGTTTCGGTGAGCGCTTAAGGCTGTTGATATCAACCGCTTGCCCCTGTTCGGTGGCAAACCAGTACCACATTGGCGTCGCGCTGGCGGGCTTTCCCTGGCGCAGCACGATCGGTAGCGCGTGAAACAGCACATCGCCGATGGGATGATGGTAGTAGTCCGCCGCCCACAGCAGCAGCCGCCAGACCGAAGCGGAGAAGACCGGCCCGGCGTCGAGGACTTCAGCCACCGGCTTGAGTTCGTTGAGCGGCAGTTCGCTGCGCTCACTGACCGCCGTTACGATACCTATCCGCTCCTGTTTGCCGAACGGGACGCGCACGCGACAGCCCGCTTTGACCGGCATGCCGTCAGGCAGCAAATAGTCAAAAGTGCGGGGCAGCGGAACGGGCAGGGCAACGTGAGCGACGGGCATTTAATCTTCCTGACTTGAAATCTGGCGGGTTAGTATACACATTGTGATAAGGGCTCGCGGATCAGTTTGCATATGCTGGTCAAATTCTGTATGATTCGCCGCCTTTGATGCGCTTTATGCGGTATCAAAATCTATTACCCGGCAATTTCGCTTTGCGCAATCGCACCGGGAAATTATTAACATCGCGTGGTGTCTGGCGTTAGGGCTGGAAGAGCGACGCGGCCTTAACTGAGGTTCTCCCATGAAAAAAGATATTCATCCGAAATACGAAGAAGTTACTGCTTCCTGCTCTTGCGGTAACGTCATGAAAATCCGTTCTACCGTAGGTCACGACCTGAACCTCGACGTGTGCGGTAAATGCCACCCGTTCTACACCGGCAAACAGCGTGATGTTGCTACCGGTGGCCGTGTTGACCGCTTCAACAAGCGCTTCAGCGTACCGGGTACCAGCAAGTAATTTGCTGAAGAAGCCGCCTCAGGGCGGCTTTTTTGTCTCTCGCGCGCAACCGCGCAAAAAAAGCAGAAGATTCCTTCTGCTTTTTTTTATGGTTTTAGTATTCCCACGTATCCGGGTCGATTCCCAGCTCGCGCATAATCTCTTTCGCCGCTTCCGGGATTTCATCGCTGCGCTCTTTACGCAGGTCTTCATCGTTAGGCAACGGTTGACCGGTAAAGGCATGCAGGAACGCTTCGCACAGCAGTTCGCTGTTGGTCGCGTGACGCAGGTTATTCACCTGACGACGCGTGCGTTCATCGGTGAGGATTTTTAACACCTTCAGAGGAATGGAAACCGTAATTTTTTTTACTTGCTCACTCTTCTTACCGTGCTCAGCGTATGGGCTGATATATTCGCCGCTCCATTCAGCCATGAGTTACCTTTAATCCTCTATTCATTAGTTAAGGGCCTGAACGCGAGTTCTGGCCATAATTGCGCGTAGTTTACCGTAGAGGGGCGCATCTGACACCAAACAAGCCGCTACGGATGTGCGCTAATGCATATAATTTTAACGGCTATTTCCAGTTTGCTCAATCTATACGCAAAGAAGTTTAGATGTCCAGATGTATTGACGTCTATTATAACAATGATTACTCTGGTGCCTGACTTTTCACCGACTCAGCCCAGGAACTCCCCAACATGACGCGTAAACAGGCCACCATCGCAGTGCGTAGCGGTTTAAATGACGACGAGCAGTACGGTTGCGTTGTCCCGCCCATTCATCTCTCCAGCACCTATAACTTCACCGGATTTAACGAACCTCGCGCCCACGACTACTCTCGTCGCGGTAACCCGACCCGTGATGTGGTGCAGCGTGCGCTGGCGGAGCTGGAGGGCGGCGCGGGGGCGGTTCTGACCAATACCGGCATGTCGGCTATTTTGCTGGTCACCACCGTATTCCTGAAACCGGGTGATCTGCTGGTGGCACCGCACGACTGCTACGGCGGCAGCTACCGCCTGTTTGATAGCCTGGCGAAGCGCGGCTGCTATCGCGTGCTGTTTGTCGATCAGAACGACGAGCAGGCGCTGAGCGCCGCGCTGGCGGAAAAACCGAAGCTGGTTCTGGTCGAAAGCCCAAGTAATCCATTGCTGAGAGTTGTGGATATTGCGAAAATCTGCGGTCTGGCGCGTGAGGCCGGAGCGGTCAGCGTGGTGGATAACACCTTCCTGAGCCCGGCTTTGCAGAATCCGCTGGCGCTGGGCGCCGATCTGGTGTTGCATTCATGCACCAAATATCTGAACGGCCACTCTGACGTGGTGGCCGGGGTGGTTATCGCCAAAGATCCGGCGACCGTCACCGAACTGGCATGGTGGGCGAATAATATCGGCGTCACCGGCGGAGCGTTTGATAGCTATCTGCTGCTGCGCGGCTTACGTACGCTTTCTCCGCGTATGGAAGTGGCGCAGCGCAACGCGCTGGCGATTGTCGACTATCTGAAAACCCAGCCGCTGGTGAAAAAACTGTACCATCCGTCCCTGCCGGAAAACCAGGGGCATGAGATTGCGGCGCGTCAGCAAAAAGGTTTTGGGGCGATGTTAAGCTTCGAACTGGATGGCGATGAGCAGACGCTGCGTCGTTTCCTGAGCGGGCTATCGCTGTTTACGCTGGCGGAATCGCTGGGCGGCGTGGAAAGTCTGATTTCCCACGCAGCGACGATGACCCATGCGGGCATGGCGCCTGAAGCGCGTGCGGCCGCCGGGATCTCAGAAACGCTTCTGCGGATTTCGACCGGTATTGAAGATGGTGAAGATTTAATTGCCGACCTGGAAAATGGCTTCCGGGCAGCAAACGAGGAATAAACATGAGTGTGATTGCGCAGGCAGGGGCGAAGGGTCGTCAGCTGCACAAATTTGGTGGGAGTAGTTTAGCGGATGCGAAATGTTACCTGCGCGTCGCGGGTATCATGACGGAGTATTCGCAGGCGGGCGATATGATGGTCGTCTCTGCCGCCGGCAGTACCACCAACCAGTTGATCAGCTGGCTGAAGCTCAGCCAGACCGATCGCCTCTCTGCGCATCAGGTGCAACAATCGCTCCGTCGTTATCAGATGGATCTCATTTCCGGATTGCTGTCGCCAGACGCTGCCGACACGCTGATCGCCACGTTTATTCAGGATCTTGAGCGTCTTGCCGGGCTGCTGGATGGCGGCGTTACTGACGCGGTATATGCCGAAGTCGTTGGTCATGGCGAAGTCTGGTCGGCCCGCCTTATGGCGGCGGTGCTGAACCATCTGGGCGTAGAGGCCGCCTGGCTGGATGCGCGTAGCTTCTTACGCGCCGAGCGCTCCCCGCAGCCGCAGGTGGATGAAGGCCTCTCCTATCCGCTTTTGCAGCAGCTGATGGCTCAGCACCCGAACAAACGTCTGGTGGTGACCGGCTTTATCTCGCGTAACAACGCCGGAGAAACCGTTCTGCTGGGGCGTAATGGTTCCGATTATTCCGCCACCCAAATCGGCGCGCTGGCCGGGGCGTCTCGCGTCACTATCTGGAGCGACGTGGCCGGGGTCTACAGCGCGGATCCGCGGAAAGTGAAAGATGCATGCCTGCTACCGCTGCTGCGCCTTGATGAAGCCAGCGAGCTGGCCCGCCTGGCGGCGCCGGTGCTACATGCCCGTACGCTGCAGCCGGTCTCCGGCAGCGATATCGATTTACAATTACGCTGTAGCTACACCCCGGATCAGGGCTCTACGCGCATCGAACGCGTGCTGGCTTCCGGCACCGGGGCGCGTATCGTCACCAGCCACGATGATGTCTGCCTGATTGAGTTTCAGGTGCCTGGTGGTCAGGATTTCAAACTGGCGCATAAAGAGCTGGACGCTATTTTAAAACGCGCCCAGCTGCGGCCGCTGGCGGTTGGCGTACATGCCGACCGTAAGCTGCTGCAGTTCTGCTACACCTCTGAAGTGGCCGACAGCGCGCTGAAGCTGCTGGACGAAGCGGGGCTGCCGGGCGAGCTGCGTCTGCGTCAGAAGCTGGCGCTGGTGGCGATGGTCGGCGCCGGCGTGACCCGTAATCCGCTGCACTGCCACCGTTTCTGGCAGCAGCTGAAAGGCCAGCCGGTAGAGTTTACCTGGCAATCAGAAGAGGGCATCAGCCTGGTCGCGGTACTGCGCGCCGGGCCGACGGAAAGCCTTATTCAGGGCCTGCATCAGTCGTTGTTCCGCGCGGAAAAGCGTATTGGGCTGGTACTGTTTGGTAAAGGCAATATCGGTTCACGCTGGCTGGAGTTGTTCGCCCGTGAGCAAACGACACTTTCCGCCCGTACCGGTTTTGAATTTATTCTTGCCGGCGTCGTGGATAGCCGCCGCAGCCTGCTCAATTATGAAGGCCTCGACGCCAGTCGTGCGCTGGCTTTCTTTAATGATGAAGCGATTGAACAGGATGAAGAGTCGTTGTTCCTGTGGATGCGTGCGCATCCGTATGATGATTTAGTTGTGCTTGATGTGACCGCCAGCGAGCAGTTGGCCGATCAGTATCTTGATTTCGCCAGCCATGGCTTCCACGTTATTAGCGCGAATAAGCTGGCTGGTGCCAGCAGCAGCAGCAAATATCGCCAGATCCACGATGCGTTCGAGAAAACCGGGCGACATTGGCTGTACAACGCTACCGTCGGAGCCGGTTTACCGGTCAACCACACGGTACGTGACTTGATTGATAGCGGCGATACCATTCTCGCGCTAAGCGGTATTTTCTCCGGCACCCTCTCCTGGCTGTTCCTGCAGTTTGACGGTACCGTGCCGTTTACTGACCTCGTCGATCAGGCATGGCAGCAGGGGCTGACGGAGCCGGACCCGCGTGTCGATCTCTCCGGGAAAGACGTGATGCGTAAGCTGGTGATCCTGGCCCGTGAGGCGGGTTACGATATCGAGCCGGATCAGGTGCGCGTAGAGTCGCTGGTGCCCGCTCATTGCGAAGAGGGTTCTGTTGATCACTTCTTCGAGAACGGTGAAGAGCTGAACGAACAGATGCTGCAGCGCCTGGAGGCGGCGCGTGAAATGGGTCTGGTATTGCGCTACGTGGCGCGTTTTGATGCCAATGGTAAAGCCCGCGTCGGCGTTGAAGCGGTGCGCGAAGAGCATCCGCTGGCGGCGCTACTGCCGTGCGACAACGTCTTCGCCATTGAGAGCCGCTGGTATCGCGATAACCCGCTGGTCATCCGTGGTCCGGGCGCCGGTCGTGATGTGACCGCCGGGGCGATTCAGTCGGATATCAACCGCCTGGCGCAGCTGCTGTAGTCATAAATAAAAGACCAGGCAACGCCTGGTCTTTTCGCCTTAGTGCGCAGCGAAAACTTCTTTGGCGGCAAACAGGCCATTCAGGGCCGCCGGGAATCCGGCATAGACCGCCATCTGCATGATAACTTCGGTAATCTCTTCCTGTGTCAGGCCGACATTTAACCCGGCGGCGATATGCACTTTTAGCTGCGGTGCGGCATTGCCGAGGGACGTGAGCGCGGCGATGGTGGCAACTTCACGGCTGCGCAAATCGAGCCCTGGTCTGGCGTAAATATCGCCGAAGGGGAACTCAATCAGATAGCGGGCAAAATCGGGGGCGATATCCTTCAGGCTGTTGACGACGGCATCGCCGCCTTTGCCGTCCACGCGCTGTAGCATTTCTTGTCCGGTGGTATAACGTTCGCTGCTCATAGCCTATTCCTCAGTGTGATTATGCGTTACGAGGAAGGTTAGGGAGGTTTACCGGACTTGAGTAATACCCTTTTCGTGATACCTTTTCAGTATGACAAATTCACGCTTACAGAATCTGGATGTCCGCCTGCTGCGCTATTTCGCAGTGGTTGCGGAGGAAAGTAACATCAGCCGAGCGGCTCAGCGGCTCTTTATTTCGCAGCCGCCGCTGAGCCGTCATATTCGTCATCTGGAATCTCAACTGGGGGTGGCGCTATTTTTGCGCCACACCAAAGGCTTGATTCTGACCGATGAGGGAAAACGGGTGCTGGACATCGTTCGGCCGCTGTTGTGTCTTCAGGAGCGCACCCTGTCGGCGCTGAGCCAGCTCTCGGCGCCTGCTCAGCAGCTTCTGCGGATCGGGCTGACGACGGCCTTTGAACAGGGCGTTTTCGCCGCCGCGGAATCCGCTCTGGGGGAACAGACCGGCGCTTTACATATCACTCGTCAGTCATCACCGGCGTTGGCCCGGCTGGTGCGAAAGGGCAAGCTGGATGCGGCGCTGGTGGCGCTGCCGCTGAATACCGAGGGGCTTCACCTGCATCCTTTGTCTTACCAGGAGCCGCTCATCGTAGCGTTACCCGCATCCTGGCCGGAGGCCGTCACGGCGGACCTGACGTTAAGCGCGCTCAATCACCGGCCGCTGTTCTGGTTTCCACGCGAGCGTAATCCCGATTTTTTTGACTATACGCGGCGTATTTTTGATCGGGCAGGCTATTCGCCCGCTTACGTGGAGGAGCCCGCCGAGCATGATGTTCTGCTGGCGCGCATTGCGCGCGGAGAAGGCATGATCCTCCTGCCGGCCTCTTTTTCCGCGATTCAGCGGCAAGGGGTGGTCTTTTGTCCTCTTCGGGACGCCAGCCAGCAGCTTCCTCTTAGGCTGGGTGTGGTCACGATGCCCGCAAATGAGGGGGTACGGGAAAGGGTGATAGCAGTTCTTGAAAAATCATTACCTTAGCGAATGCGCCATGAATTAATTTCATCTTGTCTGAATATTCCTCACTGTTTACGCTGATTTTTCTATTGACGCCGGTGCTCTTTTCCGTCATTTTTACATCTGGACGTCTAAACGTATAGAAGTTCGCAACACAACAAACAATAAAATGCGATTGATGAGGTAAGGTATGAGCTTTTTTCACGCCAATCAGCGGGAAGCCCTGAATCAGAGCCTGGCGGAAGTGCAGGGCCAGATTAATGTTTCTTTTGAATTCTTTCCGCCGCGCACCAGTGAAATGGAGCAAACCCTCTGGAAATCCATCGATCGCCTGAGTAGCCTGAAGCCGAAGTTTGTCTCCGTGACTTACGGTGCTAACTCCGGTGAACGTGACCGCACCCATAGCATCATCAAAGGTATAAAAGAGCGTACCGGTCTTGAAGCCGCGCCGCATCTGACCTGTATTGACGCCAGCCGTGATGAGCTGCGCGCCATTGCCCAGGATTACTGGAATAGCGGGATTCGCCATATCGTTGCGCTGCGTGGCGACCTGCCGCCGGGCAGCGGTAAGCCGGATATGTATGCGGCAGACCTGGTCACGCTGCTGAAAGAGGTCGGAGACTTTGATATTTCCGTCGCGGCTTATCCGGAAGTCCATCCTGAAGCTAAAAGCGCGCAGGCTGACCTGCTTAACCTGAAGCGTAAAGTTGATGCCGGGGCAAATCGCGCGATTACCCAGTTCTTCTTCGACGTTGAAAGTTACCTGCGTTTTCGCGATCGTTGCGTCTCGGCCGGTATCGATGTCGAAATCATTCCGGGTATTCTGCCGGTCTCTAACTTTAAGCAGGCGAAAAAGTTTGCCGATATGACCAACGTGCGTATCCCGACGTGGATGGCGAAAATGTTTGAGGGCCTGGATAATGACGCCGAAACTCGTCAGCTGGTGGGGGCGAACATTGCGATGGATATGGTGAAGATTTTAAGCCGTGAAGGGGTGAAAGATTTCCACTTTTACACGCTTAACCGCGCGGAAATGAGTTACGCAATTTGCCACACTCTGGGCGTGCGACCGGCTTAACTCCCATTCCGTTTTCCTCTATCTTATCCTTCCCTTTTTTACGCGGCGACGAAAAAATTCATTCGGCGCCGCTTCTTTTGGTTTATCACCACGTCGGCAAAGCGAGTATTTTAGGCGAACGCATGCGGCGAATACAGTATGCCGCTATTGGACTGACGGCATTCGGTTTATTGCTGGTGCTGCAGCCATGGCAGCTCGACTTCTCCTTGATGAAAGCGCTCTGCTGGCGATTCTTTCCGGCATCAACTGGGGAGCCAGCGCCATCGTTGTGAAGCGAAGGTATGCTCGCTATCCAGGCGTTGATTTACTCGCTCTGACGACCTGGGAAATGGTGTACGGCGCGTTGGTGATGAGTGCGGTGGCGTGGCTGGTTCCGCAGTATCAGCCTGGGTTTTCTGGGCATTGGTATTTTGGTCATTGTGAGGCGCTGACTGCTATCAGCATGAAAAAACGTGTGGCGCGGGTGCAGAGCGCATGAGGCGGTCTGCACCCCATTGAGATTCTCGTCCAGTGGCATACGTTGCCAGCCCTCTTCGGCCGCCAGCGCGACGGCCGTTTTCCTTCAATGCTTTCTCTTATCCCTTAATCTCATAAAGCAGGGTTTGTCCGGCGATAACCTGGCCTTTAGCCTTAATTTCCAGGCAGCCAAAGTCCTCAACGTTGCTACACACCACTGGACTTATCATCGATCGCACGTTTGCGTTGAGAAAATCAAGGTCCATCTCAAGCACTGGCTGCCCCGCAGCCACTTCGCTACCTTCTTCAATCAACCGCTTAAATCCCTGGCCGTCAAGCGCGACGGTATCCAGCCCCATGTGGACTACGATCTCAGCCCCTTTTTCCGTTTCGAGGCAAAACGCGTGATTGGTATTGAAGATTTTGACGATTGTCCCCGCGGCGGGAGAGAGGACGATATTGCTGGTGGGCTTGATGGCGATGCCGTCACCGACAGCTTTGCTGGCAAAAGCTTCGTCCGGCACTTGTTGCAGTTCCACCACCTCACCGCTTACCGGAGAGAGTAGTTCGGCGATAACAATGGCGCCAGCCGTAGTGCGGGGTTTGTTAACAACAGGCGTGGTGGCAACTGGTAGAGCTTCAGCAGCATCAACATGACCAGCGGTTTTCATCTCATTGGCAATTTTCTCTGCAATAAATCCGACGATAATCTGCACATTTGTATTGTTCAGGCGGATCACGCCACTGGCTCCCAGGCGTCTTGCCAGCGCTTCGTTGACCAGTGTAGCGTCTTTAACTCCCAGGCGCAGGCGGGTAATGCAGGCATCAATAGAGGTCAGATTATCGGAGCCGCCAATCGTCGCAATGTACTGGCGGGCCAGCGCGGTTACACTTTGCTCTTTATTGTCGCTAACATTTATATCTTCACCATCAGCAGCGCTTCCGGCAACGGCGAGTTCACGACCTGGGGTCATCAGATTAAATTTAGTGATGGTGAAACGGAAGACCAGATAGTAGATAGCGAAGAACACCACCCCCATTGGGATCAGCAAGTACCACTGCGTCGCCAGCGGGTTACGCGAGGCCAGCACCATGTCAACCAAACCGGCGCTGAAGCCAAAACCGGCAATCCAGTGCATGCTGGCAGCAATGAAGACCGAGAGGCCAGTCAGGGCCGCGTGAATGACGTACAGCACGGGCGCTACAAACATAAAGGAGAATTCCAGTGGCTCGGTGATCCCGGTAAAGAAGGCGGCAAAGGCGCCGGCCATCATAATACCCATGACTTTGGCTCTGTTTTCCGGGCGTGCGCATTGATAAATCGCCAGTGCAGCTCCCGGCAGGCCAAACATCATGATCGGGAAGAAACCAGCCTGGTAGCGGCCGGTAATGCCGAGTACCGCTTTGCCTGAAGCAAGCGACTGTGCGCCGCCGAGGAAATTGGGGATATCGTTAATACCGGCTACATCAAACCAGAACACCGAGTTGAGAGCGTGATGCAGACCAACGGGTATCAAAAGGCGGTTGAAGAAGGCGTAGACTCCAGCTCCCAGTGAACCTAGCTTCTGGATATGTTCGCCAAAGCTCACCAGGCCGCTGAACACCACTGGCCAGATAAACATCAGGATGAAGGCAACGATAATCATGGCGAAAGAGGTGATGATCGGTACCAGACGGCGGCCGCTGAAAAAGGAGAGCGCTTTTGGTAACTCGACGCTGCTGAAACGATTGTAAAGCTCGGCGGCGATAATTCCCACCATGATACCGATAAACTGGTTTTTAATTTTGCTAAAGGCGGCAGGTACCTGATCTGCCGGTATTTTTTGGATCATTGCAACGGCGGCTGGCGAGCAAAGTGTGGTTAATACCAGGAAACCCACAAATCCTGCCAGCGCGGCCGCGCCGTCTTTATCTTTTGACATGCCGTATGCGACTCCTACGGCAAAAAGTACGCCCATATTATCGATAATGGCGGCACCGGACTGAATACATAACGCTGCAAGAGCATTAGAACTTCCCCAACCATTGGGATCAATCCAATATCCGATACCCATTAAAATTGCTGCTGCGGGCAATGTGGCGACTGGCACCATTAGCGCACGCCCCACCTTCTGGAGATAACCCAATATATTCATTATCGTTCTCTTAGAAAATAAAATCCTGAAGCCAGCGTGACCGTGAGGGCATTTATACTGGCTGACCCTGCGATGGGTATTGCGGTGGTATAACCGCTTTGTTTTTGTGGTTTTATTTTTAAGGGAATAAGAGAAAGGTTAATGTTATCTCTGTCGCATTTTATTAAATACTTTGCAAGGTAATATTTTTAATAATTTAAAGGCGTAAGAAAATAGCAGCCATTTTTCAATGTCCGCTTATTTGTTTTATGCTCGGTAATTAAAAAGGTTAATTTACTGAATAGGCGATGACTCCTTTGCAGTATGTTGTATTAACCTGATAGTCATCTTCTAATATAACGATGTCAGCATCGAATCCGCGCTGTAATTTACCTTTCCGGTTCTCTAACCCTAACAATCTGGCGGGGTTGATGGTGCAGGATTTTAATGCTGAGGCAAAGGGTACTGTCGCACCCTCAACCATATTATAGAGCCCGCGATTCAGCTGTAGAGTACTGCCCACCAGTACACCATTTTCACGTCGGGTTGCACCATCCGGACCTAAAATCATTGGTTCACCACCAAACATATAGCGGCCAGGAGGGCAACCTTTTGATTTCATTGAATCGCTAATCATAATGACGTCATCATCATTCTTAATACGATAGAGATTAGCGGCAGAAACCAGGCTCACAAAAATGCCGTCGGCGATCAATTCGCCGTAAAGACCGTCGAGTCGGAGCGCGGCGCCCAAAAGGCCCGGTTCACGGTTGACGTATTTCGCCATCCCGTTGAAAACATGGGTGACATTTTTTGCGCCATTAGCGACCGCTTCCAAAGCCTGTTCGAAGGAGGCATCCGAATGACCCAGATTGACCACGATACCTTGCTGAGTGCAATAGCGTGTTAACGCCAATTCGGCATCTTCTTCTGGCGCAAGGCTGATGGCGATGATTCGTCCATGAGCTGCACGTTCAAAGGCTTGAAACGCGCTGACGCTGGCCGGCCGAATCTGTTTTTCCGGCTGTGCGCCGCGGTAAAGCTGGCTAAGAAATGGCCCTTCCAGATGGATGCCGAGAATTTCCGCACCCTGGTAACCTTCATCCATAACGCGCGAGATATTTTCCAGCGCAGCAAACAGAGTGGTATCTTCATCGGTCACGGTCGTGGGACAAAACGCGGTGACGCCTTCTTCCGGCAGACGATACGTCCAGCGTCGAAGCCCCTCAGGATCGTCTTCGTTAGTATCATAGTCCCAGGCGCCGTGGGCATGAGTGTCAATCAACCCTGGTATTATGCGCCGTGAGCCATAGTCCTGGTCAACATTTGGGCTGAGCCCCAGCGTGATATCGCTGATAACACCATTTTCCAGGGTCAGCTGCGCCGGATAGAAACCACCCGCTAGCCAAACACGTTCACTCTGGATTTTCATATATCCACCTTATGCGTTGATGAGCGATGCTGCCTCGCGGTCGCAAATAATGGTTACGTCTGGATGCATCAGTAAGAACGAGGCGGGGAATAATGGGTCGACACGAGTGCACTCATGAAGCTGTTTAATGACCGCCGCTTTTGATTTACCGTTAGCAATCAGGACAATTTCTTTACTTCTTAGAATAGTTCCCATACCGAGCGTTATCGCCCGTAGCGGCACATCTTCTTTACGTGAGAAGAATCGAGCGTTGGCCTCTATGGTTTCTTCATTAAGATCAATAATATGGCAGACAGGGCTATGAGTGGGATGAGGTTCGTTAAAACCAATATGCCCATCGTGACCAATGCCAAGGATAGTGATATCAAAATCACCTTGCGCCTGAATTTCACGCTCATAGCGTGCGCATTCTGCGTTTAAATCTTCAGCCAGAACTTTGGGTGCAAAGGTATTTTCACAAGGGATATTAGCGTGCTGATAAAAATAGTGCTCTAAAAACCAGTAATAGCTTTGCGGATCGTCCTTCTTTAGCGGGATATATTCATCAATGTTAAATGATCTGGCGTGTGCGAAATTAGCCTCTGCGCTTTTAGCCATTCGACTCATTTCTGCAAGAAGGCCCACAGGAGTTCCTCCGGTAGGTAATGCCATCACCAAATTCGGTTTTTTCGCTAGCGCAATCGCTACCCGACTAGCCGCCAGCTCACTCATTTCTTTGTAGGTTTCAGTAATGATAAAATTTAACATGTTTATCCTTTAGCCGCCTATGGTTGCTTTCAGACCAATTTCTTCGGCGTAATGTTTTATTTGCTCTGTCATTTCTCGCTGGCAGCCAGGAATATTATTCAGAAGATAGGGCATGCCAAGTTTTTGATACTTTCCAACACCGTAGATGTGATATTCCAGAATATCGACCTGCTGAACCGCAGCGCCCAGCTTGCGGATAAAATCCAGGCGTTGACGGATATCTTCCGGATCGTCATTACGTGTGGGGACAATGACCATGCGCGCAAGCATGGGGGTTCCCATCGCCGCGATCGCTTTGGCATTTTCAAGGATCAACCGATTATCTACGCCGGTACAGGCGAGATGCGTCTCGGCATCAAAGGCCTTAAAATCGTAAGAGACCAGATCGACCGCTTCAATCAGCGGGCGCAGTTTCTCCCAGCGAATATGCCCGGCAGTATCAAGGCAAACGTGCACATCCGCCTCTTTTAACAGTAGAGCCGTCTCCCTGACGAACTCAGCCTGCAGTGCAGGCTCGCCGCCGGAAAAAGTAACGCCACCGTGGCTGGAGTCGTAAAATGATTTATCGCGCAGCAGCAGATTGGCCAACTCGTGGGAGGACATCTCCTTACCCACTTTTTCGTAACCGTCATAGGGGCACATATCGACCATATCCAGCAGGTTGGTACAGTTTTTTCGATCGATATTCACGCCGTTACCCGGTGTCGCCATGGTAATGGTGTTATTGACTGCGGCCTTAGCGCAGGTGCCACACTGGCGGCAGCGTTCCTTAAACCAGAAAACGTTGAAACCTGGTCTGATAGTCTCCGGATTCGCACACCACTGGCAGCGTAAATTACATTGCTGCATAAATACGGTACTACGTATTCCTGGACCGTCTTTGGTCGAGTAACGCTGAATGCGTGAAATCAGGCCAGTTCTCATATTACCTCCATATATACCCTAAATAATTCGGGTGGCAGGATAAGGACGCTATAAGCGTCCTTAACAACGTAACTGCAACTCGAAGTATGTCGGGATATCTACCAGGCCAGTTCTGTGCGGGCAATAATCGCGTCCTGCGCTTCCGGCATCAGCGTCGAGAACAGAGCGCAGTAACCCGCAACGCGGACCATCAGATTCGGATAATCTTCCGGGCGCTCTTTAGCCGCGCGTAAAAGATTCGAATCGATGATGTTGAACTGGTTATGGAAGATATTTTTCTCGCGACTGGCTTCCATGAAATGAGTGAATTTCTCCAGATTATCGTCGCCTTCCAGCGCGCTCGGTGTAAATTTCATGTTCAGCAGCTGGCCACCGGCGATTTTCTGGTTAGGCAGTTTCGCGACGGAGTTGATCACCGCAGTCGGGCCTTCTTTGTCCGCGCCAAGGCATGGTGATGCGCCTTCGTTCAGCGGTAGAGTGGCCAGGCGGCCATCCGGAGTTGCGCCAACGTCAAAACCGTTTGGTACATATGAAGTGATATT
Source organism: Klebsiella pasteurii (assembly GCF_018139045.1). NCBI lineage: Bacteria > Pseudomonadati > Pseudomonadota > Gammaproteobacteria > Enterobacterales > Enterobacteriaceae > Klebsiella > Klebsiella pasteurii. The sequence continues at coordinate 4,084,405 of NZ_CP073236.1, forward strand.
AGAGGTGGACATGGTGTACCCACAGCCCTTCGGTCCCTTACCGTAACGGTCGGTTTTGTATTTCGGCAGCAGCTTCAGGTAGGACTCGAATACGTCGGCGACGATGTGATCAACGTAGTCGATATCGTTACCGAACTTCGGCGCGTTACGGCACAGTTTACGCACGCGGGCGCCTTCGATGCCTTCAAAGTTGCAGTCCATCGCCTCGCGAAGCTGCTTCAGTGTCAACACCTTGTCATCAAAGACCAGCTTTTTCACCGCTGCCAGACTGTCGCCAACCACTGATGGACCGATATTGGATGAGCTAACGAAGTCATATTCAGCGCCGCCATTTTTCAGGGTTTTGCCGCGTTCCAGCGAGCAGTTGATGGTGGCAGAAGCAAAGGCGTCGGCATCGTGATATTTCAGCGCACGGTCGCAGACCAGGTCACAATCAACAGCCAGATCGGAGTAGAATTCCAGCAGCTGATTCCACGCGGCCCAGACTTCATCATAAGATTCATAATTAATCTCACGACCTTCCTTACCGTTGACTTTGACCAGCTGTACGCCAGTTGCCGGGTCGCAGCCGTTGTTCATCACCAGTTCAAGAATTTTGCCGAAGTTTACGTAGGTCATCCCGGTGGCTCGATGGCCCCAGCGCCCCGGAATCGCGGTTTCGACACAACCCATTGAGGCATATTCACGCGCGACTTCTTCCGTCAGGCCGAGAGTCATCATCGCCGGGATAACCACTTCGTCGCAGAAGATGGACGGCATGCCGAATCCTTTACGGATCAGTTTTGCTGAATCCTGCATCAGCGAGTGCGGGGTATCTTTAGAGAAACGTACGCTCAGGTTTGGCTCTGGCAGGCCGGTCAATGCCATGGCTTCCAGCGATAAATAAGAGAGGTCGTTGGTACCGTCGGTGCCGTCCGGCTTCATACCGCCAACCATCAGGTTGGAGTAGAGCGGGTAGCCGCCGCTGTACTGCGTGTGGCCCCACGGGCGCACTTTATTCAGACTGTTGGTCATGATGAAGAAGTGGGTCAGGATCTCCAGCGCTTTTTCTTTGCTGATTTTTCCGGAATTGATATCCGCCTCGTAGAACGGCCAGACGTACTGGTCAAAACGGCCGAAAGAGAAGGAATGGCCGTTACTTTCGATCATCATTAGCAGGTGAGTCAGGTAGACGGTTTCTACCGCTTCGTAGAAGCTTTGTGCTTTGCCTTCCATCAGGTGAGCGAACATTTCGCTCATCGTCAGTAGTTCGTTACGGCGTTTAGCATCGGCGGTTTTTTCCGCCTCTTCTTTTGCCAACAGAGAGAAGCGTTTGCAGTAATGCAGCGCCGCATCCATGGTGATGATGACCGCCTGGTAGAAATCCGTCTGTTCTTCAGTCAGGTCCTGGTCTTCCGCCAGATGTTGTTTTGCGATATCACGCATCCCACCGTAGCCGACTTCCAGTACAAAGTCATGGTTCGGAATGATATGGCCATCGCCAGACATACTGATACCGCCGCGGTGTAGTACCCCCTGTTTTTCTGCCAGGCGGTTTATTTGCGGTAGGTTAGTCAACACTTCATCCTGGTGTGTTTTCCCCTGCCAATAATCCTGCAGCACACGCAAGCGTGCTTTGGTTTCTTCAGCAACCTGAAAGCTGTCGCCTGAACGTTTATCGAACTCGTCCAGCTCGTCAATGACCCAGTTAAACGAGTATTCCGGGAACACCGGGGCGGCAAAATTGGCGCTTGCCTGATTACCGACGATCAGCATGTCCGGTTCGATATAGATAGTCATCTTTTCCAGAATATCGGCCATCGCTAACGCCCGGCGAATCACAATGGATTTACCCTCAGAACGTTTGAAGGATTCGGTGATGATCTCCGCGCGTTCCGGGCAAATGGTCGCCACGCGGTGGAACATCTGATCTTGTTTTTTGGCGATACGATTGAAATCACAATCGTTGTTGGTGGGTTTGAAGCTCAGTAATCCGTTCATAAAGACCTCAATTCTGGAGTGGGTATCCCTATTCCACGCCTGAGGTGTTCTTTTGTCAATAAAAAAATGATCTATTTTGTTTCTTTTGACTTTAATGAATCCAAATGAAACATTCTAAGGGTGCAAAAAAACACAGACGCCTGTTGTCAGACGTCTGTGCGATCAGGAGTGAGTATCTGCCAGCAATAGCTGTACGTTTTGCGTTTTAATCAGAGAGAGGGTGTCGTTGGGGAGGTCGGTCTGGCTGATAACGAGGTCGAGGTCAGCCAGACGAGCATGGCCAGCAAGAAATGTTTGGCCAAACTTGCTTCTGTCTGCCAGTAGTATTTTTTGCCTTCCAGCACGCATCAGCGCTTGCTTGACGTGGGCATCGGTCATTTTGGGTACCGTCAGTTCTCCCAGTTCGTTAATACCCTGAGTACTGAGGAAGACCTTATCGGCATGGATATTACGAAAGAAATCAGCGGTGCTGAAGGAGATCATCCCTTGGGTATCGTCCTCGTACTCACCTGGTGCCACGATTAATTTAATATTTTTTCTCCCTTTCAATAGATTAACTACTGGAACGGAATTCGTTATCACCATGATTTTTTTATCAAAAATAAACTGTGCCAGGGCCAGTGGCGTGGTACCGCAATCGATAATAATCGTATCGCCATCCTCAACCAGTTCGGCGGCTTTCTGGCCAATCAGATGCTTGTCATCGACCATCTGTATTGATTTGAGCTGGAAACTGGGCTCGACGCTGGCACCGCTTGTCAAATAGGCCCCGCCGTAGGTTGTTTTTACAATACCTTGTTTTTCAAAGAAAGACAGGTCGCGACGGATGGTCATTTTGGTGACGCCGAACTTTTCGGCGAGTTCATTGACGACGACTTTTTTGTCCTGTTGCAGAATGGCATAAATACTCATTCTTCGATCTGATGATTGCATGTCTACGATACACCCGGAGGAAAATCGCACTATAAAACACATCATTCAGGCTGACAATGGGGGATGAAAAGAACATGAAAGAACACACCCACCGAAGCAGGTGTGTGCAGAGGTTATTCCCACTCTTGCAGGAAGCGTTGACCGTATTGGTCGGCGACCAGAAGCGCCGCATAGACCTGATCCGGCGTCGCGCCGCCGGGCATATTGTGGATGGTCTCACCTTCCGCGCAGGCGGCTTCCGCGACGGTACGCATTTTGCCCGGGATATCGGTTTTAATATCCAACTGCGCCAGGGTGATAGGCAGCCCGACGCTATGGCACAGCGCCGCTACGGTTTCGATCTCTTCCACCGGCGCGTTTTCCAGTACCAGCTGCGTAAGCGTACCGAAAGCCACTTTTTCACCATGATAGTAGTGGTGAGCGTCCGGAATAGCGGTCAGACCGTTGTGAATAGCGTGCGCAGCCGCCAGGCCGCCGCTTTCAAACCCGACGCCGCTCAGGTAGGTGTTAGCTTCAATCACCCGTTCCAGCGCAGGCGTCACAACGTGCTGCTCTGCCGCCAGCATTGCTTTTTCACCCTCTTCAATCAGCGTGTTGTAGCACAGTTCAGCCTGCGCCAGCGCCGCCTGGGTGCATTTACCGCCAGCCATGGTGGTCGCGCCGCTGCGGGAGCAGGCACGCGCTTCAAACCAGGTCGCCAGCGCGTCGCCGATACCGGCTGCCAGCAGGCGTGCCGGGGCCCCAGCTACGATTTGCGAGTCAACAATAACCATGTTCGGGTTGCGCGGCAGCATCAGATAGCTATCAAACTCGCCATCATCGGAATAAATGACCGAGAGCGCACTGCACGGCGCATCGGTGGAAGCAATCGTCGGCGCAATAACCACCGGAAGATTCATAAAATGTGCTAATGCTTTTGCGGTATCCAGCGTCTTGCCGCCGCCGATACCGAGCACGGCTGTGCATTGGACAGAATCGGCGATACCACGCAAGCGATTGATTTCATTGTGTGAGCATTCACCGCCAAACGGAGCGATTTCACCGACCAGCCCAGCATCCGCCAGGCTTTTACGCAGTTTTTCTTCGGCAAAACCGAGTACGAATTTATCGCCAACGATGAGCCAGCGTTCAGCCAGCGGTTTGAGGTAGCCGCCAAAGCGAGTCATTGCGTCTGCGCCCTGAATATACTTACCGGGTGATTGAATAATGCGATCCATTTCTATTCCTCCTGGATGACCGTGATGCCACCCCCCTGGGCGGCTCGCCGATCGGGTTACAGGTTCAGAGTTCCAAAGGCGTTATTCCAGTCCTGCTCAAACTTCTCAATGGCTGACTCTACCGCAGGGGTACCGAGCATTTGTTGCGCTACATCTAACGGAAGGGTGATAGCTTCGCAACCGGCTAACAGGCAATCCAGCGCCTGGCGTGGAGTTTTGAAGCTGGCGGCCAGCACTTTGCTTTCCGGCGCATGCAGTTCCAGCAGGGACTGCAGCTCCTGGACCATGCGGATGCCGTCACCGCCCTGGGCATCGACGCGGTTTACGTAAGGGGCAACATATTTTGCCCCGGCCAGCGCGGCCAACAGGCCCTGAGAGGCGCTGTAGACCGCCGTGCCAAGTGTAGGGATGCCTTCTTTTTTCAACAATTTGATAGCGGCAAGGCCTTCGGCAGTGACCGGGATTTTTACCACGATACCGGGGACGGCGTTGCTCAGGCGTTTGGCTTCTTCCACCATGCCCTGCGCGTCGCGGCCCATGGTCTGGGCGAACAAAATACCTTCCGGGCCGACGGCTTTTTGCAGGCGCGGCAGAACATCCCAAACCGGCGTTTTACCGGCAGCGATAATGCTCGGGTTGGTGGTCACGCCGGCCAGCGGGTAGATACGCGCCAGGCGTTCAACTTCTGCTACGTTTGCGGTGTCCAGATAGAGTTCCATGATTCTTTCCTCAGTACATAATTCGGTAGTGTCGTTGAGGTAAGAATACGGCTTTCACTCGAAGGGTCGCCAGATGACAAATTTGCCAAAAACTGGATAAATGTACGCATTATGAGTAAGAATGATTTAGATCACGTTTATCCCGTAATACGGATTAAAGCGGAAGTAAAAGTGCGCACAAAAATCAGGTTTAACACACAAAAATCTAGTTTTTTGCTGAGGCCGTTTTTTCCGTCAGCTGGCTATGATATTGACGGCGATACTCTGACGGCGAGCGTTCGGTGTTTTTGCGGAACAGGCGGCAGAAGTAGTTGCTGTCGGCGAAACCGCACGCGTGGGCGATATCTTTTACTTTCATATCGTGACCTTTTAACAGCATTCGGGCCTGCTCCAGGCGGATGTGATTCAGATACTCGTTAAAGCCCATTGGCCCGCATTTCTGGAACAGATGGGATAGATAGTTTGGCGAGAGATAAAACGCCTGCGCCACCGACTCCCGGGTTAATGGGTCGGCAAAGTGGGCGTCAATATGCTTACGAATCGCTTCAAAAAGCGCCTGGCTGCGCGATGAGGTTTGTACCTGGCTGCCCAGCAGATCGGCACAGTGGCTGAGCAGGCTGGTGACGATAAAGCGGGCCGTGTACTGCTCCCGCGGCTGCATCTGCATTTCATTCAATGCCTGCAGCAGAAAAGAGCCGACCCGGGGACCGCGGCGCGGAACCTGCTGTTTATCCAGCACGTTAAGCGCGCTGCCGTCCCAGTGGCGCAGGACGAATTCCAGCTGCTGTTTACCAAATAAAATAGTGAGCAGAGTGGAGGGCGTCATCCATTGCGGGTCATTCCATCCGCCAGCGGGAATATACAGCACATCGTGCGGCATGAGCTGGGTGCGTTCGGCATTAATCGCTGGATCGTGAAGCTGGCCTGCAAGCATGATTTCGAGGCGCGGAAAATCGACGCATAGCGCATTCTCAGAAGCCGGTCTGGTCTCTGTGGAAAAGCGGATTTTGCCGATTACCGCTGGGCCTTTAATAAAAGAATCAATGGCCTGATTAATATCGCTATTCATTCTCTCTCCGCGTAATGCGATCTCTTTTCATCATACCTAACAAACTGACAGAGGGAAAAGCCGCGCGGTTTTTCTGCGAAGAGTATTGTAAGATTTGATTGATATGTTATATCGTAACATATTATTGCAAACCTAAACTCAGGAGAGAGTGATGACCAAAAAGATTTCCGCGCTGGCGTTTGGCATTGGCATGGTAATGGCGAGCAGCCAGGCTTTTGCCCACGGTCACCCTGGCCATGGCCCGGCGCTGACCGAAGCGGAACAAAAGGCGAGCGAAGGTATTTTTGCCGACCAGGACGTAAAGGACAGGGCGCTGAGCGACTGGGAGGGGATCTGGCAGTCGGTTAACCCCTATCTGCTGAACGGGGATTTAGATCCGGTTCTGGAGCAGAAGGCCAAAAAGGCCGGTAAAAGCGTGGCGGAATATCGGGAATATTATAAGAAGGGCTACGCTACCGATGTCGACCAAATTGGTATCGAGGATAACGTCATGGAGTTTCACGTCGGGAAAACCGTCAACGCCTGTAAGTACAGCTATTCCGGTTACAAAATTCTGACCTACGCATCCGGTAAAAAAGGCGTGCGCTACCTGTTCGAATGCCAGCAGGCGGATTCAAAAGCGCCGAAGTTTGTTCAGTTTAGCGATCATACTATCGCGCCGCGCAAGTCCCAGCATTTCCACATCTTCATGGGCGATGAGTCCCAGGACGCGCTGCTGAAAGAGATGGATAACTGGCCAACCTACTATCCTTATGCGCTGCACAAAGAGCAGATTGTCGACGAAATGCTGCACCACTAATAAAAAATAGCTCCGGTAAACGTGATGCTTACCGGAGCTACGGTTTTTAACCCGGCTCGCGCTACGCTTAGCCGGGCTACAGGTTCCGCAAGGCGAACTAGCCGGTGTTACGCATGCCTGCCGCAACGCCGGCGATAGTGACCATCAGCGCTTGTTCAACGCGCGGATCCGGTTTTTCACCTTTCTCTTCCGCCAGGCGTGAACGATGGAGCAGCTCGGCCTGGAGCACGTTTAACGGGTCGGTATAGATATTACGCAGCTGGATGGACTCCGCGATCCACGGCAGGTCGGCCATCAGGTGGGAGTCGTTGGCGATTGCCAGCACCACGTTGATATCGGCGGACAGCAGTTGGCGCAGCTCTTCACCGAGCTTCCATAGTTCCGGTTTCACCAGACGCTGATCGTAATATTCCGCCAGCCACAGGTCGGCTTTTGAGTAGACCATCTCCAGCATGCCGAGGCGGGTAGAGAAGAACGGCCAGTCGCGGCACATGCTTTCCAGCTCGCTCTGCTTGCCGCCTTCAACGACTTTTTGCAGCGCGGCGCCGGCGCCCAGCCAGGCTGGCAGCATCAGGCGGTTTTGCGTCCACGCGAAGATCCACGGAATGGCGCGCAGCGACTCGACGCCGCCGGTCGGGCGACGTTTTGCCGGACGCGAGCCCAGCGGCAGTTTACCCAGCTCCTGCTCCGGCGTTGCGGAACGGAAGTAAGGAACAAAATCTTTATTTTCACGCACGTAGCCGCGGTACATCTCGCAGGAGACATCTGATAGCTCGGCCATGATATCGCGCCATTGCGCTTTGGGCTCCGGCGGCGGCAGCAGGTTGGCTTCCAGAATCGCGCTAGTATAAAGCGATAGGCTGCTGATGGTGACTTCCGGCAGGCCGTATTTAAAGCGGATCATCTCGCCCTGTTCGGTGACGCGCAGGCCGCCTTTCAGGCTTCCCGGAGGCTGAGAGAGCAGGGCCGCGTGCGCCGGCGCGCCGCCGCGACCGATAGAACCACCGCGACCGTGGAACAGGGTCAGCTCAATACCGGCTTTTTCACAGGTCTTAATTAAGGCGTCCTGCGCCTGGTACTGCGCCCAGGAGGCGGCCATCACGCCCGCATCTTTCGCCGAGTCGGAATAGCCAATCATGACCATCTGTTTGCCCTGGATAAAGCCGCGATACCAGTCGATATTCAGCAGTTGGGTCATGACGTCGTCGGCGTTATTCAGGTCGTCCAGGGTTTCGAACAGCGGGGCGACCGGCAGCGCGAAGCCGATGCCAGCCTCTTTCAGCAGCAGATGTACTGCCAGGACGTCTGACGGCGTTTTGGCCATTGAAATCACGTAGGCCGCAATCGAGCCGCGCGGCGCCTCGGAGATGACTTTGCACGTCTCAAGCACTTCGCGAGTTTCTTCGCTTGGCTCCCACTGGCGCGGCAGCAGAGGGCGTTTAGAGTTCAGTTCGCGGATCAGGAAGGCCTGCTTATCGGCTTCTGACCAGCTTTCATAGTCGCCGATGCCGAGATAGCGGGTCATTTCGCCCAGCGCTTCGGTGTGGCGGGTGCTTTCCTGACGGATATCGATACGCACCAGCGGTACGCCAAAGGCTTTTACGCGGCGCAGGGTGTCGAGCAGCTCGCCATTGGCGATAATGCCCATGCCGCAGGCTTGCAGCGATTGGTAACAGGCGTAAAGCGGTTCCCACAACTGCTCGTTTTGCGTGATAAGACCCGCTGGTTTCGGCAGTTTCTGCCCTTTCAGGCGCGCTTCCAGCCAGGCCTGCGTCTCCATCAGCTGCGTGCGCAGCTTTTTCATCAGGTAACGATAGGGTTCCTGCGCGCCTTCCGCGCCTGCCAGATCGCGCAGCTCATCGGTGCACTCGACCATTGATAGCTCGGAAATCAGCACCTGGACGTCTTTCAGGAACAGATCGGTTGCTTTCCAGCGGCTGAGTAGCAGGACGTGGCGGGTAATGTCGGCAGTCACGTTCGGGTTGCCGTCGCGGTCGCCGCCCATCCAGGAAGTAAAGCGAACCGGAACAAAGTCGACCGGCAGCCGATAGTTCAGGTTGTCTTCCAGCTGTTCATTCAGCTCGCGCAGGTAGTTCGGTACGCCTTCCCACAGGCTATTTTCAACAACTGCGAAGCCCCATTTCGCTTCATCCACCGGGGTCGGGCGATGTTTGCGGATTTCATCGGTGTGCCACGACTGGGCAATCAGCTGGCGCAAACGGCGCATGACCTGATGACGTTCATAGTCCGCAATGTCGTTGTTATCGAGCTGCTTCAGGCAACTGTTGATTTCACCCATCTTATGGATCAGCGTACGACGCGTGATTTCGGTCGGGTGCGCGGTCAGCACCAGTTCCAGCGACAGGGATTCAACGGCTTGCTTAATAATGGTTTCGTTGAGGTTGGGTTGCTCTTTAAGCTTTCTCAGGGTGCGGGCAATCACTTCCGGATTACTGGCCGCTTCGCCTTTTGGCGAAATGCTGTGGTATTGCTCAGCGGTATTCGCCAGGTTCAGAAACTGGCTAAAGGCGCGCGCCACCGGCAGTAGCTCGTCGTTGGACAAGTTTTGCAACGTGGTGAGCAGTTCCTGGCGGTTGGCTTCATTGCCAGCGCGAGAAGATTTGGACAACTTACGGATAGTTTCGACACGATCAAGAATGTTTTCTCCTAGCGCATCCTTGATGGTGTCGCCCAGCACCTTACCGAGCATACTGACATTACTACGCAAAGCGGAATATTGTTCGTTCATGTTACCCCAGACACCCCATCTCATTTTATTTTGTTATATCCGGCGCTCGATAATTTGAGCAGTGGATAAGCAACCGTCTTTTATAAAGCCACGTAAAAACCCCCACGTCAATTGTTGCGAAATCGCTTCAGCAAACGAATAAATGGCGGCAATTTGCGAAATTTAACTCGGAGGTCGCTTGATAAGTGTTGCTTATGAAAATGTGATAATTGTCACCCTCTCGCGCGGATGAAATCGCCCGAGAGAATGCGTATTTAATGCCAGCAAAAATGGTGGACCACCTGAGTGATGAGCTCGCGGGTCGGCTTAATAAAGCGCGTTTCCAGGTACTCATCCGGCTGATGGGCCTGGTTGATAGAGCCCGGGCCTAACACCAGCGTCGGGCAGAGAGTCTGAATAAACGGCGCTTCGGTACAGTAGTTCACCACGTCGGTTTGCGCGCCGAGGAGTTTTTCTACGACCTCAACCAGCTTATGGTCCGGCGGACATTCGTAACCGGGGATCGGCGGATGCAGTTCAGAAACGGTCAGGCGGCCAGGCCAGCGCTCGCTCACCGGCGCCAGCGCCTCGTTCAGCAGCCCGTTGAGATCGTTGAGCGTCATTCCGGGCAGCGGACGAATATCCATGTGCAGCTCGCAGCAGGCGCAAATGCGGTTGGAGGCATCGCCGCCGTGGATGGCGCCGAGGTTGAGCGTCGGCCAGGGAACGGTAAAGGCGGCATAGTGATAACGCTCTTTTAAGTCGTCGCGCAGCTGCATAATGCGGCCAATGGCGTCGTGCATCAGTTCAATCGCGTTGACGCCGCGTGCCGGGTCGCTGGAGTGGCCCGACTGCCCCTGAATGCGAACCGCGTTGGACATGTGGCCTTTGTGCGCGCGTATCGGCTGCAGCGACGTGGGCTCACCGATAATGGCGCAGTCCGGTCGCAGTTGGGTCGTCTCGGCGAAGTAGCGGGCGCCGGCCATGCTGGTCTCTTCATCGGCCGTCGCCAGAATATAGAGCGGCTTTTTCAGCTGAGTGACGTCAACGTCGCGCAGGGCGTCGAGAATAAAAGCGAAGAAGCCTTTCATATCCGCGGTGCCGAGACCGTACAGCTTATTGTCGTGCTCGGTCAGGGTAAAAGGGTCGCGGGTCCAGCGGCCATCATCAAACGGGACGGTATCGGTGTGCCCGGCAAGCAGCAGGCCGCCAGCGCCGTGGCCGCTGCTGGCCAGCAGGTTGAATTTATTGCGCGTGTCCGGTACCGGCTGAACTTCAACATTAAAGCCGATATCACGGAACCAGCCAGCCAGTAAATTGATTAAAGACTCATTGCTCTGATCCAGCGCCTCTTCGGTTGCGCTGATGGAAGGTGTGGCGATCAGCGCGCGGTAAATCTCGATAAAGGGCGGTAATTTGTTTTTCATTGTTGACACACCTCGGGTCGTGATAGTATCAATATTCATGCATTATTTGTGAATAAAAATACATTATCGTTGAGCGTAAGAAAACCCATCGAATATAAGGATGATGCTCTTACGGCTCAACAGGGTGGGGAAGGCAACGGTCTTCCAGGGCAAATATACGTAAGCAAGAAGGTGAAGAGCCCCAATGTTGAACACGCTGATTGTGGGCGCCAGCGGTTATGCCGGCGCAGAGCTAGTGGCCTATGTAAATCGCCATCCTCATATGACCATAACCGCATTGACGGTCTCCGCGCAAAGCAATGATGCGGGAAAATTAGTTTCCGATTTGCATCCGCAGCTGAAAGGCATTGTCGATCTGCCGCTGCAGCCGATGTCCGATATCAGCGAGTTTAGCGCCGGAGTGGATGTGGTTTTCCTCGCCACCGCGCACGAGGTGAGCCATGACCTGGCGCCGCAGTTCCTCGCCGCAGGCTGCGTCGTGTTCGATCTCTCCGGGGCGTTCCGCGTGAATGACGGCGCCTTCTATGAAAAATATTACGGTTTCACTCATCAGTTCCCTGAACTGTTGGAGCAGGCGGTTTACGGCCTGGCCGAGTGGAGCGTCGAAAAGCTAAAAGAAGCCAATCTGATCGCCATACCGGGCTGCTACCCGACGGCGGCTCAGCTATCGTTAAAACCGCTGATCGAGGCGGGGCTGCTGGATCTTAACCAGTGGCCGGTGATCAACGCGACCAGCGGGGTCAGCGGCGCCGGGCGTAAAGCCTCTATCGGCAATAGCTTCTGCGAAGTCAGCCTGCAACCCTACGGCGTTTTCAACCACCGTCATCACCCGGAAATTTCAACCCACCTGGGCGCGGACGTGATTTTTACTCCGCATCTGGGCAATTTTAAGCGCGGAATTCTGGAGACCATCACCTGCCGTCTAAAACCCGGCGTGAGCAAAGAGCAGGTGGCGGCGGTGTTCCAGCAGGCCTATGCGGAAAAACCGCTGGTGCGTTTATACGATAAAGGTGTCCCTGCATTGAAAAATGTCGTGGGTCTGCCATTCTGTGATATCGGTTTTGCGGTCCAGGATGAACATATCATCGTGGTGGCGGCGGAAGATAACCTGCTGAAAGGCGCGGCCGCGCAGGCCGTGCAGTGCGCAAATATTCGTTTCGGCTTCGCTGAGACGCAGTCTCTTATTTAAGGTGTGATGATGAATCCTTTAATTATCAAACTTGGCGGCGTCCTGCTGGACAGCGAAGAAGCGCTTGAGCGCTTGTTTACGGCACTGGTGAACTACCGCGAATCCCATCAGCGCCCGCTGATTATTGTGCACGGCGGCGGCTGCGTGGTGGATGAACTCATGAAGCAGCTCAACCTGCCGGTGAACAAGAAAAACGGTCTGCGGGTCACGCCGGCGGATCAGATCGACATTATTACCGGCGCGCTGGCGGGAACCGCCAACAAAACGCTGCTGGCGTGGGCGAAGAAGCATGGACTGGCTGCCGTTGGGCTATTCCTCGGTGACGGCGATAGCGTCAAAGTGACGCAGCTTGATGAAGAGCTTGGTCATGTCGGATACGCTCAGCCGGGTTCTCCGGCGCTGATTAACTCGCTGCTGGCGGGCGGTTATATGCCGGTCGTTAGCTCCATCGGCGTCACCGATGAAGGCGAGTTGATGAACGTCAACGCCGACCAGGCGGCGACCGCGCTGGCGGCAACGCTCGGCGCAGACTTGATTCTGCTGTCTGATGTAAGCGGCATTCTAGATGGCAAAGGGCAGCGCATTGCGGAAATGACCGCCGAGAAGGCTGAACAGCTGATCGAGCAGGGCATTATCACCGACGGCATGATCGTCAAAGTGAATGCGGCCCTGGACGCGGCGCGGACATTAGGCCGCCCGGTCGATATCGCCTCCTGGCGTCACGCGGAGCAGCTCCCTGCGTTGTTTAACGGCACGCCGATCGGCACGCGTATTCTCGCATAATCAATTTATCATTTTGTCGGCCCGGTAAGCGTAGCGCCGCCGGGCAATAAAATTCAAAGATATTAAGGAAGCATGTTATGGCACTTTGGGGTGGGCGTTTTACTCAGGCAGCGGATCAGCGGTTCAAACAGTTCAACGACTCTTTGCGCTTTGACTATCGCCTGGCGGAGCAGGATATCGTTGGCTCTGTTGCCTGGTCCAAAGCGCTGGTGACGGTTGGCGTTTTGACCGCTGATGAACAACAGCAGCTGGAAGAGGCGCTGAACATTCTGCTGGAAGACGTGCGGGCTAACCCGCAGCAGATCCTCGAAAGCGATGCGGAAGATATTCATAGCTGGGTAGAAGGTAAGCTGATCGACAAGGTCGGCCAACTGGGCAAAAAGTTGCACACCGGGCGTAGCCGTAATGACCAGGTGGCGACAGACCTGAAGCTGTGGTGCAAAGATACCGTTGTGGAACTGCTGTCGGCGAATCGTCAGCTACAAAGCGCGCTGGTCGAGACGGCTGAGAATAACCAGGACGCCGTCATGCCGGGCTATACCCACCTGCAGCGCGCGCAGCCGGTGACGTTTGCCCACTGGTGTCTGGCCTATGTTGAAATGCTGGCACGAGATGAAAGCCGTCTGCAGGATGCGCTTAAACGTCTGGACGTCAGCCCGCTGGGCTGCGGAGCGCTGGCGGGTACTGCCTATGAAATCGATCGTGAACAGCTTGCCGGCTGGCTGGGCTTCGCATCGGCGACCCGCAATAGCCTGGACAGCGTGTCCGATCGCGATCACGTACTGGAACTGCTGTCCGATGCCTCAATCGGTATGGTCCACCTGTCGCGTTTTGCCGAAGATCTGATCTTCTTCAATACCGGCGAAGCGGGTTTTGTTGAGCTTTCTGACCGCGTGACTTCTGGCTCATCCCTGATGCCGCAGAAGAAAAACCCGGATGCGCTGGAGCTGATCCGTGGAAAATGCGGCCGCGTGCAGGGCGCGCTGACCGGCATGATGATGACCCTCAAGGGGCTGCCGCTGGCCTACAACAAAGATATGCAGGAAGATAAAGAAGGGCTGTTTGACGCGCTTGATACCTGGCTCGACTGCATGCATATGGCGGCACTGGTGCTTGACGGTATTCAGGTAAAACGCCCGCGCTGTGAAGAAGCGGCGCAGCAGGGCTATGCGAATGCCACCGAACTGGCGGATTATCTGGTTGCTAAAGGTGTGCCGTTCCGTGAAGCGCACCATATTGTCGGTGAAGCGGTAGTGGAAGCCATTGCCCAGGGCAAGCCGCTGGAGGATCTGCCTCTGGCCGATTTGCAGAAATTTAGCTCCGTGATTGCGGATGACGTCTATCCGATTCTGGCGCTGCAGTCGTGTCTGGATAAGCGTGCGGCTAAAGGCGGCGTTTCTCCTCAGCAGGTGGCTCAGGCGATTGCCGACGCTAAACAGCGCCTGGTGTGATTCGCCTGCGGGGCTGCTTTTAAGGCGGTAAATAAACGAAGCTCGGGTAACCCCGGGCTTTTTTTATACAAAAAAAAGCGGACGCAAGGTCCGCAAAAGTTCACGTTGGCTTTAGTTATCCGGGTAGAAAACTGTGAGGAAGCGCGATGATTTTCTGCAGTTTTCCTCATTTATGGGTTTATTATTGAACAGAAACCTTGATAGGGATAATCGTTCGTTGCTATTCTATCTATCGCCATGGACTATCGTGGCGATGGAGGATGAATAATGAATATTCGCGATCTTGAATATCTGGTAGCGCTAGCCGAACACCGCCACTTCCGCCGCGCGGCGGATTCTTGTCACGTCAGCCAACCTACGCTTAGCGGACAAATCCGTAAGCTGGAGGATGAGCTCGGTGTGATGTTGCTGGAACGCACCAGCCGTAAGGTTCTGTTCACCCAGGCAGGGCTGCTGCTGGTGGATCAGGCGCGTACCGTGCTACGCGAAGTCAAAGTGCTGAAGGAAATGGCAAGCCAGCAGGGAGAGACCATGTCCGGGCCGCTGCATATTGGACTGATCCCGACGATTGGCCCTTATCTGCTGCCGTTGATTATCCCGATGCTGCATCAGACCTTTCCCAAGCTGGAAATGTATCTGCATGAAGCACAAACCCATCAGCTTTTAGCGCAGCTTGATAGCGGTAAGCTCGACTGCGCGATTCTGGCGCTGGTCAAAGAGAGCGAAGCGTTTATTGAGGTGCCGCTGTTTGATGAGCCCATGATGCTGGCTATCTACGAAGATCACCCGTGGGCTAACCGCGAGTGCGTGCCGATGTCGGACCTGGCCGGTGAAAAGCTGCTGATGCTGGAAGACGGCCACTGCCTGCGCGATCAGGCGATGGGCTTTTGCTTTGAAGCGGGCGCCGACGAGGATACGCATTTCCGGGCGACCAGCCTCGAAACGTTGCGTAACATGGTGGCTGCCGGTAGCGGCATCACGCTGCTGCCAGCCTTAGCCGTGCCGCAGGAGAGAAAGCGCGATGGCGTGGTCTATGTGCCCTGTATCAAGCCGGAACCGAGACGTACCGTGGGGCTGGTTTATCGCCCGGGTTCGCCGCTGCGTAGCCGCTATGAACATCTGGCAGAGGCCATCCGCGGGAAGATGGATGGCCATTTCGACACCGCGTTAAAACAGGCGGTTTAAGCCATTTAACGCGGCTACCCGATAGGCTTCCGCCATCGTCGGGTAGTTAAAGGTGGTGTTAACGAAGTACTCAATGGTGTTACCACCGCCTTTCTGCTCCATTATCGCCTGGCCGATGTGAATAATTTCGGCCGCGCGCTCGCCAAAGCAATGAATCCCAAGGATCTCTTTCGTTTCGCGATGAAACAGGATCTTCAGCGTACCGACGCTCATGCCGACAATCTGCGCACGCGCCAGATGCTTGAACTGCGCGCGCCCGACCTCGTAAGGCACTTTCATGGCCGTCAATTGCTGCTCGGTTTTGCCAACGGAGCTGATTTCCGGAATGGTGTAAATACCGGTAGGGATATCTTCAATCAGATGCGCCGAGGCTTCGCCTTTCACCAGCGCCTGGGCAGCGATGCGCCCCTGGTCGTAGGCGGCCGAGGCCAGGCTCGGGTAGCCAATCACATCGCCGACGGCATAAATATGCGGCAGGGCGGTTTGATACATGCTGTTGACCTTCAACTGACCGCGGCTATCGGTTTGCAGGCCGATATTTTCCAGCGCCAGAGAGTCGGTATTCCCGGTGCGGCCGTTAGCGTACAGCAGGCAGTCCGCTTTTAGCTTTTTGCCGGATTTCAGGTGCATGATGACGCCGTCATCCACGCCCTCAATCTTTTCGTACTCTTCATTGTGGCGAATGACCACGCCGCTATTCCAGAAGTGATAGGAGAGGGAGTCGGACATCTCCTGATCGAGAAACGCCAGCAGGCGATCGCGGGTGTTGATCAGATCCACCTTCACTTCCATTCCGCGGAAGATCGACGCATATTCGCAGCCGATCACCCCGGCCCCATAAATGATCACATGGCGCGGTTCGTGGTGCAGGCTAAGGATCGAGTCGCTGTCATAAATGCGCGGGTGATGGAAGTCAACGTCTGCCGGATGGTACGGGCGTGAACCGCAGGCAATCACGAACTTTTCCGCCGTCACCGTTTCCACGGTACCGTCGTGGCATTCCAGCGCGATAGTGTGTTCATCAACAAAATGGGCATTACCCTGCAGGATTTCACAGTGGTTACGCTCATAGAAACCCTGACGCATATGGGTTTGCTGGTTAATGACGCTGTCGGCATGGTTCAGGATGTCGGCGAAGGAAGAACGAAGAAGACGGGAATGGTCGCTGTAGAGGGGATTTTGGTTAAACTCGATAATACGGCTGACGGCATGGCGGAGGGCTTTGGACGGGATGGTACCCCAGTGGGTACAACCGCCGCCAACGTTATGGTAGCGCTCAATGACGGCAACGCGTGCTCCCTGTTTCACCAGCCCCATGGCGGCACCTTCTCCGCCAGGACCGGAACCAATCACAATTGCATCATAATCCCAAGAGTGTGACATGGCATTACTCACCTGTTTTATACATAAAATAAACACGATGATAACATTTGCCGCGCTTTAACCCAATTATCGTTGTGCTTTTTTGCGGCATAAAAGCAGAAACAGCTCGTAAACAATCATTCACAATCCAGTGTAAACCGATTGGTTCTGATCTCTGGTATAGTGCCGGAAGGGCTTATGGAAGGATTCAGACAACGTGATGGGCGTAAGAGCGCAACAAAAAGAAAAAACCCGGCGTTCGCTGGTGGAAGCGGCATTTAGCCAGCTAAGTGCTGAACGCAGTTTTGCCAGCTTAAGCCTGCGCGAAGTTGCGCGGGAAGCGGGGATCGCCCCGACGTCCTTCTATCGCCATTTTCGTGATGTCGATGAGCTTGGTCTGACCATGGTGGATGAAAGCGGGCTTATGCTGCGCCAGCTGATGCGTCAGGCGCGCCAGCGTATCGCGAAAGGCGGCAGCGTCATTCGCACCTCTGTTTCCACCTTTATGGAATTTATTGGCAACAATCCGAACGCCTTCCGCCTGCTGCTGCGGGAACGCTCCGGTACGTCTGCGGCGTTTCGCGCCGCCGTGGCGCGTGAAATTCAGCATTTTATCGCGGAACTTGCCGACTATTTAGAAATCGAAAACCATATGCCGCGCGCCTTTACCGAAGCGCAGGCTGAAGCTATGGTCACCATCGTATTTAGCGCTGGCGCTGAGGCTCTCGATGTAGGCCCGGAGCAGCGTCGACAGCTGGAAGAACGCCTGGTGCTGCAGCTCAGAATGATCTCGAAAGGCGCGTATTACTGGTATCGCCGTGAACAAGAAAAAATATCAAATCATTCCGAATAACGTGAAGGACGAGCAATGAAACACTCAGTACAAGATAGAGGTACGCTGCTGCTGGCGCTGATCGCAGGTTTATCCATTAATGGTACCTTCGCCGCGCTGTTCAGCTCCATTGTCCCTTTTTCCATCTTCCCCATCTTGTCGTTGGTGCTGACGGTATACTGCCTGCATCAGCGCTATCAGAATCGTAGTATGCCCGTGGGTTTGCCGGGGCTTGCCGCTGCTTGCTTTATTCTCGGCGTGTTGGTTTACAGCACCGTTGTGCGCGCGGAGTATCCGGACATCGGCTCTAACTTCTTCCCGGCAGTTCTGTCAGTGATTATGGTGTTCTGGATTGGCTACAAATTGCGCAACCGCAAGAACGCGGTCGCGGAATAATCTCTCACCCGGCAGCAGCGCTGTTGCCGGGTTTTCTCGCGCAGCTTTACTTCTTCGTTAGCAGTACGCCGCATTCCATATGATGGGTATACGGGAACTGGTCGAATAGCGCCAGGCGCGTGACCGCGTGGGTCTCACTGAGCGTTTCCAGGTTCTGGCATAGGGTCTCCGGATTGCAGGAGATATACAGAATACGCGGATACGCCTGCACCATTTTCTCCGTTTCGCTATCCAGCCCACTGCGCGGCGGATCAACGAAAATCGTCTCACACTGATAGCTCTTCAGATCAATGCCCTGCAGGCGGTTAAACTCCCGCACGCCGTTCATCGCCTGGGTAAACTCTTCCGCCGACATGCGGATAATCTGCACATTATCAATGTGGTTCGCTGCAATATTATATTGCGCCGCCGCGACGGACGGTTTAGCTATTTCCGTTGCCAGCACGCGTTCGAAATTACGCGCCAACGCCAGCGAAAAGTTACCGTTACCGCAATACAGCTCAAGCAGGTCGCCAGTTGCGCCTTTGGTGGCATCGATAGCCCACTCCAGCATCTGGACGTTCATTACCGCGTTTGGCTGGGTGAAGCTATTCTCAACCTGACGATAGATCATTTCACGCCCGCCAACTGGCAGACGTTCATCGATATAGTCTTGATCCAGCTCGATTTTAGTTTTCGTAGCGCGGCCAATCAGATGCACATTCAGATTTTGCGCTCGCAGCGCATCGCGGAAGCGCTCTGCCTGCTGACGCCATTCATCGTCGAGCTTCTTATGATACAGCAGCGATATCACGGCCTGATTGCTCAGGGTGGTCAGATAATCCACCTGAAACAGTTTATGGCGCAGTACCGGGTTATCGCGTACGCCTTCAATCACCGCGGTCATCAGCTGATTAATCAGCTCGCTGGCGGCCGGGAAGGTATCGACGCGAATGCGGGATTTGGTCTGCTGATCAAACATAATGTGGTACAGGTCATCGCCATCGTGCCACAGGCGGAACTCTGCGCGCATGCGATAGTGGCTGACCGGCGAACGAAACACTTCCGGAACCGGGGCGCTGAAAGGCGCCATCATTTTCTGCAAACGGACGACTTTTTCTGCCAGCTGCGCTTCATATTGTTCGGTAGGAAGGTGTTCGGGGGTCATGATGCATCCTGAATAAAATAAGTACGCGGGGGATTGTAGGGAAAGCGCCGGGGATGTCCAGCCCTGATAATATAAGGAAATATAACGGTAGAAGTCTGGACATCTATATGTTTCTGATTATAGCATCGTGCTACCGGTCCTATGAGTTAATAGGGAATCCAGTGTAAATCTGGAGCTGACGCGCAGCGGTAAGGAAAAGTGGGATGAGCGCATTATGCAGACACTGCGGTTATTTAGCGGGAAGTCCTCATCCATCAAACACTCCAAGCCCGAAGACCTGCCGGAATACGTCGCATTTGGTTTCTATCATCGCGTGCTACTGATAGAGCCGGCGGCATCCTTTATTTATTACGGATGCTTTAAAATGATTAAAAAAGCTTCGCTGATGACGGCGCTCTCCGTCACGGCATTTTCCGGCTGGGCGCAGGACAGCAATTCAGATACGTTAGTGGTCACAGCAAACCGTTTTCAACAGCCGGTCAATACGGTCCTTGCGCCGACCGATGTGGTTACCCGGGAAGATATCGAGCGCTGGCAGGCGAAAGATTTGAACGATGTGATGCGCCGATTGCCTGGCGTGGATGTCGCGCAAAATGGTGGCATGGGGCAATCCTCCTCTCTGTTTATCCGTGGTACTGAAGCCAAACAGGTGCTGGTGCTGGTTGACGGCGTTCCCATGGCCCGACCGGGAATTACAAATAACCCTGATTTGAATCAGATCCCTTTATCGCTGGTACAGCGCGTCGAATATATCCGCGGCCCGCGTTCGGCGATTTATGGATCCGGGGCTATGGGCGGGGTGATTAACGTCATTACGCACTCTGATAAAGAACAATCCAAAATTACCGCTGGGGTAGGTTCTAAAGGTTACCAACAATATGACGGTACCCTGCGCCATCGCTTTGGCGATACGGTGGCGACGGTTGCGGGCTCCTATGAGGGTAATAAAGGCTTCAACGTTCAGCCTGGTTCAACCTGGGAGCACGACGGCGATCGCGACGGTTTTCGTAATAAAACATTTTGGGGCAGCCTCGAGCATACATTTAACGAGAATTTTGACGGTTTCTTCCGCGGACACAGCTATACCAATAACTCTGATTACGATCTTGGAAGCCCGCCGTATAGCCCGGCCTACAGCGCCGATGAAAACCAGCTCTACAACCAAAGCTGGGATGCGGGGCTGAACTTTAATTCCGGTATCTACTCCTCTCAGCTTATCGCCAGCTACCAGAAGGTAAAGGACTACAACTACAGCAGTATCTATGGCCGTTACAACGATGGTACGACGCTCGACAGGATGACGCAGCGTAACCTGCAGTGGGGTAATAACGTTATTGTGGGTCATGGTTCTGTCAGCGCAGGGGTGGACTGGCAGCAGCAGCGATTAACGTCATCAGACACGACGATGTCGGATACCTATAAACGTGACAATACGGGACTGTATCTGACGGGCCAGCAGCAGTTTGGCGATGTGACCCTCGAAGCTTCCGGGCGTGAAGACCACGATGAGCAGTTTGGCTGGCATGGTACTTGGCAGACGACCGCAGGCTGGGAGTTTGTTGAAAACTATCGCTTGACCCTCGGCTACGGTACCGGCTTCCTTGCACCTTCTTTAGGACAACAGTTTGGTTCGACCCGATTTGGTATCAACGCGAATCCCAACCTGAAGCCTGAAGAGTCGAAGCAGTGGGAAGCGGGGCTGGAAGGGCTCACAGGTCCCGTGGACTGGCGCTTGTCCGCATACCATTACAAGATTACTAACCTGATTACCTATTACTCCGATCCTGTCACCTATGAAGGGGAGTACGACAATATTAATGCCGCGACGATTAAAGGCGTGGAGTGGACGGGAAGTGTCGATACCGGTATTTTCAGCCATCGCGTAACGTTGCAGTATGTCGATCCGCGTAACGATGATAACGGTGAAGTGCTGGCCCGACGTTCTAAACGACAGGCAAAGTATCAGCTAGACTGGTCCGTGTTTGATGTCGATATGGATGTGTCCTGGCAGTATTATGGGAAGCGCTACGATAACAACACCTCCCAGTACAACAATACGCAAAGGATTTTGCCGAGCTACAGCACTGTAGACGTTTCTGCATCGTATCCGATCACCGATCGCCTGACAGTTCGTGGTAAAATAGCTAACCTGTTCGATAAAGATTACGAGACAGCTTATGGCTACCAAACTGCAGGACGAGAATACTACTTGTCTGGCAGCTACACCTTCTAAATCACGTCCCACCGTGCTGGTGTTTGATTCCGGCGTCGGTGGGCTGTCGGTTTACAACGAGATTCGGCAGCTTCTGCCGGATCTGCATTATATTTACGCTTTCGACAACGTTGCTTTCCCCTACGGCGAGAAGAGCGAAGCGTTTATTGTTGAACGCGTTCTGGAGATTGTGACTGCGGTTCAGCAGCGCTATCCGCTGGCGCTGGCCGTTATTGCCTGTAACACCGCAAGTACCGTTTCCCTCCCCGCATTACGCGATAAATTCGCCTTTCCGGTTGTCGGCGTCGTTCCGGCGATAAAACCCGCGGCACGCTTAACGGCGAATGGCGTTGTTGGCCTGCTGGCAACGCGCGGAACGGTAAAACGTCCTTATACGCGCGAACTGATCTCCCGCTTTGCGAATGAATGCAAAATTGAAATGCTGGGGTCGGCAGAGCTGGTGGAGCTGGCGGAGGCTAAGCTCCACGGTGAACCGGTCCCGCTGGATGAACTGCGACGTATCCTGCGTCCCTGGCTGAGAATGCAGGAACCGCCTGATACGGTTGTGCTGGGGTGTACGCATTTCCCTCTAATACAAGAAGAGCTGCAGCAGGTTCTGCCGGAAGGGACGAGAATGATCGACTCCGGGGCGGCAATTGCGCGTCGCACAGCCTGGCTATTAGAGCACGAAGCGCCTGACGCTAAATCGAGTGATGCCAATATTGCGTACTGTATGGCGTTGACGCCTGAAACTGAGCAGCTTTTGAGCGTTTTGCGGCGCTATGGCTTCGAATCGCTGGAAAAATTACCGCTTTCATAGCGTTTTGCACAAAAAAGAGACGGTTGAAAGATTTTTTGAAAACAGGGCTTGTCAACGTCTCAGAACTCCCTATAATGCGCCTCCACTGACACGGAACAACGGCGCGCAAGCCGCCGGGTCAGCGGGATTCAGCGATGAATGCCGGCAGAGAAAAGCAAAATTAAACGCTTGACTCTGAATGAGGAAAACGTATTATACGGGACCTCGCAACGGTGAGCGAAAGCCGCGTTGCACTGCTCTTTAACAATTTATCAGACAATCTGTGTGGGCACTCAAAGTGACATGGATTCTTAACGTCGCAAGACGAAAAATGAATACCAAGTCTCAAAGAGTGAACACGTAATTCATTACGAAGTTTAATTCTACGAGCATCAAACTTAAATTGAAGAGTTTGATCATGGCTCAGATTGAACGCTGGCGGCAGGCCTAACACATGCAAGTCGAACGGTAGCACAGAGAGCTTGCTCTCGGGTGACGAGTGGCGGACGGGTGAGTAATGTCTGGGAAACTGCCTGATGGAGGGGGATAACTACTGGAAACGGTAGCTAATACCGCATAACGTCGCAAGACCAAAGAGGGGGACCTTCGGGCCTCTTGCCATCAGATGTGCCCAGATGGGATTAGCTAGTAGGTGGGGTAACGGCTCACCTAGGCGACGATCCCTAGCTGGTCTGAGAGGATGACCAGCCACACTGGAACTGAGACACGGTCCAGACTCCTACGGGAGGCAGCAGTGGGGAATATTGCACAATGGGCGCAAGCCTGATGCAGCCATGCCGCGTGTATGAAGAAGGCCTTCGGGTTGTAAAGTACTTTCAGCGGGGAGGAAGGCGATAAGGTTAATAACCTTGTCGATTGACGTTACCCGCAGAAGAAGCACCGGCTAACTCCGTGCCAGCAGCCGCGGTAATACGGAGGGTGCAAGCGTTAATCGGAATTACTGGGCGTAAAGCGCACGCAGGCGGTCTGTCAAGTCGGATGTGAAATCCCCGGGCTCAACCTGGGAACTGCATTCGAAACTGGCAGGCTGGAGTCTTGTAGAGGGGGGTAGAATTCCAGGTGTAGCGGTGAAATGCGTAGAGATCTGGAGGAATACCGGTGGCGAAGGCGGCCCCCTGGACAAAGACTGACGCTCAGGTGCGAAAGCGTGGGGAGCAAACAGGATTAGATACCCTGGTAGTCCACGCTGTAAACGATGTCGACTTGGAGGTTGTTCCCTTGAGGAGTGGCTTCCGGAGCTAACGCGTTAAGTCGACCGCCTGGGGAGTACGGCCGCAAGGTTAAAACTCAAATGAATTGACGGGGGCCCGCACAAGCGGTGGAGCATGTGGTTTAATTCGATGCAACGCGAAGAACCTTACCTACTCTTGACATCCAGAGAACTTAGCAGAGATGCTTTGGTGCCTTCGGGAACTCTGAGACAGGTGCTGCATGGCTGTCGTCAGCTCGTGTTGTGAAATGTTGGGTTAAGTCCCGCAACGAGCGCAACCCTTATCCTTTGTTGCCAGCGGTCCGGCCGGGAACTCAAAGGAGACTGCCAGTGATAAACTGGAGGAAGGTGGGGATGACGTCAAGTCATCATGGCCCTTACGAGTAGGGCTACACACGTGCTACAATGGCATATACAAAGAGAAGCGACCTCGCGAGAGCAAGCGGACCTCATAAAGTATGTCGTAGTCCGGATTGGAGTCTGCAACTCGACTCCATGAAGTCGGAATCGCTAGTAATCGTGGATCAGAATGCCACGGTGAATACGTTCCCGGGCCTTGTACACACCGCCCGTCACACCATGGGAGTGGGTTGCAAAAGAAGTAGGTAGCTTAACCTTCGGGAGGGCGCTTACCACTTTGTGATTCATGACTGGGGTGAAGTCGTAACAAGGTAACCGTAGGGGAACCTGCGGTTGGATCACCTCCTTACCTTAAAGAACCTGCCTTTGTAGTGTCCACACAGATTGTCTGATGAAAAATAAGCAGTAAGAAAATCTCTGCAGGCTTGTAGCTCAGGTGGTTAGAGCGCACCCCTGATAAGGGTGAGGTCGGTGGTTCAAGTCCACTCAGGCCTACCAAATTTCTGCTGATGCTGCGTTGCGGCGACACTCACATACTTTAAGTATGCTTCGTGTCACCCCGCCTTGCCTCAACAGAAATTAAGGTTGATGAGATTTAACTACGATGGGGCTATAGCTCAGCTGGGAGAGCGCCTGCTTTGCACGCAGGAGGTCTGCGGTTCGATCCCGCATAGCTCCACCATCTTTACTGCACACCACAAGAAAACTTCAGAGTGTACCTGAAAAGGTTCACTGCGAAGTTTTGCTCTTTAAAAATCTGGATCAAGCTGAAAATTGAAAAGACACACAGTTAATGTGTGTTCGAGTCTCTCAAATTTTCGCGACACGACGATGTTTTACGAAACATCTTCGGGTTGTGAGGTTAAGCGACTAAGCGTACACGGTGGATGCCCTGGCAGTCAGAGGCGATGAAGGACGTGCTAATCTGCGAAAAGCGTCGGTAAGGTGATATGAACCGTTACAGCCGGCGATGTCCGAATGGGGAAACCCAGTGCAATTCGTTGCACTATCGTTTGATGAATACATAGTCAAACGAGGCGAACCGGGGGAACTGAAACATCTAAGTACCCCGAGGAAAAGAAATCAACCGAGATTCCCCCAGTAGCGGCGAGCGAACGGGGAGCAGCCCGGAGTCTGAATCAGCTTGTGTGTTAGTGGAAGCGTCTGGAAAGTCGCAGGGTACAGGGTGATACTCCCGTACACTAAAACGCACAGGCTGTGAACTCGAAGAGTAGGGCGGGACACGTGGTATCCTGTCTGAATATGGGGGGACCATCCTCCAAGGCTAAATACTCCTGACTGACCGATAGTGAACCAGTACCGTGAGGGAAAGGCGAAAAGAACCCCGGCGAGGGGAGTGAAAAAGAACCTGAAACCGTGTACGTACAAGCAGTAGGAGCCCACTTGTTGGGTGACTGCGTACCTTTTGTATAATGGGTCAGCGACTTATATTCTGTAGCAAGGTTAACCGTATAGGGGAGCCGCAGGGAAACCGAGTCTTAACTGGGCGTTAAGTTGCAGGGTATAGACCCGAAACCCGGTGATCTAGCCATGGGCAGGTTGAAGGTTGGGTAACACTAACTGGAGGACCGAACCGACTAATGTTGAAAAATTAGCGGATGACTTGTGGCTGGGGGTGAAAGGCCAATCAAACCGGGAGATAGCTGGTTCTCCCCGAAAGCTATTTAGGTAGCGCCTCGTGAATTCATCTTCGGGGGTAGAGCACTGTTTCGGCTAGGGGGTCATCCCGACTTACCAACCCGATGCAAACTACGAATACCGAAGAATGTTATCACGGGAGACACACGGCGGGTGCTAACGTCCGTCGTGAAGAGGGAAACAACCCAGACCGCCAGCTAAGGTCCCAAAGTCATGGTTAAGTGGGAAACGATGTGGGAAGGCCCAGACAGCCAGGATGTTGGCTTAGAAGCAGCCATCATTTAAAGAAAGCGTAATAGCTCACTGGTCGAGTCGGCCTGCGCGGAAGATGTAACGGGGCTAAACCATGCACCGAAGCTGCGGCAGCGACACTATGTGTTGTTGGGTAGGGGAGCGTTCTGTAAGCCGTTGAAGGTGGCCTGTGAGGGTTGCTGGAGGTATCAGAAGTGCGAATGCTGACATAAGTAACGATAATGCGGGTGAAAAACCCGCACGCCGGAAGACCAAGGGTTCCTGTCCAACGTTAATCGGGGCAGGGTGAGTCGACCCCTAAGGCGAGGCCGAAAGGCGTAGTCGATGGGAAACAGGTTAATATTCCTGTACTTGGTGTTACTGCGAAGGGGGGACGGAGAAGGCTATGTTGGCCGGGCGACGGTTGTCCCGGTTTAAGCATGTAGGCGGATGTTCCAGGTAAATCCGGAACGTTATTAACGCTGAGGTGTGATGACGAGGCACTACGGTGCTGAAGTGACAAATGCCCTGCTTCCAGGAAAGCCTCTAAGCATCAGGTAACATCAAATCGTACCCCAAACCGACACAGGTGGTCAGGTAGAGAATACCAAGGCGCTTGAGAGAACTCGGGTGAAGGAACTAGGCAAAATGGTGCCGTAACTTCGGGAGAAGGCACGCTGATATGTAGGTGAAGTGGTTTACCCATGGAGCTGAAATCAGTCGAAGATACCAGCTGGCTGCAACTGTTTATTAAAAACACAGCACTGTGCAAACACGAAAGTGGACGTATACGGTGTGACGCCTGCCCGGTGCCGGAAGGTTAATTGATGGGGTTATCCGTAAGGAGAAGCTCTTGATCGAAGCCCCGGTAAACGGCGGCCGTAACTATAACGGTCCTAAGGTAGCGAAATTCCTTGTCGGGTAAGTTCCGACCTGCACGAATGGCGTAATGATGGCCAGGCTGTCTCCACCCGAGACTCAGTGAAATTGAACTCGCTGTGAAGATGCAGTGTACCCGCGGCAAGACGGAAAGACCCCGTGAACCTTTACTATAGCTTGACACTGAACACTGGTCCTTGATGTGTAGGATAGGTGGGAGGCTTTGAAGTGTGGACGCCAGTCTGCATGGAGCCATCCTTGAAATACCACCCTTTAATGGCTGGTGTTCTAACGTGGGCCCGTAATCCGGGTTGCGGACAGTGTCTGGTGGGTAGTTTGACTGGGGCGGTCTCCTCCTAAAGAGTAACGGAGGAGCACGAAGGTCAGCTAATCCTGGTCGGACATCAGGAGGTTAGTGCAATGGCATAAGCTGGCTTGACTGCGAGCGTGACGGCGCGAGCAGGTGCGAAAGCAGGTCATAGTGATCCGGTGGTTCTGAATGGAAGGGCCATCGCTCAACGGATAAAAGGTACTCCGGGGATAACAGGCTGATACCGCCCAAGAGTTCATATCGACGGCGGTGTTTGGCACCTCGATGTCGGCTCATCACATCCTGGGGCTGAAGTAGGTCCCAAGGGTATGGCTGTTCGCCATTTAAAGTGGTACGCGAGCTGGGTTTAGAACGTCGTGAGACAGTTCGGTCCCTATCTGCCGTGGGCGCTGGAGAATTGAGGGGGGCTGCTCCTAGTACGAGAGGACCGGAGTGGACGCATCACTGGTGTTCGGGTTGTCATGCCAATGGCATTGCCCGGTAGCTAAATGCGGAAGAGATAAGTGCTGAAAGCATCTAAGTACGAAACTTGCCCCGAGATGAGTTCTCCCTGACTCCTTGAGAGTCCTGAAGGAACGTTGAAGACGACGACGTTGATAGGCCGGGTGTGTAAGCGCAGCGATGCGTTGAGCTAACCGGTACTAATGAACCGTGAGGCTTAACCTTACAACGCCGAAGATGTTTTGGCGGATTTGAGAAGACAACAATTTCAGCATTGATTCAGAGTTGAGTACGCAATAATTTGCGCAGCAGCAAGGCGACAAGCGAAGGAAAGGAAGGAGCATACTGAGGTATGTGACTGACTTTACGAGCGCGGGCAACGCGGCAGATGCGATAAAGAATTGCGTACTGAGCACAAAGAATTTGCCTGGCGGCGATAGCGCGGTGGTCCCACCTGACCCCATGCCGAACTCAGAAGTGAAACGCCGTAGCGCCGATGGTAGTGTGGGGTCTCCCCATGTGAGAGTAGGGAACTGCCAGGCATCAAATTAAGTAGTAAGCCGGTGTATTAATCCGGTGGTTACAGAAGTATTCGGTGGAGCGGTAGTTCAGTCGGTTAGAATACCTGCCTGTCACGCAGGGGGTCGCGGGTTCGAGTCCCGTCCGTTCCGCCACTTATTAAAAAATTAAGCCTGCTGATTAAGCAGGCTTAATGATAAGAAACTTTAGGGGCGTAGCTCAGTTGGTAGAGCACCGGTCTCCAAAACCGGGTGTCGCGAGTTCGAGTCTCTCCGCCCCTGCCATATATAATCCTTTGCTCAGGCAAAGGATTTTTTTTGCTTTAAATTTCCCGCCGATCGTCCTCCATCCCTGGAGGAGTGCGTCTATTCCAATATATTGTGCTTCAGGATCTCCCGAATCTGCGCCTGTTTATCGCTGTTTTGTAGCCAAATTGCATAGAGAGGCCTTGAGAGCGTCGCACTGTCGGTCACCGTGTGCAGATTATTTTTCCCCTGAGCCCAGAGTACAGGCAACCATGTACATCCTTTAAGGGCGCTGAGTTGTTGGTAAGCTAATTCGGCAGAACTGGTGGTCAGCAGAGGAATATCATCATTTCCGATCAATCCAGCTTCGTTTTGTTGGAAATCGGGCCCCCACTCCAGGCGTAAATAATTCAATTCATTTGTGTATTTAGCCGGAGAGGCACAATAAAGCGCTAGGGTAAAATTACCCAATAACTGGCTGCTTAATTCATCCATCTTCGGCGATTCTGTCGTGATCAAGAGATCAAGTTGACGTTCGTGCAGCTGTTTGACCAGCGATTGGCGCTGCGCAATCCGCGCCTCAAACTGGAGGTTATAGGGCTCCGTATAGAGCTTGCCCAGCCATCCGTTAAGCAGACATTCCCACAGAGAAGCGCTGGCACCGATCGAAAATTCATTATGTCGGGAAGCATTCGCGACCTCCTTGCGCGCAGCTTGCCAGGTATTCATCAGCGTTTCGGCGTAGGGCAGCAGTTTCTCTCCGGCTGAGGTCAGACGGATATTATTACGATGGCGGGTAAAAAGATTTACCCCCAGCTGGTTCTCCAGTTGACGAATACGAAAGCTAACTGCTGACTGCGTCAGATAAAGCGCCTCTGCGGCTCGGCCAAAGTGGCGAGTTCTGCTCACCTCAAGGAAAGTCTTGAGCAATTCCGTATCCACACTCTTCTCCGCAAAATTATTTGTCGTGATGATTTAAATGTTTTGTTTGACGCTCTGTCAAGCGTAACTAATACTCCGCGCCATAATTAGCTCGGCCAAAGAATCAGGAGCGTGTAGGATGGCGGAAAGCTTTACGACAACTAATCGTTTTTTCGACAATAAAAATTATCCGCGCGGGTTTTCCCGTCATGGAGATTTCACCATCAAAGAGGCGCAACTGCTGGAACGTCATGGTTATGCCTTTAATGAACTCGAACTAGGTAAACGCGAGCCTGTCACCGACGATGAAAAACAGTTTGTTTCGGTATGTCGCGGTGAACGTGAGCCCGCGACGGAAGCAGAACGCGTCTGGATTAAGTACATGGCGCGGATTAAGCGTCCGAAGCGTTTCCATACTTTGTCCGGCGGCAAGCCGCAGGTGGAAGGTACGGAAGATTACACAGAAAGCGATGATTAAGAAAAAGGGCGTAAGCCCTTTTTTTACGCCATCATTTTTTGTAGATGGCCCAACATTCTGTCTATTGCCCGATAGCCAAGAGCCTCCTGCAGATGATGACGTTCGATGCGTTCGACGGCTTCAATATCGGCAATAGTCCGGGAAACTTTAAGCAGGCGCTGCCAGGCACGGATTGAAAGTCCAAGCTGCGTTAGCGTCTGCTCCAGCCAGATAGCGTCATCTTGATGAAGCTGGCAGCAGATTTTCATCTCATCATTTCCCAGATGCGCATTAAGTTTTTTCTGCCGCGATAGCTGCCTTTCGCGTGCGGCCAGAACACGTTGGCGTACGCAGGCGCTACTTTCCTCTTCGTTTGTTCCCTGGCTGAGCACCCCCGGCGGGGGAAGTGGGATCTCCAGGGAGAGATCGAACCGGTCAAGAAACGGGCCGGATAAACGACCAAGGTAGCGTAGCGTCTGTTCCGGTGAAGCGCGATTATGCTGGCCCTGATAGTGCCCTGTCGGGCTGGGATTCATCGCTGCAATAAGCTGGAAACGGGCTGGATAATCGATTTTGGCGCGGGTGCGCGAGATATGGATAACCCCTGACTCAATGGGTTCGCGTAACGCATCCAGAACCCTGCGTTCGAATTCAGGCAACTCATCCAGGAACAGGACGCCGTTATGGGCAAGGGAGATCTCTCCCGGTGCCGGAATTGAGCCTCCGCCGACCATGGCCGCGAGGGAGGCGCTATGATGCGGGGCGCGAAAGGGCCTGCGGCGCCAATTTTTCATGGCATGCCTGGAATCGACCAGGCTAAGTATTGCTGCGCTTTCTAGCGCTTCCTGGTTACTCAGCGGCGGCATTAGTCCCGGTAATCGACTGGCGAGCATCGTTTTTCCTGTGCCGGGCGGGCCTATCATCAGCAGGTTGTGACCACCTGCTGCAATGATTTCCAGCGCTCGTTTCCCCTGCCGCTGGCCAATAACATCACGCAAATCAACCGATGTTTCATCCGAATATTCCCCTTCGGGAAGGGGGTTAGCCAGGGTATGTTGACCTTCGAGAAAAGCGCAGACTTCCTGGAGATCGGTGGCGATAAGACAGTCACTGCCGCCGATTAACCCAACCTCTGGAGAATTCTCATTAGAGATAACAATCTTCCGCCCCGCTTTTATGGCCTCCATGGCGCTGGATATAGCACCAGGAACGCCACGCAGAGCGCCTGTAAGCGCCAGCTCGCCGACAAACTCATATTGATTTATCCTGGGAGCTTTAAGCTGCTCAGAGGCCACCAGAAGCGCGAGAGCGATAGGTAAATCATATCTTCCACCTTCTTTTGGCAGATCGGCCGGGGCCAGATTAATAGTGATTTTTTTCGCCGGATAAGCGTAGCCGCTGTTGATAATCGCACTACGTACCCGGTCACGCGCTTCTCTAACCGTTGTTTCAGGCAGTCCTACCATTGTCAGGCCTGGGAGCCCGTTGCTGATATGAACTTCAACGGTGATAAGCGGGGCGCCGATCCCGAGAGCGGCGCGGGTGTAAACAATGGCGAGTGACATAAAACCTCCTGAGAACCGGGATTATGTCGGGGATTTGTTGTTGAGTAATTCGACAATATTAAATTCTGCATGCTTGCTCCCTGCCAATTTCCCGGCAATTTCCGCTTTGCACTGGTGTTGGATACTGCCTCGTAAAATGCTGTCATCAGGCAACAAGATGAGAAAGTGCTGTGGAGTAAGCCACAAATTGAAATATTTTCATTTCATGTTTTTTCCATTAAAAACAATTGTTTTTTCGTAAATGGTTAGCAAGGTAAGAAATGACGTCATAAAAAAATCTTGTGTTTAACGCGAAGTCTGTGGTACCTCTTTAGGTATTCCTTCGAACATGAAGCCAGAAAGAACATAAAATGACAGCCCTTCTACGAGTGATTAGCCTGGTCGTGATTAGCGTGGTGGTGATTATTATCCCACCGTGCGGGGCTGCACTTGGACGAGGAAAGGCTTAAAAAACAAGCCTTAACGAACTAAGACCCCCGCACCGAAAGGTCCGGGGGTTTTTTTATAACTTAAAAACAGAAAAGAGGAGCAGACGATGGCTGGTAGCATAAAATTCTGTTTCTCTCGATCTACGACGGGGAAGTAACTATGAATGGGGCGCGGTGGGTAGTACATGCTTTGCGAGCACAGGGAGTCGATACCGTTTTTGGCTATCCGGGTGGAGCAATTATGCCGGTTTACGATGCATTGTATGACGGCGGCGTGGAACACTTACTTTGCCGGCATGAACAGGGCGCGGCTATGGCGGCTATCGGCTATGCCAGGGCTACCGGCAAAACCGGCGTGTGTATTGCCACTTCGGGGCCTGGCGCAACCAACCTGATCACCGGCCTCGCCGACGCACTGCTTGATTCCGTTCCCGTTGTTGCTATCACTGGCCAGGTTGCTGCCCCGTTCATTGGCACCGACGCATTCCAGGAAGTTGATGTCCTCGGTTTATCGCTGGCATGCACCAAGCACAGTTTCCTGGTGCAGTCGCTGGAAGAACTGCCGCGCATCATTGCCGAAGCTTTCCACGTAGCAAACTCCGGGCGTCCCGGTCCCGTGTTGGTCGATATCCCAAAAGACATCCAGCTGGCTCAAGGCGATCTCGATCCGCATTTTTCCATGGTAGCCGACGACGTTGATTTTCCATATGCGGATATCGAATACGCTTTGCAGATGCTGATTCAGTCGCAGAAGCCGATGTTATACGTAGGCGGCGGCGTGGGGATGGCGCAGGCGGTACCGGCGCTGCGCGAATTTCTTGCCGTCACGCAAATGCCAGCGACCGCCACCCTGAAAGGGCTGGGGGTTGTTGCGGCGGATTATCCTTATTATCTGGGGATGCTGGGGATGCACGGCACCAAGGCGGCCAACCTGGCGGTACAGGAATGTGACCTGCTGATCGCGGTAGGCGCTCGCTTTGACGATCGCGTCACCGGTAAGCTGAATACGTTTGCCCCGCACGCCAAAGTTATCCATATGGATATCGATCCGGCTGAACTGAACAAGCTCCGTCAGGCGCATATCGGCCTGATCGGCGATTTGAACGTAATGCTGCCCGCACTGCAGCAGCCGCTGTCTATTGACGCCTGGCGCCAACGTAATGCGCAGCTGCGCGCCGAGCATGCCTGGCGCTATGACCATCCGGGAGACGCTATCTATGCCCCGCTGCTGCTGAAGCAGCTTTCCGATCGCAAACCCGCAGACTGCGTCGTGACAACCGATGTGGGCCAGCATCAGATGTGGTCAGCGCAGCATATGACCTATACGCGCCCGGAGAATTTCATCACTTCCAGTGGATTAGGCACTATGGGTTTCGGCTTGCCCGCAGCGGTAGGCGCGCAGGTGGCCCGCCCCGATGATACGGTTATCTGTATCTCCGGTGACGGTTCCTTCATGATGAACGTGCAGGAGCTGGGCACCGTAAAACGCAAGCAGCTGCCGCTGAAGATCGTCTTACTGGACAACCAGCGTTTAGGAATGGTTCGACAATGGCAGCAGCTGTTTTTTCAGGAACGTTATAGCGAAACCACTCTTACCGATAACCCCGATTTTCTTACTCTGGCCAGCGCCTTCGGCATCCCTGGTCAACACATCACCCGTAAAGACCAGGTTGAAGCGGCACTCGACACCATGCTTTCGAGCCAGGGGCCTTACCTGCTTCATGTCTCAATCGATGAACTTGAGAACGTCTGGCCGTTGGTGCCGCCCGGTGCCAGTAATGCAGAAATGCTGGAGAAATTATCATGATGCAACATCAGGTCGCCTTGCAGGCTCGCTTTAACCCTGAAACGTTAGAACGCGTGCTGCGCGTCGTGCGCCATCGCGGGTTCCAGATTTGCGCGATGAATATGGAAACCGCCGCCGATGCCCGGAATATTAATATTGAACTGACCGTTGCCAGCCAGCGGCCCGTCGAATTACTGTTTAGTCAATTAAGCAAACTGGTGGACGTCGCCTGCGTCGAGATCCAGCAACCAACATCACAACAAATTCGCGCCTGAGCGCAAAGGAAGAATAATGACGACGAAAAAAGCTGACTACATTTGGTTCAATGGTGAGATGGTTCCGTGGGGCGAGGCGAAGGTTCACGTAATGTCCCATGCGCTGCACTACGGGACTTCCGTATTTGAAGGCATTCGTTGCTACGATTCTCACAAGGGACCGGTGGTGTTTCGTCACCGCGAACATATGCAGCGTCTGCATGACTCAGCCAAAATCTATCGCTTCCCGGTTTCTCAGAGCGTTGATGAACTGATGGAAGCCTGCCGCGAAGTTATTCGTAAAAACAGCCTGACCAGCGCCTATATCCGTCCGTTAGTCTTTGTCGGCGATGTGGGCATGGGCGTCAACCCGCCTCCGGGCTATAACACTGACGTGATCATCGCGGCGTTCCCGTGGGGCGCCTACCTGGGTGCCGAAGCGCTGGATCAGGGGATCGATGCGATGGTTTCTTCCTGGAATCGCGCGGCGCCAAACACGATCCCAACCGCAGCTAAAGCGGGCGGTAACTACCTCTCTTCTCTGCTGGTCGGCAGCGAAGCGCGTCGCCATGGCTATCAGGAAGGTATCGCGCTGGACGTGAACGGCTATATCTCTGAAGGCGCCGGTGAAAATCTGTTTGAAGTCAAAGATGGCGTGTTGTTTACTCCGCCGTTCACCTCTTCCGCGCTGCCGGGCATCACCCGCGACGCTATCATCAAGCTGGCGAAAGACCTGGGCCTGGAAGTCCGCGAGCAGGTATTGTCCCGCGAGTCCCTGTACCTGGCCGACGAAGTCTTTATGTCCGGTACTGCCGCGGAGATCACGCCGGTACGCAGCGTTGATGGTATTCAGGTGGGCGAAGGCCGCTGCGGCCCGATCACCAAGCGCATTCAGCAAGCATTCTTTGGCCTCTTCACCGGTGAAACCGAGGATAAATGGGGCTGGTTGGATCAGGTTAATCAATAAGCATAAAAAAATGGGGCGACACGCAACGCCCCATTTCACCGAAACTGGGAGTAACTAAAGCATGCCTAAGTACCGTTCCGCCACAACCACTCACGGCCGTAATATGGCGGGTGCCCGCGCGCTGTGGCGCGCCACTGGAATGACCGACGATGATTTCGGTAAGCCGATTATCGCCGTGGTGAACTCTTTCACCCAGTTCGTGCCGGGTCACGTTCACCTGCGCGATCTCGGTAAGCTGGTTGCTGAGCAAATCGAAGCCGCTGGCGGCGTCGCCAAAGAATTCAACACTATTGCGGTTGATGATGGGATCGCGATGGGCCACGGGGGTATGCTTTATTCACTGCCATCCCGCGAACTGATCGCCGACTCGGTAGAGTACATGGTTAACGCCCACTGTGCTGATGCGATGGTCTGTATCTCTAACTGCGACAAAATCACCCCGGGGATGTTAATGGCGTCTCTGCGCCTGAATATTCCGGTCATTTTTGTTTCCGGCGGCCCGATGGAAGCCGGGAAAACCAAACTGTCCGATCAAATCATTAAACTCGACCTCGTTGACGCGATGATTCAGGGCGCTGACCCGAAAGTCTCCGACGATCAGAGTAATCAGGTTGAGCGTTCCGCCTGTCCGACGTGCGGCTCTTGTTCGGGAATGTTCACCGCGAACTCCATGAACTGCCTGACCGAAGCGCTGGGCCTGTCGCAGCCGGGCAACGGCTCGCTGCTGGCGACTCACGCCGATCGTAAACAGCTGTTCCTCAATGCGGGCTCACGTATCGTTGAGCTGACTAAACGCTATTACGAGCAGGACGATGCCTCTGCGCTGCCGCGTAATATCGCCAATAAGGCGGCGTTTGAAAACGCCATGACGCTGGATATCGCCATGGGCGGTTCCACCAATACCGTACTGCATCTGCTGGCGGCGGCGCAGGAAGCGGAAATCGACTTCACCATGAGCGATATCGATAAACTTTCCCGCAAAGTGCCGCAGCTGTGTAAGGTCGCGCCAAGTACGCAGAAATATCATATGGAAGACGTGCATCGCGCGGGCGGCGTGTTGGGTATTTTAGGTGAACTGGATCGTGCCGGGCTGCTGAACCGCGATGTGAAAAACGTGCTTGGTTTGTCCCTGCCGCAGACGCTGGAGCAGTATGATATCACCGTCACGCAGGATGAAGCGGTTAAGAAGATGTTCCGCGCTGGCCCTGCGGGTATCCGCACAACGCAGGCTTTCTCTCAGAACTGCCGTTGGGACACCCTGGATGACGATCGCGCAGAAGGCTGTATCCGCTCGCTGGAACATGCTTACAGCAAGGATGGCGGTCTGGCGGTTCTGTACGGCAACTTTGCCGAGAACGGATGCATCGTGAAAACCGCCGGCGTTGACGACAGCATCCTCAAATTTACCGGCCCGGCGAAGGTATACGAAAGCCAGGACGCGGCTGTGGATGCGATCCTCGGCGGCAAGGTGGTCGCCGGTGACGTAGTCGTCATCCGCTATGAAGGGCCGAAAGGTGGGCCGGGGATGCAGGAGATGCTCTACCCGACGACCTTCCTGAAATCAATGGGCCTGGGTAAAGCCTGTGCGCTGATTACCGATGGACGCTTCTCCGGCGGTACCTCGGGTCTCTCTATTGGCCACGTTTCTCCGGAAGCAGCCAGCGGTGGCAATATCGCGATCATTGAAGATGGCGACATGATTGCTATCGATATCCCGAACCGCGGTATTCAGCTGCAGCTGAGCGATGCCGAGATTGCGGCGCGACGCGAAGCTCAGGAAGCCCGCGGTGATAAAGCATGGACGCCGAAAGATCGCGAGCGTCAGGTTTCCTTTGCCCTTCGCGCCTATGCCAGTCTGGCAACCAGCGCCGATAAAGGCGCGGTGCGCGATAAATCGAAACTTGGGGGTTAATGATGGCCGAGTCGCAACCCCTGTCCGCCGCCCCTGAGGGGGCGGAATACCTCAGAGCGGTACTGCGCGCGCCGGTATACGAAGCCGCGCAGATCACGCCGCTGCAAAAAATGGAAAAGCTCTCGTCGCGCCTCGATAACGTTGTGCTGGTGAAGCGTGAAGACCGTCAGCCGGTGCACAGCTTTAAGCTGCGCGGGGCGTACGCGATGATGGCGGGTCTGACGGAAGAACAAAAATCGCATGGCGTGATTACCGCTTCGGCGGGTAATCATGCGCAGGGCGTGGCTTTCTCGGCATCTCGCCTGGGCGTGAAGGCGCTCATCGTCATGCCAACCGCCACTGCGGATATCAAAGTTGATGCGGTGCGCGGCTTCGGCGGTGAAGTGCTGCTGCACGGCGCAAATTTCGATGAAGCCAAAGCCAAAGCCATCGATCTGGCGCAGCAGCAGGGGTTCACCTGGGTTCCGCCTTTCGACCATCCGATGGTGATTGCCGGGCAGGGGACGCTGGCGCTGGAGCTGCTGCAGCAGGATGCCCATATCGATCGCGTGTTTGTCCCGGTCGGCGGCGGCGGTCTCGCGGCGGGCGTGGCGGTGCTGATCAAACAGCTGATGCCGCAGATCAAAGTCATTGCGGTTGAGGCCGAGGATTCTGCCTGTTTGAAAGCCGCGCTGGATGCGGGTCATCCGGTTGATTTACCCCGCGTTGGGCTCTTTGCCGAAGGCGTAGCGGTTAAACGTATCGGCGATGAGACTTTCCGTCTGTGTCAGGAGTATCTCGACGACATCGTTACTGTCGATAGCGATGCCATCTGCGCGGCGATGAAAGACCTGTTTGAAGATGTGCGTGCGGTAGCAGAACCTTCCGGGGCGCTGGCGCTGGCGGGGATGAAAAAATATATCGCTCAGCATAATATTCGCGGCGAACGCCTGGCTCACGTGCTTTCCGGCGCGAACGTCAACTTCCACGGCCTGCGCTACGTTTCCGAACGCTGCGAGCTTGGGGAACAGCGCGAAGCGCTACTGGCGGTCACCATTCCGGAAGAGAAGGGCAGCTTCCTCAAGTTCTGCCAGCTGCTGGGCGGTCGTTCGGTGACGGAGTTCAACTACCGCTTCGCGGATGCGAAAAATGCCTGCATTTTTGTCGGCGTGCGCCTGAGCCGGGGACTGGAAGAGCGGAAAGAGATCCTCAACCTGCTGCACGAGGGGGGCTACAGCGTAGTGGATCTCTCCGACGATGAAATGGCCAAGCTGCACGTGCGCTATATGGTCGGCGGGCGTCCGTCGCAGCCGCTGCAGGAGCGTTTGTTCAGCTTCGAGTTTCCGGAATCGCCCGGCGCCCTGCTGAAGTTCCTGCATACCCTGGGCACCCACTGGAACATCTCTCTGTTCCATTATCGCAGCCACGGTACCGATTATGGCCGCGTGCTGGCGGCATTCGAACTGGGCGATCATGAGCCTGATTTCGAAACCCGCTTGCATGAGCTGGGCTACGATTGCCACGACGAGAGCAATAATCCAGCGTTCAGGTTCTTCCTCGCAGGTTAAGCTGCGCAGCGCTTATCTGGCCTACGATCGGGTTGTAGGCCGGTTCAGGCATCCGGCACTAGTGACCAGGCAGCAAATTCCAGAATGCATTAATCAGCGGCTCATGCAGCCGCTTTTTTGGCGCGCAGACGCCCAGTTCAAAAGGGGTTTTCTCGTCGCTACGCTCCAGAATCATGACGCGATTGCGAACGGGCTCCGGGCTATTTTCCAACACCACTTCCGGCAGCAGCGCGACGCCGCAGCCCAGCGCCACCATAGAAACCATGGCTTCATGTCCGCCCACCGTAGCGTAAATCGACGGATTACTGATTTTATGGCGGCGAAACCATAGCTCAATGCGGCGGCGCACGGGCCCCTGATCGGCCATAATGAAGGGTACCGTTGCCCAGTCGGGTTTCTCCACCGAGACCTGATTGCGAACCGGACAAGGCAGCGCCGGGGCGATCAGCACTACCGCCAAATTCTCCAGCATGGAAAACACCACTGCGCCAGGCAGCGTCTCGGGTTTCCCGGCAATCGCCAGATCGGCCTCACCCGTGACTACTTTCTCCATCGCATCGGCGGCATCGCCGGTGGTGAGTTTTATTTCCACCGAGGGATGTTCGGCGCGGAAACGATCGAGAATCGGCGGAAGATGACTGTAGGCGGCGGTCACCGAACAGAAGATATGCAGTTCGCCCGACAGCGACGGACCTTGCTGATCGATCGCGTGGCGCAGCTGCTGGTACTGCAACAGCGTTTGCTGGGCAAAGGTGCGGAGTTCTTCTCCTGCTTCGGTAAGCGTTACCGTGCGGTTATCGCGGACAAACAGCGGCTGCCCAAGGTCTTCTTCCAGGCGCTGAATCTGCCGGGAAAGCGTGGAGGGGCTGACGTGCATCGCCCGCGCGCTGCGGCCAAAATGGCGGCTTTCCGCCAGATGCAGGAAGGTTTTTAGATCGCGTAAATCCACCGGCGGCACTCCACGATTTTACATTGCAGAAATTGCAACGTGACGTTGTGAATATATCAATTTCCGCAATAAATTTCCTGTCATATAGTAAGTTCATTCTCTCTTGCACAGACACGGCAAGCGAACCGAACAATAAGACGCACAACATCACGAGGTATCACCATGGCTAACTACTTTAATACACTGAACCTGCGCCAGCAGCTGGCGCAGCTGGGCAAATGTCGCTTTATGGGTCGCGACGAATTCGCCGATGGCGCAAGCTACCTTCAGGGTAAAAAAGTGGTCATCGTCGGCTGTGGCGCTCAGGGCCTGAACCAGGGTCTGAACATGCGTGACTCCGGTCTGGATATTTCCTACGCCCTGCGTAAAGAAGCGATTGCCGAAAAGCGCGCGTCATGGCGTAAAGCGACCGAAAACGGCTTCAAAGTAGGGACCTACGAAGAGCTGATCCCGCAGGCCGATCTGGTGGTTAACCTGACTCCGGACAAACAGCACTCTGACGTTGTACGTTCCGTTCAGCCGTTGATGAAAGATGGCGCGGCGCTGGGCTACTCACATGGTTTCAACATCGTGGAAGTTGGCGAGCAGATCCGTAAAGATATCACTGTCGTGATGGTGGCGCCGAAGTGCCCGGGTACCGAAGTGCGTGAAGAGTACAAGCGCGGCTTCGGCGTACCGACCTTGATCGCGGTTCACCCGGAAAACGATCCGAAAGGCGAAGGCATGGCGATTGCTAAAGCCTGGGCTGCGGCGACCGGCGGTCACCGTGCGGGCGTTCTGGAATCTTCCTTCGTTGCCGAAGTGAAATCCGATCTGATGGGCGAGCAGACCATCCTCTGCGGTATGCTGCAGGCCGGTTCTCTGCTGTGCTTCGATAAGCTGGTGGAAGAGGGTACCGACCCGGCATACGCCGAAAAACTGATTCAGTTCGGCTGGGAAACCATCACCGAAGCGCTGAAACAGGGTGGTATCACCCTGATGATGGATCGCCTGTCTAACCCGGCTAAGCTGCGTGCTTATGCGCTGTCCGAACAGCTGAAAACGATCATGGCGCCGTTGTTCCAGAAACATATGGATGACATCATCTCCGGTGAATTCTCCTCAGGCATGATGGCTGACTGGGCCAACGACGATAAGAAACTGCTGACCTGGCGTGAAGAAACCGGTAAGACCGCGTTCGAGACCGCACCGCAGTTTGAAGGTAAAATCGGCGAGCAGGAGTACTTCGATAAAGGCGTTCTGATGATCGCAATGGTGAAAGCGGGCGTTGAGCTGGCGTTTGAAACCATGGTGGATTCCGGCATCATCGAAGAGTCTGCTTACTACGAATCACTGCACGAGCTGCCGCTGATTGCCAACACCATCGCTCGTAAGCGTCTGTACGAAATGAACGTGGTTATCTCCGATACCGCTGAATACGGTAACTACCTGTTCTCTTACGCCTGCGTACCGCTGCTGAAAGAGTTCATGACCCCCCTGCAGACCGGCGACCTGGGTAAAGCGATTGCCGAAGGCGCGGTAGACAACGCTCAGCTGCGCGACGTGAACGAAGCCATTCGCAGCCACGCTATCGAGCAGGTTGGTAAGAAACTGCGCGGTTACATGACCGATATGAAGCGTATTGCGGTAGCGGGCTAATTCCCCGTCGTCTTTCAACTTGCAGATGCGTTGGCTGCGTTGGTACACCCCAGTCACATAGTTATCTATGCTCCTGGGGTTGTACTCACTTGCCGCCTTCCTGCAAGCTGAAATCCTTAGGGGAAAGCTGTGAGATAAAAAACCGGTGCAATAAGACACCGGTTTTTT
The DNA here is from genome assembly GCF_018139045.1 of Klebsiella pasteurii. Taxonomy (NCBI): domain Bacteria; kingdom Pseudomonadati; phylum Pseudomonadota; class Gammaproteobacteria; order Enterobacterales; family Enterobacteriaceae; genus Klebsiella; species Klebsiella pasteurii. Next base: position 4,125,121 of record NZ_CP073236.1, read on the forward strand.
TATTTGCGGTACAGCACTTTGATGATGTGATAACCGAATTGGGTGTGCAGCGGGCCGGTGGGCTCCAGCTCCGGGCAGGAGAAGACAACTTTATCAAACGCCGGCACCATCTGGCCCTGGCGGAATTCACCTAAGTCGCCGCCGCGTTTGCCTGACGGGCAGATCGAGTGCTTCTTCGCCAGTTTACCGAAATCGGCGCCGTTTTTAATTTGCTCCAGAAGATCCAGTGCCAGCTGCTCTTCTTTAACCAGGATATGCAGTGCTGCTGCCGTTTTTGCCATGATCGTACCTTGATTGAATAGGGGATGAATCAGGGCGCAATAGTAGCATGGGCTAGCGGCGATACAGCACCTTAATGATGTGGTAGCCAAACTTGGTTTTGACCGGCCCGTAAGGTTTGAGCAGCGGGCAGCTAAAGACTGCCTTATCGAACGGCCCGACCATGACTCCTTGATTAAACTCCCCGAGATCGCCGCCGTTGCGCCCGGAGGGGCACTTTGAATAGCGTTTTGCCAGATGATCGAAGCTCACGCCACGTTCCAGTTTGGCGAGGATCTCTTGCGCCAGCTTCTCTTCTTTAACCAGGATGTGCAGGGCTGCTGCGCTCTTTGCCATTATTTTGTTCTCACGTCTCAAAGATATCCCGTTACTTTACCACCCGCTTTGGTCGCGGACATATACTCTTCGCCATCGCGGGACAGATGTCTCGCCTGATAGATGGAAGCGGGAGATGAGCAACACTTTTATCCGGCGTATTCCCCCCTGCCAGGGACAGCCGTCCTGTCCTTAACGTCGTGGAGCGAGATAACATGGACACAATGAAAAAACCTGAATTTTCAGTCGGCTGGCTTTCCGGGCTGAGCGAGATTGTGAGCGATCCGCTGCTCTATGAATTACTGAAATATTGTCCTCTGGAGATCATGCGGCGCTGGCGTTTCGAAGAGATCCCGCGCGGTGATTTTATCTGCCGACAGGGTGAAGTGTGTCAGCGGTTTTCGCTGATTATCGCCGGTGAGGTGGACGTTTTCTATGAGGCTGAGGACGGGCGCCGCTACCGTCAGGCCCGCTACCGTAAAGGCGACATGCTGGGCGAGCTCGAGATCTTTGAATCGCGTCATTACATCTGCTCGGTGGTGGCGGTGGGTCATGTGCAGCTTCTGAGCCTGTCGCAGGAACATTTCTGCCGCTGGCTGGCGTTAGATAACCATTTTAACCAGCGGATGCTGCGCTTCTTTAGCCAGCAGTATTACCAGCTGTCGAAGAAGGCCAGCAGCGACAATCTTTACTCGCTGCATCAGCGGGTGTGTCAGGCGTTATGGCTGCGTTATCAACAGGATGGTGCCGATGAAATCTTGCTGGATAAGCAGAATCTCAGCCAGGAATTCGCGGCGACGACCCGCAGTATTAACCGTATTTTGCATGACCTGAAAGCGCTACAGATTATTGATACCGATGGTGAACGCATTGTGTTGTTAGCTCCTGAAAAACTGAAGCAGGAGGCTGATATCGGATAACCGCAAGAGTAAGGAGGCGGGAGAATGTCGCTGCAACCCCATATCCAGTTAAGCAAAGAGATGACCGGCGCGCGGTACGCGCTGCTGCCGGGCGACCCGCAGCGGGTCGACCGCATCGCCAATTTTCTTGATAATCCACAGCCACTCGGTCAGAACCGGGAGTTTCGCGCCGCGCGCGGCTGGTATCAGGGCGTCGAGATTTTAGTGCTCTCTACCGGCATCGGCGGGCCATCTACGGCGATTGCCATTGAAGAGCTGCGCCAGATCGGCGTAACCACTCTGATTCGTATCGGCAGCTGCGGGGCACTGCAGGATAATCTTGCGCTCGGCGATGTGATTATCGCTCACGCCGCGGTGATGGATGACGGTACCAGCCGAACCTATGCGCCAGCGGGCTATCCGGCCTGCGCCGACCCGCAGCTGACCTGGGAACTGGTGGCGCAGGCGCGGCAGATGAACATCCCGGTCGCGTGCGGTCTGGTGCGCAGCCATGACAGTTTCTATACCGATCGTGAGGCGGAACTGGATGCGCAGTGGTCGGCGCGCGGCATTCTGGGGGCGGATATGGAGAGTGCCGCCCTGATGACTATCGGCGCGCTGCGCGGGTTACGTACGGCTTCATTACTCAATGTGGTTGTTGCCCATAACGGTTGTCTGGATAGCAGCATCAATGATTATGTCCAGCAGGAAACGCTGTGCCAGCAGGGCGAAGAACGGCAAATTACCCTGGCGCTACGCGCCATTTATTCCGCTAGCCAGCAAGGAGGTTTGTGATGGACTTTTTTAGCATCAACAATGTGATGGTCAACATTCCCCTCGGCGAAGGCGGCTATGCGCTATCGTGGATTGAAGCTATCGGTACCGTGTTCGGCCTGTTGTGTATCTGGTGCGCCAGCCGGGAAAAAATCATCAATTATCTGTTTGGCCTGATCAACGTCACGCTGTTTGCGGCCATTTTTTTCCAGATCCAGCTCTATGCCAGCCTGCTGCTGCAGGTGTTTTTCTTCGCTGCCAATATTTACGGCTGGTACGCGTGGAGCCGGCAAAACGAGGCGCAGGAGGCCGCGCTCAAGGTACGTTGGCTTTCCCGTCAGCAAACGCTGGCGCTGGGCGGCATCTGCGCGGTGGCGATTGTGCTGATGACGCTATTTATTGACCCGGTGTTCGCGACGCTCACCCGTATCATGATTGCCCTACTGCAAACGTTCGGTATGCAGGTCGCGATGCCCGACCTCCAGCCCGACGCCTTCCCGTTCTGGGATTCCACCATGCTGGTGTTGTCGATTGCGGCCATGGTGCTGATGACGCGTAAGTTCGTCGAAAACTGGCTGCTGTGGGTGGTTATCGACGTGATTAGCGTGGTTATCTATGCGGTACAGGGCGTTTACGCCATGTCGCTTGAATATGTCCTGCTGACGGCGATCGCGGTGATGGGCTCGTACAGCTGGATCAAGAGCGCGCAGCGCAACGGCTATACGCCGCTTGCTGCCGCCGCATCCTGATTGACCTATTGCCAGGCTGCCTGAATGGGCAGCCTGTTGCTCTCACCGCCCCTCTTTCTGCTACAATCCCCACCCCGTTCGAAGATTGAGCAAAAGACTCCCATGCGTTTAAATCCTGGCCAACAACAAGCCGTCGAATTCGTTACCGGACCGTGCCTGGTGCTGGCGGGTGCCGGTTCCGGTAAGACCCGCGTTATTACCAATAAAATAGCCCACCTGATCCGCGGCTGCGGCTATCAGGCGCGCCATATCGCGGCGGTCACCTTTACCAATAAGGCGGCGCGCGAAATGAAAGAGCGCGTCGGGCAAACGCTGGGGCGTAAAGAAGCGCGCGGCCTGATGATTTCCACCTTCCACACGCTGGGGCTGGATATCATCAAACGCGAATACGCTGCGTTAGGGATGAAATCCAACTTCTCGCTGTTCGACGATACCGACCAGGTGGCGCTGTTAAAAGAGCTCACCGAAGGGCTGATCGAAGAAGACAAAGTGGTACTTCAGCAGCTGATCTCCACGATCTCCAACTGGAAAAACGATCTGAAAACCCCTGTCCAGGCCGCCGCTGGCGCGAAAGGGGAGCGGGATCGGATCTTTGCTCACTGCTACGGGCTGTACGACGCGCATATGAAAGCCTGTAACGTACTCGACTTCGATGATCTGATCCTGCTGCCGACCCTGCTGCTGCAGCGTAACGAAGAGGTGCGGGAGCGCTGGCAGAACAAGATTCGCTATCTGCTGGTGGATGAATACCAGGATACCAACACCAGCCAGTACGAGCTGGTGAAACTGCTGGTGGGGCAGCGGGCGCGCTTTACCGTGGTCGGCGATGACGATCAGTCGATCTACTCCTGGCGCGGCGCGCGGCCGCAGAACCTGGTGCTGCTAAGCCAGGATTTCCCGGCGCTGCAGGTGATCAAGCTGGAGCAAAACTACCGCTCTTCCGGGCGTATTCTGAAGGCGGCCAACATCCTGATTGCCAATAACCCGCACGTCTTCGAAAAGCGCCTGTTTTCCGAGCTGGGCTATGGCGTAGAGCTGAAGGTGCTCTCCGCCAACAATGAAGATCATGAGGCGGAACGCGTTGCCGGTGAACTCATCGCTCATCACTTTATTAATAAAACTGCCTATAAGGATTACGCGATCCTGTATCGCGGCAACCATCAGTCACGGGTTTTCGAAAAGATGCTGATGCAAAACCGCATTCCGTACAAAATTTCTGGCGGCACGTCGTTCTTTTCCCGCCCGGAAATTAAAGATCTGCTGGCCTATCTGCGCGTGCTGACTAACCCTGATGACGACAGCGCCTTTCTGCGCATCGTCAATACGCCGAAGCGTGAAATCGGTTCGGCGACGTTGCAAAAGCTGGGCGAATGGGCGATGGGGCGCAATAAAAGCATGTTTACCGCCAGCTTCGATATGGGTCTGACCCAGACGCTGAACGGACGCGGCTACGAGTCTCTGACCCGCTTCACCCACTGGCTGCGGGAGATCCAGCAGCTTTCAGAGCGCGAGCCGATTGCCGCCGTCCGCGATCTGATCCGCGGCGTGGATTATGAATCATGGCTCTATGAGACTTCGCCCAGCCCGAAAGCCGCCGAAATGCGGATGAAAAACGTCAATACGCTCTTCACGTGGATGACCGAAATGCTGGAGGGCAGCGATATCGATGAACCGATGACGCTCACCCAGGTCGTGACCCGTTTCACGCTACGAGACATGATGGAGCGCGGCGAGTCGGATGAGGAGACGGATCAGGTTCAGCTGATGACGCTTCATGCTTCAAAGGGACTGGAGTTCCCCTACGTCTATCTGGTTGGCATGGAGGAAGGGCTGTTGCCGCACCAGAGTAGTATTGATGAAGACAACGTCGATGAAGAACGCCGTCTTGCCTACGTGGGTATCACCCGCGCGCAGAAAGAGCTCACTTTTACCCTGTGCAAAGAGCGCCGGCAGTACGGCGAGCTGGTGCGACCGGAGCCGAGCCGTTTCCTGCTGGAGCTGCCGCAGGATGATCTGATTTGGGAGCAGGAGCGCAAAGTTATTTCGCCGGAAGAACGCATGCATAAAGGCCAGGCGAATGTCGCCAACATCCGGGCGATGCTGGCGAAAGCGCGTAAATAGCGGCTAGCGGCCGTTTTGCTGCTGAAGCTGGAACTGACGTAGCTCTTCGCGACCCGGAGCACCGTCTGAACCCGGCCGGGTGACGACAATAGCCGCTACTTCATTGCCCAGCAGCGCGGCCTGGCGTAGATCCATCCCGCAGGCCAGCCCGGCGATCGTACCGGCGCAGTGGCTGTCTCCTGCGGCAATCGTGTCATAGACCTTCACGCGGCAGGCAGGAATGTGTTGCGGTTCCGCGTCGGGTTCAACCACCCACGCGCCATCTTTATCAAACCGACAGATCGCCCGTAAATGCCAGTCGCTGGCGAGCCGCGAAGCGGCGTGAAGGGTCGCGCTATCCGTATCGTATAAACGTGCGCACAGCAAGCTCAGTTCATCGCGATTCAGGGTGAGCACGGGACCTTTGCCCAACAACGCCTGGATAAAGTGAATATCCAGTTCACCCAGACGCGGACCAAAATCGACAAACAGCGTTTTATCTTCCGTAAGGTCCAGAATCCACTTGCGCAGGGCTTCGCTGGCCAGCTCGTAGCCAGAGACATAAATTATGGCGTCCTTCGGCTGCGGAATTTGTGCGAGTAGCTCGTTGTTCCAGTGCTGCTCGCAGCCCTCAACGGTGATAAACGTCCGCTCTTTGTTAGCCTCGACGAGGGCCAGACACCAGCCGTTATCGTGAGTGGGGTGGCGCAAGAGGACGGGTAGGTTTTCCTGTGCCATTTTCTGTGCAACGGCCTGCCCCCACTCGCCATTTCCCACCGGTATCGCGTTTATCACAGGGAGTTCAAGGCGTGAGAGCGCGCGGGCGACATTGAACGCGCAGCCGCCAATCTGCCGTCCGCCGTCGCGGGCGGAAACATCGCTACCGCTATGCGGTAGTGCATCGAGATGGAGGATCATGTCGCTAAAAGCGGCGCCGATAACCACGATCGGCCGCCGCGGCGACAGCAGGTCAGCTGTTATTGTCACGGCTGGCCTCCTTTCTTGCGCCGAACGCCAGATACAGCGCCAGGCTCAGAATAAAAGAGACAAACAGACCCAGGCTGGAGTCCGCGAAAATGCCGACGGCGAAAGGACCGTCGATAAACCCGGTTTTGGATACCATCAATCCCGCCAGCGCGCCGACAATCCAGCAGCCCAGCGCGGTGCGGTTTGCTCCGCTTTCCCTGAATAAATCAGCTTCAGCATATCCGGCTCGGCGGCGAATCCGATAAAAATCGACCATAAAAATGGCGGCCCAGGCGGCCAGAAATACGCCGCAGAAAATCAGAAACGCGATGAAGGGCCCAAGAAAATCTTTCGAGACAAATAGCACATAGAGCGCGATCCCCAGCACCAGTACGGCATCGAGGGCCACGGCGGAACGCTGCTGGAGCTTAATCCCCATGCTTAACAGATTAAGACTGGCGGAATAGAGGCTCAATACGGCGATGGTCACGACCCCGGCGGTCGCCGCGGCCAGATAGGGGATTGCCATCCAGGAAGGCAGCAGTTTGCCAATCGCTGAAATGGGGTTCTCGCTGGACGCCAGATCGGGGATCTGGGCGGTAAGCAGTATCCCGGTGAGCATCAGCAGCAATAGGGGGAGCGCGGCGCCGCTGACAACGGCGAGAAAAATAGGCTTTTCACCGGCGTCGGGACGCTGATCCCGGCTATAGTCGGCGCCAGCGATAGCCCAGCTGATGCCGGTACCGGCGGCAATAATTGATACCGCCGGCAGAAAACCGGTGAGCCAGCTGCCTGAAGGCAGCGCGAGGATGGCCTGCCAGTCTGCGGTGAAGAGTAAATAGATCACTACCAGCAGCGTCATGGCGCCAAAGATCCGGGTGATCCATTTTTGCATCATCAACACGGCATTTTGTCCGAGCACGCTGACCAGTACGGTCAACCCGCCAAACAAGAAAAGCGACAGCGCGGTGGTGGTGAGACTCTCTTCAAAACCCATGGCGGCAAACAGCGCGACGAGGGTGAGCGTGCCGGTAATGATATTGACCGCCTCCCAGCCCATCAGATTCACCCAACAGAAGCTGGTGGGGGCGATATTACCGCGTTTGCCAAAAATGACCCGGGAGAGAGTGAGCGTCGTGGTGCGGCCGATTTTGCCGGCGATGCTGGTGACGCCGACCAGCGCAAAAGAGGCGACGCCCGCCACGGCGGCAAGAATCGCCTGCCAGAATGAGAGGCCAAACGACACAATCACCGCGCCGTAAACGACCCCAAGAATGCCAATATTCGCGGCGCACCAGACGAAAAACAGCTGGATCGGTTGTTGGGTCTGGTGGACCGGGGGAACGAGACCGATCCCTAATTCCGCCATTCCGGGATCTGCCGTCTGGATATTTCCATCGTATGAAGCTTTGCTGTCCATAGTGATGCCCTCTGTGAATTATGCGAAGCGGTATCCTGCAAGTCGTCGTGCGTAAGGCGCGAAGTCGATGCTGTTGGCCTGCTTAATCTGTTGTACAGGTTCTTCAGGAAAAGCCTCTATGCCATGAAGCGCGCCGCAAATGGCGGTTGCCATCGCGCCAATAGTGTCGGTGTCGCCGCCTAAATTGGCTGCCAGCATAGCGCATTTCATGGGCTGCGTTTTTGCCAGCTCGACCAGCGCAATCGCTGCGGGGACGGACTCGATAATATCCATACCGGCGCCGATATCCTCATAAATACGTTCAATACCTGTCAGGTGGTCATTCTCCCCGGCAATCGTTTCCAGCGCCAGGTGGATACGGTTCCCAAGAAGTGGACTAAAAGTGGACTCGTAATGGCGCTGGGTTTCATTTGCCAGTGACGACAACTCGGTTTTGATTAACGGCCACCCGGCTCCTTCAATGGCGCGGCTGATAGCCCAGGCAACGACCACCGCGCCGGCGATGGCGATGTCTGATTTGTGCGTCGGCAGGCAGGATAGCCGCACTTGCTCAATGAAAAAGGCCCTGTCCCCGGTTGGTAGTCGACAACCCATCGGCGCCACGCGCATTGCCGCGCCGTTGGTCACGCCGTTGGCCGCGATCTCATCCAGCGGTTGCCCCTGTTCGAGCGCGATCAGAGAAGCTTTTGAGGTTGGGCCGAGAATATTTTTCTCGAATGCCTTGCAGCGTCGGGCCCACAGCAGAATGTGTCTGGCGATAGTCAGGGGATCGGTCACGCCGTTGTGTTCATCGAGCGCATCCATCAGCGCGATACACTGATGGGTGTCATCCGTGAACTCGGCGGCGCGAAATTCGCAGGCCGCAATATTCTCTTTCGGCCCGGGAAGAAAGCGTTCAATCCAGCCAAAATGGTTAATGATTCGACGTTTAGGCCACAGTTCAGAGGGCATGCCCATCGCATCACCGATGGCTTGCCCATAAAGACAGCCAAGGATGCGGCTTTCGGCAATATAGGTAGGGCGAATATCAGACATCGTCGACTCCCTGGAAGAAATGAATAAAAGTTAATCTAAAAATAGATCCAGATTAAGTCCAGTTAAAGTCCTTTATAGTTATGCTGTGATCGCAGGCGCATTCTGAGAGAAAAAAGCGACGTAAAAATGAATGGGGCGACGTTATGATGGGGCTATTGATTCCAGTATGGATCCACTATGATAAATCCACTGTCACTGAATTCCGCAAGGCCACGAAATTATGTCGCAACCATTGCTTGAGTATATAAAAGGGCGTCTGAATGCAGAGGCTCCCGCGCCGCTTTATATTCAGCTTAAACAAGCTATTGAAGCTGCGATGACCGAGCGTTTATTGACGCACGGCAGCATTCTGCCCTCCGAGCGCAAAATGTCTCAGACCCTGGAATTGTCGCGCGTGACGGTGGTTAAGGCCCTTGATGCGCTGCTGGAAGCTGGGCTGGTGATTAAGCGCCATGGAAAAGGTACCGAGGTGAATCTGCCGGTAAGCTATAACCTTGCCAGCGGCGGATTTTCTGCCCAGCTACAAAATTCAGGAACGGTGTCCAATCGATGGCTGGTGCGGGAAAAGCTGGCGGCGGATGATTTTCTGGCTCGTCAGCTGGAGATCGCCGTCGGCGATCGAGTGGCGAAAATCAAACGCGTACGTCTGGTCGATGCCCTTCCGGTGTCTATCGAAACCATGTTTATTCCCGAGCGTTTCTTACCCCGCCCGGATTTACTCGAAGGGTCGCTGTACGCGCACTGGGCGGAAAATGCTATTTATCCCGATCTTCAGGATTACTCGCTGACGGTGCATATTCCATCGGCGGAAGAGCTGAATTTGCTCGACCTGCCGCAGGGTGTGCCATTGATGAAAATTACGCTGAAAAGTCGTAATGCCCAGGGCGAGGTGCTTGAGTACGGTACCGCTTTCTGCCTGAGCAATTACTTTAATTTTGATTTCAGAGTGAAGCTGCAATAAGCGCAGTCGGCCAGTTATCGTTCATTACCGTTTGGCATGGTCGGTGTATGAAACCCGCAATCGCTTTATGTAAGAGCGGATAATATCCGACGACTTACTGCTCGTTAAGCCGAAGCGGCCAGTGAACGTAGCTCTGCCACTGGCACTCCTGTTCGACCATTTCCCGACCCAGCGGATGATTCTCCAGCCAGCCCTGCGGTAGCGTTAGCGTCAAACTTTCATCGACGGCAGCCAGCGTAATCATCGGCAGCAGATCGTCGCGTCGGCGGCTGGCAAACAGAATAGCCAGACGCAGCAGACGACACATATGCTCCGCGACTCTCGGCGGAACCGCGTTTTGTTGATGAAGGGAAGAAAGGTCGACGGTGCTGGTTTGGTTTAACAGCAGGGTCGCCAGCAGCTTCTTCTGCGCGGGGGTAAATCCTGGCAGGTCGAGATTGCGCACCAGCCAGGCGGCATGCAGAGGCGCCTGCTTGTATTCCACGCTCAGACCGATTTCATGCAGCTGGCAGGCGCTTTGCAGCAAATCGAAGCATAGCGGCTCAATTTCCCAGCTGTTTTCCACCTGATGAACGAAATGGGCGGCCAGTTGGGCAACGCGCTGTGCCTGTTCGGTATCAACCAGAAACCGGCGCTGAATATTGCGTAAGGTACGACTGCGAATATCCTGATCGATCGACAGGTGCAGCATGCCGTATACCAAACCTTCACGCAGTGCGCCGCCGGCGAGCGTCATACACTGAATATTCAGCTCGCTGAAGATGGCCATAAGAATCGCCAGCCCGCTAGGAAAGACGAGCGCCCGTTCAAGGGTCAGACCTTCGATCTCCAGCTCCTCCAGCCGACCGCACTGAATCGCGCGCTGTTTGAGCTGCTGTAGTTTGGCTAAGGTGATGCGTTCATCCATCCCCTGCGCCATCATGATTTCCTGTAACGCCTGGACCGTACCGGAAGCCCCGACGCACACTTTCCAGCCGTGATAGCGCAGAACATCGGCGACAGGACGCAAAACTTCACGCGCGGCGGTTTCGGCCTGGTCAAAGTTTTCTTTGGTCAGGCTGCGATCGGCGAAGTATCGTTCCAGCCAGGTCACGCAGCCCATCGACAGGCTAAAAAGCGAGGTGGTTTGCGCGCCGGTACCGGTAACCAGTTCGGTGCTGGCGCCGCCAATATCCACGACCAGACGCTGATCCGCGCCGCCAGTGGTATGCGCGACGCCCTGATAAATCAGGCGTGCTTCCTCTTCGCCGCTGATAACCTGCACCGCGCAGCCGAGGATTTCCCGCGCTTTTTCCAGAAACTCACCGGCGTTAACCGCCAGGCGCAGCGTCGCTGTGGCGACCACGCGGATTTGCGTCGGGGGGATATCCTGCAAACGCTCGGCGAACAGGCGCAAGCATTGCCAGCCGCGCTCCATGGCTTCGGCAGAGAGCGTGTTGTCGCCGTTGAGGCCAGCGGCCAGACGGACTTTGCGTTTGATACGGCTGAGGGTCTGGATGCTCCCGGCGACCTCGCGTACAACCAACATATGAAAGCTATTGGAGCCAAGATCGATAGCTGCATAGAGCGAGGTGGAACTCATACACTTCATCCTTCAAGCTGCCTCTGCGTTGGCTGCATGCTTTTTCCCGGAGCGCGGCTCCTCGGGATTCGTTCTCTTGCCGCCTTGATGCAACTTGCATGATTTTGTGTATGACATATTGCTTTAACCTGAACGACGACGATTACGTGGTGGGCCGTTACGACGCGGGCCGTTGCCAGGACGCGGGCGCGTGAGGCGCAGCGGTCTGGGCAGTTCGGTCATGAGTGCGTCAGAATTGTATTTGCTGACTGGAATTGAATGGCCAATATAGGTTTCAATCGCCGGCAGGTTCAGCGCGTACTCTTCACAGGCCAGGCTGATGGAGTGACCGCTGGCGCCAGCGCGGCCGGTACGGCCAATACGGTGAACGTAGTCTTCGCAATCGTCCGGCAGGTCGTAGTTAAAGACGTGCGTAACGGCCGGAATATGCAGACCGCGGGCGGCAACGTCGGTTGCGACCAGAATGTCGATATCGCCGCGGGTAAATTCATCGAGAATGCGCAGGCGTTTTTTCTGCGCGACGTCGCCGGTCAACAGACCAACGCGATGGCCGTCCGCCGCCAGGTGACCCCAGATATCTTCACAACGATGCTTGGTGTTGGCGAAAATAATCGCGCGATCCGGCCACTCTTCTTCAAGCAAGGTCTGCAGGAGGCGCATTTTTTCTTCGTTGGAAGGATAGAACAGCTCTTCTTTAATACGGTGGCCCGTTTTCTGCTCAGGCTCAACTTCGACGTACTCGGCGTTGTTCATTTGTTCGAACGCCAGTTCACGGACGCGATAAGAAAGGGTGGCAGAGAACAGCATGTTCAGGCGCTGATTCGCCGGCGGCATACGGCGGAACAGCCAACGGATATCTTTAATAAAGCCGAGATCGTACATGCGATCGGCTTCGTCAAGTACGACAACCTGAATGGCGCCGAGGTTAATATGGTTCTGTTTGGCGTAGTCGATAAGGCGACCGGTGGTGCCGATCAAAATATCCACGCCGCTTTCCAGCACTTTCAGCTGCTTATCGTAGCCGTCGCCGCCGTAAGCAAGGCCCAGTTTCAGACCGGTAGCCTGCGCCAGCGGTTCGGCGTCAGCATGAATCTGTACCGCCAGTTCACGCGTCGGCGCCATGATCAGCGCGCGCGGCTGGTTGACCTGGCGGTCAGCGATCGCCGGGTGAGTGAGAAGATAATGAAACGTTGACGTCAGAAACGCCATCGTTTTACCGGTACCGGTTTGCGCCTGCCCGGCGACATCGCGACCTTCCAGCGTAAGCGGGAGGGCGAGTGCCTGGATGGGTGTGCAATTATGAAACCCTTTTTTTTCAAGGGCTTCAATCACTGCCGGGTGCAGGGCGAAGTCGGAAAACTTCTGTTCTGTTAAATGTGTTTTGCTCATAGTGTGGTAGAATATCAGCTAACTATTGCATTAAGAAAGCGTATCCGGTGAAATAACGTCAACCTTTCGTTGGCTATGTATGAAATTATTCAAGGTGCGTCTGCGGCAACTGAACGAATCTTCGAAAGCTTAGACTACTAAGCGAGGCGAGGGTGACAAATCTGCGATAAGCCGGTTTGAACGCGGGTTGCTTTATCTTTTGTGGGGCAAAGTTCATGATGGACATTGTGACGCAGATCGATAAAAGGGGCATTCTGAAGAACAGCGTGCATAACGTAGCATCGACACGTCGTTGATGGCCGCGACACCAACACACCAGGCTTATTCCTGTGGAGTTAAATATGAGCGATAAAATTATTCACCTGACTGACGACAGTTTTGACACGGACGTACTCAAGGCTGACGGGCTAACCCTCGTCGATTTCTGGGCAGAGTGGTGTGGTCCGTGCAAAATGATCGCCCCGATTCTGGATGAGATCGCTGAAGAGTATCAGGGCAAACTGACCATTGCGAAACTGAACATCGATCAGAACCCGGGTACCGCGCCGAAATACGGCATTCGCGGCATTCCGACCCTGCTGCTGTTCAAAAATGGCGAAGTTGCAGCGACCAAAGTTGGCGCGCTGTCTAAAGGCCAGTTAAAAGAGTTCCTCGACGCCAACCTGGCGTAAGCGGCTTGCTCTGCCGGCGTCCAGCGTCCAATTTTTTGCGGATCTCTGGACGCCCGGCGAGAGTCGTGCTAAGTTAATCTCAGACTTCGTTTTAAACATACCTTTGTTTGAATCTTGTTTTACCCAAAGCGTCCCGCAAAAATGCGCGTGAGGCTTATAATCCGGGCTTATCACTCATTCCGTTTAGTCGTTTCAGTTCTGCGTTCTTTCCTGTGACCAGGCAACGTACAGACACGAGATGAAGGCCGTTAACAGGCATGGATGTTCCTGCCATACCATTCACAACATTAAGTTCGAGAATCACCCCGAGTTTAAGAACCCACACCATTATGAATCTTACCGAATTAAAGAATACGCCGGTTTCTGAGCTGATTACTCTCGGCGAAAATATGGGGCTGGAAAACCTGGCCCGTATGCGTAAGCAGGATATTATTTTTGCCATCCTCAAGCAGCATTCGAAGAGTGGCGAGGATATCTTTGGCGATGGCGTACTGGAGATACTGCAGGATGGATTTGGTTTCCTCCGTTCAGCAGACAGCTCCTACCTCGCCGGTCCCGACGACATCTACGTATCCCCCAGCCAAATCCGCCGCTTCAACCTCCGCACTGGTGACACCATTTCCGGTAAGATTCGTCCTCCTAAAGAGGGTGAGCGTTACTTTGCGTTGTTGAAAGTTAACGAAGTTAACTACGATAAGCCGGAAAACGCGCGTAACAAGATTCTGTTCGAGAACTTAACCCCGCTGCACGCAAATTCACGTCTGCGTATGGAACGTGGTAACGGCTCGACGGAAGACTTAACCGCCCGCGTACTGGATCTGGCATCGCCGATCGGTCGCGGCCAGCGTGGTCTGATTGTCGCGCCGCCGAAGGCCGGTAAAACCATGCTGCTGCAGAACATCGCGCAGAGCATTGCTTACAACCATCCTGATTGCGTACTGATGGTATTGCTGATCGACGAACGTCCGGAAGAAGTGACCGAGATGCAGCGTCTGGTTAAAGGTGAAGTTGTCGCTTCGACCTTTGACGAGCCGGCATCCCGCCACGTTCAGGTTGCCGAGATGGTTATCGAGAAGGCGAAGCGTCTGGTTGAGCATAAGAAAGACGTTATCATCCTGCTCGACTCCATTACCCGTCTGGCGCGTGCCTACAACACCGTGGTCCCGGCCTCCGGTAAAGTGTTGACCGGTGGTGTGGACGCCAACGCCCTGCATCGTCCGAAGCGTTTCTTCGGCGCCGCGCGTAACGTGGAAGAGGGCGGTAGCCTGACCATCATCGCTACGGCGCTGATCGATACCGGTTCTAAAATGGACGAAGTTATCTACGAAGAGTTTAAAGGCACCGGTAACATGGAGCTTCATCTCTCTCGTAAGATCGCAGAAAAACGCGTCTTCCCGGCTATCGATTACAACCGTTCCGGTACCCGTAAAGAAGAGCTGCTCACCACTCAGGAAGAGCTGCAGAAGATGTGGATCCTGCGTAAAATCATTCACCCGATGGGTGAAATCGACGCGATGGAATTCCTCATCAATAAACTGGCGATGACCAAAACTAACGATGACTTCTTCGATATGATGAAGCGCTCGTAAGTTAAAAATGCCAGAAAACGCCACGCTATTGCGTGGCGTTTTGTTTTCCGGGTTTGTATGATCCAGCAAGGGAAAACAAAATGGGTGTTAACGTATGATGTGTGCAGGATGATGGCAGGCAGAGACAGCTTTAACAGTCTAAAATTTCTACAATAAATTTGTAATGTTCTGCTTTGCCCCTTCTGGAGTTGAGGCATCATCGTTATACTTCCCGGATTAACTATGCTGAGAGCACATGCGTTGTGAATTTACTCACTGCTATTACTGAATTAATCAGTATTTTCTTATTCACTACCCTGTTTATATTTATCGCTCGCAAGGCGGCAAAAAGAGTTGGGCTGGTGGATAAACCTAACTATCGCAAACGGCATCAGGGTTTGATTCCGTTAGTTGGTGGTATTTCAGTTTTCGCAGGTATTTGTTTTACGTTTGCCATCGCCGACTATTACATTCCCCACGCAAGGTTATACCTGGGGTGTGCCGGGGTGCTTGTGCTGGTCGGCGCGCTGGACGACCGCTTTGATATCAGCGTAAAAATTCGCGCGGTTATTCAGGCCGCTATCGCCGTCATTATGATGATGGTGGGAAATCTTCATCTTAGTAGCCTCGGTTTTATATTCGGCTCATGGGAGCTGGTGCTCGGCCCCTTTGGTTTCTTCCTCACGCTGTTCGCCGTTTGGGCGGCGATCAATGCTTTCAATATGGTAGATGGTATTGATGGGCTGCTTGGCGGCCTGTCCTCCGTCTCTTTCGCGGCAACGGGCATCATCCTGTGGTTTGATGGCCAGTACAGCCTGGCGATGTGGTGTTTTGCGATGATTGCCGCCATTTTGCCCTATATTTTACTTAACCTCGGTGCGCTTGGCCGTCGCTATAAGGTCTTTATGGGTGATGCCGGCAGCACCATGATTGGCTTCACTATCATCTGGATCCTGCTGGAGACCACGCAGGGAAAGACGCATCCTATTAGCCCGGTCACGGCGCTGTGGATTATTGCTATCCCATTGATGGATATGGTGGCGATTATGTACCGTCGCTTGCGTAAAGGGATGAGTCCATTCTCCCCGGACCGTCAGCATATTCATCACTTAATCATGCGCGCCGGGTTTACTTCCCGCCAGGCGTTTGTCCTGATCACTCTGGCCGCCGCGCTGCTGGCTCTGGTTGGCGTGGTGGCGGAATACACCCGCATTGTGCCGGAATGGGTGATGTTAATACTCTTTTTGGTAGCCTTCTTTCTTTATGGCTACTGCATTAAACGCGCCTGGAAAGTGGCGCGCATGGTTAAACGTATTAGACGCAGAATTCGGCGACACAGCGGCAATAATCCAAATTAACCAAATCAATCTGGGGACGTGATGACTCAACCATTACCGGGAGCACAAACAGTGAACGTTGAGAATGAGCTGGATATTCGCGGGCTGTTTCGCGCCTTATGGGCAGGAAAAAGCTGGATAGCAGGTATCGCAGTGCTCTTTGCACTGGTTGTTCTGGTTTATACCTTTTTTGCTCGCCAGGAGTGGAGCGCGACGGCGATTACCGATCGGCCAACGGTAAACATGCTGGGGGGATACTATTCGCAACAGCAGTTTTTACGCAATCTCGATATCAAGGCCAATCTCGTCTCGGTCGATCAGCCTTCGGTAATGGATGAAGCTTATAAAGAGTTCATCATGCAGCAGGCGTCATGGGATACCCGCCGCGACTTCTGGCTGCAAACGGACTACTACAAGCAGCGCCAGTCGGGTAACGCTCGCGCCGATGCCGCTCTGCTGGATGACCTGATTAACGATATCCAGTTTATGCCCGGCGATGCGCTAAAAAGCATCAACGATAGCGTGAAGCTGACGGCAGAAACCGCGCCGGATGCCAATAATCTGCTGCGCCAGTATGTGGCTTTCGCCAGCCAGCGTGCGGCAGGGCATCTGAATGACGAGCTTAAAGGCGCCTGGGCCGCGCGTACCATCCAGATGAAAGCGCAGGTGAAGCGTCAGGAAGAGGTGGCGCGAGAGATTTTCAATCGTCGCATGCATAGCGTGGAACAGGCGCTGAAAGTCGCCCAGCAGCACAATATCTCCCGCAGCGAAACCGATATTCCACCAGACCAGTTGCCGGATTCAGAGCTGTTTTTACTGGGACGGCCGATGCTGCAGGCCCGACTGGAAAACCTGCAGGCGGTGGGGCCGGAGTACGATCTTGATTATGACCAAAGCCGCGCCATGCTAACGACATTAAACGTTGGGCCGACCCTGGATCCGCGTTTTCAGACTTACAGGTATTTGCGAACGCCTGAAGAACCGGTAAAACGCGATAGCCCGCGCCGCGTGTTTCTGATGGTGATGTGGGGGATTGTGGGCGCGCTCATCGGCGCAGGCGTTGCGTTATCGCGTCGCCGTGTCCAGTGAATGCGGCCCGTGGTGAAGGACATTCAGCCTTTATCACCTAATCGAAGAGAATCGATGTGAAAGTACTAACGGTATTTGGCACGAGACCAGAAGCTATCAAAATGGCGCCTCTGGTTCATGCGCTGGCAAAGGATCCTCATTTTGAGGCGAAAGTTTGCGTGACCGCGCAGCATCGGGAGATGCTCGATCAGGTGTTGAAACTTTTTTCTATTGTTCCGGAATACGACCTTAACATTATGCAGCCGGGCCAGGGGTTGACGGAGATTACCTGCCGTATCCTTGAGGGCTTAAAGCCGGTGCTGGAGTCGTTTAAGCCGGACGTGGTGCTAGTGCATGGCGATACCACCACGACGATGGCGGCAAGCCTGGCCGCTTTTTATCAGCGCATTCCGGTAGGGCACGTGGAAGCCGGGCTGCGTACGGGCGATCTGAGCTCGCCGTGGCCGGAAGAGGGGAATCGTACGTTGACCGGGCATCTGGCAACGTACCACTTTGCGCCGACGGAAACCTCGCGGCAGAACCTGCTGCGGGAAAACATCGCCGACAATCGGATCGCGGTAACCGGCAATACGGTTATTGACGCGCTGTTCTGGGTGCGCGACCGGGTGTTGAGCGATGAAGTCCTGCGCAACGAGCTGACTCAGCGCTATCCCTTCCTCGCCAACGGCAAAAAGATGATTCTGGTCACCGGGCACCGTCGGGAAAGCTTTGGCCGTGGTTTTGAGCAAATCTGCCATGCGCTGGCGGAGATCGCCGCTAACAACCCGGACGTACAAATTGTCTATCCGGTTCATCTGAACCCGAACGTCAGCGAGCCGGTTAAGCGTATTCTCGGCCACGTTGAGAACGTCATGCTTATTGAGCCGCAGGATTATCTACCGTTCGTCTGGCTGATGAATCGCGCATGGTTGATCCTGACCGATTCCGGCGGTATCCAGGAAGAAGCGCCATCGCTCGGTAAGCCGGTGCTGGTGATGCGTGACATGACCGAGCGTCCGGAAGCGGTTAGCGCGGGCACCGTGTGCCTGGTGGGAACCGATAGCCAACGCATCGTCAATGAAGTCACGCGCTTGCTGCAAGATGAGTCCGCGTATCAGGCCATGAGCCGGGCGCATAACCCGTACGGCGATGGACAAGCGTGTCATCGTATTTTGTCTGCACTTAAAAATAATCAGGTAACGCTATGAATTTTTCTACCATTTCAGTGATTGGCCTTGGATATATTGGCCTGCCAACCGCTGCCGCGTTCGCCTCCCGGCAAAAGCGGGTGGTCGGCGTTGATATTAATCAACACGCCGTGGAGACCATTAACCGTGGAGAAATTCATATCGTGGAGCCGGATCTGGCGAGCGTCGTCAAAACGGCGGTCGAACAGGGCTACCTGAGCGCCACTACCGCGCCGGTAGAAGCCGACGCCTATCTTATTGCGGTGCCGACGCCGTTTAAAGATCTGCACGAACCGGATATGGTTTTCGTCGAATCGGCGGCTAAATCTATCGCGCCGACGCTGAAGAAAGGCTCGCTGGTTATCCTTGAGTCCACATCGCCGGTGGGGGCAACCGAGCAGATGGCTGGCTGGCTGGCGGAAATGCGCCCCGATCTGAGTTTCCCACAGCAGGCTGGCGAAGCGGCTGACGTCAATATTGCCTACTGTCCGGAGCGCGTTTTGCCGGGGCAGGTGATGGTTGAGCTGATTAAAAACGATCGCGTGATTGGCGGCATGTCGCCGGTGTGCTCGGCCCGCGCTAGCGAGCTGTATAAAATCTTCCTTGAAGGCGAATGCGTGGTGACCAACTCGCGCACTGCCGAGATGTGTAAGCTGACTGAAAACAGCTTCCGTGACGTTAATATCGCTTTTGCCAATGAACTTTCGCTAATTTGCGCCGATCAGGGGATTAACGTCTGGGAGCTGATTCGCCTGGCGAATCGTCATCCGCGCGTCAATATTCTTCAGCCGGGCCCGGGCGTTGGCGGCCACTGTATCGCGGTCGACCCGTGGTTTATCGTGGCGCAGAACCCGCAGCAAGCTCGACTTATCCGGACCGCGCGTGAAGTCAACGACCACAAACCAGAATGGGTAATCGACCAGGTGAAAGCGCGAGTCGCCGACTGTCTCGCGGTGAGCAACAAACGCGCCAGCGAGCTAAAAATCGCCTGTTTTGGCCTCGCGTTTAAGCCGAATATTGATGACCTGCGCGAAAGCCCGGCAATGGCTATTGCCGCGCAAATCGCCCGCTGGCACGGCGGCGAAACCCTGGTCGTTGAGCCAAATATTCATCAGCTGCCGAAAAAGCTCGACGGACTGTGCGCTCTGGCGACGCTTGACGAAGCGCTGGCGAGCGCCGATGTGCTGGTGATGCTGGTCGATCATAAAGAATTTAAAGCGATGAGCGGTGACAGCGTGAGCCAGCAGTTTATCGTCGATACCAAAGGGGTGTGGCGGTGAGAAAGCGTCTGGTCAAAGACGAAGGTGCCCGGAGTTTCGCGCGCTTTCATCACGATCAAAACTTAACAGACCTGTTTTATGCCCGCCCGCGCCAGTATTGAACCCCTTGAATGGGAAAACCGCTTCTTCGGCGTCAATAGCGCCATCGTACGTTTTGGCGACGATGCGCCGCCGCTGACGGCGCAAGCGCTGGCCGGATGGTCGCGGGTGCAGGCGAAAGTCGCGGCGGATGATATTGCGCGTCTGGACGCGCTGCAGGCATTGGGCTTCCGGCTGGTGGAGGGCGAGGTCGATCTCGCGCTTTCGCCTGCGGCTTCAGATGATAGCGGTGCCGAGCTGGCGACCGAGGTGGATATTCCCCGGCTGCGAGAACTGGCGGCGTTGGCCTTTGCGCAGAGCCGTTTTCGCGCGCCCTGGTACGCAGCCGATGCCAGCGCCCGCTTCTATGCCCAGTGGATTGAAAATGCGGTGCGTGGGACTTTCGATCATCAGTGTCTGGTGTTTCGCGCCCCTGATGGTGATATTCGCGCGTTTGTCTCCCTGCGCCAGCTCAGCGAGCGCGAGGCGAGAATTGGCCTGCTGGCCGGACGCGGCGCAGGAGCGGAATTAATGCAAGCAGCCCAGCGCTGGGCCGCGCTGCGTGGGCTGACGACACTGCGGGTGGCGACTCAGATAGGTAACACCGCCGCGCTTAAACGTTACATTCTTAGCGGTGCGAATATCGAAAGCACCGCGTACTGGTTATACAGGTGACATGATGATTCCATTTAACGCGCCGCCGGTGGTGGGAACCGAACTTGATTATATGCAGTCCGCGATGGGCAGTGGCAAGCTGTGCGGCGATGGCGGTTTTACCCGCCGCTGCCAGCAGTGGATGGAGCAGCGTTTCGGCACCGTGAAAGCGCTGCTGACGCCGTCCTGCACCGCTTCGCTGGAGATGGCGGCGCTGCTGCTGGATATCCAGCCGGGCGATGAAGTGATTATGCCGAGCTACACCTTCGTCTCCACCGCCAACGCCTTTGTGCTGCGCGGCGCGAAAATCGTCTTCGTTGATATTCGTCGCGATACCATGAATATCGATGAGACGCTGATTGAAGCGGCCATTACCGAGAAAACCCGCGCGATTGTGCCGGTTCACTACGCCGGCGTGGCCTGCGAGATGGACACTATTATGGCTATCGCCAGCAAGCATAATCTGTTTGTGGTGGAGGATGCCGCGCAGGGCGTGATGTCGACTTATAAAGGCCGGGCGCTCGGTACTATCGGCCATATTGGCTGCTTCAGCTTTCATGAAACCAAAAACTATACCGCGGGTGGTGAAGGTGGCGCGACGCTGATTAACGATCGCAAGCTGGTCGAGCGCGCGGAGATTATTCGTGAAAAAGGCACCAACCGCAGCCAGTTTTTCCGTGGTCTGGTGGATAAATATACCTGGCGCGATATCGGCTCCAGCTATCTGATGTCCGATTTACAGGCCGCCTATCTGTGGGCGCAGCTGGAAGCGGCGGAGCGGATTAACCAGCAGCGCCTGGCGCTGTGGCAGAACTACTATGATGCCCTGCTGCCGCTGGCGCGGGCTGGACGTATCGATCTGCCGATCGTTCCTGCCGATTGCGGGCAAAATGCGCACATGTTCTATATCAAGCTGCGCGATATTGACGATCGCAGCAAGCTGATCGCCTGGCTGAAAGAGGCGGAAATTCTGGCGGTGTTCCACTATATCCCACTGCACAGCTGCCCGGCCGGGGAAACCTTCGGCGAGTTCCACGGGACGGATCGCTACACCACTCAGGAGAGCGAACGCCTGCTGCGTCTGCCGTTATTCTACAACCTGTCGAACGTCAACCAGCGCACGGTAATTAACTCGCTGCTGAGCTATTTCTCCTGATATGTCGCTGGCAAAAGCGTCTCTGTGGACCGCGGCGTCCACGCTGGTCAAAATCGGCGCCGGTCTGCTGGTGGTTAAGCTGCTGGCCGTGTCGTTCGGCCCGGCAGGGGTGGGGCAGGCGGGTAACTTCCGCCAACTGGTGACCGTACTTGGCGTACTGGCGGGGGCCGGGATATTTAACGGCGTCACTAAGCTGGTAGCCCAGCATCATGACGATCGCCGGCAGTTGTACAACGTCGTTGGCACCTCTTCGGCGATGGTACTGGGTTTCTCTACACTGTTGGCGCTGATCTTCCTGCTGGCGGCCGCGCCAATCAGCCAGGGGCTGTTCGGCCATCAGCATTACCAGAACCTGGTGCGGCTGGTGGCCCTGGTACAGATGGGGATCGCCTGGGCGAATTTCTTGTTAGCGCTGATGAAAGGTTTTCGCGATGCGGCGGGTAATGCGCTGTCGCTTATCGCCGGGAGCCTGATTGGCGTGGCGGCGTACTATGCCTGCTACCGTTTCGGCGGCTATCAGGGCGCATTGTTGGGGCTGGCGCTGGTGCCCGCGCTGGTGGTTGTGCCGGCGGCCTTCGTACTGTGGCGACGCGGCAATATTCCGCTGAGCGCGCTGTGCCCGCGCTGGGACAACGGCCTGGCGGGGCAACTATCGAAATTTACCCTGATGGCGCTGATTACCTCGGTGACGCTGCCGGTTGCCTATGTGATGATGCGTAACCTGCTGGCGGCCGACTATGGCTGGGACGCGGTGGGGATCTGGCAAGGGGTGAGCAGCATCTCCGACGCCTATCTGCAGTTTATTACCGCGTCATTTAGCGTTTATCTGTTACCGACATTGTCCCGGCTAACGGCGAAAGCGGATATCACCCGCGAGATTAGCAAATCGTTAAAATTTGTTCTCCCGGCGGTGGCGGCAGCAAGCTTAACAGTGTGGCTGCTGCGTGATTTCGCTATCTGGCTACTTTTTTCCGACCGTTTTACGGCGATGCGCGATCTGTTTGCCTGGCAGCTGGTGGGCGATGTGTTAAAGGTCGGGGCTTATGTTTATGGCTATCTGGTGATCGCCAAAGCCTCGCTACGTTTTTATATTCTGACGGAAATCAGCCAGTTCACGCTGTTGACCGCATTCTCGCACTGGCTTATCCCGGCGCATGGCGCAATCGGCGCGGCGCAGGCGTATATGGCTACCTATATTGTTTATTTCGCTCTCTGTAGCGGCGTGTTTTTACTTTGGCGTAAACGGGCATGACAGCACTGATACATGTACTGGGATCGGATATCCCGCACCACAACCAGACCGTGCTGCGGTTCTTTAATGATGAGCTGGCCGTCGATGACGAGCAGGCGCGTATATTTATGGTCGTCGGTGAGGAGACAGGGATCCGCGCAGCCTATCCCGCGCTCTCCATCAGCTGTTATCCGGGGAAAAAGTCGCTGGCGCAGGCGGTTATCGCGCTGGCAAAAGCGAACCGGCAGCAGCGCTTTTTCTTTCACGGCCAGTTCAATACCGGCCTGTGGCTGGCGCTGCTCAGCGGCGGGATCCGCCCGGCGCAGTTTAACTGGCATATCTGGGGGGCGGACCTGTATGAGAACTCCGCCAGCCTGAAGTTTCGTCTGTTCTATCCCCTGCGGCGCATGGCGCAGGGCCGGGTAGGGCGCGTGTTTGCTACCCGCGGCGATCTGAGCTGGTTCGCCGCCCGCCATTCGGGCGTGCCGGGTGAGCTGCTCTACTTCCCGACCCGTATGGATCCGGCGCTGAATTCGCTCGCCGATAGCGCCCCGCGCGGTGACACGCTGACTATTCTGGTGGGGAATTCCGGCGATCGTAGCAATGAGCACATCGCCGCGCTGCGTGCGATTCATCAGCAGTTCGGCGATACGGTCAATGTCGTCGTGCCGATGGGCTATCCGGCCAACAATAGTGACTATATCGATGAAGTTCGCGCGGCCGGCGCGGCGCTGTTCAGCCCGCAGCATCTTCAGGTACTGGGCGATAAGCTGGCGTTTGATGACTATCTGGCCCTGCTGCGTCGTTGCGATCTTGGCTACTTCCTGTTTGCCCGTCAGCAGGGTATCGGCACGCTGTGCCTGCTGATTCAGGCGGGCATCCCTTGCGTGCTGAATCGGGATAATCCCTTCTGGCAGGATATGTCGGAGCAGCATATTCCGGTACTCTTTACCCGCGATGCGCTGGACGTGAGCGTTGTGCGTGAAGCACAGCGCCAGCTGGCCGGTGTGGATAAAAATCAGATCGCCTTCTTCCGTCCGAATTATCTGACGGGCTGGCGACGCGCGTTGCGGATTGCCGCGGGGGGGATGCATGACATTAATGCAATTTAGCGGGCTGCTGCTGGTCTGGCTGCTGTCGACGCTCTTTATCGCCACCGCCACGTACTTTGAATTTCGTCGCGTACGCTTCAACTTCAACGTCTTTTTCTCGCTGTTGTTTCTGCTGACCTTTTTCTTTGGCTTCCCGCTGACCAGTATTCTGGTGTTCCGCTTTGACGTCGCGGTCGCCCCGCCGGAAATTCTGCTGCAAACTCTGTTGGTTTCCGTCTGTTTTTATGCGGTTTACTACGCCACCTACAAAACGCGGCTACGCTCGGCGGCGCACGGCCATCCGCATCGTCCGCTGTTTACGATGAATCGCGTGGAGACCCATCTGACCTGGGGCATTTTACTCGGGCTGGCGCTGCTTTGCGTCGGCATCTTCTTTGCGCATAACGGATTCCTGTTATTCAAACTCAACTCCTATAGCCAGATATTCTCCAGCGAAGTCTCCGGCGTGGCGCTAAAGCGTTTCTTCTACTTTTTCATCCCGGCAATGCTGGTGGTCTATTTTCTGCGTCAGGATTATAAAGCGTGGATATTCTTCCTCGTTAGCACCGTCGCCTTTGGCCTGCTGACCTACGCCATCGTTGGCGGCACTCGGGCGAACATTATCATCGCTTTTGCCATTTTCCTGTTTATCGGCATCATTCGCGGCTGGATCAGCCTGTGGATGCTGGCGGCGGCGGGCGTGCTGGGTATCGTCGGTATGTTCTGGCTGGCCCTCAAGCGCTATGGCATGAACGTCAGCGGCGATGAGGCGTTTTATACTTTCCTCTATCTGACCCGCGATACTTTCTCGCCGTGGGAAAACCTGGCCCTGCTGCTGCAAAACTACGACAAGATCGAGTTCCAGGGGCTGGCGCCCATCATCCGGGATTTTTACGTCTTTATCCCCAGCTGGTTGTGGCACGGTCGTCCGACAATGGTGCTCAATACCGCGAACTATTTCACCTGGGACGTGCTGAATAACCATTCTGGCCTGGCGATTTCGCCGACCCTGATTGGCTCGCTGGTGGTGATGGGCGGCGTCTGGTTCGTCCCGCTGGGCGCGGTGGCGGTTGGGCTGATCATTAAATGGTTTGACTGGCTGTACGAGCTTGGCAACCGGGAGACGAACCGCTATAAAGCGGCGATCCTGCACAGTTTCTGTTTTGGCGCTATCTTCAACATGATCGTGCTGGCGCGTGAAGGGCTGGATTCATTCGGTTCCCGCGTGGTTTTTTTCCTCGTCATCTTTGGGATCTGCCTGCTGGCGGCAAAACTGCTGTACTGGTTCCTGGATAGCGTGGGGCTGATTCATAAGCGGGCTAAACCGCTGACGCAACCTCAAGTCTGATAAGGGTGTACATGACTGAGACCACATCCGCGCCGTTGTATCTGCTGAGAGGGCTACAACTCATTGGTTGGCGCGATATGCAACACGCTCTGGATTATCTGTACGCCGACGGCGAGATCCGTACGGGGACGCTGGTGGCGATTAATGCAGAGAAGATGCTGGCGGTAGAAGACAGCCCCGAGGTTCGGGCGCTGATTGAAGCCGCAGAATTCAAATATGCTGACGGCATCAGCGTAGTACGCTCACTACGTAAAAAATACCCTCAGTCGCAGGTGTCGCGCGTCGCCGGCGCTGATTTATGGGAAGCTCTAATGGCGCGCGCAGGCGCTCAGGGAACGCCGGTATTTCTGATCGGCGGTAAGCCCGAGGTGCTGGCGCAAACGGAGCAGCAGCTTCGCCAGCGCTGGAACGTGAATATCGTTGGAAGCCAGGATGGCTATTTTGCCGCTGACCAGCGTCAGGCACTCTTTGAGCGAATCCGCGATAGCGGGGCGAAGATCGTCACGGTGGCGATGGGTTCGCCGCGTCAGGAGATCCTGATGCGCGACTGTCGGGACGTTTATCCGCAGGCGCTGTATATGGGCGTGGGCGGCACCTACGATGTCTTTACCGGCCACGTGCAGCGGGCGCCGAAGTTCTGGCAGGATCTGGGTCTGGAGTGGTTCTATCGCCTGGTTTCGCAGCCGAGCCGAATAAAAAGGCAGGCGCGCCTGCTGCGTTATTTACGCTGGTATTACACCGATAAGCTGTGACATTCCACTGCAAGCGGGCGGGTTTACCTGGGTATTCTGTGTAATGTATTCACTCGTCTGATACTTTATTTGCCATTTCCCTCAAATTCATTAACCATTCGCATGCTTAAAACGCGACGGTCAGTTGACCGTCGCGCAGGCAGGGCTATTCCATTTTATTCATTCATAAAAATAACCGGTATAGACACATCCTGGTTGGGATGCGCTTAAACCCGGAGCAGGGCAAACACAAGAGGTTATATGACTGAGAAAAAAGCGGAACTTCAGCGGGGACTGGAGGCGCGACACATTGAGCTAATCGCTCTTGGCGGCACGATTGGCGTGGGGTTATTTATGGGCGCGGCAAGTACGCTTAAGTGGGCCGGACCTTCGGTTCTGCTGGCGTATATTATCGCCGGGCTCTTTGTCTTCTTTATCATGCGTTCGATGGGCGAAATGTTGTTCCTCGAACCGGTAACCGGCTCGTTCGCCGTTTATGCCCACCGCTATATGAGCCCGTTTTTCGGCTATCTCACCGCATGGTCTTACTGGTTTATGTGGATGGCGGTCGGGATATCGGAAATTACGGCTATTGGGGTCTATGTCCAGTTCTGGTTCCCGGATATGGTCCAGTGGATACCGGCGCTGATTGCGGTCGGGCTGGTGGCGCTGGCGAACCTGGCGGCGGTACGGCTCTACGGTGAAATTGAATTCTGGTTCGCTATGATTAAGGTCACCACCATTATTGTGATGATTGTGGTGGGGCTGGGCGTTATTTTCTTTGGTTTTGGCAACGGCGGGCACGCTATTGGCTTTGGCAATCTCACCGAGCACGGTGGCTTCTTCGCCGGCGGCTGGAAGGGCTTCCTGACGGCGCTGTGTATCGTGGTCGCTTCCTACCAGGGCGTCGAGCTTATCGGCATTACCGCCGGTGAAGCGAAGAATCCGCAGGTCACGCTGCGCAGCGCGGTAGGAAAAGTGCTGTGGCGAATCCTGATTTTCTACGTGGGGGCGATTTTCGTTATCGTCACTATTTTCCCGTGGGATCAGATTGGCTCCAACGGCAGTCCGTTCGTGCTGACCTTTGCCAAAATCGGCATCACCGCGGCGGCAGGTATTATTAACTTTGTGGTGCTCACGGCGGCGCTTTCCGGCTGTAACAGCGGAATGTACAGCTGCGGACGCATGCTCTACGCGCTGGCAAGGAATCGCCAGCTGCCCGCGGCCATCGCCAAAGTCTCGCGCAACGGCGTACCCTCGGCGGGCGTGGCGCTGTCGATCCTGATTCTGCTGGTCGGTTCGTGCCTGAACTACATTATCCCTAATCCACAGCGGGTTTTCGTCTACGTCTACAGCGCCAGCGTGCTGCCGGGGATGGTACCGTGGTTTGTGATTCTGATTAGCCAGCTGCGTTTTCGTCTTGTGCATAAAGAAGCCATGGCCAGCCATCCGTTTCGCTCGCTGCTGTTCCCGTGGGCAAACTATTTGACTATGGCGTTCCTGGTTTGCGTACTGATAGGGATGGGATTTAACGACGATACGCGTATGTCGCTCTTTGTCGGAATGATTTTCCTTGCCGCCGTGACGCTTATTTATAAGGTATTTGGCCTTGGTCGACGCGGGAATGTTGATAATGTGGCGCAATAAGCAACAAAACGCACAAAGCATGAGCAAACGATAATTTTCTTTAAAAAGGCACTAGACAGCGGGGTAGGAAGTCCGTATTATCCGACCCCGCAACGGCGCTAAGCGCCCGTAGCTCAGCTGGATAGAGCGCTGCCCTCCGGAGGCAGAGGTCTCAGGTTCGAATCCTGTCGGGCGCACCATTTACCCGGTGCTGGAGCTGCGGTGGTTTCAATACCGCGTAAAAGATTTGCAGTGGTGGCTATAGCTCAGTTGGTAGAGCCCTGGATTGTGATTCCAGTTGTCGTGGGTTCGAATCCCATTAGCCACCCCATTATTTAGAAAGTTGTGATATTGCGAAGGTGGCGGAATTGGTAGACGCGCTAGCTTCAGGTGTTAGTGTTCTTACGGACGTGGGGGTTCAAGTCCCCCCCCTCGCACCACGACTTTATAAAGAATTGAACTAAAAATTCAAAAAAGCAGTACATCGGCGAGTAGCGCAGCTTGGTAGCGCAACTGGTTTGGGACCAGTGGGTCGGAGGTTCGAATCCTCTCTCGCCGACCAATTTTGAACCCCGCTTCGGCGGGGTTTTTTGTTTTTTGATTTTGCAAAAAAAATCTTATCTTCCTGATATCGAAAACAATATTCCGCTAATCACATTACAATTTATTCTCCAGAATAGTCCCAATTCCCTGTTCGGGTAGATGCATTTTCTACAGATTCTACAGATCCTGTGCGATAATAACCGGGTAGATGCTCATTCCATCTCTTATGTTCGCCTTAGCGCCTCATAAACTCAGGAATGATGCAGAGCCGTTTTACGGTGCTTATCGTCCACTGACAGATGTCGCATTTTATATGCTAAATCATTCATGATGTGTCGAGACGGCCAGCACGGGAATCCCCAGGCGCTTACAAAGGTAAGTGATTTAGGGAGAGTGTGCAGCCAACGAAGAGACAGCGTGAAGGATGAAGCATATAGCCTCATCAAACACCATGGACACTACGTTGAGTGAAGCACCCAATTTGTTGTCAAACAGACCTGTTTTAACGCCTGCCCTGGTTTCAGAGCAGGCGTTTTTTTCTTTTCAGGGCTCGGAAAGCGTTCAGGCGGGAAGGGAAGATATTCTCGCCCCCGGCGGAGGCGAGAATCGCATTATTGCTGCGGGTTGTTTTGCAGGGTTAACAGCAGGCCGTCGCGACGCATCGTCGCCGCTTCTTCCGGCTGATGCAGGCGGTCGAGGGTATCGGCCAGCCACGCGTAATCAAACGCATCCGGGCGCTGCTTGAGCGCAGCGCGGAACGCAATGCTGGCTTCCTGCCACTCGCCGTGGCGCATGAGCGATTGTCCCAGCGTACTCCACAGCAGCGGGCGGTCGCCGACCGTTTTAATCTGCTGACGTAGCACTTTTTCCAGCTGTTCCGGATTATTGGTTTTCAGCCGCGGGATCGGCATGACCAGACGGTCGTCGTAGTGCTTTTTCAGACCATCAATAATAATCTGCTGTGCGGTATCATGGTCGTCGCTTTCGATAAGGCGATTCGCCATTGCCACCTGTAGCGCCACCTGGCTGCGGGTTTTACGGTTCTGGTTTTTCCACCATTCGCGCAAACCTTCGCTGCCGCCGTCGGCCAGGGTTTTATCCATCAGACCAATCCACGCCAGCTGTTCCAGTTCGGCGCGGTGCTCTTCATCGCTGACGTTGGCTTTCGCCATTGACGGAATGATATCCAGCAGCGAATTCCAGGCTCCGGTACGAATGTAGGCCTGCTCGGCTAGGCGCAGAACCTCCGGATGACGTGGCGTGATCTCCAGCAGCTTGTCGATACCGTGGCGGGCGGCGTGGTTTTCATTACGCGCCAACTGCAGGCGTACGCGGGTAATTTCGACAGGAATCAGGTCATCGCCGGCGAGCTCAGTTGCGCGCTCCAGATGCTGGTTGGCGCGGGCTTCATCCCCTCGCTGCTGCGCGGCTTCCGCCGCCAGCAGGTAATTCACAACCGGCTGCTCAGCGTGATCGGCATTTTTCGCCATCAGCTTCTCAACCTGCTGATAGTCGCCTTCCGCCAGCTTCAGCAGCGCCTGCTCAGTTTGCTTACGGGCGCGACGACGTTTACGGCCCACGAACCAGCCGCGGGTATGGGCGCCGGTGCGGAAAATGCGCCGCAGCAGCCACTCAATGGCAAACAGCACCACCATGGTGAGGATCATGATGATCGCTAGCCCGGTGACGCTGGTTTCAATGTTGTAGTTATCGGTCTGGATCAGGACGTAGCCCTGATGACCGGCGATCATCGGGCCAACAACGATTCCGGCAAGCAGCAGCGCGAAGAGTAAGAGAATTTTCAACATGCGTTACTCTCCTTGTGGCGCAGGCGTTGGCGCGTGGGCAGCAGGTGCCGGCGCGGGAGCCGGGACGCTGGTCTGGGTTTCAGCCGGCTGCGCCATCAGATTACGTACCCGCGTTTGCATCAGTTTCTCAAGCAGCGCCTGGCTCTGCAGGCTCTCTGGTACGTTCATGGTGATGCTTTGCTGGCTGAGCTTATCCACATCCTCAAGGAAGGCTTTAGTGGTGGCGTCTTCAGTATCGTAGTAGGCGCGAACCCAGGTTGAGACGTTATCCAGCGCCTGTTTGTAGGTTTCTTCTTGATGGCGCGGAACGGCCTGCGCCGCGACCAGCAGACGCGAGCGAATGTTTTCGCGCAGGTAGACGTCCTGGTTTGGCGCCAGCAGCGGTACGGCGGTCTCATCGCGGCGGCGAACGGTAATAAAGCTGTCCATAAAGTTCTGCCAGCTTTTTTGCAGGTTTACCCGCCACTCGCTAATGGAGCTGGATAGCTCATCGCTATCGGAATCCATCGGGGTGTCATCGTCGTTATTGTCCGCCAGGCGTAAATTATCGATCTGGTTGGCGAGCTGGTTAACCTTCAGAATGATACCGTCATAGTCCACCTGACTTACGGCGGAGAGCGAGGCGATATCGTCGGTGATGGCGCGACGGGCGCTAATCAGGCTTGGATCGTTCATGTCGGCGAGGCTGGCGTCGGCGCTTTTCAGCAGCGCGGCGGCGGTCGTCACATCCTGATCGCCCCACAGCTTACGTCCGGCCAGTTTCACGAGGAAATCAGCCTGCGCGAGCAGCCAGGTTTTTGCGTCGCTGCCGGAAATGACCGCGACCTTCTCCTGCACTTCTTCCAGCTTCTTCGCCAGAGCATCCTGCTGACGCTGCGCTTGCGTCAGCTGCTCGGTCTGCTGCTTAATGATGCTTTCAAGCTCGCTTTTTTGATTTTCCTGCGCTTTTTGCAGCGCGGCGATCTGGCTGGATAGCCCGGCGCTGGCTTCGCTCTGGCGGGTCGCCTGGGTCTTCGTCAGGCCATAAAGACCTATGCCAGCGGCGAGGGCGATAGCGATAGCTATGGCGCTCAGAGCGAGGCTGGTTTTACTGCCGCCGTTTTTCTTTTCTACGTTATTTTCTGGCTGTGGCGTTGTGTCCACGGCCTCCCTGGTCTCTTCAACCACGGCGGATTGATTCTGTTGTTCCGTCATTATGGCTTCCAATGTTGAGAGTTATTGTAATGCGCGTAGCAGCGCATCGTTGTCGGCGCTATCGGCAACCTGGATATCCTGCCAGCCCAATTCCCTGGCCTGTTCGGCCAGACGTTCACTGACAACTAAAATGCGACAGCTCAGGAGCCAACGTTCGCGATACCACTGTGGTATTAGCGTCCAGAGCTGCTGCAGCATCTCGCCGCTGGTAATGACCAGCGTTGAAACCCCGCGGGACTGCCAGCGCATTGCTTCTTCTGCGCCATCATAGTGCCTCGCACTACGTTGATAACATTCACAAAAAGTGACATCGGCACCGCGTTCGCGAAGCATGTCGCCGAGTAATTCTCGCCCGCCGTTGCCGCGCAGGATGAGCGCTTTTTTCCCCGCAATGTTTTGTAATTCAGGTAATTGTAGCAAGACTTCGCTGATTTCCCGATCTAACGGGTAGCGAACTTGTCGATTGCTGACTTTATGCAGGGCCAGCGCGGTGGTGCGGCCAATGGCAAAATAGTCGGGCGCCGTGGGCCAGCGCAGCCCCTGCTGCTGGAGGCGAGCGTGGGCAAACTCAACGGCATGCTGTGATAGCGCGAAGAGTAAATCGCCCGCCGCCAGGCTTGCCAACTGGGCGCTCAGCTCAGGGAGCTGTCGACCCGGGGTAAACTCGATGAGCGGAAAGCTCCAGGCCACGCGTCCCAGCGCGCGCAGGCGGCTGAC
This sequence comes from Klebsiella pasteurii, assembly GCF_018139045.1. Classification (NCBI taxonomy): domain Bacteria; kingdom Pseudomonadati; phylum Pseudomonadota; class Gammaproteobacteria; order Enterobacterales; family Enterobacteriaceae; genus Klebsiella; species Klebsiella pasteurii. Next base: position 4,156,878 of record NZ_CP073236.1, read on the forward strand.
TAACTCTTCGCCTTGCGGCAGCGGACGGGTAACCAGAATGCTCATCGTGGCGCTTCTCCTGCGTAAACGACGGCGAGAATGTCGCGCGCGCCGTTATCCAGAAGTTCTTCGGCAAGGGAGACACCCAGCGTTTCGGCATCTTCCGGACGACCGCGCCGCTCGCCGCGTACCGTGTGCGAGCCATCCGGTGCGCCAACCAGCGCGCGCAGCCATAGCTCACCGTCGATCAGTTCGGCATAGCTACCGATAGGCACCTGGCAACCGCCTTCAAGCCGGGTGTTCATCGCCCGTTCAGCGCGTACGCGTATGGCCGTTTCCGTATGGTTCAGTGGGGCCAGCAGCGCTTTGGTCCATTCGTCGTCAAGGCGACACTCAATGCCGACCGCGCCCTGGCCGACGGCGGGCAGAGATTGCTCCGGCGTCAGCGGTTGACGAATACGTGCTTCAAGGTTCAGGCGCTTAAGCCCCGCGGCGGCAAGAATGATCGCGTCGTACTCGCCGCTATCGAGCTTGCTTAAACGAGTGCCAACGTTGCCGCGCAGGGAGCGGATGGTGAGATCCGGCCGCGCTGCGGCCAGCTGACACTGGCGACGTAAACTTGATGTGCCAACGACGCTGCCGTGCGGCAGTTCATCAATGGAAGCGTAGTGGTTCGAGACAAACGCATCGCGCGGATCTTCTCGTTCACAAATGGTCACCAGCCCTAGTCCAGCGGGAAATTCCACCGGCACGTCTTTCATGGAATGGACGGCAATATCGGCGCGGCCTTCCAGCATGGCCAGCTCTAACTCTTTCACAAAGAGACCCTTGCCGCCCACTTTTGCAAGGGGCGTATCAAGGATCACGTCGCCGCGGGTGACCATCGGCACCAGTTCAACAGAAAGCCCCGGATGACAGTCTTCCAGACGCTCTTTCACATAATGTGCCTGCCATAGCGCAAGCGGGCTTTGCCGTGTGGCAATTCTCAAAACTTTGTCTAACATGCTTGTTACCGTCATAGTCGACCACTAACCATCCTAACATTGTTGTCTTAGGGATGTTAGTTTTGTGGGGGTAAGGGTCGCGGCCATCATTTTAGCCTTTCATGCGTTTGCGGGTTGCCGCAAACGTAGTGAAGAATTTACACGTAGTAAAGGGTGCTACACTTGTATGTAGCGCATCTTTCTTTACGGTCAATCCGCAAGGTGTTAGATTGATCACGTTTTAAACCATTTGTCAGTCAGCAGCTCATCACAACCACACCGACGACGAATGGTGACGGTTTTTGTTGAAATACTGAAACTCTCCGTACTATTGTACGTCGGGTTTTTGAACATCAGGCGATATGTCTTGTACCTCTATATTGAGACACTGAAACAGAGACTGGATGCCATCAACCAATTGCGCGTGGATCGCGCCCTTGCTGCCATGGGACCCGCTTTCCAGCAGGTTTACAGTCTACTGCCGACATTACTACATTATCATCACCCGCTGATGCCGGGTTACCTTGACGGTAACGTTCCCCGTGGCATTTGCCTCTACACGCCTGATGAAACCCAACGCCACTACCTTGACGAGCTTGAACTCAATCGTGGAATGCTGACCCAGGAACCGCCGAAAGGCGAGCTGCCCATCACTGGCCTTTACTCCATGGGCAGTACTTCTTCCGTTGGGCAAAGCTGTTCTTCCGACCTTGATATCTGGGTTTGCCATCAGTCGTGGCTGGATAGCGAAGAGCGCCAGCTGCTGCAGCGAAAATGCAGCCTGCTGGAAATCTGGGCTGCGTCGCTGGGTGTTGAAGTGAGCTTCTTCCTGATCGACGAAAACCGCTTCCGCCATAACGAAAGCGGCAGCCTGGGCGGTGAAGACTGCGGTTCGACCCAACATATCCTGCTACTGGATGAGTTTTACCGCACCGCGGTGCGCCTTGCCGGGAAGCGTATTCTGTGGAATATGGTGCCGTGCGAGGAAGAAGAGCATTACGATGATTACGTGATGAGCCTCTACGCGCAGGGCGTGCTGACGCCGAACGAATGGCTGGATCTCGGCGGCCTGAGCTCCCTCTCGGCGGAAGAGTACTTCGGCGCCAGCCTGTGGCAGCTGTATAAAAGCATCGACTCGCCCTATAAAGCGGTGCTGAAGACGCTGCTGCTGGAAGCGTACTCCTGGGAGTACCCCAACAACCGTCTGCTGGCGAAAGATATCAAGCAGCGCTTGCATGACGGTGAAATCGTATCGTTTGGCCTCGACCCTTACTGCATGATGCTGGAGCGCGTCACGCTCTATCTGCAGGCTATCGAGGATGAAACGCGCCTCGATCTGGTGCGTCGATGTTTCTATTTAAAAGTGTGCGAGAAGCTGAGCCGCGAGCGTGCCTGCGTCGGCTGGCGCCGTGAAGTCGTCAGCCACCTGGTTAAAGAGTGGGGCTGGGATGAAAAGCGTCTGATGATGCTCGATAACCGGGCCAACTGGAAGATTGACGAAGTCCGTAAAGCGCATAACGAGCTGCTTGATGCGATGATGCAGAGCTATCGCAACCTGATTCGCTTTGCGCGTCGCAACAACCTGAGCGTTTCCGCCAGTCCGCAGGATATTGGCGTGCTGACGCGTAAGCTGTACGCCGCCTTTGAAGCGCTGCCGGGGAAAGTGACCCTGGTTAACCCGCAAATTTCGCCGGATCTGTCTGAGCCGAATCTGACCTTTATCCATGTGCCGCCCGGCCGTGCCAACCGTACCGGCTGGTATGTCTATAACCGCGCGCCGGATATGGAGTCGATCATCAGCCACCAGCCGCTGGAATATAACCGTTATCTTAATAAGCTGGTGGCCTGGGCCTGGTTTAACGGCCTGCTGACGTCACGCACTCGCCTGTTTATTAAGGGCAACGGCATCGTCGATCTGGCTAAACTGCAGGAGATGGTGGCCGATGTGGCGCACCACTTCCCGTTGCGCCTGCCGTCCCCGACGCCGAAAGCGCTGTATAGCCCGTGCGAAATTCGCCACCTGGCGATTATCGTCAACCTCGAATATGATCCGACGGCGGCCTTCCGCAATCAGGTGGTGCATTTTGACTTCCGTAAGCTCGATGTTTTTAGCTTCGGCGAAGAGCAAAAATGCCTGATTGGCAGCATCGATCTGCTGTACCGCAACTCGTGGAACGAGGTGCGAACGCTGCATTTTAACGGCGAGCAGGCGATGATCGAAGCGCTGAAAACCATTCTCGGCAAGATGCATCAGGACGCCGCGCCGCCGGATAGCGTGGAGGTCTTCTGCTATAGCCAGCATTTGCGCGGCCTGATCCGCACTCGCGTGCAGCAGCTGGTTTCTGAATGCGTTGAGCTACGCCTCTCCAGCACCCGTCAGGATACCGGCCGCTTTAAAGCGCTGCGCGTATCCGGGCAGACCTGGGGGTTGTTTTTCGAGCGCCTTAACGTCTCGGTACAGAAGCTGGAAAACGCCATCGAATTCTACGGCGCGATTTCGCATAACAAACTGCACGGCCTGTCGGTGCAGGTGGAGACCAACCACGTCAGGCTGCCGCAGGTGGTGGATGGTTTTGCCAGCGAAGGGATCATTCAGTTCTTCTTTGAAGATGCGGATAACGATAACGGATTTAACATCTATATTCTTGATGAGAGCAACCGCGCCGAGGTGTATCACCACTGTGAGGGCAGCAAAGAGGAGCTGGTGCGCGACGTCAGCCGCTTCTACTCTTCATCGCATGACCGCTTTACCTACGGCTCCAGCTTTATCAACTTTAACCTGCCGCAGTTTTATCAAATCGTCGACGTCGACGGTCGCGAACAGGTGATCCCGTTCCGCAGCCAGGTGATTGCCGCCGCCACCGCTTCAGCCGGTCAGGATGCCGCAACGTCGCCAATGCTGCAGCACTACTCCTGAGAAAGGGTAGCGTGCGGCATAGGGTTATGTAGCCCGGATAAGGCGCCAGCCGCAATCCGGGGAACTCGAATCACGTGCGCTTAGCGAAAACTCACCACTTCACCGGCCTGCGCGGTCGCCGCCTGTTCCAGCAGATCCCAGAACGTTTCGCCGCTGCGGTCGCATACCCACTCGTCGCCTTTCAAGTCGAAATGGTAGCCGCCTTGTTTTGTCGCCAGCCATACCTGGTGCAGCGGCTCCTGGCGGTTGATAATAATTTTGCTGCCGTTTTCAAAGCTGATAGTCAGCACGCCGCCGTTGATTTCACAGTCGATATCGCTGTCGCCATCCCAGTCGTCGAGACGCTCTTCGATGGTCATCCACAGGGTATCGGCCAGGCGATGGAATTCACTGTCGTTCATGGTTCTTTCCCGCTTTTTTGATCGTGGCGGCAGTATAGCGCAATCTACGATGACTTCGGCAGATGGCGAAGGCGGATAAGCAGTAGAGACGTCACGATGGCCATCGCCAGCAGCCCATAGCGCGCGCTTTCCATCCGGCTCTGTTGATAATGCTGCAGAATGCTATAAATATCATCGGTCGCCAGGCTTTGTGTCTGGATAAGCTGATGAAAAGTTCGATCGCTCGTCCACGGGATAAACGTGAGATGGCCGATGGCCTGTCGGGCGGCCAGGCTGATTGCCACATCGTGCTGTACCTGATATTTCATCATGAAGGTCAATACCGTTAGCATGACGGTACTGATTAACGCCATTCCTAATGCTTGCCCGATATCGCGCGAGGCGGCCTGAACGCCGCCGGACTGTTCGGCGTGCCGATTCCCTGCGCCCGTGGTGACCAGTATCGGGGCATTGGTCGCGATGGTGCCCATCCCCGCGCCGATTAAACAGAGCCCTGACGCCATCAGTACAGGGGTAAATCCCGTCACGTGCAGCGCCGCGGCGGCAACCAGAGCGCCGGCGATTCCCGCAGCCAGCCCCATCTGGCACTGGCGGCGAGGGTTTCGCTGCTGAATGAGCAGCGGTAAACCCAGAGAACAGGCGGCGAGACAGATCGCAAAAGGGAGTATCAGCAGCCCTGTTTCCATCGCCGATACGCTTTTAACAATCTGCACAAAACTCACCACGGTAAAAATAGCCGAACTGTAGGCAAAAAATATCCAACCCGTGAGATAGAGCCCGTGGCGCACCAGGCGGGTTTTCAGGAAAACCGCGGGCAGCAGAGCGTGGCCGGTGGCGGCTTCAAAATGACGTTCCCAGCGCAGCATCATCACCAGCACAATCAGGCCGCACAGGATGACGAAAGGGGCGGGGCTCAGGCCGAGAATGCTCACTGCGGCGTCGAAAGGCATAATCAGTCCCCAGACCGGGATGCGCAGAATGCCGAAAATGGTCAGAAACAGCCCCAGGGTGCCTAACAGGAAACCCGGGGTATCGAAGGGGATAGCGGCGCGTTTGTTTTCTGATGCCGGGATGATGACAGAACAGATGAGAATAAGCAGCGCCAGCAGGCCCAGCGAGGCAAACGCGATGCGCCAGCCGACGTGGTCCAGTAAATATCCGCATAGAATGGGCCCGCAGGCGAATGAAATGCCGCTGGAGGCGCCAAGCGCGCCAAAAGCGGCAACCCGTCGTCGCTGCTGATACAGGGCAGAGATCAGGCCAAAAACGGCGGGGATCATCAGGCTACCGCCTATCCCGGCGGTCAGACGCGCGCCCCAGGTGAAGAGCGTGATCGATGGCGAAAAAAAGGCGCAGATTTCGGCGAGGATAAAAATCAGGCATCCGATGCGAAACAGCATCCGCCAACCCCAGATGCACCCCAGCATTCCGCCCGCCACCATAAACGTGCCCGCAATCAACGGATACATGGTATTCGCCGTACTGACCTGTCCAAGCGTCGCGTGCAGGTCGTTCATTAGCGCCTGCGTGGCGATACTCAACGTCACGTTATCGGCGGAGGCCAGAAACTGTGCGCAGCACAAGACAATCAAAGGTAACCAGTTTGTCGGTGTAGGGTTGGTGGTCACAGATTGTTCCTTTTTGATAGAAACGACAAAACGCGCCCTTCCTCGCGGGAGGGGCGCGTTATTGTTAGTTATCTTTTGATCTTAACTCAGATTTTCGACTTCTTAGCACGCGGTTCTTCTCCTGCTGCGTCGTCAGACCCTTTGGCGCGGACGGGGAGATTGCGCGTCCCGAATAAAAACAGCAGCGTCATGACCGCGGTGGCGACCATGCCCGCTCGCGTAGCTTTCAGGCGGGCGGTTTTATAGACCTGGTTGAGTTCCGTCACATCCTTTTGATTCACGCCTTGATCCAGCATTAGCTTTGAGAAGCCGGTATCGCTGAGATAAGGAATGACGGAGATATTCGCCACTTTTTGCTGTGTATCCTGGCTCAGCGAAGCGTCGTGGCTCGCCATATCCTGCACTGTCATGGTGATCGCCGTCAGCATCACCATACCGCAAACCGCCACGCCGATTGCCTGGCCGACGTTACGCGAAGTCGCCTGCACGCCGCCCGACTGCTGTGCATCGCGCGCCGGCAGGGCGCTGGTAACAATATAGCTGGAATAGGCGGAAACGATGCCCATACTGACGCCAATCAGACACATCCCTACCGGCACGATCATGCTGAAATCAGACGGGCCGAAGCCGAAGATGCACAACACGGAGCCCAGCGTGCCGATGAGCAGCGCGCTCTGGCACATCCGTTTCGGATTCGCGTTTTTCCAGACGATCGGCAGCCCCAGCGAAAAGACCACGACGCCCAGCGCAAACGGCAGAATGAGCAGGCCGGTTTCAATACCGTTCAGTCCGGCAACTACCTGCACGAAGCTCACGGTCACGAAAATACCGGAACCGTAGGCGAGGAAGATAAACGCCGTCAGATAGAGACCGTTACGCACCTGCGGCGTTGCGAGGAACGACAGCGGGATCAGCGCGCTGCCGGTGGTGGCTTCGCGATGGCGCTCCCACTTCAGCATAATCGCCAGCACGATCAGACCAAACAGGACGAGGAACGGCGCCGGGCTAAGGCCCATAACGGTGAACGGCGCGTTAAACGGCGTAAACAGACCCCAGCTTGATACTTTCAGGAAGCCGAGGATCACGCTGAACAAGCCGATGACGGTCAGGACGACGCCGGGCAGATCGAACACCACTTTGCGTTCAGGTTTTGCCGGCGTAGGGACCAGGAAGGAGCCGCTGAAGATGACGATGCACAGGCCGGCGATAGCGGCAAACGCGGCGCGCCAGCCGAGGTGGTCAACCAGCAGGCCGCAAATCAACGGGCCGGCGGCGAAGGAGACGCCGCTAGCTGCGCCGATAGCGCCAAAGGCGATCGCCTGCTGGCGGCCTTTGTAGTTACTGGCGATAAGCCCCAGCACCGACGGGATCATAAAGCTTCCGCCAATACCGGAAAGCAGACGGGCGCCGTAGGTGAAGACCAGCATGTTCGGTGAGAAATAAGCGGTCAGTTCGGCGAGAAACAGCAGCGCGCAGCCGATGCGGAAGGTTTTCTTCCAGCCCACGATAAGCCCGGCCATTCCGGCGGCGACCATCAGAGACCCCGCGGCCAGCGAGTACATCGCGTTGGCGATGCTGATGAGATCCATTGAGGCGTGCAGGTCGCTGACCAACGCGCCGGTAGCGATGCTCAGCGTGGCATTATCGCCGGATGTCGAGAGCTGGGCGAGGCACAGTACCAGAAGCGGCAACCATTTCATCGCCGTATCGGCGGCCGCGTTGCGCGACATGCCGGGAGAGTTAATTACTGAATTTGTCGTCATGATAGTGTTCTGTAGTTAATTTCAGGCAATCTACACATCATCCTTCAAGCTGCCTCTGTGTTGGCTGCCTGCGTTTACCCCAGTCACTTACTGTCGTAAGCGCAGGGGACTCTCTTAGTTGCCGCCTTGATGCAACGTGAATGATTTTGTGTAATAGCTATCCGCCCGACGACGACGCCGGGTGGATAATGTTCGCAACAGGATTACTGGATTTGCTGTTTCTTACCGCCCAGCACGGTGCCCCAGACCTTCACATCTTTGAGCTGAATCGGCTCGATGGCCTGCGGATCCTCTTCCAGCACGGTGAAGTCGGCGTATTTACCGCATTCGATGCTGCCGATCAGATGATCCATTTTCATGGTCCACGCTGCGCCGAGTGTCATCGCGTGCAGTGCTTGATCGACGGAGATTTTCTCCGCTTCGCCCAGCACGCGCCCGGATGCCGTCAGACGGTTAACCGCGCACCAGCCGGTGAACAGCGGGTTGATGGGGGTGATACCGCAATCGCTGTGGAAGGCGAAAGGAATACCGTGACGCACTGCGCTGCCGCAGGCATCCATACGCATCGCGCGCTCCGGGCCCATGGTTTTGCTGTAGTGCTGATCGCCCCAGTAATAGACGTGATTGCTGAAAAAGTTCACGCACATCCCCATTTCTTTGATGCGTTTGAACTGGTCTTCACGCAGCATTTGCGCGTGCTGCATTACCGCGCGGTGGTTAACTGCCGGAATACGATTCAGGGTTTTCTCGACGGCTTTAATGAACGCTTCCGAAGCCTCGTCGCCGTTACAGTGGCAGTGAACCTGGTAGCCGCGGGACATAATGTCGTAGACCTGCTGCTCCACCTCTTCCGGTGTAGCGTTCCACGCGCCGTTGTGACCATCGAGATAATAGAAGGGCTCCAGCATTCTTCCTGAACCGCCCTGGATAGAACCATCGAGGAAGATTTTCATCGGGCCGAAGTGCATTTTTTCGTGCCCGTGACGCATCACGTCCGGCGCGAAATCCAGCGCTTCCTGGAAGGGTTTCTTCACGAACGGAGGACCGTAGGCTACCAGCAGGCGAATCGGGAAATCCTCTTCACGGGTCATGCGGATATAGTTGGTCATCAGCTCGGGGTTGCTGAAGTCGGTCAGGCCCATATCGGCAGCGCTGGTGCAGCCTGCGCGAAACGCTTCCTGGCCAAAATTGGCGATGGCGATTTCGGTGGTGAGCTCGTCCCAGAAACCATATTTATTCAGGATTGGCCCCATGGCGGCGAATTCCACCAGCTCACCGTGCAGCGTACCGTCCTGATTTTTCACCACCCCTTCAATCTGGCAGTCGTCAAATATTCCGCAGTCGTGCAGCGCAGCGGTATTGGCGCCCATCAGGTGAATGCTCATATGGATAACGGCGACCGGACGGGTGGTTGAGACACGGTCCAGATGTTCGCGTCCCAGCTTTTCGCTGCCGAAATAAATAGGATCGACGCCCCATGCGATCAGCGGCGCGTGTGGATCGGTCATCTCACGTTCAACCGCCTGCAGCGCGCTGACGACGTCGTCGAATGAGCGGCAGCCTTGCCAGATTTTACCGGTATGGTCCGGGCGATCGTAGTAACCCACATAGGGGAACTGCCACATGCCGCCGCCGGTGACGTGGGAGTGGGCTTCAATCAGGCCGGGCATTAACACTTTGTCGGCAAAGGTCTCGTCCAGCTGGTATTCGCCGAAGCCGGTGAGTTCTTCAAGCGTGCCGGTACCTAAAATACGGTCGCCGCGCACCGCGACATGGGTGGTTTCCGGGCGGTTCGGACACATCGTAATGATTTTTTTTGCGGCAAAAATCGTGATTTCTGATGCTGACATAGTAGGCTCAATCATTCAGGGTTCAGAGAGCGATGAAAGGCATCGCTTTCATCATGAGTATTAATGCGCCTATGCTAATTGTCATATTGGATGTATAACAGGACCAAAAACCCACGATATTAAGGTGCCAATTTGTCGGTTGCTCTGCCTTTTGATTTAACGGGAATAAAGCTGGATGCTGGCAGAAAGCGTAGCGAGCAGCTTTATCGCGCCCTGAGAGAGAAGATGATGAATACGCCCGGTCTTCACGGGGCAAAGCTACCCGCGACCCGTGAGCTGGCGCGGCTGCTGGGGGTGTCTCGCAATACGGTAGTTTCGGTCTACGAGCGCTTATATGCCGACGATTTGATTGAAACCCGCCAGGGCGACGGCACCTATATACGTTACCGCGGGCAGGAGGTTGAAGAAGGCCCTGAAGTGCCTGAATTTCCTGCCTTACGCGTAGACTCGCGCCTGCCGCTGACGGCGCGGTTTAATCGCCATTTTGTTCACGACGGCCCGCCGAAGGCTTTTCGCATCGGTATGCCCGCGATTGACCATTTCCCGTTTGATACCTGGTCGCGTTTGCAAAACCGCTTCTGGCGGCGGCGACCCATCGCGCAAATGGGCTACGGCGTACCGGCGGGAGATCTACAGCTGCGCGAGCTTATCGCCAGCTATCTGCACACCTCGCGCGGCCTGAAGTGCGACCCGGCCCAGGTGATTATTACCCTTGGCGCACAGCAGGCGATTATGCTGTGTTCCGCGCTGCTGCTGCGCGCCGGGCAGGACGTCATTATGGAAAACCCCTGCCACTGGGCAGCGGCGGGCGTATTCTCCTGCCTTGGTTTGAATATTAAAGCGATTAACGTTGATGATGAGGGGCTTCAGGCGGCGCAGTTGACGGATTATCCCGACGCCAGGATGGTCTACGTAAGCCCGTCATGCCAGTACCCGACGGGCGCGACGCTGTCGCTATCGCGGCGAATGGCGCTGCTGGAGTGGGCCAGAAAGCATCAGGCGTGGATTATGGAGGATGATTACGACGGCGAGTATCGCTATAACGGTACGCCGCTGATGCCGCTCGCCGCGCTGGATAACCGCCATCGGGTGATTTATATCGGTTCGTTTTCCAAAGTGATGTATCCCGCGCTACGCCTGGGCTACATGGTGGTTCCGCAACCGCTGGTGGAACCGCTGAACCTGCTGCGCACGCTATCCACCCGCCAGCCGCCAATGAACGACCAGCAGGTGATGGCGAGCTTTATTTCGGAAGGCCATTTCCAGCCCCATATCCGCCGAATGCGCAGAATCAGTAAAAGCCGCCGCGACCTGCTGCTGGCCGAGTGGAATCAGCATCTGAGCCATATTGGCGTGATGCCGGAAGTCGCCTCGGGACTACATGCGGCGATTACGCTGGAGGATGCTGAAACCGAAAACCGTCTCGTTAGCCAGGCCCTGGCGGCAGGTGTTGAAATTACCCCGCTGAGCGCGCTGTGGATCCCCGGTACGCCTGAAAGCCGCCATCATTACGGCGTGGTGCTGGGATTTGCCGGCGTAATGGAAGCGGATATTGTGCAGTCGATACAGGTGTTAAAGAAATGCTGGAAGCGAGCTCCGCTAAAATGAATCACCAGAGCATATCCATCAACGCTTTTGCGCGGTAACTCTGGTGGAACGGCGCTTTTCTGATTTCATAAAGCTGTCCTAAACGCTTGCTTTTACGCCTTCTCCTGCGATGATAGAAAGCAGAAAGAATGAATTACGGGCAACTATCCATGAAAAACGTTTTCCCAGCGCTTGCCGTTTTATTAGCGGTCCTCAGCCTGACCGGCTGTGGTCTGAAAGGGCCGCTTTATTTCCCGCCAGCGGATAAAACGGCGCCTCCGCCGACTAAACCGGTTGATAGCGGTATCCAGAGCTCTACGCCGGATCGTAACGATCGCGGCGATAGCGGTGGTCCGACCCAGGTGAATTACTGACAGTTCCGCGCTGCTGGAGTAGATGATGCAGTTCTCTAAGATGCATGGCCTTGGCAATGACTTTATGGTCGTTGACGCGGTAACTCAGAATGTTTTTTTCTCCCCGGAACTGATTCGCCGTCTGGCGGATCGGCATCTTGGTGTGGGCTTCGATCAGCTGCTGGTGGTTGAGCCGCCCTACGATCCAGAGCTCGATTTCCACTATCGCATCTTCAATGCAGACGGTAGCGAAGTGGCGCAATGCGGCAATGGCGCGCGCTGTTTCGCCCGCTTTGTGCGCCTGAAAGGCCTGACCAATAAACGTGACATTCGCGTGAGTACGTCAAATGGCCGTATGGTATTAAGCGTGACGGAAGACGATTTGGTGCGCGTGAATATGGGCGAGCCGAACTTCGAACCGTCGCAGGTGCCGTTTCGCGCGAACAAAGCGGAAAAGACCTATATCATGCGCGCCGCCGAACAGACAGTATTGTGCGGCGTGGTATCGATGGGTAATCCGCACTGCGTTATTCAGGTCGATGATGTGGAAACCGCGACGGTGGAAACGCTCGGTCCGGTGATGGAAAACCACGAGCGCTTCCCGGAGCGAGCGAACATCGGCTTTATGCAGGTGGTCAGCCGCTCCCATATTCGTCTGCGCGTGTATGAACGCGGCGCGGGTGAAACGCAGGCCTGCGGCAGCGGCGCCTGTGCGGCGGCGGCAGTAGGTATCCAGCAGGGTTTACTGGGCGAGGAGGTCCGCGTGGAATTACCCGGCGGGCGTCTTGATATCGCCTGGAAAGGTCCGGGCCAACCGCTGTATATGACTGGCCCGGCGGCACATGTCTATGACGGATTTATTCATTTATGAAACAAGTCGGGGAAGAACAGCAGGAACTCGCCAGCGAGCTGAACGATCGCGCAGTGGTGGACTATCTGTTGCAACATCCTGAATTCTTTATTCGTAATGCGGCGCTGGTGGAGCACATGTCGGTTCCGCATCCGGTACGTGGTTCGGTCTCGCTGGTGGAATGGCATATGGCGCGGGCGCGGAATCATATCAACGTGCTGGAAGAGAATATGTCGCTGCTGATGGCCCAGGCGACGGCGAACGAAAGCCTGTTTCAGCGCCTGTTTGATCTCCAAACGCGGCTGGCGGCGGCCGATAGCCTTGATGAAATGCTCAACCGCTTTCATCGCTGGGCGCGCGAGCTGGGGCTGGCGGGCGCGACGGTGCGCCTGTTTCCCGACAGCTGGCGGCTCGGCGCGCCCTCTAAATTCACCCATCTGGCGATAAGCCGTCAGGCGTTTGAGCCCATACGCATCCAGCGGCTTGGCCAGCAGCGCCACTATCTTGGCCCATTGAACGGTCCGGAACTGCTGGTGGTGCTGCCGGAAGCAAAAGCCGTGGGTTCGGTGGCGATGTCGCTGCTGGGGGGAGATGAAGCGCCCGGCGTGATGCTGTTCAGCAGTCGCGACCCTCAGCACTATCAACAAGGCCAGGGAACGCAGCTTTTGCAGGAAATTGCGTCGATGCTCCCGGGATTGCTGGAGCGCTGGATCGAGCGCGCATGACCGCCTCACCGCTGTTGCCTTCCGTAGAGCGCTTTTTACGCTATCTCGGCGTCGAGCGTCAGTTGAGTCCAATAACGCTGCTGAACTACCGCCGTCAGCTGGAGACGCTTATCGCGCTGGCGGAAAACGCCGGGCTGAAAAGCTGGCAGCAATGCGATGCCGCCCAGGTCCGTAACCTGGCGGTACGCAGCCGTCGTCAGGGACTGGGTCCAGCCAGCCTGGCTTTACGCCTCTCCGCCTTACGCAGCTTCTTTGACTGGCTGGTGAGCCAGGGCGAACTGGCGGCCAATCCGGCAAAGGGGATTTCGGCGCCGAAAACACCGCGCCATTTACCGAAAAATATCGACGTCGACGACGTTAACCGACTGCTGGATATCGATCTCAACGATCCGCTGGCGGTACGCGACAGGGCGATGCTGGAAGTGATGTACGGCGCGGGGCTGCGTCTCTCGGAGCTGGTGAATCTCGACATTAAGCACCTCGATCTGGAATCCGGCGAGGTGTGGGTGATGGGCAAAGGCAGCAAAGAGCGCCGCCTGCCGATTGGCCGCAACGCGGTGGTGTGGATTGAGCACTGGCTCGACCTGCGCGGCCTGTTCGGCGCTGATGAAGACGCCCTGTTCTTATCGAAACTGGGCAAGCGAATTTCCGCGCGTAACGTGCAAAAGCGCTTTGCCGAATGGGGCATTAAGCAGGGCCTCAACAGCCACGTGCATCCGCATAAGCTGCGCCACTCCTTCGCGACCCATATGCTGGAGTCGAGCGGCGATCTGCGCGGGGTGCAGGAGCTGCTGGGTCATGCGAATCTGTCCACCACTCAAATTTATACCCATCTTGATTTTCAACACCTTGCGTCGGTGTACGATGCGGCGCATCCGCGCGCCAAACGGGGGAAATAATGCGTTTTTACCGACCTCTTGGCCAGATTTCAGCACTGACATTTGACCTGGACGATACCCTTTATGACAACCGCCCGGTGATTGACCGAACGCTGCATGAGTCGCTGAGTTTTGTGCGCAGCTACCATCCGTCGCTGAGTCAATTTGACGCCAGCGAACTCAACCGGCTGCGCCAGACGCTGCTGGCCTCTGAGCCGGAAATTTACCACGATGTCACCGAGTGGCGCCGCCGCGCGCTGGAGCTGGGGATGATCAACGCCGGGCTTTCTGCGGCGCTGGCGAAAACGGGGGCGGATGAAGCGATGGCCAACTTCGCCCACTGGCGCAGCCTGATCGACGTCCCGCAAGAGACGCACGATACGCTGGCGAAGCTGGCGGAAAAATGGCCGCTGGTGGCCATTACCAACGGCAATGCCCGGCCGGAACTTTTTGGCCTGAGCGACTACTTCCGTTTCGTGCTGCGCGCCGGTCCGGACGGGCGTTCTAAACCTTTTGCCGATATGTATCATCTGGCGGCAGAGCGGTTGGCGCTGCCGCTGGCGCAGATTCTGCACGTTGGTGACGATCTGACGACCGACGTGGCGGGCTCCATTCGCTGCGGCATGCAGGCCTGTTGGATCAAACCGCAGGGCGCAGACCTGATGCGCACCGCCGACAGCCGTCTGCTGCCGCACATCGAAATTTCACGGTTGGCATCTCTGACCTCGCTGATATAATCGTCAGTAGTTCTGTATAAATTAACAGTAGCCCGGTGAACTGAACGTTGCCGGGCGTCTCATTTCCGGCGGTGCCAATGGACGTTTCTTACCTGCTCGACAGCCTTAATGACAAACAGCGTGAAGCCGTTGCGGCATCACGTACGAATATGCTGGTTCTGGCAGGAGCGGGCAGCGGTAAGACGCGCGTGCTGGTACACCGCATCGCCTGGCTACTGAGCGTTGAGAACTGTTCCCCTTACTCCATTATGGCGGTGACCTTTACCAACAAAGCGGCGGCGGAGATGCGCCATCGTATTGGCCAACTGATGGGCACCACCCAGGGCGGTATGTGGGTCGGTACTTTCCACGGCCTGGCGCACCGGCTGCTACGCGCCCATCACCTTGACGCCAACCTGCCGCAGGACTTCCAGATCCTCGACAGCGAAGACCAGCTGCGTCTGCTTAAGCGTTTGATTAAGGCAATGAACCTCGATGAGAAGCAGTGGCCGCCGCGTCAGGCGATGTGGTACATCAACGGCCAGAAAGACGAAGGCCTGCGCCCGCACCATATTCAGAGCTACGGTAACCCGGTGGAGCAGACCTGGCAGAAGGTGTATCAGGCCTATCAGGAAGCCTGCGATCGCGCGGGGCTGGTGGATTTCGCCGAGCTGCTGCTGCGCGCGCACGAACTGTGGCTGAATAAGCCGCATATCCTGCAGCACTACCGCGAGCGCTTTACCAATATCCTGGTCGACGAATTCCAGGATACCAACAACATTCAGTACGCGTGGATCCGCCTGCTGGCGGGGGATACCGGCAAGGTGATGATCGTCGGCGATGACGATCAGTCGATCTACGGCTGGCGCGGCGCGCAGGTAGAGAACATCCAGCGCTTCCTCAACGATTTCCCCGGTGCGGAAACTATTCGCCTCGAGCAGAACTATCGTTCGACCAGCAATATCCTCAGCGCGGCCAACGCCCTGATTGAGAACAACAGCGGGCGGCTGGGTAAAAAATTGTGGACCGACGGCGCCGACGGCGAGCCGATTTCGCTTTACTGCGCGTTTAACGATCTTGATGAGGCGCGTTTTGTCGTCAACCGTATCAAAACCTGGCAAGAAAACGGCGGGGCGCTGGAGCAGTGCGCGATTCTGTATCGCAGCAACGCCCAGTCGCGCGTGCTGGAAGAGGCGCTGCTGCAGGCCAGCATGCCGTATCGTATTTATGGCGGCATGCGCTTCTTCGAACGTCAGGAGATTAAAGATGCGCTCTCCTATCTGCGTCTGATCGCCAACCGTAATGACGACGCGGCGTTTGAGCGCGTGGTGAATACCCCGACGCGCGGCATTGGCGATCGCACGCTGGACGTGGTGCGTCAGACCTCGCGCGACCGTCAGCTGACGCTGTGGCAGGCCTGTCGCGAACTGTTAAAAGATAAAGTCCTCGCCGGACGCGCCGCCAGCGCCCTGCAGCGTTTTATGGAGCTTATTGACGCGTTGGCGCAGGAAACCGCCGATATGCCGCTGCACGTGCAGACCGACCGGGTGATTAAAGACTCCGGCCTGCGCATGATGTACGAGCAGGAGAAAGGCGAGAAAGGCCAGACGCGTATTGAAAACTTAGAGGAGCTGGTGACGGCAACGCGCCAGTTCAGCTACAACGAAGAAGATGAAGATCTCATGCCGCTGCAGGCGTTCCTCTCGCACGCGGCGCTGGAGGCTGGAGAAGGACAGGCGGATACCTGGCAGGACGCGGTACAGCTGATGACCCTGCACTCGGCGAAAGGGCTGGAGTTCCCTCAGGTCTTTATCGTTGGGGTGGAAGAGGGGATGTTCCCGAGCCAGATGGCGCTGGATGAGGGCGGCCGCCTGGAAGAAGAACGCCGGCTGGCCTACGTCGGTGTCACCCGCGCGATGCAGAAGCTCACGTTGACCTACGCGGAAACTCGCCGCCTGTATGGCAAAGAGGTGTATCACCGTCCGTCGCGCTTTATCGGCGAGCTGCCGGAGTCGTGCGTAGAAGAGGTACGGCTGCGGGCGACGGTGAGCCGTCCGGTCAGCCATCAGCGGATGGGGACGCCGATGGCGGAAAACGACACCGGCTATAAGCTTGGCCAGCGCGTGCGCCATGCCAAGTTTGGTGAAGGGACGATCGTTAACCTCGAAGGTAGCGGTGAACACAGCCGCCTACAGGTTGCGTTTCAGGGGCAGGGCATCAAATGGCTTGTCGCGGCCTACGCCCGGTTGGAAACAGTGTAACAGTAAGAAAAATATAATAATTTTGTAATATTCTGCTACCTTTATACGTTAAGGAGCTTGATTTGCTCTTTAGCGTTCCGTTGCGTGTTGACGCCGTTTTTGCGCTGGCGTAACATGCGCGCACGATTACGCTAAGAGGACATTCGCCTTGGACACACCCAGTAGATGCTGGCTCAATTTCCTGCCCATCAGGAACAACTCCTAAGGCTATCCTCTTATGCTGATAGCCTTAGCGGTTGTCGGCGACCCGTTCTATTCCCGTCGCTCTGAGTCAGGCTGAATGGTCTGAAACCCAAATTGTTTCTGTGTGCCCACCGAACTGTCCGATAATTTTTTGCATTGGGAGTCCCGGTCATGCTGAGCGCATTTCAACTGGAAAACAATCGTTTAACGCGTCTTGAAGCCGACGAGATCAAGCACCTCGCCAGTTCGGTGTGGGTCGATCTGGTCGAGCCTGACGACGATGAACGAAGCCGCGTGCAAACGGAATTGGGCCAGAACCTGGCGACGCGCCCGGAGCTGGAGGACATCGAAGCGTCAGCGCGTTTCTTTGAGGATGAAGACGGCCTGCATATCCACTCATTTTTCTTTTTTGAAGATGCTGAGGATCACGCCGGTAACTCTACCGTGGCGTTCACTATCCGCGAAGGGCGTCTGTTCACCCTGCGCGAACGGGAGCTGCCCGCTTTCCGCCTGTATCGCATGCGCGCCCGCAGCCAGTCTATGGTGGACGGCAACGCCTACGAGCTGCTGCTGGACCTGTTCGAAACCAAAATTGAGCAGCTGGCGGATGAAATCGAAAACATCTACAGCGACCTGGAAAAGCTCAGCCGGGTGATCATGGAAGGCCGTCAGGGCGACGACTATGACGAGGCGCTCTCGACGCTGGC
The DNA here is from genome assembly GCF_018139045.1 of Klebsiella pasteurii. Taxonomy (NCBI): domain Bacteria; kingdom Pseudomonadati; phylum Pseudomonadota; class Gammaproteobacteria; order Enterobacterales; family Enterobacteriaceae; genus Klebsiella; species Klebsiella pasteurii. The sequence goes on from NZ_CP073236.1 coordinate 4,174,659, forward strand.
GGAGCAGGAAGATATCGGCTGGAAAGTTCGCCTGTGTCTGATGGATACCCAGCGCGCGCTGAACTTCCTCGTGCGTAAAGCCCGTCTGCCGGCAGGCCAGCTTGAGCAGGCGCGTGAGATCCTGCGCGATATCGAATCTCTGCTGCCGCACAACGAATCGCTGTTCCAGAAGGTTAACTTCCTGATGCAGGCGGCGATGGGCTTTATCAACATCGAGCAGAACCGCATCATCAAAATCTTCTCGGTGGTCTCCGTGGTGTTCCTGCCGCCGACGCTGGTGGCATCCAGCTATGGGATGAACTTTGAGTTTATGCCCGAGCTGCACTGGAGCTTTGGCTATCCCGGGGCGATTGTCTTTATGATGCTCGCCGGTCTGGCGCCCTATCTGTACTTTAAACGCAAAAACTGGCTGTAAAAAAAGGAGCTTCGGCTCCTTTTTTGCGTATCAGTTTGGCTCTATGCCCTACGCGTCCGGCGTATTGTGTAAACCGCATCCATCACGAAAATCGCCAGCGCCACCCAGATAAAGGCGAAGGTCACCATTTTATCCGCACCCGGCACTTCGCCGTAGAAGGTTACCGCCAGCAGGAACATCAGCGTCGGGCCGATATACTGGAAAAAGCCCAGCGTGGAGAGGCGCAGACGCGTCGCCGCGCCGGTAAAGCACAGCAGCGGGATGGTGGTCACCACGCCCGCCGCCATCAGCAGCAGGTTCAGCGACCACGGGTTCTGCCCCATATGGCTGGTCGGGCTATCGGCGATGCCAAACAGATATATCGCGGCGACCGGCAGCAGCCAGAGCGTTTCAAACAGCATCCCGGTTTGCGCATCCACGGCGATCTTTTTACGCAGCAGGCCGTAAAAAGCGAAGCTAAACGCCAGGCCCAGGGCGATAATCGGCAGCGAGCCGAAGGTCCAGAGCTGTACCAGCACGCCGCAGGCGGCCAGCAGCACCGCCAGCCACTGCATCCGACGGAAACGCTCCCCGAGGAAGATCATCCCCAGCAGAATGTTCACCAGCGGGTTGATAAAGTAGCCCAGGCTGGCTTCCAGCATATGATGGTTATTCACCGCCCAGATAAACAGCAGCCAGTTACCGCCCACCAGCACCGCAGAGAGCGCCAGCAGCAACACTTTTTTTGGCGTCTTCAGCAGCCTTTTGACCTGCGGCCACTGGCGGCTGACGCTAATCAGCGCCACCATGAAGAAGAAGGACCAGATCACGCGGTGAGTCAGGATTTCATCGGCGGGAACATAGTAGATAAGCTTGAAGTACGCTGGCGCGATACCCCAGATAAAATAGGCGGCCAGGGCCAGGAGAACCCCTACCCGCGTTTGTTTAGCGTCCATCGGTACAAATCCATTGCCAAAGAGAGTGATGTTACTCGATTTAGGCCGATCAACCCACCATATACGTCGCTGTGGCGCTGGCGATATACACCTGCTCTTCGTTATGCAACTCGACGCGGGCTACCGCCACTTTGTTACCGGCGCGCAGCAGGCTGCTGGTGGCGGTAAAGCGTTCCCCGCGGCCTGGACGCAGGTAGTCGACGCGCAGATCGATGGTACCCATCCGCGACAGGCGCTGGCGCAGCTCCTCTTCATTGATGGTGTCGTGCCGGGTGAGCGTACTGCCGACGCATACTAGTCCCGCAGCGACGTCCAGCGCTGAGGCGATCACGCCGCCATGTAAGATGCTCTGCGCCCAGTTGCCGACCATCATCGGCTGGTTGTTGAAACTCAGCTGGGCAAATTCCTTTTCATAGTGCTCCAGCTCCAGTCCTAAGGCACGATTAAACGGCATATGGTAGACGAAGATCTCTCCCACCAGCTTCAGGGCGGCGGCGGCGGTCAGTTCAGACATAACAGCATTTCCAAAGGTTAATGAAATGTTGATTTTATGCTTCTAAAATATTGATTTCTACTTTAAGAACGGATAACAGGTCAGATGCCGCATAAATAGGTAGAATGCTGCCTGGGTTAAACAGAAATAATAAATATCCATCCAGGAGAACAGCAATGCGTATCTCTTTGGCCTGCCTGCTGGCGCTTATTGCGCTTCCGGCCGGCGTTCTGGCGCAGGACGCGCCGGTGAATAAACAGGTCCACGACACCCCTGCCGTTCGCGGGAGTATTATCGCCAACCTGTTACAGGATCATGATAATCCGTTCCTGCTCTATCCCTATGAGAGCAACTATTTGCTCTATACGTGGACCAGCGATCTTAACAAAGAAGCGATTCGTAGCTACGACTGGGCCGAGAACGCGCGTAAAGATGAAGTGAAATTCCAGCTCAGCCTGGCGTTTCCGCTGTGGCGGGGGATACTCGGCGAAAACTCGCTGCTGGGCGCTTCGTATACGCAAAAATCCTGGTGGCAGCTCTCCAACAGCAAAGAGTCCGCGCCGTTTCGCGAAACCAACTATGAGCCGCAGCTGTTCCTCGGTTTCGCGACCGATTACTCGTTCGCTGGCTGGACGCTGCGCGACGTTGAGATGGGTTATAACCACGACTCTAACGGCCGTTCCGATCCCACCTCCCGCAGTTGGAACCGCCTCTATACCCGGCTGATGGCGCAAAACGGCAACTGGCTGGTCGAGGTGAAGCCCTGGTACGTGATTGGCAGCACCGACGATAATCCGGATATCACCAAATATATGGGTTATTACCGCCTGAAAGTGGGCTATCAACTGGGCGACGCCATTCTCAGCGCCCAGGGGCAATATAACTGGAATACCGGCTACGGCGGTGCCGAGCTCGGGGTGAGCTATCCGATCACCAAACACGTGCGCGTCTATACTCAGGTCTATAGCGGTTATGGCGAGTCACTCATCGATTATAACTTCAATCAGACCCGCGTCGGCGTCGGGCTGATGCTCAACGATCTGTTTTAATCGTTGCACTCTGGCTCTCAGGCGCTGAAAATAGCGCCTGTTTTCTTTTCAGGCATATGGGGTCAACGTGGCGCAGGCGGAAGTATTGAATCAGGAATCGCTGGCTAAGCAGGTTTTACAAGAGACCTTCGGCTACCAGCAATTTCGCCCGGGCCAGGAAACCATCATTGATACGGCGTTGGCCGGGCGCGATTGCCTGGTGGTGATGCCAACCGGCGGCGGCAAGTCGCTGTGTTATCAGGTTCCGGCGCTGGTACTGGGCGGTCTCACCGTCGTGGTATCGCCGCTTATTTCCTTGATGAAGGACCAGGTCGATCAACTGCTGGCTAACGGCGTGGCGGCGGCGTGCCTGAACTCAACGCAGAGCCGGGAGCAGCAGCTGGACGTGATGGCCGGCTGCCGCAGTGGGCAGATTCGCCTGCTGTATATCGCCCCGGAGCGCCTGATGCTGGACAACTTCCTTGAGCATCTTACGCACTGGAATCTGTCGATGGTGGCGGTAGACGAGGCGCACTGTATATCCCAGTGGGGACACGATTTCCGTCCGGAATATGCCGCGTTAGGGCAGCTGCGCCAGCGGATACCGCACATCCCGTTTATGGCGCTGACCGCCACGGCCGATGACACTACGCGTCGCGACATTGTCCGCCTTCTGGACCTGAACGACCCGCTCATTCAGGTCAGCAGCTTCGACCGTCCCAACATCCGCTATATGCTGATGGAGAAGTTTAAGCCGCTGGATCAGCTGATGCGCTACGTGCAGGACCAGCGCGGTAAGTCGGGCATTATCTACTGCAATAGCCGGTCAAAAGTGGAAGATACCGCCGCTCGCCTGCAAAGCCGCGGCATCAGCGCCGCGGCCTACCACGCCGGGCTGGAAAACCATATCCGCGCCGACGTGCAGGAGAAATTCCAGCGCGACGACCTGCAAATCGTAGTGGCAACGGTGGCCTTCGGTATGGGTATCAACAAACCGAACGTCCGCTTTGTGGTGCATTTCGATATTCCCCGCAATATTGAGTCTTATTACCAGGAGACCGGGCGCGCCGGGCGCGATGGGCTGCCTGCCGAAGCGATGCTGTTTTACGATCCGGCGGATATGGCGTGGCTCAGACGCTGCCTTGAAGAGAAGCCTGCCGGGCCGCTGCAGGACATTGAACGCCATAAGCTCAACGCGATGGGGGCCTTTGCCGAAGCGCAAACCTGCCGCCGTCTGGTGCTGCTCAACTACTTTGGTGAGGGGCGCCAGGAGCCCTGCGGCAACTGCGATATCTGCCTCGACCCGCCGAAACAGTACGACGGCTTAATGGATGCGCGTAAGGCGCTGTCGACGATTTACCGCGTCAACCAACGTTTTGGTATGGGCTATGTCGTGGAAGTGCTGCGCGGCGCTAATAACCAGCGTATTCGCGATATGGGGCACGATAAGCTGCCGGTCTACGGTATCGGGCGCGAACAGAGCCATGAGCATTGGGTCAGCGTTATCCGTCAACTTATTCATTTAGGGCTGGTGACGCAGAATATTGCCCAGCACTCTGCGCTACAGCTTACCGAGGCCGCGCGTCCGGTCCTGCGCGGCGACGTAACGCTACAGCTTGCCGTACCGCGTATTGTGGCGCTGAAGCCGAAAGCGATGCAGAAATCCTTCGGCGGTAATTACGATCGTAAGTTGTTCGCTAAGCTGCGCAAACTGCGTAAAGCGATTGCCGACGAAGAGAATATCCCGCCCTACGTGGTGTTTAACGATGCGACGCTAATTGAAATGGCCGAGCAAACGCCGCTGACGGCCGGTGAGATGCTCAGCGTCAACGGTGTCGGTACGCGTAAGCTTGAGCGCTTTGGTAAAGAGTTTATGGCCCTGATCCGGGCGCACGTGGATGGCGATGATGAGTAGTCAGCCAGACGAAAAAGTGCAAATATAGTTTTCGTCCTGACTATTTTCCTGCGAGTTAATCATGTTGACGCTTTTCTTCACCGTGGCGCTGGTGCATATCATTGCGCTGATGAGTCCTGGCCCGGACTTTTTCTTTGTCTCACAAACCGCTGTTAGCCGCTCCCGCAAAGAGGCGATGATGGGCGTGCTGGGGATCACCTGCGGGGTGATGGTATGGGCGGGCGTAGCCCTGCTCGGCCTGAACCTGATTATCGAGAAGATGGCCTGGCTGCATACCATTATTATGGTCGGCGGCGGACTGTATCTGTGCTGGATGGGCTTCCAGATGCTGCGCGGCGCGCTGAAAAAAAGCGAAGCGGCAGCGGCGGTTGAGCCTCAGGTCGAACTGGCGCGCAGCGGCCGGAGCTTCCTTAAAGGGCTGCTGACTAATCTGGCTAACCCAAAAGCGATTATCTATTTTGGCTCCGTGTTCTCGCTGTTTGTCGGTGACAGCGTCAGTTCCGGCGCGCGCTGGGGGATTTTCCTGCTGATCGTACTGGAGACGCTGGCCTGGTTTATGGTGGTTGCCAGCCTGTTCGCCCTTCCGGGCATGCGCCGCGGCTACCAGCGGATGGCGAAGTGGATCGACGGCATCGCCGGTACGCTATTCGCTGGCTTCGGTATTCATCTGATTATTTCGCGTTAACCCTTCAGCGTCCCGCCCAGGAGATTATGGGCGGGCCGGGTATTAATGACGGAGCTGCTGCAAATCGTCGGACGTGAGGCCGGTCATTTCCATAACCGCAATAGTATCAATGCCCGGCTCGAGCATGGCCTTTGCGACGTTAAGAAGCGCAGCACGTTCGCCCTCTTTTATGCCTTCCTTAATTGCCCTTCTGCATACCTTCCTCAAGCCACTTTTCTGCCAGAGTCATCAGTACGGTAATTTGTTGTTTATCTATACATCAGGCGTGGCGGGCGGAAGCCAGCAGGGCGCCGACCAGCATAAACAGGGAGCCAAAGACCTTGTTTAGCGCTTTCATCTGCTTCGGTCCCTTAATCCACGCGGCAATACGCTGCGCCAGCGTGGCGTAGCCAATCATCACGATAATATCGACCACGATGGTGGTGATGCCGAGCACGAGGTACTGCATCACCTGGGGCTCATTCGGCACGATAAACTGCGGGAACAGCGCGGCGAGGAACACGATGCTTTTCGGGTTGGTCAGATTTACGAAGACCGCGCGTTTAAAGAGTTTGCCGCGGGTCTGCGCTTTCGCCAGGGTGTTAAGATCGATAGAGCCGGCAGCTCGCCATTGCTGAATGCCGAGCCAGATAAGATAAGCGGCACCCGCCCATTTAAGAATTTCAAAGGCCAACAGCGAACGGGAAAACAGCGTGCCCAGGCCAATACCCACCAGCACAATATGGATGCCGAGCCCGGTCTGCAGACCGGCAATAGAGGCCGCCGCGCCGCGATAGCCATGGTTGATTGAGGTGGTCATGGTATTTATCGCCCCGGAGCCGGGTGACAGGCTGAGAATAATCGATGTCAGCAGATAGGCAAACCACCACTCGAACGTCATGAGAAACTCCCTGATTGTCTGTTTTTATGCCACAATACGCTATTGTGTAAGCATTGTGTGATGCACGACAAAAAAACGATTTTCAGCGGTTATCAGGGGTGTAAGCCCGATGTTTTTGCAGCAAAAGGACTGGGAAACACGAGAAAACGCGTTTGCGGCCTTTACCATGGGGCCACTGACCGATTTCTGGCGTCAGCGGGAAGAGGCTGAATTTACGGGCGTGGATAACGTTCCGGTGCGCTTTGTTCGTTTCTGCGCCAACAGTCATGATCGGGTCGTGGTTATCTGCCCGGGTCGCATTGAAAGCTACGTTAAGTACGCCGAAGTGGCTTACGATCTTTTCCGCAGCGGCTTTGACGTGATGATTATCGATCATCGCGGCCAGGGGCGCTCCGGGCGAATGCTTTCAGACACCCACCGCGGGCACGTCGTTAATTTCAGCGATTACGTCGACGATCTCGCCGCGTTCTGGCAGCAGCAAGTGGCGCCCGGACGCTGGCGAAAGCGGTTTATACTCGCCCACTCCATGGGCGGTGCCATTGCGACGCTATTTTTGCAGCGCTACCAACAGCATTGCGATGCGATGGCGCTCTGCGCGCCGATGTTCGGTATCGTTATGCGCCTGCCTGACTGGATGGTGCGCCATATTCTCGATTGGGCTGAGGGCCATCAGCGCATTCGTGAAGAGTATGCCCTCGGTACCGGCCGCTGGCGCGCGCTGCCCTTTGCGGTCAACGTACTGACGCACAGCCGCCAACGCTATCGCCGCAACCTGCGTTTTTACGCCGATGAGCCGCAGCTACGGGTCGGCGGGCCTACGTTCCACTGGGTGCGCGAGGGGATTCTTGCCGGCGAAGAGGTGCTGGCCGGTGCGGAGAAAGACGTCACGCCAACATTATTGCTCCAGGCGGAAGAAGAGCGGGTGGTCGATAATCGTATGCACGATCGCTACTGTGAACTTCGCGCCGCTGGCGGTCACCCCTGTGAAGGGGATAAGCCGTTTGTCATAGAAGGGGCATACCATGAGATCCTTTTTGAAAAGGACGCCATGCGCTCGGTCGCGCTAAACGCTATCGTCGATTTTTTTGGTCGACACACTTAATCCGGCGAAACGCTCGTCGCCCTGCTTAGAGGTTAAAATTTTTATGTACCAGGTTGTTGCGTCTGATTTAGATGGCACGCTGCTTTCTCCCGATCACTGCCTAACCCCCTACGCCAAAGAGACGCTGAAGCTGCTTACCGCACGCGGTATCAACTTCGTGTTCGCGACCGGCCGCCACTACATCGATGTTGGGCAAATTCGCGATAATCTCGGCATTAAATCCTATATGATCACCTCGAACGGCGCTCGCGTGCACGATAGCGAAGGAAAGCAGATCTTCGCCCACAACCTTGACCGCGATATCGCCGCCGACCTGTTCGAAATGATGCGTAACGATCGGGCGATTGTGACCAACGTCTATCGTGAAGATGAGTGGTATATGAATCGCCATCGTCCGGAAGAGATGCGCTTCTTCAAAGAAGCGGTGTTTAACTACAAGCTGTACGAGCCGGGCGAGCTGGACCCGGAAGGCATCAGCAAAGTCTTTTTCACCTGCGATAAGCATGAGCATTTGCTGCCGCTGGAGCAGGCGATCAACGCCCGCTGGGGCGATCGCGTGAACGTGAGCTTCTCTACCGTCACCTGCCTTGAAGTGATGGCGGGCGGCGTGTCGAAAGGGCATGCGCTGGAGGCGGTGGCGAAAATGCTTGGCTATAGCCTGAAAGAGTGTATCGCCTTCGGCGACGGTATGAACGATGCGGAGATGCTGTCAATGGCGGGCAAGGGCTGCATTATGGCCAACGCGCACCAGCGGCTGAAAGATCTTCACCCTGAGCTGGAAGTGATTGGCAGCAATGTTGATGATGCCGTTCCCCACTACCTGCGTAAACTCTATCTTGACTAAAAAAGATTGACGATTGTTTTTTTAATGAGCAGTTGTCAACCTGTCACTTCGCTACAATGGGTGTTCTTTACTCTACGAGACATTCATTGTGGCGCTACTGATTATCACCACCATTCTGTGGGCCTTTTCCTTTAGCCTCTATGGCGAATACCTGGCAGGCCACGTTGACAGCTATTTTGCGGTGCTGGCGCGCGTTGGCCTGGCGGCACTGGTGTTTTTGCCCTTCCTGCGCACCCGCGGGCAGAGCCTGACCACTATCGGCCTGTATATGCTGGTAGGAGCGATGCAGCTCGGCATTATGTATATGCTGAGTTTCCAGGCCTATCTGTACCTGACGGTATCTGAGCTTCTGCTGTTTACCGTCCTGACGCCGCTCTACATCACGCTGATTTACGATGTGATGAGCCGCCGTCGCCTGCGCTGGGGCTACGCCTGCAGCGCGCTGCTGGCGGTTATCGGCGCGGGCATCATCCGTTATGACCAGGTGACCAATCATTTCTGGACCGGTCTGATCCTGGTGCAGCTCTCCAACATCAGCTTCGCGATTGGCATGGTGGGCTACAAGCGGCTGATGGAAACGCGTCCGATGCCGCAGCATAATGCCTTCGCCTGGTTCTACATCGGGGCGTTTCTGGTGGCGGTGGTTGCCTGGACGATGCTGGGTAACGCGCAGAAAATGCCGGAAACCTCGCTACAGTGGAGCATTCTGGTGTTTCTTGGCGTGGCGGCATCGGGAATTGGCTACTTTATGTGGAACTACGGCGCCACCCAGGTCGATGCCGGTACGCTCGGCATCATGAACAATATGCACGTGCCCGCCGGGTTGCTGGTGAACCTGGCCATCTGGCAGACGCAGCCACGCTGGCCGAGCTTTATTATTGGCGCTCTGGTGATCCTGGCCTCGCTATGGGTTCATCGACGCTGGGTCGCTCCGCACTCCGCACAAACGGCAAATGGTCGCAAGCGTGATTCCGCGCTGAGCGAATAAACGCTTCGGTGACCGGCTGACGTTGCTCGCCGTCGCGCACCGCGGCGTACAGTCGGCTCCACAGTCCTTCGCCCAGGGTTTTGGTGACCACCAGACCCTGGCGCTCAAAGCTTTCCACTACCCAGTGCGGCAGGGCGGCGATCCCCATCCGCGCCGCCACCATCTGAATTAACAGCAGCGTATTGTCGACGCTTTTCAACTGCGGGCTGATTCCTGCTGGCTGTAAAAAGTGACGCCAGATATCCAGGCGCGCGCGCTGCACCGGGTAAATCAGCAGCATTTCGGTCGCTAAATCCTCAGGCGCAATGCGCATCTTTGCCGCCAGCGGATGGTCCGGCGCCATCACCAGGCGCACTTCGAAATCAAACATCGGTGAATAGTGCAGGCCGCTGCGCGGCAGGATATCTGAGGTCATCACCAGATCCAGCTCGCCCTGCTGCAGGCCCGGCTGCGGATCGAAGATCACCCCGGACTGGAAATCCACTTCCACATGCGGCCAACGGGCGCGAAAACTCTCCAGCGCCGGGGTCAGCCACTGGATACAGCTATGGCATTCGATAGCGATACGCAGCCGGGTTTGCTGCGGCTCATTGCAATCCTGCAGGGCGCGGCTGATTTGCGGCAGTACCTGATTTGCCAGCTGCAGCAGGATCTCTCCCTGCGGCGTAAAGCGTAGCGGCTGGCTTTTACGCACAAACAGACGGAAGCCGAGGCGCTGTTCCAGATCGCTGAACTGGTGGGACAATGCGGATTGGGTCTGGTGCAGGGCCGCCGCCGCCCCTGCCAGAGAACCGCTATTCCGCAACGCCTGGAGCGTTTTCAGGTGTTTAATTTCGATCATGAAAGTCCTTCACTTCGGCATGAATAATTTGCGCTTGAGGAATATACAGTAACTGCCAATTATGGATGTGTAAACATCTGGACGTCTAAATCCTTTATCTTTCGAATTTATGGTGCGTTGGCTGCACTTCCTCACCCCAGTCACTTACTTCAGTAAGCTCCTGGGGATGAGCAAGTTTGCCGCCTTCCCTAAATCCGAAATCTTTCGGATTGCAATTATGAGGCTCAAAAAATGACAATTATTAACCACACCCTCGGTTTCCCTCGCGTTGGCCTGCGTCGCGAGCTGAAGAAAGCGCAAGAAAGCTACTGGGCGGGCAATACCGGCCGCGAAGAACTGCTGGCTGTCGGCCGCGAGCTGCGCGCTCGTCACTGGGCTCAACAGAAGCAGGCCGGCGTTGACCTGCTGCCGGTAGGCGATTTCGCCTGGTACGACCATGTTCTGACCACCAGCCTGCTGCTTGGTAACGTGCCGGCTCGTCATCAGAACAAAGACGGCTCCGTTGATATCGATACCTTGTTCCGCATTGGCCGTGGCCGCGCGCCGACCGGCGAACCGGCGGCGGCGGCGGAAATGACCAAATGGTTTAATACCAACTACCACTACATGGTGCCGGAATTCGTAAAGGGCCAGCGGTTCAAACTGACCTGGACCCAGCTGCTGGATGAAGTGGATGAAGCACTGGCGCTGGGTCACAAGGCGAAACCCGTCCTGCTCGGGCCGGTTACTTACCTGTGGCTCGGTAAGGTTAAAGGCGAGCCGTTCGACCGCCTGAGCCTGCTGAACGATATTCTGCCGGTTTACCAGCAGGTGTTGGCTGAACTGGCAAAACGCGGCATTGAATGGGTGCAGATTGATGAGCCGGCGCTGGTACTGGAACTGCCGCAGGCGTGGCTGGATGCCTTCAAACCGGCTTACGAGGCGCTTAGCGGCGAGGTTAAGCTGCTGCTGACCACCTACTTTGAAGGCATTACCGATAACTTCGATACCATCGCCGCGCTGCCGGTACAGGGTCTGCACGTGGACCTGGTGCACGGCCAGGATGATGTCGCCGAACTGCATAAACGCCTGCCTGCCGACTGGCTGCTCTCCGCCGGACTGATCAATGGCCGCAACGTCTGGCGCGCCGATCTGAGCGAGAAATACGCGAAAATTAAAGCTATCGTCGGTCAACGCGAACTGTGGGTCGCCTCTTCCTGCTCCCTGCTACACTGCCCAATTGATTTGAGCGTGGAAACGCGGCTCGATGCTGAAGTGAAGAGCTGGTTTGCCTTCGCCCTGCAAAAATGTGAGGAGCTGGCGCTGCTGCGAGATGCGCTGAACAGTGGCGATACCACCGCGATTGCTGAATGGAGCGCGCCGATTCAGGCCCGTCGCCACTCAACCCGCGTGCATAACGCGGCGGTGGAGAAGCGTCTGGCGACCATCACCGCTCAGGACAGCCAGCGCCAAAGCGCCTATCAAGTTCGCGCCGCAGCGCAGCGCGCCCGCTTTAAGCTACCTGCCTGGCCGACCACCACGATCGGTTCTTTCCCGCAGACCACCGAGATCCGCGGCCTGCGTCTGGACTTTAAAAAGGGCAACCTGGATGCGAACAACTACCGCACCGGCATCGCCGAACACATCCGTCAGGCGATTATGGAGCAGGAGCGCCTGGGTCTGGACGTGCTGGTACACGGTGAAGCCGAGCGTAACGACATGGTGGAATACTTCGGCGAACACCTGGATGGGTTTATCTTCACTCAGAACGGCTGGGTACAGAGCTATGGTTCCCGCTGCGTCAAACCCCCGGTGGTGATCGGCGATGTCAGCCGTCCGGAGGCGATTACCGTTGAGTGGGCTAAATACGCTCAGTCGCTGACCGATAAACCGGTAAAAGGCATGCTGACCGGCCCGGTGACCATTCTTTGCTGGTCCTTCCCGCGTGAGGACGTCACCCGTGAAACGATTGCGAAGCAGATTGCCCTTGCGCTGCGCGACGAAGTGGCGGACCTGGAAGCCGCTGGTATCGGTATCATCCAGATCGACGAACCGGCGCTACGCGAAGGTCTGCCTCTGAAGCGTAGCGACTGGGATACGTATCTGGCGTGGGGCGTGGAAGCTTTCCGCATCAACGCGGCGGTAGCGCAAGACGACACGCAAATCCACACCCACATGTGTTACTGCGAGTTCAACGACATCATGGATTCTATCGCCGCGCTGGATGCGGACGTCATTACCATCGAAACTTCGCGCTCCGATATGGAGCTGCTGGAGTCGTTCGAAGCGTTCGACTATCCGAATGAAATCGGGCCGGGCGTGTACGACATTCACTCTCCGAACGTGCCGAGCGTGGAGTGGATCGAAGCGCTGCTGAAGAAAGCCGCGCAGCGTATCCCGGCCGAGCGCCTGTGGGTAAATCCGGACTGCGGCCTGAAAACCCGCGGCTGGCCGGAAACCCTGAGCGCGCTGACCAACATGGTCAAGGCCGCGCAGAACCTGCGCCAGGCATAGTGTAGCCACGCTTTCCGGCTCCCGGATGGCAGCATAATAACCACAGCGCTATTCAGTGCTCTTCCCCCGGTGGCGGCTGACGCCTTACCGGGTCTACGGGGTTACCGCCGTCTGTGGGCAGGTAGCCCGAATAAATGCAGCGCAACCCGGGAAATGTGCTCATCCTGACCACTATCTGCTCAAGGAGGCTTCGGCCTCTTTTTTCGTTTCTGCTGCCGGCAAAACGATCGTTAATTCGCCTTTATGACGCTCCTCACAAATATAATAACATTATATTGTTATAACAATTGCACACAAAAATAATAAAGGAACCTCTGTATGGACTACAACAAGGTGGGACACGCGATTGTGAAACACTGCGGCGGCCTGGCGAATTTGCTGCACGTGACGAACTGTATGACTCGCGTACGGATGACCATAAGCGATCCATCGCGGGTCGATATCGCCGCGCTCAAAAGCATCGAAGGCGTACTCGGCGTGGTGGAGGACGATACCCTGCAGGCGATCGTCGGGCCGGGCAAATCGACCAAGGTCGCAAACGTGATTAACGATCTGCTTAAGGGGCAGCCTGCGGATGCTACCCCGTTAAGCGATGTTGAGCAAAAAGCAAAGCTGGCGCGGGAAAAGGCGAAAAAGCAGACCCGTAGCAAAATTATCCTTAAACATATCGCCAATATTTTTGTACCGATCCTACCGTCGTTGATCGCCGCCGGTATTCTGATGGGGATTAACAACTTGCTGGTGAACTCCGCCGCCTCCTGGGCGCTGGCGCATCAGGTGGCGGCGCTGGGGGATCTGTCGCCAACCCAGGTGGTGCTCGATCAACGGCACCTGCTCGGCATCAGCCAGTTCCTTGATATCGTCTCTAAAGCGCTGTTCGGCTTCCTCGCCATCTATACCGGCGTGACGGCGGCGAAAGAGTTTGACGGCAACGCGGTGATGGGCGGCCTGCTGGGGGCGATCACCATCGTGCCGCAGATTACTGCGCTGGGGCTGATTCCGGGGCAGGGCGGGCTGATCGGCGTCATTCTTTGCGCCTGGCTGATGTGCCTGTTGGAAAAGCAGGTTCGGCGCTTTGTCCCGGATATTGTTGATGTGGTGGTCACGCCGACCATCGTACTGGTGGTGATGGCAGCGGCGCTGCTGCTGGTGATTATGCCGGTGGCGGGCGTTATTTCTAACGGTATCCTCCACGGGCTAAACGGCCTGCTCTCTACCGGCGGCATTGCGGCGGGCTTTGCGCTCTCGGCGCTGTTCCCGTTCCTGATCTCGCTCGGCCTGCACCATGGCTTGTTCCCTATTCACCTGGAGATGATCAACGCGACCGGGCACGCTCCGTTGTTCGCCATTCAGATTATGTCCAACGCCGGAATGGTTGGCGCGGCGACGGCGGTTCTGCTGCTGACGCGCGATCCGATGATGAAGAAAATCGCCAAAGGGGCGATCCCGACCTCCATCCTGGCGGTGGGAGAGCCGACGATTTTCGGCGTCAATATCCCGGCCGGTTTCGCCTTTATTACCGGTTCTATCGGCGCCGGCTTTGGCGGAATGATGGTGGTGCTGCTGGGGGTTTCGACCAACGGCGTGGGCGCCGCCGGGCTCTCCGCGCTGCCGCTCATCGCCGACGGTAAATATTTACAGTACATCCTCTCATGGTTAACCGGCTGCGCCGCAGCCTTCGTGCTGACCTATATCGTCGGCAAAGTACGCGGTTACGATAAAGAAACGGCGTGAAGGAAGAGTGAAGGAGTAAAGCATGAAAGCGATTATGTTGATGTTTGATTCGCTGAATAAGCGCCTGCTGTCGGCCTACGGCAGCGACAGGGCGATCACGCCGAATTTTCAGCGGCTGAAGGAGCGTACGGTTCGTTTTGATAACGCCTATGTCGGCAGCATGCCCTGCATGCCCGCGCGCCGGGAGCTGCATACCGGACGCTATAACTTTTTACATCGCGGCTGGTCACCGATCGAGCCGTTCGATGATTCGGTTCCGGAGCTGCTGAAGAAGAACGGCATTCACACCCATCTGGTGACGGACCATAAACACTACTGGCGCGACGGCGGGGCGACCTATCACTCTCGCTACAGTACCTACGAGTTTGTGCGCGGTCAGGAGGGCGATGCCTGGAAAGGCGTGGTAAATAAGCCGAAATACCGCTACGAATCCGGCGAGCCGGAGGAGATCAAACAGCGGCGCATCGCCAGCCGGGTTCAGCATCAGATCAACGCGCAGTTTATGCAGAACGAAGAGGATCATCATCTGGCGCGGACGATTGGCAAAGGGCTGGCGTTTATCGACGCCAACCACGCCAGCGACAGCTGGTTTCTGCAGCTGGAGTGTTTCGATCCGCATGAGCCGTTTTTTGTGCCGGAAAAATACCTGAAGATGTACGGCATTGACGATCCCGCGCAGTTCGACGGCTGGCCGCCGTACTACTTCGTCACCGAAAGCGCCGAACGCAAGAGCGTGATCCAACGGTACTACATGGCGCTGCTGACGATGGTGGATGCGTACGTCGGGAAGGTGCTGGACTATATGGATCGTTACGATCTGTGGCGCGACACGCTGCTGATCGTCAACACCGACCACGGTTTTCTGCTCGGCGAGCATGAGTGGTGGGGGAAAAATATCATGCCGCTGTATAACGAAGTGGCGAATGTTCCCTTATTTATCTGGCATCCGCAGTACGGCGGCGCGGGCGAGTCTCGTCAGGCGCTGGTGCAGACCATCGATCTTCCCGCGACGCTGTTGGACTGTTTTGGCCTGAATAAACCGGCGGATATGCAGGGCGTCTCGCTGTTGCCCGCGTTGCGCGACGATACGCCGGTACGCGACTATGCCCTGTTTGGTTATCACGGCTGCCATATCAATATTACTGATGGTCGCTATGTTTATATGCGTTCGCCCGTTGAGCGCGGCGTTGATGGCCTGTACGAATACACCCTGATGCCAACGCGGATCAACCGCCGCTTTACGCCGCAGGAGCTACGCGCAACGACGCTGCATCCGCCGTTTCGCTTTACCAAGGGCTGCCCGGTAATGAAAGTTCCCGCCGAGTCGGTAATGACCCGCGGCGCCGATCGCTTTGGTCATCGCTTGTATGATTTACAGAGCGATCCGACGCAGCAAACCCAGTGTCGGGATCAACAAGCGGCGCGGCGACTGCGGGAGCAGATGATTTTCATGATGCAGGAAAACGATGCGCCCGGCGAACTGTACGCGCGCTACGGGCTGGACGATACGCAAGGCCCGCTGCTCGGGCGGGATCCGCATCTGCTGCCGGAGCTGTCCGCTTTTGCGCCGCAGGTGCGCTACGGGCTGTATGCGTTGCTGCAGCATCTGGAGGGGGGCGGACAGAACGCTCTGGCTGAAAAGCTGCGGGCCGCCTGTCAGCCGAACTGGGATCGGCAAAATTTGTGGGCGTTCGTGCAGAACGAGGTTCCGGAGGAGCAGCATCAGAGCGTGTACTATAAGATGGCGTTAGAAATGCGACTTGATTAAGGGGTACCCCCGGCCACGGCCGGGGAACAGGAGTGCGAAGTTAATGAAAGAAGAACTGGACTATTCTCGCGGGGCGAAGCCTTTGTACGCCCAGCTATACGACATCCTGCTGGAAAAGCTGAGGTCCGGAACCTACAAGAAGAATGATGTCCTGCCTACCGAAGCCGAATTTGAAGAGCTGTTCGGCGTTAGCCGCATCACGGCCCGGCGCGCGCTGGCCGAGCTTGCCGCAAAAGGGCTGGTCAAACGCCAGGCCGGTATTGGCACAATGGTCATCAGCACCTCCGAGAAACAGGGTGTAAAAACCCGCATTCGACTGATTGACGGCCAGCAGCAGCACTCTATTTCGCGACATAATCTGACACTTGAGCTGCTCTTACCGCCGCCGGAAGTGGCGCAGGCGTTCGTGCTCCCGGCGGAGCAGAAAATTCAGCGTCTCACCCGTACGATCTATCGACAAAACGAACTTCCCGCGCAGGTAAACTATATCTGGCTGACGCCGCGTCTGGGCGAACTGACGTTAGACGCATTTAAAGAAGGATTGTACAGCGCGCTGGAACAGCGCGGCGAGAATATCGATAGCTATAAAGACACCATTACCGCCGAGCTGCCGACGACCCAGGACTGCGATATTTTGCAGGTTGCCGCAGGCGAGCCGCTGCTGGTGAAGACTCGCCAGGGATTTAACGATCGCGGTGAGCTGGTGGAATATACCATCGCCCGCCATATCGCCAGCTGCTATCAGTACATTGTAGAGAACAGTTAATGGCAGAATTTACCGGGCCATCAAAGCAGGGGAAATTAGCATGATTCATGGCTGCCACGTGATGGCAAAGCCGAGCGGCTCGGTGTGTAACATCGATTGCACCTACTGCTTTTATCTGGAAAAAGAAGCGCTTTATCCGGAACGGAATAAAAACTGGCGCATGTCCGATGAGACGCTGGAAAACTATATTCGCCAGCATATTGCCGCCCAGTCCGGCGATGCGGTGACCTTTGCCTGGCAGGGCGGCGAGCCGACGATGATGGGGCTGCCGTTCTTTCGCCGAGTCGTTGAGCTGTGTGACAAGTACGCCAACGGTAAGAAGATAGAACATGCGCTGCAAACTAACGGCGTACTGGTGGACGATGAGTGGGCGCGTTTTTTTGCCGAGCAGGGTTTTCTGGTGGGCTTGTCGATAGACGGTCCGGCGCATCTACATAACCAGTACCGCGTCAACCGCGCGGGAAAGGGAACCCACGAGAAGGTCGTTGCGGCGATGGCGCTATTGAAGTCCCATAACGTTGAGTTCAACACCCTGACCGTGGTCGGCAAGCATAACGTTGATCACGCCCGCGAAGTGTACGATTTCCTGCTGGCGGCCGGTTCGCGCTATATGCAGTTTATCCCGCTGGTCGAACGGATGAGCAGCGACGCCTCGGCTCCGCTACAGCTGGTACTGCCGGGGGAGAGCGCGGCGCGGCTGGCGCCCTGGACGGTACCCTCCTGGCAGTTCGGCGAGTTTCTTAACCAAATTTTCGATATCTGGGTGCGTCGCGACGTCGATCGCGTCTATGTGCAGATGTTTGACGTCGCCCTGGCGGCGTGGACCGGCCAGCCGCCGGTGCTGTGCGTACATTCGGCCACCTGCGGCCACGCTTTTGCGCTGGAATCGAATGGCGATCTGTATAACTGCGATCACTATGTTTACCCGGAGCACAGGCTGGGCAATATTCATCAGCAGAGCATCCGGGAGCTGAACAATAGCGCGCAGGCCATCGCCTTTGGTCAGGCGAAGCAAGAGACGCTAACGGCAGATTGCCGCCGCTGCGAGTTTCGTTTTGTTTGCCACGGCGGCTGCCCGAAGCATCGTTTCGCCGTTTCCCCGAGCGGCCGTCCCGGCCACAGCTATCTGTGCGCGGGCTATCAGCACTTTTTCAAACACGTGACGCCATATATGAACGTCTGGCGGCAGCTCCTGGACAACGGTTATCCGCTTCCGGCGATAATGCAGTGGCTGGCGCAAGAGGCGCAGCAGGCGCCGATGATGGCTTCCCGCAACGACCCTTGCCCCTGCGGCAGCGGGCGTAAATATAAAAAATGCTGCGGCGCGCAGCATTGAGAATGCTGAACCAGCAAGGTAGCGTCCAATGGCTGGAGGTTGTTCAGGGCGGATCTCTTTGACTACCGTTTAACGTTTTCTGAAACGAGGCTGTTGCGACTGTCCGGAGGTGAAAAGTGAGTGAACACCACGATCGAAAAGACTTTTTGCGTTTTGCCATAAACCTGGGTAACCCGGTTCTTACGACACTGTTGCCGGGAGGTGCCCCGGGGGGGATAACCGTTGAGCTGGCAAAGAGGCTGGCGGCAGAGAGCCAGCGCGAAGCGCGGTTTGTGACCTGGCCGACGGCCGGGCAGGTCGTGGATGCTGCGCTGCAGGATCAATGGGATATCGCCTTTCTGGCTATCGACCCGGCGCGGGAAGATAAGCTTCGCTTCACGCCGCCCTACGTCACCATCGAAAGCTCGGCGATGGTTAAAAAAGAGAGTGAAATAGGGTCGGTTCAGGAGATGGACCGAGAAGGTGTGGTGATAAACGTGGGCAAAGGTGCGGCCTACGAGCTGTATCTGATTCGCACGCTAAAACACGCGACGATGCGCCAGTACGCCACTTCTCAGGAGGCTATTCAGGCGTTCATCCACGGCGAAGGCGATATGGCGGCCGGTATTCGCCAGCCTCTGGAGCAAGCCGCGCAGGAAAACCCGGCGTTGCGCGTTCTGCCCGACAGCTTTAGCCAGATACGCCAGGCGATATGCGTACCGCGCAATGCGCCGCAGCATTATGAATTTATTTGCCGCTGCCTTTCTTCATGGATAGCGGACGGTACTATTGCCGGGATGGTGAAGCGCCATATCGGCAATAGCTGAACTTTAACCGCGCTTACTGCCATGCTGGGCAAACCAGGCCAGCATCCGTTGCCAGCCGTCCTTCGCCGACTCTTCATGATAGCTGGCGCGATAGTCGGCATTAAAGGCGTGGTCAGCGTGCGGGTAAACCACGATCTCCGCCGTGGCGTTGGCCGCCCGCAGCGCCTGGCGCATGGTTTCCACCGTATCCTGCGGAATGCTGTCATCTTTCGCGCCATAGAGCCCTAAAACCGGCGCGTTGAGATCGACGGCAATATCGACCGGATGCTTCGGCGAATTCAACGTTTTCTCTCCGACCAGTTTGCCGTACCAGGCGACGGCGGCTTTTAGCTGAGGGTTATGCGCAGCGTACAGCCAGGTAATGCGCCCGCCCCAGCAGAAGCCGGTAATCAGCAGGCGATGGGCATCGCCGCCGTGGCGGGAGGCCCAACTGGCCACGTGATCGAGGTCGGCCAGCACTTGAGAGTCCGGCACTTTTTTAACCAGCCCCTGGAACAGAGAAGGGATGTCGCTGTAATCATTAGGGTCGCCCTGGCGGAAGTACAGCTCTGGTGCGATAGCCAGATACCCCTCCTTCGCCAGACGGCGGCAAATATCGCGGATATGTTCATGCACGCCGAAAATTTCCTGAACCACAATAACGACCGGCAGCGGGCCGTCGACGTTCCCCGGGCGGGCGTGGAATGCCGGCATGTTATCCCCCTGCGAAGGGATTGATGTCTCTCCGCAGACGATGTTCTCATCTGATGTGTGAACGGCAGTTGAGGCGTGCGGCGTGGCTGCAGGTGCAAAGCCGGTTTGCTTAATTGTCGTCATGGTATTCTCCGTACCCTTAATTTATTAGCGCAGCAATAACTATAGCTGCTCTGGACAGGACGTTAACCAAACACAGTGCCCGAAACAGGCTATCTTTTGTTCAGGCTTCCGCGATTTCGCTTGTTAATGTGATGTATATCACTATTTTATGGAAAGTTATTGCAATGAATTTCATTCATGGTGATTGTTGTCACAAAATTGAACCGACAGCTTCTGTAAAGTACCGTTTTGCTTCTGCTGATAATTCGACCCACAGAGGAGTTTTTTATGTCCAAGTCTGATGTTTTTCATCTCGGCCTCACCAAAAACGATTTACAAGGGGCTACGCTGGCTATCGTCCCTGGCGATCCAGAGCGTGTGGAAAAGATCGCCGCGCTGATGGATAAGCCGGTTAAGCTGGCATCTCACCGTGAATTCACCACCTGGCGCGCGGAGCTGGACGGTAAAGCAGTGATTGTCTGCTCCACCGGTATCGGCGGCCCATCGACCTCTATCGCCGTGGAAGAACTGGCCCAGCTCGGCATCCGTACCTTCCTGCGCATTGGCACCACCGGCGCCATCCAGCCGCACATCAACGTAGGCGATGTTCTGGTGACTACCGCTTCTGTGCGCCTGGACGGTGCAAGTCTGCACTTTGCGCCCATGGAGTTCCCGGCGGTGGCTGATTTTGAATGCACTACCGCGCTGGTTGAGGCGGCGAAATCTATCGGCGCGACCACCCATATCGGCGTGACTGCCTCCTCCGACACCTTCTATCCGGGACAGGAACGTTACGACACCTTCTCCGGCCGCGTTGTGAGCCGCTTTAAAGGCTCGATGGAAGAGTGGCAGTCGATGGGCGTGATGAACTATGAAATGGAATCCGCCACGCTGCTGACGATGTGCGCCAGCCAGGGCCTGCGCGCCGGGATGGTTGCCGGGGTTATCGTCAACCGTACCCAGCAGGAAATTCCGAACGCGGAAACCATGAAGCAAACCGAAAGCCATGCGGTGAAAATTGTCGTGGAAGCGGCGCGTCGCCTGCTGTAGTTCTTCTCCTTTCCGAAAAGGGCCGGACTCTCCGGCTCTTCTTTTTTGCGTAGCGCCTCGCAGGAAAACCCTTTCCAACTGGACGTTTGTACAGCACAATTCTATTTTGTGCCGTAAGTGGTTGCCGCAGGGGGCGTTGTGGATATTTCGATTATTATGAGTGCCGTTGCGGCGCTAGCCGTGGGCCTGATTGTTGGCTGGCTGGCGACGAAAGCGCACGCCGATCAAATTCGCGCCGATCTTATTGAAGAGCGGCGCGAGCTGGATATTGAACTGAGCGCGGCCCGCCAGCAGCTGGTGCAGGAGTCCCACTGGCGAGAAGAGTGCGAGCTGCTCAATAACGAGCTGCGCAGCCTGCGCGATATCAACGCCTCGCTGGAGGCCGATCTCCGTGAAGTGACAACCCGCCTTGAATCCACTCAGCTGCATGCCGAAGATAAAATCCGCCAGATGGTCAACAGCGAGCAGCGGCTTAGCGAGCAGTTTGAGAATCTGGCGAACCGCATCTTTGAGCACAGCAACCGACGGGTGGATGAGCAGAATCGCCAGAGCCTGCACGGCCTGCTGACGCCGCTTCGCGAGCAGCTGGATGGTTTTCGCCGTCAGGTGCAGGATAGCTTTGGCCAGGAAGCGCGGGAGCGCCACACCCTGGCTCATGAAATCCGTAATCTCCAGCAGCTTAATGCGCAAATGGCCCAAGAGGCGCTGAACCTGACTCGCGCGCTTAAGGGCGATAACAAAACCCAGGGCAACTGGGGCGAGGTGGTATTGACCCGCGTGCTGGAAGCGTCCGGGCTGCGGGAGGGTCATGAATATCAGACCCAGGTGAGCATCGAAACGGACAACCGCTCGCGGATGCAGCCCGATGTGATTGTCCGTTTGCCGCAGGGGAAAGACGTGGTTATCGATGCCAAGATGACCCTGGTGGCCTACGAACGCTATTTCAATGCCGAAGATGATTACACCCGTGAAGCGGCGCTGCAGGAGCATATCGCTTCCGTACGCAACCATATGCGCCTGCTGGGGCGTAAAGACTACCAGCAACTGCCGGGATTGCGCTCGCTCGACTACGTTCTGATGTTTATCCCGGTGGAGCCAGCCTTCCTGCTGGCGATCGATCGCCAGCCGGAACTCATTAGCGAAGCGCTGAAAAACAACATTATGCTGGTGAGCCCGACCACGCTGCTGGTGGCGCTGCGGACTATCGCCAATCTCTGGCGCTATGAGCATCAGAGCCGTAACGCGCAGAAAATTGCCGAAAGAGCGGGGCGGCTGTACGACAAAATGCGCCTATTTGTTGACGATATGTCCGCTATCGGCCAGAGCCTGGATAAAGCCCAGGATAACTACCGCCAGGCGATGAAAAAGCTCGCTTCCGGGCGAGGCAACCTGCTGGTGCAGGCGGAATCATTTCGCGAGCTGGGCGTGGAGGTTAAACGTGGGATTAATCCTGACTTAGTCGAACAGGCAATCACACAGGATGAGGAATACTTCCTTACAGATGACGGTAACGTTCAGGAAGATAACAATTTTTCTTCCGATACGGCCGCTGCCGCCGCATATGATAACCGCCCTCAGCCGCGTTGAAGCGTATGGGAAGTGCGCTAAACCTGTTACACTCAACGAACATTTTCTTGATAAGTAAGCAGGCATTGAGATGGTTGAGGATTCACAAGAAACGACGCATTTTGGCTTTCAGACTGTCGCCAAAGAGCAGAAAGCTGACATGGTGGCGCATGTATTTCATTCTGTGGCCGCAAAATATGACGTCATGAACGACCTGATGTCGTTCGGTATTCATCGTTTGTGGAAGCGTTTCACCATCGACTGCAGCGGCGTCCGCCGCGGGCAAACCGTATTGGATCTGGCGGGTGGTACCGGCGATCTGACGGCGAAATTCTCTCGTCTGGTGGGAGAAACCGGCCGCGTGATGCTAGCGGATATCAACGACTCAATGCTGAAAATGGGCCGTGAGAAGCTGCGCAACATCGGCATCGTCGGCAACGTGGAATACGTCCAGGCAAACGCTGAAGCGCTGCCTTTTGCGGACAATACCTTTGATTGTATTACGATTTCCTTCGGCCTGCGAAATGTGACCGATAAAGAAAAAGCGCTGCGCTCCATGTATCGCGTGCTAAAACCGGGCGGTCGTCTGCTGGTGCTGGAATTCTCGAAACCGATTATTGAGCCGCTCAGCAAAGCCTACGACGCTTATTCCTTCCATATTCTGCCGCGCGTGGGTGAGCTGGTTGCTAAAGATGCCGAAAGCTATCGTTATCTTGCTGAATCTATTCGAATGCACCCCGATCAGGAGACGCTGAAAGGCATGATGCAGGACGCAGGGTTTGAAAGCGTCGACTACTACAACCTCACGGCAGGTATCGTTGCGCTACACCGCGGTTATAAGTTCTGACAGGAGAGACGATATGCCTTTCAAACCACTGGTTACCGCCGGTCTTGAGACGGTCCTCAATGCTTTCCTCTGGCGCGATCGGGCGCTGAAACCCGCCCGCCAGCGTCTGCTGGGGAAAGTGCTGCGCGTCGAGCTGCAAGAGCTTTCCGCACCTGTGGTGCTGGTTTTTAGCGAGCGTCAGGTAGACGTGCTGGGCGCATGGGAAGGCGAGGCTGACTGCACCGTGCGTACCCGCCTGAGCGTGCTTCCGCAGCTGCGCAATCGTCAGCAGCTTACCGCGCTGATTCGTAGCGGCGATCTCGAAGTAGAGGGCGATCTGCAGGTGGTGCAAAATACCGTCACGCTCTGCGATCTGGCGGAGTTCGATCCGGCTGAACTGCTCGCCCCGTATACCGGTGATGTTGTTGCGGAAGGCTTCAGTAAAGTATTACGCGGCGGCGCTCGTTTTCTTCTGCATGGCGCTCAGCGCCAGCAGCGCTATGTCGCGGAAGTGATTACCGAAGAGTGGCGTCTGGCGCCTGGGCCGCTGGAGCTGGCCTGGTTTGCAGAGGAAACCGCTGCGGTGGAACGAACCCTGGCCGCGCTGGAAAAACGGCTGGAAACGCTGGAGGGCAAATGACGCCAGGAGAAATACGGCGCCTGTATTTTATCGTCCACACCTTTTTGAGCTACGGGCTGGATGAGCTCATTCCCAAAATGCGTATCACGCTGCCGCTGCGAATCTGGAGGCGGATGCTCTTCTGGATGCCCAATCGCCACAAAGATCGTCCTCTTGGCGAGCGACTGCGTCTCGCATTACAGGAACTGGGGCCAGTGTGGATCAAGTTTGGCCAGATGCTCTCGACCCGTCGCGACCTGTTTCCGCCGCACATTGCCGATCAGTTGGCCATGCTGCAGGATCGCGTCGCGCCTTTTGACGGTCTGCAGGCCAAAAAGCAGATTGAGCAAGCCATGGGCGGCCTGCCGGTAGAAGCCTGGTTTGATGACTTCTCGATTGAACCGCTCGCTTCCGCTTCTATTGCCCAGGTGCATACCGCGCGTCTGAAAGAGAACGGCAAAGAGGTGGTCATTAAGGTGATCCGCCCGGATATCGTTCCGGTTATTAAAGCGGATATGAAGCTCATCTACCGTCTTGCCCGCTGGGTGCCGCGTCTGTTACCGGACGGCCGTCGCCTTCGCCCGCAGGAAGTGGTTCGCGAATACGAAAAAACGCTGTTGGATGAGCTCAACCTGCTGCGTGAATCGGCGAACGCTATCCAGCTTCGCCGCAACTTCGACGAGAGCCCAATGCTTTATGTCCCGGAAGTTTATTCGGACTACTGCAGCGAAGGCATGATGGTGATGGAGCGGATTTACGGGATCCCGGTGTCCGACGTCGCCGCGTTGGAAGCGCAGGGGACTAACATGAAGCTGCTGGCCGAGCGTGGCGTGCAGGTCTTCTTTACCCAGGTTTTCCGCGACAGCTTCTTCCATGCTGACATGCATCCGGGCAATATTTTTGTCAGCCGTAATCATCCGGAAGATCCGCAGTATATTGGTATTGACTGCGGTATCGTCGGTTCGCTGAACAAAGAAGATAAGCGCTATCTGGCGGAGAACTTCATTGCCTTCTTTAATCGGGATTACCGCAAAGTTGCGGAGCTGCACGTTGATTCCGGCTGGGTTCCCGCGGATACCAACGTTGAAGAGTTCGAGTTTGCTATTCGTACCGTCTGCGAGCCTATTTTTGAAAAACCGCTGGCGGAAATCTCGTTTGGCCACGTGTTGTTGAACCTGTTTAATACGGCGCGACGTTTCAATATGGAAGTGCAGCCGCAGCTGGTTCTGCTGCAGAAGACATTACTTTACGTAGAAGGTGTAGGTCGCCAGCTCTATCCTCAGTTAGACTTGTGGAAAACGGCGAAACCGTTCCTTGAGTCATGGATCAAAGATCAGGTGGGCATTCCAGCTCTGGTTCGGGCGTTTAAAGAAAAAGCGCCGTTCTGGATCGAAAGAATGCCGGAAATACCGGAACTGGTGTACCAGAGCCTGCAGCAAAGCAAGCAGCTGCAGAATAGCGTCGATACCATCGTGCGCGACATCCAGGTGCGGCACGTGCGCCAGGGTCAATCCCGCTATCTGTTTGGTATAGGCGCGGTTTTATTACTGAGTGGTACGCTGCTATTCATTCATCGTCCCGAGTGGGGCATGATGCCCGGCTGGCTGATGGCCGCTGGCGTCGTAACCTGGCTTATCGGCTGGCGAAAGACGAACTGACGGCGGCCGCCTTTATCACTGCGCATAATGTGTATAATGCGTCCTAATAATTCATCATCTGTCATAGGGGAATGTGTATGGGTGGTATCAGTATTTGGCAGTTACTCATTGTTGTCGTCATCGTGGTTCTGCTTTTTGGGACAAAAAAGCTGAGCTCGCTCGGTTCAGATCTAGGGGCGTCGATCAAAGGCTTTAAAAAGGCCATGAGCGACGAAGATAAACCGGAAAAATCCGCACCCGATGCCGATTTTGCGGCGAAAACCCTTGCTGATAAACCGGATGATGTAAAGAAAGACGAGACTAAACGCCACGACAAAGAGCAGGTGTAATTCGTGTTCGATATCGGTTTTAGTGAGCTGCTGCTGGTATTCGTGATTGGCCTCATCGTTTTGGGGCCGCAGCGACTGCCGGTAGCGGTAAAGACGGTGGTTAGCTGGATCCGCACGCTGCGGTCGCTTGCGGCTACCGTACAAAATGAAATAACGCAGGAATTAAAACTGCAGGAGTTTCAGGAAAGCCTTAAAAAGGTGGAAAAGGCCAGCCTGGACAACCTGACGCCCGAGCTAAAAGCTTCAATGGATGAGCTGCGTGAAGCGGCTGAATCTATGAAGCGATCCTACTCCGCCCACGATCCTGAAAAAGCCAGCGACGAAGCCAACACCATTCACAACCCAGTCGTTAAAGGGAGTGAAGAGCAGCGCAAGGACGTGACGCCGGCGACGGCTGAACACCAGGTCAGTGCGCCGGAGCATGCGCCTGACCCCGTGGCTGAAGAGCTTCCCGCTTCGCAGAGTGAAATCCCGGTAGTGAAAGTAAAAACTGCCGTGGCGGCTTCCGATTCCTCCTCCCCTGTACCGAGTGATAAACAGTAAAAATGGGCGTAGACGATACTCAACCGCTAATTACGCATCTGATCGAGCTGCGCAAGCGCTTGATCAACAGCATTCTTGCGATTCTGGTCATTTTCCTGGCGTTAGTCTATTTCGCCAACGATATCTATCAGCTGGTTTCCGCGCCGCTTATTCGGCAGATGCCGGTTGGCGCGACCATGATCGCGACGGATGTGGCCTCGCCTTTCTTCACGCCGATCAAGCTGACCTTTATGGTATCGATAATTTTATCGGTACCGGTCATTCTGTATCAGGTCTGGGCCTTTGTGGCGCCAGCGCTGTATAAGCATGAGCGTCGGTTGGTTATGCCGCTGCTGGTCTCCAGTACGCTGCTGTTCTATATCGGTATGGCTTTCGCCTACTTCGTCGTTTTCCCGCTGGCGTTTGGTTTTCTGACCCACGCGGCGCCTGAAGGCGTACAGGTCTCTACCGATATTCGCAGCTATCTCGACTTTGTGATGGCGCTGTTTATCGCGTTTGGCGTCTCGTTCGAGGTTCCGGTGGCCATCGTGCTGCTGTGCTGGATGGGCGTCACCACGCCGGAAGACCTGCGTAAGAAACGTCCCTATGTCCTGGTTGGCGCATTCGTTGTGGGGATGCTGCTGACTCCGCCGGACGTGTTTTCGCAAACTCTGCTGGCGATTCCGATGTACTGTCTGTTTGAGGTTGGGGTCTTCTTCGCGCGGTTCTACACCGGTAAACGCCTTACGCGTGACGAGGATGCCGCTGCCGAAGAGGCGCAGGGTAAAGAAGAATAACGCTCAACCGCCCGCCAGGGCGGTTGCCATATGGGAGCGATGATGTTTGATATCGGCGTAAACCTGACCAGTTCGCAGTTTTCCCGCGATCGCGATGAGGTGGTTTCCCGGGCTCGGGAGGCGGGTGTCACCGGGATGCTGTTGACGGGAACCAACCTACATGAAAGCGCGCAGGCGCAACAGATGGCGCGCCGTTATTCGGGATGCTGGTCAACGGCCGGCGTTCATCCCCACGATAGTCGCTGCTGGACGGAATCGGTAGCGGCTGCGGTCTATGCGCTGGCTCGCGAGCCGGAAGTCGTTGCGGTTGGCGAATGCGGCCTCGACTTCAACCGCAACTTTTCGGCGCCTCAGGAGCAAGAAGCGGCGTTTAGCGCCCAGCTGGCGCTGGCAGCGGAGCTGTCGATGCCGGTATTTCTGCACTGTCGCGATGCGCACGAGCGCTTTCTGGCCCTGCTGGTTCCCTGGCTTGATAAGCTCCCGGGGGCCGTTGTGCATTGCTTTACGGGTAGCCGTGAAGAGATGCGCGAATGCCTTGAGCACGGTTTATTTATTGGTATCACCGGCTGGGTATGCGATGAGCGTCGGGGGCTGGATCTGCGATCCTTGCTGGCCGATATTCCGGCAGATCGCCTGCTGGTTGAGTCTGATGCGCCCTATTTGTTGCCCCGCGATATGCGGCCAAAACCCTCTTCCCGCCGTAATGAGCCCGCCTACCTGCCGCATATTCTGACCAGCATCGCGGGATGGCGTGGGGAAGAGGCGCAGTGGCTGGAAGAGATTACCGATGCTAACGTCAGAAGACTCTTTGGCGTGCGCTTTTAGACGCCGTCAGATTTTATAAAAATCAGTGTTTTTAACGCTCTGTAGCACCTGCTTGTTAAGTAAATTCAGCAGCAGCATTGAACGGGCTTCACCGTCCGGTTCGGTAAAAATAGCCTGCAGACCCTCAAAGGCGCCATCGGTAATCAGCACGCTATCGCCTTCGTGCGGCGTTTCCGGATCGGTGATCCCTTCCGGTTTGTAGATGGAAAGCTGATGAATGACGGCAGACGGCACGATGGCGGGCAGCGCGCCGAAACGCACAAAGCTGTTCACACCGCGCGTTGCGCTGATGGTGGTGGTATGAATCACTTCCGGATCGAACTCGATAAACAGATAATTTGGGAACAGTGGCTCGCTGACCGTCGTGCGTTTACCGCGGACGATTTTTTCCAGCTCGATCGTTGGCATCAGGCAATTCACGGCCTGCCGCTCAAGGTGTTCCTGGGCGCGTTCAAGTTGCCCACGTTTGCAATAAAGTAAATACCAGGCTTGCATAATGACTCTTTCCAATGCTACTAGCAGCAAGCATAACAAAAGCCCGGTACGATCGCGAAATCATTGCGGGTGAAAACTAAATTTCAGCGGTCTTTCACGCTAATTTAACAAAAATACAGCATAGCTCCGGCGAACGCCGTATAATCAGCCGCCTGTATAGAGGTCAATAACAACTCCATGAAATACCACGATCTACGCGAATTTCTGACATTACTGGAGCAGCAGGGGGAATTGAAACGAATCTCCCTGCCGGTCGATCCTCACCTGGAAATCACCGAAATTGCCGACCGCACGTTGCGCGCCGGCGGTCCGGCCCTGCTATTCGAAAATCCTACAGGCTACGCCATGCCGGTGCTGTGTAATCTTTTCGGCACGCCGCGGCGAGTCGCGCTGGGGATGGGGCAGGAGGATGTCAGTTCGCTGCGGGAAGTGGGTAAGCTTCTGGCATTTCTGAAAGAGCCGGAGCCACCAAAAGGCTTCCGCGACCTGTTTGATAAGCTGCCGCAGTTCAAGCAGGTGCTGAATATGCCGACTAAGCGGCTGCGCGGGGCCCCGTGCCAGCAAAAAATCCTCCAGGGCGATGAGGTGGATTTGACCCGCATCCCGATCATGACCTGCTGGCCGGAAGATGCCGCGCCGCTGATCACCTGGGGGCTGACGGTGACCCGCGGTCCGCATAAAGAGCGGCAAAATTTGGGCATTTATCGCCAGCAGCTGATTGGTAAGAACAAGCTGATTATGCGCTGGCTATCGCATCGCGGCGGCGCGCTGGACTTCCAGGAGTGGTGCGCAGCGCGTCCTGGCGAGCGTTTCCCGGTATCCGTCGCGCTGGGTGCCGATCCGGCGACCATTCTCGGGGCGGTGACCCCGGTTCCGGATACCCTCTCCGAGTATGCGTTTGCCGGGCTGCTGCGCGGAACGAAAACCGAAGTCGTGAAGTGCATCTCTAACGAACTGGAAGTGCCCGCCAGCGCGGAGATCGTGCTGGAAGGATATATTGAGGCCGGAGAGATGGCGCCGGAAGGCCCGTATGGCGATCATACGGGCTACTACAATGAAGTGGATAACTTCCCGGTCTTTACCGTTACCCATATTACTCAGCGTGAAGACGCCATCTACCATTCGACCTACACCGGGCGTCCGCCGGACGAACCCGCGGTGCTGGGCGTTGCGCTGAATGAAGTGTTCGTCCCCATCCTGCAAAAGCAGTTTCCTGAAATCGTGGATTTCTATTTACCGCCTGAAGGCTGTTCTTATCGCCTGGCGGTGGTCACGATGAAGAAGCAGTACGCCGGTCACGCGAAACGCGTCATGATGGGCGTCTGGTCATTCCTCCGTCAGTTCATGTATACCAAGTTTGTTATCGTCTGCGATGACGATGTCAACGCGCGCGACTGGAATGATGTGATTTGGGCGATTACTACCCGTATGGACCCGGCGCGTGATACGGTACTGGTAGAAAATACGCCAATTGATTATCTGGATTTTGCCTCACCGGTTTCCGGTTTGGGTTCAAAAATGGGGCTGGATGCCACAAACAAATGGCCTGGAGAGACCCAGCGCGAGTGGGGTCGTCCTATCAAGAAAGATCCTGAAGTGACGGCGCGCGTCGACGCCATCTGGGACGAACTGGCTATCTTCAAATAACAGTAAGCGGGGCTACGCCGCTGTTTTGCACAATAGACCCGACAGAGGGGACGCATGACAACCTTAAGCTGTAAAGTGACCTCGGTGGAGGCGATTACCGATACTGTGTATCGCGTTCGATTAGTGCCGGAAGCGGCGTTTGCCTTCCGGGCTGGTCAGTATCTGATGGTCGTGATGGACGAACGCGATAAGCGCCCATTCTCCATGGCTTCTACGCCGTCGGAACAGGAGTTTATCGAGCTGCATATCGGTGCATCTGAACTTAACCTGTATGCGATGGCGGTGATGGATCGTATTCTGAAAGAGCGTGAAATTGAGGTCGATATGCCGCATGGCGAAGCCTGGCTGCGCGATGATGAAGAACGCCCGCTGATTTTGATCGCCGGGGGGACGGGCTTCTCTTACGTGCGTTCGATTCTGCTCACCGCGCTGGCGCGCAATCCGAACCGCGATATCGCCATCTACTGGGGCGGACGCGAAGCGAAGCATCTCTACGATCTGGCCGAGCTGGAAGCGTTAAGCCTGCGGCATCCGGGCCTGCGCGTTGAACCCGTTGTTGAGCAGCCTGAAGCCGAGTGGCGTGGCCGCACCGGAACCGTGCTTACAGCGGTCCTGCAGGATTACGGTACGCTGGGCGAGCATGATATCTATATCGCTGGCCGTTTCGAGATGGCAAAAATTGCCCGTGACCTGTTCTGCAACGAGCGCGGCGCGCGTGAAGATCGCCTGTTTGGCGATGCCTTTGCGTTTATCTGATAGCTGCTCTGAAAGCATCCGGGCTTTTAGCCTGGGTGCTATTTTTACCGGTCATCGCTGAAGTAAACGTATAGCGGCCGATCGTTTTCCAGCAAACAGAGCATTTTCCCTACCGGGTTCCCTTCTTTTTTCAGCGTGGCGGTTAGCTGCGTCGCGATATGCTGGCTGCCTACCTTCTCATCATAACGTTCGGTATTAATGTCGGTGATGACCAGATGCTTTAGCCGATCGCTGCCAGGATCCTGCGCCATTTTACTGATTCCCCAGGAGAGACATGCCTGAGCGCTATCCTGTTCGCTGGCGAGCGCTGCGGCAGAGAACGTCGATAGCAGAAAAATGATTGGGAGTGTTTTCATCACTCTTCATTATCCTTAATAATCATTAGGTACATGGCGATAATAACCGATCGGTAGAAATAAAAAACCCGCCCCTGACAGGCGGGAAGAACGGCAACTAAACTCTTTAGGGATTAACTCTTCGATTAAACTCGCTCGAATACCGTCGCGATACCCTGACCTAAGCCAATACACATCGTCGCCAGGCCGAACTGCGCGTCTTTACGCTCCATCTGGTTGATCAAGGTGGTGCTAATGCGTGCGCCGGAACAGCCGAGCGGATGGCCCAGGGCGATCGCGCCGCCGTTGAGGTTGATCTTCTCGTCTATCTGTTCCATTAGCCCCAGATCTTTAATGCACGGAAGGATCTGGGCGGCAAAAGCTTCGTTCATCTCGAACACATCGATATCGCTGGTGCTGAGCCCGGCCTTTTTCAGCGCCAGTTTTGACGCGGGAACCGGGCCATAGCCCATGATGGACGGGTCGCAGCCGACGACAGCCATCGAGCGCACGCGAGCGCGAGGCCTCAGGCCCAGTTCGCGGGCGCGGCTTTCGCTCATTAATAACATCGCTGCGGCGCCATCGGAGAGAGCGGAAGAGGTTCCGGCCGTCACGGTGCCGGTGACCGGATCGAACGCGGGTCTCAGCGCGGCCAGTGCTTCTACCGTTGTCTCCGGGCGAATAACTTCATCGTAGCGGTAAGACTTCAGTACGCCGTCGGCGTCGTGACCGCCGGTCGGGATAATCTCCGTCTTGAATGCGCCGGACTGCGTCGCGGCCCAGGCGCGAGCGTGGGACCGGGCGGCGAACTGGTCCTGCATTTCCCGGCTGATGCCGTGCAAGCGCGCCAGCATTTCTGCCGTCAGACCCATCATTCCGGCGGCTTTGGCGACGTTACGGCTCAGCCCGGGATGGAAATCCACGCCGTGGCTCATCGGGACGTGGCCCATATGCTCTACGCCGCCAATCAGGCAGACGCTGGCATCGCCGGTCATGATCATACGCGCTGCGTCGTGAAGTGCCTGCATAGAAGAACCACACAGCCGATTGACCGTGGTGGCGGGTACTGAATGTGGGATCTCCGCCAGCAGTGCCGCGTTGCGGGCAATGTTGAAGCCCTGTTCCAGGGTCTGCTGGACGCAGCCCCAGTAAATATCGTCGATCGCGCTTGCCTCAAGAGACGGATTACGCGAAAGCAGGCTACGCATCAAGTGCGCGGAGAGATCTTCCGCACGTACGTGGCGAAAGGCGCCGCCCTTCGAACGGCCCATCGGGGTACGAACTGCATCGACAATGACAACCTGTTCCATTGTGACTCCTTAAGCCGTTTTCAGGTCGCCTGGCGCACGGGCAGGCTCAACCGGGGGATAGTACGGTTCGTTATGACGCGCTTTGCTGCGCAATCCTTCCGGCACGTCGTATAGCGGGCCGAGGTGCTGGTACTGCTGCGCCATATCGAGATATTTTGCGCTACCGAGCGTATCGAGCCAGCGGAACGCGCCGCCGTGGAACGGAGGGAAGCCCAGGCCATAAACCAGCGCCATATCGGCTTCCGCCGGGCTGGCAATAATGCCCTCTTCGAGACAGCGCACCACTTCGTTGACCATAGGGATCATCATACGGGCGATAATCTCTTCATCGCTGAAATCGCGCTTCGGCTGGCTGACTTCCGCCAGCAGGCTATCGACGGCAGCATCCTCTTCCTTCTTCGGCTTACCTTTGCTGTCTTCTTTGTAGCGCCAGAAGCCAAGGCCGTTTTTCTGGCCGAAACGGTTAGCGTCGAATAGAGCATCGATCGCATCGCGATACTCTTTCTGCATTCGCTGCGGGAAGCCCGTCGCCATGACCGCCTGCGCGTGATGCGCGGTATCAATGCCCACGACGTCCAGCAGATAGGCGGGCCCCATCGGCCAGCCAAACTGTTTTTCCATTACTTTGTCGACCTTGCGGAAGTCCGCGCCATCGCGCAGTAGCTGGCTGAAACCGGCGAAGTAGGGGAACAGTACGCGGTTGACGAAGAAGCCGGGGCAGTCGTTGACCACAATTGGCGTTTTGCCCATTTTGCTGGCCCAGGCGACGACTTTGGCAATGGTCTTATCCGAGGTTTTATTGCCGCGGATCACTTCAACCAGCGGCATGCGATGCACCGGGTTAAAGAAGTGCATGCCGCAGAAGTTTTCCGGGCGCTGCAGAACGCTGGCCAGCTCGCTGATAGGAATGGTCGAGGTGTTCGAGGCTAGCACGGTATCCGGGCGTACCTTCTCTTCGGTTTCCGCCAGCACCGCTTTTTTCACTTTTGGGTTCTCAACGACGGCTTCGACCACAACGTCAACGCGTTCAAAGCCGGCGTAATCCAGGGTTGGCTGTATAGTGGAAATAACGCCGGCCATCCTGAGCCCATCGATTTTGCCGCGCTCAAGCTGTTTATTGAGCAGCTTGGCCGCTTCGGTCATGCCAAGCGTCAGCGATTTGTCGTTGATATCCTTCATGACCACCGGCACGCCTTTCCAGGCCGACTGGTATGCAATACCGCCGCCCATAATTCCCGCGCCCAGCACGGCCGCGTGTTTTGGCGTGTCGATATCTTTAGTCAGCTTCTTCGCTTTCGCTTTGACGTACTGATCGTTGAGGAAGATACCGACCAGTGCACGCGCCTCGTTGGTATGCGCCAGCGGGACGAAACTTTTGTTTTCCAGATTCAGCGCTTCTTCGCGGCCAAAGCGGGCGGCGGCTTCAATGGTTTTAACGGCGGTAATCGGGGCCGGGTAGTGTTTCCCGGCGGTTTGCGCCACCATGCCTTTGGCGATGGTAAAACTCATTGCAGCTTCAATTTTACTCAGGTGAAGAGGCTCCAGCTTCGGCTGGCGCTTCGCTTTCCAGTCCAGGTCGCCGTTAATGGCCTGACGCAGAATGGCTATCGCGCCCTCAATCAGTTTTTCATGTTTAACCACGCCGTCGACGAGGCCGATTTTTAAGGCCTGTTCGGCACCAACGTCTTTACCCGCGGCAATGATTTCCAGCGCGCTGTCCGCGCCAAGCATACGCGGCATCCGCACCGAGCCGCCAAAGCCCGGCATGATGCCCAGCTTCGTTTCCGGCAGGCCAATACGCAGGTCCGGCGTCGCCAGACGGTAATCGGTCGCCAGGACGCATTCGCAGCCGCCGCCCAGCGCATAGCCGTTGACGGCGGAAATGGTCGGAACCGGCAAATCTTCCAGGCGGTTAAATACGCTATTAGCGAAATGTAGCCACTGACTGAGCTGTTCTTCGGGAACCAGGAACAGAGAAAGAAATTCGGTGATATCCGCGCCGACGATAAAAGCGGCTTTCTCGGAGCGTAGCAGCAGCCCTTTAAGATCTTTTTGTTTTTCCAGTACGTCCAGCGCTTCACCGAGGCTGGCTACGGTTGCGGTATCGAGCTTGTTGACCGAGCCGGGGGCATCGAACACCAGTTCGGCAATGCCGTCTTCCCGCCAGTCGAGGTACAGGGTGTCGCCTTTGTAGAGCATGTCAGTCTCCTGAATCCAGCAATATGATCTGGTCGTACCAGATGAGACGGAGTGTGGATTTTATGTTAAGAAATTGCAAATAATACTTTAAATAAATGCTGGTCGGATCACACCCGGTAGAGATCACCTCGTTTGAGGTCATTGTGCTAAGATGCGAAGCATCACGATCTCATAAAATCAAAGGATAAAAGATGGAATCCCTTGCCGGTCTCTATAAAAATCATATTGTTACCCTACAAGAACGCACCCGTGACGTACTGGCCCGCTTTAAGCTGGATGCCCTGCTGATTCACTCCGGTGAACTGTTCAACGTCTTCCTTGACGATCATCCGTATCCGTTCAAGGTCAATCCCCAGTTCAAAGCCTGGGTGCCGGTTACCCAGGTCCCTAACTGCTGGCTGCTGGTGGACGGCGTCAACAAACCGAAACTGTGGTTCTACCTGCCGGTCGACTACTGGCATAACGTGGAACCGCTACCGACTTCGTTCTGGACCGAAGAGGTGGATGTGATTGCCCTGCCGAAAGCGGACGGTATCGGCAGCCAGCTGCCTGCCGCGCGCGGCAATATCGCGTATATCGGGCCGGTACCGGAACGCGCACTGGGGTTAGAACTCGCGGCGGATAAAATCAACCCGAAAGGGGTGATTGATTATCTGCACTACTACCGCTCTTATAAAACTGACTATGAGCTGGCCTGCATGCGCGAAGCGCAGAAGTCGGCGGTTAACGGTCATCAGGCCGCTCATGAAGCGTTCCTCTCCGGGATGAGCGAGTTTGATATCAATCAGGCCTATCTGACCGCGACCGGCCATCGCGACACCGATGTACCGTACAGCAACATTGTGGCGCTGAACGAACATGCCTCCGTGCTGCATTACACGAAGCTGGATCATCGCGCACCGGCGGAATTGCGCAGCTTCCTGCTGGATGCGGGTGCGGAATATAACGGCTATGCGGCGGACCTGACGCGTACCTGGGCGGCGCATGGTGATAGTGACTATGCTCAACTGATTAAAGATGTTAATGACGAACAGCTGGCGCTGATTAGCACCATGAAGGCGGGCGTGAGCTACGTGGATTATCATGTCCAGTTCCATCAGCGTATTGCCAAACTGCTGCGTAAACATCAGATCGTCAAAGAGATGAGTGAAGAAGCGATGGTGGAAAACGACCTGACCGGACCGTTTATGCCGCACGGTATTGGCCATCCTCTGGGTCTGCAGGTTCATGATGTCGCCGGCTTTATGCAGGATGATACCGGTACCCATCTGGCCGCGCCGGCAAAATATCCTTACCTGCGCTGCACGCGCGTGCTGCAGCCGCGCATGGTGTTGACGATTGAACCGGGCATCTACTTTATCGAATCGCTGCTGGCGCCGTGGCGCGAGGGACAGTTCAGCAAACACTTCAACTGGCAGAAAATTGAAGCGCTGAAACCGTTTGGCGGTATTCGTATCGAAGACAACGTCGTGATCCACGAAAACAGTATTGAAAACATGACGCGCGATCTGAAACTGGCGTAATGGAAAGCTGGTTGATACCGGCCGCGCCGGTCACTTTTGTGGAAGAGATCAAAAGGAGCCGCTTTATCACGCTATTGGCGCATACCGACGGCGTAGCGGCGGCAAAAGCGTTTGTCGAATCAGTCAGGGCTGAACATCCGGATGCCCGTCACCACTGCGTGGCGTGGGTCGCCGGGCCGCCAAATGACTCGCAGCAGCTGGGATTTTCCGATGATGGCGAACCGGCGGGGACGGCGGGTAAGCCGATGCTGGCGCAGCTTATGGGCAGCGGCGTCGGCGAGATAACCGCTGTCGTCGTGCGCTACTACGGTGGTATTCTGCTCGGCACCGGCGGTCTGGTCAAAGCGTACGGGGGCGGCGTGCATCAGGCGCTTGCGCAGCTCGCAACACAGCGCAAGACGCCGTTGACCGCATATACTTTGCAGTGTGAATACGGGCAGTTGGCCGGGATTGAAACGCTGTTGGCTCAATTCTCAGGGAAAATTGTCGAAAGCGAATATCAAGCGTCTGTTCAGCTGCGCGTGGCGCTTCCTCAGGCTGAAGTGGCGCTATTTTCAGCAAAACTGGCTGATTTTAGTCGCGGTTCGTTGCAATTACTGAAGATTGACGAATAATCCCCACCTGATTTTTTTGCATATCAAAGGAAGCGCCAGAGATGCATTTTCGCGCGATAACCCGAATCGTTGGACTGCTGGTCATTTTGTTTTCGGGGACAATGATCCTCCCGGGATTAATAGCTCTGATATATCGCGATGGTGCGGGGCGAGCGTTTACCCAGACCTTTTTTGTCGCTCTGGCGATCGGCTCGCTGCTGTGGTGGCCTAACCGTCGTGAGAAGGGCGAACTGAAATCCCGCGAAGGATTTCTTATCGTCGTGCTGTTCTGGACGGTACTCGGAAGCGTCGGCTCGCTGCCCTTTATCTTCTCTGAACAGCCCAACCTGAGCATTACGGATGCCTTCTTTGAATCTTTCTCAGGTTTGACAACGACCGGGGCAACCACGCTGGTTGGGCTAGATTCGTTACCCCACGCCATTCTTTTCTATCGTCAGATGCTGCAATGGTTTGGTGGGATGGGGATCATCGTGCTGGCGGTAGCGATACTGCCGATACTGGGCGTCGGGGGGATGCAGCTGTATCGGGCGGAAATGCCCGGGCCGCTGAAAGATAACAAGATGCGGCCGCGCATTGCTGAGACGGCGAAAACGCTATGGCTTATCTATGTCTTACTGACGGTGGCCTGCGCGCTGGCGCTGTGGTTTGCCGGTATGCCGGCGTTCGACGCCATTGGGCATAGCTTCTCGACGATTGCGATTGGCGGGTTCTCTACCCATGACGCTAGCGTGGGCTACTTTAATAGCCCAACGATTAACTCCATTATTGCGATTTTCTTGCTGATATCTGGCTGTAACTACGGCCTGCACTTTTCATTACTTAGCGGGCGTAGCCTGAAAGTGTACTGGCGCGATCCCGAATTCCGCATGTTTATCGGCGTGCAGCTCACGCTGGTGGTGGTATGTACTCTGGTGCTGTGGCTGCATGACGTCTACAGTTCTGCACTCATGACGGTGAACCAGGCGTTCTTCCAGGTTGTTTCGATGGCGACAACGGCAGGATTCACTACCGACAGTATCGCGCGCTGGCCGCTATTCTTGCCGGTCCTTCTACTCTGCTCGGCTTTTATCGGCGGCTGCGCCGGGTCGACGGGCGGTGGTTTGAAGGTTATCCGTATTCTTCTACTTTTCAAGCAGGGTAACCGTGAGCTTAAACGGCTGGTACACCCTAACGCGGTATACAGTATTAAACTGGGGAACCGTGCGTTGCCGGAACGTATCCTTGAAGCCGTTTGGGGATTTTTCTCCGCCTATGCGCTGGTGTTTATCATCAGTATGCTGGCGATTATCGCCACCGGCGTGGATGATTTCTCAGCCTTTGCTTCGGTCGTCGCGACGCTGAATAACCTTGGCCCGGGGCTGGGCGTGGTGGCGGATAACTTTGCGACGATGAACCCTGTCGCAAAATGGATCTTGATTGCTAATATGCTGTTTGGTCGTCTGGAAGTGTTCACCTTGCTGGTGCTATTTACTCCGACTTTCTGGCGCGAATAACAGG
Organism: Klebsiella pasteurii; assembly: GCF_018139045.1. Taxonomy (NCBI): domain Bacteria; kingdom Pseudomonadati; phylum Pseudomonadota; class Gammaproteobacteria; order Enterobacterales; family Enterobacteriaceae; genus Klebsiella; species Klebsiella pasteurii. Next base: position 4,213,051 of record NZ_CP073236.1, read on the forward strand.
AGTGCCTGTGAAAACTTTGATTCTATTTTCTACCCGCGACGGACAGACGCGTGAAATCGCCTCCTATCTGGCATCTGAATTAAAAGAGCAGGGGATTGATGCGGATACGATTGACCTCAACCGTACCAATGAGGTGGAGTGGCCTTTATACGATCGTGTCGTGATTGGCGCATCAATCCGCTATGGTCACTTTCATCCCGCGCTGGAGCGGTTTGTCAAAACGCATCTTCAGTCGCTGCAGGCGCTGCCGGGAGCATTTTTCTCGGTTAACCTCGTCGCGCGTAAGCCAGAAAAACGAACGCCGCAGACCAACAGCTACACGCGAAAGTTTCTGCTCAACTCGCCCTGGCAGCCTCAGCAGTGCGCGGTATTTGCCGGAGCGCTTCGTTATCCACGCTATCGTTGGTACGATCGGTTTATGATTCGCCTAATTATGAAGATGACCGGCGGCGAAACGGATGTCAGTAAAGAAGTGGTGTATACCGACTGGCAGCAGGTGGGCAGGTTTGCGCGGGAAATTGCGCAAATGACCAGCAAATAGCGCGTTAAATCACCCTGGTGATGGAAAGTTGAGCGAACGAAATTTTTTTTGAAATTTCCCCTTGTCACTTCGGAATAACTCCCTATAATGCGCTCCCACTGACACGGAACAACGGCACGCAAGCCGCCGGGTCAGCGGGATTCAGCGATGAATGCCGGCAGAGAAAAGCGAAATTAAACGCTTGACTCTGAATGAGGAAAACGTATTATACGGGACCTCGCAACGGTGAGCGAAAGCCGCGTTGCACTGCTCTTTAACAATTTATCAGACAATCTGTGTGGGCACTCAAAGTGACATGGATTCTTAACGTCGCAAGACGAAAAATGAATACCAAGTCTCAAAGAGTGAACACGTAATTCATTACGAAGTTTAATTCTACGAGCATCAAACTTAAATTGAAGAGTTTGATCATGGCTCAGATTGAACGCTGGCGGCAGGCCTAACACATGCAAGTCGAACGGTAGCACAGAGAGCTTGCTCTCGGGTGACGAGTGGCGGACGGGTGAGTAATGTCTGGGAAACTGCCTGATGGAGGGGGATAACTACTGGAAACGGTAGCTAATACCGCATAACGTCGCAAGACCAAAGAGGGGGACCTTCGGGCCTCTTGCCATCAGATGTGCCCAGATGGGATTAGCTAGTAGGTGGGGTAACGGCTCACCTAGGCGACGATCCCTAGCTGGTCTGAGAGGATGACCAGCCACACTGGAACTGAGACACGGTCCAGACTCCTACGGGAGGCAGCAGTGGGGAATATTGCACAATGGGCGCAAGCCTGATGCAGCCATGCCGCGTGTATGAAGAAGGCCTTCGGGTTGTAAAGTACTTTCAGCGGGGAGGAAGGTGTTGAGGTTAATAACCTCAGCAATTGACGTTACCCGCAGAAGAAGCACCGGCTAACTCCGTGCCAGCAGCCGCGGTAATACGGAGGGTGCAAGCGTTAATCGGAATTACTGGGCGTAAAGCGCACGCAGGCGGTCTGTCAAGTCGGATGTGAAATCCCCGGGCTCAACCTGGGAACTGCATTCGAAACTGGCAGGCTGGAGTCTTGTAGAGGGGGGTAGAATTCCAGGTGTAGCGGTGAAATGCGTAGAGATCTGGAGGAATACCGGTGGCGAAGGCGGCCCCCTGGACAAAGACTGACGCTCAGGTGCGAAAGCGTGGGGAGCAAACAGGATTAGATACCCTGGTAGTCCACGCTGTAAACGATGTCGACTTGGAGGTTGTTCCCTTGAGGAGTGGCTTCCGGAGCTAACGCGTTAAGTCGACCGCCTGGGGAGTACGGCCGCAAGGTTAAAACTCAAATGAATTGACGGGGGCCCGCACAAGCGGTGGAGCATGTGGTTTAATTCGATGCAACGCGAAGAACCTTACCTACTCTTGACATCCAGAGAACTTAGCAGAGATGCTTTGGTGCCTTCGGGAACTCTGAGACAGGTGCTGCATGGCTGTCGTCAGCTCGTGTTGTGAAATGTTGGGTTAAGTCCCGCAACGAGCGCAACCCTTATCCTTTGTTGCCAGCGATTCGGTCGGGAACTCAAAGGAGACTGCCAGTGATAAACTGGAGGAAGGTGGGGATGACGTCAAGTCATCATGGCCCTTACGAGTAGGGCTACACACGTGCTACAATGGCATATACAAAGAGAAGCGACCTCGCGAGAGCAAGCGGACCTCATAAAGTATGTCGTAGTCCGGATTGGAGTCTGCAACTCGACTCCATGAAGTCGGAATCGCTAGTAATCGTGGATCAGAATGCCACGGTGAATACGTTCCCGGGCCTTGTACACACCGCCCGTCACACCATGGGAGTGGGTTGCAAAAGAAGTAGGTAGCTTAACCTTCGGGAGGGCGCTTACCACTTTGTGATTCATGACTGGGGTGAAGTCGTAACAAGGTAACCGTAGGGGAACCTGCGGTTGGATCACCTCCTTACCTTAAAGAACCTGCCTTTGTAGTGCTCACACAGATTGTCTGATGAAAAATAAGCAGTAAGAAAATCTCTGCAGGCTTGTAGCTCAGGTGGTTAGAGCGCACCCCTGATAAGGGTGAGGTCGGTGGTTCAAGTCCACTCAGGCCTACCAAATTTCTGCTGATGCTGCGTTGCGGCGACACTCACATACTTTAAGTATGCTTCGTGTCACCCCGCTTTGCCTCAACAGAAATTAAGGTTGATGAGATTTAACTACGATGGGGCTATAGCTCAGCTGGGAGAGCGCCTGCTTTGCACGCAGGAGGTCTGCGGTTCGATCCCGCATAGCTCCACCATCTTTACTGCACACCACAAGAAAACTTCAGAGTGTACCTGAAAAGGTTCACTGCGAAGTTTTGCTCTTTAAAAATCTGGATCAAGCTGAAAATTGAAAAGACACACAGTTAATGTGTGTTCGAGTCTCTCAAATTTTCGCGACACGATGATGTTTTACGAAACATCTTCGGGTTGTGAGGTTAAGCGACTAAGCGTACACGGTGGATGCCCTGGCAGTCAGAGGCGATGAAGGACGTGCTAATCTGCGAAAAGCGTCGGTAAGGTGATATGAACCGTTACAGCCGGCGATGTCCGAATGGGGAAACCCAGTGCAATTCGTTGCACTATCGTTTGATGAATACATAGTCAAACGAGGCGAACCGGGGGAACTGAAACATCTAAGTACCCCGAGGAAAAGAAATCAACCGAGATTCCCCCAGTAGCGGCGAGCGAACGGGGAGCAGCCCGGAGTCTGAATCAGCTTGTGTGTTAGTGGAAGCGTCTGGAAAGTCGCAGGGTACAGGGTGATACTCCCGTACACTAAAACACACAGGTTGTGAACTCGAAGAGTAGGGCGGGACACGTGGTATCCTGTCTGAATATGGGGGGACCATCCTCCAAGGCTAAATACTCCTGACTGACCGATAGTGAACCAGTACCGTGAGGGAAAGGCGAAAAGAACCCCGGCGAGGGGAGTGAAAAAGAACCTGAAACCGTGTACGTACAAGCAGTAGGAGCCCACTTGTTGGGTGACTGCGTACCTTTTGTATAATGGGTCAGCGACTTATATTCTGTAGCAAGGTTAACCGTATAGGGGAGCCGCAGGGAAACCGAGTCTTAACTGGGCGTTAAGTTGCAGGGTATAGACCCGAAACCCGGTGATCTAGCCATGGGCAGGTTGAAGGTTGGGTAACACTAACTGGAGGACCGAACCGACTAATGTTGAAAAATTAGCGGATGACTTGTGGCTGGGGGTGAAAGGCCAATCAAACCGGGAGATAGCTGGTTCTCCCCGAAAGCTATTTAGGTAGCGCCTCGTGAATTCATCTTCGGGGGTAGAGCACTGTTTCGGCTAGGGGGTCATCCCGACTTACCAACCCGATGCAAACTACGAATACCGAAGAATGTTATCACGGGAGACACACGGCGGGTGCTAACGTCCGTCGTGAAGAGGGAAACAACCCAGACCGCCAGCTAAGGTCCCAAAGTCATGGTTAAGTGGGAAACGATGTGGGAAGGCCCAGACAGCCAGGATGTTGGCTTAGAAGCAGCCATCATTTAAAGAAAGCGTAATAGCTCACTGGTCGAGTCGGCCTGCGCGGAAGATGTAACGGGGCTAAACCATGCACCGAAGCTGCGGCAGCGACGCTTATGCGTTGTTGGGTAGGGGAGCGTTCTGTAAGCCGTTGAAGGTGGCCTGTGAGGGTTGCTGGAGGTATCAGAAGTGCGAATGCTGACATAAGTAACGATAATGCGGGTGAAAAACCCGCACGCCGGAAGACCAAGGGTTCCTGTCCAACGTTAATCGGGGCAGGGTGAGTCGACCCCTAAGGCGAGGCCGAAAGGCGTAGTCGATGGGAAACAGGTTAATATTCCTGTACTTGGTGTTACTGCGAAGGGGGGACGGAGAAGGCTATGTTGGCCGGGCGACGGTTGTCCCGGTTTAAGCATGTAGGCGGATGTTCCAGGTAAATCCGGAACGTTATTAACGCTGAGGTGTGATGACGAGGCACTACGGTGCTGAAGTGACAAATGCCCTGCTTCCAGGAAAAGCCTCTAAGCATCAGGTAACATCAAATCGTACCCCAAACCGACACAGGTGGTCAGGTAGAGAATACCAAGGCGCTTGAGAGAACTCGGGTGAAGGAACTAGGCAAAATGGTGCCGTAACTTCGGGAGAAGGCACGCTGATATGTAGGTGAAGTGATTTACTCATGGAGCTGAAATCAGTCGAAGATACCAGCTGGCTGCAACTGTTTATTAAAAACACAGCACTGTGCAAACACGAAAGTGGACGTATACGGTGTGACGCCTGCCCGGTGCCGGAAGGTTAATTGATGGGGTTATCCGTAAGGAGAAGCTCTTGATCGAAGCCCCGGTAAACGGCGGCCGTAACTATAACGGTCCTAAGGTAGCGAAATTCCTTGTCGGGTAAGTTCCGACCTGCACGAATGGCGTAATGATGGCCAGGCTGTCTCCACCCGAGACTCAGTGAAATTGAACTCGCTGTGAAGATGCAGTGTACCCGCGGCAAGACGGAAAGACCCCGTGAACCTTTACTATAGCTTGACACTGAACACTGGTCCTTGATGTGTAGGATAGGTGGGAGGCTTTGAAGTGTGGACGCCAGTCTGCATGGAGCCATCCTTGAAATACCACCCTTTAATGGCTGGTGTTCTAACGTGGGCCCGTAATCCGGGTTGCGGACAGTGTCTGGTGGGTAGTTTGACTGGGGCGGTCTCCTCCTAAAGAGTAACGGAGGAGCACGAAGGTCAGCTAATCCTGGTCGGACATCAGGAGGTTAGTGCAATGGCATAAGCTGGCTTGACTGCGAGCGTGACGGCGCGAGCAGGTGCGAAAGCAGGTCATAGTGATCCGGTGGTTCTGAATGGAAGGGCCATCGCTCAACGGATAAAAGGTACTCCGGGGATAACAGGCTGATACCGCCCAAGAGTTCATATCGACGGCGGTGTTTGGCACCTCGATGTCGGCTCATCACATCCTGGGGCTGAAGTAGGTCCCAAGGGTATGGCTGTTCGCCATTTAAAGTGGTACGCGAGCTGGGTTTAGAACGTCGTGAGACAGTTCGGTCCCTATCTGCCGTGGGCGCTGGAGAATTGAGGGGGGCTGCTCCTAGTACGAGAGGACCGGAGTGGACGCATCACTGGTGTTCGGGTTGTCATGCCAATGGCATTGCCCGGTAGCTAAATGCGGAAGAGATAAGTGCTGAAAGCATCTAAGTACGAAACTTGCCCCGAGATGAGTTCTCCCTGACTCCTTGAGAGTCCTGAAGGAACGTTGAAGACGACGACGTTGATAGGCCGGGTGTGTAAGCGCAGCGATGCGTTGAGCTAACCGGTACTAATGAACCGTGAGGCTTAACCTTACAACGCCGAAGATGTTTTGGCGGATTTGAGAAGACAACAATTTCAGCATTGATTCAGAGTTGAGTACGCAATAATTTGCGCAGCAGCAAGGCGACAAGCGAAGGAAAGGAAGGAGCATACTGAGGTATGTGACTGACTTTACGAGCGCGGGCAACGCGGCAGATGCGATAAAGAATTGCGTACTGAGCACAAAGAATTTGCCTGGCGGCGATAGCGCGGTGGTCCCACCTGACCCCATGCCGAACTCAGAAGTGAAACGCCGTAGCGCCGATGGTAGTGTGGGGTCTCCCCATGTGAGAGTAGGGAACTGCCAGGCATCAAACACGTGAAGAGCCCATCCTGACGGATGGGCTTTTTGCGTTTTTGTGGCCTGAGAACTACCAGACTTTGGTAACGTCATGGTACCAGGTCTCCCCTGACAATCAGGCAAGCCTTCCCTCGCTATATACGGTAAACTAATGCAGATTTTGCATCTGGAAGCCATTATGAGCCACTCACTTAAGCCCTGGAATACCTTCGGTATTGACCGTTCTGCTAAAACGATTGTTCGCGCCGAAACTGAAAAACAGCTACTGGATGCCTGGCAAAATGCCGCTGCACAGCGTCAGCCAACCCTGATTCTTGGTGAAGGAAGCAATGTTCTGTTCCTGAAGGATTATGCCGGTACGGTGATTATTAATCGTATTATGGGTATCGAAGTGAGTGAAACACCAGACGCGTGGCATTTACATGTTGGTGCAGGAGAGAACTGGCATCAGCTAGTGCAGTTTGCGTTGAATAACGGTATGCCTGGCCTGGAAAATCTTGCCCTGATTCCTGGCTGCGCCGGCTCCTCGCCGATTCAAAATATTGGAGCTTACGGCGTTGAATTACAAAAGGTTTGCCAGTACGTCGATTGCGTTGAGTTAGCAACCGGCGAGAAACAGCGCCTTTCCGCTGCGGAATGCCGTTTTGGCTACCGGGACAGTATTTTTAAGCATGAATATCAGGATTGCTACGCGATTGTGGCCGTTGGTTTGATGTTACCAAAAGAGTGGCAACCCGTTTTGACCTACGGCGATTTAACCCGGCTTGATCCGCAAACCGTTACCCCCAGGCAGGTGTTTGATGCCGTATGTCATATGCGCATGACCAAACTTCCCGATCCCAAAGTGAATGGAAATGCGGGGAGCTTCTTTAAGAATCCGGTCGTTAGCGCAGACAAGGCTCAAGCATTGTTGGCTGCCTATCCGCACATTCCCCACTATCCTCAGCCTGAGGGCAGTATGAAGCTGGCCGCCGGCTGGCTTATCGATCAATGTCAGCTTAAAGGCAAAGTAATTGGCGGCGCAGCGGTACATAGCCAACAGGCATTGGTATTAATCAATCATAATCAGGCAACCAGTGAAGATGTGGTTGGACTGGCTCACTATGTACGCCAACAGGTTGGTGAGAAGTTTGATATTTGGCTACAGCCGGAGGTGCGCTTTATTGGCGAAACGGGTGAAGTCAATGCCGAGGAGACCATTGCATGAAAGACTACACGGTTCCTTTGACACTGATATCGATACTGGCTGATGCTGAATTTCACTCAGGTGAACAGCTTGGCGAGCGCTTAGGGATGAGTCGGGCAGCAATCAACAAGCATATTCAAACGTTACGCGATTGGGGAGTCGACGTATTTACCGTCCCGGGTAAAGGCTACAGTCTCCCTGAGCCTATTCAACTTCTGGATGAAGAGCAGATCGCCAGGCAGATCGAGCATGGCCGGGTAACCGTGCTACCGGTGATTGATTCTACGAACCAGTATCTTCTGGACCGGCTCAGCGAACTGCAATCTGGTGATGCCTGCGTAGCTGAGTATCAGCAGGCTGGCCGCGGCCGCCGCGGGCGCAAGTGGTTCTCGCCGTTTGGGTCTAACCTTTATCTTTCAATGTACTGGCGGCTGGAGCAGGGGCCTGCTGCGGCGATAGGTTTGAGTCTGGTCATCGGGATTGTGATTGCCGAGGTGCTGCAGAGTCTGGGGGCGGATAAAGTACGGGTTAAATGGCCGAACGACCTCTATTTGCAGGATCGCAAATTATCCGGGATCCTGGTTGAACTGACGGGGAAAACCGGCGATGCGGCACAGATAGTCAGCGGCGCGGGGATTAATCTCATGATGCGCCGCGTGGAGTCTGATGTTGTCAATCAGGGCTGGATCAGCCTGCAGGAGGCAGGGATCTCTATCGATCGTAATCAGTTAGCCGCTTGTCTGATTAAAGAGCTGCGGGCAGGTTTTAAACTTTTTGAGAATGAAGGTCTGGCGCCCTATCTGGGCCGCTGGGAAAAGCTCGATAATTTTATTAACCGTCCTGTTAAACTTATTATTGGCGATAAAGAGATCTTTGGGATTTCTCGAGGTATTGATGCTCAAGGCGCATTATTACTGGAACAAGAAGGGGTGATAAAACCCTGGATTGGCGGTGAGATCTCATTGAGAGGCGCTGAATGAAAAAGGGGAGCCAGCGCTCCCCTTTTTATTTCCTTAACCGCACCTGATTGACTGAGTGGTTTGCGCTTTTTGTCATGATAAGACTGGCTCGCTCACGTGTTGGTAAGATATTTTCTTTTAAATTCAAAAGATTAATTTCATTCCAAAGCGATGTGGCAATATTAATAGCTTCGTCTTTAGACAGCTGAGCATAGTTATGGAAATAAGAGTCCGGGTCGGTAAAAGCCCCTTCGCGAAATTTCAGAAAACGATTGATATACCAGGTTTTGAGCAACTCTTCTGGTGCATCCACATAAATTGAAAAATCAACGAAGTCGGAAACAAATACATGATGTGGATCGTGAGGGTAATCCATTCCACTCTGCAAAACATTTAATCCTTCAAGAATTAATATATCAGGCTGAGTGACCGTTTTATCCCCATCCGGAATCACATCATAAATGAGATGTGAATAGACCGGTGCCGTAGCATCAGGTACGCCGGATTTCAGATCGGAGACGAATTTAACCAGTCGATGCATATCGTATGACTGTGGGAAGCCCTTCTTCTTCATCAGTCCACGTTCTTTCAATACTGCGTTAGGGTGGAGAAAACCATCTGTCGTAATCAATTCTACATGTCGATGCTCAGGCCAGCGGCTAAGTAAAGCCTGTAGTACGCGTGCGGTGGTGCTCTTCCCGACCGCCACGCTACCCGCAATGCTAATGATATAAGGAATACGTTGGCCATTGGTGCCAAGGAATTGTTCCAGTACAGCCTGGCGGCGCAAATTAGAACTGATATAGAAATTGAGTAAACGCGACAGCGGCAAATAAATCTCTGCAACTTCTTCCAGGGAAAGATCTTCGTTGATGCCTTTTAACCGCGTGATTTCTTCTTCTGTTAGCGTCATCGGAACGGAATCACGCAGTGCAGCCCATTGGTCACGGTTAAATTGTAGATACGGTGTCATTAACGTTTGCTCTTTTAGGCTCATAAGCATGCTCTTGCAACCGCCGAATTACATGAAGGCGGGGTGCTTCACACTAGTTAATCAGGACAATGGGCAGGAGGGTAACACCAGATTGCGCGGAATAATAAGAAAAAAACTCATTGAATGATGCTTTCTAAAGGTAGCATCACAGAGATGAATGGTTTGGTAAGGGGGTATAAAGTCCTCGATAGAGGCCAGCGAGTTTTCGTGACATCTTAAGGGAGAGGTTGCGAGGTATCGATATTACTTGCGCGGTTTGAATATGCCTTTTGCCTTCCTCGTAACCGTATCTGTGAAGAAAGTTGGCGTATTTTTGTTCTGCACTGTTTGAAATTACACCGTTTTTTCTCGTTTGAGCACAAAATGTGAGCAATAGAACATTTTCTGCAATTTTTTAGTTGCATGAACTCGCAGGTCTCCCTAGAATGCGCGCTACTTGATGCCGACTTAGCTCAGTAGGTAGAGCAACTGACTTGTAATCAGTAGGTCACCAGTTCGATTCCGGTAGTCGGCACCATCAAGTGCCTGGTGGGGTTCCCGAGCGGCCAAAGGGAGCAGACTGTAAATCTGCCGTCATCGACTTCGAAGGTTCGAATCCTTCCCCCACCACCATCTTTCGGCAACGCTTTGCGGAGCCAGAGTTGATTGGTTAAACTGGTCAGCTCAAACAGAAAAAGAGACGCTTCTCTTTTTTTTGTTATAGAAAGAACTGGGTAGCCGAGTTTCAGGATGCGGGCATCGTATAATGGCTATTACCTCAGCCTTCCAAGCTGATGATGCGGGTTCGATTCCCGCTGCCCGCTCCAAACGTGCTGATATGGCTCAGTTGGTAGAGCGCACCCTTGGTAAGGGTGAGGTCCCCAGTTCGACTCTGGGTATCAGCACCACTTCTTTATCTCTCCTCCCCTGTTTCTCTCTGGTTTATTGCATTCAACAAGTCGGGCATGTTGCCCGGTTGATGTGGTGATATCACCGATTTATCCGTGTCTTAGAGGGACAATCGATGTCTAAAGAAAAGTTTGAACGTACAAAACCGCACGTTAACGTCGGTACTATCGGCCACGTTGACCATGGTAAAACAACGCTGACCGCTGCAATCACTACCGTTCTGGCTAAAACCTACGGTGGTTCTGCTCGCGCATTCGATCAGATCGATAACGCGCCGGAAGAAAAAGCTCGTGGTATCACCATCAACACTTCTCACGTTGAATATGACACCCCGACTCGCCACTACGCGCACGTAGACTGCCCGGGCCACGCCGACTATGTTAAAAACATGATCACCGGTGCTGCACAGATGGACGGCGCGATCCTGGTTGTTGCTGCGACTGACGGCCCGATGCCGCAGACTCGTGAGCACATCCTGCTGGGTCGTCAGGTAGGCGTTCCGTACATCATCGTGTTCCTGAACAAATGCGACATGGTTGATGACGAAGAGCTGCTGGAACTGGTTGAAATGGAAGTTCGTGAACTTCTGTCTCAGTACGATTTCCCGGGCGACGACACTCCGATCGTTCGCGGTTCCGCTCTGAAAGCGCTGGAAGGCGACGCAGACTGGGAAGCGAAAATCATCGAACTGGCTGGCTACCTGGATTCTTACATCCCGGAACCAGAGCGTGCGATTGACAAGCCGTTCCTGCTGCCGATCGAAGACGTATTCTCCATCTCCGGTCGTGGTACCGTTGTTACCGGTCGTGTAGAGCGCGGTATCATCAAAGTTGGCGAAGAAGTTGAAATCGTTGGTATCAAAGAGACTGCGAAGTCTACCTGTACTGGCGTTGAAATGTTCCGCAAACTGCTGGACGAAGGCCGTGCTGGTGAGAACGTTGGTGTTCTGCTGCGTGGTATCAAACGTGAAGAAATCGAACGTGGTCAGGTACTGGCTAAGCCGGGTTCCATCAAGCCGCACACCAAGTTCGAATCTGAAGTGTACATTCTGTCCAAAGACGAAGGCGGCCGTCATACTCCGTTCTTCAAAGGCTACCGTCCGCAGTTCTACTTCCGTACAACTGACGTGACTGGCACCATCGAACTGCCGGAAGGCGTAGAGATGGTAATGCCGGGCGACAACATCAAAATGGTTGTTACCCTGATCCACCCGATCGCGATGGACGACGGTCTGCGTTTCGCAATCCGTGAAGGTGGCCGTACCGTTGGCGCAGGCGTGGTTGCTAAAGTTCTCGGCTAATTGCTGATAACATTTGACGCAATGCGCAATAAAAGGGCATCATTTGATGCCCTTTTTGCACGCTTTCACACCAGAACCTGGCTCATCAGTGATTTTTTGGGTCATAATCATTGCTGAGACAGGCTCTGAAGAGGGCGTTAAGTCCGAAACGCAGCAGAGCATTTCGGTTTGGTCGCCTCGCATTTCATGCGGGGTGAAGTTATTTGTCTGAATTCTTGTGACAGGTTGGTTTATGAGTGCGAATACCGAAGCTCAAGGGAGCGGGCGCGGCCTCGAAGCGATGAAGTGGACAATCGTAGTCGTGCTGCTGGTTGTGGCCATCGTCGGCAACTTCCTTTATCGTGACATTATGCTGGCAGTGCGTGCGCTGGCTGTAGTGATTCTGATCGCTGCAGCGGGCGGTGTCGCGTTGTTAACGACAAAAGGTAAGGCGACAGTCGCCTTCGCTCGTGAAGCGAGAACCGAAGTCCGCAAGGTGATCTGGCCGACTCGGCAGGAAACGTTGCATACCACGCTGATTGTTGCCGCAGTGACTGCCGTAATGTCACTGATCCTGTGGGGACTGGATGGTATTCTGGTTCGCCTGGTATCCTTTATCACTGGCCTGAGGTTCTGAGATGTCTGAAGCACCTAAAAAGCGTTGGTACGTCGTTCAGGCGTTTTCCGGTTTTGAAGGCCGCGTAGCGACTTCGCTACGTGAGCACATCAAATTACATAACATGGAAGAGCTGTTTGGCGAAGTCATGGTGCCGACCGAAGAAGTGGTCGAAATCCGCGGCGGCCAGCGTCGTAAAAGCGAACGCAAATTCTTCCCGGGCTACGTGCTGGTCCAGATGGTGATGAATGACGCGAGCTGGCACCTGGTGCGCAGCGTACCGCGTGTAATGGGTTTCATCGGCGGTACGTCTGACCGTCCGGCACCGATCAGCGACAAAGAAGTCGACGCGATCATGAACCGCCTGCAGCAGGTTGGCGATAAGCCGCGGCCGAAGACGCTGTTTGAGCCGGGTGAAATGGTTCGCGTTAGCGACGGTCCGTTTGCCGACTTTAACGGCGTTGTTGAAGAAGTGGACTACGAGAAGTCTCGTCTGAAAGTGTCCGTTTCTATCTTCGGTCGTGCGACGCCGGTTGAGCTGGACTTTGCTCAGGTAGAAAAAGCCTAACAGCCGATCAAAAAAGCAACGATTTAATCGTTGCATGAGGCGCGAAATTGGCATACAATTTCGCGCCTTTTGTTTTTATGGGTCTGATTCCCATAAAGCGATATTTATCACGGGGAGCCTTTTCAGGCGCTACACCCAAACGAGGAAATTTACATGGCTAAGAAAGTACAAGCCTATGTCAAGCTGCAGGTTGCAGCTGGTATGGCAAACCCGAGTCCGCCGGTTGGTCCAGCACTGGGTCAGCAGGGTGTGAACATCATGGAATTCTGCAAAGCGTTCAACGCAAAAACTGAATCCCTGGAAAAAGGTCTGCCAATCCCGGTTGTTATCACCGTTTACGCTGACCGTTCTTTCACCTTCGTTACCAAAACTCCGCCGGCAGCAGTTCTGCTGAAAAAAGCGGCTGGTATCAAGTCTGGTTCCGGTAAACCGAACAAAGACAAAGTAGGTAAAATTTCCCGCGCTCAGCTGCAGGAAATCGCGCAGACCAAAGCTGCCGACATGACTGGTTCCGACATTGAAGCGATGACTCGCTCCATTGAAGGTACTGCACGTTCCATGGGCCTGGTAGTGGAGGACTAAGAAATGGCTAAACTGACCAAGCGCATGTCCGTGATTCGTGACAAAGTTGATGCGACCAAGCAGTACGACATCAACGAAGCCATCTCTCTGCTGAAAGAACTGGCTACTGCTAAGTTCGTTGAAAGCGTTGATGTTGCCGTTAACCTCGGCATCGACGCTCGTAAATCTGACCAGAACGTCCGTGGCGCGACCGTACTGCCGCACGGTACTGGCCGTTCAGTTCGCGTAGCCGTATTTGCCCAGGGCCCGAACGCTGAAGCAGCTAAAGCTGCTGGCGCAGAGCTGGTAGGTATGGAAGATCTGGCTGACCAGATCAAAAAAGGCGAAATGAACTTTGACGTTGTTATTGCTTCCCCGGATGCAATGCGCGTTGTTGGCCAGCTGGGCCAGGTTCTGGGTCCGCGCGGCCTGATGCCAAACCCGAAAGTTGGTACTGTAACGCCGAACGTTGCTGAAGCGGTTAAGAACGCTAAAGCAGGTCAGGTTCGTTACCGTAACGACAAAAACGGCATCATTCACACCACCATCGGTAAAGTGGATTTTGACGCTGATAAACTGAAAGAAAACCTGGAAGCTCTGCTGGTTGCGCTGAAAAAAGCGAAACCGACTCAGGCTAAAGGTGTGTACATCAAGAAAATCAGCATCTCCACCACCATGGGTGCTGGCGTTGCCGTTGATCAGGCTGGTCTGAGCGCTTCTGCGAACTAAGATTAGCTTTACGTGGGCGGTGAATTTGTCTACAATCTTACCCCCACGTATTCTGCTTATAGCAGACGTATAGCCGACATATTCAGGCTGTGGCAAAGCGACAACTGAGTGAATCGCCTGGAGCATAGTTAACTATGTGACCGGTGTGAACGAAGGCAGTCAACGCCGCCACAGATTGAATAGCGACGGATAGACAAGATTTGTTCGTTGGAGCCTGGCCTATCCAGGCCTCCGTCGAAGACCGCAGGTGTCTCGTAAGAGACTTAATGCCCTGCGTAGACGGTGACAGAACGCTAAGATTATTTTTGGATACTCTGGCTTGTTTCTGCTCACCGTATTAAGACGCTCTTCTCTTTGAGTCGAGTGAAGTGAGTTCCGGAGCATGAGCTCTGGCAAACATCCAGGAGCAAAGCTAATGGCTTTAAATCTTCAAGACAAACAAGCGATTGTTGCTGAAGTCAGCGAAGTAGCCAAAGGCGCGCTGTCTGCAGTAGTTGCGGATTCCCGTGGCGTGACTGTAGACAAAATGACTGAACTGCGTAAAGCAGGTCGTGAAGCTGGCGTATACATGCGTGTTGTTCGTAACACCCTGCTGCGCCGCGTCGTTGAAGGTACTCCTTTCGAGTGCCTGAAAGACACGTTTGTTGGTCCGACCCTGATTGCATACTCTATGGAACACCCGGGCGCTGCCGCTCGTCTGTTTAAAGAGTTCGCGAAAGCGAATGCAAAATTTGAGGTCAAAGCCGCAGCCTTTGAAGGTGAGCTGATCCCGGCGTCGCAAATCGACCGCCTGGCAACTCTGCCGACCTACGAAGAAGCAATTGCACGCCTGATGGCAACCATGAAAGAAGCTTCGGCTGGCAAACTGGTTCGCACTCTGGCTGCTGTACGCGATGCGAAAGAAGCTGCTTAATCGCAGTTGTCTTTGTAAAGCATTCGCTTACGTATAAACTTATTCTGATATTCAGGAACAATTTAAATGTCTATCACTAAAGATCAAATCATTGAAGCAGTATCCGCTATGTCCGTAATGGACGTTGTTGAGCTGATCTCTGCAATGGAAGAAAAATTCGGTGTTTCCGCTGCTGCTGCTGTAGCTGTAGCTGCTGGCCCGGTTGAAGCTGCTGAAGAAAAAACTGAATTCGACGTAATTCTGAAAGGTATCGGCGCTAACAAAGTTGCCGTTATCAAAGCAGTACGTGGCGCAACTGGTCTGGGTCTGAAAGAAGCTAAAGACCTGGTAGAATCTGCTCCGGCCGCTCTGAAAGAAGGCGTGAGCAAAGATGACGCTGAAGCACTGAAAAAATCTCTGGAAGAAGCTGGCGCTGAAGTTGAAGTTAAATAAGCCAACCTTTCCGGTTGCAGCCTGAGAAATCAGGCTGATGGCTGGTGACTTTTTAGTCACCAGCCTTTTTGCGCTGTAAGGCGCCAGTAGAATTTCACACTGTTTGACTGCTGGTTGTCCTGACAATGCTTGTTTCTATAGACGACTTAATATACTGCGACAGGTTAGGGCTCCTGAGCTGTGTAAATCGCAATGAAATGGTTTAAGCGTGATAGAAACAGGTATTGCGGAAAGTGTTCCATTTTCCGGTCAACAAAATAGTGTTGCATAAAAAACTGCCTTATGTGGGCAGATGGGTCGACTTGTCAGCGAGCTGAGGAACCCTATGGTTTACTCCTATACCGAGAAAAAACGTATTCGTAAGGATTTTGGTAAACGTCCGCAGGTTCTGGACATACCTTATCTCCTTTCTATCCAGCTTGACTCGTTTCAGAAGTTCATCGAGCAAGATCCTGAAGGGCAGTATGGTCTGGAAGCAGCTTTCCGTTCCGTATTCCCGATTAAAAGCTACAGCGGTAACTCCGAGCTGCAGTACGTCAGCTACCGTCTGGGCGAACCGGTTTTTGACGTTAAAGAATGTCAGATCCGTGGCGTGACCTACTCGGCACCGCTGCGCGTCAAACTGCGTCTGGTGATCTACGAGCGCGAAGCGCCGGAAGGCACCGTTAAAGACATTAAAGAACAAGAAGTCTACATGGGCGAAATTCCGCTCATGACCGACAACGGTACCTTCGTTATTAACGGTACCGAGCGCGTTATCGTTTCTCAGCTGCACCGTAGCCCGGGCGTCTTCTTTGACAGTGACAAAGGTAAGACCCACTCTTCCGGTAAGGTCCTGTATAACGCACGTATCATTCCTTACCGCGGCTCCTGGCTGGACTTCGAGTTCGACCCGAAAGACAACCTGTTTGTCCGTATTGACCGTCGTCGTAAGCTGCCGGCTACCATCATCCTGCGCGCGCTGAATTACACCACTGAGCAGATCCTTGACCTGTTCTTCGAGAAAGTGGTTTTTGAAATTCGCGATAATAAGCTGCAGATGGAGCTGGTTCCGGAGCGTCTGCGCGGCGAAACCGCCTCCTTCGACATCGAAGCTAACGGTAAAGTGTACGTTGAGAAAGGGCGTCGCATCACCGCACGTCACATTCGCCAGCTGGAAAAAGACGATATCAAACATATCGAAGTTCCGGTTGAGTACATTGCGGGCAAGGTTGCCTCTAAAGACTATATCGACGAATCTACTGGCGAGCTGATCTGCCCGGCGAACATGGAGCTGAGCCTGGATCTGCTGGCCAAGCTGAGCCAGTCTGGCCATAAGCGTATCGAAACGCTGTTCACCAACGATCTGGATCACGGTCCGTACATGTCCGAGACTGTACGTGTCGACCCGACCAACGATCGTCTGAGCGCGCTGGTAGAAATCTACCGCATGATGCGTCCTGGTGAGCCGCCGACTCGCGAAGCGGCTGAAAGCCTGTTCGAGAACCTGTTCTTCTCTGAAGACCGCTACGATCTGTCCGCGGTAGGTCGTATGAAGTTCAACCGTTCTCTGCTGCGCGACGAAATCGAAGGTTCCGGTATCCTGAGCAAAGAAGACATCATCGA
This sequence comes from Klebsiella pasteurii, assembly GCF_018139045.1. Taxonomy (NCBI): domain Bacteria; kingdom Pseudomonadati; phylum Pseudomonadota; class Gammaproteobacteria; order Enterobacterales; family Enterobacteriaceae; genus Klebsiella; species Klebsiella pasteurii. Next base: position 4,229,981 of record NZ_CP073236.1, read on the forward strand.
AGTGATGAAGAAGCTCATCGATATCCGTAACGGTAAAGGCGAAGTCGATGATATCGACCACCTCGGAAACCGTCGTATTCGTTCCGTGGGTGAAATGGCGGAAAACCAGTTCCGCGTTGGCCTGGTACGTGTAGAGCGTGCGGTGAAAGAGCGTCTGTCTCTGGGCGATCTGGATACCCTGATGCCTCAGGATATGATCAACGCCAAGCCGATTTCTGCGGCAGTGAAAGAGTTCTTTGGTTCCAGCCAGCTGTCTCAGTTTATGGACCAGAACAACCCGCTGTCTGAGATTACGCACAAACGCCGTATCTCCGCACTCGGCCCTGGCGGTCTGACCCGTGAACGCGCAGGCTTTGAAGTTCGAGACGTACACCCGACTCACTATGGTCGCGTATGTCCAATCGAAACCCCTGAAGGTCCGAACATCGGTCTGATCAACTCCCTGTCCGTGTACGCACAGACTAACGAATATGGCTTCCTTGAGACGCCGTATCGTAAAGTGACTGACGGTGTTGTAACCGACGAAATTCATTACCTGTCTGCTATCGAAGAAGGCAACTACGTTATCGCTCAGGCGAACTCCAACCTCGATGACGAAGGCCACTTTGTAGAAGATCTGGTTACCTGCCGTAGTAAAGGCGAATCCAGCTTGTTCAGCCGCGATCAGGTTGACTACATGGACGTTTCCACCCAGCAGGTGGTTTCTGTCGGTGCGTCCCTGATCCCGTTCCTGGAACACGATGACGCCAACCGTGCATTGATGGGTGCGAACATGCAACGTCAGGCCGTTCCAACTCTGCGCGCTGATAAGCCGCTGGTTGGTACCGGTATGGAACGTGCTGTTGCCGTTGACTCCGGTGTAACTGCGGTTGCTAAGCGTGGCGGTACCGTTCAGTACGTGGATGCATCCCGTATCGTTATCAAAGTTAACGAAGACGAGATGTACCCGGGCGAAGCAGGTATCGACATCTATAACCTGACCAAGTACACCCGTTCTAACCAGAACACCTGCATCAACCAGATGCCGTGCGTGTCTCTGGGTGAGCCAATTGAGCGCGGCGACGTGCTGGCTGACGGCCCGTCCACCGACCTCGGTGAGCTGGCACTCGGTCAGAACATGCGCGTAGCGTTCATGCCGTGGAACGGTTACAACTTCGAAGACTCCATCCTCGTTTCCGAGCGTGTTGTCCAGGAAGACCGTTTTACCACCATCCACATTCAGGAACTGGCGTGCGTGTCTCGTGACACCAAGCTGGGGCCGGAAGAGATCACTGCCGACATCCCGAACGTGGGTGAAGCTGCGCTCTCCAAACTGGATGAATCCGGTATCGTTTATATCGGCGCGGAAGTAACCGGCGGCGATATTCTGGTTGGTAAGGTGACGCCGAAGGGTGAAACCCAGCTGACGCCGGAAGAGAAACTGCTGCGTGCGATCTTCGGTGAGAAAGCGTCTGACGTTAAAGACTCTTCCCTGCGCGTGCCTAACGGTGTCTCCGGTACCATTATCGACGTTCAGGTCTTTACCCGTGACGGCGTAGAAAAAGACAAGCGTGCGCTGGAAATCGAAGAGATGCAGCTCAAACAGGCTAAAAAAGACCTGTCTGAAGAACTGCAGATCCTCGAAGCTGGCCTGTTTGGTCGTATCTACGCGGTGCTGGTTTCCGGCGGTATCGAAGCTGAGAAGCTCGACAAGCTGCCGCGCGATCGCTGGCTGGAACTGGGCCTGACCGACGAAGAGAAACAGAATCAGCTGGAACAGCTGGCTGAGCAGTACGACGAACTGAAACACGAGTTCGAGAAAAAACTCGAAGCGAAACGCCGCAAAATCACTCAGGGCGACGATCTGGCACCGGGCGTGCTGAAGATTGTTAAAGTGTATCTGGCCGTTAAACGTCAGATTCAGCCTGGTGACAAAATGGCAGGTCGTCACGGTAACAAGGGTGTTATCTCTAAGATCAACCCGATCGAAGATATGCCTTACGATGAAAACGGCACGCCGGTAGACATCGTACTGAACCCGCTGGGCGTACCGTCTCGTATGAACATCGGTCAGATCCTGGAAACTCACCTGGGTATGGCTGCGAAAGGCATTGGCGAGAAAATCAACGCCATGCTGAAACAGCAGCAGGAAGTCGCCAAACTGCGCGAGTTCATCCAGCGTGCCTACGATCTGGGTACCGACGTTCGTCAGAAGGTAGATCTGAATACCTTCACTGACGAAGAAGTTATGCGTCTCGCTGAAAACCTGAAAAAAGGTATGCCGATCGCAACGCCGGTCTTCGACGGTGCGAAAGAGTCTGAAATCAAGGAACTGTTACAGCTTGGTGGCCTGCCGACTTCCGGCCAGATCACCCTGTTCGACGGTCGTACCGGTGAGCAATTCGAGCGCCAGGTTACCGTTGGCTACATGTATATGCTGAAACTGAACCACCTGGTTGATGACAAAATGCATGCGCGTTCTACCGGTTCTTACAGCCTGGTTACTCAGCAGCCGCTGGGTGGTAAGGCGCAGTTCGGTGGTCAGCGCTTCGGGGAGATGGAAGTGTGGGCGCTGGAAGCATATGGCGCAGCATACACCCTGCAGGAAATGCTCACCGTTAAGTCTGATGACGTGAACGGCCGTACTAAGATGTATAAAAACATCGTAGACGGCAACCATCAGATGGAACCGGGCATGCCGGAATCCTTCAACGTTCTGTTGAAAGAGATTCGCTCGCTGGGCATCAACATCGAACTGGAAGACGAGTAACTCTCGCTCAAACAGGTCACTGGTGCCGGGGTAAGACCCGGCGCCAGATTGTGCTAACTCCGACGGGAGCAAATCCGTGAAAGACTTATTAAAGTTTCTGAAAGCGCAAACTAAAACCGAAGAGTTTGATGCGATCAAAATTGCTCTGGCATCGCCAGACATGATCCGTTCATGGTCTTTTGGTGAAGTTAAAAAGCCGGAAACCATTAACTACCGTACGTTCAAACCTGAACGTGACGGCCTTTTCTGTGCGCGTATTTTCGGGCCAGTAAAAGATTACGAGTGCCTGTGCGGTAAGTACAAGCGCCTGAAACACCGCGGTGTGATCTGTGAGAAGTGCGGCGTTGAAGTGACCCAGACTAAAGTGCGCCGTGAGCGTATGGGCCACATCGAGCTGGCGTCTCCGACCGCCCACATTTGGTTCCTGAAGTCTCTGCCGTCCCGTATCGGCCTGCTGCTCGATATGCCGCTGCGCGATATCGAACGCGTGCTGTACTTCGAATCCTATGTGGTTATCGAAGGCGGTATGACCAACCTGGAACGCCAGCAGATCCTGACTGAAGAGCAGTATCTGGATGCGCTGGAAGAGTTCGGTGACGAATTCGACGCGAAGATGGGTGCGGAAGCAATTCAGGCCCTGCTGAAGAGCATGGATCTGGAGCAAGAGTGTGAAACTCTGCGCGAAGAGCTGAACGAAACCAACTCCGAAACCAAGCGTAAGAAGCTGACCAAGCGTATCAAGCTGCTGGAAGCGTTCGTCCAGTCTGGCAACAAGCCGGAGTGGATGATCCTGACCGTTCTGCCGGTACTGCCGCCAGATCTGCGTCCGCTGGTTCCGCTGGATGGCGGTCGTTTTGCGACTTCTGACCTGAACGATCTGTATCGTCGCGTCATTAACCGTAACAACCGTCTGAAACGTCTGCTGGATCTGGCCGCGCCGGACATCATCGTACGCAACGAAAAACGTATGCTGCAGGAAGCGGTTGACGCCCTGCTGGATAATGGTCGTCGCGGTCGTGCGATCACCGGTTCTAACAAACGTCCTCTGAAATCTTTGGCCGATATGATCAAAGGTAAGCAGGGTCGTTTCCGTCAGAACCTGCTCGGTAAGCGCGTTGACTACTCCGGTCGTTCTGTAATCACCGTAGGTCCATACCTGCGTCTGCATCAGTGCGGTCTGCCGAAGAAAATGGCGCTGGAGCTGTTCAAACCGTTTATTTACGGCAAGCTGGAACTGCGTGGCCTCGCCACCACCATCAAAGCCGCTAAGAAAATGGTTGAGCGCGAAGAAGCTGTCGTTTGGGATATCCTGGACGAAGTCATCCGCGAACACCCGGTACTGCTGAACCGTGCACCAACCCTGCACCGTCTGGGTATCCAGGCATTTGAACCGGTGCTGATCGAAGGTAAAGCTATCCAGCTGCACCCGCTGGTTTGTGCGGCATACAACGCCGACTTCGATGGTGACCAGATGGCTGTTCACGTACCGCTGACGCTGGAAGCCCAGCTCGAAGCGCGTGCGCTGATGATGTCTACTAACAACATCCTGTCTCCGGCGAACGGCGAGCCTATCATCGTTCCGTCTCAGGACGTTGTTCTGGGTCTGTACTACATGACCCGTGACTGTGTTAACGCCAAAGGCGAAGGCATGGTGCTGACTGGCCCGAAAGAAGCTGAGCGTATTTACCGCGCTGGCCTGGCCTCTCTGCATGCGCGCGTTAAAGTGCGTATTACCGAATACGAAAAAGATGAAAACGGCGAATTCGTTGCGAAAACCAGCCTGAAAGATACGACCGTTGGTCGTGCCATTCTGTGGATGATCGTACCGAAAGGTCTGCCTTTCTCCATCGTCAACCAGGCGCTGGGTAAGAAAGCCATCTCCAAGATGCTGAACACCTGCTACCGTATTCTGGGCCTGAAACCGACCGTTATTTTTGCGGACCAGACGATGTACACCGGCTTTGCTTATGCAGCGCGCTCAGGTGCATCCGTTGGTATCGATGACATGGTCATCCCGGAGAAAAAATACGAGATCATCAGCGAAGCAGAAGCGGAAGTTGCTGAGATTCAGGAGCAGTTCCAGTCTGGTCTGGTGACCGCTGGCGAACGCTACAACAAAGTTATCGATATCTGGGCCGCGGCGAACGATCGTGTATCCAAAGCGATGATGGACAACCTGCAAACTGAAACCGTTATTAACCGTAACGGCGAAGAAGAGCAGCAGGTCTCCTTCAACAGCATTTACATGATGGCCGACTCCGGTGCGCGTGGTTCTGCTGCTCAGATTCGTCAGCTTGCCGGTATGCGTGGTCTGATGGCGAAGCCGGATGGCTCCATCATCGAAACGCCAATCACCGCGAACTTCCGTGAAGGTCTGAACGTACTCCAGTACTTCATCTCCACGCACGGTGCGCGTAAAGGTCTGGCGGATACCGCACTGAAAACGGCGAACTCCGGTTACCTGACTCGTCGTCTGGTTGACGTCGCGCAGGACCTGGTGGTGACTGAAGATGACTGCGGCACTCTGGAAGGCATCACCATGACCCCGGTTATCGAGGGTGGCGATGTTAAAGAGCCGCTGCGCGATCGCGTTCTGGGTCGTGTGACCGCTGAAGACGTTCTGAAGCCGGGTACGGCGGACATTCTGGTTCCACGCAATACGCTGCTGCACGAGCACTGGTGCGATCTGCTGGAAGAGAACTCCGTTGACTCCGTCAAGGTACGTTCCGTTGTATCCTGCGACACCGACTTTGGTGTATGTGCACACTGCTACGGTCGTGACCTGGCGCGTGGCCACATCATCAACAAAGGTGAGGCTATCGGCGTTATCGCGGCACAGTCCATCGGTGAGCCGGGTACACAGCTGACGATGCGTACGTTCCACATCGGTGGTGCGGCATCTCGTGCGGCTGCTGAATCCAGCATTCAGGTGAAAAACAAAGGTAGCATCCGTCTGAGCAATGCGAAGTCGGTTGTGAACTCCAGCGGCAAACTGGTTATTACTTCCCGTAATACCGAGCTGAAGCTGATCGACGAATTCGGTCGTACCAAAGAGAGCTATAAAGTGCCTTACGGCTCCGTTATGGCGAAAGGTGATGGCGAGCAGGTTGCCGGCGGTGAAACCGTAGCAAACTGGGATCCGCACACCATGCCGGTTATCACGGAAGTGAGTGGTTTCGTCCGCTTCACTGACATGATTGACGGCCAGACCATTACTCGTCAAACCGACGAGCTGACCGGTCTGTCTTCTCTGGTGGTTCTGGACTCTGCAGAGCGTACCACTGGCGGTAAAGACCTGCGTCCGGCGTTGAAAATCGTTGATGCTCAGGGCAATGACGTTCTGATCCCTGGCACCGATATGCCTGCGCAGTACTTCCTGCCGGGTAAAGCGATTGTTCAGCTGGAAGATGGCGTACAGATCAGCTCTGGTGACACCCTGGCGCGTGTACCGCAGGAATCCGGCGGTACCAAGGACATCACCGGTGGTCTGCCGCGCGTTGCCGACCTGTTCGAAGCACGTCGTCCGAAAGAGCCGGCAATCCTGGCTGAAATCAGCGGCATCATTTCCTTCGGTAAAGAAACCAAAGGGAAACGTCGTCTGGTTATCACCCCGGTAGACGGTAGCGATCCGTACGAAGAGATGATACCTAAGTGGCGTCAGCTCAACGTGTTCGAAGGTGAACGTGTAGAACGTGGTGACGTGGTTTCCGACGGTCCGGAAGCGCCGCACGACATTCTGCGTCTGCGTGGTGTGCATGCTGTGACGCGTTACATTGTTAACGAAGTCCAGGACGTATACCGTCTGCAGGGCGTTAAGATTAACGATAAGCACATCGAAGTTATCGTTCGTCAGATGCTGCGTAAAGCGACCATCGAAAGCGCCGGTAGCTCAGACTTCCTGGAAGGCGAACAGGTTGAATACTCTCGCGTTAAGATTGCAAACCGCGATCTGGAAGCGAACGGCAAAGTGGGGGCAACATTCGCCCGCGATCTGCTGGGTATCACCAAAGCGTCTCTGGCAACCGAATCGTTCATCTCTGCCGCATCGTTCCAGGAGACCACGCGTGTCCTGACCGAAGCAGCCGTTGCGGGTAAACGCGACGAACTGCGCGGCCTGAAAGAGAACGTTATCGTGGGTCGTCTGATCCCAGCCGGTACCGGTTATGCGTACCACCAGGATCGTATGCGCCGTCGCGCAGCGGGCGAGCTGCCTGCAGCGCCGCAGGTAAGCGTGGAAGAAGCGTCTGCCAACCTGGCAGAACTGCTGAACGCCGGTCTGGGCGGTTCTGACAACGATTAATCGTTGATTCGCTAAGCGCTCAAAAAGCCAGTCAGGTTACCTGACTGGCTTTTTTATTGCCTGTCAGTTTATTATCGTTATTTCTGTCATCTACTTTTTGATTACATTTTATTGATATATTTGCTGCAATTAATTAGCAAATGTAAGCATCTGCCGTAATTATTTATTTTCTTTTCTGATTTTCATCATTCATTAATGGGTGAAAATTCTACACGTATCAAAAAATAAGCGCCGCAAACGCTATATAGTCAAAAAACTAAAATAATCATGTGATTACTTTCCCTGTTCTTTTCGGTTTACCGCAGCCGAGGGGATTGTTACGCCCGTCAAAAAGGCGATGGAGGAGGTGAAAAAATAAAAAAGCGGAGAGTATTGTCGTTATTTAATGGATAGCTTCTGGGGGATGTATGGAATTTGCTATACAACTTATCATTATCTTAATTTGTCTGTTCTATGGCGCGAAAAAGGGCGGCATTGCGCTCGGCCTTTTAGGCGGAATTGGGTTAGTCATCCTGGTCTTTGTTTTTCACCTGAAGCCTGGAAAACCGCCCGTCGATGTCATGCTGGTGATTATCGCCGTCGTGGCCGCATCGGCGACGCTGCAGGCTTCCGGTGGGTTAGACGTGATGCTGCAGATTGCCGAGAAGCTCCTGCGGCGAAACCCGAAATATGTCTCGATCGTCGCGCCATTCGTCACCTGTACGCTGACGATTCTTTGCGGCACGGGGCACGTGGTATATACCATCCTGCCGATTATTTATGATGTCGCCATCAAAAATAACATCCGTCCGGAGCGACCTATGGCCGCCAGCTCGATCGGCGCGCAGATGGGGATTATCGCCAGCCCGGTTTCCGTGGCAGTCGTCTCGCTGGTGGCGATGCTTGGCAATTTTACCTTTAACGGTAAGCACCTTGAGTTTCTCGATCTGCTGGCAATAACCATTCCGTCTACGCTGCTGGGGATTTTGGCCATTGGTATCTTTAGTTGGTTTCGCGGCAAAGATCTCGATAAAGACCCGGAGTTCCAGGCCTTTATCGCGGTGCCGGAAAACCGCCACTACGTTTATGGCGACACGGCCACTTTGCTGGATAAGAAGCTTCCGACCAGTAACTGGATCGCGATGTGGATTTTTCTGGCCTCCATCGCGGTTGTCGCCCTGCTCGGCGCCTTCTCCGAACTGCGTCCGGCATTCGACGGTAAGCCGCTGTCGATGGTACTGGTAATCCAGATGTTTATGCTGCTCTCCGGGGCGCTCATCATCATTATTACGAAAACCAATCCGGCTTCGATCTCAAAAAATGAGGTGTTTCGTTCCGGGATGATCGCTATCGTTGCCGTATACGGCATCGCGTGGATGGCGGAAACGATGTTCGGCGCGCACATGACCGAGATTAAAGGCGTGCTCGGTGAGATGGTGAAGGAGTACCCGTGGGCCTACGCTATCGTTTTGCTGCTGGTATCGAAGTTTGTTAACTCCCAGGCGGCTGCGCTGGCGGCGATCGTCCCGGTGGCGTTGGCGATTGGCGTCGACCCGGCCTACATCGTCGCTTCCGCGCCCGCCTGCTACGGTTATTATATTCTGCCGACCTACCCAAGCGATTTGGCGGCGATTCAATTCGATCGCTCAGGTACCACGCATATCGGCCGCTTTGTGATTAACCATAGTTTTATTCTCCCCGGACTTATTGGCGTCAGCGTTTCTTGCGTCTTTGGCTGGGTGTTTGCGGCAATGTACGGATTTCTTTAAGAGGATTCAGGCGCCGATAGCGGCGCCTGATGACGTTATTGTGCGAGCGGAATTCGGCGATAGAGTTCAATCATGTCGGTTGCCAGATCCTGAATGACCATCGCGTTCATCAGGTGATCCTGGGAGTGCACGGTGATCAGGTTAACCGGAAGCTTACCGCTGCCTTCGTCCATGCCGATAAGCTGGGTCTGGATTTTATGCGCATGCTTGACGAATTCGTGGGATTCCGCCATCGCCTGTTCGGCGGCGGCAAAATCGCCTTTACGCGCCAGCTGCAGAGCGGTTAAAGCCGAGCTGCGCGCTGAACCGGCGTTAACCAGAAGCTCCATGATGATCGTTTCTAAATCTTCCATTTCTTACTCCATCAACTTCAGGGCTTTATCAAGCACGGCATCGCCTTTCATCATACCGTAATCCATCATATCGATAACGGCGACTTTTTTCCCAAAAGGGTCGGCCATAGCCTGTAGCTTGGCTTGCTCATATTTCACCTGAGGACCGAGCAGGATAATATCGGCAGCCGCAAGATTATCTTTAAATTCGGCAACCGGTACGGCTTTGATCGAGACTTCCACGCCTTTTTGTTGCGCAGCGGCCTGCATTCGTTGAACCAGCATGCTGGTGGACATACCTGCGGCACAGCATAAAACGATATTCTTCATAGTTGATGGCCCTTATGTTCCTTGATGTACCATCTTTATCGCGGGCTGGCGGGTGGGACAACCGCTTTACGGTGATTGTGTGTAAGTCATCACAAAATAATGAAACCGGTTTCGGATTTAGGGTTGAAAACGATAAAAGCCCGCTCCTCCGGGCCTATAGCAGCGTGCTCTCTTAGGTGCGGACGATACGATTCTTGCCCTGCTGCTTGGCTTTATAAAGCGCTTCATCAACGCGCACGACAAGCTGCTCCAGGGGCTCCATATTCCATTCGCCCAGGCCCGCGCTAAAGGTGACCGTCAATCCTTCTTCACGCCAGGAGCGCTGCGCGACGCTGGCTCGCCAGCTTTCCAGCAACATCAGAGCGTTATCGATATGTCCGCCGGAAAATATCACCGCAAACTCTTCGCCGCCGTAGCGGTAAAGTGAAATTTGCAGGGGCTGAAGGATTTGCAGTCCTTCCCGGGCGACGTTGCGCAGCACGATATCGCCGTTGAGGTGGCCCCAGGTGTCGTTTATCGTTTTGAAGTTATCAATATCAACCAGCGCAAGAGAGAAGGGATGATGATCGTTCATCAGCGCGGCGATATCGCTGTCGAAGGCGCGTCGGTTCTTGCAGCCGGTTAGCGCGTCGATGGTCGCCTGGCGAACGTAGGTTAACTCGCGCTGCTTATTGCTCTCGATGGCTTTGCTGAGCATCGCTTCCAACCGCGGGGCACGCTGAACATCCCCGGTTTTAATCGCATTGATGATGTTCATCAACACCGTACGTGAAGCATGGCGTAAATACAGGCCAAACAGCACAATGACGATCGCGGCCAGGGCAAAGCTCCAGGCGACGATATCGGTTTCATGGCGCGTTAAGTTGACCAGCGTCGCGTTATCGACCCGATAAATAACAAACCAGTCGGGGTTGGTAAAGGAGTAATAATAGTACCAGGTGTCCGTATCGGTATCGTAAAGCTGGCCTTCGCCGCTGGTCATTCTGTCCATCAAGGCTTCACTGACGTAAGGTTTAAACAAAGCGCCAGGATCGGGATGGAGAACGACTTTACCATCGCGTTGCACCACAAAAAACTCCCCCTGGACCGGAGCAACCATTTGTCGTAACGCATAGCCCATTGAAGTGAGATCGAGATGAAAAGCGAGGCTGCCCTTCAGTCGCCCTTCCGGGGAAATAATGGGTTTATAGAGGGTAATGGTCGGATGATGTGTGAAGTAGTCGTTGTACGGGCTGGTATACAGACTAAAGGTACTGGCTTCCGCTTGCTTAATAAACCACGGCCTTGTTTTGGCATCGAAGGACTGGCTGTCTTCGGTTTTCAGAACCTCGGGCGCGCGCAGATAGTGCCCATTGGTATCCGCCAGCGAGATGGACGAAACGGTCTGCATCATATTTTGCAACTGCATGAGCTGCATCAACCCTTTTTCAGGATTGACGTTAACCGCCTCATTCAGCGCATCATTGCGGGCAAAGAAAGTGGCGGCACGGGTGAGGATAAAGTCGTTGCCCTGCAGCAGCGTCTCCGTGTAGTTGGTCGCCATATTGTGGGTAAAATTGCGGTTAATATGATGATAATCTTCGAGAAAATCTTTCCTCTGCGTCATTGTGGCAAACACCGCGATGAGCAAGAAGCTGATTAAAATACCCGCAAACCCGATGACGATCGGCGTGGTGAAAGAGAGCTTTCTATTATGACGAGCCATGAGTCGTAAATCGTTCCAGAAGCGTTAAACCGTGGGTGAAGACGCAGGTTTAGCCAGCATGCCTGCTGAGCGAATCAGATAAAACACTGGTAATTATAACTCTGACGTTGTGATATGGACTGATTAATATTCGATATTAATGGAATTACCCTTGCGGCGCAGAGATGGAGCAGGGCGAAATGAGGAAAAGCTATTATTCGCCCTGGACAGCATCCGTTGCTGACGAGGGCAGAATAGAGAAACGGAAATATAACCACAATCTTCCGTTTCTCTTATTACGATCGTGCATGAAGAACATTTAAGAAATGACATTCTTCATCATGACGAGTGGGAAGCGCGTCCCAGCCAGCTATCCCAATCCTTCCATACCGGCTGCAGCCCGCTGCCCACCAGCGCGCGGGCGACCTCTTCCGGGCGACGGTCATCATGAGGCGCAAACTGCTCCAGCTCAGGATGGTTATCGGCATACCCGCCTGGCTGGGTTTTCGAAAATGCGCTGACGTTGTTGATGGCCAGCGGGATCACCCGATCGCGGAACCAGGGAGATTCGCGGGTGGAGAGCGAGAGCTCCACTTCCGGGGCCAGCAGGCGGAAAGCGCAGATGGTCTGCACCAGCTGTCGTTCATCCATTAACGAGGCGGGCTCGATTCCCCCGGCGCAAGGACGCAGCCGCGGAAAGGAGATGGAGTAGCGGCTTCGCCAGTAGTGTTGCTGGAGCCACAGCAGATGTTCCGCCACCATAAAGCAATCCACCCGCCAGCTGTCGGAGAGGCCAATTAATGCGCCAAGGCCAATTTTATCAATCCCCGCCTGTCCGAGCCTGTCCGGCGTATCCAGCCGCCAGAAGAAGTCCTGCTTTTTCCCTTTCAGATGATGTTTCGCATACATACTTTCATGATAGGTCTCCTGATAGACCATTACCCCGTCCAGGCCGAGGGTTTTCAGCTCGGCGTACTCTTTCATCGCCAGCGGCTGGACCTCCATCTGCAGCGAGGCGAACTGGCGGCGAATCGTGGGCAGATGTTGACGAAAATAGTCCATACCGACTTTGCCCTGATGTTCGCCGGTGACCAGCAGCAGATGCTCAAAGCCCATTGCGCGGATCGCCGTGCATTCGCGGGCAATTTCCGCCTCATCCAGGGTCTTGCGCTTGATGCGGTTACTCATGGAGAAACCGCAGTAGGTACAGTCGTTGGCGCAGAGATTCGAGAGATACAGCGGGACATAAAAGCTGACGGTATTGCCAAAACGCTGGCGAGTCAGGCGCTGGGCGCGCTGGGCCAGAGGCTCCAGATAATCCGCGGCGGCGGGCGAGAGCAGGGCCATCATATCATCGCGGCTAAGTTGTTTGGCCGCCAGGGCGCGTTCAACGTCGGCAGGCGTTTTCCCGTTGATACGCAGGCGAATGTCGTCCCAGTCCAGCTGCCGCCAACGGTCAGTGAAGGTGTTCATACCCGCGCCTCCAGAAAGCCGGTCAGCGGGCTGGTGGCCTGCGCCTGCGCGCTGCGCGCGCCCGGACCAGCCTGCCGCGCCAGCAATCCGGCATCAATCGCTAAGCGGAAGGCGCGGGCCATGGTTACCGGATCGTCGGCCACGGCGATAGCGGTATTCACCAGTACCGCGTCAGCGCCCATTTCCAGCGCCTGCGCCGCGTGGCTCGGTACACCTATACCCGCATCAACGACCACCGGGACCGTGGCCTGTTCGATAATAATTTCCAGCATCGCTTTGGTTTCCAGTCCCTGATTAGAGCCGATTGGTGCGCCGAGCGGCATCACCGCCGCGCAGCCCGCCTCTTCCAGACGTTTGCACAGCACCGGATCGGCTCCGCAGTAGGGCAGCACCACGAAACCTTCCCGTACCAGAATTTCTGCCGCTTTCAGCGTTTCAATCGGGTCGGGGAGCAGCCAGCGGGCGTCCGGGTGAATTTCCAGTTTCAGCCAGTGGGTACCCAGCGCTTCACGCGCCAGACGGGCGGCAAAGACGGCTTCTTCCGCCGTTTTGGCGCCGGAGGTGTTGGGCAGCAGGCAAACGCCAGCCGCCAACAGCGGCGCGAGGATCGCGTCATTATGCTGACGAAGATCGACGCGCTTCATCGCCAGCGTCACCAGCTGGCTGCCGGAGGCGCGAATGGCCTCCACCATGACGTCGGGGGCGGCGAATTTACCGGTGCCGGTGAAAAGATGGGACTCAAACGTTTTATCCGCAATACGTAACATATCAGCCTCCAGCGATAACCTGAAAAAGCAGGATTTGGTCGCCTTCCTGCAAAAGATGATCTTCCCACCGTTCACGCGGCAGGATGCATTGATTGAGCGCCAGCGCGACGCCCGGCTGCTGCTGACCCAACTGAGTGAGCAGAGCGGCGACGGAGGTCGCTTCGGCGCACTGCAGCGGTTCATCGTTAAACCACACCTTCATGCTGCCCTCCACAGACCGGACAACCCTGAGCCCGCTGGAGCGCGAGAGTGCGCCAGCTACTGGTGCGGGCATCAAACAGGCGCAGCGCGTTACGCGGCGTGGCCATGCCGGCGAGCAGCTTAATGGCCTCCAGCGCCTGTAACGTGCCCATCATGCCGACCACCGGGCCGATGATGCCCGCCGTACGGCAGTTGCGCTCAGGCTCGTTAGCGTCCGGCCACAGGCAGCGATAGCAGCCCTGGTCCCACGGCGGCGTCAGTACCATCAGCTGGCCCCCCAGCCCGACGGCGCTGGCGGTAATCAGCGGGGTTTGAAGCGCGATGCAGGCGGCATTGATCGCCTGTCGGGTTGCCATGTTATCGGTGCAATCCAGTACCACATCGGCCTTCGACACTTCATCCTGTAGGGCCTCTCCGCCTAAACGCTGCTTAAGCGCAATCAGCGCAATCTGCGGATTTAGCTGAGCCAGCCGGGCCCTGGCGGCAGCGGCTTTGGACCGCGAGATATCCTCGCTGGTGAACAAAATTTGTCGCTGCAGGTTACTCACATGCACGTCGTCGTCGTCGACCAGTACCAGCGTGCCGACGCCGGCCCCGGCCAGGTAGAGCGCGGCGGGAGAGCCCAGCCCGCCAAGACCCACGATCAACACCCGGCTGGCCAACAGTTTTTGCTGGCCTTCAATGGCGATATCCTCCAGCAGCAGCTGGCGGCTATAGCGCATAAAATCGCTGTCATTCATCACCGGCTCCCGCTATCTCGAGCAGCCGAGCCGTTGCCTGTCGCCAGTCGGCCGCCTGAGTAATGGCGCTGACCACCGCAACGCTGCCGACGCCGGTCGCCAGTACCCCCGCGGCACGCTCAAGGCTGATGCCACCAATCGCCACGGTCGGATAATCGTCCAGACGCTGAATGTGCTGCGCGAGCTGCTCCAGTCCCTGCGGGGCGGAGGGCATCTGCTTGGTTTGCGTTGGAAAAACGTGCCCGAGGGCGATGTAAGAGGGACGAGCCGCCAGCGCGATATCAATTTCCATATCGTCGTGCGTGGAAACTCCCAGACGCAGCCCGGCGTTGCGGATGGCGCGGAGATCGGTGGTTTCCAGATCTTCCTGGCCTAAATGCACCCCGTAGGCCTGATGTTTGATGGCCAGACGCCAGTAATCATTAATAAACAGGCGCGCATCATACTTGCGCCCCAGCGCGATCGCGGCAACCACATCGTCTTCGACTTCGCTATCGTGTTTATCCTTGATACGCAGCTGGACAGTGCGAACGCCCGCATCCAGCAAGCGTTCGATCCACGCAACGCTATCAACGACCGGATAAAGCCCCAGGCGGAAAGGGACGGATGGAAAATCGGGTTGATACATCAGGCTTCCTCCTTACGTAGATAGATTTCACCGCCGCGGGCGCGAAAGTTATCCGACATATCGGCCATCCCCACTTCGATGGTTTGCGCGGCGGCATAGTCGCGAACTTCCTGGCTTATCTTCATTGAACAGAATTTAGGGCCGCACATGGAGCAGAAGTGGGCTACTTTGCCGGACTCCTGCGGCAGGGTTTCGTCGTGGTAAGCGCGAGCGGTGAACGGGTCGAGCGCCAGGTTGAACTGATCTTCCCAGCGGAACTCAAAGCGCGCTTTCGACATGGCGTTATCGCGGATCTGCGCGCCGGGATGGCCTTTGGCGAGGTCGGCTGCGTGGGCGGCAATTTTGTAGGTAATCAGGCCCTGCTTAACGTCTTCTTTATTCGGCAGGCCGAGGTGCTCTTTTGGCGTCACGTAGCAGAGCATCGCGCAGCCGAACCAGCCGATCATGGCGGCGCCAATACCCGAAGTGAAGTGGTCGTAGCCCGGCGCGATATCGGTGGTGAGCGGCCCTAAGGTGTAGAAAGGCGCTTCGTGGCAGTGCTCCAGCTCTTCGGTCATATTGCGCTGAATCATCTGCATCGGCACATGACCCGGGCCTTCGATCATCACCTGTACGTCATACTCCCAGGCGATTTGGGTCAGTTCGCCCAGGGTGTGCAGCTCGGCGAACTGCGCTTCATCGTTGGCATCCTGAATCGAACCGGGACGCAGGCCATCACCCAATGACAGCGAGACGTCATAGGCGGCGCAGATTTCGCAGATTTCGCGGAAATGCTGATAGAGAAAGTTCTCTTGATGATGGGATAAGCACCATTTCGCCATGATTGAGCCGCCGCGGGAGACGATGCCGGTCAGGCGCCTGGCAGTCATCGGCACGTAGCGCAGCAGTACGCCCGCGTGGATGGTAAAGTAGTCCACCCCTTGTTCAGCCTGCTCGAGCAGCGTATCGCGAAAGGCTTCCCAGGTAAGATC
Organism: Klebsiella pasteurii; assembly: GCF_018139045.1. Taxonomy (NCBI): domain Bacteria; kingdom Pseudomonadati; phylum Pseudomonadota; class Gammaproteobacteria; order Enterobacterales; family Enterobacteriaceae; genus Klebsiella; species Klebsiella pasteurii. The sequence continues at coordinate 4,245,904 of NZ_CP073236.1, forward strand.
TTCGGCGATCCCGTTGACCTTCTCCAGCGCCTGGTAGATCGGCACCGTACCGATCGGTACCGGGCTATTACGCAAGATCCATTCGCGGGTCTCGTGAATATAGCGGCCGGTGGAAAGGTCCATCACCGTATCCGCTCCCCAGCGCGTCGACCACACCAGCTTCTCGACCTCTTCTTCAATCGATGAGGTAACCGCTGAGTTGCCGATATTGGCGTTAACCTTCACGAGGAAGTTGCGGCCAATAATCATCGGTTCGGATTCTGGATGATTTATATTGGCCGGGATAATCGCGCGCCCGGCGGCGACTTCAGCGCGCACAAACTCCGGGGTGATATTCTCCGGCAGCCGCGCGCCAAACCCAACGCCCGGATGCTGCCGGCGCAACACTTCGCTACGAATACGCTCGCGGCCCATATTTTCGCGAATGGCGATGAACTCCATCTCCGGGGTGATAATCCCCTGCCGGGCGTAGTGCAGCTGAGTCACGCATTTCCCGACCATGGCGCGCCTGGGTGTGAGCAGGCCGGTAAAACGCAGCTCGTTGAGTCCATCATCCGCCAGCCGTTTTCTGGTATACGCCGAGCTGCGGTCGTTGAGTTCATCGCAATCGTGACGCGCATCAATCCACGGCTGACGCAGTTTTTTCAGACCCTGCTCAACGTTAATCGCGATGTTCGGATCGCCGTAGGGGCCAGAGGTGTCATAGACCGGAATCGCTTCATTCGCTTCATATTGCGGATTATCTTTGCTGCCGCCGATAAGGGTCGGGCTAAGCTGAATTTCGCGCATCGGGACGCGAATATCTTCCCGCGAACCGTGGATATAGATGCGCTGTGAATTGGGAAATGCGGTACCTTCCAGCGTGTCGATAAAGCGCTGGGCGTGTTCGCGTTGCTCTCGACGCGTGAGTTTTGTTGTAGACATAGCTCATTCCAGTTAAACAGGATATGGCTTGCCAGACGACGGATGGAGTAACAGATGCGATCGGCCCTGAAGAGGCTGACGCTAAACGCAGTTTACTCTTGTTCCCTTCGCAGGTATTAGCCTGATCAGGTTCCGCGGATCCCGAATAAACGGTCTCAGCCTTTTCCGGTGTGGAAAATGGGCACTCCGACAAGATGACATCCCCTCTCAGCGAGGGGGAATGTATGTAAACTACGCGTTAATGGTTCACAACTCAAGCGGTCGGCGCGATATTGTCGCTGACGTTATCTTTTTGACTGTGGGCGACGGCGAGGGCGATCAGGCTATCTTCCAGCGCAAAGCGCGCTTCCAGCGCTTCGCCGATATCCGACAGCGCCTGCTGGAACTCAAGGTAGTTATCGTGATCGATGGCATTTTCGAGGCAGGAGTCGTAATAATCCATGATCTGCTGGGTATTGGCCTGGAGCTGTGGATAAATCTTCGTGGCGGCTAAAAGTGGCGTATCGCCTTCCAATTCGCCGATAAAGCGTTCATAAATATTAAAATGGCCGGAGGAGAGGTAGTCCACCAGGCTTTGACAAAAATCATCCAGCGCTTTCTCATTAAGTCGCATAAATGATTCTTTGCCAGGCTTCAGGCCAACCAGGTTGTAGTAAGCCACAAGCAAATGCTTACGTACTTGTAGCCAGCGATCGACCAGTTTATTGCTGCCTCCAACACGTTCCGTCAGGTTTTCCAGCTGGTTTAACATGGTTGACTCCGCAAGGATTTAAGAGAAATACGTTGCTCACCAAAATGTAAATTTAATGTTAAAAGTGCCAGTAAAATAAAGGTAGTGCAATAGATATGGATCGTATTATTGAAAAATTAGATCGCGGCTGGTGGATCGTCAGCCACGAACAGAAATTATGGTTGCCCGGCGGAGAATTGCCCTACGGCGAAGCGGTAAATTTTAATCTTGCGGGGCAGCCCGCGCTGCGAATCGGAGAATGGCAGGGCGATCCGGTGTGGCTGGTGCGCCAGGATCGCCGGCATGAGATGGGATCGCTACGCCAGGTGCTCGATCAGGATGCCGGCCTTTTTCAACTCGCGGGGCGAGGGATCCAGCTGGCGGAGTTTTATCGATCGCACAAATTCTGCGGCTACTGCGGGCATCCGATGCATCCCAGCAAAACCGAATGGGCGATGCTTTGCAGCCACTGCCGCGAACGTTATTACCCGCAAATCGCCCCCTGCATCATCGTCGCCATCCGCCGGGATGACGCTATTTTGCTGGCGCAGCATACTCGCCATCGCAACGGCGTGCACACGGTACTGGCCGGTTTTGTCGAAGTGGGTGAGACCCTGGAGCAGACCGTTGCCCGCGAGGTGATGGAAGAGAGCGGCATTAAGGTGAAAAACCTGCGCTACGTGACCTCTCAGCCCTGGCCGTTCCCGCAATCGCTGATGACCGCGTTTATGGCCGAGTACGATAGCGGCGAGATTGTCATCGACAAGAAAGAGCTGCTGGAGGCGGGGTGGTATCGCTATGACAATTTACCGCTTTTGCCGCCGCCGGGCACCGTGGCGCGCCGCCTGATTGAAGATACCGTGGCGATGTGTCGGGCAGAGTATGAGTGACATGTTACATACACTTTATCCTTCAAATTGCCTCTTTGTTGGCTGCTTTCACTTACCCCAGTCACTTACTTGAGTAAGCTTCTGGGGTTCATTCAATTGCCGCCTCGATCCACATTGAATGATTTTGTGTATAAACTTGGCGCATCAACGCTAAAGGAATGTAAAAATGACCGAACTGAAGAACGATCGTTACCTGCGCGCGCTGCTACGCCAGCCGGTTGATGTCACCCCGGTGTGGATGATGCGTCAGGCGGGCCGCTATTTACCGGAATATAAAGCCACCCGCGCCGAGGCGGGCGATTTTATGTCGCTGTGTAAAAACGCCGAGCTGGCCTGTGAAGTGACGCTGCAGCCGCTGCGCCGCTATAAGCTGGACGCGGCTATCCTCTTCTCGGACATTCTCACTATTCCGGATGCCATGGGGCTGGGGCTCTATTTCGAAGCCGGGGAAGGGCCGCGTTTTACCTCACCTGTCACCTGTAAAGCAGATGTTGATAAATTACCGGTTCCCGACCCGGAAGATGAACTTGGCTACGTGATGAACGCCGTGCGCACGATTCGTCGTGAGCTGAAGGGGGAAGTGCCGCTGATTGGCTTTTCCGGCAGCCCGTGGACGCTGGCGACCTATATGGTTGAAGGCGGCAGCAGCAAAGCGTTTACGGTGATCAAAAAGATGATGTACGCCGAGCCGCAGGCCCTGCATGCACTGCTCGATAAGCTGGCGAAAAGCGTCACGCTGTACCTGAATGCGCAAATCAAAGCGGGCGCGCAGTCGGTGATGATTTTTGATACCTGGGGCGGCGCGCTGACTGGCCGGGATTACCAGCAGTTCTCGCTCTATTACATGCATAAAATCGTTGATGGTCTACTGCGTGAAAACGATGGCCGCCGCGTGCCGGTGACGCTGTTTACCAAAGGCGGCGGGCAGTGGCTAGAAGCGATGGCGGAAACCGGCTGCGATGCGCTGGGGCTCGACTGGACTACCGATATCGCCGATGCGCGGCGTCGCGTCGGCCATAAAGTCGCCCTGCAGGGCAATATGGATCCCTCGATGCTGTATGCCCCTCCGGCGCGCATCGAAGAAGAGGTGGCGACCATTCTCGCCGGGTTTGGCCAGGGCGAAGGCCATGTCTTTAACCTTGGGCACGGAATTCATCAGGACGTCGACCCGGAACATGCGGGCGTATTTGTGGAGGCTGTGCATCGGTTGTCGGCGCCATACCACCGCTAAGGAGTGATTATGGATTTATCATCGCTACGCACCCAGCAGATCAGCCTGGCGGCATCGGTTGAACGAGGCGATCGGCTGGACCAGGATCTGCCGACGCTGATCGGCGGAGCGGATGTTGGATTTGAGCAAGAGGGAGAGGTGACCCGGGCGGCGATGGTGCTGCTGAGCTATCCCTCCCTGGAGCTGGTGGAGTATCAGGTCGCGCGCGTCGCGACCACGATGCCTTATATCCCCGGCTTCCTCTCCTTTCGCGAAACCCCCGCGCTGCTGGCGGCCTGGGAGCAGCTTTCGCAGAAGCCAAATCTCTTATTCGTCGATGGTCACGGTATTTCCCACCCGCGCCGCCTCGGCGTCGCCAGCCACTTTGGTCTGCTGGTGGATGTGCCGACTATCGGCGTGGCGAAAAAAAGGCTGTGCGGTAAGTTCGAGGCGCTGGGCGATGAACCCGGCGCGCTGGCGCCACTGCTGGATAAAGGCGACCAGCTGGCGTGGGTTTTGCGCAGTAAAACGCGCTGTAATCCCCTATTTGTGAGTACCGGGCACCGCGTGGGCCTGGATAGCGCGCTGATGTGGGTCGAACGCTGCCTGAAAGGCTATCGCCTGCCTGAGCCGACGCGCTGGGCTGATGCGGTGGCGTCCCGACGCCCGGCGTTTGTGCGTTGGCAAGCAAATCGCGGCTGATTCAGGTACACTGCGGCTAATTTCTGACTTCGAGATTTCATCATGTTACAAAACCCGATTCATCTGCGTCTGGAGAAGCTGGAAAGCTGGCAGCACGTGACCTTTATGGCCTGCCTGTGCGAGCGGATGTACCCCAACTACGCCATGTTTTGCCAGCAAACTGAGTTCGCTGATGGCCAGCTCTATCGCCGTATCCTCGATCTGATCTGGGAAACGCTGACGGTAAAAGATGCCAAGGTGAATTTCGACAGCCAGCTGGAAAAACTGGAGGAGGCGATTCCTGCCGCAGATGATTACGACCTGTACGGCGTTTATCCGGCGATCGATGCCTGCGTCGCACTGAGTGAACTGATTCATTCGCGGCTGAGCGGCGAAACGCTCGAACATGCCATTGAAGTCAGCAAGAGTTCGATTACCACCGTCGCGATGCTGGAAATGACCCAGGCTGGTCGCGAAATGACCGACGAAGAGCTCAAAGAAAACCCGGCCGTTGAACAAGAATGGGATATTCAGTGGGAGATTTTCCGTCTTCTGGCCGACTGCGAAGAACGCGATATTGAACTGATCAAAGGGCTACGGGCAGACCTTCGCGAGGCCGGCGAGAGCAATATTGGTATAAATTTTCAGCAATGAGACCAGAAAACGTGATTTACCGCCTGAATTGTAGCGTCTGAAGGCTTCCATTCCGCCCCCCGTCTGGTCTACATTTGGGGGGCGAAAAAACGTGGCTATCGGTGCGTGTATGCAGGAGAGTGCTTTTCAGGCATTTCCGTCGCACTCGATGCTTAGCAAGCGATAAACACATTGTAAGGATAACTTATGAACAAGACTCAACTGATTGATGTAATTGCGGACAAAGCTGACCTGTCCAAAGCACAGGCGAAAGCTGCCCTGGAATCTACCCTGGCTGCAATTACCGAGTCTCTGAAAGAAGGTGATGCTGTTCAACTGGTTGGTTTCGGTACCTTCAAAGTGAACCACCGCGCTGAGCGTACTGGCCGCAACCCGCAGACCGGTAATGAAATCAAAATCGCCGCAGCAAACGTACCGGCATTTGTTTCAGGTAAAGCTCTGAAAGACGCAGTTAAGTAAGACCGCGTGGCAGTGTACAGTTTTATCGAAGGGGCTTGTCGGCCCCTTTTGTCTACCTGGTGCCGCACGTTGGCGCTGGTAGGCGTATTGCTGCTCACTGCCTGCAGCCATGATTCCTCTCTCCCGCCGTTTACCGCCAGCGGATATGCGGATAACCAGGGGGCGATGCGTATCTGGCGCAAAGATTCCGACAGCGAGGTCCGTCTCCTTGCGGCCTTCAGTCCATGGCGTCATGGTAATACCTCGACCAGCGAGTACCGCTGGCAGGATGGCCAGCTCGCGCTGATTGAAATCAACGTCTACGGCAAACCCCCGGAACATATTCGCGCTCGTTTTGATGCGCAAGGCGAACTCAGCTTTATGCAGCGTGAAATCGATGGGCAGAAGCAGCAGCTTTCCAGCGATCAGGTCGCCTTATACCGCTATCGCGCTGAGCAAATACGCCAGACCAGCGATGCTTTGCGTCAGGGACGCGTTATGCTGCGCCAGGGGCGCTGGCACGCCAACAGGACGGTGACGACCTGTGAAGGTCAGACCGTGAAACCTGACCTCGATACGCTGGCGCTGGCGCATATTGAGCGTCGCCAGAATCACTCATCCGTTGAGGTGAGCGTAGCGTGGCTGGAAGCGCCGGAAGGCTCTCAGCTGCTGCTGGTAGCAAACGAAGACTTTTGTACCTGGCAGCCGACCGAAAAAAGTTTCTGAACTCAGCTCGCTATCTCCATTCGCTCCACCGCGGTATTCTTCAAGCCGAAAGCCGCCCAGTCGTAGATAATCCCCCGCCTGCGCCTCGCGCGCTGCAATTCTTTCAGGCCCTGGTTTTCCCCTTGAGCGTCTCATTCAGTTTTAACGCGTCTGGATCGTGAACGCGTATGTTGGATTGCGCATGGTGGCTTAGTGCTTACGGTTTGTCACTTCAAACGACATGAGGGCGCCGCAGTGAAGCCCATTGTTATGTTCTTTTACGACAGGGTGCTCCTCCAAAAAGATGAGAAATGAAATTTTGCGTCTTCGTTTGCAATGGTTTAACTATGTGAAACTATATGTCTATCCGCAACGGTGCGATGAATAGATATTAATGAAATGTGAATTGAAATAGATGAGTCACGATTTTCCTCAAGCAAGTTTCGTCATTATTTTTTTATAAAAATTTTTTATTACATGATCTTGCCATCTCAGTTTTTCATAAGAAAAATCCTGCTCCTGTGGAGGACGGGATCTGGTATCTGGAGCGAATATAGTTTTTGCTATTCTATTTTCTTAAGATTTCATAAGAAAAATCCCACACAGCGCGTTGTGCTTTATCTGATAATCATCGTTCAAGGCTGTTGTCAGCGTATTGCTCAATGAAAAAACCACGGCTACAATGCGCCGTATCCGCTAATGAAAACCTGAATGTTCAATCTTCCAGGGTATTGTTTCGGGTACATAAAGAGGATGTTTAATAATAACTTCTTAATAATGGGCATAGACTGGAAATATGCCAGTGAACGCTATGTTCAACCTAGTATTCATTTTAAATAAGGATATCACAGATGAAAAAGATGACCATGACTGAAGCTAGCGTAATTGTTGGCGGTACTTGCACTACCTGCGTTAACACCTTCGAACTGACCCTGGTCGGTGATGAAACTGTATGTAACGCAGTAAACACCTGCACTGACAAGAACGGTGTTGTGACTAAGTCTTATACCCCAGCAGCCATGTCAAACTGCGGTAATGCAGGCTGAGAAACAGCTGTTTCTCATTAAAACAGAGTAAATAGGATTCGTATTTATTCTGCCAGGGCGTTGTATTTTTATACAACGCTCACCTGACTCTGTTAAATATTATTTTCAGGATGAAAAGCCCCCGTGAAAAAAAGAATTCTTCCCCTTTTTGCTTATACCGTTTTTGTTGCGATAGTTTCAGCGTTGATTACCACCGCTTGGTTCCATGCCTTTGTATTCAATCAAAAAGGTGATGTTGAGCAGCAGGCGCTGGTATCGCTGGCGGCGGAAAAAGTCGCAAACAGTCCGCTGGTCGGCGGGGAAGATATTATTGAAATTTTTTCATACGGTTGCCATTACTGTGAAGTGAACGAAGAGAACGTGGATATGCTGGAAAAGCGTATGCCAGCGGGCAAGAAGCTGGCGCGTCTTCACTTCAACCTGGATGGCCAGGGCGGACTGGCGCGCTACGCAACGGTGTTTGCTACCCTGCAGGTTATGGGCATTGAAGAGGCGCACCGCAAAAGCGCTTACGACGCGGTCATAAAGCGTAAAATTGATTTAAGTGATGCAGCCCAACGCGACGCGTGGCTGGCAGAGAATAAGATTAGCGTTGCGCAATACAATAGAGTCAGCCAGTCCGTGAAAGTCAAAGAACTGATGGATTATATGACCCAGGTGACCCGTTATTATAACATTAATGCAACGCCGGCCTTTATTGTGGCCAAAAAGTGGGTGGCATTCCAGGACAGTGATTTTCCGGTATTCTCTGATAAATTAATCTCACTATTAGAAACCGAACAAGCGCCGGAGAAATAATGAAATTCTTTGCCCTGTGGTGTGCGTTGTTTTGGAAAAACCTCATTGTGAAATATCAATGGGTTTTGTATAAACTCCAGCTTATCGCCTACCGGGCGCATTGTTTACTGTTCCGGCGCCTGAATTATCGCGTTGTTTTTGCCTTCTCGCATGTCAGCCGCTGTTTAGGGCTGACACGACGCGATCTGAAGCTACGGGCAGCCGTTGCCCAATCAAACCGTCGCTGTCTGCTCAACGATAAGCAGAAATTTGACTACATCTGGCTGACCCAGCGCCGGCAGCTACTGGTTCAGGCGGTCACCTACGGACAAAATCGCCGAATAATGCAGGAGCTCGCTGCGTGTTCCGCGCAGCTTAATGCCGTTGTTGAACCGTTACAACGTGCGCGCCAGCCGGTCATTCTCGCGCCGCTGCATATGGTTTCAGACGTACTAAGTACGATGGTTGGCGCGGCGGTATTTCCAGGGAAAGCGACGGTCATTACCTCCCGCAGCGCTAATGCTCACTCTGAAGCCGAGCGTCAGCTCGGTGGCGTGAATCTCACGTATTGCTCAATTCATGAGGATAATAAAAATATTGCCGGCAATCTGATGATGTCGGTGATGGAGGCGGCTGAAAATAAAAGGAATATTATTCTGTTTCCCGATATTACACCTGACTTCACGCAGTTTGCCAGCAAGGACAAAACCGAGAAACTGCATTGTCAGTTATTCGGTCGCCAGGCCAATCTGCACAGCGGCATTATCCGCATGGCGAGAATGATGTCAGCGAAGGTGGTTTTTTATCATCTTTATTATGAGCAGGGGCTGAAAGTTATTATTCATGAGCCCGTTCCGGCAAAAAAACTTAAGCAGGAAATGCCACTCATTATTGAACAAAGTATTCGTGAGCATTCTACCGACTGGATGTTGTGGCATTCTCACTCGCTGTTTTTCATCAATGATTAAGGATGTGAACAGAGTACAGCCCGGCAATATTAGTGAAGAGAACAGGACGTTCCAGGGGATCGATTATGGACAATATTATTCCGCAAATGGTTTATCAGGCAGAAACGAACGAGTGCGCGCTGGCATGTCTCTCCATGCTGGCAGAAACTCAGGGGCTTAATGCGCCGCTTGAAGAGCTCCGCGAGCGCTTCCCGGCATCCGCCCATGGTACCGCGCTTTCAACCATGTGCGACATCCTTGCTGAGCTGGCGATCCCGGCCTATCCGGTGGCTTTCGATCTGGATGAGATTGCCGAACTCCCTTTACCGGCTATTTTGCACTATGGCGCGAGTCACTATGTGCTGCTGGCATATCGCCAGGGCAGCTACGTGTGCGTGATGAACCCGGCGATTGGTGAGCAGCTTTTGCCTGTTGCTGCCCTTAAATCGGAAATTAGCGGTTATGCGCTGGTGCTCGACCGGGAAGCGGAAAACGCCGCTCAACCTGTGGAGCAGCATAAACGCACGCGACGTTTTCGCGCGCTGGCGTGCATGAGCCTGAAGCAGACCGCGGCGATTCCCGGAATCTATCGGTTGATGGTGCTGGCGTTTCTGGTTTCTCTGACTCTGTTCATCATGCCGGTGATGGTCAGCTCGGCTATCAATAACGTTTTCTCTTCCGGCGGCCAGACTGAATTTCCGTATTTCTACTATCTACTGGCCTTCATGGTCTCGACCCTGCTGGCGTTCCTTGTGCGCAGCGTAACCGAGCGGTTTATCAAACGTTTTGTGGTGATGCAAAGCCTCAGCGGTTTTACCCGCCTTTTGACACATTCGCTCTCTTACTTTGAAAAGCGCAGTCCGGGTGAAATCTACAGCCGCTTCTCCAACTGGCAGCTGGCGGCGGCGCAAAAAATTGAGCTGGATAACGGTCTACGCGTGGACTGGGTGGTTGGCGTCATCGCGCTGGGCGTGATGTGTTTCATCAGCCCGATGCTGGCGGCCATCTCCGCCGTTGGCGTAACGCTCATGGGGCTGGTGAGCGTCTGGGCGATTTTCCGCGACCGCTATTTCACTCAGCAAATTCAGGCGAAGAGCGCCGAGCAAAGCGATTTTCTGCTGGAAACCATTCAGGGCTTTGCCACGCTGAAAGCTGCCGGACTGCATGGCCAGCGCCAGGCGGCGTTCGCCCGATACGCGTTATCCCTATTTGACTGTCGTCAGAAGCAGAGAGTCTATGAACAGGTGAAGAGCAGCCTGTATCAACTGATTGGTAGCCTTGAGATGGTTTTTTTCATGCTGCTGGCACTGCCGCTGCTGAAGGACAACCGCATCTCGCTGGGTGAGTTTTTTGCCTACAGCTTCGTGCGGCAGATTTTTACGGCCTACATTACGCAGATTTTCTTCTCTGTACTGCGTAAGAACCAGCTACACGTGATCGATACCCGTGCTGCCGATCTGTTCCCGCAGGTCAAAGAAGAGAGACATGATGGGCTACTGCCGCCTGCGAGGTTCACTCAGCGGCTCCACTATCGTGAGCTTCAGTATGCTTACGATCCCGGCAAACCGGTGCTCGATCGGACGTCATTGATGCTGAAACAGGGGGAGACGCTGGCGATTGTCGGTGAGTCGGGCGCGGGGAAAAGTACCTTGCTGAAAGTTATCACCGGGCTTATCGAACCTCAGGCGGGAGATATTCTTGCCGACGGACTGCCTGTCAGCAGCCGCCAGGCGCAGAAGCTGTTCTTCCTGCAAAGCCAGGAAGATATCCTGTTCAATACCAGCGTGCTGCAAAACATCACGCTGTTCGATCGCGAATATGATGAGAAAAAGCAACTGCGTATCGATAAATCATTGCGCGGGCTGAATCTGACAGAAGTGATTGATAGCTTGCCGGGAAAACAAAACGCGCTGATTCGCGAAAGCCACCCCGCGCTCTCGCTTGGGCAACGCCAGCGTCTGATGCTGGCGCGTGCAATGTACAGCGATTGTCCTGTGATGGTGCTGGATGAGCCGACCGCCAATTTGGACGAACAGACCGCGCAGCAGGTGATGCGCGCGCTGATTGACCACTGTCGTGAATACGGAAAAACGCTGATTACCGTGACCCACAGCGAGACAACGCTGGGGCTGTTTGACCGCCTCTGTTCGATGAAAAATGGCCGCATACAAGCGCTGCCGAGCGCTGATAGTTACGCGCTCACCCCTGAAGGAGAGCCGGCATGAGTTTCGCAAGCAGTCGATGGCCCGCCATGATGGCCGGACACCGCAAGTCACTTTATGGGCTGGCGGCCCTGTTGGCGATCCTGCTGATTGGCGGCGTGCTGGGCGCGTCCAGTCAGCTTTCTGGGCGTGCTGAGCCGGTGGCGGCTTATGTTGTCGATCGCGGCGATATCGAAAAAACCGTGCTGGCCACCGGGATCCTCAAACCGTCAGTGCAGGTGAATGTCGGGGCGCAGGTCAACGGTCAGTTAAAGAAATTGTACGTGCGTGCCGGCGATCGGGTTACCCAGGGCCAGCTGCTAGCCGAAATCGATCCAACGCTGCAGCAGAGCGAATTGCGTAAGTCTGAAGCGGCGCTGGAGAGCGCGGTAGCGCAGAAACAGGCGTCACAGTTCACGCTCACTCAGTACCAGCTCGAGCTGAAACGCCAGCTGCGGATGGATCGTGACGGGTCAGGAACGAAAAGCAATCTCGAGGAAGCGCAGGCCAGGGTCGATACCCAGAAGGCGCAGGTGAGAGTCAATATGGCGCAAATTGTGCAGGCGCAGATGGCGCTGGAAACGGCGAAAGCCAATCTTGGCTATACGCGGATCATCGCGCCGGTGGACGGGCAGGTATTGGGCATCGTCACCAAAGAGGGACAAACCGTGGTCTCTTCACAGACAGCGCCGACCATTCTGGTTCTGGCGAATGTCGATACCATGACGGTGCAAACCCGTATTTCAGAAACGGATATTTTGAAAGTCCGTCCCGGCCAGCCGCTGTGGTTTTACGTCGTCGCCGAACCCAAACGCCGCTATCAGAGCGTGATGGGGGGGCTGCAGGACGCGCCGAACGATGCCCTACAGGATGATAGCGCTCGTCCGCAGGGGCAACAGGCCTCTGCCGTTTATTATAACGGTGTGTTCAGCGTGCCGAACCCCGATCATCGGTTGAGAACCGCGATGACGGCGCAGGTATTTATCATCACCGAGCAGGCTAAAAATGTACTACGCCTGCCGGTGATGGCGCTGGGGCAACCGCAGGGAGCCAATAGCTATCATGTACAGGTGCTAAAAGGCGATAAGGTTGAACAGCGTCTGATTCAGGTAGGTATCAACGACCGTCAGTTTGTTGAAGTAAAAGAGGGGCTGAAAGCAGGCGATCGCGTGGTGATGGCGCAAAATGATGCAGGGGTGGCAAATGGCTGACTCTCCGATCATCGAACTTTCGCACATCTCCCGTCATTTTGGCGCAGGTAACGCCAGCGTTACCGTACTGAAGGATGTTTCTCTGCGCGTCCATGCCGGAGAAATGGTGGCGATTATCGGTGCGTCGGGTTCCGGTAAGTCCACATTGATGAACATTCTAGGGTGTCTGGATAAACCATCGGAAGGTGAAATGCGCATTATGGATGTGCCTGCGCAGGCGGCCAGCAGCGAACAGCTGGCGCAGCTGCGTAGCCAGTATCTGGGCTTTATCTTTCAGCGTTATCATCTGATGCCGTATCTGACGGCTCTCGAAAACGTCACCATCCCGGCGCTCTACACCGACATGCCGGTCGCTGAACGCCAGACGCGAGCAAAATATCTGCTGACTCGGTTAGGTCTTGGTGACCGCATAAACTACCGTCCCGCGCAGTTGTCCGGTGGCCAGCAGCAACGGGTGAGTATCGCACGCGCCCTGATGAACGGTGCGCCGGTGATCCTGGCGGATGAGCCCACCGGGGCGCTCGACAGCACCAGCGGTCAGGAGCTGATGGCCATTTTACATGGCCTGCACCAGGCCGGGCATACGCTTATTATCGTGACCCACGACCGCAGCATCGCTGAACAGTGCCAGCGTATTGTCGAAATCCGCGACGGCAGAATTATTGCGGACCGGGCCAATCCGGTTATATCGCAGGTGGTTTCGCAGGGATTACCGGCTATTGCGGCCACAGGGCGAACGTCCGTCTGGCAGAGCATCAAAGAGGCGGTACGCATGGCGTGGCGCTCTCTGCTCGGGCATCGGATCCGCGCCTTCCTTTCCATGCTGGGGATTATCATCGGCATCTCCTCCGTGGTCTCTTCTATGGCGGTGGGAGAGGGCGCGCGGCAAAATATTCTCAGCCAGATAAGCCAGCTGGGCACCAGCACCATCGAAATTCAGCCAGGTCTTGGCTGGGACAGACCGCGCCCGGATTTTGAACGGTCCCTGACCCTGGACGATGTGGAATTACTCAGCAAACAGCCGTATATCGATAGCATTTCGCCAGTGGTCAGTAAAACCGTGATGATGATCCGCGGGGGTAAGCAGCTTCTTGCATCGCTGTCGGGCGTCAGTAACGGCTTCTTCCGAGTGCAGGGGCTGAATTTTATCGCTGGAAACCGTTTTACGTCGCGCGATTTGGACGAGCGTGAGCCGGTGGTCATCATCGATCCGAACGTACAGAGCTCCCTGTTTCCCGGCGGTCAGGATCCGTTGGGCGAAATTATTCAGCTTTCCGGCGTGCCCTACCGGGTGATCGGCGTGGCCGCGAAAAAAGGACCGAAGTATATCGGCGAGCAGCCCGGCGCGTGGATCCCCTACACCTCGCTGCGAGAGCGTATGTCAGGTGATTCGCCGCTACAGTCCATCACTCTGCGCATCGTCGACGGCTATTCGATAGAAGTTGCGCAGCGAAATGTGGAGCAACTGCTGGATTCCATGCACGGTAAGCGCGATTTCTTCACCATGACCAACGATCAGCTGACGAAGACTATCCGCAAAACCTCGCAGTCGATGACGCTGCTGATTACGGCAATTGCTGGGATTTCCCTGCTGGTAGGCGGGGTGGGCGTGATGAATATCATGCTGGTGTCGGTGACGGAGAGGACGCATGAAATTGGTATTCGCCTTTCGGTCGGCGCCCGCCCCGCGGATATCATGCGTCAGTTCCTGATTGAAGCCATGGTGATTTGTACTCTCGGCGGTCTGATCGGCGTTATCGGTTCCGGCGGGGCCGGGCTGATTTTCTCGCTGATGACTCAGGAATTCACCATGGTGTTCACCTGGCCACCGGTCCTTCTGGCCTGCGGATTTTCCGCGCTGATTGGCCTTGGATTTGGCTTTTTCCCGGCGCGCAATGCTGCCCGTCTGCATCCGACGGAGGCGCTGGCCCGCGAATGAAAAAACTGCACCTACTTTCAACGATCGCTGTGGCGCTGGTATTGACCGGCTGCGGCCAGGCGCTGAAAAGCGACTATCAAAGGCCCATGCTGTCGATACCCGATACCTGGCGGGTGGAGGATACCGGCGAGGGCGTAGCGCAATTTTCCCCACACTGGTGGGATAATTTTGGCGACCCGCAGCTGTCACGGCTGATCGTTGCAACGCTGCAAAGCAATAACGATCTCGCTCTGGCGGGAATAAGACTTCGACAGGCGCGCCTGGCGGCGGGGTTATCGGACCTGAATCTGACGCCTGACTTTGCCGTTGGCGCAACGGCCAGCAACAGCAAGAATCTGCGCCACAGCACAACGTCAACGGAAGGCTATAGCCAATCGCTTTCGGCTTCTTATGAACTTGACCTGTGGGGTAAATTAGCGCGCACTCGAGAGCAGTCCGACTGGCTGGCGCAGGCGTCGGAGCAAGATTTACGAGCGACCGCGCTGACGCTGATTGGTACCACCTCTCAGCTTTACTGGCAGATAGCCAGCCTGAACCAGCGGATAGGCAATTTGCAGCAAAGCCTCAATATTGCTGAGGAAACGCTGGCGATGGTGACTTCCCGCTGGAAAGCAGGAGACCTGGGGCAACTGGATTATCTCCAGGCGCAGCAAACGGTGCTGAGCCGTGAAACGACCCTCCGCGACTTACGTCAGCAGCGTGATGAGAACCGTAACGCGCTGGCGATTTTACTCAGTCGCGCGCCGGGGCAATTTCCTGCGGAACGGGGCTCTCTGGATATTCAGCAGAGCGTACCGGTGGCGCAGCGTTTGCCGTTAGATGTGATTGCCAGGCGACCGGACGTGCAGTCGGCAGAAATGAACTTACGCGCTGCGCTGGCGGGTTCTGACGTTGCCCGATTGAGTTTTTATCCGTCACTGACGCTGAATGCGTCACTGAACGCGGGCGCAGCGGTGTTTCAGCAGTGGTTCAGTAATCCCGCCCGAACGCTCGGATCTGCGCTCGATCTGCCTTTTATCCAGTGGAACAAAGTGCGCTTGACCATTGAAAAGTCCGATCTGGATGTACAAACCGCGGCGATACAGTTCCGAAGCGCCGCTTACAGCGCGCTGCAGGATATTGATAACGCCATGGCGCAGCGCCTCACGTACCAGCAGGAAAAACGGCTGCAGCTGAAAGATCTGGCATTGAGCCAGCAACGTTTGACGCTGGTGGAGAGCCAGTATCGCCACGGATCCGTGGCGTATCAAACGCTGCTTGATGCGCAGAATTCGCTGTTGAACAGTGAAAATACATTGGTGCAGAGCCAATACCAATACCTGTATTCCACGATGAAACTCTGGCTGGCGCTGGGGGGCGGGGAAAACAGTTCGATGAATCACTAAGGATAGGTCATAGACATGGACGTTTTACAGACGATGAGCACACCGCGCCGTGTCGTGGTTACCGGTTATGGCGCGGTAACACCGCTCGGGATGAATTCCGCTGAAAGCTGGGCTGCTATCATGGCGTACAAACTCGGCTACCGTTACTGCGATAAATCGGCTGCCGGGATTAAGTCCCGCTTTTATGGTTTGATCGATGAGGAACCTTCGCTCAAAGGCGTGCCCGCCGCGATTCGCCGTCGCCTGCCTCGCTACGCGCGGCTGACGCTCGCCGCAGCGCGGGAAGCGATGCAGATGGCGTTTGGCGATGACGCGCCGGAACAGCATTACGATCTGCGTGACTGCGGCGTCATTATGGGGACTGGCTGGGCGGGTCAGGACGAAACTCAACTCTATTACGATGATTATCAGCGCACTGGCGTGGGTTCTCCTTTCGGCTGTTTTTTCTCGATGCCTAACGTATCTACCGCGGCGGTCAGCCTGCTGTGGGGATTACGTGGTTATCAGAATACGCCAGTCGCAGC
Source organism: Klebsiella pasteurii (assembly GCF_018139045.1). Classification (NCBI taxonomy): domain Bacteria; kingdom Pseudomonadati; phylum Pseudomonadota; class Gammaproteobacteria; order Enterobacterales; family Enterobacteriaceae; genus Klebsiella; species Klebsiella pasteurii. Next base: position 4,262,166 of record NZ_CP073236.1, read on the forward strand.
CTGTGCGACCGGAACGATCGCGATTGGTGATGCATTTGAGCTGATCCGCAATGGCCGCGCCAACATGATGCTGGCGGGGGCGGGAGAGTCTCTGCGTTCTGACTGCGCGGTGTGGAATATCGACGTACTGGGAGCGCTGGCCAGCGAACAGGAAGATATCACCCGCGCCTGCTGTCCGTTTAGCCTGCATCGCAATGGCTTCGTGCTGAGTGAAGGCGCGGCGGTAGTGTGCCTGGAAGAGCGGGAATCCGCGATTGCGCGCGGGGCGAATATTCTCGGCGAGATCCTCGGCTACGGCAACTTCTCTGACGCCTATGATTTTACCGCGCCGGCCGAGGATAAAATTGCGCGGGTGCAAACTATCCGCCATGCGCTTGAACAGGCGGGGATCTCCGCCTGCGATCTGGACTATATCAATACGCACGGTACCTCTACTCCGCTTAACGACCTCAATGAAACCGAAGCGATAAAAATGGCGCTGGGCGAGGCGGCATATGCCATACCGTGCTCGAGCACCAAATCCTACAGCGGGCATCTGATCGCCGCCGCCGGCAGTTTTGAATCGATTATCTGCCTTCAGGCAATAGCGCATCAGATAGCGCCTGCCACTTGTCATCTTGATTCGTCCGATCCCGCGTGCGATCTGGATTATGTCCCCAATACGCATCGCCCGGCAGCCCTGAGCACAACGCTTAATCTGAGCTTCGGTTTTGGCGGCGCGAATGCAGCGTTGGTTATCGGACGGGGGAAATGATGACCCTGTGCTATAGCCTGCGTGATGCAGAACGCTGGGCGGCATTTTCCGGCGACGATAATCCGATTCACTTTGACGTTGCCGAAGCGAAGCGTTTTGGTCTGGAAGGATTATGCGTACACGGTATGCGCGCGATGCTGGATGTAAAGTCGGCGATCGGCGCTTCTCTGGAAAAAGATGCTCTGGCATCAGGTGGCCTGGTGTTCAGCTGCCGCCTGCGCGAACCGGTAGCGTGTGGAATACCCTATCAGCTGTCGGTCCGCGAAACGCGTCGTCATGAGCAGATGCAGCTCAGCGGGAGTTTGTTAAACGTTCAGACGCAACGTACCGGCATCAGCAGTAAGCTGGTTAGTTCTAAAGCGCTAGAGTTATCGCCCGTCGTGCAGTCGTATACGCTTGGCGAGGATGCATTAACGGCGTTGTACGATCGATTCCTCGCCGTGAAAAGCCCGGCGGCACCGCTGTGGAGCTTTCTGGATGCGGCGTTGTTCCGTGAACTGATCAATGCGCCAGAAACGCTTGCAACCGTACATAGCCTTATTCCTCAGCCTGAGGTTGCCAGCCTGCGCGACGTATTTCGTCTGGTGCAGGTCGTGCAAACTCACCATGAGGTGCATTTTTCGCCTCAGCTGCTGAGTCAATGGGAGGAAAGCCAGCGCATTACATCGCTTTATTATTCCATCCAGCCGACGCTGGTGATGGGAGACAAGCATGCCGGGCTGATTTTAGTGGCTGGCATTCAGGCGTGGCGCCTCAATGAACCGCTGATTTCCGTTACGGTGACGTTGAAAACCGGGCCGCTGGCGGCGTAGGCGACAATTTTTGTTAACGAAATACATCCATTTTAGAGTCTGAATTAAAGGAATAAAACATGACGCAATTTGATGAAGTTTACCGCAAAGTTGGCGAGATGCTGTGTGATGCGAAGGATCTGGAGATGGACGAGCTGGAACCAGATATGCCGCTACATAAGCTGAAGCTCGACAGCCTGGACTACGTGGAATTGATGGTACTGGCAAAGAAAGAGTTTGCTGTCTCCGTTGGCGCCGATCTGTTTATTGATCATCCGAACATGACGCTTCGTGATTTATGCCAATACCTCAGCGAAAAAAGCCATTAAACCATGCAGAGTAAATGGATATTAGTGACCGGTGGAAGCCGGGGTATCGGACGCGCTACGGTGCTTCGTCTGGCGAAAGAGTGGAACGTGGTGTTTACCTGGTGCCAGAATGAGGCCGCGGCACAGGAGGTGGAACGGGCCGGCGAGGGGCTTCCGGGCAAAGTCGAGAGTTTTCAGTGCGACGGAAGCGATGAACCGGCGGTGAAACGTGTTGCTACCGAGCTGCTGGCACGCTACGGCGCTCCTCACGCCGTGGTTCACAATGCGGGTATCACGCTTGATGCGCTGCACATTCACCAACGACCGGAGAACTGGCGACAGGTGATGGATACCAACGTTAACGCCATCTTCTACTGGAATCAGATCCTGATAGAGCCAATGATGATGCAGGGGAGCGGTTCCGTGGTGTTGATGTCGTCAGTCACTGGAGTGAAGGGCAACAGCGGGCAGAGCGCTTATGGCGCGAGTAAAGCGGCGATGATTGGTCTGGCGCGGACTCTGTCAATAGAGCTAGGACGCTTTGGCGTGCGGGTTAATTGCCTGCTGCCCGGCTATATCGATACAGATATTATGGCCAATATACCGAAAGAGAAGCGGACGGCGCTGCGTCGAAGCATTCCTATGAAGCGCTTCGGAAAAGCAGAAGAGGTGTCAGGCGCAGTGGCATGGCTGGTTAGCGATGATAGTACCTATATGACGGGACAAACGCTCGTCCTGGACGGCGGCCTTTCCGCCTGACCTGTCTCACACTACTCGGTTCGACTCAAACGGGACGCATTGCGTCCCGTTTTTTTTTGCCTGAACGACAAATCTCCCTCGTTGCTGGCGAATAACTTCGCATATCTGAAAAATACGACCCGCTGCAGCGCAAAAATGCCGGAACAGACTAAGAATTTTCCTTACGCTAAAATCTATCTCAAGTTGGTAGAAATCCCCCCGGCATACTGTAAACAGGCGGGAGCAATGGCCAATTATATTGTTACTGTATGCATTGCGTGATGTCTGCAGAGAGCCAAAATGCTATTCCGACAGGTTTGTCAACCTATGTGAATTTAAATAGCCAGCGCGTGTTTTTTTATGAAGCCTTTTGTGAACCTGGGTTGAACAACCTTGAGGAAAATCTTTCAATATCGTCTACCGGCCGAATGATCGCTCAGGAAAGATATTAATCTAAATGTTATATTATAACTGTAATTTAAAAGGGGTGAATAAAATGGCAGGTAAAGATAAAAAGGCTCTGCGATAATATATTCATGGTTATTAAAAAAGAACGCCAGGAAGGATTTTAGCGAGATTAAAAAATGCTTAAGCTATCTTTATAGGAGTAGGTTTAATAAAACGTAAACAACCACCCCCATGTGAAGATGGCTGGTTGCTTAAGAAAGTCACCCAGAGTGTTTGATTTTTAAGCGTTTTAACTGCATATGTCGGGTTGATGAGAACGCTAACTGATAATTGGCTGACACCTACATCCCTCGGTTGAATAATTTTTTATCAATCTTTTTACACTTTATCATTATGGGCGGAAATGGTTAATGCCCGGGCTAAATAAAATAAATCCGTATCGGGCCTGATACCGGTTGGTGGTTTCGTTGCAGCAAGGTGGGCAGTCTCCTGGAACGATGTTTTTATCTGGCAAAAAATATAGCCTGGCAGCAAACTTGCCGACTAAATCTTATTCCCTAAATTAATGCATGGCTGAAGCATTGCGTTGACTAACCGAGGTGCGGAAGCACTGTTAATTCAAGATTAATTGTGTGCCTTCGCAATATTCATGATGCGGTTTATATACAAGAAGCATTAACTAACTATTCAGCTGGGTTTAGTAGAGCGCATGTAACAGGGTATTTCAAAGGGGGCGTTGAACTGATGCACCTATTTTGGGTTTTTGGGATTAAATATAGCCTTAATCTCGGAATAAAAATCTGCATCATCATGACAACGCAACATAATATTCGAATGTATTTTTTATTGATTAGATTCTTCTATTTAAATAAAGTGCGTGAATATAAGAAAAAACCGAGTGAGTTAAACGGAGGTTAAACGGAGGATATAATCGTAACTGATTGAAATAAATAACATAAAAATAATTTGGTGCAGGGTGTCAAAATCAATATTGACTTCAAATTACCAGCTAATTACATTGAGCCCTAATTTAGTTCAAATGAATCGTTTGTCTTTCGGGTAAACCGTACGGCGTTTTATTAATTGGGGTCGGAGACTTCATGGACTAAATAAAAGGGAAATGACATGGTTTTGTCAAAACTGATTCGATCTCCGGTTCTATCCAGGTAAATCGATTTACATTGTTAATAGGGATACATTTAATGAAAAAGAATCTTCTTGCTGTTGCTCTGATGGCTACTTCTGTATTTGCTTCTTCTGCTTTCGCTTCTGACGGCGCAGTTAACTTCACTGGTAGCATCACTGACGCAGCATGTACTGTTGACACTGCGTCGCAAAACCAGGACGTATTCCTGGGCAACATCGCTCGTACAGCGTTCCCGGTAGCGGGTTCTCTGGCTGCAGCTAAGAAATTCACTCTGGTCCTGAAAAACTGCCCGGATACCGTGACCGGCGCAACCGTACGTTTTGATGGCGCCCAGGTTTCTGGCGACAACTCTGTTCTGGCACTGACTGCGGGTAGCACCACTGCTAAAGGTGTGGGCGTTCAGATTTCTGACGATCAGAACAAAGTTGTTCCGCTGTACGAAGACTCTTCAGTTTACCCTCTGGTTAGCACCGCCGATAATAAGCTGAGCTTCAGCGCGCGTTACATCTCTTTGACCGATGCCGTCACCGTGGGTGATGCAAATGCAGTAACCCAGTTCACCGTTGTTTATCAGTAAGTTCGAATGAATTAAATCAGACCAGGGGGCAATCCATGCCTCTGGTCTTTTTTGAATATCCAGACAGGCAGGGACAGCATGAAAACATGGCGCGCCGGAGTGGCGGCAACATTATTAATGGCCCTTAGTGCGACTTCGCAGGCTGGGGTTGTGGTCGGCGGTACACGCCTGATCTATGACGGCGGGAAGAAAGAGGCATCCATTAACCTCAGCAATCCCGATAAAAATATTTATCTCATCCAGTCATGGGTAGATAGTGAAGGCAAGGGTAAAAACGCACAGGCTGAAAAAGCCCCGTTTATCGTTACGCCGCCATTATTCCGACTGGATAGCAATCAGCAAAACATATTGCGCATAGTGCGCGCAGGCGGCAATCTGCCAGAAGACAAAGAATCTTTGTTTTGGCTGAATATCAAATCCATCCCCTCTGCCGAGAAGAAAGAAAACACCCTGCAAATTGCGGTGAAAACACGTATCAAGCTCATTTTCCGTCCTTCTGGGGTTAAGAGTACGCTTGAAGAGGCGGCGAAAACGCTGGCCTGGAAGCGGGCGGGTAGCCAGATTCAGGTGACCAACCCATCCTCGCACTACATCACTTTTTTCAACGTCAACATCAATGGCACCGCGATGAAAAACGTCACGATGGTTGCACCGCGATCGGAAGCCCGTTTCGATTTGCCTGCCAACGTCGCAGGCGGCTCGCTGAGTTGGCAGTTTATCAACGATTATGGCGGCGCCAGTAACGCTCTGACTGCCAGCCTCTAAGCGCCTCTTCTGTGCTCTGTTTTGTTGCTTAAACAGGGAAGTAAAAAACGTTAGTCATCCAAACTACGTTTATACATGGAAAAATTAAATGGACACTATAACGAAGAGTCATACTTCGGGGCGGTTTTCACGCTCCCGCCTTGCCTTGCTAGTGACATGTCAGATAGCCATGTTAATGGGCGGGGCTGAACTGGCTAATGCGGCGGGCTACTTCAACCCGGCGTTACTTGAAATAGATAATCCTGATCAGGGAAGCGCGGATTTATCCGTTTTCGAAGAGGGTGAGCTACAGCCGCCGGGAACCTATCGCGTCGATATTTATCTCAACGGTTCAGAGGTCGATACCCGGGACGTGAAATTTTTCCTGGCGACGGACGCCTCCGGTAAGCAAAGCCTCCAGCCCTGCCTGAGCGGTGAGCAGCTCCGCGATATGGGGGTTAAAATCGGCATGTATCCCGGCATAGCAGCCGCAGATGAATGTGCCAATTTCACCGGTGCCATAGACCAGTCCTCTGCCAGCTTCCGCTTTGACCAGCAGCGTTTGAACCTGAGCATCCCGCAGGCCGCGCTGAACTCACAGGCGCGCGGTTATGTTTCTCCGGATAAATGGGACGCGGGTATACCTGCGCTACTGATGAACTACAGCTTTAGCGGGGCGAACACTGAAGCACGGAATAACGACAGCAAAGGCTCTGATACGTACTACCTGAACTTGCGTTCAGGGGCAAACCTGGGGGCATGGCGTTTACGTAACTACTCTACCTGGAACCGTGACAGCCGCGGCAATGAGCACTGGGATTCCATCAATACCTATTTGCAGCGTGACATTCACGTACTGAGAAGCCAGCTGACGCTGGGTGACAGTAACTCGCCAGCGGATATTTTTGATTCCGTACCGTTTCGTGGGGCACAGCTCTCTTCCGACGATGACATGCTGCCGGACAGCCTCAAAGGCTATTCACCAGTGGTGCGTGGTATTGCGCGGAGTAATGCGCAGGTCACCATCCGCCAGAACGGATACGTCATCTATCAAAGTTATGTACCGGCCGGATCGTTTGCCATTTCTGACCTCTACCCGACGGCGGGCAGTGGCGACCTGAACGTGACCATTAAAGAAGCCGATGGTAGCGAGCAAACGATGGTCGTGCCTTTTGCCTCCGTTCCGGTTCTTCAGCGCGAAGGACGTCTGAAATACAGCATCACTAGCGGCCAGTACCGTTCATATAACAACGATGTTGAAAAAACGCTGTTCACTCAGGGAACCGCGATTTTTGGTTTGCCACATGGCGCAACGATCTATGGCGGGGTACAGGCAGCGAGCAAATATCAGTCGTTGGCCATCGGCCTTGGTCAGAACCTTGGCGCTATCGGTGCGCTATCTGCCGACATCACCCAGGCGTGGTCCAGGCAGGAACATCAGGATAAAGACAACGGCCAATCGTACAGGCTGCGCTACGGCAAAAGCTTTGTGCAAACCGGTACTAACTTCAGCCTGGCCAGCTACCGCTATTCCACTTCAGGCTTTTATACATTGCAGGAGGCGCTGGAAAGCTATGCCGGAGAAAACGGATATTATAACGATCATAAGAAAAGCCGTGCGGAACTGACGCTGAGCCAGAACTTGTGGCAAAAGGCAGGTTCGCTGTCGGTAAGCGTGGTGAAAGAAGAGTACTGGAATAACAACCGTTCTACCGAATCGGCCAGCGTGGGCTACAACAACACCTGGAACGGAATCTCTTATGGTCTCAACTATACCTATAGCCGCAATGGCGTCGACAGCCATCAAAATCGGACCTATTACACCGATCGGATTGTCGCTGTGAATGTCAGCGTCCCATTAAGCAAATGGTTGCCGGGAAGCTACGCCACCTACAACCTTAATAGCAGTAAAAACGGTAATACCTCACAAAGCGTTGGCCTTAGTGGTACCGCGCTGCCTGACGACAACCTGAATTACAGTATCAGCCAGGGTTTCGCTTCTCAGGGTGAAGAGGCGAACGGCTACGCCAGCGCCGACTACAAAGGCGGTTACGGTGAGGTGAATGTCGGTTATGGCTATGACCATAGCCAGAGCCGCGTGGATTACGGCCTGCAGGGCGGTATCCTGGTGCATGAAAACGGGGTCACGCTTTCCCAGCCGCTGAGTGAAACCATGGCGCTGGTAAAAGCGCCAGGCGCGGGTGACGTGAGCATTGCCAACAACACCGGTGTGAAAACTGACTGGCGCGGCTATGCGGTAGTGCCTTACGTCACGGCATACCGACGCAACCAGATCGCACTCGACACATCAACCTTACCGGACAACGTGGATATGACGCTGACCAGTACCTCGGTGATCCCAACTCGTGGGGCCGTGGTACGCGCGGACTTTGATCCGAACGTCGGCCAGCGTGTACTGATGACGCTGACTCGCGCCAACGGCGAGCCGGTACCTTTCGGCGCCACCGCGGGTAGCGATGGCAAAAATAGCGGCGCCAGCATCGTTGGCGACGGTGGCCAGGTTTACCTGTCGGGCATGGCCGATTCTGGAACGCTCACGCTGAAATGGGGATCCTCAGCGGATCAGACCTGTCAGGTGAATTACCGTCTGCCTGAACAAACGGCGACATCGGGTATTCAACTTATGAATGGAGACTGCCGGTAAGGCGGAATATGGAAATGACCGAGCGCACGAATAAAATTTTCACCGACGTGATACCGCGCCGAAACCTATTATGCTGTTTCGCTAGTGTAAAAAACGCGGCGTTGCTTTGTCTGGCTCTGGCGGGGGGGATGCTGAGTACTGCCGCCAGCGCGGCAGAGTGTTATGCGACTGCCGGGCAGAAGTCCTATAACTTCGATATGAATTATTTGTTAGCCGATCCGTCGCAAAACTCGGCAGGAAGGGTGATCAACAATGCCTATCAGTGGAACCTCAGCGGCAACTATAACGTGACCTGTTCTTGCTCAGGCAGCTATACCGGGGCTTATATTACCGCAAAAGTGCCGGATACCGGCCAGGTATACAGCGATGGCAACCTCAACTATTACGCGATTAACGAGTACCTGGCCGTAGCCAGCGAGGTCTTTATTGGCGGCAACTATCAGGCTTTAAAGGCAACGCCGTTCACCAGCGTCAGCAACCAGAACATTTCGGTAAGCTGCGACAAATACCCTTACGGAACCGGTGCGCGTGGAACGATTTCCCTGTACTTCCGCCGGCCGTTTGTGGGGGTTCAGAGCATCCCTCTGACCAAAGTCGTCGATGTGTATATCGCATCCGATGCAACGACTCAGGCCAGCACGCCGGTTTCAACCGTCTGGATGAGCGGAACGGTCACCGTCCCGCAATCCTGCATGATTAATGGCGGCGGCGTTATTACCGTGCCTTTAGGCAGCATCATGTCTGGCGATATTGCCACTAAAGGCGAAATGGCTAAAAACTTCACGCCAAAAAACGTCAACTTTGACGTGGCCTGTACCAATATCTCCGAAGGCGTGAAGGTGAGTCTCTCCTTCCAGGGAACCCCGGATGCGAACGACCCGACCGCGTTCTCGACGACCAACAATGACGTGGGCGTCAGAATCCAGAACCCATCAGGAAACACAATCGTTCCGCAGGGTGGAGAATTACCGCTGACGATGGACTACAGCTCCCAGGTGGGGACATCGTCGATTAGCCTATTTCCAATTAACACGACAGGTAAAGAGCCTGAGACAGGTGACTTCACCGCAACGGCCACTATTCGTGCTGAAATACAATAATTCCGGGGGAAACCGGTAAGGGAAAATGATGAAGGGATCAATATCTTTATTGAGCAAACAAGCTCCGGCATTACTGCTATGTTTGGCCGCCGCTGTACTCTCGCAGTCAGCGAGCGCTGCTGACACACAGCTGAATATCACTGGTAATATTAAAGCTTCTCCGTGTAAAGTTAATGTGCCGACCGGAGGGGTTAATGTGGATCTGGGGCAGAATATTATGGCTGCGACATTATCGGGTGCCGGCTCAGCCACAGAGTGGAAGCCTATCGCTATTGAAATAATAAGTTGCCCGGCGACGACTTCATCGGCCACTATGATCCTGAACGGCACGCCGGATGCCACGGAGAGTGCCATGTACTCGAATGCTGGAACGGCAACTGGGGTACAAATTGAGCTGCAAAATACGGCGGGAGCCGCGTTGGGTAATGCCTCAACGATGATTCAGGATATTAATGCCGCGACCCAGAGTACGACCTTTAATATGCAGGCGCGAGCATACAGCTCGAAGGGTAAAGCGACGCCAGGTACTATCGTCGGCGCGGTGCAATTAACCTTCGTATACCAGTAATGACAAATAAGCGCGGACTCAGGAAGAGTCCGTGCTTTAATCAGAATATCCCTTTCGTTTGGGAGCGTGACTAATAATACAAGGAAAGTATTATGAATAATATTAATAGCTCAAACTCATCGTGTGCCTCTCTTGCAGGATCGCCTGGTCGAGGCGTGCTGATAATGGATGCATGCCCCATTACCGCGCTGGGTATCAAACGGGTGTTGATCCAGGCCTGCGGGATCACCGAGCCTATAAACGATGTAAGAAATCTTGCCAGTATTTCGCCGATCGTTGCCAGCGCACCACCCGCGCTGATTGTCATGGATATCTGTGGCGAAAAAGAGCTAATGCTTGATGGGCTGCGCTTGCTGGCCCACCTGTATGAATCACATCCAGCGATAAAAATTATAATCTGTACCGATTTTCGCGATCCCCGCGTGCTTGAGCTGTTGGCCTTGTCGAATGCCCGCGGCATCCTATTAAAACACGAGCCGGTTCTGGCGCTGGCACAATGTGTTTCCGAAGTCATGTCAGGCGGACGACAGTGGTTGAGCCCGAAAACAAAACAGCTGCTTTCTAAGACAACTCGGACAAATAGCCCGCTGACCGCTCGGGAACTGGATGTACTCGTGCATCTGTTTTCAGGGCAAAATGTTTCTCGTGTCGCGCAGACGTTACATCGTAATATCCGTACGGTAAGTACGCATAAGCGCAATGCGATGGTAAAGCTGGGTTTTCACAACGACAGTGAACTCTTTTCTCAGGGGACCTGGATGGCAAAAGTTGGCCCCGTTGCCTGTCTTTAAGAGCTAACCATGAATTGTGTTGTACACAACGAAGGGCCGGGGACATCTCGGCCAGCAAGCAAGGAGCAGCTGCGTGATGAATTTATCGTCTCCATCGTCTCGAACGATCGCTTTGATGGATAGCCATCCCCTGACGCTTTCCGGGCTTTCGACACTGATTAAATCCGTTGACGCAACATGCGATATTCGGATCACCGAGTCGAGCCTGGGCAAAATCTCAGAAGCGCTGATGTACCAGTCCGTCGATATTCTTGTTACCGATTTGCAAAGCGCAGAAGAAAACCCGCACGAAGGGCTGGATATTTTACTGCGCCTGGGAGCTCAGTTCCCTGAGCTGAATGTGGTGGTGTATACGTTTTGCCATGACAGCAACGAGCTGCGGAAGTTACTCAATCAGCATAACTTCAGCGTGATAGCGCGCGGGGAGTCGATGACGGACACTGAGGACTTCTTTAAAAGGGCGTTTGTGCAAAAGCGTATACTCAGTCCGAAAATTTGCAGCAACCTCGCGCGGATTAATCACAACCATGAGAGCGTCACCTCCAGATTGACGCGCAGTGAAATTGATGTGCTGAAGCATCTGTTTAACGGTATGGATTTACAGCAAATTGCGGGTATGAAGCAGTTAAGTATCAAAACGATCAGCGCGCATAAATGTAATGCGATGCGCAAACTCGGGGTGCAATCGGATTCTGAATTGTTTGTTTTACTGAAAAATACATTCGATTAGCAGCTGATGCGGCGGCGTGAGGCATCTGAATCCAATGCATAGACAGGAACAGAAGCGCATGCGCTATGCGCTGATGAGCGCCACGGTGAGTGTGGTGGTCACAAAGTGGCCCCCTCACCGGCCCGCGGCGAAGGGGAACCGAGGACTCTGTTACGCGTCTTGCTCGCGCGCGATTGCGCGATAACCAATATCCTGGCGGCTGAAGCTGCCGTTCCAGCGAATATCCGCCATTAGCGCATAGGCACGCTTCTGCGCTTGTGCGACGGTATTGCCCAGCGCAGTCGCACACAGCACGCGACCGCCGTTGGTCAGCACCCGATCGTCATCAGAGAGCTTCGTACCGGCGTGGAACACTTTACCGTCCTCAATCTCTTCCAGCGGCAGGCCGTGGATCTCATCACCGGTAGTGTAGTTGCCCGGATAGCCGCCGGCAGCAATCACCACGCCCAGAGAAGCGCGTTCGTCCCACTCGGAGGTTTTCTTGTCCAACTGGCCTTCACACGCAGCCAGGCAGAGATCGACCAGATCGGATTTCATGCGCAGCATGATCGGCTGGGTTTCCGGATCGCCAAAACGGCAGTTGAACTCGATAACCTTTGGATTGCCCTGTTTGTCGATCATCAGGCCCGCGTAAAGGAAACCGGTATAGGTATTCCCTTCCGCGGCCATACCTTTTACGGTTGGCCAGATAATGCGTTCCATAGTGCGCTGGTGAACTTCATCGGTTACTACCGGTGCCGGTGAATAAGCGCCCATGCCGCCAGTGTTCGGGCCGGTATCGCCATTGCCCACGCGTTTGTGATCCTGGCTGGTCGCCATCGGCAGGACGTGCTCGCCGTCGACCATCACGATAAAGCTCGCCTCTTCGCCGTCGAGAAATTCTTCGATGACGATGCGGTGTCCGGCGTCGCCAAAGGCGTTACCTGCCAGCATGTCGTGAACGGCGGCTTCCGCTTCTTCCAGCGTCATGGCGACAATTACGCCTTTGCCGGCGGCCAGGCCGTCGGCCTTGATAACGATCGGCGCGCCTTTCTCACGCAGATAGGCCAGCGCGGGCTCGATGTCGGTGAAGTTCTGATACTCCGCCGTCGGGATTTGATGACGGGCGAGGAAATCTTTAGTGAAGGCTTTGGAACCTTCCAGCTGCGCGGCGCCTTCGGTTGGACCGAAGATTTTCAGGCCAGCGGCGCGGAATGCATCTACCACGCCAATCACCAGCGGCGCTTCCGGACCAACGATGGTCAGATCAATCTTCTCGTTCTGGGCAAAGCTCAGCAGGGCCGGAATATCGGTGACGCCGATAGCTACGTTCTGCAGCGTCGGTTCCAGGGCGGTACCCGCGTTACCCGGGGCGACAAAAACGGTATCAACCAGCGGTGACTGTGCGGCCTTCCAGGCCAGCGCGTGTTCGCGCCCGCCGTTGCCAATAACTAATACTTTCATCGTCTGCTCCGTAAATTAATGGCGGAAGTGGCGCATATCGGTGAAGATCATCGCGATGCCGTGCTCATCGGCGGCGGCAATCACCTCTTCGTCGCGAATAGAACCGCCAGGCTGAATGACGCAGCTCACGCCAACGGCAGCAGCGGCGTCAATACCGTCGCGGAACGGGAAGAAGGCGTCGGAGGCCATAGCCGAACCTTTCACTTCCAGACCTTCATCACCGGCTTTAATCCCGGCGATTTTGGCCGAGTAAACGCGGCTCATCTGGCCTGCGCCTATCCCGATGGTCATGTTCTCTTTGGCGTAGACGATGGCGTTGGATTTCACGAATTTCGCCACTTTCCAGCAGAACAGGGCGTCACGCAACTCCTGTTCGGTTGGCTGACGTTTGGAAACCACTCGCAGTTCGCCTTCCGTCACCATGCCCAGGTCGCGGTCCTGAACCAGCAGGCCGCCGTTAACGCGTTTGAAGTCCAGACCCGGCACGCGCTGCGTCCACTGACCGCAGGTCAGGACGCGGACGTTCTGTTTAGCCGCCGTGATTTTCAGCGCTTCTTCTGTCGCGGACGGTGCGATGATCACTTCAACAAACTGGCGGGAGATGATCGCTTGCGCGGTTTCAGCATCCAGTTCGCGGTTAAAGGCGATAATGCCGCCAAAGGCCGAGGTCGGGTCGGTTTTATACGCGCGGTCGTAGGCGTCAAGAAGGGAGGTGCTTACCGCCACACCGCACGGGTTGGCGTGCTTCACGATAACGCATGCCGGCTCGCTAAACTCTTTCACGCACTCCAGCGCCGCGTCGGTATCGGCGATGTTGTTATAAGAGAGGGCTTTGCCCTGAACCTGCTGCGCGGTCGCCACGGAAGCTTCTTTGATTTCTTCTTCTATATAGAAGGCAGCCTGCTGGTGGCTATTTTCACCATAACGCATATCCTGCTTCTTAATGAAGTTCAGGTTCAGCGTACGCGGGAAGCGGCCGGCGGCTTCTTTGCTCTCGCCGTGATAAGCCGGGACCATGCTGCCAAAGTAGTTGGCAATCATGCTGTCGTAGGCTGCGGTATGTTCAAATGCTTTAATGGCGAGGTCGAAGCGGGTGTCGAGGGTTAAGGAACCTTCGTTGGCTTCCATCTCTTTAATAATGGCATCGTAGTCGCTGCTCTTTACCACAATGGCGACGTCTTTATGGTTCTTCGCCGCTGAGCGAACCATGGTTGGACCGCCGATATCAATGTTCTCAACCGCGTCTTCCAGCGAGCACCCCTCGCGAGCCACGGTTTGAGCAAACGGATACAGGTTAACAACCACCATATCGATAGGGGCGATACCGTGCTGTTGCATAATGCCATCATCCTGGCCGCGACGGCCGAGAATGCCGCCGTGAACTTTCGGATGCAGGGTCTTCACGCGTCCGTCCATCATTTCCGGGAAACCGGTGTAGTCAGAGACTTCGGTCACCGGCAGACCTTTCTCAGCCAGCAGGCGTGCGGTACCACCCGTAGAGAGTAGCTCGACACCACGAGCGGAAAGCGCCTGCGCGAATTCGACGATACCGGCCTTGTCAGAAACACTGAGCAGTGCGCGGCGGACTGGACGACGTTGTTGCATAGTATTAAATCCCCAGGATTTGAATATTACAGAGAGCGTTAGGTGAGTTTTTGTCTAAAAACTCACCTAACGCACCCAACCGGGCATCCTTGTTATAGCGCGGCATTGTAACGAAAACGTTTGCGCAACGCTCGCGAATTTTTATCTTTCTCTTTTTAGCCCCGGATGCCGCCTGGATAGACCTTATATAGAGAAGAGAGATGGCCTTTATAAGGGGGCATCTTTCATCATCTGTGGATAATTCTGTGTGTAACAGGGTATAAAGCGGGGTTTTGCTGGGGAATGCAGCAGTCAGTCATTTTTCTGCAATTTATCTATTGCGGATGCTCGGGAACTCCCTATAATGCGCCTCCATCGACACGGCAGATGTGAATCACTTCACAAACAGCCCGGTCGGTTGAAGAGAAAAAATCCTGAAATAACGGGTTGACTCTGAAAGAGGAAAGCGTAATATACGCCACCTCGCAACGGTGAGCGAAAGCCGCGTTGCACTGCTCTTTAACAATTTATCAGACAATCTGTGTGGGCACTCAAAGTAACATGGATTCTTAACGTCGCAAGACGAAAAATGAATACCAAGTCTCTGAGTGAACATACGTAATTCATTACGAAGTTTAATTCACGAGCATCAAACTTAAATTGAAGAGTTTGATCATGGCTCAGATTGAACGCTGGCGGCAGGCCTAACACATGCAAGTCGAACGGTAGCACAGAGAGCTTGCTCTCGGGTGACGAGTGGCGGACGGGTGAGTAATGTCTGGGAAACTGCCTGATGGAGGGGGATAACTACTGGAAACGGTAGCTAATACCGCATAACGTCGCAAGACCAAAGAGGGGGACCTTCGGGCCTCTTGCCATCAGATGTGCCCAGATGGGATTAGCTAGTAGGTGGGGTAACGGCTCACCTAGGCGACGATCCCTAGCTGGTCTGAGAGGATGACCAGCCACACTGGAACTGAGACACGGTCCAGACTCCTACGGGAGGCAGCAGTGGGGAATATTGCACAATGGGCGCAAGCCTGATGCAGCCATGCCGCGTGTATGAAGAAGGCCTTCGGGTTGTAAAGTACTTTCAGCGGGGAGGAAGGTGTTGAGGTTAATAACCTCAGCAATTGACGTTACCCGCAGAAGAAGCACCGGCTAACTCCGTGCCAGCAGCCGCGGTAATACGGAGGGTGCAAGCGTTAATCGGAATTACTGGGCGTAAAGCGCACGCAGGCGGTCTGTCAAGTCGGATGTGAAATCCCCGGGCTCAACCTGGGAACTGCATTCGAAACTGGCAGGCTGGAGTCTTGTAGAGGGGGGTAGAATTCCAGGTGTAGCGGTGAAATGCGTAGAGATCTGGAGGAATACCGGTGGCGAAGGCGGCCCCCTGGACAAAGACTGACGCTCAGGTGCGAAAGCGTGGGGAGCAAACAGGATTAGATACCCTGGTAGTCCACGCTGTAAACGATGTCGACTTGGAGGTTGTTCCCTTGAGGAGTGGCTTCCGGAGCTAACGCGTTAAGTCGACCGCCTGGGGAGTACGGCCGCAAGGTTAAAACTCAAATGAATTGACGGGGGCCCGCACAAGCGGTGGAGCATGTGGTTTAATTCGATGCAACGCGAAGAACCTTACCTACTCTTGACATCCAGAGAACTTAGCAGAGATGCTTTGGTGCCTTCGGGAACTCTGAGACAGGTGCTGCATGGCTGTCGTCAGCTCGTGTTGTGAAATGTTGGGTTAAGTCCCGCAACGAGCGCAACCCTTATCCTTTGTTGCCAGCGGTCCGGCCGGGAACTCAAAGGAGACTGCCAGTGATAAACTGGAGGAAGGTGGGGATGACGTCAAGTCATCATGGCCCTTACGAGTAGGGCTACACACGTGCTACAATGGCATATACAAAGAGAAGCGACCTCGCGAGAGCAAGCGGACCTCATAAAGTATGTCGTAGTCCGGATTGGAGTCTGCAACTCGACTCCATGAAGTCGGAATCGCTAGTAATCGTGGATCAGAATGCCACGGTGAATACGTTCCCGGGCCTTGTACACACCGCC
Source organism: Klebsiella pasteurii (assembly GCF_018139045.1). NCBI lineage: Bacteria > Pseudomonadati > Pseudomonadota > Gammaproteobacteria > Enterobacterales > Enterobacteriaceae > Klebsiella > Klebsiella pasteurii. The sequence continues at coordinate 4,278,572 of NZ_CP073236.1, forward strand.
CGTCACACCATGGGAGTGGGTTGCAAAAGAAGTAGGTAGCTTAACCTTCGGGAGGGCGCTTACCACTTTGTGATTCATGACTGGGGTGAAGTCGTAACAAGGTAACCGTAGGGGAACCTGCGGTTGGATCACCTCCTTACCTTAAAGAACCTGCCTTTGTAGTGCTCACACAGATTGTCTGATAGATGTAAAGAAGCAAGACGGCTGCGAAGTCGCGACACCTCGTGTCCCCTTCGTCTAGCGGTTAGGACTCCGCCCTTTCACGGCGGCAACAGGGGTTCGAATCCCCTAGGGGACGCCACTTGCTGGTTCGTGAGTGAAAGTCACCTGCCTTAATATCTCAAAACTCATCTTCGGGTGACGTTTGAGATATTTGCTCTTTAAAAATCTGGATCAAGCTGAAAATTGAAACGACACACATGTTATGTGTGTTCGAGTCTCTCAAATTTTCGCGACACGATGATGTTTTACGAAACATCTTCGGGTTGTGAGGTTAAGCGACTAAGCGTACACGGTGGATGCCCTGGCAGTCAGAGGCGATGAAGGACGTGCTAATCTGCGAAAAGCGTCGGTAAGGTGATATGAACCGTTACAGCCGGCGATGTCCGAATGGGGAAACCCAGTGCAATTCGTTGCACTATCGTTTGATGAATACATAGTCAAACGAGGCGAACCGGGGGAACTGAAACATCTAAGTACCCCGAGGAAAAGAAATCAACCGAGATTCCCCCAGTAGCGGCGAGCGAACGGGGAGCAGCCCGGAGTCTGAATCAGCTTGTGTGTTAGTGGAAGCGTCTGGAAAGTCGCAGGGTACAGGGTGATACTCCCGTACACTAAAACACACAGGCTGTGAACTCGAAGAGTAGGGCGGGACACGTGGTATCCTGTCTGAATATGGGGGGACCATCCTCCAAGGCTAAATACTCCTGACTGACCGATAGTGAACCAGTACCGTGAGGGAAAGGCGAAAAGAACCCCGGCGAGGGGAGTGAAAAAGAACCTGAAACCGTGTACGTACAAGCAGTAGGAGCCCACTTGTTGGGTGACTGCGTACCTTTTGTATAATGGGTCAGCGACTTATATTCTGTAGCAAGGTTAACCGTATAGGGGAGCCGCAGGGAAACCGAGTCTTAACTGGGCGTTAAGTTGCAGGGTATAGACCCGAAACCCGGTGATCTAGCCATGGGCAGGTTGAAGGTTGGGTAACACTAACTGGAGGACCGAACCGACTAATGTTGAAAAATTAGCGGATGACTTGTGGCTGGGGGTGAAAGGCCAATCAAACCGGGAGATAGCTGGTTCTCCCCGAAAGCTATTTAGGTAGCGCCTCGTGAATTCATCTTCGGGGGTAGAGCACTGTTTCGGCTAGGGGGTCATCCCGACTTACCAACCCGATGCAAACTACGAATACCGAAGAATGTTATCACGGGAGACACACGGCGGGTGCTAACGTCCGTCGTGAAGAGGGAAACAACCCAGACCGCCAGCTAAGGTCCCAAAGTCATGGTTAAGTGGGAAACGATGTGGGAAGGCCCAGACAGCCAGGATGTTGGCTTAGAAGCAGCCATCATTTAAAGAAAGCGTAATAGCTCACTGGTCGAGTCGGCCTGCGCGGAAGATGTAACGGGGCTAAACCATGCACCGAAGCTGCGGCAGCGACACTATGTGTTGTTGGGTAGGGGAGCGTTCTGTAAGCCGTTGAAGGTGGCCTGTGAGGGTTGCTGGAGGTATCAGAAGTGCGAATGCTGACATAAGTAACGATAATGCGGGTGAAAAACCCGCACGCCGGAAGACCAAGGGTTCCTGTCCAACGTTAATCGGGGCAGGGTGAGTCGACCCCTAAGGCGAGGCCGAAAGGCGTAGTCGATGGGAAACAGGTTAATATTCCTGTACTTGGTGTTACTGCGAAGGGGGGACGGAGAAGGCTATGTTGGCCGGGCGACGGTTGTCCCGGTTTAAGCATGTAGGCGGATGTTCCAGGTAAATCCGGAACGTTATTAACGCTGAGGTGTGATGACGAGGCACTACGGTGCTGAAGTGACAAATGCCCTGCTTCCAGGAAAAGCCTCTAAGCATCAGGTAACATCAAATCGTACCCCAAACCGACACAGGTGGTCAGGTAGAGAATACCAAGGCGCTTGAGAGAACTCGGGTGAAGGAACTAGGCAAAATGGTGCCGTAACTTCGGGAGAAGGCACGCTGATATGTAGGTGAAGTGGTTTACCCATGGAGCTGAAATCAGTCGAAGATACCAGCTGGCTGCAACTGTTTATTAAAAACACAGCACTGTGCAAACACGAAAGTGGACGTATACGGTGTGACGCCTGCCCGGTGCCGGAAGGTTAATTGATGGGGTTATCCGTAAGGAGAAGCTCTTGATCGAAGCCCCGGTAAACGGCGGCCGTAACTATAACGGTCCTAAGGTAGCGAAATTCCTTGTCGGGTAAGTTCCGACCTGCACGAATGGCGTAATGATGGCCAGGCTGTCTCCACCCGAGACTCAGTGAAATTGAACTCGCTGTGAAGATGCAGTGTACCCGCGGCAAGACGGAAAGACCCCGTGAACCTTTACTATAGCTTGACACTGAACACTGGTCCTTGATGTGTAGGATAGGTGGGAGGCTTTGAAGTGTGGACGCCAGTCTGCATGGAGCCATCCTTGAAATACCACCCTTTAATGGCTGGTGTTCTAACGTGGGCCCGTAATCCGGGTTGCGGACAGTGTCTGGTGGGTAGTTTGACTGGGGCGGTCTCCTCCTAAAGAGTAACGGAGGAGCACGAAGGTCAGCTAATCCTGGTCGGACATCAGGAGGTTAGTGCAATGGCATAAGCTGGCTTGACTGCGAGCGTGACGGCGCGAGCAGGTGCGAAAGCAGGTCATAGTGATCCGGTGGTTCTGAATGGAAGGGCCATCGCTCAACGGATAAAAGGTACTCCGGGGATAACAGGCTGATACCGCCCAAGAGTTCATATCGACGGCGGTGTTTGGCACCTCGATGTCGGCTCATCACATCCTGGGGCTGAAGTAGGTCCCAAGGGTATGGCTGTTCGCCATTTAAAGTGGTACGCGAGCTGGGTTTAGAACGTCGTGAGACAGTTCGGTCCCTATCTGCCGTGGGCGCTGGAGAATTGAGGGGGGCTGCTCCTAGTACGAGAGGACCGGAGTGGACGCATCACTGGTGTTCGGGTTGTCATGCCAATGGCATTGCCCGGTAGCTAAATGCGGAAGAGATAAGTGCTGAAAGCATCTAAGTACGAAACTTGCCCCGAGATGAGTTCTCCCTGACTCCTTGAGAGTCCTGAAGGAACGTTGAAGACGACGACGTTGATAGGCCGGGTGTGTAAGCGCAGCGATGCGTTGAGCTAACCGGTACTAATGAACCGTGAGGCTTAACCTTACAACGCCGAAGATGTTTTGGCGGATTTGAGAAGACAACAATTTCAGCATTGATTCAGAGTTGAGTACGCAATAATTTGCGCAGCAGCAAGGCGACAAGCGAAGGAAAGGAAGGAGCATACTGAGGTATGTGACTGACTTTACGAGCGCGGGCAACGCGGCAGATGCGATAAAGAATTGCGTACTGAGCACAAAGAATTTGCCTGGCGGCGATAGCGCGGTGGTCCCACCTGACCCCATGCCGAACTCAGAAGTGAAACGCCGTAGCGCCGATGGTAGTGTGGGGTCTCCCCATGTGAGAGTAGGGAACTGCCAGGCATCAAACACGTGAAGAGCCCATCCTGACGGATGGGCTTTTTGCGTTTTTGTGGCCTGAGAACTACCGGATAGAAGTTTATTCTTATCCGGCTCCGTATCTTATTCGTGTACCAGATTCAATAACGGGTAAGGTTTACCGAGATCGTCCGTCTCTGAACGCCCCGTCACCTTAAAGCCCATCTTCTGATAAAATCCGACCGCTTGCTCATTCTGCTCATTAACGTTGGTCGTCAACTTTGGCGCCAGCGTTAGCGCGTGTTCAATCAGTAACTTACCGACGCCGCAGCCGCGGACCATAGGATCAACGAATAGCGCATCCATATGTTCACCCGTAAGAAGCATAAAGGCGATAGGCTCATCTTTCTCCGTTACCGCCACCCACAGCGGCGCTTCGGGTAGAAATGAACTCACCAGCGTTTCGAGTTCCACTCTATACTCTTTTGACAGGAAATCGTGAGTGGAATCAACCGAGCGACGCCAGATCGCAACCAGTTTTTCCCCTTCATCATGCCGTGAACGGCGGATACTAATAACCATAATTGCTCCTTTTATTTGTTCTTATATTCTAACGTAAAAATCTCCGTGAAATTTTCTCACCCTGCACCTGCAGGCTCGACATTCACCTTATTCCTGGGTATCTTCAGCTGTCTGGATGTCTAAACGTTTATACGTATGCTATGAGGTAATAAAGTTATGCCAATTCGGGTGCAGGACGAGCTACCGGCCGTCAATTTCTTGCGTAATGAAAACGTCTTTGTGATGACGACTACTCGCGCGACGACTCAGGAAATCCGCCCGCTGAAGGTGCTCATCCTTAATCTGATGCCGAAGAAAATCGAGACTGAAAATCAGTTTCTGCGACTACTTTCCAACTCTCCCCTGCAGCTTGATATCCAGCTGCTGCGCATCGATGCCCGCGAATCGCGTAATACCCCGGCGGAACACCTGAACAACTTTTACTGCAACTTTGAAGATATTTGCGATCAGAACTTTGATGGCCTGATTGTGACCGGCGCGCCTTTAGGGCTGGTTGAGTTTAATGACGTTGCCTATTGGCCGCAGATCAAGCAGGTACTGGAGTGGGCAAAAGATCATGTCACCTCCACGCTGTTTGTCTGTTGGGCGGTACAGGCTGCCCTTAATATTCTCTACGGTATTCCTAAACAGACCCGCTCTGAAAAAATTTCCGGCGTATATGAACACCATATCCTGCAACCTCATGCCTTATTAACCCGCGGCTTTGACGATAGCTTTTTGGCCCCGCACTCGCGCTATGCCGATTTCCCGGCGGCGCTGATTCGCGACTATACCGATCTTGAGATTCTGGCGGAGACGGAAGAAGGGGACGCCTACCTGTTCGCCAGCAAAGATAAGCGCATCGCCTTCGTGACCGGTCACCCGGAATATGACGCCAATACTCTGGCCAGCGAATTTTTCCGCGATGTAGAAGCGGGCCTCGATCCACAGGTTCCGCACAATTATTTCCCGCAAAACGATCCGCAGAACAAACCGCGTGCCACCTGGCGAAGTCATGGCAATCTGCTGTTTATCAACTGGCTGAATTATTACGTCTACCAGATTACACCATACGATCTACGCCATATGAATCCGACTCTGGATTAATGTCCTACACAACGCGATCCTAAAGCGTTTCAGCATTTTGCCTCTGGCACCTTCGGGTGCCTTTTTTATTTCCGAAACGCGGCTCATATTGTAATTAAACTTTATTTATATTGTTATCAATAGGTTAATTAAGAATTAAATTAAAAATGGAAATTGTTTTTGATTTTGAAAAATAAATGCGTAGTCTTAATTGTGCTGAACGAAAACTACACAACGATCTTACGTTCGCGCCAACTGGATCAACCAAGAGGAGCAGCACATGACGCAGCAGGCGACAATTACTGACGAACTGGCTTTTAGCCAGCCATATGGCGACCAGGAGAAGCAAATCTTAACGCCTGAGGCAGTGGAGTTTCTGACCGAGCTGGTGAGCCGCTTTACGCCAGAACGCAACAAACTCCTGGCGGCGCGTATCCAGCAGCAGCAGGCAATTGACGACGGAAAGCTTCCTGACTTTATTTCGGAAACTGCTTCCATTCGTCATAGTGAGTGGAAGATCCGCGGTATTCCGGAGGATTTGCAGGATCGGCGGGTGGAAATCACCGGACCGGTTGAGCGCAAGATGGTGATCAATGCGCTCAATGCGAATGTGAAAGTCTTTATGGCGGATTTCGAAGACTCGCTGGCGCCCGAATGGAACAAAGTCATTGATGGACAAATTAACCTGCGTGATGCGGTTAACGGCACCATCAGCTACACCAATGAAGCCGGCAAGATTTATCAGCTCAAGCCGAACCCGGCGCTACTGATCTGCCGCGTTCGCGGTCTGCACCTGCCGGAAAAACATGTGACCTGGCGCGGTGAAGCCATTCCCGGCAGCCTGTTCGACTTCGCACTCTATTTCTTCCACAACTACAAAGCGTTACTGGAAAAAGGTAGCGGGCCCTATTTCTATCTGCCGAAGACTCAGGCCTGGCAGGAAGCGGCGTGGTGGAGTGAAGTCTTTAGCTTTACGGAAGACCGTTTTGAGCTGCCGCGCGGCACCGTTAAAGCCACGTTGCTGATTGAAACGCTGCCCGCCGTATTCCAGATGGACGAAATTCTGCACGCCCTGCGCGACCATATTGTTGGCCTGAACTGCGGGCGCTGGGACTACATCTTCAGCTATATCAAAACGCTGAAGAACCACCCTGACCGCGTTTTGCCGGATCGTCAGGTGGTGACGATGGACAAACCTTTCCTCAGCGCCTACTCGCGATTGCTGATTAGGACCTGCCACAAGCGCGGCGCGTTTGCGATGGGCGGCATGGCGGCCTTTATTCCGAGCAAAGATGCCGAGCGAAACAACCAGGTGCTGAACAAGGTAAAAGCAGACAAATCGCTGGAGGCAAATAACGGCCATGATGGTACCTGGATCGCGCATCCCGGGCTGGCTGATACCGCGATGGCCGTTTTTAACGGCGTACTGGGCGAGAACAAAAATCAGCTATCCGTTACCCGCGAAGACGACGCGCCGATCACTGCTGAACAACTGCTGGCCCCCTGTGAAGGCGAACGGACCGAAGAGGGCATGCGCGCCAATATTCGCGTGGCGGTGCAGTACATCGAAGCGTGGATCTCCGGCAACGGCTGCGTACCGATCTATGGCCTGATGGAAGATGCGGCAACGGCCGAAATCTCCCGTACCTCGATTTGGCAGTGGATCCATCATGAGAAAACCCTCAGTAACGGCACACCTGTTACCAAAGCGCTGTTCCGCCAGTGGCTGGCCGAAGAGATGCGGGTGATTCAGGACGAACTGGGCGAGCACCGCTACAGCAGCGGGCGTTTTGATGAAGCCGCTCGTCTGATGGAACAGATCACCACCTCCGACGAGCTGATCGATTTCTTAACCCTGCCGGGCTATCGCCTTCTGGCCTAATTCACCACACAACAATATGGAGCATCTGCACATGAAGACTCGTACCCAACAAATCGAAGAATTAAACAAAGAGTGGACGAAACCGCGCTGGGAAGGGATTACCCGCCCATACAGCGCCGAGGACGTGGTGAAGCTACGCGGCTCGGTCAACCCGGAGTGTACGCTGGCGCAACTGGGCGCGGCAAAGATGTGGCGACTCCTGCACGGCGAAGCGAAAAAAGGCTACGTCAACAGCCTGGGCGCGCTGACCGGCGGGCAGGCGCTGCAGCAGGCGAAAGCGGGCATTGAAGCGATTTATCTTTCCGGCTGGCAGGTCGCGGCGGATGCCAACCTGGCCTCCAGCATGTATCCGGATCAATCGCTCTATCCGGCAAACTCGGTACCGGCGGTTGTCGATCGGATCAACAACACCTTCCGCCGCGCAGATCAGATCCAGTGGTCTGCGGGCATTGAGCCGAACGATCCGCGTTATACCGATTATTTCCTGCCGATCGTCGCCGACGCGGAAGCGGGATTTGGCGGCGTGCTTAATGCGTTTGAGCTGATGAAATCGATGATTGAGGCCGGTGCAGCGGCCGTACACTTCGAAGACCAGCTGGCATCGGTGAAGAAGTGCGGCCATATGGGCGGCAAAGTGCTGGTCCCCACGCAAGAGGCGATTCAGAAACTGGTTGCCGCGCGCCTGGCGGCGGATGTGATGGGCGTGCCAACCCTGGTGATTGCCCGTACTGACGCCGATGCGGCGGATTTAATTACCTCAGACTGCGATCCTTACGATCGTCAGTTCATCACCGGAGACCGTACCAGCGAAGGTTTCTTCCGCACCCATGCCGGTATCGAACAGGCGATCAGCCGCGGGCTGGCCTACGCGCCCTATGCCGACCTGGTGTGGTGTGAAACTTCCACCCCGGACCTTGAGCTGGCGAAGCGCTTTGCCGATGCGATTCACGCGAAATATCCGGGTAAACTGCTGGCCTACAACTGCTCGCCGTCGTTTAACTGGCAGAAAAAGCTGGATGATAAAACCATCGCCAGCTTCCAGCAGCAGCTGTCGGATATGGGTTACAAGTATCAGTTCATCACCCTGGCGGGTATCCACAGTATGTGGTTCAACATGTTTGATCTGGCGCACGCTTACGCCCAGGGCGAGGGCATGAAGCATTATGTTGAGAAAGTCCAGCAGCCGGAGTTCGCGGCGGCTAAAGATGGCTACACCTTTGTCTCTCATCAGCAGGAAGTGGGCACCGGCTACTTCGATAAGGTGACCACCATTATCCAGGGCGGAGCCTCGTCAGTCACGGCGTTAACCGGCTCTACAGAAGAAGATCAGTTCTGATAATTTCCCCCTCTCCCTCTCTCCGGGGGAGAGGGATGGGTGAGGGGGAAGCGATGACGCGTGGCCTGGAACTATTGATTGCTCAAACTATTTTGCAGGGTTTTGACGCCCAGTATGGTCGTTTTCTTGAAGTGACTTCCGGCGCCCAGCAGCGCTTTGAACAGGCTGACTGGCATACCGTCCAGCAGGCGATGAAGCAGCGTATTCACCTTTACGATCACCATGTCGGCCTGGTCGTCGAACAGCTGCGCTGCATTACTGATGGTAAAAATACCGATACCGATTTTTTGCTGCGGGTGAAAGAGCACTATACCCGCCTGCTGCCGGATTACCCTCGCTTCGAAATTGCGGAGAGCTTTTTTAATTCCGTCTATTGCCGGTTGTTTGACCACCGCTCGCTGACTCCCGAGCGGCTTTTTATTTTCAGCTCGCAGCCGGAGCGGCGCTTACGTTCCATCCCGCGGCCGCTGGCTAAAGATTTCTTCCCTAACCGGGGCTGGGACACGTTATTACGCAAAGTGTTATCCGATCTTCCTCTCCGCCTGCCGTGGCAAAACAGCGCGCGCGATATCGGATATATCACCGCTTGCCTGCAGGAAGCGCTTGGCAGCGAGCTACTTTCCCGCTCACATCTGCAGGTGGCGAACGAACTGTTTTATCGCAATAAGGCGGCCTGGCTGGTGGGTAAACTCGTCACGCCAATAGCGACGCTGCCTTTTCTTCTCCCTATCCATCGTTCTGATGAAGGTGAACTGTTTGTCGATGCCTGTCTGACAACGCACGCCGAAGCTAGCATCGTTTTTGGCTTCGCCCGCTCCTATTTTATGGTTTACGCGCCGCTGCCCGGCGCGCTGGTTGAGTGGCTGCGTGAGATTCTCCCGGGTAAAACCACCGCCGAACTGTATATGGCAATTGGCTGCCAGAAGCATGCGAAAACCGAGAGCTATCGGGAATACCTGCACTACATTTCCCAAAGTGATGAGCAATTTATTGAAGCGCCGGGGATTCGCGGCATGGTGATGCTGGTGTTTACTTTGCCGGGATTTGACCGGGTATTTAAGATCATCAAGGACCGCTTCGCGCCGCAGAAAGAGATGACAGCCGCACACGTGCGCGCCTGCTATCAGCTGGTCAAAGAGCACGACCGCGTGGGACGGATGGCCGATACCCAGGAGTTTGAGAACTTCGTGCTGGAGAAACGGCAAATTGCGCCCGAATTGATGACCCTGCTGCAAACCGAGGCCGGAGCGAAAATTACCGATCTCGGCGATCGAATCGCCATCAGCCATCTTTATATCGAGCGGCGGATGGTGCCGCTCAATATCTGGCTGGAGCAGGTCGACGGTCAGGCGCTGCGCGATGCGGTGGAGGAGTACGGGAACGCCATTCGACAGCTGGCCGCCGCCAACATTTTCCCCGGCGATATGCTATTTAAAAACTTTGGCGTCACGCGTCACGGCCGGGTGGTGTTCTACGATTATGATGAAATTTGCTATATGACGGAAGTGAACTTCCGTGAGATCCCGCCGGCGCGCTACCCGGAAGATGAACTCGCCAGCGAGCCCTGGTATAGCGTCTCGCCGGGCGATGTTTTCCCGGAAGAGTTTCGCCACTGGCTGTGCGCCGATCCGCGCATCGGGCCGCTATTTGAAGAGATGCATTCGGACCTGCTGCGCGCCGACTACTGGCGGGAGCTGCAAACGCGCATCCGCAACGGCCACGTGGAGGATGTCTACGCCTATCGCCGCCGTCAGCGCTTTTGCGTGCGTTACGGCAATCTGCAGCAGGCGGGATAACAGGCGGCCTGGCTCAGGCCGCTTCGATAACGGCAAATTCTTCGTATACCAGCTCCATATCCGGAGCCCAGGTGCCCTCTCGTTCAAAGAAGGCCTGATGCGCCGATTGCCAGTAGGCGAGGCTCAAATCGCCTTCGCCTTCCAGCGCGGCGAGCTCCGGGCTCATTTCGTTAAAACGGATGAGCCTGAGCGTCAGGGTGCGTATCACGCAGACGGCTTTCCCTTTGCCGTCCAGTACAATGTGATATGCCCCTGGCGTCACGGGTGGCTGCTCCTGCTGATAGCTGACAAGCGAGCCGCAGGTACCGCGCTTTTTCCCCGCGACGACCAGTGCCGCCAGCTCGTCGGCCAGCGCCGCGGAGTCGCCGAAAGACCAGCAAAAAGCTGAAGGGTATTTATCTTGCCAGTAGGATTTCAGATCGCTCATTTAGCGCACTCCGCCGTAGGCCAGCGTGACTTCTTTCGCCGCCTTGATCACCATCGCGCCGAACTCGGTCACGCGGTCATCGGTAATGCGGGAAATGGGTCCGGAGATTGAGATAGCGGCGAACGGCTCACGATGTTCATCATAAATGCACGACGCTACGCAGCGCAGGCCAAGCGCGTGTTCCTCGTCATCAAACGAGTAGCCACGCTTACGCGTCTGGGCCAGATCTTCTTTCAGATGCACCGGCGACACCAGAGTGGCGTGGGTATAGGCGTGCAGACCTTTTCGGTGCAGCAGGCCGGTAACCTGCTCTTCGCTTAGCTGCGACAGAAAAGCCTTTCCGGCGCCGGAAGCGTGCATCGGCAGCTTACCGCCAATCGGCGCCGACATACGCATCAGTTGGGTACACTGCACCTGATCGATAATAATCGCCTGGTGGTCGCCCTGGTCAAGTACCGCGAGGTTAACCGTTTCGCCGGAGTCTTCCATCAGCTGACGCAAAATCGGATGGACGATCGCCAACAGGTTACGGCTTTGCAGGAAGCTGCTGCCGACGACGAAAGCATGCGCGCCTACCGACCAGTGTCCCAGCTCACCGACCTGACGAACAAAACCCAACTGCTGCATGGTCGTCAGCAGGCGGTGCGTCGTGGAGTTAGGCAAACCGGCCTGCTGGGCCAGTTCGGTCAGCGCCACGCTACCGTGGGATTCAGCAATCCATTCGAGCAGTTTCAGTCCGCGAGTCAGGGACTGAACTTGTCCGCCAGCCGGAGCGGCGGCGGGAGAGGCAGGTTTTCTGCCGCGTTTTGCGGGAGCGGGGGTCGCCATCGCGGACTCCTTTTTTCTGTATCGTGGAAATGATTTTCGTTTTATTTGGCGATAATGCAATCACTACCCGACTGATCGGATGAGTGAAGCTGAACATGTCTCATCTTGCCCGCTGTTCTCTTTTCCACCCCTTCGGTTTGTGCCAGTATGGTCTGTTGAGTTTTTCGGTCTGGTTGAGCGTTGTCGGGAGCGAGTGTGAGCAGCAAAGTTGAGCAACTGCATCAGCAGTTAAAAGCACGTATTTTGGTTCTGGATGGGGGCATGGGCACCATGATCCAGAGCTATCGTCTGAGTGAGCAGGACTTTCGCGGCGCACGCTTTGCCGACTGGCCGTGCGACCTGAAGGGCAACAACGACCTGCTGGTTCTCAGCAAGCCGGAAGTGATAACCGCTATCCACGATGCCTATTTCGAGGCCGGGGCGGATATCATTGAAACCAACACCTTTAATTCGACGACCATCGCGATGGCGGATTACCAGATGGAATCCCTGTCGGCGGAGATCAACTTTACGGCGGCGAAACTGGCCCGCGCCAGCGCCGATGCCTGGACCGCCCGCACGCCGGAAAAACCGCGCTACGTCGCAGGGGTCCTCGGCCCGACTAACCGCACCGCGTCTATTTCTCCCGACGTCAACGACCCGGCCTACCGCAACATCACCTTTGACGGGCTAGTGGAAGCCTATCGTGAATCCACCAAAGCGCTGGTTGAAGGCGGGGCGGATCTGATTCTGATTGAGACGGTGTTCGATACCCTCAACGCTAAAGCGGCGATCTTTGCGGTTAAAGAGGAGTTCGAAGCGCTGGGGGTCGATCTGCCGATTATGATCTCCGGCACCATCACCGACGCCTCCGGGCGCACGCTGTCCGGCCAGACCACCGAAGCTTTCTATAACTCGCTGCGCCACGCCGATGCGCTGACGTTCGGCCTCAACTGCGCACTCGGGCCGGATGAGCTGCGCCAGTACGTGCAGGAGCTGTCGCGTATCGCCGAATGCTACGTTACCGCCCACCCGAATGCCGGTTTGCCAAACGCCTTTGGCGAATACGACCTCGACGCCGACACGATGGCGGCGCAAATTCGCGAATGGGCTGAAGCCGGATTCCTGAATATTGTCGGCGGCTGCTGCGGCACCACGCCGGAACATATCGCCGCCATGAGCCGCGCGGTGGCCGGCCTGCCGCCGCGCCAGCTGCCGGAAATCCCCGTCGCCTGCCGTCTTTCCGGCCTTGAGCCGCTGAATATCGGCGATGACAGCCTGTTTGTGAACGTCGGCGAACGCACCAACGTCACCGGCTCAGCGAAATTCAAGCGCCTGATTAAAGAAGAGAAATATAACGAAGCGCTGGATGTGGCTCGCCAGCAAGTCGAAAGCGGCGCGCAGATTATCGATATCAATATGGATGAGGGAATGCTCGACGCCGAAGCGGCGATGACGCGCTTCCTCAACCTGATCGCCGGTGAGCCGGATATCGCCCGCGTGCCGATTATGATTGACTCCTCCAAATGGGAAGTTATCGAAAAAGGCCTGAAGTGTATTCAGGGTAAAGGCATCGTTAACTCCATCTCGATGAAAGAGGGCGTTGAGCCGTTTATCCAGCATGCGAAAAAGGTGCGCCGCTACGGGGCCGCCGTCGTGGTGATGGCCTTTGATGAAGTGGGCCAGGCCGATACCCGCGAGCGGAAAATTGAAATTTGCCGCCGGGCGTACAACATTCTCACCGAAGAGGTGGGCTTCCCGCCGGAAGATATCATCTTTGACCCGAATATTTTCGCCGTGGCGACCGGGATTGAAGAGCACAACAACTACGCCCAGGACTTTATCGGCGCCTGCGAAGATATCAAACGCGAACTGCCGCACGCGCTCATTTCCGGCGGCGTGTCTAACGTGTCGTTCTCCTTTCGCGGCAACGACCCGGTGCGCGAGGCGATTCACGCGGTATTCCTCTACTACGCCATCCGCAACGGCATGGATATGGGCATCGTCAACGCTGGCCAGCTGGCGATTTACGACGACCTTCCCGCCGAGCTGCGCGACGCGGTTGAAGATGTGATTCTGAACCGCCGCGATGACGGCACCGAACGCCTGCTCGATTTGGCGGAAAAATATCGCGGCAGCAAAACCGACGATACCGCCAATGCTCAGCAGGCGGAGTGGCGCAGCTGGGACGTCAAAAAACGCCTCGAATACTCGCTGGTTAAAGGCATTACCGAATTTATCGAGCTCGATACCGAAGAAGCCCGCCAGCAGGCCGCGCGGCCGATTGAGGTTATCGAAGGCCCGCTGATGGACGGCATGAACGTGGTCGGCGACCTGTTCGGCGAGGGGAAAATGTTCCTGCCGCAGGTGGTGAAATCCGCCCGCGTCATGAAGCAGGCGGTGGCCTATCTCGAACCCTATATCGAAGCCAGCAAAGAGAAAGGTTCCAGCAACGGCAAGATGGTCATTGCCACCGTGAAAGGCGACGTGCACGACATCGGCAAGAATATTGTCGGCGTGGTGCTGCAGTGTAATAACTACGAAATTGTCGACCTTGGCGTGATGGTGCCTGCGGATAAAATCCTGAAAACCGCCCGCGAGGTTAACGCCGACCTGATTGGCCTCTCCGGGCTGATAACGCCGTCGCTGGATGAGATGGTCAACGTGGCGAAGGAGATGGAGCGTCAGGGCTTTACTATTCCGCTGCTGATCGGCGGCGCCACCACCTCGAAAGCGCATACGGCGGTGAAAATCGAGCAGAACTACAGCGGCCCGACGGTTTACGTGCAGAACGCCTCGCGCACCGTCGGCGTGGTCGCTGCGCTGCTGTCCGCGACCCAGCGTGATGATTTTGTCGCCCGTACCCGCAAAGAGTACGAAACGGTACGTATTCAGCACGGACGTAAAAAGCCGCGTACCCCGCCGGTCACGCTGGAAGCCGCGCGCGATAACGATCTGGCCTTTGACTGGGAAAGCTATACGCCGCCAGTGGCCCATCGTCTGGGCGTACAGGAAGTGGAAGCCAGTATCGAAACCCTGCGTAACTATATCGACTGGACGCCGTTCTTTATGACCTGGTCGCTGGCCGGGAAATATCCGCGCATTCTGGAAGATGAAGTGGTCGGCGAAGAGGCGCAGCGCCTGTTCAAAGACGCCAATGAGCTGCTGGATAAGCTCAGCGCCGGGAAGACACTGAACCCGCGCGGCGTGGTGGGGCTGTTCCCGGCTAACCGCGTCGGCGACGACGTCGAAATCTATCGCGATGAAACCCGCACGCACGTGCTGACCGTGGGGCATCATTTGCGCCAGCAGACCGAGAAAGTCGGTTTTGCCAACTACTGCCTGGCGGACTTTGTCGCGCCGAAACTGTCAGGAAAAGCGGATTATATCGGCGCCTTTGCGGTGACCGGCGGCCTTGAGGAAGACGCGCTGGCCGACGCCTACGAAGCGCAGCACGATGATTACAACAAGATTATGGTGAAGGCGATTGCCGACCGTCTGGCGGAAGCCTTTGCCGAATATCTGCATGAGCGGGTGCGCAAGGTCTATTGGGGCTATGCGGCGAACGAGAACCTCAGTAACGAAGAGCTGATCCGCGAGAACTATCAGGGAATTCGCCCGGCGCCGGGCTATCCGGCCTGCCCGGAACACACCGAAAAGGCGACGATCTGGGAGCTGCTGGAGGTGGAAAAGCACACCGGCATGAAGCTGACGGAGTCCTTTGCCATGTGGCCCGGCGCGTCGGTTTCCGGCTGGTACTTCAGCCATCCTGACAGCAAGTACTTCGCGGTGGCGCAAATTCAGCGCGACCAGGTGGAAGACTATGCGTTGCGTAAGGGGATGAGCGTGGCGGAAGTGGAGCGCTGGCTGGCGCCGAACCTCGGTTACGATGCCGACTGATCCACCAAACCGTTATCTTTTCTTACAACTAACAGGGCGCTCAATGAGCGCCCTGTCTCTTTATTGTGCGTAAACCCTTATACTGAAGGGAACTTGCGATCGTTGCCGTCGGATAAGCAAAGCGCTATCCGGCCTGTAACGGTTGATGAGTTTCTGGAACAAATAAATATAAGGAGAAGCTGATTCCGTGTTAACTCTGCTACACCTGTTGTCCGCCGTCGCTCTACTGGTGTGGGGCACCCATATCGTCCGTACCGGCGTGATGCGTGTCTACGGCGCTCGCCTGCGCAGCGTGCTCAGCAGCAGCGTGGAGAAAAAACCGCTCGCTTTCTGCGCGGGGATCGGCGTTACCGCGCTGGTCCAGAGCAGCAATGCCACCACTATGCTGGTGACTTCTTTTGTCGCCCAGGATCTGGTGGCGCTGGCCCCCGCGCTGGTGATGGTGCTGGGCGCTGACGTCGGTACCGCGCTGATGGCGAGGGTGCTGACCTTCGACCTGTCGTGGCTTTCGCCGCTGCTGATTTTTATCGGCGTGATTTTCTTCCTCGGGCGCAAGCAAACGCGCGCGGGCCAGCTCGGGCGCGTGGGGATTGGTCTGGGCTTGATTCTGCTGGCGCTGGAGCTGATCGTGCAGGCGGTGCATCCCATCACCCAGGCCAACGGCGTACAGGTGATTTTCGCCTCTTTGACCGGCGATATTATGCTGGATGCGCTGATCGGCGCGGTGTTCGCCATCATCAGCTATTCAAGTCTGGCGGCGGTGCTGCTGACCGCGACGTTAACCGCCACCGGCGTGATTTCGTTTCCGGTGGCGCTGTGCCTGGTGATCGGCGCTAACCTCGGCTCCGGGCTGTTGGCCATGCTAAATAACAGCGGCGCCAATGCCGCCGCGCGCCGCGTTGCGCTCGGCAGCCTGCTGTTTAAGCTGGTGGGCAGCCTGATTATCCTGCCGTTTGTACATCTGTTGGCAAACGTCATGGATGAACTCCCGCTGCAAAAATCCGAGCTGGTCATCTATTTCCACGTTTTCTACAACCTGATCCGCTGTATCGCCATGGTGCCGTTTGCCGGGCCGATGGCGAACCTCTGTAAGCGTCTGATTCGCGATGAGCCCGAGCTGGATGCGCGTCTGAAGCCGAAGCATCTGGATACTTCGGCGCTGGATACGCCCGCGCTGGCGCTGGCCAATGCCGCCCGCGAAACCCTGCGTATTGGCGATGCCATGGAGCAGATGCTGGAAAGCCTGCGTAAAGTAATGCACGGTGAGCCGCGTGAAGAGAAAGAGCTGCGGCGGATGGCGGATGATATCAACGTGCTTTACACCGCCATTAAGCTCTATCTGGCGCGGATGCCGAAAGAGGAGCTGGCGGATGAAGAGTCCCGCCGCTGGGCGGAAATTATCGAAATGGCGCTCAACCTCGAGCAGGCTTCGGATATCGTCGAAAGAATGGGCAGCGAAATCGCCGATAAATCGCTGGCCGCGCGCCGCGCGTTCTCTATGGAGGGGCTGAAAGAGCTGGACGCACTCTACGATCAGCTGCTCAGCAATCTGCAGCTGGCGATGTCGGTCTTCTTCTCCGGCGACGTGCCGAGCGCCCGCCGCCTGCGCCGCAGCAAACATCGTTTTCGCATTATGAACCGTCGTTACTCGCACGCGCACGTTGACCGCCTGCATCAGCAAAACGTGCAGAGCATTGAAACCAGTACGCTGCACCTGGCGCTGCTTGGCGATATGAAGCGTCTTAACTCGTTGTTCTGCTCGGTAGCCTATAGCGTGATGGAGCAGCCGGATGAGGACGATGAGCGCGATGATTATTAAGCGCTGTTGAGCCGCCTGACATCCCCGGCTCGCGCTGTGCTTAACCGGGCTACAGGATTACCGCCGCCTGCGGCCGGTAGCTCGGCTGAGGCGTTTACGCCGCAACCCGGAGACTGCGCTGGCCCACCGCCGTCTGCGGAACGGTAGCCCGGAAAGGCGCAACGCGCCTCCTCCGGGACAAGAGCAAGCAGGGGTCAGAAACGATGGCCGGCGTTCAGGGTCACTGCTTCTTCTCCGGCTCTGAACACCAGCGTCGGATTCGGGCCGCCGAGAGTGGCGTGGCCCTGCGTCACCTGAATCCAGTTGCCTTCCGGCAGGCCGATAATCGTCAGCTCTGGCGCAACCACCAGCAGCTCGCGGATCCGCTGTTCGCGGGTCTCGCCTTTATGGCCTTCCGGCAGTGCGTTGGTGAAGTGCGGGTTAATTTGCAGCGGGAACAACCCCAGCGCAGTAAAACCGTTAGGGTCGACAATCGGCATATCGTTAGTGGTGCGAATCGTCGGACAGGCCAGGTTAGCGCCCGCGCTCCAGCCGATATACAGCGCCCCGCGCTTCACCACATCTACTATCGGCGCCAGCAGGCCGCGTTCGCGGCACTCTTTCAGCAACTGAAAGGTGTTGCCGCCGCCGACGATAACTATCTCCGCATTCGCAATCGCCGACACCGGATCCGCGACGCCGTGAATACCTGTGACCGTGACGCCCATTGGACTGAAGACGGCGGCGGTTTTCGCGGTGTAATCGTCCCAGGTTTGCGTTACCCCGGCGAAAGGAATAAATACCGCAGAACGGCGGCCGTTTAGCTGCCCGGCAATGGTCGGCAGCGCATGTTCCAGCCAGGCTTTGCCCGGTAGCGTTGAGTTACTTAATAGCAGCAGTTCCATCATTTCTCCATTTGGCCAGATGATTATTCGGGCAGGGATGTTATCACAGGATATCTTACCGCTTGCTGACGTGGCTCACGCTGAGACGTGCTGAACATAGCGGAACGGCGATTTCTGGCGCAGGGATTCTCTGAATTAATCTGGAAAGTGCCTCGCAGACTGACTCTACCGGGCGTGACAGGTTAGCGGGAACCGCTTAGTTTTACGTTGATGATTCACAGGCAAAGGAATAGAAAATGCTCGTTTATTACGCTAATCTGAGGCATGTCATGCGCATTATCATGGGGGCTATCATGCGCACTACGTCGAACGTTAAAAAATCAGTCAATGTCTCGCTTTCGCCTGAAATACTGGAAGAGGCGCGTAAACTTAAAATCAACATTTCGGCGGTTTTAACGGAAGCTTTGCTTGAAAAACTTCGTGAGCACAAACGTGAAGAGTGGTTACGAGACAATAAGAAATCGATCGATACGATTAACCAATGGGTAGAAGAAAACGGTTCGTTTAGTGATTTTCAAAGGCCGTTCTGATGGAACAATATTGCGCTTATGAGAATACGGGAAGCGGTAAAAAGGTTTTCCCTTATTTAATCAACCTGCAGCATCCGGTCGCGAATGTCCTGAAGCATATCCTGGTTGCCCCTGTGATAGAACAAAACCAACTACCCGATACCCAGCCCCCGACCAAAATTTGTCCCGTGATTACGATTGCCGGTCAAACTTATATTGTGATGACGCATATGATGGCGGGTTTGCCGCAAAAAGAACTGGGCAAGCGCGTCGCTGATTTGACGGCGGACAGGGCTGCGCTGCGCGATGCAATCGACTTCCTGATCAACGGTTATTAGGGCGCCCTCCCTGGCGCTCTCCGTTTTGCCCTTATCCTCTGGCAAAGGCCGCGGCTTCAGCGACCAGCGCCGCGTCCGGGCGCACGCCGGTGTAGAGCGCAAATTGCTCCACCGCCTGCAGGGCAATCACCTCCGCGCCGCTGATAACGTGCTTGTCCAGCCTCTGCGCCAGCTTGATGAGCGGGGTTTCCGGCGGTAGCGCGACCACGTCAAATATCACGGCGGCCCGTTCCACCATTGTCTGGCTAAAGGCCAGGGTTTCGCTTTCCGCACCGCCCGCCATGCCGAGCGGCGTGACGTTAACCAGAATATCCGCTGCGATTCCCTCTGGCTTGGGCTGCCACTGGAAACCGTACTGCTTCGCCAGCGCCAGGCCGCGCTCGCGATGGCGGGCGGCGATAATCACATCGCGGAAACCGGCATCGCGGAAGGCGGCGATGACCGCTTTGCCCATTCCGCCGCTGCCCTGGATCATCACTTTGGCAGAGGCGTCGAGCCGATGGCTGTCAATCAGGCTTTTTACCGCGATATAGTCGGTATTCAGCCCGGTCAGCCTGCCGTCGTCGTTGACGATGGTATTGACCGAATCAATCACCTTTGCCGAAGGGTCAAGAGCGTCGAGAAACGGTATGCAGCTCTCTTTAAACGGCATCGAGACCGCGCAGCCGCGAACGCCTAATGCGCGCACGCCGTTTACCGCCGCGGCAATATCCTGGGTCGTAAACGCTTTATAGATATAGTTCAGCCCCAGCTTTTCATACAGATAGTTGTGAAAGCGGGTGCCGAAGTTGCCCGGACGACCGGCCAACGACATGCACAGCTGCGTATCACGATTAATCATGAACAATATCCTCCGCGTGGGCCAGCAGATACACCTCCGCCTCTTTTGACCAGATACCGTGATGGCGCTCCATAATCGCCGCCAGCTGCGGATCGCTGATTTCTCCCAGCGGCGTCAGCGGGATATTTTTCCCGGTATAGACCAGCTTTTTACCGCCTCCCACCGCCGGTAAATCCAGGGTCGTCTCGCCCGCCGCGTTCAGCCCCAGAATATGGGTCACCACCTTCGCGGTCTGGACTTTTTTCGCCTGCATCAGCGCTACGGCGGCGCGCATATCGTCGGTATTACCGCCGGAGGTGCCGACGTAGTGGGTAAATGCGTAATGCACATCGTAAAAATTGATCGGCGCGCTGAACTGCTTATCCTGCGGACCGGCGAAGAAGTTCAGGCAGCCGTCTGCGGCCAGCAGCGAGGATGCCAGAGTGATGAGCTGTTCGTTAGGGACGAAGACGAAGATATCGTCAAAACCGTGGCCGCCGGAGAGCGCCATCAGCGTTTCGCGGCTGGCGTCACGCCCATCAAGATAGTGGATCAGCGTTTGCGGCTCGGAGGGATAGTGCTGGCGCGCATAGCTGAGCTTTGGCTTATTGGTGTCGGTGACCACCAGCAGCGCCGGATTGATCGGGCCATGCAGCGCGTAGTCGATAGCCAGCAGGCCCATCGGGCCGGTGCCGCCGAGGATCAGCGTGCGCCCCTGCGGGCGAATGCCCATCACATGGTTATAGCTGCCTTCCTGCAAATGGTAGTTGGCGTTGAAGGCGCCAATCACGCAGGAAAGCGGCTCCACCAGCGAACCTTCAAACCAGGTATCGCCTTCCCAGGAAAGCAAACAATCCTGTTCCATCACCTCGTTGGGGATCACCACGTGGGTGGCTTCGCCACCGATCCACGGGAAGGAATAGCCGGGGCAGTCCGGGCGATCCGGCAACTGCAGGTTGGCCTGAATAACATAGCGTTGACCAGCGTGAAACTTGTGCTGCCACTTTTTACCGACGGCGATAATTTCCCCGCAAAACTCATGGCCGATGATAATCGGGTTGGTCGCCACATCGTCCGGCACCTTTTTGTGGTCCTCACCCTGATTCGCCTCTTTCCATGAGGAGAGGCACAGGCTGTCGGTGACCACCCGGGCGAGGATTTCATCATCCTGCATCGCCGGTAGTTCGAAGGTTTCCAGGCGCAGGTCGCGTTTGCCGTACAGGCGCAGGGCTGTTGTTTGCATATTTACCACCTCATCCCCTTCATCTTTCGCATTACGGCTGTGTTGGCTTTCTTCACGCCCTGGTCACGCAGTGAATCTACGCTCCCAGGGATACGTTCGGTTGCCGCTTTGCCGTACTGCGCAATCTGTTGGGGCTAACTTGTTGAAGTAGCCCCGGCATCGCCGGGGCGGAATAATCAGGACAGGAAGCCCAGCGCGTTACCGATAATCCCCAAACCGAAGAGGGCGAAAATCAGCCATACTGGGTTCACTTTCTTATTAAGCAGACGCACCATCAGCAGCGTCAGGCCCAAAGCCAGCAGCCCGGGGCAGAGCTGATCGAGGATGTTCTGTACGGTCATGGTGACGGTCGAGCCATCGGCGCCCGGCGTTTGCGAGACCACCAGCGGTACGTTGATAGTGGTCCACTTGGTGACCAACACGCCCATCACAAACAGGCCAAGAATGGAGGCGCCTTCGGTCAGTTTTTGCAGCAGGTTGCCGCCCATATCGCTGACGATATTGACCCCTTTACGGAAGCCAAGCTGCAGCCCGTACCACTTCATCGCCAGACGTACTGCGTTGAAAATGAAGAAGAATAGCAGGGGGCCAAGAATATTCCCGGAGAGCGCCAGCGAGGCGCCGAGGGCGGCGGTAATTGGCCGCAGCGTGCCCCATACCAGCGGGTCGCCCACGCCGGCCAGCGGCCCCATCAGACCCACTTTGATCCCGTTGATGGCGCCATCGTCAATAGCGGCGCCGTTAGCCCGCGCTTCCTCCATCGCGGCGGTCACGCCAATCACCGGCCCGCACACCGCCGGGGTGGTGTTAAAGAACACCAGATGGCGCTTCAGCGCGGCGACCTGATCCTCCTTCAGCGGGTAGAGGCGCTTGATGGCCGGGATCATGTCGTAGCAGAAGCCAAGCCCGTGAATACGTTCGAAGTTGAATGACGCCTGCTGCAGGTTGGAGCGCAGAAACATGCTCACCAGGTCGCCTTGGGTAATTTTTCTCTGTTCCATGTTGGGCTCCATCAGTCGTCAAGCTGGTCAAGGGCAGTGGAAGAGGTGGCGGCTGCCTGCGCTTCAGGTTTACGCCACTGCGGATTAAGCTGGATATAAATCAGCGCGATGATGACCCCCACGCCGCCGAAGGCCAGCAGGCTAAAGTCGAGATATCCCCCTGCGAGGAAGCCGAGGAAGAAGAAGGGCATCAGATACTTCACGCCCATCATGCGTAGCACCATGGCGTAGCCGACCACCACGATAAAACCGCCGGCGATTTGCAGACCGCGGGTGACGAATTCCGGGATGGCGTTGAGCATATTGCTGACCATATCCGCGCTGACGAACAGCGAAACCACCAGCGCGGGGATAGCAACGCGCAGCGCCTGTACACCCAACGCCGATACGTGCAGCAGATCGATTGTCCCGAAGCGCGCTTCTTCTGCTGCCTTATCCGCCGCGTGCTGGAACACCACGGTAATGGTGCGGGCGAACACGGTGAGCACCTGACCCGCCGCGGCGACCGGCAGCGCAATCGCTATTCCGGTAGCGATGCTTTGCTGGCCCACGATCACCAGGATGGCGGAGATAATGCTGGCTAACGCCGAATCCGGAGACTGCGCCGCGCCGACGTTCATCCAGCCGAGCGCGATCAGCTCCAGCGTCCCGCCGAGCATAATCCCGGTTTTTAAATCACCGAGAATTAAGCCAATCACGGTACAGGCGATTAATGGGCGGTGAGTCTGGAATTCATCCAGCACGCTGCCCATCCCGGCAATACAGGAAAAAATAAATATGGCGATGATTTGTAGGGTACTTATTTCCATAATTTGTCACCTTGAGGGTATAGAAATCCCTGCCTTTTACGGCATTTACACGATGTTCTTCAGGCTGCCTCTTTGTTGACTGCATTCTCTCGCCCCAGTCACATAGTTAGCTATGCTGCTGGTGACTCGCTCATTTGCCGCCGAAATGCATTCAGAATGACAGTGTGTAATAAAAGGCGCGTTTTATTATTCTGTAACGGACTGCTCTGCTATTTTTTCGAGAATATTAACCGACGGATCCGAGGCTACGACGCGTAAATCAAGCTTAACGCCCAGCTTATCTAACTGCTGAAAGGCATTAATATCCGCTGCGTCTAATGAGACCGCTTTGGTTAACTGTTTTTTACCCGGTCGCCAGGCCATGCCGCCAATATTCAGGGTGGCTATTTTGACGCCTTGCTGCACCATGGTTAATACGTCCTGCGGATTAGTGAATAAATAAAAAACCGTTTCGTCCTGATATTGCGGGTTGTGATAAACGGCGACGGCTTTCTCGATATTCACCACATTGACCTTCATGCCCGGCGGCGCGGCCTGGCGAAGCAGCGTGCGGCGAACGTCGTCGTTATACACGTCGTCATTACAGATAATGATACGCTGGGCGTTGGCCACTTTTGACCAAACGGTGGTGACCTGGCCGTGAATCAGGCGGTCATCAATGCGTGCGAGCGTAATGTTCATCAGAAATCCTCCTCAACGGTTTCCGGCTGTCGCCAGGTGACGCAGCACTGGCTGGCGATAGTCTCAAGATGTTGGCACAGTGCTTCTGCATTCATCGTTTGCTGGTTATCGACCAGCTCCAGAGCCAGCGGTAGCGACAGGCCGCTGATGACCCGAAGCTGCGGGTTGCGCATCGCCAGGCCGGCGGCGGCGTTCCACGGGCTGCCGCACTGTAGATCGACGGCGATGAGCCACTCCTCCTCTTTGTGAGTACTTACCAACTTTTCAAGCTTATCGGCGATATCGCCCGCGTTTTCCCCCGGTACAAACGCCACGGCGCTGACGTGGACATCGCCGTAAACCATGCGCACCGAGTCGAGCATGGCGCAGGCCAGCTGACCGTGAGCGCAGAAGATGACGTTAACCATGTTTCCCCCTTAGCCGCGCGTTTTGCCGCCCGCAATGTTAGTGGTTACTCCGGTAATGTAGCTGGCGCGCTCTGAGAGCAGATAGCAAACAAAATCAGCAACTTCACTGAGACGGCCGGAGCGACCAACAGGGATCGCATTTTTGCTATAGCCTTCGCGCAGCTGTTCTACAGTGATATTGCGGGTCCAGGCCAGCGCCTCTTCATATTCCGGGGTACGCAGCCCGGTTTTTTCCAGAATGCCCGGCGCGACGCCTACGACGCGAATACCGTGCTTGCCCAGCTCTTTCGACCAGGAGCGGGTAAAGCTGTTCAGCGCGGCCTTGGTCGCGGCGTAGCAGCTCTGGCCTTCAGAGCCTTCGAGACCGCTTTCCGACGAGACGTTAACAATCACGCCGCTGCGCTGTTTCACCATCTGGCGCGCCACCGCCTGCGACATCAGGAAAACGCCTTTCTGGTTGATATTGACCATTTTTTCGAATGCCGCTTCATTTAATTCATAGCGACCGGACGGCGCTTTCTCATCCACTAATAAACGCGGGAAATTGACGCCGGCGTTATTGACTAAACCATCAATGCGGCCAAAGCGCTGAATAATACTCTCGACGGTTTTATTCACTTCGCTGGCGCTGGAAATATCGGTTGGCCAGAAATTATAATTATCGCGATTCTGATGTTTGTCGCCGCCGTGAATATCGCTCATCTGCACGTTGGCGTCCTGGGCTAATAACTCATCGACAATCGCCAGGCCGATTCCTGATGCGCCGCCGGTCACGATAATTATTTTGTCTTTTAAATTTAACCATGTATTCATTATCGACTCCTGTTTCTTTAGATAAAGGGATCCCCCGCAGCAGCGCTGCGTGAAATCATATTCTTGACATTTACTTCAGTAATGACTCAGCGGTTTCTCGATTCGTCACCAGACAATTAATGTAATGACCGTTTAAGGCGCCAAGAATCCCGGCGTATTTCTCCTCGCCCATGGCGATACCCACCGAGTAGCGCGCCTGCTTGAGTTTCGCCATCTCGATAGAGAGCGTTTTTTCGCTCATGGCGGTTTCGACCAGCGCGCCATCAATGTTGTAAAAACGCGAACAGATATCGCCGGCGACCTGGCGAGCGTTGAGATCGTCGCTCTCTTCACTGCCGTAAAATGCATGCCAGTTGGCGCCGTCGCGGATCGCCGGAGAACCAATGCCCACCAGCGCGACGTCCAGGTTATCCCAGTAGGAGGCAATCGTTTTAAAATGCCGGGACTGCATAATACCGTTGCGAATTAATGTGTTATCCAGCAGTGCCGGGAAATCGGCGAGATGCGATTCCGCTTTCAGCTTCGCCGCGGCGCCGTAGGTCAGCGTATTCACGTGGTAGCGGCTCTCCAGCTTGCCGGAGGGGCCGCCGATAATCGGCACGCAGATAACCTGACGGGACTGGCTGGCCTGTGGCAGATTCTCCACCAGCGCGCGCACCGCTCGACCCCAGGAGAAGCCGACGATATCGCCCGGCTCTAGCAGCCTGTCGACCAATTGCGCGCCATGCAGGCCGATTAGATTGAGCTGATCCTCCTCCAGCAGTGAGTTGCAGGCCGCCACTACCGCCTCTTTGAGACCGAATTTTTGTTTTAGCTGCTGCTCAAGCCACAGATTTTCGTTGTAGTCGTAGTTGATGGCGATAGTGACGATGCCCTGCTCGCGGCCGCGCTTCAGCAGACGGCTGATAGTGGTGCGGTATATCCCCAGCTCGCGGGCAATCTGCGCCTGGGTCATATCCTGCTCATAGTAGAGCTGGGCGATTTTCACGATCAGACGAATATCGTCGCTGTTTTCCATCGTCACTGTCGGCTCCTGCACATTTGTGCAAATGGGAGAGTTGCTGTCATGATCTGATATAACCCCATCAGCGACCCGCTTCAAAGAAATTTTCCTCTATTTCATGAAGATATTCCGACCATTTCTGTTGCACATTTGCGTTGCTTACCGGTGGTTTATGGCACCTTTGTGCCAGACGTGATAAGAGCCTGATTCTGCTTTGTTTCGCCGGGCAAAGTTGCCGGGCTTTCATGGGCACACTTTTGTGTTGAAAGGCGGAGCAGATCACACTTAGTGTCAGGCGACGAGAGCGCGATTCTTTTTTATCGCCCGTAAGGTAGGGTATATTTCGCTTTTACAGGAGATTTTATGCTGCCCGACTCATCAACCCGACTTAATAAATACATCAGCGAAAGCGGAATTTGCTCGCGTCGTGAAGCCGATCGCTTTATCGAACAAGGCAACGTTTTTATCAACGGCAAGCGCGCCACCATCGGCGACCAGGTTAAAGCTGGCGACGTGGTAAAGGTCAATGGCCGGTTGATTGAGCCGCGCGAAGCGGACGATCTGGTCCTGATTGCGCTGAATAAACCGGTTGGCATCGTCAGCACCACCGAAGACGGCGAGCGCGACAACATCGTGGATTTCGTTAACCACAGTAAACGCGTATTCCCCATCGGTCGCCTGGATAAAGACTCCCAGGGGCTGATCTTTCTGACCAACCATGGCGATCTGGTGAATAAAATCCTGCGCGCCGGTAACGATCACGAAAAAGAGTATCTGGTCACCGTTGATAAGCCGGTGACCGATGAGTTTATCCGCGGCATGGGGGCGGGCGTACCGATTCTCGGCACGGTGACGAAGAAGTGCAAAGTGAAAAAAGAAGCGCCGTTTGTGTTCCGCATTACCCTGGTACAGGGGCTGAATCGCCAGATCCGCCGGATGTGCGAACACTTTGGCTATGAAGTGACGAAGCTTGAGCGGACGCGGATCATGAACGTCAGCCTGACGGGGATCCCGCTGGGAGAGTGGCGCGATCTGACCGACGATGAGCTGATCGATCTTTTCAAACTGATTGAAAACTCGTCTTCAGAAGCGAAACCGAAGGCAAAAGCGAAGCCGAAAACGGCCAGCATCAAGCGCCCGGTGGTGGCGATTGAAAAAACCAGCGACAAGTCCTCCCGCCCGGCGTCGAACGGCAAACGCTTTACCGCGCCGGGGCGCAAGAAGAAAGGGCGTTAACGTCTGCCGCGCGTCGGGGTATTTGCCGACCAGGAAAACGAGGCCTCTGCATCCGGTTTATACGCCTGCTTTTTCTTCAGCTGGCGAGCTTTTTTTGCCTCGGTTTCCCGCTGAAGCATCAGCTTATCGATGTACTCTTTTTTCACGCTATTGGCTTCCGCGTTAGTCAGCGGACGGCCATGGGCGATGCGCGCGCGGTCGAGCAGGGTTTTCAGTTCGCGCTGTTCGCGCTCGGTCATCTCTTTTTGCGTGATGCGGGGGAGTGCCATAGTGGTGCCCTCAATTAGCCTGTGGTTTCAGTGTACGGTATTGGGGCTGACGTCTCACGGTATATTGTTGTGCCTCGCAGAAAATCCCGGAGGCGGCGCTGCGCGCCTGTCCGGCGACAAAACCCGCAAGCTGCACGGACCGTAGCCCGGCTAAGCACAGCGCAAGCCGGGAAAATTACGGGTTATTCGCGCTCTTTTACCGTTTTACGCGATTTATCAACAATAGGCTTCCCTGACCAGTAACCGGCCAGCAGCGAGCCGGACAGGTTGTGCCAGACCGAGAACAGCGCGCCGGGCAGCGCGGCCAGCGGGCCAAAGTAGATTTTCCCCAGCGCGGCGGCAAGGCCAGAGTTCTGCATTCCCACCTCGATCGCCAGCGTGCGGCAGGTGGATTCGTCAAAGCCAAACAGCCGTCCGCCCCAGTAGCCGCCGAGCAGGCCGATGGTGTTATGCAGGATGACGGCGATAATCACCACAAAGCCTACGGAAGCGATATGCGATGCGGAACCGGCCACCACGGCGCAGATAATCGCCAGAATGCAGACCATCGAAAAGGCCGGCAGAAACGGCTCCACCGCCTTCACCACTTTCGGCAGCAGATGGTGCACTACCAGCCCCAGCGCAATCGGGATCACCACGATTTGCAGAATGCTGAGCAGCATCCCCATCACGTCCACCTGAATATGCGCATCCACGTACAGACGCGTCAGCAGCGGGGTGGCGACCACCCCAACCAGCGTGGAAACCGATGAGATGGTGACTGAGAGCGCGACGTCGCCTTTTGCCAGAAAGATCATCACGTTGGATGCCGTACCGCTGGCGACGCTGCCGACCAGCACCATCCCGGCGGAGAGCTCGGGCGGCATGTGAAAAATCAGCGCCAGCAGCCAGGCGGCGAGCGGCATCACCAGGTAGTGGAGAAAAATGCCGGCGGCGACCGGCGCGGGGCGGGAAAGCACGCGCTTAAAATCGTCGACTTTCAGATGCACGCCCATGCCGAACATAATCAGCATCAGCAGCGTCGGGACCCACGGGCCAACGGGGGTAAAAGTGGATGGCGTGTAATAGGCGATAACCGAGAGCAGCAGCGCCCATAATGGGAACAGCCGCGTAAGCGTGGCGAGCATGTTGTTTTCCTTGCACGTAAGTTGTGTTTGCTTGTTATAGACCGGCCGGGATCGAGCCCGGCCATCGCTATTGTTTATCGTGCTAAGACATATTATTCAAACAAATTATGCTCATGTTCCGCTGCGGATAAGCTCCCAGCTGAGTCCGAAGCGCGCTAAATATTTGCGCAAGCGGTCGGCATCGTTAGGGTTGGCCTTTTTTTGCCGGGAGACGGCGAACAGCTCGCGTCCGGCTTCGGAGAGCGAAGCGCTGCGTTGGCAGACCTCCAGCACCGTTTCCAGCTGGCGGCGATCGAACAGATCGATTTCCAGCGCAATATCAGGAGAAGATGTCGTGAGCTGCCAGCTCTCTTTCAGCAGCATTATCTCCTCTTCCGCAACGGCTAGCGTAATGCGCCCCTGCTCGGCCAGGGTCGCCATGCGCGCCACGGACGAGCTGAGCTCGCGAAAATTGCCGCGCCATTGCGCCTGCGGCGAACAGGCAAAGGCCAGATAGCGTTCGCGGGCGTCTTTATCGAAGCGGATCTGCGTCTGCCGCTCGTTGGCCAGTCGCCGTAATTCATACTCCACGTTCGGCGCAATATCTTCCCGCCGCTGCGCCAGGCCGGGGAGGGCAAAGCGCCACATATTGATGCGCGCATAAAGATCTTCGCGAAAGCGCCCCTCCGCCACCCACTGCTGCATATCGCGATGCGTGCCGGCGATCAGCTGGAAGTCGCTGTGCACCTCTTTATCCGAACCAAACGGGAAAAAGGTTTTTTCTTCGATGGCCTTCAGCAGCATGGCCTGCTCATCCAGCCCCAGCTCGGCTATTTCATCGAGAAACAGTACGCCGCCGTCGGCTTCGCGTAATAGCCCGGCGCGAGGCGTCACCGCGCCGGTAAACGCGCCTTTGACATGACCAAACAGCGTGGACATGGCGTTATCGCCGCGCAGCGTGGCGCAGTTCACCGCCGTGAATTTTCCCGCCACCCGATGCCGCGACTGACGAAGCTGAAAAATACGTTTGGCGAGGACGGATTTACCGGCGCCCGTTGGGCCGGTAAGCAGGATCGGATCGGTCGATCGGATCGCCACGCGCTCAATACGATCGATAAGTGCGTTGAACGTCGCGTTCCGCGTCTCGATACCTGCCTTCAGGAAGGAGACGGACTGCTGCTGCTCGCGCTGAAAGCGGCTGGTGAGCGCAGCATAGCGGCTTAAGTCCAGATCGATCACCGAGTAAATACCGGCGGCGACGGCTTCATCCGCTGCGCCTTTCGGCGCAGGGCTGGTCTGCAGCAGGCTGGCGGGAAGGTAGCGCGCTTCGGTCAGCAGGAACCAGCAGATCTGCGCCACGTGGGTCCCGGTGGTGATATGCACCAGATACTCTTCGTTTTCGGTATCAAAGCGATAGCGGTTGGCGAAGTCGAGAAACGCCGCGTAGACCTCTTCAAAATCCCAGGGATCGTTGATTTCAACCGTATGCGGATGGACTTCGGTATGCGGCGAAAGCTGTGCGATATCGTCAATCAGCTTTTGCGCCATATTTTCATCACGCGGCTGGTGGAGAAGCTCCAGCCTGTCGACAGGAAAATCGGCCTGCTGGCATAGCCCCACGGTGGGCCGCCATTTTTTAAAACGGTTCGCTCGCTTGCCGCGTTTATCCAGTACCGTTCCGAGGACGCCAATCACCACTCGCCGCTTTTTCATGTTTATCCCAAAAGATAATTGTTGATATTTAAAGATAAAAAAACCTGTCGGCGGGAGCAAGCGCTACGGTGTGCTTTGAAAATAAAAACCTTATTAATCAATTTTTTAAAAAACAACTTTCGCCATTGTTGTTTTTGGCACGCATCTGGCAATAGTCCTTTCGTCACGACGCTGAAGACGCAGGGGGTTAAACCCCGCCGGCACGCCAGGAACGGTACAGACCGTTTTTCGGGCGCGTTCCGTCAGCCGATGACCACCAATGGGTTCGATTCCCGATTTCATCTCCAATGAAAACTGGTTGTTAATCATAAAAATACACCGGGGTTGTGCGCAGTCGGCACTCCCCAAAGCAGGCCGCCGGTAAAGGCGCCGTGCCGCAGGTAAAAGGGAGTTCCCCTGCGGCTTCGCCCCTGCACCCGCGCCTGATTAATTGTTAAGGAATAAAAAATGACGAAAAAAATTACGGTACGTAAAGGTCAGCTTGGCCTTTTATCCCGCCAGGGCGACTACTATCAGGTTCTGGAAGCGGGCGAGCACCGCCTGCCGTGGTTCAACGTTCCTGACGTGCTGATCGTAAACCGGGACGGCAGCGAGGTGCCGGAAGCGCTGGCGGAGTATTTACGGCGCTTTCAGCCTGAATGGGTTGAACGCTACTGCCTGGCGGCGGATTTGACGGATATCGAAACCGGGGCGCTGTATGCCAACGGTGTGCTGCAGGAAATTTTACCGCCTTCGACGCGCCGGCTGTACTGGTCCGCCGGTGACGAGATGCGGCTGCTACGTATCGATACCCGGCAGGTTGCGGTTCCGGCTGACATCATGAATGCGGTGCTGCAGCCGCGACGTCACGGGGCGGTAAAAGGCCGCGAAGCGATCCTCACCGTATCGGTGCCGGCGTGGCACGTCGGGGTGCTGAAAATCGACGGCGAGACACAATCGCTGCTGCAGCCTGGCCTGAGCGCGTACTGGAAGGTCAATCACCTGGTGGAAGCGGAAGTGGTCGATACCCGCCTGCAGGTGCTGGAGGTTGGCGGCCAGGAGATTCTGACCAAAGATAAAGTGAACCTGCGTTTAAATCTGGCGGCGAACTGGCGCTACAGCGATGTGCTGCAGGCTTTTGGACAGCTGACGAAGCCGCTGGACCATCTGTATCGCGAGCTGCAGTTTGCGCTGCGTGAAGCCGTCGGAACACGAACGCTGGATGAGCTGCTGGAAGATAAGAAAATCATTGATGAGGTGGTAAGCGCGCAGGTCACCGAGCGCATGGCGGCATTTGGTATCGACGTCGCGTCGCTGGGCGTGAAGGATATTGTGCTGCCCGGCGACATGAAAGCCATTTTGTCGCAGCTGGTGGAGGCGGAGAAATCGGCGCAGGCGAACGTGATCCGCCGGCGTGAAGAGACCGCGGCGACGCGCTCGTTGCTCAACACCGCGAAGGTGATGGAAAACAATCCGGTGGCGTTGCGTTTAAAAGAGCTGGAAACGCTGGAAAGAGTGGCGGAGCGTATCGATAAAATCTCGGTCTTTGGCGGTCTGGACCAGGTGCTGCATGGCCTGGTGAATCTAAAAGGATAATGAAAATGACGTATCACGGTGTGAACGCCGCCATGCGCCATAAGGTGCAGCGGCAGTTAAACGACGTGGAGCGGCGCTACGGCGTCAGGGTGCTCTACGCCTGCGAGTCCGGCAGCCGGGGCTGGGGCTTTGCTTCGCCGGACAGCGATTATGATGTGCGGTTTCTCTACGTTCATTCGCTGGAGTGGTATCTGCGGGTGGACGCGCAGCGCGATGTTATTGAGCTGCCCATCGACGATGAGCTGGACGTTTGCGGCTGGGAGTGGCGCAAAGCGCTGGGTCTGTTGAAAGGGGCGAACCCGACGCTGATCGAATGGCTGGATTCACCGGTGGTGTATCGGCAGGATGATGCGACGGTTCAGGCGCTTAAAAAACTCATCCCGCATTGGTTTTCTCCGGTTCGCGCCCGCTGGCATTACTACTCGATGGCCAGGAAAAATTTTCGCGGCTATCTGCAAGGCGAACAGGTGCGGCTGAAAAAGTACTTTTACGTATTGCGCCCGCCGCTGGCCGTCCGCTGGGTTGAGGCGGGAAAAGGCGTGCCGCCGATGCGCTTTGATGAACTGCTGGCGGGAAGCGAGCTGGAAACGGGTCTACGTGCGGAAATAGGCGAGCTGCTGGAGCGTAAACAGCGTGCGGGAGAGGCGGAAAACGGCCCGCGTCGACCGCTGCTGCATGCGTTTATTCAGTCCGAGCTGCTCAGGGGCGCAATCCCGCCAGCGCTGCCGGAGAGCCGGAGCGGTGATGTCAGGGAGTTGGACAGATTGCTGATCACCACGGTGATGGGAAACTAAAAATGGCCCGGCAGAAATGGCGGGCCATTTTATTCGCTATTACTCGAACAGATTATGATGCAGCTTCTGCACCACTTTTTCGGCATCCGCTCCCGGTACCAGGAAGCACAGGTTATGGCTGGATGCGCCGTAGCAAATCATACGAATATTAAACGGGTCCAGTACGCCAAACACCTCTTTACCGACGCCGCACGCCTTCGACAGCTCATTACCAATGATGGCGACCAGCGCCAGATCCTGCTCGACCTCAACGCGGCACAGAGAGGAAAGTTCGGTCAGCAACCCCTGGGTGAGCAGGGTATCGCCAGCCGACGTCGAACCGGTGGTATCCATGGTCAGCGCCACGCTCACTTCCGACGTGGTGATCAGATCGACGGAGATACTGTGACGCGCCAGAATACTGAATACCTCGGCCAGAAAACCGCGTGAGTGCAGCATATTCAGGCTGTGCAGGGTTAGCAGCGTCTGCTTGCGGCGCAGCGCCAGCGCGCGGAACAGCGGCGGGTTTTCGGTGTTTTTGCACACCAGCGTGCCGCCGGCTTTCGGCTCTTTGCTGGAGCCGACGAATACCGGAATATCGCTGCGCACGGCGGGGAGCAGGGTGGCCGGATGCAGGACCTTCGCGCCAAAGGTCGCCATTTCCGCCGCTTCTTCAAAAGCGATAACGTCAATGCGTTTGGCCGCCGGGGCGACGCGCGGGTCGGTGGTATAGATACCCGGAACATCGGTCCAGATATCGACGCGGGTGGCGTTTAGCGCTTCGCCGAGCAGCGCGGCGGTATAGTCGCTGCCGCCGCGGCCCAGGGTGGTGGTACGGCCTTTGGCTTCGCTGCCGATAAAGCCCTGGGTGATCACCAGCCCTTCCGCAAGGCGCGGGGTCAGCTGCTGCTGGGTTAATTCAGATAAGGCGGCGATATCCGGTTCCGCACGGCCAAAGCGGTCGTTGGTGCGCATAATTTTGCGTACATCGAACCACTGGGCGGCGATACCGCGCTCGCGCAGGATCTCGACAAACAGCAGGGTAGACATCAGTTCGCCGTGGCTGACCAGCTCGTCGGTTAACGCGGTTGAGCTGGCCAGGGAGGCGGCTTCCGCCAGGGTGGTGATATTTTCCAGCAGGCGCTCAATTTCATCGCGAATAACGTTGGGATAGCGCAGACGCTCCAGAATATTGAACTGGATTTGACGCATGGCATCGAGCTTCGCGAAACGTTCGCCGGGTTCCAGCCCTTCCGCTAATGCGACCAGCAGGTTGGTCACGCCCGCTGAGGCGGAAAGCACCACCACGCGGGTATTGGCATCCAGCAGCGCGACGTCTACGCTGCGGTTCATGGCATCAAAATCGGCAACGCTGGTGCCGCCGAATTTGGCTACAACTAAATCTGTCATAACAACCTCGTGTCAGGGGGCCTGACTTATTAAAACGATTCCAGAAAACCAATCCTGGCGGGGCTGGACGCAGCCGGATTGCAATAAAATGTCTTAATAAGCCAGGCCAAATTATTCAGCCATGGCACAAGGGAAGAGCGAAAAACAGGGTGGGCGCAGAGCGATAAACAAACTACGATGTCACCCAGAAGTGCTCCACCTTGTAGACCCGCTTGCCGATGCTGTGCATCAGATGGCGAGTATGAAACGCCCGACTGCGAACGTTTCTGGTGACAACCCAGGGGATTCAGCCCCTGTGGCCGGTGATGAGCGTAACCAGACGCTTATTCACCTCGGCGTTGCTCCCCCTCACGTATTTTCCCCGGACTGGCTCCTCCAATACGGTTACCTGGGCAACGCACCTCTTCTGGCAATTACCGACGTCTTTCACTTTGCCTGGGGGACGCGGGACATTATACCCCCCTACAATACCCTTTCGCTGTAGCGTGAAATGCGCGATCCATACATATCTACGTATACGTAGGTACTGCCGTTATATAAAGGCTTCAGGCGAAGTATGTCAACGTCAGGGTTATGCGGATTTTTCATGCGCGGGTCGCTGACAGAAAAAAGCCTTATGATGTCTATACTATCAGGGGCATTTTGCGCCAAATCGGCCCAATTTCTGACGCGTATCATCGGCATAACATAAAAATCATCACAATTTTTCGTCACCGGCGCTACAATCGACCGCAGTCACAATTCTCAAATCAGAAGAGTATTGCTAATGAAAAACATCAACCCAACGCAGACCTCTGCCTGGCAGGCATTACAGAAACACTTTGATGAAATGAAAGACGTTACCATCGCGGATCTGTTCGCGAAGGATAGCGATCGTTTCTCTAAATTCTCCGCCACGTTCGACGATCTGATGCTGGTGGATTTTTCCAAAAACCGCATCACCGAAGAGACGCTGGCAAAACTGCAGGACCTGGCCAAAGAGACCTTCCTGGCAGACGCCATTAAATCCATGTTCTCCGGCGAGAAGATTAACCGTACGGAAGATCGCGCGGTGCTGCACGTTGCGCTGCGTAACCGCAGCAATACTCCGATTCTGGTTGATGGCAAAGACGTGATGCCGGAAGTGAACGCCGTGCTTGAGAAGATGAAAACCTTCTCCGAAGCCATTATCTCCGGCAGCTGGAAAGGCTACACCGGTAAAGCGATTACCGACGTCGTCAACATCGGTATCGGCGGCTCCGACCTCGGCCCGTTCATGGTGACCGAAGCGCTGCGCCCGTATAAAAATCACCTGAATATGCACTTTGTTTCCAACGTCGATGGGACCCACATCGCCGAAGTGCTGAAAACGGTGAACCCGGAAACCACGCTGTTCCTGGTGGCGTCGAAAACCTTTACCACTCAGGAAACGATGACCAACGCCCACAGCGCGCGCGACTGGTTCCTGGCGACCGCCGGCGATGAGAAACACGTAGCGAAACACTTCGCCGCGCTCTCCACCAATGGTAAAGCGGTGGGCGAGTTCGGTATTGATACCGCTAATATGTTTGAGTTCTGGGACTGGGTTGGCGGCCGTTACTCTCTGTGGTCAGCCATCGGCCTGTCCATCATCCTGTCCGTGGGCTTCGACAATTTTGTTGAACTGCTCTCCGGCGCGCATGCGATGGACAAACACTTCTCCACGACCGCGCCTGAGAAAAACCTGCCGGTGCTGCTGGCGCTGATTGGTATCTGGTACAACAACTTCTTCGGCGCTGAAACCGAAGCGATTCTGCCGTACGACCAGTATATGCACCGCTTTGCCGCCTACTTCCAGCAGGGCAACATGGAATCCAACGGTAAATACGTTGACCGTAACGGCAACGCCGTGGATTACCAGACTGGCCCAATCATCTGGGGCGAGCCGGGCACTAACGGTCAGCACGCGTTCTACCAGCTGATTCACCAGGGGACCAAAATGGTGCCTTGCGACTTTATCGCCCCGGCGGTTACCCACAACCCGCTGTCCGACCACCATCCGAAGCTGCTGTCTAACTTCTTTGCGCAGACCGAAGCGCTGGCGTTTGGTAAATCCCGCGAAGTGGTCGAGCAGGAATATCGCGATCAGGGTAAAGATCCGGCGACCCTGGAACACGTTGTGCCGTTCAAAGTGTTTGAAGGCAACCGCCCAACCAACTCCATCCTGCTGCGTGAAATTACGCCGTTCAGCCTGGGCGCGCTGATTGCCCTGTATGAGCACAAAATCTTCACCCAGGGCGTGATTATGAACATCTTCACCTTCGATCAGTGGGGCGTTGAGCTGGGCAAACAGCTGGCTAACCGCATCCTGCCGGAGCTGAAAGATGGTTCCGAAGTGAGCAGCCACGACAGCTCCACTAACGGTCTGATTAACCGCTATAAATCCTGGCGCGCATAATCGCTAAAACGTTCGCAATGCTGGCCCATGTGGTCGGCATTTTTGTTATAGCCGGCGCAGCAGCTTTGCCGGGTTCCCGGCCCACACGCCTTTCTCAGTAATGGATTTTGTCACCACGCTGCCCGCGCCGATCACGACCCCATCGCAGATGCTGACCGCCAGAATGGTTGCGCCGCTGCCGATAGACACATCGTTGCCAATCACAATTCTTCCCCAGCTCTCGCGGTCGGCGTTGGGTTTGCCTTCGCGGAACATATCGTTGGCGAACATCACGCCGTGGCCGATAAAGCAGCGCTCGCCGATGGTCACGTACTCGCAGATAAAGGTGTGGGACTGAATTTTGCTGTCGTTGCCGATGCGGGTATGACCCTGAATCTCCACAAATGGCCCGACGAAGACGTTATCGCCAAGCGTGCAGTCGTAGAGGTTGGTGGGTTGGTAAATCACCACGTTTTCGCCGCTGGCGACGTTGCGAATGGCGGTTTCACGAAGGGTATGCATGCTGCCTCTCAGATTGGTTTAGCCAGAATATGGAGTGTGCTTTGCTGGGTTGCAGAATGAAATGCCACATCCTTCACGTGCTGCATCCCCTGGCGTTCATAAAAACGGCGGGCGCGGGTATTCGCGGCGAGCACTTCCAGCCATAGCCAGCTTTCACCCGTCTCTTTCGCTCGCGTCTCGACGGCGCGGAAAATCTGCTCGCCGTAACGATGCCCGGTGGCGTCAGGCAGTAGATAGAGCTTATGTAGCAGCGCGCCGGATGGACCCCCGGGATCAATATTCTGACCACAGGCGTATTTAGCAAAGCCGACAGGGCGCGCGGCTTCCGCAATCAACCAGCAGCACTGCGGATCGGCCAGGCTGGGCGCCAACGCGGCCATGGAATACTCTTGCTGCAGGTAGTGCTCCATTTCCTCGGCGTTGTGCCAGAGATGGGTAAAGTGGTGGCGGTAACTGACGTTGGCCATTTCGTTGAGTAAAGCCGCATCTTCCGGACGTCCAATACGAATCTTTAGCATTCTGCGTTCCTCGCAAAGAAGTGGCGATATTTTGCCCGTAAACTTCGCTGCGGGTAAACCTCAAAAGTGGGGGGTAAGACGTTGCCGGAGGAGGACCTCCGGCAGGGGGATTAGGCGACGGCGATGGCTTCGATCTCAATGCCCGCATCTTTAGGCAGTCTGGCGACTTCAACGCAAGAGCGGGCTGGAAAGTCCGCGTTGTGTTCGGCGAAGAACGCTTCATAAACCGCGTTGATGGTGGCGAAGTCATTCAGATCCTTGACGAAGACCATCGTCTTAACGATGTTTTTCACCTGCAAACCCGCCGCTTCAACGATAGCCTTAACGTTATCCAGCGACTGTCGCGTCTGCTGAGCGATGTCGTCAGACATGGTGCCGTCTTGCGGATTGACCGGCAGCTGCCCCGAGGTCATCGTCATGGTACCCAGGTTTACCCCCTGAACATACGGACCAATGGCGGCAGGCGCAGCGGCAGTGGTAATTATCATTCTGTTGATTCCTTCTGATAGGTGGTTACATGAAATAGTTGAGCAAAACGAGTGAACCGACGCCGCTGACGACGACCCAGACCAGGCCCAGGCGGAAGCTGGCGAGCGTGCAGATAATCGCGGCGATCACCTTCGGGTTTTTCAAATCGAACTCCATGCTGGAATTTACGCTCAGGATCTGAATCGTGATGATGGCCGGCAGCACGGTCACCGGCACAAAACGCAGCGTTTTGCTGACCCGGCTCGACATCTGAACCTTCCCGGCGAGGCCAATGAACGAGAAGCGAATAAGAAAGGTCACGGCGGCCATGCCCAGCGTCAGGGCGATAAAAAAGCTATTACTCATTTTCCAGCGCTCCTTCGAGAGAGAGTTTGTCAGCGGCCTGCGCCTGTTTACGCTCTTCGGCGAGATCGACGCTCAGGCCCGCCATTACGCCCAGTACGGACGCGACGACGATACCTAACGAGTAGGGCAGTACGACCAAAAGTACCCCGGATACGGCAGCAACAACGGCGGCGACGGTACAGGCCTGGCTTTTGATTTGCGGGACCACGATGGCGATAAATGCGGCGACCATCGCGAAGTCCAGACCATATTTTTCAATGTGCGGAAAAGACGCGCCAACCAGAGCGCCAAGGAAATCGGCCAGTACCCAGGCGAACCAAAACGTCAGCATTGCTGAAAAATAGAAAAGATATTTATCTTTTTTATTCTCCTCCATCTCTTTCACCGTCGTGGCGTACACTTCATCGGTCAGGGCATATGCCATAAAGCATTTTTTAAAGAAGGAGGCTTCGCGTACCGTACTGGAAATAGAGGCGCTATAAAGCACATGGCGAAGATTAATTATCATCGTGGTGAATATAATCACCCCAAGGCTCGCTCCGGTTTTTAGCATATTTAACGCCAGCATTTGTGCCGAACCGGCGATGACAATCGTCGACCATGCCGTACTTTGCCAGATACTCATCCCGGCGCTAACGCTTAGCGCGCCGACAATAAATGAAAACGGAAAGTCGCCGATGCACAAGGGAAGTATGGCGCTCATACCCCGTAGAATAACTTTTTTGTTCATAAGCAATACCTGTTGTATTCAGGAGATTAATTATTTGTGTAAGGTACATTAAAACGCGAATTAATGATTACTTTGCTACCATAATGTTGATGATTTCTTTATCGGTATAGGCCATGGGCTTAATCACCAGACGGCAGAGATTATTAATGGTCTGCTCTACATCAGCGCAAACAATGCCGTCATTAGAGCCTGCGCAGCTATTTTGCATCGCCATCAGTACGGCCTTAAAGGCGCTGGAAACCACGGACGATACTTTCATTGCGCAGCTATTAGAGGCGCCATCGCAAATCATGCCGGTAATATCGCTGATCATATTAATAATAGCGGTATTAATTGTTTGCAGGTCACGGGTAAATAACCACGCCATACCTGCCGCGGCGCCCATCGCTGCCGTGGACGCTGCGCATAGCGCGGACAGACGCGTATAGCGGGAGTGGATCGATATGGCGGTCAGGTGGGAGAGCGCCAGCGCCCGCGCGAGGGTCTCTTCATCGGCGTTAAGATGCTCCGCGACCGTCACTACCGGCATGGTGGCGGCGATACCCTGGTTACCGGAACCAAAGTTTGACATCGCGACGACGGGGGCTCCGCCCATTCGCGCGTCGGATGCGGCGACGGTATTGATGATGACTTTACTCAGCAGGTCGTTGCTGAGCAGGCCATTTTTTACCGCATCAGAGAAGGTGCCGTTGATGTTCAAACCGTATTTTTTGCTTTTACCTTCCTCCGCCAGCGCCGAATTGAGCCGGGCGGCTTCGAGAATAAATGCGATGTCGGCGAATTCGACCTCGCTAATAAAATCAAAGGCCTCGGCAAGCGAAAAGGTTGCTAATGTTTCCTGCTGCGTTACCGTACTCTGTTTGTCCGCCAGCACCTGCGCTTCGCCATTAATATACAGCTCAACGATATTGGTATGCGTGCCCTTGACCACCACGCGGCAGCTCTTTTCGCCGCCCGTCAGCGTCAGATCCAGATGAATAAAATCAGGGGTGTCTTGCACGCTAATATTGACCTGACCATCGGCGATTAATTTTTGGGCTAGTTCAACATGCCGTTCGCTAATCCCCTCCAGTGTTTTTAATCCCTTATCAGCGTCGCCGCCAAATGCGCCAATTGCGGCCGCAAGCGCCACGCCACTGACGGATGTTCCGGGAATAGTTACGCCCATTGCATTCTTATACAGATTTGCGGAAATAAAACCGCTAATACTTTGACAAGCAGTATCCAAATGTTTCGCGGCGTAAGCCGCGGTAAAAGAAATAGCGACAGGCTCTGTACAGCCTAATGCCGGGGCAACTTCTTTTTTCAGCCAGTTTATAAATAGAGATGCGTGTTCAGTAGTCATATTTTATATCTATCCGCTAACGAGGGCTTATTAATATGCGAATATGCTATGTCAATTCTTAAGAAAAAACTTACTCTAATACCCCCGTTATTTATGCCTGAAAGAGAAAAATATTCGCTTATTAAAATATTGTAAAATTGTGATCTTATTATGGTTAATTAGCTGATTTGATAGGTATTTATATTCTGTTTTTTGAACATAAAAAGGGATTTAGTTAACTGCCTCACAGCCTCGCCGAAAGTAAAAATTTCTTTTTTTACGTATTTCGTCGGATAGGCGAGAGCGCTGTAGTCACAAGAAGGGACTCATAAATGTAGATCTGGATCACATTTTTGCGTTATACAGGTCACAGGAAATCATGATGATGAGGTGTACCTATGCCGCCGGTTTATCGTCCGTTGGTGAGTTTTATTGCAACCGCCATGCAAACCGTTTTGAATCTCGGGCTATTGTGTCTGGGAGTCATACTGATCGTTTTTCTCGGGAAAGAGACGTTGCATCTGGCGCACGTCCTGTTCACCCCTGAACCTGTCAGTAAGTACAAGCTGGTGGAAGGGCTGGTGGTCTACTTCCTCTATTTCGAATTTATCGCGCTGATAGTGAAGTACTTTGAGTCGGGATTTCACTTCCCGCTGCGCTACTTTGTCTATATCGGCATCACCGCCATCGTCCGCCTGATCATTATCGATCATGAGTCGCCTATGGCGGTACTGATTTACTCCGCGGCGATCCTGATTTTGGTGATTACGCTCTGGCTGTGTAACTCCAACCGCCTGAAACGCGAATAAAAAAAAGCGGCCTCCAGGGCCGCTGACCAACAGTCACAAATTAAATTTATGTAGGGTCCAGTTGAGGATAGCAGTGGCATTTGCCTTACTTTTTCAGCTGAGGGCGGCGGCGGCAATACCCGGTTGGGGACGTGTATTGCCGCTAAACCGCCGGCCCTCATCTGAAATTTGGGGCGGGTGTTACAAAAAAATTAACCTTTCACTCCGCCAGCCGTCAGGCCGTTGACCAACCAGCGCTGGGCCAGCAGGAACACTACGGTAATCGGGATGGCGGAGAGCACCGCCGCGGCGGCAAAGTCGCCCCACAGATAGTTCTGCGGGTTGAGATACTGCTGCATTCCGACCGCCAGGGTATAGCTGTTCACATCGCGCAGCAGCAGGGAGGCCACCGGTACTTCGGTAATCGCAGCGATGAACGACAGAATAAACACCACCGCCAGAATCGGCACTGACAGCGGGAGCAGCACCAGGCGGAAAGCCTGCCATGGGGTGGCGCCGTCCAGCGCCGCCGCTTCTTCCAGCGAGCCGTCGATGGTTTCGAAGTAACCTTTAATCGTCCAGACGTGCAGCGCGATACCGCCCATATAGGCGAAGATGACGCCGCCGTGGGTATTCAGGCCGACGAACGGCACGTACTGGCCGAGACGGTCAAACAGGGCATACAGCGCGACCAGCGACAGCACTGCGGGGAACATCTGGAAAATCAGCATCCCTTTCAGCAGCGTTGCTTTACCTGGGAAGCGCATGCGGGCAAAAGCGTAAGCGCAGGTGGTAGAGAGCGCGACGATGCCAATAGCGGTAATGCCGGCCACCTTGATGGAGTTCCACAGCCACAGCAGCACCGGGAAGGGCGGCGGCGTGACGCGACCGTCAGCGTGTTCGACGCTGAAACCTAACGCCAGCCGCCAGTGCTCCCAGGAGATACTTTCAGGGATCAGGCTACCGGTGGCGAAGTTACCTTCGCGCAGAGAGATAGCGATAACCATCAGCAGCGGGAACATAATCGCCGCGATAAAAATCAGCAGCAGGAGATGCGTCGTGAACAGGCGCAGCTTCTGAGATTTGGGTTGAACCATAGCCATAATCGTTATCTCCCTTAATCAAACTTCATACGTGTGGCTTTCAGGTTAACAATCGCCAGCGCGCCTACCAGCAGGAAGATCAGCGTGGCGATAGCCGCCGCGAGGCCGAAGTCCTGACCGCCGCCGCCTTCAAAGGCGATACGGTAGGTATAGCTCACCAGCAGGTCGGTGTAGCCCGCCGGCGTGGTGGTGCCGAGCCGGTCCGGCCCGCCGTTGGTCAACAGCTGAATCAGCACGAAGTTGTTAAAGTTAAAGGCGAAGCTGGCGATCATCAGCGGCGTCAGCGGCTTGATCAGCAGCGGCAGCGTAATTTTGAAGAAGTTCTGGAACGGCGTAGCGCCATCCATTGCCGAGGCTTCATATAAATCGTCAGGAATCGCTTTCAGCAGGCCCATGCACAGGATCATCATGTACGGATAGCCCAGCCAGGTGTTGACGATGATAATCATCGTGCGCGCGGTGGTCGGGTCGCTGAACCAGGCTGGCTTGATGCCGAACATCGCACTGAGCATCATGTTGATCTCGCCAAAGCTCTGGTTGAACAAGCCTTTGAAAATCAGAATCGAGATAAATGACGGTACGGCATACGGCAGAATCAGCAGTACGCGGTAAATCGCTTTGCCCTTCAGGGCTTCCCACTGGACGAGACAGGCGAG
This sequence comes from Klebsiella pasteurii, assembly GCF_018139045.1. Taxonomy (NCBI): domain Bacteria; kingdom Pseudomonadati; phylum Pseudomonadota; class Gammaproteobacteria; order Enterobacterales; family Enterobacteriaceae; genus Klebsiella; species Klebsiella pasteurii. The sequence continues at coordinate 4,321,316 of NZ_CP073236.1, forward strand.
CACCATGCCGACCGCAACGGTGAGAATCACGGTCAGAACGGAGAACACCACCGTCCAGACGAAAATCGCGAAGAACGGTTTCTGGATCCCTTCATCCTGGAACACGCGGGTGAAGTTATCCCAGCCGATGGTTACGGTGTAGCCCGGGCTGAGCTTTTCGCTGCCCCAGCTGCCGTCGGCGTTGATCGCCTGATAGAAACCGACCTCGGCGTTCGGACGATATTTCACGCCGCTCTGGTTGTTGGTCAGCGTACCGTCATTGGCCAGCGCGTACAGCGGTTGAGTACCGGAGAACTGACGCAGGGAGCTCATGATGACTTTGCTTTCATCCGGCAGCACGGCGGTCAGCTGGTTCAGGGCGGTACGGTTTTGCGTAATCACGCGCAGCGTGGCGCGCTCGCCTTCCGGCAGGGCGTCAGCCTCTTTTAAGGCCAGCTTCTGCTCGCCGCCGAATTTAAAGGCGTCGGAAAGATAGTTTTTGCCGCTTTCGCCGTCGGTCAGCGCCAGCTTCCATTCATCTCCCGCCGGATAGAGCGCGAAGTTGTAGGATTTACCCGCCTGGAAGGAGCGGTCCATCAGCACCTGTTGGGCGCGTTCGAAGGTCAACTGGTTAGTGCTGCTGTAGTTGGTAAAAGCGATTGCGATCGTGCAGATCAGCGGGAACAGGACGAACAGCCCCATCCCGGCGAGACCCGGATACACATAGCGCCAGGCGTAGGCTTTGCGATTGGAAAAAATATACAGGCCAACCGAGCTCAAAATCAGCGTCATGATGGCAAACAGGTACTCCCCCTGGGCGTACATCAAAACAACAAGGTAACCCACCAGCAGGCACAGCAAGCCGATCACAGACCATGTGAGCTGCGGGCTTTGCCACCAGTGTTTCTTTTTCACGACATCCATGGGGATCATCCTCTTTACACTTTATCCTTCGCGCTACCTCTTTGTTGGCTGCGGATGCGTACCCCAGTCACTTACTGATGTAAGCGCCTGGGGATTTGCATCCTTGCCGCCTCGATGTAGCGCGAATGATTTCGTGTAACAACGTATTCAACAAACCTTATTCCCTAAGAAATAAGGGAAACCGTATTACTTGGTGATACGAGCCTGTGCGTCTTTCAGCGCCTCTTCAACGGTCTGGCGACCGCTAGCGGCGTTGATCACTGCGGTACGAACGGCATACCAGAAGGCGGACATCTGCGGAATATTCGGCATGATTTCACCATTCTTGGCGTTAGCCATGGTGGCGGCGATACGCGGATCTTTTTCCAGTTTTTCCTGGAAGGATTTCAGCGCGACCGCGCCCAGCGGTTTGTCCTTGTTCACTTCATCCAGACCCTGATCGGTCATCAGGTAGTTTTCGAGGAACTCTTTCGCCAGTTCTTTGTTCGGGCTGGCGGCGTTAATACCGGCGCTCAGTACGCCAACGAACGGTTTAGACGGGTTGCCTTTGAAGGTCGGCAGCAGGGTAACGCCGTAGTTAACCTTGCTCTTATCGATGTTAGACCACGCCCACGGACCGTTGATGGTCATCGCGGTTTCGCCTTTGTTGAATGCCGCTTCCGCGATGGAGTAGTCGGTGTCGGCGTTCATATGCTTGTTCTTAATAAGGTCGACCAGGAAGGTCAGGCCTGCTTTCGCGCCAGCGCTATCCACGCCTACGTCTTTCACGTCGTACTTGCCGTTTTCAAACTTGAACGCATAACCGCCGTCGGCGGCAATCAGCGGCCAGGTGAAGTACGGTTCTTGCAGGTTGAACATCAGCGCGCTCTTACCTTTCGCCTTCAGTTCTTTATCCAGCGCCGGGATCTCTTCCCAGGTTTTCGGCGGATTTGGCACCAGGTCTTTGTTATAGATCAGCGACAGCGCTTCGACGGCAACCGGGTAGGCAATCAGCTTGCCGTTATAGCGAACCGCGTCCCAGGTGAACGGATAGAGTTTGTCCTGGAAAGCTTTGTCCGGGGTGATTTCCGCCAACAGGCCGGACTGGGCGTAGCCGCCAAAACGGTCGTGGGCCCAGAAAATGATGTCAGGGCCGTCACCGGTCGCGGCAACCTGCGGGAATTTCTCCTCCAGCTTATCCGGATGTTCTACGGATACTTTAATGCCGGTGTCTTTTTCAAACTTTTTACCCACTTCAGCGAGGCCGTTGTAGCCTTTGTCGCCGTTAATCCAGATAACCAGCTTACCTTCTTCGATTTTTGCGAGGGCAGAGGCGGAAAACATCATCGTGGTCAATGCAGACAGCGCGAGGATGCGAGCGCCAGTTTTGATTTTCATATACCCGTCCTATTTGGTGATGTGCTCGTGGATACACTTGAGTGGCTTAACGGTGATGAGTTTCCTTTTTTAACAACCTCTTTCCATCCTCCCCATGTCTACGCCCCATCCCCCGATTGTGTGATCTCCATAGCAGAAATGCCGGTTATGAGTCCTGGAGCACATAAAAAGGAGGCCAATTTTGCAGGCTGCATCACGAAATGGGTATCGGCCCGCCCCCCCCAGCGGCGAGACGTCATCTCTCATCCTCCCGTCTCCTCCCCCATGAAAAAGCCGGGGGGTGGAGGATTTACCAGACTAATGAATGCCGCATAGTCAGCCCATCTTGAATGTGTCGTTAAGTGACAGGTTGTAACGAAGGGAGAAGGGCATGGCGAGCGTACAGCTGCGAAATGTAACGAAAGCCTGGGGTGACGTGGTGGTATCAAAAGATATCAATCTCGAGATCCAGGATGGGGAGTTCGTCGTGTTTGTTGGGCCATCAGGCTGCGGCAAATCCACCCTGCTGCGAATGATTGCCGGGCTGGAAACGGTGACCAGCGGCGATCTGCTGATTGGCGATACCCGAATGAATGATGTTCCGCCCGCCGAGCGCGGTATCGGGATGGTGTTTCAGTCTTATGCGCTTTACCCCCATCTTTCCGTCGCGGAAAACATGTCTTTTGGCCTGAAGCTGGCCGGCGCCAAAAAAGAGCTGATTAACCAACGCGTGACTCAGGTGGCGGAAGTGCTGCAGCTGGCTCACCTGCTGGAGCGTAAACCGAAAGCGCTTTCCGGCGGTCAGCGCCAGCGCGTGGCGATTGGTCGTACCCTGGTGGCTGAACCGCGCGTTTTCCTGCTGGATGAACCGCTCTCTAACCTCGATGCCGCGCTGCGCGTACAGATGCGTATTGAGATTTCCCGTCTGCATAAGCGTCTTGGCCGCACAATGATTTACGTGACCCACGACCAGGTCGAAGCGATGACCCTCGCCGACAAGATTGTGGTGCTGGACGCCGGTCGCGTCGCGCAGGTCGGCAAGCCTCTCGAACTCTATCACTACCCGGCGGATCGCTTCGTCGCGGGCTTTATCGGCTCGCCGAAGATGAACTTCCTGCCGGTCAAAGTCACCGCTACCGCCATTGAGCAGGTGCAGGTGGAGCTACCGAACCGTCAGCAGGTCTGGCTGCCGGTGGACAGCGCCCGCGTTCAGGTCGGCGCCAATATGTCTTTAGGTATTCGCCCGGAACATCTGCTGCCCAGCGATATCGCCGACGTCACCCTTGAAGGTGAAGTTCAGGTGGTCGAACAGCTCGGCCACGAAACGCAAATTCATATCCAGATCCCATCCATCCGTCAAAACCTGGTTTACCGCCAGAACGACGTGGTGCTGGTAGAAGAGGGAGCCACATTCGCCATCGGTTTGCCGCCGGAGCGCTGCCATTTATTCCGTGAGGATGGCACCGCTTGTCGTCGGCTGCATAAAGAGCCGGGCGTGTAGGGCTTCTAACTAAAAAAAAACACAAAACCATTCGCGCTGCATCGAGGCGGCAAGGGAATGAATCCCTGGGAGCGTACAAAAGTACGTGACCAGGGTGAGTGAGCGCAGCCAACAAAGAGGCAGCCCGAAGGGTGAAGTGTTCAAAGAAAAGCAATGATCTCAGGAGATAGAATGATGATTACTCTGCGCAAACTTCCACTGGCGGTCGCCGTTGCGGCAGGCGTTATGTCTGCTCAGGCGCTGGCCGTTGATTTCCACGGTTATGCCCGTTCTGGTATCGGCTGGACCGGCAGCGGCGGTGAGCAACAGTGCTTCCAGGCAACCGGCGCTCAAAGTAAATACCGTCTGGGTAACGAATGTGAAACCTATGCGGAACTGAAGCTGGGCCAGGAAGTATGGAAAGAAGGTGATAAGAGCTTCTACTTCGATACCAACGTCGCCTACTCTGTGTCACAGCAGAACGACTGGGAATCCACCAGTCCGGCATTCCGTGAAGCTAACGTGCAGGGTAAAAACCTGATCGAATGGTTGCCAGGTTCCACCATCTGGGCCGGTAAGCGCTTCTACCAGCGTCATGACGTTCATATGATCGACTTCTACTACTGGGATATTTCTGGTCCTGGTGCGGGTATTGAAAACATCGATCTGGGCTTCGGTAAACTCTCTCTGGCAGCAACGCGTTCTTCTGAATCCGGCGGCTCCGGCACCTTCGCCGATCGCGACGAGTTCGGTAATCGCGTCTATGACAATATCGTGCCGAACGATGTATTCGACGTGCGTTTGGCCGGTCTGGAAACTAACCCGGGCGGTACGCTGGAACTGGGCGTTGACTACGGCCACACTAACATCCCTGATGATTATTCTCTGCAGCCGGGCGCTTCCAAAGACGGCTGGATGCTTACCGCTGAGCATACTCAGAGCATGCTGAAAGGCTTTAACAAATTTGTTCTGCAGTATGCAACTGACTCTATGACTTCCAGCGGTAAAGGCGTTCCGCAAGGTGGCAGCATTAATAACGATGGATCTATGTGGCGCGTGTTGGACCACGGTGCGATCTCTCTGGGCGATAGCTGGGATCTGATGTACGTCGGTATGTACCAGGATATCGACCGCGACAACAACAATGGTACCCAGTGGTGGACCGTCGGCGTTCGTCCAATGTACAAGTGGACGCCTATCATGAGCACCCTGATGGAAATCGGCTACGACAACGTCAAATCTCAACGCACCAGCGATCGTAACAGCCAGTATAAAGTGACTCTGGCACAGCAGTGGCAGGCTGGTGACAGCATCTGGTCCCGTCCGGCAATCCGCGTATTCGCAACGTACGCTAAATGGGATGAGAAATGGGGCTATAACGATAGCGGCGTAGCGTATAACGACACCAGCGCTAAAACCTTTAGCCGTGGCGATAGCGACGAGTGGACCTTCGGTGCCCAGATGGAAATCTGGTGGTAATCGAGCCTGACCGTTCGTAACTAAAAGAGGGGCGCAAGCCCCTCTATCTTAGGCCCAGCGCGCTATTGCCTGGCTACCGCTCGGCCATCGGAATTGAGGTGATAACAATGAAAATGAAGAAAAGTCTCGTTGCCCTCTGCCTGTCCGTCGGCCTGATGGCCTGCGTACCCGCAGTCAGTTTTGCTGATGTTAATTTCGTGCCGCAGAACACCTCTGCCGCGCCGTCGATTCCGGCCTCCGCGTTGCAGCAGTTGACCTGGACTCCGGTCGATCAATCCAAAACGCAGACGACAAAGCTCGCCGTGGCCGGACAGACGCTCAGTGTCCCCGGTATCAGCGGCCCGGTCGCCGCATACAGCGTTCCGGCGAATATTGGCGAGCTCAATATTACGTTAACCAGCGAAGTGGAAAAACAAACTGCGGTATATGCGCCGAACGTGCTGATTCTTGACCAAAATATGACGCCATCCGCGTTTTTCCCCAGCAGCTACTTCACTTATCTTGAACCGGGAGTGATGAGTTCAGATCGTCTGGAAGGCGTAATGCGCCTGACTCCGGCGCTGGGACAGCAGAAAATTTATGTGCTGGTTTTTACCACGCCGCAGGATTTGCAGCAGACCACTAAATTAATCGATCCGGCGAAGGCTTACGCCAAAGGTACCGGCAATGCGGTGCCGGATATTCCTGATCCCATCGCGAAACACGTTACAGACGGCACCATTAGCCTGAAGGTGAAAACCTCTACCGGCTCCAGCGTGCTGGTTGGCCCGTTGTTTGGTTCGTCAGGTCCGGGGCCCGTTACCGTCGGTAATACCGCTGCTCCTGCCTATAGCGCGCCGGTTGTCGCGCCGGCCCCGGCTCCGGCGGCGAAAAGCGAACCGATGCTTGATGACACCGAAACCTATTTCAACAACGGCATTAAGCAGGCGGTTGCGAAAGGCGATATCGATAAAGCCCTGAAATTGATGAACGAAGCTGAACGTCTTGGCTCGAAATCTGCTCGTTCCACCTTTATCAGCAGTGTAAAAGGCAAGGGGTGACCGTCTCCCCGCAATGCTGATGTTTAGGCACAGCCTTTAGGTGCGTCCGTCAGGGCGCACTTTTTTTTAGCGCGCCGCAGCCTCTGTTGCACGGCTGTTGCGCGGATGATCGTATATTGACGTTTGCCCGCCCCCGATGCCCCATTCTGCGATACAATACCTTCACGTTATGTACCGGAGATTCAGGCATGCCACATCCTGCGCTTACGCAACTGCGTGCGCTGCATTATTTTGCCGCTATGCCCCCGCTGGATGCGCATCTGCGCGACTGGTTATTGCTGGAAGACTCAATGACCAAACGCTTTGAGCAGCAGGGGAAGAAAGTCAGCGTCATCATGGTTAACGAAGGTTTTGTTGGACGCGAGGCGCTGGCCGGTGAGGCGCCCCTGTTACCGAGCGAACCCCGCTACTGGCTGCGGGAAATCATTCTTTGCGCCAACGGTGAACCCTGGCTGGCCGGGCGCACGATAGTGCCCGAATCAACGCTGAGCGGCCCCGAACTGGCGCTGCAACAGCTGGGGCAAACGCCGTTGGGCCGCTATCTCTTCACGTCATCGACGCTAACCCGCGATTTTATTGAAATTGGTCGTCATGCAGAGCTGTGGGGGCGTCGTTCCCGTCTCCGGTTGAGCGGCAAACCGCTGCTGCTGACGGAACTGTTTTTGCCTGCATCGCCGTTGTATTAAGAGGAAAATGAAATGGAGTGGAGTCTGACGCAGAACAAGCTGCTGGCGTTTCACCGCCTGATGCGTACTGACAAACCGATTGGCGCGCTGCTGCTGCTGTGGCCGACGCTGTGGGCGCTGTGGGTGGCGACGCCGGGGATACCGCCGCTATGGATCCTCGCCGTTTTCGTCGCCGGCGTCTGGCTGATGCGCGCCGCAGGCTGCGTGGTCAACGATTATGCCGATCGCAAGTTTGACGGCCACGTCAAACGGACGGCCCACCGCCCGTTGCCGAGCGGCGACGTGAGCGAAAAGGAGGCGCGGACGCTGTTTGTCGTGCTGGTGCTGCTTTCGTTCCTGCTGGTGTTGACCCTGAACACCATGACCATTTTGCTGTCAGTAGCGGCGCTGGCGCTGGCATGGGTATATCCGTTTATGAAGCGCTATACCCACCTGCCGCAGGTAGTACTGGGTGCGGCGTTCGGCTGGTCGATCCCGATGGCCTTTTCGGCGGTCAGCGAATCGCTGCCGCTGAGCTGCTGGCTGATGTTCCTCGCCAATATCCTGTGGGCGGTGGCCTACGATACCCAGTATGCGATGGTCGATCGTGATGATGACGTCAAAATCGGTATTAAATCGACGGCGATTCTCTTTGGCGACAACGATCGCTTAATCATCGGCATTTTACAGGTGGCGGTGCTGGCACTGATGGCGGCGGTAGGCTGGCTGAGCGGGCTGGGCTGGGAGTATTACTGGTCGTTGTTTATCGCCGCGGCGCTGTTCGCCTGGCAGCAGAAGCTAATATTTAAACGCGAACGCGATGCCTGCTTTAAGGCGTTTATGAACAATAACTACGTTGGGCTGGTGCTGTTTCTTGGTCTGGCGATGGGATATATGCAGTAGTTCTTCCCGGCTTGCGGCATAAACGCCTTAGCCGGGCTACAAAACCGCATGGGCCGGTAGCCCGGCGCAAGCCGGGACATCTCTTTAAACGTTACGCTTCATCCTGGGTAACGCTTTCAATCGTTAACCGCACATCCGAAGTAATCAGATCCGCCAGCATGCGGTAGATCTTCAACGTCTCTTCCGGCTCGGCGTCCCCGGTATCGCTGATATAGCCTTCGTCACGCAGGGTCAGCACCAGCGTGCTGAACACCGCCTTATCGAAGAACTCCGGCGCGTTGATGCCGTGCAGAACGGACAGGCGCTGCGCCACGGTGCGGCTCTCTTTCTCCAGCGAACTGCGGTTGATTGACGGGTTAGCGCTCAGCAGCCAGAAGGTAATGGCGTAGCGCTGCAGCGTTTCGCGCGCGCCTGCGGCCAGCAGCTGCAGAGAACGGGCGTGAGACGGATTAACGCTCACCTCATCGTTGTTCAGGGCGATCAGACCCTGACGCTGCATCTCGGCGATCAGCGCATCGACGACGCCCGCCAGCTCCGCTTTTTCCCAACGCAGGAATAGCTCGGCCTTGAGGAACGGATAGAACATCTCAACGTGACGCAGAATTTCGGCGCGGGTAATGCGACGATGCTGAGTGACGATGGCGGCTAACAGCGACGGCATCACCAGCATATGGGCGATGTTGTTGCGGTAATAAGTCATCAGGACGGCCTGCTCGCGCGGCAGAATGATGATATCGCCAATGGTGTCTTTCTCGACTTCGAACTTGTTCATCTGCAGCGCGTGGTCAATCAGCTCGCTGGCCGAAGCCGCAGGCGTGGTCGCATCCGCTGAATATGGCACGTTGCGCAGCAGGGCGAGATAGCACTCCAGCTGCTCGGTGAGCTGCTCGCGGGTCAGTGAGCGTTGACGCGATGCCAGCAGCGCGGTACAGCACAGGTTCATGGCGTTAGCCGCGCCGGCATTGTTGATGCGTACCATCAGATCCGAGGCGATGTTATTCACCGTCGGCGTCAGCCAGGAAGGACGGACCGCTTCGATAGGGTCGATAGACTCGCGCCAGTCCGGCACATGCTGGTTCAGATAGGTCATCAGCGGCAGCGGTTCGCCGAAGTTAACGTAGCCCTGGCCGAGATTGCGCAGCTTGCTCAAGCCGCGCAGCATCTGCGGCAGACTCTCTTTCTCTTTTGTCGCGCCGCGCAGCTCTTTGGCGTAGGTGCCGACCTCCATCACGTGCTCGTAGCCGATGTAAATCGGCACCAGGGTGATAGGGCGATTACCGCCGCGCAGCATTGCCTGGATGGTCATCGACAGAGTGCCGGTTTTCGGATCCAGCAGACGACCAGTACGTGAACGCCCGCCCTCCACGAAGTACTCCACCGAATAGCCGCGGCTGAACAGCTCGCCAAGATATTCGCGAAATACGGTTGAGTAGAGCTTATTGCCCTTGAACGTGCGACGAATAAAGAACGCGCCGCCGCGACGGAAGATCGGCCCGGCGGGCCAGAAGTTCAGGTTGATGCCGGCAGCGATATGCGGCGGCACCAGGCCCTGATGATAAATGACGTAAGAGAGCAGCAGATAGTCCATATGGCTGCGGTGGCATGGGACGTAGACTATCTCGTGGCCTTCGTGCGCCAGCTGACGGACACGCTCGGCGTTATGGACGTTGATGCCCTGATACAACCGGTTCCAGGTAAAGCCCAGCACGCGGTCTGTCAGGCGAATCATCTCGTAGGAGAAGTTTGCCGCGATCTCTTCCATCAGAGCGATAGCGTTTTGCTGCGCCTTTTCATGAGAAATCTTCTTGCTGCGCGCTTCGTCTTCTACCGCACGGGCAATGGCTTTCGACGCCAGCAGTTTATTAAACAGATCCTGGCGCGCGGGGAGGCGCGGGCCGACCGCCGCCAGACGCTGACGGGCGAAGTGCATGCGCGCCACGCGGGCCAGCTTCTGGGCGATGGTTTTATCGGTACCGTGTTCGTCCGCCATCTTACGCAGCGAGACCGAAGGCGAGAAACGGACGAAGCTATCGCGGCCCAGCCACAGAACGGCGAAGAATTTTTGAATGCCGTTGAGCATACGCAGCGGCGGGTTAACCTCGCCTTTTTCACGCCCCGGCGCGCGACCGAACATCACCGAAACCGGCACCATCTGCACGTCAAGATCGGGATGATTGCGGTGCAAATCCAGATAGTCGTGAAAGAGCTTGATAGACTCTTCTTTCGGCGTGTAATAGGTGAACACGCGCGGCCCGCCGTGGATAAATACGTAGCGCGGAAGCAGGGCGCCGTCGATCTCGAGCGGCTCCAGCGGGTCCGGTAACTCATGTTCCAGGCATTGCGCGCGCAGCGTCAGCAGGTCCGCCTTCGAATTGTAGGGCAGGACGTACATAATAGGACGCGAGGTATCCAGGCCTAATTCCTGCGCAGGTTGCGCCGGAATCGACTTGCTTTTTACCAGCGCCCTTAATGGTAAATTCAGTAATTTATAGTAAATTCGTTGCCAGCCAGACATAGACGATGTGAAGCCTCTGGTTAATCATGCAAATGCGCCGCAAGAATAACAGAAAGTGCGCAAAATTTCCGTTGTAACGCGGCAAACGCGTACACTCATTGACGTCATTTACATAAAAAGGTTTGTTTGATGGCCAATAATACCACTGGGTTAACCCGAATTATTAAAGCTGCCGGGTATTCCTGGAAAGGATTCCGTGCAGCGTGGGTCAATGAGGCCGCATTTCGTCAGGAAGGCATCGCGGCCGTCATTGCCGTGGCGATCGCATGCTGGTTGGACGTCGATGCTATCACGCGGGTGCTGCTCATTAGCTCGGTCTTGCTAGTGATGATAGTTGAAATTATCAATAGCGCGATTGAGGCGGTGGTTGACCGTATCGGTCCCGAACATCATGAGCTTTCGGGGCGAGCGAAAGATATGGGATCGGCGGCAGTTCTGCTGGCGATTATCATCGCGCTGATCGCATGGGGAACGCTGCTGTGGGCGAACTACCGCTAAGTCTTGTCGTAGCTGCTCGCAAAACGGAAAGAAACTCCTGATTTTTGTGTGAAATGTGGTTCCAAAATCACCGTTAGCTGTATATACTCACAGCATAACTGTATATACACCCAGGGGGCGGAATGAAAGCGTTAACGACCAGGCAGCAAGAGGTGTTTGATCTCATTCGGGATCATATCAGCCAGACGGGCATGCCGCCGACGCGTGCGGAGATTGCTCAGCGCTTGGGGTTTCGCTCCCCAAACGCGGCGGAAGAGCACCTGAAAGCGCTGGCGCGTAAAGGCGCAATCGAGATCGTTTCCGGTGCCTCCCGCGGTATTCGTCTGCTGACGGAAGAAGAAACGGGTTTGCCGCTTATTGGCCGCGTCGCGGCGGGTGAGCCGCTGCTGGCCCAGCAGCATATCGAAGGTCACTATCAGGTCGATCCGGCTATGTTTAAGCCGAATGCTGATTTTCTGCTGCGCGTTAGCGGTATGTCGATGAAAGACATCGGTATTCTTGATGGCGACCTGCTGGCCGTCCATAAAACGCAGGATGTACGCAATGGTCAGGTGGTTGTAGCGCGCATCGACGAAGAAGTGACCGTGAAGCGTCTGAAAAAACAGGGTAACGTCGTGGAACTGCTGCCGGAAAACAGCGAATTCTCGCCGATTGTGGTCGACCTTCGCGAACAAAGTTTTACTATTGAAGGCCTGGCCGTCGGCGTTATCCGCAACGGCAACTGGCAATAATCTCTTCATCTCGCGGCATCATCATCTGAAGCATGATGCTGCGTCGTTTTTCCTCATTTAGGCGCTTTCTCCATGCTTTTTAACGCCGCCGACAAAGCCCTGTGGCGCTTAGCGCTGCCCATGATCTTCTCCAATATCACCGTTCCGCTGCTGGGGCTGGTGGATACCGCCGTTATTGGCCATCTCGACAGCCCGGTTTATCTGGGCGGCGTGGCGGTTGGCGCAACGGCGACCAGCTTCCTCTTTATGCTGCTCCTTTTCCTGCGCATGAGTACCACCGGGCTAACGGCACAGGCGTTTGGTGCCAGGGATCCGCAGCGGCTGGCGCGCGCGCTGGTGCAGCCGCTGGGCCTGGCGCTGGCCGCCGGGCTGGCGATTGTGCTTTTCAGGATCCCGTTGATAAACCTGGCGCTGCACATTGTGGGCGGCAGCGAAGCCGTGCTTGAACAGGCCAGGCGTTTCCTTGAGATCCGCTGGCTAAGCGCACCGGCCTCGCTGGCGAACCTGGTCCTGCTGGGCTGGCTGCTGGGCGTGCAGTACGCCAGAGCGCCGGTGATCCTGCTGGTGGTCGGCAACGTCCTCAACATTGTGCTCGATTTATGGCTGGTGATGGGCCTGCATATGAACGTGCAGGGGGCTGCACTGGCGACGGTCACCGCAGAATACGTCACTTTCTTTATTGGTCTGCTGATGGCGAGACGCGTGCTGGCGCTGCGCGGCGTTTCCCTGTCGATGCTGAAAAATGCCTGGCGCGGCGATATACGCCGCCTGCTGGCGCTGAATCGCGACATCATGCTGCGCTCGCTGCTGCTACAGCTCTGCTTCGGGGCGGTGACGGTATTTGGCGCCCGCCTCGGCGCCGATGTCGTCGCGGTCAATGCGGTCCTCATGACGATGCTGACCTTTACCGCCTATGCGCTGGACGGTTTTGCCTATGCCGTTGAGGCGCACTCCGGGCAGGCCTACGGCGCGCGCGACGACAGCCAGCTGCTTGCGGTCTGGCATGCGGCCTGCCGCCAGTCGGGGATGGTGGCGCTGGGGTTTGCGCTGATTTACGGCCTTGCCGGTGAACAGATTATCGCGTTGCTGACCTCGCTGCCTTCGCTGCAGCAGTTGGCCGACCGCTATCTGGTCTGGCAGATGATCCTGCCGGTCATCGGCGTCTGGTGTTACCTGCTGGACGGCATGTTTATCGGCGCGACGCGCGGCGCGGAGATGCGCAACAGCATGGCGGTCGCAGCAGCAGGGTTTGCCCTGACGCTGTTTACCGTACCGGTGCTCGGTAACCACGGGCTGTGGCTGGCGCTGACGATATTTCTCGCCCTGCGCGGCGCTTCCCTGGCGGTTATCTGGCGGCGCCACTGGCAGCGCGGAACCTGGTTTTCGTAATGCCTTTGGCTCATCTGATGGTTAAAGATTCCGAATAATAAATCTTACTCAGAATACTCATCTATAGTTAAGTCATGTCCGGCACACAGCGGGCTGTTCATTCACCGAACGATCACCGAACGATGAGGAATGCATGATGAATAAAGACGAAATCGGCGGTAACTGGAAACAGTTCAAAGGTAAAGCGAAAGAAAAATGGGGCAAGCTGACCGACGATGACATGACCGTCATTGAAGGCAAACGCGACCAACTGGTGGGCAGAATTCAGGAACGTTACGGTTACGCAAAAGACCAGGCAGAGAAAGAAGTGACCGACTGGGAAACTAAAAACGACTATCGCTGGTAGCGAAAACGCCGTGTTTTAACCCCTTACTATTGTCTGCCCTAACGATTTATACCCTAAATAATGCGAGTTGCAGGACAAGGCACTCGTGCTTTGAACAGCGCTTGCGCTGGCCCCGAAGGGCGAAGCTCATGGATGAGCCGAGTACCAAAGCCAACGCACATGCAACTTGAAGTATGACGGGTATACACCCTTGATTCCCGCTGCGGCTACCGCCTCAGCGGGCTTTCTTTTTGATCTGAATGGTATGGTCGTGGTGGCAATGGCCCGGCGTACTGCAGGACTCAACCTCGACGCAGGCGGCGCACAGGCCGTGAGCCTCAATGACGTTGTGGCGCAGGGCGAATCCCATTCTTGCCGCCAGCGTATGCATAATATCTTCGACGCCTTCCGCACACTCTTCTTTGACGCCACCGCAGCGGTCGCAGATAAACATCGCCGAGCTGTGGGTAGGCTGATCGAAAAGGTGACACAGTACGTAGCTATTGGTGGATTCCACCTTATGTACGAACCCTTGCTCCAGTAAAAACTCCAGCGCCCGGTATACCGTTGGTGGTTTCGCCTGAGGTTCTTTATCACGAAGGAGATCGAGCAGATCGTAGGCGCTGATTGCCCCTTGCTGTAGGCTCATCAAACGCAATACTTCGAGGCGCTGCGGGGTCAGGCGCACGCCACGCTGCGCGCACAGCTTTTCAGCATGCGCTAACATTTGTTGCGAAGTGGTCTTATCCATGAGCGTCCTCTGGTTGCGTGAATCTGAAACTGTTACTTTATCACGATACCGGTAAAACGCCGAGACCCGGCGGGATATAGCCGTCACACTTCATGTGACATGTGCGTTGGTCGCCCCGGTCATGCGCTCTCGGGACGCGCTATCTTGCCGCCTTATGCTATACCTGAAGCATCTCATTTTCGGGAGAAAACGATGAAACGACCTGATTGCATACGACACTGGCGTGAACTGGAAGGTGCGGATGATTCCACCTATCCCGACAGTACTGAGCTTTTCTCCATCGGCGCGCCGCTGGCGCGCGGCCTGCGACTGAATCGTCTGGGGATCCACCATGAACGTCTGCCGCCCGGGCGTCGTACCTCCTACCCGCATGCGGAAAGCGATGAAGAAGAGTTCATCTACGTGCTGGACGGCTATCCTGAGGTGTGGATTAACGGCTACCTCTGGAAGTTGGAGCCGGGGGATAGCGTCGGTTTTCCTGCTGGAACCGGCATTTGCCATACCTTCCTCAATAACACCGAGCAGGAGGTGCGGCTGTTAGTCGTTGGCGAGGCAAACAAGAAATTCAATCGCATCTACTACCCGCTGAACCCAGGCTATGCCGCCACGCGTCAGGATCGCTGGGTTGACCATCCGCCGCAGTTTTTTGGCCCTCACGACGGGAAGCCGCGGAAAATATAGCGTTTATTGCGGGATAAAAAAGGTGAGCGCTGACGCTATGCGTCAGTGGTTTATCTTTATGCTATAGTAGCGCCCCTTTTTACCCGGATGCTTATTTATTCGCCATGATGTCAGAATCAACGCCTACTGCTTTCGCCGCTCACCGTTTTTCCATCGCGCCGATGCTCGACTGGACCGATAGACACTGCCGTTATTTTCTGCGTCAGCTGTCGCGCCATACGCTGCTGTATACCGAAATGGTGACCACCGGTGCGATTATTCACGGCAAGGGCGATTATCTGGCCTACAGCGAAGAAGAACATCCGGTCGCCCTGCAGCTCGGCGGCAGCGATCCGGCTGCGCTGGCGCACTGCGCGAAGCTGGCGCAGGCGCGCGGTTATGATGAAATTAACCTCAACGTTGGCTGCCCGTCCGATCGTGTGCAGAACGGCATGTTTGGCGCATGCCTGATGGGGAACGCGCAGCTGGTTGCCGACTGCATTAAAGCGATGCGCGATGTCGTGTCGATCCCGGTCACGGTAAAAACCCGTATCGGCATTGATGACCAGGACAGCTACGCGTTTCTGTGTGATTTTATCGAAACGGTATCCGGGAAAGGCGAATGCGAGATGTTTATCATCCACGCGCGCAAAGCCTGGCTTTCAGGTCTGAGTCCAAAGGAAAACCGCGAGATCCCGCCGCTGGATTATCCGCGCGTCTACCAGCTTAAACGTGATTTCCCGCATCTGACCATGGCGATTAACGGCGGCATTAAGTCGCTGGAAGAGGCAAAGCTGCATCTTGCGCATATGGACGGCGTGATGGTCGGCCGCGAAGCTTATCAGAATCCGGGTATTCTGGCCTCGGTGGATCGGGAGATTTTCGGCGTGGAAGGCGTCGATGCCGATCCGGTCTCCGTGGTCCGGGCGATGTATCCCTACATCGAGCGCGAGCTTAGCAACGGGACTTATCTCGGACATGTGACGCGTCATATGCTGGGGCTGTTTCAGGGGATACCTGGCGCGCGCCAGTGGCGTCGCTATCTGAGCGAAAATGCGCATAAAGCCGGGGCGGATATCAACGTGTTGGAACAGGCGCTGAAGCTGGTTGCCGATAAGCGTTAGTTTTTCGCTAAAACTTGGTCAAATTCACCACGCCCTGCACGTCTCGTGTTGGGCGTTTTTGTTTTTATTCAATAACTTATATTTGGCACGATTTTTGTAATATCCGGCAAGGTAGATAAATTTCTTTAGGGGAAAGACGATGCTGGAACTCTTATTTGTTATTGGCTTTTTTGTCATGCTGTTGGTCACCGGCGTGTCGCTGCTGGGCATAATTGCCGCGATTGTGGTCGCGACCGCGCTGATGTTTGTCGGCGGTCTGTTTGCATTAATGATTAAACTGCTGCCGTGGCTGCTGCTGGCCGTTATCGTGGTTTGGCTGATTCGGGCGATAAAATCGCCAGCCGCGAACCGCTATCGCGGTAATAACCGCTGGCGTTACTAAGGTATTGAGCGGTATGTCACAACCTGAAGATTTTTGCATAAAACAGCGTAGGCTTTGCTTATTAAATCTGTCACTATTAGCGGGTTAACGAATTCATCGCGCTGTACCCTACATACAGCCGAACAAAAAAAAGTAAGGGCTTCCCATGTGGAAGCCCTAAACTTTTCTTCTTTTCCCGTCATACTTCAGGCTACAGGGGCGTTGGTTGCTTGCATTCACCCCAATCACTTACTGTTGTAAGCTCCTGGGGATTCATTCACTTACCATCTTCCTGTAGCCCGAATTATTTAGGGAAAAGCCATAACTATGGCAAGAGCAAACTTGAACCCTGCGTCGCCCGGCTTTCCAGCACCTCATGCGCGCGCATGGCGTCGGTTAACGCATATTTTTGACTCTCCGCGACATCCACTTTTATCACGCCGCTGGCGATCAGCGAGAACAGCTCGTTGCTGGCTTCCGTCAGCTCGTCACGCGTGGTGATATAGCCCTGCAGAGAAGGGCGGGTGACGTACAGCGAACCCTTTTGATTGAGGATCCCGAGGTTGACGCCGGTCACCGGGCCGGAAGAATTGCCAAAGCTCACCATCAGCCCCCGACGCTGCAGGCAGTCAAGTGAGGCTTCCCAGGTATCTTTACCGACTGAATCATACACCACGTGGACTTTCTTACCGTCGGTGATCTCTTTCAGGCGCTCGACGATATTCTCTTCGCGATAGTTAATGATCTGCCAGGCGCCGGCCTGTTTAGCGCGTTCAGCTTTTTGCGCGCTGCCGACGGTACCGATTAGCTTCGCGCCCAGCGCTTTGGCCCACTGGCAGGCGATGAGCCCGACGCCGCCGGCCGCTGCATGAAACAGGAACGGCTCGCCCGCTTTGATCTCGTAGGTTTTCCGCAGCAGGTAATAGACCGTGAGCCCTTTCAGGAATGAGGCCGCCGCCTGCTCGAAAGAGATCGCGTCCGGCAAAATAGCGGCCTTATCGGCGGGGACATTGTGGATAGTGCTATAGGCTCCCAGCGCCGATTGTGCGTAGACCACCCGATCGCCGGCTTTAATATGCTTCACGCCGCTGCCAACTTTGCTCACCACGCCAGCGGCTTCGGTGCCCAGACCGCTCGGCAATGATGGTGGTGGGTAGAGGCCGCTGCGGATATAGGTATCAATGTAGTTGATGCCGATGGCCTTATTCTCTACCTGAATTTCGTGCTCTGCGGGATCTTTCGGCGTGAACTCTACCGCTTGCAGAACTTCAGGCCCTCCGTGCTGGTGAAATTCAATTCGTGTTGCCATGCTTCCTCCAGAAATGTGGTAATCTTTCGACCCATTCACTATCTCGGTAACTCCATTCACTATGGCAGGAAATAAACCCTTCAACAAACCACAGACTGAACCCCGCGAGCGTGATTATCAACTTGATGGGTTGAAGGTCCCGCCGCACTCGATTGAAGCGGAACAGTCGGTGTTGGGCGGTTTAATGCTGGATAACGAACGTTGGGACGATGTTGCCGAGCGCGTTGTTTCGGAAGATTTTTATACCCGTCCGCATCGCCATATTTTCACCGAAATGGCGCGTCTGCAGGAGTCGGGAAGCCCGATTGACCTGATTACGCTCGCGGAATCGCTGGAGCGTCAGGGTCAGTTGGACAGCGTCGGCGGCTTCGCCTATCTGGCCGAATTATCGAAAAATACGCCAAGCGCGGCGAATATTAGCGCCTATGCCGATATCGTTCGCGAACGCGCGGTCGTACGCGAAATGATCTCTGTGGCGAATGAAATCGCCGAAGCCGGCTTTGACCCCCAGGGCCGCACCAGCGAAGATCTGCTCGACCTCGCCGAATCCCGAGTCTTTAAAATCGCCGAAAGCCGCGCGAATAAAGACGAAGGGCCGAAGAATATCGCCGACGTGCTCGACGCCACCGTGGCGCGTATTGAGCAGCTGTTCCAGCAGCCGCATGACGGCGTCACCGGGGTAAATACCGGCTATGACGATCTCAACAAAAAGACCGCCGGTCTTCAGCCGTCGGACCTGATTATCGTTGCCGCGCGTCCGTCTATGGGTAAAACGACCTTTGCGATGAACCTCGTGGAAAACGCGGCGATGCTGCAGGATAAACCGGTACTCATCTTCAGTCTCGAGATGCCTTCGGAGCAGATTATGATGCGTTCTCTGGCCTCACTGTCGCGCGTTGACCAGACCCGCATTCGAACCGGCCAACTGGATGACGAAGACTGGGCGCGCATTTCCGGCACCATGGGGATCCTGCTGGAAAAGCGCAATATTTATATTGATGACTCCTCCGGCCTGACGCCGACGGAAGTGCGCTCCCGCGCGCGGCGTATTGCCCGCGAGCACGGGGGGATCGGACTTATCATGATCGACTACCTGCAGCTGATGCGCGTGCCGTCGCTCTCCGATAACCGTACGCTGGAAATCGCCGAAATTTCGCGCTCGCTCAAGGCGCTGGCGAAGGAGCTACAGGTGCCGGTGGTGGCGCTGTCGCAGCTTAACCGCTCGCTGGAACAGCGTGCGGACAAGCGCCCGGTGAACTCCGACCTGCGTGAATCCGGATCCATTGAGCAGGACGCCGACTTAATCATGTTTATCTACCGTGACGAGGTTTATCACGAGAACAGTGATTTAAAAGGCATCGCCGAAATTATTATTGGTAAACAGCGTAACGGCCCTATCGGGACGGTGCGCCTGACGTTTAACGGCCAGTGGTCGCGTTTTGATAATTATGCTGGGCCACAATACGACGACGAATAAATCTCCGTCATCCTTCATGCCGCAGATGCGTTGACTACGCCTGTTCACCCGGTCACTTAGTTTACTAAGCTTCCGGGGATTCTCAGGCTTGTCGCCTTCCTGCAACACGAAGGATTTAGGAGATTCTTTTATTAAGGAATTCAAATGCAAGCGGCAACTGTAGTCATTAACCGCCGCGCTCTGCGACACAACCTGCAACGTCTGCGTGAACTGGCGCCCGCCAGCAAACTAGTTGCGGTGGTGAAAGCGAACGCCTACGGACACGGTCTTCTTGAGACCGCGCGAACGCTCCCTGACGCCGATGCTTTTGGCGTCGCCCGTCTTGAAGAAGCTCTGCGCCTGCGCGCGGGCGGTATCGGCCAGCCGATTCTGCTGCTGGAGGGGTTCTTTGAGGCTGCCGACCTGGCGGTGATTTCCGCCCAGCGCCTGCACACGGCGGTACACAGCCCGGAACAGCTGGCGGCGCTGGAGGAAGCGGATTTACCCGAGCCGGTCACCGTATGGATGAAGCTGGATACCGGAATGCATCGATTAGGCGTTCTGCCTGAGCAGGCCGAAGCGTTTTATCAGCGTCTTAGCCAGTGTAAAAACGTCCGCCAGCCGGTCAACGTGGTCAGCCATTTTGCCCGTGCGGATGAGCCTGAGTGCGGCGCGACCGAACGTCAGCTGGATATCTTTACCACCTTCACGGAAGGGAAACCGGGACTGCGCTCTATCGCCGCATCCGGCGGTATATTGCTGTGGCCCCAGTCGCATTTCGACTGGGCGCGTCCGGGGATCATTCTCTACGGCGTGTCGCCGCTCGACGGTAGCTCTACCGGCGCGGACTTTGGCTGCCAGCCGGTGATGTCTCTGACCTCGAGCCTGATTGCGGTCCGCGAGCATAAAGCCGGGGAGCCGGTGGGCTACGGCGGAACCTGGATCAGCGAGCGTGATACGCGTTTAGGGGTGGTGGCGATGGGCTACGGTGACGGCTATCCGCGCGCTGCGCCGTCCGGGACCCCGGTGCTGGTCAACGGCCGCGAAGTGCCGATTGTGGGTCGCGTGGCGATGGATATGATTTGCGTCGATCTCGGGCCCGAAGCGCAGGATAAATCGGGCGACCCGGTGGTGCTGTGGGGCGAAGGCCTGCCCGTCGAGCGTATTGCCGAAATCACAAAAGTAAGTGCTTACGAACTTATTACCCGCCTGACTTCACGGGTATCAATGAAGTACGTGGATTGATTTCAGCCAGCGCTCTTTCCCCCGGTGGCGGCTGACGGCTTACCGGGGGGCTACGTATTCGCTACCGGCTGCGGGTCGGTAGCCAGGATAAGGCGTTTTAAGCCGCCATCCGGGATGGCTGGCAAACCCAGCCATCCGCCAACATCCTCTCGACCTTCTTTCACATCCGGTTTATTGTGTTATGACGAGCCCATGTAAACCTGGAGAAACATCCCGTGTTTCAGAAAGTTGACGCCTACGCTGGCGACCCCATTCTCTCCCTGATGGAGCGTTTCAAAGACGATCCGCGTAGTGACAAAGTAAATCTCAGCATCGGTCTTTATTACAACGAAGACGGCATTATTCCGCAGCTGCAGTCGGTTGCCGCAGCTGAGGCGCGCCTCAATGCCCAGCCGCATGGCGCCTCAGTCTATTTACCGATGGAAGGGCTGAACACCTATCGTCACGCTATCGCGCCGCTGCTGTTCGGTGCCGATCATCAGGTGCTGGCGCAAAATCGCGTGGCCTCCATTCAAACGCTGGGCGGTTCCGGCGCCCTGAAGGTGGGCGCTGATTTTCTGAAACGCTACTTCCCGGAGTCGCGTGTTTGGGTGAGCGACCCGACATGGGAAAACCACATCGCAATATTTGAAGGGGCAGGATTCGAAGTAAGTACTTACCCTTGGTTTGATGAGAAGACCAATGGCGTACGTTTCGCGGCGTTCCTGGAAAAACTCAATTCGCTAGCGGAGCGAGATATTGTGCTGCTGCATCCGTGCTGCCATAACCCAACGGGAGCCGATCTCAGCAACGCCCAGTGGGATCGGGTGGTTGAGGTACTGAAAGCGCGTAATTTGATTCCTTTCCTCGATATCGCCTATCAGGGCTTTGGCGCAGGAATGGAAGAGGATGCTTACGCAATCCGCGCCATTGCGAACGCCGGCATGCCAATGCTGGTCAGCAACTCGTTCTCAAAAATCTTCTCCCTGTACGGTGAGCGCGTTGGCGGGCTGTCAATCGTCTGTGAGGACGCTGAAACCGCGATTCGCGTGCTGGGGCAATTAAAAGCGACCGTACGTCGCAACTACTCCAGCCCACCGAACTTTGGCGCGCAGGTGGTTGCGGCGGTACTGAGCGACAGCGAGCTGAAAGCCTCATGGTTGGCGGAAGTGGAAGGGATGCGTACCCGTATTCTGGCCATGCGTCAGGAGCTGGTTAATGTGCTTAAAGATACGGTGCCGGGCGGTAATTTTGACTATCTTCTGAAGCAGCGCGGAATGTTTAGCTATACCGGGTTCAGCCCGGCCCAGGTCGACCGCCTGCGCGATGAGTTTGGCGTCTACCTGATTGCCAGCGGACGCATGTGCGTCGCGGGACTGAATTCACGCAACGTTCAGCGCGTGGCCCAGGCCTTTGCCGCGGTGATATAAATCCTTACAGACCGCTTTTGCCCTCGCCAACATTTTGGTGAGGGTCATTCCCTTCCTGAAGTGTGATCATTCTCTTTTTATATGACATCTGAGCAGAAAAACCTTCCTATCCGCCTCAGCGGGGGGTAAGGTCTGGGTGCATTAATAAGCGTACACATTATTGAAAACTATAACGATTCGATTATTTAGGGAAAAATATGCGCAAGATCACCCTGGCCTTTGGGGCCATCTGCTTACTGTTCACGCTAAATAGCTCCGTCGTTGCTCGCGCCTCCACGCCGCAGCCGCTGTGGACGGGCACCAATATGGCGAAACTCGCCGAACAGGCGCCGATCCATTGGGTTTCCGTGGCTCAGATTGAAAATAGCCTGCTGGGACGCCAGCCGATGGCCGTCGGCTTTGATATTGATGATACCGTCCTGTTCTCCAGTCCGGGCTTCTGGCGCGGGCAGAAAACCTATTCCCCCGGCAGCGATGATTACCTGAAAAATCCGGAGTTCTGGGAAAAAATGAACAACGGCTGGGATGAATTCAGCATGCCGAAAGAGGTGGCGCGCCAGCTGATTGCGATGCACGTGAAGCGCGGCGATAGCATCTATTTTGTTACCGGACGCAGCCAGACCAAAACCGAAACGGTATCAAAAACTCTGCAGGACGATTTTCTCATCCCGGCAGCGAACATGAACCCGGTTATTTTTGCCGGCGATAAGCCTGGTCAGAACACCAAAACGCAGTGGCTGCAGGAGAAGGGCATTAAAGTCTTCTACGGCGATTCAGATAACGATATTTCTGCCGCCCGTGAGGTTGGTGCCCGCGGTATCCGCATCCTGCGGGCATCCAACTCTTCCTATAAGCCGCTGCCCATGGCAGGCGCTCAGGGTGAAGAGGTGATTGTGAATTCAGAATATTAAGCTGACGACGGCTTAATTATGAATTGCTAAAACGGCAGCCAGCGCGCTGCCATTTTTTTGTGCAAAATAGCGTGCCAAAGGTTTTACCTTTTCGCTTATTGCTGCACACTTAGGAAGGTTCATTAGTAGAAGGAGTCGCCTATGTGGCATCAGCAAACCCTGACGTTAGGCCCAAAATCACGGGGCTTCCATCTGGTCACTGATGAAATTCTCGGTCAAATCCGCGAACTATCGCGGGTGAAAACGGGCCTGCTGCATATACTGCTCCAGCATACATCTGCTTCCCTGACGCTTAATGAAAACTGCGATCCGACCGTCCGTTACGATATGGAGCAGCATTTTCTTACTGCCGTACCGGATAACGCGCCGTATGAACACGATTATGAAGGTCCTGATGATATGCCCTCGCACATTAAGTCGTCGATGCTGGGCGTATCGCTGATGCTGCCCGTCCGGGATGGGCGCGTCAGGCTAGGGACCTGGCAGGGGATCTGGCTCGGGGAGCATCGTATTCATGGCGGATCGCGCCATATCATCGCGACGCTGATGGGGGAATAAAAATGACAATTTCGGATTTATTGCAGTACTGCATGGCCAAGCCGGGCGCGGAACAAAGCGTACATAGCGACTGGAAAGCGACGCAAATCAAAGCGGCTGACGTACTGTTTGCGATGATAAAAGAGGTAGAGGACAACCGGCCTGCGGTATCGTTAAAAACCAGCCCCGAGCTTGCAGAGCTGCTGAGGCAGCAGCATCGCGATGTGCGACCCAGCAAACATCTTAATAAAGCCCACTGGAGCACGGTGTTTCTTGACGGCTCCCTGCCTGATTCACAAATTTACTATCTGGTGGATGCGTCATATCAGCAGGCGCTTGATTCTCTTACTGAAAACAAGCGTAAGCTGTTGTCATAAAGCGATATTCAACCCAGCAGCGCCAGTAGCGTCATATCAAGCAGACGAAGCAGCGTGGACTGAAGATGCCTCTGCATGGCGATATGCGCGTTGTTGGCGCGAATGCGGGCAATATCGCGCTGCCCTTGTAGAAGCAGAACCAGGTCGTCATGGGTTAACCAGCCGCGCGCTTTCTCCTGTAATGCCTGGAGCATAAGCGTTCCGGCGTCGCGAATGTCGCTGTCGTCATCATGAACGATCGCGTGCATAAGCTGTAACCACTCTGCCGCATTCACGCCGGAGTCGGTTAACTGGGTACTTAACTCTTCTATGGTGGACATGCTCACCTTCCTGAACGCCGCTGTTCGCCGCTGATGGCCTGCTGGTAAAGATTTTCCGTTTGTTGCGTCAGAATCCCGGCCTCGAAGGGCGTTAGCGCAGTATCCTGGCTGGCTACGTGCCGGTACAGCCGCTGATAATTTTTCTCCAGCACGAGCAGATTATTCTGCCGTAGCGCATCGCTATCGCTTAACGCCAGGCTAAATTGCTGACGAATCTGGCGATCCTCTTGCCTGAGTAATTGTCGGTTGACCGGCGCGGCGGCCGCATCGCTGATGAACTGCAGATGAAGCTGTTCCAGCATCAGCAGTTGCTGATGAGCCGTGCTGCTGTAGCCGTCTACCCAGCTGCAGGCGGCTATCAAAAACAACGCTGCGGCGAGGGCCAGGCGATAAACTCCGGGCTGTAAATACATGATCCATCCTGCAATTTATGGCTGTGGTGCTATCTGATGACAGATGCCGTCCGGCTGCAAATCACAAAATATCAGTGGGAAAAAATGAGAGGAAATGGTGCCTCTTCCCGGGACGGAAAGAGGCAGATGAGATTACTTCAACATGGGCTTGAGGAAGCGAGCCGTATAGGAGGCCTCGCACTCGGCGACCGTTTCCGGCGTACCGGAAACGAGGATCTCTCCGCCGCCGCTTCCGCCTTCCGGCCCAAGGTCAACGATCCAGTCAGCCGTCTTGATGACGTCCAGGTTGTGCTCAATCACCACAATGGTATTGCCCTGGTCGCGGAGCTGATGCAGAACTTCCAGCAACTGTTGAATATCGGCAAAGTGCAGGCCGGTAGTCGGTTCATCAAGGATATACAGCGTTTGCCCGGTACCGCGTTTGGACAGCTCGCGCGCCAGCTTGACGCGCTGGGCCTCGCCGCCGGAGAGGGTGGTCGCTGACTGACCCAGACGAATATAGGTCAGGCCGACGTCCATCAGCGTTTGCAGCTTACGCGCCAGCGCCGGTACCGCATCGAAGAACTCACGCGCTTCTTCGATGGTCATATCCAGCACTTCATGAATCGTTTTGCCTTTGTACTTAATCTCCAGCGTTTCGCGGTTATAGCGCTTGCCTTTGCACTGGTCGCACGGCACGTAGATATCCGGCAGGAAGTGCATCTCGACTTTGATCACGCCGTCGCCCTGACATGCTTCACAGCGACCGCCGCGCACGTTAAAACTGAAGCGGCCCGGCGTGTAACCGCGCGAACGTGATTCAGGTACGCCGGCAAACAGTTCACGGACTGGCGTAAAGACGCCGGTGTAGGTGGCCGGGTTAGAACGCGGCGTACGGCCGATGGGGCTCTGGTCGATATCAATGACTTTGTCGAAATGTTCCAGCCCCTGCACGTCGCGGTACGGCGCCGGCTCGGCGATGGTGGCGCCGTTGAGCTGACGCTGGGCAATCGGAAACAGCGTGTCGTTGATCAGCGTGGATTTACCCGATCCGGAAACGCCGGTAATGCAGGTGAAGAGGCCCACCGGCAGCGTCAGCGTCACGTCTTTCAGGTTGTTTCCGCGCGCGCCGGACAACTTCAGCACTTTCTCCGGATTGGCGGGCACGCGCTGTTTCGGTACTTCGATTTTACGCTTGCCGCTCATGAACTGGCCGGTCAGCGATTCCGGCACCGCCATAATATCTTCCAGCTTGCCTTCAGCCACGACCTGACCACCGTGTACCCCGGCACCCGGGCCGATATCGATAACGTGGTCGGCGGCGCGAATAGCGTCTTCATCGTGCTCAACGACGATCACGGTATTGCCGAGATTTCGCAGATGGATCAGGGTGCCCAGTAGGCGTTCGTTATCGCGCTGATGCAGGCCGATAGAGGGCTCATCCAGTACGTACATCACGCCCACCAGGCCCGCGCCGATCTGGCTGGCGAGGCGGATACGCTGCGCTTCGCCGCCTGAGAGGGTTTCCGCCGAACGGGAGAGCGTCAGGTAGTTCAGACCGACGTTAACGAGGAACTTCAGGCGATCGCCAATCTCTTTCAGGACTTTTTCAGCGATTTGCGCACGCTGGCCGGAGAGCTTCAGGTTGTTGAAGAAGTCCATCGCGTGGCCGATGCTCATGTCCGAGATGGTCGGCAGCGGGGTATTTTCCACGAAAACGTGCCGCGCTTCACGCTTCAGGCGGGTCCCTTCACAGCTGGTGCAGGGACGGTTGCTGATGAATTTCGCTAACTCTTCACGTACCGCGCTGGATTCCGTCTCTTTATAACGGCGCTCCATATTATGCAGCACACCTTCGAACGGATGGCGGCGCACCGAGGTGTCGCCGCGATCGTTCATATATTTGAATTCAATATTCTCTTTGCCTGAGCCATACAGGACCACTTTTTGTACGCTGCTATTCAGCGTGCCCCAGGGGGCTTCAACATCGAATTCATAGTGTTCCGCCAGCGACTTCAGCATCTGGAAGTAGTAAAAATTGCGCCGATCCCAGCCGCGAATCGCCCCGCCCGCCAGCGACAGCTCTGGGTTCTGAATGACGCGTTCCGGATCGAAATACTGCTGTACGCCGAGACCATCGCAGGTCGGGCAAGCGCCAGCCGGGTTGTTGAAGGAGAACAGGCGCGGTTCCAGTTCGCGCATGCTGTAGCCGCAAATCGGGCAGGCGAAGTTGGCGGAAAACAACAGCTCTTCGGCTTTCGGATCGTCCATATTGGCGACGATAGCGGTGCCGCCCGACAGCTCCAGCGCGGTTTCAAAAGACTCGGCCAGGCGCGTGCTGAGATCGTCGCGTACCTTAAAGCGGTCAATCACCACTTCAATAGTGTGTTTCTTCTGCAGTTCCAGCTTTGGCGGATCGGAGAGATCGCAGACCTCGCCGTCGATCCTCGCGCGGATGTAGCCCTGCCCGGCGAGATTTTCCAGGGTTTTGTTATGCTCGCCTTTGCGCTCTTTAATGATCGGCGCCAGCAGCATCAGGCGCTGTCCTTCTGGCTGGGAGAGCACGTTATCGACCATCTGGCTCACGGTTTGCGCCGCCAGCGGGACGTCGTGATCCGGGCAGCGCGGCTCGCCGACGCGCGCGTACAGCAGGCGCAGGTAGTCGTGAATTTCGGTAATGGTGCCTACCGTTGAACGGGGGTTGTGGGACGTTGATTTCTGTTCAATGGAAATCGCCGGCGACAGCCCTTCAATATGGTCGACGTCGGGCTTCTCCATCAGCGACAGGAACTGCCGCGCGTAGGCGGAGAGCGACTCAACGTAGCGACGCTGCCCTTCGGCATACAACGTGTCGAAAGCCAGTGAGGATTTGCCTGAACCCGAAAGCCCGGTGACGACAATGAGTTTGTCGCGCGGGATGACGAGGTTGATATTTTTGAGATTATGGGTGCGGGCGCCCCGAACTTCGATCTTATCCATTCACCTTTCCCGGTAGATACGCGGATTGCCTGGTTTGTTAGAAGGACAAACGGCAGAAACGGCTAATTATGACACAATTTAACCTGTTTGAATATACAGTATTGGAATGCATTTTCCGGTGGGATGTGTAAAAATGTCGCACCGCGAGAGTTATCTGGAACCTACTTCCCAGCTATCAACATAGCACCTGGAAATGGTACACTCGCGCGTTTACACTATTAAGAAACGCATTCAGGAGACACAAACATGGCCAGCAGAGGCGTAAACAAGGTGATTCTCGTCGGTAATCTGGGCCAGGACCCGGAAGTACGCTACATGCCGAGTGGTGGCGCAGTTGCCAACATTACGCTGGCTACTTCCGAATCCTGGCGTGATAAAGCGACCGGTGAGATGAAAGAGCAGACCGAATGGCACCGCGTTGTGCTGTTCGGCAAACTGGCGGAAGTGGCCGGCGAGTATCTGCGTAAAGGTTCTCAGGTCTACATTGAAGGCCAGTTGCGTACGCGTAAATGGACTGATCAATCCGGTCAGGAAAAATACACCACTGAAGTTGTGGTTAACGTTGGCGGCACGATGCAAATGCTCGGCGGTCGTCAGCAGGGCGCGGGCGCCCCGGCGGGCGGCGGTCAGCAGCAGGGCGGTTGGGGTCAGCCTCAGCAGCCGCAGGGCGGAAACCAGTTCAGCGGCGGTGCGCAGTCTCGTCCGCAGCAGCAGGCTCCGGCAGCCCCTTCCAATGAGCCGCCGATGGACTTTGACGACGATATCCCGTTCTAATCGCGATTAGACGTTGTGAAGTCAGTTCCGAAAAAGCCCCTGACCGGGGCTTTTTCTATTTTAAAACGCAGGTTATCAGCGCTATTTCACTGCGAAGCGGGCGTGGCCGCAGCGGCTGGTACGGCTGGCGTCGCTGTCGCGGGCGGCAAGGCCGGATTTTTGGCGGCAGCTGTCGCCAGCTGCTTGCGCGCCATTTCATCCACAATCAGCCGGTAAGCGATGTAATATTTATAGATATTGCTGACATAGCTTACGGTCTCGGAACCGATCTTCTCGGCGGCCAGATATTCCACGTTGCCAAACCAGATGTTTGGGTCAAAACCGCGCTTTTTGGTATCCGCCCGCAGTCGGGCGATGCGCGCGGGGCCCGCATTATAAGAAGCGAATGAGAACAGCGCCTTATCAAGCTGGGTCATCGGTTCATCGCCATAGTAGCGGTCTATCATCCAGCGCATATATTTCACCCCAGCATGAATATTGGGATCGAGCTGCTTAATATCGCCGACGTTCAGCTCCCTGCCGGTGCCCGGCATCACCTGCATAACGCCAATTGCGCCGACGTGGCTACGAACCGACTGATTTAGCCGCGACTCCTGATAGCCCTGCGCCGCCATCAGCAGCCAGTCAACGTCGTAGCGATCGCCATATTTGCGGAAGATCTCCACCATGGTCAGAAATTTACGCCGCTCTTTTTGTGCTGCCGCGTTTTTAACGTATCGGGCATCCTTCAGGTAGCGCAGCAGAATCGTATTACCCAGCTTGCTGCCCTGACGATTTTTGTTGATGAATTCATTAAGCAAGGCCAGCAGCTGCGAGCTGTTGTTGCGTACTGCCCAGCCGATATTGCCTTC
Organism: Klebsiella pasteurii; assembly: GCF_018139045.1. NCBI lineage: Bacteria > Pseudomonadati > Pseudomonadota > Gammaproteobacteria > Enterobacterales > Enterobacteriaceae > Klebsiella > Klebsiella pasteurii. The sequence continues at coordinate 4,350,056 of NZ_CP073236.1, forward strand.
GTTGCGCAGAATGATGTTTTGATGAACCTGAATTCTGGGGAAGACCTGCTTCCAGAACAGGGCCTTGTGGCGGTCGACGACGGTCAAGGGAATCAGGCCCGCGCTGAGCATCTCTATCAAATCTTCATCCTCCAGCGCTTCAGGCGCCGGTGTGATGGTGATAGGGGGCAAAGATTGCTGCGCAAAGCGCGCGTTGAGCGCGACCAGGCTCTCGTAATAGCTCGATGAGGTACGCACAAAGACCGTTTTACCGGAAAGCTGCTGCAGATTGTCCACTTTGGGGGAACCCGGGCCGGAAAGGAGCAGCTCCTGAACGTGAGAGTATATCGGCGCGGTAAAGGTCATCTCCTGCTGGCGAGCGGGGGTAATCGTCAGGTTGGCGGCGATAATATCCCCCTTACCAGCGTTAAGCGCGCTGATGAGCTGGTCGCGGGCAACCGGCACAAAGATGATACGGACCTTAAGATGACGATGTTTGAGCTTTTTCTCCTTCGCCAGGCTTTGGTTAAGGCTACGCTCAAACTCCATAAAAATATCGTGCGTGGCGCCGCGCTGAGTGCCTTTGTTAATAAAGAAAAAGGTTTTGCTGAAGGTGGTTAATACGCGAATAGTTCGCCGGTCGAGCATGCCGGGTAAATCTCCCTTCCATGGTTGTAGCATATCGTCAACGTTGACCTCCAGAGCCTCGCGTTCTTCTGGCTCTGACAGTTTGTTCTCAGTGGCGGCGTAAACGGAGGTGAAGCATAGCAGGGCGGCAAGGCATGCGAGCCCACCGACAAGGTATCGATAGAACGATGAAGTGTTCATGGTGCGGTGCTCCGCAGGGGGATTTTCTTATTTTAGTCAATTCCACGCCGTTAGCATGCCCGGCGATCGAGAATGTCGGTCGGTTAATCAGCTATTTTATTAATTAACAGGCTCAGTATTTATAGTGGAGTAATAAAGAAATAGATGTCAGTAATTATGGAGATAATATGATCAGATTATGTTTTTTTGGTGTGGATATATTTTAATTATTTAAAGTGCTAATAAGAAATAAGCGCAAATAATTATTTCATCTTTTTGTTTTTATTGGATTATTTAAATTTATTGGTGTGATGCATAGTTATCTACTTGATAATACATCTCATTTCTAATAACGTTGTGTGGCACAATACTCCTATTACTGCTGTTGGGCAAATGCTATCAAAGAATAGCACGGTGCGTTTATTTCTTCATTTTGCCAAAGTAAAAAATCTATTTTGGCCGATCATTATTTATTGCTGTTCCGCTATTTAAGCTGGAGGGCCCGGCTACGCCAAAAGCAGAGATACTGCGCTTGCATGAAAGTCATTGCCGTTGTTTATCTGGCTGATGAAGAAGACGCGCCCCGACAGCTAAAAAGAAAAACAGGGCATATTCCATGAAACACGATTCATACTACTCGCTGGCCGTGCTGATCCCGATGGTCATCTGGGGAGGGACGCTGCCGGTTCAGGCCGCTGATGGCAGCACGCCAGACGATATGAAGAAATCTGAAACGGCTGCGGGAAATGATGATGAAACGATGGTGGTTACCGCGGCGGCGCCACCTATAGCGCCAATGACTATTTTGCCAGCGTTGGCTGGAGCTATAACAACCTCGATCGCGGCTTCTTCCCGCGCGCGGGGAATAAAAGCAGCCTGACCGCCAAGGTTACCGTGCCCGGTTCGGATAACAGCTATTACAAAGTCACTTTCGATACCACCCAATATATACCGCTGACCGAGAGCAAAAGCTGGGTGTGGATGGAGCACCTGCGCGCGGGCTATGCCGATGGGCTAAACGGCAAATCGGTACCGTTTTATGATAATTTTTATGCCGGCGGATCGTCGTCGGTTCGCGGTTTTTCGTCGAATACGATTGGCCCAAAAGCGGCTTATTATCGTTGTAATGGCTCTGAAAGCAGCTACAGCGCCTGTCAGCTGGACTCATCATCCGATGCGGTTGGCGGTAACGCGATGGCGGTGCTGAACAGCGAGTTTATTGTGCCGACGCCGTTTGTGAATGACAAATACGCCGACAGCCTGCGGACGTCGCTATTCCTCGATGCCGGTACGGTATGGAGCACCTCCTGGCAAAATACCGGCCAGACGCTGGCGGCCGGGATCCCAGACTATGGCGATCCGTCGCATATCCGGATGTCCGCCGGGATTGCAGTGCAGTGGATGTCGCCGCCAGGCCCGCTGGTATTCTCCTGGGCCGAGCCGTTTAAAAAATACGATGGGGATAAAGCCGAGCAGTTTCAGTTTAATATCGGTAAAACCTGGTAATCCCCCAGGTGATTATTTTTCGAGTCGTTCAGTCTCTTTCTGCATAATGCAAAAATAACACTACAGGCTATCGATTCTGATGGCCTGTAATTTATTGTCAGTATGTTTTAATTTATGTATAGGCCTGCGCGCATTGTTTTTGGCTATTATGGCTAATCATTCATTATTAGATCGCCATATTCATGGTAAGCCTTATTGAGTATCAGTAATGTTGAGAATTGTCTAATATCAAATTATTCGGCGACAACCTTGCGGGTAGCAATGATGGATGCTATCAATATATAGAGTCATTTATCAGCAATGCCTGCAAGGATAAAAAATGAAATGGACTATTCATAATACGCTTGTGTGCCCGTATTCCGGCGTGGCTTTCTCTTCGATTTCCAGCCTGCGTTTTTTAAAATTTATTCTTTGGTATGAAGCTGACATTTTGTTGCTGCCGGGAGAGTCGATGAAGCTCTATTCGTCTGGCGTGTTAATTAACGAGCAGTATCACGCGATAAGGGTTTATAACGTTACGCGATACGACGAGACGCAATGGGATAAATTACGTGAGCGGCCCTCCTGTCCCTACCAGTCTACCGCCACGGCGGCGACGTCCTGTGCTTACCAGGCGCACTGCGCGATAAAGCGCTGCCCGAACGATTTTTCTCGCGGAGCGCCAGAGCAGGCTTCCGGACGGCGCGACGTCGGTCAGCGGATGCGCTAAAACCTGGCGGCTATGTTGCCATGGCTGCGGTTTATGCCGGTGATATATTTATGCTGTCGCAGAGGGGGAAATTGCTGCGCACCTGTCCAGGCCAGGGAGTGACTGCCCGGTCAGGTGCACCGGCGCCCGGCCAGGGCGGGCGGACATCAGGTCATCATCATCGGCCATTCCGGCGGGGTCTGACTCATGACTTCAATCATCACGTCCTTGATATTACCCCAGATTTTCGCCACGTCCAGCAGCGTGATACCTAACAGACCGGTGGCGAACCAGCAGGCCGCAGCCAGGCCCATACAGCTACAAATCACCGCTAAACCGGCATAATCGCTTTTACGTAGCTGAATGTTTAACGAGCTGGCCAGAAACATCAGCACTGCGCTCACGAGCGGCCAGCGCAAAAGTACGACACTGGTAGTAATGGAAGCCATCAACCTATCCTCAACGAAATTTGGCAGCCTTTGACAACCGGGTGAGACTGACGATGGTACGGTCTTCTGGTCATCTTCAGGCAAACAAGAATGTAATGAAACAACGTTTTTGTTTCATTAACTAATGTGAACTATATCACACTTGTTCTTTTATTGACCAGCCTAAAAAAGGTCTTTTATTGCGCCTTATAACCATTCTAATGATGTGGTTAATGGCGAGGGGGAGGATTGTTCTTTCAGCGTGAAGGCCGATTATAAGTGATTCCCGGCGACTTTTCTTTTTTATATAGGTTTATGTTCTACGGATTTTATTACTTATTCCGGCTAATTATACGGATAAACCGAATAACATAGTGGAGCTAATCTCATTCTGTTGAGAATGTTTCTCCAGACTTCTATAAGCCAGTATTATTCATAATTCATCGTCATGAGGTTTTTACGTCAAAGCATGTGTTGCTGAGATGCCCTAATTCATATCACAGTAAGCAGAGTCGTCGGGGCAGCTCACCTTGATTAAGGCGTATCGCATGGATAAGAAGCGGAAATGAATCATAGCGCGCCACGTAAGGCGTTGAGAATATTTGGCATCGTGTTAGTCATTCTGCTACCGGTGCTGCTGGCGTTGTGGTTTGCGCAGATACGCGCCAAAGCGGAAACCGGCGATCAGCTGCGGTTGTTTTCTCGGCTGGCGTTGCAAAAAACGGAGTTAGTGATTCATGAGGCCGACGAAGCGCGGGATAAAGCCCGTTTGTATCAGGGAGAGATATGTTCACCGCAACATCAGCAATATCTGCTCGGGATTGTTCGCGGTCTGCTCTATATCGACGATTTAATCTACGCCAACGGCACCCATTTTTTCTGCTCCACCTCGGTACGCCGCCCGACGGGGTGGCGGATTCCGGCCGCAACCTATACCAAAAAGCCGGATATCGCGATTTACTACTACCGCGAAACGCCTTTCTACCCAGACTACGCGATGAACTATATGCAGCGCGGTAACTATGTGGTGGTGGTGAATCCGCTTTCATATAGCGCGTTGATAACCAGCGACCGCAACCTCGCCTGGGGCGTTTTCGACACTAAAACCCGGCAGTTTTTTTCCGTCAGCAAGAATGCCGATCCCGCTGAGCTGCATCGTCTGATTCGTGCTGAAGAGGCTTTATTTCATCAGGATGGTCGCGTTTATACCATCGCTCATTCCAGCGTTCGCCCGATAGCCGTTATTATGTCGACCTCGCGCGTCAGCTATTTTCAGAATTTTTATAACCAAGTCACGTTGACGTTACCGCTGGGGCTGATTTGCAGCGTATTGCTTTTACTGGTGTGGTCGCGCACCCGGCAGCAGTACCACTCTCCGCGCAAGATGCTGCAGCGGGCGTTGAGCCGGCGCCAGCTGTGCCTGCACTATCAGCCGGTTATCGATATTAAAAATAACCGCTGCGTCGGCACCGAAGCATTATTGCGCTGGCCGGGCTTTGATGGCCCGGTGATGAGCCCGGCGGAGTTTATTCCACTGGCGGAAAACGAAGGGATGATCGCGCAGGTCACCGATTATGTGATAGAAGAGGTTTTTGCCGATCTTGGCGAGTTTCTGGCACGGCAGCCGCATCTGTACGTAGCGATTAACCTTTCCGCTTCCGATTTCCATTCCGCTCGCCTGATTGAGAACATCAACGAGAAGCTCCGCCGCTACGCGGTCAAGGCGGAACAAATTAAAATTGAAGTGACCGAACGCGGGTTTATCGACGTGGCGAAAACGACGCCGGTGATTCAGGCGTTCCGCGAGGCGGGATATGAAATCGCCATTGATGATTTCGGTACCGGGTACTCCAACCTGAACAACCTCCATGCGCTCAACGTCGATGTCCTCAAGATTGATAAATCTTTTGTCGACATGCTGACGAGCAACAGCACCAGCCACATGATTGCTGAGCATATTATCCAGATGGCGAACAGCCTGCGCTTAAAAATCGTGGCTGAAGGCGTCGAAACGGCAGGGCAGGTCGCATGGCTCCAAAAGCGCGGCGTGCAATACTGCCAGGGATGGCACTTTGCGAAAGCGATGCCACCGCAGGAGTTCATGCAGTGGCTGGCGAATGACCGCATCAGCCTCTGCCCTTATCAGCAGCCTTATCAGGCCGAAATTTGATGGCGATAGGCGGTAGGCGTACGGTCAAATTCGCGGCGGAACACCCGCGAGAAAGTCTGCTGCGACACGTAGCCGAGATCCATCGCGATATCAAAAATAGGACGCTGGGTGGTTCTTAGCGCTTCCGCGGCGAGCAGCAGGCGGCGCTGGCGAATGTAATCTCCCAGCGTTTGATGCATCACGGCGCGGAACATCCGCTGCAGATACCATTTCGAGTATCCCGATTTTCTGGCGACTATATCAATGTTAAGTGGTTGATCGATATGTTCATCAATCCATTCAATAAGCGTTTGGATAATATCCTGATGGGACATAAAGCGGCCTCTCTCAATTCTCGATTCGTCGTTTTGTCTGCGGGCGAGTATAATTCCTCAAGTTAACTTGAGGTAAAGCGCTTTATGGAAAAGAAATCACCCCGCATCAAAATGCTGCTGACGCCCGGCGAAGTGGCAAAACGAACCGGCGTGGCCGTCTCCGCGCTGCACTTTTATGAAAGCAAAGGGCTGATCCACAGCCAGCGCAACGCGGGTAATCAGCGGCGCTACCGGCGCGACGTCCTGCGCGCGGTGGCGATCATTAAGATTGCGCAACGTATTGGTATTCCGCTGGCAACCATCGGCGACGCGTTCGGCGTGCTGCCGGAAGGGCATAACCTCAGCGCCAAAGAGTGGAAGATGCTGTCGTCCCAGTGGCGGGAAGAGCTAGACCGACGCATCCATACCCTGACCGCGCTGCGCGATCAGCTCGATGGTTGCATTGGCTGCGGCTGTCTTTCGCGCCGCGATTGCCCGTTACGTAACCCCGGCGATAAGCTGGGTGAAGAGGGGACCGGCGCGCGATTGCTGGAAGATGACTAAAAAAACTAAAGCGCCACAACAGGGCGCTTTAGTTGTTTTCCGGTCTTGGTCTTTCGCACTATCCCGCTGGTACGCAGGAGGGTTTCCCCCGACGTCGGCTCACCTCAGTATTGCGCAATCTTTGATGGAGGTTCCGGTTTGCGCCGACACTTTAAGTGTGGCTCTTTTCTCTGAATTTGCCTCTTCCGTTTGCCGAAAAATTCCCGTCATTCGCCGCCTGTTCCTATAGTTAATTTGAACAAACAGCGGGAGAGGCCCATGTTAACGGTACATCATCTCAATCAGTCACGATCGCAGCGCGTATTATGGGCGCTGGAAGAGCTGCAGCTGCCTTATCAGGTTGTCTCTTATCAGCGGGGAAAGAATATGCTCGCCCCGGCGGAATTAAAAAGCGTTCATCCGCTGGGCAAATCACCAGTTGTAGAGGATAACAGCCATATTTTGGCGGAATCCGGCGCCATTCTGGAGTATTTACAGGAAACCTATGATAGCGCCCGGCGCTTAAAGCCTGAGTCGGTGGAAGATAAGCTGCAATATCGTTTTTGGCTGCACTACGCCGAGGGTTCGCTAATGCCCCTGCTGCTGATGAAGCTGGTATTTGCCAGCCTGGGTAAACCCCCAGTGCCGTTTGGCATGCGCACGCTGGGCAATGCGTTGGGCAAAGGGGTGCAAAAGGCGTGGCTTAACCGCCAGGTGGAAACCCATGCCCGTTTTATTGAGGCGCATCTTTCCCGCCAGCGCTGGTTTGCCGGCGCGGATTTAAGTATGGCCGATATTCAGATGAGCTTTCCGGCGATGGCGCTGCTGGCGCGCGGCGGCGTGGATGATTTACCGCATCTGACGCAGTGGGTTCAGCGCGTAGAGCAGCGTCCGGCCTGGCAGAAGGCGATTGCGCGCGGGGGACCATTTACCTTACCCGGCGAGTAAACTATTACTAAAGCCGATGACCAGCGAAAATTGCTATCAGCGCAATACAAAAATGTTACCGGATTGCGCATGGACGATAACGTTTGCGCATCGGCTGGTTATTTCCTGAACGTCATAAGCGAAATTTAGCGAAATACGACAAACTTCAGTTGAAAAGGCCCGTCTAAAGGCTGGATAATCGTTTGCCTTTTTATTTTGCTCATCATTTCCTCTGCTGACAGGGGGGAGCAAAGTCATTCTTCACACCGTATTGGATGCGCGGAGTTAAACGTTTGCTTTTCACAGCCCCTGGCGCTGCGATGTAGCACAAGGAGATCGCGTTTAACTGGCAGTGGATGGTCCACCACGCATCCAGACGAACGATAAAAATTCTCAGGGGAAGTTTTCTATGTCTACGCCTTCTGCGCGTAACGGCGGTTCATTAGACGCCTGGTTTAAAATTTCTGCTCGCGGCAGCACCGTGCGTCAGGAAATCGTTGCCGGTCTTACCACCTTTCTGGCGATGGTCTATTCCGTCATCGTGGTGCCAGGTATGCTTGGTAAAGCGGGTTTCCCGCCGGCAGCGGTATTTGTCTCCACCTGCCTGGTTGCCGGCGTCGGCTCTCTGGTGATGGGCCTGTGGGCGAACCTGCCGCTGGCGATTGGCTGCGCCATCTCGCTGACCGCGTTTACCGCCTTCAGCCTGGTGCTGGGTCAGCAGATCAGCATTCCGGTCGCGCTGGGCGCGGTCTTTCTGATGGGCGTGTTGTTTACGGTGATTTCCGCAACCGGTATTCGTAGCTGGATCCTGCGTAACCTGCCGCAGGGCGTGGCGCACGGCACCGGGATTGGTATCGGCCTGTTCCTGCTGCTGATTGCCGCCAATGGCGTAGGCCTGGTGATCAAAAACCCGCTGGATGGTCTGCCGGTGGCGCTGGGGCATTTTGACAGCTTCCCGGTGATTATGTCGCTGGTCGGGCTGGCGGTGATTATCGGCCTTGAAAAACTGAAAGTGCCGGGCGGTATCCTGCTGACGATTATCGGCGTCTCGATTATCGGCCTGATTTTCGATCCTAACGTCCACTTCTCCGGGATTTTCGCCATGCCGTCGCTGAGCGACGATAAAGGCAACTCGCTGATCGGTAGTCTGGATATCGTGGGGGCGCTGAATCCGGTCGTGTTGCCAAGCGTGCTTGCGCTGGTGATGACCGCGGTGTTTGACGCCACCGGTACCATCCGCGCGGTGGCCGGTCAGGCGAACCTGCTGGATAAAGACGGGCAGATTATTAACGGCGGCAAAGCGCTGACCACCGACTCCCTGAGCAGCGTTTTCTCCGGCCTGGTGGGCGCGGCGCCGGCGGCGGTGTATATCGAATCGGCTGCCGGTACGGCGGCGGGTGGTAAAACCGGCCTGACAGCAGTGACCGTCGGCGTGCTGTTCCTGCTGATCCTGTTCCTCTCGCCGCTCTCCTATCTGGTTCCGGCATATGCCACCGCTCCGGCGCTGATGTACGTCGGCCTGCTGATGCTGAGCAACGTGGCGAAAATCGATTTCAACGACTTCGTCGACGCGATGGCGGGCCTGATTACCGCGGTCTTTATCGTGCTGACCTGCAACATCGTGACCGGTATCATGATCGGCTTTGCGACGCTGGTGATTGGACGTCTGGTGTCTGGTGAATGGCGTAAGCTTAACCTGGGTACGGTGATCATCGCCGCGGCGCTGGTTATCTTCTATGCCGGCGGTTGGGCGATTTAACTTTTTCTGCTAACAACGGGCGGCTTTGGCCGCCCGCTTAATTTTTAAGCCACATCCTGTTTCCTTTTGCGTTAATCTGAGTAGCGTATTATGCCGAGACATGACGCCTCAGATGTAAAAAAAGAAACGCAGCAAACAGGGAACACATGGAAATATTTTTTACCATACTCATCATGACCCTCGTGGTCTCTCTCTCCGGGGTGGTTACACGCGTACTGCCCTTTCAGGTTCCACTCCCCTTAATCCAAATCGGCATCGGCGCGCTGTTGGCCTGGCCTACTTTCGGACTGCACGTTGAATTCGACCCTGAACTCTTTCTGGTTCTGTTCATTCCGCCGCTGCTTTTTGCCGACGGCTGGAAGACGCCGACCCGCGAATTCATTGAGCATGGGCGAGAAATTTTTGGTCTGGCGCTAGCGCTGGTGGTGGTGACGGTGGTTGGTATTGGCTACCTCATCTACTGGATCGTTCCGGGTATTCCACTGATTCCGGCTTTTGCTCTGGCGGCGGTCCTGTCGCCAACGGATGCCGTGGCGCTATCCGGGATTGTTGGCGAAGGGCGCATCCCGAAAAAAATTATGGGGATTTTGCAGGGCGAGGCGCTGATGAACGATGCCTCCGGCCTGGTCTCCCTGAAGTTTGCCGTTGCGGTGGCGATGGGCACCATGGTCTTTACCGTAGGCGGCGCGACGGTGGAGTTTTTCAAGGTGGCGGTCGGCGGTATTCTCGCGGGCTTCGTGGTCAGCTGGCTGTACGGGCGCTCGATGCGCTTCCTCAGCCGCTGGGGCGGCGATGAACCGGCAACGCAAATTGTGCTGCTGTTCCTGCTGCCATTCGCTTCTTACCTGATCGCCGAGCATATCGGCTTTTCCGGGATCCTGGCGGCGGTCGCGGCGGGGATGACTATCACGCGTTCCGGGGTGATGCGCAGCGCGCCGCTGGCGATGCGCCTGCGCGCCAACAGCACCTGGGCGATGCTGGAGTTTGTGTTTAACGGCATGGTCTTCCTGCTGTTGGGCCTGCAGCTACCGGATATTCTCTCAACTTCTCTGGTGGCCGCGGAAGCGGATCCCAACGTCGAAACCTGGATGCTGTTTACCGATATCATCCTGATTTATGCCGCCCTGATGCTGGTGCGTTTTGGCTGGCTGTGGACGATGCGCAAACTCAGCCAGCGTTTCCTGAAAAAGAAACCGATGGAGTTTGGCTCCTGGACCACGCGCGAGCTGCTGATCTCCTCCGTCGCTGGTGTCCGCGGGGCGATTACCCTTGCCGGTGTACTGTCGATTCCTCTACTGCTGCCGGACGGCAACGTCTTCCCGGCGCGCTATGAGCTGGTGTTCCTGGCCGCAGGGGTAATTCTGTTCTCGCTGTTCGTCGGCGTGATTGTGCTGCCGATTCTGCTGCGGCATATCGAGTCGAGCGATCATGTCCAGCAGCGCAAAGAGGAGCGTCTGGCGCGGGCGGCAACCGCGGATGTGGCGATTGTCGCGATTCAGAAAATGGAGGAGCGCCTGGCTGCGGATACCAAAGAGAATATCGATAATCAGCTGCTGACCGAGGTCAGTTCGCGGGTCATCGGTAACCTGCGTCGTCGCGTCGATGGGCGCAACGATGTTGAGACCTCAATGCTGGAAGAGAGCCTCGAACGGCGGTTCCGTCTGGCGGCGCTGCGCTCAGAACGCGGTGAGCTGTACCACCTGCGCGCCACCCGGCAGATTAGTAACGAGACGCTGCAGAAGCTGCTGCATGACCTCGACCTGCTGGAAGCGCTGCTTATCGAAGACCAGTAACGCGGTTGTTCCCCGGGTCAGGCGTTTACGCCGCGACCCGGGGACTTACTTCAGCCAGAACGCCTTACTGCACGCCAGCCACGCGCGCGCGCTGTGCGACATATACACCCCTTCCCGCCAAATCATCCCCAGCTCCCAGCGCAGGTCGCTCTGCAAGGGGATCCAGCAAAAGCTCTGTGGGTCGAGACGCTGGCAAATCGGTTCCGGCAAAATCGCGACGCCAATTCCTGCCTGCACCATGGCGGCCAGAAAATCCCACTGTCCGCTGCGTACGGCGATGCGCGGCTTAACCTCATGCTGAGCAAAAAGCCGCATCAGCTGCTGGCTGAGGGCGAAATCCTCGTTGTAAATTACCAGCGGATACGCTGCGAGCGCCCGCGGCGATAATGACGCGATGCTCTCCCACTGCGCCGTTCTCGGCGTCAGTACGCAGAGCGGATGGCTGAACAGAGATAGCGTCGTCAGGCCGCTGGCCTCATCAACGGGAAGCGCCGTCATGGCCAGATCCAGTTCGCCATTGCTTACCGCCTGCTGCACGGTCAACCCGCCAAACTCGGCGATTTTCAGCTCAATGCCCGCATAGCGCTGGCGGAAGCGGCTAATCGGCTCGGCCATCAGCATGCCGACCATCGGCGGGATCCCGAGGCGCAGTACGCCTTTGTGCAGATGATTAATATCGCTCAGCTCCGACTCCAGTTGATGAAATTCGCCAAGAATGGCCTGCCCGCGCTCGAAAACCACGCGTCCGGTATCGGTCAGCAGCAGCTTGCGCCCATCGCGGATCAGCAGCGTACAGTTCAGCTCATCTTCCAGATTTTTAAGCATTTTGCTGATGGTGGGCTGCGTGACGAACAGTTTCTCCGCCGCGCGGGTAAAGCTTTGTTGGCGAACCACTTCGACAAAATAACGCAGCGTTCGGATATCCATGATTATTCCCTGAGACTATACCTGCGATGATTTTAATTCATTTCTGCCAGGCCGGGCGGCTCTCTATACTGCACGCCTGTCTTCTTTTTCAGGAATACCGCTCATGGCCTTCGCGCCAGCACGCGTGACGCCCTTCGTCATGCAACGTCTTCAGGTACCGGTTCAGGTACTGATTTACGCCGGACTGTTCGTCTGCTCTGAATATTTAGTCAATTGGCTGCACCTGCCGCTTCCGGCGAATCTGGTCGGCATGCTGCTGCTGCTGGCGCTGATTGTTTGCCGCATTATCCCCCTAAACTGGGTACGGGCCGGCGCCCGCTGGCTGCTGGCAGAGATGCTGCTATTTTTCGTGCCGGCGGTGGTGGCGGTCGTCAACTACGCGCAGCTGCTAATGGTCGATGGCTGGCGCATCTTTCTGGTCATTGGCCTGAGTACCACCATGGTACTGGGCGCAACGGCGTGGGTGGTTGATAAAGTGTATCACTATGAAGTCAGCAGGATGAAACATGAGTGATTTTCAGCTAAGCGTTCTGTGCCTTCTGGTCACGCTGGGACTCTATTTTGCCAACAAGCGGCTTTACCGTCGCTTCCATAAACTTCCGCTGATGCCGCTAGTATTTACCCCGATTCTGTTGGTCATGATTCTGGTGGTTGGCCATATATCCTATCAACGCTACATGGGGGAGACCCACTGGCTACTGTGGCTGCTGGGTCCGGCGACGATCGCTTTTGCCGTGCCGGTGTATGACAACCTGGCGATCATTAAGCGCCACTGGATGTCGCTGACTGCCGGCGTCACTACCGCGTCGGTTGTCGCAGTGACCAGCTCGGTGTGGCTGGCGCGATTACTGACTTTACCTGATGAGATCCAGCGCAGCCTGGCGGTACGCTCGGTGACCACGCCCTTTGCGCTGGCGGCAGCCAAACCGCTGGGCGGTCAGCCAGACTTAGTCGCCCTGTTTGTGGTGGTGACCGGGGTATTCGGTATGGCGGTAGGTGATGTACTGTTTCTGCGCCTTTCTATTCGCGAAGGAATGGCAAAGGGGGCCGGGTTTGGCGCCGCATCGCACGGCGCCGGTACCGCACGATCCTACGAGCTTGGCCCGCAGGAGGGCGTGGTCGCCAGCCTGGTAATGATGCTATCCGGGGTGGTGATGGTGCTGGCCGCGCCGCTGGTGCGTTGGGTGATGTTCTAAATATTGCTTTTTACACAATGCGTTTTTTTATTAGTGCGGAAGTATATATCTAACTCCTCTTAATATTCATATAATTAGTCATTTTATATATATGAGTAGGCGTTAATTATCAGAATTGAAAGGGCAATGCGACGAATTTATTAGAGAATGTCCTTATTTATTCGCGCTTAATTGTAAGTAATTATTTCTGATTTTAGTGTTTTTAATTTTTAATATCAATATAAATGTGTGAAGCAATAGATGGTGTGAATATGTTTTGTTTTTAATGCTATGATTTTATTTAAATATTTTTCATGTGTATGCTTTAATGTTTTATATAATGTGACTTCTTAATTAAGATAATTCATAAACTGTGGTTGAGAATAATCTCGATTTTAGTTACCTTAGTTACGTGAGCTTTTATTATTGAATGGATTCATGTGGAATTAAAGCTCTTGTATTTATGATCTGATATTATTAAATACAGGCAACTCACTCCCCATGCTGCAAGTCAGCTTAAATCTTAAGTTGATATTTAATTTCAATCTCTAATAAATGCCATAAAACAATTGATGGATTGATTGTTAATCTTAATATACAGGGGAATACCAATGAAATTAAAAGCCAAAACACTTGCCAAAATATTAACCTTATCTGCTGGCTGCTCTCTGGTGACCATGGCTCAAGCAGCGAATACAATTACTTTTACCGGTACGGTCTCAGATACCACTTGTACAGCCAATATCAACAATGGCGCCAACTCCATTGAAATGGGCACTGTTTCGGTAGCAGATTTAAAAGATAATACCTATAGCGCGGCCAAGAACTTCTCTTTCACTTTGAGCAATTGCCCTACCGGTGAAGAGGGGGCTCTGACAAAAGCCAGAATTACTTTTGGTGGTGAAGCAGATACATTTAATAGCGATTATTTTAAAAACCAGGCTCCAGTGTCTCCAGCCGCTAATGTCGCAATAGCTATTTTTGATAATGCCGGGGTCGTACAGAAGAACAATACTGAAGGTTCAGATGTCGATATTTCTTCTGGCGAGGCTACCATTCCGTTTATCGTTAAAATGGCTAAGTCGGGTGCCGCTGATCCAACAAAAGGGCCGGTGCAGACAACAGTAACTTATAATGTCACCTATTATTAATTAAGCATTATATAAATAGATATAGGGAAAGCCTTGAGCTTTCCCTCACTGGACTCTACCATGAATAAATTAGCTTATTTGATGTGTTTTTTTTCCTGCATATCCGTCGCGCAGGCCAGTGTGGTGGTTGGCGGGACGCGAGTGATATTCGACGGTACGCAAAAGGCGGCGACGGTATCTGTGCAAAATAAGGATAACGTTACAAATATTGTCCAGTCGTGGATCGCTGTTGTGGATGAAGCATCACCGGCAAAAGATTCCTTTATTACAACCCCTCCGCTATTTCGCCTGAAGGCGGGAGAAAAAGGGTTTGTGCGCATTCTTCGCTCAGGTAAACCGCTGCCCGAGGAGCGAGAGTCAATGTTTTGGCTAAATATTAAAGGCATTCCCGCTATGGATAGCGCCCCGGACAAAAATATGGTGCAGTTTGCCATTAACTCGCGGATTAAACTTATTTTTCGCCCGGCGGCATTAAAAAATGCCATTCCGGAAAATTTTGCCGAAAAGCTGCAGTGGTCTACTGAAGGTCGAGAAATTAAAGTAAAAAACGCCTCGCCGCTATATATGAATTTTTCAGAAATAACAGTTAATGGTAAGTCAGTCCCTGAAGCATGGTTTGTAGCTCCGTTCTCAACAATAAAAATACCGCTTGCAAATACATCTTCACCAGGGAAAAAGAAAATCACATGGAGCGTGATCAATGATTATGGAATGCCGGGACCAAAATACACCGCCATCATTCAATAACGTTGGACAGAATTTTACATTCCTGTTGAAGAGTGGCTATGTTGCCATTATTTCCTGCTTTGCCACAGTTCCGCTATCTACTCTCGCCGGTGAGTATTTCAATCCTCACCTGCTGGAGGTCAATGAAACCGGTACAACGTCGGTCGACTTAAGCTATATCTCCCAGGAAACCGTACCTCCAGGCGAATATAATCTTGATGTTTATATTAACAACGAATTTGTCACTTCCGAATCGGTCAGTTTCAAGCAACAGGATGAAAATCATGACGATTCTTCACCTTGTATCAGCGTCGCGCATCTGAAAGAGTGGTCAATTAAAACGGAAAATTACCCCGAGCTCGCGGTCGCGGGCTCCAGCTGCGCCAGGCTATCCGCGATCCCCGGATGGGGAACCACGGTATTACTTTCGCAACAGCGCGTTGATTTTAACGTGCCTCAGGTCGCGGTGATGCATCACCCGCGGGGATATGTTCCTGAAAACCGATGGCAGCAGGGCATTACCGCGGGGCTGCTTAACTATAATCTCTCCGGGCAAAAAACCGACCCGCGGCACGGCGGGGAAGCGACGTCGAGCCAGTTTGTTAGCCTGCAGCCAGGCTTAAACATCGGGCCGTGGCGCTTACGTAATTACAGCACTCTTAACCATGATGATAACGGCAACCAGTGGGACTCGGTCTACAGCTATATTGCGCGAGACATCCACGCCCTGAAAGGCCAGCTGATCGTAGGTCAAACCTATACTTCATCAAGCG
Organism: Klebsiella pasteurii; assembly: GCF_018139045.1. NCBI lineage: Bacteria > Pseudomonadati > Pseudomonadota > Gammaproteobacteria > Enterobacterales > Enterobacteriaceae > Klebsiella > Klebsiella pasteurii. Next base: position 4,365,701 of record NZ_CP073236.1, read on the forward strand.
TGTTCGACAGCATTAGCTTCACCGGGCTACAGCTGAATTCAGATAAAGAGATGCTGCCGGACAGTATGAATGGCTTTGCGCCGGTCATTAAAGGCATCGCCCGCTCGACCGCCGATGTGACGGTTTATCAGAATGGATACAGCATCTATAAAACCACGGTCTCTCCCGGCGCGTTTGAGATAAACGATCTTTATCCAACCGGCAGCGCGGGCGATCTGTATGTGACGGTGAAAGAGTCCGATGGCAGTGAACAGAGCTTTGTGGTGCCTTTCGCTTCGCTGGCGATTTTGCAGCGCGAGGGCCAGGTAGATTACGCTCTTAGCGGCGGTAAAACCCGCTCGGGGAGCTCCGGTGGAAAGGAATACAACTTCCTGCAATATAACCTTGCCTGGGGGGCATCGAGCAACGTCACGCTATATGGCGGTTTTCAGCAGCTTGAAGACAAATACAGTAATGTTTTGCTGGGCGCCGGACTTAACCTTGGCACTATCGGCGCGCTCTCTCTGGATGCATCTCAGTCCTGGGCGGATATCAAAGACAATTCCACAGCGGATCGAACGTCATCCAGCGAAGGGCAATCTTATCGCGTGCGCTTTAGTAAAGATATTCCGCAGACGGGTACCAACTTCTCCGTTGCCGGATATCGTTATTCGACCCATGGCTATTATTCTCTGCAGAATTTCATTGATAGGGCGAATGCTCATAGCGGGTGCTGTTCATCAACGGGGCGGACTAAAGATCGTTTTGATGCTTCGGCTTCCCAGATTTTCTCCGGGTTCGGTTCTCTCTCCCTCTCGCTGGTCAGTGAATCTTATTGGGATAATTCACGTATGGAGTCGCTGGGGGTGAGCTATAGCAATACTCTGGGCCGCGTTTCCTATTTCATTAACTACTCCTATAGCCGAAATGTGCAGAGCGCAAGCCAGAACAGCGATAGCTCTCCGACCAGTGATAATATGATTTCGCTTACGGTGAGCATGCCTTTTGGCGCGGATATATCGGCTAACTACAACCTGAACAGCAGCCGGACGGGCGACACGACCCATAATCTGGGGCTGAGCGGTTCTGCTTTTGCGGACCGTTCCCTGAGCTGGAACGTGCAGGAAGGCTACAACGCCAGCGACAAAGGCACCTCGGGAAATGTCAATCTGAACTATCAGGGTTCACGAGGCGAAGTCGCCGCCGGATACGGATATGACAGCTATAGCTCGCACTACAACTACTCGTTGCGCGGTGGGATGGTTGCCCATTCCGGCGGGGTAACCCTTTCTCGCTATCTGGGTGAGAGCGTGGCGCTGGTCGAAGCGCCTGGCGTTAGCGATGTGGCAGTGCGCGGGCAGACGAATATTACGACCGATGCTTTCGGATACGCCGTTGTGCCTTTTGTACGACCTTACCATGAAAACAATCTCTCTCTTGATGAGCAGCAGGTCTCTGGTGCGGAAATTGATAATATTGTCAAAACAGTAGTACCGACGCGTAATGCGGTTGTTAAAGTCAAATACGATACCTGGATCGGCTATAAGGCCATGATCACCATAAGCTACAAAAACAAAGCGGTGCCTTTTGGCGCTGTGGTGACGCTAGATGATGAAAATCTGAATGATAAAGAGCGCCGTAGTTCAATTGTGGGCGATGCCGGGCAAGCCTATTTGACCGGGTTACCCAAAAAAGGCCGGCTATTTGTGAAATGGGGTGATACGAAAAATAGCCAGTGTTATCTCAATTATGATTTGTCCTCTAATCAGTCAGTGGATGATATCGTTTTTTATGCAGCGGATTGCCAATGATGAATAACAGGATAATGGCTTTAATTCATATACCCAGGATGGAAATGATGGAAGGAAATAATTGCCGGTCATTAATGAAATCGCGCTTGTTATTCATTATTAGCATTGGGTTTGTATCTATTTTCGCAAGACCTGCCGGGGCCTATGATGCGAATAGTACTGTTAATTTCAATGTCACCGGTAAGATTGAAGAGCCCGTATGCGAGGTGTCGATAAAGCCCTCCAGTACTATCGATCTGGGAACAGTGTCCTATCAAAGTCTGAGCGGAAAACCAGGTGCGAGTAGCGCTGCGAAGATCGTTGCCATTGCCTTTGATAATTGCTCTCTTGGAACGGCTTCCGTAACGCTAACGTTTAGCGGTACCTCATTTAGCAGTACCTATACCGATATTTATGAGAGTGAGAACATTTATGGCGCTAAGGACGTCGGGCTTCAGCTGTTAAGCGCGGGGGATCAAAAGGTCCTGGGGCCAAATGACAGCTATACCTATGCTTTCATTGAGGGTTCTGAGCATGTTTTTAATATGAACGCCAGAATGTATACGCCGAATGGACGAGCTACGAGGGGAAGTGTCGCTTATACGGTCACTTTTAATGTGGCCTATAGGTGAACTATTCACGCGAGGGAGAGGAATGAAGACGTTTATTTTATTATTGCTGACCTGTTTGTTACCGGCTTACAGCTGGGCATGTCAATCTGGCGCAAATTTGGGTGATATCGCGTTGACCAATTTACCCCCGCAGATACTGGTTAATGCCGGAAGCTATTCGGCGGGCACCATTCTGTATGATTCCGGGCAGCTCACTCATCCAGATACATCTGTTACAGATTGTCGCGGGTGGTTATATGCACAGTTTGTATGGAATTCGGAGAATGCGGGCACGTTAGTTGGCGATAATATCTACTCAACTTCAGTACAGGGCGTCGGTATCAGAGTTAAAGTCTGGTTAAACATCACAGGTGAATATGCTGGTGATAAAGATGATTTTAATGCTGACTACAATGTTCACTATATCGGTGATGCGGACCTGTATCTGGGAAAACCAAACGGCTATGGCGATGACAAGGCGAGCACACATTATGCGCCAACGTACCAGGTGCAGCTTGTCGCTACGGGAGGGACTATCGCCAGTAATAGCACGCTGACGCTAGCCGATCCGATTTCCAGGGTTTCGATTCTCGACCTTGACGGAACGATGGTTCTTTCGCAGTTGCACGTGACGGGTTCGACAAAAATTCAGCTAACCCCGATGGGGTGCACGGTAGGTTCTACCGCCCTCAATTTCCCCATGGGCTCAATCAGCACAAACGTCTTTAATCTCTCGAACAAGGCTGGGTTTGCTGAGCAAACGCTTATCTTGTCCTGTGAACCCGGTACAAGAGTAACGATGCGTATTAACGCGACTGAAACAGATGGCGATAGCCCGGACAATAGCGTGATAGCGCTCACCCCTGGTAACAACGTGGCGACCGGCGTTGGCGTCCAATTGAATATCGACGGCGCTCCGTTATCCCTGAATACCAACTACCGGGTCTATCCTTACAACAGAACAACGGTAACTAATCCCGGCGCGGATGCCAGCTATCTGATATTCACCGATCCCGATAACCCCGGCGGGGCGGCGGCATCCAATGCGTTGACGTTTACGACGAACTATTACAAAACCGGATCGAAAGTAACACCAGGAAATGCAAATGCAAGTGGCACGATAACCTTTATTTATCAATAAAATATACCCCGGTCGCCAGGCCGGGGTACGAATGATAATTAATGCGCCTGACCCTTCTCAATACCGATACCGGTCTGCGAACGGATAAACTGGGCGCGGAACCGCTCGCGCTCGCGCAATCCTTCTTCTGAGCTATCGGTGGCGGAGAAGAACCAGATACCGACAAAGGCAATGGCGATAGAGAACAGCGCCGGATATTCATATGGGAATACCGCCTTTTCGTGGCCGAGGATCTGTACCCAGATAGTCGGGCCGAGGATCATCAGAATCACCGCGGTCAGCAGACCCAGCCAGCCGCCAATCATCGCCCCGCGGGTGGTCAGCTTCGACCAGTACATCGACAGCAGGATAATCGGGAAGTTACAGCTGGCGGCGATGGAGAATGCGAGACCGACCATAAAGGCGATGTTCTGATTCTCGAACAGGATGCCAAGTAGAATCGCCACTACGCCAAGGATCAGCACGGTAATCTTCGACACCTTCAGTTCCTGACGTTCGGTCGCGCCTTTACGGAACACGTTCGCGTACAGGTCGTGAGAGACCGCCGAAGCGCCCGCCAGCGTCAAACCGGCCACCACCGCCAGAATGGTAGCGAAGGCGACGGCCGAGATAAAGCCGAGGAACAGATTGCCGCCGACCGCGTCCGCCAGATGCACCGCTGCCATGTTGTTGCCGCCGATAAGCTGCCCGGCCGCATCTTTGAACGCCGGATTCGCCCCCACCAGCATGATGGCGCCGAAACCGATGATAAAGGTCAGAATATAGAAGTAGCCCATAAAGCCGGTGGCGTAAAACACGCTCTTACGCGCTTCTTTGGCGTCGCTCACGGTGAAGAAACGCATCAGAATATGCGGCAGGCCCGCAGTACCGAACATCAGCCCGAGACCGAGCGATAGCGCTGATATCGGGTCTTTCACCAGCCCGCCTGGGCTCATAATCGCCGCGCCTTTCGGGTGGACCGCCATCGCTTCGGTGAACAGATTATTGAAGCTGAAGCCGACGTGCTTCATCACCATAAAGGCCATAAAGCTGGCGCCGAACAGCAGCAGGACCGCTTTGATAATCTGCACCCAGGTAGTGGCGAGCATGCCGCCGAAGAGGACGTAAAGCACCATCAGCACGCCGACCAGGACGACCGCAATGTGGTAGTTGAGGCCAAACAGCAGTTGGATAAGCTTACCTGCGCCGACCATCTGGGCGATCAGATAGAGCGCCACTACTACTAGCGAACCGCAGGCGGAGAGGGTGCGAATCGGCCCCTGTTTAAGACGATAGGACGCCACGTCGGCAAACGTATAGCGCCCGAGGTTACGCAGGCGTTCGGCGATCAGGAATAAAATAATCGGCCAGCCGACGAGGAAGCCGAGCGAGTAGATCAACCCATCGTAGCCGGAGGTGTAAACCAGCGCGGAAATGCCGAGGAACGAGGCCGCAGACATAAAGTCGCCGGCAATCGCCAGCCCGTTCTGGAAACCGGTGATATTGCCGCCCGCGGTGTAGTAATCGCTGCGCGAACGTACGCGTTTTGACGCCCACCAGGTGATATAGAGCGTCAGGGCGACGAATATCAGGAACATGATAATCGCCTGCCAGTTAGTCGGCTGGCGCTGTACCGCGCCGGTAATAGCATCCGCGGCATTGGCGGTAAAAGGGAGCGTGGCGGCGAGCGCCGTCAGGACTTTCTTCATGATGCTTTAACCTCGCTGAGAATGCTCTTCGTCAGCCGATCAAATTCACCATTTGCCCGCCAGACGTATATTCCGGTTAATACGAAAGAGATAACGATCACGCCGATACCAATCGGAATACCCCGGGTGACGCTGGTGCCCGCATGCAGCGGCGTGCCCAGCCAGCCGGGGGCGAAGGCGATAAGCAGAATAAAGCCCACATAAATCACCAGCATAATCAGTGACAGGATGGCGGCAAACCTTTGCCGGGCTGCAACAAGTTCCTTAAAATGCGCACTATTTTCTATCCGCTGACAAATCTGATCGTTCATCGTAGCGTCTCCAGAGGTTCCCTTTTGTCATTCACGCGCCGGTCGTCGGCAACACTCATCCGCCCGGCAGTTAACTGTCGGGAATCCGCCTGTTTACCGCTTTCCTGCTACCTGAAATCCTTCGGGAGTAGGTATTTATATCCTCTCCCCCGAAGAGGAGAGGGTGTAGGGGATCGGTTGGTTTACGATGGCATCGTGATGGCCTGCTTCTCTTCGAGCAGTTTCTCCACCACGCCCGGATCGGCAAGCGTTGAGGTATCGCCGAGGTTACTGGTATCGCCCGCGGCAATTTTGCGCAGAATACGGCGCATGATTTTGCCCGAACGGGTTTTCGGCAAGGAATCGGTCCAGTGCAGCACGTCCGGCGTCGCCAGCGGACCAATCTCTTTACGAACCCAGTTGCGTACCTCGGCGTAGAGCTCCGGCGTTGGTTCCTCGCCATGGTTGAGGGTCACGTAGGCGTAGATGGCCTGGCCCTTAATATTATGCGGAATGCCGACCACCGCCGCTTCGGCGATTTTCGGATGCGACACCAGCGCCGATTCAATTTCAGCGGTCCCCAGACGGTGGCCGGAAACGTTGAGCACGTCATCGACGCGGCCGGTGATCCAGTAGTAGCCATCTTCGTCACGGCGCGCACCGTCGCCGCTGAAGTACATATTTTTAAAGGTGGAGAAGTAGGTCTGTTCGAAGCGTTCGTGGTCGCCAAACAGCGTGCGCGCCTGGCCCGGCCAGGAGTCGGCGATCGCCAGGTTACCCTCGGTCGCGCCTTCCAGCGGTGTGCCTTCGTTATCGACCAGCACCGGCTGGACACCGAAGAAGGGACGCGTGGCCGAGCCGGCCTTCAGCTCGATGGCGCCGGGCAGCGGGGTGATCATAAAGCCGCCAGTTTCGGTCTGCCACCAGGTGTCCATCACAGGGCACTTCTCGTTGCCGATTTTCTTCCAGTACCACTCCCAGGCTTCCGGGTTAATCGGTTCGCCGACGGAGCCGAGTATGCGCAGGGAAGAGCGGTCGGTGCCTTCGATGGCCTTATCGCCTTCCGCCATCAGCGCGCGGATCGCCGTAGGAGCGGTATAGAGAATGTTGACCTGATGCTTATCCACCACCTGGCACATGCGCGCCGGGGTCGGCCAGTTCGGTACGCCTTCGAACATCAGCGTCGTTGCGCCGCAGGCCAGCGGGCCGTACAGCAGGTAGCTGTGGCCGGTGACCCAGCCGACGTCGGCGGTGCACCAGTAGATGTCGCCCGGATGGTAGTCGAACACGTATTTAAAGGTCGAAGCCGCATAGACCAGGTAGCCGCCGGTGGTGTGCAGCACGCCTTTTGGCTTACCGGTGGAACCGGAGGTATAAAGGATGAACAGCGGATCTTCGGCGTTCATCTCTTCAGGCTGGTGTTCCACGCTGGCTTTCTCAATCAGATCGCTCCACCACTGGTCGCGCCCCTCCTGCCAGTCGATTTTGCCGCCGGTACGCTTGAGCACCACCACGTTTTCGATACTTTTGACGTTCGGATTCTTCAACGCGTCATCGACGTTCTTCTTAAGGGGGATCGCGCGACCGGCGCGCAATCCTTCATCAGCGGTGATCACCAGACGGGAGTTTGAATCGATGATTCGTCCGGCGACCGCTTCCGGCGAGAAGCCACCGAAAATCACCGAATGGATAGCGCCGATGCGGGCACAGGCCAGCATGGCCACCGCCGCTTCCGGCACCATCGGCATATAGATAGCGACCACATCGCCCTTTTTGATGCCGAGATCGAGCAGGACGTTGGCGAAGCGGCAGACATCGCGGTGTAGCTCGCGATAAGTGATGTTTTTGCTCTGGCTGGCGTCATCGCCCTCCCAGATGATGGCCGTCTGGTCGCCGCGCTCCGCCAGATGGCGATCGAGGCAGTTAGCGGCGAGGTTCAGCGTGCCGTCTTCGTACCATTTAATCGAAATATTGCCTGGCGCGAATGAGGTATTTTTCACGCGCGTGTAGGGTTTCATCCAGTCAAGGATTTTGCCCTGTTCGCCCCAGAAGGCATCAGGGTCGGTGACGGACTGTTGATACTGCGCCTGGTACTGTTCCGGGTTAATCAGGCAACGTTCCGCAATAGTAGCGGGAATAGGGTGTTTATGTATTTGGCTCATGGCTTTTTTTCTCCTGTAGGTTGTTAAATATATGTCAAATAAACGTTAATAGTAGGGGCTTTGGTGGCTTTGTTTGCTATTTGGGGGGCAGATCACGCAATAAATAAATTGAATGAAAAGCAATCAAATGAAACTTTTATGTGAAATAATTTCAGAAATGGATTAATAGAAATTGAATATATTAAATATTTTTTATAACAAATACTTATGCAATATAAGGTGGGAATATCAGCGGGTTTATGCATAAAATCAGAGTAAACCGCTGTTCTTAAAGACTTGCGCAGCATGCCGTGCAAATGATACTGATATTGCGCGTTAAATAACCCTATAAAGCAACGCAACACAATTCATACCCCTTTCAGTGGGCGCCATTACCTCCTGGAATGGTGCCTTTCATCGAGGAAGTCTGTAGTGAAGAAAAAAACAAAAGTCAGCCTGGCCTGGCAAATTTTGCTGGCGCTGGTGCTGGGCATACTTCTGGGCAGTTACCTGCATTACCACGCCGAAAGCCGTGATTGGCTGATCTCGAATCTGCTGACCCCGGCGGGCGATATCTTTATCCATCTGATTAAAATGATCGTCGTACCGATCGTTATTTCGACCCTGGTGGTCGGTATTGCGGGCGTGGGCGACGCGAAGCAGTTGGGCCGTATCGGCGCGAAAACCATTATCTATTTTGAAGTGATCACCACGGTGGCTATCGTGCTGGGGATTACCCTGGCGAACGTCTTCCAGCCGGGGAGCGGAATCGATATGTCGCAGCTGGCGGCGGTGGATATTTCGAAGTATCAAAACACCACGGCGGAAGTGCAGAGCCACGCGCATGGCCTGATGGGCACCATCCTCTCGCTGGTGCCGACCAATATCGTGGCCTCGATGGCGAAAGGCGACATGCTGCCGATTATCTTCTTCTCGGTGCTGTTTGGTCTCGGCCTCTCCTCGCTGCCCGCTACCCACCGCGAACCGCTGGTTACGGTGTTCCGCTCTATCTCTGAAACCATGTTCAAAGTGACGCATATGGTGATGCGTTATGCTCCGGTTGGCGTGTTCGCGCTGATCTCGGTGACCGTGGCGACCTTCGGCTTCGCCTCGCTGTGGCCGCTGGCGAAGCTGGTGATTCTGGTTTACTTCGCGATCCTGTTCTTCGCGCTGGTGGTATTAGGCATCGTGGCGCGGGTTTGCGGGCTGAGCATCTGGACTCTGATTCGCATTCTGAAGGATGAGCTGATTCTGGCTTACTCTACCGCCAGCTCCGAGAGCGTGCTGCCGCGTATTATTGAGAAGATGGAAGCCTATGGCGCGCCGGCGTCGATCACCAGCTTCGTGGTGCCTACCGGCTACTCGTTTAACCTCGATGGCTCAACGCTGTATCAGAGCATTGCGGCGATCTTTATTGCCCAGTTGTACGGTATCGACCTTTCCATCTGGCAGGAAATTACCCTCGTGCTGACGCTGATGGTGACGTCGAAAGGGATTGCCGGCGTGCCGGGCGTCTCCTTCGTGGTGCTGCTGGCGACGCTGGGCAGCGTGGGTATTCCGCTGGAAGGTCTGGCCTTTATCGCCGGCGTTGACCGTATCCTCGATATGGCGCGTACCGCGCTGAACGTGGTGGGTAACGCGCTGGCGGTGCTGGTTATCGCCAAGTGGGAACACAAATTTGACCGCAAAAAAGCGCTGGCGTACGAGCGTGAAGTGCTGGGTAAATTTGATAAAACGGCGCAATAAAACAGAAAGCCCGGTGACATCGCTCCGGGCTTTTTCTTATCTTTTACTGATCCTGTCGAACTCTTCACAGCCGGTATCAAACCCCTCCTGACAGCTCACGTTGAGCCAGTGCAGCGCTTTTTGCTTGTTTGGTTCGATAAAGCCTTTTTCTCCCTGCTGGAAAAGCATCCCGGCCCAGTACTCGGCGTAGCCGGTGCGGGAGAGGGCGGAGCTCTCTTTGAAATACTGCGTCGCTTTTACGTCATCCTCCGGCGGATGAACGCCGCTGGCGTAGATGAGCCCCAGCAGCATCTGGGCGTCGACGGCGGAGTCGCTCTCCGGATCCTGTGCGGCATGCTGTAACAGGGAGATGGCGTGCGAATAGTTCGGCGTACCGGCCTGCTGATTCACCAGCACCCGGGCGAGGACAATTTCTCCCGCCCTGCTGCCGGTTTTCACCGATTTTTCAGCCAGCGCTTTCGCCTGGAGATAGTCGGCCTGCTGCGGGTTGCGGATTTTGAGCTGGGCCAGCAGCGCCAGAGCATCGCCGTCGCCGTTGTCCGCGGCTTTTTGCGCCCAGTATTCGGCCTGCGGAAAATCGCCGAAGCTAACGTAGGTATCCGCCAGGTAATACTGAGCGCGCGGGTCGCCCGCTTCGGCCTGCGCTTTGTACTGGCTGCCGGGTTCCATGGCACCTGCGGCGACGCTTGCTATCACCAGCAGTAAAGAGAGGTATTTCATTTTTTATTATCGGTAGAGGACATAGTGAGCAGTATAAAGGCAGGTGAAGGAGAAGAAAACGACGGGAACGAGTGGGGGAGACTCATGCTTTACCCGAATAATCGAGCGATCTGTTTCCTGGGTTGCGGCGTAAACGCCTTACCCGGGCTACGGATTATGTAGCCCGGACAGGTGTGAAGCACCGCCTCCGGGGAGGCGGCCTGATTAGCCCATTGCGCTTTCGCGCAGGCGGGTTTTCAGCTTGTTGTACTCGTCAATCACGTACTGCTCGGCGGCCCGTTGGTCGGCAATCGGCTCAACGTTGACGGCGCAGTACTTGTACTCCGGCGTTTTGGTTATCGGGCTCAGGTTCTCGGAAACCAGCTCGTTACAGGCGCCAATCCACCACTGGTAGGTCATATAGACCGCCCCTTTGTTCGGACGGTCGCTAACCTGCGCGCGGGTGATGATGCGGCCTTTACGCGAATTCACCCACACCAGCGCCTCATCCTCAATGCCCAGACGTTCGGCATCGGCGGTATTGATCTGCGCATAGCCCGGTTCATCTGCTAACGCGGCCAGCGCCGCACAGTTGCCGGTCATCGAACGGCACGAGTAGTGGCCGACTTCACGCACCGTCGACAGCACCATCGGATACTCGTCGGTAAGCTTGTCAATCGGCGCGACCCAGTCGCAGGTGAAGAACTGCGCCAGACCGTTCGGGGTATCGAACTTCTCTTTAAACAGATAAGAGGTCCCCTGGTCAGCGTCGGACTCATCGCGGCACGGCCACATGACGTAGCCCAGCTCGCCCATTTTCTCGTAGGTGGCGCCATAGAAATCCGGGCACAGATGACGCAACTCGTCCCAGATTTCCTGGGTGTTGTTGTAGTGCATCTTATAACCCATCCGGGTGGCGATTTCGCTGATGATCTGCCAGTCGGTTTTCAGGTCCCACTTCGGCTCTACCGCTTTAAAGAAGCGCTGGAAGCCGCGGTCCGCTGCGGTATAAACGCCTTCGTGCTCGCCCCATGAAGTGGAAGGCAGGATAACGTCGGCCGCTGAGGCGGTTTTGGTCATGAAAATATCCTGGACGATAACCAGTTCCAGATCGTCGAAAGCCTTACGTACGGCGGACAGCTCGGCATCGGTCTGCAGCGGATCTTCCCCCATGATGTACGCAGCCCGTACTTCGCCATGCGCCGCGCGGTGCGGCAGCTCGCTGATGCGGTAGCCGGTGTGCGCCGGCAGGCTGTCGACGCCCCAGGCTTTGGCGAACTTCTCGCGGTTTTCCGGGAACTTAACGTACTGATAGCCTGGATAGGTATCCGGCAGCGCGCCCATATCACAGGCGCCCTGAACGTTGTTCTGGCCGCGCACCGGGTTGACGCCGACGCTCGGCTTGCCGAGGTTGCCGGTGAGGATCGCCAGGCTGGTCAACGAACGTACGGTCTCCACGCCCTGGTAGAACTGGGTCACGCCCATGCCCCACAGGATAGCGGCGGATTTCGCGCTGGCGTACATCCGGGCGCAGGCGCGGATTTCCTGGGCGCTGACGCCGGTAATCGCTTCCACCGACTCCGGCGTATAGCCTTCGACGATTTTGCGATACTCTTCGAAGCCCTCGGAACGGCTGGCGACGAAGGATTTATCGTAAAGATCCTCTTCGATAATGACATGCCCGATGGCGTTGAGCAGCGCGATGTTCGAGCCGTTTTTCAGCGCAATGTGCATATCGGCGATGCGCGCGGTTTCGATTTTACGCGGATCGCAGACGATGATTTTCGCCCCATTGCGTTTGGCGTTAATCACGTGATTCGCCACAATAGGGTGTGAATCTGCCGGGTTATACCCGAAGATAAACACGAGATCGGTGTTGTCGATCTCGGTGATGGCATTACTCATAGCGCCGTTACCGACCGATTGGTGCAGACCTGCAACCGATGGGCCGTGTCAGACGCGAGCGCAGCAGTCGACGTTATTGGTACCAATAACGGCGCGCGCGAATTTTTGCATCACATAGTTGGTTTCGTTACCCGTTCCGCGGGACGAACCGGTAGTCTGAATCGCGTCCGGGCCATACTTCTCTTTAATGGCGCTAAGGCGAGTGGCGACGTAATCGAGCGCCTCATCCCAGGAGACGGATTCCAGCTTGCCGCCGCGCTGGCGACGGATCATCGGGGTTTTCAGGCGCGGGGTAAGGATCTGGGTATCGTTAATGAAGTCCCAGCCATAATAGCCTTTCAGACACAGGGTTCCCTGGTTGGTTTTCCCCTGTGCCGCCTCCGCCCGAACGATTTTGCCGTTATCGACCACCAGGTTGATTTTGCAACCTGATGCGCAATACGGGCAAACCGTGACGACTTTTTTCATCGGTCTTGCTCCAGTTAATCAATTGGCGCATACGCGCTATCGCGCCGTCACTATGCATCTTCTATGCCATGTTTTCATTGTGGGTATTGACTGATGATACGTTGTTTTTTTGGGCGAAATGCTGACGAAAAACAGCCTATCGTCAGTTTTGACGTGTCGACGCGAGAGGATGTGACGCGGGTCGGGCAGCCCGGACAGGCGCGCAGCACCGCCCCCGGAGAAGATCGCGGGGCAGCGCGCTTACAGGTATTGCTGGGCTAGTTTAAATACCGGCTTCTCGCCAGCGCCGCCGCGCCCTGGGCGCCGTTAAACGCTGAAGAGGAGGCGGCGATAAAGCGAACGGCCTGATACGGCAGCGGACGGCGAACGTAGGTTTTGACCATCGCGATTAAGGTGTCGCGCGGGAAGGCGGGCATATCCATCACCCCGCCGCCGAGGATCACCGCATCGGGATCGAACAGGTTGATGCTGGTGGCGATGGCGCGAGCGGCGTGGTTTAGCAACGTCTGGACAAACGGCTCCCGCGCAGCGTGGACGAACAGCTCGCCCAGTTCGTACGCTCGAGGTTGCTGTTCATACCAGCGCTTGAGCGCAATGCCGGAGCAAACGGTTTCCAGACAGGCGGGGTTGCCGCAGGCGCAGGTGAGGGCGTCATCGCCCTGCGGAATATGCCCCAGCTCGCCCGCCACGCCGTGCGCGCCGGTCCACGGCCCGCCGTTGAGCCAGACCGCGAAGCCCATGCCGGTGCCGAGATAGGCCGCTAGTACCTCCTGCTCCTGCAGGCCATTCTCCTGCACATCAAAAGAGAGCTGCAGATTCACATCGCGGGAAAACTCCACCGGGCAGCATAGCGCCGCTTCCAGCCGGTCGGCCAGATTATAGAGGTCGTCGGCGGCGAGAGGCAGATTAGGCGTGGAGATAATCGTCCGCTTGTCTTTTGCCACCAGCGCCGGGAACCCCATCACCAGCCCGCAGCAATGGGCGTCGTGCAGGGTCAGCTGCTGCTGCAACAGGTTTTTAATGCCATTGACCAGGCCGTCGGCGCTAATTACATCAGCGGTGCGCCGCTTTTCGCAGTGCAGCGCTTCGCCCTGCGCGGTTTGCAGGCAAAGGCGGATATGGGTCGCGCCCATATCCACGCCCGCGACGACGTTACGCTGTTTTTGCATGAGGCAGTACCTCGTGTTTCGCCGCCAGGATCTGCTCTGCCATGATCTGCCACGCGTCTTCAATCTTATCAGCATGGTTAAAGAGGCCTGAGGTGCCGACGATAAACACGTCCGCGCCCGCCGCCATCAGCTTTTGATAGGTGGCTTTATTGCAGGAACCGTCGATTTCGATCTCGTAGCTCAGCCCCTCGCGCTCGCGCCAGGCTTTCAGTTCGGCGATTTTTTCCAGCATCTCCGGGATAAACGGCTGCCCGGCGAAGCCCGGATCGACGGTCATCACCGTGATTTTGTCGGCTTTATGAATGTAGTACTTCATGGCTTCGACCGGGGTTTCCGGGTTGAGGATCAGCCCGACCTTCATGCCGTGGCGGCGGATCTCTTCGATCAGGCGGAAGGCCTGGCCGTTAATCGTTTCCGGATGCAGGGTGATAAAATCCGCCCCTGCCTGCGCCAGTTGGCTAATGTAGTCCTGCGGGCGGGTGACCATCAGGTGGCAGTCCAGCGGCTTGCTGGCCAGCTTTTTCACCTGGCCGACGAAAAACGGCGACAGGGTCAGGTTCGGTACAAAATGACCGTCCATAATGTCGATGTGGAAATAGTCTGCGTGCTGGTCGATAAACTCGATCTGTTCTTTGAATTTCAGCAGATCCATACACATTAAAGAGGGAGCAATTTTCATTATAAATTCCTTACTTACTGATAAGACGGTCGAGGGCGACAGCCGCGATGATTAACCCGCCCATTACCACCAGCTGGTAGTAGGTTTGTACTTGCAGAATGTTCAGTCCGTTATTGATGGTGCCGATAATCAGGCCGCCGATGACCACCGAGAAGATGCGTCCTTTACCGCCGAAGAAGCTGGTGCCGCCGATGATGGCGCTGGCGATGGCGTAGGTTTCAAAGCCCATCCCCGCCAGCGGTTCCGCCGCGCCGAGACGCGCGGTGGAGACCACGCCCGCCAGCCCGGCGCAAACGCCGGAAATAATGAACACCAGCAGCATGTGGAATTTGACGTCGATACCGGAGTAGAAAGCGGAGTTCTTGTTGCCGCCCAGCGCGTAGATGTTGCGGCCCACGCGCATGCGGGTGGTCAGGAACCAGAGGATCACCGCCACAATCAGCGAGAAAATCACCGGAACCGGTATACCCAGCGGCGTGGCGGCGAAGAAGTTAACGAAATCAAACGAGAAGCCGTATACCGAGTTGGCATCGGAAATCACCAGGGTGATACCGCGAAAGATAGCGTTGGTGCCGAGGGTAATAATGAACGGGTGCAGGCCGGTCCAGTTGACCAGACAGCCGTTGATGGCGCCCAGCGCGCCGCCGACCAGCACGCCGCCAATCAGCGCCGCGAGGAACGGATCGACGCCCGCCAGCATTAACTTAGCGGTGACCATCCCGGAGAGCGCGAGGATCGCCCCTACCGACAGATCGATCCCGGCGACGAGGATCGCGAAGAATTCGCCCATGCCGATCAGGACGGTGACCGAACTTTGGACGAAGATCTGTGTAATGTTGTTGGTCGTCAGGAAGTACTCTGACGATAGGGTGCCGAAGATGGCGACAATAATGGCGAGGATAAAAAAGGTGCCATATTTATCCCAGAACAGCGCGAAGTTAAACGGTTTTTTCTCGTCCATATCGCCTTTCACTCTTGTGGTAGTGCCCATGCCATAATCTCCTCTTCGCTCAAGTCGTCGCGATTGGTCAGGATTTGCGTCAGTCGCCCTTCGCAGAACACGGCAATGCGGTCGCAGACGGCGATAATTTCAGGTAGTTCGGATGACACCATCAGGATGACTTTTCCGTCATCGGCCAGCTGGCGCATCACTTTATAAATTTCGGCTTTCGCACCGACGTCGATACCGCGCGTCGGCTCGTCAAAAATGATCACTTCGGGGCTGCAGCACAGCCATTTGGAAATCAGCACCTTCTGCTGGTTGCCGCCGGAAAGCTCGGTGATGTTCTGATCGACCGAATGGCACTTCAGCGCCAGCAGTTTGCGCTGCTCTTCCGCCGTTTTGCGTTCGTCGCCTTCGCGGAACAGCCCCATGGCCCCTTTGTAGCCGCCACGCTTCAGGCTCTGGCTGACCGCCATGTTCTGAGCGATGGAAAAATTGGGGAAAAAGCCGTTTTCCCGGCGGCTTTCGGTGATGTAGCCCATCCCTTTTTTTAAGGCGTCCAGCGGCGAGCGGGGGGAGATCGCTTTGCCGTTGAGATAAATTTCACCGCCGCTACGCTTATCAACCCCAAACAGGCAGTCCATGAGCTCCGTGCGCCCGGAGCCGACCAGCCCGGCGAAGCCGAGAATTTCGCCGCGATTCACGCTGAACGAGATATCGCGTACCTTTTTCTTGTCATGGCTGGTGACGTTTTTCACTTCGAATACCGTCTCGCGGACGATATTGCCGGTGCTCTCTTTCATGGCGTTAAAGCGGTTTTGCAGCTCGCGGCCGACCATCAGGCGTACGATGTCGTCGTTATTCACTTCGCTGACCATTCCGCTGCAGACGCTGCTGCCGTCTTTCATCACCGTATAGCGGTCGCAGATGCGGCGTATTTCCGCTAGCTTGTGCGAGATATAGACAATGGCGGTGCCCTCTTTACGCAGCTGGTTCATGATCAGGAACAGATAGTCCACCTCTTTATTGGTCAGCGAGGAGGTCGGTTCATCCATGATCAGCACTTTGGCGTCGAGCATCAGCGTTTTGGCGATTTCCAGCATCTGCTTGTGGCTGATGGAGAGATTGGCCACCTTTTCGTCTAAGTCGATCTTCAGCCCGACGCGCAGCAGCATCATCGCCGCCCGCACGCGCATTTCTTTCCAGTCGATCACGTTGACGCCACAGACTTTTTTCGTCAGATGGCGGCCAATATATAAATTCTCCAGCACCGTTAATTCATCAATGACGCTGAGCTCCTGATAAATAATGCCGATGCCGAGCTGGGCCGCTAATTTATGGTCCAGCTTGTCGTAGTTCACGTTATTAATGGTAATGGTGCCTTTGGTCGGTTCATGGATTCCCGACAATACTTTCATCAGCGTTGATTTACCGGCACCATTTTCCCCTAATAACGCATGTATTTCGTGCGGGTAAATAGTTAAATCAACCGATTTTAATGCGTGAACCGGGCCAAAGGATTTGCCGATCCCCGCCATTGAAATATATGGCGTGAGCATAGAAAATTTCCTTCATTACCTCTGCATGAATGCCCCTCTCCCAAAGGAAGAGGGGGGCAGACCTATTTCGTCACCAGAATGGAATCCACCAGCGTAAACTGAGGGGCTTTATCCAGCGGGATCACCTTGCCGCTCTTCTCGGCATCGACCATCAGCTTCAGGCCCGTCGCGCCAATATCTGCCGGGTTCTGCGCGATAGTGGCGGTCATCTGTCCGGCTTCGACCATTTTGCGCGCTTCCGGAATACCGTCGGTACCGACCACCAGCACCTTGCCGGTTTTGCCGGCGTTGGCGACGGCCTGGGCGACGCCCATCGCCATGGTGTCGTTGGCGCAGTAAATCGCTTTAACGTTCGGGTTACGCTGCAGCACGTTCGTGGCGACGTCCAGCGCTTTAATACGGTCCCAGTCGGCGGGCTGGCTGGCCACTAGCTTGATCTGGCTCGCTTTTTTGAAGGCCTCGGTGGCGCCATTGCGGCGAGCTTCACCGGAGGCGTTACCGGCTTTACCTTCGATAATCGCCACTTCGCCGCCTTCCGCACCCAGCTTGTCGATAATAAACTCCGCGCCTTTTGCCCCGACAGCCACGTTATCGGTGGTGACAAAACCTTCAACGTTGCCGCCGGCTTTCTTCAGGTTATCCATATCGATTTTTTCATCGAGGTTGACCAGATAGATGCCTTTTTTCCAGGCTTTGGCCACCGGCATCACCAGGTTTACCGAGGAGAGCGGCGCAAAGGCGATACCTTTGTAGTTTTTGTTGCTCAGGTCTTCAAACAGCTGCAGCTGCGACTGAAAATCCCCTTCAGAAGGAGAAGCAAAAATATCGACGCTCACGCCCAGCGTTTTGGCTTCGTCTTCAATCCCTTTTTTCATATCCACCCAAAACGGATTGGATAAAGTTTTTAAAACCACAGCATAATCGGCGGCGGCAAAGGCGCTGGTGGATAACATTACGCCCATGAGCGTGCCGCTGAAAAGTTTCAGATATTTATTCATGGCAGTATTCTCAGTGTAGGATACAGTTATATTGATCCCACCAACGTGGGATCGGTTTTTTTATTTAAGCGCGCCGGGTGAAAAGAAATTAACAATCGCGCCGGTTTTTCGCATATTTAAATTCGCTTGTTCAATATTCAGCTGGGCAACGGAAACAAAAAACGCATCTAATAATGTGAGTTGTAATATACGCGCTGAGGCGTTACGGCCTAATAAAGGCGTCTCTGGTGCTGGCGAACAAATAATAAAATCAGCTAATTTGGCAATCGGTGAATGATAGCTATGGGTGATACAAATAATTTTTGCGCCATTCTTTTTCGCCAGCTCCACCGCTGATTTGATATCGCTGGTGCGCCCGGAGTGCGAGACCACCAGTACCACATCGCCTTCCTTCAGCAGCGAGGCGGACATCATCATGATATGCGCGTCCGGGTAGGCCTGGCAGCGCACGCCGATGCGTAAAAACTTATGCTGCACGTCCGCGCAGATGGCGTTTGAACCGCCCGCGCCGTACAGGTCGCGCTGGTTGGCCTGGGCGAAAAAGCGCGCCGCGCGATGAATTTCGTCGACGTTCACGATCGACTGGCCTTCCATAATGGTGCGCAGGGTGATGTTGAACACCTTATTCACCACATCCTGCGGCGCTTCATCAAAAGAGAGCTCAGTCGGCAGGACCTGCTCAGACTGCGAAAAATAGGCTTCCAGCGCGCTGCGCAGATTACGAAAACCGCTAAAACCGAGCAGTTTAGAGACCTTAACGATCATGGCCTCTGACACCGACAGCGCCTCTGCGACGTCCTTAATGGCCGGCGCATCGCTCAGATTGCCGGGGGTAAGCAACCATTCGACGATGCGGCTTTCATTTTCGGTCATCCCTTCCTGCTTCATGCGAAGCCAGGGGGCAAGGCCGATACCGTTGGGGAGCGAACTGGATTCTGACTGATTCATCGCTTTCTCATTGTCCATAAAATGAAGAAGTCACTATATCACCACAGGCAAAACAGAAAAGATACTATCAACTTCACAAATTTTATATTTTTATAAAGTATTGTCCATTGTGAAGTTTAAGGGTGGTTGGTTTTTTGTTGAATTATTTATTATTTTTTAATTATCAATGAATTATGTTGTTTTCCCTGTTGGTTTTAATGGGGTGGTAATTTGAGGGGAAAGAACGATGACGCTTGATTTGTGAAATTACAGCGTGTAGAACAGGCCCTGGCTGCGGTGTTTTTGACGCTTATTTGGCCGATAAATGCCGTTTAAATCACAACATAAAGCATTTTCGTAAAGTGACTAACAGGCGAGGCTAGGTATGAAAAGGATTGCAATTGGCTGCGATCATGTTGGGTTTATCCTAAAAGACGATATTGTGTTGCATCTGCGTCAGCGCGGAATGGAGGTGGTGGATAAAGGCGCATGGTCAACGGAACGCACCGATTATCCGCGCTATGCCAGCGCCGTCGCGCAGGCGGTTGCCGCCGGCGAAGTTGACGGCGGGATTCTGATCTGCGGCACCGGCGTCGGCATCTCCATTGCCGCCAATAAGTACCCCGGGATTCGCGCGGTGGTTTGCAGCGAGCCCTACTCGGCTCAGCTATCACGCCAGCATAATGACACCAACGTTCTGGCCTTTGGCGCCAGGGTGATCGGCCTTGAACTGGCGAAAATGATCGTTGATGCCTGGCTGAGCGCCGAATTCGAGGGCGGACGCCATCAGGGGCGGGTGGACGCCATCGGCGCGATTGAACAGCAGCGGATTTGAGATTCCTCCGCTACTCGCCGCGATAGCCCTTGATTAACGTAGAGCCAGCCCCCTGATGAGACTGGCTTTATGAAACGTTACTCTACTACTTTGCTTTTCTGCGCTCTTTCCTTCGCCAGCCAGCTGGCGCACGCTGATATTATTGACGATGCGATCGGCAATATTCAGCAGGCCATTAATGACGCTTATCAACCCAACGGCAACCGTTCCGATGATGAGGATTATGATGATGGGCGCTATCAGGGCAGCCGTCAGCAAAACGCCGATCGCCAGCGGCAGTATGACGATCAACGGCGACAGCTGGAAGATCGTCGCCGCGAACTTGATGAGCGTCAGCGCCAGCTGGACCGGGACCGCCGTCAGTTGGAAAGCGACCAGCGCAGGCTGGATGATGATTATTGATGCGGCGCGACCCGCGGCGGAAGTCGGGGAATTATCAGCCCCATAATCATGCCGGACAGCAGCGCCGAGAGAAGTAACAGCGGGATTAAATAGAAAAACATCGGCATAAAGGCGCCGATTGTGCCGCAGCAGATGGCCGTTATCACAACGGCCGCGATTCCCCCTGTTAATAAACGCCAAAACCAGTGGCGATAAACGTTACCAGACAGAACGGCCATAAAAATACCGGTTAACAATGCGGGCAGAAAGCCGACAATCCAGGTAAGAGATACGATCTCCGGAAGATGCCTGAAGATGCTGAAAAACGAGCTTCCCTTAGGGAAAAAAAGAAGTATCGGCAGCGGTATAAACGGCCCAAAGCCGGCAAACCAGCCGGCATGATGTAGAACTCGTCGTGTTGTGGTCACAGGATTCCCTTCAGATAGTTAAGTCCGCAGGGAAGATAGTGAGGTTAAGTGAAGAGACGATGAAGTTTGGTTAATCCAGCACAATCTCCATGCCGTCAAATCCCGCTTCAAATCCCGCAGGCAGAGAATTTTCCATCATCCATGCATCGAACTGGTGGCTGATATGGGTAAGTATCACCCGCGGGCAGCCGATGACCTCGTTAATAGCTCGCACGGTGTTGAGATCGCAGTGATTGCGTGGGGGCTGCGGGCGCGGCTCGTGGCTGCAGTCGATGATGATAAGCTGCGGTCGGTTGTTAAGCAGGAACTTGAGGGTTTTTTCCGGCAGGGCGGCGGTGTCGGACAGCCAGGCGACCCGGCTATGGGCCGATTCCAGCAGGTAGCCGAAAGTGAGCTTTGAGTGATTCAGCGGCAGCGGCGTAACGCGCAATCCCTGAAGTTCAAACATCACGAACGGCTCAACGGTATGGCTGAAATCAAGCAGGCCCGGATGCCTGAACAGATCATCGCAGCCCTGTTCATCGGGCGGGCCGTAAACCGCAATCGCTTCGCCTACGCCCCAGCGCAGGGGGAACAGGCCCTGCACGTGATCCATATGATAATGGGTGAGCAGAAACTGCTGAAAGCTGCCGGCGGGCCACCGCTCCAGCAGATCCGGCAGCCCGGCATCGAGCAGCGTCACCGCGTTGTTGAACTTCACCGCCGCGCTACAGGGGCGACGGCGATGCGCGTCGTCGGCGCGGGCGCGGCGGCAGGCGCGGCAGGCGCAGCCGAAAACCGGCACCAGCTGCGCGCCGCCGGTGCCGGTCAAGCGGATCGTCAGGCTCATATTTTTTCCTCGTCTCAGGCAATTTGCTGCTCGTGTCGGTTGCCGTGAACGCGAATCAGCGAGACCAGCGCATCCACCGACTGGCTCAGGCGGCCATCGTTATTCAGGGTCAAACATGCGCTCGGCGTATAGCGCGCCGCGCGCTCCAGCCGCTGGGCGATTTCCGTCTCGTTCTCCCTTCCGCGCTGCTCCAGGCGCTGTCGCAGCACCTCCGGCGAGACCTGCAAACAGATGGGCAGTAGGGCGTCGGCATAGCGCGTCTGCGCCTGCGCCAGGTGGGCGCGGGAGCCGTTAGCGACCACGTTAAACCCGGCGTGCAGCCACAGGTCAATCTCGATACCGATGCCATAGTAATTATTGTTAGCGTGCCAGCTAAGGGCAAACAGATGCTGCTCGGCGCGGGTAAAAAACTCATGCTCGCTGAGGGCGATATGGTTTTCACAGCCCGCGTTGTGCGGGCGGGTAATGTAGCGGTGCGCCACCAGCAGCTGGGGATGTTCTCGCTGGCGCAGCGCCGCCAGCAGGCTGTCTTTGCCGGAGCCGGACGGACCGACCAGCCAAATCAGTTTCCCTGTCATCAGAAGACCCTCTTGCCTTGCCGCCAGACGTGGTCAATATGGATATGCTCGCCGTGACGGCGCGCCAGCACCAGGTCCGCCCGCTTACCTTCGGCAATCTCCCCGCGGTCGTGCAGCCCCAGCGCCTGGGCCGGGTTTTTGCTCACCAGACGAATGGCCTGCGCGAGGGTAAAGGCGTTGCCCTCGTCGTCGGCGATGCGAAAAGCGGCATCCAGCAGGCTGGCGGGATAATAGTCGGAGGAGAGAATGTCCAGCAGGCCGCTGGCCGCCAGATGGTGGGCGGCGACGTTCCCCGAGTGCGAACCGCCGCGTACGATATTCGGCGCGCCCATCAGAACGTTCATCCCGTGCTGGCGCGACGCCTGAGCTGCGGCGATCGTGGTGGGAAATTCGGCGATGACGCTGCCAAGCTGGCGCGATTCGAGCACATGTTCGCAGGTGGCGTCATCGTGGCTGGCCAGCGCGATATTTCGCTCGCGACAGATGGCGGCGATGCGCTGCCGGTTAGGCTGAGACCAGGCCGCCGCCAGCGCCATCTGTTCCTCTTCGAATTTGTCCATCTCTTCGTTGGTCAGGTGATATTTGCCCTGATAATAGTCGCGGTATTTGCTGCGGTCGGCATACTGGCGCTGGCCAGGGGAGTGATCCATCAGGGAGACCATGCTCACCGGCTCGCGGCCAACCAGCTTCTCAAACAGCGGCAGGGTGGTGTGATGCGGCAGTTCGCAGCGAAGATGCAGCCGATGCTCAGCGCGGTTGAGGCCGCGCTTCTGCGTCTCTTCCACGGCGTTGATCATTTTTTCGAGATTTTCCAGGCGATCGCCGCCGTCGCGCACATCGCCAATAGCCACGGCATCCAGCACGGTGGTGATGCCGCTGGCGACCATCAGCGCGTCGTGGCTGCTCATCGCCGAGTGGGCGGGCCAGTTCACTTTCGGTCGCGGGGTGAAAAACTTGTCCAGGTTGTCGGTATGCAGCTCGATAAGCCCCGGCAGAAGCCAGCCGCCCTCTCCATCGATGGCCTCCGCCAGTCGGCTCTGGCTTTCGGCAAAGGCCGAAATTCTGCCGTCCTGGACTTCCAGCGAACCGTTAACCACCTCGTCTTCGAGGACCAGCTTTACGTTATTAATAATCATGCTGAAATCCCCATCGGGTGCAGACGGTCGGCGACCTGGTTGCGTGTGGCCTCGTCGTGGAAAATACCGACGATCGCCGCGCCGCGGGCTTTAGCTTCGAGAATCAACGCCACCACCGCGGCGCTGTTATTAGCGTCCAGCGAGGCGGTGGGTTCGTCGAGAAGCAAAATCGGGTAGTCGACCGCGAAGCCGCGGGCGATGTTAACCCGCTGCTGTTCACCGCCGGAAAAGGTTGAGGGGGCGAGGTGCCACAGGCGTTCGGGGACGTTCAGGCGCGTCAGCAGGCGGGCGGCTTTCGCGGCACTCTCTTCGCGCGGGGCGCCCAGTTCGAGCAGCGGTTGCATCACCACGTCGAGGGCGGAGATACGCGGGATCACCCGTAGAAACTGACTAACCCAGCCGATAGTGGTTTTGCGCACTTCCAGCACTTTGCGCGGCGTTGCGGTAACCAGGTCGACCCATTCGTCGCCGTGGCGAATATGAATGTGGCCGCTATCGGGGAGATAGTTGGCGTACAGCGAGCGCAGCAGGGTCGATTTGCCGCTGCCGGAGTGGCCGTGCAGCACCACGCATTCGCCGGCATTCACGGTCAGCGAGGCGTCGGCGAGGACCGGCAGACGCGCGCCGTGCTGCTGGTGCAGAACAAAGGTTTTATGAATATTTTCAACGCGGATGGCGTTCATTTTTAGCCTCATCGTGCCTGAATTTCCCCGGATCGCGGCGTAAACGCCTTATCCGGGCTACCTGATGCATTAATTCACGAAGCGCCACCAGGGAGTGGACATACGCTCAGTCCTGCAATACCGACGACACCAGCAGCTGGGTGTAGGGGTGATGGGGATCGTCGAGCACCCGGTCGGTTAAGCCGCTTTCCACTACCTGACCCTGCTTCATCACCAGCAGACGGTTAGCCAGCAGGCGGGCAACGCCGAGGTCGTGGGTCACAATCACCACCGCCAGGTTCAGCTCCACCACCAGGCCGCGCAGCAGATCGAGCAGGCGCGCCTGCACCGACACGTCCAGCCCGCCGGTGGGTTCATCCATAAACACCAGCTTCGGCTGGGTCACCAGATTGCGGGCGATTTGTAGACGCTGCTGCATACCGCCGGAAAAGGTGGTGGGCAGGTCGTCAATGCGCGAAGGCGGGATCTCCACCTCCTGCAACCACCTTTCGGCGGTCGCGCGAATATTGCCGTAGTGGCGGGCCCCGGTGGCCATCAGGCGCTCGCCGATATTCCCCCCAGCCGACACCTGACGGCGCAGGCCGTCCATCGGATGCTGATGTACCACGCCCCATTCGGTGCGCAGCAGGCGGCGGCGATCCGCTTCGCTCATCGCGTACAGCGAACGGTTCTGATAGCGCACGTCGCCCTGTTGCGGCGTCAGGCGGGCGGAAAGCGCCTGTAGCAGGGTGGTTTTCCCGGAGCCGGACTCGCCGACGATACCCAGCACTTCTCCCGGCCACAGCTCAAACGACACGTCGCTGAAGCCTTTGCCTGGCGCGTAGAGGTGGGTCAGATTATTGACCGCCAGTAACGGATGACTCATTTTTCCTGCTCCTCGCTCTGCTGGCGGCAATAATCGGTATCTGAACAAACAAACATCCTTTTGCCGCTGTCGTCGAGCACCACTTCATCAAGATAGCTATGGCGAGATCCGCAGATGGCGCAGGGTTCATCCCATTCCTGAACGGTAAACGGATGATCGTCGAAATCGAGGCTCTCAACCGGGGTATACGGCGGTACCGCGTAGATGCGTTTTTCGCGTCCGGCGCCGAACAGCTGAAGTGCGGGCATCATATGCATCTTCGGGTTATCGAATTTCGGAATCGGCGACGGGTCCATCACGTAGCGGCCGTTGACCTTCACCGGATAGGCGTAGGTGGTGGCGATATGGCCGAAGCGGGCGATATCTTCGTACAGCTTCACCTGCATCACGCCGTACTCCTCCAGCGCGTGCATGGTGCGGGTTTCGGTTTCTCGCGGTTCAATAAAGCGCAGCGGCTCTGGGATCGGCACCTGGAAGATCAGGATCTGATCTTCGGTCAGCGGCGTTTCCGGGATCCGGTGGCGGGTCTGGATCAGCGTCGCGTCTTCGGTGCGTTCGGTGGTCGCGACGCCGGTGACGCGTTGGAAAAACTGGCGAATCGACACCGCGTTGGTGGTGTCGTCGGCGCCCTGGTCAATCACCTTCAGCACGTCATTTTCGCCGATGACGCTGGCGGTAAGCTGGATACCGCCGGTGCCCCAGCCGTAAGGCATCGGCATCTCGCGACCGCCGAAGGGCACCTGGTAGCCAGGGATGGCCACCGCTTTCAGGATGGCGCGGCGGATCATGCGTTTGGTTTGCTCGTCAAGATAAGCAAAGTTGTAGCCGGTCAATGCGTTAGCCACGTTGATTCTCCCGTTGCAGGCGTTTAAGCAGCGCCAGTTCGGCCTGGAAATCGACATAGTGGGGAAGTTTAAGGTGTGAAACGAAACCGGCCGCCTCGACGTTATCGGCATGGGCCAGCACAAACTCTTCGTCCTGAGCGGGGCCCGCTAGCTCTTCGCCGTACTCCGGCGCCTGGAGCGCACGGTCCACCAGCGCCATCGCCATCGCTTTACGCTCGCTCATGCCGAACGTCAGGCCGTAGCCGCGGGTAAAGTGCGGCGGTTCATCCTCAGGGGCGACAAAGCCGTTAACCATTTCGCATTCGGTCATCAGCAGTTCACCGATATTGACGGTGAATCCCAGCTCTTCGGGAGCGATCTCCACCGCGACGTAGCCGCTGCGAATTTCACCGGCAAACGGGTGGTTGCGCCCGTAGCCGCGCTGGGTGGAGTAGGCCAGCGCCAGCAGGTAACCCTCGTCGCCGCGCGCCAGCTGCTGCAGGCGCGAAGAGCGCGAGCAGGGATAGACCGGCGGATGGCGGGTGATATCGTCGGGCTGCGCGTCGGTATCTCGTTCGGCTTTCGCCAGTTCTTGCTGAACCAGCAGATTAAAAACGTGCGGCGCGGCTTCCTGCGGCGCGCTATCGGTCGCCAGCGGCGGGGTTTCGCCGTTGGCCAGCAGGGTAAAATCGAGCAGGCGGTGGCTGTAATCGTAGGTTGGGCCGAGCAGCTGGCCGCCGGGAATATCTTTATAGACCGCCGAAATACGGCGCTCAAGGCGCATACCGGCGGTGTCGACGGGCTCGCTGACCGCCAGCCTTTGCAGCGTGGTACGGTAAGCGCGCAGCAGAAAAATCGCTTCAACGCTATCACCGCTGGCCTGCTTAAGCGCCAGCGCCGCCAGTTCCCGGTCGGCGATACCGCCTTCGGTCATTACCCGGTCCACCGCCAGATTAAGCTGCTGGCTAATCTGGTCAACGCTGATTTCAGGAAGCCGTCCATCGCCTCGGCGTTTCTGTTCCTGTAGGGCGTGAGCGGCGACGATCGCCTTCTCGCCGCCTTTGACGGCTACGTACATTAGCAGACCTCGACATGGGTAGTGCGCGGGATAGCCAGCAGGCGTTCACCGCAGGTGAGGATCAGATCGATGCCCAGCGGGAACGGATGCGGGCGCTCGGTCAATTCTTCAATAATGCATTCCGGCAGCTGCGGGGCGATCATCCGCTCTTCGGCGATCCCCGCGCCGGTCAGCCGCAGCATCCGGCCGCCGCTCAGGCTAGCAAGCTGGACCACCAGCGTGACGCCGGTTTCAGGGGCGACGACGGTTCCGGCGGAAAGCACGTTCAACTGCTCGGCGCTGATGGTGTCACTGGCGACGGCGAAGATCGCCTGCTGCGGCTGCTCAACCAGCGGCGCGCCGGTATGAAAGCGCAGATTCTGGCCGACGAGATCGTTATGCAGCCCCGGAGCCAGCCAGACCGGCGTCTCGTGATCCACCAGCGTCAGCAACAGGCTGGTAGAGGCGACGTTCAGCGGCTGCCAGCCGTGCTGAAGCTGTTGCAGGGAGACAATCACTCCCGGCTCGCTCATCGCCTTCAGCAGGCGGCGGAAACTGTGCTGGGCATCTTGCACAGCCAGGGTAAAGGCGGGTTGTAGTGTCATGCGTTATCTCCGCGAACCAGAGTAAAGAAGTCGACCCGGCTGGCGTTGACTTCGGCGCGTCGGGCTTCAATGCGCGCGCTACGTTGTTCTTCCAGCGGGGTTATCAGGGTTTCCATCAGGGTGTGAAAATGGTGTGGCGACTGCATCAGGGCATCGATAGCCGCGCAGCGTTCAGCGTGCGGGCGGTCGCGGCCCAAAATCCAGCTATAGCCGAGCGTTCCGTCGGCCAGGCGAATGGCGGCGCGGGTTAAGGTGGCGTCTCCGGCAAAGAATCGGTCGCCGATGCCGCCCATACGCGCCTGCAGCTGAACCAGTCCGGTTTCCGGGGCGCGAATCAGCTCATACTGCGGCGCGAGCTGCAGGGTCTGCATCCGTGCCGCCAGTTCTTGTGGTTCACTGTGGGCCAGCACGGACATCCAGCGCTGGCGGGTAGCGGTATCAAAGTGCATTCAGTGCTCCATGGTGAATTCAATCATGTCGGCGCGGGTCAGGCTGACGGAGTACTCCGTCGCGTTCTGCTCGTCCTGGCGATGATTCAGGGTGCGCACGCACAGCAGCGGCGCCATGTTGGGAATGCCGAGAATGTTGCTCTCTTTGGCCTGCGCGCGGCGGGCGCTGATTTTGGTGCGTACGCGGGTCAGTTCGATATCAAGCCGGTCGCGCAGCAGGTCATGGAGAGAGCCGTGGGTAAAGGTTTGCAGAACCGGCCACAGTCGCAGGTCGGTAAAGTAGTGGTCTATCAGGCACAGCGCGACGCCGTTAACGCGGCGCAGGGTGCGCAGGTGGATGACGTTATCGCCTTCATTAATGGCAAACGCCTCAGCAACGTGGCTACTGGCCGGGCGTAACACCGACAGCAACTTCTCGCTGGTCGGATGGCTACCCTGTTCGAGAAGATTCTGGCTAAAGCGGGCCTGAGCATTGAGTGGATAATCTATCGGACGCATCAGAACCAGCACGCCGACGCCCTGGCGGCGCTGGACCCAGCCGCGTTCGACGAGCTGATCGATGGCCCGGCGCAGGGTATGGCGGTTAACTTCAAAGCGGGTTGCCAGCTGCTGCTCGGCGGGAAGATAGTCGCCGCAGCGGTAGTGATGGCGAAGCTCTTGCTCAAGTTTGGCGGCAATTTCCTGATATCGTGTCGGGTAACTGGTCGGATGTCTGGATAAGTACATGTCAATCGAACCTCACTATAGACATGAAGGAGTTTCCCTCTGAGCGTGGGCCGATCCTGACGGTTTTTTGTTACATTTCGGTTAACTCATGATGACCGGGGGATGAAGAGTTAATGCCGATGGGATGACAGGGAGAGGGGGAATGAACGCACGGATGCCCTCACCCTGGCTCTCTACCGGAGGGTGAGGGGAGGAAGGTAAGCGTTAAGGCTCTTGAGGCTCTTTCACCACGTTGACCATCCACGGGACGCCAAAGCGGTCGATGACTTTACCGAAGCCGTGCGCCCAGAACGTTTCCTGCCAGGCCATCTCTATCTGGCCGCCGTCGGCGAGGCCGTCAAACCAGCGTTTACCCTCGATCACGTCTTTTGGGTCGAGCACGATGGTAAATCCGGCGTAGCGCTCCATTTTGCTGGAGGGGCTGTCGCTGAGCATCAGGATGCTGTACGCGATGCGCAGGCTGGCGTGTGCGATACCGTCAGCAGCCAGATGTTGGCCAGAAGGGCAGCCATCTTCGGCGTCCTGGGTATTCTGCGGCATTTCACCCCAGGTGATTTTGTGGATCAGCTCAGCGCCCAGCGCCTGCTGGTAGAAGGCGATGGCGGCAGCGCAGTTGCCGCTAAAAGCGATATAGGGACTTAAGGGCATAACCATTACCTCAGGTAACGAATATTCCATTAAGCGTAGAAGGGGATTGCAGAATTAAGCCAGGCGGCAGCGACGGATGCCAGGCTCGGGTAAGGCGAGTGCGAATGAGGGAAGGCTGATCAGGGCGCGGAAAAATCTTTTCCCCCCGACGATGGGCGCCGGGGGAATAAAATCAGTTCTTTTTAACAAATTCGGATTTTAGCTTCATCGGTCCAAAACCATCAATTTTACAGTCAATATTATGATCGCCTTCTACCAGGCGGATATTTTTAACTTTAGTACCAATTTTTAGCATCGAAGAGCTGCCTTTAACCTTCAGATCTTTTACCACGGTGACGCTATCGCCGTCGGCCAGTAAATTGCCGTTGGCGTCTTTGACAATCAGCGCGTCGTTATCGTCCGCAGGCTCGGCATTGTTCCATTCGTGGGCGCATTCCGGGCAAACAAACATGCCGTTGTCTTCATAAGTGTATTCAGAATGGCATTTTGGGCAGTGTGGCAGTTGCATGACGTTCCTCGCGATTACTGGGTAAAACAGGACGTTGGTCCTTTAAATGGCGGCTGATAGCCGAAAGTGATGCTGATTATAGCGCAATCCCGCACTTTTGTCGGGCCTTTTTTATGCGGCTTCGCAGCGGAGTAAGAGAATTTATATTGTGAGGATTGGCGGGATTAATTCCTTAAAAACCGCCAGTTATTTCCGGAAATATATCGCTAAGTTCCAATATTCATTGAACTTATTGGTTTGGGACGACTCTGTTTAAGGGTAGGTAAATTTTTGTGAAGTTGATCCCAAATTTAAACGCTGTTAGGGTAAAAAAGCGAGAACGCAAATTCACTACACTTATTAGCGGCACCGCTTATTTGATTATGGCCAGAGCAGGCGTCAACAGGTTCGGTTGTACGGACTGTCAGCAGACAGTGCAGGCAAACCTGCTACGCTTGAAATGTGGAGCACAGCAATTCGCCGCTCCCAACGCATGACGCGAATGACTTTGTCATTCGGCGGAGATTCGTGCGCTCAAGGCGAGAGCAAAAGAGGATAATTATGCTTAAAAGGAAAAAAGTAAAACCCATCACGCTTCGGGATGTGACCATCATTGATGACAGCAAACTGAAGAAAGCGATTACCGCAGCATCGCTGGGTAACGCGATGGAATGGTTCGATTTTGGGGTTTATGGTTTTGTTGCGTATGCCCTGGGTAAAGTCTTTTTCCCCGATGCTAACCCCAGCGTGCAGATGATCGCCGCCCTCGGTACCTTCTCGGTTCCCTTCTTAATTCGTCCATTAGGCGGCCTGTTCTTCGGGATGCTGGGCGATAAATACGGTCGACAAAAGATTCTGGCGATAACCATTGTCATCATGTCGATAAGTACATTCTGTATCGGTCTTATTCCGTCGTATGCCACGATTGGTATCTGGGCGCCAATACTGCTGCTGCTGTGTAAAATGGCGCAGGGCTTCTCGGTGGGCGGAGAATATACCGGCGCATCGATCTTTGTTGCGGAATACTCCCCTGACCGGAAACGCGGCTTTATGGGTAGCTGGCTGGACTTCGGTTCGATAGCCGGTTTTGTGATGGGCGCGGGCGTGGTGGTACTGATTTCCAGCGTGGTGGGTGAAGAGAACTTCCTCGACTGGGGCTGGCGTATTCCGTTCTTCCTGGCGCTGCCGTTAGGGATTATTGGTCTTTATCTGCGCCATGCGCTGGAAGAGACGCCAGCGTTCCAGCAGCACGTTGATAAAATGGAGCAGGGCGATCGTGAAGGCCTGCAGGAAGGACCGAAAGTCTCGTTTAAAGAGATTGCGACCAAACACTGGCGTAGCCTGCTGACCTGTATCGGTCTGGTGATTTCCACCAACGTGACCTACTA
Organism: Klebsiella pasteurii; assembly: GCF_018139045.1. Taxonomy (NCBI): domain Bacteria; kingdom Pseudomonadati; phylum Pseudomonadota; class Gammaproteobacteria; order Enterobacterales; family Enterobacteriaceae; genus Klebsiella; species Klebsiella pasteurii. The sequence goes on from NZ_CP073236.1 coordinate 4,396,353, forward strand.
CATGTTGCTGACCTATATGCCGAGCTACCTATCGCATAACCTGCACTATTCAGAAGACCACGGGGTGCTGATCATCATCGCCATCATGGTCGGGATGCTGTTCGTTCAGCCGGTTATCGGTATGCTCAGCGACCGTTTTGGCCGTCGCCCGTTTATTCTGATTGGTAGCGTGGCGCTGTTCGCGCTGTCGATTCCGGCCTTTATCATGATTAACAGTAACGTTCTCGGCCTGATTTTCGCCGGTCTGCTGGTGTTGGCGGTAGTGCTGAACTGCTTTATCGGGGTGATGGCCTCGTCGCTGCCGGCGATGTTCCCGACCCACATCCGCTTTAGCGCCCTGGCCAGTGCCTTTAACATCTCGGTGCTGATTGCCGGTCTGACGCCGACGCTGGCGGCGTGGCTGGTGGAAAGCACGCAGAACCTGATGATGCCGGCTTACTATCTGATGGTGGTGGCATTGATTGGTCTGATTACCGGCCTGTCGATGAAAGAGACCGCTAACCGTCCGCTGAAAGGGGCGACGCCAGCGGCTTCGGATATTCAGGAAGCGAAAGAAATTCTCGGCGAGCACTACGATAATATCGAACATAAAATCGAAGATATCGATCAGGAAATCGCCGACCTGCAGGAAAAACGTTCTCGTCTGGTGCAGCAGCATCCGCGCATCAACGACTAAATCGTTTTGCTGGTAACGCATGCCGCCGCGGGCTTCCCCCGGCGGCATTTTTTATGTCCTGACTGACTACGGACGTGATGTCGTTCGCGAAATGCGTATGCCCGGTAAGGCATTAGCCGCCACCGGGCGTTGCGGCGGCGAGGGCTTAGCTATGCGTCAGAAAGCGCGCCAGCCGCTGCTGCAGGATTTGATTTTCACGGCTCAGGCGCGCGTTCTCGTCCAGCAGCGTTAAGGCGACAGCGATACCCGGCCAGTCCAGCTCCAGCTCTTTGCGCAGGCGTACGGCGCGGTGCACTATGGTCACTGCGCTATCGTCAAACAGCCAGCTTTCCCGCTGCGGCTGGCGGGGCTCAATCATGCCAAGGCCGACAATCTCGTCAAGCTCCTCTTCGGAAAGGCCGGTGTGGAGACAAAACTCGGTAATCGTGAACGTCACTGTTATCTTAGCCATCAGGCTTTCCCCCATGTCTTACGCGGCTCGAAGCTGGATTGCGCATCCGCCAGCTGTTGCCAGAGCGCGCGGCTCTTCTCATCTGGTTTTGGCGGCATGACGATTTTAATCACCGCATACAGGTCGCCGGTGGTGGTTTTGCTGGTCAGCCCTTTGCCCTTCACGCGCAACCGCTGACCGGCCTGGCTGCCCGGCGGAATGGTCAACAGGATGCTCTCTTTCAGCGTCGGGATGGTAACTTTAGCGCCCAATGCGGCTTCCCACGGTGCCAGCGGCAGGACGATTTCAAGGTTATGGCCGACGACATCAAACAGCGGATGCGGTGCGATATGGATCACCAGCCACAGATCGCCGTTGGGGCCGCCATTTTCACCGGGAGTGCCCTGGCCTTTCAGACGGATGCGCTGGCCGTCGACGACGCCCGCGGGAATTTTCACGTTCAGGGTTTTCGGCGTTTCGCTTTCGACCATGCCGAAGACGTTATAAACCGGCAGCTTATAGCTGATAGTGCGCGTCTGCTCCGCCAGGGTCTCTTCAAGGAATACCGCGACTTCTATCTCCAGGTCATGACCGCGGACGCCGTGCTGGCGGCGGCTATGGTGCGCCTGCTGGCCAAACATAGTGGAGAAGATGTCGTCGAAGTCCTGCTGGCTATAGCTCTGCTCGTGAGAATGCTGCTGCCGGCCAAACTGCGGATCGTTGCGGTGCTGCCAGAGCTGGTCGTATTCGGCGCGGCGCTGGTCATCTTTAAGCACTTCCCAGGCTTCGGCGAGATCTTTGAATTTGGCTTCGGCATCGTTTTCTTTGCTGACATCGGGGTGATATTTACGTGCCAGACGGCGATAGGCGGTCTTAATGGTTTTCAGATCGTCCGTTGGCTGAACCCCTAAAATGGCATAATAATCCTTTAATTCCATGGCGTTATCTCATTTATGCGCAATATTACGGTTACAGATCCCTGGATCAGGTGTCTCTATTAAGCGTAGGGCAAATGAAGACGGATTGGGCGGAAAAGTGGCGCAAACTTGACGCCGTCGGGATTGACGGCGGCCAGTTGTGAACGCCAGCTATTCGCTGGAGCGCCTGCGGTTTCTGCGTAGCCCTTCGAGTAGCACCAGCGCTGCGCCAATGGTTCCGCCCATCAGTGGGAGAGCGGCGGGTGCGTTGGGGAACAGATGAATGATGGTCACATCGGTCACCATCATTGAACCGGCTATCCAGCCGATGAGCGCACCGCCCAGCATCACCACGGACGGGAAGCGGTTAAGGATTGCCAGCACCAGTTTGCTGCCGAGGACGATAATCGGAATGCTGATTAATACGCCCAGCGCGACCAGCAGCAGATGGCCTTTCCCGGCGGCGGCAACCGCCAGTACGTTATCCAGCGACATAATGACGTCGGCAACGGTAATGGTGACTGCGGTACGCCACAGGCTGCTGGAACTACTGACGTCGCTCTCTTCTTCCTGATTGGTCACCAGCTTGATGCCAATCCACAGTAGCATCAGCGCGCCGACCACTTTAAGCCACGGCAATGAGAGTAAATAGATCGCGATGGCTAAAAGCAGCACGCGTGCCGCTATTGCGCCGACGGTACCGATGATAATCGCTTTGGTACGCTGCTGAGGTGGTAGTTTACGGCAGGCCATCGCAATCACCACCGCGTTGTCGCCGCCCAATAACAGATCGATAGCAATAATTTGTAGCAGAATAACCGCCACGTCCCACTGACTGAAAAACTCATTCATACCCAACTCATCGAACCAAAAAAGAAAACCTACAGAAAAACGCAGGGGCGAAGCGTACTCTCGTTCGGGCACCCTGACCACCTTCCAGAGAGACCGCGCGCAGCGAGTTATTGAAAAATATCGTTACCAATCATTGCATGGTCCGGCAATGATTCGCAGGCAAAGGATGATATTTTGTTCGCAGAAATACATCTGCCGTTCACCTATCGCAAGGACTAACTACATGCCCGGCCATAAGAATTTACTCACATTTGCCTTTATTAGCGCTACCCTGTTTCCGCTTATGGCGACCGCTGCTGATGCGCCGACTTTTACGCCTGAACAAGAAGCCCGTATTGGCAAAATCGCCGCGGATTACTTAGTCGCGCACCCGGAAGTGCTGCTGCAGGCTAGCCAGAAGCTACAGCAAATTCAACAACAGCAGCAGGCCAGCGCCGCGACCCAGGCGGTACTGAAGAATGCGGCTGCGCTGACCCAGGATAAAAATACGCCAACCTACGGTCCGAAAGAGGGCAAAGTTACGGTCATTGAATTCTTCGATTATCAGTGTGTTTACTGCAGTCGTCTGGCGCCGGTAATGGAACAGGTGATTAAAGAGAACCCGCAGACCCGCTTTGCATTTAAAGAGTGGCCGATTTTTGGCAGCCGCTGGGAAACCTCGCTTGAGGCGGCGAAAACCGGCCTGCAGATTTATCAGCAGAAGGGCGCAGAGGCTTATCTCACCTACCATAACGGGATCTATTCCACCGGGCATAACGAAGGCAAGCTGACGGCTGCCGACATCCAGCAGCAGGCGAAGAAAGTGAATTTCGATGCCGGGAAAGCGGCGGACGTTGAGCCGGCACTGGAAAGCACCAATCAGCTGGCGCAGGAAATTGGTCTGAGTGGGACGCCGGGAGTTATCGTGATGCCGACTACCGGCGCCACGGAAGCGACGATCACCGTGTTCCCGGGGCTAGCGGATAAAGCCTCGCTGGATGCGGCGATCAAGAAAGCGGGCGGCTGATAATCCACGCGTCCGCCGGATGGCGGGCGCGATTTAGCGATGACAGCAGCGCTGCAGCATCGACATAATAACCTGAAAGAGCTCATCTTTAGCCTGCTGCTCGGTGATGACGCCGTTCACGACCGCGGCCGATAATCCGTCGGCGGAGCCGAGCATGGCGAGAATGGCCGCCTCGCTGAGATTCTCGCTCTCACAAAGCGGAGAAAAATAGTCCCGGCATTTTCCGGTAAAGGTGGCGATGCACTCTTGTTTGATCTTCTCCAGCTCAGGCGTCCCGGCCAGCGCGGCCATGACGCTCGGCATCTCGCGCCCCTGAAGCAGCACGCACTCGATATAGGCGTTGGCGATCGCCGCGGCCAGTTTATCCGCGTCAGGTTGAGTATTGCGCAGAATTTCATCCATTCGCGCCGTCTGGCGCTGGTCGTATTCCGTATACAGCGTCGCGAAAAGTCCCGAACGGCTGTCAAAATGATCGTATACCACCGGTTTAGTGACCCCCGCCTGCGTCGCCAGGTAACCCAGCGTCAGGGCATCGGTCCCTTCTTGGCGAATAATCTGCCAGGCAACATCAATCAGCTGTTTGTGCCGCTCTTCTCGCGTTAAACGCTGCCGTACGAGTGGTTCAGACATAGAAGCATTCTCCCGTTGACATGCTTATATACCAAAGGTAACTTACTATTGGTAGGTTACTGTTAGTATATAAGACTACGTCCAATATCGTTGTATAGCAACTGGAGTATCCGTCATGCATGCATTAATCGTGGTTTCTCATCCTCTTAATACTTCTCTGACTCACAGCGTTGCGACGGCGATTGCGCAGGGGGTTGCCGAATCCGGTTCGCATCACAGCGCTGAAATTGCCGATTTAACCCAGGAAGGCTTTAGCCCGGTTTTTGCCGAACCGGATATTGCCGCCTTTCTGCAAACCGGCGCTACGCCGTCCGATACGACCGCTGAACAGGCCAGAATCGATAACGCCGATGCGCTGGTGCTGGTGTTTCCCATTTACTGGTGGTCGATGCCGGGGCTGCTGAAAGGCTGGATTGACCGCGTGTTTTCAAACGGCTGGGCGTATGAGGAGACCGCCGACGGCAACGTCGTGAAGAAGCTGGGGCGCCTGCGGGTACATCTGGTGGCATTAGGCGCAGCGAGTCGACAAACGTATGACAAGCACGGGTTTACCGATGCTTTTAATGCGCAAATTGTCCACGGCATTTTTGATTACTGCGGGGCTACGGTAGCCAGTTCGCAGATGCTGCTGTTGCCGGACCTGAAAACGGCGGAGGCGCATCTGGAGGCGGGGCGCCAACTGGGAAGAAAGATGTTTGCCTGAGGTTCGTTTCGCTCCCGAGCCGGGGTTTCCGCCGGGCGTCTTTATCCGAGCCCGGCCTGAAAAAATATATTATCAATGGCTTATGTTCGCCATGTCGGGACAGAATGGGTGCTAATCCTGCGAGGGCACCTAATGCTGATATGCCGTGTATTCATCGAGTTATGTGGCCCTGATCAGACTGGATCTGCCGACATTTTGGTGTTAGCGAGAGATGCCTTATTGTATAATCCTTCCATTCCCCCTCTGGAAAACAATGATGAATAATTTACAGCGTTTCGAAAGTCTCGGTGATAATTGTGAGTTTGCTTTCTTTCTAAGAGAGTCAGGTTGTGATGAAGGCAGCTTATTTCGTTGGACTTTAATAAAAAACTATCATGCACTTCTAAAGTTAATCGAATCTGATTTTGCTGATTTGTATGTTTATGAAAATCTGACGCCCTCCTGGCAGGATATGGTACTTGATCAACGGCATGATATTTGTTTTCATACTGAAATGTATAGCGATAATAAAGATGATGGCTGGGTCTGGCGTTATAGCGAAGAGGAAAATGATCTTATTTATACGAGGGAAATGGATAAGATTAATTACTTGATAAATAAATTTAAGAACAGCCTTGCTGATGAGAATAAAATTTTTGTCGTAAAAAGCAATGGCAATAACCTTGATGATGTTGTACTGGCTTTAGCAAACGAGTTCAAGAAGCACGGCAACAGTAAAATACTCTATGTTAAAAGCGATGCGGGAAATTCAACGCCAGGTGAAATAACGAAATTAACGGATAATCTCTTTGTTGGGGCCATTGATAGATTCGCCGACTATAGTCGTGCAAATGAATACTCACGTGAAGGCTGGCAGGCAATAATTGATAATGCTGTAAAGGTTATGTGACTTTTTAGCAGCGTATTAATATACGCTGCATTTTTTAGCTGGTAGTGATAAAGCACGTTTTTGGGTAATGATTCAACAGTGAGTAATTGTAAACGGCTTCATTTTTATAGTACGAGTTAGGGTAGAAGTTGACTTCTTTCCCGAGCAGAGACGCTAAAATTGCTACATGCAGTCTGTCGGTATTAACGACTTTATACTCTTCAAGAAAGTTAATCATGCAGCGGGTAGAATTTCGTGCCAGAAATTCATTGTCCCAATAGTCGCCATTCCATGTGAGCGAAATATCATGATTGTTTTCTTTATAATCTCCTGTCAGCGATTCTGAATCTGTTCTGAAACAATTTGCCTGTTGTTTATAGGCAGGCTTAAGGGACAGATATTTGCTAAGATCGAGATAAAACGCCATGTCATCAGCAATGAATACGTTTTTGTTTGCCTCGTAGTTAAGAGATCTAATATAATCGAAAGTGGTATTTTCACGGCAAAATACCACTAATTTATCGATGTTGCTGGTGAATAAATCGCTGTACCCTCTGATTGTCGAAGGCATAATGATTGCTTTATGAAATTTATGAATATTATTTTGGATGAAATCACGGCCTTCAGCATATAACCCTTCGATGAGGTTTCCTCCGCCGCCAAAAATTAAAATATCGGTATCGGGGCTGTAGTGCTCATCGGCCCTATAAGGAACATAAGTAAGCGCATTTCGTTCGAAAAAATCGTACGTTGCCGATGCAATCACGCCATCACCCGCGTTACCGGGGTTTGCCTTATAGACAAATCGATGAGATGGATGATAGGATTTTAGAAATAAATCAAATTTTAACTCTGCACTGGTCATTTTTTATCCTGTTTAACAGAAGCTATTGATTGCTATCTTAATATTACTTCAACTCACTCATTATTATAGAAAAGTCTAGGTTACTAAGGAAAGATCACAATGAAAAAAGTTCTTATAATGACGCCGGACATAGAGGGGCCTGTCCGTAACGGCGGCATTGGTACTGCTTTCACTGCCCTTGCCACTACTTTGGCAAAAAAGGGGTATGATGTCGATGTATTGTATACATGTGGTGACTATTCGGAGTCATCTGCATCAACTTTTAGCGATTGGTCACGTATTTATAGCACCTTTGGTATTAATCTGCTGAGTACCGGGCTGGTTAAAGAAATTAATATCGACGCCCCCTATTTTAGAAGAAAAAGTTACTCAATTTTGCTCTGGCTGAAAGAAAATAATGTCTATGACACGATTATTTCTTGTGAATGGCAGGCAGATCTTTATTACGCTTTATTAAGTAAAAAGAATGGCACTGATTTTGAACATACCAAATTCATTGTCAATACCCATAGCTCAACGTTATGGGCTGATGAAGGTAACTACCAGCTCCCATATGATCAGAATCACCTTGAACTCTATTATATGGAAAAAATGGTTGTTGAGATGGCTGATGAAGTCGTTAGTCCTTCTCAGTATTTAATTGACTGGATGTTGAGTAAACACTGGAATGTTCCTGAAGAACGCCACGTTATTTTAAATTGCGAGCCATTTCAAGGGTTTGAAAAGAGAAGTGACGTTGTCGTTAAAACCAATGAAAAAACCGCCTCAGGCGTTGAGCTTGTATTTTTCGGCCGCCTTGAAACCCGTAAAGGGCTCGATATCTTCCTGCGCGCATTAAGAAAACTCTCTGACGAAGATAAAGAAACGATCTCTGGTGTAACTTTCCTCGGGAAAAACGTCACGCTGGGTAAAATTGATTCATTTACCTATATCATGAATCAGACCAAAAATCTGGGTCTGGCAGTCAATATCATCAGCGATTATGACCGTACCAATGCGAACGAATATATAAAAAGAAAAAATGTATTAGTGATCATCCCATCGCTCGTTGAAAACTCTCCGTATACCGTTTATGAATGCTTGATTAATAACGTTAACTTCCTCGCTTCAAACGTCGGAGGGATTCCTGAGCTTATTCCGCAGGAGCATCATGCCGAAGTTTTGTTTACCCCAACGCCGGTTGATTTATACGGTAAAATTCACTATCGCTTAAAAAATATAAACATCAAACCCGGACTGGTTGACTCACAAGAAAATATCCAGGCAGCGTGGTTTGCCGCGATTGAAAGAAAAGATAACTGTGTCTTCAAGAAAATTGATGAATCCAATCGCCCGTTAGTGAGCGTATGTATTACTCATTTCGATCGTCACCATCTGCTCCAGCAGGCGCTGGCCTCAATAAAAACGCAAACGTACCAAAATATTGAAGTTATTTTAGTTGATGATGGAAGCACAAAAGAAGAATCTCATCGTTATTTGAATCTAATCGAGAACGACTTTAACGCCCGAGGTTGGAAAATCATCCGCAGTTCTAATAACTACCTCGGTGCAGCACGAAATTTGGCTGCGCGACATGCTTCCGGTGAATATCTGATGTTTATGGATGATGATAATGTCGCTAAACCTTTTGAGGTTGAGACATTTGTCACGGCAGCTTTAAACTCCGGTGCCGATGTGTTAACCACTCCAAGCGATCTCATTTTTGGTGAGGAGTTCCCTTCGCCATTCCGTAAAATGACGCACTGCTGGCTTCCGTTAGGACCTGATTTAAATATTGCCAGCTTTAGTAACTGCTTTGGCGATGCTAATGCCCTGATCAGGAAAGAAGCTTTCGACCACATCGGTGGCTTTACTGAAGATTACGGTTTAGGTCATGAAGATTGGGAGTTTTTTGCAAAAATATCTTTAAATGGTTATAAACTGCAAATCGTTCCTGAGCCGCTATTTTGGTACAGAGTAGCAAACTCCGGAATGTTGTTAAGCGGAAATAAGAGCAAAAACAACTATCGCAGTTTCCGTCCATTTATGGATGAGAATGTGAAATATAACTATGCGATGGGGTTGATTCCTGCTTACCTCGAAAAAATTCATGAGCTGGAGAATGAAGTGAGCCGACTGCGCAGCATCAATGGCGGCCACTCAGTCAGTAATGAACTACAGCTTTTAAATAATAAGATTGATGGTCTGATTTCTCAGCAAAGGGACGGCTGGGCCCACGATCGCTTTAATGCTCTTTATGAAGCGATTCATGTTCAGGGGGCAAACAGAGGCAGAAGTCTGGTTCGTCGGGTAGGCAGGAAAGTTAAATCCCTGTTGAAATAGCAGCGTCCGCGGAGCTCGAAAGAGCTCCGCAAAAAATAGTTTTAATGAAGTTTAATTGTCCGACGTACTCAACTCCCCCCGAATACCAACGTCTGCTTATTCCGCGATTAGGCTGCTTTTAGGCGGGTTCTCTGAATAGTGGTGCCCGGACTCGGACTAACGCCGCAGGCGTTGAACAGCGCGCTTGTCGCGCTGGCCCCGAAGGGGTGAGCCGCTGTGCGGCGAAAAATCGAACGAAGTTCGATGGAGAGTCCGGTCGTAGAAAAGCAAAAACCCAGCCATAGGCTGGGTTCTCTGAATAAGTGGTGCCCGGACTCGGACTAACGCCGCAGGCGTTGAACAGCGCGCTTGTCGCGCTGGCCCCGAAGGGGTGAGCCGCTGTGCGGCGAATAATCGAACGTAGTTCGATGGAGAGTCCGGTCGTAGAAAAGCAAAAACCCAGCCATAGGCTGGGTTCTCTGAATAAGTGGTGCCCGGACTCGGACTAACGCCGCAGGCGTTGAACAGCGCGCTTGTCGCGCTGGCCCCGAAGGGGTGAGCCGCCGAGCGGCGAATAATCGAACGCAGTTCGATGGAGAGTCCGGTCGTAGAAAAGCAAAAACCCAGCCATAGGCTGGGTTCTCTGAATAAGTGGTGCCGGACTCGGAATCGAAATTATAATTTAACTTATTGTAATGTAATCAATTTATTTAATTCGATTATTTTTATACCCTCCGTTATACCCTCATTGCTGCTTTGTAGAGTGTTGAAGGCCTGATTCGGAAAGTTGATGGGAATCGAACAAAACTTCCAATTATAGATAATCCCATACTTGGTTTGATTTTACAGTAATCAGGATATGTATCATATCTCCATGTTAATCTCTGAGGACTATATTTCCCGTTCCTTAGGGCAAACTACCCAGTAGTTACTTTTCGCTATTGATACTCCGTAGCAAGCAAGCTACGGGGTTGTTCATTTAGGTTCAAGCAACGACGTTATTCAGTGGTTATCCAGAATGGTTAACGGTATCTGACGAAAGGAGACATAGGAGATACCTTTATGCTCTACGTCATCAGTGAAACGCCGATAGTCCAGTAGCATTTACGGTATGAGCCGCAAAGGCTATGTTAGGTACTGTTGTGGTAGAAAAGCACTCTTATAAATGCCATACTAATCATGATGATGGGGCGTTTTATATCGTGATTTGGTTTCAAGTGACATACTTTAAAAGGGCTAATCGATAGATGAAAACAGCGGATATAATTGAAGCCGCAACAGAGCAGCTTCTAAGTTTAGAAAGTAAAGAATTTGATGTATTAAATGTATCGAAGCCTATATCTCCTGAGGCGGCAGTAAACCTTGCTAAAATAATATCTAAATTGTCTCCAATGGTCGGTAATTTAATTGAATTTCATACATGTGATTTTCTGAATTCTCAAGACACCTATTCAAATTTAGGTGAGTGGGTAAGACAAGATCCTGGCTTCCCTGATACAATATTTGTTAGTGAGCTAATTAAACCGGTTCCTGGTTTTGAAATAAAAGCTTGGTTTCCTTTGGCAACAGAAATAACAGCAAGATTTAAAGATAGTCAGAATCATTTCTCAGAAAATCAGACTTATGTTGCAATGCTTGCTTGGTTGCCTGATAATTTAATATTTGGTAAGCCTAAAATAATTGATACAGTAATTGTGTCTGCAATGTCCGTTGCAAAGGCAAGAGACTTGCACTATCACAGGCCACCTGATTATCTTGTTATTGAACCTGGAGATACCTCCGCTCGAACAGGAAATCTTCAACAGACGAATACTAATGGATATAAATTTCAAGGCACACCGAAACAATTTGCTGAGGCAGAAGAATTAGTTAAATCATGGCCCGAAGGTGGCATGTCCTATAGCCCTTCTAGCGATTATCAAGAATTGCTTAGAATATTAATATCACAATATCCTTATCGGCTAGATACAAATTTTGCAAAAATGGACAGAATTGTTCATCCACAAATAGAAGCATTCAAAACTCGTGTCCATAATACCTTATTTCATGGGAAAACTATTGGGGAATGGAATAAACTTTTATCCAAGGGAAGTGAATCTGAAATACTGATTGCTTTAAAAAATACATTTGGAATAACTGACGACGGAGAAACCGTCGTCGAGTAATTCATAATGAGAGGAAGCGCTGCATACCTAATTGAAAGTATGTGGCGTCAATCTCTCCTGCGAAGGATTTTCTTCCCAACTTGTTAGCGGCTATTGACGCTGAAAATAGTCCACCAAATGGTTCCCAGATAACATCCCCTGTATCGCTTGATGCTTCAATTATAAGTGACATCAGATCTAGGGGTTTTTGATTCAAATGAGCTGATTTTGCGGTTTGTCCCGGAACGCTAATTCTTTCATTTCCTTTTAATGTATTTCTTTCCCAAACGTTAGTGTAACCCATTGGACAATAAAACTTGGCTCTCATTTTTTCCCAATCAAGTATAGTCATAGGTTTTTTACCATCTTGCGAGAAGTAAGGTTTACCCGATGGATCTCCATGTTCATTGGCATACTTGGCCATCTTTTCGAACATATCAGGCGGTGGTATATACCATAAATGGCCTTGATCGAGGTATTTCCTTGTTGCTACATTCTTAACTTCACAAGCTTCATTCGCTTTTTTCAATGGAAGTTTTGATCTTTTCCATTCACGGTAAAGCCAGTGTTGTAATGTCAATTCATCAATTTTAGGTTCAAAAACATATTGAACACACAACTCTGTTACAACAGGGAATCTTCTAATTTTTGCTGTATTAACATTACCAGCAATATGCCCTTTCCCTTTATTCCAGATGTTCGCATTTACGTAACGCCAACCATATTTCTCTAGTGTGGGATGAACGGAGGCCCAACCGATCTCTGAATTCCAGAACCATAAAGTTGTTTGACTAGTTGCTTTACGACTCCATTCTTTAATATGTGGTTCATACCAATCTGATATAGCCAAATGATCGGATGTATCACCTTCAAAACCTAATAATCCATAAGCTCCATCAGAAACAATAACAGTGGGATCTTCCCAGTTGTTACAAAGCTCAAGGCTATTACCGTGCTGAATTGTTGATAATCCATCACTCCACTCATTAACTTCTGGGACTGAGTCCAAAGTAATGCTTCTACCTCTACCCACTGTGCTTCCAGGGATTATTTTATTAAAAGTCATAACGCACCTCATGGATTATCTTATTCCGATTATACACTATTTCTTTTCCAAATAAAACAATGTATGGTTGTTTATTAAAAGGGAGTTTCATCATAAATGATGTTTAATATAATTATTGTGACTGCAAAATTTATAGTTAGGAAGTTATATGGTAATAAATTCATCTTTTTAATTAATTTGTTTTATAGGGTTTATATAAAATAAACCTGATCGGAATGGGTAGAACTATTATTATACAAAGACTAAAGATAAGGGAAGCTTCCGAAGAGAAATCAGGAAGCTTGCTTGCAAGATTTAGTCGGATGGTTAGCTATGCGGCTGTTTGCTGCCATTCTTATGCTACGTGTCATACGCTGAGACAGTGATATTCCGCCAGCATTAGTGCAGCCTATCCCAGAAAACCATACGGATGGACCCGCGTGTTGTAGCGACGGGACTACCCGGCGGCGGTGAACTGTCTAGCAAAAAAGGCATCACCTGCCAGATTGTTGACTCTGTTACCGTTGAAAACGATAACGCCCAAACTTATCTATGCTATTGCCGCAACGTGGTGGGGCATTAACTGAAAGCTCGCACACAACAAACATCGCACTGTCTCGTATCAGACTGTGTACTTGCGTTACATCCCGACGCAATGCCAGCTATGTCTTACGCGAGGTAATGCTGGTTCGTTGCTACTGAAACAGCGCCATCGTTCACCTCCGATTGCGTTTCAATAACCCAGTTGCCTGCCGCGCCCGTAAAATATCTACCGCCCGAAGATAAGGTGACTGCTCCTGACAGTTAAACCCCCTGCGATCGATACGAACCAGTTCGTACTTTTCCACCAGAAAGTTAACGGCATCCGCCAGCGTGATACCGGCGTCGATATGCTCCTGAATAACAGTTTCATCACTGAATGGCGTGTCGTTCAGCGTCAGGCCATAGTGTTGCTCCAGCAGACGTGTAAGCAGCGTTTGCCAGACAAGCACAGGCGGCGGGCATGGCTTCGCTCCCCGCTGATTTTCAGAAAGGATTTTCATAAGTTTTCTCGTTGGGAAATTGAGTTAGCGTTGAGTGGGATAGATAGCGATATAAACGTAGCCGTGCGAACCGAGCGTATCCGCTTCACAGGTCAGTTCGTCATGGTACAGAGTGACACGGTGTGCATGGCGGGGGTTAAGCTCACCAGAAAGCAGCATCAATTCCATCTGCTCTGTAAAGTGCGGAAATGCGCTATTTAGTTGGTGACACTCTTCTTCTTCGAAAGCGCCAGTTATCCCGGCGCGGTCAGCTAAATAATGCAGGCGGTTGCCTTCCTGTACCAGCCTTGCACTAAAGCGAGGCATTACATCACAACGAAGTCCCCATTCAGGGTTATCGTGTTTTTCCATAGTCGGTTCCTGTTCAGAGCAGATAAGTATGTGGAGTCAGCGTTACAGCCAGCCCCGTTCGGCAAAAGAGAGACAGTTGCCATGACCAATGATGAGATGGTCCACCACTTGTACGTCTACCAGATCAAGCGTTTTAACAATCCGGCTGGTCAGAACACGGTCACTTTTACTGGCATCGGTAACGCCTGATGGATGGTTATGTACCAGAATTACTCTTGCGGCATTGCAGCGCAGCGCCGATTTAATAATTTCGCGGGGATGAACTTCGATATGGTTTATGGTGCCGAGAAACAGCGTTTCATGCTCAAGCAGGCATAACTGGCTGTCGAGATATAAGACCATAAAGACTTCACGCTCCAGCCCGGATAACTTCAGCTTCAGCCATTCGTGGGCCAGTACTGGATTCGTCAGCAGTATTCCGGGTTTGCGCAGATATTTCTCCAGATGATTTTGTGCCCGTTAAATAGCGCGTTGAACTGTAGGGGGCAATCCAGGCGGTGGCAGTAACAGCATGTGAGTCACAGGCAATATCCTTCAGTCGATAAGATGCATGATGGAGCGGCTTTCCGGGTGTGAAAGCGCATAATCCCGCAGACGGTAATAATGTTCACTCATGGACTCGCAGTGCGTTCTACAGGCGTGATGACTCCATGCCATCAGGCATACTGCAATTCCTGTGGCTTCGGTGCTGAGTATCGCTTCGTTGCCATTGCTTTCATTGAACAGGTGATAGTGGTCGCAGTCAGGTGGCGTAAGAAAAGCACCACCGTTAGACAGGGTGTGAAATTCCCATACGCCGCCCTGGTAATCGGCGCTCCATAAATCCAGCCAGGAAAATACCTGCGGTTCAAGAAATACCCACTGGCGCACGTTGCCAAAATAACGAGGCCAGAAGTTTATTCGTTGCTCATCGGGAAGTGTGGTGACGGTAATGCTCGCGGGTGAGTTGGGGGTATTTGCCGGGAAACGGGCAGGTGTCGTGCTCATGGTTGCGGTCATGATGAATATCCTTGAAAAAGGGTTTATTAAGTCGGAGGAAATGTTGATACGGCAGGTTTATCAGGAAGCCAGTTGCAGCATATTTTCAGCCATTACCCATAACGCACGATTGAGCTTCACGTCCCCATCGATACCGCTAATGGCGCGGGTTCTGGCGCGTTTACCTTGTGCAGAGCGACCGGATAAGCCACCTTTAATCAGGTTTTCCTGAATACGCTGATAGGTTGTCCAGAGATCCCCGGATTCATCCTGCCAGCGTCTGGGAGCCAGTAGCTGTGTTTCGGTAACAGGTTGATGATCTTCACCAAAACGGTACATCAGCGCAGCTTTAGCCAGTGCCTGTTGTGCTGGTGGCGGTAACATTAGCGACTGCATGGCATCGTGCTTTTCTTCAACCTTATCGAAAATGCCAAGTACCTCATAAGCCCCTTCAATTACCCTTTCAACAACGTTGCCTTTATGAGGTACGCGAACCTCGCCAAAAGACTCACCGCAAACTAATCCGTTGCAACAAATAGCTCTGAACATGCCCGGCAGCATCTGATAGCTACTGGAACCATCATGGCTGTTCAGCAGAATAATTTCCGGCACCTGTTTACCCGTAATTTGCCCCTCGCGGCGCAAGCGCAACATGTGTTTCGTATGTTCACGTTTTGATGCGTCACGAACGCGAGTCTGACAGGCAAAAAAAGGCCGGAAGCCTTCCCGCTGAAGATTATCAAGTAAAGTAATGGTGGGGATGTAGGTATAACGGTCACTGCGGGATTCGTGTTTATCTTCACTGAAAACGCTGGGAACATGGCGCATCAGTTCTTCATGGGTTAATGGGCGGTCACGGCGGATCTGGTTTACCCGACCAAAGCGACTGGCTAATCTCATGGATAATTCCTTATTAAACGACATAAAAGAAAAAGACCATGCCCCGGCAAAGGAGCATGGTCTGTCTGTAATTAATGCAGGATGTTAAGCTTGGCGTTGAATTCGATAAATAAAAAGCGTTCCTGATTATTCACCTTAATAATATTTAGCTGTGTTTTTATGTGTGTTAAAGAACGGTAATCTACATAAAAGTCCATTAATTAACTTCAGAGTTAATATTATGTATAATTGCGCAATAAATTAATTGTTTTAGACGTTTCCTTCTTCTATTGCAGTTTTGATTCTTACTTCTGCCTCCATGTCGGGTTGGTAATATAATAATATAGTACAACCAATAATTAGTGCTTAATAAGTATGGATAAATAGCACTTATGCAATATCTTAAATGTTATTGCCAGTTTCTTGCAATAAAACATTACTCAATCTCTAATAATATTGACATGTAATAACAAAAGGGAAAGAGCATGATTAATTTAAGCAGTAATGGTCCATTAAATATAAAACACATAAAAAGAATCAAAGATACTTTAAACAAGTCACTCAGAGAATATCACCGAACGATGATACTTAGAATTGACCTGAGATTGCCAGAAAATAGCCCGTATGAAAATGACTCGACATTAATAACGCGTTTTATGGAATCACTGAAATCCCAGAAGAATGCAGATAGGCTAAATAAAATATCTCTCAGGAAAAGAACTCATCATTGTCGGATAAGATATGTGTGGGTAAGAGAATTTAACAAAAAAGGCAAGAAGCATTATCATCTGGCTTTATTTTTCAATCAAGAAGCTTATGCCTATCCCGGAACATATAAACCTGACCATAAAGGAAAATATCGTCACAACCTTGCATATATGATTATGGAGGCTTGGGTAAGGGTATTACATCTCGATCAAGAGGAGAGCTATCAACAGTATTATCGACTTATTCAGTTTCCTGATAACTGTCATGCTCGTCTGAACATGTATGGCTTATCTTACCAGAATGATTATGCAGTCATTATGAACAGGCTAAGTTATCTGGCTAAAGAATACAGTAAAGACTATTCGGACGGCAAACGTAACTTTGGTTGTTCTATAGGGTAACAGGAATAAATTATTTTATTACTGACATGTGGATGTTGAGAAGGAGAATGCGTCAACGGTTAATCATTACAGCCAACGCTTCTCCATACCTCTCAATAATCCATATGGAGACAGCCTCATGGACACCAGGAATAACAACACTCGTTTGCTTGACGATAAAATGGTTGATATGAAATTTATCACTGAATTTACCGGATTAACGGACAAGTGGTTCTATAAGCTGATAAGCGAAGGGAGGTTCCCTGAGCCAATTAAATTAGGGCGGAGTTCCCGGTGGCTGCAAAGCGAAGTGGAAAAATGGGTTCAGGAACGCATTGATGCTTCACGGCAGTAATATTTTCTACAATGATATACACGCCCATAAAGAACACAAAAATAATAAACATCCTGTAATCATCTCAGATGTTTTAAATGTACAGGGAAGGCAAAGTTATCACCTTGCTATTACAAATATCTCAGGATGACGTGCAGTTCGTTTAAGGGGCATGAATAAAAGAAGCCTGATTGTCCAGTGAAATAGGTAGCTATAAAACATATTATTAAGCCAGCAGTATCATCCATGTGTTGCTCGAAAAGCAACCATTAGTAAGTGCTTGGTTTATGTTACTGATGTGATTTAATTTGTTATAAAAATACAATAAATTGATTAATTATCTCATAATAGTGCTGCTACTCATGCTACGTAGCATGAGTAGCAAGTGCATGTATGCATGATTTACTGCTTTAAATATATCTTCTCAGTCACACTACCGTTAGCGTTTCGTTGCTTGTCTATCCATATTTTATCCTCTTCTTCAAGGCGTTTTAGAGCTGCATTTAAGCGAGCCCCATCTTTTCTCAAATAAATTTTATTTATCCGCCTTTGAATATCGACTCTTTTTATATATTGTATTTTCGGCTCTTCATCAGATAATTTTTGTTTTACATCATCAAACATACCTTCAAACAAGTCAGGGGGAGGTAATATATTTTTTAGCCAAGTATATACATTTTCAGCATCCTGTTCAGATGAAGCAAAAGTGGTAAGAAATAAATGAATTGTGTTATTAGCATAATACTTGGCGATCTTGAGCGCGCATTCAAACATATCATCAGATATTTCATTTTTATTGCTATCGGTAAAATATTGCAACAAACCAGCAATACGAATTGTATTCTCAGCAAGTTTTAGAATCCAGGCTTTAATGGTCTGATTGTTACTAAAATAATAAGCTGCCTTTTCAATCTCACCATAGAAACGTTCAAGTTCCCGTTGGGAGTGCCGTGATAAAGTAAGGATCTTTGGTTTTAACTCTCTTGTGTTTATATCATCTGATATATTATCTTCTTCATATATTTCATCTTCATCTTCTTCATCTTCTTCATCGTTTTTAAATATACACTCATTTATTTTTGATGGTTTATATTCATATTGCTCTTTCATTGGTAATAATAATTCATTTATTCTCTTGTAAAAGATAGCAAGTTCCTGACTATTAATGTCATAATTTGATGATAAACGTCGAAATTGTCCCCGTTCAACTGCCGATATTAAAAATCGGGATAAAAAGCCAGAGCCGGTAGCTTTTCTACCATATTTCTTAAAATACTGAATAAATATATCATTCTGAACAAGAAGTAGCATAGAGAATCGAGCATTCAAAACTGAAAAACTTTCTTTACTACGTCGTTCAACATCAACCGGAGCACCATCCCATAACTCATTCAGAAAACCAAGATTGTTCTTTGCTCGTCCCTCAAAAAACATACTGGCCTCAGCCGATATGTATCCTGCTGACGGTATATTATCATACAGACCACGTTGCATAGCTTCAGGTGTGGTATCTGTGTATATAAATTTTATTCTTTTAGGTGGTTTTGGCTTTTGTGTACTGAGATGAGCTAATTGATTTCTTTCGGTCTGAATACTCTCACTTTTATTTATTTTTTGATTTATTTTTCGCAGAAGAGTTTTATTTTGCGCATCCCAAATCAACATATCGGCATTGTAATTTGCATATGCTCTATCCCATGCAGTTTTATCTTTTTTTTCAAAATCCAGGAAGGGTTTCATTACCAGTGCATGAATTGTTGATTTTCTTTCACCAGAATCAGCAAGAACAAGATTATAGAGAGAGCATGGCTTTGTCCTGCCATCTGGAAACTGGACATCAACAAATCCCTGACATGCCAGAGATACAGCAGATAAGACTGTGCCAGATATCAGTTCGATAGGAGCATCAACATCTTTGGTAAGAGCAACAACAACATTTCGCAATACTTCTGGTAGTAAATGCGCCGGATATTTCGTTGATTCATAGATATCATTAGCACTGTGTAGTTTCTTTGGATCTCCTTCTGGGCGTTCCGCCCATTGAGTTGCCCACCATGGATAATCTATATTTTCCCTGAACATCATTCGTTACTCCCTTTCATTAAGCCTGATTACCTTCCAGACAGGATAAACAAAAAGGAAGCGAGAAACTATGTTGCAGGTATGGATCTGTCAGACAAAGAGTGTTGTATGCCTTTATTGAGGAAAAAGCCCAACCGTAGGAAAACGTACGGTAAGCTCATCTATCAACCAGTTCCATCAAGTTTGATTAGAGGCAGGAATGTGATTATTCCTGCATATCTTTTATGAAGATCACTTTGTCTTCATTGATAGCATAGTAATTACGTATTCTTGCCTCATTGATGAAACCTTGCTTGCTATAGAACGCACGAGCCGCGCTAAAATCGATAAGGCTCGATGTCTCGACTAACAGTAGTCTGGCATGTTTATTTCTCAATTCTTTTTCGACCTGATTAATCAAGGCCTGGCCGACCCCCTGGCGCTGATGAGAAGGACTGATCCATAGCATCAATAAGTTCCAGACGTTATTGGTCATAACTTCAGGGGCGCAATACGCAATGCCCACGAAGCCTTCTTGTTCAGCACTAAACCATAACTCATCTGATTCACCTGAGAAATAATTTTTGAGAGTGCCCCGCACATTTAATAACCACTAATTATCAAACAGACCACTTTCCTGTAATATATCGAGTAATAGTTCTACATCAGAAGGCTCGACTGGACGAATAATCATAGAAATTCCTTTTCACACAGTAGAATTGAAACTATCAATTTAAATTATACACCAGATCGAAGACAGCTTGATGTAAAAATATCAGAATAAGGTAAACAACAAACTTAGTGATGCTAATAATATATTTGTGGTCAAGGTAATT
This sequence comes from Klebsiella pasteurii, assembly GCF_018139045.1. Classification (NCBI taxonomy): domain Bacteria; kingdom Pseudomonadati; phylum Pseudomonadota; class Gammaproteobacteria; order Enterobacterales; family Enterobacteriaceae; genus Klebsiella; species Klebsiella pasteurii. The sequence continues at coordinate 4,416,360 of NZ_CP073236.1, forward strand.
TACCGAGTCATCTATTTAATATTAGATGAATATACGTGTTTTTTTGAAAATAAAAAAGTGACTTATGGTAAAAAATTAATTAAGGAATCACCTGCCAGTAAGGCAGGTGTAAACGTAATATTTAAAAATCAATGGCGATATGCACTGATGTTATTAACAAAGCTTTTATCAACCACATCCAGTTTAATATCGGCTAAGGTTTTAGCTCCCTGATAAACCGAAATGGCAGAATCCCCCATTGACGCTTCAGTAACGACGTATTGAGTATTACCGTTAGTGAAAGTCACTGACTCATCACCGCGAGCGCTCAAACTGAAACGTACCAGACTTGGGTCAAGATCGACAACAATCTCAGGTTTACCAATAGGGCCAAAGGTATAGCTATAACCTTCCATTGACTGACAGACTTCTACTGCTTTAGTGTGCTTCATGTTATAGGCAAAGAACACAAGGTTCTGTTCCTGACAGCCATGCCATTTCGCAAAAGAAGAGGCAGAGAACAGAGTAACTACAGTAAGAACTGCAACGCTGACTAATTTTTTCATGAGGTATTTCCCTTTTCCTTAAATATTAAATCAATCCAGAATCTTGTACTGATATTTTCCTGCCTTTTTGTCAATCCAGGCAATCTGATACTCTATGTCGATAGGCTCAACATTATTACCCTTCTTTAGCGTCATTACAGCGGTACACTGTCGAATGCCTGCTTTTCCATCGTAGTATGACTCTTCAGGTTTGCTGATAGTAATACTTGCACCATAAGTTTGTGCTCCAAGTTTCTGTAAATGTGATAGTACTAAAGTGGGAAGTTTTTTGTTAATAAGATCCCGGTCGTTGCAACCGGGTAGACCATCGCCAAATGCACCAAATATAAACGCAAGTATCCGCAGAACACAGAAGAAGAAAAATATGAGGGCAATAACCATCAATATTTTACCTTTCTTGTCTTTAGATTTGTATCTGTCTTTCCATGCAGCAATAGCATTTTTAATGATATTGTTATTTATTTCTGTTGGTTGTTCCATTTTATTATCCTCGGGTAATTTAAAGAAATGCAATTACTGAATACTACTAACGCCAGGAATGCCATTCTTAGTTAAAGTATTGCCGATCTTAATTGTGTCAGCGATACATCTGTTTTCTGTACTTCGTCCGGTATTTTTATCCTGACTGCTGAATGTCATTACATCCGTATAAACGTGTTTTGCTCCTTTATTTTCAAGAAATGTTTTCATTTCATAATGGTATGAAACAACAACGGTACTTTCAGCATCAGAACTATCCCCCCGAATACCAAATAAATTTATTTTGCCATCGTTATATCTCACTACTTGTTTTACTTCTCCAGAGGGGATATCGAGTTTGATGACTGAACCACCTTCATCGGGATCATCTCCGGGAGCCAAAAATGCGATGTAAACCGTATCGCTGACATGACTAACCGTCATTTGATCACCATCATCCAGCGTACATTTCAAATCGTACTGTTCATCTGCGAATGAATAACCTGCGAATAAAAAACCAGAGATAAACAGAAAGCAAATACCTAGTTTCTTCATTTCTACTACCTTATTAAATAATTAAGCCCCCTGAACTCAGGAGGCGGAATAACATTACCCAAAGATTGAACTCCATATTTTTTTACATACATCCACAACCACTTTTTTTGCCGCTTTTGCCAGAGTTGCAACGGGTTTAGGAATAGGAGCCATATCAATGATTTCATCAATAACCCGATCTACGGTGTCTCCGAAACCGTCGGTGGCTTCTTCGATGACCTTTTCTGTTTTGTGCTCCTCTTTGACCTGAGCCACTACTGAACTTTGTGCGTACTTTGGGAGCGCCCGGACCATCTCTTCCACCAGATGAGTCACGTTGTAGCCCTCATTGGCTGATACAGCGACAATCGGATGTTCAGGAAAACCAAGGTACTGACTGATGTACTCTTTCTTCTCAGCGATATTGTTCATCTGACGGGGGGAGGGACAACAATTCTGCTCATCCCATTCCCGGAACGGCTCGATTTTGTCCACCTGATTAAGAACAAACAGCGTTTTTGATTTACCCCCGGCGGGGATAAGCACTTCTTTGTAAAACCGCTCATCGGGTGCCAGAACGCGATCATCCCCTTTGATAACCCACAGAATCAGGTCGAGTTTTGGCATCAATCCGCTATAGAGATTTTCGTACTCACTATCACGTTCGGCGCTTTCGCCCACACCGGGGATATCCACCAGATAAAGAGAACGTTTCCCAAACTGGATACGCACTTCCTTTACTTCGCGGGTACAGGCCCCCACATCACTGACCGGGCATTCTTCCCCTTTGAAAATGGCATTACACAGGCTCGATTTACCTGAGCCGGTTTTACCCATAATGCCAATTCGGGGTTCATAACCGACGATCTCATTTAGCCTGCCGAGAACAATTTTTCTGATCCCCTCAGGTAAAATGTCCACTGCATCCTTTATCGGGTTGCTACCTGTCTTATCATTATTGTCCATCCACATATTTTTCTTACTCCCTCTCTTTACTAACCACTCCAGACCAAAATCGTGCTGCGAAAGCCACTGAACGACTTCCAAAATTTCCGACAGGCAATTACCTGATTGAAGGCAAATTTTTGTGATCTTTTCAGGAAGGTTGAAGTGTGTAAAATTGTTAATACCGATCGAAATTTCGAAATCGATCTGTTTTATCTATTGATAAAAACGATCAATATCAATTTATTCATCACTGATACCGATTAAAGATGTCGAACTGATCGACGGCGCTGATCAATCAATGAGAAGGGATAGAAGAAGTGAAAAGGGGAGGAGAGAAAATTACAGGGGCAAGGAATAACAATAAACATCAATACAATCAATCGAATGTATGCTCACAGTCTCTACATACATACCTGTCAAACAGTACGCCATCCATAGCTGAACCGGTAACAGCTCCAGCCGTTGCCCCGGCGACAAACCGTCCCAGCAGAGCACCAATGACCGCCCCTGTCGCAGTCCCCACTACAGGCACAACAGAACCAATCGCTGCCCCCGTTCCCGCACCACTGAGAGCGCCAGCCACACCTCCGGCAATACTTCCCGTCTTCCTGCCAATATGACGTTCACTTACGCGGTCAGAGCCGCATTCCGGGCATATTGTAGTCATTTTATAATTCTCCTGATTTCAGTTTGTTAAAAAGCAAAAAGGCTTCAAACATTGCCTGGTTGAGAGTAGGTAACCAACTACATTGAACTTAAAGGTTTTTTTCTGGCATTTGTATGCACTACATACTTCCGTGCCTGAACAGTGGAGAGTATACTGTTGAGAATTTATACTTGTTCTACTGCTGAAATATTTTTAAGGGAATTTATGAATAATAATCTGATGAATATATGTTACAAAGGTGAAACTGGTGAAAGTGACATTAGAACTACGATTATTTCCGATATTTTATATATTTCTTTAAAAGATATATTAATCACTTTAAATAAAGAAAATAGAGAAATAAATTCACGCTACGCAACAAAGTCAATGCTCGGACTTATTAAAGCACAACTGGAAGCATTGGATGTTGATGAGTATAAAGCGCTGGATGTAAATAATGGAGTATTCGAAGGTGAGAAGGAAATCTTTGTTACACAACCCGGACTTTATAGAGTTATGTCCAGCGATAGAAGTGCTGCTGGTAAGCGATTCCAAAAATGGCTTTTCCATGAAGTAATCCCTTCTCTAACAAGGCATGGTGTTTATCCTGCGCCTCCTGAAGCAAAAGGGTCTGCATTTGCACAAATGGCCGAAATATTAGCTCAAAACTCTCGTATGCTTGCAGATACTATCGTAAAACACGAAAAGTTGGCCGAAGATGTTTTACAAGTAAAGGGAAAAGTTGCTAATGTTGAAACACGTTTAACAAATCTCGAATCGAACAATCAACGTAACACTAATGAATTCCAAACTCTTGAAGAAAGACTCGTCTTTCTCGATATAAAAATGAATGATAATGATCTCATTGAGGCATTAGCTTGGTGTGAAAATATTTCCTGTTCCAAAGCACGAAAAGTAGTCCGTGGGGATAAACGAGAAACTACACGATTCGATGTGCAAACTATCGATGAAGCAATCACTATAATGAAAAATAAATCTGCACTATATCACATTGATTCATCTATAAATAATTAACATGATACTATAAGTTGATTAATTAGTATGATGCGTATTAGTTCAGATCCAATCTTACACGGATGTGGATCTGGCAAAGACCTAATTTTATTTTATATCTTGTACCAGAAATGAGATCTGGTTAAAAAGGAGTTTATTTTGATTGAATTTTTATCCAGCGCAACTTGGCAGGGGATTGGAGTTATAAGCTCAATCATCATTGCTGTTGTGAGTTTTCTACTATCTCAAAATACTCGACGTCGATTGTTCAGATCAAAAAACTCAAGATTTGAAAAGAAATCAAGTCTTCCTAAAGAGTTGTTAGATGGGCAGATAACTACCCTGTATGGAAAAGTTCGAGATGAAGTGTTCCCCGGACCACCAAATTATGAATCAATAAATAATGGTGACGAACCACAGTTCTACTGGATTCTCTATACTAATGCATCAATTACATTGATAGGGCGAAGCATGGAAAATGGTGAGTTATATGAGAATGGCTCATCGTGTATGTTTCAATTATGCGTACCTACAGATATGTATGATAACCGTCTAGATATACTCGGAAAATACGTAAAGGTGGAAGGAGAAGTCTTCTTCGGGCACACTGGTCACCATAAGACCAAAGCTCTATTAAATGTTAGTTCAATCAAAATTTTGAAATAGTTCCTTAGCAACGTTTAGAATTGTTAACTAAGGAACTAAAGTCATTAAGCGGAAAATTCTCCGCTTTTAATCCCTCTAACAGAGTACCGTCAAGTCAAATTTGATTTGCAATTAATTTGTAGAATACGCAACCATACTACCGCCCCTGAACCTTCGCAAAATCAAACGGACTAATTGTTTCCTCCCGGTTAGCATCAAGAAAGTCGGCCCACCATTGCAGCATCAGTTTACGCTCGTCAATAAACTCCGCTTTATGGATATATGCAGCACGCACACCGTTACGCTCCTGATGGCTCATCTGGCGCTCTACGGCATCTTTCGACCACAGTCCCGATTCAATCAAAGAACTACAGGCCATCGTGCGAAATCCGTGGCCGCAGACCTCAACTTTCGTGTTATATCCCATCACCCGTAAGGCCGTATTGACCGTGTTTTCACTCATCGGTTTATACGGATCGCGGTCGCCAGTGAATATCAGGTCATATTCACCGCTGATCTGTTTTATCTGCTTCAGGATCTCCAGCGCCTGACTGGAAAGCGGAACCATGTGCGGTGTTTTCATCTTTGAACCACGTTCAGAAAACTTCACGCCGGGGATTAGCTCACGCTTAGGCGGTATCACCCACATGGATTTCTTAAAATCAATCTCAGACCAGCGGGCGAAGCGTAACTCACTGGAACGAATGAATATCAACAGAGTGAGTTCTACAGCCAGCCGGGTAAGAGGCTGTCCTTTGTAAACATCAATGCGGGTAATCAGTTCTGACAGGCGATGAAGCGGCAGGGCAGGGCGATGCTCACGTTCGACGGATGCCAGTGCTCCGGCCATATCAATCGCCGGGTTATAGTCAATGATTCCCGACTGCGCCGCATATCGCATAACGGCTGAGATACGTTGTTGCAGGCGCGATGCCGTTTCATAAATTTCCTTTGATTCCGCCTCTTTTACCGGGACAAGAAGATCGGGGGTTTTCAGCGTTTTGATATCCCGCGAACCGATAGAAGGAAATACATGTGTCTCCAGGCTGGTCAGCACTTTGGCCCGGTGTGCTTCAGACCACTTCTTGTTGCTGGCGTGCCACCGACGGGCGATTGTTTCAAAAGTATCCGATGCCTCCGAATCCGATTTTTTAGCCCGTTTTTGTTCACAGGGATCGATACCCTGTGCGATGAGCTTTCTGGCGTCATCGCGCAATGAGCGAGCTTCAGACAGTGAGATATCAGGATAGAGGCCAAGCGCCAGCGTTTTCTCTTTTCCCTGATGGCGATAGCGTAGCCGCCAGTAGCGCGAGCCGTTAGGGTGAACCAGCAGATGCATGTTGCCAGTATCTGCCAGTTTGTAGGGTTTTTCATCCGGTTTAGCAGCCCGGATCTTTGCATCGGTTAATGCCATGACGGGTTTCCTGCATTATGTTGAGGGTACAAATATTATCGAATCAGACTATACCCTCAATTGTACCCTCGCAAGGAGGTAGATGTGGGTAGAAGCTGATTGAGTTCAGTTGAAGTGGACTGGCTGGGGTGTGTTGATTTTACTAGGGATATACAAACAAAAACGGACCTCCGTAGAGGTCCGTTGATATGAATTTGGTGCCCGGACTCGGAATCGAACCAAGGACACGGGGATTTTCAATCCCCTGCTCTACCGACTGAGCTATCCGGGCAACGGGGCGCATTAAACCGTAATCCGTACGCCCCGTCAATCAAATTTCTCGTTTTATCTATCGGTTGCTTAACTTTGCGGCAATTCTGCGCCCAAAGGCGCTTTTTTGCTGAAAATTACATCATACCGTTGTCGCCTTCGCGGATTTTCCAGCCGCTGGTCACCGAGATAGCGCGGCGCAATCCGGAGATCGTGTAGTCGCCAACGATATCTTCATCATCACGCGGCGAGCTGAGCGTGATTTCCGCGTCGACGCCGTGGCGATAGGCGCCGTGGTGGCTAAAGATGGTGCCGATAAAACATTTATCGTTCAGCCAAACCGGGATATACGCCACGGTTTCATAGATATAGTTCGATGGTACGCCGCTGTAGTAGTTTTCCGCGTCATCGGACGACGTGCCCGGAGGAATAGGGCAAATCGGCGCGTCATTGTCGCTCTGCGGCTTATCCTTGAGCAGGCTGCTCTGCATCACTTCCAGTGACTTCAGCAGGTCTGATTTTTCCCGCTCATTCAGCGCGGGCGTCAGGGGCTGGTCTTTTTCCGGCGAGCGAATGTCGTTAAGGGTGTAGCGGTAGCGGATCGTCACTGCCGGCGTACTGCCTGAGGGACCAAACGGGCGCAAGAGATAGAGATTATCTTCGCCAAACTGGCCGTTGTACCAGAGCGCATAAACCTGGCCATTAATGCGTACCCAATGGCTCCACTGGTTGGCGCCGCGGCCGTTGAGAGAGTAGAGCGCGCCGGGAACGCCTGCGTCAAAATCATCGCCGTTGCCGCTATCATCGCTGTTGACCGCAGCAAAAGCATCGTCGCTGCGTTTTAATATTCCGGTATAGCTAAAGAGTCCGGTACCGCCGACGTAGCTGTCGATGATTAAATCACGCTTACCGTCTCCGTCGAGGTCGACCAGGGTAAAGCTGACTTTGCCGTTTTCGGAGTCGGCGCTGATATCGGACTGGAGAAACGTCTGCCACTCATCATCGCTGATATCGGCGGAAGGTTTCGTCGTCGAGACCAGAGAGTCGTCCGCGTAGGTTAGCGTAAAATGGCTGACGTTGCCGCTGAGAGGAAACTGCTCGGCGATCTTATTCAGATCCAGTTCAGGATTGACCTTCTGCTCTTTTAACACCGCGTTGTATAACGCTTTCAGCGCGTTGTTATCGGCATCTTTCTGCTGCTTTGGGATAACCTGGCTCACAAAGGTGGGCAGCATCCACGCGCCGCCGGGAGCGATTTCCCGGCAGTCACCGGTGGTGTACTTTAGGCTCTGGACAAACGTTTTGCCGTCCCAGACGCGCTCTTCGCCGCTGATGCAGTCGGCGATACCGCGGCCTTTATTGAAAAAGGTGAGTACGCCATCGGCATAGCTGGAGGCGTCAGTAGTGACCAACTGAGGCGGGGTCATGAACCCTTTGTCCACAACCCACATTGCATAGCCGTCGTTATAGGCCGCGCGCCAGCACAGGGCCTGAATCAGCGTGTGGTTTTTGTCCAGCGGGATTGCGGTGAGCTGGCGCTCAGACGCCGGGATATCCGCGTTTTGCCAGTCGTCACAATGACTGTTCAGGAGCGGGACAAGCTGGGGAAGGAGTTTCTGCCGCTGCTTTGCCGGCAGCGGCGCGGTAGCGGCATCGTGAACCACCGGCGCGGCGATGATTTCCGGCGCGGGCGCTGCCGATAAAATATTGTCATCACCGGCGTCGCCCTGGCGTAACAGCGCATCGGCAGTGCCCAGGCGCCGCTGGAACTCATCCATCTTCAAAAATACGGCGCTGCTGCCTGCGTCGGAAAGCGTCTTACGCTCGCCGTTAAGCGCCAGCTCAATTTTTCCGTTGTGCTCAAGGGCCTGAATCAGGGCCGCCGTCTGGGTATCATCGAAGCGAAAGTGGCTCTCGTCGGCGACGTCAAGTGGACCGTGATCCCGATCGTCAATAAACAGGTTTACCGCGGCGTCGGGAGGAATATCGCGTTCGGTTTGCGCGAAGGTCGCGACAGCGATGACGTGCTGCGCCGCGCCCGCATTGCGGGTCAGCAGAACGCTGACTTCGCCCATGGTGGCGCCATAGCCGGCGGCCCTACAGGTACCGGTGTTGTCGCAGGCGAGCTCCCAGTCTTTATGCGCGAAAGAAAAGCCTTGCGGAGAGGCTGCCAGGAGCGGCGTCGAACACAGCCCCATGGTGGCAAGCCAAAGAAGAGAGCGCATATCAAACCCTGTCAGCATATCGATGAAGGGGAATTATATGCGCGATGAATCAGTTAAGATATCGGAATCAGGTCAGGGCGCCGCCCATACGGCACTGGGCAAAACGTAAAATGTCTTCAGCCAGGCGACGCGCGGTATCGACGTCCGTCTGACTGCGTTTGATCAGCAGCCGGCTCAGGCAGCCTTCGATGATCAGCTCCATCTGCTTCGCGACCATTGCCGGATCGTCAACTTCCAGCTGGCTAAGCAGTTCGTGGGTATAGGCCAGTGAAGCCTGCTTTTGCTGTTCGGCCAGCTGATGGATTGGATGCTGAGGGTCCGGATAAAAAGTACAGGCGGCAATAAACAGGCAGCCGGGATAACGATGGTTGCTTACGCAGGTGGTCAGTGCGGCGTAGCGGGCCAGCAGCTTCTGCTCTGCGCTTAGCGACTCGTCCAGTAAAAGCTGGCGGCGCCAGGCATCGACCTGATGGCTGAGATAGCGAAGCGCGTCGTACAGCAGCGCTTCCTGGTCAGGCCAGAAACGTTTGAGGTCATTGAGCGGGTAAGCCACGCGCTCGGCGACCATTTCCAGCGTGGTGTTAGCGATACCCTCGATTTCGAGGATTTGGATGGCTTCACCCAGGACATCTTCACGTTGCACGGTCTTTTCCTCCATTTTTCCTCCTACAGTGTCGCTCACGGTTGTCGATCGCGCAAATGGGCGCTGAATGCCGCGGCATCCATAAATCCGGTGACTCGCTGCGCGGGCAGCTCCTCGCCCTGTTCATTGAAGAACAGAATGGTGGGCAAGCCGAGCACCTGGAGATGCTTCAGCAGCGCCGCGTCCCGCGCGCTATTTTTGGTGACATCAACCTGCAGCAGAACGGTCTCTTTCAGGGCCTGTTGAACCTCAGGTGAGGTGAAGGTGTATTTCTCGAACTCCTTGCAGGCCACGCACCAGTCGGCGTACAGGTCGAGCATCACCGGTTTACCTTTCGCCTGCGCCAGCGCCTGATTGAGCTCATCGACGCTATGGATACGGGTAAACTGGAGATGGGCCTGCCGTTGGGCGAGCGGCGCATCGAAAGCCCAGTCCTGCAGCGGACGGGCGCTGACCAACGCAGCGCCGAACATTGCTATTTGCACGATACGCAGCCAGGGGCGCGTGCCGCCCAGCGAGGTAATAAACGCCCAGCTAAAAAAGGCGACGCCCAGCAGCGACCACAGCCGCAGGCCCCACGGTTCGCCCACGATACGCTCCAGTAAAAAGACCGGCAGCGCGAGGATCACAAAGCCAAAGGCGGTTTTGACGTGGGCCATCCATGGGCCGCTTTTCGGCAGCAGACGGTTACCGAATACGGTCACCAGGATCAGCGGCAGCCCCATACCGAGCGCATAGAGATACAGGGTACCGCCGCCCAGCCACAGATTACCGCTCTGGGCGATATAGAGCAGAATGGCGCTCAGCGGCGCGGTGGTGCAGGGCGAGCAGATTAATCCGGCGATCGCCCCCATGGCGAATACGCCGCCGGGTGAACCGCCCTGACGTTTGTTGCTCATCAGCGTCAGACGCGTTTGCAGCGACGAAGGCAGCTGGAGCGTAAACAGACCAAACATCGACAGCGCCAGCAGGATAAACACCACCGACAGGCCGATCAGCACATAAGGGTGCTGCAGCGCCGCCTGGAACTGCAAGCCCGCAGCGGCAACAACCAGCCCCAGCGCGGTGTAGGTTAAGGCCATACCCTGAACGTAGATAAAGGCCAGCAGCAGCGCGCGGGCGGTGGAGAGACGTTGCTGGCCGCCCAGCACGATACCGGAAATGAGTGGATACATCGGCAGAACGCAGGGGGTAAACGCGATGCCGATACCAATTAATAGCGCCCACAGCGCGCTAAAAGGGAGATCTGAGCCTTTGTTATCCTGGACTAAGGGAGGAAGAGCAGATGGCGACTCTACCGGCAGCGCCGGGCGCGTTTCCAGCGGCAGAGGCGGGTTGAGCTTTGGTTGTTCGGCCGTAGCGCCGCTGTCGGAGCGCGCCAGCGCATTGCCGAGCGGCACGATTTTGGTTTCCGGCGGATAGCAGAAACCGGCATCCGCGCATCCCTGATAAGTCACGGTAAGAGTCGCGCCGGCGGCGGCGTGAGTCAGCGTGACCGGCACGGTCAGGCGCTGGCGGTAAATTTCGCTTTTACCGTAAAACTCGTCCTCATGCCACTCGCCTGCAGGCAGCGAGGGGGCGGTAAACGACGCATCGGCGGACGTCAGCTTTATCTGTTTACGGTAAAGATAGTAACCATCTTTGATTTGCCAGGTCAGATTAAGATCGTGTTGATTCTGCTGAAAATCGAAGGCAAAAGCCTGGTCAGCAGGAACAAAGTTCGAACGGCCAGGGGCGTCGAACAGGCCGGCAATGGCCGAAGTGCTGCAAAGCAGCAGGATCAGCGTAATGATGCGTTGAGCCATGAGAGGTAATCGTTGTCTCCGTGAATAACGGGCAGAACCAGAAGTTCAGGGGTTTGATACGGGTGATGAGACTTCAGGCAGTCCAGTAGCGCCTGCTGATGGGCAAGGTCGGTTTTCAGCAGCATTTGCACTTCATACTCCTGCTCCAGTTTTCCTTCCCAATAGTAGAGCGATGTCGCTCCCGGGAGGAGAGTGGCGCAGGCGGCGAGTTTTTCCGCCAGCGCTTTGGCCGCCAGGTCCTGGGCGGTCGCTTCATCCGGCGCGGTACAGAGTACAACAACAGCATCAGGCGTAGTCATCGTGAACCTCGTATCAGCGAAAAGAGGCACTATAGCACGCAAGGTGGGGAGGATTAACGAAACGGGCCAGGATCTGGCCCGAATTTGAAGAGATTTACAGCATGATACCGCCGAAAATAAACCCGAGGATCACGCATAGCGTAATGGCGATGACGCCGGGGATCAGGAAGGCATGGTTAAAGACATATTTGCCGATGCGGGTTGAGCCGGTGTCATCCATTTCGACCGCCGCCAGCAGCGTTGGGTAGGTCGGCAGAACGAAAAGGGCGGAGACGGCGGCAAATGAAGCGATGGCGGTCAGCGGGCTCACGCCCAGCATCAGCGCTGCGGGCATCAGCGCCTTAGTGGTCGCGGCCTGGGAATATAGCAGGGTCGCAGCGAAGAACAACACCACCGCCAGCAGCCACGGGTAGTTGTGCAGCAGGTCGCCCGCCACGGTCTGGATATCGCTGATATGGGCTTTGACGAACGTATCCCCCAGCCAGGCGACGCCGAGAACGCAGACGCAGGCGCTCATGCCGGATTTAAAGGTGCTGGCGTTGAGAACTTCACCGGTGTCGATTTTACAGGTAATGCTTATCAGCGTTGCGATAGTCAGCATAAATACGACGATCGCTTCGTTACGCGGCAGGACCGGGTTCTGGATCAGGCCTACGGTATCGCTAATGGCGGTGGCGTAGAACATCACCGCGACGATACCAATCAGAAACAGTAATACCGAGCGTCTGGCGTGCGGCTTCAGTTCAAAAACCTGGCTGCCGCGCAGTTTGACTTCCCCTTTTGCCAGTCGCTCCTGATAAATCGGATCGTCTTTCAGCTCGCAACCGAGGAAGTTACAGACGATGGCGGTAAGCATGACGGCAATCAGGGTTACCGGAATACAGATCGCCAGCAGGGTCAGGTAGCTGACGCCCAGCGGCTCAAGAATGCCGGCAAAAAAGACCACCGCTGCCGAAATCGGCGAGGCGGTAATCGCAATCTGCGAAGCGACCACCGCGATGGAGAGAGGACGCGAGGGGCGGATGCCCTGTTCTTTTGCCACTTCGGTGATCACCGGTAGGGTCGAGAATGCGGTATGCCCGGTTCCGGCAAGTACGGTCATAAACCAGGTGACCAGCGGGGCTAGAAAGGTGATGTATTTGGGGTGACGCCGGAGCATACGTTCGGCGAGGCTGACCAGATAGTCCATCCCTCCGGCGACCTGCATGGCGGCGATAGCGGCGATAACCGCCATAATGATTTCAATAACGTCGAAGGGGATCGCGCCGGGTTTAATTTGAAAAACGAGAGTCAGGACGAGGACACCCAGGCCACCGGCGAAACCGATGCCGATGCCCCCCAGTCTGGCTCCCAGATAAATAGCCAGCAGGACAATAACGAGTTCTGCACCAAACATATTTTCCTTCCTTGTTTTATTAACAAGTTGATATTGGGTTGTTGTGATTTAGTAAATCAATAAGAACAAAAAAGGCATGTCATCGCTGACATGCCTGTGGTAAGTCTACTCTGAAGATCTATTGTTCGCTTTCATCGGTATAACGCTTCGCTTTATAGGCCGGGTGCATCAGGTTCTGCGCAGAGAAGATGTCATCCAGCTCCGCTGCGGTCAGTAGCCCGCGTTCAAGCACCACGTCCCTGACGCTCTTGCCCGTTTCGGCGCAAATCTTGCCGACGATATCGCCATTGTGGTGGCCGATATACGGGTTGAGGTAGGTGACAATACCAATCGAGTTATAGACGTAGCTTTCACATACCGCTTTGTTGGCGGTGATGCCGCTGACGCATTTTTCCAGCAGGTTGTAGCAGGCGTTGGTCAGAATATGGATAGATTCAAACATCGCCTGGCCAATCACCGGTTCCATCACGTTCAGCTGCAGTTGGCCAGCCTCGGAAGCCATGGTGACGGTGGTGTCGTTGCCGATCACTTTGAAGCATACCTGGTTGACGACTTCCGGGACTACCGGGTTTACCTTAGCTGGCATGATGGAGGATCCCGCCTGTAGTTCAGGCAGATTGATTTCGTTCAGGCCAGCGCGCGGGCCGGAAGAGAGCAGGCGCAGGTCGTTACAGATTTTGGACAGTTTTACCGCCAGACGCTTCAGGGAACTGTGGACCATTACGTAGGCGCCGCAGTCGGAGGTCGCTTCGATCAGATCTTCCGCGGGTACGACCGGCAGGTTGCTGACTTCCGCCAGTTTTTGTACCGCTAACTGCTGATAACCATCCGGGGTGTTCAAGCGGGTGCCGATAGCGGTCGCGCCAAGGTTCACTTCCAGCAGCAGCTCCGCAGTGCGCAGAATGCATTTGGTCTCTTCGTTAAGCAGAACATTAAACGCGTGGAACTCCTGGCCGAGGGTCATCGGCACCGCATCCTGTAGCTGAGTCCGGCCCATTTTCAGAATGTCCTGGAACTCAACCGCCTTCTGCTGGAAGCCTTCGCCCAGCTGGTTAATCGCATCGATCAACTTGAGGATGGACGCGTAGACCGCGATGCGGAAACCGGTCGGGTACGCATCGTTGGTGGACTGGCATTTGTTAACGTGGTCGTTAGGGTTGAGGTACTGATATTCGCCTTTCTGGTGGCCCATCAGCTCAAGGCCGATGTTGGCCAGTACTTCGTTGGTGTTCATGTTAACGGAAGTGCCCGCGCCACCCTGGAACACATCGACCGGGAACTGGTCCATGCATTTGCCATTATTCAGGACCTCATCGCAGGCGGCGATAATGGCATTGGCAACGCTTTTTGGGATAGTTTGCAGCTCTTTGTTAGCCTGCGCAGCGGCCTTCTTCACCATTACCATTCCGCGGACAAATTCAGGGATATCGCTGATTTTGTTGTTGCTGATGTAGAAGTTTTCAATCGCTCTCAGAGTATGGACGCCGTAGTAAGCGTCGGCTGGAACTTCCCTGGTGCCCAACAGATCTTCTTCGATACGAATGTTGTTTAACATGTGAACCTTCTCTTTCAAGCTGCCTATGAATTCACCAAATACGCAGAATTTATCGGATCTAGCGCATTTTCTGGCCGCAGATTATTTCCTTAATCGGCCCGGTGCCCACGATCATATGCTGATGATAGCGAATATCAGCCGCCCTGATCACTTATTATGTAGTGAATCTTATAAGAATTATTAATCTGTGAAATGAGTCACCGGTTTTCTAATCTTGAAAAAAATAAGCTTTTTTTACGATTGAAAAGTGACGTTTTGGCCCAACATCTTTCTGATGCGAATAGCACATCAATGACTACGGGCGCCGATGCGGGCGTCTGTTTATGAAGGAGACGCCGGTGCGTTGGATTCCATTAATTGCCGTTTTTTTATACGTTTACATTGAAATCTCGATCTTTATCCAGGTCGCCCATGTGCTTGGCGTCTTGCTGACGCTGATTCTGGTGATCTTCAGCTCGGTGGTGGGGATATCGCTGGTAAAAAACCAGGGCTTTAAAAACCTTGTGCTGATGCAGCAGAAGATGGCGGCGGGGGAGAGCCCGGCCGCTGAGATGATCAAAAGCGTGTCGCTGATTATCGCCGGTCTGCTGTTACTGCTGCCGGGGTTCTTTACCGATTTCCTGGGACTGCTGCTGCTGCTACCTCCGGTACAGAAGCATCTGACCTTAAAACTGATGCCGCATCTGCGTTTTAGCCGGATGCCGGGCGGCGGGTTTAGTGCCGGAACGGGCGGCGGCGATACCTTTGAAGGCGAATACCAGCGTAAAGACGACGAACGCGACCGTCTCGATCATAAAGACGATCGCCGCGACTAACCTGCATTGTCCAGGCCGGTTACTCCGGCCCGGAACCCCTCTACGCCAGCCTGCGCTTCGGTAAAAACAACCACAGTACCGCCAGCATGATAAACGCGTAAAGGCTCTTCCAGCCCACCATTGCCAGCAGCAGCAGGCACAGCAGGCTGCCAAACGCCGCTAACAGGCGATAACGTCCCTCAAGCAAACGGCAGCCCGCCAGCATGCACAGCAGATAGATCATAATAAAAATGCCGTTGGCGTATACGATCAGCGCATCAAGATTGATATTGAGTGCATAAATGCCTAACGCGCTAATGACGCAGCAGCCGAGCACCGCATTCAGCGCGTTGCGCGGAATCTGTCGCGGCGACAGCCGGGCCAGATAGCTCTCGGGCTTGTACTGCGCCTGCGACCAGACCAGGCGAGCAAAACTCTGAATATAGATATTGAGGCTGGCGAAGCAGGCGAGATAGCCGATAACGCAGGCAATCCACAGCGCCTGCACGCCAAACAGGCGCACCACGATATTGGGCAGCGACGCGGCGGCGGCCATCTCTTCGCTAAAGGCGTGAAAATGCAGAACCAGTACCGTACAGGCCCAATAGACTGAACCCGCCAGTAATAAGCCGATCATCAGCGCGCGGGGGAAATCGCGTTCCGGCTGCTTAAATTCAGAGGCCAGGTGCGCGAAGGCCTCAAGACCGACAAAACACCAGAACATCACCGAAAGGGCAGAAAAAAGCTGCGAACTGTCGATATCAGAAGGCGCCGGGAAGGGGATCTGCGCTGGGTTTATCCCCCCGCGCCACCAAATGGCGACAATCAGGGCGACAATCAGCACGGCAACCAGCGTTTGTAGATTGGCGCTGGAGCTGGCCCCGCGGGAACCGACCCACCAGATAATCGCCAACGTTCCCAGCTCGGCCAGCAGCAGCTGGCTATCGTGCCAGCCAAAGAGCGCCTGACCAAAGCCGGTGGCGATATGCAGGGCGGCGGGTAACCCGACCGGGATCACCGATAAAAAGAGCCAGCCGGTGACGCGCGCCAGGCGCGGGCCAAAAGCCATATGCACAAAATGCGCAACGCCGCCTGCACTGGGAAAGTGGCGGCCCAGCGTGGCGAAGACGATAGCGATGGGAAACACCAGTAAAATCAGCGCCGGCCAGGCCCAGAGGCTGTTATCGCCGGCGACTAATGCCGCCAGTGCCGGAACGGCGAAAACGCCGGTTCCCAGTAATGATGTGGAAAGTAGCCCCACTCCTTGAGCAAGCCCCAACTCCTGTTTTAAACCACTCATGATTCAACCTTGCGCCCGGCAAAAAAGGGATGGTATCACAATCGCTTTTGCTTATGACGTCAGGTGAGGACAGCAAATTAGTGTGCGTCTGAGCACGTGGACAAATTTTTTTTTGCTTTTCCCCTTGAAGCGGGAAAACCCCATCCCCATCTCTCAGGGCACTAGCCGGAAAACCGTGTGCGGACCGGCGTCATCCATAACTGATAATGACTTTCTCAAAGGAGAGCTATCAAAATGAGTATTCGTCCGTTACATGATCGTGTGATCGTCAAACGTAAAGAAGTTGAAACGAAGTCTGCTGGCGGCATCGTTCTGACCGGTTCTGCGGCAGCAAAATCAACTCGTGGCGAAATCATCGCTGTCGGTAAGGGCCGCATCCTGGAAAACGGAACCGTGCAGCCTCTGGACGTTAAAGTTGGTGACATCGTCATTTTCAACGATGGCTACGGCGTAAAATCCGAGAAGATCGACAATGAAGAAGTGTTGATCATGTCCGAGAGCGACATTCTGGCAATTGTTGAAGCGTAATCCGCGAACGACACTGAACATACGAATTTAAGGGAAGATAAAATGGCAGCTAAAGACGTAAAATTCGGTAACGACGCTCGTGTGAAAATGCTGCGCGGCGTAAACGTACTGGCAGACGCAGTTAAAGTCACCCTGGGCCCGAAAGGCCGTAACGTGGTTCTGGACAAATCCTTCGGGGCGCCGACCATCACTAAAGATGGCGTGTCCGTAGCGCGTGAAATCGAGCTGGAAGACAAGTTCGAAAATATGGGCGCGCAGATGGTAAAAGAAGTTGCCTCTAAAGCGAACGACGCTGCAGGCGACGGTACCACTACCGCAACCGTACTGGCTCAGGCTATCATCGCTGAAGGCCTGAAAGCCGTTGCTGCGGGTATGAATCCGATGGATCTGAAACGTGGTATCGACAAAGCTGTCGTAGCCGCTGTTGAAGAACTGAAAACGCTGTCCGTACCGTGCTCTGATTCTAAAGCCATTGCTCAGGTTGGTACTATCTCCGCTAACTCCGACGAAACCGTAGGTAAATTGATCGCTGAAGCGATGGATAAAGTTGGTAAAGAAGGCGTGATCACCGTAGAAGACGGTACCGGTCTGGAAGACGAACTGGACGTGGTTGAAGGTATGCAGTTTGACCGCGGCTACCTGTCTCCGTACTTCATCAACAAGCCGGAAACCGGTGCTGTTGAGCTGGAAAGCCCGTTCATCCTGCTGGCTGACAAAAAAATCTCCAACATCCGCGAAATGCTGCCGGTTCTGGAAGCCGTAGCGAAAGCTGGCAAACCGCTGGTTATCATCGCTGAAGACGTAGAAGGCGAAGCGCTGGCGACCCTGGTGGTGAACACCATGCGCGGCATCGTTAAAGTGGCTGCGGTTAAAGCTCCGGGCTTCGGCGACCGTCGTAAAGCTATGCTGCAGGATATCGCAACCCTGACCGGCGGTACCGTTATCTCTGAAGAGATCGGTATGGAGCTGGAAAAAGCGACTCTGGAAGACCTGGGTCAGGCGAAACGCGTTGTTATCAACAAAGACACCACCACCATCATTGATGGCGTGGGTGAAGAAGCTGCGATTCAGGGCCGCGTTGCTCAGATCCGTAAGCAGATTGAAGAAGCAACTTCTGACTATGACCGTGAAAAACTGCAGGAGCGCGTAGCTAAACTGGCTGGCGGCGTCGCGGTAATCAAAGTTGGCGCAGCGACAGAAGTTGAAATGAAAGAGAAAAAAGCACGCGTTGACGATGCCCTGCACGCAACTCGTGCCGCGGTTGAAGAAGGCGTAGTTGCCGGTGGTGGCGTAGCGCTGGTTCGCGTTGCCGCTAAACTGGCTGGCCTGACTGCTCAGAACGAAGATCAGAACGTCGGTATCAAAGTTGCGCTGCGCGCAATGGAGGCTCCGCTGCGTCAGATCGTATCCAACGCTGGTGAAGAGCCATCTGTTGTTGCTAACAACGTAAAAGCCGGTGAAGGTAACTACGGTTACAACGCAGCAACTGAAGAATACGGCAACATGATCGACTTCGGTATCCTGGACCCAACTAAAGTGACTCGTTCTGCTCTGCAATACGCAGCATCCGTTGCTGGTCTGATGATTACCACCGAGTGCATGGTCACCGACCTGCCGAAAAGCGATGCGCCTGATTTAGGTGCTGCTGGCGGTATGGGTGGCATGGGTGGTATGGGCGGCATGATGTAATCGTGCTCTATACCCCTTAAATAAAGAACCCTCGGGCAGAAATGCTCGGGGGTTTTTCTTTTTGTCGTCTTTTTAGTATAAGGTTGTACATCCGGGCCAGTGCGTCCAGCTCATTGATCGTGGGGAATAACATGCAGGTAAAATATTTAGCAGGGATTGTCGGCGCAGCATTGTTGTTAGCAGGTTGCAGCTCCAGCAACGAATTGACCTCTGGCGGCCAGAACGTACGCTTTGTTGAAGATAAGCCGGGTTCTGAATGCCAGCTGTTAGGGACCGCGACCGGAACGCAGAGCAACTGGCTGTCCGGGCAGAATGGTGATGAAGGCGGCTCTATGCGCGGCGCGGCAAATGCTCTGCGTAACCATGCGGCAGAAATGGGCGGCAACGTGATTTACGGCGTCAGCAGCCCGACGCAGAATCTGCTGTCGAGCTTTGTGCCGACCGATAGCCAAATGAACGGCCAGGTTTATAAGTGCCCGAATTGAGTTAACAGGTGCCTCTCTTGCATAAATTGAGGCACCCGCTTGATCTCTTTTATTGCTTGCTGATTTGCGCCTGAGTTTGCTGGTAGAACGCATGCAAAGGACGTAGGCACTCCTCCAGCGTCATCATTTTTCCTGGCTGAGAAGGAATTATTTGGCTAAAAATCTGGCTGGGCTGGCGCTGGGTATGCACTTCTTTCAGCTTTGGGCTTCTCTCAATTAAGCGCATTACAACGATATTTTCCTGCTCTGATGGATGAGCGGCGTTGGTTTTAATCACTGCGCCGGAGATGATTTTTCGGCCTTCCTCCGTGTCACAACAGTACAACACGCCGAGATAATGGGAAAACAGATTGAGCTTCCATTCATCCTGAAGATACTGCTGATAATCAACGCTGCTGGTATTCTTTAAATCCACCGCGTATAGCATCAGGCCTTCCAGCGAGGAAGTTAAATAATTAATTAGATCGCTATCACCAGTGTGTTTAAGCGACTGCTGAATGCCCACCAGCAGCGCTTCAACTTGCATATCATCAATGCGCAACGTAGCAATTTGTTCATTTTGCAGCACCAGTATGAGCGTTGACCAGGTGTGGCCGGGTTTTAACGTTATCGACATGATACGCTTTTCCGGATTGGGCTGCTGTACTTCCGGAATATCGATCGTCGGTGTATTTTCTATAAGGCGTTCATTAAAGGCCACCAGTTCATTCTTATAACTTTCGCCTTCAGCATTTAAGCGCTGCAGGACGATGGCCATTCTGTGCTGCAGAACTAACAGGAGATCCGCAAGAATCGGCGCCTGAAGATAATAAGACTGACAGAGTTGATTACTCTGTTTGACTTTGAGCATCAAAGCCAAAAATTTGTCCTCATATTTAATAGATGCAGTATTAAAACCAATAAATGTTCCTTGCATACGGATCTCCTTTTCCTGGTGGTTACGCTGGTGCCTGCATATGGAGCTGTGACATATCAATGATGCGATCGGCTGAGGCAATGGTGGATGGTCGATGGGCAACAATGATTCGGGTAATGCTTAAACCAGAGATAGACTGGTTAATGGCCGATTCATTTTTCAGGTCGAGATGGCTGGTGGCTTCATCCATAAACAGAATGCTGGGTTTGCGGTAGAGCGCACGGGCGATTAAGATTCGCTGTTTTTGCCCGCCAGAGATGCCTAAACCAAGCTCACCGACAATGGTTTCGTAACCCATAGGCATTTTCATAATTTCGTCATGAATATTACACCTGCGCGCACATTCGATGATGAAATCCATATCGGCGTTATCTTCAAAACCGCTGATATTATCGATAAGTGAGCCAGAGAAAAGACGGTCCTCCTGAAGAACGCAGGCCGTTCCATGGCGGAAGTTGTTAAGGCCAATTTTTTGAATATCGAGATTATCCGCTATCACGTCGCCGCTGGTGGGGGCTAACAGGCCGCACATGACTTTCAGTAGGGTGGTTTTACCGACCCCGGAAGGGCCCACCAGAGCTATTGACTCACCTGGTTCAACGGTAATATTTAAATTAGAAAAAATAGGCTGTGAGAACGGATCGTACTGATAGCTGAGATTTTTCACTTCCAGCTTAACGCCCGTATTTTCAGCAAAAACGCGTCGCGAAGGCAGCTCTTTTTCTGGCTCGCTGAAGACGATCTCTGAAAGACGCTCATTATGTAACGACAGCATGCGCAGTTGCATGACCAGGTCGATCAAGCT
Source organism: Klebsiella pasteurii (assembly GCF_018139045.1). Classification (NCBI taxonomy): domain Bacteria; kingdom Pseudomonadati; phylum Pseudomonadota; class Gammaproteobacteria; order Enterobacterales; family Enterobacteriaceae; genus Klebsiella; species Klebsiella pasteurii. The sequence goes on from NZ_CP073236.1 coordinate 4,437,254, forward strand.
TGATGCTCGCTGCGAGAATTGCCCGCGATAGGCGTTAAAAGCCATAAACATACCGAGGGTCATATTGTTATCAATAACCATAATAGCACCCAGCCAGAGTACGGCGACTTGATCGATAGAGGTAATAAAAGTATTAATACCGCCAAACATCATATCGAAACGAGTCTGTTTGATGCCGGCATTACAGGCATCGATATTGATATTTAACCAGTGCTGCGAACGACGCTCTTTTAAGTTGAGCGCTTTAATGGTTGAAATGCCATACAGCGACTCCATGAAGTGCGAGCTGGAGCGCGCGCCCTTGATAACCTGCTCTTCGGCAACGCGACGATAGAAGCTGTAGGTGGCAAAACGCATGATGGCGTAGCATAACGTAAAGCCTACCACGACCCAGACCAGCCAGCCGCCGTACAGGGTTAACATAACCAGCAGGCCAATCGTCATGATTGAGTCGATAATGCCGGTAACAATGCTATTGGTAAACGTCGAGCGAATGGTATCCAGTGATGAGAAGCGAGACTGAATATCGCCTAAATGGCGCTTCTCAAAAAAGGATAATGGTAGGCTCGTCAGATGATCGAACAGCGTTGTCTTCCACTGAATGTTGGTTAAGGTGTTTAACGTTAATGAGGTCCATGCTCTCAGCATACTGATAAAGGTGCGAAAGAGCGTAAAAAACACCAGGCCAATACAGATGACAGAAAGCAGGCTCTGGTCGTGGGCCATGATGACATGGTCGGTTACCAGCTGCGTACCGATAGGTAATAACAAACCGATGGCTTCAACGACAACCGAAAAGGCAAAGATCTTCAGCAGGACGGATTTGAGGCCAACAATGTTGCGCATCAGATCCAGCAGGCGCAGGCGAGACTTTGCCTGCTCCTGCTGGAAGTTTTGATCTGGCCATAGCTCCAGGGCAACGCCGGTAAAGTTATTCGACATCTCCTGGATACCAATAACTCTTTTTCCCAGCGCCGGGTCATGAACGATAAAGCTACTTTTACGTGCTTTAGTCAGTACAACGTAGTGGTTCATACCCCAGTGGATAATGCAGGGGAGCTTTAGCTGCTTTATTTCATCGAGGTCGAGAGAAAGTGCCCGGCTTTTTAGCCCGGCATGTTCCGCCGTTTTACTTAATGACATCAGCGTGACGCCCTGAGAGGGGCTGCCGTAGCGATGGCGGAAGTTAAACAGATCGATATTGAGACCGTAAAAGCCGCATACCATTGCCAGGCAGGCGATGCCGCATTCGGCAGCCTCTGACTGTAAAATAACCGGCGTTTTATGGCGGAATGAAAAATTAAGCTTATCGGTAATGGTTTTAAATAGTTCTTTATTCATCGATCGGGCCACTCACGCTTTGCGTCATCTTATAGAAAGGAGTAAACATCCACATGTAAAGCGGGCGTTCTTCAAGGAAAACTACCGCCTGAGCCTTCAGGCCGTTAGAGAGCGTGAGCGTTTTTCCATTGTAGCTAAAGGTCTTGTCCTTTATTTTTATAATTGCTTTATAGAGCGCTAATTCCTGCTGATTAGTGCCGTTACTTACATTGGTATATTCTGCCATTTCCTGACGTGACGCCGGGACCGAGGAAATAGAAAAAACCTTACCTGGAAATTGGCCAAATTTATCGGCAGGGAAAGCATCATAGCGAATATTAATGGTGTCCCCGGGTTTCACGTAGGGGATGGTGTTATTGGGTAACCAGAGGATGAGATAATACTCAACATTGCCGGTGGGCTTAATCTGAGCAAGGCTGCTGCCGTTTTCCACCATCTGACCTTTGGTAACGGCTAAAGACTCTATTTTTCCGTCGGTAGTGGCTTTAATAATTATATTGCTATTGGCATTTGATTCCACTAGCTGGTTTTTATAGTCATTAATTTGGTTATGCTGGCTCGATATCTGATTGTCAAAATCTGCCGCTTTAGTGACTTTATCACTATTTGTTTGTGTGAGCTGGGACTCGAGTTGCATCTTTTGGCTCACCAGAGACTGGTAAGCACTTTGCTGTTGGAAATATAATGAATGCTGATAGTTATACTGATCTTTAGTAATCATCCCGTCTTTCAGATATTTATCATAGCTGGCTAAGTTATTATGCATCTTTTTTAAGCCTGCCTGAGTGTTTACCAGCATACGATTGGTTTCTGCCAGGGAGTCACGGGTAGTTTTTATTTGTTTATCCAGGGCGCTTAGCGTTTCAGACTTATTATGTGAAAGTTTGCTGATGATATCCTGGGCATTAGCGATTTTCTCATTGATGACTTCAATCTGTGCAGTGCTGACATTGCCATTCACTGTATTGCGTGAAATATCCAGTTCATAGAGTGATTGACCTTTTTTAACTATATCACCCACTTTTACATGCTGGTTAACAACAAAACCCTGCTGGGGAGCGAAAACGTTAACGGAGTGGGGAAGGGTAATAACTTCACCACGTACATCAATACGCTGGGTAAAGGTGCAATATATAAGCGAAAGTACCAGGGCAATAAGGAAAATGAATGCCAGTAAGGTTATAAGCCATGCAGGAATTCCTGCCAACAATAGAGCTTTCCCTTTCCAGTGCGTTTTTTTGTACTCAATCGCTTCCTTGCGATAGATATTTTTTAGCATATTTTACCAATTTTACTCTGCTTCTAGTAAAAAAGGTCTGGATATCCAGACCTTTAATTCAATGAATATAAAGAATATTATCTATTCATGATACTATAATATATTCGATTGTTGAATTTTAAGCCCAAGGAGCAAGGGTGCCGTTATAGAGACCATTCATAGCTGCTTGAGCTTCCTTGCTGGCAAATTCCCAGCCACCCATAGCGCCGTAAACTGCACCACCAATAGCACCAACAGCCAGACCCCAAACCATTCCAACAGCTTGCCCGATAGCACCAATACCAAGTAGACCACCGCCGTCACCACCCTGTGATCCCCCAATAGTCGAACCTATCATCGCATGTGCTGCACCAGAAATTATGGCAGAGGCTACTGCTTCAGCACCGTTACTTACTACACTTGTGATAGCTGAGCTGATAGAAGAGAAGTCCCAAGAATATCCACCGGAGATAGTTTCCATTTCGAATACAGTCAATTGTTTCATTACATATTCCCTTTTATACTAAGATTATTCTACGATAACAATATGTTAATAATAAGTAGGTTAACATATTTTGTTACATTTAGTCTACGAAAGGTCACTAATGCGTTATGTGACATTTCGACGATGATTTTAGTATGCGCTTTTTATTTTTCAATGCCATTTGTCATGATTAAATGATGAATTTTTAGTTGTTCATGTATCAATTTTTATGGATTTATATAATTACTCTCTTAACTATCATTGAAACTCCGAAATAAGTTATATCTCATATGGTCAATATGCCGCCAGCCTGGCTTAGGCTTGACGGTATGACATTTATCTTCATGTAGGTTAAGGTTATTCTTCCTGAAGGACAATCTCTAGGTCTGTTTTGATCTCCCCAGTAGTTCCTGTTGAAACATTTTGGGCGATTTTATAGTAATCAGCCGTTAACGTTATATCTTGACTCTTCGAGCTGGTGAAGGGATAGGCTTCCAGATTGTTAAATTTTATCGCAGAGCTTCCTTTTTTTAAAATTATGCCTACATTTTGAGCACCATCTGATAATGAATTTAGTAATAATCCATCGGTGCTAGTTGATGCTATAGATATAGGGCTAAACCAGTAAATATATTTCTTGTTAACTTCGGAGTCTGGGCAGCTAATATCAAGTGTGATGCTTTTTGCTTTTCCAACGGCACTTCCAACTGACACTGAGTTCAGCTCTGAAATATCAATGTTTGATAGTCTTACTATATTTCCGTTTCGGGGGGAAATTTCACATGTGGTTTCTTTGAATTTTATGTTAGTTAAGTCAATAATGATTCTGAATAATTCAGTTGCATTTGACGAACCAGTACTAGTCTGATTTGGCGGGCCAGCCATAAAGTAAACAGAGGTTTTTATTCCCGTCGTTTTAGTTATGGGGCCTGTTTTAACTAACCAAACCATGACTTGGCCAGATGAGTTAGAGAAATAATGAGTATTGGCTGCTTCTGGCTGATCTATATTTGCTGGTGAAAAATAGTTTGCAGATGGTAACGTAATATCGGAGATCTGAAAGCCAATACCAGGGATACCTGTCTCATATACGACTTTGCCACCAATTTTTGAAATGCTAGATGGACTAACTGTAGGAACGGTTCTAACAACAAAAACGTCACTAGCGCTACATGACGAAAATGTTTTGGGATCAACACCTCCGCGCCTTGCTGACGCTAATATGCTTCCATTAGGTAATGTTGAATCAGCGATTACAGAGCCACTGAAGTTAACGCTAATTGCACCGCCACCAGTTTTACCATACGTGCAGGTAGCTACTGCATGCGAGCTTATGCAGAGTAAGCTAATAATAAAAAAAAGACTTTTCATAGTATTACTATCCCTGTTAACGGCAAACCGCAGTGGCCTGCGCAATGCCTTCGGTTGTCGCAGCTAAGCTATAAGTTGCCTTACACTGCTGGCCGCTTTTAGTTCCCCACCGGGCATAAATTTCACCGTTATCTTTCAGCCCGGACATATAAACCATGCCACCGTCGGATACGATGCTGGCCTGAGCATTTTTATCCGTGGTTAAGGTTACCGTCGCACCATAAGGAACATAGTCACCCGACGTTCTTTTCAATACCAGGAAAGCGCGACGGCCAATATTGCCTTCAAAGTTTGCCCGTACAATTGCGGCACGAGTAGGCACCACTTTCTGAGTGGTATTCGGTAATTCCATATTGTCACTCAGGGTGGTGTTATCTAAAGTCACACTGGTTCGATGGTATGGTGTAACGTATGGGATAATTGCGTAACCACGATAATCTGTTGTAATACTGACATCATTTTCCAGTCGAACATTATCTAACCCCGGGGCTTTAACTAACACCGCTGTTTCAGACATTTCCTGACCCAGGGTAATCCCGTCAGCGTGGAGCAGGACTCCACCGCTCATACCATAGTTAATGAGCTGGCTATGTTTGCTATAGCTGTAACCACCGTTAACGGAACCCATTGAACCACGATAGTTGCTATATACCCCACCGCTGGCATCTTCCCGATTGCTATAACCCTGCTGTACGTTCCACTCCAGATTATGATTTTCCAGCGCTACACCGCTGAGAGAAACATATTGGTCGGTAGAACCTGGGCTGCTATTAGTGACGTTATAGGTTGCATAGGTATTGGGTATCCAGTCACCTAATGGCACTGTGATGTTGAATGAAACGACGTGGTCGTCTTCGACGGTACGATTCGAGCCGCTATCGCCCCAGGAATAGCGACTGTAGCTATAGCCTGCATAATAGTTAAAGCGACGGAACCCACCATTATAGCCAATATTGAATGAGTTGTTACGGCGATTGCTATCCCAGTAGTCTTCAAATATACCGGAGACGGACAGACTTCCGAGCCCTGAACCCAGACTTTGATTTACGGTAATATTGGTTCTGTTTCGTAAAGAACGAGAAGTATAACTACCGTAGCGATTATTATAAGTGTTCATTACATCAGTAAGCGTATTGAACCCAGAGGTGGAGTAGCGGTAGCCTGCGACGGTGATATTCGTACCGGTTTCAAGAATATTTTTACCATAGCGGATACGCCAGGACTGACCCGTCGTTTTATCCATATCTTTCTTTTTCGACCAGGCTTCGGTGACGTCGGCTGAAACTGCACCGATATCACCCAGATTTTGCCCGACACCTAAAGCCAGCGCCTGATAACTCGATGCAGCCTGCAAGCCGGTGTAAAAAGTCGTATTGCTTAATACGCCGTAGCTGATGGTCGCTTGGGTAAATGGTTTTTCGTCAACATCACCATCATAGGGACGATATTTACCGCTGGTGATTTCGTATTCCATCTGGCCTTCTCTGAGCATCAGCGGCAAAGAGGCGTAAGGAACAACGAAGTTTTGTCGGGAGCCATCGGCTTCTTCGACAGTGACATACAGATCACCGTTACCGCCGGTTGAGTAGAGGTCGGTAATTTCAAAGGCGCCAGGTGCAACAAAGGCTTGATAGATCTGGTAGCCGTTCTGTTTGATAACTACGCGGGCGTTAGTTCTGGCAATACCACGCACGATAGGGGCGAAGCCGCGCAGGCTTTCTGGAATCATATCAGTATCAGTAGCAAGCTGAATACCAGTAAACGGCACGCTATCAAAAATACTTGATAGTGAACTGCTTTCCCCCATTACCAGCGTGCTTTTTAGGGGGATAATACTCCGTTGAGCATAAAGATATACTGAATCCCAATCGCTCTGGATACCAGCCGATTTATTCCATGTGCTGAGATTACGTAGACGCCATGGTCCAATGTTTAGGCCAGATTGTAGGTTGAGGTTGTAGTATTCATTATTCGCCTCATAATCCTTCCCTGAGCTGAATTGGTAATTGGTCAGCAGTGCGTTAATTCCATCATCAAATTCTTCAGGCGGGACAAACCCTTGAGCAATAGTTGATAATGCAGCCTGTGGTATGGATATCAGCAGTTGCTGAGTATTGAAGTTAAAATCTGTCGTGAAGTTAGGTATCCCACTGACATCAGCGCACCCGTTAGTATCTTCTTTTAAGTGAGGGAATGCTTCTGAGCGTAAACCATAGCTGGTTAATTTAGCGATACTCAGGCAGGGAACTAGTTTCAGAGCACCAGTAGTCGGATCTTTTTTTTCGACAAATTGAATATCAGTGGTTTCCTGCAGATTGTTGTTTAAAACTACATCAATACGATACTCACCCGGTGCCTGAGCATCTTTCGTTGCGTACAGCGATAAGTCCGGTATTGAGGAAGGGTCGCTTTGACCCACTGATTTAATAAAATCAGGATCAAAAAAATCACGCGCCAGGGCATTGTTACAAAAACCGAGGGCTAACGCAGGAACAAGAACGAAAAATGGGTGGGACACACCAGAAAGAATACCATCCCTTTTTTTTATTAAAATAGACATACTTTTCACCCTGGTCGGTCAAAAAAGAACAAAAAAATTAAATTGATGACGAGTAGGCAGAACCCATGCCTCCGTTGTCAGTTGCGACTTTCCATACTATTTCTGAGCCATTTACACCCGCTGGTAATGTAAATTCTTTGGTTGCGAATGCATCGATATTGTTAATGGAACCACTCACTTCTGTGTTATTAATTTTGATTGACTTAAAATAGATAAAAAATGGTGTCGTGTTTTTTAGCGTGATTTTATTACCACTTCTCCGCCATTCTAATTTCTTTGCTTCTTGGTTAATCGAAAGATCCTGTAAGGATTTTGGGCGATAGATAAGACGCATTCTATGACGCACAGCCAGTTGGATTTTGTTTTTATCCGTATCTGCGTCACTGGTCGGTGGGATTGACATTACGTTGAAATAATAAACAGTTTCCCTATCTTTAGGCGCGTTAGTTATGTTCGCATTAGGAAATATACGCACAGTATTTTTCTGTTTTGCTTCCAGACGAAAAAGAGGAGGGGTTACCATAAAAAAAGACATTTGGCTGCCTTCGCGAGGCTCAACCCATGACTTTATTAAATACGGAATATTATCTTTGTTTTCCAGGTTAGCGTTAATTTCACGCGCCCCCTCTTTATAAAGATGCCGTGTGGAGTCCACAACTACACCGCTATAGGCGGCAAAACTTACTGAAAACGCAAAAACTGCCACTATCTTTAATAATGACTTCAACATAATTCATTCCCTGAATAAAAATAGGGCTTGCCTGAGGCAGGCCCTATTGAGTATTAGTAGGTGATGGTAAAGGTAGCTACACCTTTAACTGCGCCATCGGTAACGCCGGCAGCGGTTTTAACATATGCTGCTTTGTAGCGCAGGTAAGATGGGGTACCCGCAGTATAAGCGACAACTTTAGGTGTTGTGCCTGTGAAGCTCACGCGAGAACCATCGGTGTTAACAACAGTTACTGCTGCGTTGGTTGCTGGGTTTACAGCGGTGTTAGTCAGCACGTTATCCTGGCCGCTGATATAGTCGCCGGTTACGGTCACGTTGAGGTTACCAGTGTAATCGGTTGCGCCTTTCTGGCAATCTTCAATTTTGTATTCAATATCTTTTGCAAGAGACATATACGGCGAGTTTACGGCCTGGCCTTCCAGGGTAGAGGCTTTAACATCATCCAGAGTTAAAGAACCTCCCTGGATCTGCGCTGAAGGAGTAACGTTACAGGACTCACCGGTATCAGTGACGTTGCCCAGAATTGTTAGTTGAGAACTGTTCCCTGCCGCGAAAGCCTGAGCGCTCAGAACTGCGGAAGCAGCGACCATTACAGCTACGATTGTTTTTTTCATTTATTTAATCCATTTATAGATACTAAAGTCCTGAATAGATACTCGGCCCGGTTGTTAATTAATGATATTAGTAATAACTAACACCCCGTATCTATGCCTGAGCTCTATCGTTTTCTTACTCCTGCTGCCGCTATTGCGTATAGCTAGTATACATAAAGCGTACTGTACCGGAGCGGGAACAAATCTAAGTGTAGGGTAGACAAAATGCATGTGAATTCTGCTTGAATTTAAACCTCGTTTATTGAAGGTTGCAAATTCACAAAGAGATTTCGTGGATAATAATGAGCGTGTCTGGAACGTATAGTTGTAAATCAGTCTTCCCTTTGGTTCAAATATCATGATAATATTATCTTTGCTCTGGGAAGAGCGGGAGCTTATCCGTAAAATTATCTAATCTGGCAGGCTTAAAGGGATGTACCGTGTTTGCTAAAGGTGAATTTGAATTTAATTCATCTTTATTTCATATGGAATGGTGAAGGGGGATTGGAATTATGATATTCAATGAATATATCATTAATAATGAAGTTATATTTAATGTAAATATGAATGAGTTGCAGCCCGTTGGGGAAAATGGGGATAGCGTGACCCTGAATGCGCCAACTGCACGCTGCCTTCAACTTTTACTGGAAAGCAATGGGAAGATTATATCCAGAGAAGAGTTTCTGGATATAGTATGGAAAACCAGAGGTGTTGTCGTTTCCCAGAATACTTTCTATCAAAATATTTCCTTGCTAAGAAAATCGTTAGTAAAAGCAGGGTTGTCGCAGGATATTATTGTTACTGTAAGGCAGAGGGGGTTTGTTCTTGCGGCTGGTTCACATATAGCCTCATTCTTCCGAACGGAGGAGAAACAGCCTGAAAATCTACAGATCACCGCGAGCACATCCTCGCCCCCGGTTGAGAAAAATGTGATTCATAATTTAGCCATTCAGGATGACGCCTCAAAAAGTTTCAGTGGCAATAAAGCAACAGAATTCAAATTACCTGGGTGGATCTTACCCCTGTTATTGGCGATGACCGCAGCAAACATTCTTTCTCTTTTTTTGTAACTATTAATGAATGAAGTTACAGCTTACTTTTATATTTGCTTTTACTTTCTTCTGGAGAATACTCGTTTTACGAAAATTATAAGTCGTTAGTATTTATACACAGTGAGTAATGGCAAGTAGGTAGTCTGCCAGGCAGTGCCCGGCAGACGGATTGGTTATCGCTGCTTTAATCCTAAGTCCAGGGGAGTCTTACTTGGTTCTCCGCCGATTTCCCGTGCAAGTTTTGGTACTAAATAGCCGGATATCAGGGTGAGCAGTTCGCGCATGATGGTTCTGGCCTCTTCGTCACTGACCATAAAATGGGCCGCCCCCTGCACTTTGTCCAGAACGTGGAGATAGTAGGGCATGACGCCAGCGTCGAAGAGCGCATTGCTCAAATCGGCGAGCGTATGCGCGTTATCGTTTACACCGCGCAGCAGCACGCTTTGGTTCAATAAGGTTACGCCAGCCATACGCAGCTTTTTCATGGACGAACGAAATGCCGCATCAATCTCGTTAGCGTGGTTAACATGGTTTACCAGCAGTACCTGTAGCGATGATGCAGAAATACGGGCAACCAGCGTATCGGTAATACGCGCAGGAATCACAACGGGCAACCGGCTGTGGATACGTAGGCGTTTGATGTGCGGAATAGCTTCCAGCTGCGTCAAGAGCCAGTCGAGCTCATGATCCTTCGCCATGAGCGGATCGCCACCGGAAAAGATGATCTCATCGAGTCGGGGATGCGCCGCAATATACTCGAGGGCCATCTGCCAGTTACGTTTATTGCCCTGATTTTCAGCATAGGGGAAGTGACGACGGAAACAATAACGACAATTTACCGCACAGCCGCCTTTAACCAGCAGCAACGCGCGGTTGCTGTATTTATGCAGCAGGCCCGGCACAACGCTATGCTGTTCTTCCAACGGATCGGTAGAGAATCCTGGAACATTAGTAAACTCTTCCTGAGAGGTAAGTACCTGACGAAGAAGAGGATCATTAGGGTTGCCTGGTTCCATACGGGCAATAAACGCTCGTGGAACACGCAATGCGAACAGGCGCTTAGCATCGCGCCCTGCCAATAGATTCGCATCAGCGTCTACATTTAAAAGATGCAGCAGTTCATCAGGACTGGTCACAACATCGGCAAGTTGCGTTAACCAATCTTCTCTGGATGGGGTATTTAGGGTTACAATATGCGCCATTTTGTGGCTTAGCTACCAATTAACAAAATTTCAGAGGGCCTTATGGCGACTTACTATAGCAACGATTTTCGTGCCGGTCTTAAAATCATGATGGACGGCGAACCTTATGCAGTTGAAGCCAGTGAATTCGTTAAACCCGGCAAAGGCCAGGCTTTTGCACGCGTTAAGCTGCGCCGCCTGCTGACCGGTACTCGCGTTGAGAAAACTTTTAAGTCTACTGATTCTGCTGAAGGCGCGGACGTTGTCGATATGAACCTGACTTACCTGTATAACGACGGTGAGTTCTGGCACTTTATGAATAACTCTACTTTCGAACAGCTGGCTGCTGACGCTAAAGCCGTTGGCGATAACGCGAAATGGCTGCTGGATCAGGCTGAATGCATCGTGACCCTGTGGAACGGTCAGCCAATTTCCGTCACCCCACCAAACTTTGTTGAGCTGGAAATCGTTGAAACCGATCCTGGCCTGAAGGGCGATACTGCCGGTACTGGCGGCAAACCTGCAACGCTATCCACTGGCGCAGTAGTTAAAGTTCCTCTGTTCGTACAGATTGGCGAAGTCATCAAAGTGGATACCCGCTCTGGCGAATACGTATCCCGCGTGAAGTAATCTGGGCGATGAGATGGTTGGCGCAGCCGCAATGCTGCGCCCTCTATAATGTCGAAACTGCAGGCAAGGAAGATGAACGCTACGCTGAAACTTTTGTTACTGTTAGTTCTGGGCGGGTCGCTGCTTACCGGGTGCAACACGGCTCGTGGCGTTGGCGAGGATATCCAGAGCCTGGGTCATGCTATTTCTCACGCTGTCAGTTAATCTTATTTCATCAGGGAATTCTTATTCACACTCCCCACGCGCAATCCTATTCGCTCGCGTAATTTCTTTTTCTCTTAAAAATCGCCGCGTTTCCCTCATCCTGGAGCAGTTTGTCTATGCTTATAGAGCACGATAACTAAAACTGGTTAATAAGGATGACATTATGGTAAAAAAAGCGATTGCAGCGTTCTTTACGGTTTTGGCTCTTTCCTCTGTACTGACTGCATGTAACACCACGCGCGGTGTTGGTCAGGATATTTCAGAAGGCGGCAGCGCGATTTCGGGCGCCGCGACCAAAGCTCAGCAATAGACCATGGCGGTACGGCCGCTGGTCGTACCGTTCTTCCTCACCTTACCCACGTCGTGTATAATTCCTGCGGAATATCATCTACCTTACGGGACGACCTGTAAGCGTTTCACATCTGGGGACGGCCCCATTAAAGGAGCCATATGTCCTGGTTAGTTCTGTTTATCGCTGGTCTGCTGGAAGTTGTCTGGGCAGTCGGTCTGAAATATACCCACGGTTTTAGCCGTCTGGTGCCAAGCGTGATAACGATTGCCGCTATGGTCATCAGCATGGCGCTGTTGTCATGGGCGATGAAAACGTTGCCCGTAGGGACGGCTTACGCCGTTTGGACCGGAATAGGCGCGGTCGGCGCAGCCGTGACGGGTATTATCCTGCTGGGTGAATCCGCCAGCCCGATGCGCATTGCCAGCCTGGCGTGTATTGTGATTGGCATCATTGGCCTGAAAATGAGCGCGCATTAATACTGCTGATTGACCCATAGCAGTTTGCTCACGTCGAATCCTTGCCGGGTAGCGATATCCAGCATCTGCTGCTTCACTTCCGGCGGGATTTTCGGCGTGCGCGCCAGTAGCCAGAGATAGTCGCGATCGGGTCCACAAACCAGCGCGTAGCGATAATCCTTATCCAGCGCCATCACGTTATAGCTGCCATAGAAGGGGCCGAAAAACGAGACTTTCAGCGCGGCTCGCGTGGGCTCTCCGGTAAAGTAGGCGACGCCATCGGTTTTTTGCCACATACCCCGGTCTGGGTTGTAGCCTTTATTTACCACGTTCAGTCCGCCATCATCGCGCAGGCTATACGTTGCGGTGACCTTTTCTAAGCCGCTTTCAAAACGGTGATCGAAGCGGGCAATCTCATACCAGGTGCCAAGATAGCGTTGAGCGTCGAAGGGGCTAACCACGGTTACGCCAGAAGGCGGCGCCGGAGTACTACAGGCTACAAGCAGAAATGAAGCGGCAACAACCGCAAGAACGGGTAGCAGACGCATAATTTTTTCCTTGCCAGTTTTAAGCTAAGTGTAGAGCCAGGCAGGAAAAATGTGGCAGAATTTTCTTGAGAAGCGAGCCCGGTAACAGAATGCTACCGGGCTTATTGCGGCTGAAGTAAAAGCCGCGTACGGCTATTCGTTTAGATGAACAATATGCCGACCAGGGTGACGATGGTCAGAATCGCCGCAAGGCCGTAGAAGACCCATTTACCGTTGGGTACGTGAATTTTTAAATCGTGCATTGCATGGTGAATACGGTGAAGCCCGCACCATAGCGGCAGAACAATCATCAGGAAAATGAATGCACGGCCAATAAAGCTATGGGCAAAAGCCAGCACGCGTTCATAGCTGAAGGCGTCGGCAGGCGCGAGGCCAAGCGGCAGCATAATACCTACCAGCAGCACAATGACGGGGGCGATAATCGCTCCCCACATGCCGCCAGCGCCAAACAGCCCCCAGAATACCGGCTCATCAGAACGTTTTGGGTTGGGATTAATCATTCCAGCCTCCTTACCAGAACAGTGCGACAAACAGGATCACCACGGTGACGACCGCAGTGACGACCCAAAGCCCTTTAATAATTGGCTCAGGTCCCATTTTCTCGCCTTTAAGGATAATATTGGCGGCTTTCGGCGCCAGCTCAAACCAGGTTTTGGTATGCAGTAGCGCGGCTGCAAGCGTGATCAGGTTTAGGATCACGACAATCGGGTTTTGCAGGAAACCGACATAGCCCGCCCAGCTCTCCGCGCCATGCTTCAGTGCGAACAGCCCGTAAATCAGCACGATGCTGAACCAGACCGTGGGTACCGCCGTTCCTTCACGCAGCATATAGAAGCGATAAAACGGCAGCTTTTTCCACCAGGTGGACGGCATCGGCCGCACGTAGGGTTTGCGTTTAGTCGTCATACAGCACTCCTTAGCGTGGTTTCAGGGTGGCGATAAGAAAGTCTTTCGAGCTTTCTACCTTGCCCTGCTGGATCGCGGCCGCCGGGTCGACGTGTTTCGGGCAGACTTCGGAGCAGTAGCCCACGAAAGTACATGTCCAGACGCCATTCTGGCCGTTAAGCTGCGCCATACGTTCCTTTTTACCGCGATCGCGGCTGTCTTCGTTGTAGCGATGGGCGAGGGTGATCGCCGCCGGACCGATAAACTCCGGATTAAGACCAAACTGCGGACAGGCCGCATAGCACAGGCCGCAGTTGATGCAGCCAGAGAACTGGTGGTACTTGGCCATTTGCGCCGGCGTCTGCGTGTTAGGCCCCTGATCGGGCGTGCGTGGGTTGCCAATGATGTACGGCTTAATGGCTTCCAGGCTTTCAATAAAGTGAGTCATATCGACCACCAGATCGCGCTCAATCGGGAAGTTAGCCAGCGCCTCGACTTTAATGCCTTTGGTGTATTCACGCAGGAAGGTTTTACAGGCCAGCTTTGGCACCTTGTTCACCATCATGCCGCAGGAACCGCAAATCGCCATACGGCAGGACCAGCGGTAGCTGAGGTCCGGCGCGAGGTTGTCTTTGATATAGCCCAGAGCATCAAGCAGAGAGGTTTGCTCATCGTAGGGAACTTCATAGAAAGCGCTGTGCGGTGCAATGTCCACTTCCGGGTTGTAGCGCACCACTTCGACTTTCATATTTTTCATCTCAGCCATTCGTCGTCTCCTTCTTCTCGGCTGCTTCCGCTTCCGCACCGTACACGCGTTTTGCCGGCGGCAGAGTGGTGATTTTCACATCACTGTACTCCAGGCTGGTATTACCGTCGGCATCGCGGAAGGCGAGGGTATGCTTGAGGAAGTTGACGTCGTCACGCTCGGTGCAGCCTTCGTCCAGACGCTGATGCGCGCCGCGGGACTCTTTACGCGCGAGGGCGGAGTGCGCCATACATTCGGCGACGTTCAGGCCATGACCCAGTTCGATGGTGTACAGCAGGTCGGTATTGAACACGCTCGAGGTGTCGGTGATACGCACGCGCTTGAAGCGCTCCTGCAGCTCGGCCAGCTTATCAACCGTTTTCTGCATAAGCTCCGGCGTACGGTAGATGCCGCAGCCTTCTTCCATTGACAGCCCCATTTCGTCACGAATCTTCGCCCAGTTCTCGTTACCTTCTTGATTAACGAGTTCTTTCAGGCGGTTCTCGATATCGACGACCTGGGCGTCCAGCGCAGCGCTATTGGCTTCGCCCGCTTCGGTTGCGCGCTGCATGGCCTGCTCACCGGCCAGACGACCAAACACCACCAGCTCCGCCAGGGAGTTGGAGCCAAGGCGGTTGGCGCCATGCAGGCCGACAGAAGAACATTCACCCACGGCAAACAGCCCTTTGATGCGGGTTTCACACTGCTGGTCGGTTTCGATCCCGCCCATGGTATAGTGCGCGGTCGGACGTACCGGAATAGGATCTTTCACCGGATCGACGCCAACGTAGGCTTTCGAGAGTTCGCAGATAAACGGCAGACGTTCAAGCAGCTTTTTCTCGCCCAAATGGCGCAGATCGAGATAGACCACATCGCCTCGCGGGGTAGGGATCGTGTTGCCCTTACGCCATTCGTGCCAGAAAGCCTGGGAGACTTTATCGCGCGGACCCAGCTCCATATATTTATTTTTCGGTTCGCCCAACGGGGTTTCCGGACCCATGCCGTAATCCTGCAGATAGCGGTAGCCGTTCTTGTTGACCAGAATTCCGCCTTCGCCGCGGCAGCCTTCCGTCATCAGAATGCCGGAACCCGGCAGACCGGTGGGGTGATATTGCACGAACTCCATATCGCGCAGCGGTACGCCGTGGCTGAGCGCCATACCCATACCGTCACCGGTGACGATACCGCCGTTGGTATTGTAGCGATACACGCGTCCTGCGCCGCCGGTCGCCAGAATGACCGCGTTGGCGCGGATCTGCACCAGCGTACCTTCCATCATATTCATCGCGACCAGACCGCGAGCCTGGCCATCATCCACCAGAATATCCAGAACAAAATGTTCATCGAAGCGCTGGATTTGCGGGAATTGAAGCGAGGTCTGAAAAAGGGTGTGCAGCATATGAAAGCCGGTTTTATCGGCAGCGAACCAGGTTCGTTCGATCTTCATACCGCCGAATCGCCGGACGTTGACGCTGCCGTCCGGGCGGCGACTCCACGGGCATCCCCAATGTTCGAGCTGGGTCATTTCCGTCGGGCAGTGATGAACGAAGTAGTCAACGACGTCCTGTTCGCACAGCCAGTCGCCTCCTGCAACGGTGTCGTGGAAATGGTACTCGAAGCTATCATGATCCTGCGCGACGGCAGCGGAACCCCCTTCAGCAGCAACGGTATGGCTGCGCATAGGATAGACTTTTGAAATTAGAGCGATTTTAGCATTTGGATTAGCTTGCGCGGCGGCTATTGCGGCGCGAAGACCTGCTCCGCCTGCGCCTATTACGGCAAGATCGGCTTGAAAAGTTTGCACGACATTCCTCCAGTTTTTGTTTATTTCGCCGCCGGGCTGGCGAAAACGTATCACTGCTCCTTTATAGGTAAGGAGTATAGCCGTAGGGTCATAAGGGAAAATTGACGTGTTCGATTTTTTTATCGTTCTGTGCGGTTGTTTATCTGCTTGCTTTATGTTTTTGGGTTATCAACAAATTAAGTGTATGTAACGCGTTTACGTATTCGCACAAAATTTGTTTCATCTGCCAGTTACGAGTAGACTTCGTGCCCTTGTTTCAAATCGGAGAAAGTACCATGAGCGAAACGGCAACCTGGCAGCCGAGCGCATCCATTCCAAATCTGTTAAAACGTGCAGCGGTGATGGCGGAAATTCGCCGTTTCTTTACCGACCGCGGCGTGCTGGAGGTGGAGACGCCCTGCATGAGTCAGGCGACGGTGACGGATATTCATATGGTCCCGTTTGAGACGCGTTTCGTTGGTCCTGGCCACTCTCAGGGGCTGAACCTGTACCTGATGACCAGCCCGGAGTATCACATGAAACGCCTGCTGGCGGCCGGCTGCGGCCCGGTGTTTCAGCTATGCCGTAGCTTCCGCAATGAAGAGATGGGGCGTCACCATAATCCGGAATTCACCATGCTGGAGTGGTATCGTCCATGCTACGACATGTACCGCCTGATTAATGAAGTCGACGATCTGCTCCAGCAGGTGCTCGACTGCCAGCCGGCCGAAAGCCTCTCTTACCAGCAAGCCTTTCAGCGTCATCTGGAAATCGACCCGCTGTCGGCGGATAAAACCCAGCTGCGCGAAGCGGCGGCGAAGCTGGATCTGAGCAATATCGCCGATACGGAAGAGGACCGGGATACGCTGCTTCAGCTACTCTTCGCCATGGGCGTCGAGCCGCACATCGGTAAAGATCGGCCAACGTTTATTTATCACTTCCCGGCAAGCCAGGCGTCGCTGGCGCAAATTAGCACCGAAGATCACCGCGTGGCGGAGCGCTTCGAGGTCTATTACAAAGGCATTGAGCTGGCGAACGGTTTTCATGAGCTGACCGACGCGCGCGAACAGCAGCAGCGTTTTGAGCAGGATAACCGCAAGCGTGCTGCTCGCGGCCTGCCGCAGCAGCCAATCGATCGTCATCTGCTGGCCGCTCTGGAAGCCGGGCTGCCGGATTGTTCCGGCGTAGCGCTGGGCGTTGACCGCGTTGTGATGCTGGCCCTGGGGGCTGAAAGCATCGGTGAGGTCATTTCGTTTACCGTCGACCGTGCCTGATCTTCCTTTCCGCTTTCCTGCCGGATATTGACGGAGATGACCGCCGATGTATGGCGGTATGGTTGATTGTCCGGTCGTGCGACCGTTCTGGCCTTGCCTGCGTTCAGGCAAGGCCGTTCTTACAGACTGCCGGGGGCGCGGCTGGTTTTCCCTGCCGAAGTCAGCGCTCTGCTGCTTTTTCTGCCATCAATGCTCTCCAGACGCATCTGGAACGGCGGGAACGGCATATCGATCCCGTGCTCGCGGAATCCGGCCAGAATCAGCTGATGCATCTCGTGGCGCAGCGGCATACGGTGACCCATTTCGGCGGCGTAGATACGCAGCTCGAAAATCTGGATCCCCTGCTGCAGGTCAACGAGGAACGCTTCCGGCGCCGGGGTATCGATAACTAACGAACAGCGGTGCGCGGCATTTAACAGGATCTGCGCAACCTCTTCGGTATTGGCATCCACCGGCGCAGGCACCGTCAACACTACGCGGGTCACGGAATCCGACAACGACCAGTTGATGAACTGTTCGGTGATGAACGCCTTGTTCGGCACGATAATCTCTTTACGGTCCCAGTCGCTGATGGTCGTGGCGCGGGTATTAATACGCGTCACGCTGCCGGTGAGATCGCGAATAGTGACCGTATCGCCAATCCGTATTGGTTTCTCAAACAGAATAATCAGGCCGGAGATAAAGTTGGCGAAGATCTCCTGCAGACCAAAACCGAGACCGACGCCGAGGGCGGCAATGAGCCACTGCAGCTTGGCCCACTCGATGCCAATCATCGAGAAGCCGACCAGACCGCCAATCAGCATCAGCAGATATTTAGTGATGGTGGTGATGGCATAGCCGGTGCCCGGCGTCAGTTCCAGATGCTGGAGGATCGCCAGTTCCAGCAGCGCGGGCAGGTTGCGCACCAGTTGGGTGGTAATAATCAACACCAGGATGGCAATCAGCACCGCGCCGAGGGTAATCGGCTCCAGGCTCTCAACGCCCTGCACCGTAGAGGTGACGTCCCACAGCGAGATATTCTCCAGGAAGCCAAACGCGGAGTGGATTTCTGACCACAGCACGATAACCGACACTAGCGCAATCAGCATCAGCAGGGAGCGCACCAGACGTAACGACTGGGTACTGATGGCATCCAGATCGACCTCGCTGACCTCGGCTTCCATTGAACCTTCCGGGCTGCTGGTATGCTGAGCCTCTTCTTCACCACGCGCGCGCTGGGCGAGGATCTCCGCCCGTCGATGCTTGGCGCGATCGAACGCCAGGCGGCGGCGCTGGATCAACATCCAGCGGCGAATGATGTGATAGACCACCAGCAGCAGGAACCAGATGGCGACCGAGGTTTCGAGCCTGGCGAGCAGCGCCTGCGCCGTGGCGAGATAGCCGATCGCCGCCGCCAGCATCGCCACCAGCGGCGCGCCGAGCAGCATATTCCACAGCAGCCGGTTCAGCATATTGTCGCCGCTGCCTTCTTTGTCGAGATACAGCGGGATGCCGGCGCGTTTCAGGCTCAGGGTCACCATCGCCAGCGCGCCGCAAATCAGCATAAAGCAGAGGCGGCCCAGCGAGGCGGAGAATTCGCGATCGTTGAGGTTATCGAAGGTAATCAGCGCCATAATCAGCGGCACGATCAGCCCGATGCTCATCAGGTAGTAGCGCATCGCTTTGCTGACGCGGCTACGCGGCCAGCCGAAGTGGGCGATGAACAGGCCGTTTGGGCGGGCGAATGTAGCGCAAATCATCACCACCCACAGCAGCGGCACCGTAGCGGTAACGCTATCGCCAATGGCGACCGCCAGCGGGAAAGGCCAGGCGGCCTGCAGGCCATAGCCCAGCGTCATCCACAGTACCGGCAGCGGCGAGGCCACCAGTATTGACCAGAACACCGTGCGCAGCGTGAGCCAGAAGTGATCCTGCGTCACCTTACCGACGCGCGCGCTGGAGCGCTCAAGGAAGCTGGTGAAATGGCGTCGTGAGCTAATACTGAACCCCACCAGAATGAGCGCGACGAAGAGCGGCAGCAGGGTCTCTTTGCTGGTCAGCATCATCATGCTGGCTTTGCCGAGCTGGCTCATGGTATCGAGCGAGATCAGACGGCGTAGGTCCTGAACGATCTCCAGCGGCCATGAGAAGCCGATTGGGCTGACGTCGGAGGTCCAGAACAGATAGCGGTGGGTCGCTTCGTTGATCTCTTTAAGCGCATCTTCAAGCTGGCCGTTGGCGACTTTCAGCTTGGTCAGTTCGAGCATAAGCGTATCGCCGCCGCGTAGCAGGGAGTTGAGCAACTCAGTCTGCGTACGCATCTGAGCCTGCAGAATACGGTTCTGCTCGCTGGTGAGCGGCTCCCCATCCGCCTGACGAATTTGTCTTAGCTGAGGCTGCTTGCCGAGCTGATCTTCATAGCGCAGGCGCTGCACGCGCAGCTGAGCCATTTCGGTATCCAACTGCTGCGGTCGCGGGATTTCCGGCAGCCGCGCAACCTGCGCGCGCAGGGCTTCGCCAAGCAGATTGGAAGAACCCAGCCACTGAGACTGCTCGCGCAGGGTGTTTAGCGCCTGACGCACCTGGAGAGTTTGATTGGTCGCCTGGCGCTGCTGCGAGGCGATCAGATCCATGCGCTGCGCCTGCTGGTTGAGCGCCTGCGACAGCTCGCGGTTAACTTTAAACTGCGCCACGATATCCGGCGGCAGGTTTTCGCTGTTTTCCGCCAGTAGTTCGGTGCTTTCCAGCGCTTTCTCCGCCTCGCGCTGCCGTTGGTTGTTTAGCTGATTACGCAGCGCTTGTAGCCAGGCGTCGAGCTGTTCGCTCTCTTTCTGCGCCAGCTCGGAGCGCAACCGCGAAAGTTCCTGGCGGTTATTGGCGGAGAGCTGGGCCAGATCCAGCTCATCGACCAGCGCTTTCAGCCGCGCGGACTCCGCCTGCAGGCCAAGATTCTGCGCCTGCGCCAGCGGCGTATTGCTGTTTTGTGCGCCAACCCGGCGCTCAACCTCGTTCAGTTGGCGGCGGGCATCGCTCTGCTGCTGCGGCAGCTGGTTAAGCGAATCGGCGATATCGCGGGCGCGATCCTGCTCCTGCTGAGCTTTACGGCTGGCTTCCAGCAGCTGGCTGCTGACCTGGAGAATCTCCTGGTTCAGCGCATCGGAGGAGAGAGTAGTGGAGACCTGGCGCGGCTCATCGCTCAGATTATTGAGCTGCGCGCGCAGGTTTTGCGACAGTTTGGGGAAGTTATCGATAACGTCCTGGTACTGACGGACGCGCTCAAGGGAAGCATTACGCTCCTCAAGGGCGTTGAGGGCAGATTGCAGGACTTCGACGGTCTCAGGCTGGGCGGGCTTCGCCGCCTTCGCCTGTTCCAGTTCCTGAGCTATCTGTTTAGCATCCGGGGCTGTCGCTGCGTACGCCCCAAAACTGAGGCACCAGGCCAGCAGGAAAGTGTATATCAGGCGCACGGCGTGACCTTTTCTTTCAGGAATTAACCTTTGTCTTGTTTATCGTCAACCAGCGGACTGGCGGCGTGTTCCGCGCGGACTTCTTCTTCTGCCAGCGGCGCGGGCTCGGCCGGCGCTACGGCTTCAGGCGCGGTTGCCAGCGGCTGGCCTATTTTAGTGACCGACAGGCTGTGTAACTGCTCAATCAGCGTCACCTTGCCTGGCGAAAATAGGTTGATCACCGTGGAGCCCAGTTTAAAGCGGCCCATTTCCTGGCCTTTCAGCAGGGCGACAGAGCCTTCGCTATCACCAGCAGGCCAGGTCCAGCGCTTAATGATGCCTTCGCGCGGCGGCGTGACGGTACCGGACCACACGGTTTCGATGCTGCCGACGATGGTGGCACCGACGAGGATTTGCACCATAGGACCAAACTCAGTATCGAACAGGCAGATGACGCGCTCGTTGCGAGCAAAAAGATTCGGCACGTTTTGTGCGGTCAGGTGGTTTACGGAGAACAGATCCCCCGGCACGTAGATCATTTCGCGCAGAATACCGTTGCATGGCATATGCACGCGGTGGTAATCGCGCGGCGAAAGATAGGTGGTGACGAAGCTGCCGTTACGGAACAGGTCCGCCATCTGGTAGTTACCGGCCAGCAGCGCTTCCAGGCTGTAGTTATGGCCCTTAGCCTGCAAAATTTTGTCGTCTTCAATGGCGCCCAGTTGGCTGATGACGCCGTCGGCGGGCATCACCAGCACGCTCGGGTCGGTATTTAACGGACGCACGTCGTCGCGCAGCGGACGAACGAAGAAGTCGTTAAAGGTACGGTAGCTGGCGGTGTCAGGCTTTTGCGCCTCTTTCATATCGACCTTGTAATATTTCACGAACAGATCGATGACCAGTTTTGTCAGCCAGCCTGCTCGTTTGCGTGCACCCCAGCCTGCGAGGCGGGTGAGCCACAGTTTAGGCAGAATGTATTGCAGTGAAAGTTTAAGATCGTTTAACAAGGTAGCCTCCAGGCCATTATTTGTCGTTCCTGGCCCCGCGGAGCAGCGGAGCCTGAAAAAAGGGGGACGATTCTAACGATGCTCAGCTTAAATGTCAGTCATCGGTTGATGAAAAGCTTTTACGCGTTTTTACCTGTACCTGCGCCATGCTTTCCAGAATGCGATGGTAGTTTTCAAACCGGCTTTCGGCGATTTCACCCTTCTCAACCGCTTCGCGAATGGCGCAGCCCGGGTCATTGTCGTGCTTGCAGTCGCGGTATTTGCACCGGCCTAAATAATCATGGAATTCGACAAAGCCGTGGGTGATTTGTTCCGCGTCGAGATGCCACAAACCAAACTCGCGTACGCCCGGCGAATCAATCACATCGCCGCCGTGCGGGAAGTGGTACAGGCGCGCGGCCGTGGTGGTGTGCTGCCCCAGTCCTGAGACGTCCGAAACGTCATTGGTGAGGATTTGGTCATCATGCAGGCCCAGCAGCGCGTTCAGCAGGCTGGATTTGCCTACCCCTGACTGCCCGGCAAAGATACTGATACGATCGGTGAGCGCCTCTTCAAGCGGCTTCAGGCCATCCTGCGTGCGGCTGGAGACCATCAGTACGCGGTAACCAATATGGCGATAAATGTCCATTTGCTCGTTGACGAAGGCCATGCTCTCCTGATCCAGCAGATCGATCTTGTTGAGTACGATCAACGGCTCGACGTTTAGCGCTTCGCAGGCCACGAGATAGCGGTCGATAATATTCGGAGAAAGCTCAGGCAAAATCGCGGAAACAATGACAATCTGATTGATATTGGCGGCGATGGGTTTGACGCCGTCATAGAAATCCGGACGCGTCAGTACGGAAGTTCGTTCATGGACGGCCTCGACGATGCCCTTAACGTTGACGCCGTCAGCTTCGCTTTTGCCAGGCCGCCAGACCACGCGATCGCCGGTGACCAGCGAACGGATAGTGCGGCGTATGTTGCAACGGTGGACGCTACCGTCGGCGGATTCGACATCGGCATGCATGCCAAAGCGGCTAATGACTGTCCCTTCAGATTTTTCACCGAACAGGTTGTCGTCAAAATCGGCCTTCTCCGAAGTCGTTTTCAGGCGGCGCTGGTGGTTGGCCTTCACGCGGCGCTGTTGGCCTTTGGAGAGTTTATTTTTACTCAATCGAACTGGCTCCTGGTCGCCCTGTACGGGCAAAACCTCTATGATACACGCTATTTTAGATGAATATAGTGACGTAAGAAGGGTGGAAAATAACATGAGTGCAGATGAAAACAACCTGATTTGGATCGATCTTGAAATGACGGGGCTGGATCCGGAGCGCGATCGCATCATCGAAATCGCCACCCTGGTGACCGACGCGAATCTGAACATTCTGGCGGAAGGGCCGACGATTGCGGTACACCAGTCAGACGAGCAGCTGGCGCTGATGGACGAGTGGAACGTGCGTACCCATACCGGCAGCGGGCTGGTGGAACGGGTGAAGGCGAGTACCCAGGGCGATCGTGAAGCCGAACTGGCGACTATCGAATTCCTCAAAAAGTGGGTACCGGCAGGTAAGTCGCCAATCTGCGGCAATAGCATCGGCCAGGATCGTCGCTTCCTGTTTAAATATATGCCGGAGCTGGAAGCATATTTCCATTACCGTTACCTGGACGTCAGTACGCTGAAAGAGCTGGCTCGTCGCTGGAAGCCGGAAATTCTCGACGGCTTTAAGAAACAAGGTACGCACCAGGCGATGGACGATATTCGCGAATCGGTCGCGGAACTGGCCTACTATCGCGAACACTTTATTAAGCTTTAACGCCCGTGCCGGGGCCAAGAACGCCCCGGACATTCCCCTGCCTATTTAAACCACTTCTGTTCCATGGCCTGAAACTCCGGTGAGGCTTTTACGACTTCCAGAGCGGCATTAATGTTATTCAGCAGCTCAGGATCGTCTTTACGTACCGCAATGGCGTACTGCTTACCGTAGTAGCCGGGATCCGTGGCGCGTTCGTCCATCATGGCGTAGTCGGGGTTATCCTGGAGCCATTTCGTTAACGTCTCCTGATCGCCCATCACGCCGCTAATGACGCCTTCTTTCAGCGCGCTCAGAGCGCTTTCGTCGCTGTCGTAAGGCACCGCATGCACGGCTTTTTGTTTGTCCCGCAGATAGCGCTGATGAAGGGTGCCTTTTACGACGCCGATTTTTTTATCCTTCAGATCGGCAAAGGTGTGGGCGGCGTCTTTCGCTGTGACAACTACGCCGGACAGCGCCTGACGATAGGGATGGCTGAACGCAACCTGCTTTTCTCGCATTGGAATCACTTCGATACCGGCAATCACGGCGTCGAATTTCTTAAAGCGCAGCGCCGGGATGAGGGTATCGAACCCCTGGGGAGTGAATTTGCATTCGACCTGCATCTGTCTGCACAGCGCGTTGGCCAGGTCGATATCAAAACCCGTGGGCTGATTTTTACCATTGACGGTTTCATACGGCGGATTGGCCGTCGTTGTCCCAAAATGTAGCGTTGTTGCCGATGCTGTTCCTGTGGCAAGCGTGGCCAGCAGCAGGACGGTAAGCGCTTTTTTCATTTTATTTCCCTGGTTGTCATCGTTGTTGACCGTCAGCGGGCGATATCCGCCTATAAACTTGAGCGATTTTGCGCCTTTAGCGGGCCCGGAAAAAGTGATTTTGCCGCATTTGCTGGTTATTTAGACAATTCAGGCCGGTGTGTGGTGATAAAGTGGTCACTTAAACCAAAAACGAAAAAAATTGCGCTCAGGGGGGTTGCAGGTAAATCGAATTCTCGTATAATGCGCCTCCCGTGACGAAGCAGAAATGCAAATCACGACGCCATAGAAATATGGCCAGAAGTATGCGGGAATAGCTCAGTTGGTAGAGCACGACCTTGCCAAGGTCGGGGTCGCGAGTTCGAGTCTCGTTTCCCGCTCCAAAATTTGAAAGTACCATCCTAATCACAGGATTTCGAGTTGCGATAAAGCAGCTAACGCAGAAGCGACTTGAAAGACAAAGATTAAGCGGGAATAGCTCAGTTGGTAGAGCACGACCTTGCCAAGGTCGGGGTCGCGAGTTCGAGTCTCGTTTCCCGCTCCAAAATTTGAAAGTTACCACACCCAAGCGGGAATAGCTCAGTTGGTAGAGCACGACCTTGCCAAGGTCGGGGTCGCGAGTTCGAGTCTCGTTTCCCGCTCCAAATTTCTTCTCATATTCAGTTTATCCACAGCGCAACTACGCGTCATGGATGCTTTTCGCGATGTCCTGAAAATACTGTGAACAGAGTTATCCACAGGTTAGTCTTTCGTCTTTTCTCAGGAAAACACTTCACTATGTAAATAGTATTCTTATATGTGCCTGAAACGTAAGGGTTAAATTTCATTTCAAAGTGTTAATCCGATCACTTGACGAACGTCTGCCCGTTGAAACGCAATGTGTTTTTATTTTTATTCACACCCTGTGAATGAATCAGGCGTCGCGCGGTAGCCCTTTTTCAACCACCCTGACCAGCCGTAGCTTCTTGGGCAATTGCACCTCAACCACATTGGCATTTCGTTTTGCCATTTGCTGCGTCATCGCCCACTCGATGTGTTCATCGAGAAGTGGGTGCTCACCCCGGCGGCTCTCCAGCGCCTTGAGGTTGGCTTCATCCCAGGGCGCATTGCCCAGCGCGACGGCAATATTACGTAGCCAGCGCAGATGGCCAATACGGCGAATAGCCGATCCCTCCGTCACTTTTAGAAAATATGACTCGCTCCAGGTGAAAAGCTCCAGTAGCTCTGGGGCATGCAACGCTTTGCGCGGGCTGAAATCGTCTTCATCAGTCAGCTGCGCGAAGCGGTTCCACGGGCAAATCAGCTGGCAATCATCGCAGCCGTAGATGCGGTTACCGATCAGCGGGCGGAACTCTTCCGGGATGGCGCCTTCCAGTTCAATCGTCAGATAGGAGATACAGCGTCGGGCATCGACGGTATAGGGCTCGACGATGGCGCCGGTTGGGCAGATAGTCATGCAGGCCACGCAGCGCCCGCACTCTTCCTCGACGGGTTGGTCGATGGGGAGAGGGAGGTCGATTAGTAGCTCGCCGAGGAAAAAGAACGAGCCGGCATCGCGGCTGAGGATGAGTGAGTGCTTACCTGTCCATCCCAGCCCTGCTTTTTCGGCTAAAGGGCGTTCAAGAATCGGCGCGGAATCGACAAAAGGTCTAAAATTGAGCGAAGCACACTGCGCCTGAATCATCTCACCTAATTTTTTCAGGCGATGACGTAACAGCTTATGATAGTCCCGTCCGAGGGCGTAACGGCTAACGTAACCCCGCGCGGGATCTTTCAGGGTGCGGGCGAAAGCGGCATTAGCAGGCAGATAGTTCATCCTCACGCTAATCACGCGTAAGGTACCTGGCTGGAGTTCATGAGGGCGCGCGCGCATCATGCCATGGCGCGCCATCCACTCCATTTCGCCGTGGTATTGTTTATCCAGCCACGCCTGCAGTTTAGGTTCGCTGGCGCTGAGATCGGTATCGGTAATACCGACCTGCTGGAACCCCAGCTCTGTGCCCCACTGTTTGATTTGCTGCGCTAAATGATTGAGATCGAGGGGCTGTGACATGATGGACCATACGATGACGAAAAACACCGACAGTATACCACATATCATCTGGCCGGCGGAGGCGCTACGGCGGGCGGAAAAAGAGGCGGCGGATGCCCTTGGGCTGACGTTATATGAGCTGATGCGCCGTGCGGGCGAAGCGGCTTTTGAACTTGCCTGCGAACAGTATCCAGGAAGCCAGCACTGGCTGATTCTTTGCGGCCACGGTAATAACGGCGGAGACGGCTACGTGGTGGCGCGCCTGGCGCAGGCGCGCGGGATTCAGGTCACGCTGCTGGCGCTGGAGAGCGAGAAGCCGCTGCCGGAAGAGGCCAGCCTGGCGCGTGAAGAGTGGCTCAATGCCGGCGGGACGATTCACGCCGCGAACATCGTCTGGCCTGAAGATATCACATTGATTATTGACGGTCTGCTCGGTACCGGGCTACAGAGCGCGCCCCGGGAAAACGTCGCTGAGCTTATCGCGCATGCTAACGCTTATCCGGTGCCGGTTGTCGCGCTCGATATCCCCTCAGGTCTGAACGCGCAGACAGGTACGACGCCAGGCGCGGTTATCCATGCCGCTCATACCATCACGTTTATTGCGCTTAAGCCGGGGCTGCTGACCGGCAAAGCTCGCGATGTCGTGGGCCGCCTGCATCATCACGCTTTAGGGCTTGACCGCTGGCTGGCAGGCCAGAAGACGGCAATCAGTCGATTCGATGCGTCGCAGCTTTCCGACTGGCTGCCGCCACGACGCCCAACCTCGCACAAAGGCGACCACGGTAAGCTGGTGATTATTGGCGGCGAACCGGGTACGGCGGGAGCCATTCGGATGAGCGGGGAAGCGGCGCTGCGTGCGGGCGCAGGGCTGGTGCGCGTCCTGACTCATAAGGATAATATCGCCCCCGTTCTGACCGCCAGGCCGGAGCTGATGGTCCATGAACTGACATCCTGCGCGCTTGAGGAAAGCCTGCAATGGGCGGATGTCGTCGCGATTGGGCCGGGTCTTGGTCAGAGCGAGTGGGGTAAGAATGCGCTGCGCCAGGCGGAGAATTTTCGCAAACCGATGGTCTGGGATGCGGATGCGCTGAACCTGCTGGCAATCAATCCCGATAAACGTCACAATCGCGTGCTGACGCCGCATCCCGGCGAAGCCGCCCGTCTGCTGAACGTGAGTGTGGCAGAAATTGAAAGCGATCGCTTACATTCTGCACAACGTCTGGTAAAACGTTATGGTGGCGTTGTGGTGCTAAAAGGTGCAGGAACGATCGTGGCGAGCGAAACGGGCGAAATGGCTATTATCTACGCCGGTAACGCTGGGATGGCCAGCGGCGGGATGGGCGATGTGCTGACCGGTATTATCGCCGCGTTGTTAGGCCAGCGCCTGACGCCGTATGATGCTGCCTGCGCCGGATGCGTTGCTCATGGCGAAGCTGCCGATCGGCTGGCGGCGAGACATGGCACCCGCGGAATGCTGGCGACCGATCTTTTTTCCACGCTCAGGCGTGTTGTTAACCCGGATGTGATTGACGTAGACCATGATTAACCGAGTGATTCCTTTACCCGATGAGCAGGCGACTTTAAGCCTTGGCAACCGCGTCGCGCAGGCATGCACTGGCGCGACGGTCATCTATTTGTATGGCGATTTAGGGGCGGGTAAGACCACCTTTAGCCGCGGTTTCCTTCAGGCTCTCGGTCACCGTGGCAACGTTAAAAGCCCAACCTACACCCTCGTAGAGCCTTACAGTCTCGATAATTTGATGGTCTATCACTTCGATCTGTATCGCCTGGCGGATCCTGAGGAACTCGAGTTTATGGGGATCCGCGATTATTTTACTGACGATGCTATCTGCCTGGTGGAATGGCCGCAGCAGGGCACGGGAGTACTGCCGGACCCGGATGTTGAAATTCACCTTGAGTATCAGGCACAAGGGCGTGAGGCGCGCGTAACCGCGGTCTCCTCATTGGGTAAGTCTTTATTGGCGCGTTTGGCTAATTAGCCTGAAGGACGACGGGATGATGTATCGCATAACCAGTTGGCTGGCTGCCGCACTGATGCTGTTTAGCATTCAGGCTACTGCGGCAAGTTTATCCGATATCCAGGTCTCAAATGGAGATCGGCAGGCCCGTATTACCATTAGTTTTATCGGCGAGCCTGAATATTCGTTTAGCCCCCAGGGCAAACGCATCGTGGCGCTGGATATCAAACAGACCGGCGTACTCCAGGGGCTACCGCTGCAGTTTAGCGGCAATAATCTGGTAAAAAGCATTCGTTCCGGGACGCCGCAGGATACGCAGTCGCTGCGCTTGTTGGTGGATTTAACTGCCGATGGCAAAACCCGCGCGGTGAAACAGCAGAACGGCTCTAACTACACCGTGGTGTTTACGATTAACGCCGACGAGCCGCCTCCGCCACCGCCGCAGCCGGTGGTGGTTAGACAGGCGGAAAGGCCCGTGGCGCAGCCCGTGCGTCCGAGCGAACCCGCACGTAACCCGTTTAAAGCCGATAACGACCGGCTTACTGCGGTGACCAGCACGAGTAGCGTAACGCGTCCCGCTGCGCGTCCCGTGTCCTCCGATGATAAAGTGATTATCGCCATTGATGCCGGTCACGGCGGCCAGGATCCGGGCGCTATTGGCCCGAATGGCACGAAAGAGAAGAATGTGACTATTGCCATTGCGCGTAAGCTCCGCGCGCTATTGAATGCCGACCCTCAGTTCAGGCCGGTGCTGACGCGCGACGGCGATTACTTTATTTCAGTCATGGGGAGATCTGACGTCGCGCGTAAGCAAAACGCCAATTTCCTTGTCTCAATTCACGCCGACGCCGCGCCGAATCGCGATGCCACCGGAGCCTCGGTTTGGGTGCTTTCCAACCGCCGCGCGAACAGCGAGATGGCCGGCTGGCTCGAACAGCATGAGAAGCAGTCCGAGCTGCTGGGCGGCGCGGGCGATGTACTGGCCAACAGCCAGTCTGACCCTTACCTGAGCCAGGCGGTGCTGGATTTACAGTTCGGCCATTCCCAGCGCGTCGGGTATGATGTGGCGACCAATGTGCTGAGCCAACTGCAGCGGATCGGCGATTTACATAAGCGCCGCCCCGAGCATGCCAGCCTGGGTGTACTGCGCTCGCCGGATATCCCGTCGATCCTTGTCGAAACAGGTTTTATTAGTAATACAGGCGAGGAGCGGCTGTTGGGCAGCGATGCCTATCAGCAACAGGTCGCAGAGGCGATTTATAACGGTCTGCGTAACTACTTTATGCAGCATCCTCTGCAATCCGCGCCGCGCGGAGCAGCCGCGCAGACCGCCAGCGCAGGTTCGTCTGATGGGACGTTGTTAAATTAAGGAGACGGCCATGCCGATTCAGGTTCTACCGCCGCAGCTCGCCAACCAGATTGCCGCAGGTGAAGTGGTGGAACGACCGGCTTCGGTGGTCAAAGAGCTGGTGGAAAATAGCCTCGATGCCGGGGCGACGCGCATCGACATTGATATTGAGCGCGGCGGGGCGAAGTTAATCCGCATTCGCGATAACGGCTGCGGCATTAAAAAAGACGAGCTGGCGCTAGCGCTGGCCCGTCACGCCACCAGTAAAATTGCTTCGCTGGACGACCTTGAGGCGATCATTAGCCTCGGCTTTCGCGGCGAAGCTCTGGCCAGTATTAGCTCAGTGGCTCGCCTGACCTTGACCTCGCGTACCGAGGATCAGCAGGAGGCCTGGCAGGCCTATGCCGAAGGGCGCGATCAGGCGGTCACCGTGAAGCCAGCGGCGCACCCGGTGGGGACAACGCTTGAAGTGCTGGACCTGTTTTATAACACCCCCGCCCGGCGCAAGTTTATGCGCACCGAGAAAACCGAATTTGGCCATATTGACGAAATCGTCCGGCGCATCGCGCTGGCGCGTTTCGACGTCACTATCAACCTCAGCCACAATGGTAAAGTCGTGCGTCAGTACCGGGCGGTATCGCAGGACGGCCAGCGTGAGCGGCGTCTGGGCGCGATCTGCGGTATACCCTTTCTCGAACATGCCCTGGCAATTGAGTGGCAGCATGGCGATCTTACCCTCAGCGGCTGGGTGGCCGATCCTCTGCATACCAATCCGACGCTGGCGGAGATTCAATATTGCTACGTCAATGGGCGGATGATGCGCGATCGCCTGATTAATCACGCGATCCGTCAGGCTTGTGAAGATAAACTGGGGGCCGATCAGCAGCCTGCTTTTGTGCTGTACCTGAAGATAGATCCGCATCAGGTGGATGTGAACGTTCACCCGGCCAAACATGAAGTGCGTTTTCATCAGTCGCGCCTGGTGCACGATTTTATCTATCAGGGCGTGCTGAGCGTCCTGCAGCAGCAGCTGGATGTACCGTTGGCGGAAGAGGGCGATGAGTCCGCACCGCGGCAGGTGCCGGAAAACCGCATTGCGGCAGGCGGCAATCATTTTGCCCAGCCGGCGGTCGCGCGTGAAAACGCGGCTCCCCGGTATCGTGATGAGCCCGCCGCGCCGCGCTTTAACGCCAGCGGTTCGTCGGGGCCATCTTCAACTGGTGGAGCCGGCTGGCCGCATGCGCAGCCAGGCTATCAAAAACAGCAGGGTGCGCTCTACCGCCAACTGCTGGATACTCCTGTCGCGGAGCGCAAACCCAAATCTCCCACACCGACGGCGGAAGGCCTGTCAGGTCATAGCCAAAGCTTTGGCCGCGTGCTGACGATTATCGATAGCGACTGCGCGCTGCTGGAGCGCGACGGTAAGTTAGCGCTGCTGGCCCTGCCGGTCGCTGAGCGCTGGCTGCGCCAGGCACAGCTGACGCCGGGCGCAGAGGCGGTTTGCGCCCAACCGTTGCTTATCCCGCTGCGGATAAAAGTGTCCGAAGAGGAAAAAGACGCGCTCAAGCAGGCGCAGTCTGCGCTGGCAGAGGTCGGGATTGAACTCCAGTCCGATGCGCACCACGTGACGATCCGCGCAGTGCCTTTACCCTTAAGACAACAAAATTTACAAATCTTGATTCCTGAACTGATAGGCTACCTGGCGCAGCAAAAAACCGTCGACGTCGGCAATATTGCCCAGTGGATGGCGCGTAACCTGGCGAGCGAGCATGCGCAGTGGAATATGGCGCAGGCGATTGCCGTCCTGGCGGATATTGAGCGCTTATGTCCGCAGCTGGTTAAAGCGCCGCCGGGTGGTCTGTTACAACCTGTTGATTTACATTCGGCGATGAATGCCCTGAAAGATGAGTGATGTAACCGAGGCAAGCCTGCCTAAGGCAATATTTTTAATGGGCCCGACGGCCTCTGGTAAAACCGCATTGGCGATCGCCTTACGTAAAGTTTTGCCAGTAGAGTTGATTAGCGTTGATTCAGCCCTCATTTATCGAGGAATGGACATCGGCACGGCCAAGCCGGATGCCGCGGAGCTAAGCGCTGCGCCGCATCGGCTGCTGGATATTCTTGATCCGGCTGAGGCTTATTCCGCAGCGGATTTTCGTCGTGCTGCGCTGGCTGAGATGGCTGATATTGTTGCCGCGGGGCGTATTCCGCTACTGGTTGGCGGAACGATGTTGTATTTCAAGGCGTTGTTGGAAGGGTTGTCGCCTCTACCCTCGGCTGACCCTGAGGTCAGGGCCAGGATCGAGCAACAGGCCGCAGAGCAAGGATGGAACGCGTTGCACCAGCAGCTACAGGAAATTGATCCGGTTGCCGCCGCGCGTATTCATCCAAATGATCCGCAAAGACTTTCCCGAGCACTGGAAGTTTTTTTCATTTCGGGTAAAACTTTAACGGAGCTGACGCAAACGTCAGGTGATGCTCTGCCGTATAAGGTGCACCAGTTCGCCATCGCCCCGGCGAGCCGTGAACTGCTCCATCAGCGCATAGAACAGCGTTTTCATCAGATGTTGGCTTCAGGTTTTGAAGCAGAAGTGCGGGCGCTTTTTGCCCGGGGAGATTTGCATACGGATATGCCTTCCATTCGTTGTGTCGGATATCGCCAGATGTGGTCGTACCTAAATGGCGAGATCCCGTATGATGAAATGGTTTATCGAGGTGTTTGCGCCACGAGACAGTTGGCTAAACGTCAGGTTACCTGGCTGCGCGGTTGGGAAGGTATTCACTGGTTAGACAGTGAACAACCTGAACAAGCGTTCAACAAAGTATTACAGGTTGTTGGTGCTAGCCTGGACTGAACGTGTACAATTGAACAGGTATCGTGCGTAATTTTTTTAAGAATCGTAAGGTTCTGAGTACAAAACAAGCATACATATAAGGAAAAGAGAGAATGGCTAAGGGGCAATCTTTACAAGATCCGTTCCTGAACGCTTTGCGTCGGGAACGTGTTCCGGTTTCTATTTATTTGGTGAATGGTATTAAGCTGCAAGGGCAAATTGAGTCTTTCGATCAGTTCGTGATCCTGTTGAAAAACACGGTCAGCCAGATGGTCTATAAGCACGCAATTTCTACTGTTGTCCCGTCTCGCCCGGTGTCACACCACAGCAACAATGCTGGTGGCGGTACAAACAACTATCACCACGGTGGTGGTGCGCAGGGTTCTTCTGCGCCGCAGCAAGACAGCGAAGACGCCGAATAAGGCAGATGCTGTTTTTCCACGTCGGGGAGCCAGGTTTTCTGCGTTCCCCGCTGGTATTTTATAAGGGGTTTACGCTTGTTTGACCGTTATGATGCCGGTGAGCAGGCGGTACTGGTACACATCTATTTTTCGCAAGACAAAGATATGGAAGATCTCCAGGAGTTTGAAACTCTGGCCTCTTCCGCCGGTGTCGAAGCAATGCAGGTGATTACCGGTAGCCGTAAAGCACCGCACCCGAAGTATTTTGTTGGTGAAGGTAAAGCTGTCGAAATTGCGGAAGCCGTAAAAGCGACCGGAGCATCGGTCGTGCTCTTCGATCATGCCCTGAGTCCGGCACAGGAACGAAACCTGGAGCGCTTATGCGAATGTCGGGTTATCGATCGTACCGGCCTGATTTTAGATATTTTTGCCCAGCGAGCGCGTACCCACGAAGGGAAACTACAGGTCGAGCTGGCGCAGCTGCGCCACATGGCGACTCGCCTCGTTCGCGGCTGGACCCACCTTGAAAGACAGAAAGGCGGGATTGGTTTGCGCGGCCCGGGTGAAACCCAGCTCGAAACTGACCGCCGTTTGCTGCGTAACCGCATTATGCAGATCCTGGCGCGGCTGGAAAAAGTTGAAAAACAGCGCGAGCAGGGACGGCGGTCACGCGCTAAAGCCGATATTCCAACCGTGTCGCTGGTCGGTTATACCAACGCCGGTAAATCCACGTTGTTCAACCAGATAACTGAAGCCGAGGTCTATGCTGCGAACCAGCTGTTCGCTACTCTGGATCCAACGCTGCGCCGCATTGACGTCCCTGATGTTGGCGAAACCGTACTGGCGGATACCGTAGGTTTTATCCGCCACCTGCCGCACGACCTGGTGGCCGCGTTTAAAGCGACGCTCCAGGAGACGCGCCAGGCGACGCTGCTGCTGCATATCATTGATGCGGCCGATGTGCGCGTGCAGGAAAACATTGACGCGGTAAATACGGTGCTCGCGGAAATCGAGGCCGATGAGATCCCGACGCTGCTGGTTATGAATAAAATCGACATGCTGGATGATTTTGAGCCGCGTATCGATCGGGATGAAGAAAATAAACCGATTCGGGTCTGGCTTTCCGCCCAGACCGGGGTTGGTGTACCGCTGCTTTTTCAGGCTTTGACGGAACGGCTTTCTGGTGAAGTGGCGCAGCACACGCTGCGCCTGCCGCCGCAGGAAGGCCGGTTGAGAAGCCGGTTCTATCAGCTTCAGGCGATAGAGAAAGAGTGGATGGAGGATGACGGTAGCGTTGGTCTGCAGGTGCGCATGCCGATCGTTGACTGGCGTCGCCTCTGTAAACAAGAGCCAGCGCTGGTTGAATACGTGATTTGACCTTGCAGCTTGCCTGAAGATATTAACCCCTGTGGGGATATCAAAAACAAATATGGAGCATATACATGGCGTGGAATCAGCCCGGTAATAACGGACAGGACCGCGACCCGTGGGGAAGCAGCAATAACCAAGGCGGCAACTCTGGGGGAAATGGCAATAAAGGCGGTCGCGATCAGGGACCTCCCGATCTGGATGATATCTTCCGTAAGCTAAGCAAAAAACTTGGCGGCCTGGGTGGCGGAAAAGGTGGACTGGGCGGCGGTAGCGGCTCTCAGGGACCTCGTGGGCCAATGGGCGGGCGTATCGTCGGCATCGTTGCCGCCGCTGCGGTTATTATCTGGGCAGCCAGCGGTTTTTATACCATTAAAGAAGCTGAACGTGGCGTCGTCACTCGCTTTGGTAAATTTAGCCATCTGGTTGAGCCTGGCCTTAACTGGAAACCGACCTTCATTGATAGCGTTCAGGCGGTTAACGTTGAGTCGGTCCGTGAACTGGCGGCTTCCGGCGTCATGCTGACGTCTGACGAAAACGTCGTGCGCGTTGAGATGAACGTGCAGTACCGCGTGACCGATCCGGAACGCTATCTGTTCAGCGTCACCAGCGCGGACGATAGCCTGCGTCAGGCTACCGACAGCGCCCTGCGCGGCGTGATCGGTAAATACACCATGGACCGTATCCTGACTGAAGGACGTACCGTCATTCGTAGCGATACTCAGCGTGAGCTGGAAGAGACCATTCGTCCGTACAACATGGGGATTACCCTGCTGGACGTCAACTTCCAGACGGCTCGTCCGCCGGAAGAAGTAAAAGCCGCGTTTGATGATGCGATTGCCGCACGTGAAAACGAACAGCAGTACATTCGTGAAGCGGAAGCTTACACCAACGAAGTTCAGCCGCGGGCTAACGGTCAGGCGCAGCGTATTCTGGAAGAAGCTCGCGCATACAAGACCCAGACCGTTCTTGAAGCTCAGGGTGAAGTGGCTCGCTTTGCGAAAATCCTGCCTGAGTATAAAGCGGCTCCGGAAATTACCCGCGAGCGTCTGTATATCGAAACCATGGAAAAAGTGCTGAGCCATACGCGCAAAGTGCTGGTTAACGATAAGGGGAGCAACCTGATGGTTCTGCCTCTGGATCAGATGCTTAAAGGCGCCGGCGCGCCGGCGGCAAAGAGCGATAGCAGTGGCGCAAGCGATCTGCTGCGTCTGCCGCCTGCATCCAGCTCAAACAGCGCCAGCAACGCTTCTACCTCTACGGGAGGCACTATTATGGACCAACGCCGCGCCAACGCGCAGCGTAACGACTACCAGCGTCAGGGGGAATAACGATGCGTAAATCTGTTATCGCGATAATTGTCATCGTGCTGGTGGTGCTCTACATGTCCATCTTTGTTGTTAAAGAGGGCGAGCGCGGGATCACGCTGCGTTTTGGTAAAGTTCTGCGCGACGATGAAAACAAACCTCTGGTGTACGCGCCAGGACTGCACTTCAAGATTCCGTTTATTGAGTCTGTGAAGATGCTCGATGCGCGTATCCAGACGATGGACAATCAGGCTGACCGCTTCGTCACCAAAGAGAAGAAAGACCTGATCGTTGACTCCTACATCAAGTGGCGCATCAGCGACTTTAGCCGTTACTACCTGGCAACCGGCGGCGGTGATATCTCCCAGGCCGAGGTGCTGCTGAAACGTAAATTCTCTGACCGTCTGCGTTCTGAAATTGGCCGTCTCGATGTGAAAGACATCGTGACCGACTCCCGCGGTCGTCTGACCCTGGAAGTGCGCGATGCCCTGAACTCAGGCTCTGCGGGCACGGAAGATGAAGTCAGCACGCCGGCTGCCGATGACGCGATTGCCAAAGCGGCAGAGCGTATTGAAGCAGAAACCAACGGTAAGGTTCAGGTGATCAACCCGAACAGTATGGCGGCGCTGGGTATTGAAGTCGTCGACGTGCGAATCAAACAGATCAACCTGCCGGCTGAAGTGTCTGAAGCGATCTACAACCGTATGCGCGCCGAGCGTGAAGCGGTTGCCCGTCGCCATCGTTCGCAAGGGCAGGAAGAAGCTGAAAAACTGCGCGCGACCGCGGATTATGAAGTGACCAAAACGCTGGCGGAAGCCGAGCGTCAGGGACGTATCCTGCGCGGTGAAGGCGACGCTGAGTCGGCGAAACTGTTTGCTGACGCATTCAGTCAGGATCCGGGCTTCTATGCCTTTATCCGTAGCCTGCGTGCGTACGAGAACAGCTTCCAGAGCAATCAGGATGTGATGGTTCTCAGCCCGGACAGCGATTTCTTCCGCTATATGAAATCACCTACGGCGGCTGCTCGCTAATAAGCGTTCGTAGATGGAATAAGTGAAAAGGCGCCTTGTAAGGCGCCTTTTTTACAACTGAGCTAAATTAGTTGCCAAGCAATTTATTTATCAGCCCACCGAATAACGGTACGCTTGCTAGCGTGCTTTCAATCACACCGCCGATTGTTGAACCTATCGTACTACCGATAGTTTCTCCAAGCCCTGGCGCGATGGTCGACAGATTGATTGTGCCAAGGATAGGTAAGTCAACGCTCAGAGTACTGCCGAGTGACCATACTGCAGAGCCTGTCTTACCACCCAGTGAAGCCAGCCCATCTTGCAGCCAGCCCGCGCCGCTTACAGCGTTGATTTCAGTTGCGGTTAATTCTCTCATAATAATCCTCCTGATTATCTTATGCTCGTATCGAATCTTGATACGCTATGCATACTTGCAATTTAAAAAACAACCTTCAATACAATGGGTTATGAATTTTGTTTCATAAAATTAGTTCATAATGATGATGAAATAACTGACAATGTGAAATGAGGATAAACACAGCATTGACTAGCATCGGGTGCTGTATCGGGCGGCGTATAAATAAGGGTAAATAATGAACTCAACAATCTGGCTGGCGCTGGCGCTGGTTTTAGTACTCGAAGGACTCGGGCCGCTGCTTTACCCGCGAGCCTGGCGTCGAATGGTCGCCACGATGAGTCAATTACCGGATAATTTATTACGCCGGTTTGGCGGTGGTCTTGTGGTTGCTGGCATCGTCATCTACTACATGTTGAGGAAAACGATTGGCTGAGCGTAAAGTAGACTAATTTCCCGTCTTTCGAGTGCAAAAAGTGCTGTAACTCTGAAAAAGCGATGGTAGAATCCATTTTTAAGCAAACGGTGATTTTGAAAAATGGGTAACAACGTCGTCGTACTGGGCACCCAATGGGGTGACGAAGGTAAAGGGAAGATCGTCGATCTCCTGACTGAACGGGCTAAATATGTTGTGCGCTACCAGGGTGGTCACAACGCCGGCCATACTCTCGTAATCAACGGTGAAAAAACCGTCCTCCATCTCATTCCATCAGGTATTCTTCGCGAGAATGTCACCAGCATCATCGGTAACGGTGTTGTACTGTCTCCGGCTGCGCTGATGAAAGAGATGAAAGGTCTGGAAGACCGTGGTATCCCTGTTCGCGAGCGTCTGCTGCTTTCTGAAGCTTGCCCGCTTATCCTCGAATATCACGTCGCGCTGGATGTCGCCCGTGAAAAAGCGCGTGGCGCGAAAGCTATCGGTACGACCGGTCGCGGTATCGGCCCGGCTTACGAAGATAAAGTGGCTCGCCGCGGTCTGCGCGTTGGCGATCTGTTTGATAAAGCCACCTTCTCTGAGAAACTGAAAGAAGTGATGGAATATCACAACTTCCAGTTGGTGAATTTCTATAAAGCCGAAGCGGTTGATTACCAGAAAGTTCTGGATGACGTGATGGCGATTGCCGACATCCTGACCGCGATGGTTGTTGACGTTTCCGATCTGCTCGACCAGGCGCGTAAGCGTGGCGATTTCGTCATGTTTGAAGGCGCGCAGGGTACGCTGCTGGATATCGACCACGGCACCTACCCGTACGTGACCTCCTCCAACACCACCGCTGGTGGCGTTGCGACCGGCTCCGGTCTGGGTCCGCGTTATGTAGACTACGTGCTGGGTATCATTAAAGCCTACTCCACTCGCGTAGGCGCAGGTCCGTTCCCGACTGAGCTGTTTGATGAAACCGGCGAGTTCCTGTGCAAGCAGGGTAACGAGTTTGGCGCCACCACCGGCCGTCGTCGTCGTACCGGTTGGCTGGATGCCGTGGCGGTACGCCGCGCGGTGCAGATTAACTCCCTGTCGGGTTTCTGCCTGACTAAGCTGGACGTCCTGGACGGCCTGAAAGAAGTTAAAATCTGCGTTGCCTACCGTATGCCGGATGGCCGCGAAGTGACAACCACTCCGCTGGCTGCTGACAACTGGGAAGGCATCGAGCCGATTTATGAAACCATGCCGGGCTGGTCTGAAACCACCTTTGGTGTGAAAGAGCGCAGCGGCCTGCCGCAGGCAGCGCTGAACTACATCGCACGCATTGAAGAGCTGACCGGTGTACCGGTTGATATTATCTCTACCGGTCCTGACCGTACCGAGACGATGATTTTGCGCGATCCGTTCGACGCGTAATTATCTCCAGGGGCGCCGTTAAGGCGCCTCTTGTTTTTGCTGTTCGCCCGCCCCATTTAAATAAATTAGCGGCCTGAGCGCTGGCTGGTTTATCATCAATAGTAATTACGTCTACCGACGCACTCTGTTTTTCTTTTCCCTGAGGTTGATTGTGCAGTTAACGAGTTTCACTGATTACGGATTACGCGCGCTGATTTATATGGCGTCGCTACCGGATGGAAGAATGACCAGCATCTCCGAAGTGACGGAGGTTTACGGCGTTTCCCGTAATCATATGGTTAAAATAATCAATCAGCTAAGTCGCGTGGGGTACGTGACCGCGGTACGGGGAAAAAATGGGGGCATTCGTCTGGGGAAACCGGCAAATATGATTCGCGTGGGGGATGTTGTTCGCGATCTTGAGCCGCTCTCGTTGGTCAACTGCAGCAGCGAATTTTGCCATATTACGCCCGCCTGTCGTCTTAAACAGGCGCTTGCTGAAGCCGCGCAAAGTTTTCTCAAGGAACTGGATAACTACACGCTGGCCGATTTGGTTGAAAAGAATCAACCGCTTTATAAATTATTACTGGTGGAGTGACGTAAACTTCACTGGAGATGACAACGGAGGAACCGACATGTCACAAGATCCTTTCCTGGACCGCGAATCTGAAAAATACGCTAATCCAATCCCGAGCCGGGAATTTATCCTCGATCATTTAGCAAAACGCGAAAAACCGGCTAGCCGAGATGAGCTGGCAATAGAGCTGAATATTGAAGGCGAAGAACAACAAGAAGCATTGCGCCGCAGATTGCGTGCAATGGAACGCGATGGTCAACTGGTCTTTACACGTCGTCAGTGCTATGCGCTGCCGGAACGTCTTGATCTGCTGAAAGGGACCGTTATCGGTCATCGTGATGGTTATGGCTTCCTGCGCGTTGAAGGCCGTAAAGATGACCTGTATCTGTCGTCCGAGCAGATGAAAACCTGCATTCACGGCGATCAGGTGCTGGCGCAGCCGCTGGGCGCCGACCGTAAAGGCCGTCGGGAAGCGCGTATTGTCCGCGTACTGGTGCCCAAAACGGGTCAGATTGTGGGCCGCTACTTTACCGATGCGGGCGTTGGCTTCGTGGTGCCGGATGACAGCCGCTTGAGCTTCGATATCCTGATCCCCCCGGAACAGATCATGGGCGCGCGGATGGGATTTGTCGTGGTGGTTGAGCTGACCCAGCGTCCAACCCGCCGCACCAAAGCGGTCGGCAAGATCGTTGAGGTACTTGGCGACAATATGGGTACCGGTATGGCGGTCGATATGGCCCTGCGCACCCATGAAATTCCCTACGTCTGGCCGCCAGCGGTCGAAAAACAGGTTGCCGGCCTGAAAGAACAGGTACCTGAAGAGGCGAAAAAAGGGCGCGTTGATTTACGCAGCCTGCCGCTGGTCACCATTGATGGCGAAGACGCCCGTGACTTTGATGATGCCGTGTACTGCGAGAAGAAACGCGGCGGTGGCTGGCGTCTGTGGGTGGCGATCGCCGATGTGAGCTACTACGTGCGCCCGGGTACGCCGCTGGATGGCGAGGCGCGTAGCCGCGGCACGTCGGTCTACTTCCCGTCTCAGGTGGTTCCGATGCTGCCTG
The DNA here is from genome assembly GCF_018139045.1 of Klebsiella pasteurii. NCBI lineage: Bacteria > Pseudomonadati > Pseudomonadota > Gammaproteobacteria > Enterobacterales > Enterobacteriaceae > Klebsiella > Klebsiella pasteurii. The sequence goes on from NZ_CP073236.1 coordinate 4,477,708, forward strand.
AAGTGCTCTCTAACGGCCTGTGTTCACTGAATCCTCAGGTCGACAGGCTCTGTATGGTTTGTGAAATGACGATTTCGGCCAAGGGGCGTCTGACCGGCTTCAAATTCTACGAAGCGGTGATGAGCTCCCATGCCCGTCTGACCTATACCAAAGTCTGGCATATGCTGCAGGGCGACCAGGATCTGCGCGAGCAGTACGCGCCGCTGGTTAAGCATATTGAAGAGCTGCATAACCTCTACAAAGTGCTGGACGGCGCGCGTGAAGAGCGCGGCGGTATCTCATTTGAGAGTGAAGAAGCTAAATTCATCTTTAATGCTGAACGCCGCATTGAACGTATTGAGCAGACTCAGCGTAACGACGCGCACAAGCTGATTGAAGAGTGCATGATCCTGGCGAACATCTCCGCTGCGCGCTTCGTTGAGAAGGCCGAGGAACCGGCGCTGTTCCGTATCCATGACAAACCGAGTACGGAAGCGATTACCGCATTCCGTTCGGTGCTCGCGGAGCTAGGGCTTGAACTGCCTGGCGGCAACAAGCCGGAGCCGCGCGACTATGCGGAATTACTGACCTCTATCGCCGATCGTCCGGATGCAGAGATGCTGCAAACCATGCTGCTGCGGTCGATGAAACAGGCAATATACGACCCGGAAAACCGTGGCCACTTTGGTCTGGCGCTGCAATCCTATGCCCACTTCACCTCGCCGATTCGCCGCTATCCTGACCTTTCGCTGCATCGCGCGATCAAGTATTTACTGGCGAAAGAGCAGGGACATAAAGGCAATAGCACCGAGACCGGCGGCTGGCACTACAGCATGGACGAGATGCTGCAGCTGGGAGCGCACTGTTCGATGACCGAGCGTCGTGCTGATGAAGCGACGCGCGATGTTTCGGACTGGCTGAAGTGTGACTTCATGTTGGATCAGGTGGGTAACGTCTTTAAGGGCGTGATTGCCAGCGTGACCGGCTTTGGTTTCTTCGTCCGTCTGGATGAGCTGTTTATTGATGGCCTGGTGCACGTCTCTTCTCTCGATAACGACTACTACCGCTTCGATCAGGTCGGGCAGCGTCTGATTGGTGAATCCGGCGGCCAGACCTATCGACTGGGCGATCGCGTGGAAGTGCGCGTTGAAGCGGTCAACATGGACGAGCGTAAAATTGACTTCTCGCTTATCTCCAGCGAGCGCGCGCCGCGCAACGTCGGTAAGACCGAGCGAGAAAAAGCGAAGAAAGGTGGCGCAGGTAAATCTTCCGGACGTCGCCGTCAGGCGGGCAAGCAGGTAAACTTCGAGCCGGATAGCGCATTCCGCAAACAGAAAGGTCAGCCTCAGGCAAAGTCCGCTCAGCCAAAAGGCGAGAAGAAAGCGAAGAAGCCGTCGGAGAAAACCCAGAAGATCGCCGCAGCGACCAAGGCCAAGCGCGCGGCGAAAAAGAAAATAGCTGAGTAATGATATCCCTTTACCCCGGCGACTCCCGGAATCGTAATGGGACCGGGGTGAAGGGACTGAAAACAGAACCTAAACGAGTAGATAAATGAGTGAAATGATTTACGGCATCCACGCGGTGCAGGCGCTGCTGGAGCGTGCTCCTGAGCGTTTCCAGGAAGTCTTTATTCTGAAAGGCCGCGAGGATAAGCGCCTTATGCCGCTGATCCATGCTCTGGAAGCGCAGGGTGTGGTGATTCAGGTCGCCAGCCGCCAGTTTCTGGATGAGAAAAGCGAAGGCGCCGTTCATCAGGGAATTATTGCCCGCGTGAAGCCCGGACGTCAGTATCAGGAGAACGATCTGCCGGATCTGATCGCCTCTCTCGATCAGCCGTTCTTTTTGATCCTTGACGGCGTGACCGATCCGCACAACCTCGGCGCCTGTTTACGTAGCGCTGACGCCGCTGGCGTGCATGCGGTGATTGTCCCCAAAGACCGTTCTGCGCAGCTGAATGCCACGGCGAAAAAAGTGGCCTGCGGTGCGGCGGAAAACGTCCCGCTGATCCGCGTCACCAACCTGGCGCGTACCATGCGTTTGCTGCAGGAAGAGAACGTCTGGATCGTCGGTACTGCCGGTGAGGCCGATCATACGCTGTTCCAGAGCAAAATGACCGGATCGCTGGCGCTGGTCATGGGAGCGGAAGGTGAAGGCATGCGCCGCCTGACCCGGGAGCACTGCGACGAGTTAATCAGCATCCCGATGGCCGGTAGTGTGTCGTCGCTGAACGTATCGGTCGCCACCGGTATTTGCCTGTTTGAAGCGGTACGCCAGCGCAGCTAATCTCTTCTTTCTGAATAAGCCATTCTCCGGAATGGCTTATCTTCATCAGTCCTGTTCATCCTCTCGCTCTATCCGACGGGCAATGTCGAGACCTTTTTCAACATAGTCCAGGACCTGGCTCAAGGGTAATTCCTCTCCCGGTTCATCTCCCGTTTGCTTAATGAATTTAAGCTGCGCGCCTCGATGCTTTAATACTTTGACGAGATTCAGAAAATTTCCAATGGGGTTCTGCTCTTCCAGAATGTCATCGCAGATTTTGTTTTCATCAAATGAGGTGACGTAACCGTAAGCGTTCAGGTTCTGCTTGATAGCGCTCATCGCGAGATGAGGAAGATGGCGGTGGATAAGCGGAATATAGCTCGGCGCATTTTCTCGAGCTTCAATAATTAAATGAATCATGAAATTCCCTTTCTGATTGTGAGAGAACTTTATAACAGAGTTCTCTGACGGAAAGTGCGCCGTTGTCCATACTTATGAATAGAGCCATTGAAGGAGGGAAACATAATGCACTGGCAAACTCATACCGTATTTAACCAACCCTCGCCGCTGTGCAACAGCAACTTATTCTTGTCCGATACCGCCCTGCGTGAAGCCGTCGTCCGCGAAGGCGCGGGCTGGGATGGCGATCTGCTGGCGAGCATTGGTCAACAGCTGGGGACGGCCGAATCTCTGGAGCTGGGGCGCCTGGCCAACAGCAACCCGCCGGAACTGCTGCGCTATGACGCCACGGGATCGCGGCTTGACGATGTGCGTTTCCATCCCGCCTGGCATCTCCTGATGCAGGGACTATGCGCTAACCGGGTACATAACCTCGCCTGGCAGGAGGATGCTCGCGGAGGTTCTTTCGTTGCCCGCGCTGCCCGCTTTATGCTGCATGCGCAGGTAGAAGCGGGAACCCTGTGTCCCACCACCATGACCTTTGCCGCTATTCCATTGCTGCAGCGTTCCTTACCCAGGCCCTTTAGCGACTGGTTATCACCGCTATTAAGCGATCGCTACGATCCGCATTTGGTACCGGGAAATCAGAAACGCGGGCTGCTTATCGGCATGGGGATGACGGAAAAGCAGGGGGGATCTGATGTCCTGAGCAATACGACCCGTGCGGAGAAGACAGCCGAAGGCTTTTATCATCTGATTGGGCATAAATGGTTTTTCTCCGTACCGCAGAGCGATGCTCATCTGGTGCTGGCTCAGGCGCCGGCGGGCCTCTCCTGCTTTTTTGTTCCGCGCCTGTTGCCGGATGGCCAGCGTAACGGCGTACATCTGGAAAGGCTGAAAGATAAATTGGGCAACCGCGCGAATGCCAGCAGCGAAGCCGAGTTTTTCAATGCCTGCGGCTGGCTGGTCGGGGAAGAGGGTGATGGCGTCCGGCAAATTCTCAAAATGGGCGGTTTGACCCGTTTTGACTGTGCGCTGGGTAGCCATGCGCTGATGCGCCGGGCCTATTCGGTAGCGTTATACCATGCTCTGCAGCGTCAGGCATTTGGTAAAAATCTGGTCGATCAGCCGATGATGCGTCAGGTTCTGGGGCAGATGGCGCTGCGGCTGGAAGGGCAAACCGTCTTTCTGTTCCGCCTGGCGAGGGCCTGGGACAGGCGCAATGATGTGCAGGAAGCGCTATGGGCAAGGTTGTTCACGCCCGCGGCGAAATTTGCTATCTGCAAATCCGGTATCGCCTTCGTCGCCGAGGCGATGGAGGTGCTGGGCGGCTCCGGCTACTGTGAAGAAAGTGAACTGCCGCGTTTGTATCGTGAAATGCCGGTAAACAGTATCTGGGAAGGTTCAGGGAATATTATGTGCCTGGACGTGATGCGTGTTCTGATCAAGCAGCCGGCGGCGCTTGAGCTTCTGGCGGCGGAGTGCGCGGAAGTGAAAGGGCAAAATCGTCATTTCGATCGGGCGTGGCGGCAGCTGCAGCAGTGGCTACGGCGCCCTCACGAAGAACAGGGACGGGAGATTACCCGGCTGGTTTATCTGCTTGGCGTTGGCGCGCAGGTATTACGCTTCGCTTCACCGCCGTTGGCAGAGGCCTGGTGTCGTATGATGCTCGACACGCGCGGCGGCATGCGGCTGGATGAGCAGACGCTGGATGACTTGCTGTTACGGGCAACGGGACGCGGACGCCTGGCGCCTCAGGCATAGAGAATGGCCTGTACCCGCCAGTTATCCGGCTGCTGCTCCTCGTACATCTGGACAATGCGATACCAGGACGCGCCCTGTTCGTCGGCCTGCACGGCGATGGCGTGCTCAACATCCTGCTGGCTGCCGGAGATGTTGTTAACGCAAATCAGGCCAATTTCGTTCAGGCCCGTTACGCAGTCAGCGCTGGCAAATTCCGCTGACTGCGCGGAAGTATTGGCCGTGACGGTGGTCAACATCAGGCTGGGTAGGGTAAAAGTTCGTTTCATCGTCAGCTCCATTTCACATAGTCCTGAGGGCAGTCCGTTGCTAACGTTCTGCCAGGTTACAGCTGGCTGAACGTTATTATGCACAGGAGAACGTGAATGGATGCAAAACAGTGTAAAGCTGGCTTAAAGGTTGACCGCTATTTACGGTACAAAATTGCCTGCGAATACCACTGGCCCGGAACCATGGTGTCATCAATCATTATGATGACGTAGTAATCAGCTTTAGCCGCCTCTGCTTTGAGCTTCAGCGCAGCCTCTACATCCATCGGCGAGCCGTACATTAATACGCTCACCGTCCCCATCTTCTGCAGACCCGCCGTCTGGTTACGCTGGATCTCTTGTGGATGGTCGGTTGCTGGCGGCGGCGCCTTTGGCGTCCCTTGTAGGGCGCTACAGCCGGTTAAAGCGATTGCCATTAACCACGGTGCAAACCTACGCATAACCATATCTCGTTTCCTGTTAGTCATAGTGTAGTGGTAGCCTGAATGTCATTTCCGGGGAATGTTCCCAAATTGTTATCCCGTACGCGATTTTCGAATGAAAATATCGTGAAAGCGTAATCTGGTTCTCAAGATTATGAATCATGTGCGAGCGAGTGACTTGAGTAATAACATAACATCACTTGAGAGAAAGGAGACGGTAAATGATTGCACTAGAAATGCGTAACCTTGCGGGTGGGGAGATTCTCCATGCGTACCCGCAGGGCGCCGCGGATACGGCGCTGCCTTGCATTGTCTTTTACCATGGTTTTACCTCTTCTAAGCTGGTCTACAGCTATTTTGCCGTTGCGCTTGCAGAGGCGGGCTTTCGGGTGATTATGCCCGATGCAGCGGAACACGGCGCGCGCTACCGGGGAGACGAACAGGGGCGGATGCAGCGCTTCTGGCCGATTCTGATGAACAATTTTATTGAATTTCCGGCGCTACAGGAGGCGATTCGGGAGCGGGGATGGCTTGCTGACGACAGGCTGGCGGTGGCCGGCGCATCGATGGGCGGAATGACGGCCTTAGGGATTATGACCCACCACCCGGAGCTGAAAAGCGTCGCCTGCCTGATGGGGTCAGGCTATTTCAGTACGCTCTCGCAGACGCTTTTTCCTTCTCCTTCGTGGGAGGCAGGGCAGCTGGCTGAGTGGGACGTCAGCCAGCTGCTGGCGACCCTTGCCAGCCGACCGCTGCTGCTCTGGCACGGCGATGAGGATGATGTGGTGCCGCCGGGGGAGACCTTCCGCCTGCAGCAGGCGCTGCAGCAAAACGCACTGGCCGACAACTTAACCTGCATTTGGCAGAAAGGCGTCCGTCACCGCATTACGCCGGAAGCGTTAGCCGCGACGGTGGCATTTTTTCAACGTCACCTTTAAACGCGAATCACCTGAACGCCCTGATCTTCAAGCTGCTTGAGGATCGCCTCATCGGCCTGTTTACCGGTAATAACCAGGTCGATTTGCCCGGCCTGGCTAAAGAGCATTCCGGCGCGTTCGCCTACTTTGCTGCTGTCGACCAGAACCGCGAGTTTGCCGACAACGTTAAGCATTTTTTGCTCCGCCATCGCCGTCAGCATATCGGTTTTGTACAACCCTTCGGCGGTCAACCCTTTGCCGCTGGTAAACATCCAGTGCCCGGCGTACAGGCTGTTTTCGCTGCCCTGCGGGCTCAGCGTGATGGAGTGGCTGCGGTTATACTGCCCGCCCATAATAATGACGCTGTCGTGTTCCTGATCGATCAGGTAGTTGGCCAGCGGCAAATAGTTGGTGATGATCTGCACCGGTTTACCGCACAGTTCTTGCCCAAGCAGGAATGCGGTAGAGCCGCAATTTATGACGATGCTTTCGCCCGGGTTCACCAGCTGCGAAGCCGCGCGTGCAATCCGCACCTTCTCATCGTGGTTTTGCGCCTGGTGAATATTCATTGGTGACCAGCGCGGGCGCTGCTCGCTGATGGCTTCCGCGCCGTTGCGGACCTTTTTCAGCTTGCCGCTTTCATCGAGTTTGTTGATATCGCGTCGTGCCGTCGCCGGAGAAATTCCCAGCCGGGAAATCACCTGCTCCACGGTGACAAATCCCGTTTGTGCCAGCAAATCCAGTAAAATTTGATGTCTTTGCGCTTCCGTCATGAGCAAATCCGATTAAAAGTGATAAGCAAAGATGATATTTGAAATCAGGTGAAAATACTAATGCTGACGGGGATAATTTCCGGCGGGCGGTCCCGCCGGAGAAGCCTTACAGGAAAGACTTAAAGGGCAGGTCCGGTTCCATGGTGAAGCAATCGTCGAATCCGCGCGGATAGTGGTATTCAAAGCTGTCTTTATCCAGCGGCCAGGTGAATTTCCCACCCACCTGCCAGATAAAAGGCTTAAAGCCATACTTCAGGCGGTCTTTTTTCATCTCCCACAGAACGCGGATTTCCTGCGGATCGGCCTGGAAGTTTGACCAGATATCGTGATGAAACGGGATCACCACTTTGGCATTCAGAGACTCGGCCATGCGCAGGATATCGGCGCTGGTCATTTTGTCGGTGATACCGCGCGGGTTCTCGCCATAGGAACCGAGAGCCACGTCTATCTGGTGTTCGTTACCGTGCTTCGCGTAGTAGTTGGAGTAGTGAGAATCGCCGCTATGGTAAAGGTTGCCGCCCGGCGTTTTGAACAGGTAGTTCACCGCGCGCTGATCCATTCCGTCCGGCAGTACGCCTGCCGCTTTCTGATCCGCGGGCAAGGTAATCAGAGCCGTACGGTCAAAAGCGTCGAGCGCGTGAATTTCGACGTCTTTTATTTTGACCACATCGCCCGGCTTCATCACGATGCAGCGCTCTTTCGGTACGCCCCAGCCAATCCACAGATCGACGCAGGTTTGCGGACCGATAAACGGCACGTCATCGGCGCAGTTTTGCATAACCGCGGCGGCCACGTTCACATCAATGTGATCGTTATGATCGTGGGTGGACAGTACGGCGTCGATCTGGCGAATAGCGAACGGATCGAGAACAAACGGGGTGGTGCGCAGGTTGGGCTGGAGCTTCTTCACGCCGGCCATACGTTGCATCTGGTGGCCGGTTTTCATCAGCGGATTCCCGTGGCTTTGCTTGCCGGTACCGCACCAGAAATCGACGCAGATATTGGCCCCGCCTTCGGATTTCAGCCAGATGCCCGTACAACCCAACCACCACATCGCAAAGGTGCCCGGCGCAACCTGCTCTTGTTCAATTTCTTCATTCAGCCAGCTACCCCATTCCGGAAAAGTGTTCAGGATCCATGATTCGCGGGTGATGGTTTGCACTTTACTCATTTGTTTTTCCCTCACATATTATCAAAAGTAATCACGATGTGATTTGTTTTGACGAATACTGGCATCGTTTGTTCAGGATTGCAATCCTGAATTTTGCCCTTCATGAGAGTAGTTGTGGGAGTTAAAAAGAGATGAATGTATACTTTATGATATGTGGTTTATCTTATTTTATTGATTTTAATATATTATTTTTCAATTTCTGAAAATGAGAATTAATACCATGATGGATTGTATGATTATTTGCGGCGTGCGTCACATTTAATCAAATATAATCTTGTTGTGATTATTTTTGATTATTAGAGTGATCGCAACAACCAACCTGGGCGTAGCGTGCGTTCAGAGCGTCCACTTTCTGGAGTGTGTTATGGAGATTCTCTACCACATCTTTACCGTGTTCTTTAACCAGGTTATGACCAACGCCCCGCTGCTGCTGGGTATTGTGACCTGCCTGGGCTATATCCTGCTGCGCAAAAGCGCCAGCGTTATCGTTAAAGGGACAATTAAAACCATTATCGGTTTTATGCTGCTGCAGGCCGGCTCCGGCATTCTGACCAGCACGTTTAAACCGGTGGTGGCGAAAATGTCTGAAGTTTACGGCATCAACGGCGCTATCTCTGATACCTATGCCTCCATGATGGCGACCATTGAGAGGATGGGCGATGCTTACAGCTGGGTGGGCTATGCCGTGCTGTTAGCCCTGGCGCTGAATATTTGTTATGTCCTGCTGCGGCGTATTACCGGTATTCGTACCATCATGCTTACCGGGCACATCATGTTCCAGCAGGCGGGGCTGATTGCCGTCTCTTTTTATATCTTCGGCTACACGATGTGGACGACGATTATCTGCACGGCGGTGCTGGTGTCACTCTATTGGGGCATTACCTCAAATATGATGTATAAGCCGACGCAGGAAGTGACCGACGGCTGCGGCTTCTCCATCGGACACCAGCAGCAGTTCGCTTCATGGATTGCTTACAAGATCGCCCCGTATCTGGGTAAAAAAGAGGAGAGCGTTGAGGATCTCAAGCTGCCTGGCTGGCTGAACATCTTTCACGACAACATTGTCTCCACGGCTATCGTGATGACCATTTTCTTCGGCGCGATTTTGCTCTCCTTCGGCATCGACACCGTACAGGCGATGGCGGGTAAAACCCACTGGACAATCTATATCCTGCAAACCGGCTTCTCGTTCGCCGTCGCTATTTTCATTATCACCCAAGGCGTGCGCATGTTCGTCGCCGAACTTTCGGAAGCGTTCAACGGTATCTCCCAGCGCCTGATTCCCGGCGCCGTGCTGGCGATTGACTGCGCCGCGATTTATAGCTTTGCGCCAAACGCCGTCGTCTGGGGCTTTATGTGGGGCACCATCGGCCAGCTGATCGCCGTCGGTATTCTGGTCGGCTTCGGCTCTTCCATTCTGATTATTCCGGGTTTTATCCCGATGTTCTTCTCTAACGCCACCATCGGCGTGTTTGCTAACCATTTTGGCGGCTGGCGCGCGGCGCTCAAGATTTGTCTGGTGATGGGGATGATCGAAATCTTTGGCTGCGTCTGGGCGGTGAAGCTGACCGGCATGAGCGCCTGGATGGGCATGGCGGACTGGTCAATTCTGGCGCCGCCGATGATGCAGGGCTTCGCCTCCATCGGTATCGCGTTTATAGCCGTCATCATCATTATCGCACTGGCTTATATGTTCTTCGCAGGGCGCACGCTGCGTGCTGAAGAGGACGCGGAAAAACAACTGGCAGATGCTTCTGCTCAATAAGGAGTTTTGACTATGACCGTACGTATTCTGGCTGTATGTGGCAACGGGCAAGGAAGTTCCATGATCATGAAGATGAAGGTGGACCAGTTTTTGACCCAGTCAAATATCGATCACACGGTAAACAGCTGCGCGGTGGGTGAATACAAAAGTGAACTAAACGGCGCGGATATCATCATCGCCTCCACCCATATCGCCGGTGAGATTAGCGTCTCCGGCAACAAGTATGTGGTTGGGGTGCGCAACATGCTATCGCCTGCGGATTTCGGCCCAAAACTGCTGGAAGTGATCAAAGCGCACTTTCCGCAGGATGTGAAGTAAGGAGGCTAAATGAAATTACGTGACTCGCTGGTGGATAACAACTCCATCCTTTTACAAGCCGACGCCAGCACCTGGCAGGAAGCCGTCAAGCTGAGCGTTGATTTACTGGTAAAGGCGGATGTCGTTGAGCCGCGCTACTACCAGGCCATTCTGGATGGCGTAGCCCAGCATGGCCCCTATTTTGTGATTGCTCCCGGTCTGGCGATGCCGCATGGCCGACCAGAAGAGGGGGTTAAGAAAACCGGCTTTGCGCTGGTCACGCTGAAAACGCCGCTGGTTTTTAATCACGAGGATAACGACCCGGTCGATATTCTGATCACCATGGCGGCCGTGGATGCCAATACCCATCAGGAAGTCGGCATCATGCAAATCGTTAATCTGTTTGAAGATGAAGCCAACTTTGACCGTTTACGCGCCTGCCGCACCGCGCAGGAAGTGCTGGAATTAATTGATAACGCCACGGCGGCGGCCGTTTAAAAGGAACACTACAATGTCATTACCTATGTTGCAGGTTGCGCTTGATAACCAATCCATGTCTTCCGCGTATGAAACGACGCGCCTGATAGCCGATGAAGTGGACATTATTGAAGTCGGCACCATTCTTTGTGTGGCTGAAGGCGTACGCGCCGTTCGCGACCTGAAGGCGCTCTATCCCAATAAAATCGTGCTGGCGGACGCCAAAATCGCCGATGCCGGTAAAATTCTCTCCCGCATGTGCTTTGAAGCCAACGCCGATTGGGTCACCGTGATCTGTTGCGCGGACATCAACACCACCAAAGGCGCGTTGGATGTCGCGAAAGAGTTCAACGGCGATGTCCAGATCGAACTGACCGGCTACTGGACCTGGGAGCAGGCGCAGGAGTGGCGCGAAGCGGGTATTCAGCAGGTGGTCTATCACCGTAGCCGCGATGCCCAGGCGGCCGGCGTGGCGTGGGGCGAGGCGGATATCAGCGCGATCAAACGCTTGTCTGAAATGGGCTTTAAAGTCACCGTCACCGGCGGCCTGGCGCTGGAAGATTTACCGCTGTTTAAAGGTATTCCCATTCACGTCTTTATCGCCGGTCGCAGCATTCGCGACGCTGCCTCTCCGGTAGAGGCCGCCCGGCAGTTTAAACGTTCTATCGCCCAGCTGTGGGGCTAAGGAGCGGTCATGCTGTCAAAACAAATTCCGCTCGGTATCTATGAAAAAGCGCTCCCCGCGGGGGAGTGCTGGCAAGAACGCCTGCGGCTGGCGAAAGAACTCGGCTTTGATTTCGTCGAAATGTCGGTAGATGAAACGGACGCCCGTCTGGCGCGACTAGACTGGAGCCGGGAGCAGCGCCTTGCGCTGGTCAACGCGATTGCTGAAACCGGGGTGCGGGTACCCTCTATGTGCCTGAGCGCCCATCGCCGCTTTCCGCTCGGTAGTGAAGACGACGCGGTTCGTGCACAGGGCCTGGAGATTATGCGCAAAGCGATTCGGCTGGCGCAGGATGTGGGGATTCGCGTTATCCAACTGGCGGGTTACGACGTGTACTACCAGGAAGCCAATAACGAGACGCGCCGTCGTTTCCGCGACGGGCTAAAAGAGAGCGTCGAAATGGCGAGCCGCGCGCAGGTGACGCTGGCGATGGAAATCATGGACTACCCGCTGATGAACTCGATCAGCAAGGCGCTGGGCTATGCCCACTACCTGAATAATCCGTGGTTCCAGCTCTATCCGGATATCGGCAACCTGTCCGCCTGGGATAACGACGTGCAGATGGAGCTTCAGGCCGGAATGGGTCATATCGTGGCGGTGCACGTCAAAGATACGAAGCCCGGCGTGTTTAAAAACGTGCCGTTCGGTGAAGGCGTCGTCGATTTTGAACGTTGTTTCGAAACGCTCAAGCAGACGGGCTACTGCGGCCCGTATCTGATTGAAATGTGGAGCGAAACGACCGACGATCCGGCCGCTGAAGTTGCGAAAGCACGCGATTGGGTGAGGGCGCGGATGGCCCGCGCCGGTCTGGTGGAGGCGGCATAATGCACACGTTAAAACAGCAGGTCTTTGACGCCAATATGGATTTGCCGCGTTACGGACTGGTCACTTTTACCTGGGGTAACGTCAGCGCCATTGACCGCGAACGCGGGCTGGTAGCGATTAAGCCCAGCGGCGTCGCCTACGAGATCATGAAAGCGGATGATATGGTGGTAGTCGATCTCGAGGGTAAGGTGGTGGAAGGGCGCTATCGCCCTTCTTCCGATACCGCCACGCACCTGGCGCTATATCGTCGCTATCCGAGCCTCGGCGGCGTGGTGCATACCCACTCAACGCACGCGACGGCCTGGGCGCAGGCGGGCCTGGCTATTCCCGCGCTGGGGACGACCCACGCGGACTACTTCTTTGGCGATATTCCCTGCTCCCGGGCGTTAAGCGCGCAGGAAGTGGCGGAGGCTTATGAGCTGAACACCGGCCACGTGATTATCGAAACGCTGGGAGACGTTGAGCCGCTGCATACGCCGGGCATCGTGGTTTATCAGCACGGGCCTTTTGCCTGGGGCAAAGATGCGCACGATGCGGTGCATAACGCGGTGGTGATGGAAGAGGTGGCGCGGATGGCGTGGATTGCTCGCGGGATCAATCCGCAGCTGAAGCCCATCGATAGCTGGCTGATGGACAAGCACTTTATGCGCAAGCATGGGCCAAATGCCTATTACGGGCAAAAGTGAAACACGTGCTCCGGAGCATTCATCTTTATGATGAATCAACCGGTCTGCTCCGGAGCCATTTTAGTTTTGCTGATAAGCCGATGGCATACAGCGCATACCAATAAGCGTCAGCACGCAGATTACCGCTCCGGCGTAAAACGTCGAGGCAGCACCGAATACCTCCCACAGCCCCCCCGCACCTGCGCTGGCCAGCAGCAGCGCAACGCCGCTCACCAGGTTGAACATCCCGAACGCCGTTCCGCGCAGCTCCGGCGGGGCGGTTTGCGCCACCATCGCCGCCAGTAGACCCTGCGTCATGCCCATATGAATACCCCACAGCGCGACGCCGGCCAGAAGCGTGCTCCAGTGGCTGCTCAGCGCCAGCACGATATCGGCGGCGATCAGCACCAGCAGACCCCACTGCAGCATTTTGCTGTGGCTCATGCTGTCCGATAGTTTACCGAACGGATAAGCCGTCAGGCTGTACACCAGATTCATCGCGACCATCACCAGCGGAATCGCGAACAGCGGGATCGCCATCTGCTGGGCACGCAGCACCAGAAACGCTTCGCTGAAGCGGGCGAGAGTAAATATCGAGCCGATAACCACAACCCACCAGTAGGCGGCTGAAAGCTTTTTTAGGTTCTCGCTGCGCAGGGGATTGGTTCGTTTCCGGGTGACCGGCGTTTTTGGCTCTTTTAGCCCAAAGCCTAATAAAGCGATGGAGAACGCGGCAGGAATGACCGCGATCCAGAAAATAGACTGGAAGTCGTTATCCCAGAGAAACATCAGCGCGACGGCAAGCAGCGGCCCCAGAAAAGCGCCGATAGTGTCCAGCGCCTGGCGCAGCCCGTAGGCGGCGCCGCGGATTTCCGGCGGGGTGACGTCGGCGACCAGCGCATCCCTCGGCGCGCCGCGTATTCCTTTGCCCACGCGGTCGATCATTCGCGCGCTAAACACCACGCCTGAGGTGGGCGCGATGGCGAAAAGAGGCTTGCTCAGCGCACCCAGGCCATAGCCGAGCAGCGCAAGGCCTTTGCGTTTGCCGACATAATCGCTGAAGACGCCAGAGAAAACCTTCAGCATCAGCGCGGTAGCTTCGGCAACGCCTTCGATAATGCCGATAATAATGACGCTGGCCCCCAACGTAGTGGCCATAAATAAAGGGAGCAGGCTGTGGATCATTTCCGAGGAAACATCCATCAGCAGGCTAACACCGCCAAGAACCCAAACTCCTTTTGGGATACGGCTTAGCGTGGCAAAACGCGGAACCATGAAGCACTCCGGAAAATCATGCGGTTAAAAAGTGATTAAATCAGGTTACGCTGGCGCTGATAAGTCACGAGAAAAAATAATTCTCAATTGCATTAAGGCGCAATTGTGCGGATATGCCCGCCGGGCAATGCCATCGTTGGCTTCCCCCTGCAACGGTAAGAAGCCAACGATCCGGGAAAACTAGCGGTAAATGGCGGCACTGGCGTGAATCGGACCGTCGCTTCCCGGTTCATGGATGAGGATCGGCTGGAAATACTTCGCTCCCTGAGCATCGCTCTGCTGACTAAGCGCCTGGTCGGCTTCCTGCTCGGTGGCGATGTTGTGGTTAATATAGATAACGCCGAGGCTCTGCACATCGTCCATGTTGCGGGCCTGGCGGGCATCGATTTTAATAGCAGCCAGCGCGTTGGCGCTCAATAAAAGCACTGCCATTACGGTTATGAGGATGTATTTCATCATCTACGCTCCTTATGACAATCCTGACGTTAACCCGCTTCCCTGGGGTATGGATTGCTTCTGATCTAAGTGTAATCGCTGCCTCGCTGGCGTATCGCGACCATTTCTGATGCAGTTGTTCAAAAAATTGTCGCTTCCGCCGTTGATTAATTTTAAATCACTGGCTTAAGGCCACTTCGCGCTTAGTGCGAATTATTTGCACAATTCACTTGTCTTAAACCCCGCTCGCCCGTATTATGACGCGTCAATTTTTCAGCCGCCCTTTAACACGTTCCTTGCCTCCATGGGCCGCGGCTGACCCAGACAGGAGGCTGAATAATCCGTAAGGAGCAATTCGATGCGTCATTACGAAATCGTTTTTATGGTCCATCCTGACCAGAGCGAACAGGTTCCGGGCATGATCGAACGTTACACTGGTGCAATCACTGCAGCAGAAGGTACGATCCACCGTCTGGAAGACTGGGGCCGCCGTCAGCTGGCTTATCCGATCAACAAACTGCACAAAGCTCACTACGTTCTGCTGAACGTTGAAGCGCCGCAGGAAGCGATCGATGAGCTGGAAACTAACTTCCGCTTCAACGACGCCGTTATCCGCAGCATGGTAATGCGTACTAAGCACGCTGTTACCGAAGCATCTCCGATGGTTAAAGCGAAAGACGAGCGCCGCGAGCGTCGCGAAGATTTCGCCAACGAAACCGCAGATGATTCTGAAGCTGGGGATTCTGAAGAGTAATCCTGATGACCAACCGTCTGGAGCTGTCCGGCATAGTATGCAGGACTCCACTTCGTAAGGTCAGCCCGTCAGGAATTCCACACTGCCAGTTCGTGCTTGAGCATCGTTCAGTGCAGGAGGAAGCCGGTTTTCACCGGCAGGCATGGTGCCAAATGCCCGTGATAATCAGCGGACACGAGAACCAGGCCATTACTCACAGTATAACGGTCGGTAGCGCAGTAATCGTTCGAGGGTTCATCTCTTGCCACAAGGCAAAGAACGGCTTGAGCAAAATGGTTCTGCATGCCGAGCAGATTGAATTGATAGATTCTGGAGACTAGCCATATGGCACGTTATTTCCGTCGTCGCAAGTTCTGCCGTTTCACCGCGGAAGGCGTTCAAGAGATCGACTATAAAGATATCGCTACGCTGAAAAACTACATCACCGAAAGCGGTAAGATTGTCCCGAGCCGTATCACCGGTACCCGTGCAAAATATCAGCGTCAGCTGGCACGCGCAATCAAACGCGCTCGCTACCTGTCCCTGCTGCCGTACACTGATCGTCATCAGTAATCGGTCACGGTCCATTAATACGACTTTGAGAGGATAAGGTAATGCAAGTTATTCTGCTTGATAAAGTAGCAAACCTGGGTAGCCTGGGTGATCAGGTTAACGTTAAAGCGGGCTATGCTCGTAACTTCCTGGTACCACAGGGTAAAGCTGTTCCTGCTACCAAGAAAAACGTTGAATTCTTCGAAGCACGCCGTGCTGAACTGGAAGCCAAACTGGCAGAAGTTCTGAGCGCTGCTAACGCACGTGCTGAAGCAATCAACGCACTGGGCACCGTTACCATCGCGTCTAAATCTGGCGACGAAGGTAAACTGTTCGGTTCCATCGGTACTCGCGACATCGCTGACGCTGTAACTGCAGCTGGCGTTGCCGTTGCTAAGAGCGAAGTTCGTCTGCCGAACGGCGTTCTGCGCACCACCGGTGAGCACGAAGTGGACTTCCAGGTTCACAGCGAAGTTTTCGCTAAACTGGTTGTTAACGTTGTAGCTGAGTAATTAATTACTCAACTCACGTCGAGACGCCGGCCTTGTGCCGGCGTTTTGCTTTTCTGTATTTGTCGAATCTTTTCCTGGTATGGTGGCTATTCTTAGCAACTTTCTGGATAATAAAATAAAACACTATTTTATTTCTGGTGAAGTGAATGGACGCACCCTCGATTTTTTCCCGCAAGAAAGTGGCTTATGCCTGCGCAACCCTCTGCTGTCTGCTGTGGGGAAGCTCCTACCCGGCGATTAAAAGCGGCTATGAACTGTTTCAGATTGCCACTGATGATGTGCCGTCTAAAATCGTCTTTGCTGGCTATCGCTTCCTGTTTGCCGGCGCGCTGCTGCTGCTCTTCGCGCTGGCGCAGCGTAAGCCAATCGCTCGCTTAAATCCCCGTCAGTGCGGCCAGCTGGCGATACTGGGCATCACGCAAACGTCTATCCAGTACGTTTTCTTCTACGTTGGCCTCGCGTTTACCACCGGCGTGAAGGGATCGATTATGAACGCCACAGGTACCTTCTTCAGCGTTCTGCTGGCGCACTTTATCTATCAGAATGACAGGCTGAGCTACAACAAAGCCATCGGCTGTATTGTCGGCTTTGCCGGCGTGATGCTGGTGAACGTTAATCATTCATTGAGCGATTTTAGCTTTATCTGGCAGGGCGACGGCTTTGTAGTGCTGGCGGCGTTTATCCTGTCGGCGGCGACGCTGTACGGTAAGCGCATTTCGCAGACGGTTGACCCGACGGTGATGACCGGCTGGCAACTGGCGTTTGGCGGCCTGGTACTGGTCGGCGGCGGCTATCTGACCGGCGGCACCCTTGAGGTTCACAGCGCAGCTGCTGCGCTGGTTCTGGCTTATTTGACGCTGCTCTCTTCCATTGCTTTTGCTCTATGGAGCGTGCTGCTCAAGCATAACCGGGTGAGTACGATCGCGCCGTTCAACTTTGTGGTTCCGGTAGCCGGCACCGTGCTGTCGGCCATCTTCCTCGGCGAGAATATTCTCGAGCTGAAATATGCGGTTGCGCTGGCGCTGGTGTGCGCCGGGATCTGGTGGGTGAATAAGCCCGGCAAAGCTTCACCGCAGGCCGGGTCAATTACCCGGCCGTGAGACCTTATCGGACGCGAATAAAGCTACCGTTCGACTGGCGGGTAAATAGCACCTGCTGCCCGCCGCCGGTATCGATAGTCAGCCCGGTGACTACGCCATTGGCGTTCTGACGGATCTGTACCGTCTGCCCGGTTTGCAGTGAGCTTAGCGGTTTTCCTGCGCCTTCCACCTGGGCCATGGCGTAAACGTCGGTCGGCGGCAGGTTGTGGTCGCGGAACAGCTGTGCGAGGGTTTTGCCGGATTCAATGCGGTAGGTCCGCCACTGCTGCTCAATGCCGGGAGTCGACTGCGGCTCCTGATAAGGCTGGGAAGCGGTCTGCTGCTGCGGCTGGTCCGGCTGCTCATCCTGAATCGGCTCCGGCGCGACCGGCGCCACCTGATCGGCATCGTTTACGGGCGGCGTATTGGTGATGGGCGGCAGCGGGACAGCCTGATTGCCGGAAGAGGGCTGTGACTGGGATTGCAGGTTGAGGTTCGCCTCGCGGCTGGCCTGAACCTCGCTGCTGTTATCCTCGGAAGGGAGCAGAACGCCGATAATCACCAGCAGCGCTCCGGCAATGATGCCCCGGCGGTGCATCGGCGGTAGCGGATCCATGAGGCGAAAATGATCCGGGGCGTGCCAGATCTTCGCCAGGGTAGATGTCAGTTCAAAGCGCCCGGGCATGGCTTTCCTCCTGCTCCGCATATTTTTATCCTGTAAATAAAGTATATACCCTAAATAATTTAAGTCGCAGGACAAGGTTTGCCTTGAACAGCGCTTGCGCTGGCCCCGTAGGGGCGGGGCCGCAGGCCGAGTAACGCGGCAAGCCAGTAAGTTCCCAGGAGCATAGATAACTATGTGACTGGGGCGCGCTGGCGAAGCCAACGCTCCTGCAACTTAAAGTATGACGGGTATAAATGGCTAACTTCCTGAAGGACGAGACAAAGCTATGTTTCGTGAGGTTAACCTTATCTCTCTATTGTTTCTGTTTCCCTTAGATTTGTCATCATCCAGGCGACAAAGTTTTACCCGTCGTGCTATGGCTGATATGCTTCCCACCTCTTTTCTCTGCTCATCGTCTTTTGCATTTTGGAAGCCAGAGAGCATGAGAGCTCCCACGAAAAAAGGAACAAAGATGGCAACCCCAACTTTTGACACGATCGAAGCACAGGCAAGTTACGGTATCGGCTTGCAGGTTGGACAACAGCTGAGCGAATCTGGCCTGCAGGGGCTGCTGCCGGAAGCGTTGGTCGCCGGTATTGCTGACGCGCTGGAAGGTAAACAGCCGCAGGTGCCGGTGGAAGCCGTTCACCGCGCGCTGCGTGAAATCCACGAACGCGCTGACGCCGTGCGTCGCGAGCGTTTCCAGGAAATGGCCGCGGATGGCGAGAAATACCTGGAAGAGAACCGCGAGCGCGAAGGCGTGAACAGCACCGAATCTGGTCTGCAGTTCCGCGTTCTGACCCAGGGCGAAGGCCCGATCCCGGCGCGTACTGACCGCGTTCGCGTCCACTACACCGGCAAACTGATCGACGGTACCGTCTTCGATAGCTCCGTCGCACGCGGCGAACCGGCTGAGTTCCCGGTGACAGGCGTAATCGGCGGCTGGATTGAAGCGCTGACCCTGATGCCAGTGGGTTCCAAATGGGAACTGACCATTCCGCACAGCCTGGCCTACGGCGAGCGCGGCGCGGGCGCATCCATTCCTCCGTTCAGTACCCTGATTTTTGAAGTTGAACTGCTGGATATTATCTAAACAGCAGGTGCTTCCTCTCCCGTACGGGGGAGGAGGCCGCTTTAAATAGTGTAAAACCCTTAAGTTGAGCGTTTTCCGGAGCTTTATATTGCATATCTGCTTAATGGGTGTATTTTTGTGAGCTGTTTCGCGTAACCTGAGTGATATAACACTCACTTTAAACATAAAATTAACATTATATCTAAATCATAGTATTCATCCCTCCGATTCTTACCTAATATCGATAAACCCTCGTTCCAGGGTTAAGACGAATGAAGGGCCAGCAGAGCCCGAACAACACAGACAGGTACAACAGGAAAAAATCACATGGTAGATCAGGTAAAAGTCGCTGCCGACGAACAGGCTCCGACTGAACAATCGCTGCGGCGAAATCTCACTAACCGGCATATTCAGCTTATTGCTATCGGTGGTGCGATCGGCACCGGGCTGTTTATGGGCTCAGGCAAAACCATCAGCCTTGCCGGGCCGTCAATTATTTTTGTTTATATGATCATCGGCTTTATGCTGTTTTTCGTCATGCGCGCCATGGGCGAACTGCTGCTGTCGAATCTCGAATACAAGTCGTTCAGCGATTTTGCCGCCGACCTGCTGGGCCCTTGGGCAGGCTATTTTACCGGCTGGACCTACTGGTTCTGCTGGGTAGTAACCGGGATGGCGGACGTGGTGGCGATCACCGCCTACGCGCAGTTCTGGTTCCCGGGACTCTCCGACTGGGTCGCCTCGCTGGCGGTCATCCTGCTGCTGCTGGGCCTTAACCTCGCCACCGTGAAGATGTTCGGCGAGATGGAGTTCTGGTTTGCGATGATCAAAATCGTCGCTATCGTGGCGCTGATCGTCGTCGGCCTGGTGATGGTGATGATGCACTTCCAGTCACCGACCGGGGTAGAAGCTTCTTTCGCCCATCTGTGGAATGACGGCGGCTGGTTCCCGAAAGGCATCAGCGGATTCTTTGCCGGCTTCCAGATAGCGGTCTTCGCCTTTGTGGGCATCGAACTGGTGGGAACCACGGCGGCGGAAACGAAAGATCCTGAGAAATCCCTGCCGCGGGCGATTAACTCAATTCCAATCCGTATCATTATGTTCTACGTCTTTGCGCTGATCGTGATTATGTCAGTGACGCCGTGGAGCTCCGTCGTGCCGTCAAAGAGCCCGTTCGTTGAACTGTTTGTGCTGGTCGGGCTGCCGGCGGCGGCAAGCCTGATCAACTTCGTGGTGCTGACCTCGGCGGCCTCTTCCGCTAACAGCGGCGTGTTCTCCACCAGCCGTATGCTGTTCGGTCTGGCGCAGGACGGACAGGCGCCGAAAATGTTCGCCAAGCTGTCGAAGCGCGCGGTACCGGCGAAAGGCCTGACCTTCTCCTGTATGTGTCTGCTGGGCGGCGTGGTGATGCTGATGGTCAATCCAAGCGTGATCGCGGCGTTTACCATGATTACCACGGTGTCGGCGATCCTGTTTATGTTCGTCTGGACGATTATCCTGTGCTCGTATCTGGCCTATCGCAGAAAGCGTCCGCAGCTGCATGAGCAGTCCAAATATAAGATGCCGCTGGGCAAACTGATGTGCTGGGTGTGCATGGCATTCTTCGTCTTTGTGCTGGTCCTGCTGACGCTGGAAGCCGATACCCGCGAAGCGCTGATGGTGACCCCGCTGTGGTTTGTGCTGCTCGGCGCGGGCTGGCTGTTTGCCGGCAAGAAGCGCCTGGCGAAATAAAAAATCTTCGGCAGCGGTTTTTAACGTTGCTTGCAACGGTCCGTCATAAAAAAGGCCACCCGGGGTGGCCAATAAGACTGACAATGTCGAGGGCGCCTGCGGGCGCCTTTTTATTTACTTTCCGGCGAGGGCGCGCGGGAACAGGACGTTATTTTCAAGGCTGATGTGCTCCATCAGGTCATCAATCAGCTCGTTGATGCCGTTGTACATCGCTTTCCAGGTAGTGCAGGCTTCTGCCGGTGGCGTCACGTTCTGCGTGATGTGCTTAATCACCTCCAGCAGCTCGCCCGCGTCATCATGTTCGCTTTCCATCACGCTGATAGGGCCGCCGGCCTGCGTTCCCATGCCCTGTTTGATCATCGGGAACAGAATCTGCTCCTCTTTCATCATATGGCTGGAAAGCTCCTGGTGCAGCATGGTCAGGTACTTGGTTAAGCCTTTCGGAACGTTGGGCTTGTCGGCGTGAACGCGCTCGACTTTAGTGGCCTGTAAAATCAGCTCCGGCAGCTGCTCACGATGCCGGTCGTGATAGCGAACGATAATGTGATCGATGATTTCCGCATAGGGGGCAGCCCGCCAGTCGTGCTCTACCGGCTCTTCCGCCAGTTTGGCCAGCTCGGCTTCAATCACCGCGACGTCCAGCTCTTTGCGCGACGCCGCGCGCTCCAGCGTCTGTTTGCCGCCGCAGCAGTAGTCCATATCGTATTGACGGAACAGCGCGGAGGCGCGCGGAATCGTCAGCGCCAGCTCGCCTAAAGGTTGGTCACGGAAAGCCATAGCAGTTACCTCGTCATCAAGAATATAAGTTGTATTTTAAATGCATCTTATGTTCCTGGGAATACCCCTTTAGGATACCAGGCTATTTTTTCTCGCTGACCAGCTCCTGCAGCGCGGGCTTTTCCGGGCGGGCACGCACGGCGGACACCACGCCGAGCACCAGCAGCAGGATACCGCTGAAGGTGAGAAACGGGGGCAGGCTCTGGCGCAGAATAAAGGTATACAGCAGTCCGGCAAGGGTTTCGAAGACGATCAGCGGCCCGAGGATCACCGTTGGCAGGCGCTGGCTGGCAACGTTCCAGCACCACGCGCCGACCCATGAGCAGAAAATGGCGATCGCCAGCATTAGGGTGACAAATACCGCCGGGCGCGGGCCGAAGGGGAGCGGAAAGTCCGCGTGCTGGCCGTGCAGCCACCCGCAGGCGATAAGGTATCCGGCCAGGGATACCGGCAGGGTCACCAGCGCCTGCGCGGTGGCCCACATCATCGGTGGCTTATCCGGATTTTCCCGCAGCCAGCGGGCGTTGCGCAGCGCGTACCAGGCCCAGCACACCACCGAGATCAGTGCCAGCGCGATACCGGAACCGTAGCGCCACGGGCTGAAATCAGGTAAGCCCTGATGCAGCTCGGCGATATTGACGCACGCCAGGCCGAGGGCAATACAGACCAGCGCCGGGAACAGGCGTCGCCACGGCAGCTTGCCGTCGCGCTGGCTATAGAGCAGGTTAGCGAAAACCGGCAGCACGACCGGCAGGGTGCCGATAATCATGGTCGATACCGGCGCGCCGGTACGCTGAATGGCGCTGGCCAGGCAGACGTAATAGATTAAGTTGCCCATCATGGTCAGCCCCAGCGCTGTCCACCAGTCTTTCCCGGTGAGCTGGCGCAGCCGCGCGCGGCCCAGCCAGGCCAGCGGCAGAGCGATCAGCCCCAGCGCCAGATAGCGCCCCATCGACTGTAAAACAGCCGGGTATTCCGGCACCAGTAAAGGACCCACGAATATCAATCCCCACATCAGCCCTGCCAGCAGGGCGTACAGCACACCACTAATCATCACGCCTTCCATTACTCTTTTCGTTGGCGACAGTGTAGGCGAGGCAAAAGCGGGAATATTGTATGAGGTTGCGCATTAGCGCGGGAGAACCTGCTTTTGATAACGCACCGGCGTAATGCCGTAGCGGCGAGTGAAGGCGCGCGTCAGGTGCGACTGGTCGGTCAGCCCGGCGGCGAGAGCAACGTCGGCGGCGGGCATGCCGTGGGTAAGAAACGCTTTGGCGCGCCACAGGCGAATCGCCATCAGCATCTGGTGCGGCGTGACGTGAAAGTGCGCTTTGAACTGGCGTTGAAAATGGTATGGGCTGAGCGCCGCCACCTGCGCCAGCTCATCGAGGGTGACCGTACGCATATAATTGTCGTGCAGATAGTCGCGTACCCGCTCGAAGCGGTGGCGGGCCTCGGGCAGCGCAGCGGCGTGATGGGCAAACGGACGGAAGGTATCGATGAGATCCAGCAGCAGGCCCTGCTGCGCCAGCGGATCGTCGGTATGCCACAGGCCATAGATAAGATTGCCGATTTGCCGGGAGCGCAGCGGATCCTGGCGAACCACCTCGCTGAACCACCAGTGGCGTTCGCCGGTCACCTCTTCCAGCGTATCCGGGTCGAGATAAATCATTCGATAGCGCCAGCCGTCGGCGGTCTCTGCCTCGCCGGTGTGCAGCTCATCGGGGTTCATGGTGACGATCGAGTTAACCGAAGCCACGTGCTGGCTGCCGCGATAGCGAAAACGCTCGGCGCCGAGCTCGATCGCGCCGATACCAAAGGCTTCATGGGTGTGCGGTTCAAAGGCGTAGCGGGAGATATGGGCATGGTACAGCTCAACGCCGGGCAGCTGCGCCAGATGGCGAAAGCGCGCGCTGTCTCTTTCATCACTGAACTGTTCTGGTACGCCTTGCATGCGATAACTCCCGACGGACATCCTTTTATTATTGAGGATGGTCCGCCGGGATGCTACAAAAATTAACCACTATGTAACAGTTACAGAATGCCTTTGACGCTCTCTGCCAGCGTCGTGGTTGGGCGACCGATGAGCTTACTCAGGGTGCAGCTATCGTCGAACAGACCGCCTTTGGACGCGCCGGTATCAGAATCCGCCAGCATATCCGCCAGACCGGCAGGTAGCCCGACGCCCTTCAGCGCGGCGGCGAAGTCGGCTTCGCTGAGGTTTTGATACACCACGTTTTTACCGCTTTGTTTGCTCAGCTCAGCGGCCAGTTCGCTCAGCGTCCACGCCTCATCGCCCGCCAGTTCATACACTTTTCCGGCGTGGCCCTCTTCGGCGATAACGCGAGCGGCGGCGGCGGCGTAGTCTGCGCGGGTCGCGGAGGCGATTTTGCCGTTACCGGCCGCGCCGATAAACACGCCGTGCTCAATCGACGGCGGCGCGCTGGCGAGATAGTTTTCGGTGTACCAGCCGTTGCGCAGCAGAGCATACGCAATGCCGGAGTCGGCGAGCATTTTCTCGGTGGCGATATGCTCATCGGCCAGCCCCAGCGGGGAGGTATCGGCGTGCAGCAGGCTGGTGTAGGCGATAAATTTTACGCCGGCGGCTTTCGCCGCGTTAATTACGTTACGGTGCTGGACGGCACGCTGGCCGACTTCGCTGGACGAGATCAGCAGCAGTTTGTCTATGCCCTGCAGGGCGGCGGTCAACGCGGCTTCATCGCTGTAGTCGGCCTGACGAACCACCACGCCCTGTTGACTCAGCGATTCGGCCTTCGCCGGGTTGCGCACGATAGCCACAACCTGGCCTGCGGGGACGGTAGTTAACAGATTTTCCAGGACGTGCTGGCCAAGCTGGCCAGTGGCGCCGGTAATGGCGATCATAAGTCTTCTCCTTCGTGTTCATTGGCAGTTGTGGTAAGCTAACACCTTAACTAACTTTTAGTAAGTACGTACAAAAAGGTAAGTGTGAATATGGCGAATCTGACGCTAAGCGAGCAGCTACGCAACGGCAACCTGTTTGCCGAACAGTGCCCCTCGCGGGAAGTGCTCAAGCACGTGACCAGCCGCTGGGGCGTACTGATTTTGGTGTCCCTGCGCGATGGCACCCATCGGTTTAGCGATCTGCGGCGTAAGATCGGCGGCGTCAGCGAAAAGATGCTGGCCCAGTCGTTGCAGGCGCTGGAGCAGGATGGCTTTCTTAACCGCGTGTCGTACCCGGTGGTACCGCCGCACGTTGAATATAGTCTGACTCCGCTCGGTGAGCAGGTAAGCGAGAAGGTGGCGGCGCTGGCGGACTGGATTGAGCTGAACCTGCCCGCGGTTCTGGCGAACCACGAACAGGTAGCATGAGGGTGATGCCTGGGTAGCCCCGGTAGGCGTAGCGCAACCGGGGAACGGGCAATTACTGACTCAAATCCAGCTGATAAATGGCAAAACCGATATCGTCGGTTGCGACCTGGCGCATCGGGTATTGCGCTTTCTCTTTGATAAACGCCGCGGCCTTATCGCCCGGTGAGGTTTCAAAGCGAATATCCAGCGGTACGCTGCTATGGATCGGCGCCAGTCGCCAGTTGTTATCCGCCGCCGGATGGATCTCGCCGTTTTTCTTCGACTCCGCGCCAATCCACGCCGCCAGCACCGAGCGGTTTTCATCCGGCGAGGCGAACGCGATATGATCCTCGCCGGTGCCCTGGAATTTACCGCCGTAAGCGCGGTAGTTATTGGTCGCGACGAGGAAAGTGGCGTTCTGATCGATTGGCTTGCCGTTAAAGGTCAGGTTTTTAATTCGCTCGGCCTGCGGATTAACGGGCTGACATTCGCCGTCATAGCGCGCCGGCTGGGTGATATCGATCTGGTAGTTCACGCCGTCAATCACGTCGAAGTTGTAGGTGCGGAAGCTGTCCCAGTTAATCAGCGACTGCGGCTTGCTGCTGGCGGGGTCAATCTGATTGAACTGCCCGGCGGAACACTCCAGCCACTCTTTCACCTCTTTACCACTCACTTTCATCACCACCAGGGTGTTGGGATACAGGTAGAGATCGGCGGCGTTGCGGAAGGTGAGCTGACCTTTTTCCACTTCCACAAAGCTGGCCGGATCGTTTTTCCGTCCGCCGACTTTAAACGGCGCGGCGGCGGAGAGTACCGGCAGCTTCGCCAAATCCGGGTCGCCCTGAATATAGTGCTCCACATAGGCTTTCTGGGCCATGTTGACCACCTGTACGGTCGGGTCATCCTGCACCAGCGCCAGGTAGCTGTACATATTGTCCGAGGATTTACCGATCGGTTTGCCGACAAACTCGCGGGTGGCGTCATGGTCGGCTTTTAATACCGCCACCATATTGCTGTCTTCTGCCGCCAGCGATTTCTTCGCCGCCGCATCGTAGATCGGGCGCGCTTCGGCTTTCGCTGCGCTGACCTGCCATTTGCCGCTGTCGTTGTTCAGAACCAGATCGACCACCCCAAGATGATCGCCCCACATGCCCGGCATCACCGCCGGTACGCCGTTCAGCGTACCTTTCGCGATATCTGCGCCTTTAATACCGGCAAAATCTTTGCTCGGGAAGACGGCATGCGCGTGGCCGAACATAATGGCATCGACGCCGGGCACCTGGCTTAAATAGTAAACGGAGTTCTCCGCCATCGCCTGATACGGGTCGGCGGAGAGGCCGGAGTGGGCAATGACCACCACCACATCCGCGCCTTTTTCACGCATTTCCGGGACAAACTTGCGCGCGGTTGCGGTAATGTCGTTGACGGTGACTTTGCCGCTGAGATTGGCTTTATCCCAGGTCATAATCTGCGGCGGTACGAAGCCGATATAGCCAATGCGCAGCGTCTGCGTTTTGCCGTCGCTATCCTGTACCTGGGTATCCTGAATCAGATAAGGCGTAAACATCGGTTTGCCGGTTTTAGCATCGATGATATTGGCGTTTACGTAGGGGAATTTCGCGCCGGCCAGCGCTTTGTGCAGGAAGTCGAGTCCGTAGTTAAACTCGTGGTTACCGAGGTTGCCCACCGTATAGTCCAGGGTATTCATTGCCTTATAGACCGGGTGAACATCGCCCTCTTTCAGCCCCTTCGCCGCCATATAGTCGCCCAGCGGGCTGCCCTGAATGACGTCGCCGTTATCGACCAGCACGCTGTTTTTGGCTTCCTGGCGTGATTTCTCAATCAGGGTTGCGGTGCGCACCAGGCCAAATTTTTCCGTGGCGCTGTCTTTGTAATAGTCAAAGTCCATCATATTACTGTGCAGATCGGTGGTTTCCATGATCCGCAAATCGACCGTCGCCGCATTTACGCTGGCGGCGATCAGCGTGGCCAGCAGCGTTGCGCTAAACTTAATCATCAGTGGCGTCCTTTTTTATGAGCAATAGCACAGAAGAAAATGTATTTACATTCTGTTGCTTACAGAAATGTGAATCATGCCAGAAAAGGGATCAATGAAACCGGCATCGTTATCACAGATAGCGGAACTCACAATGATGCGATATAAATAAAACAACGAGTTAACGCCACTGTAACCAGACGAGGTGGAGAATGTTAGAACAAGTATGTCAGCTTGCACGGAACGCGGGCGATGCCATCATGGAAGTTTACGATGGAAAACAGCCGATGGACGTTGCCAGCAAGAAGGACGATTCTCCGGTCACGGCCGCGGATATTGCGGCGCACAAGGTGATTATCAGCGGCCTGCTGGCGCTGACGCCCGATATTCCGGTTCTGTCGGAAGAGGACCCGCCGGCCTGGGAGGTGCGCCAGCACTGGCAGCGCTACTGGCTGGTGGACCCGCTGGACGGCACCAAAGAGTTTATCAAGCGCAACGGCGAGTTCACGGTCAATATCGCCTTGATTGAGAACGGGAAGCCGATCCTTGGCGTAGTCTACGCGCCGGTGATGAAGGTGATGTACAGCGCGGAAAAGGGCAAAGCATGGAAAGAGGAGTGCGGCGTTCGCAAGCAGATTCAAGTCCGCGATGCGCGTCCGCCGCTGGTGGTGATTAGCCGATCCCACGGCAATGACCCGGAACTGCAGGAGTATCTGGAGCAGCTTGGCGAACACCAGACCACCTCAATCGGTTCATCGCTGAAGTTCTGTCTGGTCGCCGAAGGGCAGGCCCAGCTTTATCCGCGCTTCGGGCCGACCTCCACCTGGGATACCGCGGCCGGTCATGCGGTGGCCAGCGCCGCCGGGGCGCACGTTCACGACTGGCAGGGGCGTACCCTTGATTACACGCCGCGTGAATCGTTCCTCAACCCCGGCTTCCGGGTCTCTATTTATTGAGCAGCTTGTGCAGCAGGGCCACCACCTGCTGCACCTCTTCCTGACTAAGCGCGCCGTCTTTAGCCCACTGTACGCGGCCGTCTTTATCCAGAACCACGATGGCTGAACTCTCCTCATTAAGCTGCCACGCTTTGCGGACCACACCGTTGCTGTCGACGATAAACTGCGACCAGGGGTAAAGCTGCTTGTTGCTCTCAATACTGCTGCGGACAAACATGCCTGAACCCGGGATAGCGTCATCGGTATTGACGATAGTGGTGGTTTGATAGCGATCGTGCGGCAGCTTCGCACTTTTAATCGCTTCAATCAGGGTCGCGTTTTTTTCTTTTGCCGACGAGCGCCCGGCAATATGTTGCACGACGCGCACTTTCCCCACCAGCTGCGCGCTATTCCAGCTTTTATAGCTAAACTTATCGTTGTTCAGTACCAGCTCCCCCCGATCCGCGACGCCGACCGGCGCAACGCGCTGACCATCGACAAAGTTATGCGCCGACGCCATCAGCGGGAACAGGAGACATGAAACGGCCAGTAATCTATGTAGGGTCATGGTGTTTCCTTTTATTATTTGTGCAGGTGATCCGACCACTTGGTCTGCTTTAATCATAAATGCGATTTATGGGCATTACCCGCAATGATGGTGCCAGTTTGCGTGTTAACGCACAAATTCGTCCAAAATCGGCGACTTATACTACCTTCATCGGATGCCTGAAACGAAAACTCTGAATTATTGTCATCATAAGGTAAATAAACTTATACATACTGGGTATCACTCAGATTCTGGACTATAGTTTCAGGGCACTAAAATTTGCGCTTCCGGTACGTGGGCTAACTGTGGCACCACAGGAGCGTAACCCTGGCAGGAGACAACAATGAAAATTTTCCAACGCTACAATCCGCTACAAGTAGCGAAGTACGTGAAGATCCTGTTCCGTGGACGTTTGTATATCAAGGACGTTGGCGCTTTTGAGTTTGATAAGGGCAAAATCCTTATCCCGAAGGTGAAGGACAAGCTGCATTTGTCGGTGATGTCCGAAGTCAATCGTCAGGTTATCCGTCTGCAAACAGAGATGGCATAATCTGAAAAGTGGTATGGCTACACGGTAAAAAGGCGGCTCCCAACGGGAGCCGTTGATGTTTCTGGACCTATTCCTTCATTTGCGCATAGCGTTTGCGGTACTCGCCCGGCGGAATGCCGTTATGCTTGCGGAAAATGCGCGTGAAATAGACCGGGTCTCCATAACCTACCGACAGGGCGATTTTGTTAAGCGGCAGCGACGTGGTTTGGATCAGCCACTTTGCGCGGTTAATGCGCTGCGCCTCGCGCCAGGCGTAAACCGTTTGCCCCAGTTCATTTTTGAACAGATGCGCCAGCCGGGAGGGGGAGATAAAAACCATCGCCGCCAGGTTCTCAATCTTAATCTCCTGGGCAATATGTTCGTTAAGATAGTCGCATACGGCGTTAATCCGCGGATCGTGGGCGTGGCGGTTGCTGATCGGCTGTCGCTGAAAGCAGCTCAGGATCAGGCGCTCCAGCGCGTTCATCGCCAGCGCCTCCGACAGCGGGGCGGAAGCGGAGTGATGGCGGATGACCTCATAGAACAGATCGCGCAGGCTTTGCAACTGCTCAGGATCGTTGACCGTGGTTTTACCAATGCCGTGGGTCGTTTGATCCCATTTTAGCCAGTCTATCCAGTAGGGCCGGGGGATAAAGTAGATCCATAGGTGATCCCAGTAGTCGCTGTGTTCGTCCCGTCCATAATGGTGGGGAACGCCGGGCGGGAAGAGCAGCAGATCGTTTTCACGAAACAGAAGAGAGCCGTCGCCCGCTTTCGCGCGCGCCTGGCCGCGCAGGGTCAGATTGATGATGTAACCTTTCATTCCCTGCGGGCGGTTAATGTAGTAGTCCAGCTTTGAGCCGCGGGTGATGGGAGTAAAGCCGGCGACGACCCAGGCGTTGAAGGTAAAGGTCTTCATCAATGGCGAGAAGTTCAGTAGCTCATTGATATCCAGTTGCATCGTTTCCCCCGCCCGAGCGGCGCCGCTCGCTTAACTTTCGATGATACTAAATTCCCATGCCCTGAGACGCAACGGCTGGCCGCAGTGAACTTTTTCCCCGCTCAGCAGCGCGTTGCCCGATGTCTCGCTGATAAACGCCAGCGGATCGCCGGAGTAGTTAAACAGGAAGTGGATGCTATTACCGTCGCGGTTGCGCATCTTTTTGACCACCAGAGGATAGCGGTAGGCCGAGGTGCGTGAACGCAGCTCCAGACCCACTGTCAGCCGGTCGAACAGTTGGCTAATCAGCGTTTTTTGCGGCAGGAAGCCAACGTAAATCGCCCGGCCCTGGCCGTAATCCGCCTCGGTGGCGGCGGCATAGTCGCCCCATGCCGGATGCTGATAGCGCAGTAGCGTACGGGTACCGGCGTCCGGCGTCAGCAGCTCCATCCACAGCTCGGCCTGGTTATCTTTGCTGCAATCAATGTCCGAGCTGCACGCGCTTACCGTCGTCTCTTCCGGCAGGGTGAACTGGCTGTAGCTCACGCCGCAGCTTTCGCACAAAACTCCCGGCTGCGCGCCGCTGCGCACCTTTACGTTTTCATCGCTAAAGCCCGATTTAAAGCCGATCAGCGCTCTGCCGCCCTGTTCAATATAGCGGTTAATGCGCGTAAGCAGGCCATCATCCGCGGCGTAGAGTCCGGGTACGATCAGCACGCGATAGCGCGAGGTTTCCTCGTTAACGTCGTGGATAATATCGAGGCTGATATTGTGGTCGTACAGCGCATCGTGGAAGCGGCGGAAAATATCGTTATAAATATTGCCCTGCGCGTCGCCGGGGCGGAACTGGTTAAGGGCGTCCATCGCCTCATTGCTGATCAGCAGCGCGACGTCGTTTTCTGCCTTCAGCTCCGCCAGCTGCGGCGACAGGCGGGCGAAGTCAGCCCCGATAGTGGTGGCCTCCTGCCAGGTCGCGTTGCGTGAAAAGTCATGGCTTAACAGCCCTTTCCAGTAAGTTTCGAACGCGTTATGAATCGAATGCCAATGCCAGTAAGAGACCATCGCCGCCCCCGAGGCCACGTGGCTAAAGGCCTGCAGGCGCAGCTGGCCCGGATAAGGAGTCCATTGGGCAAAGCCCTGCGCCTGGGTTTCCAGCACGAAGTAATTCTTACCCTGCTTGAGCGAGCGCGTAATGGCGCCGCCAAACGCGATTTCCCGCCCGGTCAGGTGCTTCTGGCCCGGGTGATAGATATCGACACCGGCAATATCCAGCGCCTGCGCCGCCGCAAAATGGTCGACTCGCGGCTGCACGCCGTAGGAGTAGCCGCGCCATTCAAAATCGAAGTTGTGGGTGACGAACTGATGCGGCTGGGCATATTCGCGCACGATCTCCGCCTGCCAGGCGAGATACTCCGTCACCTGCTGGCGCTGGTAGCGAGAGAACGCGCAGGCGAGGCTGGCGTTAATGGTATTCTCGACCGGCGGAAAATCCTGCCAGCTATCAATACGGTTGCTCCAGTAGTCCAGACCAAAATCGTTATTCAACCGGTCGAGATGGGGGTATTTTTCCCGCAGGCTGCGCACAAAACCCTCTTGCATATAGCGGCCGATATTATCGTAATGCTTGGTTTCGTTATCCAGCTGCCAGCCAATAATCGCCGGATGGTGCTGCACGTGCGTCATTAGCGTACAGATAATCTTTTCGGCATAGCGGCGAAAGGTCGGGTTGACGATATCCATAATCTGGCGCGGGCCATATTTTTGCTG
This sequence comes from Klebsiella pasteurii, assembly GCF_018139045.1. NCBI lineage: Bacteria > Pseudomonadati > Pseudomonadota > Gammaproteobacteria > Enterobacterales > Enterobacteriaceae > Klebsiella > Klebsiella pasteurii. The sequence continues at coordinate 4,509,288 of NZ_CP073236.1, forward strand.
GCCATCGACCGTGGTGACCAGTATGTCCGGATGTTTAGCCGCCAGCCAGGCCGGGACGGCGTAGGTCGGCGTACCGATAATCACCGCGATCCCCGCCTCATGCATGGCATTCAGCACCCGGTCGATATGATAGAAGTTATATTCACCCTCCCGGGGCTCGAGCGTACTCCAGGTCGATTCGGCAATGCGCACCACGTTAATGCCCGTTTCCTGCATTAAGGCGATATCTTTTGCCAGCCGCTCTTCCGGCATATATTCATCGTAATAGGCCACGCCATAAAATAAATCAGACATACAGGTTACCTCCTTAAATTAATGCGCGGGCGCCGGCTGCGGGGCAAAAGCGCGCGCTTTATCCAGCGTAATAAATGAAATCAGCGTAAAGCACAGGGCGATACCGCCGAGCACGATATAGCTGCTGGTAAAGCCCATGCTCTGGTACATATGACCGATGCCAGTAGAAAGGAAAATAGAGCTAAAGCTTTTCGAAAACTGGAAGCCGATTAAATAAACCGTGGCTGATAGCAGCGGGTTGAAGTTGGCGGTGATATATTTCAGCGCGGCAACGAGTAATACCGAACTTTCAAAACCGTGCAGCAGTTTAATCAGGCTAATGGACACCGGGCCAATAGCCCAGGCCGAGCCGATAATGCGCAGACTCATAATCATTCCGCAGTACAGCAGAGCATTTTTTGGGCCGATTTTATTCACGAACCATGGGGCGAAGAACATCACCACCGCATCAAGGAAAATCTGACCTGTGGTTAAATAGCCGAACACTTCCACGCCGCGCGCTTTGCTCTCAAAGAAGTGGCTGTAATAGATGGCGAACTGCTGGTCGTAGGTTTCATATACCGCGCCGACACCGATCGTGTAGATCGCGAAGAACCAGAATTTCTTCATTTTCAGCAGCGAGGTGGCGTCGCTCAGGGTGACCGGAGAGGCTTTACGACTCTGCATCGCGCCTTGTTTATGCGCGCTGATCTGCATTTTCCAGACAATGACCAGCAGGCATAAGCCTGCGCAACTGGCCAGCCAGAAAATCATGTTCTGGTCGATCCCGTAGAGCTTGCCTGCCGCGAAGGTGCCGATAGCCGCGCCAATGCCGCCAAACATTCTTGCGCGACCAAACTCAAAGCCGGAAGCGCGGCTGACTTTATCAATGTAAGCTTCGCAAATACCGCAGCCTGCGCCGTAGGCCATGCCAATATAAATGCCGCCGGCCAGCGCCCCGAGAAAAACGTTAACTTTTAATAATGGCGCAAAGACGTAGATCCAGTAGGGGGCAAAAAGGGTAATAATGATGGCCAGCATCCACATCAGGTTTTTACGATAAACCAGCCTGTCGGATATAAAACCGAATAGCGGCTGAACGCAAACGGCAATAACCGCAGTAAAGGAATAAACCAGACCGACATCAGTATAATTAATACCGATGATTTCCGTTAACCACAATGATAAATAAGGATAGCAGCATCCCCAGCCAATAAAGAAGAACAGGAAGAACAGACAGCTTATATAGTAGTTTTTATTTGATTCTATCATGGTAACCCTCGCTTCCTTTATTCAGGAATATGATCGTGTAGTCGCGAGCAAAGTTACCTTTTTGTGCAGAGGGGAGTCATGAACGTTTCGCTATGGAGCAGTAAAAATCTGCTATCGCCCGAGGGGCGTGAGCCGCCTCACATTCGGGCAATAAAAAAGGCGGATTTTCATCCGCCTTGTCGGTTCGTCAAACGCTTTACGCCGACTCTTTATCGCTATTCGCCGCGTCCGGCAGCTTGGGCACCAGCACCGTCGGCTTATTGTCGATACGGGTCACCAGCAGCTGATCGATACGGTAGTTATCGATATCCACCACTTCGAACTTATAGCCGGAGAATTTCACCGCATCGGTCCGCTTGGGAATTTTACGCAGCATAAACATCATAAAGCCGCCAATGGTCTCGTAATTGCCAGACTGCGGGAAATCATCGATATCCAGCACCCGCATCACGTCGTCAATCGGCGTCCCGCCGTCGATGAGCCAGGAGTTTTCATCGCGCGCGACGATCTGCTCTTCCAGACCCTGGCCGACGAGGTCGCCCATCAGGGTGGTCATCACGTCGTTAAGGGTGATAATCCCAACCACCAGCGCATACTCGTTCATGATCACGGCGAAGTCTTCACCGGCGGTTTTAAAGCTTTCCAGCGCTTCAGAGAGCGTCAGGGTGTCCGGGACAATCAGGGTATTGCGGATCTGCACGCCGCCGGTCAGTACCAGGCTCTGGTTCGCCAGCACGCGGTTCAGCAGGTCTTTAGAGTCAACGTAGCCGATGATGTGGTCGATATCTTCGTTACACACCAGGAATTTGGAGTGTGGATGCTCCGCGACCTTATTCTTCAGGCTCTGCTCATCTTCATGAAGATCGAACCAGATGACGTTTTCACGCGAGGTCATAGATGAAGGCACGGTGCGCGATTCCAGCTCGAACACGTTTTCAATCAGCTCATGCTCCTGCTTACGCAGCACCCCGGCCAGCGCGCCGGCTTCCACCACGGCGTAGATATCATCAGAGGTAATGTCGTCTTTACGCACCATCGGAATTTTGAACAGGCGGAAGATGTTGTTGGCCATGCCGTTAAACAACCACACCAGCGGGCGGAAGATAAACAAGCAGAAGCGCATCGGGTTGATGATGCGTAAAGCGACGGCTTCAGGCGCGATCATACCGATGCGTTTCGGAGTCAGGTCAGCAAACAGAATGAACAGGCTGGTGACCAGGGTAAAGGAAATAATAAAGCTCAGCTGCTCGGAGAGCTCCGGCGACAGATAGCGGTTCAGCAGGCCGTAGAAAGCCGGTGAAAACGCAGCGTCGCCGACGATACCGCCGAGAATCGCCACCGCGTTGAGGCCGATTTGCACCACGGTAAAGAACATACCGGGGTTTTCCTGCATCTTCAGCACGCGTTGAGCGTTGATGTTGCCATCATCGGCCAGCAGCTTGAGTTTGATTTTACGTGATGCGGCCAGCGAGATTTCCGATATCGAAAAGAACGCACTGACGGCTATCAGACAGAGTATTACTAAAATACTGTTTAACATATCTTATCTGACCGTTGAGATCAGATCCTCGGAAGGGAAGTGGATAACGCTAAGTGGAATTCACAAAAAGCCGGTCCGAAGGCCCTGGACCGGCGATAGCACGGCGTAGTATAGCGTAAGGTACTGTAAAGCCGCCAGAGCGTAAATTATTCAATCCGGCGGCCTGCGGGAACCACGCGGCGGCATCAGGCCTGCGGCGGCAAACAAACGCCGATTCCGCCGATACCGCAGTATCCGTACGGGTTTTTATGCAGATACTGCTGATGATCGTCTTCCGCATAGTAGAACGGTTTCGCCGTCGCGATCTCGGTAGTGATAGTGCGCGAGTCGTTAGCTTCCTTCATTGCCGCCTGGAAACGCGCCAGGCTGGCCTGTGCCGCCTCGCTCTGCTCCGGCGTCAGCGGATAAATCGCGGAACGATACTGGGTACCGCGATCGTTACCCTGCTGCATACCCTGCGCCGGGTCGTGGTTTTCCCAGAACACCTGGAGCAGCTGCTCATAGCTGATAACCTGCGGATCGTAGACCACGCGCACCGCTTCGGCGTGACCGGTCTCGCCGCTGCACACTTCGCGGTAGGTCGGGTTTGGCGTATAGCCGCCGGTGTAGCCGGCGGCGGTACTGTAGACGCCGGGCAGCTGCCAGAACAGGCGTTCGACGCCCCAGAAGCAGCCCATGGCGAACAGGGCGATTTCCATTCCTGCGGGAACGTTGGTCATCGAGTGACCATTGACGGCGTGGAGCGTAGCCACCGGCATCGGCGTGTTGCGTCCCGGCAGCGCGTCCGCTTGGGCGACAAGATGCGTTTTATCAAATAGACTCACGGTGGGCCTCTCAAAACAGAAAATGTGGTTAAGGTTGTAACCAAGCGCGTCTTTTAACACAATAAACGCGCTTAATACGTCTAGATTTAAACATAAGAATTATTTGGGATAACGTCTATTTTTCAACCCTTGATTGTTAGGGTTTTGTTAAGCCGTGGAGCGGCGCTTTCGTTTCCTTCGGGGGGAAACAAGGATATTCAGGAGAAAACGTGCTACAAATCCGCCAGTTATGTATCACCAGCCTTTTGCTGGTCAGCGGGGTCGCCAGCGCAGCGAGCGTGCGTTTGCAGGTTGAGGGGCTATCCGGGGAACTGGAAAAAAACGTCCGCGCCCAACTATCTACGATCCAGAGCGATGAAGTCACGCCGGACCGGCGCTTTCGCGCGCGCGTTGATGATGCTATCCGCGAAGGCCTGAAAGCGCTCGGCTACTACGAACCGACGATCGATTTTGATTTACGTCCGCCGCCGGCGAGGGGCCGCCAGGTCCTGATCGCCAAAGTTACGCCCGGCGAACCGGTGCGTATTGGCGGCACTGAAGTGATTTTACGCGGCGGCGCCCGAACCGATCGCGACTATCTGGATTTGTTGAAAACGCGCCCGGCGATCGGCACCGTGCTAAACCACGGCGACTATGATGGCTTCAAAAGCTCCCTGACCCGCGTTGCGCTACGTAAAGGCTATTTTGATAGCGAGTTTAATAAAAGCCAGCTCGGCGTCTCTCTCGACCGACATCAGGCCTTCTGGGATATCGACTACAACAGCGGCGAGCGCTACCGCTTTGGCCCGGTCACTTTTGAAGGCTCGCAAATTCGCGACGAATATCTGCAAAACCTGGTGCCGTTTAAGCAGGGCTACTACTACACTTCGCAGGATCTCGCTGAACTGAACCGCCGCCTGGCGGCAACCGGCTGGTTTAGCTCCGTCGTGGTGGCGCCGCAGTTTGAAAAATCCCGCCAGACCAAAGTTCTGCCTTTGCAGGGCGTCGTCTCTCCGCGTAAAGAGAATACCGTTGAAACCGGGGTCGGCTACTCAACCGACGTCGGGCCGCGCGTCAAAGGCACCTGGAGAAAGCCGTGGATGAACTCCTACGGCCACAGCCTGACCTCTAGCCTCAGCCTTTCCGCCCCTGAACAGCAGCTTGATTTCAGCTATAAGGTGCCGCTGTTAAAAAGTCCGCTGGAGCAGTACTACCTGATGCAGGGCGGCTTTAAGCGTACCGACCTTAACGATACCAAAGCTGACTCTACGACTCTCGGGGTATCACGTTTTTGGGAGATGTCGAGCGGCTGGCAGCGCGCGCTGAACCTGCGCTGGAGCCTCGACCACTTTACCCAGGCCAACGTCACTAACACCACCATGCTGATCTACCCCGGCGTGTCGGTGAACCGCACACGTTCGCGCGGCGGCCTGATGCCGACCTGGGGTGATTCGCAGCGCTATTCGGTGGACTACTCCAATACCATGTGGGGCTCGGACATCAACTTTATCGTGATGCAGGCGCAGGACGTCTGGATCCGCACCCTGTATGACCGCCACCGCTTCGTAGTACGCGGCAATCTCGGCTGGATTGAGGCCGATAACTTCAGCAAGGTCCCGCCGGATCTGCGTTTCTTCGCCGGTGGCGACCGCAGCATTCGCGGGTATAAATACAAATCTATCTCGCCAAAAGATGACGACGGCAAGCTGATGGGGGCCTCGAAGCTGGCTACCGGTTCGCTGGAGTATCAGTACAACGTGAGCGGCAAATGGTGGGGCGCGGTGTTCGTCGATAGCGGCGAAGCGGTGAGCGATATCCGCGAGAGCGACTTTAAAACCGGCGCCGGCCTCGGCGTACGCTGGCAGTCTCCGGTCGGACCAATCAAGCTGGATATCGCCAGACCGATCGGCGACAAAGAAGAGCACGGTTTACAGTTTTATATCGGTCTGGGGCCTGAATTATGAGTTTATGGAAGAAGATAAGCCTCGGCGTACTGATTTTTCTTGTGCTGCTGCTGGGGACGGTAGGATTCCTGGTGGGGACCACCACCGGCCTGCATCTGGTGATCAAAGCTGCCGACCGCTGGGTTCCGGGGCTGGAGATTGGCAAAGCGACCGGCGGCTGGCGCGATTTGACGCTGGAGAACGTGCGCTTTGAGCAGCCGGGCGTGGCGGTCACCGCTGGTCAGTTCCACCTCGGCGTCAAGCTGCGCTGCCTGTGGGACAGCAGCCTGTGCGTCAACGATCTTTCTCTGCGCGATATCTATGTGGCGATCGATACCAGCAAGATGCCGCCGGCGGCGCCGGTTGAAGAAGAAGATAGCGGCCCGCTGAATCTCTCCACACCTTATCCCATCACGCTGAGCCGGGTGGCGCTGCATAACGTCAACGTAAAAATTGACGATACCGCCGTCTCGCTGCGCGACTTTACCAGCGGTCTGAACTGGCAGGAGAAAAACCTGACCCTGACGCCGACCTCCCTGCAGGGGTTGCTCATCGCGCTGCCGAAGGTGGCGAAGGTGGCCCAGGAGCAGGTGGTCGAGCCGAAAATTGACAATCCGCAGCCGGAAGAAAAGCCGCTCGGCGAGACGATGAAAGATCTGTTCTCGAAGCCGGTGCTGCCGGAGATGACCGACGTCCATCTGCCGTTGAATCTCAATATTCAGGCGTTCCGCGGCGAGCAGCTGCGTCTCACCGGCGACACCGATATCACCATCTATAATCTGCTGCTTAAAGTCAGCAGTATTGATGGACAGATGAAGCTGGACGCGCTGGATGTGGACTCCGACCAGGGCAAAGTCACGGCTTCCGGCAACGCCCAGCTGCAGGATAACTGGCCGGTCGATATTACCCTCAACAGTACGCTGAATATTAATCCCCTCAAGGGCGAGAAAGTGCAGCTGAAAGTGGGCGGTGAAGTGCGTAAAAAGCTTGCGCTCGGCGTGGATTTAAACGGTCCCGTGGCGATGACCCTGCGCGCCGAAGCGCAGCTGGCGGAGGCGGGGCTACCGTTGGATATGGAGATTAAAAGTAAGCAGCTCTACTGGCCGTTCACCGGCGAGAAAGCGTATCAGGCTGACGATCTCCTGCTGAAATTTAACGGCAAAATGACCGACTACACCCTGGCCTTCAGCACCGCGGTCAAAGGGCAGTCGCTGCCGCCGGCGAAGATTAACCTCAACGCCAAGGGCAACGAGCAGCAGGTCAATCTTGATAAGCTGACCGTCGCCGCCCTCGAAGGGAAAACCGAACTGAAGGCGCTGCTCGACTGGCAGCAGGCGATCAGCTGGCGCGGCGAACTGACGCTTGACGGTATCAATACCGCTAAAGAGGTCCCGGACTGGCCGTCGAAGCTCAACGGCCTGATTAAGACTCAGGGCAGCCTGTACGGCGGCAGCTGGCAGATGTCGGTGCCGGAGCTGAAAATCACCGGTAACGTGAAGCAAAATAAAGTCGATGTGAGCGGTTCGCTGCAGGGCAACAGCTATATGCAGTGGAAAATCCCCGGTCTGCATCTGGCGTTAGGCCCCAACAGCGCTGATGTGAAAGGCGAGCTGGGGGTCAAAGACCTTAACCTTGACGCCACCATTGACGCGCCGCATCTCGACAACGCCCTGCCGGGCCTGGGCGGCACAGCGAAGGGGCTGGTGAAGGTTCGCGGCACCGTCGACGCGCCGCAGCTGCTGGCGGATATTACCGCCCGGGCGCTGCGCTGGCAGGAGCTGTCGGTGGCCCAGGTGAACGTGAAGGGCGATGTGAAATCCACCGACCAGATTGGCGGTAATCTTGACGTACGCGTGGACCGCATTAGCCAGCCGGGCGTCAATATCAGTCTGGTGCAGCTCAATGCCAAGGGCAACGAGAAGCAGCACGACCTGCAGCTGCGGGTGCAGGGCGATCCGGTCTCCGGGCAGCTGTCGCTGGCGGGGAGCTTTGACCGCAAAGCGGAGCGCTGGAAAGGCTCGCTGAGCAATACCCGTTTCCAGACCCCGGTGGGGCCGGTTGCGCTGACGCGCGATATCGCGCTGGATTATCGTAACCTCGAACAGAAAATCAGCATCGGGCCGCACTGCTGGACTAACCCGAACGCCGAGCTGTGCGTACCGCAGACCATCGACGCCGGGGCAAGCGGGCGCGCGGTGGTGAACCTCAACCGTTTCGATCTCGCGATGCTGAAGCCCTTTATGCCGGAAGCGACCCAGGCCAGCGGCGTGTTTAGCGGTAATGCCGATGTGAGTTGGGACACTACCAAAGAGGGGCTGCCGCAGGGTAAGGTCACCCTGAGCGGGCGTAACGTGAAGGTGACGCAGACGGTCAACGACGCGCCGTTGCCGGTGGCTTTCGATACTCTCAACCTCACCGCCGATCTGCATAATAATCGCGCCCAGTTGGGCTGGCTAATTCGTCTGACCAACAATGGCCAGTTGGACGGGCAGGTGCAGGTCACCGATCCGCAGGGCCGACGTAATCTGGGCGGTAACGTCAATATCAACAACTTCTCGCTGGCGATGATTAACCCAATCTTCTCGCGCGGCGAAAAGGCGGAAGGGAGACTGAATGCACGCCTGACGCTTGGCGGCAACCTTCAGAGTCCGCAGCTGTTCGGTCAAATGCAGCTGAATGGCGTTGATATTGACGGTAACTTTATGCCGTTCGATATGCAGCCGAGCCAGCTGGCGATGAATTTCACCGGTACCCGCTCGACCCTACAGGGAACGGTGAATACCAGCCAGGGCCACATCGCGCTCAGCGGCAACGCCGACTGGACGCAGATTGATAACTGGCGCGCGCAGATTGCGGCGAAGGGCAGCCGGGTGCGGATAACCGTGCCGCCGATGGTGCGCCTGGATGTCTCGCCGGACGTGGTGTTTACCGCCACGCCAAGCCTGTTTAACCTGGATGGCAGCGTTGATGTGCCCTGGGCGCGTATCGTGGTCAACGAAGTGCCGGAAAGCGCCGTTGGGGTCTCATCTGACGAAGTGATGCTGGATAAAAATCTGCAGCCGATTAAGCAGCAGAGCGCCGGTATCCCTATCAACAGCAACCTGACTATTCACGTAGGCAACAACGTTCGTCTGGATGCCTTCGGTCTGAAAGCGCGTTTGACCGGTGATTTGAAAGTCGCTCAGGACAAACAGGGGCTGGGGCTCAACGGGCAGATCAACATCCCGGAGGGGCGCTTCCATGCCTACGGGCAGGATCTGATCGTGCGTAAAGGTGAGCTGCTGTTCTCCGGTCCTCCGGATCAGCCGCTGCTGAATATCGAAGCCATTCGTAATCCGGACGCCACCGAGGACGACGTTATCGCCGGCGTTCGCGTCACCGGCTCGGCCGATCAGCCGAAAGCGGAGATTTTCTCCGATCCGGCGATGTCGCAGCAGGAAGCGCTCTCTTACCTGCTCCGCGGGCAGGGTTTAGGCAGCGGACAGAGCGATAGTGCGGCAATGACCTCCATGCTTATTGGTATGGGGGTTGCACAAAGTGGTCAGGTTGTGGGTAAAATCGGCGAGACGTTTGGCGTAAGCAATCTGGCGCTGGATACCGAGGGAGTGGGCGACTCCTCCCAGGTGGTGGTCAGCGGCTATGTGCTGCCCGGTCTGCAGGTAAAATATGGGGTAGGGATCTTTGATTCCCTGGCGACATTGACGTTACGTTATCGCCTGATGCCTAAGCTATATATGGAAGCCGTGTCTGGTGTAGACCAGGCTCTCGATTTGCTCTATCAGTTTGAGTTTTAGCAATGCGAATATTTGTTTACGGCAGTTTACGACGCAAACAAGGCAACAGCCACTGGATGACCAACGCTCAGTGGCTGGGCGATCATAGTGTCAATGATTATCAACTGTACAGCCTGGGCCACTATCCAGGCGCGGTGCCCGGCGATGGCACGGTACATGGTGAAGTCTATCGTATTGACGCATCGACGCTGGCTGAATTGGATGCGCTGCGTACCAAAGGCGGCGAGTATGCTCGTCACCTGATCCAGACGCCTTACGGTAGCGCCTGGATGTATGTCTATCAGCGCCCCGTTGAGGGCTTCACGCTGATAGAAAGCGGCAACTGGTTGGATAAAGACCAGTATTAATAATGATAACGCCACCCTTAGGTGGCGTTGTTTTTTGTGAAGTTGGGTGTTGTCGCCCGGCTAAGGCGCATTAGTCGCTAACCGGGAAATGGCTCAATATGCCAAATAAAAACACCGCCCGGAGGCGGTGTTTTCGCTAACCTGAGTGCGGAAGAATTACTTCTTCGCGCGCTCGAAGGAAGCTACGATTTCAGCTTTCGCCGCTTCAGCGTTGTCCCAGCCGTCAACCTTAACCCATTTGCCCGCTTCGAGGTCTTTATAGTGCTCGAAGAAGTGGGTGATCTGCGCTTTCAACAGTTCCGGCAGGTCGCTCACATCTTTGATGTGATCGTACTCTTTGCTCAGTTTGGTGTGCGGTACCGCAACCAGCTTCGCATCTTCACCGGATTCGTCGGTCATTTTCAGTACGCCAACCGGACGGCAGCGGATAACTGAACCTGGCTCCAGCGGATACGGGGTCGGGACCAGTACGTCAACCGGGTCGCCGTCCAGGGAGAGAGTGTGGTTGATGTAGCCGTAGTTGCACGGATAGAACATTGCCGTGGACATGAAACGGTCAACGAACAGTGCACCGCTCTCTTTGTCGACTTCGTATTTGATAGGATCTGCGTTCGCCGGGATCTCGATCACGACGTAGATGTCTTCCGGCAGATCTTTGCCCGCAGGTACGTTGAGTAAGCTCATGTCTGTTTCCTTTAAAATGTATGGCAAACAAGTGCCCGGTATTATAGCCAACTCGCATCGAATGTCTTCGCTTCTTTTTCTCCAGAACGGGTGGGGGGAGTCTGAAATTTTCCCCGTCATACAGCCTGAAAATCCATAAACATAGCCGCATACTGAATAAAATTATGTAACCGTTTTCATTGCATATGCTTGATATCTCAAAGTGTGAAAAATTTCGTCATAAACGGTGAAGCTCGCACGGCTCGCGAAGCCTCATCGGCTCTCCGCTGATGAGATGGGTGCTGATTAACATCTAATTAACTTTTTTGAAGTGTGATGTAACGCATTCAGTTACATCTCCGATTGTCTATAGTTTGTCCGCAGGTGAGGCTTTAACCAACAATAACCCTACGAGGATCCTCTTATGTGGAAGCGCTTACTTCTTGTCACAGCAGTTTCCGCAGCTATGTCGTCTATGGTCATGGCTGCCCCTCTTACCGTAGGTTTTTCGCAGGTCGGTTCTGAATCCGGCTGGCGTGCGGCCGAAACCAACGTCGCGAAGGAAGAGGCCGCGAAGCGCGGCATTACGCTGAAGATTGCCGACGCCCAACAAAAACAGGAAAACCAGATTAAAGCCGTACGCTCCTTCATCGCTCAGGGCGTCGATGCCATCTTCATCGCTCCGGTAGTGGCGACCGGCTGGGAGCCGGTACTGAAGGAAGCGAAAGAAGCCAAAATCCCGGTATTCCTGCTCGACCGCTCTATTGATGTCAAAGACAAAGATCTCTATATGACCACCGTCACCGCGAACAACGTGCTGGAAGGCCAACTGATCGGTGAGTGGCTGGTGAAAACCGTCGACGGCAAGCCGTGTAACGTTGTTGAACTGCAGGGCACCGTAGGGGCCAGCGTGGCGATTGACCGCAAGAAAGGCTTTGCTGAAGCCATTTCTAAAGCCTCCAATATCAAGATTATCCGCTCCCAGTCCGGCGACTTTACCCGCAGTAAGGGTAAAGAAGTGATGGAGAGCTTTATCAAAGCGGAGAACAACGGCAAGAACATCTGCATGGTTTACGCCCATAACGACGACATGGTGATTGGCGCGATTCAGGCGATTAAAGAGGCCGGGCTGAAGCCGGGCAAAGATATCCTCACCGGCTCTATCGACGGCGTGCCGGATATCTATAAAGCGATGATGGCCGGCGAGGCTAACGCCAGCGTCGAGCTGACGCCGAATATGGCCGGCCCGGCGTTCGATGCGCTGGAGAAATACAAAAAAGACGGCACCCTGCCTGAAAAAGTCACCATCACCAAATCGACCCTCTACCTGCCGGATACGGCGAAAGAAGAGTTAGAGAAGAAGAAAAATATGGGCTATTGAGTAGCGAAAAACACGCACGCTCCCGGTGACGCTATGCGCACCGGGCGACAGGTTCATCGCCGTCTGCGGATTGAGTAGCCCGGACAGGCGCGCGGCGCCGCCTCCGGGATTTTCCCGGTCGCTAAGGCGCGGCTGAACACCCTCTCCCGGTCGGGGAGCGGGTTAAGGTGAGGGGAGAGCATGAACGGCGAACAACATCAGGAAATCCTTCGAACTGAAGGGCTAAGCAAATTTTTCCCCGGCGTGAAGGCGCTGGATAACGTTAATTTCAGCCTGCGCCGGGGCGAAATCATGGCTCTGTTAGGCGAAAACGGCGCGGGTAAGTCCACCCTGATTAAAGCGCTTACCGGCGTCTACCACGCTGATCGCGGGGCAATATGGCTGGAAGGCCGGGAGATCTCGCCAAAAAACACCGCCCACGCCCAGCAGCTGGGGATCGGCACCGTCTATCAGGAAGTAAACCTGCTGCCTAACATGTCGGTGGCGGATAATCTGTTTATTGGCCGCGAGCCCCGGCGCTTTGGCCTCCTGCAGCGCAAAGAGATGGAAAAACGCGCCACCGCGCTGATGGCGTCCTACGGTTTTTCTCTCGATGTCCGTGAACCGCTGAACCGCTTTTCGGTCGCCATGCAGCAGATTGTCGCGATCTGCCGGGCAATTGACCTGTCAGCAAAAGTGTTAATTCTTGATGAACCGACCGCCAGCCTGGATACCCAGGAGGTGGAAATGCTCTTCACCCTGATGCGCCAGCTGCGCGATAGCGGCGTCAGCCTGATTTTCGTCACCCACTTCCTCGACCAGGTTTACGCCGTCAGCGACCGCATCACCGTTCTGCGTAACGGCGGTTTTGTCGGCTGCCGGGAAACCCGCGAGCTACCGCAAATTGAACTGGTGAAAATGATGCTGGGCCGCGAGCTGGAGCATAACGCCCTGCAGCGTGCGGGCCGCACCCTGCTGAGTGATAAACCGGTGGCCGCCTTCGAAGATTTTGGCAAAAAAGGCACCATCGCACCGTTTAGTCTGCAGGTCCGTCCCGGTGAGATCGTCGGCCTGGCGGGTCTGCTAGGCTCCGGACGCACGGAAACCGCGGAAGTCATTTTCGGCATTAAACCCGCCGACAGCGGCAAAGCGTGGATCAAAGGCAAGCCGCAAACCCTGCGCTCGCCGCATCAGGCATCGTGCCTCGGGATTGGCTTCTGTCCGGAAGATCGTAAAACCGACGGCATTATCGCCGCCGCCTCGGTGCGGGAAAATATCGTTCTCGCGCTACAGGCGCAGCGCGGCTGGCTGCGGCCGATTAGTCGCCGCGAACAAAATGAGATTGCCGAACGTTTTATTCGTCAGCTCGGTATTCGTACCCCCAGCGCTGAACAGCCGATCGAATTTCTCTCCGGCGGTAATCAGCAGAAGGTGCTGCTCTCCCGCTGGCTGCTGACGAAGCCGCAGTTCCTGATCCTCGATGAACCGACTCGCGGTATTGACGTTGGCGCCCACGCCGAAATCATTCGCCTGATAGAAACTCTGTGTGCCGATGGCCTGGCGCTGCTGGTCATCTCTTCTGAGCTGGAAGAGCTGGTGGGTTACGCCGATCGGGTGATTATCATGCGCGATCGCCAGCAGGTGGCGGAGCTGTCGCTGAGCGAGCTCTCCGTACCGGCGATCATGAACGCTATTGCGGCATAAGGAGTAACCGATGATGCCTCAATCTGTTCCGAAAAGCGGCCAGCCGAAACGGCGCTTTAACTGGCCAAAAGGGATGCCGCAAATTATTGCGCTGCTGCTGGTGCTGGTCGTTGACAGCCTGGTCGCGCCGCATTTTTATCAGGTCGTGCTCCAGGACGGGCGGCTGTTCGGCAGCCCGATAGACATTTTAAACCGCGCCGCCCCGGTGGCGCTGCTGGCGATTGGCATGACGCTGGTTATCGCCACCGGCGGGATTGACCTCTCCGTCGGGGCGGTGATGGCGATTGCCGGCGCAACGGCAGCGTCGATGACCGTGGCAGGGCACAGCCTGCCGATTGTGCTGCTGGCTTCGCTGGCGGCCGGCGCGCTGGCCGGTCTGTGGAACGGGATCCTGGTGGCGGTGCTGAAGATCCAGCCGTTCGTCGCCACGCTGATCCTGATGGTCGCCGGGCGCGGAGTGGCGCAGCTGATCACCTCCGGGCAGATCGTGACCTTTGACTCACCGCATCTGGCGTGGCTGGGCAGCGGTTCGCTGCTGCTGTTCCCGACGCCGGTGATTATCGCCATCGTCACGCTGGCGCTGTTCTGGCTGTTTACCCGCAAAACCGCGCTGGGAATGTTTATCGAAGCGGTGGGGATTAACATTCGCGCGGCGAAAAACGCCGGCGTAAATACCCGCGTCGTCGTGATGTTAGCCTATGTACTTAGCGGCGTTTGCGCGGCAATCGCCGGGATTATCGTTGCGGCGGATATTCGCGGCGCGGATGCCAATAACGCCGGGCTGTGGCTGGAGCTGGACGCCATCCTGGCGGTGGTTATCGGCGGCGGCTCGCTGATGGGCGGGCGCTTTAACCTGCTGCTCTCGGTCGTCGGGGCGCTGATTATCCAGGGTATGAATACCGGGATCCTGCTGTCAGGCTTCCCGCCGGAGCTTAATCAGGTAGTTAAAGCGGTGGTGGTGCTGTGCGTACTGATCGTCCAGTCGCCGCGCTTTATCAGCATACTGAAGGGGATGCGCGGCCATGATAAAACGTAATTTACCGTTAATGATCACCCTCGCGGTATTTGTGCTGGGGTACCTTTACTGCCTGACCCAGTTTCCCGGCTTTGCCTCGACGCGGGTGATCTGTAATATCCTGACCGACAATGCTTTTCTCGGGATTATCGCCGTCGGTATGACCTTCGTGATCCTCTCCGGCGGGATCGATCTGTCGGTCGGGTCGGTGATCGCCTTTACCGGGGTCTTTCTCGCTAAAGCGATTGGTTTCTGGGGGATCTCGCCACTGGTGGCGTTTCCGCTGGTACTGGTGATGGGCTGCGCCTTTGGCGCGTTTATGGGCCTGCTTATTGATGCGCTGAAGATCCCGGCGTTTATCATCACCCTCGCCGGGATGTTTTTCCTGCGCGGCGTCAGCTACCTGGTTTCGGAAGAGTCGATTCCCATTAATCACCCGGTATATGACGCGCTGTCAGGACTGGCATGGACCATCCCCGGCGGCGGGCGTCTGAGCGCGATGGGGCTGCTGATGCTGCTGGTGGTGATCGGCGGAATTTTTATGGCCCACCGCACCCGCTTCGGCAATCAGGTTTATGCCATCGGCGGCAACGCGACGTCGGCGAACCTGATGGGGATCTCCACGCGGAGCACGACGATCCGCATCTATATGCTCTCCACCGGACTGGCGACGCTGGCGGGGATCGTCTTCTCTATTTATACCCAGGCGGGCTATGCGCTGGCGGGCGTCGGCGTCGAGCTGGACGCGATTGCTTCAGTGGTTATCGGCGGCACGCTGTTAAGCGGTGGGGTAGGGACGGTGCTCGGCACGCTGTTTGGCGTAGGGATTCAGGGGCTGATTCAAACCTATATCAACTTCGACGGTACCCTCAGTTCATGGTGGACCAAGATCGCCATCGGTATCCTGCTGTTTATCTTTATTGCGCTGCAGCGCGGCCTGACGGTGCTGTGGGAGAATCGGCAGAGCTCGCCGGTGACAAGGGTGGGACACTGATTGGAGAATTTCCCCTCCCGTACGGCGCGAGGGGAAGAGGCGCTTTATGCGTCCGGGAACTCTTTAATAAAGTTCTCGACGTCTTCAACCATATGGTTATTGCCGACGAAGAAAGAACGGCGCTGGTGCAGGCTTTCCGGAATGATATCCAGAATACGCTCTTTACCATCGCTGGCCTTACCGCCCGCCTGTTCCGCGAGGAACGCCATCGGGTTGCATTCGTACAGCAGGCGCAGTTTACCGTCCGGGTGGCTGGCGGTGCTCGGGTAGAGATAGATGCCGCCTTTTAGCAGGTTGCGGTGGAAATCCGCCACCAGGGAGCCGATGTAGCGCGAGGTGTACGGGCGCTGGGTCTCTCTATCTTCTTCCTGGCAATGCTTGATGTACTTCTTCACACCCATCGGGAACTTGATGTAGTTACCTTCGTTAATCGAGTAGGTGTTGCCCTTTTCCGGGAAGCGCATGCGCTCCTGGCACAAGCAGAAGACGCCAAGGGACGGGTCGTAGGTAAAGGCGTGGACGCCGCAGCCGGTGGTATAAACCAGCATCGTCGAGGAGCCGTAAACCACATAGCCCGCGGCGACCTGTCGGTTGCCCGGTTGCAGGAAATCTTCTTCAGTAACGGGGGTTCCCACCGGCGTGACGCGGCGATAGATAGAGAAAATCGTTCCAACGGAGACGTTAACGTCGATGTTAGAAGATCCATCCAGCGGGTCCATCAGCACCACGTATTTGGCGTGTTCACATCCTTCAAAGACGACAATTTCATCTTCTTCTTCAGAGGCGATCCCGGCAACAATATCGCGTGCTCGCAGTGCGGCTTTCAACTTTTCATTGGCAAACAGGTCGAGTTTTTGCTGAACCTCGCCCTGAACGTTTTCAGCACCGCTGGCACCCAGGATATCGACCAGACCGGCCTTGTTGATATCGCGGTGGATGATCTTGGCGCCTAACTTTATCGCCGACAACAAAGCAGTAAGCTCGCCGGTTGCGTGAGAGAACTCGTGCTGCTTTTCGACAATAAATTCACCTAACGTTTTCATAACCCGTTCCCTGCATGTTTATGTGAAGTAAAACGAACATAACAATCTTAACAAAGAATAAAAAAAGTTCGCACAGGTGAATCGCGCCAGCAAAATACGGATTCGCCTTAAATGCATTTCTTTCACCCCCAACATCCCGGTAAACTGTGCTTCAGATAAGAGAAGGAAGTGACGAATGCGCATTCATATTTTAGGAATCTGTGGCACGTTTATGGGGGGGCTGGCGATGCTGGCGCGTTCCCTCGGTCATGAGGTAACGGGGTCGGATGCGAACGTCTATCCGCCAATGAGTACCCTGTTGGAAAACCAGGGAATTGAGTTAATTCAAGGATATGATGCCAGTCAGTTGGATCCGCAGCCGGATCTGGTGATTATCGGTAACGCGATGACGCGTGGTAACCCGTGCGTGGAAGCGGTGCTGGAAAATAATATCCCTTACATGTCCGGTCCGCAGTGGCTGCACGACTTCGTTCTGCGCGATCGCTGGGTGCTGGCGGTTGCCGGTACGCACGGGAAAACCACCACCGCCGGCATGGCGACCTGGATCCTCGAAGCCTGCGGCTACAAGCCGGGCTTTGTTATCGGCGGCGTTCCGGGCAACTTCGATGTTTCCGCACGCCTCGGCGATAGCCCGTTCTTCGTGATTGAAGCCGATGAATACGACTGCGCTTTCTTCGATAAGCGCTCTAAGTTCGTTCACTACTGCCCGCGCACGTTGATTCTCAATAACCTTGAGTTTGACCACGCGGACATCTTTGACGATCTGAAAGCGATCCAGAAACAGTTCCATCATCTGGTGCGCATTGTGCCGGGCAAAGGCAAGATTATCCTGCCGGAGAACGACATCAATCTGAAACAGACGATGGCGATGGGCTGCTGGAGCGAACAGGAGCTGGTCGGCGAACAGGGCCACTGGCAGGCGAAAAAGCTCACCACAGATGCTTCCTCATGGGAAGTGTGGCTGGACGGCGAGAAAGTCGGTGAGGTGAAGTGGGCGCTGGTTGGCGAACATAATATGCATAATGGTCTGATGGCCATTGCCGCCGCCCGTCATGTCGGCGTGCAGCCTGCCGATGCGGCTAACGCGCTGGGCAGCTTTATCAACGCCCGCCGGCGTCTGGAGCTGCGCGGCGAAGCCAACGGCGTGACCGTGTACGACGATTTTGCCCACCACCCGACGGCGATTCTGGCGACCCTGCAGGCACTACGCGGCAAGGTTGGCGGTACCGCGCGTATTCTTGCCGTGCTTGAACCTCGTTCCAACACCATGAAAATGGGTATCTGCAAAGACGACCTGGCGCCGTCCCTTGGCCGAGCGGACGAAGTCTTCCTGCTGCAGCCGCAGCATATTCCGTGGCAGGTTGCTGAAGTGGCTGACGCTTGCGTACAGCCCGCGCACTGGAGCGCCGATGTCGATGCGCTGGTGGATATGATTGTTAAAACCGCGCATCCGGGCGACCACATTCTGGTGATGAGCAACGGCGGGTTTGGCGGCATTCATCAGAAGCTGCTCGATAAGCTGGCGAAAAAAGCCGAGGCGGTCGAGTAAGCTATTCTCCTCGTTTATCCGCCCTCCGCGCGAGGGCGGATGGTTTTTGTGACCAGGACGGTTCATGTTGATTTCACAAAGAGTGACCTCTACCGATTCCGCGCATTTTCCCGCGCTTGACGCGCTGTACGGCAGGGCCTTCCCGTGGCATGAACAGCGTGAAGCCGGGGCTAAACAGCAGGCGCTTGATAATCCGCATTATGAACTCGAAGCCTGGTTCGATGATGGCCTGTTTATTGGCCTGAGCGGCGGCTGGCGGTTTATCGACTATGTCTACATTGAGCATCTGGCCGTTGACGACAGGTTACGATCGCGCGGCTACGGCAAGCAGTTGTTAGCTGAAATACTTCAGCGGGCGCCGCTGACCATCCTGGAAATCGATCCGCTGACCAGCGAGATTGCCCATAAGCGCCTGCGCTTTTATGAAACCATGGGGTTTTGCGCGAATCCCTGGACGCATCGTCACCCGAGCTATCATCAGGGGATCGCCGATCATGAATTGATCGTGTTGAGCTACCCGCAGCCGATTAATGAAGTGCAGTACCAGCGTTTTGCACAGGATTTGCGTTTGGTGGTCATGGATCGGGCTGGTGCGGCCAAGGTTTTGTAACCCGTATAAGGCGCGCCAAGCGCCGCCTGCAGGAAAGTATATCCATCCTGGACTCTGAACCATTCCCCGGTGGCGGCTGACGCCTTACCGGGGCTACAGGTTTACTGCCGTCTGCGGTCCGGTAGTCCGGACAGGTGCGCAGCGCCGCCTCCTGGAAACAGCGCTACTCCTTCGCGATAGGTGTTTCGTTTTCCGTTACTTTGGTATCGCCCTGAATAGCCGCGATTTTCTTCTCCACGTCGGCAACCTGCTCGCTGCTGTGCAGCAGCGTATAGGTCAGATCAAACTGGGTGCTTGCCCCAGGCTGAAGTTGCTTAACGCGTTTTTGCTCGCGCTCGATGGTCACCGGATAGGCGTAGCTGGTGCCCGGCTCAATACCGGTTACGTAGCCCTGTTTCTCGGTATCGGTGTTTTTCCACAGCGTCAGTACCGGCAACTGGCGGGTATCAAACTGAATCGATGCCCCTTTATCGCCGGCTTTGTTGACCACGGCGGCCAGGGTTTGATGATTTTCATCCGCCAGCGGCTGCATATTAAACACCATTTCATCGAAACCTTTGGTTGGACCGGCGTAGGTTTGCCAGGTTTTTAGGCCGGCCTTGGCGTAGTCATTGAACGGGCTGATGCTTGAGATCGGCGCCAGGAAGCGGGCCCCCTCTTCGAGGATCGGCTGGCCAAAGTTGCTGTGATAGATAATTTGATAGTCATGCGGATAGTCGGCATGGTTGGTTAAGACATCGTGCAGGCTGAAGCTGTTGCTGCCGGGTACATAGCGCAACTCGGTCATGGTCTGCAGATCCGCTTTCTTAAACGTGCTCTCCTTCACCAGTCCGCGAACGCGAATTTCATACGGCGCGGCGTCAGCGACTTCCACTTCCACCTGTGAAGCCGGCGTGTTGCCAACTTTGCCGTGCAGGGTATAAATCTGACCGTCTGCGGTTACCGGATGGCCGGTCCATTCATAGCCGCAGCGCACCATCATCTCATTGAAGCCTTCCAGCCACCCCAGCCCGTTGCGGCTTTCAAGGTTTATGAACGCCGGGTTGACGACCTCTTTAACCGGCGAGTCCCAGCCCATCCGCGAACCAAACCCTTCGATTTTTAGCAGGTTCATGCCGCGTGTCGGGCTCAGGGTAATTGTCAGGCCGTCTTTGCTGTGGATGACGAGGATTTTGCTGCCTTCTTGTTTACCGCCGTGAAGGACTTTTTGCTCAATGCTGAAATTATGATCTTTAATCTTCAGCTGGTCGCTTGTTATCTGCCAGTTTCCTTTATCCATGCCGCTTTCAGCACTTGTCAGCACCCACGTTTTTGCTACTACTGGCCCAGAAACAAGCATAGCGATTGCGGTTAAAGCTAATGTTTTTTTCATTTTTCATTCCTTTTGCTGAATCGATTGTGTTGCTGATGGAGGGAATTTAGTTGCAAGTGGATTATTAAAATGTGAAGTGTCTCACCTGGTGAGAAAATGGCCATTTTTATATTTTTAAATGAGATTTAAATCGCGTTTTTTAGGTAATTATAAAAATAGTTGCTAAAAATTTGTGATTTAAAACGAAGAAAGCTTTAACGATTCAGCTATTACTGGCCATGGCTATGATGACGTCTGTAGAACCGATAAGGCCGCCGGGTTTTAGTTATCCATGCGGCCCTGGTTGACGCTGCTTTAGCGTTTAAAAAAAACAGTGGGGAGGCGATTAAGCGCCGTAGAATGCCTGGGTATAGAGCCCTTTGACATCCTGAACAGACGGATAGTTAGGGTTAGTTAAGGTGCATGGATCGTCGACGGCATGGCGGCTCATTCTGTCGAGAACATTCACAAAGGTCACTTCATTGATTTCAACTTCATCGCACTGGCTTAGGGTTTTCGGCACGCCCAGACGTTGATTCAGCGCGTTGATCGCTTCACTTAGGTTATTGATGTCTAAAGCCGCTTCCAGCTGACGATATTTTTTGGTGAACTTCGCGTTATATCGAATGATATAAGGCAACATAATCGCGTTCGCCAGCCCGTGGGTAATACCAAACTCGCCGCCAATTTTATGCGCCATCGCGTGGACTAATCCCAGCGAAGCATTCGTGAAGGCGATTCCCGCCAGCGCAGAGGCGTTATGCATATGCATGCGGGCGTTTATATCATCAGGTGAGCGCCAGGCGGTTTCCAGATACTTAAACACCAGCCGAATCGCTTCTACCGCATAGGGATCGGTAAAGGAGTTGGCCGCGGTGGACACATAGGCTTCAATCGCATGGGTCAGAACGTCCATACCGGTGTGAACGGTTACGTGCGGCGGCATTTTTGCCGGAATTGTCGGGTCGAGAATAGCGATATCCGGCACCAGATCGGCGGCAACAATCGGGTGCTTGATATGATTTGCCGTATCGGTGATCACCGAGAACGCGGTGATCTCAGAGGCGCTGCCGCTGGTGGAAGGAATCGCCACAAACCGGGCTTTATTGCGCAGCGCTGGCATGGAGCCGACTGGGAGAATATCTTCAAACTTCAGTTGCGGATGCTCGTAAAAACACCACATGACTTTGGCGGCATCAAGCGCAGAGCCGCCGCCAATCGCCACTATCCAGTCTGGTTCAAAGGCCAGCATCGCTTTTGCGCCGCGCCAGACGGTTTTAATGGATGGGTTGGGTTCCACATTATCGATAATAATGCATTCCATCCCCGCTTTATTAAGTTCGCTGACGGCTTTATCCAGAAAGCCAAAACGCTTCATTGAACTTCCGCCGGTGACTAATGCGGCTTTTTTACCGCTTAGCGTGGAAAGATGTTCTAAGGCGTTTTCGCCATAAATAATACTACGAGGAATTGAGAAGGCCTGGGTCATAGGAAACTCCATTTAATATTAAGGATTTTTTTAGTGTGCATTCGTCATTTACGATTCAGCGACACGTGCAGAGTAAAAAAATCGAATTAATGCTCCAGATATTGCCGGAGCAATATCTGGAGGGAGCTGTTTCTTTTAAATCCGCCATATTTCCAGGGGGAGGCGATGGCGGCAACTCGAATTAATTGGAGAAATAAGCTGCGATTAAATCGTACCGTCCCAGGAGTCGACTTTTTCGCGTTTCGCTTCCTCTTCATCAAACCAGCGCGAGGTCACGCATTTTGATTCGGTGTAGAAACGTACGCCGTCTTTGCCCAGGCAGTGCAGATCACCGAAGAAGGACTGCTTATGGCCAGAGAACGGGAATACGCCGACCGGTACCGGGATACCGACGTTGATACCGACCATACCGCCGTGCGTGCGTTTCTGGAATTCACGGGCGTAATAGCCGCTTTGGGTGAAAATAACCGAGCCGTTGGCAAACGGGTTATTGTTCATTAATTGCAGACCTTCTTCGAAGGTTTTCACCCGCTTAAAGCACAGCACCGGCCCGAAAATTTCCTGTGTTCCGACGCTCATCTCTTCGGTTACGCGATCCAGTATGGTCGGCCCGACGTAAAAGCCGTTTTCCTGGCCCGGAACCTTAATATCGCGACCATCGAGCACCAGCTTCGCCCCCTCCTCAATGCCTTTATTAATCCAGTCGACCACCGACCGTTTATGGTCTTTAGAAATCACCGGACCCATATCGGTATCGCGCAGATAGCCGGGGCCGATTTTCAGCTGTTTGGCTTTTTCGACGACGGCGGCAATCAGCTTATCGGCGATCTCTTCCTGCACCACGACGACCGGCAACGCCATACAGCGTTCGCCCGCGCAGCCAAACGCGGCGTTGATAATCCCCGCTGCGGTGCGGTTAATCGGCGCATCGGCCAGCACCAGGGCATGGTTTTTCGCTTCGCACAGCGCCTGGACGCGTTTGCCATGAGCGGCGGCTTTGGAGTAAACGTGCAGGCCCACGGAGGTAGAGCCGACGAAGGAGACGCCGTTGACGTCCGGATGGGTTAGCAAGATATCGGCTTCGTTACGTGAGCAGGTCACCACGTTGATAACCCCATCCGGCACGCCTGCTTCCTGGTAGAGCTTGGTGATTTCCATACAGGTCATCGGCGTCATACTGGCCGCTTTTATCACCATGGTATTACCGGAAGCGACGCATAATGGCGCCATCCATCCCATCGGGATCATCGCCGGGAAGTTAAACGGCACAATACCGGCGAACACGCCAATTGGCTCACGGTAAAGGTTGGTGTCGATCCCGGCAGAGGCGTCCATCAGGTTTTCACCGGCCATGAGAGTGGGAATCGAGCAGGCAAGCTCGGTGCCTTCTTTCGCTTTTAAGACATCGCCCTGGGCGTCGCCCCAGGCTTTACCGTTTTCTTTTGCCACCAGCTCGGTTAAGCGGTCCTGATGCTGGATTAATAATTCGCGAACGCGGAACATAATTTGCGAGCGTTTAATGGCTGGCGTATCTGACCATGCCGGAAAGGCTTTGCGCGCCGCGGCAACGGCATCCAGCACTTCTTGCTCGGTGCAGCAGGGGGCCTGAGCCATCACTTCCCCGGTACTTGGGTTATAGACGTCCATATAGCGTTCGGTCTGCGATACGCGCCATTGACCATCAACGAAATATTTCAGTCTTGGTACAGTAGTCATATTTTTCTCCATGATGATAGCTGTCGACTCTCTAAAAATCTGGCTCTGACCGGCGGCAAACGGCTTAGCGCCGGGTCAGCCACTCTCGTGAATAGTGAATTCCCGATGATTACCGGCGATTCACCTGCGGTGGCGCGGAAGATTTGGTCGACTTTCTCCTGAAGAAAGCCTGCAGACGCTCGGTTTTAATTAACAGAACTGACTGGCCAAAATACACGCTCGCACCGTTTCGTTTCTCGTGACTTAATGAAATTATTTTTTCATTATAATAATGTATGAAATAACGAGACCGTTTTGAGAGATGGATCAAAGATAAACAAACTGCTGATAAAGTCAGCGTTTTAAAGGCGGGATTCTGTTTTTTAATTTAATAAAATCAATGTATTAGTATTATTCTGGCAGCATTGCCGAAAAGGTGGGGTGTCCAGGCAGGCTAGAATGGAACGGTTTTTTTGTGAAATAAAAGTTAAATTTAAACGCAGAATGGAATTAAAATGAAAAATTAAAACCGATTTTAAGCCACGGTAACGACGACTGGCTATCGATCAAGTGATCTGTAAGAGGAGGTGGGTCGCCCGGATCGGGCTAGGGCCGTATCCGGGGGAGTCGTTCAGAATTAGCCTTCGCTTTCGGCCAGTTCACGCAGGTACTGGAAGATAAGACGCGCGGACTTCGGCGGCTTGTTGCCTTCTTTCTCTTTTTTGGCGTTGCGGATCAGCGAACGCAGCTGCTGACGATCGGCGTCAGGCCACAGGTTCAGCACTTCAGCAACGGCCTCATCACCATTATCAATCAGACGATCGCGGATCTGCTCAAGCTTATGGAACAGCGCAACCTGCTGGTTGTGGCGGTTCTTGAGCTTGTCCAGCGCCTGACGAATCGGCTCGACGTCGCGGCTGCGCAGCATTTTACCAATCAGCTGCATTTGGCGGCGGCGGCCTTCTTTCTTGATACGCTGGGCGAGTTCAATCGCGTCGCGCAGGTCGGTATCCAGCGGGATTTTATCAAGCGCGTTTTTACCCAGCTCGACCATTTCCGCGCCAAGACGCTTCAGTTCTTCGGCGTCGCGCTTAATTTCACTTTTACTGACCCAGATAATTTCATCGTCTTCATCTTCGACGTCATCACCAGGGACGTCGTCGAGCCAGTCTTCGGGCTGCTTTGTCATCTCAGGCTCCTTAAAAAAGAGACTAATGTTACCAGTTAAGGCGCGCACTGAAAAACGGTTCTCTGTTAGACTTCAGTTAACTCCTTCTTACATTATGGCATTAGCGATGAAAGTCATCTCTCAAGTTGCACAACAGCGTAAGACGCTGGAAGAGGCCGTGACCACGGCGCTGGAACTGGCGGCAGGCAAATCCGACGGCGCGGAAGTCTCCGTCAGCAAAACTACCGGTATCGGCGTTAGCACCCGCTACGGCGAAGTGGAGAACGTAGAATTCAATAGCGATGGTGCCCTGGGCATCACCGTTTATCACCAAAACCGTAAAGGCAGCGCGTCTTCGACCGATCTTAGCCCGCAGGCTATCGCCCGCACGGTGCAGGCGGCGCTGGATATTGCCCGCTACACCTCGCCGGACCCGTGCGCGGGCGTGGCGGATAAAGAGCTGCTGGCCTTTGAGGCCCCGGATCTTGATCTGTTCCATCCTGCGGAAGTGTCGCCGGACGAAGCCATTGAGCTGGCCTCCCGCGCTGAGCAGGCGGCTCTGAAAGCCGATAAGCGCATCAGCAATACTGAAGGCGGCAGCTTTAACAGCCACTACGGCATTAAAGTATTCGGCAACAGCCACGGTATGCTGCAGAGCTACTGTTCGACCCGCCATTCGCTATCGAGCTGCGTGATTGCCGAAGAGAATGGTGATATGGAGCGAGATTACGCTTATACCATCGGGCGGGCGATAGACGATCTGCAATCGCCGGAGTGGGTTGGCGAGGAGTGTGCCCGCCGTACCCTGTCGCGCCTGGCTCCGCGTAAGCTATCGACGATGAAAGCGCCGGTGATTTTCGCCAACGAAGTCGCTACCGGCCTGTTCGGGCATCTGGTCGGAGCGATCGCCGGCGGGTCGGTTTACCGTAAATCTACCTTCCTGCTTGATGCGCTGGGTAGCCAGATCCTGCCGGAGTGGCTGACCATTGAAGAGCATCCGCACCTGCTGAAAGGGCTGGCTTCAACCCCGTTCGATAGCGAAGGCGTCCGTACGGAACGCCGCGATATCATTAAAGATGGCGTGCTGACCCAATGGCTACTGACCAACTACTCGGCGCGCAAGCTGGGGCTGAAGAGCACCGGCCACGCGGGCGGCATTCACAATTGGCGGATCAACGGCCGCGGCCTCAGTTTTGCAAAGTTGCTTAAAGAGATGGGAACCGGTCTTGTCGTAACGGAACTGATGGGGCAGGGTGTAAGCGGCGTCACCGGCGACTACTCACGCGGCGCATCCGGCTTTTGGGTAGAGAATGGCGAAATTCAGTATCCAGTCAGTGAGATAACCATTGCAGGAAATCTGAAAGATATGTGGCGTAATATCGTGACCATCGGCGACGATATCGAAACGCGCAGCAACATTCAGTGCGGTTCCGTGCTGCTGCCGGAGATGAAAATCGCCGGGCAATAAACCTGTGTGCTAAATAATAAAAAAGGAAGTGAGCAATGCGTAAAAAACTGTTAGCGATGCTGGCCGTATCGGCTTTTGCGCTTGGTTCGGCATCGGCCTTCGCCGATCTGGGCGAAGACATGGATACCCTTGCCGAGAACCTGCAAGTGGTGCAGAAAACCTCCGACGCCGGCGAGCTGAAAGCGGCGCTGAATAAGATGCGTACGGCGGCGGTGGATGCCCAGAAAGAGACGCCGCCGAAGCTGGAAGGTAAAGCGGCGGACAGTGCCGAAATGAAAGACTATCGTCACGGTTTTGATGTGCTGATCGGCCAGATCGACGGCGCGCTGAAGCTGGCCGACGAAGGTAAAGTTAAAGAGGCCCAGGCCGCTGCGGAAGAGTTCAAAACCACCCGCAACGCCTATCACAAGAAGTATCGTTAATCGTTTTTAGATGTTAGGTATTTCTGCCGGGCGGCGGCTGACGCCTCGCCCGGCATGGAAAAATGAAAAATACTCCCAAACCCCAAACCCCAAACCCCAAACCCCAAACCCCAAACCCCAAACCCCAAACCCCAAACCCCAAACCCCAAACCCCAAACCCCAAACCCCAAACCCCAAACCCCAAACCCCAAACCCCAAACCCCAAACCCCAAACCGTTCCGCAGGCCTTTGCAGGTAGGTAAGCTGACATAAAAACCACCTTCATCACATTTTTCTCTTTTCTACTCAGCGGGTTTCGCTTCAGAATCGCTGGCGTTTTTGTGATGTTCATCACGTGAATTTGACTAAGTGAACACATTCCTTATGGTTATGTGAAATGAATCACGCCTGCCGCCGTTCTTTCCACTTCGAAGTGGAAAACAACTCGCTACAAACTCATCCTTCCCGGCATTAGTGTTATCCCCAGAGACATCAACGGGGTAATTCAAGTGAATAACGGAGCGGTAACACACGTCCCAGAGGAGCAGGCCACGCTAACCGAACAGCTGGCCAACAAGATGCTGCAGCAGGTTTTCGCGCTATTGAGCCGCCGCAACATCGTCCCCAACGACGTGCAGGAGCAAATGCTGACCTCCCACGTTCGGGCGATGGCCCATCGCTCAATCAGCGGCGAGCCGCTGCCGGAAGTGGATGCCAGCCTGTTCGAAGAGATCTCGGAAGATTCAATGATGCTGGCCCGCGAAGTGGTCGCACAGTTCGGCAATCTGCCAGATGAAGAAGCCTGGCTGCTGTCTGTCCACTTCGAAGTCGCGAAAGATAACCTGTAAGGAGCACTCAAATGGAACAAATCACTGTTGTTATTGGCGATCGCCTGGGTAAAGGACAAAAAGTTGCCGCAGGTGCGGAAAAAGCCGGCGCTCGCGCCGTTGTCGTCCCGGGCGTCGCCGCGGATATGAAGCTGGGCGATATGATGAAAGCCGAAAACGCCACCTTCGGTATCTCTTTCTGCGGCAGCGGCGGCGCAGGGGCGATCACCGCGCAGAATAAGCACGGCTACAAAGCAAAATATGGTATGCGTTCCGTTGATGAAGGCGTCACCGCGATCAACGAAGGCTACAACGTTCTGGGCTTCGGCTTTATGGATAAAGAAGAGCTGGGCGAACGCCTGGTTGAGGCCTGGAAGAAGAAGTACGGCGCGTGAGTATGAAAGAGCAATTCACCACCACGGTGAGCGTTGCCGGCAAAGGCGAGAGCAAAGCGCGCGCTTTCGCTGATGCGCTGAATCATGTTCAGGCGGCGGTGATGAAAACGTCGCCGCACATTCTACTGCGTATTGAACCACAGGATGTGGAGGTTGTTCATGCGCGTGAAGCGGTACGAAAAGAGGCGTTTTTATTCTTCTTTCTGCGCCGCGAGCGACGGAGCTACAGCGTGGAGCTGAAGGTCACCGTCAACGTGACCGCCATTAATCTCGATAAAGTGGATTTCGTCGCGCAAACCTGATTTTCACCAAAGGGTCAGACTATGTTCCTGATAATTTTAATAAAATCGCTCATCATTGGCGGCCTGGTTGGCGTCGGCGTTGGCGCCGGAGCGGCACGCATGTTTCATGCGCCCACCACGCAGGGGATGGGGGCGTTTCGTACGTTGGGCGAGCTGAATTCATGTGAAGGCGATCCGGCTTCCCACTTCTCTTTTGGCCTGGGCTTCTTCTTCAACGCCTGGGCCTCTTCCGTCGCGGCAGGCTCCTTCACTCAGGACGTTGACCACCGCATCATCCCCAACTGGGGGGCGGCGGCCCTGATGATCAAAAACCGCAACGTTGGCGAGACGCTGCACGATCCGAAAAAGATGGCCATCGCCTGTGGCATTATCGGCATGATCGTGGTCGCTTTCCTCAACCTGACCGCTTCTTCAGTACCGGAAGCGCTGCAGGTGACGGCGGTCAAAGTCCTGGTTCCGGCGGCGAACCTGCTGGTGAACACGGTGATGCCGGTTATCTTCTGGCTGGCGGCGATTGATGCCGGTAAAAAATCGGGCTTCTGGGCGACGATTTTCGGCGGCGCGGCGCAGCTGATTATGGGTAACGCCGTACCGGGCCTGGTGCTGGGTATCCTGATTGGTAAAGGCGTAGAAGAGAGCGGCTGGCACCGCGTCACTAAAGTGATGATGGTGGCCATTGTCGCGCTGTTCGTCCTGAGCGGCTTCTTCCGCGGTTTCGATATGAAGATGATTGAATCCTTCCATCTGACCGTGCCGAACTGGCTGGAACTGATCCACAACTCGCTCAGCGGTAAATAACAGGAGCCTCTCATGGAACAAAATAAAGGTTTTTGGTATGCCGACTGGTCGTTCCCGATCTTTGTTGGCCTGCTCTCCTCCGGCGTCTTTGCCGGGACGCATATGTACTACCTCTACGGTATCGGCGCGTTTAACGAAGTCGCTTTCGTGGCGATGCTGAAAGCGGGAATCGATACCGGGGCCTACGGCGCGGTAGCGGCGTTCGGCGCCAGCTTCCTGTTCGCGCGTATTATCGAAGGCTCGCTGGTGGGGATTCTGGATATCGGCGGGGCGATTCAGACCGGCGTCGGCCTGGGCGTTCCGGCGCTGCTGCTCGGCGCGGGCTTTGTTTTCCCGGTCGCCAACTTTGCCGCCTCTCTGGCCACCGGTCTGGTGCTTGGCCTCGCCATTGGCTACATCATCATCCTGGCGCGTAAATTCACCATCAACCAGAGCGACTCCACCTACGGCGCGGACGTCATGATGGGGGCCGGTAACGCCTCCGGCCGCTTCCTCGGGCCGTTGATTATTCTCAGCGCCATGGCCGCTTCTATTCCTATCGGCATCGGCTCCTTGGCGGGCGCGCTGCTGTTCTACATCTGGCAGAAGCCGATCACCGGCGGCGCGATCCTTGGCGCGATGCTGCTTGGGTCAATCTTCCCGGTGGCGATTAGTTAAGTTCTGCGGGCGCATCGGCGCCCGCGTTAACAGGAGAGAGATATGTTTGATTTACTCCTGCGCCGTGCGCGCCTCGTCGACGATACCCTGACCGATATCGCCATCCGGGACGGTAAAATCGCGGCGCTTGGCGAGATTAGCGCCCCTGCGCGCAAAACTATTGCGCTGGACGGCAGCTGTTATGTCAGCGCGGGCTGGATTGACTCCCATGTTCACTGCTATCCGAACTCGCCGATTTACCATGATGAGCCGGACAGCGTGGGGATTGCTACCGGCGTGACCACCGTGATTGACGCGGGCAGCACCGGTGCGGACGACGTGGATGATTTCTACCAGTTGACCCGCAAAGCCGCGACTGAGGTTTATGCCCTGCTTAATATCTCCCGCGTCGGGCTGATTGCCCAGAATGAACTGGCCAATATGGCGAATATCGACGCGGATGTGGTGAAGCAGGCGGTCAACCGCTATCCGAACTTTATCGTTGGCCTGAAGGCGCGGATGAGCAGCAGCGTGGTGGGCGAAAACGGCATTACGCCGCTGGCGCGCGCGAAGGCGATGCAGCAGGAAAACGGCGGCCTGCCGCTGATGGTGCATATTGGCAACAATCCGCCCGACCTGGATGAAATCGCCGACCTGCTGACCTCCGGCGACATCATTACCCACTGCTACAACGGTAAACCCAATCGTATTCTGACGCCGTCCGGCGAACTGAAAAGCTCGATTTCCCGCGCGCTACAGCGCGGCGTGCGCCTTGATATCGGCCACGGTACCGCCAGCTTCAGCTTTGAAGTGGCGCGGCGGGCGATTGCTATGGGCATTCTGCCGCACACCATCAGCTCCGATATCTACTGCCGCAACCGTATCGACGGCCCGGTGCGCTCGCTGGCGCTGGTGATGTCGAAATTCCTCGCCATCGGGATGTCGCTGCCGCAGGTCATCGACTGCGTGACCGCTCACGCCGCAGACGGCCTGCGTCTTTCTCATAAAGGGCGGTTGGAGGTGGGCTACGACGCCGATCTTACGTTGTTTACCCTCGCGCAGACGCCGACGGTGCTGGTGGATGCGGAAAAAGAGAGCCTTCAGACCGACACGATTCTGCAGCCGCTTGCCGCCGTTCGCGCGGGCAAGGGCTATATGACCGAACAAGGGAGCGCGGAAAATGCCTTCGATTTTTGAGAAATATGATTTAAAACAGGTTATTAATACCTCCGGCCGTATGACCATTCTCGGCGTCTCCACGCCGCGGCCGGAAGTGGTGGAGGCCGCGATGGCGGGCATGAACCAGTATTTCGAGATGAAAGATCTGGTCAACAAAACCGGCGCGTATATTGCGAAGCTGCTGGACGTGGAAGGAGCGACCGTCGTCTCCTGCGCCTCGGCGGGCATTGCCCAGTCGGTGGCGGCGGTGCTAGTAAAAGACAGCGACTGGCTACTGGAAAACCTGCACGTGGCGCCGATCGAAAACAACGAAATCGTGCTGCCTAAGGGTCATAACGTCAACTTTGGCGCGCCGGTGGGCACCATGGTGGCGCTGGGCGGCGGCAGGCTGGTGGAAGCGGGTTACGCCAACGAATGTTCCGCCGGGCAGCTGGCGGCGGCGATTACCCCACGCACCGCGGCCATTCTGTATATCAAATCCCATCACTGCGTGCAGAAAAGCATGCTCAACGTGGCGCAAGCGGCCGAGGTGGCGCAGCGCCATAATCTGCCGCTGATTGTCGACGCGGCGGCGGAGGAAGATCTCCAGGCCTACTATCGTGCCGGCGCCGATCTGGTGATTTATAGCGGCGCGAAGGCGATCGAAGGGCCGACCAGCGGGCTGGTGATTGGCAAAACCCAATACGTTGAGTGGGTCAAACGCCAGTCGAACGGCATTGGTCGGGCGATGAAGGTGGGCAAAGAGGGGATTCTCGGGCTGACCTGCGCCATCGAACATTACCTGACGGCGAGCAAAGAGAGCGGTGAGCAGATGGTGGCCAAGATGACGCCGTTTATTCAGCAGCTTAATACGCTTAATGGCGTGACGGCGCGCGTGGTCTGGGACAGCGCCGGCCGCGATATCGCGCGGGCAGAGATTAAGTTTGATGAAGCGGTGACCGGCGTCAATACCGGCGATCTGGTCAATGCGCTGAAGCAGGGCGAATACGCCATCTACTTCCGTGGCTATAAAGCTAATGAAGGCATTATTGAAGCCGATGTCCGCAGCGTGAACGCGCAGCAGCTGGAGATTGTCTCCCGTCGCATCGCAGAAGTTTTGAACAAGGAGAAAAACGCATGAAACTGACCCCTAATTTTTATCGTGACCGCGTCTGCCTGAACGTGCTGGCGGGGAGCAAAGATAACGCCAGCGAGATTTATGAGGCGGCGGAAGGTCATGTACTGGTGGGCGTGCTCTCCAAAAATTACCCGGACGTCGCCAGCGCGGTGGCCGATATGCGGGAATACGCGCTGCGGATCGATAACGCGCTCTCCGTGGGACTGGGTGCCGGTGACCCGAACCAGTCGGCGATGGTCAGCGAAATTTCGCGCCAGGTGCAGCCGCAGCACGTTAATCAGGTATTTACCGGCGTGGCGACCAGCCGCGCGCTGCTGGGGCAGGACGAAACCGTGGTCAACGGTCTGGTGTCGCCAACCGGTACGCCGGGCATGGTGAAGATCTCC
Organism: Klebsiella pasteurii; assembly: GCF_018139045.1. Taxonomy (NCBI): domain Bacteria; kingdom Pseudomonadati; phylum Pseudomonadota; class Gammaproteobacteria; order Enterobacterales; family Enterobacteriaceae; genus Klebsiella; species Klebsiella pasteurii. The sequence continues at coordinate 4,541,410 of NZ_CP073236.1, forward strand.
ACCGGTCCGCTTAGCAGCGGCGCGCCGGACGGCATCGTACCGCTGGAAACCGCGATTGCGCTGTTGAAAGATATGGGCGGCAGTTCGATTAAATATTTCCCGATGGGTGGGCTGAAGCATCGCGACGAGTTTATCGCGGTGGCCGAGGCCTGCGCCCGTTATGATTTCTGGCTGGAGCCGACCGGCGGGATCGATCTGGAAAATTATGGCGAGATCCTGCAGATCGCGCTGGATGCCGGCGTGAGTAAAATTATCCCGCATATCTACAGTTCGATTATTGATAAAGCCAGCGGTAACACCCGCCCGGCGGATGTGCGTCAGCTGCTTTCGATCACCAAACAGTTAGTCAAATAGCGCCGTTGCCCTCACCCCGGCCCTCTACCAAAGGGAGAGGGAGATAACCAGACGGTGCCTTTTGCGCCGATCGGGCGGGAGAATACCGAACTGTTCCCTCGCCCCTCTGGGGAAAGGGTGAGGGGAACCCTCAGCGAACCATCAAGGAGCCACCATGCCAACCGCTCGTCATCTGCTTGTTGCTTCACTCTCTCTACTCGCCGCCAGCGCCGCTGCGCAAACCCAATACGCCTGGGTCGGCACCTACAACCCCAATGGTGAAGGACTGTACCGCTTTACCATCGATAGCCAGACCGGAGCGCTGCGAGATAAAGCGCTGGTTGCTAAGCTGCCTCATCTTGCCCAGCTCACCGTCTCGGCGGACGGCAAAACCCTGTACGCCGCCAGCGAAGTGGACAAGGGTGTGGTTCAGGCATGGCGCATCGGCAGCAACGGCGAACTGAGCGAGCTCAATCAGGTCGCTTCCGGCGGCGCCGGTCCGGTTTATCTCTCCCTGACCCCCGATGGCCGCCATCTGCTGGTGGCAAACTATGTCAGCGGCAGTATCGCGGTGCTCCCGGTGAACGAAGAGGGTAACCTGGGTGAAGCGGTGGATATACATCAGGATCAAGGCCCTGCTGGCGCGGAACGCCCGGCGGCGGCCGTCGAAGGCAGTTTTGCCATTAGCGATCATAACGGCCCGCACGCCCATATGATTGCCGCCGATCCCAGCGGTAAGTTCGTTTATTCCACCGATCTGGGGCTGGACCGGATCTATCAGTACCGGCTGGATAACGCCAGCGGCAAGCTGACGCCGAACGATCCGCCATTTATTGACGCCTCATCTCCCGGCGCCGGGCCGCGCCACTTTGTTTTTACGCCGCAGGGCGACGGACTATGGCTGATTAACGAAGAGGCATCGACGCTTACCTTCTATCATCTTGATAAGCAAACCGGCCTTCTGCGCGCGGGGAAAACGGTCTCGACGCTGCCTAAAGAATATAAGGGCACCAGCTTTGCCGCCGGCCTGGTCCTGAGCCGCGACGGCAAGCAGCTGTACGTCGCCAACCGGCTGCATAACAGCATCGCCCACTTTACGGTGCTGGCCGACGGCAGCCTGAGCCACCAGGAAGATATCTGGACCCGCGGCGACTACCCGCGCACGCTGACCCTGGACAGTCAGGGGCAGTGGCTGTACGTCATGAACCAGCGTAGCGACAACATTACCCGTTTCCGCGTCGCGCCGAAGGATGGCAGGTTGACGTTCTCCCCGGACTACACTCCGGTCGGCGCCCCGTCGCAGATGGTGATATCCGCTCAACCCTGAGCCGTAAGAAAAAGGAACTGACATGCGATTTCCCAATCAACGTTTAGCGCAGCTGTTTACTCTGTTGCAAAACGAAACGCTGCCGCAGGAGGAGCTGGCGCAGCGGCTGTCGGTTTCTACTCGCACGGTGCGCGCGGACATCACCGCGCTGAACGCGCTGCTGCTGCACTACGGCGCGCAGTTCACCCTTACTCGCGGCAGCGGTTATCAACTGGTGATTCACGATCCGTCGCGCTATCAGACGCTGGAAGAGAGCGCGCCGAAAGCGCAGCACATCCCGCGAACCGCGGCGGATCGCAGCCACTTTTTGCTGGTGCGCTTTTTAACCTCCGCGTTTTCTATCAAGCTGGAGGATCTGGCCGATGCGTGGTTCGTCAGCCGCGCCACCTTACAGGGCGACATGGTCGACGTACGCGAACGTTTTCAGCGTTATCAACTCACCCTCGAGACGCGTCCGCGCCACGGTATGAAGCTGTTCGGCAGCGAGGTCTCCATTCGCGCCTGCCTGACCGATCTGCTGTGGGAGCTGAGCCAGCAAGGGCCGCTGAACCCGCTTATCGGCGAAGAGGCGTTTGACGCCAGCGTACCGGCGCTGCTGGCAGGCGTGCTGCAGGAGACATTGACCCGTCATCACGTGCGCCTGACTGACGCGGGAGAACGCTTTGTCTGCCTGTACGGTGCGGTTGCCGTGCGCCGCGTGAGTGAAGGGTATCCGCTGGCCGACTTTAGCGCCGAGGATGTGGCGCAGAACGTGCGCGACGCCGCCCGCGAGCTGGCGAATACCCTGCAACAGCTGGCGGGTAAACCGCTTGCTGCGGCGGAAGAGGAGTGGCTGTGCGTCCATCTTGCCGCCCGCCAGGTGCAGGACGTCGATCCGGGCACCATCAGCGCCGACGACGACGAAGCGCTGGTGAACTACATCCTGCGCTATATCAATCAGCAATATAACTACAATCTGCTGGACGACGCCCAGCTGCATGCGGATTTACTGACCCATATTAAGACCATGATCACCCGCGTGCGCTACCAGATAATGATCCCAAATCCACTGCTCGATAACATCAAGCAGCACTATCCGATGGCGTGGGACATGACCCTGGCGGCGGTATCCAGCTGGGGAAAATATACCCCCTACGCCATCAGCGAAAATGAGATTGGCTTTCTGGTGCTGCATATCGGCGTCGGGCTGGAGCGCCATTACAATATCGGCTACCAGCGTCAGCCGCAGGTGTTGCTGGTGTGCGATACCAGCAACGCGATGGTGCGGATGATTGAAGCTATTCTTCAGCGAAAGTATCCGCAGCTGGAAATTGCCGCCACCCTCTCGCAGCGCGAATATGAACAGCGGCAAGAGATCGCGGAAGATTTTGTCATCTCCACCGTGCGCATCAGCGAGAAAGATAAGCCGGTGGTGACCATTGCGCCGTTTCCTACCGACTATCAGCTCGACCAAATCGGCAAGCTTGTGCTGGTGGACCGCACGCGTCCCTGGATGCTGAATAAGTATTTTGATGAGACTCACTTTCAGGTAATTGATGCCCCGATGGATCGGCAGACGCTGTTTGCCACGCTGTGCCAGCAGCTGCAGCGGGAGGGGTTTGTCGGCGCGGAGTTCCATGATTCGGTGGTGGAGCGTGAGGCTATCGTCAGCACCATGCTCGGCGACGGCATCGCGCTGCCCCACGCCCTCGGCCTGCTGGCGAAAAAGACCGTGGTTTATACCGTGATTGCGCCGCACGGCATCGCCTGGGGCGATGAAACCGCGCATATCATCTTCCTGCTTGCCATCAGCAAAAGCGAGTATGAAGAAGCGATGGCGATCTACGATATTTTCGTTACCTTCCTGCGCGAACGCGCTATGGCCCGCCTCGCCGTCACCCGCAGCTTTGATGAGTTTAAAGCGGTGGCGATGGAGTGCGTCAGCCGGTTTTGAGAGGCGCTGTCAGAGTTCGAGCCGTGCGCGCTTCGGAATACCGTCTGGTATATCAGGTTCGGGATGAGGGGGTGATGGTTTATGCGATTGCTGTGGGAAACGAGACAAATTAGCCGTCTACCGGAAAGTCAATAAACGGCTGTAGCGGGAGGCTATCTCAGGTGATGCACCACCTGGTTGCTGCTGCCGCGCCAGATTAGCGCCGGGTCTTTGAGATCCTGCACAAATTTGCCATCAACCAGCACGTTGATGAGATCCACCACCTGCATCTGCGCATCGTTAAGTTCGGAAAGCGTGTAGCCGGTCCATACCCAGATGTCTTTACCGGGGCACTCGGCGCGAACGCGCTGCACCAGCTTAAGGATCTCCGGGACGTTCTGCGGATGCAGCGGGTCGCCGCCGGAGAGGGTGATCCCCTGGCGCTTAACGCGCGTGTCGTTGAGGTCGGCAATGATGCGGTCGGCCATCTCGGGGGTAAACGGCATGCCGGAATTTAGCCGCCAGGTGCTTTTGTTGTAGCAGCCGGGGCATTCGTGAACGCAGCCGGAGACAAACAGGGTGCAGCGGGTGCCCGGACCGTTAACAATATCTACCGGGTAGTACTGATGGTAATTCATTTTTTCGCTTCTCAATTAACGCCATAGCCGCGTTGGCTGCGCTCGCTCACCCCAGTCACGTACTTAATGTACGCTCCCGGGGATTCCCTCGTTTGCCGCCTTGCTCTGACGCTAATTGCTTTGCGAAAACGGAGGGGCTTTGCATTTGTAAAGGGAACGGCTCCCGGCGTCGCTGCGCTCGGCCGGGCTACGAAAAGCCGCATACGCGGTTGTAGCCCGGATAAGGCGCTTTGCGCCGCGATCCGGGAATGGCCAAACGGCGACTGGTCGGTACCCTCTCCCCGTTGGGGAGAAGGTTAGGGGCTAAATCGCGCGGAATTAACCGATCTGCCCGTTACCCAGATGCTTCACGCGGCGCTTCACTTCTTCCTGCTTGCCGGCGTTGAACGGACGCGCGTCCGGGCTCCCGAGATAGCCGCACACGCGGCGGGTTACCGATACGCGAGAAGCATCGTGGTTGCCGCATTTCGGACAGGTGAAGCCTTTGCTGGTGCACTCGAACTCGCCGGTAAAGCCGCACTCATAGCACTCATCGATGGGCGTATTGGTTCCGTAATAGGGTACGTGCTGATAGCTGTAATCCCAGACGTCTTCCAGCGCTCTCAGGTTGTGCTGAATATTCGGGTACTCGCCGTAGCAAATAAAGCCCCCGTTAGCCAGCGGCGGATAAGGCGCTTCAAAATCGATTTTGTCGTAAGGGTTCACCTTCTTCTCCACGTCAAGGTGGAAGCTGTTGGTGTAATACCCTTTATCGGTCACGCCTTCAATGACGCCGAACTCAGCGGTATCGAGACGGCAGAAGCGGTCGCAGAGGTTTTCGCTCGGCGTGCTGTACAGGCTAAATCCATAGCCCGTCTCGTCTTTCCACTGATCTACCGCTTCGCGCAGGCGCTGAACGATGGCGACGCCTTTCTCACGCAGCGCTGCGCTATCGTACATATGCTTGTTGCCGAACAGCGCGTTGATGGTTTCATGGATGCCGATATAGCCCAGCGAAATTGACGCGCGGCCGTTTTTGAAAATCTCTGAAACGTCGTCGTCCGCTTTCAGACGCACGCCGCAGGCCCCTTCCATATACAGAATCGGCGCCACGCGAGCCTTCACCCCTTCCAGGCGGGCGATACGGGTCATTAGCGCTTTACGCGCCAGCTGCAGGCGTTCGTCGAGCAGTTTCCAGAACTCGGTTTCGTCGCCCTTCGCTTCCAGCGCGATGCGCGGCAGGTTGAGGCTGATAACGCCGAGGTTATTGCGGCCATCGTGCACCTGTTCGCCGTCCTCGTTTTCCCACACGCCGAGGAAGCTGCGGCAGCCCATCGGCGTTTTGAACGAGCCGGTCACCTTCACTACCTGATCGTAGTTGAGGATGTCCGGGTACATACGCTTGCTCGCGCACTCCAGCGCCAGCTGTTTAATGTCGTAGTTCGCATCGCCGAACTTGTGGTTCAGGCCGTCGCGAATGGCGAAGACCAGCTTCGGGAACACCGCCGTTTTGCGATTTTTACCGAGGCCCGCGATGCGGTTGCGCAGAATGGACTGCTGAATCAGGCGCGATTCCCAACTGGTGCCAAGGCCAAAACCGAAGGTCACGAACGGCGTCTGACCGTTGGCGGTATGCAGGGTGTTCACTTCATATTCCAGCGACTGGAAGGCGTCGTAGCACTCTTTCTCGGTGCGGGAACGGGCGTAGCCTTCGGCATCGGGGATGTGCCACTCTTCGGCAATTTTACGGTGCTTATTGAAGCTTTCGGTAACAAACGGCGCCAGTACTTCATCGATGCGGTTGATGGTCGTACCGCCATAAATATGGCTGGCGACCTGAGCGATAATCTGCGCCGTCACCGCGGTAGCGGTAGAGATTGACTTCGGCGGCTCAATCTCGGCGTTACCCATTTTAAATCCCTGGGTCAGCATGCCTTTAAGATCGATCAGCATACAGTTGAACATCGGGAAGAACGGAGAGTAGTCGAGATCGTGATAGTGGATCACGCCGCGCTCGTGGGCCATCACCACGTCATGCGGCAGCAGGTGCTGGCGCGCGTAGTGCTTGGCGACGATACCTGCCAGCAGATCGCGCTGGGTAGGGATGACTTTGCTGTCTTTGTTGGCGTTCTCGTTGAGTAACGCCGAGTTGGTCTGCTCAACCAGGCCGCGAATTTCCTGGTTCAGACGACCGCGCTTTTCACGTTGGCTATCGCGGTCGTGGCGATATTCAATGTAGGCGCGCGCCAGCTGCTTGTACGGACCGGACATCAGTTGGTTCTCAACCGCGGTCTGGATCTCGCTGATATCCACCTGGGCGCGGCCCTGCATTTGCTGGCTAACGACTTCTGCGACGGTGGCGCAATAGTCTGCGTCATCGACTCCCGCTGCTTTAGCTGCACGTAGAATTGCTTCATTTATGCGCTCTGACTTGAACGGCACTTTACAGCCATCGCGTTTCATCACATGCGGTGTCATGATCACTCCATAATTTTTACAGAACAGGTTATCCACAGAGGCGGAAGGTCAATCGAAGCCACGAGGCGCTATAGCTGCCGCCGTTTCCCTCCGATCCCGGCCCTTTTTATCCACATCCCATCACCGCCTGAGTACGATGGGCGTGGTGACATAATAGACTATTAATACAATATGTGGGGCCGGGGCGCATTTTAAGTTCTATATGTAGTGCTTTGCATCAAAGATGTTTGCAATTTTATTGATGCAGAACAAAGTAAAAAGAGGAGAGCAGGAATGATGGGCACTTGCGCTTAATGTAAATTTATCCGCTTATAAAATAAGCAGAAATGGGGCCTGAACGCAGTAAATTCAGGCCTGAAAGGGATAACGTCAGGCGAGCAGCGCGTCGTTAAGCAGGTCGACCAGCAGCAGCAGGGCGTAACGCGCGGCCTGCGCATTCTCAGGCAGAGGCAACAGCGCGGAGGCCATATTGCTCAACGCGTGGTTGGCCGGAGTGAGAGCGAAAATCGTCGCTTCCTGTACCCGGGCCAGCAGGGTAGCGCCCTGCAAAATCGCGTCGGCCTCGCCGGTTGCCAGCACCAGCAGGAGATGATCGTCGCTGAGGGTACTGGCTACCATCCGCATCAGGGCGCTGTCCTGGCAGAGATTAATCACGATACCGATGGAGAGCAGCTGGTGCTGAAGCAGCGTCGCCAGCGCGATATCCTGCGCGCCGAGGGCGAAACAGTGCACGGCGCGGGCATTTTGTAGGCGCGTGCGTAGCTTTTGCAGCGTCGATTCGGGCGTGCTGACCAGCTGCTGCTCCAGATTTGCGCTAATCAGGCTTAACTTGTCGCGCCACGCGGCCGGCAGCGCGGCGCTCTCCTCGTTTAGCCAACTGGTGCGACGTTCGCAGGCCTGCGCCAGCTGCTTGCGCAAATCACGAATATCCTCGCAGCCGACGGAGCGGGCAAAGCGGGTAATTGTGGCTGCGCTCACGCCAGCGCGCACCGCCAGTTCATCAATCGAAGCGCTGGCGGTAAAGCTTAAATTCTGCAGAATAAATGCCGCGACTCTTGATTCCTGAGCGCTAAAGCGCGTCATGCCTTCCTGTAACTGCCCTACGATATCCATGCTTTCAGCCTCTTTCTCCGCCACCGCCTGATTGAAAATGTTTTTCAAATAATGATGGCTTTTTATACCACTTAATCACCCGCAATGCCTGAGATTATGACCGGTTTCGCTTTTATGCCGGGGTAAAGAGGCGAAAAATAACGCCTCGATCACGTACGTGAAAAAAATTTTCATATAGCCTTCACCGATACCCGCACCTCGCCCTATAGTCGATGGTGCTTATTTAGCACTCGCTCAAGCAAAACCCATTGGGAGGAATTATGCCACGTATCGTCCTGTGCTGCGCCGCCGGAATGTCCACCAGCATGCTGGTTAACAAAATGAAAACCGAGGCGCAGCAGCGCGCGCTGGCGCTGGAAATTTATGCCGTGCCCGTCGCCGAGTTTGAACGCGAGTTGCCGAATGCCGACGTGATTTTACTGGGGCCGCAGGTGAAGTACGAAGCGGCCCGATTGACTGAGCTTGCTGCCCCGCACGGGAAAGCCGTTGCGGTAATCGATATGGCAGATTACGGCATGATGCGCGGGGCCGCCGTCCTTGATAAAGCGCTCGCTCTGCTGAACCACTAACGCTTTCCCATCAACGCGTTCATTTCGCAAAGCCGCTGCGGCCTTGCGCGGGGATCTGTACGCCAAAAATGAGGCCACTATGCAAACATTGAAAATTGCCGTCATCGGCGGCGGCAGCAGCTATACGCCGGAACTTATCGAAGGCATTATCCTTCGCCATCAGCAGATTCCGGTCACGGAACTGGCGCTGGTCGATGTCGAAGCCGGGCGTGAGAAAGTGGCGATTATCGCCGGGCTGGCCCAGCGTATGCTAAAGCGCCATGGTCTCGAACAGGTTAAGGTTAGCGTGCATTTCAGCCTGGATGAGGCCATTCGCGGTGCTAAATTCGTCCTGACCCAGCTGCGGGTGGGTCAGCTGGCGGCGCGGGCGGCGGATGAGCGTTTGGGGCTGAAATATAACCTCCTGGGCCAGGAAACCACCGGCATCGGCGGCTTTGCTAAGGCGCTGCGCACCATTCCGGTGATCTTGCAGGTCGCGCGCAAAGTTGAGGCGCTGGCACCCGACGCCTTTATCCTCAACTTTACCAATCCAGCGGGGATCGTGACGGAGGCGGTGAGCCGCTACAGCAGCGCTAAAATCATCGGCCTGTGCAACGTGCCCATCAACATGCAGCATATGATCGCCGGCATGCTGGAGGCAAAGGCAGAGGAGGTCAGGCTGAGCTTCGCCGGGTTAAATCATATGGTCTGGGTACACAAGGTGATGCAGGGGCGGGAGGATGTCACCGGTAAGGTTCTCGACATGCTGTGCGACGGTCAATCACTGTCGATGAACAATATTAAATCGTTGCCGTGGCCGGCGGAGTTTCTGCGGGCCCTGAAGGCGATTCCCTGTCCCTATCACCGCTATTTCTGGCTGACGCCAGCCATGCTGGCGGAAGAGATTGAGGCGGCGAAAACCAAAGGCACCCGCGCGGAACAGGTGATGAAGGTGGAACAGGAGCTGTTTGATATTTATGCCCGGCCTGAGCTGGATGAAAAGCCCGAACAGCTGAGCTTTCGCGGTGGGGCCTACTACTCCGAAGTGGCGGTGGAGCTGATTAACGCCATTTACAACAATCTTGGCAAAGAGATGGTCGTCAACACCCGCAACAACGGCGCGATCCACGGCTTCGATGATGATGCGGTGGTGGAAATTAACAGCATTATTGACGCGCAGGGCGCACGACCGCTGGCCTTTGGCGCGCTGTCGCCGATCATGAACGGACTGACGCAACAGGTGAAAGCCTTCGAGCGCTTGACGATTGAGGCCGCGGTTCACGGCTGCCGGGATAGCGCGCTGCTGGCGCTGGTAAGTAACCCGCTGGTTGGGAATGTGACCGATGCCCGGGCGCTGCTTGATGAGGTGTTAACCATCAACCGCCCCTGGTTAACGCAGTTTAACTAAACTTTTCCGCCTTCGGGGATATCACTATGTCTCGTACTTCATTTATTGAACGCTATGTCATGCCCGCCGCGCTGAAAATCGGCGGTCAGAAGCATGTCCTGTCGGTACGCGACGGCATTATTCTCAATATGCCGTTTATGCTGATTGGTTCGTTTTTCCTGATATTCGCCTACCTGCCGATTCCAGGCTACGGTGAGATGATGGCCAGCGTATTTGGCGATGCCTGGCGCGACAAAATGCTGTACCCGGTCAAAGCGACCTATGACATCATGGCGCTGCTTTCGGCCTTCGGCATTGCCTACCGGCTGGCGGAAAAATATCGCACCCTGGACCCGCTCAGCGCCGGGGCGATGTCGCTGGTGGCGTTTGTGATGACGATCCCGCAGGTGACGCTTTTTACACCGGCAGATGGCTCGGCGGCGCAAATCGTCAAAGGCGTGCTGCCGGTAGGGATGATTGGCAGCCAGGGACTGTTTGTGGCGATTGTGATTTCGCTGCTTTCCACGGAGATCTACCGCCTGGTGGCCAGCCGTAATCTGGTGATCCGCATGCCAGATGGCGTACCGCCCGCGGTGGCGAAATCTTTTCTCGCCCTGATCCCCGGCTTCTGCGTGCTGGCCGTGGTGCTGGCGCTGCGCCTGATCGTCGAAGCCTCGCCGTTCGGTGATATCAATAGCATGATCACCACGCTGATTGGTATTCCGATGTCGCACGTCGGCGGTTCGCTGCCGGGGATGATTATCTCAGTGATCCTGATTGGCATCCTGTGGACCCTGGGGCTGCACGGCGACACCATTGTGCTGGTGTTTATTCGCCCGGTCTGGCTGTCGAATATGTCGGAGAACCTGGAAGCGTTTCAGAATGGGCTGCCGATCCCGCATATCATCACCCAGCAGTTTTATGACCTGTGGATTGCGCCCGGCGGTACCGGGGCGCTGCTGGGGCTGGTGATTTTTATGCTGCTGCGCAGCCGTAGCCAGCAGATGAAACAGCTAGGGAAAATTGCCGCGCCGGGGGCGCTGTTCAATATCAGCGAGCCGATGGTATTCGGCATTCCGCTGGTGATGAACCCGTACTTCTTCCTGCCGTTTATTTTGACGCCAGTCCTGTTGGTGATTGTCTCGTATACCGCGATGGCCACCGGGCTGGTGATGAAGCCGGCGGGGATTGCGCTGCCGTTTACCACGCCTATTTTTATGAGTGGCTATCTGGCGACCGGAGGGCACGTTTCCGGTGCGGTGCTGCAGGTGGTGAACCTGGCGATCTCGCTGGTGATCTACTATCCGTTCTTCCGGGCATGGGATCGCCTGAAGGCAAAAGAAGAGCAGGCGTCAGCGCAGCCGGAAGCCAGCGCGACGCTGTCTGCGGCCGATCGTATTTAAAGCATATTCCCGGAGGCGGCGCTTGACGCGCCTGTCCGGGCTACTGGCTCGCAGACGATGGTGAACCTGTAGCCCGGGTAAGCGCAGCGCGACCCGGGACTCTCAGCGCAAGCCGGGGAGGGGTTACTCCTGCAGCCACCATACCGCTTCAAACGGACGTAGGGTCATATCGGCAGGACGGTTTGCCGCTTCCGCGTAGTTGCTCATCAGCATCCCCCATTCGCCGCTCATCGCTTCCGGCTGCCAGCGCTGGAACTCGCGGCTCAGGTTCGCCACGACCACCAGCGTTTGCCCTTGCCACTGACGGCGATAGCACCACAGGGACGGATGTTCCGGCAGCAGGTCCTGATAGTCGCCCCAGGTCAGCACTGGCGCGCTCTTGCGCAACGCAATCAGCTGCTGATAGGTATAAAACACCGATTCCGGGTCCGCCAGCGCCGCTTCGGCGTTGATCTCGCGATAGTTATCGCACAGCGCAATCCACGGCTCGCCTGCGCTAAAACCGCCGTTATCGGCGCTGTTCCACTGCATTGGCGTACGGCTGTTATCGCGCGATTTACTGGCCAGAATCGCCAGAAGTTCATCCGGATCCTGGCCCTGCGCCGCGCGTTCGATGAACATGTTGTGGCTCTCAACGTCGCGATAATCGGTAATGCGCGTAAAGTGCGGATTCGTCATGCCGATCTCTTCGCCCTGATAGATATAGGGCGTGCCCTGCATACCGTGGAGCACCATCGCCAGCATTTTCGCCGCCGGGACGCGGTATTCACCCTCGTCCCCGAAGCGGGAGACGATGCGCGGCTGGTCGTGGTTACACCAGAACAGCGCGTTCCACGCGCGATTGTGCATCCCCTGCTGCCAGTGCCTGAACAGCGCTTTCAAGGCCACAAAATCCGGGCGCGCCAGCGTCCACTTCTCGCCGCCGGGATAGTCCACCTTCAGATGGTGGAAGTTAAAGGTCATCGATAGCTCACCGCCGTCGAGCGCCGCGTACTTCTGGCAATGCTCAAGCGTGGTGGAGGACATTTCGCCGACCGTCATCAGGTTGCGCGGGGTGAAGACATCGCGGCTCATCTCCTGCAAAAATTCGTGCGCTCGCGGACCGTCGGTATAGAAGCGGCGGCCGTCGCCATCCGTATCGGACGGAAAGGTCTGGTCTTTGGAGATCAAATTGACCACATCGAGGCGCAGGCCGTCGACGCCGCGATCGGCCCAGAACTCGCACACTTTTTTCAGCTCCGCGCGTACCGCCGGGTTTTCCCAGTTCAGGTCCGCCTGCTCAATGGCGAACAGATGCAGATAGTACTGCTCGCTTTCGGCGTGCCACTGCCAGGCGTTACCGCCAAATTTTGAGCGCCAGTTGTTGGGCGGCGTGGTGGGTTCGCCGTCGCGCCAGATATAGAACTGGCGATACGGACTCTCTTTATTGAGCGCTTCGCGGAACCACGCGTGTTCGGTCGAAGTGTGGTTCAGCACCATATCCAGCACGATGCGGATCCCGCGATCGTGCGCCTGAGTGACCAGTTCGTCGAAATCGTCCAGCGTGCCGTAGGTTGGGTCGATAGCGGTATAGTTGGCGACGTCGTAACCATTATCCACCTGTGGCGAGACGTAGAACGGCGTCAGCCATATGGCGTCCACGCCGAGCTTTTGCAGATAGTCGAGGCGGGAGGTGACGCCGCGCAGATCGCCGGTTCCGGTACCGGTGGTGTCCTGGAAACTCTTCGGATAGATTTGATAAATAACGCCGTTTTGCCACCAGAGGGGAAGGGTATTCATATCACGTTCCTGCTACAGCAAGGGAGCGCCTGGGCGCCCCGAAAATAAGAAGTCAGACAATCTGTAAGGTGCCCTGGCGGAATTTGCGCTGGTAAACGACCGTCGTCAGGACAATCGGTACCACTACGGCGATGGCCATCGCCAGCGCGTAAACCTGCCAGTAGGTTGGCTGGATAGAGAGGATGCCCGGCAGGCCGCCGACGCCGATACCGTTGGCCATCACGCCGTTCAGGCCGCACAGCAGCCCGGCAAGACCGGAACCGACCATCGCGCACAGCATCGGGAAGCGGTACTTCAGGTTGATACCGTACATGGCCGGTTCCGTGACGCCGAGGTAGGCGGAAATGGCGGCCGGAACGGAGATTTCACGTTCGTTCTGTTTACGGCTGGCGATGATGATTCCCACGACCGCCGACGCCTGGGCAATGTTGGACAGCGCAATCAGCGGCCATACCGGCGTCCCGCCCATGCTCTGTATCATCTGCATATCGATGGCGAGCGTGGTCTGATGAACCCCGGTAATCACCAGCGGCGCGTACAGGAAGCCGAACAGCGCGGCGCCAATCGGCGCGAAGCTGCCGGTTAGCAGATGACGCACGGCCCAGGCCACGCCGTCGCCAATCATGCGGCCAAACGGGCCGATAAAAGCGTGCGCGAGGAAGACTGCCAGAATCAGCGAACAGACTGGTACGATCACCAGATAGAGATAGTCAGGCACGATGCGTTTCAGCCGCGTTTCGATAAAGCCAAGCGCCAGTCCCGCCAGCAGGGCCGGGATAACCTGCGCCTGGTAGCCGACCTTCTCAATGGTGAACAGACCAAAGTTCCAGACTTCCGGCACCTGCTGGCCCAGCAGGTAGGCGTTCATCAGCTGCGGAGAGACCAGCGTGACGCCCAGCACGATGCCGAGGATCGGCGTGCCGCCCATTTTCTTGACCGCGGACCAGCAGATACCCACCGGCAGGTAGAAGAAGATCGCCTCGCCAATCAGCCACAGGAAGTCATAAATAGTTTTCAGCGACGGGTGCATTTGCGCCAGCGTCTGGCCGTTGCTCATCGGCAGATCGCCGATCACGTTGCGGAAGCCTAAGATCAGGCCGCCGCTGATCAGCGCAGGCAGCAGCGGGAAGAAGATCTCCGCGAAGTGTGAAATGAGCTGTTCATGCCATTTCATATTCTGCCGCGCGGCTTTTTTGGCCTGCTCTTTGTCGGCGCTGGCCTGGCCGGTAGTCGCCAGAAGCGCTTTATAGTAGTCGCCAACCTCGGTGCCGATCACCACCTGGAACTGTCCGGCGTTGGTAAAGCAGCCCTTCACCATGCGTAGCTGTTCAATGTCTTTCGGTTTGGCGATGGCCGGATTATTCAGCACAAAGCGCAAACGGGTAATACAGTGGCTGACGGTGGCGATATTGTCGCGCCCGCCCACCAGTTCGATAAGTTTATCGATGTCCTGCTGATTCACTTTACTCATGATGAGGCCTCATGACCGAGGGGAGAGGTTGCATTTAACTTGAGACGGATCCTACTCGCTCCGCTTAAATTGCAAAATGGGAACGTTCCCGAAACGCAGTGAAGATCACATAAATCGTTCCTGCGGGGTTAATTCAGTACGGCGGGAATCACGATTTGACGGGGCTCACGGTTGCCGGCGATCTGCTCGATCAGCTGCTGTGCCGCCTGGCGTCCGGATTCGGCATAGCCGGGATCGACCGTCAGGATCTCCGGGTGGAGAAACTTCATCAGCGGCGTGCTGCCAACGCTGGCAAGCTGGAGACGATCGATTCCCTGCTGCTGGAGATACTTGCTGGCCCCCAGCGCGAGAGTATCGGTTGCGCAGACCAGCGCGCTGGTCTCTGCCGACAGCACCTCAGCGACGCTTTCGTAGCCCTGTTTCATGCCCAGACCCGGCAGCGCGGCGAGGGGAGTGAGGCGTTTTTTCTGACAGAAATCGAGGTAGGCCTGGTGGCGGCGCTGCCCGGTGGTCACGTCGCTATGCGGCACGCCGAGGAAGCTGATATGGCGATGTCCACGCTCGTAAAGGCGCTGCATCAGCATCCTGATCGACCCTTCATCGTCATAGCAGACGGAGGCGATTCCGGGCGCGTCGCGGGCCAGCAGCACCAGCGTCTCCCGCCACGGGGTGAGCATCTCTTCATGAATGCCGGTAAAACCAAACAGCACCACGCCATCGATATTGCGCCGGGCGAGCATGCCGAGATGCTCCTCGACCAGCGCCGGAGAGAATTGGCTCTCCATCATAATCGGATCGTAGCCCTGCTCGTAAAAAGCCGGAAGCATGGTTTGCACGGCAAGATTTTCTGAGAGTGAATCCAGGCGGGTGACGATAATCGCCACGACTTTGTCGCTTTGACCACGCATCGCCCTGGCGGAGCGCGAAGGCGAAAATCCATGCTGTTGCATCACCGCTTCGACCCGTTCGCGGGTGCGTTCGCTAACGCCGCTTTCGTTATTAAGCACGCGGGATACCGTCGATTTCCCGACGCCGCTTAAGCGCGCGATATCTTTGATGGTCAGCCGGTTTTGCATGCAGGGTTCTCGTTGTGGTCCGATTAAAGTGAGCCTAATGCTACTCAAGGAAACCACAATGAGCAAAGTCTGGTTTACGTCTGGTTTAGCTACCCGGGGGTATCATCGCCATAATAGCCACAAATAGAGTATCGGTGACGATATAATTCGCGCCGTTTGTATTCATTTACCGGAGATTTTATGGACCCCGAACCCACTCCCGATCCTCGATGGAGCCATCTTTTTTTCCGGTAATCCCGCTTAGCGTTGCTTTACCGGAAGCGTAAAGCAGCGACGTCCTTGATGTCCCTGCCATAAAAATAATATGCCTGACAGGTAAGGTTTACTCGCGCCTGTCGGTTGCGCTGCGTTCGCTCGCGCGAGCGCGGAGGGACTGTTTATGTTGAAAAATTTTACCCGCCAGCTGTTTGCCCAGCTTGGCCGCCATTTACCGCATCGTTTAGTGCAACGCGATCCGCTACCCGATGCTCGCAATTTGGCGAGCGCGCCGATCCCGGATTCTCTCGGCAAGCAGTGCCTGAACGTGGCGGCAATGGATGAGAATGAAATCTGGCGCGCTTTCGCCAGTCATCCAGAAGGGCTAAACGAAGGCGAAGTGGCGCAGAAAATCGCACAGTATGGCGAAAACCAGATCCCGGCGCAGAAGCCGTCGCCGTGGTGGGTGCATCTGTGGAGCTGCTACCGCAATCCTTTCAATCTGCTGCTGACCGTTCTGGGTATCGTCTCCTACTCGACGGAGGATCTGTTTGCCGCGGCGGTTATCGCCCTGATGGTGGGGATCTCCACGCTGCTGAACTTTATCCAGGAAGCCCGCTCGACCAAAGCCGCGGACGCACTGAAGGCGATGGTCAGCAACACCGCGACGGTCCTGCGGGTGGTGAATGAGCAGGGTGAAAGCCGCTGGTGCGAGCTGCCCATCGACCAGCTGGTGCCGGGAGATATCGTCAAGCTATCGGCGGGAGACATGATTCCGGCAGATCTGCGCGTCATTCAGGCGCGCGACCTGTTTGTCGCCCAGGCCTCGCTGACCGGGGAATCGCTGCCGGTCGAAAAGGTGACCCGCACCCGCGACCCGCTACAGACGAACCCGCTGGAGTGCGACACCCTGTGCTTTATGGGTACCAACGTAGTGAGCGGATCGGCGCAGGCCATCGTTTTCGCCACCGGCGGCGGCACCTGGTTTGGCCAGCTGGCCGGTCGCGTCAGCGAACAGGAAAGCGAGCCGAACGCCTTTCAGAAAGGCATCAGCCGGGTCAGCATGCTGTTGATCCGCTTTATGCTGGTGATGACGCCGATCGTGCTGCTGATTAACGGCTACACCAAAGGCGACTGGTGGGAGGCGGCGCTGTTCGCGCTCTCCGTCGCGGTGGGTCTGACCCCGGAAATGCTGCCGATGATCGTCACCTCGACCCTGGCGCGCGGGGCGGTGAAGCTGTCGAAACAGAAAGTGATCGTCAAGCACCTCGACGCGATACAGAACTTTGGCGCGATGGACATTCTGTGCACCGATAAAACCGGTACCCTGACGCAGGATAAAATCGTGCTGGAGAATCACACCGATGTCTCCGGCAAAGTGAGCGAACGGGTGCTGCATACCGCCTGGCTGAATAGCCACTATCAGACCGGGCTGAAGAATCTGCTCGATACCGCGGTGCTGGAGGGCGTAGAGCTGGAGTCAGCGCGCGGGCTGGCGGAACGCTGGCAAAAAGTGGATGAGATCCCGTTCGATTTTGAGCGTCGCCGTATGTCGGTGGTGGTGCAGGAGCAGGACAACGTTCACCAGCTGATCTGCAAAGGCGCTTTGCAGGAGATCCTCAACGTCTCGACCCAAGTGCGCTATAACGGCGACATCGTACCGCTGGACGAGACCATGCTACGGCGCATCCGTCGCGTCACCGACACCCTCAACCGCCAGGGATTGCGCGTGGTGGCGGTGGCGACGAAGTACCTGCCCGCACGCGAAGGCGACTACCAGCGCGCGGATGAGTCAGATCTGATCCTCGAAGGTTATATCGCCTTCCTTGACCCGCCGAAAGAGACTACCGCCCCGGCGCTCAAGGCGCTGAAGGCCAGCGGCATTACGGTCAAAATCCTCACTGGCGACAGTGAACTGGTGGCGGCCAAAGTCTGCCACGAAGTGGGGCTGGATGCGGGGGACGTGGTTATCGGCAGCCAGGTTGAAGCGCTGAACGATGATGAGTTGGCCGAACTGGCAAAACGTACCACCCTGTTTGCTCGCCTGGCGCCGCTGCACAAAGAGCGTATCGTGACCCTACTGAAACGCGAAGGACACGTGGTGGGTTTTATGGGCGACGGCATTAACGACGCCCCGGCGCTGCGCGCGGCGGATATCGGTATTTCCGTCGACGGTGCGGTGGATATCGCCCGCGAGGCGGCGGATATCATCCTGCTGGAGAAGAGCCTGATGGTGCTGGAGGAGGGGGTTATTGAAGGCCGCCGGACCTTCGCCAATATGCTCAAGTACATCAAAATGACCGCCAGCTCCAATTTCGGTAACGTTTTTAGCGTGCTGGTGGCCAGCGCCTTCCTGCCGTTCCTGCCGATGCTGCCGCTGCATCTGCTGATCCAGAACCTGCTGTACGACGTATCCCAGGTCGCGATCCCGTTCGATAACGTGGACGATGAGCAGATTCGTAAACCGCAGCGCTGGAACCCGGCGGATCTCGGCCGCTTTATGGTCTTCTTTGGGCCGATCAGTTCCATATTCGATATTCTGACGTTCTGCCTGATGTGGTGGGTATTCCACGCCAACACGCCAGAACATCAGACCCTGTTCCAGTCCGGCTGGTTCGTGGTTGGCCTGCTGTCGCAGACGCTGATTGTGCATATGATCCGTACGCGGCGGATCCCGTTTATCCAGAGCCGCGCGGCCTGGCCGCTGATCGTGATGACGCTGCTGGTGATGGTGGTGGGAATTGCGCTGCCGTTCTCGCCGCTGGCGGGCTACCTGCAGCTTCAGGCGCTGCCGCTCAGCTACTTCCCGTGGCTGATTGCGATCCTTGCGGGCTATATGACGCTGACGCAGATGGTCAAAGGCTTCTACAGCCGTCGCTACGGCTGGCAGTGAGCGAGGCGCTTTACGTGCAGAAACAACAAAGGCAGCCACGGGCTGCCTTTGTTCATACTGTCTACGATTAGCGACGAATGGCGATCGCTTCAATTTCAATCTTCACGTCTTTCGGCAGACGCGCCACTTCTACGCAGGAGCGCGCCGGGAAGGTGGCGTTGTGCTCGGTGAAGAAGGCTTCATAGGCGGCGTTAACGGTGGCGAAATCGTTCAGATCTTTCACGAAAACGGTGGTTTTAATGATATCGCCAACTTTCAGGCCCGCGGCTTCTACGATAGCTTTCACGTTATCCAGCGACTGACGTGCCTGAGCGGCGACATCTTCCGGCACGCTGCCGGTTTTCGGGTCTACCGGGATCTGCCCGGAAGTGATGATCATATTACCCAGATCAACACCCTGAACGTACGGGCCGATGGCTGCGGGTGCATTTTCCGTCGCGATAGTTTTAGACATGAGTTCTCCTGAAATATTTAAAGGTAATCTGACTGGCGTTGGCCATTATAAAGAGTGCTGACTGCTTTATCATTATACAGGCCGCATTTTGCGAAGCAGAGCAGCGGATAACGCAGGGCGCTATCCGCTTAAGGCATGAATCTGCAGAACGAAATTAGCGGGTGACTTCAGTCCATGCCGCCGTCCAGGCCGATCCGACGCCCGGTTCGTACTGGTTGGCGTGTTGGCTCCACTGCACGCAGTAGCCGCTGTAGGGGAGTGGGCGACATTGGTACACTTTGCCGTCTTTAGGCTGTAAAACCCGGGTGCCTGCCGTATAGCTTTTCAGCTGCTCCGGAAAGGTGTAGTCATACTTGCCCGCAGGCGCTGGCGTCGGTTGCGCACTCTCTTCCAGCATCAGGTTAATGACCCCCTGGCCGATGATGGCGCCTTGCTCATTGCTGGCATTGTAGCGCAGCATATGATGGCCAGCCTGAACGTGACTTAGAGGAATAGTTAACGTCAGGGTGCGATTATCTACCGTTTGCTGAATGCTCCCTTTCTCCGTGCCCGCATGATTGCTGACGGCGGCGGTAAGGTGCATTTTACCGTTGGCCGTGGCGTTAAAGGTCACCGTCGCTTTCCCGTTTTCGATTTTGGTTGCGCTGACGTTGGTAATGCTCAGAGATTCTTTCGCGCTATCGTCTGACTGCGATTCGGCATAGGTCAGCGTGACGCTTTGTACCGCGCTGTCTTGCGGCACATAGACCTGGTTAACGCCATGGATCGGGTTAATATTGCCATCGCCCTCCTTTACCCCGGCGCGCAGCTTGCCTTCGTGCGCGGTATTAATGGCTTCCGCCAGATCGTAAAACCATTGGCTGTTTTGCCCCTGCGCATCGCTGGCGATCGTTAATTCCGTTTGTAACGAATAAACTTCGCCGCTCGCGTTAAAGAAATGGGCAACGACTTTATCACCAGCATGGAGATCCTTCCCAGTAAGCTGGCCTGACAGCTGCGTTGTCCAGAGTGATTCGTCTGCGCTGTCATCGCCGGTGCTGCCAAAATCGACATCAATGGCCTGATAGAAACTATTTGCCGTATCGGCAATTTCCCACACGGCATAAATAACCTGATAGCCGGTACGCTCGGGGACATTACAGGAATGGGTGACCTGTATTGCCGGCGCTACGCCGTTACCGGCGATTTGACAAAAGGGCTTGCTTTCAAAATCGCTGCGCGTCAGCGGCTTATTTTGAACCCAGTTTTGTTTGGTAATGTAATAACGCCAGTTAGCGGTTCTGTGGGGCGCAGAATGGTGCCAGACAAAATTATTTTTACCGCTCTTTATCCTGGTTTTCGACCAGCGGGTCGGGCTCTGGCTATCCAGCTGCGAGAAGTTGGTTTTACCCGCGCTGGCCAGTTGCCCGTCAGGCGGCATCGGGCCTTCAGGAAAACCGCTTGCTTGCTCAACGCTTTGCGGTTCCCACTGCACCGGACCGCAGTCCGTGTTTTTCCCTGTATTACATTGGTAGGCCCGACTTGGCGGAGATTCTACATAGCCATGAGCCAATGCTGAGGAGGTAAATAATAATGTTGCCGTATAGAGCGATATTTTCTTCAGTTTCATAATTCATCCAGTGATTAATTAATAAATAATGGAAAGCGTTCTGGAGTGTATGAAGAGAAAAAAACGAGAGCAATACGGGTGATATTTAATGAGCAATATCAATAATCATTATATATAACCGTCAGGCACCTGGATAATAAATGATGGTATAGTGAGAGATATTGATTATCTTGCAAACGGTCTGTGAGTTGACTTTGCGCGGATTATTTAACGCATCGTTTTATTAGCAGACCCATTTCTGGGTCTGCTGCTGAAGCATTTAGTTTGCCAGAACGACATGATGTGAAAATTCTTTTTCACAATATTTGCACTTCAGCGCGATATCGTTTTCACGTTTCTTCACCGCAAAGCTGGAGGACACCGGCTCGGCGTGGCTGATACAGTTGCTGTTGGGGCAAACCAGTACGTTGTTAATGCGGTCCGGTAGATGCGGGCGGGATTTACCGACCACTTCATAATCATCAATGCGGTTCACCGTAGCCTGCGGCGCGTACAGGGAGAGCTGGTTGACCTGCTCGTCGGTCAGGAAGGTGTTTTCGATTTTGATTAAATCTTTGCGGCCCATTTCGCCTGACGGCAGGTTCAGGCCGATGGTGATGCGCTGATCCGTTTCGGTCAGTTTGAACAGGGTCAGCAGCTTAAAGCCGACCTGCGCCGGGATATGGTCGATAACGGTGCCACGTTTGATGGCTTCTACCTGTAATTTATTGTCGTGTGTCATCTCTTTTTCCCCTTACAGTGCCAGATCGCTATTCAGTACCAGTGCCAGTAAGGCCTGGCGCGCGAAGATGCCGTTGCCTGCCTGCTGGAAGTACCAGGCGTGCGGCGTTTTATCGACATCGGTGGTGATTTCATCAATGCGCGGCAGCGGATGCAGCACCTTCATATTGGCGCGGGCGCCTTCCAGATCGGCGGCGCGCAGGACAAACTGCGCCTTCACGTTGGCATATTCCGATGGGTCGAGGCGCTCTTTCTGTACCCGGGTCATATACAGAATGTCCACCTCTTCCATCACCTCTTCAATGGCGCTATGCAGGCTCCAGGCAATGCCTTTTTCGTCGAGCATGTCGAGGATGTACTGCGGCATGGCCAGCGCGTCCGGCGCGATAAAGTAGAAGCGGTTGCCGTTAAATTTCGCCAGCGCCTGGGTCAGGGAGTGAACGGTGCGGCCGTATTTCAGGTCGCCGACCATCGCCACGTTAAGATTTTCCAGACGGCCCTGGGTCTCCTGAATGGTGAACAGATCCAGCAGGGTCTGCGTCGGATGCTGGTTCGCGCCGTCGCCGGCGTTGAGTACCGGAATACCGCCGGAGAATTCGGTCGCCAGACGCGCCGCGCCTTCCTGCGGGTGGCGCATGACGATGGCATCGACATAGGTGCTGATGACCGAGATGGTATCGGCCAGGGTTTCGCCTTTCTTGCCCAGCGAGGTGTTGCTGCTGTCCGAGAAACCGACCACGCTGGCGCCCAGGCGATGCATCGAGGTTTCAAACGACAGGCGGGTGCGAGTCGACGCTTCAAAAAAGCAGCTGGCAATCACTTTATGCTTCAGCAGCTCAGGCTGTGGATGGGCTTTGAGCTTTGCTGCGGTTGCCAGTACCAGTTCAAGGTCTTCGCGGCTGAGATCGTTTATAGAAATGATATGTTTTTGATACAGCGGATTAGCCATGTTTATCTCCTGACGCCTGGGCAAAAAAAAAGCCCCTTAAATAAGGGGCTTTACGAATACGGATGCAACGGAAAGAAAAAACGGCAGGCCAGCGCCTGTTTTCAGACGCGGTAAGACGCGATGTCGTACACACTGAACCATAATTCCTCCCGGCAAAACGGGTGGCATTATACGCAGCTCATATTTCGGATCAAGCGATTAATCCACAAAAGGTAAACGTTTGCCTGGAGAAGAGTGCGGTAACGCAAAAAACCCTGAAAAAGAGGTGGTATGGCAGTGCGAAGGGGGGTATAAAACGGAAAATGAAAAGCTGTTTTATAATTAGGGGTTATTATGATCGTTGGGAACATTCACCATCTGCAGAGCTGGCTGCCGGCGTCTCTACGCGAGGCTATCGAACACGTTAAGGCCCACGTCACCGACGCGACGCCGCTGGGTAAACATGATATTGACGGCAACAACCTGTTTTATCTCATTTCCGAAGATACCACCGAGCCGATGGCCGACCGCCGCGCCGAGTATCACGCCCGCTACCTCGACATCCAGATTGTACTCAAAGGCCAGGAGAGCATGACCTTTAGCGTTCTTCCCGCCGGTGCGCCGGATACCGATTGGCTGGCTGATAAAGACATCGCTTTCCTGGCGGAGGGGGCGCAGGAAAAAACCGTTATCCTCAGCGAAGGCGATTTTGTAGTGTTCTATCCCGGCGAAGTACATAAGCCGCTGTGCGCCGTCGGCACGCCAGCGAAGGTGCGCAAAGCGGTTGTGAAGATGCTGATGGTTTAGTTGACGAGCGTATTTTTACCGAAGGCTAGCAATTGTCATATTGTGACAATTGCTAGCCTTTGTTTTTTCTAGCTATTCGCGATTTTTTACTTCTTATTCCCTCTCATTTGATGCTTCAGCCAAACGCTCATACCGCGCGCATTGTGCAAATTTTGATGGCGATCTCATTAATACGTTATATAACGTATTAATGTTGTTTCCGTTAATTTGAACAATCAATAATGAGATGTGGAGTTTTTACTATATGAATACTAAAGAAATAATTAATGCCGTTGCGAAAGAGATAGAAGATAAAGGCGGAATCCGCCAGGTGTTCCTTGTGGCCTGCGGCGGGTCATTAGTGGATATGTATCCGGCTAAATACTTTCTTGATAGCGAGGCGACAACGCTTCATGTCGGCATGTATACCGCCAATGAGTTTGTCTACGCGACGCCAAAAACGTTGGGGGAGAATTCGCTGGTTATCGTCTGTTCGCACGGGGGCAACACGCCAGAATCCGTCGCTGCGGCTAAGCTTGCACAGCACCATCAAGCGCATACTATTACGCTGACTCACAACGCTCAGGCACAGCTGATCGAATACGCCAACCACAACATACTCTATGCCTGGGGTAACGATACCAATGTGGTCGATAATCCGATGGCGATTATCCTCAATCTGTGCGTTGATACGCTGCAGCAGGTTGAAGGTTTCGATAATTACGCTGATTTCCAACAGGGAATGGCCCAAATTAATGGCGTCATTGCTCATGGCCGTCAGCAGGTTGCGGATCGCTGCCAGCGTTTTGCCCAAAAATATCAGGATGAAAAACTCTTCTATATCCTCTCCAGCGGAGCTTCTTACGGCCATGCTTATGGTTTTGCTATCTGCTCACTAATGGAAATGCAATGGCTACATGCCGCACCTATTCACTCCGGTGAGTACTTCCACGGGCCTTTCGAAGTTACGGATAAAGAGACGCCGTTTATTTTATTAATGAACGAAGGCCGTACGCGGGCGATGGATGAGCGAGCTTTGGTCTTCCTCACCAAGTATGCAGAGAAAGTGGAAGTCGTTGATGCTAAAGAACTGGGCATCGGGGTTCTCCCTCCGTCAGTCGTGGAGTTTTTCAACCCCGTGCTGTTTTACAGCATCATGTGTGAATATCGTTCTGCGCTTGCCGACATTCGTCAGCATCCATTGGATACCCGCCGCTATATGGGGCAGGTGGAATACTAAGGGGAATTATGATGAATGTGATTGGAATTGGCGATAACGTCGTCGATAAATACGCCCATACTCAGACCATGTATCCCGGTGGAAATGCGTTGAACTTTGCCGCTTATGCGGCCATGTTGGGACACAATGCGGCCTATCTGGGGATTTTTGGTAATGATGCCGCTGCGGAGCACGTTATGCAGGTGCTGGATAAAGTTGGCGTCAAGTGGCCCCACTGTCTGCAGGTGGCCGGGGAGAACGGCTGTGCGCAGCTGAAAATCGAAGAGGGAGAACGGATATTTCTTGGTTCGAACGCCGGGGGTATTCGTAAGACAACTTCGATGGATTTTATTTTTCAGCATGAGCAATACCTGCGTGAGTTTGATCTGATCCATAGCGGTTGTTATAGCTACATGGAGACGCAATTACCTCAGTTACGCAAGCTCAACATTCCTGTCTCTTTCGATTTTTCAGATGACTTTGTACTGGAGCTGGCGCTGCCGTTGTGCCGTTACGTCGACTTCGCATTCTTCTCATGCGCTGACTATAGCCTGGCGCAAACGCGTGAAATTGTGCAACAGGCGCAGGCCAGCGGGAGTCGCATTGTCTGCGCGACGCGTGGGGATGAAGGCGCGATTTTATTTGACGGGCAGGATTGGTATCAGCAGGCGCCCGATTACGTCACTCCAGTCGATACAATGGGCGCAGGTGATGCTTTTATTACCGCTTTCGTTTGCCATTTTCTGGCCCAACCTACGGGTAACAAGCGCGAAGCGATTACCCATAGCCTGCAAAAAGCAGCAGCTTTCTCGGCACAAATTTGCCTGAAAGAAGGGGCGTTTGGCTACGGGACTCACTACTAACCTATAACGCCTTCTCTCATTTTTCCATACTGATTTCCGTCCGCTTGCCGGGCGGAAACGGGGATTCGTGCGCTTTTTCCGTGAGGAAAGAATTATGCATAGTGAAGCTGCTGATTTGATTTTACGTTCTGATGCTATTTTTACTGCTGCCAGAAATGAGCTATTTAGCGGATATGTCGTCATTAAAAATGGCGCTATCGCGGCGATGATAGCAAATGGGGAAGATATTCAACCCTGGAGAGGTGAAAGTACTCGCTTTATCGAACTTGGCGATCGCCTGATTTGTCCGGGATTTTGCGATAATCACACGTTTTTTACCGGCTATATGAGCATGCGGCGTGGCGTCGATCTCCATGGCGCCCGCGACAGTAATCATGCCCTTGAACTACTACAGGCTGCAGTGAATCTTCTCCCTGAGGGGAAAAGCCTCTATGGCTGGGGCTGGTCTGTTGCCCGTTGGGGAGCGGTGCCTGATGCCAGCTTATTGGATGACGCTTTCCCGCAGAGGCCGGTTGTTGCTATTAACGATGACAAAAGCTATTGCTGGATGAACCGTGCCGCCGTGGAGCTTTATGGCTTTACCGCTGAAGAGTGCAGCGCGGAGGCGAGAATCGCATTATTGAATGAGATGCTGGCTGATACCGCACAGTTAAAAAAAGAAATGCGGGCATTTATGACCCGACTTGCCGGGCAGGGAATCACGGCGATAAAAGACGTTTGTTTCAACGATGCGCCGCGGTTGATGAATGCCTGGGATGAACTGGAAAAAGAGGATGCGCTGTCGCTGAGGGTGAGCATTGTTTCTCAGCCCGTATCTGCGCCTGTCGATCTTGCTTTCGGTGAACAGGCCCGACGCCGCTTTCATTCGCCATGGCTGCGGTTTCATGGTTTTAAATTTATGGTCGATGGCGTTATTGCCGATCATACCGGCGATATGATTTACCCCTATGCCGATCGTCCCGGCACGAACAATGAAAGGCCCGTTGATTATGATGCCCTGCGCCAGCAGGTTTTGCTGGCTGATGCTCGTGGATTCAACTGCTGTATGAATGCGGAGGGCGATGCCGCAATTCGCCGCTGTATAGATATTTTTGCCGAATGCCGTCAGCGTCACCCGCAGAGTGTGGTTAGACATTCTCTGAGCGATCTGGAATGCCCGCATCCAAACGATATTCCCAGAATGGCTGAGCTCGGCCTCTTTGCCGAAGTTTATGCACAAATTCTGCTCCTTAACCCCTGCGAAGCCGAAGCCTATATGCGCGAACGCTATGGAGAAGAGCGCGAAGCGCAATTCTACGATTATGCCGCACTATTCGGGGCTGGTGTGACGGTCACTATTGGTACCGATCTGCCCCTGTTTATTCCTTCTGTTCCTGACGCGATGTATGCCGCCTGCTGTCGTCAGTTCCCTGATGGTTCACCCGTGAATGGCTGGTACCGCGAACGCGGAATGACACGACAGCAGCTCTTAACGGCCTGGACGCTGAATAGTGCTCGACATCACGGCATGGAAGATATGACCGGTAGCCTTGAGCCGGGAAAACGTGCGGATATCGCGGTTTTTGACCGTAATTTGTTGAGCTGCCCGAATGATGAGTTACGGACCTCCACCGTTGTACTGACCCTGGTGGATGGCCGTATTACCCATGACCTTCTGTGACTCTAAAAATGCCGAATGACGGCGAACATTATATAAACATCTTACCGAGGCGGATTATGCGTATTGCAAAAATAAAGTGGGCGATGCCACACTGCTACGCTCTGATTTTCTTCATTATTATATTAGTAGCGCTGCTGACATGGTGTATTCCCAGCGGCAGTTTTGATTATCACTCAGTGACTTTACCCGGCGGTGAAACGAAAACATTAGTGATCCCAGGGTCTTATCATCTGCTGGAAAAAGTCAGCAGCGAGGGCGATTTACGTCAGGGTATTGCCGCCGTACTGGCCGCGCCGATGGAGGGAATTATCAAGGCCGCCGACGTAGTGGCGTTTGTACTCATTGTTGGTGGTGCTTTTGGCGTTATTTTACGTACTGGCGCTATTGAGCGGGGGCTGGTGGCGCTGGCTGAACGTCTGGCTGGTAAAGGGATTCTGGTTATCCCTATCGCAATGACTTTGTTTAGCCTGGGGGGCGCAACTTTTGGTATGAGCGAGGAGGTGATCCCTCTTTATGCGATCTTTATATCCCTCATGTTCGCGCTGGGTTATGACTCAATGACCGCGATCCTGATTCTTTTTCTGGGAACCCAGATTGGCTATGTTGGCGCAATGACCAATCCGTTCTCTGTACTCATTGCCCAGGGCGTAGCGGGTATTCAGGGAAATCCGCAGCTTTGGCTGCGTGCCATCGCATGGCTGGTCTTCACATTACTGGCGATTACTTACACCATGTGGTACGCACATCGTGTTAAACGCACTCCACAAAAGTCGCCGGTATATGAGAATGATTGCCGCAACCGTGAGCAGTTTTTGTCG
This sequence comes from Klebsiella pasteurii, assembly GCF_018139045.1. Taxonomy (NCBI): domain Bacteria; kingdom Pseudomonadati; phylum Pseudomonadota; class Gammaproteobacteria; order Enterobacterales; family Enterobacteriaceae; genus Klebsiella; species Klebsiella pasteurii. The sequence continues at coordinate 4,568,999 of NZ_CP073236.1, forward strand.
ATACAGGATACGTCGGTCCATTTTTCCATCGCCGATCGAGTGATTATCATCGCTTTTGTGCTGGCGCTGGCCATCATTTCATGGGGGTTAATCACGCGTGGCTGGTACATGGTTGAGATCGGCTCTGTGTTCCTGGCTCTGGGGCTGTTTTCTGGGATCGTCGGGCGCATGGGTATTAGCGGGATGGCCGACAGCTTTGTCGAAGGGTGTAAAGAGTTTGTTTACGCCGCCGTAGTGATAGGACTCGCGCGCGGTATTTTGGTGGTGGCAGAGAACGGACGAATTATCGACACGCTGCTCTTTGGCTTGTCGGAAATGCTGGAAGGGTTGCCGCAGTACGCATTCACCACTTTGATGCTATTAGGGCATAACGTCATCACCTTTTTTGTCCCTTCCTCTTCGGGCGAGGCTGCGCTCACGATGCCCGTGCTGGCGCCATTAGGCGATTTAGTGGGTATCAATAAAGAGGCGATGGTAATGGCTTACCAATTTGGCAATGGCCTGACGAACCTGGTCTCTCCTACCGGTGGTGTATTGCTGGCCGGGCTGTCTATTGCGCGTATTGGATTTGGTCAGTGGTTAAAGGCGATTGCGCCGCTGTTTCCGGTGCTGTGGATAGTCAGCGCCGTGTTTGCTGCGATTTCGGCCTGGGTCTAAGGGATATGCGCGCCGTCGTAGTTTGATGGGCGCGCTTCGATTATAATCCTGCTTCGCATTAATGGCCGTGCTGGTACCTCTTTTATGTCGAATTTTGGACTGCAACAGAATACTTCCGTACCGTTATACAGGCAGCTTAAAGATAAAATCCTCAGCGATATCTCGTCCGGGAAACTCGCTGAAGGAGAGAAAATCCCCACCGAGATTGAGCTCAGCGAACTTTACAATATCAGCCGCATTACGGTGCGCAACGCAGTGAAAGAGCTGGTAGCCGAAGGCTATTTGGTGAAAAAGCAGGGGAAGGGGACTTTTGTCTGTCTGCCTAAAATTGAGCGTAAAGTTGTGCACCTGCTTAGCTTTACTGCCGCATGCGATGCTAACCATCTACCAACCCACAGCGTAGTGACTCGTCGTGAGATTCTGCCGGACTATCGTAATGCGCGTCAGCTTCTTGAGCTTGAGAGGGATGATTCCGTGCTTTATATCCAACGCCTCAGGATCGCTGGCGATGCGCCGTTAATGTTAGAGAATAATTACTACTCTCTGAAACGATTAGGATTTTTACAGCAGGAAGATCTCAGCGGGTCGCTTTATCAGCTATTGAGTGATAAATACGCGATCGTGCCTACCTATGCGGGTGAAACGACGGTAGAGATGGTGCGCGCGCATTCTGACAACGCACCGCTGCTGCAGCAACCGCCCGGCGAACCGTTATTCCTGATGAAAACGCTGATTCTGGATAGCCAGCATCAGCCTATTCACTATGGAGAACAGTATATTGTCGCCGAGCGTTACACGTTTAGTTTTTGATTTCAGTGGGAAAGCGTCGCCACCATCACCGCTTTGATAGTATGCATGCGGTTTTCCGCCTGGTCGAAAACGACGCTCGCCGCGGATTCAAATACCTCGTCGGTGACTTCCATACCGCCGTGCAGGCCGTACTCCGCCGCCATCTGTTTGCCGAGCGTGGTCTGGTCGTCGTGGAACGCGGGCAGGCAGTGGAGGAATTTCACCTGCGGATTGCCGGTCAGCGCCATCATCTCGCTATTCACCTGATACCCGCGCAGCAGCGCGATACGCTCCGCCCACTTCTCTTTAGCTTCGCCCATTGATACCCAGACGTCGGTATAGATAAAGTCCGCTCCCTTCACGCCCGCGGCGATATCTTCGGTCAGCGTAATATTGCCGCCGTTTTTCTGCGCCAGCGCCCGGCACTGCTCGACCAGCTTCTCTTCCGGCCAGCAGGCCGTTGGCGCGACCAGGCGCAGATCCAGGCCGGTTAGCGCGGCGGCTTCGAGCATGGAGTTGCCCATATTATTCCGCGCGTCGCCGGCGTAGACCAGGGTCATCTGGTTAAAGGCTTTGCCCGGCAGGTGCTCCTGCATGGTCAGAAGGTCCGCTAGCAGCTGGGTAGGGTGGAATTCATTGGTCAGGCCGTTCCATACCGGAACGCCGGCATATTCGGCAAGGGTTTCCACCACTTCCTGGCCATGACCGCGATATTGAATACCGTCGTACATGCGTCCCAGCACGCGGGCGGTGTCTTTAATCGACTCTTTGTGGCCAATCTGGCTGCCGCTTGGTCCGAGATAGGTGACGCGAGCGCCCTGGTCAAATGCGGCAACTTCGAAAGAGCATCGGGTACGAGTAGAGTCTTTTTCGAAGATGAGCGCGATGTTTTTGCCGGTGAGATGCTGAATTTCGATATTGTTTTTCTTATCAGCTTTGAGCCTGGCCGCCAGTTCAAGCAGGGCGGTAATTTCTGCAGGAGTAAAATCAAGCAACTTTAAAAAATGCTTCTGATATAACGCGGACATGGTTCCCTCACATGGCTTAGACCATTTGTTGAATTAAAATTCACTTTATATGTATGAATATTCATTTGCAACCCCGTGTCATAAATCTTTCTCTTAGAAGGTGGAGGCAATCACGGCGGTATGTGACAATAGAAGCATCTGCGACACATTATGAGGAACGAGCCATGGCCAACCCGGAATTACTGGAAGAACAGCGTGAAGAAACGCGTCTGATTATTGAAGAGTTGCTCGAAGACGGCAGCGATCCGGACGCGCTGTACACCATTGAGCACCATCTCTCCGCCGATGATTTCGAAACGCTGGAGAAAGTGGCGGTAGAAGCTTTCAAGCTGGGCTATGAAGTGACTGAGCCAGAAGAGCTGGAAGTGGAAGAGGGCGATACCGTGATTTGCTGCGATATCCTCAGCGAATCCGCGCTGAATGCCGAGCTGATCGATGCCCAGGTTGAGCAGCTGATGACGCTGGCGGAAAAATACGACGTTGAATACGACGGCTGGGGCACCTACTACGAAGATCCTAACGGGGAAGACGAAGAAGGTGACGACGACGAAGATCTCGTTGATGAAGACGACGACGGCGTTCGCCACTAGGTAGCAGAGGTATACGGCGGTGCGTTATGCCGCCGTATAGCAAGGAATTTCAATGGATTACCCGCAAATACTCGCCCCGATTTTAAGCTTTCTGCATTGCCCAACTCCTCAGGCGTGGATTGATGAAGCCCGTAAACCGGAAAATCTTCCACTGCTATTGACCGACCATATGGTGTGCGAGCTGAAAGCGGCGCAAAACGCCATGCTGCTGGTGCGTCGATACGTTGCGGATAAAGAAGGCGCCGATGAGCTGCTGGCCTGCCTGAAGCCCTACGAGGACTTCACCTACCGCTGGGGCCCGGAGCCGGATTTCGTCGCGCTACATAAGCAGATAAACAAAAGCGCCATGCCGCAGACCGACGATCCCTGGGGACGTCAGCTGCTCGACAGCATGATTTTGCTGATCAAAGAGGAGCTGCATCACTTCTGGCAGGTGAGGGAAATCATGCTTTCCCGCGAAATCCCGTACGTCAAAATCACCGCCAGCAACTATGCCCGCGGGCTGCGCCGGGAAGTGCGTTCTCACGAACCGGTGATGCTGATCGATAAACTGATTTGCGGCGCCTACATTGAAGCCCGTTCCTGCGAGCGTTTTGCCGCGCTGGCGCCATGGCTGGATGACGATCTGCAGAAGTTTTATCTGTCGCTGCTGCGTTCCGAAGCGCGCCACTATCAGGACTATCTGGACTTAGCGCAGAGGATTTCCGCGGAAAATATCAGCGAACGCGTGCGCCAGCTTGGCGAGGCGGAAGCGGCGTTAATTAACGCGCCTGAAGCGGAGTTTCGTTTTCACAGCGGCGTGCCGGTCTGAGTGCCAGGCCGCCGCTTCGTCGCAGCGGCCTGACGATCTATTACAGATTGGCGTTTTTGTCTTTCTCTGCTGTCGCGGCGGCTTTTGGCGCGCCGAGGGTCGCTTTAAACCAGTTCACTACCCGTTCAATAACCGGCTTCTGATACCAGCTGTCATCGCCGTGCTCCGCACCCGCCAGCAACACGTAATCAGCCGGGTTGCCCTCCTTCTTCAGCGCGCGATAGAGCTGTTGACTTTGTACCGGTGAAACCAGGGTATCGGCGCTGCCGTGCATAATTAAAAACGGCGGCTTTTTACCGCTGATATGGCCCATCGGGCTGGCCGCCAGGGCTTTTTGCGGATCGCTGTCAATGGTCGCTCCCGGCCAGTCGCGAAAAGCGCTACCGTGTACCAGCAGCGCTTCAGTGACCGCCGGCGACTGGTGTACCTTTTGAATCGCCTGCGGAAAACCTTCGCCGATATTCAACAGGTTTGAAATACCGTACAGCGTGGCGGCGGCCTGCACGTCCGAGGATTGCGCCAGGTTATCGCCACGATCGAACGTTTTGTCGCCGTTGGTGAGCGCCAGCATCTGCGCCATATAGCCGCCTGCGGAATCCCCCAGCACGCCAATACGCGACGGGTCTATACCGTATTCCGCGGCATGTTCGCGGAGATAGCGAACGGCAGCTTTACCATCGATAACCGGGGCCGGGAAGGTGTCGGGAACCGTACGGTATTCCGCCGCCGCGACGACGAATCCCGCCGTCGCCAGCGCCATACGCATCTCGATAAACTTATTCCAGGCCGCGCTGGTGAAACCGCCGCCGGGGAAATAGATGATTGCCGGTTTCAGATCGCCGTTACGCGGTACCAGTAAAGACATATGCAGCTGACGAACGGCGACGGTGCTTTTTACCTGGCTATAAACGATATCGTTGAGCGCATCGATACGGCCCCGGTTTTTTTCCACGCGAATGACCTGAGCGCCTTCGGTATTGCCAGCAAGTTCGCCGGCGTTAACGCAGGAAGCCATGCCGGCAAGCATCAGGCCGCCGGTGAGCAGGAGGGGGAGTTTTTTCATGATGTTCTATCCTGAGCAAAGCCTGCCGCAGTAGCAGGCGAAAAGATCCAATGCTCGAAGAGTGTATTAGCGAAAACGTGCGGTGAATAACGCTCTTTTTGCATGAAAACCATGCATTTTTTCGATTAATTAACGTCGTCGTTTTGCGGGCGCTACAGCACTTTCAGCATCGTGACCTCGCAGTCAACGTGGCCAGTGCAGCCCAGCGGCCCATCGATATGCTCGAAGCCGAGATGCTCATATAAACCGACCGCTTCTTTAAGGAAGGCGGTGGTTTCGAGATAGCAGCGTTTGAAACCCTGTTCACGGGCGTAATCCATGGCCATCAGCGCCAGTTTTTTCGCCAGTCCCCGACCGCGCGCGGAGGTCATAAAATACATTTTTTGTAGTTCGCAGATATCGGGCTCGCTGCAGGAGAGCGGCGCCACGCCGCCGCCGCCGACCACTTCACCATTCTGCTCAACGACCCAATAGGCGGAACCCGGTTGGCTATAAAGCTCATAGAGCTGATCCAGATTCGGATCGGCGACCGTATAGCCTTTATCGGCGGTCAGGCCATATTCGGCGGAAACCTGGCGGATAACGTTGGCTATCGCCTGATTATCATTAGCCGTGATGCGGCGCAGGGTTAGCGGTAGGGTTGCGCTCGTATTCATGTGAAGACTCGTTACAAAATGATGACGGATGATGTTGTTAATAACACTGCGGGAGGGGAGAGTGCAAGCGAGGATCTTTCACAGAAAACGCCCCTTACCCGGATGGGATAAGGGGCGAGTGAATTACAGCGCGGCGATAACCGCCTGCTGCTCAATCAGCTTCGCTTTCGCTTCCGCGTAACCTTCCAGCTTCTCACGCTCTTTGGCGATCACCGCTTCCGGCGCGCGTGCCACAAAGCCTTCGTTGGAGAGTTTGCTCTCGATGCGGCCAATCTCACCTTCGATTTTTGTCACCTCTTTCGCGAGGCGCGCCAGTTCATCTTCTTTATTGATGAGGCCGGCCATCGGGATCAGCAGCTCGGCGCCGTCGATAATTTTGGTCACGGAAACCGGACCTTTATCATCGGCGGGCAGCACGGTGATGCTTTCCAGACGAGCCAGGTTCAGCAGGAAGCTACGGTTGTCGTTCACGCGACGCATCGCGGCTTCGCTGCAACCGCGCAGCAGCAGCTCCAGCGGCTTACCTGGGGCGATGTTCATTTCCGCACGGATGTTACGCACGGCGACGATCGCCTGCTTCAGCCATTCGGTATCGGCCAGCGCCGCTTCGTCAACCTGAGACGCATCGTACTGCGGGAACGGCTGCAGCATGATGGTATCGGCAGTAATACCGCAAATCACCTTCACGCGCTGCCAGATGGTCTCGGTGATGAACGGGATAATCGGGTGCGCCAGGCGCAGCAGACCTTCCAGAACGGTCACCAGCGTGTGGCGGGTGCCGCGCAGCTCAGACTCGGAACCGCCGGTCATCACCGGCTTGGTCAGCTCCAGATACCAGTCGCAGAACTGGTTCCAGGTGAACTCATACAGAATGCCCGCGGCGATATCGAAGCGGAAGCCGTCCAGCGCCTCGCGGTAGGCTTTGACGGTCTGGTTGAATTCCGCCAGGATCCAGCGGTCCGCCAGCGACAGGGTCATTTCACCGCCGTTAAAGCCGCAATCCTGATCTTCGGTGTTCATCAGCACAAAGCGGCTGGCGTTCCACAGCTTGTTGCAGAAGTTACGATAACCTTCCAGACGCTTCATATCCCAGTTGATATCGCGGCCGGTCGAGGCCAACGCCGCCAGGGTAAAGCGCAGGGCGTCGGTACCGTGCGGCTCAATGCCGTTCGGGAACTGTTTCTCGGTGCGTTTGGCGATTTTTTCCGCCAGCTGCGGCTGCATCATGTTACCGGTGCGTTTTTCCAGCAGCTCCGGCAGGGAAATGCCGTCGACCATATCCAGCGGGTCGATAACGTTGCCCTTCGATTTGGACATCTTCTGGCCTTCGTCATCGCGGATCAGGCCGGTCATATAGACGGTTTTAAACGGCACCTGCGGCTTGCCGTTTTCATCTTTGATGAAGTGCATGGTCATCATGATCATGCGCGCAATCCAGAAGAAGATGATGTCGAAGCCGGAAACCATCACGCTGGTCGGATGGAACTGGCGCAGGGCATCGGTGTTTTCCGGCCAGCCGAGGGTGGAGAAGGTCCACAGCGCGGAGGAGAACCAGGTATCGAGAACGTCTTCGTCCTGGCGCAGCGCTACGCCGGCGCCCAGGTTATTTTCCTGACGCACTTCGTCTTCGGTGCGGCCAACGTAGACGTTGCCGTCGTTGTCGTACCATGCCGGGATGCGGTGACCCCACCACAGCTGGCGGGAGATACACCAGTCCTGAATGTCGCGCATCCAGGAGAAGTACATGTTTTCGTACTGCTTCGGCACGAACTGGATGTCGCCGTTCTCAACCGCTTCAACAGCGGGTTTAGCCAGCACGTCGGCGCGGACGTACCACTGGTCGGTCAGCATCGGTTCGATCACCACGCCGCCGCGGTCGCCGTACGGAACGGTCAGGTCGTGCGGTTTAATCTCTTCCAGCAGGCCCAGCGCGTCGATAGCGGCAACTACCGCTTTACGCGCGGCAAAGCGCTCCAGCTTCTGGAACTCCGCCGGGATAGCGTTTGAGTAAACGTCAGACTCGTTGCCTTTGGTGTCATAAACTTCCGCGGTTTCGCGGATGTCGCCGTCAAAGGTCAGGATATTGATCATCGGCAGGGCATGACGCTTGCCCACTTCATAGTCGTTAAAATCGTGCGCCGGGGTGATCTTCACGCAGCCGGTGCCTTTTTCCATATCGGCGTGTTCGTCGCCTACAATCGGAATGCGGCGGTCAACCAGCGGCAGGATCACGAATTTGCCGATAAGGTCTTTATAGCGCGGATCTTCCGGGTTAACGGCCACGCCGGTATCGCCCAGCACGGTCTCCGGACGGGTGGTGGCGACGACCAGGTAATCTTTACCGTCAGCGGTTTTCGCGCCGTCGGCCAGCGGATAGCGGATATGCCACATTGAGCCTTTAGACTCGCGGTTTTCCACTTCCAGATCGGAGATGGCGGTGCGCAGTTTCGGGTCCCAGTTGACCAGGCGCTTGCCGCGGTAGATCAGATCTTCTTTGTACAGGCGGACAAAGACTTCTTTGACGGCGTTGGACAGGCCTTCGTCCATGGTGAAGCGCTCGCGCTCCCAGTCCACGGAGTTGCCCAGGCGGCGCATCTGGCGGGTAATGGTGCCGCCGGACTCCGCTTTCCACTGCCAGATTTTATCGATAAAGGCGTCGCGACCATAGTCGTGGCGGGTTTTACCTTCTTCGGCGGCAATCTTACGCTCAACCACCATCTGGGTAGCGATACCCGCGTGGTCGGTACCGGCCTGCCACAGAGTGTTTTTACCCTGCATGCGCTGGTAGCGAATCATGGTATCCATGATGGTTTGCTGGAAGGCATGACCCATATGCAAACTGCCGGTGACGTTCGGCGGCGGGATCATGATGCAGAAGGGCTCTTTGCTTTCATCGCCGTTAGGCTTGAAATAGCCCTGCTTTTCCCAGTGCTCGTAAAGCGGCTGTTCGATATCTTGGGGGTTGTATGTCTTTTCCATTATTTCCAGGTTGCCGTGTTCAGGTTGAAACCAGCCATGCGGTACGCTTTATAGCGTTCGCGCGCCAGTTGTTTCAAAGAATCTTCATAAGGGACGAAGTCTATCACTTCTGTGAAAGCGGTGGCAAAATCTGCAAAATTTAGCCGCAGGCTAATCAGAATATCCCGCGGGCTGCTGTTGCGTTTTTGCGGCCAGGCGATCTCCACCGGCGCGCCGCCGCGCGGACCTTCTCCCGCCAGATTATGCGGAACAAAACTTTCCGCTGGCCGTGCCCACAGCGCCTCGTCCAGACGAATGGCCTGTTGCTCATCTTCGCAGGCGATGAGCACTCGCTTGCCGCTGCGCCAACGTTCTGCGGCAATGTCACACACCAGTTGTTCAACGGCGCTCAGACCGTCTTGTTGCGTGTCGTTGTCCAGAAGGTAGAACGTTGCGTTTTTCATATATGGGGCTTCTTGTGATGACTTTAAATGCTTAAGCCGGGCGGACCCGGCCTACGGTGTACTGTCGTTAGTAGGCCGGGTCCACCCGGCACGTTGCATCACTCTTCGCCGGTAAACCCAGCGCGGTTGAGCAGGAACTGCGACAGCATCGCCACCGGACGACCGGTCGCGCCTTTGGCTTTACCGGAACGCCACGCGGTACCGGCGATATCCAGGTGCGCCCAGTTGTACTTACGGGTAAAGCGCGCCAGGAAGCAGCCCGCGGTAATCGCTCCGCCGGGACGGCCGCCGATGTTCGCCATATCGGCGAAGTTAGATTCCAGCTGTTCCTGGAACTCGTCGGCAAGCGGCAGACGCCATGCGCGATCGCCTGCCAGTTCGGAGGCGCCGATCAGCTCGTGGGCCAGCGGATTGTGGTTCGACATCAGGCCGGTGATGTGATGGCCCAGCGCTATCACGCAGGCGCCGGTCAGCGTCGCCACGTCGATTACCGTCTCCGGCTCGAAGCGCTCGACGTAGGTCAGCACATCGCACAGCACCAGGCGCCCTTCGGCATCGGTGTTCAGCACTTCAACCGTTTGCCCGGACATCGTGGTCAACACGTCGCCTGGGCGGTAGGCGCGACCACCCGGCATGTTTTCACATCCAGCAAGCACGCCGACAACGTTCAGTGGCAGCTGAAGTTCTGCCACCATGCGCATCACGCCGTACACTGCCGCCGCGCCGCACATATCGTATTTCATCTCGTCCATGCCTTCGGCAGGCTTGATGGAGATGCCGCCGGAGTCAAAGGTCAGGCCTTTACCGACCAGCACGATAGGACGCGCATCCTCCGCCGGGTTGCCTTTGTATTCGATAACCGACATCAGCGATTCGTTCTGCGAACCGTTGCCGACCGCCAGATAAGAGTTCATTCCCAGCTCTTTCATCTGCTGTTCGCCGATAACGCGGGTAATGACGTTCTTGCTGTAGGTATCGGCCAGCTGGCGCGCCTGAGAGGCCAGATAGGCGGCATTACAGATGTTTGGCGGCATATTGCCGAGATCTTTCGCCGCTTTGATGCCGGCAGCAATCGCCAGACCGTGCTGAATGGCGCGTTCGCCGCTGGTCAGCTCGCGACGGGTCGGGACGTTGAAAACCATTTTACGCAGCGGGCGGCGCGGCTCGCTTTTGTTGGTTTTCAACTGGTCAAAGCTGTACAGCGTTTCTTTAGCGGTCTCGACCGCCTGACGCACTTTCCAGTAGTTATTGCGGCCTTTGACGTGCAGCTCGGTCAGGAAGCAGACGGCCTCCATTGAACCGGTATCATTCAGCGTATTGATAGTTTTCTGAATGACCTGCTTGTACTGACGTTCATCCAGCTCGCGCTCTTTACCACAGCCAATAAGCAGAATGCGCTCCGACAGAATATTCGGCACATGGTGCAGCAATAAAGTCTGGCCAGGTTTGCCTTCCAGCTCGCCGCGACGCAGCAGGGCGCTGATATAACCGTCGCTAATTTTATCAAGCTGTTCGGCGATGGGGGAGAGGCGCCGTGGTTCAAAGACGCCGACCACGATACAGGCGCTCCGCTGCTTCTCCGGGCTACCGCTTTTTACACTGAACTCCATGCACTATGCTCCTGAATCTTAAAGACAACAGTGGTGGCTACAGATATACTCGTCGTCTTTCAAGTTGCAGATGCGTTGGCTGCGCCTGCTCACCCCTGTCACTTACCTGATGTAAGCTCCGGGGCTTCACAGTCTTGCCGCCTGCCTGCAACTCGAAATCCATAGAGTATAGAAATTGAAAGCTTTCGTAACTCATGTCCGCTGTTGTGGTGACTTCGTGTTAATCTTAACGTTATTACGGCCTTGGTTCGTCAGAAAAGATCCTGATACGCAGAACCAGCGAGTCATTTAATCTTAGCGATGTTTTCGACGACCAAAGAGAATAAATGACGTTTAAGCCATGAAACAAGCAATTTTCCTGCAATAAAACGGGTTTTTACGGGCGTATTTATAGTGATAATCATAAGATATCTGGTTCGTGAGACGCTGAAAAGCCAGTTGGCGATCCTATTCATCCTGCTGCTCATTTTCTTTTGTCAGAAACTGGTTAGGATCCTCGGCGCCGCTGTTGATGGCGATATCCCGACAAATCTGGTGCTCTCGCTGCTAGGGCTGGGCGTACCTGAAATGGCGCAGCTTATTCTGCCCCTGAGTTTATTCCTCGGGCTGCTGATGACGCTGGGTAAACTGTATACCGAAAGCGAAATCACGGTGATGCACGCCTGCGGCCTGAGCAAGGCCGTGCTGGTGAAAGCCGCCATGATCCTGGCGCTCTTTACGGGCATCGTCGCGGCGGTCAACGTGATGTGGGCCGGGCCCTGGTCTTCTCGTCACCAGGATGAAGTGCTGGCGGAAGCGAAAGCGAACCCCGGCATGGCGGCGCTGGCTCAGGGCCAGTTCCAGCAGGCCAGCGATGGCAGCGCGGTGCTGTTTATTGAGAACGTCAACGGCAACCGCTTCAGCGATGTTTTCCTTGCTCAGCTGCGGCCGCGAGGCAACGCACGCCCGTCGGTGGTTGTCGCGGATACCGGCGAGCTCTCGCTGCGTAAAGACGGCTCGCAGGTGGTGACCATGAATCAGGGCACCCGCTTTGAAGGCACCGCGATGCTGCGCGACTTCCGCATTACTGACTTCAAAAACTATCAGGCGATAGTCGGCCATCAGGCGGTGGCATCCGATCCGAACGATACCGAGCAGATGGATATGCGTACCCTGTGGCGTACCGATACCGATCGCGCCCGGGCGGAGCTGCACTGGCGCTTCACGCTGGTCGCGACGGTATTCATCATGGCGCTGATGGTGGTGCCGCTTAGCGTGGTAAACCCGCGCCAGGGCCGCGTGCTGTCGATGCTGCCGGCGATGCTGCTCTATCTGGTGTTCTTCCTGCTGCAAACGTCGATTAAATCGAGCGGCGGTAAAGGCAAAATGGATCCGATGATCTGGATGTGGGCGGTAAACCTGCTCTATTTCGCGTTGGCCGTGCTGTTGAACCTGTGGGATACGGTGCCGATGCGCCGCTTCCGTGCCCGTTTTAACAAAGGAGCGGCGTGATGCAGGCGTTTGGGGTACTTGACCGTTATATCGGTAAGACGATTTTCAATACCATCATGATGACCCTGTTCATGCTGGTTTCCCTCTCGGGCATTATCAAGTTTGTCGACCAGCTGAAAAAGGCCGGGCAGGGCAACTATGATGCGCTGGGAGCAGGAATCTACACGATTCTCAGCGTGCCGAAAGATATCCAAATCTTCTTCCCGATGGCGGCGCTGCTCGGCGCGCTGCTGGGGCTGGGGATGCTGGCGCAGCGCAGCGAACTGGTGGTGATGCAGGCTTCCGGCTTTACCCGTCTGCAGGTGGCGCTGTCGGTGATGAAAACCGCGATTCCGCTGGTGCTGCTGACCATGGCGATGGGCGAGTGGGTTGCCCCGCAGGGCGAGCAGATGGCGCGTAACTATCGTGCTCAGCAGATGTACGGCGGATCGCTGCTTTCAACGCAGCAGGGGCTGTGGGCGAAAGACGGCCATAACTTTGTGTATATCGAGCGGGTAAAAGGCAGCGATGAGCTGGGCGGAGTGAGCATCTACGCCTTTAACGACCAGCGCCGCCTGCAGTCCGTTCGCTATGCCGCTTCGGCAAAGTTTGACACCGAGAATAAGCTCTGGCGGCTGTCGCAGGTGGATGAATCCAACCTGACTGACCCGAAACAGGTCACCGGAACGCAGACGGTCAGCGGGACCTGGAAGACCAACCTGACGCCGGACAAGCTCGGCGTGGTGGCGCTGGACCCCGACGCGCTGTCTATCAGCGGCCTGCACAACTATGTTACCTATCTGAAGTCCAGCGGTCAGGATCCGGGCCGCTATCAGCTCAATATGTGGAGCAAAATCTTCCAGCCGCTGTCGGTGGCGGTGATGATGCTGATGGCGCTGTCGTTTATCTTTGGCCCGCTACGTAGCGTGCCGATGGGCGTCAGAGTGGTGACCGGGATCAGCTTCGGCTTCATCTTCTACGTGCTGGACCAGATTTTCGGCCCGCTCACCCTGGTGTACGGCATCCCGCCGATTATCGGCGCGCTGTTGCCGAGCGCCAGCTTCTTCTTGCTGAGCCTCTGGCTGATGATGCGTAAATCCTGACGTCACGCGCCCCCTTCCTGAATTCAGAAAGGGGGCGTTTTTTTAGCGTTTCCGCCCGCCAAGCAAGCTTCCCAGCATTCCCCTGACTATCTGATTGGTGACCTGACGCACCGCGCTCCTGGCTGCCGTTTGTACGATACCGTCGCGTTTGCCGCCGCGCGGACCGGTGGTGCCGAACAGAATGTCTTTTAATCCGCCCAGCAGGCCGTCGTCATCGCCGTTTTGCTGGCCTTTTGCGGGCGGTGACTGCTGCTGCTCCGTTGTGCTCTGAACGCCCTGTTGCAGCATTTCAAAGGCCGATTCACGGTCGATCTCTTCTTCATATTTTCCGTACAGCGGCGAGTGGTTAAGTAGCCCGTTGCGTTCGTCATCGGTGACCGGCCCCATACGCGAGCAGGGGGCGATAACCATCGCGCGTTCCACTATCGAAGGGCTGCCTTTCTCATCAAGAAAGGAGATCAGCGCTTCGCCGGTGCCCAGCTCCTGAATCGCCTGTTCGGTACTGAACGCCGGATTCGCGCGCATGGTCTGCGCGGCAGTTTTTACCGCTTTTTGGTCTTTCGGCGTGAAGGCGCGCAGGGCGTGCTGCACGCGATTACCCAGTTGGCCGAGAACCGCATCGGGAATGTCCGACGGGTTTTGTGAAACAAAATAGACCCCGACGGCTTTAGAACGAATCAGACGAATGACCTGCTCGATTTTATCCAGCAGCACCTGCGGCGCATCGTTAAACAGCAGATGCGCTTCATCAAAGAAAAAGACCAGCTTTGGCTTCTCCAGGTCGCCGGCTTCCGGCAGCCGTTCGTAAAGCTCGGAGAGCATCCATAGCAGGCTGGCGGCGTACAGCTTCGGCATCTGGTAGAGCTTCTCGGCGCTCAGGATATTAATCACCCCTTTACCCTCAGCGTCGACGCGCATCCAGTCCTGAATATCGAGCATAGGTTCGCCAAAAAAGTGCTCCGCGCCCTGCTGCTCAAGGGTGAGTAACCCGCGCTGAATCGCCCCTACGGAGGCGCTGCTGATATTGCCGTACTGGTTCTGAAACGCTTTGGCGTTGTCGCCAATGTATTGGGTAATGGCGCGCAGGTCTTTAAAGTCGAGCAGCAGCAGCCCGCGATCGTCGGCGATACGGAAAATGATATTCAGCACCCCTGACTGAACCTCATTGAGGTTGAGCAGGCGAGCCAGCAGCAGGGGCCCGAGATCGGAAACCGTGGCGCGCACCGGGTGGCCTTTTTCGCCGAAAATATCCCATAGCACCACCGGATTGGCGTGCGGCTGCCAATCCGTTGCGCCAATTTTCTCCAGCCGCGCCTGCAGCTTTTCCGAACTTTGGCCCGACTCGGCGATACCGGTGAGGTCGCCTTTCACATCGGCCATAAATACCGGAACGCCGATCTCCGAGAACGACTCCGCCAGCTTTTGCAGGGTGACGGTTTTACCGGTCCCCGTGGCGCCGGTAATTAAGCCGTGGCGGTTGGCCATAGCGGGCAGTAAATGCAGCTGTTTATCCAGCGTGCGGGCAATTAGCAGAGGTGCGCTCATGATCGATTTCTCCATTTATCCTGCTGCGAGTATAGGCAACTTGATGACAAAAGCAGGGAAATCACGTGCGCCTTCGCTTATTCGCTTCAGGCGCAGTGGCGCTGAATTAACGCGATGCTCTGCTCAATTTCGCGGCGGATATCGTCTTCGCTCCAGTTTGCCAGCTCCGGCGCGAAGGGCTCGAACGCATACACGCCCTGATAGCCGCGCGCCTCCAGGTTTTTGGCCTGCTCGCAGCTGTGCAGCTGGTCTTTTGCGCTCAGCATGATGCGCTCATTGTCGGTAAGGGCTTCGCGTGGGCGGGTATCCTCTACGCCGGAAAGATGGACCAGACCGATTTCGCCGATATCCACCTGGTTAAACTCCTGCTCCGCCTGCGGATAAAGATGATGATGGAAGGTATCGATCAGCAGCTTAAACGGCACCCGCGCGTCGTGGATCAGCGTTTGCGCCTGCGCCGAGGAGCGCAGCGAGCTCTGCGGGAAACCGAGCGGTTCCACCAGTCCCTGAATGCCGTAGAAGGCGAATAACGGCGCCAGGTCACGCAGGGCGTTAAGGGTTTCGCTCGCCGGAACCTCGGTACCATCGTTCAGCGGGCACAGCACCAGCGATTTGGCGCCAACGGCTTTGGCTTCTTTTAACAATGACTCCGTCAGGCTACGAACCTCTGCGGTGCGGCAGTTGAAAGGGTAGACCGCGTTGATCGTG
Organism: Klebsiella pasteurii; assembly: GCF_018139045.1. Lineage (NCBI taxonomy): Bacteria > Pseudomonadati > Pseudomonadota > Gammaproteobacteria > Enterobacterales > Enterobacteriaceae > Klebsiella > Klebsiella pasteurii. Next base: position 4,584,451 of record NZ_CP073236.1, read on the forward strand.
AGGATCTCAATATGGTAGCGGTCAGCCAGCTCGCGAACCTGCTGGTGGCTCAGGTCGTCGGTTACTTTTCCGCTGGGGAGGTCGTTACGTAGCTCGACTTTGTTCAGCCCGAGGCTGTTCACCAGCCGGAAAAAGGCCTCAATGCTGAATGACGGGGCGATCTTGCGGTTGATGCAGAAACGTTGCGATGCAATAGCCATTTTGACTCTCCAGAAACGTAGGGATCGAATTCGTTCGAATGCCTCATAGTCAAAACATTTATTCCAAAATTAGCAATGTATGAAATGGCGATTTTTTGAGCCGACTCGCAAAATATTTTTCTGTTGTGCTTTCATTGCTGCCGGTTCCAGAAGGCGCTACGTCTAATCTCTTTTTGTCGGGCTTTAGCGCGCAAGGCGGCGTTTCCTTACAATAAATTGCGACCATCGTCACCAAAATTGAATTTCATTAGCTATCAATATTGAAATATTAATTTCATTTTACTACGGTTATAGCACAGCAGATCCAGCAATGGGCCGTACTGCGTTGGCCCCCGATACCCCATACAGATGAGGCGAGAGCATGACTATCACAGGAAACTTTATTGGCGGGAAAACCGTTACCAGCGGCAGCAACAACACAATGCCGGTATTCGACCCCGCGACGGGCAAAGTGGTCCGCGAAGTCACGTTATCGACCGCGCAGGAAGTCTCTGACGCCATTCAGGTGGCGCGTGATGCTTTTGAGAGCTGGTCGCGCACCACGCCGCTGCGCCGCGCGCGCGTGATGTTCAATTTTAAAATGTTACTGGAACAGCACGCTGAAGAGCTGGCGGGGATTATCGTCAGCGAGCACGGTAAAGTGTTTTCCGACGCGATGGGTGAGCTGACGCGCGGCATGGAAGTCGTCGAGTTTGCCTGCGGCATTCCGCATCTGATCAAAGGGGAGTTCTCATCGGATGTCGGTACCGGCGTTGACAGCTATTCTCTGATGCAGCCGCTGGGCGTGGTGGCGGGCATTACACCGTTCAACTTCCCGGCGATGGTACCGATGTGGATGTTCCCGCTAGCGCTGGCCTGCGGCAACAGCTTTGTCCTGAAGCCACCAGCGCTGGCGCCGACCGCCGCGGTGCGTCTGGCGGAATTGCTGAAAGAAGCGGGGCTGCCGGATGGCGTCTTTAACGTGGTGCACTGCAGCAATGAAGACGCTGAGCAGCTCTACCGGGACCCGCGTATCGCGGCGGTAAGCTTTGTGGGTTCGTCCGGCGTGGCGGAGCATATTTATAAAACCGCCAGCGCTTATGGCAAGCGAGTACAGGCGTTTGGCGCGGCGAAAAACCACGCGATTGTGATGCCGGATGCCGATCTGGATGCCACCGTGAACGCCATTATGGGCGGCGCGTTCGGCTCGGCGGGCGAGCGCTGCATGGCGCTGCCGGTAGTGGTCGCCGTCGGCGATGAAACGGCGGATAAACTGATTGCGCGCCTGAAGCCACTGGTGGAATCCCTGAAGGTTGGGCCGGGCTGTATGCGCGGAAAAGAAGAGAACGAAATGGGGCCGGTCGTTTCCGATACCCATCAGAAAAAAGTGCTGGGATATATTGATAAAGGGATCTGCGAGGGGGCGACGCTGGTGGTTGACGGCCGTAAGCCGCAGGTTCCCGGGTTTGAAGAGGGGTACTACGTCGGCGGAACGCTGTTCGACAACGTTACGCCGGAGATGACTATCTGGCGCGAAGAGATTTTTGGCCCGGTGCTGGGTATTGTCCGCGTGGCGGATTACCACAGCGCGCTGGAGCTGGTGAACAGCCATGAGTTCGGCAACGGTAGCGCCGTCTTTACCAGCAACGGCCACACCGCGCGTGAATTTGTACATGATGTCCAGGCCGGAATGGTTGGGGTCAACGTACCGGTACCCGTTCCCATGGCCTTCCATAGCTTTGGCGGCTGGAAACGCTCCGTATTCGGCGCCCTGAACGTGCATGGCCCGGATGGTGTGCGCTTCTATACGCGTATGAAAACCGCCACCGTCCGCTGGCCGCAGGGTCAGCAAACCGTATCTGAATTCAGTATGCCGACGTTAGGCTAATCGGCGAAGGAGAGCGCCATGTCTTTACTGGCTAAAGCAAAAAAAGAAGGGCAGATTCAGCACATCACCCCGCAGAGCGCGGGGTGGAAGTACATTGGTTTTGACGTCTGGATGTTAAAGAAAGGGCAAACCGTCACCCTGGAAAGCGGCGATCGCGAACTGTGCCTGGTGCTGGTCGCCGGGCTGGCTTCGGTAAAAACCACTCGGGCGGATTTCCCCAACCTTGGCCAGCGTATGTCGCCATTTGAGCGTACGCCGCCCTGGTCAGTCTACGTGCCGCCGCAGGATAAAGTCGAAGTGACGGCGGATTCAGACCTCGAGCTGGCCATATGCAGCGCGCCGGGTAAAGGAACCTTCCCTGCACGGGTCATCTCCCCGCAGGACGTTGGCGTAGAGCATCGCGGTAAGGGGCGCAACCAGCGCCTGGTGCACAATATTCTTCCGGACAACGTGCAGGCGGACTGCCTGCTGGTGGTGGAGGTTTACACCGAGGAAGGGGCGACCAGCTCATGGCCGTCGCATAAGCACGATACGGCGCTGCCGGGCCAGGAAACCCAGCTGGAAGAGACCTACTATCACCGTTTCGATCCGCCGCAGGGTTTTGCCTTCCAGCGCGTCTACACCGATGACCGCAGCCTCGATGCCTGCATGGCTCCCTACAACCACGATGTGGTCATGGTGCCGCGCGGCTACCATCCGGTGGCGGCGATTGCCGGATATGATAGTTACTATCTGAACGTGATGGCCGGCCCGGATCGCAAATGGATGTTTACCTGGGAAGAGGATCACGCGTGGATCAATAGCCCTGATTATCCTCGCCACGATTAACGTCGGTTGAGGATAAAAAGGCCGGTTAGCGTTGCTAGCCGGCCTTTTTGATCCTGTAACCCGAATAAGATCGTCGTCGCAATCCTGCCACATCCCCGGCTCGCGCTGCGCTTAGCCGGGCTACGGGTTTACCGTCGTCTGCGGACTAGTAGACCGGATAAGACGTTTACGTCGCCATCCGGGAGGCATGAAAAATTTAAGCCAGCTGCTTCGTCTCTGCATCCTTGCTGCTGTTCAGCGCCAGCGAGACCGCCAGAGTCTGGGCCAGGCACAGCGAGGCCACCTGTGAACGGAAACCATCAACCTGCGCCTCGCGCACCACGAAGCAGACGTCGCTGAAGGCCGCGAGCGGGCTGACCTGGCTGTCGGTAATCGCTATCTGCCGTGCTTTACGCTGCGCGCCGAGCTCCACCAGTTCAACCACTTCCCGCGCATACGGAGAGAAGCTCACCGCCACCACGACATCTTTCGGCCCGACCAGGCTGAGCTGCTCGGTAAACATGCCGCCCAGACCGTCAATCAGGAACGCTTTACGGTCCAGATGGCGCAGGGCGTAGGTCAGATAGGAGGCGACGCTAAAGGAGCGGCGCAGGCCGATAACGTAGATATTCTCCGCTTCCGCCAGCAGCGCGACCGCGCGCTGCAGATCGTCGCCAGAGGTCTGCATCGCCAGCTGCTGCAGCGCCTGGGTATTGACCATGGTGAACATATTCAGGATTTCGGTCGGCGTTTCCGGCGGGGTTGCGTCATCCGTGGTGGTCTGGCGGAACAGACGCGCGCGCTCGGTATAGTTAGCCGTCTCTTCCATCAGGTGCTGCTTGAACATCTGCTTCATTTCGTTGAAGCCGCTAAAACCAAAGGCGTTAGCGAAGCGGATCAGCGTGGAAGGGGGGACGTCAGCTTGTTGCGCGATAGAGGCCACGGTGTCGAAAGCCACGCTATTGCTGTTATCGAGAATATAGCGGGCTACCTGTTTCAGGCGTTTGCTTAACGTGTCGTAGCGACGCCTGATTTCATCCTGCAAGATGGTAAGTTGGGTCGGATTATTGGCCATAGATTGCGCTCTGAGAAAATGAAAGGAATATAATTTCCAGTGTATCAAATGAAGCGAATTTTTCATTTACTACGATGAAATACGCGATTCATTTCACGAAGATCCAGAAAAAAGCCCGCATCTTCTGAAGAGGATGCGGGCCTGGGCTGAATCAGCCGCGGGCTTCTCGCCAGTAGCCGATGAGCGTGAGGTAGTTGCGTTTCACTTCGTTAATCAGCGCCTCGTCGCTGAGCTCTCCCTGCATCCAGCGCCGTGAAGGTTGGCCAAAAATGGTGCGCCCGACGGCAAAACCTTTGATCATCGGATGCTTCGCCGCTTCAGCAAAACCGGCGCGCAGTCGGTCCGAAGGAGCGTCGAGGCCGAGGATTAAGATCCCGCGGCACCAGCTATCTTCGCGCGCGATCAGTTTGCCGATCCTTTCCCATTCCGCGCTCGACAGCGGCGGCAGCTTCCACCAGTCCGGCTGGATGCCCAGCTGATAGAAATGCTCCAGCATGTCGTGGTAGTGGCGTTCATCTTTATCCGGGCCGTTTTCCGGCAGGATGATTTCCAGCAGCAGTTCATGCCCGGACTTGTTGCACGCCTGCCAGACCTCTAGCAGCAGCGCATCCTGTTCGGCGCGCAGCTCGGCGGGATCGGCCGGATGATAGAAGACCAGGCATTTCACCACGTGTTCCAGCGGCCAGTCGATCAGCTGGGAACCGATGTTGCCATGTTCCAGGCGCAGCGGGCGTGAGCTCGGCATTTCAATCGGCCGACCAATCCACCAACCCTTGCCGGTGATGGCATTGAGCGAACGCTGGCCGTAGGTGCCATCGGCGAGGATGCCGCTGCGACCGTCAAGACCGGCTTCATCTGCAGCGGCTTCCGCGGCAGCCAGCAGCAGCAGCTTCAGCTGCGGAATACAGGATTCATCACGCCCGGTTTCCAGCGCCAGGTCTGCCAGCTGCTTACGGTGGTCAAAGGCGAAAATGCACAGCTCCGGCCACGCCTGGCGGCGGCTGGTGACGCGATGGAGATGGTTGAGGCGAGCGTCGATATCCGGACGCGGCACCGATTCTGCCCGCGACAGATAGTCGTCAAGCTCGGCTTTGGTCGGCATCGCGGGCGCGCAGCCGTGGCGTGAAACCACCAGCGCGCCGCAGGCGTTAGCGTAGCGACAGGCCTGCTCCCAGCCTTCATCGTTAAGCCAGCCGCGCAACAGGCCGGACATAAAGGCATCGCCCGCGCCCAGGACGTTAAGCACGTCTACACGTACGCCCTGCTGCAGCGGCACGCTATCCCAGCTGTCGGGAATGGCGCCTTCCAGCACCACGCAGCCCATCGGACCGCGCTTGCAAACCAGCGTCGCTTTTGTGGCGTTACGCACGTTTTTCAGCGCGGTCAGGGTATCGGTGCTGCCGCCGGCAATATGAAACTCCTCTTCAGTCCCCACCACCAAATCGAACAGATGCAGGACCTCCTGCAGCTGGCTGGTTACCTGGCCGGATTCAATGAAACGCGTTTCACCGTCGCCTAAAGACGTTAACCCCCAAAGCACCGGACGATAGTCGATATCCAGCGCGGTACGCAGGCCGTGGCGGCGGGCGTACTCCAGCGCCTTCAGCACCGCTTCGCGCGTGTTGGCGTGCGAAAGGTGGGTGCCGGTTACCGCCAGTGCCCGGGAAGAGGCGATGTACTCTTCCTTAATATCTTCTGGCGAAAGGGCCATATCGGCGCAGTTATCGCGGTAAAAAATCAGCGGAAACGTCTCCTGATCTTTAATCCCCAGCATCACTAACGCTGTCAGGCGCTGCTTATCGGTGATCAGATATTCGGTATCGACGCCGGCGCGGCTCAGAGTTTCGCGTAGAAAACGGCCATTATGCTCATCGCCCACGCGAGCGAGCATTGCCGATTTTAATCCCTGAATGGCGGTGCCGAAGGCGACGTTGCCGGAAGATCCACCCAGGTATTTAGAAAAACTGGCGACATCTTCCAGCCTCGCGCCAATCTGCTGGGCATAGAGATCGACTGCCACCCGGCCAATACAGATGACGTCGAGTCGCTTTACTGCTGCATTCATAGCTAGGGTTTCCTTTTGCATTTCTGCTGTACGGAAGAGTCGGAATGCCGACAGCGTCTCCGAAAACAGCCTGAGGGTTATTGGTTACCCTTAGTTTGAGAAATAAATATTTCATTTGCAAACTAGATCGAAATTAAAAAACCAAAAATGTGAGGGATATACCACTATGCCGCGCTGAGCCTCATTCTGCCTCGGATCCTGGGCTGCGGCTGAAAGTTGAACTGGAGCCCGTTTGGATGTGGTCTTTACCTATGATTTTTAAGGGGATATTAAGAGGTGGGCCGCGTAATTTGCGCGTTATCCCGTATACAGGATGCGAATGAAACGGGTGAAATGCATAGAGAGTTTGATCCCTCTCGCAAAATGAAATATTTCTTCTGTATTTCTATTTAATGAAAAAAATGTTTGCCTATAATCCAGAAGTATTCCAGTGGCGTTAACGGTTTCCCTGACTCATCGCTTGTATCGCTGCGCAGGGCAAAACGCTAACCCACACGCAAATACTGACAATAAGGATTGGGCAACATGGGCAAACTGAGACTGACAATGGCGCAGGCGCTGGTGAAGTTCCTGGATAACCAGTACCTGGAAGTCGATGGCGAAGAGCATAAGTTCGTCAAAGGCATCTTTGCTATCTTTGGCCACGGCAACGTGCTGGGAATGGGCCAGGCCCTTGAACAAGATAGCGGTGAAATGCGGGTCTATCAGGGGCGTAACGAGCAAGGGATGGCGCATGTCGCCACCGGTTTTGCCAGACAGTCTTTGCGTCGTCAGATTATTGCCTGTACTTCCTCCATTGGCCCCGGCGCGGCGAATATGATTACCGCCGCCGCGACCGCGACCGCCAACCGCATCCCGCTGCTGCTGCTGCCGGGCGATGTGTTTGCGACCCGCCAGCCTGATCCGGTGCTGCAGCAAATCGAACAGAGCCACGATCTCAGCATTACCACTAACGACGCGTTTCGCGCGGTGAGTAAATATTGGGATCGCATCACCCGTCCGGAACAGCTGATGAGCGCCTGTATCAACGCCATGCGCGTGTTGACCGACCCAGCGGAAACCGGTGCGGTCACGCTCTGTCTGCCGCAGGATGTCCAGGGTGAAGCCTGGGATTATCCGGAATCCTTCTTTACCCGCCGGGTACACCGCCTTGATCGCCGTCCGGCCAGCCCCGCGCAGCTGGCGGATGCCGTGGCGGCGATTAAAGCCAGCCGTAAGCCGCTGATCGTTTGCGGCGGCGGGGTGAAATACTCCGGCGCAGGCGAGGCGTTGACCCGTTTTGCCGAGCGCTACGGCGTGCCGTTTGCCGAAACCCAGGCGGGTAAAGGCAGCGTTGTCTCTTCGCATCCTTATAACGTAGGCGGCGTCGGCGAAACCGGCTGCCTGGCGGCGAACCTGCTGGCGAAAGAGGCGGACTTAGTCATCGGTCTTGGCACGCGTTTCAGCGATTTCACCACCTCATCAAAATGGATTTTCCAGCACCCGGGCGTGCGCTTCCTCAATATCAACGTCAGCAACTTCGACGCCTGGAAGCTGGATGGCATCCCGATGCTGGCGGATGCTCGCGAAGCCCTCACCGCTCTGGACGGCGCCCTGTCCGGCGAATCCTGGCAGGCTGGCTGGGGAGAGCAGATTGAAAGCGTACAGAGCCGCCAGCTGAAAGAGACCCAGCGCGTTTACCAGGCGGTGTGGCAGGAAACCGCTTTCGTCCCGGAAATAGACGACCACCTGGATCGGGAATCGGTGTATCGCGAATTTCGCCAGATAACCGACTCCACCCTGACGCAAAGCAGCGTTCTCGGCGTACTCAACGAAACGCTGCCGGCGGATGCGGTAATTGTGGCGGCGGCGGGTAGCCTGCCGGGAGACCTGCAGCGCGTCTGGCGCAACCGGGCCACCAACACCTATCACGTGGAATACGGCTACTCCTGCATGGGGTATGAAGTCAGCGCCGCGCTGGGCGTGAAGTTAGCCCAACCGCAAAGCGAGGTCTATTCGCTGGTCGGCGACGGCTCGTTCATGATGCTGCACTCCGAGCTGGTCACCTCCCTGCAGGAGCGCGCGAAGATCAACATCGTGCTGCTCGACAACATGGCCAACGGTTGCATTAACAACCTGCAGATGGAGCACGGTATGGACAGCTTCGGCACCGAGTTCCGCTTCCGCTGCGCCGAATCGGGCCAGCTGCAGGGCGGCCTGGTGCCGGTAGATTTCGCCACCGTCGCTGCCGGCTACGGCTGCAAAACCTGGCGCGTCACGACGCTAGAAGAACTGCGCCACGCGCTGGACGCCGCGCGCCGCGAAGCCGTCAGTACCCTGATAGACATTAAAGTGCTGCCGAAAACCATGGTGCACAAATACGGCAGCTGGTGGAACGTCGGCGTCGCGCAGTCTGCGCTCTCCGAGCGGATCCGCAAGGTGGCGCAAATGATCAATGAAAAACGCGCTCAGGCGCGGGATTACTAAACAGAACATAAACCCTGAACCCTACAAATCTCGGGAGAAAACCAACTATGTCACTCAAATTAGGTGTCATCGGTGCCGGCGCTATCGGTAAAGAGCATATCCGTCGTTGCACTCAGGTACTGCAGGGAGCCACGGTCGTTGCGGTTTCGGACATCAACGAAGAGAACGCCCGCGCCGCGGTAGCGCTGCCGGGCGTGCATGCCGAAGTTTATGCCGACGGTCATGACGTGATTAAAGCCAGCGATGTCGATGCCATTCTGGTCACCTCATGGGACCCCACCCACGAAGAGTACACCCTGGCCGCTATCGCCGCCGGGAAGCCGGTGTTCTGCGAGAAGCCGCTGGCGATGAGCGCGGAAGGCTGCCGCCGCATCGTTGATGCGGAAATGAAAGCTGGTCGCCGCCTGGTGCAGGTTGGATTTATGCGCCCTTACGACGAAGGCTATCTGGCGCTGAAAAAAGTGATCGATGACGGCGACATCGGCGCGCCGCTGATGCTGCGCTGCGCGCACCGCAACCAGTCGGTGGGCGAGGATTACATCACCAACATGGCGATCACTAACACCCTGATTCACGAACTGGATGTGCTGCGCTGGCTGCTGAATGACGACTATGTTTCCGTGCAGGTGCGCTTCCCGCGCTCCACGTCCCACACCCACGCGCGCCTGAAAGACCCGCAGATCGTATCGTTTGAAACCAAAAAAGGCACACTGATCGACGTGGAAGTCTTCGTGAACTGCCAGTACGGCTACGACATCCAGTGTGAAGTGGTAGGGGAAACCGGGATTGCCCGCCTGCCTGAGCCGTCGGCCGTGCAGATGCGCAAAGCCGCTAATCTGTCGACCGCTATCCTGACCGACTGGAAGGATCGCTTTATCAAAGCGTATGACGTTGAGCTGCAGGCCTTTATCAATGATGTTCAGGCCGGCCAGCTGCACGGCCCATCGGCGTGGGATGGCTATGCGGCGTCCGTTGCTGCCGACGCCTGTATCAAAGCCCAGGAAACCAGCGAGCCGGTTGAGGTGACGCTGCCGGAATGCCCGGCATTCTACAAACGCTAATCCCGCTTTGCTGACGGAACTTCTTTGCACAGGTAACGACGATGAAAATTGCTTTTGACGTTGATGTCATTAAAGACCTCGGGGTAACCCGAATGGTCCATCAGGTGGCGGAGTGGGGCTACAAGTACATTGAGCAATCGCCGCACCCGCAGATCAACCCGTTCTACAAGCACCCGCGGGCCAGCCGGGAAATTATGGCTGAGTACAAGCAGGCGCTGCGCGATACCGGCGTGGAGCTCTCTTCGTTTATCTGCGTCTACCGCTGGTCCGGTCCGGATGAGCTGCGCCGTCAGGCGGCAGTGAAAAACTGGAAACGGCTGATCGAAATCGCGGTTGAAATGGGTGTACAGGTGATCAACACCGAGTTTTCCGGCGATCCTAACCAGCCGGAGATTTGCGATGAGATGTTCTATCGCTCCATGGAAGAGCTGCTGCCGATTTTTGAGCGCGAAGGCATCCGCGTTGAAATTCAGGCACATCCGTGGGACTTCTGCGAAGAGAACAACGAAACCGTCGATATTGTGAAGTCGTTTCGCAGCGATAACGTTAAGTACGTTTACAGCGTCCCGCACACCTTCTTCTATGACAAAGGCGTGGGTGATGTTGAGAAGATGCTGCGCTACGCGGGAAGCGATCTCTCCCATGTGCTGATCGCGGATACCCGCAACCATACAAAACATTGCCGCTATATCGTTAACCCGCCGGGCGTAGATGCCGTCGTTCACCAGCACGTGGGCGTCGGGGAAGGGGATGTTGATTTCGACGCGCTGTTCCGCACTCTGCGCGATATGAAATTTGCCGAGCAGACCTTCAAGGTCGGCGGTGAGCCTATTGTGGCCACCTCGCTGTTCGGTTACCCGGAAAAAATGAAATACCAGGCAGTGGAAACCCGTGAACTCATCGAACGTGAATTGCTGCGCCGGTAAGGCGCAGCGGCAGGAGCCCCTACTATGAACAAAGATAACGTAAAACTGGCTATCGCCCCGATTGGCTGGACTAACGACGATATGCCGGAGCTGGGCAGCGAAAATACTTTCCAGCAAATCGTCAGCGAAATGGCGCTGGCGGGCTTTACCGGCAGCGAAGTCGGCAGCAAATATCCACGCGATCCGGCGGTTCTCAAGCCGATGCTGGATATCCGCGGCATTCAGATTTGCAACGCCTGGTTCAGCACCTTTTTTGCTAACGGCCAGCGGGAAAAGACCATTGATGAATTCGTTAACCACATGAATTTCCTGCATGCTATGGGCGCAAAAGTGATCGGCTGCTCGGAGCAGAGCGGCAGCATCCAGGGGCTGGAAAAGCCCATCCTGGAGAATGCGAAACCGTGCTTTAGCGAAGAAGAGTGGCAGCGGGTGGCGGAAGGCTATAACACCCTCGGTCGTCTGGCGGCGGAAAAGGGCATGCAGGTCTGTCTGCATCACCATATGGGCACAGGTATCCAGACGACGGCAGAGATCGACAAGTTTATGTCGCTGGTGGATGACAAAGTCTTCCTGCTCTACGATACCGGGCACGCCTGGTATTCCGAAGGCGGCGAAGAGCCGATGCTGGCGATTCTGAAAAAATATCTGCCACGCATTAACCATGTCCACCTGAAAGACGTGCGTCCGCCGGTGATCGAGCAGGTGCGTCGCGAAGGGCTCTCCTTCCTTGACGGCGTGAAGAAGGGGACCTTCACCGTGCCGGGAGACGGCGTCATTGATTTCCGTCCGGTGTTTAAACTGCTGGACGAACATGGCTATAAAGGCTGGATGGTGGTTGAGGCCGAGCAGGATCCGGCGCTGGCCAACCCATTCGAATACGCCGTAAAAGCGCGCAAATATATCCGCGAGACGGCAGGAATCTAATCGTTGTTTTATTTTCAGGCCATACGTCGTATGGCCTGCTTTTTTTCCTCTGTCGTGACATTGCCTGGTGGCGAATAAGCGACGCTGTACGCGTTTCCCTCTCCTTTTGGGAGAGGTGCAGGGAGAGGGAAAAGTTTTACTTCACTTCCGCCAGCGCGGTCTTATCGACGTAGGGCTTCATCAGCGCATCGGCTTCCTTCTGCGCCGCCTGCACCGCGGCTTCCGGGGTAACGCTGGCATCGTTGACCACCGCGGCCAGCTGGTTTTCCATCGCTTTACGCACGGCAACGGTCTCCCAGGTGGAGTACCACGGATGGGCATACTTCAGCTGTTCGAGGGCGATAGCCGCGCGCGGATCCTGCTGCAGATACGTCTTCATTTCCGGCGTATCGTAGGCGGCCTTACGCGGGGAGAAGTAGCCGGTAAAGCGGCTCCAGGCGCCGTTGACCTGCGGGCTCACCAGATATGTCAGGAACTGGTACGCCGCTTTTTTCTGCGCGTCGTTGATGCCCTTGAAGCTCACCAGGCTGGCGCCGCCGATCGGTACCGCCCGCTGCTCTTTGGCCGGCAGCATCGCCACGCCCAGCTCAAAATCTTTGCTGTTCTCGCGCATAAAGCCCAGTGCGCCGGTGCTCAGCATCGCCATTCCAACTTTGCCGGAGAAGAAGCTGGCGCCAATCTGTTTCGAATTCAGCACGCCGGAAGGCATGACTTTGTCTTTATAGACCAGGTTCTGCCAGAAGCGCAGGGCGCCGATGGTGGTTGGCGTGTTGTAATAGACTTCGCCGGGATAGTCCTCGTTAAAGTATTTCCCGCCGTTGGCGCGCACCAGCGCCGAGAAGATCCAGCCGCCGTAATCATCGTTGGTCGACGGCAGCATGATCCCCCACTGGCCTTTGCTTTCGTCGGTCAGCTTTCTGGCGTCCGCCAGCAGCTCGGCCCAGGTTTGCGGCGGCTGCTTGATCCCGGCCCGATCGAACATCGTTTTGTTGTAGTAGAGGATCGGCGTCGAGTTATGGAACGGGATCGCATAGGTGGTGCCCATCACCTGGGCGTTTTTATGCATTGCGGGCCAGAACGCCTTCACCAGGAAATCCCCGGCTTTTTGATCGCCATACTGGAACAGCTCGTCCATCGGCAGGATCTCATCCTTCAGCGCCAGATCGGTGGTGAAGTTGGCGGACATAATCACCAGCGCGGGCGGCTGCCCAGCCTTCTGCGCCGATTCGGCTTTGATCTTGGTGGTGTCGTAGTTGCCGGTAAAGATCCCGCGCACTTCGACATCCTGCTGCGACTCGTTGAATTGCTTAATGACGCGGGTCATCTCCATGGTCAGCTTGCCGTCCACCGGCGCCGGAAACATGAAGTCGATCTTCTCTTTCGCCAGCGCCGCGCCGCTCAGGGCAAGGCTGAGCCCAACCGCGAGAGCGGTGAGAGGTTTAAACATGGTCTGTCTCCATCAGTAAATTATGCTGTTTCTCAGCATGAAAAAGATGCACATCGGCAGGTGAAAAGCCGAGGATCAGCGAATCGCCTTTCTCCGGCACCGCGCCGCGATGGCGACGGCTAAAGCGTAAGGTGCCGATGGGGGTGCTGACGTGGAGCAAATAATCGGCTCCCATCAGTTCTCGTTGCAGCACGGTGGCGGGCAAGCGCAGATGGTTCTCTTCCACGCGGTCGCTGATATGTTCCGGGCGAATGCCTAACCACACCCGGGGTTCATCACGGTAGCGCGGCGGCAGCGGATAGCGCAGCTCACCCAGTAATACCTCACCATCAGCGCAGGGCAGTGAGAGCAGATTCATCGCCGGAGATCCGATAAATCCGGCGACAAACAGGTTGGCCGGGTTGGCGTACAGATACTCCGGTCGCCCGACCTGCTGTACGTGGCCGCCGTTCATCACCACGATGCGGTCGGCCATCGACATCGCTTCCGTCTGGTCATGGGTGACGTAGACGGTGCTGGTTCTGAGCTGCTGGTGGAGGTCCATAATGCTGTCGCGTACTTCGCTACGCAGGCGGGCGTCGAGGTTGGAGAGCGGCTCATCCATCAGGAACAGGCGCGGATTGCGCACAATCGCCCGCGCCATCGCCACCCGCTGCCGCTGGCCGCCGGAGAGCTTCGCCGGTTTGCGATCGAGCAGCGTCTCCAGCTGCAGCATCTGCGCGACTTTATCTACCCGCGGCTGCCAACCGCTTTTTTCTTCCTTGCGTACCTTCATGCCGAAGGTGATGTTGTCGCGCACCGACAGGTGCGGAAACAGCGCATAGTTCTGGAAGATCATCGCGAAATTACGCTCTCTGGGCGACATGTCGGTGATGTTCTCATCGTGCAGCCAGATCTCCCCCTCGCTGACCGGCTCCAGCCCGGCGAGCAGGCGCAGCAGGGTGCTTTTACCGCAGCCGGACGGGCCCACCAGCACCACGAATTCCCCTTCGCGAATATCCAGCGACAGGGCGCTGAGAGCAGGTTTACCATCAAACTGTTTACTGATGTTTTGCAGACTAAGCATGGCGTTTAGCAATCTTCCGTTGGGCAGCTGATATTTTCGTCGTACATCCACGGTCCGGCGTAGTGGGTTAGAGGATGCTGATAGCTCACCCACTGCTCGTCGACCTGGCGATGCATCAGGCACGACGCCGGAGAGAGGTCGTAATACGGACGGGTATCTTCATGAAAATAGGGCACCTGGTGGACGGTTCCCGGGATGGTGGAGATGATGGCCTGGCGATACTGGGTCATGGTCAGGCTGTGGTTATGGCCGCAGAAAATGCGCGTCAGCGACGGGAAACGTTCAATCAGCGCCAGCAGACGATGGCCGTTTTCGCAGGCGATAGGGTCCATCTGCGCGTTGCCCAGCGGCAGCGGCGGATGATGCATAAACACCGCCGTCGGTTTATCGCCGCCATCAAACAGTTGAGCCTCAAGCCACTTGATGGTTTCCTCGGTCAGCCAGCCTTTCGACGTACCCGCCCGGCTGGAGTCGATAAACAGCAGGCGAGTGGCAAAATCGTCTACCGCGTAGTGCATATTTTGCGCGTCGCGGCCGAGCTGCGGGCACAGCGGATGCAGATATTCCAGAAACAGCGCTTTATCGTCGTGGTTGCCGGGAATGAGATACAGCGGATAGTTCAGGCTGCCGAGGATCTGGCGGGCGACCTCATACTCTTCCGGGCGGCCGCAGTTGACGATATCGCCGCTCACCACCACCGCGTCCGGACGCTCCTGCAGGGCGTTCAACAGGGAGACGACGTCGGCATTGGCGGCGTTGACGTCAATAAAGCCGTACAGCTTCTGGCCGCGGCTGCGGAAATGGGTATCGGAAATTTGCGCTAACAGCATGAAGAGCTCCTTATTTGATCCCGGAGAAGCCGAAGCTTCGCAGGAACTGTTTCTGGAAGAGGATGAAGGCTAGCATCAGCGGCAGGCAGACCATCAGCGTGCCGGCGCCAATGATGCCCCACTGACCGCCGGATTCTGCGCCCATGGCGAACGAGACCAGTCCCACGGTGAGCACCTGTTTGTCCGGGTCGTTCAGCATCATCAGCGGCCACAGATACTCGTTCCAGTGGTAGGTAATGCTGACGGTGGCGAAGGCCAGCACCGACGGCCAGGACATCGGCAGCAGCACGCGGAACAGCACCTGCCACCAGCGACAGCCCTCCATCAGCGCCGCCTCTTCCAGCTCTTTGGGGATAGACAGAAACGCCTGACGCATCAGGAACACGCCGAACGCCGAGGTGAAGTAGGGCATCATCACCCCGGTGAGGGTGTTGAGCAGGCCGAAGGTTTTCAGGGTCAGCATGTTCGGCACCATCATCACCACCGGCATGATCATCAACTGGACGAGGAACATCAGGAACAGCGTCTTCTTGCCGCGGAACTCGTGGCAGGCGAAGACGTAGCCGGCGGTGGTGATGGTTAACAGCTGCACGAAGAAGGTGCCGAAGGTGAAGATAAGGGTGTTGGCGTAGAGGCTCAGCCAGTCGGCGCTGGCCCAGGCATCACGGAAGTTATCCAGCGTCAGCGGCATACGGGGCAGCAGCGAGGCCATATCCTCGCCGAAGGTCGTGGCGCTGAACGAGGTCGCCAGCATCCATAAAAACGGACTCATCCACAGCAGCGCCAGGCAGCACATTAATACCGTGAGCGTAAAGGGCTGCGAGCGGCGCAGGCGCAGCCAGAGCGGGCGCGATGCGCTGTGCGATCGCAGCGCCAGCGGCGAGATTTCAGCGCTCATAGTGCGCTCCTTTCTCCAGCAGTTTGAGGTTAATCAGCGAGAAGGCAAACAGCCCGGCCAGCGTCAGGAAGGTGGCGGCGGAAGCTTTACCTAAATCATGGGTGTCCCAGGCGAGGTTCTGGATGTAGTAGAGCAGCACGGTCGTGGCGTTATCCGGCCCGCCGCGGGTCATCACCGCCACGTGGTCGATCTGGGTGATAGAGTAGATCAGCGCCGTGGTTATCACGAAGCTCAGGGTCGGGCGCAGCAGCGGCAGCGTGACCTTAAAGAACACCTGCGTGCGGGTGGCGCCTTCCATGATCGCCGCTTCGCGCGTGGAGGCCGGAATGCTTTGCAACCCGGCGAGGAAAAACAGCATGTAGTAACCGGCGAACTTCCACACGCCAATCAGCGCCAGCGCCAGCAGCGCGCTATTGCTGCGCCCCAGCCAGTTGTTGTTCATCGGGCCGAACAGCTTCGCCAGATAGTGGTCGAGCAGGCCCAGGCCGGGCATAAAGATAAACAGCCACAGCGCGGCGGCGCTGACCATCGGGATAATCATCGGGAAGAAGAAGGCGGTGCGCAGCCAGCGGTTGACGCGGTGATTCTCGGTCAGGGCGACCGCCAGCAGCAGGGCGAGGGTCACGCCCGGTACCACCGTCAGCAGGATATAAAGCAGGTTATTCACCAGCGACTGCCAGAAGACGCTGTCGGCGAACAGACGACTAAAGTTCTCCAGCCCGACATACTGGCCGCCGTCGCTGACCATGCGGGTATCGAACAGGCTGTCATAGACCGATCGCCCGAGCGGGAACCAGGTAAACAGTAATAAAAACAGCAGGGAAGGCGACAGTATCAGCCAGGGGAGCCAGGTTTTTCTCATGGTGGCGGACGTCTCATTCAGGCGTTTGTAGAAGCCCGGATTGTGAGAAGGATTGACTGCAAACGTATGGCGGGGAGATGACGGTTTAATGACCAGGGAAACAAGCGCCGGGCAGACGGGCCGCCCGGCATCACCCCGGTCAGTGGCGTTCAGGCCGCGCGGCTGCGGCCTGAAGCATGACGAGGAACGATCAGAAGTCGGCTTTCAGCACCACGCGGTAGCGGGCCTTGCCCTCGCGAACGTGCTTCAGCGCCTCGTTGATCTGCGACATCGGGAACAGCTCGGTGGTCGGCGCGACTTTGCTGCGTCCGGCAAATTTCATCAGCTTGCGCAGCTCGGCCGGGTTGCCGGTGGCCGAACCGGAGATGCTGCGGTCGCCGCCAATCAGGGTAAAAGCGGGGACCGGGAACGGCTTCATTACCGCGCCGACGGTGTGGAAGTTGCCGCCGTACGCCAGCGCTTCAAAGTACGGCTGCCAGTCGAGGTCGACGGCGACGGTGTTGATAATCAGGTCGAACTGGCCGGCCAGCGCCTTTAAGGCTTCGGGATCGCGGCTGTTCACCACGCGATCGGCGCCCATTGCCAGCACTTCCTGCTCTTTCGCCGGATTGGAGCTAAAGGCGGTGACTTCCGCGCCCATCGCGTGCAGCAGCTTGATGGCGATATGGCCGAGGCCGCCAATGCCGATGACGCCGACGCGGCTGTTCGCCGTGACGTGATGCATCAGCAGCGGTTTGAAGACGGTAATGCCGCCGCAGAGCATCGGCCCGGCGGATTCGAGATCGACGTTTTCCGGCAGCGGGATCACCCATTGCCAGTCGGCGCGCAGCTTATCGGCGAAGCCGCCGCGGTTGATGATGGTGGGCACCGAGCCTTCCAGACAGTTCACGTGGTTGCCGCTGATACAGGCGTCGCAGTGGCCGCAGCTGCGCGCCGTCCAGCCAATACCGACCTTCTGGCCAACCTTCATCCCTTTATCCTGCGCCGCGCTGCCCAGCGCCGCCACCCGGCCAATCACCTCGTGACCGGCCACCAGCGGATAGCTCGACATGCCCCATTCGTTGTCGATCATCGACAGGTCGGAGTGGCAGATCCCGCAGTACTCCACCTGCACTTCGACATCTTCCGGCTTAAGGTCGCCGGCATCGTACTCCCACAGCGACAGATCGGCGCCCGCTTCTTTGGCGGCGTAACTTTTAATAGTGCTCATGACAGTTTCCTTGGGTTTGGCGTAGTTAAGAAGGAAGTGTAGAGCATGGGGCGAGGGGACGCTTGGCAGAAGGAGGGGGGATGGGGGGTTATAGAGGAGGGCAAAATGTACCCTGAAGAGGCTAACACACTGAGCCGATGAAAAATTCATCACTTGGTGGCAGGTGAATGCAACGTTGCTTGCATGGCAGCGTGCGACAGGTATAATCCAGAACGTTTTCCGTATCCTTTCCGTGCCGGAGTGGCGAAATCGGTAGACGCAGTTGATTCAAAATCAACCGTAGAAATACGTGCCGGTTCGAGTCCGGCCTTCGGCACCATCGGAACATCAATAGACGTCAACGGACGTCTTTTTTTGTGCCTGAAATCCATGCCACACAAGGCTTTCCGCGATTTTCCTTTCAACAGAAGTCAATCTGAGTCAACCCACATCAAGTCGCTTGTGAGTATAGAACCGAGTATATATGCTGGTTCGATAATGCTTATATACTCACGGCAGCACATGGAAGGAGAACTTTTATGGCTCTGACAGATATCAAAGTGCGTTCTGCAAAACCGCAGGAAAAGGAGTACACCCTTGTCGATGGGGATGGCATGTTTTTGCTGATTCACCCCAACGGCTCAAAATACTGGCGGTTCCGCTTTCGCTTTGGTGGTAAGCAGCACCTAATGGCGTTTGGTGTTTATCCTGAAACATCACTAGCCGATGCGAGGCAGAAGAGGGAAGAGGCCAGAAAGCTTGTTGCTGCTGGTATCGATCCTCGCGAACACAAACGTGCTGTGAAAGAAGAACAGGCGAAAGAAAATATTACCTTTGAGTCAGTTGCCAGAGAGTGGCATGCCACTAACAAGAAGTGGTCAGAGGAACACTGGACTGACCCCGCCCCGGTAGACGATCCTGCCCTATAGTTTGGACTGACCCCGCCCCGGTAGACGATCCTGCCCTATAGTTTGAGCATAGGAGGAGCGTATGGGCACACCACGATTTACACCTGAATTTAAGGAAGAAGCCGTCCGTCAGATAACGGAACGCGGTTATTCCGTCGCCGAAGTTTCTGACCGGCTGGGCGTTTCAGCACACAGTCTCTATAAGTGGTTACGGGCTATTAAACCCGATAACAGCGAGCAGCATGCCCGTGATTTACTGGAAGCGAAAAGCGAGATCCTGAAGCTCAGGGCCCAACTGAAGCGCACTGAGGAAGAACGGGACATACTGAAAAAGGCCGCGCGGTACTTTGCAAGGGAGCCCGACTGAAGTACCGCTTTATCAATGAGCACCGCTCTGTATGGGGTGTCATGACGATGTGTCGGGTGTTGTGCGTTGCCCGGGCCGGGTTTTATGCGTGGCTGCATAACCCGGTCTCCGCGCGGGATAAAGATAACCAGCGTCTGCTGACGCTTATCCGTGACTCCTATTCACTGAGCGGAGGCGTATACGGTTACCGCCGGGTTCATGGCGACCTGAACGAAATCGGGGAAATCTGCGGTAAAAACCGGGTGGGCCGCATTATGCAACTGAACCGGATTAAAGCCGTGCGCGGCTATAAAGCTCCGCGTCGTATCGCTGGCCGACCTTCAGTGGTTGCGCCTAATCGTGTGCAGCGGCAGTTTACCGTTGTCCGGGCCAATCAGGTCTGGGTCACCGATATTACTTATATCCGCACCTGGCAGGGCTGGCTGTATCTGGCGGTGGTTATCGATCTCTTCGCCCGTAATGTGGTCGGTTGGTCGATGAAACCCACTCTCTCACGCGAACTGGCGCTCGACGCGCTGATGATGGCCGTGTGGCGTCGAAAACCGGACGGCGAGGTTATCGTACATAGCGATCAGGGCAGCCAGTACGGTAGTGACGACTGGCAGCGCTTCTGCCGGGCCAATAACCTGGCGCCGAGCATGAGCAGGCGTGGCAACTGCTGGGATAATGCGGTGGCCGAATCGTTCTTCAGTTCGCTGAAAAAAGAACGGATCAGAAAACGCATATATAAAACCAGGGATCTGGCCCGGGCGGATATCTTCGATTACATTGAAGTGTTCTACAACCGGACCCGGCGTCACAGCCACCTCGGCGGCGTCAGTCCGGAGGCCTTTGAACAGGCCTCGTCGTGAGGACAGGAAATGTCTACTGTTGTGGGGTCAGTCCACAACGGCTCGGAAGTGTCTAGATTATCCGTGGCGATTCAGGACATCACTTTTCCCGCCCAGTCGATGATCTTTTTAGCCACATATAAAATCGCGGGTAGCAAAACCAGCTTTGCAATATCTATCTCGTTAATGGCTCCCATCGTTATTCCTTTATAAAATGAATACGCAATGAATTTACAGCACTGAATTTATTTTATGTAGCCCTCATTATTATGAGGGCTTCGATATGGCTAATTCCTGGGCTGGCTCCTGGTCTGACTTAATGCCAACCGCCCAATACGGCCCCTGCCCGGAGGCCGTTATACTTAAAGACTGAAGCCAATCTCCACCGATGCCGCACTGCGTTCCCCCTCGCCATGGTAAACCGCTTCGATGTTGTTACCATCGGGATCGAGTACAAAGGCCGCGTAGTATCCCGGGTGATAAGTTCGCTCACCGGGTGCGCCGTTATCACTGCCGCCGTGTGCCAGCGCTGCCTGGTAAAAAGTATCCACCGTCTCACGATCCCTGGCCTGGAAAGCCAGGTGATGCCGTCCTGTCGGCTTACCTGCGGAACCGGGGCTATTAATCGATGAAACAACAAGCTCATCAGCCCAAAAATAATCGTCGTAGGTATTCACAACAGGGATCTCAAGGACCGCCAGCACGGCTGTATAAAACGCTTTGCTGGCCTCGAAATCATTTACCACAAGCTGGATATGGTCGATAAGCCTGCCGCGATGTAAAAGGTAAGTCTCCATGATGGTTTCCTCATTCAGTCGTATTAACAGGTGCTTATCCGTTATCTAAAAGGAACATTGTACGGATTTGATGGATAAGTACAGGTCCGGAGTGGCGATATAGAGCATGACATTAAAATCCTGTCTGTCACCGCAATCCTGACCCCTCAACCCCGTCCCCCAATCACCCCGATAAACTCTCTGACCTGCTTCTGCTTCCTGGCCGACAGCTTCTCCACCCTGCGCATCGCGGCTTCCAGCTCCGGTTCCGGCTCAACTGCCGTCAGCACAATACAGCCATCCATCACCCGCACCTCCACCCGGGTGCTGGTCGAAAACCCTGCCGCCGCCAGCCACTCGCCCTTCATGATCAGCGCCGGAACAAGACGACGATCTGGCAAACGTCTCACATAACTCACCGTCAACTGACGCTTATTTTTCGGCGACACTTCTGGATCAAACGAATCTACAATACAATCAGCATTAGTCATGGTTGCTATTCCTGGTAAATAGTAATTGTGATCAGCGGTGCGGGTGTGTTGGCGCACATTCGCACCGCGCTAAATAACACCTGTAAACCTAACCAGTAATAAAAATAAAGTCCAGACTTTAATCGGACAAAATAAACGCCTTTAACTGCGAATTAAGAATTAACAGAATGCGTGCATCTATTAATTAGCACCTGTTGAAAATGTTTTTCCTGATATTGCTGAAATAACCGCAAAGCAGATTCAAAAAATAAAAGCGAGATAATGCGCGCAACAGGATGCCCATGCCCAATTACGGGCACCCCATCTCTTTTGCCAGCATCCCCTTCCGGAACTTCAGGCGGCGGGCGATACCTGCCGGCAGGGCGGACCAGAACGAGAGCGCCGGATGAGTCCGCCGCTCAATCTCCTCCACCGTCACTTGATAATCACAAAAACTGGCGCTTTTGGGCGTCGCCTGATCCAGCAAAAACGCCGCGTGTTCGCCTTTATCCGGACTGGAGCCGATAAAAATAATCTTCCAGTAGCCGCTGGGAAGCTCCACCTCGGGCGCGGCGGGCAGGGTGGCGATATGCCGTTCGAACAGCGGCCCGGTAACGGACCACACCGCCGCCACGTCGCGGCGCTCGGCGAGGGCGCGCTCCTTATCCTCCAGCCGCGCCCACGCCCCCTGATTCAGGTCGGAGGCCTGCGGGGTGATATTGGAAAGATAGTTTAACGCCTGCCAGTCTGCGCTGGCACCCAGTCCGGCGAGCGGCGCCTGATGCCCGCGATCGACCGCCAATGCTGCGCTGGCCCCTTTGTATGCCGCGGGGGCAAGGGTATCCGCAGCGGGTAAATCCGGATCGCGCTTCCAGCTGCGCGAACGCCCGCTGGCCAGGCTGGCTTTGGTGATTTTATACGCCACCCAATTAGCGAATTTGCGCTGGCTGTTGTTATTGAGCGTATAGGCTTCGCGAACCAGCGTCTGCGCGCTTCCGCCGGTCGGGCAGCCCACTTCACAATGATCCACGCCGGATGATGCGGCAGCGCACGCGACGGCAAAAAATAGCGACGGCAGTACGCTGAATACTCGGGATAGCTTCATATTATTGATGACGTCAAAGAAAAGATGAACCGATGCATAAAAGAACCCCCTGAATAACCAGAGCGGAATTCAGCTATGAATCGCAAAGATGAAGTGAGAGCGTAAAAAGAGTTAGCCGGTCGCAGCCGCGCGGAATATCACAAGATGATTTAACATCACGGCGGATGTTATTTTGTGATCCCGGAAATGATGTTGAATGAGGTAATCAGACTCTCAGCCCGCTATTTTCAGCCGGGCTGAACGGGCGGGAATATGCCTGACGACGCGTAAAGCCGTACTGCATCCATGTCGTTGTCTGAAAAAATATCGCGGCAGGGGAAAACGCTTCTCTCTGAGCGGGGGATTACTCAGACTACGCGGATGACCGATTAAGGAGGGAAGGTATGAAAAAGGAACTCTGGAGAGGCGTGCTGGCACTGGCCGTACTTAGCCTCCCCGCGCTGGCGAAAACAGGCGTTTCATTCAGCCACAAAGACTGGGAAGTGGTGTGCGATAATACGCTGACCTGCCGGGCGGCGGGATACAGCGCTGAAGAAGGAAGCGGAGGTTCGGTGCTGCTGACCCGCCAGGCCGGAGCGGGTACCGCCCTCTCGGGAGAGCTGATGCTGGTGGAGGTGACCGACAGCGACGTTCTGCCGGGCAAACTGACGCTGTGGATCAACGGCCAGCCGGCAGGCGATGTGAAGCCCGCAAAAGAGAGCTGGCCGCTGTCGGAGAAACAGGCCCGGGCGATCGTTAACGCCATCAAAGGCAGCGGGAAGGTCGAATTTACAGGCGGGGAGGCGCCGTTTGAGCTTTCCGGCGAAGGTGCTTACGCGGTACTGCTGAAAATGGACGATGTTCAGGGGCGAATCGGCACGCCGGGCGCGTTGACCAAAAAAGGCGACAGGCCGGAAAGCAGCGTCCGGGCGGCGATTCCTGCCCCGGTCATTCACCGGGTCATGCCTGATAAGGCGCAGGAGAGAGCGTTAACCGCGCCTGAGCTGGCGGTGCTCAAGCCGAAGCTTCTGGCCACGCTAAATAACGATGATTGGTGCGATCGCCTCCAGCCAGAGGAGGGGGAGGAGGCTGAAACCATCAGCCTGACGCCGCTGGATAACGCGCATTCCCTGATTTCGGCCTTGTGCTGGCGGGCGGCCTATAACGAGGGATACGGCTATTGGGTTGTGGATAGCAAACTTGAGAGTAATCCAACGCTTATTACGGTTTCCGGTTCTGAGTATGGTGACGGCGAGATTTTTATGAGCCAGAAAGGGCGAGGGCTTGGCGATTGCTGGGGGACGGCGAGCTGGCTCTGGGATGGCACAACGTTCCGCAAAAGCCGTGAAGCGACCACCGGGATGTGCCGCTATCTTCGCCTCGGCGGAACATGGGATCTCCCCACCTGGGTGACCGAGGTTAAACCGGCAAAGTGAAATCACGCGGCCAGAATCTCTCCCGGCACACACGCCGACAGAGAGGACAGGGAAGGATCTTAACGATCGTCCGCGTAGCGGGATCGCGATCGACAGCGCCAGTGGCGTCAGAAAACTGACGCCTTGTTCAAAATAACAGCGCGGCTAATGTATTGCTAACTCGAATTAGTTTATGATTAAGCCGTTCTGTTCGTTATGGAAAATGAGTTTATGGCCAAAACCGTTGAGCAAGTCGCCAGGGCGCTGGAAATCTCGATTACCACCGTGCGCCTGGTGCTGGGTGGCAAAGCTGAGCAGTATCGCATCAGCGCCAAAACGCAGCAGCGTATTAATGATTACATCGCCGAGAATGGGCTGGTCGTTAACCATATCGCCCGCAGCCTGAAGCTCAATAAAACCGAGACCTTAGGGCTGGTGATCCCGCGTTTATCCAACCTGTTTTTCTCCACCCTGGCGGAAAAGCTCGAAGCCTGCTGCCGTCAGGCGGGGTATCAGCTAATGATTGCCTGCACCTATAGTGACAGCGAGCATGAAAACAGTCTGGTTGAAGGACTGCTGGCGCGCAACGTTGACGGGCTCTTCGTGGTGCCCTCTACCCGGGAAACGCAGCTGCATCACCAGAAGGTAGCGCGCAAGCGGCCGCTGGTGCTGCTCGACCGCGATTTTGGCGAGAGCGACGTGTCGCTGGTGGTGAGCGATAACTACAACGGCAGCAAAAAGCTGGTGCAGGCGATGACCCAGGCGGTGGATGTCTCGCCGATTTTTTTTATCGCCGGGGATACCCAGCAGCCGTCTATCCAGCGTCGTCTGCAGGGCTACCTGAGCGAGCTGCCCGCGGGGAAGGAGTGGATATTGTCCGCCAGCCATAACCGTCAGGAAGAGGGCAAACAGCTGATGCTCGATTTCCTCCGTCAGCACCACGAGCCGCCGAAGGCGTTTATCGCCTCCTCTCTGCCTATTCTGGAAGGAACGCTGAGCGCGCTGCGGGAAACCTACGGCTTTATTCCGTGGGATATTCCCATCGGCACCTTCGATGAACATCAAATGCTGGGATTTCTGCCGAACGCGGTGTGGTCGATGCGCCAGGATGAGGACGCCTGGGCGCAGCACGCGTTTCATCTGATGCAGCAGAAGCTGCAGGGGGAAAATGCCGATGTGAAGATCACCGTGCCGATGACCCTGATTCATCGTCCGCTGTCGGTGGAGAAGCAGCGGAGCCAGTAAATGACACGGCTTGTGTGAACACGTCAATCCCCGGCTGCGCTATGCTGGCCGGGGCTACAAATACCGCATCCTGCGCGCGCTGGTAGCCCGGATAAGGCGCGGGCGCCGCAATCCGGGAACCCTTAACGATCCCTCATCAAGTCAATCGCTGAACAAACCGCGCCGCCAGCCCGGTGTCCAGCTCCGGCGGCAGGCCGCTGATCCCGACGCCGCCAATGGCCAGCCCGTCGACGATCACCGGCTCGCCGCCCGGCATCGCCAGCAGCTGCGGGTCGTTAAATACCGCCAGCTGCAGGGCGCCGGCGCTGACCTCTTGCGCCAGCGTTGCCGTCGGACGGCGAAAGCGCAGGGCGCTCCAGGCCTTGCGCTGCGCCAGCTGGCGCGGTAGCGGCGGGCAGCGAGCGTGCGCGCCAAAGGCGATGAGCTCGCCCTCCGGCCCGACAACCGCCACCGCCAGCCCCCGGGTTCGCGCATCGCTTTCCGTCTCCTGTAAAAACCACGCGACCTGCTGGCACACGACGCTATCGTTCAGACGGACCTGGGGACAGAACACGTCATTGTCCGGCATCGGCGATATACCTCCGTAAGCGCAGATAGAGGTCATCCAGCTCGCCTTTCTGCGCCGCCGTCAGCGCCACAAACGGCTCGCGGGTGGGGCCGGTCTCGACGGTCTCTTTCGCGGCAAGATACTTCGCCGACTGGAACACGCCGCGCGCGACCAGCTGCTCCACCACCTCGTTGATCTGCTGCTGCAGGCGCTGCGCCCGGGCAATGTCGCCCTGCTGAAAAGCGCTGCGCAGGGCGAGAAACAACTCCGGCTGTAGGTTAACCGTGGTGCCAACCGTGGCCGTCGCGCCCGCCGCGAGGCTGGAAAGGAAGATCTCATCGAAACCGTTAAAAAAGACTTTCTCCGGGTAGCGGGCGATCATCCGTTCCAGCGAATAGAGGTTATGCGAAGTATGCTTCACCCCCAGAACCTGCTCATCGCCGAGCAGCGCGTCGGCGCTCTGGGCGTCCAGCTCGACGCCGGTAAACTGCGGAATGTTATACAAAATCACCGGAATCGAAATGGCGTCCAGCACTCGACGGTAGTAGGCGATAATCTCCTCGCGGCTATATTTGTAGTAGTAGGGCGGCACCAGCGACACCGCGCTGGCGCCGTCCTGCTCGGCGTGCTTCGCCAGCTCGACGGCATCCCGGGTGCGCGGCGTCCCGACGTGGGCGATCACCGGCACGCGACCGCCCGCCGACTGCACCAGCGTTGCCAGTACCTGCCGGCGCTCATCGAAACGCAGCAACGGCCCCTCCCCGGAGGAGCCGCAGCAGTAAAAGCCCTCAACCCCGCGCGCCAGCTGGGCGCGGGCGAGCGCGTCCAGCGCCGCGTAGTTCACCGACTCATCGGCATGCATCGGCGTCACCACGGCGGAGATAATGCCGCGAAAAACCTGCCATTTATCGCTTACCATGCGGTCCAGCCTCCATCCACCACCACGTTGGAACCGGTCATATAGACCGAGGCGTCGGAGAGCAAAAACACCACCGCGCCGTTGTACTCGTGGGCTTTCGCCATCCGCCCGATGGGGATACGGTTGGTGTAGTTTTTCTGAAAGCGCGGGTCCTGATCGCTGCGCTCGACGCCGGAGAGGGTCAGGGTATTGACGCGAATGCCGTCGCGCCCCCAGTAGGTGGCGCAGTAGCGGGTAAAGTTATACAGCCCGGACTTTGCCGCCGAATAGGCCACCGGTTTGACGAACGGAATGCCGGTGTCCTCTTTTTTATAGCTGTAGATATCCTGCACCGGAGAGACCACGCCGTAGATCGAACCGACGTTGATGATCGAGCCGCCTTTGCCGGCCTGCTTCATGCGCTTGCCGACCTGTTGGGTCATCAGGAAGGTGCCAACCAGGTTCACTTCCACCACCTCGCGGAACACCTCTTCCGGGAACTCCTCAAACGGCCCGGAGACTTCCGGCGGCGCGCTGGGCTGGGTGTCGACGCCCGCATTGTTGACCAGGCCATCCGGCACGCCCCACTTCGCTTCAATGCTATCCAGCACCCGGTTAATGCTGGCTTTATCGGTAATATTCACTTCCGCGCACAGCAGGCGATCGGAGTCCTTAATCGCCCCCAGCACGCGGTCGACGCGGGCGGCATCGACGCGGGTGGCCAGCGCCGCCACCTTCGCGCCGCGGTCGTGTAATGTCTTCACGTACTGCGCCCCCAGCTGTCCCAGGCCGCCGGTCACAATGATGACCTTGTCTTTAACCGAGAATAACGTGTCTTCCATTGTCCTTTCCCCTCACTGCGTGGTTAGATTTTGTGGGTTGCGAGGTAATCACGATCGAGAATAATGCCGTGGCCCGGCCGTTCGCTCGGTACGTAGTAGCCGTCCACCTCTTCGCCCGCTTCGGCGATGATGCGCAGATCTTTCCAGCGCCCGCCGTCGGTCATCTCGGCGTATGAGATATTCGGCACCGTAGCCAGCAGGCTGGCGCTGAGCTCCATGACAAAATGCGGCGTCATCGGCAGGTTGTGCGCGCGGGCGACGGCGGCGATATCCAGATAGCCGGTGATCCCGCCGACGCGGCCGAGATCCGCCTGGATATAATCCGCGCTGCCGCTCTCGATGTACTGCGTAAACTGGTTTAAGTTATAGACGTTTTCTCCCAGCGCGATAGGCGTGGCGCTGCGTTCGCGCAGCCGCAGGTGGCCGGAGATATCGTCGGAGGGCAGCGGCTCCTCAATCCACAGCAGGTTAAGCGGCTCGAACAGCTTGAATGCGCGCAGCGCCTGCGGGAAGTTCCAGCCCTGGTTGGCGTCCACCGCCAGCGGGAAGCCCGGCACCGCCTCCTGAATCTTACGCAGCCGCTCTACGTCCTCTTCCAGCGTCGGTTTGCCCACTTTCACTTTCGCCGCCAGGTAGCCGGTGCTTTTCCAGCGTTTGACCTGGTCAATCACTTCCTCAATGGACAGATGCAGGTTGATGCCGCTGCCGTACAGCGGAACGCGATCGCGCACGCGGCCAAGAATGTCGATAATCGGCGCATTGAGGGTTTTACCTAACAGATCCCAGTAGGCAATATCCAGCGCCGCCAGGGCATGGGTGGTGACGCCCGCGCCGCCGACGTCGTGTACGTGTTTATACGAGCGATGCCACAGGCCGCGTGGGGAGAGCGGCTGGCCAATAACGTCCGGGATAATCTCGGCAATCAGCGCGGAGATGGTTTTCCCGCACCAGCCGGAAGTGTGGCTAAAGCCGGTGCCGACGTGGCCGTTAGAACCGTAGACGTCAACAATCGCCACTTCGATATCGGTGACGTGGTGAATCTGATCCCCCCACGGGCCTTCCGGCAGCGGAACGCGGGCGGTCATCAGTTCGATATTTTCAATTACGGGCATTTTTGTGCTGTTCATCTGATTCCTTCCTTTATGGGTTCAGCGGGGGCCGCCCCTGCGGCCCGGGCGGTTAATGTTTGGAGGCCGGGGATTCATGCCCCTCCAGGGCGATTGCCGGGCTGGCGTCATGTTCTCGATCGTTCTCGTCGCCCACCGCATGG
Source organism: Klebsiella pasteurii (assembly GCF_018139045.1). Taxonomy (NCBI): domain Bacteria; kingdom Pseudomonadati; phylum Pseudomonadota; class Gammaproteobacteria; order Enterobacterales; family Enterobacteriaceae; genus Klebsiella; species Klebsiella pasteurii. Next base: position 4,612,786 of record NZ_CP073236.1, read on the forward strand.
CCGAAGACTTCCGGTAGCAGGAAGATAGAGGCGAGGAAGGCGCAGAACGGCGCGATAGCGATAATCATTGAGGCGACCGGTACGCCGACCGCTTCAAACAGGGCCGGGAAGACCAGGGTGGTAACGAAGGCGGTGACCTTGACGATGGTGTAGCCGATGCCGGAGGCCACGCCGCGATAGCGCGGTTTTGCCACCAGCGAAATCACCGTCATGCCGCTTTCGGAATCCCAGTAGTGGCCCCACAGCATCAGCGCCGCGCCAAAAATGATAAAACCAAAGCTGCTGCTGTAGACGCCCCACGCCGAAATTGAGATGCCGATGGTGACCAGCAGGAAGCCGTATTTGCTCAGCCCCTTATGCCCGAGCTTCGGCAACAGCAGCGGGCCGACAAACGCCGAGAGCGCGGCGATACAGTTCACCGCCAGCAGGGCGAGGTTATTCTGGATCTGTCCGGAAATCCCGATGGTCACGAGGATCAGCGGCAGGAAGAAGGAGAAGGCGTAGTTTTCAAACGACTGTACGGCGCAGGAGAACCAGCCGAACAGGGTGGTGCGGCGGGTAAACGGACGGCGGAACAGATCGTGCAGCGTCTCTTTGAGCGTCGGGTCGGCGATGGTGACATTTTCGTTGGGCAGAATGTCGTCCAGCAGACGGCCATCCTGTTCGCCGTAATAGTCACGGGAGGCTTGTTTCGCTTCGATAAAGCGGCCGCGTTCGACGAACCACGCCGGCGTCTCCGGCAGCTCCCGACGCATAAACAGCAGCAGGCAGGCCGGGATCGCCGGGACCGCCAGCACGATGCGCCAGATCATATCCGGGTGAACATCAAGCGCCACCAGCGTGGTGACCAGCAGAATGGCGGCGATAATCCCCAGCGCGAACATAAACTGCCAGCGGTTAGCCATCACTTCGCGCTTGCCCTTCGGCATCACCTCCATGATGTAGGTAAAGCCGTTAGCCACGTCCGCGCCCACCGGGATCCCGGCGAGGCAGCGAATAATCGCCAGCCAGTACATATTGGGCGCCAGGCCCTGAAGAACGGCGAAGATCGCGAACAGGATCATCGACCAGAGGAAAATTTTACGCCGTCCGAGCTTATCGGTCAGCCAGCCGCCGAGCAGCGCGCCGACCACCGCGCCAAGCTGGGTGCCAGCGGCGGTAAAACCAAGCAGCCAGCTGCTGGGCTCATAAATATCTTTCAGGGCGAATAAAATAAACGCCATGGAATAAATATCCCATGACTCAATTAATAATGCGGTGATCATCAGCCATCCCGCTTTGGTGCAGCCGGGGGCCTCCTGCTGGTCGAGCCGTTTCTTTGCCTTCTGGATAATAAATTCAATATGTTGCTGCTGATACATATAATCCTCTCTTATCCGGGCAGGCGGAGGGCCCGCCCGGACAGATGCGCGTTAATCCGCTCTTTATGGGTGATAAAGAGACGAATGAAGCGGATGTTTGCCAGGATCGCTAACAACGTAAAAATTACATAAGCGAATCAGTTGTTATTTCATTAATAAATGCGCATCGCCTGCGATAAAGACTTTCATATTTTGCGTCAGCGCCTGAGCAATAAAGGCGTTCAGCACTTCGGATAATACCTCCTCTTCTACATAAGCCAGACTGAGATGGTTGCTCTGGTGGCCCGCCATCAAATCGTCGCGCGAAACCCCGTCGAGAACGGCGTTGAGTAATGGCCACTCGTAGTTGGTCGCCCGGCGGCGGCGTTCGAATTCGTCATGCGGCAGTTCGACGGCGGTGCCGGTGCCGATATGCAGGATCACCTGAGTGCCTTCGTAGTGCGCGCGCGCCCAGATAAAGCGTCCGGCTTTGCCCTGACCGGCGATGGTCGAGCCGCCATAGGGGAAGAACATCGCCGGCTGGCGATAGCCGGTGGCCCCGGCGATCCCGCCCTTCAGATGGGCGAACGGCACCGCGCCGGAGATCTCCAGATCCCAGTAGAACGTGCCGTTGTATTCGCTACCCCAGCGGATATCGTGAAGGGTGGTTTCGCTCGCCATGCCCAGCGCGCCGAGCAGCTTCGCCAGCATCACCTGCGGGATGGCGCTGCCCATATCCACCTCGTTGATGCAGGGGATCGGCGCGTCCGGACAGACGATCTCGCCGTTCTCATCCGGGATCGGGAAACGCTCCGCGTTGCCGATGGCGCCTTCGGCAAAATCTGAGGCGGCGCAGCTGTCTTTGAGCCCCTGCTGATACTGCACGCCCACCGCCGTCAGGCCGAAGCGCTTCACGAAGCGCGCCATGGCGATCATCATCGCGCACTGTTCCAGCACCTGCTCCCGGGTCAGATCCTTCGCCCCGTCGGTGCCGAACAGGAAGCGCATGCCGCGGGTCTCATACCAGTCGAGACAGGCTTCGCGCAGGGCGGTCGGCACCTTGTTCATCTCAACCAGCAGCGCCGATTGCGACAGCGACTCCACCGGCATCCCTACGTCGATCATCGCTTTTTGCGGGAACACGCCGTTGATCATCCCCATACAGAAGGTATCGAACAGGCCGATAATGGCCTTGTGTTTGAGGATCGACTGCCCAACCTTCACGCCAATCTGTCCGGCTTCGCTGGCCAGCAGCGGCGCGCTGGGCGCGACCGGATGCAGATAGCCGAGCTTATGGCTGAGATGGCCGTCGCGCAGCCAGGTGTCTAAGCCGCGAATAAACGCCTCGTCGGCGAAGGTTTCCGACCACAGCCGCGAGTAGTTGCGCTCCAGGCTGGTGAGGCAGCCTGCCATACAGAGCATGCCGACGAGGCCCGGCCAGGTACCGTCAAAATTGGCGAGCAGCAAAATAGGGCCGCGATGATGTACCAGCGAAGGCGCAAGGTGATGGGAGTATTGCCAGGCGGTAAGCAGGACAATAATCGGCGCATCCGGATCGATCCCGGCGAACAGCTCGCTACCCTCTTTCTGGCTACTGATAAACCCGTGGCCGCGCTGCTCGTTGACCGGATGGGCGCGGCGCAGGCGATAGCCTAATGTTTCCAGCGCCGTTTCCAGACGCTGTTCAAACAGCTTCTGCGTGGGCCAGCAGGTGACGTTAGCCGGTTCGCGGAGATCCGCATTGGTCACCATCAACACTTCGCCTGGCTGCGGGGTAATAAGTTCGGCTTCCGCGGGTAACGTTAAATTCAACATGTGAATTTCTCCTGTAGGGGATAGGTCGCTTAGTTATCGTTGAGCGTGCTGCGCCGGGGTAAGCGCGGCATCAATCGTTTTATTTTTGGCTAATTTCTTTGGCTAACTCGAATTAGCAAATTAGGTCAAAAAAAAGACAGGAACAAACTCTTTACCGGGGATTTGTGATGGCTATCAATGCGTAATTATTAACTTATTGATATTAAAATATTTATTTTAAACGGCAGGTCTGGTGTTCAGCAACGCTTGCTGAGGCGGCATCAAGGCGGGCAGAAAAGCGGGCGGGAAGCGCAGCGGGGACGGTAAATCAGTGTTTAATATTTAATTGATTGAATTTAATAAATTATTTACGCCTTATTTTGAGCGATTTGCCTCGCGGCGCTGGTGACGGTGTCAAAATATAACCGATCCTGGTCACACTCTTTTAGCATTTACGTTGTGAATCTCCGTATCTTGTTATAATTAGCTAATTCGAGTTAGCTTGCCGGCGATTTTCCCTCGCCACCGCTGTTAACCAGGCGCTGCCCGACTTAACAATAATGATTCAGGACAGAGGATTTAATGATGACTATGCTTACCTCGCCCGCCATGACCCCTGCAAAAGACGAACAAACATCGCAACAAACCCATGAAAGAAGAAAGCTGATCACCGTGCTGGGCTCTGGTCTTTCTGGTACAACGATTGAGTTCTATGACTTTTTTATCTACGGCACCGCCGCCGCGCTGGTGTTTCCATCGCTGTTTTTTCCTAACCTCTCGCCGCTGATGGCGCTGCTGGTATCCTTCCTGACGCTGTCGATTACCTTCGTCAGCCGACCCATCGGGGCCATCGTATTTGGTCACTATGGCGATAAGATCGGCCGCAAGAAATCGCTGGTTCTGTCGCTGATGATTATGGGTATTTCGACGTTTTTCATAGGCTTAATCCCTAGCTACGACACCATAGGCAACGCCGCGCCGTTGATACTTATCTTTTTGCGCCTCTGCCAGGGCTTTGCCATCGGCGGCGAATGGGGCGGGGCGACGACGCTGATCACCGAGTATGCGCCGCGCCATCGCCGGGGCTTTTTCGGCACCTTTGTTCAGTTGGGCAACGTGCTTGGCCTGTTTATCGCCACCGGCGTTTTTGCGCTGGTGGTGATGCTGCCGGAGGATGACCTGATGTCCTGGGGCTGGCGCGTGCCTTTCCTGTTAAGTATCGCGCTGCTGTTCGTCGGGATGTTTATCCGCTCAAGGATCGAAGAGACGCCGGTGTTCCAGGAGAATCAGAAACAGCAGCAGAACGCGGCGAAAGCGGCCGAGCAGAAATTTCCCATTCTCACCGTGCTCAAACATCACCGTAAAGCGGTATTCCTGGCGATGGGTATGCGCATGGGGGAGATTGTTCTGGGTTGGTTGACGGTGGCGTTCTTTATGTCCTATGTGACAAGGGAACTCAACTTTACCCGCGAAACGGCGCTGAACGGGCTGCTGCTGGCCAGCTTTGTCGGCATTTTTACCTTTCCGTTCTTCGGCTGGCTTTCCGATAAAATTGGCCGCCGACCGGTCTATCTGGCCGGCGCCGCCATCACGCTGATCTTTGCTTTCCCGCTGTTCTGGATGATCGACTCCGGCTCGGTGAAGATGTTTATGTTCGCCACCACCTTCTGCTATTCCGTGGGGCTGGGCATGATGTTCAGCGTTCAGCCGGCCTTCTTTTCGGAGCTTTTTGACACCAGCGTGCGCTATACCGGCGTGTCGCTCGGCTTCCAGCTGGCGAATATCGTCGGCGGCTTAACGCCGATGATCGGTACCTTGCTGCTGGTGTGGTCCGGCGGCGCATCGTGGCCCATCTCGCTGTTTCTCGCCTGCATGGCGCTGATTACCATCCTGTGCGTCTGCGTGACGCGGGAAAGCTATAACGATGAGCTTAATGAGGTGAAGAAGTAGCCGGGAAGGGTTGCCCCGCCATGACCGGCGGGGCGGGCGAATCAGAACAGGTTAAATTTATATTCGATAATCACTTCCGAAGAGAGCGAGTTGGCCCGGCTGTAATGGCCGTCGGTGAGCACCGGCGTTTTACCATTCATCTTATAGGACCAGCCCGGCCCGAACATCGCCCAGACGGTGAGATTTTTCAGTCTTGGGTGCGTCGGCACCCAGCGGCTGAAGGCGTTAATTTCCCCCGTACGGACGTGGTTGCCGCGGTAGTTAAACTGGGCGATGTTGCCGGCCAGACCGATCGCCAGTTCCGGCGTCAGGTTATAGTCCGACATATTGGAGAGAACCAGTTCACCGTCGCGCATATAGTCGTTGCCGGCATAGGCCATCGAGGTAAAGGTCCCGCGCGAGTTTTTACTCATATGGCGCGGGTAGAAGCCCACTTCATTGGCCTTGTTCGCATCGGTATAGCCCAGACCCCACTTGGTGCTCCAGTTGTCCGCCTGCCACTTCACATCCATGGCGATGTGCCAGGCGTCGTCGTCAAAGTCACGCTTATTCGCCGGCATCGCTTTATACTCGTCCAGCGCGTGAGTGGCGTAGACCTGAGTACCGATGTTCAGCGCTTTTATCGGCTTAATATTGGTAAACAGAATATGGCGGCGCAGATAGTTATCGCTTTCACCATAGCCGTACTGCATGTTCAGGTGCTCGCTTTGCCACAGAATATCGCCGCTGGCGATATGGTTAATGTACTGTCCGCTGTTGGTCTGGAAGCGTTTCTTATCCGGCGAGTTACGATCCATCGCGCTTTCGATGTACGCGCCGCGCAGCGTGAAGGGGCCGTAGTTCACCGCGCCGGTCCAGCCCAAATAGGTGGTCGGGGAGAGGCGGGTCGAGTTGGAGATGACGCCAAAGTTTTTCATCGTCTGCCAGCCCCAGCGGGCGTTCAGATGAGTGTCCGCCAGGCGATACTGCAGTTTGACGTTGCGTTGACCAAATTTGGAAAAGCCTTCAGCGTTGCTCTTTTTATTCCCGCTGCCGTTGTTATAAAGCACGCCGCGGGAGTTAAAATAATCGCTGGCGCCGAGCTTTACCGCTCCGTAGTAAGTGGCATCAAAGCCAATAATATCGGCAAAATAGCCGGACTGATAATCGACGGCGACGCCCTGACCCCAGGCATTATGGACTTTCTTTGGCTCGGTCTCTTCTTCCTTAAGATATTTCCAGTAGTTTTTAAACGACAAATTCATATGGGACTGGCTAAATAATGGATCGTCGAGCACGGTATCGATATTATCGCGCTCCTTCAGGCTGTTAGTGGTCGAAGCTGACCAGGCGCTGGCGGGAATAGCCAGCAGCATAATGGCGACTGTTGTAGTATTGATTTTCATAATAAACCCCAGAGTAGGGACGCAGCGATCCAGGCGAGGTGTTTTCGCCTGAAGTCTGCCGTAATAAATAATTAAGCGTGGGTATTATTTTTTATCGAGAGCCTGTTTTCCGGCTTCAACATATTTCATGGTGCCAATTTCTGGAACGGTATATTTGCCGTCTTTATAAACAATTTTCACCACCGCGGCATTGGCAAGCGGTTTGTTTTTCGCGTTATCGTCGGTTAAATCGGAGATCATGATCTGCATTGCGGTACCGGATGAAATCGCCAGCACGTTTTTATCGCCCCGGGCCTGCGCGTTTTCAACGATAGTGTGCAGCGCTGCCTGGGTGCGGGTTTTTACCTGCTGATAGTTTTCCGCCATGCCCTTGGGATCGGCCGCTGCCAGCGCGTTCTGGTTGGTATCGACGGCCAGAGTGCCCGCTTTCATTTGGCTGAACAGCGCAGCGCCGTCTTTAAGCCCCAGCTGTCTGGCGCCGGCGTCGGCCATATCTTTGTTATAGCCGCCTTCAAAACCGCCGAAGAAGGCTTCTCGCAGGCCGCTTAACTCGGTAAGTTTGTAATTACTTACTCCGACTTGCTTAAGGATCACCTGCATGGTTTCACGCTGACGTCCGGCATCGCTGGAATAGAAGCTATCAAACGGAATACCTTTAAGCCCCTCGCCGAGATAACGAGCGACGCGAATGCCGTCTTCGGTAAGCGGTGAGTCCGCCCAACCCTGCACCCGGTCAAACGTATTCAGCAGCGTTTTACCGTGACGGGCGAAATAGATATTCACGCCGTCATCGTTTTTAACTTCCGCCGCAGAGCAGGTTGCCGCACCTGCCGCCATCATTAATGCTATTAGCCACTTCTTCATATAACGCTCCACCTGAATGGTCTTTTTATAAGCAAAAAAAAACCTACGTCAGATATTCGACGCGAAGCATAAATAAGGTTATGTTCGCTCGAACGTCTATGACGTAGGTTTCGCCTGTTCTAAACAGTAACAATCCAACATGGGCGACGTTAGCACTAATTATGAAAAAAGACACCCTCTATTTATTATTAATGTCAATAAATGTGATCGTCTTCATGGAGGTAATTTTGCTGATTGAGTTGTATCTTAAGTTTAATTTTCAGATTAATTGGCGGTTTTCGGCTTGAATAATTTTAGAGGATTGATCTCCATCACAGAATAATGATGTCTGGGCTGGACTCTTTTACGCTCTGGCGTTATTTTCGCAACACTCTGGGATTGTTACTGACCACAGGCAAAACCTAAGACTCCTGTCCGCCAATGAGGCGTGCGGCAGGAGTCTTAGGTTTTTTTTTGCGCCTAAGAAATACTTCTGCTACCCAACAAGGAGTGATGATGAGAACGAAAATCCTGACTGCCGCCATTCTGGCGTTATCTGCCGCTGGCGTACAGGCTGCTGAAAAACCGCTGAAAATACTGCTAGTTAACGATGATGGCTGCCAGTCGGTGGGGACCACTTCGCTACAGGAAAAACTGGCGGCCAAAGGGTATGACGTCTGGATGGTGGCACCGGCAACGAATCAGAGCGGTATCGGATCGGCAATTACTTTTAAGACGGGTAAAGTTTTTGATGTCAAAAAAGCCGCTGACAAACGCTATTGCTTCCCCGGAACCCCCGCCGATGCGCTGGATTTTGGCCTGTGGGGCGTCCTGAAAGACGCGCCGCCGGATCTGGTGATTTCGGGGGTTAACGATGGCCCCAATACCGGTATGGCGCAGGTTAACTCCGGCACCGTGAGCGCCGCGGCCCGCGCCGTACGCTACGGTTTCCCGGCGATTGCCGCCAGCATTGGCTACCGATTCACGGAAGAAGAGATGAAGAACAAATGGCCGAGCACGCATAAGTACTGGCCTGATTCGGTGGATTATGTCGTCTCGCTGGTGGATAAACTTAACGCCGCGCATAAACCGGGAAGCCCGATTATGCCGAAGGGGGTCGGGTTGAGCATTAACTATCCGCCGCTAGCGTCGGCTGAAATTAAGGGCGTTCATTATATTGAGAATGAACAATTTCCTGTGCCGCAGATTGGTTATGAACTTCTGGCGGACGGGACCGCCAAACAGACGATGAATCCGCAGGCGATGAAACCGGCGGAAGGGGATAATGACTCGGGCTGGCTCAACAAAGGATATATTACTTACACCCTGTTTGATGGTTCATGGAACGCGCCGCACTACCAGGCGCAGTTTGAGGCGCTGCTCGGTAAATGATGCTGTAGCGATAGTAAAGAAGAAGGCGCGGGCTCCGCGCCTTCTTTATATGAACCGATGATGAAGTGCTATTCGTCGAAGAACCAGTAGCCCTGGTTAATCAAACGGGTCAGATCGGCGATAAACGCCGGATTGCGCAGCGCTGCCTCGCCTAGCTCCTCTTTACCCAGCAGGGTATAGCGGCACAGCGCATCCAGAGCCGCGGGGTCGGTTGGCTCCAGCTGTTCGCTATTCACAAAGAAGCTGTCGCCGATGTGCAGTACGCGCAGGCCGCTCAGGCGGGTCAGCATTTCACCGCCCATCAGCGCGTCGACAATCTCCTCTTCTTCAAAAGGCGGTTCAGCGGGCGCAATATCCAGCTCGTGGCGCGGCGTGGTGGCAAAGCGCCCAAACCAGCGGCGGAAATCTTCTGGCTGGCTAATCATCTCGATCATCATGCCGCGCAGGCGTTCCAGTTCGTACTCTTCTACCCGTCCCGGGTGTTCGCGACAGGTTAAATCCGGATCGCTGTAGTGCTCGCCGCCGAGATCGTTTTCCAGCGCGTAATCGGCAAAGCTGCTGATCAAATCGCGGCCGTTTGGCCCGCGGAAGCCGACGGAGTAATTCAGCGCCGTTTCGTGAGTGATCCCGTCATGCGGGAATCCCGGTGGAATATAGAGGATGTCGCCAGGTTCCAGATCCTCATCAATAATGGGCGGGAACGGGTCGACGTGCAGCAGCGCGGGATGCGGGCAGAACTGACGCATCGGTAGCTTATCGCCCACGCGCCAGCGGCGGCTGCCCATGCCCTGAATAATAAAGACGTCGTACTGGTCGATATGCGGGCCCACGCCGCCGCCCGGTACGGAAAAGGAGATCATCAGATCGTCCAAACGCCAGTCCGGCAGCACGCGGAAGGGGCGCACCAGTTCAGCTGCGGGCATATGCCAGTGGTTTACCGCCTGAGCCAGTAACGACCAGCCGGTTTCGCCCAGGCCATCAAAATGTTCAAACGGCCCGTTGCTGGCCTGCCATTGACCGTTCTTGAGGCTCACCAGTCGACTATCGACTTCCGGTTCCATGGCCAGCCCGGCCAGCTCATCCGGCGTAATCGGATCGACGAAATTCGCGAAAGCCTTCTTTAATACGACTGGCTGCTTTTGCCAGTACTTTTCTAAAAACTCGGGCCAGTTAATGTTGAGTTGATAAGCCATAGGTTTATACCAATAAGAAGAAACGGGCCTGATTATAGAAATAGGCACCCTCAAGCCGCTTTGTCATGGGTCAAGGCTGGTGCTTAATTCATCATCTGAAGTCACGACGCGGTAAGAGAGGGGGAAACGTAAAGCGGATAACGTTGATTTTTGCAAAATGTCGCTTTTGCCTGAATTCGCTACAGCCCGCGTGGCGTCTGGATTTTCCTCATTTTTTCTGGCGTGGATGGGGCGTGGGAAGTTTAAATTATGAGCGTTTGATAAGTTTTTTGTATTTTAAGGGTTGCTATATCCCGGCAGCTCCCTATAATGCGCTCCCACTGACACGGCAGATGTGAATCACTTCACAAACAACCCGGTCGGTTGAAGAGAAAAAATCCTGAAATAACGGGTTGACTCTGAAAGAGGAAAGCGTAATATACGCCACCTCGCAACGGTGAGCGAAAGCCGCGTTGCACTGCTCTTTAACAATTTATCAGACAATCTGTGTGGGCACTCAAAGTGACATGGATTCTTAACGTCGCAAGACGAAAAATGAATACCAAGTCTCTGAGTGAACATACGTAATTCATTACGAAGTTTAATTCACGAGCATCAAACTTAAATTGAAGAGTTTGATCATGGCTCAGATTGAACGCTGGCGGCAGGCCTAACACATGCAAGTCGAACGGTAGCACAGAGAGCTTGCTCTCGGGTGACGAGTGGCGGACGGGTGAGTAATGTCTGGGAAACTGCCTGATGGAGGGGGATAACTACTGGAAACGGTAGCTAATACCGCATAACGTCGCAAGACCAAAGAGGGGGACCTTCGGGCCTCTTGCCATCAGATGTGCCCAGATGGGATTAGCTAGTAGGTGGGGTAACGGCTCACCTAGGCGACGATCCCTAGCTGGTCTGAGAGGATGACCAGCCACACTGGAACTGAGACACGGTCCAGACTCCTACGGGAGGCAGCAGTGGGGAATATTGCACAATGGGCGCAAGCCTGATGCAGCCATGCCGCGTGTATGAAGAAGGCCTTCGGGTTGTAAAGTACTTTCAGCGGGGAGGAAGGCGATAAGGTTAATAACCTTGTCGATTGACGTTACCCGCAGAAGAAGCACCGGCTAACTCCGTGCCAGCAGCCGCGGTAATACGGAGGGTGCAAGCGTTAATCGGAATTACTGGGCGTAAAGCGCACGCAGGCGGTCTGTCAAGTCGGATGTGAAATCCCCGGGCTCAACCTGGGAACTGCATTCGAAACTGGCAGGCTGGAGTCTTGTAGAGGGGGGTAGAATTCCAGGTGTAGCGGTGAAATGCGTAGAGATCTGGAGGAATACCGGTGGCGAAGGCGGCCCCCTGGACAAAGACTGACGCTCAGGTGCGAAAGCGTGGGGAGCAAACAGGATTAGATACCCTGGTAGTCCACGCTGTAAACGATGTCGACTTGGAGGTTGTTCCCTTGAGGAGTGGCTTCCGGAGCTAACGCGTTAAGTCGACCGCCTGGGGAGTACGGCCGCAAGGTTAAAACTCAAATGAATTGACGGGGGCCCGCACAAGCGGTGGAGCATGTGGTTTAATTCGATGCAACGCGAAGAACCTTACCTACTCTTGACATCCAGAGAACTTAGCAGAGATGCTTTGGTGCCTTCGGGAACTCTGAGACAGGTGCTGCATGGCTGTCGTCAGCTCGTGTTGTGAAATGTTGGGTTAAGTCCCGCAACGAGCGCAACCCTTATCCTTTGTTGCCAGCGGTCCGGCCGGGAACTCAAAGGAGACTGCCAGTGATAAACTGGAGGAAGGTGGGGATGACGTCAAGTCATCATGGCCCTTACGAGTAGGGCTACACACGTGCTACAATGGCATATACAAAGAGAAGCGACCTCGCGAGAGCAAGCGGACCTCATAAAGTATGTCGTAGTCCGGATTGGAGTCTGCAACTCGACTCCATGAAGTCGGAATCGCTAGTAATCGTGGATCAGAATGCCACGGTGAATACGTTCCCGGGCCTTGTACACACCGCCCGTCACACCATGGGAGTGGGTTGCAAAAGAAGTAGGTAGCTTAACCTTCGGGAGGGCGCTTACCACTTTGTGATTCATGACTGGGGTGAAGTCGTAACAAGGTAACCGTAGGGGAACCTGCGGTTGGATCACCTCCTTACCTTAAAGAACCTGCCTTTGTAGTGTCCACACAGATTGTCTGATAGATGTAAAGAAGCAAGACGGCTGCGAAGTCGCGACACCTCGTGTCCCCTTCGTCTAGCGGTTAGGACTCCGCCCTTTCACGGCGGCAACAGGGGTTCGAATCCCCTAGGGGACGCCACTTGCTGGCTGTGAGTGAAAGGCACAACCAACCGATATCTCAAAACTCATCTTCGGGTGACGTTTGAGATATTTGCTCTTTAAAAATCTGGATCAAGCTGAAAATTGAAACGACACACATGTTATGTGTGTTCGAGTCTCTCAAATTTTCGCGACACGATGATGTTTTACGAAACATCTTCGGGTTGTGAGGTTAAGCGACTAAGCGTACACGGTGGATGCCCTGGCAGTCAGAGGCGATGAAGGACGTGCTAATCTGCGAAAAGCGTCGGTAAGGTGATATGAACCGTTACAGCCGGCGATGTCCGAATGGGGAAACCCAGTGCAATTCGTTGCACTATCGTTTGATGAATACATAGTCAAACGAGGCGAACCGGGGGAACTGAAACATCTAAGTACCCCGAGGAAAAGAAATCAACCGAGATTCCCCCAGTAGCGGCGAGCGAACGGGGAGCAGCCCGGAGTCTGAATCAGCTTGTGTGTTAGTGGAAGCGTCTGGAAAGTCGCAGGGTACAGGGTGATACTCCCGTACACTAAAACGCACAGGTTGTGAACTCGAAGAGTAGGGCGGGACACGTGGTATCCTGTCTGAATATGGGGGGACCATCCTCCAAGGCTAAATACTCCTGACTGACCGATAGTGAACCAGTACCGTGAGGGAAAGGCGAAAAGAACCCCGGCGAGGGGAGTGAAAAAGAACCTGAAACCGTGTACGTACAAGCAGTAGGAGCCCACTTGTTGGGTGACTGCGTACCTTTTGTATAATGGGTCAGCGACTTATATTCTGTAGCAAGGTTAACCGTATAGGGGAGCCGCAGGGAAACCGAGTCTTAACTGGGCGTTAAGTTGCAGGGTATAGACCCGAAACCCGGTGATCTAGCCATGGGCAGGTTGAAGGTTGGGTAACACTAACTGGAGGACCGAACCGACTAATGTTGAAAAATTAGCGGATGACTTGTGGCTGGGGGTGAAAGGCCAATCAAACCGGGAGATAGCTGGTTCTCCCCGAAAGCTATTTAGGTAGCGCCTCGTGAACTCATCTTCGGGGGTAGAGCACTGTTTCGGCTAGGGGGTCATCCCGACTTACCAACCCGATGCAAACTACGAATACCGAAGAATGTTATCACGGGAGACACACGGCGGGTGCTAACGTCCGTCGTGAAGAGGGAAACAACCCAGACCGCCAGCTAAGGTCCCAAAGTCATGGTTAAGTGGGAAACGATGTGGGAAGGCCCAGACAGCCAGGATGTTGGCTTAGAAGCAGCCATCATTTAAAGAAAGCGTAATAGCTCACTGGTCGAGTCGGCCTGCGCGGAAGATGTAACGGGGCTAAACCATGCACCGAAGCTGCGGCAGCGACACTATGTGTTGTTGGGTAGGGGAGCGTTCTGTAAGCCGTTGAAGGTGGCCTGTGAGGGTTGCTGGAGGTATCAGAAGTGCGAATGCTGACATAAGTAACGATAATGCGGGTGAAAAACCCGCACGCCGGAAGACCAAGGGTTCCTGTCCAACGTTAATCGGGGCAGGGTGAGTCGACCCCTAAGGCGAGGCCGAAAGGCGTAGTCGATGGGAAACAGGTTAATATTCCTGTACTTGGTGTTACTGCGAAGGGGGGACGGAGAAGGCTATGTTGGCCGGGCGACGGTTGTCCCGGTTTAAGCATGTAGGCGGAGATTCCAGGTAAATCCGGAACCTTACTAACGCTGAGGTGTGATGACGAGGCACTACGGTGCTGAAGTGACAAATGCCCTGCTTCCAGGAAAAGCCTCTAAGCATCAGGTAACATCAAATCGTACCCCAAACCGACACAGGTGGTCAGGTAGAGAATACCAAGGCGCTTGAGAGAACTCGGGTGAAGGAACTAGGCAAAATGGTGCCGTAACTTCGGGAGAAGGCACGCTGATATGTAGGTGAAGTGATTTACTCATGGAGCTGAAATCAGTCGAAGATACCAGCTGGCTGCAACTGTTTATTAAAAACACAGCACTGTGCAAACACGAAAGTGGACGTATACGGTGTGACGCCTGCCCGGTGCCGGAAGGTTAATTGATGGGGTTATCCGTAAGGAGAAGCTCTTGATCGAAGCCCCGGTAAACGGCGGCCGTAACTATAACGGTCCTAAGGTAGCGAAATTCCTTGTCGGGTAAGTTCCGACCTGCACGAATGGCGTAATGATGGCCAGGCTGTCTCCACCCGAGACTCAGTGAAATTGAACTCGCTGTGAAGATGCAGTGTACCCGCGGCAAGACGGAAAGACCCCGTGAACCTTTACTATAGCTTGACACTGAACACTGGTCCTTGATGTGTAGGATAGGTGGGAGGCTTTGAAGTGTGGACGCCAGTCTGCATGGAGCCATCCTTGAAATACCACCCTTTAATGGCTGGTGTTCTAACGTGGGCCCGTAATCCGGGTTGCGGACAGTGTCTGGTGGGTAGTTTGACTGGGGCGGTCTCCTCCTAAAGAGTAACGGAGGAGCACGAAGGTCAGCTAATCCTGGTCGGACATCAGGAGGTTAGTGCAATGGCATAAGCTGGCTTGACTGCGAGCGTGACGGCGCGAGCAGGTGCGAAAGCAGGTCATAGTGATCCGGTGGTTCTGAATGGAAGGGCCATCGCTCAACGGATAAAAGGTACTCCGGGGATAACAGGCTGATACCGCCCAAGAGTTCATATCGACGGCGGTGTTTGGCACCTCGATGTCGGCTCATCACATCCTGGGGCTGAAGTAGGTCCCAAGGGTATGGCTGTTCGCCATTTAAAGTGGTACGCGAGCTGGGTTTAGAACGTCGTGAGACAGTTCGGTCCCTATCTGCCGTGGGCGCTGGAGAATTGAGGGGGGCTGCTCCTAGTACGAGAGGACCGGAGTGGACGCATCACTGGTGTTCGGGTTGTCATGCCAATGGCATTGCCCGGTAGCTAAATGCGGAAGAGATAAGTGCTGAAAGCATCTAAGTACGAAACTTGCCCCGAGATGAGTTCTCCCTGACCCTTTAAGGGTCCTGAAGGAACGTTGAAGACGACGACGTTGATAGGCCGGGTGTGTAAGCGCAGCGATGCGTTGAGCTAACCGGTACTAATGAACCGTGAGGCTTAACCTTACAACGCCGAAGATGTTTTGGCGGATTTGAGAAGACAACAATTTCAGCATTGATTACAGATTTTCGGGAACGAAAGATTTTACGCTGAGGCAAGGCGGCAAATGAAGTAAAGGAAGGAGCATACTGAGGTATGTGACTGACTTTACGAATGCAGCCAACGCAGCATCGGTGTAAAAGATTCGTTTCTGACAACAGAATTTGCCTGGCGGCGATAGCGCGGTGGTCCCACCTGACCCCATGCCGAACTCAGAAGTGAAACGCCGTAGCGCCGATGGTAGTGTGGGGTCTCCCCATGTGAGAGTAGGGAACTGCCAGGCATCAAACACGTGAAGAGCCCATCCTGACGGATGGGCTTTTTGCGTTTTTGTGGCCTGAGAACTAACGCCAGAGTTGTATCACGTTACCGACAGCATTCATGTTTTCCAGCCTGAAGCCTGTCATACGCCCTCCCTCCGGTTAAAGCGTCGCTAACGCATGAAAGTGACGCAGCGGGCTGTTCCTTTAGTTTACCTTATAGGATGAGTTCGGCCGTTTCAGCAGCTGATACAGCAATACCTAACATTACTGAACGTGTCAGCCGAACGGCTATTGTGATGAGGTATCCGCCGTATTAAAACAATATTGATTTATATCGCAATGAAATTGAAGTGGTTTTCCTGTCTGATCTGGACTTGGAACAAGAACGCTGAATATTGAGGCGAGTCGTTAGAGGAAATGATTATCAGCTGCGGTGAAGGAGAAAATAGTGCCCTTTTAAGCCTGTTTTTTTATTGAGAAATAACCTGCAAAGGATTTATTTTCTCAATAAAATAACCTTATGAAGGAGGTGTTTCTTAGGATGTATGTTTTATATGAAAATAAAAATATATATAAACTCGTCTCTTAATATTTAATGTGAATTATATTAAGAATATTTCCGGTTTAATTCTTAAGTTACTCTAATGTAATCAGGTTAACAAATAGATACGAAACCCCCTTATCATGCCGGGAAGCAGGCATAACAGCTGGACTTTTTCTGCGAAATGACTTAGTGTCCTTAACACTTTGTTAACTCGATCTGGTTTAAGTTAATTCAAATTTGCTAAAAACATAGGGTGCATTGCCTGTATGGAAGCTAACCCGGTAACGTCTTTTGACGAATAGTGCATGTTACCGGCTGGCAATATGAGAATATAAATGAAATTTCTGATTAACTGGCCTCCTCTGCGCCAACCAATAAATTATATCCGGGAGCGTTTTACCTTTCTGGTCTTGCTCTGCTGGCCGGCGATCATCTGGCTGGTATGTCGGGCGCTTGTCTGGTTAACAGATGGGCTGATGGTTCTGCTCGGAAAGCCTACCGAACACTCCTTTACCGTCTATCTTCAGCCACTTATGACGCTAAGCGCGCTACTGAGAATTTCCGTCAGCTGGGTGCTGCTGCTGTTTATCCTGTTCAGCATGGCGATGGGGTTCACCTGGGCTCTGCGGCGCTTTATGAATCGAAATAAATAACGCCGATGCTGCGACCACAGGGAGCGGCACCGGCATTGACTCAGGCCATCTCACCGATCGTTTTACGAAAACGCAGTAGCGCGACAGTAAAAAACACCCCACCGATAGCTAGCAGCGTCAGAAACTGCGGCCAGACGATCGAGAAATCCGCGCCGCGATAAAGAATGGCCTGCGCCAGACTGACAAAGTGGGTTGTCGGCATGGTGAGCATAATATCCTGTACAGCCTGCGGCATACTTTCCCGTGGCGTCGAGCCGCCGGAAAGCATCTGCAGCGGCAACAGCACCAGAATCATCAGCAGCCCCAGCTGCGGCATGGAACGCGCCACCGTACCCATAAAAATGCCGATCGAGGTGGTGGCAAACAGGCTCAGGGCCACCCCAAGCATAAAGAGCGATATCGAGCCCTCTATCGGTACTTGCAATACACCCTGAACCATCAAGATCAGGGAGAGTCCGGAAACCACCAGCACCACCAGCCCCATTGACCATATCTTCGCCATCATGATCTCAAACGGCGTGACCGGCATAACCAGCAGGTGCTCTATGGTGCCATGTTCCCGCTCACGTATCAGCGCCGAACCGGTCAGCACGATCGCCAGCATGGTGATATTATTGATAATTGCCATGACGGCGCCAAAACGCTCCTGTTCCAGGTTCGGGTTAAAACGCATTCTGACGGCCAGCTCAACCGGCAGCGTGCCGTTGTCCCGGTAGCGGGCGACAAAGCTGTTCACCTCGCCGGTGACGATATTCTGGATATAGCTATTGCCGGTAAACGCCTGGCTCATTCGCGTCGCGTCGACGTTAACCTGCAGCTCGGGCTGGCGTCCGGCCAGAACGTCGTGCTGGAAACCCGGCGGAATATTGATGGCGAAAGTATAGCGTCCCGCATCCAGCCCGGCATCCATCTCATCAGCGGTGATCAGCGCCGGCGGCAAAAACCAGGGCCGGTAAAACCCATTGATAATGCGCGATGAGAGCTGCGACTTATCCATGTCGGCAATAGCGATGGGCGCCAGATGCAGCGAACCCGGCATGACGGTCGCGGAGGAGTACACCGAGACGGTAAAAGCAAAGACAATTAACGTCAGCATCGCTTTATCGCCCAGCAGGCTGCGTAGCTCTTTCATCCCCAAATTATAAATATTGCGTAATCCGCGCATTATCCCTCCTGTTTTTTCAACAGCCACACGCTCAGGCCCAGCACCAGCGGAACTGCGATAAGCAGCGGAATAAAGGATCCCCACAAATCCGTCAGATTCAGCGCTTTGGAGAACGTTCCGCGCGCGATGGTCAGAAAGTGGCTGGTTGGATAAATCTGGCCAATCCAGCGGCCGGGCCCTTCCAGCGAGGCAACGGGATCGATCATTCCCGAGAACTGCGTCGCCGGGATAAGCGTAATGATCGCGGTGCCGAAAATCGCCGCAATCTGGCTTTTCATAAAGGTGGAGATCAGCAGGCCAAGCCCGGTGGCGATAGTGACGTAGAGCAGCGCGGCGAGGGTGAGCGTCAGAAAACTCCCTTTGTGCGGTACGCCAAAAACAAAGACCGACAGCGCGCAGAGCAGGAAGAAGTTGAACATCCCCAGCACGATATACGGCACCTGTTTACCCAGCAGAAATTCGCTGCGGGTGGTTGGCGTCACGTACAAATTGATAATTGAGCCGAGCTCTTTCTCGCGGACCACGCTAAGCGCGCTGAGCATCGCCGGGATCATCATCAACAGCAGCGGAATTACCGCCGGGACGATTGCCGGCAGGCTCTTCACATCCGGGTTATAGCGGTAGCGGGTCTCGATGGAAATCAGTGATGTATCGCGATTGGGGCTGGCCTGGCGACCGGCCATCTCCTGCAGCCAGGCCAGATGCATGGCCTGCACGTAGCCGCGCACCGTTTCCGCGCGGTTCGGCATCGCGCCGTCCACCCATACGCCAATTTGCACCGGCGTTCCCCTGGCGATATCACGGCCAAAATTAGGCGGAATTTCGATAGCCACCGCCAGCTCGCCGTTACGCATTCTTCTGTCCAGTTCGCTATAGCTTTGCAGCGGCGGTTGTTCGATGAAGTAGCGCGAACCGGCGATATTTTGCGACCAGGCCTGGCTGCTGACGGTCTGGTCGCGGTCGAGCACCGCAAACCGCAGATCTTCGACGTCCATACTGATCCCGTAGCCCATGATAAACATCAGGATCACGGTGCCGAGCAGGGCCAGGGTCGATCGCACCGGATCGCGGCGCAGCTCAAGCGCTTCGCGGCGACTGTAGCTAAACAGGCGCTGCAGGCTAAACCCCTGGCGCGGCGCCACGCTTTCGGCTTTGTGTTCTATCGCGGGAACCGGTGCAGCCTGCGCATCAGGCGGCTGGGCGGTATCCGCTGCTTCCTGTAGCCAGGCAATAAACGCCTCTTCAAGGTTGGCCGATCCGCGCTGTTCGACCAGCGCCTGCGGCGTATCGCTGGCCAGCACTTTTCCGGCATGCATCAGCGAAATGCGATCGCAACGCTCCGCTTCATTCATAAAATGGGTGGAGATAAAAATCGTCACCCGGTCCTGACGGGCCAGATCGACCATTAGCTGCCAGAACATATCCCGGGCCACCGGATCGACGCCGGAGGTGGGTTCATCAAGGATTAACATTTCCGGGCGGTGGATCACCGCGACCGCCAGCGAGAGCCGCTGGCGGATACCTAGCGGCAGCGAAGCGGGCAGGGTGTCCTCAACCTCTTCCAGCATAAAGCGCTGGCTCATTTCGGCGATCCGTCCGGGGATCTCCGCATCCGGTATATGGAACAGGCGGGCATGCAGTTCGAGGTTTTGCCGCACGGTCAGTTCGCTATAGAGGGAAAAGGCCTGCGACATATAGCCGACGCGGCGGCGGGTTTCGATGTCCCTGGGGTCGACCGGTTGGCCAAACAGCCACGCCTCGCCTTCGCTGGCCGGTAGCAACCCGGTCAGCATTTTCATGGTCGTTGATTTGCCGCAGCCGTTAGAGCCGAGGAAGCCGAAAATCTCGCCGCGGGCGATACGAAAGTTCACGTGGTCAACGGCGACAAAATTACCGAAGCGCATGGTGAGCCCGCGCGCTTCAATCGCAATTTCGCTTTCATCGGCCTGGCGCGGCGGGATGATCACCTCTTTATGCGCCAGGCGCTGAGCTTCGGGTAGCAGGGCGATAAATGCCTGCTCCAGCGTCTGACTCGCCGTGTGCGCTTTAAGCTCATCGGCGCTGCCGGTCGCCAGAACTTCCCCCGCGTTCATGGCTACCAGCCAGTCAAAGCGCTCCGCCTCCTCCATGTAAGCGGTGGCGACCAGGACGCTCATCTCCGGCTGACGCTGGCGGATGTTGTCGATCAGATCCCAAAACTGCGCCCGCGAGAGGGGATCGACGCCGGTGGTGGGTTCATCGAGGATCAGCAGCTGCGGGTCGTGAATAAGCGCGCAGCACAGGCCGAGCTTTTGTTTCATCCCCCCGGAGAGTTTTCCTGCCGGACGATCGCGAAACGGCGCCAGGCCGGTACTCTGGAGCAGCTCATTGATGCGGATGTCGCGTTCGGCTTTATCATGGCCGAACAGACGGGCGAAGAAATCGACGTTTTCATAGACCGACAGAGTGTGGTAGAGGTTCTTCCCCAGCCCCTGGGGCATCCAGGCGATTTTCGGGCAGACATCCTGGCGATGGCGCACATCGCTCATATCGCCGCCGAGCACCATGACGTTACCGCGCTCAATCACGCGCGCGCCGGAAATCAGCGAGAGCAGGCTGGACTTGCCCACGCCATCGGGCCCGATCAGCCCTACCATACGGCGGGCGGGAATGCTCAGCGTAATGTCCTTCAGCGCGACGGTTGCGCCAAAGCGCTGGCTAACGTTTTCCAGGCGGGCGACGGTTTTCATTGCGGTAGCCTCACCGTCAGCGCTTCAGGCCACGCCAGCTGGTTATCCAGACGAACCCAGGCCATCCCGGGCAGGCCGGTCTTCACATACTCCAGATGCTCCGCCAGCAGCGCTGGCGGAATGCGGGCTTTCACGCGGAACATCAGTTTCAGCCTTTCGTCGCTGGTTTCCACCGTTTTAGGCGTAAACTGCGCCACGCTGGCGACAAAACTGATATTGGCGGGGATCACCAGATTCGGCGCGGCATCAAGGATAATTCGCGCTTCGCTGCCCAGCGCCAGCAGACCCGCCTGCTCGGTAGGCAGGAAGAAGGTCATATAGACATCGGATAAGTCGACCATATTCAGCACCCGGCCGCCCGCCGCCAGCACCTCTCCCGGTTCGGCGACGCGGTACTGAATGCGGCCATCGCGCGGGGCTTTCAGCTCGCTATCGTCGATATCGGCGATAATCCGCCGTTCGGTCGCCTGGGCGGCCTCGACCCGGGTTTGCGCCTGAATGATGCTGGTTCGCGCCGCCTCAATTGCGGCCCTGGCGGCAGAGACCTGCGCTTTGGCGGATTCCAGCGCCGCTCTGGCGCTTTCTGCCGCCGCCTGGTCGTCATCCAGCTGCTGCGCGGAGACCGCGCCGCGCTGCGAGAGCGTGCTGGAGCGGACGTGTCGTTTAGCCGAGGAGTTCAGCTCCGCCTGCCGCTGCTTCACTACCGCTTCCGTAGCGCGCATTTCGCTTTGGCGCTGGTCGAGCAGGGCTTTCGCGGCGGCAATCGCGCTCTCTGCTTCCTTGATTTGCGCGGTGGCTTCCAGCCGTTGTTCGTTGAGCACGCGGGTATCCATGCGGGCCAGAACGTCACCCTGGTGAACAAACTGCCCCTCCTTGACCAGTATCGTCTCGATACGCCCGGCGGTTTTGGTGGCGATATCGACTTCCGTAGCTTCAATTCTGCCGTTACTGCTGGCAAAGCCCGCCGGAATTCCCGGCGGGCGCAGCATCCACCATGCCGCTGCGGCAATCACCACCAGTAAACCAATAACGTATCCAACCCAACGTCGTTTGATTTTGTCCATATGCGACTCGCTTTGTTCCATAGGCTGAGTGGTGCGCGCTTCTCCTCCGCGTGGCGAAGTATCGTCTCTTCAGGAAAGGGAGGAATGGGGGGGCAAGGCCAACCGGCGCGTGAATCCTGCTGCGCGGCGAACCGGTCGGAAAGAGGTGCGATTAATGTGGTCATCATCAGCAATCCTCGCCTTAAATGAAACACGCATATTTATTGCTACCGTCAATGCAATACTAACACCCGCACTAATTATGTCCATATGGAAAACATGGACTTGTCGCAGGGTTAACATAAAAACAGCCGCGAACCGATATGCCAATATTACCCATAATACTATTTGGGTTTAATGCTTCGGGCACTCGCTCGTACAATCTCATAGTGCTTCATTAAATCATCATACTTATAAGCTATCGCACAACGCTAATAACCTGAGGATATTATTGGTAGGGAACTGGCGCATTTTTAATCTGGTTGCTCCAGGAGAACTGTTGTATGATCTCCGGCCCTGAAAATACACTCACGCCAGGCGAGCGCTTTATTCAATGAAAGATGAAAGCCAAAAATATATCTCAATTATTTTTAAGGAATGGTTGCCGCTGTACGACAGCCTGACGCCGGAGGTGAAGGCGGTACTTAAAAATATCGCCGGGCAGCAGGCGGAGGCGTTAGCGACCCGTTTCTATGACTTTATTTTTCAGGACCCGGATATCGCCAGGCATCTTACCTATGATTTAGTCCAGGAGCGGCTCAGTAGCTCGCTGGCCGGGTGGGTGAAAGATATCCTGATGTGTGAGAAAGAGAATTTGCAGGCGATGGCGGAGCGGCAGTACCTGATCGGCAGCATCCATTCGCGTATCGGTATCCCGGCAGAGGCCGTGCTTCGCGGCGCGCGCCAGCTGAAAGCCGGGCTGATTGAAAATATCCGCGATAGTCACCTCGATCGCGAAACCAGCGTCGCCGCCATCTACTACGCCATCATGGCCATTAACATGGCGGTAGAGATGATGTGTCATGCCTATACTTTGTCGCACTATCGGGCGACAAAAAATGAAGAAGCCTACCGCCTGTATAGCCTGATGGATAACGTTCCGCTGGAATATGGCAAGCAGCAGGCCTCGCTCTCCGGTTGGGAAAATACCGCTATTTTTAATATCGTTAGCGATAATAAGACAGATATTAACGGCGCGTTATTATCTGATTCGGAATTTGGTCTGTGGTTCCGCCATAAATGCGTGCGTTATTTTAACAAAAATCCGCAAATGGAGGAGATCGCCGATTTAATTAGCAAGGTGGATGCGCTGTTATCCGCCTGGAAATCCTCCTCTGACGGTTCTGAGTATAAAAATACGCAGGCTCTGCTGCAGGGGATTCATATCCATTGCCAGCAGATCGGCAGCCAGCTGGGGGTACTCTTTAGCAGCCTGTCGCAGATGCAAAGCGGTAAGGATTCGCTGACCAGCCTGCTGAACCGTCGCTATCTGCCGGTTGTCCTCAAGCATGAAGTGACGCTGGCGATGGAGTATGAGCTGCCGATGACGGTGGCGATTATCGATATCGACCACTTTAAAGAGATCAATGATAGCTGGGGTCATATGGTCGGTGATCGGGCCATCAAGCATGTTGCGGAGTTGCTCAGCGATAACATTCGTTCCAGCGATTATATCTTCCGCTACGGCGGCGAGGAGTTTCTGCTGGTGCTGGTGGAGACCGGCGCGGCGGAAGCTTTTACTATCCTTGAACGGCTGCGTAAAAAAATCAGCCAACTGGCGTTTAGCGTTGGCGCTGACAATGAGATTTCGATTACCGCCAGCATCGGCTACGCCGTCCACACCGGTCATCCGGATTACAATCTGCTGCTGCGCGATGCCGACAGCGCGCTGTACGTCGCCAAGCGCGATGGGCGCAACTGCGTGAAAATGCATGAAAGCGACGGAAATTAAGCTGACGGCCCATCCCGGAGGCGGCGCGCTGCGCCTGTCCGGGCTACCGGATCGCAGACGGCTGTGAACATGTAGCCCGGGCAAGGCGCGCCAAGCGCCGCCCCCGGGAGAGATGTGGCAGCGGATTTCAATGCGGCGAGATCTCCGCGCCTCAAAACAGCACCGGCAGCCCCAGGCCACGCTTCACTTCATGCAGCGTCCGTTGTGTCAGTTCGTGCGCTCGCTCGCTTCCCCGGCGCAGCAGCGTCAGCAGCATGCCTTTATCCTGAATATAGGTCGCCCGGCGTTCGCGTATTGGCGCCAGCAGCTCCTGTAAGCAGGTCTCCAGCGCGTTTTTACACTGCCTGTCTCCCAGTCCTCCGCGCCGATAGTGGGCTTTCATATCGGCAACGAAAGCCTTATCAGCATGAAAGGCGTCGAGATAAGTGAAGACCACGTTGCCTTCTACCTGACCCGGGTCGGCGACCCGCAGGTGATTTGGGTCGGTATACATGGCGCTGACCGCACGATGGATCTCCTCTTCACTGGCCGAAAGGGTGAGGGTGTTCCCCAGCGATTTCGACATTTTGGCATTGCCATCGATGCCCGGCAGGCGGCTGACGTCGCTGAGCAGCGCTTTGCAGTGCTGTAAGATCGGCGTCGTGGTCAGGCTATTCATTTTGTGCACGATCTCATTGGTCTGTTCAATCATCGGTAGCTGATCGTCGCCGACCGGCACCAGTTCGGCCTTAAAGGCGGTGATATCGGCGGCCTGGCTTATGGGATAGGCTAAAAAGCCCACCGGCAGCGAGCGGGAAAACCCCTTCTGGGCGATTTCATTTTTTACCGTCGGATTACGTTCAACCCGGGCGACGGTGACAATATTCATATACAGCGCGCTGAGTTCGGCCAGCGCCGGCAGGGCGGATTGCAGGCAAATGGTGGTCTTCTGCGGATCGATGCCTACGGCGAGATAATCAGCCATCACCTCAAGGATATTGCTGCTGATTTTTTGCGGGTTGCTGCCGTTGTCGGTCAGACCCTGGAGATCCGCGACGAGGATAAACTGCTGGTGGTCGTGCTGGAGCAGCACGCGCTGGCGCAGGGAACCGACGTAGTGGCCGAGGTGCAGCTGGCCGGTAGGACGGTCGCCGGTCAGGATCGTTTGGCTGGTGTTCATGAGTGACTCCTTAGGATGCTATCAGGCCGAAGGGCGACACTCAGAAACAACAAAGCCGCCTTCCGGCGGCTTTGAATAGAGGAAACGTCAAATCTTGCCGCCTGTTATGCAGGCAGCCACCAACGGCGGAGGTGAGAGATGACAACGTTTCTGTTCATCTTTTTATCCTGCCACGAAAAGCCGCGGCAGTAAAAGCCCTTTTTCATTCAGCGATAAACCGGCAGCAGGTTAAAGCTGGATAAAATATGAATTATTGCGTTGGCGCCGCCGAAGCACAAAATCAGGATAATCATGGCATTGCCGCCCCAGACCCGATAGTTCGGGCTGCCGAAACGCCTGCGCGAGGCGCGCGCCAGCAGGGCGGGGACGATAGCGGCCCAGACGGTGGCGGCGAGACCGGCGAAACCAATGGCGTAGATAAAACCGTTAGGCCACAGCAGCCCGCCGGCGATCGGCGGCAGAAAGGTCACCAGCGCGGTTTTAAACCGCCCCAGCCGGCTATCGTCAAACTTAAACAGATCCGCCAGATAATCAAACAGGCCGAGCGTGACGCCCAGGAACGAGCTGGCGACGGCGAAGTTGGAAAAGACCGTCAGCAGTAAGTCCAGGGTCGAACTGTTCAGCAGGCCGCTTAAGGTCTGTACCAGCACGTCGATATTGCCGCCTTTTTCGGCGATAGCAATAAACGCCGGGCGCGGGATATTACCCATGGTGCCGACCAGCCAGATGATATATAGCACCAGCGCCATCAGCGTGCCAAGCAGCAGGCAGCGACGAATGATTAGCGGATCTTTACCGTAATACTTCATCAGGCTGGGGACGTTACCGTGATAGCCAAATGAGGCGAGACAGAACGGTAGCGTCATCAGCACGTAGGGCAAATATGACGCGTTGGCTTCTGAGCGGTTAAACAGAATCGCGGGTTCCACGTGCCACATCAGGCCGCCGAAGGTCATAAAGAAGGTGAGGATTTTGGCGCCCAGCACAATAGTCGTCATCCGGCTTACCGCTTTCGTACTCAGCCAGACGATAAAGGCGACCACCAGCGCGAACGCCAGTCCGCCCAGGCGTGCGGGAACCGCGAGGTTCATCTGCGCAAAAGTATGCTGAATAACAGAACCGCTGGCGGAAATATAGGCGTAGGTCAGGATATATAAAACAAAGGCGACGGTCAGGCCGTTAATAATATTCCAGCCGTTTCCGAGTAAATCCTTGGTAATCGTGTCGAAGCTGGCGCCAATATGATAATTGAGATTGGCTTCGAGGATCATTAACCCGGAGTGCAGCATGCAAAACCAGGTAAAAATGAGCGCCAACAGCGACCAGAAAAACCAGGCACCGGACATCACCACCGGTAAAGAAAACATGCCGGCGCCAATAATCGTGCCGCCGATAATCATCGCTCCGCCAATCAGCGATGGCGTATTTGTTGAGACCGCTTTTGAGACTGATAGTGTAGCCATAAGGTGCATTCCTCACGTGGCTATAATTATTATACCCGTCATACTTCAAGTTGCAGATGTGTTGGCTGCGTTCACTCACCCCAGTCACTTACCTCAGTAAGCTCCTGGGGATTAATGAGAGGCTCCTGCCTCTCACCGGAGGCCAGCCTTCGGCTGGTCAAATTCGTTCCCGACGAATTTGTCCCTCTCTTGCCGCCTTTCTGCAACTCGAATTATTTAGGGTACAGATAACGGCTGCGGGCAAACGGCTACCCGGCGCAACCCGAATGATTGAGCTTAAAGAGATGGATTTAAATTAATGGCGCTCCCGTTGCGAGAGCGCCAGGACGTTATTTATTTCACCGGTTTCAGTCTGGCGACAAAGTGGCGCAGTACCGGCGGCTCATAGGTAAAGGTCAGACCCTTAATCGTGGCGGCGCGGGCCTTAACGGCGATCAGCGCATCAGCGATATAGTCCATATGATCGTTGGTATAAACCCGGCGCGGAATGGTCAGGCGCAGCAGCTCCATCGGCGACGCCTTCTGTTTGCCGGTTTGCGGGTCGCGGCCCAGCAGCAGGGAGCCGATTTCCACGCTGCGGATGCCCGCTTCCAGATACAGCTCGTTGTTTAGCGCGTGCGCCGGGAACTGCTCCGGTGGGATATGCGGCAGCAGCAGCTTAGCATCGACGAACACCGCATGGCCGCCGGTCGGATACTGAATCGGAATGCCGCCTTCGCGCAGGCGTTCGCCGAGGTATTCCACCTGATTGATGCGATAAGCGAGGTAATCCTCGTTGGTCCCTTCTTCCAGGCCGATAGCCAACGCCTCCATATCGCGCCCCGCCAGGCCGCCGTAGGTGACAAAGCCCTCCATCGGCACGCAGCGGATGCGCACTTCGTTGAAGAGATCTTCGTCATCGCGGAAGCAGCAGAGTCCGCCGATATTCACCATCGGGTCTTTCTTGGCGGACATGGTCAGCATATCGCCGTACTGGTACATCTCAAGAATAATCTCTTTCACCGATTTATCGGCGTAGCCCTCTTCGCGCTGTTTAATAAACCAGGCGTTTTCGCAGAAGCGGGCGGAGTCGATCACCACCGGAATATTATTCTGGCGGGCAATCTGATACACCTCGCGCATATTCGCCAGCGATACCGGTTGGCCGCCGGAGCTGTTACAGGTGACGGTGGTAATAATCGCCGCCACGTTTTCCGCGCCGTGTTCGGCGATGGTCGCTTTGAGCAAATCAATATCAAAGTTGCCTTTCCAGTCGTACCACGAGGTAGTGTCGAAGGCTTTCGGCGTCACCACGTTAATGGCTTTCGCGCCGTTGAGCTCCACGTGCGCGGCGGTGGTATCGAAGTGGAAGTTGGAAATAAACACCGGATGCGCCGACTTGCGGCGAGCAATCAGGCTCGGGAACAGAATCTGCTCCGCGCCGCGCCCCTGATGGGTAGGAATGGTATATGGATAGCCGATAATCTCTTTGACCTTTTCGCACAGATGCTGATAGTTACGCGACCCGGCGTAGGCTTCGTCGCCCATCATCAGCCCGGCCCACTGATGGTCGCTCATCGCGCCGGTGCCGGAGTCGGTCAGCAGGTCGATATACACGTCCTGGCTGTTGAGCAAAAACGGGTTATAGCCCGCCTCTTCCAGCGCTTTGACGCGATCGTCAAAGGTAGTCATACGAATGTTTTCGACCATTTTAATGCGGAACGGCTCAGGAATACGTTTCATTTATTTTCTCCATGGGAATGCTGTGCCGCGTTTGGCTATTTGGCGACAAATAACAGACGCAACAAATAGCGACTAAACGCAGTGCTGAATTAATTTTTTAGGGAATGAACAGCAGCGGAGAATTAACGAGGGAAGTCGTTGGAGATGCGGTGATCTAAATTATACCAGTCGTCCAGGCCGCCCTGGGCAATGAGGCGATAAATCGATTTTTGCGTCATGACATCGTCCTCTGTGGGTGAAGGGATGCCATAAAAATAAGGTAAAATGAGAAAATAACCACGATTAAAATCACAAAAAATTATTTATCGATAAGCGGAGTATAAAAATTTGACGCTCGTCGTCTTTTTAGCGTTATTGATTAGCAGGCGATGGTTTTTTGTTTTTTTATTACGCCAATAATGGCTTATTGAGTGAGGTTATTAGCGCCTTCACCGCAATCAATGAAGGCGCAGGCGGGACTTACATGCTGGAGAAGACGTTCATAATGATGCCGCCGGAGATGATCAGCACCATGGCGAGAATGGCCGGGATATCCGGTTTTTGCTTATAAAGGATCATTGAGCAAATCGTGACGCCGACGATGCCAAAACCGCACCACAGCGAGTAGGCGACGCCGACCGGAATAGTGCTCATCGCGCGGGTGAGGGCGAAGTAGCACAGGCCGTAGGCGCAGACCACCAGCACCGACGGCGCCAGCTTGCTGAAGCCGTTGGTCTTTTTGATCATCGATGTGCCGGTGATTTCGGAGCCGATAGACAGCGCCAGCCATAAAAATCCGAGGTTAAACATAGGTAATTCCTTTTTTTGTTAGTTGGCGACTTTTTTGTCCAGAGATGCAGCGACTGGTTGCGCGGGCGCTTCCTCGCTCTCTTCGCTACCCATTTTGGAAAACAGGTTCATGATCACGATCCCGCTGGCGATAACCGCCATACCGATAATGGCGGCGGTGTCCGGGTGCTGGCCGTAAAACGCCATTCCCAGGGTCGACACCACGAGGATGCCGGTACCGGACCAGGTGGCGTAGGCCAGACCGACGGGAATATCCTTCACCGCGCGGGACAGCGAGTAGTAGCAGGTGCAGTACAGCAGCACCAGCAGCCCGAGCAGCAGCATTTTGGTCATCCCTTCACTGCTGCCGAACATTTTGAGGGTGGAGGTGGCTGAGGTTTCGGAAACGATAACCAGCAGCATCCATAGCCAACACTTTGTTTTTGAAGACATAAGTTAAACTCCGGGTTTACTATTTAAGGTAAGGTTCTTTTTTTCTGTTTTTTAAAAAATCGATAGCGGCATCGGTCAACTGCGCTTCAGGAGCACAGGCCAGCGCCGGATTATTCACCACGTCTGTGACAGTGAGATAACGCCGCGGGCTGCTCGCCGACGGCGCCGCCGCTTCGCGACCCGACGCCAGCTTCTCCAGCAATTCGTTCATGGTGCACAGCGCGATGCCGCATTCGGCCAGGCGGGCCAGCGTGGCCTGCATATGCCCGGCGTAAGCGGTATCAGGCTGCGCCCCGCGCAGCTGATTAAGCTCGCTGGCGGGATCGCAGTGATAGCGCAGCGCCAGTACCGGCAGGCCGCTCAGCAGGGCATCGTGCACGCGGCGGGCAACGGGACTGTGCAGGGAACCCTTCAGCAGATCCGCCGCCAGCGGGTAGTCGAGAAACGGCAGCAACAGCGCCTTATACGAGGCAGAAGGCAGCTCCTGTTGCCAGTCGGCCGCCGCCAGCGTTTTACCAATAGCCCGCCACTGCTCGCCGTCGCCAATCCCGCTATCCAGCGCCAGGTGCAGGCTCTCGCCGCAGCCGGCCAGCCGCTGGCGAATAGCGTGCCGGTAGCCCGCCGCGGCGGTCACCATCACCAGTACCGGCGGCCGCAGACGCTGGATAATGCGTTCAACCAGGTCTTCCATCTGTTGGTCGGTCATGGCGAGCCTCCTTTAGCCGATGAGCGTGACCTGCGCGCCGTTTTTCAAGCCGGCGGCGTTGGCCTCTTCGGTATCAATATGAAACTCCAGCGCGAAGTCTTCGCGCACCCGCACCACCACTTCATCGAAGGTCAACTGGCGTTCGCCGTCGCTGCGGACGCTAACCTTCTGGCCGTTGGCGACGTTCAGCTGGCGGGCGTCCTGCGGCGACATATGGATATGCCGCCAGGCGCAGATCACCTGAGATCGCAGCTCAACGTGGCCTGCCGGGCCGATCAGCAGCGCGCTGCCCGCGTTCTCCAACTGGCCGGATTCGCGAACCGGCGCTTTGATGCCGAGGGTAAAGCAGTCGGCGCGGGAGATTTCCAGCTGCGATACCGGGCGGGTTGGGCCGAGGACGCGCACCTGGGTGAGCGAGCCCTTTGGACCGACCACGGTGACGCACTCCTGGGCCGCGAACTGCCCCGGCTGGCGCAGCGGCTTAAACGGCGTCAGGACGTAGCCCTTGCCAAACAGCGCTTCGACGTCCTGCTGCGCCAGATGGACGTGGCGGTTAGAGATGCCGACCGGGATAGCCGGAGCAACGTGGCTCAGGCGGGCGGCGATTTTTTCATGGAGCAGGGTGTCGATCATGCCTTCTTCCCTTTCCTCATCGCCGCGTTTTTATCTTCCGTCGGCGCAGGCGCGGCGGCGGGTTCAGTGGGTTCCCTTGTTTCCGCCGCTGCGGGCGCGACGGCTTCAGCCTCAAGCGGCGCGGCAGCGGCAGCTTCCGCGCGCGGCGGACGGCCTTTAAGGGTGCCGAGGGCGTCCACGACGCTGCGCTCCGGACGGGCGATCGTCAGGGATTTCACCTGCGGGTCGATGAGCGCGGCGACGGCCACGCCGCGTTCGATAGCGGTGTGAATCGCGCTGATCTCCCCTTCAAAGCAGACGCTCACTAGCCCCGAACCGACTTTGCGGTAGCCAATGCAGGACACGCCTGCGCTTTTACAGGCGGCATCCAAGGCCTGAACGGCGGCAACTAACCCTCGCGTTTCAATTACGCCTAAACTTTTCATTGTCGGCTCCTGTTAATGGCGGACTAAGCGAATATCAAAATCAAACTGCGTGAAGAACATTTCCAGCCGGTCTAACTCCTCGGCGGAATACGTTGGGTCCTGGGTAATGGGATAGGGCATATCGAGGCGCTCATATTTTTTGCGCCCGAGCTGGTGGTACGGCAGCATATCGATGCGGCGGATATTTCCGCGCTTCGCCAGCTTTTGTACATAATCAATGGCCCCGGTAATGGCATCGAACGAGTCGTTATAGCCGCGAACCAGCGGCATGCGGATAATGACGTTAGCGCCGGAATCCACCAGCCACTCCAGGTTGCGGCGAATGCCTTCGTTACCGATGCCAAATAACGCTTTATGGTGCTCGCTGTTAATTTGCTTAATATCGAATAAGAAGGTGTCGGTCACCGGCGCCAGCTTTTGATAATTGGCCAGCGGCGTGGTGCCCTGCGTTTCCACGGCGGTATTGAGCATCATCTTTTTGCATTCGCTAAATAGCGCGACGGCAAAGTCGGTCTGCAGGCTCATTTCCCCGCCGCCGATGGTGACGCCGCCGCCGGAGGAGATATAAAAGTCGTAGTCCTGCATGATGATCTCCATCAGCTCGCTGACGGTGACATCTTTACCCATAATATCCAGCGCGTTCTGGGTGCAGATCTCTTCGCACTTGCGGCAGCCGATACAGTCTTTGTTGCGGTTGACGAAATGCTTCATTTCGCCGTTTTCTTCCGCCCGATAATGAATTCCCGCCGGGCAGACGTTGACGCAGTCGCCGCAGTTAATGCATTTATCCTGTGAGAACATCACCTGAAACTGGCTATTCAGCCCTTCCGGGTTAGCGCACCACGGGCAGCGAATATTGCAGCCTTTGAAAAAAACCAGCGTGCGGATCCCATCGCCGTCATAGATCGAATATTTCTGAATATTGAATATTCGCCCGGTTAATTCTTGTTTTGCGCTCACACATACCTCCAGAAAAACGATCGGGACATCCGTGTCCAAAAACGTCCGTGTCTTTATCAGAACTTCTCGATGACCGTACGGCTGATGATCTCGTCCTGAACTTCTTTACACAGCTCAACGAAGTAGGCGCTGTAGCCCGCGACGCGGACGATCAGGTCGCGATATTTTTCCGGCTCCTGCTGGGCTTTTTTCAGCACGTCGTTATCGACATAGCTGAACTGCATTTGGCCGTTGCCGAGAATCGACGCGGTGCGCAGCAGGGTAATCAGGCCGTGACGACCTTCCGGGGTATCCAGCAGCCCTTTGAGGAACTTGAAGTTGTGCACCATGCCGATGTTCATGGTTTCAACGTTCATCTTGCTCACCGACTTGATGATCGCCGTCGGGCCCTGCTTATCCGCGCCCTGAGTCGGGCTGATGCCGTCGGAGAGCGGCATCCACGCCAGGCGACCGTTCGGCGTGGCGTTGGTCAGCTCGCCGATCGGCGTGTTGTTGGAGATGGACAGGGTGCCGTGGCTCAGGGTGGAGTAGAGCATCTTGTACTTACGGCACTCGCGCTCGGTCCACTCGGTGATATCCAGCGCATACCGATCGACGTAGTTATCATCGTTGCCGTATTTCGGCGCGTTGAGGCAGTCGCGGCGCAGGCCTTCAAAGCCTTCGAAGTTCGCCAGCAGCGCATCGCGTACCTGCTCGAGGGTGTATTTCTTATCTTCAAACACCAGCTTACGAATCGCCGCCATGGAGTCGACGTAGGTCGCCAGACCGGAGAAGATCAGCCCCGGGCCGTGGTTGATCATCGCGCCGCCGGCGGCAACGTCTTTGCCTTTTTCCATGCAGCCTTCCACCAGCAGCGACATCAGCGGCTTCGGCGCCACGTCGCGGTGCACGCGCTGGCTGATGACGGTGCCGATCGCCGACAGGCGCACGATATGGGCAATCTGCTGTTTTACCGCCGCGTCGAATTCTTCGAAAGTGCGCAGGTCGCGCAGGTCGCCGGTATCCAGCCCCTGATAGCTGTCAAACAGCACCATCCGACCGCGGTTTAAAACGAACTCAATGGCGATGGGCCACTGGGTGTAGCCGGTGGAGGTCCACTGATAGATGCGGCCGGATTTCTGCGGTTCGACGCAGCCCATCAGGCAGTAATCGCGGGCATCTTCGAAATCGAAGCCTTTACGCAGCATCATCTTGATATGGGAGTCGTCGAAGTGGCAGGCCGGGAAGCCCATCCCCGCTTTGACGACGTCGACGATTTTTTCCATATACTTCTGCGGCGACTGGTTGTGAATACGGCAGGCTAGCGACGGCTGGTAAACCTTCACGAAGCGCACGGCGTCCATGATCAGGTAGGTCAGGTCGTTACAGGCATCGCCGCCGGAGCGCTTCTGACCGCCGACGGTCAGGTTGATAAATGGCTGATAGCCAGCGAAATATTTCGCTCCCAGCTCGCTGGACATCCACATCAGCTCGGCGCATTTGATGATAAACGCCTGTAGCAGCTCCAGCGCGGTGTCGTGCGTCAGGCGGCCTTCGCGGATATCGGCTTCAAACATCGGGTAGCAGTACTGGTCTACGCGGCCCAGCGATAGCCCGGTCTGGTTCTCTTCGATTTCAAACAGCGACTCCACGGTCCAGATGCTTTGCAGCGCTTCCTGCAGGGTTTTCGGCGGATTCGCCGGCACGTTCTGGTTCACCTCGGCGATGGTCAGCAGCTCGGCGCGGCGCTGGGCGTTCTGCTCAATCGCTGCCAGTTCGCGGGCGCGGGCGGCGATGCGGTGCGCGTAGTTAATCACCCCTTCGCAGGTTTCAATCGCTGCTTTGTAGTAGTAGATGCGGTCGATATCTTCCGGGTTTTCCATGCTCAGGCTGGCAAGGTGCGCCTCGGCGTCGGCTTTAATGCCGTTCATCCCTTTGGTAAATAGCAGTACGTCGTAGCCCGGGCAGGTGTCGCCGCCGCCGTTGATCTGGTGGTAGGAGAGGTCGCTGACGAAGGTTTCGCCGCTGAACGCCCATACGCCGGCTTCGCGGTACTGGGCTTCGCAGATTTCGTCCAGCGAGCGGCCTTCCCAGAACGGCACGATCTCTTCGCGAATGGTTTTCTTATCTTCTTCGCTGATCTCAAACGGATCCTGCGGACGGGTGCTCATAGTATCGAGTTCGTCGCGCACCCAGCGCCAGGCGATATCCGGCGAGAAGGCGCCCGCGCGCGGCTTGCCGCATGGATGACCGACGATCAGCTCATCGTCCTGAATCAGAATCGGCGCGGTTTCGCAGGCGTGGCGGAAGGCTTTGGCGCGCAGCAGAATCGTCGGCATGCCGGGGTTGGCTTTGACCACTTCGGTAAAGGCCAGCGCGCGGTAGATAGAGACGCTCGGGCGCACGGTCAGGTAGTGGTTACGCAGGCGCTGCATGCGCGGGGTCAGCCCTTCTGCTGCCGGCGTTTCGCCGGCGGCGGCAAACGGGGCGGCGGAAACGTGCTGGACGCCCTTGAACAGACGCACCGGCAGATGCAGGGCGCTCAGGTTGTGCTGCGCGCTGAGGAACATGTCGGAGAGTTCGTTGATGCGCGCGTTCTCAAGGCTTGCGCCGTGCAGAAGGGCGTCGAACATCGGATAACCGTCGATCGCGCAGGCGGCGCGCACTTCGCACAGTTCCGCCAGCTTGAACCACAGGGATTCGACGATTTCATATGCCTGCTGCGGGGAGAGCGCGCCGCTGTTGATATCGTGCTGGTAGTACGGCAGCAGGGCTTTGTCGGCGCCTTCCGGGTTGACGGCGTAGCTGCCGTTATCGAGCTGGAGCGCCAGCTGGAACAGATAAAAGGCCTGGCACGCCTCTTTGAAGCTGCGCGCCGGATGTGCCGGAACGTGGTGCAGAATGGCGGCGCTGTCCAGCAATTCCGCCCGGCGGTAAGCATTGGTTTCCGCGGCGGCCAGCTGTTCGGCGCTGTTGGCCAGGTTTTGCGCCAGCGCCATCAGGGCATCGCAGGCGTAGATGGCCGCGCGGCAGCCGTTGACTTCGTCCATGCCGCTGCGGCTGACGGCGCTGCCCAGCGCGCGGGTTTTCTCTTCCAACTGATGTTTTATCGCCAGTACGCCTTTTTCGATCACCAGCTTGTAATCCGGGGAGTCGAGGTCGCTATTCAGGTTGAGGAACTGGAACGCGGACGGGCGACGGACGGCGCTCTCGTCGTGGAAAATCGCCCCGTGCGGTTTGCGGGTCTGGTTGCCGACGATCAGTTCGTCGGCGCTGATGCACAGCGGCAGCTGGCGCATCAGTTCATAGAAACGGCGCGCCGGTTTGACGGCGGCGGGAACCCCGGCGATATCGCCATCAAGGGCGTTCAGCGTGGTGGCGTGTTCGGTGCACAGGGTGCTTTTTTGTGAGAGTAAACGTTCTGCCAACACTTTGACGCGCGGCGTTAAGCTGTAGTGTGCCATGGGTAAGGTTCTCCAAATCTTGTTATCAGTGGCCCTGAATGGCGTTGCCGGTCCATGCCCGGCGATAGAGTTCGGTCAGTGCGTGAGCGTCCGGCGCGCGTGGGTTCGTCGGGGTACAGCTGTCGCGTAGCGCCTGGCCGACCATCTCCGCCAGCCGCTGTTCAAACGCGTCTACAAGGACGCCGGTATCGCGGATGCCGGCCGGCATGCTCATTTCGTCTTTTAGCGCCTGAATGGCGACCAACAGACTGGCGACGCCCTGGCGGGTAGTGGCCGCAGGCAGATCCAGCAGATGGGCTAATCGGGCGTATTTGCGGGCGGCATCGGTATCGCACTGCCCGTGATAATCGGCATTCCAGGCCACCACATCCGCCATCAACAGGGCGTTGGCGCGACCGTGGGGGACGCGAAACACGCCGCCGAGCGCGTGGGCAAGGCTGTGGGTGATGCCCAGCGACGCGTTGGTGAACGCCATGCCCGCCATGCAGGAAGCGTTGTGCATCTTTTCTCGCGCCAGCAGATCGCCACCGTTGCGCCAGCAGGTCGGCAGAAAGCGAAATACCTGCTGCACTACTTTCTCCGCCAGCGCATCGGAAAAGTCGCTGGCGGCGAGGGAGACATAGGCTTCCAGTGCGTGACACAGCACGTCCATCCCGGTATCGGCGGTGATCGCCGGCGGCACCGAGGCCACCAGCGCCGGGTCAAGAATGGCGATATCCGGCAGCAGCGACGGGTCCACCAGCACCAGCTTCTCGGCGTGGGCTTTTACCACCGAAAAGGCGGTGACCTCAGAGCCGGTGCCGCTGGTGGTGGGGATCGCCACAAAGCAGGGCGGCTCGCGGTGAGCGTCCGGACGGGTTTGCGCCAGGGCGAAAATAACCGCTTTGGCTGCATCAATCACCGAACCGCCGCCCAGCGCGATAACCAGATCCGGATAGCTGTTATCCATCCGCTTCATACCGCGCACTACGGTGGCGATATCCGGGTCGGCCACCACGTCGTCCCAGACCTGGAAAGCGATGCCGCGCGCATTGAGGATCTGCGTGACGCGATCGGCGAGGCCAAACTTAACCATCGCCTGGTCAGTGACCAGCAGTACGTTGCGGGCGGGCAGCTCGTTCAGGATGGCAAGCGCATCCTGACCAAAGCGAATCCGGGGTTTCAGCAAAAATTCACTCATTGGGTTATTGACTCCTTAAGCGTCCCGAAACACGTTCTCGACAATGGCGACCACCGACATGGCCTTGTAGCGCTCTTTGTTGAGCGCCAGATATTCTTCGGCCAGCACGATGTCGTGCATACCGGCGCCGACGCTATCAACGGCAACCCAGGTCTGGTCTTTCATCGGCTGCTGGTCATCATCTAATTTGACGATCAGCAGCAGGTTGCTGCCCCGTAGCTCATCGCACTTCTGCGTGGCGACGACATGTCCGACTACCTTTGCGAGAATCATTGTTTTTATCGCCTTATATCAATGTGTTACTTACCAAGGCGTTCCAGCACCTGGCGGATGACGCGTTCCACGTTTTGCTCATTAATCTCGCCGTCCGCGCCGACGGCGGCGGCAGTCGCAAAGCGATCGTCGGCGCTGGCCGGATGGGCTGCGGTGGCGGCAGCCGGGGCGTTAAAACGTTCATCGTCAAAGATGCTGCGGTTTGGGCCGGCTGCCTGGCTGACGATGGTCGGCTGCGGTTCCGGGCGGCTGCCCGGCGCACGCAGCTCATCGATGGAGCGAACGCCGTAGCCCACTTTGCGGATGTTGAGCAGGTTCATCGGCCCGACGTTGTCCGAGCTGGAGCCGCCGCCGACCGCACCGCAGCCGAGGGTCAGGGCCGGGGTGATGTTGGTGGTCGCGCCGATGCCGCCCAGCGCCGCCGGGGTGTTAATCAGAATGCGGTTAACCGGTTTTTCGAGGCAGAACTGGCGGATGACATCCTGGTTGCGGGTGTGGATCACCAGCGTGTGGCCGAGGCCTTCGTTGGTCAGCAGCTCCACGACGCGGTGGCAGGCGGCTTTCCAGTCCTCTTCAACGTACAGGCCGAGTACCGGGCACAGTTTTTCCCGCGAGTAGGGGTTGGAATGCGATACCGTGGTCTGCGCGGCAATCAGCACCCGGGTGCTGGCAGGGACGCAGAAGCCGGCCATCTGGCTCAGATAGAGCGCGGTTTTACCCACCACTTTGGGGTTGATGGTGCCGTTGGGGCGCAGCAGCAGGGCTGCCATTTTCGCCGCTTCGCTTTCGTTCATGAAGTACGCGCCCTGGGCTTCCAGTTCGCGGTGCACTTCGTCGTAGATACAGCGTTCGACGATAATCGACTGCTCGGAGGCGCAGATCACGCCGTTATCGAAGGTTTTACTGGTGATGATATCTTTCACCGCGTGGGGGATATCGGCGCTGCGTTCGATAAACGCCGGGCCGTTACCCGGACCGCCGCTGATGGTCGGCGTGCCGGACGCGTAGGCGGCGCGCACCATGCCTTCGCCGCCGGTCGCCAGGATCAGCGACACGTCTTTGCTGTGCATCAGTTCTGAGGTGGCTTCGAGGGTCAGTTGGCTAATGGCGTCGACGCTACCGGCAGGCGCCCCTGCCGCTTCCGCCGCGCGCTTCACGATTTCAATCGCTTTCCAGCTGCACTGGCGGGCGCCGGGATGCGGGGAGAAGATAATCGCGTTGCCGGCCTTCAGCGCAATCAGCGTTTTGTAGATGACGGTGGAGGTCGGGTTGGTCGACGGCACCAGCGCACAAATCACCCCCAGCGGCACGCCCACGTCCATCACTTTTTGTTGCGGATCGTCATGAATGATGCCGACGGTCTTCATATCTTTGATGGCGTCGTAGACGCGCAGCGAGGCGAAGCGGTTCTTCAGCACTTTGTCCTGCCAGTTGCCAAAACCGGTTTCTTCCGCGGCCATTTTCGCCAGCGCTTCGGCATGATGCGCCGCTTCCTGGGCCACGTTCTTCACGATGGCGTCGATTTGCTGCTGCGAAAAGGTGGCCAGAATCGCCTGCGCCTTTTTGGCATTGCGCACCAGCTCCCGGGCGTTCTGCCGGGACTGCAAATCGTTATCCAGTTCAATCATGAGTCTATCCTTCATCAGACTAAAAGAGTGGAGACGGGGCGCGCCCTGTCAGGTCATGCTTTGTGCTGTGCCGCGATTTTTTCGATGTCGTTATGCGGACGCGCGATGACGCGAGAGGTGACGACTTCGCCGATGCGTTTTGCCGCTTCCACGCCGGAATCCACCGCGGCATTCACCGCGCCGACGTCGCCTTTCACCATCGCGGTAACGAGGCCGGAGCCGACGTTTTCATAGCCAATCAGCTCCACGTTGGCGGCTTTACACATCGCATCCGCGGCTTCGATACAGGCCACCAGACCTTTGGTTTCGATCAGACCAAGCGCTTCTTTCATCAGGTTTTTCTCCGGTTAATCCATGATTTTGTAATGCGAGACGATTTTGTTGATGTCGTTATGCGGGCGGGCGATAACCAGCGAAGTCACCACTTCACCGATGCGCTGCGCGGATTCGACGCCGGAATCCACCGCCGCTTTCACCGCGCCGACGTCGCCTTTCACCATCGCGGTGACGAGGCCGGAACCGACGTTTTCATAGCCAATCAGTTCAACGTTGGCGGCTTTACACATCGCATCTGCCGCTTCGATACAAGCCACCAGACCTTTGGTTTCAATCAGACCTAATGCATCACCCATTTGCGTTCTCCTGGCCATCAGGCCTTGTGTTTAATGACGATTTTGTTGATGTCGTTATGCGGACGAGCGATAACCAGCGAGGTCACCACTTCACCGATGCGCTGCGCGGACTCGACGCCGGAATCGACCGCCGCTTTCACCGCGCCGACGTCGCCCTTCACCATGACGGTCACCAGCCCCGAGCCGATGTTTTCATAGCTAATCAGCTCGACGTTGGCGGCTTTACACATCGCATCCGCTGCTTCAATGCAGGCCACCAGACCTTTGGTTTCGATAAGCCCTAATGCATCACCCATGGTTTCTCCTTCAGAACAGGTTTTGTGATTCGGGAAAACCGTCCGCGTAACGACGTCAGGACGCGGAAGCGGCGTTCGGGGTTCACTATAGGGAATGGCGAATGAAGTGAAATTTAAATCTGCACAAGGTGAATTTTTAGTTTTTTGTTCTATAAATTAGATTTTATAAGCCGGTGATTTATGCGTTTGTGCTGCGGTGGTGGGGCGAATTGAGTGACGATTGCGGCGTTTTTTTCACCATTTAGCCGGAGGCGAACTGATGTTAACAAGTTGCTAATTTATTGCAGATCGGGGGTAATTTGACGATGTATGAAGTGTGGAGAGGATCGTGTTTTATTCGGCAGGCTAAATACAAAACGTGCGGTTTTACTAAAGCGAAAGCGATGAAGGAAAAGCGGGTGTGAGCTTAATCAAGCTTGCTGCCGGACTTCAGCGTGCAGACGTAGAGCGGTGAGTTGATAGAGCTGAGAAGAATGGCTTTCTCATTGAGCTTCTGCGCGTTCAGGAACAGGCCGTCGTGGCTATCGGACATCTCACGCATAAAGTAGTCGAAGATCACGTCCGGCGACTCATCGATGGACGAGGCGCTGGATTCCCACTTGCTGATGCGATAGTGGCGCTCGGTGGTGGATATGCGTTTGCTGGTGTAGCTAAACTTGACGTAGCGCTGGAGATAGAGCCAACCGGCGGCGGAATCGGTATAGCCTTCGACGACCATCGACCCTTTTCCGTTGGCGGCAAAGTTGAAATGGATATTGCCGTTGACGTTCTCTTTCTCCATGTTCTCAAAGCGCATAATCGCTTTGGTCGAGCAGCTCATCACCCCGCCGTTTTCGACCGGCAGCAGCTTCCAGGCGCAGAACCCGGCGGCGGCAATAAACACCAGGCTGGAGAGGGCGAAAAAGGGGCGCGGGGCGAGTCTCATTGCGGCTTCCATGAATAGTAAAAATAGTTATCGCAGTAGCTGAACGGGTTATCTTCATGCATCGCGCAGTGGGCGAGGAATACCCGACCCAGGCCGTTGGTTTCCAGCCGGTCGCCATAGAAGAAGACGAAGCGTTCGCCGGGCTTGCACTCCAGCTTCAGGCGCTGGCGCACGGCATCAAAATTCTTGCCATAGGCGGTTCCGGCAACGGAGCGCAGCATCTCATCGCTGGCCAGCAGCTCGCACTGGCTGTGGCGCATTTGCGTCAGGGTGATGGGGTGCGAGGTGTTGCCGCCGAGAAAACTGCATATCACCAGCAGCAGGGCGATGGTGAGCAGGCAGCCGCCGGCGAGATACCAGCAGGTGCCGCGCGCGTGGCGGCTGGGAACGGCCTTCTGCGCTTCCGGGGCGGCGGTTTCGTCTTGCTCAACTTCCGCCGTTAACAGCGGTTCCGGCTCCGGGCTGGCGTCGAGCCTCTCAATGGTGAGATCCGGATTGAGCTGCAGCAGTCCGCGCGACACGGTGACGATAATGTTGTCGATATCGTAGTGGCGAAAGGTTTTGCGCAGCATGCTCAGGTACTGATTGAGATTGCTGTTGGATGAGGTTAACCCGTTGTCATCCCACACTTTTTTAAGCACCTCATCGCGGCTGACCACCTCGGTGTGGCGCAGGAAGAACCACAGCAGCGCGTTGGCGGTGATCGACAGCTGGCTGTCCGCCTCATCGCTTCCTGGTAACGTTAGCGTGCCGTCCATTGCATCATAAATCAGACGGCCATGGATGTTATAGCGCATCGTGGCCTCAACATGCTTCACGCAGGAAGCGTCATCTTCGTCAGATCGCTGACCAGCGACTGCCGGTGCCCGGGGCTCATGGTGCGCCCCTCGGTTAATTCCGATAGCCAGATGCCGTCCGCCGCATAGCGCACCAGCGTGCCGGTATGGCTATTGTCCAGTTCATCGCCTTGCGCCAGATGGTCGAGCATCCAGTCGCGCCAGCATTTTCGCAGCACCGGTTCATCCGGCATGGCCAGCGACAGCACCATCAGCTGGCGGCTCTCCTGGGTATCCGTGAGTTCCGGCGCCGACAGATAGCGCAGATAGGCGCGGGTAAAGCGGCCATAAGAGATGTTATCCGCGGCCATAAGCTCTGAAATCGCCTCTTCCATAATCGCCAGCAGGCGGGCAAAGAGAGCGAAAATCAGCGCCTGCTTGTTGGGGAAATGGTGCAGTAAGCCGCCTTTGCTGACGCCCGCTTCGCGCGCGACGGCGTTCAGCGACAGAGAGGCGATGCCGTCCCGGCCGGCGATGGTGGCCGCGGACTCCAGCAGCTGCTTATACAGGCGGACGGGATCTTTTTTACGATGTTGGGCTTCCATATTCATGGCCCGAATCATACCGACCAGACGGTATGATTATTCTTGATCGCTATCAATATGCGAAGGGGCGTAGCGGGGCGCGATGCCGTTATTGCGTGGAGGCTCACAGTTCACCTTATGAATTGTGGTGATATTCGCCGAGCCGCGAATATCACCCACCGAGATTCACATCGGCTTCACGTGGATAGCGAGGCCGTTTTCGCCCGGCGCCAGATCCGGACGCAGGTTCAGAGAGGGGATCAGATAGTCGCCGTAGTTCTGACGACGGAAGGGAATGGGCGGCGTTTCAGAGAGGGTATCCAGTCGCCGGGCCAGCGCCTCGCGCAGCGCGGCGAAGCGCTGTGCATCGAGTTTGTCGGTGCGGTAGAACACCACCGGCGGCAGGACGTCAAAGCCGGGATAGAACAGCATCCCGTGCTGAATAGGGAACAGGATATCGTCGATAGACCCGTTAATTCCGCGCGGCGCGTAGTGCTCCGCCCATCCGCCGGCGGTAACGATCAGCATCGCCCGTTTCCCCGCGAACGTGCCTTCGCCGTAGCGATCGCCCCAGTGGGTTTCGCTGTGCTCGCCGACGCCGTAGGCAAACCCGTAAGCGTAGACCCGGTCAATCCAGCCCTTCATGATGGCGGGCAGCGAAAACCACCACAGCGGGAACTGAAAAATCACCGTATCGGCCCACAGCAGCTTCTCCTGTTCGCCCATGATATCCGCGCTTTGCGTGCCGTTAGCGAAGGCATACTGCGAATCCCGCGTTGCCCGCCAGCTTTCACCGACCGGCGGGGCGCTGCTGTCATCGGCATCAAATCCCGCCTTCCAGCGCATGGCGTAGAGATCGGACACCTGCACGTCATGACCGGCGTTTTGCAGATGCTGCACGGTAAAATCTTTCAGCGCGCCGTTAAGCGAACGCGGTTCGGGATGGGCGTAAACCAGTAATATTTTCATTGAAATCACCTCTGAGCAATGGAGAGCTGCAGAGTAGAGTCGACGACGCTATAGTAGAAATGAATTGCTTCAATGACAGGTATAGTAATGATTAATCTCCAGGGGCTGGATCTCAATTTGCTGCGCACGCTGAACGTCCTGCTCAGCGAAAATAACGTCACCCGCGCGGCGCAGCGCCTCAGCCTGTCGCAGCCGTCGGTCAGCGTGCAGTTGGCAAGACTACGGGAGATTTTCGCCGACCCGCTGCTGCTACCGGGGCCGCGCGGAATGCAGCCCACCGCCCGCGCTGATGAACTGCGCGGGCCGCTGCGCGATGCACTGCTGGCGCTGGAGCTGGCGGTAGCGCCGGTTCAGCCTTTCGACCCGGCCACGGCGGCGCAGACCTGGCGGGTGGCGGCGACGGACTATATGGCGTCGGCGATTTTGCTGCCGGTACTCAATACCCTGCGCATCGCCTCTCCAGCCAGCCGCCTGGCGCTGTTTGAGCTACAGCCCGCGCGGCTGGTTCAGCAGGCGGATCGTGATGAGGTCGATCTGTTTTTTCACACGCGCGACGGCGCGCCGCCCGGGCTGCATCAGCGTTTGCTGTTCCGCGAACGCTACGTGCTGGCGGGTAGAGCGGGGCACCCGGCGTTGCGGTCGGCGTTAAGCCTGGCGCAGTTCTGCGAGCTGGAGCAGGTGATTGTCTCGCCGGATGGCGGAGGATTCAGCGCCGCGACCGATAGCGCGCTGACGAATCTCGGGCTGGCGCGGCGGGTTGTCCTTTCCGTGCCACATTTCCTGTTTATGCTGGAGACGCTGCGTAATAGCGAGCTGGTGGCGGTGCTGCCGGAGCGGCTGGTGCGCGGAGCTGAGGGGCTGACGGTGGTTGAACCGCCGCTGGCGGTCGCCGGGTTTGAGATGCTGATGCTGTGGCACGAGCGCTGGCACCGCGATCCGGCGCATCGGTGGCTGCGCCAGCAAATCGTAACGTCATTAGAGGAAAAGCCATGTTAAGCGGATTAAACCATCTGACCCTGGCGGTCAGCCAGCTGGCGCCGAGCGTGGCGTTTTATCAGCAGCTTCCGGGGATGACGCTGCGCGCCCGCTGGGATAACGGCGCATATTTTTCCTGCGGCGACCTCTGGCTGTGCCTGTCGCTGGACCCTCAGCGGCGCGTTACCCCGCCGGAGGAGAGCGACTACACCCACTATGCTTTCAGCATTGCGGAGGCGGATTTCGCGCTTTTTGCCGGGCGCCTGAATGCGGCTGGCGTTCCGGTTTGGAAAACCAACAAAAGCGAAGGCGCATCGCACTATTTTCTCGACCCGGACGGCCACAAGCTGGAGCTGCACGTCGGCAGCCTCGCCCAGCGCCTGGCGGCGTGCCGGGCGAAGCCCTATAAAGGTATGGTGTTTTTTGGCGAGGACGAACCGACGGCCGGGAACCCGTAGCCCGGCTAAGCGTAGCGCGAGCCGGGGAAAAGTGGAGGCTGTATTGCGCGTTGTTCCCGGAGGCGGCGCTTGACGCGCCTTGTCCGGGCTACCGGCCCGTGCAATCGGGTAGCCCGGCTAAGCGCAGCGCGAGCCGGGGAAAAGTGGAGGCTGTATTGCGCGTTGTTTCCCCGGAGGCGGCGCTTGACGCGCCTTGTCCGGGCTACCGGCCCGTGCGATCGGGTAGCCCGGCTAAGCGTAGCGCGAGCCGGGGAGATAAATCGCGCTAGCCTTCCAACTTCAGTTCCACATTGCGCTTGAGCACCAGGCGCATCAGCAGGTAATAGACCACGCCAACCGCCAGCCAGCTTAGCCCCAGCACCTTGGCCTGCGCGTCCATTTCATAAATAACAAAGCCGATAATGCACAGGCCCACCACCGGGAACAGCAGGTGTACCACCAGATTGCGCGATTTCTGGCGAATGATGTAATGGTTTATCACGGCGATATGCAGCACCAGGAAGCCCATCAGCGCCCCGAAGTTCACCAGACGGCTGAGGTTATCGATATCGCCATAGAACCACAGGCCGGAAGCCAGCGAAATCAGCGCCACAAACAGGGTGCTAACGTAAGGCGTTTTCAGCCGCGGGTGCACTTTCGCCAGCAGCTGCGGCAGCTGCTTGTCGCGCGCCATCGCAAACAGAATGCGCGACACGGCGGCCTGCGCCACCAGGGCGTTAGCAATCCCCCAGGAGATCACCGTCGACCACATGGTGACATACTTCAGCCAGCCGCCGCCCGCCAGATTCGCGGTATCGTAGAAGGCGGTATCGAGGCTGCTGAACGTCATGCCCTGCGCCAGATCGGCGGCAATCCACGTTTGCAGGATA
The DNA here is from genome assembly GCF_018139045.1 of Klebsiella pasteurii. Taxonomy (NCBI): domain Bacteria; kingdom Pseudomonadati; phylum Pseudomonadota; class Gammaproteobacteria; order Enterobacterales; family Enterobacteriaceae; genus Klebsiella; species Klebsiella pasteurii. The sequence continues at coordinate 4,657,763 of NZ_CP073236.1, forward strand.
AACAGCGAACCGACCAGCATCAGCGCGCCCAGCGACGCCTTACCCACTGTATCTACGCCGCCTTTCGTTTCCTCTGACAGCGTGGAGATCCCGTCGAAGCCGAGGAACGAGAGCACGGCGATGGAGACTGCGCCCATCACCAGCGGCAGGCTGAACTTATCGGCGTTATAGAGCGGGTCGAGGGTCAGATGGCCCGCCCCGGCGCCGGAGTAGAGCGCAATCAGCCCCAGCACGACGAACACGGATAGCACCACGATCTCCGCGATCAGAATCGTGTTATTGGCGCGCGCGGTAAAGGTAATGCCGCGTAGGTTAATCAGGCTGTTAATCGCGATAAAGCCGACAATCCACAGCCAGCCCGGCACGCCCGGCAGCATGGGCGCCAGCGCCGCCGCGCTGACGATATAGAGCAGCGACGGTACCAGAATATAGTCCAGCAGGATCAGCCAGCCGGCAAAAAAGCCGACAATGGGATGAATACCGCGCTGGGCATAGGCATATACCGAGCCGGAAACCGGAAACGCGCGCGACATCGACCAGTAGCTCATGGCGGTAAAGAACATCGCCACCATACCGATAAGATAGGCCAGCGCCACCATGCCCTGCGCGCCGTCCCAGACGTAGCCAAATACGCCAAACGGTGCGATGGGCACCATAAAAATCATGCCGTAGACCAGCAGGTCGCGGAACGTCAGCGCCCGGTGCAGCTCCTGCTTATAGCCAAATTGTTCAACGCTCATGCCTGCTCCCCTTCAATTCGCAAGGAGAGCTGTTCAGCCACTGATTTCGGTAAGGCATAGCGGCAGGTTTTCAGCGGGTCGACTACCTGACAGATTTGCAGGTCGCCCGCAATGCTCAGGATGCTGATGGCGTCCGCCAGCGTCAGGGAGGTATTGTCGGCGATAAAATGCGCCATATTGCGGGTAGCCATGGCGGCGGCATCATCGAGGGTCAGCGCCGAGGCGAGGGTAAACAGGGTCTCGCTGTTTTCGAGCATCGGCAGCGGCAGCTTGCGGTTTTTGACCACCGTCAGTTCGACCAGCACTTCGCCGGGGATTTCCAGACCGCAAACCGAGACTTCGCCATCGCCCATCGCGGCGTGTAAATCCCCCAGCCCGAACAGCGCGCCGGGAACGTTGACCGGCAGCCACAGGGTGCTGCCGGCGGTAATCATTTTGCAGTCCATATTGCCGCCGTGGCTATCCGGCGTGCCGCAGGAGATGGCTTCCCCGGCAGGCGCGACGCCGATCACGCCGACCATCGGATTAAGCGGGACGCGCACGTTGCCGGGCAGTATGGCATGGTCGTTTTCAATGGGCACGATGGTGACCTTCGGGGCATCAAGCTCGTCGCCTATCACCCCCAGCTGCGGCGCGGTGACCATCACCGCCTGATTGCTCGTCAGGGTAATGCGTTTGATGGTCACCTTGAGCGCATCGCCCGGCTCGGCGCCCTCGACGTAAACCGGCCCGGTCGCCGGGTTAATTCGCTGCCAGTCCAGCTCGTTGAACACGGCATCGGCGGAGGTGATTTGGTCGGAGAAGCAGTCGCAGGTTTCGAACAGCACTTCACTGCCGCTGCTGACGGTAGCGACAGGAGCGTTATCCCGCGACATGGCGTAAACCACCCGATCTTTGGTTATTTTCATGACATTCATCCCGGTTATATTGTTGTGATTTTTATATTTAGAGTTTCCCGTATAGGGAATGAGTGAATGTATCGGGATTATTATGGGAAGGCAATCAGGTCAGTTTTTTCAAAAATAAATGGTATATATTTGCTGGTGAATCATGCGGTTAGCTATATTGGTGGGGTTTTCTTATATGCTGGTTATTTAGCAAAAAACTTTTTGTTATTTTGGCTTTAGTGGTCATTCGCTAATTGTTTACTGCCCTGGGGTTATTATCCAGCATATTACGCTGCTGCGTGCGGCAGTAGGATTATTTATATATGCGGTGATATGAGCGCATTATAAGGTCTTAGGTGTAGGGAGAAGAGAAATCCCGGAGGCGGTGCTTGACGCGCCTTGTCCGGGCTACCGGCCCGCAGACGACGGGGAACCGGTAGCCCCGGTCAGCGCAGCGCCGCCGGGGAATTTAGCTTAGGCCAGCTTACGTTTCTGCCCGGCGATCGCGCCGATTAACGCCTGCACCTGCTTCTGCTTGCGCGCCGACAGCTTATGCAGCTGGCGCAGCGATTCCACCAGTTCCGGCTCCGGCTGCTTTGCCGTCAGCACGATGCAACCTTCCATTACTTTGATATCAATTTTGGTGCCGGTGGCAAAACCGGCAGCTTCCAGCCACTGGCCCTTCATGATAATTGCCGGGATATGCTGGCGATCTTCAAAGCGGCTCGCGTAACTGACGGTGCCTTTACGGTTATTTTGCGGGGAGACTTCTGGATCGGTGAATTCTGCAATAGAATGCGGGGTAGTCATGGTCTCTATTCCTTGTTAATAGGGATTGTGATTAGCGAGGCGCTCGTGTTGCAGCACGGGCGTCTTGCGAAAAATACCTGGATATATCATCAGGGAATAGACGGAAAGTCCAGCTGAAAATGAATGAAAATAATGGCGGGGATAAAGGGAAGGATTATTTCTGATGATGGGAATAAAGCGGCTATTTAGCCGCTTTATTGGTTTATGGGAACGGGTTAATTGATGGCGGCGTCGGTGAGGGCGTCGGCCAGGTGGAGCTGGGTTTGTTGGGTTGCTTTAATAGTTTTCTTCAACTTTTCACAATTATTAATAAAGCTATCCACTTCAGATGAAATACGTAGCTGTTCTTTCAATGGCGGTAGAGGTAGGGCTAAGCTAAAAAGCTTATCAGAAACAAGTTTACATGTTCCATGAGAGGAGCGATCTACTAAAGATAACACCCGGATTGAACAGGCTTGCATCATTTTAATTAAAAAATCAGGAAGATACAAATCTGTTGATATAGCTTTCATATCTTGATTTATGGTTACTTCTTTTTTAGCAATAGCAACAGGGAATGTATGCGCAAGGATCATACCCCGGACAACAAACAAAAGGCTCTCTTCAGAGATGAGAGTTACTGAACTGTTTTGTACTGCGTCTTGAGATATAGAGAGTTCACTTTTTGATATGTAGTCTACTTTCATATCTTTTGGTGAAACCCAAGGTATATCACCTTCCCAAAATTCAGAATTATTCTTGCTTGGTGTTCCACCACCCTTTATTTCACCAATCTCTCCGAATCTTACCCATTCCCAATTATTTGGGATAGCAAACGGTTTTTCCCCATCACTAATCGGTGGCAACTGTTTTTGCTTTTTAATTTTCCCGTCTTTTACCAATTGCGCTTTCTCCTGCGCAATACGTTTGAGCAGTTCAGAGGCTGGTTCGTCGTTCGGATCCTGCGGCACCAGTTTACCCATCACCGCCAGTTGCAGAATGGTCTGTTTTAAGGCGTCAATGCTGGCTTCGGTGGTAAACAGCGTGTCGAAATACTCGCTGATACGCGCCCAGTTTTCGGCCAGTTCATCGGCGTTCTGGCTGTCGGTTAGCGTGGTTAACAGGGTTTCAACCAGCTGTTGATGGGCGTCTAGACTGGACAGTGAGTGCTGTTCCAGTTGGTCGCAGAGGGATATGAGTTCATTTGCCTTTGTAACAATTCTCTGCTGTTCAGAAAATGGAGGTACAAGAATAAATGTTTCTCGTACTTTATCTGCATTGAGGTTTAATACTACTGCACCAGATGCTTTTTCTTTAAACGCTTTTGCAATAAAAGGTGAAGATAGTAACTGATATAAAAAATCTTTATCTAATAATGATGGTGGCGATATTCTCAGCCATCCATCATGAATACAACCTTCAATCAGTGTAATGTATGGCCTTCCAAAACTCATTGAATTAGTCAGAAGGAAATCACCCGGGTACACCATGCGTGTTTTATGAAGGCCAGAAGGTTTTATTTTTTCTTCAGCCGAAGTAATATATTTTCCGCCGATGTCAGTATCACCAATTTTAATCCAGTTAAGGCCATCTTTTTCGCTGGTTAAGTAATCTTTTATTGGTCTTGGTGAACCGCCCCTTTCTATTTCACATATATCACCAAAGCGTATCCATTCCCACCCTTTAGGTAGGTCAAAATGTTCATCATCCTCGCTAATCTCCGGCAGCGGCTTCTGCTTTTTAATTTTTCCCTGCTTCACCAACTCGGCCTTTTCCGCCGCAATGCGTTTCAGCAGCTCCGACGCCGGTTCGTCGTTCGGATCCTGCGGCACCAGCTTGCCGCGCACCGCCAGCTCCAGAATCAGCTCGCGCAGCTTCTTAATGCCGTACAGGTCGATCTTACCCGAGCTGCCGCGCCCCGCCGTGGAGCGGGTTTGCAGCGCCGTGGTCCAGGTGTCGATATGGTCGACAATCAGTTTTTCCACTGCCATCAGTTGGCCTCCTTACCGGAGAGCGCCGCGCCGAGGATATCGCGCAGCTGGTGGCGCAGGATCTGGATTTCTTCCTGCTGTTTGGCGTACTGCGCCAGCAGTTCGTCCGGATCGTGGCTGACGGTTTCCGCCTGGTGCGGGTTTTTGATATCGAGGTTAAAGTTGCGGGCAATCACCTCGTCGATGCTGACCTTCCACGCCTGCTCGTTCTCGACGCGGCTGGCGAAGCCGTCGGCCTCGTTGCCCCACCAGTCGATCTCGGCCTGGAACTCCTCAAACTTCATCGGCTTGGTTTTGCTGTAGTTCTTCACGCCCGCCGGGTACGGGTGCTCGTAGAACCAGATGTCTTTGGTCGGCTGGCCTTTGGTAAAGAACAGCAGGTTGGTTTTGATCCCGGTGTACGGGTTAAACACGCCGTTCGGCAGACGCACGATGGTGTGCAGGTTGCACTCCTCGGTGAGCAGCTTTTTGATCTTGGTTTTCACACCTTCGCCAAACAGCGTGCCGTCCGGCAGCACCACCGCCGCGCGGCCGTTTTTCGCCAGCACTTCAACGATCAGTTGCAGGAACAGATCCGCCGTTTCGCGGGTCTGCATCTCTGCCGGGAAGTTCTTCTCGATACCGTCTTCTTCGGTGCCGCCGAACGGCGGGTTGGTGACAATCACATCCAACTGTTCATCCCACGACGACAGCGGCTTGTTGAGGGTGTTGTCGTGACGAATTTGCACCGGCACTTCGATACCGTGCAGCAGCATATTGGTAGTCGCCAGCAGGTGCGGGAGCTGTTTTTTCTCCACGCCGTGGATCTGCTGTTGCAGCGTCTGGTGATCGGCCACGCTCTTCACGTAGTTGTTTTTTACGTGATCGAACGCGCAGGCGAGGAAGCCGCCGGTGCCGCAGGCCGGATCCATAATTGACTCGCCGAGCTTCGGATCGACGCGATCGACCATAAAGCGGGTCACCGCTCGCGGGGTGTAGAACTCACCAGCATTGCCCGCCGATTGCAGATCTTTGAGGATCTGTTCGTAAATGTCGCCGAACAGGTGGCGCTCGCTGGCGCTGGTAAAGTCGATTTCATTGAGCTTGTTGATCACCTGACGCAGCAGGGTGCCGTTTTTCATGTAGTTATAGGCATCGCTGAACGCCTGCCTGACCACAAAGCCGCGCGGGTTCTTGTCGATAGGCGCGGTGAGGTTTTTCAGCGTTGGGAACAGGTCGTCATTGACGAATTCCAGCAGGGAATCACCGGTAATGCCCTCGGCGTTCGCCGCCCAGGTGCGCCACAGGTAGCGCTGCGGGATCGGGTACTGATAGTTATCCTGCTCCAGTTCCAGCGCCTCTTCCTGGGCGTCGAAGATTTTCAGAAACAGCAGCCAGGAGAGCTGGCCGAGGCGCTGCGCATCGCCGTCCACGCCGGCGTCTTTGCGCATAATGTCCTGTAATGATTTGATAACCGAGCTGATTGACATGATGTGTTCCATGTTTCATTAACAATAAGGCCTTCTGCTACGCGGTGGCAGCAGAAGGCGCAAAAGGGGAGTGGTTACGCGGAGCGGGGCGGTAAGTGGTAGATTTCGCTCTCCAGCTCACTGATGGCCTGATTATACCCGTTACGGTCGCCGAATCCGCTTTTAATGATCTCCGGCAGCGTACCCATGCTGTCGAACGGCTTGAGCTTCAGCACCTGAATACTCTCTATTTCCTGCACGCCCGCGTCGGCGTATTTATCCAGCAGCGTGTTCAGCACCGCCTGCGCGGCGTCGGAGTATTTGGTGAAGTAGTTGCGCTTGCGCACGTTCTCCGCCCGCTCTTTGCGGGTTAACGGCGGCTGACCATACACCACGTGGCACAGCATGTCGAACGGGTCGAGCTCTTTACCGACCTCTTCCGCCAGCACTTCCCAGATAATCCCCTGCTGCTCCAGTTCCTTGATGATGGCTTCTTTGCGCTCGGCGCCCTGCCATTTGCGGGTGAAATCATCCAGCGAGGCGTACTCTTTGAGCAGCGTTTTGCGGGTGTAATCTTTGAAGGATTCGGTGACCAGCTTGCCGTCGGCATCGTAATACTGCACGCGCTGGGCAATCACGCCGACAGCCACGCCGTTGACGTGAAACTTGCGCACTTTGTTCTCGCCCTCTTCCGGCAGCGGGCCGACATCGCCGGATTCGGTGACGGTATACGGGGCGGGATCTTCATCGACACCGGTGATGTCGTCTTCGGTCTCTTCTTCGTGCTCGTCGAACTGCTCTTCAAAATCAGACTCCGGGTCGGCGATATCTTCCGGCGTGGTGTCCATCACCTTTTCCGGGATGCCGTCAAAGCGCTCATCGGCGAACAGTTCGGTAGCCTTTTTAAAATCGAGGATGGTGAACCATAGCTTGCCGTAGCGTTCATCGATGCGGGTACCGCGACCGATGATCTGCTTGAATTTGGTCATCGACTGAATGTTTTGGTCCAGCACCACCAGTTTGCAGGTTTTGGCGTCGACGCCGGTGGTCATCAGCTCGGAGGTGGTGGCGATAACCGGATACTCTTTTTTGGGATTAATAAAGTTATCCAGCTGGGCTTTGCCAATGTCGTCATCGCCGGTGATTTTCATCACGTACTTGTCGTTCTTTTTGACCTGTTCCGGGTTGAGATTGACCAGCGCGCGGCGCATCCGCTCCGCGTGATCGATGTCGTTACAGAAGATGATGGTTTTATCCATCGGGTCGGTGCGTTTGAGGTAATCGGTAATGGTTTTCGCTACCAGTTCGGTGCGCTCATCGATCACCATCGTGCGGTCAAAATCTTTCTGGTTGTAGATACGATCGTCGATCAGCTCACCGTTTTTATCCGTCTGGCCTTTGGTCGGGCGCCAGCCCTGGAGATCGACGTCGATGTCGACGCGCACCACTTTATAGGGAGCAAGGAAGCCGTCTTCGATACCTTCTTTCAGCGAGTAGATATACACCGGGTCGCCGAAGTAATCGGTGCTGGAGACTTCATGAGTCTCTTTCGGCGTGGCGGTTAAGCCAACCTGCGTGGCGGCGCTGAAATAGTCGAGGATTTCGCGCCACGCGCTGTCTTCCGAAGCGCTGCCGCGATGACATTCGTCGATGACAATCAGGTCAAAGAAATCCGGCGCTACCTGTTTAAAGGCTTTTTGATCTTCTTCCGGGCCGGTGATGGCCTGGTACAGCGCGAGGTGGATTTCAAAGGCCGGGTCGATGGTGCGCCCGGTGACCTTGGTCATCGCCGTGCCAAACGGCAGGAAGTCGTTGTTTTTGGTCTGATCGACCAGGATATTGCGATCGGCGAGGAACAGGATCCGCTTCTTACTTTTCGCTTTCCATAAGCGCCAGATGATCTGGAAGGCGGTATAGGTTTTGCCGGTGCCGGTTGCCATCACCAGCAGAACGCGGTTCTGCCCGGCGGAAACGGCTTCAATCGTTTTATTGATGGCCTGTAGCTGGTAGTAGCGCGGCGCTTTGCCGCTGCCGTAGTCGTAGTAGTCCTGAGTAATCACCGGAAGCTGGGCTTCGGTGTAACCTTTCCAGACGCAGAGCTTGTGCCAAAGTTCGGCTGGGGATGGAAATTCGTCAAGGGTAATACTTTTTTCGAGCAACTCGCCTTCGGCTGCCGTGGCATCGCGGAAAATAAAACCGTCGCCATTGGTGGCGAAGACGAACGGAACGTCCAGCAGTCGCGCGTACTCGATGCCCTGCTGCATCCCCTTGCCGATTTCATGTTTGTTGGCTTTGGCTTCAATGACCGCCAGCGGAATACCCGGCTTGTGATACAGCACGATATCGGCGGATTTCACCGTTCTGCGCGCTGCAACCTTACCGCGCACGATGACCTTACCATCCCGGAGTTTGACCTCCTGTCGGATTTGCGTTGTGTCGCTCCAGCCAGCATCAAGGATGGCGGGCATAACGCGTTTGGTGATGATGTCTGCTTCCGTCAGGGTACTCAGGTTCAGGTCAGCCATAGTTCTCTCTTTACGTGAACAGGAACCTTCTGATTTTACATAATTATCAATTCTGGGAGAAGATATTTATACACTCATTCAGGTATAGGTTTTTATCGATTTTATTAATGTGTGAGGGATTTATTTTTAAATCATAAGATAATTCGCAGAATTCTTTCTTGTTCACCATTCCACTTCCGTCTACTAATTTTATTTGATTAGCTGAATAATAAGAGATGCTAATTGATAAGAGAAGGATAATTGCACTGGATGGTTTTTTGTAATACATCGACAAGTAACGAAATGATGGAGCTATTAATAGTCTGAATGTAAGTGTAAGAACAAGCAATGCCAATATAAAACCTATCATTAGATCAATGTTGCCAGATGGTCTGTTAAAATCTCCAGTAAGGAAAATTCTGTTGATTGCTATGCAAAACAAGAAGAATGTTATTACATTAATAACCGCGTAGGTTTGAAGCACCTGAAAAAAATAAACACTATGACACACATTTTTTTTAAATCGAGTTGCTGTAGACATGCACAGCCAGAAAAAGACTCCAAACTTTATAGGTTGGATTAACAAAAGAATGTACCAATATAGTTGATTGAATATTAATTTAAAGCTAGTTATGGGAGCTAATTTTATTGAAAGAAAACTGAATGCAGCTATCAATGAGCCTACAATTAGTATTGATTTTAATAAATTAGCGCCAGAATTTACCAAGGGAGCATATTCATGGGTGCCGTCATATATTTCCGGGTGTTTAATGAATATATACATTTCCGAGAGGAAATCATATCCTGGAATAATTTTTAATGCATTGGTCGAAAATTTTTTTAAGTTGCTTTCCATATATTTTCCATTAGTTAAGATGATTAATCACTCCATCGCCACTTTCACCGCTTCCCCCAGCTGCACCATCACCTCTTTATGCTTCTCGATCGGCGGCAGGGCGCAGTTGATCCTTAAGCAGTTGCGGTATTTCCCGGATGCTGAAAACAGCGATCCCGGCGCGACCTGGATCTTAAGCCGGCACAGCTGCTTCGCGACGCAGACCATATCCACCTGCTCCGGCAGCTCGACCCACAGCATAAAGCCGCCTTTCGGGCGGGTAACGCAGATCCCGCAGGGGAAAAACTCCCGCAGCCAGCAGGTGTAGATCTCCATATTACGCTGGTAGATCTGCCGCATCCGCCGCACGTGGCGGTGATAGTGGCCTTCGCGAATAAAGTTACAGGCCGCCAGTTGGGTGGAGGGGACGTTGGTGCCGCTGGCGGCATATTTCATCTGCAGCAGACGATCGTAATAACGGCCGGGGGCAATCCAGCCGATGCGCAGGCCGGGAGCGATGGTTTTGGTAAACGAACTGCAGAGCATCACCCGTCCGTCGATATCCCAGGAATGGATGGTGCGCGGGCGCGGGTATTCGGTCGCCAGTTCGCCGTAGATATCATCCTCAAAAATAACGATATCGTGGCGCTGGGCGAGGCACAGCGCCGCCCGCTTGCGGGCATCCGGCATGATAAATCCCAGCGGATTATTGCAGTTAGGGACCAGGATCACCCCTTTGATCGGCCATTGATCGAGCGCCAGCTCTAACGCCTCGATGCTGATCCCGGTTTCCGGATCGGTGGGGATCTCGATGGTTTTTAACCCTAATCCGCGCAGCATCTGCATGGTGCCGTAGTAGCAAGGGGATTCGACGGCGACGATATCGCCGGGCTGGCACACCGACAGCAGCGCCAGCGACAGCGCGCTGTGGCAGCCGCTGGTGAGCACCAGATCGTTGGCGGTGACCACCGATCCGCCGTCGAGCATCAGGCGGGCGATCTGTTCGCGCAGCTCGCGACGCCCGGCCAGCTCGTCGTAGTTCAGCACTTCGCTAAGGTTGTGCTGGATTGCCCGGCTCAGCTCGCGCCAGATAGGCTTCAGGCTCGGCTGAGTGACGTCCGGCGAGCCGCCGCCGAAGGGGATAATCGATTTGTCGTGGCGGGCGTCGAGCATGGTCAGTACCTGATCCCACTGGGTGATCTCGACGGGGCGCTGGACCGGACGCGACATCGGCGGTACCGGCGGCTGGGCTTTACGCGGGGCCACGAAATAGCCGGATCGCGGCTGCGGCACGATCAGCTGCTGCTGTTCCAGCATCTGGTAGGCCTGCTGAACGGTACTGATGCTGACACCGTGTTCCTGGCTCAGGCTGCGTACCGACGGCAGCTTTTCGCCGGGGCGATACAGCCCCTGTTCGATGCGTTCTGCCAGCAGGCTGGCCAGATGTTGATAGCGGGTCATGCTGTATCCTTGATCGTCGCCATACAGATCAATAAACCAGTACAGATTGGCGGTAAAAATGAGGTCTGCTGTACGTTTTAGCGAATCTGTATGTTAAAGAAAAGTATTTTGTGAATCTGTATTGTTTAGCCCCGGATCCGTGAAGATAAAGCCTCTGGCAAGGTGAGGAGGTAGAGGATGGAATTTCACGAGAATCGGGCAAGACAGCCGTTTATCGGCTTCGTATTTCTGGCGCGGATAATCAAAAAATGGTGGCTTCGTGAACAAACGCGCAGGACATTGCAGCGTATGAGCGACGAACAGCTAAAAGATGTCGGGCTGCGTCGGGATCAGATCAATTAAAAAATGCGATTTATTCCCTGGCATTTCCCCGGAGGCGGCGCTTGAAGCGCCTGTCCGGGGGGCTACCAAACCGCGCAGTTCTGTAGCCCCGGTAAGCGCGAGCGCGACCGGGGATAATACATTCATAAAATTTATCAATTCATGCTTATCCACTCTTCGTTTCTTGATACTTATCGTGATAAGTATTATTTTCCTTAGCGTTAAGTGAGGAAAAAAGATGACCGAAGACGACCTGTTTGCCCGCCGCCCGATGGGCATGCGCATGGCGATGGTGGTGCGCCAGTGGCGCGCGATTATTGATTCTGCCATTACCGACACCGGCCTGACCCAGTCAAGCTGGACGGTGCTGATGCAGCTGCATCAGTTGGGGGATAACGTCTCGGTCAGCGAGCTGGCGGAGGTGCAGGGCATTGAACTGCCGCCGCTGATGCGCACCCTCACGCAGCTGGAAAAGCAGGGCTATCTGCTGCGTTCTACATCGCCTTATGACAAACGCATACGCCTGCTGACGCTGACGGCGGAAGGCCGCGCTATTCTGGAGAAGCTGAACCGCGTGATTGAGACCTATCAACAGCGCGTCACCGAAACCCTCCCTGAAGCGCAGCTCGCCGCCTTTAGCGCCACGTTAAATCAAATCGCCTGCAATCTGCGGACTATCCGCGAAGAAGATAACAAGATCTAAAACACTATGATGACCCCTGAACAGAAATTTGCCCGCTGGGTAAGGGTGAGTATTGCCGCCTTCCTGGCCATATTCGCCTGGTTTATCGTTGCCGATATCTGGATCCCGCTCACGCCGGACTCCACCGTGATGCGCGTGGTCACGCCGGTCTCGTCGCGCGTCTCCGGCTATGTCTCCCATGTCTATGTGCACAACAACAGCCAGGTGAAGAAGGGCGACCTGCTCTATGAACTGGATCCGACGCCGTTTATCAATAAAGTGGAAGCGGCGCAGATCGCCCTTGAACAGGCGAAACTCAGCAACCAGCAGCTGGACGCGCAGATCGCCTCTGCCCGCGCCAACCTGCGCACCGCCCAGTACACCGCGCGCAACGATAAGGTGACCTTCGATCGTTACCAGCGCCTGAGCACCATGCAGAACGTCTCTCAGTCGGATCTGGATAAAGTGCGTACCACCTGGCAGACCAGCGAGCAGTCGGTCAGCGCGCTCAACGCCAGTATCCAGAATCTGCTGATCCAGCGCGGCGAGCGCGACGATGAGCGCAACGTCACGCTGCAGAAGTACCGCAACGCGCTGGAAGAAGCGCAGCTTAACCTCGGCTGGACGAAGGTCCGCGCGGAGACTGACGGCATGGTGAGCAACCTGCAGCTTAACCCCGGTCTGTACGCCACCGCCGCCACGCCGCTGCTGGCGCTGGTGAGCAATCAGACCGATATCGTCGCCGATATCCGTGAAAAGAGCCTGCGCCACACCGGCGTCAATACCGATGCCGCGGTGGTGTTTGATGCGCTGCCGGGGAAAGTCTTCCCGGCGCACGTCACCAGCAGCGATGCCGGTATTCTGGCCGGCCAGGAAGAGGTCAATGGCCAGCTGTCGCAGCCGGAGCAGTCTACCCGCTGGGTGCGCGACGCGCAGCGCATGCGTATTCACGTTGCCCTGGACGAGCCGCTGGATAAGCCGCTGCCCACCGGCGCCCGCGCGACGGTACAGCTTTATAACAGCGATGGCCCGTTTGCCCGCACCTTTGCCGGCGCGCAGATCCATCTGGTGAGTCTGCTGCACTATGTCTATTAATACCCTGGCGCGGGTTTTCACCCCGCACGGCAACATCGTCTATACGGCCAACGATTTTCGCCAGACGCTGCGTATCGCCGTGGCCGGCACTATCGCACTGAGCATTTCGACCTTCTACGACGTACAGTACGGCGTCTTTTTCGTGGTTTATCCGCTGATGCTGCTGTCGCTGGTGCCGGTATTTAACCGCCACGTGGCGCGGCAGTTTGTGTTCAGCGCGGCGGTAAACTGCGTCGAAATGGTGCTGATCGTCGGCTATCTGTCGCAGTGGCCGGTGATCATGACGCTGGTGGTGTTTGGCCTGTACGTGATGCGCTTTCGCTTTATGAGCCAGGGGCCGCTTTTTTTGCTGGGATCGATGGGCGTGGTGTGTCAAAGCACGATGCTCAACTTTATGAGCTATCCCACCAGTAACTGGCACACCCTGATGTTCTCCAATATGGAGGCCTGCGTGATGGCGGTAGCGCTGAGCGCATTGCTCAACTACTTCATCCCGGACGTTGAACCGCGCAAGCCGCCGCCGCGCATTGAAAAAGACGCCGCCCGTATTCGCCACGAATCGCTGCTCTCCGGCAGCGTGGCGACAATGATCTTTGTGATCTTTCAGGTCTGCGATCTGAGCGACTCGCTGTCGGCGCTGATGGCGGGGATTTTAATTCTGTTCCCGATGCACTATCGCGGCGCGGTGATCAGCTCGATCTGGCGTGTGGTGGGGGTAGTGCTGGCCTGCCTTTATATTCTGGTGGTGCAGCTGATTATCTACGACTTCAGCAACCATATGTTGCTGATGATGCCGCTGATTGGTCTCGGCCTGGCGTTTAGCGCCCGTCTGCACGTGATGGAGAAAGTGGGGGCTGGCGTTGGCTTCGCCAGCATCACCACCATCGGCATCATGTTCGGTCAGAACCTGCATCCGGACCAGGACCTGGTGTTCAGCGATCTGTACCGCATCACTTCCGTCACCGTGGCGCTGATCGTCACGCTGACCATGGTCTTCCTTATGCATCGGCTGCTGAACTGTTTTGCGCCAACGCGGTTTGTGGTGACCGAATAAGCTCAGGCCGCCAGCGCCCGCTGCGCGTCGCGAAAAGCGTTGTGCAGCAGCCGCCACATATGATGCGCCGCCGGGGAAAAGCGGCGGTCGGAGTTGCGTAGCAGGTGGCACTGGGCGCTGCTGGCGATAGGATGGTCGATGGGGACTGCGGTCAGAATACCGTGGGCGATCGCTTCCCGGGCGGCGTATGCGGTCATAAAAGAGATCCCCAATCCCGCCTGGCTCAGGCTCATGGCGGTGGAAAAGAGGTTGCAGCGATAGGCCGGATGAAACTGCCGTCCAGCGGTTTTGAACATGGCGTTCATATGACGCTGCAGGCCAAAGCTGTCGGTGAGCGCGATCAGGCGATATTGCGTAAGCTCATCGATGGTGACGGCGGGCAGGGCAGCGATGGGGTGCTGTGGCGAGACCACGGCGCAGATAGGGCCCCACTGGAAGCTGTGGCGTTTAAGCTCCGGGTTGCCGATGGGGCCAAAGGCGACCGCCATATCCGCTTCGCCGCTGGCGATATCGTTGAGCATCTCCTGCATGCTGCCGACAATAATATCCACGAATACGTTAGGCCAGGACTGCGCAAAGGTGCTCATCACCGATTCAATAAAGGTGGTGACCAGCCCGCCGCCAATCCTCACTGAAATTGTCCCGCCGCGCATATGGCGTAAATCCTTCAGGTGACTTTCCAGCTTTTCCCGGCGCTGGCGGCTTTCGAAGTAGTCCTCCGCCAGCAGGCGCCCTGCTTCGGTGAGCACCACGTTTCGCCCCTGCCGTTCCAGCAGCGGCAGCTCCAGCGCCCGTTCCAGCTGTGCTATCTGGCGGCTGATGACTGACGGGTTGATGCCCAGCATATCGGCGGCCCGGCGAATGCCTCCCTGAATCCCGACTTCATACAGATAGCTCATTGGCCTCTCATGCAACATCGTTTCTCGCTCCTTTGTTGACCTGTAGTCAACAATAACACCCTTTCACAGGTATTTATCATCCCGGCAAGTTATAGATAATCGTAATTCGGACAAAAACTGACAGGGAGGAAAATTCTCATCGCTTATTTCCGGCGTGCTATTAAGGTGGCAATGCTCGGGAAGGTGAAGAATAAGAAATGGTGATGATGCTGAGTAAGGGAATATGGAAAAGCCTATCAGTGAAAATAATAAATTCGAATAACAATAAATTGACATAATTTCAAATTGCAAACAATCGCACTAACATTTCATTATGTGAGAGGACAGGGTATGAGTGAAAATAAAACGTTGGAATGTTCCTCCGACGAAACGGCAAATGAGTGGAAAGTCGGGCCCGGCGCCTGGATTTCACTGATCATCGTATTGTTAGTTTTTTCCGGATTACTGTTTAAGGTTGAAGGCATGGCCTGGCTGGGGGCGTTTGACTTTACCACCCTCGGCGGCGCGTTCGGCACCATGAAAACGCCGGAAACCAACACCTTTATCGGCAGCGGCGGCATCAGCGCCAAGGCCGGCTTCCTGTTTGCCCTGTCGCTGGTGCCGACGGTGATGCTGGCGCTGGGGCTGCTGGAGATATTTACCCACTACGGGGCGATCCGCGCGGCGCATAAGCTGCTGACCCCGCTGCTTCGCCCGCTGCTCGGGATCCCGGGTTATACCGGCCTGGCGCTGATTACCGATTTACAGAGTACCGATGCCGGCGCGGCGCTGACTAAAGAGCTGTATGACAGCGACAAAATAAATCGTAAGGATCTGGTTATTATGGGCGCCTGGCAATATTCTGGCGCCGGTCTGATTAATAACTACTTCTCGATTGGCTCAGCGCTGTTCGCTTCGTTAACCATTCCTATCATTATTCCGCTGCTTTTAATGTTTGTGCTGAAATTTGTCGGCGCGGCAATCACGCGTCTGGTTCTGAATACCGCTTATAGAAGGGATTTTGAAAATGAATAATTCGGCAAAAGTCGGCAGTAACCCGTTCGATATTTTCGTTATCGGCGCGCGCAAAGGATTTAATATCGCCATCAACAATCTGATGCCGAATGTATTAATGGCCTACGTGATCGCTGAAATGCTCAATTTGCTCGGCGTGATGCAGATCATCGGCCACGTCTGCGCGCCGCTGATGGACCTGTTTGGCCTGCCAGGCGAAGCCATTACCGTATTGCTGACCTCCTGGCTTTCCGCCTCTGCGGGAACCGGCGTGGCGGTGAGCCTGTTGAGCAAAGGCACCCTCAACGTGGCGGATATCACGATTCTGATCCCGGCGATTTTCCTCATGGGTTCGCAGCTTCAGTACATGGGGCGCCTGCTCGGCGTGGCGGATGTCCCGAAAAAATATTGGCCGCTGCTGATGGCGGTGAGCATTATCAATGCCGTCATCGCCATGCTGGTCATGCGCGTGATTGCATAATAGAAGGCAAGGAGTAAGACGTGTCGCGAACTTTAGAGCATTTCAATTATCTGCACCAAATCCCTGAACTGGGCTTTGAGGAGCACAAAACGTCGGCATACATCGGCGATGCATTAGAAGCCGCGGGGTTTCAGGTTCAGCGCAACGTCGGCGACACCACCGGCATTGTTGCGCTGCTGGATAGCGGTAAGCCGGGGCCGGTCGTGGCGCTGCGGGCGGATATGGATGCGCTGGGCCATATCATTGATGGCCGCTTAGAGGCTCGCCATACCTGTGGTCATGACGGTCACTCTTCGGTGGTGTTGACCGCCGCGGAAGAGATCCTCGCCGAAGGGCTGGTAAAGCGCGGGAAGCTGAAAATACTCTTTCAGCCCGCTGAAGAGCTGGGCACCGGGGCGATCGCGCTGACGGAAGCGGGCGTGCTGGACGACGTAGAGATGCTGTTCGGCTTCCACCTCAGGCCGCTGGAGGAGTGTCCGAAGGGCAAGGCGGTCCCGGCGATGTACTACTCCGCCTCGGCGACGGTGATGGTCGATTTCCACGGCAAAGCCGCGCATGCCGCCCGGCCTCATCTGGGCGTTAACGCGCTGGATGCTGCGTCGCACGCGGTGCAGGCGGTAAACGGGATTCATCTGGCGCCTTCGCTGACCTGGAGCGCTAAAGCGACGCGCTTTCTGTGCGATGCGGGAGTGACCAACTCGGTGCCGGCAAAAGCGCACGTGTGCTGGGATCTGCGCAGCGCGGAAAATGACGGCATGGCGACGTTGAAAGAGCGGGTGGTGCGGGCGATAGAGAGCAGCGCGGCGGCTTACGGCGCCACCGTCGATATCCAGATCGTCAAGGAGATGCCCGCCGCGATTATCGACGAACAGGCTACGGCTATCGTCAGCCAGGCGATTCGCGAAACGTTTGGCGAAGCCGGCTTAACGGCAGCGAAGAGTACGCCGGGCAGTGAGGACTTTTTCCACTATCTGCGCCTGCGTCCACAGGTGAAGGGCGGGTTCTGGGGGCTGGGCTGCGACCTGCTCCCGGGGCTACATCATCCGGAGATGCGCTTCGACCGCGCCGCGCTGGCGGATGGCGTGCGGGTGTTTAAATCCTGCATTCGCCAGTTGCTGGGCTGAGGGAACAAACCCGGATATTGTGCTCGCTGTACGCCGCCGGGCGATGATTCGCGCCTGGGTTACGCCTGCGGCGGAAACTGAGCCAGCAGCTGATAATCATCCCCGGCGACGCGAAACAGGGCTGCCGTTTGGCCGGGGAGAATCCACTTCTGTTCTTCGCCCGGCGCACAGCTCAGATAAATGCACAGCCCGCAGCCGCCGCGCAGCTGGCGCGGAATGTCCTTCACCCGGAAGGACGCCCCCGCCGCCTGCAGGGCTTTGCGCATCCGCACTACCCCCACCGTTGAGTGAAATAAAAACAGATATTCCGTCACCGGCGGCTCCTCTGACGTAAGCCGATCAGCGCTGCGCCGATCGCCCCGGCAAACTGCGCGTCGGGATGCGTCTGCACCGCCATACCCATGTGCCCCTGCAGCCTCCGCGCGAAGGCGGCGCAGTGGCTGACGCCGCCGGTAAACAGCAGCGGCCCCTGTGCCGAAAGACGACCGATAAAATTGGCGCTGCGTCGGGCCATGGCGTTGATCACCCCGGCGAGGATCGCCTCCGGCGGCACCCCGGCCGAACGCAGGCTGATGACCTCGGATTCGGCGAATACCGTACACATGCTGGTAATCGCATGGGGCTCAACGCCTTCGGTGATGCTGTCGAGCTGTTCGACGCTGGCCCCCAGCGTACGCGAGATCACCTCCAGAAAGCGCCCGGTGCCCGCCGCGCATTTATCATTCATCAGGAAATCGGTGAGATTACCCGCCTCGTCCAGTTGGATAACCTTACTGTCCTGGCCGCCGATGTCGATGACCGTCCGGGTCTGCGGGGCCAGCAGCCGCGCGCCGAGCCCGTGGCACGAGATCTCGGTGACCTGCTTATCGGCGAAATGCACCAGCTGGCGTCCGTAGCCGGTTAAGGTTAAAAAGGGGCGTTCGCTCAGGCCAGCGCGGAGCGTTTCCCACGTCTCAACGATGGCGTCGGCGGGGCGAAACGGCGTCGGGCAGAGAAAGCGGCGCTGAATCACGCCGTCTTCAAGCAGGATGCCTTTGGTGGCGGTGGATCCGGAATCAATCCCTACGGTAACGGTCACGTGCGCTCCTAAAGCATCTCAATAAAGGCCGCCACGCGGGTGCTGAGCTGGCCGATATCCGCCGTCGAATAGTCGGTCTCAATGGCGATATAGGGGATGTCGTGCTGCTGGCGCACGTGGCGTTTTATCGCCAGCGACTCCACCGCGTAGGTATGGCAGGCCTGCAGAATGACGTCTACCACGCCGTCCGCCTGATATTCATCCACCATCTGGCTAAGCAGGGAGAGTCGCTGGTCGTTCGGCGAGATGCAGGAGCAGCCGATGGCGAGATATTTATCGGTCAGGGCGTCGTAAACGTCGCCCGTCTCCTCCACGCAGCGCTCGGTGGCTTTCGCGCCGGTGCAGTTTTCAAAACCGACCACCCAGCCGCCGTTGTCCTCAATGGCCTTCACCACTTTTTCCGCCGCGCCGCCGATCGGGCAACCGGTGATCAGAATACGCGGCCGCGCCGCCAGCCGTTTGCCCTCTTGCCACTGCAGGCGTACCCGATCGGCCATGTCGTTGAGCTCATCGATCAGCGCCGCTTTATCGAAGCGGAAGGTCGCGCCGTAGACCACTTTTAAAATATCGCTGCCGCTGAGCGCGGGCGGGTTGAGCTGCCCGACGCGATAAAAGTTCGCCAGCGCCCGCCGTTCGCGGTTCTTGAGGATAATCGCCTCGCGCAGGGCGGCTTCGGTGATCGGCGTACCAAAGCGATCTTCCACTGCCTTCTGCAGGCGCAAAATTTCCGCTTTCCATAACGCTCGCGAGGCATCATCGCTGGCGCTGTTCGGCAACTGCATCACGTGTACGGCTTTGAATTCGGCCATGTATTCGTACATTTTCTTTTTGCCGTCGCAGGTGGTTTCGCCCACCACGAGGTCGGAAAAGTAGAAGTAGGGGCATTTGTCGGTCTTGCCAAAGCCGTAGCTGCTTTTTATCAGCGGACAGAGGTTGCGCGGCAGATCCTTTTCCGCCTCTTCAATCGTCTCGTCGGAGGTGGAGCACAGCGACACCACCACTGCGCCGGCGGCCAGCGGAATTTCCTGCGGCATAAAGGTGCAGTAGGTGCCAACCAGCGGTATGTTTTGCTCTTTAAGCTCCATGACCGTGAGGAAACCCTGCTGGCGGGCTGCGGAGAAGTGGTCAAAGATGGCGGGTAGATCGGTGATAAGCGACATGGTTTTCCTTCCCCGTACACGGGAGATGATGAAAGAGGTCGCATTATACCCCTGTTTATTGCATGGATTTATTGATCTCCCGCTAATAGACTTTTTTCAGGTCCATCTCTTCCTGAATCCGATCGCTCCACGCAAGGTGGGTGGCGATGGCCGCATCAATCCCGGCGTTATAAAACATTGGACCCAGCTCTTTCGCAATAAAGTCGACAAAGAATTCCGCGTCAAATTGCTCCAGCTCCAGCTCAAAATTCTCTTCGCAGTATTTACACAGCTTCTCGCGCAGCAGATCGCGTTGCGGCGGGCTGAGATCGATATCGCTCATGGCGTTCCTTAATCAATATTGTTACGGTGAATCAGGGCCGCTGATTATATCCGATAGCGACGCTCCCGTGGGGTTATAGCGTGATGTTTTTGGTCGCAGTGAAGGAGAATGAATAAATAGTTCAGGAGATAATTGTGACAGAGGTCACGGTATTCCCTGTGTAATGGAGACTATAAGAGATATTCTCATAACTTTATGAATTTAAATGAGATATTATGATTTTTATGATGTGAATAACATTTAGTTGCGCTCGCCTTTTTTCAGCATGTCGGTATCTGGATGAATAATCTATGAACCTGATTTCAGGTTATCTGGCTTACGGGATTTTTCTATAAGTACATTCTGACGGCGATTCATTTATCAGGGGTGAAGGATGAAACGCGTAAAACTGGATATGAATGTTTTTGACGCTGCTCTGATGCGCCTGGATTGGGTATTTGATACTTTCGAGCAGGTCTGTTTATCTTTTTCGGGTGGCAAAGACTCAACGGTATTATTTCATCTGGCGGCGGCCGTTGCGCGTAAAAAAGGGAAAAAGTTTGCGGTATTGTTCGTGGACTGGGAAGCACAGTATTTATTAACTATCCAGCACGTGCAAAATATGAAAGAGCGCTATCAGGACGTGGTGAGCCGCTTCTACTGGGTGGCGCTGCCGATGACCACGGTGAGCGGCGTATCGCAGCATGAGCCGGAATGGGTCGCCTGGCGGGCCGGTGTTGAATGGGTAAGGCAACCGCCGGATGACGCCATCACCGATATCGATTTTTTCCCTTTTTATCAGCCGGAAATGACGTTTGAAGCCTTTGTTCCGGCCTTTTCGCACTGGCTGGCTGCCGGGAGAAGCCTCGCTTCGCTGATCGGTATCCGCACCGACGAGTCGCTACATCGCTACATGGCGCTCACTTCGCCGACCAAACTGCGCTTTGAGGACGATAAGCCATGGACCACCGCCTCGCCGGAAGGGTTCAGCTACACCTGCTATCCCCTCTATGACTGGCGGACCCGCGACATCTGGATCTTTAATCACAAGTCGCGGCTCCCCTACAACCCGCTCTATGACCTGATGCACCGCGCCGGCGTACCGCTGAAAAATATGCGCGTCTGCGAGCCCTTCGGCCCCGAGCAGCGGCGCGGGCTGTGGCTTTATCACATTCTTGAGCCGGAGACCTGGGAGCGGATGTGCCGTCGGGTCTGCGGCGCGCACAGCGGCGCGATTTACGCCAACGCCAGCGGCGACTATTTTGCGCTGAAGACCAAAATCCGCAAACCGGCGCATTTTAGCTGGCGTGAGTATGCGCTCTTTCTGCTCGACAGCATGCCGGAAAAAACCGCCGAGCATTACCGCAATAAAATCGCTATTTATCTGCACTGGTACCAGACCCGCGGTTTCCCTGACGATATCCCCGATGAGCAGGAAAAAGATCTCGGCTATCGCGATATTCCCTCATGGCGTCGCATCTGCAAGACGCTGCTGAAAAACGATTTCTGGTGCCGGATGCTGTCGTTCAGCCCGACGCAGCCTAAGCACTATGAGCGTTACTGTCGGCTGGTGAGTAACAAACGTAAAGAGTGGAGGACGCTTTGATGTCACCGGATGTGGCTAAGACAGTGATTGAGTATCTCGAGTCGTTTGACGATATTGACCTGAAAATCAAAGCGATTAACGAGCTGAAGAGCCTGATCCACCAGCACAGTCCCTTCTGCCGCGAGCCGGTGGACTGCGTGCTGTGGGTCGAAGCCAACACGGTTGAGGCGAATGACTACAACCCGAACGTGATGGCGACGGTGGAAAAAAAGCTGCTGGAGCGCTCTATCGAACTGGATGGTTTTACCCAACCGGTAGTGGTAGCCCGCCAGCAGCGACGCCACCTGGTTGTCGACGGCTTTCATCGCCATCTGATTGGTAAGAGTCGCCCGGAGCTGAGCCGCCGCCTGCATGGGTATCTTCCGGTGACGCTCATCAATGCCGAGCGGGAGGGGCAGAAAGAGCGTATCGCCGCCACCATTCGCCATAATCGCGCCAGGGGCAAACATCAGATCGCGGCGATGTCCGACATCGTCCGCGATTTACATCGCCAGGGGTGGGACGACCGACGCATCGGCGAAGAGCTCGGTATGGATGCGGATGAGGTGCTGCGCCTGAAACAGATCAGCGGCCTGACGGAGCTGTTCGCCGACGAAAGCTTTAGTGAAGCCTGGACCGTGGAGTAGCCAATGCGCGCTACTCCTGCGCCAGCGTGGCTTCCGGCTGCTGGCGTATCCGGCTTAATAAACCCGCCAGACAGCACGCGGCCGCGATCCCCGCTGCCACCCCCAGCAGATGAAAAGGCAGCCTGCCGCCGTTAAACCACAGCCAGCGCGCCGCTTCGATAGAGAGCGCGCTGACGCTGAGGATCACGATGTTCAGCGACGCGGAAACCGTGCCTTTTGGCAGATCGTTTGAAAACAGGGTAAAGCGGAACAGCGTCGGGAAGATCAGCCCGATGCCGAAAGCATAGAAGCAGGTGCCGAGCACCGACCACAGCCAGACGTGCGGCCACAGCAGGTTGCCGAGGATCAGGATCGCCAGCCCGGTCATCTGGATGGGCACCGCGCGCCAGATAAAGCGCGGGCGGGTGGGATCTTTTACCCAGCGCGCCACCGACAGGTTGGCAATAATCACCGCGCTGAAGACCGGTACCTGGGTCCAGGCGAACTCGGCGGTAGTCAGCCCGCCGTCGTCAATCAGGATAACCGGCGAGACCGCAACCCAGCTCATCAGTGGAATATAGCTGAGCGAGAGCGTGGCGGCGCCGAACAGAAAAACGCGGTTGTGGAAAACATCGCGGAAATCGCGCAGCACGCCGCTGGCGCTGAAGGGGACGTCGCCGCGCCGGACGGTCTCCGGCATATTCAGCAGCAGCCCCAGCCAGGCGATAAACCCCATAACGGCAATAATCCCGAACAGCGCTTTCCAGTGCACGAAGTGCATCAGCGCCGCGCCGGAGAGCGGGCCAATTATTGGCGCGATCAGCACGATCGAGGTAATAATCGCCATCAGCTTAATGGCTTTTGTCTGGCCGAACGCCTCCTGCACGGTGACGTAGCCGACCGTGGCGATAAAACAGATGCTGGTGCCCTGAACAAAGCGCGCGGCGAGGAACTGCTCCATTGAGGTGGTGAACAGGGTCGCGAAGCAGGCCAGGGTAAAGATCAGCGCGCCGGTGAGCAGCACCGGGCGGCGGCCGATACGATCGGAGAGCGGCCCGAGCAGCCACTGTAGCGCCATGCCGCCGGCCATATACAGGCTAACGGAGGCGGGCGCCAGCGCCACGTCGGCGTCAAAGTCGCGGACCACGTGGATAATACCCGGCTGGATAAGATCGGTGGTCAGATAGGCGGCAAAGTCATAGAGGATCAGCGCTGCCGGGAAGAACAGGGTGGCGGAATGGCGGGCAAAAAAGCGGGTCATCCATTGCAACATCGGTGGGCTCCTTGTTGAGTCTCTACGCCATAAATAGCCGTTTATGCGCGCACTATTTCAGCACTTCACACTGCAATAAATTTAGGGTCAACCTAAATATCCATGTTCTTTTAGTGGCCAATATATATTGGCGTAAGGA
This sequence comes from Klebsiella pasteurii, assembly GCF_018139045.1. Taxonomy (NCBI): domain Bacteria; kingdom Pseudomonadati; phylum Pseudomonadota; class Gammaproteobacteria; order Enterobacterales; family Enterobacteriaceae; genus Klebsiella; species Klebsiella pasteurii. The sequence goes on from NZ_CP073236.1 coordinate 4,681,229, forward strand.
ATACTTTAAAAACAAACAGTTGAATTAAATATGTAAATGCAGCAGCGCCGGGATTTGTGAAAACAGCCACAGCAGCAGACCGATAGTGCCGCCAACCAGCGTGCCGTTGATGCGGATAAACTGCAGGTCCTTACCAATGTTCAGCTCGATTTGTCGGGACATATCGCGGGAGTCCCAGCTTTTGACCGTATCGCTGATATGGCGCGTCAGGAAGGTGGCAAACTCCGGGGCCACCCGGTGCGCCGCCTGCTCAAGGTGTTCGTTCAGCGATTCTCGCAGCGCCTCATCGTGGAGCAGCGTTTCGCCAAACCACTGCCCGGCTTCGGCAATGCGCTGCTTAATGCGTGAATCGTCGCTATTAACATCGTTTTTAACCCAGCCGCGCAGATCGGCCCATACCTCGCCCAGATAGCGGTTAAAGGTCTCATCGTTTTTCAGATAGGCTTTGATATTGTCCGCTTTTTCCGCCATTAGCGGATCGGACTTCAGGTTGTCGATCAGCTTCAGCGCCGCGCGATCGAAGGCCTGGCGGATCTGATGGGCGCGATCCTGACTCACTTCGTCGAGCAGCGTGTTAACCGCATCGGTAACCATTTCAGCGCTGTGCTCGCCAAGCCATTCGGTAGGCAGCAGCCTGGCTTTTAGCGGATGCTCGGTCTCCAGCCAGTGTACGATTCCGCGGGCAATAAACGCCCGCGAGCTGTCACGCTGGAGCAGGGCGATCAGCTGGCTAATCAGCGAATCGAGCAGCTTCTGGTGACGGTTATCGCGCGTCAGCCCCTCCAGCATCATGGCGCTGGTTTGGGTTAAATCGACCTTATCAATCGCTTTATGCACCGCCCGACGCAGCAGCCGCTGAATGCGCGCGTCGTCGGTAAGCTCGAGAAACCCGCTCATCACTTGCAGCAGATGCTGGCCGACCCGCCGCGCGTTTTCCGGCTGGCTGAACCAGTTACCGAGCATCAGCGCCGGTTCATAGCGGCGGATCAGTGCCACCAGCGACGGCGTATCAAGAAATTTTTCCTGCACGAAATAGCCGAGATTATCGGCAATCCGATCCTTATTACGCGGAATAATCGCCGTATGTCGCGAAACGAACGGCAGCGGAATACGGCGAAACAGCGCGACTACCGCAAACCAGTCCGCCAGCGCGCCGACCATTGCCGCTTCGGAAATAGCCTTTAGCGCACCGACCCATGGCGTTGGCGGCAGCACGAGGGTAGTGATAAAAATGGCGGCTGCAATCAGCAGCAGCGAGAGCGCCAGCAGCTTGGCGCGTTTCAGTTCAGCGAGTTTTTCCATAAGCTTAAGCATATAGCCTGACGGCGAACTCGTGCAAAAACTGCCACACAATCCAACAACCAAAAGCCATCAATACGCCGCCGGCCGTGCGCTCGACTCGCCAGACGACGGCAGAAAGGCGGCGCTGCACCGACGGTAGCGCAATCAGCGTGACCAGCAACAGATCCCATATCAACACCACGCTGGTCATCCAGGCCCCGCTGACGGCCTGCTGCACCAGCGTGACGTTCGGTCCCAGCAGGGAGGTCATCAGCGCGAGGTAGAACAGCGCGTTTTTCGGATTGAGCAGCGAAGAACCCAGCCCGAGAAAAAGCTGCTTCACCAGCGGCGGGCGCGAAGCCGAGGCGCCGTGCAGCGCCAGCGTGGCCGGGCGGCTTCTGAGCAGCAGGCTGCCAATCCACAGCAAATACGCCGCACCCAGCAGCTCAATCGCCGTAAACAGCAGCGGCGCCTGGCGCAGGATCCCCCAGCCGATAATCGCCAGAAGAATATACAGGCCGTTTCCGGCGGCGATGCCGAGACACAGGCCAACGCTGCCGCGCAGGCGATAGCGGATGGCGTAGCCCACCAGCAGAAAAAAATCCGGTCCGGGGCTCAGCAGGGCGACAAAATGGGAGAGCGCCAGCGCGGGGAAGGCGGAGGGAAAGAGCGTAGCGAGTATGTCCATAGCAACCTCAGTAATAACCTGAGGTCACCCTACGCCAGCGCGAACGCTAATTATTGTCTGTTATTGATCGGGATTGCGCATACTGGCGCGGCGTGGCGGCGGTATAGCTGACAAAGGTTTTATGAAAGTGGCTCTGGTCGGCAAACCCGGCCTGGTAGCCCACATCGGCGATATTATCCCCGGCGCGCAGACGCGTTTTGGCGAATTCAATCCGCGCGATATTGATAAAGCTGGCGGGCGTCAGGCCGGTATCCTGCTTGAAGGCGCGGATCAGCGTCTCTTTACGCAGCGAAAACTCATCGGCGAGGCTATCCAGCGTCGGCGGCGCCTGCAGATTGGTTGCCAGACGACTGAACAAACGCGCGCTGGTTTGGCTTAGCGCTGCAGGCGCGAGCGGGCGCAGCGGCAGGCCGCGCAGCAATCGGGCGACGCTTTCGGGTAACGTGGCGGTGTTCTGCTGGCTCATCAATTCCACGATTTGCAAATACCGGGCAAACAGTTCGGCATCGCGTATTACCGGCTGGGAGGCTATTAACCGCTCTTGATGCATATCGTTGGCCAGCTGTCGCCGGCACCAGCTTAGCTCGAGATAGAGCATATGGTAGCTGCGCGGCTGGCCGTCGCGCGGATTGCAGCTGTGGGGAGCCTGGGCGGGGATAGTAATCAGATCGCCCGGCCGCAGCAGATACTCCTGCCCGTTGCAGATACAGCGCGTTTCCCCCTCGATAATCGCCCCCACGGAGAGCTGCGGATGGCGGTGACGTTTATAGGCCTGGCGGCTGTTCCAGGTACTGCGCAGCTCCAGCCAGGGCAGCTGTTCGTCGCGCCAGAAGGTTTGCTGAATATCGCGCGTATGGCTCACGATGGGCTCCTTAGCTGAGAGGGATAGCTGTTTATACCATGCCGTTTCCGCTGGTGGATATTACCGCTGTGCCTGATGACGAAATTGTCCAACATCGAAGAGTCGCCTGACTGGAGCTGATGCAAAACATATTTATCAGCGCGATTGGCTGGGTTTTGTGGAACCTCTGACGGCCATTTTGCTTAGCGGATACGCTAATGACAGGCAGCTAACATGCTGTTTAATTACCTGATTCACTCGGGCAAAGCGCTTCGGTTGGGGAAATTTATCCGCGAAGTGGGGCGCAGGCAGGGGAAGCGGGAAGGTCGACTTGAGGGCGTTGAGGAGGGGCAGCGGGCCGAAGCGCTGCGTATGCTTAAACGATGCTCGCCGAAGGTATGGCCCTGGAAACGGTGCTGAGAATTACCGGTTTGTCTGAGGCGGACATTCGGGCCGTTATTCACTAACTCATTGATATTATGTTTTTATTTCTGAGCGATTTATGCCGATAGGGCGATCCGTTTCATTTCTGGAAAATTCTGTATCTCTCTGAGTTTGGCCGCATCCTCAGCTATCTCGACTACCCTTAATATCCTGTGCGGTATTTATGACTGCGTTAACAGCGATAACAAGGAGACATACGATATGGCTTATCAGACGGTGAATCCTGCCAATAACCAGCTTATTAAAGAGTTTCCGGCACACAGTGACGCGGACGTAGAAGCGGCTCTGCAGAAGGCGGATGCGCTATATCATTCGCCGTGGGCGAAAGGGGATATTGACCAGCGTCTGCCGGTACTGCATAAACTGGCGGACTTGATCGACAGCCGGGTTGAAGAGTTGGCTAAAATCGCCAGCCAGGAGATGGGCAAACTGATTGAGCAAAGCCGCGGTGAAGTGAAGCTGTGCGCGCAAATAGCTCGTTACTATGCCGACAACGCCAAACAGTTTTTGGCGCCGGTGAAGTATCCGTCAGATTTGGGCGAAGCCTGGGTTGAACACCATCCTATCGGCGTGTTGATGGCTGTAGAACCGTGGAACTTCCCTTATTACCAGCTTATGCGCGTACTGGCGCCGAACCTGGCGGCGGGGAACCCGGTTATCGCTAAACATGCCAGCATCGTCCCGCACTGTGCGGAAACCTTCGCCCACCTGGTACGTGAAGCCGGCGCGCCGGAAGGGGCGTGGACTAACCTGTTTATTTCTCAGGATCAGGTGGCGAAGATTATCGCCGACGATCGCGTACAGGGTGCGGCCCTGACCGGGTCGGAAAAAGCCGGTGGCGTGGTGGCGGCGCAGGCGGCTAAACACATCAAGAAAGCGACGCTTGAACTGGGCGGAAACGATGTCTTTGTGGTCCTGGACGATGCCGATCTGGCGAAGGCGGTGAAGATCGGCGTGCAGGCGCGGCTCAACAACGCAGGCCAGGTGTGCACCGCGGCGAAGCGCTTTATCCTGCATGAAAAAATTGCCGACTCGTTCCTGAACCAGTTTACCGAGGCCTTCCGTCAGGTGAAAATCGGCGATCCGCTGGATGAGAGCACGACGCTGGGGCCGCTCTCCTCAAAAGATGCGCTGGAGACACTGACCAGGCAGGTGAATGACGCGGTGAAAAACGGCGCGAAGCTGCACATGGGCGGTAAACCCGCGCAGCGGGAGGGCAGCTTTTTCGAGCCCACCATACTCACCGGTATTACCCGCGATAACCCGGCCTACTTCGAAGAGTTCTTCGGCCCGGTTGCGCAAATCTACGTGGTGAAAGATGACGATGAGGTGGTGAAGCTGGCTAACGATTCGCACTATGGCCTTGGCGGAGCCGTATTCAGCCAGGATATCGAAAGAGCGAAACGCATGGCCTCGCGGATTGAAACCGGGATGGTCTATATCAACTGGCTAACCGATACCGCGCCGGAGCTGCCGTTTGGCGGCGTTAAGCGTTCCGGGTTTGGCCGCGAGCTTTCCGATCTCGGGATTAAAGAGTTTGTGAATCAGAAGCTGGTGGTCGTGCATAAATAACGGCGTGAAAGACAAAAACCTGCCATCCGGCAGGTTTTTTTGTGTTCACTGAACTTCAATCTTATCCCAGCCGCTCTTAAACATGCAGCTGTCGACGAGCGTATCTCTGCGCCCCTCATTGGCATCCTCAACCGTATAGCTGGTGGAAATATCCTTTTTCTTGTTCTTTTTGTCCGTTTTTTCCGAGCTTGAACCGGTAACGACGTTATCCGGGGGGAGATCGATCAGCGCCTGCGCTTCGCATTCCGTGAGCTTTTTATTCATCTCCGTATCGCTGACGCCCGGCTTCACCCATTTGTACTGGACGCAGCCTGACAGCAGCATGGTGAAGCTCAAAACGCAAAGCGCGGCGAAGCGGCTGTTCATCAGAAGGTAACCCCACCGCCGACATAGGCGCCGTCGATCAGCGTGTGGCCCGGGCGGCCATCTTTGCCGTCGACGCTGACATGACGATAGCCCACTTTCAGCGTCACCGGGGTGATGGGCGTCCAGCTTACGCCGCCGTTGGCTTCAACGTAGTTTTTGACGCTGTTGTTCAGGCCCTCCGGTGCGGCATAGCCCTCACCATAGAGATGAATGCTGTCGGTCAGGGCCACATTGACGCCGCCGCCAATGGGAAAGGCTACGCCGTTATCGCCTTTTTTTGGGCCGAGGTAGATGGCTTTCGCGCCGGCGTTGAACATCACCGGGCCGAGTTCCAGGTTATAACCCGCGCCGACGCCGCCTGTCTGGGTACCGTCATCGGTATTTTTGAGCCAGTTGCTTTCCACATACAGGCCAGAGGAGGATTTCCCCATTTCCAGATTCAGGTTGGTGAAGTTCTTGCCCTGCTCAACGGTGCCGCCCATCGCGAGCGCGGATCCCGAGACGGCAGTCAACGCCGAGAGAAGAAGGATATTCAGCTTTTTCATGTTTTATGCCTCATCATTACATTACGCGGAGGGCACCTTAACAATCGATTTTTATGACTGCAAATCAGCTAGCGATGACTGTTTTATGCTAATTTTGTTATTAGATATATTTATTTGTGTTGTTTGTTAGTTGTTTTTACTGCGGAGTCAATTGCTAATCTTTAGCCGTTGAGCGTGAGTTGAATCTTTTGGCTAAATATTCGCTGAACGGGCGAGAAAAATCGGTTGTTGACGCAATAATTGCCTTTCTAATTATTTCCAAAAACATTTCTGTTGTTACATATAAGAACAGAGTTTTACATTTCATTCGCGCACTCCCCCTCCCGAAGAGGGGGATAAGCTGCGTGGCTACTTGCGAAGGCTCGCAAATGCGGTGCGAATCTCATCTTCCGGAAGCTGTATTCCAATAAATACCAGAGTGCTGTGCGGCCGCTCATCGCCCCACGGCCGATCCCAGTCGGCGCTGTATAGCCGTTGAACGCCCTGGAACAGCAGGCGGTTGGGCTCGCCATCGATCCACAGCATCCCTTTATAGCGCATCAGCTGTTCTGCAAAGGTGAGCAGCAGGTTTTCCATCACCCGCGACACCTCACTGATATCCACCGGATAATCCAGCTCCACTACGATAGACGACACGTCGTTCTGCTTATCGGCCATAAAGTGGAAGCGCGGTTTGCTGCTGACCACGTTCTCTTCCAGCATAAAGCCGCTGGTGTTAAACAGCAGGTTCAGGTCGATATCGCCGTGGGTGACGTTGTAAATCGGCGCGCGGGCGTTAATTCGTATCAGCCGTTCGCGGAGCTTGTCGCTGTCGCCCGCCACGTCAGTTTTGCTGAGCAGGATGCGATCGGCATAGCCCACCTGCGACTGGGCGATGGTGAACTGATTCATCTGCTGGTCGGCATGAACCGCGTCAACCAGCGCAATCACCCCATCCAGCAGGTAGCGTTCACACAGCACATCGTGAGAGAAAAAGGTCTGGATGATCGGGCCGGGGTCGGCCATGCCGGTGCATTCGATCACCAGCCGGTCAAACGCGATGTCTCCGCGATCGAGGCTGTCGAGCAGATCGAGCAGGGCGTCTTCCAGCTCGTTGGAGCGGGTACAGCAGATACAGCCGTTGGTCAGAGTTTTAATCTGCGTGGCGCGATCGCCGATAAGCTGGTTATCGATGGCGACTTCGCCAAATTCGTTTTCAATAACGGCAATTTTAAAGCCGTGCCGTTCGTTCAGGATATGGCGCAGCAGGGTGGTTTTACCGGCGCCAAGAAAACCGGTTAACAGGGTAACTGCAATCGGTGCCATGTTTGCCTCCATTAGCAGCAGCGTACGCCGCCTTTTCCGTCGCCGCCGTAGCGGGCCTGCTGGCGTTCGCGAAAGAATTCGTCGTAGGTCATGTACGGCTGGTCCGGATGGTTAGTCTGCATATGCTCGACGTAATTATCGTAATCCGGAATGCCGATCAGCATTTTCGCTGCCTGACCGAGGTATTTTTTTGCCTGACCTAAGTTACCAAACATTGTGAGTCCCAGAGAACGAATAAAGCCGGATGGCGGCTAGCGCCTTATCCGGCCTACAAACATTCGTTTGTGTAGACCGGATAAGCGTAGCGCTATCCGGCATTAAGGTTTAGTGATGGGAAGAGGTCTTCACGCCGCCTTCCGGTACCGGCACGTACGGGGTCTCCTTATCGGTACGCACTTTATTGTTGCGCACGTTGAGCCAGGTTTTGATGCCGTAGAAAATGATGCTGTAAACCACCACCAGGAACAGAATGCTCAGACCCGCGTTGGTGTAGTTGTTCACCACGATATGGTTCATGTTGGCAATCTGCTGCGCGGTCAGTTCGCCGCCGGAAGCGATCTTCTCTTTGTACTGCTGCGCCATGAAGAAGAAGCCTTCCATCTGCGGGTTGGTGCTGAACAGTTTCAGACCTAGCGCCCAGGTGGTGCACAGTAGCAGCCAAGCGGCCGGGATCACGGTGACCCAGATATATTTGGTGCGCTGCATTTTGACCAGCACCACGGTGCCGAGCACCAGCGCCACGGCGGCCAGCATCTGGTTAGAGATGCCGAACAGCGGCCACAGGCTCTTCACGCCGCCCAGCGGGTCGACCACACCCTGATACAGCAGGTAGCCCCACAGGCCGACGCAGCCCGCGGTACCGATAACACCGGCCACCAGCGAGTCGGTTTTCTTTAGGAACGGCACGAAGTTGCCCAGCAGATCCTGCAGCATAAAGCGGCCTGCACGGGTACCGGCATCCAGCGCGGTGAGGATAAACAGCGCTTCAAACAGAATACCGAAGTGGTACCAGAAGCCCATATCCGCCATCGGGATGATTTTGTGGAATACGTGAGCGATACCCACGGCCAGCGTCGGCGCGCCGCCCGCGCGGTTCAGTACCGACGGTTCGCCGATATCTTTCGCGGTTTGCAGGATTTGCTCAGGAGAGATCACAAAGCCCCAGGAGCTAACGGTCGCCGCCGCGTGCGCGGTGACATCCCTCAGCTGCGCGGCAATCAGTGCGGCGTTTTCACCGCCCATTTCATGCAGATTCGGCATGGTGATGCCGAGGCCAGCCGGTGGGGTGTTCATGGCAAAGTAGAGGCCCGGTTCGATAATCGATGCCGCAACCAGCGCCATGATAGCGACGAAAGATTCCATCAGCATCGCGCCGTAGCCGATAAAACGGGCATCGGTTTCGTTGGCCAGTAGCTTCGGCGTCGTACCAGAGGCGATCAGGGCGTGGAAGCCAGAGACCGCGCCGCAGGCGATGGTGATAAACAGGAACGGGAACAGGGCGCCTTTCCACAGCGGGCCGGTACCATCAATGTACTGGGTCACTGCCGGCATTTTCAGGTCCGGGTTGAGGATAACGATCCCCAGCGCCAGGCCGACGATCACGCCGATTTTCAGGAAGGTGGCCAGATAATCGCGCGGCGCCAGAATCAGCCATACCGGCAGCAGCGCGGAGATGAACGCGTAGCCAATCAGGGTAAAGGTAATGGTGGTGTCTTTAAAGGTCAGCGCTGGGCCCCAGTACGGGTCGTGGGCAATGATGCCGCCGAACCAGATGGATGCCACCAGCAGCACGATACCGATAACTGAAACTTCACCCACGCGGCCAGGGCGCAGGAAGCGCATATAGATACCCATAAACAGGGCAATCGGCACGGTCGAGCAGACGGTGAATACGCCCCACGGGCTTTCCGCCAGCGCTTTCACCACGATTAACGCCAGCACTGCGAGGATGATGATCATTATCAGGAAGCAGCCGAACAGCGCGATGGAACCCGGCACCGGACCCATCTCCTGCTTGATCATTTCTCCCAGCGAGGCGCCGTTACGCCGCGAGGAGATAAACAGCACCATAAAGTCCTGCACCGCCCCGGCCAGCACGACGCCCGCCAGCAGCCACAGGGTACCCGGCAGGTAGCCCATCTGCGCGGCGAGCACCGGCCCTACCAGCGGACCGGCGCCAGCGATAGCGGCAAAGTGGTGGCCGAACAGCACGTAGCGGTTGGTCGGGACGTAGTTCAGGCCATCGTTGTTTATGACCGCTGGCGTAGAGCGCGTAGGGTCGAGCTTCATCACCTTTTGCGCGATGTACAGGCTGTAATAACGGTAGGCGACGAGGTAGACGGAAACCGACGCCACCACGATCCACAGCGCACTGACGTGCTCACCGCGGCGCAGAGCGACGACTGAGAGGCAAAATGCCCCGATGATTCCGAGAATCACCCAAGGTATGTGCTTGAGTAGTTTTTTGGTATCCATAGTAAAACCTGGCGTTAATTAGATTAATAATTGGCCGAAGCCGTCTGGTTTTGTGTTTGGGTTGGTGGAGGTATTGATTAGCTATGCTGGCTCCGATCTTGCCAGAACGCCGTGTGCGTAAAGTTGGGTAAATCGGTGAGTGGTTATATGCGGGGTTAAGCGGTCGCTAGCCGGGGTAAGCGGTTGGCTATGAAGTGAGCAGGAGGAAAATATGTGATTGAGATCACAGGGGTTTGTGGTGTGGCACGAGTCATACCAGCGGCAGATTATATCAATTCAAACTCATTATTCTCATTTCGTAATGAATTCACATTTCACCTTTATTACTGAAATATATTCACCGATCCAATAAAAATATCCCGCAATTGATGAATTCGCCGTTGAATTATTATTGCGGTGATTGCCTTATTAATATGAGTTGATATTTGTGTGCGTTCGCATGTATTTAATTGCCATTATTGAATGCTTGTCATCGACATGGATAGCCCTGGCTTAAAAAATAATGAATAAATGGAGTTTAATTCATAAGGTTTTTATTATCTCTGCGCTGCCAGTGTGGGGGTACGCCGCGCCTGCGGATACCGTACGTGAGCAGCAGTTCATCAACCAGCAGCAGCGCCAGCATGCCCTGGAAAGTCAGATCGCGCCGCCGTCACCGGATATTCATTTATCCGCGGAAGGAATAAATGTCGATGATGGGCTATTTCCCGTAGAACAACCTTGCTTTGCTATTTCTCAGGTTATTTTGCAGGGCGCCGAAGCCTTACCGCATTGGCTTCCGCTCCAGCGCCAGAAAAATAAAGTGATTGGGCGTTGTCTGGGAGGAAAGGGAATAAATCTACTGATGGCCCAATTGCAAAATATATTAATCGACCGCGGTTATATCACCAGCCGGATCCTTGCTCCGCAGCAGGACTTAAAAAGCGGTGTTTTACGCCTGGTAGTGATGCCGGGATATATCCGTGAAGCCAGGCTTACGGCGCAGAGCGATGATTATCTGTGGCTGGCGAGCGCATTTCCGGCGACTGATGGGAAACTGTTGGATTTGCGCGATATTGAACAGGGGCTGGAAAATCTGCAGCGCCTGCCGACGGTACAGGCCAGCATGGAAATTGTTCCGGGCGAGATGCCGGGGCAAAGCGATATTGTCATTAACCGCCAACAGGAGCGCTTCTGGCGCGTCGACGCCTCGCTCGATGATTCCGGCTCTAATGCCACCGGCCGTTATCAGGGGAACCTGACGCTGTCACTGGATAACCCGCTAGCCTTAAGCGATCTTTTTTACCTTTCCGGTTCACATAACCTCGATGGCAACGGCGGTAAATCCTCGAAGAACCTGACCGGCCACTATTCGGTCCCGCTGGGCTACTGGCAGTTCCTGTTAACCGCCAGCCAGTACGATTACGTGCAAACCGTGGCGGGGGCTAACGGCGATTACCAGTACAGCGGTAAAAGCAAGAACGTTGATTTCCAGCTTAGCCGCGTACTGCACCGTAGCGGTAGTCAGAAGACCACTCTTAGCGCCGATGTGTTAGCCCGCGAGCAGCAGAACTTTATTAACGACACTGAGATTGCCGTCCAGCGGCGGCAAACGGCGGCCTGGAAGCTTGGTCTGCAGCATCGCCATTACCTTGGCAACGCCACTCTCGATGGCGGAGTGAGCTACCAGCGCGGTACCCGCTGGTTCGGCGCTCAACCCGCGCCGGAAGAGCAGTGGGGGGAAGCAACCGCCCTCAGCAAGATCCTGCAATTTAATGCTCAGCTCAATTTGCCTTTTGCCTTGGGCGGGCAACGTTTTCGCTTTACCAGTCGCTATCAGCGGCAGATGAGTAGCACGGCGCTGACTTCGCCGGATATGTTTTCCATCGGCAATCGCTGGACGGTTCGCGGCTTTGACGGCGAGCGCACCCTGACCGCCAGCCACGGCTGGTACGTACGTAACGATATCGCCTGGTCGACCCCGTTACCGGGGCAGGAGTTTTATCTGGGAGCAGATTACGGCGAAGTCGGCGGCGCAGGCAGTGAAACGCTGGTGGGCAAACACCTCGCCGGAGGCGTGGCAGGGCTGCGCGGCCAGTACCTACGCGCCAGCTACGACCTGTTCGCCGGTATCACTTTAGACAAACCCGATGGTTTTAAAACCGAACCGGCAACTTTTGGTTTCAGCGTCAGCTGGAGCTACTGACTTTTACTCACGCGCCGTCCGGCGGCGCGTGCTGCGCACAGGGATGATTTTCCGCGCCGCGGTGGACAACGGATGACGAGTAACGGCAATGAATAAACGCTTTTATCGAATCGTGTTTAATAAGGCTCGCGGGATGCTGATGGTAGTGGCGGAAACGACCCGCTCTCATCGGGCGGGCGTGTCGCCGCAATCCGGCGCCGACGCGCGAACCGGGTCGACGCTGACGTCCACCCTGGCACCGCTGGCCTTTGGCTTTCTGCTCGCGTTTTCCTGTCTCACCCCGGCTCAGGCAGCGATTGTCGCCGATAACCCTGCGCCTGGCGGCCAGCAACCGCAGATCGTCAATAGCGCCAATGGCACGCCGCAGGTCAATATTCAGACACCGAGCGGCGCAGGCGTTTCGCGCAACGTCTACAGCCAGTTTGACGTCGATGGGCGCGGCGTGGTGCTGAATAACAGCCACGCCAGCACTTCAACCCAACTGGCCGGGATGGTCGCCGGTAACCCGAATCTGGCGAAGGGGGAAGCCAGAGTGATCCTCAACGAGGTGAATACCCGTGATCCGAGCCGGCTGAATGGCTATATCGAGGTTGCCGGGCAGAAAGCGCAGGTGGTGATCGCTAACCCTGGCGGAATTAGCTGCGACGGCTGCGGGTTTATCAATGCCAGCCGCGCGACGCTGACGACAGGTCAGGTGCAGTACAGCAACGGGCAGATTAGCGGTTACGATGTCAATCGCGGCGAAATTATCGTACAGGGCGGCGGGCTTGATGCGAGCTCGGTAGACAGCACCGACCTGCTCGCCCGCGCGGTGAAAATCAACGCCGGGGTTTGGGCGCAGGAGCTAAAGGTCACAGCAGGGCGTAATCAGATCGATGCGGCGCACAGTCGGACGACGGCAAAATCAACCGACGGCAGTGCGGCGCCAGCGGTGGCGATAGACGTCAGCGCGCTGGGCGGGATGTACGCCCATAAAATTCGTCTTGTCGGTACCGAGCGCGGCGTAGGCGTTCACAATGCCGGCAATATCGGCGCGGCGACGGGGGACGTAGCAATCAGCGCTGATGGCGCGCTCAGTAACAGCGGCATGATTCAGTCCGCGCAGAATCTGCAACTGTCCGTTAAGGGCGATCTTCACAACCAGGGCCAGCTGTACGCCGGAAAAGATAGCCTGGTGACGGCCAGCGCGACGCTAACCAATGACGGCATTATCGCCGCGCAAGGTGATACGCGGATTGCCGCCAACGCTTTGCGTAGCGTGCAAAACAGCACGCTCGCCGCCGGATTAAATAGCGATGGTTCTTCCGCCAGCAGCGGCGCGCTGACGCTGAATAGCCAGACTTCGCTGGCGCTGAATGGCCGCAATATGGCGGCAGGGACGCTGACGGCGCAGGGCAGGGCGGTGGATCTTGATAATAGTCGAACCTCGGGGGCGCGGATCGTGGTCAGCGCCGCGTCCGGCGATATCACAACCCGAGATGCGGTGGTGGCGGCCAGCGAAAAACTCCAGTTGGCCGCCAGCGGTAAACTCAAAAACCACAGTGGCCTGTTGACGGCCAGCCAGCTTGAGCTGAAAGCAATGGCGCTGGATAACCAGCAGGGCGTAATCCAGCACACGGGCGGGGACGATCTACGCCTTGATTTTCGCGCGGGATTGGATAACCACGGCGGAGAGATTGCCAGCAACAGCCATGCATTGACGCTCAGCACCAGCCAGTTGCTCAATCAAAACGGAACGCTGTTGCATACCGGCAGCGGCGGCATGTCTATTACCAGCGATGGCGTGCTGGACAACGGCCAAGGCACTATTGCCGCTAACGGCAATATCGTTTTGTACTCCGATAACATTAATAATCGCAGCGGTAAAATCAGTACGACGCAAGGCAATGCCCAGCTCACTACGCGTCATGAGCTGGAAAATTCACAAGGGAATATCGTTGCTGGCGGTAGCCTTTCTCTACAAGTAGCAAGCCTTCGGAACCAGCAGGGGCAATTGATTGCGGCGCAGGGAGACCTGGCCATGAGTGCTGAAGGGGGGCTGGATAACCGCGAAGGCGTTCTTGCCGCAAATGGCAATATCAAGCTTGACGCCGACAATCTGACCAACCATGGCGGAAAAATCAGCGCGGCGCAGGGCGACGTTCAGCTCACTGCGCGCCATGGGGTGGATAACTCGCAGGGGAATATCATCGCCAGCGGCGACATCCGGCTACAGGCTGAAAATCTTAACAATCGTCACGGGCAGGTTGGCTCGGCGCAGCGGGGCAGCGTCAACCTGAAGACGAGCGGTTTACTGGATAATCAGCAGGGCACAATTACCGCCGTTGATGTCTTGCGTATTCACAGCGCTACCGTTGATAACCGTCAGGGAGAACTGCAGTCCGGCGGTAACCTGAACATCACCATCCACAATCGGGGGCTGGATAACCGGCAGGGGCAGATCGTCTCCGCCGCCGCTCTGGATATAGCAGGCGTCAACCTGGCGCTGGCTAATACGGGCGGGACGCTACTTGCCGCGAGCAAACTTATTCTCGATGCCGATTCCCTCAGCGGCGATGGCGAGGTGCTCTCTCAAGGCGATATGTCACTAACGTTGCGTCAGGCGTTTCATCACGCCGGGATGATCATCGCCAACGGCAACCTGCAGTGGAATCTCTCCGGATTGGCGCTGATTAATCAGGGGGTTATCAGCGTTGGCCAGGCGCTCAATCTCTATGTGGCGAAGCTGGATAACCGTCAGGAAGGTGAAATCAGCGCTGGCGAGAACCATTCGACGGTTAATGGCGAGTTAGTCAATCGGGGGCTGATTGACGGTGGTTTAACCCATATTGTCGCCACGACGTTAACCAATATCGGTAGCGGGCGCCTGTACGGCGACGCCGTCGCGCTGCAGGCGGCAACGCTGACTAACGCCGCGGAGAACGGCGTGGCGGCGACGATTGCTGCACGAGCATCGCTGGCAATGGGCGTCGGCACGCTCAATAACCAGGATCACGCGCTGATCTTCAGCGACGGTACGCTCGCCATTGGCGGCCTACTTGCCGAAGACGGTTCGCTCAGCGGCCGGGCGGGAGTCTTTAATAACCACAGCGCAACGCTTGAGTCCGCCGGTGATATGGCGCTCGATATCCAACAAATCAATAACTACAACGACCATCTGGTGACGAAAGATGTGATGGTCGAGCAGTCATGGCGCCATGAAGCGGCGCTGAAAGGATCGGTACAGCGCTTCGACTGGTCGCTGGTCGATACCAGCTATAAAAACAAATACGGCGTTCACGACGCCATCATGCCGGACGGTAGCCGCGGCGATGAGTTCTATGAATATCAGTACCAGCGTACCGTTGTGGAAACGCAGGTGGTGGAAAGCGATCCCAGCAAAATCCTCTCCGGCGGCCGGCTCATCATCAACAGCGATAAGCTGAATAACTACGACAGCCAGATTATCGCCGGAGGAGCGCTTGGTGGCGTGATTGGCGAACTAAACAATGTCGCCACGACCGGTAAACGGGTGACCACCGACGTCGGCACCCAGACTCGTTGGTATGAAAAAAAGACCAGCCGCCCGTTTGGCGGCACCAAAACCAGCCAGGGGAAAAAAAGCAGCGAATATGAACCGACGCCAACGGTTCAGACTATCGATCTGCAAACCATGAAGTGGCAGGGCAATACCCCAATTGATGGCCATAGCGGTGTGATTACCCCGCGCGATCGCGCCGATGAAACAGGTGAACTACCCGCCGGACGATTGGTGGAAGTGACGCCGGTTAACGCTGACGGAACGGTTATTCGCGTCGTCACGCCGGATACCCGTCTTCCTGTCAGCAGCCTGTATCAGATCGATCCGCAGGCTACTGCGGGCTATCTGGTGGAAACCGATCCGCGTTTTACCAACGGTAAAGCGTGGCTCGCCAGCGACTACATGCAAAATCAGCTGGGCGTTGATCAGGCGATGAAGCGGCTTGGCGACGGCTATTACGAACAGCGGCTGGTGCGTGAGCAGATCGTTAAACTGAGCGGCGGGCGCTACCTGCAGGGCTACAGTAACGATGAAGAGCAGTACCGGGCGCTGATGGACGCGGGCGTCGCCTTCGCCAAACAGTACAACCTGACGGTCGGGGTAGCGCTGACGCCAGCGCAGATGGCGCTGCTGACCAGCGATATGGTCTGGCTGGTTGCCAGAGAGGTCACGCTAACGGATGGTTCTGTGCAGCAGGTGCTGGTGCCGCAGGTTTATGCGCGGCTTAAAGCGGGCGATCTTGATGGCAGCGGCGCGTTGCTCGGCGGTGAAAACGTGGCGTTCAGTGTGAGCCGTGATGTGACCAACAGCGGGCACATCCACAGCCGCGGCGTGACGCAGCTAACCGCGGAAAACATTCATAACAGCGGCTATATCGGCGGCAACCAGCTTACGCTAAACGCGCGTACTGATATCAACAATATTGGCGGAACGCTGCAGGGCGGCGATAGCCTGAACGCGCAAGCCGGGCGTGATATCAACAGCGCCAGCACCCTCGGCGGCGGCCCAGGTAATGTCAGCCTCGATCGGCCTGCGGGGATTTATGTCCAGAATGAAAACGGCCAGCTGGGGCTGCAGGCGTTACATAACATTAATCTGACGGCAAGCATGGTGAGTAACAGCGCGGCGGGCAGCCAGACGCAGATTATCGCCGGCAACGATCTCAACCTGCAGACGCTCGCTACCACCCACAGCGAAAGCGGAAATTGGGGGAAAGGCAACGATCGTTCTTTGACCCAGCGTAGCGATATCGGCACGCAAATTAACGGCGGCGCGGTGGCGCTGTCCGCCGGCCACGATATGAATGCCCGCGCCGCCAGCGTGACGGCAACCAGCAGCCTGACGGTTGCCGCCGGCAATGACATAAACCTCAGCAGCGGCGAGTCCTCATGGCATCTGATGGAAAACAGCCATCAAAGCAGCAGCGGCCTGCTGGCTCGCCGCTCGCTCACCACTCACGATGAAGTGTGGGCGCAGAACGCCATCGGCAGCAATTTTAGCGGTGACAGTATTGTGATGCAGGCCGGGCGCGACCTGCTGGTATCCGGCAGCGGTGTTGCCGGTACCCAGGAGGTCAACCTTGTGGCGGGGCGTAACCTGACCATCGCCACCGCCGAGGAGAGTCGCCAGGAAAACCATCTACGTAAAGAGAAACATAGCGGCTTTTCCGGCACCGGCGGTGTTGGCTTCAGCGTCGGCAGTTCGTCGCTGAAAGCCACCGACGTGACGACAACGCTGAGTAGCGCCGCCAGTACCGTCGGAAGCTCACAGGGCAACCTTAGCCTGAGCGCCGGTAATGTGTTGACGGTTCAGGGATCTGACCTGGTGGCCGGCAACAATATGGCGTTGACCGGTAAAACCGTGAATATTCTGGCAGCGGAACACCAGAGCACCCAGACCCATACCGTGGAGCAGAAAACCAGCGGCCTGACGCTGGCGTTATCCGGGATGGTGGGCAGCGCCATTAATACCGCGGTTTCCAGCGCCAACCAGGCCAGCACCGAGAGCAATGGTCGTCTCGCCGCGCTGAGCGGGCTGCAGTCGGCATTATCGGGCGTACAGGCGTATCAGGCATCGCAGATGCAGACTGCGGATTCCAGTCCGGAGAGCATGATAGGGGTCAACCTTTCCTGGGGTAGCCAGTCATCGAAATCCACTCAGCGACAAACGCAGAACACCAGCCGCGGCAGTAGCCTGATGGCCGGCACCAATCTCAGCATTATCGCCACTGAGACGGATATCAACGTTGAGGGCAGCCATCTGCAGGCCGGCGGCAGCGCGTTACTCAATGCCGCGCGCGATGTGAATTTATTCTCTGCGGAGAACGCCAGCACCCTGAGCGGTAAAAATGAGAGCCATGGGAGTTCGTTTGGCGTCGGTATTAACTTCGGTCAGGGCGCGAATGGGCTGACGGTCAGCGCCAGCGCCAACACCGCGAAGGGCCACGAGAGGGGCAACAGCCTGACCCATAACGAAACGACCCTCAGCGCCGGTGAGCGGATGACTATCGTCAGCGGTCGCGATACGACGCTGACCGGGGCGCAGGTGAGCGGCCATCAGGTGACAATGGACGTCGGGCGTAACCTGACGCTGAGCAGCGAGCAGGACAGCGATAACTACGATTCGAAGCAGCGTAGCGGCAGCGTGGGGGCGAGCGGCAGCATGGGCGGCGGTTCGGGTTCTCTCAACCTGAGCCAGAGCAAAATGCACAGCACCTGGGCGTCGGTGGAGGCGCAGACGGGGATTTTTGCCGGCGAGGGCGGTTTTGATGTGAAGGTGGGCGGGCATACGCAGCTGAATGGCAGCGTGCTGGCGAGCACGGCGGCGGCGGAGCTGAACCGGCTGGATACCGGGACGCTGGGTTTCCGGGATATTAAAAACTCTGCCGAGTATAGCGTGGAGCAGCAGAGCGCGGGGGCGAGCACGAGCGGTAGCGTGGCGGGGCAGTTCCTGGGGAATGCGGCCAGTGGTCTGCTGATGGGGGCGAACGGCAGCGGCAGCGACAGTTCGCTGACGCGGGCGGCGGTGAGCGAGGGCAGTATTGTAATTCGCGACGGCACGAGTCAGCAGCAGGACGTGACGGAGTTAAGCCGGGATGCGGCGCATGCGAACCAGACGCTGAGTCCGATATTTGATAAGGAGAAAGAGCAGAACCGGCTGGCGGTAGCGCAGAAGATAGGTGAAATCGGGCGCCAGGTGAGTGATGTGCTGGTGACGCAGGGCAAGCTGAACGCGCAGGCGGCGCAGGGCGACCCGGCTGCGCGGGCAGCGGCGCGGGAGAAGCTGGTAGCGGGAGGGAATGCCAGCCCGAGCGAGGAGCAAATCAGCGCGCAGGTGAGCCGGACGGCGACGGCGGACTACGATACGGGCGGAAAGTACCAGAAGGTGGCGCAGGCGGTAACGGCGGCGATGCAGGGTCTGGCGGGGGGCAACCTGGCGCAGGCGGCGAGCGGTGCAGTGAGTCCGTATGTGGCGGAAATCATTCACAGCCAGACGACGGACAGCGCGACGGGTAAGGTGAATGTGGAAGCCAATGCGATGGCGCACGCGGTGTGGGGAGCGATAGCGGCGGCATCGGGAAATAACAGCGCGCTGGCGGGAGCGGCAGGCGCGGTGAGCGGCGAGCTGCTGGGCCGCTGGATAGCGGCGGAATATTATCCGGATGTTAAGACAGAAGAGCTGTCGGATGAGCAGAAGTCGACGATAAGCGCGCTGAGTACGCTGGCGGCGGGACTGATGGGGGGGCTGAGCGGAGGCAGCAGCGGGGATGCGGTGGCGGGGGCGCAGGCCGGGAAGAACGCGGTTGAGAATAATTTACTCGGCGGTAGTGAAGATGCTCAGGCTGCATGGATACGCCAGCACGGCGTCGATATGGCGAGCTGTTCAGACAATCCGAGTGGGGCTGCATGTCAGAAAGCAATGAATGAACGAGATGCCATAGGGTTGGCGCTGGCTACAGGTAGTGTTGCCCTGTTACCGGGCGGAGCTCAGGCTATGTGGGGTCTTGGAGCCGGTGCGAATGCAGGCATCAGTTATCTGGCGGATGGTACGATAGATCCGGCAAATGCGGCTATTGCTGGATGGGTAAACGTTATCAGCATGGGAAATGGTCTGGTGGGTACTGTTGGATGGAATGCGGCAGGTGGCGCGCTGGGGAACTGGATTGACAATAAAGATCCACTGTCTGGTGCACTTATCAATGGTGTCGGTTCGGGCATTGGCTATGGTATTGGTAAAGGGCTCTCATGGGGCGTTAATGCTGGAGCAAACTGGTGGAAAGGTGGTTGGGATCCGAAGTTTAATGCTGATCTGAGACAGTTTACTGAAGTGAAAGGAGATTATGGCCTTTCAAAAGAAATGAAACCAAGTAAGGTACCCAGTTCTTTTGGTGACTTAGGCGGTTCTATTTTCTCTGAAATAACAGGTAAAGGAATCGAGAAAATTTCATCTCCAGGTAGTAATGGAGATGAAAAATGATCAATATCCTTTTCGCTTTATTTTCAATTTTGGCAGGGATACTTTTAGCTGAAATTGCATATATTTTTTTACTTATCGTTGAATACGTAATGCTTGGCAATTTTAACTTTGAACTGGCATCAGCATGGCACTATCTGAAAGTAGGGGCCGGTGGAGGGGGGATAATGGGAATAGGACTTGCTCTGCTTCGCCATTTTGAAGTTAAAGGATTTTAATAGTTGTTGTGGAGAATAATGCGCTGAGTGTGAATCAGCTTGATGGTTTTGCGCAAAGAGCCAGAAACTGCGAGGGCAGCCAGCTGCGAGAACGTTGTCAGGGATATGATCAACCTCAACATAGAGCAGCAGCAAGAAATAGCAACTCTGTGTTCAATCAACCCTCAGCAATGTCAACAGAAGTATGGTTATTTGGTTGAGCAGTGGGAAGTGTTTGATGCCACAATCAGGCGCATGGCTGCTGATGGTACGCTGCCGAATGATTTCAGGTATGCGATGGCACCAGTTTATACGCTGAGTCAGGAAGCCGGTGGCATCAAGGCGAGCGAGGGCTGGAAAAAACGCTTTGAGGCGATGGGAATCAGGGAGGAATTCGCAACGGCGATGGCGGCAACTCTCCCATTAGCTATGAGTGGAACGAAAGGAGCTAAA
Source organism: Klebsiella pasteurii (assembly GCF_018139045.1). NCBI lineage: Bacteria > Pseudomonadati > Pseudomonadota > Gammaproteobacteria > Enterobacterales > Enterobacteriaceae > Klebsiella > Klebsiella pasteurii. The sequence goes on from NZ_CP073236.1 coordinate 4,701,574, forward strand.
GCATCAACAACACAAGTAGTTACTAAGAATGTTAATCCTGGCTCATTAATAAGCCGACAGAATAGTAATGAAATGTCAGGTTCTCAGGTAAAACGCATTGCAAAGGATATGAAAGCAAATGGCTATAAAGTTGATAAGCCCGTTGATGTCGCTATTGTAAACGGCAAAATGATCATTATCGATGGTCATCATAGAGCCGAGGTCGCAAGAAAGGCAGGTATTAAAGATATCCCGTCAGAGTTCACCCTGTTACAAAAGTGGACTGACCCCACAACAGTAGACATTTCCTGTCCTCACGACGAGGCCTGTTCAAAGGCCTCCGGACTGACGCCGCCGAGGTGGCTGTGACGCCGGGTCCGGTTGTAGAACACTTCAATGTAATCGAAGATATCCGCCCGGGCCAGATCCCTGGTTTTATATATGCGTTTTCTGATCCGTTCTTTTTTCAGCGAACTGAAGAACGATTCGGCCACCGCATTATCCCAGCAGTTGCCACGCCTGCTCATGCTCGGCGCCAGGTTATTGGCCCGGCAGAAGCGCTGCCAGTCGTCACTACCGTACTGGCTGCCCTGATCGCTATGTACGATAACCTCGCCGTCCGGTTTTCGACGCCACACGGCCATCATCAGCGCGTCGAGCGCCAGTTCGCGTGAGAGAGTGGGTTTCATCGACCAACCGACCACATTACGGGCGAAGAGATCGATAACCACCGCCAGATACAGCCAGCCCTGCCAGGTGCGGATATAAGTAATATCGGTGACCCAGACCTGATTGGCCCGGACAACGGTAAACTGCCGCTGCACACGATTAGGCGCAACCACTGAAGGTCGGCCAGCGATACGACGCGGAGCTTTATAGCCGCGCACGGCTTTAATCCGGTTCAGTTGCATAATGCGGCCCACCCGGTTTTTACCGCAGATTTCCCCGATTTCGTTCAGGTCGCCATGAACCCGGCGGTAACCGTATACGCCTCCGCTCAGTGAATAGGAGTCACGGATAAGCGTCAGCAGACGCTGGTTATCTTTATCCCGCGCGGAGACCGGGTTATGCAGCCACGCATAAAACCCGGCCCGGGCAACGCACAACACCCGACACATCGTCATGACACCCCATACAGAGCGGTGCTCATTGATAAAGCGGTACTTCAGTCGGGCTCCCTTGCAAAGTACCGCGCGGCCTTTTTCAGTATGTCCCGTTCTTCCTCAGTGCGCTTCAGTTGGGCCCTGAGCTTCAGGATCTCGCTTTTCGCTTCCAGTAAATCACGGGCATGCTGCTCGCTGTTATCGGGTTTAATAGCCCGTAACCACTTATAGAGACTGTGTGCTGAAACGCCCAGCCGGTCAGAAACTTCGGCGACGGAATAACCGCGTTCCGTTATCTGACGGACGGCTTCTTCCTTAAATTCAGGTGTAAATCGTGGTGTGCCCATACGCTCCTCCTATGCTCAAACTATAGGGCAGGATCGTCTACCGGGGCGGGGTCAGTCCAACTATAGGGCAGGATCGTCTACCGGGGCGGGGTCAGTCCAAGGCGCTAGCAACAGGGATTTCGGTTAACGACCAGAAAGCGGAACTTGCGAATCTGAAAGTGCTGCAAGCGTCACCGGGCTGTAATGCGCAATGTCAGCAGTTAGTGGCTTACTCAATATCCGAGCTTGAACCGGTAGCAAATAATACGGAACTGCACCAGTACAATAATACTAAAGGTGCACTGGTTGGCATGATTATGGAGCTGGTCGGTGGCGGGTCATCATCAAGCAGCCCAGTATCGCGTCTGACAAGAGAACAGCAGCAGTTAATCAAGAATGCTGAATATATAACGACAGCTAAGGGAATACAGAACCCGTTCCCGCGCGATCTGAATGAAAAAATCGTGTGGAATCAGGTTCGGACAAATCCGGCTTCTGCTGGAGAACCACTTAAGGGAATGAACAAAGCTCCCCGCTTCCCAACATCTGCGGGGTTCCAGAAGATGGAAGCGAAGCAAAAATTATCTGATGGCTCAACAATAACAATACATTATCAATATAATTCATTTACTGTTAAGGCTTATGATATGAAAATTACCACACCGCAGAGAAATGTCAGTGACCCAGCTAAGGTGATTGATTCTATTAAGTACGTTGTTAAATGAAAATAAAAGAAAATGATGGAACACTAATAGATGTCTACGCTATTTACTGGATAAAAGGGAAAACATATTTTTATGGCCTAGTCAAAGATTATGGCTTGTCTGTATTTAATGCAGATAAAGTGGAAATCACTGATCCTACAATGTCTGGTGACTTTATTTTTTTTGAAGACGGTATCTTTTTTAAGCCCCTCATAGCGGAAAAAATATTAGATGACTTGGTTGAGGGAGATCCAGAAACTTACAGGCGTTTTATTGAAATCCTTAAAGCAGAAGGTCGGATAGATCCAAACTTTCTTTAACCGTAGAAAGATCCCGGCCACCGCGCCGGGATCGCGCTATCAGCCTTACCCAAAATGTCCCTTGCCTCGCTTGATCACTGGCAGATCGCCAGTATCGTTGAGTGCCCCCGGAAATGCCTTGATCCACTGGATCATCTTCGGCCTGTTGACGCCTCGGACAGCGCGACGGGTAAGGTGAATGTGGAAGCCAATGCGATGGCGCAGGCGGTGCAGCGCTGACACAGTTTGCACAGCAGGAACGCTAACGCGAATCTGTTTTGCCCCTCCCCGTTATCCGGGGAGAGGCAGGCGAAGCCATTACACCGCGACTTCCATTTCCATCATCACCGGGTGGAAACGGCGTTTAAAGTAAACCAGGCCGTGCCCTTGCGGGCTCAGGGTAATATTGCGGATCTCCGCCAGATACACCAGGTGGGTACCAATGGTTTGCACCTGGCTAATCTCGCCTTCGAGACTCGCCAGTGAGCCTTTTAGCACCGGCTGGCCGAGCTCGCCTTTTTGCCAGCAGCTGAGGCCGAAACGGTCGTCCATCGTCATCCCGGTCATGCCGGCGAAGTGGCGCGCCATCTCCTCTTGCTGGTGGTTTAGCACGTTGATGCACAACTTGCCGTTGCCCTGAAATACCGGGTTCATCGCGCTGTTGGCGTTGATACAAACCATCACCGACGGCGGCGTATCGGTCACCGAACAGACCGCGGTGGCGGTGATTCCGCAGCGGCCCGCCTCGCCTTCGGTGGTGATGACGTTAACGGCGGCCGATAGGCTGGCCATGGCATCGCGAAAACGCAGACGTTGTTCATCTAATTGCATTGTGACCTCCCGCTGCCGTTATTTCAGCAGCTTATCCAGCATGTTGATATCGGTATTGTTGTGCAGATGCGGCACCGTCCAGCCGTTCTGGTCGTACTCGGACAGGCAGCGATCCACCATCGCCATCATTTTGTCCATGTTGCCGGAGCTCTGCGCCTGACGTAGGCACTGCAGGCGAATTTCATCCTGGCTACCTGAGTAGTTGATTTCGTACAGTTCGTGGCGACCACCAAACTCGCTGCCGATCGCATCCCACATCAGTTTGAGGATCTTGATACGCTCGACGTGATCCATGCCGTTCGATCCGCGCACGTATTTCGCCAGATATTCGTTGATCTGCGGGTTGTTGAGATCGCGGGCGCTGGACGGCAGATAGATCAGGCCGCTGGTGACGTTGCGTTCAATAATGTTTTTGATTTTGGCGTAGGCCATCGGCGCCATCACGCGATAGGTTTGCAGCGCGGCGTGATCCGGAAGATACGCACCGTTAACCCACGGCGTCGCTTCGGCGCACATCGAGTCGCTCAACGCCCAGAACATATTGCGCCAGGCTACCACTTCGCCGAGATCCGCCTGTACGCCGCGGAACTCCAGGGTGCCGGTGCACTCCAGCGAGCGCTTCAGCAGGGCGGTGATGAAATCGAGCTTCACGGCCAGACGTACGCAGGCCTGGAGCGGATACATGCGGGCGAAACCGCCTTCCATCGTCCAGCGACGGCAGCGATCGAAATCGCGATAAATCAGCACGTTTTCCCATGGGATCAGTACATTATCCATCACCAGGATCGCATCGTTTTCGTCGAAGCGGCTGGAGAGCGGATAGTCGTACGGCGATCCGGTTGCTCCGGCGACCAGTTCATAGGAGGCGCGGGAGATAAGCTTAACGCCTTCGGCATCCATCGGCGCGACGAACATCAGTGCGAAGTCCGGGTTCTCGCCCATCACCTGTGCCGAGCCGAAGCCGATCATGTTGTAGTGGGTCAGCGCCGAGTTGGTGGCGACCACTTTCGCGCCGCTGACGATGATTCCTGCGTCGGTCTCTTTTTCCAGCTTGATATAAACATCTTTCACTTCGTCCGCCGGCTTATGGCGATCGATCGGCGGGTTGACGATGGCGTGGTTAAAGTACAGACCGGTTTCCTGGATGCGGGTGTACCAGTTGCGGGCGTTCTGTTCAAACTGGCCGTAAAACGCCGGGTTGGCGCCGAGCGCGCAGCCGAAGGCGGCTTTGTAGTCGGGGGTGCGGCCCATCCAGCCGTAGCTCAGGCGCGACCATTCAGCGATGGCGTCGCGCTGCTGGCGCAGATCGTCGGCGCTTTTCGCGACGCGGAAGAACTTGTGGGTATAGCCGCCGCTGCCGGTATCGGTGCCCCAGCACAGGGTATCCTGCAGCTCGGGTTTATGCAGCGCATCGTACATCTGGGCGACGGAGGCAGCGGCGTTGCGGAACGCCGGGTGGGTGGTCACGTCTTTAACGCGTTCACCGTAGATATAGATTTCGCGACCGTCCTGCAGGCTCTTCAGGTACTCTTCACTGGTTAACGGGCGTTTAGCGTCTGCACGGAAATTTTCAGGTTTCATAGGTGACCTCTTCAGTATTAATCGGAATGTGATGTTAAATTTATGTTTTGTTTTTGTTGTTCAATTGAAGCGGTTAACGCGGCTTTCGTGAAGAGACTTTTAGGTCAACGGTCGGTACTTTTCAGGCGGGGTTGGGTTATGTGATCGGGGTTGGTTTTTCTATTTTCCTGCCTGGCTCCCCGGTGAACCGACAACAAGCCGGGGCGGGTTTTGAATTTGTACCCCGGACAGATGCGCGGCCTCGTCTCCGGGAAATTCAGCGACTCTGCGCTCTGCTCCCGGGGGTGGCGCCTGGCGCGCCTTGCCCGGGCTACCGCCTTTCAGACGGCTGCCGACTCGCCGCGCCGTCCAGGGAACGATCCTAAGACACCGGTACTTTTTGCATTCTGAACGCGCTCGGCGAACAGCCCGTCAGGCGGTTAAAAAAGCGGGCGAAATAGGCCGGATCTTTAAAGCCCAGCTGCCAGGCTATTTCACCGATCGTACTGTCGGAGAAGAGCAGTAATCGCCTGGCCTCGCGCAACTGCCTGTCGAAAATCAGCCGCTTGGGCGGTCGGTTGGCGAAGCGGCGGCAAATATCGGTTAACCGGGATTCGGTCAGATGCAGCTCGCAGGCGTAATCTGGTACCGTCCAGTGCTGGTGGTAGTGGCTATCGATCAGCTGGTTAAAACGCTGGAACAGCTTGAGCTCGCCGCGTATCCCGCTGGCCGCATGATCGTCAAGCTTCGCGTTGCGCAGTAGCAGGGTGAATACCGCCTGCGCCAGCAGCGTCAGGGTGTGTTCCCGCCCCGGCAGCTGCGAGGTCGATTCCCGTTCAATCAGCCGCCAGTAGTGCGCCAGCGCCGCCAACTCCTCGGGCTTATCGGCCAGCGACAGGCAGATGCCCGGCAGGCCGAAGGCCTCCCGGGTGCCGGGGTACAGCACCTCCAGCAGCGGCCAGACCAGATCCTCGTGCACCGTCAGCACGTGACCATCGCTATCGGACTCGGTGATAAAAGCGTGCGGCACCGAGGGCGGCGTCAGGACAAACAGCGGCGCCTGCACCGAATAGCGATGATCGTCGAGCTGTAGCTCAATCTGCCCGGTATCGAGAAAGTGCATCTGAAAATACTGGTCGTGGCGGTGCGCCTGCATATTACGGCCAAAGAACTCCGCCATCCGGGCAAAGGATTGATAATGCACCTCTTCCGTCCCCAGACTCTCATCGTACTCTTTATTCATATCGATATTGGTAACAGGGCTCTGGCACATAGCGGCTCCCTACGGCGTCGCGCGCGGACGCGATCCTTTCATCGGAATCGCCCAGATAATTACCGCGCCGATGACCAGCAGGGCGGCGACGAACCACAGACCGCTGCTGAAGCTGCCGGTAACATCCTTCAGCCAGCCAATCATAAAGGGGCTGAGCGCCGATCCGATATTGCCGGTCGCGTTGATCACCGCGATGCCGATCGCTCTGGCGCGCAGGCTGATCGACTGATCCGGCGTGGTCCAGAAAATGGCCATCGCGCTAAACGATCCGGTGGAGGCCATCACGATCCCGAGCAGCTGGATCAGGTTGTGATCGGTGGCCGACGCCAGCAGCCAGCCCGCCGCGGCGAACAGGAACGGCAGGGCGGTGTGGTGCTTACGCTCCTGGTGTTTATCGGAGTGGCGGCTCCAGTAGATCATCCCGAGAATGGTACAAATCTGCGGGATCGCCGCCAGCAGGCCGATGGTGATATTGCTGCTGCTTTCGTTAAAGCTTTTGAGGATCTGCGGCGTCCAGATGCTGATCGCGCTGAGCGTATTGGTCAGGCAGAAGTAGGCCAGGGTGTACATCAGCACGATCGGCGTGAACACTTCCCGCCACAGGCTGCGCTGCTGCATGGCGTGATGGCTGATCGCCCCTTCCGGCTGGACCAGCGTCAGGCGGTCGTTGTCCATCATCTCCTGCAGGCATTTTTTATCTTCTGCGGTCAGCCATTTGGCCTTCGACGGCGAATCGTCCAGCCAGAACCAGACCATAATTCCGAGCAGCACCGACGGGAAGCCTTCCAGCAGGAACAGCCACTGCCAGCCGTGCAGGTTCAACAGGCCGTCCATCGACAAGATATAGCCTGAAACAATCGACCCCAGCGCGGTGGTCACCGGCATCGCGATCATAAACAGCGCGTTGGCGCGGGCGCGGAAAAAGGCCGGGAACCAGTAGGTCAGATATAGCAGAATACCGGGCAGGAAACCGGCCTCGGTGATCCCCACCAGCATGCGCAGGATATAGAGGCTATTCGGCCCGGTCGCAAACATGGTGGCGGTGGAGGCGATGCCCCACAGCACCATGATGGTGGCGATCCAGCGTCGTGCGCCGACGATGCTGAGCATCACGTTGCTGGGAATGCCGAAAATCACGTAGGTCGCGTAAAAAAGGGTAGTGGCAAGGCCGAACATGGTGGCATTAAGGCCCAGATCCTGCCCCATGGTCAGCCCGGCAAAGCCGATATTGATGCGATCTAAAAACGAAAAGATAAACAGCACGAACAAAAACACGATCAGGCGGCGAAAGAGCTTGTTGATAACCGACTGCTGCTGCGCCGTCAGCTGTTTGTGCTGATTAGCCGGATCGAACTTTTCCGGGATGGCAGATGATGTATCGCTCATTATCATTTTCCTCTAATGGGAATTTTGTAGGGTACTGCGGGTTGCCGGGTGGCGCTGCGCCACCTGGCGTTAATAGACGCCTGACGAACCCTCGGCGGTTTTTTCCGCGCCAAATCGGGCCGCCAGCGCTTCCGCCCCGCGGGCCAGCAGGGTGGTATCGACGCCGACGGCGACGAACAGCGCGCCGAGCTGCAGGTAGCGCTTCGCCAGCGGTTCGCTGGCCATCAGGATCCCCGGCGCTTTGCCCGCCGCGCGAATTTGCGCGATGGCGCGCTCAATGGCGGCCTGCACTTCCGGATGCTGCGGGTTGCCGCTGAAGCCCATATCGGCGCTCAGATCCGCCGGGCCGATAAACACGCCGTCCACGCCCTCGACATCGAGGATCTGCGGCAGATTGTTGAGCGCTTCGCGAGTTTCGATCTGCACCAGCACGCACATCGCGTCGTTGGCCTGATGGAGATAATCCGGGACGCGGTTCCAGCGCGAGGCGCGGGCCAGCGCGCTGCCGACGCCGCGAATACCCGCGGGCGGATAGCGGGTGGCTTTCACCGCCAGCCGCGCTTCGTCGGCGTTCTGCACCATGGGTACCAGCAGGGTTTGCGCGCCGATATCCAGCAGCTGTTTAATCTGCACCGGGTCGTTCCACGAGGGGCGTACCACCGGCTGGCTGGGGTAAGGAGCGATCGCCTGCAGCTGGGTCAGTATCGTCTGCACGCTGTTTGGCGCATGCTCGCCGTCGATCAGCAGCCAGTCGAATCCGGCCCCGGCCAGCAGCTCGGCGCTGTAGCTGCTGGTCAGCCCCAGCCACAGGCCAATCTGCGGACGACCCGCTTTTAAGGCGTCTTTAAAGGCGTTATTCATCATGTTTCTCCTAGACAAACCGGCAGCTGATCGCGCCCATGTTGCCGTAGTCGACGTGGAAGGTGTCGCCCTTGCGCGCCGGTACCGGGCGCGTAAAGGAGCCGCCGAGAATAATCTGCCCGGCCTCCAGCTGGACGTCGTACGGCGCCAGCTTGTTCGCCAGCCAGGCTACGCCGTTGGCCGGGTGATTCAGTACCCCCGCGGCGACGCCGGTCTCTTCAATCACGCCGTTGCGATAGAGCAGGGCGGCGATCCAGCGTAGATCCAGCTCGTCAGGTTTAATCGGGCGACCGCCGAGGATCACTCCGGCGTTGGCGGCGTTATCGGAGATGGTGTCGAAGACTTTACGCGGACGCTGGGTTTCCGGGTCGATGTTGTGGCAGCGGGCGTCAATCAGCTCCAGCGCCGGGATCACGTAGTCGGTGGCGTTATAGACGTCGAACAGGGTGCAGTTGGGGCCGCGTAACGGTTTGGCCAGCACGAAGGCCAACTCCACTTCGATACGCGGGACGATAAAGCGGTCGGTGGGGATGTCGCCGCCGTCGTGGAAAAACATATCGTCCAGCAGCGCGCCGTAGTCCGGTTCGCTTATCTGCGAGCTGGCCTGCATCGCTTTTGAGGTCAGGCCGATTTTATGCCCTTTCAGCACGCGGCCTTCGGCGATTTTCATATTTACCCATTCGCGCTGTACGGCGTAGGCGTCTTCGATGGTGATCGTCGGGTGATCCAGCGAGATGGCGCGGATCTGTTCGCGCTGTTTTTCCGCCTGGTTTAGCCGCTGGGCGATCAGGGTATGGGTATGTTTATCGAGCATAGTCGCTTCCTGTTACGTCATTCGGTGCTGCTGCGCCGGGGGGCGACGCTGGCGCGTCTTACCCGGCCTGTGGTTTGTGGCAGTGCTTGTTTTCTCCCTCTCCCTAAAGAGGAGAGGGGGACTGGCCGGGCGCACGCTATGTAAACAAGGCGTGCACGTTGTTCTGCTTGTAGTTCAGCGTCGGGTGCAGTTCATCGAGCTCAAACGACAGCGCCAGGTAGCGGCTCTCCATCAGCGCGGCGAAATGGGCTTTGATCAGCGTGAACAGCATATCGCCCACGTCCTGGCGGCTCTCCAGGCTGCGCCCGGCGCCAATCTTTAGCGTCATATGCACAAAGGCGTAATCGTGCTGGCCGTCGGCCATCTGCCAGGTATCCAGCCAGATGGCGCGGCTGCGAATGCCGCCGATGGGAAAGATGCCGGTCGCCGCCAGCGCGTCGTTCACTTTGCTGAACAGACCTGATAAATCAGCCTGTTCGCGGATGTTGTCGGTACATTCAGCGATAAAATGCGGCATTCTGCGCTCTCCTTAAGCCGTTTCCGGCAGCGGGAAGACGGCGTTGACCTGACCGGTGCCGGAGCTGGCGAACAGCTCGGTGATAAATTCCACTTTGCCGTCGTATTTATCCCAGCCCAGCAGGCCCAGCAGCATCACCGTGTCGTGCATATTGCCTTCGCCGTAGCAGTAGTCGGCGTACTCCGGCAGCATGGTGCAGAACTCTTTGAATTTGCCTTCGCGCCACAGCTTCACGACCCGTTCGTCCATCTGGTGATCGAACTCGCGGGTATAGCTGTTCATCCCCTCTTCGGCGCGCTGGTCGTCGATAAAACGGTGCGACAGCGAGCCGCTGGCAAAGACCGCCACGGTGCCGTCATATTTCTCGATCGCCTTAAGAATGGCTTCGCCCAGCCTGCGGCTGTCGGCAAAATCATGAACGGTACAGAACGCCGAGATAGAGACCACTTTGAAATGCTTATCGCTGTTCATATAGCGCATCGGCACCAGGGTGCCGTACTCCAGCTTCAGGCTCGGAATGTTGTGCGCTTTAGCGCGGACGCCGAGCTTGACCGCTTCGTCGGCGATCAGGTGGCCGAGCGCCGGATTACCGTCGTAGTCGTAGGTCATGTCGCGAATAAAATGCGGCAACTCGTTGCTGGTATAGACGCCCTGGAAATGGTCAGCGCAGTTGATGTGGTAGGCGCTGTTGACCAGCCAGTGGGTATCAAAGACGATGATGGTATCCACGCCCAGTTCGCGGCACCGCTTGCCGATTTCTTTATGCCCATCGATGGCTCCCTGGCGGCAGCCGTGGTTTTTACCCGGCAGCTCAGAAAGATACATCGACGGCACGTGAGTGATTTTTGCTGCTAACGCTAACTTTCCCATATCAGACTCCCCATTTTGGGATCGGATGGTCGCCCATCGAGATGCAGACGTTTTTCATTTCAGCGAACACTTCAAAGCTATATTCGCCGCCTTCGCGGCCGGTGCCGGAGGCCTTCACGCCGCCGAAAGGCTGACGCAGGTCGCGGACGTTCTGGGTGTTGACGAACACCATTCCGGCTTCGATGCCGCGCGCCAGACGCAGCACCTTGCTGACGTCCTGGGTCCAGATATAAGAGGCGAGGCCATACTCCACATCGTTGGCCAGGCGCAGACCTTCCGCCTCGTCTTTAAACGGCAACAGGCAGGCTACCGGGCCAAAAATCTCTTCCTGCGCTACGCGCATGCGGTTATCGACGTCCGCCAGCACCGTTGGCCGCAGGAAGTTGCCGTTTCTCAGATGGGCGGGCAGATCGGTCGGTTTATCCGCGCCGCCGGCCAGCAGGGTCGCCCCTTCTTCAATGCCGAGGCGGATATAGCCGGAGACTTTCTCCCAGTGCTGCTGGCTAATCAGCGCGCCCACCTGGGTGTTCGGGTCGGTCGGGTCGCCGACGCGCAGGCGGTTCGCCCGCTCGGCGAAGCGTTTAACGAACTCGGGGTAGATGCTCTGCTGAATGAAAATACGCGAACCGGCTGTGCAGCGTTCGCCGTTGATTGAGAAAATGGTGAACAGCGCGGCGTCCAGGGCGCGCTCAATATCGGCGTCTTCGAAAATCAGCACCGGCGATTTGCCGCCCAGCTCCATGGAGTACTTTTTCAGGCCGGCGTTTTTCATGATGTTGCGGCCGGTGGCGGTACCGCCGGTAAACGATACCGCGCGCACGTCATGGTGGCGGACTAGCGCATCGCCAGCGGTGGCGCCATAGCCCTGCACCACGTTGAGCACGCCAGCCGGGATCCCGGCTTCCAGCGCCAGCTCGCCCAGGCGGTCGGCGGTTAACGGCGACAGCTCGGACATCTTCAGCACCGCGGTATTGCCTAGCGCGAGGCATGGCGCTACCTTCCAGGTGGCGGTCATAAACGGCACGTTCCACGGCGACACCAGCGCGCAAACGCCGACCGGCTGCACGAGGGTGTAGTTGAGCATCTTGTCGTCAACCGGGTAGGTCTTGCCGTTCATCTGCTGGCAAACCTCGGCGAAGAATTCGAAGTTGTGCGAGGCGCGCGGGATCAGCACGTTTTTGGTCTGGTGGATCGGCAGGCCGGTATCGGCGGTCTCCATGGCGGCGATCTCCGGGACGTTCTGGTCGATCAGATCCCCCAGCCGACGCATCAGGCGCGCGCGCTCTTTCATCGGCAGATTGGCCCATTTCGGAAACGCCTCTTTCGCCGCGGCCACCGCCTGATTCACCTCGTCGGCGCCGCCGGAGGCGACTTCCGCCAGCACTTCGCCGGTCGCCGGGTTGGTGGTATGGAAATACTCCGCGGCGGCGACGTTTTTGCCGTTGATCCAATGGTTAATTTTTTTCATGACAGCTTCTCCTCATATTCCTGCTGGCTGATGATGCGGTTGACCAGGCGGCCGACGCCCTCCACTTCGACGATCACTTCATCGCCCGGCACTACGTCCGATAGCCCTTTAGGCGTGCCGGTGGCGATCATGTCGCCCGGCTGCAGGGTCATAAATTCGCTGAGGTAAGCGATCAGGAACGGAATGCTGAAGATCAGATCGGCGGTGGTGCCCTGTTGGCGCAGTTCGCCGTTGACCCAGGTGCACAGCGCCAGGTTATGCGGATCCGGGATCGCCTCTTTACTGACGATCCACGGGCCGATCGGCGTCAGGGTGTCGCGGCTTTTGACCCGCAGGTTGGGGCGATAGTAGTTTTCCAGGTAGTCGCGGATGGCGTAGTCGTTGCAGACGGTGTAGCCAGCTACGTACGCCATGGCGTCGGCTTCGGCGACCTTACGCGCGGTTTTGCCGATCACCACCACCAGTTCCGCCTCGTAATGCATGTACTCGACGTTATCCGGGCGCACCGAATCCTGGCGGTGGCCGATAAAGGTGTTGGGCGCTTTGATAAATACCAGCGGCTCCGTTGGCGGCGTAAACGCCAGCTCGCTGGCGTGATCGGCGTAGTTCAGGCCCAGTGCGAACAGGGTGCCGTCGGCGGGCGGCAGCCAGCGAAACTCGCCTTCCTGAAGCAGACTGCCGTTAGCGAGCTTGACCTGACCGCGTTCATTAACCTGGACATCGTGCCGCTGTCCCTGCCACTCAATACGTGCCTGTTTCATGCCAGCTCTCCTTCAGCAACCACCGGGTTTTCCAGCGCCGGGAAACCCTCGGCGAGAAGGCGTACGCGATCGCCGGGGCGCAGCGTAACGCGGGTGTGGGGCGTACCGATCAGAATCGCATCGCCGGGATTGAGGGTGGCGAATTCGCTCAGGGCGCTCAGCAACTCGGCGGCGGAGCGCTGAAGATCGGCGGTATTCCAGCTGTCCGCTTCGCGACCGTTGATTTCGGTGATGATGGTCAGGTTATCGACGTTGCTGAGCGGCGCGAGGGCGCCCAGCGGGCAGAAGCCGTCGCGGCATTTAGCTTTGATGGCCGGGCGATAGAAGCTCTCTTCCGGCAGACTGACGTCGTTGGCCAGCGCGTATCCGGCAATATAATTGGCAGCTTCTTCCGCGGCGACTTTACGCGCGGTTTTCCCGACGATCAGGGCGACGGTAGCGCCGCTCTGCACGGTTTCACCGTCCGGATAGGGGATACTCTCGCCGTCGCCGATCACGGTGTTGCGCGGTTTGATAAACCAGACCGCGGTCTTCGGCGGGGTTTTATAGGGAGCCTGTTGGAACGCTTCGCGCCAGGCGTCGAGCTGGCTGCGGTGGTTAAGCGCCACGGCGAAGATGGTGCCTTTCATTGACCACTCCTCTGCTACAGATTTGGGAATACAAATTTCATTAATATGTTAATGATCATCTTTTATGCTTTGCGGGAAGGTTTGGCAAACAGAAGTGAATGTTTTGTGATCGGATTAACAATATATTTACAGGTTTTTAATTTATCCGTTTTAAATCAATTGGTAATGAAATTTAGTTGTACCATCTGGTACTTTTCACTGGCAGAAACCGGTTGCCTTCTGCGGCAATTAAGGCTAATTATTAACTTATTAACAGATGAGGGATTTCATTCAGAGGTATGTGATGCATGATTCGTTAACTATCGCGCTGCTGCAGGCGCGGGAAGCGGCGATGGCCCACTTTCGGCCCATCGTTAAACGCCACAATCTGACCGAGCAGCAGTGGCGTATCGTGCGGATCCTCGCCGAAAATCCGTCGATGGATTTTCACGACCTGGCCTTTCGCGCCTGTATTTTACGCCCGAGCCTGACCGGCATCCTGACCCGTATGGAACGCGACGGCCTGGTGCTGCGCTTAAAGCCGGTTAACGATCAGCGCAAGCTCTACGTTTCGCTGACTCCGGCGGGCCTGAAGCTGTATGAAAGCGCCCAGGCCCAGGTCGAAGAAGCCTATCGCCAGATAGAAGCCGAGTTTACCGTCGAAAAAATGCGCCAGCTTACCGCGCTGCTGGAGGAGTTTATCGCCCTGGGGAATGGAGCGCAGGGAGAGGAAGAGGCGTAATGCGTTGTCCGCGCGAAAAACATCCCGGAGGCGGTGCTGGCGCACCTGTCCGGGCTACGGGTTCACAGTCTGGTAGCCCGGACAGGCGCAGCGCGCCGCCTCCGGGAGAAAGCGTCCTTCAGAACAAGGTATCGAGCTCTTCCAGCACGTTATACTGCTCATCCACCAGCAGCAGGGTTTTCCATTTATCAAACGTCAGGCACGGGTGCGAGGTGCCGAACACCAGAATATCGCCGACCTGCACGTCGCTGCCCGGTTCAAGGCGCAGCATGCAGTGCTGATCCATGATCCCGACGCTTTCGATCCCCTGCGCGGACAGCTGCTCACCGTGGCGATACCTGGCGATCGGCTGCGGCAGCCCGGCGTCGAAGGCGCAGTCGCGTTTACCGAAGTTGACCACCGCGCGATCCGCTTCCGGCACCGACTGGACCATCGCCATCAGCTCCAGCGCCGAGGTTAAATCGCCGCCCAGATCGCAGGCGATCGGATCGCGCGCCACCAGCGCTTTCTGTGCGGCATCGTAGATCCCCCGATCGTGGGTGATATAGCAGCCGGGGCGGATAACGATTCGACACTGCGCCGGTTTCTTCGCCGCCAGCCAGATATTGCACACCACGTCATACCAGACGGTGCCCGCGCCGGTAAGGACAAACTCGCCCTCCACCAGCGGCGCCATCCGACAGGCCAAATCGGCGGCCTGGCGCAGCAGAGCCTCCACCTGCGGCTGCGGATCGTCGCCGTGCAGCACCCCTTCATACAGCTCTAGCCCGCGCAGCTTCAGCCCCGGAAGGTCCGCGACGGCCTGCGCCAGGGCCAGCGCATCCTCCACGCTGCGGCAGCCGCAGCGCCCGCCGGCTACGCCCAGCTCAATCAGCACGTCCAGCGTTTGTTGCCGTTCGCTGAAAAAGGCCGACAGCGCGCGGGCGTTGGCGAGGCTATCGATGCAGCAGATAAAATCCGCTGCCCGGTAATGCGCCTTCAGCCGCGAAACCGCCTGCATATTCGCCCTACCGACCAACTGATTAACCATTAACACGCGCTCAACGCCGCTGGCCATCGCCGCGCCGGCCTGCCAGGCGCTGCCTACGCCGATCCCCCATGCCCCCGCCCGCTGCTGCGCCTGAAAAATCCACGGCGTCATCGTCGTTTTGCCGTGCGGCGCCAGCGAGACGCCGCGCGCGTCGGCATAGCGTTGCATCCAGGCGATGTTATTTTCCAGCGCCGTTTTTTTCAGCAACGCGGCGGGCAGGCAAATATCTTCCGCCAGCAGATTTGCCGGTTCGGACATCACGGCGGCTTTGTGCGGAATAAGCGTATCGGAATGGTATTTCATAACACTATCCTTTTAGGGTTTATGATCGGATTAAGTTAAGTATCAATGTTAATTTGTTGAAAAATAATAATTTTATTGTTTGTTTTTATCGTTAATGAATAAAAGTATCATAATTTGATCTGGTTTTTGCGTAGTTTTCCACTGTTTTTCCGCCTTGTAAATGGTTAACTTGTCGACAGAGTTGAGAGGGAGTAATTGCGATGAAAGTTAATTGGCTTTTCAAAAACGTCACGGTCATTGACGGCAGCGGCGGACCGCAGTTTCGCGGCGACGTGGCGGTGAAGGGCGATCGGATTGTGGATATGGCCCCGGCGCTAAACCTGCCGGCGGAGCAGGTGATTGACGGGCAGGGGCGCGTGCTGGCGCCTGGATTTATCGATGTGCATACCCATGACGATATTAACGTCATCCGTATGCCGGCGTATTTGCCGAAGCTGAGCCAGGGGGTGACAACGGTGATTGTCGGCAACTGCGGGATCAGCGCGGCGACGGCGACCCTGCGCGACGGTGTGCCTGACCCGATGAATCTGCTGGGCGAGCAGGAGCACTTTATTTATCCCACCGTGGACGCTTACGCCCACGCGGTGGAGGCGGCGAAGCCTTCATTAAACGTTGGCACGCTGATTGGCCATACCGCGCTGCGTAATAACCATATGGACGATCTATTTCGTCCTGCGACGGAAACCGAGATTGCCGGAATGCGGGTGCAGCTGCGCGACGCGCTGCGCCAGGGCGCGCTTGGCCTGAGCAGCGGGCTGGCCTATGCCAGCGCGTTTCAATCCACTACCGAAGAGGTGATGGCGCTGGCCGAGGAGCTGGCGACAGAGGGGGGAATTTATACCACCCACCTGCGTTCGGAGTTCGAACCGATTCTCGAGGCGCTCGACGAGGCGTTCCGCATTGGCCGCCACGGTAACGTATCGGTGGTGGTATCGCACCATAAGTGCGCCGGCGCGAAAAACTGGGGTCGCACGAAGGAGACGCTGGCTTTCTTCGATGAGATGCGCCAGCGCCAGGAGATCGCCTGCGACTGCTACCCGTACTCTGCCAGCTCATCGACGCTGGATATGAAGCAGGTGACCGATGAGTTCGACATCGTCATCACCTGGTCGGAAGCGCAACCGGAACAGGCCGGGAAAACCCTGCAGCAAATTGCCGACGGTTGGCAGGTTAGCCTGCATGAGGCGGCGGCGCGGCTGATGCCCGCCGGGGCCATTTACTACAACATGGATGAGCAGGACGTACGGCGGGTACTTAGTTATCCGGTGACCATGATTGGCTCCGATGGTCTGCCGAACGATCCGATGCCGCACCCGCGGCTGTGGGGCGCTTTCCCGCGGGTCCTGGGCCACTACAGCCGCGATGAACGGCTGTTTCCGCTGACCACCGCTATTCACAAAATGACCGGGCTGTCGGCGGCGCGTTTCCAGCTGGCGGATCGCGGGCTGGTGAAAGTGGGCTACTTCGCCGATCTGGTGCTGTTCGATCCGCAGACGGTGCGCGATGTCGCCAGCTTCTCCGACCCGAAACAACCGGCGGACGGTATTGAGGCGGTGATGGTCAACGGCGTGATGAGCTACGGCAGCGATAAAAAGATTATCGGGCGCGCGGGGCGTTTCCTGCGTCGCCAAATGAACTGAGGAGTGAAAGATGAGTATTAAACGTTATGGCGTGGAAGGCGGTACCGGGACTGGCGGGCAGCATCTACCGTTCGCGCGCGCGGTGGAGGCGGGGGGCTGGCTGTATGTATCCGGCCAGACGCCGATGAAGGACGGTGAAGTGGTGGAAGGCGGGATTGTCGACCAGTCGCGCCTGGCGATTCAGAACTGCGTGGATATCATGAGCGAAGCGGGCTACAGCCTGGCCGACGTGGTGCATGTTAAAGTGATCCTCACCGATTCACGCTATTTTCAGTCTTTCAACAAAGTGTTCCGCGAGTTTTTTGGCGACAACCCGCCTGCCCGTATCTGCTGCGTAGCGGACCTGGTGGTGGATTGTAAAGTCGAAGTGGATGTGACCTGTTATAACGCGGCTCGCGTATAAAAATTTATTCATCAGAAATATAAACAGGATTTTGAGCGCTGAATTCATTCAGCGCTCCGTAGCCTTTTACCTTTTACATACTCAACTGGCAGGATGTGAATCATGAATAGTCATGTCTTTTTAGTCGGCTTTATTATTTACGCGTTGGCCATGATTTGGCTTGGCTGGTACGTGTCGCGTAATCAAAAAAGCGGTGAAGATTTTTTACTCGGCGGCCGTTCCTTACCGCTGTTTCTGACGCTGGGTTCCACCGTGGCGACCATGGTGGGAACCGGTTCAAGCATGGGCGCCGTAGGCTTCGGCTACAGCAACGGCTGGGCCGGTATGCTGTACGGCGTGGGCGGGGCCATCGGTATTCTGCTGGTGGCCTGGCTTTTCGCGCCGGTGCGTAAACTCCGTTTTATGACCATGAGCGAAGAGCTCTCATATTATACCGGCGGCAGCCATTTAATTAAAAATATCGTCGGTATAATGATATTTATTGCCTCGATTGGCTGGCTGGGGGCCCATATTCTCGGCGGCAGCATGTATTTATCCTGGGCCACAGGAATAAATCTGACGCTGGCAAAAATTATTATCGCTCTGGCGTTTGCGATTTACGTGATTATTGGCGGGTATTCTGCGGTGGTGTGGACGGATACCATTCAGGCATTAATTCTGTTTTTCGGTTTTATCCTGATGGCGATTCTGGCCGTGGTTCATGTGGGGGGATGGGATGCCATTGTTCAGGCGATGGATCCTAAGGCGATGAGCCTGTTTGCCGTCGACAAGCTCGGGGTGATACCGGCGCTATCGCTGGCCATGGTCATCGGCGTCGGCGTATTGGCGACCCCTTCCTATCGTCAGCGTATCTACTCGGGGAAAGATGTCTCTTCGGTACGCCGCTCGTTTGTCTATACCGGCGTGTTGTATCTGTTTTTCTCGGTACTGCCGGCGATTATCGGCATGGCGGCATGGACGATGAACCCCCATCTGGAGAACAGCAATTACGCCTTCCTGTTCGCCACCAGTTTCCTGCCGGCGACGCTGGGGCTGGTGGTGCTGATTGCCGGACTTTCCGCCACCATGTCTTCGGCCAGCTCCGATGCGATAGCCGCCGTGGCCATCATGATGCGCGATGTCTATACCCTCGTTACCGGCAAGATGCCGCCGGAGAACAGGGCGATTACCCTCTCCCGCTGGATGCTGGCGTTCGTGATTGGCCTGGCGATGATTTTCGCCCTGACCTCGAACGATATCATCAGCTATATCACCAAAATGATCTCCATGCTGATGTCCGGGCTGTTCGTCTGTTCGATTCTGGGCCGCTTCTGGCTGCGCTTTAACTGGCAGGGCGCGTTAACGGCGCTGCTGAGCGGCATGCTGGTCTCTATTGTGGTTCTGATTAAGGCCGACTGGCTGGCTTACTGGGGCAACCCGTGTATACCGTCCGTCGTCGGCAGCTTCGTTTCCGCTGTTTTTGTCACGTTAATGACGCCTGCCAGCAAAATCAGCCGTCAGCAAGCGCTGGAGATGATTACCCAGGAGCGGGAAGGGCAGGCGGCGCCGGCGAAAACGACGGTGGTGCCGGCCTCAGGAGACGCGCAATGAGGGACTATATTGCCGTCGACTGGGGGTCCACCCAGCTGCGCGGCTGGCTGATTCGCAACGGTCAGTGCATCGAAACGAAGCAGCTGCCGCTGGGCATCACCCGCCTGAACGGGCGGGCGCCCGCCGACGTATTCGAGGAGCATTTGGCGCCCTGGCGCGGCGCGGCGACGCTGCCGGTGCTGATGGCCGGGATGATCGGCAGCGATGCGGGCTGGCAATCGGTGCCCTATCTTGCCTGCCCGGCGGCGATTGACGCGCCGGGGCAGCAGCTTTGCGCCGTGGCGGAAGGCGTGTGGATTATTCCCGGCCTCAAGATGGATCAGGCCGGGGATTACAACGTGATGCGCGGCGAAGAGACGCAGCTGCTGGGGGCCTGGCAGCTGGCGCCGGCGGAGTGTTACGTGCTGCCGGGCACCCACTGTAAATGGGTGCAGGTGGAGGACGGCGCGGTGCGCCATTTTGCCACGGCGATGACCGGAGAACTGCATCATCTGCTGATGGCGCAGTCGCTGCTCGGCAAAGGGCTACCGGCCCAGCAGACGGACGAGGCGGTGTTTGAGCGAGGGCTGGAAAAAGGGCTGGCGCAGCCGTCGTTGGTGAGCGAACTGTTTGTCGCCAGGGCGGCCAGGGTACTCGGGGCGCTGGCGGCGACCTCGGTCAGCGACTATCTCTCCGGTCTGCTGATTGGCGCGGAGGTGGCCGTCATGGGCCAGCGTTACCGTACCTCCGCCGTCACGCTGGTTGGCGACCCGGCGCTGAACGCTCGCTATCGCCGGGCGATGATAGCGCGTGGAATGACGGTTAACAGCTGCAGCGGCGATGAGGCATTGCTGAACGGCATGGCGAGGATAATGCATGGACAAGATTAAACTGGTGGCGATTTTACGCGGCATCCGCCCCGCTGAGGCGGCGGAGCATATTGCGACGCTGGTGGGCGAGGGCTTCCGCTATATTGAAATCCCGCTTAATTCACCGGACTGGCGGCAGAGCATTCCGCAGATGGTCGCACGTTTTGGCGAACAAGCGGTGATTGGCGCGGGAACGGTGCTTAAGGTTGAACAGGTCGATTTTCTGGCCGACGCCGGGGCGAAGCTTATCGTGACGCCGAATACTCAGCCGGAGGTGATTCGCCGGGCGGTGGCGCGCGGAATGCGGGTCTGCGCCGGATGCGCCACGGCGACCGAGGCGTTTAGCGCGCTGGACGCCGGTGCGCAGTG
The DNA here is from genome assembly GCF_018139045.1 of Klebsiella pasteurii. Classification (NCBI taxonomy): domain Bacteria; kingdom Pseudomonadati; phylum Pseudomonadota; class Gammaproteobacteria; order Enterobacterales; family Enterobacteriaceae; genus Klebsiella; species Klebsiella pasteurii. The sequence goes on from NZ_CP073236.1 coordinate 4,721,859, forward strand.
GCTGAAAATTTTCCCGTCTTCCGCATTCGGCCCGGACTACATTCGGGCGCTGAAAGCGGTACTGCCGCCGGAGGTACCGGTGCTGGCGGTCGGCGGCGTGACGCCGGAGAATCTGGCGAGCTGGGTGCGAGCGGGATGCGCTGGCGCTGGTCTGGGAAGCGATCTTTATCGCGCCGGGCAGGCCGTGGAGCGTACCCGTCAGCAGGCGGAGAGGTTTATCGCCGCCGCCCGCTGCGCTTAATCGCCCAGCGGCTGGCGGTCAACGCCGCCGCGGTGGCTGTCGAGCGCCAGCTTAATGCGGCGTAGTCTGCCTTTTGCCTGGGTCTTGTTGGCCATCGCCAGTTCGGTGGCCAGCACGTCAACCATCGCCAGCATCGCATAGCGCGAAGTGCTGGGCTTGAAGATATAGTCGTTTTCGCGCACCAGCAGCGGCAGAACCAGATCTGCCTGCTCCGCCAGCGGCGTCCCGGCAGGGGTAATCGCAATCACCTTCGCGCCGTACTGGCTGGCAATCGCCGCGCTTTCAATGATTTCCTGGGTATAGCCGCCTAAGGACAGCACGATAACCACATCCTTTGGCGTGACCGCCGAGCTCATCATGCGCACCAGCAGGCCGTCGTTCTGACTGACCACCGGCAGGCCGAGGCGAAACAGGCGATACTGGATTTCCTGAGCGCAGATGGTGGAGCCGCCGCCCATGCCGAGGGCCAGAATCTGCCGCGCGTCGCTCAGCCAGCCGACCGCGCGTTTCAGCGCCTCAAGATCCAGCGCCCGCCGGTTGGTCTCCAGCACGCCGATGATCGACTCGTAGATCCCCTGTACGCCTTCAAGGTCCGGCACATCGAGGATAAATCGCTGCCCGACCGCGAGGGATTGCGCGAGCTTCATCTTCAGCTCGCGGACGTCTTTGCAGCCCAGCGCCCGGGCAAAGCGGGTGACCGAGGCCTGGCTGGTATGGGTCAGACGCGCCATCTCGGCGATGGGCAGCTCCGCCGCCGCCGCGACATCATCAAGAATAAACTGCGCGATGCGCTTTTCGGTCGCCGTCAGTTCAACAAAGCGATCGGTAATGCAGGAAATGATATCGATTGACCAGGACATACGGGTATCAACGGGTTAATTTGGAATGATACTTTGTACCATATTCAGGCGCTGAAAGCAGCGCCGAAGGCTACAGCGCTAAGCGCATGGCGCAGCGCGTTTCCGGCGCCAGCCCGTGTTCCGTCTCCAGATCTCTTTTCGCCGCCAGCCCTGCCGGTAGCCTTAGCTCGTTCAGCATTGAAAATCCGAGGCGCGTGTAGAACGGCGCGTTCCACGGCACGTCGCGGAAGGTGGTGAGCGTGACCGCCGGATACGCCGCCTGGCGGGCTGACTTTATAACCTGTTCCAGCATCATGCGGCCAACGCCTCGCCCCTGCCACGCCTGATGGACGGCGATCTCAACGATAAACAGCGCATCGTCCAGCGGTTCGGTCAGCACGAAGCCGATCGGTTGGTCATCGGCCACGGCCAGCAGGCTGTGGTCCGTTTCGAGAAACAGCCGGTGGCGCTCGGGGCTTATCACATCGCTTTCCGCCAGCCAGGCCAGCGCCGGGATCTGGCGGAAAGCCTGGGCCGCCGAGCGCTCAATCGCGGGCAGGAGGGGAATATCGTTCTCCTCAGTCAGGCGTAACGTCGCGGCGGCGGTTATAGTGTTAGTTTTCATCACCTCAGCATAGCAGCCTCCGGGAGAAATGTATGGAGCTTACCGCCGTTCCCGCCACTCAGTTCAGCATTGAGCAACTGACAACGATCCTCAGCGACTGTTTCGAAGATTACCTCGTTCCCGTCACGCTGTCGGTGGAGGTTTTTGTCCAGCGTTTTAGCGCCGAAGGGCTGAGCCTGCTGGATTCTCGCGTCTGGCTGGATGGAGATGTCCCCGCCGCGATGGCGGTCGTCGCCCGACGCGGCGATGAAGCCCGACTGGCGGCGTTCGCGGTGCGGCCTGCGTATCGCGGAAAGGGCGTTGGCCGCCGGCTGATGACGCCGCTTATCGACGCGCTGCGCGAACAGGGCGTACGGCGGATGTGGCTGGAGGTTATCCGCGATAACCATGCCGCGGTGGCGCTGTATCAATCGCTGGGCTTCGAGGTGCGGCACGGGCTGTGCGGCTATCTGAGCGCGCAGGCCGCGAGCGAGGAGTCATCCATATTGCAGGAGTATAACGTGCTGTCGCTGACGCGCAGGGCCGGCGCCGAGATTAACGGTCAGCTGCCGTGGCTGATGGACCCGCTCACCTTCAGCACCCTCCCGTGCCGGGCGTTGAGCCTTCATCAGCAGGCTTTCGCCGTGCTGGCGACCTTAACCAGCAGGCCGCAGCTGCAGTTTTTATGGGTCGATCCCGCCGCCCGCGGGCGCGGACTGGGACAGGAAATGCTGATGGCGCTCGCCCGTCGGTTTCCCGGCCTCGGTACGTCGGTGACTATCCCGGAGCGCTTTACGCCGCTGTTTCACGCCGCCGGCTATACGCCCATGGCATTAAAACAGTATGAGATGAGCGCGACCTTGAGCGCCCTGCCGCCAGCAGGGCGTTAAGATTCAGCCGTTACGCGGGTCGCTAATCGGCTGTCGGACCAGGAAAATATAGGCCAGCGCGCCGAGGGCGGTCACGCAGCCGCAGATAATCAGCGCCAGCTGGAATGAATGGGTGGTATCGACGATAAACCCGGTCACCAGCGGCGCGAAGGAGGCGCAGATAAAGCTGGCGAAGTTCTGGATGCTGCCGACGGACGCAGTCATCCTTGAGGCCACCGCGACGTGAATCAATCCCCAGCAGGAGGTGCCGGCAAAGTGGATGCAGAACAGCGCCATACCGATTAACAGCACCGCGGCGATTGAGGTAGTGGCCTGCGGCACGATAAGCGTAAATGCGGCGGAGCAGAACATCCCGGCAATAATGCAAATTTTACGGCTTTTGATTGGCGCCATGCCGCCTTTAACCAGCCAGTCCGTGACGTAGCCGTTGATGAGCATACCGGCGGCGCCGAACAGGAAAGGAATGGCGGCCATAAAACCGGTACTTTTCAGATCAAGGCTATATGCCGTTTGCAGGTAGCCCGGCAGCCAGGCCAGATACAGCCATGCGGTATAGTTGATGCCGCTGAAGCCCAGCATCATTCCCCACATGGTTTTGTTTTTAAACAGGCTGCGCCATTCGGCAAAGCTTAGCGGGTCGCGGCGAACGTTGACGCTCCCGGCGTTAAGGTAGGCCTGCTCGTCGGCGGTGAGAGCGATATCCTCCCGGTTGCGATAGAGCATATACCAGCCGATAGCGACGAAGATCCCCAGCAAGCCGATGGTGATAAACATCCCGCGCCAGCCCATCATCAGCATCATGGCGGCCAGGATCGGCGGGCTGATGGCGACGCCAATAGTCGACGCGGCGTTGAAGAAACCCATCGGGCGGCCGCGCTCTTTAATATTAAACCAGTCGTTGATCACCTTGACGCCGCAGGGGTTCATCGGCGCTTCGCCGATCCCCATGCCGATACGCACCAGAACGAACTGGGTAAAGCTGTGCACCATTCCGGAGACCGCCTGAAACAGCGACCAGAAAAACATGCCCAGCCCCAGCATGATGCGCGGACCTTTACGGTCCAGCAGCGGCCCGCAGGGGAGCTGGGCGATGCCGTAGGCCAGCGAGAAAACGGACAGCAGCGCCCCGATTTCGGTGGCGCTCAGCCCCAACTCTTCGCGAATCGTTAAGTTCGCGACGGACAATGAACTTCTGTCGAGGTAGTTAATCACCGCCGCCAGAAATAACAGGATCATTGCCGTTGTCTGAATTTTTTTAATGCGAGTACTACGCGTTAACGTATTATCTAACGGAACTGAAATCGTCTCCGCTTTCCCTTTTTTAAAGGTTGTCTGCGGGTCGATAGTGATATTTCGTTGTTCCACGCCTGACTCCTGGTTATTCTATTTGAACGACAAGTGACACCGAATGGTTTAAACACCACCCACCTATTTCACAGTAAAGTAAGTCGACTTGTTTTCAGCATAAATAACCTTTTTTACGGCATTAGTTTATGTTTTGAGATTTGTGCTGCTGATAATCATTTTCTGTTTTTAATCGGTACTTAATGAGCCAGGGATTCGCTCTGTTTGAGCGAGTTAATCATCGACTGCTTCGCCGAGTTCAGGTGGTTACGCAGCGCCAGGTTGGCATCCAGATCGCTGCGGCAGATGAGCGCGCTGAGGATGGTCATATGTTCATCAATGGCGATGATATTGCGCTGTTTAAGGTCGCTTTCATCCCACTGATAGTGAAAGTGGAAGATCACGGAAATGATTTCAAGTGATTGATTAAAAAATATATTTTCCGCAGCGGACAGCAGCAGCGTATGAAAGTCGCGATCGAGCTGCGAAAACATACGAAAGCTGTCGCCGATGCTGTCCCGCAGGGCGCGATGGCGCTCAAGCAGGGTTCTGGCCTGCAGCCAGCGGGCGTCGTTATCCGGCAGGTTGAGGAAGTGCTGGAGCGCGTGGGTTTCCAGCATTTCCCGCAGTTCGAACAGCTGCTCCGCCCAGGATTGCTCAAACTTCTTCATGTTCCACTGGCCGCGCTTTTCGCTTTCAATCAGGTTGTAGCGGCTGAATTTCAACAAAAATTCTCTGACCACCACCGGACTGACGCCGGCAGCACGCGCCAGCTGTAGCTCGGAGAACATCTCCCCGGCGCGCAGCTGGCGCTGGTTGATCATGGTGAAAAACGCCTGTTCGAAGAGACGATTCTGTTCGGCCAGCGAGGCGCTGGAACCATCGAAGCCGTCCTGCACCTCCGGCTGGCGGAGGATCTGGTAATCCTGCTTGACCTGATGCAGCACGCCGCGCTCGCATAAGTGGCTGAGGATGTGGCGCACGGTGGTGCGGCTGATGTTGTACATCTCCGCCAGCGCGCTTTGAGAGGGCAGCGGCGAGGGAAGAAAGCCGCGCGCCATATCGTTAATGACCTGGTTAATGACGTTGTGACGAAGGTTTTGTGAACGGCTCATCATGGTTCTCCTGTTATTTCGTTATTAAAACCAGATTTAAAACATTTTTGTGCGCGAGCTTTCACAATTTTCGCAATGACTTTAACCTCAATTCTGTTTTTCATCGATATCTAAGCCAACAAATACGGAGGCAATTATTATGACGTCGATGAATACACTAGTGTGCCAGGAACCCAAAAGATTTCACTGGGAAAAACGCCAGATTCCTATTCCCGGGGACGATGAGGTTCTCATTAAAATAAAAACGGTGGGGATTTGTGGCACCGATATTCACGCATGGGGCGGCAATCAACCTTTTTTTAGCTATCCGCGCGTTCTTGGTCATGAAATATGCGGCGAGATAATCGGTCTTGGTAAAAATATTCTTAATCTGAAAAGCGGCCAGCAGGTTGCCGTCATTCCTTACGTCGCCTGCCGCCAGTGTCCGGCCTGCCTGAGCGGCCGGACAAACTGCTGCGAGAAGATTTCGGTTATCGGCGTGCATCGGGACGGCGGGTTTAGCGAGTACCTCAGCGTTCCGGTTAAAAATCTGCTGGTGGTGGATGACGTCGATCCTGAAGCCGCAGCGCTAATTGAGCCTTTTGCCATCAGCGCCCACGCGGTGCGTCGCGCCGCTATCCGGGCGGGAGAGCAGGTGTTGGTAGTTGGCGCGGGCCCCATCGGCCTTGGGGCGGCGGCTATCGCCAAAGCCGACGGGGCGCAGGTGGTGGTGGCGGACACCAGTCCGGCACGGCGCGAACATGTGGCGCAGCATCTCGGTCTGAGCACCCTCGATCCTTCCGACCCGCAGTTTATCGAACAGCTGTGCGCCGCCTTCGGCGGTTCTCTGGCGCAAAAAGTGATCGACGCCACCGGGAATCAGCATGCGATGAACAACACGGTGAATTTAATTCGCCACGGCGGCAGCATCATATTCGTTGGCCTGTTTAAAGGTGAACTGCAGTTCTCAGATCCAGAATTTCATAAGAAAGAGACCACCATGATGGGCAGCCGCAATGCGACGGAAGAGGATTTTGCCAAAGTCGGGCGGCTGATGGCCGAGGGGGAAATTACCGCCAGGATGATGCTGACCCACCGTTACGATTTCAGGTCGCTGGCGGACATTTACGAAAGCGAAGTGATTAATAATCGCCAGCTGATCAAAGGCGTCATTCATTTTTAGCAGGTAAGCTCATGAAATCGTTAAACAGACAAGATTTTCCCGGGCCGCAGTACCCGACGCGCGCGATTCAGTTCGGCGAGGGCAACTTTCTGCGGGCGTTTATCGACTGGCAGCTGGATCTGTTGAATGAGAAAACCGATCTGGCGGCGGGAGTCACCATCGTTCGCCCGATCAACACCGAGTTTCCACCGTCGCTCAATACCCAGGACGGACTCTACACCACGGTGATCCGCGGACTGGACGAACACGGGGAGGCGGTGAGCGAGGCGCGGATTATTCGCTCCGTAAACAATGAAATTAACCCCTGGCAGGATTTTGCCGGCTATCTGGCGCTGGCCCGTAACCCGGATATTGCATTCGTATTTTCAAATACCACCGAAGCGGGCATCAGCTATCACGCCGGAGACCGGCCTGACGATAAGCCGCCGGTTAGCTTCCCGGCGAAGCTGGCCCAACTGCTGCTCGAACGGTTCCGCCATTTCAACGGCGCAGCGGATAAGGGCTGGACGATTATCCCGTGTGAGCTAATTGATTATAACGGCGAGGCGCTGAAGGCGCTGGTGCTGCGCTACGCCGAAGAGTGGCGATTGCCCGCGGCTTTTCACGACTGGGTTGAAACGGCCAATACGTTTTGTTCAACGCTGGTTGACCGCATCGTTACCGGCTACCCGCATGATGAAGCAGAAAAGCTGGAGGCGGAGCTGGGCTACCATGATGCTTTCCTCGATACCGCCGAATATTTCTGGCTGTTTGTTATCCAGGGACCGCGGGCGCTGGCGGAAAAGCTACGGCTTGACCGCTGCCCGCTTAATATTCATATCGTAGAGGATATCCGGCCCTACAAAGAGCGCAAAGTCGCCATTCTTAACGGCGCGCACACCGCGTTGGTCCCGGTGGCGTGGCTGTGCGGCGTGGATACCGTCGGCGAAGCGATGCGCGACGAAGCCATTCGCCATTATGTGCAGCAGACCATCGGCGAGGAGATTATCCCGGCGCTGGATTTGCCCGCCGATGAGCTACGCCAGTTTGCTGATGCCGTTACCGGACGCTTTCTCAACCCGTTTATCCACCATCAGCTGCTCTCCATCGCCCTGAACGGGATGACCAAGTTTCGCACCCGGATCCTGCCGCAGCTGCTGACGAATATCCGCCAGCATGGCGTCATTCCGCCGCGCTTAACCTTTGCCCTGGCGGCGCTTATCGCCTTCTACCGCGGCCAGCGTGACGGGCAAGCGTATCCGTTACAGGATGATGACGTCTGGTTAACTCGTTTTGCCGAAGGGTGGGCGCAGGTGGCCCAGGGCCGCCCGCTGGGTGAGCTGGTGACGGAGATTTTGCAGGATAACGCGCATTGGGGCGAGGATCTGACGGCGATTCCCGGACTTGCCGAACAGGTCACGCGGTATCTGGAAGTGATTTTGAGCGAAGGGATGCGGGAGGCCCTGATACGGTTATAGCCGGTTTGTTGTGCGGCGCCCGCGGATTTGGGCGTCGTTTTTTTTGTGCTCTGAACCGCAAAAAATGAATTAAGCGCCAACGCCTGGCGGATTTCCCGCATCATAAGCCCCTGACAGGCGGAGAGGGGGATGCGATGCGTAAAACGGAACTGTTGGCTTTTCTGCAAAATCAGACCGATTTTTTTGATCCGGATAACCTGAGCGAGGTCTTCACCGCCGGCTACCTTGCCCGGCGTTTTGCCATGCAAAGAAACACCGCCAGCCACTATCTGAATCAGCTGGTGGCCCAGGATGTGCTGGTGAAGATCATTACCCGTCCGGTCTATTTCCTGCATAAGGCCGCCTTCTGCCAGCAGTTTTTCCCCCTTTCCCGCAGCGAGTACGCCAGCATGGCGGAGCTGCTGGCGGAGAGCGACCGACAGCCGGAGCAGGCGGATCATTTCTCATTGCTGACCGGTCATGACGGCAGCCTGCGCAAGCCTATCGAACAGATGAAAACCGCGCTGTTTTATCCTAACGGCGGGCTACCGCTGCTGATCACCGGCGACAGCGGTACCGGCAAGAGCTATATGGCGGAGTTGATGCACGAGTTTGCTATCGCCCAGGGACTGCTGGCGCCCGATGCGCCCTTTGTCAGCTTCAACTGCGCCCAGTACGCCAGTAACCCGGAGCTGTTGGCCGCCAACCTGTTTGGCTACGTTAAAGGCGCGTTTACCGGCGCGCAGGGGGATAAAGCCGGGGCGTTTGAGGCGGCAAACGGCGGCGTGCTGTTTCTCGATGAAGTCCATCGTCTGGATGCGCAGGGCCAGGAGAAGCTCTTCACCTGGCTGGATCGCAAGGAGATTTATCGGGTGGGGGAAACGGCGCAGGGGATGCCGATTTCTCTGCGGCTGGTGTTTGCCACCACCGAAGATATTCACAGCACTTTTCTGACCACCTTTATTCGCCGTATTCCGATCCTCGTTAGCCTGCCTGATTTACAAAACCGCAGCCGCCACGAAAAAGAAGCGTTAACGCTGCAGTTTTTCTGGCAGGAGGCGCGCACGTTGGCCGCCCGGCTGCAGCTGACGCCCCGGCTGCTACAGGTGCTGACGCACTATGTTTATCGGGGTAACGTCGGTGAGCTGAAGAATGTGGTGAAGTACGCCGTTGCGTCGGCCTGGGCGAGGTGCCCGGGCAGCGAGAGGCTTAACGTCACGCTGCACGATCTGCCGGAAAATATCATAGCCGCGACGCCAGCGCTCAGCGAACCGATGGGCCAGCAGGAGCCGCTGCTTATCGAACCGCAGACCAGTCTGGTTTGGCTGCTGCGCGCGCGCGATCCGCTTCAGGGGCTGATCTACGATATTCAGTGCCGCGTTCTGGCGCTATATGAAGCGGTATTGAGTAAAAAAACGGTTTGGGAAGAGGCGCAAAAAAAAATGGGCGAAGAGATTGAAACCCTCTTCGATCGGCTTATTTTCGATAATCACGATGCCAGCAGTTCGCATCTGCTACTGCTGCTGACCCATCAGGCGCGGGAAGAGTTTTATCGCCTTGAAAAGCGCTTCAATATCCAGTTTAACGGCAACTGTATTTACGCCCTCAGCCACTACCTGATACATCGTTCTCGCCAGGCGCACTCCACCATGAGCAACGAGAAAAGCCGCCAGCTGGAGGATTTCCTGGCGCAAAAGTTTCCGCTGCTGTATCGCTTTTGTGAAGAGATCCTCGCCGCGCTGGCGCTGAAGTTGGATATTGAACCCCGACGCATTGACCTGCTGTTGCTGGTGTTGTGGTTACAGAAAAACGGCGCCATCAGCCAGCAGAAGGTCACCCGGGCGATCGTTCTCGCCCACGGTTACGCCACCGCCAGCAGCATCGCCAACGTGGCGAACCGGTTGCTGAAAAGCCAGCTGTTTGAGTCATTCGATATGCCGCTCGACGTGACGCCGGAGGCTATCGCCGACCAGGTGATGGCCTATATCGAGAGCCACTCGCTGGCTTCCGGGCTGATCATCCTGGTCGATATGGGATCGCTGAACGCTATTCACAGCCACTTTAACCGCCGTCTGACCACGCCGGTGGCGATTATTAATAACGTCTCGACCGGGATGGCGATGTACGTCGGAGAGCGGATTTTGCAGGGCGATATGCTGGAAGATATTGTCCGTGAGATTGGCGATGACCTCGCGGTTGAGCATCAGCTCTATTATCCGCAGGCGGACAAACCGCGGGCGATTCTCACGACCTGCGCCACCGGCCTGGGGGCGGCGGCGAATCTGTCGGCGCTGTTAAAAGCCAGTATTCCCGAAGCGCTCGGCATCGATATTGTGGCCTGCGATGTGGAAACGCTCGCCGATCCCGCGCGGCGGGAGCCGATGCTCAGCCGCTACGAGGTGTTAGCGATCGTCGGTACACTCGACCCGCATCTTGCCGATCTGCCGTGGATCTCGCTGGATTCGCTGATTTCCGGCCAGGGCAGCCGCCCGCTGATGCGTATTTTCGGCGAGCTGGCCACCTCTGAACAGGTCAGCGAAATTAATAACCTGCTCCTGAAAAATTTCTCGCTGCGCCGGGTGATCGAGTCGGTGACAATCCTCGATACCGCAAAGGTCATCAATCAGGTCGAGCAGTTTTTACTGCGCTATGAGCATCTGGCCGGCAGCGACGTGCCCAACGATCGCAAGGTGGCGCTGTACGTACATATCAGCTGTCTGATTGAGCGACTGATCCGCAACGCGTCGCCATCCCATTATTCCGGAAGGCAGTGTCCGGAGAGCGAGCTGGTTATTCTCCGCGAGGCCTTTAGTGTCATTGAGAGCGGATATAGTGTCAAAATCCCCGCCGTAGAGCTGTATTACATTCACGATATCCTGACTCGGGAAACGGAATTTATTCAGGAAGATCAAGAGTTTTAATTCCCTTCATCCGTTGGTCCTTGCGCTAACCGGCGCGCCACTGTTTCTGGCACGCCGGTTGCAATTAAGAAAGCAGTGGAATGCGCTTTCGAGGTAAGGATGAAACGACACTATATTTTTGCCAGCCATGGCACCTTTGCTAACGGTCTGCTGAACTCCGTGGAGCTGATCCTCGGCAAGCAGCCGGATATTCATACCCTCTGCGCCTATATCGAAGAGGAGGCCGATCTAACGCAGCAGGTGGAGACGCTGCTGGCGCGTTTTCCCGCTGAGGATGAGCTGATTGTCATTACGGATATTTTCGCCGGTAGCGTCAATAATGAGTTTGTGCGTTTTTTATCGCGTCCTAATTTTCATTTATTGTCCGGTTTAAACTTGCCGCTGATTATTGATTTGCTTATTTCCGCAGGGGAAGAAAATACCGAGAAATTAATTTCTGAAGCATTAACAAGCGCCAAAGAGAGCATCCAGTACTGCAATCAGACGATTGCCAGTGCGATGACCGTTGATAAAGACTTCTGAAATGAGGGAACACCATGATTACGCTATTAAGGGTAGACCATCGATTACTCCACGGCCAGGTCGCTTTTTCCTGGACCCAGTATGTCGGGGCCGATTGCATTTTAATTGCCAACGATAATGTCCCCACTGATGAGCTGCGGAAAACCACGATTAAGCTCGCCAAGCCGCCTTCGGTAAAACTGGTGATTAAAAATATTGACGACGCTATAGAAGCGATAAAAAGCGGCGTTACGGATAAATATAATCTCTTTATCGTTGTGGAGTCGGTGAATGACGCCTGGCGTATTGCCAGCGCCGTCGCGGAAATAAAAAGTATTAATCTCGGTGGGATTAAGGCTAAAGAGGGCAGCAAAAATATCTCTAAGGCGATTAATTTACTCCCGGAAGAAATAGAGCAACTGCAGCAACTGGTCGGGAAAGGCGTCGAGGTTGAGATCCGCCAGGTCCCTAACGATCGCAAACAGCTTTTTGCGGAATGCGTTTAATTCCGGAGGACAGATTATGGTAGAGGCTCTCTTACTGGGTCTGGTGGCGTTTATCGCGCAATCGGAATATGCATTAGGGACGTCGCTGATTTCGCGGCCTATCGTCACCGGGCTGCTGACCGGACTGGTGCTGGGGGATGTGCAGACCGGCGTCATCATGGGGGCAACGCTCGAGCTGGCGTTTATTGGATCTTTCTCCGTCGGCGCGTCGATACCGCCTGACGTGGTAACCGGCGGCATTCTCGGGGTGGCGTTCGCCATTACCTCCGGCGCGGGAACGGAAACGGCGCTGCTGCTTGGCCTGCCTATCGCCACCCTGACGCTAATCCTGAAAAACGTTTATCTGGGGATGTTTATCCCGATGCTCAGCCAGAAGGCTGACGGCTACGCGGAACGGGCGGATACGCGGGGCATTGAGCGGATGCATCTGATTGCCGGCTTCGGGCTGTCGCTGATGCTGGCCACGGTGGTGACCGTTTCATTCCTGGTCGGCAGCAACGCGGTGAAATCCCTGCTCGATACCATCCCGGAATTTATCAAACACGGGCTCAGCGTCGCTACCGGCATCATTCCGGCTCTCGGCTTCGCGATGCTCGCCAGGCTGCTGATTAACAAGAAAGTCGCGCCGTACTTTTTCCTCGGCTTCGTGCTGATGGCCTACCTGAAAATCCCGGTGACCGGCATCGCCATTCTTGGCGCAATCGTGGCGGTGGTCATGGTTAACGTCACCGCGTTGAGCTCACCTCGTACGACGACAGAACAAGGAGTCAGCGATGACGACGAAGATGATTTCTGAAGAGACCCTGCGCCCGCAGGAGCAAGAAGAGACCCGTATTACGCCGCGCGATTTACGCCGGGTGTTCTGGCGCTCCTTCCAGATGGAGTTCTCGTGGAACTATGAGCGGCAGATGAATCTCGCCTTTGTTTACGCGCTGATTCCGGTGCTGAAAAAGCTCTATCCGCGCAAAGAGGAGCTGGCCGGAGCGTTGAAACGACATCTGGTGTTCTTCAATACCACGCCGCATATCGTCACATTGCTGCTGGGGATCACCACGGCGATGGAGGAGAAAAATAGCCAGCAGAAAAACATGGACGCCAACGCGATTGATAACGTTAAAGCGTCGCTGATGGGGCCGCTGGCCGGGTTGGGGGACTCCTTTTTCTGGGGGACGCTGCGGCTGATCGCCACCGGCATCGGCACCAGCCTTGCGCTAAAGGGCAACGTTCTCGGACCCATTCTGTTTCTGCTGGTGTTTAACGTACCGCATATTCTGGTGCGCTGGTTCTTTACCCGCTGGGGCTACGTGCTGGGCACCGGGGTGCTGCAGCGGATCCAGAAGAGCGGAATGATGGAGAGCCTGACCTACGGGGCGTCGATTATCGGCCTGATGGTGGTGGGCGCGATGACCGCCTCAATGATTGATATCACTATCCCTGTCTCTTTCGGTGCCGGGGAGGCGAAAACCCAGGTACAGGACATTATCAACGACATTCTGCCCTGCATGCTGCCGTTGCTGAGCTTTGGCATCGTTTACTGGCTGCTGGGGCGTAAGGTCAAACCGCTTTCTATTATTGGCGGGATGGCGCTGGTGGGCATTCTGGGTTCGTGGATTGGCTTGTTTTAACGGGAGTCGAAAATGGTACCAACAATGATGACGTATATCAGCGAAGAGCCGGCCTGTCTGGCGCAGATCCTGCGCGACTATCGGCAAAAGCTGGCGGCGATTGAGGATTTCGCCCGCCAGCATCCGGTACGCCGTATTTTGCTGCTGGCGACCGGATCGTCGCTAAACGCCGCACTGTGCGCGCGCTATTTCTTTGAACAGCGCTTCGGCGTGTTGGTTGAAATTAAAGAGCCGTATAACTTTACGCATTACGAGGCTGTCGATCCGCATACCGATCTGGTGGTGGCGATTTCGCAGAGCGGAAAAAGCGCCTCGACGCTGGAGGCGATGCGCAAGGTCCAGGCGGCGAATCTGCCGGTTTTTGCCTTGACCTCCGACCCGCAAAGCCCGATAGCCCGCGATTGCGACGGGGTACTGGATATCAATACCGGTATTGAGAGCGTAGGGTTTGTCACCCGCGGATTTAGCGCGACGGTACTGAATTTGCTGCTGATGGCGCTGATGATTGCCCGTGTCCAGGGAAGAGTCAGCGAGGCCGAGGAGCAGCGCTATCTTGACGAGCTGCAGCGGCTGGCGGCGGCTATCCCGGATGTTATCGCCCGCACCTCGCGCTTTATCGACAGGCACGGCGAAGCGCTGCGGGGCGGCGAACGATTTATCGCCATCGGCTATGGCGCGCTGGTTGGCGTGGCGAAGGAGTTCGAAACCAAATTTACCGAGACGGTGCGGGTCCCTTCTAGTGGATTTGAACTTGAGGCCTATATGCACGGCCCCTATCTGGAGGCGAACGCCCGTCACGTGATGCTGTTTATTGAAGATGCGCCGGATGCGCGTACCGGGGCGCTGCGGGACTATATGGCGCCGTCCATTGCCCGGGCCTTTACGCTGACGCTCAGCGATAAAGAGGATGAGCAGGCGCTGGCGCTGAACTATCCGTGTGACCATCACCTGGCGCCGCTGCTGCTAATCGTTCCGGTCCAGATGCTGGCATGGCATACCGCCCGACTAAAAGGGATCGATCTGGCAAAACGTATTTTTGACGATTTTGACCGCGTATTAAAAAGTAAAATCTGATTATTCAGGAGAATAACTATGTTGGGTTTTAATCAGGACGAGTACCTGACCAGTGCTCGCGAGATCATCGCTGCGCGTCAGCAGGCAGAAGCCGTCGCCGACGATATTTATCACAGCGGCTGTAGCGCGTTATTTTTCGCCTCGGTAGGCGGTTCTTTGGCGCCGATGATGGCAATAAATGAGTTTGCAAAAGAATTAACCAGCGTACCTGTTTACCTTGAGCAGGCGGCGGAATTAATTCATCGTGGGCACAAAAAATTAAATAAAGATGCGGTGGTGGTGACGTTATCCAAGTCCGGCGATACCAAAGAGTCGGTCGCCATTGCCGAATGGTGCAAAGCGCAGGGGATTCGCGTGGTGGCCATTACCCGTAACGCTGATTCGCCATTAGCTGAGGCGGCGAGCTGGCATATTCCGATGTGCCACAAAAACGGCGTGGAATATGAATATATGCTGCTGTACTGGTTATTCTTCCGTGTTATTTATCGTCACGGCGACTTTGCCGATTACGATCGTTTTGCCAGCCAGCTGGAACTGCTGCCGGAAAATCTTCTGCAGGCCAAACGCCGGTTCGATCCGCAGGCGGATAAAATAGCCGCTCAATATCATGGCTGCGACTATATGATGTGGATTGGCGGCGCGGAAATGTGGGGCGAGGTCTATCTGTTCTCGATGTGTATTCTTGAAGAGATGCAGTGGAAGCGGACCAAGTCGGTGAGTTCCGCCGAATTTTTCCACGGCACGCTGGAGTTGCTGGAGAAAGAGGTTCCGCTGTTTCTGGTCAAAGGCGAGGGTAAATGCCGGGGGCTGGATGAGCGCGTTGAACGCTTCGCTGAGAAGATCACCGACCATCTGGTGGTGATTGACCCGCGCGACTACCCGCTGAACGGCATCGATGATGCTTTCCGCTGGATTATGGCGCCGTGCGTGGTTTCCACCCTGCTGGTGGACAGGCTGGCGGCCCATTTTGAACATCACACCGGGCACGATCTCAATATTCGCCGTTATTACCGTCAGTTTGATTACTAAGCCTTGCTTGCGGCGGCCAGCCTGGCTGGCCGCCGCGCTATTCTCCGAGGCGCTTCCCAGAAAATCATCGCCAAAACCAACCGGGTAAAAAGCGGTGGTAGAGTCCGGCTTTCCTTCACTTTCAGGCAAGCGGACGGCCATGAAAAAACGGATGACGTCGACGCCGCACGATGCGGTATTCAAACGATTTCTTCGCCACCCGGAGACGGCGCATGATTTCCTCACGCTCTACCTTCCCCAGGCGATCCGCCAGCGGTGTGATTTTGCGACGCTGCGGCTGGAGCCAGCGAGCTTTATTGATGAGGATTTGCGCGCCTGGTATTCGGACGTGCTGTGGTCAGTACAAACCCGCTCCGGCCCGGGGTATGTTTATGTGGTCATAGAACACCAGAGCTCGCCGGATAACCATATGGCTTTTCGCCTGATGCGCTATGCGATTGCCGCGATGCAGCGGCATCTCGACGCTGGGCATAAAGCGCTGCCGCTGGTCGTGCCGATGCTTTTTTATCATGGTGCGGCCAGTCCCTATCCCTTTTCCCTGAACTGGCTGGATGAATTTGCCGACCCGCAGATGGCGAAGAAGCTGTATGCCTGCCCGTTTCCGCCGGTTGACGTAACGGTGATGCCGGATGATGAAATCGTTCAGCATCGGCGGGTCGCTTTGCTGGAGCTGATGCAAAAGCATATTCGTCAGCGCGATCTCAGCGGGATTACGGAGTCGTTGGCGACCCTCGTGATGCTGGGATACACTAACCGCAGGCAGTTGAGAGTGCTGTTTCATTATATGCTGCAGTACGGCAATTCCGCCGATCCAGGCGTGTTTCTCCGCCGGTTGGCCTGCCGTCTGCCACAATATGAGGAGAGATTAATGTCCATCGCTCAAAAGCTCAAGCAGGAAGGTCGGCAAGAGGGAAGACAGGAAGGGCGGTTAGAGGGCCGGCAAGAAGGGCTGCAGGAAGGGAGCCGACGGGAAGCGCTGCGCATTGCCGGCAGTATGCTGCAGAACGGTTTGGATAAGGAAACGGTCCAGCGAATTACCGGACTTTCGGCGGATGAACTCAAGCCGCTGCATTGTTAATACCCGGCCTCCACAACCATGGCCCGGCGCAAAAAGTCGCCGGGCGCGATGACTTAACCTTCGCTTTTCACCACTTTGATTTCAACCATGCCGATGCCCAGTTGGCGCGGGGAATGGCCGAGAATATTACCCTCGTTCGTGGACTGCGGGTCCGGCGGCGCAATCGTCAACGTGTTGCTGCGCGACGGATTATCGAAATGCAGGGTCGTGGTGGTGACATCATTGGCCAGCGTTAGCGTTTGTTCGCTGTTGCCCACGCGTACCGGAATCGGTTTATTGGCGTTTGGCCCGTAGGCTTTGGCGGTAATCACCAGGTCGAATTTCTCCGGCAGCGGCTCTTTATATTCAATTTTCACTTCACTGCCGAGCTGCGCGTTCGACCAGCGCCCCCATGATTCCGGGCGAGATATGCCGCTGAATTGCTTCACCTCTTCCGGCGCGCCGGCCACGTTGAACAGGAAGCTGTCGGCTTTATAGCGAATATCGTTATCGACAATCTTCAGAGTATCGACGTTGCCCTTATAACGTTCCATATCGATAAGGGTATCTTTAAAGGCGGTTTTACCCTGCCACTGGGCTTTGTCAACGCGCTGGACCTGCTGTTCGCCGCCTAGTTGACCCTGGGATACGCACCAGTCGGTGGAGAGCGCCAGCTCCGGCGACCATAGCTGACCCATTTTGTAGCAGCGGTCGACCCAGACGAAGTTATCGCGTGGCGCGAAGTCGGCTAGCTGGAAGCGCAGCGGCGCGGAGTATTCGCTCTCCGGCAGCGGCTCAACGCGCTTATCGGAGATGCGCAGCAGCAGCGGCAGGCGGAAATGGCTGCCGGAGAAGGAGATCATATTCTTCTGCGAATCAACGGTGAAATTCTTCATCTCTTTGGGGAAATTCCACAGGCGGATGATATCCGGCTTCCACGCCAGCACCTTCTCTTTCATATTGAGGAAAACGCTTGAAAGCGACTCCCCGGATAGACTGCTGCGGCCAAGACCAATAAAGTTATCGCCGCCGAGAATATCCAGCACCGTCGCGCCGTTGTCCATAGTATTACGTTTAACGGCCAGCGTATCCTGCTGGGGCTTATCGCCGCGCAGAATGAAAAACAGGTTGCTGCGATCCTGTTTATTCAGATACTCCCAGGCGGTGTTTTTCATCGCCAGGTGATCGGATGAGACCACAATGACCGTATTTTTGAACCACGGCGACGCTTTAATCTTCTCAATTAACGCCGCGATATGCTCCTGACTACAGGAAACGGCGCTGAAAGAGAGGTTCTTTTTACCGTCCATATCGTAGCTTTTGCGCTGGCAGGTACGGGAAATAAAACCATCCGGATGATGGGTGTCGACCGTCAGCGCAAACAGCGAGAAGCGTTTTCCCGATTGTGAAAGCGCTTCGAATTTTTTCCAGGTTTCATCAAGCACCGTATCATCGTAGAAGCCCCAATCGTTACGGTAGGTTGGGTCGGCGACCGTGGTTTTTAGCTCTTCCGCGCCGTACAGATGATCGAAGCCGTGCGATTTCAGGAAAACGTCTTTTCCGGCAAAGCGCAGGTTAGCGCCCTGTACGAAGTAGTTCTCATAACCCGAGTTTTTCAGGATATCGCCGAGGCAGATATTCTGCGGGAAAAAACTGGAAACCGAAGCCGATGCGTTGCCTTCAAACGGCGCAAACAGCGGTATCCCGCACTGGGAAGCGACCATTCCGGCAATCGTGTAGTCAGTACCGGGGAGCTGGGCGGTGTTGCTGAAATCCAGGCCCTCGCTTTTTAGCTTGCCGAGCTCCGGGGTCAGGTTCGGGAAGGCGTCGTTATCAAAATAAGTGCGCTCAAGGCTTTCGCCGTAGATGTACACCAGGTTCAGTTTCGGGTCCGCGATGCTTTTTGACGGTTCTTTGTAGTAAGCCACAAAGTCAGGATCGCCATCGCGGGACTGGGATTTGACCAACTCGCTAATCTGGCGGAAGGCCGGACTGGCGTCCACGGACGCCAGCGCCAGGACTAGCGCCACCAGGCTGTAACCAAAGTGATGAGGATGATGCCGGCGGCGGCGCAGTACCCAGCCGAGTGCGCCAAATACCGCGACCAGCGCCACGACCAGCCCAACGCCCGGCAGAATATATTTGCCCACGCCAGCGCCCGTCAGGCTGTTGGTCAACGTATAAAGTACCGCGTCATTGATACCGTCGCCGGTGAAGTAATTGCTGGCGTAGAGGGTAATATTCAGAATAACGAACAGGCCCAGCACCGTGAGCGTGGCGGCGAACCACCAGGTATTACGACCGGCTTTTAACGCATAAATCATCACCGAAGCAACAAACAGGGCGATGGATAACAACTCTGACACAGCTCATCCTCATTCACGCCAGCTGTCGGCTGGCCAGATAGATCTTTTTCCACGCTACACTGTAATTGCAGCGCAATATTGCCGCAATTGTATCGTCATGAATTTGTGCTGTGGTTCAGAATTGGTTTATAAATCGCCATTTTTGACCCGCTTCACATCTTGTCTGCCAGGGGTTCAGAAGGAGAGATGTTAAAAAACAGAGGTTGCGGCCGCGCTGGCCAGGGTAAAGCGCCAAACGCGGCATTATGCGGCCAGGATCAGGAGAGGAAGCTAACGCCCTGTTTTAATACCAGGTCGCAGGCTTTGGTTTTCACTTTTTCTGCCAGCGGGCTACTGCCGAGGCTATTCAGATTCAGCTGCTGACCGTCTTTGCTACTCAGCAAGCCCTGAAGGCCATCAAGATAATTGGTATCTTCTTTTTGTTTTTCCGGCGCGCTGAGACCCAGCTTATCCAGAACCTGGTTTTTAATGTTTTCGGTATTGGTTACCGACGTCAGTTTCTGTTTCGCGCAATAAGACATAATCCCGGCGGCATTATTCATGCTGCTGGAAGTCAACGACTGACTGCCGCCGTTGAGCAAACCGGTCAGCGAAGAGAGGGACATGCCGCCGCTTTGCTGGCTACCGCTCTGGCTGCTGAGCTGGTTCGCAGCGCTGGAGAGAGAGTCCTGCCAGGAGGTGGCGTGAGCGCCGAAGGTCAATAAAGCGCTGGCCACCATCGCCGTGCGGAATAACGTTTTTACAGATTTCATAGACATACTCTTCGCCGTGACTGAACAATATCCTGATTATAACGCCGGCAGTGTTCAGAAATATCTTAATACTCTTTGCCGGTCACGCGATCGCGGTAGCTGTCCCAGTTGAAGTTGACCCACAGGCTATTGCCCAGCCGCATGCGGTCCATGACGCGCTCGCCAAGAAGCTTGTTCATCTCGTCCATGGTGCTGTTAGTCAGCATACCGGTGGGACGTTTTGACGA
The DNA here is from genome assembly GCF_018139045.1 of Klebsiella pasteurii. NCBI lineage: Bacteria > Pseudomonadati > Pseudomonadota > Gammaproteobacteria > Enterobacterales > Enterobacteriaceae > Klebsiella > Klebsiella pasteurii. Next base: position 4,741,548 of record NZ_CP073236.1, read on the forward strand.
AGAGCGACGATCGACGATCTGGTTAATGATAACCTTTTCGTAGCGTGATTCCGTTTGCATCCCGATTTCGTCAATCACCAGCAGGTCGACTTTGCTCAGGTCGGTGAGAAGCTGCTCTTCGCTGGTTTCCCGGTTGCCGAAGGTATCTTTCATCGCTGACATGATATCGGCGACGGTAATAATCAACACCGACTTGCCCCGCAGCAGCAGTTCGTTGCAGATAGCGGCGGCGAGGTGGTTTTTTCCGGTGCCCGGTTTGCCGGAAAAGATAAAGCTGGCGATATTGCCGTCGAACTCCTCGACGTACTGGCGCGCTCGGGAAAGCGCAATCATCTGGCCTTCACACTCAACCCGGTAGTTATCCAGCGAGCAGTTCTGGTGCAGCGGTCGGATACCGGAACGGTTAAAGGTACGCTGCATTTTCATGGCGCGGTTTTCGCGTTCCAGCGCTTCAGACCGCAGCTTGCCCTGTTCTTTTTGCCATGCCAGCAGCTCCTCACCTGTCTTAAACGCGGGTTCGACATGGGCTGGCATCATCTTTTGCAGGCGCTTCATTAAATCGCCGACATTTTTCATGCTCATCCGCGGAATCCTCGTGGAATATGATTTTCGGGTTCGCTAATCGCGTTGACGTCACGCCGCGGCTGGCCGCCGTTGCTGGCCCGGCCAATCTGTACGCTGCGTGCTAGCTTCTGCTGCCACTGGACATGATGAAAGACTTTACCTTCCGCCTGCCAGTAGGCGACAAATGCGGCCAGCTCTTCCGGCGTAACGGGCTGGCTTAGGGCGATGCCCCACAGCGCAGCCAGACGCTGAAAATCGGCATCCGGCTGCCAGTCAGCGTACATCGGGAATTTGCCCATCGGTACTGCAACGGGAACCGCCGTCGGCTCGTCAAAAAACTGCGCGTCGAGGGCGATATCGCTATTGGGGCGCGCCAGTTTGGCTTCCAGCTCCAGCAGCTGCGCCAGACGCTCCGGCGTCAGCGCATAGAAGGCGGGGGCATTGTTGGTAAATACGGCGACGGCGCCGCTGGCCGATTTTGCCAGTACCGCTGCGTGATCCTGCATGAAGTCATCCAGACCGCTAAAATCGGTAGTTAATATTCGTGAAGACATAAATCAATCTCAACTCTGAACAACTAAAAGGAGAGGGGTAGCTGCACACATAGTAGCATAGAGGTCGCTCAGGAAGGAGCGCCGCAGGTAACCCGGCGGCGCGGTGAATTAAACGCGCGGACGCTTGCGATACAGCCAAAGCCCCGGGATAGAAAGACCGATCGATAATGCGCCAACGATGGATGAAGCCTTGAGAAAGTTACTCAGCAGCATAATCATCATCTCTTCCGAGTAGCCGAAATGGCTGATTTTGACCGCTGAAATCATCGCGGTATAGGCAGAGATACCGGGGAACATCGGGATCACCGCCGCTACGGTGAAAATCTTCGGGTGCGCCAGATACCAACGGGACCACTGGATCCCAATGCTGCCAACCAGCAGGGCGGCCATGAACGTTGCCCACTCGATATTAAAACCTGCCGTCATCATGACCATGCGCGAGCCGTGGCCGATAGCCCCCAGCAGCGCGCACCAGCGCAGCGCTCGCTGTGGGACGTTGAATACCATGGCGAACCCAACGGCGGGGATGGCTGCCAGAGCCATATCCTGCGCCAGCGCGTAGAGATACATAATTATGCCCATCCGCGTAGCCCCCACATCGTCATCGCCATCACCACGCCAATACAGGTGGCGAGCGTGAGCAGACTGGCAATGGCCCAGCGCGCCAGGCCGGTATTGATATGCCCTTTAAACATGTCGGCAACGGCGTTGATCAGCGGAAAGCCGGGTACCAGCAGCAGTACGCTGGCGGCCATCGCTATCGTCGGCGTGCTGGCGAAAGCGGGCAGGCGCAGCATCAGTCCGGAGATGGTCGTTGCGACGAAGGCGGTGAGGCAGAAATTGATTTGCGGATGCATAGAGCGATGGGTGAGTACCTGACGAATATACATGGCTATCGTACTGGCGCAGAAGGTGACCAGCGCGCCATCCCAGCCGCCGTTGTTAAGTTTGCAAAAGCAGGCGCAGGAGAGGCCGACCATTAACACCAGTAGCCAGCGTGGGTAGCGCAGCGGTTTAATTTGCGCGAATCGTTTTTCGACATCCTTATAATCCAGCAGTTTATGCTCTGCCATAATCACAATATGCTGAACTTCCGTGACGACGTGCATGTTGATGCCGCGATCGGTGTTTTTTCGCGTTGAAGTCAGGCATTCGCCATCTTTGATGGTTGTGAGCACAATCGCATTGGAAGAGATGGCGCTTTCAACGCTATCCATCCCCAACGCCAGGCCCAGACGAGTTGAAAGCTCCTCAACCAGCGCGCTTTCCGCGCCATGCTGTAATAAGAAAAGACCACATTGAATGCACAAGCGCGTGATTGCGCGCTGGGTTGCCCGATCTGCTTGCATAAATACCTGCTGTCCGTGATGCCCGATGCCGTAGTGTCTGGCGATACTTTTACCTGAAGTCGTGCTTTCTCTGAGCGGTCAGGATCAAACAATGTGTAAAAAAACACCCGCTCTGCGGGCTCTGTGAAAATTTGAACTCAGCCACACTTCCGCAAGATTGGTGAAAAGTACAATTTTTGCGCCATTTTCTCCCTTCTTTTTCCCGGCAGACTTATCAAAAATGCAAATTCAAACTTTTAATAAACAAAAAACAAACAAATAATTAACCTTGCTGAGGCGATCCTATGAAAACACAAGTGGCGATTATCGGCGCGGGTCCGTCCGGACTCCTGTTGGGGCAGCTCTTACATAACGCCGGGATTCAGACGGTGATACTTGAGCGACAGACGCCCGAGTATGTGCTGGGGAGGATCCGTGCGGGCATTCTGGAAAGCGGAACGGTAGAGCTGCTGCGCGAAGCCGGGGCGGCCCGGCGAATGGATGCTGAAGGCCTGATCCATCATGGGGTCGAGTTTCTGTTTGAAGGCAAGCGCGTACCGGTTGCGCTGACGGAGTTGACGGAAGGCAAAAGCGTGATGGTATACGGCCAGACTGAGGTGACGCGGGATTTAATGGCGGCGCGGGCGGAATGTGGCGCCCCGACGATTTATGGGGTTAGCGACGTCACAATTAATGATGCCAAAAGCGATAGACCATCGGTCTCTTTTACCTGTAACGGAGAAAACCTCCTCCTGGAGTGCGACTTTATCGCCGGTTGCGACGGCTTTCACGGCGTGTCCCGGCAGAGTATTCCGGCAGGGGTTCTGAAAGAGTACGAGAGCGTCTGGCCGTTTGGCTGGCTGGGACTGCTTGCCGACACGCCGCCGGTAAATCCGGAGCTTATTTACGCTCACCACGAACGCGGGTTTGTGCTGTGTAGTCAGCGCTCACTAACCAGAAGTCGCTATTATCTGCAGGTACCGCTTAGCGAAAAGGTGGAGGCCTGGTCTGATGAGCGCTTTTGGAATGAACTTAAACGGCGTCTCCCTGATGAGTTATCCGGCAAGTTAGTGACGGGTCACTCACTGGAGAAGAGCATCGCGCCGCTGCGCAGCTATGTGGTGGAGCCGATGCAGTACGGGAAGCTATTTCTGGTGGGAGATGCGGCGCATATCGTACCGCCAACCGGGGCAAAAGGGTTGAATCTCGCAGCGTCCGACGTGAACTATTTATGGCGGATCCTGCGCGAGTATTATCACCATGGCCGCGTTGACCTCTTAGCCAGCTACTCGCGTTTGGCGTTGGATCGGGTGTGGAAGGGGGAGCGTTTCAGCTGGTTTATGACGCGTCTGCTGCATGATTTTCCGCAGCAAAGCGAGTTCGATAGAAAAATGCAGGCGGCGGATCGTCGTTATTATCTGCAATCACGCGCCGGCTTAACCACTATCGCTGAAAACTATGTTGGTCTGCCGATGGAGCGCGTGGCGTAACACCAAAAATATCCGGAGGCGTGATGCAGGCAGTGAGCACCATTCCCGTTTTCAAACTGTATGGCGAAGAGCAGGGCTGGCCAACGCCCGAACTTCTGCACTGTGAGTCGATACTCCAGCGCAGCCATCTTTATGAATGGCATATCCGCGTGCATCAGCATGCTGAGCTGGTGCAGCTGTTGTACCTGCATAAAGGGCGGGCGGAAATTGAAATCGAAGGAACAACGACCGTGATGGTGGAATCCTGTATTCAGGTTGTTCCGGCGCTTTGTATTCATGGATTTCGATTTTCGCCGGGCACGGAAGGATACGTTTTATCCCTGGCATTACCCCTGCTCAGGAGGGTTGAGAATCAGTTTGGCCGCCAATTGGATCTCCTCGGCCAGCCGCAGTGTGTGCCGGTAAAAGCCTCTCGGGGCCATATTCGGGCGCTGTTTACCGCTTTGCGAGAAGAGTACCGTGAGGAGTATGATGCGCGTGAAATGATGCTGCATTCGCTGCTGGGAGCGCTGCTGGTCTGGCTGAATCGGCAATATCGCCCACAGCCGATAGCGGAGGACAAAGCGGAACGCAAGCGTAGCGTGATGCGCCATTTCTCTCGTCTCATTGAAAGCCATTATCGCGAACATCTGCCCTTAGCCGAATATGCCAGGCGGGTGGGTGTGTCCGCGACCCATTTAAATTATTTGTGTCATGAATTTTATGGCTGCAGTGCGCTGGGAGTTTTACATCAAAGGGTGATGCTTGAGGCGCGTCGCAACCTGCTGTATACCAGCATGACTATTGCGCAACTTTCTGATTACTTGGGGTTTAATGATGCTGCCTATTTTTCTCGTTTCTTTCGTCGCTATAGCGGCGAATCCCCAAAAGCATTTAGGAAAAAAATTAAATAAAGAAATCTTTATTTAATTTATCTTAAGTTAGCGTATCTAACGACGATGTTAACCATTTCTAATTTATTGATGACAACCACCTGTGTTAATGTTAATCATTGGCATGGATAACAGCAATATGTTACTCCTCACAATATAAGTTGGTTTTAGGGTACGATATAGCGTACCCGCCAGGGACGATAAAGATTCATTTTGGCAAAATAATTATGATGGTTATTAAATTATTCATCCGATTGTTTTTGCGCCGGCGGTGAGTCTTCGACAGGAAGCGGAGGGTTTATGTTACCAGGACAGGGTAAGTTCGGCATTATTATCAGCAGAATACCGGTGATGCAGTCCGGTTTGAAGGCCATCGTGGGGGAGCATCTCCCTGATTATGAATTGAATTTTTGTCGTTCTCAGGATGAGCTAACCCTGCTGCAATTGCGTCGCGCAGTGCTGGTTATCGCTGACTTGTCCGGTGAAATAGAGCATCCTAGAAACATTTGTGAACACTACTACTCTTTAATGACCCAATACAGGGATATACACTGGGTCTTTATGGTAGGAAACACCTGTTTTCCGTTAGCCGTTCAATTATTAATGCGTCCTGAAAGTACGTTAATTTCAGACAGCGAACCGGTAAAACGCCTTATCGAAGTAGTTCGCGCTGGTGGTCTTGCCGCCGAACGTATTAGCCAGACGTTGTTCTCCCCTGAAGTCGAACGCATCGGTGAAGAACAGCAAAAAATGGTCATTTTGACTCTTTCCGAGCGTAAAGTATTGAGGCTTCTTGCAAAAGGATGGGGAATTAATCAAATTGCTGCTTTATTGAAGAAGAGCAATAAAACCATAAGTGCGCAGAAAAATAGTGCTATGCGCCGCTTATCTCTACGTAGTAATGCAGAGATGTATGCCTGGATTAATAGTGCACAGGGAATGAAGGAGCTGAATATTTATTCAGCCTATGGAGATCAAACGGAATGGAAAAAGACTTCACAACACGATATATCGCTATCGTAGAGAAATGTGCGATGACGGAAGTAGCTCTTCGCCACATCTTAATTAATGAAAGTGGTAAGAATTATCGTATTCAATTCTTTCAAGATACTAAAGCATTAAAACGAGAGTTTCAGTCTAAAGATTTTTCTGCGATTATTTTTTCACTTTCAGGTAATCGCAGGTCCCGTCTTGAAAGCTTGCTCTTTCTCCATGAGATCGCGCGTTATTGCCCAGAAATGCAAAGAATTGTCTTAGCGAATGATGAAGCGGAAATGCGTTTGGTTAGCCATCTGACGCCCTCCCGCTTACACGGCATTCTGAATAAATCTGCCTGTCGGATCCAGCTGCAGGAATATTTGCTTCAGCTTCTCGATCATAGCTATCAGACCAATGAGGGCTCGGTATGTCAAAAGCAGAGCATTTCTGGCCAAATTTTGAGCCCAACGGAGCATACCATCCTACGATATATGTCTTATGGCTACTCTTTACCTGAAATAGCGACACAGCTGGAAAGAAATATTAAAACGATTCGGGCCCATAAGTTCAATGCCATGACCAAGCTTGGCGTCAGTTCTGATATGGGACTACTGAGCGCGGCAGACATTTTAATGCGCCTGTCGGCGAATAATGACGATGCCAGAGTTATGCGCCTTGCTCAGTAGTGCCAACGATCTATTAAAGACAAACGTCAATCCACTTAGCATCAGTCAACTGCGCCATCCGCTCGGGTGAAATGCGAACGGCGCTATGAATTGATCCTGCTGCTGGCAGCACTTCCGGGTACTGCCTCAGTGAAATATCGCAGTACACCGCCAGCGGAACTTCCAGGCCAAAGGGGCAGACGCCGCCAATAGGGTGTCCCGTTAGCGTAATGACCTCATCGCTGCTGAGCATGCGCGCTTTGGCGCCGAAGGCTTCCTTTAGTTTTTTATTATCCAGGCGCGCATCGCCTTTTGCGACAACGAGCACAACCCTGTCTTTTATTTTTAAAGACAGGGTCTTGGCTATTTGCCCGGGTTCAACGTTATGCGCCGCTGCGGCTAATGCTACCGTGGCCGTGCTCTGAGTAAGTTCGATGATTTCGATATCGGGGGCGTGGTCAGCAAAAAACTGCCGCACGGACTGCAGACTCATTGGAATCTCCTGATTAAGGCTTGTTAAAAATCTGTCACAAGCTTCGCAAAGTGTAAATATCTCTCGTTGATAATCAAGATTCTTTCTAATTTCTGGATCTCCTTCACATTCGCCGCAACCGGTTACTGTAACCGGTTGCGGTTATTCATAGAGACATGAATACTGACAAGGTAACTTCCCTGCGTCACCTATAACAAAAGAGCCGAAGATGAATCGAACGTACCTGAGCACTAAAGCCTGCGGGCTATCAAATCTGGTCGCTCACTCGCAGAAGCGGATTCATCACAGCGGCAAGATAATCGTTGTTGGGCCTGTTCATCTAGCCTGTCAGGAGGGCTGCTATGTCTGCTAACCATGCTGCATTTAATCTGATATTTCGCTTCGTAGAAAATTACATCAGCCCTGTCGCCGGGCGCATCTCGTCTCAGCGCCACGTGATGGCTATCCGCGACGGTTTTATCTCCGCCATGCCGTTTATGATTGTCGGCTCTTTTCTATTGGTATTCGCTTATCCGCCGTTTTCACCGGATACCACATGGGGATTTGCCCGCGCCTGGCTGGATCTGGCAAAAGAGTTTGAAGGGCGAATTCTGACGCCGTTCGATATGACGATGGGTATTATGTCGATCTATATTTGCGCCGCGATCGCCTATAACCTCGGTAAGCATTACGAAAAAATCAATCAGCTCGACCCCTTTATGTGCGCCATGCTGTCGATTATGGCCTTCCTGCTGGTGGCGGCGCCAAAAACGAACGGCAACCTGCCGGTAGATAGCCTGGGAGGAACCGGGATATTTACGGCGATTCTTGTGGCGGTCTATTGCGTTGAAATGATGCGTTTCCTGAAAGCGCATAATATTGGTATTCGCCTGCCGGATCAGGTGCCGCCGATGATCAAAAACTCGTTTGACCTGCTGATCCCGGTTCTGGTTGTCGTCCTGACGCTGTATCCCCTGAGCCTGCTTATTCAGCATCATTTTGATATGCTGATCCCTCAGGCCATTATGGCTATCTTTAAACCGCTGGTTTCCGCAGCCGACTCGCTGCCCGCAATTTTACTGGCGGTCCTGGTGGGCCACCTGCTGTGGTTTGCGGGTATCCACGGTGCGGCTATTGTTTCTGGCATGCTGCAGATGTTCTGGCTCACTAACCTCGGCATGAACCAACAGGCTCTGGCGCAGGGTGCTCCACTGCCGCATATCTTTATGGAAGCGTTCTGGACATTCTTTATTGTGATTGGCGGTTCTGGAGCGACGATGGGGCTTGTGTTCTGCTATCTGCGTAGCCGCTCCGCGCATCTGCGGTCAATTGGCCGCCTGAGCGTGGTGCCAAGCCTGTTTAACATCAACGAGCCGGTCATTTTTGGCACGCCTATCGTGATGAACCCGGTGTTCTTTATTCCCTTCCTGCTGGCGCCGATGGTCAATGCCGTGCTGGCCTGGGCCGCCATGAAGATGGATCTCATTGGCCGGGTGATTTCGGTTGTGCCGTGGACCGCCCCGGCACCGATTGGCGGCGCATGGGCGCTGGGTTGGGATTTTCGGGCGGCGATTCTGGTGGTTGTCCTCGCGTGCGTTTCCGCGATTATCTACTTCCCGTTCTTCAAGGTTTATGAGAAACAGCTGTTAGCGCAAGAGGCCGAAGAGGCGCAGCGCATCGCGGAAGAGAGCCAGCAGACGGCATAAAAGCAAACGGGCGGCTGAAATAGCCGCCCGTTGACGTTATCAAAAGATCATTTCAACGTGCAGTCCCCGCACTGCTGCACATCCGGCAGGCGATAGCGCTGGCAGCAGGTGCGGCGCACCAGCTGCCCTTCACGTAAAACCACGGTTCGCCACAGCGGGTTATCTTCGCCGTTGGATAGCTGTTTTTCGAAGAAGCAGTGCTGGCGTAGAGCGGCCACTTTTTCATCTCCCAGCAACGTTTTCATTTCTCCCAGATACCAGTTAATCAGGTAGCCAGTATTGTTCCAGATAAGCTTGCCATTAATATCGCCGGTGGCTTCAAGCGCCTGCACGACGGGTTGTAAAGCCGTGATGACCAGCTTTTCTATCCGGGACTGCGCGGGCTCTGTCGGGGAAGTACCTGCTGAATGAATATCAATCCAGAAACAGGCGGCGCGGCCTGACTCATGAAACTCGACGCGCACATGTTCCGGCGCCAGGCTAATGGCTCGATCTTCGCTCAACAGCGCCAACATTAAAGGGGGCACCAGTAAACCGATGTACCATTGCGCCCAGAGGGACAGCAGCGGTTTTTGCTCACGGGGTTGACTGGGCTGGTGACGATAAATATGGTCGGACCAGGTTGCGATGAACGAACTCAGCGTCGAGGGTTGTGACCATTCAGCCAGGGTTAGCGCATGGGGAGGGGCTTCTTCATTCAGACGGAGAAAATCCAGCAGATGGGGGCGTAACACGGTAATTTTGTCGCGTATTGAATTTGCCAGTTCACGGTCAGCCGAAGGGAGCGGTGCCCGCCAGATGATCTCAGTGTTGAATGCGAGTGAACGGTAAGCCATCGAGTGCCAGATACAAATCTAAATGATAATGATTTCTGATACTAATGCCGTGGTCCCGGCTTGGCAAGCGATTTGTCCGCGCGGCGACTTCTGCCGCGCGGTAAAGGATTAGCTGGCGAGAATGACGTTTCTTCCCATATTTTTGGCTTCGTAGAGCGCGTTATCCGCCCGTTTCAGGGCGCTGTCAATATCAGCATCCACCAGCGGCGTCATACCGACACTGATAGTCACATTGGTCGCGACGCTTTCGTTAAACATATGCGGGATTTTCAGATCATAGACCCGCTGACGAATCCGCTCTGCGGCCTGAAGAGCATTTTCTGCGCTGCTGCTGGTCAACAGCACCATGAACTCTTCGCCGCCAAAGCGGGCTACGATATCGCGTGAGCGCACAGCGTTACGAATGGCGGCGGAAACCTGAATCAATGCCTGGTCGCCCATCATATGCCCATAGTGGTCGTTGTAGGCTTTAAAATGGTCAATATCCAGCAGCAGGACGTAATGTCCGGCGCTGTCCAGAGAGAGGACGGTGTCGAGACGATTTTGCAAACCCCGACGGTTATACAAACCGGTAAGCGGATCCAACATACTGAGATCGTTAAGGGTATTACGTTCCTCCAGCAGCTTATCCATAAGTCCCTGGGTGAATATATCGCTGCGTTTCTGAATTAAGCTTTGCAGGGTGATGCCCGCAATAGGCAACAAGAAGCACCAGGACATGCGCAACCACTGTTCTCCGCCGCCCAGAATCAGGCAGGTAAAGTAGGTTGGTATAGAGTGCAAAGTAAAGCCAATGATATTGCTGGAAAAAGCAATAGTGCCAATAAATAACACGCTTAATAAGGCGATTACCAGGTAGTTAAAATGCGGCGGACCCATCATCAATGCTTTTAGCGCAACGTGCCATGCCCAAAGCAGGCCAAATATCAGAGAAATAATCGGAATATTTATTTTGTGCTGAGAGAATTTACAGTGCCATAGCAGCAGAACCGTGCTGCAGGCAACTATCAGAAAACAGGGTAATGTAAAAGTGATGACGGTAAAGAGCGGGCTGACAAGGGATAAGACGGATGAAACTAAATTAAGCAGTAAAAATAGCCGTAAGGAATACTGATATTTCTGTTCGTAATGGGAGCGCCAGGATTGTGCAGTCATGTCGGAGTTGTCATTATTAATCGTTAAAATTCAATGTGATATTAGTTTGAAGTGAATAATAAAAAACAGTGCGCAAAATAAGGTTTTTACGAAATAATCAGATTATTTAATATATAATTTCTTTTGCTTAATTTATCACCTTCATGAATGTATGTCATTACCGCAAACGTAAAGAATAAAGACTTCCCGTTTCCCTGACATGACAAATGATAAAAATTATCATATGATATTGGTTATCATTATCGCTATTAGAGGCAAAAACATGTTGCAGCGAACTTTAGGGAGTGGATGGGGCGCGGTGATCCCTGGCGTACTGATTGCCGCACTCGGGTTTGCCGATTTGTCGGTCGATGCCTGGCGCGCATTGGTGGCGCTGGGAATGCTCATGTCAGCGATCATGATTTGGCACCGTCAGCTACGACATTTTGTTTTGCTGCCGTCATGCGTGGCGTTAGTCAGTGGAATGATGCTGATTGTAATGAATATAAAGCTGATGGGATAAAACAGAAGGAGTTAAGAATATTGGTGCGAGGGGGGGGACTTGAACCCCCACGTCCGTAAGGACACTAACACCTGAAGCTAGCGCGTCTACCAATTCCGCCACCTTCGCACAGTATTCTTAATTTTTGATATCGCCTCGTTGGTGCGAGGGGGGGGACTTGAACCCCCACGTCCGTAAGAACACTAACACCTGAAGCTAGCGCGTCTACCAATTCCGCCACCTTCGCCCAGTGCGAGCAATATCAATGTGGATTATGGTGCGAGGGGGGGGACTTGAACCCCCACGTCCGTAAGGACACTAACACCTGAAGCTAGCGCGTCTACCAATTCCGCCACCTTCGCATACCATCGACACTATGAAAGTATCGTTACCACGGAGGCGCATTCTAGTGGTTTTCAGCTATTCGTCAATAGTTAATTGTATCAGTTGGATTGATTGTTGCAAAAATGGGCGGTCAGGTAGGGGAAACATCGGCGACCAGCGGCTGCTGGCGCCGAAAAATGGGGTTATTTCTTCGCCTGACGGGTCATCACCGTTCGGTAGACCTTAAAGCGGCCCGTTTGGGCAATCACTTCATGGAAGCCGAAGATCTCATCCAGCACGTTCGGATAGGGCAGGAAGGCGTTGGCGACAATGCGTAGCTCTCCGCCGCTGTTGAGATGACGAACTGCGCCGCGGATCAGGGTTTGCGCGGCCTCCAGGCTGGTCTGCAGACCATCGTGGAAAGGCGGGTTGGAGATAATCATGTCGAAGCGGCCGTTCACTTCAGAGAAGACGTTGCTGGCGAACACTTCCCCTTCGATGCCGTTAGCGGCGAGCGTAGCGCGGCTGGCTTCTACTGCCGGCGCGCTGACGTCGCATAACGTTAAGCGAACTTTAGGCGAGTGGCTGGCCAGTACGGTTGCCAGCACGCCAGCGCCGCAGCCGACGTCCAGAACTTTACCTTTGGTATGCGGGGTGAGCGTGGAAAGCAGCAACTGGCTACCAATATCCAGCCCGTCGCGGCTGAAGACGCCGGGAAGCGTTTTAATCGTCAAATTTTCCAGCGGATACTCGCCCCAGTACTGTTCGGGATCGAACGCGGGCTGTTTCTCCAGACGACCGTGATACAGCCCACAGCGGCGCGCGCTGTCGATTTTGCTCAGCGGCGCATACTCCGCCAGCATCTGCTCGGCGCTGCGTACGCCGCTGCGGTTCTCGCCAACCACGAAAATATCAACACCGGTCGGCAGCAGCGAAAGCAGGTTCATCAGCTGAAACTGCGCTTCCGGTTTATTCTTTGGCCAGTAGTAGATCAGCGTATCGCAATCGGCGACATCGCCAGCCTCTGCGACCAGGCTATAGCGGGCATTTTCGCCCATCTGGCGGCTCAGTACCTGCCAGTGGTGGAACTGCTGGGTATGGGCGCGGCTGGCAGCCGTGTCCAGACGTGCGGGCAGGTCATCCTGCAGGTCACCGGCAAACAGAACGCGGGCGGACTCGAAATCATCACTGTGGCGCAGCAAGACTTCACTTGCCGGGGTAAAAGCGGACATGAAACACTCCTTCATTGAGACTGGCGCCGATTATACACGTTATCTTTCAGGCTGCCTCTTTGTTGGCGGTGGGACGCGCTTCGAGCGCCGCGTAGTTTGTTGGCGCAGATACGACGGATTTGCTATATTGCGCGCTTGATTAACAGGAGTGTTTCGCTATGACATCCCGACGAGACTGGCAATTACAGCAGCTGGGCATTACCCAGTGGTCGCTGCGTCGTCCTGGGGCGTTACAGGGTGAAATCGCTATCTCGCTTCCTGGACACATTCGCCTGGTGATGGTAGCGGAAGAACCGCCATCGCTGAGCGAACCGCTTATCAGCGATATTCTGCGCGCGCTGGCCCTGACGCCGGGGCAGGTGATGCAGCTGACGCCTGAGCGCGTTGCGATGCTGCCTCAGGACGCACGCTGTAATAGCTGGCGGCTGGGCACCGACGCGGCGCTACCGCTGGCGGGCGCACAGATCGCCACGCCTGCTTTCGATGAACTTCAGACCAGCACGCCTGCTCGCATGGCGCTCTGGCAACAGATTTGCGCACATGAACACGATTTCTACCCTCAACCCGGCTGATTTGCCCCGCGCCTGGCAAATTGAAACGCGCGCCCACGCTTTTCCGTGGAGCGAACAGACGTTTGCCAGTAATCAGGGCGAGCGCTATCTGAATCTTCAACTGTCCGTGGACGGCGTGATGGCGGCTTTTGCCATTACGCAAATCATCCTCGACGAGGCGACGCTGTTCAATATTGCCGTCGACCCTGCCTTTCAGCGTCGTGGTCTGGGCAGGGAACTGCTGGAACAGGTGATTGATGAGGTCGAAAAACGCGGCGTCGTCACGCTGTGGCTGGAGGTGCGCGCGTCTAACGTCGCCGCCATCGCGCTCTATGAAAGCTTAGGCTTTAACGAGGCGACGATTCGCCGCAACTATTACCCCACGGTCGACGGACGTGAGGACGCAATCATTATGGCACTGCCAATCAGTATGTAAGACAAGGTGATACGATGAAGTGGGACTGGATTTTCTTTGATGCCGATGAAACGTTATTTACGTTTGACTCATTTAGCGGCCTACAGCGGATGTTTCTCGACTATAGCGTGACGTTCTCCGCAGAGGATTTTCAGGACTACCAGGCCGTGAATAAGCCGCTGTGGGTGGATTATCAAAACGGCGCCATTACTTCGCTTCAGCTGCAGCATCAGCGCTTTGACGGTTGGGCGGAGCGCCTGAACGTCCCTCCCGGCGAGCTGAACGCCGCATTTATGAACGCGATGGCGGAGATCTGTTCGCCGCTGCCGGGGGCCGTATCGCTGCTCGATTCGCTGCAGGGGAAGGTGAAAATGGGCATTATCACCAACGGTTTTACCTCGCTACAGCAGACGCGTCTTGAACGTACAGGTTTACGCGATCACTTTGATTTGTTGATTATCTCCGAAGAGGTTGGGGTGGCTAAGCCGGATGCGCGTATTTTTGACTATGCGCTGGCGCAGGCGGGCAACCCCGATCGTTCGCGGGTGCTGATGGTTGGCGATACCGCTGAGTCTGATATTCGCGGTGGCGTAAATGCCGGCCTGGCGACCTGCTGGTTCAACCCCCATCAGCGCGAGCTGCCCGCGGACCTCCGCCCGGACTGGACGGTCACCTCTTTAAGCGAACTGGAGCAACTCCTGTGTAAACACTGATTGCCTCCCCCCCATTGATGGGTAAAATAGCCGCAATTTTTTCGTATTCAACATGCGCGGCGCGTTGCCGCGTTTACTAAGAAGATTGAATTATGACGTTGTCTCCTTATTTGCAGGAGGTGGCTAAGCGCCGCACTTTTGCCATTATTTCTCACCCGGATGCCGGTAAAACGACCATTACTGAAAAGGTTCTGTTATTCGGACAGGCTATTCAGACTGCCGGTACGGTAAAAGGTCGCGGCTCCAGCCAGCATGCGAAATCTGACTGGATGGAGATGGAAAAGCAGCGCGGTATCTCCATCACCACGTCCGTGATGCAGTTCCCCTATCAAGACTGCCTGGTTAACCTGCTGGATACCCCGGGGCACGAAGACTTCTCCGAAGATACCTACCGTACCCTGACGGCGGTTGACTGCTGCCTGATGGTTATCGATGCCGCGAAAGGCGTCGAGGATCGTACCCGTAAGCTGATGGAAGTCACCCGTCTGCGCGATACGCCGATCCTGACTTTTATGAACAAACTTGACCGCGACATCCGTGACCCGATGGAGCTGCTGGATGAAGTGGAAAACGAGCTGAAAATCGGCTGCGCGCCGATCACCTGGCCGATTGGCTGCGGCAAACTGTTCAAGGGCGTTTACCATCTTTATAAAGATGAAACCTACCTGTATCAGACCGGTAAAGGCCACACCATCCAGGAAGTACGCATTGTGAAAGGGTTGGATAACCCGGAGCTTGATGCCGCGGTGGGTGAAGATCTGGCGCAGCAGCTGCGCGATGAGCTGGAGCTGGTGCAGGGCGCGTCTAACGAATTCGATAAAGAGCTGTTCCTGGCGGGCGAAATTACGCCGGTATTCTTCGGTACCGCGCTGGGCAACTTTGGCGTTGACCATATGCTGGACGGTTTAGTGGAGTGGGCGCCTGCGCCAATGCCGCGTAAAACCGACACCCGCACGGTGGAAGCCTCGGAAGATAAGTTCACTGGCTTCGTGTTTAAAATTCAGGCCAACATGGACCCGAAACACCGCGACCGCGTGGCCTTTATGCGCGTGGTTTCCGGTAAATACGAGAAAGGCATGAAGATGCGCCAGGTGCGTATCGGCAAGGACGTGGTGATCTCCGACGCGCTGACCTTTATGGCCGGCGACCGTTCGCACGTGGAAGAAGCGTATCCGGGCGATATCCTGGGTCTGCATAACCACGGCACCATTCAGATTGGCGATACCTTCACCCAGGGTGAAATGATGAAGTTCACCGGTATCCCGAACTTCGCCCCGGAACTGTTCCGCCGCATTCGCCTGAAAGATCCGCTCAAGCAGAAACAGCTGCTGAAAGGGCTGGTTCAGCTCTCTGAAGAGGGGGCGGTGCAGGTGTTCCGTCCGATCGCCAATAACGATCTGATCGTTGGCGCGGTGGGTGTGCTGCAGTTTGATGTGGTTGTTGCTCGCCTGAAGAGCGAATACAACGTTGAGGCGATTTACGAGTCCGTCAACGTCGCGACCGCACGCTGGGTGGAATGTAGCGACGCGAAGAAATTCGAAGAGTTTAAGCGTAAGAACGAAATTCAGCTGGCGCTGGATGGTGGCGATAACCTGACTTATATCGCCCCGACCATGGTTAACCTGAACCTGACGCAGGAACGGTACCCTGACGTCCAGTTCCGTAAAACCCGCGAGCACTAATCCTCTCCGGAGCGCGGTTTTCGCCGCGCTCCACGTCATTTTCCCCTCGGTTTGCCCTTTCTGGAAAGTTCTTAATTCTTACCGTTTTGCGCGCTTTTTTACCCGATCATGCCGCACTCTTCTGCGTATCTACTACATTTAATAAGTAATTTTTGGAATCCTGGCTTAATAGTCTACTTATTTTGCTTTACCTGCTTAGATATAACGAGGAACAACGATGACAAGACTTAAGAGCGGCAAGACACTCCTGGCCCTCTTCCTGGGCTCAGCAATAATCAGCGCTTCGGCGTATGCGGAAAACTCGACCGTAGACAGCGCGAAATCCGCAGCAAGCAATGCCGGGCAAGCCGTTGATAATTCGATGAACAAAGTCGGGAATTTTATGGACGACAGCACCATCACCGCCAGGGTGAAAGCGGCGCTGATCGATCATAAAGATATTCGCAGCACCGATATCTCTGTGAAAACTGAAAATAAAGTCGTCACCTTAAGCGGTACGGTTGACAGTTCAGAGCAGCATAAGCAGGCGCTTAGCGTTGCGAAAGCGGTTGAAGGCGTGACCTCCGTTAACGACAAGCTTAGCGTACAGAACGAAAAATCTGCTTCGCTGAAGGGCTATGCCGGCGACACGGCGGTGACCAGCGAGATCAAAGCGAAATTGCTGGCTGACGATATCGTTCCGTCGCGTAACGTGAAGGTTGAGACCACCGATGGCGTTGTACATTTATCCGGTACGGTCGAGTCCAGTAAGCAGTCGGAGCGGGCGGAAGGTATTGCGAAAGCCGTTTCCGGCGTCAAAAGCGTGAAGAATGACCTTAGCGTCAAATAAATCTATTCACTAAAAAATTTATTCTGCGGTCTTTCCGCAGGATGTGTAGCACCACAGGGTTGTGTATGCGCGGCCTGAGTGCGCAGAAAATCGACCGTCATTAACTATGGTAAGGAGAGACGTATGTTTAGATGGGGCATTATTTTTCTGGTGATCGCGTTAATTGCCGCCGCTCTGGGCTTTGGTGGCCTGGCGGGTACCGCTGCCTGGGCTGCGAAAATTGTCTTCGTTGTCGGTATTATCCTGTTCCTGGTCAGCCTGTTTACCGGCCGTCGGCGTCCCTAGACGTTAACGCGTGAAATACCGTCTTACATAAAGCCAGTCAATGTGACTGGCTTTCTCAGTTTCAGGGCGTTAAAAATTGCGTTACCTTTGTTTTTATAATAAGCCAGACAGGAAAGCAGGGTGGGGCAGCGAATTCCCGTTACGTTGGGCAACATTACGCCGTTATCTGTTAAACCCTTCCAGCCGGGCAGGCTCGCACTGGTGTGCGAAGGCGGGGGGCAGAGAGGGATTTTTACCGCCGGGGTGCTGGACGAATTTATGCGCGCGGGATTCAACCCGTTCGACATGATGTTCGGTACCTCTGCCGGGGCGCAAAATCTCTCGGCCTATCTGTGCAACCAGCCCGGCTATGCCCGCAAAGTGATCACCCGCTACACCACCGCCCGCGAGTTTTTCGACCCGATGCGTTTTGTGCGCGGCGGAAATCTTATCGATCTTGACTGGCTGGTCGACACCACCTCGAAAAAGATGCCGCTGGCGATGGCCTATGCTGAAGATTGTTTTGCCCAGGGCAAAGAGTTCTGGATGTGCGCCTGTCGCGGCGATGATTACACGCCAAACTACTTTTCCCCCACTCAGCAGACCTGGCTTGACCTGATTCGCGCCTCCAGCGCCATTCCCGGTTTTTACCGCAGCGGCGTGCTGCTGGATGGCGTGAGCTATCTTGACGGCGGCGTCAGCGATGCGATCCCCGTCCAGGAGGCAGCCCGTCGAGGGGCGCAAACCATCGTGGTGATCCGTACCGTTCCGTCCCAGATGTACTACACCCCGCAGTGGTTTAAACGGATGGAGCGCTGGCTTGGCGAAAGTAGTCTGCAGCCGTTTGTGAATCTGGTGCAGCATCACGAAACTACCTATCGCTCCACGCAAGAGTTCATTGAAAAACCGCCGGGTAAGCTGAGAATTCTGGAAATTTATCCGCAGAAGCCGTTGAAGAGTATGGCGTTAGGCAGCCGTCTTCCGGCGTTGCTGGAGGACTACAAGACCGGGCGCCAGTGCGGGCGCTACTTTCTCGCTACCGTCGGTAAACTGCTGGCCGACAGACCGCCGCTGCTGCGCCACGCGCCGCGTATTGCGGTACCGAAAACGGTCGTTATTCCGCCAGCGCCGGTGGCCAATGAGATCCCTCAGGCGCCGGTCATCGCGGCGGTGCAGGCCAATGATGCCAGCTTTGAAAATGAGGACCTGGCGTGACCCTACGATTTATTGATACTCACTGCCATTTCGATTTTCCCCCTTTCACCGGCGACGAAAGCGCCAGCATTGCCCGGGCGGCGGAGGCTGGCGTGACGCAGATCGTGGTACCTGCGACAGAAGCGGATAACTTTGCCCGCGTGTTAGCGCTGGCGGGGAAATATGATGAGCTCTACGCCGCCTTAGGCCTCCACCCTATAGCGATTGAACGGCATAGCGCAGAGAGTCTTGAACGGCTTGAAGCCTGCCTGGCGAAACGCGATGCTAAGCTGGTCGCGGTTGGGGAAATCGGTCTCGATCTCTATCGCGAAGATCCGCAGTTTGAGCGTCAGGTTTCTGTATTTGAGGCGCAGATGCGGCTGGCGAAACGCTACGATTTGCCGGCGATCCTCCACTCCAGACGCACTCACGACAAGCTGGCGATGCTGCTGAAAAAGCACGCTTTACCGCGAACCGGCGTAGTGCACGGTTTTGCCGGTAGCCTTCAGCAGGCGGAGCGGTTTGTGCAACTGGGCTACAAGATTGGCGTTGGTGGCACAATTACCTATCCGCGCGCCAGTAAGACCCGCGATGTGATGGCGCAGCTGCCGCTTTCGGCGCTGCTGCTGGAGACCGATGCGCCGGATATGCCATTGAACGGTTTCCAGGGGCAGCCGAACAGGCCAGAACGGGCGGCTCGCGTCTTCTCCACCTTATGTGAGCTACGCCCGGAGCCCGCGGAAGAGATAGCTAATACCCTGATTGATAATACAAAGGCGATTTTTGCGCTCCCATAACGCTTTGTTGAGTGACCTGTGTCTCATTCCTGCCTTTTTATCTCATTGTTTTGCTTAAAATGTGTGAGCTGAAATGAGCATGATGGTTTCATGCCGTTATAATCGCGGGGTTTTAGGCTGAACTCTCAATACACAGGGACTCTGTATGCAAATTATCATGGGACTTATCGGCATGGTGGTGTTGTTAGCCATCGCTGTGCTCCTCTCCAGTAATCGAAAAGCCATCAACCTGCGTACCGTCCTCGGCGCCTGGATTCTCCAGGTGGGGATCGGCGCGTTAATTCTCTACGTGCCGGCCGGGCGCACGGCGCTGCTGGCCATGTCGAATGGCGTTGCTAACGTGATTGCTTACGGCAATGAAGGGATCGGCTTTATCTTTGGTGGGCTGGTTTCCGACAAGATGTTTGAAGTCTTCGGCGGTGGCGGGTTTATTTTTGCCCTGCGCGTCCTGCCAGTCATTGTCTTCTTCTCGTCGCTGATCGCCGTGCTTTATTACCTCGGCATCATGCAATTTGTTATCCGCATTCTCGGCGGGGCGCTGCGGGCGGTACTGAAAACCTCGCGCACGGAATCGCTCTCTGCCACGGCGAACATCTTTGTTGGCCAGACCGAAGCGCCGCTGGTGGTGCGTCCATATATCGCCACCATGACCCGTTCCGAGCTCTTTGCGGTGATGTGCGGGGGCCTGGCCTCGGTTGCGGGCTCCGTTCTGGCCGGTTACGCGCAGATGGGCGTACCGCTGGAATACCTGATTGCCGCTTCGTTTATGGCGGCCCCGGGCGGCCTGCTGTTCGCGAAGATTATCGTGCCGGAAACCGAGCAGCCCCGGGACAACCCGGCGATGGATAAAAATGACGCCGATCCGCAGGCGCCAGCGAACGTGTTGGATGCCGCTGCATCTGGCGCGGCTTCCGGGATGCAGCTGGCGCTGAACGTCGGGGCGATGCTGCTGGCGTTTATCGCGCTGATTGCCCTGGTTAACGGTATTCTCTCCGGCGTGGGCGGCTGGTTTAACCATCCGGACCTGTCGCTGCAAATGATCCTCGGCTGGGTCTTCTCGCCGCTGGCGTGGGTGATTGGCGTGCCGTGGAATGAAGCCACCGTTGCCGGCTCGTTTATCGGCCAGAAGCTGATTATCAACGAGTTTGTGGCCTATATGAATTTCGGTGAATACCTGAAAGCCGACGCCGAGGTCGCTGCCGCCGGTTTGCAGGTGATTTCAACTCACACCAAGGCCATCATCTCGTTTGCCCTGTGCGGTTTTGCCAATCTGTCATCCATTGCGATCCTGATTGGCGGACTGGGCGGCATGGCGCCTAATCGCCGTCAGGAAATTGCCCAGCTGGGTATGCGGGCCGTGGCGGCGGGGACGCTGTCTAACCTGATGAGCGCCACGATAGCGGGCGTATTCCTCGCGCTGTAACGCCCTCTTGCACGCTAAGAACCCCGCGGCATTGCCGTCGTGGGGTTCTCACTTCAGAGTGTTAAAATCCTATCATTATATAATTCTTTATTTATCAAAATGTAATGATCTTTATGGCCTTTTTTCGCACAAAATGCCCGTGTCGGTATCGTGGCTTGTTGCGTGACGGTGTTATAATAATAACATTGATTCGGAGTGGCGATTCCTGATTATGCTTAAAGAGAGTCTGGCATTGGAAGAGCACGGATTAGTCTTTGTTATGTGATTTGTATCACTATGCAGTAATGCAAATTAGTAATTAGTTTTCATTAACTGTGATGTGTATCGAAGTGTAGCGGCGAGGGAATGTTACAATAGTAACAGACTCGCAAGGTGAACAAACTTTAAAACGGCACTACGCCGTCGGAGTATGAAATGACTGATTTAACGGCAAGCAGCCTGCGCGCGTTGAAACTGATGGACCTGACCACCCTGAATGATGACGACACCAATGAAAAAGTGATCGCGCTGTGTCACCAGGCCAAAACACCGGTAGGGAATACTGCTGCAGTATGCATCTACCCGCGCTTTATCCCGATCGCGCGTAAAACGCTGAACGAGCAAGGTACCCCGGATATTCGTATCGCGACGGTGACCAACTTCCCGCACGGTAACGATGATATTGATATCGCGCTGGCGGAAACCCGCGCGGCGATCGCTTACGGCGCTGACGAAGTTGACGTCGTGTTCCCTTACCGTGCGCTAATTGCGGGCAATGAACAGGTCGGTTTTGACCTGGTGAAAGCCTGTAAAGAAGCCTGCGCGGCAGCAAACGTGCTGCTGAAAGTGATTATCGAAACCGGCGAATTGAAAGAAGAAGCGCTGATTCGTAAAGCGTCTGAAATCGCCATCAAAGCCGGCGCCGACTTCATCAAAACCTCTACCGGTAAAGTTCCGGTGAACGCGACCCCGGAAAGCGCGCGCATCATGCTGGAGGTCATCCGCGATATGGGCGTTCAGCAGAGCGTCGGCTTCAAGCCAGCAGGCGGCGTGCGTAGCGCAGAAGACGCGCAAAAATTCCTCGCGATTGCTGATGAGCTGTTCGGTGCCGACTGGGCCGACTCTCGCCACTACCGTTTTGGCGCCTCCAGCCTGCTGGCAAGCCTGCTGAAAGCGCTGGGTCACGGCGATGGTAAGAGCGCCAGCAGCTACTAAAACGTAATTTGCCGACCTCAAGGCCGGATGCTGTCCGGCCTGCGGTTGGTCTTTGACTCTTTCCCCGGGAGGTTATCTTGTTTCTCGCACAAGAAATTATTCGTAAAAAACGTGATGGTCATGCGCTGAGCGATGAAGAAATTCGCTTTTTCATCAACGGTATCCGCGATAACAGCGTCTCAGAAGGGCAGATCGCCGCGCTGGCGATGACCATTTTTTTCCACGATATGTCTATGCCGGAACGCGTTTCGCTGACCATGGCGATGCGGGATTCAGGAACCGTTCTGAACTGGAAGCATCTTAACCTTAATGGCCCCATCGTCGATAAACACTCCACCGGCGGCGTAGGCGATGTGACCTCGCTGATGCTGGGGCCGATGGTTGCGGCCTGCGGCGGCTATGTGCCGATGATCTCCGGGCGCGGCCTCGGGCACACCGGCGGTACGCTCGATAAGCTGGAGGCGATTCCGGGGTTCGATATTTTCCCGGACGATAGCCGCTTCCGCGAAATCATTAAAGATGTCGGCGTCGCGATTATCGGGCAGACCAGCTCTCTGGCGCCGGCTGACAAACGTTTTTACGCCACGCGCGATATCACCGCGACGGTGGACTCTATCCCGCTGATTACCGCCTCGATTCTCGCCAAGAAGCTGGCGGAAGGCCTGGACGCGCTGGTGATGGATGTCAAAGTCGGCAGCGGCGCCTTTATGCCTACTTATGAACTTTCCGCCGCGCTGGCTGAAGCTATCGTCGGGGTATCCAACGGCGCCGGCGTGCGAACGACCGCGCTGTTAACCGATATGAATCAGGTGCTGGCTTCCAGCGCCGGTAATGCGGTGGAAGTGCGTGAAGCCGTGCAGTTCCTCACCGGCGAGTACCGCAATCCGAGGCTGCTTGAAGTGACGATGGCGCTATGCGTCGAGATGCTGATTTCCGGCAAGCTGGCGGAGAACGACGCCGACGCGCGGGCGAAGCTACAGGCGGTGCTGGATAACGGTAAAGCCGCAGAAGTCTTCGGCCGGATGGTGGCGGCGCAAAAAGGGCCGAACGACTTCGTGGAAAACTACGATAAGTATCTGCCGTCCGCGATGCTGAGCAAAGCGGTCTATGCCGAAGGCGAAGGGTTTGTCGCCGAAATGGACACCCGCGCGCTGGGCATGGCGGTGGTGTCAATGGGCGGCGGTCGCCGTCAGGCATCGGATCTGATTGATTACAGCGTCGGTTTCACCGATATGGTTCGCCTCGGCGCACGTATCGACGCACAGCAGCCGCTGGCGGTTATCCATGCCAAAGACGAAAACAGCTGGCAGGAAGCGGCCAAAGCCGTGAAAGCGGCCATTAAACTTGACGATAAAGCGCCTGAAATGACGCCGACGGTCTATCGTCGTATCACCGAATAGTTATATACTGATCTGATCGCTTTTTTGCAGCGCAAAAGGTACGGAGAATAATATGAAACGTGCATTTATTATGGTGCTGGACTCATTCGGCATCGGTGCGACTGAAGACGCCGATCGCTTTGGCGACGTCGGTTCAGACACCATGGGCCATATTGCAGAAGCCTGCGCCAAAGGCGAGGCTGACAACGGCCGCAAAGGCCCGCTCAATCTACCGAATCTGACCCGTCTGGGGCTGGTTAAAGCCCATGAGGGTTCTACCGGTAAAATTGCCGCCGGTATGGACGGCAACGCGGACGTTATCGGCGCTTACGCATGGGCGCATGAGCTCTCTTCAGGTAAAGACACCCCGTCAGGCCACTGGGAAATCGCCGGCGTACCGGTTCTCTTTGACTGGGGCTATTTCCCCGAGCATGAAAACAGCTTCCCGCAGGAGCTTCTGGATAAACTGGTTAAGCGCGCCAACCTGCCGGGCTACCTCGGCAACTGTCACTCTTCCGGTACCGTTATCCTCGACCAGTTGGGCGAAGAGCATATGAAAACCGGCAAGCCGATTTTCTATACCTCCGCTGACTCGGTATTCCAGATTGCCTGCCATGAAGAGACCTATGGTCTCGATAAGCTGTACGAGCTGTGTGAAATCGCGCGTGAAGAGCTGACCGAAGGCGGCTACAACATTGGTCGCGTGATCGCGCGTCCGTTTATCGGAGACAAAGCCGGCAACTTCCAGCGCACCGGTAACCGCCACGATTTGGCCGTTGAGCCGCCGGCGCCGACGGTACTGCAGAAGCTGGTCGACGAGAAAAAGGGCCAGGTTGTATCGGTGGGTAAAATCGCCGATATCTACGCCAACTGCGGTATCACTAAAAAAGTGAAAGCGACGGGCCTGGATGCGCTGTTTGACGCCACCATCAAAGAGATGAAAGAAGCGGGGGACGAAACCATCGTCTTCACCAACTTCGTAGACTTCGACTCTTCCTGGGGCCACCGCCGCGACGTTGCAGGCTATGCCGCAGGGCTGGAGCTGTTCGATCGCCGTCTGCCGGAGCTGATGGCGCTGGTCGGGGAAGATGACATTCTGATCCTGACCGCCGACCACGGCTGCGACCCGACCTGGACCGGTACCGACCATACTCGTGAACACATTCCGGTGCTGATCTATGGCCCGAAAGTGAAGCCGGGCTCGCTGGGGCACCGTGAAACCTTCGCTGATATTGGCCAGACCCTGGCGACGTACTTCGGTACCTCGGCGATGGACTACGGCAAAAACATGCTGTGATTATTTGCCCGGTGAGCGACGCTCCCCGGGCCTTTTTTGTAGGCCTGATAAGGCGCTGCCGCCAGCAGGCAACAACATTCAGAAGGATTTAACGATGGCTACTCCACACATTAATGCAGAAATGGGCGATTTCGCTGACGTTGTGCTGATGCCGGGCGACCCGCTGCGCGCGAAGCACATTGCAGAAACGTTCCTTGAAGATGTTCGTGAAGTGAACAACGTGCGCGGTATGCTGGGCTTCACCGGTACCTATAAAGGCCGCAAAATTTCCGTTATGGGTCACGGTATGGGGATCCCGTCCTGCTCCATTTACGCAAAAGAGCTGATCACCGACTTCGGCGTAAAAAAAATCATTCGCGTAGGCTCCTGCGGCGCGGTGCGTATGGACGTTAAGCTGCGCGACGTGGTTATCGGCATGGGTGCCTGCACCGACTCTAAAGTTAACCGTATGCGTTTTAAGGACCACGACTTTGCGGCGATTGCCGACTTTGGCATGGTGCGTAACGCGGTTGACGCGGCAAAAGCGCTGGGCGTTGACGCTCGCGTGGGCAACATTTTTTCCGCTGACCTGTTCTATGCGCCGGACGGCGGTGAAATGTTCGACGTGATGGAAAAATACGGCATCCTGGGCGTGGAAATGGAAGCGGCCGGGATCTACGGCGTCGCGGCGGAATTTGGCGCTAAAGCGTTGACCATCTGCACGGTCTCCGACCACATCCGTACCCACGAGCAGACCAGCTCCGCTGAACGTCAGACGACCTTCAACGACATGATTAAAATCGCGCTGGAATCCGTTCTGCTGGGCGATAAAGAGTAATCATCTCTTCCTCCCTCTCCCTATGGGAGAGGGCCGGGATGAGAGGCTCTGACCGCGCTAGCGCACCGCGCCGGCAATCCATGCCGACAGCTCCCGTAGCGCTTTCTCCTGCTCCGGGAAATCCGCCAATAACGCCTCGCACTCCTGTTGCAGTATATCCGCGCGGTAGAGGCAACCCTGCAATCTGGTAGCCAGCGCCTCCAGCGGCGCCGGGTTGAGGCTGTCGGTAAAAATCTGCGTGCGCGTGATATGGCCTTTTTCAACATCGAAATGGAGCTCTACGCCGCCCCAGGTAAAACGTTCATCCAGCAGATGGCTAAAGGCGGGCGCCTGGCCAAAGTTCCACTCCCAACTGCTCTGTCGTGCAAAGGTTGCGGGAAAATTCGGCAGGTCCGGCATTTTCTCCGGAGAGATAACTTCGGCCTCTACGCGCTCGCCGTAATGGGCGAAGAACGCCTCCTGAATCGCCTCGCAAACCTGCTGATGGGTAATGCCCGGCAGCAGCTCGACCAGATTGGCTACCCGTCCGCGCACGGAGGTAATGCCTTTGGCCTGCAGCTTCTTCTTATCGGGATTGAGGTAGTTGGCCAGGCGGCTTAAATCGGCGTTCAGCAGCAGCGTACCGTGGTGAAAGCCGCGATCCATCGTTTCGCGATAGGCGGAACCGGAGACCTTGCGCTCGCCGTCGGCGGTTTTGACCACCAGATCGTTACGGCCCGAGGCTTCCGCCGTGACGCCCAGCGCATTCAGCGCCGACAGGACGATATTCGTGGAAACGGTTTTATCGTACTCCGGTTTGCCAGCCATAAAGGTAAAGCAGGTATTGCCCAGATCGTGGAATACCGCGCCGCCGCCGCTGCTGCGACGCGCCAGGCGCACGTTATCTTCTTCCATGCGTCGGGTATTGCACTCTTTCCACGGGTTTTGCGCCCGGCCAATGACCACCGTATCGGCATTGCGCCACAGGAACAGCACCCGCTGAGTGGCGGGCATCTGGCGAAAAATAGACTCCTCAACCGCCAGGTTGAACCAGGGGTCGTAAGAGTCAGAGAGCAGCAGGCGCAGCGTAGACATAGTGATTTCCTTATTCTGATTCATCTTTATCTTCATCCTGCACCGGCTTATTGGCGGTGAGCAGGAAAGGCGATTGCTGCCAGCGGGTACGTTTCCCCTGCAGCAGGGTGCGCGTCAGGACGACGCCGATGGCCAACGATAGCAGCAGCATCAGACGCAGGATATTGGTGGTATTATCGACCTGCTGCGCTTCGGTGGCTAAGGTATGGGTATCCAGCGTCAGGCGCAGGTAGCCGAGCGGGCCGTTTTTACCCTGGATAGGCTCGACGATTTGCTGGTTGAAGTAACCGCCCGCTTTTTTACCGTCCAGCGCCAGCCGATCGCGTACCTCGACGCTTTCGCCGGAACGCGCCACCAGGTCGCCCTGTTCGTCATAAACGCCGGCGTCGAGGATGCGACTTTTGTGGGTAAGCTGTTCCAGCAGCTGGCTAATCCGCTTTTCATCAGGCGTTTCGCTACGCAACAGCGGCGCCAGGTTTAGCGTGACCTGCTGGGCGAGCGTGCGTGCCAGTTCTTCCAGCTGCGGATTGCGCTGCTTCTGACTGTTCTGGCTGAACCAGGAGGCCCCCTGCATCAGGGCGACGAGGAGTGCGAGACAGATCAGAACAATTACCGCGCGATGCAGTCGGAATTTAAGTTTTGCGCGTACCATATTCCACCTTTGAAAATTTGCAGCTTAATGTTGCCAGAAGCGCTGGTTACAAGGTAGCCTCATGCGTTATTTTCCTCGCCTGAATGAAGTTATGTGGAGCCGTGATGCCAAACAGTTTGACCTGGTGCGACCTGCCTGAAGATGTTTCCCTGTGGCCTGGATTGCCGCTTTCCCTGAGCGGTGATGAGGTCATGCCGTTGGACTATCATGCCGGACGCAGCGGTTGGCTGCTGTATGGTCGCGGCATTAACAAGCATCGTCTGACCGAGTGGCAGCGCGAGCTGGGCGCGGCGCTGGTTATCGTCGCCTCCTGGGCGGTTGACGACTACCAGGTGATGCGGCTGGCGGGCTCCCTTACGCTTCGTGCCACCCGTCTGGCCCATGAGGCCGGGTTTGACGTGGCGCCGCTGGGCAAAATCCCGCATTTACGTACGCCGGGCTTACTGGTCATGGATATGGACTCGACGGCGATTCAAATTGAGTGTATCGATGAAATCGCCAAACTGGCCGGGACCGGCGAGCTGGTCTCGGAAGTGACCGAGCGCGCGATGCGCGGCGAACTTGATTTCACCGCCAGCCTGCGCCAGCGCGTGGCGACCCTGAAAGATGCCGATGCCAGCATTCTGCTGCAGGTGCGCGAAACGCTACCGCTGATGCCGGGGTTGACCCAGTTGGTGCTGAAGTTGGAAACGCTTGGCTGGAAGGTGGCGATCGCCTCCGGCGGCTTCACCTTCTTTGCCGAATATCTGCGCGACAAGCTGCATCTCGACGCGGTGTTCGCCAACGAACTGGAGATCAGGGACGGTAAGCTGACCGGCAACGTCATCGGCGATATTGTCGATGCGAAATATAAAGCCAATACGCTGCGTAAACTGGCGGAAAAGTATGAGATCCCGCCGGCGCAAACCGTCGCCATTGGCGATGGCGCAAACGATCTGCCGATGATTAAAGCGGCAGGGCTCGGCATTGCCTATCATGCTAAGCCAAAAGTTAATGAACTGGCGGAAGTGACAATCCGCCACGCTGACCTGATGGGGGTATTCTGTATTCTCTCCGGCAGCATGAATCAAAAGTAAGAGGTTAACGTGGCGAAAGCTCCAAAACGCGCATTTGTCTGTAATGAATGCGGTGCGGATTATCCGCGCTGGCAGGGGCAGTGCAGCGCCTGTCATGCCTGGAATACCATAACCGAGATGCGCATTGCCGCTTCGCCGCAGGTGGCAAGAAACGAACGCTTGTCAGGGTATGCCGGTAATGCCGGCGTGTCGAAAGTGAAGAAGCTCTCCGATATCAGCCTGGAAGCACTGCCGCGTTTTTCTACCGGATTTAAAGAGTTTGACCGCGTGCTCGGCGGCGGCGTGGTGCCGGGGAGCGCGATTCTGATCGGCGGCAATCCCGGCGCGGGTAAGTCGACGCTGCTGCTGCAAACCCTGTGTAAGCTCGCCGAAGGCATGAAAACGCTCTACGTCACCGGGGAAGAGTCGCTTCAGCAGGTGGCGATGCGCGCTCACCGTTTAGGCCTGCCGACGGCCAATCTGAATATGCTGTCAGAAACCAGCATTGAGCAGATTTGCCAGATTGCCGATGAAGAAAAGCCGCAGCTGATGGTTATCGACTCCATCCAGGTAATGCATATGGCCGACGTGCAGTCGTCGCCGGGCAGTGTGGCCCAGGTGCGCGAAACGGCGGCCTATTTAACGCGCTTTGCCAAGACGCGCGGCGTGGCTATCGTCATGGTCGGCCACGTTACCAAAGACGGCTCGCTGGCCGGGCCGAAAGTGCTGGAGCATTGTATCGACTGCTCCGTGCTGCTCGACGGCGACGCCGACTCTCGTTTCCGCACCCTGCGCAGCCATAAAAACCGCTTCGGCGCGGTCAACGAGCTGGGCGTATTCGCCATGACCGAGCAGGGTCTACGTGAAGTGAGCAACCCCTCGGCCATCTTTTTGAGCCGCGGGGACGAAGTGACTTCCGGTAGTTCGGTGATGGTGGTCTGGGAAGGCACGCGACCGCTGCTGGTGGAGATCCAGGCGCTGGTCGATCACTCGATGATGTCCAACCCGCGCCGCGTGGCGGTGGGGCTGGAGCAGAACCGTCTGGCGATCCTGCTGGCGGTTCTGCATCGTCACGGCGGTCTGCAGATGGCCGACCAGGACGTCTTCGTCAACGTGGTTGGTGGGGTGAAGGTCACCGAAACCAGCGCCGATCTGGCGCTGCTGCTGGCGATGGTTTCCAGCCTGCGCGACCGTCCGCTGCCCCAGGACCTGGTGGTTTTTGGCGAAGTGGGTCTCGCAGGCGAAATTCGCCCGGTGCCGAGCGGCCAGGAGCGTATCTCTGAAGCGGCTAAGCATGGCTTTCGTCGGGCGATTGTTCCGGCAGCGAATGTGCCGAAAAAAGCGCCGGAAGGGATGCAAATCTTTGGCGTGAAAAAGCTTGCGGACGCACTTAGCGTCTTTGACGACTTATAATAAGTGAAAAGGAGACTCGCTATGTCGTCATTTGACTATTTAAAAAGCGCCATTAAGCAGAAGGGTTGTACGCTACAGCAGGTAGCTGACGCCAGCGGGATGACAAAAGGCTATCTGAGCCAGCTGCTGAACGCGAAAATTAAAAGCCCCAGCGCGCAGAAGCTGGAAGCGCTACACCGGTTTCTCGGGCTGGAGTTTCCGCGTCGACAAAAAAGCGTTGGCGTGGTATTTGGTAAGTTTTACCCGCTGCATACCGGGCACATCTACTTGATTCAGCGCGCCTGTAGCCAGGTCGATGAGCTGCATATCATTATGGGCTACGACGATCCCCGTGACCGTGAGCTGTTTGAAAAAAGCGCGATGTCGCAGCAGCCGACCGTACCTGACCGCCTGCGCTGGCTGCTGCAAACCTTCAAATACCAGAAGAACATCCGCATCCACGCCTTCAATGAAGAGGGAATGGAACCCTATCCGCACGGCTGGGACGTCTGGAGCCGCGGGATCCGCGCCTTTATGAGCGAGAAGGGCATCGAGCCTAACTGGATCTACACCTCGGAAGAGGGCGATGCGCCGCAGTATCTGGAGCATCTGGGTATTGAAACCGTTCTGATCGATCCTAAACGCACCTTTATGAACATCAGCGGCGGACAGATTCGTGAAAACCCGTTCCGCTACTGGGAATATATTCCTACCGAAGTGAAGCCGTTTTTCGTGCGCACGGTGGCGATTCTCGGCGGTGAGTCGAGCGGTAAGTCGACGCTGGTGAATAAGCTATCCAATATCTTTAATACTACCAGCGCCTGGGAATATGGCCGCGACTACGTCTTTTCGCACCTCGGCGGCGATGAGATGGCGCTGCAATACTCCGACTATGACAAAATTGCCCTCGGTCACGCGCAATATATTGATTTCGCGGTGAAATATGCCAACAAGGTGGCGTTCATCGACACGGACTTTGTCAGCACCCAGGCGTTCTGTCTCAAGTACGAGGGGCGGGAACATCCCTTTGTTCAGGCGCTGATCGACGAATATCGTTTTGACCTGGTCATCCTGCTGGAAAACAACACGCCGTGGGTGGCCGACGGTTTACGTAGTCTTGGCAGCTCGGTAGACCGCAAGGAGTTTCAGACGATGCTGGTGTCGTTGCTCAAAGAGAATGAGATAGATTTTGTGCATGTGAAAGAGGCCGATTACGATGCCCGCTTCCTGCGCTGCGTTGAGCTGGTAAAAGAGATGATGGGCGAGCAGGGATAGCTAAGCTCCTCTGCGTCACCCACAGGGTGAGGAGCAACCACCAAAAAGGGCAACCTGCGTTGCCCTTTTGCTTTTATTTCGCGATACGTTTGTACTTGATACGCTTCGGCTCCAGCGCATCGGCGCCGAGGGTGCGTTTCTTATACTCTTCGTATTCGGTAAAGTTACCTTCGAAGAACTCCACCTTACCTTCATCCTGGTAGTCCAGAATATGGGTCGCGATACGGTCGAGGAACCAACGGTCGTGCGAGATGACCATCGCGCAGCCCGGGAACTCCAGCAGGGCGTTTTCCAGCGCGCGCAGGGTTTCGATATCCAGGTCGTTGGTCGGTTCATCGAGCAGCAGGACGTTACCGCCCACCTGCAGCAGCTTCGCCAGATGCAGACGGCCGCGCTCACCGCCGGACAGCTCGCCAACGCGCTTGCCCTGGTCAACGCCTTTGAAGTTAAAGCGGCCCACGTAGGCGCGGCTTGGCATCTCGGTGTTGCCAATTTTCATGATATCCAGCCCGCCGGAAACTTCTTCCCATACGGTTTTGCTGTTGTCCATGGCGTCGCGGAACTGATCGACGGAGGCCAGCTTGACGGTTTCACCCAGGGTGATTGAACCGGCATCAGGCTGTTCCTGACCGGACATCATGCGGAACAGGGTCGATTTACCCGCGCCGTTAGGACCGATGATGCCGACGATAGCGCCTTTCGGTACCGAGAAGCTCAGGTCGTCAATCAGCAGGCGGTCGCCATAGGACTTACGCAGGTTGCTAACTTCAACCACTTTATCTCCCAGACGTGCGCCTGGTGGAATAAACAGTTCGTTGGTCTCGTTACGCTTCTGGTACTCGACGTTGTTAAGCTCTTCAAAGCGCGCCAGACGGGCTTTGCCCTTAGACTGACGGCCTTTCGCGCCCTGACGGACCCACTCCAGCTCTTTCTCGATTGACTTACGGCGCGCCGCTTCCTGAGATGCTTCCTGCGCCAGACGCTGATCTTTCTGCTCCAGCCAGGAGGAGTAGTTACCTTCCCACGGAATACCTTCGCCGCGGTCCAGCTCAAGGATCCAGCCGGCGACGTTATCGAGGAAGTAACGGTCGTGGGTGATCGCCACCACGGTGCCTTCGAAGTCGTGCAGGAAGCGTTCCAGCCAGGCCACGGACTCTGCGTCCAGGTGGTTGGTTGGTTCGTCGAGCAGCAGCATGTCTGGCTTTTCCAGCAGCAGGCGGCACAGCGCGACGCGGCGGCGCTCACCACCGGACAGATTGGCGATTTTCGCGTCCCAGTCCGGCAGACGCAGGGCATCCGCCGCGCGCTCAAGCTGGACGTTCAGGTTATGGCCATCGTGCGCCTGGATAATCTCTTCGAACTTGCCCTGCTGAGCGGCGAGCTTATCAAAGTCGGCATCCGGCTCCGCGTATTTGGCGTACACCTCGTCCAGGCCTTTCAGCGCATTGACCACTTCGGCCACCGCTTCTTCAACCGACTCACGTACGGTCTGCTCCGGATTGAGCTGCGGCTCCTGTGGCAGATAGCCGATTTTCAGACCTGGCTGCGGACGCGCTTCGCCTTCGATATCGGTATCGATGCCGGCCATAATACGCAGCAGGGTCGACTTACCGGCGCCGTTCAGGCCGAGAACGCCGATTTTTGCGCCCGGGAAAAAGCTCAGGGAGATATTTTTCAGAATATGACGTTTCGGCGGAACCACTTTGCCGACACGATGCATGGTATAAACGAATTGAGCCACGTTGGACTTCGCCTCTTTTATATACTCTTCATCCCTCAGGCTAGCTTGATGCAGCCAGAATGATTTTGAGTAGGGTAGTGAATAGTTTTCAAAGGCGAAGTGTAGCCTTTTTCGCGCTTTAATCCCAGCGAGGCGATGGGATTCACAAAAGCGTAAAAAAATGTCCGGGACGTGGCGCGATTCGCGTTGTCTGATTAGCATATCTACGTAATACCTGAAATTTTTGCCCGCGGCATGATGCTGTTGTGGTGTATCTGAATAGAGGAAGAGCTTGTGGAAAAAGCCAAAACTGTGACGTGGCGTCTTCTGGCCGCCGGCGTAAGTCTGCTGACGTTAAGCCAACTGGCGCATGCGGATTCACTGGATGAACAGCGCAGCCGCTATGCTCAAGTTAAACAGGCGTGGGACAGTCGACAAATGGATGTCGTCAATCAGCTGATGCCCACGCTAACGACCTATCCGCTCTATCCTTATCTCCAGTACCGGCAGATTACCGATGATCTGATGAACCAACCTGCGCTGGTGGTGACCAATTTTATCGCCGCCAACCCTACGCTGCCTCCTGCGCGTTCGCTGAAATCACGGTTCGTCAACGAACTGGCGCGCCGCAGCGACTGGCGCGGCCTGCTGGCCTTCAGCCCGGATAAGCCGACCGGCACCGAGGCGCAGTGCAATTACTACTATGCGAAGTGGAACGTCGGCCAGGCTCAGGAGGCCTGGGACGGGGCGAAAGCGCTGTGGCTGAGCGGCAAAAGCCAGCCAAACGCCTGTGACCAGCTATTTGGCGCCTGGCGCGCCTCCGGCCAGCAGGATCCGCTGGCCTACCTTGAACGCATTCGCCTGGCGATGAAAGCGGGTAATACCAGTCTGGTACGGGTCCTGGCCCAGCAGATGCCTGCCGATTATCAAACCATTTCGACGGCGGTCATCGCGTTGGCTAACGATCCCAATAGCGTGATGACCTTCGCCCGCACAACCGGTGCGACGGATTTCACCCGCCAGATGGCGGCAGTCGCGTTTGCCAGCGTTGCCCGGCAGGATGTGGAAAACGCGCGCCTGATGATCCCCTCATTAGCGCAGGCGCAGCAGCTCAATGAAGATCAGATTCAGGAGCTGCGGGATATTGTCGCCTGGCGCCTGATGGGCAGCGACGTGACCGAAGAGCAGGCCATCTGGCGCGACGACGCCATTATGCGTTCGCAATCCACCTCGCTGGTGGAGCGCAGGGTACGTATGGCGCTGGGGCTTGGGGATCGGCGTGGCCTGAACACCTGGCTGGCGCGTTTGCCGATGGAGGCGAAAGAGAAGGACGAATGGCGCTATTGGCAGGCCGATCTGCTGCTGGAGCGCGGACGCGATGACGAAGCGAAAGATATTCTCCGTTCGTTGATGCAGCAGCGCGGCTTCTATCCGATGGTCGCTGCCCAGCGCCTGGGCGAGGAGTACACTTTCCGCATCGACAAAGCCCCGGCGAACCTCGATCCGGCGTTGACCTCGGGGCCGGAAATGGCGCGGGTCCGCGAGCTGATGTACTGGAATATGGATAATACCGCCCGCAGCGAGTGGGCAAATCTGGTCACCAGCAAAACCAAAGATCAGCAGGCGCAGCTGGCTCGTTACGCGTTTAATCAGGACTGGTGGGATCTGAGCGTCCAGGCTACCATCGCCGGAAAACTATGGGATCAGCTGGAAGAGCGTTTCCCGTTGGCCTATAACGACCTTTTTACCCGCTATATCAGCGGTAAAGATATTCCGCAAAGCTACGCGATGGCCATCGCGCGTCAGGAGAGCGCCTGGAATCCGAAAGCCGGTTCACCGGTTGGCGCCCGCGGTCTGATGCAGATTATGCCGGGTACGGCAACGCATACGGTGAGCATGTTCAATATTCCCGGCTATAACGGTCCATCGCAGCTACTGGATCCGGAAATGAACATCAACATTGGTACCAGCTATCTGCAATATGTTTATCAGCAGTTTGGCAATAACCGAATCTTCGCCTCTGCGGCCTATAACGCTGGTCCTGGGCGAGTGCGCACCTGGCGGGGCAACAGCGGCGGACGCATTGACGCGGTGGCGTTTATCGAGAGCATTCCGTTCTCTGAAACGCGCGGCTATGTGAAAAACGTTCTGTCCTATGATGCCTACTATCGCTATTTTATGGGCCAGAAAGACACGCTGCTGAGCGATGCGGAATGGAAGCTGCGCTATTAATACAGCCTCCTTCGGGCAACATCGTATTTCGCGATGTTGCCCGAAACCCGTAGAGTCCGGACAGAAGTATGTTATGCTTTGTACTCGTTAGTGAGTACATTCGACAGGTGGCGTAACATGACCCAACAATCCCCCTATTCAGCGGCCGTGGCCGAACAGCGTCATCAGGAGTGGCTGCGTTTTGTCGCCCTCCTGCAGCAAGCGTACGCCGACGACCTCCATCTGCCGCTTTTACAGCTCATGCTGACGCCCGACGAGCGCGAGGCGCTCGGCACGCGGGTGCGCATCATTGAAGAGTTGCTGCGCGGCGAGATGAGCCAGCGCGAGCTGAAAAATGAACTCGGCGCCGG
Organism: Klebsiella pasteurii; assembly: GCF_018139045.1. Lineage (NCBI taxonomy): Bacteria > Pseudomonadati > Pseudomonadota > Gammaproteobacteria > Enterobacterales > Enterobacteriaceae > Klebsiella > Klebsiella pasteurii. The sequence continues at coordinate 4,776,510 of NZ_CP073236.1, forward strand.
GATCGCCACCATTACCCGCGGTTCGAACAGCCTCAAATCGGCCCCGGCGGAGCTGCGTCTGTGGCTGGAACAGGCGTTGATTAACGCTAGCGGTAAATAGCGTTATGGAACGGGCTTAGCGCCAGCACGACGGCCTGATGATAAACGCTGCTGCGCGTCAGTTTTCCGGCCGTGAATACGCCGATAGCGCCCTCTTTGCGGCCAATTTCATCGATGCCGGTATGCTGAGACATCACCGGCCCCAGGGCTTCTCCTGCCTGGACTTTTTCAAGAATGACCCGCGGTAGCGGCAGGGTCGCCGAGCGCGCTTCGCCGCGCAGGTTGCCGTCGTCGATCGTCACCCAGCTAAAGGTGCTGCCTTCGTCGATTCCGGCTTCAATGGCGACCCAGAAGTCCGCGTTTGGCCGTGCGCGACGCGCGTTAGCCACGCGATTTCGTGCGCCAGCGCGCGTTTCGTCGCTGCCAAAGGGCTGTTCCGGCACGCCGCTCTCGACGGAGACGGACTCAATGTGGCAGGATCCTTCGCCGAAGATCTCGTTAAAAGCCTGCAGAATTGCCTGAATTTTGGCGGGATTAGTGGTAGCTGAGACAACATGGTGCATAATCAAAACAACTCAGAATTACTAAACATCATCGCAGTATACTCCAAATCATTCTTGCTGCAGGCGGCTATGCTTGTAGCTCGAGGGTTAAGAGCTCAGAACGGATAATAAAGCATGTTACAGGTATACCTTGTTCGCCACGGTGAAACGCAGTGGAACGCCGAGCGACGTATTCAGGGCCAGTCCGACAGCCCGCTTACCGCCCACGGTGAGCGTCAGGCCTGGCAGGTGGGCGAGCGCGCCAGAACGTTGGGGATTACGCATATTATCGCCAGCGATTTAGGCCGGACGCGCCGTACCGCGGAAATCATCGCTGAAGCCTGCGGATGCAGCGTCGTGACCGATTCGCGCTTGCGTGAGCTGGATATGGGCGTGCTTGAAAAGCGCCATATCGACTCGCTGAGCGAAGAAGAGGAGGGTTGGCGTCGACAGCTGGTTAACGGCACGCCCGACGGGCGTATCCCGCAGGGGGAGTCAATGCAGGAGCTGAGCGAGCGTATGCACGCGGCGCTGACGTCTTGTCTGGAATTGCCCGCGGGTAGCCGACCGCTGCTGGTGAGCCATGGGATGGCGCTGGGATGTCTGGTGAGTACGATTCTTGGTCTGCCCGCTTACGCGGAGCGTCGCCTGCGTCTACGCAACTGCTCTATTTCCCGCGTTGACTACCAGCAAAGTCCCTGGCTGGCGTCGGGATGGGTGGTGGAAACCGCGGGGGATGTGTCGCATCTCGATGCCCCCGCGATGGATGAGCTACAGCGTTAACGACGAATCGGGATCAGGTATTCGCAGCGCAGCTGAATAGGCGGTTCCTGATTCCGGCTTTCATCTTCCGGGAAGAAACGTTCGATATCCAGGCCCTTACGACGGGTGAGGTTAAGCATCGGCATGCAGGTGCCGTAAACCGTCAGAATAAACTCCTGCAACCCGGTGCCCAATCCTTCGTAGGTAAACATCACGTATTCGCCGCCTTCCAGTATCACCGGATGGGCGTTATGCAGGTGGCCGTTTGCCAGCTCCGGCGTCAGCGCGGTGGTGTAAAACACCTCCTGCTCATCGTCTTTATCGAGGCTAGGACGCGGCTCATGCAGACCGTATAGCGTCGGGGGAATCGATGGCGTATTGGCGAGGAATTCACGCCAGAACTGGACGCGCATCTGATTACGGAAATCGGAGATCTCCTCGAGCTTACAGGTGTAGCTCTGGGTGACGCCGACCAGCTGAGTGGTATTCAGCGTGACGAATTCATAGTGCGGCATGGTGAACTCGCCCAGACGCAGCGGAGGGCGCATACCGTAGGAGCTCCAGTCTGGAGAGCGTCGGTAGAGGGCTGGCGTCAACGAAAACTGCTTTTTAAAGGCGCGAGTAAAAGTCTGCTGCGAGTCAAAGCGATACTGTAGCGCAATATCAAGAATCGGACGCGCGGTCAGGCGTAGGGCAACCGCCGACTTAGATAAGCGACGGGCGCGAATATAGGCACCGATAGCATGGCCGGTCACGTCCTTGAACATTCTTTGCAGATGCCACTTGGAATAGCCCGCCTTCGCTGCCACATTGTCCAGTGAGAGAGGCTGATCCAGGTGACCTTCCAGCCAGCTAAGGAGATCGCGAATAATCCCTGCTTGATCCATAAAATATCCCCATCCTTAAACTCAGGTGCCTGATACTAAAGGTAGCGGATAATAGCATTTTTTGATGTTTTAGCATTCAGTGTTTTTTTTGCTTTTAAATGCGATTATTCCAGAAGTTCTGGTGGTAATTTTGTAAAGCTGTGATCTATAAAACTTTTCTTCTTAATATGTGATAATCACTCAGCTAAATTTTTAAGAATGGTAACAATATGAAATACAAGAAGTTAGTGGCAGGAATGCTTTTGCTGGCGGGCTGCCAGGTGGCGCAGGCGGAACAAATCGGCTCTGTGGATACCGTATTTAAGTTCCTTGGGCCGGATCATAAAATCGTCGTCGAGGCCTTTGACGACCCGGATGTCCAGAACGTCACGTGCTACATCAGCCGGGCGAAAACCGGAGGAATTAAAGGCGGGTTAGGACTGGCGGAGGATACCTCCGATGCCGCAATTTCCTGTCAGCAGGTGGGGCCGATTGAGCTGACGGATAAAATCAAAAACGGTAAAACTCAGGGCGATGTGGTGTTCCAGAAACGCACCTCGCTGGTATTTAAAAAGCTGCAGGTCGTGCGTTTTTACGATGCCAAACGCAATGCGCTGATCTATTTGACCTATTCGGATAAAATCGTCGATGGCTCGCCGAAAAATGCGCTTAGCGCCGTGCCGATTATGCCATGGAATAAATAACAGGGAACGCCGATGCAACAACCGCGGATCTGGTTGGTGGAAGATGAGATGAGTATCGCGGATACGCTCGTCTACATGCTGCAACAAGAAGGATTTATCGTTACGGCGTTCGAGCGCGGACTCCCTGCGCTGGACGCGGCGCATCATCACCAACCCGACCTCGCGATTCTTGACGTCGGCCTGCCTGATATCAGCGGGTTTGAGCTATGTCGCCGACTGCTGGCCCGCTATCCTGCGCTGCCGGTGCTGTTCCTGACGGCCCGCAGCGAAGAGGTGGATAAGCTGCTCGGCCTGGAAATCGGCGCTGATGATTATATCGCCAAGCCATTTTCTCCCCGTGAAGTTTGTGCCAGGGTTCGCACTGTCCTGCGGCGGCTGCAGAAATTCGCCGCCCCTTCACCGCTTTTGCGCGTGGGGGAGTTCACATTGAATGACGCCGCGGCTCAGGTCACGTGGTGCGGCCAGGGTCTGAATCTGACCCGCTATGAGTTTTTATTATTAAAAACGCTACTTCATTCTCCTGGGCGCATTTTTTCCCGCCAGCTGCTGCTGGAGCAAGTATGGGGCGACGCGAACGAGAGCTTCGACCGTACCGTTGATACCCATATCAAAACGCTGCGCGCTAAGCTGCGAGAAGTGAATCCCGATCTCTCTCCGATCAATACGCACCGCGGTATGGGATACAGCCTTGGAGGCTTCTGATGCGCATCGGTATGCGGCTGCTGATGGGCTACTTTTTGATAGTGGCGATTGCTGCCTGGTTTGTGCTTTCTATCTTCGTTCAGGAGATTAAACCCGGTGTTCGGCGCGCAACGGAAGGAACGCTGATTGATACGGCGGCCCTGCTTGCCGGGCTGGCCCGTGAGGATTTACTTTCCGCCAATCCCCAGCATGGGCGCCTGGCCCAGGCTTTTCAAACGCTGCATCGCCAGCCGATCAATGCCAACATTGCCGGCATTAATAAAGTTCGCAACGAATATCACGTCTATATGACCGATGCGCAGGGCAAGGTGGTATTTGATTCCGCGGGCAATGCGCTGGGGCAAGACTATTCGCGCTGGAACGATGTCTGGCTCACTTTACGCGGACAATACGGGGCGCGCAGCACGCGCAGCGATCCAGACGATGATAGTAGCTCGGTGATGTATATTGCCGCGCCGGTGATGGATAATGGTCGAATCATTGGCGTGCTCAGCGTCGGAAAACCCAATCTGGCCATGGCGCCGGTCATCAAACGCAGCGAGCGGCGTATTCTGTGGGCCGGAGGGGCGCTGCTGGGGATCGCGCTACTGATCGGCGTTGCGATGGTATGGTGGATTAACTTTTCCATCGGCAAGCTGGTTCGCTACGCCGACTCCGTGACCGCTGACCGTCCGCTTCCGTTGCCGGACACGGGCAGCAGCGAACTGCGCAAGCTGGCGCAGGCGCTGGAAAGTATGCGCCTTAAACTTGAAGGTAAGAACGCAATTGAGAACTACGTTTATGCGCTGACCCATGAACTGAAGAGCCCGCTAGCGGCGATTCGCGGCGCGGCAGAAATTCTCCGGGAGGCGCCTCCGCCTGAGGTCGCCGCGCGTTTTACCCGCAATATCCTGGCGCAGAATGCGCGAATGCAGTCGCTGGTGGAAAATTTACTTCAGCAGGCCCGGCTGGAGAATCGGCTGGAGATCGCCCAGCGTCCCGTCTCCGTCGCTGCGCTTTTTCGTCGTCTGGCCGAGGAGCGCGACATCGCGCTGGTGGCGAAAAACCTCACACTACGCTGGCAGGAAACGCCCCTGACGGTAGAGGGTGATGGTGAGCTCCTGGCGCAGGCATTGGGCAATCTACTTGATAATGCTATCGATTTTACTCCTGCTGAAGGGGTGATTGTCCTTGGCGCGGAAGAACGTGATGGCGGCGTGCGATTAACCGTATGCGATACGGGAAGCGGTATTCCCGACTACGCGCTGGGGCGTGTTTTCGAACGTTTCTATTCTCTGCCTCGTGATAATGGCCAAAAAAGCAGCGGCCTGGGGCTGGCGTTTGTTCGTGAAGTTGCGCGCCTGCATCAGGGCGATATCGAGCTGGTTAATCGCCCGGAGGGCGGCGTGTGCGCTTTGCTGAGACTTCACGCTCACTTCACATAGCTTCAAATTCTCCCCACATAGCCCCTTTAAGGTAAGCGTATCACTAAGGAGAGGGCTATGTTGAAATCACCACTATTCTGGAAAATGAGCACCCTGCTGGGGTGTATTTTACTGTTATCGATCCCGCTGATGATCGTCCGGCAGCTGATCGTTGAACGCGCGGATTATCGCAGCGAAGTCATTGAGGCTCTGGAGAGCAGTACCAGCGGATCGCAGAAATTGGTCGGGCCGCTGATCGCCATTCCCGTGACCGAGGTATTGACCCGCATTGAGGATAAAAAAGAGGTGACATATCAACGTCACTGGCTGCATTACTGGTTACCTGAGTCGCTGGCGATAGCCGGAAAACAGAACGTTGAATCCAGAAAAATAGGGATTTATGAAGGCCAAATCTGGCACAACGATCTGGGTATTAAGGCGCAATTTGATGTTTCCCGTCTGGCTGAACTCAGAAAAGATAATATTACGTTAGGTAAACCGGTTATGGTGGTCGGCGTTAGCGATGCACGCGGGATTGGCACCATTATTGCCCCGAAAATTAATGGAGAGGCGCTGCCGGTGGAACCCGGAATCGGTATCAGCGGCAGCGGAGAGGGAATTCATATGCCAATGCCGCTGTTAACTCCCCAACAAAAAACGCTGGATGTTGAATTCACACTCAACCTGAACGGAACCGGAAGCTTCTCAGTCGCGCCGCTCGGACGCAATAGCCAATTACAGCTGACCAGTAACTGGGCGCATCCTGGTTTCCTGGGCGATTTTCTCCCGGTTAGTCGTGAGGTTTCCCCATCAGGTTATAGCGCCCGCTGGCAGAGTAGCTGGTTTGCGAACAATATGGCCCGGTTTTTTATGGACGATCGCGAGATTGAGTGGCGTCAACTGCCCGCTTTCAACGTTAACGTTACGACGCCAGCCGATCGGTACCAGCTGACCGATAGGGCGACAAAGTATGCCATTCTATTAATCTCACTTACGTTTATGGCGTTTTTCGTTTTTGAGAGCCTTTCTCAGTGCCGTTTACACCCGATGCAGTATCTGCTGGTGGGTTTGTCACTGGTGATGTTCTATCTGATATTACTGGCCCTGTCCGAGCATATTGGCTTTACGCCGTCCTGGATCGTTGCCAGCCTGATAGGGGCGCTGATCAATGGGGTTTATCTGCACGCGGTGCTGAAGGGATGGCGTAGCAGCTTTCTTTTTGTCTGCGCATTACTGCTGCTGGATGGCGTTATGTGGATGCTATTGCGTTCAGAAGATAGCGCGCTGTTATTGGGGACGGGAGTACTACTGCTGGCGCTCAGCGCGCTGATGTTCCTGACGCGTCGCGTTGACTGGTACACGCTATCTCTCCCGAAGCCAAAAGAGAGACTGCCCGAAGACGGTGATGATGGCGATAAGCTGAGGATCTGGAAATAAAAAAAAACGGCGCGAATTGCGCCGTTTTTACGTTATGACAGCAAGAAAAACGGTGTTATTCCTGCAGATCTCCACAGAAGCGGTACCCCTCGCCATGGATGGTGGCGATAATTTCCGGGGTATCCGGAGTGGATTCAAAATGCTTACGAATGCGACGGATGGTTACGTCCACGGTGCGGTCGTGCGGCTTCAGCTCACGGCCGGTCATTTTCTTCAGCAGTTCCGCACGCGACTGGATTTTGCCCGGATTTTCGCAGAAGTGCAGCATGGCGCGGAATTCACTGCGCGGCAGCTTGTACTGCTCACCATTAGGGCTAACCAGCGAACGGCTATTGATATCCAGCTCCCAACCGTTGAACTTATAGCTTTCTACGCTACGGCGTTCTTCGCTCACGGTACCAAGGTTCATGGTACGGGAGAGCAGGTTGCGCGCGCGAATCGTCAGTTCACGTGGGTTGAAAGGTTTAGTGATATAATCATCGGCACCGATTTCGAGGCCAAGGATTTTATCCACTTCGTTATCGCGGCCGGTGAGGAACATCAGCGCGACGTCCGCCTGCTCACGCAGCTCGCGTGCTAACAGGAGACCATTTTTGCCTGGCAGGTTGATATCCATGATCACCAGGTTGATATCATTTTCAGACAGGATCTGATGCATTTCCGCGCCATCGGTCGCTTCGAATACATCATAACCTTCTGCTTCGAAAATACTTTTTAACGTGTTGCGTGTTACCAACTCGTCTTCAACGATAAGAATGTGCGGGGTCTGCATGTTTGCTACCTAAATTGCCAACTAAATCGAAACAGGAAGTACCAAAGTCCCTGACCTGCCTGGTGCATGTCGCAAATTAACATGCCCGGCGTAACATGACTAAAGTACGTAATTGCGTTCTTGATGCACTTTCCATCAACGTCAACAACATCATTAGCTTGGTCGTGGGTACTTTCCCTCTGGACCCGACGGTGTCAAAAACGGCTGTCATCCTAACCATTTTAACAGCAACATAACAGGCTAAGTGAGGCATGACACCCAATAAAACTACGCTTCGTTGACATATATCAAGTTCAATTGTAGCACGTTAACAGTCTTGTGAAATCATTGCATCTAAACGGGATTCATCGTCACAATTCATATCATGCGCAATTAGTTACGCTAAGAAAATAATAAACGTGATGAATCCAAAGCCTAAAAACGTATTCGGACATAAATTTCATTGCCAAACATACGGATAAAGCTGTTCTGTTAACATACTCTGTGACACGGTGCCTTGGGAATAGTTTAGTTTTTTTTATGGGTGATAAAGCTCAAATTTAGTGATTTTTGTTGCAAATTTGTAAATTCACGGCGCGTAATATGAAGGGAAAAATCGTCATTCCCGCCGCCTAAAAAGTAAAAGAGAAACCAAATGCGTTTATCAATTGTATTAGTCTCCCCGGCGCGGGCAGAAAACGTGGGCGCGGCAGCCAGAGCGATGAAAACCATGGGGTTTAGCGATATGCGTATCGTCGATAGCGATGCTCATTTGCAGCCTGCGGCGCGCTGGGTCGCGCACGGTTCTGGCGAGATCCTCGACAATGTTAAAACTTATGCCACGCTTGAGCAGGCGCTGCACGATGTCGATTTTACCGTCGCCACTACCGCCCGTAGCCGGGCGCGTTTTCACTACTACGCGACGCCGCAGCAGCTCTTGCCGCTGCTGGAAGAAAAAGCGCAATGGATGCATCATGCCGCGCTGGTGTTTGGCCGGGAAGATTCCGGGTTAACCAACGAAGAGCTGGCCCTTGCCGATGTGCTGAGCGGCGTGCAGATGGTGGCTGACTATCCCTCGCTCAATCTGGGGCAGTCGGTGATGGTCTATTGTTATCAGCTGACCTCGTTGTTGCAGAATACCCCGCCAACATCCGCTAGCGTGGATGACAATCAGCTGCAGGCGCTACGCCTTCGCACTCGCGATCTGCTCGAGCGCCTCGGCGTGGGTGACGATATAAAACTGACCGACTGGCTCCAGCAGCGAATGGGTCTTTTGCAGCAGAGGGATACTGCCATGCTGCATCGTTTACTGCACGATATTGAAAAAAACCTTCCAGGTTAAAGTTCTGTCATACCATTTTCATATGGTCTTATGTGCTAATTATTGGCCTCCTGATGCGCAGATGCGGATGAATTATCAGGCGGCCATGGCGTATTGGCCAGGTGTGAAAAAATGGGCCAAAAGTAGAAATTCGTTGACTTAAGTCGACAGATACTTTAACCAATATAGGCACAGGACACAGACAGATAAAAATTACAGAGTACACAACATCCATGAATCGCATCGGCATGATCACCACGATTATCACCACCACTATTACCACAGGTAACGGTGCGGGCTGACGCGTACAGGAAACACAGAAAAAAGCCCGCACCTGAACAGTGCGGGCTTTTTTTTCGATAAAAAATCAAGGGGTCATAACCATGCGTGTGTTGAAGTTCGGCGGTACATCAGTGGCAAATGCAGAACGTTTTCTGCGTGTTGCCGATATTCTGGAGAGTAATGCCAGGCAGGGGCAGGTAGCGACCGTACTATCTGCCCCGGCGAAGATCACTAACCATCTGGTTGCGATGATCGAAAAAACCATTGGCGGGCAGGATGCGCTGACCAATATCGCCGATGCCGAACGCATTTTCACCGAACTTCTGCAAGGTCTCGCCGATGCACAACCGGGCTTTCCGCTTGCGCCGTTGAAAGCTTTTGTTGAGCAGGAATTCGCGCAAATCAAACACGTCCTGCACGGCATTAGTCTGCTTGGGCAGTGCCCGGATAGCGTTAATGCGTCCCTTATTTGCCGGGGAGAAAAGCTCTCTATCGCCATTATGGCAGGCTTGCTGGAAGCGCGCGGTCATGACGTCACGGTGATCAACCCGGTTGAAAAACTGCTTGCCGTTGGCCATTACCTCGAATCCACCGTTGATATCGCCGAGTCGACTCGGCGTATTGCCGCCAGCCAGATCCCGGCTGACCATATGGTGCTGATGGCGGGCTTCACCGCGGGTAACGAAAAAGGTGAGCTGGTGGTGCTGGGGCGTAACGGTTCTGACTACTCAGCAGCAGTGCTGGCCGCCTGCCTGCGCGCCGACTGCTGCGAGATCTGGACCGACGTTGACGGTGTTTATACCTGCGACCCGCGTCAGGTTCCGGATGCGCGTTTGCTGAAGTCGATGTCCTATCAGGAAGCGATGGAGCTCTCCTACTTCGGCGCTAAAGTTTTGCACCCGCGTACTATTGCCCCTATCGCCCAGTTCCAGATCCCCTGTTTAATCAAAAACACCGGCAATCCGCAGGCGCCGGGTACGCTTATCGGCGCCAGCAGCGATGAAGACGATTTGCCGGTGAAGGGGATCTCCAACCTCAATAATATGGCGATGTTCAACGTCTCCGGTCCGGGGATGAAGGGCATGGTTGGCATGGCGGCGCGCGTGTTCGCCACCATGTCCCGCGCGGGAATCTCCGTTGTTCTTATTACCCAGTCCTCTTCTGAATACAGCATCAGCTTCTGCGTGCCGCAGAGCGATTGCGCCAGGGCGAAGCGGGTGATGGAAGATGAATTTTATCTGGAGCTGAAGGAGGGGCTGCTTGAGCCACTGTCGATAATGGAGCGCCTGGCGATTATATCCGTTGTTGGTGACGGTATGCGCACGCTGCGCGGAATTTCTGCGAAGTTCTTCGCTGCGCTGGCCCGCGCCAATATCAACATTGTCGCTATTGCTCAGGGCTCTTCCGAGCGCTCTATCTCCGTTGTCGTCAGCAACGATGACGCCACCACCGGCGTGCGCGTGACTCACCAGATGCTGTTCAATACCGATCAGGTTATTGAAGTGTTTGTCATTGGCATCGGCGGCGTCGGCGGTGCGTTGATCGAACAGATCAAACGCCAGCAGAGCTGGCTGAAGAGTAAGCATATCGACCTGCGCGTTTGCGGCGTGGCCAACTCTCGCGCCTTGCTGACTAACGTACACGGCCTGAACCTTGAACACTGGCGCGACGAGCTGGCGGAAGCCAAAGAGTCGTTCAATCTGGGCCGACTCATTCGTCTGGTGAAAGAGTACCATCTGTTGAATCCGGTGATTGTCGACTGTACCTCCAGCCAGGCCGTGGCCGATCAGTACGCCGATTTCCTGCGCGAAGGGTTCCACGTGGTCACGCCGAACAAAAAGGCCAATACCTCATCGCTGGATTACTATCATCAGCTGCGCCACGCCGCAAGCAGCTCACGGCGTAAGTTTTTATACGACACCAACGTCGGCGCGGGGCTGCCGGTTATCGAAAACCTGCAAAATTTGCTGAACGCGGGCGATGAGCTGCTGCACTTTTCCGGTATTCTGTCTGGCTCGCTGTCGTTTATCTTCGGCAAACTCGATGAGGGCGTGAGCTTTTCTGAGGCGACCAGGCTGGCGCGTGAGATGGGCTATACCGAACCGGATCCGCGCGACGATCTTTCTGGCGTTGATGTCGCGCGTAAGTTGCTGATCCTCGCGCGTGAAACCGGGCGTGAGCTTGAACTGTCTGACATTATCGTGGAACCGGTGCTGCCGGCGGAGTTTGATGCCAGCGGCGATGTTGACAGCTTTATGGCGCGGTTGCCTTCTCTGGATGATGAGTTTGCCTCGCGGGTCGCCAAAGCGCGCGATGAAGGTAAGGTCTTGCGCTATGTCGGTAATATCGAAGAGGATGGCACCTGTCGCGTCAAAATCGCCGCGGTTGATGGCAACGATCCGCTGTTTAAAGTGAAAAACGGCGAGAATGCGCTGGCGTTCTACAGCCACTATTACCAGCCGCTGCCGCTGGTGCTGCGCGGTTATGGCGCGGGGAACGATGTGACGGCGGCTGGCGTATTCGCCGACCTGCTGCGTACCCTGTCATGGAAGTTAGGAGTTTAAGATGGTCAAAGTATATGCCCCGGCTTCCAGTGCCAATATGAGCGTCGGCTTTGACGTGCTGGGCGCGGCGGTCACGCCGGTTGATGGCACTCTGCTAGGGGACAACGTCTCGGTTGAGGCGGCGACGAGCTTCAGCCTGCAAAACGTGGGTCGGTTCGCCAGCAAACTGCCGACGGCGCCACAGGAAAACATCGTCTATCAATGCTGGGAGCGTTTTTGCCAGGAGATTGGCAAAAAGGTTCCGGTGGCGATGACGCTGGAAAAAAACATGCCGATCGGTTCCGGGCTGGGCTCCAGCGCCTGTTCCGTGGTCGCCGCGCTGGTGGCGATGAATGAATTTTGCGGCAAGCCGCTCAATGAGAGCCGGATGCTGGCGCTGATGGGGGAGATGGAAGGGCGGATTTCCGGCAGTATCCATTACGATAACGTCGCGCCGTGCTATCTGGGCGGGATACAATTGATGCTTGAGGAAAACGGCATCATCAGTCAGCAGATTCCGGCCTTCGACGAGTGGCTGTGGGTGCTGGCCTATCCGGGGATTAAGGTCTCAACGGCGGAAGCGCGGGCAATTCTGCCGGCGCAGTATCGCCGTCAGGACTGTATTGCCCACGGTCGTCATCTGGCGGGCTTTATTCACGCCTGCTATTCCCGCCAGCCTCAGCTGGCGGCGAAATTGATGAAAGACGTGATTGCCGAACCGTATCGTACCAAACTACTGCCGGGCTTCAGCGAAGCGCGTCAGGCAGCAATGGAAATTGGCGCGCAGGCATGCGGCATTTCCGGTTCCGGTCCAACCTTGTTCGCATTATGCGATAAACCGGAAACCGCGCAGCGCGTCGCCGACTGGCTGGCTACGCACTATCTGCAAAATCAGGAAGGCTTCGTTCATATTTGCCGGCTGGACACGGCGGGCGCTCGAGTAGTGGGATAACCAATGAAACTCTATAACTTAAAAGATCATAACGAACAGGTCAGCTTTGCGCAGGCCGTCACTCAGGGGCTTGGCAAGCATCAGGGGCTGTTCTTTCCGCACGATCTGCCGGAATTCAGCCTGAGTGAAATCGACGAAATGCTGCAGCAGGACTTCGTGTCGCGTAGCGCGAAAATCCTGTCGGCATTTATCGGCGACGAGATCCCGCATGATGTTCTGCAAGAACGCATCGGCAACGCGTTCACCTTCCCGGCGCCGGTCAGCAAAGTGCAGGATGATGTCGGCTGCCTCGAGCTGTTCCACGGCCCGACTCTGGCGTTTAAGGACTTCGGCGGCCGCTTTATGGCGCAGATGCTGACCCATATCGCCGGCGACAAACCGGTCACTATTCTGACGGCCACCTCCGGCGACACCGGCGCGGCGGTTGCGCACGCGTTTTATGGCCTGCCAAACGTCAAAGTGGTCATTCTCTATCCGCGCGGCAAAATCAGCCCGCTGCAGGAAAAGCTGTTCTGTACCCTCGGTGGCAACATTGAAACTGTGGCAATCGACGGTGATTTTGATGCCTGCCAGGCGCTGGTTAAGCAGGCCTTTGATGATGAAGAGCTGAAGGCTGCTCTGGGTCTGAACTCGGCTAACTCAATCAATATCAGCCGTCTGCTGGCGCAGATTTGTTACTATTTTGAAGCCGTTGCTCAGCTGCCTCAGGAAGCCCGTAATCAGCTGGTTATCTCTGTACCCAGCGGTAACTTTGGCGATCTTACTGCCGGTCTGCTGGCCAAATCCCTGGGTCTGCCAATCAAACGCTTTATCGCGGCGACTAACGCCAATGACACCGTGCCGCGCTTCCTGCAGGACGGTAACTGGTCGCCGAAAGCGACTCAGGCCACGCTGTCCAACGCCATGGACGTCAGCCAGCCGAACAACTGGCCGCGCGTGGAAGAGCTATTCCGTCGTAAAATCTGGCGTCTGAATGAGCTGGGCTACGCGGCAGTGGATGATGAAACCACCAAAGAGACCATGCGTGAGCTGAAGGCCATCGGCTATACCTCAGAACCGCATGCGGCAATTGCCTATCGCGCGCTGCGCGACCAGCTGCAGCCGGGCGAGTACGGCCTGTTCCTCGGCACGGCGCATCCGGCGAAATTTAAAGAGAGCGTGGAAGAGATTCTGCAAGAGACGCTGCCGCTGCCAAAAGAGCTGGCCGATCGCGCAGACCTGCCGCTGCTGTCGCATAACCTGCCGGCCGATTTTGCCGCGCTGCGTAAGCTGATGATGGGTTAAATCCGAACTCACGCTCCCCTGCTGCGTTATCCGCGGCAGGGGAGTTTTCTTTTACTGCTCGTGGCGTTTAAAGACCAACTCCCCTTTGCCCGACGCGTCGGCGTCAAAGAAATAACCTTCGCTATCAAAGCGGGTCAGCTGCTCCGGCTTCGTTAAGCGATTCTCAATGATGTAACGACTCATCAAGCCGCGCGCTTTTTTAGCGTAGAAGCTGATCACTTTAAACTTGCCGTTTTTTTCATCGAGGAATACCGGCTTAATCAACTGGCCCTCAAGCCGTTTGGGTTTTACCGACCTGAAGTACTCATCAGAGGCCAGATTTACCACAATATCGTCGCCCTGGGCTTTCAGCGCCTGATTCAGCTTATCGGTAATCACGTCTCCCCAATAGTGATACAGATCTTTGCCTTTCGCGTTCTCAAGCTTAATCCCCATTTCCAGGCGGTAAGGTTGCATCAGATCCAGCGGGCGCAGAACGCCATACAGCCCGGAAAGCATTCGCAGATGCTGCTGGGCGAAATCGAAATCAGCCTCGCTAAAGGTTTCTGCCTGCAGGCCGGTATAGACATCCCCCTTAAACGCCAGAATCGCCTGGCGGGCGTTGTCCGGGGTGAAGTCTGGCTGCCAGTCGTGAAAACGGGTCGCGTTCAGGTCAGCCAGCTTGTCGCTGATGCCCATCAGTTTGCCAATCTGTGGCGCCGACAGCTGGCGGGCAATGCCGATAAGCTCCTGAGAGTGTTCCAGCAGTTCAGGTTGGGTATAACGCGTCGTTGCCAGCGGGCTTTGATAATCGAGCGTTTTTGCAGGTGAAATCAGTATGAGCATATCCAGTCCTTGCGGGAAATTTTTGACGACTTTAGCAAAAAAACGTCATGAGAGGATCGATAGCTGCGATTGCCGCGCTATTCGCGCGGCAGGTTGTCCCATGTTCCCGGTACCAGCTGCTGATGAATCTCAGGGTAGCGGGTGACGTCAAATTCCGGCCGCTGGCCCAGCTTCCGCTGCCGCAGATAATCGCTGGCAATAATGCGCACCGTTGGCGAGAGCAGCAGGATAGCCGTCAGGTTGGTTATCGCCATCAACGCCATGATGGTATCCGCCATCTGCCACACCACCGGTAGGCCGATCATCGCACCGGTAGCAACCATGCACAGCGTAAGCAGACGCAGCAGCCAGATATTACGGTCACTATCCATGCGGAGAAAAATGAGATTATTTTCGGCATAGATATAGTTTGCGACGATCGAGCTGAAGGCAAACAGTAGCACCATGATAGCGACAAAGCTGGAACCCCAGTCGCCGATGAGGTTGTTCATCGAGTGCTGAATAGCCTGAATGCCGTTCACCGCTTCTGCATTGCCGTCTCGCGGCGCCAGCATGATGATCACGGCGCTGGCGGTACAGATCACGATGGTGTCAATGAAAACGCCAATCATCTGTACGATCCCCTGCGCCGCTGGGTGAGGGGGCCAGGAGGCAGCGGCGGCGGCGGAATTAGGCGTTGACCCCATCCCCGCTTCATTGGAAAACATCCCGCGCTGAAAGCCGCTGGTTAGCGCCTGGCTGATGGTATAGCCGACTGCGCCCGCAGCGGCCTCTTGCCAGCCGAAAGCGCAGCGGAAGATAGTTTCAAAAATCGTTGGCAGGGAGGTGATATGCCACAGACCAATGACCAGACTGGTCGCCACCCATAGCAGGGCCATCACTGGCACGAGCCACTGCATCATTCGCGCTACGCCGCGAATACCGCGAATGATGATCAGCAGGGTCAGAACCGCCAGGACGCCGCCGGTAATCGCCTCAGGTAAATGAAACGCATACGCCATGGCATGGGCAACGGAGTTGGCCTGTACGGTATTAAAGATGACCCCGTAAGCCAGCAGTAGAAAAATGGAAAACAGCACGCCCATCCAGCGCATACCTAGTCCCCGGGCCATATACCAGGCGGGGCCGCCGCGAAACTGCCCGCGGGAGTCGCGCTCTTTATAAAGCTGGGCGAGAGAGCATTCGGCGAAGCTGCTGGCCATACCGAGCAGCGCCGAGATCCACATCCAAAATACGGCGCCGGGGCCGCCTGCGGCAATGGCCAGCGCAACGCCTGCCATATTGCCGCTGCCCACGCGCGCCGCCAGGCTCATACACAGCGCCTGAAAAGACGTTAAGCCGCCGGGCTGCGGCTGAAGGCTCTTTTTCAGACTTTTGCTGAACTGGCGGATATAACGGAACTGAATGAATTTTGTTCGCCAGGTAAACCAGACGCCGGCGCCCAGTAACAGATAAATCATTACCGAGCCCCAGAGTATTTCATTGATAAACGACAGAAAATCAGGCATCAAGCATCCTCTTGCCCATATCGGTGCGCAAGTGTAAGCGCTACCAATCCAGTGACAATCCTTTAGTGTTCAGGTAATTAATTGGCCCAGTTTATCACACTCTGCGCTCATGCATTGTAGGCGGTTGCGCTGCCCCGGCAGCGTGTTATCATCTTGGCAGACCGGTTACATCCCCTTAACTGCTGTTTAAGAGAAACACTATCATGACGGATAAATTGACCTCTCTGCGTCAGTACACCACTGTCGTAGCTGATACCGGAGATATCGCGGCAATGAAGCTGTATCAGCCTCAGGACGCCACGACTAACCCTTCTTTGATTCTCGGCGCGGCTCAGATCCCTGAGTACCGTAAGCTGATCGATGACGCTGTTGCCTGGGCTCGCGGCCAGAGCAGCGACCGCGCGCAGCAGATTATCGATGCTTCCGATAAGCTGGCGGTGAACATTGGTCTTGAAATCCTTAAGCTGATCCCTGGCCGTATTTCCACCGAAGTCGATGCTCGCCTGTCCTATGACACCGAGGCATCTATCGCCAAAGCTAAGCGCCTTATCAAGCTGTACAACGATGCCGGCATCGGCAACGATCGCATTCTGATCAAACTGGCTTCGACCTGGCAGGGCATCCGCGCCGCTGAGCAGCTGGAAAAAGAAGGCATCAACTGCAACCTGACGCTGCTGTTCTCCTTCGCTCAGGCACGTGCCTGCGCCGAAGCGGGCGTATTCCTGATTTCTCCGTTCGTTGGCCGTATCCTCGACTGGTACAAAGCCAATACCGATAAGAAAGAGTACGCGCCGGCAGAAGATCCGGGCGTGGTTTCGGTAAGCGAAATCTACGAATACTACAAACAGCACGGCTACGAGACGGTGGTTATGGGCGCAAGCTTCCGTAACCTCGGCGAGATCCTGGAGCTGGCTGGCTGTGACCGCCTGACTATCGCTCCGGCCCTGCTGAAAGAGCTGGCGGAAAGCGAAGGCGCTATCGAGCGTAAACTGGCCTTTAGCGGCGAAGTTAAAGCGCGTCCGGCTCGTATCACCGAATCCGAGTTCCTGTGGCAGCACAACCAGGATCCGATGGCGGTAGACAAACTGGCGGAAGGTATCCGCAAGTTTGCGATCGACCAGGAAAAACTGGAAAAAATGATCGGCGATCTGCTGTAATTCCGCATGTGGCCGACGCCCGTCGGCCACATTAAACTGTCTGCCTTGCTCCCCTCGGTGTATTATTCTGTTTATTAATACTGTTTGAACGGAATAATCATGAACACCTTACGAATCGGCTTAGTTTCCATTTCCGATCGCGCCTCCAGCGGCGTCTATCAGGATAAAGGCATCCCCGCGCTTGAAGCGTGGCTGGCCCGTGCGCTCTCCACGCCTTTCGAATTGCAGACCCGCTTGATCCCGGATGAACAGGTTATTATTGAGCAAACGCTGTGCGAACTGGTTGATGAAATGGGCTGCCATTTGGTGTTGACTACCGGCGGCACGGGCCCGGCCCGTCGTGACGTCACTCCAGATGCGACGTTGGCGATTGCCGATCGGGTTATGCCCGGCTTTGGCGAGCAAATGCGCCAGGTTAGCCTTCACTTCGTACCAACGGCCATTCTTTCTCGTCAGGTTGGCGTCATCCGCAAGCAGGCGCTAATCCTTAATCTGCCCGGGCAGCCAAAAGCTATCGAGGAAACGCTGGAAGGCGTGAAAGATGCGGAAGGCAACGTGCTGGTGCACGGGGTATTTGCAAGTGTACCGTATTGTGTACAGTTGCTTGAGGGGCCCTATGTCGAAACGAACTGCGATGTAGTAGCAGCTTTTCGCCCTAAAAGCGCCATGCGTGAAACATTATCCTGAATTTCCCACATTCCTGATATAACCTGCATCTCCAGTGGTGTGTTGTTTTATTTACGATATAGTGTTTTTAACTTTACACATTGCGTAGAACATCTTCATACCTCTGGATGATTGCCCGTTATGCCACACTATACCCGACCTCTGAACCGACAGGATTATAAAACACTGACGCTGGCCGCCCTTGGCGGCGCGCTGGAGTTTTATGATTTCATCATCTTTGTCTTCTTCGCCGCCGTTGTCGGCGAGCTATTTTTCCCGGCGGATATCCCGGAGTGGCTGCGCCAGGTGCAGACCTTCGGCATATTTGCGGCGGGCTATTTAGCGCGTCCTCTTGGCGGCATCATTATGGCCCACTTTGGCGATCTGGTCGGGCGTAAGAAAATGTTTACCTTGAGCATTTTACTGATGGCGCTGCCTACGTTGGCGATTGGCCTGCTGCCCACCTACGCGTCGGTGGGCATCGTGGCGCCGCTTTTGCTGCTATTTATGCGTATTCTTCAGGGGGCGGCGATTGGCGGTGAAGTCCCCGGCGCCTGGGTTTTTGTGGCTGAGCATGTGCCGGAAAAAAGAATCGGTATCGCCTGCGGGACGCTGACCGCCGGCCTGACGGTTGGGATCCTGCTGGGATCGGTGGTGGCGACGCTGATTAATACCAACCTGACGCCGCAGGGTATCCATGATGGCGGCTGGCGTATTCCATTCCTGCTGGGCGGCGCGTTTGGGCTCGTTGCCATGTATCTGCGCCGTTGGCTCCAGGAGACGCCTGTTTTCCTCGAAATGCAGCAGCGCAAGGCGTTAGCGCAGGAGCTGCCGGTTAAGGCCGTCGCGCTGAAGCATCAGAAAGCGGTGGCGGTCTCAATGCTGCTAACCTGGCTGTTATCCGCTGGCGTGGTGGTGGTGATCCTGATGTCGCCGGTCTGGCTGCAAAAACACTACGGCTTTGCCCCCGCCATTACCCTGCAGGCGAACAGCATAGCCACCATCATGCTGTGCATTGGCTGCCTGCTGGCAGGCCTGGCCGCCGACCGTTTTGGCGCCAGCCGCACGTTTATTGTCGGCAGCGTATTCCTCGCGGCGGCAAGCTGGGCTTTCTACCATCTTTCCGGCGCTAGCCCGCAGCGTCTGTTTCTGCTCTACGGTACGGTGGGCCTGTGCGTCGGCGTGGTAGGGGCGGTTCCGTATGTGATGGTACGCGCGTTCCCGGCTGAAGTCCGTTTTACCGGTATTTCATTCTCTTATAACGTCTCTTACGCCATCTTTGGCGGCCTGACGCCGATTGCGGTGACCATGCTGATGGGCGTTTCGCCGATGGCGCCCGCGTGGTACGTGCTGGCGCTGTCGTTTATGGGGTTGGGGCTGGGGATTTGGCTACGCCAGGGACTGGATGAGCAGGTCGCTGCGCCGAAAGCTGAACTGCAGCGCCTGCCGTAAATCGATAGGGCTTACTTCGCCGCTCGCGGACGGGCGGCGAAGTTAATTAATGCTTTTCGCCAATTGGCAGAACGGTGCGGCCAAACTGCTCGTTCAGCACTTCACCCATCGCCAGATAGATGGCGCTGCCGCCGCAGACCAGACCGACCCAGCCTGCAATCTTCACAATGCCTTCGTTATCAGCCAGGTGGCCAATCGCCAGCAGCGCGAACAGCACGGTCAGACTGAGAAATACAAACTGCAGCATACGCGCGGCTTTCAGGGTGCCAAAGAACATAAACAAGGTAAAAACGCCCCACAATCCTAGGTACATTCCAAGGAAATGCGCGTTAGGCGCTTCTGCAAGCCCCATTTTCGGCATCAAAAGAATGGCAACCAGCGTCAGCCAAAAAGCGCCGTAAGACGTGAATGCGGTTAAACCAAAAGTGTTGCCTTTTTTAAATTCCAACAGGCCGGCAAAAATCTGCGCAATGCCGCCGTAAAAAATGCCCATCGCCAGGATAGCTACATCAAACGCGAACAGGCCGCTATTTGCCAGGTTAAGCAGAATAGTGGTCATGCCGAAGCCCATAAGGCCCAGCGGTGCCGGATTAGCCAACTTAGTGTTGCCCATAATTCCTCAAAATAATGATTAGAAAGGGAAGCATTCCCCGCCACTCAGCGGCGGGGCGCGGCATAATAATTAGGCGCTGCGTTACTGTCTATGATCTGGCGGGGTATTTTTCACCAATTTCATTTTTCACCTGATGAAGTCTGGTCATTTGCCTCAAACAGGCAATATGCAGTACGGCCGGAATGGTTACGCGATAAGCGCTGCCGCTCACGGCTTTGACGCCATTAAACGCGGCGCCGAGAGGGCCGCCAAGTCCGGCACCGCGCACCAAACCGTGGCCGATTACGCTAACGGCAGCGTGGGTGCGGAGGATCTTCGTCAGACGGGCTTCGAGAAGATGCGAGACGCCCTGCGCCAGCTTATTCGTCTGTAGCAGATAGGGAAGTATCTCTTTATGCTCGTTGACCCGACACTCAACGGCAATGAAAAAGTCAGCCTTCTGCCGATCGTCCATCTTCTTCCAGCTATGTTCCAGAAAGTGCTCCAGAAGATGCTGCTCGATTTCCGGCGTAGACATCTGTTTCTCTACTTTGATTTTTAGCCTCTTGCAGACGTCCAGCAAAATTTCCCGGTAGAACTTTCCGTGACGACGCAGCGTGTTGGCGATGCTGTCGCCGCCAAAGTGCTGGAGCTCGCCGGCAATAAGCTGCCAGTTGCGACGATAGCGTTCAGGGTGCCCGGCCATCGCCTGAAAATTTTCATTACGCAATAGCGAGCTTGAAAGGCGCGGCTTACCATTCTCATTGTGGGTCAGAATTCGGGTGAATGTTTCCAGATGCTCTTCGCTGCAGCGATGAAGAAAAGAGAGGTCTTCATCATCCAGATAATTAATTTTCATAAATCTCAGATAATGTGAACAGTGATATTAATCGTCGCCAATGATTTTTAGCGAAGCCATGTCAGAAGAGTTAATGGTGTGGCCGGAAAAAGCGATTTTTTTAACGCAGCGCTTGTTATCGTTATCGCTATTAATGTTAATCCAGTCGGTGGTTGCCCCTTCTTGGATGGTTGACGGCACGCTGATGTTCTGACTGGCGCTATTGCTGGCTTTAAAGTACAGCGTCGCGCCGGAAAGCTGGATATCGCCGCGATCGGCGGTGAGCTGGATACGCTTAATCACCCGGCAAACCGGCAGTTTCAGGGTGAGATCGTTAGTCTCATTTCGCGGCATGGCGACAACGCCTAAGATTTTATGATCGTTAGCGGATGCGGATGTTATTAACGCAGCGCTAAACAATAATCCTACTGGTATATGAATGAGTGATTTCATGAGGATTTCCTTATTATTTTGTTCTGTTATCAGTGGAAAATATTTTATCACCAGAACTTTATTGTCTTTAGCTCGTAATCATTGCGGATTATGTCAATTATTATATGAATGAGTTTTAATTTAATTATTATTATTTATTATGTGTTGTGCGTTTTTAAACCCGCTTTTCGGCCTTCTTCTGATGCCCAGCCCCCCGCGACGGCAGGGGCAAGACAAAAAATTTTTTGTCTTGCCCCTTGATGAAGTGGCGGGTGACCCCATCTTGTAGTCAACCGCAGTGAATGAACCTGAAAAAAAATGATGTCTGGGCAGTTGAAACCGCACGTTTCGCCCTTATTACAGGTTCACAACCACATGTTGACTGAATTTTTAGTGGAGACGTTTAGATGGGTAAAATTATTGGTATCGACCTGGGTACTACCAACTCTTGTGTAGCGATTATGGATGGCACTACTGCACGCGTGCTGGAGAACGCCGAAGGCGATCGCACCACGCCTTCTATCATTGCCTATACCCAGGATGGTGAAACTCTGGTTGGTCAGCCGGCTAAACGTCAGGCAGTGACAAACCCGCAAAACACCCTGTTTGCGATTAAACGCCTGATTGGCCGCCGCTTCCAGGACGAAGAAGTCCAGCGTGACGTTTCTATCATGCCGTACAAAATCGTTGCCGCAGACAATGGCGACGCATGGCTTGATGTGAAGGGCACCAAAACCGCACCGCCGCAGATCTCTGCTGAAGTGCTGAAGAAAATGAAGAAAACGGCTGAAGATTACCTGGGTGAGCCGGTAACTGAAGCGGTTATCACCGTACCTGCTTATTTTAACGATGCTCAGCGTCAGGCTACTAAAGACGCCGGCCGTATCGCAGGTCTGGAAGTCAAACGTATCATCAACGAACCGACCGCCGCCGCGCTGGCTTACGGTCTGGATAAAGAAGTCGGCAACCGCACCATCGCGGTATACGACCTCGGTGGTGGTACCTTCGATATCTCCATTATCGAAATCGACGAAGTTGACGGCGAAAAAACCTTTGAAGTTCTGGCGACCAACGGTGATACCCACCTGGGCGGTGAAGACTTCGATACTCGTCTGATCAACTACCTCGTTGACGAGTTTAAGAAAGATCAGGGCATTGACCTGCGTAACGACCCGCTGGCTATGCAGCGCCTGAAAGAAGCCGCTGAAAAAGCCAAAATTGAGCTGTCTTCCGCTCAGCAGACCGACGTGAACCTGCCGTATATCACCGCAGATGCCACCGGTCCTAAACACATGAACATCAAAGTGACCCGTGCGAAACTGGAAAGCCTGGTTGAAGATCTGGTTAACCGTTCTATCGAGCCGCTGAAAGTTGCTCTGCAGGATGCTGGCCTGTCCGTATCCGATATCCAGGACGTTATCCTGGTCGGTGGTCAGACTCGTATGCCTATGGTGCAGAAAAAAGTCGCTGAGTTCTTCGGTAAAGAACCGCGTAAAGACGTTAACCCGGACGAAGCCGTTGCCATTGGCGCAGCCGTACAGGGCGGTGTTCTGACCGGCGAAGTGAAAGACGTACTGCTGCTGGACGTTACCCCACTGTCTCTGGGTATCGAAACCATGGGCGGCGTGATGACTGCGTTGATCAATAAGAACACCACGATCCCGACCAAGCACAGCCAGGTGTTCTCTACCGCCGAAGACAACCAGTCCGCGGTAACCATCCATGTTATTCAGGGTGAGCGTAAACGCGCCTCTGATAACAAATCACTGGGTCAGTTTAACCTGGATGGTATCAACCCGGCACCGCGCGGTATGCCGCAGATCGAAGTGACCTTCGATATCGATGCTGACGGTATCCTGCACGTTTCCGCGAAAGACAAAAACAGCGGTAAAGAGCAGAAGATCACCATCAAAGCCTCTTCTGGTCTGAATGAAGAAGAGATTCAGAAAATGGTTCGCGATGCTGAAGCGAACGCAGAAGCTGACCGTAAGTTCGAAGAACTGGTGCAGACCCGCAACCAGGGTGACCACCTGCTGCACAGCACGCGTAAGCAGGTTGAAGAAGCAGGCGACAAGCTGCCGGCTGACGATAAAACCGCTATCGAGTCTGCGTTGACCGCGCTGGAAACTTCGCTGAAAGGTGAAGATAAAGCCGATATTGAAGCGAAAATGCAGGCGCTGGCTCAGGCTTCCCAGAAGCTAATGGAAATCGCGCAGCAGCAGCACGCCCAGCAGCAGGCTGGCGGCGCTGACGCTTCCGAGAGCAACGCGAAGGACGACGATGTTGTTGACGCTGAGTTCGAAGAAGTGAAAGACAAAAAATAATCGCCCTTTGAACGGGTAAAACACTGGCACGGGCGAAGAGGTTTCCTCTCCGCCCGTGCACGCATGTTAAGGGGCTGAAAAACACCAATGGCAAAGCAAGACTATTACGAGATTTTAGGCGTTTCCAGATCGGCGGAAGAGCGTGAAATCAAAAAGGCGTATAAGCGCCTGGCCATGAAGTATCACCCGGACCGTAACCAGGGGGATAAAGAGGCTGAAGCTAAATTCAAAGAAATCAAAGAAGCGTATGAAGTCCTGACCGATGCCCAGAAGCGCGCCGCCTACGATCAGTACGGCCACGCCGCATTTGAGCAAGGCGGCATGGGCGGCGGCGGCGGTTTTGGCGGCGGCGCGGATTTCAGCGATATTTTTGGCGATGTTTTTGGCGATATCTTTGGCGGCGGTCGTGGTCGCCAGCGCGCAGCGCGCGGGGCAGACCTGCGCTACAACATGGAACTGACCTTAGAAGAGGCGGTTCGCGGAGTCACCAAAGAGATCCGTATCCCAACGCTCGAAGAGTGCGACGTTTGTCACGGCAGCGGCGCCAAAGCGGGGAGCCAGCCGCAGACTTGTCCTACCTGCCACGGTGCGGGTCAGGTACAGATGCGCCAGGGCTTCTTCGCCGTGCAGCAGACCTGTCCGCATTGTCAGGGGCGCGGTACGCTGATCAAAGATCCATGTAATAAATGTCATGGTCATGGTCGCGTAGAGAAAACCAAAACGCTGTCGGTTAAGATTCCGGCGGGCGTCGATACCGGTGACCGTATTCGTCTGGCTGGAGAAGGTGAAGCCGGCGAGCATGGCGCGCCAGCAGGCGATCTGTATGTTCAGGTTCAGGTTAAGCAGCACGCCATTTTCGAGCGTGAAGGCAACAACCTGTACTGTGAAGTACCGATTAACTTTACTATGGCCGCCCTCGGCGGCGAGATTGAGGTCCCGACGCTGGACGGTCGTGTGAACCTTAAGGTGCCTGGCGAGACGCAGACAGGGAAGCTGTTCCGGATGCGTGGCAAAGGCGTGAAGTCCGTGCGCGGTGGTGCGCAGGGCGATCTGCTGTGCCGCGTGGTCGTCGAAACACCGGTTGGTCTTAACGATAAACAAAAGCAGCTGCTGAAAGATCTTCAGGAAAGCTTTGGTGGGCCGACGGGTGAAAAGAATAGTCCACGCTCCAAAAGTTTCTTCGATGGTGTGAAGAAATTTTTCGATGATTTGACGCGTTAATCATCACTTTATATAAAAAAACCCGAAATTTATTTCGGGTTTTTTTATATCTTGCACATTGGCAATAAAAAAGTGTCTCCTCTGTAATAAATATTCACCTTTGCGGTAATAATATTATTATTTGTTTATTATGGTAATATTATTTGTCTGAAACATCGTTAATTTTATTGCGCCTGCATAAATACCCATCTAAAGATGTATGAAAAATGAGCAGCGCAGTGCGCAAAAATATCATTTTTACATATGATTTTTTTTGATACTAATAATGTACATTTTGAATGAATATGATATGCATGGCTTAAATAATTATTTATATTGTATTTATTTATTCCAGGGTGGTGGCACGTGAACGCAAGAAATCTTAAAAAAGATTTTGATTATAATCTGGTGAAAGTACTGGATGCCGTTATATCGGCAGGAAATGTGACAAAAGCATCAAAAAGATTATCCGTAACACCGGCGGCTGTTTCCATTGCGCTAACCAGACTGCAGCTTTTTTATAATGAGGAACTTTTTGTCAGGGGCAAAAACGGGCTGATCCCGACGGTGAAAGCGCTGGAAGTGCACCAGAGTTTTCGTCAGGTCATCGACCTCGTCAGGATGGCATTAACCCCAGAGCGTAAGCATCAGGAGGAGAACCGAATCACTATTCTTGGCGGTGACATTACCGAAAACTATTATCTTTCACAGCTTTACGATGAAAAAGTATTCGATCGCTATCTGTTCGGGCATTTTTCTAACCGAAACAGAGATAATGAGGAGATGAAAAGCTTACTCATCTCCGGCGATTGCGATCTCGCGATAAGTACTGAAGCGATCAACAATGAGGCGTTTGAGAGTCGCTTTATTGATAGCTTTAAAGATTTTTGTTGTATCTGTAGTGAAGATAGTTTGTTGAGCGAACTGTCACAGCTATCCTTGCATAATTTTTTTTCTTCCCGTCATGCCGTCTATCAAACCAGCTTATTCTCCCCAATGATGATTAATGACGAAAACTTATATGACAGCGAGATCGCTTATCAGGGCCACAGGCTGAAAGGGTATAAGAGTGATTCGATCACCGGTATCATCAGTATTGTGGAGCGCACCTCGCTGATAGCGTTAATGCCAGTTAAGCTTGCGATATTTTATAAAAATAACCGCAATTATAATATTAATATTATCCAACCGCCTGGCGAGATGACGTTTAAACCCATTAATATCTATGCTTACTGGCATAAAAAGAATCGTAAGAGTCAGAATATTGAAGAAGTGGTGACAATGCTGCATACGCTCTCGGCATTTCGCCGTTGAAAAGGGCAGTAGTGGCCGTCAAAGGACGCTTAATGATTATTTTTGATTCTGTACTTTGTTTAAACAGAGGTAGATTCAGAGTGTGTCATAATCATAAGGAGTCGTATATGTCAGTTCCCGCTCAGATTGAAACGCCAAAGGCGATGCTGCTTGAAATGGAAATTCTTTTTACTGTCATCGCAACCGGTGCATGGGGTGGTTTCGTCAGCTATTTGATGAAATCAAATGTCCGTAAAGCCAACCATTTGCACAAAGGTATTATCAGTTGCCTGGCGCAAATTGTTATTTCCTGTTTTACCAGCTTTCTGGTTAGCGCTGTCGCCATTGAAAAAGGCTTAAGCCTTAATATGATTTTACTTTTTTCCGGTATCGGAGGGGTATTCGCTGTACCTATATTAAAAATCGTGGGGACAAAAGTCCGGCAGATATTAAATAGTAATGATTTATTTAAATAATATCGTACAAACGAACAAGGCTCATATGAGCCTTGTTCGTTTAGTGGTGGCTGCAACGTTTTGTTAGCTGCCTGTAGGACGAAGTAATGTAACTCGATTTTTTAGCCAGCCATAGATAAACTCTTCATTTGCAGGTCGGCTCTCCGTAATACTGAGATAATAAGCGCCCTGGCTACAGTTAAGGGCCTTCAGCAGAACCTCTTCACCCTCTTTGCCTCGTATATCGAGGAAAGTGCTCAGCATCTCCAGGGTCCTTTTCCCAATAATCCCATCGGCTTTAATATCCTGATAAAAACGCTGTTCTCGGTTTAATGCGTTCAGCCAGCGCTGTAGCCAGGTGCAGGGAAAATGCGGGCCGATATTTACCGCGGCATCGCATAATTCAAACGACACGGCCCATGAGATCCGGGAAATTTTCTCAAATCCGGGTTTGATCCAGTACATATTTTCAAGAATGCTATACGCCTCAACTCGCGTTAGCTCTTTCATATCGCCTGCGTAATCGTTTGCGCGGGCGGCCGCTTCAGTGATCCCCCAGTGGGTTTCCCCGCCAAGGTCTTTTGGATGATTAACGTAGTCACCCTCGAGGTTGAGAATGCCGTCAAGAATAGGGTTCATCTGTATCTCCTTAATAAGTCAGAAAAAGGGGCGTTTTTGTCCGCGAGGGAACAAGAGGGCCAGGATTTTTTTGCAAAAGAGCATGATGGTCAATGCTGGTTTTGTGCTGGTCTCTGAATCTGCCGCTGCAATGGAAATTTGATCGTTAACCTGGATGCCCTTGCGGGGGATGGTAATCAACAGATCATTGATACCGAAAGTTTTGAGGTCTTTGCGAATGAGATAGAGGATCTGCGTCAGGTTCGCGTCATTAACATAATTTCCCCGGCTTCCCCACAGCGCCGTAGTCAGTTCCTGTCTGCCTATTACCTCCTCCTGTGCATGTTCAATAATGAAGCTTAAACATCTGGCACGCATTGCGGTCATTCTGATGACTAATGAGTTAGAGACATTTCTTAATTCATATTTCCGTTCATTGAAAATGCAATCGTCATTGATGATGTATGTTTTCACAATCATGTCCTTTTATCCGAGTGTGCGAGAGCGGTTAGAATATTAATAATCAGTTTTTTCTTATTCCATATTTCATTTTTAATATTCATCTTTTTCCTTGCAGCTTTATTGGTTGCATCACAGCTTTTAAGCATTTTTAAATTCTATTTAACTGCTTTTTTAATATTCTTTAAGAAAAAATGGTATGTTTAAGATATTCATGTTTTTTTAACTTAATGCGCGATATGTTTATTTTGATGTGAGTGATTGTTACCAGGTAGGCATAATTTAAAAATCAATTTCTCATGTGAGGTTTAGTGATTAGCTATGCCATCGATGAAAATGGATTATCTGTCTCGCAGAACGAACTGCTAATTTATTTACATTGAAAAGGAATATATCATGGCTACCAGCAAATTAATTAAGGGTGATACTCTGACTGAAACCAGTAATGCAGCAGATAGTTTTTATCCTGCTACTGAAGACAGCAAGTATAGCTATACGTCTGCCCGCGTGGCGCAACCGGTATATAACGTCTATAAAGCCGAAGCCGCTAAACCGAAAGTGTTTGGTTACTATACAGACTGGTCACAATATGATGGTCGCCTCCAGGGACAGGACACCCCGAATAACCGCGGTCGGGGTTACGATCTGGCGAGCGTTGATCCGCTGGCTTACGACAAAATTATTTTTGGCTTTATTGGTATTGTTGGTGATAAAGGTGAGAAGCAATACACCATCGAAACCGCGGCGGCGCAGACCGGTAAAACCACTCATGAGCCGACTTTCCTCGATCCGTGGGGCGATTTCCAGTCTTATGTGAACTGCAACCAGTCTACCAGCGGCTGGGATGTCGACCCAATGACCGTCACCGAACAAACTACTCACGGTATTTTAGGTGGTTTGCGCGATCTGCAGGCGAAAGCAAAACAACTGGGGCATACGCTGGCGCTGTCTATGAGTATCGGCGGCTGGTCCATGAGTAACGCTTTCCATGAAATGGCGAAAACCGATGCGGCGCGTAAAACGTTTGCTGCTGGGGTGGTAAAACTGTTCAAACAGTTCCCGATGTTCAGCGAAGTGGATATTGACTGGGAATACCCGAACAATGCGGGCAATAACAACCCATTCGGTCCGGAAGATGGCGAAAACTATGCGCTGCTTATCAAAGAGCTGAAAAAAGAGCTGGATGCAGCGGGCCGCAGCGACGTTAAAATTTCTATCGCCAGCTCCGCCGTCGTTCAGACGCTGGGTTATTCCAACGTGAAAGCGCTGCTGGAAGCTGGTCTATATGGCATCAATGTGATGACCTATGACTTCTTCGGCACCCCATGGGCGGAAACGCTGACTCATCACACCAACCTCTCTCCGCTGACCGCGGGCGGGTGGAGCGTTGAAACGGTTGTTGATTATCTGATCGGCGAAGGCTTCCCGGCTGACCGCATCAACGTAGGCTACGCTGGCTATACCCGCAATGGCCGTAACGTCGAGATTGAGAGCTTCTCTCCGCTGAAAGGCACCTACAAACCAGGCGAAGGTACCACTACCGGCTCGTTTGAATCCGGTTGCACCGAATGGTACGACACCATTTATAACTATCTGGATCTGGAAAATCAGAAAGGACGCAACGGCTTCAACGTCTATACCGATAAAGTCGCGAATGCTGATTATCTCTATAACCCGCAGTCAAAACTGTTCATGTCGCTGGATACGCCGCGTACCGTGAAAGCTAAAGGGGAATATGCAGCGAAACGGGGGTTGGGCGGCCTGTTTACCTGGACTATCGACCAGGATAACGGCGTGCTAGTAAATGCGGCGCGTGAAGGTCTGGGTTACCAGATGAGTAAAGAAGTCATCGATATGGAGCCGTTCTACTTTGAAGGTATCAACGTCGATCCGGCTGATAACGATGACGATAGCGATAAGGTCAACCATGCGCCAAAAGCAGCGATTGAACTCCTCGTTGTTGGCGGCTCCCGCGTGCAGCTGTCAGGCGCAGGCTCCACGGATGAAGACCATGATGCGCTGAGCTTCAGCTGGGGCGTACCGGTAGCGATTGACGTCGCTGATAAAACGGCACAAGTGATTGAGTTTGTGACGCCTGTAGTGACAGTAGCCACCGACTTCCAGTTCACCCTGTTTGTCCGTGACGTTCACAATGAGCCGTCCACTCAGCAGCGCTTTGTACTGACGGTCGTACCTGCGGCAAGCAGCGTTGATCCGGAACCGACTCCTGAGCCGACTCCGGAACCGACCCCGGAACCGACTCCTGAGCCGATCCCGGAACCGACTCCTGAGCCAACTCCGGAACCTGATGACTCCACGACGCCGTACCCGCTGTGGGATGCGAATACCGTCTATGGCGCAAACTGGGGTACTTTCGAGATCGTGAGCTGGAAAGGCCACAACTACCAGGTGAACTGGTGGTCCCAGGGCAATCAGCCGGATCTGAACTGCGGCGCGGGTAAGACCTGGACCGACCTCGGCGCGTATTAATCTCTTTAACGTCAATATCAGCAGACCCCGGATTTTCCGGGGTCTTCATTAGTTTCCGTGTGTACAAAATGGAACTCTATCCATAATTAAGTTTTTCCAGGACGCGATGACAGCAGGTAAGCCCGATATGTCTCGGTTTTTTTTGATTCGTAAAAACCGATCTATTTATCATGTATAATCTAATTATAACGATGATTCAGGCGGAGTAGGATAGTAATTACGAAGTATTACCCATAAAGAGATTATAAAAAGTGAAACATCTGCATCGTTTTTTTACTAGTGATGCCTCCGGAGGCATCATTCTTATCATCGCCGCGGCGCTGGCTATGCTAATGGCTAACGTCGGCCTGACTAGCGGTTGGTATCACGCTTTTCTTGAGACGCCGGTTCAGCTGAAGGTCGGCGCGCTTGAGATCAACAAGAACATGCTGTTGTGGATTAACGACGCGCTGATGGCGGTATTTTTCCTGCTTATCGGCCTTGAAGTGAAGCGTGAAATGAATCAGGGAGCATTAGCCAGCCGTCGCCAGGCGGTATTTCCGGTCGTCGCAGCGTTGGGCGGAATGGTGGTTCCGGCACTGGTCTACCTGGCGTTTAACGGCCAGGATTCGATTGCCAGAGAAGGGTGGGCGATTCCGGCAGCCACCGATATTGCCTTCGCGCTGGGCGTACTGGCGTTGCTGGGGAATAGGGTTCCCGCTGCGCTGAAGATTTTCCTGATGGCGCTGGCCATTATTGACGATCTGGGCGCAATTATTATTATTGCGTTGTTCTATACACACGACCTTTCTGTCGTGTCATTGGTTGTCGCCGCTGGAGCCATTGTTGTGCTGACGGCATTAAATCTGTGCGGCGTACGGCGTACCGGGATCTATATCCTGGTGGGCGCCATACTCTGGACCGCGGTTCTTAAGTCGGGGGTGCACGCCACGCTGGCTGGGGTTATTGTCGGCTTTATGATCCCACTAAAAGAGCAGAACGGTAAATCGCCGGCGAAGCAGCTTGAGCACGTGCTGCATCCGTGGGTGGCATTCCTGATCCTGCCGCTGTTCGCCTTCGCTAACGCGGGCGTTTCTTTGCAAGGGGTCACGGTAGAAGGGCTGACCTCACTGCTGCCGTTGGGTATCATTGCCGGGCTGTTTATCGGTAAGCCGTTGGGTATTAGCGTATTCTGCTGGCTGGCGCTGAAGCTGAAATGGGCCTCGTTACCCGAAGGGACCACCTGTAGGCAAATTATGGCGGTGGGCATCCTGTGTGGGATTGGCTTCACAATGTCGATTTTTATTGCCACCCTGGCCTTCGGCAGCGTCGACCCCGGATTGATCAACTGGGCCAAGCTTGGCATCCTGATTGGATCGATACTATCGGCCGTCACGGGATACATCATATTGCGTAAGCGCGTAACGGATTCGGGCTACGCGGCTTAACATCTCACGGGGAGCCGGCTACGGCTCTCCTGACATTATCAGGGAGAGAAGCATGTCGCACATCAACTACAATCACCTGTACTACTTCTGGCACGTCTACAAAGAAGGCTCCGTTGTCGGTGCCGCTGAAGCGCTGTTCCTGACGCCGCAGACCATTACCGGGCAAATTAAGGCCCTGGAAGAACGCCTGCAAGGGAAATTGTTTAAGCGCAAAGGAAGAGGGCTGGAGCCTAGCGAATTAGGTGAACTGGTATTCCGCTATGCGGATCGCATGTTTACGCTAAGCCAGGAAATGCTCGATATCGTTAACTATCGTAAAGAGTCGAATCTGCTGTTTGATGTTGGCGTCGCGGACGCGCTGTCGAAACGGTTGGTTAGCGGCGTACTGGATGCCGCCGTCGTCGATAACGAACAGATCCATTTACGCTGTTTCGAGTCGACCCATGAAATGCTGCTTGAGCAGCTAAGCCAGCATAAGCTCGATATGATCATCTCCGACTGTCCCATCGATTCCACCCAGCAGGAAGGGCTATTTTCGGTAAAAATTGGCGAGTGTAGTGTGAGCTTCTGGTGCATGAATCCGCCGCCGGAAAGACCGTTCCCCGGCTGTCTGGAAGAACGTCGGCTGCTGATCCCCGGCCGTCGTTCCATGCTAGGGCGCAAGCTGCTCAACTGGTTTAACTCGCAGGGGCTACAGGTGGAAATTCTGGGCGAGTTCGACGATGCGGCGTTGATGAAGGCCTTCGGCGCGGCGCACAATGCGATATTCGTTGCGCCGACGCTGTATGCGCATGATTTTTATAGCGATGAATCGATAGTTGAGATCGGGCGCATGGACAACGTTATGGAGGAGTATCACGCCATCTTTGCGGAACGAATGATCCAGCATCCGGCGGTGCAGCGGATTTGTAACCGTGACTATTCGGCGCTTTTTACGCCGCCTCAGGCATAGGGCTGCATGAGGAAAATGCCGAGGCCGGGTTCAGGCTCCAGCGTAATAAATGGCAGACATAAAAAAACCCGCTTTCGCGGGTTTTTTTCAAAGCGACAACGCGCGGGCGATTAAGCCAGTTTGTTGATCTGAGCGGTCAGGTTTGCTTTATGACGCGCAGCTTTGTTTTTGTGGATCAGACCTTTAGCAGCCTGACGGTCCACGATTGGTTGCATTTCGTTAAATGCTTTCAGTGCAGTAGCTTTGTCGCCAGCTTCGATAGCTGCGTATACTTTCTTGATGAAAGTACGCATCATAGAGCGACGGCTAGCGTTGTGCTTGCGGGCCTTTTCAGACTGAACGGCGCGCTTCTTAGCTGATTTGATATTAGCCAAGGTCCAACTCCCAAATGTGTTCTATATGGACAATTCAAAGGCCGAGGAGAATGCCCGTTTAGCCTTCTTTTGTCAATGGATTTGTGCAAATAAGCGTCGTTCAAACTAACAACGCTTCATTACGTAGTGATGGCGCAAGATTCTACCAGCTTGTTGCTGGCGAATACAGCCTTTCGACCATAAAAATCGACGACGCCGGAGAGATTTTCCCGCAATCTCGCGCTGAGTGAATGAATTACCGGGATCTTTCAGTGAAGAGGTGCAATCGCTGGTTAACGTCGCCAGTTGTACAAGGTATACTCGGACGATTTTCACTGTTTTGAGCCAGACATGAAGCTGATACGCGGCATACATAATCTCAGTCAGGCCCCGCACGGGTGCGTGCTGACCATTGGAAATTTTGACGGCGTGCATCGCGGGCACCAGGCATTATTGCAGCGTTTGCGCGCAGAAGGCCGCCAGCGTGGCTTACCGGTGGTGGTGATGATTTTTGAACCGCAGCCGCTTGAGCTTTTTGCCGCCGATAAAGCGCCAGCGCGATTAACGCGCCTGCGTGAGAAGCTGAACTATCTGGCCGAAAGCGGCGTCGATTACGTCCTGTGCGTGCGCTTCGATCGGCGCTTTGCCGCATTGACCGCCCAGGACTTTATCAGCGAACTGCTGGTCCGCCAACTGGGTGTCCAGTTCCTCGCCGTTGGCGATGATTTCCGCTTTGGCGCGGGTCGCCAGGGGGATTTTTTGTTATTACAAAAAGCCGGCGTGGAGTATGGCTTTGACGTCACCAGCACCCAAACCTTCTGTGAAGGCGGTGTGCGCATCAGCAGCACGGCGGTGCGCCAGGCGCTGGCTGACGACGATCTGCCCCTCGCGGAGACGCTGCTGGGGCATCCGTTTACCATCTCCGGGCGCGTAGTGCACGGCGATGAGCTCGGGCGCACAATAGGCTTCCCGACGGCGAATTTACCGCTGCGCCGTCAGGTTTCCCCGGTAAAAGGGGTCTATGCGGTAGAAGTGACAGGGCTTGGCGACAAACCGTTTATGGGGGTCGCCAACATTGGTACTCGTCCAACGGTATCCGGCGTGCGTCAGCAGCTGGAAGTTCATCTCCTGGATGTTGTAATGGACCTCTACGGTCGCCATATAGATGTAATACTGCGTAAAAAAATACGTAACGAGCAGCGATTTGCGTCGCTTGATGAACTAAAAACGCAAATCGCACGTGATGAGTTAACGGCCCGCGACTTCTTTGGGCTAACCGGACAGGCATAACCCTGACGGTGTTTATCAAACCGAAATACGGAACCGAGAATCTGATGAGTGACTATAAATCGACCCTGAATTTGCCGGAAACAGGGTTCCCGATGCGCGGCGACCTCGCCAAGCGTGAACCGGGAATGCTGGCGCGTTGGACCGATGATGACCTGTACGGCATCATTCGTGCAGCCAAAAAAGGCAAAAAAACCTTCATTCTGCATGATGGCCCTCCTTATGCGAATGGCAGCATTCATATTGGTCACTCGGTTAACAAGATTCTGAAAGACATTATCGTTAAGTCCAAAGGGCTGGCGGGCTATGACTCTCCGTACGTACCGGGCTGGGACTGTCATGGTCTGCCGATCGAGCTGAAAGTGGAGCAGGAGTACGGCAAGCCGGGCGAGAAATTCACCGCTGCCGAGTTCCGCGCCAAGTGCCGCGAATACGCCGCCACCCAGGTTGATGGACAGCGTAAAGACTTTATCCGTCTGGGCGTGCTCGGCGACTGGTCGCACCCGTACCTGACCATGGATTTCAAAACCGAAGCCAACATCATCCGCGCGCTGGGTAAAATCATCGGCAACGGCCACCTGCACAAAGGCGCTAAGCCGGTGCACTGGTGTGTAGACTGTCGCTCAGCGCTGGCGGAAGCGGAAGTTGAGTATTACGACAAAACCTCCCCGTCCATCGACGTGGCGTTCCACGCGACCGATAAAGCGGCGGTGCTGGCAAAATTCGGTGTGGCGGACGTCAACGGCCCGGTTTCTCTGGTTATCTGGACCACCACCCCGTGGACCCTGCCGGCGAACCGCGCCATCTCCCTCTCCCCGGCGTTTGACTATGCGCTGGTGCAGGTTGACGGTCAGGCGCTGATCCTGGCGAAAGACCTGGTCGAAAGCGTGATGAAGCGCGCCGGCATTGCTGATTACACCATCCTGGCGGTGGTGAACGGTGCCGAGCTGGAGCTGATGCGCTTTAAGCATCCGTTCCTCGATTTCGACGTCCCGGCGATCCTGGGCGATCACGTCACGCTGGACGCGGGTACCGGTGCGGTACATACCGCGCCAGGCCACGGCCCGGATGACTATGTCATCGGTCAAAAATATGGTCTGGAAGTCGCTAACCCGGTTGGCCCGGACGGCGCCTATCTGCCGGGAACTTACCCGACGCTGGACGGCGTAAACGTCTTCAAAGCCAACGAGGTTGTCGTTGCGCTGTTGTCAGAAAAAGGCGCGCTGCTGCACGTTGAAAAAATGCAGCACAGCTACCCGTGCTGCTGGCGCCACAAAACGCCAATCATCTTCCGCGCCACGCCGCAGTGGTTCGTGAGCATGGATCAAAAAGGCCTGCGCGCGCAGTCGCTTTCCGAAATCAAAGGCGTGCAGTGGATCCCGGACTGGGGCCAGGCGCGTATCGAATCGATGGTCGCCAACCGTCCTGACTGGTGTATCTCCCGTCAGCGCACCTGGGGCGTACCGATGTCGCTGTTCGTGCATAAAGAGACGCAAGAGCTGCACCCGCGTACGCTGGAGCTGATGGAAGAAGTCGCTAAACGCGTAGAAGTCGACGGCATCCAGGCGTGGTGGGATCTCGATTCCCGCGATATCCTCGGCGCCGACGCGGATAGCTACGAGAAGGTGCCGGATACGCTGGACGTGTGGTTTGACTCCGGGTCGACCCACTCCTCCGTTGTTGACGTGCGTCCGGAATTTACCGGTCACGCCGCCGATATGTATCTGGAAGGTTCCGACCAGCACCGCGGCTGGTTCATGTCATCCCTGATGATCTCTACCGCGATGAAGGGCAAAGCGCCTTATCGCCAGGTACTGACCCACGGCTTTACCGTTGATGGTCAGGGCCGCAAGATGTCCAAATCCATCGGCAACACCGTTTCTCCGCAGGACGTGATGAACAAGCTGGGGGCGGATATTCTGCGCCTGTGGGTGGCTTCCACCGACTACACCGGCGAGATGGCCGTCTCCGACGAGATCCTCAAACGCGCCGCCGACAGCTATCGTCGTATCCGTAACACCGCGCGCTTCCTGCTGGCGAACCTCAACGGCTTCGACCCGGCAAAAGACATGGTGAAACCGGAAGAGATGGTCGTGCTGGACCGCTGGGCCGTAGGCTGTGCGCAAGCAGCGCAGGACGATATCGTCAAAGCCTACGAATCTTACGATTTCCACGAAGTGGTGCAGCGCCTGATGCGCTTCTGCTCCATCGAAATGGGTTCGTTCTGGCTCGATATCATTAAAGATCGCCAGTACACCACCAAGGCGGACAGCATCGCGCGTCGTAGCTGCCAGACCGCGCTGTACCATATTGCCGAAGCGCTGGTGCGCTGGATGGCGCCGATCATGTCCTTTACCGCTGACGAAATCTGGGGTTACCTGCCGGGCGACCGCGAGAAATACGTCTTTACCGGCGAATGGTATACCGGCCTGTTTGGCCTGGACGCGGACGAAGCGATGAACGACGGCTTCTGGGACGCGCTGCTGAAGGTGCGTGGCGAAGTCAATAAGGTCATTGAGCAGGCGCGTACGGATAAGCAGGTTGGCGGCTCGCTGGAGGCGGCAGTGACGCTCTACGCCGATGCCGATCTGGCGGCGAAGCTGAACGCGCTGGGCGATGAATTACGATTTGTCCTGTTGACCTCAGGGGCGAAAGTTGCCGATTATGCGCAGGCTCCGGCCGACGCCTGGCAGAGTGAGCTGCTGAAAGGCCTGAAAGTCGTGCTGAGCAAAGCCGAAGGTGACAAGTGCCCGCGCTGCTGGCATTACACCACGGATATCGGCAAGGTGGCGGAACACGCGGATATCTGCGGACGCTGTGTCAGCAACATCGCCGGTGACGGCGAAAAACGTAAGTTTGCCTGATGAGTAAACCGATTTGTTCAACGGGGCTACGCTGGCTGTGGGTCGTCGTAGCCGTGCTGATTATCGATTTAGGCAGTAAATTCCTGATCCTCCAGAACTTTGCTCTGGGGGATACGGTATCGCTGTTCCCATCGCTTAATCTGCACTATGCGCGCAACTATGGCGCGGCTTTTAGCTTCCTTGCCGACAGCGGCGGCTGGCAGCGCTGGTTCTTCGCCGGTATCGCTATCGGTATCTGCGTGATCCTCGCGGTGCTGATGTATCGTTCTAAGGCGACGCAGAAGCTGAATAACATTGCCTATGCGCTGATTATTGGCGGCGCGCTGGGGAATTTATTCGACAGGCTGTGGCATGGTTTTGTCGTCGATATGATCGATTTCTACGTCGGGAACTGGCACTTCGCCACCTTCAACCTCGCCGATACCGCTATCTGTATCGGCGCGGCGCTGATCGTGCTGGAAGGCTTCTTACCGAACGCGGCAGCGAAGAAACAGGCGTAACAAAACTCGCCCGGCGGCGCCACCGCCGCCGGGTAAAACAAGTGAGCAACCTGCATGTCTAAATCAGTACAGAGCAACAGTGCGGTGCTGGTGCACTTCACCTTAAAGCTCGACGACGGCTCCACCGCAGAGTCAACCCGCAATAACGGTAAACCCGCGCTCTTTCGCCTGGGCGATACCTCGCTTTCTGAAGGCCTGGAACAGCATCTGCTGGGGCTGAAAGAAGGGGATAAAACCACCTTTTCGCTGGAGCCGGACGCTGCATTTGGCGTACCGAGCCCGGACCTGATCCAATACTTCTCGCGCCGGGAATTTATCGACGCGGGCGAGCCGGAAGTCGGCGCGATTATGCTCTTTACCGCAATGGATGGCAGCGAAATGCCCGGCGTGATCCGCGAAGTGAACGGCGATTCGATCACCGTTGATTTCAACCACCCGCTGGCTGGGCGTACCGTTCATTTTGATGTTGACGTGCTGGAGATCGATCCGGCGCTGGAGGGGTAAGATGCAGATTCTGTTGGCTAACCCGCGCGGCTTCTGCGCAGGCGTTGACCGCGCTATCAGCATTGTTGAAAACGCGCTGACGCTATACGGCGCGCCGATCTACGTGCGTCATGAAGTCGTGCACAACCGTTATGTTGTCGACAGCCTGCGTCAACGCGGTGCGATTTTTATCGAGCAGATTAGCGAAGTGCCGGACGGCGCAATCCTGATCTTCTCCGCCCACGGCGTCTCTCAGGCCGTTCGCAACGAGGCGAAAAGCCGCGATCTGACGGTGTTTGACGCCACCTGTCCTCTGGTCACCAAAGTGCATATGGAAGTCGCCCGCGCCAGCCGTCGCGGCGAAGAATCCATTTTGATTGGCCACGCTGGTCACCCGGAAGTCGAAGGCACCATGGGCCAGTACAGCAACCCGCTGGGGGGAATGTACCTGGTGGAATCGCCGGACGATGTCTGGACGCTGGACGTGAAAAACGACGCTAAACTGTCGTTTATGACCCAGACGACGCTCTCCGTCGACGATACCTCCGACGTGATTGACGCTCTGCGCGAGCGTTTCCCGAAAATCGTCGGGCCGCGTAAAGATGATATCTGCTACGCCACGACTAACCGTCAGGAAGCCGTCCGCGCGCTGGCCGGGCAGGCCGATGTGGTGCTGGTGGTGGGGTCGAAGAACTCCTCGAACTCTAACCGCCTTGCCGAGCTGGCCCAGCGGATGGGAAAAGCGGCCTATCTGATTGACGACGCGACCGATATCCAGGAAGCCTGGGTGAAAGAAGCGGGCTGCGTCGGCGTGACCGCGGGCGCATCGGCGCCGGATATCCTGGTACAGAATGTGATTTCGCGTTTGCAGGAGCTGGGCGGTGGCGATGCGGTGCCGCTGGAAGGCCGCGAAGAGAACATTGTTTTCGAGGTGCCGAAAGAGCTGCGCGTAGATGTCCGTGAAGTAGAGTAAGTTCTTTTCTGCTGCAGTATGAGAAGATGCCAGACTTAACGTCTGGCATTTTTTATGGAGAAACGATGCGCTTACCTATCATTCTGGATACCGATCCCGGCATTGATGATGCCGCGGCGATTGCCGCCGCGCTATTCGCCCCCGAGCTTGATCTGCAGCTGATGACCACGGTAGCGGGCAACGTGTCGGTGGAGAAAACGACCCGCAACGCCCTTCAGCTTCTGCATTTCTGGAACGCCGATGTTCCCCTGGCCCAGGGCGCGTCGATGCCGCTGGTTCGCCCTCTGCGCGACGCCGCCTCGGTGCACGGCGAGTCCGGGATGGAAGGCTACGATTTCGTTGAACATCACCGCCAGCCGCTGGCGAAACCGGCGTTTCAGGCGATCCGCGACGCGCTGATGCACGCCCCGGAGCCGATGACCCTGGTGGCGATCGGCCCGCTAACCAATATTGCGCTACTGCTGACCCAGTACCCAGAATGCCGCTTTAATATCCGTCGCCTGGTGATCATGGGCGGCTCCGCCGGGCGCGGCAATTTTACGCCGAACGCGGAATTTAACATCGCCATCGACCCGGAAGCGGCGGCTAAAGTGTTCAACAGCGGGTTGGATATCGTCATGTGCGGGCTGGACGTCACTAATCAGGCGATGCTGGCGCCGGATTATCTCGCCACTCTGCCGACGTTGAATCAGACCGGGAAAATGCTGCACGCGCTGTTTAGCCACTACCGTAGCGGCAGCATGAGCAGCGGTCTGCGTATGCACGACCTGTGCGCGATTGCGTGGCTGGTTCGCCCGCAGCTTTTTACCCTTGCACCGTGCTTCGTGGCGGTAGAAACCCAGGGTACATGGACTTCAGGCACCACGGTGGTGGATATCGAAGGTAAACTTGGCCAACCGGCAAATGCGCAGGTGGCGCTGGGGCTGGATGTCGAAGGATTTCAGCGCTGGGCGGCCGAGGTGATTGCGTTGGCGCCCTAGCCCGGTGATAAAGCGGCCGGGCATGGTGCTCAGGTGTTTTGAATGGGGTCGACGACGTTGCGCCATAACGTGCCCGCTTCATCGGTCCACATCAGCAGTAGTAGCGACGCTAATCGTTCTGCCGCCGCGGAAAGGGGCCGGTTCTTTACGCGGATCATACCAAGCGTGCGCCGGATCACCGGCTCGACAAGCGGAACGCTCACGACGGTGCTGTTGCCGCTATGGGGCATCGCCAGACAGGGGAGCGCTGAGACGCCCAGCCCGGCTTCGACAAGACCGAGCGAGGTCGACAAGTGTCGGACTTCATAAAACCAATCCAGTCGCCAGGGCTTATCCGCCAGGCATTTCTCGATTAACTGTCTGTTGCCGCTTGATTTCCTGACGCCGATTAAGGTTTGGCTCACCAGTTCACGCCACTCGACTAATTGTCTCCCCGCCAGCGGATGGTCTTGCCGACACGCCAGAACGAAAGGTTCATTCACCAGAGGGATAAAATCGATGTCTGGATATGTGATGAAGTTCATATTTATTCCAAAATCAACATCGCCTTTGCGTACTGAGTTCATGCACGTTTCTATACCTTGTTCATAAATTCGTACTTTGATGTTGGGATAGCTTTGATTAAATTGCACGATAGCACGCGGTAAAAAGTAAAATACGGCGGTCGGAATGCAAGATAGCGTCACCGTATCATGTATTTGAGACGTTAAATCGTTGAGGTTAAATATTGCCGCATCAAGGCTGGCAATCAACGCTTTGGCCTTTGGGAGAAGCATTTTTCCGGCCTGAGTAAGCGCAATTTTTCGCGTGGTTCGTTCGAACAACGCAATGTTCAGATTACCCTCTATTTTTTTTATTTTTTTGGTCAGCGCGGGTTGCGTGAGATTGAGCTGCTCGGCTGCTTTACTAAATGAGCCAAGCTCCGCAACCGTGACAAAGGCTTTCATACCGGATAGTTCATTTTTCATTATTGCTCCGTAGGGTTTAATAAGCGTTTCTCTAAGTAGATGACAAGTCATTATTAAGCGGGAGTATTTTTTAATTAATGCTCAGCAGGAATAACTCTTATGGCAAAATTTTATCAACCGGTGAAATTCTTGCAAGTAGAATGAATTTGTAAAATGCCTGAGGTGATTGTTTTGGCCGTTAATTAAGTAAATAAAAATCTTAAAAAACATAAAACCAATTAAATTCACGAAGCCGTTTTACACCATTCTTCTATTTCTTAGCGAATAAGGAACATGCTATGAAGAGCATTCCCTGTGTATTAATGCGTGGCGGGACATCGAAAGGTGCCTTTTTATTAGCAGATGATTTACCCAAGGATATTCAGCAACGTGATGACTGCTTATTAGCGATCATGGGCTCGGGTCATGAGCTGGAAATTGACGGCATTGGCGGAGGGAGCCCACAAACCAGTAAGGTGGCGATTATCAGTCAATCGCTTAGCGAAGAAGCGGATATCGATTATCTGTTTGTTCAGGTCATCGTCAATGAACGGCGGGTGGATACGACGCCAAACTGCGGCAATATGCTGTGTGCGGTAGGCGGCTTTGCGATTGAGCATGGGTTAGTTGAGGCGGCGTCTCCGGTTACGCGAGTGCGTATAAGAAACGTGAACACCAATACTTTTATTGATGCTGACGTTCAAACACCTGAAGGAAAGGTTATCTATGAAGGGGATAGCCAAATCGATGGCGTTCCGGGCCGCGCTGCGCCGGTGGCATTGACTTTTTTGAATGCGGCGGGGGCAAAATCCGGACGCCTTTTTCCGACAGGTAATCGCATGGACGTATTCGATAATGTGCGAGTGACCTGTATTGATATGGCGATGCCCATGGTGGTGATCCCGGCTCAGAGTCTGGGCAAAACCGGATATGAATCTGCAAGTGAATTAGATCGGGATAGCGCGTTATTAAAATCGCTTGAATCTATTCGTACCCAGGCTGGCAAGGCGATGGGGTTTGGGGATGTAACTAATATGGTTATCCCTAAACCGGTTCTGATTTCTCCTGCGCTAAGTGGCGGAAGTATAAACGTACGCTATTTTATGCCGCATAATTGCCATAAATCGCTGGCGATTACCGGTGCTATCGGTCTGGCAAGCGCATGTATTATTCCGGAAACCATTGCTAATGAACTGACGAATCTATCAGGCGACGGAATCATTAAAGTCGAACATCCCAGCGGCGGTATTGAAGTCGACTTAAGTCAGACTGCTGAACGCCCAGAAAATATCCGCGCATCGGTTATTCGCACCGCGCGGAAGATCCTTTCAGGAACGGTTTACATTCCCGAATAAATACCCACTCTCTTAGTATCTATAAAAATACCCGGAATCGGGGAGGGGAGTGATGTGAATACGTTTCACCAGCATCCTTAAATATTGATTACAGGGAAAGAATGGAAATGCAAAAGAATAAATTATGGAAGCTGCTTGTTATAATAGCAATACCGTTACTCATCAGTTTATTCCCAGCGCCAGAAGGGTTATCAAATCTTGCCTGGGTATTATCCGGTATCTATCTGGCAGCGATCGTCGGGTTAGTCATTAAACCCTTTGCTGAGCCCGTGGTCCTCCTGATCGCGGTAGCCGCATCAATGGTGGTCGTGGGAAATTTAGGCGACGGTTCGATAAAAGCGGCCAGCGTGTTAAGCGGATATTCATCAGGTACCACCTGGTTGGTGTTTTCTGCATTTACTCTGAGCGCGGCATTTGTCATTACCGGATTGGGTAAAAGAATTGCGTATATTCTGATCGGCAAAATTGGTAGTACGACGTTGGGCCTGGGCTATGTTACCGCTTTTCTTGACCTGATTCTGGCGCCCGCCACGCCGTCGAATACGGCCCGTGCCGGCGGCATCGTCTTACCCATAATCAATAGTGTCGCCGTCGCCTTAGGGTCAGAGCCGGAGAGGAGCGCGAAGCGCGTGGGCCATTACCTCATGCTGAACATCTATATGGTCACTAAAACGACCAGCTACATGTTCTTCACCGCTATGGCCGGGAATATCCTTGCGCTGAAAATGATCGAAGATATTTGCCACATAAAATTGAGCTGGGGAGGATGGGCGCTGGCCGCTGGACTACCTGGCATCATTATGTTGCTGCTGACGCCGCTGATTACCTACAAGCTATATCCGCCAGAATTAAAGCGAGTTGATAATAAAAAGATCGCTCAGACAGGCATAGACGCTTTGGGGCCCATGACGGTGCGGGAAAAGATGCTGTCTTGCCTCTTTGTTCTTGCGCTCGGCGGTTGGGTATTCAGCAGCGCCCTGGGGGTCAATGAGTCTACTGTTGCAATCTGTGTAATGGCGCTGATGCTGGTATTGAAAATCGTGACCTGGGATGACGTGATTAAGAATAAGGGGGGGTGGAATACGCTCATATGGTACGGTGGTATTATTGGTTTAAGTTCCCTGCTCTCTAAAGTTGGCTTTTTCTTATGGCTGGCTGAATTATTAAAAAATAATATTTCATTTAACGGTCATGGTAATGTTGCTTTCATCGTTATTGTTGCCTTAAGCATTTTAGTTCGTTACTTCTTTGCGTCGGGTAGCGCTTATATTGTCGCCATGGTACCGGTCTTTGCCATGCTGGCGAATGTTTCTGGCGCGCCGGTCATGCTAACCGCGCTGGCCTTACTCTTCAGCAACTCTTATGGTGGCATGGTAACCCACTACGGCGGGGCTGCAGGGCCAGTTATTTTTGGCGTTGGCTATAATGATATTAAATCATGGTGGATTATCGGTGGAATATTAGCGTTACTTACTTTCCTCCTGCAAATCACGCTAGGGGTATGGTGGTGGGAAATATTAATCGCCTGGAAGGTAATTTAAACTATTCTTGAGAAAATGATGGATTACCTGGGCATCGCAGGATGCCCATGGGCAAGATTTATTATTCAGAGCGGCATGGAGCTTTTCTGTTGTTTTATTTGAGCGTTTAAGTGTGGGTGAAGTTACCTGATTTTAAATATGATTATATGGCCTTTGATAAGGTGAGGTGTGATATATTTATGTCTCCAGTTACGATTACATTGTCGCTATTGGTTTTTTCTGTAGTAATGTTTGTGTGGGAAAAAATCCCTTTGGCTGTAACGGCCATGATTGTTTGTATTACCTTGGTGGTTACCGGCGTTTTTGATGTGCAAACGGCATTTTCCGGTTTTATTAATCAAAATGTCATTTTGTTTGTGGCAATGTTTGTGGTTGGCGGAGCCTTATTTGAAACCGGCGTAACGGATAAGATTGGCGGTATTGTGACGCGTTATGCGCGGAGCGAAAAGCAGCTCATTGTCATCATTATGTTAGTCTGTGGGATCCTTTCCGGAGTATTGTCCAATACCGGCACGGCGGCGGTTTTAATTCCTGTGGTGATAGGCGCAGCGATAAAATCAGGGTACGCCCGCTCTCGACTGCTTATGCCACTGGCGTGTGCCTCTGCGTTGGGCGGAAATCTTTCGCTGATCGGTTCACCCGGCAACCTGATCGCGCAATCGGCGCTGGAACAGGTTGGCCAAAGTTTTAGCTTTTTTGAATATGCTAAGTTAGGTATTCCCATGTTAGCCTGCGGTATTCTCTATTTTGTGACTATCGGCTACCGGATATTACCCG
The DNA here is from genome assembly GCF_018139045.1 of Klebsiella pasteurii. NCBI lineage: Bacteria > Pseudomonadati > Pseudomonadota > Gammaproteobacteria > Enterobacterales > Enterobacteriaceae > Klebsiella > Klebsiella pasteurii. Next base: position 4,820,846 of record NZ_CP073236.1, read on the forward strand.
ACAAAAATACGCTCCAGAAGCACGGCGTTGAAAGCATCAGGACGGTCGATTGCCCGACGTACAAGCAGGTGATTGCGCTGGCGGTATTGATCGCGACGGTATTGGGCATGATCTTCGAAAAGAGCATTGGTATACCGATTGCGATTATTGGTTCGATTGGTGCTTTATCGTTGGTTATTACCCGGGTGATTACTGAAAAACAGGCCTACCAGGCCATCGACTCGCAAACGATTTTCCTGTTCGGCGGCACTCTGGCATTAGCAAAGGCGCTGGAAACCACCGGTGCTGGGGCGATCATGGCGCGCTCAATAATAGATTTGCTCGGGGACCAGGCCTCGCCTTTCTTACTTTTAAGCGCCGTATTAATCATCTCCTGTATTTTAACCAATTTTATGTCGAATACGGCAACGGCGGCTTTATTAATGCCGATTGGCCTGTCTATTGCCCATTCGATGGGCGCCGATCCTCGGGCGGTGTTAATGGCGATTGTTATCGGCTGTTCATGCGCTTATGCGACGCCAGTGGGAACGCCTGCCAATATGATGATTTTTTCCGCCGGCGGATATAAGTTTGTCGACTATGTAAAAGTTGGCTTGCCGCTTATGTTGATATCGGTAATTGTGAGCTTTATCTTGCTGCCCATTTTCTTTCCATTTTATTAATTGCGGTCAGCGATTTTTTAAAATAAGTAGGGCTAATCGTTCAGGCGTGATTTTTTCTACATCTAAGGATATATGTCATGATTAAATTATATGACCATGGAGTCTATATCTCGCATCAGCATGGTATTATTTGTGCTGATAATCACTCAGCCGCGGTAGAGGAGAAGGAGGAGGCGCGCAAGAGAACGATCTCGTGGTCGATTCTCTCCGCACATAATACGTCAGGGAATGATCGTAAGTTAAAAATTAAGTTTGATTCGATGGCTTCCCACGATATTACTTTTGTGGGCATCATCCAGACCGCTAAGGCATCAGGAATGGAGCGTTTTCCATTACCATATGTTTTAACGAATTGTCATAACTCGCTTTGCGCAGTCGGCGGCACGATCAATAGCGATGACCATATATTTGGTTTGTCATCAGCGCAAAAATATGGCGGCATTTATGTCCCGCCCCATATTTCCGTTATTCATCAATATATGCGTGAGATGATGGCCGGCGGCGGGAAAATGATACTGGGCTCAGACAGCCATACCCGGTATGGCGCGCTGGGAACGATGGCGGTTGGCGAGGGGGGCGGAGAGTTAGTTAAACAGCTGCTGGGTGAGACCTGGGATATTGATTATCCAGAGGTGGTTGCGGTGTATCTGACGGGTAAACCTTCGCCCGGCGTTGGCCCTCAGGATATTGCCCTGGCGATAATTGGCGCGGTGTTCGAGCGCGGTTACGTGAAAAATAAAATTATGGAATTTGTTGGCCCGGGCGTGGCGACGATGTCTACCGACTTCAGAAATAGCGTGGATGTGATGACAACAGAGACCACGTGTCTATCGTCTATCTGGCAAACCGATGAAGAGACCAAACACTACTTACGTATTCATGGCAGGGAGCAGGACTATTGTCCGCTCTCAGCGAAAGAGATGGCATACTATGATGGCTGCATAGAGGTGGACTTAAGTAGTATCAAGCCGATGATCGCCTTGCCCTTTCATCCCGCCAACGTCTACGAAATTGATACGCTTAATGACAATTTGCAGGATATTTTGCATGAGGTCGAAACGGCGGCCGATAAAATTTCCCAGGGACGCGCAGCGCTCACCCTGCGGGATAAAATCGAAAATGGTAAGCTGCGGATTCAGCAAGGGATCATCGCCGGTTGCGCCGGCGGAAACTATGTTAACGTGGTCGAAGCGGCGCATGCCTTAAAAAACCACTCCTGTGGTGACAACGCTTTCTCTCTGTCGATATATCCCTCCTCCCAACCGGTATTGATGGACCTGACTAAAAAAGGCATGACCAGCGCGCTGTTGAGCGCCGGCGCGATTATGCGCACCGCATTTTGTGGACCCTGTTTTGGCGCAGGCGATACGCCCATGCATAACGGATTAAGCATTCGCCACACGACGCGTAATTTTCCAAACCGGGAAGGATCAAAACCGGGGAATGGGCAAATGTCGGCTGTCGCGCTGATGGATGCCCGCTCCATTGCGGCGACGGCAGCCAATGGGGGCGTGCTGACATCGGCTTGCGAACTCGATTGCTGGGAAAACATTCCGCAGTATGAATTTGATGCTTCGCCTTATAAAAATCGCGTTTATCAAGGCTTTATTAAGGGGGCGACGCAACAATCGCTGATTTATGGTCCGAATATTAAAGACTGGCCGGAGATGAGTGCGCTAACGGAAAATATTCTGTTAAACGTGACCTCAAAGATAATGGATCCGGTGACCACCACCGATGAACTAATTCCATCCGGAGAAACCTCATCATTCCGCTCCAATCCTTTAGGGCTGGCCGAGTTTACCCTTTCACGACGCGATCCGGGCTACGTTGGCCGCAGTAAGAAGATTGCCGCTCTGGAAACACTGCGGATGACAGGCGACAACCCTTGCCGTCTGGAGCCGGAGCTTGAGGCGGTTTTTTCTCGGATCCGGCAACTGCCGGGACAGGAAAATGTCACCCTCGAGCAGACGGAGATAGGCAGTATGGTGTATGCGGTTAAACCCGGCGATGGCTCCGCGCGCGAGCAGGCTGCCAGCTGCCAGCGAGTCCTTGGCGGCCTGGCGAATATTGCCCAGCAGTATGCGACCAAGCGCTATCGTTCAAACGTTATCAACTGGGGGATGCTGCCGCTGCAGATGGAGGCGCTGCCGGAGTTTGAAGTGGGCGACTTTATCTATATCCCGGGAATCAAGTCAGCTTTGGAAAGCGATCTGAGCCAGATTACCGCCTTCGTGATTAGCCCTCAGCATCCCGTCAAAGAGATCTCGCTTTATATGGAGGGATTAACCGCATCAGAGCGGGAGATTATTAAAGCGGGGAGCTTAATTAATTATAATAAATTACACTTAACAACCCACCAACATTAAATGATATTCATCGTCAAGATGAATAAGCGGGGATGATATATCATCCCCGTTTTATTTATAGTCGAGATAAAATAACTCACGTTCAAAATTCTTGCTGCTTTACGCTATCGCACGATGGGTTATTCTGGCGTAATCTCTCCGGTACGCAGCCAATACTGGATTGGGCTATGAACAGGGAGAGAAAAATGACGAATGGACAAGCGTATTTTAACGGATGGAAAAAGGGCCTCGATTTTAGCGGAGTGGCCAGCAGGCAGGAGTTTTGGTCTTTTTTGCTCATCAACCTGTTGATTCTTGCCTTGCCGCTGGCGACCTGGTTTTTGGCGGTGCAGCATAACTCTGAGTACGGCATGTTCATTTTTTTCGCTGTGCCGCTCAGCGGTATTCTGTTACTGCTGATGATTGTCCCGCTGCTGGCCGTTGGCTGCCGCAGGATGCACGATATCGGTCGTTCAGGATGGTGGTTCGCCCTGTGCCTTATTATTCCATGGTTTTTGATCGTCGCACTATGGCTGTGCTGCCTGAAGCCGGCTGCATCTTCTCGCTAAGATAATCAATCATCGCCCGCATTCTGGCGGGCATATGCTTATTGCCCGACCACAGTAGCCACAGCTGGCCGGAATAGCTGCTGATAAACTCCCACTCCGGTAAAACCTGCACAATCTCGCCGCGCGCCAGCGCCTCACGGGCGGTAAACAGCGGCAGGCTACCGATCCCCAGATTCTGCTTCACGGCATCGAGGCGTACGGCGGTGTGGTTGGCGGCGTAGCGGCCGTGGGTCTGGATCGTCTCCGTTTTCCCCCCTCGGCGGAACTTCCAGCGCGCATCGGCGGGCGTTTCGCCAAGGCTGATACAGCTATGATCGCGCAGGTCCTGCGGCGTTCGCGGCTTTCCATATTGCTCCAGGTAGCCGGGCGTCGCGCAGATGACGTGGCTGATGGTCATCAAAGGCTTACCGTGTAGCCCCGGTGAGGGAGTAGGGGTGATACGCAGCGCCAGGTCAATACCGTCATCAATAAAATCGAGAACCCGATCCTCGAGCCGCAGACAGACGTCGACCTGTGGATAGCGGGTAAAAAATTCCAGCATGAGCGGGTGAATGGCAAACCGGCCCACGGCTTTCGGCACGCTTAGCGTGAGCTTGCCCTGCGCCACCGCCTGGGTACTGCTGGCGGAATCGATAGCCAGACGCGCCGACTCCAGCATCTCCAGCGCATGTTCATACACCGTCTTACCGGGCTCGCTGAGGCGTAGCTTGCGCGTTGTACGGTGCAGCAGCTTGCAGCCCATCTCCTGTTCAAGGCGCGAAACGCTGCGGCTGATAGCTGAAGGCGTCGCGCCCGCCTGGCGCGCGACGGCGGAAAAGCTGCCCTGTTCGACAATCTGCACAAACAGGGCGAGGTCGGGCAGTAGGCTCAGATTCATTCGTGCTTCCAGAGCAAAATTGCATTGATGTCAGGCGGGATTATCGCCACCAGTAATATCAATATACTGTCCTGACAGAGAGGAGGACAACCATGACTGAACGCCTTTATTACACCAGCGACGCCACTGAATGCCTGGCGCGAGTCGTCAACTGCCTGAGCGAAGCCGATGGCCGCTATGCCATTGAGTTGGACCGCACGCTGTTTCACCCGCAGGGTGGCGGGCAGCCGGCGGATCGCGGCTGGATTGCCGATCTGGCGGTCGAAGGCGTGGTTTCGCGCGGCGATAGCGTAGCGCATATCGTTTCACAGCCGCTGCCGCCAGGCGAGGTCACGATCCGTATCGATGCCGAAAGCCGGCGGCTTCACGCGCGCCTGCACTCCGCCGGGCACGTGCTTGCCCAGGCCGGCGAGCAGTCAGGCTGGCAGCCGATGAAAGGACATCACTGGCCGGGAGAAAGCCGTATCATTTTTGCCGTGGGGGCTAACGGTGGGCTGCCCGAAGCCAGCGCACTGCTGGAAAAAGTCGCCGCCTGGCAGGCAGAAAATTTACCGCTTCAGGTCGCTTTTGCCGATGGCCTGCGCCAGGTTGGGTTCGGCGATATGCAGAGCTATCCTTGCGGCGGTACGCACGTTGCCAGCCTGTCCGAGCTGGGGAAAATCGTCATTAACCAGGTGAAGATGAAAAAAGGCCAAATTATTGTCAGCTACACCGTGGAATAAGCGCATGAAAGGAGATGCGCGATGAACAGGGCATCTCCTGGGACTTAAATATGCGCAGGATGTTTACCGTGATAAATCCGCTCCGGTCTGCCGACTTTGCCATAGCTGATTTCAGCTTCAAGAAAATCGTTTTTAACCCCCTGCTCAAGGTATCGGCGGGCGGTGGTTTTACTGCTGCCGAGAATACGGGCGAGCGTGTCTGCGGTATGGACCGTTTCCGGGTCGGCGAAAAGCTGTAATACCCGGTTAAAGGTGCTCTCATCAATACCGCGCAGCGGAGAGCCTGCGGCTTCCGTATGCTCTTTTGCCTGGATGTTGAACAGGGCGTCAACATGGGTTTGGCTTGCCTGTTCGCTCGAGCGCAGAGAGCTGCGATAGCGGGCAAAACGCTCAAGGGTATGCTGTAATCGCTGATAATGAACCGGTTTAATCAGGTAATCAAAAACGCCCATCCGCAGGGCTTCGCTGATGGTATCCATATGGTTATCGGCAGTGATGAAAATGATGCGCCCTTGATAATGCGTGTTGACGGCGTGGCGGATCAAATCGAGCCCTTTACCATCGGGCAAGAAGTTATCCAGCAGAGTGAGCTGGGGCTGATAGAGGCGAAGCAGCTTTTTCGCGCTTTCCAGTTTATCGGCAATACCAATGACTTCGAACTGGGGAAATTGCTTGATCGTATCCACCAGGATTTCCGCCAGCATAGGTTCGTCTTCAACGATGAGAGTTGTAATGCTATCCATGATGTTCATCTCTGGTCAGGGGGATATAAAGGGTAAAAATGGTGCCAAAAGGAATGTTGTTATCGACGACGATATTACCGCCGGCCTGCTCAACGTAACTGCGAACCAGCCAGAGTCCAATGCCGTGATCGCCGCTGCCGCTGCTGGTGACGCCGCGTTCAAAAATACGATCGCGCAGCGATTCGTCAATTCCACAGCCCTGGTCGGCGATCTCGACAATCGCTTCGTCGCCCTCGCTGTTGATCAGGCATTCGATCTGCCTTGAACCTGTCGGCTGGCGCAAGGTGGCGTTGTAGGCATTGTCCAGCAAATTACCGACGATCGAGATCCACTCATTATGCGAAAGCGACGAGGGTAAGCTCTCAACGTGGCAGGCGGGATCGAATACCAGCTCTATTCCGAGCTCTTTGGCGCGGTAATACTTGCCGATCAGCAGCCCGGCAAGGTGATTCACTTTAAAATTACGGGCAATAAAATCGAGCACCTTCTGGTGGCTTTCAGATTGCTGCTGAATAAGATCCAGCGCGTTGTCATAGCGTTTTAAAAACAGCAGCCCGGCTATGGTGGAGATCAGATTGCGATGCTCGTGCTGCACGGCCCGCAGATTATCCGCGTACTGCTGAACCTGGCTGAGCTGCAGGCTCAGGGTGTTGATATCGTCTTTACTGCGAAAGCTAATGACCCAGCCCTGAGGCTCGCTATTGAGCGTGACGGCCATGCGGCTGGCGATCACTTTAATCTGGTTAAAGGTGACGATTTCGTCTTTTTTATTGGTCTGCGGCGCGTCATAGAAGAATGTCTCCTGAGAGATCACGCTGCTGATGCTTTTGCCAATCAGAATGGTTTCCGGCTGGCTCAGGTTTAATAGCCTCCTTGCGGTTTGATTGATGGCGGTAATTCGGTAGTGGGAGTCAATGGCTATCAGCCCCTCAAAGACCGATTCAAACAGGACGCTCTGCTGGATAAGCAGCTGTGAGAGCTGCTGGGGTTCCATATTCAGCATCTGTTTTTTAATGTGGAGCGAGAAGCGCCGGGCGCAGTAGAGCAGCAGAAGCAGCATGATCGCCATCGGGATCATCAGCGATCCGATTTGCAGGCTCAGCCAGTTTTCTAACTGTTCGATGGTGTAGCCCACCGATACAATACCGATCACCTTCCCGGTGCTGTCCTGGATCGGCGACTTGCCGCGTAGTGAAGAACCGAGCGATCCTTTACGCACCGACACGTAGCTTTTAGCGTTATATAGCGCCTCGTCGCTGTCTCCGCCTTCCATCGATTTACCGATCTCCTCTGGATTCACGTGATACAGGCGCCGGCCTTTCGCGTCGCCGACGGTGATATAGGTAGCGTCGGAAAACGAACGCATCGGGTCGATAAGTGCTTTAATGCGCGGTAGATCATGTTTCTCCACCGCGTCAACCAGTTCGGGCATAGCGGAGATCTGCATCGCCTGAATCAGCGCGCGCTGTCCGACCTGGTAATGCAGGCGCTCCTCGGTAATGCTGGTGAGATACCATGACATCGCCAGCATCACGATTGTCGAGGTAAACAGGATCAACAGGAAGATGCGGTTCTGAAACGAACGTCGGGCAAACCAGTGCGTGATTTTTCGGGCAAACATTGGGCGAATTGATATCAAAAGGTTATTTTCTCTTTTTTAGCGGCCGACGGCGCGGAATTGGCCCACAAATTTACTGATTTCAGAACACGTTTAGTCGGAATACGACGTTTTACGTACCTCCGGTTTGGGCTTTGGCGCCGCCTGGGATATTTCCCGGAGGCGGCGCGTAGCGCCTGTCCGGGCTCCCTATCCGCAGACGGCGGTGCATTTGTAGCCCGGATAAGGCGTCAGCCATAATCCGGGAAAGGTAACGGTTTACATCGCCAGCACGTACTTGAGCATCACCCCGGCGGCAATCGCCGAGCCAATCACTCCCGCCACGTTCGGGCCCATCGCGTGCATCAGCAGGAAGTTCTGCGCATCCGACTCCAGCCCCACTTTGTTCGACACCCGCGCCGCCATCGGTACCGCCGACACGCCCGCCGAGCCAATCAGCGGGTTGATTTTGTGCTTACTGCACAGGTTCAGCAGCTTCGCCATCAGCACGCCCGCCGCCGTCCCCACGCAGAACGCAATCACCCCCAGCACCAGTATCCCCAGCGTCTGCGGCTGCAGGAACTTGTCCGCCACCAGCTTCGCCCCTACCGATAACCCGAGGAATATCGTCACGATATTTATCAGCCCGTTCTGCACCGTGTCGCTCAGGCGCTCCACCACCCCGCTCTCGCGCATCAGGTTGCCGAAGCAGAACATCCCCAGCAGCGGCGCCGCGTCCGGCAGCAGCAGCGCCACCAGCAGCAGCAGTACCGCCGGGAACAGAATCTTCTCCCGCTTACTCACCGTGCGCAGCTGCACCATGCGGATTTTCCGCTCCTTCTCGCTGGTCAGCGCCTTCATAATCGGCGGCTGGATTAACGGCACCAGCGCCATATACGAGTACGCCGCCACCGCGATGGCGCCCAGCAGCTCCGGCGCCAGTTTCCCGGAGAGGTAAATCGCCGTCGGCCCGTCCGCGCCGCCGATGATGCCGATGGCCGCCGCCTGCGGCAGGGTGAAGCTGATAATCCCGAAGTAGTTCAGCGTCAGCGCCCCGAGCACCGTGGCGAAGATGCCGAACTGCGCCGCCGCCCCCAGCAGCAGGGTCCTCGGGTTGGCCAGCAGCGGGCCGAAGTCGGTCATCGCCCCGACGCCCATAAATATCACCAGCGGGGCGATGCCCGAGCCGATGGCGACCTTATAAAAAATCGCCAGCACCCCGGCGGAGTAGCCCATATCCACGGCGAGGTCTTCCATCTGCCCCTGCACCGACGGCAGCGCCAGGGCCAGCGCCTCCTTGATGGCATGAACGTCCGGCGTACAGTTAAGCTTCGCCGCAATCACCGCCAGCTGCCCGGCGTCGTGATGGGCCAGCAGGCTCTCCAGGGCGGTCAGCGCCAGCCCGGCCTCGGGAATATTCGACAGCAGCCCGCCGAAGCCAATCGGCAGCAGCAGCAGCGGCTCGAACTTCTTCGCGATGGCCAGCCACAGCAGCAGCAGGCTCACCAGCAGCATGACGGCCTGGCCGCCGCCGAGGTGCATCAGCCCCATGCCCTGAATCAGGGCGTTCAGACTTTCCATTTCCGTTCCTCTTCCTTACGCCAGGGCCAGCAGGGTGTCGCCCACCGCGACCGCGTCCCCGGATTTCACCGCGATACCGCGCACGGTTCCGGCCTGCGCGGCGCGGATTTCGGTTTCCATCTTCATGGCCTCCAGAATCAGCAGTACGTCGCCCTCGGCCACGCTCTGGCCCTCGGTGGCCAGCACCTTCCAGATAGTGCCCGCCAGCGGCGCGGTCACCGGCGTACCGGCGCCTGCCGGGGCGGCAGCCTGAGCCGGGGCGGAAGGCGCCGCCGGAGCGGCCGCCGTCAGCGGGCTGATATCGCCGCCGTCGCTGACCTTCACCACAAAGGCTTTCCCTTCCACTTCCACGGTGTAGACGCCGGAAGCGGCGGCTTTCACCGGAGCGGCGGCAGGTTTTGCCTCTTCCGCCTGCGGCAGCGGCTCAAAGGCCGCCGGGTTATGGCGGTTCTCAAGGAACTTCAGGCCGACCTGCGGGAACAGCGCCACGGTGAGCACGTCGTCGATGGCGTTCTCCGCAAGCGTGATGCCCTTCTCCTGCGCCTGGCGCTTCACGTCGGCTTCCAGCTCCGCCAGCTCCGGCTTCAGCAGGTCCGCCGGGCGGCAGGTGATGGCTTCGGCGCCGTCCAGCACGCGGGCCTGTAATGCCGCGTTGACCGGCACCGGGGTGTGGCCGTACTCGCCCTTCAGAATGCCGGCGGTCTCCTTCGCAATGGTTTTGTAGCGCTCCCCGGTGAGGACGTTAAGCACCGCCTGGGTGCCGACAATCTGCGAGGTGGGAGTGACCAGCGGGATAAAGCCGAGGTCTTCGCGTACGCGGGGGATTTCCGCCAGCACCTCATCCAGACGGTGGGCGGCGTTCTGCTGCTTCAGCTGGCCTTCGAGGTTGGTGAGCATGCCGCCCGGCACCTGGGCCACGAGGATACGGCTGTCGGTGCCCTTCAGCTGGCCTTCGAAGGCGTGGTATTTTCTGCGCACTTCGCGGAAGTACGCGGCGATGCTCTCCAGCTCCAGGATATCCAGCCCGGTGTCATGCTCCGTTCCGGCCAGCGTCGCCACCAGCGCCTCGGTGGCCGGGTGGCCGTAGGTGGCGCTCATGGACGAGATGGCGGTATCGACGCCGTCGACGCCGGCCTCGATGGCCTTCAGCAGGGCCATCTCCGCCATCCCGGTGGTGGCGTGACAGTGCAGGTGCAGCTTCACGTCATAACGTTTTTTGATTTCACTCACCAGCTCAAAGGCGGCCATCGGGGTGAGAATGCCCGACATGTCTTTAATCGCAATGGAATCGACGCCGGTTTCCAGCAGCTGTTCGGTCAGGTCGAGCCAGGTCTGCAGGGTGTGAGCCGGGCTGGTGGTGTAGGAGAGCGTGCCCTGGGCGTGCGCGCCGTGGCTGCGCACCGCCTGCAGGGCGGCCTGCATATTGCGCGGGTCGTTCATGGCGTCGAAGACGCGGAACACGTCCATGCCGTTTTTGACGGCGCGTTCAACGAAGCGCTGCACCACGTCATCGGCGTAGTGGCGGTAGCCGAGCAGATTCTGGCCGCGGAGCAGCATCTGCAGCGGGGTCTTCGGCATGGCCTTTTTCAGTTCGCGCAGGCGGACCCAGGGGTCTTCGCCGAGGAAGCGGATGCAGGCGTCGAAGGTGGCGCCGCCCCAGCATTCGAGGGAGCCGTAGCCCACGTCGTCGAGCCGCGCGGCGACGGGGAGCATATCGTCGAGGCGCAGGCGGGTGGCAAAAAGGGACTGGTGGGCGTCGCGCAGGACGACATCGGTAATGGCAACGGTCATGGATTCCTCCGTGAATTAAGGGTTAAGGCGGCGATGGTGGTGAATAGCGGCGACAATTACCGGCTTTAAGCGGGCGAAGTCGTCAGCGGGCGCGGCGGCAGGTGTGGCCTTCGGCGCGGGAGCCGGTTCCGGGAAGAAGCGGTTGACGGCGGCGGACATGCTGCGGATGGCGAAAATCAGCAGGAACAGAAACGCCAGCACAAAGCCCATGCCGAGGCACATCAGGGTGAAGCCTTCACCCAGCAGAACTGCATCACTCATGAAAAGATCCAAAAGTAAGGGCACGATGGCGTGCCTGAAGGCTAACCAACCGGTGCTTCCGGCTAAGGAGTAGGGTGGATTTCCCGAAGCCGCCCCCGGCTCTGGACCCTAAATAGCACCGCTGTGGTTGACGCTCAAACATCGCCATCGTGCGTGTTGGTTACATCATCATGCCGAACACGATGCTGGCAATGACCAGCACAATACCGCCGCCCAGACGGGAGGAGATTTGCGCATAAGAGATAAGATTCATACGGTTACAGGCAGAGAGTACTTCCAGGTCGCCCGAGCCGCCGCGGTTAGCCATGCACAGACCGGCGGTGATCGCGGATTCAATCGGGAAGAAGCCAATCATCCAGCCGCCGATGGCCGCGCCGATGACCGCGCCCACGACGATCACCGCCGCGATGATGACGTTCGCAAAGGTAATCGCGTCGATAATTTCCTGCAGGTCGGTGTAGCACACGCCGACGCCGACCATCAGTACCCACAGCAGTTGCTTAGAGAAGAAGTCAGACAGGCGTTTAGCGCCAGCTTTAATCTCAGGCGAGCAGAGGCCGGAAGCGTTCAGCGCCGCGACGATCAGCACCATCCAGGCGAAATAGTGGATAGATACGCCGCCAATGCTTGGCAGAATTTTCTTGGCGATAACGTAGGCCAGCAGGAAGCAGGTTGTGGCGAGCACCAGGCCGACGGCCGTTTCGCGATGGGTAATCTGGCCCGCTTTTTCATCATCTTCTACTTTGAAAGAGGCCTTGCGCACCAGCTCGCCTTCGCCGCTCAGCCAGGTGTGCTTTTTACCGATAATATCGAGCAGCGCGGCAAACACGATGGCAAAGATGTTGGCGATGGTCAGGATAGCAATCGCGGTGGAGTAGTACTCTTCACGCGAACGGCCGGTGACGGAGTGATAAATTTCAGATAGCGGCACCGCGCCCGCGCCGTTGCCGCCACCCATAATCGGCAGGACGTACAGCATCATAATGCGGTCGATGGAGATACCGAAGCACAAGCCGATGAGAATCCCGAAGATGGATGCGCCGAGGATCCCCATTAAAATGGTCGGAATATAACCCAGCAGAGATTTCAGCAGCAGCTTACGGTTAACCGAGAGGATTGCACCAGTAATCAATACTGCAATGAATAAGTTCAGAAAGTTACTTTTATCCATCACATTAGTGATTGCATCAATTTCTTTCTGGGTGAAAATGCCTGCATAAACGAAATAGGCGGCCACGAGGAAGATCATCACCGGCGCGCCGCCGATATATTTATTGAAGATCGGCAGGCGTTTGCCAATTTCTCCAAAAACGGCGCCAATAATAAACATGATGGCGAAGCCGCCGACAATGTCGGTCGGCAGGGCATTATAAAAGTGTGAAAGTAGTAAAGTGATTAACGCAAAGGCGTAAAGCGGTAGCGGCATGCCGAAGATTTTAAACCCCAGAATATCGCTAACGCCTTTTTTCTCTGCAGATGGAGCCTGGCTCATATTAGTCATATGACGTCACCCTGTTAAAAAAAGGAATATACACATCATCCTTCAAACTGCCTCTTTGTTGGCAGCCTTCACTCACCCTAGTCACTTACTATGCGTAAGCTCCTGGGATTCATTCAGTTACCGCCTCGATGCAACTTGAATGATTTTGTGTATTAATGCCGTTAGAAAAAGCAATAATAGGACGGCGGCATAATAATAAATGTACCTCAGGATGATATGTGATTATCTTCACTTATTGGCCGTGTTTTTAATTAATTTAATTGTTTTTATTCTTCTGAATTAATTAACAACATAAAAACCATAAAGCCAATTAAGGTTCGGGGAAAAGTGTGATTTAAATAAAAGAACCGCTATGCGAACGATGGCGAAATACAGCTCGTTTTGGTTAATGAAGCGCAGAAAAATGAATCTGATATTAAAACGCGTCGCGTTGCAAAAAGATCCCCGGCGGCGAGAGGCGATTGACCTCTTTCTTCACCAGCATCAGCTTTCGCTGGAGGTGGACTGCGAAATCGTGATTATTGCCGAATACCAGCGGCGAATTGTCGGCTGCGGCGCGATTGCCGGCTGCGTGCTCAAATGTATTGCCGTCGATCCTTCGCTCCAGGGGGAGGGGCTCAGTCTGAAGCTGCTGACTGAATTGATGACCCAGGCGTATGAACTGGGCCGTAGCGAGCTGTTTTTGTTCACCAAACCCTACAATGCGGCGCTATTTTCCTGTGCCGGATTCTGGCCTATCGCCCGCGCGGGGGATCAGGCTGTATTAATGGAGAATAGCCGCGAGCGTCTGTCGCGCTATTGCCGCCAGCTGACGATGTATCGCCAGCCCGGGGAGAAAATCGGCGCCATCGTGATGAACGCCAATCCCTTTACCCTGGGGCATCGTTGGCTGGTGGAGCAAGCCGCTCGCCAGTGTGACTGGCTGCACCTGTTCGTGGTGAAGGAAGATGCTTCGTTTTTCAGCTATCGCGATCGCGTGGCGCTGATTGAACAGGGGATCGCCGGGATCGCCAATGTGACCCTGCATCCCGGATCGGCCTACCTGATCTCCCGGGCCACGTTTCCGGGCTACTTCCTTAAAGATCAGGGCGTGGTTGACGATTGTCACTGTCAGATCGATCTACAACTCTTCCGTGAACGTTTAGCCCCGGCGCTGGGCGTAACCCACCGCTTTGTCGGCAGCGAACCGCTGTGCGAATTAACCCGCCAGTACAACCTGCGCATGCGCCAACTGCTGGAAGCGCCCGGCGACGCGCCGGCCATTCAGGTGGTTGAGCTGGCGCGGGTTGAGAAAGAGGGCGGGCCGATTTCCGCCTCTCGGGTGCGCAGGCTATATCAGCAGCGCCAGTGGTCGGCGATTGCGCCGCTGGTACCGCCGGGAACTCTCTCTTTTCTAATGCATCTGGCGGAAAGCGAACATCAAACCGCCTGATTTACCTCCATAACTAAGGATCAGCTTCTATGGAAATGAAGATTGACGCCCTGGCCGGCACGCTGGAATCCAGCGATGTGATGGTCAGGATCGGGCCGGCTAATGAGCCAGGCATTCAGCTTGAGATCGACAGCATTGTGAAGCAGCAGTTTGGCGCGGCGATTGAACGGGTGGTCAGAGAGACGCTGACGCAGCTTGGCGTTACCCGGGCGAACGTCGTCGTCGATGATAAAGGCGCGCTCGAATGCGTGCTGAAGGCTCGCGTTCAGGCCGCGGCGCTGCGCGCGGCGCAACAATCTCAACCGCAATGGAGCCAGATATGAAACCTCGTCGCAGTATGCTGTTTATCCCCGGCGCCAACGCCGCGATGTTAAGCACCTCGTTTGTGTACGGCGCTGACGCGGTGATGTTTGACCTCGAAGATGCCGTCTCGCTCCGTGAAAAAGATACCGCCCGCCTGCTGGTGCATCACGCGCTACAGCATCCTCTCTATCGGGATGTGGAAACCGTGGTGCGTATTAACCCGCTCAATACGCCGTTTGGTCTCGCCGATCTTGAAGCGGTAGTGCGCGCGGGCGTGGACATGGTGCGCCTGCCGAAAACCGACAGCAAAGAAGATATCCACGAACTGGAAGCGCACGTCGAGCGGATTGAACGCGAGTGCGGACGGGAAGTAGGGAGCACTAAGCTAATGGCGGCGATTGAGTCGGCGCTGGGCGTGGTGAACGCCGTTGAGATTGCTCGCGCCAGCCCGCGCCTGTCGGCGATCGCGCTGGCGGCTTTCGATTACGTCATGGATATGGGCACCTGCCGCGGCGACGGCACCGAGCTGTTTTACGCCCGCTGCGCGGTGCTGCACGCGGCGCGAGTCGCCGGGATCGCGGCTTACGACGTGGTGTGGTCGGATATTAACAATGAAGAGGGGTTCCTCGCGGAAGCGAACCTGGCGAAAAATCTTGGCTTTAACGGCAAATCGCTGGTCAACCCGCGCCAGATCGAACTGCTGCATCAGGTCTATGCCCCAACGCTGAAAGACGTTGAGCATGCGCGGGACGTTATCGCGGCGGCGGAAGAGGCGGAACAGCGCGGTCTGGGCGTGGTATCGCTGAACGGTAAGATGATAGATGGACCGATTATCGACCATGCGCGCAAAGTCGTGGCGCTGTCGGCTTCCGGCATTCGTGATTAAGGAGCAAATAATGAAAGAAACCGTAGCAATGCTTAATCAGCAGTACGTGATGCCGGAAGGATTAGCGCCCTATGCGGGTGTGACGGCGAAAAGCCCGTGGCTGGCCAGTGAAAGCGAAAAGCGCCAACGTAAAATCTGCGCCTCGCTGGAGGAGGCGATTCGCCGTTCGGGTCTGCAAAACGGCATGACCATCTCTTTTCATCACGCCTTTCGCGGCGGCGACAAGGTGATCAATATGGTGATGGCGAAGCTGGCTGAAATGGGTTTTCGCGATCTGACGCTGGCCTCAAGTTCGTTGATCGACGCCCACTGGCCGCTGATTGAGCATATTAAAAATGGCGTGGTCCGCCAGATTTACACCTCCGGCCTGCGCGGTAAACTGGGAGAAGAGATTTCCGCTGGTCTGATGGAAAACCCGGTACAAATCCACTCCCACGGCGGCCGCGCGCATTTAGTACAAACTGGCGAGCTGACCATTGATGTGGCATTTCTTGGCGTACCCTGTTGCGATGAATATGGCAATGCCAACGGCTTTAGCGGTAAATCCCGCTGCGGCTCGCTGGGTTACGCCAAAGTCGATGCAGAAGCCGCAAAATGCGTGGTGCTACTAACCGAAGAGTGGGTTGATTATCCGAATTACCCGGCGAGCATTGCCCAGGATCAGGTTGATCTGATCGTTCAGGTCGATGAAGTTGGCGATCCGGCAAAAATTACCGCCGGGGCGATCCGGTTGACCAGTAATCCGCGTGAGTTGCTGATCGCGCGCCAGGCAGCCAAAGTGATCGAACACTCAGGCTACTTCAAAGATGGATTCTCTTTGCAAACCGGCACCGGCGGCGCGTCGCTGGCGGTGACTCGATTCCTCGAAGATAAAATGCGTCGCAATGAGATCACCGCCAGCTTTGGTCTGGGTGGGATCACCGGCACGATGGTCGATCTGCATGAAAAGGGCCTGATTAAAGCGCTGCTGGATACTCAGTCCTTCGACGGAGATGCCGCGCGTTCGCTGGCGAATAACCCCAACCATATTGAAATTTCTGCTAACCAATATGCCAACCCAAGCTCTAAAGGTATCGCTTGCGAACGCCTGAATGTGGTGATGCTGAGCGCCCTGGAAATCGATATCGGATTCAACGTTAACGTGATGACTGGTTCTAACGGCGTGCTGCGCGGGGCATCCGGCGGCCACAGCGATACGGCGGCAGGCGCTGATTTAACCATTATCACCGCACCGCTGGTGCGCGGACGCATTCCGTGCGTGGTAGAGAAAGTGCTGACGCGCGTGACGCCGGGCGCCAGCGTAGATGTGCTGGTAACCGATCACGGTATCGCTGTTAACCCGGCTCGTCAGGATCTGATTGATACCCTACGCAATGCCGGTATCCCATTGATGACCATCGAAGAGCTGCAGCAGCGCGCCGAGCTGTTAACCGGTAAACCTGAGCCTATCGAATTTACCGACCGCGTCGTGGCCGTCGTGCGCTATCGCGACGGTTCGGTAATTGATGTGATTCATCAGGTTAAAAACGCCAGCTAACGCATCGAGGAGGAAGGCATGAGCGAAGTGATAATGAGCCAGCAACGCCCGTTGAGCCGTCAAACGGTGGCGGCGGAGGAGATGGTTTCTCGCGTAGAACGGGCGCTGTTGACCGAAGTTCGCCTGACGCCGAAGCCCGGGCTGGTGGATATTCGTAACGCCGGCGCCCATCGGGATATGGATCTCGCCTCCTTTGAGGCCAGCACGGCGGTTGTCGCCCCATGGATGGAGAAGTTTTTCATTATGGGCCACGACACGGCCAATATCATGCCGGAACAGGTGCTGACGATGCTGCGTCCGGTGGGCATGGCTTGCGAGACGGATATGCTGGCAGCTACCGGCGGGGTGAATACCCATCGCGGCGCGATCTTCGCTTTTGGCCTACTCAGCGCGGCGGCGGGAAGGCTGGTGGCCAGAGGGGAGCCAGTTGAGCAGCATCGGGTTTGCGATCAGGTGGCCCGCTTCTGCCGGGGCCTGGTCGGGCGAGAGCTCTCCTCTCCCGAAGGAAAGAAGGTGAGTAAAGGCGAGGGGCATTTCCTGCGCTACGGGCTATCCGGCGCACGGGGCGAAGCGGAAAGCGGCTTTCGCACTGTGCGCACCCAGGCGATGCCGGTATTCAATCGCGTTATGGCGGAGACCGGCGATACCAATCTGGCGTTATTGCAGACCTTGCTGCACCTGATGGCCTGGAATGACGACACCAACCTGGTGTCGCGTGGCGGGCTTGAAGGGCTGAATTTTGTTCAGCAGCAGGCGCAAAGGCTACTGTGGGAAGGTGGTGTGCTGACTGACGGCGGCCTGGAAGCGCTCCGCCAGCTGGATGATGAACTGATTGTCCGCCACCTTAGCCCCGGTGGCAGCGCCGACCTGCTGGCGGTCACCTCGTTCCTGTCCGGTTTCCCGGCCGGGGAGCTGTTCCTGCACTAATCGCTCGCTTTTATCTCGACGGTTCACCCGGATTGGCCAGCAGAGGGCCGATCCGGGGTTGCGGACCGCGCTTGCTCCTTTCTCCTCACTACTCAACGGCAAATTCACGGCACAATCTTATAGTTTTTACTGATATCGGCGGCAGTTTGTCATAAATTTCTAATTATTGGTGTTTTTGAGTAGCGGCCCATCGATGGGCTGGTTACTCTGAAAACAATTTACGTAGTGTTAACAAAAGAGAATAGCTATGCATGATGCACAAATCCGCGTGGCCATCGCGGGCGCGGGCGGCCGGATGGGACGCCAGTTAATTCAGGCGGTACAGCAGATGGACGGCGCGGCGCTTGGCGCGGCGCTGGAACGCGAAGGTTCGTCGCTGCTCGGCAGCGATGCGGGCGAGCTGGCGGGCGTAGGCAAGGCGGGGGTTGTGGTGCAAAGCAGCCTTGAGGCGGTAAAAGACGATTTCGACGTTTTCATCGACTTTACCCGCCCGGAAGGCACGCTGAACCATCTCGCCTTTTGCCGTCAACACGGTAAAGGAATGGTTATCGGCACCACCGGGTTTGACGACGCCGGCAAACAGGCCATTCGCGAGGCTTCGCAGGAGATCGCCATCGTCTTTGCCGCCAACTTCAGCGTTGGGGTCAACGTGATGCTCAAGCTGCTGGAGAAGGCGGCGAAGGTGATGGGCAACTATACCGATATTGAGATTATCGAAGCGCATCATCGCCACAAAGTGGATGCGCCATCGGGTACGGCGCTGGCGATGGGAGAAGCGATTGCCGGTGCGCTGGATAAAGATCTGAAAGCGTGTGCGGTCTACAGTCGCGAAGGCTACACCGGCGAACGTGTTCCCGGCACTATCGGTTTTGCGACCGTCCGCGCCGGGGATATCGTCGGCGAGCACACGGCGATGTTTGCGGATATCGGTGAACGCATTGAAATCAGTCACAAGGCCTCCAGCCGGATGACATTTGCGAATGGCGCCGTACGCTCTGCTTTATGGTTAAAAGGTAAGAAAAACGGCCTTTTTGATATGCGAGATGTGCTTGAACTGAACTCTTTATAATGATTATTACCCATCGTGATGTGGTTATTGCATTCAATAAGTAATTGATTGCAAGGGGCAATGCTTTATTGCCCTTTTTTATTTTTGGTTGTTTAGATGATTTTCATCGTTAAGCGTTCAAAATAGTACGTTATCTATGTTTTTTTTGTTGTTTTATTGTGAATTTTGACCGTCTGGTCTACTTTTTCAATCCCTGCGCTAAGATTCTACAATCATTCTCTTCCGCAAGCGTTTTCCCAGTCTAGTTAGTTGATCTTTTTGCCCATTAAGACCGATATTGCTGAATAGTCGCCTGAAACAAGATTAAAAATATCCGCTTTAAGTTGACTTTTACCGGCCATCTCTCCAGAATGCCGCCGTTTGCCAAAATTCTGCGGGCAACAGATTTGCATTGATTCAGATCTACATTATGAATTAATATGCAAATAAAGTGAGTGGATATTCTCTGGAGGGTGTTTTGATTAAGTCAGCGCTATTGGTTCTGGAAGACGGAACCCAGTTTCACGGTCGGGCCATAGGGGCTACCGGCACGGCGGTTGGGGAAGTCGTTTTCAATACTTCAATGACCGGTTATCAAGAAATCCTCACTGATCCTTCCTATTCCCGCCAAATCGTCACTCTAACCTATCCCCATATCGGCAACGTCGGCACCAATGCCGCCGATGAAGAGTCTTCTCAGGTACATGCTCAGGGTCTGGTCATTCGCGATCTGCCGCTGATTGCCAGCAACTTCCGCAATACCGAAGACCTCTCTTCTTATCTGAAGCGCCATAACATCGTGGCGATTGCCGATATTGATACGCGTAAGCTGACCCGTCTGCTGCGTGAAAAAGGCGCGCAGAACGGCTGCATCATCGCCGGCGACAGCCCGGACGCGCAGCTGGCGCTGGAAAAAGCGAAAGCGTTCCCGGGCCTCAACGGTATGGATCTGGCGAAGGAAGTTACGACCGCAGAAACCTACAGCTGGACGCAGGGGAGCTGGACGCTGGCGGGAGACCTGCCGGAAGCCAAAGCGGAAAGCGAGCTGCCTTTCCACGTGGTGGCCTACGATTTCGGCGCCAAGCGCAACATTCTGCGCATGCTGGTCGATCGTGGCTGCCGCCTGACGGTGGTTCCGGCGCAGACCTCCGCCGAAGAGGTGCTGAAGATGAATCCGGACGGTATTTTCCTGTCCAACGGCCCTGGCGACCCGGCGCCTTGTGATTACGCTATCGACGCGATTACGAAGTTCCTGGAAACCGACATTCCAGTATTCGGCATCTGCCTCGGCCATCAGCTGCTGGCGCTGGCGAGCGGTGCAAAGACCGTGAAGATGAAGTTCGGCCACCACGGCGGCAACCATCCGGTAAAAGATATGGATAACAACGTGGTGATGATCACCGCGCAGAACCACGGTTTTGCGGTGGATGAAGCGTCGATGCCCGCTAACCTGCGCGTGACCCACAAGTCGCTGTTCGACGGCACCCTGCAGGGCATTCACCGTACCGACAAACCGGCGTTCAGCTTCCAGGGGCACCCGGAAGCGAGCCCTGGCCCGCACGATGCCGCACCGCTGTTCGACCATTTTATCGAATTAATTGAGCAGTACCGTCAGTCCGCGAAATAATCAGGAGTTAAGAGAGCCATGCCAAAACGTACAGATATAAAAAGCATCCTGATTCTGGGCGCGGGCCCGATTGTTATCGGTCAGGCGTGTGAGTTTGACTACTCCGGCGCCCAGGCGTGTAAAGCGCTGCGCGAAGAGGGTTACCGCGTCATTCTGGTAAACTCTAACCCGGCTACCATCATGACCGACCCGGAAATGGCCGATGCCACCTACATCGAGCCGATTCACTGGGAAGTGGTGCGCAAGATTATTGAGAAAGAGCGTCCGGATGCGGTTCTGCCGACCATGGGCGGCCAGACGGCGCTGAACTGCGCGCTGGAGCTGGAGCGTCAGGGCGTGCTTGAAGAATTCGGCGTGACTATGATTGGCGCGACCGCCGATGCGATTGATAAAGCCGAAGACCGCCGCCGTTTCGACGTGGCGATGAAGAAAATCGGCCTCGACACCGCGCGTTCCGGTATCGCGCATACTATGGAAGAAGCGCTGGCGGTTGCCGCTGACGTTGGTTTCCCATGTATCATCCGTCCCTCTTTTACCATGGGCGGCACCGGCGGTGGTATCGCCTATAACCGCGAAGAGTTCGAAGAGATTTGCGAGCGCGGGCTGGATCTCTCCCCAACCAATGAACTGCTGATTGATGAGTCGCTGATTGGCTGGAAAGAGTACGAGATGGAAGTGGTGCGTGATAAAAACGACAACTGTATCATCGTCTGCTCTATCGAAAACTTTGACGCCATGGGCATCCATACCGGTGACTCCATCACCGTTGCGCCGGCGCAGACCCTGACCGATAAAGAATACCAAATCATGCGTAACGCCTCGATGGCGGTACTGCGTGAAATCGGCGTTGAGACCGGCGGTTCCAACGTTCAGTTCTCGGTGAACCCGAAAGACGGTCGCCTGATCGTTATCGAAATGAACCCGCGCGTATCCCGCTCCTCGGCGCTGGCCTCGAAAGCCACTGGCTTCCCGATTGCCAAGGTCGCGGCGAAGCTGGCGGTAGGTTACACCCTTGATGAGCTGATGAACGATATCACCGGCGGCCGTACCCCGGCGTCGTTTGAGCCGTCCATCGACTACGTCGTGACTAAAATCCCGCGCTTCAACTTCGAAAAATTCGTTGGCGCTAACGATCGCCTGACCACCCAGATGAAATCTGTCGGTGAAGTGATGGCGATTGGCCGCACGCAGCAGGAGTCCCTGCAAAAAGCGCTGCGTGGCCTGGAAGTGGGCGCCACCGGTTTCGATCCGAAGGTGAGCCTTGACGACCCGGAAGCGCTGACCAAGATTCGCCGCGAGCTGAAAGACGCGGGCGCTGAGCGTATCTGGTACATCGCCGATGCCTTCCGCGCCGGCCTGTCCGTCGACGGCGTTTTCAACCTGACCAATATCGACCGCTGGTTCCTGGTGCAGATTGAAGAGCTGGTGCGTCTGGAAGAGAAAGTGGCCGAAGTCGGTATTACCGGCCTCGACGCCGACTTCCTGCGTCAGCTTAAGCGCAAAGGCTTTGCCGATGCGCGTCTGGCGAAGCTGGCGGGCGTGCGCGAAGCGGAAATCCGCAAGCTGCGCGACCAGTACGACCTGCACCCGGTCTACAAGCGTGTGGATACCTGTGCGGCGGAATTCGCCACCGACACCGCCTACATGTACTCCACCTATGAAGACGAGTGCGAAGCGAACCCGTCCGTTGACCGCGATAAAATCATGGTACTCGGCGGCGGCCCGAACCGTATTGGTCAGGGTATCGAGTTTGACTACTGCTGCGTACACGCCTCCCTGGCGCTGCGCGAAGACGGCTATGAGACCATTATGGTCAACTGTAACCCGGAAACCGTCTCCACCGACTACGACACCTCCGACCGTCTCTACTTCGAACCGGTGACGCTGGAAGATGTACTGGAAATCGTGCGTATCGAGAAGCCGAAAGGCGTTATCGTACAGTACGGCGGTCAGACTCCGCTGAAGCTGGCGCGCGCGCTGGAAGCGGCTGGCGTGCCGGTTATCGGCACCAGCCCGGATGCGATTGACCGTGCGGAAGACCGTGAGCGCTTCCAGCATGCGGTTGACCGCCTGAAGCTGAAGCAGCCGGCGAACGCCACTGTGACCGCGATCGAAATGGCTGTCGAAAAAGCGAAAGAGATTGGCTACCCGCTGGTGGTGCGCCCGTCCTACGTTCTCGGCGGTCGCGCGATGGAGATCGTCTATGACGAGATCGACCTGCGCCGTTACTTCCAGACCGCGGTCAGCGTCTCTAACGATGCGCCGGTACTGCTGGACCGTTTCCTTGACGATGCGGTTGAAGTTGACGTTGATGCGATCTGCGACGGCGAAATGGTGCTGATTGGCGGCATCATGGAGCATATCGAGCAGGCGGGCGTGCACTCCGGCGACTCCGCGTGTTCACTGCCGGCCTACACCCTGAGTCAGGAAATTCAGGATGTGATGCGCGAGCAGGTGCAGAAGCTGGCCTTTGAGCTGCAGGTTCGCGGCCTGATGAACGTGCAGTTTGCGGTCAAAAACAACGAAGTCTACCTGATTGAAGTCAACCCGCGCGCGGCGCGTACCGTCCCGTTTGTCTCGAAAGCCACCGGCGTACCGCTGGCGAAAGTCGCGGCGCGCGTGATGGCCGGGAAAACGTTGGCGCAGCAAGGCGTGACCAAAGAAATCATTCCGCCGTACTACTCGGTGAAAGAGGTGGTGCTGCCGTTCAACAAATTCCCGGGCGTTGACCCGCTGTTAGGGCCAGAAATGCGCTCGACCGGTGAAGTGATGGGCGTGGGACGTACCTTTGCGGAAGCCTTCGCCAAGGCGCAGCTGGGCAGCAACTCCACGATGAAGAAACAGGGGCGCGCGTTGCTCTCCGTTCGTGAAGGCGACAAAGAGCGCGTGGTGGATCTGGCGGCAAAACTGCTGAAGTTCGGTTTTGAGCTGGATGCCACTCACGGTACCGCGATTGTGCTGGGCGAAGCCGGCATCAACCCGCGTCTGGTGAACAAGGTGCATGAAGGTCGTCCGCACATTCAGGACCGTATTAAGAATGGCGAATATACCTATATCATCAACACCACCGCAGGTCGTCAGGCGATTGAAGACTCCAAGCTGATTCGCCGCAGTGCGCTGCAGTACAAAGTGCACTATGACACCACGCTGAACGGCGGTTTCGCCACCGCAATGGCGCTGAACGCCAACGCGATGGAGAAGGTGACATCGGTACAAGAAATGCACGCGCAGATTAAAAAGTAATCTCATCTGCCACTAATAGCGCCTCCGGTGGCCAACGCCGGAGGCGCTTTTTTTTTTGCGTGGCGCTAAGCCCGGGCGGAATAAAGTGACGCTCCCCGCGGCGCTGAACGCCGATCAAAAATAGAGGGCCTGGCGCTAACAGGCCACTTCGGAGAGTTCTGGTTTTCTCCCTCGGTTCAGTCAGCTAGCCTAAAGTGGTTAGGGTGATAATTAATATGACTTAGAGCCTATCCCAGTAGGCGTTATTGGCGCAGCCAGTTTGGATACGGACAGCGCGGAGAAACCGGAGCGTACACGTAGTACGTGAGGATTTCGAGCACTGCCCAGGTCCAAAATGGCAAGTGAAATAGTCCTAATGGGATAGGCTCTTAATAACGGGAGAGAAACACGATGCAATATAAACCCCTCACTGCTGCTGTTTTCGCCGCTGCCGCGCTTTTTACCGTCGCTGGCTGCTCATCCAATCAGTCGCTAAAAACGACCGACGGCAAAACCATTGTGACCGATGGCAAGCCGCAGGTGGACGATGATACCGGGCTTGTGTCCTACAAAAATGCCGAGACTGGCCGCACCGAGCAGATCAATCGCGATCAGGTTAAATCGATGGATGAACTGGATAACTAAGCGTTCTCCATGGCCCCGTGCGGCGGGGTCATATCTGGCCTCACCTTTGCGCACATCTGACAGCCCCTCATCCTGAATGAGATTTAAATCACACTTATCATTGTAAGCGATTCGATTAACTGTCTACACTCTTGCTGATTACAACAAGAACTAACGCAGGCTAATCAATGATTCTCATAATTTATGCGCACCCTTATCCGCAGCACTCGCATGCGAATAAGCGGATGCTTGAACAGGCAGGAACGCTTGACGGCGTAGAGATACGCTCCCTCTATCAACTTTATCCCGATTTCAATATCGATATCGCCGCCGAGCAGGCCGCGCTGGCCCGAGCCGATCTGGTTATCTGGCAGCATCCGATGCAGTGGTACAGCGTACCGCCGTTGCTGAAGCTGTGGCTGGATAAGGTACTGGCGCACGGCTGGGCATACGGGCACAACGGTATCGCGCTGCACGGTAAATCGCTAATGTGGGCGGTCACCACCGGCGGCGGCGAAAGCCACTTTGATATCGGTTCCTTCCCCGGTTTCGACGTGCTGGCGCAGCCGCTGCAGGCCACCGCGCTGTATTGCGGCATGAAATGGCTGCCGCCGTTCGCGATGCATTGCACTTTTATCTGCGATGATGAAACCCTTCAGGCGCAGGCGCGCCGCTATCGTCAACGTTTAATCGAATGGCAGGAGGCGCACAACCATGGATAGCCATACGCTGATACAGGCGCTGATCTATTTAGGATCCGCTGCGCTAATTGTGCCGATTGCCGTACGTCTTGGACTGGGGTCGGTACTCGGCTATTTAATTGCTGGCTGTATTATTGGCCCGTGGGGGCTGCGGCTGGTCACCGACGCCGAGTCGATTCTGCACTTTGCCGAAATCGGCGTGGTGCTGATGCTTTTTGTCATCGGCCTGGAGCTGGATCCCCAACGACTGTGGAAACTGCGCGCCTCGGTGTTCGGCGGCGGGGCGCTGCAGATGGTCGTCTGCGGCGTGCTGATCGGCCTGTTCTGCATGTCGCTTGGTCTGCGCTGGCAGGTTGCCGAGCTGATTGGTATGACCCTGGCGCTCTCCTCAACGGCGATCGCCATGCAGGCGATGAACGAACGTAACCTGACGGTTACGCAACTGGGCCGCAGCGCTTTCGCGGTGCTGCTGTTTCAGGATATCGCGGCCATTCCTCTGGTGGCGATGATCCCGCTGCTGGCGGCAAGCGGCGGCTCGACGACCTTGGGCGCGTTTGCGCTCTCGGCGCTGAAAGTAGCGGGCGCGCTGGCGCTGGTGGTGGCGCTCGGACGTTATCTGACCCGGCCTATGCTGCGTTTTGTCGCGCGCTCCGGGCTGCGCGAAGTCTTCAGCGCCGTGGCCCTGTTCCTGGTATTTGGCTTCGGACTGCTGCTGGAAGAGGTCGGGCTGTCGATGGCGATGGGGGCCTTCCTCGCCGGGGTGCTGCTGGCGAGCTCGGAGTACCGCCACGCCCTGGAGAGCGATATTGAACCGTTTAAGGGGCTGCTGCTGGGGCTGTTTTTTATCGGCGTCGGCATGTCTATCGACTTCGGTACCCTGGTCACTCATCCGCTGCGGATCCTGATTTTGCTGGTGGGATTCCTGGTGATTAAGTCCCTGATGCTGTGGCTGATCGCCAGGCCGTTAGGCGTACCTCGCGCCCAGCGCCGCTGGTTTGCGGTGCTGCTGGGGCAGGGGAGTGAATTCGCCTTTGTGGTCTTCGGCGCGGCGCAGATGGCCGATGTCCTGGACGGAGAATGGGCGAAGGCGTTGACCCTGGCGGTGGCGCTATCGATGGCTGCCACGCCAATCTTGCTGGTGTTGCTGACCCGTCTGGAGAAATCCGCCAGCGGCCAGGAGCGCGAAGCCGATGAAATTGATGAAGAGCAGCCGCGGGTGATTATCGCCGGCTTCGGTCGTTACGGGCAGATTGCCGGCCGCGTGCTGCTCTCCAGCGGCGTGAAGATGGTGATCCTCGATCACGATCCTGACCACGTCGATACCCTGCGTAAGTTTGATATGAAGGTGTTCTACGGCGATGCGACGCGGGTTGACCTGCTGGAATCGGCGGGGGCGGAAAAAGCGGAAGTGCTGATTAACGCCATCGACGATCCGCAGACGAACCTGCAGCTGGCGGAGCTGGCAAAAGAGCATTTCCCACATCTGCAGATCATCTCCCGCGCCCGCGATGTCGATCATTATATTAAGCTGCGCCAGGCCGGAGTCGAAGCGCCGGAGCGCGAAACCTTTGAAGCGGCGCTGAAGTCCGGGCGTATGACGCTGGAGGCGCTGGGCCTCGGCGCCTATGAGGCCCGGGAACGCGCCGACCTGTTCCGCCGTTTCAACCTGCAAATGGTTGAAGAGATGGTGGCGATGGCGGAAAACGATGCGGCTTCGCGGGTGGCGGTGTTCAAACGTACCAGCGATATGCTGACCGGCATTATTAACGAGGACCGCAATCATTTATCGCTGGTTCAGCGTCACGGCTGGCAGGGGACGGAAGAGGGACGGCATACCGGCGACATCGCTGATGAACCGGAGAATAAGCCCTCGGTATAGGGTAAATTCAGGGTGTTACGTTAGCTTTACAAGTAACATTTTGTTTTCAATTTAAATCCTGTTCTGGCGGCTCACGGGGCTTACGTGGGCTCGCCAGCAAAACTTAAAATTTTCTGATTCTTTACCCTTTGCCCAGTCGACGAAGTATTACGCTTTCCGTATAGTGGCGACAATTTTTTGCATTCGGGAATTATTTAATGATCAGTCTGATTGCGGCGTTAGCGGTAGATCGCGTCATTGGTATGGAAAACGCCATGCCATGGAACCTGCCTGCCGATCTCGCCTGGTTTAAGCGCAATACCTTAAACAAACCGGTAGTGATGGGACGTCTTACCTGGGAATCCATCGGTCGTCCGTTACCGGGACGTAAAAATATCGTGATTAGCAGCCAGACCGGAACCGACGAGCGCGTGGAGTGGGTCAAATCGGTCGATGAAGCTATTGCCGCCTGCGGCGACGTGGAAGAGATGATGGTGATCGGCGGCGGTCGCGTGTATGAGCAGTTCCTGCCGAAAGCACACAAGCTCTATCTGACGCATATTGATGCGGAAGTGGAGGGCGATACTCATTTCCCGGATTACGACCCGGACGAGTGGGAGTCGGTATTCAGCGAGTTCCACGATGCCGATGCGCAGAATTCCCATAGCTACTGCTTCGAGATTCTGGAGCGCCGCTAAAGCTTTCCCCGGTGGCTTAGCCCACCGGGGGACTATCTTCAGGAGGCGATTGCCTCATCCCCATCAAGATTTACCTGCCGGTTTGATGGCTGCGTAAAATATGTCTTATCTTCCCAGCGCAGGCAGGTCAGATCGCCGCCCCAGCAGCAGCCGGTATCCAGCGCGTAAATGCCTTCCGGCGTGCCTTTTCCTTCCAGTGAAGCCCAATGACCGAAAGCAATACTGTACTCGTTGGCCACCGGTCCGGGAATGGCAAACCACGGCTTGAGCGGCGCGGGGGCGTTTTCCGGCGCCTCTTTGGCGTACATATCCAACTGCCCGTTCGGGAAGCAGTAGCGCATGCGGGTAAAGGCGTTGGAGATAAAGCGCAGGCGCGCCAGGCCGCTGAGCTCGTTACTCCAGTTGTTCGGCATATCGCCGTACATCGCGTCGAGGAAGAACGGATAGGAGTCGCTGGCGAGCACGGCTTCCACATCGCGGGCGCACTGTTTGGCGGTTTCCAGATCCCATTGCGGGGTGATCCCGGCATGGGCCATGACCAGCTTTTTCTCTTCATCGATTTGCATCATTGGCTGACGACGCAGCCAGTTGAGCAGATCGTCGGCATCCGGTGCCTCGAGTAGCGATTTCAGCCGATCTTTGGGTTTATTGCGGCTAATGCCCGCAAAGACCGCCAGCAGGTGCAGGTCATGATTGCCCAGGACGATGCGAACGCTATCGCCAAGCTGTTTCACGAAACGCAGCACTTCCAGAGAACCGGGGCCGCGCGCGACCAGGTCGCCCGTGAGCCACAGCGTATCAACCTCAGGGTTAAACTCCACCTGCTCTAATAATGCGATCAGTTCATCGTAGCAACCGTGAACGTCGCCAATAAGGTATGTAGACATTGTTTTAATGGATGAGGGTTGGTACTGCGAGACGGAAAACAGGGACTTCAATGGAGAACGGCGCGCCGTTCACATCGATCATCTCATAATGTCCCTGCATGGTGCCCAGCGGCGTTTCAATGACCGCGCCGCTGGTATATTGATACTCACCGCCAGCGGGAATATGCGGCTGCTCGCCGACAACCCCTTCACCCTGGACTTCGGTCTCGCGACCGTGGCCGTTGGTGATAAGCCAGTAGCGGCCAAGAAGCTGAACCTGAGTTCGCCCCAGATTGCGAATGGTGACGGTATAAGCAAAGACGTAACGCTCTTCTTCCGGAGAAGATTGCGATTCGATATAGATGCTTTGTACCTGCACACATACTCGGGGCGAATTAATCATGGTTAGCTCTCCTTGGTGGGCGCGTTCTCAGATAACCAGTTAGCTAGCTGACAGTACTGCGCCACGGAAATATTCTCTGCGCGCTTCGCCGGGTCGATACCCAGTTCGGTCAGAACCTCAACGCTGAACAGGTTGCCGAGGCTGTTGCGGATCGTTTTCCGACGCTGGTTAAACGCTTCTGTCGTGATACGGCTCAGTACGCGTACTTCTTTCACCGGATGCGGCAGCGTGCGGTAAGGCACCAGACGCACTACGGCGGAATCGACTTTAGGCGGCGGCGTAAAGGCGCTCGGCGGCACTTCAAGTACCGGGATGATCTGGCAGTAGTACTGCGCCATTACGCTTAACCGACCATACGCCTTACTGTTCGGCCCGGCAACCAGGCGATTGACGACCTCTTTTTGCAGCATAAAGTGCATATCGGCAATGGCATCAGTATAGCTGAACAGATGGAACATCAGCGGGGTCGAGATATTGTACGGCAGGTTGCCGAAGACGCGCAGCGGCTGGCCCATGCTCTGCGACAGCTCACCAAAGTTCATGGTCATCGCATCCTGCTGATAAATCGTCAGCTTAGGTCCGAGGAACGGATGCGTTTGCAGACGAGCGGCCAGGTCGCGGTCCAGCTCGATAACGGTGAGCTGGTCGAGGCGTTCGCCAACCGGTTCGGTCAGCGCGGCGAGGCCGGGGCCGATTTCAACAATCGCCTGGCCTTTTTGTGGATTGATGGCCGAGACAATGCTGTCGATCACAAATTGATCGTTGAGAAAGTTTTGCCCGAAGCGTTTACGGGCTAAGTGGCCCTGATGGACTCGATTATTCATTGAGTATTAACAATCATTTTAATGGCGAGATTAAGCGCCGTGATAAAACTGCCGACTTCCGCTTTCCCCTGGCCCGCAAGTTCAAGCGCGGTGCCGTGGTCAACGGAAGTGCGAATAAATGGTAAACCGAGCGTAATATTCACGCCGCGGCCAAAGCCCTGGTATTTTAGCACGGGCAGGCCCTGATCGTGATACATCGCGAGCACGGCATCGGCATGGTCGAGATATTTCGGCTGAAACAGGGTATCCGCCGGCAGCGGGCCGCTGAGATTCATGCCTTTCGCGCGCATCTCTTCGAGCACCGGAATGATGGTATCGATCTCTTCCGTCCCCATATGGCCGCCTTCGCCGGCGTGCGGGTTCAGGCCGCAAACCAGCACGTGCGGGTTGCTGATGCCAAATTTGGTGCGCAGATCGTGATCCAGGATAGTGATGATTTCCCGCAGCAGCTCAGGGGTAATCGCATCGCTTATCGCTTTTAGCGGCAGGTGAGTGGTCACCAGCGCCACGCGCAGCGCTTCCGTCGCCAGCATCATCACCACTTTACTGGCCTGCGAGCGCTCTTCAAAGAACTCGGTATGACCGGTAAATGCGATCCCCGCATCGTTAATAATGCCCTTGTGCACCGGACCGGTAATCAGCGCGGCGAACTCGCCGTTCAGGCAACCATCGCAGGCGCGGGCCAGCGTGTCCACTACGTAGCTGCCGTTGCTGACGTTGAGCACGCCCGGTTCAACCGGCGCGTTGAGCGCGACGGGGAGAAGCGTCAGAGTGCCTGCGCGCTGCGGCGTAGCGGGGGCGGAGGGGTCGTAAGGCAGAAGCGCTAAAGGAAGACCGAGCAGCTTCGCCCGGTCGGATAACAGAGCGCCATCGGCGCAGATCACCAGCTCTACCGGCCAGTCGCGCTGCGCAAGCTGCACAACGAGGTCGGGGCCAATCCCGGCGGGTTCACCGGGAGTGATAACAACTCGATTCATACACTTCATCCTTCAGGCGGTCTCTTACTGGCTGCGCTTCGTCGCCCCCGTCAGAGACCGGGGCGATTTGCTCAGCCGCCTCGATACACCCTGAGTGATGTTGTGTATGAGGCTAATGCGATTAGTTGCTCAGAACCTTCACGTAGGCGCTGGCGCGCTGTTCCTGCATCCAGGTCGCTGCTTCCTCAGAGAACTTACGGTTCATCAGCATGCGATAAGCGCGATCTTTCTGCGCGGCGTCGGTTCTGTCGACGTTGCGGGTATCCAGCAGCTCAATCAGGTGCCAGCCGAAGGAGGAGTGAACCGGAGCGCTGGTCTGGCCTTTATTGAGGCGCAGAATGGCGTCGCGGAAAGCCGGATCGAAGATATCCGGCGTCGCCCAACCTAAATCGCCGCCCTGGTTGGCAGAGCCCGGATCTTCAGAGAACTCTTTCGCCGCTTTGGCAAACGTGGTTTTCCCGCTCTTGATGTCAGCCGCGATCTGCTCCAGCTTCGCCCGAGCCTGATCGTCGTTCATGATCGGCGACGGTTTCAGCAGGATGTGGCGGGCGTGAACTTCGGTCACGGAGATATTCTGGCTGCCGCCGCGCATATCGTTAATTTTCAGGATATGGAAGCCAACGCCGGAGCGTATTGGGCCGACGATATCGCCTTTTTTCGCGGTGCTCAGCGCCTGGGCGAAGATGCCCGGCAGCTCCTGAATCCGGCCCCAGCCCATCTGGCCGCCTTTCAGCGCCTGCTGGTCAGCAGAGTAGGTGATAGCCAGCTTGCCGAAGTTCGCACCGCTGCGCGCCTGCTCAACCACGGAGTTTGCCTGGTCCTGAGCTTCAGCAACCTGCTCAGAAGTCGGGTTTTCCGGCAGCGGGATCAGGATGTGGCTGAGGTTCAGTTCGGTACTGGCGTCGTTCTGATCGCCGATCTGTTTTGCCAGAGTTTCAACTTCCTGCGGCAGAACGGTGATGCGACGACGAACTTCATTGTTACGCACTTCCGAAATAATCATCTCTTTACGAATCTGATTACGGTAGGTGTTGTAGTTAATGCCGTCATAGGCCAGACGGCTACGCATCTGATCCATGGTCATGTTGTTCTGTTTTGCAATGTTGGCGATCGCCTGGTCGAGCTGATCGTCAGAGATCTTCACGCCCATTTTCTGGCCCATTTGCAGGACAATCTGGTCCATGATTAGACGTTCAAGGATCTGATGACGCAGGGTGGCGTCATCCGGCAGCTGCTGCCCGGCCTGGCCGGCGTTAAGTTTTACCGATTGCATCAAGCCATCGACGTCGCTTTCCAGAACAACGCCATTATTGACGACAGCCGCTACTTTATCGACAACCTGTGGGGCAGCGAAACTGGTATTCGCGATCATGGCGATACCGAGAAGCAGCGTTTTCCAGTTCTTCATACTTTTTCCATTTCAATTAACCGCAATTGCGGATTACGTTTTAAACCAGCCACATCACAGGGAGCTCTGGTACGGTAAAATGTTCGAACGCAGCATCTGCTGGGTGCCGAGACCGTAATTGGAGCTCAGGCCGCGCAGCTCAATGTTAAAGCCGAAAGTGTTGTCGTATTTGCTTTCGCTGCTGCTGTTATCCCAGCCGTTGATCTTACGTTCATAGCCGACGCGGATAGCGTAGCAGCAGGAGCTATACTGAACCCCTAACATCTGGTTCGCTGACTTTCTGGTATTCGTGTCGTAGTAATACGCGCCGACGACTGCCCAACGATCGACGATTGGCCAGCTGGCGGTCATCCCCACCTGCGAGATACCATCTTTGTACTGCTTAGCGGTGGAATAAGACGGCAGGGTCGCCTGAATGTATTCCGGGCTCGCATAACGATAGTTAAGTTGTACTAAACGGTTTTCGTCGCGACGGTATTCCACGGTTCCGCTGCCGGTAGCGACGTTATCCAGACGCGTATCGTACTGAATTCCCCCGCGTAAACCCCAGTCGTCGGTGATGCGCCAGTAAGTATCGCCAGCCCATACCAGTGAACCTCGCGTGTCGTTGTTCTCCCAGTTGATGTTGTCGTCACCGGTACGTGCCTCGGTGAAATAGTAGATTTGACCAACGGAAATATTAAAACGTTCAACGGCGGCGGCATCATAAACGCGAGATGTGACGCCGGTGGAGACCTGATTGGCGGAAGCTATACGATCGAGACCGCTGTAGGTGCGGTCGCGGAACAGGCCGCTGTAGTCCGATTGCAGCAGCGTTGAGTCGTAGCTGCCGATCTTGCTTTGGTCGCGATAAGGGATATACAGATACTGCATCCGCGGTTCAAGCGTCTGGGTATAGTTCTCCTGCATATCACGCTCGAAAACCATTTTGCCAT
This sequence comes from Klebsiella pasteurii, assembly GCF_018139045.1. Lineage (NCBI taxonomy): Bacteria > Pseudomonadati > Pseudomonadota > Gammaproteobacteria > Enterobacterales > Enterobacteriaceae > Klebsiella > Klebsiella pasteurii. Next base: position 4,853,774 of record NZ_CP073236.1, read on the forward strand.
CGACTTTAAACTGCGGCATCACGCGGTTAACGGAGTCTTTATAATCGGTACCGTTGGCCGCGTTGTAGTCGTCAAGGTTGCTTTGCTGGTAATGGGTTGCCAGCAGTTTGGCCTCAGTATTGATGCTTCCCCAACCGTTAGACAGCGGCAGGTTGATGGTTGGCTCGAAGTGAACGCGCGTCGCTTCCGGCATTCTGCTGTTCGAGTTAACAAAATGCACCGCCTGGCCATAAAGATGGGTATCAAACGGGCCGACATCGTTCTGGTAGTAGTTCACGTCCAGCTGCGGCTCGGCGGAATAGGCATTGCTTGAGTCGCGGTCAAAGACCTGGAACTGCTTGGTCGATACGGTGGCGTCAAAGTTCTGATTAGCGTAGCCGGCGCTGAGTTTCTGCGTGGCGTAGCCATCGGTACTGGAACCGTATTTCGAGCTGAAGTCGTTAAAGTAGTCCGGGTCGCTGACTTTGGTGTAATCGGCGTTGAAGCGCCATACCTGGTCTACGACGCCGGAATGGTTCCAGTAGAACAGCCAACGGCGGCTATTGGAGTCGCCTGAGTGATCGTCCTGGTAGATTTTATCCGAAGGCAGGTAATCGAACTCGATTAAACCGGTTCCTGCTTTGGTCAGATAGCGGAATTCGTTCTCCCACATGACGCCGCCGCGCTTGCTCATATAGTGCGGCGTCAGCGTGGCGTCGAAGTTCGGGGCGATGTTCCAGTAGTAAGGAAGATAGAACTCCGCGCCGTTTTTGGTGCTGTATTTGGCGTTGGGGATCAGGAAGCCCGAACGACGCTTGTCACCCACCGGCAGCTGCAGGTAAGGGCTGTAAAAAATCGGCACGGAACCGAGCTTGAAGCGGGCGTTCCAGATCTCAGCGACCTGTTCTTCGCGGTCGTGGATAACTTCACTGCCGACCACGCTCCAGGTGTCAGAGCCGGGCAGACACGAGGTGAAGCTGCCGTTTTCTAAAATGGTGTAGCGGTTTTCGCCGCGCTGTTTCATCAGGTCAGCGGTACCGCGTCCCTGACGGCCAACCATTTGGTAATCGCCCTGCCAGACGTTGGTATCTTTGGTGTTCAGGTTCGACCAGGCTTTCGGCCCTTTGAGGATCACCTGATTGTCGTCATAGTGAACGTTGCCGAGGGCATCAACTGTACGCACCGGCTGCGGCTGACCGGCGGCCTGCTGCTGGTGAAGCTGAACTTCATCGGCCTGCAGTCGGCTGTTCCCCTGATTGATATCAACGTTGCCGGTAAATACGGCGTTATCAGGATAGTTGCCTTTCGCATGATCGGCATCGATCGTCACCGGCAGGTCGTTGGGTTTCCCTTCAACCAGAGGACGATTGTAGCTTGGTACGCCAAGCATACACTGCGTGGCGAGATCGGCAGCGAGGCCCTGTTGGCTATACAAGGCGCTGGCAATCATGGTGGCCAGGAGGCTGGGAATACGTTTTTTCATACGTTGTATTTGTTGTTCCGTCATCGTGTGGCAGCGGCTTGCAAACGGTCAGAGCCTAACGTACTCGTCTAAATCGCGCTAGTGTTAATCCTGCCCGTTTACTTCCCGAGCGTTAGGCACCGTGTAGAATGACGAGTATGATAAAGCAAATTATAGGCTATGTCCCACAATTGACCGAGGCGTAAACGCTTTGTAACGTGCGGTCAGATATAGCTTAACTGGCGGCAGAGAGATTGGGGAGTCTATGCAGTATTTGGGTAAAATAATTGGCGTTGCGGTTGCGTTGATGATGGGGGGCGGCTTCTGGGGCGTGGTGCTGGGGTTCTTAGTCGGGCATATGTTTGACCGCGCGCGCAGTCGCCGGCTGAATGTCTTCGCCAACCAGCAGGAGCGCCAGTCGCTGTTCTTCTCCACCACTTTTGAAGTGATGGGGCATCTGACCAAATCGAAAGGACGCGTCACTGAAGCCGATATTCATGTCGCCAATTTGCTGATGGATCGCATGAATCTGCATGGCGAAGCGCGTACCGCGGCGCAGCACGCGTTTCGGGTAGGGAAATCAGATGATTATCCGCTGCGTGAGAAAATGCGTCAGCTGCGCAGCGTCTGTTTTGGGCGTTTTGATTTAATTCGGATGTTTCTGGAAATTCAGTTGCAGGCGGCTTTCGCCGACGGTGAACTGCATCCCAACGAACGTGATGTGCTGTTTGTCATTGCCGATGAACTGGGTATCTCCCGGGCTCAGTTCGAGCAGTTCCTGCGCATGATGCAGGGCGGGGCGCAGTTTGGCGGTGGTTCGCAGCAGCATTCATACGGGCAGCGCGGCGGCAACGCTGGCTGGCAGCAGGCGCAGCGCGGGCCAACCCTGGAAGATGCCTGCAATGTGCTGGGGGTTAAAACGACCGACGATGCCGCTACCGTCAAGCGCGCCTATCGTAAGCTGATGAGCGAACACCATCCGGATAAGCTGGTGGCGAAAGGGTTACCGCCGGAAATGATGGAGATGGCTAAGCAGAAAGCGCAGGAGATCCAGAAAGCCTGGGAGCTGGTTAAAGAGCAGCGCGGCTTCTGAACGACCGGCCTCTCCCGGGCGGGAGAGGCGTCACGATGCGCTGGCGGCGCGGCGGTACATGCGCCGCGGATGGCCTATCTTGCCGTACAGCATTTCCACCTGCAGAAAACCGATTTCCACGCAGTGCTCCAGATAGCGCCGGGCCGTGGTTTTGCTCAATCCAGCCTCGCTCACCACGTCATCTACCGAAAAGCAGCGCGCTTCTTCGTCGGTAAACAGACTCTGCACCAGCGCCAGCGTTTTTTCTTCAATACCTTTACTGCCGCTATCGGCTCGGTAGTTTTTAGCCTGCAACTGATACAGCGAATCCACGTTCTGCTGGTCGACAATTTTCCATTCGCGCTGCTGGTCGTAGAACTGCACGAACCGTTCAAGGGACTGGCTCAGGCGTTTCCACGACACCGGTTTGAGAATGTAGTCGAAGGCGCCGTTGCGGATCGCCTGGCTACAGGTTTCCATATCGCTGGCGGCGGTGATAAAGATCACCGAGCAGCTAGCGTGGGCCATGGTAGGATCGTTCATCAGGGTGACCCCTTTGCCGTCCGGCAGGTAGTTATCCAGCAGCACCAGCTGCGGCGGCCTGGCATTGAGTATCTGCCGCGCCTGGGCGAGAGAAGCCGCCGTGCCCGCCAGCCGCATACGCGGGTGTTTCTGGATAAGCTCGGCGTGCAGCCGCGCCAGTTCGCTTTCATCTTCAACGATCAGGACATCGACCAGGTCATGATGCATAGTGCGTCTCTTCTTGCGGATGGGCTGGCCCGCTGGCGGGAATAAACAGCGTGAAAATCGCCCCGCGCGGCGCGTTGTCGGCCACTTCAATCGTACCGCCAGCCTGGGTGACATAGCGCTCAATAAGATACAGTCCAATACCGTGATCGCCCCGGGTTTTGGTGGTGACGCCGCGTTCAAAGATATGCTCGCGGATCTCCGGGCGAATACCGACGCCGCGATCGGCGACTTCAATCATTAATTCCCTGGCGTTGAGCTGAATCAGGATCTCTACCGGTTCGTGCGGCAGTTCGGCGCGCTGGGTGGCCTCAATGGCGTTATCCAGCAGATTACCGATGATAGAGATAAGCTCGGACTCTATCAATGATGGCAGCGGGCGGTCGATGCGGCAGGCCGGGTCAAAGCTCAGCTCAACTCCTTTTTCCCGCGCGCGGGCGGCTTTACCCAGCAGCAGGCCGCACAGGGTCGGCGAATTAAAGTGCGAGGAGATAAAGTCCAGCAGCTCCTGGGCATGCTCCGACTGCGCCTGAATATAGCGAATTGCCTCATCATAGTGGCCCATATGCAGCAGGCCGGAGAGGGTCGTCATCCGGTTGAGCTGTTCATGGCGCATGATGCGCAGATTATCAACGTAGCGTTTTACCTGGCTGAGCTGGGCGCTCAGGGAGTTGATTTCATCGCGGTCGCGGAAGGTGATCACCCAGCCCTGGAGCGAATTCTCCAGCATGATTCGCACCCGGCTGGCGAGCACGGTAAGCTGATTAAAACGGCATAGCTCGTCGTGGGTATCGCTTTCGAACATCTCTCCGCCGGCGAAAAACGGCTGCGGGGTAATGACGCTATCGATCGACTTACCGCGCAGCTGGTGCGCGGGCTGGCTCAGTCCGAGCAGGCTGCGGGCGGCGTGGTTTATCACTTCGATACGCCGGTGATGGTCAATCACAATCACCCCTTCGTATATCGACTCCATCATCGCTTTTTGCTGACGCACCAGCAGGCCGATTTCCCGCGGCTCCAGCGAGAAGATTTGTTTCTTAATGCTGCGGGTGAAGTACCAGGAAAAGGTAAACAGCGCGATAAGTAGCAGCACCGCGGCGATGAAGATATTGATGACTTTTGCCAGCGTGATGCTGTCGAGATAGCTGGTGAGGTAGCCGACGGAGACAATGCCAACGACCCGACCCGCGTCATCGAAAATGGGCGCTTTGCTGCGCAGAGAAATACCGAGTCCCCCTTTGCGGATGGTGGTCGTGCTTTTCCCCTCAAGTACCGACTGGTTATCGCCGCCAACCAGCCGCGTGCCGACCCACTCCGGATGGACAGAGTGAAACAGATGCACGCCCCGCTTATCGCCAATGACGATAAAACTGGCGTCGCTGTGGGCGGCGATATTTTGCATAAAAGGCTTTATCGCCAGCGCGTCTTCACGCGCCACCTGCTGACGTAAATCCGGCATCAGCGCGATTTCTTCTGCCTGTATTTTCGCGCGGGCGCTCATTTCCTGATAAAGCTGATGGCTGGCGTCGAAATAGTAATACACGCCCAGCAGCGCAAACAGCACTGAGAAAAAAGCGACCAGCGAAATGAACAGCTTAAACTGAAATGAAACCTTCATAAGTATAATGCACAGTATCAGGGATACGGCAGCGTATCTTTTTTTCGCTGCCGGCATCGTGGCTGAGGGAAACCGGTGAACGTCACAAGAGTGTCCGGCAACCACAATTATCCGCTGGCGGGGAATTTATCAAGGTTAATAAGGCGCTGGATTTAAAAACCTTAAAAACCACGGTAATAAATCAGAGCGGTTTCACAATAATAATAGAAACCATAAAAACCATAGTGACCATTAAAACTTCTTTTTTAATCTGCCGATCCTCACATTAACTCCGCGCGTGGCCCTCTAACCTGAAAAGTAATAATAACCAGAGGGCTTAATTATGAGCACCACAGACAATGCATTCTCTGCAACCATCGACCCTATTAATACGCCGAAACCCGCGCTTAAGCAGCGCTGGTGGCATATCCTCGATAACTGGAAAGTCGGTATTATCCCGCTGCCGCTCTTTCTGCTGGCCGGCGGCCTGATCGCGCTGGACTGTCTGGGCGGCAAGCTGCCGAGCGATATCGTCGTGATGGTGGCGACGCTGGCCTTTTTCGGCTTTGCCTGCGGCGAATTCGGTAAACGCCTGCCGGTACTCGGCAAGCTCGGCGCGGCGGCCATCTGCGCGACCTTCATCCCTTCTGCGCTGGTGCATTACGGCCTGCTGCCGGAGGTGGTGGTGGAGTCGACCACCAAATTCTATAAGTCGACCAACATTCTTTACCTTTATATCTGCTGCATTATCGTCGGCAGCATTATGAGCATGAACCGCACCACGCTGATTCAGGGCTTTCTGCGGATTTTCTTCCCGATGCTGTGCGGCGAAATCGTCGGCATGGTGGTCGGCGTCGGCGTCGGTACCGCCCTGGGGCTGGAGCCGTTTCAGGTGTTCTTCTTTATCGTCCTGCCGATCATGGCCGGCGGCGTCGGCGAGGGGGCGATTCCGCTGTCGATTGGCTACGCCGCGCTGATGCATATGGATCAGGGCGTTGCGCTCGGGCGCGTGCTGCCGATGGTGATGCTGGGCAGCCTGACGGCGATTGTGATCGCCGGCTGTTTAAACCAACTGGGCAAGCGTTTCCCGCATTTGACCGGCGAGGGGCAACTGATGCCTAACCGCCGCAACGAGACGCACCGCGAAACGCCCGCCGAGGGCAAAATGGAGGTGACGACGCTGGCCTCCGGCGCGCTATTGGCGGTGCTGCTCTATATGTTGGGTATGCTTGGCCAGAAGACCATCGGCCTGCCCGCGCCGGTGGGCATGCTGTTCCTCGCGGTGCTGCTGAAGTTGGTAAACGGCGTCTCTCCGCGCCTGCAGGAGGGCTCGCAGATGGTGTATAAGTTCTTCCGCACGGCGGTGACCTATCCGATTCTGTTTGCCGTCGGCGTGGCGATCACGCCGTGGCAGGAGCTGGTCAACGCCTTTACCCTTACCAATTTGCTGGTGATTATCAGCACCGTATCGGCGCTGGTGGCGACCGGTTTCCTGGTCGGCAAAAAGATTGGCATGCACCCGATTGACGTGGCGATTGTCTCCTGCTGCCAGAGCGGCCAGGGCGGTACCGGCGATGTGGCGATTCTGACATCCGGCAACCGCATGAACCTGATGCCGTTCGCCCAGATCGCAACCCGGATCGGCGGCGCGATTAATGTTTCGCTGGGTCTGCTGTTCCTCAGTCATTTTTTGGCCTGATTTAACTTTTTTATAACCGCTAAGTCTGCTTTTTCGTGCTAAATGGCGCAGAAAATATCTGCGCCCCGTCTCCAAAACAGGGATCGTTTAGCGATACAATCAGCGCCATTATTCGCGACTGCGACGGCAGCCTGTCCGCTGCCTTTTATTAAGTGAGGAGAAAAACAAATGTCAGTGGATACTCTCGCCCGTGAGGGCGTAAGCATGGAAGCGCTGCTGGCGGCGAAAGAGCAGCGCGCCGCGCGCCAGGCCGACTGGTTAGCCCATTATCAGCGGCCGGTGATTTCGCTGACCCTGGTGACGCCGGGCGCGGTGAAAGACAGCATTCGCTACCGTAATATGATGGGCGTGGCGCTGCAGGCCTGCGATCAGATGCTGTGGAAACACCGCTGGCAGACGCTGGATCGCCAGGTGCTGTGGCTGCCGACCGGGCCGGAAGCGCTGTGGTGCGTCGATCACGCCGCCAGTGAAATCAAAGCCTTCTGTACCGATCTTGAGCATACTCATCCGCTGGGCCGCCTGTGGGATATTGACGTGATTTGCCCGAAAAATGGTCTGGTGGGCCGTCAGTCAATGGGGGAGAACCAGCGCCGCTGCCTGCTGTGCGACGAGCCCGCGCACGCCTGCGCGCGCAGCCGCCGTCATGACACCGGGCAGGTTGTGGCCCGCGTTGAGCAGATGATTGATGCGTGGTTTGCCCGCGACTGACGCCCGTTTTCCGCGGCATTGATGAGCGAGGAATAGCCCGGGTGAGCCGCTGGCGGCACGACCCGGGACAGAGATAAACGGTCAGAAGTCGATCGGCGCGCGGAAGGTCATCGAATTACCGAAAGCGGGATGGGTGATGGTCAGCGTTTCGGCGTGCAGCAGCAGACGCGGCGCCATCGCCAGCGCTTCCGGCGACGCATAAAAGCGGTCGCCGAGAATCGGATGGCCCAGCGCCAGCATATGTACGCGCAGCTGATGCGAACGCCCGGTAATCGGCTTCAGGCGCACGCGGGCGGTGTTGTCCGCCGCGAACTCCAGCACTTCATACTCGGTTTGCGCCGCTTTGCCGGTTTCGTAACACACCTTCTGCTTTGGCCGGTTCGGCCAGTCGCAAATCAGCGGTAAATCCACCAGACCTTCCGCTTTTTCCGGATGTCCCCAGACGCGGGCGACATACTGTTTTTTCGGCTCGCGTTCGCGGAACTGCCGCTTTAGCTCGCGCTCTGCCGCTTTGGTCAGGGCCACCACAATCACGCCGCTGGTCGCCATATCCAGCCGGTGCACCGATTCGGCCTGCGGGAAGTCGCGCTGAACGCGCGCCATCACGCTGTCTTTGTGCTCCTCAAGCCGGCCCGGCACGGACAACAGGCCGCTAGGCTTGTTGACCACCATAATGTGCTCATCCTGGTAAAGAATAACCAGCCAGGGATCCTGCGGCGGATTGTAGTTTTCCATCGCCATATTCGCGTTCCGTTACTGGTGGGTGACGACGATTAAGCGCAGCGCATCAAGACGCCAGCCTGCCTGAGCCAGCGCGTCCATCACCTGCTGACGATTGCTCTCGATAGCCGCCAGTTCATCATCGCGGATGTTCGGGTTCACGGCGCGCAGCGCTTCCAGGCGCGACAGCTCGGCCGTCAGCTTGTCGTCGGCTTCTTTACGCGCGGCGTCGATCAGCGCCTGGGCCGCTTTGGCGACCTGGCCTTCACCCTGCTGTAAAATCGCGTGGACGTCCTGCTGGACGGCATTAACCAACTTACTGCCTGTGTGGCGATTAACCGCGCTCAGCTGACGGTTAAAGCTTTCGAACTCCACCTGACCGGCGAGGTTGTTGCCGTTTTTGTCGAGCAGCATGCGTACCGGCGTCGGCGGCAGGAAGCGGTTGAGCTGCAGATGCTTCGGCGCCTGCGCTTCAACGACGTAAATCAGCTCCAGCAGCAGAGTGCCGACCGGCAGCGCTTTGTTCTTCAGCAGCGAAATGGTGCTGCTTCCGGTATCGCCGGAAAGGATCAGATCCAGACCGTTGATAATCAGCGGATGCTCCCAGGTGATGAACTGTGCGTCTTCGCGGGACAGGGCAACATCACGCTCAAAAGTAATGGTGCAGCCATCTTCCGGCAGACCCGGGAAATCCGGGACCAGCATATGGTCGGAGGGGGTCAGGACAATCAGATTCTCACCGCGATCGTCCTGGTTGATGCCGACGATATCAAACAGGTTCATGGAGAAAGCGATCAGGCTGGTGTCGTCATCCTGCTCTTCAATGCTTTCCGCAAGCTGCTGGGCTTTTTCACCGCCGTTGGAGTGGATCTCCAGCAGGCGGTCGCGGCCCTGCTCCAGCTGCGCTTTCAGCGCGTCATGCTGCTGGCGGCAAGCTTTGATCAGCTCGTCGAAGCCGTCGGTATTTTCCGGGGCGGCGAGATAGTTAATCAGTTCGTTATGCACGCTGTCGTAGACGGTACGGCCGGTCGGGCAGGTGTGCTCGAAAGCGTCCAGACCTTCGTGATACCAGCGCACCAGCACCGACTGGGCGGTTCTTTCCAGATAGGGAACGTGGATCTGAATATCGTGAGCCTGGCCGATACGGTCAAGACGGCCGATACGCTGTTCCAGCAGATCCGGGTTGAACGGCAGATCGAACATCACCAGGTTACTGGCGAACTGGAAGTTACGGCCTTCTGAGCCGATTTCAGAACACAGCAGCACCTGAGCGCCGGTATCTTCTTCGGCAAACCAGGCTGCAGCGCGGTCACGTTCAATAATCGACATCCCTTCGTGGAACACCGCCGCACGGATGCCTTCGCGTTCGCGCAGGACCTGCTCCAGCTGCAGCGCAGTAGCTGCCTTGGCGCAGATCACCAGCACTTTCTGCGAACGGTGGCTGGTGAGATGGCCCATCAGCCACTCAACGCGCGGGTCGAAGTTCCACCAGGTGCCGGTATCGCCTTCAAACTCTTGATAAATCTGCTCCGGATAGAGCATATCGCGGGCGCGCTCTTCGGCAGTTTTACGGGCACCCATAATCCCGGAAACCTTGATCGCTGTCTGGTACTGGGTCGGCAGCGGCAGACGAATTGTATGCAGCTCGCGTTTCGGGAAACCTTTGACGCCGTTACGCGTGTTGCGGAACAGCACGCGGCTGGTGCCGTGGCGGTCCATTAGCATCGACACCAGCTCCTGACGAGCAGCCTGGGCATCATCGCGATCGCTGTTGGCGGCCTGCAATAGCGGTTCGATATCTTGTTCGCCGATCAGATCGCTCAGCGCGTTCAGCTCGGCGTCGTTCAGTTTATTCCCGGCCAGCAGCAGGGCCACGGCGTCGGCGACCGGACGGTAGTTCTGCTGCTCTTCAACAAACTGAGCGAAATCGTGGAAACGGTTAGGGTCGAGCAGGCGCAGGCGGGCGAAGTGGCTCTCCATCCCCAGCTGTTCCGGCGTCGCGGTGAGCAGCAGAATGCCCGGCACGCGCTCGGCCAACTGCTCAATGGCCTGATATTCGCGGCTTGGCGCGTCTTCACTCCACACCAGATGGTGCGCTTCATCGACGACCATCAGGTCCCATTCGGCATCGCACAGGTGCTCCAGGCGCTGCTTGCTGCGGCGCACGAAGTCCAGCGAGCAGATAACCAGCTGTTCGGTTTCGAACGGGTTAATGGCGTCGTGCTGCGCTTCGGCGTAGCGCTCATCGTCAAACAGCGAAAAGCGCAGGTTAAAGCGGCGCAGCATTTCCACCAGCCACTGGTGCTGCAGGGTTTCCGGAACGACGATCAGAACGCGTTCGGCAGCGCCGGAGAGCAGCTGCTGATGCAGGATCATCCCGGCTTCAATGGTTTTACCTAAACCCACTTCGTCCGCCAGCAGGACGCGCGGCGCGTGGCGGCGGCCAACGTCGTGAGCGATATTCAGCTGATGCGGGATCAGGCTGGTGCGCTGGCCGCGCAGGCCGCTCCACGGCATACGGTACTGTTCGCTCTGAAATTTACGCGCACGATAGCGCAGGGCGAAACGGTCCATACGGTCGATCTGCCCGGCGAACAGACGGTCCTGCGGTTTGCTGAAGACCAGTTTGCTGTCGAGCAGCACTTCACGCAGGGTGACGTTGGCTTCCTGGGTATCGAGGCGGGTACCGGTGTAGGCCAGCAGACCGTTCTCTTCATTAACTTCGTCAACCTGGAGCTGCCAGCCTTCATGGCTGGTGATGGTATCGCCCGGGTTGAACATCACGCGGGTGATCGGGGAGTCGTTGCGTGCGTACAGACGGTTTTCGCCGATGGCGGGGAAAAGCAGAGTCACCATGCGCGCGTCCAGCGCAACGACCGTCCCTAATCCCAGTTCGCTCTCTGTGTCGCTAATCCAGCGTTGACCAAGTGTAAAAGGCATATATGTTCGGCTCTTTAGTTCTTTGATTGCAGGCAATAGTTGATCATCTCCATGGAGAATCGGAGATACGTCAAAATTGGGTCCAGGAATGGAAAGGGCGCTATATTACTGGATGGCGGAACGTTCGTCACGTCCTCCTCACCCTTCATTTTACGGCTTTTGCGCCAGCGGAATGGGTGAGGAAAAATCAAAATAGCCCCAGTTGCCCCGTCACTATTGTAGCAAAATCGTCGTCGACAAAGGGAAGTATTCCTTCGGCGACAGGCTCTAATTGCTTAGAAAGGTAGTGTTCATAATCCAGCGGTGATTGCTGATAGTCCACCGGCTCCGGCCCGCCGGTGGTCCAGACATATTTAATGCTGCCGCGCTGCTGGTACTGTTGCGGCCTGCCTAACCTGACGTTTTGCTCATCAGCGAGCCTGGCCGCGCGCACGTGCGGCGGCACGTTGCGCTGATACTCCGCCAGCGGACGACGCAGGCGTTTACGGTAAATCAGACGATCGTCAAGCTCGCCGTTCATCAGCTTATCGATGGTTTCGCGTACGTAATCTTGATAGGGCTGATGACGAAAAATGCGCAGATAAAGCTCCTGCTGAAACTGCTGGGCCAGCGGCGTCCAGTCGGTACGTACCGTCTCCAGCCCTTTAAACACCATTCGCTGCTCGCCGCCTTCCTGAATCATCCCGGCGTAGCGCTTTTTACTGCCGGTGTCCGCGCCGCGAATGGTGGGCATGAGAAAGCGGCAGAAGTGGGTTTCGAACTCCAGCTCCAGTGTGCTGACAAGTCCCTCTTTGCTGAGCTCCGCCGCCCACCATGCGTTGACGAAGTCCACCAGCGAGCGGCCGATACCGTTGGCTTCCTCTTCGCTGTGGGCCCGCTTGAGCCACACGAACGTGGAGTCGGTATCGCCGTAGATAACGTCGTAGCCCTGGGATTCAATCAGCGCTTTGGTCTGGCGCATAATCGCGTGGCCGCGCATGGTGATGGAGGAGGCCAGACGGGGATCGAAAAAGCGGCAGGCGCTGGTGCCGAGTACGCCGTAGAAGGCGTTCATAATGATCTTCAGCGCCTGCGACAGCGGCTTGTTTTTATGCTGCTTGGCCTCGTCGCGACCGTGCCAGATCTGCCCGACAATGCCCGGCAGGCAGTGTTTTTCTCGCGAAAAGCGCGCGCCGAGAAAGCCTTCGGTGCTATGAGCGTCATCGGGATGCGCCAGCCCTTCAACCAGCCCCACGGGATCAATCAGGAAGGTGCGGATAATCGACGGATACAGGCTTTTGTAGTCCAGCACCAGCACCGAGTCGTAGAGGCCGGGGCGCGAGTCCATCACGTAGCCGCCGGGACTGGCCTGCGGCGGTACTGCGCCAAGGTTCGGCGCAACGTAGCCGAGCCGGTGCATGCGCGGGAAATAGAGATGGCTGAAGGCGGCGACCGAACCGCCGTGGCGATCAGCAGGCAGGCCGTTGACCGTCGCGCGCTCTAGTAAAAAAGGCATGATCTCGGTTTTATGGAAGATGCGCGTAACCAGCTCGCAGTCCTGCAGGTTGTATGTCGCCAGCGCCGGTTTATCCTGGTGAAAACGGCGATCGATTTCATCCATCCGATCCCAAGGGTTATCAATGGCTTTGCCCTCACCGAGCAGTTCGCGGGCCACCGATTCCAGGGCAAAAGAGGAGAAGTTCCAGAACGCGGATTTCAGCGCCTCGATGCCATCGATAATCAGTCGGCCGTTGGCCTGAGCAAAGAAGACGCCATTTTTAAAACCGTGCTCGCGCCACTCCAGTTCGCTGTTGCCGCGCCCGAGCATCAGCGGGATACGATAGCGCTCGGCGTGCTTTTGCAGAACGCGTAAATCGAACTGCACCACGTTCCAGCCGATCAGCACGTCCGGGTCGTGAGCGGCAAACCAGGCGTTAAGCTTTTCCAGCAGCAGCGGGCGGCTGGCGACGTACTCCAGCGTGAAGTTGACGGCTGGCAGCGAGGCGGGCTCCGGCCCGAGCATATAGACGACCCGCTGGCCGCAGCCTTCAAGACCAATGCAGTAGAGTTCGCCGTGGCGGCTGGTTTCGATGTCCAGCGACACCCATTTCAGCGGCGGACGGTAGTGGGGGTTGGGCTTCATTCGCGCGTTAACCAGCCGCTGGCCGCGCGCCTCGCCTTCCACCCACACCGGGGCGGTAATAAAGCGCTCCATCAGATAGCGCTCCGGCGGGCGAATGTCGCCTTCATATACCGTGATGCCGTTTTCGCGCAGCTTTTTTTCCAGCCGCATCAGCTGGCGGTGAGCGCGGCAGTAGAGGCCAAATACCGGCTGGCGATGAAAATCTTGCAGATTGAGCGCAGCAAGGCGATGGCCGTTTTCGCCCTGCAGCAGGCGTTCAACTTGCGGACGCTGAGATTCGGCAATGAACGCCACGGATTCCTGCGGCGGCAGCGTGACCTCAAGCGGGCCGTCATCAGTCGCCAGCCAGAAAGTCAGTTCGGTGCCCTGTGGGGTATCCCGCCAGTGACGGGTGAGTAAAAAACCTGCTCGTGGCTGCGTCACGCCGTGCTCTCATGAGTCAAAACCAGGCCTGATTATAGCCTGGTTCACGAAATGATGCTGGGGTTTTATACAGGTATAGGCCGGAGGTTGTGTTGCGCGCTGTTTCCCGGATTGCGGCGTAAACGCCTTATCCGGGCTACTCGTCCGCAGAGGGTAGCCCGGCTAAGCGTAGAGCGAGCCGGGACTACTGTGGAGGGTTACTGTCCGTAATAGGCTTTCGCGCCGTGCTTGCGCAGATAGTGTTTATCCAGCAGCGTTTGCTGCATCTCCGGCAGCTGCGGTGCCAGCTGGCGGCAGAAGATACCCATATAGGCGATCTCTTCCAGAACGATAGCGTTATGCACCGCATCTTCGGCGTTTTTCCCCCAGGCAAACGGGCCATGCGAGTGCACCAGCACGCCGGGCATTTGCGCTGGATCGATCCCTTTTTCACGGAAGGTTTCGACGATCACCGCGCCGGTTTCCCATTCGTACTCGCCGTTGATCTCCTCGTCGGTCATCAGACGGGTACAGGGGACCGCGCCGTAGAAGTAGTCGGCGTGGGTGGTGCCGGTGGCGGGAATCGACTGTCCGGCCTGCGCCCAGATGGTGGCGTGACGCGAGTGAGTATGAACAATGCCGCCCAGCGTCGGGAATGCCTGATACAGCAAACGGTGGGTTGGCGTATCCGACGAGGGTTTTTTCTCGCCTTCAACCACTTCGCCGGTCTCCAGGCTGACCACCACCATATCTTCGGCGCTCATTACGCTGTAGTCGACGCCGGAGGGTTTAATCACCAGCACGCCCCGTTCACGGTCGACGGCGCTGACGTTGCCCCAGGTGAGGGTGACCAGATTATGCTTTGGCAGGGCCAGGTTGGCTTCGAGAACCTGGCGTTTGAGATCTTCTAACATACTGTGCTCCGAATTGCTGGCGAGTCAGTTCCCCTCACCCCAAGGGAGAGGGTGAGGGAACGGCCTCTTAGCGTTTTGAACCGTAATACACTTCGTTCCAGCGCAGCGCGTCCTTGAAGGAGGGCAGACGGGTTTCGTTATCAATCACGGTCAGCTCAATATCCTGCAGCTCAGCAAACTGGCGCATGTCGTCGAGGGTTAGCGCATGGCTGAAGACAGTGTGGTGCGCGCCGCCGGCGATGATCCACGCTTCAGACGCGGTGCGCAGATCCGGATGCGCTTTCCACAGGGCGTTGGCGACCGGCAGCTTCGGCAGCTCGTGCGGGGTTTTCACCGTCTCAATGGTGTTCACCAGCAGACGATAGCGATCGCCGAGATCGATCAGGCTGGCAACGATCGCCGGGCCGGTCTGGGTGTTAAAGATGATGCGCGCCGGATCGGCTTTACCACCGATGCCCAGAGGCTGGACGTCGAGAATCGGTTTCTCCGCGGTGGCGATGGTCGGGCAGACTTCCAGCATATGCGAGCCCAGAGCCAGATCGTTGCCTTTCTCGAAGTGATAGGTGTAATCCTCCATAAAGGAGGTGCCGCCCTGCAGACCAGTTGCCATCACCTTCATGATGCGAAGCAGAGCGGCGGTTTTCCAGTCGCCCTCGCCCGCAAAGCCGTAGCCCTGCTGCATCAGACGCTGCACGGCGAGACCCGGAAGTTGTTTCAGGCCGTGTAAATCTTCAAAGGTGGTGGTAAACGCGTGGAAGCCGCCTTGTTCCAGGAAGCGCTTCATCCCCAGCTCAATGCGCGCGGCGTCGAGAAGGTTCTGCCGTTTATCGCCGTGGATTTGTACCGCGGGCGTCAGACGATAGCTGCTTTCATACTCATCAATCAGCGCGCTGATTTCGCCGTCGGTGACCGCATTGACGACCTGCACCAGATCGCCCACCGCCCAGGTGTTAACCGAGAAGCCAAACTTGATCTGCGCGGCGACTTTATCCCCGTCGGTAACCGCCACTTCGCGCATGTTATCGCCGAAGCGGCAGACTTTCAGGTGACGGGTATCCTGTTTAGAGACCGCCTGACGCATCCACGCGCCGATGCGCTGATGCGCTTCTTTATCCTGCCAGTGGCCGGTCACCACGCTGTGCTGCTGACGCATTCGGGCGCCGATGAAGCCAAACTCGCGGCCGCCGTGCGCGGTCTGGTTCAGGTTCATAAAGTCCATATCGATGCTGTCCCACGGCAGGGCCGCGTTGAACTGGGTATGGAACTGCATCAGCGGTTTATTCAGGATCGTGAGGCCGTTAATCCACATTTTCGCGGGCGAGAAAGTATGCAGCCACACCACCATCCCGGCGCACTTGTCATCGTAATTGGCGTCGCGGCAGATATGGGTAATCTCATCCGGGGTTGTACCCAGCGGTTTCAGCACCAGTTTGCACGGCAGCTTGGCTTCCGCATTCAGGCTGCTCACCACATGTTCTGCGTGCTTCGTAACCTGACGTAGCGCTTCAGGGCCATACAGATGCTGGCTACCGATGACGAACCACACTTCATAATTATTAAAAATAGTCATTTTTATATCCTTAATGGGTGAGAGCTGCCTGCGATTGCGGCGCGGTTTCCGCCTTTGCAGTCGAAGGGAGATAACGTTGTTCCGCGCTGAGCGACCACTGCTGGTAGCGCTGGTAGAGTTGTTCGAAGCGTTGCGCCTGGGCCGGACGGGGCTGCAGGGTACTTTCCACCTGGCTGGCCATGTTTTCCTGCGCGGCGGGTATATCGCGGTATACGCCCGCAGCGACGGCGGCGAAGATAGCCGCGCCCAGCGCGCAGCACTGATCGGAGGCGACGATTTGCAGCGGGCGATTTAGCACATCGCAACAGGCCTGCATGATCACCGGGTTTTTCCGCGCGATGCCGCCGAGCGCCATCACGTTATTGACCGGGATCCCCTGGTCGGTGAAGCACTCCATAATGGCGCGGGCGCCGAAGGCGGTGGCGGCAATCAGCCCGCCGAACAGCGCCGGGGCGTCGGTGGCGAGATTGAGATCGGTAATGACCCCTTTTAGACGCTGGTTGGCATTCGGCGTACGGCGGCCGTTAAACCAGTCCAGCACGACCGGCAGATGGTCAAGAGACGGATTTTTCGCCCAGGCGTCGGTCAGGGCAGGCAGCAGCTGTTTCTGGCTGGCTTTGATCTGCTCTTTGAGTTCCGGATGCGCTTGCGCCAGCTGCTCCAGTGGCCAGCCGAGGATGCGGCCAAACCAGGCGTAGATGTCGCCAAAAGCGGATTGCCCCGCTTCCATACCGATAAAGTCAGGCACAACGCTACCGTCGACCTGGCCGCAAATACCCTTCACCGTACGCTCGCCGACGCTCTGTTTATCGGCGATCAGAATGTCGCAGGTGGAGGTGCCGATCACTTTGACCAGCGCGTTTGGCTGTGCACCGGCGCCGACGGCGCCCATATGGCAGTCGAAAGCGCCGCCGGAGATGGCGACGGTTTGCGGCAGGCCCAGGCGCGCGGCCCACTCGGCGGTCAGGGTGCCCACCGGGACATCCGCAGTCCAGGTATCGCTGAACATCGGGTAGGCCAGGTTTTGGTTGATAATCGGGTCGAGTTCATCGAAGAAACCGGCTGGCGGCAGGCCGCCCCAGCTTTCGTGCCACAGCGATTTATGCCCGGCGCTGCAGCGGCCGCGACGAATATCCTGCGGGCGGGTGGTCCCGGAAAGCAGCGCGGGTACCCAATCGCATAGCTCAATCCACGACGCGGCGGCCTCGGCGACGGCGCTATCGTGGCGGGTAACGTGGAGGATTTTGGCCCAGAACCATTCACTGGAGTAGATACCGCCGATATAGCGGGAGTAGTCTTCTTTACCCGGCTGGTGGCACAGGCGGGTAATCTCCTCCGCTTCTTCCACCGAGGTGTGGTCTTTCCACAGGACGAACATGGCGTTGGGGTTGCTGGCGAATTCGTCGCGTAGCGCCAGGACGTTGCCGTCGGCGTCAATGGGCGCGGGAGTTGAGCCGGTGCTATCCACGCCGATACCCACCACGGCAGCGCGCTGTTCAGCGCTCAGTGAGGCAAGGACGCTTTTCAGCGCGGCTTCCATCGATTCAATATAGTCGCGCGGATGATGGCGGAACTGGTTGTTCGGGCCATCACAAAACAGCCCCTCCTGCCAGCGCGGATACCACTCGACGCTTGCGGCGAGCTCTTCGCCCGTTGCGCACTCTACCGCCAGGGCGCGTACTGAATCACTGCCAAAATCGAGGCCAATCGCAATTGCCATGCTGTTACTCCATGCTAAAAATCATTCATGGTGAAACAGTAGATATCTGGGCTGAAAACCGTCAGGCTGTATTCGCTAATCTTATGGACTATATTGCTGTGACGTCGCAAAGTGTGACGCCGTGCAAATATTCAATGTGGACTTTCCTGTCGTCTTTATAGACACTTCAGTTATGCGCTAAAAGCGCCTGAATTGTGCGCTGCGCTCAGTTTTAGCCGAGAGGCGGCGGGTTTTAATTCAATTTATAACCCGCGTCGCAGCACGCGCTGTCAGCCAGAGGATAAAATGCAAGGTATGGACAATTGGTGTCCTCAATGTCTCCAGGAGAGCAGAGTTTATGGCCGAAACGCAAAACGATCCTTTGTTGCCGGGTTACTCTTTTAACGCCCATCTGGTGACGGGCCTGACGCCGATTGACGCCGATGGGTATCTGGATTTCTTTATTGACCGTCCGCTGGGGATGAAAGGCTATATCCTGAACCTGACGATTCGTGGCGAAGGGGTGATCAATAACCACGGGGAGCAGTTTATCTGTCGGCCCGGCGATATGCTGCTATTTCCACCGGGAGAGATTCACCATTATGGCCGTCACCCGGATGCTCGCGAGTGGTATCACCAGTGGGTCTATTTCCGGCCGCGCGCCTACTGGCATGAATGGCTAAACTGGCCGACTATTTTCGCCCAGACCGGTTTTTTTCGTCCCGATGAGCAGTGGCAGACGCGCTTTGGCGAACTGTTCGGGCAGATTGTGGAAGCTGGGCAGGGGGCCGGGCGTTACTCTGAACTGCTGGCGATCAATCTCATGGAGCAGCTGCTGCTCAGGCGCATGGAGGCCATCAACGAATCGCTGCATCCGCCGCTGGATAATCGGGTGCGCGATGCCTGCCAGTACATCAGCGACCATCTGGCGGACAGTCATTTTGATATCGCCAGCGTCGCCCAGCACGTGTGCCTGTCGCCGTCGCGCCTGTCGCATCTGTTCCGCCAGCAGCTGGGGATCAGCGTGCTGGGGTGGCGGGAGGATCAGCGCATTAGCCAGGCCAAGCTGCTGCTGAGCACCACGCGGATGCCGATCGCCACCGTTGGCCGTAACGTCGGTTTCGAGGATCAGCTCTACTTTTCGCGCGTATTTAAGAAATGTACCGGCGCCAGCCCGAGCGAGTTTCGCGCCGGGTGTGAATAAAAAGTAAAGAAAGTGAAATGATGGCCCGGATTATTAACACAGCCAGTAAACTATACAAACAAATGATGGCTTGACGAAGTATTTACGGCTCCGGAGAATCCGTGCTTCGTTTTTAAACCGGGTACATTATGCAAGCATTGCTGGAACACTTTATTACTCAATCCACGGTCTATTCCCTGATAGCCGTTCTGCTGGTTGCCTTCCTGGAGTCGTTGGCGCTGGTGGGACTTATCTTACCGGGAACGGTGATGATGGCCGGATTGGGGGCGCTGATCGGCAGCGGCGAGGTTAACTTCTGGCAGGCGTGGCTGGCGGGGATTATCGGCTGTCTGCTCGGTGACTGGATTTCGTTCTGGCTGGGCTGGCGCTTCAAAAAGCCGCTACACCGCTGGTCTTTTTTAAAGAAAAATAAAGCGCTGCTGGATAAAACCGAACATGCGCTGCACCAGCACAGCATGTTGACCATTCTGATTGGCCGATTTGTCGGGCCGACGCGCCCGCTGGTGCCGATGGTCGCCGGAATGCTCGATCTGCCGGTCGCGAAATTCATCCCGCCAAATATCATTGGCTGCCTGCTGTGGCCGCCGCTCTACTTCTTACCGGGGATCCTCGCCGGGGCGGCCATTGATATTCCGTCCGATGAGAATAGCGCCAGCTTTAAGTGGCTGTTGCTGGGCGCGGCGCTGCTGGCGTGGCTGGCGGCGTGGCTGTGCTGGCGGCTGTGGCGCAGCGCCAAAAATTCCGCCGATCGGTTAACCCGCTTTCTGCCGCGTTCGCGTCTGCTGTGGCTTGCTCCGCTTACGGTGTGCGCCGCCGGGGCCACGCTGGTTTTCACCTTCCGCCATCCGCTGATGCCAGTCTATCTTGAGATCCTACAGAAGGTTATTTTGCGCTAATTCCCAGCAGCGTCGAGGCGCTGCTGTTGCCGCTGAGCAGCGAGGCGGTGTCGCCATCCCAGGCGATTCGTCCCTCAGCCACAACCACCGACCGCGGCGCGATGCGCGCCGCATCTTCCACGCTGTGCGATACCATTAATAGCGTCAGCCGCTGCTGCTGGCAGACGTCGGCAACCAGCGCCAGCATCTCCTGCCTCAGCGCGGGATCGAGCGCCGAGAAAGGTTCATCCAGCAGCAGCACCGGCTGCTTGCGTACCAGACAGCGCGCTAGCGCCGCGCGCTGACGCTGGCCGCCGGAAAGCTCGCCCGGCAGCCGTTCTAGCATCGCGTCGATCCCCATCTGTCCGGCGATAGCCCGCAAATGGGCGGTTTGTTCCGGGTTCAGCTTAAGCCCCGGATGCATTCCCAGAGCAATGTTCTGGCGGATTGTGAGGTGGTTAAACAGGTTATTTTCCTGAAACAGCATCGATACCGGACGGCGCGCGGGCGGCGTGTGGGTATGAGGCTGGCCGCCGATGTCGATACTGCCGCTGGCGGGAGGTAAAAAACCGGCAATCAGGTTCAGCAGCGTGCTTTTCCCGGCCCCGCTGGGGCCAAGCACCGCGATGCGTTCTCCGCGTTCGACGGAAAGCGTAAAGCGCATCGGCAGATGCTGGTAAAGCCAGGTCACATCATTCAGTTTTAGCATCGCGCCCCGGAAGTTTTTCAATCACACTAAAGAGTAAAAAGCACAGCAGCAGGAGCAGGAGGGCGGTTACGGCGCCGTCCTGGCTACGATAAGAACCGATCTGCTGATACAGGTAGAATGGCAGGGTACGAAAATCTTCGTTACCAAACAGCGCCACCACGCCGAAGTCGCCAATCGACAGCACGCAGGCGAAGGCCAGCGCCTGGGCCAGCGGGCGCTTTAACGCGCGAAGCTCAACCACCCTGAGACGGGTAAATCCGTGCATCCCCAGCGACTGGCAGAGGGTGCCGTAGCGGGCGGCGATATCGCGCATCGGGTTCTCCAGCACCTTCAGCGCGTAGGGGATCGCCATCAGCGCGTTGGTGAAAATCACGATACCGTCGGCGGACTCGGGCAGGCCCACGCTGTTATTGAGCAGCAGGAAGAAGCCGGTGGCCAGCACGATGCCCGGCATAGCGAGGATCAGCATCCCGCTCAGCTCAAGCGCCTGCCCGGCCAGAGGGCGACGGCGGGCGCGAAGCTCGCGGCTGCTCCACAGCAGCATCATGGTCAGGATAACGCTCAAGAGCCCGGCGGCAACCGCGATGCGCAGCGATGTCCCCAGCGCCTGCCACAGCGCGGGCTGATGCAGCACGCGAAACAGATTGCTATTCAGACCGTCAAGTATCACCGCCAGCAGCGGCGGCAGCAGCAGCAAAAGCGCTGCGCCAATCAACGCCATGTCACACAACCGGCTGTACCGCCGGTCGTCGGGATCGCGCCAGCCGCGAATATGACTGGCCCCGATGGCGAGGGCTTTGCTCAGCCGTTGGCTAAGCAGCACCAGCCCAAGGCAGCAGATCATCTGGATCAGCGCCAGCATCGCCGCGCGGCCCGGGTCGTAGTCGAAATTAAGGGCCTGGTAAATCGCCAGTTCGATGGTGGTTGCCCGTGGGCCGCCGCCCAGCGACAGCACGGTTGCAAAGCTGGCGAAACAGAGCATAAAGATCAGCGCCGCGACCGGAGCAATTTGCCGGCGCAGCCACGGCCACTCGACCAGACGGAAGAAAACGTAGCCGCGCATGCCGAGCTGGGCGGCGATTTGCCGCTGCTCGCCGGGGATATTTTCCAGCGTTTGCAGCAGCAGGCGCGTGGCCATGGGCATATTAAAGAATACGTGCGCCAGCAGGATCCCCTGTAGCCCGTAAGGCGAGAACGACCACTGCCAGCCGAAAGCGTTAAATAATTCGGCCAGCCAGCCCTGACGGCCGTAGACGCTAAGGATGCCGAAGACCGCCACCAGCACCGGCAGAATTAAGGTCATTGCGCAAAGGCGCAGCAGCAGCGTTCGCCCGGGGAATCGACGCCGGTAGAGGGCGCGGGCGAGAAATATCGCCGGCAGCACCGAAAAAAGCGCCGAAAGAAAGGCCTGCCAGAAAGAGAAACGTACGACGTGCCAGAGATAGCTATCGCTGATCAGCACGCCCCAGGCCGCTTCCGGCGCGCTGAACCACAGCGCCAGAAAGGCGGCCAGCGCCACGACGACCAGAATGATGGCCGCCGTGACTCCCGGCAGTAGCCAGCCGAAAGCTAGCGGCTGACGGCGCGTTGCCATGCGCTGATCCAGTTCTGGCGTTCGGTAGCCACCTGCTGCGGGGTAAATTCGAGGGTCGTTTGTGGTTTCATCAGCGCGTCAAAGCCTGCTGGAAGCGCAACCTGAGTGACCGGATACATCCAGTTGCCGGTCGGGATCGCGTTCTGGAAGCCAGGGGAAACCATAAATTTGAGGAATTTTTCCGCCAGCTCCGGCTGTTTGCTGGCTGCAGTGCGGGCGGCAACCTCGACCTGCAGGTAGTGGCCTTCAGCAAAGTTTGCCGCGGCGTAGTTCTCTTTCTTCTCTGCAATAATGTGATAAGCCGGGGAGGTGGTATAGCTCAGCACCAAATCGCTCTCGCCTTTCAGGAACAAGCCGTAGGCTTCGCTCCAGCCTTTGGTGACGGTGACGGTTTTCGCCGCCAGCTTCTGCCAGGCCTCCGGCGCTTTATCGCCGTAAACTTTTTGCATCCACAGCAGCAGCCCCAGTCCCGGCGTGCTGGTGCGCGGATCTTCATAAATCACCCGCCATTTCTGCTCGCCCTCAACCAGCTCTTTCAGGCTTTTCGGCGGATTTTTCAGCTTGTTTTTATCGTAAACAAAAGCGAAGTAGCCGTAATCGAACGGGACGAAGGTGTCGTTGTCCCAGCCGCCGGGCACGCTGACCGCGCTGGCCGGTACGCCGCTTTTGGCGAACAGGTTGCTCTGCGAGGCGGCTTCCAGCAGGTTGTTATCCAGCCCAAGCACCACGTCGGCTTTGCTGTTTTTGCCTTCCATGCGCAGACGATTGAGCAGCGAGACGCCGTCTTCCAGCGCCACGAACTTCAGTTCGCAGCCGCAGTCGGCTTCAAAGGCTTTTTTAACCGCCGGGCCGGGGCCCCAGTCGGCGGAGAACGAGTCGTAGGTATAAACGGTGAGCAGCGGTTTGGCAAAAACGGGCGCGGCGACCAGCGCCAACAGCGGGAGTAATTTTTTCAACACTTTGCACCTCAGAAAAAGGGGGGGCAAAGGATTTTGAGTGGGCCTCAAATCCCTTCGCCGGCGTTATCCGGATCAGGTTCGACGGGTATTTTCTCAGCCCATACGCTTTATCTTCGGGTTGCTTCTGCGCTAACCGCGCCTTGAGGCAACTTGAATGAGATTGCGTATGTTTATTAGCACCCCGTTGAGAACGGCAGTTAGTGTAATGATTTTGTCTGCGGACTGAAAGTATTACGGCTCCGGCGGCGCGAACCACGCGGATTTAAAGTCAAACCAGCCAAGCGTGTTCATGCGTACGCCGCGCATGCTGCGCTGTCCCTGGATCATCAGCCAGTGGTGAATGAGCGGCACTACGGTTTGATTGGCCAGCAGCTTCTGGCTCCAGGTGGCGGGGTTAAGCTCTCCCGCACGCCAGAGGCTTGCGTCCTCCTCCCAGTCGATGGGAATACAGTTGCGAATCAGCGGGACTTCATACAGCCAGGCAAACAGGGAAAAATCGATCGGCAGGGTAAAGTTGGCGCTGTTGAGCCACACGTCGCTGACCGCTTCACCGCGGTGCCACTCCTGGTATTCCAGTTCCTGAATTTCCAGCTTAACCTGATGCTCGGCCAGCAACGTCGCCATGATTCCGCCGATCACGCGATGTTCGACGTGGTCCTGGTAGTAGGTCAGCCTGACCGTTTCCAGGCCCGGCGGTTTTTCGCAGGCGTGGCTGCGCGCGTGATGCCAGCGGGGCAGCAGGCCATAGGCCGGGAACCAGTTACCCTGATAGTGCTCGCCGGCGTGGTAGAGCAGGCTGGCGGGCTGGAACAGATAACTCAGCCACTGGCGTACCGCCGCGTTGGCGCCGAGCGGGCTGCGGGCATCGAACAGCAGGTAATAACAACCTTCTTCCAGACGGCTTTCTACCGCTTTCTCGCTTTGCGTGGTGCCCTGTAACGTTAACCCGCCGTTGGGCTCTTCGCTGATTTCCGGCAGGACCCAGACGTTCACTTCATCGATTAGCGCCCGGTAGCCGAAATAGTCGTCAAAGGCGTGAATTTTGAGCTGATTCTGGTTATTGCGCACCACCGAGTAGGGCCCGGTGCCGACGGGGATGCTGGAGAAATTATCCATCGACTGCCACTCGTGCGGCAGGATCATGGCCGGAACCTGGCTTAACAACCACGGCAACCAGCGGTCAGGTTGGGCGAGATGAATATCGAGGGTCCAGGCAGTAGGGGAGTCGATGCGCTCGATATGTGAGAACAGCGGCAGGGCGTTGCTGCGCTGCAGGGAGGTGATGACATCCTCCATCTCCAGTTCGCGTCCATGATGAAAATGAATCCCCGGACGCAGGAAAAAGCGCCAGTGGGTCGGGGTGATCTGCTGCCAATGGTGAGCAATATCGGCCTCCAGTTCCCCATTTTCCTCATTTACCCGAGTGAGAGCGCTAAAAATCTGCCGGGCGATGTGGGTTTCCGAGCGGCGCAGCGCGCTGCCGGGCAGCAAATTTTTCATCGGCCGATAGTAGAGCACGCGCAGAATATGCCGTCCCTGACGAAAGCTGCGGCCCAAATGGGAAACCAGCATTTGTCGGACGGCGGCTTTATCGCCAACCAACTGCACCAGCTGATCGATTCTGTCCTGTTCCAGCAGGTCTTCCGCTCGCTGCTGCTGCAGCGCGAGGCCGGTATAGAGAAATGAGAGCTGGGAACGTTTGCCGCGTCCGGCTTCCGCCGCCCAGGTTAGCCAACCGCGCTCCTCCATCATGTTCAGTAAGGTTCGCATATGGCGGCGCGAGCAGCTCAGCATAGTGGCCAGATCGTTGAGCGTGGTCTCCTGCGACTTGCCGTCGCAGCACTGCCACAGGCGGATGAACTGCTGTTGTAAACGACCGGAAGACATAAAAGGGGAACTCCTGATAAAAACTCAGCAATTTATTACTCCCTATATTAAGGCAATAATCAACGTCGATGAAGCGAGGAGGTGGATATGATGAGGTCAACTGCAAAACAGTTCTACCAACGCTACTTTTCTGCGACGCAGGATGCGTCCTGGCTGGCCCGCCTGATGGCAGGAAGACAGCAGGAAATTCTCGGTGAACTGATGCAGTGGGGAGTTACGTCGCAGACCTCTGAACATTGACTTGCAGACATCATGTGTGACTGAGTATTGGTGTTATACTCGTCGTCTTTCAAGCTGCAGGTGCGTTGGCTGCGCCCGCTCGCCCAGGTCACATAGTTATCTATGTTCCCAGGGACTTACGTTCTGGCCGCCTGCCCGCAACTCGAAATCCATAGAGTATAGAATCACCCGCCAGCAGAAAACTTCTGCTGGCTTTTTTCGTTTTCTTCTTCGCGTGTTTAAGGATATTTCATGCTGTGGTTAATGACGATGGGGCGTCGGCTTAACGGCGTTTACGCCGCTTTTATGCTTGTCGCTTTCATGATGGGGATCGCAGGCGCGCTGCAGGCGCCGACGCTCAGCTTATTTCTTAGCCGCGAAGTCGGTGCGCAGCCTTTCTGGGTGGGGCTGTTCTATACCGTTAACGCCATTGCCGGGATTCTGGTCAGCCTGGCGCTGGCTAAACGCTCCGATAGTCGGGGCGATCGTCGACGGCTGATAATGTTTTGCTGCCTGATGGCGGTGGGAAACGCGCTGCTGTTTGCGTTCAATCGCCACTATCTGACGCTGATAACCTGCGGGGTTATGCTGGCCTCCGTGGCGAATGCCGCGATGCCGCAACTCTTCGCTCTGGCGCGGGAATATGCCGATAGCTCGGCGCGCGAAGTGGTGATGTTCAGTTCGATAATGCGCGCGCAGCTCTCGCTGGCGTGGGTCATTGGCCCACCGCTGGCGTTTATGCTGGCGCTGAATTATGGCTTCACCACCATGTTCTCCATTGCCGCCGGGATCTTTGTTATTAGCCTGGTGCTGATCGCTTTTAAGCTACCGTCGGTCGCCCGCGTTGAACAACCCTCGGAAGGGGCCGAAGTGTTGGTGCAGGCCGGAGGGTGGCACGATAAAAACGTACGGATGCTGTTTATCGCTTCCACGCTGATGTGGACCTGCAATACCATGTATATCATTGATATGCCTTTATGGATCAGCAGCGATCTTGGTCTTCCCGACAGCCTTGCTGGGATCCTGATGGGCACCGCTGCCGGGCTGGAGATCCCGGCGATGATTCTGGCGGGCTACTACGTTAAGCGCTGGGGCAAACGCAATATGATGGTGACGGCGGTTGCGGCGGGCGTGCTGTTTTATATTGGTCTGATTCTGTTTCACGACCGCGTTGCGCTGCTGATTTTACAGCTGTTTAATGCCGTCTTTATCGGCATTGTGGCCGGGATTGGCATGCTGTGGTTTCAGGATCTGATGCCAGGAAGGGCGGGGGCCGCGACGACGCTGTTTACCAACAGTATTTCCACCGGAGTCATTCTGGCCGGGGTCATTCAGGGGGCGCTGTCGCAAAGCTATGGGCACGCCAGCGTCTACTGGACGATTGCTGCGATTTCTCTGGTGACGCTGTTTATGACCAGCAGGGTGAAAGATATCTAAGCGTTTTCATTGCCCCGGTATCCTGCCGGGGCAATGTCTGGGGCGGTTATTTCAATTCAATTCTTTTTATATCGCCGATAATAAAAATATAAGCGATAACGCCAACCAGCGCGGTTAAACCGATATAAATCAGCGCGTAGAAAAAATTACCGGTCATGGATATGATGACCCCTATAATTAAAGGGGCAATAATTGATGCCATATTCGCACAGAAGTTAAAAATGCCACCGGTAAGCCCGGCCATATTTTTTGGGGCGATATCAGAGATAAGCGTCCAGCCCAGGCCAACCATCCCCTGACCAAAAAATGCGATCGACATAATAATAATCACTGCGGTATTGCTGTCGACCCAGTTTGCAAGGATGATGCTGCTCGAAAGTAGCAGCCCTGAAATAATCGGCAGCTTCCTGCTAATATTAACCGAACGCGTTTTCTTTAATATTCTATCGGATGTCCAGCCGCCGAAAAATATCCCGATAGCGGCGGCCAGGAACGGCCAGGAGGCGAAGAAACCCACGTGCAGCCACGGTAAGTGGCGCTCGTTGGCCAGATAAGTCGGGAACCATGTCAGGAAGAATACCAGCGTGGTGTTACCGGCAAATTGCCCAAGGCTAGCGCCAATGATTTGTCGGCAGCACAGTAAACGTTTCGCATCAGGCCAGTTGAAAGGGATGTTTTCATTGGCGGCAGCCGTATTTTCTACGCCGATATACTCCAGTTCTGCTTTATTTGCCGTTGTTGATTGATGCGGTTCGTGATAAAACCTCCACCATACAAAAGTAAACGCGATGCCCAGTCCGCCGGTCAGAATAAACAACGTTCGCCAGCCATGATGTTCAAGAATTAAAAAAAGTAGCGGGGAGAATGCGGCCAGACCAATATATTCACCGACGGTGTAAGTTGCCGTCGCGCGGGCGCGTTCATGCTGGGGAAACCATTTACTGACGACTCGGCTATTAACCGGGAAGCAGGGGGCTTCGCTGATACCTAAGCCTAAACGCAGCAGCAGCAGAGACTTTAGCCCGACAGAAAAGCTTTGTAATAAGGTAAAGGTTGACCAGAAGAAAATAGAAAGCGCGTAGGTCAGTTTATTACCAAAGCGATCTAAAAACATCCCGCCAGGAATTTGTGCCAGCGCGTAGGTCCAGGCGAAAGCAGAAAAAACGATCCCCATCATCGCTGGGTCAATATGTATTTCGCTTGTTAACTTGGGAGCAACAATACCTAAAATAGTACGATCGAGATAATTTATCATCGTCCCTATCGATAGTAACATTAAAATTACAATTCGCGTTTTAGTTCGCTTCTGCGTGGCCGACGGCAAAATCGGCCGTTCCTGAGCATCGATCGTCCTCATAGTAATTTCCTTTAAAGTTTAAAATATTTTTGCATGTATTTATGCATGCAGAAATATTCTAATTAAGCATTGACTCTATCGATGAGAAGTCACGCTTTGCTACGTAAACAATATTTGATATAACTCCGGTATTTCTCCCTTTTGGATCATCATAGATGGCTTGTATGGTATATTAGGCCATTAGTTTTATTCTTATATTATACGAGCAAAAATAATGAACCTAAAGCAACTTTATTATTTTAAGCGGCTGGCAGAAACCGAGCACTACACTGAAGCAGCCTCCAGCCTTTTTATCACTCAACCCTCGCTGAGCCATGCCATATCTGAACTGGAGAAAGAGCTGGGCGTGGCGCTATTCGCCAGGCAAGGGCGCAATATCAAGATTACGCAGAACGGTAAGCGATTTCTTCCCTACGTGGAAGATGCGCTGGCCTCGTTAGAAAATGGCCGCATGACGTTGCAAAAAAATAGCGCAGAGAACAAAGAGAATATACGCATTGCGTTTATTTATACCATGGGGGAGTATGTTGTTCCGCAGTTAATTAATAAGTATTCACTTTCACCATCTCGTCACAATGTGACATTTTCCTTTACGCAGGGCACGTCGTTAACGCTTCTGCAGGAACTCAAGGCCGGGAAAAGCGATCTGGCTATTTGTTCTTATATTGCAGATGAACCAGATATCGATTTTATTCCTATTATTCAGCAAGAATTAGTGGTGGTGACGGCGAAAGATCATCCTCTGGCCAGACTCTATGAAAATGAAGTCGATCTGGTGGAGACAATCCACTATCCCTATATCTATTTTTCGGAAAATAGCGGTCTTCGCCCTTTTATTGATAACGTGTTTATGCAGCAAAAGCTGGTCCCGGATATTGCCTGCTACGTTGATGAGGATACGGCGATGGCGGGGCTGGTCAGTATTGATTATGGGATTGCGATTATGCCGCGAATTTCCGCACTCTCGTATTACAACGTGCATATCATGACGATCAAAAATGCGATTCCACCACGTTATATCTACCTGGCAACGATGAAAGAACGGGTACTTTCTCCCGCTATTCAGTCATTTAAAGATGTCATTATTAATGACAGCCAAAAAATCCGCTAGCAACATCGCCCGGAGGGTGACCCCCGGGCGATGATTTATCAGGAAAGAATATCCATCAGTTCACGCAGTTGGGTAATGGCGATTTGCCCTGGCGCAGAAGCCTGGCCGACGGTACCGAAGGTCATTGCTGAACCGAACAAACGGCCGGTTACCCGGCTCACGCCGCCGGATTTACCCATCGACATGGTGATTAACGGCCGAGTCGCGTACTTCTCTTTCATCGTCAGGGTTGCCGAGAGCAGGGTCAGGACATCCTGCGGCGACTGCGGCATGACCGCGATCTTCGGCAGATCGGCGCCAAGATCCTGCATGCGGCGCAGGCGGTAGATGATATCTTCCTGAGCCGGCGTTTTATTGAAATCATGATTGCTCATGATAACTTTGACGCCCGCAGCGTGGGCATCGCTCACCAGCGAGCGAATTTGCGCTTCGTCGTTGAACAGCTCGATATCAATCACGTCGGTCAGACCGCTAACGGCCGCCCGGCGATTTAGCTCAAAGTAGGCTTCATCGCTGATTTCCGTTTCGCCCCCCTCTTTTTTGCTGCGGAAGGTAAACAGCAGAGGCATCTCTTTCAGCAACTGGCGAATTTCGCCCAGCGCCAGCAGAACCTGCTCAGTTTCTCTGACCTGGGTGAAGTGATCGACGCGCCATTCGATAATATCGGCTCCGGCGGTAGCCAGCTCGCGCGCGTTAGTCTGCAGTTCGGCAAGCGTTTTGCCGATCAGCGGTACGCAGATTAAGGTTTCCCCTTCCTGGAAGGTGATGTTTTTTACTGTTATTGCTTGAGTCATGTTGGTATCCATTATTCTTTTTGTCATTGACCATCAGGCGGTTGCTGCAACATGGGATGTTCTTGCAGCGGCGCGAACCTGAAGCTGACGATAACCGATGTACAGGGCGATCACAAAGCCGACGATAGCGATCAGAAGATCAAACCACATAATGCTGGCGATACCCATCTTCGACAGTTTTGCGGTGATCAACGGGATCGTAAAGCTGGCCAGACTGCCTGCGGTATAAAAGATCCCGGTGGCTTTGCCTTTCCCGTTCGGGAAGCTCATGGCCATAATGGTCGCGCCTATCTGCAGTACGCCGCCAGCGGCGGAGAAACCGATGATAAAGGCGAAGCCGGTAACCACCATTGGCGTCGGGAACAGGCAAACGATCAGCAATGAAATCATCGACAGGAAGGTGTAGACGATCATGGCGACGGCTGAACTAAATACCTCTTTAACAAAGGCGGCGGTGACGAATACGCACGTCAGGGAACCCGCAGTATAGACGCTCAGCAGTTTAATGGCTGACTCATGCGGGATACCGGCAACGAACTCGCCGTACTGCGCTAGCCACTGGCTGACCAGATAAAACGTCGCCATACCGATATAGCCGTACAGGGTAAAGATAACCATATCCAGTTTGCTGGAGTCCGCCTGTGGGGCAGCGGCGGCGGCCGGCGATTTTTCTGCGCTCTCTTTTTTCGCCCGATGGTCCGGGAACGGCATTTTTATCAGGTAGATAGCGCTCAGGAGCATCAATGCCGCGGCGATAATAAACGACCATCCGTACCACATATTCGCCCAAATCAGCAGGCTGATAATGAACGGCAGCAGGAACTGTCCGGCAGAGACGAAGGCTTTGATCAGCACATTTGCCCGGCTGGCGGAGTTAGGGAAAGACTCCATCAACGCCGGATAGGTTCCGGAATCGAGGAAGCTGTTTGCCAGACCGGCCATAATGCCGAAGAAGTAGGCCATATAAATGTTTTTCGTCAGTAAAATACCGAGGAAAAACACCAGATAGCTGGCGATGCCGAGATAGATAAAGGGTTTACGGCCAAAACGGTCGGACAGGAATCCTGTGACGATTGTGGCGAGCTTACCGATCCCGAGCGACGAAATGACGATGGAGACGCCGGCAGCGTCGGTTCCCCATTGCGTCTGTAAATTCGCCATATTGAGGGTAATTAATAATACCCCCATGCCATGGATCAGGTAGTTAAGATAGAGCCCAGCTGCCGTTGGGACATATGGATTTTTCATCGCGCCCATCCTTAGAACAGGATACTTTTGATGTGTTCAACCGGCATTTCTTTGCCTGTCCAGATTTCAAAAGCGCGCGCGCCTTGCCAGAGCATCATCCCCAGACCGTTGATGGTGCGGCAGCCTTTTTTCTCGGCCACTTCCAGCAGATAGGTTTTGCGCGGGTTATAGACCACGTCAGATACGATCAGGTCCGGGCGCAGGAAGCTGTCGTCAGGCAGCAGCATCTGGCCTTCAAACGGTTTCATGCCAACACCGGTCGCATTAGTAAGAATGACGCTGCTGTCGATCTCGGCGCGCAGTTTGTCATGATCGTCCAGATCAAACAGGTGGATCGCGCAGTTGGTGTTGTTACGGATTTTAGCGACGGTCTGTTCTGCGTTGGCGAAGAACTTATCTTTGCGGTTGAAGATGGAGATCTCTTTGACGCCGTCCAGCGCGGCCTGGACGCAGAGTGCGGTTGCTGCTCCGCCGGCGCCCAGCACGGTCATTTTTTTGCCGATAATGTCGATGCCCGCTTCTTTAAGAGCGCGCATATATCCGGTGCCATCGGTGATATGGCCGGTCAGTACGCCATTGTCGTTCACCACGGTATTCACCGCGCCAACCAGCTCTGCAGCCGGAGAGAGTTTGTCCAGATACTGGCAAATCTCCGTTTTGTTCGGCATCGAGACGTTACAGCCGCGCAGTTTTAACGCGCGAAAGCCCTGTACCACGTCTTTCAGCTCTTCGTTACCGACTTCGAACGCCAGGTAAACATAGTCCAGCCCCAGATGAGCAAAAGCTTCGTTATGCATGGTTGGCGACATGCTGTGACGAATCGGGATCGCAATCAGGCCAATCAGCTCGGTATGTCCGGTAATACGTTCTGCCATGATAAAATCCTCAATATGTTAGAAATGGAATTTTTGTCGATTCGCGGTTGCCGAGAGCCCCCATATCTTCGAGGGTATCCAGCACGTTGCGCCCTTCGCGCACGCCATCAATAATTCGCCGGGCCATCAGGCTGTCGCCGATGTTCATTATTTTTACGTTATTGGCTCTGGCCCATTGCTCAATCTCATTGAGACCGGCGGTGTTGGCGCGCATTCCCAGACAGACGAAGCCGTAATCAAAAGGAATGTTGAAGGCGCCATCCGCATTTTTAACGGTGAAATGCGTTGGGGTGACGGCAACCAGCTGCGTACGCATGTGCTGTTCCACGTGATGTTCATCGAGCATGGTCAACATGGCATTTTTAGTAATGATGTCCAGGTCGCGTCCCGGCGCGTCCTGCATCTCGATAAGCACGGCGCTGGCACCGCGCGCGGAGAAGTATTCAATAACGTCCAGACCCACGGCGCCCGCGCCGACGACGGCGATGCGTTTACCCGTGGCATCGGCAAACTGGTCCAGATGATGAATCATGTTGGTAATGGAGAAGACGTTGCCGCCTTCGACATCGATGTTCTCGCGCAGCCCTTCAATCGGCGGCAGCAGGGGAACTGAGCCGGTGGCGTTGACGATTAAATTCGGGCGCAAAGCGGAAACGGACGCCACGGTGGCGCGCTTGCCGACCTGAAGCATCAGGTTATCGAGGGAGGCGATACGGTTTTTCATAAACTGCGGAAAATCAGCGATACGCTTTTTCTCCGGCAGCAGGGAGATCTCGCTGGCCAGCCCGCCGATGCTGTGTTTCTCTTCCAGCAGCCAGGTATGGCAGCCGACTTCAGCTGCGGTGCAGGCGGCTTCCATTCCCGCCGTACCCGCGCCGATAACCACAACGTTGGTATCACGGATCACGCGCTGCTGTTTGTAAGCGTCGCCGTGGATGATGTCCGGGTTGATCGAACAGCGCAGAGGGCGCGAGCGGGCAATGCGGTGATCCGCGCAGCCAATGTTGCAGGAGATGCATTTCCGCATCAAACGTTCGTTACCGCTCTGAACTTTTTGCACCCACTCCGGCTCGGCGATCAGTCCGCGACCGATGGCAATCAGGTCGGCATCGCCGCTGGCGATAATATCTTCTGCGACTTTCGGGGTACGGATGTTGCCGGCAATCACCGTGGGTTTGTGGAACTTGTCACGTACCGCGCGGGAGAGGTAGCGCTTCCAGCCATCTTCCAGAGACATCTGGTCAATCTGGAAATTCAGGTTGTCGTTTTGCGCCGCGGAGACGTTGATAATATCCACTTTTTCCTGGCACAGTTCGAGGATCCGCAGTGAATCTTCGAGCGTATTCCCGCCCTCCAGGAAATCATCGGCGCTAATACGCAGGCTGACCGGGAAACGCGGACCTACGCAGGCGCGTACCTTATCGACGATTAAGGTTAATACTCTGGCGCGATTCTCTACGCTACCGCCAAATTCATCGGTGCGCTTATTAAACAGCGGTGATAAAAACTGGCTAATTAAATAAGAGTGGCCGGCGTGTATTTCCACGCAGTCGAATCCCGCGCGGCGTACGCGTTCCGCGGCATCACCAAATTTATCGACGGCATGATAAATCTCGTCGTGCGTCATCGGGCGGGGAATATTACCGTTCTTTTTGGATGGGGTGCTTGAAGAAGAAAGCGGCATTTCACCGTTCAGGCGATACGCATAGGCCGACGCGCCAGCGTGGTTTAATTGAATACTGACGCAGGCGCCGTGTTTATGTAAGGTTTCGGTTAATTTGAACAGGCGCGGAATATATTGATCGTTATCGATACGCAGCTGCGTTGTGCCGTTAGAGGCGAAAGGAAAATCGATACAAATATTCTCGATAGTGATGAGTCCTGTGCCGCCCCGCGCCCGTAGCTCATAGTAGTCAATCTGTTCCTGGGTGACTTCACCGTTCAGACTCGCCAGGTTGGTCCCCATTGGCGGCATGATGATGCGGTTTTTTATTGTCATCCCGTTAATGGTCAACGGGGAAAAAAGATGGGGATAGTGGCTCATATGCTCTCTCCACTGGATGCCCGATGGCCGCGATACGGCGATTCTGGCCTGTCCAAAGTTAATATTTCTCTGTGGGGAAAGATAACGAGGCGTTTAATAGAAAAATAATGCTTTTTTTTGCGCGGAGCTATAGCGGGATTCTATGGGATTAACAATCAATTTACATATTCATGGTTTTATCTTAAATATTTCAATCGATTTTTTACTTGTACTTGTGGAATGACACAAAAAGAGTGGGGGAATGATTGAATAGATGCCCAATTGATAATGATTTATATTTTTTACGGATAAAAATTTGTTCTGACAGGGCGACCAAAAATGATATATGTGCGCCAGATCTCATTTTTGCCCGATGAAAAAAAGCCCGAAGCGAAGTTCGGGCTGGGTTATTAGCTGCGGTTCGCCTTAATTCATAAAGGCCGGTAGTTTTTGCTCATAGGCTGAAATAGCTTCTTCGTGCTGCAGAGTCAGGCCGATGCTGTCCAGGCCGTTAAGCATGCAGTGACGGCGGAAAGCGTCAATTTTAAAGCTGTAGGATTTATCGCCAGCTTTAACCACCCCGGCTTCCAGATCGACTTCAAATTTAATGCCGGGCCGAGAGTGGACCAGATTAAACAGCTCATCGACCTGCGCTTCGCTCAGCGTGACCGGCAGCAGCTGATTGTTAAAGCTGTTGCCGTAGAAGATATCGGCGAAGCTGGGGGCGATAACGACTTTAAAGCCGTAATCGGTCAGCGCCCACGGCGCGTGCTCGCGCGAAGAGCCGCAGCCGAAGTTTTCCCGCGCCAGCAGGATAGAGGCGCCTTTATACTCCGGGAAGTTCAGCACGAATTCCGGATTAGGCTGTTCGCCTTTATCGTCCAGGAAGCGCCAGTCGTTAAACAGATGGGCGCCAAAACCGGTACGCGTAACTTTCTGCAGAAACTGCTTTGGAATGATTGCATCGGTATCGACGTTCGCGGCGTCCAGCGGAACCACCAGGCCGGTATGTTGGGTAAATTTCTCTGCCATGATGGTTTCCTTATTTCAAGCTACGGATATCGGCGAAATGACCGGTCACGGCCGCCGCGGCTGCCATTGCCGGACTAACCAGGTGAGTGCGTCCGCCGCGGCCCTGACGGCCTTCAAAGTTACGATTGCTGGTGGAGGCGCAGCGCTCGCCCGGATTAAGACGGTCGTTGTTCATCGCCAGGCACATGGAGCAGCCGGGTAAACGCCACTCAAAACCGGCTTCAATAAAGATTTTATCCAGGCCTTCTGCTTCAGCCTGCGCTTTCACCGGACCGGAACCCGGTACGACCAGCGCCTGAACGCCCGGCGCGACTTTGCGGCCTTTAGCGATCTCGGCCGCCGCGCGTAAGTCTTCGATACGTGAGTTGGTGCAGGAACCGATAAAGACTTTATCAATGGCGACTTCGGTTAACGGCACGCCAGATTTCAGCCCCATATAGGCCAGCGCTTTCTCGGCGCTCGCGCGTTCTACCGGGTCGGAGAATGAGGCCGGATCCGGAATGATGTCGGTAACGGAGATCACCTGGCCTGGGTTAGTGCCCCAGGTGACCTGCGGGGCAATCTCTTCCGCCTGCAGGGTGACAACGCTGTCAAACGTCGCGCCATCGTCGGTGGTCAGGGTTTTCCAGTAAGCGACGGCGTCGGCAAAATCTTCGCCTTTCGGCGCGTGCAGACGGCCTTTGACGTAATCAAATGTGGTCTGGTCCGGCGCCACCAGGCCCGCTTTAGCCCCCATTTCGATAGCCATATTACACAGGGTCATACGGCCTTCCATGCTTAAATCGCGAATGGCTTCACCGCAGAACTCCACGACGTGACCGGTCCCGCCAGCGCTGCCGGTTTTACCGATAATCGCCAGGACGATATCTTTGGCAGTGATACCCGGCGCGGCTTTGCCTTTGACTTCGATCTTCATGGTTTTAGCGCGACCCTGCTTCAGGGTCTGTGTCGCCAGAACGTGCTCGACTTCAGAGGTGCCTATACCGAAGGCCAGCGCGCCGAATGCGCCATGGGTTGCCGTGTGGGAGTCCCCGCAGACGATGGTCATACCCGGCAGGGTGACGCCCTGTTCCGGCCCCATCACGTGGACGATCCCCTGGAAAGGGTGGTTCAGGTCATACAGCTCAACGCCGAACTCTTTGCAGTTTTTAATTAACTCCTGCATCTGGATACGCGCCATCTCGCCGGACGCATTGATGTCTTTCGTCTGCGTCGAAACGTTGTGATCCATCGTGGCGAAGGTTTTACCCGGCTGACGCACCGGGCGTTTATGCGCGCGCAGGCCGTCAAACGCCTGCGGCGAGGTCACTTCGTGAACCAGATGACGGTCAATGTACAGCAGCGGGGTTTCGTTTTGCGCTTCATAAACTACGTGAGCATCAAACAACTTTTCGTATAACGTCTTCGCCATGATTACACCCCTTCAGCGACATAGCGGGCAATGATATCGCCCATTTCATCGGTACTGACCGCCGCCGCGCCGCGCGCTAAATCGCCGGTACGCACGCCTTCTTCTAAGGCACGGTTGATCGCATTTTCAATCGCTGTTGCCGCGCTATCGGCATCCAGGCTGTAGCGCAGCAGCAGCGCCAGCGAGAGGATCTGCGCGATCGGGTTAGCGATGTTCTTACCGGCGATGTCCGGCGCGGAGCCGCCCGCGGGCTCATATAAGCCGAAGCCCTGCTCGTTGAGGCTGGCGGACGGCAGCATCCCCATTGAACCGGTGATCATGGCGCATTCGTCAGACAGAATGTCGCCGAAAAGGTTGGAACACAGCAGAACGTCGAACTGGGACGGATCTTTAATCAGCTGCATGGTGGCGTTGTCGATATACATATGCGACAGCTCAACGTCAGGATACTGTTTGCTGATTTCGCTGACGATTTCACGCCACAGAATAGAAGACTGCAGCACGTTTGCTTTATCAATTGAGGTCACTTTGTGGCGACGCTTGCGGGCGGACTCGAAGGCGATATGGGCGATACGCTCAATCTCAAAGCGATGATACACCTCGGTATCAAACGCTTTCTCGTGCTGGCCGCTGCCTTCGCGGCCTTTCGGCTGGCCGAAGTAGATGCCGCCCGTCAGCTCGCGGACGCATAAAATATCAAAGCCGTTGGCGGCGATATCGGCGCGCAGTGGACAGAATTCTTCCAGACCCTGGTACAGCTTAGCCGGACGCAGGTTGCTGAATAATTTGAAGTGCTTACGCAGAGGCAGCAGCGCTCCGCGCTCCGGCTGTTCCGCGGGCGGCAGATGCTCCCATTTCGGCCCGCCAACGGAGCCGAACAGAATCGCGTCGGCCTGCTCGCAGCCTTCGACGGTAGTCTGCGGCAGCGGGGTGCCCTGACGGTCAATGGCGATACCGCCCACGTCATGCTGGCTGGTGGTAATGCTCATATCAAAACGGTGGCGAACGGCTTCCAGTACTTTCATCGCCTGGTTCATCACTTCCGGGCCAATACCATCACCTGGTAAAACAGCAATATGGTAATTCTTCGACATTACACGGTTTCCTTATTGTTCTCTTTATTCTGAGCTTTGCGTTGCAACTCTTTTTCGACTTCAGCGGCGCGCCAGATGTTGTTCAGGACGTGAACCATGGCTTTCGCGGACGATTCCACGATATCCGTTGCCAGACCAACGCCGTGGAAACGGCGGCCGTTGTAATTAGCCACGATGTCAACCTGACCCAGCGCGTCTTTACCCTGGCCTTTAGCGTTCAGGTCATATTTAACCAGCTCAATCTCATAGCCGGTGATGCGGTTAATGGCTTGATAAATGGCGTCCACCGGGCCGTTACCGTTGGCGGCCTCAGCCTTTGTCTCATCGCCGCAGGCCAGCTTCACGGACGCGGTTGCTATATCGCTGGAACCGGACTGCACGCTGAAGTAATCGAGGCGGAAATGCTCCGGTTCTTCCTGCTGTTTGTTAATGAAAGCTAACGCCTCCAGGTCATAGTCAAACACCTGGCCCTTCTTATCCGCCAGCTTCAGAAACGCATCATACAAATGGTCCATGTTGTAGTCGGTTTCTTTATAGCCCATCTCTTCCATACGGTGTTTCACCGCAGCGCGGCCGGAGCGGGAAGTCAGGTTCAACTGCACCTGGTTGAGGCCGATAGATTCCGGCGTCATGATTTCGTAGTTTTCGCGATTCTTCAGCACGCCGTCCTGGTGAATACCGGAAGAGTGGGCAAAAGCGCCGGTTCCGACGATAGCTTTGTTGGCAGGGATCGGCATATTGCAGATCTGGCTCACGGTCTGGCTGGTACGCCAGATTTCCTGGTGATTAATGCGGGTGTGCACATTCATAATGTCTTTGCGCACTTTGATGGCCATGATCACCTCTTCCAGCGAGCAGTTACCGGCGCGTTCGCCGATACCGTTCATCGCACCTTCCACCTGACGAGCGCCTGTGTGGACCGCTGCGAGGGCGTTACCGACCGCGATACCCAGGTCGTCATGGGTATGGACGGAGATAATGGCTTTGTCGATATTGGGGACGTGTTCGTACAGACCGGTGATAATGTTGGCGAATTCGAAAGGCATGGTGTAGCCAACGGTATCCGGAATATTGATGGTCGTTGCGCCTGCATTAATGGCGGCTTCAACGACGCGAGCCAGATCGGCGATCGGCGTACGGCCAGCGTCTTCACAGGAAAACTCGACATCGTCAGTGTAGTTACGTGCGCGTTTCACCATATAGATCGCCCGTTCGATAACCTCATCCAGGTTACTGCGCAGCTTGGTCGCGATATGCATCGGAGAGGTGGCAATAAAGGTGTGAATACGGAACGCCTCTGCGACTTTTAATGATTCTGCCGCGACGTCGATATCTTTTTCTACGCAGCGGGCCAGCGCGCAAACGCGGCTGTTTTTGATTGTGCGCGCAATGGTTTGTACGGACTCAAAGTCGCCAGGGGATGAGACCGGAAAACCAACTTCCATCACGTCAACGCCCATCCGCTCAAGGGCCATAGCAATCTGCAGTTTTTCTTTCACGCTCAGGCTGGCTTGTAACGCTTGTTCACCGTCGCGTAAGGTCGTATCGAAAATAATGACTTGCTGGCTCATGGTTTAGATCCTTGTTCTCTGTCCTGGCGCCTTGCTTGCGAGCATAAAAAAACCCGCGCATTGGCGCGGGTTTTATAGTCTTGCTGGAAGATGACTTAACGATGAACGTCGCCCAACAGCCTACCGCGCAAAATGGATGCGTTTAGTAGTAGTAGGCTGAGAAAGCGAATGCTGCGAATCATTGCGTCATGCTCCAGATGAAATCGTTATGCTTTTAGAGTTACTGGATATGGGGTTTGATGTCAACCCTTGGGTGAAGAAAAGGCCTTTTTACCTGAGAGATGAATTAGCTAATTGTGCTGACAATCGCGCTTTTTTACCGATGATCTTTTTTAGGGTGCCGCGGCATGTTGAGATAATTTCACCATTTGATAATTTTTATTTTCGCTGAAAGCCACAAGGATAGGGCGCTTGGCCGGAGTCATATCTTAATGAAATAGCTGGGATTATTTGTTTGCTGAATGCGTCCAAGTTTGTAAGGGGGAATTATCAATGATAATGAAATGTGAATGTTAAGGGCAGCTTAAATCGATATTGTAATAGTGCTTAAATTATAATTAATCGCTGCTGTTATTGTTTATTTTTAATATTTATGGGTACACTTGGTTTTATCAAGTAAACAATATATTTAGGGGGTTGCGGGTCCGTTCGGCTGCAGATTTTTCGTCGCCACTCATAACCTTGATATATTCCTAAAATTCATCTTTGCTCTTTTGCAAATGTCATATGCATGATAAATGATATTTCAGAATTAATTACTGCACTTTGGCAAAGGGAATTTAGCGTGACAGTGGAGTTAAATATGTTAAAAGAAGATACTGAATATAAACCAACCTCTGAGGTAGAAAACACCAAACCTCAGCTGCGGATGGTCGACCTCAATCTGCTAACCGTATTCGATGCGGTCATGCAGGAACAAAATATCACTCGTGCGGCACATTCCCTGGGAATGTCGCAGCCGGCGGTCAGCAATGCCGTATCAAGACTGAAAGTGATGTTTAATGATGAGCTGTTTGTTCGTTATGGACGCGGCATCCAGCCAACGGCACGTGCTTATCAGCTTTTTGGTTCTGTGCGGCAGGCATTGCAATTAGTGCAGAACGAATTGCCGGGCTCGGGCTTTGAGCCGCTTAGCAGCGAGCGGGTGTTTAATTTATGCGTTTGCAGCCCGCTGGATAACGCATTGACTTCGGTTATTTTCAATAAAGTTGGTGAGATTGCGCCCAACATTCATTTGGTCTTTAAATCGGCATTGAATCAAAACACGGAACATCAATTACGTTATCAGGAAATTGAATTCGTTATTGGCTATGAAGAGTTTCGTCGCCCTGAGTTTGCCTGCGTGCCTTTATTTAAAGATGAAATGGTGCTGGTGGCGAGCCGGAAACATCCGCGTATTTCTGGCCCAATGATGGAAAATGATATTTATCAGGAGGAGCACGCGGTTGTCGCTCTCGATCGATACGCTTCATTTAGCCAGCCATGGTATGACACTGCGGATAAACAATCGCGTATTGCTTATCAGGGGAACGCGATGGTTAGCGTATTAAATGTGGTTTCCCAGACCAACATGGTTGCTATCGCGCCACGCTGGTTAGCCAGCGAGTTTGCCGATAAGCTGGATTTGCAAATATTACCTTTGCCGCTGAAAGTGAATAGCCGTACCTGCTATCTTTCCTGGCATGAAGCGGCAGGCCGCGATAAAGGCCATCAGTGGATGGAAGAATTGCTGGTCAATATCTGCCAGCGATAAACGGTCGCAATACAAACGGGGGCTTCGGCTCCTGCTTTGTGTGACAAAAATCACTAAACGTAG
This sequence comes from Klebsiella pasteurii, assembly GCF_018139045.1. NCBI lineage: Bacteria > Pseudomonadati > Pseudomonadota > Gammaproteobacteria > Enterobacterales > Enterobacteriaceae > Klebsiella > Klebsiella pasteurii. Next base: position 4,894,621 of record NZ_CP073236.1, read on the forward strand.
AATTTTATTCTGTTTGCGATTGTCCGCTCCCGGCGCTGTCCGTTAAAAAATGGATGATTTGCTGTAGTTGGTTATTTTCCCCGAGTATTGACTATCATATTTTCTTATCTCCGAAGTTTTTCACCGTGTTTTACCTGCGAACCTTTCTTTTATCCTTTTAATGCCTCTTATGTGCCGACAGTCGCCAATTGCCTGCCCGTTAGCGAGCAGTTATGGTAACTCCATGCAGTCTATTCACCTCACTACGAAGCCATTGCGCTTCGTCTTGTGCGAGCGCGCGGAAATCGGATTCCGCTGTCGTTAAAAACAATAAGCCGGGAGGCAAACCATGGAGATGTTGTCAGGAGCCGAGATGGTCGTCCAGTCGCTGGTCGATCAGGGCGTCAAGCAGGTATTCGGTTATCCCGGGGGCGCTGTCCTCGATATTTATGATGCGTTACACACCCTGGGCGGTATCGATCACGTTCTGGTCCGCCATGAGCAAGCTGCCGTTCACATGGCGGATGGCCTTGCCCGCGCAACCGGCGAAGTCGGGGTTGTGCTGGTCACCTCCGGTCCGGGGGCGACTAACGCGATAACCGGTATTGCGACGGCTTATATGGATTCCATTCCGTTGGTGATTCTTTCCGGTCAGGTCGCGACCTCCTTAATCGGCTACGATGCGTTCCAGGAATGCGACATGGTGGGTATCTCCCGACCGGTGGTCAAACACAGCTTCCTGGTTAAGCAAACCGAAGATATTCCTGGCGTGCTGAAAAAAGCCTTTTGGCTGGCGGCCAGCGGGCGTCCCGGCCCGGTTGTCGTCGATTTACCGAAAGATATCCTCAATCCGGCCAAAAAGCTGCCGTACGTTTGGCCGGATACGGTTAGCATGCGCTCGTATAACCCGACAACGTCGGGCCATAAAGGGCAAATTAAGCGCGCGTTACAGACGCTGGTTTCGGCAAAAAAACCGGTGGTTTATGTCGGCGGCGGGGCGATTAACGCCCAATGTGAACCGCAGCTGTATACACTGGTTGAGAAGCTGAAGCTGCCGGTGGCGTCTTCGCTGATGGGGCTCGGCGCCTTTCCGGCATCGCATCAGCAGGCGCTGGGGATGCTGGGCATGCATGGCACTTATGAAGCCAACATGACCATGCACAATTCCGACGTGATTTTCGCCGTTGGCGTGCGCTTCGACGATCGTACGACGAATAATCTGGCCAGGTACTGTCCGAACGCGACGGTACTGCATATCGATATCGATCCCACTTCAATATCCAAGACGGTGCCTGCCGACGTGCCTATTGTTGGCGACGCCCGCTTGGTGCTGGAACAGATGCTGGAGCTGCTCGAACACGAGGAGACCCAGCAGCCGCTGGATGAAATCCGTGACTGGTGGCAGCAGATTGAACAGTGGCGCGCGCGTCACTGCCTGCAATACGACACGCAAAGCGGCAAGATTAAACCGCAGGCTGTAATTGAAACCATCTGGCGGCTGACTCACGGCGATGCGTACGTGACGTCAGATGTTGGTCAGCATCAGATGTTCGCGGCGCTTTATTATCCTTTCGACAAACCGCGGCGTTGGATTAACTCTGGTGGTCTGGGGACCATGGGATTTGGTCTTCCTGCCGCGCTGGGCGTGAAGATGGCGCTGCCGGAAGAAACGGTGATTTGCGTGACCGGCGACGGCAGTATCCAGATGAATATTCAGGAGCTTTCTACCGCGCTGCAGTACGAGCTGCCGGTACTGGTGCTGAACCTTAATAACCGCTATCTCGGGATGGTGAAGCAGTGGCAGGATATGCTCTATTCTGGCCGTCATTCGCAGTCCTATATGGAGTCATTGCCCGATTTTGCTCGCGTAGCGGAAGCCTACGGCCATGTGGGAATTCGTATTAGCGACCCGCAGGAGCTGGAAGCGAAGCTAGCCGAGGCGCTGGAGCAGGTGCGTAACAATCGACTGGTTTTTGTCGATGTCACGGTTGACGGCAGTGAGCATGTATACCCCATGCAGATTCGTGGCGGCGGTATGGACGAGATGTGGCTGAGCAAAACGGAGAGGACCTGATTATGCGCCGGATATTATCAGTATTACTGGAGAACGAATCGGGCGCTTTATCCCGCGTGATCGGCCTCTTTTCACAGCGCGGTTATAATATTGAAAGCCTGACGGTAGCGCCGACGGACGATCCGACGTTATCCAGAATGACGATTCAGACCGTTGGCGATGAGAAAGCGATTGAGCAGATAGAAAAGCAGCTGCACAAGCTGGTGGACGTGCTGCGCGTTAACGAACTCGGGCAAGGCGCGCACGTAGAGCGCGAGATTATGCTGGTGAAGGTCCAGGCCAGCGGCTATGGGCGCGATGAGGTAAAGCGCAATACGGAAATCTTCCGCGGGCAAATTATCGACGTCACGCCGTCTATCTATACCGTTCAATTGGCGGGAACTAGCGACAAGCTGGATGCGTTTTTAGCGTCGCTGCGCGATGTGGCCCGTATTGTTGAGGTTGCCCGCTCCGGCGTTGTCGGATTGTCGCGCGGCGACAAAATCATGCGCTGAGCAGCGCAAACTGACATAAAAATAGCCCGACACCCCCTGTCGGGCTATTTTTTTGCGAAATCGGTGGGAACTGTAGACTAAAGCGGTTGCTGCACTTACTTTTCTGCGCTTAGATGTTATAAAAACGAATCCATACCTGAAGAATGGTTATGTTCTGTACTTATTACCCAAGGGGCAATTGTGAAACTGGATGAAATCGCCCGGCTGGCCGGTGTCTCGCGAACTACCGCTAGCTATGTGATTAATGGTAAAGCGAAGCAGTATCGCGTCAGCGATAAAACTGTTGAAAAGGTGATGGCGGTCGTTCGTGAGCACAACTATCACCCGAATGCGGTTGCTGCAGGCTTGCGTGCAGGACGTACGCGGTCCATTGGTCTGGTTATCCCGGACCTGGAAAACACCAGCTATACGCGCATCGCTAATTACCTGGAGCGTCAGGCCCGCCAGCGCGGCTACCAACTGCTGATCGCCTGTTCCGAAGATCAACCGGATAACGAAATGCGTTGTATAGAGCATCTGCTGCAGCGTCAGGTCGATGCGATTATCGTTTCCACCTCATTACCTCCTGAGCATCCGTTCTATCAGCGCTGGGCTAACGATCCGTTCCCGATTGTTGCTCTTGACCGCGCGCTCGATCGTGAGCACTTCACCAGCGTTGTCGGCGCCGATCAGGATGATGCTGAAATGCTCGGCGCGGAGTTACGTAAATTCCCCGCTGAAACGGTGCTTTACCTTGGCGCCCTGCCGGAGCTTTCGGTGAGCTTCCTGCGTGAGCAGGGGTTCCGTACGGCGTGGAAGGACGATCCGCGAGAGGTGCATTTCCTCTACGCTAACAGCTACGAGCGCGAAGCTGCGGCGCAGCTATTTGAAAAGTGGCTGGAAACCCATCCGATGCCTCAGGCGCTGTTCACGACTTCGTTTCCGCTGCTGCAGGGTGTGATGGACGTGACGCTGCGCAGGGAAGGGAAGTTGCCTTCGGAACTGGCTATTGCCACTTTTGGCGATAATGAACTGCTGGATTTTCTCCAGTGCCCCGTTTTAGCCGTTGCTCAGCGTCATCGCGACGTTGCGGAACGCGTGCTGGAGATTGTGCTCGCCAGCCTTGATGAACCGCGGAAGCCGAAACCGGGGTTAAGCCGCATTCGGCGCAATCTTTATCGTCGCGGCAGCCTGAACCGTCGCTGAGCGCAATACCAGGATTATTCGTAGGAAATTCGCCAGACGGAGACACGTCTGGCGATAATCTGGATAAATGACGTAAAAATTGCAGGGTTAAGCATCTTTCAGACAAATCCTTAATCTTCCTGACATCTCTTTTAATTCTATTCTTAGCGCCATTTATTTAGTGGTTTAATTAACCGATAAAAGGATTAGCGTATTTATTTGTATTATTTTGTTACATTCGGCGGGTGAGTTGCTGAATTAACGCCCGTTTCCTCACTATTATGAGTGCCATAAGCGCTATGCCCCGCAGTAAGAGAGCCTCTCCTGCGAAAACTGGTACTGTTAACGGTCATCAGAATGACCTAAAATGCCGCTCGCGTCGCAAACTGACACTTTATATTTTCCCCGCGAAGATATTTTGCTGCTTTAACTGTTACAAGTTTGTTGGTTGTTTTCTTACCGATATTCATAACGTTAATTTGCCTCGTTTGTTGGTTGATTTTTCCTCAGGGCAAATATCGGCTGTAAATAATGGGTTTTTGAGCTCTGTTGGCATTCGTGCTGGCTTGACAAGCTTTTCCTCCGCTCCGTAAACTCCTTCTTGTGGGAATTTGTGGGGTAAAGTGGCGAAAAGGGGTGAGGCTGGCATGTTCCGTGGGGCAACGTTAGTCAATCTCGACAGCAAAGGCCGTCTGGCCGTACCGACGCGCTACCGCGATGGGCTGATCGAGGACGCTTCCGGTCAATTGGTGTGCACCATTGACATCCATCACCCGTGCCTGCTGCTTTACCCTTTGCCTGAATGGGAAATCATCGAGCAAAAATTGTCGCGTTTATCGAGCATGAACCCCACCGAGCGGCGCGTACAGCGTTTGCTTTTGGGACATGCCAGCGAATGTCAGATGGATAGCGCCGGGCGGCTATTAATAGCGCCGGTGCTGCGGCAACATGCCGGGCTGACAAAAGAAGTGATGCTGGTCGGGCAGTTCAATAAGTTTGAGCTGTGGGATGAAACGACCTGGTATCAACGGGTCAAGGAAGATATCGACGCTGAGCAGTCCGCTTCCGGGGAACTGTCGGAGCGCCTGCAGGATTTGTCTTTGTAAAATGATGGAAAATTATAAACACACTACGGTACTGCTGGATGAAGCCGTTAACGGCCTGAATATTCGTCCAAATGGTATCTACATTGATGGTACCTTTGGTCGCGGCGGCCACTCGCGCCTGATTCTCTCCCAACTGGGAGCGGAGGGACGTCTGCTGGCGATCGATCGCGATCCGCAGGCTATCGCCGTCGCGAAAACTATCGATGATCCCCGCTTTTCCATCGTTCATGGTCCTTTTTCTCAGCTGGCCGACTATGTTGGCGAGCGCAATCTAACCGGTAAGATCGACGGTATTTTGCTCGATCTTGGCGTCTCCTCGCCGCAGCTGGATGACGCTGAACGTGGTTTTTCGTTCATGCGCGATGGCCCGCTGGATATGCGTATGGATCCGACGCGCGGTCAATCTGCCGCTGAATGGCTACAAACCGCCGACGAGGCGGACATCGCCTGGGTCATTAAAACCTTTGGCGAAGAGCGCTTTGGTAAACGCATCGCCCGCGCCATCGTCGAACGCAACCGCATCGAACCGATGACGCGCACCAAAGAGCTGGCGGAAGTCGTTGCGGCGGCGACGCCGGTGAAAGACAAATTCAAACATCCCGCGACCCGTACCTTCCAGGCGGTGCGCATTTGGGTGAACAGTGAACTGGAGGAGATAGAGCAGGCGCTAAAAAGCTCGCTCAGCGTGCTGGCCCCAGGCGGGCGGCTCTCAATCATCAGTTTCCACTCGCTGGAAGACCGTATTGTGAAGCGCTTTATGCGCGAGCAAAGCCGCGGTCCGCAGGTTCCAGCCGGCTTACCGATGACCGAAGAGCAGCTTAAAAAACTGGGCGGTCGTGAGTTAAGAGCATTAGGCAAGTTGATGCCGGGCGAAAAAGAGGTAGCTGAAAATCCTCGTGCCCGTAGTTCAGTTCTGCGTATTGCAGAGAGGACGAACGCATGATCGGCAGAGTGACAGAAGCCCTAAGCAAGGTGAAAGGGTCGATAGGAAGCAACGAGCGCCATGCTTTGCCTGGCGTGATCGGAGACGACCTTCTGCGGTTTGGGAAGCTGCCACTCTGCCTGTTCATTTGCATCATTATCACGGCGATTACGGTGGTGACAACGGCACACCATACTCGCCTGTTAACCGCGCAGCGTGAACAGCTGGTGCTGGAACGCGACGCGCTGGATATTGAATGGCGCAACCTGATCCTCGAAGAGAACGCTCTCGGCGATCACAGTCGGGTTGAGCGGATCGCGACCGAGAAGCTGCAGATGCAGCACGTCGATCCATCACAAGAAAATATCGTTGTACAGAAATAAGGATTATTGCGACGCATGAAAGCAGCGCCGAAAACGCCAAAAGCAAAACGTCAGGAAGAACAGGCCAACTTTATCAGTTGGCGTTTTGCGTTGCTGTGCGGCTGTATTCTGCTGGCGCTGGGCTTCCTGCTGGGTCGCGTGGCCTGGCTACAGGTGATTAGTCCGGACATGCTGGTACGTCAGGGCGATATGCGTTCTCTGCGCGTGCAGGAGGTCTCCACCGCGCGCGGCATGATAACCGATCGTTCCGGCCGCCCGCTGGCGGTGAGCGTGCCGGTAAAAGCTATCTGGGCTGACCCGAAAGAGCTGCATGAAGCCGGCGGCGTGACGCTCGACAACCGCTGGAAGGCCCTGGCCGATGCGCTGAATATGCCGCTGGATCAGCTGGCATCGCGCATCAATACCAATCCGCGGATGCGCTTTATCTATCTGGCGCGTCAGGTGAATCCTGATATGGCCGATTATATCCGCAAACTCAAGCTGCCGGGGATTCATCTGCGGGAAGAGTCCCGCCGCTATTATCCGTCGGGCGAAGTAACTGCTCACCTCATTGGCTTCACTAACGTCGATAGCCAGGGGATTGAGGGGGTTGAGAAGAGCTTCGATAAGTGGCTCACCGGCCAGCCCGGCGAGCGTATCGTGCGTAAAGACCGCTATGGGCGTGTCATCGAAGATATCTCATCTACCGATAGCCAGGCCGCGCATAACCTGGCGCTGAGCATTGATGAGCGCCTGCAGGCGCTGGTGTATCGCGAGCTTAATAATGCGGTGGCGTTTAACAAAGCGGAGTCCGGCACTGCGGTTCTGGTTGACGTCAACACCGGCGAAGTACTGGCGATGGCCAATAGCCCATCCTACAACCCGAACAATTTCGCGGGCACCTCCAAAGATACTATGCGTAACCGCGCCATTACCGACGTGTTTGAGCCGGGTTCAACGGTGAAGCCGATGGTGGTGATGACGGCGCTTCAGCGCGGTATTGTTAACGAAAATACCGTACTGAACACCATTCCCTATCGAATTAACGGCCACGAAATCAAAGACGTGGCGCGCTATAGCGAATTGACCCTGACCGGGGTGCTACAGAAGTCGAGTAACGTCGGTGTTTCCAAGCTGGCGTTAGCGATGCCGTCCTCAGCGTTAGTAGACACTTACTCACGTTTTGGACTTGGAAAAGCGACCAATTTGGGGTTGGTCGGAGAACGCAGTGGCTTATACCCTCAAAAACAACGGTGGTCTGACATAGAGAGGGCCACCTTTTCTTTCGGCTATGGGCTAATGGTAACCCCGTTACAGTTAGCGCGAGTCTACGCAACGATCGGCAGCTACGGCATCTATCGCCCGCTGTCGATTACCAAAGTTGATCCACCGGTTCCGGGCGAGCGCGTCTTCCCGGAATCACTCGTTCGTACCGTTGTTCATATGATGGAAAGCGTGGCGCTGCCCGGCGGCGGCGGCGTGAAGGCGGCGATCAAAGGCTATCGCATCGCCATTAAAACCGGTACGGCGAAGAAAGTAGGGCCTGATGGTCGCTACATCAACAAATATATTGCTTACACCGCAGGCGTTGCGCCCGCCAGCCATCCACGCTTCGCGCTGGTGGTGGTGATCAACGATCCGCAGGCAGGTAAATACTACGGCGGCGCCGTTTCCGCGCCGGTCTTCGGTGCCATCATGGGCGGCGTACTGCGTACCATGAACATTGAACCGGATGCGCTGGCAACGGCTGAAAAAAGTGAATTAGTGATTAATCAAGGCGAGGGAACAGGTGGCAGATCGTAATTTGCGCGACCTTCTCGCTCCGTGGGTGCCAAATGCGCCGGAGCGAATTCTGCGAGAAATGACGCTGGACAGCCGGGTGGCTGCTTCAGGCGATCTTTTTGTCGCGGTTTTAGGTCATCAGGCGGACGGGCGTCGTTATATCCCGCAGGCGATAGCGCAAGGTGTTGCTGCCATTATTGCTGAGGCCAAAGATGAGGCTCATGACGGTGAAATCCGTGAAATGCACGGTGTGCCGGTTATCTATCTGAGCCAACTCAACGAGCGCTTATCCGCGCTGGCCGGACGTTTTTACCATCAGCCTTCGGAGCAACTGCGCCTGGTTGGCGTCACCGGGACTAACGGCAAGACCACCACCACCCAGCTGCTGGCGCAATGGGCGCAGCTGCTGGGGGAAACTAGCGCGGTAATGGGAACCGTAGGCAATGGCCTGCTGGAGAAAGTTATCCCCACGGAAAACACCACCGGTTCGGCGGTTGATGTTCAACACGTACTCTCTGGCCTGGTAGGGCAGGGGGCGACGTTCGCCGCGATGGAAGTTTCCTCTCACGGCCTGGTACAGCACCGCGTCGCCGCGCTGCAGTTTGCCGCGTCAGTCTTCACCAACCTGAGCCGCGATCACCTTGATTACCATGGTGATATGGAGCATTACGAAGCGGCGAAATGGCTGCTCTACTCAACCCACCATTGCGGACAGGCGATCGTCAACGCGGACGATGAGGTTGGTCGCCGCTGGCTGGCGAAGCTGCCGGATGCGGTTGCCGTATCAATGGAAGACCATATTAATCCGAACTGCCGGGGGCGTTGGCTGAAAGCAACCGCCGTGAACTATCACGACAGCGGCGCCACCATTCAGTTTGCCTCCAGCTGGGGGAACGGCGAGATCGAAAGCCGCCTGATGGGCGCCTTTAACGTCAGCAATCTGCTGCTGGCGTTAGCCACTCTGCTGGCGCTGGGCTATCCGCTGGCCGAACTGCTTAAAACCGCCGTGCGCCTGCAGCCGGTTTGCGGGCGTATGGAAGTGTTCAGCGCGCCGGGTAAACCGACCGTCGTGGTTGATTATGCTCACACGCCCGACGCGCTGGAAAAAGCGCTGCAGGCGGCGCGTCTGCACTGCAACGGTAAACTGTGGTGCGTGTTCGGCTGCGGTGGAGACCGCGACAAAGGCAAGCGTCCGCTGATGGGCGCTATCGCCGAAGAGTTTGCCGATATCGTGGTTGTCACCGATGACAACCCGCGTACCGAAGAGCCGCGGGCGATTATCAACGATATCCTGGCCGGTATGCTCGATGCGGGCCATGCCAAAGCGGTGGAAGGGCGCGCGGAGGCGGTGACCAACGCGGTGATGCAGGCGAAAGAAAACGACGTCGTTCTGGTGGCGGGTAAAGGCCACGAGGATTATCAAATTGTCGGCAATCGCCGACTCGATTACTCCGATCGCGTCACCGTGGCGCGTCTGCTGGGGGCGGTAGCATGATTCGCTTGACTCTCAGCCAGCTGGCCGACATCACGCGCGGCGAGCTGCACGGCAGCGATGTGGCGATCGAAGACGTCACCACTGACACCCGTAAGGTCACGGCAGGCTGCCTGTTTGTGGCGCTAAAAGGCGAGCGCTTTGACGCTCATGACTTTGCCGAACAGGCTAAGGCTGCCGGCGCGGGCGCATTGTTGGTCAGCCATCGACTGGCCTGCGATTTGCCGCAGGTGGTAGTAAAGGATACGCGTCTGGCGTTCGGCGAACTGGCCGCGTGGGTGCGTCAGCAGGTGTCGGCGCGGGTGGTCGCGCTGACCGGATCTTCCGGAAAAACCTCGGTTAAAGAGATGACCGCCGCGATTCTGAGCCAGTGCGGTAATACGCTGTATACCGCTGGCAACCTGAACAACGATATCGGCGTGCCGATGACGCTGCTGCGTCTCACCAAAGAGCATGACTACGCGGTCATCGAGTTAGGCGCTAATCACCAGGGGGAAATTGCCTGGACCGTTAGCCTGACCCGTCCCGACGCCGCGTTAGTGAATAACCTGGCCGCCGCGCACCTGGAGGGTTTTGGTTCCCTGGAAGGCGTAGCGAAAGCGAAGGGCGAAATTTACACCGGTCTGCCGCTCAACGGCATCGCAATTATGAATGCCGACAATAATGACTGGCTGAACTGGCAAAACGTCATTGGCGAGCGTAAAACCTGGCGCTTCTCGCCGAATGCCGCCAATAGCGACTTCACGGCAACTAACGTTCATGTGACTTCGCACGGGACCGAATTTACTCTGCGAACCCCAACCGGCAGCGTTGATGTGCTGCTGCCGCTGCCGGGGCGCCATAACATCGCCAACGCGCTGGCCGCAGCGGCGCTCTCTATGGCGGTAGGCGCGACGCATGAGGCAATTAAAGCGGGGCTGAAAGATCTGAAAGCGGTGCCGGGGCGTTTATTCCCGATTCAACTCACCGATAGCCAGCTCCTGCTGGATGACTCCTATAACGCCAACGTCGGCTCGCTGACCGCCGCGGTACAGGTGCTATCTGAGATGCCGGGCTACCGGGTGCTGGTTGTTGGCGATATGGCTGAACTTGGTGCGGAAAGCCAGGCGTGCCATCGTCAGGTGGGCGAAGCGGCAAAAGCGGCCGGGCTCGATCGCGTATTGAGCGTAGGCTCCTTGAGCGCGGAGATTAGCGGCGCCAGCGGCGTCGGTGAACACTTTAACGATAAAGCGCTGCTGGTAACGCGGCTGCAAGCGCTGCTGTCAGAACATAAAATTATGACCATTTTAGTGAAGGGTTCACGTAGTGCCGCCATGGAAGTGGTAGTACGCGCATTACAGGAGAACGGAACATGTTAGTATGGCTGGCCGAACATTTGGTCAAATATTACTCAGGCTTTAACGTCTTTTCTTACCTGACGTTTCGCGCCATTGTCAGCCTGCTGACCGCGCTGTTCATCTCTTTGTGGATGGGCCCGCGCATGATTGCCCGTCTGCAAAAACTCTCTTTTGGCCAGGTTGTACGTAATGATGGCCCGGAATCTCACTTTAGCAAGCGCGGTACGCCAACGATGGGCGGGATTATGATCCTGACTGCCATTGTTGTCTCCGTTCTACTATGGGCCTATCCTTCCAACCCCTACGTCTGGTGTGTGCTGACGGTTCTGGTCGGCTACGGCATCATCGGTTTTGTTGACGACTACCGTAAGGTAGTACGTAAAGACACCAAGGGGCTGATTGCCCGCTGGAAATACTTCTGGATGTCGGTGATTGCGCTGGGCGTTGCCTTTGCGCTGTACATGGCGGGTAAAGATACGCCGGCGACTCAGCTGGTAGTGCCGTTCTTCAAAGACGTCATGCCGCAGCTGGGCCTGTTCTACGTCCTGCTGGCCTACTTTGTCATCGTCGGAACCGGGAATGCGGTCAACCTGACCGACGGCCTCGATGGGCTGGCGATTATGCCGACCGTATTTGTTGCCGCCGGATTCGCGCTGGTCGCGTGGGCGACGGGTAACATGAATTTCGCCAACTACCTGCATATCCCTTATTTGCGTCACGCTGGTGAACTGGTGATCGTCTGTACGGCGATTGTCGGCGCGGGGCTGGGCTTCTTGTGGTTTAACACCTATCCGGCGCAGGTCTTTATGGGCGATGTGGGTTCTCTGGCGCTCGGCGGCGCGCTGGGTATTATCGCCGTGCTGCTGCGCCAGGAGTTTCTGCTGGTGATTATGGGCGGCGTATTCGTAGTGGAAACGCTCTCGGTGATTCTGCAGGTCGGCTCCTTCAAGCTGCGCGGTCAGCGCATCTTCCGCATGGCGCCGATCCACCATCACTATGAACTGAAAGGCTGGCCGGAACCGCGCGTGATCGTGCGCTTCTGGATTATTTCGCTGATGCTGGTGCTGATAGGCCTGGCGACGCTGAAGGTACGTTAATCATGGCAGATTATCAGGGTAAAAAAGTCGTCATTATTGGGCTGGGTATGACCGGCCTGTCATGCGTGGACTTTTTCATGGCTCGCGGCGTGACGCCGCGGGTGATGGATACCCGCGTTGCGCCTGCGGGACTGGATAAACTGCCGGAAGCCGTTGAGCGCTATGTCGGCGGTCTGAACGAAGATTGGCTGTTGACGGCTGACCTGATTGTCGCCAGCCCGGGCATCGCGCTGGCGCATCCTTCCCTGAGCGCGGCGGCGGATGCAGGCGTAGAAATTGTCGGCGATATCGAACTTTTCTGCCGCGAGGCGCAGGCGCCGATTATAGCTATCACCGGGTCTAACGGTAAAAGCACCGTAACTTCGCTGGTAGGGGAAATGGCGAAGGCGGCGGGTCTGAACGTCGGCGTAGGCGGCAATATTGGTCTGCCGGCGCTGATGCTGCTGGATCCTGAGCGCGAACTTTATGTTCTTGAACTTTCCAGCTTCCAGCTGGAAACCACTTCGAGCCTGCGAGCGGTAGCGGCGACGATCCTTAACGTCACCGAAGATCATATGGACCGCTACCCGCTGGGGCTTCAGCAGTACCGCGCCGCCAAACTGCGAGTTTACGAAAATGCGCGGGCCTGTATCGTCAACGCTGACGATGCGTTAACCATGCCGGTACGCGGTGCTGACGATCGTTGCATTAGCTTCGGCGTGGACGTTGGCGACTATCACCTGAATCGTCAGCAAGGGGAAACCTGGCTGCGCGTCAAAGGCGAGAAAGTGCTCAACGTCAAAGAGATGAAGATTAGCGGCCAGCACAACTACAGTAACGCCCTGGCTGCGTTGGCCCTGGCTGATGCCGCTAGTTTGCCGCGCGCCAGCAGCTTGAAAGCGCTGACTACATTTACCGGCCTGGCGCATCGTTTCCAGCAGGTGCTGGAGCACAACGGCGTGCGCTGGATCAATGATTCTAAAGCGACGAATGTCGGTAGTACCGAAGCGGCGCTCAATGGGCTGCACCTTGACGGAACGCTGTATCTGCTGCTGGGCGGCGATGGTAAATCGGCTGATTTCACGCCGTTAAGCCGTTACCTGACCGGCGACAACGTCCGCCTGTACTGCTTTGGCCGCGACGGCGCGCAGCTGGCTGCCCTTCGCCCGGATGTCGCTGTGCAAACGGAAACCATGGAGCAGGCGATGCGCCAGATTGCGCCGCAGGTTGTCCCGGGCGATATGGTTCTGCTATCTCCAGCGTGCGCCAGCCTCGATCAGTTTAAAAACTTTGAACAACGCGGCGACGTCTTTGCTCGCCTGGCGAAGGAGTTAGGTTGATGCGTTTATCACTCCCGCGCCTGAAAATGCCACGGCTGAGACTGCCGCGTCTGCCGGGAATGTTTATTTTCGCATGGCTGTTCGCCGCGCTGAAAGGCTGGGTGATGGGCTCGCGGCAAAAAGATACCGATAGCCTGGTGATGTATGACCGGATGCTGCTGTGGCTGACCTTTGGCCTGGCCGCGATCGGCTTCATTATGGTGACCTCGGCGTCGATGCCGGTAGGTCAGCGTCTGGCTAACGACCCGTTTCTGTTTGCCAAACGCGATGGTTTATACATCCTGCTGGCTCTCGGGCTGGCGATGGTGACACTGCGCCTGCCGATGGAGTTCTGGCAACGCCATAGTACCGCGATGCTGATCGCCTCTATCGTCATGCTGCTGATCGTTCTGGTGGTTGGCAGCTCGGTCAACGGCGCATCGCGCTGGATTGCGCTGGGACCGCTGCGTATCCAGCCTGCGGAGTTCACCAAGCTGTCGCTGTTCTGCTACATCGCCAACTACCTGGTGCGTAAAGGCGACGAAGTGCGTAACAACCTGCGCGGCTTCCTGAAGCCGATGGGCGTGATTTTCGTACTGGCGATTTTACTGCTGGCGCAGCCTGACCTCGGGACCGTCGTCGTGCTGTTTGTGACCACCCTGGCCATGCTGTTTCTGGCAGGGGCCAAGCTGTGGCAGTTCATCGCCATTATCGGTATGGGGATCTCGGCGGTCGTACTGCTGATTCTCGCCGAGCCGTATCGTATTCGCCGCGTAACCTCTTTCTGGAACCCGTGGGAAGATCCGTTTGGCAGCGGCTATCAGTTGACCCAGTCGCTGATGGCCTTTGGTCGCGGCGAAATGTGGGGGCAAGGCCTGGGCAATTCGGTGCAGAAACTGGAGTATTTGCCGGAGGCGCATACCGATTTCATCTTCGCCATTATCGGCGAAGAGCTCGGTTATATCGGTGTGGTACTCGCTCTTTTAATGGTATTCTTCGTCGCTTTTCGCGCCATGTCCATTGGCCGTAAGGCGCTGGAGATTGACCATCGTTTCTCCGGATTTCTGGCCTGCGCCATTGGGATTTGGTTTAGCTTTCAGGCGTTGGTAAACGTCGGCGCGGCGGCGGGTATGCTGCCAACTAAAGGCCTGACGCTGCCGCTGATCAGCTACGGCGGATCGAGCTTGCTGATTATGTCGACGGCCATCATGTTGCTGTTACGAATTGATTATGAAACGCGCCTGGAAAAAGCCCAGGCGTTTACACGGGGTGTTCGATGAGCGGTCAGGAAAAGCGGTTAATGGTGATGGCGGGCGGTACCGGCGGACATGTGTTCCCGGGACTGGCGGTTGCGCACCATTTAATGGACCAGGGCTGGCAGGTTCGCTGGCTGGGCACCGCGGATCGTATGGAAGCGGATTTAGTGCCGAAGAACGGCATTGAAATTGATTTCATTCAGATTTCCGGCCTGCGCGGCAAGGGCCTTAAGGCGCAACTGCTGGCGCCGGTGCGCATTTTCAACGCCTGGCGTCAGGCGCGGGCGATTATGCGGCGTTTTCAGCCGGACGTGGTTCTGGGTATGGGCGGATACGTTTCCGGCCCCGGCGGTCTGGCGGCATGGTCGCTGGGGATCCCCGTTGTTCTGCATGAGCAGAACGGGATTGCCGGCCTGACGAATAAATGGCTGGCGAAAATCGCTAAAAAAGTGATGCAGGCGTTCCCCGGCGCTTTCCCGCATGCCGATGTTGTGGGCAACCCGGTTCGCACCGATGTGCTGGCGCTGCCGCTGCCGGAGCAGCGCTTGGTCGGACGTCAGGGACCGATTCGCGTATTGGTCGTGGGCGGTTCGCAGGGCGCGCGCGTGCTCAATCAGACGATGCCGCAGGTGGCGGCGAAGCTCGGTGTTTCTGTCACCATCTGGCACCAGAGCGGTAAAGGCGGTCAGGAAACCGTGCAGCAGGCCTACTCCGATGCCGGGCAGCCGCAGCATAAAGTTACCGAATTTATCGACGACATGGCGGCGGCATATGCCTGGGCCGATGTTGTTGTGTGTCGTTCCGGTGCGCTGACGGTGAGCGAAATTGCCGCCGCTGGTTTACCGGCGCTGTTTGTGCCTTTTCAGCACAAAGATCGTCAGCAGTACTGGAATGCGCTGCCGCTGGAGAAGGCCGGGGCAGCGAAGATCCTTGAGCAGCCGCAGTTCACCGTGGAGGCCGTCGCGCAGACCCTGGCAAGTTGGGATCGCGTAACGCTGCTGGATATGGCGGAGCGAGCGCGTAGAGCCTCGATTCCGGATGCGACCGAACGGGTAGCTGAAGAAGTGAGCGCCGCAGCACTGGCGCGCTAATCGCGGTGATAATCACCGTCCGAATAAAGAAGTTGATGGCGTAAAGAATGAATACACAAGATCTGGCAAAACTGCGTTCCATAGTGCCCGAGATGCGTCGCGTCCGG
Source organism: Klebsiella pasteurii (assembly GCF_018139045.1). Classification (NCBI taxonomy): domain Bacteria; kingdom Pseudomonadati; phylum Pseudomonadota; class Gammaproteobacteria; order Enterobacterales; family Enterobacteriaceae; genus Klebsiella; species Klebsiella pasteurii. The sequence continues at coordinate 4,910,182 of NZ_CP073236.1, forward strand.
CACATTCACTTTGTTGGCATTGGCGGTGCCGGCATGGGCGGTATTGCCGAAGTTCTGGCCAACGAAGGTTATCAGATTAGCGGCTCCGACCTGGCGCCGAATCCGGTGACTCAGCAGCTGGCTCAGCTTGGCGCTACGATTTATTTCAACCATCGCCCTGAGAACGTGCGCGATGCGAGCGTTGTCGTCGTTTCCAGCGCAATTTCTGCGGATAACCCGGAGATTGTCGCTGCCCACGAAGCACGTATTCCGGTTATTCGTCGCGCCGAGATGCTGGCGGAGCTGATGCGTTTTCGTCACGGCATTGCCATTGCCGGCACGCACGGAAAAACCACGACTACGGCGATGGTATCGAGCATTTATGCTGAAGCGGGACTTGATCCAACCTTCGTTAACGGCGGTCTGGTGAAAGCCGCTGGCGTCCACGCCCGTCTTGGCCACAGCCGCTACCTGATTGCCGAAGCGGATGAAAGCGACGCTTCGTTCCTGCATTTACAGCCGATGGTTGCTATCGTGACCAATATCGAAGCCGATCATATGGATACCTACCATGGCGACTTCGAAAACCTGAAGCAGACGTTTATTAACTTCCTGCACAATCTGCCGTTCTATGGTCGTGCGGTGATGTGCGTGGACGATCCTGTTATCCGTGAACTGTTGCCGTGCGTTGGTCGCCAGATAACCACTTACGGATTTAGCGATGATGCCGATGTTCGCGTTGAAGATTATCGCCAGCTCGGCGCTCAGGGCCATTTCCGTCTGGTTCGCCAGGATAAAGAAGTCATTCAGGTGACACTGAACGCTCCGGGTCGCCACAATGCGCTGAACGCGGCGGCGGCGGTGGCCGTTGCGACGGAAGAGGGCATTGATGATGCTGCTATCCTGCGCGCACTGGAAAGCTTCCAGGGCACCGGCCGTCGCTTTGATTTCCTTGGCGAATACCCGTTAGCTGAGGTTAACGGTAAAAGCGGCACCGCGATGCTAATCGATGATTATGGTCATCATCCTACGGAAGTGGATGCCACCATTAAAGCAGCGCGGGCGGGCTGGCCGGATAAAAACCTGGTGATGCTGTTTCAGCCACACCGTTTTACCCGTACGCGCGATCTGTACGATGATTTCGCCAACGTACTGACCCAGGTTGACGCGCTGCTGATGCTGGACGTTTATTCCGCGGGGGAAGCCGCTATTCCTGGCGCCGACAGCCGCTCGCTGTGCCGTACGATCCGCGGTCGCGGTAAAGTTGACCCAATTCTGGTTTCCGACCCGGCGCAGGCGGCAGAGATGCTGGCTTCAGTGTTGACCGGCAACGATCTGGTGCTGGTTCAGGGGGCGGGAAATATCGGTAAAATCGCCCGTCACCTGGCGGAAATCAAATTGCAGCCGCAAAAATCGCAGGAGGAGCGCCATGGCTGATAAAATCGCGGTCCTCTTTGGCGGAACCTCCGCTGAACGTGAAGTCTCTCTCAATTCAGGTTCGGCGGTGCTCGCTGGCCTGCGTGAAGCCGGGGTCGATGCACACCCGGTAGACCCGCGCGACGTGGATATTACCCAATTGAAAAATATGGGGTTTCAGAAAGCGTTTATTGCCCTGCATGGTCGTGGCGGTGAAGATGGAACATTGCAGGGGCTGCTGGAGCTGATTCACCTGCCCTATACCGGCAGTGGCGTAATGGCTTCGGCTATCTCAATGGATAAACTGCGCAGCAAATTGCTGTGGCAGGGGGCTGGGCTGCCAGTTGCGCCATGGGTTGCGCTCACGCGTAAACAGTTCAGCGCAGGACTTTCTGCTGAGTTAGAACAGCAAATCGCCGCCCTCGGACTGCCGTTGATTATTAAACCGAGTCGGGAAGGCTCAAGTGTCGGTATGTCTAAAGTCAGCGAAAGTTGCGCATTGCAAGATGCATTGACGCTGGCTTTTCAGCACGATGACGAAGTTCTAATCGAAAAATGGCTCAGTGGGCCGGAATTTACCGTCGCTATCGTCGGAGAAGAAATTTTACCGTCAATACGTATCCAGGCGGCTGGAACCTTCTATGATTATGAAGCAAAGTATCTCTCTGATGAAACGCAATATTTCTGCCCAGGTTTTGAAGATCCCGCGCGCGAGTCAGAAATTCAGGCTCTGGTGCAAAAAGCCTGGGATACTCTTGGCTGTTACGGCTGGGGACGAATTGATGTGATGCTGGACAGCGATGGCCAGTTTTATCTGCTGGAAGCAAACACCTCTCCTGGCATGACCAGCCATAGCCTGGTGCCAATGGCGGCGCGTCAGGCCGGGATGAGCTTCTCGCAGCTTGTTGTACGAATTCTGGACCTGGCGGGGTGATATGTCGCAGGCTGCGCTGAATACGCGGAACCACGAAGAGGAAGAAGAAACTTCTTCGCGTCGAAGTAATGGCTCTCGTCTGGCAGGTATTTTCTTCCTGCTGGCGGTGCTCTGTACCGTGCTGGTCAGCGGATGGATGGTTCTGGGCTGGATGGAAGATGCACAGCGATTACCGCTGTCAAAGATGGTGGTCACCGGTGAGCGTCACTACACGCGCAACGATGATATCCGTCAGGCGATTCTGGCATTAGGGTCGCCGGGCACCTTTATGACGCAGGACGTCAATATAATTCAAAGCCAGATTGAACGTCTGCCCTGGATTAAGCAGGCGAGCGTCAGAAAGCAGTGGCCGGACGAATTGAAGATTCATCTGGTTGAATATGTGCCGATTGCGCGCTGGAATGATCAGCATATGGTAGACGTGGACGGAAATTCTTTCAGCGTGCCGTCAGATCGCACCAGTAAACAGAATTTACCGATGTTGTACGGCCCGGAAGGCAGCGAGAACGAAGTTCTTCAGGGCTATCGCGACATGGGGCAGGTGCTGGCAAAGGATAAGTTCACGTTGAAAGTGGCGGCAATGACCGCGCGTCGTTCCTGGCAGTTGACGCTGAATAACGATATTAAGCTCAACCTTGGCCGGGGTGACACCATGAAACGGCTTCAGCGCTTTATGGAACTCTACCCGGTTCTTCAGCAGCAGGCGCAGACCGACGGCAAACGGATAAGCTACGTTGATTTGCGTTATGACTCGGGAGCGGCAGTCGGTTGGGTACCGGCTCCCGTAGAGGAAGCTCAACAACAACAGAATCAGGCACAGGCAGAACAACAATGATCAAGGCGACGGACAGAAAACTGGTAGTTGGACTGGAGATTGGCACCGCTAAGGTTGCCGCTTTAGTAGGGGAAGTTCTGCCCGACGGTATGATTAATATCATTGGCGTGGGCAGTTGCCCATCGCGTGGTATGGATAAAGGCGGAGTGAACGACCTGGAATCCGTGGTGAAATGCGTACAGCGCGCCATTGACCAGGCCGAACTGATGGCGGATTGCCAGATCTCGTCAGTCTATCTGGCGCTTTCAGGCAAACATATCAGCTGTCAAAATGAAATCGGCATGGTGCCGATTTCAGAAGAAGAAGTGACGCAGGACGACGTTGAAAACGTGGTACATACCGCGAAATCGGTTCGCGTGCGCGACGAACATCGCGTTCTGCACGTTATCCCGCAGGAGTACGCTATCGATTACCAGGAGGGGATCAAAAACCCCGTCGGATTGTCTGGCGTACGTATGCAGGCGAAAGTGCATTTGATTACCTGCCATAACGATATGGCGAAAAATATTGTCAAAGCGGTGGAACGTTGCGGTCTGAAAGTTGACCAGCTCATTTTCGCCGGTTTAGCCGCCAGCTATTCCGTATTAACGGAAGACGAACGTGAACTGGGTGTCTGCGTGGTGGACATCGGCGGTGGTACAATGGATATAGCGGTATATACCGGCGGCGCGCTGCGTCATACCAAAGTGATCCCGTACGCGGGCAACGTGGTGACCAGCGATATTGCCTACGCTTTCGGTACGCCGCCGAGCGACGCGGAAGCCATTAAAGTGCGTCACGGCTGTGCGCTGGGCTCCATCGTTGGTAAAGACGAAAATGTAGAAGTACCCAGCGTGGGTGGGCGTCCACCTCGCAGCCTGCAGCGTCAGACGCTGGCAGAGGTGATTGAGCCACGTTATACCGAATTGCTCAACCTGGTTAATGAAGAGATTCTGCAACTGCAGGAACAGCTGCGTCAGCAAGGTGTGAAGCACCACCTGGCGGCAGGCATTGTATTAACCGGCGGCGCGGCGCAAATTGAAGGACTTGCCGCCTGCGCGCAGCGCGTATTCCATACGCAGGTGAGGATTGGCGCGCCGCTGAACATTACCGGATTAACGGATTATGCCCAGGAGCCGTATTACTCGACGGCGGTTGGGCTGCTGCACTACGGGAAGGAATCTCATCTCAGTGGTGAAGCAGAAGTGGAAAAACGCGTAACGGTCGGGTCGTGGATCAAACGACTCAACAGTTGGTTGCGAAAAGAGTTTTAATTTTTTAAGAGAACGCAGAAAATTAGCGATCTCAGGCGACAGGCACAACGGAGAGAGAAATTATGTTTGAACCTATGGAACTGACCAACGACGCGGTGATTAAAGTCATCGGCGTCGGCGGCGGCGGCGGTAACGCCGTTGAGCACATGGTGCGCGAGCGCATTGAGGGTGTTGAGTTTTTCGCGGTGAACACCGACGCGCAGGCTCTGCGCAAAACGGCTGTTGGCCAGACTATCCAGATCGGTAGCGGTATTACTAAAGGTCTGGGCGCAGGCGCAAACCCGGAAGTCGGCCGTAACGCAGCGGATGAAGACCGTGAAGCGCTGCGTGCCGCTCTTGACGGCGCCGACATGGTGTTTATCGCAGCCGGCATGGGCGGCGGTACCGGAACCGGTGCTGCGCCAGTGGTTGCTGAAGTCGCAAAAGATTTAGGTATCCTGACCGTTGCCGTCGTGACTAAGCCTTTCAATTTTGAAGGCAAGAAACGTATGGCGTTCGCTGAGCAGGGTATCACCGAGCTATCCAAGCACGTTGACTCGCTGATCACCATCCCGAACGACAAACTGCTGAAAGTACTGGGTCGCGGCATTTCTCTGCTCGACGCCTTCGGCGCTGCAAACGACGTGCTGAAAGGCGCGGTGCAGGGTATCGCTGAACTGATCACCCGTCCTGGCCTGATGAACGTCGACTTTGCGGACGTGCGTACCGTGATGTCTGAAATGGGCTACGCCATGATGGGTTCCGGCGTGGCGAGCGGTGAAGACCGTGCGGAAGAAGCGGCTGAAATGGCGATTTCTTCTCCGCTGCTGGAAGATATCGATCTGTCCGGTGCGCGTGGCGTTCTGGTCAACATCACCGCGGGCTTCGACCTGCGTCTGGATGAGTTCGAGACTGTGGGTAATACTATCCGCGCATTTGCTTCGGATAACGCCACCGTGGTTATCGGTACTTCTCTGGACCCGGATATGAACGACGAACTGCGCGTAACCGTTGTTGCCACCGGTATCGGTATGGACAAACGTCCAGAAATTACTCTGGTGACTAACAAACAGGTGCAGCAGCCAGTGATGGATCGTTACCAGCAGCACGGTATGTCTCCATTGACTCAAGAGCAGAAACCGGCCGCAAAAGTGGTCAACGACAATACGCCGCAGGCGGCGAAAGAGCCGGATTATCTGGATATCCCAGCCTTCCTGCGTAAGCAAGCCGATTAAGAATTGGCTGGAAGTTGGGCATCTGCGCTCTTTGTGCTAAACTGGCCTGCCGAATGTGTAGTACACTTCGGTTGGATAGGTAACTTGGCGAGATTATACGATGATCAAACAAAGGACTCTTAAACGTATCGTTCAGGCGACTGGCGTCGGTTTGCATACCGGCAAGAAAGTCACCCTGACGTTACGCCCTGCGCCGGCAAATACCGGGGTCATCTATCGTCGCACCGACTTGAATCCACCGGTTGATTTTCCGGCTGATGCCAAATCTGTGCGTGATACCATGCTCTGTACTTGCCTGGTCAACGAGCATGACGTGCGGATATCGACGGTCGAGCACCTCAATGCTGCATTGGCTGGCTTGGGTATCGACAACATTATTATTGAAGTCGATGCGCCGGAAGTTCCGATTATGGACGGTAGTGCGGCTCCGTTCGTTTATCTGTTGCTGGATGCCGGCATCGATGAACTGAACTGCGCTAAGAAATTTGTGCGTATTAAAGAGACGGTTCGCGTTGAAGATGGCGATAAATGGGCTGAATTCAAACCGTACAATGGTTTTTCACTGGACTTCACCATTGATTTTAACCATCCGGCGATTGATTCCAGTAGCCAGCGCTACGCAATGAACTTCTCGGCTGATGCGTTTATGCGCCAGATTAGCCGCGCGCGTACCTTCGGTTTCATGCGTGATATCGAATATCTGCAGTCCCGCGGCCTGTGCCTGGGCGGCAGCTTCGATTGTGCCATCGTTGTTGACGATTATCGCGTACTGAACGAAGACGGTCTGCGCTTTGAAGATGAGTTTGTCCGTCACAAAATGCTGGATGCCATTGGCGACCTCTTTATGTGTGGTCACAATATTATCGGTGCATTTACGGCGTACAAATCCGGTCACGCGCTGAATAACAAACTGCTGCAGGCTGTTCTGGCAAAACAGGAAGCCTGGGAGTATGTGACCTTCGAGGACGACGCAGAAATGCCGCTGGCGTTCCGCGCTCCAACGCTGGTTCTGGCATAAGTCAGACCCGATAGTAAATTCGACTGGTAACCTGGTACTCTCTCCGGCCAGGGAGCCAGTCGTTTTCTTTTTTATATTCCCGCTGCGCCCTGCTTTGATTTTTAACTGCATTTTTTACGCGTTCGTTCCTTTTTTAAACGTTTTTACCCCGCCTGAGACTTCATTCCTGCTGCCGTGACGACGTATTAATGTTAGTATTTGAACGCAAAATATTTCTTAGGGTTGCTACCAACAAAAGGTAACGTAATTGAGTGGATTGCTGACGCGCTGGCGACAGTTTGGCAGACGGTATTTCTGGCCGCATCTCCTGTTGGGGATGGTCGCGGCTAGCCTTGGCCTGCCTGCGCTTAGCAATGGTCATGAGCATGAGACCGCGTCGCCCGCAAAAACGACGTCCAGCAATCATCATCCTGCGAAAGTCAATTTTTCCCAGCTTGCGCTGCTGGAAGCTTCTAGCCGTCGACCCAATTTCACCGTTGATTACTGGCATCAGCACGCCATTCGTACGGTTATTCGCCATCTCTCTTTTGCGATGGCGCCGCAGGCGCTGCCGGTAGCGGAAGAGTCTTCACCGCTTCAGGCGCAGCATCTGGCTCTTCTCGACACGCTTAGCGCGCTGTTGACGCAGGATAGTACTCCTCCTGCCATTGTTCACCTGGCGGCATACACCCCCTCTTTTTCCCACCGCGCGTTTCGCGTCTGTACCTGGATTAGCCAGGTTACCGGCATTCGCGCCGGGCCTCAACGCCTCAGCTAAACCAAAAACGGACCATTCTATTTTTTGACTCCGCACCGCGGGGCGTTTGAGATTTTATTATGCTAATCAAATTATTAACGAAAGTATTCGGTAGCCGTAACGACCGTACGCTGCGTCGTATGCGCAAAGCCGTCAACGTGATCAACGCCATGGAACCGTCCATGGAAAAACTGTCCGACGACGAACTGAAAGGGAAAACTGCTGAGTTCCGCGCTCGCCTGGAAAAAGGTGAAGCCCTGGAGAGTCTGATCCCGGAAGCCTTTGCCGTCGTGCGTGAAGCCAGTAAGCGCGTCTTCGGTATGCGTCACTTTGACGTTCAGCTGCTCGGCGGCATGGTTCTCAACGACCGCTGTATTGCAGAAATGCGTACCGGTGAAGGTAAAACGCTGACCGCAACGCTGCCTGCCTATCTGAATGCGCTGACCGGTAAAGGTGTTCACGTGGTGACCGTTAACGACTATCTGGCGCAGCGTGATGCCGAGAACAACCGCCCGCTGTTTGAATTCCTGGGTATGACCGTTGGCATTAACATGTCCGGCCTGCCTGCGCCGGCCAAGCGTGAAGCCTACGCAGCCGATATTACTTACGGTACCAACAACGAATACGGCTTTGACTATCTGCGCGACAATATGGCCTTCAGTCCTGAAGAGCGCGTGCAGCGCAAACTGCACTATGCGCTGGTGGATGAAGTCGACTCCATTCTGATCGATGAAGCGCGTACTCCGCTTATTATTTCCGGCCCGGCTGAAGACAGCTCGGAAATGTATAAGAAAGTGAACAAGATCATTCCGCACCTGGTACGTCAGGATAAAGAAGACTCTGAGACCTTTACCGGCGAAGGACACTTCTCCGTCGATGAGAAAGCGCGTCAGGTAAACCTGACCGAACGGGGTCTGGTGCTGATTGAAGAGCTACTGGTAAATGAAGGTATTATGGAAGAAGGCGAGTCGCTGTACTCACCGACTAATATCATGCTGATGCACCATGTGACTGCCGCGCTGCGCGCGCACGTGCTGTTCACCCGCGATGTTGATTACATCGTTAAAGATGGCGAAGTGATTATCGTCGACGAACATACCGGTCGTACGATGCAGGGGCGTCGCTGGTCCGATGGTCTGCACCAGGCCGTTGAAGCAAAAGAAGGCGTTGATATTCAAAACGAAAACCAGACGCTGGCTTCAATTACCTTCCAGAACTATTTCCGCCTGTACGAGAAGCTGGCAGGGATGACCGGTACTGCCGATACCGAAGCGTTTGAATTTAGTTCGATCTACAAGCTGGATACCGTTGTGGTCCCGACCAACCGCCCGATGATTCGTAAAGACATGGCGGACCTGGTTTATATGACTGAAGCGGAAAAAATCCAGGCCATTATCGAAGATATCAAGCAGCGTACCGCCGCGGGCCAACCGGTGCTGGTGGGGACCATTTCTATCGAAAAATCAGAAGTGGTCTCTAATGAATTGACGAAGGCGGGTATCAAGCACAACGTGCTGAACGCGAAATTCCACGCCAGCGAAGCGGATATCGTCGCTCAGGCGGGCTATCCATCTGCGGTGACCATTGCGACCAACATGGCCGGCCGTGGTACCGACATTATGCTCGGCGGTAGCTGGCAGGCCGAGGTCGCCCAGCTGGAAGACCCGACTCCGGAACAGATTGCGCAGATCAAAGCCGACTGGCAGGTTCGTCACGATGCGGTACTGGCTGCGGGCGGTCTGCATATCATCGGTACCGAACGCCATGAATCTCGCCGTATTGATAACCAGCTCCGCGGTCGTTCAGGCCGTCAGGGGGACGCCGGTTCTTCCCGTTTCTATCTGTCGATGGAAGATGCCCTGATGCGTATCTTCGCGTCTGACCGCGTGTCCGGCATGATGCGTAAACTGGGTATGAAGCCGGGTGAGGCTATCGAACATCCGTGGGTGACCAAAGCGATTGCCAACGCGCAGCGTAAAGTCGAGAGCCGCAACTTCGATATCCGTAAGCAGCTGCTGGAATATGACGATGTGGCCAACGACCAGCGTCGCGCTATTTACACCCAGCGTAATGAGCTGCTCGACGTGACCGACGTGAGCGAGACGATTAATAGCATTCGTGAAGACGTATTTAAAGCGACCATCGATGCCCATATTCCTCCGCAGTCGCTGGAAGAGATGTGGGATATTGAAGGCCTGCAGGAGCGTCTGAAAAATGATTTCGACCTCGATCTTCCGCTCAAAGAGTGGCTGGATAAAGAGCCGGAGCTTCATGAAGAAACGCTGCGTGAGCGCATTCTGCAGAGCGCCATTGAAACCTATCAGCGTAAGGAAGAAGTGGTTGGCGCTGAGATGATGCGTCACTTTGAAAAAGGCGTCATGCTGCAAACGCTGGACTCCCTGTGGAAAGAGCACCTGGCGGCGATGGACTATCTGCGTCAGGGCATCCATCTGCGCGGCTATGCGCAAAAAGATCCGAAGCAAGAATATAAGCGTGAATCTTTCTCCATGTTCGCTTCAATGCTGGAATCCCTGAAGTATGAAGTGATCAGTACGCTGAGTAAGGTTCAGGTGCGGATGCCGGAAGAGGTGGAAGCGATGGAGCAGCAGCGTCGTGAAGAAGCTGAGCGTCTGGCGCAGATGCAGCAGTTGAGCCACCAGGACGATGATACCGCTGCCGCGGAGGCGTTGGCTGAACAAACTGGCGAGCGTAAAGTGGGTCGTAACGATCCGTGTCCGTGCGGCTCCGGCAAAAAATATAAGCAGTGCCACGGTCGCCTGAGCTAAGCTTTTACAATCTTGAATACCAGGGCGCAGATATCTGCGCCTTTTTTATGGAACAAAGACAATGAAAACGCTGCAAATTTCAGTGGGTATTATCCGTAATTCGCAAGGGGAAATTTTTATAACGCAGCGCGCTGCCGACGCGCATATGGCGAATAAACTTGAATTCCCTGGTGGAAAAATCGAAGCAGGAGAGTCGTCAGAGCAGGCCTTAGTTCGCGAATTGCAGGAAGAGGTCGGCATTACGGTACGTGCTTCCCGTCTGTTTGATAAGCTGGAGTATCAGTTTCCCGATCGTCATATCACGCTGTGGTTCTGGCTGGTGGAAAGCTGGGATGGCGAGCCGTGGGGTAAAGAAGGGCAACCGGGTCGCTGGATTGCGCAGAGCGTGCTTGTTGCAGAGGATTTTCCGCCGGCAAACGAACCCGTCATTACGAAGTTAATTCAATGTTCTCAGATCGGGTAGGGTGCGTCTGCATCCGGCAAATCAGGGCGGGCCTGCACATGCCCGCCCGAAATCCGTTACTCTTTTTCTTCGCTCCAGCCGTCGCTATCTGATAGATCGCTACTGCTCGGGATACGTTTCTCTTCCGCTGCCCATTCGCCTAAATCGATAAGCTGACAGCGCTTGGAGCAGAACGGGCGATACGGGCTCTGCTCATTCCAGACCACAATTTTGCCGCAGGTTGGGCAGTTGACGGTTATCTCTTCGGACATAATGACTCCTTAACAGCAGGCCAGTTCAAAATCAAAACGCTCCGGCACGATGCCATGTTCGCTGTCCAGCGGCATAAAGCGGATGGCAAAGCGGCTCTTGTGGCCTGATATTTGGGGGTAGAGCTGGCTGGCAAGATCCAAACGCAGACGCAGCAGATCGGCATCTTCGCCGTTGTCCTGATAAAAACCGTTCAGGCTGGTCTGCTTACGGAAGGGGGCCGAGTTACGGATGAGATCGAGAATGAGCATCAGCGATTGCGTCAACGGTTCCAGGCTGGCCAGCCACTTACCGACCTGCTCATCACGGTATTCCTGCGGCATATGCAGCCAGATGTGCAGCGTCGGAAGATCGAAGCTACAGCAGCCGCCCGGGATGCTCAGGCGTTGGCGTACCAGGGCGATCAGGCGATCCTCTCGCAGGTACTGGCCGATACGTGGCGCCGACATTAACGTACTGCCTGATTGCTTCAGCTGCTGACGGAGTTCGTTGATACGATCCTGATCAACCCCAGGGACTTCCGCCCAGGATTGCAGCTTCCTCTGCTGGCGATCCAGCTCTTTCATCAGATCGGTACGCACTTCACCGCGTTCAAAAACATCTAAAAGGTCGCCGATATTGCGGAAAAAATGCAGCGCATCAGCATGGCTGGTAATGGCGGGATGTACGGCCAGCTGCTGGAGCAAAAACTCAATACGCAGCCAGGTACGCATTTTTTCATTAAGCGGATGTTCAAATAGAACAGGGGTAGACATTACGGTTTTTCCTGTGAGGCGGCCTGCGTTGCCAGCTGTTGATACTTTGCATGCAGGCGGGCGACAGCTGATGCGATGGCACCAGGTGAACCCATATTTTCAATAACATCATCCGCAACGGCAAGGCGCTGCTCGCGCGTGGCCTGAGCGGCAAGAATATGTTCCGCATGTTGTCGGCTGACCCGATCGCGAAGCATCGTGCGCTCTATCTGCGTCTCTTTAGGTACATCAACAACAAGGACGCGATCGGCTTTAGCGGACAAACGGTTTTCGACCAATAAAGGTACAACCCAGAGAATATAAGATGAGGTGGCAAGCTGCATCTGGCGACGCGTTTCCTGCTGAATTTGTGGATGCAGCAGCGCGTTTAGCCAGCTCTTATACTCTGCATGAGCGAAAATCTGCTCACGCAGAGCACGACGGTTGAGGGTGCCATCTTCATTGAGTATCTGCGGACCGAAGCGTTGAACAATCGCGCTTAGCCCCGGAGTGCCGGGCTCTACTACCTGGCGCGCGATTATGTCAGCATCAATAACGTTAACCCCGAGGTGTGAGAATGCATCGGCTACAGTACTTTTACCACTGCCGATGCCGCCTGTTAACGCTACCGTGTATGCCATACACCTCAATCCTGAAACTGACTACATGCACATTTTTCAATAATAGCGCCGTTATTTACGACGCGACGACGCCACTGCGACAGTTGGTTTATCGGTCTGATATCAACCAATAAAGCGCTGTCACCACCTATTCTGGTTTTTTTGTGCATGCAAATCAAATGGTTAAAAATGATACGCCAGCGATGGGATATCGCAAATTCGCTTTTGGCTATTCACCAGGTAAATTTATACGATTGTAGCGTAAAAAAAGTGAAAATCGCAGTCTTGCGCGGCCATGATTCGTGCGTATGATAGCGTCACTGGAGTTGTGCTCTCACAATAATGCAATTAACCCCAGGAATTCGCACATGCGTATTGAAGAAGATTTGAAGCTTGGTTTTAAAGACGTTCTTATCCGCCCGAAACGTTCTACCCTCAAAAGCCGTTCTGACGTACAGCTGGAACGTGAATTCACTTTCAAACACTCTGGCCTGGCCTGGACTGGCGTGCCGATTATTGCTGCTAATATGGACACCGTTGGCACGTTTGCTATGGCTAAAGCTCTGGCTTCGTTCGGCGTTCTGACTGCGGTACATAAGCATTACAGCGTTGAACAGTGGCAGGCGTTTGTTCAGAGCGTATCGGCAGATGTCGTGCAGCACGTCATGGTCTCTACCGGAACCTCCGACGCGGATTTCGAAAAAACCAAACAGATTCTGATCCAGAACCCGCAGCTTAGCTTCGTATGCATTGACGTGGCGAATGGCTATTCCGAGCACTTCGTGCAGTTTGTCGCGAAAGCGCGTGAAGCCTGGCCGCAGAAAACCATCATTGCAGGTAACGTTGTTACCGGCGAAATGTGTGAAGAGCTGGTTCTTTCGGGCGCCGATATCGTGAAGGTTGGCATCGGCCCGGGTTCCGTATGTACAACCCGCGTGAAAACCGGTGTCGGCTATCCGCAACTTTCCGCCGTGATTGAATGTGCCGACGCGGCGCACGGCCTGGGCGGGCAGATTATCAGCGACGGCGGATGTACTATGCCCGGGGATGTGGCTAAAGCATTCGGCGGCGGCGCAGATTTTGTGATGCTTGGCGGTATGCTGGCCGGGCACGAAGAGAGCGGCGGTACCGTAGTTGAAGAGAACGGTGAAAAATTCATGCTGTTCTACGGCATGAGCTCCGAGTCGGCGATGACCCGTCACGTTGGCGGCGTAGCCCAGTACCGTGCGGCGGAAGGCAAAACCGTTAAGCTGCCGCTGCGCGGCCCGGTTGAAAACACCGCGCGCGATATTCTTGGCGGCCTGCGCTCCGCATGCACCTACGTTGGTGCTTCACGCCTGAAAGAACTGACTAAACGTACGACTTTTATTCGCGTACAGGAACAAGAGAACCGCGTGTTCAACAGTCTGTAATGCCGCTCGCTGGCGCGTTTGCGCCAGCGTTATCCCCCCATTCCGCTAATGGCGTCGCCCAGATGAAAAATGGGTAAATACATCGCCACCACCAGCACGCCGACAATCGTTCCGGTTACAACCAGCATCATCGGCTCCAGTAAGGTGGCCAGATTATCTGCCTGCTGATGCGTCTGCTCGCTATGGTGACGAGCCAGATTGGCCAGCATAGTATCCAGCGAACCCGAAGCTTCACCGGTACGAATCAGCTGTAGACACAGCGGCGTAAATCCTCCGCTGTTGGCGAGCGCCTGCCAGATGGGATCGCCGTGGGTAATTTGCCGGCAAACCTGGCGGAGTCTCTGTCGCCACAGCGGACAATTCAGCGTTTCCTCTACGCTTTGCAGCCCTTGCAGAAAGCTGATACCGGCGCTTTGCGTCAATGCGAGTACGGTAAAAATCTGGCTAAGCCGCTGGCCGCATAGCAGTTTGCCAAACACCGGCAGCGTATGGAGCAGCTTCTGACGATACAGTAGCCAGCCTGGCCGCTGGCAAATCAGCCGGTTGAGTATCGCAGGTAAAATTACCAGCGCCGCGAGTAATGGCCAAAAGCGAGTTAGCCCCTCGCCGACGCTCATTACCGCGCGGGTCAACCACGGCAGCGGGGTGTTGAAAGTTTGATATATAGCGGCAAACTCCGGTAAGACGAAGCACAGCATTCCCATGACCACCAGCAGCGCCAGAGTCAAAATAATCAGCGGGTAGCGCAGCGCTTTTTTCACTTTCTCGGTGAGAAGCAGCTGTTCTCGCTGCTGCTGGGCCAGCTCGGCGCAGCATAGCTCCAGTTTACCGGTAAGCTCACCGGTGCGGATCATGGCCAGATATAACGGGGGGAACGCTTCAGGCCATTTTTCCAGGGAGCCTGAAAGCGAAATGCCCTGCGCTAGATCTGCTGCCAGGGTTTGCAGCAACGCTTGCCATTGCGCATTGGGCTGCTGCTGCGCCAGCAGTTCCAACCCCTCAGCCAGCGGGAGGCCGGCCTGAAGAAGGGCCGCCAACTGGCGGATGATTTCACCGCTGTAGCGCGGATGCCAGAGGGCGTTTTGCACGCTACAGCGGCGCAGCGTCAGCGGGATAATTCGTTGTCGCTGTAGAACCTGCAATGCCTCGGGGCGATTATCCTGCCAGAGCGTTCCCTGGCAGGGAGCGCCCTGGAGAGTGATACCGCGCCAGCGCCACAGTCGTTTAGTCGCCATGCGGTATCCCCAACACGCGTACCACTTCTTCCAGACTGGTCATCCCACGTTCGACGGCCAGGCAACCGCTCTCAAATAGCGTCATCATTCCGGATTCCCGTGCCAGGGACTCGATCTCCCCGGCGCTAAGACCCTGAGTTATCGCCTGCCGTAACGCGGTATTGACGGGTAGCAGCTCAAAGAGCGCCAGGCGACCGTAGTAGCCGTGATAGCAGTGCTGACAGCCCGGAGCCTGCCAGCGAGGAAGCGCCCGCGGCCACAGGCTGTGCGGAACATCAGCCGAACTGCCGGTTTCCCGCCGGCAGTGGGGGCACAGCTTGCGTACCAGACGTTGAGCAACCACCAGCGAAAGCGCGGATGAGATCATCCAGCGCGCAACGCCCATCTGCTGCAGACGAACCAGCGTTTCACTGGTTGAATTGGTGTGCAGCGTTGAGAGCACCAGGTGCCCGGTCTGCGCTGCTTTTATCGCAATTTCAGCGGTTTCCGCATCGCGTATTTCTCCCACCATTACGATATCGGGATCCTGACGGAGCAGGGCGCGCAGTACGCTGTGAAAGGTTAAACCCGCCCGGGGGTTAATCTGCGTCTGATTCATCCCCACAATGGGGATCTCCAGCGGATCTTCAACGCTGCATATATTGACTTCGTCGCGGTTCCGCGCCTGCAGCGCGCTGTATAAAGTGACGGTTTTCCCACTCCCCGTCGGACCAGTGACCAGCATCAGGCCCTGGGGTTGGTTTAGCGCCGAACGGAAGGCGGCAAGCTGCTGGGTGGAGAGCCCCAGCGCCTCCAGGTCCAGCGCTTGTTCGACCTGATGTAGTAAACGCAGAACGATTTTCTCCCCTCCGCGGCAGGGAAGCGTGGCGATCCGAAACGAGACCGGGCGATCGGAGAGCGTGAGGGTGAACTGACCGTCCTGCGGCACCCGGTGTTCGGCGATATCCAGATTGCCGAGCACCTTAAGTCGGGCGGTGATGGGGGCGGCGAGTTCCGCGGCGAGCGGAGCAAGAGAATGGAGGACGCCGTCTACCCGCAGGCGAATTCTCAGGCGATCGTCGCCTGGTTCGATATGAATATCGGATGCGCGCTGGCGCAGGGCTTGTTCGAGAAGGTTATTTACCTGTTCAACGATGCTGGCCGACGCTTCAACAGGTGGGGTGAGTGTTGATATTCCCGGCGTCTGCAGCCGTTTGTCCATCCGGTCCTGGTTCCAGCATTCGATATCAATCCTTTTCTGAGTCGCGAAGCGCAGGGCTTCCATGAGTTCCGGCGCAGGGGCATCGACTACGGCGATGGCAATGGTGTTTTCATCGCTATCGAGCAGCAATGCCTTGTAGCGCTGGCACAGTGGGATCAATTGTTCAGTTTTCATTGCTGCCCTCTCAGTTAAAACGGAACACATCTTCACAGGCCTGCTTAAGTGCGCTATCGCCAGTAATATTGCAAACGCGCTGCCAGCCGGTGATACCGTTAGCGTTATCCCAGGACGGCGTCATGGTGACGCTCAGGCCATTGAGGCTTTCCTGGCCGGTGAGCGTGACAACGCCCGTCGCTACGGTCATAGCGGAGACGTAGCGGGTGGTTGCGGGGGAGGGGATCCCGTTGCTGCCGCCATCGCAGGGGGTTAATCCGCCGTGCTCCAGCGCGCATAGCTCAATGGCGGTACGGAAAGGGACGAAGGTTTGTAGCATGTCGGTAAGCGCCGCTTTTCGCAGGTAATTCTGATACGCCGGAATGCCGATTGCGCTGAGAATGGCGATGATCCCGATGACCACCATGAGTTCGATGAGGGTAAAACCACGTTGTTTGTCCATAAGTTGCTCCTTGTTATCTTCGGGAGCACTTTGCCGGGATTTTTTCAGCGATACGATCCGCAGATTTCGCCTAAGGAAGCAGGGTTCCAGGCTTTTTGGGCCGCTTGCATGGAGGGATTATTGGCATGCGAGTCAGTTCGCAAAAGTGAGCCCCGGCATAAAGTGAAAACCGGGGCAAGGCAATCAACGGAAACGCATAGAGAGGTCGAGGGCGCGCACGTGTTTCGTCAACGCGCCAACGGAGATGTAGTCGACGCCGGTTTCGGCAAATTCACGAATGGTATCGAATGTAACGTTGCCGGAGACTTCCAGCGCCGCCTGACCCTGGGTAAGTTTGACCGCTTCGCGCATCAGGTCGGTAGTGAAGTTGTCGAGCATAATGATGTCGGCGCCGGCTTTTAGCGCTTCGTCCAGTTCTTCAAGAGTTTCGACTTCCACTTCTACCGGCACATCAGGATGAAGCCAGAACGCTTTTTCAACCGCCTGCCGTACCGAGCCGGAAGCGATAATATGATTCTCTTTAATCAGAAAGGCATCGGAGAGGCCCAGACGATGGTTGGCCCCACCGCCGCATAAGACCGCGTACTTCAGCGCTGTGCGCAGACCCGGCAGCGTTTTGCGCGTATCGAGCAGCTGAGTTTTGGTACCCACCAGCAGATCAACGTAGCGGCGGACTTCACTCGCTACCCCGGACAACGTTTGCACGAAATTGAGTGCGGTGCGCTCGCCGGTGAGCAGAATACGCGAAGGGCCTTCCAGCTCGAACAACGGCTGGTTTGCTTTTACTGCATCGCCATCGGCAACATGCCAGGTGAAGTTAACGTCATCGCCCGCAAGCTGAATAAAGACTTCTTCTACCCAGCGTTTACCACAAAATACGCCATCTTCGCGGGTGATCACGACCGCATGCGAGTGCGCGTCCTGAGGCAATAATTGTGCGCTAATGTCGTTATTCGCATCCACTTCGCCGCCTAAATCTTCCCGCAGGGATTGAGCGACGGCATCGGTAATATCAAGATTAATACGCTCCAGCAGCGCGTCACGGCGGCGGTCGGGATTGTAGCGACGAGGCGTCATGATAAAGCTCCAGATAGATAAGATTCAGAAGTGGGAAACATGCTAACCTGAACAACGTTTTTGTACCACATCCGCTTCATTTTGCCGGCGGTTTCAGCGTTTAGCTTTTGGCGTTAGTCCGCTGAGCGAGAGGGCGTATGATGCAGGGGATTCGTTGGGCGCGGTGCCGCCATGCATAAGCTAGTAAAAGGAGACTCAACATGCAGTTGAACGGGGGATGGCTGGTCGAGGCGCGTCGGGTACCTTCGCCGCATCAAGATAGCCGTCCGGATAATGAAACTCCCTCTTTGCTGGTGGTGCACAATATAAGCCTACCGCCCGGCGAATTTGGCGGCCCGTGGATTGATGCCCTGTTCAGCGGTACGCTCGATCCTCATGCCCATCCTTTCTTTGCCGAGATTGCCCATCTTCGCGTTTCGGCGCATTGTCTGATTCGCCGCGATGGCGAAATCGTGCAGTATGTGCCTTTCGACAAGCGCGCGTGGCACGCGGGTGTTTCAAGCTATCACGGGCGCGAGCGCTGCAACGATTTTTCGATAGGCATTGAGCTGGAAGGGACCGACGAGCTGGCTTATACCGACGCGCAGTATCAGCAGCTGGCAGCCGTTACCCGTCAGCTTATCCCGCTCTATCCGGCGATAGCTGACAATATCACCGGCCATAGCGATATTGCGCCAGTGCGTAAAACGGATCCCGGCCCGGCTTTTGACTGGGTAAAATTTCGCGCTCTGTTAACCCCGTCGTCAGAATAAGGAGATGCCATGACGTTGTTTACTACGCTGTTAGTCCTCATTGCCGAGCGCTTGTTTAAGCTGGGCGAGCACTGGCAGCTCGATCATCGGCTGGAAGTGCTGTTTCGCCGGATAAAGCATTATTCCCTGCTGACAACCATACTGATGACGGTAGCGGCTGCGGCGGTTGTGTTTATTATTCAGCGCCTGCTGCAGGGGCAGCTGTTTAACGTTCCGCTGCTGGTGTTCTGGATCCTGCTTGGCCTGCTGTGCATAGGCGCAGGTAAAGTCCGCTTGCACTATCACGCCTACCTGAAGGCCGCAGCGCGCGATGATAGCCGCGCCTGCGACGCCATGGCCAGCGAACTTACCCTGATCCACGGCGTACCGCCCGGATGCGACCAGCGTGAGTATCTGAGCGAGCTGCAAAATGCGCTGCTGTGGATTAACTACCGCTATTATCTTGCTCCGCTGTTCTGGTTTGTGGTCGGCGGGCCGTGGGGGCCGTTAACCCTGATCGCCTACTGTACGCTGCGGGCCTGGCAAACGTGGCTGGCGCGTTATCAGACGCCGCGCCATCGCTTACAGTCGGGTATCGACGGCATTCTGCACGTGGTTGACTGGGTTCCGGTACGCCTGGTCGGCGTGGTGTACGCTTTGGTTGGACACGGGGAAAAAGCCTTACCGGCGTGGTTTGCCTCGCTGGGCGACCGCCACTCTTCTCAGTATCAGGTATTGACGCGTCTGGCGCAGTATTCGCTGGCGCGTGAGCCGCACGTGGATAAAGTGGCTACGCCGAAGGCGGCGGTCTCCATGGCGAAGAAAACCTCGTTGGTGGTCGTGGTGATTATGGCGCTGCTGACCATTTACGGTACGCTGATTTAAGCGCCTGCCCGTTGGCGGGCAGGCAGGACTTTTAATACGTGTCTGCTGCCGGGATGCCGAAATCAGGCATCCCGTTTTCTTGCCAGCGAATGAGCTTCAGGCGCGTATGACGATTTGGATCGTACAGCGGGTCGCCTTCTATTTCGGTGTAGTTACGCGCGTGGTACACCAGCACATCTTCTCTTTCCGGCGTCTGCGTAAAGCTATTGTGCCCGGGCCCATACTGACGATTCTCATAGCTGGTGCGGAATACCGGCTGCGGCGCTTTATGCCAGTTTTCTGGCCGGAGCGGGTCGGCGTTAATGTCTATCCACAGTAAGCCCATGCAGTAGTTTTCATCGGTAGCGCTGGCGGAATAGCTAACGAACAGCTTGTCGCCGTGGAAAAGCACCGCCGGGCCTTCGTTCACCATGAAACCGCGACACTCCCAGTCGAACTCGGGTTTGCTCAACATCACCGGCTTGCCTTTTAGCGTCCACGGGTTTTCCAGCTCAGCCAGATAGAGGTTGGTGTTGCCTTTAATGTCAGGGTCTTTTTGCGCCCACAGGTACCACTGTTTGCCCTGATGACGGAAAGTGGTGGCATCCAGGGCAAAGGTGTCAAACGGCGTTTTTACCTGGCCTTTTACCTGCCATTTACCGGTTAACGGATCGCTGTCCGCGCATTCAAGCGCAAACATACGGTGCTGGAACATCCCCAGTTCATCCAGGTCGTGCGTGTGGGTCGCCGCAAAGTAGATGTACCATTTTCCGTCAATCTCATGCAGCTCCGGCGCCCATATGAGCTGACTCATCGGGCCGCTGTCCGGTTTACGCCAGACGACCACCGGCTGCACGTCGCGCAGGCCTTCAAGAGTTGCGGAGCGGCGGATTTCCAGACGGTCGTACTCCGGCACCGAAGCAATAAAGTAGTAGCTATCCTGATGGCGCAGAATATACGGGTCCGCGCGTTGTTCAATAAATGGATTCGGCCAGTTTTTCATTACGCTTTCCTTACATGTTCGCCGGTTTTCAGGTCCTGATAGTCATTGAGCTCGCTATAGTTGACCCGGCGCTTCTCGAGGTCAGACTGAATTTGCCTCATAAATTCACGGTTAACCTTCAGCATACGCACCACTCCCGCGGTAATCAGATAGCCGACGCCGGGGATAACGCTGAATAGCAGTACGATACCGTTAAGCGCGGATGCGCTTTGCTGTTTCGCGCCGGCATCGTAACCGTACCAGGAGAGGAGAAAGCCAACCATCGCCCCGGCGATAGCCAGACCGACCTTCAGGAAGAACAGGTTGCCGGAGAAGCTGATGCCGGTGATGCGTTTGCCGGTCTTCCATTCACCGTAGTCGTCAACGTCGGCCATTAGCGACCAGTGCAGCGGTGAGGGGATCTGATGCAGAACATTCAGCAGGAAGTAGAGCGCCATGATCATCATGGTGGCGTGCGGGTCGAAGAAATAGAACGCGCAGGAGAAAACGGCCAGTACGATATTGGTCCAGAAAAACACCTGCAGTTTACACCAGCGGTCGGTCAGAACTTTTGCCAGCATACTACCGATCATCATCCCGACCACGCCAAGGCTGATAAACAGCGTCGCGAAGTGGGTGCTTTGTTGCATAACCCAGGTGACGTAGTACATGGTGGCGGCCATGCGAATAAAGCCCGGACAGACGTTGCAAAGCGTTAACAGCAGGATGCGAACCCACTGGTCGTTTTTCCAGACGTCTTTTAGATCTTTTTTCAGCTCGTCGTTGGTCTGGACAGCGGGTTTTACGCGTTCACGGACGGTGGCAAAGCAGAAAAGGAACATGCACATACCGATAAACGCCAGCACGGTCATCGCCATCTGGTAGCCTTTGGCTTTATTCTCACCACCGAACCAGTCCGCCATCGGCAGTAGCGTAAGGGAGAGCAGGAGTGTGGCAATACCGACCATCACGAAGCGATAGGACTGGCAGGCCACGCGTTCCTGCGGGTCATTCGTAATCACGCTACCTAATGAGCAGTAGGGGATGTTAATCGCGGTATAGGTCAGCGAGAGCAGGAAGTAGGTGACGAAAGCATAGATAACCTTGCTATTGTACGTCCACTCCGGCGTGGTAAACATCAGCACGCTGAACAGCGCATACGGGAAAGCAATCCACAGCAGCCATGGACGAAAGCGCCCGTATTTACTGCGGGTACGGTCGGCCATAGCCCCCATAATCGGATCGGTAACTGCATCAATAACGCGTACGGAGAGCAGCAATACGCCTACCAGCGCCGGCGCGAGACCAAAAATATCCGTATAAAAATAGTTAACAAACAACATGATGGCGCCGAATATGATGTTGCATCCGGCGTCACCCATCCCGTAGCCTATTTTTTCTTTAACTGAAAGCTTATTGCCATTCATCGCAGCGATCTCCCCGTGGCGGTATGGAGAGAATTATTAGCCGGGTAATGGACTAATGCGTTGCAGGATAGGGTTAACGATATGGATAAATCGGTTGTCAGGGATAAAATGTGAAGCAGGTAACAATGCACTGTGTCCGCCAACGTCGGGCGGACACAGATTGTAGAGATGCAGGATTACGCTTTAATGGCGCTGGCGGTTTTCTGTTTAAACAGGTAGCCGACGCCGAGAACGGCAATCCACACCGGGATAAGGTAGACAGAAATCGCCATGCCAGGGGTCATCAGCATGATCACCAGTACTCCCGCCATGAACAGCAGGCAAATCCAGTTACCCAGCGGATACAGCAGCGCCGGGAAGCGGGTAACCACGCCCTGCTGCTGCTTAGCGCGACGGAATTTGATGTGCGCCAGGCTGATCATCGCCCAGTTGATCACCAGGGCGGAAACTACCAGCGCCATCAGCAGACCAAACGCGGATTCCGGCGCGAAGTAGTTTATCAGGACGCACAGCGCGGTGACCACAGCGGAGACGAGGATAGTGTTAACCGGTACGCCGCGTTTATCAACGCTCATTAGCGCTTTTGGCGCGTTACCCTGCTGGGCCAGGCCGAACAGCATCCGGCTGTTGCAGTAAACGCAGCTGTTATACACCGACAGCGCCGCGGTCAGGACCACGATATTCAGGGCGTTAGCGACAAAGGTATCGCCCAGCTCATGGAAAATCAGGACAAACGGACTGGTATCGGCGGTCACGCGGCTCCACGGCAGCAGAGAGAGCAGAACGGCCAGCGAGCCCACATAGAAAATCAGAATACGGTAGATAACCTGGTTAGTGGCTTTTGGAATGCTTTGCTCCGGGTTATCCGCTTCTGCGGCGGTAATACCCACCAGCTCCAGACCGCCGAACGAGAACATAATAATCGCCATCATCATCACCAGCCCGGTGAAGCCGTGCGGCAGGAATCCGCCTTGCTCCCACAGGTTGCGTACGGTGGCCTGCGGGCCGCCGTTGCCGCTAAACAGCAGCCAGCCGCCGAACAGGATCATCGCCACGACGGCGACGACTTTGATGATCGCGAACCAGAACTCCATCTCGCCAAACACTTTGACGTTAGTCAGGTTGATCGCGTTGATGGCGATAAAGAAAATGGCCGCAGAAACCCAGGTGGGAATTTCCGGCCACCAGAACTGGACGTATTTCCCGACCGCGGTCAGCTCAGCCATCGCGACCAGCACGTAAAGCACCCAGTAGTTCCAGCCGGAAGCGAAACCTGCAAAGCCGCCCCAGTATTTGTAGGCAAAATGACTAAATGAACCGGCCACCGGTTCTTCAACGACCATCTCGCCCAGCTGACGCATAATCAGGAAGGCAATAAAACCGGCAATTGCGTAGCCCAGAATGATACCGGGACCCGCGTTTTGGATGACGGATGCGCTACCGAGAAACAAACCGGTACCGATAGCGCCTCCCAGCGCAATAAGCTGAATATGGCGGTTTTTAAGGCCGCGCTTAAGCCGATCGCCATGCTGTTGACCTTCCATCATGAAACCTCGTGTGTGGTTATGGTTATTATGTTTGTCCGCGTCATCCTTCAGGTGACTTCTTCGCTGTCCGTCCCTGCCTGATAGCATAGTCAGCGAAATTTCACTGAGCCTGCGCTCCGTTCTGCCCCGAATGATGCAACGCACATATTGTTGTGTTTGTGTAATTATCAAATTCCGTTGATGTACTTATTTCTTTACGCAAGGCGGAGGGGGAATTCATGAAAAGGCCTTTCGTATCATGGAGAATAGTGATAAGCGCCGCTGAATGCACCTGCTTTATGAAGGGATGATGACGATGCGAGCAAAAAGAAACCATTTGTAAATCACACCTCAATATTCCGCACCTGTCTATTATTTGCTACTTATTCGCTTTCATTGAATTAATATTCACCAATTGGTGAGTTGAATCGGTTCAGATAGCGTAATTTTTCGTTTCTATTACGTTAACGCTACCTCTTTGTGAGTAAACACAACATTTGTGCAAGGTTACATTTTTGAAATGTTATTTCTGTAAGGTTGTTAAAACGTGCCGGGTTTAATGATTTCAATCAAAACCTGTATGGACAGAAGGTGAATACTTTGTTACTTTAGCGATACGAACTATGAATTGGTAAGACCAATT
The DNA here is from genome assembly GCF_018139045.1 of Klebsiella pasteurii. NCBI lineage: Bacteria > Pseudomonadati > Pseudomonadota > Gammaproteobacteria > Enterobacterales > Enterobacteriaceae > Klebsiella > Klebsiella pasteurii. The sequence goes on from NZ_CP073236.1 coordinate 4,934,133, forward strand.
GACTCCGGGCTAATGGCAGAGACAGGGAATATGGCCTACAGCAAGATCCGCCAACCAAAACTATCCGATGTGATAGAGCAGCAGCTGGAGTTTTTAATCCTTGAGGGGACGTTGCGCCCCGGTGAAAAACTCCCGCCAGAACGTGAACTGGCAAAACAGTTCGACGTTTCCCGTCCCTCGCTCCGTGAGGCTATTCAACGCCTCGAAGCTAAGGGCTTGTTGCTTCGTCGCCAGGGGGGCGGAACGTTTGTGCAAAGCCGCCTGTGGCAGAGCTTCAGCGACCCGCTGGTAGAGCTACTGTCCGACCACCCTGAATCCCAATTCGATCTGCTGGAAACCCGTCACGCGCTTGAAGGCATCGCGGCTTATTACGCGGCGCTGCGCAGCAACGATGAAGATCGCGAACGTATTCGCGAGTTGCATCAGGCCATTGAGCGGGCTCAGCAGTCCGGCGATCTTGACGCCGAATCCGATGCCGTCGTCCAGTATCAAATTGCCGTCACCGAAGCGGCGCACAATGTGGTGTTGCTCCATCTACTACGCTGTATGGAGCCGATGCTGGCCCAGAACGTTCGCCAGAATTTTGAATTGTTGTACGCCCGTCGGGAGATGCTCCCGCAGGTCAGCAATCATCGTACTCGCATTTTTGAGGCGATAATCGCCGGGGAACCGGAGCAGGCGCGTGAAGCGTCGCATCGTCACCTGGCGTTCATTGAGGAAATTTTGCTGGATCGTAGCCGTGAGCAGAGCCGTCGTGAACGCTCACTGCGTCGTTTACAGCAACGAAAAGATGAGAACTCCGGTTCTTAAGCGCCATTTTTAGAGCGCGGCAACTAAACGCAGAACCTGTCTTATTGCACTTTTAGTTGTTCAAAATAATTTTGGGTGTATCGCGGCGGCAAGCGCGCGAATCCCCGGGAGCATAGTGAACTATGTGACTGGGATGAGGAAGCGAAGCCAACAAAGAGACAGCCAGAAGTATGAAGAACAAAGAGCGCAATGGGACAGGTTCCAGATTAATCAACGATTAGATAGATAAGGAATACCCCCCATGTCAGAACGTTTACCAAATGACGTGGATCCGATCGAAACTCGCGACTGGCTACAGGCGATCGAATCGGTCATCCGTGAAGAAGGTGTTGAGCGCGCTCAGTATCTTATTGACCAACTCCTTTCTGAAGCCCGCAAAGGCGGGGTGAAAGTGGCTGCTGGCGCATCGACCGGCGGTTACGTAAATACTATTGCCGTTGAAGATGAGCCGGAATACCCGGGGAATCTGGATCTGGAACGTCGTATCCGTTCTGCGATCCGCTGGAACGCGATTATGACCGTTCTGCGCGCATCGAAAAAAGATCTCGAACTGGGCGGCCACATGGCTTCCTTCCAGTCTTCCGCAACCTTCTATGAAGTGTGCTTTAACCACTTCTTCCGCGCACGCAACGAGCAGGACGGCGGCGACCTGGTTTACTTCCAGGGCCACATCTCTCCGGGCGTCTACGCGCGTGCTTTCCTGGAAGGTCGTCTGACTGAAGAGCAGATGAACAACTTCCGTCAGGAAGTTCACGGTAAAGGTCTGTCCTCTTATCCGCACCCGAAACTGATGCCGGAATTCTGGCAGTTCCCGACCGTCTCTATGGGTCTGGGCCCAATCGGTGCGATTTATCAGGCTAAGTTCCTGAAATATCTGGAACACCGTGGCCTGAAAGATACCTCCAAACAAACCGTTTACGCCTTCCTGGGCGACGGTGAGATGGACGAGCCGGAATCCAAAGGCGCGATCACCATCGCGACTCGTGAGAAGTTGGACAACCTGGTCTTCGTTATCAACTGTAACCTGCAACGTCTTGACGGCCCGGTTACCGGTAATGGCAAGATCATTAACGAACTGGAAGGCATCTTCGGTGGTGCTGGCTGGAACGTCATTAAGGTTATCTGGGGCGGTCGCTGGGATGAGCTGCTGCGTAAAGATACCAGCGGTAAACTGATCCAGCTGATGGAAGAGACCGTTGACGGTGACTACCAGACCTTCAAATCCAAAGACGGCGCCTACGTGCGTGAGCACTTCTTCGGTAAATATCCGGAAACCGCAGCGCTGGTCGCCGACTGGACTGACGAGCAGATCTGGGCCCTGAACCGCGGCGGCCACGATCCGAAGAAAGTCTATGCTGCACTGAAAAAAGCGCAGGAAACCAAAGGCAAAGCTACCGTCATTCTCGCCCATACCATTAAAGGTTACGGCATGGGTGACACTGCTGAAGGTAAAAACATCGCCCACCAGGTTAAGAAGATGAACATGGACGGCGTTCGCTACGTCCGCGATCGTTTCAATGTACCGGTTGCCGATGCGGATATCGAAAAACTGCCGTACGTGACCTTCCCGGAAGGTTCCGAAGAGCACACCTATCTGCACGCCCAGCGTCAGAAACTGCACGGCTATCTGCCGAGCCGTCAGCCGAACTTCGATGAGAAGCTGGAGCTGCCGACTCTGGAAGATTTCGGGCCGCTGCTGGAAGAGCAGAATAAAGAGATCTCTACCACTATCGCGTTCGTTCGTGCCCTGAACGTGATGCTGAAGAACAAATCCATCAAAGACCGCCTCGTGCCGATCATCGCCGATGAAGCGCGTACCTTTGGTATGGAAGGTCTGTTCCGTCAGATTGGTATCTACAGCCCGAACGGCCAGCAGTACACCCCGCAGGACCGTGAGCAGGTTGCATACTACAAAGAAGACGAGAAAGGCCAGATTCTGCAGGAAGGTATCAACGAACTGGGTGCTGGCGCATCCTGGCTGGCTGCTGCGACCTCCTACAGCACCAACAACCTGCCGATGATCCCGTTCTACATCTACTACTCTATGTTCGGGTTCCAGCGTATCGGCGATCTGTGCTGGCAGGCTGGTGACCAGCAGGCTCGCGGCTTCCTGATCGGTGGTACTTCCGGTCGTACGACGCTGAACGGCGAAGGTCTGCAGCACGAAGATGGCCACAGCCATATTCAGTCTCTGACTATCCCGAACTGTATCTCTTACGATCCGTCTTATGCATACGAAGTTGCGGTCATCATGCACGATGGTCTGGAGCGTATGTACGGTGAGAAACAAGAGAACGTTTACTACTACATCACCACGCTGAACGAAAACTACCACATGCCGGCCATGCCAGCAGGTGCCGAGGAAGGTATCCGTAAAGGTATCTACAAACTCGAAACCGTTGAAGGTAGCAAAGGTAAAGTTCAGCTGCTGGGCTCCGGTTCTATCCTGCGTCACGTTCGTGAAGCAGCGCAGATCCTGGCCAACGACTACGGCGTAGGTTCTGACGTTTATAGCGTCACCTCCTTCACCGAACTGGCGCGCGATGGCCAGGATTGTGAACGCTGGAACATGCTGCATCCGCTGGAAACGCCGCGCGTTCCGTACATCGCTCAGGTGATGAATGATGCTCCGGCAGTCGCATCGACTGACTATATGAAACTGTTCGCTGAGCAGGTTCGTACTTACGTACCGGCCGATGATTACCGCGTACTGGGTACCGACGGCTTCGGTCGCTCTGACAGCCGTGAAAACCTGCGTCACCACTTCGAAGTTGACGCTTCCTACGTGGTGGTAGCAGCGCTGGGCGAACTGGCTAAACGTGGCGAAATCGATAAGAAAGTGGTTGCGGAAGCCATCACTAAATTCAACATCGATGCAGATAAAGTTAACCCGCGTCTGGCGTAAGAGGTAAAAGAATAATGGCTATCGAAATCAAAGTACCGGACATCGGGGCTGATGAAGTTGAAATCACCGAGATTCTGGTCAAAGTGGGCGACAAAGTTGAAGCTGAACAGTCGCTGATCACCGTAGAAGGCGACAAAGCCTCTATGGAAGTCCCGTCTCCGCAGGCTGGCGTCGTTAAAGAGATCAAAGTCTCTGTCGGCGACAAAACCGAGACCGGTAAACTGATCATGATTTTCGATTCCGCCGATGGTGCAGCAGCCGCTGCACCTGCGCAGGAAGAGAAGAAAGAAGCCGCTCCGGCCGCCGCAGCACCGGCAGCCGCCAGCGCGAAAGAAGTTCACGTACCGGATATCGGCGGTGATGAAGTTGAAGTCACGGAAATCATGGTGAAAGTGGGCGACACCATCGCCGCTGAACAATCCCTGATCACCGTAGAAGGCGACAAGGCTTCTATGGAAGTTCCGGCGCCGTTCGCCGGCACCGTGAAAGAGATCAAGATCAACACCGGTGACAAAGTGTCCACTGGATCCCTGATCATGATCTTTGAAGTGGCAGGCGCTGCGCCTGCCGCGGCACCGGCAAAAGCGGAAGCCGCTCCGGCTGCTGCTGCACCGGCAGCTTCAGGCGCTAAAGAAGTTCACGTACCGGATATCGGCGGCGATGAAGTTGAAGTGACTGAAGTGATGGTGAAAGTGGGCGATAAAATCGCCGCTGAACAGTCACTGATCACCGTTGAAGGCGACAAAGCTTCCATGGAAGTGCCTGCGCCATTCGCGGGTACTGTGAAAGAGATCAAAATCAGCACCGGCGACAAAGTCTCCACTGGCTCCCTGATTATGGTCTTCGAAGTGGAAGGCGCTGCGCCTGCCGCGGCTCCGGCCGCCGCCGCTCCGGCTCCTGCTGCAGCACCGGCTCAGGCGGCTAAGCCTGCCGCAGCGCCTGCTGCAAAAGCGGAAGGCAAATCTGAGTTTGCTGAAAACGACGCTTACGTTCACGCAACGCCGCTGATTCGTCGTCTGGCGCGCGAGTTCGGCGTCAACCTGGCGAAAGTGAAAGGTTCCGGTCGTAAAGGCCGTATCCTGCGCGAAGACGTTCAGGCCTACGTGAAAGAAGCGGTTAAACGCGCTGAAGCCGCGCCTGCTGCTACCGGTGGCGGTATCCCGGGCATGCTGCCGTGGCCGAAAGTGGACTTCAGCAAGTTTGGTGAAGTGGAAGAAGTTGAACTGGGCCGCATCCAGAAGATCTCTGGCGCTAACCTGAGCCGTAACTGGGTGATGATCCCGCACGTTACGCACTTCGACAAAACCGATATCACCGATCTGGAAGCGTTCCGTAAACAGCAGAACGCCGAAGCTGAGAAGCGTAAGCTGGACGTGAAATTCACTCCGGTGGTCTTCATCATGAAAGCCGTTGCCGCGGCGCTTGAGCAGATGCCGCGCTTCAACAGCTCCCTGTCTGAAGATGCACAGCGTCTGACGCTGAAGAAATACATCAATATCGGCGTGGCGGTTGATACCCCGAATGGTCTGGTTGTTCCGGTCTTTAAAGACGTGAACAAGAAGAGCATTACCGAGCTGTCTCGTGAACTGACCGTGATTTCCAAGAAAGCGCGTGATGGTAAGCTGACCGCTGGCGAAATGCAGGGTGGTTGCTTCACTATCTCCAGCATCGGCGGCCTGGGTACCACCCACTTCGCACCGATTGTGAACGCGCCGGAAGTGGCTATCCTCGGCGTGTCCAAGTCCGCGATGGAGCCGGTATGGAATGGCAAAGAGTTCGTGCCGCGTCTGATGATGCCGATCTCTCTGTCCTTCGACCACCGCGTGATCGACGGTGCTGATGGTGCGCGCTTTATCACCATCATCAACAATATGCTGAGCGACATTCGCCGCCTGGTGATGTAAGCAAAAAGCCGGCCTGACGGCCGGCTTTTTTCTGGTAATCTCTTCTGCGTTTTGAAGTTACCAGCAATAAAGGACAAAATCGTTTGCCGTTTGTTGTTTCAAAATTGTTAACAATTTTGTAAAATGCTTGCGGATAGAACGTCCCGGTGGACATGGGCGTAAAAACAATAGCGTCAGACCCGCCGGATACAAATAACAGAGGTCATGATGAGTACTGAAATCAAAACTCAGGTCGTGGTACTTGGGGCAGGCCCCGCAGGTTATTCTGCTGCCTTCCGTTGCGCTGATTTAGGTCTGGAAACCGTCATCGTAGAACGTTACAGCACCCTCGGCGGTGTTTGCCTGAACGTCGGCTGTATCCCTTCTAAAGCACTGCTGCACGTTGCTAAAGTTATCGAAGAAGCGAAAGCGCTGGCCGAACACGGCATCGTTTTCGGTGAGCCGAAAACCGACATTGACAAGATTCGCACCTGGAAAGAAAAAGTCATCACTCAGCTGACCGGTGGTCTGGCTGGCATGGCCAAAGGGCGTAAAGTGAAGGTGGTTAACGGTCTGGGTAAATTTACCGGCGCTAACACCCTGGAAGTGGAAGGCGAAAACGGCAAAACCGTGATCAACTTCGACAACGCTATCATCGCGGCGGGCTCCCGTCCGATCGAACTGCCGTTCATTCCGCATGAAGATCCGCGCGTATGGGACTCCACCGATGCGCTGGAGCTGAAAACCGTACCAAAACGCCTGCTGGTTATGGGCGGCGGGATCATCGGTCTGGAAATGGGTACCGTATACCATGCGCTGGGTTCAGAGATTGACGTGGTTGAAATGTTCGACCAGGTTATCCCGGCAGCAGATAAAGACGTGGTGAAAGTCTTCACCAAGCGCATCAGTAAGAAATTTAACCTGATGCTGGAAACCAAAGTGACCGCCGTTGAAGCGAAAGAAGACGGTATCTACGTTTCCATGGAAGGCAAAAAAGCCCCGGCTGAAGCGCAGCGCTATGACGCCGTGCTGGTGGCTATCGGTCGCGTGCCGAACGGTAAAAACCTTGATGCCGGTAAAGCAGGCGTTGAAGTTGACGAGCGTGGTTTTATCCGCGTTGACAAACAACTGCGTACCAACGTGCCGCACATCTTTGCTATCGGCGATATCGTCGGTCAGCCGATGCTGGCGCACAAAGGCGTTCACGAAGGCCACGTTGCAGCCGAAGTTATCGCCGGCATGAAGCACTACTTCGACCCGAAAGTTATCCCGTCCATCGCCTATACCGAGCCGGAAGTTGCATGGGTTGGCCTGACGGAGAAAGAAGCGAAAGAGAAAGGCATCAGCTACGAAACCGCCACCTTCCCGTGGGCTGCTTCTGGCCGTGCTATCGCTTCCGACTGCGCTGACGGTATGACCAAACTGATTTTCGACAAAGAATCTCACCGTGTTATCGGCGGAGCGATTGTCGGCACCAACGGCGGCGAGCTGCTGGGCGAAATCGGTCTGGCGATCGAAATGGGCTGTGACGCTGAAGATATCGCGCTGACCATCCACGCTCACCCGACTCTGCACGAGTCCGTTGGCCTGGCGGCAGAAGTCTTCGAAGGTAGCATCACCGACCTGCCGAACGCGAAAGCGAAGAAAAAGTAAGTTTTTCTTTCAGGCAAAATCAAAAAGCGGCTCAGTGAGCCGCTTTTTTTATAGTTGATGTTTAGAACTGTGTCGCCGTTAATAAAAGTGCATACCTTATTAATTCTCAAAAAATAATAACTATATAAACTTATAGGTAGTTAACTATGCGTGAGGTATGCGATGAAAAGACTTTTAACCACCACTCTGCTGGCGGCAACGTTGGCCTCTGGTATGGCCTGCGCGGCGGATGCCGCGATTCCCTGGGCTGATAACAGCGGCGGTACCGAAAGCACCCATATTGCCGCTATGGGCCAGGATTTGAATAGGCAACATCAGCAAATAACGAAGACCAGCGAAGGCGTATGGGCGGCGAACTCCGGTAGCATCAGCGCTGATGAAGCGGCGTTGACCAGCACTAAACCGGCTTTTGCCGGCTACCCGTCTCTGATGCCCCATCAGGGCTAAGCCAATGTAGTGATATTGCCCGGCAGCGCCATCGCGCGCCGGGCATTTTACTATTGATGGATGGCCTGCCAGCCGGAATCAGGCGAAAACTGAGAAATCGCCAGCGCCTTGCTCTGCGTTTCATCACCTAAATTAGCCTGATAAACCTCATCATTTTGGTCAACCATAAAGCTCATGATACCGGTTTTTCCCCATTCAACCGGCCATGCCAGCAGGGCGACACCCTGATTCTCGCCGTCTTTAATTATGCGGAAACGGTAGCCGTGATAGCCCTCGCCGGGTTCTATGGGACTAAATGCCGGTCCTAACGGGCTGGGCGCTTCACCGGGAGCGGTTGGCCAGTAGAGGCCATCTTTCTTGCCATCACTGCTGATAATCTTCTGCGCCCAGGTGTGGTTTAACCGATAGAAATCTTGCTGGGCATCAACGTAAGCATGCATTGCCTGAATGGCTGACAGCTCATTGCGGCCAATGGCGCGAGTCAGGATCTCATCTCCAGCAGCGGCCATGTCAAAACGCCAGCCGCTCTTATCCTGAATTATGGGGATCGGTAGCCGCCATGCTTCCTGACCCACCTCCAGCCAGGCGCTATCCTGTTGCTGAACGATACGATGGCTCACTTTCCAGTCACGTTGAAAGCGATCGACGGCGTCAGGGGCAATGCCATCCGGCGGTAAAAACTGCTGCCAGCTATCGCCGAGCAGCCCGTTGAGCGCTGATTCATCATGCTTGCCGATCGCCTCGACCAGCGCGCTGGCGGCCAGTTCCGGAGAGGTAAACTGCTGTTGAGCCAACGATATAGCGGGTGCCAGGGTCAGGGCCAGCAGAGTCATTGTTAATAATTTTTTCATCTGATTATCCTCAGCGGCGGCGCAGTTCATGATGTTCCGAAAGATGTTCTCTGGCCGCGCTGCGCTGCTCGCTGCTTAAACCTGAGATATGACGGCTCTGCAGGCCACGCTCCTGCTGCGACTGCCAGGAAGGCGAACGGATATCGTTACCGCTCAGGGCATTGGCGTGCAGGTTATTCAACTTCTGCTGACGTTGTTCGGGCGTTGCGGCCCGGACCTGTTCACGGCGCTGTTGCTGCTGCGCTGTTGGATGCTGAATTTGCGATTTTACCGCTTCCCGATGCTGCTGTTGTACGGCGTTATGTGTCACCGCCGGCGTGGCGTCATAGCCGCGATAGTTATTGCGCTGGGTTACCTGATGCAGCTGCTGCGATGCGACTTGGCGCTGGGCATCTCGGGACGGCGCGCGAGCAAGCGAGTTATCCGCCGTAGCCGCAGGCCCGGTATGCTGCTGTAGCTGAGTCATGGCTGCCTGACGCTGCGCGTTACGATCGACGGGTTGATGTTGGGTAGTGCTAAGCCCGCCGGGAACATTGGTCTGATGGTAATGCTGCGCAATGTTGTTGTTCGGGTACGGAATATTGCCGCGATAGGCCGGATTATGTTGCCAGTTAACGTGATTTCCCGGCAGATTCTGCCCGGTAATATGGTTGAAATTATTGACGTTGATATTGATATTATCGCCGTTGTGCGAGTAGCCGCCGTGATGATCATCATCATGGTGGTAATCGTCATCGTCATGATGGTGATCGTCATCATCCCAGTCGATGCTGCTGAACAGGGCGTAGGTGGTGGCGACGCCTAGGCTATAGCCAAAACCTTTTACGAAGCTATTGGTGAACTGTTCACCCGGGGGCGGCGGCAGGTAGACCGGCGGGTAGGCCGTGTTAGGCCAGGCGCCGTAAACAACAGAAGGGTTATAGGCCGGCACGTACACCACGTTCGGATCGGTGGATTCGATTTTAATCACCTGGGCGGGGGCGGAGGATGTCACGGCGCTGCTGCTGCGGGAGGTACTGGTCGTCGACGTTGCCGGGACCGCAGCGTTTGTGGCGGTGATGACTTTCTGCTGCGGCGTGGATTTCAGCGTTCCGGTCTGCTGGGCGATGGCGCGTAAGCGCTGCACTGAATCCATGACGTCCTGCGGCTGGGCGAGAAATGCGTTACCCAGGTTTTCTACCCACGGCGCATTTTCTCCCATTAACGCGAGCAGGGAAGGGAAGGCGACCAGCGATTTTACGCTGGGATCCCAGGGCTGGCTTGCCACCGCTTGTACCGCCGCATCCCCCTTCATTGCAGGATTATCCTGCGACCACTGCACCGCCTGAACGACGTTACTCGGATAGGTCGCAGCCATCAGCACCTGTGACAACAGATTGTCCGGATAGAGCGCGATTGGCGCGACCCACTGGTCTATCTGCGCGGGGGTATAGGTTGCGGTAACCGGCTGAGCGGCGGTGGTTGCCTGCGCCGTCTGCGCAACGGCGGGGGGCTCGGGAACCGTTTGCGGCTCCCGGCTTTTGACGTAGAGCGTACCCGCGGCGGCTAATAGCCCGGCGCTACAGAGCAGCGCGAGCAGATGGGGTTTGAAAGGCAGCGTCATAAGGACTCCCGGCACATAGATTGGCCCGTTTTGACAGAGTATTGTCGAAAAGCGGGGGATTGCCTGAGTATAAAGAGCGCGAATTTGCGTTTTTGATTTTAGTTGGGTTTTTGGACAATTATGTGTAACAGAATTAATTTTATATACCGCTAAATTGACAGAAAACCTGCAATATTCTGCCCTTAACGATTCAGCTAATTTTTAATGTTGCTTTTTTGTAAACAGATTAACACCCCGCCAAAATCCTGCTATGCTGCCGACGCGGTATCGGGCATTTACCCTACAAACTGCTGTCTCACAGGAGCGTGAAGAGAATCGCCTACCGCATTTTACAATGAGAGCGAGGAGAACCGTCGTGCTAGAAGAATACCGTAAGCACGTAGCTGAGCGTGCCGCCGAGGGGATTGTACCGAAACCCTTAGATGCAACCCAAATGGCCGCGCTGGTAGAACTGCTGAAAAACCCGCCAGCGGGTGAAGAAGAATTCCTGTTAGACCTGTTAATTAACCGCGTACCGCCGGGCGTCGACGAAGCCGCCTATGTTAAAGCCGGATTCCTTGCCGCGATCGCCAAAGGCGAAGCAACTTCTCCACTGGTTACCCGTGAAAAAGCTGTCGAACTGCTGGGCACCATGCAGGGCGGTTACAACATTCATCCCCTGATTGACGCGCTGGACGACGCAAAACTGGCGCCGATTGCCGCGAAAGCGCTGTCCCACACTTTGCTGATGTTCGACAACTTCTACGATGTAGAAGAGAAAGCCAAAGCGGGCAATGAATATGCCAAACAGGTGATGCAATCCTGGGCTGATGCTGAGTGGTTCCTGAGCCGTCCTCAGTTGGCTGACAAAATCACCGTGACCGTTTTTAAAGTCACCGGCGAAACCAACACCGATGACCTGTCTCCGGCCCCTGACGCCTGGTCCCGCCCGGACATTCCGCTGCACGCGCTGGCAATGCTGAAAAACGCCCGTGAAGGCATCGACCCGGATCAGCCTGGCGCCGTCGGCCCGATTAAACAAATTGAAGCACTGCAGCAAAAAGGTTTCCCGCTGGCGTACGTCGGCGATGTCGTGGGTACCGGTTCATCGCGTAAATCCGCCACCAACTCGGTGCTGTGGTTTATGGGCGACGATATTCCGAACGTGCCTAACAAACGCGGCGGCGGTCTGGTTCTCGGCGGCAAAATTGCGCCTATCTTCTTTAATACCATGGAAGATGCCGGCGCGCTGCCGATTGAAGTGGACGTAAACAACCTGAACATGGGCGACGTGATCGACGTTTATCCCTTTAAAGGTGAAGTACGTAACCACGAAACCGGCGAACTGCTCGCGACCTTCGAGCTGAAAACCGACGTACTGATCGACGAAGTGCGCGCCGGTGGCCGTATCCCGCTAATCATCGGTCGTGGCCTGACCACCAAAGCGCGTGAAGCGCTTGGCCTGCCGCACAGCGACGTATTCCGTCAGGCGAAAGACGTGGCGGAAAGTAGCCGCGGATACTCTCTGGCGCAGAAAATGGTGGGTCGCGCCTGCGGCGTGGCCGGAGTTCGTCCGGGCGCTTATTGCGAACCGAAGATGACCTCCGTAGGCTCTCAGGACACCACCGGTCCGATGACCCGTGACGAGCTGAAAGACCTGGCGTGCCTGGGCTTCTCTTCCGACCTCGTGATGCAGTCCTTCTGCCATACCGCCGCTTATCCTAAGCCGGTGGACGTCACCACGCACCACACGCTACCGGACTTTATTATGAACCGCGGCGGCGTATCGCTGCGTCCTGGCGATGGTGTTATCCACTCCTGGCTGAACCGTATGCTGCTGCCGGATACCGTCGGTACCGGTGGTGATTCGCATACCCGTTTCCCTATTGGCATCTCTTTCCCGGCAGGTTCTGGCCTGGTGGCGTTTGCCGCCGCGACCGGCGTCATGCCGCTGGATATGCCGGAGTCGGTGCTGGTGCGCTTTAAAGGCAAAATGCAGCCAGGCATCACCCTGCGCGATCTGGTGCACGCCATCCCGCTGTATGCGATCAAACAGGGCCTGCTGACCGTTGAGAAGAAAGGTAAGAAAAACATCTTCTCTGGCCGCATTCTGGAGATCGAAGGTCTGCCGGATCTGAAAGTTGAGCAGGCGTTTGAATTGACCGATGCCTCCGCAGAGCGCTCGGCTGCAGGCTGCACGATCAAGCTGAACAAAGAGCCGATCGTTGAGTATCTGACCTCCAACATCGTCCTGCTGAAGTGGATGATCGCGGAAGGTTACGGCGACCGCCGTACGCTGGAACGTCGCGTTCAGGGCATGGAAAAATGGTTGGCGGATCCGCAGCTGCTGGAAGGCGATGCGGATGCAGAATATGCGGCGGTGATCGATATCGATCTGGCCGATATCAAAGAGCCAATCCTCTGCGCGCCGAACGATCCGGACGATGCGCGTCTGCTGTCCGACGTGCAGGGTGAGAAGATCGATGAAGTGTTTATCGGTTCCTGCATGACCAACATCGGCCACTTCCGCGCGGCTGGTAAGCTGCTGGACAACCACAAAGGCCAGCTGCCGACCCGTCTGTGGGTGGCGCCGCCAACCCGCATGGATGCCGCGCAGCTGACTGAAGAGGGTTACTACAGCGTGTTTGGTAAGAGCGGCGCGCGTATTGAAATCCCTGGCTGCTCCCTGTGCATGGGTAACCAGGCTCGTGTTGCTGACGGTGCGACGGTGGTTTCTACCTCAACCCGTAACTTCCCGAACCGTTTGGGTACCGGCGCTAACGTCTTCCTGGCCTCTGCGGAGCTGGCGGCAGTCGCCGCGCTTATTGGTAAGCTGCCGACGCCGGAAGAGTACCAGACCTACGTTGCTCAGGTGGATAAAACTGCGGCGGATACCTACCGCTATCTGAACTTCGACCAGCTGGGTCAGTATACTGAGAAGGCTGATGGGGTGATTTTCCAGACCGCGGTATAACGCAATAAGTCAGCGTTGTATATAATCCCTTCAATGCCCGGTGAACATTGCATCACCGGGCATTTTTATTTCCAATCCCTCCGTCCGCGACGCTTTTTTTCTCCCTTACTGCTGCGATAATGACGCTATGGGTACAGTGCAGCGGTGACGCACTGCCCTTGCAGAGGAAAAGACTATGGATTACGAATTTCTGCGCGATATTACCGGAGTGGTCAAGGTGCGAATGTCGATGGATCATGAGGCTATTGGCCACTGGTTCAACGAAGAGGTTAAAGATAACCTTACCCTGCTTGATGAAGTTGAGCAGGCCGCGCGCACCGTCAAAGGTAGCGAACGTTCCTGGCAGCGTGCCGGTCATGAATACACATTATGGCTGGATGGGGAAGAAGTGATGATCCGCGCCAATCAGCTGGATTTTTCCGGCGATGAGATAGAAGAAGGAATGAGCTACTACGACGAAGAAAGCCTCTCGCTGTGCGGTATTGAAGATTTTTTACAGGTCGTTGCCGCCTATCGTGAGTTTATGCAGCAGCGCTAAGTCTGGCGGAGCCTCCGTGCTCCGCCGGGCGTTACACCGCCGGTATATTTCTTGCGTAGTAAATTTCACGCATCTCTTTCCACAGCCGGTCGGTGATGACCCTGCGCTCTTCTTCGGTTAAATCTTCCGGCCTGGTGTGAAACATGTAGTGCTTGAGGTCGAATTCCTTAAGCAGCATCTTGGTATGGAAAATATTCTCCTGGTAAACGTTCACGTCCACCATGTCATACAAAGACTTAATATCCTCGGACATGAAGTTCTGAATGGAGTTAATTTCATGATCGATGAAGTGCTTCATGCCGTTCACATCACGGGTAAAACCGCGAACGCGATAATCAATGGTGACAATATCGGATTCTAGCTGGTGAATCAGATAATTCAGGGCTTTCAGCGGTGAAATGACCCCGCAGGTTGAGACTTCAATATCGGCGCGGAAGGTGCACAGCCCGCCTTCAGGATGGCTTTCAGGATAGGTATGAACGCAGATATGGCTTTTATCGAGATGCGCCACAACGGTTTCCGGTAGCGGGCCCGGGTGTTCTGTCTGATCGATAAGCTGCGGATCGATAGGCTCTTCGCTGACCAGGATCGTCACGCTGGCCCCTTGTGGCTCATAATCCTGACGCGCAATGTTGAGAATATTAGCGCCGATAATTGAACAGGTCTCGGACAAAATTTCTGTCAGGCGGTTGGCGTTATAGAGCTCGTCAATATAGGCGATGTAGCCATCGCGCTCCTCTGCCGTTTTCGCGTAGCAGATATCATAGATGCAAAAACTCAGGCTTTTGGTCAGATTGTTAAAGCCGTGCAGCTTCAATTTTTTCAATTTAGATCACCCCCTTACTTAACAGTGGATAGCGCATCCAGTAAATATTGCGGTAAAGCAAATGCCGCCGCGTGAATTGCCGGATTGTAATAACGGCACTTCAGGTTCGATTTATGAAAGCGGGCCTGGATGATTTCGCTGGAAAGGTGGCGAAGGGCTTCGTTGTCCGTGGCCCATGCGAAGGTCATGATGCCGCCGTAATAGGTTGGAATCGCCGCCTGATAGAAGCTCACATCGCTAAAGTAGTGACTGAGTTTACGATGGCTATCGACGGCCTCATCCTGCTGCAGGAAGCTGACGCCGTTCTGAGCGACGAAAATCCCACCAGGATTGAGGCAGCGTTTACAGCCTTCATAAAATGCGGAAGTGAACAGGCTCTCGCCGGGACCGATAGGATCGGTGCAATCGGAGATAATGACGTCAAACGTTTGCGCCGTTTGGTTAACAAAATTGACGCCATCGTCAATGACCAACGTAAAACGCGGGTCGTCGTACGCGCCAGCGTTATGATTAGGCAGATATTGACGACAGAACGAAACCACGCCAGCGTCAATTTCTACCATGGTGATGCTTTCGACATTACCGTGGCGAGAGACTTCGCGCAGCATGGCGCCATCGCCGCCGCCGATAATTAACACATGTTTCGCCTGACCGTGGGCCATTAGCGGAACATGGGTCATCATTTCATGGTAGATAAACTCATCACGCTCGGTGGTTTGTACCACCCCGTCCAGCGCCATCACGCGACCAAACGCCGCGTTTTCGAAAATGATTAAATCCTGGTGATCGGTTTTCTCATGATACAGAACGTTATCAACGCTGAAATACTGACCAAAATGGTCGTGCAGCGTTTCATGCCACAGATTGCTATCGGCCACGGGCAGATCCTCCTTTGTTAACATCTGTTACACCCATTAAAATGAGCGCAACATCATAGCCAACTATAGAAGATGATGCACGGCGGATATTTCAGCAAATGAGGCGTGGTAAGAAAATTGGGAACGCCTCCCCCGGCGGAAGGCGCGAGGATCAGGGTTTTTTAGCCTGCGGTTCTGCTGCTGTGGCGTCAACGATTCTGAGCGAATATACCATGGTCGCTCCCGGCGGGATTTTAGGCGGCTTGCCCTTGCTGCCGTAGGCCAGTTCGGGAGGGATCACGACCGTAATAGCCCCGTGATTTCCCAGCCGTTTTATGGGGCCAAGGAACAGGGGAGGATAAGATTTCAGGGATTGAGACCACACTTTTCCCTCCGCTTCCATATCGTTAATGACTGTTCCGTCGATAAGCGTTTCTTTGATGGTGACGGTAACGATATCGCTATCGAGAATCTTGCCCTTACCGGCATAATCTATGCGGCTGTAAACGCCATCTTTCAATACCACCCCTTTTTGCTTCGCGAACTTTTGCTGATATTTCTTTCCTTCGCTAAGCGTTTGCTGTTCGATCTTCTTCAGGTTCTGAAAGACTTCTTTAGACACATCGAACAAAGCTTTATTGCGCGCTTTCTCATCAAGGGCGATATTTCCGGAAAAAGAATCCTGGATACCCTGCAGTACGGTATCTTTGCTCATTTTTACACCCTGGGAATCCCGGGTGGATAAGAGCTGTAGCACTTCATCACCCATCGATACGCCGATAGCGTAAGCCTGCTGCAGGGACTCTTTGGCAAGGTCGATAGCCGCTGGTTTTTTAGCTTCGGCATCAGCAAGCATGGTCTTTAGCCGGGTAATTTCATCTGCGCTGGCCTGCAGTAGGGCTTTGTCTTTATCGGCGGCATCCCCCTGAAGGGATGACTGCTGCTTGCTGATGATAAAGGAATCGAGTTTAGCGGTGAGCGCCTGTTTTTCTACCCCCGCAGCCGCCAGTTTTGCCGTTAAATCCTTTTGTTCCGTTTCATAGGCGGCGAGCTTCGCTATCACGGCTTTATGATCTGTTTCAGACGCTTCTAGCTTCGTTTGTAGCGTCTGCCTGACGGCGTCAGCCGCAGTGAATTTTGCGAGCATTTGCTGTTGAGATAACTCAGCAGCAGTGAGCTTGCTCATGAGCGCTTGTTTGTCTGATGCCGCAGCCGTGAGCTTAGAGGCCGTATCTTGCTTTTCCGCTTCCGCTGCGGCGAGTTTCTTTATCAGCGTCTGCTTTTCAGCGGTTGCCTCAGTCAGCTGCAGCTCAACTTTTTGTTTTGCGGATTCTACTAATACCAGCTTTTTTTCTTGCTGCAGAATTTTATCTTCGGAGGCATTACGTTGGCCCACCTCCTGTTTTATTTCAGCTGCGGTCGTTAGCTCTTTTTCTATTAATCGTTGTTTTTCGGCTACAGCAGTTGCTAATTTTTTCTCAAGCAGCTGAATTTTATCCGTCAGCTCTTTTTGGCTATCTGCTGCGGCATTAATCGTTGCGGGTTTAGCTTCCAGCTGCTGTCGAAGCTGGCGGATAAGTTTATCTTTTTGAGAAATTATTGCAGCCTGACGGGAAATATCATTAGTATTCTGAACGCTTTTTTTATTGGTGGTTTTTGTATTATTGTTTTTTTCCTCAACGGGCTTTACTGGCTCGCGACTTTCTTGCGCCTGCTGCTCTTTAGCGTAATTTAAAAATGCAGGGCCTGAAGCGTCACTGCTTGAACTCGCTGTGACGCTTATCAGCGCATCTTTTTCCGCATAGGCGTTCGGCGATAGCGCCAGCACAAACACTGCTGCCAGCGATACCGAATTGAAGTTTTTAGCTATTTTTCCGTTCATAGCTGAACATTTTCACCACGTTTAACAAGACTATCTATCAGTGCCTTTTCAATATCAGCGCATAGCTTGATTGATTTGAACTGGTACATCGAATCGATCCCCTGTTTTGTCGGTTCAGCCACTTTACTGCGAACAGAATTATATTGGGTTGCAGCACTCAGGAGGGCGGTGAACTCATTACCGAGTTTGTCTGCCTGCTTTGGATTCACTTCTTTCAGAGATTCAAGAGCCTTGCGGCAGGAGTCCAGACGCGCTTGCTCATCGGCGACTCTCTGCTGTTCCGTTTGTTGTTGGCTTAATGTCGTATCAGATAATGGTTTCATTAATCTGGCGGATTGCCTGGACTGTATTGAATTACAGCCGACTAATAAAATGACAGCCACAGGCGCTATGCGTGTAAATAAGGATATGTTCAAGGTTTCATTCTATTGATAAAAAAGGAGTGTTATCGGGCGATAATAGTGTGCAAAAAAGAAGATTGCAATATTAGAGTTTTGTTTTTGGAAATCTATTTTTTATATTTGTTTTATTAATGAATCAAGTGCTTAATGAATTAAGTTTGAATTATCATTGAATTCTATGAATTGAGATATAAATTAAAGCGCGCAGTTAATTGAACCACTATTATTACGGCGCATCATAGCCGTATTCTCACGGCTACCGATTTGTTGAAATCAGGGGGATTATTTCACGTAAGCAAGCAGGCTTAGTGAGTCACGCGCCAGCGCTTTACATTTTTTGGTGGTGGGGATTTTGATTCCGCTGAGGTCCCGGTAGCTATCTTCACCCAGCGCTTTCATATTGAAGCTGTCGTAATTGCTTAAATCCCACTGGTTCTGCTGAGCAAAAAAGACCAGGGCGCGGCGAATCTGTGTGTTAGGCAGATTTTGATAACCGCAGTCGTTCTTCAGGAAGACGAATACTGCCGTTAAATCAGCCATATCCTCCGCTTCGGACTCGCTTAATGCATAGCTATTGGCGGAGAGAGTGAGCAGGCTGCCAAGCACTATTGTTCTGAAAAGCGTCTTCATTTTTTCTACCATTGAATCACGGACAAACAACGTTAGCATACTTCGTTACACTGCGCCGAGCTTTATTCTTACTCTTCTGCTTGACCTTCCTGTTAGGGGAGGGTTTAAGCTCAATTATTCACCAGCAGAATAAAAAGGATGTGAAAATGCAACGTCGTGAGTTTCTTAAACTAACCGCTGCGGTCAGCGTAGCCAGCGCATTGCCGCTATGGAGCCGCTCGGTTTTCGCCGCCAGTCGTCCATCTTTGCCTGTACCGGAGCTACTTACCGCCGACGCGCGCAATCGCATCTCGTTAATCATCCAGGCCGGAAAAACGCAGTTCGGCTCTCATCTTGCGACCACCTGGGGCTATAACGGTAATCTGCTGGGCCCGGCCCTACAGCTTAAGCAGGGTGAGCAGGCAACCATCGATATTCATAACCGGCTGGCGGAGGAGACCACCGTACACTGGCACGGTCTCGAGGTTCCTGGCGCCGTTGACGGCGGTCCCCAGGGCGTGATTGCCGCCGGAGGCTCCCGCACGGTGAGCTTTACCCCAACGCAGCGGGCGGCGACCTGTTGGTTCCATCCTCATCAACATGGCAAAACTGGCAGGCAGGTCGCGATGGGGCTGGCGGGGCTGGTATTGATTTCTGATGCGGAAAGCGAAAAGCTGCTCTTGCCAAAGCAGTGGGGAATTGATGATGTTCCGGTGATTGTGCAGGATAAAAAGTTCACCTCAGCGGGAGAGATTGATTATCAGCTCGATATTATGAGCGCAGCCGTTGGCTGGTTTGGCGATACGCTGCTGACTAACGGGGCACTCTACCCGGAACATGCCGCGCCTCGCGGCTGGTTAAGGTTGCGTCTGCTTAACGGTTGTAATGCGCGTTCTTTGAATTTCGCCACCAGCGATAAGCGGCCCATGTACGTGGTGGCAAGCGATGGTGGTCTGCTGGCTGAGCCGGTGAAAGTCAACGAGCTGCCGGTGTTGATGGGGGAGCGTTTCGAAGTGCTGGTGGATACCACTGACGGAAAACCCTTTGATGTAATTACACTCCCGGTTAACCAGATGGGGATGGCGGTTGCTCCGTTTGATCGGCCGCAGCCGGTGTTACGCGTGCAGCCACTGACTATCCAGGCTTCGGGTAAGCTGCCGGATGTTCTGGCCGCTATGCCAGCGCTGCCCTCTCTTCAGGGGCTTACTCAACGTACTCTGCAGCTCTCTATGGATCCGATGCTCGATATGATGGGCATGCAGGCGCTGATGCAAAAATATGGCGACCAGGCGATGTCCGGTATGGACCATGGCATGATGATGAATCATGGCGATATGGGGAATATGAATCACGGAAACATGAATCATGGCGGCATGGCGCAGATGAAGCACGGTCATCAAAGTTTTGATTTCCATAATGCAAACCGGATCAACGGTAAAGCCTTTGATATGAATGTTCCCATGTTTGCGGCGGCGAAAGGGCAATATGAGCGGTGGGTGATTTCCGGCAAAGGCGACATGATGCTGCATCCTTTCCATATTCACGGTACTCAGTTCCGTATTTTGTCCGAAAACGGTAAAGCGCCGGCACCCCACCGGAGCGGCTGGAAAGATACCGTCAGGGTGGAAGGCGATGTGAGTGAAGTGCTGGTGAAATTTGACCACGATGCGCCGAAAGAGCATGCCTATATGGCGCACTGCCATCTGCTGGAGCATGAAGATACGGGGATGATGCTTGGATTTACGGTGTAGGCCGTCTAAGCGGGCTCGCTTCGCTCGAAAAGAGAGAGATGTGCCATAGAGAAAAGGCCCGGAAACCGGGCCTTCTTTGTTTACTTCGCGTCGTCCGGTAAAGCATAAGCGACGATATAGTCGCCCATCTTCGTGCCAAATGAACCGTGACCGCCCGCAGAGATGACAACGTACTGCTTGCCATTCACTTCATAGGTCATCGGCGTCGCCTGACCGCCTGCCGGCAGACGTGCCTGCCATAACTTCTCGCCGTTGCTCATATTGTAAGCGCGCAGGTAGTTATCCGCGGTCGCGCCGATAAACAGCACATTGCCGGCCGTCGAAATTGGGCCGCCCAGCATCGGCATACCCATGGTGAACGGGAGCTTAATCGGCATCGGGAACGGCAGGCTATCCTGCGGCGTACCGATACGTTTTTTCCACACCACTTCGTTGGTTTTCAGATCCAGCGCGGAGATATAGCCCCATGCTGGCTGTTTGCAGGGCAGACCAAACGGTGACAGGAACGGGTTGAGCGTGACGCCGTAAGGGACGCCGTACTGCGGCTGAATACCGGCTTCGGTACCGGAACCTTTGGCGTCTTTTGGCTGCTCCATCGGATTACCCGGTCCGCGAGGGATCAGTTTTGATACAAACGGCAGCGCCATTGGGTTAGCAATCGCCACCTGGCGGTTCGGATCGACGGAGATACCGCCCCATTCGAACATCCCCAGGTTACCCGGGAAGACCAGCGTACCTTGTTCTGACGGTGGGGTGAAAATCCCTTCATAGCGCAGCTGATGGAAGATAACGCGGCACACCAGCTGGTCGAACATGGTGGCGCCCCACATATCCGCGCCGGTCAGGTCTTTCTTCGGTCGGAAGCTCAGGTCGGAGAACGGCTGGGTTTTCGCGACGTAGTCACCTTTCGCCGCCCCTTGCGGAACCGGTTTTTCCGGCGCCGGGACGACCAGCTCGCCGTTACGGCGATCGAGGACAAAAATATTACCGGTTTTTGCCGGAGCGTAAATTACCGGCACGGTTTTGCCGTTCACGTCAATGTCCGCCAGCGTCGGCTGAGACGGCATATCCATATCCCACAGATCGTGATGAACGGTCTGGTAGCTCCATGCCAGTTTACCGGTCGTGGCGTTTAGCGCCACGATGGAGCTGGCATAGCGCTCTTGTTCAGGCGTACGGTTGCCGCCCCAGATATCCGGGGTGGTCACGCCCATAGGCAGGTAGACCAGATCCAGCTTCGCGTCATAGGCCGCTGGTGCCCAGGAGTTTGGTGAATTCAGAGTGAAATGATGTTCATCATCAGGAATTGCGTTGGGATCTTTCGCGCCCGGATCAAAGGCCCACAGCAGTTTACCGGTATTCACATCAAAGCCGCGAATAACGCCTGACGGCTCGCGGGTGGAGAAGTTATCGGTCACGGCGCCGGCGATGACGATTGTCTTATCGGTAATAATCGGCGGTGAAGTGGGTTCATACATGCCCGGCGTGGTGACAGGCATATTGGTTTGCAGGTTGAGAATGCCTTTATTGGCGAAGGACTCACACAGCTTACCGGTTTCGGCATTGATGGCGAACAGGCGGCCATCGTTGACCGGAAGAATAATGCGGCGCGGGCAGTCGGCAACCACTTCCGCCGGCGCGTTATCTGCTTTGGCTTCATGATATGAAACGCCGCGGCAGGTCACATGCTGGAAAGACGGGTCCGCGTTGAGCTGCGGATCGAAATGCCACTTTTCTTTACCGGTGGCCGCATCAAGCGCGAACAGGCGCTGGTGGGCGGTACACAGATAGAGCGTGTCGCCAACTTTAATCGGCGTGACTTCATTGGTGATTTCACCCGGATCGTTAGGTTGCTTGAGATCGCCCGTACGGAATACCCATGCCTCTTTCAGGTTCTTCACGTTATCGGCGTTAATCTGCTTCAGCGGCGAGTAGCGCTGGCCTTCCTGGTTGCGGCCATACGCCGACCAGTCGCCATCGGCCACCTCGGAAATTGGCGCTGCTGGCGTTGCATCAGCGCTCAGCGTACCGTTAACTTCCTGCGGGTCGTTGAAGCCAGCCCAGGTCAGGATGCCGCCGCTAATCAGCAGGGCGACAACCAGCCCGGCAACGGCGCCAGAGGAGGGAATCGGCAGGCGGCGCCAGACAAACGGTAGAATAAGCCAGATGCCGAAGAAGACCAGGATGTCGCTACGCGGAGTCAGCGCCCAGAAGTCGAAGCCAACTTCCCATACGCCCCAGATCATGGTGGCGAGCAGCAGTGCGGCGTATAGCCAAAGCGCAGAACGCTTACCGCGAAACAGCATGACGGTGACGGCCAGCATCACCAGACCTGCGACAGGGTAGTACCATGAGCCGCCAAGAGCGACCAGCCAGGCCCCGCCTGCTAAAAGATATAGGCCACAGAACGCTGCAAAAAGAGCCGTCAGCGTCACGAGTAACCGTGATTGTTGAGATTTTGTTTCTGCCATAGAAGGACACTCGTTTGTTTGTTAATTTTTTAACTGCAATTAATTATAGGATTTAACAAGTGTGATCGGAATCACAAAATGGGCTTTATTAATCACTG
This sequence comes from Klebsiella pasteurii, assembly GCF_018139045.1. Classification (NCBI taxonomy): domain Bacteria; kingdom Pseudomonadati; phylum Pseudomonadota; class Gammaproteobacteria; order Enterobacterales; family Enterobacteriaceae; genus Klebsiella; species Klebsiella pasteurii. Next base: position 4,956,671 of record NZ_CP073236.1, read on the forward strand.
CATCGTATATTTCTTTTTGCTGGTATACTGCGTGGCTTGCCGGTCAACGTCGGTGCAATCGCAGCGGAGTTGATGATTTACATTAAGAATCAAATGGTTAGTTTTATGAAACATACTGTAGAAGTGATGATCCCGGAAACCGAGATCAAAGCCCGTATTGCTGAGCTCGGTCGCCAAATCAACGAGCACTACAAAGATAGCGGCAGCGAAATGGTGCTGGTGGGGCTGTTGCGTGGCTCGTTTATGTTTATGGCCGACCTGTGCCGTGAAGTTCAGGTACCGCATGAAGTCGATTTTATGACCGCCTCCAGCTACGGTAGCGGCATGTCTACCACCCGTGACGTCAAAATCCTCAAAGACCTGGATGAGGATATCCGCGGTAAAGATGTGCTGATAGTGGAAGACATCATCGACTCTGGCAACACGCTGTCAAAAGTACGCGAAATCCTCAGCCTGCGTGAACCGAAATCGCTGGCGATTTGTACACTGCTCGATAAGCCAAGCCGCCGCGAAGTGAAGGTGCCGGTTGAGTTTGTTGGTTTTGCGATCCCGGACGAGTTCGTGGTGGGATACGGCATCGACTATGCTCAGCGCTATCGCCACCTGCCATATATTGGCAAAGTGACGCTGCTGGACGAGTAACGCGGATTTTCTATCCCGGCTTATCCGGGATATTAAGAGGGGCGCGTGAATTACTTGTGATTGACGTGCTTGCTTTTAAGGTTGGAAATTCCATGGCGATAGCGCTGTTCCAGCGTTTCGCGGCTGACGGCGGTCACGTCCAGATCGCGTAACATGCCGTCGTGAATACCGTAGGCCCAGCCGTGAATCGTCACTTTCTGTCCACGCTTCCACGCCGACTGCATAATCGTTGAATGGCCAAGGTTGTAAACCTGCTCCATCACATTCAATTCACACAGCGTATCAAGGCGGCGCTCTTCGGGCATTTCTCCCAGCAGCGAGCTGTGCTTAAACCAGATATCGCGAATATGCAGCAGCCAGTTGTCGATAAGGCCTAGCTCGGTATTTTCAATCGCCGCCTGCACGCCGCCGCAGCCGTAGTGGCCACAGATAATGATGTGTTCGACTTCCAGTACGTCGACCGCGTATTGCACCACGGAAAGACAGTTCAGATCGGTATGAATCACCAGGTTGGCGACGTTACGGTGTACAAACAGCTCGCCAGGTTCCAGGCCGGTCAAACGTTCAGCGGGAACGCGGCTATCGGAACATCCAATCCACAGAAAGCGCGGCTTTTGCGCCTGTGCCAGTTTCTCAAAGAAACCGGGGTCTTCCTCCACCAGCATTTTTGACCATAGTGCATTGTTGCTGATGAGTGTATCTATATCGTTCATGGATGTTTACGGGCCTGTAACCAAGTAAGTGCGTTGCGCTAATATAGGTTAACCTCACATTTTTTAAAACAACCCATCGCGTGTCACGACACGAGAAGAGACATTTAATGACCATTGCTCTGGAACTAAAACAGCTCAAAAAAACCTACCCCGGCGGGGTTCAGGCGCTGCGCGGAATCGATCTTCAGGTAGAAGCGGGCGATTTTTACGCGCTCCTGGGGCCGAACGGCGCGGGAAAATCCACCACTATCGGCATTATCAGTTCGCTGGTGAACAAAACCTCCGGTGAGGTCAACGTGTTTGGCTATGACCTGCAAAAGGATGTGGTTAACGCCAAACGCCAGCTCGGCCTGGTGCCGCAGGAGTTCAACTTTAACCCCTTTGAAACCGTACAGCAGATTGTCATTCACCAGGCGGGCTACTACGGCGTTGAGCGCAAAGAAGCCATCGCCCGTAGCGAAAAGTACCTCAAACAGCTCGATCTTTGGGAAAAGCGCAACGAACGCGCGCGGATGCTCTCCGGCGGCATGAAGCGCCGCCTGATGATTGCCCGTGCGTTGATGCATGAACCGAAGCTGCTGATTCTCGATGAGCCAACGGCGGGAGTGGATATTGAGCTGCGTCGTTCGATGTGGGGATTCCTGAAAGATCTGAATGATAAAGGCACCACGATCATCCTGACGACCCACTATCTGGAAGAAGCCGAAATGCTGTGTCGCAATATCGGTATTATTCAGAACGGCGAGCTGGTGGAAAACACGTCGATGAAGGCGCTGCTTTCCAAGCTGAAATCAGAAACCTTTATTCTCGATCTGGCTCCCAAAAGCCCGTTACCGGTACTGGAAGGCTATCAGTATCGTCTGGTTGATACGTCGACGCTGGAGGTTGAGGTGCTGCGCGAGCAGGGGATTAACAGCGTATTTACGCAATTGAGCGCGCAGGGAATACAGGTATTAAGTATGCGTAACAAAGCTAACCGTCTGGAAGAGCTGTTTGTCACGCTGGTACACGATCGGAAAGGAGAATCGGCATGATGCAGCTTTATTGGGTCGCGCTGAAAAGCATCTGGACCAAAGAGATCCATCGCTTTATGCGTATCTGGATCCAGACGCTGGTGCCGCCGGTCATAACGATGACCCTTTACTTTGTCATTTTCGGTAACCTGATTGGCTCGCGCATCGGTGAAATGCACGGTTTTACCTATATGCAGTTTATCGTGCCGGGGCTGATTATGATGGCGGTGATCACCAACGCTTACGCCAACGTCGCTTCATCATTCTTCAGCGCGAAATTTCAGCGCAATATTGAAGAACTGCTGGTCGCGCCGGTCCCCACCCATGTGGTGATCGCCGGCTATGTGGGCGGCGGCGTTGCCCGCGGTCTGTGCGTCGGGATTCTGGTGACGGCGATTTCGCTGTTTTTCGTACCGTTCCAGGTTCACTCGTGGGTATTTGTCGCCCTGACCCTGGTGCTGACCGCCGTGTTATTTTCACTGGCCGGTCTGCTGAACGCGGTGTTTGCCAAAACCTTTGATGATATCAGCCTCATTCCGACCTTCGTGCTGACGCCGCTGACCTACCTCGGCGGGGTTTTTTATTCGCTGACCCTGCTGCCGCCGTTCTGGCAAGGCCTGTCGCATCTGAACCCGATTGTCTATATGATCAGCGGCTTCCGCTACGGCTTCCTCGGGATTAACGATGTTCCGCTGGCCACCACCTTCGGCGTGCTGGTGGTGTTTATCGTCGCATTTTATATTTTGTGTTGGTATCTGATCCAGCGCGGGCGCGGGCTGCGCAGCTAATTTAGCCGTTCATGGCGCTTCGCTGCGCAGTTAAGCGAAGCGCCAGCAAACAATTTTGATTGCCATCACCGATATTTATCGCTTCCCTTGCTAAATTGTTTGCCTGCTAAGGAGGTAGGCGATGTTAGGTTGGGTGATTACCTGTCATGACGAACTGGCGCAGGAGATGCTGGATCGTCTGGAGAAAAAGTTTGGGCCGCTGACGCAGTGTCGGGCGGTTAACTACTGGCGTAATCTCAGCAGCAATATGCTGAGCCGCATGATGTGCGACGCGCTGCACGAGACGGATGGCGGAGAAGGGGTTATTTTTCTGACCGATAAAACCGGCGCGGCGCCTTATCGCGTGGCGGCGCTGATGAGCCATAAGCACACCCACTGTGAAGTGATTTCCGGGATCGACTATTCATTACTGGAAAGTATGTATTTGCTGCGCCAGAACCTGAGCAGCGAAGCTTTCCGACACGCCATTGTCAGCGCTGGAGGCCCGGCGGTGAGCAGCCTCTGGCATCAACAGCAAAAAAATCCGCCTTTTCGACTACTGCATGAGCCGTACGGGAATTAAGCATTGGTATTGATGATGCTTTTGTTACAATGACGGCAGTTCTTGTCTACCGGTTCGATGCGCATGTTTGCCCGAATTCTTGCTTTACTCCTCCTGTTCACGACGCTCGGCGCCTCCGCCAGTCTGTTAAGCCAGCAGGGTGTCCCGGCACGTTATATGCAGACGACCGAAGATGCCGATATCTGGGCGCAGGTGGGCAATCAGGTAGTGAGCGTCGGCAACGTACGGGCAGGACAAATACTGGCGGTAGTACCGACGGCGGCGGATTACTATGAGTTTAATTTTGGCTTTGCGACCGGCTTTATTGATAAAGGCCACCTGGAGCCGGTACAGGGTAAGCAGCGAGTTGAGGACAGCCTGGGCGATCTGCATAAATCCCTGAGCAACCAAAACCTCATGACCTGGAAAGATACGCCAGTATATGATGCCCCCGCCGTTGGCAGCGCGCCATTTGGCACCCTGGCGAGTAATTTGCGTTACCCGATTATCAGCAAGCTCAAAGATCGGTTGAATCAAACCTGGTTTCAGATTCGCATCGGCAACCGGCTGGCGTGGGTGAGCAGCCTTGATGCCCAGGAAGATAACGGCATCCCCATCCTTACCTATCACCATATTCTTCGTGATGAAGAAAATACCCGCTTTCGCCATACCTCAACAACGACTTCCGTTCGCGCCTTCAGCAATCAGATGACCTGGCTACGCGACCAGGGCTATACCACGCTGAGTATGTATCAGCTTGAGGGCTATCTGCGTAATAAAGTGAACCTTCCGGCGCGCTCGGTGGTGATCACCTTTGACGACGGGCTGAAGTCGGTCAACCGCTATGCCTACCCGATTCTCAAGCAGTATGGCTTTCACGCTACGGCTTTTATTATCTCGTCGCGCATTAAGCGCCATCCGCAGAAATGGGCGCCAAAATCGCTGCAGTTTATGAGTGTTTCCGAGCTAAAACAGATTCAGGACGTTTTTGACGTGCAGTCGCATACCCATTTTCTGCATCGGGTTGATGCCGAACGTCATCCAATTCTACTCAGCCGCAGCTATCACAATATTCTGTTTGATTTTGAGCATTCGCGGCGGGCGCTGGCGCAGTTTAATCCGCACGTACAGTATCTCTCTTACCCGTTTGGCGGCTATAACGCCACGGCGGTTCAGGCGGCGAATGACGCTGGTTTTCATCTGGCAGTGACGACGGTAAGAGGAAAGGTAAAACCGGGGGATAATCCGTTCTTATTGAAGAGGCTGTATATATTAAGAACGGATTCGCTGGAAACCATGTCGCGGCTGATAAGCAACCAGCCGCAGGGGTAGATCAGGCAACCTGTACCGGAATGGCTTTTGCCTGGCGCTTCATTTCATTCTCGCCTTCAAAATAGGCCACTTTCGGCTGCCAGGCGCGGGCTTCTTCGTCAGGCATCATAACGAAGCTGGCGATAATCAGAATATCACCGACGCTGGCACAATGCGCCGCCGCGCCGTTAACGGAGATAATTCGCGAACCGCGCTCCGCGGCGATAGCGTAGGTGGAGAAACGATTACCGTTGGTCACGTTCCAGATATGAATAGCCTCGTTTTCCAGGATGCCGGACGCATCCAGGAAATCCTGATCAATAGCGCAGGAGCCTTCATAGTGCAGGTCGGCCTGCGTGACTTTAACGCGGTGGAGTTTGCCCTGCAGCATATTACGAATCATAACGTCTACCTTTAAAGCTTAACGATAACAAAGCGGGCGTGACGTCCGCCTTGAGGAAATTCCTGGCAGTATTGCCCGATTTTTAACCCGTGTCTACCGAGCGAGCGCCACTATCTGGTTGTCGATCAAACGCGCTTCGCCGAGCCACGCCGCCATCAGGATCACCGCGCGCTGGCTGCTTTCGGTCAAATCGAGCAGCGTATCGGCGTCGCGGATCTGGATATCATCGGCGCGGAAGCCTTGTTCGTTCAGCTCCTGCCCGGCAATCGCGATCAACTCATCAAGGTTGCGCTCGCCGGCCGCCAGTTTCTCCGCCGCGCGATTCATCACCTTATATAGCCCTGGAGCGATTTTGCGCTGCTCTGCGCTGAGATAGCCGTTGCGCGAACTCAGCGCCAGCCCATCTTTCGCGCGCATAATCGGTACGCCGATAATCTCGATGTCGTAGCCCATATCCGCGACCATTTTGCGGATCAGCGCCAGCTGCTGGAAGTCTTTTTCGCCGAAGCAGGCGACGTCCGGTTGGATCAGGTTGAACAGTTTGCTAACGATAGTGGAAACGCCGCGGAAGTGGCCTGGACGGCTGGCGCCCTCAAGCATCGTCGACAGCCCCGGGACATCGACGTAGGTCTGGCTTTCGGTACCCTGCGGGTAGATTTCCGCCGCGGCAGGCGCGAAGACCAAATCGACCTTCCGTTTGTTCAGCTTTTCGCAATCGTCCTGCAGGGTGCGCGGATAGCGCGCCAGATCCTCAGCGCGGTCAAACTGCATTGGGTTGACGAAGATACTGGCCACCACCACATCTGCGCTGGCTTTGGCGGTATCAACCAGCTTCATATGGCCATCGTGCAGGTTGCCCATGGTGGGAACCAGCGCAATGCGCTTGCCCTCCTGGCGTAAACGGCGGATATGCTGGCGCAGCAGCGGCAGGGTTTCAATAATCAGCACAACAACACTCCTTAATGGAAACTGTGTTCTTCGCCCGGATAGACGCCGGACTCCACTTCGGCAACATATTGCCGTACCGCGGCGCGCATGTCGCCCGCTGTGCTCAGGAAATTTTTGGCGAATTTTGGAATATGGCCGCCGGTAATACCGAAAGCGTCATGCATGACGAGGATTTGTCCGTCAGTAACGTTGCCCGCGCCGATACCAATCACCGGGATGGTTAACGCCTCGGTGACGTGTTTCGCCAGCTCAACCGGTACGCACTCCAGCACCAGCAGCTGCGCGCCCGCCGCTTCCAGCGCCAGCGCATCATCCAGCAGAACTTGCCCGGCATCGCCGCGGCCCTGAATTTTATACCCGCCGAAGACGTTCACCGACTGCGGGGTCAGACCGAGGTGTCCGCACACCGGTACCGCACGCTCGGCAAGCATTTTCACGGTATCCGCCAGCCAGGCTCCGCCCTCGATTTTGACCATATTGGCTCCCGCGCGCATGACGATGGCGGCGTTCTCAAAGGTTTGTTCCGGCGTGGCGTAAGCCATAAACGGCAGGTCAGCGAGCAGCAAACAGTTCGGCGCGCCGCGGCGTACCGCACGCGTGTGATAGGCGATGTCTTCAACGGTCACCGGCAGGGTGGAATCGTGGCCCTGCACCGTCATGCCCAGCGAATCGCCGACCAGCATCACGTTAATACCCTCATCGGCGAACAGCTTTGCAAAGCTGTAGTCGTAGGCGGTGATAGTGGCGAAGCGTTTCTTCTCCTGTTTACATTTCTGCAGCAGGGCGATTGTGGTCGGTTTCATAACGTTTCCTGATGATGAAAGTCATATTAACCGGCATTCTAACAGCAGCATTCAGGGGGGCAATGGTTTTAGGCAACCGATTACCACGATCGCCGTAATTGTTAAAAACGAAGGGTTATTACCAGAGAGCGGGTTTTTCCGCGCCGAGATTTGCCAGAACAGCCGGTAATGCCGGACCGTCGGGGAAACGCAGGTCGGGGGCGATTTCAAACAGCGGCCACAGCATAAAACCGCGGTTTTTCATATCGTAGTGCGGTACGGTCAGGCGCGGGCTAGTAATCACTTCATCGCCGAACAGCATGATGTCGAGGTCCAGCGTGCGCGGTCCCCAGCGTTCGGCTTTACGCGTGCGGCCCTGATGCAGTTCAATACGCTGGGTGTTGTTGAGCAGCTCTTCTGCGGCCAGCGCGGTTTCCAGCGCGACGGCGGCGTTGAGGTAGTCAGGTTGATCCTGCGGCCCCAGGGGCGGCGTGCGGTAGAAAGAGGAAACCCTTATTACCCGGCTTTCGGGTATGTCCGCCAGCGCGTTAACGGCAGCGTTGACCTGCTCCAGCGGAGAGGCCAGATTGCTGCCAATCGCGATATAGACGAGCGTCATGCGCTACCTTCGCGGCGCGGCGCGCGTTTGCGCGGACGACGGTGGCGGCGGCGCGGGGCCGGATCGTCGCCTAAATCATCCAGCATATCTTTCTGATCCGGCGGCGCGGCGACCTGGAACTCGCCCCACCATTTGGTCAGACGCTGCAGCTCGCTGCTGTTTTCGGCGCCGGCGCGCAGCTCCAGCAGATCGTAGGCGGCGCGGAATTTTGGATGCTCCATTAGCTTCCACGCGCGTTTACCCTGACGGCGGGACATCCGCAGCTGAAGCTGCCAGATATCGCGCACCAGAGTGGTAATACGTTTCGGGATGGCCAGCGTACGGCAGGCCTCGTCCAGCACGTCGTTCATCGCCAACGCGAAGGCATCGTAGTAGGCCAGCCCGCTCTCCTGAGCGATTTTCTGCGCCGTTTCCAGCAGCGGGTACCAGAACATTACCGCGAACAGGAACGCCGGGTTAACGCGCATATCGTTGCGAATGCGGGTATCGGTATTCTTTAGCACCTGGCTGATGATGCGCTCCATTGGACTATCGCCGCGCTCGGTGAAGTAGCGGGTAATGGTCGGGAACAGCGGCTGGAACAGATTATATTCGCGCAGCAGGATATAGGTTTCATAACCGTCGCCGGCCTGCAGCAGCTTCAGGACTTCTTCAAACAGACGCGCCGGCGGCACATCGTGCAGCAGCGTCGCCAGGCGCGGGATCGGCTCGGCGGTCTCTTCGCTGATGCTCATATTAAGCTTCGCCGCAAAACGCACCGCGCGCAGCATGCGCACCGGATCTTCGCGATAGCGGGTTTCCGGATCGCCGATCAGGCGGACGACGCCATCCTGCAGATCTTTCATGCCACCGACGTAGTCGCGGACGGTGAAATCCGCCACGCTGTAGTAGAGGCTGTTGATGGTAAAGTCGCGGCGCTGGGCATCTTCTTCAATCGAACCGAAGATGTTGTCGCGCAGCAGCATGCCGTTCTGGCCGCGCTGGGAGGTGATGCGATCGGTAGTGTGGCCTTCATGATGGCCGCGAAAGGTGGCGACTTCGATAATTTCCGGTCCGAACATCACGTGCGCCAGGCGGAAGCGGCGGCCTACCAGACGGCAGTTGCGGAACAGCTTACGGACCTGTTCCGGAGTCGCGTTGGTGGTGACGTCAAAATCTTTAGGTTTTTTGCCCAGCAGCAGATCGCGTACGCCGCCGCCGACCAGCCACGATTCGTAGCCCGCCTTATTGAGTCTGTACATGACCTTGAGGGCATTTTCACTGATATCTTTGCGGGAAATTGCATGCTGCTCGCGCGGGATAACCGTCATATGTAATTGTTCGACGGCGGCTTCTGCCTCGCGCTCTTCACGGCTTAGCACCTTACGGCAAAAATTAGCGACTCGGGTAAAAATGGTACACCTCGTAGTGTCAGACGGACTTCAGGACAAAAAAATAGCGGCTAATCATAGCTCAGCGGAACGCATTTGAGAATGCTGGATTTGCTCCGGCCGCCAGTTCGCTATCGCGTACTTGAGTAAATCCTCAATACAGAGCGTCTGCCATTCCTGAATGACATCCTGATTAAGAAACGTTAACGCCCGCACAATTTCCGGGCGCGGATCGCCTTCAGGCAGCGCCGGAGCGTGGTTTTGCTTCGACAGTTTATTGCCCTGCGCGTTGAGGGCCAGCGGCAAATGGATATAGTCCGGCGCCTGCCAGCCAAAATGCTGATAGAGCGAAATTTGCCGCACCGTCGGCTCGATAAGATCGGCGCCGCGGACGATTTCGCTGACGCCCTGAAAATGATCGTCCACCACCACCGCCAGATTATAGGCGAACAGCCCATCGCGACGGTGGATAATAAAATCTTCCCGCGCCAGCGGCTCATTGGCGACGAGCGTACCGCGCAGCCGATCGTAAAATTCAAGGACAGGACGCGTTTGCCGCAGGCGCAGAGCGGCGTTTTCCGCGCCGAGGCGTAAATCCCGGCAGTGGCCGTCGTAAATACCGCCAATAGCGTGGGTACGCGCGCGGGTGCAGGTGCAGTAGTAGCAGAGGCCCTGCTCGCGCAGCCAGGCGAGGCGCTCGCGATAAGCTTCGTGGCGTTTTGACTGCCAGAGTACCTCTCCGTCCCAGTGCAGGCCGTAGTGTTCTAATTGACGAAGAATGGTGTCTGCGGCGCCTGGGACTTCTCGCGGCGGATCGATATCTTCAATGCGCACGCGCCAGATACCGTTCTGCGCCCGAGCCTGCAGATAGCTGCCAAGCGCGGCAATCAATGAACCGAAGTGGAGTTCGCCGGAAGGTGAGGGGGCAAAGCGCCCGATGTAGTGTGAATCTTTCATGATATGACTAAAACATCAGGGCGGGAGAAAGCTCCCGCCAGAGATGTGCCAGCGAAGTGAATTAGCCTGCCATCTGTTTTTCGCGAATTTCCGCCAGCGTTTTGCAATCAATGCACAGGTCGGCGGTCGGACGCGCTTCCAGACGACGGATACCAATCTCGACGCCACAGGATTCACAGAAACCGAAATCTTCGTCTTCGACTTTTTTCAGCGTTTTCTCGATCTTTTTGATCAGTTTACGTTCGCGGTCGCGGTTACGCAGCTCCAGGCTGAACTCTTCTTCCTGAGCGGCACGGTCTACCGGATCCGGGAAGTTAGCAGCTTCATCCTGCATATGCGTTACGGTGCGATCCACTTCATCCCTAAGTTGATTACGCCACGCTTCAAGAATGCGCTTGAAGTGCGCCAGCTGGGCTTCGTTCATATACTCTTCGCCCGGCTTCACTTGGTACGGCTCCACCCCAGCGATGGAGAGAATACTCAGGGACGATGTTTTACGGTTTTGCCCTTCTTGCATGTTGCTTCTCCTTAACACGCACTATCGATCCCCGTGTTGGGGGAAAAATCAGGCCGCTATAAATAGCAGATGCTTTTCCGGATAGCAATTATCTAAACGTTACACTTGACAACCCTGTGAGGAAAAGCGTATTTGCGCTCGCGACCCGAATACTATTTAGCCGTTTATTTACCGGGGGTTAACACCACGGTAATCGGCTTATTCAGAGTCATCATCTCAGTAGAAAGTTCCGCCTTGTACGCGAGAATTTCCACCCCCTTGTTTTGCGCCTCAATCAATAGCTGTGCGTATCTGGCATCAATATGATGCGCGGGAGAGAAACGGTCGATCGCCGAGTGCAGCACGGCGAACAAAATCACCGCCCGATCGCCCGCCGCCGCCACGCTCATCAGCTCCCGCAGGTGCTTCTGGCCGCGTTCGGTAACCGCATCGGGGAAGTAACCGTATTCCTTTTCCGCCAACGTAACCGATTTCACTTCAATATAGCAGTTTTGTTGGTCATCTGCTTGTAACAGAATATCAATGCGGCTGCTTTCATCACCATACTTCACTTCGCTTTTCAGCGTGTTATAGCCCAAAAGCTCGGGAATATTTCCCGCCAGAATCGCCTCTTTCGCCAACGTGTTAGCACGTAGAGTATTAACACAAATTGTCGCGCCTTCTACGGTTTCGGTAATTTCCCACGTGTGGGCATATTTGCGTTTAGGATTATCTGAAGTCGAATACCAGACGGTATCGCCCGGCGCGGCGCAGCCGGTCATGGCGCCGGTATTGGGGCAGTGCAGGGTCAGCTCGCGACCGTCGGGGGTGACCACATCCGCGAGAAACCGTTTGTAACGTTTAATGAGGGTGGCGGACCGTAGCGGGGGAGTAAATAGCATCAGCTTTCCTTGTCGAAAGGGTAACGTTCCAGCGCCTTGTAGCGGGTACGGCCGCGGCTAAAGCTGGATTCGTAGAGCACAAATTCGTTGACCGCAAACGCCCAGCGAAATCCGGGCGGCGGAATAGGCACCGCGTGGCGCGCGTCGCGCAGCAGGGTGACATGCGGATGAAACGGCTGCGGGCTCTGATAGCAGCCGCTGCGGGCGGCCTGGGCGCGCAGCATATTCGCTAATTGCAGAACCCCGCGCGGCGGCTGACGAGTGCCCAGCCATACCACTCGCGAACGCAGCCACTGCCCGGCATCGTCAAGGGTCAGGGTAAAGCCCGGCTGGCGAATTCGTTCGGCCATTGCTGATAGCGCCCGCTGTTTATCCGCGCTCACTTCGCCAAGAAACGCCAGCGTCAGATGGAGGTTTGCCGCCGTCACCGGTCGACCCGCATCTTCGGGAAAGCTGGCGGCGCGCCAGTGAACGATCTGCTGCTGAACTTCTGCGGGAAGTTCAAGGGCGAAAAACAGCCTTTTCGGCTCGGACATGATAGAGACTCGGTAATGAATTACCGGGATGCTACAATGCTTGCCCGCAAATGTTAACCTCCGGAGCGCTTCGTGTCCTCATTGCCGGTTGCCGCCGTCCTCCCTGAACTTCTTTCTGCCCTGCGGCATGCGCCGCAGGTTCTGCTTAATGCGCCAACCGGCGCCGGGAAATCCACCTGGCTGCCGCTGCAAATCCTCGCGCAGGGTGAAATTAGCGGGCGCATTATCCTGCTGGAGCCGCGGCGGCTGGCGGCGCGTAACGTGGCGCAGCGGCTGGCGGAACTGCTGGGGGAGAAGCCCGGCGAGACCGTGGGCTACCGCATGCGCGCGGAGACCTGCGTCGGGCCGAACACGCGCCTCGAAGTGGTGACGGAAGGCATTTTGACGCGGATGATCCAGCGCGATCCGGAGCTGAGCGGCGTGGGGCTGGCGATCCTCGATGAGTTTCACGAGCGCAGCCTGCAGGCGGATCTGGCGCTGGCGCTGCTGCTCGACGTACAGCAGGGGCTGCGCGACGATCTCAAGCTGCTGATTATGTCGGCGACGCTCGATAATGAGCGCCTGCAGCGTCTGCTGCCGGAGGCGCCGGTTATCGTTTCCGAAGGGCGCGCGTTTCCGGTTGAGCGGCGTTTTCTGCCTCTGCCGGCCCATCAACGGTTTGACGAAGGGGTGGCGATTGCCGCTGCGGAACTGTTGCGTAGCGAGAACGGTTCAATGCTGCTATTTCTGCCCGGCGTCGGAGAGATCCAACGGGTACAGGAGCGGCTGGCGGAGCGGGTGGCGAGCGATGTGATCCTTTGCCCCCTGTACGGCGCGCTACCGCTGAACGAGCAGCGCAAGGCGATACTGCCTGCGCCTGCCGGGATGCGCAAGGTGGTGCTGGCGACCAATATCGCCGAAACCAGTCTGACCATTGAGGGGATTCGTCTGGTGGTGGATAGCGCCCAGGAGCGCGTCGCCCGCTTTGACGCCCGCACCGGACTCACTCGCCTGGTCACGCAGCGGATCAGCCAGGCCTCGATGACCCAGCGCGCCGGACGCGCCGGGCGTCTGGAACCGGGGATCTGCCTGCATCTGCTCGCTAAAGAGCAGGCCGAGCGCGCTGCGGCGCAGGGCGACCCGGAAATCCTGCAGAGCGATCTGTCTTCGCTGCTGCTGGAGCTGTTGCAGTGGGGATGCCAGGACCCGGCCCAGCTCAGCTGGCTGGATCTGCCGCCTTCGAACAACCTGGCTGCGGCCCGGCGTCTGCTCACCGACCTTTCTGCGCTGGAAGGCGAGCGGCTGTCGGCGCACGGGCGCAAAATGGCGGCGTTGGGCAACGATCCGCGCCTGGCGGCGATGCTGACCGCGGCGGAGGATGCCGATAGCGCCGCCACGGCGGCTAAACTGGCGGCGATCCTTGAAGAGCCGCCGCGCGGCGGCAATAGCGATCTTAGCGCGGCGTTTGCCCGTCCGCAGGGCAACTGGCAGCAGCGGGCGCAGCAGCTGATGAAAAGGCTGACGGTGCGCGGCGGTCAGCCCGACGCCGACAGAATCGCGGCGCTGCTGGCCTCCGCTTTTGCCGACCGTATCGCCCATCGCCGCGGCCAGGAGGGGCGCTACCAACTGGCTAACGGGATGGGGGCGATGCTCGACGCCGACGATGCGCTGGGCCGCCACGAATTGTTGATTGCGCCACTGCTGCTGCAAGGGAGTGCATCGCCGGACGCCCGGATCCTGCTGGCGCTGCCGGTCGATATTCACGCGCTGATTGAGCGGTGTCCGGCGCTGGCCCAGCGCTCCGATATCGTCGAGTGGGATGAGGCGTTAGGCACGCTGAAGGCCTGGCGGCGCACCTGTATCGGACGCCTGGTGATTAAGACCCAGCCGCTGGCGAAGCCGTCGGAAGAGGAGTTGCATCAGGCGATGCTCAACGGGATCCGCGAGAAGGGGCTGAGCGTGCTTAACTGGACGCCGGAAGCGGAGCAGCTGCGTTTGCGACTGCACTGCGCGGCGCAGTGGCTGCCGGAGGAGGCATGGCCGGCCGTTGATGAGGCATCGCTGCTGGCCTCGCTTGAACAGTGGCTGCTGCCGCAGATGGCGGGCGTCCATTCGCTGCGCGCGCTGAAGGCGCTGGACGTGCGTCAGGCGCTGCAAAACTGGCTGCCGTGGCCGCTGCGCCAGAAGCTGGACAGCGAACTGCCCACGCACTATACGGTGCCGACCGGTAGCCGCATCGCGATTCGTTATCACGATGATAATCCTCCGGCGCTGGCGGTGCGGATGCAGGAGATGTTTGGCGAGGCGACGACCCCGACCATCGCTCAGGGGCGGGTGCCGCTGGTGCTGGAGCTGCTGTCGCCGGCGCAGCGCCCGCTGCAGATCACCCGCGATTTAGGCGCATTCTGGCAGGGGAGCTACCGCGAAGTGCAAAAAGAGATGAAAGGGCGCTATCCGAAGCATGTCTGGCCGGACGATCCGGCCAATACCGCCCCGACCCGGCGCACCAAAAAGTATTCGTAACCGGAGAGTTTCCGGGTTGCGGCGTAAGCGCCTTACCCGGGCTACCGGACCAGCACCGCCCGTAGCCCTGCTAAGCGCAGCGCGAGCAGGGGATATTTTATACCTGGCTCCACAAAAAGATGCCGCCGCCCGCCAGCGCCAGCCAGGGCCCGAAGGCCAAAGGCTGCTGGAGCGACTGCCGGGTTATCAGGCGCTGCAGCAGCGTCCAGACCAGGCCGCTGGCGGAAGCCAGCAGCAGCGTCTGCGGCAGCGCCTGCCAGCCGAGCCACGCGCCGAGCGCCGCCAGCAGCTTGAAATCGCCGTAGCCCAGCGCCTCTTTACCGGTCAGCAGACGGAACACCCAGTACACCGACCACAGCGACAAATACCCGGCCATCGCGCCAATGACCGCCTCCGCCAGCGGCGCGAAGGTATCGGAAAGATTGAACAGCAGACCGGCCCACAGCAGCGGTAGCGTCAACCCGTCCGGCAGCAGCTGCGTTTGCGCGTCGATGGTAGCAAGAATCAGTAGAACCGACAGCAGAAGCAAGCCGCCCAGCAGCGGTATGCCCGGAGGTATCAGGTATCCGACCAGCATAAACAGCGCGCCGGTCGCCAGCTCCATCAGAGGATAACGAGGCGAGATGGGTTCCCCGCAGCAGCGCGAACGTCCCTTAAGAAACAGGAAGCTCAGCAGCGGGATATTGTCCCGCCAGGCGATGGGCTCACGGCACTGCGGACAGAACGACGCGGGAAAACAGAGATTGATTCCCTCTGCGTGCGCCATCATCAGCGGTAAACGATGGATAACGACGTTAAAAAAGCTGCCGAACGCCAGTCCGGACAGGAATAAAAAGCCGCCCCAGATTGACGGGTATTGCGCGGCGAACTCGGGTAATAACGCGATGTTTTCGAACATTATTTTTTCTCCTCGGATAGCCACTCTCCTTGCCACCGCCACGGTATACGTCCCTGCTCATCTTTACGGCCGTTTTGCGCGAGCAGCAGCGTCAGCAGTGCCGGAGCCGCCTGACGAGGTTGTAGCGTACCGTTAAACGTATAGCGCCCGTCGGGCGTTAGAACGCCCTGTCCGGTGAGGCTGAGCTGATGGGAGTCCTGGGTCAGGGCGACAGCCAGGGCGCCCGCCGGGGTACAGCTTAATTTGCCGTTGACCTGGGCCAGTTCGAGCGACCCGGCGGGGGAGCTGAGCGCCGCGTCCCGCCACTGCACGGTGCTGGCGGTCATCTGTCGGCAGCCGTTGGCGTTAAAGCTGGCCTCCGGCAGCGTCATCACCAGCTGACCGCGGGCTTCCAGCGGCATACCCAGCGCTAGCCGCTGGCTGATTAAACGGGCCGGAGCTTCGAGTCGGCCCTCGCGCACCACGAATTCGTTCAGACCGTGCAGCCAGACCTGGCCGCGCAGACCGGAAGGATCGTTAAAACGGATATGCCAGCCGGGAAGCCAGGACGAGAAGCCAAATTCCCAGCGTAAATAGGCTAATTCAACGCCGCGCCAGCTGGCCTGAAGGGCTTCTCCCTTCCACAGGGTGCCTGTTGGTTCGACGAGCCGCGCGCCTTCCGGTAGCGCCAGAGCCAGCAGACGCGCCGGCGCGCTGAGCAGCAGCCAGAAGAGATAGATCGCCGCCAGTAGCAGGCCGATAGTGAGTCTATTTTTCATCGCTGCGCTCCAGCACTAGCGTATTAATCGTCACCCAACCGGGCTGCTGCGCCACGGCGGTCACCGCCAGGGTGGCGGTGGTCATCCCCGTCTGACCCAGCGCGTCCAGCCATGCCATCAGCGCCTGGAAATCGGCGGGCTGTACGGTAAGGCTCAGGCGGGAGCCCTGCGGCTGCAGGCGAACGATAGCGATGCCGTGACGGGCGGCTTCGCGCATAATCACCGTCGAGGGTTCTTCCAGCGCGGCAGAAGGTTTCCGCTGGTTAAGCTGACGGAGAAGGGGCGTCTGCTGGCGCATCCACTGCAGGCTGGCCTGCTCCCTGGCCAGCGTTTGCCGCCACTGCGCTTCGCGGTTTTGCCACGGCTGCCATAACGTGTAATAGACCAGGCCGATGAGCAGCGCTACGACCATCCCCAGCAGCAGATACCGTTCGCGGCGCGTACGCTGTTGCCATAAGGTGAGCAGGTTATGCATCGTCCCCCTCCAGCGTCAGGCGCCCTTCAATACCGTCGGCGCGCGGCTTCATCTCGCCGGTCTGCACGCGAAACCCCGCCCGCGCCCGCTGGCTGAACTGCTCCATGGCCTGCGAGGAAACGGCGGATATCTCCAGCTGCAGCGCGTTGCGCGCGGCATCAAAGCTCAGCGTCCGCAGGCGGATGCCCGGCGTGTCGTCGATGATTTGCTGCAGCGCGCCGAGCCGCGAGATAAGCGCTGGCCGGGCGCCCGCGTTTTTCATCTCTCGCAGATGCTGCTGCATTTGCTGGCGCGGGTTGACGACGTTCTTTTCCGTTTTGAACCACTGGCGGTAAAAATCACGGCTGGCCTGCACGGCGGCGTCGGCCTGCTGTCCCAGCATGAGATGATCGTGGAGGCGATTACCGCTCCACAGCAGCAGTAGCGCCAGCGCCCCGGCGATTGCCGGGCGCCAGCGTCGTGGCGTCAGCTGCCGGCGGCGTTTAGCAGCAAAATCGCCCTGGCGTAAGCAGATTCTGCGCGCATCGGGATTGGCCGCCGCCAGCGCCAGCAGATCCTGCGCCGGGAGAGGCTGCCACGGCGCGGCGATATCCGGCGGCGGCGAGTAGCAGGCGATGGGCGCGAGGTCTTGCCAGTGGGTCAGCAACGGGTCGAGCCATACGGTTTCCACCGCCATTCCGCCCCACGAATCACAGCGAAACAGCCATTGCTCGCCGCAGCGTACGGCGCTCCAGGCGGTGGGACTGTGCGGTAGGGTAAGGACATCCGGCGTCAGGGCCAGCACGTTCAGTCCGAGCCCCTCGCACCAGGCCTGCCAGGCGCGCATCTTTTCCCGCCCGACCACCGCCACGGCGCAGTCGGTTTTGTGCTGGTGGAGCAGGGCAAAGTGGCTCTCCTCAACCTCCGTCGCCAGCTGTTCTTCGAGTAAAAACCCCAGCGCCTGCTGTGGTCTTCTGCGCGCCCCGGCGGGCAGAGTGACGCGATGAAATGCGCAGTCGCTGGCGGGCACCAGTACCCAGGCCGGATGGCGCTGCGCCAGCAGGCTGAGCGTCCGATCGTCAGCGTCAGGATGCCACTCTCCGGCCTGCGCCGCGTCGCCCGGCGCGGCAAGCCGCCATATCGCCGTCACGGCATCAGGATTGAGGCGAACAATCAGCACGGCGGCGGAAGAGGTATGGTGGTTATTCATCGGCTACCCAATAGATTCCGTAGCGCCGCTGGACGACGCCGAAGGTACGCCCCTGCTTTTGCAAGAGGCTGCGTTGCTGATAGCGGGCGCTGCCCATCACCACGCTAAAGGTGGCGATAAAACGCTCGCTGCGCACCGCCAGCCACGGACGCGCGGCGGCGGTATCGATTTTTTGTAATGTCGGTTGCGACAGGAAGGCGGCGACGCTGCTCCAGCCGGTAGCCGCGCGGGTTTGTACTAGCTGCCGGGCTTCAGAGACGGTGAGTTCAGCGGGGAAGATCGCCGCCAGCAGCGCGGCCTGAGCGGGCTGCAGGGTATTGACGTTCACCTGCAGCGCATCCTCCGGAAGGGCGCAGACAAATGGCAACAGGCGCTGATAGAGCGCGGCGTCCATCCCGGCCAGCAGGCGCAGCTCGCTGACGTCCTGCAGCGGCTGATTGCCGGTCAGATAGCCGGGGGATTGCGCCATATAGACTTCGTCTTCCGCGCCGTTCAGTAGGGCCTGGCGATCGTCATCGACCCAGTCGCGCAGGGCGGCGGTCAGCTGTAAGGCGCGCAGCGGCTCGCTGCCGAGGTTCTCCAGGAGTCGGGTAAAGATCTGTGCGGGGTAAGGTATTTCGTCGCTTTCGTCGTCGCCACGCTGGTTAATGGCGTTGAGGTTGAAGCAGGCCTGAGCGTCGGTCATTGTGGCGTAGATCTCGCCGTCATTGACCGTAAAGCGGCGTCCCTGCTGGGCCCAGTTCTGCGCCAGATGGGTCTGGTTCGGCGAGTCGATCGTGTCGCGTTGCAGCAGCGCAGCCGCGAGGGTTTCCGCCCCCAGCGCGTACCATTTGGCCTGCAGGTTATCGAGGGTGGTGGCGGTCTGCTGGTACATCCGCGCGCTGCGCTCGGTCATGGCGCTCGCCAGCACCATCATCAGGGCGAGGATCAGCAGCACCATGAGCAGGGCGACGCCGCGCTGGCGGTTGTTCATCGACTGCCTCCCGGCGTAAGCAGAAACAGTCGGCGGATCTCGCCGTACGGCTCCAGCGTCAGGGTGACTTCCAGCCCCTGCGGCAGCGTCTGCGTCTGCAGCCATTCATCCTGCCAGCGGCCGCTGGCGTAAAAACGCAGGCCAAATGCCCGCACGCCGCGCAGCACAATAGTCACCGTTGGTTGGCTACCGGGCAGCGGGTCCTGCTGCTCGTAGCTCAGACGTTCCAGCTGGCTGTCGCGCAGGCGGTAGCTGACGTTCTGAATTTCCGAACGCGGCAGGAGCCCCAAAGGATTGGGCCAGCCGTTGCGGCTAAAGGCGATCGCCCAGTCGTCGCTGCCGAGCTGAAAGCGCCCGGCAAAAAACAGGCTCGCGCTGTCGCGGCTGCGGCGGGGAATGATTTGGCTAAAGTCCGCCGCCATCTGGCTGAACGTTTGCTGTAACGCCTGCATGCGCCCGCCCTTATCGCGGGTGAGCGTATCGGCGCGCATCACGTTTTGCAGCACCGTGACCGCGGCGACGCTGAGCGCGGCGAGAATGGCCAGCGCCAGCAGCATTTCGACGAGGGTAAAGCCGCTTGAGCGCCGGATCATGGCGACGTCACGTAGGTGCGCAGCGAAGAGATCGCGGTCTTATCGCTTTTGGCGTGGCGGACCTCGACGTCCAGAGCCCGCAGCTGAGGCAGGTCGGTCTCCACCCCCTGCCAGCGAATATGCCAGCTGATGCCTGCCGCCTGCACCGTGGTTTCCGACCAGCTCAGCGCTGGCCAGCGGTTTTCCAACCGGAGCTGTACCAGCTGATTGTCCGCCAGCCAGCTAGCGAGGGTTTTCTCCTCCATGCGTCCCAACTGGCGGGTTTGCTGGAGCGTGGCCTGCATCACCGCCAGCCCGGCGAGAGCGAAGACGACCAGGGCGACCATGACTTCAATCAGCGTCATACCGGACTGCTTTTTCATTGCGCCTCCTGCGCTTCGGGCAGGCTTTTGCCGCGGGCGTTATACGCGATACCTGGCGCCTCGCCGATGGTCAGCCGGAACGGCGTCATCTCCCCGCCGGGAAAGATCAGCACATCGGGATTGTCGCCCGGCGTCCAGGCATCGCCCTGCGGAAAGGCGAGGTTCAGCTTGCCCCCGGCGCTTCTGCCCGAAGTGGCGACGCGTCCGGCGCGCAGCGGCAGCCAGCGATAGCCGCTCCAGCCGTCGTCGGCGGGTGCCGGATCGGCGCCATCGCGGGCCTCCAGAACCAGAAACTGCCAGCGGTCTGGGTGCACCGAGACGCCAAAGAACTGGCCGGTTTGCAGCCCTCGCTGCTGGACAAAGTGCAGCTGCGCTTCAAAGCGCGCCAGCGTCTGCGCCGCGCTATCGTCGCGCGAGGCGGGGAAGGCCAGCAGCACCATGCCCGCGCTGACCCCCATCAGCAGCAAAATGAGCATCATCTCCAGCAACGTAAAGCCGCGCTGTCGCACTATTTCTTCCCGATCGTCCAGTTGCCGATATCGTCATTGCTCTCCGGCACGCCGTCCGGCCCAAGGCTGAAAATATCCACCTGTCCGTGCTGGCCGGGGCTCAGTAGCTGGTAATCGCTGCCCCAGGGATCCTGCGGCAGACGGCGAATATAGCCGCCTTCGGGATAGTTGCGCGCGTGCGGCTCGGCGGATGGCGCGCTGACCAGCGCCTGCAGCCCCTGCTCGGTGGTGGGATAGCGGCTGTTGTCCAGTTTATACATGTCCAGCGCGCCCTCGAGCGCCACAAGATCGCTGACCACTTTTTGCCGGTCGGCCTTTTCCTTGTTGCCCATCAGGTTGGGCACCACGAGGCTGGCGAGCACGCCGAGGATAACAATCACCACCATGATTTCCAGTAAGGTGAATCCGCGCTGTCGTTGCATATTTTTCTCCATTAGAACAATTACATACTCATCAAAGTATTGAGCTGCAGTATCGGCTGCAGGATGGCGAGGACGATAAACAGCACCATGCCGGCCATCGCCACTACCAGCAGAGGTTCAAACAGACTGAGGGCCAACTGAATTTGCGCGCTCAGCTCCCGGTCCTGGTTATCCGCCGCGCGCTCCAGCATGCCGTTGAGCTCGCCGCTCCGTTCGCCGCTGGCGACCATGTAGCGCATCATCGGTGGGAAAAGCTGGGTCATTTCGAGCGCGCGATGGAGGCTGACGCCTTCGCGCACCGCGTCGCTGGCGGCTTCCAGCTGGCGCTTCGCCCAGGCGTTGCTTAACACTTCCGCGCTGATGCGCATCGCCAGCAGCAGCGGAACGGCGCTGGCGTTGAGAATGCTCAGGGTGCGGGCGTAGCGGGCGCTGTTAACGCTGCGCGCGACCCGGCCAATCAGCGGCAAGCGCAGCAGCAGCCGGTGCCAGGCCAGTCGCTTTGCCGGCTGCCGCAGCAGGTAGCGCAGCAGCAGAGCGATGAGCATGGCGGCCAGCAGCAGCCACGGCCCGGCGGCGCGCAGCATATCGCTCATCGCCATCAGCAGGCGGGTGGAAAACGGCAGCGCCTGCTTAAGGTGGATAAACTGATCGACAACCTTCGGCACCACCGTTGAAAGCAGAATCACAATCACGCTGACCGCCACCAGGGTCAGCACGATGGGGTAAATCATCGCCTGCAGCAGGCGGGCGCGAAGCTGCTGGCGCTGCTCAGTGTAGTCCGCCAGCCGGTTCAGCACGCCGTCGAGGTGGCCTGAAGCTTCTCCGGCGGCGACCATCGCGCAGTAGAGCGCGTCGAAGCAATTCGGGTAGCCGCGCATCGCTTCCGCCAGCGAATGGCCTTCCAGCACTTTGCCGCGTACGCCGGCGATCAGCGTTTTCAACTGCGGTTTTTCACTCTGCTGGGCCACCGCGTCGAGCGCTTTTTCCAGCGGGATGGCGGCGGCGACCAGCGTCGCCAACTGGCGGGTGACGAGGGCGAGATCGCGGGCGCCGGTGCGGCGGATAAAGCGCAATGGCCTGCCGCCGCCGGCTGCCGGGTCGATGTCAAGCGCCAGCCAGCCCTTTTCTCGCAATAGCTGGCGCGCGTGGCGGGCGGAGTCCGCCTGCTGGACGCCGCGCCGGGGTTTGCCCTGTTCGTCAAGGGCCTGGTAACGAAACAGCGTCATTTCAGGAAGCCTCCGCGATCGGCTGCTCGGTGACCCTTAGCACCTCTTGCCAACTGGTGATCCCGGCCAGCGCCTTTTCCCGCCCGGCGCGGCGTAGGGTCATATAATCCGCCCCTAGCTGTTGGATCAGCGTCACCTCATTTTCGCCGCGGTGGATAGCCATGCGTACGCGATCGTCCACCAACAGCAGTTCGTGGATGCCGGTGCGTCCGCGATAGCCGGTAAAACCGCACTCGGCGCAGCCCCGGGGCTGCCAGAGCGCCGTGCCGGGGGCGATCTCCATCTGGCGGGCGGCGTCGGCGTTTGCCGGTTCCTGCTGGCGGCAGTGCGGGCAGAGTCGGCGCACCAGCCGCTGCGACATCACCGCCAGCAGCGAGGTGGAGAGCAGAAAAGGCTCCACGCCCATGTCCTGCAGGCGCGAGATGGCCCCCAGCGCGCTGTTGGTGTGCAGCGTCGAGAGCACCAGATGGCCGGTTAACGAGGCCTGTACGGCGATTTGCGCCGTCTCGCCATCGCGGATTTCGCCCACCAGCACCACGTCAGGGTCCTGGCGCAAAATAGCGCGCAGCCCGCGGGCAAAGGTCATATCGACTTTCGCGTTAACCTGGGTCTGACCGATGCCCTCCAGCTCATATTCGATGGGGTCTTCAATGGTCATGATGTTGCGTTCCCGCGCGTCGAGGCGGCTCAACGCGGCGTAGAGGGTGGTGCTTTTTCCCGAACCGGTCGGCCCGGTCACCAGCACGATGCCGTGCGGGCGGGCGATCAGCCCATCTACCTGCTTCAGCAGGGCGGGAGTCATCCCGAGGGTCAACAGGTCGAGATTGACGCTATTTTTATCGAGCAGACGCAGCACCACGCGCTCGCCGTAGCTCGACGGCAGGGTGGAGACGCGCACGTCGACGGCGCGTCCGCCAATGCGCAGCGCCATGCGCCCATCCTGAGGAATGCGCTTTTCGGCGATATCCAGGCTCGCCATCACCTTAATGCGCGAGATCAGCAGCGCGGCGAGGCGGCGCTGGGGGCGCAGGATTTCGCGCAGGACGCCGTCGACGCGAAAGCGAATTTGCAGGTGGCGCTCATAGGTTTCGATATGAATATCCGAGGCTTTCTCTTTGATGGCCTCGGTAAGCATGGCGTTAATCAGGCGAATAATCGGCGCGTCGTCTTCGCTGTCCAGTAGGTCGTCGGTGTCCGGCAGCTCTTCAGCAAGGGTGTATAAGTCCAGCTCGTTGCCGATATCCGCCATCATGCGTCGGGCCTCGGCGGAGTCACGCTGATAGCTCAGCACCAGCAGCTTTTCGAACGCCTCTTCTTCCAGCCGCTCGAGGCGAAACGGCATCGCGGCGACCCGGCGGACTTCCAGCAGCGCCTGCGGCGCGGTAGCGGCGAGGCAGAAAACCTCGCAGCTTTCGCCGTTGCTCAGGAGCATCACGTTGTGCGCGCGGGCGTAGCCGAAGGGGAGCAGCGGGCGTCGTTCAGCGGCGGGGGTCATAGATTGCCTCCCAGATTGAACGCGTCGATAGCGGCGCTGACCTGGCGGAACGCGGCGGTATCCTGGCGCGGGTAGATCTCCAGCAGATCCTGATTCAGCATCGCGTCATTGTTCTCTTTGCCGCGCTGTTTGCTCTGGGCGTCATTAAAGGCGGTGTACTGCCCGGATGAGGCCTGACGGTACTCGTCGCGGTCGCGGATCACCGTCGGGCGGATAAACAGCATCAGGTTGCGCTTGGAGACCTTTTTACTGGTGGAACGGAACAGCGCGCCAATGACCGGAATATCGCCGAGCAGCGGTACCTTGTCGGCGGTGTCGGAGACGCTTTTATCCAGCAGGCCGCCGACGACCACCGTCTCGCCGCTGCCGACCAGCACTGCGTTATTGACCGTGCGGGTATTGAAGGTCGCGCCGAGATCCGAACTGGTGCTGGAGGCGGCGTCCGCCACGCTGGAGACCTCCTGTTCGATCTCCAGCAGAACTGAATCGCCTTCGTTGATTTGCGGCTTCACTTTTAGCTTGATGCCGACGGTTTTACGCTCGACGGTATTGAAGATGTTATCGCCGGAGGTGGTTTGCGAGCCGGTGAGTACCGGGACCTCCTGGCCGACGTTAAAGGTGGCTTCCATGTTGTCGAGGGTAACGATGCTCGGCGTGGCGAGAATGTCGTTCTTGGTGCTGCTGGAGAGGGCGGTTAATAGCATCGCCCAGTTGCCCTGGTAGAAGCCGGCGGCAATGCCGTTGAAGGAGCTTAAGGCGCTGGCCAGCGAGCTGCTGACGGTGCCGTCTTTGTTGTACTGGTTGGCTCCGGCGATGGCGGTGGATATCGGCAGGCCGCTATTGGTGAACTGGGTCATTCCGGCATTTTTATTGGCCCACTGGATGCCGAGGTTCAGACCGTCAGCGTCCTGCACTTCGGCGATAATCGCTTCGACCAGCACCTGCGGGCGGCGGATATCAAGCTGGGCGATTACCCGTTCAAGGTCGTTCATCACGTCCGGGGCGGCGGTGACGATCAGGGCGTTAGTCTGGCCATGCGCTTTGATAATGATATTTTTATCCAGCGCCGCCACCGGCTTCGCGGCCTGCTTTTCGCTCTGCATCGTGCTGCTGATGCCGGTCAGCACTTCGACCAGGTCGGAGGCTTTGGCGTATTTCAGGTAGATCACTTTAGTATTGCCCTGCGTCGCCTGCTGGCGATCGAGCTGCTTAATCATGGCGATGATTCGCTGGCGGGAGTTCGGCTCGCCGCTGACCAGTACCGCGTTGGTGCGTTCATCGGCCACCACGTTGGCGACCATCGAGCCGGGCAGCGCTGATTTGCTGGTGTCCTTGTTGAGTTCGGTCACCAGCTTGACCACATCGGCGGCGGAGGCCCAGGCGAGGGGAACGGTTACTACGCTTCGGTCTCCGGCGTTATCGACGCGTTCGACGATGGTTAGCAGCCGTTTGATGACCGCCGCGCGGCCGGTCATCAGCAGGACGTTGGAGGGTTCATAGTGCACCACGCTGCCTGCGCCGGCGTTGTCGTTAAGCTGGCGCAGCAGGGGCGCCAGATCGCGGGCGGCGACGTTGGTCAGGGGCACCACGCGGGTGACGACCTCATCGCCAATACCCGGCGCAGCGTCGCTCGCCACCGGCACCGCGGCGGTTTTCGCGTCCTTCGAACGCACCACTTTCAGGACGCCGTTATTCATATTAATCACCGCGAAGCCGTAGACATCGAGCACGCTGAGGAAGAATTGATAATATTGCTCTTCATTAAGCATGTCGTAGCTGCGTACGGTAATGGTGCCGCGCACGCTGGGATCGATAATGACCGTTTTATTCAGGTTTTTACTCACCGTATTGATAAATTCCTGAATGTCGGTGCCCTTGAAGCTCGCGGAAAACTCTTCCGCCGCGGCTGGCCTGAATAACAGTGCGGCGAATATCAGCAGCGTCAGGGAAAATGAGCGGATAACGTTGGCGATGATCAATTATTCATCCCTCAGGGCTAGATAAATATCGTTTTTCTGGCCGTCGCGTTCAACGGTAAGGGTTATTTCAGTTAATTCCGGCAACTGGTCTAATACCTGGCGAGCCTGCTCTTTATCGCGTAAATCCAGACCGTTGAGGGCTATCGCCAGATCGTTTTCCCGGAGACCCGCCAGGCGAAATAGCGCTGGGTCTTTGCCCGGGTTCAGGCGATATCCGCTGAGCTTGTCATTAACCATGACTGGCGAAATATTAAGGTAATGAAGAATATTTTGCGGCTGCGCGCGGAGCTCCTGCGCCAAGTGGCGGGCTGGCGGCGCGGCGCTATTTTTGCTGGCAGCGGGCGGGTCGTTAAACAGCGGGATAGCCTCGTTTCTGCCGCGGTAATTAACAATCAGGCGGTCAGGGAAAATAGCGACGATTTTCGCCTCTCCGCCCGGCGTATTATCGCCAATCACGAGGCTAACCTGTTGATTTCCTTTCATCATTATGGCGATGGCGCGGGAGGGGTCGGTGCTGGCAAGCAGTCCGGTAACGCGAAGTTTGAGCGCCGAAACGGGCGCCTGGTAGAGGTTGCCGCCGGGCGCGGAGGCGGGGGTTTTCTCCGCAAGGCCAAACAGCGTAAAGCGCGGCAGCGCCGTTTCCGGGGTAGGGGCTGCGGGTGCCGTCATATCGGCAGAGCTCAATACGTTATCCGTAAAGTTTACCGGGATAATTATTTTCCAGGTTAATTGCGCGAGCTGCTGGCAGATAAAAAATAATATGATGGAGGTCACAATATGAGGCGCATATTTTATTATTTTTTTATTTGGTATTGTTAATCTCATCACGGAATTATGCATTTTTATTCCTTTGCTCATTCTATTTCCCTCAACAAAAGGTACCGCCCTACCGATATGGGTGGGGCATTTTTTATTTTTGAGCGTGCTTATTGCGGGAATCTGCGTAGGTCGCGGTGAATCATAAAGAGTTTGGCTATTGCGGTCGTCATTCCCTTTTTATTTTTACTCCTCCGGCCGCCTACGCCCCCGGAGGATGAGTGAATGGATGATTGAACCTAAGAGAGCAAGAATATCTAATTATCGACGCTTTAAAGATATGCTCGTCATTTTTCATGGTGCTGTAATGCACTCTGACTAATTTCGTTCATAGAACACTTCATATAATTAATCAGCATATACCCTAAATAATTCGAGTTGCAGGAAGGCGGCAACGCAGTGAGTCCCCAGGAGCGTACTTAAGTACGTGACTGGGGTGAGCGAGGCAGCCAACGCATATGCAACTTGAAGTATGACGGGTATTAAAGGGACTATCGAATGCTCAGATATACCCGTAATGCCCTGGTTCTGGGATCGCTGGTTTTACTTAGCGGCTGCGATAACGGATCCTCTTCTTCTTCCTCTGGAAATCCCGACACCCCTGGTAATCAGGATGTCGTTGTACGTTTACCTGACGTTGCGGTGCCCGGCGAAGCGGTCACGGCAGTAGAAAACCAGGCGGTCATCCACCTGGTGGATATTGCCGGCATCACCAGCAGTAGCGCGGCGGACTACAGCAGCAAAAACCTCTACTTATGGAACAACGAAACCTGCGACGCGCTGAGCGCGCCGGTAGCGGACTGGAATGACGTCAGCACCACGCCGAGCGGCAGCGATAAATATGGCCCGTACTGGGTGATTCCGCTCAACAAAGAGAGCGGCTGTATCAACGTCATTGTCCGCGACGGCACTGATAAGCTGATCGATAGCGACCTGCGGGTGTCGTTTGGCGACTTCACCGATCGTACGGTTTCGGTGATCGCCGGTAACAGCGCGGTCTATGACTCCCGCGCCGACGCTTTCCGCGCCGCTTTTGGCGTCGCGCTGGCCGAAGCCCACTGGGTCGATAAAAATACGCTGCTGTGGCCGGGCGGACAGGACAAGCCCATCGTGCGCCTCTACTACAGCCACAGCAGTAAAGTGGCGGCGGATGGCGAAGGCAAATTTACCGACCGTTACCTGAAACTGACGCCGACTACCGTCAGCCAGCAGGTCAGCATGCGCTTCCCGCACCTTTCCAGTTATGCGGCTTTTAAGCTGCCGGACAATGCGAACGTTGACGAGCTGCTGCAGGGCGAAACGGTCGCCATTGCCGCCGCAGAGGACGGGATCCTGATTTCCGCCACACAGGTGCAGACGGCGGGCGTCCTGGATGACACCTATGCCGAAGCGGCGGAAGCGCTGAGCTACGGCGCGCAGTTGACCGACGGCGGCGTCACCTTCCGCGTCTGGGCGCCGACCGCTCAGCAGGTGGATGTGGTGGTCTACAGCGCGGACAAAAAAGTGATTGGCAGCCATCCGATGACCCGCGACAGCGCTTCCGGCGCGTGGTCATGGCAGGGCGGTAGCGATCTGAAAGGCGCTTTCTACCGCTATGCGATGACGGTTTATCACCCGCAGTCGCGCAAGGTTGAACAGTACGAAGTCACCGACCCGTATGCGCATAGCCTGTCGACCAACTCGGAGTACAGCCAGGTTGTCGATCTCAACGACAGCGCGCTGAAGCCTGACGGCTGGGACAGCCTGACGATGCCGCATGCCCAGAAGACGAAAGCGGATTTAGCGAAGATGACGATCCATGAATCGCATATTCGCGATCTCTCTGCGTGGGACCAGACCGTTCCGGCCGAACTGCGCGGAAAATACCTTGCGCTGACCGCCGGCGACAGCAATATGGTGCAGCATCTGAAGAAGCTCTCCGCTTCAGGCGTCACGCACGTTGAGCTGCTACCGGTCTTCGATCTGGCGACGGTGAACGAGTTCAGCGACAAAGTCGCCGATATTCAGCAACCGTTCAGCCGCCTGTGCGAAGTGAACAGCGCGGTGAAAAGCAGCGAGTTCGCCGGATACTGCGACAGCGGCTCCACGGTGGAAGAGGTACTGAATCAGCTTAAGCAGAGCGATAGCCAGGATAATCCGCAGGTGCAGGCGCTGAATACGCTGGTGGCGCAGACCGACTCCTATAACTGGGGCTACGATCCGTTCCACTATACGGTTCCTGAAGGATCCTACGCGACCGATCCGGAAGGCACGGCGCGCATTAAAGAGTTCCGCACCATGATTCAGGCGATCAAGCAGGATCTGGGGATGAACGTCATTATGGACGTGGTCTACAACCACACCAACGCCGCGGGCCCGACCGACCGCACGTCGGTGCTGGATAAGATCGTGCCCTGGTACTATCAGCGTCTGAATGAAACCACCGGCAGCGTCGAATCCGCCACCTGCTGTTCCGACTCCGCGCCGGAGCATCGGATGTTTGCCAAGCTGATCGCCGACTCGCTGGCGGTGTGGACCACGGACTACAAAATCGATGGTTTCCGCTTCGATCTGATGGGCTATCACCCGAAAGCGCAAATTCTGTCAGCGTGGGAGCGCATTAAGGCCCTGAACCCGGATATCTACTTCTTCGGCGAAGGCTGGGACTCTAACCAGAGCGATCGTTTTGAAATCGCCTCGCAGATTAACCTGAAAGGTACCGGCATCGGCACGTTCTCCGATCGCCTGCGCGATTCCGTGCGCGGCGGCGGCCCGTTCGATTCCGGCGATGCGCTGCGTCAGAACCAGGGCGTCGGCAGCGGCGCGGGCGTGTTGCCAAACGAACTCGCCAGCCTGAGTGATGACCAGGTCCGCCATCTGGCCGATCTGACCCGTCTGGGGATGGCCGGTAACCTCGCTGATTTTGTGATGATCGACAAAGACGGCGCGGCGAAGAAAGGCAGCGAAATTGACTATAACGGCGCGCCTGGCGGCTACGCCGCAGACCCGACGGAAGTCGTCAACTATGTTTCGAAGCACGACAACC
This sequence comes from Klebsiella pasteurii, assembly GCF_018139045.1. NCBI lineage: Bacteria > Pseudomonadati > Pseudomonadota > Gammaproteobacteria > Enterobacterales > Enterobacteriaceae > Klebsiella > Klebsiella pasteurii. The sequence goes on from NZ_CP073236.1 coordinate 4,985,914, forward strand.
AGACGCTGTGGGACATGATTAGCTATAAAGCGTCCCAGGAAGCCGACCTGGCGACCCGCGTTCGCATGCAGGCCGTTTCGTTGGCGACGGTGATGCTGGGGCAGGGGATCGCGTTCGATCAGCAGGGCTCGGAACTGCTGCGTTCGAAATCCTTTACCCGCGACTCCTACGATTCCGGTGACTGGTTCAACCGCGTGGATTATTCCCTGCAGGATAATAACTACAACGTTGGCATGCCGCGCATCAGCGATGACGGCAGCAACTATGACGTAATTACTCGCGTCAAAGAGATGGTTGCCACTCCGGGCGAAGCGGAGCTGAAGCAGATGACCGCGTTCTACCAGGAACTGACCGAGCTGCGGAAATCCTCGCCGTTGTTCACCTTAGGCGACGGCAGCGCGGTAATGAAGCGCGTTGATTTCCGTAATACCGGTTCAGACCAGCAGGCCGGTCTGCTGGTGATGACCGTGGATGACGGGATGAAAGCGGGCGCCAGCCTGGATAGCCGCCTTGACGGCCTGGTAGTGGCGATTAACGCCGCGCCGGAAAGCCGCACGCTGAATGAGTTTGCCGGTGAAACGCTGCAGCTGAGCGCGATCCAGCAGGCGGCGGGCGAAAACTCGCTGGCAAACGGCGTGCAGATTGCCGCTGACGGCACCGTCACCCTGCCGGCCTGGTCCGTTGCGGTGCTGGAGCTGCCGCAGGGCGATGGCCAGGGCGCCGGGCTGCCGGTAAGCAGTAAGTAAAACCATAACCTCCCGGCCCGCGGGGCCAAAACCCCGGGCCGGGATGGTGTGTCTTGATTAAGGAGAAACCCGTGCTTATTCGCCCGCAAGAGCCGTACCCGCAGTCTGAGCCCCCGGCGGCGGTGGGAAGAATGGTGCAGATCCCCTACGTGACCGTACCGCTGTACGCCGCGCTGCTGATTGCGCTCGGATGGTTCGGCGGCGAGCAGTGGCGGAACAAGCCCGAGCCGCAGTCGATGAGGCCGCCGGTAGCCCATGCGGCGTTAGTTCCGCTGAATCAACCTGCGGTCAAAGCTGCCGTGGCGCCGGTTAACGCCGAGCCCGAAATTGAGGCTGAACCGGAAATAGCGATAGATGAAGATAACCTGCCGCCTCTGCGCTACAGCGCGCACGTCTACGCCTCGCTGGCGGAGAAACGCAGCATTGTATTAAACGGACAATCCTGGAGGGAGGGCGATTCGCCGCTGGCAAACCTGGTTATTGAGCAGATTCAGCAGGATCTCACCGTATTTAGCTTCAACGGTAAAACATTTACCCTCGCGGCGCTGGATGACTGGCCGGGCGGGAAGATTGAGGAGAGTCCGCAGGCGGAATAAAAATTGCGCGAGCGGAATTAAAATAAGCGCTATTTATTGCCGCGCAGGCTATCAATAAAGGGCGCCAGCTGGCGATTAAACTGGCTGCATTTTGTCGCTTCCGGGGTACTGTCCTGCTGGAGTTGTTGATATAGCTGCGTGCTGCGTTGGCTTAAAAGATTAGCGTCAATATTCGCCCATCCGCGCTTTTTACCCACGTTTATTGCCGCACGGTTAATCGCTTCATCGGCGGGAAGATCGCTGCGGTTGCACTTATTCTTCAGATAGCGCGCCCCGGCAGCGACGGAGGCAAGCTGCTCTAGCTGGGCCTGACCGCTCACGGCAGGACTGAGGGTTGTCGGGCGATTTTGCTGACAACCTGAGAGCAGGACGACCGCCATCAGCGGAAATAGAATAAAGTTGCGCATAATATATTAATCGGAAAAATTAATTGGCTGACAGTTTAACAAATATTTATCCGTAGTCATCAGAAAATCTGCCAAATTATATACCCTAAATAATTCGAGTTGCTTAAAGGCGGCAAGGGAGTGAGTCCCCAGGAGCATAGATAACTATGTGACTGGGGGAGTGAGCGTAGCCAACACATAAGCAACTTGAAGTATGACGGGTATAAATGTTAAACGGCTCTCGTTTTTATCATTGTGCGCTTTTAAATTCCTTTTCTTTCATCTGCGTTATTCCTTTTTGCTGGCGGAAATACTATTTTCCGGCGTTGCCGTTCCGCTTTCTTTTGGCGGCATGTAGAAGGATACGGACGGACATGTTTATGTTGTTAAAAAACATAATAATTTCCCTTTTGTTACCTGATGAGCATGTAAAATGCTGGTTAAGAATGTCGCGGTTTAGTGCTATCCTGTATCGCCTGGACAACAAGTACCGTGTCCCGAACTATTCTGTCGATGAAGCCGGTAACAATGTGATTTGTATGGTGAATTTTTAAAGTGAAAATCATGCGAGCGACATGATAACGCGTCGCGCAGTTCATAAATGGTCGCCTGAAAGCCAAAACGGTCGGGCGTCAATTTGAGAGATTTCTTCTTTCCCCCAATCGGGGAAACATTGAGAATCAGGCCTTTACGCCTGTAAGTTGCGGAGAAAAAGCATGGCGGGAGATGACCGCGAGCCGATCGGACGGAAGGGGAGACCCTCGCGCCCGGCAAAACAAAAGGTAACTCGTCGTCGGGTTCGGGAAGAGGACTACGATGACGATTACGATGATGACTATGAGGATGAAAAACCGATGCCGCGGAAAGGAAAAGGCAAAGGCGGTAAACCCCCTCGTCGTAAACGCGCCTGGCTATGGCTGCTGATTAAGATTGGGGTCGTCTGCGCGGTGTTGATTGCCGCCTATGGCGTCTACCTCGATCAGAAAATCCGTAGCCGCATTGATGGTAAAGTCTGGGATCTGCCCGCCGCGGTCTATGGCCGGATGGTCAACCTTGAGCCGGATATGCAGATCAGCAAAAACGAAATGGTGCGCCTGCTTAACGCCACGCAGTATCGCCAGGTGAGCGCGATGACGCGCCCGGGCGAATATACGGTACAGGCCAACAGCATCGAGATGATTCGCCGTCCGTTCGATTTCCCGGACAGTAAAGAAGGGCAGGTGCGCGCGCGTCTGACCTTCAACGGCGATCGCCTGGACACCATCGAGAATATGGATAATAACCGCCAGTTCGGTTTCTTCCGTCTCGATCCGCGCCTGATCACCATGCTGCAATCGGCCAACGGCGAACAGCGTCTGTTTGTTAAGCGCAACGGCTTCCCGGATCTGCTGGTCGATACCCTGCTGGCGACGGAAGACCGCCATTTCTACGAACACGACGGCATCAGTCTCTACTCGATTGGCCGCGCGGTGCTGGCGAACCTGACCGCCGGGCGTACGGTGCAGGGGGCGAGTACGCTGACCCAGCAGCTGGTGAAGAACCTGTTCCTCTCCAGCGAACGTTCTTACTGGCGTAAGGCTAACGAAGCCTATATGGCGCTGATCGTTGATGCCCGCTACAGCAAGGATCGTATCCTTGAGCTGTATATGAACGAAGTGTACCTCGGTCAGAGCGGCGATAACGAGATCCGCGGCTTCCCGCTGGCGAGCCTCTATTACTTTGGCCGTCCGGTGGAAGAGCTGAGCCTCGATCAGCAGGCGCTGCTGGTGGGGATGGTAAAAGGCGCGTCGGTCTACAACCCATGGCGTAACCCGAAACTGGCGCTGGAGCGACGCAACCTTGTGCTGCGTCTGCTGCAGCAGCAGCAGGTTATCGATCAGGAGCTGTATGACATGCTGAGCGCGCGTCCGCTGGGCGTACAGCCGCGCGGCGGGGTTATCTCTCCGCAGCCGGCGTTTATGCAGATGGTGCGCCAGGAGCTGCAGGCGAAACTGGGCGACAAAGTGAAAGATCTCTCTGGCGTGAAGATCTTCACCACCTTCGACTCAGTCGCGCAGGATGCGGCGGAAAAGGCGGCGACGGAAGGTATTCCGGCGCTGAAGAAACAGCGTAAGCTGCCGGATCTGGAAACCGCGATGGTGGTTGTCGACCGCTTCACCGGCGAGGTGCGGGCAATGGTCGGCGGGGCGGAGCCGCAGTTTGCCGGCTATAACCGCGCAATGCAGGCGCGCCGTTCGATTGGTTCACTGGCAAAACCGGCGACCTATCTGACCGCGCTGAGCCAGCCGAACCAGTATCGTCTCAATACCTGGATTGCCGATGCGCCAATCTCTATTCGTCTGTCTAACGGCCAGACATGGTCGCCGCAGAACGACGACCGTCGCTACAGCGATAGCGGTAAAGTGATGCTGGTCGACGCGCTAACGCGTTCAATGAACGTGCCGACGGTGAACCTCGGGATGGCGCTGGGCTTGCCGGCGGTGGTCGATACCTGGACTAAACTGGGCGCGCCGAAGAATCAGCTGAACGCGGTTCCGTCGATGCTGCTGGGGGCGTTGAACCTGACGCCGATTGAAGTGGCGCAGGCGTTCCAGACCATCGCCAGCGGGGGCAACCGCGCGCCGCTGTCAGCGCTGCGGTCCGTTATCGCCGAAGATGGTACCGTGCTCTATCAGAGCTATCCGCAGGCGGAGCGCGCGGTGCCGGCCCAGGCGGCTTACATGACGCTATGGACCATGCAGCAGGTTGTGCAGCGCGGTACCGGTCGCCAGCTGGGCGCGAAGTATCCGGGTCTGCATCTGGCGGGTAAAACCGGGACCACCAACAACAACGTTGATACCTGGTTTGCCGGTATTGACGGCGGTCAGGTGACCATTACCTGGGTGGGTCGCGATAATAACCAGCCGACCAAGCTGTACGGCGCCAGCGGCGCGATGTCGATTTATCAACGCTATCTGGCAAACCAGACCCCGACCCCGCTGGTGCTGACGCCGCCGGAAGATGTGGTGGATATGGGTGTCGATGGCAGCGGTAACTTTGTCTGCAGCGGCGGCATGCGTTCGCTGCCGGTATGGACGACCACGCCGGACGCGCTGTGCCGCCAGGGCGAACAGATCCAACAGCAGCAGCTTGAACAGCAACAGGCGAATAACCCGTTTAATCAGTCCGGGCAGCAGCAGCCGCAGCAAAACCAGCAGCAGCAACCGCCGAAGCAGGAGAAGAGCGATGGCGTCGCGGGCTGGATTAAGGATATGTTCGGCAGTAATTAACGATCCGCTTCATCCTTCAAGCCGACGTTTCGTCGCTTAAATGGATGCTGAAATAAAGGCCCCCTAATACCTCAGTATTAGGGGGCCTTTTTATATCGATAAATTAATTAACACCCGCTTAACTCCACACTTACCGTCTGGTTATTTATTCATCCTTTGATATTTCGTCAGGGGCATATTTCTTGCCTTGCCGCGATCGTTTCGCCTATTATGTCAGCCGTTATAATAATAATTCTCGTTTACGTTATCATTCACTTCTATTAGAGATATACCCATGGCGCGTCTTAAAACTGCTCAGCCAAATCACTCGCTGCGTAAACTCGCAGCTGTAGTAGCCACGGCGGTTAGCGGCATGTCTGTTTATGCACAGGCGGCAGTTGAACCGAAAGAAGAAACCATTACCGTTACTGCCGCTCCGGCCCCGCAGGAGAGCGCCTGGGGACCGGCAGCGACCATCGCGGCGCGACAATCGGCCACCGGAACCAAAACAGATACGCCTATTCAAAAGGTGCCACAGTCTATTTCCGTGGTGACCGCTGAGGAGATGGCGCTACATCAACCGAAGTCCGTTAAAGAAGCACTGAGCTATACGCCTGGTGTTGCCGTGGGAACGCGTGGTGCCTCTAATACTTATGACTATCTGATCATCCGCGGTTTCGCTGCTGATGGCCAAAGCCAGAATAACTTTCTGAATGGCCTGAAAATGCAGGGTAACTTCTATAATGATGCGGTGATTGATCCCTATATGCTGGAGCGTGCGGAAGTCATGCGCGGTCCGATTTCTGTACTTTACGGAAAGAGCAGTCCGGGTGGTTTGCTGAATATGGTCAGCAAACGTCCTACAACGGAGCCGCTAAAAGAAGTCCAGTTTAAAATGGGCACCGATAATCTATGGCAGACCGGTTTTGACTTCAGCGATGCGATTGACGAGGACGGCGTTTATTCTTATCGCCTGACTGGTCTGGCGCGCTCCGCTAATGCACAGCAGAAGGGCGCTGAGGAGCAACGTTACGCGATTGCACCCGCTTTTAGCTGGCGCCCGGATGACAAAACTAACTTTACGTTTCTCTCCTACTTTCAGAATGAGCCGGAGACTGGTTACTACGGGTGGTTGCCGAAAGAGGGAACGGTGTCACCGTTACCGAACGGTAATCGTCTCCCAACCGACTTCAACGAAGGCGCCAATAACAATACTTACTCACGTAATGAGAAAATGGTTGGCTATAGCTTTGACCACGAATTCAACGATACCTTTACGGTGCGCCAGAACCTGCGTTACGCGCAAAATAAAGTTTCGCAGAACAGTGTCTACGGCTATGGCATGTGTTCTGACCCACTTTATTCGAGCAACCCAACCACCAGCCCTTGCGCCAGTGTTCCTCAGTCACAATGGGGCCATACGCTGACCCGGCAGTACGTTATTGATAATGAAAAATTACAGAATTTCTCTGTCGATACCCAATTGCAAAGCAAGTTCGCAACCGGTTCAGTAGATCACGTTCTGCTGACTGGCGTCGATTTCATGCGGATGCGTAACGATATCGATTCCTGGTTTGGCTATGCGGGTTCAGTGACGCCATCCGATATCTATAATCTCGATCGCAGCGATTTTGATTTTGGTTCGCACCCAGGGCCATCAGGTGCTTATCAAGTGCTGAATAAACAGAAACAGACGGGTCTTTACGTACAGGACCAGGCGCAGTGGGATAAAGTGCTGGTTACTCTGGGTGGCCGTTACGACTGGGCGAAGCAGGATTCGTTGAACCGTGTTTCCGCTATGCAGAGCTCCAGAAATGATAAACAATTTACCTGGCGCGGTGGTGTTAACTACCTGTTCGATAACGGTATAACGCCTTATTTCAGTTATAGCGAATCGTTTGAGCCAGCCTCGCAGACCGGCGCAAGCGGTAATGTTTTTGCTCCGTCTAAAGGTAAACAGTACGAAGCTGGTGTGAAATACGTACCCAACGATCGTCCTATCGTGATTACCGGTGCCCTCTATCAGTTGACCAAAACCAATAACCTGATGGCCGATCCTGCAGGTTCGCTTTTCTCGGTTGAAGGTGGTGAAATTCGTTCGCGCGGCGTGGAGATTGAAGCCAAAGCTGCGCTTTCAGCTAGTGTCAACGTTGTCGGTTCTTATACCTATACCGATGCGCAATACACTACGGATACCTCCTACAAAGGTAACACGCCGGCACAGGTGCCAAAACATATGGCATCCCTGTGGGGGGACTACACCTTATTTAACGGTCCTCTGTCTGGACTGACATTGGGTACTGGCGCACGTTTCACTGGCTCCAGCTATGGTGATCCAGCGAACTCCTTTAAGGTGGGTAGCTACACGGTTGTTGATGCATTAGTCCGTTATGACCTGGCCCGCGTGGGTATGGCGGGTTCTAACGTGGCGCTTCACGTGAACAACTTGTTTGACCGAGAGTATGTGGCAAGCTGCTTTAATACTTATGGCTGCTTCTGGGGCGCTGAGCGCCAGGTTGTGGCGACCGCGACTTTCCGTTTCTAACCACTTAACGGGCGCGGTTCGCCGCGCCTCTTACCAGGTTCCGTTATGCAGGAAAACATTCCGCACTCCGATACGACGTTTTCACTGGACCGCGTGACCTTCCGCGTGCCCGGCCGAACGCTGCTGCATCCTCTGTCGTTAACCTTCCCGGCGGGAAAAGTCACCGGCCTGATTGGCCATAACGGCTCCGGTAAATCAACGCTGCTGAAAATGCTTGGCCGCCATCAGCCGCCGTCGGACGGGGATATTTTGCTCGACGGCCAGCCGCTCGACAGCTGGGGCAGCAAAGCGTTTGCCCGCAAAGTCGCCTATCTGCCGCAGCAGCTGCCGCCGGCGGAAGGCATGACGGTGCGTGAGCTGGTGGCGATCGGCCGCTACCCGTGGCACGGGGCGCTGGGGCGTTTTGGCGCGGCGGATCGGGAGAAAGTGGAAGAGGCGATAGCGCTGGTCGGGCTAAAACCGCTGGCCCACCGGCTGGTGGACAGCCTCTCCGGCGGTGAACGCCAGCGCGCGTGGATTGCCATGCTGGTGGCCCAGGATAGCCGCTGCCTGCTGCTTGATGAACCGACCTCGGCGCTGGATATCGCCCATCAGGTGGATGTGCTGGCGCTGGTTCATCGCCTCAGCCAGCAGCGCGGGCTGACGGTGATCGCCGTACTGCATGATATCAATATGGCTGCGCGCTACTGTGACTATCTGGTTGCGCTGCGCGGCGGTGAGATGATCGCTCAGGGAACGCCCGAGGCGCTGATGCGCAGCGAAACCCTGGAACAAATTTACGGCATCCCGATGGGGATCCTGCCGCATCCGGCTGGCGCAGCGCCGGTAAGTTTTGTCTATTGATGGAAAACCTCACATTCATCACGCGGCGGCGCCTGCTGACCGCGATGGCGCTGTCGCCCCTGCTATGGCAGATGCGCGGCGCGCGGGCGGCGGAAGTGGATCCGCAGCGTATTGTCGCGCTCGAATGGCTACCGGTAGAGCTGCTGCTGGCGCTGGGCGTCACGCCCTACGGCGTTGCCGATATCCCTAACTACCGGCTGTGGGTCAATGAACCGGCGCTACCTGACTCGGTGATTGACGTCGGGCTGCGCACAGAGCCCAATCTGGAGCTGCTGACCCAGATGAAGCCATCGTTTCTGGTCTGGTCGGCGGGGTATGGACCTTCGGCGGAAAAGCTGGCGCGTATTGCGCCCGGGCGAGGATTTACCTTCAGCGACGGTAAGCGCCCGCTGACGATGGCTCAGCAGTCGCTGAGCGAAATGGCTGAACTGATCGGTAAGCAGCAGCAAGCGAAACGTCATCTGGCTGAGTTTGACGCGCTGATGGAGAGTCTGCGCCCGCGCTTTGCCCGGCGCGGCGATCGTCCGCTGCTGATGATCACTCTGCTTGATACCCGGCACGTGCTGGTTTTTGCGCAAAACAGCCTGTTCCAGGAAGTGCTCGACCGTTTTGCCATCAACAATGCCTGGCACGGGGAAACCACCTTCTGGGGCAGCGTCACTGTGGGTATTGACCGGCTGGCGGCATATAAAGACGCTGACGTTATCTGCTTCGACCACGGCAATGCGCGAGAGATGGCGCAGCTTATGGCGACGCCGCTGTGGCGGGCTATGCCGTTCATTCGCGAAGGGCGTTTTCAGCGTGTCCCGGCGGTATGGTTCTATGGCGCGACGCTATCGGCGATGCATTTTGCCCGCGTGCTGGCCGATGCTCAGGGAGGCCCGGCGTGAGATCGCGAATTTCGCCATTGGCGGCATTACTGCTCTTAATTCTCCTTAGCGTGGCTTCGGCGCTAACGCTGTTCAACCTCAACGTGGCGCTGCCGCGAAGCGAGTGGGGACAGGCGCTCTGGCAGCCGAATATCGATAATATTGCCCAGATGCTGTTCCACTACAGCCTGCTGCCGCGGCTGGCGATATCGCTGCTGGTCGGCGCCGGGCTGGGGCTGGTGGGCGTGCTGTTCCAGCAGGTGCTGCGTAACCCGCTGGCGGAGCCGACGACGCTCGGCGTGGCGACCGGGGCGCAGTTAGGCATGACGGTGACCACGCTGTGGGCAATCCCTGGCGTGCTGGCGTCGCAGTTTGCCGCGCTGGCCGGAGCATGCATTGTCGGCGCGCTGGTATTTGGCGTTTCGTGGGGCAAACGCCTCTCGCCGGTGACGTTGATTCTGGCAGGATTGGTGGTGAGTCTCTACTGCGGCGCGCTTAATCAACTGATGGCGATCTTCCATCATGACCAGCTGCAAAGTATGTTCCTGTGGAGTACCGGCACCCTGACGCAGACCGACTGGAGCGTGGTGCAGCGGCTGTGGCCGCAGTTGCTGGGCGGAGCGATGCTAACCCTCCTGCTGCTGCGTCCGCTGACCCTGATGGGGCTGGACGACGGCGTGGCGCGCAACCTAGGTCTGGCGCTCTCGCTGGCGCGGCTGGGGGCGTTGACCCTGGCGATTATCATCAGCGCCCTGTTGGTGAATGCGGTGGGGATTATTGGTTTTATCGGTCTGTTCGCGCCGCTGCTGGCGAAGATGCTGGGCGCTCGCCGACTGCTATCGCGCCTGCTGCTGGCGGCCCTGATTGGCGCGCTGCTGCTGTGGCTCTCCGATCAGCTCATCCTGTGGCTGGCCCGGGTGTGGATGGAGGTCTCCACCGGTTCGGTGACCGCGCTGATTGGCGCGCCGCTGCTGTTATGGCTGCTGCCGCGCCTGCGCAGCATTAGCGCGCCGGTGATGAACGGTGGCGATAAAGTGCTGGCTGAACGCCAACATGTGCTGTGGTTCGCGCTGGGCGGGCTGGCTATTCTGCTGCTGGCCATCGTCGCGTCGCTGGCTTTCGGCCGCGATGCGCAGGGCTGGCACTGGGCCAGCGGTACGTTACTGGATCAGCTGATGCCCTGGCGCTGGCCGCGCATTCTGGCGGCGCTGTTCGCTGGCGTGATGCTGGCGGTAGCGGGCTGCATTATCCAACGCTTAACCGGAAATCCAATGGCCAGTCCGGAAGTGCTCGGCATCAGCTCGGGCGCGGCGTTCGGCGTGGTGCTGATGCTGTTCTTGGTGCCGGGAAATGCCTTTGGCTGGCTGCTGCCCGCCGGTAGCCTCGGTGCGGCGGCGACGCTGCTGGTCATTCTGATTGCCGCCGGGCGCGGCGGATTTTCGCCGCACCGTATGCTGCTGGCGGGGATGGCGCTGAGCACCGCGTTTACCATGCTGCTGATGATGCTGCAGGCCAGCGGCGATCCGCGAATGGCGCAGATCCTGACATGGATTTCCGGCTCCACCTACAGTGCGACGCCGGAGCTGGTGGTGCGCAGCGGCGTGATGATGCTGATCCTGCTGGCGCTGGCCCCGCTTTGCCGCCGCTGGCTGACGATTCTGCCGCTGGGCGGCGAGGCGGCGAGGGCGGTCGGTATGGCGCTGACGCCGTCACGCATTGGGCTACTGCTGCTGGCGGCATGTTTGACCGCGACCGCGACGCTGACGATTGGTCCGCTCAGTTTCGTGGGGCTAATGGCGCCGCATATTGCGCGTATGATGGGCTTCCGGCGTACGATACCGCATATGGTGATCTCTGGCCTGATTGGCGGAGTGCTGCTGGTATTCGCCGACTGGTGCGGCCGAATGATGCTGTTCCCGTACCAGATCCCGGCGGGCTTGTTGTCGACTTTTATTGGTGCGCCGTACTTTATCTATCTATTAAGAAAACAGAGCCGGTAGCTTTTCCGCATCGCGATGCCCGGCGGGTGTCGCGATGTTATAAGCCGCTTATTGATTTTCAAAGAGTACAGCACTTCGGAGAGGCATTGCCGGGGCTGAGCAGCCCCGGCAATCAGAGTTACAGCTTCGCGAAGGCGTTACGCGCGGCGGCAACGGTGTTGTCGATATCTTCTTCGCTGTGGGCGATGGACATAAATCCAGCTTCAAACGCCGACGGCGCCAGATAGACGCCCTCTTCCAGCATCAGGTGGAAGAAGCGTTTGAAACGCTCTACGTCGCATTTGACCACGTCCTGGTAGCAGGTCACGGTTGGCGCGTCGGTAAAGAAAATGCCGAACATGCCGCCAACATTATTCACCACCAGCGGAATACCGGCATCGCGAGCGGCGTCCAGCAGACCCTGAGCCAGCTGGTTGGTCAGTTCGGTTAGCGTCTCGTGCACACCGGGCTGCGCCACTTCGCTTAAGCAGGCGAAACCTGCCGCCATCGCGATGGGGTTGCCGGAGAGGGTGCCTGCCTGATAAACCGGGCCGGTCGGCGCGAGGGCATCCATCACTTCCCGACGGCCGCCGAATGCGCCTACTGGCATACCGCCGCCGATGATTTTGCCAAGGCAGGTTAGATCCGGCACCACGCCGTAGTAATCCTGCGCGCCGGCGAGCGCCACGCGGAAGCCGGTCATCACTTCATCGATAATCAGCAGCGCGCCGAATTCGTCGCACAGCGCGCGCAGGCCTGGCAGAAACTCTGGCAGCGGCGGGATGCAGTTCATATTACCGGCCACCGGCTCAACGATGATGCAGGCGATATCCTGCGGGTACTGCTCGAACGCGGCACGAACCGAGGACAGATCGTTATAGGTGCAGGTCAGGGTGTGTTTAGCGAAGTCCGCCGGCACGCCCGGCGAATTCGGTTGGCCGAGCGTCAGCGCGCCTGAGCCGGCCTTCACCAGCAGGCAGTCGGCGTGGCCGTGGTAGCAGCCTTCGAACTTAATGATTTTGTCACGGCCGGTGAAGCCACGGGCCAGGCGAATGGCGCTCATGGTCGCTTCGGTACCGGAGTTCACCATGCGGACCATATCCATGGTCGGGACCAGTTCGGTAACCAGCGCCGCCATTTTGACTTCCATCTCGGTTGGCGCGCCAAAGCTTAAACCGCGTTCGGCGGCTTCAATGACCGCGTTGCGGATGGCCGGGTGGTTGTGACCCAGCACCATTGGGCCCCAGGAACCGACATAATCGATATACGCTTTACCATCAACGTCGTAAAGGTAAGCGCCGTCGGCGCGATCGATAAACAGCGGCGTACCGCCGACGCCGGTAAAGGCACGTACCGGAGAGTTCACGCCGCCGGGAATAAGTTCACGCGCAGCGTTATACAGATTTTCAGATTTGCTCATTGCCTGGGTCCTGGTTCGTGAAAAATGTTTTGTCGGTTATTCTAAGTTATTCCAGGAAGGTTATATACCCGTCATACTTCAAGTTGCAGGTGTGTTGGCTGCGCTCGTTCACCCGAATCACTTACCAGAGTAAGCTCATCGGGATTCACTCTTTTGCCGCCTTCCTGCAACTCGAATTATTTAGGTATGAAAGTTTTGCCCAATTGAAACAATGGGCTCGCAGCGCATTTTTTTGACGACGGCGCTTGTCCGGTTGGCTAGAATGCCTTTCTTTCTATTTGTATTACTCATCATTGATAATGGCATGAAAGCAGAAAATCCCTCTTCTTCAGCACATCAGTTCGTACGCGTTCGCCGCAGCGATGCCGTGCGTCGGTTGATTCAGCGTGATAAGACGCCGCTGGCGGTGTTATTAATGGCCGCTGTTGTCGGAACGCTGGCGGGGCTGGTAGGCGTCGCGTTTGAGAAAAGCGTCAACTGGGTGCAGAACCTGCGTATTGGCGCGCTGGTAGAAGTGGCTGACCACTGGTTTCTGGTGTGGCCGCTGGCCTTTATTCTCTCCGCTTTGCTGGCGATGGTGGGCTATTTCCTCGTGCGGCGTTTTGCGCCGGAAGCGGGCGGCTCCGGGATACCGGAAATTGAAGGCGCGCTGGAAGAGCTGCGTCCCGTCCGCTGGTGGCGCGTGCTGCCGGTGAAGTTTATCGGCGGGATGGGTACGCTGGGCGCGGGAATGGTGCTGGGACGCGAAGGGCCGATGGTCCAGCTCGGGGGCAATCTGGGGCGCATGGTGGTGGACGTGTTCCGCATGCGCAGTCCGGAAGCGCGCCATACGCTGCTGGCGACCGGCGCCGCGGCGGGGCTCTCCGCTGCCTTTAACGCGCCGCTCGCCGGGATCCTGTTTATCATTGAGGAGATGCGCCCGCAGTTTCGCTACAATCTGATCTCTATTAAAGCCGTGTTTACCGGCGTGATTATGGCCACCATTGTTTTCCGTATCTTCAACGGCGATAAAGCGGTTATTGAGGTCGGTAAGCTCAGCAATGCGCCGGTCAACACCCTGTGGTTGTATTTGATCCTCGGGATGATTTTTGGCTGCATTGGCCCACTGTTTAATACGCTGGTGCTGCGTACCCAGGATATGTTCCAGCGGATCCACGGCGGCAATATCAAAAAGTGGGTGCTGATTGGCGGCCTGATCGGCGGCAGCTGCGGCGTGCTGGGGCTGATTCAGCCAACGGCGTCCGGCGGCGGGTTTAACCTGATCCCTATCGCCGCGGCGGGCAATTTTTCCGTTGGCCTGCTCCTGTTTATTTTTATCGCGCGGGTGATCACCACGCTGCTCTGCTTCTCTTCCGGCGCGCCCGGCGGTATCTTTGCGCCGATGCTGGCGCTGGGGACGCTGCTGGGGACGGCGTTTGGCATGGCGGCGACGCCGCTGTTTCCGGCCTATCATCTGGATGCAGGAACTTTTGCCATCGCCGGGATGGGCGCGCTGCTCGCCGCCTCGGTCCGCGCGCCGTTGACCGGCATCGTTCTGGTGCTGGAGATGACCGATAACTATCAGCTCATTTTGCCAATGATTATTACCTGTCTCGGCGCAACACTATTGGCACAATTCCTCGGCGGTAAGCCTTTATACTCGACAATCCTGCAGCGCACCCTGGCAAAACAAAAGGCGGAGCAGGAAGCCAAGGCGCAGCCGGTCGGCGGGGAGAATACTTGAACGATTTACTCGGGTATTGGATAATGGCTCAAAAGGTCGGGTTATTCTTTAACCGGTCAGAAGTATCAATGGGAGCATAAAATGAGTGATGACGTAGCGTTGCCGCTGGAGTTTACCGAAGCCGCAGCGATTAAAGTAAAAGACCTGATTGCTGATGAAGACAATCCCAACCTGAAACTGCGCGTATATATCACCGGCGGTGGCTGCAGCGGTTTCCAGTACGGTTTTACCTTCGACGATCAGGTTAACGAAGGCGATATGACTATTGAGAAGCAGGGCGTCGGCCTGGTGGTTGACCCAATGAGCCTGCAGTATCTGGTCGGCGGCGCCGTCGATTATACCGAAGGTCTGGAAGGTTCACGTTTTATCGTGACCAACCCGAATGCGAAAAGCACCTGCGGCTGCGGCTCCTCGTTCAGCGTCTAAAGATAGCGCGGCCTCCCCTGAACTCTCCCGCAGAGAGAGGGAGCCAACGCTAAAAACGGTAACGTTAAGGTTACCGTTTTGCTTTTCTTACCGCCCATTCTCATCAAGCGCAAAAGTTGGCAGCTTCAGATGCCAGCGGATTGCCGCCAGCCTGATGACCAGCGTGACCACCATACCTATCATCGCCGCGTTTTCTAACGGAACCTGAAAAGTGTAGTACGCCGTCGCATGCACGATGCCACCAACGATGCAGGCCGTCGCGTAGATTTCCGTACGCAGTATCATCGGGATTTCGCGCGCCAGCACATCGCGGATGATCCCCCCGCCGACGCCGGTGACGACGCCCATACAGACGGCCACCAGGGGCCCGCTATGGGCAATAAAGGCTTTGTTGACGCCGATACCGACAAACACCGCCAGACCAACGGCGTCCAGCACTGGCAGTACCCATTTAGGTAACCGGCGCGGCTGGCGCACCAGCAGGATAGTGAACATGCTGGTAACCATCGCCACCACCAGATCGGTAGGATCTTTAACCCAAAATACCGGGCCGTTAGCAAGGGCCATATCGCGAATGGTCCCGCCGCCCACCGCGGTAACCACGCCTAATACCAGCACGCCGAAAGGGTCCATGCGCAGCTTTCCAGCCAGCAGGACGCCGGAGATGGCAAACACGGCGGTGCCAATAATATCCAGCCAATAGACAAGCATCGTCAGTTCCCACTTATTGTCTATCCCATCAGGTTATTTCATTTGCCAGTTTGACCCTGGTCAGCGCTTACGAACCTCACGTACTGCGTGTACGCTGCGGTTGCTCCGCGCTGTCCTCCAAACTGGCTGCAACAATTGCGCCTGGTGGGATAGGTTCTGAGCACCTGGGTTAGCAGGTGGTTATTTTATCTGCTCGAGCGCAGTACAGAGTTGTTTTGCGGCGAGGATAATACGTGGGCTCGCGCGTTCAAACCAGTCGCCATGTAGCGCAATAAACGAAATTTTTAGCTGATTCTGCCAATAGCGCTCAACGGCGGGAAGTTGACTGGCGTCGCCGGCGATGACAATGGCCTGAGGCTGCCTTGCCAGTACCTGTTCACGGCTCACCTGCGGCCAGGGAACCCGGCTGGCGGCAAAAATGTTTTCTCCACCGCACAGGGTCAGAACCTGATCCTGAATCGATCCTTTTCTGGTGGTAAAGAGCGGGCTGGCGCCGAACTGTAAAAAAACGCGTTTTTTCGGCCCGCTCGCATAGCGGGCTTTTAAGGTCTGGTACTCGTCCTGCATTTTCTGCGCCGCCTGCCGCGCCTTTTCCGGCTGCGGGCTCCACTGCGCCAGTTGGCGAAGCGTTGCGATAATGTCTTCAATGGTCGCCGTTTCGACCCAGATGACTTTTATCCCGAGCGAGCTTAGCTGATTCACCTGACGTTCAGCGTTGCCGCCGCGCCACGCCAGCACCATGTCGGGCTTGAGGGCGACGATGCGTTCCAGATTCATCCCTTGCCAGCTGGAAACCTGCTCTATTTTTGCGGCTTCGGGGGGATAATCGGAATAGCTGCTGACGCCAACCGGCGTAATGCCGGCGGCAAACGCCAGTTCAGTATTGGCAGGAGAGAGCGTAATCACCCGCGGCGCGGCGAAAAGCCACGCCGGGGCGAGCAGCAACAGGACGGCAAGCGCCGCGTTGAGCGACTTAGCCACGGGCCAGGCGCTGCACCAGGTTTTCCACCATCAGGGTGGATTGCTTCGCGGCAACGGCGAGAAACTCGTCGAAGCTCAGATGCGACTGCTGGTCGGCAACGTCAGAGATCGCGCGAACGACAACAAACGGTACACCATAGTTGTGGCAGACGTGCGCGATGGCTGTGGCTTCCATTTCTACCGCGACGGCCTGCGGGAAGTTGTGGCGGATTTTTGCGAGGCCAATAGAACCGTTGATGAAGGCGTCGCCGCTGACGATCAGTCCGCGTACCGCATTCAGGTTCAGCGCCTTGATGCAGGTCTCCGCGGCGGCAATCAGCTTATCATCGGCTTTGAAACCGGCAGGGCAGCCCGGCAGCTGGCCATACTCATAGCCAAACGCGGTGACGTCCGCGTCGTGATAGCGCGTTTCGTCGGAGACGACGATATCGCCGACCTTCAGGGTTGATGCCAGACCGCCCGCGGAACCGGTGTTAATAATCACATCCGGCTTGCAGTGCTCCATCAGCAGGGTCGCGCCCATGGCGGCGGCCACTTTGCCAATACCCGATTTCAACAGAGCGACGTCAATACCCTGAAGCTGGCCGGTGTAGATTTCGCTGCCGCCGATAGTGAGGGTCTGGCGGTTGTCGATTTTGTCGCGCAGAAGGGTAACTTCTTCTTCCATTGCGCCAATAATACCGATTTTCATAGATTTACTCGCGATGTGTGGGTTTTAGCGGCATAGTCTATCATGCGCTTAGAAGGAAACGTTATTGCTCGCTCGGGGGAGATCATGGCTAAGATCGATTTTCGCAACAAGATTAACTGGCGTCGCCGCTATCGTTCACCGCAGGGCGTTGAGACGGAGCGTGAAATCCTGCGAATTTTCGAAAGCGATCGTGGGCGCATCATCAACTCTCCGGCGATCCGCCGGTTGCAGCAGAAAACCCAGGTTTTCCCGCTGGAGCGCAACGCCGCGGTGCGAACCCGTCTGACCCACTCCCTGGAGGTTCAACAGGTTGGCCGCTATATCGCTAAAGAGGTGCTGAGCCGACTGAAAGAACAGAAGCTGCTGGAGAGCTACGGGCTGGATGAGCTCACCGGGCCGTTCGAAAGCATCGTTGAAATGGCCTGCCTGATGCACGATATCGGCAATCCGCCTTTTGGCCATTTTGGCGAGGCGGCCATTAACGATTGGTTCAGCCAGCGGCTTTTCCCCGGTGATGCGGCCAGCCAGCCGTTAACCGACGATCGCTGCGTGGTCGCGGCGCTGCGCCTGCAGGAAGGCGATAGCCAGCTGAATGAGCTGCGGCGTAAGGTTCGCCAGGATTTATGCTGGTTTGAAGGCAATGCCCAGGGCATTCGCTTAGTGCATACGCTGATGCGAATGAATCTGACCTGGGCGCAGGTGGGCTGTATTCTAAAATATACGCGTCCGGCATGGTGGCGCGGGGAACCGCCGGCCAGCCACAATTATTTAATGAAAAAACCCGGTTATTATTTAGCCGAAGAGGGCTATGTTGCGAGGTTGCGTAAAGAACTTGATCTGGCCCCTTACAATCGCTTCCCATTAACGTGGATTATGGAAGCTGCGGATGACATCTCATATTGCGTCGCCGACCTTGAAGATGCGGTAGAAAAACGCATCTTCAGCGTAGAGCAGCTTTATCAGCATCTCTATGAAGCCTGGGGCGTTCACGAAAAAGGTTCCTTGTTTAATCAAGTTGTCGAAAACGCCTGGGAGAAATCGCGTGCGAATTCTCTTAGCCGGAGTACCGAAGATCAATTTTTTATGTATTTACGGGTAAATACGCTCAATAGGCTGGTACCCTACGCGGCGCGTCGGTTTATTGATAATCTGCCGAAGATTTTTAGCGGCGATTTTAATCATGCGCTGCTGGAGGATGACAGCGATTGCAGTCAATTGCTTGAACTTTATAAAAATGTTGCGGTAAAACATGTGTTTAGCCATCCTGACGTCGAACAGCTGGAACTTCAGGGCTATCGTGTTATTAGCGGTTTACTCGATATTTATCAGCCGTTGCTAAAATTATCGCTGGATGAGTTTAGTCTGCTGGTGGAAAAAGAGCGGGTGAGAAGTTTACCGATTGCATCACGTCTTTTCCAGAAGCTTTCGACTCGTCATCGGTTGGCCTACGTAGAGGCGGTAAATAAAATTTCGCGCAATAATCCGGAATTCCCGGTGCTGGAATATTATTATCGCTGTCGTCTCATTCAGGACTATATCAGCGGCATGACCGACTTGTATGCATGGGATGAATATCGACGATTGATGGCCGTAGAATAAGGGTGAGTTTTGTAAAGACGGACAATAAATTTTTACTTTTACCCAAACTTCATTCCGGAACTTCGCGCTATAAAATGACTCTGATAGTCACCAACACAGCAACTATTCGTTATCTGAAATCGAGATTGAAACATATGAAAAAAACCACGTTAGCAATGAGTGCCCTGGCTCTGAGTTTAGGTCTGGCGTTGTCCCCTCTCTCTGCGAGCGCGGCGGAAACAGCTTCTTCGGCGACTAATGCGCAGCAAATGCCAAGCCTGGCCCCGATGCTGGAAAAAGTGATGCCGTCGGTCGTGAGCATTAACGTTGAGGGGAGCACCACCGTTAATACGCCGCGGATGCCGCGTAACTTCCAGCAGTTCTTTGGCGATAATTCGCCGTTCTGTCAGGATGGTTCTCCGTTCCAAAGCTCTCCGTTCTGTCAGGGCGGCGGGCAGGGCGGCGCGCCGGGTAGCGATGGCGGCCAGCAGCAGAAATTTATGGCCCTCGGTTCCGGGGTGATCATCGATGCCGCTAAAGGCTATGTCGTCACCAACAACCACGTGGTGGATAACGCCACCACGATCAAAGTTCAGCTGAGCGATGGACGTAAGTTCGACGCGAAAGTGGTGGGTAAAGATCCGCGTTCTGATATTGCGCTGATTCAAATTCAGGATCCGAAAAACCTGAGCGCGATTAAGCTGGCGGACTCTGACGCCCTGCGCGTCGGCGATTATACCGTAGCGATCGGTAACCCGTTTGGTCTGGGCGAAACCGTCACTTCGGGGATCGTCTCCGCATTAGGTCGTAGCGGCCTGAACGTTGAAAATTATGAAAACTTTATCCAGACCGATGCGGCGATTAACCGCGGTAACTCCGGCGGCGCGCTGGTTAACCTCAACGGCGAGCTGATCGGTATCAACACCGCGATTCTGGCGCCGGACGGCGGCAACATTGGTATCGGTTTCGCTATTCCGAGCAACATGGTGAAAAACCTGACCGATCAGATGGTCAAATTTGGCCAGGTTAAACGCGGTGAGCTGGGCATCATGGGGACCGAGCTGAATTCCGAACTGGCGAAAGCGATGAAAGTCGACGCTCAGCGCGGCGCCTTCGTCAGCCAGGTGATGCCGAACTCGGCGGCCGCGAAAGCGGGGATTAAAGCCGGTGACGTGATTACGACTCTGAACGGTAAGTCGATCAGCAGCTTTGCCGCGCTGCGTGCCCAGGTGGGCACCATGCCGATCGGCAGCAAAGTCGAGCTTGGCCTGCTGCGTGACGGTAAGCCGGTGACGGTGACCGTTGAGCTACAGCAAAGCAACCAGAATCAGGTTGATTCAAGCACTATCTTCAACGGTATTGAAGGTGCTGAAATGAGCAACAAAGGCCAGGACAAAGGCGTCGTGGTGAGCAATGTGAAAGCGGGAACGCCGGCGGCGCAGATTGGCCTGAAGAAAGGCGATATTATCGTTGGCGCTAACCAGCAGCCGGTGAAAAATATCGCCGACCTGCGCAAAATCTTTGATGCCAAACCGTCGGTTCTGGCCCTCAATATCCAGCGCGGCGATACGTCGATTTATCTGCTGATGCAGTAATTTCTGACGGTTCGCAAAGCCCCTTTTCTCCTTGCGGAGAGAAGGGGCTTTTTATTTCTTCCGGAGCTTCCCTTTTCGTTCTGTGACATCTTCCACAACTCCATACATCTTGTCCCGCCTTTGTGCGAATGCACAATGCGGCGTGTTGCCAACTCTTTTATGCTGGTCGCCTGCTCACGGGAGGGTTACATGGCTGGCTGGCATCTTGATACCAAAATGGCGCAGGATATCGTGGCGCGTACGATGCGCATCATTGATACCAATATTAACGTAATGGATGCCCGCGGGCGCATTATCGGCAGCGGAGACCGCGAGCGAATTGGTGAATTGCACGAAGGCGCGCTATTAGTGCTTTCTCAGGGCCGCGTTGTCGATATTGATGATGCTGTTGCCCGACATCTGCACGGCGTGCGCCAGGGGATCAACTTGCCGCTGCGTCTGGAAGGGGAGATCGTCGGCGTCATCGGCCTGACCGGCGAACCGGAATCGCTGCGTAAATACGGTGAACTGGTTTGTATGACCGCCGAGATGATGCTGGAACAATCGCGGTTGATGCATCTTCTGGCCCAGGATAGCCGTCTGCGCGAAGAGCTGGTTATGAACCTGATTCAGGCGGAAGAGAACACCCCGGCGCTGACCGAGTGGGCCCAGCGTCTGGGGATCGATCTCAATCAGCCTCGCGTGGTGGCGATGATAGAAGTAGATAGCGGCCAGTTGGGCGTAGATAGCGCGATGGCGGAGCTGCAGCAGCTCCAGACCGCGTTGACCACGCCGGACCGTAATAATCTGGTGGCCATTGTCTCGCTGACGGAAATGGTGGTGCTGAAACCCGCGCTGAATGCCTTTGGCCGCTGGGATGCGGAAGATCATTGCAAACGGGTCGAGCAGCTGATCAGCCGGATGAAAGAGAATGGTCAGCTGCGTTTTCGCGTGGCGTTGGGAAACTTTTTTACCGGGCCGGGCAGTATCGCCCGTTCATACCGCACCGCCAGGACCACGATGATGGTCGGCAAGCAGCGGATGCCGGAGAGCCGCAGCTATTTCTACCAGGATTTGATGCTGCCGGTGCTGCTTGATAGCCTGCGCGGCGGCTGGCAGGCCAATGAACTGGCGCGCCCGCTGGTTCGCCTGAAGGCGATGGATAACAACGGTCTGCTGCGCCGCACCTTACAGGCATGGTTTCGTCACAACGTGCAGCCGCTGGCGACCTCAAAGGCGCTGTTTATTCACCGCAATACGCTGGAATACCGTTTGAACCGCATTTCTGAGCTGACGGGGCTGGATTTAGGCAATTTTGACGATCGTCTGCTGCTGTATATTGCGCTGCAGCTCGATGAGCAGAGATAGAATACCGTTCCCGGCCAGGAGGATTAACGCCGGGAACAGGGCTCAACTTATTTATTGCGGGTCAGTTTTTCCAGATCGGATTCGATTTCGCTGATCTTATTGGTCACCACGCTTTCCAGGTGACGCAGATCGTCAAGGATCTTACGTTTCAGATCGATTTCGGTACGATCGCGCTGACAGATTTGATCCAATTCGTCGATGATATAGCGTAGGTTAGGGCTAATTTCCTGGACTTCTTTATATCCCTGGCCCACGCCGTCGGCGACCACGGTTTTGCGCTGACGCGGATATTTGAATTTGACGCTCTTAGCGAAGAACTCGCCTTTATCCTTCTGAAAGTAGATTTTCAGAATGTCGTTGTTGGCTTCCTGCCGCAGGCTATAGCGATCGATTTCATCAGGATTGGTAATACCAAGACTTTTCAGATTATCGTACATAACGGTACCTTTGATATCATCGTAATCTTTGAATAATTAACGAAAAAATCTATCTTCGCCAGCTTAATATATAAAAAAAGCGGGATGCCTCCCGCTTTTCATACTGCTTAGTCGATGGTACGCAGAAGTTCGTTGATTCCAACTTTGCCGCGGGTTTTGGCATCGACTTTTTTGACGATGACCGCGCAGTACAGGCTGTACTTGCCATCTTTTGACGGCAGGTTGCCGGAGACGACGACGGAGCCTGCTGGAACACGGCCATAGAACACTTCACCGGTTTCGCGGTCGTAGATTTTGGTGCTCTGGCCGAGGTACACGCCCATAGAGATAACGGAACCCTCTTCGACGATAACGCCCTCAACGACTTCGGAACGCGCGCCGATAAAGCAGTTATCTTCGATAATGGTCGGGTTAGCCTGCAGCGGCTCCAGTACGCCACCGATACCGACGCCGCCGGACAAGTGGACGTTTTTGCCGATCTGCGCGCAGGAACCGACGGTCGCCCAGGTATCCACCATGGAACCTTCGTCAACGTAGGCGCCGATGTTCACATAGGACGGCATCAGAACCGTATTGCGAGCGATAAACGCCCCCTGACGAACGGCTGCTGGCGGAACGACGCGGAACCCTTCTTTCTGGAAACGCGCTTCATCATAATCCGCGAACTTCATTGGGACTTTATCGAAGTAGCGGCTTTCCGCACCATCGATAACCTGGTTATCGTTAATACGGAAAGAGAGCAGAACCGCTTTCTTCAGCCACTGATGGGTGACCCACTGGCCGTCAACTTTTTCAGCGACACGCAGCGCGCCGGAATCAAGCAGAGAAATCACCTGGTTAACCGCTTCGCGGGTCACGGTATCCACGTTTGCCGGGGTGATGTCGGCGCGACGCTCAAAAGCGGACTCAATAACGTTCTGTAATTGCTGCATTGTTTACTCTTTCCATTTACTTAAAAAAATACGTTACCCTTTATCGTTTGGATTGAGGGCCTCTGTCAACCGTTGTTGCACTTCTTGCTGTAGCTCATTATTAAGGGCGCGCCGGTCTGCCGTGGCGATTATAAATAAATCTTCTACTCGCTCACCAATTGTCGTAATTCGCGCCCCGTGGAGCGAAATGCCGAGGTCGGCAAACACCTGGCCGACGCGCGCTAACAGACCCGGCTGATCGAGAGCAATCAGCTCAAGAAAGGATTTCCGGTCGGTATGCGTCGGCAGGAAATTCACCTCTGTCGGCACGGAAAAATGCCTCAGCTTCGCCGCCTGACGACGGGGCGCCGGCGGCTGCCAGCTGCGCTGGCTGATGGTCTGCTCCAGGCCCACGCGGATCATTTCGTGCCTGTCGGCGGAAAGCGGGCTGCCGTCCGGCTCAAGAACGATAAAGGTATCCATCGCCATGCCGTCTCGGGTGGTGAAGATCTGCGCATCGTGAACGCTAAGATTACGGCGATCCAGTTCGCCGCAAACGGCAGCAAAGAGGTAAGGGCGGTCCGGGCTCCAGATAAAAATCTCGGTGCCGCCGCGCGTGGCGTGGGAACTGAGCAGGATCATCGGCTTGCTGAGATCGTGCCGCAGCAGATTGCGCGCATGCCATGCGAGCTGGTTTGGCGTATGGCGCACAAAGTAGTTGGCGCGGCAGCGGTTCCAGATTTGGTGCAGCGCCTGTTCATTGATATTTTCCATCCGCAGCAGCGCCAGCGCCTGTAGCTGATGGTGACGCACCCGCTCGCGCATATCCGGCGTGTTTTGCATCCCCCGGCGCAGCTGTTTTTCGGTGGCGAAATAGAGCTCGCGCAGCAGGCTCTGCTTCCAGCTGTTCCACAGGTTTTCGTTGGTGGCGCAGATATCGGCGACGGTCAGGCAGACCAGATAGTGCAGACGATTTTCCGTTTGCACCTCTTCGGCGAACTGCTTAATCACTTCCGGATCCTGAATATCGCGACGTTGGGCGGTGACCGACATCAGCAGATGATGGCGCACCAGCCAGGCGACCAGCTGGGTTTCTCGCGAGTTAAGACCGTGAAGCTCGGCGAATTTCAGCACGTCCTGCGCGCCGAGAATCGAATGGTCGCCGCCGCGCCCTTTGGCGATATCGTGGAAGAGGGCGGCGATAAGGATCAGCTCCGGATGCGTCAGGCGTGGCCACAGTTCCACGCACAGCGGATGGCGGCTACGGGTCTCTTCTTTGGCGAAGCTCTCGAGCTTCAGCAGCACGCGGATGGTGTGTTCATCAACGGTATAGGCGTGAAACAGATCGAACTGCATCTGGCCGACAATATGCGACCATTGCGGCATATAGGCCCACAGCACGCTATGGCGGTGCATTGGCAGCAGCCCGCGGCTTACCGCGCCCTGATGGCGCAGCATACTGAGGAACAGGGTCCGCGCTTCCGGAATGTAGCAAAGCGGCTGCGTCAGATGACGGCGGGCGTGGCGCAGATGGCGAAGCGTGGTGGAGTAAATGCCGGTGATGCTGCTGTTGCGCACCATCGTATAGAACATGCGCAGAATGGCCTGCGGTTCACGGATAAACAGCGTGTCATCGCGCAGATCGATAAGCGTGCCGCGCAGTTGAAAATCATCATCAATCGGCCGCGGCTTCTCATCCTCGGTGAGCGCGAGAATCGCTTCTTCGAACAGCTGGATCAGCATTTGATTCAGCTCGCTCACCCGGCGGGTGACGCGGAAGAAATCCTTCATCATATGCTCAATCGGCTGGTTGCTTTCGCCTTCATAGCGCAGACGGCGGGCGACGCTGAACTGCCTGTCGAACAGCAGGCGATTATCGTAGCGGTTGAGCTCAAGATGTAGCGCAAAGCGAATGCGCCAGAGCTGATGCAGGCATTCATTAAGCTCGTTGCGTTCGGCTTCGGTCAGGAAGCCGAAGCCGACCATTTCATCAAGCGAGGTGGCGCCGAAATGGCGTCGCGCGATCCACTGTAGGGTGTGGATATCGCGCAGGCCGCCCGGGCTGCTTTTCACGTCTGGCTCCAGGTTATAGCTGGTCCCGTGATAGCGCTGATGGCGTACATTCTGCTCTTCAACTTTTGCCGCAAAGAACTTTTCCGATGGCCAGAAGCCGTCGCTGAATATGTGTTTTTGTAGTTCAAGGAACAGCGCGACGTCGCCAATAAGCAGACGCGATTCAATCAGGTTGGTGGCGACGCTGAGGTCCGACAGTCCCTCCAGCAGGCACTCTTCGAGGGTGCGCACGCTGTGGCCGACTTCGAGTTTGATATCCCACAGCAGCGTCAGCAGCTCGCCGACCTTTTGCGCCTGTTCATCGGGGAGCTTTTTGCGGCTCAAAATAAGCAGATCGATATCAGAAAGCGGGTGCAGTTCACCGCGGCCGTAGCCGCCGACGGCGACCAGCGCGATGTCGTTAATTGAACCGAAACCGTACTCGACCCACAGCCGCTGGAGCAGCTGATCGATAAATTCTGTACGTGCTTCAATCAATCTTTCCGCGGCAATACCGCTATCAAAAGCCTCGCCCAGCCAGCGCTGAAAAACGTCGATAAGCGCTTTAATCGTCGCGCAATTGAAATCACTTTTTGGCCACTCGCCCGGATTTTCTGGCTGAGCGGACAGATCAAGGGGGACAGTATTAGATAGAGAGTTGCTCATTGCGCCACCATAAGAAAGAACTATCGCCCATAAAAAATCGCCGGGAGCGATTTTTAACGTCGCTTGCGGCGGCCCACAGGGTGACGGGCAGGACGCCCGTCATAAAAAATCGCCGGGAGCGATTATTAACGTCGCTTGCGGCGACCCACAGGATGCCCGTCATAAAAAAGCCGGCTGGCGCCGGCTTTTCATCATTCGTTGTGCGAGATTATCGCCGGGATAGTGTCATCCTGGCGTAACGTCAGTATTTCGCAGCCGTTATCTGTCACCACAATAGTATGCTCATACTGCGCAGACAAGCTCCGGTCTTTAGTTTTTACCGTCCAGCCGTCTTTCATGCTGCGGATCTCTTTTTTACCCGCGTTGACCATTGGCTCAATGGTAAAGGTCATACCGGGTTTGAGCACCACGTTGGTTTCCGGAGAGTCGTAATGCAGCACCTGCGGTTCTTCATGGAAACCGCGGCCGATACCGTGGCCGCAGTACTCGCGTACCACGGAGAAACCTTCGGCTTCAACGTATTTTTGAATAGCGGCGCCGATAGCGCGCAGATTAATCCCCGGTTTGACCATTTTGAGGGCCAGATAGAGGCTTTCCTGGGTGATGCGGCACAGGCGCTCGCCGAGAATGGTCGGTTTACCGACGATAAACATCTTCGAGGTATCGCCGTGGAAATCATCTTTAATGACGGTGACGTCAATGTTGACAATATCGCCATCTTTCAGCAATTTGCCGTCGTCCGGGATCCCGTGGCACACCACTTCATTAATAGAGATGCAGACGGATTTCGGGAAGCCGTGGTAGCCCAGGCAGGCGGATACGGCTTTTTGTTCGTTAACGATATAATCGTTGCAGATGCGGTCCAGTTCGCCGGTGCTGACGCCCGGTTTTACGTAGGGTTCGATCATTTCCAGCACTTCGGCGGCCAGGCGGCCGGCAACGCGCATTTTTTCGATGTCTTCAGATGTCTTGATAGAAATAGCCATGGATTGTGTCCAGCAGTGTCGATTTTTTCGACAATAATAGATTATGTCTGAACAATGTTAACAGTCCGGGCGTCCTGCTGCCAAATTGAGAATCATTAGCAGCACGCGACGTCAACAACAGTTGGTTTCCGATCCTGTTTTGTGGTATAAAGCGCGCCGGACTTCTGTTCCATTCTCAGATACACAAGATGGACTGAAGCGACAAATCTCACTTTGTGTAACAACACACACGTATCGACACATATTCCGGGGTGCCCTTTGGGGTCGGTAATATGGGATACGTGGAGGCATAACCCCAACTTTTATCTATAGAGGTTTTAAACATGGCAACTGTTTCCATGCGCGACATGCTCAAGGCTGGTGTTCACTTTGGTCACCAGACCCGTTACTGGAACCCGAAAATGAAGCCTTTCATCTTCGGCGCGCGTAACAAAGTTCACATCATCAACCTTGAGAAAACTGTACCGATGTTCAACGAAGCTCTGGCTGAACTGAACAAGATCTCTTCTCGCAAAGGCAAAATCCTTTTCGTTGGTACTAAGCGCGCTGCAAGCGAAGCGGTAAAAGACGCTGCTAACAGCTGCGACCAGTTCTTCGTGAACCATCGCTGGCTGGGCGGTATGCTGACTAACTGGAAAACCGTTCGTCAGTCTATCAAACGTCTGAAAGACCTGGAAACTCAGTCCCAGGACGGTACTTTCGACAAGCTGACCAAGAAAGAAGCGCTGATGCGCACTCGTGAGCTGGACAAGCTGGAAAACAGCCTGGGCGGTATCAAAGACATGGGCGGCCTGCCGGACGCGCTGTTCGTTATCGACGCTGACCACGAGCACATCGCAATCAAAGAAGCAAACAACCTGGGTATTCCGGTATTTGCTATCGTTGATACTAACTCCGATCCGGACGGCGTTGACTTCGTTATCCCGGGTAACGACGACGCAATCCGTGCAGTTAGCCTGTACCTGAGCGCTGTTGCTGCTACCGTTCGTGAAGGCCGTTCTCAGGATCTGGCTTCTCAGGCGGAAGAAAGCTTCGTAGAAGCTGAATAATAAGGCATACCCTTATTTAGTACCGTGTATAAATAGGGGCCTCTTAGCGGCCCCTTTTTCACTTTCAAATCTGTCTGGTTCCTGGAACCGGGCAGATCACATCTCCCGAGGAATAAAGAATGGCTGAAATTACCGCATCCCTGGTAAAAGAGCTGCGCGAGCGTACTGGCGCAGGCATGATGGATTGCAAAAAAGCGCTGACTGAAGCGAACGGCGACATCGAGCTGGCAATCGAAAACATGCGTAAATCCGGTGCTATTAAAGCAGCGAAAAAAGCAGGCAACGTTGCTGCTGACGGCGTAATCATTACTAAAATCGATGGCACCTACGGCATCATTCTGGAAGTTAACTGCCAGACTGACTTCGTTGCTAAAGATGGTGGTTTCCAGGCATTTGCTAACAAAGTTCTGGACGCAGCTGTTGCTGGCAAAATCACTGACGTTGAAGTTCTGAAAGCACAGTTCGAAGAAGAACGCGTTGCGCTGGTTGCTAAAATCGGTGAGAACATCAACATCCGTCGCGTTTCTTCTCTGGAAGGCGAAGTTCTGGGTTCTTACCAGCATGGCGCGCGTATCGGCGTTCTGGTTGCCGCTAAAGGCGCGAGCGAAGAGCTGGTTAAACAGCTGGCTATGCACATCGCTGCAAGCAAGCCTGAATTCGTTAAGCCGGAAGACGTTTCCGCTGAAGTGGTAGAAAAAGAGTACCAGGTTCAGCTGGACATCGCCATGCAGTCTGGCAAGCCGAAAGAAATCGCAGAGAAAATGGTTGAAGGCCGCATGAAGAAATTCACCGGCGAAGTTTCTCTGACCGGCCAGCCGTTCGTTATGGACCCGAGCAAATCTGTTGCTCAGCTGCTGAAAGAGCACAACGCTGACGTGACTGGCTTCATCCGCTTTGAAGTGGGCGAAGGCATTGAGAAAGTTGAGACTGACTTTGCAGCAGAAGTTGCTGCGATGTCCAAGCAGTCTTAATTTTCAAAAGGAGCCGCCTGAGGGCGGCTTCTTTTTGCGCTTAATGTGTAAATTCAGCCAACCGCTATAGTGGGTACGCTGAAAAGCGACGTACAATGTCGCCAGAATTAACTCATCTCATTCGTTGACAGTCTCAGGAAAGAAACATGGCTACCAATGCAAAACCCGTCTACAAACGTATTCTGCTTAAGTTAAGTGGCGAAGCTCTGCAAGGTTCAGAAGGCTTCGGTATTGATGCGAGCATACTTGACCGCATGGCTCAGGAAATCAAAGAACTGGTTGAGCTGGGTATTCAGGTTGGCGTAGTGATTGGTGGCGGTAACCTGTTCCGTGGAGCTGGTCTGGCGAAAGCGGGTATGAACCGCGTTGTGGGCGACCACATGGGCATGCTGGCAACGGTCATGAACGGCCTTGCAATGCGTGATGCACTTCATCGCGCCTATGTGAACGCCCGCCTGATGTCAGCGATTCCGCTGAATGGCGTGTGCGATAACTACAGCTGGGCGGAAGCTATCAGCCTGCTGCGTAACAACCGCGTGGTGATTCTTTCCGCGGGTACCGGTAACCCATTCTTTACCACCGATTCCGCTGCCTGCCTGCGCGGCATTGAAATTGAAGCCGATGTGGTACTGAAAGCAACCAAAGTCGACGGTGTATTTACCGCCGATCCGGCCAAAGATCCTTCCGCAACCATGTACGATCAGCTGACCTACAGCGAAGTACTGGATAAAGAGCTGAAAGTGATGGATCTTGCGGCCTTTACCCTGGCGCGTGACCACAAACTGCCGATTCGCGTATTCAATATGAATAAGCCTGGCGCGCTGCGCCGCGTGGTGATGGGTGAAAAAGAAGGCACATTAATTACTGAGTAATTCCCGTCAGCGTCAAATACGGGTAATATTCGGCCTTACTTTTTCGGGTTTTTGACCCGATGGTTTTCAACATGTTCTGTGGACGGAATGCTGCGGCTGACCCGTAGCCTGAAAGACGCTGAGCATAAACATGACTATACTTAGCTCACTTTTGCAGTGGGCGACCGTCTGGTCTGTCTGAGACAAGTTTTCAAGGATTCGTAACGTGATTAGCGATATCAGAAAAGATGCTGAAGTACGCATGGACAAATGCGTCGAAGCGTTCAAAACCCAAATCAGCAAAATACGCACGGGTCGTGCTTCTCCCAGCCTGCTGGATGGCATTATCGTGGAATACTACGGCACGCCGACCCCGCTGCGTCAGCTGGCTAGCGTAACGGTAGAAGACTCCCGCACCCTGAAGATCAACGTCTTCGATCGCTCCATGAGCCCGGCCGTTGAAAAAGCGATTATGGCTTCCGACCTCGGTCTGAACCCAAGCTCTGCGGGTAGCGATATCCGCGTTCCGCTGCCGCCGCTGACCGAAGAGCGTCGTAAAGATCTGACCAAAATCGTGCGTGGCGAAGCTGAACAAGCGCGCGTTGCCGTGCGTAACGTTCGTCGCGATGCCAACGATAAAGTCAAAGCGCTTCTGAAAGAGAAAGAGATCAGCGAAGATGACGATCGCCGCTCTCAGGAAGATGTGCAGAAAATGACTGACGCTGCTATCAAGAAAGTTGATGCGGCGCTGGCGGATAAAGAAGCGGAACTGATGCAGTTCTGATTCTCTGCCGACACGCAGGTCTAAGCATTGTCCTGCGTAAAATCTGAAACGCCGTACAGGAGACCGTACGCTCAATTTTCGGGATTGCGTTTAGACGGCTGGCCTTGTAGCCTTTGGCGCCAAGTCAAAGGCTCGGCGCCTCCGCTCTATTATCCGATGATTGATGCATAAGGGTTTGCTGGCGGCGTTTTGCTTTTTATCCTGTCTTCATTTTTCTGGACGCCTCATGAAGCAATTAACCATTCTTGGTTCGACCGGTTCTATTGGCTGCAGCACGCTGGATGTGGTGCGCCATAATCCTGATAGCTTTTCTATCACCGCGCTGGTCGCCGGGAAAAATGTCGACCGTATGGTTGAACAATGTCTGGAATTTTCCCCTCGTTACGCGGTAATGGACGATGCGCACAGCGCGGAGCTGCTGCGGGCAAAACTGCGCGAGCAGGGTAGCCGTACGGAAGTCATGAGCGGCCAGCAGGCGGCGGCTGAGGTGGCGGCGCTGGACGAGGTTGAGCAGGTGATGGCGGCGATTGTCGGCGCAGCGGGCCTGGTGCCGACGCTTGCAGCCATCCGCGCGGGTAAAACGGTGCTGCTGGCGAACAAAGAGTCGCTGGTGACCTGCGGTCGTCTGTTTATGGAGGCCGTGCAGCAGTCCGGCGCACGATTGTTACCGGTTGATAGCGAGCATAATGCGATTTTTCAGAGTATGCCGGAAACAATTCAACATAATCTGGGATACGCTGATTTAACCCAAAACGGCGTGGCGTCGATCCTCCTCACCGGCTCTGGCGGCCCCTTCCGGGAAACGGCGATTTCTGAGCTGGCGGCGATGACTCCCGACCGGGCCTGTAAGCATCCAAACTGGTCGATGGGGCGCAAAATATCTGTCGATTCGGCCACCATGATGAATAAGGGGCTGGAGTATATCGAAGCCCGGTGGCTGTTTAACGCCTCGGCGGAGCAAATGGAAGTTCTGATCCATCCGCAATCGGTGATTCATTCGATGGTGCGTTATCAGGATGGTAGCGTCCTGGCGCAGCTCGGCGAGCCGGATATGCGTACGCCGATTGCCCACACGATGGGCTGGCCAAAACGCCTTAATTCTGGCGTGAAACCGCTGGATTTCTGTCAGTTGAGCAATCTGAGCTTCTCGGCGCCGGATTACGGCCGTTACCCGTGCCTGAAGCTGGCCATGGAGGCTTTTGATGTCGGTCAGGCGGCGACCACGACGCTGAATGCGGCAAATGAAGTGTCGGTCGCGGCGTTTCTGAACGGTGATATTCGCTTTACCGATATTGCGGCGATAAATCAGGCGGTGCTGGATCAACAGGCGTTAAATGAGCCGCAAAGTATTGATGAAGTGCTGGCTATTGATGCCATGGCCCGGGTAAGCGCAGGTCAGCTCCTGGCCGCGCGGCGCAAATTCTGATACTCGTTGTGATATTTGTGGGCGCTGTGCTTCAGTGATATAGTCTGCGCCATCCGATCGTTGCATTTTGTTGTGAAAGATTACGGTGGCCGTGGCAAGACACGGCTTTTTTGCGTAAAGCTTTTGGTTGTTCTCTGCGATTGGCCGTAGCTCCGGTACCGGATAAAAATGCGTATCCAGCGCTGACCGGTGGCCCGTGTTTAGTAGCTTAGCTAATCCTTATTATGGACTTAAAACGCGTTATGTTGTCTGCTAATCAAACTGTCAGCGAAATGTTGCCTGCGCATGGGTGCCGTCATGTGGCCATTATTATGGATGGCAACGGGCGTTGGGCAAAACGGCAAGGAAAGATCCGCGCCTTTGGCCATAAAGCCGGCGCAAAATCTGTTCGTCGCGCCGTTTCTTTCGCGGCGAATAATGGTATTGAAGCGTTGACGTTATACGCGTTCAGCAGTGAAAACTGGAATCGCCCGGCGCAGGAAGTCAGTGCGCTGATGGAGCTATTTGTCTGGGCGCTGGATAGCGAAGTGAAAAGTCTGCACCGACATAATGTGCGCCTGCGTATCATCGGCGAGACCACGCGCTTCAACGCGCGTCTCCAGGAGCGTATTCGCAAAGCCGAGGCGCTGACGGAGAACAACACCGGTTTGACCCTGAACATTGCTGCGAACTACGGCGGCCGCTGGGACATCGTTCAGGGCGTACGTCATCTGGCCAAACAGGTACAAGACGGGTTGCTACAGCCCGAGCAAATTACAGAAGAGATGCTGAGCCAGCAGGTCTGTATGCATGAACTTGCTCCCGTAGATTTAGTTATTAGGACCGGGGGAGAGCATCGCATTAGTAATTTTTTGATTTGGCAAATTGCCTATGCCGAACTTTACTTTACGGATGTTCTTTGGCCCGATTTCGCTGAACAGGACTTTGAAGGTGCACTCCATGCCTTTGTTAATCGTGAGCGTCGCTTCGGCGGCACTGAACCGGGCGGCAACAATGCCTGATGGGGGTCACTTTTGCTGAAGTATCGCCTGATTTCTGCTTTCGTCTTAATCCCCGTGGTGATAGCGGCGCTTTTTTTGCTGCCGCCCGCGGGTTTTGCCATCGTTACGCTAGTCGTCTGCATGCTCGCCGCGTGGGAGTGGGGGCAATTTAGCGGCTTCACTTCAACGGCGCAGAGAGTCTGGCTGTCAGTGCTTTGCGGTCTGCTGCTGGCGCTGATGCTATTCCTGATGCCGGAATATCATTATGACGTTCATCAACCGCTGGTTGAGGGGGCGCTATGGGCATCATTTGGCTGGTGGGTCGTCGCGCTGCTTTTGGTGCTGACTTACCCCACTTCAGCGGCTTTCTGGCGCAATTCAAAAACGCTACGTCTGATTTTTGGTGTCCTGACCATTGTGCCGTTTTTTTGGGGCATGCTGGCGCTTCGGGCCTGGCATTACGCCGATGATCATTATAGTGGCGCGCTGTGGTTGCTGTACGTGATGATTCTGGTCTGGGGCGCGGATTCCGGCGCTTACATGTTCGGTAAAATGTTCGGTAAGCATAAGCTGGCGCCGAAGGTTTCTCCGGGCAAAACCTGGCAGGGTTTTTTTGGCGGTCTGTTAACGGCAGCGGTTATCTCATGGGCTTACGGCTGGTGGGCTCATCTGGATGTCACGCCGATGGTGCTGCTGGTATGTTCCATTGTCGCGGCCCTGGCCTCGGTACTTGGCGACCTGACCGAGAGCATGTTTAAACGCGAAGCTGGCATTAAAGATAGCGGAAATCTGATCCCCGGACACGGCGGTATTCTCGATCGTATCGATAGCCTGACCGCTGCGGTGCCCGTATTTGCTTGCCTACTCTTGTTGGTTTTCAGGACGATTTGACGGAAGGTTTTATGCTGAGCGTTCTCTGGAATTTGGCTGCTTTTATTATTGCGCTGGGCGTGCTGATCACCGTCCATGAATTTGGCCATTTCTGGGTTGCTCGCCGCTGCGGTATCCGCGTTGAGCGTTTCTCTATCGGCTTTGGTAAAGCGCTTTGGCGCCGTTTTGATAAGCAGGGAACGGAGTTTATTATCGCCCTTATCCCGTTGGGCGGTTATGTCAAAATGCTCGACGAACGCGTTGAGCCCGTGGCGCCAGAGATGCGCCACGCCGCGTTTAACAACAAAACTGTTGGTCAGCGCGCCGCCGTTATCGCCGCAGGGCCCATCGCGAACTTCCTTTTTGCCATTTTTGCCTACTGGCTGGTCTTCATTATAGGTGTCCCAGGCATTCGTCCGGTCGTTGGCGACATAACGCCCAACTCGATCGCCGCGCAAGCACAAATTGCAAAAGGAACGGAACTTAAAGCGATAGATGGCATCGAAACGCCTGATTGGGATGCAGTACGGATGGCGCTGGTGGCGAAGATAGGCGATCGGCAAACAATAGTTACCGTCGCCCCTTTCGGGACCAATCAACGCCAGGATAAAATCCTCGATCTGCAGCACTGGGCGTTCGAGCCGGATAAACAAGATCCGGTTACCTCGTTGGGCATTCAGCCTCGCAGCGCGCAGATTGATACCGTCCTGGCTGAAGTACAATCTGGCTCGGCGGCGCAGAAGGCGGGTTTGCAAGCGGGCGACAGGATCGTTAAAGTCGATGGTCAACCGTTAACGCAGTGGATGACGTTTGTTAATCTGGTGCGCGATAATCCGGGTAGGGCATTAGTTCTGGACATCGAGCGGCAGGGTAGCCCCTTGTCGGTGAACTTGACGCCGGACACGAAGTCTACCAAAGGCAAAGCTGAGGGGTTTGCAGGGGTCGTACCTAAGGTCATCCCGCTGCCTGATGAATATAAGACAGTGCGTCAGTACGGGCCGTTTGCCGCCATCGCTGAAGCCACGGATAAAACCTGGCAGCTGATGTCGTTAACGGTCAGGATGCTGGGCAAATTGATAACCGGTGATGTCAAACTGAACAACCTCAGCGGGCCGATTTCTATCGCCCAGGGGGCTGGGATGTCAGCGGAATTTGGGCTGATTTATTATCTGATGTTTCTTGCGCTGATCAGCGTGAACCTTGGAATAATCAACCTGTTCCCGCTTCCCGTTCTTGACGGGGGACATCTGCTGTTTTTGGCGATTGAAAAGCTGAAAGGCGGACCGGTATCCGAGCGAGTTCAAGACTTTAGTTATCGCATTGGCTCAATATTGCTGGTGCTGTTAATGGGGCTTGCACTTTTCAATGATTTCTCTCGGTTGTAAGAGAGTTTGTTAGGAAGAACGCATAATAACGATGGCGATGAAAAAGTTGCTCATAGCGTCGCTGCTGTTTAGCAGCGCAACCGTATACGGTGCTGACGGGTTCGTGGTGAAGGACATTCATTTCGAAGGCCTTCAGCGTGTCGCTGTTGGTGCGGCCCTCCTCAGTATGCCAGTGCGTCCTGGCGATACCGTAACCGATGATGATATCAGTAACACCATCCGTGCTCTGTTTGCCACCGGCAACTTTGAGGACGTTCGCGTCCTGCGCGATGGTGATACCCTGCTGGTGCAGGTGAAAGAGCGTCCAACGATTGCCAGCATCACTTTCTCCGGTAACAAGTCGGTGAAAGATGACATGCTCAAGCAAAACCTTGAGGCATCCGGCGTACGCGTAGGGGAATCCCTCGATCGCACCACGCTTGCTGATATCGAAAAGGGGCTGGAGGATTTCTATTACAGTGTCGGTAAGTACAGCGCCAGCGTTAAAGCTGTCGTGACGCCGCTGCCGCGTAACCGTGTCGACCTGAAGCTGGTCTTCCAGGAAGGCGTCTCGGCGAAAATCCAGCAGATCAATATCGTCGGCAACCATGCATTTAGCACCGATGAACTGATTTCGACCTTCCAGCTGCGCGATGAAGTTCCGTGGTGGAACGTGGTGGGCGATCGTAAGTATCAGAAACAGAAGCTTGCAGGGGACCTTGAAACGCTGCGCAGCTACTATCTGGATCGCGGCTATGCTCGTTTCAACATTGACTCCACGCAGGTGAGCCTGACGCCGGACAAGAAAGGCATCTACATCACCATCAACATTACCGAAGGCGATCAGTACAAGCTTTCCGGTGTGCAGGTGACGGGCGACCTGGCGGGGCATTCGGCAGAAATCGAAGCGCTGACCAAAGTCGAGCCGGGCGAGCTGTATAACGGCACCAAAGTGACCAAAATGGAGAATGACATTAAAAAACTCCTCGGTCGCTACGGCTATGCCTATCCGCGCGTTCAGTCCCAGCCGGAAATCAGCGATACCGATAAGACCGTGAAGCTGCACGTGAACGTCGATGCGGGCAACCGTTACTACGTGCGTAAAATTCGCTTCGAAGGCAACGATACCTCGAAAGATGCCGTTCTGCGTCGCGAAATGCGTCAGATGGAAGGCGCCTGGCTGGGTAGCGACCTGGTCGACCAGGGTAAAGATCGTCTGAACCGTTTAGGCTACTTTGAAACGGTTGATACCGATACGCAGCGCGTGCCGGGCAGCCCGGATCAGGTTGACGTGGTCTATAAGGTTAAAGAACGTAATACCGGTAGCTTTAACTTCGGCGTCGGTTACGGTACGGAAAGCGGCGTCAGCTTCCAGGCCGGCGTTCAGCAGGATAACTGGCTCGGTACCGGCTATTCCGTTGGGATTAACGGCACCAAAAACGATTATCAGACCTATACTGAACTGTCGGTGACGAACCCGTACTTTACCGTGGATGGCGTCAGCCTCGGCGGTCGTGTGTTCTATAACGACTTCGATGCTAACGATGCGGACCTGTCTGACTATACCAACAAAAGCTATGGTACAGACATCACGCTGGGCTTCCCGGTTAACGAATACAATACGCTGCGCGCAGGCCTGGGCTATGTGCATAACAAGCTGTCCAATATGCAGCCTCAGGTATCCATGTGGCGTTATCTGAATTCGATGGGTCAGTATCCGGACAACACGAACGACAGAAACTCGTTCAGCGCTGACGACTTCACCTTCAACTACGGCTGGACGTATAACAAGCTCGACCGTGGCTTCTTCCCGACCGAAGGTTCACGCGTCAACCTGAATGGTAAAGTGACGATTCCGGGATCGGATAACGAATACTACAAAGCGACGCTCGATACCGCGACCTATGTACCGATCGATGACGATCACAAATGGGTCATGTTGGGTCGTACCCGCTTTGGATATGGCGATGGTCTGGGCGGTAAAGAGATGCCGTTCTATGAGAACTTCTATGCCGGTGGTTCAAGCACCGTGCGTGGCTTCCAGTCCAATACTATCGGTCCGAAAGCGGTTTATTTCCCAGCCAGCAGTCGTCATGACGACGACAGCAGCTACGATAACGAATGTAAGAGCAGCGAGTCCGCGCCGTGTAAGTCTGATGATGCGGTGGGCGGTAACGCCATGGCGGTTGCCAGCCTTGAGCTGATCACCCCAACGCCGTTTATTAGCGATAAATATGCGAACTCGGTACGTACTTCCGTCTTCTGGGATATGGGTACCGTGTGGGATACTCACTGGGATTCAGCCGCATATGGCGGTTACCCGGACTACAGCGATCCAAGCAATATCCGTATGTCTGCGGGTATCGCAGTACAGTGGATGTCGCCGTTAGGGCCGTTGGTATTCTCCTACGCTCAGCCGTTTAAAAAGTACGATGGAGACAAAGCCGAACAGTTCCAGTTTAACATCGGTAAAACCTGGTAATGATGTTGGCTACAATGGAATGTAAGTGCAGTTGCAGTATAGCGCTGACTATTGGCGATAACTGAGGTTATCGCCTGGCCACGCAAATAACGGTACCCCTGGGTACTCATGGGATGGTAAGGAGTTAATTGTGAAAAAGTGGTTATTAGCTGCAGGTCTGGGTTTAGCAATGGTTACTACCGCTCAGGCGGCAGATAAAATTGCAATGGTTAACATGAACAGCCTGTTCCAACAGGTTGCCCAGAAAACAGGCGTTTCTAACACGCTGGAAAACGAGTTTAAAGGCCGCGCGAGCGAGCTGCAGCGTATGGAAGGCGACCTGCAGTCTAAAATGCAGCGTCTGCAGTCCATGAAAGCGGGCTCTGACCGTACCAAACTGGAAAAAGATGTAATGGCTCAGCGCCAGACTTTCTCCCAGAAAGCACAGTCTTTCGAACAGGATCGCGCACGTCGTTCTAATGAAGAGCGCGGCAAGCTGGTGACTCGTATTCAGAGCGCCGTGCAGAGCGTGGCTAAAGATCAGAGCATCGATCTGGTTGTTGACTCTAATGCCGTCGCATACAACAGCAGCGATGTAAAAGACATCACCGCTGATGTGCTGAAACAGGTTAAATAAGTAATGCCTTCAATTCGACTGGCTGATTTAGCCCAGCAGTTGGATGCAGAATTACACGGTGATGGCGATATCGTCATCACCGGCGTTGCGTCCATGCAGTCCGCGCAAGCGGGCGATATTACTTTCATGGTAAATCCTAAGTACCGTGAACACCTGGCCGCTTGCCAGGCATCTGCCGTCGTGATGACGCAGGATGATTTGCCTTTTGCTCATCGCGCCGCGCTGGTAGTGCGTAATCCCTACCTGACCTACGCGCGCATGGCCCAGATTCTTGATACCACGCCGCAGCCGGCCCAGGATATCGCGCCCAGCGCGGTCATCGATGCCACGGCTAAGCTGGGTAATCACGTCGCCATTGGTCCGAATGCCGTTATCGAATCCGGCGCGATCCTCGGTGATAACGTGGTCATCGGCGCAGGTTGCTTCGTTGGGAAAAATACGAAAATAGGTGCTGGCTCGCGTTTATGGGCCAATGTCACCGTTTACCACAACATTGAGATCGGCGAGAATTGCCTGATCCAGTCCAGCACGGTGATTGGCGCGGATGGCTTCGGCTATGCGAACGATCGCGGCAACTGGGTGAAGATCCCGCAGTTGGGTCGCGTGATCATCGGCGATCGTGTAGAGATTGGCGCTTGTACGACCATTGACCGCGGGGCGCTGGACGACACCGTCATCGGTAATGGCGTCATTATTGATAACCAGTGTCAAATCGCGCACAACGTAGTGATTGGCGACAACACCGCGGTTGCTGGGGGCGTGATCATGGCGGGCAGCCTGAAAATTGGGCGCTATTGCATGATTGGCGGAGCAAGCGTGATCAACGGTCACATGGAAATCTGCGATAAAGTCACCGTCACGGGGATGGGGATGGTTATGCGTCCTATCACCGAGCCAGGGGTTTACTCTTCAGGTATCCCGCTGCAGCCGAATAAGGTCTGGCGTAAGACCGCTGCGCTGGTACTGAATATTGATGATATGAGCAAGCGTCTCAAAGCCATTGAGCGCAAGGTTAATCAGCAAGATTAGTGCTTCATCCAGCCACATTAAATTTTCGGCCTGTTGCATTCATGAGATTGCCGCAGGCCGTGTTATTATTGCCTTTTAGGATATTTGACAGGAAGAGTATTTTGACTACTGACACTCATACTCTGCACATTGAAGAGATTCTGGAACTTCTGCCTCACCGTTACCCGTTCCTGCTGGTCGATCGCGTGCTGGATTTTGAAGAAGGTCGTTTTCTACGCGCAGTTAAAAATGTTTCTGTAAATGAGCCGTTTTTCCAGGGACACTTCCCTGGTAAGCCGATTTTACCGGGCGTACTGATTCTCGAAGCCATGGCTCAGGCCACCGGTATTCTGGCATTCAAAAGCGTTGGAAAACTGGAACCGGGCGAGCTGTATTATTTTGCCGGGATTGACGAAGCGCGTTTCAAACGTCCGGTCGTGCCAGGCGACCAGATGATTATGGAAGTCACTTTTGAGAAAACCCGCCGTGGCCTGACTCGTTTCAAAGGCGTTGCGACGGTTGACGGAAAAGTGGTTTGCGAAGCAACGATGATGTGTGCCCGTAGCCGGGAGGCCTGATACGTGATTGATAAAACCGCCTTTATTCATCCTTCCGCCATTGTAGAAGAAGGCGCCGTTATTGGCGCTAACGTCCACATTGGCCCGTTTTGTATTGTTGGCGCTAACGTCGAAATCGGCGAAGGTACCGTACTGAAGTCTCACGTTGTTATTAACGGGCATACCAAAATTGGCCGCGATAACGAGATATATCAGTTTGCTTCCATTGGTGAAGTTAACCAGGATCTGAAATATGCTGGCGAACCGACCCGCGTGGAAATTGGCGATCGCAACCGCATCCGCGAAAGCGTCACCATTCATCGTGGCACAGTACAGGGCGGTGGATTAACGAAGGTGGGCAGCGATAACCTGCTGATGATCAACGCCCACGTGGCGCACGATTGTACGCTGGGCGACCGCTGTATTCTGGCGAATAACGCGACCCTCGCGGGCCACGTTTCGCTGGATGATTTTGTTATCATCGGCGGCATGACCGCAGTGCATCAGTTCTGCATTATTGGCGCGCACGTGATGGTTGGCGGCTGCTCCGGCGTTGCGCAGGACGTTCCGCCGTTCGTGATTGCTCAGGGCAACCACGCAACGCCGTTTGGCGTCAACATAGAAGGGCTGAAACGCCGCGGCTTCAGCCGTGAGGCGATCACAGCAATTCGTAACGCGTACAAGCTGCTGTACCGCAGCGGTAAAACGCTGGACGAAGCGAAAGCTGAGATCGCCGAGCTGGCGGCGCAGTACCCTGAAGTGCAGACATTTACCGACTTTTTTGCCCGCTCCACCCGCGGCCTGATTCGTTAATGGCTGAATCGCGTCCCCTGACGATTGCCCTGGTCGCCGGAGAAACTTCCGGCGATATTCTTGGCGCCGGTCTTATCCGCGCGCTCAAAGCTCGCATCCCTGATGCCCGCTTTGTCGGCGTTGCCGGGCCGTTGATGCAGGCGGAAGGCTGCGAGGCCTGGTATGAGATGGAAGAGCTGGCGGTGATGGGCATTGTGGAAGTGCTTGGTCGCCTGCGTCGGCTGCTGCATATTCGCGCCGATCTCACCCGTCGATTGACCGAGCTCAAGCCGGACGTGTTCGTCGGCATTGATGCGCCTGACTTCAACATTACCCTCGAAGGTAATCTGAAGAAGCAGGGTATCAAAACTATTCATTACGTCAGCCCGTCGGTATGGGCATGGCGGCAAAAACGCGTTTTCAAAATTGGCAGATCCACCGATCTGGTACTGGCATTCCTGCCTTTCGAAAAAGCGTTTTATGACAAATTTAACGTTCCCTGCCGGTTTATCGGCCACACGATGGCGGATGCGATGCCGCTGGATCCGGACAAAGGCGCGGCGCGCGACCGTCTGGGAATCGATCGTAACGTGCACTGCCTGGCGCTACTGCCGGGAAGCCGCGGGGCGGAAGTTGAGATGCTCAGCGCCGATTTCCTGAAAACGGCGCAGATCCTGCGAGACTCTTACCCCGATCTCGAAGTGGTTGTCCCTCTGGTCAACGCGAAGCGGCGGGAACAGTTCGAGCGTATCAAAGCGGAAACTGCGCCGGATCTTGCCGTACATCTGCTGGATGGGCGGGCGCGCGATGCGATGATCGCTAGCGATGCTGCGCTGCTGGCCTCCGGAACGGCTGCGCTGGAATGTATGCTGGCTAAGTGTCCGATGGTCGTCGGCTATCGGATGAAGCCGTTTACCTTCTGGCTGGCGAAACGGCTGGTTAAAACCGACTACGTATCGCTGCCGAATTTACTGGCCGGGCGTGAACTGGTTAAAGAACTGCTGCAGGATGAATGCCGGCCGCAGGCGCTGGCCGAGGCGCTGAAGCCGCTGCTGGCCGACGGTAAAACCAGCCACGATATGCATGAAACCTTTCGCGCGCTGCATCAGCAGATCCGCTGCAACGCTGATGAGCAGGCGGCGGATGCAGTACTGGAGTTAGCAAAATGATGGAGTTCGTTTACCCGCATACCCATCTGGTTGCGGGAGTCGATGAAGTCGGGCGCGGTCCGCTGGTCGGCGCGGTGGTGACTGCCGCAGTTATTCTCGATCCGGCAAAACCGATTTTGGGTCTTGCCGACTCGAAAAAGCTCAGCGAGAAGCGGCGCCTTGCGCTATTTGATGAGATCAAAGAAAAAGCGCTGTGCTGGAGCCTCGGTCGTGCGGAGCCGCATGAAATCGATGAGCTGAATATTCTACATGCGACCATGCTGGCCATGCAGCGCGCCGTTGCGGGCTTGAGCATTTCCCCTGAGTTTGTTCTTATTGATGGTAACCGCTGTCCGCCGCTACCAGTGCCTTCACTGGCGGTCGTTAAAGGCGACAGCCGAGTGGCGGAAATCAGCGCCGCGTCTATTCTGGCTAAAGTGACGCGGGATGCTGAAATGGCCGTACTGGACCGGGAGTTCCCGCAGTACGGTTTTGCGCAACATAAAGGTTATCCCACCGCTTTTCATCTGCAAAAGCTGCTGGAACATGGCGTAATCGAGCAATACCGGCGCAGCTTTGGCCCGGTGAAGCGCGCGCTGGGCCTGGCGTCCTGAACCGACACGCAAGCAATTAAGTAACGCGGAATCTGAAGATGGCTGAACCACGTTTCGTACACCTGCGGGTGCACAGCGACTATTCCATGATCGATGGCCTGGCGAAAACCGGACCGTTGGTAAAAAAGGCGGCCGCGCTCGGCATGCCTGCGCTGGCGATCACTGATTTTACCAACCTCTGCGGGCTGGTGAAGTTCTACGGAGCGGGGCACGGCGCCGGAATTAAACCCATTGTCGGGGCAGATTTTCACGTCCAGAGCGAGCTGCTTGGCGATGAACTGAGCCAGCTGACGGTACTGGCGACGAACAACGTTGGCTATCAGAATCTGACGCTGCTGATCTCCAAAGCTTATCAGCGCGGCTACGGTGCGGCGGGCCCGATTATCGATCGCGACTGGCTGATCGAATTAAAAGAAGGGCTGATTTTGCTCTCCGGTGGGCGCATGGGCGACGTGGGCCGTAGCCTGCTGCGCGGCAACATGGCGCTGGTGGATCAGTGCGTTGATTTTTACGAACAACATTTCCCTGACTGCTATTTTCTTGAGCTGATTCGCACCGGCCGTCAGGATGAAGAGCCCTATCTGCATGCTGCGGTAGAACTAGCGGAAACCCGGGGCTTACCGGTGGTGGCGACCAACGATGTTCGCTTCCTTGAGCCGGGCGACTTCGACGCCCATGAAATCCGCGTGGCTATCCATGATGGCTTCACCCTCGACGATCCTAAGCGTCCGCGTAACTACTCGTCGCAGCAGTATATGCGCAGCGAAGAGGAGATGTGCGAGCTCTTTTCCGATATTCCCGAAGCGCTGCAAAACACCGTGGAGATCGCCAAACGCTGTAACGTGACCGTGCGCCTTGGCGAGTACTTCCTGCCGCAGTTCCCGACCGGGGATATGACCACCGAAGATTATCTGGTCAAGAAATCCAAAGAAGGCCTGGAAGAGCGCCTGGAATTCCTGTTTCCCGATCCGGATGAGCGGGCTAAACGCCGTCCTGAATATGATGAACGCCTGGACATTGAGCTGCAGGTGATTAACCAGATGGGGTTCCCTGGCTACTTCCTGATCGTTATGGAGTTTATCCAGTGGTCGAAGGATAACGGCGTGCCGGTAGGGCCGGGACGTGGTTCCGGCGCCGGTTCGCTGGTCGCCTATGCGCTGAAAATTACCGACCTCGATCCGCTGGAGTTCGACCTGCTGTTCGAACGTTTCCTTAACCCGGAACGTGTCTCCATGCCCGACTTCGACGTTGACTTCTGTATGGAGAAGCGCGACCAGGTGATTGAACACGTCGCGGACATGTACGGTCGCGATGCGGTATCGCAGATTATTACCTTCGGTACCATGGCGGCGAAAGCGGTTATCCGCGACGTTGGCCGCGTGCTGGGCCATCCGTACGGTTTTGTGGACCGCATTTCCAAGCTGGTGCCGCCTGACCCGGGTATGACGCTGGCGAAAGCGTTTGAAGCCGAGCCGCAGCTGCCGGAAATTTACGAGGCGGATGAAGAGGTTAAAGCGCTGATCGACATGGCACGTAAGCTCGAAGGGGTCACCCGTAACGCCGGTAAACATGCGGGTGGGGTGGTGATCGCGCCAACCAAAATTACCGATTTTGCCCCGCTTTATTGTGATGAAGCGGGCCAGCATCCGGTTACCCAGTTTGATAAAAACGACGTTGAATATGCCGGGCTGGTGAAGTTTGACTTCCTCGGCCTGCGTACGCTCACCATCATTAACTGGGCGCTGGAGATGATCAACGCCCGCCGCGAGAAGAACGGCGAGGGGCCGCTGGATATCGCCGCGATCCCGCTCGACGATAAAAAAAGCTTCGACATGCTGCAGCGTTCGGAAACCACCGCCGTTTTCCAGCTTGAATCGCGCGGTATGAAGGATCTGATCAAGCGTCTGCAGCCCGACTGCTTCGAAGATATGATCGCTCTGGTGGCTCTGTTCCGTCCGGGGCCGCTGCAGTCGGGGATGGTGGATAACTTTATCGACCGTAAGCACGGTCGCGAAGAAATATCGTACCCGGACGTGCAGTGGCAGCACGAATGCCTGAAACCGGTACTCGAGCCAACTTATGGCATCATCCTGTACCAGGAACAGGTCATGCAGATTGCCCAGGAGCTTTCCGGCTATACCCTTGGCGGCGCGGATATGCTGCGTCGTGCGATGGGTAAGAAAAAGCCGGAGGAGATGGCTAAGCAGCGCGGCACCTTTGAAGAAGGGGCGAGGAAGCGCGGTGTAGACGGTGAACTGGCGATCAAAATCTTTGACCTGGTGGAGAAATTCGCCGGATATGGATTTAACAAATCGCACTCCGCCGCTTATGCTTTAGTGTCCTATCAGACGCTGTGGCTAAAGGCGCACTATCCGGCTGAATTTATGGCGGCGGTGATGACCGCGGATATGGATAACACCGAGAAAGTCGTCGGCCTGGTGGATGAGTGCTGGCGGATGGGGCTGAAAATCCTGCCGCCGGATATTAACTCCGGCCTGTATCATTTCCACGTTAACGACGATGGCGAAATCGTTTATGGTATCGGCGCGATTAAAGGCGTCGGC
Source organism: Klebsiella pasteurii (assembly GCF_018139045.1). Lineage (NCBI taxonomy): Bacteria > Pseudomonadati > Pseudomonadota > Gammaproteobacteria > Enterobacterales > Enterobacteriaceae > Klebsiella > Klebsiella pasteurii. The sequence continues at coordinate 5,030,726 of NZ_CP073236.1, forward strand.
GAAGGCCCGATTGAAGCGATTATTGAAGCCCGTAATCAGGGCGGCTATTTCCGCGAACTGTTTGATCTCTGCGCGCGTACGGATATTAAAAAGCTCAACCGCCGGGTGCTGGAAAAACTGATTATGTCCGGGGCTTTCGACCGCCTCGGGCCGCATCGCGCGGCGTTAATGAATTCACTGGGCGATGCGCTAAAAGCCGCCGATCAGCACGCCAAAGCCGAAGCTATCGGTCAGGCGGACATGTTCGGCGTACTGGCGGAAGAGCCGGAGCAAATCGAACAGTCATACGCCAGCTGCCAGCCGTGGCCGGAACAGGTGGTGCTAGATGGAGAAAGGGAGACCCTGGGGCTGTATCTGACCGGGCACCCGATTAACCAGTATTTGAAAGAGATCGAGCGCTACGTTGGCGGCGTGCGACTCAAAGACATGCATCCGACCGATCGTGGTAAAGTGACCACGGCGGCCGGGCTCGTTATTGCCGCGCGGGTCATGGTCACCAAGCGCGGCAATCGTATCGGCATCTGTACGCTGGATGACCGTTCCGGGCGTCTGGAGGTGATGTTGTTCACCGACGCCCTGGATAAATACCAGCAATTGCTGGAAAAAGACCGCATACTTATCGTCAGCGGACAGGTCAGCTTTGATGACTTCAGCGGGGGGCTTAAAATGACCGCTCGTGAAGTCATGGATATTGACGAAGCCCGGGAAAAATATGCTCGCGGGCTTGCTATCTCGCTGACGGACAGGCAAATTGATGACCAGCTTTTAAACCGACTCCGTCAGTCTCTGGAACCCTACCGTTCGGGAACTATTCCAGTACACCTCTATTATCAGAGGGCGGATGCACGCGCGCGGTTGCGTTTTGGCGCAACATGGCGCGTCTCTCCGAGCGATCGTTTACTTAACGATCTGCGTGGCCTTATCGGCTCGGAGCAGGTGGAACTGGAGTTTGACTAATACAGGAATACTATGAGTCTGAATTTCCTTGATTTTGAACAGCCGATTGCAGAGCTGGAAGCGAAAATCGATTCTCTGACAGCGGTAAGCCGCCAGGATGAGAAACTGGATATTAACATCGATGAAGAAGTGCATCGCCTGCGTGAAAAAAGCGTAGAGCTGACGCGCAAGATCTTCGCCGATCTTGGTGCATGGCAGGTTGCGCAACTGGCTCGCCATCCACGTCGCCCATACACCCTGGATTATGTCCGCCTGGCTTTCGACGAATTCGACGAACTGGCCGGTGACCGCGCCTACGCTGACGATAAAGCGATCGTTGGCGGGATTGCGCGTCTGGACGGACGTCCGGTGATGATTATCGGCCACCAGAAAGGGCGCGAAACCAAAGAGAAAATTCGCCGCAACTTCGGTATGCCGGCGCCGGAAGGCTATCGTAAGGCGCTGCGCCTGATGGAGATGGCCGAGCGCTTTAAAATGCCGATTATCACCTTCATCGACACCCCGGGCGCTTATCCGGGCGTTGGCGCGGAAGAGCGCGGTCAGTCTGAAGCGATTGCGCGCAACCTGCGTGAAATGTCGCGCCTGAGCGTACCGGTTATCTGTACCGTTATCGGTGAAGGCGGCTCCGGCGGCGCGCTGGCAATCGGTGTGGGCGATAAAGTGAATATGCTGCAGTACAGCACTTATTCCGTTATCTCCCCGGAAGGCTGCGCGTCCATTCTATGGAAAAGCGCCGACAAAGCGCCGCTGGCCGCCGAGGCGATGGGCATTGTTGCCCCGCGTCTGAAAGAGCTGAAGCTGATTGACTCCATTATTCCTGAGCCGCTGGGCGGCGCGCATCGTAATCCGGAAGTGATGGCCGCCTCTCTGAAAGCGCAACTGCTGGCCGATCTGGCTGACCTCGATATTCTGAGTGAGGAAGAGCTGCTGAACCGTCGCTATCAGCGTTTGATGAGCTACGGCTACGCCTGATTATCGATCTCATTTTTTCTCTAAGGGCCGGATTTTCCGGCCCTTTTTTTATGTGTTGTTGACTGAGATTAGATGAGATGGACAAGAGCTAATGTGATTAGCGGATGATGCCGGTCTCCCCTGAAACTGCAGCAACTGCCAGGTATTGCGAACCGGCAGTCAGTTAACAAGGATAAAGGAGAAATACTATGGCATTGCATAAAACCGTCGCGTTAAGCGCCGTGGCCGCAGGGATCATGTTAAGCCTGGGGGCCGCACAATCCGCGCCGCTGCTTGGCGCAACGGAAGCGATAACTCTTAAGGCGAGCGATCTGACCGCGAAAGAAAAAGCCTTAACCGACTTTCCGCTCATGGCGTCGGTAAAATCATCGATTCAAACGCTGTCTAACAGCGCGGTTGAAAAAATCGAGCCGGGTCTGGCGACCAACCCGACCAACGTTAAGCGTGTGGAAAGCATCCTGTCCGAACAGGACTGGGAATATCTGTTTCCGATGCGCGCTGCAGAATATACCTACTCTAACTTTCTGAAAGCTATTGGTAAATTTCCCGCGGTTTGCGGGACCTATACCGACGGACGCGACAGCGATGCCATCTGCCGTAAATCTCTGGCAACCATGTTTGCCCACTTTGCTCAGGAAACCGGCGGCCATGAAAGCTGGCGCGATATTCCCGAGTGGCGTCAGGCGCTGGTGTATCTGCGTGAAGTGGGTTGGGTTGAAGGTCAGAAAGGCGGCTACAACGGGGAATGTAACCCGGATATCTGGCAGGGCCAGACCTGGCCTTGCGGCAAAGATAAAGACGGCGACTACCTGAGCTATTTTGGTCGCGGCGCGAAACAGCTCTCCTATAACTACAATTATGGTCCGTTCTCCGATGCGATGTACGATGGCGACGTTCGTCCTCTGCTGGATAAACCAGAGCGGGTGGCGGATACCTGGATGAACCTGGCGAGCGCGGTCTTCTTTTTCGTTTATCCGCAGCCGCCGAAGCCCTCTATGCTGCACGTCATCGATGGAACCTGGGTGCCAAACGATCATGATAAAGCGAATGGCCTGGTGGAAGGCTTTGGGGTCACCATTCAGATCATCAACGGTGGCGTTGAGTGCGGCGGGGCGGAAGAGAACGCGCAGTCTCTGAACCGTATCGCCTACTACAAAGAGTTCGCAAACTACCTGAAAGTGCCGATTGCCGGTGATGAAGTTCTCGGCTGCAAAAATATGAAGCAGTTCGATGAAGGCGGCGCGGGCGCATTGCCGATTTACTGGGAAGAGGACTGGGGATGGAGCGCCGACACCGCCGACGGTAAGACCAACGCCTGTCAGCTGGTGGGTTACCAGACGCCGTATACCGCCTTTAAAGAAGGCGATTATGCCAAATGCGTCCAAAGCCACTTCAATGTCAACATCATCGATGACAGCGGCCAGGGCGACACCACTCCGCCTGCGCCCGAGGATAATACTCCTGCGCAGGAAACAAACGTGGCGCCGGTTGCCCGTATCACGGGTCCGATCGGCGCTATCGAAGCGGGGGCCACGGTTTCCCTGAGTGCGGAGAGTTCTACCGATGCGAACGGCGACAAGCTTATCTACACCTGGATGTCGCAGGACGGCCAGACTCTCGGCGGGCAGGATAAAGCCGTGATTACCTTTACCGCGCCGACAACCGATCGGGACGCGCAATATGTTGTTAGCCTGACGGTCAGCGACGGTACGTTGTCCAGTACGACCACCTATACCCTGAACGTGAAGGCCAAAGCCGCTTCTGCGGATGAAACGACGGATGGCAAAGACAGCGACACCATCAGCTATCCTTCCTGGAGCAGCACCCAAACCTGGAATGCGGGCGATATCGTCAACAACCACGGTGCGCTTTATCAGTGTAAACCGCTGCCTGAAGGCGCATGGTGCAACGTAGCGCCGACGTACTACGAGCCTGGAGTAGGTATTACCTGGGGCGATGCCTGGAAAGCGCTTTAATAGAGATAAATCCGCCAGTGCTTAGCGCTGGCGGGGTGCTATTATGCTTTCCTTAGGTAAATTCCAGGAGGAAAGCGTGAATATCATTGCGATCATGGGGCCCCACGGCGTCTATTATAAAGACGAACCGATCAAAGAACTGGAAGCCGCCCTGCAACGGCAAGGCTTCCAGACCATCTGGCCGCAAAATAGCGCCGATCTTTTGCAATTTATCGAGCATAATCCGCGGATCTGTGGAGTTATTTTCGACTGGGATGAATACAGCGTTGACCTGTGCAGTGATATTAATCGCTTAAACGAATACCTGCCGCTTTACGCATTTATCAACGCCCATTCGACGATGGACGTCAGCAGTCAGGACCTGCGCATGACGCTATGGTTCTTTGAATACGCGCTGGGGCTGGCGGAAGAGATCGCTACCCGCATCGGTCAATACACCCGCGAATACCTCGATAATATTACCCCGCCGTTTACCAAAGCCTTGTTCAACTATGTGCAGGAGGGAAAATATACCTTCTGTACCCCCGGGCATATGGGCGGCTCGGCTTATCAAAAAAGCCCGGTGGGCTGTCTGTTTTACGATTTCTTTGGCGGGAATACCTTAAAGGCCGACGTCTCTATATCCGTGACGGAACTGGGGTCGTTGCTCGATCATAGCGGCCCGCATCTGGAAGCTGAAGAGTATATTGCCCGCGCATTCGGCGCCGAACAGAGCTATATGGTAACCAACGGGACCTCGACGTCGAATAAGATTGTCGGGATGTATTCCGCCCCGGCGGGTAGCACCCTGCTTATCGATCGCAACTGCCATAAATCGCTGGCCCATTTACTGATGATGAGCGATGTGGTGCCGCTGTGGCTAAAACCGACGCGCAATGCGCTGGGGATCCTCGGCGGTATACCCAAGCGCGAATTTACCCGCGACAGTATTCAGCAAAAGGTGAATGCGACAGGCGGCGCCGGGTGGCCTGTGCATGCGGTGATCACTAACTCTACCTATGACGGGCTGCTGTATAATACCACCTGGATAAAAGAGACTCTCGACGTGCCGTCAATCCACTTTGATTCCGCATGGGTGCCCTATACCCATTTTCATCCGATCTATCAGGGCAAAAGCGGGATGAGCGGCGATCGCGTTCCGGGGAAAGTGATCTTTGAAACGCAGTCGACGCATAAAATGCTGGCCGCGCTATCCCAGGCTTCGCTGATTCATATTAAAGGCAGCTATGATGAAGATACCTTCAATGAAGCCTTTATGATGCACACCTCGACGTCCCCCAGCTACCCGATCGTTGCCTCCATCGAAACGGCTGCCGCGATGCTGCGCGGCAATTCCGGCAGGCGGCTGATTCAGCGTTCAATTGAACGGGCGCTGGATTTTCGTAAAGAGGTGCAGCGGTTACGCGAAGAGTCTGACGGCTGGTTCTTTGATATCTGGCAGCCGGAAGAGGTGGGGGAAGCGCAGTGCTGGCCGGTATCGCCGGGTGAACCGTGGCATGGCTTTCAGGATGCCGATGACGACCATATGTTCCTCGATCCGGTGAAAGTGACCATTCTGACGCCCGGTATGGACGAACAGGGCAACATGGATAGCGAAGGCATTCCGGCCGCGCTGGTGGCGAAGTTTCTGGATGAGCGCGGTGTGGTGGTTGAGAAAACCGGGCCCTACAATCTGCTGTTCCTTTTCAGTATCGGCATTGATAAAACCCGAGCGATGGGTCTGCTGCGCGGGTTAACCGAATTCAAACGCGCTTACGATCTCAATTTACGGGTGAAAAATATGCTGCCGGATCTGTATGCCGAAGATCCGGATTTTTACCGCAACATGCGCATTCAGGATCTGGCGCAGGGTATCCATCGCCTGATTCGCCAGCACCAGCTCTCGCAGCTGATGCTGAGCGCCTTTGACGTTCTGCCGGAGATGAAAATGACGCCACATCAGGCCTGGCAGCGGCAGATTAAAGGCGAAGTGGAAACCATCGAACTGGAGAATCTGGTCGGGCGTATTTCAGCGAATATGATCTTACCGTACCCGCCGGGCGTGCCGCTGCTGATGCCCGGCGAGATGATCGTCGAGGAGAGCCGGGCGGTGCTCGATTTTCTGTTAATGCTGTGCTCTATCGGCCGCCACTATCCGGGCTTCGAAACCGATATCCACGGCGCGAAACGCGATGAAGATGGCGTGTACTGGGTTCGAGTCTTAAAAAATGACTAAGCGCTTGCGCAATAACGAACTGAACGAGTAACGTTGTTGGCTTCAACGGGAGGAGTTTGAGCATGCTGGGTTTAAAACGGGTTCATCATATCGCCATCATTGCGACGGATTATGCAAAGAGTAAAGCGTTCTACTGCGACATTCTGGGGTTCACTCTGCAGGGCGAGTTTTACCGCGCAGAGCGTGATTCATGGAAGGGCGATCTGGCGCTGAATGGCGAATATGTTATTGAACTGTTTTCTTTCCCGTTTCCCCCAGCGCGCCCGAGCCGCCCCGAAGCCTGCGGGTTACGCCATCTGGCATTTAGCGTCGACGATGTTGATGCCGCCGTTACCCATCTTGAGGCGCACGGCGTAACTTGTGAAGGCGTTCGTATCGACCCCTTCACCGGTAAGCGGTTCACCTTTTTTAACGATCCGGACGGTCTACCGCTGGAGATTTATCAGCAGTAATTCTTGTCAGAGCGTGTTCTGCCGGGTAACGTGCCGGACACGCTTTCCTCAGTTAGTGCTCTCATGATGATGATCCCAGATATCGCGCAAACGCTCCGTCCGCATCGCCAGTTTTTGGTGGCCTTTAGCGGCGGCCTGGATTCGAGCGTGCTCTTATATCGCCTGGTTCGCTGGCGCGAACAGGATCCCACCGTTCAGCTGCGGGCGATGCATATTCACCACGGACTCAGCGCGAACGCTGACGATTGGGTGGCGCACTGCCGGAAAATATGTCAGCAGTGGCAGGTGCCGCTTTTGGTTGAACGGGTAGTCCTCGCCGATGAGGGGCTGGGGATTGAGGCCCATGCGCGTCAGGCGCGCTATCAGGCTTTCCGTTCGGCGCTGCTGCCCGGCGAAGCGCTAGTGACCGCGCAGCATCTTGACGACCAGTGTGAAACCTTCCTGCTGGCGCTTAAGCGGGGGAGCGGTCCCACCGGGCTCTCGGCAATGGCCGGCGAGTCCGATTTTGCCGGAACGAAACTGCTGCGTCCGTTGCTTAACGAAAGTCGCGACTCTCTGCACCGGTGGGCGATAGCCCATCAGCTCAGTTGGATTGAAGACGAAAGTAACCGGGACGATGCCTACGATCGCAATTTTCTCCGCCTGCGGATTGTTCCGCTGCTTAACGCCCGCTGGCCGCACTTTGCCGAGGCCGTGGCGCGCAGCGCCAGCCTGTGTGGCGAACAGGAACGGCTGCTGGATGAAATGCTGGCAGCGGAGCTGGCAACGCTGGTGACTGAGGATGGCGCGTTGGCTATCGAACCGTTGACGGCCATGAGCGCGCCGCGTCGGGCCGCGCTGCTGCGCCGTTGGCTGGCTGGACTCAATGCGCCAATGCCTTCGCGCGAGGTGCCTGAGCGTATCTGGCGTGAAGTGGCGATGGCGCGCGAGGACGCGTTTCCCTGTCTGCGTCTTGGTCAATTTACCGTCCGTCGCTTCCAGCAGCGGCTGTACTGGGTGAAATATCTCCCCGGCCAGAGCGAGACGGTACTGGCGTGGCCCGATATCGCTAAGCCGCTGCCGTTACCCGACGGCCTCGGTGAACTGAGGCTCCTGCCCTGCGGCCCGTTACGCAGCCCGCGCCAGGATGAAGCGGTAACTATTCGCTTTCGCGCCAGCGGTCATCTTCATATCGTCGGTCGCCACGGTGGCCGCAAGCTGAAGAAAATCTGGCAGGAGCTGAACGTGGCTCCCTGGCGGCGCGATACCACGCCGCTGCTGTTTTACGGCGAAACGCTAATCGCCGCAGCCGATGGTCTGTTTATTACCGTCGATGGGAAAGTTCAGGAAGGTGAAGGCGTGCAGTTGTTATGGATGAAAACGGGCGGCTAAGCCACCCGTTTTGCTTCAGGACTCGCTGACCACTACCGTACCGATTTCCGGATGGCTGAAGCTGGCGATTTTATCCAGGCGTACCTCGCGAACGTCGCCGGCGAGCTCCACGACCAGATACTCGATATTTTTGCGCGAGATAAGATCGTTGGCCTTCGCTTGCAGCTGTTCGCCATCTTTGAGCTCCAGCGCCAGGACCAGATGGTGCTGACAGGCAAGTTCGAGGTTGTCATAATCATCGCAATTGATGGGTTGATAAGTATCATTCATTGACATAATCGCTCACCAGTAAGTTTGCCGCCGCATATGCGGCCTTTTCCCTGACTGACTCAGCAAGGGCCTGATCCGCCGCAACCTCATTCAATACTTTCAACACGCAACCTAGCGCATCCGGTATATACCCAAGGTCCCCGCTGGCTATTTCCGCATACCGCTTGCGTATTAACTCACAATATTTGTCCACATGCCCTCCTGTCAGCGTTCTGACTTAACCGTGGGATGTAAGTTTAAGCCTACGAAGATAAACTCTGTTTAGCAAGGTGACTATACCATAGTCATTTAAGCAATATCAGCAGGATGAAATGGGATCCTGCGATTGCTGACAGCCTTTTGCCGCCAGTTTCGCTACAATGTACGCCATTTTTATCAGGAGTTTCCTCATGGCGCTGAAAGCGACGATTTATAAAGCGACGGTGAACGTGGCCGACATGGACCGCAACCAGTTTCTGGATGTCAGTTTGACCCTTGCGCAGCATCCGTCAGAAACCCAGGAGCGTATGATGCTGCGCCTGCTGGCGTGGATTAAATACGCCGACGAACGTCTGCAGTTTACCCGCGGCTTGTCTTCTGATGATGAAGCTGAACTCTGGCTGCTAAACGATCATCTGGGCGTTGATCTATGGATAGAACTGGGGCTGCCGGACGAGCGGCGGATTAAAAAAGCCTGCTCGCGAGCGCAAGAGGTCGCGCTGTTTGCCTATAATAGTCGGGCGGCAGAAATCTGGTGGCAGCAGAATAAAAGTAAAATGGCACAGTTTTCAAAGTTGACCGTATGGTATTTAGATGATACTCAGCTGGCGCAGCTCAGTGCTTTTGCCGATCGGACGATGTCGCTACAGGCGACTATTCAGGACGGCGGAATTTGGTTATCTGACGCTAAGAATAATCTGGAAATTCATTTAACGGCCTGGCAAACATCCTCATGATTACGATTAGCCGCAGCGTGACGATTGCGGATAATGAGGTTTCACTTTCCGGGATACGCGCGCAGGGGGCGGGCGGCCAGCACGTTAATAAAGCATCGACGGCTATTCATTTACGTTTTGATATTAAAGCATCGAGCCTGCCTGAGTTTTATAAGGAACGCCTGCTGACTTCCAGCCATCACTTAATTTCTGCCGATGGTGTGGTTATCATTAAGGCTCAAGAATATCGCAGCCAGGAGATGAATCGTGAAGCGGCGATTGCGCGCCTGGTTGCCTTAATACAAGAATTAACCGCAGTACAGAAAAGTCGTCGGGAGACGCGACCGACCAGAGCGTCGAAAGAGCGCCGGCTTGCCTCAAAGGCGCAAAAAGCTTCAGTTAAAGCGCTGCGTGGAAAAGTTCGCCATTAAGGGTATGGCGAACCGGTGGAATGGATGATAAGGAATTTACAGTGAAGAAAATCGTGTTTTCAGTGGTGGCGGCCTGTTCGCTTTTTGCCTTATTCGGCTGCAACCATCGTGCGGAGATGGACACGCTACAACCGACACCGATGGAAGAGCTAAAGCCGATGCAGCAGAGCTGGCGCGGCGTGCTGCCGTGCGCCGACTGCGAAGGTATCGAAACCTCACTCTTTCTTGAGAAAGACGGCACCTGGGTGATGAATGAGCGATATCAGGGCGTCAGGCGCGAGCCCTCCTCTTTTGCTTCATACGGTACCTGGGCGCGCACGGCCGATAAGCTGGTGCTGACCGACAGCAAAGGCGAGAAATCTTACTATCGGGCGAAAGGCGACAAGCTGGAAATGCTCGATCGCGACGGTAATCCCATCGAGTCAACGCTGAACTATACGCTGGAGTCCGTCAAAGCCAGCCTGCCCATCACGCCGATGGCGATGCGCGGCATGTACTTCTATATGGCTGATGCCGCGACCTTTACCGATTGCGCAACCGGCAAGCGAGTGGCAGTTACGAATAACGCGCAGCTCGAGCGTGATTATGCCGCAGCGCGCGGAACGGATACTCGCCCGGTGCTGCTGGTGGTCGAGGGGCACTTTACGCTGGAAGCGAACCCGGATTCGGGAGCACCGATTAAAGTTCTGGCGGTGGATTCACCGGGCAAGTTTTATCAAAAAGAAGACTGCAATTCTCGTTAGTTAATTGAGTCCTACGAGACGGCTTGTCTTGATATAAATTCCCAATTTAAGATGCCCGATATACTGCAATTGTGTTTCGGGCGTAAAGTTTGCCACGTCCCCCTCACGCATATGAAGCAGGTCTGATGGGCTAATCCAGCCCGGTTGAGCCAGGGTCAGCGGGTGTCCGGCCTTCGCGAAGGCATCGCTGACAAACTCAGAACAAAACCACATTTTTTTGTCCCCGGAAACGGCATCGCTAAGCTGAGCTTTGGCCAGACCATTCACGCACTGCTGGCGGAAGTCTTTCGAGAAGGGATTCAGGGAGCAGAGCTGTTTGGTTACCATAAAGGGTACAAATTCAATGATGCCGCGATAGTTATAGCCGCTGTTTCTGTTTTTATAGGCGAAATGTTTAATGCCTGCGGCCTGTTGCGGCGTGAGGTCAGGCGCTCTTAGGGCAAACAGCTTATCGCTGTGCTGCATCGCTTGCTGAAGAGAAACAATCTGCACCCCGGCGCCAGTTGCCTCCGCAACCTGGTTATCACCGATATAGATAGCGACATGGCTAACGGAGGATGTGCTAAATGCACGAATCCCCAGGGACGTCACGCCAATGCTGGAAGAGAAAAGGAGATCGCCGGGGAGCAGGTCTTGTGCGTTAATTTCAGCCAGCGTGGTATTAGCCACTGAGCTCTGGCGCTGAAATTTAACCGCCCATTGCTGCGATGGTGGCTTAATAGCGGAAGCGGAAGGCGTGGATCGGCTGACGTCTAGCGTGCAGGCCGAAAGTAAGAACAATGCGGGAAAAAGCAGGACATGATTTGCCCGTCGTTTAGCCATGATTACAATCCTTGTAAAAAAGAGGCTCTGAAACCAGAGCCTCTTTTGGCGTTAAGCTTTAATTTGTTGTACCAGGTAATTCACGATATCACCGGTTTTAATCAACTGCTTCTCGCCGCTGCGACGATATTTATATTCGATATCGTCGTTGTCGAGGTTACGGTCGCCCAGCACGATGGTGTGCGGAATACCGATAAGCTCCATATCGGCGAACATTACGCCCGGACGCTCTTTACGGTCGTCCATCAGCACGTCGATACCCAACGCGGTTAGCTCAGCATACAGCTTCTCGGCCAGCTCTTGTACGCGGTAGGATTTATGCATGTTCATCGGCAGAATCGCAACCTGGAACGGGGCGATAGCTTCCGGCCACAGGATCCCGCGATCGTCAAAGTTCTGCTCAATGGCTGCCGCCACCACGCGAGTCACCCCGATACCGTAGCAACCCATCGTCAGGATCTGGTTACGGCCATCTTCACCCTGGACGGAGGCTTTCATCGCTTCAGAGTATTTGGTACCCAGCTGGAAGATGTGGCCCACTTCGATACCGCGTTTAATCAGCAGCGTGCCTTTGCCGTCCGGGCTCGGGTCGCCCGCTACCACGTTACGGATATCAGCCACTTCAGGGGTCGCGACATCGCGATCCCAGTTGATGCCGAAGTAGTGTTTACCATCGATGTTCGCGCCTGCGGCAAAATCGCTCATTGCGGCAACGGTACGGTCAATAATCACCGGAATCGGCATGTTAACCGGGCCCAGAGAACCGGGACCCGCCTGCACCAGCGCGCGGATCTCTTCTTCGGTGGCGAAGGTCAGCGGGCTGGCGACCTGCGGCAGTTTTTCCGCTTTCACTTCATTCAACTCATGATCGCCGCGAACCAGCAGGGCAATCAGCGGAGACTTGCTGTCTTCTACCGCTTTTACCAGCAGGGTTTTCACCGTTTTCTCAATCGGCAGATTGAACTGCTCAACCAGCTCGGCGATGGTTTTGGCGTTCGGCGTATCGACCAGGGTCATTTCCTGAGTAGCGGCAGCGCGCGGCTCTTTCGGCGCAACGGCTTCGGCGAACTCGATGTTGGCTGCGTAGTCGGAAGAGTCAGAGAAGATCACGTCATCTTCGCCGCTCTGCGCCAGCACCTGGAATTCGTGGGATGCACTACCGCCGATAGAACCAGTGTCAGCCTGTACCGCGCGGAAATCCAGGCCCATACGGCTGAAAATTTTGCTGTACGCGGCGTACATCGCATCGTAGGTTTCCTGCAGAGATTCCTGAGAGGTATGGAAAGAGTAAGCATCTTTCATCAGGAATTCACGGGAACGCATCACGCCGAAACGCGGGCGCACTTCGTCACGGAATTTGGTCTGAATCTGATAGAAGTTCAGCGGCAGCTGTTTGTAGGAGCTCAGCTCGTTACGAATCAGGTCGGTGATCACTTCTTCATGAGTCGGGCCGAGCACGAATGGACGTTCGCCACGGTCAGCAATACGCAGCAGTTCCGGGCCGTACTGTTCCCAACGACCACTCTCTTGCCACAGCTCAGAGGGCTGAACTACCGGCATTAACACCTCGATTGCACCGGCGTTGTTCATCTCTTCACGCACGATGTTCTCGACTTTTTTCAGGACGCGCACGCCGGTCGGCAGCCAGGTATATAACCCGGAGGCCAGCTTGCGGATCATCCCGGCGCGCAGCATCAGCTGATGGCTGATAACCTCGGCGTCGGCAGGTGTCTCCTTCAGAGTGGAGAGCAGGTATTGGCTAGTACGCATGTTGTTACGGTTCCATTTGGACGATCGATACAGGCTGGAAGCCAGCCTGACACAAAAAAGTGGTTTAGTTTACCAGTGTGGCAAAGATGCCAAAAGAGAGGAAAATAAAATTAGCGTGGTTCGAGAGAAAAGACTTCAAAACCGGACGAAATCACCCGCCAGCGCACGTTAAAATCCAGCAGCCAGACGGCATAGGTCTTTCCCGGGTTTTCTTCTTTACGATATGCCGGCCGCGGATCTTGTGCCAGAACTTCGCTAATAAACGCCTTAAGGCGGGGATAGCGGTTTTCCAGAGCGAAAAGCTGGGCTTCGGTTTCCGGCGTGAAGCTTACCGCCACTTCCGCCTGCGGCGCCTGCTGAGCGTAGCTCGCGCTGGCTTCCGGCAGCGCTTCGGCAAAGGGCAGGTAAGGTTTGATGTCGACTACCGGCGTACCGTCCACCAGGTCAAGACTGCCTAACTCAAGAACGACGCGCTCTTTCTGGCAGTGAATACCCTTTAGCTCGACCAGCGACATACCGATTGGATTAGGACGAAAGGTAGAGCGGGTGGCGAAAACACCCATCCGCGCGTTGCCGCCGAGGCGGGGAGGGCGTACGGTCGGGCGCCAGCCGCCTTCCATGGTCTGATGAAACACAAACAGGACCCACAGATGGCTGAAGTTTTCCAGGCCGCGTACGGCCTCGGCCTGGTTATAAGGAGGCAGAAGATGTAATTCGCCGCCGCCGTTTTTAACCAGCCCAGGCTGGCGGGGAACGGCAAATTTTTCTTTATAGGGCGAGCGAATAACGCCTATCTGCGCAAACTGAAAATCACTCATTGCGCCGTAACGTTAAGCGCTGAACCAAGGCAGACGGCCTGGCGGTAGCAGCCCGGGGTTCCGCTGGTGACTTCGCAGCGGTGCAGCAGCACGGCATTGGCTTTCATTTTTGCAGCGTTAATCTGCATACGCTTGCGGGCCGTCGGGATATTGGGTGGAGAGTCTTGATTCGAGGCCTGGCAGGATTCACCGGTGACTTCGCCGAGTTCGCGGAAAGGTTTACCCACCAATTCTGTTGCATCGGTATAGATTCTTACCGGGGCCGGACGCGTCGCTTTCGGTTTTGCCGGTTCCGATTTGGCAGGCGGGGTTACGGTGCTTTGTACAGGCTCGACGGGAGATCTGCTTAGCATAGAACAACCGCTTAACATGAGTGCTAACAAACAGACCGGTAAAGCACGCATAGTATTTCCTCAATAAATAATAAAACAGGGCGCTATTGAATCAGGTGCTTGCATAAATGACAAGACGGGCATAAAGCCCGTCCTGAATGATATTACGCTGAGAAAAGATTACCAGCCTTTCACTGCACCGCCGTTAAAGATTTTGTTAGCCGCTTCGTAAACTTCGTCACTCTGGTAAGCTTGAACAAATTTCTTAACATTTTCCGCATCTTTATTGTCTTCGCGAGCGACAATCAGGTTCACGTACGGAGACTCTTTACCTTCCACGAAAATACCGTCTTTTGCCGGCGTTAAGCCAATCTGGCTGGCATAGGTGGTATTGATAACCGCCAGAGCGATTTGCGCATCATCCAGAGAGCGCGGCAGCTGCGGGGCTTCCAGCTCAACAATTTTCAGGTTTTTCGGGTTTTCAATAATATCCAGAGAGGTTGGCAGCAGACCAACGCCTTCTTTCAGTTTGATCAGGCCAACCTGCTGCAGCAGCAGCAGAGAGCGGCCAAGGTTGGTGGGATCGTTAGGAATCGCGACCTGGGAGCCCGGCTGCAGTTCGTCCAGCGATTTGATTTTTTTCGAATAACCCGCAATCGGGTAAACAAAAGAGTTACCTACGGAAACCAGCTTGTAGCCGCGGTCTTTGATTTGCTGGTCAAGATACGGTTTATGCTGGAAGGCGTTAACGTCGATATCGCCTTTGCTCAGCGCTTCGTTCGGCAGAACGTAGTCGTTGAAGGTTACCAGTTCGACATCAAGGCCGTATTTTTCTTTTGCTACTTTCTGCGCGACTTCCGCAACCTGCTGCTCCGCACCGACGATTACGCCGACTTTAATATGGTTAGGATCTTTTTCGTCCTGACCGCAACCCACCAGAGCCAGAGAACCGATTAACGCGCCGACTGCCGCAAAGGTTTTGAAATTAAAGGCCATGTTATTTCCTTCCTGTAAGATTCTGTATTGTGTGTAATGTTATTTGTGAGTCACAGCCCGGACGATACGATCGCCAGAGAATTGAATTAAGTACACCAGAATAACCAGCAGCACCAGTACGGTATTCATTACCGTTGCATTGTAGCCGATATAACCGTACTGATAGCCAATCTGCCCGAGACCACCGGCACCCACCGCGCCGCCCATAGCGGAATAGCCGACCAGCGTAATGAGGGTAATGGTCGCCGCGTTCACCAGACCCGGCAGCGCTTCCGGCAGCAGGACCTTACGCACAATCTGCATCGGCGTTGCGCCCATGGCGCGGGATGCTTCGATAAGGCCGGTGGGGATCTCCAGCAGGGCGTTTTCAACCATTCGGGCGATAAAAGGCGCTGCGCCGACCGTTAGCGGAACAATTGCCGCCTGCAGGCCGATGGATGTCCCTACGATGACGCGGGTAAAGGGGATCATCCAGACCAGCAAGATAATAAAAGGAATCGAGCGGAAAATATTCACCACCGCCGAAAGCGTGCGGTAGAGTTTTGCATTAGCGGCAATTTGCCCCGGTCGGGTGACGTAGAGCAGAACCCCGACCGGCAGGCCGAGAACAAAACCGAAGAAGCCGGAGACGAAAGTCATGGCCAGCGTTTCCCATACGCCGCGAACCAGCAGCCAAATCATTGGTTCAGACATACCCCAGTACCTCTACTTTTACATGGTGTTCCTGTAGCCAGGCGATCGCGGCCTGGGTATCTTCCTGCGTGCCGTGCATCTCGGTCAGCATAATGCCGAACTTCACGCCACCCGCGTAATCCATCTGCGCGCTAATAATGTTGTTGTTTACATTAAAGCGACGGGCAGTTTCAGAAAGCAGCGGGGCATCAACGGAGTGGCCCGTGAACTCCATGCGCAGCATGGGTACGCTATCGGGAAGAGCCTCAGACTTCAGACGCGCCTGATAATCATCCGGGATATCCAGGTGCAGCGTTGACTGTATAAACTGTTGCGCCAATGGAGTTTTGGGATGAGAGAAGACCTCGCTCACCGTATCCTGTTCAATCAATTGACCGTTGCTGATCACGGCAACGCAATCACAGATCCGTTTGACAACATCCATTTCGTGGGTAATCAGCAAAATCGTCAGGCCCAGACGACGGTTGATATCTTTCAGCAGTTCCAGAATCGAACGCGTGGTAGCCGGATCCAGAGCGCTGGTGGCTTCGTCGCAGAGCAGGACTTTTGGATTGCTTGCCAGCGCACGGGCGATGGCGACGCGCTGTTTTTGACCACCGGAGAGGTTTGCCGGATAGCTATCGTGCTTATCCCCCAGGCCGACGAGATCGAGAAGCTCGGTAACCCGGCGTTTAATTTCTTCCTTCGGAGTATTGTCGAGCTCCAGCGGCAATGCCACATTACCGAATACGGTACGGGAGGCTAGCAGGTTAAAGTGCTGGAATATCATGCCGATCTGGCGACGCGCGCGCGTCAACTCTTTTTCGGACAGCGCCGTTAGCTCCTGACCGCCCACCTGTACGCTGCCCTGAGTTGGACGTTCAAGCAGGTTAACGCAGCGGATTAACGTACTTTTACCCGCGCCCGAAGCGCCGATGACGCCATAAATTTGCCCGGCGGGAACATGCAGGCTGACATCGTTCAGCGCCTGTATGCTGCGATTTCCCTGCTGGAACACTTTGGTAATCTTCGAAAGTTTAATCATCAGTTATTTATTATCGTTTAGCCGTTTGCCGTGGCATTTTCTTCTGCCGTGTCCAGGCGATGCCTGTCAATGAAATGGATGTTAAGGCATCCAGACGTCTAAATCAATCTGACTCTGTATAATGAGCACTTTCTTGCGTCGGGAAACATGCGATACTACGCGCATTAGCCTTTATCAGGAGCAGACCGGTGGCAATATCAGTACCCGCAATTTTTCTTGACCGTGATGGCACGATTAATGTCGATCACGGCTACGTCCATGAAATCGACAACTTTGAATTTATCGATGGCGTTATTGACGCAATGCGTCAATTAAAGGAGATGGGCTACGCGCTGGTGGTGGTGACCAACCAGTCCGGCATCGCCCGCGGTAAGTTTACTGAAGAGCAGTTTGAAACGCTGACCGAGTGGATGGACTGGTCGCTGGCCGATCGCGGCGTTGACCTGGATGGCATCTATTATTGTCCGCACCACCCGCAGGGAACCGTCGAAGAGTTTCGCCAGACCTGCGACTGCCGTAAGCCCCACCCGGGTATGCTGATCTCGGCGCGTGACTATCTGCATATTGATATGGCTGCTTCCTATATGGTCGGCGATAAAGTCGAAGATATGCAGGCAGCTTTGGCTGCCAATGTCGGCATGAAAGTATTAGTGCGTACCGGCAAGCCAGTCACTCCTGAAGCGGAAAGCGCCGCGGATTGGGTGCTTAATAGCCTGGCGGACCTGCCGGATGCTATCAAAAAGCAGCGAAAATAAGCGTTATGTATAAAAGATGAGCGGTTGAAATAAAATTGTATTTTACCGCTTGTCAGCGCCGAATAACTCCCTATAATGCGCTCCCACTGACACGGCAGATGTGAATCACTTCACACAAACAGCCCGGTCGGTTGAAGAGAAAAAATCCTGAAATAACGGGTTGACTCTGAAAGAGGAAAGCGTAATATACGCCACCTCGCAACGGTGAGCGAAAGCCGCGTTGCACTGCTCTTTAACAATTTATCAGACAATCTGTGTGGGCACTCAAAGTGACATGGATTCTTAACGTCCTCGGACGAAAAATGAATACCAAGTCTCAAAGAGTGAACACGTAATTCATTACGAAGTTTAATTCTACGAGCATCAAACTTAAATTGAAGAGTTTGATCATGGCTCAGATTGAACGCTGGCGGCAGGCCTAACACATGCAAGTCGAACGGTAGCACAGAGAGCTTGCTCTCGGGTGACGAGTGGCGGACGGGTGAGTAATGTCTGGGAAACTGCCTGATGGAGGGGGATAACTACTGGAAACGGTAGCTAATACCGCATAACGTCGCAAGACCAAAGAGGGGGACCTTCGGGCCTCTTGCCATCAGATGTGCCCAGATGGGATTAGCTAGTAGGTGGGGTAACGGCTCACCTAGGCGACGATCCCTAGCTGGTCTGAGAGGATGACCAGCCACACTGGAACTGAGACACGGTCCAGACTCCTACGGGAGGCAGCAGTGGGGAATATTGCACAATGGGCGCAAGCCTGATGCAGCCATGCCGCGTGTATGAAGAAGGCCTTCGGGTTGTAAAGTACTTTCAGCGGGGAGGAAGGTGTTGAGGTTAATAACCTCAGCAATTGACGTTACCCGCAGAAGAAGCACCGGCTAACTCCGTGCCAGCAGCCGCGGTAATACGGAGGGTGCAAGCGTTAATCGGAATTACTGGGCGTAAAGCGCACGCAGGCGGTCTGTCAAGTCGGATGTGAAATCCCCGGGCTCAACCTGGGAACTGCATTCGAAACTGGCAGGCTGGAGTCTTGTAGAGGGGGGTAGAATTCCAGGTGTAGCGGTGAAATGCGTAGAGATCTGGAGGAATACCGGTGGCGAAGGCGGCCCCCTGGACAAAGACTGACGCTCAGGTGCGAAAGCGTGGGGAGCAAACAGGATTAGATACCCTGGTAGTCCACGCTGTAAACGATGTCGACTTGGAGGTTGTTCCCTTGAGGAGTGGCTTCCGGAGCTAACGCGTTAAGTCGACCGCCTGGGGAGTACGGCCGCAAGGTTAAAACTCAAATGAATTGACGGGGGCCCGCACAAGCGGTGGAGCATGTGGTTTAATTCGATGCAACGCGAAGAACCTTACCTACTCTTGACATCCAGAGAACTTAGCAGAGATGCTTTGGTGCCTTCGGGAACTCTGAGACAGGTGCTGCATGGCTGTCGTCAGCTCGTGTTGTGAAATGTTGGGTTAAGTCCCGCAACGAGCGCAACCCTTATCCTTTGTTGCCAGCGGTCCGGCCGGGAACTCAAAGGAGACTGCCAGTGATAAACTGGAGGAAGGTGGGGATGACGTCAAGTCATCATGGCCCTTACGAGTAGGGCTACACACGTGCTACAATGGCATATACAAAGAGAAGCGACCTCGCGAGAGCAAGCGGACCTCATAAAGTATGTCGTAGTCCGGATTGGAGTCTGCAACTCGACTCCATGAAGTCGGAATCGCTAGTAATCGTGGATCAGAATGCCACGGTGAATACGTTCCCGGGCCTTGTACACACCGCCCGTCACACCATGGGAGTGGGTTGCAAAAGAAGTAGGTAGCTTAACCTTCGGGAGGGCGCTTACCACTTTGTGATTCATGACTGGGGTGAAGTCGTAACAAGGTAACCGTAGGGGAACCTGCGGTTGGATCACCTCCTTACCTTAAAGAACCTGCCTTTGTAGTGCTCACACAGATTGTCTGATGAAAAATAAGCAGTAAGAAAATCTCTGCAGGCTTGTAGCTCAGGTGGTTAGAGCGCACCCCTGATAAGGGTGAGGTCGGTGGTTCAAGTCCACTCAGGCCTACCAAATTTCTGCTGATGCTGCGTTGCGGCGACACTCACATACTTTAAGTATGCTTCGTGTCATCCCGCCTTGCCTCAACAGAAATTAAGGTTGATGAGATTTAACTACGATGGGGCTATAGCTCAGCTGGGAGAGCGCCTGCTTTGCACGCAGGAGGTCTGCGGTTCGATCCCGCATAGCTCCACCATCTTTACTGCACACCACAAGAAAACTTCAGAGTGTACCTGAAAAGGTTCACTGCGAAGTTTTGCTCTTTAAAAATCTGGATCAAGCTGAAAATTGAAAAGACACACAGTTAATGTGTGTTCGAGTCTCTCAAATTTTCGCGACACGATGATGTTTTACGAAACATCTTCGGGTTGTGAGGTTAAGCGACTAAGCGTACACGGTGGATGCCCTGGCAGTCAGAGGCGATGAAGGACGTGCTAATCTGCGAAAAGCGTCGGTAAGGTGATATGAACCGTTACAGCCGGCGATGTCCGAATGGGGAAACCCAGTGCAATTCGTTGCACTATCGTTTGATGAATACATAGTCAAACGAGGCGAACCGGGGGAACTGAAACATCTAAGTACCCCGAGGAAAAGAAATCAACCGAGATTCCCCCAGTAGCGGCGAGCGAACGGGGAGCAGCCCGGAGTCTGAATCAGCTTGTGTGTTAGTGGAAGCGTCTGGAAAGTCGCAGGGTACAGGGTGATACTCCCGTACACTAAAACACACAGGTTGTGAACTCGAAGAGTAGGGCGGGACACGTGGTATCCTGTCTGAATATGGGGGGACCATCCTCCAAGGCTAAATACTCCTGACTGACCGATAGTGAACCAGTACCGTGAGGGAAAGGCGAAAAGAACCCCGGCGAGGGGAGTGAAAAAGAACCTGAAACCGTGTACGTACAAGCAGTAGGAGCCCACTTGTTGGGTGACTGCGTACCTTTTGTATAATGGGTCAGCGACTTATATTCTGTAGCAAGGTTAACCGTATAGGGGAGCCGCAGGGAAACCGAGTCTTAACTGGGCGTTAAGTTGCAGGGTATAGACCCGAAACCCGGTGATCTAGCCATGGGCAGGTTGAAGGTTGGGTAACACTAACTGGAGGACCGAACCGACTAATGTTGAAAAATTAGCGGATGACTTGTGGCTGGGGGTGAAAGGCCAATCAAACCGGGAGATAGCTGGTTCTCCCCGAAAGCTATTTAGGTAGCGCCTCGTGAACTCATCTTCGGGGGTAGAGCACTGTTTCGGCTAGGGGGTCATCCCGACTTACCAACCCGATGCAAACTACGAATACCGAAGAATGTTATCACGGGAGACACACGGCGGGTGCTAACGTCCGTCGTGAAGAGGGAAACAACCCAGACCGCCAGCTAAGGTCCCAAAGTCATGGTTAAGTGGGAAACGATGTGGGAAGGCCCAGACAGCCAGGATGTTGGCTTAGAAGCAGCCATCATTTAAAGAAAGCGTAATAGCTCACTGGTCGAGTCGGCCTGCGCGGAAGATGTAACGGGGCTAAACCATGCACCGAAGCTGCGGCAGCGACGCTTATGCGTTGTTGGGTAGGGGAGCGTTCTGTAAGCCGTTGAAGGTGGCCTGTGAGGGTTGCTGGAGGTATCAGAAGTGCGAATGCTGACATAAGTAACGATAATGCGGGTGAAAAACCCGCACGCCGGAAGACCAAGGGTTCCTGTCCAACGTTAATCGGGGCAGGGTGAGTCGACCCCTAAGGCGAGGCCGAAAGGCGTAGTCGATGGGAAACAGGTTAATATTCCTGTACTTGGTGTTACTGCGAAGGGGGGACGGAGAAGGCTATGTTGGCCGGGCGACGGTTGTCCCGGTTTAAGCGTGTAGGTGTGTGTTCCAGGTAAATCCGGTTCACTTTAACACTGAGGCGTGATGACGAGGCACTACGGTGCTGAAGTGACAAATGCCCTGCTTCCAGGAAAAGCCTCTAAGCATCAGGTAACATCAAATCGTACCCCAAACCGACACAGGTGGTCAGGTAGAGAATACCAAGGCGCTTGAGAGAACTCGGGTGAAGGAACTAGGCAAAATGGTGCCGTAACTTCGGGAGAAGGCACGCTGATATGTAGGTGAAGTGATTTACTCATGGAGCTGAAATCAGTCGAAGATACCAGCTGGCTGCAACTGTTTATTAAAAACACAGCACTGTGCAAACACGAAAGTGGACGTATACGGTGTGACGCCTGCCCGGTGCCGGAAGGTTAATTGATGGGGTTATCCGTAAGGAGAAGCTCTTGATCGAAGCCCCGGTAAACGGCGGCCGTAACTATAACGGTCCTAAGGTAGCGAAATTCCTTGTCGGGTAAGTTCCGACCTGCACGAATGGCGTAATGATGGCCAGGCTGTCTCCACCCGAGACTCAGTGAAATTGAACTCGCTGTGAAGATGCAGTGTACCCGCGGCAAGACGGAAAGACCCCGTGAACCTTTACTATAGCTTGACACTGAACACTGGTCCTTGATGTGTAGGATAGGTGGGAGGCTTTGAAGTGTGGACGCCAGTCTGCATGGAGCCATCCTTGAAATACCACCCTTTAATGGCTGGTGTTCTAACGTGGGCCCGTAATCCGGGTTGCGGACAGTGTCTGGTGGGTAGTTTGACTGGGGCGGTCTCCTCCTAAAGAGTAACGGAGGAGCACGAAGGTCAGCTAATCCTGGTCGGACATCAGGAGGTTAGTGCAATGGCATAAGCTGGCTTGACTGCGAGCGTGACGGCGCGAGCAGGTGCGAAAGCAGGTCATAGTGATCCGGTGGTTCTGAATGGAAGGGCCATCGCTCAACGGATAAAAGGTACTCCGGGGATAACAGGCTGATACCGCCCAAGAGTTCATATCGACGGCGGTGTTTGGCACCTCGATGTCGGCTCATCACATCCTGGGGCTGAAGTAGGTCCCAAGGGTATGGCTGTTCGCCATTTAAAGTGGTACGCGAGCTGGGTTTAGAACGTCGTGAGACAGTTCGGTCCCTATCTGCCGTGGGCGCTGGAGAATTGAGGGGGGCTGCTCCTAGTACGAGAGGACCGGAGTGGACGCATCACTGGTGTTCGGGTTGTCATGCCAATGGCATTGCCCGGTAGCTAAATGCGGAAGAGATAAGTGCTGAAAGCATCTAAGTACGAAACTTGCCCCGAGATGAGTTCTCCCTGACCCTTTAAGGGTCCTGAAGGAACGTTGAAGACGACGACGTTGATAGGCCGGGTGTGTAAGCGCAGCGATGCGTTGAGCTAACCGGTACTAATGAACCGTGAGGCTTAACCTTACAACGCCGAAGATGTTTTGGCGGATTTGAGAAGACAACAATTTCAGCATTGATTCAGAGTTGAGTACGCAATAATTTGCGCAGCAGCAAGGCGACAAGCGAAGGAAAGGAAGGAGCATACTGAAGTATGTGACTGACTTTACGAGCGCGGGCAACGCGGCAGATGCGATAAAGAATTGCGTACTGAGCACAAAGAATTTGCCTGGCGGCGATAGCGCGGTGGTCCCACCTGACCCCATGCCGAACTCAGAAGTGAAACGCCGTAGCGCCGATGGTAGTGTGGGGTCTCCCCATGTGAGAGTAGGGAACTGCCAGGCATCAAATTAAGTAGTAAGCCGGTGCATTAATCCGGTGGTTACAGAAGTATTCGGTGGAGCGGTAGTTCAGTCGGTTAGAATACCTGCCTGTCACGCAGGGGGTCGCGGGTTCGAGTCCCGTCCGTTCCGCCACTTATTAAAAGCCCTGAGCATTTGCTCAGGGCTTTTTCTTTATCTGTCGTTTAATTATTGCTTTTTTAGCAAAAATCCTCTGCATTTAGCACTCTTTTTCTCAATCTTCTCGTTGGTCATAATTGTTCTCGTTAACTGATATGAATGAATAAAGAGGAAAGTCATGACAATCCCTGCATTTGGTCTTGGGACCTTCCGTCTGAAAGATGACGTGGTTATTGCATCTGTAAAAACGGCGCTTGAACTGGGCTATCGCACCATTGATACCGCGCAAATCTATGATAATGAAGCTGCTGTGGGCCAGGCGATTGCAGAAAGCGGCGTTGCGCGCGATGAACTGTTCATCACCACCAAGATCTGGATTGAGAATCTCAACAAAGAGAAGCTGATCGCCAGCCTGAAAGAGAGTCTGCAGAAGCTGCGTACTGACTATGTCGACCTGACGTTAATCCACTGGCCGTCGCCAAACGATGCCGTTGCGGTTGAAGAGTTTATGGCCGCGGTGCTGGAAGCGAAAAAACAGGGGCTAACCCGGCAGATTGGTATCTCTAACTTCACAATTCCGCTGATGGAGCGCGCAATTGCTGCCGTTGGCGCGGAGAACATCGCGACCAACCAGATTGAACTTTCCCCGTATCTGCAGAACCGTAAAGTGGTTGATTGGGCACGTGAACACGGCATCCACATCACCTCTTATATGACGCTGGCCTACGGTAAGGCGCTGAAAGATGAAGCGATCGCACGTATCGCGGCAAAATACGATGCTACGTCGGCACAGGTTATCCTGGCCTGGGCAATGGGCGAAGGTTATGCGGTAATCCCATCTTCGACTAAGCGCGAAAATCTGGCAAGCAATCTTAAAGCTCAGGATCTGCAGCTGGATGAAGACGATCGCCAGACGATCGCCGCGCTGGACTGCAACGATCGTCTGGTTAGTCCGGACGGTCTGGCGCCTGAATGGGACTAATTTAATCCCCATCGTTACTCTACAACCCTGTTACAGCTCCTTCGGGAGCTGTTTTACATGTTCGCTAAGAAAGTCGATAAAGGCTCTGATCCGCGTGCTTACGGCCCTGTCGCTGTAGTAAACCGCACTAAACGGCATTTCAATCGGCAACCGTTTGTCAGCCAGCAGCTCGACAAACGCCCCTTCAGCAAGCTCCTTATCCACCATATAGTCCGACAGACAGGCGATTCCGTTACCGGCCAGGCATAGCTGCTTAAGCGTTTCTCCGCTATTGGAAGATATCTCGCTTTCGATTTCAAGCAGCTGACCATCGCAGCAGGAGATTGGCCATGTATTCAATGAAACGGGTTCGCTAAAGCCCAGACACTGATGATGTTTTAGCTCAGCGACGCTTTGCGGCGTTCCATGGCGAGCAAGATAGTCCGGTGAAGCAATAATTTTGCGGTAGCTATTAAACAATGGCCTGGCGCGCAGGCTGGAGTCGGTCAGCGTGCCGGCGCGGATCGCGACATCGACTTTCCGCTCGATCAGATTGATAAAGGTTTCTGACGAGACCAGCGTAAGGTTCATCTCCGGGTAGCGCTCGCGAAAAGGTCTTATCAAAGGCATCAGGAAATGCAGTATCACCGGCGTTGCGGCATCAACACGTAACAGGCCTCTTGGCGTCGTGCGGCTCTCCAGAAGCTCATTCTCGGCTGCGGCCATTTCCTGAAGCACAACCTGCATGCGACGGAAATAACGCTCCCCCTCTTCGGTCAGGCTTAGCTGACGGGTCGTACGATTAAGCAGGCTCACGCCGAGCTTTGATTCGAGCTTTTTCACCGCCCGGCTGACGGCGGAATTAGCCTGACCTAGTTGTTCGGCTGCGCGACTAAAGCTGCCGCTCTCAACCACGGCGACAAAAATGGCGATTTCTTCTGAGGTAGCTCTCATTATTGCACCTGTGGCAAAATTCTATTGATACTTTGGCTATTTTTGTTATTAAAACACCTCTTCATACTACGTGTCATCTTAATCATGTTGATACGGAGTACATTATGCCGCTGGCGCTACTTGCCTTAACTATCGGTGCCTTTGCTATTGGCACGACCGAATTTGTCATCGTGGGCCTGGTGCCCACCATTGCAGAACAACTTGCTATTTCGCTTCCCTCTGCGGGGCTGCTGGTTTCTATCTATGCACTTGGCGTGGCGATCGGCGCCCCGGTGCTCACCGCGCTGACCGGGCGGATGCCGCGTAAGCAACTGCTGCTGGCGTTAATGGCGCTGTTTACCGCCGGTAACCTGCTGGCCTGGCAGGCGCCAGGTTATGAAACTCTGGTTCTGGCGCGCCTGCTGACGGGGCTGGCGCATGGGGTATTCTTTTCGATCGGCTCGACAATTGCGACCAGCCTGGTACCGAAAGAGAAAGCGGCTTCGGCGATTGCGATTATGTTTGGCGGTCTGACCGTTGCGCTAGTGACCGGCGTGCCTTTAGGTACCTTTATCGGCCAACACTTTGGCTGGCGTGAGACGTTCCTCGCCGTGTCGATCCTTGGCGTCATCGCGTTAATGAGCAGCCTTATTCTGGTGCCGAATAATATTCCTGGACGCATCAGCGCGGGATTGCGCGCCCAGCTGCAGGTTCTGACCCATCCTCGTTTACTGATTATCTACGCCATTACTGCTTTGGGATATGGCGGCGTATTTACCGCTTTTACCTTCCTGGCGCCGATGATGCAGGATCTTGCCGGATTTAGCCCGGCGGCCGTTAGCTGGATCCTCCTGGGTTACGGTGTTTCTGTGGCGGTGGGCAACGTATGGGGCGGAAAGCTGGCGGATAAACACGGCGCCGTGCCTGCGCTGAAGCTGATTTTTGCCGCGTTAGTTGCTTTACTTCTGATCTTTCAATTTACGGCCAGTTTGCAGTATGCGGCGCTGGCGACGGTATTGGTGATGGGCATCTTTGCTTTTGGTAACGTTCCGGGCCTGCAGGTGTACGTGGTGCAGAAAGCGGAGCAGTATACCCCTGGCGCGGTTGACGTTGCTTCCGGCCTGAATATTGCCGCCTTCAATATTGGGATTGCCTTAGGATCGGTGATTGGCGGTCAGACGGTAGAGCATTATGGTCTGACTCAGACGCCGTGGATTGGCGCGCTGATTGTTCTGGTCGCGCTGTTACTGGTGGTTCTCAGCGGGCGGCTCGATAGGCCTCGGCGCCGTGCTAAGGCTCTTTCCGTAGAAGGATAAAGGTTTCTGGCAAATTGCATTGAAAGTGTATACAAAAATCCCTATAACAGAAGAACCAGCTGCAGTCGGGCTGGTTTCCTGTTATCGAGGTTTGATGCCTAAATTGCGAAAGAATACCTATGCCATGCGCTATGTCGCCGGACAACCCGCGGAGAGAATCTTACCTCCGGGGTCGTTTGCTGGTATGACTCCGGCATTTCCGGCCGGGGTACCGTTAAGCTCGGATGAGAAAATCCGCGTTCTGGTGTGGAACATCTTCAAACAACAGCGCGCCGAGTGGAAATCCGTGCTTAATAATTTCGGTAAAGATGCTCACCTGGTGTTATTGCAGGAAGCGCAAACCACGCCTGAGTTAGTGAAATTCGCCACGTCCAACTATCTGGCCGCGGACCAGGTTCCTGCTCTGGTGCTCCCGCAACATCCTTCCGGGGTCATGACGTTAGCTTCCGCGCATCCCATTTACTGCTGCCCTCTGCGCGAACGAGAGCCTATCCTGCGGCTGGCAAAGTCAGCGTTGGTCACCGTTTACCCGTTACCGGATTCCCGTCTGCTGATGGTGGTGAATATCCACGCGGTCAATTTTAGTCTTGGCGTTGATGTCTACAGCAAACAGTTGCTGCCGATTGGCGACCAGATCGCCCATCACAGCGGGCCGGTGATAATGGCGGGCGACTTTAACGCCTGGAGCCGTCCGCGAATGAACGCTTTGTATCGCTTTGCGCGTGAAATGTCGCTGCGCGAAGTCCGCTTCTCTGACGATCAGCGCCGCCGCACTTTTGGTCGTCCGCTTGATTTTGTGTTTTATCGGGGGTTAAGCGTGCACGATGCTTCCGTGCTGGTGACCCGCGCCTCCGATCACAACCCTCTACTAGTCGAATTCAGTCCCGGCAAGCCTGATTAATTAAGGTACATCAGGCCTGCCATGGGGCAGGCCTGCGTATGCATGGTGCTGCCTTTATTACTCAAAAAAAACCGAAGGACAATGCAATGACAACACGCTCTCATCATGACAACGTTGAAAAACAGTTTGGCTCACAGGCCAGCGCCTACCTGAGCAGTGCCGTACACGCTTCAGGGCGCGATCTGCAGCGACTGGCCGAACGGCTGGCGGACTTCCCTCAGGCCCACGTGCTGGATATGGGATGCGGTGCCGGACACGCCAGCTTTGCGGCGGCAGGGCAGGTTGCCCAGGTAACGGCATATGATTTATCCAGCCAGATGCTGGAGGTGGTGGCTCAGGCCGCAAGGGATAAAGGTTTTACTAATATTGCCACGCAGCAGGGCTATGCCGAATCTTTGCCTTTCGCTGATGCCAGCTTTGATGTCGCGATCAGCCGTTATTCTGCGCATCATTGGCATGATGTTGGCCAGGCATTGCGTGAAGTGAAGCGGGTGCTGAAACCGGGCGGAGTGATGATTATTATGGATGTGATGTCTCCCGGTCACCCTGTTCGCGACGTCTGGCTGCAGACGGTTGAGGCGCTGCGCGATACCTCCCATGTTCGCAACTACTCCAGCGGCGAATGGCTGACAATGGCGAGTGAGGCCGGTTTGGTGATAAATCATCTGCTGACCGATCGCCTGCCTCTGGAGTTCAGCTCCTGGGTCGCGCGGATGCGGACGCCAGCGGCGCTGACGGAAGCGATTCGTTTATACCAGGAGAGCGCATCGGCGGAGGTCAAAGCCTATTTTGCCTTGCAGCAGGATGGTTCTTTCACCAGCGATACGATTATGTTTGAGGCCCATAAGGCCATCTAACGCAGAGATAAAACAAAAGGCACCGCATGGGTGCCTTTTTTAATGCCTGCTGAATCATCAGGATTCTGGTCTGTCGCTGTTTTTCACAAACAGTGTCAGCTGATCGCCAGGTTTCAGGTTGCCGGTATCGCTGTTCCAGCGCATCACATCGCGGATGTTCACGCCATGACGTTTCGCAATGCTCGACAGAGAGTCGCCTTTACGTACGCGATAGGTAATGCTATCGCTATTGTTCGCCAGACGTTCCGCGCTGCTGCCTGCGCCAATCACCAGATTCTGACCGACCTTCAGGTTAGAACCGCGAAGACCGTTCCACTGCTGCAGATCTTTCGTTGATACGCCGAGACGCGATGCAATGCCGGAGATGGTGTCACCGGAGCGCACCTGGTAGCTGCGGCTGGTCAACGGCTTGTTGTCAGCCAGCAGCGTCGGCTGCACGGCGGCAATATCACCTGAGGCCAAAGATTCACGCAACTGCGCCGCATGCTTCTGCGGTACCAGTACGTAATTGGGGCCGTTTGCACCCAGAGTCGACCCCTTCACGCCGGCATTGAACGTTTTCAACTTGCTGACGGGCATTCCTGCCATATCCGCCAACTGTGAAATCTCAACCGGACTGTCGAGGCGTACACGCGCCAGGGCACGGCTTTCGTCTGCCGTCGGCAGCCTTACGCCATACCGCTTGCTGTTCTTGAGTATATCGCTCAGGGCCAGCATTTTTGGTACGTATATTTTGGTTTCCTGCGGTAATGACAGCGACCAGAAATCGGTGGGTTTACCCCGTGATTTGTTCGCTTTGATAGCCTTCATTACCCGGCCTTCGCCACTGTTATATGCTGCGACGGTTAACAACCAGTCGCCGTCGAACATTTTGTTCAGACGTTGCATCATGTTTAACGCTGCCGTGGTTGAGGCAACGATATCACGACGCGCATCGTAACTGCGGGTCTGTTTCAAACCATAATTGCGCCCTGTGCTCGGAATGATCTGCCAAATGCCTGCGGCATTGGCGCCAGACGTTGCATGCGGGTCAAAAGCGCTCTCCACTATGGGTAGTAATACCAGCTCCATTGGCATGTTACGTTTTTTAACTTGCCCGGCTATCCAGTACATATACGGCTCTGCCCGTAAAGTTACATCGTGGAGATAGCTCTTATTTCTTAAGTACTTCTGTTTTTGTTCGCGAATCCGGATGTTTTCCGGAATTCCCATCTTTAGCTCGTCGCCTATCGAAGTCCACAGATCCTGGTCTTGCGCGTAGAAGGTTCCATCATCTAACCAGCGCGCTCGACTTGTGAACTTGCTTGCTTCCCCTTGACTCGCTGCAGAAAGGCTCTGTGCGTGCTGTTGTACGGTGCCATCGTTCTTAGACGCCTGGCACCCCACCAGCAGGACAGAGGCGAGTAAAATCGCTCGTGCCTTCATGTGTGTGTCAATAGTTGCTTAAAAGACGAGCAAGGATAACGGTGAAGTCGGCTGAAGACAAGAATTAAATATCAGAAGTCGTCTTTCTTTGACCTTAACCATGCAAATCGCTGAGCAGAGTGTTGCAAATTTGTTTCTTTGCTAATTTCTTTAATTAAATCAGCATCATCTGTACGCAGAAATAAATTTATACGCCGCTCATTTTTCAGAATTACGGGGAGTGTTTTTTGGTTTTTTGCACGTAACTCATTAACTTTGTGATAGTAATCATTTATATCCCTATCATGGGGAAGGATGCTCATTGCAAACTTCATATTTGCTAAAGTGTACTCATGTGCGCAACATATTAATGTTTCATCAGGGAGGGCGTTAATCTTCTTAAATGATTGATACATCTGCTCTGCAGTCCCTTCGAACAGTCTACCGCAGCCGCCGGAAAACATTGTATCGCCACAAAATAGATAAGGTGCGCTGAAGAAACAGATGTGTCCTAAAGTGTGACCTGGCGTGGCAAAAATAGAAAATTCATGGCCCAAAACAGAGATGCTTTCTCCATCCTTGACGATGCGGGTTGTACCTTTATCCTGGGTTTCTGCCGGTCCGTAAACCGCTATAGCCGGAAATTTTTCCCGCAGTTGTTTTACGCCGCCAACGTGGTCGTGGTGATGATGCGTCAACAGGATAGCTTCCGGCTGCCAGCGGTTTTGTTCAATGGCGGCGAGCACTGGAGCGGCTTCGCCCGGGTCGACTATCAGGCAGCGCCCGCTATCTTCACTAAGAACCCAGATGTAGTTGTCCTGAAATGCGGGAATACTGATAAGATTCATAAATTACCTCTAATGCGTAGCGGAAGGTTGCGATGAAGCCGGCAAGGATACCTCAAACAGTTACAGCGCCAGAGCACTGGTCCAGCATGCCGTGGGGCGAATACTACCGCGAATCGCTGGAACGGCAGATGAAGCCCTGGCTCGCTAAATTATATGGCTTTCATTTACTTAAGATTGGCAATCTGAGCGCGGAAATCAATACCGAATCCTGCGCGATTTCCCATCAGGTGAATGTCTCTTTACAAGGAAATCCTGTGCAGGTAAAGGCCGATCCGCTGCATTTGCCTTTTGCCGAGAAGTCGGTTGATGCCTGCCTGCTGGCGCATACCTTACCGTGGTGCAGCGATCCGCATCGACTGCTACGGGAAGCGGATAGAGTGCTGATCGACGATGGCTGGATAATTTTAACCAGTTTTAATCCCATGAGCCTGATGGGGTTACGTAAGCTGGTGCCAGTGTTACGCAATAAGCCCCCCTATAACAGCCGCATGTTCACCTTAACGCGTCAGATGGACTGGCTGGGGGTGCTTAATTTTGAAGTTATGCACTATGGCGGCTATCAGGTCCTTCCCTGGTCGCGCCACGGGGGGAAAATGCTCAGTACGCATCTCCCGGCGTTGGGATGTCTGCAGCTGATTATTGCCCGTAAACGCACTATCCCGTTGACGCTAAACCCGATGAAATCGGGCAAAGCAAAAAAACGGATACCGCAGGCGGTAGGCGCCACGCGTCAGTGGCGCAAGGGGCAGAATTAGCTTTCCGCCTGATAACCGATGTCGTCCCGGGTTGGGTTAGATGCCGCCGCGCGCGCCAGTTCGTCGCAGCGTTCGTTTTCCGGATGCCCGGCGTGGCCTTTAACCCATTCCCATTTGATCTTGTGTTGACCCAGCGCGGCGTCCAGGCGCTGCCAGAGATCGACATTTTTTACCGGTTTCTTGTCCGCCGTCTTCCAGCCGCGTTTTTTCCAGTTGTGGATCCACTGCGTAATCCCCTGACGCACGTACTGGCTGTCGGTACTGAGGATCACTTCACAATGTTCTTTCAGCGCTTCCAGGGCGACGATGGCGGCCATCATCTCCATGCGGTTGTTCGTCGTAAGGTTGAAGCCTTCGCTAAAAGTTTTTTCTTTCCCGCGATAGCGTAAAATCGCACCGTAGCCGCCGGGGCCTGGATTTCCCAGGCAAGAACCATCGGTGAAAATTTCTACCTGTTTGAGCATCTCTGGTAGACTTCCTGTAATTGAAATCGATACGTAAAACGGTAAGTCTGACATAAATGACCGCTATGAGCACTGCAATTACGCGACAGATCGTTCTCGATACCGAAACCACCGGTATGAATCAGATTGGTGCGCACTATGAAGGGCACAAGATAATTGAAATCGGTGCGGTGGAGGTGATCAACCGCCGCCTGACCGGAAACAACTTCCACGTTTATCTAAAGCCGGACCGGCTGGTGGATCCTGAAGCGTTTGGCGTTCACGGTATTGCGGACGAATTCCTGATGGATAAGCCCGCGTTTGGCGATGTGGTCGATGAGTTCATCGACTATATCCGCGGGGCGGAGCTGGTCATCCATAACGCATCGTTTGATATCGGCTTTATGGATTATGAATTTGCGAAGCTGAATCGCGGAATTCCGAAGACGGATACCTTCTGTAAGGTGACCGACAGCCTGGCCCTGGCGCGTAAAATGTTCCCGGGCAAGCGTAACAGCCTTGATGCCCTCTGTTCACGTTATGAAATAGACAACAGCAAGCGAACGCTGCATGGCGCGTTGCTCGATGCCCAGATTCTTGCCGACGTCTATTTGATGATGACCGGCGGCCAGACGACGATGGCTTTCTCAATGGAAGGGGAAGGTCAGCAGCAGGCCGGAGAAATGGGCATTCAACGCGTTGTTCGCGCCGCCAGCAAATTACGGGTGGTTTATGCCTCCGATGAAGAGCTGATGAACCATGAATCGCGGCTCGATCTGGTGCAAAAGAAAGGCGGAAGCTGCCTGTGGCGTGCCTGATTTGCCCGTAAACGCGCTAAAAATAGCCTGATGGGCGATTTTTGCAGCAAGCGATTCAAAAATGAAGAAAAAGCGTTGACGGGGTAGAGGGGAATCCGTAATATTCGCCTCGTTCCCAAGGGAACAGTAAGTGGAGCGGTAGTTCAGTCGGTTAGAATACCTGCCTGTCACGCAGGGGGTCGCGGGTTCGAGTCCCGTCCGTTCCGCCACTATTCAGGAAGCCTGAATCAGCAATGATTCAGGCTTTCGTCGTTCTGGCCCGTGCCGTTTCCTGAGCCAGGCCTTCAGACACGCTTCCATTCCCTCGACAATATGCCGGACTCACGGCGCAGCCTGCATGCCTTGCGCAAACCGCATTGATGGGTGACAGGTAAACTTTATTTGGCTTTATTGCCGGCCCAACGCGCGTTTGCGGCATAAGAAAGGGAGCCCAGGCTCCCCGGGTTTGCTTGCCTTAGTTGAGCGTGAAGGGGTCCGCGTCCTGCCAGGCCGGAAACTTCTCGCGATACTCTTTTAGCGACGTCAGCGAAAGCTCAGCGTCCAGGCGGGTCGCCTGATGCGGCTCAGCCGTGGCGATAATCTCGCCCTGCGGGGTAATTATCCGGCTATCGCCCCGATAATGGTGCCCGTTGCCATCGGTGCCGACGCGATTGCACCCGGCTACATAAGCCTGATTTTCGATAGCCCTGGCGACAAGCAGCGACTGCCAGTGCATTGAGCGTGGGGCGGGCCAGTTGGCAACGTACAGCGCTAAATCGTAGTCGTTATGGTTGCGCGACCACACCGGGAAACGCAGGTCGTAGCACACCAGCGGCAGAATTCTCCAGCCGCGCCATTCAAAAATAACCCGTTCGTTACCCGCCTCGTAATGATGATGTTCATCCGCCATGCGAAACAGGTGTCGTTTATCATAGAAATGGATTTGACCGTTGGGCTCAACTAGCAAAAAACGGTTAACCGGACCGCGGTCCGTTTGTAGCGCGGCGCTACCGGCAATCAGCGCGTTGGTTTGCGCGGCTTTAGCTTCCATCCAGGTAACCACTTCCTCTTGCGATAGCGACTGTTTTGCTGCCTCCATCGCGAAGCCGGTGGTAAACATTTCGGGTAAAACAATGAGGTCACGCCCGGTTATCCCTTCCAGTTGACGATCGAAATGGCGCAGGTTGGCGGGACCATCCATCCACACCAGCGGTTGTTGTAAAAGGGTAATTTTCAGTCCGGGCACGGTGGTGAACTCCAGTATGATGAGAGGAATTATAATGACTTTAACACCATATCAGCCGACGGACGGCTCAGGGAATATTTTGTAAAAGAATGACAGCCCTGGAAATACCTTCCGCTGAATTGTCAGAAAAAAGAGAGGCGGGGAAATCCCCGCCTCGATCGTGATGTGTTTATTTTTTCGTTTTTAAGCCGCTTCGATCTTGCGCACTTTCTCCGGCAGCTTTACCGGGCGGGTCGCCAGTTCATCCGGGGCAAAATCGTCGACGTTTATGCTGCGCAGTCGGCTGGTTTCCGCACGGACCAGGATGTCCGCCTCTTCCTGATTGATTAACCCTTTTGCCAGCGCATTACCGGCCAGTTCATCAAGACGCGTAAACGACAAATTCTTGCCCAGTTCTTTGCACAGTCGCTGGTGGATAGGGTCTGCTGCCATAACATCAAGCAGCGCCTCTTCCAGCAGGCCGACCGGGTTATGCTCGCTCGGCGTCAGATACTGACCGCGGCCGATACGGGAACGCGTCGCGCTCGGAACCTGCAGGATTTTCGCTACCTTATGATCCAGCTTGTCTGAAGGCGCCAGGTAGTGACGCCCGGTCGGGAAGATAGCCACGCGGAGCGCCCCGGCGACCAGACGATTCGGGAAGTTGACCAGCAGATCGTCAATCGCCTGTTCGGCCTGATACAGCGCATCCTGCACGCCCCAGTGAACCAGTGGTAAGTCCGCTTCGTTACGCCCCTCATCGTCATAGCGTTTCAGGACCGCCGACGCCAGGTAGAGCTGGCTCAGTACATCGCCCAGACGTGCAGAAATTCTTTCACGACGCTTCAGGCTACCACCCAGTACCGCCATTGAGACATCGGACAGCAGAGCCAGGTTGGCGCTCAGGCGATTCATGTGCTGATAGTAACGACGAGTGGCATCGCGAGTCGGCGTGCTGCTGGTGAGACCGCGGGTCAGGCCCAGCCAGAAACTGCGTACCTTATTGCTGCCCACATGCCCGATGTGTTTAAACAGCAGCTTATCGAAAGCATTAACGTCGTTATTCTGCGCGGCCGCCATTTCATCCAGCACGTACGGATGACAGCGAATCGCTCCCTGACCGAAGATCATCATGCTGCGGGTCAGGATATTCGCCCCTTCAACGGTGATGGCGATCGGCGCGCCCTGATAGGCCCGCGCCAGGAAGTTTCCGGTGCCGAGCATAATGCCCTTACCACCGGTAATATCCATTGCGTCAATAATGGAGCGCTGACCACGGTGAGTACAGTGGTACTTCACAATTGCCGACAGTACCGCTGGTTTTTCGCCAAGCATGATGCCGTAGGTAATCAGCGAGGCGGCGGCATCCATTACGTAGGCGTTGCCTGCGATACGCGCCAGCGGTTCTTCGATCCCTTCCATTTTACCGATAGAGATTTTGAACTGACGGCGAATGTGTGCATAGGCGCCGGTAGCCATGGCGACGGATTTCAGGCCGCCGGTGGCGTTTGATGGCAGGGTGATGCCGCGTCCCACGGATAAACACTCAACCAGCATCCGCCAGCCCTGGCCGGCCATCGACGGGCCGCCAATAATGTAATCGATAGGAACGAAAATATCTTTCCCCTGGGTCGGGCCGTTCTGGAACGGAACGTTCAGCGGGAAATGCCGACGCCCAATTTCAACACCGGGGGTACTGGTGGGGATGAGCGCGCAGGTGATGCCCAGTTCCTCTTCTCCACCCAGCAGGCGATCTGGATCGGAGAGTTTAAACGCCAGTCCCAGCACGGTGGCGATAGGCGCAAGGGTGATATAGCGTTTGTTCCAGGTCAGGCGCATTCCCAGCACCTGCTGGCCCTGCCATTCGCCCATGCAGACGACGCCGGTATCCGGAATGGCGCCGGCATCTGAACCCGCTTCCGGGCT
The DNA here is from genome assembly GCF_018139045.1 of Klebsiella pasteurii. NCBI lineage: Bacteria > Pseudomonadati > Pseudomonadota > Gammaproteobacteria > Enterobacterales > Enterobacteriaceae > Klebsiella > Klebsiella pasteurii. Next base: position 5,066,366 of record NZ_CP073236.1, read on the forward strand.
GGTCAGTGCGAAGCAAGGAATCTCCTGACCGCGAGCCAGGCGCGGCAAATAGTGGTTTTTCTGTTCTTCTGTGCCGTAATGCTGCAGCAGCTCGCCCGGGCCTAATGAGTTCGGTACGCCGACGGTAATCGCCAGGATCCCGGAGACGCCCGACAGCTTTTGCAGGACGCGAGCCTGCGCGTAAGCGGAGAATTCCAGTCCGCCGTACTCTTTCTTAATGATCATCGCGAAGAAGCGATGCTCTTTCAGATAGGCCCACAGCTCCGGCGGCAGATCGGCCATCTCGTGGGTAATTTCGAAGTCGTTCGCCATACGGCAGGCTTCTTCGACCGGACCGTCAATAAAGGCTTGTTCTTCAGCGGTGAGGCGCGGCTGCGGATAGTTGTGCAGTTTCTGCCAGTCGGGGTTGCCACGAAACAGATCGCCTTCCCACCAGGTTGTGCCAGCGTCAATCGCTTCTTTCTCGGTGCGCGACATCGGCGGCATGACCTTACGGAAAGCGCGGAAGGCCGGGACTGAAATCATGGATTTACGCATCGGCGCAAGGTTGAACGGCAGTAAAACGATCGCCAGCGGAATGAGCAGCCAGATATTCCACAGCCCCGCAGCGCCGAGCGCGGCGGTCCAGACAAGTAAAATTGCGCTGCTGAGCAGCAGATTGATTCGGTGATAGAAGAGCGCACCGAGTAAAGCAACGGTTGCAACAATACTCAAAATCATCATAGAGAAATGCTCCCTGTCTTGTAGGAGGTCTGACCACTTGTGATGATATGGTTGTAGTGGATGTAATTTGTTTTAGCAATGTGTTTACAAAATAATTACAACCTTGCTCACATTGTTGTACGGAAATGCGGCACATAAAATCAAAAGCACAGGGGATTGCATCGCGTGCTGCTTCTCGCTGCGTCGGCTATCCGGTAAACTGCCTGGGTTATCCCACAAATACTGAAGGATTATCCTCATGTACCAGGATCTTATTCGTAACGAACTGAATGAAGCCGCTGAAACGCTGGCTAACTTTCTGCAGGACGAAGCCAACATTCACGCGATTCAGCGTGCTGCGGTGCTGCTGGCGGATAGCTTTAAAGCTGGCGGCAAAGTCCTTTCCTGCGGTAACGGCGGTTCGCACTGCGATGCGATGCATTTTGCGGAAGAACTGACCGGGCGCTATCGTGAAAACCGCCCAGGCTATCCGGCAATTGCGATTTCAGACGTGAGCCATCTCTCTTGCGTCAGCAATGATTTCGGATATGAATATGTTTTCTCTCGCTACGTAGAATCAGTGGGTCGTGCAGGCGACGTATTACTGGGGATCTCCACTTCGGGTAACTCCGGTAACGTAATCAAAGCGATCGAAGCCGCTCGCGCCCAAGGGATGAAAGTGATTACTCTGACCGGAAAAGATGGCGGTAAAATGGCGGGATCGGCGGATGTCGAAATTCGCGTACCGCATTTTGGCTACGCCGACCGCATTCAGGAAATTCATATTAAAGTGATTCATATTCTGATTATGTTGATCGAAAAAGAGATGGTTAAAGCTTAAAAGATTAGTTTGTTAGCCATTTTGAACCCGGGCAGTGCTCAGACAAAACTCACCGAGTTTTGAACGCCCTTCAGGGCGGGCCGAAGGGGGAGCGTAGCGAATCATCCTCACGTACATGAAGTACGCTCCGGTTTCTGCGCGCTGGCCGTGTCCAAACTGACTGCACCAATAACGCCTTTTATGTTTCAGTAAGTTGTATGAGGTGATCTATGTGCGAACTGCTCGGGATGAGCGCGAATGTGCCAACTGATATTTGTTTCAGCTTTACCGGGCTGGTGCAGCGCGGTGGCGGAACCGGGCCGCATAAAGACGGCTGGGGCATTACTTTTTATGAAGGTAAGGGCTGTCGCACATTTAAAGATCCGCAGCCTAGCTTTCAGTCGCCCATAGCCAAGCTGGTGCAGGAATATCCTATCAAGTCCTGCTCGGTCATTGCCCATATTCGCCAGGCCAACCGGGGTATCGTTGCGCTGGAAAATACTCACCCCTTTACCCGGGAGCTATGGGGACGCAACTGGACCTATGCCCATAATGGTCAACTGGAAGGGTATGAGAATCTCGTGACGGGCAACCTGCATCCCATTGGGGAAACCGATAGCGAAAAAGCGTTTTGCTGGCTGCTGCACAGCATCACCGAGCGCTATCCGGAAATGCCGGGCGATATGGTGGAGGTATTCAGCTTTATCGCCACGCTTGCCGGAGAGCTGCGTGAAAAAGGCGTATTTAACATGCTGCTCTCCGATGGACGCTACGTGATGGCGTTCTGCTCGACGAATTTATACTGGATTACGCGACGGGCACCGTTTGGCGTAGCGACGCTGCTGGATCAGGATGTAGAAATTGATTTTCAACGCGAGACCACACCGAATGATGTGGTCTCCGTTATCGCCACTCAGCCGCTGACCGGCAACGAAACCTGGAATAAAATTATGCCAGGCGAGTGGGCGTTATTTTGCCTCGGGGACCGAGTAGTTTGACGCGAGCTGCGGCTGCACAACTTCGTGGCTGAGCGGTTTGCTCACCACGTAGCGGCCATCGGCTACCGAAACCACCGGCGGCTTATGCGTCTGCCGGAAGTAGTCGTACCCGGGTTTAAGCTGCTGCCAGAAATCCGCGAAGTAGGAATATTTGTGACGCGCCATGTTGGCATCGGTCATGCGGAAAGGATAAATACTCACCTGAACGTTGGGTTGGCCGAAGACTAACGCGCCGGTGACGAACTGGAAGATTTCATCAATACCGGTATCGGTCATGGCGTAACAGCCAACGGATACGCAGGCACCGTGAATCATCAGATACTTCCCTTCATATCCATGCGCGCGATCGTAAGCGTTCGGGAAACCGATATTGATCGCTTTGTAGAAACGGCTGTCGGGTTTTAGCTGATTGCGGGAAACGTTATAGAAACCTTCGGGGCTCTTGAAATCGCCCTGGCGCTGCTTTGGACCGAGCCCGCCGGAGTAGTTACAGATCCGGTAGCTGTCGAGAAGCTGGTATGTTTCGCCCATCTTGACGTAAAGATCGAGCATGCGCTCTTCTTTGAAGATCTCAATGTAGACCGGCGAACCCATGAGCTGCTGTTTATACTCTTTGCTCATCGGTGTTGTCGAGCTGTTACTGCTAAGTAGCCCTGCGAATGAAACGCACGGCAACAGAAGCATCGCAATAAATAATGCGATTTTGCGCATACTACTTGTTCCTTGATAAAACAAATAACCACATTGCCAGGACGGCAAGAGAGACCCGAAATCAGAGTTTTCTGGTTTTAGAGCGCTCACATTAGCATCACGGCATTTTTTCGCAAGCACGATGTGCCACGTTTACGTTTTAGTTTTCCGTTATAGCGAATATTCAGGTAAAGCGCAGTCAGAACTTTGCGTAATAGCTCGCATTTTAGAACGACTTAATGGCAGTTTGTCTACAGGCGCTGCTCACGAAATGTTACACTTGCTCCGCTAAATACTCAGGGTAAGAAAGGATGCTTCTCTCCCGTCTTGTGAATTATCAGGACTACGATGTTCCTTTCTTCCTCTTATTTTCCATTAATTATGCTGGCCTCGGTCTGATGCCGGGGTTTACGTAACGGATACCTGCTAACGATATGATTAAAATCACGAAAGGGCTGAATTTGCCCATAGCTGGCATGCCATCACAGCAGATTTCTTCGAAGACTGCGGTCAAGCGCGTTGCGCTGTTGGGTGAAGAGTACATCGGTATGCGCCCTTCGATGGCGGTGCGTGAAGGAGACCGGGTACAAAAAGGTCAACTTCTGTTTGAAGATAAAAGAAATTCTGGCGTGCGATTTACTGCCCCTGCTAGTGGAACCATCAGCGCCATTCATCGCGGCGAACGGCGGGTACTGCAATCGGTCGTTATTGACGTAGATGGCGATGATGCCGTTCATTTTCCCCGCTATGAATTAGCCGATCTTGCCGCGTTGACGCGCGAGGCCGTGCAGCAGCAACTGATGGAGTCAGGGATGTGGACGGCGTTTCGCACCCGCCCTTTCAGCAAAATACCCGCGCCAGCCAGCGTTCCAGCGGCCATATTTGTCACCGCCATAGATACAAATCCACTGGCGGCAGACCCTCAGCCAATCATTCTGGCCCAGCGCGAGGCTTTTGACGCGGGCTTAACCCTGTTGACGCGGTTGACCGACGGTAAGGTCCACGTCTGCCAGGCCAGCGGTGGCAAGCTTGGCGGGCATCCCGTAGGCCAGGTGACCTTCAACCAGTTTGCCGGGCCGCATCCGGCCGGGCTGGTCGGGACCCACATCCATTTTCTCGAGCCGGTTAGCCTGAAAAAGCAGGTCTGGCATCTTAACTATCAGGACGTTATCGCCGTTGGCAAATTGTTCCTTGAAGGGGAGTTGTCTAGCGAACGCATCGTTGCGCTCGGCGGCCCGCAGGTGAAAGAGCCTCGTTTATTAAAGACCTGCTCTGGCGCCAGCCTTGATGAACTGCTGGCAGATGAACTTCTGGATGATGAAAACCGCGTTATTTCTGGTTCAGTCCTCAGCGGAACGCATGCTCAAGGGCCCCATGCTTTTCTTGGCCGCTTTCATTTACAGATAAGCGTCGTAAAAGAAGGGCGTGAGAAAGAGCTGTTCGGCTGGGTAATGCCCGGGAAAGATAAATTTTCCATTACCCGCACCACGCTCGGCCATTTCATGAAGCGTAAGCTATTTAATTTCTCGACGGATACCAACGGCGGTGAGCGGGCTATGGTGCCGATTGGCAACTATGAGCGAGTGATGCCGCTGGATATTCTGCCCACCATGCTGCTGCGTGATTTGCTGGCGGGGGATACTGACAGCGCGCAGGCACTGGGCTGCCTGGAACTGGATGAAGAAGACCTGGCGCTTTGCACCTACGTATGTCCCGGCAAGTACGAATATGGCCCGGCATTGCGCAGCGTGTTAACCCAGATAGAGCAGGAAGGATAAGTGATGGGCTTAAAGAAACTGTTTGACAAAATTGAGCCGCACTTTACGCACGGCGGCAAGCTGGAAAAATACTATCCGCTGTTTGAAGCGACGGCGACGCTGTTCTACACCCCCGGGCAGGTCACGCGCGGCGCGGCGCACGTCAGAGACGCCATCGATCTCAAGCGGATGATGATTCTGGTGTGGTTTGCCGTTTTCCCAGCGATGTTTTGGGGTATGTATAACGTTGGCCTGCAGACTATTCCGGCACTGCATAAATTATACGGTGCTGAGCAGCTGCAGCAGGTTATCGCCGGGAACTGGCACTACAGCATCGCGCAGTGGTTGGGGGTGAACTTCACCGCTGACGCCGGTTGGCTCAGTATGATGACCCTGGGGGCGGTATTTTTCCTGCCTATCTACATCACCGTGTTTCTTGTCGGCGGGTTCTGGGAAGTCTTGTTTGCTATCGTGCGCAAGCACGAAATAAACGAAGGCTTCTTCGTGACGTCAATTCTGTTCGCGCTGATTGTGCCTCCATCGCTGCCGCTATGGCAGGCCGCGTTCGGGATCACCTTTGGCGTCGTCATGGCCAAGGAGATTTTTGGCGGAACCGGGCGTAACTTTCTCAACCCGGCGCTGGCGGGGCGCGCGTTTTTATTCTTTGCCTGGCCGGCGCAAATTTCCGGCGACCTGGTGTGGACTGCGGCGGATGGTTTCTCCGGCGCGACGCCGTTATCTCAGTGGGCAAGCGGCGGCGGTGAATCGCTGGTTAACGTCTCTACCGGTCAGCCGGTAAGCTGGATGGACGCCTTCCTCGGCAATATACCGGGGTCGATTGGCGAAGTCTCGACGCTAATGATTCTCATCGGCGGCGCCATCATCATTTTTGGTCGCGTGGCCTCGTGGCGCATTGTCGCAGGGGTTTTCATCGGTATGGTGGCCACCGCGACGCTGTTTAACTTTATAGGCTCTGATACCAACCCGATGTTTGCCATGCCATGGTACTGGCATCTGGTGCTCGGCGGTTTTGCCTTCGGCATGATGTTTATGGCGACGGACCCGGTGTCCGCGTCGTTTACGGATAAAGGTAAATGGAGCTACGGCCTGCTGATCGGTGTGATGTGCGTCCTGATTCGCGTGGTCAACCCGGCCTATCCGGAAGGGATGATGCTGGCGATCCTCTTCGCCAACCTCTTCGCGCCGCTGTTTGATTACCTGGTGGTGCGGGCCAATATTAAGCGGAGGAAATCGCGTGGCTGAGAATAAAAGTAACGATAGCATCGGCAAAACGCTGCTGGTGGTGCTGGTGCTTTGTCTGGTCTGCTCAATTGTGGTCGCCGGTTCTGCCGTGGGGCTAAAATCGCGCCAGCAGGAGCAGCGCGCTCTCGATAAACAGCGCAATATCCTGGCGGTTGCCGGTCTGATGAAGCAGGGAATGAGCGCAGATGAAGTGGCTGACATTTTTAAGGCCCATATCTCTCCGCGTTTAGTCGATTTAGCCAGCGGTGAGCTGCTGGATAAAGATCCGGGCAAGTTTAATCAAGCCCAGGCCCTGAAAGACCCTCAGCAGAGCTTACAGCTGGAGGCGAGTCAGGATCCTGCCGGTATCAAACGCCGCAGTAATATTGCCGAAATTTACCTGGTGCGCGATGAAAAGCAGCAGATTCAGGAAGTCGTACTGCCGATTTACGGTAACGGCCTGTGGTCGGTGATGTACGCTTTTGTTGCGCTGGAAACCGATGGCCGCACGGTCAAAGGGATCACCTATTACGAACACGGTGAGACGCCGGGGCTGGGCGGGGAAATTGAAAACCCCAACTGGCGCCAGCAGTTCGTTGGTAAACAAGTGCTTGATGATAAAGGGATGCCTGCGCTGAGAATCGTCAAAGGCGGCGCGCGTCCTGGCGACCTGCACGCCGTTGATGGCCTGTCGGGTGCAACGCTGACGTCAAACGGCGTGCAACATAGCTTTGATTTCTGGATGGGCAAACTCGGCTTTGGCCCATTCCTGCAAAAGGTGCGAGAAGGGGAGCTGAATAATGGCTGATTTGGGCGACATGAAAGAAATGAAGCGCGTGCTGGTGGGGCCGCTTATCGCTAATAACCCTATCACTCTGCAGGTTCTGGGCGTCTGCTCCGCGCTGGCGGTGACCACCAAGCTGGAGACCGCTTTTGTAATGACCATCGCGGTGACGCTGGTTACGGCATTCTCCAGCATGTTTATCTCCATGATTCGCCACCACATTCCGAATAGCGTGCGCATCATTGTACAGATGGCGATTATCGCTTCGTTGGTTATCGTCGTCGATCAGGTGCTACGCGCGTTTGCCTATGAGATTTCGAAACAGCTTTCGGTTTTTGTCGGTTTGATCATCACTAACTGTATCGTGATGGGGCGCGCCGAAGCCTATGCCATGAAGTCGCCGCCGTTGGCGAGCTTTATGGACGGTATTGGCAACGGTCTGGGATACGGGGCGATCCTAATCATTGTCGGTTTCCTGAGAGAGCTGATCGGCAGTGGTAAGCTATTCGGTATTACCGTGCTGGAAACGGTGCAGAACGGCGGCTGGTACCAGCCAAATGGTCTGTTTCTTCTGGCGCCCAGTGCGTTCTTCATTATCGGTTTGTTGATTTGGGCGGTGCGCAGCTGGAAGCCTGAACAACAGGAAAAGGAGTAACCGATTATGGCTCATTATATTAGCCTTTTTGTCCGCGCCGTATTTGTTGAAAATATGGCGCTGGCCTTCTTTCTTGGGATGTGTACTTTCCTCGCGGTATCGAAAAAGGTCTCGACCGCTTTCGGACTCGGCGTTGCGGTAACGGTCGTACTTGGGCTGGCGGTGCCGATCAATAACCTGGTGTATAACCTGGTGCTGCGCGACGGCGCGCTGGTGGAAGGCGTTGATCTGAGCTTTCTGAACTTTATTACCTTCATTGGCGTTATTGCCGCGCTGGTTCAGATCCTGGAGATGATCCTCGATAAGTACTTCCCGACGCTCTATAACGCGCTGGGGATCTTCCTGCCGCTCATTGCCGTCAACTGTGCGATTTTTGGCGGTGTCTCCTTCATGGTGCAGCGTGACTATAACTTAAGCGAGTCGATCGTTTACGGCTTAGGTTCCGGCATCGGCTGGCTGCTGGCAATTGTGGCGTTGGCGGGTATCCGTGAAAAAATGAAATACGCAAACGTGCCCGCGGGTCTGCGCGGGTTAGGGATCACCTTTATTACCACGGGTCTGATGGCGCTGGGCTTTATGTCATTCTCCGGTGTGCAGCTATAAGGGCGGAAAGTATGGAAATAATTCTTGGCGTAGTGATGTTCACGCTGATCGTCCTGGTGCTATCGGGGCTGATACTTGTCGCGCGTTCGAAATTAGTGAATGCGGGCGACGTGGTCATTGAAATCAATAACGAAGCGGATAAACAAATTCGTACTCCGGCCGGTGACAAGCTGCTGAATACGCTCTCCAGCAACGGAATCTTCGTTTCGTCGGCCTGCGGCGGCGGCGGCTCCTGTGGCCAGTGCCGGGTGACGGTGAAAGAGGGCGGCGGTGATATTCTGCCTACCGAACTCTCTCATATCACCAAGCGTGAGGCGAGAGAGGGCTGCCGTCTGGCCTGCCAGGTCGCGGTGAAGCAGAACATGAAAATTGAGCTGCCGGAGGAGATTTTTGGCGTTAAGAAGTGGGAGTGTGAAGTTATCTCGAATGATAACAAAGCCACTTTTATCAAGGAGCTGAAGCTGCGCGTGCCGGACGGTGACGCGGTTCCGTTCCGCGCCGGTGGATATATTCAGATCGAATGCCCCTCACACAAGGTTGCCTATGCCGATTTTGACGTTCCGGACGAGTATCGCGGCGACTGGGATAAATTTAACCTTTTCCGCTATGTCTCCGACGTGAAAGAACCAACGTTGCGCGCCTACTCCATGGCTAACTATCCGGAAGAGAAGGGTATCATCATGCTCAACGTGCGTATTGCCACGCCGCCGCCGCAGGTGCCTGATGCGCCGCCGGGGATTATGTCCTCGTATATCTGGTCGCTGAAGCCTGGTGATAAAGTGACGATCTCCGGGCCGTTTGGGGAGTTCTTTGCCAAAGAAACGCAGGCGGAGATGGTGTTTATCGGCGGCGGGGCAGGGATGGCACCGATGCGCTCGCATATTTTCGACCAGCTTAAGCGGCTACACAGTACACGTAAAATCAGCTTCTGGTACGGTGCGCGGTCTCTGCGAGAAATGTTCTATGATGATGAGTTTGAACAGCTTGCGCGGGAAAACCCGAACTTCACCTTCCACGTGGCGCTCTCCGATCCGCAGCCGGAAGATAACTGGACCGGCCATACTGGCTTTATTCATAACGTCCTGTATGAAAACTATCTGCGCGATCACCCGGCGCCGGAAGATTGTGAGTTTTACATGTGCGGTCCGCCGGTGATGAACGCCGCGGTCATCAAAATGCTTAAAGATCTCGGCGTTGAGGATGAAAACATCATGCTGGACGACTTTGGAGGCTGATGATGCTGACAGTATTTGTCGCGACCTTCGTGATTTTCGCGCTGGTTATCCTGGGAATGTCGCTTGGTTATCTGGTCAAGCGCAAAACGCTTCAGGGCAGCTGCGGCGGGATCTCATCGCTGGGTATGGAAAAGGTCTGCGACTGTCCTGAGCCCTGCGATGCGCGTAAAAAACGCATGGCTCGCGAAGCGCAGCGCAAACGGGATCGCATCATTTAAACAGCAGGCCGCCTTATCGCGGCCATTTACGATTTACCAGGTTTTCGCTTTCGCCGGCGAGTCTACCATCACGCCATCGGCGCCCAGTTCGCTTGCCTTACGAAAATCATCGGCACTATTAATGCCGAAGAAGACAACATGGGCTTTGCCCTGAGAGCGGAAACAGTCCATTGCTTCTTTATCCCAGGTGAGGGTTGCAGGCGACACGCCTTCGCCGAGGGTGAACTTCTCCACGATTTCTACCTTGCGTTTCAGCTCCAGACCGTACCAGTAGTCATCGCCCGGCTGTGTGGTTGGCTGGCACTGGTGGCTAAGGGAAATCTTAGCCAGTTTCGTTCGCGTTTCGCCCCGGCTGACGAAATGGGGAATAGATTCTGGTAGCGCCGCGATATAGCGGTCTTCGGTGGAATAAACCCGCACGCGCGAGAGGCTATGGGTCGTTTGCAATACTTCACTAAGACGCGAAGCCATAATTGCCGGGTCGGCATCAGGCGATTTAATATCGATGTAAAAGAAGGTCTGTGGCCATTGCTCCAGCACTGATTGCAGCGTTGGAATGGTTGCATTTTTACCGCGCCAGGGGTGAGTTTCACCGCCCCATTTCCATCCCGCGTCCATGCGGGCCAGTTCGGCAGCGCTAAAGCTTGAGATCTTCCCGGTATGGTCAGTCAGGGCGGATAAATCGCTTGGGCGATATAAGACCGGAACGCCATCCTGGCTTAATTGTACCGTTATCCAAATCGCCTCGGCCTTATTCTCCAGCGCCAGTTTTATCGCAGGAAGGGTGTTTTCCGGCGCATCGCCGGTGCCTCCCCGATGAGCAATGAGCTGCGGCGCAGCGCAGGCGCTGCTGGCAATAAGCAAACCAAGCGCAGTAAGTATTGATTTCATGATTGCATTCACCTTATTCATTAATGTAACTATATGAAAAATAAATCATATTTGTTGCATTTTTATGTTGTAGCATGTTTTTTATGGCGAGGGTTTTAAAAAGATTAAATTTCGCCGACTTTTGCTATACTGTACGCATGTACAGTCTAAGGTTTGGCTATGCGTAAGATCATCCACGTTGATATGGACTGCTTCTTCGCGGCGGTGGAGATGCGGGACAACCCGGCACTGCGCGACATCCCTATCGCCATTGGCGGTAGCCGGGTGCAGCGCGGTGTGATCAGTACGGCCAACTATCCGGCGCGTAAATTCGGCGTGCGTAGCGCCATGCCCACCGCCACAGCGCTCAAGCTTTGTCCTCACCTGACGCTGCTTCCCGGCCGCTTTGATGCATATAAAGAGGCGTCGAACCATATCCGGGAGATTTTTTCCCGCTATACCTCGCTAATCGAGCCTTTATCGCTGGACGAAGCATATCTCGACGTTAGCGACAGCGTTCATTGTCAGGGGTCAGCGACGCTGATGGCGCAGGAGATCCGCGAGACCATCCATCGTGAGCTAAATTTGACCGCCTCCGCAGGCATTGCGCCGGTAAAATTTCTCGCAAAAATCGCCTCGGACCTGAATAAACCCAACGGCCAGTTTGTGATTGCGCCGCATCAGGTCGCGGAGTTTGTCAAAACGTTGCCGCTAGCGAAGATCCCGGGCGTCGGCAAGGTTTCCGCCGCGAAGCTGGAAAGCATGGGGCTGAGGACCTGTGAAGATGTACAAAACAGCGATCTGGCAATGTTGCTCAAACGCTTTGGTAAATTCGGGCGGATACTATGGGAGCGCAGCCAGGGGATTGATGAACGAGAAATCAGCAGCGAGCGCCAGCGCAAATCGGTGGGCGTTGAGCGAACCCTGATAGAGGATATCCATGAATGGGCGGAGTGTGAGTCGATTATTGAGAACCTCTATCCGGAGCTGGAACGGCGCCTGGTGAAGGTTAAACCGGATTTGCTGATCGCCCGGCAGGGGGTCAAGCTCAAGTTTAATGATTTCCAGCTCACCACCCAGGAGCATGTCTGGCCCCGATTGAATAAAGATGATTTGATCACCACTGCCCATAAAGCCTGGAACGAGCGGCGCGGAGGTCGGGGAGTCAGGCTGGTGGGGCTGCACGTGACGCTGCTCGATCCGCAACTGGAGCGACAATTGGTTCTGGGGTTATAACAATGCTGAAAATAAGACCGTATGAAGAGCATGATTTTGCCGCGCTATGCGTGATTTTTTTACGGGCGATTAAAGAGACGGCCAGCGCCGATTATTCTCCCCGGCAGATTGCCGCCTGGGCTCAGGTTGATGAAGCCCACTGGCGGCAAAAACTAGCGGCATCATGCGTACTGGTGGCAATAAATGATGCCTCGCCGGTCGGGTTTATTACCGCCGTGGATGACTATATCGATTTACTGTTTGTCTCTCCCGACCATAGCCGCCAGGGCGTCGCCAGCGCGCTGCTCAATACGCTATTGAGGCAGCTTCCTGAGCGCGTTTACACGGTAGAGGCCAGTATTACGGCAAAGCCCTTTTTTGCGCGTCACGGCTTCACGGTTATTCAGCCACAGGAAGTGACGGCGCGCGGTGAACGATTTCTTAATTATTTGATGCGGCGGCAAATCGGCTTGCAATAGATATAACGCCTGATTACTATACGCGCACTTTCACTTATTTATTGACTGCAAAGGAGGTTCACCATGAATACAGATTTCCAGAACATACTTTGCAGGCCTTCCCAGGAATAACTCTCTTTTTGCCCTGGTAACGTCTGCCACATCCTTTATTTATTTTTTATATGGATTGGTATATGGGCAATAATGTTCATTATACGTCTGAAGGTATTTCTTATATTAGTTCAGACGATCTGTGGATCGAAGATTTAGCGATCCAGCAATTACACACGACGGCAAAGTTACCTCACATGCAGCGCGTGGTAGGGATGCCTGATTTACATCCCGGGCGCGGCTACCCAATCGGCGCGGCCTTCTTTTCGCTCGGTCATCTCTACCCGGCACTGGTGGGTAACGATATCGGCTGCGGCATGGCGCTATGGCAAACGGATATCCTCGCGCGAAAATATAATGCGGATAGGTTTGAGAAGAAGCTGTCAGCCATGGATGACGCAGCGGAAGAACGCTGGCTGGATGAACATCTGGCGGAGAATCTGCTAACCCATCCCTGGCGCAGCGCGCTGGGCTCTATTGGCGGCGGTAACCACTTCGCTGAACTGCAGCAGGTGGATCGGGTCATCGATCGCCAGCGTCTTCAGCAGGCCGGTCTGGATGCTCAGCATCTGCTGCTGCTGGTGCACAGCGGGTCGCGCGGCCTGGGACAGTCTATCCTGCAACGCCATATCACGGCTTTTTCTCACGATGGTCTGGCGGAAGACAGTGCTGCGGCTCAGGATTACCTGGCGGAACATCAAGATGCGCTGGCTTTTGCCCGCGTGAATCGGCAGCTGATCGCTACCCGCATTCTGCAACAGGTACGAGCTGACGGACAGAATGTGCTGGACGTCGCGCATAACTTTGTCGAGGCCCGTTCTGTTAACGGACGGCAGGGTTGGCTGCATCGCAAAGGGGCGACGCCGGACGACCGCAGCCTGGTGATTATTCCGGGCTCTCGCGGCGACCACAGCTGGCTGGTTCACCCCGTGGTCAGCGAAGAAACGCTGAATTCGCTCGCTCACGGCGCCGGGCGTAAATGGATGCGTACTGATTGCAAAGGGCGCTTATCTGGTAAATACAGTGCGGCACAGCTGGCCCGTACTGAACTGGGAAGCCGGGTGATCTGTCGCGATCGTCAGCTGATCTACGAGGAGGCGCCGCAGGCGTACAAATCTGTGGAAAGCGTATTTAACTGTCTGGTGCAGGCCGGACTGGTTGAACCGATCGCCCGCCTGCGTCCGCTGCTGACGCTCAAAACCAGCGGAGGGAAAGGCGCATGATGTTATTACAACTCTCTTCCGCTCAGGGGCCGGATGAGTGCTGCCTGGCGGTGAAACTCTCGTTGGATCGACTCATAAAAGAAGCGGCAGAGCAGAGGGTTTCCATTACTCTGCTGGAAAGCGAGCCAGGTCGGCATTCTGGCACGCTCCGCTCCGCTCTGCTTTCTCTTGATGGCGACAATGCGTTTGCCTTAAGTGAACGCTGGTGCGGCACGCTGCAATGGATTTTTCCCAGCCCATTCAGGCCGCATCACGGACGTAAAAACTGGTATGTCGGCGTAGGGCGTTTTTCTTGCGATGAACAAAAGCAGTCCGAAGAGATCCGCTTTGAAACGCTGCGCGCTTCCGGACCCGGCGGGCAGCACGTCAATAAGACCGACTCAGCGGTACGCGCCACGCACCTGGCAAGCGGGATTAGCGTCAAGGTGCAGTCGGAACGGAGTCAGCATGCCAATAAAAGGCTGGCGCGCCTGCTGATTGCGTGGAAGCTGGAACAGCAGCGGCAGAATGACGGCGCGGTGTTGAAGTCTGAACGGCGAATGTTCCATCATCAAATTGAACGCGGTAATCCGCTGCGGACGTTTAGCGGGCGTTAATGAGCGAGTCGTTATAAAGAAAAGGCCCACTCTCTGGGGAGTGGGCCTGTGCTGTCTTACTTCGCCGGAATGGATTTCAGCAGCTCGGTCAGCAGCGTCCAGTACTGGCCAACGCTTTCAATGTGAACCTGCTCGTCCGGGGAGTGGGGGCCGGTAATGGTTGGCCCGATAGAAACCATGTCCAGGTCCGGATACGGTTTTTTGAACAGACCGCACTCCAGGCCCGCGTGGATAATCTGGATGTTCGGCGTCTTGTTGAACAGACGCTGATAGGTTTCACGCACCAGATGCATCACCGGCGAGCTGGCGTCCGGCTGCCAGCCTGGATAGGCGCCTTTCGCTTCGGTTTTCGCGCCGGCCAGCTTGCCCAGAGAATCCAGCATGCTGACGACATAATCTTTACCGCTGTCGATCAGGGAGCGAATCAGGCAGTGAATCTGCACGTTATCGCTGGTCATGGTCACCACACCGACGTTCAGCGAGGTTTCTACCACGCCTTTTGCCACATCAGAGTTGCGGATGACGCCGTTCGGCGTGGCGTTAAGCAGGCGTACAAAGGTATCACGAGATTGGGACGTTAGCGCAGGCTGGTCGTTCGCAGCCGATTCCAGCAGTACTGTTAGATTTTTCTCTTTGGCCGCCAGCTCGTTTTTCAGGATCGTCAGGTACTCATTAGCCAGCGCTTTCAACGTATCCGCTTTGTTCGCGGCCACGGCGACTGTGGCGAACGCCTCACGGGGGATAGCGTTGCGCAGGGTGCCGCCGTTGAAATCGACCAGGCGCAGATCCAGCTCTTCAGCATGGCCTGCGAGGAAGCGTGCCAGCAGCTTGTTGGCATTACCTAAACCGACGTGGATCTCGCCGCCGGAGTGGCCGCCTTTGAGTCCTTTAAGGGTCAACTTAAAGCTCTGGAAACCGGCCGGAACGGTTTCACGGGTCAGCGCGAGGTCAGAGGTGAAGTCGATCCCACCGGCGCAGCCCATGTAAATCTCACCTTCTTCTTCGGAGTCGGTGTTGATCAGGATGTCCGCCTGCAGCCAGTTGGCCTGCAGGCCAAACGCGCCGTCCATACCGGCTTCTTCCGTCATGGTCAGCAGCACTTCCAGCGGGCCGTGAACGACGTTATCGTCAGCCAGCACCGCCAGCGCGGAAGCCATGCCGATACCGTTGTCGGCGCCCAGGGTGGTGCCGCGCGCTTTGACCCACTCGCCGTCGATGTACGGCTGAATCGGGTCCTTAGCGAAGTCGTGAACGGTATCGTTGTTTTTCTGCGGCACCATATCAAGGTGCGCCTGCAGCACCACCGGTTTACGGTTTTCCATACCGGCAGTCGCGCCTTTACGAATCAGAATGTTGCCAACCTGGTCGCGTTCCGCGTGTAAGCCTTTTTCTTTTGCCCAGCCCATAATGTGCTCAGCGAGCTGTTCTTCGTGATAGGAGGGGTGAGGAATAGAGCAGATTTTGGCAAAAATATCCCACAGCGGCTGAGGGGATAATTGAGACAGTTCAGACACGATAAGTCTCCTTACAATCACCTGCAAAAGTCGTTTGCAGATCGAGGGGTTAGCAATCAAATACACTACAAGCCCGGGCTTGCGCGATGGGGTTGAGAATACCACTTTCCGTGTACTCTGGTAGTGTAAACCACGTAAAAAGAGTCGCGGTGGCCGCTTAACGCTGGTTTTTAGCGCGTCAGATCTCTATAATCTCGCGCAACCATTTTCCCCCTCGAACATTATTTAAGCCGTATTACACAGGCTGGGACACTTCACATGAGCGAAAAATACGTCGTCACCTGGGACATGTTGCAGATTCACGCCCGCAAGCTGGCAACTCGCCTGCTGCCGGTTGAACAGTGGAAAGGCATTATTGCCGTTAGCCGCGGCGGTCTGGTACCGGGAGCACTACTGGCGCGTGAACTGGGTATTCGTCATGTTGATACCGTTTGCATCTCAAGCTATGACCACGATAATCAGCGTGAACTGACTGTGCTGAAACGTGCGGAAGGCGATGGCGAAGGCTTTATCGTGATCGATGACCTCGTCGACACCGGCGGTACCGCCGTAGCCATCCGCGAAATGTATCCGAAAGCACATTTTGTCACTATCTTCGCAAAACCGGCAGGTCGCCCACTGGTTGATGATTATGTCGTTGATATTCCCCAGGATACCTGGATTGAACAGCCGTGGGATATGGGCGTGGTGTTCGTACCGCCTATCGCAGGCCGTTAATTTCCCGCATAAATGCTAATTACCACGCCCGGTTTTGCCGGGCGTGGTTTTTTTTACCCTTGCGCAGGTTACAATAGCTTCAGTGGCAACATGATGGAGGCTGCACATGTCCCAGGCTAACCTTAGCGAAACGCTGTTTAAACCCCGATTCAAACATCCGGAAACCTCCACGCTGGTGCGTCGGTTTAATACCGGAGCGCAGCAACCGATCCAGTCTGCGCTCAGCGGTAATCACGTTGATCACTGGTATCGATTGATTAACCGTCTGATGTGGATCTGGCGTGGCGTGACGCCGCAGGAAATCCTCGATGTGCAGGCGCGCATCGTCATGAGCGATGCCGAGCGAACCGATCCAGAGCTTTACGATACGGTCGTCGGCTATCGCGGCGGCAACTGGATCTTTGAATGGGCCAAACAGGCGATGGACTGGCAGCAGAAGGCCGGTCAGGAAGAGAATCTTCTGGTAAGCGGTCGTCACTGGCTCCATGCGGCAAACCTTTACAGCATTGCTGCCTATCCGCACATCAAGGGCGATGAGCTGGCGGAACAGGCGCAGGTGCTGGCTTACCGGGCTTATGAAGAAGCCGCCCAGCGCTTGCCCGGCAAGCTGCGAGAGCTGGAGTTCTCCATCCCTGGCGCTGCGCCGATCACCGGTTTCCTGCATATGCCGCCAGGCGATGGGCCGTTCCCGACGGTGCTGATGTGCGGCGGGCTTGACGCGCTACAGACCGATTATTACAACCTGTATGAAAACTATTTTGCGCCGTTGGGTATCGCTATGCTGACCGTGGATATGCCTTCCATCGGTTTTTCCTCAAAATGCAAGCTGACCCAGGATACCAGTCTGCTGCACCAGTATGTGCTGCAGCATCTGGCTAATGTGCCCTGGGTCGATCATACCCGCGTGGCCGCCTTTGGCTTCCGCTTCGGCGCGAACATCGCCGTCCGGCTGGGCTATCTTGAGTCCCAGCGCCTGAAGGCGGTGGCCTGCCTGGGGCCGGTGGTACACGGCCTGTTAGTGGACCCGCTGCATCAGGGGCGGGTGCCGGAGATGTATCTTGATGTTCTGGCTTCGCGGCTGGGGATGCATGACGCTTCCGACGACGCGCTGCGGGTTGAGCTTAACCGCTATTCCCTCAAGGTTCAGGGCCTGCTGGGGCGTCGCTGCCCTACGCCGATGCTCTCCGGTTTCTGGAAGGACGATCCGTTCAGTCCGGAAGAGGAGTCGCGTTTAATCACTTCATCCTCCTCCGACGGCAAGCTGTTGGAGATCCCGTTCAATCCGGTCTACCGTAATTTCGATCACGCTCTGCGGCAGATCGCCCGCTGGATTAGCCATAGATTTAGTTAATATATTGCTAAATTCTATTGATTTGGTAACGTCATAGCATCACTAAAGGAGATCGCAATGACGTTACCGAGTGGACACCTGAAGAGTAAGCTGATTAAGAAATTCACGGCGCTTGGCCCTTACATCCGTGAGGAGCAATGTGAAGACAACCGCTTCTTTTTCGATTGCCTGGCAGTTTGCGTCAACGTAAAACCAGCGCCTGAAAAACGCGAGTTCTGGGGATGGTGGATGGAGATGGAAGCGCAGGCTTCGCGCTTCACCTATAGCTATCAGTTTGGATTGTTCGATAAAGAAGGCGACTGGCGTCCGGTCGCGATTGATGATCCTGAAGTCACTGAAAAGCTCGAAAAGACGCTACGCGATTTTCACCAACGAGCCGAAGCACTATTGGCAACGTTTAACCTTAAGCTGGAGCCCGCCGATGATTTTAGCGAGCCGGTTAAGCTGAGGGCCTAAGTTCCGGCCATTTTTGCCATCCCGCTTTAAAACCCGCTTTTCTATCAGCGTGGGTTTTGTCCCCAGACAAACCTACGCTAATCGCCGTTTAGTACCCGGTATGGCTGACCGACGGCAATCATGCCTGCGGCCAGATCTTTGGTCACCACCGTGCCCGCGCCGACTTTGACATTGTCCCCTAGCGTGACCGCGCCAATCACCACGGCGTGGGCGCCAAATTCCACGTTATCGCCAATTCGCGGGCTAGCGCCTTCCCGGCCCTGACTATCGGTCACGCTGCCAATGGTGACGCCCTGGCGCAGGGTGCAGTTCTGGCCAATGACCGTTCCCCGGTTTATCACGATGCAGTGCGGATGATACAGCTTCAGCCCATAGCCAATGTGCGCTCGCCACGGCAGCTCAATGCAAAATAAACACTCGTTAATCACGATATTGAGAATAACGAAGGGGATCCCGCAGATCTTCCACAGAGGATTACGGCTGCGATAGAGCGTCGCCAGACGATAAAGCAGAACCGCGATTTTCGCTTTGATGCCGCCGCAGGATTTGATCTCCCGGCCGACCTGTCTGATAGCCTCAAACATGGTTATTCCTTAAGGTTAAACGAAGCCAGTGAATACCATCCATCACCGGTTTGACCTTCGTTAGCGAGTTGAATACGCGGTTGCCCCTGCTGATTGGTCAGGGCCGTTTGCAGGCGATATTGACCGTCAGGGAGCCCAGTAGGCAGCGCTAGCGTAGCGCGGCTTTGATGAGCTCCAGGCAACCACTGGCGAACGTCATCCGCCGTTTTGATTTGCGTAATGGTATCGCCCGCCGCATTGACTATCCGCCATTGCACAAGCCAGGGGAGATAGGCCGGGGCGACGCCGTCGTTACGCCAGGTGACATTCAGCGTAAGCGGCATGCCGCTACGTACGGGCGTATCAAATTCCAGCTGGCTCACCCGGTAGCGATAGCCGATGCGTAGTAACGCATTATCAACGATATCGCGATACGCCGCCGGCACCGGCCGCGATTTCAGATTCAGGGTACTGGCGTGTTGCGCTAATGCCCAGTCGAAGCTTGCCTGGACCTCTT
The DNA here is from genome assembly GCF_018139045.1 of Klebsiella pasteurii. Lineage (NCBI taxonomy): Bacteria > Pseudomonadati > Pseudomonadota > Gammaproteobacteria > Enterobacterales > Enterobacteriaceae > Klebsiella > Klebsiella pasteurii. The sequence continues at coordinate 5,085,661 of NZ_CP073236.1, forward strand.
CACGAGTGTAATGCTGCACGCTTTCCCACTCTGCCATATAGCCGCAAATCTCGAGGCTCACGGGGGCGTGCTGCCAGCCGTCATTAAAACCGCCCCACGCCGCCTGCGCGGCGGCCAGACGTTGAGGATAGTCATCGCGCATGTGGCTCCAGGATGTGGAAAAGTTATGCCAGTCTCCCCAGCAATCCGCGCGCCATCCGGCGCCTTTTTGGCTGGCCCAGGCCAGCGAGTCGCCGCCGCTGATCAACATGATTTTGGGCGTTTTAGGGAAACTGCTGAAGTGCATATCAACGTAGCGATTGAGCTGCTCAGAGGTGTATTTCTCGCGCAATGGCGCCACGTCAGGGAAATTGGAGTTGTGCCATTCTCCCCACGAACCCACCATACCGATATCGACAAATGCGAGCTCCGGATTACCGTCATAATGCGCGCCGAGGGCATTCAGCAGTTTTTGCGCATAGGCGATAAAGGTTGGATCGCTGAGGTCCGGCACAAAGGTTTTACCGTTTTCGACCCATTGTCCCTGAATGCCTTTTTCAATAAGCCAGGCGGGGATTTTCGAGCCCGATTGCGGTTCATCGAGCGCCATAAAACGCAATCCGACGTTCATCGCCGGCTGATGCTGGGCGGCAACGCTGAAGGCATGATCGATCGGCGCAAAATTATAGACGCCTTCCTCGGGCTCCAGATCGCTCCAGTAAAAGCGATCGTATTCAAACCCGGTGTCCGGATACTCTTGCAGAGAGGGTTTCTGGCCATAACCATCGTGGAAACTGGCCACGCCGATCCCTGGGTTTGTTAACAGACCGGTAAAGGCCGGTGGGGTGATAATCGTGCGTTCAGCCAGTACCGCTGCAGACGGAATGATTCCGGCCAGCAGTAGCGCCAAAAAGAGCGCGGCGCGGCGCGGTGAAAAAGAGCTCATCGTTAATTCACTTTGTCGTGGAGGTTCACAAACCATGTCCAGATACCGACGTGGAAGTTCTTAAACACATCGATTCCCAGCGCGGATTTCAGCATATAGAGCGCCAGTAGCACCGCAAGAATCGCGAACAGCACGGCAAACGTAATCGCCAGAGTGGAAAATAGACGCCCGAGCAGCGTACTTTCCCGCGGGATTTTGCGCAGATCGCGACCGCATAAAAAGACCACGAAATAGCGGCGATGCAGAAAAGGAAAACTGTGGCGAAAATCGATGCGATGGCGGGAAGCCAGGCTCGCTCTCACCAGCGCCTGTTCAATACCGCGCTTTTGCTCCGGCGTTAACGAGGCTTCTGTTTCCGGGTCAAGCGCGGAATAAAAGCGCTCGATGACCAGGTCGGATGTTGATTTTGTCACGGTTGACTCTTATTCGTTAATCGCTGATAGACCTGAGACGTTTTCGCTGCAATGTCCGGCCAGCGGTATTTGGCCATTAACTGGCTGTAATCCGCGGCTTCATCACCGCGCCAGGACTGGAGCTTTTGCGCCAGCGCGGCGACATTGCCCGTCGGAAAATAAACTTCCGCAGGCAGGTCGATCTCCAGGTTGGCGGGGATATCGCTGACGATAACCGGTAAGGACCAGGACATGGCCTCCAGCAGGGCAATAGGCAGCCCTTCATGGTAAGACGGTAGAACAAAAAGCCCGGCCTGTGAGAACAGGGTATGCAGCGGATCGCCGCTAATAAAACCGGTCATGATCGTTCCCGGGGTAGCGGCAGCCTGCTTCTTCAGCCGCTCGCTGTACTCATCAGGATGGTCGGCATCGCCAATCAGCACCAGCGGCAGCGAACAGTTCGAGGCTTTGTAGGCGGCAAGCAGATCGTGCAGCCCTTTTTCTTCGACAAAACGGGCGACGGCGACAATGTATTGCCCGGCTTTCAGCGAATACTGATTCAGCGTGGCCTGTCGCGTTTCTTCGGCGGGAAGCGGCGGTTGGCGCACGCCGTTATAGATCACGTTAGCGTTGGTACGGCCGTGTTTGGTCTTAATGAGCGTATTAATCACTTCCGAGATAACAATAACCTCATTGGCATATTTCACCGCCCATTTCTCACCAAGACGCAGCATCTCTTTCGCCATTTTGCCCCACTTCTGGCGATCGTAGTCCGGGCCGTGGTGGGTAAAAACGACGCGCTTGCCGAGCAGGCGCAGCAGCGGGACCACCAGTCCAGGGCCGACCGCATGAACGTGAACCACATTTGAGCCGTCAAACAGGGTGCTGAAGGCGGCCAGCGTTGAGTGAATAATGGCTTCGAACTTGCGGCTTTTAGGCGCCCACAGGCTTTTTAACCGCACGCCTTTATATTCGCTACGGCGGTAGTCAACGTACGGTGAGCGGGCAATGACGCAGATATCGGCGTGATTCTGTTGATAGATTTCCGGATAGAGATTCTGGCAATGGGTCTCAACGCCGCCCTGTACATTCGGAATACCGCGGGTGCCAAGCACCGTCACTTTGAGCTTCATTTCGCTTCCCCCACGAGCTGCTGATAGAGTTCCTGCAGAACCTGCATATGCTGGGCGAGATCGTATTTATCCTCTAAACGCTGGCGCGCGTTGATGCCCATTTCCCGCGCCTGCTGCGGATTGGCTGCCAGGTTATCCATGATGCGCGCCAGCGCGTCGGCATCCCCGGGTTCCACCAGATAACCATCAATGCCATCGCGGATTTGCTCAGGAATGCCGCCGATATTGCCGCCGACGACGGGGCGACCGAACGCCATCGCCTCCAGTACCGACATCGAGCAGTTTTCATAATATTCGGAAGGGACGATCACCGCCCGCGCGCCGCGAATCAACGCGTTGAGCGCTTCTCCGTGGCGCATATAGCCGAGAAATTCCGGACCGCTAAAGCGGGCGCGCAGGTCGTTGCCGAGAGGGCCATCGCCGACGATTTTCAGCGGCATGGGCTGCTGCATTTTTTGCTGCGCCAGCGCCAGGGTAGCGACGCCTTTCTCACGGCTCAAGCGGCCGATATAGAGGAAATAATCCCCCGCCGTATCGCCCGGGATCGTGGCGCTGGCATCAATACCGTTGACGATCGTCTCGATCCGCGACCGGGGTAATTTACGCAGCAGCGTCTGACGCATAAATTCGCTGGGAGCGATGATGCAATCGAGCATGGCATAATTTTGCGCGAACTTTTGCCAGTAGGCCTCAAGCGACAGCAGCAGGCTTTTAAAGGTGTCGCCCTGCTGGCAACGATGGCGGAAGGCGTTGCTCACCGAACCGGTAAGACAGTCATCGCAGACGTGGCCATCGCGCAGCATGGTGTACGATGGACAAACGATTTTATAATCGTGCGCAGTCAACACCGTTTTACAGCCAAAGCGTTTGGCGACGCCGATTAGCGCCGGCGTCAGCTGGTGGTAAATATTATGAAAGTGCACAATATCCGGGCGTTGCGCCAGCAGCAACGTATTGAGCTTGTTGCAGGCCTCCGCATTGTAGATAAAGTCGATACCCGCTTTGAGCTTGCCTGTCAGCCCGTGGTTTTGATGGTAGTCCACGTTGTGTACGAAGAAGCTTTCCCAGGGCGAGGGTTTATTTTCTGCATGCTGCATGCTGAAGTCGACAACCTGATAGCCCGCTTGCAGCATGGCGTCTCGCTCCTGGAAAAATACGGTTTCCGCTCCGCCCTTAATAAAAAAGAATTTGTTAACGAATAATATTTTCATGTTCTGTCTGGATATGTTTTTGGTTGGAGACGGTCACGGCGGGTTGTTTCATCGGATCGCGAACGGAGTTCATGAGGCCTCGCACCATACCTGCGGAAAATAACGATAAGTTGATAACGCTCTGTACACCGTCCCGCAGCGACTTATTTTTAATCGCCTTCAGGGCGATAAACGCCAGCAGTGGAAGCAGGGCGATAATAATCAAACCGGGATTTAACGACAGCAGGCAAATAATCAATACCAGGATATACAGCGTGAATATCAATTCGTTGCGAACAATCTTAAGCGCGGCAGGGAAATGCTTTTTCCCCCAGCAGTTGCGTAATAGCTCACCGGGCGCCCATAAAAAACCGTTCTTCCAGCGATAGGTCAACATTTTAAATGTCGGCATGGTATAGGAAGCATGGCTAAAATAGGGCGCAGCGAGGCGGTGGAGTTTATAGCCCGCGGCCTGCAAGCGGATCCCCAATTCGGCTTCTTCATAGCCATGGAGATTAAGGTTAGTCAGATAGCCAATTTTCTCGATTGCCGAGCGGCGATAGAGTCCGCCGCCGCCAAGGTGGTCGGTATCCCCCTGCGGGTAAATAAGATGCAGGCGCTGCTTGCGCGATTTAAACTCATAGTTAGCGGCATCATCCATCTCGACGCTGCCCGCCACGCCAGCGTATTCGGGATGTTCTTCGAGAAAGGCGACGGCGGTGTCGAGAAAACCTGGCTCCAGCTCCATATCGCCGTCCAGCAGCAGCAGATAGTCCCCTTCGCTGAATAACCAGCCCAGCTGGTGGCCTACGCCGCAGCAGCGATCTTTCGCATTATCAAGGCAGACCACCATCGCATCTTTGGCGATGGCCAGCTCCCGTGTATTGTCGGTGGAGAGGCTATCGGCGACGATAATTTGATGCGGATAAGGCTGCAATTGCTTGCGGACGCTGTCGATCGTTTTTTCAATCCCCTGCGCTTCGTTGAGGGTTTTAATGCTGACGGTAATTGATGGCGTTTTATTCATATTGGGTACCGGAGTTCAGACGAACGGAACGATGAATGACAATGAGCGCCCCGAGGGCCAGCCATAATAAAAACTGTAGCATGGGAATGATCATCAGGATCTGACTGTAGGGAAGGCTGAGTAAACAGCCGATGGCAAAGACGTAAAACGCAGGCGCGGAGCTGAGCAGCTGTAAATCTTCATGTTTAAGATCGTAGCGGGAAAAGGTCTCTTTGGGCCGCATGCCGATAAGAATAGAAGCAATCATGGCGATAAATAAGATCACGCCGATAATACCCACTTCCCACAGCATCATGCTTAGCGCGGTGGAGTCGAGTATCAGATGATACCAGGCGCCGATATAGCCTGGAGAGACCGTACTGCCGCTGTTGGTCGCGTTCAGGCCGTAGCCAAATAGCATTCCGCCGGGGCCAAAAAGTTCGTTATGCTTAAGCCAGAAGAAAATAGTAGTAAACCGGCCGAGCTCGCCGCTTTCCATAATGTAGTTAGTATCAAAAATATAACCGAGAGAATCGATAAATACCGAGAGCGCGCTTTTGGTCGGATCCCCGCCGAAGGCCGACGAGTAGTTGGAGGCGAGAATGGTGATAGCGGCAAAAATTAACACCACCATTCCGGCGGCGATTATCATCAACGAGCGCAGGGTGACTTTGCTGATGCCGCTGACGTAAGCGGGCATGATCCACAGCAGCGCCAGTAAGAACGGCGACAGCAGAATCACGAATTTTACCTCGCCGACCACGCAGAGGAAAAAGGCCAGCACGATATGCGCCGCCATCGACTTGAACGAGCAAATACCGTGCTTAAATTCGGACACCTTCAACAGCATAATCAGCAGGCAGAACATCCCCATGGCCGCGGTATTGCCGCCGCCCATCGGGTCGCCGCCAAACGTGCCGACCACCGAATCCCATTTTTCATCCTCACCGCGCAGGGCGACGCGTTTTGGCACCACCACCAGCACCTGATAGATAGCCAGCGGAAACTGGACGTAGAACAGCCAGTAAAAAAGCTGAGTCAGGCGATGCAGCTGCGACTCGCGAAACATACCAAGCAGCATGCAAAACATCACCAGCGACAAGGCCAGTTCGTTTTTAAAACCGACGATGGCGGTGACGATACCGGATTGTAAAACGGTGGCGCAGAGGCTGAGGATAATAAAGGTCAGATACAGCGCTAGCACCACCTTCTCGCGCGAGCTGAGCGCCAAAGGCTGCTGCCGGCTTTGCATCATCAACAAAACCACCATGACCAGCACCATGAAAAACGGAAGCCATAATACGGCGACAACGCCGGTGAAATACTGCACCGTGCCGCAGAAGACGATGGTCGTCAGCGCGAATATTTCCAGATAGCGACCGGTGTTTAGCTGCATATTTTCTGCTCCTGCCGGGAGAGCTGCAGCGCCCGCTTATTCATTTTCAACAGAATGAACAGATAGCGAATGCTGGTAAGAACAGAGAAAGTCAGCAGGGCAATTTCATAGCTTTGGCCCAATTCAGGTAGAGCGATAAAAGCGACGATAATGATCAGCAACTGCTCTATCTGAATGCGTAAAAAATAGCGTTTAGAACCAAAGATAAGCTCGATAACGGTCAGCGGACTGACGGCCAGGGCGGCGAACAGATAAGGCAGCATATAGCGTGAGGTCGGGATCGAATTGAGCCACTCCTGGCTGAAACCCAGGCGCATGACCAGTGGATAGAAAATCCAGATCCCAAGGATACAGATCAGCGCCGCGGCCATCAGCAGCAGGCGAATTTTTTTGTATTCCGCATAGTTAAAGGTGTTGTTACGAAAATCCATCGACCATTTTGAAAAGATGGAATTGCGCACCGCGTTACCGACAATCATCACCGGTGATAAGCAGAAGCGGCTCACCACCGAGAAATAACCCGCGACCAGCGGTGAAAACCAGACGTTAATCAACATTGTCGGCAGATTGTTGCTGGCCATCGCCAGCACTTCCGCACTACCGACGCGGCTGAGATGCTGCCAGTGCTGGCGCGCGAAAAGACCGTTCGCCCGCGGTGAAAAGTGTGCCGGTGTCAGGGTGCTGAAGCGAAACAAGCGCAGCAGGCAGAGGCTGAGCAGCAGCAAAATGCCCACCATCCAGGCAATATAGAACAGCGTGGTATTCGGCATCGCCAGCAGGGCTATTGCCACCACCAGCGATACGGCGATGCGCTGAAAGGTGAGGAACGGATAGTTACCGCCGCGCAGCGAGAGGTTCTCGGCGATCAAAACCAGTGCATAGCCGAAGGTGAGCAGATAGAGAAACACAATATTGAGATGGAACATCAGTCCCGTGACCACTGCCCAGGGGAGCGCCAGGAGCAGGCTTTGCAGCAGGCAAAATACCACGTTCTGCCCCAGTTCATGCTCTTCCTGGCGCGGGATCAGCAGCTGCGACGCAAAAGTGCAAACCTGAGCGCCAATCAGCACGTTGCTGTAGATCATCGCGTAGTGCCCGACTTCCGCCATGCCGTAGCGATGGGAAATCAGCCATACAGAGAAGGCGCCGATCGCCTGCGAGAGGACCGAGGAGCTGGCGATTGAAGAAATACTCTTAATTAAGTTCATAATCGCTACTTCGGTGAAATCAGTTCGCCCATGCCGCGCTCGGGCAGGCGTTTGCCCTCCTGCGTCTCCAGGTTCTCTTCTTGCACCCGGTTAAGCATGGTGGCGACAGGGGTTGGCGCGGCGGCTTGCAGACGATTTTGCGCATCGCGGATGCGCGACGCCTGCTCGCCAGCGTTGACCACCAGCAGGCTGATATCGACGTGCGGCGCCAGCAGCAGGGCGTCCTGGGCCAGCCCGAGCGATGGCGCATCAATGATCAGATAATCGTAGGTCTGCCGCAGCGTGGTCAGCAGCGCCGGGAGCTGTTGCGAGGTGAACAGCAGCAGCGTCGAGTCGTTCAGTTCGCCGCGCGGCATAAAATCAAGATTGTCGGCCAGAGAGACGACCGCCTGCGACGTGGCGCAGCGGTCATCAAGACACACGCTGAACCCTGTTTTATGCTGAGGATAGCGCGCGGAGAGCCCTGCGCTTGCGAGATAATCTATATCGATAAGTAAGGTTTTGCCTGACTTAGCGGCGGACCACGCCAGCATTTCGGCAATCAGGCTGCTGCCGGCATGGGCCTGTGCCGAGGTCACCAGTATCGTCCCGCTATGATTATTCTGGCCGAGCAGCGCCAGGCGCAGGCTGTGGAGCATATCGGCATACAGCAGGTTCTGGAACGTCAGCTGCGCGCTGTTCACCTGAGGTAATAGCGGAAACTCACCGCTGCCATCAAGGCCCGTTTTGGCTTTGAGTTCGCTGATGCTGTTCACCGTTTTATCGAGCGCGGTGCTGACTATCAGGTACATGATGTACAGTGCGAGCGCCATCAGGGTAGCCATCACGATAAGCAGACCGCGCTGCGGTTTAGAGGGAAGATTTGGCGGCACGGCGGCATCGTAGATCACTTCATCAGGAACCGAAAAGCTCTCGGAGAGCTTCTGCTCATTCGCCCGCTGATACAGCGATTTATACAGCTCTTCAGTTTTGTTCAGCGCGGTCATCATGGTGTTGTATTTGTCGCGCTTGGCGCCCAGCGCCTGAAAGCCGGCTTTCTGGTCGTTGAGCATCTTCTGATAGTGCTGCTCATCGTCCAGCGCAATCTGATACTGCTGGCGTAAGCCGTTAAGCAGTTCCCCCAACACCTGGCCTATCTGCCCGTTCACGACCTGCAGTTGGGCCTGAGCCTGAAGATATTTCGGATGCTTAGGGCCATAGTGTTTCGCCGCTTCCGATAGGTTACGCCGGGTCTGGATTAGCGCGATGCGCAAATCCTGAATCTGCGGATGGCCGGAAATTTCCGGCAGTGAGATGATCGCTTCCGGCGGTTTCCCCTGCTGACGGCGCACTTTGTCCCATACCGTTTGCGCTTTCAGACGGCGCTGGGTGGCGTCGGCAAGATGGTTAATCACGATGCCCAACTGCTCGGTCTCGTAGCCATCCATGCTGCGGAAGGTCAGCAGGCCATTCTTTTTAAGAAAATCATCGATGTCGGCTTTCTGGCGATCGAGCTTATTGCGCAGATCGTCCATCATTTTTTCGTTCCAGCCCTGGGCCTGGAGCAGGATTTTCTGCTTCTGCGCCAGGCTGTAATCGATAAACGCCTGCGCCACGCCGTTGGCGATATCGGCGGCTTTTTGCGGCGATTTTGCCTCCATCGAAACGGAAACCAACTGCGTGGTGCGCACGCCGGAGATGGTCAGGTTTTTTTGCAGGGCGCGCACGGCATTATTGACGCGCGCGGCCTCATCAAGCTTATCCCCGCCGTTAAATTCCGGGTCCTGATCCAGCTTTAGCGCTTTTACCGCGGCTTCCAGTACCACGCGGGAGCCCATCAGCGCGTATTTGGTTTCATAGTAATCGCTGCGGGTGGAATCGTAGTTTTCCAGCCGCGGCAGGGGAGTGACGTCCTGCGACTGCGCTTTAAACAGCACCGTCGCGGTTGCGGTATAGCTGGATGACATAAAGCGCGTCAGGATCCACGACGCCGCTGCCGCCACCACGACCACCACCAGGCACCAGATCAGCTTGTGCTTAATTTTGTTGAAGTAAGGCGTGAAGTCGATAAAGCCTTCTTTCTTTTTTCCATTTTCAACTAATGAAATAGCCATATCAGAAGAAACTCATGCCAATGATGATGGTATCTCCAGCCTGTACGGAGGAGTCGGCGGCGACGTTTTCCAGCAGTTTACCGCTGCGAAACTGACGAATGCGGATGTCATGGCGATCGGCGCGATCGGTAAATCCACCGGCCAGCGCAATGGCTTTTTCAGCGGTTAAGCCCGGTTCCCAGGCGTAACCGTCCGGTTTTTTGACTTCGCCTAACAGATAAATTTTACGGTATTCGGCAATGCTCACGGTCACCATGGGCGCCTGTAGATAGTTACCGCGCAGCTTATCGGCAATTTCGTTGCCGACCTGTTCCGGCGTTTTTCCTTTCAGCATCAGGGAGCCTATATAAGGATAATCAACGCTGCCGCTATTATCGATTTTTACGCGCATAGTGAGATCCTGCTCGCCGGAAACCGCGATATTGATCTCATCCCCCTGGTCCAGATGATAAACGGCATCCGGCGGCGTTCGGATCGTCTGCGGCGGCGCTGAACAGCCCGCCAGCCATAGCGCCAGAAGAGAAACCATCACCCGTTTTCCATAGTTAAGGATCATATTTGTACCTGCGTCATAAAAATAACGGCCGAGTCGTTGTAGCCCAGCGTGCGCTCGACCTCATGGTCATAATCCGGGCCAATATAAAAGGCATCTTTTTCTTTATTAGAATGCATCGTGTTCCATTGCAGCTTCAGCTGAAAATTAACGGATGGACGGTAGTCGTAGTTGAAGGTGAGCGACACGAGATTTGATTGATCTTTGCGTCCGTTGGTCTGGTGTTTGTAATCCTCTGTAATATAAGAGTAATCAACCAGAGTGGAGAATCTGTCGACCAGCCAATGGTGCTCATATCCCACACCGAAATTTGATACCAGAATATAGCCGCCGGAGTCGGTGGGATCTTTTATTCGTTGTGAACTGTGTAAGTTGAGCTTTATCTGTTCAAGCGGTTTCCAGTCGGCGTTAATATCCCAGTTCAGGCCGTTGAACCCCTGTGAGTCGGGGTTATGGATGAAATCTTTATATAGCCAGGCGACGTTGCCGTTGATCTCGGTCTTGCCGGAAAGGCGATTTTTCATGCCGACCAGCAGATAATATTCATTACTGTCTTTTAACGGGTTGAGCTCATAGCGACGCTGGTTGGTAATAAAACTGTAGCGATAGCGCAGCGTTTTGGCTTTTTGATCAAAAAGTTCGGCGACCAGGCTGTTTTCATGCCACTCCTGATCGTGCATGTAGTAATGAAAGTCGGCGCTGGCGTCCTCAATGCTGTCGAGATTGCGAAAGCGCAGCTGCTTATGCATTAGCGCAACTTCTGCTTTGCCGCGCCCTTCCGGGGCGCCGTAGCTATAACGCAATTCGCTGTTAAAGAAGCGCGTGGCGATAGGCTGATTAATGCCAAATTCTTTAAACTGCTCGGGGAGAAAACCCTCGGTGGTATCGCGGCCGCGCTCTTCATGGCCGAACGTTTCATCGAGATCCAACGACAGCCCGTGCATGCTGCCGAAGCGCCACTTGCCGTTAAACATAAAAAAATGGTTGTCGCGGTTATCTGCGCTATCGCTGGCGTAGCGGCGGTAATCGCCGGAGTACATCAGTAAATAGCGGTCCTCGTAGCGCTCGCCGATGGCTTTAAAAATCGGCTTAACACCTTGATAAGCTGAGCCGATTTCATTCCCGCCGTAGCGTTGCCAGGTCACGTTGTCATTGTAACCGACGTCATAACCCACCTGGCTCTCGAAATCGATGCCAGCCACACCGGTATGGGGTTTTGCCTGCAGGTCAGCCCATGCGTAAGGCATCGCCAGCAAACCTGCGAGAAAAGTGAGTTCAGAACGCATTCTTCCCCACAAATCCGCGGAAAAACGTTAAAAACACAATCTTGATGTCCAGCAGCAGCGACCACGACTGAATATATTCCAGATCGTACTGAATGCGTTTTTCCATTTTATCAATCGTGTCGGTTTCGCCGCGAAAACCGTGTATTTGCGCCAGCCCGGTAATGCCGGGCTTCACTTTATGGCGGATCATGTAATTTTCCACCAGCACGCGATACTGCTCATTATGCGCGACCGCGTGAGGGCGTGGACCCACAATCGACATGGTTCCCTGCAGCACGTTAAAAAACTGCGGCAGTTCATCAAGCGAGGTTTTTCGTAAAAAGGCGCCGAAGCGGGTAATGCGCGGATCGTTACGCGTCGCCTGGGTCACTACCGCGCTGTTTTCCATCACGCGCATGGTTCTGAACTTCCAGACGGGGATCTGTTTACCGTTCAGGCCGTAACGGTTTTGTTTAAACAGCACCGGGCCCGGCGAAGTTAGCTTAATGCCGATCGCCACCGCCAGCATGACCGGCAGGCTGACCAGGGTAAAAAAAGCGCCAAGCACGATATCTTCAATACGCTTGAGTACCGCGCCTTCACCTTCGAAAGGCGATGTAAAAATGCTGATTGTCTGAATATTGCCGAACATCCGCAGCTGAGAAATATGTGAGCTGTAGGAAAAGAGGTCCGGCACCAGGAATACGTCCACGGTGGTGTCGGAAAATTCATTCAAGAACTGGCGAATACGCTGCTGGGCGACCATCGGCAGGGCAATATAGACTTCATCGATTTCTCCGGCTTTCGCCAGCGCCAGCAGGTCTCGTGAGTTGCCTTTTTTCTCAATGCTTAGCAGGCGACTGTCGCGCTGAACGGCGCGATCCTCAAAGAAGGTTATATCAATCCCGTCGTGGGTATACTCCTTAAACAGCGCCTGCTCGATGGCCAGCCCGGCTGGCGTTATGCCTAAAATAGCTACCTTGAGTCTGGATTTGAAAAAATAGCGGCTGGTGATAACGCGAATAAGAAACATGCTAATAAATATGGCCATCGAACACAGCACAATAATTTCAGCTAAGCGCACCGCGTTTGTGCTGGCGTGATTGTTCAACAATAGTTCGGCGCTTACGAATAATAAAAATGATAACAAGCCGCTTATACTGACGCTGAAAAACAATTTAGTTAATTTTTTTAAATATTGTCCCTTGAACTGACCGGAATATAACTGAAAGTGTTCATTAGCCCGGATAAAAATCAGCGAATATATGATTCCCAGGAACAGAGAGGCCGTTGAGGGTTCGACGAAAAAGTATTTTAAATAAGCGAAAATGAACAGGTTGACGGCAAAAAAATCCAGTAACTTCATCAGCTTACTATAGCGGGCGTTGTAAATTTTAATGGTGCTATCCGTCATCTTTTTGCTCGTTTTATAGTCAATAAAATGATGTCCTGTCCTTCTCTAGAGCTGCATTTATGTCTATGAATCTATTCAAAAATTAAGCTTTAGCTTGGCGTTGATTATTGTAGCCTACGATTAATCTTATGTCGAACATGCCCCGGACTGAGGGGAGATAACTTTTCCTTCCGGGCAATAATACTTTTATCATGATCTTAAGCATAAAGAAGGACGATTACGGTTAAATAGGGGGAGACCCGGGTGGCAAACTAACGGCCGTCATGGCAACATTTCCCTGCCGATCCGTACTCGAGCGTTAAAAAATCCGCGCCAGCGGAGACTGGCGCGTTTATCGGCTAAAGACCAATACACATATATTTGATTTCTAAGTAATCCTCAATGCCATACTTCGAACCTTCGCGGCCGAGACCGGAAGATTTCACGCCGCCGAACGGGGCGACCTCGGTAGAGATAAGGCCGGTGTTAATCCCGATAATGCCGTACTCCAGCGCCTCGCCGACGCGAAAAACGCGGCTCAGATCGCGGGCGTAGAAATAGGCCGCGAGGCCGAACTCGGTGTCGTTGGCCTGAGCGATGACATCCGCTTCATCTTTAAAGCGGAATAGCGGGGCGAGGGGGCCAAAGGTCTCTTCTTTCGCCACTTTGGCGTCGCCGGGGACATCCACCAGAATCGTTGGCTGAAAGAAATTACCGCCCAGCTCATGGACTTTCCCGCCGGTTACTACCCGCGCGCCTTTGCCCAGCGCATCGGCGATATGCTCCTGCACTTTAGCGATCGCTTTCTCGTCAATCAGCGGCCCGATAGTGACATTCGGCTGTAGACCATCGCCAATTTGCAGCTTACTGACCGCCTGCTGAAGCTTTTCGGCGAAGCGATCGTAAACCCCATCCTGGACGTACAGGCGATTGGCGCAGACGCAGGTCTGTCCGGCATTACGAAACTTGGAGGCCAACGCGCCTTCGACGGCCTTATCCAGATCGGCGTCGTCAAAAACGATAAACGGCGCGTTGCCGCCGAGCTCCAGCGAGACCTTCTTGATATCTTTCGCGCACTGTTCCATCAGCTGGCGGCCAATTTCCGTCGAGCCGGTAAAGGAGAGTTTGCGCACTAACGGGTTGCCGGTGAGCTCACCGCCGACCTCGCTGGCCGAACCGGTAACGACGTTAAATACCCCTTCGGGGATCCCGGCGCGGTTGGCGAGCTCCGCCAGCGCCAGCGCGGAGAACGGGGTCTGGCTGGCGGGCTTGAGCACCATCGTGCAGCCAGCGGCCAGCGCCGGGCCCGCCTTGCGGGTGATCATCGCCGAGGGGAAATTCCACGGGGTGATAGCGGCGGTCACGCCGATCGGCTGCTTAATCACCAGCAGCCGCTTATCAGCCTGATGGCCGGGAATGGTGTCGCCGTAGATGCGTTTGCCCTCTTCCGCGAACCACTCGATAAAGGAGGCGGCGTAGCTGATTTCACCTTTTGCTTCCGCCAGCGGTTTCCCCTGTTCCAGCGTCATCAGGCGCGCCAAATCGTCCTGATGTTCCATCATCAGCTCAAACCAGCGGCGCAGGATGCTGGAGCGTTCTTTGGCGGTAAGGGCGCGCCATGCGGGCAGCGCGCGGGCGGCGGCATCGATAGCCTCATGGGTTTCCCCGGCGCCCATTTTGGGCACGCTGCCCAGCTGCTGGCCGTTGGCGGGGTTCGTGACCACAAGGGTCTCTTTGCTGCTGGCGTCGCGCCAACGTCCATTAATCATTGCCTGCTGGCGAAAAAGGGTAGGGTCGTTAAGTTGCATGGTTGCGTCCTGTCTTAATCTGTTTTAGCAGTGAATGCGTCCGGCTCGGCGGGGGCTGCCATCGATTGATACTCCCGGCAGACCCAGCGGCGTCAAACATCTGTCCCTGCTTAGTGTAGTCGAACGCGTTCAGGAAGCCGGGGGTTCTACGGCTGCAATAACCATCATTAATTTACGGTTATTTGAACTGGCGGTACGTTATTGTGCAAAAAATGCGGTATTTTTTATGCTCAACTGGCAAGAAAGGAGCGCTCTATGTCACAGCAAGAAAGGTTTTGTCAGGCCTGTGGAATGCCGATGTCCGCCGAAGGTGCGAAAAGCGCAAGCGACGATTATTGCGCCTGGTGCTGCGATAGCGAGGGGAAGCTTAAGTCATGGGAAGATGCCGTCTCCGGCCTGGCTGAGTTCCTCGATTCCTGGCAGAAGGTCGGGCCCGTGGAATCACGCAAGCGGGCGATGCGTTATTTAACCGCCATGCCCGCGTGGGCCCATAAAGCGGAAGATTAACCGGCTGCCCGGAGCCAAAAACTCCGGGCTTTTAACGTTATCAGAACTTCCAGGAGACGCTGCCGACGATGCTGCGCTCCGCGCCAAAGTAGCAGTAGGAGAGCGAGTTACAGGCGGCAATGTAGCTCTTGTCGGTCAGGTTATTGACGTTCAGCTGGGCGCTGAGGCCTTTAATTCCCACCTTCGACAGGTCATAGCCAATCGCCATATCCACCAGCGTATAGGACGGTAGAGTGTGCGTATTCAGGCGGTCGCTGGTAATGCCATTGACGTAGCGCATACCGGAACCCAGCGTCAGACCATCCAGCGGGCCGCTTTTCACATCATAGCTCAGCCAGGCGCTGGCCTGATTGCGCGGCGCGTAAACGGCACGCTTGCCTTGCTCTTCAGGGCTGCTTTTCTTATAGCGAATGTCGGTGTAGGTATAGGCGGCCTGCAGGCGGAAGCTGTCTGTTAGCTGGCTAATCGCTTCCAGCTCCACCCCTTTCGACTCAATTTCACCAATCGAACGATACGGATCGGTCGGCTCTTCTTTGGTGGCGATATTGGTCTGATTGATGCGGAATACCGAGGCGCTGAACTGGCTATTCATTCCTTCCGGCTCATACTTCAGCCCGGCTTCCCACTGCTTGCCTTTCATCGGATCCAGCACGTTGCCGTTTTCGTCGGCGAAGCTGGTGGGCGTAAAGGCGGTGGAGTAGCTGATGTACGGGGCAAACCCGTTATCGAACAGATACAGCAGCGCGGCGCGGGTGCTGAAGTTGTTCTTATCCAGATCGCTGCGCGTTTGATTGAGCTTATCGATATTCGACACGCTGACCTGGTCGTAGCGCCCGCCGAGGGTGAAGCGCCAGCGCTCCCAGGACATCTGATCCTGCAGATAGTAGCCGGTCTGGCGTAGCTTGTGCTTCTCGCGGCTGTACATGGTGATGTAATCCGGCTTCGCGCCATAGACCGGATTAAAGGCGTCGATGGCCGGGAATGCGCCATAGTAGCCTGTGGTGTTGTTACTGCGGTCCTGATAGTCGATCCCCAGCAACAGGCGATGGTTGACGGCCCAGGTATCGACGCTGCCGTCGAGCTGGTTATCAAGGGTGATGGCGTTCATCTTTTCGTCCGAGCCGGAATAGCCGCGGTTCAGCTCGCTTTCGTTCAGCCAGCCCGCGGCATAGACCTGATTCAGCTCGACTTTGGTGTGCAGGTAGCGCAGCTTCTGCCGCACCGACCAGCCGTTATCAAACATATGCTCGAAGTTGTAGCCGACCATGTTTTCGCGGCGGTCATACTTATCGTAATCATCTTCGCCCTCAAAGAAGGTGTTAGCGATTTTTTTACCGTAGTGCGGTACCACGGTGCCTTCATAAGGGAGGCCAGAGTGGCTGCCGCCTTCCGGGTCGCGATGCAAATAGGCCATTAAATCAAGCCGCGTCTGGTCGGTGATGCGCCAGGTCAGGCTGGGCATAATCGCATAGCGCTGCTCTTTTAAGGTATCAAACTGTGAGTCCGCATAGCGGGTCATGCCGCTTAAGCGCGCCGCCACGCGATCGTTATCGTCCAGCGCCCCGGTGACGTCAAACGCCGCCCCGCGCTGGTTGTTATTCCCGGCAAACAGCTTGATTTCACCGCCGGGATCGAATGAAGGTTTACGCGAGGTGAGGGCGACGATGCCGCCGGGCGAAGAGCGGCCGTACAGCACTGAGGCCGGGCCGCGCACCACTTCGATATTTTCGAGGAACCACGGATCGACCACCAGCGAGCTATGGGAGTTGGTATCGCCCATCATTTTCAGGCCGTCAAGATAGACGTTATCCAGGCTGCCGTCGGAGAAGCCGCGCAGGACGATATAGTCAAAGCGGTTGGAGGCGCCAATCTGGTTGCTGTAAACCCCGGGGGTATAGCTCACGGCCTGGCGGACGCTGATTGCGCCCTGTTCTTCAAACTGCTCGCGCGTGATAATCGACACCGACTGCGGCGTCTCAATATCCGGTGTGGCAATTTTGGTCGCGCCGCTCTGCATCTGCGAAGTGACCACGATGGTTTCATTCTTAGTTGTTTCCTGGGCCAGCAGCGGGAAAGCGACGCCGCCGGTCACCCATCCTACCAGTAGCGCCAGGCGAGTTTTCGCAAACATGAACATCTCCAAAGGCATTTCTAATTGTTAATAAGAATTATTACCTTTTTGATGCTCTCTATAACTATGCGCAATGCCAGGATACGTATGCGCGCTGCCAAAGCCGCTGACTATTTTTCGCAAAAAGAGGAAAAATGGATTAGCCCGCCTTTTGCACATCGCAGGGCGAGATGCCGTAGCGCCGACGAAAAGCGGTCGAGAAGTTGGTGGCGTGCTGATAGCCCGACATCCAGGCCGCCTGCTGTACGCTATAGCCCTCAAGCAGATAGCCTCTTGCCCGTGCCAGGCGGCAGTCGCGCAGGTAGTCGAAGACCGAGCAGCCGTATGCCTGGCGAAACTTACTGCGTAAGCTGCTGGAGCTCATCGCCGCCCGCTGGGCCAGCTCGTTCAGGGTGTAGTCGTTTTCCGGCGCCTGTTCCAGCAGGCGGCGAACCCTTTCCAGCCGCTGCCGTTCGCCGCCCGCCGGGGCGATATGCTTCGTGCTTTCGTCCTGGCATACGCTCAGCCCGTGACCAAACAGCTGAAGAATCAGCCCCTCCAGCATCAGCTGGCGGGAAACGCGGCCAGGCGAACTCTGCTGCGCGTACTCTAGCCCGCTCAGCAGAAAACCCGGTATCTGCCAGATCAGCGTTGGCGTCTGGCATCTTTCCCATTCGCGCATCAATGAATCGAGCAGGCCGTCGCGCCACGCGCCGTCCGGGTAGAGTCCGAGGGAGAGCGTACGTAGTCGACTGTCGGCATCGTGGCGGGCGCGCATTGTCTGCTGTTCGCTAAGACGCGAAGTGAACGCCATCCCGGAACGGACGAGGTGCTGCTCCCCGTTGAGGGTCAGGGCGACACAGCCTTCCAGCACCACCAGCATATAGAGCGGGCTGCTGTGGCGGGAGGTGGTCTCATAGGGCTGCAACACGTGAACATCAGAATGGGTGACGCACATTCCGCAGGGCAGCGTCATCTCTTCCACTTCTCCCCGCAGCACAGGGCTGGCGTACGAGGGCTCCGGCGTTTGCCGCAGCAGCGGGAAGCGGTAGTCGATACCGTATCGTTCACCAAACGCCATAAACTCGCTGACGGAGAACGTTTTTCTCGGCGCCCGGCGGGCGGGTTCGTTGTGCGTCGTTGTCTTGTTCATGCGGTTGTCGGCACCGGAGAGGGGGCGTCATCAGATAGGGTAACTTTACCATTACGCGGGCAGAGCGACAATAAAATGAGAATCATTATCAATGATTGCGGCGTCGCGGCAAGGGGCGCGTGGATGGGCGATGTCCGCGCGCTTGTAGAAGAGGTCAGGCGTCCGCGTTGTCCAGCGGCCAGGAGTCAAAAAGGTAGCCGTCGAAGTAAATATCGTCGACGTTGGAGAACTCCAGCAGGCGCCGTTTAACGTTTTCCAGATGTTGCCACATGGCGAGCTTGGCCGCCCGGGCGTCTTTTTTGATTAAGGCGGCGAGGATCCGTTTATGATCCACCAGCCACTCCTGGCGGTAGTGAGTATCGCCGAGATGGCGGTGCAGCTGGATCCACATGGGATTATTCTCCCGCCACTGCCATGACTGGCGGAACAGCTCTACCAGCATACTGTTATGAGTCGCTTCGGCGATGGCGAGGTGAAACTGCATATCGCCGCTTTCGGAGCCGCCCGGCGCGCTGCTGGCCAGTTCGCGCTCTTCCAGCTGTAAGGCCTGGCGCATTTTGATGATATCTTCCCGGGTCGCCTGCAGGGCGGCAAACTCGGCGATATTGCTTTCCAGCAGCTGGCGGGCCTGCAGCAGTTCAAACGGACCGGCGTCATTGCAGTGGTTCATGTCCGCGCTCTCCGCCGCGCCTTCTCCGGCGGCGTTATCGAGCACGTAGATCCCGGCGCCGCGGCGCACTTCGACCAGCCCTTTAATTTCCAGCATGATCAGCGCTTCACGAACTACGGTACGGGTGACGTCCAGCATCTCGGCGATCTCGCGCTCCGGCGGTAAGCGATCGCCGGGGCGATAGGGCGTCTTGACGATCAGATCGCGGATCAACGCGCCGACTTCCTGGTAGGGTCTGTGCTGAGAAGTTTGTGATTTCATGATGTTATGTTGTGAGATGCGATAGCCCGGTGGCTGACTATAGCATCTGGCCGCCGGGTTGGCATCTCTCTGCGCTGAGAGAGGGAAAACGGGTCAACCACGCTGTTGTTCAGTTGACCCGTGACAGGGAGAGGTGATTACAGGCCGGCGCCGAGCGTCGCCACGCACGCGCGGGCGCCGCGTTCGCACAGCTGCTGGTACGCCTGCGCCACCGCCGCCACGAAATCGCTGTTGTCCGGCAGATCGTGGGCAAAAATTCCGCTTAGCGCCAGCAGCGCCGCGACGCGTTCCGCGCCCTGATAACGCTGGTTGATCGATTGGATATCCGCCAGCAGCGGGTCGACGACATCAATCGGCTGCCCCTGTTCGTCGATCGCCTGGGTGTAGCGCATCCAGCCCGCCACGCCGAGCGCCAGGTGACGCCAGCTGCTGCCGTTTTGCAGATGCAGACGGATTGGGTCAAGCAGGCGCTGCGGCAACTTCTGGCTACCGTCCATGGCGATCTGCCAGGTACGATGGCGCAGAGACGGGTTGCTGAAGCGGGCAATCAGCAGCGTGGCGTAGGCCTGAAGATCGGTGCCTTCCGGCATCGACAGCGTCGGAGCCTGCTCCTGCATCATCAGGGCGAAAGCCGCTTCGCGGTATGCCGGGTTGGTCATGGTCTCGGCAATGGTTTCATAGCCGCCGAGGTAGCCAAGATAGGCGAGGAAAGAGTGGCTGCCGTTGAGCATCCGTAGCTTCATCATTTCAAACGGCACCACGTCTTCAACGAACTGGGCGCCGACTTTGTCCCACTCCGGGCGGCCGTTGACGAAACTATCTTCAATCACCCACTGGCGGAACGGTTCGCAGGCGATAGCGCACGGATCGTAGACGCCAAGCTGGTCGGCAATCTCCTGTAGGGTTTCGGGCGTCGCTGCGGGCACGATGCGGTCAACCATGGTGCACGGAAAGGTGGCATGGGCTTCAATCCACGCCGCCAGCTGCGGGTCGCGCGCCTGGGCCAGGCCAAGCACCGCCACTTTCGCCACGTGGCCATTCTCGCGGACGTTATCGCAGGACATCACCGTAAAGGCCGCAAGCCCCTGCTCGCGGCGCAGGCGCAGCGCTTCGACGATATAGCCTATGGCGGATTTCGGCGTCGCCGGATGGGCGAGGTCGTGTTGAATCAGCGGGTTGTTGAGATCGAGCTGGCCGCTGGCCGCATCGGTGCAGTAACCTTTTTCCGTTACCGTCAGGGAGACGATAGCCGTGTGCGGGCGCGTCATGGCACGCAGTATGCCCTCGCAGCCGTCGATTTCCGGATGCAGCGCCTCTTTCATCGAGCCGATAATTTTCAGCGCGGTGCTGTCAGCGCCTTTCTCCGCCACGGTATAAAGCAGATGCTGATTTTTCAGATTCTCAATCAGGACACGGTCGTTGCCCGGCATCAAGTTGACTTCGCAGATGCCCCAGTCGCTGTCGCTGGTTTCCAGCAGATGATGGGTGTAAAGCGCTTGATGCGCGCGGTGAAACGCGCCGCAGCCCAGGTGTACGATGCGGGATTCCAGGCGAGAACGATCCCACGCAGGGCGTGTAACCGGCAGGTTGCTGTCGGCAAGGGTGGCAGTCATAGCAAACTCCAGGATGGGCCGCAACAGGCGACCGAAGGGATAAAGGCGGGGCGCTGTCGGCCCCACCAGTCAGGAATTAGCGGCTAAAAAAAGCGCGCTGAATCGCCAGCTCAACGCCGCGGACCTCAGCCAGCCCTTTCAGGCGCCCAATCGCGGAATAGCCGGGGTTGGTTTTCTTTTTCAGGTCGTCGAGCATCTGGTGGCCGTGGTCAGGACGCATCGGGATAAGATCCTCTTTGCCTTCCGCTTTACGGCGGTGCTCTTCTTCAACAATCGCCTTCACCACTTCGTACATGTCCACGTCGCCATGCAGATGCGCGGCTTCGTGGAAGGTTTTCGGGTTCTCTTCGCGCAGCGTAGATCGCAGGTGGGTGAAGTAAATGCGCGGGCCAAACTGCTTAATCATATCAACCAGATCGTTGTCGGCGCGGACCCCGTAGGAGCCGGTGCACATGGTAAAGCCGTTCGCCATGCTGTTCACCGTATCAACCATCCACTGCATATCTTCAATGGTCGAGACGATGCGCGGCAGGCCGAGAATCGGGCGCGGCGGATCGTCCGGGTGTACCGCCATACGTACGCCAACCTCTTCGGCGACGGGGATAATCGCCTTCAGGAAGACGGCGAAATTCTCGCGCAACGCGGCTTTATCGATATCTTTATAGGTCGCAAGGTGCTGGCGGAACTGGTCGAGGGTATAACCCTCTTCCGCACCCGGCAGACCGGCGATGATGTTGCGGGTCAGGCGCGCTTTATCTTCATCGCTCATGGCGGCGAAACGCTGATTCGCCTGGGCGACTTCTTCGGCGGTGTAGTCCGCTTCCGCGCCCGGACGCTTGAGGATATGCAGCTCAAAGGCGGCGAATTCAATCTGATCGAAGCGCAGGGCTTTGGAGCCATCCGGCAGGACGTACTCAAGGTCGGTACGGGTCCAGTCGAGGACCGGCATAAAGTTGTAGCACACGGTGCGAATACCACACTGGGCCAGATTGCGCAGGCTCTGCTGATAGTTAGCGATCCACTGCGCGTAGTTGCCGGTATGGGTTTTGATCTCTTCGTGAATCGGTACGCTTTCGACCACCGACCATACCAGGCCGGCTTCTTCCACGATGGCTTTACGCTTGAGGATCTCGTCAACCGTCCACACTTCGCCGTTCGGAATATGGTGCAGGGCGGTAACCACCCCGGTCGCGCCTGCCTGACGGACGTCAGCTAAAGTGACTGGATCGTTAGGGCCATACCAGCGCCATGTCTGTTCCATGCTTAACCTCTTCACGTTGTTGACCTGCTTCAGGCCGCTGCTTTGATGGGAGCGTCGGTTCCGGTCAACCATCGTAACGGAGGAGAAACCAGACGATATGGCGTATAAGTTCCTCCAATTGGTCGAACAAGTCAACCGTGTAAGGTGAATTGGTAAACCAAAATGTGATGGAGATTCGCTAATGGCATAGGTGAAGGGCCCGACGTCATTTCAGACCCGTTGAGTAGCGCCTATAGATCCTGCTGAAGCTCAGAAAGGTATAGGGCCCCGCGCGTCATGCCTGTATAAATGGTTAACCAATGGCGTCAACATGTCGACCATAAGCGCCAGGAAGCGTACGGGCTCGCTGCAGATCACACTTTTTGACTATAACGATTTCCATATAAAAACTGCGTGTTATTATTTCGCTGGTAAATACCTTTTCAACTCTCACCGAGGCTTTGATGCTGGAGAATGTCATCATCAGATAATCAGCTTCCCGACCTTTTCAGGCCGGACTGGTTATCGCTGCGCTTAAACCTTACGCGAACACCTGCGGGTGTTGGCTCGTTTTTACGCATGATGATTAACAGGTTTCTTCAGTATGAATCTATCCCGTCAGGAACAACGTACCTTACACGTTCTCGCTAAAGGTGGCCGGATCGCGCACGTTCGCGATACATCAGGCCGCGTCACCTCTGTTGAATGCTACAGCCGCGAAGGGCTCCTGCTCAGCGACTGCACGCTCGCCGTTTTCAAAAAACTCAAAACCAAAAAGCTGATTAAGTCCGTCAACGGACAGCCCTACCGCATCAATACCACCGGGCTGAACAACGTCCGCGCACAGCTGGACAATCGCTAAGGAGCCTCTGATGACAAACCACAGCTTCACTTTTCATGTCGCCTCTGAAGGCGATACCGATGACATTCTCAATGTCGAAACCCGGGCTTTCGGCTACAGCAAAGAGGCCAGGCTGGTGGCCTCTTTGCTCAACGATGAGAGCGCCTGCCCGACGTTATCGCTGCTGGCCAGGCATAACGGAAAGGCGGTTGGGCATATTTTATTCACCCGGGCGATGTTCAAAGGGGAGCCGGACTCGCCGATGATGCACATCCTTGCTCCCCTGGCGGTGGTGCCGGAATACCAGGGCGCGGGCGTTGGCGGAGCGCTTATCCGGCACGGCATTGAGCAGTTGAAAGCCATAGGAAGCCAGACGGTATTTGTTCTGGGCCACGCCACTTACTACCCCAGGCACGGGTTTGAGCCATGCGCGGGAGATAAAGGCTATCCGGCGCCTTATCCGATTCCCGAGGCGCATAAAGCCTGCTGGATGCTACAGCGGCTTTCGTCTCAGCCGCTGGGGCGAACGGGCCAGATACAGTGCGCCCGGGCGTTAATGAAACCCGAGCACTGGCGCGAGTAATCAATAAGGAGATGATGATGACTATTGGCACGATTATTACAGGTTCCAGGCATATCACGTTGTCATCCCAGGAGCGCAAAATCCCCTGGGATGAACCGGCGTTTAGCCAGCGTATGCTGGAGAACCATCTGTCGCAGGAGCACGACTGGGCCAGCCGCAGGCAGGCGGTTATAGAACAACAGGTGGCGTGGATTGCCGGACAGCTGCCCGCCGGCGCCCGCATTCTCGACCTCGGCTGCGGGCCGGGTCTTTACACGCGCCTGCTGGCCGAGCGCGGCTTCTGCTGTACGGGCGTGGATTTTTCACCAGCGTCGATCGCCTGGGCCCGGCAGCAGGCGCAGGCGGCCGGGCTTGATATTGTCTATCACCAGCAGGACGTTCGCGACTACGCGCCGGAAACACAGTTTGATTTCATCATGATGACCTTCGGTGAACTGAACGTGTTCAGCGCAGCTGAGGCTCGCTCGCTGGTCAACCGCTGCGCGCAGTGGCTGGTTCCGTGGGGAAAGCTGCTCATCGAGGTTCATACCTATGCGGAAGTTAAACGTCAGGGAATGGCCGAGCCCGGCTGGCAGCGCTGTCCGCAGGGGCTGTTTCTGGATATTCCGCACCTGCTTCTGACCGAGCACGCCTGGGATCCGGCGGAGCAAACCAGCTCCACGCTGTTCATGGCGATTGAAGAGAGCGGCAAGGTGACGCGTTTCGGTAGTCAGATGACCGCATGGCGTGATGATGCTTATCTCGATCTGCTGCGTACGGCGGGTTTGACCACCATTACCCGTCCGGATGAGGCGGAATGGCCGGTCAGCGAAACCTTTGCCGGTAAGCTGTACGCGCTGCTGGCCGAAAAAAACGTTCCCGGTTCTCTTTCCGCAACACCCATAAAAGGAATTCAACCATTGGATATCCCACGTATTTTCACCATTAGTGAAAGCGCTCACCGCATCCATAACCCGTTTACGCCGGAAAAATATGCCGCCCTTGGCCGCGTGCTGCGGATGAAGGCCGGAACCCGCATACTCGACCTCGGCAGCGGATCGGGGGAGATGCTCTGTACCTGGGCGCGCGATCACGGCATTCGCGGCATCGGCGTCGACATGAGCGCGCTGTTCAGCCAGCAGGCTAAGCTGCGGGCAGAAGAGCTCGGCGTTGCTGACCGCGTGATGTTTATTCACCAGGACGCCGCCGGTTATGTGGCCGAGGAAAAATGCGACATCGCCGCCTGCGTGGGCGCGACCTGGATCGGCGGCGGCGTCGCCGGGACTATCGCGCTGCTGAGCAAAAGCCTCAAGCCCGGCGGTATGCTGCTGATCGGCGAACCGTACTGGCGGCAGGTACCGGCAACGGAAGAGATAGCACAGGCCTGTGGCGCCTCTTCGCTCGCCGACTTTCTGACGCTTGCCGATCTGGTCTCCTCTTACGATGCGCTTGGCTATGACCTCGTCGAAATGGTACTGGCGGACCAGGAAGGTTGGGACCGCTACGAAGCGGCGAAATGGCTCACCATGCGCCGTTGGTTAGAGGAAAACCCCGATGATGACTTTGCGTCAGAAGTCAGGGCGGAGCTGACGATGGCGCCAAAACGCCATGCGACTTATACGCGTGAATACTTTGGCTGGGGCGTGTTTGCGTTAATCAAGCGGTAGTTGAAAGACCCGGCATAGCAGGAAAGCTATGCCGGGGTCAGGGGGATTCAGAACCGCAGGAAAGGGCACCCTTAAGGTATTATCTCCTCAGTTTAGGCTTTAGCTCGGACAGAAGTCTGTTAGCGGCGAACTGGTAATGTTAATTAAATTTTCAGAAAAATTTCTTGGGGATTTCTGGAACTAAAAGCACCTCAGTTTGACTCTGCGTACTTCGTCACTAATTATTTTTTTCCGGACTCATAACCATCCAGACTGCAATACCTATAATGAGCGCCCCGATAACAAAACCATTGTTAATGGCTTCGTTCAGTACCATATATCCCCATAGCACACCAAACGGAGGAATTAAGAATGTCACTGTTAATGAACGTAGCGGTCCAATATCGGCAATCAGCCGAAAATAGAGTATGTAGGCAAATGCGGTACAGATCGCTCCCGCGGCAATGACGCTTATCCATGCCTCTTGCTGTAACCAGTTAACGGTCGGTCCACTATGGGTGCTCCATATAAAAAAGGGTAGCAAAAAAAAGGACGCCCCTATCTGGCTGCCGAAGGCGACGATTTTAGGATCGAGTCCACCTTTATTTGAAATCCAGCTACGCGTCAGAAAACCGGCGATCGCATAGCAACTGGTCGCGATGAGGCAGGCAATAATGCCGGCAATTTGTTTCTCCGCTGACAGGGGTTTACCAATTGTGGCGATCGCGATGATTCCGACAATGCCCAGGAGCATGCCAGCCCATTTTCTGAAGGTTAATTTCTCTGCAAAAAATGCAAACCCAACCACCGCCCCCATCAACGGCGTTGTTGCATTCAGAATGGCTGAATACCCAGCCGGTAACCATTTGGCCGCCAGGCAATACATCAGGAAGGGTAATCCAGAATTAATGACGCCAAGAATCACTGAGGACTTAAATTTATCTTTAAAGTCAAAAGAAGATTTAAAGATAAATAAAATAACCGCGAGGCCTGTGAAACCAAAAAAGACGCGCAAAAAAGCCGTATTAATAGCGCCAAACTGCGGTACGGCTATACGCATAAAGAGAAAACTCGCGCCCCATATAGCGGCGAGCAACAATAAACGAAGATAATCAGCAATGCGCATAGCGGTTCCTTTTATTTGAATGAGAAGTCACAACGCAACTGTGAAACAGGGCGGGCGTACTGACAAACAAGATTTTTGTTTATACTTAAGCTTTTCTAATTCATGAAGTCGTGTAGCCGATGAAAATGCCACCTTTACATGCGCTTATGTGTTTTGAGTCTGCGGCAAGGCTGATGAGTATGAAAGCGGCTGCCGATGAGTTATGCGTGACATCCAGCGCGGTCAGCCAACAGATTGCTAAGCTGGAAAGCATGACAAACAGCCGGTTGTTCATCCGTAGTCCTCGCCGTCTCGAACTGACAACCGAAGGACGCATCTATCTGCGGTCAATAAGGCCAGCTTTCAATCAGATAGCAGAAGCAACACAGCGCTTAATGAATGAAGGAAAGGCAAACAAAGTGACGGTCAGTTGTACAAGTGGTTTTGCCATCCAATGGCTGCTGCCACGGCTGCCTGCATTTGAAAAAGCCAACGCGGGCGTGGAAGTGCAAATCAGTACCACCAACAGGCAGGTTGATTTACTGTCTGAAGGGATTGATTTCGCCATCCGACACGGGGCAGGTGACTATCCCGGGCTGGAGTCTGAGTGCCTGATAAACGATAAACTCCTCCCGGTCTGTAGCCCCCGGTTAATCGCATCAGAGGACGAGCTCTCATCACCGGGCGATATGGCTGAATATATGCTGCTGCACGATGAACACCGGCTGGACTGGGCTCTCTGGTTTCGTGCTCTGGGTATCAGCGATCTGAAGACAGACACGGGGCCCGTTTTCATCGATTCCAACGGCGTGATTGAGGCCGCAATCGCGGGTAAAGGTATCGCGCTCGTGCGCAGTTCTCTTATTTGTGAAGAACTGAAGAGTGGTTTGCTGATTAACCCGCTAAAAATACCGGTTGATACGCCGATTGCGTACTATCTGGTGTACGACGAGTCCGCGGTTTTGCAGAAGATATGCCGGCGTTTCCGGGACTGGATAACCGCTACCGCGGCCAATGAATTTCCCGCGATAGACAAGAGGGCTAAATAAAGAAGCTGACTTCAGCTCTGTTCGTACTCTCTCAGAATCCCCTATGACGTGGGGGATAAATGGGGAGATATTCTTCTCCCCGCGGAAGACACGTTGCTGGTCGAATACAGCAGTCCTGACGGCGGCCGCCTGTTTTATCAGAATTTAACGGTCACCTGATTGCCGATCACCCACGCGTTTTTAATCTCCTCGCTTCCTCCCGGGTGGGCCAGCAGCTGCAGGTTAGGGCGCACGGTCAGCCAGGGCGTAACGCGGAAGCTATAATGCAGCTCTGCGGCATACTCGGCTCTGCGAACCGGAACATACAGTGGGTTATCATAATCATCGATCCCCCGCATCTGGTTCAGGAGCTGAGCCCGACGGGCGACTCTGTCATTGGCGTGCATTTTACTGACGCCGAAGCTGATAAAGTCCTGCGGACGGCTGGCGAAAGGGCCTTTATAAATGGCGCCTGCCTGCATCTGATAGTCCATTGTCGCCGTATCTTTATCATTCATTGCCAGATGCCCGAAAAGGCTAAGGCCACGTTGGCGCTGGCTGCTCGAGTAGGTCAGCTGCTGGACGATATAGAGATAACCTCCGTAGCGGCCGTCGTGTCGCCGGGCGGCCTGGTGCGTGATAACATAGGGGTCGCCATTGTCATCATCCAGCACATCGTTGGCCTCCGCCGTGTTGTACCATCCCCCGAGTTTCCAGATGCCGGGGAGTTTTGCCGCGCCGAGGGTGGGTGAGTATCCCAGTTCAAAAAGGTACATGTACCCCAGATGCCCGGTTCCATCGAGCTCGAAACTTCCGTGGCGGGTGGCGTAGTTAGGATTGTACTGAAACGCCCCGGCCTGGACGTAAAGGGCTGGGGTAGGGCTGTATTTGATGCGGCCACCCCACTGGCCTATAGGGGTGTTATACCAGACGCCGCTGCCGTGTCCGGCTAAAGAACCGCACAGCGACAGGTTTTGAAAAAAGCAGCCGTTGTTATCAAAATCCTCTCCTGGCGGCATCAGGCCCACCTTGATATCCAGCTTCTTCTCCCACCCGGTTTTTTTGAACCAAAACTGCGTCGCGTGCCATGTTTGACCCCGGCCATAGTTGCTCTGAACACCGGAGCCTATTACCGGCGCGCGCGGATCCTGAAGGCGATCCTGAGTCAGATCTCGCCCGTTACGATTATTCACCGACGCTTTAAATTCACCGTCGCGAATACCTAAAATCTTTTCCAGATCCATATCTATGCCGAGAATATACTGGTCGCTGTAGCGCAGGGTTTTATCGCGATCGTAACCGCCGGAAACATTCGTGGCCGTCATCGCGCTATATTCCAGCGTAAAATCATAACCATGACGGCGCAGGTCCGTCCGCATGCCTCCCCACTCTCCGGTCATGTTTTTTGCTGTTGGAGAAAAAAGTGTATCGTTGGCCAGAGCCAGTAAAGGGTAGAGAAATGCCAGCAGCATCGTGCCGCTTTTAATGAGTGTGTTCATGTTTTTCACCGCCCGTTGATGAGCCAGGTCTATGAAGTATTCCCGATAAGGCGCAGCTGAATCAGCCGACTAGCCGGCCTCCTGTCAGAGGTGGCTCCGCGATTGCCGGAGCCACAGGCCGTCTATGGCGACAGCTCTTCTAATGATTTCCCTTTGGTTTCAATGGCAAAAATCCACGTAATCAAGCCGCCAATCAGTGCGATGACCGCGAACGTGACAAACACAAAACGGATCCCGAAGCCGCTGACGATAAACCCGACCATTAATGGGCCAATGGATGACCCCGCGCGGAGCCATGCGCTGGAGTACGCGGTGCCAATAGCGCGCAGCCGGGTGGGATAAAGCTCAGCCGCGTACAGATAAAGCGAGAAGGCGATGGTCTGAAGAATGGCGTAGGTCATGCTGCCCAGAATCAGAATTTCAACGGCGGATTTTGCGCCCAGAACAGAAAGCGTAATCAGCGGAACGACGGCCAGTAAAAAGGCCCATGTGTACCAGCGCTTGCGCCCGACGCGGTCGATCAGCAAGGCGCAGATCACCGAAGCGACGACGCCGCAGGAGGAGGTGATCCAGCCGTAGGCCAGACTGGTATCGAGGGAGAGATTAAACCAGGTTTTGTACAGAGTCGGGAACCAGGTGATCATTCCATTGTTGACGCTGTAAACCGTCAGCCACAGCCCCCACAGCATAAAGGTGCGGGATTTATAAATACCGCCGAAGAGGGCCTTAACCCCTTCCGGAGCCGCTTTTTGCACCACGGGGGCTTTTATTTCAGGTTCGGGCAACGTCATTCCACGCCTGATGACTTCAGATTCCAGCGTCGATACGACGTTGTCCGCTTCCTTCAGCCGACCTTTTGAAGCCAGCCAGCGCGGTGATTCAGGCATCAGCCAGCGCAGTGGAACGGTCAGCGCTGAGGGAACTAAGCCAATTAAAAACATGACCTTCCATCCATAGATAGGCACAAGAAAATACCCCACCAATCCGGCAAACATCATGCCGATAGGGAAAATCACCTCATACAACAAAAAGAAACGCCCGCGCTTCTTTGCTCCGACAAATTCATTGATATAGGCGCTGGCAACGGGAACTTCCGCACCGATACCCACCCCCTGTAAAAAGCGAATAACAAGAATTGACCAGCCGTTCCAGGCAAAAAGGCACGCCGCATCCATGAGTACGAACATGATGATGGTGATACGCAATACGCCGATACGGCCTATTTTTTCCGCCAGCGAGCCGAAAAACAGGGCGCCGCACAGCTGGCCCACGTAGCTGGCCGCAATAATAAGACCGACAAACGTCGGCGTGAGGCCCCACTCCTGAGTAAGCTGGGGGAGAGCAAATGCGATTGCAATAATGGTATAGGCATCGAAAAACGTCGATAAGCCGACGATAACGCGGATCGCCTTCAGCCGCCGGGTGATGGGCAGACGTTCCAGTCTTGCCAGCAGCGCGTCCGGGGTTGACGCCGTTCCGCTGGCAACGGCGTAATCTGAAGCAATGGCCTGAGTTGACATAGTATTACCCTGTTAAACGTTGTCTGGGGCATACACGTAAAATTCTGAATAACAACAGGGCAACGAACCCTTATTCATCGACGTGCTGCATATAATGCTGTCCTGATGTGTTTATGATAACGTTACTGCAATCGATTTCACTTGCAGCTAATCCTTTGCTGGATTCGTCGCTAAGTCAATTACGCCTGTTGTATAAATGTCGAGCAGTTCACAATCTGAAAAAACTCACGCGCAAAAAGGCGAAGCGGCGAATGCAAAGCAAAATGGATAAGAAATGTGAATTAACGACCAGCCGAATGAACCCGGCAAAGTGAAGCACCATTCCTTTTGTCCGGACGAGGTTTGACGTAAGATCCTTTAACCCCACGGTTTGCACGATGGTATCCGTTGAACGGGCAACACGGATTTTTACCCGCATTGATGAGTTGGAGCAGCAGATGGATCAAGAAAGTGAACTGAACGATTTGCCGGAAAAAAAGCTGGCGACAATGCGGGATGTTGCTCGCGCCGCGGGCGTTAGCGTCTCGACCGTTTCACGGGTACTCGATGAAAGATTACCCACCTCGCGCAGCGCCTCGGCAGATAAAATTCGCCAGGTTGCCCGAGAGCTGGGCTACCGTCGGGACTATGTTGCTTCCAGCCTGCGGCGCGGCGATACCGGGACGCTTGGCGTCCTGGTTCCCAGGCTAACCGATGCCGTCACCGCCATGCTTTTCGAAGAGATAGCCAGGGCCGCAGCCAGACGGGGTTATTTCGCGATTGTAGCGACCTGCGGTGATAGCAAGGAGCAGGAGAAAAACGCCGTTGAGTCGCTGCTGGATCGCCGCGTGGATGGGCTGATCATGTCCACCTGCCGGCTGGACGATCCGTTGCCGCAAGCCTTGCGTGAACGAGACGTTCCCCACGTACTGGCGCTGCGTACCGACGGTTTTAGCCCCTCATCGGTGGGCGACGATGAGCTTGGCGGCTATCTGGCAACCCGGCACCTGATTGATTTAGGTCACCGCGATATTGGCCTGATTGGCGGCCCTGATTTTGCCTCCAACGCGCGCAACCGGCGTAAGGGCTTTGAGCGGGCAATGCAGGAAGCCGGGCTCCGGATCGAAGCGGACTGGTGCTGTCATTCAGATTTTAACATCGCCTCGGGAGAGCAGCAGGGAATGAAAATTCTCAGCCAGCCTCACCGCCCAAGCGCGCTGTTTGCCGTCAATGACGAACTGGCGATTGGCGTCCTCGCGGCCGCGCACCAGCAGGGCCTGGTGATTGGCGAAGATCTCTCGCTGGTGGGATACAACGATATTCCGCTGGTGAGCAGACTGCCCGTGGCGCTGACTTCGGTCAGAACGCCGCTGGAGCATATCGCCAGCAATGCGGTTGATATGTTATTGAATCCAGAGATAAATAATAATATGCGGATTACCACGCCTTCCCTTATTCCCCGTAAGTCTACCTCGTCTCCACGTAAATAATCCGCCAGCGATCCTTCCCGGCTTTCCTGGAGAAAGCGGGGAGGGTTGAATTTTGTATAACGGATCTCATCCCGGATGCAGATTGCTGTTTAGTTTGTGATCTGCGTTGCATTTTTAACCAACGTGGCGTTGACGGTTTTATTTTTGAGGTTCAATGTCAATCACGTGAAAACGATTGCAGAAACGATTTCACTTCCGTTTCAAATAATCGCTTAACCGTAAACAAATGCTTACTCATCAAGGGGATATTTATGATTAACATCGATCTGAGAGGTTTGACTCCGGCTCCGGTTACACCATTCACTCGCGATGGACGCGTAGACTATGATGCCATTCAGCGCCTTGGTAACTGGCTCGGCAGCATCGACGGCGTGAAAGGTCTGGTGGTTCTGGGACACGCGGGGGAAGGGACTTTTCTGACCCAGGAAGAGCAGGCGAATGTGATCCGCGCATTTGTGAAGTCGGTAGATGATAAGCTTCCTATCATTGCCGGTATCACCGGGGAAGGGACCGAAGTGGCTGCGCTGGAGGCGAAGCGCGCCGTTGCCGCCGGGGCATCCGCAGGTTTGCTCTATCCTTCTCACGGTTGGCTGCGTTTTGGCTATCAGGATGGCGCCCCCCAGGATCGCTACCGCGTGGTGTATGAAGAAAGCGGCCTGCCGCTGATTCTTTTCCAGTATCCGGATGTCACTAAAGCCACCTACAACCTGAAGACCCTGCTGGATATCTCCGCGCAGCCTGGCGTATTTGCCATGAAAAATGGCGTACGTAATATGCGCCGCTGGGATACTGAGATTCCGGTGATCCGTCGCGAACGTCCTGATCTGCAAATCTTAAGCTGCCACGATGAATACCTGCTGCATACCGCGTTTGATGTGGATGGCTTCCTGGTCGGCTACGGTAATATCGCGCCTGAGCCGTTAATTGAAATGATTAAGGCGGGTAAAGCGGGCGATTACGTTAAAGCGCGTCAGCTGCACGATCGTCTGCTGCCGGTGACCAAAAGCGTCTACCACCGCGGTTCTCACATGGAAGGCACCGTGGCCCTTAAGCATGCGTTGGTTGCGCGAGGGATCCTTGAACATGCCACCGTTCGCTCTCCGCTGCTGCCGCTCGAAAATGGGGCTGAAAAAGAGATCCACGACGCCATGCGCGCCGCTGAGCTGGGCCGCGTTCGTTAATTCATTCTGAGTCAGTTGTGAATCCGCAATGCAGAAATAGGCCTTACTGTATTGCGGATAATCGGTTACTTCGCCCCGGTATCATTTCCTTCTCTTCATCATCACGTCGGGGCTTTCACCTCTGTCTATTCCCAAGGTGATTTATGAAACTATTAAGCTTTCGCGTTAATGATAAAAATAAATATGGTCTGGCGACCGCCGATGGCGTCATCGATCTGCAGGCGCTGTTCCCTCAATATGGCAGCCTGCTTGAATTTTTGCCCCACCTTCATCTGCTTGATGCTCTGCCGCCGTCCGCGAAAAAAACGCATTATTCCTTCAACGAGATTGCTTTCCTGCCGGTCATTACTGAACCGAAAAAAATCATCTGCGCTGGGGTGAATTATCGCGATAAAAACGTTGCGGGGAACGAGAAGTCCGCGAATCCTGTGCTATTCATCCGCTTTGCGGATTCGCAGACCGGGCATCTGGCGCCGCTCCTCAAGCCGGAATGCAGCAATGAGTTTGACTATGAAGGCGAAATGGCGCTGGTGATCGGCCGTGGAGGGCGCAATATCCCAGAGCAGGAGGCGCTGCAGTATGTTGCCGGCTACAGCTGCTATATGGATGGCTCCGTGCGCGACTGGCAGCATGCCTGCTTTACCGGCGGGAAAAACTGGCCTGCAACGGGCGGCTTCGGCCCCTGGCTGGTGACGGCGGATGATATCCCCGACCCGCAAAATCTGAATATTACCACCCGTCTCAATGGTCAGACGGTGCAGCAGGATAATACGGGCAGCATGTTGCATTCAATCGCCGGGCTTATTGCCTATATCAGCACCTTCAGCGCGCTCTCTCCGGGAGACGTGATCCTGACCGGCACCCCCGGCGGTATCGGAAAAAAACGTACGCCGCCGCTCTTTATGCAGCCCGGGGACAGGGTGGAAGTTGAGATTGAGCAGATCGGATGTCTGATTCACACCGTGTGCAGCGACGCCGCTGTATCGCGATAAATTGTCGTTCACCGGCAGGTGACATCCAAAGATATGGTGAGCGCGCGTTTGCCCGGCGGCCATGTCATCTTGCGAAGGGTTAATGCCGGACAGGGAGCCGTGGAGGCAATATATGATATTGGTCCAGTTTCTGGTGGTGCTGCTGTTTCTGTACATCGGCATGCGGGTTGGGGGGATCGGCGTAGGGTTTGCCGGCGGCGCTGGCGTAATTGTGCTCAGCGCGCTCGGCGCGACGCCGGGCGATATGCCGATGCTGGTTATCGTGTTTATCATGGTGGTGATCGTGGCGATTGCCGCCATGCAGGAGGCCGGCGGTATTGAATATCTTGTTGACCTCACCGAGCGGCTGCTGCGCCGCTATCCGCGACTGTTAGTCATCACCGCGCCGCTTTCCACCTGGCTATTAACTATGATGGCCAGCACCGGGCAGGTCTCCTTTGCCTGTATGCCGGTTATTGTCGGCGTGGCGAAAGAGAACAATATAAAACCCACCCGCGCGCTTGCTCTCTCCGTCAGCGCGTCTTTGCTGGGGATTGTGGCGTCGCCCATTTCCGCTGCGGTGATTTTTTTCTCGGGGATACTGGAAAAAGGGCATGACGGCTGGGGCTATATTGAGCTCATCGCGGTATCAATACCGTCCACCTTTCTTGCGCTGCTGGTTACCTCCGTTTTTTACCTGTTCTGGGACAGAATCCGCCAGCAGGATCGGCTCTATGACAATCCGGTGCAGGTTAAGGCACGGACTGAGCGGGCTATCCCGCCCTACGCCGGCCGTTCGGTGCTGATCTTTATCGTTGGGCTGGTTGCGGTTCTGGCCTATGCGATTGTCACCAGTCCAAAGTTAGGGCTGATTGCCCATCCGGTCATGAGCAGCGGGCAGGCACGGGTTGGGGTGATGATGGGCGTTGCGCTGCTGATTGTGGTGTGCTGCCGGGTTAACGTACACAAAGTCCCATCCGGCTCGGTGTTTAAAACCGGGATGACCTCCTGCATCTGTATCCTTGGCGTCGCCTGGCTGGGTTCCACCTTTATGGACAGCAATCAACAGTGGCTGCAAAGCGCGGTCTCGTCACACTTATTGGATTCGCCCATTGTGTTGGCGCTCATTATTATGGCGGCCTCATGTTTCTTGTATTCGCAGGCGGCTTCAACAAAAATTTTATTCCCTGCCGCGCTGAGTATGGGCGTTGCTCCCGGTATCCTGGTCGCCTGCTTTCCGGCTACGGCTTCTCTTTTTATTTTGCCAAATTACCCGACGTTACTGGCAGCGGTAGAGCTGGACGATACCGGCTCCACCAAACTGGGCCGACATATTATCGATCATCCTTTTCTGCTGCCTGGCCTGGCATCGGTGCTGCTTTCTATTCTCTTCGCCGCGGGGCTGGCTTTTTTGATTCGGTGAATCACGCCAATCCGGCCTGCGATAGGTTGGGGAGCAGGCCGGTGATTATCTCTAAAACATGGCGAAAATTGTCACGTTTATTTGAGGGGGCAGATGAGCCGTTTTCAGGGAGTGATTATTCCCGTGCTGGTCAGAGTGATTGAAAAACCAAATAGAAATCACCGCTCAGGCAGGGCCTCCGGTTGGTGAATCAAAATCCGATTCGTCGGCAGCCACTAAGAGCGGGCCTGGCGAGGCAAACAGGCGCTAAATTTTTCATCCGCTTCATCAAGGACGGCCTGGTGATTGTCCAGGGTCCAGCAGGGAAATTCTCTTGCCAGCCTTTGAGCTCGTTCGCTGTTTGCCGGGAACAGAAACACCTGGGCGCCCGTTTCCGCCTGAAAGAATCCTGCGGTCAGTTTTTCGCTTAACGCATCAACGCCCAGAACGCCTGTTCTTTTCATCCCTACTCCCGGTACGCGCATGAAAGGCGGCGAGATGACGCTCTGCCACGATAATATCCGGTCTCCGGCGAAGCAGGTCGGCCGCCCCAAGTCCGGCGTGGGCCTGGGCCATCCGCGAGGCACTTCTTTGCTGGACGGCAGGCTGAGAATGATATTGCTTTAAAAGCAGTACATCGGGACGATGATAATCCGGCCCGACGGCACAGCCCGCCAGTAAGCCGGCCGTTACGGCCAGGACAAGCCTACCCAGGAGAAACATGATGTGCCTTGAGTCAACATTTCTTTGTGACTATATTACAAATCGGTCACAGGTTTTCAATCGAGGCCTTCTGGGCTAAGCTGGAAAAATGACAAAATTCACAAATGCATACTCCTCGCGGGGGCCGTCGGATCATTGCGTCCGCGATCGGGTTGTGGAAGCCGCTACGGAGCACTTCGGGTATTTCGGCTACGAGAAGACCACCGTGTCAGATCTGGCGAAAACGTTTGGTTTTTCAAAAACCTATATATACAAATTTTTCGATTCAAAACAGGCGATTGGAGAAGCCATTTGTGTTGTGCTAACAGGCTGGCGAGAATCTCTGTGGTCGTCTATGACGCGATTGCCGATGCGCCTACCGCCTCCGAAAAGCTGAGGCGTTTATTAAACGCGCTGATCGAAGCCGGTAACGATCTGTTCTTTCACGATTGCAAGCTTTATGACATTGCTGCCGTTGCCTCCCGGGAGCGCTGACCTTCCGCCGCCGTCTATCAGCAGCAGCTGCGTCAGCTGATACAGCACGTCATTCAGGAAGGCTGGCAGGCAGGGGAGTTTGAACGCAAAACCCCGCTGGATGAGACTGCGGATGCCATCTGTCTGGTCATGCAGCCTTATATTTGCCCTTTACAGCTGTAATTTAACCTCGATACCGCACCCACTGCGGCCATACTGCCGTCCTCATTAATACTCAAAAGTTTAGCAACCTGAATGTGACCGTTGACTTAATTGGTCACATGAAAGAGTATGGTTCAACTGTCCTGTCAAAATGATTAAGGAACCCCATGCTCAGGCTCAAATCCGCCCCTTTTGCCGTTTGCCTGCTGCCGTTTGCCCTCGCGGCCTGCGGTGACGTTTCCGGCACAGACGATCCCCGCACTCAGCCTCCTCTGGTCAGGTCTGCGACCGTAGTGAGTGCGATGGATGCCTCCCGCGCATTTACCGGCGTTGTTGTCGCCCGGGTTCAAAGCGATCTCGGTTTCAGAGTGCAGGGCAAAATTCTTGAACGTCTGGTCGATACCGGCCAGAACGTCAAGCGCGGCCAGCCGATGATGCGTCTGGATCCCGCGGACCTCGGCCTGCAGGCACAGGCTCAGCAACAGGCGGTCGCGGCCGCACGGGCCCGAGCAAAACAAGCTGCGGCGGATGAGGTGCGTTACCGCGGTCTGGTCTCGACAGGGGCGGTGTCGGTATCGGCCTACGACCAGATAAAAGCGGCCGCCGATACGGCCAAAGCTGAACTCAATGCGGCTCAGGCCCAGGCGAATGTGGCGCAAAACGCGACGGGCTACGCGGTGCTGCTGGCCGACGCAGACGGCGTGGTCATGGAGACTCTGGCTGAACCCGGTCAGGTGGTTAGCGCTGGTCAGCCGGTGGTTCGTCTGGCCAGAGCGGGCCAGCGTGAGGCCAGCGTGCAGTTACCCGAGACGTTACGTCCGGCTCCTGCAAGCGAGGCCGAGGCCATGTTGTACGGCACCGGTAAACAGACGGTCCCGGCGAAACTGCGTCTCCTTTCCGATGCGGCCGATCCGGTAACCCGCACCTTCGAGGCGAGATATGTGCTTGAAGGGGCGCTGGCGAATGCGCCGCTGGGATCCACCGTAACGCTGCACATTGCAGACGGTAAATTACCGAACCAGGTGATGCAGGTACCATTAGCCTCGCTCTACGATCCGGGTAAAGGGCCGGGCGTCTGGCAGATTTCAGGTCAGCCAGCCAAAGTGTCGTGGCGGTCCGTTCAGGTGCTGGGATTGAGAGATGATGTGGCGCAGGTATCCGGTAACCTCCAGCCTGGCGAGAAGGTGGTCGCCCTCGGGGCGCATCTGTTGCATGACGGTGAGGCTGTACGCATGGCTGTACAGAACGATGCCCGCGTCGCCGGGAGTCGGCCATGAGCGACGGCAAATTCAATCTTTCAGCGCTGGCTGTTCGCGAGCGTTCCATCACCCTGTTCCTCATTATTCTGATTACCGTGGCCGGGGTTCTGTCATTTTTCGAACTGGGGCGCGCGGAAGACCCGCCGTTTACCGTCAAGCAGATGACGATTATTTCTGCCTGGCCGGGCGCTACCGCGCAGGAGATGCAGGATCAGGTTGCTGAACCGCTTGAAAAGCGAATGCAGGAGCTCAAGTGGTATGACCGTAGTGAAACCTACACCCGACCCGGTCTGGCTTATACCATGCTTTCACTGCAAGACAGCACGCCGCCTTCACAGGTGCAGGAAGAGTTCTATCAGGCGCGCAAGAAGCTCGGCGATGAGGCCAAAAACCTGCCGGCAGGCGTTATCGGACCGATGTTCAATGACGAATTCTCCGACGTCACCTTCGCGCTCTTTGCGCTGAAGGCGAAAGGAGAGCCGCAGCGGCT
The DNA here is from genome assembly GCF_018139045.1 of Klebsiella pasteurii. NCBI lineage: Bacteria > Pseudomonadati > Pseudomonadota > Gammaproteobacteria > Enterobacterales > Enterobacteriaceae > Klebsiella > Klebsiella pasteurii. The sequence continues at coordinate 5,123,888 of NZ_CP073236.1, forward strand.
ACTGGTTCGCGATGCGGAATCGCTGCGTCAGCGTCTTCTGCACGTGCCGGGGGTGAAGAAGGTCAATATTATCGGTGAACAGGCCGAACGCATCTTTGTTTCGTTCTCGCATGACCGGCTGGCCACGCTGGGCGTTTCCCCTCAGGATATTTTCTCCGTCCTCAACAGCCAGAACGTACTGACGCCCGCTGGCTCGATTGACACCAAAGGACCGCAGGTCTTTATCCGCCTGGATGGCGCTTTTGACAAACTGGAGAAAATCCGCGAAACCCCCATTGTTGTTCAGGGCCGGACACTGCAACTATCGGACGTGGCGACCGTTGAGCGGGGCTACGAAGATCCGGCGACCTTCCTGATCCGCAATCAGGGGGAAACGGCGCTGCTGTTGGGCATCGTGATGCGGGACGGCTGGAACGGACTGGATCTGGGGAAGGCGCTGGATGCGGAAACCGCCAAAATTAATGCGGGTATGCCGCTCGGCATGACTCTGACCAAGGTCACCGACCAATCGGTCAACATCAGCTCCGCCGTTGACGAGTTTATGATCAAGTTCTTTGTCGCGCTGCTGGTGGTGATGGTGGTCTGTTTCGTCAGCATGGGGTGGCGTGTGGGCGTCGTGGTCGCCGCTGCCGTACCGTTAACGCTGGCGATTGTCTTCGTTGTGATGGAGGCTTCCGGCAAAAACTTTGACCGTATCACCCTGGGCTCGCTGATCCTGGCGCTCGGGCTGCTGGTCGATGATGCCATCATCGCCATCGAAATGATGGTGGTGAAAATGGAAGAGGGCTACGACCGCATAAAAGCCTCCGCCTATGCCTGGAGCCACACCGCCGCCCCGATGCTCGCCGGTACGCTGGTCACCGCCGTTGGTTTCATGCCTAACGGTTTTGCCCAGTCCACCGCCGGCGAATATACCAGCAATATGTTCTGGATCGTCGGTATCGCCCTTATTGCCTCCTGGATTGTCGCGGTGGTGTTCACGCCTTATCTGGGCGTGAAGATGCTGCCCGATATCAAAAAGGTAGAGGGGGGACACGCAGCGATTTACAACACCCGTCATTACAATCGTTTTCGCCGATTGCTGGGCTGGGTTATCGCGCGCAAGTGGATCGTGGCGGGTACTGTGATAGCCGTCTTTACGGTTGCGATACTCGGCTTAGGGCTGGTGAAAAAACAATTTTTCCCCACCTCCGACCGTCCTGAGGTACTGGTTGAAGTGCAGATGCCCTATGGCACCGCTATTGAGCAGACCAATGCCACCGCGGCGAAAATCGAAGCCTGGCTGAGAAAACAGAAAGAGGCAAAAATCGTCACCTCCTACATCGGGCAGGGGGCGCCGCGTTTCTTTCTGGCCATGGCCCCCGAGCTGCCTGACCCGTCATTTGCGAAAATAGTCGTGCTGACGGACAACCCGGAAGCCCGCGAGGCGCTTAAGTTCAGATTGCGTGAAGCGGTGGCCGGTGGACTGACGCCCGAGGCGCGCGTGCGCGTGACCCAGTTGGTGTTTGGCCCGTATTCACCCTATCCGGTGGCTTATCGCGTCATGGGGCCTGATCCTACCACGCTGCGCGAAATCGCAGATAAGGTGGAAAAAGTGATGCAGGCCAGTCCGATGATGAGAACCGTCAACACCGACTGGGGGCCGCGGGTACCGGCGCTGCACTTCACGCTCAATCAGGATCGCCTGCAGGCGGTGGGGCTGACCTCGAATGCGGCCGCGCAGCAGCTTCAGTTTCTGCTTTCAGGCATTCCAATCACCTCAGTACGGGAAGATATCCGTTCGGTACAGGTCATGGGACGCGCGGCGGGGGATATCCGGCTTGACCCGGCAAAAATAGCCGGCTTTACCCTGGTGGGGGCTGCCGGGCAGCGCATTCCGCTGTCTCAGATTGGGGAGGTTGAGGTGCAAATGGAAGAGCCGGTTATGCGCCGTCGCGATCGTATTCCGACCATAACTGTCAGGGGAGATATAGCCGAAAATCTGCAGCCGCCGGATGTTTCTGCCGCCATCACGAAGGCGCTGCAGCCGGTCATCGATACGCTGCCGGCCGGATACCGCATCGAGCAGGCGGGTTCGATTGAAGAGTCCGGGAAAGCCACCAAAGCGATGGTGCCGCTGTTCCCTATCATGATTGCCATGACGCTGTTGATTATCATCCTCCAGGTGCGGTCGATGGCGGCGATGGTGATGGTCTTCCTGACCGCGCCGCTGGGGCTGATTGGGGTGGTGCCAACGCTGCTGCTCTTCAACCAGCCTTTTGGCATCAATACCCTCGTCGGGCTGATTGCGCTGTCCGGCATTCTGATGCGCAACACCCTGATCCTGATAGGCCAGATCCATCACAACGAGCAGGAGGGGCTGGCGCCCTTCCATGCGGTGGTAGAGGCGACGGTGCAGCGTGCCCGGCCGGTATTGTTGACGGCGATGGCTGCCATACTGGCGTTTATCCCGCTGACGCACTCGGTGTTCTGGGGGACGCTGGCCTACACGCTGATTGGCGGGACCTTTGGCGGCACCATTATCACGCTGGTGTTCCTGCCCGCCATGTATGCCATCTGGTTCAAAATACGTCCTGATACGCAGAAACCTGCGGAACCGCAGGCTGCAGTTTGACCGTGACGCACTACAGAAGAGGTCGCCAGACGACGTTCCGGCGGCCCTGAAAATATCGACCCGAATGATGAGGATTGGACTGACCCCACCCCGGCAGACGATTCTGTCTAAATATAAATCCATACTGATTCTAATAGCGGTCCATTATACCAGGCAATATTTACTTGCGAAAATTATGATAAAACAAGGTATTCTTATTTTTTGAATTTTAAGGGCGTCGTTTCAGTATGGAGTGATAGATGTTGGGGAAATAGAGTTTAATAGGAGTGATGTGAATGCACTACACAAATAAAAGAAACAGTTGTTTATATGTAAGGCAAGCTGATTCAACCTATAAACAGAATGATGGGGCTTTTTATTATTTGTTGGGACTGAATCCAGGAAAATATTGGTTGTATTATGATTTAAGAACATAATCTAGAAGGTTTCTCTGAGGTAGTCATCTATCCCTGGGAGGTCAATAGAGCCGGCCTCCCCTTAAAATAGAAGGTGAAAATAAGCTATCTGTGATGGATGAATGCTAGAGGGAAAGCGAGCAATTGTTAAGTAGATCACAATTTTCAAACGACTCAAAATTTCCCGTTGTCAAATTCATATTAAATATGTATTAATATGTGAATTGATGTACAGGCGTGTAACTGCAAGAGCAGGCAAGACCTGAGTGCACTTTCGAATTCATTTAGATTCGAAAATGTCCTCGGGTCTTTTTTTTTGGTTTTTTTGGGCTTTATTCATGAAACGAAAATAAAAGTTTAATCTTCATTATACATTTCATTGGTCTCTCAATTAATTATTGAGCAGGGAACGTCTGCTCGTTAGTTTTAAAAATTGCTGAGATATGTCTGGGTGGGGTAAATATGTTTTATTTTGAGAGGAGAAAATTATGTGTTCATAAAATAAATTTCAGTGCGCCGGTGAAAAAGGACTTAATCTTTTATAGCTATACACTATATCAAAATTCTGATGAAGACATTTTGCTTGTTAAACCAAAGCGATATAAATAGGTACCTGGTGCCACTAATATCTATGAGCACTTAAAACATCTCTAAACAAAGTATTTAGTTTATGCGCGAGTGTAACTAAAGAGGGTTTTATAATGAAAAAAAGAGTTTTTTTTATTTTTATATCCGTAATATGCAGCAACTCACATGCTCAAAGCCTAACAATGGAAGAACGCATTGCTATACTTGAAAAAAAATTGCAAGAAAATACCAAAGAACTATATGATACCAGGGCTGAGTTAAAAAAATACAAGCTCAATGATACTGGGTTTACTAAACCAATGTATGCAGAGAATCAGGTATTAGTCAAAAATGTAGACATTACTACCTCCGAAAAAAAGACCATACAAAAAGATGCGGTGAGTAATGATTTGACGTTGAAAGATATAAGTAACTTTGTAAAAAATGATATTGGTTTTTCTTATAATGGTTACTTCCGGTCCGGTTGGGGAACTGCAAACCATGGTTCTCCAAAGGAGTATGCGATTGGTTCACTTGGCAGGTTTGGCAATGAATATACATCCTGGTTTGATTTACAACTAAAACAAAAAGTCTATGATTTGGATGGAAAAACCGCACACGCAGTTGTTATGCTGGATGGTAATGTCGGTGAGCAATACAGCAATGCTGTGTTTGATAAAAATTCAGAGAGTAACTTACAGTTTTCTGATATCTATCTCACAACTAAGGGTTTCCTGAGTTTTGCTCCAGAAGCCGATTTCTGGGTAGGTAAGCACTATCTGCCTAAATATGAGATACAGATGCTTGACTGGAAAAGTATCAGAACTGAAAGTGGCGCAGGGCTCGGTATAGAAAACTGGAAAATTGGCCCAGGAAAATTCAACGTTGCTGTTGTGCGCCAGGATCTGAACGCACGCGCGCTTGATTACAAAACATCAGGAAATTCACTACAACTCAATACTAACGCTCTGGATATTCGTTATCGCGAAATTCCATTATGGGATAAGGCAACACTGGAACTCAATGGTCGCTATAATATGGCGAATAAGTCAGACGTTGTTAAGTCAGGAGAGTCTGATGGTCAGTATTATCAAGTAAAAGATGCATGGCTGGCGGCTGCGATTTTAAGGCAGAAATTTAAAACTGGTGGGTATGGAGAATTAACACTACAGGTTGCCGATAATTCTATTGCCAGTTCATTTGCAAAAATTTCAGGAGCAAATCCAACATATGGAAATGGTGACTATTATTATGGGAATCACACGAATGGAAAGGCATTCAGAATTATTTCCCAAGGAGAGTTTTATCCCTCCGAGGACACTATAATGGCACACGCTCTGGTTTATTCAAATGGCCATGATATATTCAGCTATGATACCGGCGCCCATACTGATTTTCAAAGCTACCGAAGTGTCATACGACCTGCTTATATCTGGGGTAAATTCAATCAAAGCGGTGTTGAGCTTGGATGGTTTAGACAAGACAACAAATCACAAGGACAAACATTTAGTGAGTCCGGTTACAAAACAACGTTATATCATGCACTCAAAATTGATACGTCAATCTTAACCTCAAGGCCGGAAATTCGTTTCTATACAACTTACATCAGAGCAAATCAGACTGAACTCTCCAATTTTAAATTCAATGATAATAAGAAAGACCAATTTTCGATTGGCGCTCAGGCTGAGGTGTGGTGGTAACTATGTTGAAAACTAAATTATCATCATAAAATCAATTAAGTAATGAGTTGTCGTTTTTTTTAGGGTATAGATAATCAAGTTGTTCTTACTAAATGTTATTAAACGAAGGGAGTGCAACTGCCGGCATTTTTATGCAGTAAGTATCTACAAGGGGCATTATGTTATAGCTGTCACATTTTCATAAAACATGGTTTAAATTTGTTGTCTGTAACTATGTATAGAGTATACTGTCAATAGATATGTAGTACAGGCGTGTCACTGGTAATGCAGGCAAGACCTGAAACTCTCCCCCCCTTTTTCGGGGCAAGAGTTTCGGGTCTTTTTTTTTGCTCATGGGGCAACTTATGGATCATCTAAATACTGGGCGTACAATTCTTGAATTAGTCGGTGGAGTAGGAAACATCGAACACCTCGAACATTGCTCAACCAGATTACGACTAAGCTTGTATGATAACTCTAAAGTGGAGGTATCTGAACTCAAAAAAATGCCTGGGATAATGGGGGTCGTGACAAATGTGCAGTGTCAGATTGTCATTGGCAAAGACGTTGTAAAAGTGTTTGATGCTATTAAATCATTGATGGGTAATAACTCTGCCGAGAAACAGAAACCTGTTATCAAAAAAAAGTGGAGTGCCTGGCTGATTGATTTTGTTATCAGTATTTTCCAGCCGCTCATTCCTGCTATTGCAGGTGGTGGTGTGCTGAAATCTCTTCTGATCATCATGGACATGGCCGGATGGCTCACGAAGGACAGTTCTACTTATAAAATCTTGGATTGCATTGGAACCGCACCGATCTATTTTTTACCCTTACTTATAGCAATCACTACTGCGAATAAGCTTAAAGTGAATTCGTTAGTCGCATTAACAGCTGTGTCAGTCTTGTTGTTGCCCACGTTTACTACATTGGCAAAACAAGGGGCATCGTTAATGACGTTTGATATTACGAATGTCTCCTATGCGGCACAGGTATTTCCGGCAATACTTTGTGTGATTTTCTATGCACAAACTGAATCTCTTTTTAATCGTTACACACCTAATGCGTTACGCGGTTTTTTATCACCAATGTTATCGCTGGTCACAACAGTTCCTGTAACACTACTTATCCTTGGGCCTTTAGGTTTTGAAATGGGCTCTTTATTAACCCAACTGATTCTTTGGATGCATGGAAAATTTGGGTTCATCGCCACAGGATTACTGGCTGGCGGGTTACCATTTATTGTGGCTGCAGGAATGCATAAACCTTTTCTTCCTTATGCCATAATGTCGATGGGCCAAACCGGTAAAGAATCTTTATATAATCCAGCTTCCCTGGCACACAATATAGCTGAAGCAGGAGCCTGCTTTGCGGTTTCTCTTAAAAGTAAAAATAAAATGTTTAAAGGTACTGCACTTTCCTCCGGAATCTCAGCCCTCTTTGGTATTACTGAACCTGCACTGTATGGTATTACTTTACTCCATAGGCCTGTGCTTATTTCGGTGATGATAGGTGCAATGATCGGTGGGGCTTTCATGGGATTTACGATGGTCTCAGCTTACGCAATAGTAGCTCCGAGCCTTGCCAGCATCTCAATATTTGCTTCCCCGGATAATCCAACTAGCTTGATGTATGCAATCATAGGTGCTCTGATTTCTTTCAGCATGGCGTTTTTATCAACATTATTCTTTTGGAAAGAAAAGACGGCGACTCTGCCCTCTGATGAGGAAAAATCTAGTTTTGAGGATCCAGCGGCCATCGCTACTTCAAAATCAGTGAATGAATTTTTCTTCACCAGTCCGGTTGAAGGGAAAATCATCCCGTTAACGGATGTAAACGACGATGTATTTTCTGCAAAAATCATGGGCGATGGTATCGCTATCATTCCATCTGTCGGAGCTCTATATGCACCTGCCGATGGCGTTATAGAGCATGTGTTCGAAAGTGGCCATGCAGCAAGCATGATAACTGACCATGGAGTTGAGGTCATCTTTCATATCGGAATTGATACAATACAAATGAACGGAGCAGGCTTTCACCCGCAAATTACCGATGGCCAACGGGTTAAGGCTGGTGAGCTATTAATCGAATTTGAGATTGATAAAATCATTAAATCGGGTTACGACCCAGTCGTAGTAATGGTTGTTACAAATAGCGAACGTTTTAAGATGAAACCGTCAACCGAGCAAACCGAAGCAACACATCAGTTAAATATTCTTTCATTAAAAGAGGCTTAATCATTATGTCAAAATCTATTCTTCCCGAGAATTTTTTATGGGGTGCGGCCATTGCAGCGAATCAGGCAGAGGGAGCATGGAACGTTGACGGAAAAGGCCCTTCTGTTGCAGATGCAGTCGCCTATAAGGCTCATTTGAGCACAAGCGATTATGCCGGCCATATGTCCGTATCTGATGAAAACGTTAGCGATGCGCTTAAAGGTGAGAACGATAAAAATTATCCTAAACGCAGAGGTATCGATTTTTATCATCGCTATAAAGAGGATTTATCTCTTTTTGCCGAAATGGGGATAAAAGTACTCAGGGTATCAATAGCCTGGTCAAGAATCTTCCCTACAGGTGAAGATGATCAACCAAATGAAAGTGGTTTACAGTTTTATGAAAATATGTTCACTGAGATGCGCAGACTTGGCATCGAACCACTCGTTACGCTATCACACTATGAAATGCCATTAGTATTGAGTGAGAAATATAATGGCTGGGTCCACCGAAATGTTGTTGATGCGTTTCTGCGCTATTCAAATGTGTGCTTTGACCGTTACAAGAATCTGGTCCGTTACTGGTTAACATTCAATGAAATTGATAGCATTCATCGGCACCCCTTTACGACTGCAGGTGTTCGTGAAGAAAAAAGCTTACCAGGAGAAAGTACACAGGATATTTATCAGGCATTGCATCATCAGTTTGTTGCTTCGGCGTTAGCAACAAAGGACTGCCACGAAAAAATACCTGGTAGCCAGGTGGGATGCATGCTTACCAAGTTAACTACCTATCCTCTGACTTGTCATCCTGATGACGTAGAGGCTACTCTCAAAAAGAATTTAGAAAATTATTTTTATTCGGATGTTCAAATTAAGGGAGAATATCCACCGCTAATTAAGCGGGATCTCGAATTACGTAACATAAAGATAAAAATGCAGCCGGATGATTTGGATACGCTACGACGCTATACTGTAGACTTCCTTTCATTCAGCTATTATATGTCCATTACTGAATCAGTCCAGCCCGATGCAGAACGCACTGCAGGAAATACTATCATGGGTGTAAAAAACCCACATTTGCCTGCATCTGAATGGGGTTGGCAAATAGATCCCGTTGGGCTCAAAATATCGTTGCTGGAACTCTATGATCGATACCAAATTCCGTTATTTATTGTTGAAAATGGATTCGGTGCGAAAGATACAGTAGTTGATGGGAAAATTCATGACGATTACCGCATTAATTATTTTCGTGCGCATTTCGAACAGATGATTGAAGCTGTTAAAGAAGGTGTTGATTTGATAGGATATACAAGTTGGGGCACGATTGATATCATCAGTGCTGGAACATCGCAAATGACCAAACGCTATGGTTTTATATATGTAGATCAAGATGACGAGGGGCATGGTTCATTGAATAGATTACGCAAAGATTCCTTCTACTGGTATCGTAAGGTCATTGCGACCAACGGAACTGATTTAGGTTAATCATTTGTTATCGCGGGAATTGTGATGAAAATTAAAAAGTCCTTAAATAACAGTATGCTTCTTGCTGTTAATGATGGAAAAGAGATTATACTTTTTGGCAAAGGCATTGGTTTTAATTCCAAGCCGGGCACAATGGTCGACTTGAAAAATGTTGAACAGGTATTTATCCCTTTAAATACGCTTAAAGCGCAGCATTACTTGTCCTTGACTGACACAATTCCCGCAGTTTTTTTTGAAATTACGCATGAAATAGTCAAGTTAGCTCAAGCGCATTACAATGAAAAGCTTAATACAGTGTTGCTATTTACATTGGCAGAGCACTTGCATTTCGCGGTTGAACGCTGTAAGGCAAATGTTAACATTGCGAATAAACTCACTTGGGAGATAAAAAGGTATTATCAGAAAGAATATAATATAGGTGAGTTAGCAAGAGATATGGTATCTGCTAAATTTTCTGTAAATCTTCCTGAAGATGAGGCTGTACATATTGCTTTTCACATTATTAATGCAAGTTCCCAATGTGATGAGACTAATGCGCATAAGCAAGTTGAATTAGTGAATAGAGTTGCCGAAATTGTTCGCTATAAACTTAATAAAAACATTGATATCAATTCAATTCACTACGCCAGATTTATTACACATTTAAGGTACTTCGCTGAAAGAGTCTTAAGTAATAACATTGAATTAGAAGAAACTGATGATTTCTATAATGAATTAATTCGCTTCCATCCAAGAGCTATGGTTGTTGCAGAAGCAATTCGTGATTATATAAAAAATAATTACGCTATATTTATTCCAAACGACGAGCTTACCTGGTTAGGGATACATATCAGTAAGCTAAGTAAATATTCAATTTAGTATTGTTGGCTGAATTTATCTATTGGGAAGGTGAGTGTGGTAAGTCATTGATATCGCGGTGTTAAAATTGTTATGCTCTTCACTGTAGAACTGCTCTGCTACACATTGATTAACATACCGCGATATTAGTAATGCCTTGCTGCACATTCGACTTTATGACTTACGACGCGAAGATCCACGCTCATTCCATGTCCAACCAGCCAGCTAGTTGAATCAAAATCATACATGCAATTCACCTCATCAAGTCTGCTTTAAAACTCTACTAATTAGGTACTGTGAAGAGTATCACACGGAATGGTCCGGGAATTCCGTCACCAAAGCTATTTGCCAGAAGCTTGACGGTTGCACCGGTGCATTGATGCCTGAATGCGCCATTACTTATTCAACGGCAGACATGCTCCAGGACACTCTGCCCGTTGGCGTTGCAATTTTTACTTTCATAGTTAATCAGCCCATGCTGGTCCAGCTGAATTTTTTGTGTGATATCCCATCGAACGCGGATGAATAATAGAAGAGGCTGCTGAGTTGCACTTCCATCCAGTCTAGTGACGCTCGCTGTATAAATTACTGGCCGCCTGTGCTGCGAATAAAACGATAAATCTGACGTTCTGGATGAATGTATTATTTCGCATTAGGTGGATGATTAGGTAATATATTATGCTGATTTTTCGAAATATATTGCAAAATTGTATGGACCGGAAAACGGCCATGCGAATGACAGGTCTGACTGAAGACAACCAGGCAGAGACCTGCTATTCAATATTTTTTCCTGGTTGCCCGGCTATCAGCGAATACTGGTAGGGGAGGTGGGCGACCCTGCGCCTGATGTAGCGATTAAACAGCTTTCTCACGATTATGACTGGCATAAGCGGGGGGCATTATCCTTGCACCAGAGATAATAGAAGCGCCTGAGCAGCTCTTGTGGCCAGACTGGTTCGCCGGGCATCTCGGCCATTTCCAACTCTTCTCCGCGCTGTTTGAGGCAAGCGGCCATAATATCCCAGGTAAATTCCGGGTGGAACTGCACCGAATACGCCGTGTCGCTATAGCGCAGAATCTGGCAGGCGTCACGGGCGGAAAAAGCCATCACGCTGGCACCATCCGGCGGCCGTAGCACGGTTTGCCGGTGAGAAAGCCAGGCCGCGAAGCGACCGGGAAATGTCGTTAGCAGCGGGGCCGTACTGTTTTCGGCGATCTGGATCAGCTGAAGCCCGTGTTCGCTCCCCAGCGGGTTATCCGCAACCAGGCCTCCCAGCGCGTGGGAAATTAGCAGGTGGCCATAGCACACGCCCAGTAGTGGCAGGTTCAGGGCGTGGGCGCGTCGTATCCATTGCGCAGTCTCCTCGCTCCACGCTAACCGGTCGGTGACCATCGCCCAGGAGCCGCTGATGATGGCGCCGCAGATTGTGTCGATAGCGGGCAGGGGCTCCTGGCGATCCGGGTGAATAACCCGGTACTCCCCGCGGGATAAGGCGAGCGCCTGAACGAACCATTGGCTTTGCTCGCCAGCCTCCTCGCGGATTATCGCCGGCGGATCGCCCATTTGAATAATCGCCAACGGCCTGGCCATCTTAGTCCTGCTGATAAAAGTCGATGCTGGAGTTCAGTACCGGGCGAATAATCCCCGTCTGTACCGCAAAGTCGCCGAACGCCACATCATGGTTAGCCGCCTGCGCCCAGGCGCTCAGCAACGCGTCAAGGTCGCGGATAATCTCTTCAAGCGGCTGGTTCTCTTTATAGAGGCGAGGAATACGCGTTCCCTCGCGGTTGCCGCCGAGGTATACGTCATAGCGGCCCACGGCGCGGCCGACGAGGCCGATTTCGGCCAGCATCGCCCGGCCACAGCCGTTCGGGCAGCCGGTGACGCGAAATATCACGTCCCGATCGGCAATCCCGTTACGCATTAAGATAGCGTCAAGGCGATCGACTATGTCCGGCAGCACGCGTTCGGCCTCGGCCATTGCCAGCGGACAGGTGGGATAGGAGACGCAGGCCATCGCGCTTTTTCGCTGCGGCGATACCGTGTCATCAATCAAGGAATAGCGCTGTGCCAGTGCGTCAATCTGAGCTCGGTTGCGCTCGCTGACGCCGGCGATAATGATATTTTGATTGGGGGTTAAGCGAAAGTCACCGTCGTGGACGGCGGCGATGGCGGCCAGGCCCGACTTGAGAGGCTTGCCGGGCTTATCAATCAACCTGCCGCTGGGGATAAACAGGGTGAGATGGTGCTTACCGTCGATCCCTTCTACCCAGCCGATACGATCGCCGCGACTGCTGAAAGCGTAAGGCCGCAGCGGTTGGAATGCCATGCCTGCTCGCAGCTCGACTTCCGCTTTAAATACCTCAATGCCGAGTCGATCGATAGTATATTTAGTTTTAGCGTTGCGTCGATTTGCGCGGTTTCCACGGTCTCTTTGGGTGGCGACAACGGCGGTGGCAACCGCCAGCGTAGCGTTCAAAGGAATATACCCCAGCTCTGTCGCCAGGCGCGGATAGGTGCTCTGGTCGCCGTGGGTCATCGCCAGGCCGCCGCCTACAAGCACATTGAAGCCCGTCAGCTGTCCATTCTCGCCGATAGCGATAAAGTTAAGATCGTTGGCGTGCAAATCGACGTCGTTTTGCGGTGGAATGACCACCGCGGTTTTGAATTTGCGCGGCAGATAGCTGTTGCCCAGAATGGTCTCTTCTTCCGGCTGCGCGATCTTTTCACCGTCCAGCCAAACTTCGGCATAGGCGTTTGTTTTCGGCAACAGATGCTCCGATATCTTTTTAGCCCACTCGTAAGCCTGATGATGAAGCCCGGACTCCACCGGATTTGAAGTACACAGTACGTTACGGTTGACGTCGCCCGCCGTCGCCCGCGAATCGAGACCCAACTGATGCAATAGCCGATGAACCGGCTTGATATTACGCTTTAGCACGCCGTGCAGCTGCAGCGCCTGGCGGTTGGTGATGCGGATGCTGCCGTAAAGCGTATGCTGCGACGCAAACTCGTCGATCCCCAGCCACTGCTGCGGGCTGATGATCCCGCCAGGTAAACGCACCCGCAGCATCACCGTATGCAGGGGTTCTAGCATTTGCGCCGTTCTTTCCTGGCGAATATCGCGATCGTCCTGCTGGTACATGCCGTGAAAGCGGATCAGCTGAAAGTTATCGCCGAGAAATCCGCCGGTTAATTCGTTATGCAGATCTTCTTTAATCGTGCCGCGCAGAAGTTGGCTCTGCTGTTTTAATCGTTCATTATCTGAAAATTTATCATTGCTCATTATAGTGTTCTCAAATATGTGCAGGTTAATTCACCCAAAAATACCAGTGGATTACATCACAGCAGATCCTTAACCAACATGAACAGTTAGTTTGTTAATCGATATAACAGTTGTTATAACCGCTGGTTCTAATTAATAATTATTCGTCCTGAGTCATTTTACCGTTATACGTTAGTGATTGTTTTGCTAATTGCTGAGCGCCCCACGGGGGGGCATCAGGGAGGCAGTGATATTGAGGCTACCAGCGCGCGCAGTGATTTATTTTTTATACGCTGCGAGCGCTGGTAGGCTATACAAGGCAGGCGTGGTGTGGATATAGTGCTGGATCTGGTCGACAAACGCATGTTTACTTTTGAAATTATATTTAAGGTAGGCCGAGTCGGTATCCTCAATCCCGAGGATGATATCCATTATTGCATATTCAATTTTTTTATTGCTGATGAATTTGTTGACAGTCACTCCGGTTTGTTTTTTAAAAATGCGATGCACATATTGCCGGGAAACCTGCAGATATTCAGAGATATCATAAACTGAAATGTTATTATTTATATTTTGATAAATGTACTGTATGGCGAAATTCACCAATGCCTGGCTATTGGATATTATGCTGTCGGAGAGTTGAACCTGGTGATGCATAGATACTACTTCTTTTTTGACTATATCTTTTTTATCGTAGACGATTTTAAACGGAACGAAATATACAATATAGTGGTTTTTATGGATAACAGTATTATGAGTGCCGTGATAATCGATATTTCAGCGCAGGCGGTTTGTCGGCGTCATTTCCGCTCGCACAGCAGGGCACGGCATGAAGCATGGCCGATCGCAATCAGCCATGCTGCGGCAGGGGTGAGCTAAACGATTTCGTTCATCTGCTGATAATTCTGGCCGTGAAATTGCTGAACGGTGGCGTTGTCCCGGCACTGTTGGCTGTAACGGCCGGGGGGACTCCTGTGATGCGTTGAAATGCGCGATTAAACGCGGCTTGGGATTGATAGCCGACTCGTTCCGCGGTCTGCGTCAGGCATACGCCGCCGGCGATGTGCTGGCAGGCCAGGGTCACGCGGAACTTTGCTAAGGGTTTTGGTATGAGGATTAGAGACGCTGGCGGCGTCTTCTGGCTTCAAAGGAAAATCTGTACAGGGTTGAGCCTGGTAACTACCTGCCCATATGTTGTACGATACCAAAGCCAGTACAACACACAGGCGTTTGGATGTGATTTTAGAAGATACAATTTCTTGGGTATTTTAACCTAAGTTATTGATTTATTAGAGAGTGCGATAATAGGAATCAATAAATTGAATCAAGGTATTGATATATAAGTAAAATTTAAGTTCGATAAATAAAACTATACACATCCCTATACACATCGTCGATGGCGTTCTTTTTTTGAGCTCAATTCTCAGTAAGAAAAAGTTTTTTTGCATTTAACTGTTCACACTGTTCACCTCCTTATTTTTCTTTTTAATATCATAGTGATAGATGGTGATTAGTTGGTGAAGAGTGAACAGTCAACTCTTCACCTTAGCGCATCTCCGGTCTGTTTCCGGCGACCATCACGGCATACGATGGTGATGAGGGGGAAGTAAAAAGTTTTTTTGGTGAAAACTGTTCACACTGTTCACTGCATGTTTTTGTTATTTATTTTCAAGGTATTAGCGCGTGAATACTCGGTGAACAGTGAACACTTTACTGTTCACTTCCACAAATTATAGATACAAGCGTTTTGTCTGCTGTGAGCGTGAAGTGGATTTACTAACTTTATCATGTATAAGAACTGTAAAGTTACTCAGGGCCTCTATACTCAAATGAGAGCATATTGATAATTCCAAAATATTCCGATAACCGACTATTATAAACCGGTTATTATTGATAAGGAACTGCCAAGTGTTTTTTTTGGCAACTCACTTACGAATCCTACATCAAGCTGTTTACTACTTAAGTCGCAGTGTGCACAATTTATTTTCTTCGCTATGCCCTTTTTTTATAAAGAGGTTTTTTTTATGAATTTTTTGCACTACAACCTTAATTTAACTAGCGGTAATGTTGTTGAAGTTACATTAGATAAACAAGCAAATGTACGTCTGATGGATGATATTAATTTTACAAAGTATAAAAAAGGCATGCAACATCAGTACTATGGTGGATATACAACTAAGTCTCCCGCAAGGTTAACTGCTCCACGTTCTGGACACTGGAATTTGGTTATTGATTTGGGAGGATATCCTGGCACAGTTAATGCATCAGTTAGGGTTCTATAGGAATAATTATGACGCAGACACCAGAGAAAGAAGATGGGTTTACTGTCGCCATACTCCGTGCAAAAATTGATACGCTCACTATATATGAGATATCTGAAGAAGAATTGCTGACTATAGAGCGTGGTTCACCAGATTCTATTTATCTTACGATTGCAATCGCTTTACTCTCTTTCGCATTAGCAATTTTTTGCTCATTGCTTGTTACAGAAATAAAATCAACGGTAGTTATGATCGTCTATGTGCTAATAGTTATTGTTGGATTTGTCATTGGGGTTATATTGTTGATTTTATGGAAAAGAACGGAAAGTTCTGTTTCAGCATGCGTGAATGTTATACGTAAAAGATTACCTCCTCCAGGAGGAGAGCAGAAAAAATCATAAGATACTAATAATGGATGTTATTTCAATACCCGATATAAGTACTAAAATATTGGGACTCTAATGTTGACCTGCTCACGAATGCTGATAATTGACTTACCCGACTGATTAACATATCGAGTTATTGGTAATGTCGAATTTTGGCACTGGGCGGTCTGATAACGTTTAAGGGTAAAAAAGTTTTTTTCTGGAAAAACTGTTCACACTGTTCATTCGGTGTTTTTATTGTTTATTTTCATTGTGTTATCTGGTGAATACTCGGTGAGCAGTGAACGCTTTACTGTTCACTCGGGTCGGTGTGCAGGTAAAAAAAGACCGGCAATGCCGGTCCGGGTTGGTTATGTTGCGGTAGGTTCGTCGCACTTCGGCAGCCAGTCGGCGTTGCTTTCCTCCCTGAGCGCGAGATTGGTCTGCATGCCCTGATTTGTGCGGCGCTTCTCATAATTCAGACCGTACTCTTTCAGCATGGCTGAGAGCCCCTTGCCGAACATGGTCAGGCTGAGCGCGTTCCTGTAGCCGTGGGCCTCCATGTATACCAGATAGGCGTGATACAGATACAGGCGCGGCTGGCGCGGGATAATGTTGGCGTTCCCCATATACATTCCGTCCGGCTCCGGTAGCGCCTCCAGATAGCCGCAAAAATCAAACGTCGGGTCAGCATCACGCTTGATGCTGAGCGCCTCGTCGGAGTTCTGCTGCGACTGGAGCAGTGCGCGGGCGCTCATCGGGTCGCTGAACTGCTGCATCAACTGGCGCACGATGACGGCCAGCTCGCGGGCGATTTTATCCCTGAGCTGCGGGTCGCGCTCCTCCGGGGCTATCTGCTCCGGGAAGTGGATAATCACCCGGCGACGTGACACGCCGCCGCTGCGGTCGGTGAAGCGCATCGGGTTATTGTTGACCGCCAGAATCACCGCCGGAATATGCGTCGAGTACGGATTCTGGTATTTCGGGTCAACGGAGACCGCATCGCCGCCGGTGATGGCCTTGAGCCCGGCACCGTCTCCGCTCCATTTCTCCTGGTCAGGCAGACGTATCAGCGAGAAGCCAATCAGGGAGGCACGCTTGCGCGGGTCTTCCAGCGTGTCGATGTCGGCTGATGTGGCGTTATCCTCTCCGGCCAGCATCGTGGCGATTTCGGCCAGGATACTTTTCCCGCTGCCGCCGGGGCCGGTGACTTCGAGAAAGAGCTGCCAGTCGTAGCGGTTCGCCAGCACCATAAACAGCGCGGCCAGAATCACGTTACGTTTTGTCGGGTTGCCACTGGCCGCCCGGTCGAGCCAGCGCCAGAAGTTCGGCGCATGGGTCTCCAGCGTTTCGCCCTCCACCGGCGGGGTAAAATCCACGTCGCACAGGGTGCGCAGCCAGTGCGATTTGCTGTGCGGGCTGAACAGGCCGCTTTGGGTATCGAGTACCCCGTTGCGAAAACCAATCAGACGGCGTGCCGGTGCATCCTGCTGCGGAATAATCAGTTTCAGGGTTTCCACCACCGACGCAATTCTTCCCGATGAGAACGGGGCGCGCAGGCGCTGGAACAGTCCGGCCACATCGCGGGCAAAATCAGACGGCGTTATCACCTTCCAGATGCCGTTTTCATAGCGGGACAGAAGCTGGCCGTTGGCATCCACGGCCAGCGCTTCGCCGTAATGCTCATGCACCCGCATTGCCTTATCGCTGGCGCTCATGGCGGTAAATTCCGCCTCGCTCATGGTGTCAAACGGGCTTTGTGCCGCTGGCCGGATGGCGGCATAAATGGCTTTCCGCGTGGCGTCTTCCCCCTTCAGCATCATCGCATCATTCCAGTCACCGAACACCGGCGGCAGGGCGACAACGCCCTCACAGGCTGCTGCGGCCGCAGCGGCTTTAGTCTGGCCGGTGCCGTTCAGGTCACGGTCGGCGGCGAGGATAATCTGACAGGCCGGGTGCTTGCTGCGGGCCAGGCTCGCCAGAGAAAGAAGGTTCACGGACGACAGCGCCACCATGACGGTTTCCCCGGTCAGGTGATGCACGCTAAGGGCCGTTGCATAACCCTCTGCTATCCACAGGCGTTTACCGGCCTGTTTCTGCCCGTCGATAAGGTGACATGCTCCTTTGACCTGTCCTCCCTTCAGGGTGCGCTTGAGCCCCTCAGCATTAATAAGCTGGAGGTTAACCAGCGCGCCAGTCCCGTCATACAGCGGCACCACCACATCACCGGCGCGGTAGGCCACGCCGCCGGTTTTGTGCGACGTGGTCAGCGTCAGACACTCACGACCGGCAAAGCCCTTGCGGGTCAGGTAGGCGTTGCCGGTGGCCGGGCGCGTTTTCTCCAGCAGTCTGACGGCCAGCGCGGCCGCTGCTTTACGGTCGGCCTCCGTTCCGGCGTCTGCGGCTGCAATCACCTCCGGGGCTACCGGCGGCAGGTGGCCGGTGACGGCGTTCACCTTCCGGGCGGCCTCAGGTGCCGATATGCCGAACACCTTCTCAACCAGTTTCAGGCCGTCACCGGCGCCGCACCGGTTGCAGTACCATGTGCCGCGCCCTTCCTGGTCATCAAAGCGAAAGCGGTCGCTACGGGCATCACCGCCACAAATCGGGCACGCCTGAGGCCGGTTTTTTATCACTTTCATGCCCAGCGCCGGGAGAATGCGCGGCCAGTGGCCGCACGCCTGTTTTACGGTGTCCGTTACGTTCATTTTCATGGTTTTTTCTCCCTCAGTGCAGTACAGGCGATGTGATATGGCGGGCGCAGAGCTCATCCATCACGGCGAGTCCGAGGAAGGACAGCGACGGGGCGGCTTTCAGCGGCCCGGCCTCCATCAAATCTTCCAGCAGCGCACAGGCAATCAGACGGCCTTTTTCCTCGCCGTGCTGGCGCAGATAGAAGCCCTCCAGCTCGGCGGCGATGGCGCTTTCCAGCGCGTCGAGGGTGAGGTGAGGATAGCGGTGCTGGCGTTCGCACAGGGTCAGCCAGGCACAGGCCACGGCACGGCGATACAGGGCGGCACGCAATACGGGTGGCAGAGGCGTTTTCATACGTTGCCCTCCCCGGTGAACCAGCGGTGGTTGCAGCGTTCGACCACGCCGTCGAGCTGGGCGGTCATCAGGTAAATCACGGAGGTGAGCTGTAACTGCTGAGTCGGGTCACGACGCAGGGAGGTACAGTCCTGCACCTGCATCAGGTCGCTGACGAGCTGGCCGACATTGCGCATATGTTCAAGGCATTCGAGGTCACGGGCAGTAATCGTGGAGTGTCTCATGCGCGCACCTCCACCACCGGCAGACGCCCGGCAAACGAGAGGACGTAATCGCGAACGAGTGAAAGGCGTGCGGCCTGTTCATCCCCGGCGACGGCGCGGAGCATACAGATACGGGGCTGACGGTCTGCGCGGCGAACGGCGGCAAACACAAAGACAAACTGCGGGTGTGACGGAGTGAGGGTCGTAGCCATAGGGGCAACCTCCATTGAGTAGCGGTTAACGCCACCACCGGAGTTCTCACGCTCGGGTGGTAGCCCAGACGGGGGTGAGAAACCGGCCTCAATGGGTACCGGCCAGCCCGAAGGCTGCCCCGCCTGAGCCACCATTACGCAGATACAGCAACGGCTTAAGAACCGATGCGTAAACAACAGGTGCACATAGGCATAGACACAAAAAAAGACGCATGGCGCGTCCGGTGTCGCCACTGAGTAACTCGGGTTCTCACGCCCGGCTGTCGATTTTGCGACAGCGAGAAAACTATACCTGGAAACGGCGAAGGGAAGCAAGCCAGAAAAAGGGGCTTTTTGCGGAACGGGCATCATCATGCGTCATAGCCCCGGTTGCGTTCGGCGATACGGTCAGCCATCCACCCGGTGATTTCCGACTGCGCCCACGCCACGTTTTTCCCTCCGAGGGAGATTTGCTTCGGGAAAGCCTCCCGGCTGATGAGGTCGTAAATCGTGGAGCGGGACAGCCCGCACAGATGCATCACTTCGGGCAGGCGGATAAAGCGCTCCGGAACGGCGTCAGAGACCGGCATCAGCGGCGCGACAGGGGCAGAAGACGGGGAAGAAAAAGCGGTGTGCATCGGGCTACCTCATAAAGTCCATACAGTGCCGGTCGTGTCCGTCCGGCTTCAGGTAGCGCTCTATTTTGTGAATATTTTCCCCGAGGGCAACAAGTCTTTTTGTTGTGTCCGACCACACAACATATTGATTTTTTGAAAGTGGAAAACACTGGCAACTGTTGGCAACTGTTGGCAATCGTTGGCAATTGATGGCAAACCGATGATTACTTTTATTTATATATATTTATTTTTTAATCGCAAAAAAGACTAAGCGAACAAAGCTCCGTCAAAACAGAAAGGTGAACAGTAGTGAACAGTCGGTGAACACTTCCACCCTCAACTGTTCACCGATTAACTTACTGTATTACTTATATTTTTTCTTATGGTGAACAGTAGTGAACAGTTATATGTAAAAAAACAAACGGTGAGTATGCTTTTCCTGAGACCTTTCTCTGGCAAGCCGGGTTTTGACGTCCTGTTTGTGCCAGCACTGCCACAACCGCAACAGGTCGTGTTGTTGTGTGTGCCCCGGCAGAATCACCTCATGTTGAAATCACGAGGAAACCTGCCATGACCGACACCCCCTTTATCCCTGATTACCTGAAACCGGCGCTGGAGCGACTGGCCGAGGCCCGAGAGGCCCATCTTGAACAGGCCCGCCGGATGGAGGACACCCTGACAGCCATTACCCGCGCGGAGAAGCAGAAAGCAGCGCTGGAGCAGGATAACGGCAGCGACACCCGCACCTGGCGCGCCGCTTTCCGTGCCGGGGGTGCCATGCTGACCGATGAGCTGAAAAGCGGTCATATCGAGCGCGTGGCCCGCCGGGAGCTTGCACAGGAATGTGACAACCTGACCGAAGTGCTGGCCTTTGAACGTGACCAGCTGAAAGCCACCTGCAACAGCACCGCGCGTGCATTCCGCCAGGCGCATCATGCCGTACTGTCTGAATATGCGAAGGAAGAGCTCGACCGCGCGCTGAACGACACCCTCGGGCCACTGGTCCGGGCGATGGTGCTGAAAGCGGATGTGATGGCAAACCCGCTCGCCAACACCATCGGCCATCAGGGCTACACCGAGCCGGAGAAAGAGGTCATGCATCAGGTGGTGACCTTCCTGACCAGGAAAGTGAGCGACTTCTCCGTCACGCCAGCGGATGAACCGGTGCTCTCCCTGACCGGCTTCCCGGCCGTCACCCTCCCGCATATGGACCACGACGCCGCCAGCACGCCAGGCGAGCGTAAGGTCTGGCAGGAGAAAATCCGTCAGCGCGAGGCTGACCTGAAAGCGCGGGGGCTGCTGCCATGATGCACTGTCCGTTCTGCAAAAAGTCGGCGCATGCCCGCACCTCCCGCTATCTGTCGGAGAACGTCAAACAGCGCTATCACCAGTGCACCAATATTGAGTGCTCGGCGACGTTCCGCACCACTGAAGCCATCGACGAGGTTATACGTCCTCCGGCGGAGAAAGCGCCGCCTGTCGCGGAGCCGGTCACACCCCCGGCACCCCGTAAAGTGCAGGGCTGCTACAGCTCGCCATACCGTCATTAATCAGGGGAGAACTGCCCATGACCACCCTTACGCTACAGCAGGCTTTTGAAGCCTGTCAGAAGAACGAAACCGCCTGGCTGAACCGTAAAGCCGAACTGGCGGCCGCAGAGCAGGAATACCGCGAGCAGATGCTGGCCGGGGATGACCGTATCCCGGCAATTATGCAGGAACTGCGCGACATTATGGATGTCAAAAAATGGGAAATTAATCAGGCCGCCGGGCGCTATATCCGCGCCCATGAAGCGGTGCAGCGCATCAGTATCCGCAACCGGCTGAATGACTTTATGCAGGCGCACGGGACAGCGCTGGCCGCCACGCTTGCCCCGGAGCTGATGGGACTCAGCCAGCAGCCCGCACTCCTGACCGGCCATGCGCTCGACCGCTCGGCGCATTACCTGAGGGAAGCGCTGTCCGTGTGGCTGAGTACCGGTGAAGAAATTAATTATTCGGCAGAAGACAGCGATATTTTAACGGCCATCGGATTCAGGCCTGACGCGGCTTCGCGGGTGGATAATCAGGAAAAATACACCCCCGCACAGAGTCAGATTTATGCCCGCCGGCGCACGGAACTGGCCGGCAGGTAGCTCCGCAAAAAATCCCCGAAAATACCGCTATTTTTCCCGAATTAAGCCATGCATCCACAGGATGCATGGTTTTGCATGCGCTTTCCCGACCCGTCACTCCCTTCGCAGCCCTGTCCCGGCGCGGCCTGAGCCTGCCCATGCACCTGCATGAAAACCGACCCACGAAGCGGGCAGGCGAGGCGGGGAAAGCAATGCGCGCCAGCGGTAAAGTATTTATTTAATGATATTTAATTTCGCGGCCTGAGCGCGTCACTGCGCTGCGCAGGCTCGTGGGAGTGTCGGTGGATGGTGCAGTGCTGTTCGGGGGCGTGGCGAGCCTCTGAGGCGGTCAGGTGAAGTGCAGGAAAAGGCCGCCCGGAGGATGAGGGAAATCGGTTATTTCGGCGTTGATACTGTTGCCCCTTAAAGCTCCCACCTCCAGTCCATGCATTCATCTGATGCATTCGGGCCTGTTGCAGTTTGAGCCTGAATGCACCTGCATAAAAACAGACCCACGAAGCGCGCAGACGAGGCGGGGAGAGCATTGCGCGCTAGTGGGGGATATTTAATTTTTTATCTCTCCCAATACTTCCTTTATTTCCCTCATACAATATGACGGTATTGATTTCTTATCAAAAATTACCTTTCTAAGGAAAGACAGGTAATCCTCAGGGGTACCTTCCGGGGGAAGTTTTACTTTCTTTCTGACTAACAATGCTGTGCTACGTGAAAGTCCTAATGACATAAGATTTAAATCAATCGGATTGCAAGAACCAAATTCTAGATAGGCACTAATGTTTTCCACTAGGACTGCTTTTGTACCTTCATTGCGCTCTTCCATGACGAACCTTAAAACATCCTGATAAACCTTAATATATCGTACTAAATTATATCTGACTTGAGTCTCTAGCCCTTTGAGAACACCACGAATAGTCGATGAAACTTTTTTCCTTTTAAAAGAAGTATCTTTTTCGCTTTTCTTTCTATCTTCGGGAGAAAACGCTCTGTCAACTTCGTAAGAAATGAGGCTGCTCAATGAATTACCTGTCATCCATTTATGAGCCAGCATGCTTATCCATAAAGAGTGTTGATGGCTAATATTCCACGAGAATATATCTCTTATAATCTCAATAGCCACATCAATTCTTTGCTTACCACCTTTTTTGAAAGGTGAGTATAGCGAGTAATCATCTAAATTTGCAGACTCTTTAAATAAATCATACAGCCTTTGTATATAATCAGGTCTAATCCCAATATTCATTCTAAGCAGTTCGTCGGGAACATTAATTCTCATCATAGAGATTTTATTAAAGTTATATTCTAAGATCTCATGATAATCCTCACTCTTATCACTCCTGAGGAAATACTCAGATTGTAAATCATCACGTCTGATTTCGTGAAATAGCTTTGCAAAGGCAACATCAGCAAGATCCTTTTCAATTGGGTCAATGAGCAACCCGTCTATAGCGTTGCAAATAATCCCACCACCATCCAACATAACATCAGACATAGCAGTATTTATAACCTGAAGATTCTCTCCTTCGAAAACTTTCGCATCCCAATCATTAGGTCTCAAACACCAAACATTCCCATGAAATTCATGAAGCAATCTACCAGCTCTACCAGATAAATTTAAAAAGTCAGCGCGAGACATGGAATTGGAACCACTATGAGGGTTATCTAATATAATATGTTTTGCTGGAAGGTTAACCCCTTGCAACAAGGTGCTCGTGCAAACAATATATTGAATATCTCCACGTTTGAAAAAATATTCTATCCCGTTTCTAATTATGGATGGCATATTCCCATAATGGAAAGCAACTCTTCGCTCCATGCAATGCGCCAAAGAATAATCACTATGCATTTCCTCCTTAATAAAACCAATAAATTCGGAGTAATCAGGAAGAGCGTTTTCAATAGTCAGTTTTTCTGTCAAAGATAGAGCAACATCTTCAGCCGCAGAAGGATCATTTTCGAAAACAATCACGGCCCCACCACTATCAGAAATAAATTTTGCAAAAGATGATTTCTGTTGAACCTTTCCACCACGAAAGGAGAAATTAATTTCAAATTCACCAATATCTACATGCATTCCCTCTAGCAAGTTAGAAACACAAATTGTTTTTACCTTCCTATTAACCGGGTTAACCAATAAAACATTTTGTGCAACAGGTGACATCCTTTCAACAAAATGCTTACTTCTATATTCTCGTTTGAATACAGATAAAAAGTACTCAGGGTTTTTTATTAAGGGACTAGAGAACATAATGTTCGCATTAGGATATAAATCGAGCGATACTTCTATCGCATTCTGCAGCAAGATTCCTCTTTTTCCTTTTTGTATTTCATGTGCTTCGTCTATTAAAAGCAAATTAACAACAAAATCAGGATGGCTTACTGACTCGGTAAGTAAACTAATAAATCTCTCTTGAGTTAATACATAAACTATCCCTTCAACAACCTTATCTCTATCCACTAATGCCGGGGACGTTCGTATTATTGTTCTGGATAACCCTGCATTTAAGCATTCACTTCGAATCCTCATAGACACTTCACTTATAAGTGCTCTGGTCGGAACTATATAAACTATACATTCTTTAGAGTGATTCTTAATACACCTTATTGCATTTAAGGTTAAAACAAATGATTTACCAGCCGATGTTGGTGCTGATACGCTTAGCGATGAGTATTTTTCCAGTGATGCGAAAAGATTATATTGAAAATCTGTTAGTTTTTTATCATCAAATGAATTCTCTACCTCTCTCGCTATTCTTTCTAAAGAAAATGGCAGTGATAAATCTGGTTCCTCCCCTCTATTGAATCTATTTCTCATTAACAATCTTCCGGGGAAATTCCCTATTCGAGACAAAATGAGATCTGCAGCATTAATCAATTTAGGGTTAAAATCAGTTGCGACTTCGAATACACGACTAACAATCTCGTATGATTTTGATCTATCTAGAACATTATCAGACAATGATAAAATAGAAGCATATGAGAGTAGTTTGTATATCTCTTCGTTGGTGATGATATATTCATCACTGACAACACCAAGTAACTTAACCACGCTAGCCTTGATCAATCTAAGGTATAATTCGTTAATCTGTTTCATATTTAGTCCAAAGCCGCATTAAATTCATTTCGAAAATCAGTAACTGAAGGAAAGGGGATAAAGAAAACATCAAACTTAAGATGTTTCTGAGGAAAAGAGTTAAACTTATCCTCTAACAATTTTTTTAGCCTTGGGAAGTCATTTTTAAATTCTTTTAGAAAATGCTGTTCTAAAGACTGTTCATCAGTAGCTTTTAATTTTTTGAATTTATGCCAATTGTAACCGATGAGGCAGGCGTGATTAAGCCTGATATTTGGTCCAGGCTCCCCTGAAATAATAAGATCGCTTATTGCATTTTTAATTTCATTATTTGCATATTTGAAAAATTTAGTAACTATATTAAACTCATGTTTATACATTTCACTCTCGTGAAATGATGAGATGCTTTTTAAAGCTTCATCTAACGCACTTGAAACTCTCTTATATATCTTAGCCTCTCCAAAATATAAATCGACAAGTTTATCCTGTTCATTCCATCTTACATGTATACCGTCAGACCCCTTAACTTCATCATTAGAATTCGTTTTGAGCTCCATCTTAGCAACTAGTTGAGGGGCACCAAGTACAGCTTCCATTAAAAAAAATAGTAAAGTCTCACCTGCTTCACCTGTCTTGTCTGGTGAGTTATCAGTGATTTTAGGGTGCCGAAACAAGTCTCTGGCTTGTTTCGATAATATCATTGATTGTTGCGGCGTAAGAGTATCAGAACGCTCACGAGCAGAAAGGCAATAATCAATAATATATTCATACAACTTACAAGCTAACGCTTTCACCATAGGAATTCCATTTCCATTAAATTTGATATGATGAAATCTTAGATTAGTTGATACACAGTCAATATGAAGTTCATGCTCTACAACATTTATGCAACTTTCAAAATCTTTTTGCCTTACTGCGACATAATCATTTAGATTATCAAACTTACCCATATTATATTTTTCCTAAAATAAAGTTCGCATAAGCTTGCAACATGCATTTGCGATTATCGATATATTGCGCATGGTTATAAGTACCACGTATAGTATTTTTATCTACATGTGCTAATTGAGTTTCTATCCACACGCTGTCATATCCTTTTTCATGCAGTATTGTTGACAGTGTATGTCTAAAACCATGCCCAGTAACTTTTCCACCATAACCAATGCGTTTGATGACCTGATTTATACTCGCTTCACTCATAGGTTTGTTCGGATCATTCCGCCCCGGAAAAACATAACGATAGTTCCCTGTCATGAGCTTGAGCTCATTGAGTAAATCTAACGCCTGAGTCGACAATGGCACAAGATGTGACCTGCGCATTTTCATCCTTTCAGCAGGAATTTCCCAGATAGCGTTACCTAGATCAAATTCTGACCATAAGGACGCACGTAATTCGATGGTTCTAACACCCGTGATCATGAGTAATTTCGTGGCAATCAGGACAAGCCGACTACCAGTGTAACTATCTAAAGCACGAAGAAAACCGGGTATCTCATCAGCTTTTAGGAACGGGAAATGAGTGGATTGATGTACTTCGAGGGCGCTAGAGAGATCTGCAGCAGGATTAAATTCAGCCCTCCCAGTAGCTATGGCATAACGAAAAACTTCTGAGCAACGCTGTCGCACTTTGCGCATCTTCTCTAACGCCCCGCGTTTTTCAATTTTACGCAGCACATTAAGCAGTTCTAGCGGTTTTATTTCACCAATGGGTCTTGCCCCTACATACGGGAAAATGTCGTTCTGAAACGCTTCCATGATATCTGATGCATATCCTGCCGACCATTTTGCGGACTTCATCTGATGCCACTCTGTGGCTATCTTTTCAAACGCACTTTCGGATTCCGTTTGCAAAGCAATCTTCTGCTCTTTTCGAACCTCACTAGGGTTCTTTCCTTCCGCGACCAGTTTCCGCGCTTCGTCACGACGGGAACGGGCATCTGCAAGTGTGATCGTCGGGTACACGCCAAGCGAGATCATTTTGGGCTTACCGGCATAGCGATAGCGGAACCGCCAGCTTTTGCTTCCATTAGGCTCTATAAGCAATGACAAGCCTTGCCCATCTCCAAGTGTATAGGCTTTAGCTTCAGGCTTAGCGCGGCGAATCTGCATATCGTTTAAAGGCATGTGTATAGGAATCCAAGACCGAACAGGAACATATACACAATCCTATACACATTCAGTATCGGATTCTACTGGATGGTTACGGACAATGACGGACTAAAAATCAGTAAAATCTTTATAAATCATAGTAGTTATGGATGAATACGGACGTTTGGGGAAGTTGAGATGGTGCCGATAATAGGAGTCGAACCTACGACCTTCGCATTACGAATGCGCTGCTCTACCAACTGAGCTATATCGGCCCTGCAAGACGTGCTGACGAGCGTAAGCACGGGATAGAAGGTTAAAACTAAGTGGGTGATGCGTCAATGCCCTTGCGAATCAAACGGCTACTTTTGCATCACCCAATGAGCATTAAGCACGAATGGTATCGTCGCCGAAACCAATCCACTTATAGGTCGTCAGGGCTTCCAGCCCCATCGGGCCGCGCGCGTGCAGCTTCTGGGTGCTGACCGCCACTTCCGCGCCGAGGCCGAACTGGCCGCCGTCGGTAAAGCGGGTAGAAGCGTTGACGTACACCGCCGAGGAGTCCACCTCGTTGATAAAGCGGTTCGCGTTGCCCAGGGTACGCGTCAGAATGGCGTCGGAATGCTGGGTGCCGTGCTCGCGAATATGCGCCACCGCTTCATCCTGATCGGCCACCACCTTCACGTTCAGATCCAGCGACAGGTACTCGTTGTCATACTGCTCCGCTTTCACCGGCTCTACGCTGGCCGGGCCGTTTTGCAGCGCGGGCAGGGAGGCCGCATCGGCGTGCAGGCTGACGCCGCTTTCCGCCATCTGCTTGCTCAGCGCGGGCAGGAAGCGTTCGGCGATATCCTGATGTACCAGCAGCGTTTCGACCGAATTACAGGCGCTCGGGCGCTGCACTTTGGCGTTAACGATCACTTTCAGCGCTTCGGCAACGTCAGCGGAGTGGTCGATATAAATATGGCAAACGCCGATACCGCCGGTGATCACCGGGATCGTCGACTGCTCGCGGCATAGCTTGTGCAAACCTGCGCCGCCGCGCGGGATTAGCATATCGATATACTTATCCATCTTCAGCATCTCGCCGACCAGCGCGCGATCCGGACTCTCAATCGCCTGCACGGTGGCCGCCGGTAAGCCGCACTCCTGCAGCGCCTGCTGAATCACTTTCACCGTGGCGGCGTTGGTGCGCCAGGTCTCTTTGCCGCCGCGCAGAATCGCCGCGTTGCCGGTTTTCAGGCACAAAGAGGCGACGTCGACGGTCACGTTTGGACGGGCTTCGTAAATCACGCCCACTACGCCCAGCGGCACGCGGCGACGCTCGATACGCAGGCCGCTGTCCAGCAGGCCGCCGTCGATCACCTGACCGACCGGATCAGCCAGGCTGCAGACCTGACGAACATCGTTAGCAATCCCGGTCAGGCGAGCCGGATTGAGCGCCAGGCGATCGAGCAGCGCTTCGCTCAAACCGTTGGCGCGCGCTTCCGCCAGATCCTCAGCGTTAGCCCGCAGAATCGCGTCGGTCTGCGCTTCAAGATAGTCGGCAATCTTTTCCAGCACCTGGTTCTTTTCGCGGCTGGAAAGCTGCGCGAGTTTATACGAGGCCGCTTTGGCAGCAATGCCCATTTGTTCCAGCATTTTCAGCTCCTTAACGGATAATCATGTCGTCACGGTGGACGGCGACCGGGCCGTATTCATAGCCCAGAATGGCATCGATCTGCTGCGAGTGCTGCCCGGCGATGCGGCGCAGCGCATCGCTGTTATAACGGCTGACGCCGTGGGCGATATCGCGGCCTTCAAGGCTGCGAATGCGAATCACTTCGCCGCGCGAGAAGTTGCCGGTGATGGTTTTAATCCCTTTCGGCAGCAGGGAGCTGCCGCGTTCGAGAATGGCCTGTGTCGCACCGGCGTCCACGGTAATTTCGCCCGCCGGCGGCGCGCCGAAAATCCAGCGCTTGCGGTTTTCCAACGGCGACTCCTGGGCGTGGAAGCGGGTGCCAACGGAAACCCCCTCCATCACGTCGCCAATCACGCCCGGACGGCTACCGGCGGCGATGATCGTGTCGATGCCCGCGCGGCAGGCGACATCGGCGGCCTGCAGCTTGGTGCCCATACCGCCGGTACCTAAACCCGATACGCTGTCGCCCGCAATCGCGCGCAGGGCGTCATCGATACCGTACACGTCTTTAATCAGCTCGGCCTGCGGGTTGTTGCGCGGGTCGGCGGTGAACAGGCCCTGCTGATCGGTCAGCAGCAGCAGTTTATCGGCGCCCGCGAGAATCGCCGCCAGCGCCGAAAGATTATCGTTATCGCCGACTTTAATCTCGGCGGTGGCCACGGCGTCATTTTCATTAATTACCGGCACGATGTTGTTATCCAGCAGCGCGCGCAGGGTATCGCGGGCATTAAGGAAACGCTCGCGGTCTTCCATATCGGCGCGGGTCAGCAGCATCTGGCCGACGTGAATGCCATAAATAGAAAACAGCTGTTCCCACAGCTGGATAAGACGGCTCTGGCCAACCGCCGCCAGCAGCTGTTTGGACGCGATGGTCGCGGGCAATTCCGGGTAGCCGAGGTGTTCACGTCCGGCGGCGATCGCCCCGGAGGTCACTATCACAATTCGGTGGCCCATCGCGTGCAGCTGTGCGCACTGGCGCACTAATTCAACGATATGGGCGCGGTTCAGGCGGCGGGATCCGCCCGTTAAAACACTGGTGCCCAGTTTTACCACCAGCGTCTGGCTATCACTCATGATTCTCTGCCGTTCAAAAAGGAGTTTCGATATCGAATTGATGTTGTAACAGGAGTCAGCCCGCTTGCCAACACCTGGCGTGGTGGACGAACCACTTCATTGCGCGGATCGGGCATTCTGGCGGGGAAACGTGACACATTCATGACGGAAATAATTAAATACGCTTTTTTATCAAAAGTTCCATGTTGTCATAAATTTTTAATATTAGAGCGTTAAAAAACCTGCAGTTTTTGACAGGGCTTCCGCCCGGAATTGATTAGCGCGTATAAATAAATCACCAGGACTAGATAATGAAAAAGAGCTCACTGGCATTAATGATGATGGGTCTTATTGCTTCTTCGGCTACCCAGGCGGCAGAAGTTTATAATAAAAACGGCAATAAACTGGACGTCTACGGCAAAGTCAAAGCGATGCACTATATGAGCGACTATGACAGCAAAGATGGCGACCAGACCTACGTTCGTTTCGGCATCAAAGGCGAAACGCAGATTAACGACGATCTGACCGGCTACGGCCGCTGGGAATCAGAGTTCTCCGGCAACAAAACCGAAAGCGACTCTTCGCAGAAAACGCGCCTGGCGTTCGCCGGGGTGAAAGTTAAAAACTACGGTTCATTTGACTACGGCCGTAACCTCGGCGCGCTGTACGACGTCGAAGCCTGGACCGATATGTTCCCGGAATTCGGCGGCGACTCTTCCGCGCAGACCGATAACTTTATGACCAAACGCGCCAGCGGCCTGGCAACCTACCGCAATACCGACTTCTTCGGCGTGGTGGATGGCCTGGATCTGACCCTGCAGTACCAGGGCAAAAACGAAGGCCGTGAAGCCAAAAAACAGAACGGCGACGGCTTTGGCACCGCGTTAAGCTATGACTTCGGCGGCAGCGATTTCGCCGTCAGCGCGGCCTACACCAGCTCCGATCGTACGAACGATCAGAACCTGCTGGCCCGCGGTACGGGTAAAAAAGCGGAAGCCTGGGCGACCGGCCTGAAATATGACGCCAATAATATCTACCTGGCGACCATGTACTCCGAAACCCGCAAAATGACGCCAATCAGCGGCGGTTTTGCCAATAAAGCGCAGAACTTTGAAGCCGTGGCGCAGTACCAGTTCGACTTCGGCCTGCGTCCGTCCCTGGGCTACGTGCTGTCAAAAGGCAAGGATATTGAGGGCGTGGGAAGCGAAGACCTGGTCAACTACATTGATGTTGGCGTGACCTATTACTTCAACAAAAACATGAACGCCTTTGTTGATTATAAAATCAACCAGCTGAAGAGCGATAATAAGCTCGGGATCAACGATGACGATATCGTCGCTGTCGGTATGACCTACCAGTTCTAAGACTGATCGACAATAAAGCCGCCGTGGTAACAGGGCGGCTTTATTATTTGTGATTAACGGTTTTTCGCCAGGTGCAGATTATCGTTATTCATCGTGATCTGCGCGTTATATTCCTTCGGCAGACGGCGCGCCTGGTAGAATACCGATTGCCAGTACGGATTATCCAGCGAAGAGCGCATCACGCCCTGGCTGGTGGAAGCGTGAAGGAAATTATGGTCGGTATCATAGAAGCCGACGTGCATGCCGCCTTTAATTCGGAAGAAAACCAAATCCCCCGGCCGTAGCTGGCGCGGACTCACGCGCTCACCCATGTGCAGCAGTTCGCGAGTGGTGATGCGCTCCATCGGCAGGTTAAAGCGATCTTTGAGCGTACGCCAGACAAACCCGGAGCAGTCGACGCCGCTTTGCTCCGTCCCGCCCCATTCGTAGGGCGTTCCCTCCCAGGTATGCATCTGATCGTGCAGCGCGGCGATCACCGGGATCAGATCGTCAGAACCTCCGTCAATGGTCGAGTGGCTACTCTGGGCGGCGGTTTTATGCGGTTTCGATGAGGATGAACATCCTGCCAAAAGCAAAAAAGGAACAAATAATAGCGCGTGAGAGAGTCTGGGCTTCATATCATTGTTTTTCGTCACTGAAAACGGGCCGTGATATTTTATAGCCGATTCGCTACGGCCTCAGAATGACCAAACGCAAAATTTACGAAACCTTACGTAAATAATATAGGCCGGTTCGCGGCGTGAGAATTAACGCTGATTATTTATGGCAAAACCGAACCCGCCATATTAATAATTTTTTTCTCCTTGAAACAATATTTCACAAATATACGGATGCTGGACGTTCCTTCTGCTTCCGTGCTGGGTGAAAAATCCTCATCATTCCGCCATTGCGCCGCCTGGCTGCGCTCCAGTACTTTTGTAGCCAAAAAGAGAGAGTGGGGCGGCCAATGCATCTGGATTTTCGCCAACTGCGCAACTTTGTGGCGCTAGTTGAATACGGCAGTTTTAATCGCGCGGCGGAGGCGGTGTGCCTGTCGCAGTCGGCCTTCAGCCGCAGCATTCAGGCGCTGGAGCAGAGCGTCGGCCATCCGTTATTCGATCGCCAGAGCAAGCTACCGACGCTCACCCTGCACGGGCAAAAGCTGCTGCCCTACGCCCGCCGCTTTCAGGAGCTGAACGTGGAGCTCAGCAGCCAGCTGCGCGAAGCGGACGATGCGCAAAACGGCGAGGTCGCTTTTGGCTGCGGCCCGGCCCCTGCCGCGAGGCTGATTCCGGCCGCCGTCGGCGGGTTTCATCGCCTTTTACCGCAGGCGAGGGTGCGCTTTCAAATCGATAACTGGCTGGCGCTGCATCAGGCGCTGAACTCCCAGCTTTACCCTTTTGTGGTCGCCGACAGCTGGCAGGCCGAGCTCGACCCGCAGCTGCGCGTGCAGCCGCTCAGCCCGCAGCGCTGCTTTTTCGTCTGCCATGCCGACCATCCGCTGGCCAAACAGGGGCCGGTCTCTATCCAGGCGATGCTGCGCTACCCCTTTGCGGCGCCCTATTTGCCGCCGGGCGTGCGCAAGGTGCTGGCGACCCTTAGCCAGCAGCAGGATTTTACCCCGGCGATTCAGTGTGACCATATCTACGCGCTGCTTGCCACCCTCGCGCAGACCAACGCGATTAGCTTCGCCAGCGAGGACGGCTTCGCGCTGTGCCAGCACAGCCATCGGTTGGTTAAGCTGGAGCTCAGCGATCTGCCTGAGGAGTGGCGGCTGATGCAGACCCGGTTTGCCATTATCTCTCCGGTTCACGCGGCGCAGCCGCCGCTGGTGGAGAAGCTAATTGAGATTATCCTTCATACCGATCGTCAGCATCAGCTGCAGCTGCTGGCGCAGGAGGAGAGCGGTTAACCGGCGTTTTTCGCCAGGCCTTTGGCATCATACTGCGGCCAGCGATTTTCCAGCCGCAGGGATTTCAGCGCCTGCTCGACAAACTGGCCGTCCACCCACTGGCTGACGTCAAAAGCGCTGCGGATCAGGCGTCCCGATTTCGCCTGTTCGACGCTGCGGCTAAAGCTGTCGGTCAGGAACGGGTCGATACGCGGCGAGGTGGTAAAGTTCAGATCCTGCGGCTGCAGCTCTTCGAGAAACAGCGCCTGCGGGATCTGGCTCTGCTGCGCCATCTCGGCGGACCAGGCGTCGCGATTAGCCGGGTCGCTGATTTCCGCGGCGTTCTTCACCAGTACGTTAATCATCTGCTGGGTCGCCTGCGGCCAGGCGTCAATAAACGTCTGCGTGCCGAGGAATCCCGCCTGAGTCGTGTTCTGACGGCCGGAATCGCCGCTTTTGACGACCACATCAATCTTATCGCCACGCAGCGCCAGCAGCGAAACGCCGCCCCACACCGCATCGACGCGACCGGCCGCCAGCGCCGCTTTGCCGGCGTTCCAGTCGAGGTTGATTACCTGCAGGCTACGCTCATTGAGGCCGACGGTTTGCAGCGCGCGGTCAAAGGCCAGCTGGTCCGCCGTGCCGCGATATACCGCCACCCGTTTGCCTTGCAGATCGGCCAGCGTTTTAATCCCCGAGGCTTTGGTCACCGCAAGGTAAGATTCCGAGCCGCGGCTGCCCAGCAGCAGGCGCGTCGGCAGTCCGTTGGCTTTACCGATAATCGCCGCCAGATCGCCGAGGTAGACAAAATCCAGCTGGCGGTTGGCTAACGCTTCATTTACCGCCGGGCCAGCGCCTTTGAAAAACTGCCACTGCACTTCTACGCCCTGCGGTTTAAACGTTTCTTCCAGCTGGTGGCGGATAAACGCCATGCCGACCGGACCCTCAATAAAGGGTTTACTGCCTGCGCTCTGGTCCGGCACGCCGATGCGAATGGTGCGCAGCGCTTCGGCCTGGACGCTTGCAGCCAGGCCGATAACCGCCGCCAGCGCCAGCAAGGTGCGGCTAAAAAATGCTTTCATCATAACGTATTGCTCCCTTGAGTTTTTTCTCACCCTAAAGAGCCCACGGGCCGCGTGTTAAATGCTTTTATTCGCCAAGCTTGGGTGAAAAAAAGCTAAATCAGACGCCGCGCGGCCGGCAGGCTCAAATGCATTCGATGCATCGGGATTATTCGCCTTACGCAATGGCGGCGAAGGGGAAGTCACGTTTTGATAGCGACATAACTTGCCGAAAAGTGGACCGATATGTCGCAGATGATCTTAAGAACCGATGCCCCAGCCAGGCCGGGCTTCAGGCTTAACGGCTGGCCGTGGCTACTGCCAGCGTTGCTGCTGCTGCTGTGGTACGTCGCCGCTCGCGAAGGATGGATGCCGGAGCAAATTTTGCCCGCGCCGTCGGTGGTTGCCGATACCGCGCTATCGCTGCTGAGCGGCGACCTGCTGGCGCAGTGGGGATTCAGCCTTCAGCATCTGGCGCTTGGCCTGCTGTTGGGGGCCACTGCCGGCACGCTGCTTGGCGCGCTGTTCGGCCTGGTCCCGGCCGCCGCGCAGCGCGTGGAGCCGCTGTTCTACGCCCTGGCGCAAATCCCGACGCTCGGCTGGATCCCGCTGTTTATGGTGCTGTTCGGCATTGATAACGGCCTCAAGCTGGCGGTTATCGTCAAAACCACCGTGGTGCCGATGACCATTAATACGCAGCAGGCGGTGGCCGGCGTGCCGCTGACCCTGAGCGAAGCCGCAAGGGTGATGAACTTTTCCCGCTGGCAGCGGCTGCGCTGGCTGGTGATCCCGGCAAGCCTGCCGGGCTGGTTTACCGGCCTGCGTCTGGCGCTGTCCCAGGCTTGGGTATCGCTTATCGTCGTTGAACTGCTGGCTTCTTCGGAAGGCATTGGCTACCTGATGGTCTGGGGCCGCCAGCTGTTTCAACTGGATATCGTCTTCGTCACCATTGCGGTGGTTGGCCTGAGCGGCATGCTGATGGAGTGGGCGGCGAACCGCGCCTGTGCCCGGCTGGTGTTCTGGCCGCAGCCAGCCGCCGGACGCCTGGCGTGGAAACCGCAGGCCAGCTGGCGGGCGCTGCAGCTGCCGTTGGTCCTGCTGGCGCTGTGGCAGCTGGCAAGTTCATGGGGCTGGATCGATGGCGCGCTGTTCTCTTCACCGCTGGCGGTGGCGGCGCGTTTTATGCAGGGCGCCCTGAGCGGGGAGCTGACCGCGGCGATGCTGGCAAGCCTCGGGCGAGCCTTTGTCGGCGGCGCGCTGGGGATTGCGGGGGGCCTGCTCTGCGGACTGCTGCTGGCGCTGCGCCCGCGCGCCGGGCAAATTTTCACGCCTACGCTCAACGTGCTGCGTCATATCGCCCTGTTTGCCTGGCTGCCGCTGCTGACCGCGTGGGTGGGCAACGATAACGGCGGCAAAATCGTTTTTATCGCGCTGGCGTCGTTCTTTCCGATGTTCTTCAGCACCCTGCAGGCCGTGCTGCAGCGCAACCCGCAGCTCGATGAGGTTGCCAGAGTGCTGCGGTTAGGTGAAGTAGCGCGCCTGCGCAGGGTCATTCTTCCCGGCGCGGCGCCGGGGATCTTCGCCGGTCTGCGGCTGGCGCTGATTTACGCCTGGCTTGGCAATATCGGCGCGGAATATTTCATGTCCTCCGGCGTCGGCATCGGCAGTCTGATGATCAATGCCCAGCAGCTGCTGGATATGCCCACCATTCTTTGCGGCATGGTGCTGGTCGGTATTACCGGCGCGGCGCTGGATAAAGCCGGACGTTTACTGGAAATGCGCGCCACCCGCTGGCGTCAACAGGAGCAGCTATGACCTCTTCGACTCTGGTCTCTTTTCGTCACGTGCGTAAATCCTGGCAACAGGTGACGGCGCTACAGAATTTCAGCCTGGATATCGCCGCCGGTGAACTGGTGGCGCTGGTGGGCAGCAGCGGCTGCGGCAAATCGACGCTGCTGCGGATGCTGGTAGGCCTTGAGTCAGCGACCCAGGGCGAAATTCGCATTAACGGCGAGCGGGTCACCGGCGTGGGCAAAGAGCGCGGCATCGTATTTCAGGAGCCGCGCCTGTTTCCGTGGCTTAACGTGCTCGACAACGTGATGCTCGGCCTGGCGGATGAAAAGCTCAGCCGGGCGGCGAAGCGCCAGCGGGCGCTGGAAATGCTGGAACGCGTGCAGCTCAGCGAATTCGCCAACGCGTTGCCCGCGCAGCTCTCCGGCGGGATGGCCCAGCGGGTGGCCATTGCCCGCGGCCTGGTGGCCCGTCCGCAGATCCTGATGCTCGATGAGCCTTTCGGCGCGCTGGATGCCCTGACGCGCCACACTCTGCAGCAGGAACTTTTACAGATTCACCAGCGCGCGGGAACCACCACGCTGCTGGTGACGCACGATGTGGAAGAGGCCGTCGCTCTGGCCGACCGGGTCGTTGTGCTCTCGCCGCGTCCGGGGCGGATACGGGAAGTGGTGAGCCTGGCGCTGCCCCATCCGCGCCAGCGCGATGATGCTTCGTTTAGCGCCGCCTGCCGCCAGATTCGCAACCTGATTACCTCTGCCTGATTCTTTTATTTAAGGAGCAATATATGGGATATCCTTCCGTCTACCCGACCGGCGC
Organism: Klebsiella pasteurii; assembly: GCF_018139045.1. Taxonomy (NCBI): domain Bacteria; kingdom Pseudomonadati; phylum Pseudomonadota; class Gammaproteobacteria; order Enterobacterales; family Enterobacteriaceae; genus Klebsiella; species Klebsiella pasteurii. The sequence goes on from NZ_CP073236.1 coordinate 5,160,562, forward strand.
CACCCTCTACGATCCGTCGCGCGCCTGGAGCGGCTACACCCTTTTCCAGGCCACCGAACACGGCGCGGTGCTGGTGGATATGAACGGCCGCGTGGTGCGCGAATGGCCTGAACTGCACGGGTTTCCCAATAAAATCCTGCCCGGCGGCGCGATCCTCGGCCACAGCGGCGAGCGCGACCCGCGCTACGGTATGCAGGATATGCTCGACCTGATCCAGGTGGACTGGGAAGGCAACGTCACCTGGAAATTCGATCGCTACGAGCAGGTGAGCGATCCGGGCAATGAAACGCGCTGGATGGCGCGCGCGCATCACGACTATCAGCGCGCGGGTAACCCGGTGGGCTACTACGCGCCGGGGCTGGAGCCGCAGGTGGATGGCGGCAATACCCTGATCCTCGCCCACACCAATTTGATCAATGAAGCGATCTCCGACAAGCTGCTGCTGGATGACACCATAATTGAAGTTGACTGGCAGGGCAACGTGGTGTGGGAGTGGCGCTGCAGCGACCATTTCCACGAGCTGGGTTTCGACGACGCGGCGCGTACCGCGCTGTACAACAACCCGAATATGCGCGCCAGCGGCGGCGGTATGGGCGACTGGATGCATATCAATTCGATGTCGGCTCTGGGGCCGAATAAGTGGTATGACGCCGGCGATGCGCGTTTTCACCCCGACAATATTATCTGGGACGCCCGCGAATCCAACATTATCGCCATTATCGACAAACAGAGCGGCAAGATCGTCTGGCAGCTGGGCCCGGACTACAGCAAGCCGGAGCTGAAGCACATCGGCTGGATCATCGGCCAGCACCATGCGCATATGATCCCGCAGGGGCTACCGGGCGCGGGTAATATCCTGATTTTCGATAACGGCGGCTGGGCCGGATACGGCGCGCCGAATCCGGCATCGGCGGACGGCGTGAAAAACGCCTGGCGCGATTACTCCCGGATCCTGGAGATCAATCCGCTGACCCTCGATATCGAATGGCGCTACTCGCCCTATGAAGCAGATCTGCCGCAGCCGACCGATTCGTACCGCTTTTACAGCCCCTATATCAGCAATATGCAGCGCCTGGAAAACGGCAATACCCTGATTAACGAAGGATCGAACGGGCGCATTTTCGAAGTGACCCGCGACCACGAAATTGTCTGGGAATATATTTCGCCGTTCTGGGGCAAGACCCTGAACAACAATATGGTCTATCGCGCCTACCGCATTCCCTATGGCTGGATCCCGCAGCTGGCGCAGCCGCAGGAGGCGCCGATTGCGGCGGTGGATGTGCGTACCCTGCGCCAGCCTGGGGCGGCGGGGGCCGGTCCGGCGCAGAGCGTGGTGCGGGTGGCGGGCGTGAAGCCGTACAGTAAAAGTGCCGATGCGCTGTGCGTGGCAACCGATAACGATACCCTGCGCCGCAGTCCGAAGCTGTTCCGCGTCGCGGAAAGCGCGTTCACGCCGATAAGCGCGGCGAGCGAGCTGGAGAGTGAACGGCCGGTGCTGCTGTTCGTTGGCGCGGAACGCTGCGTGCACTGCCGCAAGCTCTGGCAGCTGCTGGCGCATGAGAAACTCAGCTCGCGAATTGCTCAACTGGATACGCGCTACCTGGATGCCGATCGGCATCAGGCGCTGGCGAGCGACCTCGGCGTGCGCGGTCTGCCGACGCTGCTGCTGATTAAACCGGGACAGCCGGCATCGCGTGCGCCTGCGCAGCTCTCGGTGGACACGCTGTTTGACTGGCTGAATCGCGCAGTCGGGTAATCCGCGACTACGGCGGACTGGCGTGTGCCGGTCCGCCGTTTATCTGACGGATAAACGCCAGCGGCGAATAGCCCATCGCTTTGCGGAACATCGCGGTAAAGGCAGCCGGATACTCATAGCCCAGACTTAGCGCAACTTCGGTAATCGAACGTCCCTCACGCAGCGCCGTCATGGCGTACATCAGGCAGGCCTGCTGGCGCCAGTCGCAAAACGCCATCCCGGTCTCGCGACGAAACAGACGATTAAACGTGCGTACGCTCTTACTCAGCTTTTGCGCCCACTGCTGCGGCGTACTGCGGATACTCGGCTGGCGCTGAAAATCGCCGCATAACGCCGCGAGGCGGCTGTTCTGCGGAAGCGGCGTAAACATCGGCAGCGGCGCGGCGGCGCGCAGTTCATGGAGCAGCAGCGTAATCAGAGCGGCATCGCGCCCGCTCTCTTCATACAGCAGCGGTAGCCGACAGGCGGCCAGCAGCAGCTGATGGGCCAGCGGAGAAACCTGTAAGACTTCGCAGCGCTCGTTTTCCCGCGGGGCGTCCCGCGCGTCAATATACAGGCTGTGGGTGCTGACGCCGGGCATCCAGACGCGATGCGGTTTCGTCGCCGGGATCCAGACCCCGCTGAACGGCGGTACCAGCCACTGGCCGTCGTCCGTTTCGACCTTCATTAATCCGTTCATGGCGTACAGAAACTGCGCCCGGCGGTGGCTATGCCGCTCCAGAAGGGTGTTGGGCGGATAGTCGCTGCCCAGCGCCAGTACCGGGCGAGGAAGATGGTCGACGTCATCAATCGCAACGTTGCGCATAAGTGTAGCCCTGGCTGAAATTCGTAATAGATTGGCTTTAAAGCGTAAGCCGGCCATCGCCTTATTCTATATCGTTACCTCCTTTTGTGGAGGCTTTCCAATGAGCGACTGGCTTTTTCTGTGCGGCATACTTTCCGGCATCACGACCTGGCTCTTTGGCTTCGGCGGCGGTTTCGTTACTGTCCCGCTGCTCTATTTACTGGCGACCAACGGGTGGGGAGCGCAAAGCGCCGTCGTGCAACAGGCGATGCAGATCGCCGTCGCCACCTCGGCGCTGGTTATGCTCTGTTCCGCGCTGCTGGCGACCTGGCGGCACGCGCGTGCCGGTATCCTCCGCTGGCGCCGCTTATGGGCGATGCTTACCGGCATTGCCGTGGGCGGAACGGCGGGCGCGATGCTGGCGCTTCAGGTGAACGGGGAGTGGATCCGCTGGCTGTTCGTTATCTACCTACTGGCGACCATTATCGATTGCTACTTTCGCGCCGGATTTATGACTCCGCCGTCCAGCCGGGTGGTGCCGACGGCGCCCCATGAGCTGACGGTAGGGGGCGTCATTGGCCTGATCGCCTCTTTTCTCGGCGTCGGAGGAAGCGTGATGACGGTTCCTTTAATGCGCCGTCGCGGCGTGCTGATGTCTGAAGCCGCGGCGATGGCCAACGTCCTGACCCTGCCGCTGGCGGCAACGGCGACGCTCACTTGGCTGTTGATGGCGTGGCTGTCGCCGGTGGCGCTGCCGGCTGGGTTTGTCGGCAATATCTGGCTGTCGGCGGCGGCGCAGCTGGTGGCGGGAAGCTGGCTGGGATTAAAAATCGCCTCCCGCTGGCTGGCGCGTTTACCGGATCGCTGGCATGTGCGAATTTATCCGCTATTGCTGATAGCGGTGCTGCTGGTCATGAGCTTGTGGGGATGAGGAGGGAAGCTACCTCGCCGCGTATCTGCCCGGGCGACCGCTCAGCACAATGCCGTGGAGGCGTAGCCCGGGTAAGCGTAGCGCGACCCGGGAAAACCCGCACTGATGCGTGAATCCCGGCGCATTCCCCGAGTCACGCGCTGTCTTGTAAATTTTTCGTTAACCATGCTAATGTTTATGCACGTTAACTAACAGGTGACCCCCGTGACGCATAGCGCCATCTCTGGACATTTCCTCTCCTGCGCTGATTTATCGGCGGGCCGGATGGTATCATCGCGTCGTCGCCTGTATTCCTGCGCCTGCCCTCCGCCTCCTGAATCCGTGGTAACCGGGGTCTGACCTCCGAACTTTATGGTACTCGTTGATAACGCGTACCAACCGCAACACATTCAGGATCTGGAACACATTTATGCATTCTCGATACGCTTTGCTCGCCTCGCAGGCGACAACGGCAACCTTTGTCCTGCTGTGGGGCAGCGCCGCGATTTTTACCCGCTGGGGGCTGGACAACGCATCGCCGATGGCGCTGCTGGTTTTCCGTTTTCTGATAGCCCTGCTGGCGCTGCTGCCGCTCGCTATTTTGCGCAAACGCTGGCTACCGGCGCGCGGGACGCGATTGCAGGTCATCATCAGCGGACTGATGCTGATTGGCGGCTATTCCGTCTGCTACTTTGAAGCGATGGCCCACGGCGTGACGCCGGGGCTGATTGCCACCATCATGGGCATTCAGCCGATTCTCACCCTCTGCGTCGTTGAGCGGCGGCTGCAGGGCATTCGGCTGCTGGGCCTGCTGCTGGCGCTGGCGGGGCTGGTTCTGCTGGTATGGCGGAGCCTGGCGGCTTCGCAGATGGCGGTCAGCGGCATTATTTTTGCCCTTGCCGCGCTGCTGCTGATGACCTTTGGCGCCATTTTGCAAAAGCGTAGCCGCCAGGCGCCGGTTGACGTTCTGCCGCTACAGTATCTGGTTAGCCTGCTTTTGTGCTTATTTATGGCGCCGGTGAGCGGTTTTTATGTTCACTTTAGCGCAGGCTTTATCATCCCGGTGCTGTTCCTTGGCCTGCTGATTTCGGTCGTGGCTCAGCTGCTGCTCTATCGTTTGCTGAGCGCCGGGAATATCGTTAACGTCACCAGTCTGTTTTATCTGGTGCCGGTGATTACCGCGCTGCTGGACTATCTGATGCTGGGGAACCGACTCCCCTGGGCGGCGGTCGTCGGTATGGCGGCGATCCTTGGCGGAATTATGCTGGTGTTTCGCGCGCCGAAAGTTAGCGCCGCATAGCCAATGACCCAGGTATTTCGCCCGGGTCATTCTGCTGTCATTTTTCTTGCGCATGCTCTCGCGAGACGCCGTGGCCGATAAGGGAAAATAAACGATGGGTAAAACGCTGACCATTTTCGATCTGGATAATACGTTAATTAAGGGAGACAGCAGTACGCTGTGGAGCCGCTTTATGGTGCGTGAGGGCTGGGTAAACGATCTTGATTACCTGGCGCGGGAAGCGCGACTGATGGAGGACTACGACCGCGGCGAAATGAATATCGCCGATTATGTCGCCCTGATTCAGGCACCGCTGATTGGCGTACCAAAGCAGGACGTAGACGCGCTGCTGGCGCGCTGCGTACGCGAAGAGGTTATGCCGCGCGTGTATCCGCAGGCGTGGGATTTGATTCGGACTTTACAGGCGAAGGGCGAGCAGATGCTGGTGATCTCGGCGTCGGTCAGCCTGCTGGTACAGGCGGTTGCGGCGGAGCTGGGCATCGAGCAGGCGCTGGGAATTGACGTCGTAATGTCCGACGGTGGCTATAGCGGCGTGATTGCCGGTACGCCGAGCTATCAGCAGGGGAAAGTCGTGCGCCTTCAGCAGTGGCTGGCGGCCCATCCCGACTATTCGGGCGAGATAACCTTCTACACCGATTCAATCAACGACCTGCCGCTGTGCCTGCATGCCGATCGCGTACGGCTGGTCAATCCGTGCCCGCAGCTGGCGGCGGCGAACGCGCAGCACCGGTGGCCGGTGCTGACGTGGCGGCTGTGATTTTCCCCCGGGCGGCGGCGTAAACGCCTTAACCGGGCTACTTTTTCGTGCCGGCTGGGTAGCCCGGACAAGTGCGCAGTACCGTTTCCGGGAAAAAACTAATCAGCTTTAAACAGCGGCACCGCGCTGCCGCCGATATAGCGGCGGCGCAGCCAGGCGGACAGCGTATCCATCGCCATCACCACCGCCACCAGCAGCAGGGTAATAAACATCACCACGTCCCAGTTCCACAAGCGCATATTTTCCGCATAAATCAGGCCGATGCCCCCCGCGCCGACAAAACCGAGTACTGCAGCGGAACGGGTATTCGATTCAATCTGATACAGGCTGAGCGCCAGAAATGTCGGAAAAGACTGGGTAAAAATGCTGAAGCGATGCTTCTGCAAACCGTTCGCCCCCACCGCCGTCAGGCCGCGTCCCGGCGAACGGTCAACCGCCTCATGCCCCTCGGCATACAGACGGCCCAGCAGCCCGGTATCCTGCATGATAATCGCCAGCACCCCGGCCAGCGGCCCGAGCCCTACGGCGCGGACGAAAATCAGCCCCCAGATAGCCATATCGATGCCGCGCAGCACGTCGAACAACCGGCGCATCAGCAGGGCGATGATCCCCGGAACAACGCCGCGCATAATGTTGCGCGCCGCGAGAAAAGAGAGCAGTAGGGCGATAACCGTCGCGGTAAGCGTCCCGGCGAAAACAATCGCCAGGGTAATGGCGATTTGCGTGAAGTAATAGCGAAACGGCCAGTTGAAAAAGTCGTGCCAGACGAACATCCGCAGTAGGTAGCGACCCATCTGCTGCAGCCCGGCGGCGAGCTGCCCGCCGCTGATGCCGAACTGCATAAAGAACCAGACATAATAAAGCACGCTGGCCAGCGCCAGCAGGCCGACATAGCGCAGATAGCGCCCCTGGGCCTGATATAAATGCCGATGCTGGCGGCGGCTGGCGGCGATATCCGGTTGTTTTTGCCACTGACTCATTTTTTCCCCTCCAGAACCCACTGCCGCAGGCGGCCGGACAGCATATCCAGCAGCGATACCACGATAATAATCAGCAGCAGCGTGATGCTGACCTGATCGTAACGATCCAGTTTGATGTTGGTCATCAGCTCCTGGCCGATGCCGCCCGCGCCTACCAGCCCGAGGATCGTCGAAGAGCGGAAGTTAATTTCGAGCCGCATAAAGCCGTAGGAGAGAAAAATGGGTTTCACCTGCGGCCACAGGGCGAAGCGAATACGCTGCAGATGCGACGCGCCGCAGGCGGCCAGACCGCGCACCGGTTTATCCTGGGCGCTCTCCACCGCTTCATAGAACAGCTTGGTCAGGCTGCCGATAGTGTGCAGCATCAATGCCAGAAAGCCCGGTATCGCCCCGATACCAAAAGCCATCACGAAAATGACCGCCCACGCCAGCTCCGGCATGGTGCGCAGAAAAGCCACCAGCACGCGGACGGCAACCCGCAGCGGGGCAGGGGACCAGGCGTTGCTGGCGGCAACGAACCCCAGCAGGGTGGCTATCGCCACCGCCACCAGCGTGGACGCCAGCGCCAGCTGCAGCGTCTCCCAGATCAGCGGCAGCTGTATCGGCAGACGATAGCCCCAGTAAGCCAGCGAACCTTTGGTATGCGAATCGGCAAACAGGTCGGCGACGCGCAGCGTCGGCAGCGTCTCAAACATGTAATCGAAAAAGTTGGGCAGCGAGTGCCAGATAGTAAAGAGATTAAACTCGGCCATGCTGCCGGCGGCAAAATAGAGCGCCAACAGCAGCAGGGATCCGCTCAAGGTATCGCGCTTTTGCCGCGAGCGGACCTGCTGGTAATAGCGTTCGAATTCGGTATGGGTGTTATTCATGCGTCGTGGTGTCTTCAACGAGTCGCCGCTGCCCGCGATAGCCAGCGGGCGACGGCGTCAGGGGCGGGATTAACGCGCGCTAACCAGTTCGCGTTTCATATCGATGATCTGCTGAAAATCAGCCACGCTTCCCGGGCCGATGTGCTGAGTACCGCCCATCGCCTTGATAAAGCAGGCGTGATCGTCAGTATCGAGCTTTTTAATCGCGGTAACGACTTTGGCCTTAAAGTCCGCCGGCAGGGCATTGCTGACGAGGATCGGACCGTTCGGGATCAGCGGCGATTGCCAGATAATGCGAATTTGCTTCATCAAATCCGGGTGATCCATGCGAATCAGGCGGTTAAAGGCGCCGACGCTGTAGCCGCTGTTATAGTCGCCGACCATGGAGGTCCAGGTCACCGCGCCGGCAAACTGGCCGTTCAGCACCCCCAGAATGTCCTGCTCGTGGCCGCCGGAGAAGGTCACGCTGGAGAAGAAGTTATTGTATTTGTTATCCGAGGTGCCGCCGAACTGCTGTTTAAAAGCGTGGTTCGGAATTAAAAAGCCGGAAGTGGAGTCCGGGTCGGCGAAGCCAAAGGCTTTGCCCTTCAGATCTTCTAACTTTTTATACGGACTGTCGGCTTTGACAATCACCACCGAGTGATAGCCGCGGGACTGGTCTTTATCATCTACGGCAATCCCGACAATATCGACGGCCTTAGGATTGTTAATATAAACCGAAGCGTATGATGACGGCGACATGCTTAATACGACGTCAACTTTTCCGCCCAGCAATCCCTGAATTACACCGGAGTAGTCGGAAGAATTACGCAACTTCGTATCGACGTTCAGTTCTTTATCGAGGAACTGTTTAACGCACTGGTTATCACCAATTTGCTGCGTTGCGTTTTGGCCGCCAAGGATGCCCAGATTTAATTCCTTCGGCTGTTCAGCAGCGCCTGCCTGCCACGCCATCATAATGCCTGCAACCGCTGCGGATAAACGAACTGCGCCAGTGATGTACTTTTTCATTATTTTGCCCGTGTGAGTGAAATTTAATGCAATTGGCTAATTTCATCGCCGTACAGCTGGTGCAGAATTTCCTGATTCAGCTGCGCGGGATGGTCGTCAAAAATAATCTTGCCCTTGGCCACGCCGATAACCCGCGTGCAATATTCACGCACCAGCTCCACCGAATGCAGGTTTACCATCACGCTGATGCCCTGTTCGCTAATTTCGCGCAGGACATTCATAATTCGCTGCGTATTTTTCGGGTCAAGAGACGCGACTGGTTCATCGGCCAGTAAAATACCGGGGTTTTGCATTAATGCCCGGCAAATGGCCACGCGCTGCATCTGGCCGCCGGAGAGGTTTTCCGCCCGCTGTAGCGCTTGCGGTAGCATATTCATCCACTCCAGCAGAGAGATCGCGCGGGCGCGGTCAGCGTCGGGGAAGACTTTGAATAAGGATTTCAGGGTTGAGGTCTGGCTCAGGCGCCCCAGCAGCACGTTGGTCAAAACGTCGAGGCGTGGGACCAGGCAGAAATCCTGAAAGATCATGCCGCACTGGCTGCGCCAGGCGTTTAACGCGCGGCCTGACAGCTTTGATACGTCCTGCGGCGTCCCCACTTCCGGGAAGCTCAGGATCTCGCCGCCGCTGGCGCTATGGGTGCCGTTCAGCAGGTGCAGAAGCGTCGATTTACCGGCGCCGGAACGGCCAATCACGCCAACCAGTTCGCCCGCATGAAGATCGAAACTGATGCTATCCAGAACGGTTTGCTGCGCGTTCCAGGATTTGCTCAGGTTACGTACGCTCAGGACCTTGCGCTGCCGGTCGGTATAGGGGGGCGTAAACGGTTGAAAATCGGTTTCTGCAACCGCAGCCAGAGAACTGTTCATAAATGCGTCCAGGTTCGTCAGTCAACTGGGCACTATTAATGGTGTTTTATATGACTGTCGGATGACAGTAAGACGAACAAATAGTGAACGGACGCAAGAATTGAGGTAGCGGGTGGCGAAAAAGCCCGACAGCGGTCACACTTTTGTATCCACAAGCGGGAATCCGGTCAGGGTCTGCTACCTTTAATACGCTTTGGCAATGAGATTAATAATGATACGTATTTCCTCTGATAAATATAATGCGGTGTATGCGATATTTGCAGGGGAAATTTACCGCCTCGGGCGCAAAGGCATCATTCAGGATGTTCGTGCCTGGCTTCTTGCTGAGTCGGTTTTACCGAATAGTTAATCTTTTCGTGCTTGATTACGATTGGCCTCGATAAATTTTTAGTCGGCGACCAGGCCTTTTGTGCGGAGTGTAATTTCATTATTTACGCTAGTTAATGGAATTAACCACTGATTTTGTGTTGTTTATTGGTATTATGTTCTTATTTTTTGAATTTGTTCGACTTTTTTGCATTTCCGAATGAAACCCTCGTTAAGAATAGTCTTAACCAGTAATGGCTAAGATCCTGGAACATATAATATTCACTTAAGAATCCCCGTACGCAATGCTAATAACCATATGAAAATAAATGCTTTTTGTGTTTAACTCAATATTCTTATTTTTATTGTTTTGGCTTAAATTGACCTGTTCGGTAATTAGCACTCTGAGCACTTATTGACACACATGGAGAAAAATCCTAAATTTGATAACACAAGAAACAAGCAAGTCATTTAGCGTTCTTTGTCTCAAGCAATACTATTTTGAGTTTTAGGTTAGATATATTAAAGAGGGAATTTGCTGACTTAGACTTTGCAGGCCTGGGCTATCAGCAGTGTTGTGATACGTTCAAGATTTCCAGGACTATGGGGTTTAACTTTATATGGATTATAAATATTCTTTGGATCAGTGCATCTGGCCAGCGCATGACAGTTATTTTCTTAAAGGACTCGCTGAGCTAATTATTGATATCGATAACTTAATTTACCTGTCACTTGAAAAGGTACGCCGGGAATTTGTATTTATTAATCTTAGCGCCAGTTCGCTGAACTATTTTATCCGCCGCGATAATGAGTGGCTGGCTGAAATGAAAGGAAAACAGATCGTATTAATTGCCGCAAGGCGCTCGGAAGCATTGGCCAATTATTGGTATTATAATGGCTCTATTCGGGGCGTGGTTTATGTCGACTTAGCGAAAGATATTCGTCAGGAGCTGGCATACGTTATTAATGGTCGTTTTCTACGCAAAGATATAAAGAAAGACAAAATTACCAACAGGGAAATGCAGATAATTCGTATGACGGCGCAGGGAATGCATCCAAAATCTATCGCCAAAATTGAAAATTGTAGTGTGAAAACGGTTTATACCCATCGGCGAAATGCCGAGGCAAAACTGTATTCAAAGATATATAAGCTCGCGCTGTAATTAGTAATGGACGTAATTTTTAAAATTGTGCACCAGGTCGTAACCCCAAAATAATTTGTGCCGCAATAAATATTATGCGGCCTGAATTATGGCGGGAAATGCACACAGACGTGGGACATCAGGTCCCTTAATAAACTCAGGATGAAAAAGCTATGAAAAAAAAGGTTCTTGCAATTGCTCTGGTAACCGCGTTTGCCGGTATGGGTGTCGCTCAGGCAGCTGACGTTACTGCTCAGGCAGTCGCTACCTGGTCCGCAACCGCCAAAAAAGACACTACCAGCAAGCTGGTGGTGACTCCGCTGGGCAGCCTGGCTTTCCAGTATGCCGAAGGGATTAAAGGCTTTAACTCACAGAAAGGCCTGTTTGATGTGGCTATCGAAGGTGACACCACCGCGACCTCATTCAAACTGACTTCTCGTCTGATCACGAACACTCTGACTCAGTTGGATACCTCTGGTTCAACCCTGAGCGTGGGCGTTGACTACAACGGCGTTGCGGTCGAAAAAACGGCTGACACCACCATGATCGACACCGCTGCGGGCACCCTGGGCGGCAACCTCAGCGCGCTGTCTAACGGCTATAACACCGCTGGCCGCACCACCGCGCAGGACGGTTTCACGTTCTCCATCATCAGCGGCACCACCAATGGTTCTACGGCTGTCACTGACTACAGCGCCCTGCCGGAAGGTATCTGGAGCGGTGACGTCAGCGTACAGTTCGACGCGACCTGGACCAGCTGATCCTCTCGTAGCACAAGGCAGGGGGACCGTCCCCCTGCCTTATTTCACGGACTGAATTCATATGAAAAAACACATTCTGGCCATCAGCCTGTTGCTCAGCACAATGACGCCAGCCCTGGCGCTGGATGTGGGCGATATCTCTTCATTTATGAACAGCGAAAGCAGCACGCTGAGTAAAGAGATCAAGAACACGACCGACAGCGGTCGCTTAATCAACATCCATATGGAACGCCTCTCTTCGCCGCTGGATGGCGGTAAGGTGATCCCGATGGATAAGCAGGACGAGATTTTACTGACCCCGGCTAGTCTGCTGCTGCCCGCGAAGGCCAGCGACGTGATCCGCTTTTTCTACAAAGGCCCGGCGGATGATAAAGAGCGCTATTACCGCATCGTCTGGTTCGATCAGGCGCTCAGCGATGCCCAGCGCAATGGCTCGACCCGCAGCGCGGTCGCCACCGCCTCGGCACGCATCGGCACTATCCTGGTGGTGGCGCCAAGGAAAGCAAACTTTCGCTATCAGTACGCCAACGGCACGCTGGTCAATACCGGTAATGCGACGTTGCGCATTCTTGCCTACGGCCCGTGTCTGAAGCCGGCTGACGGTAAAGAGTGCAAGGAAAATTACTTCCTGATGCCGGGTAAAGAGCGTCGCTTCACGCGCGTGAACGTTGCGGACAAAAAAGGACGGGTTGCGCTCTGGCAGGGCGAGCAGTTTGTTCCCGTGAAATAGACATTTCTTATGACGGATCAACATCATGGCTCAACCAGGGATCGCTCCAGGATTAAAAACACTCTTTGCCTCCGGCATGGTCATTTTGCTGGTTCCATTTAGCGTCACTGCCGCCTCCGACAAAGTACAGCAAATCGGCGGCGTGATTATCCCCCAGGCCTTCAGCCAGGCGCTGCAGGACGGAATGAGCATTCCTCTGTTTATTCACCTTGAAGGCAGCACCGGCACCCAGGACGATCAGCGGATCGGCAATGCCTTTATCTGGCTGGATAACGGCGTGTTGCGCGTACGGCAAATTCAGCTGGAAGAAAACGATAATAACGCCACCGTCAGCGATCAGACCCGCAAACAGCTCACCGCGCTGGCCAATGAAGCTTTCAGCAAAGAACTCAACATTAGCCTCACAGATGATGCGCAGCTACAGCTCAGCCTGCGCCAGCTGCTGCTGCAGCTGGTGGTGAAAAAAGAGGCGCTGGGTACGGTACTCCGCTCGCGCAGCGAAGATATCGGTCAGTCCAGCGTCAATACCCTCAGCAGCACGATGAACTATAACCTCGGGGTCTATAACAACCAGATGCGTAACGGCGGCAATAATACCTCCAGCTATCTGTCGTTGAACAACGTCACCGCGCTGCGCGAGCACCACGTGGTGCTCGACGGCTCGCTGTACGGTATTGGCTCCGGCAATCAGGACAGCGAAGTCTATAAAGCGATGTATGAGCGCGACTTTGCCGGTCACCGTTTTGCGGGCGGGATGCTGGATACCTGGAATCTACAGTCCCTTGGCCCAATGACCGCCGTTTCGGCAGGGAAAATTTACGGCGCTTCCTGGGGCAACCAGGCCAGTTCGACGGTATTTGATAACAGCCAGTCGGCCACGCCGGTGGTCGCCTTTTTACCCGCCGCCGGGGAGGTCCATCTGACCCGCGACGGGCGCCTGATGAGCGTGCAGAACTTTGCCATGGGTAACCACGAAGTGGACACCCGCGGCCTGCCTTATGGGATTTATGATGTCGATGTTGAAGTGATTGTGAACGGCCGGGTGGTCAGCAAGCGTACCCAGCGGGTCAATAAATTGTTCAGCCGCGGACGCGGCGCCGGCGCGCCGCTGGCCTGGCAGTTCTGGGGCGGTAGCTTCCATATGGACCGCTGGTCCGAAAGCGGTAAAAAGACGCTGCCGGCAAAAGACAGCTGGCTGGCGGGCGCATCGGCCTCCGGGTCGCTCAGCACCTTAAGCTGGGCGGCGACCGGCTACGGTTACGATAACAACGCCGTCGCCGAGACGCGCCTGACCCTGCCGATCACCGAGTCCATTAACGTGAACCTGCAGAATATGCTGGCCAGCGACAGCTCCTGGAGCAGCATCGGCAGTATCAGCGCCACGCTGCCCGGCGGCTTTAGTTCGGTGTGGGTCAACCAGGAAAAAACGCAGATTGGCGACCGGATACGGCGCAGTAATGCCGACAACCGGGCTATCGGCGGCACGCTGAACCTCAATTCACTCTGGTCAAAGCTGGGTACCTTCAGCATCAGCTATAACGACGACCGCCGCTATAACAGCCACTACTACACGGCGGATTACTACCAGACGCTTTACACCGGCTCATGGGGATCGCTGGGCCTGCGCGCGGGCCTACAGCGCTTTAATAACGGCGACAGCAGCGCCAGCACCGGGAAATATATTGCGCTCGATTTCTCGTTGCCGCTCGGCAACTGGTTCAGCGCCGGGATGACGCACCAGAATGGCTACACCATGGCCAACCTGTCGGCGCGTAAACAGTTTGATGAAGGCACCATCCGTACCATCGGCGCCAACGTTTCGCGGGCGATTTCCGGCGACACAGGTGATGATAAAACCCTCAGCGGCGGCGCGTATGCTCAATTTGATACCCGCTACTCCACCGGCACGCTGAATGTGAACAGCGGCGTGGATGGCTATGTGAACACCAACCTGACCGCCAACGGCAGCGTGGGCTGGCAGGGGAAAAATATCGCCGCCAGCGGCCGCACCGACGGCAACGCCGGGGTGATTTTCAAAACCGGCCTTGAGGATGACGGCAAGCTGAGCGCTAAGGTGAACGGCCGTATTGTTCAGCTCTCCGGCAACCGTAATTACCTGCCGCTGTCGCCGTACAGCCGCTATGAAGTGGAGCTGCAGAACAGTAAAAACTCGCTCGACAGCTACGACATCGTGACCGGGCGTAAGAGCCAGCTGACCCTTTATCCGGGCAACGTGGCGGTGATTGAGCCGGAAGTGAAGCAGATGGTGACGGTCTCCGGGCGTATCCGCGCGGAAGACGGCACGCTGCTGGCCAACGCGCGCATTAATAACCATATCGGTCGTACCCGCACCGATGAGAACGGTGAGTTTGTGATGGACGTGGATAAAAAATATCCCACCATCGATTTCAGTTACGGTAAAAACCAGAGCTGCGAAGTGGCGCTGGAGCTGAGCCAGGCGCGCGGCGCGGTGTGGGTGGGCGATGTGGTCTGTAGCGGCCTCTCCACTTATGCCCGCACGCAGCAGACAGGAGAAGGTAATGAAAGCTAAATGGCTGGCATGTTTAGTGATGTTCACGGCAGCGCTGAGCGTGACGCGGGTCAACGCAGCGGTCACCAAAACCACCTGGCCGGATGCGGCGGCCATGCAGTTTGTGTTTGTCGAAAACAACTCGGATGATAACTTCTTCGTCACCCCCGGTGGGGCGCTGGACCCGCGAATGACCGGGGCCAACCGCTGGACGGGGCTGAAATATAACGGCTCGGGCACTATTTATCAGCAGAGTCTGGGATACATCGATAACGGCTATAATACCGGTCTGATTGCCAACTGGAAGTTTGATATGTGGTTTGATAACTCCCCCACATCTCATCCGTTACAGGGGCTGCGCTGTATCAACTGGTATGCGGGCTGCGATATGGCCACCAGCCTGATTCAGCCGCAAACTACCGACGCCAGCGGTTTCTATGGCGCGACGGTAACCAGCGGCGGGCAAAAGTGGATGCATGGCATGATGTCCGATGCTTTCTACCAGTATCTGCAGCAGATGTCGGTGGGCAGCAGCTTCTCAATGACCATTAACTCCTGTCAAACTTCTGTTAACTATGACGCTACCAGCGGCGCGCGTTGCAAAGATCAGGCTTCAGGTAGCTGGTATGTACGTAAAGTCACCCATACCAAAGCGGCAAACCTGAAGCTGATTAACACCCATGCGCTGGCGGAAGTGTTTATCAACAGCGACGGGGTTCCGACGCTGGGCGAAGGCAACGCCGACTGCCGTACGCAGACGATTGGCCCCCGTTCCGGTCTGAGCTGCAAAATGGTGAACTACAATTTGCAGCATAATGGCCTGAGTAATACCTCAATTCATATTTTTCCGGCGATCAGCAACTCGGCGCTGGCCTCCGCGGTCGGAAGCTACGATATGCAGTTCAGCCTGAATGGGAATTCATGGAAACCGGTGAGCGGCATCTCTCAGTACTACACGTTTAATGAGATGAAATCATCTGACTCGGTTTATGTATTTTTCTCCAGTAACTTCTTTAAGCAGATGGTCACGCTGGGCATTAGCGATGTGAATACCAAAGACCTGTTTAATTTCCGTTTCTATAACACCACCTCGCCGGAGTCAGGCTGGTATGAGTTTTCCACGTCCAACACGCTGATTATTAAACCGCGCGACTTCAGCATTAGCATTATTTCCGATGAGTATATCGCAACGCCGACGCGCGAGGGCTACGTGGGCACCGGCGAGCCGTCGCTGGACTTTGGCTATATTGTCACCACCAGCGGCAAAACCGCCGCCGATGAAGTGCTCATTAAAGTGACCGGGCCAACGCAGGCGATCGGCGGACGTTCATACTGTATTTTCACTTCACCGGACGGTACGTCGAGAGTGCCGTTCCCGGCGACGCTGGCGTTTACCACCCAGACAGGGGCTATCAAAACGTATGACGCCGGATGTGATGATACCTGGCGCGATATGACCGATGCCCTGTGGTTAACCACGCCGTGGACGGATATTTCCGGCGACGTGGGACAGATGGACAAAACGACGGTGAAGTTTTCCATTCCGATGGATAACCCGATATCGTTGCGCACGGTGGAAGATAACGGCTGGTTTGGTGAAGTGAGTGCTTCAGGAGAAATTCATGTTCAGGCGACGTGGCGTAACATTAACTAATTTGCTGCGGATGCTTATCTGTCTGCTGTCGCTCGGATTGGCGACCGCGGCACAGGCCATCTCGGTCGGTAATTTAACTTTCTCGCTGGCGGCGGAAGATAATTTCGCGTCTAAACGGGTCATTAATAACAATAAAAGCGCCCGCTTGTATCGGGTCTCTATTGTCGCTATTGACCGTCCCGGCGGCAAAGAGGTGCGCTCCCGTCCGGCGGACGGCGAGCTGCTGTTTGCCCCGCGCCAGCTGACCCTTCAGGCGGGGGAGAGCGAATATTTTAAGTTTTACTACCACGGCCCGAAAGATAACCGTGAGCGCTATTACCGGGTCTCCTTTCGTGAAATACCCACCCGCAATTACGTGATGCGTAATCAAAGCGGGACGGAAGTGAGTATGGATCCAGTGGTGGTAGTGGACACAATCCTGGTAGTACGCCCGCGCCAGGTACAGTTTAAATGGGCCTACGATCGTGCGGCGGGTACCGTCAGCAATACCGGGAATACCTGGTTTAAGCTGCTGATTAAGCCCGGCTGTGATACGACGGAAGAGGAAGGAGACGCATGGTATTTACGGCCGGGGGACGTTGTCCGCCAGGCCACGCTGCGCCAACCGGGGAACCACTACATCATCTATAACGATAAATTTATTAAAATGACCAAAGACTGCCCGGTGAAGTAACCGGGCAGCTTTTTTCGCACTTCGTCGCTAAGCCGCGCGCCCGGCATACCGGCGATTCGCCAGCAGGCTCAGGCCGCAGCACAGCAAATAATAAACAGCGCCGGTAAAGACAAAAATCGCCAGCGGGTAAATCTGCACCCGGTTATTCACCTGTCCGGCGACGGTGGTCAGTTCCGGTACGTTGACGATAAAGGCCAGCGAGGTGTCTTTAAGCAGGCCGATAAATATCCCAACCAGCGACGGCTGAACGTTGCGCAGAGCCTGCGGCAGCAAAATCAGGCACAGCGTCTGTCCGGGGGCAAAACCCTGGGTCAGCGCCGCTTCGTACTGCCCGCGGGGCAGCGATTGCAGGCCCGCCAGCACCGAATGCATCACCGACGCGGCGGTAAACCACGCCAGCGCCACCGTGACGGTGACAGCGCCCGGTAGATCGCTGCCGGTGAGCATGGGCAGCAGATACCACAGCCAGAAAATCACGAAAATCAGCGGGATGCCGCGAATAATCTCCGCCCACAGAAATAATAATCGCCGCACGATGCCGCCGTAGCGCCAGGCGATACCCGCCAACAGCACCCCGCCGGGCAGCGCCAGCGCGGCGGCGCCGATAGCCATCAGCAGCGTTAACACCACGCCGCCGGGAATACCGTCCGCCAGTCGTCCCCACAGCAGATAGTCGAGGTTATCGACAATCACCGCCAGATTAGCGTTCATACCCGGCTCTCCTTTGCTGATTTTTTCCCGGGCCGAGACGCGTCAGCGCCACGCCCATCACCACGCCAAGCGCCAGATACAGCGCGGTGCCGATGGCAAAGGCCTCCAGCGCATGCGCGTTGTAACTCTCAATTTGCCGCACCTGATAGGTGAGTTCGGCAAAGCCGATGCCGCTCGCCAGCGAAGAGAGCTTCATCAGATTCAAATACTGGCCGATAATCGGCTGCCAGGCGTTTGCCAGCCCCTGCGGCAGCAGAATGTGGCGCAACTCCTGCCAGGGGGTAAACCCCTGCGACAGCGCCGCTTCCCGCTGACCGTGGCTAACGGCGCGCAGCCCGGAAGCGATCTCTTCGATCAGAAACGCCGAAGTAAAGACCCCAAGCCCCCACATGGAGCAGAGAAACTCCGGCGTTAGCCACCAGACGTTGCCCGGCAGAATCGACCAGCTGTGGTCGTCGTTAATAAAATCGCGCGCCCCCAGCGGCAGCAGATTCCAGGCGGCAAAATACCAGAACAGCAGTTGCACCAGCAGCGGCGTATTGCGGAACAGCGATACCCAGGCCGCCACCAGCCAGCGTCCGGGCCGGCCGCCCCCGAGACGCAGCGCCAGCAGCAGGATAGCCAGCACGGTCGCCAGAATCATCCCGGCGACGCTGACCCAGACGGTGGTGAGAAAGCCGGAGATTATCCATTGCAGCGGCTGTCCGCTCAGCACGCCATGCCAGTCAAGATGCGGGATCACGCCTCACTCTCCTGGTGCAGCGGGTCGAGCACCTTCTTCAGGAAACGGCGGGTGCGGGCGTGCTGCGGTCGGGCGAAAAACTCGGCCGGCGGCGCGACTTCGAGAATATCGCCGCCGTCGATAAACACCACCCGATCGGCAATTTCGCGGGCGAACTGCATTTCGTGGGTCACTACCACCATGGTGATCCCGCTGTGGGCCAGGGTTTTCATCACCTGCAGCACTTCGCCGATCATCTCTGGGTCCAGCGCCGACGTAGGTTCATCAAATAGAATAATCTGCGGCGAGGAGGCGAGGGCGCGGGCGATTGCCACCCGCTGCTGCTGGCCGCCGGAGAGCTGGGCCGGCATCTGCCCGGCTTTATCCGCGAGGCCAACCTGGCTGAGCAGCGCCAGCGAGCGCTCGCGGGCGGCGCTTTTGCCCCAGCCGTGGACGCGTTCCAGCGCGAGGGTGATATTCTCCTGCGCCGTCAGGTGGGCGTAGAGATTAAACTGCTGAAAGACGAAGCCGACCCGGCTGCGCAGTTGGCGCAGGGCGCTGCCGGTAAGCTGGCGCGTCGGTTTGCCGTCGATCAAAATCTCGCCGCCGCTGAGGGACTCCAGCTGGTTGATCAGGCGGATCAGGGTTGATTTACCCGAGCCCGAAGGACCGAGGATCGCCACCACTTCGCCGGGTTCAACCTGTAAATTTACGCCGTTCAGCACCCGATGATCGCCGTAGCTTTTGGCGACATCGCGGAACTCAATGCTGGCGCGCTGCAGATGCGAAAAATCCGCGGACGATGCCGCGGAGCGTGAAAATAGAGCCGATAACATAATCTTTTTTCTGCTTATTTAGCTTCGATAGTAAAGGCGCGCGGCTGCGGGGTTTTGGTGCTCGGGCCAAACCAGACGTCGTAAATTTTTGCCGCTTCACCGGATTTTTCCAGCTTAACCAGCTCGTCATTTACCGCTTTCAGCAGGGCCGGTTCGCCTTTCTTCACGCCGACGCCAATCTCTTCTTTGCTCAGCAGATCGGGGATGATTTTGAAGTTGGCCTTGTCCGGCGCTTCCGCCAGCAGTCCAGCGAGGATGGTGCTGTCCTGAGTAATGGCCTGCACGTTGCCGTTGCGCAGGGCGGTCAGCGCCAGCGGAATGTCGTCATAGGAGAGTACGCGCGATTGCGGGAAACGCTGATGCAGCGCCTGTTCGCCGGTGGTGCCTTTTACCGCGCCGATGCGCGCTTTGCTGTAATCATCAAGCTTATCCGGGGACTTCGCCGGGACGAGGAACTGCTGGCCGGTCACGAAGTAAGGCGTTGAGAAATCAATCACCTGGGCGCGCTCCGGGGTGATGGTGATATCGGCGACGATCAGGTCGGCCTTACCGGACTGCAGCAGCGGAATACGGTTGGCCGGGTTGGTGGCGACCAGCTCCAGCTTAACGCCGAGAGATTTCGCCAGCGCTTCGGCGAAGTCCACGTCGTAGCCGACGATTTTATGCGTTTTCGGGTCTACCGAGCCGAACGGCGGGTTGGCGTCGAAGGTGGCGACTTTGACCACGCCGGCGGCTTTGATATCGGCTAATTGATCGGCCTGAGCCTGCGCGGCGAGCACCAGCATGCCCAGCGCCAGCGCGATTTTTGTTTTTGCAATGCGCATGGTTATTCCCCTGAATCCCTGTTTTGTTTTGTGTTTATCACGCTCCCACAAATCGCCCGTCGGCGGCAAAGAAGAAAAAGTTCTTATCTATAACGAAAAAGAACTTAACAAAATTGTGGATATTGTTTACCCGTTCACGGGTAACGGTGAGGCATTTTCTGCGGATTGAGAGTGAACGGAACCCTTGCGCACAGAATTACAAATCAGGCTCCGGCAAACGCTGCGGGTCCTTCCCAGCCTGCGCTGCGCTTGGCTGGGCTACGGGGCCTCAGTCGTCTGGGGTCGTGTAGCCCGGATAAGACGTTTGCGTCGCAATCCGGGAAAGGCCGCAATATGCATCCCACAGAATTACAAATCCGGAATTGATATTTCCCGTCCGTCGTCAACTGTGGTTGAAATAGACCCAGGCAAAAATGCTTCCCGACGGAGGAGAAAAATGAAAGTGGCGCTGTGGCAACGCATAACGGGCTGGCTGGCTTCTTTATCTGGATCTGGCGGAGAAGCCGGGCAGCAGGATACCCAACGCATTATGGAGGCAATATTACCGGTCGCCAGTCTCTATGGAATTGAACTTGGCAACGTAGAAACAAGGTGGTTTCGCCATGATAAAACATACTGAGCGGCGCAGGACGCGTGAAGCCTACTGGAACGAGGTGTGCTTTGTGTAGCGCGAGGCTGTTTGCGGTTGCGGCGACGCAGGAAGCGATGCCGCAGCCCTGAACAGCTTTATCCTCCAAGATACATCCGCTTAATCTCCGGATTCGCCAGCACCTCCGCCGCCGGACCAGAGAGCATAATCTTCCCATTTTCCAGCACATAGGCGCGATCGGCGATGGTCAACGCCGCTGTGGCGTTTTGCTCCACCAGCAGCACGGTAATATTCTCCTCCCGGAGCTGCTTAATCGTCGCGAACAGCTCACCGACAATTTTCGGCGCCAGCCCGAGGCTTGGTTCATCGAGCATCAGCAGTACCGGCTCGCTCATCAACGCTCTGGCGATGGCCAGCATCTGCTGCTCGCCGCCGCTCATGGTCCCCGCCATCTGGGTACGCCGTTCTTTCAGCCGGGGAAACAGACTGTACATGCGATCGCGCAGGCGGGGAAAGCCGGCGAGATTGTTGTAGGCCCCCATGCGCAGGTTTTCTTCGATGGTCAGATTGGTGAAGATGCGTCGCCCCTCGGGCACCAGCGCCAACCCCTTACGCACAATCTGGTGCGTCTGGCTGCGGGAAATATCCTCGTTGAGAAAATTGACCCGCCCGGTAGAGCGCACCAGGTTGACGATCCCGTTGAGGGTGGAGGTTTTTCCCGCGCCGTTGCTGCCGATTAAGGTCACGATCTCCCGGTCGTGAATATCAATATCCACCCCTTTCAGCCCCTGAATCACGCCGTAAAATACTTTTAACTCGCGCGCGCTAAGCATAACGAACGTCCCCCAGGTAGGCGGAAATGACGTCCGGATCCTGAATGGCTTCGGACATCAGGCCGCTAAACAGCGGTTTGCCGTACTCCAGCACCATCACCCGCTCGCACAGCTTGTTGACGAACGGCATGTCGTGCTCAATCAACAGCACGCTGAGCTGGTAGTCGTCACGCATACGGAAGATCAGATCCGCCAGATCTTCCGTTTCTTTCGGGTTCATTCCGGCGGCGGGTTCGTCGAGCAGCAGTAATTTTGGCGACGTCGCCAGCGCGCGGGCGATCTCCACCTTACGTTGGTTGCCGTAGCTGAGGTTGGTGGCCTGCACGTCGGCGAAATGGGCGATACCGATGTCGTCCAGAATCGCCATCGCTTTGGCCTTTGCCGCCCGCTCGGCGGGAAAATAGCGGCCAATATGCAGCGCTGCTTCCAGCAACGAGTAGCGGCTGGCGCTGTCGAGGCCGACCATCACGTTTTCTAATACCGTCATTGAGTTAAACAGGCGGATGTTCTGAAAGGTGCGGGCGATCCCGGCGTTGACCACCCGGTTCGGCTTCAGCCCTTTTAGCGATTTTCCCGCCAGGGTCACGCTGCCGCTGGTCGGTTTATAGTTGGCGGTAATCACGTTAAACATGGTGGTTTTACCCGCGCCGTTCGGGCCAATCAGACCAAAAATTTCCGCCTCGTCGACGTGGAAACTGACGCTGTCGATGGCCCGCAGGCCGCCGAACTGCATGGTCACGTCCTGTACCTCTAAAATGACCTTATTTTGCGCCATAGCCGCGACCTCTTTTTCCCACTTGCCAAATCTCTTTTTTGCCCAGCAGACCTTCGCGAGCGAACAGCATGATGATCAGCAGCAGCAGCGAGAAAACCACCATCCGCAGGCCCGGATACGCGCCGAGATCGTGACCGAAGAACTGGAGCGGCTGGTCGAGAAAGCGCAGCCACTCGCCGCTGCCGACCACCAGCACGGTACCGAGCAACGCGCCGGTGGTGCTGCCCAGGCCGCCGAGCACGATAATAATCAGCAGCTGAAAGGTGAGCATAAAGTCGAACAGGCCCGGCGAAATGGTGGTCAACAGCGAGGCCAGCAGGCCGCCGCCGATCCCTTCGAAGAAGGCGCTGGTGGCGAAGGCGCAGGTTTTAATGCGAAACGTGTTCACCCCCATGGCGATGGCTGCGTCTTCGTCGTCGCGCACCGCTTTCATCATTCGCCCGTACTTCGACCACACCAGCTGCAGAATCATCCCGGTCGCCAGCAGGGCGAACAGCCCGCACCAGAACAGCAGATGCGGCTGTTGCGGGATGTCGTTGAGGCCAATCGCGCCGTTGGTGATCTGCGGGTTGTTGATAGCGAGGATTTTAATGATAAAGCCGAAGCCGAGGGTCACAATCGCCAGGTAGTCGCCGCGCACGCGGAAGACCGGCAGGGCCAGGCACACCGCCAGCGCTGCCGCGCACAGGCCGCTGATCAGCAAGGCGGGCAGGAAACCGGCGTGCAGCACGAGGATCCACGGGCTGGGCGCGGCCATCTCAAACATATCCAGCTTACTGTCGCTGGAGAGGATCAGCAGGGCGGTGACGTAAGCGCCGACCGCCACAAAGCCGTTGGGCTCCAGCGACAGCTGCCCGGTCACGCCGTTGATCAGGTTGTAGCTGACCGCGAGGATCATAAAGACAAAAATGGTACTGATGACGCGAATAATGTAGTCGTTGAAGACGACGTTGATCCCGGCCAGCAGCGCGATGCAGAGAACAATAATGACCAGGTTGCGCAGCTGCGCCCCGGCGGTAGTCGTAGCGTTGAGCATCAGAAACGGCTCCTTTCCAGACGTTCATCGCCCATAATGCCAACCGGGCGGAACAAGAGGACCAGAATCAAGAACATAAAGGCAAAAGCGTCTTTGTAGCCGCCCAGCTCGGGAAAGAGGGCGACCGCCACCACTTCGGTAAAGCCGAGAATAAAGCCGCCGAGCACCGCGCCGGTGACGCTGCCGATCCCGCCGAGTACCGCGGCGGCGAACGCCTTCAGGCCAATCAGCACCCCCATCAGCGGATCGATGGTGGGGTAGCTGATGGAGTAGAAAACCCCGCCCAGCGCCGCGAGGCTGCTGCCGAGGGCGAACACCAACGAGATAATGCGGTTGGCGTCGATGCCCATCAGGCGCACGGTATTGACGTCGAAGGCCACCGCGCGTATCGCCATCCCGTAGCGGGTACGGTACAGCAGCCAGAGGATCGCCAGCAGCAGCAGGACGGTGATCAGCGGCACGATCCACGCCACGTTGGTGATAATCACGTCGCCAAAGGCGCGGGTGTTGTTGAAAAAGTCCGGTGCGGAAAAGAAACGCGAGCTGCCGCCAAACAGCACGTTGAACAGGTTTTCGAGGAAAAAGCTGACGCCGATGGCGGTGATCAGCATTGAGATTTTGGAGGCCTGGCGCAGCGGGCGATAGGCCACCCGGTCGATCAGCATCCCGAACAGGCCGCACAGCGCGAGGGTCAGGAAAACGGCTACCCCGAAGGGTAGCCCAATGGAAGAAAACAAAAACAGGGTGGTAAACGCCCCGACCATCATCACGTCCGCATGGGCGAAGTTGATCAGGCGCAGCACCCCATAAACCATCGTATAACCGATGGCAATCAGGGCGTACATGCCCCCAAGGCTCATTCCATTGACCACTTGCTGGAGAAAAATGGCACCATCCATCTGATATCTCTCTTATTTTCCCTAAATAATTCGAGTTGCAGGACAAAACGGTTAACCGTTTTGAACAGCGCTTGCGCTGGCCCCGTAGGGGCGAGGCTCATGGATGAGCCGAGTAACACAGCCAGCGCACATGCAACTTGAAGTATGACGGGGTTAAGGATTAACCACGGTACGAAACGCCAGCTTGCCATCCTTCACTTCGTTGATGACCGCGCTGCGGATAGCGTCGCCGTTTTGTAACGTCAGCGTGCCGGTTACGCCCTGGAAGTCCTTAGTGGCGCGAATTTTTTCGTTAACGCAAACCCGGTCGTGCGGGTCGCTGCACTGGTTCATGGCGTTGATAATGACGTTATAGGCGTCCGCCGCCATCGCGCCCCAGGTGTGGGTCGGCTGCTGGTATTTGGCTTCCCAGGCTTTAATAAACACCTCGCCCGCTGGCGTTTGCTCTTTGGCGTTAGGTGAGTAGTAGTCGGTGGTCATATAGCCGTTGACCGCGTCTTTACCGACGTCAAAAAAGACCTGATCCGCCGCCAGTCCGTCGCCGCCGACCACCGGTTTGCTCAGCCCCAGCTGTTTAGCCTGTACGGCGATGAGCGCCCCTTCGGTGTAGTAAATCGGCATATAAATCATGTCGACGTTCTTCGCCTTCACGCTGGCCAGCTGGGCCTTAAAGTCTTTGCTGCCGCCGGGGGCCTGAACTTCGATAGGTATGGTGCCGCCGTTTTTCAGGAACTGCGTGCGGAAGGCCTTCGCCAGACCGACGGAGTAGTCGTTGCTGCTGTCGAAAACGATGGCGGCGGTTTTGGCCTTCAGATCGCGCGAGGCGAGGTTAGCGCCGACCACGCCCTGGAAGCTGTCGGAGAAGCAGACCCGGCTGACGTAAGGATGGTTGCGGGTGACGCGGTCGTTGGTGGCGGTTGAGGAGACCAGCGGCGTTTTGCTGTCGTCGGCGATTTTGGTCATCGCCAGGGTATTGGAGGAGGTGACTTCGCCGATCACCGCGTCGACTTTATCGCTGGAGACCAGGCGCTGCATGGCGTTAGCGGCTTCGACCTTGTCGCTCTTATCGTCAATCACGATAAGCTTCACGGTGTCGCCGTTTTTTAACGTCGGCGTAATGCTCTGGATAATATCCAGCCCTTTTTGCGACGGCTGACCGTAGCCGCTCAGCGCGCCGCTCAGTGGCAATACCACGCCGATTTTAATTTCAGCCGCCTGCGCGCTGCTGGCACCGACCCACGCGGCAACCAGCGTGGCCATTAAAGACGCTTTCCCGGAAAACTTGTTCATTGCTACCTCACCGTCGGTCGATTATTTATCTTTAACCATCAATGACTGCATAACATTGTGACATAATTCACCAGGATATCCGGCGAATTATTGGCTGTTATGTTGAATAGATAACGAGATATATTTAATGCGCAGAATTACCTTACAACGTCCGTTTCGTTTTTACTCATGCAATATTCTTATTACCTGCAGGAAAGGGCATAAGGCTGATGAAAATACTGTTTTTAGTACGGTGAGCGCATTTTGCCAGGTGGCGGCTGATGCCTTACCCGGCCTGGAAAACCCGCAATTTCAGCGCGCGCCCGAATATAATATCCAGGTGCGCTCGATAATATTAAAAATCTATTCTGCTGCCCGCGTGAATTATTATTTTAACTGGCTCAACGGTTTTATTTTTCCATGCAGCGCCGGATTATCGCTTTCATCTTTCAGGCGCACTCCGGTAAGCCGCCGCAAAAAGGCCTGCTCCAGTAGCCAGGCCAGCTTAAAAGCGGCGGCATCAAAGCTCAGCCCTTCCGGACGGATATTAGAAATACAGTTGCGCTCCGACTCCAGCCGCTGGCGATGCGGCTGCCAGGTTAAATACACCCCGAGGCTGTCCGGCGAGGAGAGCCCGGGCCGTTCGCCAATCAATATCGCCACCGCTCTGGCCTTCAGCGTTTCGCCTATATCATCGCCCAGCGCAACCCGCGACTGGTGCGCCAGCACCACCGGGGCCAGGCTCAGGCCGAGGGTTTTCAGATAGGGCAGCAGGGCGCGAATCAGCGGTACCGCCTGGCGCTGCACGGCGTACGACGACAGCCCGTCGCCAATCACCAGCAGCAGGTCGGCGGGGCGCGCGCCGCTGGCGGCGAGGTCGGCGCGGCTCTCTTCGTTCAGCTGTCGCCCGAGATCCGGGCGATTCAGATAGACATGGCGATCGCTGGCGGCGCTGCGCACGGTCAGCGTCGACAGCCCCAGTTCCGCCAGCGGCTGGACTAACTGGTCGCTGGCGAAAGGCTGGTGAATCGCATCGCGCGCCCGGGCGTGGGCGAGGCCGAAATTCAGCACTTCGCGGGTCGGCAGGCTGGCGCCGCTGCGCCCCAGCGCAATCCGCGCATCGGTAAATTCACGCAGCGGGTTCCAGGCGTCGGGAGGATTCATACCGGTTCTCCTTGCGGCAGGACGGAAAGCAGCGGATGGCGGGCATCGGTCAGACGCAGCGCGCCGTGGCGGTCAATAATCTGCATCTTCGTCAGCCAGTCGGCGAACTCAGGCGCATGCTGCAAGCCCAGCAGTCGGCGGGCGTAAAGGGCATCGTGGAACGAGGTGCTTTGGTAGTTGAGCATAATATCGTCAGCCCCCGGAACGCCGATCAAAAAGGTCAGCCCGGCCGCGCAGAGCAGCGTCAGCAGGGTATCCATATCGTCCTGATCCGCTTCGGCGTGATTGGTGTAGCAAACGTCGCAGCCGATGGGCAGCCCCATCAGCTTGCCGCAGAAGTGATCTTCCAGCCCGGCGCGGATAATCTGCTTACCATCGTACAGATACTCCGGGCCGATAAAGCCCACCACCGTATTGACCAGCAGCGGCTCAAAATGGCGGGCGACGGCGTAGGCTCGGGCTTCGCAGGTCTGCTGATCAACGCCGTGATGGGCGTTGGCGGAAAGGCAGCTGCCCTGGCCGGTTTCAAAATACATCACGTTGTTGCCCAGTGTGCCGCGGTTCAGGCTAAGCGCCGCTTCCCGCGCTTCCTGCAGCAGCGCCAGATTAATGCCGAAACCGCTGTTGGCGGCTTCGGTACCAGCCACCGACTGGAACACCAGATCCACCGGCGCGCCGCGCTCAATCAGCTGCAGGGTGTTGGTGACGTGGGTCAAAATGCACGACTGAGTGGGGATGGCGAAGCGCTGAATAATATCGTCAAGCATATGGTTTAGCTGCGCCAGCACTGGCAGGCTGTCGCTGGCCGGGTTAATGCCGATCACCGCGTCCCCGGCGCCGTACAGCAGGCCGTCGAGCATGCTGGCGGCGATGCCTTTCATATCATCGGTCGGGTGATTGGGCTGCAGGCGCACGCTCAGGCGCCCCGGCAGGCCGATAGTGTTGCGAAAACGGGTCACCACCCGGCATTTGCTGGCGGCGAGGATCAGATCCTGGTTACGCATCAGCTTGCTGACCGCAGCTGCCATCTCCGGGGTGATAGCCCTTGCGACCTCGCGCAGCGCTGCCTCGTCGGTGGCGTCATCGAGCAGCCAGTCGCGAAAATCGCCGACCGTCAGATGGCGAATCGCCGCGAAGCCCCGACTGTCGTGGGTATCGAGGATCAGGCGGGTCACCTCATCCTGCTCGTAGGGAATCAGCGGATTATCGAGAATCTCGGTGAGCGGAACCTCCGCCAGCGCCATTTTGGCCGCCATCCGCTCTTCGGCGGAGCCGGCGATAACGCCCGCCAGCGCGTCGCCGGAACGCGCTGGGGAGGCCTTCGCCATCAAGGTTTTCAGACTATCAAAGCGCCATACCTGGCCCGATAGCGTGGTTTTATACATGTGTCGCCTCCTCAGGAGACCGTACGCAGCTGCGGATCCACCGCCGCGCGCTGGCGGGCCGCTGCGGTCTTGCGAAACCACAGGTAGCCGCCGAGCATCATGGCGGCGAAAATCAGCGCCAGCAGCGTGTTGTACCAGACCATCGCCACCAGGCAGAGTACCGCCATGGCCAGGGCGAAGGCCGGCGCCCACGGATAGAGCGGCGCGCGGAACGGTCGAATCAGCTTCGGCTCGCTGCGGCGCAGTTTAAACAGCGCCGCCATCGAGGTGATATACATAACAATAGCGCCAAATACCGACATCGTGACGATACAGGCGGTCAGCGGCATCCCGCTAATGGTGATCAGCGAATCGGAGAAAATGGCGGCGATGCCCACCACGCCCCCGGCGAGGATCGCCAGATGCGGCGTGCGGGTGCGGCGGTTCAGCGTCGCCAGGCTGGCGGGGAGATAGCCCGCGCGCGCCAGCGAGTAAATCTGCCGCGAGTAGCCCATGATAATCCCGTGGAACGAGGCCACCAGGCCGAAGAGCCCCAGCCACACCAGCATATGCAGCCAGCCGCTGCTGTTGCCGACCACCATTTTCATCGCCTGCGGCAGCGGATCGTTAATATTGGCCAGGGTTCGCCAGTCGCCCACGCCGCCGGCAAAGATCATCACGCCGATCGCCAGCACGGTCAGAGTCAGGATGCCGCCGCCCAGCGCCCGGGGAATGGTGCGCTGCGGATCTTTAGCCTCTTCGGCGGCCATCGATGCGCCTTCAATCGCCAGAAAAAACCAGATAGCAAACGGGATGGCGGCAAACATGCCCGGCAGCGCCAGGCCGCTGAAGCTCTCCGCGCCCGCCCAGCCGTTAGCGGTAAAGTGGCTCCAGGAGAAACCCGGCGCGACAACGCCCATAAACACCAGCAGTTCGAAAATCGCTAATAACGTCACCACCAGCTCAAAGGTGGCGGCAATGCCCACGCCGAGAATATTCAGTGTCATAAAGATGATGTAGGCGCCGCAGGCCACCCATTTGGGGTCGAGCGCCGGAAACTGCACGTTAAGGTAGGCGCCGATGGCCATGGCGATGGCGGGCGGGGCGAAGACGAATTCAATCAGGGTCGCGAAGCCGGCGATAAACCCGCCGGTCGGGCCAAAGGCGCGGTAGGCGTAGGCAAATGGACCGCCCGCATGCGGAATGGCGGTGGTCAGCTCGGTAAAGCTAAAAATAAAGGCGCAGTACATCGCAGCGATGGCCAGCGCGACGATCATAAAGCCCAGCGTCCCGGCCTGGGACCAGCCGTAGCTCCAGCCAAAATACTCTCCGGAAATAACCAGCCCAACGGCGATCCCCCATAAGCGGAAACTGCCGAGCGTTCTTTTTAGCGTTGTGGTTTGCTCTGTCATGTTCGTTGCCTCGCCAGATAAAGATATCGGGAGGGTTGCAAAGAGAATGCCAGGGCATACCACCGATAAACGCGGCGGTTTACGCCAACGAGGATCAAAAAAGGGGCAGACCGCAACCGGCGGGAGAGCCGCCGTGGTGCAGTTGCCCGCAAATGTGGCGTTGCTGGTGCACGATGGCGCCAGCATCTTTTTTACGCCATCGCGCCAGGTCGCTTTGCAATTTAGCAGTGGTCGCGGTATAAGGAATCTCTTACTTGGATGTTTAGATGTCTATACGCCCATGAGGTCAAATGCAAACAACACAACAACAAGGTGGGCAGCTTAAGCGCACCATGAAGACCCGCCACCTGATCATGCTGTCGCTGGGTGGCGTTATTGGCACAGGGTTATTCTTTAATACCGGCTATATCATCTCCACCACCGGAGCGGCGGGTACGCTGCTGGCCTATCTGATTGGCGCGCTGGTGGTCTGGCTGGTGATGCAGTGTCTGGGCGAACTCTCGGTGGCGATGCCGGAAACCGGGGCGTTTCACGTCTACGCCGCGCGCTATCTTGGCCCGGCGACGGGATATACCGTCGCCTGGCTTTACTGGCTGACCTGGACCGTGGCGCTTGGCTCCAGCTTCACCGCTGCCGGGTTCTGCATGCAGTACTGGTTTCCGCAGGTGCCGGTATGGGTCTGGTGCGTTGTGTTCTGCGCGGTTATTTTCGCCCTCAACGTTATCTCTACCCGCTTCTTTGCCGAAGGTGAATTCTGGTTCTCGCTGGTGAAAGTGATCACCATTATTGCTTTTATTATTCTCGGCGGGGCGGCGATCTTCGGCATTATTCCGATGCAGGATGGCTCGCCGGCGCCGGGGCTGCGCAATATCACCGCCGAAGGCTGGTTCCCGCACGGCGGTCTGCCGATCCTGATGACCATGGTGGCGGTCAACTTCGCCTTCTCCGGCACCGAGCTTATCGGCATTGCGGCCGGGGAAACGGAAAATCCGCATAAAGTGATTCCGGTGGCCATTCGCACCACCATCGCCCGGCTGATTATCTTTTTTATCGGCACCGTCTTCGTGCTGGCGGCGCTGATCCCGATGCAGCAGGCGGGGGTAGAGAAAAGCCCGTTTGTGCTGGTGTTCGAAAAGGTGGGGATCCCCTACGCGGCGGATATCTTTAACTTTGTGATCCTGACGGCGATTCTGTCAGCGGCCAACTCCGGCCTCTACGCCTCCGGGCGGATGCTGTGGTCGCTCTCCAATGAAAACACGCTGCCGGCCTGTTTTACCAAATTGACCAAAAACGGCGTGCCGCTGACGGCGATTTCGGTGAGCATGCTCGGCGGCGTGCTGGCGCTGTTCTCCAGCGTCGTGGCCCCGGATACGGTATTTGTCGCGCTGTCGGCGATTTCCGGCTTTGCGGTCGTGGCGGTATGGCTGAGCATCTGCGCCTCGCACTTTATGTTCCGCCGCCGCCATCTGCAGCAGGGGAAGGCGCTAAGCGAACTGCACTACCGCGCGCCGTGGTATCCGCTAGTGCCGGCGCTGGGATTTGTGCTTTGTCTGGTGGCCTGCGTGGGTCTGGCGTTTGACCCGAGTCAGAGGATTGCGCTGTGGTGCGGGATCCCGTTCGTGGCCCTGTGTTATGGTGCGTATTATCTGACTCGTTCACGGAAACTCACCCAGGAGCCTCAACATGTCGCAGAATAATCCGTTAACCGCCCTCCTTGACGCAAGGCCCTTTATCCTGCTGGACGGCGCGATGGCGACAGAGCTGGAAGGGCGCGGCTGTAATCTTGCCGACAGCCTGTGGTCGGCGAAAGTACTGGTCGACAATCCGGAGCTTATCCGCGAAGTTCATCTCGACTATTTCCGCGCCGGCGCGCAGGTGGCGATCACCGCCAGCTATCAGGCGACGCCGGCGGGCTTTGCCGCCCGCGGGCTGGATGAAGCGCAGTCGAAAGCGCTGATCGGCAAAAGCGTCGAGCTTGCCCGCAAGGCGCGGGAGGCGTATCTGGCGGAAAACCCGCAGGCGGGCGCGCTGCTGGTTGCCGGTTCGGTCGGGCCGTACGGCGCCTACCTGGCGGACGGCTCGGAGTATCGCGGCGATTATCTCCGCAGCCATGAAGAATTTCAGGCGTTTCATCGTCCGCGCGTTGAAGCGCTGCTCGACGCCGGGGCCGATCTGCTGGCCTGTGAAACCTTGCCCAACTTCGCCGAGATTAAGGCGCTGGCAGAGCTGCTGACCGCCTATCCGCGCGCGCGGGCGTGGTTCTCGTTTACCCTGCGCGATGCGCAGCATCTCAGCGACGGCACGCCGCTGCGGGAAGTGATTGGGGTGCTGGCAAACTATCCGCAGGTGGTGGCGCTGGGCATTAATTGTATCGCGCTGGAGAGCACCACCGCCGCGCTGGCGCATCTGCATAGCCTGACGGCGCTGCCGCTGGTGGTTTATCCTAATTCCGGGGAGCACTATGACCCGGAGTCCAAGACCTGGCATCACCACGGCGAAGCCTGTGAAACGCTGGCGGGATATTTACCTCAGTGGCTGGCGGCGGGGGCGAAACTGATTGGCGGCTGCTGCCGCACGACGCCGAAGGATATTGCCGAACTGAACGCACGGCGTTGAGTTTGCGCCGGGTAGCGGCTGATGCCTTACCCGGCCTACAACGTGCACGAACCGTAGGCCGGGTAAGCGTAAGCGCTACCCGGCATCAATCACCCAGCATCCGCTAACACAAACATCCCGTACGGATGGATTTCGAGATAATAGTGCTCGCCGACGTCCGGCTGCAGACGGGTGGCGTTAACCTGCAATAAGATCTCCTGCCCGTGCCACTCTACCGTCACCTCATACTGCGGCCCCATATAGGCCACGTGGCGGATCGTGCAGCGCTGGCTCTCCTCGCCGCGATCGCTCAGGGTGATCGCCTCCGGGCGGACGCCGACGCTGCCCTCGCCGTGGGCGGCAAAATGCGGCGGCCTCGGCAGCCGATAGCCATAAATATCGACGAAACCCTCGCTGAAGGCGGCCGGGAACAGGTTGGCGTCGCCCATAAAGCTCGCCATAAAGCGCGACGCGGGTTGGCGGTAAAGATCCTGCGGCGAGCCGATCTGCATGATATGCCCCTTATTCATCACCAGCACGGTATCGGAAACCGCAAAGGCTTCACTTTGATCGTGGGTCACGTACAGCGAGGTAATATCAAACTGCTTTTGCAGTTCGCGGATCTTGTCGCGCATGCTGCGCCGCAGGTTGGCGTCGAGGTTACTTAACGGCTCATCAAACAGCAGCACCTTCGGCTTGAGGATCAGGGCGCGCGCCAGCGCTACGCGCTGCTGCTGGCCGCCGGAGATCTGATCGACATAGCGGTCTTCGAATCCTTCCAGATCGACCATCGCCAGCGCCTCTTTCACCCGTGCTTTGACGTCGCCGCGCGGCACGCCGAGCATTTTCAGACCGTAGCCGACGTTGTCCCCCAGCGACATATGCGGGAACAGGGCATATGACTGAAACACCATACAGATATCGCGCTGCTGAATGGAGCGATGGGTGACGTCTTCACCGTCGATGTAAATCTGCCCTTCGCTCGGTTTTTCCAGCCCGGCGACCAGGCGCAGGATGGTGGTCTTGCCGCAGCCGGAAGGGCCGAGCAGCGTCACCATTTGCCCCTGTGGGATGGTGAGATTGATATTGTCGATAACCATGTTGCTGCCGAATCGCTTGGTGACGTTGCGCAGCTCAACAAAATTTTTCTGACTCATAGAGCGCTCCATTACGCCTGGTTTTTGGCTTTTGAACGGGAGATACGCGCTTCCCCGATCAGCCAGTCAAAGAGGAAAATAATCGCCAGCATCACTACGATCAGAATCGATCCGTAGGCGATCGCCACGCCGTATTCGCCGTCTTCCACCCGGTTGAGGATATAGGCGGTAGCGACGCGGGTGTCCGGCGTCACGAGGAACACAATGGCGCTGACGGTGGTAATGGCGCGCACAAAGCTGTAGATCAGCGCCGAGAGGATCGCCGGGCGCAGCAGCGGTAGCAGAATGTGCGTGATGGTGCGCAGAGAACCCGCGCGCAGGCTGAGCGAGGCTTCGTCGAGCGATTTGTCGATCTGGCCTAAACCGGCAATGCCTGCCCGAATGCCCACCGGCACGTTACGCATCACCATCGAGATAATCACTATCGCCGCCGTTCCGGTGAGGTACACCGGCGCGCTGTTAAAGGCGAGAATATAGGAGACGCCCGCCACGGTGCCCGGCACCGCGAAGCACAGCATGGTGGTGAACTCGATGGTCTTTTTGCCTTTAAACTGCTGACGCACCACGATCCAGGCGATCAGCAGGCCGAAGGCGGCGGTGATCGGCGCGGCGATCCCGGCATACAGCAGGGTATCAAGCAGCGAAGGCCACGCACCGTCGCTCATCCCCTGGCCGAACAGCTTGATGAAGTTATCCAGCGTCAGGGTGTAGTCCACGCCCCAGTTAACGGTAAAGCTGCCGTAGAAAATGCTGCCGTAGAGCAGGGCGTTAAAGGCGATCCACACCGCCAGAATGGCGATCACGCTCCACACCAGGGTCACCGGCAGCGGCTGCACGTCGCCGCGATAGGACTTGCCGGAAACCGTGACGTAAGAGCGCTTGCCGATCCACATATACTGAATGCAGAACACCAGCAGCGAGAACAG
Source organism: Klebsiella pasteurii (assembly GCF_018139045.1). Taxonomy (NCBI): domain Bacteria; kingdom Pseudomonadati; phylum Pseudomonadota; class Gammaproteobacteria; order Enterobacterales; family Enterobacteriaceae; genus Klebsiella; species Klebsiella pasteurii. Next base: position 5,194,702 of record NZ_CP073236.1, read on the forward strand.
CAGCAGGAATGCGCCGAGGGTACTGGCGGCCTGATAATCGAGCTGCGAACCGGTGATATAGAAGTAGATTTGCGTCGCCAGCACGTCGAAGTTGCCGCCGAGCACCAGCGGGTTGCTGAAGTCGGCCAGCGACTGAACGATGACGATTAAAAACGCGTTCGCCAGCGCTGGTTTCAGCAGCGGGACGAAGACGCCATTGAAGGTCTGCCAGCGGCTGGCGCGCAGGGTGTACGACGCCTCCTCCAGCGACGGATGAATGGTCTTAATCGCGCCGTCGAGGATCATAAACGCCATCGGGGTGAACGCCAGCACCTGCGCCAGCCAGATGCCGGTAAATCCGTACAGCCAGTTGGTGTTGGTTAAGCCGAACCAGTCGACCATCAGTTCGGTGACGTAGCCGGAACGGCCCATCATCAGGGTAACGCCGAGGCCGACGACAAAGGGCGGGGTGACGATTGGCAGAATCGAGAAAATGCGGCCGATAATCGCGCTGCGCTTCGCGATGCGGGTGGTGTAAATCGCCAGCACCAGACCAAAGAAAGTGCAGCCGATGCCTACCGCAATCGACAGGGCGATGGAGTTGAGGATCACCTGGACAATATGCGCCTGCGACAGCACGGCCATAAACGCCAGCGGGGCAAACTCGCCGGCGTCGTTGGTGAACATCGGGATAAAAATGGCGATGCTCGGCCAGACGATAAAGACGCCGATTAACGCCACGATGGTGACCAGCGAACCAATCACAAAGCGGTCGCCGCCCAGCCATTCCAGGCGGGTGAGCGCCAGGGTCATGATGGCCCCCAGCGCGACAAACAGCACGAGGGTGGCGTAGCCTAACCCGCGGCCTTCCACGGTGGCGCTGACGACAATAAACGCCATACATAAAAATGCCCAGCCGGCATCAAGATAGTGGCGGCTGCGCTGTTCTCGTCTGGCTTCCTGCCATGGACGAATCAGCAGCAGGCTCGGCAGCAGATACCACAGCCAGCTGATATTGAACTGTGACCAGCCGTAGGCCGCGAGAATTTCATCGCGCGTGGACTCCAGCAGACCGTAATCCAGGCTCCAGCTCGGCAGCAGGGCGAACGCCAGCCAGCCGAATAAAACCCAAAGGAATATCGCATCCCGCTTTTTCACGGGATGGAGTGCAAGTGTGTGTGACATAAGTTTTCCGGTGTTGTATGTAGGCCCGGTAAGCGTGAGCGCCACCGGGCATTAACCGCAAAATGTGGGCTTATTTACCCATCTTCACTTCGCTAACCCATTTATTGATGAGCGCTTTACGCACGTCCGTTGAGCCGTATTTATCCATGTCGTAGTTGATAAGCTTCAGGTCGTCGAGCTTCAGCGAGTTCGGCGAGGTTTCGGCGGTGGTGTTGGTCAGGATCTGATAAGACTTACCTTTCTTCCACGCCAGCTCCTGGGCCTCTTTCGACAGCACCCAGTCGACGAACAGCTTGGCGTTGTCGAGGTTGCGCGCGCCCTTCAGAATGCTCACGCCGCCAATTTCGTAGCCGGTGCCTTCGCACGGCGAGATCAGCTCCAGCGGCGCGCCCTGTTCTTTTTCCAGCGAATAGTCGTGCAGGAAGCCGATGCCGATGGCCGTTTCGCCGCGGGCGGCGTTGCGCGCCGGGGCGATCCCGGATTTCGTGTACTGGGAGACGTTAGCGTTGAGCTGTTTAAGATAATCGAAAGCCTGATCGTCCCCCCACAGCTGGGCGAAGGTCGCCAGCGCGGTGTAGGCGGTACCGGAGCTCTGCGGGTCGGCGATCTGGATTTCGCCTTTGTATTCCGGTTTGGTTAGATCCTTCCAGCATTTCGGCACCGGCAGGTTTTTCTCTTTCAGGCGCTGGGTGTTAACGCCGAAGCCGAGAATGCCGACGTATACCGCCGAGGAGTAGTTGCCTTTCAGCTTCGCCGGATCGCGGAACTGCTCCATGACCTGCGTAAGATTCGGCGATTTATAGGGCTGCAGCAGGCCCATTTCGCCGGCCTGGGACTGCGGATCGAGCGTGCCGCCGTACCAGACATCCGCCTGCGGGTTTTTCTTCTCGGCGTCAACCTTCGCCAGCGTGCTGCCGGAGCCATTGCGAATAAACGAGGTTTTTACGTCGTATTTTTCGCCGAAGGCTTTGGTTTCCGCCTCACACATTTCGTTGGTGGCGCTGCAATAGACCACCAGACGACCTTTGGCGTGCGCCGCGCCGCTTAACGTCGCCAGCGCAATGCCGGAAGCAATCAGGGTTGTGACCAGCGTTTTTTTCATTATTTTATCCTTTGAGCAGCAGAGGTAGTAATGCTCGCCATCAGCAGCGGCATCAGTAATAAACCCATCAGTACCGCGGCGACGGAGAGTAAACTGAACATCCCCGACCAGCCGTAGCGTTCAATGACCAGCGACAGAGGCCAGCCCGCCAGCGCTGCCCCCAGATAGGCGAACAGGCCGAGAAATCCGCTGATGGAGCCCGCCGCCGCTTTGTGTCCGCACTCCACTGCCGCGAGGCCAATCAGCATTTGCGGGCCGAAAACGAAGAAGCCCACCGTAAAGAAACAAACCGCCAGCAGCGCGTAGTGGTGCACCGGCGCCAGCCAGAGCGCGGCGACGGAGACCATCAGCCCCAGCGTGAACAGTAAAATCATCGGCGCCCGCTGGCCGCTGAACAGCAGATCCGAGCCCCATCCGGCGAACAGCGCCCCGAGCAGACCGCCCGCTTCAAACAGCATCACCGTGGCGTTGGCGCTGAGCAGATTGACGCCGTGGCTCTCCGTCAGCCAGATGTTGCCCCAGTCGTTGAGCGCGATGCGGATCAGGTAGACCAGCACATAAGAGACGCCCAGCAGCCAGATCATCGGATTCTTCAGCATCGTGGTGCGCAGCATTTGCCACAGCCCCATCGGCGGGCTTTGCCGCTCCTGGCGTAGCTCCAGCGGGTCGTTACGCCAGGCGCCCACCGACGGCAATCCCTCTTCGCGGGGCGTTCCTTTCAGCTGTAGCGTTAACCAGATGCCTGATGCCATGCTGATCATCCCCGGTGCCAGCATCGCCGCCTGCCAGCCCCACCAGTGGGCGGCAAAGGCGCTAATCAGCGGGATAATCGCTCCGCCGATATTGATCGACATATTCCAGCAGCCCCACCAGAAACCGCGTTCGTTGCGCGAGTACCAGTGGGTTAGCAGGCGGGCGCAGGGAGGCCAGCCCCAGCCCTGAAAAAATCCGTTCAGCGTCCAGACCGCCAGCAGCAGCGTCAGCGACTCGCCGAAGGCGAACACCACGTTCAGCAGACCGGTGGCGAACAGGCCCGCGCCCATAAACCAGCGCTGTCCGTGGCTGTCGTGCCACAGTCCGGCGGCAAACTTTGACAGGCCGTAGGTCAGATAAAACAGCGACCCCAGAAGGCCGATATCGCCTTTATCCAGCCCCAGATCCGTTTGCAGCGCCGGCAGAACGTAGTTGACGCTTTTGCGCGTCAGGTAAAACGCCGCATACCCGATGACCATGTACATCAGCAGCTGCGGACGCAGCGTTCGGTAATGGTGATTAATGTCGGTTGCTGAGCGTGCGTGCATAGCCGTCTCCGTTTTGCTGACTATATGAAAGTGAAATCGAAAGAGGATGAGAGAAAGTCCGGAGTGACTAAGACTTTTTCCTGGTTAGCCGGCTGTTTGTTGCAAATTTGTGGGCAAGTTAACAATTACGCGTGTGCCGCGCTGCGACTCCAGCGTCAGTTCTCCGCCGAGGGCGCTGACCCGTTCGCGCATGCCCTGAATGCCGAAGCCGGCCATTTGGTCGGCGCGAAGGCCGATGCCGTTGTCTTTTACCTCCAGGCGCAGCAGCGCGCCCTGCTGAAACAGGGCAATGGCGACCTCGCTGGCGTCGGCGTGCTTACAGACGTTGTTAAGCAGCTCCTGAAGCAGCCGATAGAGGGTGAAGCGCACCGTTTCGCTCTCCGGCGTGGCGGTGAGCCGGTAGTCAAAGCGGCAGCGGATACCGCGCTCGGCAAAGGCAAACTCATTGAGCAGATGGTGCAGCGCCTCTTTAAACGACAGCTCATCGAGGGCCGGAGGGCGTAGCTGGCGCAGCAGCTGGCGGGTGGAGTGGTGGATGCGTCGGGCGAGATCGTTAATCTGGCTGGCGGCGGCCTGGGTTTGCGCCGGATCGCGTGCCCGCTTCACCAGCTGCGACTGGATCTGAATGGCGGTGATGTTCTGGCCGATTTCGTCGTGTAGCTCGCGCGCCAGGTTTTTGCGCGTATCCTCTTCGGTATGGATCAGCTTTTCGGCCAGCGCCCGCCGCGCCGCCAGCTCCGCTTCCAGCCGCTGGCGGTAGTGGTGCAGGTTTTGCGCCAGGTGCTGCTGGCGGCTGATGGCAATGCCCAGCCCGATGCCGAGCAGCGCCTGGGTGGCCAGAAAAATCTCCAGCTCCACCAGATTGCTGAATCCAACGCCAACCTGGCGGGCGATAGTAATCATCATGCTGCCCAGCAGGCCGGAGAGGACGCCGCCCTGCCAGCCGAACTTCCACGCCATCACCACGTTAGGCAGAAATACCACAATCAGCAGCAGGCGCTCGATTTCCGGCGACAGCACCATTTGTGTGCCGATACCGATGATAAAGAACAGGCTGCACCAGATGATGAGTGAGGTGCGCAGCGGCGGATTGTTGGTATCCAGCCCCAGCAGATGGTAGCGGTGCTGCTGGCGCAGGAATTCAAAGATCAGATAGACAAACGGCGTCAGCAGCACCCCGCCGGTAAACGAGGCCAGGCCGAGCATCATCGCCGGGCTTTTCACAAACGGCGACAGCAGGGCGGTGTTGAGCAATGCGCTGGCGGTAACCGTCGCCAGCAGCAGCGTCAGCCGCTGCCAGTAAAGGGGAAAGCGGTGCCAGAACTGTTGGGCGATGCCGGCGGGAAGCAGGCCGATCAACGGCGCGGCCAGCAGAAGATAGCCGTTCAGCAGTTGTTCGCCGTGCAGCCAGAGCAGCATCAGCACCGGAGGCAGCGCCAGCGCGGGCCAGTAGCGGCGAGAAAGCAGGATCAGCAGCGCCAGATAGACGCCGTGCGGCAGGAACAGCGCCGCCTGCTGGCCGTTCTGGGTCAGGTAAAACCCGAGCGTCCACAGCATTAGCCAGCCGCTTCCCCAGGCCAGCACGATGAACAGCGAAATCACCCCGTGACGAAGGCTGCGCGACATTAATGACCCGCCAGCAGCTGGTGGTCGAGGGCGAAATGGACCAGATCAATGGTGCTGTGACACTGCAGTTTTCCCAGCACGTTGGCACGATGGACGTGTACCGTCTTGTGGCTGAGCTCGAGCTTAAAGGCGATCTCCTTGACGCTGTCGCCTTTAACCAGCAAATCAAACACTTCGCGTTCACGCGGGGTCAGCACTTCCAGCACCTGCGCCGGTTGTTCTCCGCCACGCAGCGCCCGCAGCGCATCGGCGCACAGGTAGTGTCCGCCCATACCGACGGAACGCACCGCCTGGACCAACTCTTCCGGGCCGCAGCGTTTGGTCAGATAGCCGCTGGCGCCGGCATCAAGCGCGCTCTGTACGAAGGTGGGGGTGTCGTAAATACTGAGAATAATGGCGCGGAATTGCGGCTTTTGCGCGCGCAGGCGCTTCAGCAGGCTCAGGCCGTTCTCATCCGGCATGGCGATATCCATGACCGCCACGTCGACGTCGTCGCGCAATAATGCCGACCAGGCTTGCGCCGCGCTGCTGAACTGGCCAGCCACCTCGAGATCTTCTTCGAGGCTGAGTAACTGCGCGAAGCCTGAACGCACCACCACATGGTCATCGACCAGCACCACTCGAATCATGTTTCTTCTCTCTTAGCGCATCATGGTTCTATGATGCCTGCCGCCGCTGCGCTGGCAATCAATCAGGCGCAGTTATGCAATGAATGTAACAAAATCGCAATACACTTCATCCTTCAAGCTGCCTCTTTGTTGGCTTGGTTTGCCCGCCCCGGTCACTGACTTATGTCAGCTCCCGGGGACGAACAACCTTGCCGCCTCGATGCAGCATGAATGATTTTGTGTATAAGCATTGCCGATTTTTTTCTAAAAACGCTTTGTTCTTAGCAAGAATTTTTAATTACTTCATCAAACGCATCGCGCCGGAAATACTGCACCCATAACAACTATGGGAAGCAGACACTATGGCACTATCATCGCGTATCACACTCATTGCCGCGCTGGCGCTGGCGGCATTTCAGGCCCAGGCGGTCAACGTTACCGTGGCGTATCAGACCTCCGCTGAGCCGGCGAAAGTCGCCCAGGCGGACAACACCTTCGCTAAAGCCAGCGGGGCGACCGTCGACTGGCGCAAGTTTGACAGCGGCGCGAGCATCGTGCGGGCGCTGGCTTCCGGTGACGTCCAGATCGGCAACCTCGGTTCCAGCCCGCTGGCGGTCGCCGCCACCCAGCAGGTGCCGATTGAGGTGTTTCTGCTGGCTTCAAAGCTCGGTAACTCCGAAGCGCTGGTGGTGAAGAAGAGCATCACCAAACCGCAGGACCTGATCGGCAAACGCATCGCCGTTCCTTTTATCTCCACCACCCACTACAGCCTGCTGTCGGCGCTGAAACACTGGGGGATTAAACCGGGCCAGGTACAGATCCTTAACCTGCAGCCGCCGGCGATTATCGCCGCCTGGCAGCGCGGTGACATTGACGGTGCCTACGTCTGGGCGCCAGCGGTTAACGCGCTGGAAAAAGATGGCACGGTTCTCACCGACTCGTCGCAGGTGGGCAAGTGGGGCGCGCCGACGCTGGACGTGTGGGTAGTACGCAAAGACTTTGCCGAAAAGCATCCTGACATCGTCAAAGCCTTCGCGAAAAGCGCCATTGACGCGCAGCAGCCCTATATCGCTAACCCGGACGAATGGCTGAAGCAGCCGGAAAACATCAGCAAGCTGGCGCGCTTAAGCGGCGTACCGGAAGCCGACGTGCCGGGGCTGGTGAAAGGCAATACCTACCTGACCGCCGCCCAGCAGGCGCAGGAGCTGAACGGGCCGGTGAATAAAGCCATCATCGATACCGCGAAGTTCCTTAAAGAGCAGGGCAAAGTGCCCGCCGCCGGCAGCGACTACAGCCAGTATGTCACCGACCGTTTTGTGAAGTAAAAGGAGGTCATGATGCTGCAAATCTCGCATCTTTCCGCCGATTACGGCGGTAAACCGGCGCTGGCGGATATCAACCTGACGCTGGACAGCGGCGAACTGCTGGTGGTCCTGGGGCCCTCCGGCTGCGGTAAAACCACGCTGCTGAACCTGATTGCCGGATTCGTGCCTTATCAGCACGGCAGCATCACCCTCGAAGGCCGGCGGGTTGAAGGGCCGGGCGCCGATCGCGGCGTGGTGTTTCAGCACGAAGGGCTGCTGCCGTGGCGCAACGTGCAGGATAACGTCGCGCTCGGGCTGCAGCTGGCCGGGGTCGACAAAACGCAGCGCCGGGCAACCGCCGCGCGGATGCTGAAAAAAGTGGGCCTTGAAGGGGCGGAGAAACGCTTTATCTGGCAGCTCTCCGGCGGCCAGCGTCAGCGGGTAGGCATTGCCCGCGCGCTGGCGGCAAATCCGCAGGTGCTGCTGCTCGACGAGCCCTTTGGCGCGCTGGATGCCTTTACCCGCGAGCAGATGCAAACCCTGTTGCTTAGCCTGTGGCATGAGACCGGTAAGAAGGTACTGCTGATCACCCACGATATCGAAGAGGCGGTGTTTATGGCCACCGAACTGGTACTGCTCTCGCCGGGGCCGGGGCGCGTGCTCGAACGGCTGCCGCTCGATTTTGGCCGCCGCTTCGTCGCCGGGGAATCCTGCCGCAGCATTAAATCGGACGCGCGGTTTATCGAACAGCGTGAATACGTCCTCAGCCGGGTGTTTGAACAACGGGAGGCTTTCTCATGAGCGTGGTCATTAATGACAAACCGCGTCAGCGGGGACTGAAGTGGCGCTGGCCGCTCTCGCGTCAGCTCAGTCTGAGCGTGGCGACCCTGGCGGTACTGCTGGCTATCTGGTGGGCCGTTGCCGCCCTGCAGCTGATTAGCCCGCTGTTTCTGCCGCCGCCGGGACAGGTATTGCAGAAACTGATCGCTATTGCCGGTCCGCAGGGCTTTATGGACGCCACCCTCTGGCAGCATCTGGCGGCGAGCCTGACGCGTATCGTTATCGCGCTGCTGGCAGCGGTGCTGCTCGGCGTACCGGTAGGGATCGCCATGGGGCTGAGCCCCACGGTACGCGGGATCCTCGACCCGCTGATCGAGCTTTATCGCCCGGTGCCGCCGCTGGCCTATTTACCGCTGATGGTGATCTGGTTCGGTATCGGCGAGACCTCCAAGATCCTGCTGATCTACCTGGCGATATTCGCGCCGGTGGCGATGTCGGCGCTGGCGGGCGTGAAGAGCGCCCAGCAGGTGCGTATTCGCGCCGCGCAAGCTTTAGGCGCCAGTAAAGCGCAGGTACTGTGGCTGGTGATCCTGCCCGGCGCGCTGCCGGAGATCCTCACCGGACTGCGCATCGGGCTTGGCGTGGGCTGGTCGACGCTGGTGGCCGCGGAGCTGATTGCCGCTACCCGCGGGTTAGGTTTTATGGTGCAGTCCGCCGGTGAATTCCTCGCCACCGACGTGGTGCTGGCCGGCATCGCGGTGATTGCCATCATCGCCTTTTTACTGGAACTGGGGCTGCGCGCGCTGCAGCGTCGCCTGACCCCCTGGCATGGAGAAGTACAATGAGCGAACGTTTAAGTATCACCCCGCTGGGGCCGTATATTGGCGCGCAGGTATCCGGCGTCGACATCACCCGCCCGCTGAGCGACAACCAGTTTGAACAGCTGTATCACGCGGTGCTGCGCCATCAGGTGGTGTTCCTGCGCGAGCAGAACATCACTCCCGAGCAGCAGCGCGATCTCGCCCTGCGCTTTGGCGACCTGCATATTCATCCGGTCTATCCGCACGCGCCCGGCGTGGATGAGATTATCGTGCTCGATACCCACGACGATAACCCGCCGGATAACGATAACTGGCACACCGATGTTACCTTTATTGAAACGCCGCCCGCCGGGGCGATACTCGCGGCAAAAGAGCTGCCTTCAACCGGCGGCGATACCCTGTGGACCAGCGGCATTGCCGCGTATGAGGCGCTCTCCGCGCCCTTGCGCCAGCTGTTAAGCGGCCTGCGCGCGGAGCATGATTTTCGCAAATCGTTTCAGGAGTATAAGTATCGCAAAAACGAAGAGGAGCATCAGCGCTGGCTAGAGGCGGTGGCGAAAAATCCACCGCTGCTGCATCCGGTGGTGCGCACCCATCCGGTGACCGGGAAGCAGGCGCTGTTTGTCAATGAGGGCTTTACGACCCGCATCGTCGACGTGACGGAGAAAGAGAGCGAGGCGCTGCTGAGCTTCCTGTTTGCCCACGTCACCAAACCGGACTTCCAGGTACGCTGGCGCTGGCAGCCGAACGATGTGGCGATTTGGGATAACCGCGTCACCCAGCACTACGCCAACGCCGATTACCTGCCGCAGCGGCGCATTATGCACCGGGCGACGATTCTCGGGGATAAACCCTATTACCGGGCGGGGTAATGCTTGTAGCCCGGCCGCGCGCCGTGGAGAACATAGGAAGCGGTATTGCACGTGGCTTCCCGGAGGCGGCGCTTAACGCGCCTTGTCCGGGCTACCGGTCCGCAGAAAGCTGTAAACCCGTAGCCCGGCTAAGACGCAATGCGCCGCAAGCCGGGAAAGGCTTTTATGCCGATTTTTGCGCGTCCAGATGTACCCCAATATAGCGCTGATAGCGGTTGGCCTTCAGATAGGTCAAGTCCACCAACACTAGCCCATCCACGCAGTTGTTGAAATCCGGGTCGCTGCCAAAATCGATAAACTGTACGCCGCCCGGCTCGCAGACTTCCGAATACTGCTTATACAGCGGCGGGATCGCGCAGCCGAGGTTGCCGAGCAGAGACTTCAGCCGCGCCAGGTCGTCGTTGTAATCTTCTCCGCCAAACTGCGCCAGCACATCGGGCAGCGAGGCCGGATAAGGGCGGCGCGACTCCGCCAGCGGATGCGTCGCCGGGAACCACAGTCGATAGAACGCGACCAGCAGATCGCGCGCCGACGGCGGCAGCCCGCCGGAAATCGACACCGGGCCGAACAGATAGCGATAGTGCGGATAGCGCGCCAGATACGCGCCGATGCCGGACCACAGGTAGTCCAGCCCGCGGCGGCCCCAGTAGCGCGGCTGGATAAAGCTGCGCCCCAGCTCAATGCCGTGTTGCAGAATATCGTCCATCCGCGCGTCGTAATGAAACAGGCTATAGCTGTAGATACCTGTCAGTCCGCGCTTTGCCAGCTGCATTGCGGTTGGCATAAAACGGTAAGCGCCGACGATCTCAAGATCTTCCTCATCCCACAGAATCAGATGCAGATAGTCGTCGTCATAGCCGTCAACGTCGCGTCGTTTGCCGCTGCCTTCCCCCACCGCGCGAAAGGCGATTTCCCGCAGGCGACCCAGTTCGCGCAGTATCGGCGCATCTTCCTGGTCGCGGCGCTGCCAGAGATAAATCACTTTGCCATCCGCCGTGCGCCCCAGGGTTTCCGCCCGACCCAGTTCGCGCTTGAGCAGGGCGCGGTCTTCGGGACGGGCAATAGCGCTTTCGCTTGTAAATACGCCCGGCATGCCTTTTCCAAGCAGTTCCAGATGGTGATAGCAGCGCTCGGTCAGCTCGCGCGTAGAGCGCTGGGGATCGAACCAGCTTGACCAGGCAATCTGTTGGCCGAAATTAACCGGCAGGCTGCCGTTGCGGCGACGAAACATTTGTTGCATCAGCAGCAGCAGCGGCAGGCTATCGGAAATCAGCGTGCTGGCGTAAAACAGCGCGCTGTTGCGCGCGCGGATCCACGCCGGCAGCAGCGGGGCGCGATATTTCGCCGCCAGCTTAATAAACCCAGAGTGCCATTTTTTATCGCGAATGCCGCGCCGGGTGAGGCGTGAAACTTCACCCGCCGGGAAGAAAATCAGCACGCCGCCGTTTTGCAGCTGCTGGTCCATCTGCTGCAGCGCCGCTTTGGCGGTTCGGCCATTGATATTATCGACCGGAATAAACAGCGAGCTCAGCGGTTCAAGGTGGGTCAGCATGCGGTTGGTGACCACTTTAACGTCGCGGCGCACGCGGGACACCGCGTAGAGCAGGGCCAGGCCGTCAAGCGTACCGGTGGGGTGGTTGGCGATAATGACCAGCGGGCCATATTCGGGGATTTGTTCGAGATCGTGCGCCGGGATAGCACAGCGGATATTAAGATGTTCGAGCACCTGTTCGACCGTATCCAGTCCTTTCAGGTGATGATGACGCGCGGCAAACTGCTGAAACTCTTCCTCATGCAGGAGCTTTTTCAGCACCTTTTTCTGCCAGGGGGCTGGCTTTGCCTGAGGCCACAGGTCATCGATAACATTGTCGAGACTAAACATAGCGGCACCTCCTCCGTCCTGCCCAGACAGTAGAAGGCGCAGATGTCGCTCAGATTACAGTTGAGTGAAGATTTGGGATTGGCGGGAGTGGGTAGCCCGGACAGGCGCGTAGCGCCGCCTCCGGGAAGGCCACAGGTGAAAAGTTGCGAACGCTTTTCCAGATTGATCTCCGGTTTCTTGCCTTTCGGTCTCTCCCTCTTTTAACCTGGGGAACAGGCAAATATCTTCGGCAGGGAGCATCCGATGGTCGATTATCGTCGTTATTACCTCAAGGGTGGGAGCTGGTTTTTTACCGTCAATTTACGCGACAGAGAGAGTCGATTTCTGGTTCAGCATATTGATGCGTTACGACAGGCGGTGGCAATAGTCCACAAACAGAAACCTTTTCATATTGATGCTTGGGTGGTGCTCCCCGAACACCTTCATTGCGTCTGGACCTTACCTGACAACGACAGCGATTTTCCATCGCGCTGGAGAGCAATTAAAAAGCATTTTTCAGGTTTAACAGGCGCGCATGACGTGTGGCAACCGAGATATTGGGAACACGCCATTCGCAACCAGAAGGATTACCGAAGCCATGTTGATTATATTTATATCAATCCGGTTAAGCACGGGTGGGTAAGGCAGGTACGGGATTGGCCCTATTCAACCTTTCATCGCGATGTAAGCCGTAGTTTGTATCCTGTTGATTGGGGTGGGGAGGTGAAGGAATTATTGTGCGGCGAGCGTTGTTAAAATGATTTCCCGGAGGCGGCGCGCTGCGCCTGTCCGGGCTACCAACCCACAGATAGCTGTGAGCCTGTAGCCCGGTCGTATAGCCGCGACCGGGGAACGGTAAGAGCCGAATTAACGCAGGATTTTCTTTTCGGCCAGATCGAGAGCGAAGTAGCTGAAGATCAGATCCGCGCCGGCGCGTTTGATCGCGCCGAGGCTTTCCAGCACCACTTTCTCTTCATCAATAGCGCCGGCCTGGGCGGCGAATTTAATCATCGCGTATTCACCGCTCACCTGGTACGCGCCGAGCGGCAGGTCGGTGCGCTCGCGCAGATCGCGCAGGATATCGAGATACGGACCGGCCGGTTTGACCATCAGGCAATCGGCGCCCTGTGCTTCGTCCAGCAGCGATTCGCGAATCGCTTCGCGGCGGTTCATCGGGCTCATCTGATAGGTTTTACGATCGCCTTTCAGCGCGGTACCCGCGGCTTCGCGGAACGGGCCGTAGAACGATGAAGCGAACTTGGTGGAGTAGGACATAATCGCCGTATCGGTAAATCCGGCGGCGTCCAGCGCCTGGCGAATGGCCTGCACCTGGCCATCCATCGCCGCGGAAGGGGCGATAAAATCCGCGCCAGCGGCAGCGGCGACCACCGCCTGCTTACCGAGGTTGGCAAGGGTTAAATCGTTATCGACGCCGTGGTCGCACAGCACGCCGCAGTGGCCGTGGGAGGTGTATTCGCAGAAGCAGGTGTCGGACATCACGATCATCTCCGGCACCGTCTCTTTACAGATACGGGACATGCGCGCCACCAGGCCGTTTTCATTCCAGGTATCGCTGCCAACGGCATCGGTATGATGGGAAATCCCGAAGGTCATCACCGAACGGATACCGGCGTTGGCAATGCGCTCGATTTCGCGCGCCAGGTGTCTTTCCGGAATACGCATCACGCCGGGCATGGCTTCGATGGCTTTGTAATCGTCGATTTCTTCTTCAACAAAGATCGGCAACACCAGGTCGTTCAAACTCAGTGTTGTCTCTTCAAACATGGCGCGTAGCGAAGCGGACTTGCGCAGGCGGCGTGGGCGAGTAATTAAATCTGTCATGGTTTGCCTGATTTTGTGAAATGAAAAAAGCGAGTTTACCTCAATTGGCGGCGGGATGTTTCGCCAAAACGATCCTTATCTATCGTCGGCAAAACATCCCACAAGGCTACTGGCTGGCGGTTTCAATCCCGGGACGGTCGCCGCTTAATTCGCTGACCAGCTCGTTGATCCCATCGCTCATGTTGTTGAAACGCGTCAATGAAGAGCGGGTCACCACCACGAAGGCGCCGACGTTAGCCTGCGGGTTCATCGCCATGTAGGTGATAAAACCGCCGCCGCCGCCGGTTTTCTGAATAATGCCCGGCTGGCCGTTCTTCGGCTTCATGTAGACCCAGCCGAGGCCCAGCGCATCGGCTTTGCCCGGCACGTCCATCCCGATCACCTTCGTCAGCTGGCTGCGTTGATAAATCAGCGTCTGCATCCGGTCCGCCTGCTGCCCGCGGGTGAAGAAATCGGAAGAGAGGAACTGCTGCATCCAGCGCATCATATCGCCAGGCGTGGAGTAAACGCCGCCGCTGCCGATGGCCGCCAGGGTATTGTTGCACGGGCTGGCCCCTTTCTCCGGGATCATCAGGCGCCGGCACTGATCGGGAGAAGGCGTAAAGGTGGTGTCTTTCATCCCCAGCGGGCGGGTGATCTGCTCTTCAAACAGCTGCGGCCAGGGCTTGCCTGCGGCGGTAGAGAGCGCATCGGCCAGTAAATCGAACGCCAGATTGGAATAGGCGGCCTGCGAACCCGGCGCGGTTTTTAACGTTGCCGTGGAGAGCCAGTTCCAGCGCTGCTGGCGCGTCGGCCAGACGAACACCGGACGATGCGCCGCGCCGCCGGGCTGTTCGCGCGGCAGGGCGCTGGTGTGCGTCGCCAGATTCACCAGCGTGATGGGTGCTCCCTGGTATGTCGGCACTCGCGCGCCCGGCGGGGCGTATTTGCTCAGCGGATCGTTGAGCTTCACCACGCCCTGGTCGAGAAGTTTGACCAACATTTCGCTGGTCATCAGCTTGCTCAGGGAGGCGATGCGAATCACTGAATCGAGCTGCGGGTGCTCATTATTGCCCGGGCGCGTTTCGCCGAAGCTGCGGAATACGCGCTGGTTACCATCGATAACCACCAGCGCCATACCGATCGCGCCGCTGCCGTAATAGATATGGTTAGCGTAACGGTCGACAACATCCGCAGCGAATTCCGGGTCGACGCTCGGCTGCGCGGCCTGGGCCGATGTCAACGACGCCGCGCACAGCGCAGCAAAAATGAGCAGACTACGTTTCAACGGGGGCATCCATCATGGTGAAGAAAAATATAGAGCGTATTTATACTACGAAGCGCCGCCGAGCAAAGCGCTAATAACGCCATTCTGTGCGGAAAAACGTAACCTGGCGTAAAAAAACCTTTTTTAAGCTTTCGGATAGCGGCTTTCGCCTGCGGGCGCGTATGATGATCGTTTTGGCTTAAGATGGGTGGCAAGAGACGATGGCGGCGAAACGGGTAGTGATGGTAGTGGATATGCAAAACGGCGTTTTCGCGACGCCGCGTATTGATCGCGAGCGCTGCGCGGCGCAAATTAACCGCCTGATAGATGCCGCGGATACCGTTATCTTCATCCAGCACTGCGAAGAGGGTGGTCTGGAGGAGGGGAGCGAAGGTTTTGCGTTGCTGCCCGAACTGCATCAACCCGCTGGCGCACTGTTTGTGACCAAGACCGCCTGCGATGCCTTTTACCGCACCCGCCTGGAAGCGGTGCTGCGCGAGCATCACATCACGCAATTTGTCATTTGCGGCTGCGCCACCGACTACTGCGTAGATACCACCATCAAAAACGGCGCCAGCCGGGGCTATGCGATTACCGTCGCTGAAGATGCCCATACTACCGCCAACCGCCCGGCGGCGCAGGCCGTCACCCTGATCGCTCACTACAACGAGGTGTGGCGTACGCTGACCGTTCCGGGCAATCCTTTACAGGTGAAATCGACAGAAACAATTCTGAACGGATGGTCGGCGAACTAAGCCGCTGATATCCGGTCTCATCATCCGCCCACTTTGCTTCGCTGCGACGACTTTGCGGCGGGCGTTTTTGTGGTACACAGCACAGCAAAACGAGAAAGAAGTTAGCAGGAGAGCATGATGTTTAAATCCTTTTTCCCCAAACCGGGGCCGTTTTTTATTTCTGCCTTTATCTGGTCGCTGCTGGCGGTGATCTTTTGGCAGGCGGGCGGCGGCGACTGGCTGCTGCGGGTCACCGGCGCATCCCAGGATGTGGCGATTAGCGCGGCGCGCTTTTGGTCGCTCAATTACCTGGTGTTCTACGCGTTCTACATATTCTGCGTGGGCGTTTTCGCCCTTTTTTGGTTTATCTACAGCCCCC
The DNA here is from genome assembly GCF_018139045.1 of Klebsiella pasteurii. Taxonomy (NCBI): domain Bacteria; kingdom Pseudomonadati; phylum Pseudomonadota; class Gammaproteobacteria; order Enterobacterales; family Enterobacteriaceae; genus Klebsiella; species Klebsiella pasteurii. The sequence goes on from NZ_CP073236.1 coordinate 5,210,342, forward strand.
ACCGTTGGCAATACTGGTCGATCCTCGGTACCTCGCTGATTATTTTCGTCACCTGGTTTCTGGTGGAGGTCGGGGTGGCGATCAACGCCTGGTACGCCCCGTTCTACGATCTTATTCAGGCCGCGCTGGCGACGCCACATAAGGTCAGCATTAACCAGTTTTATCAGGAGATTGGCATCTTTCTCGGTATCGCGCTTATCGCGGTGATTATCGGGGTGATGAACAACTTCTTCGTCAGTCACTACGTTTTCCGCTGGCGTACCGCCATGAACGAACACTATATGGCGCACTGGCAGCATCTGCGCCATATCGAAGGCGCCGCGCAGCGTGTGCAGGAAGATACTATGCGCTTTGCTTCCACCCTGGAGAGCATGGGCGTCAGCTTCCTTAACGCGGTGATGACGCTTATCGCCTTCCTGCCGGTGCTGGTGACGCTCTCCGCGCACGTCCCGGATTTACCGATTGTCGGCCACCTGCCTTACGGTCTGGTGATTGCCGCTATCGTCTGGTCGTTAATGGGCACCGGCCTGCTGGCGGTGGTGGGGATCAAGCTGCCCGGGCTGGAGTTTAAAAACCAGCGCGTCGAGGCCGCCTATCGTAAAGAGCTGGTGTACGGCGAGGATGACGCCAACCGCGCGACGCCGCCGACGGTGCGTGAGCTCTTTGGCGCCGTGCGCCGCAACTATTTCCGCCTCTATTTCCACTACATGTATTTCAATATCGCCCGTATTCTTTATCTGCAGGTGGATAACGTTTTCGGTTTGTTCCTGCTGTTTCCGTCGATTGTTGCCGGTACGATTACGCTGGGCCTGATGACCCAGATAACCAACGTCTTTGGCCAGGTACGCGGTTCGTTCCAGTATCTGATTAGCTCCTGGACTACGCTGGTTGAGCTGATGTCCATCTATAAACGTCTGCGCAGCTTTGAACGCGAACTGGATGGCAAAGAGCTGCTGGAAATGACCCAAACATTAAGTTAACCATCGCAAGGAAGAAATATGGCCGTAGCATCATCTCGTTTCGTTTCGCTCACCCTGACGCTAGTGGCCGGGATGGTTCTCAGCGCCTGTTCCAGCAAGCCGGAGCCGGAGTTGAAAAAGGGGGAAAAGGCGATTGATGTTGCCGCGGTGGTGCGGCAGAAAATGCCCGCCAGCGTGAAAGATCACGAGGCCTGGGCGCAGGCCATCGCCAAAACGTTTGCCAGCCAGAAGCTGGCACCGACGGAAGAGAACGTCTGTTCGGTGCTGGCGGTGGCGCAGCAGGAGTCCAACTATCAGGCCGACCCGGCGGTGCCGGGGCTGAATAAAATCGCCTGGCAGGAGATAGACCGCCGGGCGGAGAAAATGCACATCCCGGTTTTTCTGGTGCATACCGCGCTGAAAATCAAATCGCCTAACGGCAAAAGCTATAGCGAACGCCTCGATAGCGTGAAAACCGAAAAGCAGCTGAGCGCGATTTTCGATGATTTTATCGGTATGGTGCCGATGGGGCAGAAGCTATTCGGCTCTCTGAACCCGGTGCATACCGGCGGCCCGATGCAGGTCAGCATCGCCTTCGCCGAGCAGCATACCGACGGCTATCCGTGGAAAATCGACGGTACCGTGCGCCAGGAGGTGTTCAGCCTGCGCGGCGGCCTGTGGTTTGGCACTTACCATCTGTTGAACTATCCGGCGAACTACAGCGTGCCGCTGTACCGTTTTGCTGATTTCAACGCCGGATGGTACGCCAGCCGCAACGCCGCGTTCCAGAACGCCGTCGCTAAAGCGACGGGCGTGAAGCTGGCGCTGGATGGCGATTTGATTCGCTACGATAGCGACGAGGCCGGAACCACCGAACTGGCGGTGCGCCGGTTATCCTCGCAGCTGGCGATGAGCGATGACGATATCCATCGTCAGTTAAAGAAGGGCGATACCCTGGCGTTTGAAGAGAGCGATCTTTATAAGCAGGTGTTTCGTATTGCCGATAAAAAAGCCGGTAAAACGCTACCGCGGGAAGTGCTGCCGGGCATTCAGCTTGAGAGCCCGAAAATCACCCGTAATCTGACGACCGCCTGGTTTGCTAAACGCGTTGATGACCGGCGGGCCAGCTGTATGGCGCGCCGTTAGCGGCGGCTGCGCCAGCGGAAAATCAGCCCTGGTATACCAATTAATACGCAGCCTGCCAGAAAGGGAATTAGCCCGAACAGGGTACCGACCGTCAGGCTAATCTCGACCCGCGGGCGGCTGCTGTCCTGCATTTGAATCAGATGCTCAAACACTCCCGGCGCGTGGATCAGCATACTCAGCATTTGCGCACCGGCCCAGAAGCAAAACAGCACAAACAGAGCGTAAGCGATGTTGCTGCTGGTGATAGAGCCCCTCTTTTTGCCGCCGTTGACGGTCTTTGCAAAGGTGAACTCTGCCATATTGACCTCCATACTTCACCTGCCTGCCGTTTTTTCCACGGCTACATAGAGGTTTATTCTGGCAACGAAGGAGATATCTCAGTATCAGATTGCTGGTAATTTCCGTCCAGGAATATTCCTGATTTCATCGGGTTGTGAGTTTGCTACAAATTTGTGAAATTTAGACCGATATCGCAATGTGCGACAATTCTCAACGCAGCTACAGACCCGTGGTGGCGGCTATGCGAAGATGCTTTTTTTGTTGTCGGAGTGGTTATGAAGCTCACTGAAAAAATTCGCCGCGATTGGCACTACTACGCGGTTGCGCTGGGGTTAATTTTTATTATGAATGGCGTGGTCGGGCTGCTCGGCTATGAAACCGAAGGCTGGCGTTCTTACGCGGTTGGGCTGGTGACGTGGGTGATTAGCTTCTGGATCGCCGGGTTTATTATTCGCCGCCGCCCGGCAGAGGAAGTGTAAAGTGAGAGAGGCCGCGTGAGATGTGCTTTCCCGGCGGCGGCGCTGGCGCGCCTGTCCGGGCTACCCGACCGCAGGCCCTGGTGAACCCGTAGCCCGGCTAAGCGCAGCGCGAGCCGTGGAGTGTGGCGAGCTGATACATCAACCCCGCACACTCCCCGGATCGCGGTGTAAACGCCTTACCCGGGCTACCGCCGGCAGACGACGGTGAACCCGTTACCGGGATTAATTCATCGATGTTTTCAGCGCGCGATCGGCGGCGTGACGCTCCAGCGCCAGTTCAATCAAGCGGCTAATCAGGCTGGTGTAGTCCAGACCGCTGGCCTGCCACAGCTTCGGGTACATACTGATATTGGTGAAGCCCGGCAGGGTGTTGATTTCATTAATCACCACGTCGTTATCGGCGGTCAGGAAGACATCGACGCGCGCCATGCCGCTGCAGCCGAGGGTCTGGTAGGCGCGAACGGCGATCTGGCGAATTTTATCGTTGACTTCGCTGTCAATGGCCGCTGGAACCACCACCTTCGCCCCCTGATCGTCAATGTACTTGGTATCGTAGGCGTAAAATTCGCTGTTGAGGACGATTTCGCCACAGGTGCTGGCCTGCGGATTATCATTGCCCAGCACCGCACACTCGATCTCGCGCCCTTTAATCCCCTGCTCAACCACCACTTTATGGTCAAATTCGAAGGCCAGTGCGACCGCCTGCTGATACTGCTCTTCGTTGTTGACCTTGCTGACGCCTACCGAGGAACCCTGGTTCGCCGGTTTAACAAATAGCGGCAGGCCTAGCTTCGCCTGCACGTCGGCAAAACTCACCTGATGACGGTTGGCGCGGGTCAGGGTAATAAAAGGCGCAATCGACAGCCCGGCATCGCGCAGCAGACGTTTGGTGACGTCTTTGTCCATGCAGGCGGCTGAGCCGAGGACGTCGGAACCGACGAAGGGCAGGTTGGCCATCCGCAGCATGCCCTGCAGAGAACCATCTTCCCCAAGGGTGCCGTGAACAATTGGGAAGATCACGTCAATGGCCGCCAGCGGCTGGCCGCTATCGGCGTTAATCAGCTGCTGCGCTTCGCGTCCGGGAATTTGCGCCAGCGTAATATCGGACGGGCGCAGGGCAATATGGGCGGGGTCCTGCGGATTGAGCAGATAGTTGCTGGCGTCGTTGATATGCCATTGCCCCTGCTTATCAATCCCCAGTAAAACGACGTCGAAGCGCGTTTTATCGATCGCTTCCACGATATTTTTCGCTGACTGTAGCGATACTTCATGTTCTGCCGACTTACCGCCGAAAACGATCCCAACCCTCATCTTAGCCATTTCAACTTCCATCATGATTACATCAAAGGGCATAACATAGCATGTGAAACAGCCGCCTGGCTGCCATAATATTCACCGGGTAAAGCATTGGGAGGCAGCGCGTGAAAGGAAAAGGGCTTATCGTTCTGTTGGCGCTGCTGGCGGCCGGATATTACGGCTATCGTTATCTTCCGGCGCACTATAACCCGCTGGCGCCGCTGCGCCTGGAGGATCCGCCGGGGTTCATCACCCACTATAAGCTGCGGCGACTGACCCCCGCGCAGTGCGCCGGCCTGCTGAAAGAAGCGAATCAGCGAAATCTCATCACCAGCCAGCCGGTGGCCGATAGCGGGGGAGAGTGCCCGCTGCAAAACGTGGTTCGGGTACGCGATTTTGGCGCGGTAAAGCTCAGCAGCAGCTTCCTCGCCAGCTGCCCGCTGGCGTTGAGCAGCGCGCTGTATCTACAACAGCAGGCGAAACCGCTGACCCACCGGATGCTGGGGCAGGAACTCCGCCAGGTTGACCATTTTGGCAGCTATGCCTGCCGCAATATTTACCATCGCCAGAACGCGCGGCGCAGCGAACACGCTACCGCGGAGGCGCTGGATATCAGCGGCTTTCGTTTGGCCGATGGCCGCCGCATCAGCGTGCTGAAAGGGTGGCCCGATGCGCAGTATCACCCCTGGCTGCAGGCGTTACTGACCGGCGGCTGCGGCTATTACGGTAACGCTTTAGGGCCGGACTACAACGCGGCTCACGCCAACCATTTTCACCTCGGCATGCGCGGCCAGGGATTCTGTTTCTGAGCATATCTCGCTGTCTTACGCGCTTTTCACCACGAAATTGTTCGTCATAACGAAATCACATGTCATAAAACACCAAACTCTCTGCCAGCGCACCTCTGGTAGTACGTCGGATGAGGGAAATTGCTAAGCTAGATAATAATTGTCGAAAAACTAATGAATACGCGTAGTTATGGAATCCTGGAAGGTTAATCTTATCTCCGTCTGGTTTGGCTGTTTTTTTACCGGACTGGCTATCAGCCAAATTCTCCCCTTTTTGCCGCTGTACGTTTCCCAACTGGGCGTGACCTCGCATGAAGCGTTATCCATGTGGTCGGGGCTGACCTTTAGCGTCACTTTTCTGGTGTCGGCGATTGTCTCGCCGATGTGGGGGAGCCTCGCCGACCGCAAAGGGCGCAAGCTGATGCTGCTGCGCGCCTCGCTGGGCATGGCCATCGCCATTTTACTTCAGGCGTTCGCCACCAACGTCTGGCAGCTGTTTATCCTGCGCGCGGTGATGGGACTGACTTCCGGCTATATTCCCAACGCCATGGCGCTGGTGGCGTCTCAGGTTCCGCGCGAGCGTAGCGGCTGGGCGCTGAGCACGCTATCGACGGCGCAGATCAGCGGCGTGATTGGCGGGCCGCTGCTCGGCGGTTTCCTGGCCGATCACGTCGGTTTGCGCGCCGTATTTATCATCACCGCGATTTTGCTGACCGTAAGCTTCCTGGTGACGCTATTTCTGATTAAAGAGGGCGCCCGTCCGCAGGTCAGCAAGGCGGAGCGGCTGAGCGGTAAGGCGGTGTTTGCCTCGCTGCCCTATCCGGGGCTGGTGATCAGCCTGTTTTTCACCACCCTGGTGATTCAGCTTTGCAACGGATCAATCGGCCCGATTCTGGCCCTGTTTATCAAGTCGATGGCGCCGGATAGCAATAATATCGCCTTTCTCGCGGGGATGATCGCCGCCGTGCCGGGCGTGTCGGCGCTGATTTCGGCGCCCCGTCTGGGGAAACTGGGCGACAGAATCGGCACCTCGCGAATTCTGCTGGCGACGTTGTGCTGCGCGGTAGTGATGTTCTTTGCCATGTCGTTCGTTACGACCCCATTCCAGCTTGGCGTCCTGCGCTTTCTGCTCGGTTTTGCCGATGGGGCGATGCTGCCGGCGGCGCAAACGCTTCTGCTCAAGTACTGCAGCGACAGCGTCACCGGGCGTATTTTCGGTTATAATCAGTCATTTATGTATCTCGGCAACGTAGCCGGGCCGCTGATCGGCGCGTCGGTCTCGGCCATGGCCGGTTTCCGCTGGGTGTTTATCGCCACGGCGATTATTGTGCTGATCAATATCTGGCAGCTGGCCATCATGCTGCGCCGCAGCCGCCGTACCGCGGCGTAATCCCTTCTTCTTCTGCCTGGCCGGTATTTGCATCACAGCGTCAATGCCGGCCTTTGTATTCCTTAATCTTCAAATGTATCACCGATCACAAAACGATCATTTTCCCTTCTCATCCTCTTCTATTCTTAACTGTTACGCGTATACAGTTACGCGTAACAGTTATTGAAAAAGAGGTTATATGCGAAATTTATTCGATTTGTCAGGGAAACGCGCTCTGATCACCGGCTCCGCTCAGGGGATAGGCCATCTGTTGGCCGGCGGCCTCGCCGAGTACGGCGCGGAGATAATCATTAACGACCGGACGCAGGAAAGAGCGGACCAGGCGGCGCAGGTGCTGGTGGCGCAGGGCTTTCGCGCGGTAGGGGTCGCCTTTGACGTCACCCAGGCGGCGCAGGTCGAGCAGGCGATAGCCCGCATCGAAGAGGAGGTCGGCGCCATTGATATTTTAATTAATAATGCCGGGATCCAGCGGCGTTTCCCTTTTACCGAATTTCCGGAGGAGGAGTGGGACAACGTTATTGAGGTCAACCAGAAAGGCGTTTTTCTGGTATCGCAGCAGGTGGCGAAATATATGATGAGCCGCCGCGCGGGAAAAATAATTAATATTTGTTCGATGCAGAGCGAGCTGGGACGTAAAACAATTACGCCTTATGCGGCCTCAAAAGGGGCGGTTAAAATGCTTACCCGCGGTATGTGCGTTGAGCTGGCCGAATATAATATTCAGGTTAACGGTATCGCGCCGGGATATTTTGCCACCGAGATGACGACCGCCCTGGTCAACGATGAGGCGTTTTCCGCCTGGCTGTATCAGCGCACGCCGGCGGCGCGCTGGGGAAAACCGGAAGAGCTGATTGGCGCCGCGGTGTATCTGGCTTCGTCGGCGGCAAACTTTGTTAACGGTCATTTGCTGTTTGTGGACGGCGGAATGCTCGCCGCTGTCTGAATCACTTCGCCTCCTTCAGGCAGCAGCGTGCCCGTACTGCCTGAAGGACGGCGTATTTAACCCGTGTGAAGATATTAATATCTGAGGATTGCTTATGCATATGCTCGCGAAATTACCCGCGCGTCGCTGGTGGTATTTAATGCCGATTATATTTATTACCTATAGTCTGGCCTACCTTGATCGCGCGAATTATGGTTTTGCCGCTGCGGCGGGAATCGAAAGTGATTTAGGTATTACGAAAGGAACGGCGTCGCTGATTGGCGCATTATTTTTTCTCGGTTATTTCTTTTTTCAGGTTCCCGGCGCGATATATGCGGTAAAACGCAGCGTGCGAAAAATGATTTTCTTTAGTCTTATTTTATGGGGATTCTGCGCGGCGGCTACCGGGTTCGTCAGCAATATTCCGATGCTGATGGCGATTCGCTTTACGCTTGGTGTGGTTGAGGCGGCGGTGATGCCGGCGATGCTGATTTATATCAGCAACTGGTTTACTAAAACCGAGCGTTCACGCGCCAATACTTTTCTGATCCTCGGGAACCCGGTGACGGTGCTGTGGATGTCTATCGTTTCCGGCTATCTGATTCAGGCGTGGGGCTGGCGCGAAATGTTCATCATTGAAGGCATTCCGGCGGTACTGTGGGCGATATGCTGGTGGATACTGGTGCGCGATAAACCGTCCGAGGTTTCCTGGCTGAACGCGCAGGAAAAAGAGACCCTGCAGAAGGTGATGGACAGCGAGCAGAGTCATATCAAGCCGGTGCGCAACTACGGTGAAGCGCTGCGCTCGCGCAATGTGATTATGCTCTGCGCCGTGCATGCGCTGTGGAGCATCGGCGTATACGGCTTCATGATGTGGATGCCGTCGATTCTGAAAAACGCCGCGCAGATGGATATCGTGGCGGTGGGCTGGCTGGCGGCGGCGCCGTACCTGGCGGCGATTATCCTGATGCTGACGGTCTCCTGGCTGTCGGATAAGTTCCAGAATCGTAAATTGTTTATCTGGCCGCTGTTGCTGATTGCCGCTATCGCCTTCTTTGGCTCGTGGATGGTGGGCAACCAGGCGTTCTGGTTATCCTACGCGCTGCTGGTTATTGCTGCGGCCTGCATGTATGCGCCCTACGGGCCGTTCTTCGCGCTTATTCCTGAACTGCTGCCGCGCAACGTTTCCGGCGTATCGATGGGGCTAATTAATAGCTTCGGCGCACTCGGCGCTTTCCTTGGCGCGTGGCTGGTGGGGTATCTGAACGGTATCACCGGCGGGCCGGGGGTATCCTATACCTTTATGGCCGTCGCGCTGTTGTCGTCCGTTGTGCTGATGTTCAACGTGCGTGCTAACCCGCAATCTTCTTCCCCGGCGGTGGCAAAAAGGGTTGTCGGCTAACATAAACCGCCGCTGCTGTGGTAAGGTTCTCTGCGAGCACATAAGTCGTTTGTCGTAGAGAACCTGATGAAAAACAACCGGATGACATTGCAGGATATCGCTAATCTGGCGGGGTTGAATAAAATGACGGTCAGCCGTTATTTACGCGACCCCGGCCAGGTTTCTGAGCGCAGCCGCGAGCTGATTTCAAAGGTTATGGAAGAAAACAACTATATCCCTAACCGGGCACCGGAAATCCTGCTTAACGCCCGCAGCAAAACGATTGGCGTGCTTATTCCTTCCTTTCGCAACCAGATTTTTGCCGATGTGCTGGCCGGCATTGAGTCGGTGACTTCCGCGCATCAGTACCAGACCCTGATTGCCAACTATGAATATGACCCGCAGCGCGAAGAGCGCGAGGTGCTCAACCTGCTCTCTTATAACATCGACGGGCTGATTTTGACCGGCAAGCAGCACAGCGATCGCATGGTGCAGTACGTGCGCGCCAGCGGTATTCCCGTCGCTGAACTGATGGACTTTGGCGGTCAGCAACTGGATATCCAGGTGGGCTTCGATAACGAAAAGGCGGCGTGGGACATGACCCACGCTTTTCTTGAGAGCGGAAAACGGGCGATCGCCTTTTTTGGCTCCATGGACGATCCCCGCGATTTAAGCCGTTTTCACGGCACTGAACTGGCGCTGGCGGAGCACGGTCTGAAGGCGTATCACATGGCGCCGAAGACGATCTCCTCGGTTGCGCTTGGTCGGCAGATGTTTCTGCAGATGCAGCAGTCGCGCCCGGATATCGACGCCATTTTTTGTACCAACGACGACCTGGCGGTGGGCGTACTGCTCGAGTGCCAGGCGCAGGGGAAAGCCGTCCCGCAGGAGATTGCCATTGCCGGTTTTCACGGCCTCGAAATTGGCCGGGCGCGGTTACAAAAAATAGCCAGCGTCATTACCCCACGTTATGACATCGGTAAAACCTCGAGCGAAATACTTATTGCGCGCCTGGCCGGTAAAGACGCACCGGACAGCGTTAATCTGGCCTACCAGATATATTATGGCGATACGTTATAGTTATCGATAGAATAGCGATATTCCATTTTATTCTTATTTGTTAATTTTGGTTATGACGCTTATTAATCCCTCGTGAGTAAATTCCTGGGGGATTGGCAATGAGCAAAACGTTTCGCTTGTTATTCATTGACGTGTCGATCCTTTTTAAAAAATAATGGTGGAAACCGACGGCTAATCTATGACATAAATAGCAGACTACGGACCTCGCATAAGGATAAAGCGCTGTGAAGAATCTCATTGCTGAGCTGCTGGTTAAACTCGCCCAAAAGGAAGAAGAATCGAAGGAACTGACGGCACAGGTGGAGGCCCTGGAAGTGGTGGTGACCGCTCTGCTACGCCATATGGAGCAGGGTGCCCAGCAGGCGCTAATCAGCGATATTGAGCAGGCCATCGACGAGGCCAGCCCCGGCCCGCTGGTCGACGACCGCGATACCCAGCTATTGCAGCAATATATAAAGAAGCTGTTACGGCATCCTCGTAGTTAGTTTTGTGACAAGGTATGGATGCTGTCATTTTACTGTCACATCGCTTTTATACAGTCTCCCTCGTTTTGTTTTTTAAAGTATTTTTTACATGGAGACGATAAAAGTGAAATTAAGCGCCTTGTTTATTGCCCTGATACCTCTGCTGGGCTCCCCGATTATTCACGCGGAAACAACAACCGCACCGGTTCTGGAAAATCGTGCCGCGCAGGGCGATATCACCACGCCGGGCGGCGCGCGTCGTTTAACCGGCGACCAGACCGAGGCGCTGCGCGCTTCGTTAATCAATAAACCGGCTAAAAATATTATTTTGCTGATTGGCGATGGAATGGGCGATTCAGAAATTACCGCTGCGCGAAATTATGCAGAAGGGGCTGGCGGTTTCTTTAAAGGCATTGACGCGCTGCCGCTGACCGGCCAGTACACCCACTATTCACTGGATAAGAAAACCGGCAAGCCGGATTATGTCACCGACTCCGCCGCTTCCGCTACGGCCTGGACTACCGGCGTGAAAAGCTACAACGGCGCGCTAGGTGTGGATATCCATGAAAAAGATCATCAGACCATCCTTGAACTGGCGAAAGCGGCCGGTTTAGCTACCGGTAACGTCTCGACGGCGGAACTGCAGGACGCCACGCCGGCTGCGCTGGTAGCGCACGTCACTTCGCGTAAATGCTACGGTCCGAGCGTAACCAGTGAAAAATGCGCCAGCAACGCGCTGGAAAAAGGCGGTAAGGGTTCCATTACCGAGCAGTTGCTGAACGCCCGTCCGGACGTGACGCTGGGCGGCGGAGCGAAAACCTTCGCTGAAACCGCGACGGCCGGCGAATGGCAGGGCAAAACGCTGCGCGATCAAGCGGTAGCCCGCGGCTACCAGATCGTCACCGACACCAGCTCGCTGGCCGCCATTAGCCAGGCCAATCAGGACAAACCGCTGCTCGGTCTCTTCGCTGAAGGGAATATGCCGGTGCGTTGGGAAGGCCCAAAGGCGTCTTATCACGGCAATATCGATAAGCCGGCAGTGACCTGTACGCCGAACCCGAAACGTGACGCTTCGGTGCCGACGCTGGCGCAGATGACCGAGAAAGCCATCGATCTGCTGAGCAGCAGCGAGAAGGGCTTCTTCCTGCAGGTGGAAGGTGCTTCTATCGATAAACAGGATCACGCGGCGAATCCGTGCGGTCAGATTGGCGAAACCGTCGATCTGGATGAAGCGGTACAGAAGGCGCTGGAGTTTGCCAAAAAAGAGGGCAATACCCTGGTTATCGTCACCGCCGACCACGCTCACGCCAGCCAGATTATCCCGGCAGACACCAAAGCCCCAGGCCTGACGCAGGCGCTGAATACCAAAGACGGCGCGGTGATGGTCATGAGCTACGGCAACTCTGAAGAAACGTCGATGGAGCATACCGGCACCCAGCTGCGTATTGCCGCCTACGGCCCGCACGCGGCCAACGTGGTGGGGCTAACCGATCAGACCGACCTGTTCTATACCATGAAGGCCGCACTTAATCTGAAATAACCTGAAGCCGGTGACGAATTTTCGTTACCGGCTGGTTTTTTCTCCATCAGCGACCAGACTTACAGAGATCCACTCATAGAGGATGGTGCGATGAAAATAACATTACTTGTGACCCTACTTTTTGGCCTGGTATTTATGACAGCGGTGAGTGCCGCGGAAAAAGAGTTAACCCCCCAGCAGCAAAAGATGAGCGTGTGTAATAAAGAAGCGTCGTCGAAGTCGCTGAAAGGGGATGAGCGTAAAACGTTTATGAGTAGCTGCCTGAAGAAAGATGGCGCCACGCAGGACGGTAAGGGGCTAACGCCTCAGCAGCAGAAAATGCGCGAGTGTAACGCTCAGGCGACCCAGCAGTCTCTGAAAGGAGACGATCGCAGCAAATTTATGAGCGCCTGCCTGAAAAAACAGGTGTAAAAAATAAGCGGGTGAGGGAAACCTCACCCGCTATGCGTTATTCGCTATTCCAATCAGGAACGGCTGAGCTTCTCTGATTTCTCCATGCATTTCACCATCGCTTCGATGACGGACGAGCGGAAGCCTTTCTCTTCCAGCACGCGCACGGCTTCGATCGTGGTGCCGCCCGGCGAGCACACCATATCCTTCAGCGCGCCCGGATGCTCTCCGCTCTCGAGCACCATTTTAGCGGAACCCATCACCGCCTGGGCCGCGAATTTATAAGCCTGAGCGCGCGGCATTCCGCCAAGCACGGCGGCATCCGCCATGGCTTCGATAAACATAAAAACGTAGGCCGGCGCGGAGCCGCTGACGCCAACCACAGGGTGAATCATGGGCTCCGCAATGATTTCCGCCTGGCCAAAGCAGCGGAAGATGGTCAGGATTTCTGCGGTTTCTTCGGCGCTCACCAGCGCGTTCGGCGTGACCGACGTCATCCCCGCGTTGACCAGCGAAGGCGTGTTGGGCATCGCGCGGACTATTTTGCGATCGTGGCCCAGGGCGCGCGCCAGCTGATCGAGCGTCACGCCCGCGGCGATAGAGACCACCAGAGAGTCTTTATTCAGGCTGGAGGCGATGTCGCTGAGGACTTTAACCATCACGCCCGGCTTCACGGCGCCAAAAACGATATCCGCCACCTGGGCCACTTCCTGCGCGCTTTGCGCCGCATTAATGCCGTACTGGTCGTGCAGGGCCGCCACTTTGTCCGGCGACGGGGTGTAGACCCAGATTTGACCCGGCTGAACCTGTCCGCTGGCGATTAGGCCGCCCAGAATGGCCTTGCCCATATTGCCGCAGCCGATAAAGCCGATTTTCTTCTCCATCACCAATCCCCTTTGCTTGTTTTATCGTTAGCTACATAGCTTATCATCTTGTTGCTTTCGCGGAAGGCAAAAGCAGGTGACAATACGGTATCTCTTTTTGGTCGACAGGAGCCGCAATGGCTATTTGGGTTGATGCGGACGCGTGTCCGAACGTCATTAAAGATATTTTGTTCCGCGCCGCAGAGCGCACGCAAATCTCGCTGACGCTGGTCGCTAACCAGCCGCTGCGCGTCCCACCGTCGCGCTTTATCCGCACGCTGCGCGTGGCGCAGGGATTTGACGTGGCGGATAACGAAATCGTTCGTTTATGCGAGCCAGGAGATCTGGTGATTACCGCCGATATTCCGCTGGCGGCGGAAGTGCTGGAGAAAGGCGGCGCGGCGCTGAATCCGCGCGGAGAACGCTACAGCGAGGCGACTATTCGCGAGCGCCTGACGATGCGCGATTTTATGGAAACGATGCGGGCCAGCGGTGTGCAGACCGGCGGCCCGGATAGCTTATCCCAGCGCGATCGTCAGCAGTTTGCCGCCGCGCTGGAGAAATGGCTGCTAGAGGTCAAACGCCCGCAGGGTTAAACCCAGCTGTCGTCGTCGCTGCCAAAATCATCGTTGCCAAAACCGGCGTCAAAGTCGGAGTCATAGTCGTTGTTGTCGGCAAGGAACTGCCCGTCATCCTGGCGGAAGGTATCGTCAGCGACGCTGCTGTCCTGCGCCTGGCTGAGATCCGGCTGCGGTTTATCTTCGATAATATTGACGATCTCCTGCGGATGCGAGCCGCTAAACATATTGGTCAACATATTGCCCAACACTACGCCGCCCGCGACGCCTGCCGCCGTTTGCAGCGCGCCGGCCATAAAGCCGCTGCCGCTGCGCGAGGCCTGAGGCGCGTAGTTCTGCTGTTGCGCCTGTGGGGCGTACTGAGGCTGGGCGCCGGCCTGCTGTCGGCCATACTGCTCTGCGCCAGGAATCGGATCGGAGCCGCGAGACTGCCCGCCGCCAAACAGGCCGGAGAGAAACCCGCCGCTGCTTGGCTTCGCAGCCTGAAGCTGGGTGACCTGGCTTTCCAGCGCCTGAATACGGTCGTTAAGCTGTTTGATAGCCGCTTCCTGAATTAAAATTGTCTGCGCCATATAGTAAGGGGCGAACGGCTGCTCTTTGATGTGCCCGGCAATCCGCTCCTCAGCGCTGGCATCGCGCGATGCGCTGCGGCTCTCGGCCTCTTTTAACCGGGAAAACAGTCCATCAATAAGGCGTTGCTCTTCAGATTGCATACTACATACCTCTGTCATACTGATTGATTAGCTTCAGATTCGCTCCGAAGGACTCGTCTTGTAAATATGCGGCAGCGTAAAGCTGTGCAGAAATGTGTTACTGTTTACGCCAGACTGCGAACAAAAAATAACTTCTGTACAAAAGTAAAGCTGGCATAACACTAGATGCAATGATAAGTTTACATTTAAAGTCCTTTCTAATACTAAGGTGAAAGGGTTTGTAGATGGTGTGTAACGTTTATTTTACGGTTGGCGTCAGGTAAGTTTGCGGTACCATTGTTTTTCTTTTCGCTTTCATTTATCCGCAGTACGCGGAACCAAGGGGTCTTCGGTAATGACACAGCTAATATTTCTTGTCGGGCCTCGCGGCTGCGGTAAAACGACCGTCGGTCATGCGCTGGCGAAAGTTCGCAACTTTAAGTTCGCCGACACGGACCATGAGCTGCAGGAGCATGAGCAGCGCACGGTAGCGGCGATCGTCCAGCAGGAAGGCTGGGAACGCTTTCGTGCTCTGGAAACGCAGGCGTTAGAAAGAGTCGCGCAACCCGCAACCATCATCGCCACCGGCGGTGGCATTATACTCAGCGAATATAACCGTCAGTTTATGCGGGAGAATGGCGTAGTGATCTATCTTGAGGCTTCGGTTTCCGCGCTGATAGACCGTCTTGAAGCCTATCCGAAGGCTGAACAGCGCCCGACGCTGACCGGAAAGCCCATCCGCGAAGAAGTGGGTGAAGTGCTGGCGCAGAGAGAAGCGCTATATCGCGCGGCCGCGCATCATATTATTAACGCCACCGCGTCGCCGGATGAGGTCGTGGAACAGATTATGACGACCGTATGCGGTGCGAGCTATACCAGTTAAGACTTTACCTGGGGAAAACGGATCGGCAGCGCCTATACTTTAAAGCTCTTAAGGTAAAAAAGGAAACGCTATGCCGACCAGACCTCCATATCCAAGGGAAGCGCGTGTTGTCGCCGTTGAAAAAGGCCCGCAGGGCCAAACGGTCACCTGGTATGAACTGCGCGCTGACCATCCGACGCCAAACTCCCTCATCAGTGAACACCCTACTGAACAGGAAGCGCTGGACGCCAAACGGCGCTACGAAGATCCTGACAAATCTTAATTTCCCATTCATGTCCGGGATTGGCTCTGAAAAGGTCGCTACCGGACATGCATCACATTTTTAATTTATTAACCGTACTAATGATTACCTAAGTCACTGATTTTCTGGTGTGTTTTGACGCTTTTGGAATCTTTACATTCCAAAATAGCCGTAATCTGCTACGCTTCTCGACGGTTGCTTTGGTCACCAGGGGGCAGAAGTCGTCAAGAGAAGCCTGTTTTGAAACAGCGGTTGTGAAAAGGTACATGATATGAGTAGTGCATCGATGGCAATTTTGACCATTGGGGTAGTACCGGTGGCGGAGATGTTGCCGCTTTTAACTGAACATATCAGGGAAGAACAGATCGACCACGTTAGCCTGTTAGGCAAAATGGCGCGCGAAGAGGTAATGCGGGACTATGGCATTGAGCCCGGCGATGAGATGCTATTGACCTTGCTTAACGACAATGAAATCGCCCAGGTCTCGCGGCAGAAGGTTGAACGTGATTTACGTAGCGTCATTGCGGTGCTCGATAAACAAGATTACGACCTGATATTACTCATGAGTACCCATCCCTTTCGCGGATTTACGGCGAATAATGCGATCCTGCTTGAGCCGCAAAGAATTATCCCGCCGCTGGTTGCCTCGATTGTTGACGGTCATCAGGTAGGGGTCATTGTTCCGGTCGAAGAGATTTTGCCGCTGCAGCGGGATAAATGGCAGGTGTTAGAAAACACCCCGCTGTATGCCATCTCCAACCCGGTCAGCGGTAGTAAAGATAATTTACTGGCCGCCGGCAGGGAGCTGATTGAGCAAGGCGCAGACGTACTGATGCTGGATTGTCTTTGCTACCACCAGCAGCATCGAGACATATTACAAAAGGCGCTGGATATCCCGGTTCTGTTGTCAAATGTGCTGGTTTCGCGACTGGCGGCAGAACTATTAGTTTAACCTGATATATCGCGTTAATTTTACGTGACAGGTGCAAGGAGCGCCCCCTATATTGTGCCTTCAACACAAGATCATAAGGGCGAGTTTATGCTTCAAAGCAATGAATACTTTGACGGAAAAGTAAAATCTATCGGCTTCACCAGCAGCAGCACCGGCCGTGCGAGCGTGGGCGTGATGGCGGAAGGGGAATATACCTTTGGCACCGCGCAGCCAGAAGAGATGAGCGTAGTCAGCGGCGCGCTGAACGTACTTCTGCCGGGGGAAACCGAGTGGAAAGTCTACGCCGCCGGGGAAGTATTCAACGTTCCGGGGAATAGCGAGTTTCATTTGCAGGTGGCTGAGCCGACGTCTTATCTTTGCCGCTACCTGTAAAGTCAGCTTCCTTCCTGCGCTGGCAGGAAGGAATTCACCGCCAGATTAGCGCTGCGCTTCGCCGCCTAACCCTTCCACCAGATTCTGTATCAGCGCGGCCAGTTCGCCGCTCATCAGAATAAAGTCCGCATCAAAACGCTGAGCGAAATCTTCCCGATCGATATCTTCATTCTGGTCCCGCAGTTCGTCGCAGAACTTCAGGCGTTTAATCGAACCATCATCGCACATTAAGAACTGAATGCGCTGCTGCCAGTCGAGCGCCAGCTTGGTCACGACCTTACCGGCTTCAATGTGCACGGCGATCTCGTCGCTGACCAGATCCTGTTTTTTCGCGCGGATCACGCCGCCGTCTTCCAGCATCGCTTTTAGCTCGGCTTCGTCCAGTAGCTGGAAGCCCTGGGCAACGGTACCGGAGCGCACCCACTCGGTTAGCGTCAGTTCGATCGGGGTTTCCAGCGCCAGCGGGACCACAGGCAGCGAGCCGAGGGTTTTACGCAGTAGCGCCAGGGTATCTTCCGCTTTTTTGGCGCTCGCGCAGTCCACCATGATCAGTCCGTTGACGGTATCGATCCACATCATAGTCTGGCTGAAGCGGCTGAAGGCGCGCGGCAGCAGAGAGTGCAGAACCTCATCTTTCAGCGAATCTTTTTCGGTCTTTTTCAGCTTGCGGCCCTGCTCGGCTTCCAGCTTGAAAATCTTTGCTTCCAGCGCCTGTTTGATCACCGGAGACGGCAGGATCTTCTCTTCTTTACGCGCGCAGATAACGATCTGGCCGTTTGACGTATGCGTCAACGCGTCGCTGTGCGATCCCATCGGCGGTACCCAACCGGTTTTGGCCATATCCTGGCTGCCGCAAGGGGTAAAGGTCAGCTCGGCCAGCTGTTTTTCCATCTCCTCGGCGCGCAGGGAAATGTCGCGGCTGAGACGATAAACCATTAAATTTTTGAACCACAGCATGATAATTTCCACGGCTTAGTCGTTAAATCCAGCGGGCATGATAGCGAATTGTCGCTATGCTTGCATTGTTAATCGGGGGAGGAATTCACGGTGCGCATTGGCATTGATTTAGGCGGGACCAAAACGGAAGTCATCGCGCTGAGCGACCAGGGAGAGCAGCTATTTCGTCATCGCCTGCCTACGCCAGGGGGCGATTATTGCCAGACGATAGAGACAATTGCCTCGCTGGTCGAGATGGCCGAGCAGGCCACCGGGCAGAGCGGCACGGTTGGCATCGGCATCCCCGGGTCGATTTCGCCCTATACCGGCGTGGTCAAAAACGCTAATTCAACCTGGCTCAACGGTCAGCCGTTTGATAAAGACCTGAGCCAGCGTCTACAACGGGAAGTGCGTCTGGCCAACGATGCCAACTGCCTCGCGGTGTCGGAAGCGGTAGACGGCGCGGCGGCCGGGGCGCAAACGGTGTTTGCGGTGATTATTGGCACCGGCTGCGGTTCTGGGGTGGCGCTTAACGGACGCGCCCACATAGGCGGCAACGGTACGGCGGGCGAGTGGGGGCATAATCCGCTGCCGTGGATGGATGAAGACGAACTGCGCTATCGCGCTGAAGTGCCGTGCTACTGCGGCAAGCAGGGCTGCATTGAAACCTTTATCTCCGGCACCGGCTTTGCTACCGATTACCGTCGGTTGAGCGGGCATCCGCTGAAAGGCAGCGAGATTATGCAGCGCGTCGGCGAACGGGATCCGCTGGCGGAACTGGCGCTGAGCCGCTATGAGACGCGGCTGGCGAAGTCGTTGGCGCACGTGATCAACATCCTCGACCCGGACGTTATTGTGCTTGGCGGCGGAATGAGCAACGTTGACCGGCTGTATCAGACGGTGCCGAATCTGCTAAAACCGTGGGTCTTTGGCGGCGAATGCGAGACGCCGATTCGCAAAGCGGCCCACGGCGATTCCAGCGGCGTACGCGGCGCCGCCTGGCTGTGGCCGCTGTAATCATCAACCCGCTGCGCGGCCTGAACGGCGCAGCGGGTAGCGGTTGATTACCGCTCCGGGATCTCCTCCAGGCCGTAGTAAATCGACAATCCCCTTTTTTTACCCTCCTCAATATCCAGGTCCGCTCCCCGGGATTCGCCCGGTATGCGCAAAATTGCATCGCAGCGGCTAATTAAACGGTGAGCGACGGGGTAGAGATACTCTTCGCTAATCGCATCGCCAATTTCTTTGGAGCCCGCCGCTTTAGCAACGGGTAACGCCAGCCATTCGCCGACCACGGGAATATGCCCTTTCTGGTAAACGCGTAGCGCAACCTGGGCCATATTGTGCAGATTAGCCTCGATAAGTTCCGCGCGATTGTCGGTGCCGCTGCGTACCGGGCCGGCGATCAAAATAAGTAAACTTTGCATATTTAAGACCTTCTTGATGCGTGAATGGGAATGCTATTGAAGGCTTCCTTCCCGTTGTACGTTCCGTCATAGACAATTTTCGATGCATGAGTTTGCACGAAAATAAATGAAAATGGCCGTTTATAGGTTAACAGATAAACTATCATGCACTTTCGTGCATAATCAAGATTATTCGTGAATTGTTTGGCAATGATTACTGCGCCGGGCAGCTGGAAGCACGTCATTTCTCAGGAGGCGGCGATCTCTCCCGGCGGGGAGAGATCTTCAGGTAAGGAGCGGAGGGAGGGAATTACTCAACGGCGAAAGCTTTATCGAGGCGGCTATAGCCCAGCCCGTTGATTTTTTTAACTTTAATTTGCACAGGAATGCGCTCTTTCATCGCCTCAACGTGGCTGATGACGCCGATAATCTTGCCGCTGGCGTTAAGCGCGTCCAGCGCATCCAGCGCGGTATCCAGGGTTTCGCTGTCCAGCGTGCCGAAACCCTCATCGAGGAATAGCGAGTCTATCCGCGTCTTATGGCTCACCAGATCGGAGAGCGCCAGCGCCAGCGCGAGGCTCACGAGGAAGCTCTCGCCGCCGGAAAGCGTCCGGGTATCGCGCACCGCGTCTGCTTGCCAGGTATCGACCACCTCCAGCTCCAGCGCGTCGCTGGCTTTGCGTTGCAGCAGATAGCGGCCGTGCAGGCGGTTAAGCTGATGGTTGGCCAGCCATACCAGGTTATCCAGCGTCAGCCCTTGCGCAAACTTACGGAATTTGTCGCCCTCTCTGGAGCCGATAAGCGAGTTCAGCCACCCCCAGTCTTCCACTTCCCGGGCCGCGTGTTCCATCTGCTGGCGTAACGACTGCTGACGCTGCTGGTTTTCGGCATTCTGCTTCAGCTGCTGGCGAATCTCTCCCTGGCGGGCGCTGTTTTCCCGCAGCAGCGCGGTCAGTTGCTGAAGCTTTTCTTGTAGCTGTTCAGGCGGCTGGTCGATGTCCATGTCCGTCGGCGGCTGCTGGCTGTGGTTCACCAGCGCCTCGCGGGCTCGCAGCGCCAGCGCCTGATTCTGCTGGAGCGCGCTTTCCAACGTCTGCTTCAGGCGTTCAAGGCCCTGGTGCGTATCTTCATCGAGCAGGGCGGCGAGAAACGCCTGCCGATCGGCGAACGGGCTGGCGGCCAGCGCTGCGCTGAACTGCGCTTCGCTCTCTTTCAGCTGTGCCTGCTGCTGGCTTTCCTGCTGCCCCAGGGTTTGCCACTGGCTCTGGAGTGCGAGGCAGTCGTCATGTACCTGACGCCAGCCGTCCAGCGGCGCGGGTTCCGCCGCTAATTCCGTTTCCGGCAAAGCCTCCAGTAGCGGAGCCAGCTGTTGGATCTGTTCCTGAAGGGCGAGCAGTTCATTCTGTTTGGCCTGCCAGCCGCGGGTCTCTTCTTCCCGCTGCGCCAGCCAGCCAGCGGCCTGCCCGACAGCCGGTAAGTCCAGCGCAAATGCGCTCAGCTCCGTCGCCAGCGCGGCGCTGCGCTGCGCTTGTTCCCGCTGTAGCTGCTGGAGCTGCTGCTGGCACTCCTGCTGCTGAGCCTGCCAGGCCAGACGCTGCTGATGCTGATACAGCCGCTGTTCATGCTCCTGTTGCGCGTTTAGCCAGCCCGGAATGTCATCCTTTGGCGTCAGGTCGATATTTAATCCGGTGATGGTCTCATGCCAGCGTGATGTAAGCGCTTGCTCCTGCTGCAGAAGCGATGCTTTCTCAGCGACCTCTTTTTGCTGCTGCTTGATCAGAGCGTCAAGCTCGCCGCGCGCCTGCGCTCCGGCCTCCGCCAGCTGCTTAACTTCGCGCTCCAGCGCATCGCGCCGCGCCTGGTTTACGCCGGGAACCAGCGCCTGATATTCGGCGACGGCCGGATGCTGCGCGGAACCGCAGAGCGGGCAGGGTGAGCCAGGCTGCAGGCGGGCTCGCTCCGCCTCAAGCCCGGCAATGCGGGCTTCCATTTCGCAAAGGGCTTTCACATCGCTGAACTGCTGATTCTTTTCTTTATAGGCCTGACGGCGCTGAGCCAGGGTGGCTTCCAGCCGTTCCTGCTCCTGCTTACTGGCCTGCCCGGCGGCATCAAGCTGCGATAACCGTTGGGCCAGCGGCTGCAGCTGACCATGCAGCGCAGCGAGCTGCTGACGCAGAGCGCGGGCCGCAGCGTGCTGCGCGAGTCCGGCGCTAACCTGTTCGGCATCCAGCGTCAGCCCGGCGGCCGGCAGTTCGCCCAGCCTGCGGTGGGTTTCCGCCAGGCGCTGTTGGACCACGGATTGCTGCTGCGTATCGCGAGCCTGCTGCTGGAAAGCGGCCCGCCAGCCCGCCAGCGCGTTGCCCCAGAGCTGAAAGCGGTCATGCTCTTTAAGCCATGCGGACAACGCTTGTTGACGGCTGTGAAGTTGCTCAGACTGCTGCCGGGCGGCGAGGCGAATACCCGCCCGCAGCCGCAATCGTTCATGTAAGCGAGTATTTACTTCCTCTCTCTGGCTGCGGGTTTGCGCCAGCGCGGCGGTTTGCTCCTGCTGACGCGTCCACTGCGGGCGCAAACGCTCCGCCGGCTGGGAATTTAACAGCGCGCTAAGCTGCGGCTGGACCTGCTCCAGCGCAGATTGCGCTTCGCGTAGCGCGGTTTGAGCCTGCAGATCTTCTGCCGTCAGTTCTTCACGGCGTATTTGCCACTGACGGGCATTTTGCAACCGGGTTTGTTCGCTAACCTGCTGTTTTTCTTCAGCAGTAAGCGCTTGCAAACTTTGCTGAAGCGCCTGCTGTTGCTCCTCGCTCAGCAGCAGGACGCCGGAGGCCTGCGCCTGGATTTTTTCCAGATCGACGCGGGCCTGCTTATGTTTTTCAAAGACCTGGGCGGAAATCTGTCCGTAAATTTCGGTCCCGGTGAGCTCTTCCAGCAGCTCGGCGCGCTCCTTCGGTTTGGCGTTGAGGAAGGCGGCGAACTGCCCCTGCGACAGTAGCATTGAGCGGGTGAAGCGGCCATAGTCCAGACCGGTGAGCGAGGCGGTCAGTTCCAGCTTATCTTTGACCTTATCGGCGAGGATTTTACCGTCCTCGCAGCGCGCCAGCTCGACGCGCGGAACCTGTAAATTGCCGTCCGGCTGGTTTCGCGCCCGGTTCTGACTCCAGAAGGCGCGGTAGGCGATGCCTTTGACCTCGAACTCCACTTCCGCCAGACATTCGGCGGTGTCGCGGGTCATCAGATCGTTTTGCGATTGCGACACGCTGCTCAGGCGCGGCGTTTCGTGATAAAGCGCGAGGCAGATAGCGTCCAGCAGGGTGGTCTTGCCGGCGCCGGTTGGCCCGGTAATCGCGAACAATCCGTTGCTGGCAAATGGCTCAGCGGAGAAATCAATTTTCCATTCGCCTTTGAGTGAGTTGAGGTTTTTCAGGCGTAAGCTGAGAATTTTCACAGGCGATCCTCACCGTTGAGACTATGCAGCGTTTCATTAAAGAGCTGTTCCAGGCGCTGCTGCTGCGCCTCTTCCAGCGTTTCCAGCGCCAGACGGCGGGCGAAGACCTCCTCGACCTGCAGCTCGCTGAGGGTGACCCGCTGAACGCCCGCCAGAATGCGATCGCGCTGGCTGCGGCTGCGGCGCACCAGCAACACTTCTACCGGCAGTGTTTCGGTCTGGGCCTGGATTTTCCTTTGTATATCATGCATATATTCATCGCTGGTGATTTCGATATCCAGCCATACGGCGGGCCGCTGGCCGTTATTCTGCCATTGGTTCAGCTGAGCGCTAACGCTGGCGAAATCGCCCTTTAAGACCGCCAGAGGCTGGGTGATGGGCACGATCAGCGGCGTGACGTCCGCCAGGCGGCCAGCGCTAAAGGTCACCAGATTGACGCTTTTGCTTTTCCCGGTCTCGTCAAAGCTCAGCGCAATTGGGGAGCCACTGTAGCGAATATGCTCGCAGCCGCCGACCACCTGCGCCCGGTGAATATGGCCGAGCGCGATATAGTCGGCAGGCGGAAAGCGGTTCGCCGGGAAGGCGTCGAGGGTACCGATATAAATTTCGCGGACCGCGTCGCTTTTGCTGGCGCCGACGGTGGTTAAATGGCCGCTGGCGATAATCGGCAGCGCCTGGTTGCCGCGCAGTTCGCAGGCCTGCTGGTATTGCTGTTGGTAGTAGTCGCTGATGGCATTGAGTAACTGCTGTTGCTTCTCGCCGCTGGAGTGCCCGGCCTGGCTGGTCACCAGCTCACGAGGACGCAGGAACGGTACCGGGCAAAAAACCGCCCCCGGGGTACCGTCGCGTAACGGCAGAATAAAGGGCGCGTGGCCGGCATTGGCCACCACCGTGGTTTTAAGGAACGCAAGAATGTCGCGCGACTCGTTGAGGGTAGCGACCGAGTCGTGGTTTCCCGCCAGCACCACCAGCCGACAGCCGGTCTGCTGCAGCTGAACGACAAAGCGGTTATACAGCTCGCGCGCGTAGCTCGGCGGCGAGCCGGTATCAAAAATATCGCCCGCGACAATAATGGCGTCAACATCATGCTCCTGCGCGCTGGCCAGCAGCCAGTCGAGAAACGCCTGATGTTCGGCGGCGCGACTTTTGCTGTAAAAATTTTGCCCGAGATGCCAGTCAGAGGTGTGAAGGATGCGCATAGTTGTTCCATAGCGAAAAAGCGTAAGCGGCATTATATACCCGTCATACGTCAAGTTGCTTATGTGTTGGCTACGTGCGCTCACCCCAGCCACCTGGTTACCAGGGGTTGTGGGGACTGACGCCCTTGCCGCCATTAAGCCACGTGAATTATTGAGGGGATAATGCTGTTCTTCGGTGAGTTAAGTCCGTGTCACAATTCGAAATCCGCGTTCATCTGGCGGTCATTTTTTTCATAAATCTGTCATAAATCTGACGCATAATGGCCGCGCACTTCTATACTGATGGCTAAAAAATACAGGGTAAATAATGGCGAGAAGAATTCTGGTCGTTGAAGATGAAGCTCCAATCCGCGAAATGGTTTGCTTTGTTCTGGAGCAAAACGGCTTTCAGCCCGTCGAGGCGGAAGATTTTGACAGCGCGGTCAATCAGCTCAATGAACCCTGGCCTGATTTAATCCTCCTTGACTGGATGCTGCCGGGTGGGTCGGGTCTGCAGTTTATTAAACAGCTCAAGCGTGAAGCGATGACCCGTGATATTCCGGTGGTGATGCTGACCGCCCGCGGCGAAGAAGAAGATCGCGTCCGCGGCCTGGAAACCGGTGCGGATGATTACATTACCAAGCCATTTTCCCCGAAAGAGCTGGTGGCGCGCATTAAAGCCGTGATGCGGCGAATCTCGCCGATGGCGGTGGAAGAGGTGATTGAAATGCAGGGCCTGAGCCTCGACCCTTCTTCACATCGCGTGATGACCGGCGAAAATCCGCTGGATATGGGGCCGACGGAATTTAAATTATTACACTTCTTCATGACGCATCCGGAGCGGGTCTATAGCCGCGAACAGCTGCTGAATCATGTCTGGGGCACCAACGTTTATGTAGAAGACAGAACGGTAGACGTGCATATACGCCGTCTGCGCAAAGCGCTGGAACATAGCGGCCATGACCGGATGGTACAAACGGTTCGCGGTACGGGATATCGTTTCTCCGCCCGTTTCTGAATGCTGACAGGAGTGTGAACCGTGCTGGAACGGCTGTCATGGAAAAGGCTGGCGCTTGAGCTTTTCTTATGTTGTATCCCGGCCCTGATCCTCGGGGCGTTTGTAGGTCATCTGCCGTGGTTTTTATTGGCGGCAGTGACCGGCCTTCTTATCTGGCATTTCTGGAATCTGATGCGCCTGTCGTGGTGGCTGTGGGTCGACCGCAGCATGACGCCGCCGCCGGGTAGCGGCAGTTGGGAACCCCTGCTGTACGGTCTGCACCAGATGCAAATGCGTAATAAAAAGCGCCGCCGTGAGCTGGGAAGCCTGATTAAACGCTTTCGCAGCGGGGCGGAGTCTCTGCCGGACGCGGTGGTGCTGACCACCGAAGAAGGCGCGATGTTCTGGTGTAACGGCCTGGCCCAGCAGATCCTTAATCTGCGCTGGCCCGACGATAACGGGCAGAATATCCTCAACCTTCTGCGCTATCCTGAATTTGCTAATTACATGAAATACCGCGACTTCTCCAGGCCGCTCAATCTGGTGCTGAATAATGGCCGCCATCTGGAAATTCGTATGATGCCCTATAGCGACAAACAGCTGCTGATGGTGGCGCGCGATGTCACGCAGATGCACCAGCTGGAAGGGGCGCGGCGTAACTTTTTCGCCAACGTTAGCCATGAACTGCGCACGCCGCTGACGGTGTTGCAGGGGTATCTGGAGATGATGCAGGAGCAGGTGCTGGAAGGTGGAACGCGCGAAAAAGCGTTACACACCATGCGCGAACAAACCCAGCGTATGGAAGGCCTGGTGAAGCAGTTGCTGACGCTGTCGCGCATTGAAGCCGCGCCAGTACTGGCGATGAACGATAAAATCGACGTGCCGATGATGCTGCGGGTCGTCGAGCGCGAGGCGCAAACGCTAAGCCAGCAGAAGCATGAGCTGCATTTTTCGGTCGATGACTCGCTTAAAGTGCTGGGCAATGAAGAACAGCTGCGCAGCGCGATTTCCAACCTGGTGTATAACGCGGTCAACCATACGCCAGCGGGAACGGTGATTACCGTAACCTGGCAGCGGGCGCCGCACGGCGCGTTGTTTAGCGTCGAGGATAACGGGCCGGGGATCGCGCCGGAGCATATTCCGCGGCTGACCGAACGTTTCTACCGGGTGGATAAAGCGCGCTCGCGGCAAACTGGCGGCAGCGGTCTCGGACTGGCGATTGTTAAACATGCCGTCAGCCATCACGATAGCCGCCTTGAGATCGAGAGCGCGGTCGGCAAAGGCACCCGCTTTAGCTTCTTATTACCGGAACGTTTAATTGCCAAAAATTAAACCCGGACGGGTGAGTGTCAGCATTCCTTGCCAATGACCAGCTTCGGCTGGTCATTTTCGTTTGCAGCGCCATCACAGCTGCATAATTAACGAGCGTTAGCTGCTTTTTTGTTCGCATGATAAGCCAGATGTTTTCTATCATTCTGGCTAATGATGCTATTCATTAAAATAGAGTTAGCATAATCATCTGCTTTTGCGATCCCTCCTTGCTTTAAAACGTTATAAGCGTTTAAATTGCCCCCCTACGGTCGCAGACAGACTGTTTTTGCGTGGTAATACAAAAAACAATTCTTTTCCACGCCGCTTTGGGAGCATATCCCGCTAAGTTTACTGACAATGGCCGCTGTATCATCCCCAGGGGAAAGGCGCGGTATCAATCCGTTTTTACAACACCACATCCACAGGCTGTAATGAATTTATGACCCATCAGTTAAAATCTCGCGACATCATTGCGTTGGGCTTTATGACCTTCGCGCTGTTCGTCGGCGCAGGCAATATTATCTTTCCTCCGATGGTTGGCTTACAGGCCGGCGAGCACGTCTGGACCGCGGCTATTGGCTTTCTGATTACCGCCGTGGGTCTGCCGGTGCTAACGGTCGTGGCGTTGGCTAAGGTCGGCGGCGGCGTAGAGAGCCTGAGCACGCCGATTGGTAAAGTCGCCGGTATTCTGCTGGCGGTGGTCTGCTATCTTGCCGTTGGGCCGCTGTTCGCGACTCCGCGCACCGCCACCGTCTCTTTTGAAGTGGGGATTGCGCCGCTGACCGGCGACGGTCCGCTGCCGCTGCTGATTTATAGCGTTATCTATTTTGCGCTGGTGATCCTCGTTTCGCTCTATCCGGGCAAGCTGCTGGACACCGTGGGGAATTTCCTCGCGCCGCTGAAAATTATCGCCCTGATTATTCTCGCCGTTGCGGCGATCGTCTGGCCTGCCGGTCCGCTGAGCCACGCGATGGAAGCCTACCGCACCGCGCCGTTCTCTAACGGTTTCGTCAACGGCTATCTGACTATGGATACCCTGGGCGCGATGGTCTTTGGCATCGTGATTGTCAACGCCGCGCGTTCCCGCGGCGTGACCGAAGCCCGCCTGCTGACCCGCTACACCGTGTGGGCTGGCCTGATGGCCGGCGTGGGCTTGACGCTGCTGTACCTGGCGCTGTTCCGTTTAGGTTCAGATAGCGGCACGCTGGTTGAGCAATCCGCTAACGGCGCGGCGATTCTCCATGCTTACGTTCAGCATACTTTCGGCGGCGCGGGAAGCTTTATGCTGGCGGCGCTGATCTTTATCGCCTGTCTGGTGACGGCGGTGGGCCTGACCTGCGCCTGCGCGGAGTTCTTCGCCCAGTACCTGCCGTTCTCCTATCGTACGCTGGTCTTTATCCTCGGCCTGTTTTCGATGGCGGTCTCCAACCTCGGTCTGAGCCACCTGATTCAGATTTCGATTCCGGTGCTGACGGCTATCTATCCGCCGTGTATCGCACTGGTTGTATTAAGCTTTACCCGCGGTTGGTGGCATAATTCGTCCCGCGTTATCGCCCCGGCAATGTTTATCAGCCTGATGTTTGGTATCATTGACGGCATTAAAGCGTCGGCGTTTGCAGATATTATGCCGTCCTGGACCGCGCGTCTGCCGCTGGCGGAGCAGGGTCTGGCCTGGCTGATGCCAACCGCCGTGATGGTGATTCTGGCCGTTATCTGGGATCGCGCAGCAGGACGTCAGGTGACTTCCAGCGCGCACTAACCGACGCTTTACACAGGTGTTTAACCACGGGACTTCAGGTCCCGTGGTTTTTTGTTTTTTTTGTCACCCTCCCTGGTGCTTTGCCCACGCGAAGGCCAGAGGAGAAAAACGGCATGGAACACGATGGAAAGTAGTAACAAGCTTAAGCGCGGGCTAAGTACCCGGCATATTCGCTTTATGGCGTTGGGGTCGGCAATCGGTACCGGCCTTTTCTATGGTTCGGCTGACGCGATTAAAATGGCGGGTCCGAGCGTTCTGTTGGCTTATATTATCGGCGGCGTCGCGGCCTACATTATTATGCGCGCGCTGGGCGAGATGTCGGTGCATAATCCGGCCGCCAGTTCGTTCTCGCGCTACGCGCAGGATTACCTTGGCCCGCTGGCGGGCTATATCACTGGCTGGACCTACTGTTTTGAAATTCTGATTGTCGCCATCGCCGACGTCACGGCCTTCGGCATCTATATGGGCGTCTGGTTCCCGGCGGTACCGCACTGGATTTGGGTGCTCAGCGTGGTGCTGATTATCTGCGCCGTCAACCTGATGAGCGTGAAGGTCTTCGGCGAGCTGGAATTCTGGTTCTCCTTCTTCAAAGTCGCCACCATTATCATCATGATCCTCGCTGGTTTCGGCATCATTATCTGGGGTATTGGCAACGGCGGGCAGCCGACCGGCATCCACAACCTGTGGAGCAACGGCGGCTTCTTCAGCAACGGCTGGCTGGGGATGGTGATGTCGCTGCAGATGGTGATGTTCGCCTACGGCGGCATTGAGATTATCGGTATTACCGCCGGCGAAGCGAAAGATCCGGAGAAATCCATACCGCGCGCCATTAACTCGGTGCCGATGCGTATTCTGGTGTTTTACGTGGGTACGCTGTTTGTAATTATGTCTATCTATCCGTGGAACCAGGTCGGGACCAACGGCAGCCCGTTCGTCTTAACCTTCCAGCATCTCGGCATCACTTTTGCCGCCAGCATCCTGAACTTTGTGGTGCTGACCGCTTCGCTATCGGCGATTAACTCCGATGTCTTTGGCGTAGGGCGTATGCTGCACGGCATGGCGGAGCAGGGCAGCGCGCCGAAAATGTTTGCTAAAACCTCACGTCGCGGGGTGCCGTGGGTGACAGTGATGGTGATGACCATCGCGCTGCTGTTCGCGGTCTATCTTAACTATATTATGCCGGAGAACGTTTTCCTGGTGATCGCCTCGCTGGCCACTTTCGCCACCGTCTGGGTGTGGATTATGATCCTGTTGTCGCAGATCGCTTTCCGTCGCCGTCTGCCGCCGGAAGAGGCGAAGGCGCTTAAGTTCAAGGTACCCGGAGGGGTAACGACCACGGTGATTGGCCTGCTGTTCCTGGTCTTTATTATCGGTCTGATTGGCTACCACCCCGATACCCGCATCTCGCTGTACGTTGGCTTTGCGTGGATACTTCTGCTGCTGATTGGCTGGCAGTTTAAAACCCGCCGCGAGCGAAAGCTGGCGAAAGCGTAGTCATTTGCTTCTCTTCTTGCCGGATACGCACAGGCTATCCGGCAAGCGATCCCTCCACCCCCGCCATCCTCCCCCAATAATTCTGCCGATGATGAGTCATACGCCAGTACGCTGTGGCAAGGTGTGCCCATTCTGCAAAGAGAGGAATAACAATGTTGAAGGCATGGCACCTCCCGGTTGCTCCGTTTATCAAGGAACAGCAGGAACGACTGATGATTACGCTATGGTTGAGCGGCGACGATCTGCCGCCGCGGGTGACCCTACGCGCGGAAGAGGATAACGAAGAGCTGTCGCTGCCGATGCACCGCCTGCGGCAGGCGCCGTATCCGGGCGTGGTGGCGTGGCGCGGGGAAATCAACCTCGTCAATGGGCAGCCGCGTCGGCGCTACAGCTTCAAGCTGCTGTGGGCCGATCGTCAGCTGTGGTTCACGCCGCAGGGATTCAACCGCTTTCCGCCGGCGAGGCTGGAGCAGTTTGCGGTCGATTTGCCAGACAGCGGGCCGCAGTGGGTGGCCGATCAGGTGTTTTATCAAATTTTCCCTGACCGTTTTGCCCGCAGCCAGTCCCGCGAAGCGGAACAGGATGTAACTTACTACCACCACGCCGCCGGTCACGATATTGTGCGTAAAGCGTGGGATGAACCGTTAACCGCCGAGGCGGGCGGCTCCACCTTTTACGGCGGCGATCTCGATGGTATCAGCGAGAAGCTGCCGTATCTGAAGCAGCTTGGCGTCACGGCGCTGTATCTCAACCCGGTGTTTGTCGCTCCCAGCGTGCATAAATATGATACCGAGGATTACCGCCGCGTTGATCCGCAGTTTGGCGGCGATGCGGCGCTGCTACGCCTGCGTCACAACACGCAAAAAGAGGGGATGCGTCTGATCCTCGATGGCGTGTTCAACCATAGCGGCGATTCGCATGCCTGGTTCGACCGCCACCAGCGCGGTAGCGGCGGCGCCTGCCATAACGCCGATTCGCCGTGGCGCGACTGGTATAATTTTTCCCCCGAGGGCGTTGCCCACGACTGGCTGGGATACGCCAGCCTGCCGAAGCTGGACTACCGTTCGTCGACGCTGATCGATGAAATCTACGGCGGGGAAGATAGCGTGGTGCGCCATTGGCTGAAAGCGCCATGGAGCATGGACGGCTGGCGCCTGGACGTGGTACACATGCTGGGCGAAGGGGGCGGGGCGCGCAATAACCTGCGCCATATCGCCGGCATTACCCAGGCGGCGAAGCTGGAGCGGTCGGACGCTTTCGTGTTCGGCGAGCATTTCGGCGACGCGCGCCAGTGGCTACAGGCTGACGTTGAAGACTCGGCGATGAACTACCGCGGCTTCACCTTCCCGCTATGGGGCTTCCTCGCGAACACCGATATCTCCTACGATCCGCAGAAAATTGATGCGCAGACCTGCATGGCGTGGATGGACAACTATCGGGCCGGGTTGTCGCACCAGCAGCAGCTGAGGATGTT
Source organism: Klebsiella pasteurii (assembly GCF_018139045.1). Taxonomy (NCBI): domain Bacteria; kingdom Pseudomonadati; phylum Pseudomonadota; class Gammaproteobacteria; order Enterobacterales; family Enterobacteriaceae; genus Klebsiella; species Klebsiella pasteurii. Next base: position 5,241,037 of record NZ_CP073236.1, read on the forward strand.
TAACCAGCTCGATAGCCACGATACCGCCCGCTTTAAGTCTCTGCTGGGTAAAGATGTCGCACGCCTGCCGCTGGCGGTGGTGTGGCTATTTAGCTGGCCGGGCGTGCCGTGCATTTACTACGGCGACGAAGTGGGCGTGGACGGCAATAACGATCCGTTTTGCCGCAAACCGTTCCCGTGGGATCCGGCGTTGCAGGATGGCAATCTGCTCGACCTGTACAAGCGGATGTGCAAGCTGCGTAAGGCCAATCAGGCGCTGCGCTACGGCGGCTGCCAGGCGATTTATGCCGAAGATAACGTGGTGGTGTTCGTGCGCGTCTATAAGCAGCAGCGCGTGCTGGTGGCGATCAACCGCGGCGAAGCCTGCGAGGTAGTGGTAGAGGATTCGCCGCTACTCGACGTCAACGGCTGGCAGTTGAAAGAGGGCGCCGGGGAGCTACACGACGGCGTGCTGACGCTACCGGCGATCTCCGCCAGCGTCTGGTTTAGCCGCTAGTCGTAGAGCTGGCCCAGGCTTTCACTTTGCAAAATGGCCTCGCGCCACCAGCGCTGGGCCAGCCCGTCGTTGCCGCTTCGCCAGGCCATATAGGTGATATCTTTCTCACGGCAGGAGATAACGGCCTTTTCGACTAGCTCGCCTTTTTCCAGCCACGGCCGGGCAATATGGCGCGGTAAAAAGCCGCAGCCCAGCCCGGCGCGCAAGAGTTCGACTTTACTGGCGAAATCATCCACGCGAATTTGCGGCTGTTCGTCGAGCAGGTTACTGTTGAGCGGATGGCAGTAGCGGGCGCTGTCGCTGATGACCACCGCGCGATGCAGGCTGAGCTGCTTGTTGGTCAGCGGTTGGGTGGTTTCCGCCAGCGGATGCCCCGGCGCGATGACGAAGATATTGTCCATGGCGCCGAGCATTTTCCACGACCATTCGGCGGAGGTCGGTGGTTCATTGATCGCCCCGAGAATAATATCCGCGCCGTTGTGAGTGAGCTCTTCCCACGAGCCCGCAAGGGTATGGTGGGTAAAGTTAAGGCGGGTTTGCGGGTGCTGGGCATAGAACGCGTCGATCAGCGGCAGCAGCGCGCTGAACGGGAAAGAGTCATCCAGGGCGATAGCCAGATCCCGCTCCCAACCGGCGCTGAGCTGCACCGCCTGCTTTTCCAGATCTTTGGCGGCATTTAGCAGCAATCGGCCTTTCTCCAACATCATTCTGCCGGTATCGGTAAATTTAGCCCGATGTCCGGAGCGATCCAGCAGGGTGATATTCAGATCGTTTTCCAGCTTTTGAATCATGTAGCTCAGCGCGGCAGGGGTTTTAAATAGCGATTCTGCGGCGGTGGCAAAAGAGCCATGTTTGTCCAGCGCGTCGAGAATCAACAGGACATCAAGGTTCAGGCGCATGCGTCAGCTTCCGGTAAAAAAGAGTGCCCCCGTTTTACCGGAGCGTCCTGTTCAATTCCAGTGAATAATTTAGAACGGTTAACCGTAAAAATTTGATAAACATAATTTCGCGCATCTTGTAATGGTTAATTGAATAACCATAACTTTTCGCTTTGGAAATAAATCAGAAAAAAATCTTTAATAACTCGTTAGAAATTACTGACTATACTCATCATGCTTTATCAGTCAGGATCCAGACAGCACAACGGAAACGGTAGTATCTTTTTAACTCATTGATTAACAGGATATGTTATGTCTATTCGTGAACTGATCGATCCCTCAAACTCAGCGCTTATTTTTATTGACCACCAGCCGCAAATGTCTTTTGGCGTGGCCAATATTGACCGTCAGACTCTCAAAAATAATACGGTGGCTTTAGCCAAAGCGGGCAAAATTTTTAATGTTCCGGTGATTTATACTTCCGTAGAAACTAAAAGCTTCAGCGGTTATATCTGGCCGGAACTGCTGGCCGTGCATCCTGATGTGAAACCCATTGAACGTACCTCGATGAACTCCTGGGAAGATGCGGCTTTTGTTGAAGCGGTAAAGGCGACCGGGCGTAAAAAATTGATTATTTCCGCGCTGTGGACGGAAGTTTGCCTGACCTTCCCGGCGCTGATGGCGCTGGACGCAGGCTATGAAGTTTACGTGGTGACCGATACCTCCGGCGGCACCTCGGTTGATGCCCACGAGCGCTCAATTGACCGTATGGTGCAGGCCGGCGCGGTGCCGGTGACCTGGCAGCAGGTGCTGCTTGAGTACCAGCGCGACTGGTCGCGTAAAGAGACCTATGACGCGGTAATGGATCTGGTGCGCGAGCACAGCGGCGCCTACGGGATGGGCGTGGATTACGCTTATACCATGGTGCACGGCGCCCCAGAGCGTAAAGCTTAAATACACTTCATCCTTCAAGCTGCCTCTTTGTTGGCTTCGTTTGCCCGCCCCGGTCACTGACTCATGTCAGCTCCCGGGGACGAACAACCTTGCCGCCTCGACGCAGCGTGAATGATTTTGTGTATTGGCATCATCCTTCAGCTGCCTCTTTGTTGGCTTCGTTTGCACGCGCCGGTCACTGACTCATGTCAGCTCCCGGGGACGAACAACCTTGCCGCCTCGACGCAGCGTGAATGATTTTGTGTATTGGCATCATCCTTCAGCTGCCTCTTTGTGGGCTTGGTTTGCCCGCGCCGGTCACTGACTCATGTCAGCTCCCGGGGACGAACAACCTCGCCGCCTCGACGCAGCGTGAATGATTTTGTGTATTGGCATCATCCTTCAGCTGCCTCTTTGTGGGCTTGGTTTGCCCGCCCCGGTCACTGACTCATGTCAGCTCCCGGGGACGAACAACCTCGCCGCCTCGACGCAGCGTGAATGATTTTGTGTATTGGCATCATCCTTCAAGCTGCCTCTTTGTTGGCTTCGTTTGCCCGCGCCGGTCACTGACTCATGTCAGCTCCCGGGGACGAACAACCTTGCCGCCTCGACGCAGCGTGAATGATTTTGTGTATTGGCATCATCCTTCAGCTGCCTCTTTGTGGGCTTGGTTTGCCCGCCCCGGTCACTGACTCATGTCAGCTCCCGGGGACGAACAACCTTGCCGCCTCGACGCAGCGTGAATGATTTTGTGTATTGGCATCATCCTTCAGCTGCCTCTTTGTGGGCTTGGTTTGCCCGCCCCGGTCACTGACTCATGTCAGCTCCCGGGGACGAACAACCTTGCCGCCTCGACGCAGCGTGAATGATTTTGTGTATGGTCATGTATAGCTAATGGCGGCGGACAACCCGCCATTCCCTGAAGCAAGGAACTCTTAATGGCGCAACAGAAATCGGTGACCCTGGTGATCAGCCATGTGCTCGACCCGGAGCATGGCCAGCGGTATGAAGCGTGGCTGGGCAAAATTATGCCGATTGCGGCAGAGTTTCCCGGCCATCTTGGCGCAAACGTCATTCGTCCGGCCCCCGGGCAGAATTTATGGAGCGTGATTATTCGCTTCGACACCATTGAGCATCTTTATGCCTGGACCCAGTCGGAGACCCGCCGCCAGCTGGTGGCGGAAATTGCGCCGCTGCTAAGCGAAGGCGATCGTACCGAAGTCCGGACTGAACCGGCCTTCTGGTTTACGCCGCCCGCGGCGAACGTGCGCCAGCCGCGACGCTGGAAGCAATTTTTAATCACCCTGCTGGTGATTTTCCCCAGTACTAACCTGGTGCCGTCGATAACCGGAATACTGTTGCCCTCGCTGAAGGGAAGCCTGTTGCTGCATCTGATCAATGATGCCTGTGTGGTCGCGCTGGTGGTCTGGTTCTGGATGCCCATCGTGACCCGTCTGTTTGCTGGCTGGTTAAAGAAAAACTGAGCCAGCCTCCTGAAGGAGTGCGTTATGTCGCAAACTGCCACACTGATCCTGACCCACGGTCGGGTTCATACTCTCGATCGTCAACACCCTCTGGCCGATGCGGTGGCGATCGCTGACGGTAAAATTCTCGCCGCCGGTAGCCACGATCGGATCATGAGCTTTGCCGCTGAAGGGACGCAAATTATCGATCTTAAAGGCCATACGGTGATCCCCGGCCTGAACGACTCCCATCTGCACTTGATCCGCGGCGGTCTGAACTACAATCTGGAGCTTCGCTGGGAGGGGGTTCCCTCGCTGGCGGACGCGCTACGGATGCTAAAAGATCAGGCCGATCGCACGCCGTCGCCGCAGTGGGTGCGGGTCGTCGGCGGCTGGAGCGAATTCCAGTTCGCTGAACGGCGGATGCCGACGCTGGAGGAGCTTAATGATGCGGCGCCGGATACCCCGGTGTTTGTCCTGCATCTGTACGATCGCGCATTGCTTAACCGCGCGGCCCTGAAGGCGGTGGGCTACACCAAAGAGACGCCGGATCCGGCGGGCGGCGAGATCGTTCGCGACGGCAACGGTAATCCTACCGGCATGCTGATCGCCAAACCCAACGCCATGATCCTCTACTCGACGCTGGCCAAAGGGCCGAAGCTGCCGCTGGAACTTCAGGTCAACTCAACGCGACAGTTTATGCGCGAGCTGAATCGTCTGGGGCTGACCAGCGCCATTGATGCCGGGGGCGGTTTCCAGAACTACCCGGAAGATTATGAAATTATTGAACAGCTGCACGCCAAAGAGCAGATGACCGTGCGGATTGCCTATAACCTGTTTACCCAGCGGCCTAAGCAGGAGCTGGAAGATTTTGAGCGCTGGACCGATATGCTCAAGCCGGGACAGGGCACCGATTTTTACCGCGCCAACGGCGCCGGGGAGATGCTGGTTTTCTCGGCGGCGGATTTCGAAGACTTCCTCCAGCCGCGTCCGGATCTGCCGGAAGGGATGGAAGATGAGCTGGAGCGGGTGGTGCGCCACCTGGTTGAACATCGCTGGCCGTTCCGCCTGCATGCCACCTATGATGAATCCATCAGCCGGATGCTCGACGTCTTCGAGAAGGTGAATCGCGATATTCCGTTCAACGGTCTGCACTGGTTCTTCGATCATGCGGAAACCATCACCGAGCGCAATATCGAACGCGTTAAAGCGCTGGGCGGCGGCATTGCCGTGCAGCACCGTATGGCTTTCCAGGGCGAATATTTTGTCGACCGCTACGGTAAAGATGCGGTCAAACATACGCCGCCGGTGGCGAAAATGCTCGAGCTGGAGGTTCCGGTGGGGCTGGGGACGGATGCTACCCGCGTGGCGAGCTACAATCCGTGGACCGCGCTCTACTGGCTGGTTTCCGGCCGTACCGTCGGCGGGATGGCGATGTATGACGACAGCAACCGCCTGCCGCGCGACGTGGCGCTGGAGCTGTGGACGGCGGGAAGCGCGTGGTTTTCCAGCGAACAGGGTAAGAAAGGGCGGATTGAACAAGGCCAGCTTGCCGACCTGGTGGTGCTCTCCAAAGACTATTTCAGCGTCGCGGAAGAGGAAATCAAGGGGATCGAGTCGGTGCTGACGGTGGTTGACGGCAAGGTGGTGTACGCCGCCGGACACTTCTCGCCGCTGGCGCCGCCGCCCATTCCGGTGCTGCCCGAGTGGTCGCCGGTGGTGAAGGTTCCGGGTCATTACCGTTCCGCGCCGCCGACGGCCGCGAAAATCGGTGCAATCGTGCAGATGCACCAGTGCTGCGGCAGCTGCGGCGTACACGGGCATCAGCATGATATTGCGCGCAAATCGTCGATACAGGTTGCCGATGAGCAGGCGTTCTGGGGCGTGCTCGGCTGCTCCTGCTTTGCTTTTTAGCGCGACGGGCGCTTATCAGTACCGATAGGCCAATGAGAGCATCAACGCCCTCATTGGCCTTTTTCATTTTCTCGGATAGCGCTGATAAGACAATGTGTGTCATTCTGCTCCCTCTTCAAACAGTGAAGGTGGGAACATGGACGATCTACTGATCTTTGGCGCCGTGATTTTATTCTGCGGGCTGGTGGTTGGGCCGCTCGTCGCGATTGTCGCTCTCAGGCGCAGCGCGGCGGTCCGTTTTGAGCTGGCGGCTTTGCAACGTCGGGTTGAGGAGCTTGAGCGATGCGGCGTCGCGCCTGCGGCAGAGACCACCGCCTTCGCGCCGACAACGCCAGAAGCCGCTATCGCTGCTGACGCGATGACGGTGAAGCTCAGTGAGCCTCGACCGGAGCCCGTGGCTGAAGCCATCGATCCGTGGCGCGCGCAGCCAACGCCACAACCGCAGCCAGAGCAAAAGGCGGCCTCTCTCCCCGAAAGCAAGCCATCTTCCGCCTTTGGCGGAATAATATCGTCACTGGCAGGCTGGTTTATGCAGGGCAATCCGCTGGCGAAGCTCGGGATCCTGCTGCTGTTTCTTGGCCTCTCCTTTCTGCTGCGCTATACCGTGGAACACGCTCTGTTCCCCCTCGAATTACGTCTGGTCGCGGCGGCGCTGTTCGCGGTCGTCCTGCTGGCTGTCGGATGGCGATTGCGGCATAAGCAACCGGTGTACGCCCTGATCTTGCAGGGTGGGGCAACGGGCGCGCTCTATCTCACCGTTTTTGGCGCCTTTCGCCTGTGGCAGATGCTGCCGATGACCCTGGCGTTTGCGCTGTTGGTGGCGATCTGCGCGGCGAGCGTTGGGTTGGCGATTGTGCAAAAAGCGCTCAGCCTGGCCATGCTGGCGAGCCTTGGCGGTTATCTTGCGCCGCTGCTGCTCTCTACCGGCGGCGGCAGCCATGTGGCGTTGTTCTCCTTCTATCTTCTGCTGTCGGTCGGCATTCTTGCCATTAGCATCCGCCAGCACTGGCGCGAGCTTAATCTGCTTGGCCTGCTGTTTACCTTTGGCGTTGGCGGCCTGTGGGGGCTGAATGAGTATCGGCCAGCGTTTTACCTGAGCTGTCAGCTGTTTTTAATTGCCAATACGCTTATTTTTGGCGTGTTGAGCGTGGCGCTGTCGCTGAGGGCGCAGGAAAAAGGTCGTCAGATTATTGACGGCGTGCTGCTGTTTGCGCCGCCGCTGGTCGGTTTTGGTATGCAGTACGCCATTACCCGGCATATGGAATACGGCCCGGCGCTTAGCGCGCTGGGCTACGGCGGTTTCTATCTGGCCCTTGCCTGGCTGGCGCTGCGTCGCTACCCCTCTTTAGGGAAGCCGCTGGTGCTGGCGGCGCTGGCGCTCGGCGGCGCCTTTACCACGCTGGCCATCCCGCTGGCGCTGTCGGCTCGCTGGACTGCGATGGCCTGGTCGCTGGAAGGTCTTGGCATCCTCTGGCTGGGCGTGCAACAGCAGCAGCGGCGCATGAGCTACAGCGGTACGGCGTTACTTGTACTGGCGGTTGGCAGCGCGCTATGGGCGCAGGCGAATGGCGCCACGCCGCTCTCTTTGCTGCTGATTTTCGCCGTACTCAGCCTTAGCTGGCTGGTTGCCGCCTGGCTGTGGCGAACCGTCCAGGTGCAGGGCAGTTGGGGGCTGCTTATCGGCGGCCTGTTGTTCTGGATGGTGGCGCTTGTGGGCGCATCGCAGCTGGCGGTGAGTAAAGACACGCAGATTGTCTTTGGCGTGCTGGCGGCGCTGGCGGCGTCGGTGTGGTGCTGGCGCGCAGCCGCCGCGCGCTTAGCCTGGCAAGAGCTGGATGCGAGCAAATGGCTGCTGTGGCCAATGATGCTGATGGTGCTGTTTTACCAGCTGTCCCAGCAGCAGATTTTCGCTGCTGGCTGGAAAAATCTGGCCTGGTGCGCGGCGCTACCCGCGGCGGCGGCCCTGCTCTGGCGTGATGGGCATTCACTGCCGCCGCGCCTGAGTAAGCTTGCCCACCTGTCGCTGTTGTGGATGATTTTTCTGGCGCTGGCAATGGAGCTGTTTTGGTTTACCCAGGATTTGCCGTGGGGCATGTCGGCCTGGGCGAGCGGATTAATGATGGCGGCGGGCGGGATGCTGATTTTCCTCGTCTCGGAAGCCGTTCATCGGCAAGTGTGGCCATTCCGGGTATGGCCTGCGCTGTATGCTTCTCAGGCGATGATACCGGTGGCGGTGGCGCTGGGATGCCTGTTAATGCTGACGAATGTGCAGGATGGCACAGTCTACGGTCAGACCTATTTGCCGCTGATTAACCCGTTGGAAGAGGGCGCCGCTTTTGCGCTGCTTGGGCTGACGATATTTTACCGCGTTTCGCGGCGTTATTTTCCGCTGCAGCTATCGGTATGCCGCCCCTGGCCCGTCGTTGCTTTGCTGGCGCTCGGCTTCTGGTGGCTGAATGGTCTGCTGCTGCGCGCCCTGGCCTGGTACGGCGAGGTGGCCTGGAGTATCGAGCCGCTGTGGCATTCGCGTTTAATTCAGACCACTTTCGCGCTGGTCTGGACGCTGGCAGCGCTGACGATCATGCTGCGCGCGACGCGGCGACTTTCCCGCCGCGAATGGCTATGCGGCGCGGCGTTGTTAGGCGTTGTCATTGTGAAACTCATGCTGGTGGATAGCGCAGGCGGCGGCGGGCTGGCGCGGGCTGTTGCGTTTATCGGCGTGGCGATTTTGGTGTTGATCGTCGGGTATTTTTCCCCGTTACCGCCCAAAGCAGGAGAAGAAAAATGAAATGGATGAAAGCGGTGTTATGCGGCGTGCTGCTGGGTGTGACGGGCGCGGCTGTCAGCGGCAATGAAGCGCGAGAAAAACCACTGGATTATATGCAGGGGGTGATGCTGGAAACCAGCGGCGCGTCGCCCTGGTATCGCGTCGAGCTTTCCCCGTTGCTCTATCAGGGGACGGCATGGCCTGATTTGCGCGATGTGCGGGTATTTAACCATCAGGGAGATACGGTACCGTTCGCGCTGCAGGTGCAGAAGGCGCAACCCGTTACGCCTGAAGCGATGACGCTACGGCTTTTCCCTCTGCAGATGTCGCCGGTTCCGCCGCGTGAAGAGGGGCGACGCGGCGGAGAGTCGCTGGTCCTGCGTTCAACAACGGGGATCGAAATTCACCTGGAAACCGATGATGCGAAGGCGCTCGGGCAGAGCTATTTACTGACGCTGCCGGCGGATAAGACGGACGCTTTCGCGCTGGCTCAACTGCGGCTGAACTGGGAATCGTTGGCGGCTAACTGGCAGGGGAAAGCGTCGCTGTATTCCAGCCGCGATTTGAAGTACTGGCGCTCTGTTCAGGAGGATGCGCCTCTTATGGATCTGACGCGCGATAGCGATCGTTTGAAAATGGACACCATTAGCGCTGACCTGACGCTCTCCGCGGACGGGAATCGTTACCTGCTGCTGATCCTCGATGCACAAAGCAAGGCGCCGGCGTTAAATAGCGTGACGGCTCTGGCGGAACGCAGAGAACCGGAGTCTACGCGCATTGAGCTTGATGCTCAGGCGGACAGGGTTTCAGATGAGGAGGCCGTTTGGCGCTGGGCCCGGCCTCAGCCGCTGACTTCGCTCAGAATATCGCTGGCAGGCGAAGGGGTTCTACCGGTCGAGCTTGCCTGGCGTAGCGGCGAAAATGAGCCCTGGCAGCCGCTGACGAAAACCGTGCTGTATCAGCTGGACGGCAAGCGTTCGGACGATATTCCTCTGTCAGGTCAAACGGTTGAAGCGGTTCGCATGAAGACGATTAATGCCCGCTTATCGGCGTCGCTGCCGGCGATAAGCGGCGCGCGCGATAAATACCAGCTGGTCTTTAATACCCAAGGAAAAGGGCCTTATATGCTGGCCTGGGGAAACCGGGCGGCGCAAAAGGCAGATGTCGCCCTGGACATGCTGATCCCGCCGTCGCTGCGTAAGACACAGTCTGTGAATGATCTCCCTCTGGCGGTCGCGCAAGAAGACGTCATGCTGGGCGGCGAAGCGCGGTTAACGGCGACGTCTGCTGCCGAGCAGCAAAGCAGCTGGAAAACGCTGCTGGTATGGGGTGCGCTGATATTTGGCGTCGTTGTGCTGGCGTTGATGGCGTGGCGCATCTGGCGTGAAGTGAAAAAAAGCGGCTCCGTATAAAACAAAAAAGGCTCGCGTCTGCGAGCCTTTTGCCGAACGTACGCCGATTACAGGCTGGAAACGTTCTCGGTCAGGTATTTAGCCACGCCTTCCGGAGAAGCGGCCATCCCTTCTTTTCCTTTTTCCCACTGCGCCGGGCAAACTTCGCCGTGCTCTTCGTGGAACTGCAGCGCGTCAACCATACGCAGCATTTCGTCGATGTTACGGCCCAGCGGCAGATCGTTAACCACCTGGTGACGAACAACGCCGTTAGCGTCGATCAGGAAGGAACCGCGCAGGGCAACGCCTTCGTCCGGATGCTCGATACCGTACGCTTTCTGGATTTCGCGTTTGATGTCAGCAACCATCGCGTATTTAACCGGGCCGATGCCGCCCTGGTCTACTGGGGTGTTACGCCATGCGTTGTGGACGAACTCGGAGTCAAAAGAAACGCCAACCACTTCTACGCCGCGTTTCTGGAATTCTTCGTAGCGCTTGTCAAAAGCGATCAGTTCAGACGGGCAAACGAAGGTGAAGTCCATCGGCCAGAAGAACAGAACGGTGGCTTTACCGCTGGTGTGCTGTTTGAAGTTGAATTTCTCAACGATTTCGCCGTTACCTAAAACAGCTGCCGCGGTGAAGTCCGGAGCCTGACGAGTAACCAGAACCATATGATTCTCCTGTTAATACTAAGGTTAATTGGAACGCAACGCGGGCAAGTATAGGGAGCGGTGCGGAGGAACTCAACGTGACGCTGACAATCGATGAGATAGGTTTTGTCTATCAATCGTTATTTAAAAGCGCTTTTCAGAATAGCGTTTTCTGAAAAAAGCGCAATCTTTTACAGTTCGCGTTTTTTCGCCTGCGCCATCATCTGCGGGTAGAAGCGCCAGAACTGCTCCTCCAGCCGGTCGTAGTGGGTATCCAGATCCTGCCAGGAATCGCGCAGGGCATCCAGCCGCGGACGGCGGCTGGCCATCCCGTTCAGCACGCGCTGAATAAACTCCATATCCCGATAGCGTTCAAGCCAGCGCTCAGACCAAAGGTATTCGTTGAGATTGACAAAACGCGGCGGAGAATCGGGCAAAATAAACGTGACCTGGGCGTGGGCGTAGCGGACAAACTCCGGCAGCGGCAGTTCGGGCGACAGCTGCGCCCAGTGGCGTGACAAGAAATGGTCCCACATCACGTCCAGGGTGATGGGCGCGACCCGGCGCGTTTCGGGGCGAAACCACCCTTTGGCTTCGGCGACTTCGGGCAGGTTATCCGTCAGTACATCGATCCGCCGGTGCATAAAGATGCCCTCTACGACGTCAGCCGGCCATTCGCCGGCGGGGTCGCCGCGAACGAAATCGGCCAGTAAATTACCGGAAAGGGAGCTGTCAGCGAGATGGGCAAGGTGCAGGTGTGCGAGAAAATTCATGCGATTCGTTATCCGGATACGGCTAGTTGTTGCAGCGAAGAGGTGTGAGCACTAGACTAAGCCGCCTGTTTTTAAGTCATGAGTATATGCCATGCGCGTCGCCGATTTCTCCTTTGAGTTACCCGAATCCCTGATTGCCCACTATCCCATGCCCGAGCGCAGCAGCTGCCGCTTGCTGTCATTAGACGGGCCGACGGGCGCGCTGACGCACGGTACTTTCACCGATTTACTCGACAAGCTCAACCCAGGCGACCTGCTGGTTTTTAATAATACCCGCGTGATCCCGGCCCGCCTGTTTGGCCGTAAAGCCAGCGGCGGCAAGATTGAGGTGCTGGTCGAGCGTATGCTCGATGATAAACGTATTCTGGCACATATTCGCGCGTCTAAAGCGCCGAAACCCGGCACTGAGCTGCTGCTTGGCGACGATGAGAGCATTAAAGCGACGATGGTTGCACGCCACGACGCGCTGTTTGAAGTGGCTTTCGACGACGCGCGCAGCGTACTGGATATTCTCAACGCTATCGGCCATATGCCGCTTCCGCCGTACATTGAGCGTCCGGACGAAGAGGCCGACCGCGAGCTGTATCAGACCGTATATAGCGAAAAACCGGGCGCCGTGGCTGCGCCCACCGCCGGCCTGCACTTTGACGAGCCGCTGCTGGCGAAGCTGCGCGAAAAAGGCGTTGAGATGGCGTTTGTTACGCTACACGTCGGAGCGGGGACCTTCCAGCCAGTGCGCGTAGACAGCATTGAAGACCACATTATGCACTCTGAATATGCGGAAGTGCCGCAGGAGGTGGTCGATGCGGTGCTGGCGGCAAAAGCGCGCGGGAACCGGGTGATTGCGGTCGGGACGACCTCGGTGCGTTCGCTGGAAAGCGCGGCGCAGGCGGCGAAAAACGATCTGATTGAGCCCTTCTTCGGCGATACGCAGATTTTTATCTATCCGGGCTATCAGTACAAAGTCATTGATGCGCTGGTGACCAACTTCCATCTGCCTGAATCCACGCTGATTATGCTGGTCTCCGCGTTTGCCGGCTATCAGCACACCATGAACGCCTATAAGGCTGCGGTAGAACAAAAATATCGCTTTTTTAGCTACGGGGACGCGATGTTTATCACGTACAATCCGCAGGCTATTTTTGAACGTGTCGGGGAATAAGTCCGCGATGCGCGTGTTTAACGTCAGACTGTTTTTCTGACGCAGGAGTGATAATGAAATTTGAGTTAGATACTACCGATGGTCGCGCGCGTCGCGGCCGTCTTTTGTTTGAGCGCGGCGTCGTTGAAACGCCAGCGTTTATGCCGGTCGGCACCTACGGTACCGTAAAAGGAATGACGCCGGAGGAAGTTGAAGCGACCGGCGCGCAAATCATCCTCGGCAATACCTTCCACCTGTGGCTGCGTCCGGGCCAGGAAATTATGAAGCTGCACGGCGACCTGCACGACTTTATGCAGTGGAAAGGGCCGATCCTCACTGATTCCGGCGGCTTCCAGGTCTTCAGCCTCGGCGATATTCGCAAGATCACCGAACAGGGCGTGCATTTCCGCAATCCGATCAACGGCGATCCGATTTTCCTCGATCCGGAAAAATCGATGGAGATTCAGTACGATCTCGGTTCCGATATCGTGATGATCTTCGATGAATGCACGCCATACCCGGCGGACTGGGATTACGCTAAGCGTTCGATGGAAATGTCCCTGCGCTGGGCGAAGCGCAGCCGCGACCGTTTTGACGGTCTGGGCAATAAAAATGCGCTGTTTGGCATTATTCAGGGCAGCGTTTACGAAGATTTACGTGATATCTCTGTTAAAGGTCTGGTAGAGATTGGCTTTGATGGCTACGCTGTCGGCGGTTTGGCTGTCGGCGAGCCGAAAGAAGATATGCACCGTATACTGGAGCACGTCTGCCCGCAGATCCCGGCCGACAAGCCGCGATACCTGATGGGCGTCGGTAAGCCGGAAGATCTGGTCGAAGGGGTGCGCCGCGGGATCGATATGTTCGACTGCGTCATGCCGACGCGCAATGCGCGCAATGGCCACCTGTTCGTCACCGACGGCGTGGTGAAAATCCGCAACGCGAAGCACAAGAGCGATACTTCGCCGCTGGATGCAGAATGTGATTGCTACACCTGTCGCAACTATTCACGCGCTTACTTGCATCATCTGGACCGTTGCAACGAAATATTGGGCGCGCGCCTCAATACCATTCATAACCTTCGTTACTATCAGCGCTTAATGGCTGGTTTACGCAAGGCTATTGAAGAGGGTAAATTAGAGAGCTTCGTGACCGATTTTTACCAACGTCAGGGTCGAACCGTTCCACCTTTGAACGTTGACTAATTTTAATAATGAGGGAATTTCAATGAGCTTTTTTATTTCTGATGCGGTAGCAGCAACCGGTGGCGCGGCGCAGGGTAGCCCGATGTCTCTGATCCTGATGCTGGTGGTGTTTGGTCTGATTTTTTACTTCATGATCCTGCGCCCACAGCAGAAACGCACCAAGGAACATAAAAACCTGATGAACTCCATTGCCAAAGGCGATGAAGTACTGACCAACGGCGGCCTGGTTGGGCGCGTCACTAAAGTCGCGGAAAGCGGTTACATCGCTATCGCGCTGAACGATACCACTGAAGTGGTTATCAAACGTGACTTCGTAGCTGCCGTTCTGCCGAAAGGCACCATGAAGGCGCTGTAATTACCCATTTTCCCTAAGGGAACTGCCGTGTTAAACCGTTATCCTTTGTGGAAGTACGTCATGCTGGTCGTCGTTATTGTCGTCGGCTTAGTGTATGCGCTTCCCAACCTGTATGGTGAGGATCCGGCTGTTCAAATCACTGGCGCGCGCGGCGTCGCCGCCAGTGAGCAAACGCTGATCCAGGTCCAGAAAACACTACAAGAAGAAAAAATTACCGCGAAGTCTGTGGCACTGGAAGAGGGCGCAATTCTTGCGCGCTTCGACACCACTGATATCCAGCTGCGCGCGCGCGAAGCGCTGATGGGCGTGCTGGGTGACAAATACGTCGTGGCGCTTAACCTTGCTCCGGCAACCCCGCGCTGGCTGGCGGCCCTTTATGCCGAGCCGATGAAGCTGGGTCTTGATCTGCGCGGCGGCGTGCACTTCCTGATGGAAGTCGACATGGATACCGCGCTGGGCAAACTGCAGGAACAAAATATCGACAGCCTGCGCAGCGAACTGCGTGATAAAGGCATTCCTTACGCGACCGTGCGTAAAGAAGACAACTACGGCCTGAGCATCGCTTTCCGCGACAGCGCCGCGCGCGACCAGGCTATCTCCTACCTTAGCCCTCGTCACCGCGATCTGGTTATCTCCACTCAGGGCAGCACTGGCCTGAAAGCCGTGATGACCGACGACCGTCTGAAAGAAGCTCGCGAATATGCCGTTCAGCAGAACATCAATATCCTGCGTAACCGTGTAAACCAGCTGGGCGTTGCCGAACCTCTGGTTCAGCGTCAGGGCGCCGACCGTATTGTGGTTGAACTGCCGGGTATCCAGGACACCGCGCGTGCGAAAGAGATTCTCGGCGCGACCGCGACCCTGGAATTCCGTCTGGTTAACACCAACGTTGATAGCGCCGCGGCGGCCTCCGGTCGCGTTCCGGGCGACTCGGAAGTGAAATATACCCGCGAAGGCCAGCCGGTTGTGCTGTACAAGCGCGTCATCCTCACCGGTGACCACATCACCGACTCGACGTCGAGCATGGATGAGTACAACCAGGCGCAGGTTAACATCTCCCTGGATAGCGCTGGCGGCAACATCATGTCTAACTTCACCAAGGACAACATCGGTAAACCGATGGCGACCCTGTTTGTGGAGTACAAAGACAGCGGTAAGAAAGATGCCAATGGTCGTGCGATTCTGGCGAAAGAGGAAGAGGTGATTAACATCGCCAACATCCAGTCTCGTCTGGGTAACAGCTTCCGTATTACCGGCATCAGCAACCCGACCGAAGCGCGTCAGCTTTCTCTGCTGCTGCGCGCAGGCGCGCTGATTGCGCCGATTCAGATTGTTGAAGAACGGACCATCGGTCCAACCCTCGGTATGCAGAACATCAAGCAGGGCCTGGAAGCGTGTCTGGCCGGTCTGGTGGTCTCCATCCTGTTTATGATCTTCTTCTACAAGAAGTTCGGCCTGATTGCGACCTCTGCGCTGGTGGCTAACCTGGTGCTGATTGTCGGCATTATGTCCCTGATTCCGGGGGCGACGCTGACCATGCCGGGGATTGCGGGGATCGTCTTAACCCTTGCGGTGGCGGTCGATGCGAACGTTCTGATTAACGAACGTATTAAAGAAGAGCTGAGCAACGGGCGTTCCGTGCAGCAGGCGATTGACGAAGGTTATCGCGGCGCGTTCAGCTCCATCTTTGATGCCAACATTACGACGCTTATCAAAGTCATTATCCTGTACGCGGTCGGTACCGGTGCCATTAAAGGGTTTGCGATTACCACCGGTATCGGTATTGCGACCTCAATGTTTACCGCTATCGTCGGCACCCGTGCCATCGTGAACCTGCTGTACGGCGGCAAGCGCGTTAAAAAGCTGTCTATCTGAGGAGTGCGTTGTGGCACAGGAATATACTGTTGAACAATTGAACCACGGCCGTAAAGTCTGGGACTTTATGCGCTGGGACTACTGGGCTTTCGGCATTTCAGGTTTTCTGCTGATTTTGTCCATCGCTATTATTGGCGTGCGCGGGTTTAACTGGGGTCTGGATTTCACCGGGGGTACGGTGATTGAGATTACCCTCGAAAAACCTGTCGATATGGACCAGGTGCGCCAGTCGCTGCAGAAGGCGGGCTTTGAAGAGCCGCAGTTGCAAAACTTCGGTAGCAGCCGCGACATCATGGTGCGTATGCCGCCGGTGCATGACGCCAACGGCAGCCAGGAGCTGGGCAGCAAGGTCGTTACCGTCATTAACGAATCAACCAGCCAGAACGCGACGGTCAAGCGTATTGAGTTTGTGGGTCCGAGCGTTGGCGCCGATCTTGCGCAGACCGGCGCGCTGGCGCTGATCGCCGCGCTGGTGTGTATCCTGATCTACGTCGGTTTCCGCTTTGAGTGGCGTCTGGCGGCTGGGGTGGTTATCGCGCTGGCGCACGACGTGGTGATCACCATGGGCGTGCTGTCGTTACTGCATATCGAGATTGACCTGACCATCGTGGCCTCGTTGATGTCGGTGATCGGCTACTCGCTGAACGACAGTATCGTGGTATCTGACCGTATTCGTGAAAACTTCCGTAAGATTCGCCGCGGTACGCCGTACGAAATCTTTAACGTGTCGTTGACGCAGACGCTGCACCGTACCTTGATCACCTCCGGGACGACCTTGATGGTTATCCTGATGCTGTATCTCTTCGGCGGGCCGATTCTGGAAGGCTTCTCGTTGACCATGCTGATCGGTGTCTCCATCGGTACGGCTTCTTCTATCTACGTCGCGTCCGCGCTGGCGCTGAAGCTGGGCATGAAGCGTGAGCACATGCTGCAGCAGAAAGTCGAGAAAGAAGGGGCGGATCAGCCGTCAATTCTGCCGTAAGGCATTGGCGTGTTGATAAACGAATCCCGGTCGCAAGGCCGGGATTTTTTTATTACAGCCGCTCGGATTTTGGTTACTCTCCGGTATCAGCGTTAAATGACATGGAGAAATGCCGATGGCTGTCGTAACTCTTTCCACCGTTCCTCAACCCCCTCTCTGGCGCGATGTGCCTTCCGTTACCCTCGATGACGACACGCTGCGGCAGCGCAAAGCCAAAGTACTGGCGAAGATGCTGCAGCGCGGCTTAGACACGCTTATCGTCTATGCCGATAAAGAGCACGGCGGCAATTTTGAGTATCTCACCGGCTTTATTCCCCGTTTCGAAGAGGCGCTGCTGGTGCTGCATCGGGACGGCGAGGCGGTGCTGGTGCTGGGCAACGAGAATCTCAAGCTCGCAGGCTATGCCCGGCTGGAAAACCGGGTCATTCACGCTCCGTGGTTTTCGCTGCCTAATCAGCCGATGGATACCCGCAAAACCCTGGCTCAGTTGCTCCAGGAGGCCGGCGTCGCCGCGGGAAAAAGTATCGGCCTGGCGGGCTGGAAGCTCTTTACCGGCGCGGCTGATGACCGCTCGCAGATGTTCGATCTGCCGGCATTTATCGTTGACGCTCTTCGCCAGACCGCCGGGCCGCAGGCGAAATTAAGCAATGCCACCGGTATTTTTATCGATCCGGCAGAGGGGGCGCGAATCACTAATAATGCCAACGAGCTGGCGCATTATGAGTACGGCGCTAATCTGGCTTCTACCGCGATTTTGACCGCGCTTAACGCCATTGCGCCGGGTAAAACGGAAAAGCAAATCGGCGCGCTGCTGGCGGCGGAAGGGCAGCCTAATAGCGTGGTGATGATTGCCGCCACCGGCGATCGCTTTGCCTGGGCGAATCTCTATCCGGGCGATAAGGTCATTCAGCGCGGAGATAAATTCTCGCTGACCACCAGCTTCAAAGGTGGCCTGAGCAGCCGCGCCGCTTACGTGGTGGCCGATGAGCGCGAGCTGGCGCCGGAAGTCGCCGATTATCTTGAGGTGGTGGCGAAGCCCTACTTTAAGGCGGTGGTTAACTGGCTGGAAAATCTGCGCATTGGCATGCGCGGCGGCGATATGTATGCGCTGATAGAACAGGTGTTGCCGAAGGCGGAATATCACTGGCACCTCAATCCCGGGCATCTGGTCGCGGATGAAGAGTGGCTCTGTTCGCCCATTGGCCCCAATTCAGCCGCCACCCTGCAAAGCGGGATGATATTGCAGATCGACATCATTCCTTCCCGCGCGGGCTACGGCGGCGCAAGCATTGAAGATACCGTGGCGCTTGCCGATGGCCCTTTGCGTCAGGCGCTGGCGCAGCGCTACCCTCAGCTCTGGCAGCGTATTGTCGCCCGCCGCTTGTACATCGGCGAGCAGCTTGGCATTGTGCTGCCTGAAGAGGTGTTGCCTTTTTCCAGTACCGTGGGGTATCTGCGCCCGTGGCTGCTGAGCCGCGAGCGCGCGCTGGTGTGCGCACCCTACTGACACAATGCTGTCAGTAGGCCTGTCATACACTCCTCCTGAACCCAAACAATGGACAGGAGGATGTATGAACAACGTAATTAACTGGTTTGAGATCCCGGTGGTGGAGATGGATCGTGCCGTGGCGTTTTACGAGCCGGTGATGCAGGTGACGCTGCGTCGGGAAAAAATGGATTGCATCGAAATGGCCGTTTTTCCGTATGAGGACCCGGCTCCCGGCGGCGCGCTGGCAAAGTTCGATGGCGTTAAGCCCTCCGATCAGGGATGTATTATCTATCTGCATACTGACAATCTGGCGGCCACGCTCGATCGCGTCAACTCGGCGGGCGGAAGCTGCGTGTTTGGCCCCCTTGAGCTGGCGGACGATATCGGCACGATTGCCCTTTTTATTGATAGCGAGGGTAATCGGATTGGCCTTCACCAACCTGCGTAAATGAGACAACAGAAATGAGCCGACGCGCCGACCGCCTTTTTCAAATCGTTCAGATCCTGCGCGGTAGGAGATTAACGACCGCCGGACTGCTGGCCGAGCGGCTTGGCGTATCGGAGCGCACGATCTACCGCGACATTCGCGATCTTTCGCTCTCCGGCGTCCCGGTTGAGGGGGAGGCCGGAAGCGGCTACCGGCTGCTGGCGGGCTACGACCTACCGCCGCTGATGCTGACAACCCAGGAATCGGAAGCGCTGGTAGCCGCTATTCGGCTGCTGCAAACCTGGGGCGGCGCGTCGCTATCCCTGGCGCTGGAATCGGCGCAGGAAAAAGTGCTGGCCATTTTGCCTGCCGAGAGCCGGCGCAAGGCGGAGCAGTCGAGGCTGTTTGCTCCCGACTTTGGCGCTCAGGGCTATAGCAAAGATCAATTTGATTTAGTGCATCGGGCAGTTTCCGCCCAGCAGGCGCTGGCGCTGCACTATCGCGATGAAGCGGGAAAGGTATCGCAGCGTGAAGTGCTGCCGCTGGGGCTATTTTTCTGGGGCGAGCGCTGGCTGCTGGTGACCTGGTGTGAGCTGCGGGAAGATTATCGCTGTTTTCGCCTCGACCGCTGCCTGGAAATTTCCGCAACCGGGCGTCATTTTAGCGAACGAGCCGATCGCTCATTGAGTGATTTTTTACGTAAGGTGAGATGCGAAGAGCGCTAGCTTTTTATACTTTCCCCGGCGTATTCGCCGGGGAAAATTCGCGCCGATTAGAAGTTGTAACCAACCACGAAGTAACCACCCCAGCCGGTCGAGCGAACGTTAAAGTCGCCGTCGCCGAAGTTCAGCTTCGCGTCGTCAGCCCACTGGCCGCCGTTGTGGAAGTAACGCGCCACGACGGAGTAGTGCCAGTGATCGTAGTTCAGCGCCAGGATATGGCTGGAAGCAATGGAGTTGCTGGTGCGTGAATGCTTACCGTTCAAATCATAAGAGTTGTCATCGCCCAGATCGGAGCCCCAGTCAAAGTTGGTGAAGCCGATATAGCTCAGTGAACCGCCCCACAGGTCGGTCAGCGGCACAAAGTATTTTACTTTGAAGCGGTAGCCGTCCCACTCGTTCTCGTTAGACGCGCCATAGTTTTGCCACTGGTATTTCGCATAGACGTTCAGCGACAGGCTCATCGGCAGGCCGGTATCGATATCGGTACCCAGACCCATATACCAGGTGCTCTGACGACCGGACTTGTTGCGGCCCATGTCGTAGATGTAGTTGTTGGCGAAATACCACTCTTTAAACGGGCCGAAGCTGAGGTCGGTACCGGTCAGTTTGTCGATAGAGAAGCGCGGCTCAATTTCCATAAACAGCGGCGAACCGTGGTTCCAGATGCCTTTCGCGTTGGTGTTACCGCCGAAGAAGACCGGCGCATCCATATAGCCATAGAAATCAAACCAGTCTTTCTTGGCGAACGCTTCATATTCCAGATAAGTATCGTTACGGATCTGTGGCCCAAAACGAGTGTGGTAGCTACCCACCACGTTCACACTCTGGTGCCACCAATCAGACAGATATTGCGGTTTGTCGTTTTCTGCCGCGCTGGCAGAGAAAGATGCGGAGAGCGCCAGAGCTGCGCCGGCGGCCAGTAATGTTTTTTTCATAATGATGCCACTGTTTAAATTAAGCCTGAAGGCGTTAAAAGAAGCGCCGAAGCGTTTCTAAATATTTCGTATTTCTGTGGCGTCTATTATAGGAATCATTGCTCACAAAAATATGTGTTGTTTCACATAACGAACATTAACGTAATCGATTGCGTTCACGATTTTATGCATTTCTTGACGGAATGCCACTGAAATTCATAAATCCTGTCAATTTTTAGTGAACTGAATGGAAAATCTGTAAGTGGATTGGCGCGAGAGGGGAAGCCGGATGTTCGCGACACCCGGCAGAAGGGAGTTACGGCAGGTTTGCGGGCTGGATATCGTGGATGCGGACAAAGCCAACCTGCTCGGGCGTTACGCCATTCAGGCGCAGCGGAATATCGACATCGCTCGGCGCCAGAACGCTTGCCGGGGCGCTAATTAGCTGATTTTGCACGTTAACTTCCTGATAGCTCTCAGTGGTGCCGCTGATCTGCCCCGAGGCCACCGTCGCGCTAAAGGCCGGCAGCGGATCGTTTGATTCACCCTGGATGCGCAGCGTCAGGCGGGTACCGTCGCCATCCTGAGTGATATTGAGCAGAGACATGCGCAGGGTACCGATCTGGCTTTTCAGGCGGGCCGGCGTTTTCGCGGCCGGCAGCAGATAAACGCCGCTGCTCGATTTCGCATTCAGCACGTTTTGCTGGGTGATTTTGACCGTCTGCTGATTGAGTTGGGTCATCTCTTTGCTCAGCGTGCTCACGCTCTGGTTCATCTGGCGGATTTCGCTTTGCTGCGCGCAGGCGCTGAGGGTGAAAATGCTACCCACAATGGCCAGTTTTAAATAACGTCTTGTCATAGTTGGGATTCCGTTAACAGAGGATGCTTAATGGTAGATCGTTCGGATAATCGCACTATAGATCCTTTGTCTCAAAAGCTCTTTCTTTGTTGTCGGGTCACTTCGCGGTAAACTACCCGTTAGTTTAACTACATGTCAGGACGCGCCATGCATTGCCCTTTCTGTTTCGCCGTAGATACCAAAGTTATCGACTCTCGTCTGGTGGGCGAGGGCTCTTCCGTGCGTCGTCGTCGTCAGTGTCTGGTCTGTAATGAACGCTTTACGACGTTTGAAGTGGCGGAACTGGTGATGCCGCGGGTCGTAAAAAGTAACGACGTGCGCGAGCCTTTTAATGAGGACAAACTGCGCAGCGGAATGCTGAAAGCGCTGGAGAAGCGTCCGGTCAGCTCGGACGACGTCGAGATGGCGCTTAACCACATAAAAACCCATCTGCGCGGGACCGGCGAGCGCGAAGTGCCGAGTAAAATGATCGGCAACCTGGTGATGGAGCAGCTGAAAAAGCTCGATAAAGTCGCCTACATCCGCTTTGCTTCCGTCTACCGCAGCTTCGAAGATATCAAAGAGTTCGGCGAAGAGATCGCCCGCTTACAGGACTGAGCCCATGCAGGACGAAATGTACATGGCGCGAGCGCTGAAGCTGGCCGCGCGCGGACGCTTCACCACTCACCCCAATCCGAATGTCGGCTGCGTGATCGTTAAAGATGGCGAGATCGTCGGCGAAGGTTTTCACTATCGCGCCGGCGAACCGCACGCGGAAGTGCACGCGCTGCGCATGGCGGGCGAAAAAGCGCAAGGCGCGACGGCGTACGTCACGCTGGAACCCTGTAGCCATCACGGTCGTACGCCGCCGTGCTGCGAAGCGCTGATTGCCGCGGGAGTAAGCCGTGTGGTAGCGGCGATGCAGGACCCGAACCCGCAGGTCGCGGGGCGTGGTTTGTACCGTTTACAGCAGGAAGGGGTAGACGTCAGCCATGGGCTGATGATGAATGAAGCCGAAGCGCTGAATAAAGGCTTTCTTAAACGCATGCGCACCGGCTTTCCTTATATCCAGTTAAAAATGGGCGCATCGCTGGATGGGCGTACGGCGATGGCCAGCGGGGAGAGCCAGTGGATCACCTCGCCGCAGGCGCGGCGCGATGTGCAGCGCCTGCGCGCGCAAAGCCACGCCATCCTGACCAGTAGCGCGACGGTGCTGGCGGATGACCCGGCGCTAACCGTACGCTGGGACGAGCTCAACGCCGACACTCAGGCGCTGTACCCGCAGGAAAACCTGCGTCAGCCTCTACGCATCGTTATCGATAGTCGGAATCGCGTCACCCCGCAGCATCGCATCGTGGAGCAGGCAGGTGAAACGCTATTTGCCCGTACCCGAGAAGATGAACGCCAGTGGCCGGAGAGCGTACGCACGCTGCTGGTGCCGGAGCATAACGGTCGCTTGGATCTGGTTGTACTGATGATGCTGCTGGGCAAACAGCAAATGAATACGATTTGGGTGGAAGCAGGCCCCACCCTTGCCGGCGCGCTGCTCGAGGCCGGGCTGGTGGACGAGCTTATCGTCTATATTGCGCCTAAACTGTTAGGCAGCGATGCGCGCGGATTATGTGTACTGCCGGGGCTTGAGAAACTTGAGCAAGCACCCCATTTCAAATTCAATGAGATACGTCATGTAGGCCCGGATATTTGCCTGCATTTAGTGAACGCTTGATTTCCCCGGACAAAAGGGAAAGCAGTGCGCCGATTATTATGATAGAATCCGCCCCCCTTGCGGGGCCAAATGAACTGAACCCGAAGGAAGAGTATGAACATTATTGAAGCTAACGTTGCTACCCCGGACGCTCGCGTCGCCATCACCATTGCGCGTTTCAACAACTTTATCAACGACAGCCTGCTGGATGGCGCGATTGACGCCCTGAAGCGTATTGGCCAGGTCAAAGATGAAAACATTACCGTTGTTTGGGTTCCAGGCGCGTATGAGCTGCCGCTGGCGGCTGACGCACTGGCGAAAACCGGTAAGTATGACGCGGTGATCGCGCTGGGTACCGTTATCCGTGGCGGCACTGCGCACTTTGAATATGTGGCTGGCGGTGCAAGCAATGGCCTGGCGCACGTCGCTCAGGACAGCGGAATCCCGGTAGCCTTCGGTGTTCTGACCACAGAAAGTATTGAACAAGCCATCGAACGCGCTGGCACCAAAGCCGGTAACAAAGGCGCTGAAGCAGCGCTGACCGCGCTGGAAATGATTAACGTATTGAAAGCCATCAAGGCCTGATTTTTGTAAGGGGAATTCCGTGAAACCTGCTGCTCGTCGCCGCGCCCGTGAGTGTGCTGTCCAGGCGCTTTACTCCTGGCAGTTGTCCAAAAACGACATCGCTGATGTCGAATACCAGTTCCTGGCGGAACAGGATGTGAAAGATGTAGACGTTCTGTATTTCCGCGAACTGCTGTCCGGAGTGGCGACTAACAGCGCGTATCTCGACGGCCTGATGAAGCCGTATCTTTCTCGTCTGCTGGACGAGCTGGGTCAGGTGGAAAAAGCGGTGTTGCGTATCGCACTGTTTGAGCTGTCAAAGCGTAGCGATGTACCGTACAAAGTTGCGATTAACGAAGCCATCGAACTGGCGAAAACCTTTGGCGCTGAAGATAGCCATAAGTTTGTCAACGGCGTGCTGGACAAAGCTGCCCCGGTAATTCGTCCCAACAAAAAGTAAACTCCAGGGCCGGTTTTTGTAGAGTCTCACTCTTGCAAACCGGCCTTATTCTTTTCTTTTTCTGAGGCATAACGTATGGCATGCGGCGAATTTTCCCTGATTGCCCGTTATTTTGATCGCGTAAAAAGCGCTCGTCTTGATGTTGAAACCGGCATTGGCGACGACTGCGCGCTCCTGAACATCCCCGAGAAAAAAACGCTGGCAATCAGCACCGACACCCTGGTGGCGGGAAACCATTTTTTACCCGATATCGACCCTGCCGACCTCGCTTATAAAGCGCTGGCGGTCAACCTGAGCGACCTGGCGGCAATGGGCGCTGAACCGGCGTGGTTAACCCTGGCCCTGACCTTGCCGGAAGCGGACGAAGCCTGGCTTGAAGCCTTTAGCGACAGCCTGTTTGTGCAGCTCAACTATTATGATATGCAGCTCATTGGCGGCGATACCACACGCGGACCGCTGTCGATGACGCTGGGTATCCACGGCTTTGTGCCGACGGGACGCGGCCTGAAGCGTTCCGGGGCGAAGCCGGGAGACTGGATTTACGTCACCGGCACGCCCGGCGATAGCGCCGCGGGTCTGGCGATTTTGCAGGATCGGCTGCAGGTTGAAGATGACTCCGACGCGGATTATCTCCTGGCGCGTCATCTGCGTCCGCTACCGCGGGTTCTGCAGGGGCAGGCGCTGCGCGATTTAGCGAATTCCGCCATCGATCTCTCCGACGGCCTGATTTCCGACCTGGGGCATATTCTTGACGCCAGCGGCTGCGGCGCGCGCGTCGATCTCGATGCGATGCCGTTCTCGGATGCGATGCTGCGCCAGGTTGAGACGGAACAGGCGCTGCGCTGGGCGCTCTCCGGCGGTGAAGATTATGAGCTGTGCTTTACCGTGCCTGAACTCAATCGCGGGGCGCTGGACGTGGCCCTTGCCAATCTCGGCGCGCGCTTTACCTGTATTGGACAGATACTTCCGCAATCGGAAGGTCTGCAGTTCATGCGGGAAGGTAAGCCCGTTACGTTCGATTTTAAGGGATACGATCATTTTGGCGCGGAGTAGAGATGCGGCGAAAAGCCGCCTGAAGATGAGCAATCCCTGGCATCTGCTGGCAACGGGCTTCGGCAGCGGCCTTAGCCCGGTAGTTCCCGGCACAATGGGGTCGCTGGCGTCGATCCCCTTCTGGTATCTGCTGACGTTACTCCCCTGGCAGCTCTATTCGCTGGCGGTGATGATGAGCATCTGCATTGGCGTCTATATTTGCCACCGTACGGCGAAAGATATGGGCACCCACGATCACGGCAGCATCGTCTGGGATGAGTTCGTTGGGATGTGGATTACCCTGATGGCTTTACCGACGATGGACTGGCAGTGGGTCGCCGCTGGCTTTGTGATTTTTCGCATCTTTGATATGTGGAAGCCGTGGCCTATCCGCTGGTTCGACCTTAATATTCACGGCGGGATGGGGATCATGGTCGACGATATCGTCGCCGGGGTGATTTCCGCCGGGGTGCTGTACGTGATTGGCCACCACTGGCCGATCGGTCTTTTCTAAATAAAATCCGGCCCGCCCCTGGGAAATCGAGCAGGCAGGCGTTTCCCGGAGGCGGTGGTGAACTCGTCGTCCGCAGATGCTGGTGAACCTGTAGCCCGGCTAAGCGCAGCGCGAGCCGGGAATCAGGTAGGGAACCGTGCGTTACTTGAACCCGACGATCGGGTGCGGTTTATACGGCGTCTCCAGCTTTTCAATCTGCTCCGGCTTCAGCGTTAAATCGACCGCATGCAGCAGCTCATCCAGCTGCTCCTGCCTTGAGGCGCCGATAATCGGCGCGGCAACGCCCGGTTTACTCAATAGCCAGGCCAGCGCGACCTGGGCGCGGTTGGCATCAAGTTCTTCCGCGACTTCAGCCAGGTTTGTCGCAATCTGTTCATCATTCTCATCCATGGCGTTGTAGAGCGATTTACCGACTTCATCTGATACCAGACGGGCGGTAGTTTCCCCCCACGGACGCGTCAGGCGGCCACGCGCCAGTGGGCTCCACGGCATCACCGCGACGCCTTCACGACTGCACAGCGCCAGCATCTCTTTTTCTTCTTCACGATAAATCAGATTGTAGTGATCCTGCATGGTGACGAAGCGGACCCAATTAT
Source organism: Klebsiella pasteurii (assembly GCF_018139045.1). Taxonomy (NCBI): domain Bacteria; kingdom Pseudomonadati; phylum Pseudomonadota; class Gammaproteobacteria; order Enterobacterales; family Enterobacteriaceae; genus Klebsiella; species Klebsiella pasteurii. The sequence goes on from NZ_CP073236.1 coordinate 5,267,118, forward strand.
TCTGCGTCTGCAACGCCAGCGCTTGGGCAAACTGGCGGGCATGCATCGACGATGCACCGATATAGCGGGCTTTACCCGCCTTGACGACGTCGTTTAGCGCTTCGAGGGTTTCTTCAATGGGCGTGGTGTAATCCCAACGATGGATTTGCAGCAGATCGACATACTCCATGCCGAGGCGACGCAGGCTGTCGTCGATGGAACGCAGGATCTGCGCGCGCGACAGCCCCTGCGGCAGATCGCCCACCTGATGGTAAACCTTGGTGGCGACGATAACGGAATCGCGTCGAGCGTATTCGCGCAGCGCGCGCCCGAGGATCTCTTCGCTGCTGCCGTCAGAGTAATTATTAGAGGTGTCGAAGAAGTTAATGCCGCCTTCGAGAGCGTATTTTATCAGCGGACGGCTACTCTCTTCCGGTAAGGTCCATGCATGGTTACCGCGGTCCGGTTCGCCAAAGGTCATGCAGCCGAGACAGAGTCGGGAAACGCGGAGATCGGTATCGCCAAGAGGGATGTAGTGCATAGTGCGCTCCTGCTACGGGTAAAGGGTATCCTTTAAGCATAGCAGGAGCGGTGACGGCAATTATGCCAGCCAGGCGTGGATTTTGGCTTCGATGCCGGCGGCGTCCAGGCCGAGGTCGGCATGCGCTTCTTCCTGGGTTCCCTGCGGGATGAAGAAATCAGGCAGGCCGAGATTCAGCACTGGAACCGCGCGGCGGCGCGACATCAGCAGCTCGTTTACGCCGCTGCCGGCACCGCCCATAATGGCGTTCTCTTCCAGGGTGACCAGTACCTCGTGTTCTGCGGCCAGCTGTAGCACCAGCGCTTCATCCAGCGGTTTGGCAAAGCGCATATCCACCAGGGTGGCGTTAAGCTTTTCCGCGACTTTTGCCGCCTGCGGCAGCAGCGTGCCGAAGTTCAGAATCGCGATTTTTTCGCCTTCGCGTTTCACCACGCCTTTACCGATAGGCAGCGAAGCCAGCGGTTCAAACGCCGCGCCGGTACCGGAGCCGCGCGGATAGCGCACCGCGCTCGGGCCGTCGTTGTAGTGATAACCGGTATACAGCATCTGGCGGCACTCGTTCTCATCGCTCGGGGTCATGATAACCATATCCGGGATGCAGCGCAGGAAGGAGATATCAAACGCGCCCTGGTGAGTTTGCCCATCTGCGCCGACAATACCCGCGCGGTCGATAGCGAACAGCACCGGCAGCTTCTGGATGGCGACATCGTGAATCACCTGGTCATAGGCGCGCTGCAGGAAGGTGGAGTAAATCGCCACCACCGGCTTATAGCCGCCAATTGCCAGACCGGCGGCAAAGGTCACCGCGTGCTGCTCGGCAATAGCCACGTCGAAATACTGGTCGGGATATTTTTTTGAGAACTCGACCATCCCCGAGCCTTCGCGCATCGCTGGCGTAACGGCCATCAGCTTGTCATCTTTCGCGGCGGTTTCGCACAGCCAGTCGCCAAAGATTTTCGAGTAAGAGGGCAGGCCGCCGCTGCTTTTCGGCAACACGCCGCTGGTGTGATCGAATTTCGGCACCGCGTGGAAGGTGATCGGGTCTTTTTCGGCGGGCTCATAGCCGCGACCTTTTTTAGTCATAATATGCAGGAACTGCGGCCCTTTCAGGTCGCGCATATTCTTCAGTGTATTAACCAGACCGATAACGTCATGACCGTCCACCGGCCCAATATAGTTAAAGCCCAGCTCTTCAAACAGCGTCCCCGGGACGACCATCCCTTTGATATGTTCCTCGGTGCGTTTGAGCAGCTCTTTAATCGGCGGAACGCCGGAGAAGACCTTTTTACCGCCTTCGCGCAGCGTGGAGTAGAGCTTGCCGGAAAGCAGCTGAGCCAGATGATTGTTTAGCGCGCCGACGTTCTCGGAGATCGACATTTCATTGTCGTTGAGCACCACCAGCAGGTCGGGTTTAATATCGCCAGCGTGGTTCATTGCTTCAAACGCCATTCCCGCGGTTATCGCTCCATCGCCAATCACGCAGACCGCGCGGCGCTGCTTATCTTCTTTGGCAGCGGCGATGGCTATCCCGATGCCGGCGGAGATGGAAGTAGACGAGTGGCCGACGCTCAGGACGTCATACTCGCTTTCTCCGCGCCACGGGAAGGGGTGCAGCCCGCCTTTCTGGCGGATGGTGCCGATCCGATCGCGGCGTCCGGTCAGAATTTTATGCGGGTAAGCCTGGTGGCCGACGTCCCAGATTAGGCGATCGAAAGGGGTGTTATAGACGTAGTGCAGCGCCACGGTCAGTTCTACCGTGCCGAGGCCGGAGGCAAAGTGCCCACTGGAACGGCTGACGCTGTCCAGCAGGTAACGCCGCAGTTCGTCGCACAGTTTCGGCAGGCTATCTTTCGGCAACAAACGCAACTCCTGGGTGGAATCCACCAGCGCCAGGGTCGGGTATTTGGCAATATCAAAACTCATCAGAGACTCATTTATTGTTTATTTATCACGCTGAATTATGTAATTCGCGAGCGCTTCCAGTGCCGTGGTATCCAGAGATTGCGCGGCCAGCTCAGTTAACGACCGGCGGGCATCGGTAATCAGGTCATGGGCCTTTTTCCGGGCTTGCTCAAGTCCCAGAAGGGCGGGGTAGGTACTTTTGCCCAGCTGCTGGTCGGCTCCCTGACGTTTGCCAAGGGTGGCAGTATCCCCTACCACGTCGAGAATGTCATCCTGGACCTGAAAGGCGAGACCGATATTTTCGGCGTATCGATCGAGAGCGGGTAGCGCCTTACGCCCGGCTTCACCTGCGCTCAGCGCGCCCATTCGTACCGCGGCGCGAATTAATGCGCCGGTTTTATGGCGATGAATACGCTCCAGCGACGCCAGGTCAACCTGATGGCCTTCCGCTTCCAGATCCAGCGCCTGACCGCCGCACATGCCAGCGATGCCGCTGGCCTGCGCCAGTTCGGAAATCATCGCCAGGCGATCGCGATCCGGCACTTCAGCCATGGGCGCATCGCTTAGTATAGAAAACGCCAGCGTTTGTAGAGCGTCTCCGGCAAGAATTGCGTTCGCTTCGCCGAATTTAATATGGCAGGTCGGCTGGCCGCGGCGTAAATCGTCATCGTCCATCGCCGGGAGGTCGTCGTGCATCAGCGAATAGGCATGAATGCATTCAACGGCGGCGGCAGGGGCGTCCAGCGTAGCGCGGCTGACGCCAAACATGTCGCCGGTGGCGTAAACCAGGAACGGGCGCAGGCGTTTGCCGCCTAATAATGCGCCATACTGCATGGCTTCAACCAGCGGAGTGTTCTGAAAAGGCTGCGGGGCGATAAAACGGCGCAGCGCTTCGTTAGCCTGCTCAACGCACGCCTGTAGCTGTTGCGGGAAGTCCATTTATTCAGCGTCCGGCGTGAAAGGAGTAAGCGGCGCGTCTTCGCTATCCGCCAGTAGAATTTGTACGCGCTGCTCGGCCTGCTGCAGCTTTGCCTGCCCCTGGCGCGCCAGCTGGATCCCGCGCTCAAATTCGCCGAGCGCTTCTTCTAACGGCAGCGCGCCGCTTTCCAGACGATTAACTATTTGCTCCAGCTCGCCCAGGGCGGTTTCGAAGCTGGCCGGGGCCTCATTTTTCTTTGGCATAGTGAATATAGACTCTTGTAATGTCTCGATGGCTATCAATATGGTAACGAAGTCGCGCGGTTAATCAAATAACGCGCAATGCCAGGTGAAAAGCGCCCAATAGTGGTATACTCCGCGCCCTGGATGCAGACGCCGGTTGCGCCTGTACAACTTTTTATGCTTAAAGCCCCGTCGGGCTTGCCAACGAATAGTGTCGCCATGAAGTTTATCATTAAATTGTTCCCGGAAATCACCATCAAAAGCCAATCTGTGCGATTGCGCTTCATTAAAATTTTAACCGGGAACATTCGTAACGTTCTCAAAAACTACGATGAGACGCTTGCCGTCGTTCGTCACTGGGATCATATCGAGGTCCGGGCGAAGGATGAAAATCAGCGTCCGGCCATTCGTGACGCCCTGACCCGTATCCCGGGTATCCACCATATTCTGGAAGTCGAAGACGTTCCTTATACTTCCCTGCACGATATTTTCGAGCAGACGCTGCCGCTGTGGCGTGAAGCGCTGGAAGGTAAAACATTCTGCGTGCGCGTTAAGCGTCGCGGTAAGCATGAGTTTACCTCAATCGAAGTGGAGCGCTACGTCGGCGGCGGCTTGAACCAGCATATTGAAACGGCGCGCGTAAAGCTGACCGACCCCGATGTGACGGTTAACCTCGAGATCGAAAACGATCGTCTGCTGCTGGTGAAAGGGCGCTACGAAGGTATCGGTGGTTTCCCTATCGGCACCCAGGAAGACGTGCTGTCGCTGATTTCCGGCGGTTTCGACTCCGGCGTCTCCAGCTATATGCTGATGCGCCGCGGCTGCCGCGTGCATTACTGCTTCTTTAACCTCGGCGGCGCTGCCCATGAAATCGGCGTGCGTCAGGTTGCGCACTATCTGTGGAACCGCTTCGGCAGCTCGCACCGCGTGCGCTTCGTGGCGATTAACTTCGAGCCGGTGGTGGGCGAGATCCTTGAGAAAGTCGACGACGGTCAGATGGGCGTGGTGCTTAAGCGCATGATGGTGCGCGCGGCGTCAAAAGTCGCCGAACGCTACGGCGTGCAGGCGCTGGTTACCGGCGAAGCGCTGGGACAGGTCTCCAGCCAGACGCTAACCAACCTGCGCCTGATCGACAACGTCTCGGATACGCTGATTCTGCGTCCGCTGATTTCGCACGATAAAGAGCACATTATTGACCTCGCGCGTGAAATAGGCACCGAAGATTTTGCCCGCACCATGCCGGAATACTGCGGCGTTATCTCGAAGAGCCCGACCGTGAAAGCGGTGAAGGCGAAGATCGAGGCGGAAGAAGAGCACTTCGATTTCAGCATTCTTGATAAAGTGGTGGCGGAAGCGAGCAATATTGATATCCGCGATATCGCTCAGCAGACCGAGCAGGACGTGGTGGAAGTGGAAACCGTTAGCGGTTTTGGCCCTAACGATGTGATCCTCGATATCCGTTCTATCGACGAGCAGGACGATAAGCCGCTGAAGGTGGAGGGCGTGGACGTCGTTTCGCTTCCTTTCTATAAGCTGAGCACCAAATTTGGCGATCTCGACCAGAGTAAAACCTGGCTGCTGTGGTGCGAACGCGGGGTGATGAGCCGCCTGCAGGCGCTGTATCTGCGCGAGCAGGGCTTTGAAAATGTGAAGGTTTATCGCCCCTAGTTTCTCAGTAGCAAGGCGCAATCATCAAAAACGGCAACCCAGGGTTGCCGTTTTGCGTTTATTCGTAGTAGTTATAAATACCGGCCGCCATCACCAGTTGGGAGGCGACTTCATGCGCTTTTTCGCGTCCAACCAGCAGATCGATCATCTTGAGGGCGAAATCAATAGAGGTTCCCGGCCCCTGACTGGTGAGCAGCTTAACGCGAGCATCCCAGACGACGCGCTTATCCTGCCACTGCTCGGCGGGGATTTGCTCTTTCAGGGCCGGAAACCCGGTCATATTGCCAATGGGGAAGAGGTTATGCGGTACCAGCACGGTCGCCGCCGCGGCGCAAATAGCCGCTACGATGCGCCCGGAAAGATGAAACTGGCGTACTGTTTCTACCAGCAGCGGGCTGTCGCGAAAGTACTCCGCGCCTTTAATGCCGCCGGGCAGAACAAGGATATCGAAATCGCCGTCGGCCACTTCCACCAGCGGCGCATCGGCCAGCAGCTTAACGCCGCGTGAGCAGACGATAGTCAGGCTGCCATCGCCGGCGACGCTGGCGGTGGTGACCTTTATCCCGCCGCGAACGAGTAAATCAATGGTGGTGACCGCTTCGGTCTCTTCGCTACCAGGGGCGAGGCAAATCAGTGCCGACGCGCTCATATTCATTCTCCTTACGCTTTACCAGTTCAAACAGGCGGGTATTCTCAGGTACGGCGATACCGTGGGCTCGGGCGCGTTTTAACAGATAACCGGTGATATAGTCGATTTCCGTATGGCGCTGGGCGAGAATATCCTGCAGCATAGAGGAGGTATTTTCTGCCGTACTTTCAATAACCTGATGTACATAGAATAGCAGGTTTTCCGGTGAGGTATGCATCCCCTCGCGATCCATCACCGCCGCAACTTCATAACAAATCGCGGCGACCTCCTGCGGGTATTCGCGTAAATCGCCGTTCTGACAGTTTTTTAACGCCGTCAGCGGGTTAATGACACAGTTTACCGCCAGCTTGCTCCAGGTCGCGGGGTAGATATTGTTATGCCAGGCGACGTCGGGCAGCACGCCCTGCAGTACATCGGCGAGATAGCTATAATCCTCAGGATAGGCTTTCGCCGGGCCAATATGGCTGGTGCCGTTGGCGACGTGGACGATCACGTTGCCGTCGCGGCGGGCCGCCTGCGTTGTCGAAGCCAGCAGCAGCGGCTGCTTGAGGGTCTTAAGCTCGTCAACGGTACCCATACCGTTGTGCATGAGCAGAACAGGTACTGACGACGGCAGAATGGCGCTCAGGTTTTTTACCGCGTTAGAGACCTGCCAGGCTTTGAGGGTGACCAGCAGCAGGTCGCTGCTGGCGAGAAAATCAGGATCGTTAGCGGTAAAAGATTCATTAAACACGCTGCCGTCGGTTTCAATCACATTGACACTACAGAATGGCTGTGGGACGCGTAACCAGCCCTGGACTTCATGTCCGTGTTTGAACAGCGCAGTTAGCCATAACTGTCCCAGTGCACCGCATCCGAGTACGGTTACTTTCATTATTCCTCCTCACCTGTGAGTGCTGCATCAGGTGCTCATGGCTAAAGTATAGCGTTATCAGTTATCCTTTCGGGATAACAAGTTGAGTTATGTCGCGTTGCGGGTATTATGCAACGCAAAAGAAACGGAAGGAGAGGAAAAGATGCCATCTTTCGATATTGTCTCTGAAGTCGATCTTCAGGAAGTTCGAAACGCCGTAGAGAACGCGACCCGTGAAGTTGAATCGCGTTTTGATTTTCGTAACGTCGAAGCGAGCTTTGAGCTGAACGAAAAAAACGAGACCATCAAGGTCCTCAGCGAGTCTGATTTCCAGATTAACCAACTGCTGGATATTCTGCGCGCTAAGCTGCTGAAACGCGGAATCGAAGGCAGTTCTATTGAGGTGCCGGATGAGTTCGTGCACAGCGGTAAAACCTGGTTTGTCGATGCGAAGCTGAAGCAGGGCATTGAAAGCGCGACGCAGAAAAAAATCGTCAAGCTGATTAAAGACAGCAAGTTGAAAGTACAGGCGCAGATCCAGGGCGAAGAGATTCGCGTCACCGGTAAGTCTCGCGACGACCTGCAGGCGGTTATGGCGCTGGTGCGCGGCGGTGATTTAGGTCAGCCGTTTCAGTTCAAGAATTTCCGCGATTAGTCAGCATGTTCAGATAGTTTGCGCTTATCCGGCTCATGAGACCGGATAAGCCGCAGCTCATTTTCACTCACATTCTTAATCATGACTTTTAAATGTGAAATAAATGAGTTCAACTACACAATAATATTCACTTCAATTAATCAGTCCCCTCTCAGCCTTCAACTGGGCCCTGTTCTCAGGTATCAAACCCGCGTATCGAGTATGATTGGCAAGCGGTACAGAGTACGCCAGTTGCATAATGCTGGCGATAGGCAGCAAGGTTATGTCTTTAAACTTGCATTCAAATTTATAATTCATGTTCTGCCATGCTAACTCCTCAGTAGCCTATTCATTTACTTATTAGCGTTTTTATCGATTAAAAAGTCGGTTGGATTATTGGATACTCACTATTTTTCCGCTATGTAAAATTTGTACGATCGGGAAATATGAAGCTTTTTTATTCATCGTGATTATTATTTTCCTGGTTTTTATTATTATAATTTAATGTTCAACAACACATTGTATAGGGGGGCAAAGTGATTTCAGCAGAGTAATACTAACATCTGGATGCTTACAAGATTTCTCACTCTATTAATCTTGTGAAATGAGTTTTCTAGCGAATAGTACCTGGGTGAATGGTGATTTTATCTGAGGTTGATATTTAAACCCAACAAAATCAAAGAGTTGGTGAGTGTTTTTAGACGGTGTTATTCCTTTGATTTGCAGGAGAAAAGAGTCATCACAGAGTCGAGGATGGTAAAACCCTGAGGATTATTTTTCAGGAAATATTCATTTTTGATCTTAGTCATGAAATTCTGGAAGTTAATATAATGGGTGATAATTCACTTTTATTTATAAAACTATTCGGGGAAAGTATAGCGAAGTCAGTAAAGTGTTGTATGAAATCGCTGTGGCCGATAAGGATAATATAAGCGGCCTTAACGATAAGGTGCAGTACAGGTATAAGCTTAAACGGGTAACAACCTCTGTAGAGGATGAATTTCGTAATTTCAAATTATAATCCGCAATACGTTTTGCTTAAAAAACATTAAAGTTTATGCTTCATATATTTCATAAATCATATTGGCTACTTTATACAAGATGTTGATGAATTGAATGTGATTTACACTCAAGGATCGGTACGCAAATTAGTGTACTAAAAATGGCCTGATGTGAATGACGATACTGCACATTGTGTAATTCCATTAGGCCGTGCTCTATCAATACTATCTGAAAAGGTTTATATGAAACATTACGCGAATAAAAAGAGAATGCTAAAATTAAATCCTCTTGCTGCTTCTATATTACTGCTTTTGCCGGTAATAGCCCATGCTGATATCTCAATTATTAATGGGAACGTCACGTTAGCAAACGGTGTTCCTGTTGTGAATACTAAAGAAGCAAATAGCAAAGGTCTTTCACATAACGTTTATGAATCACTGAACGTGGGCAAAGAAGGGGTTATTTTCAATAACTCCGCCAGCGCCGTGCAAACGACACTGGCGGGGCAGATTGAGGGTAATGCTAATCTCGCGGGTGGAACCGCGAAAGTTATTTTGAACGAAGTAACTTCAAAAAATGCAAGTACCATTAACGGGATGATGGAAGTGGCAGGCGACTCAGCTCATCTGATTATTGCTAACCCAAATGGGATTACAACCCAAGGGGGCGGTTTTATCAATGCGGAAAAAGGGACGCTGACGACCGGTAAGCCAAATGTAAAAGATGGTGCATTAACAGGTTATACCGTGAAGGGCGGCAATATTGCCATTGGTAACTTCCAGAGCGAATCACCTACAGAAATTTTAGCCCGTAGCGTCAAAGTGAATGGTAGTCTGAGGGTTGATGAGCTATCAGTCATCGCAGGCAATAACGTTATTGATGTCGATGGTTCTATCACCGGCGCAGTGGAGGCCATCGATAAAGCAGCTTCCTATGGCGTGGATGTCTCTAAACTCGGTGGTATGTATGCCAACCGTATTAATTTGATTAGCACTGAAGGCGGCGTTGGGGTACGTAATGAAGGGACTATAGCCGGCGGTGCCAGTGGTCTTAATATCACTAGCAACGGTAGGCTAATAAATAACAGCGCTATAATCCAATCTAGTGGCGACATAGCTGTAAATACTAATGGTGCTCTGGATAATATAAGCGGTAAAATTAACAGTGGTAGAAGTATTACAATTGAGACTGCTAAAAACAGCATCAATAATACCAACGGGGGTAATATTTCAGCTGCATCAGACATCAACATTCTAAGCGGTGCACTGGATAATGCCAATGGTAAGATAGCGTCAGGAGGAATGTTAGCGGTTAATACCAATAATAATAAACTAAACAATTCTGGGATAAGCAAAAATGCTGGTATCGAAGCTGCCATTGTACTTATCGAGAGCGGAGAGCTCAGCAATAGTAATGGCCAAATGCATGGCAATTATATCAGTCTGAAGAATAGCTCTATGAACAATAACTCTGGTGTTATTGATTCCTACGGAAACGTAGAGATTGATAGTGCTGGTAACATTGAAAATATAACTGGATTGATTCGGTCCAGCGTAGCCGATGTAAAAATAAAAACTACTAAAGCCGTTAAAAATAATAATAATAAATCACTCGATCCGGCCGGTGTAGAAGCCAAAGGAATAATTTCTGGACGCGCAACAGAGATCACCGCAGATTATATTTTTAATAATGCTGGAACAATCACCTCAGCAGGTGATATTAAATTAAAGACGGCTCGAGATATCGATAACTACCAGGGAAAAATGGAAAGTAGTCAGAATATCTCAATCGAAGGACGTGAACTGCGGACCAGCCAAACAGGTATCACTGGTGTAAAAGGTATTAATATCGAGCTTAGCGACAAATTTGATAGCCGTCTTGCTGTGTTAACTTCTACCGAGGGTGACGTATCTGTTAAAGCTAAAAAAATTATTAATGACAGCTCATTGATTCTCGCCAAAAATATCAACGTTGAATCAGGTTCATATCTGGACAGCAAGTATTCAATGATGGTCTCCGATGAAAATTTGACGTTAAAGGCGGAGGGCGATATTAATGTGAGCGCTAGTAATATGTTCGGTCCTTACGCAGGACAATATTTAGGTTTCATGAACCAGGAAGGCGGCGTAATAGCTGGTAACAACCTGAATATTAGCGCAAAAAACGTCAACAATACCTCTGGGCGTATTGTCTCTCAGTCGGGAGATGCAAATATTAACCTTTCCGGTACCCTGACAAACAACAAAGGGCAGGTGGTTGCTAATTCCGGCAAAATGAACATCGCTGCCAAACATGTTGCTGCGAGTTATTCAACTATTTACAGTTCAGGCGACATGAATATCAATGTTGACTCTCTGTCTTTAGACGGTAATGGATCTATCGCTAAAAATACTGCAACTGGTATTATTTCCTCGGATAGAGATATTTTCATAAATGTTAATGGTGATTATTTCAATAATGGCTGGATTAGTGGGAAGAGGGATGTGACTGTAAAAACTACCGGCTATTTAAGAAATTCTCATACCATTAATGCTGATGGTAATCTGAACGTTAGTGGATACAATGTTGCTAACAATAAAGATATCGTTTCTGGTAAGCTATTGACGATTACTACCAATACTGATTTGACTAACAATGCAAATGGTAATATCACTGGGTATACTACCAGGGTCGATGCGAATAATATCTCTAATATGGGTAACCTGGTTGCTACATCGCAATTGAATTTGAATGTCGCAAATAATATCTACAATTATTTGAATATGTATACCGAAGGAAAAGCAGTAATCAATGCCAAAAAAGTTATTAATACTGGTTTTTGGGCCGTCTTTGGAGGGGCTCAGGGGATTCAGACAGATGCAAATATAACAAATATATTTGGCACTGTAGTTGGTAAATAAATAGAACGCTAAATATAAGGTAAAGGCAGCAAGGGATTGCTGCTTTTATCTGTTAGGATACGAAATGGATATTCGATATATTTTCAGTACGGCTCTGATATTAATGATCTTCAGCTCAAAGACATTTGCAGATATGCCGTTAGGGCGTATGATAAAAGAACAGCAGAGTAATGATAATACATCAATCAAAGAGCGGAAGATTGAAAAAAAAGATGTTTTTTCGCAAGCCATAGAGAAAACAGCGGTGGATAGTGACTTTCCACCAGAGATGCCTTGCTATAATATTGATGAGCTTGTTCTCGAAAATGATTTCCTTGACGATCTCTGGATACATAAAATAAAAAAAAGAGTCGCCGGTATGTGTTTGGGGGTCAATGGGTTACAAAAAGCAGCTGTGGTTTTGCAAGATCACTTTATTAATTCTGGTTATATAACAACCCGAGTCGAAATACCTTCTCAGGATCTTTTAACTAAAAAACTAAAGTTAAGAGTTATTCCCGGGAAAATATCAAAGGTTATCATAGCTGATAATGATATAAGTACATGGGGGTTGCCCTTTAAAGAAGGTGATATTCTGAATATCAGAGATATTGAGCAGGGTTTAGAAAATATACAGAGGACGCCTTGGGTTGATGTAAAGATAAATATCATACCTGGCGTTAACAATGGCACCAGTGAAGTAGAAATCAAACCTCAGCGTACTAAAAGATGGAATTTAAGAACAACATATAATAACTTTGGTGACAAAAGTACTGGCACCCAACTCTTAGGGACAACTGGTTATCTTTATAATCTAACGAAATCTAGCGATCTTTTTTATTTGGCCGGTACGAGTAGTCAGACAGGTGGGTATAAAAATGTTAGTTCCTACTATAGTATTCCTTTTGGATACTCTGAATTAAGCCTTTTTTATAGTAGAAGTAAATCAAAACAGAGTATTGATATTAATTACTATGATTTTGACTATGTTGGTGAGACCAAGTACTTTAGTCTCAAGGGAACAAGGATGCTGCATCGTGATTCGAGCTCAAAGCTTTACACCAGTGCAGAACTCATCAGACGCAAGTATGATTATACATTAGGGGGAGAGGAATTAGTTTTACAAAAGCGCGATATGAGTAATTTGAAATTCGGAGTAAACTATAAGAAAAATTTTACCGGGGCCGTATTAGATTCTAGTTTAAGCTGGCAACGTTTTATCAAAGCATTAGGAAGTACAGAAACGCCAGATATGCGTAACGGAGATGTGAGTCGCCAGAGTCAGATCATGAATCTGAATGTGAATTATATGAAATGGCTCACTTCAGTACCGGTTAACGCTTATTATGAACTTAATCTCGTTGTACAGTATACACCGGATAATCTTACTCTACAGGATCAGCTTACTATAGGCGACCGATGGAGTGTTCGTGGATTTGATGATAGCGGAGGAATCTATGGTAATAAAGGATTCTATATACAGAATACGCTCAATATTATTACTGGTTATAGAAACATAACTCCCTATTTTGGTCTGGATTATGGCCAAATCATCGGTAAGGTCCCGGTACAAGAGATTGAGAGTAAAAAAATAATGGGCGGAATAACAGGTTTAAAAGGAGTTGTTTATGGTTTGGAGTACGATTTATCATTATCGAGTCCTTTTGTCTACCCCGAAAATTTAAATGTGGATAAGTATAAGGTTAAGTTCAACTTTAATTATCAACTATAACTATTGTAGCGATAAATCATGCGTGTTGGCACGGATATTGTTGAAGTGGAAAGAATTACTAAAGCCTTAATGAATAGCAGTTCATGCTTTTTACAGCGAGTGTTTACTCATGCTGAGATTAATAAAATTAATCCGCACAACCCCGATTATGAGCGTGCTTCGGGATTCTGGGCGGCAAAAGAATCAATTGTAAAAGCAGTGGGTTATGGGTTTAGCAATAAAATCCGCTTTCATGATATTGAGGTCACGCATGATGAATATGGAAAGCCTGAATTTTTGATATCCGGTAGACTTAAGGAAATCCTCAATGAACAAGGAGTTCTTAATATCTCTTTAAGTATTTCTCATTGCCGTACTCATGCAATCGCGGTGACCATTCTTTGTTAATTAAGGTAATCAATATAAATGTATAATTATAATGACCTCGTTGATAAAACCGTATTAGTCACTGGAGCCAGCGGTGATATCGGTCACGCCATTTGCGGCAAGTTTCTTGAGCAAGGATGCGTCGTTTATGCTCTTTACTGTACAAATAAGGCACAGCTAATTGAGCTTCAAAAACATCATCCTGCAGGAACAAAACTGCATCTTCTGCAGGGAGATCTATCAAATCAGGAGGATGTATCGGCCATATGTGCACAATTATCCAGAGATAAGGGGAAACTGGATGTCTTAGTGAACAATGCAGGAATAGTGAAAGATAGCCTCTTTGCTGCTATGAGTTTTGATGATTTTAGCTCAGTTATTAATATGAATCTTCAGGGGCTCTTTCGCTTGACTAAAGAGGTCTTGCTTTTGTTACGTTCGGCCAATAATCCTACGATTATTAACGTTGCATCTATTGCTGCTCTTGTTCCGAGTATTGGTCAGGTTAATTATAGCGCCTCCAAAGGTGCCATTTTAAGTTTCACACGGACGCTGGCTGCTGAGCTTGCGCCGCGGGGGGTACGAGTAAATGCCGTTGCGCCGGGAATGATTGAATCAAAAATGGTTAAAAAAGTGTCTCGTACGGTAGTGCGTGAAGTCACTAATTCAATTCCGCTTAAGCGCCTTGGTAAATGTGAAGAAGTTGCAAATACTATCGTTTATTTGAGCTCTTCTGCTTCCAGTTATATTGTCGGACAAACCATCGTCATCGATGGTGGCATGGTTATGCGGTGATATATGTCCAAATTTAAGATCCCGACGAAAGTCTTTCTGGCTATGGGTGGGTGGCGCCAGCCATTGCTAATGGTGGATAGAATAGATGATTTTAAGTATGGCGAGAATGGATATGTTAAAGTGACAAAGCATGTCACCTATAATGAACCGTATCTTCTTGGCCATTTTCCTGAAGATCCTATCATGCCAGGTGCTATTATTTCAGAGATATTTGGACAGGCTAGTGAATATTTATCTTTTTTATGTGATATTTGCGATATTTATCAGCTACGCACTGGGAGAGAATTCCGAACTCTGCGTGATATCCATACATGGATAGATCAACCTGATCTACTTGAAGTTATACATATGCGTCGGGCGCAGGTACGTGGAGTACTGGCTGCGCAAAATTTGAAGTTTAAAGCCTCAGCTTATCCTGGGGATACTATTGAAGTAGTAAGTAAACTCGCGTTTTCTGATAATAATGGCTTTAAGCATTATTCGGTAATTGCCAATGTAGGAAAGAAAATTATTAGCCAGGGCACCATTATCAATTTTCGGGAAGTGTTATAATTTATCGTAAGGGAATATTATGACTGACATTAATGAGAAGATCGACCAAAGAAAATCAATACTTGTGACTATAAAAGCGGAGCTTATTCATCGGCTTAATATTCAACGTGAGGAGCATCAAATTGATGACGATACTCCACTGTTTGGCAATGGATTGAAGCTTGACTCTGTAGATGCGACGGAGGTTATCGTCATGCTTGATAAAGCTTTTAACATTCAAGTACAGGAGGGCGATGATCCTTCATATATGAGAAGTATTAATAGCCTTGCGTCATTTATTATTCAGAAAAAACATTCCTGATATCAATAATGTTAATTTATAAAGGTGTTTTATGAGCTCGCTTTTCGATTTACATTTAAAAAGTAATGCTGTGATGGGAAATTATAACAACCGGAGCATACCTTCTTCCTATCATGATATTTTAGATGAATATAAAGCGGTGAGAGAAAATGCTTTGCTGGTTGACTATTCTCATATGGCAATTGTTAGCGTAACAGGCGATGATGCATGGATCCTGGTAAATCATATTGCCTCTGCTGACATTTCAATTGTAAGAGATGAACAAGGCATTTATTCACTCGTCTTGAATGACGACGGGACTATCCTTGGTGATATGTATGTGCTATGTACAATGGATGGTTATTATATCCTGTCTGAAGATATTTCTGTTGCCAGAATTATAGAAGTCCTTAATATAGCAGCGGCAAACTATGATGATTTAGGTATTCAGGAGATCCCGGAAATAAAATCCATGGAAGAAGATGACTGGGGTGCTATCATGCTTGAAGGCCCATATTCCTGGGAGTTGATGTCCGAGATCTATGGATATGATATCATCGGTCTTCCTTATTGCGAATATATGAATACTGACGATGGCTTAATTGTCTTTCGCTGCGGTAAGCATGGGGAGTTTGCCTATCAGGTGATTGGCCCTCAAATTTTGCTTGTGGAGCTATGGGTTAAATTACAAAAACTTGGAACTAAGTACTTACTTAAAACTGGCGGCTTAGATTACCAGCGTATAGTTCGTGTAGAAAACCCTGGTTGGGATAAAAGCATTTATGCCGAATATTCAACAAACCCTGTCGAATTACAATTGCAGTGGGCTATCCAGTATGACAAGGAAGATTTCAATGGTAAAGCTGCTGCAGAGCTGATGTCTGCCCAGACTACTGCTCGTAAAGTCGTTGGTATTGTTCCGTGCGTTAATTGCGCGTCGCTTAGCAAGGGTGATAAAATCCTGGTTAATGGACAGACTGTTGGGCTTGTGATTAATGCCGTATATTCTCCTGCTGCGCAAAGTTGGATAGCGTTGGCGTTTATTAATAATCCTTATGCACTATCAGATATAGATGGTTATACAATAAAAACTGCTTATGGTGATATTGCGGCAAAAACCAAAACCTTACCTTTTATATATAACTTTAGTTTGCTGGTTAACCCAACAACGCATAGTTATATTGACCTATCAAAGGCAAAAAGTGTTTTATAAAGCTTAGATAGTATTAAGGTTAACTAGCTAACCAGCGGTCGTTATTTTTTTTGTTGTTTAAATCAAGGGTTTTCCGGATATTATGAAAACAAACAGGAAAAGAGTAGTTATCACCGGGATGGGCATTCTGTCATCTCTTGCGGATAACATTGAAGATTTCAGGCTAGCGCTGTTACAGAAGGAAAATGGTATTACAGATAGCGTGCGTTTTTCGGAATGGTTTAAAAACGCACGGGCGGCCGAAGTACTACATGATATCGACTGTTCTGAATTATCTGAGGAGATTATCGCTTCGCTCGATAATGCTGCGCTGTGGGCATATAAGGTTGGTAGGGACGCCTTGATACAGGCCGGCCTGGTAAACAGCCATCGTTGCCTTGATGAGATGGGCTTAATTGTTGGTGTTTCCTCTGCAGGTACTGAAGCCTTCCTGCCATTTTTTGAGCAGCGAATTCAAGATTTTTCCTTACGTAAGGCGTTGTACTCCGGTGGCTTCTCTTCCTGTTGCTCCAGCGTTTCGACATTGTTAGGACTGAAAGGTGGGGTCGAATTGGTTGCAACGGCCTGTACCGCGAGCCCTAATGCTGTAGGTATGGCATTCGATTTTATTCAGAATGGTAAGAGTAGAGCTATGCTGGCAGTTGGGACGGAACCGATCTATTTACCGACCTTTGCTGGATTTTATGCACTCAATGTCATGCATCCTGTATCCTGTTCACCTTTCTCCGGCCAATCCGGTATGTCAATTGGCGAGGGTGCGGGGGCTATTGTACTAGAAGAGTATGAACACGCCATTGCACGCGGCGCTACCATCTATGGCGAGATTCTTTCTTATGCCACATCCTGCGACGCTTACCACGAAACAGGGCCCGATCCGCGAGCCAGCGGCGCAGTACAGGTTATGCTAAAGGCCATGGCTAATGCGGGGATTACACCTGATCAGGTTGATTATATAAATGCGCACGGCACCGGTACTGAAGCTAACGATCAAATCGAAACGTTGGCGATGAAGAAAGTATTTCGCGACATTAAAAATATTCCGATCAGCTCTACTAAATCCTACTTTGGCCATAATATTGGCGCTGCCGGAATCGTTGAACTTATAGCTTGCCTGGTAACTTTGCCTGACCAACAGGTTCTACCCACCCTTAATTTCACTGAGGCACGGCCTAACTGTGATCTGGATTATGTCCCGAATGAGTTCCTGAAAAAAGATATTAATATCTTTATGAAGAATAACTACGCATTCGGTGGTAACAACTGCTGCATGATCGTTAGCACCAGGCCAGGGTCGGTTCCGGTTACTTCATATGAGGCCAAAAGGGTAGCGATAACTGGCATAGGGGCTGTATCCGCTATTGGGCATCGTATCAATGAAATACTTACGAATATTAATGAAATTGAAAGCAGTGCCGTCGAGCTTGAGAAAATTATTTTCCCTCAAGATGTATTAAATGAAGCTGAAGATTTGTTGGATGTTTTAATAAAGAGCAGACAGTTTGAGGAGCTTTTTGGGGAAAATTATGGCATCGCCCGCCATGAAGTTTCGCATGAACCAACCACCTTTAAAACTTTCCAGGTCAAAGGGCTTGAACCGCGTAAACACCTGCGCCGTTTCGATTCGCGTAAGGCTACTCGCGGCGGCACCTTTGCCCTAATTGCGCTTACGGAAGCACTAAATATGGCTAAGCGACGTATTAAGCGTGATGGAGAAGAACTCGGTCTGATTATGGGCATGGCACGTGGTCCACAAGAGACGACTTATAAATATTTGCAGAGCCTTAAGCCAGACCCTGGAAAGGTACGCACGTCGGAGTTTCCTGGCTCATTGATGAATGCGATTGCAACTTTTTGCGGTATTTCTGAAGGGGTAAAAGGTTACACCACTACTCTTGCAACCGGTGAAAATGCGGCTCTTGGTGCATTAACATATGGTTATGAAATCATTCGCCAGCAGCTTCAGCCGCAAGTTATTGTCGGGGGCGCTGATGAGTATTTCCCTTCAATGTCTTTATATATGGATGCTGTGACGCAGAAGATCCTCGAGGCTTCTGAAGTCAGTGACTATCAGGTCTATGCTAAAGAAGTGAAGGGTTACGTACCTGGTGAAGGTGCGTGTATGTTAATGCTCGAAGATCCGCTGGATGCGGTTGCACGTGGTGCAGAAGTTTTAGCGGAAGTTGTCGGGTATGGTAAATCATGCAATAACAGTTATTTTGATGTTACTCAAATTGATGAAAAATCCAGCGCAATGGCGTTAGCCATCGAACGCGCGCTTAATGATGCAGGAATCAATGCCAGAGATATCGATTTGGTATGTGGTACTAGCAATGGAAGCATCGAGAATTCAACTATCGAGTTGAATGCTATACATGAATCATTTCGTCAGGTTAATCCAGCAGTCCCGGTAGTTAACTACAACGCCTTTTTTGGCTTCGTGGCTTCGTGCTCAGGCTTGTTGAACCTGGTCATACTTCTTGATTGCATTAAAAAGCAGGCAGTTCCGGCTATACCCTATACCAGCGAGTTTAATGATCAACGTATAAATTTTGTGCATCAGCCTTTGAGTATCAAAATTAAATACATATTGCTAGTAGGGGCTACGGAAGGCGGAAACTACTACGCAATTATTATCAAAGGATAATACGATGGACAGGAAGTCTATTATATCAGGCTATAGCGTTCATTTACCATTTGCCGATGATAGTTCACAGCTCATTGCAAATCTGAAACAGGGAAAGAGT
Organism: Klebsiella pasteurii; assembly: GCF_018139045.1. Taxonomy (NCBI): domain Bacteria; kingdom Pseudomonadati; phylum Pseudomonadota; class Gammaproteobacteria; order Enterobacterales; family Enterobacteriaceae; genus Klebsiella; species Klebsiella pasteurii. Next base: position 5,286,068 of record NZ_CP073236.1, read on the forward strand.
GTGAAAACTTCACCTTGGTTCAAGTCGAATGATGAAGCTATTAAGTGTGGGCTTCGTAATAATGTCAATGTTGCAAAGATGGAATATAGCAATGATAGTATTCCTGAATTACTCTATCGCCTTATTGATGAGGCCTTGAAGCAGTCAATGCTGGATGTGAGTTGTCTTCGAGAAGATAATATCAGAGTCTATACTACTGGTATAGGGCCTCGAGTTGATGTTATCGATTATCATTCTTTCACTACTTATAATGACATTGAAGATCTCGCGCTGACTCCTTCAATAACAAATTTATGCGTCAAAAATATGTCTCAGGACATAATCGCAGCGCTTTTGGCTAAAAAATATTGTTTGAGGCATCTACCACCTAATATTAATTGCACCAGTAACTCCGGGCTTACAGCCGTGCATTTGGCAAGTCAGGCAATTGAAAGCGGTGGTATAGAGCTTGCGCTCATTATTAATATATCTCAGATAAAATCCCAAGATATTTGGTTTCTCTCAACTCAATCAATGTTGGATACAGATATCGTTCAACCGTTTGGTGTAAATAGTAAAGGGGTGATCTTTGCTGAAGGTTATAGCGTTATGCTACTTGAAAGTGACCTCCATCGCCAGGCCAGACAAATTGTTGGTGGAGTGAGTATCAAGACTACTTATAAACAGATTAATGCCAATAGAAGTAACGATGTTTACTGGCAGAGTACTTGTATATTAAAACTAGTCAATAAACTATTGAATGATACGAAAGTTAAAATTGAGGATGTGTGCGCGTTTATCCCTCATGGTAATGGTACAGCGTTCAGTGACAGCATTGAAGCAAAAGCTATTGCTATTCTGGCAGGGGGGGATACGCTACCAGTCCTCGCTTACAAAGGACAAATAGGTTATACCGCCACTGGTTCTGGATTGGTAGATTTAATAATTGGTCATTATACAATTAGTTGTCATGAGCTAATAAAACCGGTAATTAATGAACCTATTATTAATGATATAGCACGCCACTTTCTTACCGGACCGGGGGTAATAAAACATAACAAAAACTATTTACTTAAAACCGGCTTAGGGGTAGATGGATCTATTATCACAGCATTGCTGTCCAATACCGGCAGGGAAGCTAGCTAAATGGATGATGTTATGCATTTATTATCATGGTCTCTTATTGAGCCAGAGGCGCCTTTATTTTTATACAGTCCCAGTTGGCTTAATGTTTGGGAAGCACATTCCTATAATATGGCCTTGAAAAATACTGATGCAAATAGCTGGGCTTTTAAGCGATTTGGTACTCGCACAGATGCCTATGTTAAAGAAGTAGTGAACAGAACTAATTACATGGCGTATATCTCGGCGTTAGAAAAAGTATCCGATGCCGCAATGCAGACGTTATCCCAGAAGGAACGTATGCTATTGATGAAATCACGAACCGCCTTCATCTATGTTGACTCATGGGGAGAAGCGGCTAGCTTTGAATATGATATTAGTACGCTGCATTTATCTACTATTGATACGCTACCTAAAAACTTAGTAAAAAAATTTTCTGTAGATAATGTGACTTGTAAAATCCGCGGGGAAAAAAATGCGCTGATTCAGGCAATGCGTCTGGCACAGGACTATTTAAACTGGGATGTCTTTGATTTTGTCATTATTTGTGGTGGTTATCGTTCCATACCATTGTTAGCTTTTACCGCAGCAAATATCACCCCCCGGCGTGAAACGAAAAAATCGCGAAACATCCCTGGTATGAATTTATCCATTGAACGCGTAGGATGTTTTATTTTTAGCCAGGCTACCGGTGACCTAAAAATAAACTGTGGACCCTATTTGAGTACAGACTTTTCTCGGTATGATAAATATCATGAATCAGATATTGATCTGATCGCATTTTCTGGCGAAGGCTGTTCAATAACGCCGTTTTTTAACAATTCTGTAAAATTACTTGATCTTGAGAAGAAATATGGTTTCAGTGGCTGTATAACACCAGCTTTAAGCTGGTGTTATATTTTTCAGCACGCATTTAATGGCGGTCGCATGAGAACAATCTTACCTGACTGTAATAACGGCTTTAGTTATTTTGATACCTGGTATTAACCGTGAGGCAACAATGAGAACTAATATTAAAGAATTGCCAGATATTTCATTGTGTGGTGTTTATAAAAATTACGGAATGGATGAGAATGAGGTTGTCGCGCTTAAAAATATTAACATTGATATAGCTGCTGGAGAATTTATGGCTTTATGTGGGCCTTCTGGAAGCGGCAAAAGTACATTGCTAAATATATTATCCGGAATTGATAACCCCTCTGCGGGGCATGTTATTTTTCTCAATAAAAATATGAATGCGTTGTCAGAGAGAAATCTGGCAGCAATTCGTAGTAAACATCTGGGATTTATTTTCCAGTTCTTTAATTTAATTCCAGTACTTAATGTATTTGATAATGTTTTTTATCCATTGATACTAAATGGCCATTTTGATGCCAGAACGGCAAAGGAGCGAACCCTCCATTTTCTGAATAGCGTGGGATTATCCGATCTGAGACATCGGAAACCGGGGCAGCTATCTGGCGGACAACAACAGCGTGTCGCCATAGCAAGAGCACTTGCACATGAACCTCAGATTGTCGTTGCAGATGAACCTACGGGAAATCTTGACCAGGCGACGGGAGACGCAATTCTGGATCTTCTACTAAATATCAATCATCAAACAGGCACCACTTTTATCATCTCGACCCATTCTACTCAGCTAACTGAGCGCGCGCGACGAGTGGTGGAAATCCGTGATGGAGAATTAGCTTATGATTCATATAAATAATTTATTCAGGTTACTATGCTTGAGCCTGTCTATGATTGTAGTATCCGCCACTGCTGCCGCCTCTTATGCGCCTGTAGTAGAAAGCATACTCCATAATGGGTTTCCAACTCAGCCTGACGTGTTAGCAAAAACAACCCAATCTTTATCCGATGAGTTCAAAGAGACAGGGAACATTGCTTCGCTGGTTTTTTACGCCTACGGGATGTTGAGACAAGCAAATTATTTTGTGGGTACTAATGATATTATTAAGGCTTCTGAGTACGCAAAAACAGGTTTCTTTTATCTCGATGAAGCTGTGGATTTAAATCAAAACCAACCACTTATCAGATATCTGCGTGCTAAGGTCGATGCGTACCTACCTGCAGATTTGGGACGTTGCGTCATTACTCTCGAGGACAGCGACATACTATTAAAACAAAAATTAAGTAGTAGAATTCGAGATAACGTCAATGATATGCGTTACAGAGCACTTTATAACTGTAAACTATATCAACAGGCAAGCCAATTATTATCAATGTTACAGGCGCATAACCCAAATAAAAAAATTGATATGTATTATAACGGTTCATCTAGTTGGGATCTTGACGAAGTTACGCAAATTATTAATCCCTTAGCGAGGGTCAAATAATGTCAATGGATATGGTTTTCGTAAATGGTTTTGTGATTATAATTTTTTTATTTCTCATCTATTGTGTCATTTTCCGCTTTCGTGATGCCAGGTTTTCTTTTTTGAATTTATTAAGGCATCGCAGAAGATCTTTGTCGACGACGTGTGCGATAATTCTTGGCGGTGTGGCCATTTTTTTATATGGCGGTTTCATTAGTTATTCTTTCTGGATTCTCCAGCAGCAAATAATCCGGACAAATATTGGTCATGTACAAGTGTATAATAAGGGGTATTTTGATACTGCAAATAAGAGTAAATACCTTATCAATAATTATGCTGATCTAAAGCATGATATGATGAATAATTCTTCGCTAGCTGGTGATATATCGACTCTTTCGGGGCAGCTTGAGTTTACAGGAATTATTTCTCAATATGAAAATGAAACCTCAAGCTATTTTTCTGCTCAGGGGGTTGAGCCTTTACCTGCCCTGAAATTAGGCGCCTTTGATAAAATAATATTGGGTAGTGATTTATCTCGCGTAAAACGTAATGAAACAACAATAGGTAGTGGGCTGGCAAAAACGCTTGCCGCTGGTTATGGTGACTGGCTTGATGTTATGGTGGTTAACACGTCAGGTGGCCAGGGAGCTTTATCGTTAAAATTGCGTGGGATATTTGAATCCGGTATTAAAGATTATGATGATGTAGCATTGAAAGTTCCGCTAGATACAGCACAAAGGATTATGGGCACAGATGGTGTGAGTAAAGTGCTTATATTGCTGAATAATAATAACGTTGATGCATTTATGGTCAAACTAAAAAAATATATTACTGACAATAATTTGCCGCTGGTTGCAAAGGACTGGAAAGAAACATCTATTTTTTATCAACAGGTTGAGGGAATGCTCTCAGGTATATATTTTTTTATCAAACTTATTGTGGCGCTGATTGTCGTATTTATGATTGGTAATTCAATAACGATGAATATCGCTGAGAGAACGCGTGAAATAGCCACCCTGAGAGCTATTGGTCTGGAGGCCTCCCATGTGACATTATTATTTTGGCTGGAAGGCATTTTTATCGGCGTGTTTGGTGCCATAGGGAGTCTTGTGGTGGGATATTGTTTGGCTGCGATGATCAATGTTTATGGGATTGCTATGTCGCCATCCCCCGGCCAATCGGTAGGTTATACCGCATTTATTAAGACCGATAATGTCGAGCTTTTCTGGACTACGCTGGTTTTACCGATTTTAACATCAGCTCTTGCGTCTATTCTTCCTTCGTATCGTGCATCACGGCTCAATATTTCTGCTGCGTTTAAATATTCCTGAGGGATGAATATGAAACACCTGAAATGGCGCTTGTTTATTTTTATTGCTTTTTTCTCTTCGTCCTATTCAATAGCCGAGACTCTGGCGCTACAGGCCACGGATATTATACGTTTGGCCGATGATATTCGTTCGCCTAATGTACCTTTCCGCTATACGGTAACGGTTCTTGAATATAAAGAGGGTGGCGAACAACCGGAGAGTAAACAAATTCTCGATGTGTCAATGCGTTTTATGAAACCTGAAAATGGCTCGCGGGCAGATGCACGTTCTTTAGTTCGATTTGTTTATCCTCCACGGGATAAAGGGAAGATTATGCTCTCTGATTGGTACGAACTCTGGTTTTATACACCTGATCTGCGAAAACCTATACCTATTTCACCGGCACAAAGACTGAGTGGCCAAATTTCAAATGCAGACGTTATCGTAACTAATTTTGAGTACGCCTACGATTCTATAATCGAAGGCACTGAATCTTGCGGACAGAAAGTCTGTTACAGACTATCACTGAAGCGTAAATCGGATAAGGTAACTTATCCAAAGGTGATATATCTGGTCGAAAAAGGAGAGGATTTCAGGCCCTATCAAGCATCTTATTACTCCCTTGACAACCAATTGCTCAAAAAAGTCTTATATAGGAATTATCAGCAGATTTTAGGGAAATATCGACCATCTGAAATTGTTGTACAGAGTACTAGATATGCTAAAGGCTATTCAGTGATGAAATATAGTAACGTCAGACTTGAAACATTACCTGAGTATTTCTTCACGAAAGAGGCGATGTTAAGGGGGGGGCAATGAAAATATCTCTCCCGGTCCTTATTCCTTTTTTTACTTTTGTTTCTACCTGGGTTCATGGACATTGCCTGTCCGGGAGTGAGTTGAAAGATAATATGGATATTACTTTGACAGAGCAGATTTCATATGTAAATAAAGCGCCGTCAATTTGGAAAATTGATGGTCGCAATCCGTACACAACCAACAACGCTTATAATGATGTTGCGTTAGGTATAAAAGGCCAGTGCGAACTAATAGATAATAACCTCAATATGGATTTTTCATTTTATTCCTTAGGTTATTATGCGATTCGCAGCCCAGGAGCTTTTGAAAAAGATAAAAATCATGCAAGAATATTGATAGATCAACTGCGTTTTACCTATGCTTTATCTGATACAACACGACTTGAAGGTGGGAAGCTGCGACCTTCGAAGGGGGCGTTTTTCTTAAAATCCCCTGCTACACTGCTGACAAATTATTATTCCGGCTTTAAAGCCACTCGGATTTATGGGCCAGCAATGGAATCAGCTTATAGCGAATCTTTTTGGGGTGCCACATTATCCAAAGAGTACCAGGAGTATAATTTTTTACTTACAGTAGCTCCCCGATTCAGCAGTATCGATAAGTACTATGAATCATCAGGTAATTGGTCTACAGCACAGCGCTCAAATAGCGAAGAGCGCTACCTATTAAGCTATAATGATTACCGCCTGGCTAACCATCGGCTGTCCGCTAATCTATTATTAGGTGATAATTCGGCATTTTCATTATCAGAAATATATAATTATACATCACAGTTTTTAATTAATGCAGAGTTTTCCTGGCATAAAGGCCAGCAGTGGCGCCACTTCTCAACCGATAAAAAAGAGGCTGTACTGGCTGGTGTTTTTCCATCCTCACTCTATTCTGCGGAGGATAAACAAGGCGTTGAGTTTGCGCTTGGTGGGCAGTATACGACAAATAGCTTTAGCGTATTCGGTTTAGAGTACTATTTTCAGAGTGAGGGATATTCGAAAAAGGCCTGGCAGGATCAAATTGATTTCATTCGCTTGATGGGGTACAGGACTGGCTACGATTTTTTAGATCGGGCGTTTGATAATTATAAGTATCTTATGGCCTCAGAAATTAGTAATACTTCAAATAGAGGCATGCTGTTATCCAAACATTATTTTAATACCTATTTTAGTCTGCATAATAATGACCAGTCTACTTTGCAACCCTATACAATGATAAATATAACGGATGGAAGTGTATTGTTTGGCGCCCATTTTATTAAACCCTTGCAAGGTAAGTGGGCGCCGCTTGAGTTATATTCCGGTGCATACAGCTCATTGGGAAGTTCTGAATCAGAGTTTGCTCTTTTTGGTGAAACCTTAAGCATTTATGTCGGTTTTAAATACTACCTATAAGGATATTTTATGGTATCACAGCTATCAACACGTCCTGTCGCTCTTATCTTTGCAGGCCAAGGTAATCCTGTTATTGGAATGGGGGCTGATTTATGGGATCTGAATGCAGTGACAAAGAATATTTGGGATTGCGCTAGCGACATTACCCAAATGGATATTCGTCGTTTATGTGAGCGCGGGCCGATGAATCGCCTGGTCCAGACAACAGCTCAGCAAGTTGCCGTTACGGCTATTAACGTGACGCTCCATTGTCTCTGTCTTGAAAAAATGACCAATTTGTCAATCGTGGGTTCTTGTGGGCATAGCGTTGGCGAATACAGTGCGCTTTTCGCTGCGGGTGCATTTAGCCTGGAGGCACTTTTTAAGATGATACAAACCCGTTCAAACATTATGAATGATTTAAGTAAAATTCATAAAGGAACTATGCTAGCGGTTAAGGGGGCGGATTTTAAAACCTTAACTAATATGATTTCTGCATCTGGGATACCTGTGGAAGTGAGTTGCGATAATAGCTGTCGTCAGCAGGTTATCGGCGGCGCAACTGCTGACCTGGGGCGCATATCACATATTCTGAACGGTGCCGGTTTGGAGGTGGTTAAGTTGGGGGTTAGCGGAGCATGGCATACATGTTTAATGACCGATGGTGTGCAGTTGATGCGAGATTTTTTGCAAAAAATCGATATTCGTTCACCTAAGCACAGCGTGCTGATGAATGTTACCGGACAAGCAGAATTTCTTCCCGAACAGATCAAAGAAAATCTGGCTTTACATCTGACTCATACAGTGCAATGGACAAATTCTATTACGGCTCAATTAAATAATTCTCAGCCGGTAACCTTTCTGGAGTTCAGCAATAAAGCCTATTTAGGACAACTACTTTATGACTTCCGGCGTTTAACGCCAGACAATATCGTGCATTGTAGAAAACTGATTGGCTTGTAATGGAGATGCTATGATCCCGGACTATTCAAAATTTACTCGTTATCAGGATAAGCGAGTGATTATTTATCTTTACCTTTTAACTGTTTTTTTACTTTTTCTTTTCTGGAAGAACAATGGTTATATCTTACTGCCGAGTAATATATTGAGCCTGAGCATCATCCTGGCATTAATTGTATTTTCTTTTATTTACGAGCTGAAAAATTACTGGGGATATAAATGTGTCATGCAACATATTGATTTTTCTTGCTTCCAGGGAAAAACCATATCATCGCATGAGGCCTTTTTGTGGCATCCGGCGGTCGTCACCTTCGCATGCTTTGTGATGTTTTATCTTCTCATTACGGGCTGTCTGTCGTTTATGTCATCTGTTCATGCACTACTTTGTATTGCATTTATTACCCCATTTACTATTTACCTGGCATTTAATTTTGCACGTTATAGCTATGTGAAGCGAATGAAGGAGTTAACTGTTCAAAAGGTAGTCTGGAGGAATCTTCATCATTACGTCTGTTTCAATCTTTTTATCACCTTTTTAATGAATAGCTTGATAGTAAGCCCTTTGGCAAATCAGGATGATTTTTCTTTGGCCGATGGTTTTTTTTCAGCTAGACTAATAATAGCGATGTTTATTCTTTGTGTTATTGTTTTGTTCTTAGACATGATCTTCATACGCCCGTCGAAACGCTACATTTTTCTCGGAAGATTGTTCCTGCGGGAATTTGATTTCCATCTATCAAAGTCAATACCCTGGCCATGGCTCTATAATAAAGCAATATGGCTTAGATTATTCTTGGTTTTAATCATTCAATTTTTTTGGATAATTTCGCTCAATGTGATTTTGGCATTTTCTGGTTTTAAGATTTGTTTTGTAATTTATTTTTTATCCAGCTCTCTGCCTTCGTTTTTTTATTTCTACTTTCATGCTTACTGGCATTGGCATAATGATTATATCATCGCATGTGATATGTATTTTCGTTGTGATCGAATTCAACGTTAAAATGTAACCAGAGTTACTAAGGAGATATGCACGATAGCACTGCACATTACAGTCTTGAATGAGAGGGCTCGGATTATATGGAACTACATATTTGAGTATTAATCGGAACAGACGTGTTGTTGAATGGATAAAGCCAGTCAGTTTCCTGACTGGCTTGTTTTTTATTTCTGTAAAGAATAGACCACGTCGCCCCAGCCCGTCGCTGCATCATAGGCGAAGTTTGACCAGATACCTGATTTTTCATACATCATTGAATTGAAGTGATCTCCCAGAATGCTCCCAATACTGGATGGGGAGCCGCTTAGTAAGTTGCTGAATATATCCAGAGAGGTTTCCACCGCCGTTTTGGCAACGGTCAGGGAGCCATCAATACCGACTTTAATCAGACCAAATGCTGATTGAATAGTGAAATCAACTAGTGCACAAGGCAGGTCAAAGAGGCCAGCACCCGAGATATTTTCCATTTCATATTGTGTTAATTCTTTCATTTTTTATTCCTGTGATATGACTATTTACAATTACTTAGTTGCGGGCATGCAGAGTAAACCCTCGTAAATATTAACCAGAGACCTGTTGCGATAATAGTGAATATTCAAATGAATCGGTAATTCATTATGAATCGTTAGCGTGATGATAAATTTGCGCTTCCAATCAAAATGCTAAATAATTGAGTTTTTATAATTGATTAGCTTTATGTTTTATGGCTATTAATTCACTATCAACCTTTTATCACTTTTACTGAAAGTGGTGACTATGTCCCTTTTTTTATCGTGAATATTAAAATTTATTTTGCGGATATTGTGAATTCACAAAGTGATGCTATGTTGTCGTTTGTGAATGGCTGTATTCTGCTATCCATTAGAATAAGCTATCTATAGTTGAACATAGTTTTCTTCGTTCTAACATAGATACTCCCGCAGTCAGCACATGCTTATCATTTCCAATGCTAATAAAACTACTTTTGAAGGTTATCTCCTGGCCAGGGCAACTGAATGGTTATAATTCCAGGGGACTTTGCGGAGCTGGTATCCTCCCGGTGCGTTTATTACGATGCTTCTCATGCCGCTTTCTGCTTGTTTGTCGAGGACTCATAGTGGGTTGAAGTGAGAATTTGAAGCGTAGCGCTAGCTTTAAGGCGATGAGAAGGATAACTCATAACCAACGCTTAAAGCAGCGAAGATAATTGGGAGGGGAGACCGTAACGCAAGCTTTTGCCAGTACGCAACAGGGACAATCACATAAGTCACGTATCATGTCCCTGACTGCTTAACCACCTTATATGGGAGCGGTCTGAACTGCTCCTTGTTTAATCACCTGCTCAATCTCAAAGCGGTTAGTAATCTTACTGTCGATTTTGATATACACCGAACGTTCGTTGCTAACTACAAGTACCTCTTTAACTCCTGCTTGAGCCTGTAGACGTTGCTGTAGCATTTCATCCGCCATCACATCGGCAGGGATCTCGACCCGCAGACTGCTAACGTACGGCGGCTCGCTCATGGTGCTGGCCACCAGCAGCCACAGCATCGCCAGCAGGGCGCCGAGCAGGAAGACGGTTTGCGAATCAAAAAAGCCATCCACCCAGCCGCCGAGCGCTCCGCCGATGGCCACGCCGAGGAACTGACTGGTAGAATAAATTCCCATCGCAGTGCCTTTATAGCCGGCCGGTGATTCTTTGCTGATTAACGACGGCAGCAGCGCTTCCAGCAGGTTAAACGCGAGAAAAAATAGCTGAACGCCGGCAACCAGTTCCCAGAAATAGCCTCCGGCGCCCCAAAGTACGATTTCAGCAATCAGCAGGATGGCGACGCACAACAGGAAGACGCGTTTCATTTTGCGCTTCACTTCGGCGTAGATAATAAATGGTACCACCGCCACAAATGAGACCAACATGGTGACCAGATAGATTTTCCAGTGCTCGGCGGCGGGGAAACCGGCGGCTTCCAGTTGTCCCGGCAGGGCGACAAAAGTCGACATCAGCATGATATGCAGGCACATAATACCGAAATTGAGCTTCAGTAGTTTTGGCTCAGCAAGGACTTTGCTGAAGCAGCCCTTCACCATGCCAGACTCGCGGTTCAGCACGTGATTCTGGCTGTTTGGCACTACCCACAGCGTTAGCAGGATCCCGAGCGTCGCCAGGAAGGCGATCATCCAGAACAGGGCGTGCAGGCCCAACTGGTGGGTAACAATAGGCCCGAGAACCATTGCAATAGCAAAGGTGATGCCAAAGCTGACGCCGATAAACGCCATGGCTTTAGTGCGGTTCTGCTCGCGGGTTAAATCGGAAAGCAGCGCCATGACCGCGGCGGCAATCGCCCCGGAACCCTGCAGAGCGCGGCCAAGAATAATGCCCCAGATAGAGTCGGAAAGCGCCGCGATAACGCTGCCGATGACGAAGATTAACAGGCCGCCGACGATCAGCGGTTTACGCCCAATGCGGTCGGAAAGCAGTCCGAAAGGAATCTGGAATATCGCCTGGGCCAGCCCGTAAATGCCGATTGCCAGGCCGATAAGGGCCTCACTTGCGCCCTGTAACGCCATGCCGTAAGTGGTCAGAACCGGCAGAACCATAAACATGCCGAGCATGCGCAAAGAGAATACGGTCCCCAAACCCCAGGTCGCGCGCAGTTCGCCTGGCGTCATTTTATTATCGTTCATTACCACCTCAATATAAAAACTGCGCCTAGTGTAGTGGGGGGAAACAGAAGCGTAAATAAATGTTTGTTTAACAGATATTACGACTGTGTTGCATGATGAGGTGAGTACGGTAGGCAGAAAAAAACCAGTGGAGGAGCCTCCACTGGTGTGCAGAGATTAATGGCAGTTAAAGTCAACCCACTGGCCGCCCGCGTCGGCGGATTTGACACACTGCTCAACCCAGTAAACGCCGTGCAGGCCGGCTTCGACGTCCGGATACCAGAAGGTCTCGAGGAACGCCCGGTCCCCGCGATCCATGGCGTCGATGGCGATGGCGTAGCGGCGATAGAGGTTGGCCCACGCCTCGAACAGCCCTTCAGGGTGACCGCCGCCAATGCGGTCGTCCGCCAGCGCCTGCTGGCTGAGATAGGGCATCCCACGCTCGAGGACGCGGGCCGGTTCGCCCTGTACCTCATAGCTGAGCTGATTTGGACGCTCATCCCACCATTCGATGCTGGCTTTTTCGCCAATGACGCGGACTTTTTGCGAGTGCATTGCGCCGCTGTTGACCGCGCTGGTCCACAGTGAACCAACGGCGCCGTTGTTATATTCCATCAGCACAAAGGCGTTATCTTCCAGCGGCGCGCGGGATTTGACGAAGCTTTGACGCGCACACATCAGGCGGGTGATGCTCAGATTCGGCACCATCGTCTCGGCAATAAATAGCGGGTGGGTCGCCAGATCCCCCAGCACATAGCTAGGGCCGGCATATTTTGGCGTGACCCGCCAGCGGGTGGATTCAGCCTGCAGCTCAACGGCTTCATTATGAAAACCGTGGGCGAACTGCATATTAATAATGCGGATCTCGCCGAGCATCCCTTCCGCTATCATCTGTCGCGCCTGCTGGATCATCTGGTGCCCGGCATAACCGTATGTGACGCCGATAATTTTATTCTGCTTTTTGCTCAGCGCCAGCAGCTCGCGCGCTTCATCGGCGGTGAAGCACAGCGGTTTTTCGCAAATAACGTGCAGCCCGGCTTCAAGCGCCGCTTTAGTGATAGCGAAGTGAGTATTGTTCGGCGTAGTCACCGATACGGCTTCAATGCCGTCAGGGCGTTTGGCCTCCTCCGCGAACAGCGTTTGATAATTGGCATAGCAGCGTTCAGGAGCGATGCCGAGCTGCTCGCCGAATTGACGGCCGCGCTCGGCATCGATATCAAGCGCGCCAGCGAGCAGAGTAAAGACGTTGTCGCGAAGCGCCGCACAGCGGTGGCTGTAGCCAATCTGGCTGGTTCCGCCGCCGCCGACCATGCCCCAGCGCAGGGAGCGGGATAAGGGTTTCATGCCGTTTAACATGATGGTGCACTCCTCAATGATAGAGATACTACGGATTTCAGATGTTCTGCTGTATTCCCGCGCTCGCCGAGCGCGGGCCTGGTTCTAAGGTTTTACATCTCGCCACGCGCTTCGCGTTCTTTCAGGTCATGCATGATCTGCGGGTATTGCTTATCCAGGCGGTAAAACAGCAGGGTGATAATGACGACTATCCACAGGAAGAAAGAACCGTAGAGATAGACGTGGTTAATCATGTCGATAGCGCTTTGCGGCTGAACGCCGGATCCGCTGCTGGAGCTGACGTAACCCGCCATGCTCAGCAGGCCGGAGATAACCGCGGCGGCAATACCTGCACCGAGTTTCGTCCCTACGGAACCGGCGGAGAAGATCATCCCTTCCTGTCTGACGCGCGTTTTCCACTGGCCGAATTCGACGGCATCGCCGCAGAAGCCGAACAGCACGGCATTCAGCGGGGCGAAGCCAATACCGCGAATAATCGCGTTTGCCAGCGCCCAGTGGTAATCATCAGAGTTAAACATAAACAGCACCTGGCCGATGGTCGCCAGCACAATGCCGCAGAGGGCAACGTTGCGTTTACCGTATTTACGGATAGGCACTGAGCTCAGGAAGGTGAAAATAATAATGCACGCGGTTTCGGCAACGAAAATGGAGCTATAGAAGGTATCATCGCCGAGCACGTAGCGGCAGTAGTAAGGCAGGGCGATCCCTACCACGGTGTAGTAAACGCTTTGTGCGGTCCACAGGATTGCGCTGGCCCAGAAGTACTGGTTACGAAAAAGCGCGGAAAGCTGGGTTTTTACCGGTACGTTTCCCTGTTTCTCTCGCGCTTTGATGACGACCTTCTCTTCGCATTTATAAAAGCAAAACAGCAGCAACAGCAGCGCCAGAAAAGCCCAAATAGACATGGTTTTGATCCACGCCGCCTGATCGTCGCCAAAGTACTTCACCAGCGGCAATGTGCAGGCAACGGCGAGAATACGACCAAAAGGCGACATCGACATTCGGGTGATGCTGAGCATATCCCTTTCCCAGGAGGCGCGGGTCATCATCGCGGAGAGGCTGCCATAGGGGAGGTTGATGGCGGTATAGCACACGGTGGTGCAGAAGTTATAGGCGACCAGCAGATAGAGAAACTGCAGTGTGCCAGTGGTCTGCGGGACGGTGAACAGTAAAATTGCCGATACGGCGTAGGGCACGCTCATCCACAGCAGCCAGGGGCGTGATTTACCCCAGCGAGAGTTCGTGCGTTCCACCATCAGGCCCATGATGACATCGGAAACGCCATCAAACAGACGTGAGATCAGCATCACCAGGCCAACGGTGGCGATGCTGATGCCGACATAGTCGGTATAAAAGAGGGTTAAAACCGTGCCGATCATGCCGAAAACGACGTTACAGGCGGTATCACCGCCGCCGTAAGCGATTCGGGTAGCCCAGCTTAGCTTATCGCCGCGTGCTGCCGCGGGAGAGAGAAGAATCTGCTGTTCACTCATGGTCAATTCCTTTGTCTGGAAGGACAAGTCAGGACCTCTGCGCCAGTTCCGCCGGCACGACCTTATCCTGAATATCAGCCAGAACATAAGGAAATATTTATTTCATTTCAATGTTTGTTTGGAATTTAATTTCTGTATATGCGAGGCGGATCGAAAAACCGTAAGAATTGAGCCGTAAATTTTTTGGCTACAGCTATCAAGTCATTCTGATTGATGAGGTTATTAAGTGTTTTTCTGAACGATATTTGATTTGTTTATTGTATGGGTTTAATGATTTTGCGCTGTGATTTTGTGAAGTGAATCGATACTGCACGGTATTTTCATTTTTCATTATTTATTTAAATGAAATTAATTTTTCTTTTTTGGCAGGCGTGTTTTTGAAACACGCCTGCCTTAGCATCACCGTTTAAAATGTACTTCTGACGGGCGTGGTTGAAGCGGTGGCTTTTGCCGTCGGACCAGCAGCGAAAATACCTTTGGCCGCCAGCCCGACGACGGTTATCGCGGCGGGAATGCCAAGGATCAGGAAAACGCTTTCGAAGCTGATATTCAGCGCCAGCATTTCCGCTCCGGCAAAGGCGCTCAGGATCGCGCCCATGCGGCCAACACCGTGCATCCAGCTGGAGCCGGTAGCCCGCGCTTCGGTAGGATAGTAGCGGGCGGAGAGCGCGTTCATGCCGGTATTGGCGCCGTTTAAGCAGGCTCCGCTGATAAATGCCAGCAGGCAGATGAGCGCAAAGCTTGCCGCGGCATAGCCCATTGCCATCGTAAACAGGCCGCCAACCGCGTAAATCAGTCCGAGAGCCCGATGGGGGTTGATCCGGTCCATCAGCCAGCCTGCAAACAGCGAGCCGATGGTTCCGCCCGCCTGGTACATTGCGGTCATCACCGCCGCCTGGCCGACCGTTAAGCCGACTTCTTTTACCAGCGTCGGTAGCCAGCTACCGAGGAGATAGACCAAAAAAAGCCCCATAAAGTAAACCAGCCAGAGCATCATCGAACCGAAGCGATACTGGCGGGAGAGAACGATGCGCATGGCATTTGCCTGGACGGGCTGGGCCGGTAAGCTGAACTCTGCCTCATCGGGAATTTGTCCCGGATAGAGGCGCTGCATAATCCGCCGAATACGTTCAGCAGGCGCGCGCTTAACTACCAAAAAACGCACCGATTCCGGTAACAGCCAGATCAGGACCGGAGCGAACAGCAGCGGGAGGATCCCGCCAAGCAGCATCAGCGAGTGCCAGCCAAACTGCGGGATCAGCCAGGATGCAGAGAAACCGCCCGCTGCCGCGCCAAAGGTGAAGCCGCAAAAAATAATCGTAATCAGGAACGAGCGTTGACGCTCCGGCGCATACTCTGACACCAGGGTGCCGATATTCGGCATGGCGGCGCCTAACCCCAGCCCGGTCAGAAAACGAAAGACCATCATCTGCTCAATATTTTGTGAAAGGGCGGTGGCGATGGTCCAAAAGCCGAAGAAGAAGACGCTATTGATGATAATTTTCTTCCGTCCCAGCCAGTCGGCGAGGGGGCCGGAGAAAATAGCGCCCAGCGCCAGGCCTATCAGCGCGGCGCTGATGACAAAACCGAGCTCGTGGTTGCTTACTCCCCATTCCTGCTTCAGCGTTGGGGCGATAAATCCCATGATGGCGATATCAAAGCCGTCCAGCGCGATAACGCAGAAGCCTAAGAACACCACCAGCTTCTGAAAGCGGCTGAGCGGATTGGCGTTGATTAACTCCCTGACGTCCAGGCGTTGAGTCTGTGTCATGGGACTCTCCTTATGCGCAAGGGCGCAGGTAGGACTGCGCGGCGTTAAACAGCAGCTGAGCGCGAGCGAGCGCCGGCAGCGCCCCCCGAGCGCCGCTTAGCGGAACCTCGATGGATACCGGTAGCGTGGCCGGAAGCGCTGCCATCAGACCGTGCAGGTCGAGTCCGCCTTCACCGGGCACCTGGCGCGCGGCGCGCGCCTGGTAAATCAACTCTTGCTCGTTAGCGGGGGATTGCGCTAAGGCATCGCAAAGCTGCATATAGTTGAGGCAATTTTGCGGGAGCGTGGCGAGGGTCGAAAGGGATTCGCCTGCCCGCCAGAAGTGAATGGCATCAATTAAAATACCGATATCGCTGCGGCCACTGACGGCGATCAGCGCCTGGACTTCGGCGATGGTGCGCAGGTGGGTCCATGGCATAGGCTCCAGGTTCATGGTTAAACCATACTCCTGGCCGGCTTCGGCCAGTTGGGCGAGATTTTCCGCACTGCGGGCCCGGTTATCATCGTTGCCGGCGACTAAAACCTGCTTCGCGCCAAGGCGCGCGGCGGTATCAAGGAACAGCCTCAATCGGGTATTCAGGGCAAAATCCGGCGTCAGGCGGACAATCTCAACGTCGGAAACGCGAACGCCGGTTGCCATCAGCGCCGCCAGGGTATCGCGAACGGCGGGGGTATCGCCGAGCATGGCGTAATCCGGATCCGACGGGGTTGCGGGAAGCAGGCGCAGGCCAACGTGAGTGAAGCCGGCCTGGGCCGCAATGCGCACCTGTTCCGGTGGTGGGACATCAAGTAGGGTAAGCGCGGCGAGTGACAGGGTTCGCATGTTCATGAAGGACTCCAGTACAGTTGCAGGTTGTTGTTATGCGTATTGCCGTCCCTGGTGGAATGCTTTTACTGAGTTGTTTTATTTATATTTTCTGCCAGGTTTTTTCCGACCAAATAACCAAAGGTCATCGCCGGACCCAGCGTGATACCGCCGCTGGGATAGAATCCCCGCATCACGCTCGACATGTCGTTGCCGACGGCGAAAAGCCCCTGAATCGGCTGCTGCTGCGCGTTGAGAACCCGCGCATTTTCATCGGTGATTAATCCGCTGAAGGAGCCCAGCGAGCCGGGCAAAATGCGTACCGCATAAAAAGGCGCATGGCTGAGCTTCCCAAGCGTTGGGTGCGAAGAGCGACTGGCATCGCCCTGCGTGCGGTTGTATGCCGATGCGCCGCGCTGAAAATCCTTATCCTCGCCCTGGTCTACAAAGTCGTTAAACCGGGCGATCGTTTCCGTTAGCTGTTGCGGATTCATGGCACAGGCTTTTGCCAGCGCTTCCGGCGTTTCGCCCGTCTGCAGATATCCGGTCCTGCGCCAGGCCTCTGGGGTAAACGGGAAGGGGCGAGCATGGCCCAATCCGTAGCGCCGCAGCGCCCGGCTGTCGGCAATCAACCACGCCTGCGGCGTGTCGCCCGGCGGCGTCGCCTCCAGCAGCGCGGCAATAAAATCATGATAAGAGTCGGCCTCATTGGTGAAGCGTTTGCCGTTGGGCAACACGGCAATAAAGCCGGGTTTCGCGCGCTCAATCAGATGCGGAAAGGGGAGCTGCACTCCGCTGGCGAGGGTAACACGCGACACTGGCGCCCAGGCCATGGCGTGCCTGAGCGAATGATCAAACTGGCCGCCGACCGTTTCGCCGAGCCGAATGCCATCCCCCTGATTCCCCGGAGGCGCGGCGGAAAAGTGGCCGTAGCCGCTGGCGGCGTGCGGCACCTGTTCGGCCAGACGCTGCCTGTCGTGGGGAAAGCCTCCGCAGGCGAGGATCACCGCGCCGGCGCGAACCTCCAGCGCGCCGCAGTCGCTACGTACTATCGCGCCCGTAACGCCATTGTTGTCGGTGAGCAGACGTTCTACCGGCGCGTTAAGCTGAAAATTCACACCCGCATCCAGCGCCGAACGCAGGAGGCGGGCGACCAGCGCGTTGCCGTTAACCAGATGCTGTCCGCGGCCGGCGCGCAGCCGCTGCCAGCCGTGACGCAGCAGGCGGCGGGTGGCGTACAGCGCCGAGCGCGGTGAGCGGGTGGCGTTAAAAAAGTGCGCCATATCCGTACCGCCGGCAATGCCCATCCCCGCGAGGCTGATGGTCTCCAGCGGAGGCCGCAGGCGATGTAGCCAGTCGCCCAGCAACCGCCCGTCAAAAGGCTGTGCCGTGACTGAGCGGCCGCCCAGCGCAGCGCCTGGCGAAGCGTGAAAATCAGGCATTTTGCTGCCGGAGAGAAACTGCACGGCGGTGCGGCGGCGGAAAAAGTCGATCATCTCCGGTCCGTACTGTAAGTAAGCGAGCAGACGCGCATCGGCAGGCTCACCGTCCATTTCATGGCGTAAATAAGCGAGCGGCGCGTCGGGTTCTTCTTCAATACCCTCCTCACGCGCCAGCGGATTACGCGGGATCCACAGCCAGCCGCCGGACCAGGCGCTGGTGCCGCCAATGACCGACTCTTTCTCTGCAACAAGCACGCTGGCGCCGCCGAGCGCGGCGGTGACGGCGGCAGAGAGCCCCGCAGCGCCGGAGCCGACGACCAGAACATCCACGTTCATCTGCCCGCTCATAACTCTCTCCTTATTGCAGTGGTGAAAAATCAGTGGGGCGCAGAAGCACCGACTCCAGGCGCTCGACGGCGGCCAGCTCGCGGTTTTTGCGCGAGAACGTCAGCCAGCGTTCGTCCTGCGCCATACGCGCCCGACGCACCAGGCGATCGTCGAGGCTCTCGTAGGCCCAGATATGTACCACCTGATTGACCACGCCAATTTCGGTAAAGAAGAAACCGATGAGCTTACCGAGATGCTCGGTTTGCACGGCGTAAGCATCGCTATTGTACAGCGCCAGCCAGTCGACCATTTTCAACGGATTGATGGTGTAGGTGCGTTTTTCATAGATCATGATCTTCTCCTGTTTACAGTGCGTGTTGTTGCGCCATATGGCTGGCTGAGAGATAGCCGAAGGTTAGCGCCGGGCCGAGCGTAATGCCGGGGCCGGGATAGGTTCCGGCCATCATCGAATCCATATCATTACCCACGGCGTAGAGGCCTTTAATCGGTTCACCCTGCTGGTTAATCACCTGAGCATCGGCGGTAGTGACCAGGCCGCGTGAGGTACCGAGATCGCCGGTATAGAGGGTGACGGCATAAAACGGTGCGCGGGTCAGCGGAGCGTTACAGGCGTTTGGCCGGTGGCCAGGGTCGCCCATCGCTCGGTTATAGCTGTTGCCGCCTTTGGTGAACGCCGGGTCGAGGCCCTGAGCGGCATCGCGGTTATAGCGAGCCACCGTTTCAGCGAGCGTATGCGGATCCAGCCCGAGCCGCTGCGCCAGTTCAGGCAGCGTATCGGCCTTATGCAGATAGCCCGCTTTCACCAGCGCGTCATTATTGACCGGGGCAGGGCGCGCCAGGCCGAGGCCGTAGCGCTTCATGGCCAGGGCATCGCAAATCAGAAAGCAGGGGGCATTTTCTGCCCGGCTTTGCATGGCGCTGGCGAAGTGGTGATAAGAGTTAGACTCGTTCACGAAGCGCACCGCGCGCTGGTTGACGGCAATCACGCCGGGTTTGGCGCGATCGGTGACCAGATGAGGGAAGCGCTCTTGCGTGCCGTCGGGATGCTGTAAAACCGAGACCGGCGCCCAGAAAAAGTTAGACGGCAAGTCAGCCCCTTCCCGTGCATTGACCGCGGCGGCAAGGCGCAGCGCGGCGCCGTCGTTGGCGGCGGGGGACATGGTGTAGTGCTCGCGGGTCTGGGGGCGATAGCGTTCAGCCAGCTTGCCTGCGGCAAAACCTCCTGCTGCCAGCACCACGCCGCAGCGGGCTTCAAGAGCCTGCTTTTGACCCTCGTGCTCAATTTCTACGCCGGTCACCTCGCCATTGTGTTCGCTCAGCGAAAGCACGTTGACGTTGAGCCTGAGCTGCATGCCTTTGCGAAAGGCGAGCGTCGCCATGCGGGCGATCAGCGCGTTGCCCATCGCCAGGCGGGTACCGCGATGGTACCTCAGGCGATCGCGACCGTAGCGCAGCAGCAGTCTGCCGCAGTGCGCGAACGCGCTAAGGGAGCGGCGCATATCGAGAAAGTGCTGGATATCAACCCGGTTAACCATCATCCCGCCAAACAATAGCATTCCCGGTGGGGGAGAGCGGAGGTCGCGAAAATGCTCACCCAGCTCCCGCCCGTCAAACTCCACCACCTCCAGCGCCCGTCCGACATCAACGGCGCCGGGCTCATCCGGGTAATAATCTGGAGAGAGCGGGCGCAGGTTATATTTCACTGCCCCCTCTTTTTCCAGAAACGCCAGCGCCTCGCGTCCCGAAGCGATAAAGGCATCTACCAGATCCTGACGATAATAAGGCTCACCGATAATCGTCCGCAGATAGGTTTCGATTTCCTGCGGGCTGCCGCCTGCTGCCTTTTTCCGCGCCTGATCGCTGTCGTGGATCCACACCGCGCCCCCGGAAATGGCGGAGGTGCCGCCAAACTGCGGAGCTTTTTCCAGCATCAGCACCGACAGTCCTTTACAGCAGGCGGTCACTGCCGCGGCAAAGCCTGCGGCGCCGCTGCCAATAACGATGACGTCCCAGCTTTTCATGCCGCCGCTCCCTGTTCCTGCGCAATGGCGCCGATGAACTGCCCCATCAGTTTCATCTGCGCCAGCGCCATCTCCGGCCCGGTCTGGATCGTGCAGCCGCGATCCCGGGCGAAGTCGAGGAGCGGGGTGATAACCGGGGCGGTAACCACGTCCGCGACATGCGCTGATACCGGGAGTGTTTCCAGCAGCGTTTGCGGCAGCGGTAACGGATCGAAACCGGCCATTCCCGCCGGGGAACCGTTCACCAGCAAATCCAGGCCGTTGAGCGTAGCGGGCAGATCGGTAAGGTGAACGTGCGGAAAATGCGTCGCCAGTCGGTTATGAAGCAGCTGGAGCGTGGCGGGATTCTGATCATAAAGCGCCAGTTGATGGATGCCTGCTTCGCAAAGCCCCCACGCGATAGCGCTGCCGACGCCGCCGCAGCCGGAGAGCAGCCCCTTTTTACCGGCGGCGCTAAAGCCGTGCGCCTCTGCGGCAAGCTGAAAACCGACGCCATCGAGCATATCGCCCTGTAAACGGCCATCGGCCAGCTTACGGATGACGTTAATGGCATTGAGGTGCTGAGCTCGCGGTGTTAACTCGTCGACCAGGGCGGCGGCCCGCTGTTTGTGTGGAACGGTGACCAGCACGCCGCTCATGTTGTGCCAGCCGCGCAGCGTCTTCAGATAGTCAGCAACGGCTTCCGGTGCGATATCCACCGGGATCATGACGCTGTCCATCTGCTGGTCTGCAAAGTAGCGGTTGAAATTCTCCGGCGATTTAACCTGGGTAATCGGGTGACCGATGACGGCGACGACCTGAGTGAATCCACTGACCATTTCAAACCTCATTTTGTTAAATGAATGTTGTGAAAGTATTTCAGCGGAAGCTGAGAGCGACAACGCAGAATTCGACCATACTGGTTGTTAATCGCACCACCACTGCGATAATCGCACTAAACCGATCTAATTGTTGCGAAAGTGTGAACAAGTATGCAAAACCAGATTCATCCCCGCGATCTGATCGTCGGCCTGCAAAAGGGGCTGGCGCTGATCCAGCTATTTTCAAAAGAGCATCCGCGGCTCACCGTGCCGCAGGCGGCGAAAATGAGCGGCCTGACGCAAAGCGCCGCGCGGCGGTTTTTCCTTACCCTGCTGCACGAGCGCTACCTGCAAACCGACGGACGTTACTACTGGCTGACGCCCAAAGCGTTGAGGCTGGGGCAGGCGTATGTTGATTCAGCGCAGTTCCCGCGCATGGTACGGCCGATCGTTGAGTACATCGCCAGCCGGACGGAAGAGCACGCTTCGGTGGGGGTGATAGATGATGATGAGCTGGTGTATATCGCCCGCAGTAAGCATACGCCGTTTAACTCGACTTCAGTACGCCTGGGGGAGAGGGTGCCGATTTACTGTACCGCTGGTGGTCGGCTATGGCTGGCGTCGTTAGCGGAAGCCGAGTGTGAGAATGTATTGCAACGGATCAAACGCGAACAGCGCACGCCCTATACGGTAACCGACGTTACGACCCTGCTGGAGAAGATCGCCCAGGTGCGCCGCCAGGGATATGCCGCGATTGAGCAGGAGTTTGAAATTGGCATGCTAGTGCTGGCCGTACCGCTGTCAGACCGGGAAGGGATCTACTGGGGAGCGCTGAGCTTAACCAGCCATCAGTCCAGAACCTCGATTGAGGCCCTGTGCCGCGATCATCTGGATTTGCTTTATAGCGCTCAGGCAATGCTGGTGGGGTAGTCAGAGAGAGGGCAGGTGGGCACCTGCCCGATGTATTATGCTTTAGCGGTGTCGATAAAGCCGTTCCAGTCTGCACCAGCGTTGTTCACGAATGTTGACCAGCTGTTTGCCGCGGTGTTGACAAAGCCATTCCAGTTATTGGCGCCGTTAGTAACAAAGGTATTCCAGTTGGTTTGACCAGCAACAAACTTGCCAATTTCAACGGTGCTGTCGATCACGAAGCTTGCGAATGCAGCTCCTGAGGTAGCGACAAAAGAGCTGAATCCCAGCCCGGAATTGACCACAAAATCGGTAAAGCCGGTTGCGGCGCCAACTAAATTAAAACCACCAGAAACGTACTCCATTTCGTTAAATGTTAATTCTTTCATTTTTATTTCCTTATTAAACGGGATAAGTGAGCACAAGCTCACCGCGAAAGACTAACACCGCTAAATAGAGATAAACCAGATGGTGTTCCGGCCAGGGCTATGATTTTTATATGATTTTTCTATGAACCTAATGAGTTGAGAAGGAAGGTAACTTCGATAGATATGAACGAATGGAGGGAGTTGATTTGCATAATATGAATCAGAAGAGTGAAGGGGGGATAAAGAAACGGCTCCCGGTCTTGCAAGCGGGAGCCGTTCGGCAGGTGCTGATTAGGGTTTTATCTAACCATAGTCAGTAAATTATGTGAATCCGGTACCATAAAGTCGACGGACATCATCACCGACAGTGCGGTAATGGCCACGATGGAAAAGACGAACAGCTTACGCGCCCAGACTTTATCATCCGCCACTTTGTAACCGCGCAGCGCCATTCCGAGCCACCAGACGCTCACTGCCGCAGCGACAACCAGATATTTGTATCCGGCGTAGCCGCCCAGAGAGAGCATCAGGGTCGCAACGGCGAAAGCGATGATGTAAACGGTGATATGGTTTTTCGCCACAGATATGCCTTTCACTACCGGCAGAACAGGAATATTCGCCGCCTGATAATCCTTGAAGCGGAAAATCGCGATAGCGTAAGAGTGAGGCATCTGCCACAGGCTAAAAATAGCCAGCAGAATAGCGGCGCCGCTGTCAAAATCACCGGTCACCGCACAGTAGCCAATCACCGGCGGCGCAGCGCCGGAGAGAGAACCAATCAGCGTGCCGTAGACGGAGTGGCGCTTCATATACAGGCTGTAAACGCCGACATAAACCACAAACCCCATCACCCCCAGCCAGCAGGCGAGGGGGTTGGCGCCAAACCACAGCAGCATGAAGCCAGCAATACCCAGCAGGGTGGCGTATACCAGCGAAGCTTCTGGCGAGATCAGCCCTTTGACCAGCACCCGGTTTTTCGTCCGTTCCATCTTACGATCGATATCACGGTCGATATAGTTGTTGAAAACACAACCCGAGGCGACCACCAGGGATACTCCGAGGAGCGTCCAGATGAAAAGCGGATAGTCTATGTGGCCCTTTGAGGCCAGCAGGAAACCGCCAATCACGGAGATCAGGTTGCCAAAAATAATGCCTGGTTTCGTTACTTGCAGGTATTGCTTAAACATACTCGCCGCTCTTAGTGCATCATCATGTTGTAGTTCAGGTTCCACATAATCCAGATGGAACCGACGACTACGATAGCAATGATGATTACGGTGAAGATAAATGCGGTCAGGTTCCAACCTTCGTCCGATTTACTGTTCATGTGCAGGAAGTACACGAGGTGTACCACAATCTGCACAACTGCAGTGACCAGGATGGTTCCCAGAATAGCCGCATGCGATGCGGAGCCACTCATCACCATTGCAAACGGGATAACCGTCAGAATGATCGACAGGATGAACCCCGTCATGTAGCTCTTCACGCTGCCGTGAGAAGCGCCGCTATGATCGGTAGAATGACTCATTACATCGCCCCCATCAGATAAACAACAGAGAACACGCAGATCCACACGACGTCCAGGAAGTGCCAGAACAGACTCAGGCACATGATACGGGTACGGTTAGTGTTGGTCAGGCCACGACGAGAAACCTGTACCATCAGCACCGCCATCCAGATCAGACCAGAGGTTACGTGCAGACCGTGGGTACCGACCAGCGCGAAGAACGCTGACAGGAAGCCGCTGCGATCCGGACCCATACCTTCAACAATCAGGTGATGGAATTCATAGAGTTCCATTGCGATGAACCCTGCCCCGAAGAGGAAGGTCAGCGCCAGCCAGGAAACCACCTGGCTCTTGTTGTTTTTGTACATGGCGATAGCCGCCATGCCGTAGGTGATGGAGCTGAACAGCAGCAGCGCGGTTTCAACCAGAACGAACGGCAGTTCGAAAATATCTTTACCGGTCGGCCCGCCTGCCGTGCCGTTCACCAGAACGGCATAGGTCGCGAACAGAGTGGCGAAGATAATGCAGTCGCTCATCAGGTAGATCCAGAAACCGAATACCTTCATCGGTCCTGTATCATGGTGCCCGTGTTCGTGCGCGTGGGCGTTATGCGCAAGAGTATCAGTTGCCATTTTTCAGCCCTGCTTTGTTAATCTCATCGAAATGCTGATTTTCCAGTTTTTCGACTACTGCAACCGGCACGTAGTAATCCACGTCCTCGTCAAAGCTCTTAATAATCCAGGTCGCCAGAATGCCGACGAAGCTTGCAATCGCCATCCACCAGATGTGCCAGATCATTGCGAAACCAAACACCGTTGCGAAAGCAGCAATAACGATGCCCGCGCCGCTGTTTTTCGGCATATGAATCTCTTCATAGCCAGCCGGTTTCTTGTACGCGTCGCCTTTCTCTTTCATTTCCCAGAACGCGTCACGCTCGTGAACCACAGGAACGATAGCGAAGTTGTAGAACGGCGGAGGAGAAGAGGTTGCCCACTCCAGCGTACGGCCGCCCCACGGGTCGCCGGTCAGGTCACGGTTCTGCTCGCGATCGCGGATAGACACGTAGAACTGAATCAGCTGGCAGAGGATACCGCAGGCGATCAGCGCCGCACCGCAGGCTGCAACAACCAGCATCGGGTGGAACTGCGGGTCAATCTGCTGGCTCAGGCGACGGGTCATACCCATAAAGCCGAGCACGTACAGCGGCATAAATGCGACGAAGAAGCCGATGATCCAGAACCAGAAAGCGCGTTTGCCCCAGGTTTCGTTCAGGGTGAAGCCAAAGGCTTTCGGCCACCAGTAGGTCAGACCTGCGAAGCAACCGAACACTACGCCGCCGATGATGACGTTATGGAAGTGCGCGATCAGGAACAGGCTGTTGTGCAGCACGAAGTCTGCGCCCGGTACCGCCAGCAGAACGCCGGTCATACCACCTACGGAGAAGGTCACGATAAAGCCAATCGTCCACAGCATTGCTGAGTTGAAGACGATGCGGCCCTGGTACATGGTAAACAGCCAGTTGAAGATCTTAACCCCGGTTGGGATAGCGATGATCATGGTCGTAATACCGAAGAAGGCGTTTACGTTCGCGCCCGCACCCATAGTAAAGAAGTGGTGCAGCCAAACGATGAACGACAGAACGGTAATACACACTGTTGCCCATACCAGCGAGGTGTAGCCAAACAGACGCTTACGCGAGAAGGTCGCTGCGATTTCGGAGAAGACACCGAATACCGGCAGAACCAGAATGTACACTTCCGGATGACCCCAGGCCCAAATCAGGTTGATGTACATCATCATGTTGCCACCCATATCGTTGGTAAAGAAATGGGTGCCCAGGTAGCGGTCCAGGGTCAGCAGCGCGACGGTGACGGTCAGAATTGGAAAGGAGGCGATAATCAGGATGTTGGCGCACAGAGATGCCCAGCTAAACACCGGCATCTTGAACATGGTCATGCCAGGGGCACGCATCTTGATAATCGTTACGAAGAAGTTAATACCGGTAAGCGTTGTACCAATACCGGATAGCTGGAGAGCCCAGATCCAGTAATCGACCCCGACTCCCGGACTGTACTCAATTCCCGACAGCGGCGGATAGGCCAGCCAACCGGTCTGCGCGAATTCACCGACGCCCAGAGAGAGGTTAACCAGAATCACACCCACAACGGTGAACCAGAAGCTCAGGTTGTTAAGGAAGGGGAAAGCAACGTCGCGTGCGCCGATCTGCAGCGGAACCACCAGGTTCATCAGACCGATAACAAACGGCATCGCTACGAAGAAGATCATGATAACGCCGTGGGCGGTAAAGATCTGATCGTAGTGGTGAGGCGGCAGGAAACCTGCTTCCCCGGCCGAGGCCAGCACCTGCTGGCTACGCATCATAACGGCGTCAGCAAAGCCACGCAGCAACATAACGATTGCTACGATAACGTACATGATACCGAGACGTTTGTGGTCAACCGAAGTCAGCCACTCGTTCCAAAGGTAGGACCACTTACCGAAGTAAGTGATGGCTGCCAGAAGCGCCAGTCCCCCAATGATAATTGCAGCCACCGTAACCACAATAATGGGTTCATGGTAGGGCACTGCATCCAGTGTAAGTTTTCCGAACATCGTTTTCTTCCTCGGCCCCTTAGTGAGCGGTTTCCGCGTGGCTCATGTCCATGCCTTCCATTCCTTCGTGCGCTGCGTGCTCGCCCTCCGGTTGGGTCATATCCATGCTCTTACCGTGAGACATAAATTTGTTAACAACATCTTTAAACAAATCCGGTTTCACGTTAGAGAAGTATTCCACTTTGTTGTATTCGCTAGGCGCAGCCAGTTTGTCGAATGTTTCCATGGAGTCCATGGTATTCGCAGACTGTTTGGCTTTCGCTACCCACTGATCGAAGGTTGCACGATCCGGCGTGGCGATAGCTTTGAACTTCATTCCAGAGAAGCCCGGGCCGCTATAGCTGGCGGAGATACCGTCGTAAGTACCAGCTTCGTTCGCGATGAGGTGCAGCTGAGTCTGCATCCCGGCCATTGCGTAAATCTGGCTACCTAAACGTGGGATAAAGAACGAGTTCATCACGGAATTGGAGGTCACTTTGAAGTGTACCGGTACGTTCGCCGGGAAGGCGATTTCGTTGACGGTAGCAATACCTTGTTCCGGATAGATGAAGAACCATTTCCAGTCCATCGAAACGACTTCGATAGTGATGGGTTTTTCATCGTGAGCAAGCGGTTTGCTTGGCTCTAATGCGTGAGTTGTTTTCCAGGTCAGAACGGCCAGGAACAGGATGATCAGGATAGGAACCGTCCAGACCACGGCTTCAACTTTGTTGGAGTGTGACCAGTTCGGGCTATACTTCGCATCTTTATTGCTCGCACGATACTTCCAGGCAAATCCTACTGCCATCAAGACGGCTGGAATAACGACGATCATCATCAGGCCGAAAGCCGTCAGAATCAGAGAGCGTTGCTCCAGTCCAATCTGTCCTTTTGGGTCGAGGAGTGCAGAATCACAACCACTGAGTAATACAGTGCCTGCGATTAATGACATCCATCCCAAACTTTTATTGTATTTCCTAAGTCTCATTGAACGACCTCAATTCCACGGAATCTGGTGGCGCTTAAAGTGTACGGGCATTTTACGGGAAGGTTGCATTACTGTAAACATAGTTGGAGCTGTGTCTGTTCTATGTTAGCGGCTTCTGCCTGCCTTGTCACATATGTTACGGAGTGTGACATTATCGCTTGCAAAGCTTGATTTACGCGGGATTGATAACGAAAGGGATAAGAACCAGGGGGTTTATAAGAGAATGAGCATAACCATCTGCAAAACAACACAAATAATTAACAATTAATTATCAAATAAAAGACATCATAAAAGCGGAAAATAAAACCAGTAAAGCTGAATCGTTTAAATTATTTAAAGATTCGCATAAAAATTGTCAATAATTTCCAGAAATCTAAAACGCACAAAACAACAAACTCAGTAGTCTAAATATAAAATCGTTAATAAGACGTTATAATTACCCATGGTAATTACAACGTCCAATAACGTTTCTGTAACGATTAAATCAGCTCGGTTTTGCGTAATGCCAGGTAGTCAAGGAAAGCGCCGAGTAAAATACCCGCAACGGCGGTGAGTACGGCGATCTCCAGCAGGCCCGCGAGGAAGGAGAAATTGGTGTAATCCAGCGCGTTCAGCACCAGCAGCAGTAGCCATATCGCCAGCATCAGGCAGCCAACCGCCAGAATAATTAAGGCCAGCGCGTAGATCTGAGGAAAGAGCGTGCGCGGCATAAAACTCTCTGACCGCTGGGTGTGTTCCAGGGTACGCCTGCAAATTAACAGCAGCAAAATACCCGGCACAGCGGCAACGACGGAAAAGAGATAGAAGGCCGGCCAGCCGTGAGCCTCGACGAACCAGCCGGCGATGGGGCCGACGTAAACGCGCCCGACGGCGGAAAGCGCCGAGAGCAGGGCAAACTGGGTGGCTGAAAAGGATTTGTTGCACAGCGTCATCAGCAGCGCGACGAACGCCGCGGTGCCCATCCCGCCGCACAGGTTTTCGAAAAATACCGCCGTCGCCATGGAGAAAAGGTGCTTATCGGTAATGGATAGCAGCCAATATCCGGCGTTTGATATCCCCTGCAGCACGCCAAAAATCAACAGTGCGCGGAATAAGGTCAGGCGCTGCATGAGCACGCCGCCGTACAGGGCGCCGACAATCGTGGCGAACAGGCCGAGCGTTTTATTGACCATGCCCACTTCGCCGGCGTCGAAACCGACGCCGCGAATCAGAAAGGTGGTGGTCAGGCTCATGGCAAAAGCATCGCCAAGCTTATAAAGGACGATAAGCAGCAGGATAAGCCAGGCGTTATTGCGACCGAAGAAGTCTCGAAGCGGCGCGGCAACCGCCTGTTCCAGCGTTTTCGGCACCGGAATGACATCGCTGGGGTCCGGGGCCAGCAGCGTGGCGATAATGCAGGGGATCAGCAACGCGGCCATCAGCCAGTACATTCCCTGCCATCCTAGCCAGCGGTCGGCCAGCCATAGCGCCAGCCCGCCGGAAACCAGCATCCCCAGACGATAGCCCAGCACGCTGATTGCCGCGCCGGTGCCTCGCTCTTCCGCGGCCAGCACGTCAGTTTTCCACGCGTCAAACACAATATCCTGAGACGCGGAGCAAAAGGCGATGACGACCGCTAGCGCCGCCATCCAGCGCAACTGCGTGGAGGGTTCAAGGAATCCCATCGCCGCAATAGCAATCAGTAACAGAAACTGGGTTGCCAGCAGCCAGCCGCGACGACGGCCGAGAAACGGCGGCGTGTAGCGGTCCATCAGCGGCGACCAGAGGAACTTAAAGACGTAGGCCTGGCCGACGAGAGAGAAAAAACCGATGGTTTTCAGATCGATATTTTCAACGGTCATCCACGCCTGCAGCGTGCCTGAGGTCAGGGCGAGCGGTAATCCAGACGCAAAACCAAGGATCAGCAGGATCGCTGATTTTGGCTGCGTAAAAATGCGTAAGTAATGATTGGACATGTCTTGTCGTGCAGACCCGACGCGGGGCCGGGTCTGCAACTTAAATTAACGAGCGTTTTGCTTGATAAAATCGTGAATGCTGGTGTCCTGCGCCATATCGCTAATGGTATCGGTCATAACGCTATTAACCGCATCGGCGATATTCTTGTTCGAGGCCTGAAATGCGCCTTCAACAGAGTAGCTGGCACGATAGTTTTTGGTCATCTTGTTGCCGTTGGCGGCGGTGGCGATGATGGCGATATCGGCTTTGGTGGCGATGTTGTAACGCACGTTGCCCTGTGACACGTCGGCGTACAGTTTATTGACGATAATTTGCAGGTCAACGGCGCCGTTCGGACCAATCATATAGCCGCGGGAGGTCATCTGTTTCTCGAGGACTTCCTGCAATAAGAAACGCAGGTCGCGGGAGGCGGTCAGCGTAACCTGTTGGTTATCGCGAGTGACTTTCGCCAGCGCCTGATCCGGACGCTGATCGGCGCCGTTAATGCTGACGGTCACGCCCATCAGGCTGGGATCCTGCTGCGGCAGGGTAATTTTCGGTGATACATCAATAGTGGTCGGCGGAGTGGCGCATCCGGCCAGCATAAACAGCGCGACCAAAGGCAAAAGAATTTTCTTAAACATGTTCAGGGTCTCAACGCATGGGAGTAGTAATGAGGACAATTCCCGCCATCATAACATCGCCAACGGCAAGGGGAAGTGGCAACGCATGTAAATTCATCGTCTTGTGCGTTTTCTGTCCTTGCAGCATCGCATATCGCAATTCAGATGGGGCTTTCAGGATACCAGACCAGTAAAGCCGATACTTTTGCATGAAAATATCAGAGGAATGCCAATTTTTTGTTGTTTTCGCCCAATGGAAGCGGTAAAAGCGGCTAACATTTAAAGGGAATGGCGGCAATACAGCGTTGTCGGAGGAGAAAATTCATGATGATACGTGAACAGATCGAAGCAAAACTTAGGGCAGCGTTCGACCCGGTGTATCTTGAAGTCGTGGATGAAAGTTATCGCCACAACGTTCCTGCGGGCTCTGAAAGTCATTTTAAAGTGGTGTTGGTGAGCGATCGCTTCCTTGGCGAGCGTTTTCTTAATCGTCACCGTATGATTTACGGAACGTTGACTGAGGAACTATCAAGCACCGTGCACGCTCTGGCGTTGCATACCTACACAATCAAAGAGTGGGAAGGGCTACAGGATACCGTCTTTGCTTCTCCTCCTTGTCGCGGGGCTGGGAGTATCGCGTAGAAATCGCATTTGCAACCGCTGGAGCTTTTCCAGTATGTTGCGTGAAGATTTATGAGAAAACGGCCTGCGGGCCGTTTTGTTTTGCCTGGAAAATGTGCAGTTTGCGCTTTTTTACAGGCAAATTTGCTCGGGAAATGTGAAAAAAGCCGCAGCAGTGGGCGACAACCGTTCTCGACTCACAAAAGTGATGCCGCTATAATGCCGCGTCTTTTATTATGAATGTCTTCGGGATGATTCTGACGACAGGGAATGTGTTTCTGATTTGAAGAGGGCATCCCGGTTCTGCGAAGCAACCTGTTCGCGCTTCCAGAGTTGACCGAGCACTGTGATTTTTTTGAGGTAACAAGATGCAAGTTTCAGTTGAAACCACTCAGGGCCTTGGGCGCCGTGTAACGATTACTATCGCCGCTGACAGCATCGAGAATGCTGTCAAAAGCGAGCTGGTCAACGTAGCGAAAAAAGTTCGCATTGACGGCTTCCGTAAAGGCAAAGTGCCGATGAATGTTGTTGCTCAGCGTTATGGCGCATCTGTTCGCCAGGACGTGCTGGGTGACCTGATGAGCCGTAACTTCGTTGACGCGATCATCAAAGAAAAAATTAATCCGGCCGGCGCGCCGAACTATGTTCCGGGCGAATACAAGCTGGGTGAAGATTTCACCTACGCGGTCGAGTTCGAAGTTTATCCGGAAGTTGAACTGCAGGGTCTGGAAGCGATCGAAGTTGAAAAACCGGTTGTTGAAGTGACCGACGCTGACGTTGACACCATGCTGGATACTCTGCGTAAGCAGCAGGCTAACTGGAAAGACAAAGACGGCGCTGTTGATGCCGAAGATCGCGTTACCGTTGATTTCACCGGTTCCGTTGATGGTGAAGAGTTCGAAGGCGGCAAAGCTTCTGACTTCGTACTGGCGATGGGCCAGGGTCGTATGATCCCGGGCTTTGAAGATGGTATCAAAGGCCACAAAGCTGGCGAAGAGTTCACCATCGACGTGACCTTCCCGGAAGAATACCACGCTGAAAACCTGAAAGGTAAAGCGGCTAAGTTCGTTATCAACCTGAAGAAAGTTGAAGAACGTGAACTGCCAGAGCTGACTGAAGAGTTCATCAAGCGTTTCGGCGTTGAAGATGGTTCCGTAGCCGGTCTGCGCGCTGAAGTGCGTAAAAACATGGAGCGCGAGCTGAAAGGCGCTGTGCGTAACCGCGTTAAATCTCAGGCTATCGAAGGTCTGGTTAAAGCTAACGATATCGATGTTCCAGCTGCGCTGATTGACAGCGAAATCGACGTTCTGCGCCGCCAGGCTGCTCAGCGTTTCGGCGGTAACGAGCAACAGGCTCTGGAACTGCCGCGTGAGCTGTTCGAAGAGCAGGCTAAACGCCGCGTTGTTGTTGGCTTGCTGCTGGGCGAAGTGATTCGTACCAACGAGCTGAAAGCTGACGAAGATCGCGTGAAAGGCCTGATCGAAGAGATGGCTTCCGCTTACGAAGATCCGAAAGAAGTCGTTGAGTTCTACAGCAAAAACAAAGAGCTGATGGACAACATGCGCAACGTCGCTCTGGAAGAGCAGGCTGTTGAAGCCGTGCTGGCGAAAGCTAAAGTGTCTGAAAAAGCCACTTCCTTCAGCGAACTGATGAACCAGCAAGCGTAATTTCGCCGCAAGGTTTAAGGTTTGAGTAAAAACCCGTTGCCGAAAGGCCGCGGGTTTTTTTATTGCAATGATAGCCTTAGGATACGTGCGAAAAGGCGATTTCAGTGATAGCGTTACGACAAAAGATTGTTATGCTTGAATTAAGGCAACGTCATCCCCATAACCGGGAGACGTAACCGCAGCGGTATAACCATGCGCCGTAATGAAGCGTGCATCAATGCACTTCTGCCCGATGGCAGAAATTCTGGCTGATAATCCGTCCGTAAGGTTACAATCAGTGCAGCGGTTTTTTTCAAATTAATCCAGGAGACGGAAATGTCATACAGTGGCGAACGAGACAACTTTGCACCCCATATGGCCCTGGTGCCGATGGTCATTGAACAGACCTCACGCGGCGAACGTTCATTTGATATTTACTCCCGTCTGCTCAAGGAGCGCGTCATTTTTCTGACTGGCCAGGTAGAAGATCACATGGCTAACCTGATCGTGGCGCAGATGCTGTTTCTGGAAGCGGAAAACCCGGAAAAAGATATCTATCTGTACATTAACTCTCCGGGCGGCGTGATTACCGCCGGGATGTCGATTTACGACACTATGCAGTTCATCAAACCGGACGTCAGCACTATTTGTATGGGGCAGGCGGCTTCGATGGGCGCCTTCCTGCTGACCGCTGGGGCTAAAGGTAAGCGTTTCTGTCTGCCGAACTCCCGCGTGATGATTCACCAGCCGCTGGGCGGCTATCAGGGCCAGGCGACGGATATCGAAATCCACGCCCGCGAAATCCTGAAAGTGAAAGGCCGCATGAATGAACTAATGGCACATCATACGGGTCAATCCCTTGAGCAGATCGAGCGTGATACCGAGCGCGATCGTTTCCTGTCTGCCTCAGAAGCAGTGGAATACGGCCTCGTCGACTCCATTTTGACTCATCGTAATTGATGCCCCGGGCGCAAGGGGGCCGCTATACTTGTTTGTAAGAGGGCGGCACAACGCTTTCCAGCGGTTTGCGCCTGAGAATGGCATTTGCGTCGTCGTGTGCGGCACAAAGAACTTAATAAGAGGTTTGGACTCATGACAGATAAACGCAAAGATGGTTCGGGCAAACTGTTGTACTGCTCTTTTTGCGGCAAAAGCCAGCATGAAGTGCGTAAGCTAATCGCCGGGCCATCCGTGTATATCTGCGACGAATGCGTTGATTTATGTAACGACATCATTCGCGAAGAAATTAAAGAAGTCGCGCCGCATCGCGAGCGCAGTGCATTGCCGACTCCCCACGAGATTCGCCACCATCTGGACGATTACGTTATCGGCCAGGAGCCGGCGAAAAAAGTGCTGGCAGTGGCGGTATACAATCACTACAAACGTCTGCGCAATGGCGACACCAGCAACGGCGTTGAACTGGGTAAAAGCAACATTCTGCTGATCGGGCCAACCGGCTCCGGTAAAACGCTGCTGGCGGAAACGCTGGCGCGCCTGCTGGATGTGCCTTTCACCATGGCTGATGCCACCACCCTGACCGAAGCGGGTTACGTGGGTGAGGATGTGGAGAACATCATCCAGAAATTGTTGCAGAAGTGCGACTACGACGTGCAGAAAGCCCAGCGCGGTATCGTCTACATTGATGAGATTGACAAAATTTCCCGTAAATCGGATAACCCGTCGATCACCCGCGATGTTTCCGGCGAAGGCGTGCAGCAGGCGCTGCTGAAGCTTATTGAAGGTACCGTGGCCGCGGTTCCGCCGCAGGGCGGGCGTAAGCATCCGCAGCAGGAGTTCCTGCAGGTTGATACCTCTAAAATCCTGTTTATCTGCGGCGGCGCGTTTGCCGGTCTGGATAAGGTCATTTCCCACCGTGTCGAAACCGGCTCCGGCATTGGTTTCGGCGCGACGGTTAAGGCGAAGTCCGATAAAGCCAGCGAAGGTGAACTGCTGTCCCAGGTTGAGCCGGAAGATCTGATCAAGTTTGGTCTGATTCCTGAGTTCATTGGCCGTCTGCCTGTGGTGGCGACCCTGAGCGAGCTGAGCGAAGAAGCGCTGATTCAGATCCTCAAAGAGCCGAAAAACGCCCTGACTAAGCAGTATCAGGCGTTGTTCAGCCTTGAAGGCGCCGAGCTGGAGTTCCGCGACGAAGCGCTGGACGCTATCGCTAAGAAAGCGATGGCGCGTAAAACCGGTGCTCGCGGCCTGCGTTCTATCGTTGAAGCCGCGCTGCTCGATACCATGTACGATCTTCCGTCAATGGAAGACGTGGAAAAAGTGGTCATCGACGCTTCGGTTATCGATGGTCAGAGCAAGCCGCTGCTGATTTACGGCAAACCGGAAGCGCAGCAGGCGTCTGGTGAATAATTAACCAGTTTGCTCAAGCAGTTAACAAAAAGGGGGGATTTTATCTCCCCTTTTATTTTTCCTGCATTCCCGCCGTTGAATGTATGGAATACATCCCCATATACTGGTTTACATATTAACGGCGACGCGTCGTTGAATTGCGTCGTCGGCTACCTGGCGGACTTTAAACTAAGAGAGAGCTCTATGAATCCTGAGCGTTCTGAACGCATTGAAATCC
Source organism: Klebsiella pasteurii (assembly GCF_018139045.1). Lineage (NCBI taxonomy): Bacteria > Pseudomonadati > Pseudomonadota > Gammaproteobacteria > Enterobacterales > Enterobacteriaceae > Klebsiella > Klebsiella pasteurii. The sequence continues at coordinate 5,321,386 of NZ_CP073236.1, forward strand.
CCGTATTGCCGTTGCGCGATGTGGTGGTTTATCCGCACATGGTCATACCCCTGTTTGTAGGGCGGGAAAAATCTATCCGTTGTCTCGAAGCAGCCATGGACCATGACAAAAAAATCATGCTGGTTGCGCAGAAAGAAGCCTCGACGGATGAGCCGGGTGTAAACGATCTTTTCACCGTCGGGACCGTGGCGTCTATTTTGCAAATGCTGAAGCTACCGGACGGGACTGTGAAAGTGCTGGTCGAAGGTTTACAGCGTGCGCGCATCTCTGCGCTGTCTGATAACGGCGAGCATTTTTCGGCGAAAGCGGAATATCTTGAATCGCCGGCGATTGACGAACGCGAGCAGGAAGTGCTGGTTCGTACCGCCATCAGCCAGTTTGAAGGCTACATCAAGCTGAACAAGAAAATCCCACCGGAAGTGCTGACGTCGCTCAATAGCATCGACGATCCGGCGCGTCTGGCGGATACCATCGCTGCGCATATGCCGCTGAAGCTGGCGGACAAACAGTCCGTGCTGGAGATGTCCGACGTGAACGAACGTCTGGAATATCTGATGGCGATGATGGAGTCGGAAATCGATCTGCTGCAGGTTGAAAAGCGTATTCGTAACCGCGTGAAAAAGCAGATGGAGAAATCTCAGCGCGAGTACTATCTGAATGAGCAAATGAAAGCCATTCAAAAAGAGCTCGGCGAGATGGATGACGCTCCGGACGAGAACGAAGCGCTGAAGCGTAAGATCGACGCGGCGAAAATGCCGAAAGAGGCAAAAGAGAAAACCGAAGCGGAACTGCAAAAACTGAAAATGATGTCCCCGATGTCGGCGGAAGCCACCGTCGTTCGCGGCTACATTGACTGGATGGTGCAGGTACCGTGGAACGCCCGCAGCAAGGTTAAAAAAGACCTGCGTCAGGCTCAGGAGATCCTCGATACCGATCACTACGGCCTTGAGCGCGTGAAGGATCGTATTCTTGAGTACCTCGCGGTGCAGAGCCGTGTTAACAAGCTTAAAGGGCCGATCCTGTGCCTGGTTGGGCCTCCGGGGGTAGGTAAAACCTCTCTCGGCCAATCTATCGCCAAAGCAACCGGACGCAAATATGTGCGTATGGCGCTGGGCGGCGTGCGCGATGAAGCGGAAATCCGCGGTCACCGCCGTACCTATATTGGCTCAATGCCGGGCAAACTGATCCAGAAAATGGCTAAAGTGGGCGTTAAAAACCCGCTGTTCTTGCTGGATGAGATCGACAAGATGTCTTCTGACATGCGCGGCGATCCGGCATCGGCGCTGCTCGAGGTGTTGGATCCGGAACAAAACGTGGCCTTTAACGACCACTATCTGGAAGTGGATTACGATCTCAGCGACGTGATGTTCGTTGCGACCTCTAACTCCATGAATATTCCGGCGCCGCTGCTGGATCGTATGGAAGTGATCCGCCTCTCCGGCTATACCGAAGATGAGAAGCTGAACATCGCCAAACGCCATCTGCTGTCAAAACAGATTGAGCGTAACGCGCTCAAGAAAGGCGAGCTGACGGTGGATGATAGCGCGATTATCGGCATCATTCGCTACTACACCCGTGAAGCGGGCGTGCGTGGTCTGGAGCGCGAAATCTCGAAACTGTGCCGCAAAGCAGTGAAACAGCTTCTGCTGGATAAGTCGCTGAAACACATCGAGATTAATGGCGACAACCTACACGATTTCCTTGGCGTGCAGCGCTATGACTATGGCCGTGCGGATAGCGAAAACCGCGTAGGTCAGGTGACCGGCCTGGCGTGGACGGAAGTGGGCGGCGATCTGCTGACCATTGAAACCGCCTGCGTTCCGGGTAAAGGCAAGCTGACCTACACTGGTTCACTGGGTGAAGTCATGCAGGAATCCATCCAGGCGGCGTTGACGGTGGTTCGTTCACGTGCGGATAAGCTGGGTATTAACTCAGACTTTTACGAAAAACGTGATATTCACGTTCACGTGCCGGAAGGCGCTACGCCGAAGGATGGTCCAAGCGCCGGTATCGCGATGTGCACCGCGCTGGTTTCCTGCCTGACGGGTAATCCGGTACGCGCTGACGTGGCGATGACCGGCGAGATTACCCTCCGTGGCCAGGTATTGCCGATTGGTGGTCTGAAGGAAAAACTGTTGGCCGCGCATCGTGGCGGCATTAAGACTGTTCTGATTCCTGATGAAAATAAACGCGACCTTGAAGAAATTCCGGATAACGTTATCGCTGATTTAGATATCCATCCGGTAAAACGAATCGAGGAAGTTCTGGCACTTGCGCTGCAGAACGAACCGTTTGGAATGGAAGTCGTCACGGCAAAATAGTGATTTCGCGCAAATAGCGCTAAGAAAAATAGGGCTGGTAAGTAAATTCGTACTTGCCAGCCTTTTTTTGTGTAGCTAACTTAGATCGCTGGCAGGGGGGTCAATTACAACTCTGTTGTAAGGGCATGACAGTCCTGATATAACTGCTGCGCGGTCGCACCACGAAGGATTCTGGTGCGATATAAATTATAAAGAGAGGAAGAGAACAGTGAATAAATCTCAACTGATTGACAAAATTGCTGCCGGTGCGGACATTTCTAAAGCCGCAGCTGGACGTGCGTTAGATGCTTTAATCGCTTCTGTTACTGAATCTCTGCAGGCTGGAGATGACGTTGCGCTGGTAGGGTTTGGTACTTTTGCTGTTAAAGAGCGCGCTGCCCGTACTGGTCGCAATCCGCAAACAGGCAAAGAAATCACCATTGCTGCTGCTAAAGTACCGGGTTTCCGCGCAGGTAAAGCGCTGAAAGACGCGGTAAACTGATCGACTTCCCCACTGGGGTCTGTGACGAAGTACAAGGGCGCATCGCAAGATGTGCCTTTTTTATTTGCCAGAATGCGACTTAATGTGAGTTTATACGCACTTGTGGGCTGACAATCACCCCGTTTTCTTGTCAAAATACGTCCTCACGCGCGGCGGCCATCACATGCTATGCTGCGCGAGCTAAAGTCATCTACAGCGGAGCGTTGTTACACCATGATGGACAACCTACGCACGGCCGCCAACAGCGTCGTGCTCAAGATTATTTTCGGTATCATTATCGTCTCGTTCATTTTGACCGGGGTGAGTGGTTACCTGATTGGCGGTGGCAACAACTATGCCGCAAAAGTTAATGACCAGGAGATTGGTCGCACACAGTTTGAGAATGCCGTTGCCAGCGAGCGTAATCGCATGCAGCAGCAGCTTGGCGACCAGTTCTCAGAGCTGGCGGCTAATGAAAATTACATGAAGACCATGCGTCAGCAGGTGCTGAACCGTCTGATTGACGAGGCGCTGCTCGATCAGTATGCCCGTGAGCTTGGTCTCAGCATCAGCGATGACCAGGTTAAGCAGGCGATCTTCCAGACCCAGGCTTTCCAGGCGGATGGCAAATTTGATAACGAGCGCTTCAGTCGTATCGTTAATCAGATGGGGATGACGACGGATCAGTACGCGCAGGCGCTTCGTAATCAGCTGACGACTCAGCAATTGATCAACGCCGTAGCCGGTACCGACTTTATGCTGCAGGGCGAATCCGACCAGCTGGCGGCGCTGGTTTCTCAACAGCGCGTCGTCCGTGAAGCAACTATCGACGTGAACGCGCTGGCGGCGAAGCAAACCGCTACCGACGATGAAATCAACGCCTTCTACCAGCAGAACCAGGCGCGTTTTATGGCCCCGGAGCAGTTCCGCGTAAGTTATATCAAGATGGACGCTGCGAGCATGCAGGAAAACGCCTCTGACGAAGAAATTCAGTCATGGTACGACCAGCATCAGGATCAGTTCACTCAGCCGCAGCGTAACCGCTACAGCATCATTCAGACCAAAACCGAAGCGGATGCCCAGGCTGTGCTCGATGAGCTGAAGAAAGGAGCAGACTTCGCCGCTCTGGCAAAAGAGAAATCAACCGACATCATCTCTGCCCGCAACGGCGGCGACATGGGATGGATGGACGATGCCGCAACCGTGCCGGAGCTGAAAGAAGCCGGTCTGAAAGAAAAAGGCCAGCTTTCTGGCGTGATTAAATCCTCCGTGGGTTTCCTCGTTGCCCGTCTGGACGACGTTCAGGCTGCGCAGGTTAAACCGCTGGCTGAGGTTCGCGATGATATCGCGGCGAAAGTGAAGCAGGAAAAAGCGCTGGATGCGTACTACGCGCTGCAGCAGAAAGTGAGCGACGCGGCGAGCAACGATAATGAGTCGCTGGCGGGCGCCGCCCAGGTTGCCGGTCTGAAAGTGGTTGAAACAGGTTGGTTTGGCCGTGACAGCCTGCCGCAAGAGCTGAACTTCAAGCCGGTCTCTGAAGCTATCTTCAACGGCGGCCTGGTTGGCGACAACGGCACGCCGGGCAGCAACTCCGATATCATCACCGTTGACGGCGATCGCGCGTTTGTTCTGCGCATCAGCGAGCACAAAGCGGAGGCGGTTAAGCCGCTGGCGGATGTGAAAGCGCAGGTAAGCGATATTGTTAAGCGCAACAAAGCGGAACAGCAGGCAAAGCTGGATGCTGATAAGCTGCTGACGGCCCTGAAAGAGGGTAAAGGCGATGAAGCGATGAAAGCCGCAGGCCTGAGCTTTGGCGCGCCGCAGACGCTGTCACGCACCGGTCAGGAAGCGCTGAGCCAGTCAGTCTTTGCGTTACCGTTGCCGCAGTCGGGTAAGCCAAGCTACGGCGTGGGCTCCGATCTGCAGGGCAACGTAGTGCTGCTGGCGCTGGAGGAAGTGAAAGCGGGTACGATGCCGGAAGAGCAGAAAAAAGCGATGATTCAGGGGATCACCCAGAATAACGCCCAGATCGCCTTCGAAGCGCTGATGAGCAACCTGCGTAAAGCGGCTAAAATTAAGGTCGGCGACATCATCGACCAGCAACAATAATTTCGCGCTGCTTCGCAAAAGCAAGTAACGTGATGTAATCCTCAAAGGCCGCTTTCGCGGCCTTTTCCATTTCTGCATTTTGCCTTTTGTACTCTTTTTCCCTCATCGCTATCGTGCTCTTGCTGTCAACAAACAAGGAGATAACAGCATGAAACGAGGAATGAAAACGCTTATTGCCGCAGTACTGGTTTGTGCGGCGGCGGGGAGTCAGATAGCGCAGGCGGCGCCCTCTGCGGGTAAAGCGTCGTCGACGGTAAAGGAGAGCGTGCAGTCGCCGCAGGCAAAAGCGCCGGATGGGTTAAACGCGGCCGACAGTGAGGGCACCAGGGTGAGTATTAATCACGCCAGTGCGGAGGAGTTGGCTAAGGCGTTGAATGGCGTCGGTCTGAAGAAAGCGCAGGCTATCGTGAGCTATCGCGAAGAGTACGGGCCGTTTAAAACCGTTGACGACCTTAAGCAGGTCCCCGGTATGGGCAACTCGCTGGTAGAGAGAAATCTGTCACATCTGAAGCTGTAAATTTTCAGCGGAAGTTTGCACAGTTGTTATTATTTGCCAGAATGAAGAGGTTACACCAGTGGTGTGACCTCTGACCTCAAAACAACAATTAGAGATAAGGCATTCGCGCTATGCAGACTCAAATCAAAGTTCGCGGCTATCACTTGGATGTATATCAGCACGTCAACAATGCGCGTTATCTGGAGTTTCTCGAAGAGGCGCGTTGGGATGGTCTGGAAAGCAGCCCGGCCTTCCACTGGATGACCGAGCGCAACATCGCTTTTGTGGTGGTGAATATCAATATCAACTATCGCCGACCAGCGGTACTGGGCGATGTGTTAACCGTCACCAGCAAGCTCGAAAAGCTCAATGGAAAAAGCGGGACGTTAAGCCAGGTGGTTACCCTCAATCCTAACGGCGAAGTGGTCGCCGATGCGCTTATCACCTTTGTCTGTATCGATCTTAAAACCCAGAAAGCGCTGCCGCTGGAGGGCGAACTGCGGGAGAAGCTGGAGCAGCTTGAGCCGCGCTAACTGGCCAGCCGGAGGGAGATGTCCCGGAGGCGGTGCTGCGCACCTGCCGGGGCTACACGTCCCCCGGCAGCCTGCGCTCCGGCAGCCCGGGCAGGCGCATCGCGCCGTCCCCGGGGCGAGGGCGCAGAAAGTTGCGGAATTTCCCCGTAGGCGCTGCAGCGTATCTGACCGGGCTAATCGCCTTCGGCCGCCAGCGGGGCTATTGCGCCGCCGGGAAGTAACCGCTTACTGGAGCCCGGTTTTTTGCTTCATCACCGTCATCACGCCAACCTTATCGCCAAGATAGTGGCTCAGGCCGTTGGCGCGTAGATTACAGGCGGCGCACTGCCCGCAGCCGTCGCCTTTAATGCCGTTATAGCAGGTCAGGGTTTCATGGCGCACTAGCTCTAACTGGCCCCAGTAATCGGCTAAGGCCCAGGTCTCGGCTTTGTTAAGCCACATCAGCGGCGTCTCGAAGCGAATATCTTTCGCCATTCCGAGGCTGACGGCATGGTGCAGCGCTTTCACAAACTCGTCTCGGCAGTCCGGATAGCCCGAAAAATCGGTCTCACAAACGCCGGTGATAATAGCTTCTGCCTTAACCTGATACGCGTAAATCGCCGTCAGGGTTAAAAACAGAATGTTGCGACCGGGGACAAAAGTATTGGGGATGCCGCTGGCGTCCGGCTCGTAATCCGGAATCGGAATGCTATCGCGGGTCAGGCTGCTGACCGCCAGTTCGTTAAGCAGCGTGACATCAAGGACCTTATGGGCGACGGCCCCCAGTTTTAGCGCCAGTTCGCGAGCAACGTCAATCTCCGCGCGGTGGCGTTGGCCATAATCAAAAGTGACGCAATGCACTTCATCATACTGTTGCAGAGCCTGCACCAGGCAGGTCGTCGAATCTTGTCCTCCGCTGAAGACAACTACGGCGCGTTTCATGATAATTCCTGACAATCGAAGTGAGGCGCATATGGTAGCGCCTGATGAGCGCGACCACCAGCTCTGTCACGGCGCTGAGGCCGGTAGCCAGGCGCTGGCGAAGTCAAACCAGCCTCGCGCGTTGAGTCGTAGCCCATTAACCCCCGGCGGTGCGCTGATCCGATAATTATAATTGAACAGTGGGGTCATGATGGCATCATCCATCAATCTGTCAAAGACGTTGCGCAAAGCTTCGCTGCGGCTGCGCTCGTCCGGTAGGGCCTGAACGGCATCCAGCGTCGCCTGAAGATGTGCATATTGCGCCCCGGTCAACAAATTAGGCCACAGCGCGTCGCAGCGTAGCCACTGCTCCAGAGCATAGACCGGCGCTTCGCCGATCAGGCGGTCGCCCATCATCAGGTCTGCTTTCGCAAACTGCTCGCAGCCATCCCAGTTTTTTGCATCATGAAAAATAATCGTCAGCTCGCAGCCCAGCTCTGCCAGTCGTTGCCGAAGCTGCTCCGCCATGGCGTGTAGCTCTACGGGAAGATGATAGAGCAGGGTAAGCCGTTCAGGCAGAGGGGTATCATGATTTTCAGGCCCCTGCGGAATAGACCAGCCCGGCAATACTTCATTGCTGGGCGCGATCAGATCCTCATCCAGCGGTAGGGTTTCTAACAGAGTGGAGCGATGAATCAGCGAGACCAGCCTTTGCGCCTGCGCTTTGTTAAGACGAGGGCTTTGGCGCAGCGTTAGATAGCAAAAACCGAGGCTAATACTGTTGCTGACCTGACGTAGTCTGGTCAGCTCGTCAGGATCGCCAATGGTTATCTGTACCGGATGACGACAGCTGGTGCCCAGATCCTGCTCGAACAGCTGCGGCGTGATCCAGAATTCCACGGCCTGCAGCAGCGGGTGAGTGAGATGATAGCGCTGATGGTTTTCCAGCCGTACCAGGTCCGGAGTAAATAATTTCAGGCGAAATGGTCCGCTGCCGATCGCCGAATTGTCCGGATGCGCCAGCACGCTGCAGTAGCTGGCAAGGCGGAACGGCAGCCAGTAATCGGCGCGATGCAGGGTGATAGTCAGACACTGGGAGTGGGGGACGTTAATCTCGCTAATACTGGCGAATAGCTTACGCAGTGAGGGTAGCTGCAGTAGCATCAAAAGCCGCTGCTGTAGCTGAGAGGTTTTAATCGGATCGCCGTTATGCCAGAACAAGGTTGAACGAATATAAAAATGCCAGCGCAGACCGTCAGGCGATACTTCCCAGTGATGGGCTAAATCGCCTATTGGACAGGTACTGCGCGCATCAAATCGGGTCAGGCCGGAAAATATCTCCCCGGCCAGGTGCTGTTCCGCCCTTCCCGGCATAAAACCCGGGCGTAGCGGCTCCAGTGGACGGTAATAAGGAATACGCAGGGTTGGCGTATCGTTCTGCCATTGGCCGCCGAGAAAGGGGGAAAGCAGCGCTTTAAGCTCCACCGGCGCAAGCTGGGCCAGCTCGAGGGCATTTTGCTGCTGCCCTTTATTCAACGCCTGTTCCATCATTTCGTTGCGCAGCGTTTCCGGCGCTTTATAAAACTGAAGCAATCCGCGCTTTCCACGACCGGAGCTGGCCTGCCAGCTTAGCCAGCCGGATTCTTGCGCCTGGCGCAGCAGGGTACGGATATGGCGTTCGCTGCAAAAGCAGCGTCCCGCCAGCTCGCCGACGGTAACCTGCTGCGGCTCGCCCGAGGAGGGTTCCCAGAGCCGCTGGTACTGATGGAGACGGTTTAATAGCCTCATATCTGTTTAATCCTGCGCTATATTCGTAAACCAGGAACAATAAAATTCATCTATTCACTATTACTTCCGTATATCTCAGGCGATACTGCAACACAAGCAAAATCCACCACCATTGGGGAGCAGGAGATGGCAAGACTGGCTGCATTTGATATGGACGGTACGCTACTGATGCCGGACCATCGTCTGGGAGAAAAAACGCTGTCGACGCTAAAACGTCTGCGCGAGCGCGATATCACCCTGACTTTCGCCACCGGCCGTCATGCCCTGGAGATGCGCCACGTTATTGGCGAGTTTTCTCTGGATGCGTTTTTAATTACCGGCAACGGGACGCGCATTCACTCTCTGGAGGGCGAAGAGCTGTATCGCCGCGATCTGGCCCCCGATGTGGCGGAAGAGGTGCTGCACAGCGCCTGGGAAACCTCGGCCAGTATGCATTTCTTCAACGACGGCGGCTGGTACACCGGGCAGGAGATTCCCGAAATTTTGAAAGCGCACGTTTTTAGCGGTTTTCGTTACCAGCTGTACGATCCAAAACGGATGCCGGCGCATCAGGTTACGAAAATCTGCTTCTGCGGCGATCATGACGATCTGCGGCGGCTGCGGATCCAGCTGAATGAAGCGCTCGGCGGCCGGGCGGATCTCTGTTTTTCAGCGATGGATTGTCTTGAAGTTTTGCCCGGCGGCTGTAACAAAGGAGCGGCTCTGGCGGTACTAAGCCAGCATCTTGGCCTGACGTTGCAGGATTGCATGGCGTTCGGTGACGCCATGAACGATCGGGAAATGCTCGGCAGCGTTGGCCGGGGGGTGATTATGGGCAATGCGATGCATCAGCTGAAAAATGAACTTCCGCATCTACCGGTTATTGGCGACTGCCGTCATCAGGCCGTTTCCCACTTTTTGACTCATTGGCTGGATAATCCTGATCTTCCTTATTCCCCCGAATAAAGAGACCCTGCCAGCAAGCCAGATATCCTGTGATATCTGGCTTTTTTTATTTTGCTCGCAGCATGTCGGCGATCTGTGCCTGCCACGGGCAAATATCGCCAATATTGGCCGTCACCCACTGCGGATTGTAGTAGCTCTCCAGATAACGTTCGCCGCTGTCGCACAGCAGCGTAACGAGGGAGCCGCTGCGCCCCTCCTGGCGCATCCGTACGGCCAGCTGCAGCACGCCCCACATATTGGTGCCGGTTGATGCGCCGACTTTACGCCCGAGCAGCGTTTCCAGCCATAGGGCAGTGGCGACGCTGGCGGCATCCGGTACCCGCAGCATCTCATCGACCACATCGGGAATAAATGAAGGTTCGACGCGTGGGCGGCCAATACCCTCAATTTTGCTACCGACCGGGCTGCGCAGGCTGGCGTCGCGGCTTTGCCAGTAGTCCAAAAACACTGAGTTTTGTGGGTCAACCACCATCAGCTGCGTATCGTAACCCTGACTACGAATGTAGCGGCCAATGGTTGCTGAGGTACCGCCGGTGCCCGCGCTCATCACGATATACGACGGCTGCGGGTGCGGCTCATGGCTCATCTGACGGAAGATACTGTCGGCGATATTATTATTTCCCCGCCAGTCGGTCGCCCGTTCGGCAAAGGTAAACTGATCCATATAATGCCCGTTCAGCTCTCGAGCCAGAGTCTCGGAGGCGGCATAGATTTCGCAGGCGCTATCGACAAAATGACAGCGGCCGCCGTAGAACTCAATTTGTTCAATTTTACGTTTTGCCGTACAGGAAGGCATCACGGCGATAAACGGCAGACCTAACAGACGGGCGAAGTAGGCTTCGGAGACGGCGGTCGAACCCGAAGAGGATTCAATAATCGTCGTCCCTTCTTTAATCCAGCCGTTGCACAGACCATAGAGGAACAGCGAGCGGGCCAGACGATGCTTCAGGCTACCGGTTGGATGGGTGCTTTCATCTTTCAGATAGAGCTGGATCCCAGGGAACTCCGGGAGCGCCAGACGAATCAGGTGCGTATCGGCGGAACGCTGATAATCGGCATTAATTTCACTAATCGCGTGTTTTATCCAGGCGCTGTTCATCTCGGTTTCCTGTTTGTCATTTTGTGCCCAGCTTAGCGGAATTCGAAGGAAAAATTGTTGCCATTTAGCCTTTGAATTACAATTAATGGAGTAAATTTTTCTCCTGAGGTGAGTAATGTTAGATAAAATTGACCGTAAGCTGCTTTCTTTACTGCAAACCGACTGTACCCTCTCTTTGCAGGCGCTGGCTGATGCCGTTAATCTGACCACCACACCATGCTGGAAGCGCCTGAAGCGTCTGGAAGACGAAGGTATCCTGCGCGGGCGAGTCGCTCTGCTGGATGCGGAAAAGGTCGGGCTTGGGCTGACGGCGTTTGTGCTGATTAAGACTCAGCACCACAGTAGCGACTGGTATTGCCGCTTCGTCAGCGAGGTCACCCAGATGGCGGAGGTTCTCGGTTTCTGGCGTATGGCGGGGGAGTATGACTACCTGCTGCGGGTCCAGGTTGCGGATATGAAAAGCTATGATGATTTTTATAAACGCCTGGTAAACAGCGTACCGGGGCTCTCGGATGTCACTTCGAGTTTTGCCATGGAACAGATAAAATACACGACAGCCTTGCCGATTGATTAACGGCATCAGCCGCTACGAATTACACACTCAGGATTTAACTGCTTGCGATTATTTGCTCAACTTAGCTGGTATTTCCGCCGGGAGTGGCGCCGTTACCTTGGCGCTATTGCTCTGCTGATCGTGATTGCCATCCTGCAACTGGTGCCGCCAAAGGTGGTGGGCATCGTGGTTGATGGCGTCACAAAACAACATTACACCGCGGAAAAGGTGTGGATGTGGATTGGCCTGTTGGTCGTTATTGCGGTGATGGTATATCTGCTGCGCTACGTCTGGCGGGTGCTGCTTTTCGGCGCTTCTTATCAGCTGGCCGTCGAACTGCGTGAGGATTTCTATCGCCAGCTCAGCCGCCAGCATCCGGCCTTTTACCTGCGCCATCGTACCGGCGATCTGATCGCGCGGGCGACCAACGACGTGGATCGGGTGGTATTCGCCGCTGGCGAAGGGGTGTTAACGCTGGTGGACTCCCTGGTGATGGGCTGCGCGGTGCTGATCGTGATGTCGACGCAAATCAGCTGGCAGTTAACCCTGCTGGCGCTGCTGCCGATGCCGCTGATGGCGCTGGCGATCAAACGTAACGGCGATGCATTACACGAGCGTTTTCGCGTCGCTCAGGCGGCGTTCTCCAGCCTTAACGACCGCACCCAGGAGAGCCTCACCAGCATCCGCATGATCAAAGCCTTTGGTCTCGAAGATCGACAGTCGGCGCTGTTTGCCGCCGATGCCGCGGATACCGGCGCCAAAAATATGCGCGTGGCGCGCATCGACGCGCGCTTCGACCCGACGATTTATATCGCCATCGGTACTGCTAACCTGCTGGCCATCGGCGGCGGCAGCTGGATGGTGATCCAGGGCAGTCTGACCCTTGGACAGCTCACCAGCTTTGTGATGTACCTTGGCCTGATGATTTGGCCGATGCTGGCGCTGGCGTGGATGTTTAACATCGTTGAGCGCGGTAGCGCGGCCTATGCGCGCATTCGCACCATGCTGGAAGAGGCGCCGGCGGTGAACGACGGCAGCGAGCCGACGCCGGAAGGCCGCGGTACGCTCAGCGTCGCCGTGCGCGAGTTTATCTACCCACAGGCGAATAAGAGCTCGCTGGAAAAGGTCAACTTTACGCTACAGCCCGGGCAGATGCTGGGGATTTGCGGGCCGACCGGCTCCGGCAAGAGCACTATTCTGGCGCTGATTCAGCGCCACTTTGACGTGACTGAAGGCGATATCCGCTTCCACGACGTTCCCCTGACCCAGCTACAGCTCGATAGCTGGCGCGCCCGCCTGGCGGTGGTTAATCAGACACCGTTCCTGTTCTCCGATACCGTCGCCAGCAACATCGCCCTTGGTAAACCGGACGCCACGCAGGAGCAAATCGAGCACGTTGCGCGGCTTGCCAGCGTGCATGAGGATATCCTGCGCCTGCCGCAGGGATATAACACCGAAGTCGGCGAGCGTGGCGTGATGCTTTCCGGCGGGCAAAAGCAGCGAATTTCCATCGCCCGCGCGCTGCTGCTGGAGGCGGAGATTCTGATCCTTGATGATGCCCTGTCGGCGGTGGATGGCAGAACAGAGCACGAGATTTTGCATAACCTGCGGCAGTGGGGAGAAGGGCGGACGGTGATCATTAGCGCCCATCGCCTGTCGGCGTTGACCGAGGCCAGCGAAATTCTGGTAATGCAGCACGGGCATATTGCCCAGCGCGGTCGCCATGAGGCGCTGGCGGCGCAGCCGGGCTGGTATCGGGACATGTACCGTTATCAGCAGCTGGAAGCGGCGCTGGATGATGTCCCGCTGGAAGATGAGGAGATCACCGGTGCGTAGTTTCACTGAACTCTGGCCGACCTTAAAGCGCCTGCTGGCCTACGGCTCCCCGTGGCGTAAACCGTTGGTGATTGCCGTTGCCATCATGTGGGTTGCGGCGGTGGCGGAAGTCAGCGGTCCGCTGCTGATCAGCTATTTCATCGACAATATGGTGGCGAAGAACTCGCTGCCGTTGAAGCTGGTTTGTGGTCTCGCCGTAGCCTATATCGGCCTGCAACTCCTTGCCGCTGGCCTGCATTACTGCCAGGCGTTGCTGTTTAATCGTGCGGCGGTCGGCGTGGTGCAGCAGCTGCGCAGCGACGTCATGGATGCCGCGCTGCGCCAGCCGCTCAGCGAGTTTGATACGCAGCCGGTCGGGCAGCTCATCTCACGGGTGACCAACGATACCGAAGTCATTCGTGATCTGTACGTGACCGTGGTGGCCACCGTACTGCGGAGCGCCGCCTTGATTGGCGCGATGCTGGTGGCGATGTTCAGCCTTGACTGGCGGATGGCGCTGGTGGCTATCGCTATTTTCCCGGCGGTGCTGATCGTGATGATGATTTATCAGCGCTACAGCACGCCAATCGTCAGACGGGTCCGCGCCTGGCTGGCGGATATCAACGATGGTTTTAATGAAGTGATTAACGGCATGGGCGTTATCCAGCAGTTCCGCCAGCAGGCGCGTTTCGGCGAGCGGATGCGCGAGGCCAGTTATGCGCACTATCTGGCGCGTATGCAAACTCTGCGTCTTGATGGCTTCCTGCTGCGTCCGCTGCTAAGCCTGTTCTCTTCATTAATTCTCTGCGGCCTGCTGATGCTGTTTGGTTTCAGCAGTAGCGGAACGATCGAAGTCGGGGTGCTCTACGCCTTTATTAGCTATCTTGGACGACTGAACGAGCCGCTGATCGAGCTGACCACCCAGCAGTCAATGCTGCAGCAGGCGGTCGTCGCGGGCGAGCGCGTCTTCGAGCTGATGGATAAACCGCGTCAGGCGTGGGGTGAAGATAGCGAGCCGCTGCGCAGCGGAGCAATTAGCATCGATCATCTCTCTTTTGCCTACCGCGACGATAGCCTGGTGTTGCAGGATATTAATCTCGATATCCCGTCCCGCAGCTTTGTAGCGCTGGTTGGCCATACCGGGAGCGGTAAAAGCACCCTGGCCAGCCTGATGATGGGCTACTACCCGTTAACTCAGGGAGAGATTCGCATCGACGGTCGGCCGCTTTCTTCCTTGAGCCACAGCGCGCTGCGTCAGGGGATTGCGATGGTGCAGCAGGATCCGGTGGTGCTGGCTGATACCTTCTATGCCAACGTTACCCTCGGTCGCGACATTAGCGAAGAGCAGGTCTGGGAGGCGCTGGAAGCGGTCCAGCTGGCAGATCTGGCCCGTGAAATGGAAAAGGGGATTTATACGCTGCTGGGCGAGCAGGGGAATAATCTCTCCGTTGGTCAGAAACAGCTGCTGGCGCTGGCGCGGGTGCTGGTTGATACGCCGCAGGTGCTGATTCTTGATGAGGCGACGGCCAATATTGATTCCGGTACCGAGCAGGCGATTCAGCAAGCTCTGGCGCGAGTGCGTGAGCACACGACGCTGGTGGTGATTGCGCACCGCTTATCGACCATCGTCGAGGCCGATACGATCCTGGTGCTGCACCGCGGTCAGGCCGTAGAGCGCGGAAACCATCAGCAGCTGCTGGCGGCCAAAGGCCGCTACTGGCAGATGTATCAGCTGCAGCTGGTTGGCGAAGAACTGGCGGCCAGCTCGCAGGAAGAGTCGCTGATCGCCTGATGCACCATAATCAGGCAGTCGCGATAGCGCGGCCTGAGGTGGTGCAAAAACGTCACACATTGCGCACTGAAATGGTGCAACTTTAGCCGAAAGAGCCAATTTGCCGCTTCGTTTCCAGCGAATTCTTCACCTTCTCCCTCAAAAAGGGCCGCCTGGCGGTCCTTTTTCATTTCTGGCATAGCCCTTGCTTTAGTAGATACGTGTTAGCTGCGGCCATTACCGAATTCTGACTGGAGGGGACTTATGAAGCTGGTTACGGTGGTAATCAAACCATTCAAACTGGAAGACGTGCGTGAAGCATTGTCTTCAATGGGTATTCAGGGCCTGACGGTCACTGAAGTTAAAGGGTTCGGCCGTCAGAAAGGCCACGCGGAGCTCTATCGCGGCGCCGAATACAGCGTCAATTTTCTACCGAAAGTGAAGATTGATGTCGCGATTGCCGACGATCAGTTGGACGAAGTCGTCGATGTCATCAGTAAAGCGGCGTATACCGGAAAGATTGGCGACGGCAAAATCTTTGTCGCCGAGCTGCAGCGCGTGATTCGCATCCGTACCGGCGAATCTGACGAAGCGGCACTGTAACTTTCAGACCACACAGTGATGGGGAACGAAACAATGAAGATAGCAACAATGAAAACAGGTCTGGGAGCGTTGGCTCTTCTTCCGGGGCTGGCGATGGCCGCACCGGCGGTAGCGGATAAAGCCGACAATGCTTTTATGATGATTTGCACCGCGCTGGTGCTGTTTATGTCGATTCCGGGCATCGCGCTGTTCTACGGCGGGCTGATCCGCGGTAAAAACGTTCTCTCCATGCTGACTCAGGTGATCGTGACTTTTGCGCTGGTCTGCGTGCTGTGGGTGGTTTATGGCTACACGCTGGCCTTCGGCGCTGGCGGCAGCTTCTTCGGCAACTTCGACTGGGTACTGTTGAAAAACATTGAACTGAAAGCGCTGATGGGAAGCTTCTATCAGTACATCCACGTTGCCTTCCAGGGCTCCTTCGCCTGTATTACCGTTGGTCTGATCGTCGGTGCGCTGGCGGAACGTATTCGCTTCTCGGCGGTACTGATTTTCGTCGTGGTATGGATGACGCTCTCTTATGTGCCGATTGCGCACATGGTATGGGGCGGCGGTCTGTTGGCCACGCACGGCGCGCTTGATTTCGCCGGCGGTACGGTGGTTCACATCAACGCCGCGGTAGCGGGTCTGGTGGGTGCCTATATGATGGGCAAACGCGTTGGTTTTGGTAAAGAAGCGTTCAAACCGCATAACCTGCCGATGGTATTCACCGGCACCGCGATCCTCTACGTTGGCTGGTTCGGCTTTAACGCCGGTTCTGCAAGCGCGGCGAACGAAATTGCCGGTCTGGCGTTCGTAAATACCGTGGTGGCAACGGCGGCAGCAATCCTGGCGTGGACCTTCGGCGAGTGGGCAACCCGCGGTAAACCGTCTCTGCTTGGCGCCTGTTCAGGTGCGATTGCCGGGCTGGTCGGCATCACTCCGGCGTGCGGCTACATCGGCGTCGGCGGCTCTCTGATTGTCGGTATCGCTGCGGGCCTGGCGGGTCTGTGGGGCGTCACCGTACTGAAACGCTGGCTGCGCGTTGATGACCCGTGCGATGTGTTTGGCGTACACGGCGTCTGCGGTATCGTAGGCTGCATCCTGACCGGTATCTTCGCCGCGACTTCTCTGGGCGGTGTCGGTTACGCGGAAGGCGTCACCATGGGCCATCAGGTTCTGGTACAGCTGGAAAGTATCGGTATTACCATTGTCTGGTCCGGCGTTGTCGCTTTCATTGGTTACAAAGTTGCCGATATGACCGTTGGTCTGCGCGTACCGGAAGATCAAGAGCGTGAAGGGCTGGACGTAAACAGCCACGGCGAAAACGCCTACAACGCCTGATAAATTGCGTTATCTCCTGAAGCTGCAGAGCCTCCCCAAGGGGAGGCTCTGTTTTTTTATGTATTGCGATTACGCATGACGCCTTCCTGCACTGTGGAAGCTACCAGCGTGCCGTCCTGCGTATAGAATTCGCCGCGCACAAAACCGCGCGCGCTGGAGGCGGAGGTGCTCTCAACGCTGTAAAGCAGCCAGTCGTTGATATTGAACGGACGGTGGAACCACATTGAGTGATCGATGGTGGCGACCTGCATGCCGGGCTCCAGAAAACCGACGCCATGCGGCTGCAGGGCGACGGGCAGGAAGTTAAAATCCGAAGCGTAGCCTAACAGATACTGATGGATGCGGAGATCTTCCGGAACGGCGCCGTTGGCGCGGATCCAAACCTGACGCGTCGGTTCTGCAACGTGGCCTTTCAAGGGGTTATGAAATTCGACCGGGCGAATCTCCAGCGGTTTATCGCAGAGAAATTTCTCTTTAACCTGCGGCGGCAACAGATGGGCCAGTTTGCGGGCGATATCCGTTTCGGAGGGCAGGGCGTCCGGAGCGGGCGCCGCGGGCATGGTTTTTTGATGTTCATAGCCGGGTTCTGGCGCCTGGAAAGAGGCGGTCATATAGAAAATCGGCTTCCCGTTTTGAACCGCCGCCACCCTGCGGGCGCTGAAGCTATTGCCGTCGCGCAGGACTTCAACATCATAGATGATGGGTTTCTGGCTGTCGCCGGGACGCAGGAAGTAGCTGTGAAACGAGTGAATCAGGCGTTCTGCGGGGACCGTCTCTTTTGCTGCGTATAGCGCCTGGCCAACCACTTGACCGCCAAAGACCTGACGCAATCCCAGATCCTCGCTCTGACCGCGAAACAATCCCTCTTCAATTTTTTCCAGATTTAACAATGCCAGCAGATTGGTTAATGCCTGACTCATAGTGACCCTCAATCAATGATGACTGCTTTGCGCAGCGCGTTATTGAGGCAAAGTATAACCTGGAATCGCAAGTGGTCCGATGGGTGCAATAATCTGAATATGGGCTCTTTTCCAGGAAGAGATCTGAGATCTGTGCCACACTTATTTACGATACTAATGTCCTGTCCCCGATTGTGGCTGGATGTACTCCTGTTAAAGAAGGGATGAAAAGGAGAAAAGAATGAAATTTGCCTATATGTTAAGTGCCTTAGCCGTCGCGGCTACGTTGTCTGCCTGTGCGAACAATCACAGCAGCAATGCAGCGAACCAGGCTGCGCCCGATCCTTACGGCATTGCCTCACTAAGCTCCTCGCAGCAGCAGCCTAACGTTTCCGGGACCATTAATATTCGACAGCGCGTGGCGTTACCGCCGGATGCGGTGTTAACCGTAACCTTGTCGGATGCGTCCCTGGCCGATGCGCCAGCGCACGTGCTGTCGCAAAAAGCGGTAAGGACTGAAGGGAAGCAGGCGCCATTTAACTTTGTTCTGCCTTACAACCAGGCGGATATTAAGCCTAATGCACGCATCCTGTTAAGTTCAGCGATTACCGTCAACGGTCAGCTGATGTTTATTACCGATACCGTGCAGACGGTGATTAATCAGGGCGGCAATCGCGCCGACCTGCTGCTGGTACCGGTCCAGCAAACCGCGGTACCGGTGGCAAATACCAACGTTCCCGCCGCGCAATAACCCCGACTATGCCCCTTTTCAGGGGCATTTTTTTGCCTTTAATAAATCCAGCGGTAATGCTGCAGGTCAATATGACCGCTGCCTGAGACCTGGACTCCCTCCGCAAGGAGCGCCTGGCGTTGGCGCTGTAGATCTGGTCCGGTAAGCGAGATATCGCCGTGGCGGTTGACGACCCGATGCCAGGGAAGATGGGACCCTTCAGGCAGACGCTTTAAAACCCCGCCGACCTGACGCGCCGCGCGCGGTGAACCAGCCAACTGAGCAACGTCACCGTAGGTAGCAACGTACCCCTCTGGGATCGAGGCGACTATCTGCCAGACTCGCTGCGGAAAAGTATCGTGAGAATCCATGGTACGTCCTGCTGCCGGTAAAGGCTCAGGATAATCGTTGTACGACGGGCTGTACAGATAACGGCTTAAGCCGTTTTAATGACGGTAAATTCCAGTGCCAGGCCAAGCACCTGCATGCCATGGACATTCTCATTCGGCGTATTGGTCAACAGGGTTTCAAGAAACTTCAGGCGTTTTGACTGAGCGTTGATCACCAGTTTTGCGCGCATGGCCGGAAGCTTAAGCGTTGATATTGGATAGACCACGCGACCGCTGACTTCGATAGGGAGTTTACGTAATTCAATGTGCTGGAGGACGCCGACGCTAGAGTAGAGCAGCGCGACCGGGGTGACGGCAAGTAGCGGATTTTGGCTAATGGTCACAAAATCAAGAAGCAGATCCGGGCGCAGAAAGTTTAAACCGCGGAAGGAAACGGTGACTTCGTCGATTGGCGGCATCGCCAGGGTAGTGATTAAACGCGGTGATTCACTCATTCAGATACCATGGTAAAAAACATTCAATTTATAGCGAACATTATGGATGTTGAGAGGCGTTTGTGCTGAGAGTACGCTCGCAATCTCCTCTCAGGGACGGGAGAATTTACGCTAAAAAGCCGCGATATCGCTCTGACTACGCGACTTTGCGCAATAAACCAGCACCCAATCGGCGGCGGCTTGCAATTCAGGGGTTCAGCAGGGATAATGCGCCAGCGCGTTAGGTAACTAGCGCTCTCAATGGGGGCTCTGTTGGTTCTCCCGCAACGCTACTCTGTTTACCAGGTCAGGTCCGGAAGGAAGCAGCCAGAGCAGACGACGTGTGTGCCGGGATGTAGCTGGCAGGGCCCCCACCCATTTCAGCGTGCCCCCAGCGCTCTGTGCAGCCAAAAAGCGACTTCGCTGATCCCTTCATATTTAATATCCACAAATAAAGTGTGTATTTTTTCAGTTTCTAAAACATCTATTTTTTATGCCAAAAATTCGCTACGTCATAAAATTGAAATTTAACTGAAATATTAATGTCATCTTTATGTCATATATAACGTGCAGATTATTCATGGGAAAATGTTGTTAGATATAAGCTAAAAATATATCTCTGGATCAGCATGTTAACTTCGTGTATTAATTATATGATGATTTTATTTCACGGGAAGCGTGACTATGACCACTGTAGTTCTGAACGTAAAAATTGATGGCGAGTTAAAAGAAAAGCTGCGTCAGTATGCGGAAGAAAATAACGAAAATCTAGGAACGGCTACGGAGAAACTGCTACTCCTGGCCTTTCAGGCAGTGGAATCGGCAGACGAGGCGGGGGTTTCGGAAGAAGATATCGATAGCCAGCATACCGAAGAGGAAGCGTCTCCATTAACCCCTAAAGAAATCAAAGCATTACGTAAAATTCTGAAGAAGAGAAAATGAAACAACAACTCTCTACAGCCAGCAACTATAGCGAAGCCTGCGACATGCTGCGTTCCGGCTACGTCAAGCACGTACGCCTGAACTGGAATATCGGTAGCGATGAGTTTTTTCGCATTGCCTCCGATTGGTGTGACACAGGTGCAAAAATTAAAAAAGATGAAGACGGCTTTATTATTTCTCTGAAAGGGTTTCCGATCCCGCGTCAGCATTAATGAAACTATTTCAATTTTGTCATCGGGCTGACACGTCAGAAAGACAAAATTGAACGGCAATTTTATAAAAACATCTCATATGCATCACGGATGATGGTTTTTGACGGGCTGGCTCCAGCCCGTCGATATTTTATTAGATGATTTTCCTCAGACGAAAGTTCTCCTTCTGCTCCGTAAGACTATGCCATAGCGGCTGCAATGTATTAAACGCGCTGCGTAGTTCCTCATCCGAAAGAGTAAAGGGCAAACGCAGATAGCGATCAAACGCGCCGGCCAGACCAAAGCGTGTGCCTGTCCCGATGTGAATTCCGCGGCTTTCAGCGCGAACGGAAAAGAGCGTCGCCAGCATGCCGGGTAATTCAACCCAAAAAGAGAGTCCCCCTTCCGGCGGAGTGAAGCGCCAGTGGGGAAAATATTCCGCCATTAGCGCCCCGCACATGTCCCTGCGGGTCGCCAGCATGGCGCGGCGTGACGGCAGCAGTCTGTTCTCATTCTCAAGTAACCAGCAGCAGGCCAGCTGTTCCAGCAGTGGGGAACCGAGATCGAGAGAGTCGCGTGCCTGAACCAGCGAGGCAATGGTTCGTGAAGAGGCGCGGATCCAGCCTATGCGAAGACCGCCCCAGAAGCTTTTTCCTGCCGAGCCGATGGTTATCACCGGGGCATCGGGATTAAACGCCGCTAAAGGCGGCGGCGGCGGGGCGTCGTACCATAAATCTACCATCGTTTCGTCTACCACCAGCGTGGTGCGGCTTTGCGCGGCGATATCCGCTACCCGCTGGCGCGTGGCGCTATCCATACATCGGCCGGTAGGATTATGAAAATCCGGCATCAGCCAGGCCAGGCGCGGAGCCGTTTGGGCGATCGTTGCCGCCAAACCGTCGCAATCCCATCCCTGCTGCGGTAACGCAACGCTAACCGGACGGCATGATGCGCCCTGAATCGCGCTAAGCGCCATGGGATAAGTTGGCGCATCCACCACCACTCGATCGCCGGGCCCGGTGAATAAACGCAGAACCAGCGCAAAGCCGCTAAGCGCCCCGTTGACAATCATCACCTCATCGCTGCGGGTTGGCAGCCCGCGTTCGCTATAGCGGCGGGCGATAGCTTCGCGCAGCAGCGCTAGCCCTTGTTGATCGTAACCGGTATTGGATAAATGCTCAGGCATAATCTTCAGGGCCTGGCTGTAGGCCTGATGGATCTCGGGTCCGGCGCTCAGGGCGGCAACGGCCAAATTCACCGAGAGCGGGTCCGGTTTTTGGGCTGACGTTTCCACCGGACGCTCCGGCAGGGCGATCCGCGAACCGCTTCCCTGGCGGCTATAGAGATAGCCCTCCTCCCGCAGTTGCCCGAGCGCGCTGGCAACCGTGGTGCGGCTGATATTCAGGGCTGCCGCCAGTTCACGTTCGCCCGGCAGGCGGGTTTCCAGCGCCAGGCGGCCATCGAGGATAAGCAGGCGCAGCGCTTCCGCCAACTGACGCCAGATAGGCGTACGAGAGGTGGACTCCTGCCAGTTGCCGAGCAGCCGTACCAGCGATTGTGAACCAAAGCGACGAGATGACATAGCAATCCACTTTTTAAAAACTGGCCATTAATTATCAATCCATTTTTGCTGATGATGGGGGAGATCGCAATTGTCTTGAGGTGAAAAATGGTACGTCGCTTGCTACAACTTTATATTGGTCTGGTCCTGTACGGCGTGTCGACCGCGTTATTTGTTCACGCCAATCTGGGGGCCGACCCGTGGGATGTTTTCCATTTAGGGATCGGCAAACAGTTTAATCTGGATTTCGGCACGGTCATGATCCTGACGGGAGCGGCAGTGTTGCTGCTGTGGATCCCGCTGCGGCAAATGCCTGGGCTGGGGACGGTAAGCAACGTCATTGTGCTGGGGCTGGCGGCAAACGCGACTCTGGCCGTGCTGCCGCCGTTTGATTCATTGGTGGCGCGTAGCTTGCTGTTGGTTGGGGCTATCGTTCTGAATGCGCTGGCGACGGGGATGTATATTGGCGCGGGTTTCGGTCCAGGGCCGCGCGATGGGTTGATGACCGGCCTGCATGCCCGTACGGGATGGTCGCTGCGCGGTATTCGCACCGCGATTGAAGTTTCGGTTCTGCTGATTGGCTGGATGATGGGCGGCAAGTTTGGCGTGGGAACCGTACTCTACGCGTTAACTATCGGTCCGCTGATCCAGCTGTGCCTGCCGTGGTTCCATCAGCCAGCCGCGCGTAAGGCTCTGGCGAAACCCGGTGAGGCTATTTCCTGATTTTACGCTGTTATCAGGCCTGGCGACTAAACTTATCAATTCAGATACGGCCGGATTCTCCGGTCGTACTGTTCACTTCGGAGATCAGACTCATGAAGTATGTTGATGGTTTTGTCGTTGCCGTACCGGCGGAAAATAAGGAGGCATACCGCGAGATGGCAGCAAAGGCCGCGCCATTATTTAAAGAGTTTGGCGCATTACGTGTGGTCGAGTGCTGGGCGGATGATGTCCCGGATGGCAAGCAGACCGATTTTCGCATGGCGGTGAAAGCTGAAGAGGGTGAAGAGGTAGTGTTCAGCTGGATTGAGTACCCCTCTAAAGAGGCTCGCGATGCCGCCAATGCCAAAATGATGGCCGACCCGCGAATGAAAGAGTTTGGCGAAAATATGCCCTTTGATGGAAAACGAATGATATACGGCGGCTTCGCCCCGCTTCTGGATGAATAATTCATCTTTGCCATCCCCATCGTTTGTGGGTATGGCGATAGACGCGTTACAGATGGCCCCAGCCATGCAGCAGCATATAAAAACCCACCACCATAATCAGGGTGCCGGAAATCCACGGCGCTTTGCGCGAGAGATCGTTCAGCCCGGGCCAGCGGTTGGCTACGTGCTTCAGGCTCAGCGCGGCAATTGCACCGGAAGCCACCAGAGTGAGCGCCAGCCCAACGCTAAACCCCAGCACGAGGGTTGCGCCCAGCGAGAACTTTTTCAACTGCAGGCAAATAAGCAGCACGGTTATTGACGCTGGACAGGGAATGAGTCCCCCCGTCAGTCCAAACAAGACGATCTGCCCGGTAGTGACCTGTTGCCCGTTAAAGCGGCGATTGATCTCTTGCGCATGTGCGCGCTGATGGGCGTCCTGCCAGTCATCGGCGGCAACCAGCGGATGTTGATGAACGTGGGGATAATGTTCATGCGGATGGTGGTGGTGATGCTCA
The DNA here is from genome assembly GCF_018139045.1 of Klebsiella pasteurii. Taxonomy (NCBI): domain Bacteria; kingdom Pseudomonadati; phylum Pseudomonadota; class Gammaproteobacteria; order Enterobacterales; family Enterobacteriaceae; genus Klebsiella; species Klebsiella pasteurii. The sequence goes on from NZ_CP073236.1 coordinate 5,344,908, forward strand.
TGCTTATGTTCGTGTTCGTGTTCGTGTTCATGCTTATGTTCATGTTCATGTTCATGTTCATGTTCATGGTGATATGAACGAGATTCGCGCCAGGTACGCCACAGCATCCAGCAGGCAATCAGTACGATAAGGATCCCTGAGAACAGTTGAAACCAGGGTTCCGACGTTTGTGCATTCCAGCCGCGGCCGAACCACAGGCCTGCCATGGCCACCAGCCAGACCACCGCGGTATGCGATACCGTCGCCGCCAGCCCCAGCAGCACCGCCTGCTTTAATGTTCCGTGCACCGCCACGATAAATGCCGCCATCATGGTTTTTGAGTGCCCGGGCTCAAGGCCGTGCAGCGCGCCCAGCAGAATCGCGCTTGGAATAAATAGCCAGGCGTTGCCCTGCTGCAGGAGTGAAGCGAAATCGTTCATAACGTGATCCCTAACTAAAAAGTGCTTGTATGCTACTCCCCCCCAGTACATAAATACTACCCCCCAGTAGAAAAATACTCCGGGGGAGTAGGGCATGTTATGCTGTTCTGATTGCATACAAGGGTCGTTAGTGGAAACGATCGATTAATCAAATAGTGGATCGCGAAATGTCACATACCGTTCGTCACAAGAAGATGTTATTGACCCGATTGAAGAAAATTCAGGGGCAAAGCGCCGCGCTGGAAAAAATGCTAAACCGCGAACATGAATGCGCCGAGGTTTTACAGCAGCTGGCTGCAATTCGCGGTGCGGTAAACGGCATGATGATGCAGGTTATCCAGGGGCATTTAACGGATCACGTCGTTAAAGAGCCGGAGGAGGGCCAGCGCGAAGCTGACCTTGATGTAGTGATGCAGGTAATAAAATCCTATCTGAAATAGAGTCAGACGTGAGCAATACCGGAGGGCGCGGAATCCGCCTTCAGGTTATTCTCAGCCCAGAGGATAAATGTCTCCTTTGGCAGCGCCTTACTATAAAGCCAGCCCTGGGCATACTGCACGCCATGCATACGTAGCCAGTCGCGCTGGCTTTCGGTTTCGACGCCTTCTGCGACGGTCGCCAGATTGAGCGCTTTCGCCATTTCAATAATGTGCGGCGTCAGCAGTTCATACTCCAGCGTATCGACAAACGATTTATCGATTTTCAGGGTGTCTACGTCCAGTTTTTGTAAATAGCTCAGGCTGGAGTAGCCGGTGCCGAAGTCATCGATGGAAATACGGTGTCCGGCCTGACGATAGCCGGCGATCACCGGTAAAGTGGTTTGCGGGTCGACAAAACCGCGCTCGGTGATTTCCAGAATGATCTGCTGAGCGCTGATGCCCCAAAGCTGAAGCTGCTCTTGCAACAGGAGCGGCAACTTTGGCGAGCGCAAATCATCAACCGACAGGTTTATCGAAATGTGTATCTCCGGACGCCGGCGCAGCCAGTTACCGAGATCGGCAAAAATTTTCCGTACAATATCTTCGGTTAAGCGCGTTATCAGCCCGGTTTGTTCGGCAAGCGGAATAAAAATATCCGGCGATAAAAAACTTCCATCGGGCTGCCTCCAGCGAGCAAGCGCCTCCGCGCCGACGATCTTTCCACTCTGCAACGAAATAATAGGCTGGTAATAGACCTGAATGGCATGGGAATTCAGCGCATCAAGCATCCCATTACGCGGCGAGCGCAGCCTGCGCAGCAGGCGAAGCAGCAGAAATGAGGCCAGAAGGCTGGTGAACAGACCAATCGGCAGCCACAGCATCAGCTGCTGATGTAGCTTATTCTGCAGCGGCAACGTCGAGGACCAGGTGACGATAGCCAACCCCAGTTCCGGGATACGATGAAGACGATAAACGGTGCTATTGAGGGTTAAGGTTTCGGCATTCTGATGCTTAATTTTCTCCCAGACGTCAGCGTTGAGTGGTTTACTGCTGATGATGATTTGATCGCGTTTCGTGCCAAACAAAAGGGTGTGAATTTCTTCATGGCCTAACGGAATGACATCGATAAACGACACAGGATCGATCATCACCACGTGATGCTCGCTGCCCATAGCCGTCATTTTATGTTTCAGTCCCAGGTCGCTAACCGACGTCAGCCAGGTACGGTAGCCATCGGCAGTGAGATGGTCGGGAGTGGGAAAGGTGGCCGACACCTGGTGCTCTTCAAGAGAGGAGCACTGCGGAATACCCTCGCGTAACCACAGCACTTCCTGAATGTAACGGTGGGTATAGGCGATCCGTCGCATAGTGAGCAGATGCTCCGGGCTGCAGGTCGTGGCCGTATGCGCATCTGCTTCTTTCAGCGCCTCTCTTGCCTGATCGGCAACCTGCTGAACGCGCGCCAGCACGCGGACGGAAAAGTTGTCCAGCTCGCTATAAAACTGCTCTTTGGCCTGCTGCGTTGCCAGCCAGATGCTCAGCGCGACCGGCAAGATAATGGCAAGTATCAATACCCCTGTAACCAGACTCACCTGATGCCGGGTCGTCATGAGTATTTCCTTATTTTATGGAGGGGTTCGATGAGTATACGCGAAAGATAAAAAGGGATTCACCACGCGGGATAAAAAGGCCCGAATCGCAAGATAGCAACGAATTCGGGCTAACAGTGGATGAACCGCGACGCTCAAGGCATGAAGCGTCGCGGAGAAAAACGAGGGCTGGTATGCTGACAATAAGCGTTGTCAGCACAGACTCATATTCTAAAGCGCAATCATGACAATCAGATGTTGCGTTTAATGAGCGTCCGGCGCGGCGATGTCGGCGCTAATCCGCAGGTCATTTTCGTCGAAGACCATGCAGTAGCGATCGTCGAACGCGACGCTAATTTTCTGCCAGGGACGGAAATGAACGTCGCCGGGCAGCAGAATTTTGACATTATCGTGGCCATAGCACTGACCGAACAGATAGGTGTTGTTACCCAGTCTCTCGACGACTTCACATTGAAATTCAACCACGGTGCCAATATTCACATCAGTTGAGAGATGTTCAGGACGAATACCGAGGGTAACGGTAGCGCCGGGCTGCAGCGGCGATGTGGTGATATTGAGCGTCAGATTATGGTCTTGCGCCATCTTCACACTAAGCTGGCCCGGCTGCCATGCGGTGACCGTCGCGGGCAGGAAGTTCATTTTCGGCGAACCGATAAATCCCGCAACGAACTTATTGACCGGGTTGTAATACAGCGACATCGGCGAACCCATCTGCTCAACTTTGCCGTAGTTCATCACCACGATTTTATCGGCCAGCGTCATCGCTTCAACCTGATCATGGGTAACATAAACCATGGTGGTTTTGAGTTCATGATGCAGTTTAGCAATATGCAGACGCATCTCAACGCGCAGCTCAGCATCAAGGTTGGAGAGGGGTTCATCAAACATAAACACCCGTGGATTACGCACGATGGCGCGACCGATCGCCACGCGCTGACGCTGGCCTCCGGAAAGCTGTTTAGGTTTACGATCCAGCAGATGAGAGAGCTGCAGCGTTTTCGCCACCATTTCAACCTGGCGGCGAATTTCATCTTTTGGCACTTTATTCACCTTCAGGCCATAGCCCATATTTTCCGCCACGGTCATGTGCGGATAGAGCGCATAAGACTGGAATACCATGGCGACGCCGCGATGGGCGGGAACAACGTCGTTCATGACCTCATCGCCGATCAGTACTTCACCTTCGCTCACCTCTTCGAGACCGGCAATCATTCGCAGTAGCGTCGATTTACCGCAGCCGGACGGGCCGACGAAAACTGCAAATTCGCCATCTTCAATATCAAGGTTTACCTGATGCAGCGTCACTGTACTGCCGAACCGTTTGGTGACATTCCTCAGTCGTATATTGGACATCAACATTCCCCGGGTTAGTAGCCGTTTTTGCCGTTGGGATTTGGGCTGTGACGCGCTATTTGTATAACGTGTAACAATTCAGCCGAGCGATGCTCAACGACACTAAAATCATGCAGTGACTATAACTTCCAGAGTTTTAGCACCCTATATCGATGTTTCATTTCTGCAATCACGATCACACAACTGGCAGCTTTCAGTAGTTTTGTCAGCATTCAAAGCGTACCGTATAACAAATCAAAAATAACGGCAGATTTCTTTATGAATCACCGTTTATCAGTTAAATGAAAGATTTTCGGAAGTCACATCGCCCAATAAAAACCATTAAATTGTTATACCTTCACATGAGGTTGATAATGAAAAAGAACACTCTTGCTGCACTGATCCTTACTACTCTGGCTGCCGGGCAGCTGGTGAGCCTGCAGGCGCACGCGGCCGGACAGCTCAACGTCTGGGAAGACATCAAAAAATCCGACGGCATTAAGGCCGCGGTAAGCGATTTTGAAAAGCAGTTCAACGTTAAGGTGAACGTGCAGGAAATGCCGTATGCCCAGCAGCTGGAAAAGCTGCGCCTTGATGGCCCGGCGGGCATTGGCCCGGACGTGCTGGTGATCCCTAATGACCAGCTAGGCGGTGCGGTCGTCCAGGGGCTGCTGTCTCCCCTGACGCTGGACCAGGCGAAGCAGGAGGCCTTTACGCCGGCATCAATCAACGCTTTCCATATGGATAACGTGCTTTACGGCGTACCGAAAGCGGTGGAAACCCTGGTGCTGATTTACAACAAAGACCTGATCGACAAGCCGCTGGATAGCCTGCAGGCGTGGTTCGACTATTCGAAGAAGCAGCGCGAAGAGGGTAAGTACGGCCTGTTGGCTAAGTTTGACCAAATTTATTACAGCTGGGGCGCCATCGGTCCGATGGGCGGTTATATCTTTGGCAAAAACGATAAGGGCGGCTTCAACCCGCAGGATGTCGGCCTGAATAAGCCCGGTGCGGTGGAAGCGGTGACTTTCCTGAAAAAATTCTACACCGACAAGGTATTCCCGGCGGGGATCCTCGGCGATAACGGGCTGAACGCCATCGACTCGCTGTTTACCGAGAAGAAAGCGGCAGCGGTGATTAACGGCCCATGGGCCTTCCAGCCGTATGAAGCGGCAGGCATTCATTATGGCGTCGCGCCTCTGCCGACGCTGCCGGATGGCAAACCGATGAGCTCCTTCCTCGGTGTGAAAGGCTATGTGGTCTCGACGTGGAGTAAAGATAAAGCGCTGGCGCAGCAGTTTATCGAGTTCATCAACCAGCCGCAGTATGTGAAAGCGCGCTATGTCGCCACCGGGGAAATCCCGCCTCTGAAGGCCATGATTGACGATCCCCTGATTAAGAATGACGAAAAGGCCAGCGCGGTGGCGGTTCAGTCAGCGCGGGCGACGGCGATGCCGGGGATCCCGGAGATGGGCGAAGTATGGGGCCCGGCGAACGCCGCGCTGGAGCTTAGCCTGACCGGTAAACAGGAACCGAAGGCGGCGCTCGATAACGCAGAGAAGCAGATCAAGATGCAGATCGAAGCCATGCAGGCCAGCAATCAATAATCCGGTGATGTAACAGAACGGGAGGGCCGTCCTCCCGTTTTCAGAAGGAGTCGTGTGTGATTATCAATCCCAGCGAAAATATTGCCGAAGCGCGCGGCGCAGGACGCCATGCGTGGTGCGGCCTGTTGCTGGCTATCGTGCCGGGTTTTGGGCAGTTTTATCACCGCCAGTGGCTGAAGGGGATTGTCTTCCTGGCGCTGCTGAGCAGTTTTATGAGCATTTTCTATGACTTTCTCAGCGAAGGCCTGTGGGGGTTATATACCTTAGGCGAGGAAGTCCCGCGGGATAACTCTATTTTCCTGCTGGCGGAAGGGATAATCAGTGTACTGATTATCGCATTCGGTTTGTTGGTATATTTCCTCTCGCTGCGCGACGCCTGGGTTAACGGCAAAAAGCGCGATGAAGGCGTGGCGCTGAATAGCGTACGCAAGCAGTATCAGATGCTGCTCAGCGAAGGGTTCCCGTATCTGATGATCACGCCCGGCTTCATACTGCTGGTGTTTGTGGTCATCTTCCCGATCCTGTTTGGTTTTGCTATCGCCTTTACTAACTACAATCTCTATCACACGCCGCCGGCGAAGCTGGTGGATTGGGTGGGATTCAAAAACTTCATCAACATCTTCACATTATCCATCTGGCGTTCGACTTTCTTTGATGTATTGCAGTGGACGGTGGTGTGGACGCTGCTGGCGACGACCCTGCAGTGTACTGTCGGCGTGCTGCTGGCGATTTTGGTCAATCAGAAAGATCTGCGCTTTAAGCCGATGATCCGTACAATTTTCATTCTGCCGTGGGCGGTACCGGGATTCGTGACGATTCTGGTTTTTGCCGGTATGTTCAATGATTCATTCGGGGTGATTAACAACGCCATTTTGTCCTTCTTTGGCATCAGTCCAAAGGCGTGGCTGACCGACCCGTTCTGGACCAAGACGGCGCTGATTATGATGCAGACCTGGCTGGGTTTCCCGTTTGTTTTCGCCATGACCACCGGCGTCCTGCAGGCGATCCCGGACGATCTGTATGAAGCGGCCACCATGGATGGCGCCAGCGCGTTTACCCGCCTGCGGACCATTACTCTGCCGCTGGTACTCTACTCCATTGCGCCGATCATCATCACCCAGTACACCTTCAACTTTAACAACTTCAACATCATCTACTTGTTCAACAACGGCGGGCCGGCAGTAGCCGGGTCGAATGCCGGTGGTACGGATATTCTGGTGTCGTGGATCTACAAATTGACCATGTCGTCTTCGCAATACGCCATCGCGGCCACCATCACGATCCTGCTGTCGATTTTTGTCGTCGGCCTGGCGTTGTGGCAGTTCCGCGCCACGAAATCCTTCAAAAACGACGACATGGCGTAAGGGAAGCAACATGGCTAAATCACCGAGTATTAAACGCGAAAAGTGGATTCGCCTGTCACTCACCTGGCTGGTGGTCATCTTTGTATCGACGATCATTATATACCCGCTGGTCTGGACGGTAGGGGCGTCGCTGAATGCCGGGAACAGTCTGCTGAGTACGTCGATTATTCCTGAAAATCTGTCGTTCCAGCATTACGCGGATCTGTTTAACGGCAATGTGAATTATCTCACCTGGTACTGGAACTCGATGAAAATCAGCTTCATGACTATGGTGTTGACCTTATTCAGCGTGAGCTTCACCGCCTATGCGTTTTCGCGCTTTCGTTTCAAAGGGCGGCAGAACGGGCTGATGCTATTTCTGCTGTTGCAGATGATCCCGCAGTTCTCGGCGCTGATTGCGATCTTTGTTCTCTCTCAGCTGCTGGGGCTGATCAATAGCCATCTGGCGCTGGTACTGATCTACGTGGGCGGCATGATCCCGATGAATACCTGGCTCATGAAGGGCTACCTGGACGCGATCCCTAAAGATCTGGATGAATCTGCGCGGATGGATGGCGCCAGCAGCTTCCGCATCTTTATCGAAATCATTATGCCGCTGTCGAAGCCGATACTGGCGGTGGTGGCGCTGTTCTCGTTTACCGGCCCGCTGGGGGATTTCATCCTTTCCAGCACCATTCTGCGTACCCCGGATAAGTACACGCTGCCGATCGGCCTGTATAACCTGGTGGCGCAGAAAATGGGCGCCAGCTACACCACCTATGCGGCGGGCGCGGTGCTGATTGCCGTGCCGGTAGCGATTCTCTATCTGGCGCTACAAAAATACTTTGTTTCCGGCCTCACCTCTGGCAGCACAAAAGGATAACCCCATGAAAAGATTAACACCCGCGTGGCTTGCTGTTTCTCTGGCATGCTGTTTCTCCGCCAGTACGCTGGCAGCGGACGCGCTACAAACCAGAGCGTTTAGCAACATGCCCGCTGATTTTATTAAAGGCGCGGATATCTCCACGCTGCTGGACGCGGAAAAGCATGGCGCAAAGTTTTTTAACCACCACAATCAGCAGCAGGATCCGATCGCGATTCTGAAGGCCGACGGCGTGAACTATGTTCGCCTGCGCCTGTGGGTCGATCCAAAAGACGCCCAGGGTCAGCGCTACGGCGGCGGCGATAACGATCTCGCGGCGACGCTGGCGCTGGCGAAGCGGGCAAAAGCGCAGGGGATGAAGCTGCTGCTTGATTTTCACTACAGCGATTTCTGGACAGATCCCGGCAAGCAGTTCAAGCCGAAGGCATGGGAGAAAATGGATTATCCGCAGCTGAAAACCACTATTCATGACTACACCCGCGACACGATCGCCCGTTTTAAGCAGGAGGGCGTACTGCCGGATATGGTGCAGATCGGCAACGAGATCAACGGCGGTATGCTGTGGCCGGAGGGCAAAAGCTGGGGGCAGGGTGGCGGCGAGTTCGATCGCCTGGCGGGGCTGCTTAACGCCGCCATCGATGGCCTGAAGGAAAACCTCACCGCCGGTGAGCAGGTTAAAATTATGCTTCATCTGGCCGAAGGCACGAAAAACGACACCTTCCGTTGGTGGTTTGATGAAATCAGCAAGCGTAACGTGCCTTACGAGATTATTGGTCTGTCGATGTATACCTACTGGAATGGACCGATTAGCGCGCTGAAAGCCAATATGGATGATATCAGCAAGCGCTATAACAAAGACGTGATTGTGGTAGAGGCCGCTTATGCCTATACCCTGGAGAACTGCGACAACGCCGAAAATAGTTTCCAGGCAAAAGAGGAAAAGGATGGCGGTTATCCCGCCACCGTACAGGGGCAATATAATTATATTCACGACTTAATGCAGGCCGTTGCGGATGTTCCAAACCATCGTGGTAAAGGTATTTTTTATTGGGAGCCGACGTGGATTGCCGTACCGGGAAATACCTGGGCGACACCTGCCGGAATGAAATATATCCACGATGAGTGGAAAGAGGGTAATGCCCGGGAAAATCAGGCGCTGTTTGATTGCCAGGGGAAAGCGTTGCCGTCGATGAAGGTATTTAATTAATTATTCAGCTTTAAACTTCAGGATGTTTATTATGAAAAAATTTGCGCCTTTGAGTCCGAAGGTCAATGCGCTATTGCATGGCGCCGACTATAATCCGGAGCAGTGGGAAAACTATCCCGATATTATTGATAAAGATATTGCCATGATGCAGCAGGCAAAATGTAATGTCATGTCGGTAGGGATATTTAGCTGGGCGAAACTTGAACCTCAGGAAGGCGTATTTGAGTTTGGCTGGTTGGACAGTATCCTGGATAAACTGTATGCCGCCGGAATACATGTCTTTCTCGCGACCCCAAGCGGCGCACGCCCGGCCTGGATGTCGCAGAAATATCCTCAGGTCCTGCGCGTCGGTCGCGATCGGGTGCCTGCGCTGCACGGTGGGCGTCACAACCACTGTATGTCGTCGCCGGTCTATCGTGAGAAAACCCTGAAAATTAACACCCTGCTGGCGGAGCGCTATGCGCAGCATCCGGCGGTGCTGGGCTGGCATATCTCCAATGAGTATGGCGGCGAATGCCACTGTAGCCTGTGCCAGGAGCGTTTCCGTGACTGGCTGAAAGCGCGCTATGAAACGCTGGATAATCTCAATCATGCCTGGTGGAGCACTTTCTGGAGCCACACCTATAGCGACTGGTCGCAAATTGAATCTCCGGCTCCGCAGGGGGAAGTCTCCATTCATGGTCTGAACCTTGACTGGCATCGCTTCAATACCGCTCAGGTGACGGATTTCTGCCGCCACGAAATTGCGCCACTGAAAGCGGCGAATGCTGAGCTGCCGGTGACAACCAACTTTATGGAGTATTTCTACGATTACGACTACTGGCAGCTGGCGCCGGCGCTGGACTTCATCTCGTGGGACAGCTACCCCATGTGGCATCGCGATAAAGATGAAACCACGCTGGCCTGCTACACCGCCATGTATCACGACATGATGCGCAGCCTGAAGGGCGGAAAACCGTTTGTCCTGATGGAGTCCACGCCGAGCGCGACTAACTGGCAGCCGACCAGCAAGCTGAAAAAACCGGGAATGCATATTCTCTCTTCTCTGCAGGCGGTAGCGCACGGGGCCGACTCGGTACAGTATTTCCAGTGGCGTAAGAGCCGCGGTTCGGTAGAGAAATTCCATGGCGCAATTATCGATCACGTCGGTCACCTGGATACGCGCGTGGGCCGTGAAGTGACAAAGCTTGGCGAGATGTTAAGCCAGCTGCCGGACGTGGTGGGCTGCCGGACGGATGCGAAAGTGGCGATTATCTTTGACCAGCAAAACCGCTGGGCGCTGGATGATGCTCAGGGGCCGCGTAATCTCGGGATGGAGTATGAAAATACCGTCAACGAGCACTATCGTCCGTTCTGGGAACAGGGGATTGCGGTAGATATCATTGATGCCGACGTCGACCTGAGCGCTTATCGGCTGGTCATTGCCCCGATGCTGTATATGGTTCGCGACGGCTTTGCCGAACGCGCCGAGGCGTTTGTGGCCAACGGCGGTCATTTAGTTACAACATACTGGACGGGGATTGTTAACGAATCTGACCTATGCTATCTCGGTGGCTTCCCGGGTCCGCTGCGCAAGCTGCTGGGCATCTGGGCGGAAGAGATTGACTGCCTGAACGATGGCGAACGTAATCTGGTACAGGGGTTGGCGGGCAATGAAGGAGGTTTGCAGGGACCGTATCAGGTACGCCATCTGTGTGAACTGATCCACGCCGAAACGGCGCAGCCGCTGGCGACCTACCGCGATGATTTTTACGCGGGAAGACCGGCGGTCACCGTTAATCACGTGGGTAAAGGTAAAGCCTGGCATGTCGCTTCGCGCAACGATCTGGCTTTCCAGCGGGACTTCTTCAGCGCCATAAGTAAAGAGCTGGCGCTGCCGCGCGCGGTGGAGGCCGATTTCCCGCCGGGCGTGGTGGCGACCGCGCGCACGGACGGTGAGACTACCTACGTGTTCCTGCAAAACTACAGCGCGCAGCAGCAGCAGGTGACCTTACCGCAGGGCTACCAGGACAGCCTTACCGGCACGGACTTGAACGCGCCGTTGACCTTAAAAGCGTGGGATTGCCGCATCCTCAGTCGTCACGCGTAATTTTTCTCTATCCGCGCCTGCTCCTGCGAGCAGGCGTTTTTTTATCTGCTTATCAGGAGCTTATTATGGTGAGTTTAAAATCCTTTCTGAATTACTTCTCCCAGTCGCGTCCGGCGGTAACGTTAAGCCCTGGGGAACAACAACAGATTGAACGTTTAATTCAGGCTTTCGGCGGCGAGGCGAATATTGTCAACGTTGACGCCTGTATCACCCGCTTACGCGTCACGGTGAATAATCTGTCGATTGTTGACTCTCAGGAGCTACAGCAGCAGGGAGCGCTTGGCGTTATTATCCTTGGGCAGCAGGTGCATGCTATTTTCGGTAAACAGTCGGATGCTTTGCGTCAATTACTTGACGAACACTTTGCCAGCCGTAAATAAAATAAAACGGGATAACGCAATAATGGGTTATCCCGAAAAGAAAACAAAGTATCAATGGCAATAATCATTACCGGAGGGTAATTAACGACCTTACAGCTGGAGATAAAACAGTTAAATGACGACTACCACCAGGCTTCGACCTGTACACCAAAGTTCCACGTGTTATTGGCTGTTTGATCTTCGAAAGGTTTACCATTTTCTGAGTCATTCAGATACGAAGCGAAAATACGCAGTTCCGGGCGAGACATAAAGTCAGGGCCATCGGCCAGGCCCAGCGCGATGGTATATTTCTCACCAGCCTGCTTATAGTCTGTATTGTTCTTGTAGCTATCTTTTTGGTAAAAACCGCCCACTTCGCCAATCAGGCGTACGTATTCCGTGAATTGATACTGTCCGCGAGCCACCAGCGACAGCATGCGCGTTTTATCCGTGTAATCGGTGATGTTGTCCGCGGATCCCCAGGTCAGAACGTGGTTAATAGAGAATTTTTCGGTAATCGGAATTAAACCGGTATTGATCACCCGATAGCCGGTGGCGTCATTGACGTAGTTCCACATGTCATACCAGCCGCCGCCCTGGGAAACCATGTTCTGCGCCAGCCCTTTGTTTGCGTACTGCAGCACCGTTTTGTTGTAACCGCCCAGCATATCCTGGCTGATTTCACCGGTTAGCATGACGCCGTTTTCTGCATCATACAGGCCGCCGTAGGAGTCCTGCTTTTTGGTGGTGTTAGGCATCGCATAGTCGATACCAAATTCGGTCCACGACCCGGTCCATGGCTTCCAGCCTGCGTAGCGCAGGTCAAGGTAGTTAATATTCACGTTGCTGTCGCCGTCGACGCGGTAGTCGACGTCATTCGCATCACCGCGGATCCAGGCAAATGAGACGGCGCCAGGGCCGAGGGTATAGTTTTCTATCCCGGCGCCGGATCCGGAAATGTTCCAGTATTTGGTATCAATGATGTGCAGATCGTGGCGCTGGTAGTAGCGTTTACCGCCCCAAATGACCGCGTTAGGATCGCCCGGGACCAGACCTTTAATTTGCAGGTTGAGCTGGCGTAGGCCGAACTGCGCATCATCATCGAGCGTGGTTTCGTTATCGTTCGAACCGTCAGAAACCATGCTGACCATGCTATCGAGATAGAAGCTCACGTCATTCTTCTTGTAGACCTCCGAGCCCAACTCCAGCTCGCCGTAGGTATCGGACTCGTTACCCAGACGGCCAATTTTGTTTTTTTGCCATTCGGCCTGACCGCCGTCGCCGGAGACCCCAACCCCGGCGCGCATATAGCCATGAAAATCGATACCCGGAAGCGTGGCGGAAGCAGCAAACACGGATGGTGAAATCAGCGCAGCGGCCAACGCAGCGGAGAGTGTGCGCAGCGTAGTGTTCATGTCTATCCTCTTATTTTTTGTATTACGTTCACATAACCGGTGTTATAAAATCCCTAAACCAAAATACAGGCAATTGAATGATCGCTATAGTGTGATTAACTGCAAATAAATTAGCGGGTTTTGTTGCAGGTGGTGAGTCTATTCACAATTTGTTGTATTGTGAGCGTAATACTTTTAATGTTGATTGTTGTTCGAGGAAGGCGGCAATGAGCGTTTTTTTACATTGCCCCTGTTACAATCCAGGGATAACAACATAAGGAACCGGACCATGAAGTCTAAAAGCGCGACCTTAGAAGACGTTGCTCGCCATGCGGGCGTCTCCTATCAGACCGTGTCCAGGGTACTCAACAAATCTGCTAATGTATCCAAAGCCACGCGCAGCAAGGTGGAGAAATCCATTGAGGAGCTGCGTTATGTCCCAAACCGCCTGGCGCAACAGCTGGTAGGCAAGCAAAGCCGTACCGTAGGTCTGGTTACGATCTCCCTCGCATTGCATGCGCCTTCTCAGGTGGCCGCGGCGGTTAAACGCTATGCGAATGTGGAAGGTTATCAGGTACTCATTTCAATGATCGATGAGAGCGTCAACCAAAGCATTCAAGATTCCATTAATGAACTTAAATCTCAGCTGGTGGATAAGGTCATCATCAACGTGCCTCTGGAGACTGATCAGGCTCAGAAAATTGCCGCTGATAACGATGATATCGTCTGTCTTTTTTTAGATGTCGATCCCTATAGCTCCGTGTTTAACGTTTCGTTTAATCCGGCAGACGGCACCCGAGCCAGCGTCAAATATCTCTATGAAATGGGGCATCGGGAGATAGCGCTGTTGGCCGGTCCGGAAAGCTCGGTATCGGCCAAATTGCGTTTGAAAAGCTGGATAGAAACCCTCGAAGGTTATGGGCTACAGCCGGTCACGGTGATTCGCGGTAACTGGGATGCGCAGAGCGGCTATGCCGGCGCGCTGCAAATGTTGCGAGAGACGCCAAACTTTACCGCCGTTTTGGTGGGGAACGATCAGATGGCGCTGGGCGTGCTTAGCGCGTTTCATCAGCATCAGGTACCGATCCCGGGGGAAAAGTCGGTTATTGGTTATGATGATACCTATGAAAGCTCGTTTTTTTACCCGGCGCTAACCACCGTTTCGCTGGATCTTGACTTACAAGGAAAAGAGGCCGTTCGGCGCCTACTCGATAGCGGCGATAACGAAACCTCCCATACTTCTTCAATTCTTCCGGCCCGTCTTGTCGTGCGCCACTCTACCGGGGCGAAAACGGAGCCCGGCAAAAACCTTCAGTCTATTGCCGAACAGCTCAGGGCCCTGGCGCATCAGCTGAGCCCTTAATCCGTAACGGGCGGCCTGCGCCGCCCATAATCCTTCTTATTCTCAGGGTTGATCTTTAGATTCGCACGGCGTACGATATTGTTATGTTATAACGTAATGATTGAGGTCGCTATGAAACCCAATATTCATCCGCATTATCGTACGGTGGTTTTTCACGACACCAGCGCTAACGAATTCTTTAAAGTTGGTTCAACGATCCGCACCGAGCGTGAGATTGAGCTGGATGGCGAGACGTATCCCTACGTCACGCTCGACGTCTCCTCCAAATCGCATCCGTATTACACCGGTAAACAGAAGGCCTTCAACAATGAAGGCAGCACCGCTCGTTTCCGCCAGCGCTTCGGCGGTTTTATTGATGCGAAAAGGAGCAAATAATGCAGGTACTCAACTCATTGCGTAGCGCGAAACAGCGCCATCCGGATTGCCAGATCGTGAAACGAAAAGGGCGGCTTTACGTTATCTGCAAAAGTAATCCCCGCTTTAAGGCCGTACAGGGTCGCAAGAAAAGACGTTAACGGAAGCTCTCCAGCGTCCGTAACTGCTGGCCATCGGCGCTAAAGTTGTCGGCGGCCAGCCATTGTCGCATTGCTCTATGAATCTGCGGCCACTCTGAATCGATAATCGAAAACCAGTCGGTATCGCGGTTGTGGCCCTTTATCACCAGCGCCTGACGAAAGCGTCCCTCATACTGAAATCCCAGCCGCAGCGCCGCCCGGCGTGAAGGCTCGTTCAGGCTGTTGCATTTCCACTCGTAGCGACGATAGCCGAGCGTATCAAATACGTAGTGCATCAGTAGCGAGTGGGCCTCGGTTGCCATCGCCGTCCGGCTCAACAGAGGCGAAAAGTGTACGTGGCCGACTTCAACAACGCCATTTTTGGCATCAATTCTCATCAACGCCAGTGAGCCAACGGGCTGGTCTGTCAGCTGATCTATCACGGCATAGTGAATGGGGTCGGCCTGCATGGCCACGCTCTCTATCCACGCGCGATATTCCTCGACGCTGTTATCCGGCTCACGCAGCAGCCACGTCCAGCTTCGGGTGTCCGGGGCTAAGCGATGGGCATCAAACAGCGCGCTGGCGTGCGTGGAGCGCAATGGCTCAAGCCGGCAAAGGCGACCTTGCAGATTCAATCTCTCGGGGTGCTGACGAGGCTGCCAGTCGGGCAGGGCAGCGCCAACGGGTTGATCGAATTGATTAAGATGGCTCATGGGGGTTCCTTTGTGGGTGAATGCCATGAGATTAAGCCCTTATTGGTTCCATAAAAAGTGCCATAAGAGTATGTTTATATGGTGCCACGAGGAGCGGTGATGAATATTCCGGATGATGCTTTTTTTACTTTACTCGAGCAGGCCCTATGCGGTAGAGGAAGTGAAACCCTACAGCGAACCCTCTATCAGCAACTGCGCGAGGCTATTTTGCAGGGCACGCTGGCGGGCGATAGTCGTCTACCCGGTTCGCGCGCCATGGCGCAGCATCTGGGGCTTTCGCGCAATACCATCAACAGCGCGCTGGAGCAGCTGGCAATAGAAGGATATCTATTGCGTAGTCGTCAGGGAACGTACGTCGCGCCCCTGAGGTCTCAGGGAGAAGAGGACATTGAGGCGCGCGTTATTGTGCTTCCTGAATATTTACAGGGATTGCCGGCAGCAATTCACCGGGATTCGCCCGCGTTGCTCTTTACGCCGGGAATGCCTGCGGTGAATTACTTTCCACTTTCCATCTGGCGTCGGCTGCTCGATCGGGTACTGCGCGAAGAGGGCAGCACATTACTGGGCTACGGCGATGCGCAGGGAGAGCTCGTACTACGAAAAGCCATTGCTCGCCACCTCGCGCTCTCCCGGGGGATCCGCTGCGAAGCCAGCCAGATAGTGATTACAGAAGGGGCGCTGGAAGGCGTCGATTTATGCACGCACCTGCTGAGCGTAGCCGGCGATATGGCATGGGTGGAAGAGCCCGGGTATCCGGGAGCAAAAAGCATATTTCTCAAATCAGGTCTTCATATAAAGGGTGTACCGGTTGATCGTGAAGGAATGCGTTTAGATACCTCTGCTGATAGCAAAGCGCCGCGATTGATCTTTACTTCACCTTCACATCAATACCCCTGCGGAGCCGTGATGAGCGCCGGGCGACGACTGGCGTTACTGGAATATGCCCGCCGGCATGATTCGTGGATTATCGAAGATGATTACGACAGCGAATTTCGCTATAGCGGTGAGCCCATTCCGGCCATGCTGGGGATGGCCAGGCAGGCGCCGGTGGTTTATCTGGGGACATTCAGCAAAACGCTATTTCCGGCGCTGCGCATTGGCTTTATGGTGATGCCTCCCGCGCTGGCGGAGGCTGCACGAGGCGTCATTGGTGCGCTATTACGCGGCGGGCACCGGGCTGAACAGAAGGCGCTGGCGTTGTTCATTGAAGAGGGGCACTACGCACGTCATTTGGCCGCGATGCGCCGTTTGTACCGCAAACGCCAGCAGCACCTGCGGGACGTCCTGGCTCAAGAACTTAACCATCCTTATGAACTCTTTGGCGGAGAGGGAGGCTTGCACCTGACCGTCGCTATTGACAACATGGATGACCAGGCGATTGTGCAGCAGGCCCGGCGCTTTCAGTTGGCGCCCGGGGCATTAAGCCGTTTTTATCTAGATGTAAAAACGGCGCGAAGCGGCTTGGTTCTGGGCTACGGAAATACGTCCGCCTCACATTTCATTGCTGCGGTACGGACGCTCAATCGTCTTATTGCGCAGAACCGACGCGAGTAAGAGAAAACACATCGTAAAATGAGAGGTCGCCTTTGGTGGCGATCATTTTTTGTAGCTGCGCCTTTTGCTCGCGATCGACGCGTGGCGATTGCAGAATACGCTCGAGAAGTTGTTCAGGGACAAACCGGGTGTTATACCATTCGCCGTTGTAGCAAACGCGGAAATCAAGAACGTCGATATCTTCATAACGATAGCGTGGATAGACGTCAAAGAAGAAGAAACCGTTTAGCAGAACAAATAAAACAATTAACAGCCAGACAGAATCCACCAGCGTTTCGGAACGAAGCATCACAATAAGCGTGGCCAGGAAAGCCGCGTACATGGCGACAAAAAGCCATGGGTGGTTGCGAATAAAGCTAATGCTAAAACGCGGACGGTTGTCGCGTTTCTCTTTCACATTAAGTTCATCAATGGTGCTCTTCAGCAGCCGCTGTATTTCTGTCATCTTATTCCCCAAATTCTGCCATGAGCCCGTATGCAGGCGTGACAAATCGGGCTCAGCCTGAGGGCTATTTTATGTTGCGTAAATCTATGGGGAAAGTAACAGATTGGTTGCAGAAAAGCATAACAGTTACCGTTTTTCGCTCTCCAGCATTTTGATAATCTGTGCCGGGTTTCCGCCGACGACGGCGTTGGCGGGCACATTTTTCACTACCACGGAACCCGAAGCCACCACGGCATTATCGCCGATAGCCACGCCAGGATTAATTACTGCCCGCCCGCCAATCCATACATTGTGCCCAATGGTGACGGGTTTTCCGTACTCTTGACCACTATTGCGGTCGACAGGGTCAAGGGGATGCGTGGCGGTATAAATATGTACGCCCGGCGCCAGCATGCAGTTATCCCCAATATGAATCGGACAGACGTCCAGCATGACGCAATCAAAGTTCGCGTAGAAATTTTTGCCGAGGGAGATATTGTAGCCGTAGTCGCAGCGAAAGGTGGGTTCGATATACGCATCACTCGCGTGCCCAAGCAGTTCAGACAATAATGCTTTTCTTAATTCATGTTCTTCAGGCGCCGAATGGTTGTAGCGGTGCAACAGTTGCCTGGCCCGCAGGCGATCGGCTTTCAACGTGGCGTCACCTGCCAGATATAGTTCGCCGGCAATCATTTTTTGTTTCTCTTCACTCATGGACGCTTCCCTTATTTCCTTATCGTCAGGCCGCCATAGTATAAAAAGAAACCGGTTTCATCTTTGCATTAAGCCAACATCTGTGAGCACAGTCACACTTATTCTCATCACCAAAGCGGGGTGTTTTCGACACGAGATGTATGACTTTCATTTGAAATAAACTAGCGGATAAATTTCCAGACTGAAGGTGGGATCTTGTCATACAGTTTATTCATCGTCAGCTCAGCAAGACGATGGTCGGCCGCTGAGTAAAATACCGCCAGTTCATTATCGGAAAGTTCATATTTATTTTTTTCAATTACGCGCTCCAGCGTATCAATTGTCTGACAGCGTCGTAAGCGCATCAAATAGTCTATTTTGGTTAATGTTTTATCAGACATAAATCCACCTTTTGATTGTAATAATACTAACAAGAAAGACTGGCCGGGTTTTCCCGACTGGCGTTGACAAAGCAGCGGAATAACCGATTGCCAGATTTGCGCCATTTCTGCAGATCCGCACTGTTAATGCCGTAGTTGCTGAACAAGACGAAAGTGTCATCCAGATATTCGTCAATCTGAGTAATCAGCTTATTATCCTCAGCATACTTAATTTTATAATTAAGCGCGAACGCGGCAATGTGCTCGATCAATTCATTAAGTTGAAGATTGACAGCCGAAGTTGGGTCATTAACCCAGCCGTGGTTGCTCTCTTCCAGGTTTGCAAGACAGTCATGATACAGGGTTTCGCAGAGAAATTTAAGCTGCGCAATATCATGTCTTTTTGGCGAGTATTCGTCCATAACGCATCCCCTTTTGAGTGGTTTAAACGACCGTTGTGGGATGAACACGACTAACAGACCTGACACATACATTGTAATCTTGCTGTTTAACTATAATCCACTCTTAAAAAGATTTCATCGTGCTATTACGAAAAATTACAATTATCAGCGTCCATTTATCTTCAATGCCTCGGTCTTTATTATATCGTGCCGTTAACCCGATCGGTAAAAATGAATACTGACCTTATATTTCATCAAGTTAGCCGCTGCGTTTTGCCGTTATACGAAGACAACCATACATAAAGTCAGTGATTGAGAATATTCTGAGTTAGGGTGAGCGGGAAGGAAAGTCGCAGAGAAAAACGGAGATAAGCACCACGACTCATCATTAAATATTATATCTCAGGTTATAAAACAAACAATAACAATCCGTGCGCTTTAAATCAGGGAAAAGAAAAGGGCCGCGTATGCGGCCCTGTGAAGAGAGATTAATGATGCTCAACCGGATGGCTGTGCTCAATATCCTCATTTTTCTTACTAAAGCGGCGACGGACTACCACGAAGAACACTGGCACGAAGAAAATCGCCAGAACCGTCGCGGTCACCATCCCGCCCATTACGCCAGTACCAACGGCGTTCTGCGCGCCGGAGCCTGCGCCGGAGCTGATAACCAGCGGCATGACCCCAAGGATGAACGCCAGCGAGGTCATCAGAATCGGACGCAGACGCATACGAACGGCTTCCAGCGTTGCTTCAATCAGACCTTTGCCCTCTTTATCCATCAGATCTTTGGCGAATTCAACGATTAGTATCGCGTTCTTCGCCGACAGGCCAATGGTCGTCAGCAGACCAACCTGGAAGTAAACGTCGTTGGTCAATCCGCGGAAGGTGGCAGCCAGCAGCGCACCCACAACCCCGAGTGGAACGACCAGCATTACCGAGAACGGAATCGACCAGCTTTCATACAGCGCAGCCAGACACAGGAAGACGACAATCAGCGAGATGGCGTACAGCGCAGGTGCCTGGTTGCCTGACAACCGTTCCTGATAAGACATGCCGGTCCAGTCATAGCCAATGCCTGCAGGCAGTTTACCCGCCAGCTCTTCCATCAGGTTCATCGCTTCACCGGTACTCTTACCCGGTGTCGCCTGGCCGAGGATTTCCATCGATGGCAGACCGTTGTAACGCTCCAGACGCGGTGAGCCGTATTCCCAGCGTGAAGTCGAGAAGGCGGAGAAGGGCACCATCTGTCCATCGCTACCGCGTACGTACCAGTTACCGATATCTTCCGGCAGCATACGGTATTTCGCTTCAGACATGATATACACTTTCTTCACACGACCGCGGTCAATGAAGTCGTTGACGTAGCTACCACCCCATGCTGCGCCAAGCGTCGTGTTAATATCGCTGATAGAAACGCCAAGAGCCTGCGCTTTTTCCTGATCGATATCCACTTTGAACTGCGGAGTATCTTCCAGACCGTTTGGACGAACGCCGCTTAAGACATCAGGATGCTGCGCAACCATACCAAAGAGCTGGTTACGAGCCTGAGTCAGTTTTTCATGGCCTAACCCTGCCTGGTCGATCAGCTGGAAGTCAAAGCCCGTTGCGGTACCCAGTTCAACAATTGCCGGCAGGTTAAAGGCGAACACCATTGCGTCTTTAATCTGTGAGAAATAGCCCATTGCGCGCCCGGTAATCGCTTCAACTTTGTTCTCTTCGCCTGGACGCTGACTCCAGTCCTTCAGAGAGACGAACGCGATGCCGGTGTTCTGCCCACGACCCGCGAAACCAAAGCCGTTAACGGCGAATACCGATTCAACGTTATTTTTCTCTTTGGTGAGATAGTAATCGGTCATCTCATCCAGAACCTTCTGGGTACGCTCCTGAGTTGCGCCCGCAGGCAGCTGCGCCATGCTCAGGAATACCCCCTGATCTTCGTCCGGCAGGAACGAGCTTGGCAGACGAACGAACAGCCAGGCCATGCCGACAACGATGATCAGGTACAGCACCAGATAACGACCGGTGCTGCGCAGGATGTTGCCTACGCTATCGGTGTAGTGATGCGTGCTCTTATCGAACATACGGTTAAACCAACCGAAGAAGCCGGTGGTTGCGCCATGGCTGCCTTTTTGGATGGGCTTCAGCATCGTGGCGCAGAGCGCCGGGGTCAGAATCAATGCCACCAGTACCGACAGCGCCATTGCGGAAACGATGGTGATCGAGAACTGACGGTAAATCGCACCGGTAGAACCGCCGAAGAAGGCCATCGGGATAAACACCGCGGAAAGCACCATCGCGATACCCACCAGCGCGCCCTGAATCTGGCCCATTGATTTACGCGTGGCTTCCTTCGGCGGTAGCCCTTCTTCGGCCATCACACGCTCGACGTTTTCCACCACCACGATGGCGTCATCCACGAGCAGGCCTATGGCGAGCACCATACCAAACATGGTGAGCGTGTTTATCGAGAAGCCGAACAGCGCGAGGATAGCGAACGTCCCCAGCAATACGACCGGCACGGCGATAGTCGGAATCAGCGTTGCGCGGAAGTTCTGCAGGAACAGATACATAACCAGGAACACCAGAATGATTGCTTCGATCAGCGTTTTCACCACTTCGTGAATGGAGATCTGCACGAATGGGGTGGTGTCATACGGATAAACAATCTTCAGGCCTGAAGGGAAGAAAGGCTCCATTTTCTTCAGTTCGGCACGAATGGCGTTGGCAGTATCCAGCGCGTTCGCGCCGGTTGCTAATTTAATACCCAGACCAGATGCGGGCTGACCATTAAACTTCGCGATAACGTCATAGTTTTCACCGCCCAGCTCAATCTTCGCGACGTCGCGCAGACGCACCTGGGAACCGTCCTGGTTAACCTTCAACAGAATATTGCCGAACTCTTCAGTATTGGTTAAACGGGTCTGCGCCACGATGGAGGCGTTCAATTGCTGACCTTTCACCGGCGGCGTACCGCCTAACTGTCCTGCTGCAACCTGGGCGTTCTGCGCTTTCAGTGCGCTGATAACGTCAACCGGCGTCAGCTGGAAGTTATTAAGTTTGTTCGGATCCATCCAGATGCGCATGGCGTACTGGGAACCAAACAGCTGGACGTCACCGACGCCGCTGGTACGGCTAATCGCATCCTTCATGTTGGCGGCGACATAGTCAGAAATGTCATCCTGATTCATGGTGCCGTTGGTATTGATAACGCCGACAACCATCAGGAAGCTGCTGGAGGCCTTTTCAACGCTGATACCCTGCTGCTGAACTTCTTGCGGCAGCAGCGGTGTCGCCAGCGCCAGCTTGTTCTGCACCTGTACCTGGGCAATATCCGGATCGGTACCTGATTCAAAGGTTAGCGTAATGGTTGCTGTACCGGTGGAGTCGCCATTGGAAGACATGTACATCAGGTGATCGATACCGTTCATGTTCTGTTCGATAACCTGGGTCACGGTGTTCTGCACGGTTTCAGCATCGGCACCGGGGTACATGGCTGTAATGGAAATTGCCGGCGGCGCAATCGTTGGATATTGCGCTATCGGCAATTTGAGGATCGACAACCCCCCAGCCAGCATGATGATAATGGCGATCACCCACGCAAATATGGGGCGATCGATAAAGAAATTAGGCATGTCTTAACGGCTCCTGTTTAAGTTAAGACTTGGTTTGTTCTGACTGAGCGTTGCCTGCGGCTTGCTGTTTATCGTCAGAAACGACTTCCTGCGCTTTAACCTGTACGCCTGGTCTGACTTTCTGCAGACCGGTGATGATGACGCGATCGCCCGTTTTCAGCCCTTCGGTGACCAGCCATTTATCACCGATAGCCTGAGTGGCGGTAATCTGGCGAACTTCGACTTTATCACCTTCGCCGACAACCATAGCGCTGGCATCGCCACGCGGAGTGCGGGTTACGCCCTGCTGAGGAACCAGCAACGCATCAGGATTTACACCTTCTTCCAGGCGTGCGCGGACGAACATGCCGGGCAGCAGAGTGTGATCCGGGTTCGGGAAAATAGCGCGCAGCGTAATAGAACCGGTTGTCTGGTCAACGGTGACGTCAGAGAACTCCAGCGTACCGTTCTGCGGGTATTTCAGTCCGTCGTTGGTGACCAGTTCAACCTTCGCTTTACCGTTTTCCTGCTGCAGCTTGCCGTTGGCCAGCTCTTGTTTCAGACGCAGGAAATCGTTGCTCGATTGCGTCACGTCAACGTAGATAGGATCCAGCTGTTGCACGGTCGCCAGCGCGGTGGTTTGCCCGTTTTGCACCAGAGCGCCTTCCGTGACGGCGGATTTACCAATGCGTCCGGAGATTGGCGAGGTGACTTTGGTGTAGGCCAGATTAATGCGCGCGGTTTCAACTGCAGCTTTGGCGGCGACCACGGCGGCGTTGCTCTGCTGAGCCGTCGCCACGGCAGTATCGTAATCCTGTTGGCTAATGTACTTAGTGCCCAACAGTTTCTGATAACGTTTAACCGTCAACTGATCCATATTTGCCGCCGCCTGCGCTTTGGCTAAATCGCCTTTCGCGCTTTCATACGTGGCCTGATAGGTCGCCGGATCGATTTGATAAAGAGATACGCCTGCCTGGATATCGCTCCCTTCAGTGAAGTTACGTTTAAGAATAATGCCACTGACCTGAGGACGAACTTCCGCAACGCGATAAGCGCTGGTACGGCCTGGTAGTTCGGTAGTAATTTGTAGAGGAGCGGATTTGAGCGTCACAATACCGACTTCCGGCATTTGCTGGGCCCCTTGCTGAGCCGGTTTGTCGTCACATCCTGTTAGCGCTAAGCTGCCTGAGAGCATCAGAACGACCGCCAGAGGCGTTAACCCTCTGTTTTTGTTCATATGTAAACCTCGAGTGTCCAATTTCAAATTGTTCAGTGGCTCAATCGACCACAAACCCACTGCTGTGTTTCTATTATGGTCATGCTATGGTACATACATTCATAAATGTATGTAAACGTAACCTCTATAAACTCATCGACCTATGGCACGAAAAACCAAACAACAGGCGCTTGAGACCCGGCAACATATTCTGGATGTTGCTCTGCGTTTGTTTTCGCAGCAAGGGGTATCATCCACCTCGCTGGCCGCAATTGCAAAAGAGGCCGGTGTGACGAGGGGCGCTATCTATTGGCATTTCAAAAATAAATCAGATTTATTTAATGAAATATGGGTACTTTCAGAAGCCAACATCAACGATCTCGAAGTTGAGTATCGGGCAAAATTCCCCAACGATCCACTGTCAGTTGTCAGAGAGATCTTAGTGTATATCCTTGAAGCAACTGTGACAGAGGAACGCCGCCGCCTGATGATGGAAATCATCTTCCATAAATGTGAATTCGTCGGTGAGATGGTCACGTTGCAGGAAGCACAGCGAAGTTTATGCCTTGATAGCTACGATCGTATCGAACAAACATTAAAAGAGTGCATTGCGGCGAAGATGCTGCCCGCGAATTTATTGACCCGCCGGGCGGCGATTTTAATGCGCAGCTACCTTTCTGGCCTGATGGAAAACTGGCTGCTGGCGCCCAACGCCTTCGATCTGCGAAAAGAAGCGCGGGCTTATGTCGAAACGCTGCTTGAAATGTATCAATTTTGTCCCTCCCTACGCGGTTGTGAAGAACGGGAAGCTTAAGTCTCCTTGCGGGCATCAGGAACATTTTTCCTGCTGTCCGCCGCTATTCGCGCGATAACAGAAGTGCTATTCTTCGCGCTGCGACGATCCCCGGTATTCTCCGGCTTTTGCAATCACTCATGTTAACACTATGCTGCATACTATCCGTTGGCGAAACGCCATATCCGTTGTTGTTCTTACCCTGATGTTTTTTATCGGCTGTATTAGCGTTAACCCGGCGCTGGCGGCTGATTTACCTGAACGTTCTGAGGTCCAAAGCCAGCTTACGACGCTGAGTAAGCAAAAGGATCTGACCCCGCAGGACAAGCTGGTTCAGCAGGACCTGACCCAGACCCTGGAAACCCTCGATAAAATCGAACGCATTAAGACGGAGACGACGCAACTGCGTCAGCAGGTGACTCAGGCGCCAGCGAAAATGAATCAGGCTATCGATAGCCTCAACGCGCTAAGCGATGTACCCGATGATGAGGCGACGCGTAAAACGCTGAGCACGTTATCGTTACGTCAGCTGGAAGCGCGCGTCTCCCAGACGCTGGACGATTTGCAAAACGCGCAGAACGACCTGGCAACCTACAACAGCCAGCTCGTTTCTCTACAGACGCAGCCGGAACGCGTGCAGAATGCGATGTATTCCGCTTCGCAGCAGCTGCAGCAGATCCGTAATCGTCTGAATGGCACCTCGACGGGCGAGGAGACGCTGCGTCCTACCCAGCAGAATTTACTGCTGGCGCAGCAGGCTCTGCTGAATGCGCAGATAGACCAGCAGCGCAAAAGCCTGGAAGGCAACACGGTGCTGCAGGATACCCTGCAAAAGCAGCGTGATTACGTCACCGCCTACAGTAATCGCCTGGAACACCAGCTGCAGCTATTGCAGGAAGCGGTGAATAGCAAGCGCTTGACGCTGACGGAAAAGACGGCGCAGGAAGCCGTGTCCCCTGACGAAACGGCGCGTATTCAGGCCAACCCGCTGGTGAAGCAGGAGCTGGATATTAACCACCAGCTTAGCGAAAGGCTTATTTCAGCGACGGAAAATGGTAATCAGCTGGTTCAGCGCAATATCAAAGTGAAGACCTGGCTCGATCGCGCTTTGCAATCCGAGCGTGACATAAAAGAGCAGATCTCCGTGCTGAAAGGCAGCCTGCTGCTGTCGCGTATCCTTTATCAGCAGCAGCAAACGCTGCCCTCTGCGGAGGAGCTGAGCGATATGACGAACCGCATCGCTGACCTGCGCCTCGAGCAGTTTGAGGTTAACCAGCAGCGCGATGCGTTGTTCCAGAGCGATGCGTACGTCGCGAAGTTGGAGGAGGGGCATAGTAGCGAGGTGAATTCCGAGGTGCATGACGCGCTTCTCGAGATCGTTGATATGCGCCGTGAACTGCTCGATCAGTTTAACAAACAGCTGGGTAACCAGCTGATGATGGCGATTAACCTGCAGATCAACCAGCAGCAGTTAATGAGCGTGTCGACCAACCTGAAAGCCATTCTGACGCAGCAGATTTTTTGGGTAAACAGCAACCGTCCGATGGACTGGGAATGGGTTAAATCCTTCCCGGAAGCGCTGAAAGGGCAGTTTAAGGCGATGAAAATCACCGTAAACTGGGAAAAGGCCTGGCCTGCGGTATTTATCGCTTTCCTTGCCGGGCTGCCGCTGCTGTTGATCGCTGGGCTTATTCGCTGGCGTCTGCAGTGGCTTAAAGCGTATCAGGCGAAGCTGGCTTCACAGGTGGGGCAACTGCGCAATGATACTCAGCTCCACACGCCGAAAGCGATTCTTATCGATCTGATCCGCGCGCTGCCGGTGGTGCTGCTGATTCTGGCCATTGGTCTGATTCTGCTGACGATGCAGCTGAATATCAGCGATTTGCTGTGGGCCTACAGCAAGAAGCTGGCGCTGTTCTGGCTGGTGTTTGGCCTGTGCTGGAAGGTGCTGGAAAAAGACGGTGTGGCGGTGAGCCACTTTAATATGCCGTCGCAGTTGACCAGCCACTGGCGGCGGCAGATTGTCCGCGTAAGCCTTGCCCTGTTGCCGCTGAATTTCTGGTCCGTGATGTCGGAGCTGTCGCCGCTTCATCTGATGGATGACGTGCTCGGGCAGTTTGTGATTTTCCTCAACCTGCTGTTGATCGCGGTGCTTGTCCTGCCGATGTGCCGCGAGAGCTGGCGCGATAAAGAATCCCACAGCCTGCGCCTTATTACGGTCACCGTGCTATCGATTGTTCCTATCGCCCTGATGGTGCTGACGGCAACCGGCTACTTCTACACCACGCTGCGTCTTGCCGGCCGCTGGATTGAAACCGTTTATCTGGTGATGCTGTGGAACCTGCTCTATCAGACCGTTCTGCGCGGCCTGAGCGTGGCCGCCCGGCGTATTGCCTGGCGCCGTGCGCTGGCGCGCCGTCAGCATCTGGTTAAAGAGGGCGCTGAAGGGGCCGAACCCCAGGAAGAACCGACCATTGCCCTGGAGCAGGTTAACCAGCAAACGCTGCGTATTACGATGCTGGTGATGATTGCGCTGTTTGCCGTGCTTTTCTGGGCGATTTGGTCCGATCTGATCACCGTCTTCGCCTATCTCGACAGTATTACGCTGTGGCATTACAACGGTACGGAAGCCGGCGTCAGCGCCGTGAAAAGCGTCACCATGGGCAGCCTGCTGTTCGCGATTGTCGCGTCGATAGTCGCCTGGGCGTTAATTCGCAACCTGCCGGGCCTACTGGAAGTGCTGGTGCTATCGAGACTCAATATGCGCCAGGGGGCGTCGTATGCGATTACGACCATCCTTAATTACGCCATTATTGTTATTGGCGCGATGACGGTATTTGGCTCGTTGGGCGTCTCGTGGGACAAACTTCAGTGGCTGGCAGCCGCCCTGTCGGTTGGTTTAGGGTTTGGCCTACAGGAGATCTTCGGTAACTTTGTTTCCGGTTTGATTATTCTCTTTGAGCGCCCGGTGCGTATTGGCGATACGGTGACCATAGGCACCTTCTCCGGTACCGTCAGCAAAATCCGTATTCGCGCCACGACCATTACCGATTTTGACCGTAAAGAGGTCATTATCCCGAATAAGGCCTTCGTGACGGAACGCTTGATCAACTGGTCGCTATCCGACACCGTCACCCGCGTGGTCATCCGCCTTGGCGTGGCCTATGGTTCCGACCTGGATAAGGTTAAAGAAGTGCTGCTCCAGGCCGCGCATGAGCATCCGAAAGTCATGCAAGAGCCCGCGCCAGCGGTCTTCTTTACCACCTTCGGCGCCAGTACGCTCGATCATGAACTGCGCCTGTACGTGCGTGAACTTCGCGATCGCAGCTACGCGGTGGATGAGCTTAACCGCGCTATCGATCGTTTGTGTCGCGAGAACAATATTGATATTGCCTTTAACCAGCTTGAAGTTCATCTGCGCAATGAGAAAGGCGATGAAGTCACTGAGGTGAAGCGTGATAAAGGCGGCGATGCCTCGCCGACGATGGGCTAAGCATAATGGGGCGGCGGGGATGCCGCCCCGCAGGTTTTAATGGCTGAGCGAGGAGAGTTCTTCCTGATTCTGGCCGGTCAGCTCCATCACCATCTTTGGATCCAGCCCGCTGGCGAGCATTTTCAGGGCAATGCTGCGCGAGTTTTCTTTACGCCCCTCCAGCCTTCCTTCTTTTCTACCTTTTTTACGACCTTTCTCTTCCAGCCATTCGGCAATCGTCACCATGAGCTCCTTGTGCCTGGGCGACTGCTTCGCCAGTTCGCGAATGAGTGGCCTGGGTTTTTCCGTGGATCCCGCCTGCAGCATATAGCGGATTAAGGTATTGATCTGATTTTCCGTCAGATATCCTTGCGCCAGTAGCGTAATCAGCATGGGTTGCAGTTCGGCCAGATCGCGCTGGCGGATATGCTTTTGCAACAGTTCCAGCATCGCCTTACGCTGGTGGCGGAGGATGTGATTATCTGGCATAACGGTCAGGTCCACCAGCGGAAAATCGCCGCCGTACAGCGCGCCGGCAAGCTCAGGATGGTCAAAAAGTTGGTGCTAGCTGCGCGTATGTGGCCAGGGGCTGACGGAGCCGTGATAAAACAGGATTGGGACCACCAGCGGCAGCGTCTCGTGGCCGGCGTCAAGGTGGCGCTGCATGGCCGCCAGCGTATAGCGCATCAGGCGAAAAGCCATCAGCTTATCCGGCGAGCTTTGGTGTTCAATCAGCGCGTAGATATACCCAGCCCCGTGCCTCGTTTGCAGGGAATAGAGAATGTCGGAGTAGCTGGATCGCAGGTCCTCTTCGATAAAGCTGCCGGACGCCAGCTGCAGCGTATTGAGATCGCAGATACTTAAAAACGGCGCGGGAAGGTAAAGCTGTAAAAAGTCGCGAGCGACCTCTTTCTGGGTCAGCATTTGACGGAAAATGGCATCGTGCGGCGTACGTGAGAATCTTTCCATGAGCATCTATCCGTTGTGGTAAAGGGCAGGCGATGACTCTGCCACCCCTACCGATCCGCCAACAGACTACTCAGGCGCGTTTTGCGAGGCTTCTTCCGCACTTTTTACTTTGTTTTCATAGTCACGACGGATAATTTCCAGCGCGGCTAGTACGGTTTGCGCAGGGACTTTATTTTCCTCAAGCAGCATAATTAAATCGACCGCGAGCTTGATCTCGTCAGGCGCATTTTCCAGCGACATACTTCTACCTCCAGTTAGCGTGTTAAGCGGGCCAGCCTGTTTTCAATTTTTTCCAGCGCATCGCGACAGCGGGCGAGGCGCCCGGTATAGGCTTCAACTTCCTTTGCCAGCCGTTGCTGGTCATCAAGGCTGATGGCTTGCGCCAGCCGTCTCTGGCGATCGTTGCGCATGGCCAGCAGGCGCCGTTCATACTCCTGATGCTGTATCCGTCGCCGCTGCCAGCGGCCAAGCGTTGGCGACGCGCTATCCCAGGCACGTAATGACCAGGTCGCCGTTTCCCGGCTAATTGCGGCGATTTGGGCCACAAGCTGTTCCGCCAGCCAGGCAACCTGCGCCAGCTGCTGGTGCTCGACCGCTTGTTTTAATTCCGTAAAGCGACTTCTGGCTTCATCAAGATAAGCCTGCATCTGCGTGCTGCGGGTTCGGAACAACTGGCGATCGAAACGCGGGCTGAGGGTCGCGTGATTCGCCATCGGCGCTACCTGAGCGGCCAGTTCCGCAAGCTGATTTTCCAGCGAATGTAAAAGCCGGGTGGTTTTCAAATAACTCCTCCATCCCCTGATAAGCAACTGTGCTACATTAACGTTATCTTCTTGATAACGATTCGCATTATGCCACGTATTATTTTGATCATCATTGGCTGGCTGTCGGTGGCGTTGGGAACGCTGGGCGTTTTTTTACCGCTACTGCCGACGACGCCGTTTATCCTGCTTGCCGCCTGGTGTTTCGCCCGCTCGTCGCCGCGCTTTCACCACTGGCTATTGTACCGCTCATGGTTTGGCGGCTACCTGCGCCACTGGCAGCAATACCGTGCCATGCCGCCAGGCGCTAAGCCGCGGGCGGTGGTGATGATTTTACTGACCTTTGCTATTTCTCTATGGCTGGTTAATCTTACCTGGGTGCGCATCTTTCTGCTGATCGTTCTGGCCTGTCTGCTGATATTTATGTGGCGCATTCCGGTGGTTGATGCAAAGCAACAAAAGCACTGATGCGCAATAATGATGGTTGCAATTGTCGCTGACAGCCAGTAAATTCTGGCGTTTTCGAGCGCGGGTAAGCCTGGTCAAAGGTTAAACAAAAGTTTCCTTGGCCCATTTTGCATGTCCGCGAGTAATACCGTTTTAATCAGGCATAAACTTATGACCGCAACAGCACAGCAGCTTGAATATCTGAAGAACAGCATCCAAAGCATCCAGGACTACCCGAAACCTGGCATCCTTTTCCGTGATGTCACCAGCTTGCTGGAAGACCCAAAGGCCTATGCGCTCAGCATTGAACTGCTGGCCGAGCGTTATAAAGACGCGGGTATTACCAAAGTGGTGGGCACCGAGGCGCGCGGCTTTTTGTTTGGCGCACCGGTTGCGCTGGCGCTGGGTGTAGGCTTTGTTCCGGTACGCAAGCCGCGTAAGTTGCCGCGTGAAACCATCGCGGAAAGCTACGAGCTGGAGTACGGCACCGATCAGCTGGAAATCCATGTTGATGCCATTAAAGCAGGCGATAAGGTGCTGGTGGTTGACGATCTGCTGGCGACCGGCGGCACCATCGACGCCACCGTGAAGCTCATCCGTCGTCTGGGCGGTGAAGTGCATGACGCGGCCTTTATTATCAATCTGTTCGATCTGGGCGGCGAGCAGCGCCTGGAAAAACTGGGAATCAACTGCTATAGCCTGGTCCCTTTCCCGGGCCACTAAGCATTTCCCGCCACATAGCCTCGCTGATTGAGCGGGGCTGTGATAGCATGACCCCTCGTGATTTCACCTTCCAGCGTTTCAGAGCCAGCCCATGAGTTATCAGGTCTTAGCCCGTAAATGGCGCCCACAAACCTTTGCTGACGTCGTCGGCCAGGAACATGTGCTGACCGCACTGGCGAACGGCTTGTCGTTAGGGCGCATTCATCACGCATATCTTTTTTCCGGCACCCGCGGCGTGGGTAAAACCTCTATCGCGCGTCTGTTGGCAAAAGGATTAAACTGCGAAACCGGCATCACCGCCACGCCTTGCGGCGTCTGCGATAACTGCCGTGAAATAGAACAGGGGCGCTTTGTCGATCTGATCGAGATCGATGCCGCCTCGCGTACCAAAGTCGAAGATACCCGCGATCTGCTGGATAACGTTCAGTACGCGCCGGCCCGCGGCCGCTTCAAGGTCTATCTGATCGATGAAGTCCATATGCTTTCGCGCCACAGCTTCAACGCGTTGTTAAAAACGCTGGAGGAGCCGCCGGCGCACGTTAAATTCCTGCTGGCGACGACCGATCCGCAGAAGCTGCCCGTGACCATTCTTTCCCGCTGCCTGCAGTTTCATCTCAAGGCGCTGGACGTCGAACAGATTCGCCATCAGCTGGAGCATATTCTCGGCGCCGAGCAGATCGCGTTTGAACCGCGCGCGCTGCAGCTGCTGTCGCGCGCAGCGGACGGTAGCCTGCGCGATGCGTTAAGCCTGACCGATCAGGCCATTGCCAGCGGCGATGGTCGTCTGACGGCAGAATCCGTCAGCGCCATGCTCGGCACCCTTGACGACGATCAGGCGTTATCGCTGATTGAGGCGCTGGTGGCTGCCGACGGCGAGCGGGTTATGGCCGGTGTGAATGAGGCTGCCGCCCGCGGCGTAGAGTGGGAGGCCTTGCTGGTGGAGATGCAGAGCCTGTTGCACCGTATTGCGATGGTTCAGCTCTCGCCGTCGGCGCTGGGAACGGATATGGCCGCGATTGAGCTGCGCATGCGCGAGCTGGCGCGGACGGTGCCGCCAACCGATGTTCAGCTGTACTATCAAACGCTACTGATTGGCCGCAAAGAGCTCCCGTACGCCCCGGACAGACGAATGGGGGTTGAGATGACGCTTCTGCGTGCGCTGGCTTTCCATCCGCGTATGCCGTTACCGGAACCGGAGGCGCCGCCGGTGCCGGCCATTCAGGCCGCACCCGTCCAGCAGGCCGTTCCAGAATCCGCGCCGCCGCCGCCGAATTTGCCGCAGACCACTAGCCAGGTGCTGGCGGCCCGCAGCCAGCTGCAGCGTAGCCAGGGAGCGCCCACCCCAAAAAAGAGTGAACCGGCAGCCGCTTCTCGCGCGCGGCCGGTGAATAACGCTGCGCTGGAACGACTGAGTTCGATTACCGAGCGCGTACAGGCGCGTCCGGCTGCGGCTGCGCTGGAAAAAGCCCCGGCGAAAAAAGAAGCCTATCGCTGGAAATCAACGACGGTTGTTGAAACCGTAAAAGAAGAAGTGGCGACGCCAAAGGCGCTGAAAAAAGCGCTGGAGCATGAAAAAACGCCGGAACTGGCGGCGAAACTGGCAGTCGAAGCGGTCGAGCGCGATAGCTGGGCGGCGGAAGTCAGCCAGCTCGCGGTGCCAAAACTGGTGGAGCAGGTGGCCCTTAACGCCTGGAAAGAGCAGGAGGACAATCGCGTCTGCCTGCATCTGCGTCCGAGCCAGCGTCACCTGAATTCGGCGGGTGCGCAGCAAAAGCTGGCGGAAGCGCTCGGCATTTTGTACGGTACGCCGGTTGAATTGACCATCGTGGAAGATGATAATCCCGCGATGCGAACGCCGCTTGAGTGGCGGCAGGCAATTTATGAAGAAAAGCTCGCGCAGGCGCGTGAAGCGATTATTGCGGATAATAACATTCAGACCCTGCGTCGATTCTTCGATGCGGACCTGGATGAAGAGAGTATTCGCCCCATTTGATTGCAAGTCTGACTTGCGGTCAGCATCCTTAACGATGACTTACTGAGAGAGAAGCCTATGTTTGGTGGAAAAGGCGGTCTGGGTAACCTGATGAAGCAGGCCCAGCAGATGCAAGAAAAAATGCAGCAGATGCAGGAAGAAGTGGCCCGTCTGGAAGTGACCGGTGAGTCCGGCGCTGGGCTGGTAAAAGTCACCATCAACGGCGCGCACAACTGCCGTCGCGTTGAGATCGACCCGAGCCTGCTGGAAGACGACAAAGACATGCTGGAAGATCTGGTGGCCGCCGCGTTTAACGACGCCGCCCGCCGCATCGAAGAAACGCAGAAAGAAAAAATGGCGTCCGTGTCCGCCGGTATGCAGCTGCCGCCAGGCTTTAAGATGCCGTTCTGATGCAGACCAGTCCGCTGTTAACGCAGCTTATGGAAGCACTGCGCTGCCTGCCGGGCGTCGGCCCGAAGTCGGCGCAGCGCATGGCGTTTACCCTGCTGCAGCGTGACCGCAGCGGCGGGATGCGCCTGGCGCAGGCGCTAACGCGCGCGATGTCGGAAATCGGCCACTGCGCCGATTGCCGCACCTTCACCGAGCAGGAGGTGTGCAATATTTGCAGCAACCCTCGGCGCAAGGAAAACGGCCAGATTTGCGTGGTAGAGAGCCCAGCGGATATCTACGCTATCGAGCAGACCGGGCAGTTTTCCGGTCGCTACTTTGTGCTGATGGGCCACCTGTCGCCGCTTGACGGGATTGGGCCGGATGACATTGGGCTCGATCGTCTGGAACAGCGTCTGCGTGACGAATCGATGCAGGAAGTGATCCTTGCGACCAACCCAACGGTGGAAGGAGAGGCGACGGCGAATTATATCGCCGAGCTCTGCGCGCAGTATGGCGTAGACGCGAGCCGTATCGCCCATGGCGTTCCGGTTGGCGGCGAGCTGGAAATGGTTGACGGCACGACGCTGTCCCACTCTCTAGCCGGGCGGCATAAGATTCGTTTTTAATCAAACGGAGGCGCTTTTCGGGGCCTCCGCTTGAAAACCTCTCCCTCTGTCCCCATCTCACCCTCAACGGTTTTTTTACCATTAACAATGGCATTGTTGAGGTTGATTTAGATGAAAGGACAAGAAACTCGTGGTTTTCAGTCAGAGGTCAAACAGCTTCTGCACCTGATGATCCATTCTCTTTACTCCAATAAAGAAATTTTCCTGCGTGAGCTGATTTCCAACGCCTCCGATGCGGCCGACAAGCTGCGCTTCCGCGCGCTGTCCCAGCCGGATCTGTACGAAGGCGACGGCGAACTGCGCGTGCGTGTTTCATTTGATAAAGACAACCGCACCCTGACCATCGCCGATAACGGTATTGGTATGAACCGCGATGAAGTCATCGACCATCTCGGCACCATCGCGAAGTCCGGCACCAAGGCGTTCCTTGAGTCCATGGGCTCTGACCAGGCGAAAGATAGCCAGCTGATTGGTCAGTTCGGCGTAGGTTTCTACTCGGCGTTTATTGTCGCCGATAAAGTCACCGTCCGTACCCGCGCGGCGGGCGACAGCGCCGAAAACGGCGTATTCTGGGAATCCGCTGGCGAAGGCGAATATACCGTTGCCGACATTAACAAAGCCGATCGCGGTACCGAGATCACGCTGCACCTGCGCGAAGGCGAGGATGATTTCCTCAACGACTGGCGCGTGCGTTCGATCATCAGTAAATACTCCGATCATATCGCGCTGCCGGTAGAAATTGAAAAACGCGAAGAAGTGGACGGCGAAACCGTGATCTCCTGGGAGAAAATTAACAAAGCCCAGGCGCTGTGGACGCGCAATAAGTCGGAAATCAAAGACGACGAGTACAACGAGTTCTACAAGCATATTGCCCACGATTACAGCGATCCGCTGACCTGGAGCCACAACCGCGTTGAAGGTAAGCAGGAGTACACCAGCCTGCTGTATATCCCGTCGCAGGCGCCGTGGGATATGTGGAATCGCGATCATAAACACGGCCTGAAGCTGTACGTGCAGCGCGTCTTCATCATGGATGACGCCGAGCAGTTTATGCCCAACTATCTGCGCTTCGTTCGCGGCCTGGTCGACTCCAACGATCTGCCGCTGAACGTGTCGCGTGAAATTCTCCAGGACAGCAGCGTCACCCGCAATCTACGCACCGCGCTGAGCAAGCGCGCCCTGCAGATGCTGGAAAAACTGGCGAAAGACGACGCGGAAAAATATCAGACCTTCTGGCAGCAGTTTGGCCTCGTGCTGAAAGAAGGCCCAGCGGAAGATCAGGCTAACCAGCAGGCCATCGCCAAACTGCTGCGCTTCGCCAGTACCTATACCGACTCCGCCGCGCAGACCGTGTCGCTGGAAGAGTACGTCTCCCGCATGAAAGAAGGGCAGGAGAAGATTTACTACATTACCGCCGACAGCTACGCCGCTGCGAAGAGCAGCCCGCATCTGGAACTGCTGCGTAAGAAAGGCATTGAAGTGCTGCTGCTTTCCGATCGCATCGACGAGTGGATGATGAGCTATCTGACCGAGTTCGACGGCAAACCGTTCCAGTCGGTGGCGAAAGCCGATGAGTCGCTGGATAAGCTGACGGACGAAGTGGATGAAACCACTAAAGAAGCCGAGAAGGCGCTGGAGCCGTTCGTTGAGCGTGCCAAAACCCTGCTCGGCGACCGGGTGAAAGAGGTTCGTCTGACCCATCGTCTGACCGATACGCCGGCCATCGTCACCACCGACGCGGATGAAATGAGCACCCAGATGGCGAAACTGTTTGCCGCTGCGGGCCAGGCCGCGCCGGAAGTGAAGTACATCTTTGAGCTGAACCCGCTGCATCCGCTGGTAAAACGCGCGGCGGATACTCAGGACGATACGCAGTTCGGCGAGTGGGTTGAGCTGCTTCTCGATCAGGCGCTGCTGGCCGAGCGCGGTACGCTGGAAGATCCGAACCAGTTTATCCGCCGTATGAACCAGCTGCTGGCGTCGTAATCTTTACCCTCACCCTCACTCTCTCCCGGCAGGAGAGGGCCGGGGTGAGGGTATCAAACCGCACGCTACGTAAAATATCTCACCATTAACCGTTTCAGCCGCCCCGCCTTCCTTGAGCCATCCGCGTTCTGGTGGTATGGTTTAGCGTTTTTTGAAAAATTGAATCAACTTTTGAGGGGATTTTCGTAATGCGTATTATTCTGCTTGGCGCTCCGGGCGCGGGTAAAGGAACTCAGGCTCAGTTCATCATGGAGAAATACGGTATTCCGCAAATCTCCACCGGCGACATGCTGCGTGCCGCGGTGAAGTCAGGCTCCGAGCTGGGCAAACAGGCGAAAGATATTATGGACGCCGGTAAGCTGGTCACCGACGAACTGGTTATCGCCCTGGTTAAAGAGCGTATTACTCAGGAAGATTGCCGCAATGGTTTCCTGCTGGACGGCTTCCCGCGCACCATTCCGCAGGCTGACGCCATGAAAGAAGCGGGCATCACCGTGGATTACGTGCTGGAATTCGACGTTCCTGACGAACTGATCGTTGACCGCATTATCGGCCGTCGCGTTCACGCAGCTTCCGGCCGCGTTTATCACATTAAATTTAATCCGCCGAAAGTTGAAGGCAAAGACGACGTGACCGGCGAAGAGCTGACCACCCGTAAAGACGATCAGGAAGAGACCGTGCGTAAGCGTCTGGTTGAATACCATCAGATGACGGCGCCGCTGATCGGCTACTATCAGAAAGAAGCAGAAGCGGGCAACACCCAATACGCGAAAGTCGATGGCACCAAAGCGGTGGCCGACGTTCGCGCTGAACTGGAAAAAATCCTCGGTTAATTCCGTTAGTTCTCATCCCGTCGCGGCGGGGTGAGAACTCCTCTCATTTTACCTTTTTCTATGATTGGTTCCGTTTAGCGCCATTTCAGCTACAATTGTCAGCGATTCAAATGGTTAAGAGGCGGTAATGCATCAGACGAAAACAGGTATCTTATTAGCCAATTTAGGCACTCCCGATGCGCCCACGCCCGACGCGGTAAAGCGCTATCTACGGCAGTTTCTTAGCGATCGGCGCGTGGTGGATACCTCCCGCCTACTGTGGTGGCCGCTGCTGCGCGGCGTGATACTGCCCCTGCGCGCGCCCCGGGTCGCTAAGCTCTATCAGTCCATCTGGATGGAAGACGGCTCGCCGCTGATGGTCTATAGCCAGCAGCAGCGGCAGGCGCTGGCTGCGCGGCTTCCGGATACGCCGGTGGCGCTGGGAATGAGCTACGGTTCGCCGTCGCTGGAGAGCGCGGTTGATGAGTTGCTGGAGCAGGGGGTGGATCACATCGTGGTGCTACCGCTTTATCCGCAATACTCCTGCTCCACCGTGGCGGCGGTGTGGGATGAGCTGGGACGTATCCTTGCCAAAAAACGCGCGATCCCCGGAATTTCTTTTATTCGCGACTACGCCGATGACGTGGACTATATTCACGCGCTGGCCGCCAGCGTGCGCGCGTCCTTTGCGGTGCACGGCGAGCCGGATTTACTGCTGCTCTCCTATCATGGCATCCCGCAGCGGTATGCCCAGCAAGGGGACACCTATCCTCAGCGCTGTCGCGATACCACCCGTGAGCTGGTTTCAGCCCTGGGGCTGCCGCCTGACCGGGTGATGATGACGTTCCAGTCGCGCTTTGGTCGAGAGCCCTGGCTGACGCCCTACACCGACGAAACGCTGAAAATGCTCGGTGAGAAAGGGGTGAAGCATATTCAGGTTATCTGCCCCGGCTTTTCCGCCGATTGCCTGGAGACGCTGGAGGAGATCGCGGTGCAGAACCGGGAAATCTTCCTCGAAGCCGGCGGCCAGCAATATGAGTACATTCCGGCGCTTAATGCGGACACCGCGCATATTGAAATGATGGTCAACCTGACGGCGAAATATCGCTGATCGCGCGTGCGGCGGGGAGTATGCTACTATTCCCCGCTTGTTCACTGTCAATAAATCGCCACTATGAAATTTCCCGGTAAACGCAAATCCAAACACTATTTTCCCGTCAACGCTCGCGATCCGCTGCTGCAGCAAATTCAGCCGGACAATGAGTCTAACGTCGCCTGGGTGGTTGGTATCGATCAAACCCTGGTCGATATCGAAGCGAAAGTGGATGAGGCGTTTATCGTACGCTACGGCCTGAGCGCCGGGCATTCGCTGGTGATTGAAGATGATGTCGCCGAAGCGCTGTATCAGGAACTGGTTCGCAACGACCTGATTACCCACCAGTTCGCCGGCGGCACCATCGGTAACACTATGCACAACTACTCGGTGCTGGCGGATGACCGTTCGGTTCTGCTTGGCGTCATGTGCAGCAATATTGAAATCGGCGGCTACGCTTACCGCTACCTGTGCAACACCTCCAGCCGTACCGATCTGAACTATCTGCAAGGGGTGGATGGGGCGATTGGGCGCTGCTTTACGCTGATTAGCGACTCCGGCGAGCGCACCTTTGCGATCAGCCCCGGGCATATGAACAAGCTCCGTCCGGAAAGCATTCCGGAAAGCGTGATCGCCGGCGCTTCCGCGCTGGTGCTGACCTCCTATCTCGTACGCTGTAAGCCGGGCGAGCCGATGCCGGACGCGACGATGCAGGCCATCGCATATGCGAAAAAGCACGATGTACCGGTGGTTCTGACGCTGGGCACCAAATACGTCGTCGCCGATAACCCGGCGTGGTGGCAGACGTTCCTTAAAGAGCACGTTTCCATTCTGGCGATGAATGAAGAGGAGGCGGAGGCGCTGACCGGGCTGTCCGACCCGCTGCTGGCTTCCGACAAGGCGCTGGAATGGGTTGACCTGGTGCTGTGCACCGCCGGGCCTGCTGGGCTGTATATGGCCAGCTTTACTGAGGATGAGGCTAAGCGCAAAACGCAGCATCCGTTGCTGCCGGGTGCGATTGCCGAGTTTAACCAGTATGAATTCAGCCGTGCGATGCGCCATCAGGATTGCGAAAATCCGCTGCGTATTTATTCGCATATCGCACCCTATATGGGCGGGCCGGAGAAGATCATGAATACCAACGGCGCGGGAGACGGCGCGCTGGCGGCGCTGCTGCACGATATTACCGCCAATAACTATCATCGCAACAACGTGCCGAACTCCAGCAAGCACAAGTGCAAGTGGCTGACCTATTCCTCGCTGGCACAGGTGTGTAAATACGCTAACCGCGTGAGCTATCAGGTGCTGAACCAGCATTCGCCGCGCCTGACCCGTGGCCTGCCGGAGCGTGAAGACAGCCTGGAAGAAGCTTACTGGGATCGTTAAGAGCCCGGATAAAGCTGGCCCCGGTCAACCGGGGCCGAAACATTAACCGGTAATAAGCTCGCCGGCTGGCGGCGTTTCAAGCAGCTGCAGCATGGCGCGGGCGATTTCCCGTTCGCCCATCACCACCTGGTTAGCGCCGCGTTCGACGATATATTCCACCTCATCGTCGTAATGCGCGCGCGCGATGATCTCGATATTCGGGCATTTTTCTCGCGCGGAAGCGACGATTTCACCGGCCTCATAGCCGTTAGGAATGGTCAGCAGCAGCCAGCGGGCGCAGTCCAGATGCGCCAGATTCATAATCTCTTCATTGGCGGCGTTGCCTAATACCGCGCGAATACCGCGTGCGCGCAGTTCGTCTACGCGAGTCCGCGATGTTTCAATCACCACCAGCGGAACGCCCTGCGCCATCAGTTTTTCACCGAGCAGGCTCCCGACGCGGCCGAAACCGACCAGCAGCGCATGGTTACAGATATCGACGGGGATCTGTTTCTCTTCTTCAAGCACTTCTTCGAGAGTCTGTTCATCCAGCGTCTCGGTTTTATCGAGGTATTTTTCCAGTAGGGTAAACAGGACCGGGTTGAGCATGATGGAGATAATGGCGCCGGCAAGCACCAGGTTCTGCCCGGCCTGCGGCAGCAGATCCAGCGCCATTCCCAGACCGGCAAGAATAAAGGCGAATTCACCGATTTGCGCCAGACTGGCGGCAATGGTCAGGGCAGTGCGCGGCGAGTGGCCGAACATCCGCACCAGGAAGAAGGCGGCAGCCGATTTACCGAAAATGATGATAGCCAGCGTCGCCAGTACTGCCAGCGGCTGCTCGAGCAGAATCATTGGGTCAAACAGCATTCCCACGGAGACAAAGAACAGCACGGCGAAGGCGTCGCGTAGCGGCAGCGTATCGTGGGCCGCGCGATGGCTGAGTTCGGATTCATTGAGCACCATACCGGCGAAAAAGGCGCCGAGGGCGAAGGAGACGTCAAATAGCTCAACGGCGCCGAAAGCGATACCGAGCGCTAACGCCAGTACCGATAGGGTAAACAGCTCGCGCGAACCGGTTGCCGCGCTGCGCGACATAATCCACGGCACCAGGCGGCGGCCCACCAGCATCATAATCGCGATAAAGGCGACGACTTTGCCGATGGTAATACCCATATCAAGGGCCAGGGAAGCCAGACCCACGTCGCCTTTCTCCGTCATGCCTGCGACCGCTGGCAGCAGCACCAGCGTCAGCACCATCACCAGATCTTCAACAATCAACCAGCCGATGGCGATTTGCCCCCGCTGGCTATCAATAAGCTGTCGTTCTTCCAGCGCGCGCAGCAGCACCACGGTACTGGCGGTAGAAAGACACAAACCAAAGACGATGCCGGTCATTAACGACCAGCCCAGCATGGCAGAGAGCGCCATACCCAACAGCGTCGCCACGGCTATCTGGGCGATAGCGCCCGGGATGGCGATGGCCTTAACCGCCATCAAATCTTTTAAGGAGAAATGCAGACCCACGCCGAACATCAGCAGGATCACGCCAAGCTCGGCCAATTCCGGCGCCAGCTTGGTATCAGCAACAAAACCCGGGGTAAAAGGTCCGGCCAGCACGCCCGCTAATAAATATCCCACCAGAGGAGAAATACGTAGCTTATTGGCAATCATGCCGAGAATAAAGGCGAGCACAAGGCCGCCGACAATGGTGGTGATTAGCGGTGTTGCGTGGTGCATTCCGTCTCCTTGCAGTGGTGAGCTGATCCATTTTCGGCACAAAAACCAAAAAATCGAATAATAGTTTATGACACTTTTAGCGGTTTTGTTTATGAATAATCGTTGAATTTTGCAGAAAAATGCAATTGACGTGCTAAAAAGCACGGAGCGCAAAATGGCATCAGCTTATGCGGGGTAATGCTGGTGGAGTAAGGGATTGTGGCAGCCAAAGTTACACTTTGGCTGCCGAAAAATCAGGACTTTTGATGGTTGTTAGGTAGAAATATCGTCAGGATGCCGATAAGAGGCAGGAAAGCACAGATTTTATAGACCAGTTCGATACTGGTATGGTCAGCTAAAAGCCCCAGCACCGCGGCTCCAAGGCCGCCCATGCCAAAGGCGAAACCGAAAAACAAACCAGAAACCATGCCGATCCGCCCCGGGAGGAGCTCCTGGGCATAGACCAGAATAGCGGAAAAGGCCGATGCGAGGATAAAACCAATAATCACCGTCAAAATGCCGGTCCATTCCAGCGATGCATAGGGTAAAACAAGGGTAAATGGCGCTACGCCAAGGATAGAGCCCCAAATAACATATTTACGCCCAATCTTGTCGCCAACAGGCCCGCCAATCACCGTTCCTGCTGCGACGGCAAATAGAAAGGCAAACAGGTGGAACTGGGCATTTTGTACCGATAATCCGAATTTTTGCATCAAATAAAAGGTGTAATAGCTGCTGATGCTCGCCATATAGAAATATTTCGAGAAAATCAGCATTAACAGGATGCTAACCGCCAGAATGACTTTATTTTTCGGCAGCGGATTAACAATGGCCGCTTTCGGTTTACCTTTGTTCAGACGGTGCTGAGCGGCATACCAGCGGCTGATCTGCGCCAGCACGACAATCGCCAGCAGCGCCGCCAGGACAAACCAGCCAACGTTCCCTTTGCCGTAGGGGGCGATAATCAGCGCCGCAAGCAGCGGCCCCAACGAGCTGCCGAAATTGCCGCCGACCTGGAATATCGACTGCGCCAGGCCATGGCGCCCGCCGGAGGCCATGCGCGCCACGCGAGAAGACTCCGGATGAAAGACCGACGATCCGGTCCCGACCAGCGCTGCAGCGAGCAGAACCATGCCAAAGCTTCCCGAGATTGCCAGCAGCACCAGACCGCTCAGGGTAAAGCACATGCCAATCGGCAGCGACCACGGCATCGGATGTTTGTCGGTCAGGTAGCCGACAACAGGCTGTAGTAGCGATGAGGCCAGCTGGAAAGTGAGGGTGATCATCCCAATCTGCACAAAGGTTAGTGAGAACTCGGCCTGGAGCAGCGGGTAGATAGCCAGAATAAGCGATTGGATCATATCGTTCAGCAAATGCGAGAGGCTGATAGCCCCGAGAATGCGAAACGAGGTGCGTGCTTTTTGCGGCGCAGCAGCAGGGCCGGATAAGGGTTGTGCGGTCTGATTCATTGCCATAGGTTCGCTTAAGTGTTTTTTATAGAGGATGCAGGTGGAATTATTATCTGCCTAACATACCTGCCGCTAAGGTTTGAAGGAAGTCGCAATTCTGAAAACATATTTGTCTAATCCGCTAACTCGCTATACTTTCGGCACTTGTTACTTTGTCAGGGAGAGAAATATGCACCTTATTAAGCGAGGCGTCGCGCTGGCGCTATTCACCGCGGTATCGCTGGGGAGCCTGTCTGCGCAGGCTTATGAGCAGGATAAAACCTATAAAATTACCATCCTGCATACGAACGATCATCATGGCCACTTCTGGCGCAGCGACTATGGCGAATACGGGCTGTCAGCACAAAAAACGCTGGTGGACGGCATTCGCAAAGAGGTGGCGGCCGAGGGCGGCAGCGTGCTGTTGTTATCCGGCGGTGATATCAACACTGGCGTGCCGGAATCCGACTTGCAGGACGCGGAACCCGATTTTCGCGGGATGAACCTGATTGGCTATGATGCGATGGCAGTCGGTAATCACGAGTTTGATAATCCCCTTAGCGTACTGCGTCAGCAAGAAAAATGGGCGAAGTTCCCGTTCCTCTCCGCCAATATTTACCAGAAAAGCACCGGTGAACGTTTGTTCAAGCCGTGGGCGCTGTTCAAGCGCGGCGGACTGAATATTGCGGTTATCGGCCTGACGACCGACGATACGGCTAAGATTGGCAATCCCGAGTTCTTTACCGATATCGAGTTCCGTAAGCCGGCGGAAGAGGCCAAACTGGTTATCCAGGAACTGCAGCAGAACGAAAAACCGGATGTGATTCTGGCCACTACCCATATGGGACATTATGACAACGGCGCCCACGGCTCTAATGCGCCTGGCGACGTTGAGATGGCGCGCAGCCTGCCGACGGGGGCGCTGGCGATGATCGTTGGCGGTCACTCGCAGGATCCGGTATGCATGGCGTCGGAGAATAAAAAGCAGGTGGATTATGTCCCGGGCAGTCCGTGCGCGCCGGACAAGCAGAACGGTATCTGGATCGTGCAGGCACATGAATGGGGTAAATATGTAGGCCGCGCCGACTTTGAATTCCGCAACGGTGAAATGAAGCTGGTGCACTATCAGCTGATCCCGGTCAACCTGAAGAAAAAGGTCACTTACGACAACGGCGAGAGCGAGCGCGTGCTTTATACGCCGCAAATCGCCGAAAGCCCGCAGATGCTCTCTCTGCTAACGCCGTACCAGAATAAAGGCAAAGCGCAGCTGCAGGTGAAAATCGGTAGCGTGAACGCGCATCTGGAGGGCGATCGCAGCAAAGTGCGTTTTGTGCAAACCAATATGGGACGTCTACTGCTGGCGGCGCAGATGGCGCGGAGCAATGCTGATTTCGCGGTGATGAGCGGCGGCGGGATACGTGACTCGATTGAAGCGGGCGATATCACCTATAAAGACGTGATGAAGGTACAACCTTTCGGCAACGTGCTGGTGTATGTCGATATGAGCGGTAAGGAAGTGACGGAGTATCTGACCGCAGTGGCGCAGATGAAGCCCGACTCCGGCGCCTATCCGCAGTTTGCCAACGTCGGTTTTGTGGCCAAAGACGGCAAGCTTAACAATTTGACCATCAAAGGCGAACCGGTGGATCCGGCGAAGACTTACCGTATGGCGACCCTGAGCTTTAACGCCACCGGCGGCGACGGCTACCCGCATATCGATACCAGGCCCGGCTATGTGAATACCGGCTTTATCGATGCCGAAGTGCTGAAAGAGTATATCCAGAAAAACTCACCGCTGGACGCGGCGGCCTATGAGCCGAAAGGCGAGGTGAGCTGGCAGTAACGTCCGAGCGACTCCCCGGTGGCGCTGCGCTCACCGGGGCTTCAGGTCTAAGCGGTTTTGGATTTGG
This sequence comes from Klebsiella pasteurii, assembly GCF_018139045.1. Lineage (NCBI taxonomy): Bacteria > Pseudomonadati > Pseudomonadota > Gammaproteobacteria > Enterobacterales > Enterobacteriaceae > Klebsiella > Klebsiella pasteurii. The sequence continues at coordinate 5,388,911 of NZ_CP073236.1, forward strand.
TAGCCCGGACAAGGCGCGTCAGCGCCGCCTCCGGGAGTGTCCTCTGACGAAAAACCGTCAATTAATCGCGCCGCGCGATATCGGCGAATTTCGCTGCAAGGATCTTCGCCAGATCGCTGGCTGCCAGTTCAATATCCAGGCCACGTTTGCCGCCGGAAATAAAAATGGTGGCGAACGCCTGGGCCGGCGCATCTATCACCGTCGGCAGACGTTTTTTCTGCCCGAGCGGGCTGATACCGCCCACCAGATAACCGGTGACCCGCTGTGCGACCATCGGGTCTGCCATATCGACTTTCTTAGCGCCTAAAGCCTTCGCCACCTTTTTCAAATCCAGTTGACCCGCTACTGGCGTAACCGCGACGGCCAAATGCTTCATGTCGCCGTTAACGGCGACCAGCAGCGTTTTATAGACCTGCTCGGCGTTGAGCCCCAGCTTACGCACCACCTCATCGCCAAAATTGGTTTCGTGCGGATCGTGATCGTAGCTGTGGATCTGAAAAGTTATTTTGTTTTTTTCGAGTAATTTTACGGCGGGAGTCATCGTTATCCTTCTTACCAACCGATTTAACGTGGCATAAGCATACGCCCGACGGCTGTCTAAAAAATAGTATCATCTTGCGCAATAGTGTTGGCAGTGATGGTCACTTTGAGCGACAATCAGACGATCCGGGGCGCGAACCCCGGAATAATAATAATGATGAAATTCCTCTTTGACGGGCCAATAGCAATATTGGCCATTTTTTTACGTCAGCATATCCGGCAGATTCCCTTCCCCGTATAAATGTAGCGCCCCGACGGCAACCACGTAGCGCCCAGGCGGCAGCGCCAGCAGCGTTTCGCGCCAGGCGAGGTTGCGCTGGTGCATCAGCACATCATATAGCGACTGGCTAAAGGTGGTTGGCAGCGAGGTTGCGCCCGTTGACGGCGGCTGCTCCAGCCACCAGCCGATCATCACCTGTAGCAGACGCGCATTCGTGCGCCAGTGGGTGAGGGTATCCTCCAGCAGCGCCAGGCCGCCGTCGGGCAGATCCCGCAGCAGCGCTATCTGGCTATCGGCCCCCTCCAGCTCCATCACGCGGATATGGCTCTCGCGCGCCGCCATCAATAGCTGATAATCAATGCCGTAATCCGCCCTGAGCCCCAGTTTTTGCGCCTGAGTCGCCTGCAATACCATCGCCACCTGCCACAGCGGCTGGCTGTCGAACAGCGCGATGGACAGCCCCATTTCTCCCGCACGATCTTGCAGTTCAGCAAGCTGGGATGGGCTCAGGCGTTCCGCCAGCGGCGGACAGGAGGGGAGGTTGCTGAATGGCGTTTCGCTGCCGCTAATATCCGCTTCCACAATCAGCGCATCGGCCTGGCGGATCTTTTTTAACAGCCGGGCGGGCGGCGGCGACATGTCGCGGGTGCCCATATGAATACTGCCGACCAGGTGCAGATAGCGCTCGCCGGGCAGGGTGATATCCAGCGCGGGCCAGGAATAAGACGAGCCGACGGCGGCTTGCCACAGCATTTTTATTCGGTTTAACAGGCCCATACGTGCTCCATGAAGTGAAGGCTTCATGCTAGCGCGTATGGGATACAACATCTACTCTTTCGGCTTAAAGCGCAGCAGACGGTTGGCGTTGCTCACGACGGTAATTGAAGAGAGCGCCATGGCCGCGCCCGCCACCACCGGGTTGAGCAGCGTTCCGGTCAGCGGCCACAGGATCCCGGCGGCAATCGGAATGCCCAGCGAGTTATAAATAAATGCCCCCAGCAGGTTCTGCTTCATATTACGCAGCGTGGCTTTGGCGATGTCCAGCGCATCGGCGACGCCGTTCAGGCTATGGCGCATCAGGGTGATAGCTGCCGTCTCAATGGCGACATCGCTGCCGCCGCCCATAGCGATGCCCACATCGGCCTGCGCCAGCGCGGGCGCATCGTTGATACCGTCGCCGATCATCGCTACCTGGTGCCCCTGGCTTTGCAGGCGCTTAATCGCATCGGCTTTACCGTCCGGCAGCACCCCGGCAATCACCTCATCAATGCCCGCCTCTTTGGCGATAGCGTTGGCGGTGGTGGGGTTATCTCCAGTCAGCATCACCAGCCGATAGCCCTGGCGGTGCAGCCTGGCTAATGCCGCCACGCTATCTTCGCGCAGCGGATCGCGGATGGCGAACAGCGCCGCCGCCTGACCATCCACCGCCAGCAGTACCGGCGTCGCACCCTGTGACGCCTGGGCGGTCATGTCGTCTTCTATTTCAGCCGTTGCAATCTTGTGCTCAGTCAGCAGCGCCTGGTTGCCGAGCAGAAGACGGCGGCCTTCGGCTTCGCCGCTAACGCCCAGCCCGCGCAGCGTGCGGAAATTATCTACCGCAGGCAGGCGTTGGTCTGCGGCTTTGTCGAGGATGGCGCGCGCCAGCGGGTGGCTGGAACCTTGCTCCAGAGAGGCCGCCAGACGCAGAGCGGCGGATTCATCCATAGCGGTAAAGGTTTTTATCGCCACCACCTGCGGTTTACCCTCGGTGAGGGTACCGGTTTTATCGAAGACCAGCGTATCGAGGGTGCTGGCGCGCTGTAGCGCATCGGCGTCGCGTACCAGTACGCCGTATTCCGCCGCGCGACCCACGCCGGAGATAATCGACATCGGCGTCGCCAGCCCCAGGGCGCACGGACAGGCGATAATCAGCACCGTGGTGGCGATCACCAGGGTATAGACAATTTGCGGCGCCGGGCCAAAAAAGTACCAGATCGCGGCGCTGAACAGGGCTATCGCCACGACCGCCGGGACGAACACGGCAGAGATTTTGTCCGCCAATTGGCCGATTTCCGGTTTACTGCTTTGCGCCTGGCGCACCATGCGGATAATGCGCGCCAGCGTGGTTTGACTGCCGACGGCGCTGGCGGTAAACAGTACGCTGCCGTCCTGCACCACGGTCCCGGCATGAACGGCGTCACCGTCGCCTTTTTGCTGCGGTACCGGCTCGCCGGTGAGCATCGCTTCGTCGAACCAGGCTTCGCCCTGGCTAATGACGCCATCGACCGGTACGCGATCGCCGGTGGTCAGGCGCAGGGTCATTCCCGCCTGAACCTCCGCCAGCGGCAGATCTTTTTCGCCTTCGTCGGTGACCACCCGCGCTGACGGCGGGGTTAAATCGAGTAGTTTTTCCAGCGCTTTCGAAGAGCGCTGACGCGCGCGGGCTTCCAGCATATGGCCGAGGTTAATCAGACCGATAATCATCGCGCTGGCTTCATAATAGAGGTGGCGCGCTTCCATCGGAAACCACTGCGGCCACAGGTTGACGCTCATTGAATAGAGCCAGGCGACGCCGGTACCCAGCGCCACCAGCGTATCCATCGTCGCGGTGCCGTTTTTCAGGCTTTTCCACGCGCTGCGGTAGAAATGGCCGCCGGCAAAGACCATCACCGCCAGCGTGACAACCCCGATAGCCAGCCACAGGGAGCGGTTATCATCGCTGACCATCATGTTGTCGCCGATCATCCCCCAACCCATCACCGGGATACCGACCAGCAGGGCGACGATAGCCTGCCAGCGGAAGCGCTTCATGGTGGCGACGGCGGTTTCCTGCTGGCGCTCGCGGCGTTCGAGGTCATCTTCGATGGCTTCCGCGCCATAGCCCGCTTTCTCTACGGCCTGAACTAATTCTGCGGCGGACGCGCTGCCCATCACCAGCGCAGTGCGTTCCGCCAGGTTAACCCGCGCCTGTGAGACGCCCGGCACCGCGGCGAGCGCGTTTTGAACCCGGGATACGCAGCTGGCGCAGCTCATGCCGTTGATCAACAGCTGCTGGCTGTCATCTTCGTCACGGGCTGCCGGAAGCTCAGAGGTGGCCGCTGTCAGTGCTTCCGGCGGGATTGATGATTCTGCCAGCGGTTTAGCCTTTGGGTGGCTGAGCTCCGCGCCGTATCCGGCCTGTTTAATGGTCTCAATCAGCGCTTCCGCGCTGGCACTGCCCGTCACGTGAGCTTCGGTAACGGTCACTTCCGCCTGCTCAACGTCGGGACGTTGTTCCAGGCTCTCTTTTACCCGTTTAACGCAGTGGCCGCAGGAGAGGCCATCCAGCGCAAGGTCGATAGTGTTAGACATAAATAACTCCTGAATAATTTCCGGTTAATGATTGACCGAACACACTCTTTCATCGAGTATTAGCAAGGTTAAACCTTCCAGCAAGGGGAAGGTCAAGGGGGAAAGATGAATATTAGCGATGTGGCGAAAAAAACCGGCTTAACCAGTAAAGCGATCCGTTTTTACGAAGAGAAGGGGCTGGTGACGCCGCCGCTGCGTAGCGAAAACGGTTACCGCAGCTACAGCCAGCAGCATCTGGATGAACTGACTCTGCTGCGCCAGGCGCGCCAGGTGGGGTTTAATCTGGAAGAGTGCCGTGAGCTGATATTTCTGTTTAACGATCCGTCGCGGCACAGCGCCGACGTGAAACGCCGGACGCTGGAGAAAGTGGCGGACATTGAGCGCCATATCAGCGAGCTGCAGGGCATGCGCGCGCATCTGCTGGCGCTGGCGGACTCCTGCCCCGGCGATGACAGCGCGGATTGCCCGATCATCGATAATCTCTCGGGCTGCTGTCACCGCAAGGCGCAGGCTTAACGCCGCGCCGGATTGAGCATAAAGACCACCGTGCCGCGGTAGTAGGGAGAGTCATTCAGCTGCATTTCCGCCTGCCGATCGCGACTGCCGTTTTGCACCAGCCCGAGTTTGAACGGGATACGCAGCCGGCTGAGCGCGGGGAGATAGACCTGATAATTCGCCACCGTGTGGCGTCCTTGATAGCTTTGCACCACCAGTTCATCAACCGCAAGCGCGTTCAGGGTGGCAATATCGCCGGTTTTAGCCCAGTCCAGCAGGCCCGTTACCCCTAGCGCGAACTCTGGCGGCAGTTGCTGGCGTAGCTGTTGCAAAAACTGGGCGTAGTCGACGAGCTGATATGTGGCTGCGTCAAAATCAACCTGCAGACCAACCACCTGATTGCCAGCCGCCCGCCAACGCTGCATCAGGCGTACGATCCGCGGCACAATCGTCTGCGGCACATCAAGTGTGGTAAACCGGACGGTAAGCCAGATTGCGGGAAACGTCAGGCGGCTGACCGGCAGGCCGAGGCGCTGGAATATGACCTCGCCCGAACGCGTCAGCACCTCGCCCTGATGCAGATACACCGTCTGGGCGTTCTGCAGATCGTTGCTGGCTTTTACCCCGGACCACAGCCAGAAGGCGGAATGCTGGCGCGCATCCACGTGCTCCGCCGCCTGCGCTGACCCGGACAGCAGCGCGATTACCAGTAATATTTGAGTTTTTGCGCCCACGGGCTTCCCGGATACTGCGTTTTCAACTGCGTGAACCAGCCCTTACGCTGCAGCTTTTCGACATCTTCGCCGCCACATTCGTTGCTACCGGAGGGGGCGTAACAGAGAATCGCCCGATAGAGCGCATAGCTTTTATCTTCCGGCTCCGCTTTTGGCGAGGTGATAATCTGCTGGTAATAGCGTTGGCGATCGTACTGTCCCAGAGGCTGCTGGCGGTTGATGGCGGCCTCAAGCATATCGTTGCCGGATTGGTCTTTCCACAGATCAACATGCGTCTGCGTGGTGCGGAAGAACTCGCCCAGGCAGTTAAGCGCATGGGCGTCGTCGGCGTTTTTACTGAGCACGTTGACGGTGTCATCCAGGCTGCGGCAGGCATAACCGGCTTCGGTCGCCTCGCCATCCCAGTCGAAGCTGCTAAGGTTGACGTCGTTAAAGGCCTCGCTGATTACCGGCTGGGTAATGGCGGTGGCGAGCTTTTTGTCGTTCAGCCAGTCGCTGAAACGACTTTCCGTGAGGTCCCGCACCAGCAGCGTATGCAGAGCGATAGTACGTTCTTCGTTATTGGGACCGTTGGCCGCCTGTTGGCGTAGCAGTTCAGGAGAGGCCTGGGTTTTCAGCACTCGGGAGCGAAAGCGTAGATTGGTCACCGGGCTATCGGCGGCAAAGATAGCCGCTGCGTTACCGCTGTAGACCAGCGTTGCCGCCAGTTTTGCCTGGATATACTGCTGTTGCTCGGGGTTTTGGCTAAGTTGTAGCAGCTGCCGCCAAAAATCGCGCGCCGCGGGCCACTGTGTTTGTCCCATTAGCGCTTCGCCGTAGAGGACCTGTTCGCTGAAGGCGAGAATATCATTCGACGGCAGCGTTTTCGCCGGCGTGACAGCCTGCAGGATGGCGGCATCGTTGCCCGTCGCGTTCCACAGCTGCAGCTGCAGGTCGCGCCACAGCGGCAGATTTCCGCTCTTCTCAAACGCCGCTTTGCTGGCGTCAAGCTGTGCCTGGGTTAAGGTTGGCTTATTATCAGCATTCAGGCGCAGGGCGCGGAGAAGCTCGACATAGCTGACCTGAGGGGCGTCCGGGAATGCTGCCAGAACGGGCTGCGCGTAGAACGGCATGCCGAAGACATTATCATATTCACTCACCAGTCTACGCAGTTCCCCGGCGTCGGCAGCCTGCCGGAAGGCCTGCTCATAGAGTCCGGCCAGCTGAGGCCATGCCTGGAGATACCAGTTAATGCGGCGCAGCATATTGCGCGCGGAGTCGGCATAAAGCCCTGCGGGCCAGCGTTGCAAATAGGTTTGTGCTTCTTTTTGCGCCTGTGCGGCATCATCACGATTGATGCGTGCAATATCAAAATCGCCGTACTGCCCGACGCTGTTCTGGCTACTTTTGTTGAGCGCCGTGCGCATCAGCATATATTGCGCGGTCTCGGTCAGCCAGGGCTGCTGACTCTCCAGCAACAGGGTGAAATCGTGGGTCGCGGCGGTGTAATTGCCGCCATAGAAGTGGGCGATGCCGGAAAGGTAATAAGCGAATAAGTCGGCGTCCGCATCTGCCGGGAAGCTATTGAGGATATCAGCGACGGCGGTGATATTGGCGCCATAAAACAGTTTCAACCGCGCCAGCGCCAGGTCATGACGCTGCTGCGGAGTTAGAGAGGGCGCGGCGAGCAGGGCGGCGTTGAACTGGCTGACGGCGGCAAGGGTGTTGCTGACAAAGCGGTTTTCCAGTTCATAGTCGGATGTTCCCAGCCGTTCAGCCGAATTGGCTGGCATGACCTGCGCGGGGTCGATATTCAGCGCCGTCATTTGTTGGATGAAGGTTTCATCTTCGCGTTGCGCCGGCGGCGCGGGGGGCGGCGGCGCGCTATCCCACTCAGGATGCCAGGCGAAGTAAACATCGCGGGTACGGCTGACATCAGCGGGAATGGCCTGAACGGGCAGGGCGAAAGATTTCGCTTCGCTCAGCAGGCGCAGTAAGTTGTCGCGCGAGTCATTTCCCGGCGTCAGTACAGGTTCGCCTTTTAACAGGCATAGCGGGTCGCTCCACGAGCAATCTTCGATATCAGCAGAAGCAAATGCCTGAGCGGCTGACGCGAGCAGGGCGCAGAGCGAAAGGGTAAACGTTGTCTTCCTGACCATGACGGATGTCCTGTGGCGTGATTATTGCGATACGACTCTTATATGTAGGGTTATGCCTTCGATGGCGACCACTTCAACCTTGCTGCCCGCAGCGAGGTCGTCATCGGCAATGACCGGCCATGAACTGTCGCCCACGCGGACGTGTCCGCGGCCGTTAACCAGCGCCGTTTCCAGCGTAAAGCGGCGGCCAAGCAGCTGCTGCCCGCGCTGATTAAGCTGAGCGTCCGCCGGCTTCTGGCGCTTAACGCGGTTACGCAGCCAGCGCGACCATAGCCAGGCCGCCAGCAGGGTCAGCACGGCGAACAGCGCGCCCTGCCACTCCCAGCTCAACGGCAGCATCCAGACCAGCAGCCCGGTCACGACGCCGGCAATGCCGCTCCACAGCAGATAACCGTTGCCGCCGAGCATTTCCGCCGCCAGCAGCAGTCCGCCGAGGCTGAGCCAGAAAATATGCGGGTGGGCGAGAATTAGCGCGATCATGATTTTTTCTGCGCGCCAGCGCCTTCTTTAAGCAGCTCGCCGATCCCGGCGATAGAGCCCATCAGGCTGCTGGCGTCGAGCGGCATCAGCACCACTTTACTGTTGTTGGCCGCGCCAATTTGCTGCAGCGCATCGGTATATTTCTGCGCGACAAAGTAGTTGATGGCCTGAATGTCGCCGGAGGCGATAGCGGATGAGACCATCTGCGTAGCGCGCGCTTCGGCTTCCGCGGAACGTTCGCGCGCCTCTGCCTGTAAAAACGCCGACTGACGCTCGCCTTCGGCTTTGAGGATCTGCGACTGCTTCTCGCCCTCGGCTTTTAAAATTTCCGCCTGACGTATCCCTTCAGCCTCGAGAATATAGGCGCGCTTCGTCCGCTCGGCTTTCATCTGGGCGTTCATTGAGGCGATAAGCTCAGCCGGCGGGCGTACGTCGCGGATCTCAACGCGGGTGATTTTGATGCCCCACGGGTTGGTCGCTTCATCGACAATATGCAGCAGACGGGTGTTGATGCTGTCGCGCTGGGAGAGCATTTCGTCCAGCTCCATCGAGCCCAGCACGGTACGAATGTTGGTCATGGTCAGGTTGATGATCGCCAGCTCGAGGTTGCTGACTTCGTAAGCGGCCTTCGGCGCGTCGATGACCTGAATAAAACACACCGCATCAATGGTGACGTTGGCATTATCGCGGGAGATGACTTCCTGCGAGGGGATATCGAGCACCTGCTCCATCATATTAATTTTGCGCCCGATACGATCCATAAAGGGCACCACCAGGCTCATACCCGGCTGCAGCGTTTGCGTATAGCGGCCAAAGCGCTCTACCGTCCACTGGTAGCCCTGAGGAACGATTTTTACCGCCGCTCCGACGATAACCAGCGCGACGAAAATAAGAATGGGGATAAAAATCAGCATCAAAAACCTCCTGTCTTGTTGCCTGTTGATGCGCCGGGAGAGTGGCGCGCGTTTAACCAGAGTATATCTTTCCGCGCATCCGGGTGAAAGAAAAGTGGAGTAAACTAGAGGCGTTGTCGAAAAACTGGGAATAATAATGACCGAAAGTAACGCTATTTTGCGCCTGGAGAACGTGGGCTTTAAGGCCGATGGGGTGACCATCCTTAATGAGATTAGTTTTCAGCTCAGAGCAGGGGAATTTAAGCTGATTACCGGACCTTCCGGCTGTGGAAAAAGCACGTTATTAAAAATAATCGCTTCGCTGCAAAGCCCCACCGCGGGAAGCATTTTCTTCGCCGGTAAAGATATTAATGACTTAACGCCGGAAACCTATCGCCAGCAGGTTTCCTACTGCGCGCAAACCCCGGCGCTGTTCGGTGATTCGGTGTATGACAACCTGGTCTTCCCGTGGCAGATCCGTCAAAAACAGCCGGATCCTAAGGCGCTGGTTGCCGATCTTGCCCGCTTCGGTCTGGCGAAAAATACGCTGGAAAAATCCATTAACGAGCTGTCAGGCGGGGAAAAGCAGCGCGTTTCGTTGATTCGCAATCTGCAGTTTTTACCGCAGGTGCTGCTGCTTGATGAAATAACCAGCGCGCTGGACGAGAGCAATAAAAAAAATGTGAATGAGATTATTCACCGCTATGCGAGCGAAAAAAATATCGCCGTTCTGTGGGTGACTCACGATAGCAATGAAATTGCCCATGCGGATGAAGTGATTACGCTCCAGCCTGCCGGCGGCAAAGCGCAGGAGGAGCAAAAAAATGAACGGGCATAATATTACCAACGAGTCGTTGGCGCTCTCGATGGTTCTGGTGCTGGTGGCGATTGTGGTTAGCTACCGGGAAAAGCTGGCGCTGGAAAAAGATATTATCTGGAGCATTTGTCGGGCGATTGTACAGCTGATTATCGTCGGCTACGTGCTGAAATATATCTTTAACGTTAATCACGCCGTGCTGACGCTGCTGATGGTGCTGTTTATCTGCTTTAACGCGGCGTGGAATGCGAAAAAGCGCAGCAAATATATCGACAAAGCCTTTGTTTCTTCGTTTATCGCGATAACCACCGGCGCCGGGTTAACTCTGGCGGTGCTGGTTTTTTCCGGGTCGATTGCGTTTGTGCCGATGCAGGTCATTCCGATCGCCGGGATGGTGGCAGGCAACGCGATGGTGGCGGTCGGGCTGTGCTACAACAATATGGGGCAGCGGTTTAGCAGCGAGCAGCAGCAGATTCAGGAGAAGCTGAGCCTGGGCGCAACGCCGAAGATGGCTTCCGCGAGGCTGATCCGCGATAGCATTCGCGCCGCGCTGATCCCGACGGTGGATTCAGCGAAAACGGTAGGGCTGGTGAGCCTGCCGGGGATGATGTCGGGGCTGATTTTCGCCGGGATTGATCCAGTAAAAGCGATTAAGTACCAGATTATGGTGACGTTTATGCTGCTCTCTACCGCCAGCCTGTCAACGATTATCGCCGGGTATCTGACCTACCTGAAGTTCTTTAACGCCCGCCATCAGCTGGTGGTGACGCAGCTGAAAAAACGCGCGTAAGCGTTCCCCGGGTTGCGGCGTAAACGCCTTACCCGGGCGACAAGATCATCCAGTCTGTAGCCCGGCTTAGCGCAGCGCGAGCCGGGGGCTTTACGATTAATAAAGCAAAGAGTAGAGCTGGCGGCGGTACTTCGCGGCCAGCGCGTCGCCGGTGCCCAGCGCGGAGAGGATCTCCTGGAGCATTTTGCGCACTTCGCCGTTTCCGGCGCCTAAATCTTTTTGTAGATGGCTGAATAGCAGCGCCAGCGCCTCTTCGTTACGCCCTACCTGATGCAGCTGTAATGCCAGCTGGGAGGCCAGCGCCGCGTCTTGCGGGTTCAGCTCAACCTGCTGCTGCAGCTGCTGAATTTCCGGCGTGTCGGCGGCTTTTTTCAGCAGCTCGATTTGCGCCACCAGCCCCTGATAGCGGGTATCCTGATCCTGCAGCGGCACGGTTTTCAGTACGGTTTCCGCCTCATCGGAACGGTGCAGGGCAATCAGCGTTTCCGCCAGCAGCAGGCCAATCTGGCTCTCCTGGTTCGACAGCTGCCAGGCATCTTTCAGCAGCGGCAGGGCTTCGGCGTAGTTCTCTTCCTCCATCAGCGCCAGCGCCTGCTGCGCCTTGAGCTCCTCTTCGCGCGGCAGGAACTTATCCAGCAGCGCGCGAACCGCTTCTTCTGGCTGCGGGCCTTCGAATCCGTCGACCGGCTGACCGTTCTGGAACAGGTAAACCGTAGGGATAGCGCGCAGGCCAAACTGTGAAGCCAGCATCTGTTCGGCGTCGCAGTCGACTTTAGCGAGGGTAAACAGGCCGTTGTACTGGGCGGCCAGGCTCTCCAGCACAGGCGTTAGCTGCTCGCAATGTTGGCTGCGCGCGGACCAGAAATAGAACAGTACCGGCGTCGCAGCGGACTGCTGCAGCGTCTGGTGTAGGTTAGCTTCGGTAATATTGACGATATTCTGTGCGGACATGAGCAAGTCTCTTTAATCGATATTTGTATAGATATATGGGGACGGCGGCAGGTGCTTCAACTCAGCCCTGGATAATTTTGTCCATCGCGCGGGTCGGCAGCAGCCGCTTAAGCAGGGCGACCGCGTGCGTCACCAGGGTTACCGGATAGCGCAGTTTCGGTTTATCGCTGACAAAAGCATGGCGCACTTTTTCCACCACCGCTTCCGGCCCGAGAGTAAAGCGGGCGGCGATACCGGGATTTTCCACCGGCTTGTCGGCCTGGGTCTGATTGACGTTGTTGGTGAAACGGGTGCGGATGGGGCCCGGTTCAATCAGGCTGACCTTGATCCCGCTGTGACGCAGCTCCATGCGCAGCGCATCGGACCAGGCCTCCAGCGCGTATTTACTCGCCGCATAGGCGCCGCGGCCGGGGCTGGAGATGATTCCCATCACCGATGAGGTCATCACGATACGCCCCTCGCCGTGCGGCTCCATGGCTGGAAGCAGCAGCATCGTTAGCTGATGGGCGCCGAAAAAGTTAGCGGAAAACTGCTGCTCCATCTGCTGGCGGCTGATGGTCGGCAACGGGCCGTAGACGCCGTAGCCCGCGTTGTTAAACAGGCCGTACAGGCGGTTGTCGGTCAGGGCAATCACCTCGGCGGCGGCGCGCTCAACGCTCTGCGGATCGTCAAGATCCAACATAACACCGGTTAGCCCCAGCTCCTGCATCCGCGCGACATCTTCCGCTTTGCGGCAGGCGGCCAGCACGTTAAAGCCCTGGCGCTTTAAATCAAGGGCGCTTTCAAGACCAATTCCGCTGGAACATCCTGTAACTAAAACCGATTTTTGCATAACTTTACCTGCGAATGACTCGCTGTTATCAGGAGTCATGATTAACTAAGGGAGCCAAACGCGTCGCCATCCAGTCGGCGATAAACGGCTGGGCGTCGCGATTAGGATGAATTCCATCGTCCTGCATCCACTGCGGTTTCAGATAAACCTCTTCCATAAAAAAGGGCAGCAGAGGAATATCAAACTCTTTGGCCAGTGCCGGGTAGATTGCGCTAAAGGCTTCATTATAACGGCGGCCATAGTTGGCGGGCAGGCGAATTTGCATCAGCAGCGGCTGGGCGTTCGCCGCTTTGATATGCTCAATAATAGTGCGCAGCGTCTGTTCCGTCTGCTGCGGGGGGAAACCGCGCAGTCCGTCGTTACCGCCGAGCTCCACCAGCACCCAGCGCGGCTGATGCTGCTTAAGCAGGGCCGGCAGCCTTGCCAGCCCCTGCTGCGAGGTATCGCCGCTGATGCTGGCGTTAACTACCGGCGTTTTGGTCTGCCACTTATCGTTAAGCAGCGCAGGCCAGGCGGTATTGCCCGCCATGCGATAACCGGCGCTCAGACTGTCGCCGAGAACCAACAGCGTGTCGGCCGCCATCGCGCGGCAGGTAAACAGGACCAGAAACAGGAAAGGCAAATGCCAGCGGAAAACATACTTGAAGTTCATCATCTTAAGAAATCCGTCGGTCAGGGTGAGCATCAGCTTTCCATCCTTACCGGAGTTGAGCTGGTTGTCAAACAAGGGCAAACCATCGCCCTGATTGGCGAGTCGGGTTCCGGTAAGTCGACGCTGCTGGCGATCCTCGCCGGTCTGGACGACGGCAGCAGTGGAGAAGTCTCGCTGCTCGGCAAGCCGCTGCATCAGATGGACGAAGAGGCGCGGGCGAAGCTGCGCGCAAAGCACGTCGGCTTTGTGTTTCAATCCTTTATGCTGATACCCACCCTCAATGCGCTGGAAAACGTCGAGCTTCCGGCGCTGTTGCGCGGTGAAAGCGACAGCCAGAGCCGCGGCAGCGCCCGGGCACTGCTGGATCAGTTGGGGCTGGGCAAACGCCTGCATCACCTGCCGGTACAGCTCTCCGGCGGCGAGCAGCAGCGGGTGGCGCTGGCGCGCGCGTTTAACGGCCGCCCGGAGCTGCTGTTCGCCGATGAACCCACCGGCAACCTCGACCGCCACACCGGGGATAAAATCGCCGACCTGCTGTTCTCGCTGAACCGCGAGCACGGCACTACGCTGATTCTGGTGACCCACGACCCGCTGCTGGCGGCGCGCTGCGACCGGCGGCTGCGGCTGGTAGATGGCCAGCTGCGGGAGGAAGCATGATCGCCCGCTGGTTCTGGCGCGAATGGCGCTCGCCGTCGCTGCTGATCGTCTGGCTGGCGCTAAGCCTGGCGGTGGCCTGCGTGCTGGCGCTGGGCTCGATAAGCGACCGCATGGAGAAAGGACTCAGCCAGCAGAGCCGGGAATTTATGGCCGGCGACCGTACGCTGCGTAGCTCGCGCGAAGTCCCTGGCGCATGGATTGACGAAGCGCGCCGTCTTGGCTTAACCGTCGGCGAACAGCTGGGCTTCGCCACCATGACCTTTTCCGGCGATACGCCGCAACTGGCGGACGTCAAAGCGGTTGACGATAGTTATCCGTTGTATGGTCAGCTGCAGACCCAGCCGCCGGGGCTGAAGCCGCACGCCGGCACCGTGCTGTTGGCGCCGCGATTAATGGCGCTGCTGAATCTGAAAACCGGCGACACCATCGACGTGGGCGACGCCACGCTGCGCATTGCCGGGGAGGTGATACAGGAGCCGGATGCCGGATTTAACCCCTTCCAGATGGCGCCGCGGCTAATGATGAACACCGCCGACGTGGCGAAAACCGGCGCGGTACAGCCAGGCAGCCGCGTTTCCTGGCGCTATAAGTTCGCCGGTACCCCGCAGCAGCTGGCGGACTACGAAAAGTGGCTGTTGCCGAAGCTGGGGCCTGAACACCGCTGGATCGGCCTGGAGCAGGACGACAGCGCGCTGGGTAAATCGCTGGAGCGCTCGCAGCAGTTTTTGCTGCTGTCGGCGTTGTTAACGCTGCTGTTGGCGGTCGCCGCGGTGGCGGTGGCGATGAGCCATTACTGCCGCAGTCGTTACGATCTGGTGGCGATCCTTAAAACCCTCGGCGCCGGGCGGGCGCAGCTGCGCAAGCTGATTGTCGGCCAGTGGCTGATGTTGCTGGCGATGGCGGTGGTTGCCGGCGGGGCGATGGGCGTCGGGCTGGAAAATATTCTGCTGGTGATGCTTAAGCCGGTGCTCCCGGCGGCGCTGCCAGCGGCGAGCGGCTGGCCGTGGCTGTGGGCGATCGGCGCGATGGTGGTGATTTCCCTGCTGGTCGGGCTGCGACCCTATCGACTGCTGCTGGCGACGCTGCCGCTGCGGGTACTGCGCCAGGATGTCGTCGCTAACGTCTGGCCGCTCAAGCTCTATGTTCCCGTGGTGTGCTTGGTCGTGGTGGCGCTGCTGGCGCTGCTGATGGGCGGCAGCCCTCTGCTATGGGCGGTGCTGGCGGGCGCCGTGGTGCTGGCGCTGGTGTGCGGCCTGGCGGGATGGGGCGTTCTGTGGCTGCTGAAGCGTTTGACGTTAAAAGCGCTGCCGCTGCGTCTGGCCGTGAATCGTCTGCTGCGCCAGCCGTGGTCTACCCTGAGCCAGCTGGCGGCCTTTTCGTTGTCGTTTATGCTGCTGGCCCTGCTGCTGGTGCTGCGCGGCGATCTGCTCGATCGCTGGCAGCAGCAGCTGCCGCCGGAAAGTCCTAACTACTTTCTGATCAATATCGCGCCGGAGCAGGTGGTGCCGGTGAAAACCTTCCTTGCCGAACATCAGACCCGCGCCACTGAGTTCTATCCCATCGTGCGCGCCCGCCTGACGCAAATCAACGGTCAGGCGACGGAAGGCAATAAAGATGAAGCCCTGAACCGCGAGCTTAACCTCACCTGGAGCCGCGAGCGGCCGGATCATAATCCGCTGGTGGCCGGAAGCTGGCCGCCGAAAGCGGGCGAGGTCTCGATTGAAGAGGGGCTGGCGCAGCGGCTGGGCGTCAAGCTCGGCGATAGCGTGACCTTTACCGGGGATACTCAGGAGTTTAGCGCGAAGGTGACCAGCGTGCGCAAAGTTGACTGGGAGAGCCTGCGGCCAAACTTCTTCTTTATCTTTCCGCAGGGGGCGCTCGACGGGCAGCCGCAAAGCTGGCTCACCAGTTTCCGCTGGGATAACGGCAACGGGATGCTAACGCAGCTCAACCGCGAATTCCCCACCGTCAGCCTGCTGGATATTGGCGCGATTTTGCAGCAGATTGGCCAGGTGCTGACTCAGGTAAGTCGCGCTCTTGAGGTGATGGTGATTTTGGTCACCGCCTGCGGCGTTTTGCTGTTGCTGGCGCAGGTGCAGGTCGGAATGCGCCAGCGTTATCAGGAGCTGGTGGTCTGGCGCACGCTGGGAGCCGGAAAGGCGCTGCTGCGCACCACGCTGTGGGCGGAGTTCGCCCTGTTGGGCGTGGTGTCCGGCGTGGTGGCGGCGATTGGCGCTGAGGTGGCGCTGGCGCTGCTGCAAAGCAAAATCTTTGACTTCCCGTGGTCTCCGGACTGGCGGCTATGGGTGATGCTGCCGCTCTGCGGGGCGATACTGCTCTCGCTGTGCGGCGGCTGGCTGGGGCTGCGTCTGCTGAAAGGGAAGGCGCTGTTCCGCCAGTTTAGTCAGGGATAGCATGAGTTATGTTGCCCGGGTAAGGCGTTAGCCGCGACCCGGGGTTTTCACCCGGCTCGCGCTGCGCTTAGCCGGGCTACCGTTTCACGGCTGTCTGCGGGAAAGTAGCCCGGGTAAGGCGTCAGCCGCAACCCGGGGGACTCGGTACGGATGCGAGTGGCTATTACAGATGACCGTGGTTCAAGACGGTGAGCGGCTCGTTGACGTCGAAGATTTTGCAGATAACGTCATCCACGCCGAGAGATTTCAGGCGTGCGGTATGCTTGCTGAGATAAGCGAGCGCGGTTTCTTCATTCGCAAAAAGATAGATCCCGCCCGCCTCCTGATTCTTTTCGCTTTCCGTCCAGACCTTCCAGATAAACCCCGGTTCCTGATTGATAGACTCGGCCAGCTCCACGAGCTGGCGGGACATCTCGCTGCCGAAGGGGCCATTAAAGGCAAAGTGCAGCTGCAGTAGTTTTTTCGACATAGTTCCTCCATGGATGATGTTTGCGCGGTAATAGACCATTTTAATGCCATGGCGATGAAAAGATAACCACAGTTTTTTTAAGGGCACGAAATGGTAAGTCACTGATTTTTAACCGCACGAAACATTAAAAACTCAACAACACGCCATACTCAATCGCAGTTAATATTCAACTGGAAAATATAAGGTTGCTTATTAATCAAGGAAACAGTATGGCTCATAAAATAAAAGCGCTGGCGATAACGATCGGCGCAGCCCTGGCGTTAACCTCTTTTGCATCCCAGGCGGAAATAACGCTTTTAAAACAAGATCCGCAGGCGGGCGATCCGTTAAGCCGGCTTAATTTTACCGTCGGCGGGAGCATCCGTCCCCAGTTCAACATGATGTCCGGCGACGGAGACAAAGGCTCTTATAAACGTAACGGTTTTGACGGCGGCACCCGTTTCCGCTTCGCCGCCGACTACTATCTGTTCGATGATATTAGCTGGATCAGCTACTACGAGCTGGGTGTCAATATTCCGGCGCTCTTCGACTGGGATAACCACTACGCCGAAGGCGCGAATAACACCAGCCGCCGCATGCTCTATACCGGCCTGAAAAGCGATACCTGGGGGACATTAACTTACGGTCAGCAGAACAGCGTTTATTACGACGTGGTGGGGGTAAAAACCGATATCTGGGATTACGACATGATAGGCCAGGCGCCGGGTAACGGCATTAACGGCGACTACGATGGCTCCTATCGCTCACGCAATATGCTGAAATACAAGAAAACCGTTGGCGATGTCGATCTCTACGCTTCTTACTTATTCGAAGACAGCGAATATCTGCCGGGCAACGGCCTGCGCTACAAGCGTAAAGGCGGCGGCTCCATCGGCGCCGATTACCACATTATGAAGGATCTGACCTGGGGCGCCGCGTGGAACTATACCCGCGCCGATATGCGTAACCCCTCCAGTTCGGACAGCAAATCATATGACCAGAATATCGTCGGTACTGCGCTAAGCTGGACGCCGGATAACTGGACCTTCTCCTTCGGCGGCGGCTGGTATCAGAACTTCCTGACCACCAAAAAAACCGATGTTCATAACTACTTCGCCGGCGATGCCTGGGGTATTGAGTATTTTGCCGGTTATAAATTCCCGATTGGTCAGTATGCGGTGAAATCTATTCAGCCGTACTTTATGGGCGACCGCCTGCAGTACGTGAACGGCCGCAACTATCAGCGGATTGATAACGGCGTCGGCGTGAGCTTCCAGCTGGATTATGGTTTCCGCGTCGATTATGAACACGTCTTCACGTCGAGCACCGATAACCTGGGCGATATGAATCTGGTGCGTCTGCGCTACGACTTCTAAGCGCAGACACTTCCCCGGTGGCGCTGCGCTTACCGGGGCTAGAGGTTCACCGCCGTCTGCGGACCTGTAGCCCGGCTAAGGCATTTACGCCGCAAGCCGGGACAAGGAAGGATGTGACTATTACGCCAGCCAGTCGGCGACGTCCTGCCAGCTGCCGCGAAAAATAATCTTCTCCGCTTTTTTGCCGAGTTGGTAGCGGTACATTGGGTCGTAATACTCGTTCAGCAGGGGAACCAGCCAGCTGAAATGCGCTTCGGTGCTGGCGCTGCGCTGCTGCTCCAGCAGAGCTTCATCAAGCCTGGCGGTGAGCTGGGCAAAACGCTGTAACCCGAGGCGGCGGCGGATAGCGAACAGGCCATGGTGCAGATATTCGCTATATGCCTGCCAGCCTTGCTCTTCGCCGTAGGCCGCCATGAAATCGCGATGCATCCGGGTAAAATACTCTTCGCGCAGCCGTTCAAGACGGATGGCGAACGGGTCTTCCACCACCGCCAGCGGCGACTGGGCCATGCGAAGACGCATACATTCCGGCAGGTGATTGGCGCCGATCATATGCCCCTCATCTTCCAGCACCCAGCGCGTCTGCTGCTCTGACTTTTTGAGCATCGCCACGGCAAGATGATTTTCAAAGGTTGCCTGCTGATACTGCTCCTGCAGGGTACGGCCAAATGAAGACCCGCGATGATGGGCGAGGCCCTCGAGATCGATGCCGTCGGGCTGGGTGCAGACCAGCTGGGTTTTACCGTTACCGGTACAGCCGCCAATCAGCACGATAGGACGCTGCACCAGCTCTTCGGTAAGCTGAATAGCTGCCTGGCGCAGCGCTTTATAGCCGCCGGCAATCAGCGGGTAATCCACGCCAGCGTCCTTCAGCCACTGCTGCACAATATGCGAACGCTGGCCACCGCGGGCGCAGCACAGGTAGCCTTCGGGGTAACGCGCGCAGGCCTCTTTCCAGGCGGCGAGGCGGCGGGCGCGAATCTCACCATTCACCAACTGATGGCCCAGCGCAAGGGCGGCTTCCGGACCCTGACGCTTGTAGCAGGTGCCAACGGCGGCGCGCTCGTCGTCGTTCATCAACGGTAGGTTGACCGCCGCGGGCATGGCGCTTTGCCTGAACTCGACCGGGGCGCGTACGTCAATCAGCGGCGTATCGCTGGCGAGAATCTGCCGAATATTCTGTGGGACTAATTCCATCATTTAAACCGTTAAGCCATCCAGACGCGTCGTTCGACGCGATAATCCTCCTATTGTACGCGGTGAGCGACAGGCTGAATTGATTTTTCACGGTGTATCGCTGAATAGCGTCAGAAATCCCTGGATTTCCGGGGCCGAATGGCCGAACAGCGAGGCGATATCCTGCACCGCTTTACCATGATGATCTTTGCGCCAGGCGAGGCTCAGAGGAGAGGGGGGGCGCATCGCCGGGATCTGCCGGGCAATCAGCTCACCGCGAGCGATAAGCGGCTGGCACAGCGGCTCGGGTAAAAAGCCGATGCCGACGCCAGCGATATGCGCCGCGATTTTAGTTTCGATATCGGGAACCACAATCTCTTTTTGCCCCGGCAGACGCCAGGCGACGCGCTTGGTCAATCTCCGGGCGCTGTCCTCAATATTGACCGCAGGGTAGCGACGTAGCTGGGCCTCCGATAGCGGATCGCTTTGCTGGCCGAGCGGGTGATGTGGTGACATCACGAAGAGCCAGGACACTTCGCCCAGCGGGGTGACCGCAATATTTTCGCCTAACGATTCGGTGCCGGTAACGCCAATCGCCAGCGAAAAGTCATCATGCAGAAGCGTATCCCAGACGCCCATATAAATTTGTCGCGAAAAGTGAAACTGCGTAAAGGGGTAACGTTGGCTGAGCCAGGCCAGCAGCCGGGCGATGGCCTGCGGGTCATACATCAGGTTATTCACCACAATATTGACCTGGCGCTCCACGCCGTCGTTTATCTGCTGTAGCTCGCCGGGCATACTGTCAATCCAGCCAAGCCACTCTCTGGCCTGCGCCAGCAGGTGCATCCCGGCCGGGGTCAGCAGTACGCTGCGCGTGGTGCGGGAAAAGAGCGCCACGCCGGTGTTATCTTCCAGCAGTTTGATGCGATAACTAATGGTGGCGGTGGTTTTATAGAGTTTTTCCGCTGCTCTGGAGAAGCTGCCGGTCTCCGCGACGCTGACAAAGGTACGTAGTGTTTCGGGGTCTAGCATCGCTATATTCCTCGTAATTTAATAATTCCCCCATGATTTTTAAGTATTTTTTCATAATAGCCATTTCAATTATGTGGCTTAAATCAGGTTTTGGAAAATTATTCCAACTTATAGTTGATACCACTTTGAGATGGCCATGAATTGACCGGTACATCTTTCACCCTCAAGGTATGAGGAGGGGAACGGTTTTTAATGACTAAGGAATATGCAATGAAGCTTGAAGTATTGCCGCTGACGCGCGAAGCCTTCCGCCCCTATGGGGACGTTATCGAAACGGAAGGACATGATTTTTTCCATATCAATGAGGGCAAAGTGCAGCGTTTCCACGATCTGGCCATGGTGGAAACCCTGCAGCAGGAGCGCACGCTAATCAGTATTAACCGCGCCCAGCCGGCGGCGCTGCCGATTGTCGTCACCGAGCTGGAGCGTCATCCGCTGGGCACCCAGGCGTTTGTGCCGATGAACGGCGAAGCCTTTGTCGTGGTGGTCGCGGCAGGAGGCGATCAACCGGACATGACTACGCTGCGCGCGTTTATCTCCAATGGCCGTCAGGGGGTCAATTACCACCGTAACGTCTGGCATCATCCGCTGTTTGCCTGGCAGAGCGAAACCGATTTTTTAACCGTCGATCGCGGCGGAAAAGATAACTGCGATGTGGCGGAGATCCCGACCGTGGAGTTGAGCTTTGCGTGAGGTTGCACGTGACGCTATCGATTATCTTGCATAACATGTGGGCGCTTACACACTATTTATGCTCAGGTTTTGAGCCGGAGATAATCGAGGTATGACAGAAGTGAGAAGGCGGGGAAGGCCGGGCCAGCAGGAGCCTTCCGCGCAAAAAGGCGCCCAGGCGCTGGAGAGAGGGATCGCGATACTGCAATACCTTGAAAAGAGCGGCGGCAGCTCGTCGGTCAGCGATATTTCCCTTAATCTGGACTTACCGTTATCGACCACCTTTCGTCTGCTTAAGGTGCTGGAAGGCGCGGATTTTGTGTATCAGGATGCGCAGTTAGGCTGGTGGCACATCGGACTTGGCGCATTCAATATCGGTTCGGCGTACATCCACAACCGGGATGTTTTATCCGTCGGCGGACCCTTTATGCGCCGGCTGATGCTGATGTCGGGCGAGACCGTCAATGTGGCGATTCGCAACGGCAACGAAGCGGTGCTGATTGGCCAGCAGGAGTGCAAGTCGATGGTAAGGATGTGCGCGCCGCTCGGTAGCCGACTACCGCTGCATGCTTCAGGCGCCGGAAAAGCGCTGCTGTATCCGCTGTCGTCGGAAGAGCTGGTGGATGTCATTGTGAAGACCGGACTGCAGCGGTTTACGCCGGCGACGATCGTCGATTTGCCGGTCCTGCAGCGGAATCTGGATGAGGCGCGAGCCTGCGGCTACAGCATTGACCAGGAGGAGCACGTGACAGGATTAAACTGTATTGCTTCGGCGGTTTACGATGATGTGGGGTCCGTGGTGGCGGCGATTTCGATTTCCGGGCCGGCGTCCCGCTTAACCCCGGACCGTTTTATCAGCCAGGGAGAGCTGGTAAGGGAGACGGCAAGGAATATCAGCACCGCGCTGGGACTCAAACCCCAGGCTGATTGATAGCCGAACCGACCCGCTCTGCGGAGCGGGACTTTTTTGGTTTTATTAAAATTTGGAAAATTTTTCCAATATAGCGAGGTAGTAAAAAATGGCAAAAATGAGAGCCGTCGACGCGGCAATGTATGTACTGGAAAAAGAAGGGATTACAACCGCATTTGGCGTGCCCGGCGCGGCGATTAACCCGTTCTATTCGGCGATGCGCAAGCACGGCGGGATCCGTCATATTCTGGCCCGACACGTGGAAGGCGCGTCTCATATGGCGGAAGGCTATACCCGCGCCACGGCAGGCAATATCGGCGTATGCCTGGGAACATCGGGCCCGGCGGGAACGGATATGATCACCGCGCTGTACTCCGCCTCCGCCGACTCCATTCCTATTTTGTGCATCACTGGCCAGGCGCCGCGCGCGCGTCTGCATAAAGAAGATTTCCAGGCGGTCGATATTGAGTCCATCGCTAAACCCGTCACTAAGATGGCGGTGACCGTCCGCGAAGCGGCGCTGGTGCCGGGCGTGCTGCAGCAGGCATTCCACCTGATGCGCTCCGGTAGACCGGGGCCGGTGCTGATCGACCTGCCTTATGATGTCCAGGTCGCGGAAATCGAATTTGACCCTGAGCTGTATGCGCCGCTCCCGGCGTATAAACCCGTGGCGACGCGTCCGCAGATCGAACGCGCGCTGGCGATGCTGCTGATGGCGGAGCGTCCGGTGATTGTCGCCGGCGGCGGGGTGATTAATGCCGATGCCGCAGCGCTGTTGCAGCAATTTGCCGAAATTACCCATGTACCGGTGATCCCGACGCTGATGGGCTGGGGCTGTATCCCGGATGACCACGAGCTGATGGCCGGAATGGTCGGCTTACAAACCGCGCATCGCTACGGCAACGCCACGCTGCTGGCCTCCGACCTGGTATTTGGTATCGGCAACCGCTTTGCCAACCGTCATACCGGTTCGGTCGAGAAGTACACCGCAGGTCGTAAAATCATCCATATCGATATCGAACCGACGCAGATTGGCCGCGTACTGTGCCCGGATTTAGGCATCGTGTCCGATGCGAAAGCGGCGCTGACTCAGCTGGTGGATATTGCGCAGCAGATGCAAAAAGAGGGCCGCCTGCCGCGCCGCGAGCGCTGGGTTGCCGAGTGTCAGGAGCGCAAGCGTACGCTGCTGCGTAAAACCCACTTCGATAACGTGCCGGTCAAACCGCAGCGCGTTTATGAAGAGATGAACAAAGCCTTTGGCCGCGACGTGTGCTACGTCACCACCATCGGCCTGTCGCAAATCGCCGCCGCGCAGATGCTGCACGTGTTTAAAGATCGCCACTGGATCAACTGCGGTCAGGCGGGGCCGCTGGGCTGGACGCTTCCTGCCGCGCTGGGCGTTTGCGCCGCCGACCCGGAGCGCAACGTGGTCGCGATCTCCGGCGACTTCGACTTCCAGTTCCTGATTGAAGAGCTGGCGGTGGGCGCGCAGTTCAATATTCCTTACGTCCACGTGCTGGTAAACAACGCTTATCTGGGCCTGATTCGTCAGTCGCAGCGCGCGTTCGATATGGATTACTGCGTCCAGCTGGCGTTCGAAAATATCAACTCCAGCGAAGTGAACGGCTACGGCGTCGATCACGTCAAAGTCGCAGAAGGTCTCGGCTGCAAAGCCATTCGCGTCTTTAAACCGGAGGAGATTGCGCCCGCCTTTGCGCAGGCAAAAGCGTGGATGAAACAGTATCGCGTGCCGGTGGTCGTGGAGGTGATCCTTGAGCGTGTGACCAATATTTCGATGGGCAGCGAACTGGATAACGTAACGGAATTCGAAGATGTAGCCGATAGCGCCATCGATGCGCCAACCGAAACCTGCTTTATGAAATATGAATAAATGAGGTGAAACTATGTTGCGCTTCTCTGCCAACCTTTCGATGTTATTTGTGGAATATGATTTTCTGGATCGTTTTGAGAAAGCAGCGGCCTGCGGTTTTCGCGCCGTTGAATTTATGTTTCCGTATGATTATGCGCCGGAGGTATTAAAACAAAAGCTGAGTGATAACCGGCTGGAGCATACCTTGCATAATCTACCCGCTGGCGACTGGGCGGCAGGGGAGCGCGGCATAGCCTGTATTCCCGGTCGCGAAGCGGAGTTTCGCGAAGGCGTTGACGCCGCGATCCGCTACGCTAAAGCGCTGGGCAATAGCAAAATCAACTGTCTGGTCGGTAAAACTCCGGTGGGCTATCGCGAAGATCATATCCGCTCCACGCTGGTGGCTAATTTACGTTTTGCCGCCGCCGCGCTGGCCCAGGAGGGGATCCTGCTGCTGATTGAGCCGATTAATTACTTCGATATGCCGGGGTTTTATCTGAATACCACGCATCAGGCGCTGGCGCTCATTGATGAGGTCGGCAGCGATAATCTGAAAATCCAGTACGATATTTATCATATGCAGCGCATGGAGGGTGAATTAACCCATACGATGCAAACTTATGCCAACCGAATTGGTCATTTACAGATTGCCGATAACCCGGAACGCGGTGAGCCGGGAACTGGAGAAATTAATTACGATTATCTTTTTAAATTTATCGATAAATCAAATTATGACGGTTGGGTCGGCTGCGAATATAAACCGCTGACGACCACTGAAGCGGGCCTGACATGGTTTAATCGCTACCGTTAATTTTTAATTTATCTTTGGGCAGTATTTATTATTCCATTTCCAGGAAGGGATAACTATTGCTCAAATATACCCGTCATGCTTTACGCAGCCGATGTTCAGGGTATAAATCGAAACAGAAATTTTGAGAGGAAAGGTATGAAACTGGGATTTATTGGTTTAGGTATTATGGGCACTCCGATGGCGCTCCGACTTGCCAAAGCGGGCCACGCGCTGCATGTGACCACCATCGGTCCGGTTGCTGAAGAACTGCTCAAGCAGGGCGCGCAGCATCTGGCTACCGCAGAGCAGGTCGCGGAGCAGTCGGAGATTATTTTTATCATGGTTCCTGATACCCCACAGGTCGCCGACGTTCTGTTTGGCGAACACGGCTGCGCCAGCGCGGCGCTGAAGGGCAAAACCATCGTCGATATGAGCTCTATTTCGCCGATTGAAACCAAGCGTTTTGCGCAGCAGGTGCGGGATTTGGGCGCAGATTATCTGGATGCGCCAGTATCCGGCGGCGAAATTGGCGCGCGTGAAGGTACGCTCTCTATTATGGTCGGCGGCGACGAAAACGTGTTTGCTCGCGTGAAGCCGCTGTTTGATATTTTGGGTAAAAACATCACCCTCGTCGGCGGTAATGGCGACGGGCAGACCTGTAAAGTCGCCAATCAGATTATCGTCGCGCTGAATATTGAAGCGGTCTCCGAAGCGCTGGTTTTCGCGTCTAAAGCCGGCGCCGATCCCGCTCGCGTGCGTCAGGCGCTGATGGGCGGCTTCGCCTCCTCGCGTATTCTGGAGGTACATGGCGAAAGAATGTTGAACCGGACGTTTAATCCCGGTTTTAAAATTTCCCTGCACCAGAAGGATCTTAATCTGGCATTGCAGAGCGCGAAAGCGCTGGCGCTTAATTTACCGAATACGGCAACCTGTCAGGAGCTATTTAATACCTGCGCCGCCAACGGCGGTGGCGAATTAGATCACTCGTCTTTAGTTCAGGCGCTTGAATTAATGGCGAATCATAAAATATCGTAATGAGAAAATGCTGCCGATTCCGGCAGCATTTTTTAAACCTCACGGGTGAATTTATGGATACTATCAATAAAACAGGTATCGACTATTGGAAGAAAATAGTCGTGGTAATGAGTCTGGGCTGGGTGGCAATATGGATTTATCGTACCGTATTAACGCCTATTTATCCGGAAATTCAGGCGTCCTTAGGCAACGTCAGTAACGCTGAAATTGGCGCGATAGCCAGTTTCTATTTTCTTGCCTACTGCGGAATGCAGATCCCCTGCGGTATTCTGGTTGATAAACTGGGGCAGAAAATTATGCTGATGTGTGGTTTCTCGCTGTTCATTATTGGCACGCTGAGTATTGCTAATGCGGGAAATCTGACGCTGATTTATATCGGCTCGCTGCTGGCCGGTGCCGGCTGCGCTTCCTTCTTCAGCTCCGCCTATTCGCTCTCCTCGGCCAACGTGCCGCAGGAGCGTCGGGCGCTGGCTAACGCCATTATCAACAGCGGCTCGGCCATCGGGATGGGGATTGGCCTGATTGGCTCAAGCATTCTGGTCAAAAGCATGCATATGGCCTGGCAAAACGTGTTGTTTATTGTCGCAGCGATCCTGGTGGTGATGCTCTGCGTGTTTACCCTGGTGATTCGTCGCAAGCGGAAAGAGCCCGCCGTAGCGGAAAATAAAAATAACGCCTCGGCATCATTCCCGTCGGCAGAAGAAAAATCGGCGCCGCTGTTTTCGCCGCTGCTGTGCAGCGTCTACTTTCTCTATTTCTGCACCTGCTACGGCTACTACCTGATCGTCACCTGGCTGCCTTCTTATCTGCAGACCGAACGCGGCTTTGACGGCGGCGCCATTGGTTTTGCTTCCGCACTGGTGGCAGTGGTCGGGGTGCCGGGCGCGCTGTTCTTCAGCCATCTTTCGGATAAATTCCGCGACAGTAAAGTCAAAGTGATTCTCGGGCTGGAGATTGTTGCCGCGGCAATGCTGATGTTTACCGTTCTGTCGCCGAATACTACCATGCTGATGATCAGCCTGGTGCTGTATGGACTGCTCGGTAAAATGGCCGTTGACCCGATTCTTATCTCGTTCGTTTCCGAGCAGGCGTCCGCAAAAACATTAGGTCGTGCCTTTAGCCTGTTTAATTTCTTTGGTATGAGTTCAGCGGTTGTTGCCCCGACGCTCACCGGTTTTATTTCTGATCTGACCGGGTCAAAAGAAATTAGTTTTGTGATGTCTGCCGGGCTAGTTATTACCGGAACGATACTGTTTGCATTGATTACCTTGCGTAAGAACAAAATACAGTCAAAGACAATCCCAGTATAATAAAAAATAAAAATTATTAATTTGTTGTTCCACATAGCTAAACCTACAAACGTAATCCGATGCGTATTAAGAGGGAATTATGGAACAAGCTCAAGACCTGTACAAATCCAGAGGTTATAGCGACGATCTATTACCAAAATTAGAATCGCAGCGTAACTGGAAGACATTTAACTATTTTACCTTATGGATGGGATCCGTACACAACGTACCTAATTATGTGATGGTTGGTGGTTTTTTTATTCTCGGACTATCAACGTTTAGCATAATGATGGCAATAATATTGAGTGCTTTTATTATTGCCGCGGTTATGGTGTTTAATGGCGCTGCCGGAAGTAAATACGGCGTACCCTTCGCTATGATTTTAAGAGCCTCCTATGGGGTGCGCGGGGCGTTATTACCCGGCCTGCTCAGAGGCGGTATTGCGGCGATTATGTGGTTTGGTTTGCAATGCTATGCCGGCTCGCTGGCATTCCTGATCTTATTAGGCAAACTGTGGCCTGCGTTTCTGACCCTTGGCGGTGATTTTAAGCTGCTGGGGCTGTCGCTGCCTGGGCTGATCGCCTTTCTGGTCTTCTGGCTGATTAACGTCGGCATTGGTTTCGGCGGCGGAAAAGTACTCAATAAATTTACCGCCATCCTCAACCCCTGCATCTACATTGTCTTCGGCGGCATGGCTATCTGGGCTATTTCGCTGGTCGGGATTAGCCCTATTCTCGACTATTTGCCAACCGGAGTGGCAAAAGCGGAGCATACCGGCTTCTTGTTCCTGGTGGTCATCAATGCGGTCGTTGCCGTCTGGGCGGCGCCGGCGGTCAGCGCCTCGGATTTTACCCAGAACGCGCGTTCGTTTCGCGAGCAGGCCCTGGGTCAAACGCTTGGTCTGGTCGTAGCTTATATTTTGTTCGCGGTGGCCGGAGTGTGCATTATCGCCGGCGCCAGTATCCATTATGGTATGGACACCTGGAACGTGCTGGATATTGTGCAGAAATGGGACAGCCTGTTTGCTTCTTTCTTTGCGGTGCTGGTGATATTAATGACCACGATCTCCACCAACGCCACCGGTAATATTATTCCGGCAGGCTATCAAATCGCGGCAATTGCGCCGACTAAATTAACCTATAAAAACGGTGTACTGATCGCCAGCATCATTAGTCTGCTGATCTGCCCATGGAAATTAATGGAGAATCAGGACAGTATTTATCTTTTTCTCGATATTATCGGCGGCATGCTGGGCCCGGTTATTGGCGTAATGATGGCGCATTATTTTGTCGTTATGCGTGGACGGATTAATCTTGATGAGCTGTATACCGCAGCTGGGGATTATAAATATTTCGATAATGGATTTAACGTTACCGCATTCCTGGTCACCATCGTGGCGGTGATTTTATCGCTCGGCGGAAAATTTATTCCGCTGCTTGAACCGTTTTCCCGCGTGTCGTGGTTTGTTGGCGTTATCGTCGCTTTTGCCGCATACGCGTTACTAAAAAAACGGGCGCTGCCGAATAATATTTCGCACCCGGACGTTGTGAGCTGATTTTCTTATCAAGAGGAAGCTTTATTTCAGGGATGAAGCATCAATAGCCAAAGCCATTGCTGGTACAGCCCACGTGGCTACAAGCAGAAATATGGCGTGTATACCTACAAGGAGTTTTATATGTCTTTTGATTTAATCATTAAAAACGGCACCGTTATTCTGGAAAACGAATCGCGGGTGGTGGATATCGCGGTTGCTGACGGCAAAATTGCCGCTATCGGTGAAAACCTGGGCGAAGCGAAACAGATCATGGATGCCGCGGGCCTGATCGTTTCGCCGGGGATGGTCGATGCGCATACGCACATCTCTGAGCCGGGTCGTACCCACTGGGAAGGATACGAAACGGGTACCCGCGCGGCGGCAAAAGGCGGCATCACTACGATGATCGAAATGCCGCTGAACCAGCTGCCGGCTACCGTCGATCGAGAGACCATTGAGCTGAAATTCGACGCAGCGAAGGGCAAACTGACCATCGATGCCGCGCAGCTTGGCGGGCTGGTCTCCTATAACCTGGACCGACTGCACGAGTTGGATGATGTGGGCGTGGTGGGCTTCAAATGCTTTGTCGCCACCTGCGGCGATCGCGGGATCGACAACGACTTCCGCGACGTCAACGACTGGCAGTTTTTCAAAGGGGCGCAAAAGCTGGCCGAAATGAAGCAGACCGTGTTGGTGCATTGTGAAAATGCGCTGATCTGCGATGAGCTCGGCGAAGAAGCAAAAAGAGAAGGCCGCGTGACGGCGCATGATTATGTCGCGTCGCGTCCGGTGTTCACCGAAGTCGAGGCGATCCGCCGCGTCCTCTATCTGGCGAAAGTCGCCGGTTGTCGCCTGCACGTATGCCACATCAGCAGCCCGGAAGGGGTCGCCGAAGTGACCCGTGCGCGTCAGGAGGGACAGGACGTCACCTGCGAATCCTGTCCGCACTACTTTGTGCTGGATACCGAGCAGTTCGAAGCGATTGGCACCCTGGCGAAGTGCTCTCCGCCGATCCGCGACGCGAAGAACCAGAAGGGAATGTGGGAGAAGCTGTTCAACGGCGAAATAGACTGCCTGGTGTCCGACCACTCTCCGTGCCCGCCGGAAATGAAGGCGGGCAATATCATGCAGGCCTGGGGCGGGATTGCCGGTCTGCAGAGCTGCATGGACGTGATGTTTGATGAAGCGGTGCAAAAGCGCGGTATGCCTCTGCCGCAGTTTGCTCGTCTGATGGCGACCAACGCCGCCGATATTTTCGGCCTGAAGCAGAAGGGGCGCATTGCCCCGGGCAAAGACGCCGACCTGGTGTTTATTCAGCCAAACAGCAGCTACGTCCTGCAGGCGGAGGACCTCGAATACCGGCATAAAGTCAGTCCTTACGTTGGCCGTAAGATTGGCGCACGTATCACTAAAACCATCCTGCGCGGCGAGGTGATTTATGACATTGAGCAGGGCTTCCCGCAGGCGCCGAAGGGGAAATTTATCCTTAAGCATCAGCAGTAACGGGGAACCGTTGCATTCCCGGACTGCGGCGTAAACCTCTTATCCGGGCTACGAACCTGACGTCGCGCGGGTTTTGTAGCCCGGGTAAGGCGCAAGCCGCGCCCGGGGCATAACCTACTTCGTTCAATGTTTAGCGTCTGTTCAACGTCAGGCGCTTTGTCAGGATTTTATCATGGTGGTATTGCCGCTAAATCAACGAAACACCCTAGCGGGATTTCAATGGTTCTTCTTTATCTTCTGCAACACCGTCGTGGTACCGCCAACATTACAGTCTGCTTTTCAGCTCCCCGCCAGTGCGCTGATTACGCTTACCCAATACGGTTTTATCACCACCGGGCTGGCGTGCCTGGCGCAGGCGCTGCTGGGCCACCGTCGCGCGATTATGGAAGGCCCAACGGGACTATGGTGGAGCACTATTCTGACCGTCACCGTCGGCGAAGCCGCGCGCGGCACCCCGTTTGACAGCATTGCGGCCAGCCTGGCGGTCGGTATATTTCTGTCGGCGATATTCACCATCATCATCGGCGTGAGCGGCATCGGCCATCGCCTGGCGAAGCTCTTTAGCCCGACGGTCATGGTCTTTTTTATGCTGCTGCTCGGCGCGCAGCTGACGACTATATTTTTTAAAGGCATGCTCGGGCTGCCCTTTAGTTCGGCCCAGGCCAGCGTGGGCATTCAACTGGCGCCGTTTAGCCTGGCGCTGGCGGTAATGATGCTGGTGCTGGGGATGATTATTTTTCTCCCGGACGGCATCGCCCGCTACGCTCTGCTGACAGGAACCCTGGCGGGATGGGGAGGCTGGTACCTGCTGTTTCGCACGCCGCCCGCCACGGCCGCTTCCGGCCCGATTCACTGGCAGTGGTTTCCGCTTGGCTACGGGGGGGCATTACGTCCAGGTATTATTTTGACGGCGCTGCTGGCCGGGCTGGTCAATATTACCAATACCTACGGCGCTATTCGCGGTAGCGACGTTTTTTATCCCGAGCAGGGCGCCAGCAATAGCCGTTACCGGCGCAGCTTTATTATCTCCGGATTAATGACTCTAATAACGGTTCCGCTCAGCGTGGTGCCGTTTTCGCCCTTTGTTTCATCGATAGGCTTATTAACCCAAACCGGAGAAACCTCGCGCCAGCCGTTTATTATCGGCTGCCTGTGCTGCCTGCTGGTTGGGCTGTTTACGCCGCTGACCCACTTTTTTACCACGCTGCCTCTGCCGATCAGCAGCGCGGTCATGCTGGTCTCATATCTCCCATTGTTATATTCCAGCTTATCGTTCAGTAAACAAATTACCTTCACCGCGCGAAATATCTACCGGCTGGCTCTGCCGCTCTTTATCGGCATTTTTTTAATGGGGCTGCCGCCAGTTTATCTCCAGACGCTACCTCTGATAATCCGACCGCTGTTAGGCAACGGCTTATTAATCGGCGTGCTGCTGGCGGTAGTGATGGAAAATCTCATTCCCTGGGATCGTATTAAGTCATGACAGCAAAAAGGATGAACAATGAAAATTATTATTGCACCGGACTCTTTCAAAGAGAGCGTCAGCGCCAGCC
The DNA here is from genome assembly GCF_018139045.1 of Klebsiella pasteurii. Taxonomy (NCBI): domain Bacteria; kingdom Pseudomonadati; phylum Pseudomonadota; class Gammaproteobacteria; order Enterobacterales; family Enterobacteriaceae; genus Klebsiella; species Klebsiella pasteurii. The sequence continues at coordinate 5,420,042 of NZ_CP073236.1, forward strand.
GCTGCGCCCAGGCGATAAAGGCGGGCTTTGTCTCAATTTTCCCGCAGGCGGATTGCGTCTGCCTGCCGATCGCCGACGGCGGCGAGGGGACGGTTGAGGCAATGGTTGAGGCCACCGAGGGCAAAATGGTGATGCTGCCGGTGATGGGGCCGATGGGCAATTTTGTCGGGGCGTTTTATGGCCTGAGCGGCGATGGGCAAACCGCATTTATTGAGATGGCGGCGGCCAGCGGGCTGATGTTGGTTCCCGCCGGGGAACGTAATCCTCTGCGGGCCACCAGCTACGGTACCGGCGAGCTGATTCGCCACGCGCTGGACGCTGGCGTTCGCCATATTATTCTCGGTATCGGCGGCAGCGCCACGGTGGATGGCGGCATGGGCATGGCCCAGGCGCTGGGGGTGCGCTTTCTGGATGAGCACGACGAGAGCGTCGGCCTCGGCGGCGGGGCGTTACAACGGTTAGCAAAAATAGACCTAAGCGGCCTCGAGCCGCGCCTTCATGATTGCCGGATTGAGGTGGCCTGTGACGTTGATAATCCGCTGCTCGGCGAACGCGGCGCGGCGGCGGTTTTTGGTCCGCAAAAAGGGGCCTGTTTAGAAATGGTTGCCGTTCTGGAGCGCGGGTTACAAAACTACGCTCAGGTACTGCTGGCGGCTACCGGTCAGGATGTCGCGGCGATGGTCGGCGGCGGCGCGGCCGGAGGAATGGGCGCGGCGGCCCGGGTTTTCCTTAACGCTACGCTGAAATCGGGCATCGATATTGTGCTGGAAGCGGTTCATCTGGAGGCGGCGTTGCGCGATGCGGACCTGGTGATCACCGGCGAAGGACGAATGGATTCACAAACCGTTGGTGGCAAAGCGCCGGTTGGCGTGGCGCGGATTGCCAAAAAGCACGGCATTCCGGTTATCGGTATCGCCGGCGTGCTGGGTGACGGCGTTGAAGCGGTGCATCAGCACGGTATTGACGCGGTCTTTAGCATTCTTCCCGCGCTGGCGCCGTTGGCCGAGGTGCTGGAGCGCGGCGAGCACAACCTCTACGCCTGCGCGCGCAATATTGCCTGCGCCATCAAGCTTGGGCAGAACATGCCTGGCTGAATAAAAAATGCCACGGTTCTCACCGTGGCAAAATCCAACATAGCTAAACAAAAAAGGTGAATTTAATCAGTGACAATCAGATCTCGACGTCGCGGTTGCAATCTTTCGAGTAGATATAGCTGAACGCTTCGCGCCCAACGCCGTATCCCGCCTGCAGTGAATAAGCGCCCATAAAGATATAGTCGCCTTGCTTCACCGGCACCCAGTTGTTGTCGAGGTTATATACCCCCTGGCCGGAAAGAATATAGGCGCCGTGCTCCTGCACGTGGGTTTCGATATAACCGTGGCTGGCCCCTGGCTCGAAGGAGAGAGTATGCATGTTCATATCGAAGCCCAGCTCTTTTGGCAGGAAATCGATCAGGATAACGTCTTCCATTCCTTCATACTGAATCCGCTCCAACTGGCTGACGTTGCCGGTAACCAGATAAGGGGCGTGATTCTCAACCGCAATATAGCGGCGCTTGTAGAGAAACAGCTGGCTGTCGCCTGAGTAGTTATTGATGAAGGTGACCCGCTCGCCCGGCGGGCAGTAAATATAGCCGCCTTTGGTTAGTGGGAAGCTTTTGCCTTGCGCCCCGGCGGTGATTTCACCTTCAATCACATACAAAAAGGTCTCAATCCCTTCGCCGCCGAAGCCGCTTTGATTGCCGCCGTTTTCATGCAGCGTGACCAGATAATCGACAAAGCTGGCGCCTAATTTCGGCGTCGACAGAATGGTCACATCGCAATGAGCAAAACCCGGAATGATGTTTTTGACCAGACCGTCCGGCGTCAGCAGCGCATAATTGCCGTGGCGCACGATGGAACGGCTGGCCAGTAAATCATCGCGATAGCCAACCACATTATTTAAATAACCCATTCTCTTTTCCTTATTCAGTCCAGGCCAGTTGATACAGCATTAAGGCGAGCGTTTTCACGCCTTCCGCCAGATCCTCGATATGCGTACTTTCCGCCGGGTTATGGCTGATACCATTGATGCTCGGCATAAATATCATGCAGGTCGGGAAGCAGGGGGCGAAAATTTGCGCGTCGTGGCCCGCGCCGCTGTGCATCACGCGGAAATTGACCTTCTCTTTCTCACAAAGCGCGGTGAGCTGGGCGACCAGCTTTTTATCCATCGGAACCGGGGCCTCATCCATCCACAGGTCGACCTCAATGCCAATCTCCATTTCCTGGCAGATCCGCCGCATATCGGCTTCAATCACTTCCGTAAATGCCGTTAACTCAAGGGCATCGGTGTGGCGGCAGTCCATGGTGAAAACCGTTTTACCCGGCACCACGTTAACGGTATTCGGCTGCGGGTCGACTTTACCGAAGGTGAGTACCAGCGGGTCGCCGTGGGCCTTTGCTTTGGCAATAGATTCGCAGCAAATGCGGCTGAAAGCCTGAACGGTGTCGCGGCGGTAGCCCATTGGCGTCGTGCCGGCATGGTTAGACTCGCCGTTGAGGGTGATGGTGTAGCGTCGCTGTCCGACGATGGCGTTGACCACGCCGATGGACTGCTTGTTGGTTTCCAGAACCCGGCCCTGCTCGATATGCAGTTCGACGAAGGCTTTAATATCCCGGCGCGGTGCCAGCGGGGCGGCGGGCAGAGTGAATCCGCACTGCTTCATGGCTTCAACAAACGCCACGCCTTTGGCGTCCTTAATCTCGCGCACGTCTGCCGGGTTAGCGATACCGACGATATTTTTGCTGCCCCAGAAGACGTAAGGAAAGCGGCTACCTTCTTCTTCCGCTAGCGCCAGAACCTCGACGGTACGCAGCGGCGCGCCGTAGGTCTCTTTTAGCCAGCGTACCGCCAACCAGGCCGCCAGCGCGCCGAACTGACCGTCAAGATTGCCGCCGTTGACGACGCTATCAATATGCGAACCGCTGAGGATAACCTCATCGGGAAAGCGCGTGCCGGGCAGTCGGCCATACAGGTTGCCGACTTCATCAAAGCGGGTTTCCAGGCCGCTCTCGCTCATCTTTTGTTTGAACGCCTGCTGCGCCTGCAGCCATTCCGGCGAATAGAGCAGACGGGTCAGGCCTCCGGTCGGGTCGGCGCCGAAAGAGGAAAGCCAGGGCAATGTTTCTTCAATTGCCTGTCGAAAATAATGAGCCATACGCAACTCCTGTATTTTAATTTATTGAGCAAACGGGGAATGGGTTTCATAAGAGCGGTGATATAAAGCGTCAGAAAGCAGATAGTCATAAATCTCATCCACGATCTCGATACCGTTGACGGCGCTGTTTTTCTCATTGATATCCAGGTTCTGCCCCGGGTAATAAACCTGATTAAATCCGGGCGCTGGCGTAATGGCGTTTAATTCACGCATGGTGTCGCTAATATGCTGGCGGAATAGCGCGCTGGAGGAGAAAAATGCCGGGTTGATGACGATATGCAGCTGGCCCAGTTCGCGTCCCTGGCTCAGGTTTTCGTACATCGAACTGACCTGGCGGCCGAAGGGCAGGTTGAGCAAAATGCCGGAGAGGACGTCGATCATCATCATCAGGCCGTAGCCTTTCGGGCCGGCTGCCGGAAGCAGGGCGTGAACGGCAAAAGGATCGCTGGTCGGCGCGCCGTTTTTATCCACCGCCCAGCTATCGGGAATGGTTTCATGGCGCGAGCGGGCGTCGAGAATTTTTCCCCAGGCCTGCACCGTGGTTGCCATGTCGAAGGTGATGATATCATCCCCCACGCCGGGCGCGGCGAAGGCCAGCGGATTGGTGCCGTAATAGATTTCCGCCCCGCCAAACGGTACGACCATCGGGTCTGACTGACATAGCGAAAGCCCGATAAACCCGGCGCGGGCGGCCTGCCGGGTGAAATAAGAGATGGCGCCGCTGTGGCCCATGCGCCGAATGCCGACCACGGCCACGCCGTTTTCCTCGGCTAATGCTATCGCGTGCTCCATGCCCATTTTGGCGGCGATCTGACCAGCGGCGTTATCGGCATGCAAAATACCGCTGCAGGGGCCGGTTTTTTCAAAGGTAAAGTTGGGTTGACGGTTAGTTCCGCCTTTTGAAATACGTTCCGCATAATATTCAACGCGTACCGCGCCGTGCGAATGAATGCCTCTTGCATCGGCATAAACCAGCACATCGGCAATAATATCCGCGTGATGACGAGTAAGCCCTGCTGTGTTCAGCTTATTGGCAATAAGCTGATGAAGTGTTTCCCGACTGACTTTCATCTGTCTTCCTTTTAACGACGGTGTAGAGCCTGACTGACCAATAAAATACGGGGGAAATAAACTTAAATTGTGATCTGTATTGGTAAATATATAGTGTTAGATTTTATTTAATAATCACTATAGATTTATCAGAAATAACCCCGTCAATCTATTCGTTAAAAACCCCCTGCTAATGTACTGGGCTTTATTTAAAAACGTTGTGTAATAAATTTGATGTGATTTTGGTCACGCCGACGGCCACGTTATCTCGTTAGCCTGATTGCAGATTATCCATGCTCATTCAATTGCAATGGGTGCAATTATTGGGGAGTTATTATGATCCATGCCTTTATTAAAAAGGGCTGTTTTCAGGATTCAGTCAGCTTAATGATTATTTCGCGCAAGCTGAGCGAGTCGGAAAATGTCGACGATGTTTCGGTGATGATGGGGACACCGGCAAATAAATCGCTGCTGGAAACCACCGGCTTTTGGCACGACGATTTTGCCGCGGCGACGCCGAATGATATTTGCGTGGCGATTCGCGCCGATTGTGCGGATGCGTCGGTGACGGAAATGATTATCGCCCGTCTTGATGAAGCTCTGGCCGCCCTGGCGCAGGGGAGCGGGCAAAGCCAGAGCCTGAGCGTGGTTCGCCGCTGGCAAAGCGCAACGCAGAAGCTGCCGCAGGCCAATATGGCCTTAATATCCGTTGCCGGGGAGTACGCCGCGGAGCTTGCCCATCAGGCGCTCAGCAGCGAGAAAAACGTGATGATCTTCTCCGACAACGTCACGCTGGAAGATGAAATCGCCCTGAAAACCCGCGCCCGCGACAAAGGGCTGCTGGTGATGGGGCCGGACTGCGGCACCGCTTCGATCGCCGGCACCCCGCTGGCTTTCGCCAACGTCACGCCGGACGGCAATATCGGCGTAATTGGCGCGTCCGGTACCGGTATTCAGGAACTGGTCTCGCAGATTGTGCTCGGCGGCGAAGGGATCAGCCATGCGATTGGTCTTGGCGGTCGAGACCTGAGCGCCGAAGTGGGCGGCCTCAGCGCGCAAACGGCCCTGGAAATGCTGACCCATGATGAGCAGAGCCAGGTGCTGGCTTTTGTTTCTAAGCCTCCCGCCGAGGCGGTACGCCTGAAGGTGATTGGCGGCATGAAGCGCAGCGGTAAACCGGTAGTCGCGCTATTCCTCGGCTATGTGCCAGACACGCTGCGCGATGAAAACGTCTGGTTTGCCCGCACGCTTGACGAGGCCGGGCGTCTGGCCTGCCTGCTGGCGCGGGTCGTGCGACACCAGCAATCCCTGCCTGCGGCAACGGGCATGCAGATTCGCGGTTTATATACCGGCGGCACGCTGGCGGCGGAATCCGCCGGACTGCTGGCTGAACGGCTGCGCATCGCCCCCGATGCGCATCATCCGCAGGGCCTGATGCTCAACGCGCAGGGCCACCGGGTCGTCGATCTCGGCGATGATTTTTACACCGTTGGCCGCCCGCATCCGATGATCGATCCCTCTCTGCGCAACCAGCTGATTGCCGAACTCGGCGAGCAAACTCAGGTAGGAGTACTGCTGCTGGACGTGGTGATTGGCTATGGCGCCACCGCCGATCCGGCCGCCTCGCTGGTTGAAGCATGCCTGCGGGCCAGGGCGGTCAGGGACGACAGATATCCGCTGCACGTTATCGCCACGGTGACCGGGACCGAAAGCGATCCGCAGGGCCGTTCCCGTCAGATTGCCGAGCTTGAAGATGCGGGGATCGTGGTGGTCGATAGTCTCCCGGAAGCCACTTTGCTTGCCGTCGCACTGATTAGCCCGCAGCGCAAAGCCGCGCCGACCCCGCGCGCCAGCCTGCTGGACGGCGTGGCGGTGATTAACGCCGGCCTGCGCAGCTTTGCGCTCGATTTACAGTCCGCCGGAACGTCGGTTGTTCACTACCAGTGGGCGCCGATCGCCGGGGGAAATAAGAAACTGGCTCGTTTATTAGAACGTTTGCAATAAGAGGTCTCTATGTTTACATCAGTGGCGCAGGCCAATGACGCAGTAATAGAACGAATTCGTAATGCACGCCCGCACTGGCTGGATGTGCAGCCGGCGGGTTCTCTGATTGAAGCGCTAAACAAGAACAGAACGCTGCTCCATGCCGGGCCGCCGATGCGCTGGCAGGAGATGACCGGCCCGATGAAAGGAGCCTGCGTTGGCGCATGCTTATTTGAAGGCTGGGCGCAGGATGAAAAGACGGCCCACGCTATGCTCGAATGCGGCGAAATCTCTTTTATTCCCTGCCACCACGTGAACGCCGTGGGGCCGATGGGGGGGATTACGTCGCCGAATATGCCGATGCTGGTGGTGGAGAACATCGCCGAAGGCAACCGCGCGTATTGCAACCTGAACGAAGGCATTGGCAAGGTGATGCGTTTCGGCGCCTACGGCGAAGACGTGCAGCAGCGCCTGCGCTGGATGCGCGATGTGCTGATGCCGATCCTTAGCGCGGCGCTGAAACAGATGGAGCGCGGTATTGACCTGACCGCGATGATGGCTCAGGGCATCACCATGGGCGATGAGTTCCACCAGCGCAATATCGCCACCTCCGCGCTGCTAATGCGTACGCTGGCGCCGCATCTGGCACGGCTTAATATCGACAAACAGCAGATTGCTGAAGTCATGGATTTCCTCGCCATTACCGATCAGTTTTTCCTCAACCTGGCGATGGCCTACTGTAAATCCGCGATGGATGCCGGGGCGCAAATTCGCGCAGGCAGTATCGTCACCGCGATGACCCGCAACGGCGATATGTTCGGTATTCGCGTCAGCGGGCTGGGCGATCGCTGGTTTACCGCGCCGGTGAATACGCCGCAGGGGCTGTTCTTTAGCGGTTTCTCTCAGGAACAGGCCAACCCGGATATGGGCGACAGCGCCATCACCGAAACCTTCGGCATCGGCGGCGCGGCGATGATCGCGGCGCCGGGGGTGACCCGCTTTGTCGGCGCTGGCGGAATGGAGGCGGCGAAATCCGTTTCGGAGGAGATGGCGGAAATCTTCCTCGAGCGCAATATGCAGCTGCAGATTCCGGGCTGGGATTTCCAGGGCGCCTGCCTTGGGCTGGATATTCGCCGGGTGGTTGAAACCGGTATTACTCCGCTCATTAACACCGGGATCGCCCATAAAGAAGCGGGGATCGGCCAGATTGGCGCCGGGACCGTCAGAGCGCCGCTGGCCTGTTTCGAGCAGGCGCTGGAAGCGCTGGCGGACGAGCTGGGCGTGAGCTGAGGTAGCGCGATGGAGAGGATTCGTCCGCTGATAGGCAGCGTTGATGCGCCGGATCATCGCCAACCGTGGCGAACCGGCGGCCTCTGGCGGCGCACGATTAACCTCTATGTTGAAGGCGGCGCGCTGCTGACGCTGCATCATCGGGGGCAGGGGGTGAGCCCTGGCGGATGGGTTGTTCGCCATGGTGATTTTATCCGGCTGCACGCGGCGCTGCGGGCGGGAGCGTCGCCGATAGCGCGGAATGACGGTATTCAGGTCGGCGATCTTTTGCTGATGCCGCCGCGCAGGCGCTGCTCCCTGTGGCTCCGCCGTCAGCCTAACGGCGCCGACCTGCCGACAGCGCTAGTAAATCGTCCGGAGGAGACCGGGCTGTTTGGGCCGCTGTCGCAGGCTATCGATCTGCCGCAGCAGCCTGAGCTGCGGCAGCTGCGCCACTGTTTTGCCTCCGCGCTGGCCGGCAACGCCGTCGACTGGCGCCTGTGGTTGGGCAAGGGACCAGGCCTGACGCCGAGCCTGGACGACATGCTGATCGGCATGATGCTGGCGGCATGGCGCGCGGGGCGAATGTTACCCTGCGGCGGAAGAGCTTTTTTCCGCGCCTCCGGCGATCTGCACGCGGCCACCACCCAGGTGAGCGTCAACTATTTACGCTACGCCAGCATGGGACGTTTCGCCTCGCCGCTGATGCATTTTGTACACGCTCTGCAACGTGGACGACGAATTGAACCCGCCGTCGAAGCTCTGCTGGCGATGGGGCATACCTCCGGCGCCGACACGCTTCTGGGATTCTGGCTGGCGCAACATCTTATCTAAGGACTTTTTATGAAAACGCTGGTTGTTGCCCTTGGCGGCAACGCTTTATTACAGCGCGGGGAAGCGCTGACCGTAGAAAATCAGTACCGCAATATCGATAGTGCGGTTCCCGCGCTGGCGCGTCTGGCGAAAAACTACCGGCTGGCCATTGTGCACGGCAACGGGCCGCAGGTGGGGTTGCTGGCGCTGCAGAATCTGGCCTACGGCGACGTTGAGCCCTATCCGCTGGACGTGCTGGTCGCGGAGAGCCAGGGCATGATTGGCTATATGCTGGCCCAGCGCCTGGCGCAGGAATCACCCATGCCGCCGGTGTCGACGGTGATGACCCGCATTGCGGTAGCGTCAAACGATCCGGCCTTTTCGACGCCGGAGAAGTTTATCGGTCCGGTTTACGATCCGGAGCTGCAAAAACAGCTGGAAGACGAATACGGCTGGAGGATGAAGCGCGACGGTAAATATCTGCGTCGGGTGGTGCCTTCGCCGACGCCGGTGAGGATTGAGGAGAGCGAGTCGATTGAGCGCCTGCTGGGCGAGGGGCACGTGGTGATATGCTGCGGCGGCGGCGGAATTCCGGTGCTTGAGAACGGGCAGGGCGCAGAGGCGGTCATCGATAAAGACCTCGCCGCCGCGCTGTTGGCGGAGCAGATTGATGCCGATGGCCTGGTGATCCTGACTGACGCGGATGCGGTATATGAACATTGGGGCACTCCCATGCAGCGACCGATCCGCGAAGCGACGCCGGAAGAGCTGGCGCCTTTTGCCCGCGACGACGGCGCGATGGGACCGAAAATCGCGGCGGTAAGCGGCTACGTGCGCCGTCGGGGCAAGCGGGCGTGGATTGGCGCGCTGTCGCGCATCGATGATACTCTCGCCGGGCTGGCGGGAACCTGCATCAAGCCCTGATGCACAGGCGAAATCAAGCGACGTGCAGACGCTGAAATTTCCTGCGCTCTTTCCACGGTGGCGGCGCCAGGGAGTCGTGCGGTTTGCGGATTTGGTTGAATGGCTACGGGGCGAATGAATGTTGGTCTGGTAGCCCGGCTAAGGCGCAGCGCGCCGCAAGCCGGGATAAAGGAGAGAGGATTACGCCAGCTGCGCCTGCGCCCAGACGATGCCGCTGGCGTATTCCGGCGGCAGCAGCGGCTTCAGCGCTTCCAGCGTCGCGCTCAGGCGGTCGGTATCGCTGTCGGTCAGGTTCAGGTGGCCGACTTTACGACCCGGACGCACCTCTTTGTCGTACCAGTGTAGATGCACCAGCGGCAGCTTCAGCCAGTCATAGTTCAGATCGGTACCGATCAGGTTGATCATGACCGACGGGCTGTTCACCACCGGCGGCGGCAGGGGGAGATCGGTGATCGCCCGCAGATGCAGTTCGAACTGGCTAATCGACGCGCCGTTCTGCGTCCAGTGGCCGCTGTTGTGCACGCGCGGCGCCAGTTCGTTAATCAGCAGGCCATCGGCAGTGACGAAACACTCCATCGCCATCACGCCAACGTAGCCCAGCTCATTCATGATCGCCGTCAGCATCTGTTCCGCCTGTGCCTGCTGGCGGGCGTTGGCCTGCGGGAAAGCGACGCTGGCGCGTAAAATACCGTCCTGATGCAGGTTGCGGGTCAGCGGATAGAAGACCGTGCTGCCGTCCCGTGCGCGGGCGCCAACCAGCGATACCTCGCCGGAGAAATTAATGCCCTGCTCAACGATACACTCGCCGTAGTTATCCTCCGGCAGCTGCGCGGTTTCATTTTCCCGCAAACGCCACTGGCCGCGGCCATCGTAGCCGCCGACGCGGCGCTTAACGATAGCCAGCTCCCCAAGACGGGCGAATACCGCCGGCCACTCGCCTTTATCCGCCAGAAGCTGCCACGGCGCGGTAGCGAGCGCCAGCTTATCGAACAGCTGCTTTTGCGTCAGACGGTCGGCGATAATCGGGAAGACGTCGCGGTTAACAAAGGCGGAATGACGCGCCAGCTCGCGGGTCAACGCGGTTTCCGGCCAGCGTTCAATCTCTGCGGTGATCACGCTTTGCTGTACCGGCACCGCTTCCGGGTCGGCTTCCAGACCAACCGGCCAGACCGCAATACCCAACGGCTCGCCGGCCTGACGCAGCATACGGCCTAGCTGGCCGTTACCGAGAACGCAAACCTGTTTCATGCCGCACCCCGCGGGTCCGGGTTATCCAGCACGTCATCGGTCTGCGCCTGGCGCCAGGCGCTGAGGCGCTGGTGCAGTTCGACATCATGCTGGGCAAGGATCTGCGCCGCCAGAAGGGCGGCGTTAGCGGCGCCGGCTTTACCTATCGCCAGCGTGCCAACCGGGATGCCGCGCGGCATCTGGACGATGGAGTAGAGACTGTCAACGCCGCTCAGCGCCGCGCTCTGCACCGGTACGCCTAACACCGGCACCAGCGTTTTCGCCGCAATCATGCCCGGCAGATGCGCCGCGCCGCCAGCACCGGCAATAATCACCTGAAAACCGTTTTCTTCCGCGCCTTCGGCGAAGCTGAACAGTTTATCGGGCGTGCGGTGGGCGGAGACCACTTCGACATGGTACGGAACGTTCAGGGCATCAAGGATTTCTGCGGTAAACTGCATGGTAGCCCAGTCGCTTTTGGACCCCATCACGATGGCGATACGCGCCGAATTATTGCGGGAAGACATGCGTCTTAAAACTCCTGTGGGTGTGTTGCACACTGCTTTAGAGGCCACAGAGAATAGCATGAACTTCCGGCAAGGAAAACGGTTGCGTGCGCATGGCTAGCCGTCTTATGTCTCGTCGTCACTGGATGAAACTCGTCGGTTATGAGCGGCGGTGGCGCAGGCAAAAAAGTAAAAACCAGCACCAGTCCCAGGGCGGCATGAGATAGTGCCTGCCGGGGGCTAGAAAGGAAAATGAATCAGCTCAACATCTTCTGGGGTCACTTTGACCATAGAGCCTTCGTGATGCCAGGCGCCGAGCACCACCCGATACGCAGTTTTGCCGTTGGCTTCCAGGGAATGGACGGCAGGGCGGTGCGTATGCCCGTGAATCAGCCACTGGACGTGATGTTTCTCCATGACGTCAACTACCGCCTGCGGATTGACATCCATAATCGCCATCGACTTGCTGCTGTTGGCCGCTTTGCTGTCGGCGCGCATTCTGGCGGCGATACGGCGGCGGATAAACAGCGGCAGGGCCAGAAACAGGCGCTGGATCCACGGGTTGTGGACTTTCGCGCGAAACGCCAGATAGCCCGCGTCGTCGGTGCAGAGGGTATCGCCGTGCATAATCAGCACTTTGCGTCCGTAGAGGTCGAGAAGCTTTTCTTCCGGCAGCAGGGTCATGGCGCTTTCGCGGGCAAAGCGCTGACCGACGAGAAAATCGCGGTTGCCGTGGAGGAAGTAGCAGGGGACGCCGGACTCAGCTAACGCTTTAAGCGCAGCGGCAATTTGCCGATGCAGCGGGTTCGGATCGTCATCGCCGATCCAGGCTTCAAACAAGTCGCCGAGGATATACAGGGCGTCAGCCTGGCGGGCTTCCCCGTGTAAAAAACGCAGAAAACCGGCGGTAATCGCCGGTTCTTCCGTTTGCAGATGCAAATCTGCAATAAAAAGCGTCGCCACGAATTATTCGCTGACGGTAACGCTTTTGATCACCACATCTTCTTTCGGCACATCCTGGTGCATGCCGCTGCGGCCGGTGGATACCGCTTTGATTTTGTCGACCACGTCCATACCTTCAACGACTTCTGCGAATACGCAGTAGCCCCAACCCTGCAGGCTTTCGCCGGAGAAGTTCAGGAAGTCGTTATCGGCGACGTTGATGAAGAACTGCGCGGTGGCGGAGTGAGGCGCCTGGGTACGGGCCATCGCCAGCGTACCGCGGGTGTTTTTCAGACCGTTGTTCGCTTCGTTCTGAATAGGGGATTTGGTGGTTTTCTGATTCATACCCGGCTCAAAACCGCCGCCCTGAATCATGAAGCCATTGATAACACGGTGGAAAATAGTGTTGTCGTAAAAACCTTCACGACAGTAGTCCAGGAAGTTTTTAACTGTTTCCGGCGCTTTGTCGTCAAACGTCTTGATTACGATATCGCCATGATTGGTGTGGAAAGTAACCATTTTTGCATCCTGTTCCGATGATTGTGGTGCCTGCACCCGGAGTCGGGTGAGATATAGGGGGCTGTTATAGCATAACCGCGGGGCTGGATCACCTTGCAATGTGTGCTGCTTCGGGGTTGAATTAAGGTTAGAATACGCGACTTACATCCACACACGTCTACACGGAATCTTCGATGTTAAAAATTTTTAATACACTGACGCGCCAAAAAGAAGAATTTAAACCTATCCATGCCGGGGAAGTTGGCATGTACGTGTGTGGTATTACCGTTTACGACCTCTGTCACATCGGCCATGGCCGTACCTTCGTCTCATTCGATGTGGTTGCGCGCTACCTGCGTTTCCTGGGCTATAAGCTAAAGTACGTGCGCAATATCACCGATATCGACGACAAAATCATTAAGCGTGCTAATGAAAATGGCGAAAGCTTTGTGGCGCTGGTGGATCGCATGATTGCCGAGATGCACAAAGATTTTGACGCGCTGAATATCCTGCGCCCGGATATGGAGCCGCGTGCTACCCACCATATTGCGGAAATCATTGAGATCACCGAGCAGCTGATCGCCAAAGGCCACGCGTATGTCGCCGATAACGGCGATGTGATGTTCGATGTACCGACCGATCCGAACTACGGTCAGCTGTCGCGTCAGGATCTCGACCAGCTGCAGGCCGGCGCGCGCGTTGATGTTGTCGACGTCAAGCATAACCCGATGGACTTTGTGCTGTGGAAGATGTCGAAAGAGGGCGAGCCGAGCTGGCCGTCGCCGTGGGGCGCGGGCCGTCCGGGCTGGCACATTGAGTGCTCCGCGATGAACTGCAAGCAGCTGGGCAACCATTTTGATATTCACGGCGGCGGGTCGGATCTGATGTTCCCGCACCATGAAAACGAAATCGCTCAGTCCACCTGCGCCCACGACGGCGAGTACGTGAATTACTGGATGCACTCCGGGATGGTAATGGTTGACCGTGAGAAAATGTCAAAATCGCTGGGCAACTTCTTCACCGTGCGCGACGTGCTCAAGTTCTACGACGCGGAGACCATTCGCTACTTCCTGATGTCCGGCCACTATCGCAGCCAGCTGAACTACAGCGAAGAGAACTTAAAGCAGGCCCGTTCCGCGCTGGAGCGTCTGTATACGGCGCTGCGCGGAACCGATAAAACCGCAGAGCCGTCCGGCGGCGAGGCGTTTGAAGCGCGCTTTATCGAAGCGATGGATGACGATTTCAACACCCCGGAAGCTTATTCGGTGCTGTTCGATATGGCCCGTGAGGTTAACCGTCTGAAGACCGAAGATACCGCCGCGGCCAACGCGATGGCGGCGCATATGCGTAAGCTCTCTTCGGTGCTGGGTCTGCTCGAACAGGAGCCAGATGCGTTCCTGCAGAGCGGCGCGCAGGCGGACGACGGGGAAGTGGCGGAAATCGAGTCTTTGATCCAGCAGCGTCTGGACGCGCGTAAAGCGAAAGACTGGGCGGCGGCGGATGCCGCGCGTGACCGTCTGAACGAGATGGGCATTGTGCTGGAAGATGGCCCGCAGGGTACCACCTGGCGCCGGAAGTAGTCTCATTCTCTCTTTTTGCCGGGGGTGTCCCCGGCATTTTTTTGCCCATACCCAGGCCAGTACACCCGACGCTGACCGTCGTGTTTAATGTCCTGGATGGGGATAAAGTCAAGGCGCCAGTTGCGGCGCCTTGACTTTTTACTCGGTAACGGTAACGCTCTGACCTTCAAAGCTGACCGTTTGGCCAGCGACGATTTTGCAGCGCTTACGGGTTTCGACCACGCCGTCGACTTTGACCAGACCGTCGGCAATGGCGATTTTCGCCTGCGCACCGCTTTCGCTCCAGCCTTCCAGTTTCAGCAGGTCGCAAAGCTCAACGTGCGGGTGTTTGCCTAAAGAAAAATTCGTCATCTCAGGCCTCCTGAATATCGTGATACTCTTCGCACGCCTGCAGCGTGTTCTGAATAAGGGTGGCTACGGTCATCGGGCCGACGCCGCCGGGAACCGGAGTGATGTACGACGCGCGCGCGGCGGCATCTTCATAAACCACATCGCCAACCACTTTGCCGTTTTCCAGGCGGTTAATCCCGACATCGATCACGATCGCGCCTTCTTTAATCCATTCGCCCGGAATAAAGCCCGGTTTACCGACAGCCACGATCAGCAGGTCGGCATTTTCGACGTGATGACGCAGGTTTTTGGTAAAACGGTGAGTGACGGTGGTGGTGCAGCCAGCCAGCAGCAGCTCCATGCTCATCGGGCGTCCGACGATATTGGAGGCGCCAATAACCACCGCGTTCAGGCCGTAGGTATCGATATTGTAACGCTCAAGCAGCGTGACAATCCCACGCGGGGTACACGGGCGCAGGCGCGGCGCGCGCTGGCACAGACGACCCACGTTATAGGGGTGAAAGCCGTCAACGTCTTTGTCCGGAGAAATGCGCTCGAGGACTTTGACATTATCAATGCCGGCGGGCAGCGGCAGCTGAACCAGGATGCCGTCAATAGCCTTATCGGCATTCAGCGTGTCGATAAGTTCCAGCAGCTCCGCTTCGCTGGTGGTTTCCGGGAGATCGTACGAGCGGGAGACGAAGCCTACCTCTTCACACGCTTTGCGCTTGCTGCCGACATAAATCTGCGATGCCGGGTTGCTGCCGACCAGTACGACGGCCAACCCTGGGGCACGAAATCCGGCCGCAACGCGCGCCTTCACTTTTTCCGCAACCTCAGAGCGTACCTGCTGCGCAATCGTTTTACCGTCAATAATTTTTGCTGCCATCAGAGAGAGGATTCCATCTGTATCTTTACGAAAGGGGGATGACGATATTTTGTCAGAAGCCAGCCTCGCTGTCAGTCTTCGTTTAAGATTTTATCTTGCTTTGACGCGGCGGCGGCTGAAAAACGGGCCTGACCGCGCCGCGAGCGGAACCAAAAAGAGCCCGGGAGCCGAAGAAAAGTTAACGTGCAGAAACATAAGGTTGGATAAACTTTGTACTGCTTTCGCAGCATAAGCCGCCAGCCTGCGCAGGGAAGCGCAGTTTCGCGGCAAAATACATTGACTCATCAGGCGTGGACCGTATAATTCCGGCGATTGCACATCACGAAGCTCGCTTCTCAATGCGCCCTTAGCTCAGCTGGATAGAGCAACGGCCTTCTAAGCCGTAGGTCACAGGTTCGAACCCTGTAGGGCGTACCATTTAAACTCAAAAAGTTATCAACTTCCTCCTCTCGCTGATGTTTTCTCATGTGATACATTTGGGACATCTTCTGCAAAGACCGAGTCAATTTGCCTTGCGCGTTCCGTTAAATGGTGAGGCGCCAGCTGGGCATAACGGTGTACCATTTCGATGCTTTCCCGGTACATCAAAAAAACACAATAGTCTGGCAAGAGATCAATATGTAGATAATACGAACACAGAATGTGTATATCTATGTAAGATCATTATATTCAATTGGTTAAAAAGGAGTTGGTAATTAATGCCATTAAAAACACATAATGACATTATACAATTCTAACCAGAGCGATAAAAACAACAAAAAATATTACTAACCAGTGCAATAAGGGGAAACGAAGTGGATGACGCTCTCTGGCGCTAACGCTTTGATACACTAAATCATTGCTTAATAAAAAGAGGCAGTTATCTTTTTTCAAAGAAACTACCTGGCGGGTCAACATGATGAGGTAAAAAATGTACACACCTGATGCAATGAAGCTATCAGATAAAAAACATATTTTTGATTTTATTGACGCTTATAGCTTTGGATTAGTCGTTTCGCCTTCCCTCAATGCCAGTCATCTTCCTTTTATCCTCGATCGTAGCTCTTCATCGCAGGGAATTCTTCTTTCCCATATGGCGCGTGCGAATCCACTCTGGAAAGAATTTGACGGGCAGAGGGTGCTCGCCATATTTCAAGGGCCCCATAGTTATGTTTCCCCTACCTGGTATCAAACCGCTCCCGCGGTTCCCACGTGGAACTATACTTCCGTTCACTGCTATGGCAACGTAAGCCTTTTATCTGTCGATGAATTACGCATTGTGATGGAAGCGTTGGTCCATAAATTTGAACCGACGCTTCAGGCGCAGAAAGAAATTATGCCCAGGACGTTTATTGAAGGGAAATTGAAAGGTATTATTGGATTCAAAATTGAAATTGAGGAGTTTCAGGCCAAAGAAAAGCTTGGGCAGCATCGTTCTCAGGCCGATCAGCGAGGAACGCTGCAGGGGTTAATCAACAGCCAATCTTCAGAGTCGGTTGCGCTGGCTGACTATATGCTTAAGGTGAAGAAAGGCATTGGCGCTTGAAATTTAGCTCTCCGATCTAATATTTATGTCGGAGGGGAGCGCCTATAATGTATGTCATATATTAAATAGTACTATCCTGGCATGTCTGAAGACGTGCTGTACGCCTGAAGCAAAGGAAATGATATTGCGTCATCAATGAGCCCTAAAATAACATAAGCAACACCGTCAGTTTTAACAGTAGCAAAATAATCAAATAAAATAATCCTCAGAGATTGATAAAGATCGCTTTTAAATTTATAAACAATGGTGTTGAAGGAACGGTGCCCCTTTATCGGGGCGTTTTAACCAATTCCTTAACGGAGAGAAAATCGATAGCCCTGAGTGATGCCCTTTGCGGGGAAGATTTTGTTTTTACAGGCGACCGGATCAAGTGGGTTAAGGATGTATTAGGGTGAAAAGTATGTCTCTTCGTTCATTGCAGGCGCTATGCCTGACCAGCTTTTTTATTGCCGACGTTCGCGATGGGCTCGGGCCTTTTCTGGGGATTTTCCTGACGCAACATCACTGGCGACCGGATGACATCGGTCTGTTGATGACCGCGGGCGGCGTTGCCGGATTGCTGGCGACGCTTCCAGCTGGGTTCATCACCGATGCTTCGCGGAACAAGCGTCTTATGCTCGCGATACTGTGCATCATGATTACCGGGACGACGCTGCTGCTCTGGTTCAGCCAGGGCAGCAGCGTCGTCGCCATCTCGCAAATCGTCAGCGGCATATGTGCGGCATTTATTGGCCCGCTTATTACCGGGATCACTCTGGGGCTGACGGGGCAAGATGGCTTTAGTACCCAGATGGGTAAAAATGAGGCTTTCAACCATGCGGGTAATTTTACGACCGCATTGATTGCCGGCGGGATCGCCTGGCGCTGGGGTATTGGCGGTATTTTCATCCTGATGGCCTCGACCATGGTGCTCACGCTCTTTGCCCTGACGGCAATTCGTCGTGATGATATCGACAACGCTCGGGCGCGCGGGCTTGAAACGACGGACTCCCCCCAGATACCAGACTTCTCGGTGCTGACCAAAAACAGGGCGCTTTTAATTACTGGGTTGACGCTGCTGCTTTTTCATTTAGCGAATGCCGCGTTGCTGCCCATGCTCAGTATGCGGATCGCTGCGGCGCCAGGCGCGATCAATCCCGGCCTGTATGCCGCGGCGACGGTGATTATTTCCCAGTTGGTGATGATCCCGGTGGCCATCTGGACCGTAGGTCGAATCGATAAATATGGGTACTGGCGACTGATTATGCTGGCTCTGCTGATCATGCCAATCAGGGCTGCGCTGGCGGCAAGCACGGCGGCACCGTGGATGATGGTGCCGGTGCAAATACTGGACGGCTGCGCCGCAGGGGTACTGGGCGTAGTGGTGCCGAGCTTTATTGTGGCGCTGCTGCGCGGCAGCGGGCACGTCAATGCTGGCCAAAGCGTGGTAATGCTGATGCAGGGTGCCGGCGCGGCGATGAGTCCGGCATTGACGGGAATGATTGCCGGTTATTACTCCTTCGCGACGGCGTTCAGCGTGCTGAGCGTTATCGCTCTGGCGGCGCTGCTTATCTGGTGGCGCAGCGCGCCGACGCTCTCTGCGCCGGCTTTTATGGCGACGAAATAATCAACTAAAGTAAGGCTTAAAGAGGGCTTTAATCTTAATCGATATCAGCCGATTTTAAGCCTGTGATAAACCCCGCCGCCGGGAACGCCATTACTTCGTTGCACCCTCAAGAATAACCTTGTCATTCTCTTCACGGGTAATGCTCTGCTGATGAAGGCTGTCGGCGAGCATCACATCATTGACGGCGAAAAATTCCCAGGCCTGCGGCGTATTGGCGAAGGTTACCTCATCGAACTGGCTGTCGTGCAGGAAGGAAATACTGGTCGCTTTGGTGTTACGGAAGCTGACGTTGGAGAAACGTAGATTCTGATGATAGGCGTCGCGAGGGTAGGTAATACCAAACGACTCCGCCATTTCGGCTACCGTCATGCCATCAATCAGAATACTGTGCTTAGCCGAGGTACCATCGACGGTCACGTCCTGCACCTGAACGTCGCGGAACTGCGCGGGTTCGTCGGCAGGGGTTGTATCGTTCACGTCGGCGCTGTATTTGATAGTAAAAACAAACGGCTCTTTGGCGATATCTTTCATCGCGTTATGACGGAACAGCACATCCCGCACGCCGCCGCCGTAGTAGGGGCGGCTCTTCATACGCAGACCAACGTCGGTCATATACATGACGTTATCCTCGGCGCGAACGTTTTCGATCCACGCGCCGGTATGGCTACCCGTCACCACGGCGCCGTGGCCTTTACGGAAATAGTTATTAAAAATCCACGCCCCGCTTTGCGGCTGCTGATGAAAAGTTTCCGCGCCTTTACCAAACCCGGCGGCAAAATTAACGCAATCATCTCCAGTATCGAAGAAGTTATTGAAGACCAGCGCGTTTTTACTATTGCCGAACTCGACGCCGTCGGCGTTATTGCCGTCAAAGGTCTGATGCACAAGCCCGTTCAGGGTAATATTTTCTGATTCCAGCGCCATTACCCCGTGAAAAGCGGGGTTACGGATCGTCAGTCCGGCAAGGTAGAGATTTTGCACGCCGCGCAGGGTCATCAGGCTGGAGCGGCGGTTTTTATAGGCGCTATTGCTTTCAATCCCTTCCGCAATACCCGCTTCGGTCTGGTGCTTTGCCAGAATACCGTCCGCGCCGACTTTTTTGGCATTGCTGGCCCGGTACTGCGGCAGCGCGTTGCCCAATTCGTCGCTAATTGTCGCATCGCCGCCGTTTTTGACGCCGCGGGTCCAGCCGTTGCCGTCAATCGTGCCTTGACCAACGATGCGAATATTACGAAACGTTCCGGCCGGAGACTCGCCCTTGTCGTCCGCTTCCAGCACGTTAATTAATGACGGCGGGCGGCGGGGCTGCGGATGATCGCTATAGGGATAGAGGTAATAGCCTTTATCAAGCGGATAGTGGGCCGGATCGTCCGAACCCAGCAGGGTGGCGCCAGCGGCAATCTCCAGGGTCATATCGCTATGCAGGAAGAGCGCGCCGGTTTTGAATTCGCCGCCGGAAATCAGTACTTTGCAGCCCTGAGGATAGTGCGTGACGGTACAGCTATCGATGGCCTGCTGCAGCGCTTGGGTATTCAGCGTTGTGCCGTCACCCTTCGCGCCGAATGTGCTGGCTTCGATGATGTGCGGCGTTTTGCTGGTGCGCGCCTTAATCACTGCGCTATCCGGGGACTCTTTGCCATCGGCGTAGACTGCGCGGACCGTAAAGGCATACTCCGTATCCGGCTGCAGGTTGGTGGCCGTAAAGCTGCGCAGATCGATTTTCTGCTGCCAGCCGTCGCTGGCGATCCGCTGATAGAAGTTATCAATATAGGGCTTTGCTGGTGAGAAATGGTTTTGATTTTCACGCGCCATGCCCAGCCGCTCGCCTTGACGATAGACGGCGTAGTCCACTACCTGCTCGGTCTCGGACTCCGGTTTTTCCCAGACCAGCACCAGGCTGTTTTCATCGGCTGACAGTATCGGAACCATGACATTTTGTGGCGCGGAGGCGGGCGCCTCGTGCTGGTTATCGACGGTTCCGCCGCTGTCATTACAACCGCCTGCGAGCCCGGCTAGTGCGATTGCCAACCCCAGCATGCCGCGTGCAGGTCTGAAGCTATTGCGCATAGATTTTCCTTAATGTCATATTTTATGGAAAAATAAAATTTAAATTCATTTAAAATAAAACGACATTTTATATTTATATGGGAAAATAAACGCGAGTCAGTTCAATCTTTCAGCAGGCGAAAAAAATCTTAATCGGATAAGCAAAGGCGGACTTCACCGCCCGGCTTTCCTTTTACTGCGCAGAATCATCGATACGATAACCGCGCGAAGTCGGTACGATATGGGCAAACCCTGACCCGCCAAGATGCATACCGGCAATCAGCAGATTTTCGCTGGCGGCCTGGGCGAGAATCGCTTCCCGCGTCGCTCTGGCCTGTACGGGATCGCAATCAAAAGCGATAGCGGCGGCGGGTTGTGCGGCCTGAATATGCGGAAAGTGGACGATATCGCCCCAAATCAGCAGGCTTTGTCCGGCGGCGTCAATGCGAAACCCGCTATGGCCCGGCGTATGTCCGGGTAACCAGACCGGATGGATACCCGTGACGACTTCACGATCCTCCAGAAACCCGAGGCGCCGGGACCACGCGTCCAGGGTGCGGCGGGCGAGAGCGAAGTTTCGCTGACCCCGCGCATTGGTCCGGTTTAGCATGGCATCGTCCTGCCAGTATTCGGCTTCCAGAGGGTGCAGATAAAGACGGGCATTGGGATAGCGCGGCGCGCCGTTGGCATCCAGCAGGCCGCCAATATGATCCGGATGAGCATGGGTCAGCAGGACGGTATCAACGTCGTCTGGCGCACTCCCCGCCGCACGCAGACTGGTTTCCAGCACGCCGCCTCCCGTCCCCGCGTCGACCAGAATCGTTCTTCCCCGGCCGCGGATAAGATAGCCATTAATGTCGATATTGCCGGGTTCGATGACGCCCGCATCGCGCTGGATTTGTGCGGCATCATCGCTATCGATGCCGGACAGCAGCGCCAGGTCGGCGGCCATGCTGCCGTCGCTAAGGGCAGTCACCTGAAAATCGCCAATCTGGCGGGAGATAAAAGATGGATTGCGCATAAAAACCTCTTAGCATGCTGCAGGCTGTTCTTCAGCCGGGCTTTGTAGCTGACCGGCCATGGGTTCATAAAGCCAGGCTTTGTCCCGCCCCGCAAGCAGCATGGCTTCCCGGCGCGGCAGAACGTACGCCACGCGCTGCGGCGGGTTGTTATCCAGCCCGGCGGCCGGAAGTTTTGTCGGCTGATATCCCAGTTCCGACTCAACGAAGTCCAGCGGCTCCGGGCTCAGCAGTAGAACATCACCCTCAGCGACGGCAGGGAACACCCCGCTGTACCGATACAGGTTTCGCCGCCAGTCGCGAATATGCGCCTGCCAGCGTGCAAAGTTGCCGCCGCCTTTATGGCGATACTCTTCACTGGCGAGGGTGTCAGCATCCTGGATAGTATGAATGGCAAGATAGGCCGGGCAGCCGGAGGAGAGCGCCCGGAAGCGCTGCGAAGCGCGGAACCCGCTGACGGAAACCAGCGCCGGCAGCTTGTGCTGGCTGTAAAACCTGTTCCAGCCGGCTTCGCTTTCCGGGTCGGCGTAGCTGCACTCAACAATATATAACATGGGCTGACCTCTGCATGATGGCGTGTGATATTGACATTTGATCATGCTACGTTGGGTAATAAGCCCTATAAAACGATATTATTTCATCACTCAATGACATTTTGTCATTAATGAAAAATCCAGCAGAGGTGGCCATCGTGCGAAAAAAACTCCCCAGCAGCGCCTCTTTGCAGGCCTTTGAGGCCGCCGCCAGGCACGGTAACTTTGCCCGCGCGGCGGAAGAGCTGTCGCTTACCGAAGGGGCGATCAGTCGGCAAATCGCCCGTCTGGAATCGCTGTTGAACTGCAGGCTGTTTGAGCGGACGGGGAGCCGGGTACGGCTGAATCCTAACGGCGCGCGCTATGCGTACCATGTGCGCGAAACGCTGGAGCGCCTTGAACGGGACACTCAGTATCTGATGGGGGCCGCGGACGGCAGCAGAAGCCTGGAAATCGCCGCGCCGCCGACCTTCGCCAGCCGTTGGCTCATTCCCCGGCTGGGGGATTTTCAGCGCCAACATCCGGATATCACGCTGAATATCGCGGTCAGAACCGACCCGTTTATCCTCAGCGGCAGCGGTTTTGACGCGGCGGTTCATTTCGAGCATCCCGCATGGGCCGGAATGCGTATGCAGTTTCTGTTTGAAGAGAGGCTGGTACCGGTATGCCACGCCGGGCTACTCACGGGGGAAGATCTCATCAGCCAACTGAACGCGCTGCCGCGAATTCATCGACGGCAGAATCCCGACGCCTGGCAGCGCTATGCTGAAGAGTGCGGGATCGCGCTGGATAATCCGGCTCAGGGGGTGCGCTACGATCTGCATGAGATGGCGATAGCCGCCGCGCTGGCCGGGCAGGGCGTTGCGCTGGTGCCCCACGTATACGTCGAAAACGCGATCGAAAACGGGCTACTGGCTGCGCCCTGGCCGCAGGCTCGCAGTCTGAGCAAGCGCTTTTGCCTGGTGAAGCCGCTGGAAAACGGCGTCAACGAATCGGCGCTACGGGCGTTCGAACAGTGGCTGTTGACGCAATAAGGCCCGGGCGCGGGCCGTGGACGCGTTAAGCGCAGCCTCAGGCGTGGGATAAAAGCGGGAACATCAGCTTATTCTCTTTGAAGATATTTTCTTTTTGTCCGTAGATAAACAGAATATCTTCGCCTTCGATTTTCTCATACTCGCCGCTCCGATTCTCTTTGGGGGTAAAGCCGAGGATAGCCTGGTACGTATTGTCATCGGCGAGCTGGTTGATAATGGCCGACAGGGAGCGGCCGCTGTCGCAGAAAATATCGAAACAGATCAGCGCCGGACCGTTTTGCATAGCAATCGCGATCGCCTGGTTTTTCTCGGAATAATAGACGAAGTGCTTCATAAAGGCGGAGCAGTAGAACATCAATAAACCGAAGTTATCCTGTACCCGCAGCTGTGAAAACGGATTCGATTTTTGATAATAGCGCTGCAATAGCGCAACGTCTTCCGGCCGATCCATATCGAGCTTGCGGAAGTCGCCCGCTGTCGGTACTACCGGCATAATATACTGATGTTCATCGGTGCGCTCGAAGCCGAATTTCGGGTAAAAATCAACGGTTGTCGGGTTAGCAAACAGGAAGAAGGCGTCTGCTTTATCCTGCCAGTCCGCCAGAATCTCATTCACAAGCTGCCCGGCGAGGCCCCGATTGCGATGATCGATGTCGGTCATTACGGTGCCGATTTGGATATAGCGGCGGGGTTCGTCCTGCCAGATCAGGTCGATAATATTGGCAGAGGCGTTAGCAATCACTTTATTGTTGCTCACCAGGGCGTAGGGAATATAGGCGTCGGTCCAGTAGCCTTTGCGGTACCACTCTTTAAAGGAGAGATCGAAGGTTTTAATCGCCAGATCAATGAAGCTCTTTCTTAACGCGTCATCGTGCACAATTTGCTTAACTAATTTCCAGGTCATCGTCGACATTCCTTACGCTGCGGGTGAGGCACTGTTTTCGGCCATCTGTTCGGCGGTCCGATCTCTGTCGGGCGACCTAAAAATAGCATATCCCCGCGGATGGGCGACGATTGTCGCGCCTAAGCCTTACTCAGGTCACACAATCCAGGAAAATCGCGCGAAAAAAGGTAAGCTTTCGCACCCTTAAGAAACATTGCCGTGAGGCAAAAAAACGCCTTTAGCAAATGAAAGTTTGCCAGTCATCGAAAACGAAGATGAATATATTGCGTTCATGGTCATGACCCCTATCATTAATAGGTAGGGTAAATGTGATATCATCGCGCCTTTCCCGTTTCGTCCTGGGGCTCTTTTTTATGCAACAACCTGTTGTTCGCGTTGGAGAATGGCTGGTTACTCCCTCTGTTAACCAAATTAGCCGCAAGGGGCGTCAGCTAACTCTCGAACCGCGCTTAATCGATCTTTTGGTTTTCTTTGCCCGTCATCCTGGGGAAGTACTCAGCCGGGATGAGCTCATCGATAATGTCTGGACCCGCAACGTTGTCACCAGTCACGTCGTCACGCAAAGCGTCTCCGAGCTACGTAAGTCGCTGAAAGATGGCGACGACGGCAGCCTTGAATATATCGCTACCGTACCCAAGCGCGGCTATAAGCTGACGGTGCCGGCGATCTGGTGTACGGAAGAGGGGGAGGAGCTGACGCCGGTTATCCCCGCAGAAACGCCAACGGCCGGTTTTGCCGCGCCGTTGCCCTCCCCGCAGCCCGATACGCCCGCGCCGGTCGGAGCAGCGGTGGTGAAGCCGGAAAAACGCAAGCGGCTGAGTACGTTTATCGTCTGGGGGCTGTTTCTGCTGGCCCTCGCGAGCTGCGTGGCGCTGGTGGCGTTATCGACCCTCGAGTCGCGCCCGCCGGTCACGAAAACGCAGCTGCTGCTCAACCCGCGCGATGTTGATATTCACCTGCTCAGCGGCAGTACCTGCAACAACTGGTCATCGCAGCACTCCTATGCCATCGGTCTGGGAAGCCTGATTACCACCTCGCTGAACACCTTCTCCACCTTTATGGTGCACGATAAAACCAACTACAACATCAATGAGCCGAGCAGCTCCGGTAAAACCCTGACCATTGAGTTCGTCAACCAGCGGCACTATCGCGCGCAGCAGTGCTTTATGTCGGTGAAGGTGGTGGATAACGCCGACGGTTCGACCATGATGGATAAGCGCTACTTTGTCACCAGCGACAACCAGCTGTCGATTCAGAACGACCTGCTGAGCAGCCTGTCAGAGGCGCTGAAGCAGCCGTGGCCGGCGCGGATGCAGGAGATGTTAAAGCAGTATCAGCCGTCGCAAAGTATCGTGCTTACCCATTTCTATCAGGCGCATCAGCTATTAATGAACGGAGACGTTGATTCACTCGGAAAAGCCAGTAGCCTGCTTGCCGACGTGAATAAACAATCGCCGGACTTTACCTATGCCTGGGCGGAAAAGGCGCTGGTGGACGTATTACGCCATTCTCAGCAGCCGCTGGATGATAAACAGCTTGCCGATCTTTACAGCGAAATAACCCGGGTGGGTAATATGCCGGGGATTAAAGACATGGCAATATTTTATCAGATTAAAACGGTAGATATGCTGGGCAAAGGGAAAGTCGATGAAGCCTACAGCGCGATTAATACCGGTATTGACCTGGAAATGTCGTGGATGAACTATGTGCTGCTGGGTAAAGTCTACGAAATGAAAGGGCAGAGCCGGGAAGCTGCCGATGCCTATCTGACAGCATTTAATTTACGTCCGGGAGAGAATACATTTTACTGGATTGAAAACGCGGTATTCCAGACCTCCGTAACCCGCGTGGTTCCGTATCTCGATAACTTCCTCGCTTCAGAATAAGTAAACCCTCATCATGGCCATGGTTTTGGCCGTGGTGAGGTTAAATTTATGTTTCTCATGAGCGTCTCTGTTGTTATATTTTATATCCTTTCCCTGCCTGTTTGTAACACATTTTCAACACGAAGATGTGTTTATAAGTCCATGTAATTTATTGATATTTATCTTTTCCTGATCTCAACATGTCATCCTGATATGTTGCGCAAAAAAGGTCAAAATATCATTTGTCTGATGTTTGCAGTTATTTCACTTTATCTTTAGGACTTATCTCGTACTAATCCGTAATCTAATTGGCAGTTGGTCGGGTCAATAAAAGGTTCATCATCATGATCTGTACCTCCCAAATAAACTTAGGAGAAAAGCAAACATGAGTTCTGCCAAGAAGATCGGGCTATTTGCCTGTACCGGCGTGGTAGCCGGTAATATGATGGGGAGCGGTATTGCATTATTACCTGCGAACCTGGCGAGTATCGGTTCTATCGCCATTTGGGGTTGGGTGATATCTATTATTGGCGCGATGTCTCTGGCTTATGTATATGCCCGTCTGGCGACCAAAAACCCGCAGCAGGGTGGCCCTATTGCCTACGCCGGCGAAATATCCCCGGCGTTCGGTTTTCAGACCGGTGTGCTTTATTATCACGCTAACTGGATCGGTAATCTGGCAATCGGCATTACCGCCGTCTCTTATTTATCAACATTCTTCCCTATTTTAAATAACCCGGTACCGGCAGGTATTGCCTGTATTGCCATCGTGTGGATATTCACCTTCGTGAATATGCTCGGCGGCACCTGGGTAAGCCGCCTGACGACTATTGGTCTGGTGCTGGTGCTTATTCCGGTCGTAATGACCGCAGTGGTCGGCTGGCACTGGTTTGACGTTGCCACCTATCAGGCAAACTGGAACACCTCAGCCACGACGGATAGCCATGCGGTGGTGAAAAGTATCCTTCTCTGCCTGTGGGCCTTTGTCGGGGTAGAATCTGCCGCCGTCAGTACCGGGATGGTGAAAAACCCGAAACGTACCGTACCGCTGGCCACCATGCTGGGGACCGCGCTGGCAGGTATCGTGTATATCGCCGCGACCCAGGTCATCGCCGGTATGTACCCTGCGTCTGAGATGGCCGCGTCCGGCGCGCCGTTTGCTATCAGCGCATCGACTATCCTTGGCGGCTGGGCTGCGCCGATGGTTTCCGCCTTCACCGCCTTTGCCTGCCTGACTTCTCTCGGTTCGTGGATGATGCTGGTCGGCCAGGCCGGCGTGCGCGCCGCTAACGACGGCAACTTCCCGAAAATCTACGGTGAACTGGATAAAAACGGCAACCCGAAAAAAGGCCTGCTGCTGGCCGCAGTGAAAATGACCGTCCTGATGGTGCTGATCACCCTGATGAACTCCACCGGCGGGAAAGCCTCCGACCTGTTCGGCGAGCTGACCGGTATCGCGGTTCTGCTGACCATGCTGCCTTACTTCTACTCCTGCGTTGACCTGATTCGCTTCGAAGGCATTAACGTGCGCAACTTCGTCAGCCTGATTTGCTCCATCCTCGGCTGCGGGTTCTGCTTTATCGCCCTGATGGGGGCAAGCTCCTTCGAACTGGCCGGCACCTTTATCGTCAGCCTGATCATCCTGATGTTCTACGGCCGCAAAATGCACCAGCGTCAGAGTAACGACGGCTCCGCTGATAGCAGCACCGCCAGCGCGCATTAATCCGTAACCCTATTCCTGAGGCTCCTTCCATCACCTGTCACGACGTGGCGGGAGGGGCTTTCTTTATCTGGAGATTTGACTATGAACGTTATCGCAATCATGAATCACATGGGTGTTTACTTCAAAGAAGAGCCCATCCGTGAGCTGCATCGCGCCCTCGAACGCCTGGACTTCCGTATTGTCTACCCGAACGACCGTGACGACTTATTAAAACTGATCGAAAACAATGCGCGTCTGTGCGGCGTGATCTTCGACTGGGATAAATACAATCTCGAACTGTGCGAAGACATCAGCAAAATGAACGAATATATGCCGCTGTACGCCTTTGCGAATACTTACTCAACCCTGGATGTGAGCCTCAACGATCTGCGCATGCAGGTTCGCTTCTTCGAATATGCGCTGGGTGCGGCGGAAGATATTGCTAACAAAATCAAACAGAATACCGATGAGTATATCGACACCATTCTGCCGCCGCTGACCAAAGCGCTGTTTAAATACGTGCGTGAAGGCAAATATACCTTCTGTACCCCAGGCCATATGGGCGGTACCGCGTTCCAGAAAAGCCCGGTCGGCAGCATCTTCTACGATTTCTTTGGTTCCAATACCATGAAATCCGATATCTCGATTTCGGTTTCTGAACTCGGTTCCCTGCTGGATCACAGCGGCCCGCACAAAGAAGCGGAAGAGTACATCGCCCGCGTCTTCAACGCGGAACGCAGCTATATGGTGACCAACGGCACCTCCACCGCCAACAAAATCGTCGGCATGTATTCCGCCCCGGCCGGTAGCACCGTGCTGATTGACCGTAACTGCCATAAATCGCTGACCCATCTGATGATGATGAGCGACATTACGCCAATCTACTTCCGTCCGACCCGTAATGCCTACGGCATCCTCGGCGGTATCCCGCAGAGCGAATTCCAGCACGCGACGATCGCCAAACGCGTAAAAGAGACGCCGAACGCGACCTGGCCGGTGCACGCGGTGATCACCAACTCCACCTATGATGGTCTGCTGTACAACACGGACTACATCAAGAAAACCCTGGATGTTAAATCCATCCACTTTGACTCCGCGTGGGTGCCTTACACCAACTTCTCGCCGATTTATGAAGGCAAATGCGGGATGAGCGGCGGCCGCGTCGAAGGGAAAGTGATTTACGAAACGCAGTCCACGCACAAACTGCTGGCGGCGTTTTCTCAGGCATCGATGATTCATGTGAAAGGCGACGTAAACGAAGAAACCTTTAACGAAGCCTACATGATGCACACCACCACTTCTCCGCACTACGGCGTAGTAGCCTCGACGGAAACCGCGGCGGCGATGATGAAAGGCAACGCCGGTAAGCGCCTGATTGACGGCTCTATCGAACGTTCAATTAAGTTCCGTAAAGAGATTAAACGCCTGAAAGGCGAATCCGACGGCTGGTTCTTCGACGTCTGGCAGCCGGAACATATCGATGGCGCGGAATGCTGGCCGCTGCGCTCCGACAGCGCGTGGCACGGCTTCAAAAACATCGATAACGAACACATGTATCTCGACCCGATTAAAGTCACGCTGCTGACCCCGGGGATGAAGAAAGACGGCACCATGGATGATTTCGGTATTCCGGCAAGCATCGTGGCGAAATATCTCGATGAGCACGGCATCGTGGTCGAAAAAACCGGTCCGTACAACCTGCTGTTCTTGTTCAGCATCGGTATCGACAAAACCAAAGCGCTGAGCCTGCTGCGCGCGCTGACCGATTTCAAACGCGCGTTCGACCTGAACCTGCGGGTGAAAAACATGCTGCCGTCGCTGTACCGTGAAGATCCTGAATTCTACGAAAACATGCGCGTTCAGGAACTGGCGCAGAATATTCACAAACTGATTGAGCACCACAACCTGCCGGACCTGATGTTCCGCGCGTTTGAAGTGCTGCCAACCATGATGATCACGCCGTACGCCGCGTTCCAGAAAGAGCTGCACGGTCAGACCGAAGAGGTGTATCTCGAAGAGATGGTGGGCCGCGTCAACGCCAACATGATCCTGCCGTATCCTCCGGGAGTGCCGCTGGTGATGCCGGGTGAAATGATCACCGAAGAGAGCCGTCCGGTGCTGGAATTCCTGCAGATGTTGTGCGAAATCGGCGCCCACTATCCGGGCTTCGAAACCGATATCCACGGCGCCTATCGTCAGGCGGATGGTCGTTACACCGTTAAAGTGCTGAGAGAAGAAAACAACAAATAATCGATGCACAACAGGGAAGTGGCTTGCCACTTCCCTTTTTCACGCTGCAAGGAGAACACATGAAAACACCCTCACAGCCGCGCGCGATTTATTACATCGTTGCGATCCAAATCTGGGAATATTTCAGCTTTTACGGCATGCGTGCCTTACTCATCCTCTATCTCACCCATCAACTCGGCTTTGATGACAGCCACGCCATCAGCCTGTTCAGCGCCTACGCCTCCCTGGTGTACGTCACTCCTATTCTCGGCGGCTGGCTTGCCGACCGCCTGCTCGGCAACCGCACGGCGGTGATTGCCGGCGCGCTATTAATGACGCTTGGCCACGTAGTGCTGGGCGTCGAATCCGATTCCACCTGGAGCCTGTACCTCGCGCTGGCGATCATTATCTGCGGCTACGGCCTGTTCAAATCCAACATCAGCTGCCTGCTGGGCGAACTCTACGCCGTTGACGACCCTCGCCGCGACGGCGGTTTTTCGCTGCTGTACGCCGCCGGGAACGTCGGCTCCATCGCCGCGCCTATCGCCTGCGGGCTGGCGGCGCAGTGGTACGGCTGGCATATCGGCTTTGCGCTGGCGGGAATCGGTATGTTTGTCGGCCTGATGATTTTCCTCAGCGGCAGTCGCTACTTCCGCCACGCGCGCGGCGTCGATAAACAGGCGCTGCAGGCGGTGAAATTTGTGCTGCCGACCTGGGGCTGGCTGGTGGTGATGCTCTGCGTTGCGCCGGTGTTTTTCACGCTGCTGCTGGAGAATAACTGGTCCGGCTACCTGCTGGCGATCGTCTGCGTTTTCGCTGCCCAGATGGTGGCGCGCATTATGGTCAAATCGCCGGAGCATCGCCGCGCGCTGTGGCAAATCGTTCTGCTGATGCTGACCGGGACTCTGTTCTGGGTTCTGGCGCAGCAGGGCGGGAGTTCAATCAGTCTGTTCATTGACCACTTTGTTAATCGTCGCCTGGTGAATATTGAGGTGCCGACTGCGCTGTTCCAGTCGGTTAACGCCGTGGCGGTGATGGCGGCGGGCGTCGTGCTGGCGTGGCTGATGCGGCCGGAAGGCGCGACCCGCTCGGCGCTGCGCGTGTGGCTGAAGTTCGCCTTTGGCCTGGTGCTGATGGGCTGCGGCTTTATGCTGCTGGCGCTTAACGCGCGCCATGGCGCGGCACAGGGGCAGGCATCGATGGGCATGATGGTGGCTGGCCTGGCGCTAATGGGTTTCGCCGAGCTGTTTATCGACCCGGTGGCGATGGCGCAGATTACCCGCCTCAATATGCCCGGCGTCACCGGGGTACTGACCGGGATTTATATGCTGGCCACCGGTGCGGTAGCCAACTGGCTGGCGGGCGTGGTGGCGCAGCAGACCACCGAGTCGCAAATCAGCGATACGGCGATTGCCGCGTATCAGCACTTCTTTGCCCAGATGGGCGAATGGACGCTGGGCTGCGTGGCGGTGATTGTCGTCGTCGCCTTCGCCGCCGCGTTCAGCGTCGGTAGGCGTCGCGCTGCCGCCGGTGAGCTTCCCGGCGGCGGCGTCTAGCCCCGTCTGGCGACAGGTGCGGGTTACCGGGATATCTCCCCGGTCGCGCTGCGCTTACCGGGGCGACAAAATCGTGCTGCCTGGTAGCCCGGCTAAGGCGTTTACGCCGCGAGCCGGGGATCGGCAGCCCAACAGCGGAGCGACAAGCCGCTCCTTGCACCCTTTACGGAACAGGAGGAGGATATTTTGGCGGGCGCGGAAGCCGAAGACAAAAAATCGTTAGTGAAACGATGGTTGAGTGAATTCAGCCGGAAGTGAAACCAGGTTCGTTAAGATTGTTCTTTGGCGTCGACGCCGGAACAGGCCGCGCTAGAGAGTGACCTGGTTCAATTATCGAAGCAAGTTTGCAAGCAGGGTTATGAGGAACCAACATGTCTGAACAACAAGCACAAGGTGCCGATGAGGCAATTGACCTTAATAATGAATTGAAAACCCGTCGTGAAAAACTGGCCGCGCTGCGCGAGCAGGGCGTGGCGTTCCCGAACGACTTTCGCCGTGACCATACTTCCGACCAGCTCCATGCGGAATTTGATGGTAAGGAAAACGACGAGCTCATCTCTCTGAACGTCGAGGTCTCCGTCGCGGGCCGTATGATGACCCGCCGGATTATGGGCAAAGCCTCCTTTGTCACCTTACAGGACGTCGGCGGCCGCATTCAGCTGTACGTCGCGCGCGACGATCTGGCGGAAGGCGTCTACAACGAACAGTTTAAGAAATGGGATCTCGGCGACATCATCGCCGCCCGCGGTAAGCTGTTCAAAACCCAGACCGGTGAACTCTCCATTCACTGCACCGAGCTGCGTCTGTTGACCAAAGCGTTGCGCCCGCTGCCGGACAAGTTTCACGGCCTGCAGGATCAGGAAGCGCGCTATCGTCAGCGCTATCTGGATCTGATCTCCAACGAAGAGTCGCGCCACACCTTCAAGGTGCGTTCGCAGATCCTGGCGACCATGCGTCAGTTCATGGTTGCGCGCGGCTTTATGGAAGTCGAAACGCCAATGATGCAGGTGATCCCCGGCGGCGCCTCCGCGCGTCCGTTTATCACCCATCACAACGCGCTCGATCTGGATATGTATCTGCGCATCGCGCCGGAGTTGTACCTGAAACGGCTGGTGGTCGGCGGCTTCGAACGGGTGTTCGAAATCAACCGCAACTTCCGTAACGAAGGTATCTCCGTGCGCCATAACCCAGAGTTCACCATGATGGAACTCTATATGGCGTATGCGGATTACAAAGATCTGATCGAACTGACCGAATCCCTGTTCCGCACGCTGGCGCAGAACGTACTGGGTAAAACCGAAGTGCCGTACGGCGATCAGGTGTTCGATTTCGGTAAGCCGTTTGAAAAACTGACCATGCGCGAAGCGATCAAGAAATACCGTCCGGAAACCGAGATGGCGGATCTGGATAACTTCGATGCGGCAAAAGCGCTGGCGGAATCCATCGGCATTCACGTTGAGAAAAGCTGGGGCCTGGGGCGTATCGTCACCGAAATATTCGACGAAGTGGCGGAAGCGCATCTGATCCAGCCGACTTTTATCACCGAGTATCCGGCGGAAGTTTCGCCGCTGGCGCGCCGTAACGACGTGAACCCGGAAATTACCGACCGCTTCGAATTCTTCATCGGCGGACGGGAAATCGGTAACGGTTTTAGCGAGCTGAACGACGCGGAAGACCAGGCCCAGCGTTTTCAGGATCAGGTCAACGCCAAAGCGGCGGGGGATGATGAAGCGATGTTCTACGACGAAGACTACGTCACCGCGCTCGAGTACGGCCTGCCGCCGACTGCCGGCCTGGGTATCGGTATCGACCGTATGGTGATGCTGTTTACTAACAGCCACACCATCCGCGATGTGATCCTGTTCCCGGCAATGCGTCCGCAGAAATAAATCATGCAGAAACCAGGCCCCCTTATTTATTTAAGCCGGGGGCCTTAATTTCGACCCGTTTATCCCGGCGAGCGATATGGCGAATAAGCTTACTCCGGGCACCTTATGTGCTATAACAGCGCGCATAAAAAACATAAGGTGTTAATTAAATGAAAAAAATAAAATTAATTGTTGGCGGCGTGATCTGTGCAAGTTACTTATTAACGTCAGTATTATCAATGGCAAGTGATAATATAAACAGCAATACCATTCATTTTGATAAAGGCAGCAACGGCACGATAATAAAAAGCACCGTGACCGGCGACGATGTTAATGACTATACGCTGGAGGCGAAAGCCGGCCAGATGATGCATATCGGTATGAACAGCCAGTGGCCGCATCCCTTTTTTAATGTGATTACCCCGGATAATCACGCGATTTTTAACGGTTCGATGAGCGGCGATATTTTTGAGCAGCGTCTGGGTGTCAGCGGGAAATATACGGTGCGGGTATATCAGATGGGCGGCGCGCGTGATGAAGGGAAAACCAGCGCCTATGCGCTGACGTTTAAAATTACCGACTAATATTTGGCGGCTGTCTATTCAGGCTGTCCCGGAGGCGATGCTGCGCATCTGTCCGGGCTACCGGATCGCAGACGGTGGTGAACCCGTAGCCCGGGCAAGGCGCGTTGAGCGCCGCCCCCGGGAGCAGAGCGCAGAGTGGCTGAATGTTCCGGAGGCGATGCTGCGCATCTGTCCGGGCTACCGGTCCGCAGATGGCGATGAACCCGTAGCCCGAACAGCGCAGCGCTACCGGGAAAACAAAGCGCAGAGTGTTGCAGCACGAACCTGTTCCCGGGCTACAGCCCTTCGGTCACGATTTTCGCCGCCGCGGCTAGCACCTCTTTGCGGCTTTTCGCATCCTGCTGCGGTTGGGTAAAATAGGTCACTAGCACCAGCGGAGCATGATTTTCCGGCCAGATCACCGCGATATCGTTGGTGGTGCCGTAATCTCCGCCGCCGGTTTTATCCCCGACCGCCCAGCTTGCGGGCAGGCCTGCACGAATGCTTTGCCCGCCGGTGGTATTGCCTTTCAGCCATGTCACTAACTGGGCGCGCTGCTGTTCGCCCAGCGCATTGCCCAGCGTCAGCTTACGCAGACTTTCGGCCATCGCCAATGGGGTGGTGGTATCGCGCTTATCACCGGGAATCGCGCTGTTCAGCGCCGGCTCCATCCGATCGAGACGAAAAGTAACGTCACCGATGCTCTGGGCGAATGCGGTGACTTTTTCCGGCCCGCCAAGGTAACCGATAATCTTATTCATCGCGGTATTGTCGCTATACTGCAGCGCCGCAGCGCTGAGTTCCGCCAGGGTCATTCCGCTTTGCAGATGTTTTTCGGTAATCGGGCTCCAGACCACTAAATCCGATTTTTTAATCTCCAGCCTTTTATTCACCACATCGGGATGGCTTTCGCTCTGTTTTAACACCGCGGCGGCGGCCATCACTTTACCGGTGCTGCACATGGCAAAACGTTCGTCGCCGCGATAGAGGGTCTGCGAATCATCTGCCGTGTTAATCAGCGCCACGCCCAGCCGACCGCCGGAACGTTTTTCTAAATCAGCCAGCTTCTGCTGGAGAGTATCGGCACTGGCCCATAATGAACCGCTCGCCAGCAGTAGCGGAACGACGGCGGCCATCAGGGCGCTTTTACGCCACGAACTTTTCAACATCTCTGACTCCTTGATAGTGATGAACTGCCCGGACTATCCGCGACTCCCGCGCGTTTGACAAGCACTATGTCGATGATGGAATTCCATCATAAATTCGTTATTCGTCCTCCTCTGCGCCTGCTTATAGTGTCTCTCCCCGGCAAAATAAAATCAGGAGCCGCTATGTTCCCGTCACAGTTACCAAAACCGCGCCATCCCGCCGCCTCGGCGATCCCCTCGCTGCGTTGGGCCATTATTGGCCCCGGCTGGATTGCCGAGCGCTTTGTGAAATCGTTAAAAGAGCTCAGCCACCAGCGGGTGGTTGCCGTCTCCTCGCGCACGCAGCAAAAGGCCGACAGCTTTGCCGCCCGCTGGGGGATCCCGCAGGCTTACGCTCAGGTGGATGAGATGCTGGCGCGCCCGGATATTGACGCGGTATACATTGCCACCCCGCATAACCACCACTTTCCCGACGGGTTGCGGGCGCTGCGGGCGGGCAAACATGTGCTGATTGAAAAGCCGTTTGCGCTGAACCGGCGGGAAGGCGCGGCGCTGAAAGCGGAGGCCATGAAGCAGGGGACGCTGGCGATGGAGGCGATGTGGTGCGACTACGCGCCGAAGTATGACGTGATTCGCCAGCTGCTGGAGGACGGCGTACTGGGCGATCTGCACACGCTGCTCGCCGATCACGGCGAGTTCTTTACTCCGGATCATCGCATTTTTAATGCCGATCTCGCCGGCGGGCCGATGATGGATCTCGGCAGCTATCTGACCTCATTCTGCGTGATGGTTGGCGGCGTGCCGCAGGACATTATCGCCCGCGGGCGTCCCGCCCAAAGAGGCGTCAACGGGCAGATTTCGATGCTGTTTAACTGGGAAAAGGGCCTCCAGGGATTATTGAACACCACCCTGTTCAGCAACACGCCGGGCGGCGCGGTGGTGGCCGGGCGCGATGCGACCCTTACCCTCGACGGGCAGTTCTACGCGCCGGGGAATTTTACTCTCGCCGCCAGTCAGGGCGGGCAGGTGCTGCGCTGGGAGGAGCCGCGCAACCGCTACGACCAGCTGTTTTATCAGGCCGAGCATTTTGCCTGGTGCGTCGGTCAGGGGCTGACGGACTCGCCGATCCGCCCGCTGGCCAGGGTACTGGAAAACCTGAGCGTGATGGATGAAGTGCGGCGGCAGATTGGCGTGGTATTTAACGAAGAGCGCTAAGTGAAGCGGCCCCGTATGCCGACCGCATACGGGGCTTTTTTACGCCAGCGGTTCGACGCTGACAAATTGTCCCTGCTGCAGCGAGAGCACAGCGGCTTCGGCGATGGCCTGCGCCCGCAGGCCGTCCAGCAGCCCCGGCAGGTCCGCCACCTCTTCTCCGCCTAGCGAGCGGACAAAAGCATCCAGATGCGCGTAGTACGACCCCTCGACGCGGCTGAACCAGTCCGGGTAGAGGCCGGGCTGAATGCGGCGCTCTCCCTGCCACAGCGTGACGCCGCGCGTTGTCTGACTGCCGGACTCCAGCACGCCATCCGGGCCAAGCAGGCTAATGCGCTCATCGTAGCCGTGGCCGGTGCGCCGGGTGTTGTCCAGCTGCGCCAGCGCGCCGCCGCGCATCCGCAGCATCAGAATGGAAGTATCGACATCGTCGAATTCAGCAATTTCCGCCAGCGCCAGCGCATCTCCCATGGCGGCGACGGTTGTCACTTCATCGCCGGTAAGAAAGCGCAGCAGGTCAAAGAAGTGAATCGCCTGGTCGCGCATCTGGCCGCCGGAGCTGCGCAGATATTCCAGCGGCGGCATAACCGATGCCCGACACACCATCTGCACCAGTTCAATTTTGCCAATCACCCCGGCCTCGATCTCCCGGCGCAGCTGCTGGTGGCTGGCGTCGAAGCGGCGGTTAAAGCCAACGGTCACCGGTACCCCGAGCGGCAGTACTTTCTCGACGACCTCGCGGGCGCGGGCCAGCGAAAGATCGATAGGCTTTTCGCAGTAGATCGCTTTCCCGGCGCGGGCGGCGGCCTCCAGCAGCGCCGCGTGTGAAGGCGTCGAGCTGGCGATCAGTACCGCGTCAATGGCGTCACTACTGATGGCCTCGGCGACGGTTACCGCCCGCGCGCCGTAGCGGGAAGCCAGCGCTTTCGCCCGCTCGGGGTCGGCGTCAGCCACCATGGACAGAACGGTTCGCTCATGGCGAGCGAGGCTGGCGGCGTGAACCTGGCCGATAAAACCGCTGCCCAACAAGGCAAAACGAATGCAGGTCATTTTTTTCTCCAGAAAGAGGGATTCAGCGTTGCCAAAGTAATCCGTTTGCTACACTGACCGACACAGGCGTTTTGATGGATTTCCATCATGGGGAAAACGATGAAAAGCATGTCGCTGGAGGCGCTGGCTAAACGGATTGGCGTGGGGGTGGCAACCGTTGACCGGGTGCTTAACGAACGCGGCGGCGTGTCGCCGGAAACCACGCGCAGGGTGCTGCAGGCCGCTCGGGAAGCCGGGCTGAAGCGCATTCTGCCGGAAGAGCGTCGTCTACCGTGGCAAATAGAAGTGTTTCTCAGCGGTAACGATTCGCGCTTTTTCACCCGCCTGACGCAGGATTTCGCCGACGTGGCGGATAGTCTTGGCTATCGCCGACTGACGCTGCACCGTACGCTGGTGGCGGAGTCCGCGCCGGAAAAGCTGGCGAAAAGCATTATCCGCAGCAGCAAAAAACGCCATGCGCTGATTGTCTTTGGCAACGAACATCCGCTGGTCTACGAGGCTTTGCGCCAGTGCCGCGAGGCGAACGTGCCGGTGATTACGCTGGTTACCGATCTGCCCGGCGCACAGAGGCTCTGCCACGTCGGCATCGATCAGCAGCAGGCTGGCCGCACCGCGGGCAGGATGATGGGATTAATGGCGCATCGGCCTGGAGAAGTGCTGATGCTCAGCGGACGCCAGGACTTCAGCGCCCATCGTTTGCGTATTCAGGGATTCCGCGAGGTGATAACCCAGCGCTTTCCGCATCTGCAGCTCGGCGATGTGCTGGCGGGGGAGGACAACCGGCAGCGGATCGACCG
This sequence comes from Klebsiella pasteurii, assembly GCF_018139045.1. NCBI lineage: Bacteria > Pseudomonadati > Pseudomonadota > Gammaproteobacteria > Enterobacterales > Enterobacteriaceae > Klebsiella > Klebsiella pasteurii. The sequence goes on from NZ_CP073236.1 coordinate 5,457,909, forward strand.
CCTGCTGGAAGAGGCCCTGCGCCGCAACCGCGACGTGGTGGGCATCTACAATACCGGTCTGGGCAACACGCAGGTGGCGCAGGCGCTGTCTCGCCACCGCCGCTACGGCGAGTGCTGTTGGATCACCCATGAACGTTACCGCACCACCCGTGAACACCTGGCGCAGGGCGGAATGGCGTTGACGATCGATCAACACGCCCATCAGCACGCCCGCCTGGCGGTGGAGCTGGCCCTGCGTCACCTGGAAACCGGCTACCAGCCGCATCTCTTTAGCGACGGCAAGGTCGAATTTATCCTTTACAGCGCTGAAAACGTCGACTGAACGTTCGCGGTCCGCGTGACAATATCTCCTTTTACACCGTATCTGATACCCCGTTTCAAACCGCTATCGCTATCGCCGCGCCGCGTGGCAAACCGTCGCCTGCCTCTCATTTTTTGCGCGTTTATGCGTCAATGTTAGATGTGTGTCAAAGTTCTGTTAACACGTGGTTTTAAAATTTTCATTTCAGTTATTTACTTATAAAAGTTTCATATGCTTTGTTAATGAAATAAATGGTCTGGAATTTTTCTTACGCGGCAAATGGACTGATGTTTCAAAAAACCATTTTAAAACAACTGAATTTTGTGATTTCGATCACCCCTGAAAAATGCGCCAGCGCGTGGGTCGTTTTTTCGAAAAGCTGAAAAAGCAGGCGCTTAGCGCACGATTAATGAAACTATTTTTTCATTTTACCTTACCTAACCGATGCACCTGAAAATAAAGGATCAACTATGAACATCAAGAAAACGGTTGTTGCCTCTTTGATAGCCTGCATGCTGCCAGCGGTCGTGATGGCGAAAGATATTTCGGTCGGTGTTTCGATGGCGCTATTCGATGACAACTTCCTGACGATTCTGCGCACCGCAATGCAAAAAGAGATGCAAAAAGACGGCGTTAAGGCGCAGGTGGAAGATGCCAAAGGCGACGTCTCCCAGCAGCTACAGCAGGTACAGAACTTTATTGGTCAGGGCGTCGACGCGATTATCGTCAACCCGGTGGATACCAACGCGGTCAAACCGATTATGGACCAGGCGACCAAAGCGGGCATTCCGCTGATCTTTGTTAACCGCCGCCCGCAGGCGCAGCTGACCGACAAAATGGCCTACGTCGGCTCCGACTCGGTGCTGGCGGGGCGTTTACAGATGGAAGCGTTAGCCAAAGCGATGAACGGCAAAGGTAACGTCGCCATTCTGCTCGGCGACCTGGCGAATGAATCGACCCGTGACCGCACCAAAGGCGTCGAAGAGGTGGTGGCGAAGTACCCGGATATCAAAATCGTGCAGAAGCAGACCGCTAAATTTACCCGTAACGACGCCGTTGACGTGGTCAGCAACTGGATGACCAGCGGCGAAGATATTCAGGCCATCGCCTCCAACAACGATGAAATGGCGATCGGCGCGCTGCAGGCGCTGGGTAAAAACCCGAACCATATCCTGATTGCCGGCGTGGACGGGACGCCCGATGCCCTGCAAATGCTCAAAAACGGCAAAATGATCGCCACGATTTTCCAGGATGCCAAAGGGCAGGGCGAAGGCGCGGTGGATGCCGCCATTAAGCTGGCCAACGGCGAGAAAGTGGAAAAGATCATCGATGTCCCTTACCAGCTGATCACCAAAGATAACATGGCTGAGTTCGTCAATCGCAACCAGAAATAGTCGCTCAGGGTACGGAGGTGAAGTATGAACGCTTTTGCACTTGAAGCCGAAGGGATCAGCAAATTTTTCCCCGGCGTGAAGGCGCTCGACAACGTCTCATTACGCGTGCGCCCGGGGACGGTGCACGCGCTGATGGGCGAAAACGGCGCCGGAAAATCCACGCTGATGAAATGCCTTATCGGGATCTACCGTCCCGATAAGGGCGCGATCCGCGTTAAAGGGGAGCCGGTCCAGTTTCAGGATACCATGGACGCGCTGCGCTCCGGGATCTCGATGATCCACCAGGAGCTGAACCTGGTGCCGCATATGACGGTGGCGGAAAATATCTGGCTCGGCCGCGAGCCGATGAAATACGGTTTTGTCGATCATCGCCAGCTTGCCCGGCAGACGCAGGATCTGCTGGATAAACTGAATATCCGGCTATCCGCCGACCGGCTGGTGGGAGAGTTAAGTATCGCCTCCCAGCAGATGGTGGAAATTGCCAAAGCGGTTTCGTGGAACGCGGATATTGTGATTATGGATGAGCCGACCTCGGCGTTAACCGAGAGCGAAGTGGCGCATCTGTTTACCATTATTCGCGATTTACGCCAGCAGGGAAAAGCCATTATTTATATCAGCCATAAAATGGATGAGATTTTTGCGATTACCGATGAGATCAGCGTATTTCGCGACGGCACCTGGGTCGGGAGTAAACAGACGACTGAGTTTACCCGCCAGTCGCTGATTACCCAGATGGTCGGCCGGGAGCTCACCCAGCTCTTTCCCAAGTTCAATAACGCCATTGGCGAAGAGGTGCTGACCGTCCGCAACCTGTCGCGCAAGGGGGCCTTTCACGATATCAACTTTAGCGTACGCCGCGGCGAGATCCTCGGCGTGGCGGGGCTGGTGGGGGCCGGGCGCAGCGAAGTGATGGAGAGCCTGTTCGGCATGGAGAAAGCGGATAGCGGCGAAGTGCTGATTGATGGGATGCCGGTCAATATTGATTCACCTTCAACGGCGATTGAGAAAGGGATGGCGCTGCTGACGGAAGACCGGAAAAAGTCCGGGCTGTTTCTCGTGCTGTCGGTGCTGGAGAATATGAGCATCGTTAAAATGCCGGAATATATCGGTAAAACCGGCTTTGTTCAGCACCTCAAAATGGCCGAAGACTGCATGGAGCAGATCCGCCGCCTGAATATTAAAACCCCCACCATGGATCAGATTATTAATAACCTCAGCGGCGGTAATCAGCAGAAGGTACTGATTGCCCGCTGGCTGCTGGCCCAGCCGAAAATACTGATTCTCGATGAGCCGACGCGCGGAATCGACGTCGGGGCGAAAGCGGAAATTTACCATCTGATCAGCGAGCTGGCCAACCGCGGCGTGGCGGTGATTATGGTCTCTTCAGAATTGCCTGAGATTCTCGGGATGAGCGATCGGGTGATGGTCATGCATGAAGGGCGTATTACCGGCATCCTCGATAAAGAGGACGCCGACCAGGAAACCATTTTGTCGTTGGCATCCCATTGAGGCACAGAGAATGAGCAATATGAAAATAACGGCGACCCCGATCACTGAGAAACCCTCTTTCTTTGGGCAATTACGCCACCGGCTGCCGAAAGATACCGGGATATTTATCGTCATGCTGGTGATTGCCCTGACTTTTGAAATTGCCGGCTGGTACGTCCGCGACCAGTCCTTTTTATTAAACACCAATCGTTTGATATTAATTGTTTTACAGGTAGCGATTATCGGTATTATCGCCGTCGGGGTCACCCAGGTCATTATTACCACCGGCATTGACCTCTCCTCCGGCTCGGTGATCGCTCTCGCCGCCGTGGTGGCGGCAAGCCTTGCGCAAACCTCCGATAGCCTGTCGCCGATGTTCCCGTCGCTGGTTAATATGCCGGCGATTATCCCGATTGGCGCCGGTATCGGCGTCGGCCTGCTGTGCGGCTTAACCAACGGCTTTCTGGTGACCCGCACCGGCATCCCGCCGTTTATCGCGACGCTTGGGATGATGGTGTCGGCGCGCGGTCTGGCGCAGTATTACACTCAGGGCAACCCCATCAGCTTCTTATCCGACAGCTTTACCGCCATCGGCCAGGGGGCGATGCCGGTGATTATTTTCTTCGTCGTCGCCGCGGTGTTCCATATCGCCCTGAAGCATACCCGCTACGGTAAATACGTTTACGCTATCGGCGGTAACATGACGTCGGCCAAGGTCTCCGGTATCAACGTGAATAAATACCTGGTGATCGTCTATGCCATCGCCGGGGCGCTCTCCGGCCTCGCGGGCGTGGTGCTGGCGGCGCGCGTCAGCAGCGGGCAGTCGAGCATGGGCATGTCCTACGAGCTGGATGCTATCGCCGCGGCGGTTATCGGCGGCAGCAGCCTGATGGGCGGGGTAGGGCGCATCACCGGGACCTTAATCGGCGCGATGATCCTCGGCCTGATAAAAAGCGGGTTTACCTTTGTCGGCGTCGACGCCTACGTGCAGGATATTATCAAAGGCATCATTATCGTCGCGGCAGTGACTATCGATATGCGCCGCAACCGCAAAAAGCATTGATCGGCAATAGCCCACGGCCTTTACTGCCGTGGGCCATGTCGCGTTTACGACGCGCCGCAAGCGGGCTCATCCGCGGCAAGACGTAAACTGTTGAGCAGCACGTTCGCCCCTTTCTCCGCCCATTCCGGCAGAATGTTCTCCGCTTCGTTATGGCTAATCCCCTTCTCGCAGGGAATGAAAATCATGCTGGCGGGCGCGACCTTGCTGATATAGCAGGTATCATGCCCGGCGCCGGAAACGATGGTTCGGGCGCTGTAGCCCAACGCTTCCGCCGCCCGCTGGCTGCGCGCCAGGCATCCGGCATCAAAGGCAATGGGCGCGTAATCAAAAATACGCTCGACGTTTGCCGTCACGCCGCGCGCCGCCAGCGCGTCAGCAGCGCCATGCAGAGCTTGCTCCATCGCTTCCAGCGCCGGGGTTTGCGGATGACGAAACTCGACGCTGCACATCACGCGGCCCGGCACCACGTTACGCGATCCCGGGATCACTTGCGCCATGCCAATCGTCGCCCGACCGTCGGGATGGTGGGCGATACCGATTTGCTCCACCGCCAGCGCCAGCTCGGCGAAGGCGGTCAGCGCGTCGCGGCGGCTGCCCATCGGGGTGGTGCCGGCGTGGGCGGAAAAGCCCTCGAGGGTGATATTGAACCAGCGCTGGCCCATGGCCGCGTGAACGAGGCCGATATTAACGCCTTCTTCTTCCAGAATCGGCCCCTGTTCGATATGTACTTCGTAGCAGGCGTGGAGCGGGAAGGCGGCGGCCGGACATTCCCCGCGATAGCCGATAGCTTCCAGCGCCGCGCCAACGCTGATGCCGTCGCGGTCTACACGGGCGAGGGCGAAATCTTCGCTAAACTGCCCGGCCCATACGCCCGATGCCAGCATCGCCGGGGCAAAGCGCGCGCCCTCTTCGTTGGTCCAGTTCACCAGCACGATATCGCGTTCGGTCTCAATGCCGAGATCGTTCAGCGTGCGCAGCGCCTCCAGACCGGCGAGGACGCCGTAAATGCCGTCATAGCGGCCGCCGAGCGGCTGGGAGTCGACGTGGGAACCGGTCAGCACCGGGGCTAACTGCGAATTTTTACCGGCGCGGCGAATAAACATATTGCCCATGCTGTCGACTTCGCAGGGAAAGCCGGCTTCCCGCGCCCACTGGCGCAGCAGGTCGCGCGCCTGACGATCCTCTTCGCTGAGCGCCAGCCGGGTCACGCCGCCCGCGGGGGTGGCGCCGAGCAGCGCCATCTCGTTGAGCGTCGACCACAGACGTGCGCCGTTGACGGTTATCATGACTTGTCCTTTTGCACGCGATAGCGGAAGTCGCAGCACTTACCGCCCTGCATGATGGTGGTGGTGCGGGTCAGCTCCACGTCCGGCGCATAGCCGACGATAAATTTATCGTCGCGGGCGCAGGAGAGCAGGTGGCCAATCTCGCCGAGGCCCATTTCGTGGTACATCTCGGCGTAGCGGCAGCGGTTCACGTTGTAGTTATACTGCTGGTCGTCGGCGTCCAGCACCGTGACCTCCAGGGCGTTATCTTTCTCCCACAGATACTGCAGCGCGACAAAGCTGCGAATATCCGCGCCGTCAGGCTCCTGGCGGGCAAACGCTTTTCCCGCCTCAATGGCGGCGTTTTCAATGGCTTCGCCGATGACCGCCTGGGCGCGAGCCTTACCTATCTCGCGCACCAGGATGGCGTAAATCGGCTTGATTATTTCTGCTTCAATTTTGCGGCGGGCGAGAATGCCCAGCTCGTTATTATCACTCATCACATTGCCTCACTGCGTTACTTCGTTGTTGCGCCGCCGAGTACGGTTTGCGGCTGCCATTTGCCGTCGACGACTTTATAAACGGTAAAGGTTGGTGATTTCAGGTTGCCCTCTTTATCAAAGGCGATTTGTCCGGTCACGCCAGCGTAATTAATGCCGCGCAGGGCGGGCAGATAGTCGGCGGGATCGACGGAGTCGGCTTTTTCCATCGCCGCGACCAGCACGCGGGTGGCGTCATAGGCGAACGGCGCATGCAGCTCGATATGGGTGTGATAGCGCGACTGATAAGCCTGCTCGAAGGCTTTACCGCCCGGCATCTGCTCAACCGGCAGTCCCGGCTCCAGCGCCACCACGCCGTCGCCCTCTTTTTGCGCCAGCTGGAGGAAGGTCTGGCTAACGAAGCCGCCTGCGCCCATCAGGGTGGCGTTCATGCCCAGTTGTTTGATGCGGCGCGCCAGCGGGGCGGCCTGACTATCGACGCCGCCAAAGAAAATCAGGTCGGCGTTTTTGCTGCGGATCGCGGTCAGCACGGCGCTGAAGTCGACGGTTTTGTCATCGACGTACTGGCGGTCGACGATGTTGATTCCCTGCGCTTCCAGCGACTTAATAAATTCATCCGCCAGCCCCTGGCCGAAGGCGGTACGGTCATCGATAACCGCGATGCGTTTGGCCTTCAGGGTTTGTACCGCGTACTGTCCGGCAAACTGTCCGCCGTCATCGTCGTGGCCCATCACGCGGAAGCTGGTGTCGAAGCCCTGTTTGGTGTAGGCGTGCCCGGTGGCGACCGGCGCGACCTGGGCGATGCCCGCATCATGATAAACTCGCGCAGCGGGAATGCTGGTGCCGGTGTTCCAGTGACCGACGACGCCCGCGACGCCGCTGTCCACCAGACGCTGGGCGACGGCAACGGCGGTGCGTGGGTCGGACTGATCGTCTTCCGACTGAAGCTTGAAGGTTACCGCCTTGCCGCCGATGGTCGGATGCTGCTTGTTGATATCGTCAATCGCCAGCTGCGCGCCGTTTTCCAGATCCTTGCCGATACGCGCGGAAGGGCCGGTGAGCGGGCCTGCCAGGCCGATAATGACGGTTTCGCTGGCCGCGGACCACGCGGCGGATGAGGCAAAACCACTGAGCAGAATAGCGGCGCTGAGCGCACTGATTTTTACTGTTTTCATTGTTTTTCCCTGATGCTGGTTGTTTGTTAAACGGGCATTTCGCCCAAATAAATCTGTGCAATACGGTCATCGGCCAGCAGCGTCTGCGACGGACCGCGCTCGACGATGTTGCCGCTGTCCATCACCCAGGCGCTGTCGGTAGCCTCAAGAGCCAGGCGTGCGTTCTGCTCAATCAGCAGCAGCGCGACGCCGCGCTGGCGCAGGGTGGCGATGACGCGAAAAATGTTCTCGACCATCAGCGGCGCCAGGCCCATCGACGGTTCGTCGAGGATCAGCAGACGCGGCTGGCTGAGCAGGGCGCGGTTAAGCGCCAGCAGCTGCTGTTCGCCGCCGGAGAGCAGCCCCGCCAGCTGATGCTGACGTTCGCCAAGACGCGGAAAGTTTTCGAAAATGGCGCGCATCTCCTGTTTGACCGCCGCCCCGTCGCGACGCAGCCACGCGCCCATTTGCAGGTTTTCCAGCACCGTCATGCGTGCGAAGATTCCACGACCTTCCGGCACCATCACCAGCCCTTCACGCAGCAGGGATTCGGCCCGACGTTTGCGTATCGGCTTGCCGTTAAACAGAATGTCGCCGCTAAAGGGTTCCAGCCCGGTAATGGCGCGGACGGTTGAGCTTTTGCCCGCCCCGTTGGCGCCGATAAGCGTGGCCTGCTCACCCTCTTTCACGCTGAAAGAGACGTCGCGCACCGCCTGGATGCCGCCGTAATGAACGCTAAGCTGGTTGACGGTTAATAAATCAGACATGGGCACTGCCTCCCAGCCAGGCGGCGATCACCGCCGGATCGCGGCGTACGCTATCCGGCGTGCCGCTGGTTAACGTTTTGCCATAATCCAGCACCATCAGGCGATCGCAGATCCCCATTACCAGCTTGACGTCATGCTCAATCATCAACAGCGTTTTGCCGTCGTCGCGAATGCGCAGCAGCAGTTCGCCAAGGGCTATCTTCTCGGCGGCGTTCATCCCGGCTGCCGGTTCATCCAGCGCCAGCAGGCGCGGTTCGGTGGCCAGCGCGCGGGCAATCTCCAGCCGCCGCTGGTGGCCGTAGGCGAGGTCGCAGGCGCGATAGTGGGCGAACTGCGCGATGCCGGTATAGTCCAGCAGGTGCCAGGCCAGCTCGCGGGTTTGCGTCTCCTCGGCCCGGGCCCGTTTATGACGGGAGAGCGCGGCCCACAGGCCGTTGCGGGTGCGGACGTGGCGGCCCACCATAACGTTCTCCAGTACCGACATGTTGTTAAACAGCCGCACGTTCTGGAAGGTGCGGGCGATGCCCGCGGCGGTCACTTTCTCAATATTGTTCGGAAAATAGGCTTCCCCGCCGATAGCGAACTCGCCGCTGTCCGCCGGGTAAAGCCCGGTAATCAGGTTAAAGCAGGTGGTTTTCCCTGCGCCGTTGGGGCCGATCAGGCCGTAGATTTCACCCTGATTAATGCTCAGCGATACGTTGTCGACCGCCGTCAGACCACCGAAACGCTTCGTCATATGGCGTACGCTTAACAGGCTCATGCTTTCGCTCCTTGATGTCGCGCGGGCCAGATGCCCTGAGGGCGCAGCAGCATGACCAGCACCAGCGCCATGCCGTAGAACAGCTGGCGCAATACTTCCGGGTCAATCAGCACTTCGCCAAACAGCGCCTGCTGTACCGGCGCCGCCTGGCTGCGCAGCAGCTCCGGCAGTGCGGTCAGCAGCACCGCGCCGAGGATCACGCCGGGGATATGCCCCATGCCGCCCAGCACTACCATCGCCAGGACCGCAATCGACTCCTGCAGGGTAAAGGATTCCGGCGAAACAAAGCCCTGAAATGCGCCGAACAGCGCGCCCGCTACGCCGCCGAATGAGGCGCCGATAGCGAAAGCCAGCAATTTGTAGTTACGCAGGTTAATGCCCATCGCGCGGGCGACGTCTTCATCCTCGCGGATCGCGTGCCAGGCCCGGCCGATGCGCGAATGCTGCAGCCGCAGGCAGACGAAAATAATTGCCACAATCACCAGCATCAGCAGGTAGTACCACAGCCACAGCGCCGGGACTTTAAAGCCAAACCAGTGATAAACGCCGCTAAACTTGAGGCCGAACAGATTCAGCGAATCGACCCCGGAAATGCCTTTTGCGCCGTTGGTGATGTTGACCGGACGGTCGAGGTTGCGCATCAGGATGCGGATAATCTCGCCGAACCCGAGGGTGACGATGGCCAGATAGTCGCCGCGCAGCTTCAGCGTCGGCGCGCCCAGCACGATACCGCAGCCTGCCGCCACCAGCGCGGCCAGCGGAATAATCACCAGCCAGGAGGTGTGCAGGCCGTCCGGAAACCAACTATTCAACATCGGGAAGACGTCCAGCAGATGCGGTGAGGCCAGCAGTGCCGCCAGATACGCGCCCACGGCATAAAAGGCGATAAAGCCCATATCCAGCAGGCCGGTATAGCCGACCACAATATTTAGCCCCAGCGCCAGCATAACGTAGAGCAGGGCGAAGTCGATGACTCGCACCCAGTAATTACCGCCGAGCTGGCTGGCGACCATCGGCGCCACCAGCAGCGCGCAGACGAACAGGGTCATCCCGGACCAGAAGCGGCGGGAGACGGCAGGCGTATCGAGTTGTGCCGTTGTCATGATTTTTCTCCTAAGCCCGGTGCGCGACGCGTTCGCCGAGCAAACCGGCCGGGCGGAAGACCAGCACCAGGATCAGCACCATAAAGGCGAAAATATCCTGGTAGTTGCTGCCGAAGACGCCGTGGGTCAGGTCGCCGAGATAGCCTGCCCCAAGGGATTCGATAAGGCCCAGCAGCAGGCCGCCGATCATCGCGCCGCGAATATTGCCGATGCCGCCGAGCACCGCGGCGGTAAAGGATTTAATGCCGGGTAGAAAGCCCATGGAGAAACCAGCGCTGCCGTAGTTGCTGGCCATCATCACGCCAGCCAGCGCGGCGAATATGCCGCCGATGGCGAAAGTGAGGGCGATAATCGCGTTAGGGTTAACGCCCATTAGCGTAGCGATGCGTGGATTTTCCGCTACCGCGCGCATACCGCGGCCTAAGCGGGTGTATTCCACCAGCAGCCACAGGCCAAGCATCACCGTGAGGGCCAGCGCGACGGTGACGATACCGGTGACGGTAACGAGAGCCGGAGGATGCGCTGCGCTGCCGTGGGTCACGGCGATCGGGTCCATCGGCAGGATCTGCGGGAACATCAGCGGATTGCGCGACCAGACGATCATCGCTACGGTTTGCAGCAGCACCGAGACGCCGATCCCGGAGATCAGCGGCGCCAGGCGCGGGGCGTTGCGCAGGCGGCGGTAGGCAAAGCGTTCGACCGCCATCGCCAGCAGGGCGCAGACCGTCATGGCCAGCAGCAGCGCCAGCCCGAGCTGCGCCAGCGGCGGCAGAGTGGGGAAATGCGCGTTCAGGGCGTGCATCCCGGAAAGGGTGGTCAACGCGCCGACCATCAGAATGTCGCCGTGGGCAAAGTTAATAATGCGCAAGATGCCGTACACCATGGTATAGCCGAGCGCGATCAGGGCGTAGATGCTACCGAGCATGACCCCGTTGATGATTTGTTGTATGAGTGTGTCCAACTGATTGTTCCGACAAGATGCTCAAATAATCGCTACCATCCAACAAATGAATTAAATTGTAAAATACGCATATATTCTTTCTTATTATAAATATGTTGTTAGATATCTTTATGATTTCAAATATAATTTAATAGTTCATCGGATAGCGAAATGCGCTAAGAAAATCAACATATGAAAAAAACAGAACAATCAGCGGGGCCGGTTAGCTGGTCGGAGAGTACGTTGGCCAACGATCCGCCGCTGCGGGCAGTGCGCGCCTTCGAGGCGATCGCACGCCTCGGCAGCGTGACCCTGGCGGCGCAGGAGCTGGCGATATCGCCCTCGGCGGTTAGCCATCAGCTCAAGGTGCTGGAGGGCTATTTGCAGATCCCGCTCACCGAACGGCAGGGGCGACGGCTGACTCTCAGCCAGCAGGGGCGGGAGTATTACCGCTCGATCCGCGCGGCGTTTAACGTACTGCGTCAGGCCACCGAGCATCTCGTCGAGCAGGTGCAAACCCAGCAGGTGACGATCAGCCTGATCCCGCTGTTTGGCATGGGCTGGTTTATTCCCCGCCTGCCGTCGTTCGTGCACGCGAACCCGCATACCGAAATCAACGTGGTTTACGCTAACCACCGCAACTATCTTAGCGACGCTTCCGATATGTCGATCCGCTTTGGCAACGGTCACTGGGTGGGCTATCAAAGTGAAAAGCTGATCTCCGGCAGAATGGTGCCGGTATGCAGTCAGGCTTTTCTCCGCCTCCATGGGCATATTGATACCCCGGAACAGCTGTTGCAGATGCCGCTGCTGCACGACGAGGAGCGCACGACCTGGAATCAGTGGTTTGTGCAGCAGGGAGTGAAGCGCCCGCCGCGCTCGACCGGGCCGCTGTTTGAGGACGGCCTGCTAACCCTGGCGGGCGTACAGGCCGGGCTGGGCTGTGCGCTCATGCGCGAGCCGCTGATCGCTCCCTATCTGAAGAGCGGCGAGCTGGTGAAAATCTTCGATGCGGCAATTGATGATGGCCGGGATTATTATCTCTGCGTACGTCAGGATAGCGAGATGACCCCCAACGGTAAACTATTGCAGAGTTGGCTACGCCAGCAGGCCCTCGGTTGATATTTAGTTAAGAATTTACTTAAGCCAGCTCACATTTTTGTTCGGTCGCCATTGTCATTACGCAGGGGCGCTTAGATAATCCGCCGAAATAACCCATTTTTATGATGGCGTGCTACTGCGAAAGCAGGCAAGACCAAAATAGAAATGCTCTCCCGCCAAGGGGAGCGTCTCTGTTTTGGTCTTTTTTTTTGCCCCAACACCAGGGAACACTATGAACTATAACGAAACAGCAGACAAAATCCTCCACGCGGTGGGCGGTGCGGAAAATATCCGCATGCTCACCCATTGCGCGACCCGGCTGCGCATGGAGTTCAACGACCGCGCAAAGGTAAACGATGCGCAGATTGGCACCCTCCCCGGCGTAATCAGCGTGGTGGAGAAGGGCGGCCAGTTCCAGATTGTGATCGGCAACGAGGTGCAGCAGGTTTATCGGCGGCTCAATAAGGCGATGCCGGAGAAAAAAGGCCCGGCAGGCGGCGATAAAAATGCGAAGCCGGCCGGCATCGTCGCACGGATTATCAGCGTTATTTCGACCACCTTTACCCCGGTGATCCCGGCGATTACCGGCGCGGGGATGATTAAAGCGCTGTTGGCTATTCTCAAGCTCACGGGGGTGATTAGCGAAACCAGCTCGACGTATCAGCTGCTGAATATTATTGCTGATGCGGCCTTCTTCTTCCTGCCGGTGCTGCTGGCCTACGGGGCGTCGCTGAAGTTTGAATGCAACCCCATTCTGGCGATGACCCTCGCGGGCGTGCTGCTGCATCCGGGCATCGGCCAGATGCTGGCGGCCGGTAAAGCGGTCGATTTTGTTGGCATCAACGTCCTGCTGTCCGATTACGCCGGTTCGGTGCTGCCGATTATTCTGACCGTGTGGCTGATGTCGTGGGTGGAGCGCTTTGCCGAAAAAGTGTCGCCATCGATTATCAAGTTTTTCGTTAAGCCGATGCTGATCCTGCTGATTACCGCGCCGCTGGCGCTGGTGGTGGTCGGCCCGGCGGGCATTTTGCTTAACGATCTGGTCGCCGCCGGAGCGGGCGCTATCGACCGCCACGCCAGCTGGTTGATCCCGATGCTGATGGGCACCCTGCAGCCCTTCCTGATCATTACTGGTACCGCCTGGGCGATGACGCCGATCGCCACCGGCCAGCTGAGTAAAAGCGGTTACGAGATGATTAACGGACCGGGGATGCTGGCGTCCAACGTGGCGATGGGGGCGGCGACGCTGTGCGTGGCGCTGAAAACCAAAAATAGCAACCTGCGCCAGCTGGCCTCTTCATCGGGCTTTACCGCGCTGCTGGGGATCACCGAACCGGCGCTGTACGGGGTGCTGCTCAAGTTCCGCCGCGTGCTGATTGCCGCGATGATCGGCGGCGGCTGCGCCGGGGTCTACGCCGGAGTGAGCGGGCTGGTGCGCTACGCGTTTGTCTCGCCAGGCCTCGCGGCGCTGCCGGCGTTTATCGGCGAAAACCCAATGAACATCGTCCATGCGCTGGTGACCTGCGCGATCTCCATCGTGGTGACCTTTACCCTGACCTGGTTTATCGCCTTTAAAGATACGCCTGAGGATCAAGAAGAGGTCAGCGAGGCGCCGCAGCCTGCGGTGAGCCCGAAAAGCGAAGGGGAGACGGAAGTATTCAGCCCGCTGCGCGGCAAGGTGGCGGCGCTCAGCGAAGTGAACGATGACGTCTTTTCCGGCGGTCTGCTGGGCGAGGGGTTGGCGATTCGTCCCGAGGAAGGGGTACTGCGCGCGCCGTTTAGCGGCACGGTGATGATGTTCCTGCCCTCCTGCCACGCCGTTGGCCTGCAGAGCGACAGCGGTCTTGAGCTGCTGATCCATATCGGTATCGACACCGTTAATCTTAACGGCCAGCACTTTAGCTCTACGCTGAAGGTGGGCGATAAGGTGGAAGCCGGACAGGCGCTGATCCGCTTTGATATTCCCGCCATCGAGCAGGCCGGGTATGACCTGATTACGCCGGTGATTGTGGTCAACGGTGACGAGCAGCACTCGCTGCGCTTGACCGCCGCCGCACAGGTCGATTACGGCGAGCAATTGATGGTGCAATCCGCTAAGGAGGCGCAGGCATGATTTATCAAAAGAAAGCGCAGTTCCCGGACGGTTTTCTGTGGGGCGCGTCCACCTCGGCCTATCAGGTCGAGGGCGCGTGGAATGAAGAGGGTAAAGGCCCCTCGGTGGTCGATATGCTCAGCCATCCGCCGGGAACGGCGGACTTCCGTATCGCCAGCGACCACTATCATCGGGTGGAGGAAGACGTCGCGCTGATGGCGCAGATGGGGCTGAAGGCTTACCGCTTTTCGGTGGCCTGGTCGCGGGTGATACCTGACGGCGACGGCGCGGCGAATCCGGCCGGGCTGGCCTTTTATCACCGCCTGATCGACGCCCTAACGCGCCATGGCATCACCCCCATCGTCACTCTGTACCACTTCGACCTGCCATGGGCGCTGGAGCGAAAAGGCGGCTGGCTGAACCGCAAAACCGGGGAGGCGTTCGTGCGCTATGCCCGGCTGCTGTTCAGCGAGTTTGCCGATAAAGTTGCGCTCTGGCTGACCATTAACGAACAGAACACCATGATCCTGCATCCCGGCGCGATTGGCGTGCCCGCCGATCGCGAACTGCCGGACAAGAAAGCCCTGTACCAGCAGAATCACCATATGATGCTGGCCCAGGCGCAGATCTTCGCCCTGTGCCACCGCGAATTCCCCGGGCTGCGCATCGGCCCGGCGATAAACACTACGTCGATGTACGCCGAAAGCTGTAAACCGGAGGACGCCATCGCCGCGCATAACTGGGAGACGCTGCGCTGTTGGAGCTTTTTGGATGTGGCGGTACATGGCCGCTACAACGCCTTAGCGTGGGCGTATTTACTGGACCGCGGTCTTGCGCCGGAAATGCAGCCAGAAGATGCGTTGATTTTGCAGCAGGGACGGCCGGATTTTATCGCCATTAACTATTACTCCACCGCCACCATTGCCGCCAGCCGGGGAGATGGCGGCGACGTTGCGCCCCGCGCCGGGGACCAGCAAATTATGCTGGGCGAAGAGGGGGTTTATCGTCCGGCGGAAAACCCGTGGGTTGGCAAAACCCCCTACGGCTGGGTGGTTGATCCGGTGGGGCTGCGCCTGACGCTGCGTAAAGTGTGCGAACGCTACGGCCTGCCGATTCTGATTAGCGAAAACGGCATGGGCGCGCCGGATAAGCTGGAGCATGACGGGACGGTAAATGACGACTATCGCATCGCCTTCTTACAGGCGCATATCGAGCAAATGCGTCTGGCGATAGCCGACGGCGTCGAGCTGATGGGCTACTGCCCGTGGGCGGCGATTGACGTGGTCAGCACCCATCAGGGATACGCCAAGCGCTACGGTTTTATTTATGTCGATCGCGGCGAGGATGACCTGAAGAGCCTGCAAAGGATCCGCAAACGCAGCTTCTGGTGGTATAAGGATGTCATCGCGCAAAACGGCAACCACGACGAGTCGCAGAGATGATTGTTCAGAAGGTGCTCAACAATAGCCTGGTGCTCTCTATGGATGACGATAGCAGGGAGGTTATCGTCATGGGGAAAGGCATTGGCTTCAACAGCAGACCCGGGGATGAGATCGCCCCGGAGAAGATTGAGAAGCTGTTCGTGACCCAGGCGCTCGGCGCCCGCAGCGGCTATCTTGAAGCGCTCTCCGCCATTCCGGACGAGGTGATCGAAATGGCGGCAATGATTATTTCCCGCGCCAATATGCAGCTTGCCAGCAAGGTTCGCGAGCAGATTTTCTTTACCCTCGCCGACCACTTGACCTTTGCCATCGAGCGCAGCCGCAAAGGGATCGCCATTCAAAATCGCCTGCTGCCGGAAGTCAGGCGTTTTTATCCGCAGCAGTTCCGCGTCGCCAGCGAGGCGGTAACGATTATTCGCCAGCAGTACGGGATTGAACTGCCGGAGGAGGAAGCCGGGAATATCGCCTTTCATCTGGTAAACGGCCAGAGCGAGGGCGACGACGTGGCGCAGACCATGCAGTCGGTGAAGATGCTGAAGGATATTTTTAATCTCGTGCAGTATCACTTTAAACAGCAGATAGATACCGACTCGATTAACTACTCGCGTTTTCTGGTCCATATGCAGTTTTTCCTCCAGCGTTTACAAGAGGGAGAGCTGGACGGCGCGCGGGACAGTTTTTTGCTGGTGCAGGTGATTAAGGCGTATCCGGAGGCGTACCGCTGCGCGCTGCTGATCCGCGATTACGTCAAAGCCCAGCTCGATATCACCCTCGGCGGCAACGAGCTGCTGTGGCTCACCGTTCATCTGGTGCGGATCGCGGGCCTGGATGCGTGAATCACCGATGCCGAAACTGCAGCGTCGCCGGCAGGTAGCGCTGTAGCGGCTCGGGCGTATTGCCGTCAATCAGCTGGCTGATTAAATCGTAGCAGTGCCAGGCCAGCTGGCGGTTGTCCTGCTGGACGGTATCAATACGCAGCGATAGCGAATCGTAGAGATAGTGATCGTCAAAACTTGCCAGGTGGATGTCTGAATCCAGCAGATGGTGCTGGCTCATATAGCGCAGCACCCCTTCCAGTAGCCCGCAGGCGGCGGTAAACAGCGCCTTTGGCGGCCGACCCAGACGCGCACAGAGGGCGGCGAACATCTCATAGCCGGAGCTGGGATGGTAGTTGCCGTTGATCACCCACTCCGGGCGCAATTCAATACCCGCCTGGTCCAGACCCTGCGTAAACCCGGCCAGACGATCTCGGGAGGGCGACAGACGCGGCTGCCCGCCTAAAAACCAGAACTCATCGCGATGCTGAGGCGCGATGCGGGAAATCAGCTCCGCCGTCGGGGTAATTGAATCGGTCATCACCAGCGGCAGGGCGCTTTCATTAGGGCAGCGGTCAAACAGCACCACCGGCAGCTGTTCGCTGAGCTTCAGGTAGTCGGCATCGCTGTGCATACAGGAGGCGACGATCAGCCCGTCGACCTGGCGGGCAATCATGTTATTGACCACCATGCTCTCCTGACCGGGGTTTTCGTCGGTACAGGAGATCAGCAGCTGGACGCCCGCTTCGCGGCACAGCATCTCCAGCTCATGGGAAAAGACCGCAAAGCCGTAGTTGGTGATCTCCGGCACCACCAGGCCGATGGTGTGGCTGCGGTTATCGCGCAGCGAGCGGGCGTGAATGCTCGGCTGATAGTGCTGCTCGCGGGCAATCGCCAGCACGCGCTCGCGCGTCTCCTGCGCTACGCGCAGCTCTTTGCCACGCCCGTTGAGCACCAAGCTAGCGGTCGCTTTGGAAACGCCCGCCAGTTCGGCGATATCTTTAATGGTTACGCGTTTGGTTTTCATTACGACGCCATGAGCCTGAAAGCAAAACGCTTATTCTATCATGCATGTTCGCAGCGGCCAGTAGCAGAATGCATCCGGCGCGCTGCCGGAGAAAATCAGCTGCGACGGATAATCCGGGAAGCAGCGGCTGCTCATTACGCCTTCGCCGTCGTTAATGAAAATTTCCACGCTCGACCGATCGATGAAAATCCGCAGCGTGCGGACCTCGCCGCGCCAGTAGCGATAGTGCATCTCGTCGCTGGCGAGGCTGCGTCGCGCCAGACGGATACCGCTGGCGTTGCGCTCAAGGGTTAACGCGCCGCCGAAATCAAGGCTTAGCGCGTCGTCGACGGCGGTTTGCAGATTGATTTCCATCGGCGCCAGCGGTAGGGCGTTCCCCGACCAGCCGTGCGCTTCCCCGCGCAGGGCGGTCAGCTCGCGCAGCGGACGCTGGTAGAGCTGACCGTCGATAAACTCCAGCTCGCGAAGGCAGGTCATCTGATGGATCCAGCCATGAGCGAGCGTCGGCTGAAGCATCTCTTCGCCGTCCGGGACGCCCATCCAGCCGACCAGCAGGCGGCGGCCATCGCGGGTGTGCGTAGTTTGCGGGGCATAAAACTCAAATCCGGCGTCCAGCTCGTGCAGCTCGCCGTGTTTGAACGCAGCGCGTTCGTAGTCGACATCGCCGCTCATCCATACCGCCGGATAGGTATTGAGGAAACGCTCTTCTTCACGAGCTATCCCCTGCGGGCAGCAGATCAGAATATGCTGGTCGCCGAGCGGAAACAGATCCGGACACTCCCACATATAGCCCGCGTCGCTCAGGCCGTTAATGCCGTCGCCGGCGATTTCGCCCTCGCTGCGCCACTGATGAAGGTCCGGGGAGCTGAGCAGCAGCACCTTACCGCGCTTTTGCCGATCCTGCGCCCCCAGCACCATGTACCAGCGGTCTTGATGCCGCCAGACTTTCGGGTCGCGGACGTGGCCGGTATAGCCCTCCGGCAGCGGCAGGACCGGACCGAGCTTAGTGAAGGTACCGTCGGCGTTTTCCGTCGCCAGGCACTGCCACGCGGTTCGGCCGCCATCATTGAACTTCACGTTGCCGGTGTAGCACAGGGTGAGCGTACCGTTGTTATCCACCGCGCTGCCGGAGTAGCAGCCGTTGCGGTCGTACTCTTCATCCGGCATCAGCGCAATAGGCTCATGCCGCCAGTGCAGCAGATCCGCTGAACTCCAGTGCGCCCAGCATTTGAACTTATGATCGCAGGCGAGCGGGTTCCACTGGTAGAACAGGTGATAGCGCCCGGCAAACTCGACAAACCCGTTGGGGTCGTTCATCAGCCCTGTGACTGGCGCATGGTGCCAGCGGGGATAGTGGCTATCGGCCAGCGCGCGCGGCTGGCCCTGCATAACGGCCTGCAAAATCGCAGGCAGACGTGATGGAAGTGACATTATTCAGCGTCCGTTTTGTATTTCAGCAGCAGAGAGACGACGAAAGCGACGCCAAAGGCGATGACCATGCCGATAATGTAGTTCAGCAGCGAGCTGGCCTGCACGATGGCCATGCCGGGAATCGCCGTCAGGCCGACTGCGCTCATATAGACGTGCACGGACACGACCCACGCGCCGCCCGCCGCGCCGCCGATCAGCGCCGCGATAAACGGCTTCATGAAACGTAAGTTGATACCAAAAATCGCCGCCTCGGTGATGCCCAGCATAGCGGAAAACGCCGAGGGCAGCGCAATGGCTTTGATTTTGACGTCTTTGGTTTTAAACCATACCGCCAGGCAGGCGCCGCCCTGGGCGACGTTGGCCATGGACCAGATCGGCAGCAGGAAGTTGACCCCGATGGACGGGTTGCCCAGCAGGCCGGCTTCGATGGCGTGGAAGCTGTGGTGAATACCGGTAATGACGATAACCGAATAGAGACCGCCAAACAGCAGTCCGGCCAGCCAGCCGGCATGGCTAATCAGGGTACTCAGGACAAACGAGATGCCGTCGCCGAGCGCGCGACCGGCCGGGCCGATAATCAGTAGGGCGATAAAACCGGAAATAATCACCGTCAGGAATGGCGTCAGGATCAGGTCCAGCGCATCGGGGATCGCGCGACGCAGCTGCTTCTCAACGATACTCATAAACCATACCGCCAGCAGCACCGGGAACACCGTCCCCTGATAGCCGATCATGGCGATCTCGAGGCCGAAGAAGTTCATGGTATGGAAACCGGCGGCCACGCCCCAGGCGTTAGTTAGCGCCGGGTGGGTCAGAATGCCGCCGAGCGTCGCGCCGAGGTAGGGGTTACCGCCGAATTCGCGGGCCGCGGTAAAGCCAATCAGGATCGGCAGAATGATAAACGCCGCCGAGCTGCACATATCCAGCATGATGTAGAGGGCGTTGCTCGGGTCAACCCAGCCGTAGGTTTTGACCATTCCCAGCAGGCCCATCAGCAGGCCGGAGGCGACGATTGCCGGGATAATCGGCACGAAGATGTTCGACAGCAGGCGCGCGATACGCTGGAAAGGGTTAAGCTTTTTCGCCGCGATGTCGGCGGCTTCCGACTTGCTCGATTCGCTAATTCCTGCCGCCTGAATAAAGGCGGCGTAGACTTTGTTCACCACCCCGGTGCCGAAAATAATCTGCATCTGCCCGGCGTTACGGAAACAGCCCTTAACCCCTTCAATTTTGCCGATGGCCTGCTGGTCGGCCAGCGAATCATCGACCAGCACCAGCCGCAGACGCGTGGCGCAGTGCGCGGCGCTGGCGATATTTTCCTTGCCTCCCAGAAGCGGAAGCAGCGAGCGGGAAATCTGTTCAAAATCCATAGTACCCTCTGAATGCGTAAAATTTTCGTGTTGTCGTCCCGTGTTCACGGGGGCGCAGTTTCTGCGTCGTTATCCTGTCCGGGGCGACAACGCGCGCGTAGCCGCCCCGGATGTTCCTGTCGTCAGACGTTACCCGTCAGAACCAGGTTTCCATCTGCATACCGAACGACCATTCGCCGCCCGATTTAAAACCACTGCTGCCCAGCGCGTCGTCGCTGGCGTAATTATTCAGTTTTTTGCTCCAGTCCATCCACGAGGTATAAAGGCGGATTTCAGGACGGCTGAAGAAATCACCGATACTGCCGACCTTAAAGGTCGGGGCGAAGGTGAGCTTGTAGAAGCTACCGTTCACCGCATGGCGATCGTTATAACCTTCAGGTTTAAGATCCATATACTGGTAGCTGCCTTCGTAAGCGAGAGCGAAGTTCTGGTTGATCTCCTGGATTAGACGCATGTTGAGCGTTGCCCACTGATAGCTGTCGCCCTCGGCATAACGATCTTTACTGCTTTGCGCCAGGATAGCCGGGGCGATAAACCAGTTTTTGCTGAGCGGCGTGGTGCCGTAGCTGGCGAAGCGCCAGGTGTTGGCCCCCGAGCGTAACGCGCCGTCAGAGCCGATGCCTTTAACTTCCGCGCCCAGGCCGTGACCGTAGAGCAGGGCGGTTTTGCTGGTGCCTTCACGCAGGCCGTAAAAACTGTCGTTATGCAACCCGAGCAGCGCATGGGTCCCGGTATTTGCCGCATCGCCTTTGACCGGATTACCGTTGGTATCCTGACGTTCATCGTTGTCTTTTGCCCGCATCCCGCTGACCATCACCTGCACCGGACCGATAAAGTTGTTCATGCTGACGATATAGTTCTGCACGCTGTTGCTCGAATCAGCAATATCGCCGAAGTTGCGTCCGTAGAGAGAGAAGTTACTGCGAATGCTATCGTTCCACCTGACGTCGTAAATACCGCCCCCGGTACCGGCGAGGAACACAACGTCAGAGTCAATCCAGTGAATATCAAAGTTGTCGCGATCGAAGCGTTTCCCGGCCCACAGGGTGGATCCTTTAAACGGCCCTTCGAAGGCAGGCAGGTTGCCCAGTTCGACGAAAGCCTGGCGAACGTTCAAATCACTGGTGCTCGCCGTCCAGTCGTTATAATTGGTTTGTCCGTCGGCGACCATCACTTTGAAGCGGGTCGTCGCGCCATTATCCAGGGTCTGCTTATGTTCAAGATTCATTTCAACATAGGTATCGGCCTGGTTTCCCAGACGGCCGATAGCCCCGCCGGTTTCCCCCGCTGGCGTCATGTAGGCGCCGGATTTGGTGCTGGCGGCGGAATCATTCATTATCACGCCGGAGCGGGCGTAGCCGTGAAACTCAAAGCCGCTTTTCTCATCGGCTTTTTTCTCAAGTTTGGCGGTACGTTGAACCACTTCCTGCGTCGTGTCCTGATTTTTTTGCTGCTGGGTGGTCAGCTGCTGGACTTTTTTCTCCGCTGACTCGGCGCGGTTTTCCGCGGTTTGCGCTCTGTTTTCCGCCTCCTGCAGGCGTTTTTCCAGCGCGACCAGGCGGGCTTCTATACTGCTGAGGTCCGTTTGCGCGTGGGCTGAGGCGGCGCCGGTTAGCAAAGCGATAAGGACCGCAAGTGTGCTTTTTTTATACATGCTGGTTGCATCCCGAAAGTAAAATTTGAAAATGTTGTTTTTTGCTAAACCGGTTTAGGCGCTATGTTAAGCATGAGCCTTAACATTTTGAAATGGATTTTGCTAAACCGGTTTAATAATTGTGATGGATGCAACAAAGTGGGCCGCGCACGACGGCCTGAACAATCAAAACTGGCGATTAAGGTCGCGCTGGTATGGCAGAGCGGTCATCGCGCCTTTCGCCGTTGTCGCCAGAGCGCCGCAGGTTTGCGCCAGCGTCAGGGTGGGTTCCAGCCCTTCGATATCCGTCGGCATCCCTTTGGCGGCAAGGCTTGCGAGCAGTCCGGCGACAAAAGCGTCGCCCGCGCCGGTGGTGTCCACGCTGACCACGGGCTTGGCGCTGAAATGGGTAAACTGCTGCTGGAAAGCGGCAAGCACGCCCGCTTTGCCCTGGGTGACCAGCAGCAATTCAGGCTGGTAGCGCGCGGTGATGCTGGCGATGCCTTGCGCTAAATCATCACTTCCGCTGATGAATACCAGTTCCTCTTCCGACAGCTTCACCACGTTGGCCATGCGCAGGGCGCGATCGAGGCAGGCGTGCAGCAGCTCCTGATCCTGCCAGAGGTCCGGGCGGATATTGGGGTCAAAGCTAACCCGGCCGCCAGCTAGCTTGATTTTCTCCATAGCCGCGAAGGTGGTGCTGCGGCTGGGCTCGGCGCTAAGCGCGATAGAGCAGACGTGCAGCCACTGGTTGGCGGTAAACTGCGGCAGGTCTTCTTTCGCCAGGAACAGATCCGCGCTTGGGCGCACCATAAAGGTAAAGGTGCGTTCGCCCTGATCGTCAAGGTCGACCACGACGGTGGAGGTTCGGTGCTCGCCGTCGAGGCGCATGTGGCTGACGTCGACCAGCTCCTGCTGCAGCGTGTGGCGCATAAAGCGGCCAAACGGGTCGTCACCAACGCGCCCGATAAACCCGCTGATGCCGCCAAGACGGGCGATACCTACCGCCACGTTGGCCGGCGCGCCGCCGGGGCAGCGCCGCAGGCGGCCTTCGCTCTCCGGCAGCAGGTCAACTACCGCATCTCCCAGAACCCAAACTTTTGCAATCATGCTGAAAAATCTCCATAGCTAAACTTAGTTAAACCGTTTTAGCACATTAAAGCATAGCGACAGGATCAGGGGAACGTTACGGGCGGAAAAGTGCGAACCAGGGCATAAAAACGTGAGCTGGTTGGCAAAAGATTGATGATTCGGCCAGGCGGGAGGGGCTGCCGGTGGCGACGGGTGATATGGCGGCGAAACGCGGTATGCCGGAGAGGCGCAGCGCGCTGCCTCCGGCAAAGCCCAGGCAGAGAAGGGCTCTCAGGGCTGATGTTCAACGCCGAGCCTGCTCAAGCTCCCGCCGCCAGACCGTCGATAATCACCTGCATCACACCCTGAGAACAGGGCTCGATGCGCCCGCGCACGCCGTAAACCGCCGCCAGAGCCTGCGGGGTAATCACCTCTGCCGGCGCGCCGTCCCCCTGCAGTTGCCCCTCTTTTAACATCAGCACGTGATCCGCATGGCGCAGGGCGATATTGATGTCGTGAACCACCACCAGCGTGATGATGTTGCGCCTCCGCGTCTCCTCACGCACCAGATCCATCACGTGGAATTGATAGTTTAAATCCAGCGCGCTAAGGGGCTCATCCAGCAGCAGGAGGGCCGGTTGGCGAATAAGCGATTGCGCCAGGCCGACGAGCTGCTTCTGCCCGCCGGATAGCCGGTCGAGGTAGCTCAGCGCCAGATGTTCAATGCCTAGCTGGCGCAGTAGCGACATTACCTGCGCCTGATTCTCCGGGCTGTGCGCTCCTCCGGCGGCGCGTTGAGCGACAATAATCGACTCCAGCACCCGCAAGTGCACGCCGGCGGGCAGCGTCTGCGGCAGGTAGACCACTTTTTCCGCTCGCCGGGCAAAGGGGAGGGCAAGCAGATTCTCACCGTCCAGCGACAGCTCGCCCGCGGACGGCCCCAGCCCGGCCATCGCCCGCATCAGGGTGGATTTTCCGCTGCCGTTGGGGCCGAGCAGCGCGGTGATTTTACCGCGCTGCAGCCTCGGTACCGTCAGGTCGCGGATCACCTGGCGTCTGGGATAACCGGCGCTGAAATGGGTCAGCGCCAGTCCGGATACAACCTGGCTCATACGTGCCCCCGATGACGCAAAATGATGCTCAGGAAAAAAGGCACCCCCACCAGCGAGGTCACGATGCCAACCGGAATTACAGCGCCGGGGATCAGGTTTTTTGCCGCAACCGAAGCCAGCGACAGGACGAGGGCGCCGATTAACGCGCTGGCCGGCAGGTAAAAGCGGTGATCTTCGCCGAAAACCAGTCTGGCGATATGCGGCGCTACCAGGCCGATAAAACCGATTGGGCCAACGAACGCCACCGAAATCGCCGACAGAACGCTGATGCGCAGCAGGGTGGTCAGGCGCAGGCGGCGCACGTTGATGCCGAAACTGACGGCCCGGTCTTCGCCGAGGCGCAGCGCGGTCAGCTTCCACGCGCTGCGCATGGATAGCGGCATGACGACCGCCAGTATCGCAAACAGGATCCCCACCTTTTGCCATGAAGCGCGGTCAATGCTGCCCATCGTCCAGAACACCAGCCCCTGGAGGGTATCTTCGTTGGCGACAAACTGCAGCATCGATACCAGCGCATTGAAGGTAAACACCAGCGCGATGCCGAACAGAATGACGCCAGAGGTGGCGACCTGTGTCCAGCGCGTAATGCCGTCCAGCAGCAGCGCCGCCAGCAGGGCGAAGATAAAAGCGTTGGCCGAGATAAACCACTGGCCGGGAATGCCGGGAATACCCATCCCCAGCACGATAGCCAGCGCCGCGCCGAAGGCCGCCGCCGATGAGACGCCGAGCGTAAACGGGCTCGCCAGCGGATTGTTAAGGATGGTCTGCATTTCAGCTCCGGCGAGGCCGAGAGCCAGGCCGACGACGACGGCCATCAGCGCATAGGGCATGCGGATATCCCAGACGATCGCTCGCGTTCCGGCGCTGGCGCTGCCCGGGTCGGTAAGAGTTTGCCAAAGCGCCTGCAGCGACAGACCCGATGGCCCCATGACGAAGTCGAGCAGCAGCGAGGCAATAATCAACAGCGTCAGCAGCAGCAGCATGATGGCACGGCGGCGCACAATGTGACGATAGTTTGCCATGACGTCACGGCTATCGACGCCAAACGCGACGATATCGGATTCAGAAGAGAGACTCATGGCTCATTACTCACCTTGTTGCCAGGAAAAAACAAACGGCAGATCGGGCAGGGTGGTGAAATGACGAACAATGTAGTGCCAGCTGTCGTCAGGGTTGAGGCCGCTGAAGGTCTGGGGATAGATATCCTTCGCCAGATACGCCATACCGACGATATTCCACGGATGGTTATAGAAGTGGTGGTAAATGCCGTAAGCGCGTTTTGCTTCGATCGTGGGGATGTTGCTCACGCCGGTGCGCGACAGCAGCCGCTCCGCCTGGCGATTGACCTCCTGGGGATCGGCCTGTAAACCGAGCGGCAGCACCTGGCTATTCCCGCGTTTTGAACCGGTCATAATATAGGCATCCGGCTTCATGCTAATCACTTTTTCCAGCGACACAAATCCGGAAGCGCCCGGCAGCAGCTGCGAACCGATATTGTTCGCGCCGACGGCTTCGACCAGACCGCCCCAGCCGTTGTGGCCGTGCGTGAAGCAGCAGGCATCGCTATTACCCGCCAGCGCCTCGACAAAAACGTTAGCCTTCGGGGTGATGTTCGCGGTTTTCTGGCGGATGGCGTCCAGTTGCTGACGGTAATAGTCGGTATAGGCTTTGGCGTTTTCTTCACGGTTAAGGACTTTCCCCAGCAGATCGATACTCGGGGCGGTGTCTTTGCCGGGGTTGATTTCATAATCGACGAACAGCACGGGAATATTCAGCGCGCTGAGCTTGCTGATGACACCGCTCTCCTCCAGCGCGGGCTTCGCGCGAAGCTGGGCGATCATCAGGTCAGGCTGGCGGGAGATGACGCTCTCAAGGTCAACGTTGCCCTTATCGCTAAAGCCCATATCGAGGATCTGAGCGGATTGCGGCCACTTCTCCTGCAGCATTTTCCAGGTATTGATGTCCTGTTTTCTGGCCAGGTTATTCCATGCCACGACGCGCCTGAAAGGGTTGTCGCGGTCGAGCAGAGCCATGGCCATAATATCGCGACCATCCTGCAGGATAATGCGCTGTGGCTCATGCTGGAGCGTAATCGCGCGGCCGTCGAGATCGGTGACGGTGAGCGGATATTGCGCGGCAAAGCTTAAGAGAGGAGTGGAAATCAGGGCAGTAAGGATGAGCGAACCTACTGATTTTATTGCCATAATATGCGTTCCGTTTACTAATTTATAAATATAATGATTCTGAGAATTATTCTCGTGTAAACATAAACGGCAAGTATATCAACGGCAAATGACTTAAAATGTAACAAATTTGTTGGAATTTATTCGAGCATCCAGAAGTGGGACGCGGCAGACCAAAAGTCGATAGAAAAGTCTGAAATCAGTTTTAAGAACAATCCCTAAAGCCAGACGGCAAAATCTTGTGCCATGCTAAATGCGACTCATAACATTAAGTTCGTTAGCGAGAGAGGATATTATGAAAAAAGCAATGATTGCATTATCGGCGATTCTGGTAGCAGCTCCTGTTTTTGCTGCAACAACGACACACGCAACCGACGATACCGTCGCGGCGGCCCATGAAGGGGCGAACACCGCGAAAGAAAAACTGCACGAGGCCCAGCACCAGGGCGAAGAGCAGCAGCTTAAAGCCAAACACGCGGCTGAAGGCAAAAGCGACAGCGTAGGCAGCGAAGTCAGCGAAGGCGCGCAGAAAACCTGGAACAAGACCAAAGAAGGGACTGAGAAGGGCTGGAACGCGACTAAAGAAGGCACCGAAAAAGGCTGGAATAAGACCAAAGAGGTCAGCAAAGAAGGCTGGGATAAAACCAAGCAGGGTGCTGAAGAGCTAAAAACTAAAGTCACTGAGTAATCACTGACTCTTTGCTAAAAAAGGCCGCGAAAGCGGCCTTTTTTGTTATTTAACGCGTATTGTTCAGCCTCGGGATAATATTTTTAACAGGTGATAATGCTATCCCCAATCAAAATCGATCCGGCTTGCAGTATACCCGGGAGCAGAGTAAATCCTGTGGCTGGGTTAAATGAGCGCAACCAATAAAAATGCGCCTTGAAAGACTAAGCGGATATGCCAGGAATTGTCCTGGTTATATTATTACTCACTATTCCTCCACATTTTCCTGGTACAAAGGAAATATATCAGGAGGTGTATTATGAAAAAAATTCTTTCACTGGCGATTATTTTATCTTGTGCTTTGACTTCCGTCTCCTGGGCGGATGGTCCTGGCGGCAACAACCACGGTCAGCAGCAGGTCTGGCAGCAAGACGCCGGCCGGGGCGGCCCGGACGGTAACCGTCAACAGGGGCCGCAGGCCAACAACCATCAGGGTAAAGGCGATAACCGTGGCCCGGCGCATGGTGACAAGGGGCCGCAGGGTAACCCTCATCAGGCGCGCCACGAGCGGGACCACTTCGCGTGGAACGGCCATGATTTCCGCAAAGGTCAGCCGGCCCCGGAACGTTTTCGCGGCAATGATTACCGGATAAACGACTGGAAAGATCGCGGATTACCGGCACCGCCACGCGGGCAGCACTGGTCCTATATTGACGGTAACTATGTGCTGATTGCCGCCGCGACCGGGATTATTACGTCGATCCTGATCAACGGCGCGCTGAGCCACTAACTTTTTTACTTAACCTCGCCACCGCTTCCCCCGGAGGCGGTGCCCCGGGCTACCGATTCCCCCGCGTCTGAGGGATGGTAGTCCGGCTAGCCTGGCGCTATCGGGCGATGCCCACTCGCCCTTGTTTTCGCTTCAAATCCGCGCAAAAACTGCAAAGTTGAAAATATCATCCATGCGCCTCTTCTTTGCTGTTTTATCTGCTTATTTAGGCTTTATAAATGTGTATTGTGCTTCATGGTTAATAAAAAGCAGAGAATGTAAGAAGTACCCTGGTTCAGGCGTTAGTAAAAGACGTCCGCTTCGCCTTTAAATCGCTATGAATAAATCAGATGAAAACCCCGCGTGGAATAAGAAATCCTGCTTGCAATAAACCCTTAGCACGTTAAGTTATTAAAGCTTTGCATCTGATTCTATTCCCGGAGACCGGCATGACCGACTGTGTAATTCCTGAAATTAAAGCCACCGAAGATGAAATGATTGCGATCCGTCATTATTTACACGCCAATCCGGAATTAAGCCTGGAAGAGTTTAATACCAGCGAGCTGGTGGCCGGAAAACTGACCGAGTGGGGCTATACGGTGACCCGCGGGCTGGCGAAAACCGGGGTGGTAGGAACGTTAAGCAAGGGCGATTCGCCGCGTACTATCGGCCTACGCGCCGACATGGACGCGCTGCCGATTTTCGAAGCGACCGATCTCCCCTGGGCCAGCACCGTGGCCGGAAAAATGCACGCCTGCGGCCACGATGGCCATACCACTATTCTGCTGGCGGCGGCGAAATATATCGCCTCGCCGGCTTGCCAGTTCAACGGCACGGTACACCTGATATTCCAGCCTGCGGAAGAGGCGATCGGCGGCGCGGATTTAATGATTAAAGACGGCCTGTTTGAGCGCTTCCCCTGCGAGCGCATCTTCGGCCTGCACAATATGCCGGGCCTGCCGGTGGGGAAACTCGGCTTTTACGCCGGTAATTTTATGGCCTCGGCGGATACGGTAAAAATCACTATTACCGGCTACGGCGGCCACGGCGCGCACCCCGAGCGCACCGTCGACCCCATTGTGACCGGCGCGGCGCTGGTGATGAATCTGCAAAGTATCGTTGCCCGTAACGTACCGCCGGGCGAAACCGCGGTGGTCAGCGTCGGCACTTTCCAGGCGGGTATCGCCTCCAACGTCATCCCCGAGAACGTGGTGATGGAGCTGAGCGTGCGGGCGATGAAGCCGGAAATCCGCGACCTGCTGATTAAGCGCATCAAAGAGCTCGCTGATTTTACCGCCAAAAGCTACGGCGCCAGCAGCGAGGTTGAGGTTTTTGACTCTTATCCGGTGCTGACCAACAGCGGCGAGGAGACCGAGTTCGCCAAAGCGCTGGCGCTGGAGGTCTTTGGCGAGGAGGGCGTACTGGAATCCATTTCGCCGATGAACGCCAGCGAAGATTTCGCCTTTATGCTCCAGAAACGCCCCGGCTGCTACTTCCTGCTGGGCAATGGTGAGAAAGGCGGGAAGGGCGGCTGTATGGTGCACAACCCCGGCTATGACTTTAATGATGACATTATTTCCACCGGCGCGACGCTGTTCGCCCGGTTAGTTGAAACACACTGCCGTTGATCTCTGGAGTCCGTAAATAATGAAAAAATCTCTTCTGCTGTGGGTCGCGCTGATGGCCTCAACTTCAGCTCTGGCCGCAGAAAATAAGGAAATTCGCTTTGGCGTCGATCCCACCTTCGCGCCGTTTGAATGGAAAGATCCGCAGGGTAAGCTGGCGGGTTTTGATATTGACCTCGGCAACGCGATTTGCGCCCAGCTGCAGGCGAAGTGCGTGTGGGTGGAAAGCAACTTCGACGGCATTATCCCGGCGCTGAAGGCGCGTAAGTTCGACGCGATCCTCTCCGGTATGTATATGACCGAGAAGCGTAAAGAGCAGATCGGCTTTAGCGACAAGCTGTACAACGGCCCGGTGTTCCTCGTGGCGCGTAAAAACACCCTGGCCGGAAATACCGTCGAACAGCTGAAGGGGAAAACCATCGGCGTAGAGCAGGGCTCGGCGCAGGAGACTTACGTTAACCAGCACTGGCGCACGGCGGGGATCAATATCGTCGCTTATCAGGGGGCGGATCGCGTGGTTCAGGATCTGGAGTCCGGGCGTATTGACGGCGCGGTGTTGTCCGGGATGATGGCCGACTACAGCTTCCTGCAGCAGCCGCAGGGTAAAAATTTTGCCTTCGTTGGCGGTCACCTGAAGGACGACAAGCTGTTCGGCGCCGGCGCGGCGATTGGCCTGCGCAAAGAGGACGATGCCCTGCGCCAGGAGATTAACGGCGCGATAGCCCGCATTCTCGCCGACGGCACCTATAAAAAGCTCGCCGGGAAATATTTTAGCTTTGACGTCTATTCCGGGACATAATGTTGTTATGCATTCAGCGGGCACGGATAGCCCGCTTCAAGCTTCCTTTTCTTACTATCATTTCTGACCCTTGGCATTTCTTGAAAGGACACAGAATATAAGCATTACCCTATATAATTTGCGTTGCATGAAGGCGACAAGAGAGTGACAAATTCGTCAGGAACGAATTTGACCAGCCGAAGGCTGGCCTTCGGTGAGAGGCAGGAGCCTCTCATTAATCCCCGGGACCTTACTCGAGTATGTGACCGGGGTGAACACGCGAAGTCAACGCACAGGCAACGTGAAGTATGACGGGTAAATAAGGAGTGAACGGCATGATGACACGTCCCTTGGGCAAAACCGGATTTTCCATCGCCCCGCTGGTGTTTGGCGGTAACGTTTTTGGCTGGACCATCGATGAAAAAACCAGTTTTGCCATTCTTGATGCGTTTATAGACCACGGCTTCGATGCTATCGACACGGCGGATGTTTACTCCCGCTGGGCGGACGGCAACCAGGGCGGCGAGTCTGAAACCATTATCGGCCGCTGGCTACAGGCGCGGCCAGGCATGCGCGATAAGGTAAAGCTCTTCACCAAAGTGGGTTCCGATTTAGGCCTTCCCGGTCATAAAGGGTTGAAAAAAGCGTGGGTCCAGCAGGCGGTGGACGACTCCCTGCGACGCCTGAATACCGATTATATTGACCTCTATTTCGCCCACTGGCCGGACCCGGAAACGCCGGTCGCCGAAACCCTCGACGCCTTCCACGCCCTACAGCAGGCGGGGAAAATCCGCGCCATGGGCGCCTCGAACCTCGATGCGCAGCAGCTTTCGAGCGCGCTGGAAGTGTCGCGCAAAAGCGGTCTGCCGGCCTGGCAGGTGCTGCAGCCGGAATACAATCTTTATCATCGCTCGGCTTTTGAGGGCGCGCTCTGCGACCTGTGCATCAGCCGCGATATCGGCGTGGTGACCTACTACAGCCTGGCGTCCGGCTTCCTGACCGGCAAATACCGCCAGCAGTCCGATCTCGCGCAAAGCCAGCGCGGGGGTGGCATTGGCAAATATCTCAATCCGCGCGGGCTGCGTATTGTCGATACCCTGGTTGAAGTGGCGGAGCAAAGCGGCGCTAAACCTGCCGAAGTCGCGCTGGCCTGGCTGATGAGCCGCGACGGCGTGACGGCGCCCATCGCCAGCGCCACCAGCCTCGCTCAGGTGGAGAGCTTTGCTCGCGCCGCCGCGCTGACCCTGAGCGCCGACCAACTGGCGCATCTGGATACCGCCAGCGCGTAGTGATTGAGGCCGGAGCCTGTCGGGTTCCGGTCTTTTGTCTCGCCGCGTTTTGTTGCGCACGCTTCCTCACCTTCAGCCCAAACCACTGCGGCGAATCCCTTTCACCGAAAATGAAACGTTTTTCCAGACGGCAAAAGCCAGGCTTGATTACGATAAGATAATGAGTATAGTTCTCATTCTTCTTCTTGTTTGCGATTTTATCAGGAGATAACCTGCGTACGTCGCGGGCTCACAGGTAAACGGCGAAGGCACTGGATGGGGCTCACAGGCGCAAGACCGGAAACGCGAATTTCGGCGGCGGAGTCACTATCGGATCGTTGATTTTGTTCAGGACTGATCTTATGAAACGCACTCTCCCGGCGCTGGCCGTCTCTGCCAACTTAAGCGGCCGCGCCGCACCGGCTTTCCCACTGCGGAAAACGCTGCTGGCGTTAACCATTGGCGCTATCTCCCATTCGGCAACGGCGGCGGAAAACGTCGCCGAACGCCAGAAAAGCGAAGAAACGATGGTCGTTCAGGCCGCATCCGCCAGCGATTTTAAAGCCGGCGGCGATTTGGTGGTGCCCGCCTATCTCGATGGTCAGATAGCCAACGGCGGCCGTCTTGGGATGCTCGGCGAACAAAACGCGATGGACGTTCCGTTTAGCATCATCGGCTATACCTCGAAGCTTATCGAGGATCAGCAGGCGAAAACCATCGCCGATGTGGTCAGCAACGATGCCGGGGTTCAGCCAGTGCAGGGCTACGGTAACTACGCCGAGACCTACCGCATTCGCGGCCTTAAATTTGACGGCGACGATATGACCCTGAGCGGGCTGGCGGGCGTGGTGCCGCGTCAGGTGGTGGATACCGCCATGCTTGAGCGGGTCGAAATTTTTAAAGGTGCCAACGCGCTGCTTAACGGTGCGGCCAGCTCCGGCGTCGGCGGGATGATCAACCTGGAGCCTAAGCGCGCGGAAGATACCCCGACCGCTCGCGTGGGCGTCGACTATACCTCGGATTCTCAGGTCGGCGGTACGCTGGATTTGGGCCGCCGCTTTGGCGACGACAACCAGTTCGGCGCGCGGATGAATCTGGTGCACCGCGAAGGCGAGGCGGCGGTGGAGAGTGATAAGCGCAGAACCACGCTGGCCTCCATAGGGCTCGATTATCGCGGCGAACGGATGCGCAGCTCGTTTGACTTTGGCTATCAGAAAAAAACCTTCCACGGTAGCCCGATGGGCATCAACATTTCGGGCGTCGATTTTATTCCGCACCTGCCGGATAACACCCACAACTACACGCAAAAATGGGCTTATAGCGATATCGAAAATGAGTTCGGTATGCTGAGAATGGAATACGACATTGTCGATAAATGGACCGCCTACGCCGCTCTGGGGGCGCAGCATGCCCATGAAATCGGTCTCTATAGCGCCTCGAAGCTGATTGACCGGGCGGGCAACGCCACGGCGGGGCGCCTGGACACCAACCGCTATATGGATACCGCCAGCGGCATGGCCGGGATACGCGGCGAATTCGCTACCGGTTTTGTGTCGCACAAGGTCAACGTCGGCTATTCGGCGAAAACCCAGAACGACAAAACCGCGTGGCGGATGTCGAAGGCGGCGGATAATCCGCCGGTGAATATCTACGATACCCGTCCGGTTGCGCCCCCGGCGAACGCTTCCTTCGGCGGCGACTATGACGATCCGCTCACCAGCGGCCGTACCCGTTCCCAGGGCTGGCTGCTGAGCGACACCCTCGGCGTGCTGGACGATACGCTGCTATTCACCGTCGGCGCCCGTCATCAGAAAGTGGTGGTGCGTAACTACGATAAAGTCACCGGCCTGCAAAGCGATGCCTGGGACAACAGCCGCTGGATGCCGGCCTATGGCGTGGTCTATAAGCCCTGGCAGGTTCTCTCTTTATACGCTAACCATACCGAAGCCCTGCAGCCGGGCAGCAATGCGCCAACCTCCGCCGCTAACTATGGGGAAAGCGTCGGAATTATTCACTCGAAACAAAACGAAGTCGGGATGAAGGCGGATTTTGGCCGCATTGGCGGCTCGCTGGCGCTGTTTGAAATTAAAATGCCGTCTGCCTTCCTGGATAGCCATAAGCGCTATGGCCTTAACGGCGAGCAGCGCAATCGCGGCGTGGAATTTAACGTATTCGGCGAACCGCTGTACGGCCTGCGCCTTAACGCCAGCGCGACCTGGCTGAAAGCCGAACTGTCAAAAACCAAGGATGGCGTCAATGATGGTAAAACAGCCATCGGCGTACCGGGCTTCTATGCGGTGCTTGGCGCAGAGTATGACATCAAACCTATCGACGGCCTCACCGCCACCGCACGCCTCAATCACTCGGGTTCGCAGTATGCCGACCAGGCGAACAGCAAGAAGATTGATAGCTTCACGACCCTGGATCTCGGCGTGCGCTATCGTCTGGCGCTTAACGAGAACCAGAATCAGATGACGGTACGCGCGGGCGTCGATAACGTGACGGATGAGAACTACTGGTCCGGCGCGGACGACAGCGGAACCTATCTGTTCCGCGGCGAACCGCGCACGTTCAAGGTTTCGGTCGGCTACGAATTTTAAGGCAAAACCGCAGGAGCGGGCAGGGCGGCTCGTTTCCTGCGGGTTGCGACCGGCCCGGCTTAGTGTTAAAAGGTGCCCCTTCATATAAACACACAGGGGATCGACGTGAAAGACGCGTCAACGTCGTCGGATGCCGTAGAGGAAAGCGGCCCGACGCTTCATCGCGGTTTACAGAACCGACATATTCAACTTATCGCCCTTGGCGGCGCCATCGGTACCGGCCTGTTTCTCGGCATCGGGCCAGCGATTCAAATGGCGGGACCGGCCGTACTGATCGGCTATGCCGTCGCCGGGATCGTCGCCTTTCTGATCATGCGCCAGCTGGGTGAAATGGTCGTCGAAGAACCGGTTTCAGGCTCCTTTGCCCACTTTGCCTATAAATACTGGGGCCCGTTCGCCGGTTTTCTTTCCGGCTGGAACTACTGGGTGATGTTCGTGCTGGTGGGGATGGCGGAGCTGACCGCCGCCGGGATCTATATGCAGTACTGGCTGCCGGACGTGCCGACGTGGATCTGGGCCGCCGCGTTCTTCCTCATTATCAACGCCGTAAACCTGGTGAACGTGCGCCTGTACGGCGAGGCGGAGTTCTGGTTCGCGCTGATAAAGGTGCTGGCGATTATCGGCATGATTGGCTTTGGTCTGTGGATGCTGTTCGGCGGCCACGGCGGCAGCAAAGCGGGAATCGATAACCTGTGGAAACACGGCGGTTTCTTCGCCACCGGCTGGCACGGCCTGATTATGTCGCTGGCGGTCATTATGTTCTCCTTCGGCGGACTGGAGCTTATTGGCATTACCGCCGCGGAGGCCCACAACCCGGAAAAGAACATCCCGAAAGCGGTTAACCAGGTGGTATACCGTATTCTGCTGTTTTATATCGGTTCGCTGGTGGTTCTGCTGGCGCTCTATCCGTGGGTGGAAATCAAATCCGACAGCAGCCCATTCGTGATGATCTTCCATAATCTTGACAGCAATGTGGTGGCTTCCGCGCTGAACTTCGTGATTCTGGTCGCATCGCTGTCGGTTTATAACAGCGGCGTTTACTCGAATAGCCGGATGCTGTTTGGTCTGTCGGTGCAGGGCAATGCGCCGAAGTTTCTCGCCCGCGTCAGCAAGCGCGGCGTGCCGGTTAACTCCCTGCTGCTTTCCGGGATTATTACCTCCCTGGTGGTGGTGCTTAACTATCTGTTGCCGCAGAAAGCCCTCGGCCTGCTGATGGCGCTGGTGGTAGCGACGCTGCTGCTGAACTGGATCATGATCTGCCTGGCGCACCTGAAATTCCGCGCCGCCCAGCGGCGCAAGGGGCGCGAGCCGAAGTTTAAAGCTCTGCTGTCGCCCGGCAGTAACTACGTCTGTATCGCCTTTCTGGCGCTGATCCTGGTGCTGATGTGCACCATCGACGGGATGCGTCTGTCGGCGATTCTGCTGCCGGTGTGGATCCTGTTCCTGTTTGCGGCCTTTAAAACCCTGCGCCGGAAGGCGTAGCGCGCGATCGCCCCGCCGTCCGGCGGGGTATCATTCCTTTTATTGTGATCTTCTTCGCGCTTAGCTTATTTTGCCCGCGATCTTCTTTTTGTAATCGATTACTTTTCATTTGAGGGTATTTGTAATCGATTACTTTTTTGAGGGCGGTCGAAATGATCACAACAACCGAAGGTCGTGAAACTCCCCGCGCAACGCACCGTTTTCTGGTGCCGCGGCTGTCGTTAATGATGTTTATGCAGTTCTTTATTTGGGGAAGCTGGTCGGTCACGCTGGGGCTGGTGATGACCCGCTATGAGATGTCGCTGCTGATCGGCGATGCTTTCTCCGCCGGGCCGATTGCGTCCATTCTTTCGCCATTCGTACTGGGCATGCTGGTCGACCGCTTTTTCGCTTCGCAGAAGGTGATGGCGGTAATGCACCTGGCCGGGGCGGTGATTCTGTGGTTTGTTCCGCAGGCGCTGGTGGCGCAAAACGGCGCGCTGCTGATTGGCCTGCTGTTCGGCTACACTCTGTGCTATATGCCGACGCTGGCGTTGACCAATAACATCGCTTTCCACAGTCTGGCGAACGTCGATAAAACCTTCCCGGTGGTGCGCGTCTTCGGCACCATCGGCTGGATCATCGCCGGTATCTTTATCGGCGTGACGGGGATTTCCGATACCACAGGGATTTTCTCTGTTGCGGCGCTCTGTTCGGTGGCGCTGGCCATTTATAGCCTGACGTTGCCGCATACGCCGGCCCCGGCGAAAGGCACCCCGGTACAGTTTCGCGACCTGCTGTGCGCCGACGCCTTCGCGCTGCTGAAAACGCGCCACTTCCTGATTTTCTCCCTCTGCGCGACGCTGATTTCGATTCCGCTGGGGACCTACTACGCCTACACCGCGTCTTATCTGGCGGATGCCGGTATCGCGGACGTCAGCACCGCGATGTCTTTCGGCCAGATGTCAGAAATCTTCTTTATGCTGGTGATCCCGCTGCTGTTCCGCCGCCTCGGGGTGAAATACATGCTGCTGATCGGTATGGCGGCGTGGTTCGTGCGCTATGCCTTCTTTGCGCTGGGGGTCAGCGAAGAGGGGCGCTTCCTGCTCTATCTCGGCATCCTGTTGCATGGCGTCTGCTATGACTTTTTCTTTGTTGTCGGCTTTATCTACACCGACCGCGTGGCCGGTGAAAAGGTGAAGGGCCAGGCGCAGAGCATGATCGTGATGTTCACCTACGGTATCGGCATGCTGCTGGGGTCGCAGATTTCCGGCGCGCTGTATAACCATCTGGTGGCAGGCCAGAGCGTACCGCAGGCGTGGGTCGCCTTCTGGTGGATCCCGGCGGTGGCCGCAGCGGTCATCGCCCTGATTTTCCTTTTCTCTTTCCAGTACAACGAGAAAGAGCCGCGTTAATGTTTGGGAGGTGGTATGAAAACAATCAAGGGGCCGGGCATTTTTCTGGCGCAGTTTATCGGTACGCAGGCGCCGTTTAATACCCTGGAGGGCCTGGCGCAGTGGGCTGCCAGTTTGGGCTATCAGGCATTGCAGATCCCCTGCAACCATCCGGCGATTTTCGACGTTGAACGTGCCGCCGCCAGCCAGACCTACTGCGATGAGGTGAGCGGCAAGCTAGCGGAGCATGGCCTGGCGATCGGCGAGCTCTCTACACATCTTGAAGGGCAACTGGTGGCCGTTCATCCGGCTTATGATAGGGCCTTTGACGCGTTTGCGCCCGTCGCGCTGCGCGATAACCCGCAGGCGCGCCAGCAGTGGGCGGTCGAGAAAGTGCGCCAGGCGGCGGTGGCGTCTGCGCGTCTGGGGCTGAAGGCGCACGCCACCTTTTCCGGGGCGCTGGCGTGGCCCTATTTTTATCCGTGGCCGCCGCATAATCAGCCGCTTCTCGATGAGGCTTTTGATGAGCTGGCCCGGCGCTGGCGGCCGCTGTTGGATGTTTTCGACGAACAGGGCGTCGATCTCTGTTACGAAATCCATCCCGGCGAAGATCTGCATGATGGCGTGACCTTTGAGCGTTTTCTGCAGCGACTCGATAACCATCCGCGCTGCAACATACTTTATGATCCCAGCCACCTTCATCTTCAGCAGATGGATTACCTGGCCTTTATCGATATCTACCACGCGCGGATCAAAGCGTTTCACGTCAAAGACGCTGAATTCCGCCGCAGCGGGCGCAGCGGGGTCTATGGCGGCTATCAGAACTGGCCGCAGCGGGCGGGACGTTTTCGTTCGCTGGGCGACGGGCAGATCGATTTCAAAACGATTTTCAGCAAGCTCACCGAGTATGATTTTGACGGCTGGGCGGTGCTGGAGTGGGAGTGTTGCCTGAAGGACGCGGAAGTCGGCGCGCGCGAAGGCAGCGAGTTTATCCGCCGCCATATCATTCCGGTCTCCGGACGGGCGTTTGATGATTTCGCCGCAGGCAAGGAGGGAGGAGAATGATTCAGGTCGGCATTATTGGCTCCGGGTTTATCGGGCCGGCGCATCTGGAAGCGCTGCGCCGGGTGGGCGATATCGAGGTGGTGGCGCTGTGCGATGGTTCGCTGGAAGTGGCGCAGCAGAAGGCGCGCCAGCTCAACGTGGCGCACGCCTACGGTAGCGTCGAGGCGCTGCTGGCGCATCCCGGATTGCAGGTGGTGCATAACTGTACGCCGAACCATCTGCATGCGCGGATTAACCGACAGATCCTCTCCGCCGGGCTGCACGTCTTTTCGGAAAAACCGCTCTGCATGACCGCGGAGGAGGCCCGTGAGCTGGTGGCGCTGGCGGAAAGCGCCGGGGTGGTTCATGGCGTCAGCTTTGTTTATCGCCAGTTTGCCATGGTGCAGCAGGCGGCGGCGATGATGCGCAACGGCGACGTCGGAAGGCTGTTTGCAGCGCACGGCAGCTATTTGCAGGACTGGATGCTGCTGGAGACCGACTATAACTGGCGGGTCGATTCGGCGCAGGGCGGCGCCTCGCGGGCGGTGGCCGACATTGGCTCCCACTGGTGCGATACGGTGCAGTTTATGACAGGCCGTCGTATTGTCGAGGTGATGGCGGATCTCTCTATCGTCTGGCCAGCGCGTAAAGCGCCCGTTGCCGGGGATGCGACCTTTAGCCAGCATCGCGATGATAGCGCGTATGAGGCGCGGCCCGTCGATACCGAAGATTTGGGATCGGTACTGTTCCGTTTTGATGACGGCAGTAAGGGCTGTTTTACCGTTTCGCAGGTCAGCGCCGGGAGAAAAAATGGCCTGACGGTGGAGATCAACGGCAGTAACTGTTCGCTGGCATGGGAGCAGGAGATGCCGCAGCGGCTGTGGGTGGGGCATCGCCAGCGGCCAAACCAGCTGCTGAGCGACGATCCGAGCCTGATGCTCGGCGAGGCCGCCGCCAGCGCCCACTTCCCCGGTGGGCATAACGAAGGCTGGCCCGATGCGTTTAAAAATATGATGCTCAGCTTTTATCAGGCGGTGCGCGCCGGCGAGATGCCGCCGGCGTCGTCGCAGCGTTTCGCCTCTTTCTATGAGGGGGCGGATGTGATGTACATCGTTGATGCGATAGTGAAAAGCCATCAGCAGCAGCGCTGGGTGCAGGTGGAAAGATAAGCAGAAGGCGCGGTGCGCATTTTGCGCACCCGCTGTATTATTTCACGCCAAAATAGCCGTCGAGATAGGTCCCGGACAGTTCATTACCAAACAGCACGGCGTCTTTATTTTCCATCTCGTTGTCCCATTTATCGCTGACGTTGCCGGTAAATGCGTGCTGGGTTTTTGTGCCCTGCGCCACCTGCTGCCTGATGGCGTCGGCAGTACGGCGGGCGTCGCTTTCGCTCATCCCCGACTTTCTGTCCTGCTGCCCACGGGCATAGATGTCGGTAAAGTTCGGCAGATTTAAGCGGTAGTTTTCCTGACGGTTACTCACGAAGTTACCACCGACGAAATCGCTGCGGTGTGAGACAAAATAGTAAGCGTGGCGTTCCGGGGAAGATTTTGAGGAGGTACAGCCGGAAAGGGCGGCAAGCGAACAGCCAAGCGCGATAAAAGCCATTTTTAGTTTCATTGATATCATCATCCATAATTATTAGAACAGGTACACCGATCATTCGGCTACAGAACAAAACGGTTAAGTATGTCTGTACGGTAGCACCTGAAGACCCATGAATCCAAGGGTCTTCAGGCAGCATTTTTAGATCTGCGCCAGTCCACCATCAACGTAGTCTGGTGGTTGCTGACAGCCCCTCGGACCTTATCAGCGGCAATATCGGCTGCGCGTATTTATCGACTGGCTGGCGGAGGCATTTCCGGCTGCGGTAAAAGGGGACTAGATGAAAGGAACCAGAAAATTATGCAGCGTGTGATTATAAATCAAGTAACAATAAATATTACGCTTACTTATAATATGGGGGATATATCTTGCTATATATAATATGACATGGTTAAATTCAGTGGGTATTTTATTAAAATATTTAATGAAATGTGTTAACGTTATTTTCTCTAAGGGCTTGAATTATAGATTAGTCTTTTGTTTTCTATATTTATAGTAAATGTAATAGCAGCAATTTTTTTTGTTTATAGTATGTTTGGTATTACGTCTGTATCTTTTTGAAAATATTTTTAGCCACTCAAGAGGTAAATGTAATGCCGGCAGGTAACCGTGAGATTAAATGTATGGCGTGTGGTTTAAACTGCCCTATTGAAGCGGAAGATAAAATTGAACGTTCTCTTTGTGGAGAGAGAAAATTTTCAGTATGGCCGGATAAAAATTATTTTTTTAAGCGAGCGGTCAATGATTTAGTTTTTCGTGAACTCACCTGTTTTTTGCCTGAAGGAATGGTGGTGGTGGACTTCTCCCTCGACAATATTTTGTATTTTCTGCATGAGGGATGGGCCGAAAAACTGCAGGAGACCGGGCTGAAGATTATTTTACTCGCGGATAAAAGCATGCTGCCCATGGCTAATTTTTGGATGCTGCGCTCCGGATTACTATGGTCGGTGGTGGAAGTCAACGATAGCTTAAGTAGCTTAATCAAGAAAATAAAACGCATCATGCTGGGGCGAAATCTTCGCTGCCGGCGCACACCGTCGCTGACGGAGCATGAAATGAAGACGCTACGCCTGCGGGCGGACGGGCATTCCAGCCAGGATATTGCTCGCATCATGGCGTGCGATACCCGCAGCGTCTACCGCTTTCAATACTCTTTATGCAAGAAGTTCGGCGGGCTCAATCGCCTGCACGAGCTGCGCTTCAGGCATAACATACCCGCGCTGGATTAGCAGCGGTTAACCCGGCGAATCCATGAAACAGCCGTTGCCTAATTTATGATAACGTCCTAATGCGACAATATATTTCCTGTTACTATTTTTCGCTTCGGGACCTGTCCAGCTCTCTCCTGGCAGCATATAAAATTGCGTTGAACTTTCATCGTCACCATTGCAGCCTTTCTGCAGAATGACTCTAAAATAGGTGTTGCCGGTATTTTTAATAGTGCCTGTAGCTTCGTTAATTTCATACTCAAATCGGGTCTTACGCGGGCGAACGATGAGAATCGTGCTCATCGATACCGAAGGGACAACATCCATTTTTTTCTGATCCAGACGCCAGGGGAGAACCATAACGGGCGTCTCCTTAAAGATCACCCGATAATAGCGCTCAACGTCATCTTTTGGCCCCCGGTAATAGAGTTTAAAATATTCCTGACTATTGGCCTGTACGGTGAACTGCAGCGGCGACCAGACCAGATCTTTATCCTGACCGGTCACTGGTCGCTCATCGCCGTTGCCCGGCCGGGAGATTTTATAAGCCGATATAGTATATAAATTGTTGCTTTTAGTATCATTGACGATTGGCCGGGAGATAAAATCTTTACTGCCATCCATATCATAGATAATTGAGTCAAAGTACACCGCGGAAGCGGGCTGAATACACAGCCCACATAATCCGATGAGTAGGATTTTATTCATCACAGCCCCCGATCCACGCCGACCCACGTGGCGGTCACTTTTACATCCCCGGTGGCGCTGACTGTACCCATCCAGTCATGGCCATCGGTGGTGAACTGTGAATGCGGGTCATCCATCGGAAACAGCAGTTTCAGCGTGGTGGTAAAAAAGAAACCATCGTTGACGTTGGCGTTCCAGGCCGTCTGTACCCAGGCGGCGTTGGTCATATCGACAGGATTCTCACCGCAGCTGTTGCGCACTCTTACCGCTTTACCGGCGGCGGACGTCCATTCGAGGTAGGCCGGGACAGGTACTTTTAGCATCTCGTCCGCTGAGGTAAACAGGCAGTACGGAAGACCATACATGTTGATGGCGTCGCCAATCACCTGGGCGGTGATACTGTCGGCCTGACGCGACGCGGAGGTAGTGACTTTATACTCAAAGGTGATGGGCTCTTCGCTACCGATCTTGCCGGATGCTTTTGGATGAGCGCTCCCGTCGCTGGCGATAATGCTGATGCCGTATTCCCGTGGGACAATGTTAATTAATGTTGATGGCGTAAACTGATAATAACCCGATTGCGGGGTAACGGAGTTATCAAAATAGAAGGTAAACAGCGCATCCTTGTTGGTTAAATCCGCGCCTGCTTTGAGGACTTTTTGGAAAAAGGCGTTGGACAGGAATACGTAGACGTACTCGCCTGATGGTTTGAAGACCTTGTTATAGGTGCTGACCGTACCAAAATTGGTCCAGCTTGCGCCATCACCGCTGTATTTTACGTCAGACGAAGAAGGAGAGAATCCCAACATCGCCGTGTCGATAACCATCCGGAAATCAAGTGAGGTGGTGAGGGTTTTAGTCTCCTGAAAGCTGTAAGAAACCATTTTACAAATGATCCCTGAAGCGCTTCCGACCACGCCCATCTGGCACAATTCAGAGCCGAGGTTGACGCTTGGCGTACCATCGCTGGCAATCCATACTTCCGCCATCGCTCCGGTACTGTTCAAGGCCAGATGCGAGACCTTTTCGAGATTCATCGTGTAGTAAACCCACTTTCCTCCGCTGGGGAGATCTTTACAGCGAACGCCGGAAGCAAAGTCATAATCGGCTTTGGAGTCCATGTAGCAAAGATTAAGCTGCAAACTATCGATGGTTCCCACCGGCCGATCGCGAAAATACTCATAGGCCGACTGGCTAAGCACTCCGGCACCGTAGTAACCGTTCGCTACGCTGTTGCCGGACATCGCGTGATAGTAACCGTCTTTGTCGAGAACATCGGCAGGGATAATGCCGGAAGCCGGGCAGTTTGCTCCCGTGGACATGCAGCGAAGCCCGAGAAAC
This sequence comes from Klebsiella pasteurii, assembly GCF_018139045.1. NCBI lineage: Bacteria > Pseudomonadati > Pseudomonadota > Gammaproteobacteria > Enterobacterales > Enterobacteriaceae > Klebsiella > Klebsiella pasteurii. Next base: position 5,500,371 of record NZ_CP073236.1, read on the forward strand.
GGTTGGTTAATGGGGGAGTTGTCGATCCACAGATCAAAATAGCGGTTACTGTAACTCCAGCCCGAGTTGCCCATATATCCCAGACTACGCTGGTTCGTTTTATATTTTGTCCAGATATTGGCCCCGGTGAAGCGTGGGGACAGGGCGCTGGTGGTGATGAAATATTCATCATCGACATCGTTGTCGATAAACATATAGGTGTTGCTGCCGCTCCCGTCGTTGGTAGCGGTAAGTGCCATAGCCGGCGCGGCCAGCAGCCAGCCGGCCAGCAGCATGATGGCCTGGGGTTTAATAGACATTCTTAACATCTCCCGTCACTGATGCCGTTTGTTGTTGGATCTCACAAGGGATCTCACCGACCCATACGGCGCCTTTCGCCTCTGTCAGATCCAAATCCACTTCGCAAATGCCGCCGAATTTATCGACCAGGGTAATCACCGGATAGCGCTTATCGACGTCCATGGCGAACTCGCCGAGTTCGTCGGTGCGCGTTTTACCAATGTGGTTGTGTATATCGGCGTTGGCGTAGTAACCGCCGCGGCGATCTTTCACCCGGCCAAAGACGGTGACCAGCTGTTTGACTTCCGGGTTAATCACGCTGACGTTGCCGGGATAGAGCACGACTTTGTTACGTCGGCCGTTAACGATGTCGACGCTGTCTTCCGAATTTTTGTCGTTCATCAGTTCCACCTTATATTCCGCGTAAGGCGGAAGACTGATGAAGTTGCTTTTGCCGGTCAGCGGGTAGTTCTGGCCGTTTATCTGCGCCATCATCCTGCCCTTACCGCTGAAATTGGTATTCACTACCAGGCCTGCGGTTTGTGTGCCTTTGCCGACATAGACATTTTTTTCCGTCCAGGCCACGCTTCCCTGCGAGCTCAGGCTGTAGTTTGAACTGTGCTGCGATGAGCGGCTAACGGAGACGGTGCCAGCGTTATATTTGGTGTTATAGCTGACGTAACCATTGGCGGCGTAATCGTCTGAACGATAACGGCTATCGTCATTTTTATTTTGTTTAATCTGCTTCGAAACCGATGCTCCCACCTGGGTAATGGCGCTGTTGTCAAAGCTTTTGCGCAGCGTGGCGTTCGCCAGCATGTTTCCGTTTTGGCTGGACACACCGGTGCTTAGCCAGGTGGAGAAGGGGATAGAGACGTCAATATTGACGTACTTATCGCGCAGATTTTCATGGTTGTTGTACTGATAGTTCTGAATACCGACGCGTAACGTAACGGTTGCGTAGCGATTAGCTAACAGGGATTGATCGTAATCGACGTTGGTATAGGTGCTCCCGGTATATTTGTTATTGGTGCGGCTGACGCTCAGCGTACCGAGGAACGGCGCGATTTTACGCAGGTTAGCGTTGGCGCCGACGGTCACGTAGTCGTTTTGCTGCATCGGTAGCGCGTTACCAATGGAACTGTACTGGCGCGACCCCCACAGGTTGCCGTATCCGTCCGGTAAACTCATATTGAAGGTGGAGGTACTCTGCCAGCTGCCGTCGGTAGCGAGCAGCCCCTGCTGGTTAAAGCTGAACGCGTTGTTGAAAATCACGTTCGCTTCCGTTTCATTGACGCCGTTATTGTCAAAACCGTAGAGCGTGGTTTTCAGATTCACGCCGGAAAGCCAGGGTTGGCTGGTTGCCGCGGCGATCCCGGCTATCCACGTATTCCGTGTGCCATAATTGATGTTGTATTTATGGCGATAGTCCATCTTGTTGTATTCGAGGCTGCCGCCGAAAGTTTGCCATGAGAGATCGCCGGTCACGCTCGATTTCCGGGCGAACGTTTTATTGATGTTCGCCGTCCGGCTGCTGACCACGCGTCCGTTTACGACCACCTGTATATCAACGTTGTAGATGCCAAACGGCAGGCGCGACGTATCGAGCTCGTAGCTGCCCATCGAGAAGTTTTGAATGCTGAGCAGTTTGCCGTCACGATAAACATGCACTTCGCCGGCGGCCGGCAGGAACACCGTGACGGGCACCAGAGCTAGCGTATTGTCCTGCGTTTGGGAACTGCTTTTATTGCCATAGCTAATGCCGTAAATACGGCTGGAGTTCAGGGCGCTCATGCTGGCGATCGATTGCAGATTCCAGGTATCCACCATCCCCATTGCGAAGCGGCGTCCCTGATAGTCACGCTCGTACATCGAGCGATACAGTTTACCCTGCTGGTTGCCGGTACCAATCCCGTACAGGGAACCGTTAAAATTCAGATGGTGCTCGCGCAGCGACCAGGTATTGTCCAGCGTCAGATAGCTGCTGGCGCTATCGGTATTCTCATATTTGTTGTAATAGCTCCCCATCGAGTAATTCAGCACGCTCGAGAGATTCTGGGCAGTGGATTCCCCAAGCATATTGGTACGCGGCAAAATAGCGGCCTGCATGGCTGCCCGGTTAACCGTCAGCTCAAGATAAAAGGAACGCGTATCGAGTGAGAGAGAGGCGTCTTTGTTGATATAAACGCGCTGACCGTCGCCGATGCTTTTGTCCTGCATCTCGTTGAGCAATGATTTTATCTGAGGTGATAATTCGGTTCGTTCCGGCAGATCGCTGAGCGCGATCTGGTTCAGGCGAAACTCATTATCCTTGATGGTAAGGATGGCATCAGCGATTTTTTGCTGGCTGCGTTGGGTACTATTATCGCCTTCATAACGAATAAAAACAGGGACCGACATGCCCTGGTATAACGCGTTAGCAAATACCGAAGGAATAACATAGTTACTGACTTTAACTGGCGCTGTAGCATTAGCTGCCCATCCCTGGTTTACCGTAATTAATAATCCAGCGAACAACGTCCCTTTGACATAACCAAGATTATCCATAATGTTACTCAGTTTACATTTATATATTGCTCACCGTGCCATATTCCAATTCGCGTTTTTTTGTTGGTGAGATCGGTATGCTTTATTCTTACGCTAACACCAGGCATGACATAATAGCGTTCACGGCAGCCTTGCCCCTCATCCTTCGCTTTATCGCGACAGGGCCCGTAGGAGATAACGCGGAATGAAGCGTTACCGGTATTGGTTACCGTGTCATTATCGCGACGATAGTCAAATCTTTCTTCACGCGGCGCGACCACCAGAATCGTACCAATAATGGCAGAGGTCGTTGCCTCGCCCTGTTTTTTCTTTTTACTGGCTTCAAACTCGGTCACCGGCTCATCGGTCCAGGATATGCGATAATAACGTTCCTGGTTATCCTGAGGTCCTTTGTAAAAAAAACGAAAGTTCTCTTTAGCATTTCCGGGTAATATCAGACTGGCTGGTGTTGATAATAATTCCGATCTGCTCGCCATCGGGATAACCTTGCCGCCGGCCATAGGCGATGAGATACGCTCCACGCTGACGCTAACGTAACGCGCCGTATCGGTGGTATTAATGATTTCTTTTGCCAGAGTCGAGGCATCCGGCCTCATTATAGAGGTGACGTCCCCGACATTAATGGCATGGGAGGAGGGCGTCACGGTGAATAAAAAGAGAGAGAGTAATAATGGATTCAGTTTCATGGCGCATCCTTATAAGGAGGCCGAAGCCTCCTTGTCATACCGGACAGGTGTTGGCTACACCTGATTAGATAGTCCATTCCGCGTTGAACTGAACGCGAACGTCGCCGCTCCAGTAACCGTCGGTTAAATCTTTGAACTCAGCGGCGGTGCTGCCGTCAGAAGTCGCGGAGTCGATAGTGAAATCGAAGTTACCCTGAGTGCTGACGCGATCGGCGCCTGCGAAGGCGGTCGCGACAGCCAGCGCATCCAGACCCGCGGAGATGTTGTTGGCGGTATCAATCATCGTTACCGGGGTGGTTTTGTTCAGCGCGTTGCCGTTCCAGCTCACACCAACGGCCAGAGTAGAGGCGTCAGTGGTACGGCTCAGGGTGTTGCTGACGATCTGAGAGGTCAGCGTGAAGTCAGTCGCGCCAGACTGGCCCTGGATAGTGATATCAAAAGCGCCTTTCTGGGAGTTAAACGCTTTAATCCCTTCAGCGTACTGGAAGTTCAGGGATTTCAGCGGAGTGACAACCAGCGCGCTGGTGGTGTCTTTCGTTGCGCTAGCATCCCAGCTTGCAGTGGCGGAAGTAGTCACGTTAGCCATTGCGTTGGAAGAGATAAGAGCCGCAGCCACAACACCCGCTAATACGATTTTTTTCATTTTAAATTTCCTGAGAATAATTAAGTTAGTTCCATTTATGGAGTTATTGCTACAAATACTGATAATGACTTTATCCAGATAGAATAATGTTTAACTTCCCTCTGCCTCCCATCTTATTCTGCAAGCTGAGCTTGATTGCGTAAATTCTCTTTTCTGCCATTTGCAATTCTTTTGCTATCTCTTTAACCGACTTCTCGGCAAGTAAAAGATCGAGAACCAACACTTCCTGGTCGCTGAGTTTTTGACGGTAACCTCGTCCATCTCTTTGACCGAGAAACGAAAGCTGTATTTTCTTTTCAATCTCGTCTCGGGTATCGCTGGTGTTGATAATCGAAATTATCTGCTGACAGCGGTGTTTCCAGTACAGCGCCAGCGGCTGTGCTAATCTGTCGGCAATCAAAACTATCCGCAACCCTGTTTTAATCAGATATTCAATCCATTTTTCATTGGTGAATAATCTGATGTTGTAGCGAGAAAAATCAACAAAAATAAATCCAGAATTAGAGAAGTTGTAGTGCTTGCTAATTAAAAAACAATGCACACCATTTTTTAAGTAGATGTTTTTATCGGGCCATACGCAATAGTGAGTTTCAATGCAGTTAATCGATTTAATCGTAGGTCGTGGATAGATTTCGCATTGATACTGACAGCTAATGCAGTATACCTTCTCATATTTCTGAGGAGCCATATGTCGATTTATTTCCCTATATTGCATCATCCTATCGTTCAATGATGTGGCTATATTATGGCTAGTTAATAAATGTGACAACTTTAATTTCTGAAGAGTTATATAGATGAGAAATGTGTAAATTCTTAATGTCAAAAATTGCCTGAATCTAGACTAACTTACTATTATGAATAAGAAAAATCTTAAGGTGCAGAATTTTATGTCGATCGCTCTTTAAGAATTATCCATGATGACCAGGAATTTTCTCGCTGAATGGGGGAGAATTGGTTAAAAAAAAACAGCACAAAAGGTCAAAAAAAATGCTATCGCATCGTTGTTTGTTAATTTTGTGTTTTTATTTTGTTTTATTTCGTGGTGTTTATTCTGTAATGGCATGTTTTTCGTAAGGGAAAGTTGCGATGTTTTGGATTATGGGGGATAGGATTGTCTGGCCAAATATGATCTGGTGTACAAAAGAGGGCGTTTTAAGAACTAAACGCGTCGGCATTTGAAGAGGAGCGAATCAGAAGGATGTGCTAAATCTTAACAGGAGATGCGGGCAACTGATCTCGTGGAAGTGGGGCGCTTCAGCCTGAACTGGCTCTGCCTGCAAGCCGCCGCTACGCCACCGGAACGACGGCACCCTGGATTTTGACTTGCAGGCAAATGAGGCCATACTTTCGATGCGCCCCGGGCGCTTACGCCCCTTTCAGCAGAGGAAGCAGGTGATTCTCGGTAAGAGGAGCAAGCTTAATATGCCGATCCTGGCCCGGCGTATACCAGATAACTTCTTCTATTTCTGCCGTTGGTGTAAAGCTCGCTCTGTTGGTTGCTATTTGAAAGATATCCGCTGAGACCGTATGGCCCGGCTCGTTTGCCGCGGTATCGGTGAAGCGGCCTACCGGGACCAGTTCTTCAGGTGAGACGAGGAAGTTGAGCTCCTCTTCGAGCTCGCGGATCAACGCTGCTTCCGGGACCTCCCCGATTTCAGGCTTTCCACCGGGTTGCATAAAGTACTCCGTCCCTCGTTTGCGTACTAAGAGACAGCGTCCTTGACCGTCGGTGATCATTGCCGCTGCGATGTTAATATTTTTTATTGTGTTCAAGAGATACCCCAGTTATATGCCGATGACGTTCAACGGCCAGCGTACGTTTCGCCTCTCGCGAAACAACGCCGACGCTATCATGATAGCGACCTTAGCGTGCTAATCAATCCCGTCGATTCTTGCAAAACCTGCTGACGGCGCGGACGGGGCTCATTTATGATAGCCTGCGAAATATAACGTCTATGCGGGAAGTGCAGCCTCTATGTCAATTCAGAAAATCGCTCGCCTGGCGGGCGTCTCGGTGGCGACGGTATCGCGGGTACTGAATAACAGCGATACCGTTAAAGCGAAGAATCGCGAACGTGTGCTGCAGGCGATCAAAGAGAGTAACTACCAGCCTAATCTGCTGGCCCGCCAGCTGCGAACGGCCCGCAGCAATATGATTCTGGTGATGGTTTCGAATATCGCCAACCCCTTTTGCGCCGAGGTGGTCAAGGGCATTGAAGAAGAGGCGGAAAAGAACGGCTACCGGATCCTGCTGTGTAATTCAGGTTCGGATTTAGCCCGTTCAACCTCGGGTCTGCAGCTGCTCTCCGGCAAAATGGTCGACGGCATCATTACGATGAACGCGCTCTCCAGCCTGCCGGAACTCACCACCATGATCGGCGACGCGCCCTGGGTTCAGTGCGCGGAATACGCCGATAACGGCAGCATCTCCTGCGTCGGCATCAACGACGTCGACGCGGCGCAGGGCGCCGTTTCCCGGCTGGTTGACGCCGGGCGTAAACGCATTGCTTTAATCAACCACGATCTCAGCTATCGCTACTCGCGCCTGCGCGAGCGCGGCTATAAAAGCGTACTGCACGTTCGCGAACTGGCGTATCAACAGGTCACCTACGCCAGCGATCTGAGCGCCGCCGCCGGTAAACAGGCGATGGAGACGCTGCTGGCGCAGGAAGAGCAGCCGGACGCGGTGTTTGCCGTCTCCGATTCGCTGGCGGCGGGCGCGTTGCGGGCTATCGCTCAGGCCGGGCTGCGGGTGCCGGAAGATATCGCGGTGGTCGGTTTTGATGGCACCGAACTGGCCGAAGTGGTATCGCCGCAGCTGACCACCGTGGAACAGCCTTCGCGCGAGATTGGCCGCACGGCGGTGACGCTATTAATGAAGAGAATCGATAATCCTGACGCCGCCGTTGAGCGGGTGATGATGGACTGGCGCGTCATTTCCCGCGCCAGTACCTGAGGATATTACTGAGTAAACGCGCCCGCCAGCGAACGAATATCGTTGCCGGTGGGGGACTGATGGATCCGCAGGCCGAATTCGTCAACCACGGCATAGACGTGATCGAATATATCCGCCTGGATGCTTTCATATTCCGCCCACACCACGGTGTTGGTGAAGCAGTAAATCTCAATCGGCAGGCCGCTGGCGTCCGGGGCCAGCTGGCGCACCATTAGCGTCATATCTTTGCGGATGCGTGGATGATTCCGCAAATATTCCTGCAAATAGGCGCGGAAGGTGCCGATATTGGTCATCTTGCGCTGATTCAATATCGATTGATCGGCGGCGTTCTGCTGGTTCCACAGGCTGATTTCCTGATGACGAGAATCCATATACGGCTTCAGCAGTCTGGCCTGAATTAAGCGCTGCTGCTCCTGTTCATCGAGAAAATGAATGCTGGTGGTATCGATATTCAGGCTGCGCTTAATCCGGCGACCGCCGGATGCCGACATGCCGCTCCAGTTTTTAAACGAGTCGGAAACCAGCGACCAGGTGGGAATCGTGGTGATGGTATTATCCCAGTTGCGCACCTTCACCGTGGTCAGCCCAATGTCGATAACCGCGCCGTCGGCGCCATATTTCGGCATCTCCAGCCAGTCGCCGAGTTTGAGCATATCGTTGGCGGAGAGCTGGATCCCAGCGACCAGGCCGAGAATCGGGTCTTTGAATACCAGCATCAGTACCGCGGCCATCGCGCCGAGCCCGCTAATCAGAATCGCCGGCGACTGGCCAATCAGTAAGGAGATCACCAGAATGCCGACAATAATCGCGCAGACCAGCTTAATCCCCTGAAATATGCCTTTAAGCGGCAGCTGAGAAGCGGTGGCGAATTTCTGCGATAAATTGAACACCACGTCCAGCAGCGAGAAGAAGGACAGCATCGCGTAGATCATCACCCACAGCTGGGCGCAGGTGGTGAGGATTTCCGCAGCCTCGCTGCCTTTTTGCAGCCACAACACCGCCTGCACGTTGACGATAATCCCCTGCAGGGTGAAGGCCAGACGATGAAACAGTTTGTTCTGCGTAATAATTTGCAGCCACAGGTGACTACTGGCCTGCGCCCGCTTTTCGAAGGTGCGCAGCACCACTTTGTGCAGAATAAGGTGAACGACAATCGCCGTCAGAAAAATAATGCCGAAAATAATAATGAGTGAGGTGGTGGGGGTAATTTTGATGCCTAATGCGGCGATTTGCGATATTAATTCCTGCATAACGTCTCCTTTACATCCAGCGGTTATGATGACCGCTGGATGTCTATTATGCAAATAGCAGGTTACGCGAATGTGATTATGAGGTCGCTACCGCCGGACGGACGTTAAGGTGATGGCGTAGCCACAGCGCGATGGCGCCCAGTACCAGCATCATCACCACTTCCACCGCGAGGAAATCGATCAGCGCCCGTGGATAGTCACCGCCGCTGCGCTGGGCGAGGGCTAAGAATAGCGACCCGAGAATCGCCGGACCCAGACCCAGCGTCGCCTGTTGCAGAGTGCTGAGAATCGCGCTCCCGGCCCCGGCGTCGCAGGCGCTGATATCGCGCATCCCAATACGGTAAAAACTATTGACGATCAGGGCCTGCCCATAGCCGATAAGCGCCGTAGACGGGACCAGCGCCAGGGTGGTGGTGTGGACACCGAGACGATAAAAGGTCGCGCTCAACAGCAGCAGGCCGACAATCTGCACCGCCAGACCGATCAGCAAAATGCGTCCCATGCTGTAGCGGGCTATCAGTTTCGGCGCGTACAGCGCGGAGACGAAGTAGGCCACACCGAGGGCGATAAAGCTGTTGCCGGACTGCCACGGCGCCATCCCCAGACCGGCCTGCATGGTCAGCGCCATGCAGAACATGAACGCGGACCAGGCGCTGAAAAAGAGCAGGGCGATGGCCATGCCAAAGCGAATGCTGGTGAGCTTCAGCAGGCGAGGCGGTAAGAGCGGCTGCTCGCCGCGCTGCTGTTTGCTCAGCGCGCTGGCCCGCATCCAGACCAGCAGAGGCAGCACCGCAGCCAGCATCAGCTGCAGCGTCCACGGCCAGTGCAGTTCCGGCCCCAACGCCATCGGGAACAGCAGGCAGCAGAGGATCAGCGCAAGGCTAAAGGTGCCCTGCCAGTCGATGCGCGAATGCGCTTCGCGCCGGGTCTCCGGGACGTATCGCGGACTGAAGGCCAGCACCAGCAGGCAGATCGGCACGTTAATAAAGAAGGCGTTGCGCCAGCCTAAACCGGCGATATCCGCCGACACCAGCCAGCCGCCGCCCATCTGACCGACAATAAAGGCGATACCGCCAATGCCGCCGTACAGGCTGATGGCCCGGGCGTGGGCGGTGCCTTTCAGGGTGACATGCAAGGTAGCGAGGATTTGCGGCACGATCAGCGCCGCACCGGCCCCTTGCACCGCGCGCGCCGCCAGCAGCGTATTGATGGAGTTCGCCATTCCGCACAGCAGGGAGGCGACGCCAAACATCGCCACGCCCCACATAAACAGACGACGGCGGCCATAGTTATCGCCAAGCTTGCTGCCCATCGCCAGGCAGACGGCAAAGGCGACGCCGTACAGCGCGACGATCAGCTCAAGCTGAGTGGCGCTGGCGTTAAGCGATTGGGTAATGGAGTCCAGCGCGACGTTGGCGATCGAGGTATCGATCAGCGGCAGCATCTGGCCGGTCAACAGAAGGAATAAACCGGCGCGGCCGGGTGAAACAGCAGACGAATTCATCGGATCTCTCCATTGCGTCATTCAGCGGATAGCCGTAGCATCACCGATAAATTAAACGGGTACCAGTTCCTGTCTATACTGGTATTGGTACTACCATGCTGGAGGTTTTATGACGACCATGCCGCAACGTGAATTGACCATCGCCGCACCCGATGATGGCCGCAAACAGCTGGGGGCGTTTCTGCGCGCCCGCCGCGAGAGCCTCGACCCGCAGCGCCTGGGGTTGCCCCGCGTTGGCCGGCGGCGCACGCCGGGCCTGCGGCGGGAAGAGGTGGCGATGCTGGCGGACGTCGGCGTCACCTGGTACACCTGGCTGGAGCAGGGGCGGGAGGTCAATCCGTCAGCGGCGGTGCTGGTAGGGGTGGCGAATGCGCTGCAGTGCAGCCCGCTTGAGACCCGGCATCTGTTTGTGCTGGCCGGGCTGACCCCGCCTGAGGCCACTCAGGTGACGGTATGCGAAGGTATCAGCCCCGGCACCCGGCGGATGCTCGATAGCCTGATGCCGCAGCCCGCCAGTATTCAGAATCCCGGCTTTGATATTGTGGCCTGGAACGACAGCTTCTGCCGCCTGATGGGCATCGATTTCGCCACCATCCCGGAGGAAGATCGCAACTGCATTTATCTGTACCTGACCAATGAAACCTGGCGCAGCCGTATCGAGAATCGTGACGTGCTGGCGACGTTTGTCTCCTATTTCCGCGCGGCGATGGCGGAGCACCGCGGCGATCCGCTGTGGGAAAATAAGCTGGCGCGCTTTTTCGCCGCGTCGGCGGAGTTCGAGGCGCTTTGGCATCAGCGCTATGAGGTGCGCGGGGTGGAAAATCAGGTGAAAAACTTTAATCATCCGCAGCTCGGACGCTTCAGCCTGCAGCAGATGTACTGGTACTCGGCCCCGCGCAACGGCTCGCGCCTGCTGGTCTATTTGCCGATGGATGAAACAGGCGAGCAGGCGCTGGCGTGGCTGGATAAACATTAACGACAGGGAATGCTTATGAACATAGCCTGAAAAGAGCAGCGCATTATTCAGCGTACGCTCAACGCCTGGCGGTCATTGGCCGCTATGCGAAGCGCATCTGGCACGCGAGAGCGGTAGCTAAGGTGGGGGGATGCTGGCTACAAAATACTGCGGGCTATCCCCGGGGCGGCGCTTGACGCGCCTTACCCGGGCTACGGGTTCCCACAGTGTGTAATTTTGTAGCCCGGATAAGGCGACGGCTGCAATCCGGGGATTATCCTGACGTAAAAAAAACCAGAGAATTAAATCTCGGTAATGGTCGTCGCCTGCGGCAGGCGTGATTTCGGCAGCGTCGCGTTGAAGTCTTCGACGCTATGATGGCCGACCGGCACCACCACCAGGCTGGTGTAACCCTGGGCTTTCAGGTCGAATTCGGCATCGAGAATCGCGAAGTCGACGCCTTCAATCGGCACGGCGTCCAGACCCATGGCCGCGACGCCCAGCAGGAAATTGCCGACGTTGAGATAAACCTGCTTCGCCATCCACTGATCGTCGTCGTGCAGCTCTTTGCGGTGCATATCGGCAAAGAAGGTACGACCTTTGTGGTTCGCGGCTTTGGCTTCGGCGTTCGCAAAGCGGCCATCGGCCTCTTCCTGATCGACCACGCGCTCAAGCCAGGCGTCGTCCATTGCGGTTTTGGCGCAGAAAACCACCACGTGGGAGGCATCAAGAATTTTACGTTCGTTAAACACGTAGGTGCCACTCGCCGCTTTGGCGACGCGCGCTTTGCCTTCATCGCTGCTGGCAACGATAAAGTGCCACGGCTGGGAGTTGGTGCTTGACGGGCTGTACTGCAGCAGCGTTTTCAGGTTTTCCGCCTGCTCGTCAGTTAGCTTTTTAGTGGCGTCAAAGGCCTTGGTGGAGTAGCGCTTTAAGGCAACCGATACGATATCCATACTCTTCCTCACTGTTTACAACCCCTTGCGGGTGCGTTTCGTGAAGGAAGAGTACAGCGATGACGGAAAAAAGATAAGGGGCAAAAATGCGATAACACTTATCGCGCAGCGCTGAAAATCACCGCGGGCGCAGCCGCTGCTGCTCTTTTTTGCTGAGTTTATCGACGATCAGGTTCCACGAATCATCGATCAGTTCCGCCAGCAGATCTACGCTAATATCTTCGCCGGGAACCACGGTGATCCAGTGCTTTTTGTTCATGTGATAGCCGGGCTCAATGCTGCGGTAAATCGCCTGATGAAGCAGCGATTTCTGCGGATCGCACTTCAGGTTGACCAGCGCGCGGCCGCGAACCGTCGCGGTCAGCATAAAAATCCGCCCGCCGATTTTAAACACATCGTACTCCGGGCCAAACGGCCAGCAGTGCTCGGTAAAGGGAAGCTCCAGCGCGATACGATGCGCGTGGTCATGCAGCGAGCGGGGGTCCATCAGCTATTGTCCTCGGCAAGCGCCTGCCACATGGCTTCAAAGCCGAGTTCGACAAAACGCACGGCGCGTTCCGGCTCGTGGCAGGCGTATTCAATGGTGGTTTCGGCCAGCGAAAGAAACAGCGCATCGCCAAAGGTGCGGTATTCTTCGGATTGAAAAACGGGCTTGATGGAACGCTGGCACAGTTCATTGAGCTCGGGAAACATCTCTTTGACGCGGTTGCGGGTTTCGTCGGTGATCCTTTCACTCAGCGCCATCCGGCGAATCGCTTTATGCTCCATGGGATTACGCACGCCCCAGCCGATATAGCTGTTCCAGATATTGCGCGTGTTCTCTTTCGACTCGGTCTCGTTCGGATTGAGACCCGCGATCATTGTCTTAACCAGGTCTGCTTTTATAGTCAGATAAAGCTCGTTGAGCAGATCGTCCTTGGTGGCAAAGTAGCGAAACAGCGTACCCTCGGCAACCCCGGCGCTGCGGGCGATGGCGGAAGTTGAGGCGGCGATTCCCGATTGGGCAAAGGCGGCGGTTGCGGCCTCCAGTAACGCTTGCTTTTTATCTTCACTCTTAGGACGAGCCACTACACTTTACCTCACACATGATAAAACCACGATCTAAGCATGCCTGACATGGGCACTGCAACGCTGTCTGTCAAAATTTGAAAATCGTCTTGACGACTTTCAGCTTCTTCCTAATAATGAGTGCTTACTCACTCATAATCAAGCCTTATAACAAAAACCTCCAGGAAGGAGGATTTCGCCAGGTCAGGATATGAACTGTGTCACTTTCAGCGTGGTCGCCATCATGTTATTAGCGTCAGCAACAACTTTGCCGTTTGTGTTAAATGCCGGATTTGGTCAGGCGCCGCAGGGCGCGCAGCTCAGCCTGGTGGAGCAGTCGCCGCACTATCACGACGGTCAGTTTCACAATCAGCTTCCGACGCCTGGCTTTACCGGGCAAAAAAATATGCTGGCCGCGTGGTGGGAGTTTCTGGTCGCCAAACGTGAAAATGCCAGACCTGCACAGCCGCTGCCGCTGGTGAACACCGATCTGGCGGGCTTGCCGTCAGGGCAGGACGTGATGGTCTGGCTCGGTCACTCCTCCTGGTATCTGCAGCTGGCGGGCAAACGCATCCTGATTGATCCCGTATTTAGCAACTATGCCGCGCCGTTCTCGTTTATTAATAAGGCCTTCGCCGGGGATTACCCGTGGCACGCTGAGGGCATGCCGGATATCGACCTGCTGATTATCTCGCACGATCATTACGACCACCTCGATTACGCCACCATCAAAGCTCTAATGCCGAAGGTCAGGCGCGTGGTGACGCCACTGGGCGTGGGGTCGCACCTGCGCTACTGGGGAATGGAGAGCGCGATAATCAGCGAGGCGGACTGGAATCAGTCGGTGCAGGTGAGCGATGAGCTGACGGTACACGTCCTGCCCGCGCGCCACTTTTCCGGCCGCGGCCTCAAGCGCAACCAGACCCTGTGGGCCAGCTTTATGTTCGTTACCCCGCAGCAGAAAATTTACTACAGCGGCGACAGCGGTTACGGACCGCACTTTAAAGCCATCGGCGAACAGTTTGGCGAAGTGGATTTGGCGATCATGGAAAACGGTCAGTATGACCAGGACTGGAAGTACATCCACATGATGCCGGAAGAGACGGCGCAAGCCGCTGACGATGTTCATGCACGCGCGGTGCTGCCGGGTCACGCCGGGCGCTTCGTGCTGGCAAAACACACATGGGACGATCCGTACAAAAGGCTGGCGGAGGCCAGCACAGGGCGACCGTGGCGACTGCTGACGCCAATGTTGGGTGAGCCGGTTTGGGTCGCCGATAAAACGCAATCATTTAACGCCTGGTGGCGCTAACGATGAGAGTGGTTCAGGAGGAGAGAGGACATATGACTATTTCCGCTCAGGTCATTGATACAATCGTCGAGTGGATTGATGATAATTTGCATCAGCCGCTACGTATTGACGATATTGCGCGCCACGCCGGTTATTCGAAGTGGCATTTGCAACGACTGTTTTTACAGTATAAAGGGGAGAGTCTGGGGCGCTATATCCGCGAGCGTAAGCTGCTGCTGGCGGCGCGCGATCTGCGCGATACCGATCAGCGGGTCTACGATATTTGCCTGAAATACGGTTTTGACTCGCAGCAAACCTTTACCCGCATCTTCACCCGCACGTTTAACCTGCCGCCGGGCGCCTACCGTAAAGAAAATCACAGCCGCGCGCACTGAAAACGTCCGCCGGGGGAAGACCGGCGGACGTTTTTCTTACCAGGCGTAGTTTACTGTCGCCGTCACCGTCCGGCCAATGCCGTAGAAGCAGGCGCTATCGCTGGCGCAGGAGGCCACGTATTTGGTATTGGCGAGATTGTTGACGTTGAACTGTACTTTCGCCCCTTTCAGGCTTGAATTCAGCTCGCCTAACTCATAGCTGACCATGGCGTCGTACAGATCCACTGCTGGTACCTTAAACGTGTTTTTCGCATCGCCGTAGCTGGTGCCGATATAGCGTACGCCAACGCCCGCGGTCAGGCTTTTTAACGCGCCGTCCGGCAGGGTATAGCTGGTGAACGCCGAAGCCATATGGGTCGGAATGCGTGCCGGCGTTTTCCCTTCGGTACCGACGACAGTGGTATTGACGGTTTCCGCGTCGGTGTAGGTGTAAGACGCGATCAGATTGAGGTTATCGAAGACCGTCGCGTGCGCTTCGGCTTCAACGCCTTTTGAGCGCACTTTACCGCTGTTCTCAAACCACCCGGCCGCGCTGTTGTAGGTCGCGACGTTGCTTTGCGTCAAATCGTACAGCGCGAGGGTCATTAACGCGTTTGGGTTAGGCTGGTATTTCAGACCCACCTCAACCTGTTTGCCTTCGCTGGGATCGAACGGTCCGACGCCCGGCGCGCGGTTGGTTTGCAGGTTAGGTTCGAAGGAGGTGCTGTAGCTGATATAGGGGGAAAGACCGGAATCAAAGGCGTACAGCAGGCCGGTGCGCCAGGTGAACTTATTATCATTCTGCTGGGTGCTGCTGGCGTCGGTAAAATCGGTGGTGCGTACTTCCGCCCAGTCGTAGCGCCCGGAAACTAACAGTTCCCAGTTTCGCCAGCTCAGCTGATCCTGAACATACACCCCAGCCTGGTCGAGATTTTGCTGTTCATTAGTGGCGGGACTGAAGGCGCTTTCATCGACGTTAACCCCGTAGGTCGGGCTGCGCCAGTCGATATCGTACTGCGAGCCGCCGGCCCGACCAAGATACTGCTTATCCTTACTGGTTTTGTAATCCACACCGCCAATCACCGTATGCGCCACCTGACCGCTGGCGAACTGCGCTTCAAGCTGGTTATCGATGCCAAACTCATCGGTCTGGCGCTGTTCATGCTGGGCGCGGCGGGAGAGTACCGAGCTGTTGGCGGCGCTGGTGGAATAAACCAGGTAGCGATACTTCTGTTTAATGGTGGCGTAACGGGCGTTCTGGCGCAGAGTCAAGGTATCGTTGAGCTGGTGCTCAAATTCATAGCCAATCATCGTTTGTTCACGCCACGACTGGTTGTAGTTGGGATCGCTGACGTTAAAATCGCGCGGAATATAGCTGCCGTCGACGCTTTCCACGGTACCGTAACGCGGCAGGAAGTTACGGTAGCCGGCATCCGGATCTTTCTGATAGCTGGTTAACAGGGTAAAGCGCGTGGCGTCATTAGGATACCAGGTGAGGGCGGGAGCGATAGCCATCCGCGTCTCTTTATAGTCATCGATCTGGTTATTCTGGGTGCGGGCGATCCCGTTCAGGCGATAGAGCAGGTGGCCGTCATCGCTCAGCGGACCGCCAATGTCGAAAGCGCCTTCGGCGAGATGGTTATTACCGGTACGGAACTGCACCTCATGAATCGGCTGGCTGGTCGGGCGTTTGCTGGTCATGCTAATCAGCCCGCCGGGGTTGACCTGCCCAAACAGCACCGAGGCCGGGCCGCGCACCAGTTCGACGCGCTCCAGCAGCCACGGATCGAAAGTGCCGGTTTGCGACGAGGCGGTGGCACCATAGCTCAGGCCATCAAGGAATTTGGGCACGTAGCTGAAACCGCGTACGAATACCTCGTCGTTGCGGTTAGATGAACCGCGGTATTCGGTAAAAACGCCCGCGCTATAGCGCAGCGCCTGTGAAACCGAGGTAACGTCCAACGCCCGCATTTGATCGCGGGTGACCACCGATACCGACTGCGGCGTTTTGACGATTTCCGCGGCGGTCTTTGTTGCCGACAGCGTTTTTGTTGCCACTATTCCCTTCAGCGGCGCGGTGGGATCCTCGCCGCTGGCGGCGGTGACGACGATCGTTTCCTCCGCCGCCAGCGCCGGCCCGCCAAACAGAGATGCCGCCACGCCCGCGGCCCAGAAAGCTTTTATCTTATTATATTTAAACATGTTTATTTTTTATCCTTGGTTGAATCGCCATCAAAAAACGCCCGCGTCGAGGGGAATCGACCGGCGGCTAACATTAACGGCGTTAATGTTATTGCAAATAGTTATTGTTTGCATTAGCGTTATTAACAAATTCTTACAAGGAACTATCGGCTAATGAAGACGGCGTGGAGCGGCCTGCTGATTGGCATGAGTACCCTACCGGCGGCGGCAATGAACTGCGAATCTCCCTCGTTACAGGGTGAACTACAGGGGAAATTCGACGCCAGCGGCGAGGTCTGTTTTGACCTGCCGACATTGGGCGAGAACTACGTCGCGGCGACCCTCTCCGGCGTCACCGATGCCCGACTGCTGGATGACAATAACCGCCGTCTGCGCACGCTGCTGGCGGGCGGTCCGGCGGACGGCGAGCAAACCCTGCTATTTTCTCTGCCGGTAAACCGCGCCTCCTCGCTGGTGCTGCACGGCGAAGAGGGGGCGCGCTGGCGCTTTCAGTGGCAGATGCGGGAAACCACCGCGCTGGCCAAAATTCAGCCGCTGGATCCGGTCAGCCCGCGCCTGCAGCGGCTAAAGCGTGAACTGGCGGCGGGAGGTTCAACGACGCATTTCTGGCAGGAGCGCGAGCGGGAAGGGACGCCAATGGTGGAACCGGTGGACGCCGGCCATAAGCGGGTAACTTTCCTGTGGCGCGGGGCGAGCCGCAACGTGTTTATTCTGGGTTCGCCGGCGGGGGATCACGATCCGCTGTTTCGCCTCGGGGATTCTGACGTCTGGTTTCGCAGCTACGTGGTGCCCGCCGATACCCTCATGCAGTATAAGCTGGCCCCGGACGTGCCGCAGGTAAACGGCAGCGCGCGGGAACAGCGGCGGGCAATTCTGGTCAGCGCCCAGGCTGACCCTCTCAACCCGAACAGTATCAATGCCGCCCACGACCGCTGGAATCGCCACTCTCTGCTGGCCCTCAACGCCGCGCGTTTTTGCACCGCCCAGCGTATGGCGCAGCCGCTACGCTACGGAGTCTTAACCCGCCATCAGCTGCGCAGCGACTTTCTGCAAAATACGCGGGAAGTGCTGATTTATCGCCCGCGGTTGCCGCAGCCCGCGCGCTGGACCCTACTGCTCTTTGACGGCAAAACTTACCAGCACGAGTACCGCCTCGCCAACGTGCTGGATGCCCTGATCGCCAGCCATCGGCTACCGCCGATCAACGTGGTGTTTATCGATAGTCTCGATCATTCGCGACGGGCGAAGGAGCTGCCGCCAAATCCGCACTTTGCCGATTTTATGGCCCATGAGCTGCTGCCGTGGCTGCGTCGTCAGGGACTCAGCCTGAGCCGGCAAAAAACCGTGGTCGCCGGCTCCAGCTACGGCGGGCTAGCCGCATCCTGGGTAGCGCTGCGCT
The DNA here is from genome assembly GCF_018139045.1 of Klebsiella pasteurii. Lineage (NCBI taxonomy): Bacteria > Pseudomonadati > Pseudomonadota > Gammaproteobacteria > Enterobacterales > Enterobacteriaceae > Klebsiella > Klebsiella pasteurii. The sequence continues at coordinate 5,518,460 of NZ_CP073236.1, forward strand.
ATCCGCGACAGTTTGGCAACGTATTAAGCCTGTCCGGGTCATACTGGTGGGCACCGCAAGGGGAGGAGGCCAGCTGGCTGACCCGCCAGTACCAGCAGTCGCCGCGCTATCCGGTGCGCTTCTGGCTGCAGGCGGGGAAATTCGAAACCAGCGGGCCGGACGGCGGCATTTATGCCAATACGCTTGAATTTGAGCGGGTGCTAAAAGAGAAGGGGTATACGGTGAGCTTCCATCCCTCATCCAGCGGCCACGATTACGCCGCGTGGTGCGAAGCGCTGGTCAGCGGCATGCGCGACCTGGCTGGCTTAGCGTTCAAGGGAAAACCAGCGACGCCAGACCCAGCGCAGCAGCAGATATTCAACCGCACCCAGCGCTAAAAACCACAGGCAAAAGATCAGGGTATAAAGCTGGTTGAGATCCATCAGATGGAATGTCGCAACCAGCTTTTGCGCCAGCGTCAGGCCCAGAGAGGGCGCCGGCAGCAGCAGGCAGGAGAGCAAAGCCAGCAGCAGAATGCCGGCGGCACTGAGGAGCGTTTCTAGCGGATGTTTCATTATTTGTTAATCATCAGTTAAAAACATATTGTCCGGTAAAAAGAGAATTAATGCAATATCGTTTCGTACGTAATCATAATACGCATTGGATATTATATTTAAACGTCCTCAATTATTCTCTTGTTAATTATTTTGGTAATATTTGTGATTAAGTTAATTACATTGCAATGTAAATTAACGTCATTATTATGCCAGCGCTTTTACAAAAGTATAGGTGCTATATCCCACCAAAGTAGCGATGATAATAGCCAGCAGGATGTACAGTACCAGACGGCGTCCGCGGTAGATTCCAAACATAGTAGACCTCGTTTAGTTTTGGTTTATTAATATTCTGCAATAGTTGATTTATAGAATTAACTTACCACAAATTTTGTATTTGCGAGAGATTAAATATTGCGCAAGCTTAAATTATCTCCGCTGTTTAAAATTTTTCTCATTGGCCCGGAATGATTCCAGGCTTTCCGCCTCACGGAATTTTAAGGGAGATATATTTTGACCAAAACGATCAAAACTAATAATACCACCCCATCAGGGGATGCTGCGCCACGCCGCGCATATCAGCAGACGGTTGATGCGGTGCTGGCGCAGAATAAAAGCCATGCCAACGGCCTCAGCGCCGCCGAGGCCGCCGAGCGTTTGAAGACCTTCGGCCCCAACGCCTTGCCGGAGAAAAAAGGCAAGCCGGCCTGGCTGCGCTTCCTTGCCCACTTTAACGACGTCCTGATTTTTGTCCTGCTGGCCGCTGCCGCGCTCACCGCGGTCATGGGCCACTGGGTCGATACGCTCGTCATCCTTGGCGTCACGGTAATCAACGCCCTGATCGGTCATATCCAGGAGAGCAACGCCGAAAAATCGCTGCAGGGCATCCGCAATATGCTCTCCAGCGACGCGCGCGTGCAGCGCGGCGGCAAGCATGAAACCATCCCGACCCGCGACCTGGTGCCGGGCGATATCGTGATACTGCGCGCAGGTGACCGCGTGCCTGCCGATATGCGCCTGATTGAGAGCCATAATCTGCGGGTCGAAGAGGCGATTCTGACCGGCGAGTCGACGGTGGTGGATAAAACCACCGACGCGCTGGAAGGCGAACTGCCGCTGGGCGACCGCACCAATATGCTCTTCTCCGGCACAACCATCAGCGCCGGCGGCGGCGTTGGCGTGGTGACCGCAACCGGTCAGGAGACCGAGCTCGGCCACATCAACCAGATGATGGCGGGCATTGAGAAGCACCGCACGCCGCTGCTGGTGCAGATGGATAAGCTCGGTAAAGCGATTTTCGTTATCATCCTGGCGATGATGGCCGCGCTGTTCGTCTTCAGCCTCGCGCTGCGCGACATTCCTCTCGGCGAGCTGCTGCTCTCCCTGATTAGCCTGGCGGTGGCCGCCGTGCCGGAAGGCTTACCGGCGATTATCTCGATTATTCTCTCTCTGGGTGTACAGGCGATGGCGCGTCAGCGGGCGATTATCCGCAAGCTGCCGACGGTGGAAACCCTGGGCGCCATGACCGTGGTGTGCTCGGATAAAACCGGCACCCTGACGATGAACGAGATGACCGTCAAAGCGATCATCACCGCCGACTGCTGCTACCGCGTCGAGGGCGACAGCTACGAGCCTCAGGGTAACATCTGCCTGGAAGGCAGTAACGAGCCGGTGCAGATTAAAGCGGGCAGCGTGCTGGAAACCTATTTGCGCACCATCGACCTGTGTAACGACAGCCAGATGATTCAGGACGAGCGCGGCCTGTGGGGCATTACCGGCGGGCCGACCGAAGGCGCGCTGAAGGTGCTGGCGGCGAAAGCGCAGCTTGCGCCCGTCGATGCCCGCCTGGTGGCGAAGATACCGTTCGACTCGCAGTATAAGTACATGGCGACCCACCAGAAAATGGGCGACGTCGAGCAGGTGCTGATTACCGGCGCGCCGGACGTGATTTTTGCCCTGTGCCGCCAGCAGTTGAGCAAGCAGGGGGCGGTGCCGTTCGAGCCGCAGTACTGGGAAGAGGAGATGGCGCGCTTTGCCCGTCAGGGCCTGCGTATGGTCGCCGCCGCCTACAAACCGGCGAACGTCGGCAGCACCACGCTGACCCACGACGATCTGCGCGAAGGTCTGGTGTTCCTCGGCATTGCCGGAATGATGGACCCGCCGCGTCCGGAAGCGATTGACGCTATCCACGCCTGCCAGAACGCGGGGATCCGCGTGAAGATGATTACCGGCGACCACCCGCAGACGGCGATGAGCATTGGCCAGATGCTGGGGATCACCAACAGCCGCCAGGCGATGACCGGCTATCAGCTGGAGCACATGGACGACGCCGAGCTGGCGAAAGCCGCCGTTGAGTACGATATCTTTGCCCGTACCAGCCCGGAGCACAAGCTGCGCCTGGTGAAAGCGCTGCAGGATAACGGTGAAGTGGTTGGCATGACCGGCGACGGCGTCAACGACGCCCCGGCGCTGCGCCAGGCCGACGTCGGGATCGCTATGGGGATTAAAGGCACCGAGGTGACCAAAGAGGCCGCCGACATGGTCCTCACCGACGACAACTTTGCCACCATCGCCAGTTCGGTAAAAGAGGGGCGTCGGGTCTACGACAACCTGAAGAAGACCATTCTGTTCATCATGCCGACCAACCTGGCGCAGGGGCTGCTGATTATTATCGCCCTGCTGGCGGGGAATATCATTCCGCTGACGCCGGTGCTGATTCTGTGGATGAACATGGCCACCTCCGCCACGCTCTCCTTCGGCCTCGCGTTTGAAGCCGCCGAGCGCAACGCCATGAACCGCCCGCCGCGTAAAACCGGCCAGCACGTTATGGACGCCTTCGCCGTCTGGCGCGTCGCCTTCGTCGGCACGATGATTGCCGTGGCTGCCTTTATTCTTGAAGCCTGGCTGGCACCGCGCGGCCACAGCCCGGAGTTTATTCGTACAGTCCTGCTGCAGATGCTGGTTACCGCACAGTGGGTGTACATGATTAACTGCCGCAGCAGCGACAGCTTCTCGCTCAACATGGGGCTCCTGCGCAACAAAGGCATCTGGCTGGTGAGCGGCGTGCTGCTGCTGATGCAGCTGGCCATCATCTACGTACCGGTGATGCAGACGATGTTTGGCACCGAAGGGCTGCCGCTGCGCTACTGGTTCATTACGCTGGTCATCGGTATCGCGATGTTCCTGGTGGTGGAAGTTGAGAAGCGCCTGACCCGTCGTTTCCGTAAAACCGCGTAGCGTGACTGACTCGCCCGGCGTCCCTTCTCCTGCGGGGAAGGGACGCCGCATCGTCGTAAGGAATTCCCCATGAACAAGATCATCCGCTCCGCCCTGCTGGCCTGCGGCCTGGCAGGCTACGCGCTCGCCGCCGCCGCCGCCGCCGCGCCGGCCGTTCCGGTCCGCGTCGTCACCGTGGAACACGCGCCGCACGCCGGCGAACGGCAAATCTCCGGCCGCGTTGAGGCCATTCACTCCGTCGATATTCGCGCCCGCACCGAAGGAAAGATTGTGCAGCGCCACTTCCAGGATGGGCAGTACGTCAACCAGGGCGATCCGCTGTTTACGCTGGATGACGCCCAGCCTAAAGCCGCACTGGCGCTGGCCCAGGCTGAACTGAAGAGCGCCCAGGCGTCGCTACGCCAGGCCCAGCAGCTGCTGAGCCGCTACCGGCAGTTGATCAATAACCACGCGATTGGCCGCAACGACCTTGATACCGCGCAGATGCAGCGCGATGTCGCCGCCGCCGCCGTGGAGCAGGCCCGGGCGCGCATTGCCGCCCAGCAGATTACGCTCGGCTACACCCGCATTACCTCGCCGGTCACCGGGCGCGTCGGCCATAGTCCTTTTCACGTCGGTAGCCTGGTGAACCCTGCCAGCGGGGTACTGGCCGATGTGGTCCAGCTCGATCCGATTCGGGTGGTGTTTTCGCTGGATGAAACCGCCTTTTTCGCCAAAGCGGGGCAGCACACGGATATTGCCGCGCTGAAGGAAGCGTGGCTGGCGCAGGTGGATGTCGATGGACGGCGTGAAGACGGCGTTCTGACCTCCGTCGATAACCGTATTGATAGCCGCACCGCCAGCGTGGCGCTGCGCGCTGAATTCGCTAACCCGCAGCACCGCCTGCTGCCCGGCGGCAACGTCACCATTTTCTTCCGCCCGCGGCAGCTTCAGGAGAGCCCGATGATCCCTGCTTCTGCGCTACGGCAAGATGCGCAGGGCTTTTACAGCTGGGTACTGACGGCGGACAACACCGTGACGATGCGCCGCTTGACCCCCGCCGGTCAGCATGGCCAGAGCTTCGTGGTGGCCGATGGCCTGAAAGCGGGGGAGCGCGTAGTGACGGAAGGCGCCCAGCGCCTGCGTGACGGCGCGGCCGTTCAGCTGCTGAGTGAATAAGGGAGAGGCGATGCTCACATTTTTTATCCGTCGTCCGCGCTTTGCGATGGTGATTGCACTGCTGATGACCTTTGTCGGCGCGGTCTCGCTGAAGCTGATCCCGGTCGAGCAGTATCCGCAGATTACGCCGCCGGTCATCAACGTCAGCGCCAGCTGGCCGGGCGCCAGCGCGGCGGACGTGGCGGAAGCCATTGCCGCGCCGCTGGAGACCCAGCTCAACGGCGTCGACCATATGCTGTACATGGAGTCCACCAGCTCCGATGAGGGGACCTACAGCCTGAGCCTGACCTTTGCCGCCGGTACCGATGCCGATTTAGCCGCGATCGACGTGCAGAACCGCGTGTCGCAGGCGGTGGCGCAGCTGCCTGCCGACGTGCAGCAGAACGGCGTGCAGGTGCGCAAGCGGGCAACGAACCTGCTGATGGGGGTGAGTCTCTATTCGCCGCTCGGCACGCTGTCGCCGTTGTTTGTCAGCAACTACGCCAGCACTCAGGTGCGCGAGGCGCTGGCGCGTCTACCTGGCGTCGGGGAAGTGCAGATGTTCGGCGCGCGCGACTACAGTATGCGCATCTGGCTGCGCCCCGACCGCATGAACGCGCTGAATATCACAACCGACGATGTTGCCCAGGCGCTACGCGAGCAGAACGTGCAGGGCGCGGCGGGGCAGGTGGGGACGCCGCCGGTATTTAACGGCCAGCAGCAGACGCTGACCATCAACGGTATCGGGCGACTGAGCGACGCCGCCGGCTTCGGGGAGATTGTGGTTCGCAGCGGCGACCGCGGCCAGCTGGTGCGCCTGTCCGACGTGGCGACCATCGAGCTGGGCGCGCGCAGCTACAGCTCCGGCGCGCAGCTCAACGGCAAAGATTCCGCCTATCTCGGCATCTACCCGACGCCCACCGCGAACGCTCTGCAGGTCGCCAGCGCGGTACGCGCTGAGCTGACCCGGCTGCACGCGCGTTTCCCGGCGGATCTCACCTGGGAAGTGAAGTTTGATACCACCCGCTTTGTTGCGGCGACGATCAAAGAGATCGGCGTGTCGCTGGCGCTGACCCTGTTGGCGGTGGTGGTGGTGGTCTCGCTGTTTCTGCAGAGCTGGCGGGCGACGCTGATAGTCGCTCTGGCGATCCCGGTATCGCTTATCGGCACCTTCGCCGTGCTCTATGGGCTGGGCTACAGCGCCAATACCCTGAGCCTGTTCGCAATCATTCTCGCCCTGACGATGGTGGTGGATGACGCCATCGTGGTGGTAGAGAGCGTGGAAACCAAAATGGCGGAGGGACTGGCGCGCGGCGCGGCAACCGCCGAGGCGCTGCGGCAAATCGCCGGGCCGGTGATCGCCACCACCCTGGTGCTGCTGGCGGTGTTTGTGCCGGTAGCGATGCTGCCGGGGATCGTCGGCGAGCTGTATCGCCAGTTCGCGGTGACCCTATCGACGGCAGTGACCTTGTCGAGCGTGGTAGCGCTGACCCTGACGCCCGCGCTGTGCGCGCTGCTGCTGCGTCCGCGGCCGCAGCAGCCAGCCGCCATCTGGCGCGGTTTTAACCGCAGTCTGGATAGGGTGCGCGATGGTTACGGGCGTCTGGTTGGGAGGATGAATCGTCGCCCCTGGCTGGCGCTGGCGGCGACAGCGGCGGCGGCCGGGGTGGTGGTGTTTAGCTTTACCACCATGCCGAAGGGGTTTCTGCCGCAGGAAGATCAGGGTTATTTCTTTGCCAGCGTACAGCTGCCCGAAGCCGCCTCGCTGGAGCGTACCGAAGCGGTGATGGCCCAGGCGCGCGAGCTGCTGAAACTGAATCCGGCGGTTGAGGATGTGATTCAGGTGTCCGGTTTTAATATTCTCAACGGTACCAGCGCTTCAAACGGCGGATTTATCTCGGTGATGCTGAAGGACTGGCACCAGCGGCCGCCGCTGGAGGCGGTGATGGAAAAAGTGCAGGGCCAGCTGATGGGGTTACCGGAGGCGACAATCATGACTTTTGCGCCGCCGACGCTGCCGGGGCTGGGCAACGCCTCCGGGTTTAATTTACGCATTCTGGCCCAGGCCGGACAATCGCCGGCGGAGCTGGAGCAGGTGACGCATCAGGTGCTGCGGACGGCTAACCAGTACCCGCAGCTGAGCCGGGTATTTACCACCTGGAGCAGCAACGTGCCGCAGCTGACGCTCACGGTCGATCGCGACCAGGCGGCCCGGCTGAACGTACCGGTGGCGAGGATTTTCAGCAGCCTGCAAACCGCGTTTGGCGGCACCCGCGCCGGCGATTTCAGCATCAACAATCGTGTCTACCACGTGGTGATGCAAAACGAGATGCAGTGGCGCGAGCGAGCAGAGCAGATAAGCGAGCTGTACGTGCGCAGCGACAGCGGCGAGCGGGTTCGCCTGAGTAATCTGGTGACGATTACGCCGACGGTGGGCGCGCCGTTTATTCAGCAGTATAACCAGTTCCCGTCGGTATCGGTGAGCGGGTCGGCGGCCGAAGGCGTCAGCAGCCGGACGGCAATGGCGGTGATGGAGCAGATTTTACAAGCGAATCTGCCGCACGGTTATGATTACGCCTGGAGCGGCATTTCCTGGCAGGAGCAGCAGACCGGTAACCAGGCGGTGTGGATTGTGCTGGCGGCGGTAGCGATGGCGTGGCTGTTCCTCGTCGCCCAATATGAGAGCTGGACGCTGCCGGCGAGCGTGATGCTGTCGGTGCTGTTCGCCATCGGCGGGTCGCTGCTGTGGCTCTGGTGGGCCGGGTATGCCAACGATGTGTACGTGCAGATAGGCCTGGTGCTGCTGATCGCGCTGGCGGCGAAAAACGCGATTTTGATCGTCGAGTTTGCCAGGGCGAAGCGCGAAGAGGGGGTGTCGATCGTCGACGCCGCCCGCGAAGGGGCGACCCGCCGCTTCCGCGCGGTAATGATGACGGCGGTCTCTTTTATTATTGGCATTGTGCCGATGATGCTCGCTACCGGCGCCGGAGCGCAGAGTCGGCGAATTATCGGCACCACGGTGTTCAGCGGCATGCTGGTGGCGACGGTAATCGGCATTTTGTTTATTCCTTCGCTGTACGTGCTGTTTCAGCGCCTGCGCGAGTGGGCCCACCGCCGGATGTAGGTGGACTGGGGTTTGGTGTCTGGAGATGTGCTGCGGGTTTGGTAGCCCGGACAGGCGCGGTAGCGCCGCCTCCGGGACGGTGTGGTAGGGGTTCCGTTCACTATTATTCCGCAGAAAATGTCTCACCGTGGTACGTGAACGGGTAAAGGGGGAGAAAACCGTCTCCCCCTTTACAATCCCCGCGGTCCCGCAAAGAAATCGGTGCTACGCACTGCGCTCACCTCCCGGACCTCAGCCTGCGGTTCGCCGATTTCAGCGGGGGCCAGGGCATCGCTGCATATCACGTTGTTTCAGAGACATATCCGCTGCGGCATGAAAATCTCCCGGAGGCGGCGCGTCGCGCCTGTCCGGGCTACTCTTCCGCAGACGGCTGGAAACCCGTAGCCCCGGTAAGCGCAGCGCCACCGGGGAAATCGGCTGCAGAATATTGCCGGGTTGCGAAACACCCCCGGAGACGATGTTTTGCCGATTACCTGCTCTCCACCGCGATCATGGTGACGAACGGATGGTACTGCCACGGCACGCTGCCGCCTTTCTGGTACATCTTCGAAATGGTGCCGTCGAGATAGAGCATCTGGCGCACGTTGAGCTTCGACTGCGCATAGCAGGCGAAATCGTAGAAATTGGTTTCGCGCGCGCTGAGCATAAAGACCACCTTGCCATCGCCGGTGATGCCCACGCCGTTACGCAGCTTGCGCGAGCTGGCGGACGGCTTCAGCCGCCAGTTGATCTTGCCGTTTTCAATCAGCATTGGCCCGGACTGCACGGCGTAGCGGATAGCCGGCGATGGCCTGAATTTATTGATGCTGACAATCCCCGCGTTTTGCCCGCGCAGATAAAAGACCCCGCCGGGACGAATAAAAAAGTTGCCACCGCCGGAGGCGCGGTTAAGTGGGGTCAGCTGCCTGCCATTCTCGATATACAGCCCCAGCGGCGCGTAAGCTTTATCATAAATTCCGCCGTTCATCGCCATCTGTACCTGCCCGTCGCGGTTGATATCCCCCAGCAGCGAGCGCAGCGATCCCCAGGCTTTACCGTCCTCATTCTGCCAGTACATCACGATGCGTTCGCGATGCGGATCAACGGTATAGCTTTGCAGCGTCAGGGACGGGTCGGTCAGCGAGCACTTCCCGCTGGCAAAGGCGGGCAGAGATAACAGCAACAGCGGCAGAAGCGATGACAAGCGCACGGCGGGGTTCCAGACTACCAAAGAGAGCGTGCAGTATAGCGTTTTATCGCCGCTACGCCGTCCAGATTTCGCAGTGCTTTTGTACCAGCCCGATCAACGAGCCGCCATTGGCGACAAACTCGCGCATCTGCTGCGGCTCGCTGCGATTCTGCTTCGCCTGGCGCACCATCGCCTCCAGCGCGCTGCCGGCGTTGAGCTTATGGGCGCTGGGCGCCAGCTTATCCGCCAGCTGTAAAATCTCTTCACGCAATGTTCGCTGTTCGCCGCTGTTCACATCGGTATTGATCCCGTCGAGCCCATAGCGGCAGGCCTGATAGCGGTTGAAGGGGTAGAGCAAATAATCCTCGGGCAGATGCTTAAACGGCCGCTCCGTCAGCAGCCAGCAGGCGATGATCTGGATAAAACCGGCGATATTCACCGCCTGGCTAATCGTCAGCGGCGTATCCATCACCCGGACTTCGACAGTGCCAAAGCGCGGGCTGGGGCGAATATCCCAGTGCAGATCCTTCATGCTATCGATCATGCTGGTATAGCTAAGACGGCGAAACAGACCGGTAAAAGCCTGCCAGTTATTGACCCACGGCATCGGGCCGTTATCAGGATAGGCGGCGAAAAGATTAAGCCGCGAGCAGGCAAAGCCGCTATCGGTCCCGTCGAGCCAGGGCGATGCCGCGTTCAGCGCGATAAAATGAGGTACGAAGCGCGACAGGCCGTGCAGAAGATAAATGGCATCATCGCCGTTTTGACACCCCACGTGCACGTGCTGGCCGAAGATCGTTGCCTGCTTCGCCAGATAACCAAAGTGCTCGACGGTTTTCCGGTAGCGCGGGCTATCGCTGATCTGCTGGCGCTGCCAGCTTTGAAACGGATGCGTTCCACCGCCGCAGATTTTCACATGATGGCGGGCGGCGGCACGAAGCACCGCCTGCTGAACCGCGCTCAGCTGCGCCGTCGCCTGGTGGATATCGCGGCAGACGCCGGTGGCGATCTCCAGCATGCTTTCGGTAATGTCATGCTTGGCCTCGCCCGCTTTCAGCGTGCCCTGCACCTCGTCAATCAGCGCGGAAGAGTCCTGGCTCAGATCGAAACCCGGCGGGTTGACGACCTGGAGCTCAAGCTCGATACCGAGGGTAAATGGCTCGGAGCGGTGAAAATCAGGTAACGGCATGGCGACTCCCTCTTTCTCTTTATCAGAAAGTATAGAAGACAACGTCTCAAACTGATGATTTGTCGGACATTATGAATTTAATTTATAGAAAATAACGCCACGTGATTATCCCTTTAAAAAGAAAGTAAGGCTGGTGCAATCCTGCAACAGAATTCCCGCCGGTGGTGCAAAAAGATAAGGTGATTATATTTTTTCGAGTAAAATCATATGGATGTTATAAGTCATTCTTATTTTATAAGCCATTTCACACTTATTTTCCGCGCATTCAGAACTGGTATGTATCTTGCCTGTTAAATAGCGACTTTTATTTAACAGGGACAATGTGATGCTGAAGACAAAATTACTTTCGCGTAAACGCCATCTCGCCGTTGCTGTTAGCGGGGCATTGGCGCTGTTTGCCTCTGTGCCGACTCAGGCTTCAACCCTGCGGATCGCCATGACCGCCGCCGATATCCCGTTAACCCTCGGACAACCCGATCAGGGTTTTGAGGGCAACCGCTTTACCGGCATTCCGCTTTACGATGCCTTAGTTGAATGGGATTTGTCGCAGGGAGAGAAACCCAGCGGCCTGGTGCCGGGGCTGGCGACCGAGTGGCACGTTGACCCGCAAAATCAAAGCCGCTGGATTTTCACCCTGCGCCCGGGGGTTAAATTTCACGATGGTTCTGCGGTCAACGCCGATGCCATCGTCTGGAACGTGGATAAGGTGCTGAATAAAGCCGCGCCGCAGTACGCGCCCGGCCAAATCGGCAACACGCTGTCGCGCATGCCGACCCTCACCGGCGCGGAAAAAATTGACGACCATACCGTGGCGCTGACCACCTCCGAACCGGACGCGCTGCTGCCGTATAACCTCACCAACCTGTTTATCGTTTCGCCGACCGCGTGGCAGAAGCTGTACGACGCGGTGCCGTCCGGCACCGGCGATACCGCCGCGCGCAGTAAGCAGGCGTGGACCGAATTCGCCGCCCACGCGGTGGGCAGCGGTCCGTTCAAAATGGAAAAACTGGTTCCCCGCCAGCAGCTGATCCTCGATAAAAATCCCGACTACTGGAACAAAGATCGTATTCCGCGGGTGGATAAAGTGGTGCTGATCCCGCTGCCGGAAGCCAACGCCCGCACCGCGGCGCTGCTCTCGAAGCAGGTGGACTGGATCGAAGCCCCGGCCCCTGATGCGGTTGATCAAATTAAAGCCCAGGGCTTTAAAATCTACGCCAACACCCAGCCGCACCTGTGGCCGTGGCAGTTCTCCTTTGAAGAGGGCTCGCCGTGGAAAGATATTCGCGTGCGCAAAGCCGCCAACCTGTGCCTGAACCGCGCGGAGCTTAAAAGCTATCTCGGCGGCTATATGACCGAAGCGACCGGCGTCTACGAGGCTGGCAGTCCGTGGCGCGGTAAACCCACCTTCCAGATCAAATATGACCCGGATACCGCCCGCAAGCTGATGACCGAAGCCGGCTATAGTGCCGGGAAACCGCTGCACGTCACGGTCGCCACCTCGGCCTCTGGCTCCGGGCAGATGCAGCCGCTGCCGATGAACGAGTACATTCAGCAGAGCCTGAAAAGCTGCTTCTTTAATGTCGATATTAAAGTCAACGAATGGAACACCCTGTTTACCAACTGGCGCCTCGGGGCGAAAGATCCCTCCGCGAAAGGGATCGATGCGATCAACGTCAGCGCCGCGGTTAACGATCCCTATTTCGGCATGATCCGTTTCTCTACCGCGAAGGCCTTCCCGCCGGTGGCGACCAACTGGGGCTACTTCTCGACCCCGGAAACCGAAAAGCTGGCGGCGGCGGTAAAGCACGCGTTTACCCCGGCCGAAATGGATAAAGCCGCCGGTGAACTGCACGCCGCGCTGGTTGATCAGGTGCCGTTCCTGTTCGTCGCCCACGATGTCGGACCAAGGGCGATATCGCCAGCCGTCACCGGTGTGGTACAGCCGCAAAGCTGGTTTATCGACCTTAGTCTGGTGAGCAAAAAAGAGTAATCGACACGGGAGCAAGAGATGATCAATACGCTGCTATATCGCATCCTGCTGGCCGTCCCCACCATGCTCGGGGTGGCGGTGATCTGTTTTATGCTGGTGCAGATAGCGCCGGGCGACCCGCTGGTATCGGTGATGCCGCCGGACGCCTCGGAATCGCTGCGTCAGACCTTAATGCAGGCCTACGGCTTTGATAAACCACTGCCGCTGCAGTTTGTGCACTGGCTATGGCGGGCGCTGCACGGCGATTTGGGGATGTCGGTCGCTACCGGGCGTCCGGTCATCGATGAGGTGATGACGGCGGTCACTTACTCTCTGCGTCTGGCGCTGCTGGCGACGGCGATCGGATTTGTGCTGGGCAGCCTGTTTGGTTTTGTTGCCGGTTACTTTCGTAACAGCATTATTGACCGTCTGGCCTCGGTGCTGTCGGTATTCGGCGTCAGCGTGCCGCACTACTGGCTGGGGATGCTGCTGGTCATCGTTTTTAGCGTCAAATTCGCGCTGCTGCCGGCGACCGGCGGTGGGCCAATCGGTGAGGTGGGCTGGCAGTGGGACTATGAACACCTGCAGTTTATGCTGCTGCCAGCCTTCACGCTGTCGGTGATCCCGACCGGCATCATCGCCCGCACCGTTCGCTCGCAGGTGGCGGATATTCTCAGCCAGGAGTTTATCGTCGGCCTGCGCGCCCGGGGGCTCAACGAGTCGCGGATCTTTCTGCACGTGGTGAAAAACGCCGCGCCGACCGCGCTGGCGGTGATGGGACTGCAGGTTGGCTATCTGATGGGCGGCTCGATTCTGGTGGAAACCGTTTTCTCCTGGCCCGGCACCGGTCTGCTGCTGAACACCGCCATTTTCCAGCGCGACCTGCCGCTATTGCAGGGCACCATCTGGGTACTGGCGCTGTTCTTTGTGCTGCTCAATCTGCTGGTGGATATTCTGCAAACCAGTCTCGACCCGCGAATTAAGAGGAGCTAACGATGGTGGATACCGTGACGACCAAAGGCATTGCCGTCGCCGCCACGACGGTGGCCAGACAAGGCTACTGGCGCGGCGTGTTTCGCCGCTTGCTGCGCGACCCCGGGGGCGTATTCGTTGGCGCGATCATCCTCGTGCTGTTGACGCTGGCGCTGTTCGGTCCCTGGCTTATCGTCAAAGACCCGTATCAGACGTCGATGTTTTTACGCCTCAAGCCGATCGGTACCGACGGCTTCCCGCTGGGCTCCGATGAGCTCGGGCGCGACATGCTATCAAGGCTGATTCTTGGCACCCGACTATCGCTATTTATGGGGATTGTCCCGGTGGTGTTCGCCTTTTTTATCGGTGGGGCGATCGGCATTATCGCCGGCTATGCGGGGGGGAGAACCAATACCCTGATTATGCGCACCGTGGACGTGTTTTACGCCTTTCCCTCGGTGCTGCTGGCGATAGCGCTCTCCGGCGCGCTGGGGGCGGGCATCGGTAACGCGCTGCTCTCGCTGACCCTGGTGTTCGTGCCGCAAGTGGCGCGTATCGCCGAAAGCGTCACCGCGCAGGTACGGCATATGGACTACATCGACGCCGCCCGGGCCACCGGGGCCAGCGCGTTCACCATTATTCGCGTGCAGGTGCTGGGCAACGTGCTGGGGCCGATTTTCGTCTTCTCCACCGGACTCATTTCGGTGTGCATGATCCTCGCCTCCGGGCTCTCTTTTCTCGGCCTTGGGGTTCGCCCGCCGGAGCCGGAATGGGGGCTGATGCTGAACACCCTGCGTACGGCGATTTATACCCAGCCGTGGGTGGCGGCGCTGCCCGGCCTGATGATTTTTATCACCTCCATTTCGTTCAATATCCTCGCGGACCGCCTGCGTGCGGCAATGGCGATTAAGGAGTAAGCGATGCAACCCTTTATCAATATCGACCTCGGCGGACCGGCGCAGCCGTTGCTGAAGGTCAACAACCTGCTGAAGCATTTTCCCGCTGGCGGCGGCAAAGCGCGCGAAGTGGTGCAGGCGGTGGACGACATCAGTTTTTCGGTGATCAAAGGCGAAACCCTCGGCGTGGTGGGGGAGTCGGGCTGCGGTAAATCCACCACCGCGCGGCTGCTGATGCAACTGCTCAAACAGGATAGCGGGGAGCTGATCTTCGATGGTCTGGAGGTGGGCTCATCGCGCCTGCCGATGAAAGCGTATCGCCGCCAGGTGCAGATGGTCTTCCAGGATAGCTACGCCTCGCTCAACCCGCGTATGACCATGGAAGAGAGCATTGCCTTCGGCCAGCGGGTACACGGCGTCAGCGCCAAAGAGGCCAGCGAATACGCCCGCTATCTGCTGGCGCACGTCGGCCTCGAACCGGAACGTTTTGCCCACCGTTATCCGCATGCGCTCTCCGGCGGCCAGCGCCAGCGCGTGAATATCGCCCGCGCGCTGGCGATGAAGCCCCGACTGGTGATCCTCGACGAGGCCGTCTCGGCGTTGGATAAATCGGTGGAAGCCCAGGTGCTGCAGCTGCTGCAGGAGCTGAAACGGACGCTGGCGCTGACCTATGTGTTTATCAGCCACGATCTGCACGTGGTGCGCTGGCTGTCGGACCGCATTCTGGTGATGTATCTCGGCGAGGTGGTGGAGATTGGCCCGGCGGAGCAGCTGTTTACCGCCTCGGCTCACCCCTATACCCGGGCGTTGTTAAGCTCGATGCCGTCGATGGACCCGCATAATCGCACCTTAACCTCTGCGCTGAACGGCGATCCGCCCAGCCCGATTTCGCCGCCTTCCGGCTGCCGCTTTCATACCCGCTGCCCGCACGCCAGAGCGGTGTGCGCCGAGGTGAAGCCGACGCTGCAAAGCGTCGGCGAGGGGCACCAGAGCGCCTGCCTGATGGCGCAGCCCGCGTCACCCTGGCATCAAAATATCGCCATTCAGGAGGTCAGCCATGTCGCATGAAGCTTACGTCCATATCCGCGACCTGCGGGTTGATTTTCGCCGCGACGGCCAGACGGTCAACGCGGTCAACGGCGTCTCCTTTGATGTGCAAAAGGGCGAGGTCATGGCGCTGATCGGCGAATCTGGCTCCGGGAAAAGCGTGACCCTGCGCGCCCTGATGCGGCTGCATCCGCCGAAAAGCAGCGTGCTTTCCGGCACCCTGAAGGTCGGTGAGGACGAGGTGCTGACCATGAATGCCGGGCAGCTGCGGCGCTACCGCGGCGCGCGCTGCGCGATGATTTTCCAGGAGCCGCTGTTGGCCTTCGACCCGGTCTATACCGTGGGTCAGCAGATCGTCGAAGGGTTGCGTCGCCATGAAGGCCTGTCGCGCCAGGCGGCGCGAGAGCGGGCGCTGGAGGCGCTGCGCCAGGTGCGTATTCCGAGCCCCGAGCGGCGGCTGGATGCATACCCGCACGAGATGTCCGGCGGGATGCGCCAACGGGCGATGATTGCCCTCGCGCTCTCCTGTAACCCGCAGCTGCTGTTGGCGGATGAGCCGACCACCGCCCTTGATGCCACGGTGCAAATCCAGATCCTGATTCTGCTGCGCGAGCAGCAAAAGCAGCGCGATCTGTCGATTATATTTGTGACCCACGATATCGGCGCGGCGGTGGAGATCGCCGACCGGGTGGCGGTGATGTACGCCGGGCGCATCGTCGAAGAGGCGTCGATTGAGGAGATTCTGTATCGTCCGCGCCATCCTTACACCCAGGTGCTGCTGGGCAGCCGTCCGAAAGAGGGACTGAAAAAGGGCGATGCGCTGCGCTGCATTCCCGGCTCACCGCCGGATCTCTCGCGCCTGCCGCCGGGCTGCGCGTTTGCCGAACGCTGTCCGCACGCGCGTCCCGCCTGTACGCAAAGCCAGCCGGCCACCGAACAGGCCGGGCCGCGTCACGTGGTGAGCTGCCATCGCTGGCGCGAGCTGAGCTCGTCCGTTGAAAACCAGGCGCTTTACGCCTGAAGCCAGGAGAAAAACACGATGCAGGATGACCTTCGCGCGTTTATGCCCTATCCGCCGCATCCGGTGGCGCATGCGCTCAGCGGGCCGCTGAGCGGGTTAACCTTTGCGGTCAAAGATCTGTTCGACGTGGCGGGCTACCCGACCGGCGGCGGCAATCCGCATCTGCTGGCGCTATCCGGGATTAAAAACCGCACCGCGCCGGTGGTGCAAACGTTGTTAGATAACGGCGCGCGCTTTATCGGCAAAACCCATACCAGCGAGCTGGCGTATTCGATGAGCGGGCACAACGTTCATTACGGCACCCCGCGCAACGGCGCCGCGCCGAATCATATTCCCGGCGGCTCTTCGTCCGGTTCGGCGTCGGCGGTATCGAACGAAGTGTGCGACTTTGCCCTCGGTACCGATACCGGCGGCTCGGTTCGGACGCCGGCGAGCTACTGCGGACTGTTCGGCCTGCGTCCGACCCACGGCCGTCTTTCCCTCGACGGCTGCCAGCCGCTGTGTGCCACCATGGATACCTGCGGTTTCTTTGCCCGCTCGCCGGAGGTCTTTTCCGCCGTCTCTGCCTGTCTGTTTGCCGATGAACGCGCGGATCTGAGCGGTGTTCGGCTGGCCTGTCATGATGGGCTGTTTTCCCGCCTGCCGCTGCGCAGCCAGCAGGCGCTGCAGCCGGTTCGCCAACGGCTGGCGCGCTTTTTCGGCGCGGTAACCCCGCTCACCGCGCCGCTGCCGGACGTGGACGATATCTATCTCGCCTTTCGCCAGATACAGGGCTATGAAGCGTGGCAGGCGCAGGGCGAAACCATTGAGCGCTACGGCCTGCAGCTAGGGCCGGACGTCCGCGAGCGCTTTTTTTGGGGCAAAGCGGTCACCCGCGCGCAGTTTGACGCCGCCTGTCAGCAGCGCGAGCGTTTCGCCGCCTGGTGGGACGCGCAGCTGGGCGATGCGGTACTGGTGATGCCGACCGTTCCTGACGGCGCGCCGCTGCTGACGGCGCAGGCCGAGGAGATAGAGGCGGTCCGCCGCCTGTCCCACGACCTGCTGTTAATTTCCGTGATGACCCAACGTCCGCAGGTGACGCTGCCGGTCGCCCAGATGGGCGGTCTGCCGCTGGGGATCTCATTTTTAGGGCCGCGCGGCAGCGATCGTCTACTGGTTGAGCTTGCCGCCGCGTTTATGCAAGGAGACCGAAATGAGCAGTGATGTCCTTTTTACCCCGATGACCGAAACCACCGACTGCCGGATTAACGGCGAACGCCTGTGGAATTCGTTGATGACGCTGGCGGAAATCGGCGCCACGCCGAAGGGCGGCTGCTGCCGTCTGACGCTGACCGATCTTGATCGCCAGGGACGGGATTTGGTGATTAGCTGGGCGCAGGCGGCGGGGATGTGCGTCACCGTCGACAAAATCGGCAACGTCTTTATGCGCCGCGAAGGGCGTAATCCGGCGCTGCCGCCGATTGTCTCCGGCAGCCATATTGATACCCAGCCGACCGGCGGCAAATTTGATGGTAACTATGGCGTGCTGGCGGCGCTGGAGGTAGTGCGCTCCCTGAACGATCGGGATATCGAAACCGAAGCGCCGATTGAAGTGGTGTTCTGGACCAACGAAGAGGGATCGCGCTTTGTGCCGGTGATGATGGGTTCCGGGGTATTTGCCGGGGTTTTCCCGCTGGAAACCATCTATGCCGCGCAGGATGCGGACGGTAAAACCGTGGGCGAGGAGCTGGCGCGCATCGGCTATATCGGCAGCCAGACGCCGGGCGATCATCCGATTGGCGCCTACTTCGAAGCGCATATTGAACAGGGGCCGATTCTGGAGGATGAAGAGAAAATTATCGGTATCGTGCAGGGCGTGCTGGGGATCCGCTGGTATGACTGCGTGGTGACCGGCCAGGAATCCCATGCCGGACCGACGCCGATGCGCCTGCGCCAGGATGCGCTGCAGGTGGCGACGCGTATTATGCAGGAGGTTGTGGCGATCGCCGGGCGCAGCGAGGAAGGGCGCGGTACGGTAGGGAGGGTGCAGGTCTATCCAAACAGCCGTAACGTGGTGCCGGGGGAGGTGACGTTTTCGATTGATATGCGCAATCTCAGCGATGCGCTGGTGGATGAGATGGACCGTCAGCTGCGGGCGTTTATCGCCGACGTTGAACGGGAGAGCGGCCTGAAGGTAGCGCTGAAAGAGGTGAGCCACTATCCGGCCGCGCCGTTCCACCCGGATTGTCAGGCGGCGATTGCCGACGCCGCGCAGCGTCTGGGCTATCCCGCGCGGGAGATTGTCTCCGGCGCCGGACACGACGCGGTATATATGAGCTACCTGGCGCCAACCGGGATGATTTTTATCCCCTGCAAGGATGGGATCAGCCACAACGAAATCGAGTACGCGTCGCCGGAGCACGTTGAGGCCGGCGCGAACGTGCTGCTGCAGGTGATGCTGCAGTACGCGCGGGTAGTATAAACGACCGTCCTCCCCGGTCGCGCTGCGCTTACCGGGGCTACGAGTTTCCAGCCGTCTGCGGGGCGGTAGCCCGGGTAAGGCGTTTACGCCGCGCCCCGGGATTTCCGGGCCCGGTGCCTGAGGGAGGCAGTTTGGGTAGCCCGGACAGGCGCGCAGCGCCGCCTCCGGGAGATTTTCATGCAGCAGCGGATATATCTCTGAAACAACGTGATATGCAGCGATGCCCTGGCCCCCGCTGAAATCGGCGAACCGGAGGTCCGAAGACAAGGGCTGGCCGCCAGGGATGGCGGACAGAAGCGAATCGAGACAGGGATGTCGAGTTGAGCCGACCGCAGGCTGAGGTCCGGGAGGTGAGCGCAGTGCGCAGCACCGATTTCTTTGCGGGACCGCGGGGATTGTAAAGGGGGAGACGGTTTTCTCCCCCTTTACCCGTTCACCTACCACGGTGAGACATTTTCTGCGGAATAATAGTGAACGGAATCCCTCAACACCGTCCCGGAGGCGGCGCTGCGCGCCTGTCCGGGCTACAAGGGCTACGGGTTTCCAGCCATCTGCGGGGCGGTAGCCCGGGTAAGGCGTTTACGCCGCGACCCGGGATTTCCGGGCTACAAAGCAACACAGGCTAGCGGCCAAATTTGCGCGAACCGATAACGCACAGAATCACGCCCAGCGTCGCGGCCAGCATCACTGGGCTGACGGTTTCGTGCAGCAGCGCCGCCGCCAGGCCAAGCCCGAAGAACGGCTGTAAGAGCTGGAGCTGGCTGACGGCGGCGATACCGCCAGCGGCCAGCCCTTTATACCAAAAGATAAAGCCAATAAGCATACTAAAAACCGACACGTAGCCGAGCGCGGCCCAGGTCGATACCGACAGGGCGCTCCATGATGCTGGCTGGGTTATCCACGAGGCAACCAGCATAAAAGGCAAGGCGATAATCAGCGCCCAGCTAATCACCTGCCAGCCGCCGAGCTCCCGGGTCAGCTTCGCGCCCTCCGCATAGCCCAGGCCGCAGACGATCACTGCCGCCAGCATCAGCAGATCGCCGCTGAGCGACGCCGCCGCGTTTTGCGTCAGAGCGAATCCCACCACCAGCAGGCTGCCAATAACCGAAAAGATCCAGAAAGCGCGACGCGGACGCTCGCCGCCGCGCAGCACGCCAAAAATGGCCGTCGTCAGCGGCATAAGCCCGATAAAAACGATCGAATGTGCTGAAGTGACGTGCCGCAGCGCCAGCGCCGTGAGCAGCGGAAAACCGATCACCACCCCTGACGAGACAATCGCCAGCGGCATAAGCTGCGACACGCGCGGGCGTTGTTGGCGAAAGCCGACAACCAGCACGATGGCCAGCAGCCCGGCGATGGAGGCGCGCAGAAAGGTCAACAGAAAAGGGTCCATCTCCAGCACCGCCAGACGCGTCGCGGGCAGCGAACCGCTAAAAATGATGACGCCCAGCAAACCATTAAGCCATCCGGACCATGGCCCCGGCGCCGTGTTATGAACCGCTGAATCTACCACGCTAACCTCGCAATATTGGCTGTGCAGTGCCCGCTTGAGCAATGTCTGAAGCGATGGTAGTGTCCTTAATCTAATACAATCAAATTATTGTCATAGATACATTCACCGATGAAAGCCCGATACAAAACCATTGTCGACAGCTACGCGCAGGCGATTCATCGCGGACAGCTGCCGGCCGGCACCCGCCTGCCGACCCATCGTACCCTTGCCGCCGACGAACGCATCTCGCTGGCCACGGCCACCCGCGTTTATCGTGAACTGGAAGCAATGGGGCTGGTCAGCGGTGAAACCGGGCGCGGCACCTTCGTACGGGATATCTCGCTGCCGCCGGGGCACGGCGTCGATCAGCAGGCGGTGGCGGGCGATGTAGTCGATCTCAACTTCAACTATCCTTCGCTGCCGGCGCAGGGGGATGCGCTGCGCGAGGCGCTCAGGCGGCTGGCGATGGCGGGGGATATTGAATCTCATCTGCGCTACCAGCCTCATGCCGGACGGCTTTCCGAACGCGAAACTATCGCCCGCTATTTGACCGGTAACCGCTTTGCGCCTGACGCGGAAAACGTGCTGATCGTCAGCGGCGCCCAGCACGGGTTGGCGGTGACCGTGATGGGTCTTCTGCGCCCCGGCGATGTGGTGGCGGTTGATGCGCTGACCTATTCGGGCTTTAAGGCCCTGGCCGCGCTTTATCATCTGGAACTGGTGGCGATCCCCTGTCGCGCAGAGGGGCCGGATCTGCAAGCGCTTCACCAGCTGTGCCGGCAGCGGCGGATACGGGCGGTTTATACCATGCCGACGCTGCACAATCCGCTCGGCTGGGTGCTCACTTCTCGCCAGCGGCAGGCGCTGACGGACCTCGCGCGCCTGCATGACCTGCTGATTATTGAAGATACCGCATACGCCTGGCTGGTCGGCAATCCGCCGCCGCCGCTGGCCAGCTATGCGCCGGAAAGAACGGTTTATATCGCCGGTTTTTCGAAAAACGTTGCCACCGGGCTACGCGTGGGGGCGGTAATTTGTCCACCCTACTATCGGCAAGCGATTGAGCGTGCTATACGGGCGACGACCTGGAATACGCCTTCGTTGATGAGTTCACTGATCTGCGCCTGGATTGACGATGGGACGGTTGCGCGTTTTGCGGCGCAGAAGCGACGGGATGCGCGGCTGCGGCAGTCGCTCGCGCGTGAGGCGCTCGGCGCGCTTCCCGTTGTGAGCCATCCGAGTTCGTACTTCCTCTGGCTGCCTCTGGGCGAGGAGAGCCGGGCCGATCGGCTGGTGAAAATGCTGATGGATCGCCACATTTCCGTGTCGACCGCCGAACCATTTTGCGCTGCCGCGAACGTGCCGCAGGCGCTCCGCATCGCCCTGGGTTCGGTTCCCCTGGATAGCCTGCGCGCGGCGCTGGTCCAGGTTCGCGAAGCCGTGGAGTATGAGCAATATCGCTAGCGTTTCGACGACGAGCGATGAGGTGACTAGTTAGTCACTTTTTATGGGGTAAATGGCGGCTTAATAGTGTTTAAATAAATGTTTGTTTTTTATTATTATGATTTGTAAGGTTAATTTTAAATTTGATGACAATTTAAAATTGTTACGGTAGTGTACATAAAACATCAAGTACGGTTGTGCTGTTGACGCTGAGCAAGTGCACGTCCTGAAGATACGACGTTGTTAATCATTTCAGGGGCGGAGCCGCGCCCTGTTCTGTACAGGATCCTTTTTCAATGCAGCAGCTCTACCTTTATATACTGATCGCCAGCCTGACCATTGCCAGTCCCGGCCCCGGTGTACTCCTGACGCTGACTAACACGCTGAATTATAATCTGCGTAATGCGATGGCGGGGATTATTGGGGTGGCGGTGGGGATGGGCGTCATATCGATTATTGCTGCCAGCAGCGTTGGCGTGATTATTACTACCTCTCAACTGACGTTGTTGATAGTCAAGGGGGTTGGGGCGGCCTATTTGATCTATCTGGGTGTAAAGCTCTTTCGCTCGGTGCCCCGCGCGCTGAATCAACCTCTCTCTTCTTCCGATTTAACGATGCCTTCCGCCAGTCAGCGGTTTCGTCAGGGAGTACTGGTGTCGTTGTTCAATCCCAAACCCATTGTGTTTTTTATGGCGCTGTTCCCCCAGTTTATTCATCCGCAGCAGCCCTTTATTCCGCAGTTCAGCGTGCTGTCGATAACCTTCTGTATTCTGGTGGTTGTCATTCATTCACTCTACGGCCTTTTCGCACACAGCGTAAAAACGAAAATGTCGTCCGGAAATGCCTTCGTTAAGCTGAATAAAACTGGTGGCATCGTCTTTATGTGTTTTGCCGTCGGTCTCATTGTATCCGCCGTTCATCCTTATTTGTCGCTATCATCGTGAGGGCGCCGCGTTAAGGCAAGGGGCCTTGCGTTCACCCCATCTGCGCCAGCTGACCACGCAGCACCTCCACGCCTTGTTCGATAGCGTCAGGATTAATGGCGTGAAACCCCATCCGAAAGAAGTTAGCCGGCGGCGCGTCGCTGAGAAAATGCCGCGCGCCGGGCTCAATCAGTACCCCGGCGTGGGCGGCGCGCCAGGTCAGCTGCTGGGTGTTGATTTGCTCCGGCGTGGCCAGCCAGAACGCGTTGGCGTGTTCGCTGCCGGGGATGATTTGGCACTCCGGCAGATGCTGCTGCAGCGCGTTGTTGAGCCGGTCCCAGCGCTGGGCCGAGTCGTAATGGTAGCGCCGCAGGTGGGTTTCATAGTGGCCCTGGGCGAGGAAATGGGCCATCTGATACTGAATATTGGTCGGCGGATGACGGTACACCAGCCGGCGCAACGCTCGGGCTTCATCAATCAGATCCGGGTCAGCGACCATAAAGCCCAGCCGCAGGCCTGGCGATAGCGCTTTTGACAGGCTGCTCACGTAGATGACTCTACCGCAGCGATCGCTGGCCTTCAGCGCCGGCAGCGGGTTGAGCATAAAGTTACTTTCAGAGTCGTAATCGTCCTCAATAATCACCGCGTCATGGCGAGCGGCATGCTCCAGCAGCTGGCTGCGCCGCGCCTTACTCATCGCCACCCCGGTTGGCACCTGGTGTCCGGGCGTCACGTAGTAGTAATCGCAGGAGGCGTCATTCAGGACGATCCCCTGTTCATCCACCGGATGCGGCACGATATCGGTATCGGCGAGCAGAAAGGTGTTAATAGCCTCGCGAAAACAGGGATTCTCCACGCCAACGCGCGTGCTGGATGACATCAGCAGGCGCGTCAGCAGGTAAAGCGCGTTTTGCGAACCGAGGGTAATCAGAATCTCGTCCGGCGCGGCAACAATGCCGCGCTTGGGCAGTACCCGGGTGCGGATCTGCTCAATCAGCATCGGCACGTCCTGATCGATATGATCCACCACCCACGCCGGGTCGCGCACGCCGCCGTGCAGCCAGTTCGCCGCCGAACGCCAGGTCGCCAGCGGAAACTGGCGGGTATCCGGCTGACCGTAGATAAACGGATAGCGGTAGTTCATCCAGCCGGCCGGTTTCAGAATCGACTCCTGCTGGCTGGGCGTGATTTGCAGCCGCGTGCCCCAGCGTGGTGCAGAACGCTCATCCTGGGGTGCAGTTTCTGGCGCGGCGGCGGGGTTGGCGTGCTGATAATCCGGGTGCAGGTAGTAACCGCTGCGCGGACGGCTCAGCAGATAACCTTCGTTAACCAGGCCCTCAAAAACCAGCGCCGTGGTGTTACGCGAGACCCGCAGCTGGCTGGCCAGCTGGCGGCAGGAGGGGAGCGGCGTGTCGGCGGAAAAAATGCCGCCCAGAATGGCGTTAATCAGCGTCTCGCGCACCTGCTCCTGCAAACCGCGGCGCGGGTCGAAATCAACGTGTAACAGGTGTCGGATCATGCCAGGCTCCTTACTCAAACGCTCAGTACAGGAACTGCAGCAAATTCCATACCACCCTGAGAATGACTGACACATCCGCGCGGTGAATCTGGCTCTATCTGGAAATTAAAAACCGTCCCTACAGTGAGAACCGACCCCATCAGGCTATTTTATTTGCCATTTTGGTCCTGGGCAGTGCTCACACTCCTCACGTACGACGTGTACGCTTCGGGTGTTCCGCGCTGTCCGTGTCCAAACTGGCTGCAAGAATGTACGCCTGATGGGATGGCTCTAAAAACGTATTCATCAGTCGCGGTTCGGAACTTCCGTCGGCACATATTTTGCAAAACCTTTTCATGTTCTGGAATGAACACGTCTGGCGAATTAATTAGGGGTGAATTAATGAACAAATCATTAGGTTCAATTTGTCTGGGCGCCATCATGGCGATGGCCTTTTCTTATCACGCAGCTGCCGCGGATCTTCCGGCAATAGAAAAATCCGGCACCCTGAAAGTCGCGACCGAAGATGATTACGCGCCTTTTAACTTTATGAATAACGGCCAGGCGGATGGCTTTAACAAAGATATGCTCGATGAATTACGTAAATACGCGAAATTCAACGTCGACCAGAGCATTCTGCCGTGGACCGGATTATTGGCGGCGGTGTCTACCGGGCAATACGATATGGCGTTAACCGGCGCAGTGATTACCGATGATCGTCTCAAGGTTTTTGATTTCACGCCGCCGTGGGCGTCAGCGCAGCACTATTTTGTTAAACGCGCGGGCGATAATTCTCTGAACACCATTGCCGAACTGAGCGGGAAAAAAGTGGGCGTCCAGGCGGGCAGCGCGCTGCTGGCGCGGCTGCCGGAGCTGAAAGCGATGCTGGAGAAAACCGGCGGTAAGCTGGGGCCGGTAGTGGAGTATCCCTCCTATCCTGAAGCCTACGCCGACCTTGCCAACAAACGGCTGGACTACGTGATTAACGTGGTTATCTCGGTCAACGATCTGGCGAAGGCCAAGCCGAAGGTGTTCGCTAAAGGTCTGGCGGTATCCGGCCCGGGCTATATGGCGTGGCCGATCCCGAAAAACTCGCCGCAGCTGCTGGCCTATATGACCAAGTTTATGAATCACATGAAGGAGACCGGCAAGCTCGCGGAACTACAGAAAAAGTGGTTTGGCGAAACCTATGACGATCTTCCTGACGTGCCAATCACCAGCCCGGAACAGTTCCATAAATTAGCCGGTCTGTAATGGGTTCTGCGGCGGGAAACCGCCGCCTGTTTAGGTGAAGGAGGGCTTCATGGATGCAATTTCCTGGCAGTTACTGATTGAAGGCGCATGGACGACCCTCTGGATTTCGGCCATCGCCATTGCCTTTGGGGTAGTGATTGGTCTGCTGATCGCCCTGGTGCGCATGCTGCGTATCCCGGTTATCGATCAGCTGCTGGTGATCTATATCAGCCTTGCCCGCGCGACGCCGCTGGTCACGCTGGTGCTGTTCCTGTTTCTTTCTCTGCCGACCGTCGGGATTAACCTCGATAAAAACGTCGCGGCGATTGTGGCGCTGACGCTCAATACCTCGGCCTTTAACGCCGAAATCTGGCGCAACGCCTTTCGCACCTTCCCCCGCGAACAGCGGGAAGCGGCGGAGTCGGTAGGAATGCGTCGCTGGGCCTACTTCCGCTATATCATGCTGCCGCAGATGTGGATTGAAAGCCTGCCCGCGCTGGTTAACGAGATGTCGTTCCTGATCAAGGGTAGCCCGGCCATTGCGGTGATTGGCGTGGTGGATTTGACGCGCGTCACTAACCGAATTTCTTCGGTCACCTATGAACCTCTTTCGCCAATTCTGGCGGCGGGTCTGCTGTACGTGGTGATTATTGGCCTGCTGCTGAAACTGCAGGGGATGGCCGAGCGTAAAGCGAAACGTCTGGCGCGATAAATACAGGAGGTACTATGAATCAGTGGGCCGTTATCTGGTCGGTGCGCGACAGCTTTATTGCCGGTTTACTCGCCACCCTTGAGCTTTTTATTACCGCGGCTATCGCCGGATTAATTATCGGCGTGGTCCTGTGCTATTTAACCGAATATCAAAAGAAAACGCTTAACCGGCTTATTATTGCCTTTGTCAGCTTAATGCGGGCGATTCCTTTTTTGATTCTTGCCTATTTGCTCTATTACGGGCTACCGCAAGTTGGTATTAGTATGGAACCGTGGACCGCCGGCCTGATCGCCTTAATTATCTACCATGGCGCCTATTTCTTTGAGATTTTGCGCAGCCAGCGCCGGGTATTTTCCGGCGGCTATATCGAGGCCGCGGTGGCGCAGGGATTTTCGCGCTACAAAATATTCCGCCGCATTATTCTGCCCAATATTCTCTCTTCAGCGCTACCGCTGATGGGCAATCAGCTGATTATCTGCCTGAAAGATACCGCGTTTCTCAGCATTATCACCGTCCAGGAGATAACCGCTGCGGCTAACAGCGTGCAGGCTACTTATTTTATCCCGTTTAACGCTTTTATCGTCGCGATTGGGCTCTACTGGGCGATCAGCATCCTACTGGAGCTGCTGATTAAGCGTCTGAGCGCCTGGGGAGTCAGAAGAGGAATGAGTCATGTCTGATACCACTGCAGTAAGCGTCAAAAACGTCTCTAAACAGTTTGATAACATTGAAGTTCTTCGTGATATCAATCTGACGGTAGAGAAGGGGACCGTGGTGAGCATTCTCGGCTCGTCGGGGTCGGGTAAATCGACGCTGCTGCGCTGCATGAACTGGCTGGAACAGCCGGATCGCGGCGAGATCCGCATCAGCGGCCAGCGGCTGGGTATTGATGAGCATAATGGCCGGGCGATGTCCCACCGCCAGCTATCGAAAATCCGCGAGCGGGTTGGCATGGTGTTCCAGAGCTTTAACCTGTGGCCGCACCTGACGGTGCAGCAGAACGTCAGCGAAGCGCTGCTGCACGTGAAGGGGATGAAGCGTGATGAAGCGAAAACCATCGCCATGCAGCAGCTGGAGAAAGTGGGGATGGCGCATAAAGCCGACGTTTATCCGATTACGCTCTCCGGCGGACAGAAACAGCGGGTGGCGATTGCCCGTTCGCTGGCGATGTCGCCGGAGGTCATTCTGTTTGATGAGCCGACCTCGGCACTGGACCCCGAGCTGGTCAACGAGGTGCTGGGCGTGATGAAGGCGCTGGCCGCCGAGGGCTACACGATGGTGGTGGTGACCCATGAGATGGATTTTGCGCGCCAGGTCTCGGATGAGGTGGTGTTTCTCGAAAAAGGGTTGTTGATAGAGAAGGCGCCGCCGGAGAAGTTTTTCACCAATCCGGATTCCGAACGCGTCAGGCAGTTTTTGCAGAGCAGCCGCTAAGCATCAGCGGTCAATCTCCCCGGTGGCGCTGCGCTTACCGGGGCTACGGGTTTCCAGCCGTTTGCGAAACGGTAGTGGGGAGTAGCCCGGGTAAGGCGTTTACGCCGCGACCCGGGATTTCCGGGCCCGGTGCCTGAGGGAGGCAGATTGGGTAGCCCGGACAGGCGCGGCAGCGCCGCCTCCGGGGGATTTTCCGTCAGCTGTTGGTATCTTTCTGAAACTATGGGACACGCCGCGATGCCCTGGCCCCCGCTGAAATCGGCGAACCGGAGGACCGAAGACAAGGGCTGGCCGCCAGGGATGGCGGACAGAGGCGAATCGAGACAGTGATGTCGAGTTGAGCCGACCGCAGGCTGAGGACCGGGAGGTGAGCGCAGTGCGCAGCACCGATTTCTTTGCGGGACCGCGGGGATTGTAAAGGGGGAGACGGTTTTCTCCCCCTTTACCCGTTCACCTACCACGTTGAGACATTTTCTGCGGAATAATAGTGAACGGAACCCCTGTACACTTTCCCGGAGGCGGCGCTTGACGCGCCTGTCCGGGCTACCGGGCCCGGGCGCGGTGTCTGATACAACCAAACCTTAATCCCGATCGATGGCGAACGGCTGCCAGGCCTGACGCACCGGCATCACTTCGACCCGGTTGATATTCATATGGTCCGGCAGCGTGGCGATATAAAACATCTGTTCGGCAATATCCCGCGCGCTCAGCGGCGTGGTGCCGCGATACAGGTTGTCCGACGCCGCCTGGTCGCCTTTGGTGCGCACCAGGGTAAATTCCGTCTCGGCAATACCCGGCGCGAGATCGGTCACGCGCACTCCGGTCCCGAGCAGATCGCAGCGCAGGTTATAGCTGAACTGCTTCACGAAAGCCTTGCTGGCGCCGTAGACGTGGCTGCCGGGATAGGGCCACTGCCCGGCGATAGAGCCGATATTGATGATGCTCGCCCCCGCGCCGTGGTTAATCAGCGTCGGCAGCAGCGCGTGGGTCACGTTAACCAGCCCGGTGACGTTGGTATCGATCATCGTTTTCCAGTCGTCCAGATCCACTTTCTGCGCGGGCTGCGGCGACAGCGCCAGTCCGGCGTTGTTAATCAATGTCGTGATATCGGCGAACTCAGCGGGCAGCGCCGCTACGGCCGCGGCGACCGCATCGCTATCGCGCACGTCGAGTTCGATAATGTGCACCGGTACCTGCGAGGCGAGCTTGTCCTGTAACTTCTTTAGCCGCTCAAAACGGCGTCCGCTCAGCACCAGCGACCAGCCCGCATCGGCGAAGACCTGCGCCGCCGCTTCCCCAAAACCCGAGGTCGCCCCGGTAATAAACACCACTTTGCTCGTTGCCATTTCATTCTCCTGTGCAGGTTGTCGCTCCCACTATAGAAACCCTTCGCGCGCGGGCACAGGGCCAGTCGGCGCGCGGCGATGTGACACGGTGTCACATCATTTTCGCCTGACTGGCTCTATCCGTTTCTCCTCTGAACGGCCAATGATGAGGCCAACAACAACGACATGAGAGAGGGCAGGGTATGAAGCTGGCACTACAGAACGATGTAGCGATAAGCAATGATGAAGTTCGGCAGCTGGATCGCGCTTATGTGTTTCATTCATGGTCGATGCAGGGCAATTTACATCCGCTGGTGATCGCCGGGGCAAAAGGCTGCGAGCTGTGGGATTACGAAGGCAATACTTACCTCGATTTCAGCAGCCAACTGGTCAACGTCAACATTGGCTATCAGCACCCTCGCGTACTGGCGGCGATGAAAGCCCAGCTGGAAGAGCTGGTGACTATTGCGCCCGCCACCGCCAACCTCGCCCGCGGCGAAGCGGCGAAGCGGATTGTCGAGCTGGCGCCGGAAGGTTTTAGCAAAGTGTTCTTCACCAACGCCGGCGCCGATGCCAACGAGAACGCCATCCGTATGGCGCGGCTCTATACCGGGCGCGATAAAGTGCTCTCCGCCTATCGTTCCTATCACGGCAATACCGGCAGCGCGATTGCCGCCACCGGTGACTGGCGGCGCGTGCCGAACGAGTATTCGCGCGGTCACGTTCACTTCTTTAACCCCTATCTCTACCGCAGCGAATTTAACGCCACGACGGAAGAAGAGGAGTGCCAGCGCGCACTGGCCCATCTGCGGCGGATGATCGAATGTGAAGGTCCGAACGCGATTGCCGCGATTCTGCTGGAGTCAATTCCGGGGACCGCCGGGATTCTTGTCCCGCCGGAGGGCTATATGCAGGGCGTGCGGGCGCTGGCCGACGAGTTTGGTATTGTGCTGATCCTCGATGAAGTGATGGCCGGTTTTGGCCGCACCGGGAGCTGGTTCGCCTTCGAGCAGGACGGCGTAGTGCCGGATCTGGTGACGTTCGCTAAAGGGGTTAACGCCGGCTACGTCCCGGCCGGCGGCGTGCTGATCAGCGAGCCGATCGCCCGCTACTTTGATGACCATTTCTTTGCCGGGGGGCTAACCTATTCCGGTCATCCGCTGGCGATGGCGGCGATTGTCGCCACCATTGACGCGATGAAAGAAGAGAAGGTGGTGGAAAACGCGGCGACCATCGGCAATGAGGTGCTGCGTCCGGGGCTGGAAGCGCTGGCGGAGAAGCACGCGATTATCGGCAACGTGCGCGGCCGCGGTCTGTTCCAGGCGCTGGAGTTGGTCAGCAGCCGCGAATATAAAACGCCGCTGGGCGCGGCCGATATGGCGGCCATTAAAGGCGCGTTGACCGAAGCCGGCCTGCTGGCGTTCGTCGTGGAAAATCGCATTCACGTGGTGCCGCCGTGCACCATCAGCGCCGAACAGGTGACAAAAGGGCTGGCGATTTTTGATGCGGTATTCGCCCGCTTCGCGAGCCTGGCGAAGTAAGAGGATGATTTCCCGGGTCGCGGCGTAAACGCCTTACCGGGCCATCCACTCGTAGCCCCGCTAAGCCTCGCGCAAGCGGGGCTGATTTTCATCCCATCTTAACTCAGTCGCTTATTCTGCCAGCATCTTCCTGCAATCCGGGTTTCTTGATATAACAACCTGATAACACTACGGGAGAGATAAGCGTGCCGGAAATCAATGAATTTGGTCAGCAGGTTAACGATCGCGTGCCGGGCTGGCAGGGCGCGGGGCTTCTGCGCCGCACGGCGTTAAATGGCCGCTTTTGCCGGCTGGAGCCGCTGGATACCGAGCGGCACGCGGCGGATCTGTTTGCTGCCTATGCCCTCGGCGATGACAGCGACTGGACGTGGCTGGCCAGCAACTGCCCGCAGAGCGTGGAGTCAACGGCGCACTGGATCACCGGCAAGGTCATGGACGACGGGCTGGTACCGTATGCGGTTATCGATCTGCACGCCGAGCGGGCCGTCGGGCTGGTCAGCTATATGGCGATTGAACGGGCGATGGGCACGGTGGAGATTGGCCACGTCACCTGGTCGCGGGCGATGAAAAATACGCCACTCGGGACCGAGGCGGTATGGCTGCTGCTGCAAAATGGTTTTGCTCACGGCTATCGTCGGCTGGAGTGGAAGTGCGACTCGATGAATCTCGCCTCCCGCCGCGCCGCCGAACGGCTGGGGTTTACCTGGGAAGGGCGTCTTCGCCAGAGGATGGTGCGTAAAGGACGCACCCGCGATAGCGATATGCTGTCGATTATCGATAGCGAATGGCCCGCGCGCGATGCGGCGCTGCGGGCGTGGCTGGCGCCGGAGAACTTTGATGCTGGTGGACGGCAGATAAAGCGGCTGGAAGATTTTCGTTGAATTCAGGCCGTGCGCCGATGAGTCGCCCGAATAAGCGTAGCGCAATCCGGGAAAATCGCGGTCAGGCCGGGTGAGGCGACGCCGCCACCCAGCATAGATCGTTTAGCGGCGAACCGGCGCATCCCCGGCGACATAATAAGTCGCGGTACTGCGCGGCAGCGACTGGCGGCCGCGAATGGCATCGGCCATTTTTTCGCCAATCATAATCGTGGTCGCGTTAAGGTTGCCGGTAATAATCTGCGGCATAATCGAGGCGTCGACCACGCGCAGGCCTTCCAGCCCGTGAACCCGACCTTCGCCATCGACCACCGCCATCTCGTCGTAGCCCATTTTACAGGTACCGCAGGGGTGGAAGGCGGTTTCCGCATGGTTGCGCACGAACTCATCCAGTTCGGCATCGCTCTGGCACTCAATGCCCGGACTGATCTCCCGGCCGCGATAGTTATCGAGCGCCGGCTGGCTCATGATTTCACGGGTGATGCGAATGGCGTCGCGGAACTCCTGCCAGTCCTGTTCATGCGACATATAGTTGAACAGGATCGCCGGATGCTGGTGCGGGTCGCGCGATTTCAGACGCACGTGCCCGCGGCTCGGGGAGCGCATGGAACCGACGTGGCACTGGAATCCGTGCTCTTTTACCGCGTTTGAACCGTTGTAGTTAATCGCCACCGGCAGGAAATGGTACTGAATATTCGGCCACGCAAACGCCTCGCGGCTGCGGATAAATCCGCCCGCTTCAAACTGGTTGCTGGCGCCGATGCCGGTCCCGCCGAACAGCCACTCGGCGCCGATTTTCGGCTGATTCCACCACTTCAGCGCCGGGTAGAGCGACACCGGCTCTTTACATTCGTACTGCAGGTACATCTCCAGATGATCCTGCAGGTTCTCGCCGACGCCGGGTAGGGCGTGAACCAGCGGAATATCGAACTGGCGCAACAGTTCCGGGTTGCCGACGCCGGAGCGCTGCAGGATCTGCGGCGAGGCGATAGCGCCCGCGCAGAGCAGCACTTCTTTATTGGCGGTGGCTTTTGACGGCGCGGCGCTGTCGCCCTCCAGCCATTCGACGCCGACGGCGCGCTTGCCGGCAAAAATAATATGATCGGTCAGCGCGTGGGTGCGAATAGTCAGATTGGGACGCGCGCGGGCCTGGTCGAGATAGCCGCGCGCGGTACTGGCGCGGCGTCCCTGCGGCGTCACGGTACGATCCATCGGGCCAAACCCTTCCTGCTGATAGCCGTTGAGATCGTCGGTGCGGGGGTAGCCGGCCTGTACGCCGGCTTCAATCATCGCGTGGAACAGCGGATTATTGCCCAGCTTTGGCGTGGTGACGCTGACCGGGCCGTCGCCGCCGTGGTAGTCGTTGGCGCCGATATCGCGGGTTTCCGCTTTGCGGTAGTAGGGCAGGCAGTCGAGGTAGCTCCAGTGCTCCAGCCCCGGCGCCGAGGCCCAGTTGTCGAGATCCATGGCGTTGCCGCGGATATAGCACATGCCGTTAATTAACGAGGATCCGCCGAGGCCCTTTCCGCGTCCGCACTCCATGCGGCGATTGTTCATATGCGGTTCAGGCTCGGTCTCGTAGGCCCAGTTATAGCGCCGACCGTGGAGGGGAAAGGCCAGCGCGGCGGGCATCTGGGTGCGGAAGTCGAAACGGTAATCCGGGCCGCCCGCTTCCAGCAGCAGGACGGTGGTATCGGGATCTTCCGTCAGTCGTGTCGCCAGTACGTTGCCGGCGGAACCGGCACCAATAATAATGTAGTCAAACTGCAAAAATGACCTCCTGGTTAAAATATGGATTGAAACTGACCCATCTCAACCTGGATGGATTTTATCTGGGTGTAGCTGTGCAGCGTCTGCACGCCGTTTTCGCGGCCAATGCCGGAGTGCTTGTAGCCGCCGACCGGCATCTCCGCCGGGGATTCGCCCCAGGTGTTGATCCAGCAGATCCCGGCCTCCAGCCGATGAATCAGGCGATGGGCGCGGTTTAAATCCGGGGTGACGACGCCGGCGGCGAGGCCATATTCGGTGGCGTTGGCGCGGCGGAGGGCCTCTTCTTCATCGTCGTAGCTCAGAATCGACATCACCGGGCCGAAGATCTCTTCGCGAACGATGGTCATCTGGTCATCGCAGTCGGTAAACACCGTCGGGGCGACCCACGCGCCGTGGTCGAAGCCTTCGCCTTTCAGCGCTTCGCCGCCGCAGAGCAGGCGCGCGCCTTCTTGCTTACCGGTCTCGATGTAGCGCAGCACGTTATCGCGATGCGGAAAGCTCACCAGCGGCCCGAAGTTGGTGCCTTCAGCGAACAGATCGCCGGGGCGGATACGCGCCACGCGCGCGAGGATTTTCTCTTCAAACGCCGCTTTCAGGCGTGCCGGAACGAATACCCGGGTGCCGTTGGTGCAGACCTGGCCTGAACTGTAGAAGTTAGCCATCATCGCGATGTCGGCGGCGAGGTCGAGGCTGGCGTCTTCGCAGACGATCAGCGGTGATTTGCCGCCCAGCTCCATGGTTACTTCTTTCAGTGAAGAAGCGGCGGCGTTAGCCATCACTTTTTTGCCGCTGGCGACGCCGCCGGTAAAGGAGATTTTGGCGATGTCCGGGTGCTCGGTGAGATACTGACCGGTTTCGGCGCCCGTGCCCGGTAGCACATTAAACACGCCTGCCGGCAGGCCCGCTTCGCGGTAGATCTCCGCCAGCTTCAGAGCGGTGAGCGGGGTAACTTCACTCGGTTTAAAGATCATCGCGTTACCGGCCGCCAGCGCCGGGGCCGATTTCCACAACGCGATCTGGATCGGGTAGTTCCAGGCGCCGATCCCGGCGACCACGCCCAGCGGTTCCCGGCGGGTATAGACAAATGCGCTGTCGCGCAGCGGGATTTGGCTGCCTTCCAGCGCCGGGATCAGGCCCGCGTAGTACTCCAGCACATCCGCGCCGGTGACGATATCGACGGCGGCGGTTTCGCTCAGAGGTTTGCCGGTATCGAGGGTTTCCAGACGCGCCAGTTCGTCGTTGCGAGCGCGCAGAATATCTACCGCTTTACGCAAAATGCGCGAACGTTCCATGGCGCTCATCGCCGCCCAGATTTTTTGCCCTTTTTGGGCGCTTTTTACCGCCCGGTCGACATCTTCGCGCCCGGCGGCCTGGACGGTCGCCAGCACTTCCCCGTTGGCGGGGTTAATCGTCTCGAAGGTTTTACCGCTGGTGGCGGATACATAACCACCGTCGATGTAAAGCTGCTGTTCGGCCATTCGGGACATGGGTCCTCCATTATTGAGAAGTCGGTGGCAGGTATTGGCTGATGAAGTGCTCGGCGAGCGTTTCGGCGCGGGCTTTATCCAGCGGTTTACCGCTCAGCGCCGCGCGTAGCCACAGCCCGTCGATCAGCGCGGCGAGACCGTATCCGGCCTCCTGCGCCTCTTCGCGCGGCAGGGCGCGCTGGAATTCATAGACGATATTCGACAGCAGTCGTCGGCTGCTGACCTGCTGCAGGCGATAGAGCATCGGCTGATGCATGCTGCTGGCCCAAAAGGCGAGCCAGGCCTTCATCGCCGCGCTGCTTATCTGGCTGTCGTCGAAGTTGCCCGCCACGATGGCGCGTAGGCGTTCCTGCGGGCCGGCGTCGGGCAGGGCGTGCAGGCGGCTCAACACCGCCTGGCGCAGCTGGCCGGTGATATCGCGCATCGTCGCTTCCAGCAACCCGTTCTTATCCTTGAAATAGTGGCTGATGATGCCGGTCGATACGCCAGCCCGTCGGGCGATCTGCGCGACGGTGGCATCGTGCATTCCCACTTCATTGATGGCGGCCAGGGTGGCGTCAATCAGCTGCCGCTGCCGTATCGGTTGCATCCCCAGTTTGGGCATTTCGTAGACTCCATTCATCAGCTTTGTTTATCTATTAAAGCGGTTTTTGATTGGACGTTCAATATAAAATGTGTCTTAATTGTTGCGGATTTTTGTTTTAATAGTTGCAAAAACAGTAAGGAGAATGGATGACAGACCTTTCACCGAGCAGAGAAAAGGACAAAATCAATCCGGTGGTTTTTTACACTTCCGCCGGACTGATTTTGTTGTTTTCCCTGATGACTCTTTTCTTCAGCGATTTTTCCGCGGCCTGGATTGGCCGTACCCTGAACTGGGTTTCCCGCACCTTCGGCTGGTACTATTTGCTGGCCGCGACGCTCTATATTGTGTTTGTGGTGTGCATCGCCTGCTCGCGTTTCGGTTCGGTGAAGCTCGGGCCGGAACACTCGAAGCCGGAATTTAGCATGCTCAGCTGGGCGGCAATGCTGTTCGCCGCCGGTATCGGCATCGACCTGATGTTCTTCTCCGTCGCCGAGCCGGTGACCCAGTATATGCAGCCGCCGGAAGGGGCGGGGCAGACCATGGAGGCGGCGCGCCAGGCGATGGTGTGGACGCTGTTTCACTACGGGCTGACCGGATGGTCGATGTATGCCCTGATGGGGATGGCGCTGGGATACTTTAGCTATCGTTATAATTTACCCCTGACCATCCGCTCCGCGCTCTATCCGATCTTCGGCAAGAAGATTAATGGTCCGATTGGCCACAGCGTGGATATCGCCGCCGTTATCGGCACCATCTTCGGTATCGCCACCACCCTCGGGATTGGTGTGGTGCAGCTAAACTACGGCCTCAACGTGCTGTTTGATATTCCGGATTCGCTGGGGGCGAAAGCGGCGCTGATCGTACTGTCGGTGATCATCGCCACTATCTCGGTGACCTCTGGGGTGGATAAAGGCATCCGTATTCTTTCCGAGCTTAACGTGGTGCTGGCCCTCGGGCTGATCCTGTTCATCCTGTTTATGGGCGACACCGAGTTTCTGCTCAACGCGCTGGTGCTCAACGTTGGCGACTATGTGAATCGTTTTATGGGCATGACCCTTAATAGCTTCGCCTTCGATCGGCCGGTAGAGTGGATGAATAACTGGACCCTGTTCTTCTGGGCGTGGTGGGTGGCGTGGTCGCCGTTTGTCGGCCTGTTCCTGGCGCGTATTTCACGTGGACGCACCATTCGTCAGTTTGTGGTGGGAACGCTGATTATCCCGTTCACCTTTACCCTGCTGTGGCTGTCGGTGTTCGGCAATAGCGCGCTGTATGAAATCATCCACGGCAACGCGGCCTTCGCCGCCGAGGCGGTCGCCCACCCGGAGCGCGGCTTCTATAACCTGCTGGCGCAGTATCCGGCGTTTACCTTTAGCGCTTCGGTGGCAACCATTACCGGCCTGCTGTTCTATGTGACCTCCGCGGATTCCGGGGCGCTGGTGCTGGGTAACTTCACCTCGAAGCTGAAGGATATCAACAGCGATGCGCCAAACTGGCTGCGCATCTTCTGGTCGGTGGTTATCGGCCTGCTGACCCTGGGGATGCTGATGACTAACGGCATTTCCGCCCTGCAGAACGCAACGGTGATTATGGGGCTGCCGTTTAGCTTCGTGATCTTCTTCGTGATGGCGGGGTTATATAAGTCGCTGAAGGTTGAGGATTATCGCCGCGAGAGCGCCAACCGCGACACCGCCCCGCGACCGCTCGGCGTGCAGGATCGCCTGAGCTGGAAGAAGCGCCTGTCGCGGCTGATGAACTACCCCGGCACGCGCTATACCCGCCAGATGATGGAGACGGTGTGCTTCCCGGCGATGGAAGAGGTGGCGCAGGAGCTGAAGCTGCGCGGCGC
This sequence comes from Klebsiella pasteurii, assembly GCF_018139045.1. Classification (NCBI taxonomy): domain Bacteria; kingdom Pseudomonadati; phylum Pseudomonadota; class Gammaproteobacteria; order Enterobacterales; family Enterobacteriaceae; genus Klebsiella; species Klebsiella pasteurii. The sequence goes on from NZ_CP073236.1 coordinate 5,555,382, forward strand.
TTACGTCGAGCTGAAAAGCCTGCCGCCGGAAGAGGGAGACAGCCTTGGCCATCTTGACCTGCTGGTGCATATGGGCGATGAGCAGAACTTTGTTTATCAGATCTGGCCGCAGCAGTACGCCATTCCCGGCTTTACCTACCGGGCGCGCAGCGGGAAGTCGACCTACTATCGTCTGGAGACCTTCCTGCTGGAAGGGAGTCAGGGCAACGACCTGATGGACTACAGCAAAGAACAGGTCATTACCGATATTCTTGACCAGTACGAGCGTCATTTGAACTTTATTCACCTGCATCGCGAAGCGCCGGGCAACAGCGTGACCTTCCCCGGAATGTAGGCCGTCTAAACGTTTTCTGAAAAAGGGATTTAGCTGGTTAAATATACAGTGAATTGCGCAGGGAAGCGTATGATGACGGCGGGTGCCTGAGGCTTTCTGCGTTCAGGCTTAGGTGAGGATTCAGAAAGACGAAGCCTCAGGAGATGTTCCCATCAACCTGAGGCCTACAATCCAAACCTAGCACGCTGGATAATAGCCTCTTCTTCGCATGGAGGCAACGAGATGCTGACAAAATACGCCCTGGTGGCAATCATCGTGCTGTGTCTGACAGCGCTGGGATTGACGTTAATGGGGCGCGACTCGCTGTGCGAGCTGAGCATCAAAGAACGTAGTATGGAGTTTAAGGCCGTTCTCGCTTACGAAACGAAGAAGTAGCCGGTATGCGGGGAGCTATCCCCGCTTATCCGCAGGCTGGGTAAGGCACCTTAAGGCACCTTTTTTCTGCTTATGGGGCAGGATGGACGGCGAGAGAACATCGACCGGTTAAAACAATCGCGCCGCCACCCTGCATACTGCTTCGCCGGTCGCTGCCAGTATATTGACATCCATACCGGTATTCGGTCCGTTCTACCAGCAGACAAAACCACCATCAACCACCAGGTCAACGCCGGTACAGAACGATGCGGCATCGCTGGCGAGGAACAGCGCCGGGCCGGCCATCTCCTCAACCTTCGCCATACGCTGGATCGGCGTCTGGCTTTCGAATTCGCGAGTCTGATGAACCATCTCAGGCCGGGTGTTCATCGGCGTGGCGGTATAGCCGGGGCTGATGGAGTTGACCCGAATCCCTTTGCCAATCCACTCCATCGCCAGGCTTTTTGACAGGTGGATCACGCCCGCCTTGGAGCAGTTGTAATGGGCCTGATCGAGGCCGCGGTTAACGATAATGCCGGACATCGAGGCGATATTAATAATCGAACCGCCGCCCGTTTCCTGCATCAGTTCGGCTTCCGCTTTACAGGAGTTCCATACGCCGGTGAGGTTAATATCGATCACCCGCTGCCACTGCTCGGTTTCCATCTCCAGCGCCGGATTGGCGTTGGCGATACCGGCGGCGTTGACGGCGATATCAAGGCGGCCAAAGCGGCTTTTTGCCAACGCCACCCCAGCGCGTAGGTCGCTAAGCTGGCGCACATCGCCGGTGTAGAAACAGGCCTCGCCGCCGATGGCTTCGATATTTTTTACGGTTTCGGCAAGGCCGCCATCTTCGCGGAGATCGAAGCAGACGACCCGAGCGCCCGCGCTGGCGAGTCCGTAAGCAATCATTTGGCCGATGCCGCTGCCCGCGCCGGTTACAAAGGCCACGCGGTCCTGCAGATTAAATAGCTGTTGGGCAAAATCTTTTGCGATCATAGTTATCACTCTCTGAATAAATATCCTGCGGCACGCCAGGTGACCAAACCGTGCCGATCTGTAGCCCGGGTAAGGCGTCAGCCGCAACTCGAGGAAACAGCCCAACTACGACATAATCAAGCCGCCGTCGATATTGATGGTCTGCCCGGTGAGATAACGCGCATCATCGGAAGCCAGGAATGCCACCAGCCCGGCAACGTCTTCCGGTTTGCCGGCGCGCTTCATCGGAATGCCTTCGACCCACTCCGCCATCAGCTCGCCTTTACCGTAGCGCTTCTGCTCGGTGCTGAGGATTTCGCCCCAGACGCGATCGTTGTAGTCCCACATCTCGCTCTCGATAATGCCCGGACAGAAGGCGTTGACGGTGATATTCCACGGCGCCAGCTCGTGGGCCAGGCTCTGGGTGATGCCGATCACGCCCATTTTGCTGGCGGCATAGTGCGGGGTGTAGATAAACCCCTGGCGGCCCTGGCCGGAAGAGGTGTTGATCAGGCTGCCGTGGTTCTGTTTGACCATATATTTGGCGGCCTCGCGGCAGCACAGCCAGACGCCGGTGGTGTTAACTGCCAGCACTTTTTCAAAGTCGGCTTTTGGCATGCGATCGTAATAGTCGATGGTGATCACCCCCGCGTTCTGGATAGAGACGTCGATGGCGCCGAAACGTGCCGCCGCCTGCTCGTAAAGCGACTGCACCTGCGCTTCATCGGTGACATCAACCTGTAACGACAGGATATCGGCCTGATAGCGCTGGCGTAAGGTTTCCGCCGTTTCGTGGACGCGCTCGGCGTTAGAGACCATCACCAGATTCGCGCCGTCGCGAGCAAAGCGCTCGGCAATACCGGCGCCAATTCCGCGGCAGGCCCCGGTGATAACCACCGTTTTATTTGTGAAATTTCTTTGCATATTTTTCATCCCTTATAGAGGCCGGACGGCAGAGCGTCCGGCGGGGTAATAAAGACGTGATTAACTGGTGGCTCCTGCCGCAGCCAGCTTCTCCTCATGACGACGCATCAGGATGACTTTGTTCTGCAGTTTTTGCTGGAACTGGTCGACGACGACGGCGGTGACGATAACCACGCCCTTAATGACCATCTGCCAGAAGTCGCTGACGCCCATCATCACCATGCCGTCGGCGAGGAAGACGATGACGAACGCGCCGATGATTGAGCCGGTCACCCGACCGCGACCGCCCGCCAGCGCGGTTCCGCCGAGCACGGTGGCGCCGATGGCATCCATTTCGAACATATTGCCGGTCATCGGGTGCGCGGTTTGTAGCTGGGAGGCGACGATAAGGCCGACGAACGCCGAGCACAGGCCGGAGAAGGCGTAGACGAAGATTTTTGCCTTAACGATAGGCACGCCGGCCAGACGAGCGGCGGATTCGTTACCGCCGATGGCATAGATATAGCGGCCCAGCGGGGTTTTGGTGGTCAGCCAGTAGCCCAGCAGCAGGAAGCCGATCATCAGCCAGATTGGCAGATAAATGCCCATCAGCGTCCCGGATCCGAGGGTGGAAAAACCGGTGTTGCCCAGCGCTTCCATGCCGTTAAGGTTCGGGTAGGTGCTGCCGTCGTTGAACAAGAGCGCCGAGCCTCTGGCGACATACATCATGCCCAGGGTGCAGATAAAGGGCGCGACGCCGAAGCGGGTGATGACCGCGCCGTTCACAAAGCCGACCAGCACGCCGAAGAGCGCCACGCAGAGGATCACTTCCGGTACGTTGAAGAAGATAACGCTGCCGTTCCATAAGGGCAGGCCGCTGGTTAACAGCGCCCCGGCCACCATGCCGCAGATGCCGGCGACGGCGCCGACGGAGAGGTCGATACCGCCCGTCAGGATAACCAGCGTCATGCCGATGGCCAGCAGGCCGGTGATGGCCACGTGCTGGGTCATAATCAGCAGGTTAGATGTGGTCAGGAAATTCGGTACCATCACGCTGAAGAACGCGATAACCAGCAGCAGAGCGATAAACGTTCTGGCCTTCAGCAGGTACATATAAATCATATATTTCTGGTTCATGATGGGTTCCAGCCTGATTAATCTTGAGGTGTTGAAGCCGCGATTAATTTTTCGCGGGTCACCGCATGACGCGGTAAATCGGCAGTAATCCGGCCGTCGGCCATGACCAGGATGCGATCCGCCAGCGCCATCACTTCATCCAGCTCCGATGAAGAGAACATCACTGCCAGACCCTGCTGGGCCATTTTGCCGATCAGGTGATATACGTCGGTTTTCGCGCCGACGTCGATACCGCGAGTGGGCTCGTCGAGAAACACCACCTCCGGCTTCGTCATCAGCGCTTTGCCGAGCACCACTTTTTGTTGGTTGCCGCCGCTGAGCGAGGTGATAGGCAGATCGGGGTCGCTGACCTTGATCGCCAGTTCGCGAATCATCTCTTTGACGCAGGCGATTTCTTTCTGTGGATTGAGCCACTTCCACGCCCGGCGAAAGCCCTGCAGGCTGAAATCAGAGAGGGTCATATTCGATTGAATCGACATCATCTGCACCACGCCTTCGCCCTGACGGTCTTCGGGCACCAGCGCCAGCCCTTTTTTAAGCCGCGCCTGGAACGGCGCCTTGTCGATATTTTCGCCGTTGAGATGGACGTTCCCGCTCTGGCAGGGCATCAGACCGACCAGGCCTTTAAACAGCTCCGTGCGTCCGGCGCCGAGCAGGCCATAGATGCCGATCACCTCTCCCTTACTTAAGGTAAAGGTCACATCGTTGAGCTTATAGCCGCCGCTGGAATGAAGCGCCGTCAGACCTTCAACCGCAAGCACCGCTTCGCCTTTCGGCGCCGGCCGGTAGTCGAAATGTTTTTTCTTATCGCCGACCATCTGTTCGATAATCCACGGAATACTGGCGTCGCTGACCTCGCGCTCGCTGATAAAGCGCCCGTCGCGGAAAATGGTGATGTGGTCGCCAATTTCCATTAGCTCTTCCAGACGGTGGGAAATATAGATAATGGTGACGCCGCGACGTTTAAGCTGCTCAATGACGTTAAACAGGATTTTGACTTCCGACTGGCTGAGCGCGGAAGTGGGTTCATCCATAATTAATACCCGGGTGTCTTTTGAAAGCGCGCGCGCAATTTCTACCAGTTGCTGATGGCCGATGCCTAATTCGCCGAGTTGGGTGTAGGGATCGACATCAAGCTCCAGCCTTTCCAGTAATGATTTGGCTAACTCATATTGATATTTTTCGTTAATTTTCCCTTTTTGAAAGAATTCGTTAGCCATAAAAATATTATCCATGACGTTCATATTCGGGAATAAATTTAACTCCTGAAATATGATGCTGATTCCCTGCTTTTCCGCCTGGTGCGTCGAGCTAAGGGTCACCGGAGCGCCATCAAGAATAATTTGACCGGACGAGGGTGTTTCAACGCCAGCAAGCATTTTCATCATGGTGGATTTACCCGCACCATTTTCACCGATCAGAACGTTTACTTTATTTCGATAGACCCGGTAATTCACGTTATCTAAGGCGACGACGCCCGGATAAACACGGGATAATTCGCGGGTTTCGATAATAACTTCAGAGTCGACTGGTTGGGAATTGACGAGTTCTTGCCGCTGCATGTTATTGTCCTCCCAAACGAACAATTTTTGCTGGCGTAATATCAGGAATATTATGTGGAATATCCCAGGCCGAGAACACGCCGTACACCTGTACCGCTTCGCCGGTTTTCACTTGCGCCGTCTGGATCATTTTTACCGCGTGTTCGTTAATCTTCCGGCTATATTCGCCAAACAGCACCTGATCGTTAAAGTCCTGATAGCTGGCGCCCTGATAGCCGTCGCGTAATAATGTGCCGCGCAGCGTCGGGCCAATTTGCACCACCACGTTGCCGCCGTGGGTATCCTCAATCGTCATTTTTCCGCTGCGCGAAGCGGAATCAATTTTGCTGATATTGCCTTCGACTTTGACGTAAAACACGCAGGGGTTTTCGTCCTGAGCGCGATAGCCTAACGCTTTGCAGGCGCTATCAATATCTTTCGCCGCGCGCAGGGCGGTCATAAGCTCGGCAACGGGGCGAGCTTTAGCCACAACCTGGGGAACCAGCTGGTCTTGCCATGTCCGATCGATATCCGCCATATGCGGATTGGGCGGAGATTTAAGATCGGCCAGCTCCTGCTGAGAGACGATACGACAGCCTCCGAGCGCGAGAACGACCAGCATCAGCGAGATTTTTTTATACATAATACGCTCCTGTGCGCCCCGGACGGGGCGCAACAACCCGAAATCAGGATTTGATATTGAAGTCCTGCACTTTGTCTGCATTGTCCTGAGTAATCAGAATGCCGCGGAACATCACGCGCTGCTTGGCCGGTTTTTCACCTTTTTGCAGGTAGTTATCGAGGTCGGTCACCCCCTGAGCGGCGATGGCCTGTGCCTGAAGCATCACGGTGGCCTGCAGGGTGCCGGCTTTTACCGCGTCGCGTTCATCGTTGCTGCCATCGATACCGACCACCACCACATCGTTACGATTCGCCGCTTTCAGCGCGGCAATGGCGCCGAGAGCAACGGGACCGTTGCCGCAAATTACGCCTTTAACATCGGGGTGCGCCTGCAGAATACTGTCCATAATGCGCTTGCCGTCGATTAAGGTGCCCTTCGCGTCCTGTTTAGCGACGCTGACCATATCCGGGTACTGGTCAATCACCTGGTGGAAAGATTTAGAGCGGGTCACGCAGTTATTATCCGCAAGGTTACAGGTCAGTTCGGCATATTTTCCTTTCTCCGCCATTTTCTCGACAAATACGTTGGCGACTTCAGAACCGGCCTGGAAGTTATTGTGGGTAATTTGCTCCAGCGCGATATCATCGACAGGAATTTCGCGATTGATTAAAACCACCGGAATACCCGCTTTCTTCGCTTTTTCAATGGCGGCGACGCTGGCGGTGGAATCGGCGTTATCCAGAATAATGCCCTGAACTTTTTTACCGATGGCGGTATCGATCAGCTCATTCTGTTTTTTGACATCTTCGCCATGCGACAAAATGGTGGTCTGGTAGCCCAGCTCTTTGGCTTTTTCGCTGGCGCCCTTGGCTTCAGAGGCGTAATAGGGGTTATCCAGCGAGTTAACCATGATCATAATGGTGCCTTTTTCTGCCGCCTGGGCAGCGAAAGAAAAGGCGGTCAGGGTGGCTGCGGTTAAAAGCGTTAAACGTAATTTCATGACAATTTTCTCTCTTGGTTGTTATTGTCGGGTACGGTGAAACAACGTAAGGCCTGCAAATCGAGTTTATGGGCCGGGGGTCTCCTTTTGTTGATAATTAAGAGCCTATCCATTAGGGCTATTTTACTGGCCATTTTGAACGCCCTTCAGGGCGGCCCGGAGGGCGAGCATCGCGAGTTAATCCTCACGTACTACGTGTACGCTCCGGGATCGAAGCGCTGTCCGTATTCAAACTGCCTGCGCCAATAACGCCTACGGGAATAGGCTCTAAGGTGCGTCACGCGTTCGATTCCCTGGTGGGCGTCAGGCGGACGTTGCCGGTTTCCATAATGTTCTGTTCACCGCATGGCGCCACTCCTGCCATCTTTTCTGCAGGCGCTGGTGGCGGGCCATATCGGGGATAAATTCGCTGTGTTCGGTTAAAAAGGCTTTCAGGTCGGTGACCGTTCCCGGATTCAGGGCCTTGCGCGCAAGGAGGGCCGCGCCAATCGCCGACAGCTCGGCAACGTCGCTGCGCATCACCGGGCAGCCAAGCAGGTCAGCCTGATACTGCATTAACCAGTCGTTCTTAGTCGGGCCGCCGTCGACCATCAGCGCCGTTAAGTGGAAGTCGTCCTGCTGGCGCATCGCCACCACAACATCGGCAATTTGATAGGTAATGGATTCCAGCGCGGCGCGAATCAGATGGGCGCGCTTGACGCCGCGGCTCAGGCCGCAAATCACGCCGCGGGCGCTGTCATCCCACCACGGGGCGCCCAGGCCGGTTAACGCCGGCACAAAATAGACGCCCAGCGTGGAGTCCACGGAGGTGGGCAGGGTGTTGAGTTCATGCGCCAGTTCAGCATCGGAAAGTTCGCTCAAGCCGGTGCTGTCCGCCATCCACGCTACGGCATCGCCGGTATGCGGAATATTACCTTCGAGTCCGTAGGTGATGCTGTCGCCGTCGTGCCAGGCGATGGTGGTGGCCAGCGCGTCGATATCGCACTGTGCGGATTTTACCGGCGCCATCACCGATGACCCCGTACCGTAGGTGGCTTTCACGCAGCCGAGTTCGCCCAGCGCGTGGCCAAACAGCGCGGCGTGGGAATCCCCGACCATCGCCATCACCGGAATACCGTCTGGGATAGCGTTCAACCCCCGGGTATAGCCAAACAATCCGCTGGAGGGCTTGATCTCCGGCAGCGCGGCGCGCGGGATCTGGAACAGCGCCAACATGTCGTCGTCCCACTGGCCGGTTTGCAGGTTCAGCAGCTGGGTACGCGCGGCATTGGAGTAATCGCAGTAGAACGCATCGCCCTGGGTTAAGTTCCACAGCAGCCAGCTGTCGATAGTGCCGAGGCAGATTTCTCCGCGCTCAGCCAGCGCGGGCCCCTCAGGAAGAGATTCCAGCAGCCAGCGCATTTTCGAGGCCGAAAACAGAGGCGCGATCGGCAGGCCGGTCACGGCCTTGATTTGCTGCTCTTTATCGCTGTGGCGCAGTTCATCGCAAAACGCGGCGCTGCGGCTGCACTGCCAGGTGATCGCGGCGTTAATTGGCTTACCGCTCTGGCGATACCAGCCGATCGCGGTCTCGCGCTGGTTGCTGATGGCTAATGCCGCGACGTTTTCTGCGCCAACGTGCGCTACCGCTTTCGCGATAACCGCCAGCGAAGCGTCAACCAGGACTTCTCCCGACTGCTCGACCCAGCCTTCACGCGGCGTCTGGATCGCCAGCGGCTGAGAGAATTTCACCACGACCTGGCCGCGGCTATCGAGTACGACGGCTTTGGCATTGGTGGTGCCTTCGTCCAGCGCAATGATGAACTCTTTACGTGTTGCCTGCATTAGGTAGTCTCCTGAGTCACACTTCGTCCTGGCGCGGAGGGGGAAGTCGGTATTCCTCTTTATCGCATTGCTTCTTAGCAGGCCATGATGTGACAATTCGTTTTCACTTTTTTAATCACTGAATATATATTCGATAGTGATTATTTATTTGTTACCTTAGCCAGAAACTTCCCGTCGGGCTACCGGAAAAGTTATCAATTGTGCTGGCAATCACACTTATCCGTTTGGTGAAGCTTCCGGATGTCGGAGGAAAAGAGCGCGGTTGGATGGTTATATACGATTGAAATATAAAAATTTATTGCCTAAGCCTTTACGCCTGAAGGAGAGCGTAAAGGCTGTGGGAAAGTGTTTGAGTGAGGAAATTACCCGGCGATAAGCAGCCTGGCCGTTGGATAATCGGTGATCAGAACATCGATATAACCGCCCGAAAGCGCGCCTTTGATAGCCGCCACCTTCTCGCTGCCACCGGCAAGGGCCACCACGTTAGGGCACTTCTTCACCTTCTCCAGCGCCATGCCGATCACAGGATCTTCATCATCGCGCAACACCGCCTTGCCGTTTTTATCGTAGTAGTGCAGGCAAATGTCGCCCACGGCGCCGCGTTCCGCCAGCACCTGGAGCATATCTTCGTGATAGTAGTTACCGGAAGTTTTGAGCAGCTGCGAAGGCTCAAGGATGCCAATTCCGACGATGGCGATATCGACTTCGTCGAAGCGGGCAATGACGTCGGCGACATCTTTGCTGGCCACGAGGCGATTTTTCTCCTCAGTGGAGCCTTCAATGCTCTGGGAAGGGAGTAGCCAGGCTTCACAGTTCAGATGCTGCGCCAGGGTCTGGGTCAGGATAGTCGCCTGCACGTTACCATTTGGGCCCACGCCGCCAAGCAGTTGAATCACGCCGTTGGCCTTCAGGTTTTGCGCGTGAACCTCATCAACCATTGCGCGGATAGTCGAACTCCACGAAGAGACGCCGATCAGATCTTTCGGCCGCAATCGCGTTTCCAGATAGTGGGCGGCGGCGGAACCGATGGCGCGCTTGATGGTGTGATCGTTGGCGTCGTCTTCGGTATCCACGACGATGGCCTGTTTAATTCCGTAGCGATCCTCGAGGCCTTTTTCAAGATTGAGGAAAATATTCGATGGCTGAACAACGCTGATTTTGACCACGCCCTCTTTTTGGCAGCGGGCGATCGCTCGGGAGATAAATGACTGAGAAAGCGAGAGAAGTTGAGCGATATCGGACTGCTTTCGTCCTTCAAGATAGTAGAGCGTGGCAATCTTAACTAATAGCCGTTGTTCATCCTGCTTAGCCATATATTTCCCCGAAAATCATTTACGTGCAGCCATTATGTTAGAGCTCATTATCATACGCGAAAAGAAAAGACAGTTAAGTGTGATGGATATCTAACTTTCGCCAATCCTCAAAATCAGCGATGGACAAAAACAGAACAGTAGCTGCATAATTGAATAAAGAGTCGTTAGTGAATATATATTCATGGCGGTTTCAGGTCAACTGAAAAGTGCCCGGGTGACGTCATGCCCGGTGGTAAGGAGGCAGAATGTTCCTGAGTATGATGCAGCGGCGTAAGTCTTACGATGCGTTGCCTGGGGATGTCTGGTTTTTTTAGTCCCTGACGGAATAAATATTCCAAGTTGAAAATAAATTCAGAGGTATTAAATGAATCCCTATAGCTATGATGTCCAGGCACTCGAGCGCAAAGCCCGCGCCGTACGTCGCCATATCGTCAGATTGAACGCCAACAGCCCTGCGGGCGGGCACACCGGCGCCGACCTGTCGCAGGTTGAACTGCTCACCGCGCTCTATTTCCGCATTCTGAACGTCGCGCCGGAGCGTCTTGCTGACGATCAGCGCGATATTTACATCCAGTCGAAAGGCCATGCGGTGGGCTGCTACTACTGCGTGCTGGCCGAGGCGGGCTTCTTCCCGGTTGACTGGCTGGACACCTATCAGCATGCCAATTCCCATCTTCCCGGTCATCCGGTTCGTCAGAAAACGCCGGGCATTGAGCTCAACACCGGCGCGCTGGGCCACGGTTTGCCTGTTGCGGTGGGGCTGGCGCTGGCGGCGAAAAAAAGCAACAGCTCCCGCCGCATCTTTTTAATTACCGGCGATGGCGAACTGGCGGAGGGCAGTAACTGGGAAGCGGCGCTAGCCGCGGCGCACTACGGCCTTGATAATCTGATCATTATTAATGACAAGAACAATCTCCAACTGGCGGGGCCGACGCGCGAAATTATGAATACCGATCCGCTGGCCGACAAATGGAAGGCCTTCGGGATGACGGTCACCGAATGCCAGGGCAACGACATGGCCTCGGTTGTCGCGACCCTGGAAGGGCTGAAGCAGGAAGGTAAACCGAACGTCGTTATCGCCAACACCACGAAAGGCGCCGGTATTTCCTTTATCCAGGGGCGTCCGGAGTGGCACCACCGGGTACCGAAAGGCGAAGAGATTGCACTGGCACTGGAGGAACTGAAAGATGAGTAATGCAGAACACCTGGCGAGCGTGATGGTTCAGGCCTTTATTGATGCGGTTGACCGCGGCGTCGATCTGGTGCCGGTCGTCGCTGACTCCACCTCAACGGCCAAAATCGCGCCGTTTATTAAGCAGTTCCCCGGTCGTCTGGTGAACGTGGGCATCGCCGAGCAGAGCATGGTCGGGACGGCGGCGGGTCTGGCGCTGGGGGGGAAAGTGGCGGTCACCTGTAACGCCGCGCCGTTCCTGATTTCCCGCGCTAATGAGCAGATTAAGGTCGACGTTTGCTACAACAACACCAACGTTAAGCTATTTGGCCTTAACGCCGGCGCCAGTTACGGACCGCTGGCCAGCACCCATCACGCGATTGACGACCTGGCGGTGATGCGCGGCTTCGGCAATATCCAGATTTTCGCCCCGTCTTCGCCGCGCGAATGTCGACAGATTATCGATTACGCCATCGGCTATCAGGGGCCGGTCTATGTTCGTCTTGACGGTAAGGCGCTGCCGGAACTGTATGACGAAAGCTATCGCTTTGTGCCGGGAGCGGTCATCACGTTGCGGGAAGGCGAAGATATCGCGCTGGTCGCTACCGGATCGACGGTGCACGAAATCGTCGATGCCGCGCAGATGCTGGCCGATGCGGGGATTCAGGCCAAAGTGGTGAGCGTGCCGTCTATTCGCCCTTGCGATACCGCCGCGCTGCTGGCGGCCCTGAAGCCGTGCAAGACGGTGATTACGGTGGAGGAGCATAACGTCAACGGCGGCCTTGGGAGCCTGGTGGCGGAAGTGCTGGCCGAAGCCGGCGCGGGAATCCCGCTCAAACGTCTGGGGATCCCGGATGGCGAGTATGCGGCGGCGGCGGACCGCGGCTGGCTGCGTAAACATCACGGTTTCGATGCCGCATCCGTCGCCGAACTGGCGCAGAAAATGCGCTGATATCAGCGAGTGGCAAGCGCGTGCCCGGTGATACCGGGCCTGCAACAAATGTGCAGCGAGAGGGTAGCGCGGTATTCGTAGGCCGGGCAAGGCGGTAGCCGCCGCCCGGCAGAAATGCGGCTATGGTGCTGAAAGCGGGTTGCCATCCGTCTCCGGTTGTCGCAGCGGCGCGTCTTTTATGGCGCGCAGAGCGTGATGACGCAGTCCCCTGCCTTAATCCACTGTAGCTGATACTCCCCGGCGGAGAGCCGAAGCCGCAGGTTTCCTTCCTTTATATATGTAACCTCAAAGTCGCTGAAACCTATCCTGGCCTGGATCGCCGAATGGCTGGCCTTAAACGCGCTCTCTTTTGCCGAAAACGCCAGCGTCAGCGCCAGCTCAGGCGGCAGGCCGCTGGCGTCCAGCCGTCTTTTTTCCGCGCTATTGATGATGCTGCTTTCCAGTTCCGCCGCCAGCGAAGGCGCCATGACTCGTTCGATATCAACGCCGACCGGCCCGGCGGAGACAACCGCCAGCGCGCTGCGTTCGCAGTGGCTGATGCTGCCGTACCACGGCGCGGGCCACAGGGGCTGGCGTTGGTCACCAATGGCAGGCACCTCTTTTTCACCCACTTCCCGCAGCGCGTAAACCGCGGCGATACGCCCGGCGAGATGCTCGGACTGCCGCTTGCGGACGCAGCCGCTTAACCGGGCATGATGCGGGAGCCAGAGGAGGTCTTCAGGCTGGAAGGTCAACGGGTCGAAATCCACCCGCTGCAGCGAGTGACCGGCAAGTTGAATGATCGAGTGTTGGATGTGCATCAGGCAATGTTAACAGATTCTCCCTTCCGCCCTCTATGGGAAGAGGGCGGGGGAACGGTAGACAATCAGAAGTGGGTATTGACGCTCATATACCAGGTGCGGCCTGATTCGTTATAGGTATTGGCGCCCGCGCCAGCCATATAAGAAACATCGGTCAGGCTACCGGTGGTTTGCGCATTACCCGCGCGCCAGTGGCGCTTGTCGAAGACGTTATCCACGCCGCCGGTCAGGCTGACGTTTTTGGTCACATCCCAGGTGGCGCTCAGGCCAACGATGCTGTACGGGCTGACTTCGTCCGTTTCAGAACCCTCCGCCGGTTGACCTTTGTAGTTATATTTCTTCGGCTGCTGCTTGCCGTACCAGGTGAAGGTCGACTGTACGGAAATATCCTGCTGAATCTGCCAGCTCAGGGTAGAGTTCAGGGTGTATTCCGGAATAATCGACAGACGATCGCCGGTTTCCTTGTTTTTACTTTGCAGCATATAAGTGATGTTATTGGTCCAGTTCACCGTTTCGCTGACCGGCACGTTCAGGGTGCCTTCCAGACCTTCAACCACCGCTTTCGGCACGTTTTCCCACTGATAGATATCGGTTTTGACGTTACCTTTCGACGTTTTTGCAATCGGCGCGTAGCCCGCTTCGATTTTATCGCGGTAGTCGTTGCGGAACCAGGTCACCCCCGCCAGCCAGCCGTCGCGCTTAAACTCAAGGCCAATCTCTTTGTTGATGCTGGTTTCGGCTTTCAGGTCATCGTTACCCATCATGTAGCAACCGGTGCCGTTACCGCTGGCGTAGCAGCCCTGGCCTTTACTATAGAGAATATAGTTCGGGTTAGTTTGGTACAGGCTCGGCGCTTTGTAGGCGCGGGCGATGCCCATTTTTAACGTGAAGTCATCCCACAGACCCTGAGACAGGTTCAGCGACGGGCTCCAGTTGTTGCCGACGATCGTGTGATGATCGAAACGCAGCGCCGGCGTCAGCATGGTGGTGTCGGTCAGCTCCACGTTATCTTCGGCAAACAGGGAGAAGATCTCGGCCTTCGAGTACGGGCTACGGCCGGTGCTGTCATAGCCGTCGATATCGCCGCCCATAAAGGTCTGGGTATTTGACGCCAGATCCTTCATCCGCTGCTGATTCCACTCGGTGCCCAGCGTCAGGTTCTGGTTGAACACCAGATCCAGAGGAATGTTGACTTCGCTGTGCAGCATCACGTCGGCGAGGTCGATATCGCTGAACTGGTTGCTGTTGAAGATACCTTCCGTGCCGCCCGCCAGACCTTCGCCTTTACGCGAGTTACGGGTACGTTCGTACTGGGCCCAGTTGCTGGTGGTCACGCCGTTATCCCAGCCGCCGTTCCAGGTGACGGAGTAAGTCTGGCGATAGAGGCGGTTCGTCTCTTTACCGTAGTTCTCTTTCACCAGATCGTTGGTATTGGTGTTCTGCGTATCGCCCGCGTAGAGGTTGCCCTGACGGCTGTAGCCGGATTCAAACTCCAGCGACTGCATCGGGGCGAAATCCCAGCGCACGACGCCGTTAATGTTCTTATTTTTCACCCCTTCGCGCCCGGCAGGCATGGTATTGGCATAGGCGCCGGTACGCTCGGACTGATGTCCGTCGTTGATATCCCAGGCATCGGCCTGGGTTTTGTCGAGGTTGCCCAGCAGGCGGAAGCTGAAATCGCCGCCCAGCGGGCCACTGAGGCTAAAGTTGGTGCGTTTAGTCGAGCCTTCGTCTTTATGCTCCGGGGCGTTCATGTAGGTATTCCATGAACCGTGCCATTCGCCGTCGCTCTTCTTGGTGATGATATTGACCACGCCGCCCGCCGCGCCGTTGCCGTAGCGCGCGGCCGCCGGGCCGCGAATGACTTCAATACGTTCGATCAGCTCCGGCGGTACCCATGAGGTATCGCCGCGGGTATCGCGCTCGCCGCGCCAGCCCAGACGTACGGAGTTGCGGCTGGTCACGGGCTTGCCGTCAATCAGGATCAGGGTGTTTTCCGGGCCCATGCCGCGAATATCAATCTGGCGATTGTTGCCGCGCTGGCCGCTGGTGGAGTTGCCGGTCAGGTTAACGCCGGGCATGGTACGAATAATTTCCGACACGTCGCGGGCGGGCGGGCGTTTACGAATTTCGTCCGCGGTAATGGTTGAAACGCCGGGGGCCTGCAGGTTCTGCTCGGCGGCGGTGACGACCATGGTTTCATCAGCGGCTGCGGCTTTGCTATCGGAGGCCGTTTCCGCCGCGCTCAGCGGAAAGGCAGCCCCGTAGATTCCCAGATTGACCAGCAAGGCCAGGGATTTGATCCTGTTATTCATTGTCATTCCTGCTTTTCGTCGCCGCCTTCCCCAAAGGCCCTTCCCGTCGGGAGGGGAGGCGGAATCAATAGTGCCGGTAGAGGGCAAAGGCATTCCGTCGCTGGCTAAATGAGCCCTCTCTGACATGTTTATTTTTGAAAGACGCGCTTCCCACAGCGCGCTAATACGCTATTGCAAATGAAAATAGTTATCAATAATATTATCAATAAATATTGCGTTTATTAATGCGTTTGTTGATAAATGTCACGATAAACATAGGGTTGAAAAGGAATGCATAAGACAGGATGCGACGACTGGTGGCGCACTATCTCCGGTCCGCAAATAGAGGCCGTGGACGACGCGTATCGGGTGACCTTCTGGTGGCGCGATCCGGCGGGCGACGAAGCCTCTTCGGCAACCCGGCGGGTGTGGATTTATATTACCGGCGTGACTGACCATCATAAAAACGCCGTGCCGCAAACGCTGCAGCGCATTCCCGGCACCGATGCCTGGTGCTGGCAAACCACGCTTTCTCCCACCTGGCGCGGCAGCTACTGCTTTATCCCTTCCGCGCGCGACGACGATTTTTCTCCTCAGCTTTTTAACGGCGACAGCCCGGACCGCGCGCTGCTGCGCGAAGGCTGGCGCAAGCTGCTGCCGCGGGCGATTGCCGACCCACTTAATCCGCAAAGCTGGAAGGGCGGGCGCGGTCACGCGGTCTCCGCGCTGGAGCTGCCGGAAGCCCCTGAGCAGCCGGGCTGGGCGCTGCGCGATGAGCCTTATCAGCCTCCGATCTGCATTGAGTGGCGCAGCCAGCGGCTCGGTAACCGCAGACGAATATGGGTTTACGCCACCGGAGACGCGCAGCCGCAGCAGCGCCCGTTGGCGATCCTGCTCGACGGCCAGTTCTGGGCCGAAAGCATGCCGGTATGGTCGCCGCTGGCGGGCCTAACCCGCGAAAAACGGCTGCCGCCGGCAGTTTATCTGCTGATTGACGCGATTGATAACTCACACCGGGCCGCAGAGCTGCCCTGCAATGACGCGTTCTGGCTGGCGGTACAGGAAGAGCTGCTGCCAATGGTTCACCGGCTAGCGCCTTTTAGCGATCGCGCCGATCGCACGGTGGTGGCGGGGCAGAGCTTTGGCGGACTGGCGTCGATGTTCGCCGCCCTCTACTGGCCCCAGCGCTTTGGCTGCGTGCTCAGCCAGTCCGGCTCCTACTGGTGGCCGCATCGCGGCGGCGCGCAGACGGGCCTGCTGGTTGACCGCCTGAGCCGCGGCGAATTACATCCGCAAGGGCTACGTATCTGGCTGGAAGCCGGTATTCGCGAGCCGATCATTTTTCGCGCTAACCAGGCGCTGCTGACGCATCTGGAACAGCAGACGATTTTCTGGCGTCAGGTTGACGGCGGGCATGATGCGCTGTGCTGGCGCGGCGGGCTGACGGCGGGGCTCATCCAGCTGTGGCAGCCTTTATGCCGTGACGAGTAGCAAACCGCGCTTTACGAGGAATTTGACATGCAATTCAGTAATCCCTTCGACAATCCACAAGGGCAGTTTTACATCCTGCGCAATGAGCAGCAGCAGTACAGCCTGTGGCCGCGCCACTGCGCGCTGCCGCAAGGCTGGTCGGTAGAGTGCCCGCCGCAGTCGTTAGAGGCGTGCAACGCCTGGCTGGCGGCGAACTGGTCTACCTTGAGCCCCGCCCACCATGCGTCCTGAGGAGCCGATAATGACCACACGTTTACCGCTGGTTGCGGCGCAGCCTGGGATCTGGATGGCGGAGCGCCTCTCGACGCTGCCCGGTGCCTGGAGCGTCGCCCACTATGTTGAGCTGCGCGGCGATATTGACCCGGTCCTGCTCGGGCGGGCGATTATCACCGGGCTGTCGCAGGCCGACACCCTCAGCATGCGCTTTTGTGAAGATAACGGCGAAGCCTGGCAGTGGGTCGATGAACATCGCATTTTTGCCGAGCCGGACTGTCGGGATCTGCGCGCGTTGAACGATCCGCACGCCGCGGCGCTGGCGCTGATGCAGGCCGACCTCGGGCAGAATCTGCGGGTGGACGGCGGTAATCCGCTGGTCTGCCATCAGCTGCTGCGGGTAGGGGATAAGTGCTGGTACTGGTATCAGCGTTACCACCATTTGCTGGTCGATGGCTTCAGCTTCCCGGCCATTACCCGCCAGATAGCCGCAATTTATCGCGCCTGGCAGCGCGGTGAAGATACGCCCGCCTCGCCGTTTACGCCCTTTGCTGAGGTGGTGGAAGAGTACCAGCGCTATTACGGCAGCGACGCCTGGCAGCGTGACAAACGGTTCTGGCAGGCGCAGCGTCAGGCGCTGCCGTCCCCGGCCTCGCTGTCGGACGCGCCGCTAGCGGGAAGGGCGACCAGCAGCGATATCTGGCGCATGAAGCTGGAAGCGGATGCCGGCGTCTTTAGCCGGCTGGCGGCAAGTGCGCCGCAGTGCCAGCGCGCGGATCTGGCGCTGGCGCTGACCGCCCTGTGGCTGGGACGGCTGTGCAGCCGAACGGAGTATGCCGCAGGCTTTATTTTTATGCGTCGTATGGGCTCCGCGGCGCTCACCGCCACCGGTCCGGTGCTCAACGTTCTGCCGCTGGCGGTCACCATTGACGCCGGGGAAACGCTGCCGGAGCTGGCCGCGCGTCTTGCCGGACAGCTGAGGAAAATGCGCCGCCATCAGCGCTATGATGCCGAACAGATTGTCCGCGACAGCGGCAAGGCGGCGGGCGATGAACCACTGTTTGGCCCGGTGCTTAATATTAAAGTTTTTGATTATCAGCTAGATATCGATGGCGTACAGGCGATAACCCATACCCTGGCGACCGGTCCGGTCAACGACCTGGAGCTGGCGCTGTTCCCGGATGAAGCCGGTGGCCTGTCTCTGGAGGTGCTGGCCAATAAGCAGCGTTATGATAAACAGACGCTGGGCAACCATATCGCCCGACTTTCCGCGCTGCTGGCGCAGTTTGCCGATAATCCGGCCCTGCGCTGCGGCGACGTGAATATGCTATCGGCGGCGGAAGCGGAGCAACTACGGCGGGTGAACGCCACCGCCGTCGATCTGCCGCTCACCACCCTGAGCGCCCTGGTGGCGGAGCAGGCGGCGAAAACCCCGGATGCCCCGGCGCTGGCGGACGGCCGCTGGCAGTTTAGCTACCGCGAGATGCGCCAGCAGGTGGTGGCGTTGGCTGAACAGCTTCGCGCGCGGGGCGTCAACCCGGGCGATAGCGTGGCGGTGGCGCTGCCGCGTTCGGTATTCCTGACCCTGGCGCTGCACGGCATCGTTGAAGCCGGCGCCGCCTGGCTGCCGCTGGATACCGGCTATCCCGACGATCGTCTGCGGATGATGCTGGAAGACGCCCGGCCGTCGCTGCTGATTACCTCTGAAGATCAGCGGGCGCGCTTTAGCGATATTCCCGGCCTCGAAAGCTTGTGCTACCAGCAGCCGCTGGCGACGGCGGATGCCGCGCCGCTGGCGCTCTCGCAGCCGGAGCATACCGCGTATATCATCTTCACTTCCGGCTCGACGGGGCGACCGAAAGGAGTCATGGTCGGGCAAACCGCCATCGTCAACCGCCTGCTGTGGATGCAGGACCACTATCCGCTCACCGCCGATGACGTGGTGGCGCAGAAAACGCCGTGCAGCTTTGATGTATCGGTATGGGAGTTCTGGTGGCCGTTTATCGCCGGCGCGCAGCTGGTGATGGCCGAGCCGGAAGCCCATCGCGATCCGCTGGCGATGCAGCAGTTTTTTGCCCGCTACGGCGTGACCACCACCCACTTTGTGCCGTCGATGCTGGCGGCGTTTGTCGCTTCGCTGGATACGGAAAATGTCGCCTCCTGCCAAACCCTGCAACGAGTATTTTGTAGTGGTGAAGCGTTGCCGACAACGCTGTGCCGGGAGTGGGAATCACTGACCGGCGTGCCGTTGCATAACCTGTATGGACCGACGGAAGCGGCGGTGGACGTCAGCTGGTATCCGGCCTGCGGGCCTGCTCTGGCGGCGGTAACCGGCGCCAGCGTGCCGATTGGCTGGCCGGTATGGAATACCGGATTGCGTATTCTGGATGCATCGATGCGCCCGGTACCGCCGGGCGTGGCGGGGGATCTCTACCTGACCGGCATTCAGCTGGCGCAGGGTTATCTCGGGCGTCCCGATTTAACCGCCAGCCGCTTTATCGCCGATCCTTACGCGCCGGGCGAGCGCATGTACCGCACCGGCGACGTTGCCCGCTGGCTGAATAACGGCGCCGTCGAGTATCTCGGGCGCAGCGACGATCAGCTAAAAATCCGCGGCCAGCGGATCGAACTTGGGGAAATTGATCGCGCAATGTCGGCGCTGCCGGACGTTGCGCAGGCGGTGGCTCACGCCTGCGTCTTCAACCAGGCGGCGGCGACCGGGGGCGATGCCCGCCAGCTGGTGGGCTATCTGGTTTCTGAATCCGGCCTGCCGCTGGATACCGAGGCGCTTAAAGCGCGGCTTGGCGAACAGTTGCCGCCGCATATGGTGCCGGTGGTGCTGATTCAGCTGCCGGCGCTGCCGCTGAGCGCCAACGGTAAGCTGGATCGCAAAGCGCTGCCGCTGCCGACGCTGAGCCGCGTAAGCCGCGGTCGTCCGCCGGAGCCGGGCGTTGAGACCACCGTTGCCGCAGCGTTCAGCCAGCTGCTGGGCTGCGAGGTGAACGATATCGACGCCGATTTCTTCGCCCTCGGCGGCCATTCGCTGCTGGCGATGCGTCTGGCGGCGACGCTCGGCCGCGAACTGCAACGCCAGGTGACGCCGGGGCAGGTGATGGTCGCTTCTACCGTCGGCAAGCTGAGCGCGCTGCTGGTATCGGATCTCAGCGATGAGCAGGCGCAACGGCTGGGTTTCGACGCGATCCTGCCGCTGCGCGAGAGCGACGGCCCGACGCTATTTTGCTTCCACCCGGCTTCCGGTTTTGCCTGGCAGTTCAGCGTGCTGGCGCGTTATTTAAACCCGCGCTGGTCGATCGTCGGCATTCAGTCGCCTCGACCGCACGGACCGATGGCGACGGCGGCGGATCTGGATGCGGTCTGCGAGCATCATCTGCAAACCCTGCTTTCGCAGCAGCCCCACGGCCCCTATTATCTGCTGGGCTATTCGCTCGGCGGCACCCTGGCGCAGGGAATTGCCGCCCGCTTACGCCAGCGCGGCGAAGCGGTGGCGTTTCTCGGCCTGCTGGATACCTGGCCGCCGGAAACGCAGAACTGGGCGGAGAAAGAGGCCAACGGTCTGGATCCTGAGGTGCTGGCGGAGATCGCCCGCGAGCGCGAGGCGTTTCTTGCCGCTCAGCAGGGGCAGGCTTCCGGCGAGCTGTTCCGCGTGATCGAGGGTAACTACGCCGACGCGGTGCGCCTGCTGACCACCGCGCACAGCGCGAAGTTTGACGGTAAGGCGACGCTGTTTGTGGCGGAGAAAACCCGTCAGCCCGGGATGGATCCGCAGAGGGTCTGGAGGCCGTGGGTCGGTGAGCTGGAGGTATTTAGCCAGGATTGCGCCCACGTGGATATTATCTCTCAGCAGGCTTTTGAAGCGATCGGCCCGGTGCTCAGGGAGATACTGGGTTAGGGAACGATGAACTCCCGGGTTGCAGATGGTGGTGAACCCGTAGCCCGGTCAGCGAAGCGCCACCGGGGAAGCAAACCGCAGAGCATTTCAGACCTGGCACATTTCCCGGAGGCGGCGCTTGACGCGCCTGTCCGGGCTACCGGCCCGCAGAAGGCGGTGAACCCGTAGCCCGGCTAAGCGTAGCGCGAGCCGGGAGTCTCTACTTTCGACCCAGCGGCACCACCAGCGGCGTATGCGCCACCGGATCCTCTATGATCGTACAGCGCAGACCGTAAACCTTTTCAATGAGCTCCGTGCTGACGATCTCCTTCGGCGCGCCTTCGGCGACGATTTTACCCTCGCGCAGGGCAATCAAATGGGTGGCGTAGCGGCAGGCCTGGTTCAGATCGTGCAGCACCGCCGCCAGCGTATAACCCTTCTGCTGATTCAGCTCGCTCAGCAGCTCAAGCAGATCGATCTGATGGCTGATATCCAGCCAGGTGGTGGGCTCATCGAGCAGCATAATCGCCGTCTCCTGGGCCAGCACCATGGCGATCCACGCCCGCTGGCGCTGGCCGCCGGATAGCGTATCGACGCTTTGTCGCGCCAGATCGGTAATACCCGTGGCCTTCATCGCTCTGCTGACCGCCTCTTCATCCTCTTTGCGCCAGCGGGTAAAAAGCGGCTGGTGCGGATAGCGCCCGCGGGCCACCAGCTCCTGGACCGTAATATCCCCCGGGGTGGTGGCGTTCTGCGCCAGCAGGCCGATGCGTTTGGCAACCTCTTTACTGGCGTAACGCTGGATCTGCTCGCCGTCGAGATAAACATGACCGCTGGCGGGCGTCATCAGGCGGCTCAGAGTGCGCAGCAGCGTCGATTTACCACAGCCGTTGGGGCCAATAATGGCGGTAAAGTGGCCGTCGGGAATGGTGACGTTCAGCGATTCGGCGATGGTTTTTTTGCCGTACGCCAGGGTCAACTGGTCGCCGCGCAAACGGGAGGTTACAGCGGTCATTTTTTGCGGGACTCCTGAATTAATAACCCGATAAGGTAGATGCCGCCAATGCTGACGGTCACCACGCCCACCGGTAACTGATAGGGCATAAACAGACGCTGCGCGCAGTAGTCAGACAGCGCCAGCAGCAGGGCGCCGCATAGCGCCGCCTGCGCCAGCCCCCAGCGGGCGGTACCGCTAAGGCGCCGCGCGATATGCGGCGCCACGAGGGCGATAAACGAAATCGGCCCGGCGAGCGCGGTAGCGGCGGCGGTCAGCACCACCCCGACCAGCATCAGCAGCAGCCGCGAGCGTTCAACCCGCACGCCCAGCGCGCAGGCGGTGTCGTCGCCCATCTCCAGCAGCCGCATACGCCGCGCCAGCAGCGCCCCGCACGCCAGCATCAAGAGAATCAGCGGCGCGGAGGGCCAGGTTTTCCCCCAGGTCAGACCGTTAAGCGAACCGGCATACCACAGCCCGGCGGAGAGGGCGGTTTCCAGCGAAGCGCGCAGCAGCAGCCAGGTGTTGAACGCCACCAGCATGGCCCGCACGCCGATGCCGATTATAATCAGGCGAAAGGTCTCAATGCCGTTGCGCCACGCCAGCAGCCAGACCACCAGCGCGGTGAGAATACCGCCAACCATTGCCGCCATGGCGATAGCCGCCAGGTTCTGGCCGAACATCACCATCGCCACCAGCACGCCGCTCCAGGCCCCGGTGTTGAATCCCATCACGTCCGGGCTACCCAGCGGGTTACGGGTCAGCGACTGGAAAATCGCGCCGCTGACGCCAAGGGCGGCGCCGATCAGCAGCGCCATCAGCACGCGCGGCAGTCGCCACTCGGTCACCACCAGGGTGACGTTACGCGGCGCATCGCCGAGCAGCGCGGAGATAACCTGCTCAACGCTTAACGGCACCAGGCCGCTACCCAGCCCCCACAGGGAGACCAGCACGCTGGCGACCAGCAGCAGCAGACAGCTCAATATCAGGCGACGAGAAGGCGCAATCACATGCCACCTCCGCGCGGCTGGCGGCGCACCAGCCAGATCAACACCGGCGAGCCGATAAAGGCGCTGACCACCGAAACCCGCAGTTCGCCGGGCACCAGCAGGCGCCCCAGTACGTCGGCAAACAGCAGCAGAGCGGGGGTCGCCAGCAGGGTCACCGGCAGCGACCAGCGATGATCCGCGCCCACCAGCCAGCGGGCCATATGCGGCATCATCAGGCCGATAAAGGCGATTGGCCCAACCACCGCCGTGGCGCTACCGCACAGGACCGTAATCGCGAGCAGACCGATAAGCTGAGTCCGCGCGACGCGGCTGCCGAGGGCGGTGGCCGTATCGTTACCGAGGCTCAGGCTGTTTAAGGCCCGACTCAGCAGTAGGGTCACCAGACCGGCCATCAGCACCGGGATTAGCACAATTTTCAGGGTTTGCAGGGTGCGCACGTCCAGCGAGCCCGCCTGCCAGAAGCGCAGTTGGTCATAGACGTCAGGATTAAGCAGCGCGATACCGCTGGAAAGCCCTTCCAGCACCGCCGCCAGGGCGACCCCCGCGAGGGTCAGACGCACGGGGCTAAGCTGTCCGCCGCCCTGGCTGCCGGTAAAGGCGACCAGCAGCGAGGCGCCGAACGCGCCGCAAAAGGCCATCAGCAGCTGCTCCTGCGGCGAGGAAAGGCCAAACAGCGCCGCGCCGAGCACGATAGCGAAGCTGGCGCCGGAGTTGACGCCAAGGATCCCCGGGTCCGCCAGCGGGTTGCGGGTCAGCGTTTGCATCAGCGCGCCGGCCAGACCCAGCGCGCCGCCGGCCAGCAGCCCAGCGAGGGTTCGCGGCAGCCGGGCATCAAGGACGATGGTGCAATCGGCGCTCTGGCAGGTGCCGGTGAAGGCATCGAGGACGACGCTAAACGGTAGGGGTTTGGCGCCGATCAACAGGCTGAGTGCAACGGCGATGATTAAAACGATTAAAAGACCCGGCACGGCAAAGGCGCGCGCCGCGGTCGTGGAACACGACATGGCTTACATCCCTGGCATGATAATGATAGTAATTATCGTTATCGATTCTATTCAGTTATGTTAGCATGTGCACCCATAAAAATGGTATGGAAAATAATAACAAGGCGCTGTCATGAACCGACAATCCTGGCTGCTGAATCTCAGCTTGTTGAAAACTCACCCGGCCTTTCGCGCCGTCTTTATCGCTCGTTTTATTTCAATCCTGTCGCTTGGCCTGCTGGGCGTGGCGATCCCGGTGCAAATCCAGATGATGACCCATTCGACCTGGCAAGTGGGGCTGTCGGTGACCTTGACCGGCGCTTCAATGTTTGTCGGTTTGATGATCGGCGGCGTGCTTGCCGACCGCTATGAGCGCAAGCGTTTGATCCTGCTGGCGCGCGGCACCTGCGGGATTGGCTTCGTTGGGCTGTGCCTGAACGCCATGCTGCCGGAGCCGTCGTTAATCGCCATCTATCTGCTCGGTATCTGGGACGGTCTGTTCGCTTCTATTGGCGTGACCGCGCTGCTGGCGGCGACGCCGGCGCTGGTTGGCCGGGAAAATCTGATGCAGGCCGGGGCGATCACCATGTTGACGGTGCGGCTGGGCTCGGTGATTTCGCCGATGATTGGCGGTCTGCTGCTGGCAACCGGCGGCGTGGCCTGGAACTATGGCCTGGCGGCGGCGGGAACCTTTATCACCACGTTGACCCTCCTGCGTTTACCACTGCTGGCGCCGCCGCCGCAGCCGCGCGAACACCCGCTGAAATCGCTGAACGCGGGGCTGAAGTTTCTGTTTAACAGCCCGCTTATCGGCGGCATCGCGCTGCTTGGCGGCCTGCTGACGATGGCCAGCGCGGTGCGCGTGCTCTATCCGGCGCTGGCCGGAAGCTGGCAGATGTCGGCGTCGCAGATTGGCCTTTTGTATGCCGCGATCCCTCTCGGCGCGGCGCTCGGAGCGTTGACCAGCGGGCAACTGGCGCAGACGGCGAGGCCGGGCGTGCTGATGCTGGCGACCACCGTCGGCTCGTTTGTGGCGATTGCGCTGTTCAGCCTGATGCCGGTGTGGGAGCTGGGCGCGCTGTGTCTGGCGCTGTTTGGCTGGCTGAGCGCGATAAGCTCGCTGCTGCAATATACGCTGATTCAGACCCAGACCCCGGAAAATATGCTCGGGCGCATCAACGGTCTGTGGACCGCGCAGAACGTGACCGGCGATGCGATAGGCGCGGCGCTGCTCGGCGGACTGGGCGCGATCCTGACGCCGGTGGCCTCGGCGAGCGCCAGCGGTTGGGCGCTGGTGATTGTAGGCGCGGTGCTGGTGGGGCTGTTACGCGAACTGCGCCGCTTTCAGCGCCCGGAAGTGGTCAGCGAAAGTTAACTCCGCTGGGTTTCCCGGCGGCGATGCTGCGCATCTGTCCGGGCTACGCTTCTCCAGCGGTCTGCGGTCCTGTAGCCTGGTCAGGCGCTTTGCGCCGCCCCCGGGAGATCGGCTTAGGCAAAGAGAGCTGCTAAACGCTGCAGCACCAGAACGGCGCTGTAGTAATCCAGGCGGAAGGTTTCCGTCCCTAGCGGATAAACGCGTTTGCCTTCGACCGCTGGCAGATGCGCCAGCAGCGGGTTGGCGTCAATCGCGTCGGCGTCCTTTTGGTCGCCGGCGAACAGGAACAGGCTCTGGCCATTAAGCCCGGCGGCCAGATTCTCCCCGCCCAACTGCACGATATCATGACGTTTTCCCTGGCTCTGGCTGGCATGCAGCCCGCCGGGCAGGTCGGCGAGGGTAAAGCCTAACTGCTCGAGCAGCTGTCCCTGAGCGGATTCTTTGGTCCAGATATTGGCGCTATGGGCCGCGGCGGTATAGACCAGCGCGGTGACCGGCTGCGGCGGCAGCTTCATTTTCTCTTTCAGCGCCGCCAGCTTTTTATCAAACTCCGCGATTCTCTCCGCCGCCTGTTTTTCGTGGCCGGTAATCTCCCCCAGTTGGGTCAGCAGGGCCTGCCAGCTTTTATCATCGTAGTTAATGATAAGCGTTGGAGCGATGGTGGAAAGCTGGTCGTAGAGCGTCATCGCCGAATCGCCGCCGGTGGCGCTAATCAGAATCAAATCCGGCATTTGCGCGGCGACGGCCTCAGCGCTCGGTTCGCCAATATAGAGGCGTGAGAGCTTGCGCGCTTTCGCCACCTCGCTCCATTGCCGCAAAAAACCCTGGCCATCGGCGACGCGGTTATTGGGCGTCGTGGCCCCGCTGGCCACCACCGGCGCGTCAATCGCCAGCAGCGAGCCGGTCAGCGTCACGCTGGTGGAAACAATGCGCAACGGCTGGCTTTCCAGCGTATGTGTTCCGCGGCTGTCGGTAATCTGTCGTGGCCAGTCTGCCGCCAGCGCTGAGCTAATACCTAAAATCGCCAGGCCGCTGGCGAGGAGGGTACGGCGGCAAAAGGTGGAGAAATTCACGTATTCGCATCCTGATTGAGTGGTGATAAATGCTTCTCATTTTCAGCTTTGCGCCGCGTGGATGCAAGTCTATACCCTAATAATTCGAGTTGCAGGAAGGCGGCAAGTGAACGAATCCCGATGAACTTACTGTAGTAAGTGATTCGGGTGAGCGAACACAGCCAACACACCTGCAACTTGAAGTATGACGAGTATAAGTCGCACAACATGCTACCTGTACGGTTGACATAAAGCGCAATACCTTTTAGGTTAGCCAACCAAAATATAAATGATAATTATTCGTAATATCTTTATCGTTTTTGGAGGATGATATGGAAACGTCTTTGGCTGAGGAAGTTCGGGAGAAAAAAATGACCCTGCCGCCGGAAAGCTTCTTCTTTATGTCGCCGTACCGCAGTTTCACCACCGCTGGCTGCTTTAGCCGATTCTCTCATCCCGCCGCCGACGGCGATGATCCGAACGGAGAGTTTCAGCAAAAAATGGCCGCTGCTTTTAAAGCGGCGCGAACTGCCGGGATCGCCAGGCCGGTGATGGTCGGCGCCATTCCGTTCGATACCAGCGAGCCCTCCGAGCTGTTTATCCCCGCGAGCTGGACAGC
Organism: Klebsiella pasteurii; assembly: GCF_018139045.1. Classification (NCBI taxonomy): domain Bacteria; kingdom Pseudomonadati; phylum Pseudomonadota; class Gammaproteobacteria; order Enterobacterales; family Enterobacteriaceae; genus Klebsiella; species Klebsiella pasteurii. The sequence goes on from NZ_CP073236.1 coordinate 5,582,231, forward strand.
ATTCTCCCGCACTGAAAAGCAGCACTCCGCGCGCTATGCGTCGGGGCAAAATCCGATGGATGTCGTGCAGCGCCGGGAGATCCCCGAGCAGGATACCTTTATGGCGATGGTGGCGCGCGCGGCGGCCCTCACCGCGACGCCGGAAGTGGACAAGGTAGTCCTGTCGCGCCTGATTGATATCACCACCCGCGAACGAGTCGATAGCGGGGCGCTGCTCGAGCGCCTGATCGCCCAGAACCCGGCCAGCTTTAACTTCCACGTGCCGCTCTCAGACGGCGGCGTGCTGCTGGGCGCAAGCCCAGAGCTGTTGCTGCGTAAAGAAGGCGCGCATTTCAGCTCTCTTCCGCTGGCCGGTTCTGCCCGCCGCCAGCCGGACGATGTGCTGGATCGTGAAGCAGGGCACAGGCTGCTGGCGTCGGAAAAAGACCGCCATGAACATGAGCTGGTGACTCAGGCGATGAAGGCCGTATTAGCGGCGCGCAGCAGCGAACTCTCTCTGCCGGACTCTCCGCAACTGATCACCACGCCGACCCTGTGGCATCTGGCGACGCAGATTCAGGGTACCGCGCTGGCAAACGAGAATGCCATGTCGCTGGCCTGCCTGCTGCATCCGACTCCGGCGCTGAGCGGTTTCCCGCATCAGGCGGCGAAACGCCTGATCGGCGAACTGGAGCCGTTCGACCGCCAGCTATTCGGCGGCATTGTCGGCTGGTGTGATGATGAAGGCAACGGCGAGTGGGTAGTGACCATCCGCTGCGCGCGCCTGCAGCAGCGCACCCTGCGGCTATTTGCCGGCGCAGGTATCGTTCCGGCCTCTTCGCCGTTGGGCGAGTGGCGCGAAACCGGCGTCAAATTGACCACCATGCTGAACGTATTCGGCTTGCAATAAGGGACGATGATGATCGAATTTACCCGCTGGCCGGAAGCGTTCGCGGCCCGCTATCGGCAAAAAGGTTACTGGCAGGATCTGCCGTTAACCCATCTGATTACCCGTCATGCGGAAAACGACGCCCCGGCGATTATCGACGGCGAAAGAAGCTACAGCTATCGTGAATTCAACCACCTGGTGGATAACCTCGCTTCCTCGCTGCAGCGTCTTGGCCTGAAGCGCGGCGAAACGGCGCTGGTGCAGCTGGGCAACGTCGCGGAATTCTATATTACCTTTTTCGCGCTGCTGCGCATTGGCGTGGCGCCGGTCAACGCGCTGTTCAGCCATCAGCGTAGCGAGCTGAACGCCTACGCCGCGCAAATTGAACCCGCCTTACTGATTGCCGACCGCGCACATGCGCTGTTTGCCGATGATGATTTTCTTAACGCTTTTGTTACGCAACATCCGTCGGTACGCGTGGTGCTGCTGCTGAACGACGACGGCGAGCAGAGCCTGACGGCGGCCATTGAGCGCGCTGACGATAGTTTCGTTGCGCATCCGACGCCTGCCGACGAAGTGGCTTTTTTCCAGCTTTCCGGCGGCAGTACCGGGACGCCGAAGCTCATTCCACGTACGCATAACGACTACGACTATAGCATTCGCCGCAGCAACGAGCTGTGCGGCGTGAGCGCCGAAACGCGCTACCTGAACGCGCTTCCCGCCGCCCACAACTACGCGATGAGCTCGCCGGGTTCATTAGGCGTGTTCCTCGCGGGCGGCGTGGTGGTGTTAGCGCACGATCCGAGCGCGACCCTCTGCTTCCCGCTGATAGAAAAGCACCAGATCAACCTGACCTCGCTGGTTCCCCCCGCGGTCAGCCTGTGGCTACAGGAGATCCATGACGCCGGCAGCAATGCTCAACTGCAATCGCTGCGACTGTTGCAGGTGGGCGGAGCGCGCCTGTCAGCGACCCTCGCCGCGCGCATTCCGGCGGAAATCGGCTGCCAGCTGCAGCAGGTCTTCGGCATGGCGGAGGGGCTGGTGAACTATACCCGCCTCAACGACAGCCCCGAGCGCATCATCAACACCCAGGGCTGTCCGATGTGCCCGGATGACGAAGTGTGGGTGGCCGATGCCGACGGTAATCCGCTGCCGCGCGGCGAAGTCGGACGCCTGATGACCCGCGGGCCTTACACCTTCCGCGGGTACTACAAGAGCCCGCAGCATAATGCCGAAGCCTTTGATGCCGAGGGCTTCTACTGTTCGGGCGATCTGATTTCGATCGATGAAGCGGGCTACATCACCGTGCAGGGGCGGGAAAAAGATCAGATCAACCGCGGCGGCGAGAAGATCGCGGCGGAAGAGATCGAAAACCTGCTGCTGCGCCACCCTTCGGTGATCCACGCGGCGCTGGTCAGCATGGAAGATAGCCTGCTCGGTGAAAAAAGCTGTGCGTATCTGGTAGTGAAAGAGCCTCTGCGTGCGGTGGCGGTGCGCCGCTTCCTGCGTGAACAAGGGGTCGCAGAATTTAAACTTCCGGACCGCGTGGAGTGCGTTGATGCGCTGCCGCTGACGCCGGTGGGCAAAGTCGATAAAAAACAATTACGTCAGTGGCTGGCTGAACGCAAGCTGGGCTGAAGGAGAAGACAGAATGGCAATCCCAAAATTACAGGCTTACGCGCTGCCGGAAGCCAGCGATATCCCGGCGAACAAAGTGAACTGGGCATTTGAGCCGTCCCGTGCCGCGCTGTTGATCCACGATATGCAGGAGTATTTCCTCAACTTCTGGGGCGAAAACAGCCCGATGATGGAGAGAGTAGTGGCCAACATCGCCGCCCTGCGCGAGTTCTGCAAACAGAACCATATTCCGGTCTTTTACACCGCTCAGCCGAAAGAGCAGAGCGATGAAGACCGCGCGCTGCTGAACGACATGTGGGGACCGGGCCTGACCCGTTCGCCGGAACAGCAGCAGGTGATTGCCGCGCTCGCGCCGGACGACAGCGACACGGTGCTGGTGAAATGGCGCTACAGCGCGTTTCATCGCTCGCCGCTGGAGGAGATGCTGAAAGAGGCGGGGCGCGATCAGCTGATCATCACCGGCGTTTACGCCCATATCGGCTGTATGACCACTGCGACTGACGCGTTTATGCGCGATATTAAACCATTCTTTGTCGCTGATGCGCTGGCCGATTTCAGCCGTGAAGAGCATCTGATGGCGCTCAACTACGTGGCGGGCCGCTCCGGTCGCGTGGTGATGACCGAAGAGCTGCTGCCGCTGCCGGCATCGAAAGCGGCGCTGCGCGCGCTGGTGCTGCCGCTGCTCGATGAATCCGATGAACCGATGGATGACGAAAACCTGATCGACTACGGCCTGGATTCGGTACGCATGATGGCGCTCGCCGCGCGCTGGCGTAAAGTTCACGGCGATATTGACTTCGTGGTGCTGGCGAAAAACCCGACCATTGATGCCTGGTGGGCGCTGCTTTCCCGCGAGGTGAAATAATGAATGGACTCGATTTTCACGGCCAGACCGTGTGGATCACCGGGGCGGGCAAGGGGATCGGCTACGCCACCGCCCTGGCGTTCGTTGAGGTCGGCGCGCAGGTAACCGGCTTCGATCTGGCGTTCGACGGTGAAAGCTATCCGTTCGCCACCGAGACGCTGGATGTCGCCGACGCGCGGCAGGTGGCGCAGGTCTGCGGTCGCCTGCTGGCTGGCATTGAACGGCTGGATGTGCTGGTCAATGCCGCCGGCATTTTACGGATGGGGCCGACGGATGCGCTGAGCCTGGAGGACTGGCAACAGACCTTCGCCGTCAACGTCGGCGGGGCGTTTAACCTGTTCCAGCAGACGATGGCGCAGTTTCGCCGCCAGAAGGGCGGGGCGATTATCACCGTGGCTTCCGACGCCGCACATACCCCGCGTATCGGCATGAGCGCTTACGGCGCTTCGAAAGCAGCGCTGAAGAGCCTGGCGCTGACCGTCGGCCTGGAGCTGGCGGGCAGCGGGGTACGCTGTAATCTGGTTTCTCCTGGCTCGACCGACACCGACATGCAGCGGACGCTGTGGGTCAGCGACGACGCTGAACAGCAGCGTATTCGCGGCTTCGGCGAGCAGTTTAAGCTGGGCATTCCGCTGGGCAAAATCGCCCGTCCACGGGAGATTGCCAATACCATTCTGTTCCTCGCCTCCCCTCACGCCAGCCACATCACGCTGCAGGATATCGTGGTGGACGGCGGCTCGACGCTGGGAGCATAAATGGCCTGGAAACGTCAGCTGACGCTGGATGCGCTTAATGCGACCAGCGCGAATACGATGGTGGCGCATCTGGGCATCGTTTATACCCGGCTGGAAGAGGGGGTACTGGAGGCGGAAATGCCGGTCGATGCGCGAACCCATCAGCCGTTCGGGCTGCTGCACGGCGGCGCCTCCGCCGCGCTGGCAGAAACCCTCGGTTCAATGGCCGGATGGTTGATGACCGAAGAGGGGCAGTGCGTAGTAGGCACCGAGCTCAACGCCACCCACCACCGGGCGGTTTCCAGCGGTAAAGTGCGCGGTGAATGTCGACCGCTGCACCTGGGGCGTCAGGGCCAGAGCTGGGAAATTGCGGTGTTCGACGAGCGGGGGCGCCGCTGCTGCACCTGCCGGCTGAGTACGGCGATCCTCGGCTGAGGAATAGCCTGTTCCCGGGTCGCGCAGCGCTTACCCGGGCTACGGGTAACGCGCCGTCTGTGGTTCCGGACAACTCACCGTCGTCTGCGGTGTGCTTCCCCGGTGGCGCTGCGCTGACCCAGGCTACGGGCTCACCGTCATCTGCGGACCGGTAGCCCGGGTAAGGCGTTTACGCCGCAACCCGGGGATACGCCGGGATGAATGTATCGGTGCGTTTTCTTCCCGGGTCGCGCTGCGCTTACCCGGGCTACGGGTTCATCATCGTCTGCGGACCAGTAGCCCGGACAGGCGCGTCAAGCGCCGCCTCCGGGAAACAGACCGCGATGCAGTTACAGATTATCCTCTCCGTTTTCATCTCTTTTCCTGCCAGAAGTGATCTCGCTTGCAATGTGAGATAAATCCTTGCCGTCAGGCGACATCCGCAACGTTTCAAAGTTGTTAAAATTCACATTATGTTCTAGAAACAACTTGTAACATCCTGATTACCCTACAGTGGAACACAATGATGAATAATTCAGGGAAATACCTCATCTGGACACTGCTCTCCGTTATCGGAGCCTTTGCCCTGGGCTATATCGCGCTAAACCGGGGTGAACAGATCAACGCGCTGTGGATTGTCGTCGCGGCAGTCTGCGTCTATCTGATCGCCTATCGCTTCTACGGCCTGTATATCGCTAAAAATGTACTGGCGGTCGACCCGACGCGCATGACCCCGGCGGTGCGTCACAACGACGGCCTCGACTACGTTCCGACCGACAAAAAAGTGCTGTTCGGCCACCATTTTGCGGCCATTGCCGGCGCGGGGCCGCTGGTCGGCCCGGTGCTGGCGGCGCAAATGGGCTACCTGCCGGGAATGATCTGGATTCTCGCGGGCGTGGTGCTGGCCGGGGCGGTACAGGACTTTATGGTGCTGTTCGTCTCCACTCGCCGCGACGGACGTTCGCTCGGCGAACTGGTGAAAGAGGAAATGGGCCCGACCGCCGGCGTACTGGCGCTGGTGGCCTGCTTTATGATCATGGTGATTATCCTCGCGGTACTGGCGATGATCGTGGTGAAAGCGCTGACCCACAGCCCGTGGGGGACTTACACCGTAGCCTTTACCATCCCGCTGGCGATTTTCATGGGGATCTATATTCGCTATCTGCGCCCTGGGCGCATTGGCGAAGTGTCGGTGATTGGCCTGGTGATGCTGGTGTTCGCCATCATTTCCGGCGGCTGGGTGGCGGAAAGCCCGACCTGGGCGCCGTGGTTTGATTATACCGGCGTGCAGCTCACCTGGATTCTGGTGGGCTACGGCTTTATCGCCGCCGTGCTGCCGGTCTGGCTGCTGCTGGCGCCGCGCGACTACCTCTCTACCTTCCTGAAAATCGGCACCATCGTCGGCCTGGCGATCGGTATCCTGATCATGCGTCCAACGCTGACGATGCCGGCGCTGACCAAATTTATCGATGGCACCGGCCCGGTGTGGAGCGGCAGCCTGTTCCCGTTCCTGTTTATTACCATCGCCTGCGGCGCGGTTTCCGGCTTCCATGCCCTGATCGCCTCCGGCACCACGCCGAAAATGCTGGCCAATGAAGGCCAGGCCTGCTTTATCGGCTACGGCGGCATGCTGATGGAGTCCTTCGTGGCGATTATGGCGCTGGTGGCGGCCTGTATTATCGACCCGGGCGTCTATTTCGCGATGAATAGCCCGATGGCGGTGCTGGCTCCGGCGGGCGTGACCGATGTGGTGGCGTCGGCGGCGCAGGTGGTGAGCAGCTGGGGCTTTACCGTGACGCCGGATACCCTTAACCAGATCGCTCACGAAGTGGGAGAGCTGTCGATTATCTCCCGCGCGGGCGGCGCGCCGACGCTGGCGGTAGGCATGGCCTACATTCTGCACGGTTCGCTGGGCGGCCTGATGGATGTCTCCTTCTGGTATCACTTCGCCATTCTGTTCGAGGCGCTGTTTATCCTGACCGCGGTGGATGCCGGTACGCGCGCGGCGCGCTTTATGCTGCAGGATCTGCTGGGGGTGATAAGCCCCGGCCTGAAGCAAACCAGCTCGCTGCCGGCGAACCTTCTCGCCACGGCGCTGTGCGTGCTGGCCTGGGGCTACTTCCTGCATCAGGGCGTGGTTGACCCGCTCGGCGGCATCAACACGCTGTGGCCGCTGTTTGGTATTGCTAACCAGATGCTGGCGGGGATGGCGCTGATGCTGTGCGCGGTGGTACTGTTTAAGATGAAGCGCCAGCGCTATGCATGGGTCGCGCTGCTGCCGACCTCATGGCTGCTGATTTGTACCCTGACCGCGGGCTGGCAAAAGTCGTTCAGCACCGACACCAAAGTCGGCTTCCTGGCGATTGCCAACAAGTTCCAGGCGATGATCGACAGCGGAAATATTCCGCCGCAGTACACCGAGTCGCAGCTGGCGCAGCTGGTGTTTAACAACCGTCTGGATGCCGGGCTGACCATCTTCTTTATGGTGGTGGTTGTGGTGCTGGCGCTGTTCTCGATTAAGACCGCGCTGGCGGCGCTGAAAGAGGACAAACCGACGGCGAAAGAGACCCCGTACCAGGCGATGCCTGCCGATGCCGATAGCCTGGTGACCCAGGCGAAACGCGCTCACTAAGCCATCACGTTATCGCCCCTCTTTGAAAGAAGGGGGGGCGATTATGAGAGTTGAAAATGTTTGATACCCTTTCGAAAGCAGGAAAATATTTAGGCCAGGCGGCGAAAATGATGATCGGCGTCCCGGATTACGACAACTACGTGGAGCACATCCGCGCGACCCACCCCGAGCAAACGCCGATGACCTATGAAGAGTTTTTCCGCGAGCGTCAGGACGCGCGCTACGGCGGTAAAGGCGGCGCGAAGTGCTGTTAACCCTCTTTCGGCAGATACAGGCTGATCTGCTCCTGCGTGCAGCCGTAAATGGCCGCCAGCTTTTCGCGGGTGCGCTTTTGCGGGCGGGAGTCGATAGCTTCTAGCTGGGAAACCGCCGACTGGCTAATCCCGAGCTTATTGGCCACCTCCTGCTGCGACAGGCCGCGCAAAATGCGCCACGCCGCCTGCAGGCTGACTTTCTCACGATGCATGATGTCGCAAACGCTATCTGGTAATGGAACGCTGTCATATTCATCGGATTCGTAGGGGATGTCTTCCCACACATCCTCTTGCTCATCATCGTATTCCGCCATTTTCAGGCGCATCTGGAAGTATTCGTTATAGGGGATCACCACATACTGTGGATTGCCCTCGTCATCCTTAATGAGTTGCACTGCCATAATGCGTTGCCTCCTCGTGAAGATAGGTTGTTGAGGTTCTGCGTTTTATTGCTACGACATAGCAGCTTTCAGATATCCCCTCAAACTGAGTGAAGATGATTCGATAATCACCTACACGCAATCGATAATGATCTTGGACGCCGGCTGCTTGAGTTTCTTAATGTCCGGAGCCGGTGCATTTTTATCATCCATGGCTCGTAGCTTTTCTTTGATTCTCTCCTGATAGCGGGAATCAATTGCGGCGAGCTGCTTTTCTGCACTTTTTGACCAAAAAACGATCATCCTGACCTCCACTTTAAGTCAAAGCTCTTTATAAGTAAATAATAAGATTATAAGTAAATTTTAATTTTCTTATAGAGGACCATAGCGTAGATTTAAGGCAGGATAAAGACGGAAAAATCAGCTTTGCGAGGCGGCTCGAAAGCGCCTCCGCCGGGCGGCAGAGGCGAATAAAACGGAGATTAACCGACGAAACGTTCGACCTTTTCAAACGCCGCGCGCAGGGTTTCGGCGTTCAGTTCAACCGGCAGAAAATGGATGGACTCCACCGGGCGCAGGGTATGGGCAATTACCTGATCCAGCTGTTCGCGATTCTTGATATCCACCTCCAGCGCCGCCAGCGTGGTCGGCAGGTTAAAGCGCTGATACGCCTGCACCAGCTGCGCCAGCACCTCGTCCTGGCCGAGCAGGGCGCTCTGGACCAGAATGCCGTAGGCGACTTTGGTCCCGTGAAGATACTTCTCGGTCTGCGGCAGCACCGTCAGCCCGTTATGCACGGCATGGGCGGCGGCGACGCGGGTATAGCGCTCGCCCAGCCCGCCGACCATACCGCCGCCGGCGATGATCGCATCCACCACGTCGCGAAAAGCCTGGGTCAGCTCGCCGCGCTGCTGGTCGGCCAGCGCCGTTTCGCTGCTTTCCAGCAGCACATTGCGGATCGCCAGCGCGCCGTTGATACCCAGGCGCACGGTGAGCGGCAGCGTCTCCGGCTGCGGAGCCAGCACCACCGCTTCATACCATTTCGCCAGCGTATCGCCGATGCCCGCCAGCAGGTATTCCGCCGGCGCGTTAAGAATAATGTGCGGCTCCACCAGCACCAGGAAGTTGGCGTCGTCGAAAATCTCGAACTGCAGCGCCTGACCGGCATCGTTATACCACACCGACAGTGGCGTCCACGCCGCGCAGGTAGCGGCGATGGTGGGGATGACCACCACCGGCAGGCCGAGGCGACGGGCCAGCGCCTTCGCGGTATCGAGCAGCGCGCCGCCGCCAACGCCAATCACCACCGACCGATCGTCGCCGGATGCGCGGGCCAGCTCGCTGACGTCGCTTTCGCTGCAGTGGCCTTTAAATAATATTTTTTTGGCGCCAGGCGCGTTAAACGCTGCCGGCAGAAAAGCCTGCGCGCCCGCGATAGCCCGCTCGCCGTAAACCCACACCGCGCGTGAAAGCTGTTCTTCGCTGTAAAAATCCTGCAGCCGGGCAAGGCTGCCGGGATGGGAATAGTAGTTGGCGGGGCCGGGGACCACGCGGATATCGCTGTGACTCATCAATGCTGTCCTTGTGCTGTTTCGCTAACCCGATGTTATGTCTGGACATCCGGATGGCTAATATTATTTCGCTTTAACTTATGCCTTTTATGCATTTGTCAGTCAAGGGCGGCTATGAAAAATTCGTTAAATCAGAACATTAATCGACAGGGTGCAGGGGATGACCGGCAATCGCCTTGAGATGCAAAATATTAGCCTGGCCTTTTCCGGCTTTCGGGCGCTGAGCAACGTGTCTTTTACCCTGAAGGGGGGGTCGGTGCACGCACTCACCGGCGCCAACGGCGCAGGTAAGTCAACGCTCATGGCGGTGCTGTGCGGCACGCACGCCCATTACGAAGGCGAAGTGGTGATTAACAATCAGCCGGTAAGCATTCGCTCGCCTCGCGACGCCAAACAGCTGGGGATTCACCTGGTGCAGCAGGAGGTTGACGTCGCGCTGGTCCCGGGCCTGAGCATCGCGGAAAACATCATGCTCGACAGGCTGGCTGAACCGGGGCTGGCTTTTCGCTGGGGGCGGCTGCGCCAGCTGGCGCGCGAGGCGCTGGCCCAGCTTGACGTCAGCCTCGATGTACGCCGCTCCATCGACAGCTGCACGCTGGCGGAAAAGCAGCAAATTCTGCTGGCCCGCGCGCTGTCGCACCACTGCCGCTTTCTTATCCTCGATGAACCGACCGCGCCGCTGGACCAAAACGAAAGCGAGCGCCTGTTTGCGGTGGTTCGCCGCCTGCAGCACCAGGGCATCGGTATCGTGTTTATCTCGCACCGCATTCATGAATTAAACGCGGTTTGCGACACCCTGACGGTGCTGCGCGACGGCCGGCTGATTGAGAGCGGGCCGATGGCCGATCTGAGCGGCGAGCAGATCGTCGAAAAGATGCTCGGCCATGAGCTGAGCGATATCTTCCCGCCGAAGCGGCCGCCGCATAGCGATGAGGTGCTGTTACAGGTTGAAGGGCTGCACGACGAAGGGCTGCTGCAGGATATCTCGCTGCGCCTGCGCAAGGGGGAGATTCTGGGGATCGCCGGGCTGGCGGGCGCCGGGAAAACCGAGCTGTGCAAGGCGCTGTTTGGCGCCAGCAAAAGCCGGTTGACGCGCGGCGAGCTGAATAGCCAGCCGTGGCGACCGCGCGACCCGGCGGATTCGGTGGCGCGCGGTCTGGCGCTGGTGCCGGAAGAGCGGCGCAAAGAGGGCATTTTTATCGAAGAGCCGGTGGCGATGAATCTGGCGGTTAGCGCCGACAGCAGCTTCTCTCGCTGGAGTCTGTTTGGCCATCGTCAGGCCTGGCGCTGGGCGGAAGAAGTGATCGCCAGGGTGGGGATACGGACGTCGGGTCCGGCGCAAACCTTGCGCCGTCTCTCCGGCGGCAATCAGCAAAAGGTGGCGATTGGCAAATGGCTGCGCGGCAACGCCAACGTCCTGATTTTCGATGAGCCGACCAAAGGGGTCGACGTCAAAGCCAAAACGGATCTTTTCAACGTGATTGACGGCCTGGCGCGGGAAGGCAAAGGGGTGATTTACGCCTCGGGCGAATTCTCCGAGCTGGTCGGGCTGTGCGATCGCATCTGCGTGCTGTGGGACGGGCGCATCGTGGCGGAAATTCCGGGCGCAGAGGCCCGGGAAGAGAACATTCTTTATTACTCCACCGGAGGAGCAGCAGCGTGAGTAAAGCCCTGGCAGTGAACGCGACGGTATCGGGCCGTCAGCGATTTTTCGATTTTCTCTACAAATGGGGCATGTTGCTGACCGTCGTCCTGTTGATCGCCGTTTTTGGCCTCGCGTCGGACAACTTCCTCGACCCGTTTAACATCATCAACATCCTGCGCTCCATCGCCATCGTGACGGTGATCGCCATCGGCGTGTCGATATCGCTGACCATCGGCGGCTTCGATTTGTCCGTAGGCTCCACCGCCTCGCTGGCCAATGCGCTGGTGATTTCGCTGTTTGTCTGGCACGGCTTCGGCACCACCGAGGCGATTGTTGTCACCCTGGCGCTCTGTACCTTAGTGGGGCTGTTTAACGCGTTTCTTATCGTGATCCTGCGTATTCCCGACATGCTGGCGACGCTTGCCAGCCTGTTCGTGATTCAGGGCGTGGCGATGACCTACAGCTACGGCGGGTCGATCACCGAAAATATGGTGCTGCCGAGCGGCGATATGGCGGAAGGCGCGATCCCGGCGGCGTTCGGTTCGCTGGGGCAGGTGCCGACGATAGTGATCATTATGCTGGTGGTGACCGTTATCGCTCAGCTGGCGCTCTCTTTTACCACCCACGGGCGGCGGATGTACGCCATCGGCGGCAACCCGGAAGCGGCGCGCCTCTCCGGCCTGCGGATCACCCGTTATAAGGTGGCGGCATATGTGATCGCCTCTCTGCTGGCGGGGCTCGGCGGCATTCTGCTGGCTTCGCGTATCGGCTCGTCGCAGGTGAACGCCGGCGGCGGCTACCTGATGGATGCGGTGGCGGCGGCGTGGATTGGCTTCTCGCTGGCTGGTTCAGGTAAACCGAACGCGCTCGGTACGCTGGTGGGGGCGGTGATTCTGGGCGTGCTCTCCAACGGCCTGGTGATGCTCTCGGTGCCGTACTACGCAATGGACATTATTAAAGGGCTGGTGCTGGCTGGCGCACTCGCACTGACTTATTTTCAGCGCCGTACCTAAAATTTTACCCGTCATTCTTCAAATTGCAGGTGTGTTGGCTGCGTTCACTCACCCGAATCACTTACTTATGTAAGCTCATCGGGATTCGTTTACTTGCCGCCGTCCTGCAATTCGAATTATCTAGGGTAACAAAAAGGAAACACTATGAAAAAGATAACATATTCACTCATCGCACTGGGGTTGTTCAACGCGACGGCAGCTTTTGCTGAAACTCCGACGCCGCTTCCGGCGGCGATTGCCGAACATAGCGGGCCGATTCGCATCGCGGTGATCCGCAATCTGGGCTCCGACGATAACACCACCCAGTTTGTCTCCGGGGCGATCCAGGAGGGGAAAAAGCTCGGGTTTAAAATCAGCACCTTCCTCAGTAACGGTGATGATGCCAAATTCCAGGACTTCGTTAACCAGGCGATTAGCCAGAAATACGACGGCATTATTCTATCTCAGGGACGCGACCCCTACGCCACCGCGCTGGTGAAAAAAGCGGTGGACGCCGGGATCAAAGTCTCGGTCTTCGATACCGCGGTAAACGGCGAGATCCCGGGCGTTACCGTTACCCAGCAGGATGACGCTTCGCTGACCGAACTCTCCTTTGGCCAACTGGTGAAAGATTTCAACGGCAAAGCCAACATCGTCAAACTGTGGGTCGCGGGTTTCCCGCCGATGGAGCGCCGCCAGGCGGCCTACCAGACGCTGCTTAAACAAAACCCCGGCATCAAAGAGCTGGAGTCCATCGGCGCGGTCTCTTCCGACGTGCAGGGCGATACCGCCAACAAGGTCGGCGCGATCCTGGCGAAATATCCGAAAGGCAAAATTGATGCTATCTGGGGAACCTGGGACGCCTTCAGCCAGGGCGCGTATAAAGCGTTGAAAGAAAACGGCCGCACCGAGATCAAACTCTACAGCATCGATATTTCCAACCAGGATCTGCAGCTGATGCGCGAATCCGGTAGTCCGTGGAAGGTGAGCGTGGCGGTGGATCCGAAGCTTATCGGCGCCACCAACGTGCGCCTGATCGCCAATATGATTGCCGGGGAACCGACGCCTGCGACCTACGACTTTAAAGCGGCGGCGATCCCGCAGGCGCTGCTGGCGGCGCAGCCGGGGGCGGTGAACGTCGCCTCGCTGGGTAAAATAATCCCGGGCTGGGGCCAGACCGAAGACTTTATCGCCCCGTGGTTCGCCACTCTCGAAGCAAAGAACAAATAACAACTACCCGGTAGCGCTGCGCTTACCGGGCAACAGGAGGTTGCGTGACTGCGTTACCCACACCAGAATACAGCCGCAATATGCGGCTGATCGGGCATAGCGATCAGGGGGGACGCCCGGACGGCGTCCAACTGATGGTCCATCGTGGTTTTGCCTATATCGGCCATATGGTCTCGCAGGGTTTTTCCGTGGTGGATGTGCGCGACCCGAAAAATCCGCAAACGGTCAATTACATCGCTGCGCCGCCGGGTACCTGGAACGTCCATTTACAGGCGCACGACGATCTGCTGCTGGTGATCAACGCCCGGGATCTGTTCGCCGATGCCCGCTTCGCCGACGAGAAGGTTTACTACACCCGTTCGGTGGGCGAGACGGTCAGCGACGTACGGGATAAGGGCTGGAGCGCCGGACTGCGGATCTTTGATATTTCGGTTGCGGATAAACCGCGTGAAATCAGCTTCCTGTCGCTTAACGGCATCGGCATTCACCGCATCTGGTACGTCGGCGGACGCTGGGCCTACGTCTCCGCGCTGATCGACGGTTTTAGCGACTACATTTTCCTCACTATCGACCTGGCCGATCCGCGTAAGCCGGAAGTCGCCGGGCGCTGGTGGCTACCGGGAATGAATCTGGCGGCGGGGGAGACCGCGCAGTGGCCGGAGGGCAAGCGCTATGCCCTGCATCACGCGATTATCGCCGGCGACACCGCCTACGGCAGCTGGCGCGACGGCGGTCTGACCCTGCTTGATGTGCAGGACCGCGCGCATCCGAAGCTGATCAGCCACCGTAACTGGAGCCCGCCGTTTGGCGGCGGCACCCACACCGCGCTGCCGCTCCCGGATCGGGATCTGCTGGTGGTGCTTGATGAGGCGGTGCTGGATAACCAGCAGGACGGCGAGAAGCTGATCTGGCTGTTTGATATTCGCGACCCAACAAACCCGGTGAGTATTTCGACTTTCCCGCAGCCGGATGAGACCGACTATGTGGCGAAAGGGGCGCATTTCGGCCCGCATAACCTGCATGAAAACCGTCCCGGCAGCTTTGTCAGCTCAACGCTGATTTTTGCCACTTACCAGAATGCGGGCGTGCGGGCTTACGATATATCTAACCCTTATCGACCGGTGGAAACCGGGGCGCTGGTGCCTGCCGCACCGGTAAAAATGATGGATACCCGCCCAGGCCGCCCGCGGGTGATCCAGTCCTGCGACGTCTTCGTTGATGCGCAGGGCATAATCTACAGCACCGACTATAACGGCGGGCTATCGGTGATTGAGTATCTGGGGTAGGGGATTGTGGGTTGTTGCCTTCCCGGGTTGCGGCGTAAACGCCTTACCCGGGCTACCGGACCACAGACGGTGGCGAACCCGTAGCCCGGCTAAGCGCAGCGCGAGCCTGGAAAGGCTGGACGGAGATTCAACCGTACTGACGAATTCGCGCAATCAGTTCTTCGACATTGTCGAGACGGTCAGCAATGAGAATAAGCGCTTTACCCAGCGTGATGGCGTGGCGCAGGCATTCATGGCGCATGGCTTCGTCCTGGATAGTATCGATATCCGCCACGTGCGACAGCCCGACGCTGCGGCGAATCAGTTCGGTGCCGCAGAAGCCCACCGCGTCTGCCCAGACTTTCTTCAGAAACGTGGAAGCATAGCCGGGCCAGGCCAGCGCGGCATCACGGGATTTCTCCGCCGCCAGCGTCTGAAAACGCTCGGCGAAGGTTGTCCAGAACTGCTGAATATCGCTGAGGCGCTGTTCGCGAGCCGCAGCGGCATCGCGAATGCCCAGATGGCCTGGCAGACCGCAGTAGTTGAGCAGCAGGTTGCCGATGGCGGTACCGATATCGAAGCCTATCGGGCCGAAAAAGCCGAACTCGGCGTCGATGGCCTTAAAGCTGTCCTCGGCGACGAAAATCGAGCCGCTGTGGATATCGCCATGCAGCAGCGCTTCGGCATGGGAGAAGAAGCGGTGCTTGAGCGCGGCCACCGCCAGCTTCAGCTGCGTATCGTCGCGCAGGGCGGCGACATCGGCTTCCAGCGCGGCTGGATAGCTGTTGCGCTCGTGAACCTGATACGGGTCGTTGAAAAACAGATCCTCGGTGATTTCGCACATCTCGGGGTTAATAAACTGCGCCACCTGGGCTTTTTTCTCGTGAGGATGCAGATAAAAGTCGCTGGTGTGGAACAGCGCCTGGGCCAGGTATTCCCCCAACTGGCTGGCGGCCTGCGGGTAGTAAACGTTGTTAATCAGCTCGCCGCGCCAGATGCGGTGATCGGAGAGGTCCTCCATCACCATCACCGCCAGCACGGGGTCGAAATGCACAATCCGTACCGTGTGCTGCGGGCAGTGCTGATAGTGAGCCACAAGGGTTTGCGCCTCAAGGCGGGCGCGATCAAGGGTCAGCGGCCAGGATTCTCCCACGCAGCGCACGTAGGGCAGCGCCTGCTTAACGATGATCCGGCTCACGCCCTCGGTATCGAAAATTTTAAACACCAGGTTGAGGTTACCATCGCCCACTTCCTGCGCGGACACCAGTTCTGACGGGTTTTCGATACCGCCAAATTGTTGGGCGTAAGCCACCGCATCGCTGGCCGTGAAAGTATGGTATTGCGACATTGCCTCGATCCTCAAAATTCTGATTAAGCCGTTCAGACGTCTATACTTCTGGATTCCATCCTGACACAATGTGATACAACAACGCAACAGGGATTTAACTAAATGCAGACACTACAGACCACCAGCCTGCGGGTAAGCGAAAATCAGCTCTTTATTCTTGACCAGCAGGCCTTACCGCAGGAAAAACGCTGGCTGGCGGCGGATAACGTGGCGCTGCTGGTGGATCATATTCACGCCCTGCGGGTGCGCGGCGCGCCGCTGATTGGCCTGTCGGCGAGCCTGTTGCTGGCGCTGCTGGCGCAGCGCGGTCTGACCCGCAATGCGCTATCTCAGGCGCTGGAAACGCTGCGCGCCGCGCGGCCGACGGCGGTAAACCTGATGAATAATCTGGATCGCATGAAGCAGGCGCTGGCGGAGGAGCACTTTCCGCAGGCGCTGGAAGCGGAAGCGCTGCGTCTGATCGCAGAAGATAAACAGCTTTGCGCCAGCATCGCCGAGGCGGGCAGCGCGCTGGTGACGCCGGGCAGCCGCCTGTTGACCCACTGCAATACCGGCGGCCTGGCGACGGCGGGCGTCGGCACCGCGCTGGGGGTGATTGCGCTGGCGCATCAGCAGGGAAACGTGGCCAACGTCTGGGTGGATGAAACGCGCCCGCTGTTGCAGGGCGGACGTTTGACCGCCTGGGAGCTGGGTGAGCTGGGCGTGCCGTACCGGCTAATTATCGATTCGATGGCCGCCAGCCTGATGGCGCAGGGCCAGGTCGACGCGGTTTGGGTGGGCGCTGACCGTATTGCCGCCAACGGCGACGTGGCGAATAAAATCGGCACCTATTCGCTGGCGGTGCTGGCGAAGTATCATCAGATTCCCTTTTACGTGGCCGCGCCGCAGACCACCCTGGACCGCCATTGCCCGAACGGCGCGGCGATTCCGATTGAGCAGCGGGCAGCCGCCGAAGTGACCGGCGTCGCTGGCAGCTTTGGCGCGGTACAATGGGCGCCGAGAGAGGCCGCGGTGTACAACCCGGCCTTTGACGTCACGCCCGCATCGTTAGTCAGCGGCTGGGTGCTGGACAGCGGCGTGGTGACCCCGGAGCAGGTCGCCGCCGGGGCGTTCAAGCCAGAAAAGGCCTGAACCTGAGCGAAAAAGGCGAAGCGACCTCCCTCGCTTCGCCTTCAACTTATGGCAGCGCCATTTCTACCGCCGGAGCGGACTGCCGGTCGATATGCTTGCCGAGCGCCGTCAACGCCGCCTGGTAAGGGCACAGCGTTCCGACGTCGGTGGTCTGACAGCCCGACTGACGCCACTCCTGGCGCAGCATTGGATGCTGGCTATCCGGCATTTGCAGGCGGCGTAAATCGTCCAGACTTTGCGCCTGGAAGTAGACGCGCAGGTAGCGTTTCCCGCTGTGGGTATCGCGCCAGCGCTCGAGGACCAGGCTGCTGCCCGGCGGGATGTTGCCGCGGCTGTACCCCGGCAGCTGCCAGCTAAAATCCATCAGCGTACGCACCATGGCGATATTGGTATCGTGCGCTACCAGCAGCAGCCAGCGTACGTTTGGCGTGGCGCCTTCTTGTACCCCTTCCAGCATCGCGTTGAGCAGAATCGAGCCGCGTTTTTGCGCGGTATAAAACACGTCGTTGCTCAGATCGTAGTTTTCCGTCAGCAGCGGCAGCAGGGCGGTGATCTGGCTGGCGCGGGTAATATGGTCCCACGCCAGCTGGCTGAGGGGCAGGTTTTCGCTCCACCCCAGGCGCAGCGTCTCGACCATATTGGCCATTACGCTCAGACCGCTAATCGACGTTTTGCCGCTTTTGCTCTGCTCCACCTGCCACGGTAGATCAAACACCGGGCAGGGCTTATCGGGTACGCAAACCGCGTTTTTCAGCAGTTGAATAGCCGGGGCCAGCGCCTGCCGACGCTGGGCCAGATCGCCGGCCTTCTTCTTCACCTCCGCCAGCTGGCGGGCGGGATCGGGTTGCGTGGCGGCAAATTTATCGGTCTGAAACAGCGGGTCGGCGTCGCCGCTGACGTGATGAATCATCACGCCGCAGCCGGGAAATGCGCCGTCCACCAGCGCCTGGGCGGTGGCCCGCGTGCGCTGCAGGGGGCTGGCGCGAACGTAAATTTCCCCGTTCGCCGGACAGCCCGCCGTCAGCAGACCGAGCTGGCGATAGCGCGCGCCTTCATCGCGCCCTTTATTGACGACGGCGGCATAGCCGTGGCCGGTGAGCTCGCCGTCGTGGGTGGTCCACTGCGTCCACGGACGCTGGGTCGCGGCTTCGATGGCCTCCCGGTTGCCCTCCGTCGGCGGACGAATGCCGTGGCGGCTGAGTTCAACCACCTTTTCCAGCGCAAACTGCGCGGCGGCGTGCCCCGGCGCAGCCAGCAGCGGCAGGGTGCAGGCGAGCAGCAGACGTAGCAAAACCTGATGTCGTACAGGCATCATAAAATCTTCCTTATAAGTTAAAAGGTTATGACGAGAATGAGGTCTGACGTTCTATCGCGTGTCGCCTGGCGACAATCGCGGCGGTGGTAAAACAGAATAGCGCGGACATCAGGCCGGTGCCTACCCAAAACAGCGACAGCGTACTGAAGTCATACAGCGTTTTGCCGTTTTCGATCATCGAGGTTTTATCGATGATGATGCCGGTGAGAAACTCGCCGAGTCCCGCCCCCGCGTAGCTGGCGATACCGATGGTGCCGAGCGCGGCGCCCGCCGCTTTACGCGACGAAATATCGACGGCGATCAGGCCGCCAAGGAAGCAGGTCAACGCCCCGATAGTGGCGCCGAAGATAATCATCGCCAGAATATCGGTGTAGTAGCCGTGCGGCGACCAGAGCATCAGCGCAAAGCCGGCGGTATTGAGCAGGCTGATAAAGCCGGCCATCACGCTGCGGTTGCGCGGGAAGAAACGGTCGGAGAGCATCCCGGCGATAATGGTTCCGGCGATACCTGCGATGGCGTTGACCCCGATAATCCCGGACGCTTCGAGAGTAGAGTAGGCTTTATCCTGTTCGAGGAAGAAGATCCCCCATGAGTTCACCGCGTAGCGGTCGATATACATAAACGCCGAGGCCAGCGCCAGCGTCCACAGGGCCGGGTTGCGCAGCGCCAGCAGCTGGTTTTTAAACACCGAGCCGCGGGCTTCCGTCTCCTCCAGCGGTTCGTCGCGAATCACGTTGATTGACGGGAAGCCGCAGCTTTGCGGCGAGTCGCGCATAAACAGCAGCATCAGCACCACCCCGGCGGCGCCGAGCGCGGCGGTCGACAGGTAGCCCATCTGCCAGCCGAACCCGGCAATCACCGCCGCGATCACCATATAGGTCATCGCTTCGCCGATATTATGCGCCGTCGACCAGATGGCGTAAAAGGTGCCTCGTTCTTTACAGCCGTACCAGCGCGCCAGCGATACCACGCAGGGGCCGACGCCCATCGACTGCGCCCAGCCGTTGATCCCCCAGAAGATAGCCAGCAGCATGGCGTTGCTGGTCATCCCCATCATCAGGTTCATCCCGGCGCTTAGCAGCAGCCCGAGGCTCATATAGCGCACCACATTGGCATGATCGGCGATAAAGCCATTGACCAGCTTGCCGATGGCGTAGCTGAAAAACAGCGTTGAGCCGATCATGCCCAGCTCCGTCGGGGTAATGCCGAGCTCCACCAGCGCGCTTTTGGCGACGGTGAACGACAGCCGACAAACGTAGAAGGTGACGTACGCCAGGGTCATGGTAATAAAGGTTTGCCAGCGCACGCTGCGAAAGCGCTGCTCATCGAACTCTCCGCCCGCTTTGGGCGGCGAAGCGCGAAAAAATGCGATAATTCTTCCAGACATAATGGTATCTCCGAAGGTCGGAGGCCTGACTGATTAGTGTGGTTCGTCCATGAGGTTTAACCCGTCATACTTCAAGTTGCATATGCGTTGGCTGCGTTCGTTCACCCCAGTCACTTACCAGAGTCAGCTCCTGGGGGATTAATGAGAGGCTCCTGCCTCTCACCGGAGGCCAGCCTTCGGCTGGTCAAATTCGTTCCCGACGAATTTGTCACTCACTTGCCGCCTTTCTGCAACTCGAATTATTTAGGGTTGATTGTCGTTGTGTAGAGTACATAATCAGATAAAGCCTGACCCGATACGGGTTAAGGTAGTGGGTGACAAAGCATGTTTTTTAATTGTGGGTAGAGCGTCTTGCTGGCCAGCAGCAGCGGGTTGCCGTGACGAATCCCGTCGTTTGCCAGATAGTCGTTGCTAAGGCCGCCCGCTTCGCGCATCAGCACCAGCCCCGGCAGTCCGTCCCATGGGTTCATATGCGGTTCGTAGTAGCCGATAAGCCTGCCCGCCGCCGCCCAGGCGCTCATCAGCGCTCCGGAGCCGTTGCGGATAAACATCCCGCCGTCGCTCAGCAGCGCATCAAGGAAGGGCAGAAAGACCGCAGGCGTCACGCGGTGCGACGTGCCGACGCCCATCACCCCCTCTTTGACCGTCGCCGCCGGATGCGGCGCGATGGGCGTATCGTTAAGCCATGCGCCCTGGCCTTTCAGGGCGTGGAACAGCTCGCGGTGGTTGGGGTCGTACACCACCCCGATAACCGGTTCGCCGTCGGCAAGGATGGCCAGCGACAGGCACCAGGTGTGCAGGCCGTTAAGAAAACAGCTGGTGCCGTCGATAGGATCGACAACCCACAGCACGCGCGCGTCCGGCATCTGCGTCCCGCTCTCCTCGCCGAGAAAACCGTCCTGCGGGAAGGCGTCGGTAATGCGCTGCTTAACAAACGCTTCGACCCGCTTATCGGCGACGCTGACCACATCCTGCAGGTCGTCGCCTTTATGATCCACCGCCAGCCGGTCGCGCTGCTGATAGTATTCGAACGCCAGCTCAGCGCCGGCCTTCGCCAGCTCGCAGGCTAAACGATAGCGGGCCTGCAGTTCATGTAATTCCAGTGATTTCATCGTAACTCCCTATTTTTGCACACGTGTGCAATTCGCCTGAAAAAACAGCCCCGAAGGGCAAAATGAGTGTGGATGGATTAAAAGAATTATTCTGTGATCGCTCCGGCATAAAATGAATTTTTCATTTCGCGCTTTGACGAACGATCAGTTTCACCGGTACTTCACGATGGCGTGACGGCAGGCTGAATTTGGCGATCCTCGTCACCAGCAGATCCACCGCGTGGTGGGCGAGCAGGGCGGTATTCTGCTGCACGGTAGTCAGCTGATAGGGCTGCCAGTCCGCCTGCGGGATATCGTCGAAACCGATAATTGCCGGCAGCGAAGCCGTGGGGTTGTCCGCCCGCAGGCCGTCCAGGGCGCCGAGCGCCAGCATATCGGTGGCGCAGAATAGCGCCTGCAGACGCGGATGCGCGGCGAGCAGCTGCCTGGCGGCGGCAAATCCCGCATGATAGCCGCTGCTGTCGCAGAAGTGCGCGGCGATCTCCATGCCCTGGCTATGGGCAACAAACGCTTCGTAGCGCTGGCGGGTGCTGAAGTTATCCAGACTTTCGCCGATAAACCCGGCCTGGCGCCACCGGCGCTGGGCACACAGCTCGGCCACCAGCTTCGCCCCCTGCGCGTTGTCGCTGCACACGCGGTCGCAGCCGGCCAGCTCGGCGTGGCGGTTGATAAGGGTTACCGGGATTTTTCGCTCCAGATACTCCTCCGCCAGCGACAGCGGTGGCGCCCCGGAGGTGATAATGACCCCCGCGACGTGATAGCTCAGCAGCTGCCTGAGCGACGGGGCGAGCTGCTGCGGATCGTCGGCGTTCATCAGTAGCGGCATAAAACCGTTGAGCGCCAGCTGGTGGACCAGCGGCGACAGCAGCTTGCTGCGGAACGGGTTATCAAACCCAGCGGTGACGATGCCAATAAAGTTGCTGCTGCCGGTGTTCATCGTGCGGGCGATGATATTCACCTGATAGCCCAGGGTTTCCGCCGCGGCGAGAACCTTCTGGCGGGTTTTTTCCGCCACCGATGCCCCGGGCGTAAAGGTACGGGAAACCGCGGAACGGGAGACGCCAGCGAGCCGGGCAACGTCCTCTGCCTTAATCCATTTTTTTTCGCTCATAGTATCAGGGTACGGGTTATCCTCAGTGAGCCCGCGCCGACGCTGGAGCCCATGGCCGGCACGGAAAAAGTCGTTAAAAGGTACCACATAAATCCCCGGGCGAGCAGTGGGTTGACGCGGCATCGCGACCGCGTCAACTTCAGGCTTATGCCGGATAGCGAATCTGCTCCGCCTGACGCTGCAAAATGACCTTGCCATGTCGAATGGAGGTCAGCACTTTGGCCTGGCGGCGCAGCGCGTCATAGTCGTCTTCCGCATCGAGGATCAGCAGGTTCGCCGGGCGTCCTTCGGCAATGCCGTAGTTGTCGCCGAGGCACAGGGTGCGGGCGCTGTTCTCGGTAATCAGATCGAGGCAGCGCTGCAAATCTTCGTATCCCAGCATATGGCAGATATGCAGCCCGGCGTCGAGAATGCGCATGATGTTACCGTTGCCCAGCGGGTACCACGGGTCCTGAATGGAGTCCTGAGCGAAGCAGACGTTGATCCCGGCGCGGTCCAGCTCCGCCACCCGCGTCACGCCGCGGCGTTTCGGCCAGCTGTCGAAGCGACCCTGCAGATGAATGCTTTCGGTCGGGCAGGAGATAAAGTTAATGCCCGAAGCTTTGAGCAGGCGGAACAGCTTCGAGCAGTAGGCGTTATCGTAAGAGCCCATGGCGCAGGTATGGCTGGCGGTGACCTGCGCGCCCATGCCGCGCACCCGGGCCTCTTCCGCCAGCACTTCCAGAAAGCGCGACTGCGGGTCGTCGGTTTCATCGCAGTGCACGTCCACCAGGCAGCCGTGGCGCTCGGCCAGGTCCATCAGAAAAACCAGCGAGCTGACGCCCTTATCGCGGGTATTTTCATAGTGCGGAATGCCGCCCACCACGTCGGCGCCCATTTCGATGGCGCGGGTCATCAGTTCGCGTCCGCCGGGAAAGGACTCAATGCCCTCCTGCGGAAAGGCGACGATCTGCAGATCGATAAGATGGGCCGCCTCCTTTTTCACCCTCAGCATCGCCTCAAGGGCGGTCAGGGAGGGATCGGTGACATCAATGTGGGTACGCACGTGCTGTACGCCGTTGTCGCGCAGCATGCCGATGGTTTTCAGCGCCCGCTGGCGCGTATCTTCGACGGTGACGCTCGCTTTGCGCTGGCTCCAGCGGGCGATGCCCTCAAACAGGGTGCCGCTCATATTCCACTCCGGCTCGCCCGCCGTCAGGGTGGCGTCAAGATGGATATGCGGCTCGACGAATGGCGGGATAACCAGCTTTTGTTGGGCATCGATGTCGCTGGCGCCAGCCACCTGCGCCGCCGCCTGTGCGGTAATGCTTTTAATCACGCCGTCCTGTAAGTCGAGGGTATAGAGCGCTTCTTGCTGGCGCAGGCGCGCGTTGATAATTTTCATGGTTGTTCCCGTAAATGGTTTTGCGACATACGCCAGATCGCTAAGGCGACCGAGGCGTTGAGACGAAATTGCGGATGGCTGACCGGATAGCCGGTCAACTTTTCAATACGCTGAATACGTTGATGCAGCGTGTTACGGTGAATGCCCAGCCGCTCGGCGGCCCTGACCACGTTGCCGCTCTCCTGAAGCAGCGTTTCCAGGGTCTCCATCAGCAGCCACGGGCTTTTGCGATCCGGCTCAATCAGACAGCCGAGGGTGTCGTGCATAAAGTCGCTCAGCAGGGCGGGGTCGCTAACGGCGGAGAGCAGCTTGATAAACCCCAGCTGCTGGTAGTCGCTGATGCGCTGGGCCGGACGCAGATTATCGCTAAGATCCAGCGCCTGACGCGCTTGCGATAGCGCGCGCTGATATCCCTGCAGCTGCTGCACCGGCGCCGAAAGGCCGCACAGCAGCGAAAGCCCGTCGTCGCCCTCCGCCAGCGCAATCAGCCACGCCTGGAGCCACGTTTTCTGCTGATAAAACTCGCCGTCTTCATCCGGCAGGAGGAAGAGAAACATATTGCTGCGCTCGACCAGAGGGAAGGGGTTGCCCTGCTGATTGAGCTGCTGCTGCAGGCGCTGGCGCACGGTGCGGCGGGCCTGCTGAAGCCAGGCTTCGGCCTGCTCCGGCGGAAACTGGCGAAACAGACGCGGTATCCCCTCAAGGCGCAGCGCCGCCACCCGCAGCGGACGTGTAAAATCCAGCTGCTGGTGGAGCGCGCGCTGATGCAGTATTTGCAGGTCGGGGTAGTCGCCGGTTAACAGCTGCAGCAGAATATCGCGCTGCGATTGCAGGGCGTTTTCGCTGCGTACCAGTGCGGTACCGATGCGTTCGGTCACGATCACCATTTTCAGCAGATAGGGCTGTTCGATTAGCGGAATGCCCAGCGCGTCGGCCAGCGCGATCAGGCGCGGCGGGATCGCCTGAATATAGACGTCGCCGGTGAGGATCACCATGCCGGCGATCCCGCGCTGTTTGCCTTCCATCAGCAAATGAATCAGGTTGTCTTCATCGCGGGGATGGTTGATCCCGGTGATAAATACCAGCTCCCCGCCCATGATCCATTCGGCGATATTTTCATTTTCCGCCACGTAGTACCAGCGAACCGCCAGCTGCAGCCCCTGCTTACCGGCGCGCAGGCGCATGGCGGAGAGCCCCTCCAGGGCGAGGATTTCGCCGACCGTCAGGCTCACGGCTACTGCTCCGCGACCGAATCAGCGGCGGGCTGGCGTTTGCTCAGGCGAGTCAGCGCGATATAGGCCAGCGCGGACACGCTAATGCCAACCAGCGGGGCGATCCACGGCGACAGGTAAGCCACCACCGCGCCCACGGCGTAGGCGCTCAGCCCCAGCCAGTTAAAACGCGGCAAACGGGCGGTGTGCAGTAGCGGATAGCGGCCGCCGCGATAAAACCAGTAGTCGGCGAGGATCACGCCGCCGATGGGCGGAATGATGCTGCCCAGCAGCACGAGGAAAGGGATCAGCATTTCATACATACCGCCAATGGCCAGCAGAATGCCGACCCCGGCGGCAACCACGGTCAGGGTGCGGCGACGCTCGCTGCGCAGCAGATGGCAGGCCGCCGCCGAAACGTTGTAGATCGTCGGTCCCTGAATCGTCAGCAGGTTGAGGCACAGCATCACCACCGCGGCGACCGACAACCCCTGCAAAATCAGCACTTCCACGATATCGGCCTGCTGGTAGACGATGGCGCACCAGGCGCCGGCGATAATCATCAGCCCGTTGCCGATCAGGAAGCTGCTCATGCTGGCGACGATGGCGGTGCGGCTGGAGTTAGCCAGCCGCGTCCAGTTCGTCGCCTGGGTCGCGCCGCTGGCAAAGGTGCCGAATACCATGGTGATGGCCGCCGACCAGGTCATGGTTTCGCCCGGTTCGATTTTGGTCATCGCCTGCCAGCCGCCGGCATGATGGGCGGCGAGATACATCGACACCACCAGCAGAATAAACATCAGCGGTACCGACACGCGCGACAGCGCATCCAGCCCCTTATAGCCCACCAGCGCGGTGACGCAGAACAGGATGCCGAACAGGATCATCAGCGGAATGGTTGTCGCCTCAGGAAGGGCGAGGATTTTGACCAGCGAGATGGCGACCGTCGCGGTCCCCCAGGCGTACCATCCCAGCTCGGCGAAACCGAGAATAAAATCGGCGAGCTTGCTGCCGATTTCACCGAAGCAAAAACGGCCCATCAGCACGGTATTCAGCCCGCTGCGCGCGGCTATCCAACCGAGCGACGCGGCGTACAGGGCCAGCAAAAAGTTACCGATGACCGCAATCCACAGCAGGTTAACGATGGAGAAAGAGACGCCAAGCTTGCCGCCCGCGAACATGGTGCCGGTAAAAAAAGTAAAGCTGAACAGAACCATCGAGATGGAAAATACGCCTTTACGCCCGGATGCGGGCGCTTCGACGAGCGGAAAATCATTGCTGTTTGACATGGTGGAACCTCTGAGTGGCTATCCGAAAAGCGATGGCAGAGGAGTAGCAAGAGGTGTGCCAGAAAAAGCGAGGCAGGGGTAACACAATGAAGTGGGCAGTGTGCACATAAAATGGCGTTTTTTAGCCGATGTTTGCCATAAATGTGTGCACAATGACATGTTTTGCACCGCCGTGGAGCAGGGGAGTGCGCTATTGCACGCATTCCTGTCGGCTGGCACCTTACCCGACCTGCGGGGAGGGCGGAATCGACAAATGATGCCAATTTTGCGCCATTTCCCGGCGGCACGATCCCCCATCTTTTTGACCACCTGTAGCCGGTAATTTTGGCGTCATGAAAATGCTCAGTTGTATTGTTGTTAAAAACAGTAATTTCATATGCTTTTCTGATATAACCATTATCAATGTAAGTCTTTCCTGAAATATTGTTCGCTTACGTCGGCGGTGTTAGTATCGGGTAAATAGCCATTTAGACGGCTAAATACAACATCGCTAAACTAAGGAACTGCTATGTGGCAAGAAAGACTCGCGCAACTGGTCACCACCTGTCACTGGATCGGCGCGAAGGGCTGGGCGCCGGCCACCGGCGGCAATATGTCGGTGCGTCAGGATGAGACCTGGTGCTGGCTCAGCGAGTCGGGGCGCGATAAAGGCAGCCTGACGACGGAGGATTTCCTCCAGGTGGAGATCGCCAGCAACACAGCGCCTTCCGGGCGTAAACCCTCCGCTGAAACCGGCCTGCATACCCTGGTGTATCGCCTGTTCCCGGAGGCGAACGTGGTTCTGCACGTGCATACCGTCAACGCCACCGTGCTGTCGCGGATTGAAAAAAGCGCCACCCTGGCGCTGCAGGGTTATGAGATGCAGAAAACCCTGACCGGCCAGCACAGCCATCTCGATACCGTGCCGGTCGCTATTTTTGATAACGACCAGGATATCGATGCCCTGGCGGCGCGCATTGAAGATTATGCCCAGACCCACCCGCTGCGCTACGGCTTCCTGCTGCGCGGCCACGGCCTGACCTGTTGGGGTAAAGACATTCACGAGGCCCGTCGCCAGCTCGAAGGACTGGAGTTTCTCTTCGAATGCGAGCTGATGCGCCGCCGCTACGAACGTGACTAATTTCTCTTCACTAACGGGTCAGGCATGGATTTTTATCTCGGAATCGATATCGGCACCTCGCGTGTGAAAGCGGTGCTGTTTGATGAACGCTTTCAGGCGTGCGCCAGCGCGGCGCACAACACCGGTCCTCTGCTGTCGGCCAACGGTGACGCCGAGCAGGATATGGCCCAGCTGTGGCAGTCGGTGGTAGCGATTTTACGCGATATCGCCCGGCATCCGGCGCTGCAAAACGGGCGTTTACGCGCCATCGGCCTCGCCGGGCAAGGCGAAGGGGTGTGGCTCAGCGACGCCGAAGGCGAACCGGTCGGGCCGGGCATTCTGTGGAGCGACACCCGCAGCCGCGATCTGATGAGCGAACTGCTCAGCCGCCCCGGCTTTGACCGCCGTTTCTTTGACGATACCGGCACCCACCTGCAGCCTTGTAACACCAGCATGCAGCTATGCTGGCTCAAGCATCACCAGCCAGAGCGGCTGGCGGCGGCCCGCTATCTGTTTTTCGCCAAGGACTGGATCCGCTTTCGCCTCACCGGCGTCGCGGCGCTGGATCTCACCGATGCCAGCACCTCTTTGCTGAATCAGCAGAGCGGGAAGCTATCCACGGTGGTGCTCAATGAGATGGGTCTGGCAGATTTACAACATCTGTTCCCGCCGCTACTGGCGCCGGACGCACAGGCGGGCGCGCTGCGTGAAGAGGTCGCGGCGCTCACCGGGCTGCCTGCGGACACGCCGGTGGCGGCTGGTGCGCTGGATGTTTGCAGCGCGGCGCTGGGCTGCGGCGCGGTCAACGACGGCGATATCTATACCATTCTCGGCACCACCTGCTGCACCGGCATCGTCTGCCACGGTCGCCAGACGGTCAACGAGGGGACGCGCTACGTCACCCATACCGAAGCCGGCAGCTTTATTAACCTTTTTCCGATGCAGGCCGGGACGCCGAACATCGACTGGCTCCAGCAGCAAATCTCGCTTGAGCCGGATTTACGGCAGCTGGAACAGAACATCGCCAGCGTTGAACCGGGCAGCGGCGGCGTCTTCTGGCAGCCCTACCTCAACGGCGAACGCGCGCCGTTCTTTAGCCCTGAGGCGCGGGCCGGTTATTTCGGCATTAGCCAGCACACCACCCGCGCGGAGCTGCAGCGGGCGGTGTTCGAAGGGCTGGCCTTCGCCATCGTCGACTCGCTTCAGGGCTACCCGCAGGGCGGCGAACTGTACCTGACCGGCGGCGGCGCGGCTTCGGCGACCTGGCTGCAAATTATTGCCGACTGTACCGGCAGAACGGTGGTTTCCAGTCCTTTCAACGAACTTAGCGCGCGCGGCGCGGCGATTCTGGCGGCGCGCAGCGTCGATGCGCTGACCCGTCATCCGGCGCTGGAACAGACTCGCTATCGGCCCAATCCGCAGGCGCACAGCCGCTATGTCGCGCTCTATCCGGTTTACCGCCTGATGCGCGAGCAGATGCTCCCGGTGTGGCAGGCCCGCCGCGAGGCGCTTCAACATATTTCTCAGGAATAACGCATATGAAAATTGTTTTTACCGCCGAGCACGCCGGCGACCTCAGCGCTTTTCAGCAACTGGGCGAACTGCGGGTGGAAGGCTGGGCGCTGGGCAAGCCGAAGCTGAGCGCAGGCCAGCTGATCGAACTGGCCCACGACGCCGAGGTGCTGGTGACCAGCTACGATGAGGTGACGGAAGCGGTGATCGCCGCCTGCCCGCGTTTACAGGTGATCGCCTGCACGCGCGCCAATCCGGTGAACATCGATACCAAAGCCGCCCAGGCGCGCGGTATCCGCGTGCTCTATACGCCGGGGCGCAACGCCGACGCTGCCGCCGAGCTGACGCTGGGGCTGATGCTGAGCCTGGCGCGGCATATTCCGCAATCCCACGCGGCACTGAAGCGCGGTGAATTCACTCACGCCGAGAACGCGGCCCAGGCTACCCAGAGCGGGCTGCGCCGCGATGTGGTGTGGGACGTCAGTCCGCAAAGCCCGTATGAGGTGTTTAAAGGCAGCGAGCTGCGCAACAAAACCCTGGGGCTGATCGGTTACGGTAATATTGGCCGCCGGGTGGCGCGTATCGCCCGCGCCTTTGGCATGGCGGTACTGGTGGTGGACCCGTTTGTCGCCGCTGAGGATATCAACGAACCGGGGTTGCAGAAGACGACGCTTGAAGGGCTGTTCCGCGAGGCGGATATCGTGAGCCTGCATCTGAGCAGCGGCCCGCACAGCGATGGGCTGGTGAACGCGCAGTTGTTGAATAGCATGAAGCCGGGCGCGCTGTTGATTAATACCTCGCGCGCGGCGGTGGTGGATGAGGAGGCGCTGATTCACGCGCTGCGCCACGGCCCGCTGGGCGGTGCGGCGCTGGATGTCTACCATCGCGAGCCGCTGTGGCGCGATCATCCTTTCGTTACCGAGTTTGATAACGTGATTATTACTCCGCATATCGCCGGGGCGACGCGGGAGAGCATTGCTAAGCATACGGCGATGATTGCCGCCGATCTCCAGCGCTACGTCGCCGGAGAGCCGCTGCTCTATCAGTGGCGTTAAGCCGCGCTTGCCGCCGCGCAATGCGGCGGCGAAGCTTGTTATCTACGACGGTGGGTCGCCATAAACTCCTGCGTATGCTGCCAGTCAACCACGCCGGCATCCGATCCCATGCCGGTCGCCACCAGGGCGGCGACGGCGGAAGCCACCTCGCACGCCTCTTTGACGCTTAGCCCACGGGCCAGCGCGGCGATAAAGCCGCCGCAGTAGCTGTCGCCGCAGCCGGTAGTATCTACGGCATCGACCCGGTACGGCGCGATATGCTCGACGGCGCCGTCGCGGGTCAGCAGCCAGGAGCCGTTCTCGCCGTCCTTCAGAATGCAGGTTCCGACGCCAAGCGCAAAGAAGAAGCGGGCGATCGCTTCCGGCTGGGTCTCCCCGGAGAGATACGCCGCTTCTTCAAGGGAAGGCATAAAGTAGTCCACCGACGGCAGCAGCGGGCGCAGCAGATTCAGGGTGCGCGCGTCGGGGGCGATTAAATCAAAGCTGGTGGTGACGCCGCGGGCTTTCGCCGCCTGTAACAGCAGCGCGCTTTGCCCACTGTCCATCGCCGCCAGCAGGCCGCTGCCGCCGTGGTGCAGAAAGCGGCAATCAAGGATCGCGTCAAACTCCTCTTCGCCGACGAAAAGGGCATCGGAGGCCCCCCGACAGTGCAGCGCCGGGCGCTCGCCGTTGGGGCGGATGGGCAGGATCGTCGCCGATGTTTCCTGCTGCGCGGTGCGCTGGATCCGCGAGCAGTCGATCCCCAGACGCGCGTAGCTGGCGAGGATAAAATCGGCTTTTTCATCTTCGCCGAGGCAGGCCACCGCAGCGGTGCGAATGCCCAGTTTCGCGGCGTTAATATTGGCCCCGGCGGCGGTTCCGGCGGGGTTAAGTCGGATCTGTTCGATAAAGGCTACCCCGCCGCGCGGCGGGATGTCGATGACCGGGCGACCGGCAATATCAAGAATAGTCAGGCCGACAAAGACGGCGTCAAAGGTTGCCATGAGAGCTCCGCTTAACGATGGGTCTGGCGCAGACGCGCCTGCCAGAAGGAGAGGGCCAGCGCGACCACCAGAATCACGCCAACCAGCGCGTCTTTCACCAGGTAGTTCAGCCCCATCAGGTTCAGGCCGTTATCTATAATCGCGAGGAACAGCACGCCGCCGAGGGTGCCGGCGATGCTGACCCGACCCAGCCGGTTGAAGGCGGTGCCGATAAAGACCGCGGCGATGGCGTCCATCAGGTAGGCCTGACCGGCCAGCGGCGTAAACTGACGCAGGTTGGCGGAGAGAATGACGCCGCCGACGGCGCACAGCGCGGAGGCCGACACCAGCACCCACAGCATGGTCCGGCGGTCGCGGATCCCGGCGATCCGCGCCGCTTCGCTGTTCTGACCAATAGCGCGCACGTATTTGCCGAACAGCGTACGTTCGGTAATCAGCCAGGCCGCCAGCCACAGCGCCAGCACAATCACCACCGGCGTTGGAATACCGGCGATATTGCCGACCGCCAGATCGTGATACTCCGGCGCCATCCGGCGGTAGGAGATAGAGCCGCCGCCGTCGGTATAGATGCGTTCGGCGCTGCTGGCGATAAACCAGGTGCCGAGGGTGGCGAGGAACGGACGAATCTGGCAGACAAGGATCAGGAAGGCGTTCAGCAGGCCGATAATCACCCCGCCGAGCAGCGCGCAGCCCACCGCTGCCTGCCACGGCAGGTGCCAGGTTTTGAGCGCCACCAGCGCAAAGGCAGCGCCGAAATCAAGCGCGACGCCGACGGAGAGGTCAATCGCCCCGGCGCTAACGATAAGGGTCATCGCCATCGCCACGATCAGCAAAATCGCGCTGCCCTGCAGCAGATTGGCCCAGTTATCGAAGGTCAGAAATACCGGGTTCGCCCAGCCGAACAGGGCAATCGCCAGCAGGGTAATGCCGCCGAATCCCGCCCGAGAAAGCCACGCCAGCGGGGTGCTGCCGGTTTGACTCGTTGATGGGGTCTTGAGCGTCATCTGGCTCATCAGTTGCCTCCTTTATGTCTGACCGCCGACGCCGCCAGCACCACGAGGATCAGGCCGCCTTTGATCGCGCCCATCCAGAAAATATTCACCCCCAGCAGGCCGAGCCCGTTTGAGAGCGCGTTGACCAGTACCGCGCCGAGCAGCGCCCCCCAGATGGTGACCACCCGACGCCGCGAAAACGCCGCGCCGATAAAAGTAGCGAGGACGGTTTCCAGCAGCAGCGGCGTCGCCGTGCCGCTGCTGCTGCCGGAGCCCTGGCTAAGCAGCGGCAAAATCGCCAGGCCAGCGGCAATGCCTGCCAGCAGCCAGACGATAATGGTCAAACGACGAACGTTGAGCCCGCTCATCTGCGCCATATCGCGGTTACCGCCCACCGCCTGTAAATGCTGGCCGAAGCGGGAGTGGTGGAGCAAAAACTGAAACAGCGCGAAGACCGCCAGCAGATAGATAAGCGGCAAGGGAATGCCGAACAGATCGTTATCGCGAAAAGCCACCATCAGCGGGTCGTTTACCGCGATGCGCCGCTGGCCGGTCAGCAGGTCGGTCAGTCCGGTGAAGGCCACCGAGGTTGACAGGGTCGCCAGCAGCGGCGGCAGACCCGCCGCCAGCACCAGCGTAGCGTTGACCGCGCCGCAGGCCAGGCTCACGGCAATCAGCAGTATAAACAGCGCCAGGTACGGGGTGTTCCACTCGG
Organism: Klebsiella pasteurii; assembly: GCF_018139045.1. Classification (NCBI taxonomy): domain Bacteria; kingdom Pseudomonadati; phylum Pseudomonadota; class Gammaproteobacteria; order Enterobacterales; family Enterobacteriaceae; genus Klebsiella; species Klebsiella pasteurii. The sequence goes on from NZ_CP073236.1 coordinate 5,614,360, forward strand.
CCATGCCGAGGCTGAGCAGCGCGACGCCGAGCACCGCGATGGCGGGCAGCGACAGGTCGATGCCGCCGGAGACCACATCATCGCCGCCGACGGCAATCACGCAGACCAGGCCGAAGCAGAGGATCGCCAGAGGCACGCTCTGCACCAGCATCATGCTGATATTTTGCCAGCTTAAAAAGAAAGGCGACTGCAGGCTGAGCCAGACCAGCAGCGCAAAAAAGAGAATCAGGGGAAATTTTTCGATAAGCGTCGTGATGCCCGGAAGGGGGCGGCGCTGGATACCTGCATTCATACCTGTTGTTCCTGTCCACCGTTAATCGTCACCAGCAGCGCGTCCAGCGTCAGCCCGCGGGTCGGGAGATTAGCCACTAGCTCGCCGCGCCACATCACCAGGATGCGGTCGCAAAGGCCCAGCAGCTCCGGCGCGTCGCTGGATGAGACCAGTACGCCGCGACCGCGATCCGCCAGCTCGCGGGTACGCTGATAGATATCGCTGCGCGCGCCGATATCCACCCCGAGGGTGGGTTCATCGAGGATGAAAAGCCGCGCATCGGTGCCCAGCCAGCGGGCGAGAATCGCCTTTTGCTGGTTGCCGCCGCTCATAAAACGCACCGGCAGTTCCGGACGGCCGGGGCGGATGGCGAGCTGTTCGATCCAGCCGCGCGCTTTATCCAGCGCTTTGCCGCGATGTTCCCAGCCGAAAGTGGCGGTCTCCGGTAGCGAGGCCAGATTGATATTGTCGGCGGTGGAGAAGGGGAGAATCAGCCCCTGATGGCGACGGTCGCGCGGCACAAGGGCTAGCCCGGCGCGGGTAGCCTGATACGGCGTCCGCAGCCGCTTCGCCTGGCCGTCGATGCTAATCGTGCCGCTGCGGGGGCGGCGCAGCCCGTAAAGCAGATCGACCAGCACGTCGCGCCCGGCGCCCAGCAGCCCGGCGATGCCGACGATCTCTCCCGGCTGAATATCAAAGCTAATATCGTGCAACTGCTGACCGTCGCTGAGATGGCGAACCGACAGCACCGGCGCGGCGGCATCGACCTGATGAGCGCTGCTCTGGCGAGGGGTATAGAGCTGTTCAATGTCGCGACCGACCATCATTTTAATCAGCGCGTCGGTATTCTGCAGGAGCTCCCGGTCTGGATAGCCGACGACCTCGCCGTTACGCAGCACCGTGCCGCGATCGCAAAGGGCGGCGATTTCGTTGAGATAGTGGGAAATATAGAGGATCGCGATCCCCTGCTCGCGAAGGCGCAGAATCGCTGAGGAGACCAGGCTGGCCTCTTGCGCCTCCAGCGGCGCGGTGGGCTCATCGAAGACCACCAGCTTTGCCGCGCCGTCGATCAGCGCCCTGGCGATTTGCACCAGTTTGCGCTCGGCGAGGCTGAGGTCGCGGATCAGGCGGCGGGGATTGATGTCCAGCTGCCAGCTGTCGCGGAAAAACGCCTCGGTCGCGGCGTTCATCCGCCGCCGGTCCAGCGCCCCCCAGCGGGTGCGATACTCCTGGCCGAGGAATACCGATTCCGCCACGGTAAAGTGCGGGATCAGGTTGAGCTCCTGGTGAATAACGCGGATGCCCAGCGCTTCAATCGCCGCGGGATTGCCGAGCGGCAGCGGCTCGCCGTCGAGCGTGGCGTTGCCGCTATCGGCCCGATAGACGCCAGCGAGGATTTTTATCAGCGTCGATTTTCCTGCGCCGTTCTCGCCGATCAGGCCGTGAATTTCACCGGGGTTCAGAAGCAGCGTGACCGCATTTAATGCAGTCACGTTGGCAAAGCTTTTGCTGATCTGGTTCATCGCCAGGCCAGCGGCGGGGGTCGCCCCGCCGGAGGATTGAGTGATCACTGCAGTTCGCCATATCCTAGCTGTTTGTAGACCGCTTTCGCCTCTTGCGGACCTTTCACCGGGACCACCGGAATAAAGGTTTGCAGGGGCAGCTTCTGTTTGTCGAAGTAGCGCGCGACGTTATCGGCAGAGGTCTGGCCAATCAGGTGCGGCTGCTGGGCGACGTTGGCGACGAACGGGCTGCCCGGTTCGGCCATGATCTCCAGCGTTTCCGGGCCGGCGTCGATGGCGGTGACTTTCACGTCTTTATCGCGTCCGGTCTCTTCCAGCGCCTGGACAATACCGATTGCCGGCTGATCCCAGCAGGCCACGTGAATTGCGTCGAGCTTACCTTTCGGGTACTGGCTCAGCAGTTCGAGGGTTTTCTTCCGCGCGTCTTCCGGGGAGTTGGCAAACTGTTCGGCCAGCTCCGGCTGAATAATATGAATATCCGGGTAATCTTTAAGGACATATTTCCACTGGTCGTAACGAATGCCGCAAATACGCAGGGAGCTGGAGAACGCGTTAAATACCGCGACGTTGCCTTTGCCACCCAGCTCATCGGCCATATAACGACCAATGGTCGATCCCAGCGTGTAGTTATCGGAGGTGGTGTTATTGACCGAATATTTCGAAACGTGGTCTACGGTAAATACCGGAATGCCGGCATCGCGCAGCGCTTTGAATTTAGGCTCAACGGCGCTGTCGCCCAGAATGCTAATTACCGCATCAACCTTACGCGACAGTAAAATATCGTGGTTATTCGCATGAACCTGATTATCGCGGCCGCCGTCGACGCCGATCACCTTACCACCCAGTTTCTCTACCTCTTCGGTCGCACCCTTATAGGCTTCACGATCCCAGAAGTGCTGTGTGCCGACCACGGCGACGCCGATGGTTTTTCCCTGAAGCGATAGCGTCTCCGCCGCCAGAGCGTTAACGGAGGCAAGCGAGAGCATGCCCAGCGCGATGGGCAATAATTTCATTTTCTGCGACATTCTTATTATGGTCCTGTAATGGAGGTGGCTGCGGAGCCGTAGCATGACAATAACAACTACACAACCTCAAATACAAAATATGTCTAAGTTATATCAACAATGTTATATCGCAGATTTGCCTGAGGAAAACGTGAATTTGTCATCTGCAACCTGAAAATATTTCATGATGCAGTTTAATCCCTTTTTATTTTGTGGGCTTAATTTGCTTGCAACTCTTATTTAATCAAAACAATATTGCTGCTTAATTAGTATTAATGCATATCTTAAATATATCGTATTACGCAATAATCTTAAGCCATTTTAATTGGTAAACGCTTTTAAGGCAGTAGATTGTATGGCGACAGGGCTTTTAAATTTATTATTCCTGCGATTTATTATAGCGGCCGTTAGCAGGTGAGAAAAAACCACATGAGAAAACAACATAATCTGACCGTAATGCACTGGGGAACCTGGCAGGTACAGGCACGTGACGGCAACATTGAGGCGGTGACGCCGGTGCCGTGGGATAAAAATCCCTCACCTATCGGACAGTCGCTCCCGGATGCGGTCACCAGCAAGACGCGCATTCGCCGTCCGGCGGTGCGCGCCGGCTATCTGCAAAATGGTCCGGCTTCCCGCGAGGGGCGAGGTAAAGAGCCGTTCGTGGAGGTGAGCTGGGAGGTGGCGCTCGATCTGCTGGCGCGCGAACTGAATTCGGTCAAAGCGCGTTGCGGCAATGAAGCGATTTTCGGCGGTTCCTACGGCTGGGCCAGCGCCGGGCGTTTCCATCACGCGCAAAGCCAGCTGCATCGCTTCCTTAAGTGCTTCGGCGGCTATACCGCCAGCACCAATACCTACAGCAGCGCGGCGGGTGAGCGCATCCTGCCGCATATTCTCGGTCCGCTGAGCCCGCTGCACCGCCAGCATACCCACTTTTCTGAGCTGGCGCGCGAGTGTCAGCTGTTCGTCGCCTTCGGCGGCCTGCCGCTGCGTAATGCGCAGGTCAACGGCGGCGGCGCCAACGACCATATGCTGAAATACTGGCTGGAAAAGATGCAGGCGCAGGGGACGCGCTTTATCAATATCAGCCCGGTACGCAACGATCTGAGCGCCGTGGAGAGCGCAGAGTGGTTTGCGGTTCGTCCGGGGACCGACACCGCGCTGCTGCTGGCGCTGTGCTACGTGCTGATTAATGAATCCCTTTACGACAGCGCTTTTGTCGCCAGCCATACCGTGGGCTTTGCGCCTTATCGCGCCTACCTGATGGGGGAGCGCGATGGCATCGCGAAAACGCCGGAGTGGGCGGCGGCGATAACCGGTCTTGAGGCGCAGCGGATTGTCGCGCTGGCGCGCGAGATGGCGAGCCTGCGCACGATGGTCAATATCTCGTGGTCGATTCAGCGGGCGCGCCAGGGCGAACAGGCCTACTGGGCGACGGTGGCGCTTACCGCGCTGCTGGGGCAAATCGGTACGCCGGGCGGCGGGTTAGGATTTGGCTACGCCTGTACCAATCTGGCAGGAGCGGCGCGGAAAGCCTTTTCCGGACCGCGTCTTCCTGCCGGGGATAACGCCGTGAACAGCGTGATTCCAGTGGCGCGTCTCTCCGATATGCTGCTGCATCCGGGTGAAGCGTACGAGTTTGACGGCCAGCATCTGCGCTATCCCGATATTCGCCTTGTCTACTGGGCGGGCGGCAACGCGTTTCATCATCATCAGGATCTTAACCGCCTGTGCGAAGCCTGGCGGAGGCCGGAAACGGTAGTCGTACACGAGCAGTTCTGGACCGCGCAGGCCAAATTTTCCGATATCGTTTTGCCGGCCACCACTTCGCTGGAGCGGGAAGATATCGGCAGCGGAGGCCACGACGGCTTTATGATCGCCATGAGCGCGCAGATCCCGCCGGTGGGCGAAGCGCGCGATGATTACGCCATCTTCTGCGATCTCGCCGAACGGCTGGGGTTCGCTGAGCGTTTTAGCGAGGGGCGCGATGCCGGGCAGTGGCTGCGGCAAATCTACGAAGCGTCGCGGCCGCGCGCGCAGGAAGAAGGGATCGCGTTGCCGTCGTTTGACGCGTTCTGGCAGCAGGGAGTGCTGGAGTATAGCGCGCCGGAGAAACCGCAGGTCTTTTTGGCGGATTTTCGCGCCGACCCGCAACGCTATCCTCTCGCCACGCCGTCCGGCAAGATTGAGCTTTTTTCAGAAACCATCGCCGGTTTTGGTTATCGCGAGTGCCCAGGCCACCCGTGGTGGGATGAGCAGGAGGCGGAGCGGCAGCGGCAGGAGGCGGCGCGCTGGCCGCTGCACCTGCTCTCCAGCCAGCCGCGCACCCGTCTGCATAGCCAGTACGATCACGGCAGCGTGAGCCGGGCGACGAAAATTGAGGGGCGAGAGCCGCTGTGGATGCACCCTCAGGATGCGCAGGCGCGGGATATTCGCGAAGGCAGCGTGGTCAAGGTTTATAACGCCCGTGGCGCGATTCTCGCCGGCGTGCACCTGAGTGAGCAGATTTTGCCGGGGGTGGTGCAGATGTCGACCGGCGCCTGGTACGATCCGTTGGATCCGAATGAAAAGGGGTCGCTGGATAAGCACGGTAATCCCAACGTGCTCACCGAGGATCGCGGCAGTTCGCGACTGGGGCAGGGCTGTAGCGCTCAGAGCTGCTGGGTGGAAATTGAGCCATGGCGCGAGGCGCTGCCGCCGGTGACCGCTTTCGATCCGCCGAGGTTTATTAGCGCTTAGGCGCAGGGAATCGCCGGGCGGCGGCAGGCGCCTTGCCCGGCCTACAGGATCATCGCCGTCTGCGGGTCGAGTAGCCTGGACAGGCGCGTTACGCGCCGCCTCCGGGAAAGCGCCTTGAGAGCGATGATAAGCCTGCTCACCCCTTGAATCGCGGCATTACGCCAGCCGTGGGTAGGCGCTGGCGATATCGTCGCCGGTAAACTGGGCTATCCAGCCTTCCGGGTTGTCGAAGATGCGGATGGCGGTGAAGTTGGGCTCAGAGCCCATATCAAACCAGTGCGGCGTGTGAGCGGGAACCGAAATCAGGTCATTCTTCTCACACAGAACCTGGAACACCTCATCGCCAATATGCAGGCAAAACAGCCCGGCGCCCTCGACGAAGAAGCGCACTTCGTCTTCCCCGTGGGTATGCTCATTGAGAAACTTTTCCCGCAGCGCCTCTTTTTGCGGATTATCCGCGCGCAGGCTGATCACGTCCCAGCTCTGATAGCCTTTCTCTGCCACTAGCTTATCAATCGCATGCTGATAGGCGGCAATGACCGTTTCTGCGGTTGGCGCCGCGCCTAAATCACGGTCGGCCTGCCAGCGCTCGAAACGGACGCCTTTGGCATTGAGCTGCTGCTGGATCTCTTCGGCGTCAGTGCTGTGCCAGAGCGAGTTTTGCGGGTCTTTCACGGAAAAAATGGTTAATGCGCTCATGCTGGGATCTGCTCCGGATGAATATCGTCAAAACGCTGAACCTGCGGATGGTGGCTGGCCGGGTCGCGGTCGCCGCGCACCAGCTGTAGGGTGCGGAAACCGGCCTCTTCCGCGGCATCCAGCTCCTGATGAATATCGGAAAGGAACAGGATGGCGGCAGGAGGCTGTCCCAGCTGCTCAGCAATGTTGCGGTAGGACTGCGCTTCACGCTTGGCGCCTACCAGGGTATCGAAATAGCCGTTGAACAGATGAGTAATATCACCTTCATCGCTGTAGCCAAATAACAATTTCTGCGCTGCAACGGAGCCTGAGGAATATACATATAAATCAATACCCTGTGACCTCCATTTTTCCAACGCCGGCAGAACATCCGGATACAGGTGGCCGGTAAAGTCGCCATGAACGTAGCCATCGCGCCAGATAATGCCCTGCAGCGCCTTGAGGGCAGTCGATTTGCGGTCTTCATCCATAAAGGCGAAGAGGGTCGCAATCAGTTCTTCGGCGCCAGCCGCCGGCTGGGCGATCTCTTCGCGCAGGTTATCGAGAATGGTCTTCACCGGCTCGACAAACTGCTGAGCGGTAACGAAACCGGCCAGGCGTTCGCGGGCGTACGGGAACAGAACGTTGTGGACGAAGCGAATGTCGCTGGTGGTGCCTTCAATATCGGTCACGATAGCGCGGATCATGAGTTCTCCAGAGTGAGCGGTAGGTCGTGCTGACGGTGGCGTTGTGCTGATAGCTGTTTTTCAATCATAAGCGAAATAACGTTATCATTTAGACGTCTAAGCGTCTTGATTGCCAAATATTAACATCGTGTTATAGTGGCTTCAACAACAGCATCACAAACGGTACAAAAAGAATGAGCAATAAGCCACTGATTCCTGAGAGTAAACTCCCCTCACTGGGCACGACCATTTTTAGCCAAATGAGCGCCCTGGCCCAGCAGCATCAGGCGATAAACCTGTCGCAGGGGTTTCCGGATTTCGACGGCCCACGCTATTTGCAGGAGCGACTGGCGTATCATGTTGCGCAGGGAGCCAATCAGTATGCGCCGATGACCGGCGTAGCCGCGCTGCGCGAAGCCATCGTCGATAAAACCGAAGAGCTGTACGGCTACCGTCCCGATGCCAACAGCGACGTGACCGTGACCGCCGGAGCGACGGAAGCGCTGTATGCGGCGATTACCGCCCTGGTGCGCGCCGGCGACGAGGTTATCTGCTTTGACCCAAGCTACGATAGCTATGCCCCGGCGATTGAGCTGTCGGGCGGCGTGCTGAAGCGAATTGCCCTCCAGCCGCCGCATTTTCGCGTTGACTGGCGGCAGTTCGCCGCGAGCCTCAGCGACAAAACTCGACTGGTTATACTCAATACGCCGCACAACCCGTCAGCAACGGTGTGGCTGCGGGAAGATTTTGCCGCGCTATGGCAGGCGATCGCCGATCGTGAAATCTACGTGCTTAGCGATGAAGTTTATGAACATATCTGCTTTGCTGCTGAAGGGCATGCCAGCGTGCTGGCGCATCCGCAGCTGCGCGAACGGGCGGTAGCGGTTTCTTCATTTGGCAAAACCTTTCATATGACCGGCTGGAAGGTCGGCTACTGTGTAGCGCCTGCCGCCATTAGCGCGGAGCTGCGTAAAGTGCATCAGTATCTGACTTTTGCCGTCAATACGCCCGCCCAGCTGGCGATTGCCGATATGCTGCGTCGCGAACCGGAGCATTACCGGCAGCTTCCGGCGTTTTACCGCGAGCGGCGGGATCTGTTTATTGATGCGTTGCGTTCCAGTCGCCTGGAAATTTTGCCCTGCGAAGGGACTTATTTCCTGCTGGCGGACTATAGCGCCGTCTCGGATCTGGATGATGTCAGCTTCTGCCGCTGGTTAACCACCGAAATCGGCGTCGCGGCGATCCCTCTGTCGGTGTTCTGCGCCGATCCGTTCCCGCATAAGCTGATACGCTTGTGCTTCGCCAAACAGCCAGCAACGCTGCTGGCTGCGGCGGAACGACTGTGTCGTCTGTAATTATTTAACGGTCCACGCCTGAGAAAATTGACGGTCGCCGAACATCTCTACCAGACCGTTGATTTGCTTCAGGCGCAATACTTCGTCTGAATCCATACCTAACTCTTTGCCGATTTTAGTATCGGACCAGCCGAGATGCGCCAATTCCTGGACAATTTCCGACATCGCATGAATCTGATGCCGCCCGCGCGCCCGGTTGTGGCGAATGGTCGCGGCCATTAGAGAATCACGCTTAGCGCCGTTGCTTTCCAGGCAGGCGATGGGCAGGTAGCCTTTCAGCCGTTTTTTCAATGTCGCTTTGCCGCTGGCCAGTTCATGACGATGAAAACCATCGATAATGGCGTAGCGCTCCTGCTCCTGTTTCAGCACCACAACGGGTTGCGTGAAGCCATCCGTTTCCAGCGAGGTGAATAACAGGCGCTTTTCAGGCGGCGCAAGGTTATTTGGGTTGTAATCATTAGGCAAAACGTTTTCCTGTTTGACCCACAGCACGCAATCAACCGGTTGTGATTTGAAAGGACTATATTCATGCAGAGTCTGGCGAAAGGCGTTAAGCGCAGTAATCTTTTCCTCTTCATCTTCCAGCGATTGCAGATAGCGTTCAATAGCCTGGATTAATTGTCGTTGCATAGTATTCCCCATTGCTGGCGCTTTTTATTCATACGCTCGCGATAGCGTTTATATTGATGAGATTTGGTCGGACTAAAAGAAAGCTGGCGGCACCAGTAATCATTATTCAGGAGAACTTTGCAGATGCGCCGCCATGAGGGGATATCTTTGGAACCAATGTCCGCCGGTTGTGTATCCGGTATATCCGCCATTCCCTGCTTCTGATACCAGTGCAGATAAACGGCGATTTTATTGCGATAGTGTTCCGCCGTTTTCTCCGGCATGCTATCGAGCAAGAACAGGGCATAGCTTTTCCACGTGTGCTGTTCCGGCTTATCCAGCTTTCGATGACCGTAGAACTGATTATCGTGACCGGCGTAGACCCCGCCGCAGTGGACGCCGCTGACGCGCTGGCACATGGCGGCCCAGCGTTCAGGTTCCAGCACATGGTAGAGCCACAGTCCCTGGCGCTGTTCCGGGCCAAAGGGTTCGCAAATGCGCATATAACGCAGCGGAACGCCCGCCTGATACATCAGGTTATAGAGTGGGTTATAGGACAGGCCGCTTTTACCAAACCAGGTCCAGATATCGGCGGTTTTCCAGTCGTAGATAGGATAGATGTACCATGCGTGACCGCCCGGCGCTGAGGTGGTCCAGGGCTTATCGTCGGCAAAGCGAAGCTTACGCTGCGAGGAGATGGCGATAAACCGATTAAGCGATTCATCGGCACGGATGCCGACCATAACCGCCGCGGGACGGTTTTGCGAAAACCAATCGGCAAATTCGCGGACGAACGTTTCAAAGCTCATACCCGATTGATAAAATGGGAAATAACCCGGATCGGTAATCGCGTCCTTCGGTGGTTGACGCACCCAGCGCGCGCCGGGTTCCCAGCACTGCCATTCGGGGTTGTATTGGGTCAGCGAGTTTTGCGTGGTGAGGGGCAGCGCCACCCAGAAAAATTGCTCAATAACGTCACGATACTCTTCGCGCATCCTTTCGCAATGCGCAATGGTGCAGGAAAACTGCGCTTCCCAATCAACAAACAGGACGCAAATCTTTTTGCCTGTATGGCGGGCATGCTGCGCAGTGAGGTGCAGCATGGTCGTTGAATCTTTACCGCCAGAAAAAGAGACGCAAATGCGAGAGAAGTTATCCATTACCCATTCTATTCTCTGCTGACTGGCCTGCAGAACGGACTCTGGTAATGGAAGTTTTATAAAAGACACAGCCATTATTCCTTTAATGCGAAAGATACTGTGTACTTATATCATATTCTTTTCGTAATCAAGAGATTAGTTATTATTCATTAATTTAATGAAAATTATTTTAATTATTCACCGATATTATTGTTTTCGAAATTGTCGATGAATCTTGCAAACTTGGGGTCATCAAGGTTTACCCGATTATAGATCATGTAAATACTGACGGAGGGGATCTTAAATGGCACGTTGATAACTTTAAATTTATTCTGGAAACTTATATATTCCAGAATGCACGTCGGTACAAAACCGATTAAATCAGTCTGTTGAATAATATTAAGGATGGCGGTGTATGAATCGCTACTGAAAGCGATTTTTCTATCAGCAAGAATGCCTGCAGCCTGGTTTTGAAAGGATTTAGTTCCCTGATCGTTAGACAGATAATAGGTAAAGCGTTCCTGCAGTATGGCTTTTGTCGTGGTCAGCGATGCCAGCCTGGGATGGTTTTCATTACACACCAGCGAAATGTCCATCTCCTGGATGCGCTTACAGACGGTAGCTCGCGATATTAGTGGCAGAGTGCTGAATATCAGGTCGGCTTTACGGTAGGATAGCAAGCTTTCTACCGACTCTCCTGATGCCAGCAGATCGTGATGCTCAACGTGCAGGTTTGAATCATTTAATAGCATATGAATCAAATTAGTTGTTTTAGGGGTAATAAAAAGCTGCGGGGCATAAACCACAAGACGTTTCTTTAATTCAGAACGGTTGGTCAGATAGATAGTTTGTTCTAATTGATTCAGGTTTTTTTCGAGATGATGATGCAGATTAACACCTACCGTAGTCGGCGTTATCCCTTTACCTGAACGAACGAATAGTGGGTCATTTAGCTGGGTACGGAGACGCTGAAGTGACTGACTGACGGCAGAGGGCGTAATAAATAGCGTTTCCGCCGCTTTGCTGATACTTAAATGCTGGTAAATGCATTCAAAAATAACGAGTAGATTCAGATCGAATTTCTTGAGATCGTAAAGGTTAGCCATTTTCAACGTCCTGTTAAGCTGGCAGTAAGAAAAATAGATTATAATATGTTTTCATTATATTTGTTTGGTGAATGTTCGTTCTTAATTATTTAATGCTCGTGTCGTCGTTAAGTTTATCTAAATATATACCACCGTCGCGCATTCCGCCAGATCCTTTTGTTTACTGCAACGCCAGAGACGGAAGGACGTTTATGAAGTCTGGCTTTGCCTCCTTCATAATCTGTAGTTTTTCTTTATCCGCAGCCTCATTGCGTGTTGAATCCTTCTTTCGTTATTCATAAGGTCAATTGCTGATATGACGTTGGCACCGGGATAGCTTATCAACCGGTGAGGGGCATTAAGACGCTTCGTTTGTGCTGGGTGGAAAAGGCCCGATCGTAGAAGCCGGGGATTCAGATCCGCATGAACAGGGGGGGATAGAGTGAAGCCCAGCAAAATCAAAGGTAAAAGTCATGGCTGTGGTAAAACCTATTACAGCCATAGGTAAGACCTGACGCCGCGTGGATTGCCCTTTCGTTCAGCGGGTGATGTAATCGCTGAGCTGTTACATTAAGGTGTAGAGCGCAACACATTGCCAGCTACTGGCGCTGAACCTACCTGCGGGTGTTTCAGGTAACGGGGCCGCCTGCGAGGGCGGCCTTTTTACTTTTCAGCGCATATAATGCGAAACGCGGTAGCGGTTTGCCATCGCGTTGACAGGTTCACAAAGTTGTCTTGTTTCGGTTGTTAGATAACGCTTATTGATTCGATAATGCAAACGCATTGGTCGAGTCAGGAAAAATTCGTTAACTTAGACCTCAACGAAAACACGGAGGAAGTATAGATGTCCTTAATTAATACCAAAATCAAACCTTTCAAAAACCAGGCGTTCAAAAACGGTGAATTCATCGAAGTAACCGAGAAAGATACTGAAGGCCGCTGGAGCGTCTTCTTCTTCTACCCGGCTGACTTCACTTTCGTTTGCCCGACTGAACTGGGCGACGTCGCAGACCATTACGAAGAATTGCAGAAGCTGGGCGTAGATGTGTACTCCGTCTCTACCGATACCCACTTCACCCACAAAGCGTGGCACAGCAGCTCTGAAACCATCGCCAAAATCAAATACGCGATGATCGGCGACCCGACTGGCGCCCTGACCCGTAACTTCGACAACATGCGTGAAGATGAAGGTCTGGCAGATCGTGCAACCTTCGTTGTTGACCCGCAGGGTGTTATCCAGGCTATCGAAGTTACCGCTGAAGGTATCGGCCGTGACGCGTCTGACCTGCTGCGCAAAATCAAAGCAGCTCAGTACGTAGCTTCTCACCCAGGCGAAGTTTGCCCGGCTAAGTGGAAAGAAGGCGAAGCGACTCTGGCTCCATCCCTGGACCTGGTCGGCAAAATCTAAATTTCCGTCGTCTTTCACGCCATAGCTGCGTTGGCGTCGCCTGCTCACCCCGGTCGCTTACTTCAGTAAGCTCTCGGGGATTCTCAGGCTAGCCGCCTTGCTCTGACGCGAAATACTTTGGAAATGACTTCAGTCATGGGCGCACCGGCGCCCATTTCATTCCAACACCATGATGCAAGCGTATTCAGGCTGCCTGGACGAGGCCGCTTGCATGATGATGTTTTAAGCCCAGGAGATAAAAATGCTCGACACCAACATGAAAACCCAGCTCAAGGCCTATCTTGAGAAGCTGACTAAACCTGTTGAGCTGATTGCCACGCTGGATGACGGCGCTAAATCGGCAGAAATCAGGGAACTGCTGGCTGAAATTGCTGAACTGTCAGATAAAGTCACCTTTAAAGAAGATAACGGCCTGGCGGTGCGCAAGCCGTCATTCCTGATTACCAACCCCGGCTCCAGCCAGGGGCCGCGCTTTGCCGGTTCTCCGCTGGGACATGAATTCACCTCTTTAGTTCTTGCTCTGCTGTGGACCGGCGGCCATCCGTCAAAAGAAGCCCAGTCCCTGCTTGAGCAAATCCGCAATATCGACGGCGATTTTGAATTCGAAACCTACTATTCGCTTTCATGTCATAACTGCCCGGATGTGGTTCAGGCGCTGAACCTGATGGCGGTACTGAACCCGCGTATCAAGCACACGGCGATTGACGGCGGAACGTATCAAAATGAAATCACCGAACGCAACGTGATGGGCGTACCGGCAGTATTTATGAACGGTAAGGAATTTGGTCAGGGCCGCATGACGCTGACTGAAATCGTGGCTAAAGTGGATACCGGCGCGGAAAAACGTGCGGCGGAAGAGCTGAATAAACGTGAAGCCTACGATGTCTTAATCGTCGGCTCCGGCCCTTCCGGCGCAGCTGCAGCCGTTTACTCCGCGCGCAAAGGCATTCGTACCGGCCTGATGGGTGAGCGTTTTGGCGGCCAGGTGCTGGATACCGTGGATATCGAAAACTATATCTCGGTACCTAAAACGGAAGGCCAGAAACTGGCTGGCGCATTAAAAGCGCACGTTAGCGAATACGATGTTGATGTTATCGATTCCCAGAGTGCCTCAAAACTGATCCCTGCTGCGGTTGAAGGCGGTCTAAATCAGATTGAAACCGCCTCCGGTGCGGTGCTGAAAGCGCGTAGCGTGATCATTGCTACCGGCGCGAAATGGCGTAACATGAACGTGCCAGGTGAAGATCAGTATCGTACCAAGGGCGTAACCTACTGTCCGCACTGCGACGGCCCGCTGTTTAAGGGCAAGCGTGTGGCGGTGATCGGCGGCGGTAACTCCGGCGTGGAAGCGGCAATCGATCTGGCAGGCGTTGTTGAACATGTCACTCTGCTGGAGTTCGCGCCGGAAATGAAGGCCGATCAGGTTTTGCAGGATAAAGTCCGCAGCCTGAAAAACGTCGATATTATCCTGAACGCGCAGACCACAGAAGTGGTGGGCGACGGCAGCAAAGTCACCGGCCTGCAGTACCGCGACCGGGTGAGCGGCGATGAACATCACGTGGCGCTGGCGGGGATCTTTGTTCAGATAGGTCTGCTGCCGAATACCAACTGGCTGGAAGGCGCGATTGAACGCAACCGCATGGGGGAAATCATCATTGATGCGAAATGTGAAACCAACGTGAAGGGCGTTTTCGCTGCTGGCGACTGCACGACCGTTCCGTATAAACAGATTATTATCGCCACCGGCGAAGGTGCGAAGGCGTCGCTGAGCTCGTTCGATTACCTGATTCGCACTAAAACTGCATAATTCATAATAAAGTAAGACTCAACCTGCATAGTAAAGAGGCTACCCTTGGGTAGCCTCTTTTTTTAGCATGCTGGAGTTACCTGACCACCATCACCGGAATATGGGCATGACGAATCACGCTTGAGGCGTTGGAGCCCAGCAGGTGCGTGCTGATGGAAGGATTGCGGGAGCCAATCACGACCACATCGGCTTTTATTTCATTGGCCAGTTCATTGACCATATCGCGCACGTTGCCAAAGCGGACGTGCATTTTGATTCGCGACGGGTCAATGCTGAAATGTCCAGCCATTGTTTTCAGGCGCGTTTCTGCTTCATGCTGCAAATGCTCTTCAAAGCGGCGCAGGTCGGCGGTAAAACGACTCATCGTGAAGCTTGAAGAACCGGGTAGTACGTGGAGAAGATGGATAACCCCGTCCTGCTGGGCTAAAAACTCGGCATGGCGAACGGCTTTATCGCTTAACTCCATTTCAAAGACATCAACGGGCATAATGATTGTTTTATACATATGCATTCCTCCTTGTTCGTCTGCTTTTATATCAACACATTATAGGAAAGTATTGTGCCATTCAGGTCGCAAAATTGTCAGAACGGCTGGAGTGCGGCGTAAAAGTTTGTCAAATGAGAAGTGAAGAGTGAAAAGTTCAGAAAGAGGATGTGGATACATCCTCTGGATAAAGCGTAAACGCCTCAGGCAGGAAGGGGGTTAACGGTGGAAATCGCCAGCGGCTTCCGGCTGATAGAGCAGTTCCAGCACTTCAAGATGCGTTGAGGTGCCGCCCGGTAATTCCCAGTGAATCGCGCTGCCGACTTTTAGTCCCAGCAGGGCGGCGCCGACCGGGGCCATAACCGATAGCTGAGTGGCGCTATCCGTTACCTGGGCCGGGAAAACCAGGGTGCGGATACGCTCTTCACCGGTTGTTAAATCGCGAAACCTGACCTGGCTATTCATGCTGACAACATCATGCGGCATGGCTTCCGGGGCCAGCATTTGCGCGCGGTCAAGCTCGTCATTTAGCGCGTCCGCGACCGGCGAGTTGGCGAAAGCCGGTTGCTCCAGCAGCCTGTCGATGCGCTCTGCGTCAAGTTCATTAATGATGATTGCGGGTCTGGTCATCTCATACTCCATGTTATCCAGGAACCTGTCCGTAAAAGAAAACCCTCACCGAAAATGGCAAGGGTTAATGTCCTCTCATCATACTGAGACTTGCTGGTGGTTTGAAGTGATTAAACGCACATTCATTAACGAACGATAGCTAAGTCGTATAAAACCTAGCCGGCTTTATCCAGCAGAAATTGCTTACCGCAGTTCCCCGGATGGGGCTGAGGTAAGAATGAGTTAGCGGATAAAGGGGCATTGATAGCCGCGGCTTTGATGGAGATTTGCATCTCAGTCAGATAGGCGGGGTTGCCGTTGCAGGTTAACTTGAACGCCTTAACGTTCTGTTTTCCATAGGCCTCAGCGACCGCGGCGTTGAAGTCATCCCGGCTAACGGTTTGCCCGTAATGTTTGGCCAGGAAAGCGCCAAGGGGGCCTTGCTTAATTTCGCCGTTCAGGCGCACCATGGCGCCGAAATAGTTGTCAGGATCAAACCCAAAGCAAACGCCATGCTTGGCGTATTCATAACGTTCAAGACATGAGTTGCCGCCCGAACCCGGCATGACGCCGTTAAGTTTATTCGCCATTTCCAGCGATAGACCGGTTTCCGCCGCCCGACATTTTTGCCCGGCTTTCGCTTCCGGCATATTGGGGACAGGGCGGGTCGCGCAGCCAAAACGCATCCAGCGGCGCTCGTCCACTCCGCGCGCGGCAATGGATTTTGGCAGACTCGGCCACAGGCCGTGAACGGTCAGGAAATCGGCTTTATTGCTGCGTTCTTGCTGCAGGCGACACTCTTCCGGCTCGCCGCGGTTTCGGTCTTGCATACTTTGGCAGAACCCCGTTTGCCAGGAGAGAGCCAGCACGTAGCGATCAAAATCACCGTATTGCGTGGCGATCAGCGGATCCGCGCTGACCTGGGCGGCACTAAGCAAAAGGGCAATGGCGACGAAATCCTTCCTGAACATTTTTATTCCTGATGACAAATGGTCATTGATAACATTGCGTTATTAAAGCATAAAAAAGGCGCCAACAGGCGCCTTTTCACAGGGGGTCACCGTTAGCGGATTGCGCTGCCGGGAACCAGCACTTCGGTGGCGATAATAACCACTAGCAAACCCACCAGAACCGGGACAGAGGTCCGTTTTACCACCTCGAACGGTGATATTTTTGCCATCCCGGCGACAGCGACCACCACGCCGGATACCGGCGAAATGGTTCGTCCAAGGTTAGACGCCTGCAGCATCGGTATCGAAAGATAAGCCGGATTGATACCGGAAGAGTGCGCCAGCTTCGGGATCATCTCAACGAAAGCATAGAAGGGGGCGTTACCGGAACCGGTGGTCATGGCCGCCAGCATGGTCAGAATGACCAGCACCAGCATCAGAATAATGCTGGCGGAGCCGAACGACGTGGCAATAGAAATCAGACCGTTAATAAAGCCAATGGTACTCAGCCCCTGAGCAAAGACGCCGGCGGCGACCAGCAGCATCACCACTCCGGCAAAAGCGTCAGCCATGCCGCGATACGCCGCTTCCAGGCCGTTAAACACATTTTTGGTGTTAAAGCCGCGGCAGAATTCCAGAATCGCCGCCAGCAGCATGCAGAGAACCAGAATGGTGATGATATGCAACTCCGGGCCCCATTTGCCATCGAAAATCAGTACCCCAACGATCGGCGTAAACGGCAGGATGGCGTAGAAAGCGGGAGCGGTGGTGGTTATTTCGTTCACATCGAGCATTTCATGGACGACGTTTTCTTTTTTATCCAGATAACGCTGCCAGAAAAAGTGAGCGATCGCCATGCTGATGATAGCGACAATTGAGATGGGCAGCGTGGTTTTAAAGGCAAAGTCAATCAGCGGCATTTCGGCGGCCTTAGCGGCCAGCACGACATCACCGGAGGTCGGTGACAGAATAATCGCCGCCGGAGAGGCGCAAATAGCGGCGGCGGCACCGCGGCTGATGCCAACGTTGACCATGACCGGGAACAGCGTCGCCATCAGCAGCACCCCAAGACCAGTTGCCGAGGAGACGGCCAGCGACATCAGGCAGGCAACGAAATACGCGGCGATCATCAGTAGATAGGGTGAGTTAATGAAGCGCAGCGGTTTTGACGCCAGCTTCACCACCATGTCATTGGCGCCGATGTGCGTCATATAAGTCGCGAACCCGCAGAGCATCATGATCATCATGCCGAGGTCGCCGCCGCGGCTCATAAGCATTATCTTGATATATTCAACAATATCGGTGGCGGAGTAACCGGTGCTCTTTGCGTCGCCTGGTAAAATCTTATGCCCCATTAGCGCACTGGCGATGAGTAATACTAAGCCACCGACGAATAGCACGCCGGTGGCTGAATAGCCTTTAATGATGTAGCGGGCGACGCCCACAATGACCACAATCCCAATCAGGATCTCTACTAGCGTAAGCATTCTTTTACCCCTAAACCATTAATCCAAAGAATCTGCTGATAAATAAAGCGAAGGAAAAATTAAGTGAGCGAATGTGCCTAAAAAACGGGCGAAACTCGCTGATGCAAATCAATAAATCGATGAGAATCTCTCGCTGACGGTACAAGGCCGGCATAGTTAAACGTTAGCTAAGAGGGATTTCAGATTTTTTGTACCGGGCAAATCAAGAGTTTGCCTAATTCCGTTAAGGTAGTATTAAGTTTATCTTTGCTATCTTACTCCGCTTTAAAAATGATACTGGTAAGAGAAAGTGTTAATGCGACGTCGATTTATTGGATTTTTTCTTGGATGCCTGGGCCTGCTGCTATCATCCACCTCCGCTAATGCATCGTTCAGCTCGACGCTTCGCGACGGCTACAACACGCTGAGCGATAACGTCTCGCAGACGTGGAATGAGCCTGAGCACTACGATCTTTATATCCCTGCGGTGACCTGGCATGCCCGTTTCGCCTACGATAAAGAGAAAACGGACCGGTATAACGAACGCCCGTGGGGCGCCGGCTTCGGGGTCTCGCGCTGGGACGATAAAGGAAACTGGCATGGCATCTATCTGATGGCCTTTAAAGACTCTTATAACAAGTGGGAGCCTATCGGCGGCTATGGCTGGGAGAAGACGTGGCGTCCGCTGGCGGACGATAATTTCCACTTGGGTCTGGGCTACACGCTTGGCGTGACGGCGCGTGATAACTGGAACTATATCCCTATTCCGGTCATGCTGCCCCTGGCTTCCATCGGTTACGGTCCGGCAACATTCCAGATGACCTATATACCCGGTACCTACAACAACGGTAACGTTTACTTTGCCTGGGCGCGCATTCAGTTTTGATGCGAATTTTGATAGCCATAAAAGAGATAAGCGGACTGTCTTGTGGAAAAACAAAGACTAAAGTGAACCCTGTACAAAAAGATAGAGACTTTTATCACTTTTTAGCAAAGTTGCGCTGGACAAAAGGTACCACAATTGGTGTACTGATACCCGACACAGTATTAGTGTCGATTTTTTCATATAAAGGTAATTTTGATGTCTAAGATTAAAGGTAACGTTAAGTGGTTTAATGAGTCCAAAGGATTCGGTTTCATTACTCCGGAAGATGGCAGCAAAGATGTATTCGTACATTTCTCTGCAATCCAGTCCAACGGTTTCAAAACTCTGGCTGAAGGTCAGCGCGTAGAGTTCGAAATCACTAACGGTGCCAAAGGCCCTTCTGCTGCAAACGTAATGCCTATCTAAGCAACGCGTCAGTAGAATATAAAAACCCGCTCATGGCGGGTTTTTTTTTGCCTGCGGTTAGCGGCTGGCGGCATGAGAGAACAGCCAGAACGCAGCGGCGGTCATGGCAAATGAGCCTAATAAGTTGACGAGTACGTTGAGTAACGCCCAGCTAAGGCGCCCTTGCTGCAGGAGAAACACCACCTCGGCGGAGAACGTGGAGAAGGTGGTCAGCCCGCCGCAAAAGCCGGTGGTGATAAGCAGCTTCCACATCGGATCGATATCCGTCAGGCGATTAAACCATGCCAGCCCTGCGCCGATAATAAAAGCCCCCAGCAGGTTAGCGGTGAGCGTACCAATGGGGATAGCATGATGCATGGGGTTAAACTTCATACCCAGCCACCAGCGCAAAACGCTGCCGGTGCCGCCGCCAAGAAACACAGCAAAAAGGAGTTGCAACACGGTCATTCCCTGTTTATTGATTGAGACTAAACTTCGAGTGTAGCGCGCGAAAGGCCTTACTGGCTACGACTAACCTGACGGGAGAGAAAAGATGCTTGTTGCTGCCGGACAATTTGCCGTAACGCCGGACTGGAGTGAAAACGCGCAGACCTGCGTCAGTATGATGCGTCTGGCCGCGGAGCGGGGGGCATCTCTTCTGGTTCTGCCAGAGGCGTTGCTGGCGCGAGACGATAACGATGCGGATTTGTCAGTTAAATCCGCCCAGCAGCTTGATGGCGACTTTTTACAGCTCTTGCTGGCAGAGAGCGAAAATAGTGCGTTGACGACGGTGCTGACCCTGCATATCCCTTCCGGCGAAGGTCGAGCGACGAATACGCTGGTGGCCCTGCGTCAGGGGAAGATTGTGGAGCAATACCAGAAACTGCATCTCTATGATGCGTTCAATATCCAGGAATCCAGGTTGGTCGATGCCGGGCGGCAAATTCCGCCGCTGATCGAAGTCGATGGGATGCGCGTCGGGCTGATGACCTGCTACGATTTACGTTTCCCTGAACTGGCGCTGTCGTTAGCGCTCAGCGGTGCGCAGCTTATCGTGTTGCCTGCCGCGTGGGTAAAAGGGCCGCTGAAGGAGCATCACTGGGCGACGCTGCTGGCGGCACGGGCGCTGGATACCACCTGCTATATTGTCGCCGCAGGAGAGTGCGGGACGCGTAATATCGGCCAAAGCCGTATTATCGACCCCTTAGGGACAACGCTTGCCGGGGCGGGAGAGCGACCGCAGTTGATTTTTTCTGAACTTTCAGCTGATTATATCCAGCAGGTACGCGAGCGCCTGCCGGTGTTGCGTAATCGCCGCTTTGCGCCACCGCAATTATTATGACGTTTTTTTAAACAAGGCTTGATTCACCTTGTTACAGATTGCTATTGTGTCCGCGCGTCAAATAGCCGTTAATTGTATGCGTGTATGATGGCGTATTCGCAGCTTGTATTAGAGAAGAAGGTTAGCTATGGGTGAGATTAGTATTACCAAACTGCTGGTAGTCGCAGCGCTGATTATCCTGGTGTTTGGTACCAAAAAGTTACGCACGCTGGGTGGAGACCTGGGCTCGGCTATCAAAGGCTTTAAAAAAGCCATGAACGATGACGATGACAGTGCGAAGAAGACCAGTGCTGAAGAAGCGCCGGCACAGAAGCTCTCTCATAAAGAGTAATTCGCGACGAGTTTCCTGATAGAGGAGGCTCGCTACCGACGGGGCTAAACCGCGTCGGCAAAGAGGCCGCAACGTTAACGCTGCGGCCTTTTTTATGTTAAATGCATGTACACTGGTCTAAAAAGATGCAACCAACTGTTACCGCGTTGGGCTTTTTCTCAGGAAAAGAATGCATTGGCAGGATGGACCGCAGCGCGAAAAATATCACGCCGCGGTTGGGAGGGGTTACTTCACTTCCATGCCTTTGGCCTGCAGGTCGGCATGATAGGACGAGCGAACGAACGGCCCGCAGGCAGCGTGGGTAAAGCCCATGGCCATCGCTTCGGCTTTCATCTCTTCGAACTCATCCGGGCTCACGTAGCGCTGTACCGGCAGGTGATGGCGGCTCGGCTGCAAATACTGGCCTAACGTCAGCATGGTGACGCCATGGCGACGCAGATCGCGCATCACTTCTACGATTTCAGCATTGGTTTCGCCTAAACCAACCATCAGGCCCGATTTCGTCGGGATCTCTGGATGTGCTTCTTTAAAGCGTTCCAGCAGCTTCAGCGACCAGTTGTAGTCGGCGCCAGGGCGTACCTGGCGATACAGGCGCGGCACGTTTTCCAGGTTATGGTTAAACACGTCCGGCGGCGTCGCCTGGAGGATTTCCAGCGCACGATCCATACGGCCGCGGAAGTCCGGTACCAGGGTTTCAATTTTAATCGTCGGGCTTTTTTCACGAATCGCTTTGATGCAGTCGGCAAAGTGCTGAGCGCCGCCATCGCGCAGATCGTCCCGATCCACGGAAGTCACCACCACATAGCGCAGCGCCATATCGGCGATGGTTTGCGCCAGCTTCTGCGGCTCGTTGGCGTCCGGCGTAACCGGGCGACCGTGGGCAACATCGCAGAACGGGCAACGACGGGTACAGATGGCACCCAGAATCATAAAGGTTGCCGTTCCGTGATTAAAACATTCCGCGAGGTTAGGGCAAGAGGCTTCTTCGCACACGGAGTGCAGGCCGTTCTTACGCATCGCTGCCTTAATCCCCTGGATACGGGACGAGTCAGCCGGAAGTTTGATTTTCATCCATTCCGGTTTTCTGAGCAGAGCTTCACGCTCAGTTGCCACGTTTTTCACCGGGATAAGGGCCATTTTATCGGCATCGCGGTATTTAACACCGCGTTCCATCACAATGGGTTTACTCATAGCGTGCGTGTTCCAGTTGCGAGTGACGAAGGAAAGCGAATCAATTCAAGTAAATGTTGCATTTATCAACTATTTTTGAATTAAACGCAGGCAGTATATCATTGATACGGGGGATAAAGCAGCCTGCTGGCCGGCAAATTGTAAAATAGTTGTTGTTTTATGCTTTTCCCTCACGTGCTTTATCGACTAAAAAGCCTGGCGAATCGTCTCAACGATCTCTTTCAGCAAGGGCTCCTTCGCGCTGAGCTTGTTATAGTGCAGCGCAATATCAATTCTTTCTTCCCGCAGAGGCGGAAAATCGATCATTTTTAAGGGCCAAATCTTCTCGACCAGCGAGAACATTCCGGACGTGATTAGCCCCAGCATATCGCTGTCGTTGACCAGGGCTGCTTGAGTTAACAGATTGTAGCTGCTGAACCCATAGCGACGTTCGCCGAGATGCTCATGCAGGTGGCGCAGGATCGTCGTATAGCGCTGGCCTTCAGGCTGCAGAAGCGCGAATTCATATTGACTGAGATTTGCTGAGGTTGCCGGCAGCGTCAGGGCCGGATGCCCTGCCCGGCAGAAGATATGTACGCTATCCTGAAATAGCACATGGTGCGTAATCCCCTGCCCGCTGTGGGGGAAACTGTCAACCAGCAGGTCAACCTGACGCTGGTTTAACTGGCTGGCCGCGTCGGTGATGGCGACATTGTGCAGCAAAATCTGGGGAAAGACGCTCCGCAGCTGCCTGGTGATAACCGGCATGATCAACGCGCCAATAGCCGGCGAGGTAGCCACGGTTATCACCCGCTCGCTCCGGGTATTCCCGGTTAAATCCAGGGCGTTAAGAAATGCCTCCATACCCTGGCTAATATGCTTATGAAGATGCGAGGCATAAGCCGTTGGCGTTACGCCCTGGCCCTTGCGGATAAAAAGCGGGTCAGGGAAGAGGGCGCGCAGTTTGTTGATGGACTGACTAATCGCAGAGGGCGTGATATTCAGTATTTTGGCCGCGTTGACGATACCTTTATGGACGTAAACCGCTTCAAAAATAGTGAGTAAATTGAGATCGATATTACGCAGAATGCGAAACATCTGCCGATCGTGGCGATCGTCAAGGCGTTCGGTTGGTTCTGTCTGAGAGTTATTTTCGTCCACTCTATATTTCCGCTAGTGATGATTAGCACCATTATAGCGGTCACAATTATTTTATTAGTGATAATTGATTGCAAAAATAAAGACTTAATCCAGGCGGATGTAAAAATGTGACGTCCCGCGTTCACGGGACGTGATAGCTAGCAAGATTGAATATATTCCGCCGGCGGATCGTTTAGTAAAGCCAGCAGATTGGCGGCGAGGCGTGGCGCGACGGTATCCGTACGGGCATCGGGCCGCCACTGGCGCATCTGCGTCATCTCCATTCCGGCATAACCGCATGGGTTAATCCTGAGGAACGGTGACAGATCCATGTTGATATTCAGCGCCAGACCGTGGAATGAGCAACCTTTGCGGATGCGCAAACCCAGAGAGCAGATCTTCTGTTCGCCCACGTAGACACCGGGCGCGTCTGCCCGCGGATGCGATTCAATACCATACTCCGCCAGGGTGTTAACGACGGTTTGCTCTAAAAGAGTCACCAGCTCACGCACGCCCAGCTTGCGGCGTTTAAGGTTCAACAGAACGTACATCACCTGCTGTCCGGGGCCATGATAGGTGACCTGTCCGCCGCGATCGCTCTGAATAACCGGTATCTCGCCGGGGACCAGAACATGTTCAGCCTTTCCGGCCTGACCCTGCGTGAACACCGGGTGATGCTCCACCAGCCAGATTTCATCCAGGGTGGCATCGTCGCGGGTATCGGTAAACTCATGCATTGCCTGCGAGACAGGTTCGTAAGGTTGCAGGCCGAGCTGGCGGATGAGGATTTTATTGTGCTGCAAAACAACGTCTCCGCAGAGAGAGAATGACTTGAGTGGGGGAGTATATCACAGCGAGAAAGACCCGGCGCAGGGCCGGGTCGGGGGAATAGATTTACAGTACCATCCGTACGATTTCAATATTGCCCAGTTCTTCATACAGGGTTTCTACCTGCTCAATGTGGGTTGCATTGATGGTAATAGAGACTGAGTGGTAGTTGCCTTTGCTGCTGGGTTTTACCGTCGGAGAGTAATCACCTGGTGCATGGCGCTGTACCACTTCAACCACCTGGTCAACCAGCTCCGGCAACGCCTGTCCCATTACTTTGTAAGTAAATGGTGTAGGGAATTCAAGCAGTTCGTTAAGTTTGGTTTTCATGTCAGCTCCGGTGTTACAACAAAAAATAATAACTCCCACGACGTGTGGGAGTTATCAGGATATCTAGTATATGGGGATGTAAATCACACTTTCAAGTGGTCGATTTTTAACCAAACCAGTGATGGAACATTAACTTAATGTAATCAATGATTTTGCCGAAGAAATTGCCTTCCTGGATTTCCTGCAACACGACTAGCGGGCGCTGATCGATCGTTTTGCCATCCAGTTGGAAGTTAATCGTGCCGACCACCTGATTTTTCTGCAGCGGCGCGTGCAGTTCGGCGTTATTCAGCACGTAGCTGGCTTTCAGATCTTTCATGCGGCCGCGCGGGATAGTCAGATAAACGTCTTTATCCACGCCGAGAGAGGCGCGATCGCTATCGCCGAACCAGGCGGGTTCAGAAGCGAACTCTTTACCGGCTTTAATTGGGTTAACGGTTTCGAAGAAGCGGAAGCCCCAGGTCAGCAGCTTTTTGCTTTCGGACTCGCGGCCTTTAAAAGTACGGCCGCCCATTACGGCGGAGATCAGGCGCATCTGGCCTTCGGTTGCGGAAGCCACGAGGTTATAGCCCGCTTTGTCGGTATGGCCGGTTTTAATACCGTCGACGTTCAGGCTGTTGTCCCACAGTAGCCCGTTGCGGTTGAGTTGGCGAATACCGTTGAAGGTAAACTCTTTTTCTTTATAGATGGTGTATTCGTTCGGGACATCGCGAACCAGCGCCTGGCCAATAAGCGCCATGTCGCGCGCAGAACTGAATTGACCATCGGCATCCAGGCCGTGAACGGTCTGGAAGTGGGTATTTTTCAGGCCAAGGGCGTTAACGTAGTTGTTCATCAGGCTGACGAAGGCATCCTGACTACCCGCGACGTAGTCGGCCATCGCCACGCAGGCGTCGTTGCCGGACTGCAGGTTGATACCGCGGATCAGCTGGGATACCGGCACTTGCATACCCGGTTTGAGGAACATCAACGAGGAGCCTTTAAAGACCGGGTTGCCGGTCGCCCATGCGTCGTTACCCACGGTGACCAGGTCGGACTCTTTAAACTTGCCCGCTTTCATGGCCTGACCAATCACATAGCTGGTCATCATCTTGGTCAGACTTGCCGGGTCACGGCGGGAGTCGGCGTTGTTTTCTGCCAGTACTTTGCCTGAGTTGTAATCGATAAGAATCCAGGATTCGGCGTCAATCTGCGGGGCGCCTGGGATCATAGTTTTGATATTCAGGTCATCGGCGCGGGCAGCGGAGGACAGCGCTGCCACGGAGAGCGCCGTAACGAGTAAACGAGCGGTAAAAGAGGTCTTCATGGTCTGAACAACGGCATCCGTGATGGAGTTAAAAAAGTGCCTTACTATAACAAACGCATTACGAACCAGCATCCGACATTGCGCACGACTTTGTTAATGACTTTGTCATGCGCAACGAGCAGGGGATGCGGGTGCGATGCCTTTAGTTGGCGCGAGTAATAAATGACTGCAGCTGAGCTTCGCTTTGCAGACGCTGTTGGATCGTGCTGGCCTGCGCTTTGCTGCTGAATGGGCCGAGCTGAATCCGCCATACCGCGCCGTTTTGCGTGACGCGGCCCGGGACGGAAAATTGCTGGCTCAGACGCTGCTGGTACTGCTGGGCGCGCGATTGATCGCTGACGGCACCGACCTGCACGACGAAATCACCGCTGGCGGCTGCGGCAGGCGTCACGGCGGCGGTGGCGGCTACGGCAGGCGCCACGCTGCCTTGCACTGAACCCGGCGCGGTAACCGGGGCGGTTTGCACGACAGGCTCGCTGCCTTCCAGCACGCCGTTATTCAGCGGCGTCGGCGCGCCGAGGAAACCGCCGCTGTTAACCGGAGCGCCGGTAGTGTCTTCCGGCTTCAGGGTTGAGTTACTGATGGCGTGCACGTCAGTTTGTGCGGGTTGACTCATCCCCGCGCTGTTATCGCCGTCAAGATTCGGGCGGGCAGGCAGGGCATAGGTCTGTTTGGCCACCGTCGTACATGCCATCCCCGGACCGGAAAGCGAGCCGTCCGGCGCGACGACGATCGGATCGATGCGCACTTTGGTGTTATTCGAGGTATTCAGACGATCGGCCGAGGCGCGCGACAGTGAAATCACGCGATCGTTACCGTAGGGGCCGCGATCGTTGATACGTACTACGATCATGCGGCCGTTCGCCAGGTTGGTGATCCGCGCGTAGCTTGGGATCGGCAGCGTGGGATGGGCTGCGGTAAGCTGTGTGGGATCGAACGCTTCTCCCGATGCAGTCAGGTTGCTGTTAGGCTCGGCGTCGTAGATAGCTGCGAAGCCCGCTTGGGTGAAGTTAGACGGATCCTGAACGATTTTATAGCTTTTGCCATCACGTTCGTAATCCTGATTCGCCGTTGCGTTAGGCGTTTCATACTGCGGATCGGCGCCGCTAATTTCCACCGTCGGGCCATTGCAAACGGCCGGCTGTGGAGTGCTGACCGTTTTTTGTTGAACGTCTTCACCCGAACATGCCGCCAGCAGTCCTGCTGCTATGCAGATCCCCAGCCATTGCTTACGCATCGCGAACCCCTTACACGCTTTTCGACAACATTTTTCTGTGAGTATGGATCGACATAACGATACCAAACCCGGCCATCAATACGATTAGGGCAGAGCCCCCGTAGCTGACCAGCGGCAAAGGTACCCCCACCACCGGTAAAATACCACTTACCATACCAATATTTACGAAGACATAAACGAATAAAATCAACATTAAACCACCGGCCATGACCCGGCCAAAAGTGGTTTGCGCCTGGGCGGCAATCCACAACCCGCGCATGATCAGCAGAATATAGAGCGCCAGCAGGATCAGTACGCCAATCAGTCCCAGCTCTTCCGCCAGTACGGCAAAGATAAAGTCGGTATGGCGTTCAGGCAGAAACTCCAGCTGCGACTGGGTGCCATGCAGCCAGCCTTTCCCGCGCAGCCCGCCGGAGCCGATGGCGATTTTTGACTGAATAATGTGGTAACCCGCACCGAGCGGATCGGTTTCCGGGTCGAGCAGCATCATTACGCGCTGGCGCTGATAATCATGCATCAGGAAGAACCAGAGGATCGGAATAAAGGCGGCGACCAGCACCACGGCGATACCGATCAGACGCCAGCTGAGACCAGACAGAAAGAGCACGAACAGGCCGGACAGAGCGACCAGAATCGAGGTCCCGAGGTCAGGCTGCGCGGCGACCAGCAGCGTGGGCAGGAAAATCAGCACCAGCGCGATAGCGGTATTTTTCAGCGATGGCGGGCAAACATCGCGGTTGATAAAGCGCGCCACCATCAGCGGTACGGCTATTTTGGCAATTTCCGACGGCTGGAAGCGGACGATGCCGAGATCCAACCAGCGCTGTGCCCCTTTAGAGATGGCGCCGAAGGCATCAACCGCCACCAGCAGGATAATACAGAAGATATAGAGATAGGGTGCCCAGCCCTCATAGACCCGCGGCGGAATTTGCGCCATGACGATCATGATAACAATCCCCATAGCGATCTGGCCGATTTTACGCTCCATCATGCCCATGTCCTGACCGCTGGCGCTCCAGATAACCAGCGCGCTATAGGTCAGCAGCGCCAGCAGGATAAGCAGCATGGTGGGGTCGAGGTGGATTTTATCCCATAGCGATTTTTTATTCGGATTATCAGTCATTATTGATCCTCCCCAGCCGTTACCGCCGGGTTTTCACTCGGCAGGTTGGTGTTGTTATCGCCCAGCATTATATGATCGAGAATCTGACGCATAATGGTACCGACTGCCGGACCTGCGCCGCCGTTCTCAAGAATAATGGCAACGGCAACCTGGGGGTTGTTGTAAGGGGCAAACGCCGTCATCAGTTTATGGTCACGCAGGCGTTCAGCGATTCTGTGCGCGTTATAGGTCTCGTTGGCTTTCAGGCCGAAGACCTGAGCGGTACCCGACTTGGCCGCAATTTTATACGGCGCGCTGGCGAAGTATTTATGCGCGGTACCGTTGCCGCGGTTGGCGACGCCAAACATACCGTCTTTGGCGATCTCCCAAAAACCAGAGTGGATATCGCCGACCGGCGGTTCATGGGGCTGAACCCACGGCACCGGTTTACCGTCCTCTACCGTACTCTGCAGCAGGTGCGGCACTTTTACCACGCCATCGTTAATCAGGATCATCAGCGCCTTGTTCATCTGGATAGGCGTCGCGGTCCAGTAACCCTGCCCGATGCCGACCGGAATGGTATCACCCTGGTACCACGGTTTCTTGAAGCGCTTGAGCTTCCATTCGCGGGTCGGCATATTGCCGGAGCGCTCTTCCGCCAGGTCAACGCCGGTATAGTGGCCATAGCCGAACTTACCCATCCACTCCGACAGGCGGTCGATACCCATATCGTAAGCAACCTGATAGAAGTAGGTATCGGCCGACTCTTCCAGCGCTTTGGTGACGTTCAGATGGCCGTGGCCCCATTTTTTCCAGTCGCGGTAGCGCTTATCCGAGCCGGGGAGCTGCCACCAGCCGGGGTCAAACAGGCTGGTGTTGCGGGTAATAACTCCGGCGCTGAGCGCCGACACGGCAACGTAAGGTTTAACCGTTGACGCCGGGGGGTAAACGCCCTGGGTCGCGCGGTTGACCAGCGGTGTATTAGGATCGTTAAGCAGCCCGGAGTAGTCTTTGCTGGAAATACCGTCAACGAACAGGTTGGGGTCGTAGCTTGGCGTCGAGACCAGCGCGAGGATGGCGCCGGTACGCGGGTCTGTGACCACGACCGCCGCGCGACTGCCGGCCAACAGCGTTTCAATATACTGCTGTAGCTTCAGGTCGAGCGTTAAATAGATATCGCGCCCGGCCTGTGGCGGAACCTCTTTTAGCTGGCGAATTACCCGGCCGCGGTTGTTTACTTCAACTTCTTCATAGCCGGTCTGCCCGTGCAGGACATCTTCGTAATAACGTTCGATCCCCAGCTTGCCGATATCGTGCGTGGAGGCGTAGTTAGCCAGCTTTCCCTCTTTATCCAGGCGATCGACGTCTTTATCGTTAATTTTGGAGACGTAGCCGATAACGTGGGTCAGAGCGGAATTATAGGGATAGTAGCGGCGCTTATAGCCTTTGACTTCCACGCCGGGAAAACGGTACTGGTTAACCGCGAAACGGGCGACCTGCACTTCACTGAGATTGACTTTCACCGGAATGGAGGTAAAGCGGTGCGAGCGGGCGCGCTCTTTTTTAAAGTTCGCTACATCGTCATCGGTGAGATCGATAACGTCGCGCAGCGCATCCAGCGTTTGCTGAACGTTGTCGACCTTCTCCGGCATCATTTCCAGCTGGTAAATCGTGCGGTTGAGCGCCAGCGGCGTGCCGTTGCGATCGTAGATAATGCCGCGGCTCGGCGGAATAGGGACCAGCTTGATGCGGTTTTCGTTCGAACGCGTTTGATAGTCGGTGTAACGCACAATCTGCACGTTATAAAGATTGGCGATCAATACGCCGGTAAGCAGCAAAATCCCCAAAAAAGCGACCAGCGCCCGGCGCACGAACAGCGAGGATTCAGCCGTATAGTCGCGGAAAGAATTCTGTAATTTCATTCGCTGCTTAGTCTACCCTGGTCATCATTACTCACGGTGGTAAGGGTGGTTGGTGGTAATGCTCCACGCCCGATACAGACTCTCGGCCACCAGTACGCGAACCAGCGGGTGAGGTAAGGTGAGCGTTGAGAGCGACCAACTTTGTTCCGCTGCCGCTTTGCAAGCGGGTGAAAGGCCTTCCGGGCCGCCGATGAGCAGACTGACATCCCGGCCATCCTGTTTCCAGCGTTCCAGTTCGCGCGCCAGCTGCGGCGTATCCCATGGCTTCCCCGGAATATCCAGGGTGACGATGCGGTTTTTGCCTGCGGCCGCCAGCATCATTTCACCTTCTTTTTCAAGAATTCGCTTGATGTCGGCATTTTTACCGCGTTTTCCGGCGGGGATTTCCACCAGTTCGAACGGCATATCTTTTGGAAAACGGCGCAGATATTCGCTAAAGCCGGTCTGAACCCAGTCCGGCATTTTGGTGCCAACGGCTACCAGGTGCAGCTTCACGCGTTAACTCCAGAGTTTTTCCAGCTCGTACAGACGACGGCTCTCTTCCTGCATGACGTGAACCATAACGTCGCCGAGATCGACGACAATCCAGTCCGCGGCGACTTCGCCTTCAACGCCCAGCGGCAGCATACCGGCGGCGCGAGACTCTTGCACTACGTGGTCGGCGATGGACATAACATGGCGCGTAGAAGTGCCTGTGCAGATAACCATGCAATCAGTGATGCTGGATTTGCCATGAACGTCAATGGCAACGATGTCCTGACCTTTCAGGTCATCAATTTTGTCGATAACAAAATCCTGGAGTGCTTTACCCTGCAAGAGTTCCCCCTGGGTGTGTGAAGAGTGATAATAATAAACAGCCTGACAGTATACCCGAACTGGTAGCAAAGTCGGGATAAATGTCGATAAATGGGCGGTTAAGGCCGCTATCATCCCATCCATCGCCGATGTTTGCATCGCCATTTTTGTAAAACAATTTCTGCAAAGTTCAAATGGTAAATGCAGCCTGGCTGCGGAGAATAACAGCCTGCTTTGCCCTGTCAATGGTCTGCGCGCAATTCTTCTTCCGCCAGCCAAACTGCCCGGCTATTCAGCACGCGCAGGGTAGTGAAATCGGGCTGTAGATCGACAAGGCTCCACGCGCCATGCTCGATGGGGAAGTGCCACATCGCCGCATCCGGCATACTCAGAAGTTGAGCGATTAACAGGCTAAGAACGCCCTGGTGGCCGACGATCAGCAGATGATCAAGTTCCTGGTGCTGAGGGAGAGTGGCGGTGAAGCTGGCGACACGTCTGGCGAACGCCTGAAAACCTTCACCGTTAGTGGGCGCCGCATGCTGCCAGTCGGCGCACCACGCGGCGTAGTTTTCCGCATCTTCATGCTGTAAATCGCGATGGTGGCGCATTTCCCAGTCGCCGAAGAACATTTCATTGAGTTCGGCGAAGGAGTGGCGAGGGACGTCACGGTCGCCAAGCAGCAGGCTGGCCGTGCGCTGGGTGCGCTCAAGTTCACTGCAAAACACGCGCTGAAAAGGAACGGCCTGCAGCCGCTTTCCCAGCG
Source organism: Klebsiella pasteurii (assembly GCF_018139045.1). Taxonomy (NCBI): domain Bacteria; kingdom Pseudomonadati; phylum Pseudomonadota; class Gammaproteobacteria; order Enterobacterales; family Enterobacteriaceae; genus Klebsiella; species Klebsiella pasteurii. Next base: position 5,645,709 of record NZ_CP073236.1, read on the forward strand.
TTTGCGCTTGTCCGATTCCGCGTTCGGTTAAGGCTGTGGGAGCATGCCCGCTATAGAGGCCCGCGACGTTAGCTTCGGTTTCGCCATGACGAACTAACCATAACTTCATGATGACCCTCTCAAAAGGAGTCTATGAGACTCTCCTTGTTGTAAGGCTAGCAGTAGAGCTTCTGCTCATGGATATAGTCGAGCACGGTTTCCGGCAGCATGTCCGCGCAGGACTCGCCAGCTTCAAGACGTTGGCGAATCAGGGTGGCAGAGATATCAAACCACGGCGTTTCGGCCAGGTAGATAACGCCCGCCGGGCTGCTATGCAGCCGCTCGACGTCATGAGTGAGATGTTTGTCCAGCCATTGCTGATCCTGCTCGCACGCCATGGTCAACGGATAGCCCGGGCGTCGGCAAACGATCAGATGTACGTTATCAAGAATGCTTTCATACTCGTGCCAGGTGGTAAAGGTGAGCAGTGAATCCTGGCCAATAATAAACGCCAGGGAGCGTTGTGGCCCTTGCTCCTGGCGCCACTCGCGCAGGGTTTGCGCTGAATATGACGGCGTGTCGCGCTTAAGCTCACGATCGTCGAGGATAAACAGAGGTTTATCGGCGATGGCGAGCGCCAGCATATGCCTGCGTTGGTCGCTGGTGGCTTCGGGCTGCGGGCGGTGCGGCGGCACATTGTTGGGCACGATGGTGACTTTATTGAGGCCGATAAGGTTGGCCAGAATTTCCACCGGTTTAAGGTGACCGTAATGCACCGGATCGAAGGTGCCGCCATACATCGCCTGTAACTGAGTCATATCAACCATCAATAAAAACGTCTGCCAGCGCTTTATGGCAGAGCAATAAAGAGAGACTTTCCAGCTCGGGCCATATGGAGTGCCCGTAATCCTGCTTGAAGGTGAGCTCCGCGCGGGCCAACAACGTGACAGCCTGACGCAGCTGATCGGCGCTAAGGCGGGCCAGCGCGTCGCTGACCAGCTGGCGGCGGTTTTGCCATACGCGATGCTTGTCAAACAGCGAACGCAGTGGCGTATGGGCCGATTGCCGCTTCAGGTTGACCAGCAGCAGCAGTTCGCGTTGTAGGGTGCGCAGAAGGATAGCGGGCTCGCTGCCTTCCAGACGCAGCTGTTGCAGAACGTGGAGAACGCGCTTACTTTTACCGGCCAGCAGCGCATCCACCCAGTGGTAAGGTGTGAAATGCGCGGCATCATTCACGGCCTGCTCAACCCGCGGCAGCGTCAGTTTACCATCCGGCCACAGCAGCGAAAGGCGCTCCAGAGCCTGCGCCAAAGCCAGCAGATTACCCTCATAGCAGTAGCACAGTAGCTGGCTGGCCGCGTCATCAAGCTGCAGATTATTCTGCTTTGCGCGCGCGGCGAGCCAGCGCGGCAGCTGGGCATATTCCGGCGTCTGGCAGCTAACCTGCACCGCCCGGCTGGTTAGCGCCGTCATCCACGCTGCATTCTCCTGCGTTTTCGTCAGCTTATTACCACGAACGATCAGCAGTAAATCGTCATGCAGCATGCCGACGAGCGTCGCGAGCTGTTCGTTAATTGCCGCATTAGGGCCATTATCGGGCAGGATCAGCAGCAGCGTCTGGCGGCTGGAAAACAGGCTCATGGCCTGACTTAACGAGAAGAGGGCAGGCCAGTCGGTACTGGCATCAACGGTGGCGGTGTGGTGTTCGATAAAGCCCTGGGCTGCGGCGGCTTCGCGGATGGCGTCCTGGCTCTCCTGCAGCAGCAGCGGATCGTTGCCAAGCAGTAGATAGGCCGCGCGCAGCCCTTCAGTGAGCTGCGCGCGGAGCTGTTCCGGGTACAACCGAATCATCAGTTACCCAGCGTAGTGGAGACGCGATTGCCGGAGGTGGAAGCGGCTGGGGTCGTGGTGACCGGCTTCTCATCCTCTTTGGTGGCTTCGACATCCGCAACGTGTACGCTCGGTAGTTTACGGATCAGCTGCTCCGCCGCTTTGTCGTACATTTCCTGAACGATCATGTCCTGCTCAGCATCTTTCGCTAACGCCGCCTGTGGGTTATCGAAGAACGAGCGGTAGACTTTGGTCGTGATGGGATAGATATCATGGCCTGGGATCAGGACGCTGGCATTTACCGTCATTACCATTTGATATTCCGCAGTACGGCCGTCCTGGAAAATAGACGCCGTATCTTTCTGAATGGACGATGTTTCCAGACGCAGGGAAGGAATATCCTTGCGCAGCGTACTGCTATCGACCAGTTCAACCCCGTTCAGACGCAGCTGATTACGGACGGCACGACTTAATGGACCATTAGGATCGCCCGACTGGAAGATCATGGTTTTCATTGCGGTCGGAACCTGCGTAGTGCTACGCAGGTGCCAGCCACAGCCGGCGGTGATTAACACCGCCAGAGATAACAACAATGTTGCCAGATATCGCACGCTTCCTCCTGCGCTTAGCCAACGACCAGATTGAGCAGTTTACCCGGAACGTAGATCACTTTACGTACGGTCACACCGTCGAGATATTTCGCAACCAGATGCTCCTGACCCGCACGTTCACGAACCTGCTCTTCGGTTGCATCCACCGCAACGGTAATTTTACCACGAACTTTACCATTTACCTGGACCACGACCAGAGTGGTGTCTTCAACCATTGCGCTTTCGTCAGCGACCGGCCACGGCGTGTTGTCAATATCGCCTTCGCCACCCAGCTCCTGCCACAGGGTAAAGCTGGCATGCGGAGTGAACGGGTTGAGCATACGAACCACGGCCAGCAGGGCCTCACGCATCAGCGCGCGATCCTGTTCACCTTCCTGCGGCGCTTTCGCCAGCTTGTTCATCAGCTCCATGATCGCCGCAATCGCGGTGTTGAAGGTCTGACGACGGCCGATATCATCGGTCACTTTCGCGATCGTTTTGTGCACGTCGCGACGCAGCGCTTTTTGATCTTCGCTGAGGCTGGCAACGTCCAGCGCAGCGGCTTCGCCCTGAGAGGTATGTTCGTAGACCAGTTTCCAGACGCGTTTCAGGAAGCGGTTCGCACCTTCCACGCCGGATTCCTGCCACTCAAGCGTCATGTCGGCCGGCGAAGCGAACATCATAAACAGACGCACGGTGTCCGCGCCGTAGCGTTCAACCATTTCCTGCGGATCGATGCCGTTGTTTTTCGACTTGGACATCTTGCTCATGCCGGTATAGACCAGCTCGCGGCCCTGCGGGTCGAAGGCTTTAACGATACGGCCCTTTTCGTCGCGCTCGGTAGTCGCCTCTTTCGGCGACACCCAGTTACGCTCGCCGTTCTCGCCAACGTAGTAGAAGGCGTCCGCCAGCACCATCCCCTGGCAAAGCAGCTGTTTAGCCGGTTCGTCAGAGTTCACCATGCCTGCGTCGCGCATCAGCTTGTGGAAGAAGCGGAAATAGAGCAGGTGCATAATGGCGTGTTCAATCCCGCCGATATAGATATCGACCGGCAGCCAGTAGTTCGCCGCTTCCGGGTCCAGCATACCCTGGTCGTACTGCGGGCAGGTGTAGCGCGCGTAGTACCAGGAGGACTCCATAAAGGTGTCAAAGGTATCGGTTTCGCGCAGCGCCGGCTGACCGTTAACGGTGGTTTTCGCCCACTCCGGATCGGCTTTAATTGGGCTGGTGATGCCGTCCATCACGACATCTTCCGGCAGAATAACCGGCAGCTGATCTTCCGGCGTTGGCATCACGGTGCCGTCTTCAAGAGTGACCATTGGGATCGGCGCGCCCCAGTAGCGCTGACGGGAAACGCCCCAGTCGCGCAGGCGATAGTTCACTTTACGTTCGCCGACGCCAAGAGACGCGAGCTTATCCGCGATGGCATTAAAGCCAGCTTCATGATCCAGGCCGTCGAACTCGCCGGAGTTAAACAATACGCCTTTTTCGGTCAGCGCTTGTTCGGAGAGATCGGGTTCTGAGCCATCAGCGGCCAGGATAACCGGCTTGATGTTCAAACCGTATTTGCTGGCAAATTCGTAGTCGCGCTGATCGTGACCCGGGACGGCCATAACCGCGCCGGTGCCGTACTCCATCAGCACAAAGTTTGCCGCCCATACCGGGATCGCTTCGCCGGTCAGCGGGTGAATGGCTTTGTAACCGGTATCGACGCCTTTTTTCTCCATGGTCGCCATATCGGCTTCGGCAACTTTGGTATTACGGCATTCGTCGATAAAGGTCGCCAGCGCGGGGTTATTGGCTGCAGCCTGCTGCGCCAGCGGGTGGCCCGCAGCGACGGCAAGGTAGGTGCAGCCCATAAAGGTGTCCGGGCGGGTGGTATAAACGGTCAGCTTGTCGGCGTAGTCGTTGACGTCAAAGGCGATCTCGACGCCTTCAGAGCGGCCGATCCAGTTGCGCTGCATAGTTTTAACGGTGTCAGGCCAGTGATCCAGGTTATCCAGATCGTTCAACAGTTCGTCAGCGTAGGCGGTGATTTTAATAAACCACTGCGGGATCTCTTTACGCTCGACTTTGGTGTCGCAACGCCAGCAGCAACCGTCGATAACCTGTTCATTCGCCAGAACGGTCTGATCGTTCGGACACCAGTTCACCGCGGAGGTTTTTTTATAGACCAGCCCCTTTTTATACAGCTCGGTGAAGAACTTCTGCTCCCAGCGGTAGTATTCCGGGGTGCAGGTGGCCACTTCACGGCTCCAGTCATAGCCAAAGCCCAGCTTTTTCAGCTGGTTTTTCATGTAGGCGATGTTGTCGTAGGTCCACGGCGCCGGCGCGGTGTTGTTTTTCACCGCCGCACCTTCCGCAGGCAGACCAAACGCATCCCAGCCGATAGGCTGCAGGACATTTTTGCCCAACATACGCTGGTAACGGGAAATCACGTCACCGATGGTATAGTTGCGCACGTGGCCCATGTGTAGTCGACCAGAAGGATAGGGAAGCATCGACAGGCAGTAATACTTCTCTTTGCTCTCGTCTTCGGTAACTTCAAAGGTACGCTTCTCGTCCCAGTGTTGCTGGACTTTTGATTCTATCTCTTCCGGGCGGTATTGCTCTTGCATGGCAGCCAGTGGTCCTGTTTTCAATACAGCTACAAAATGTAGCCAATGGATGTGTTATTTCAGATCGGCATAGCATAGCCCAAACGCCAACGTCAAAACAGCCTTTCACGCACTTACATAGATGAAAGCGGTAGAGAAAATTTCGCGACTCTGTGGCTTGGCTTGCAGAGCAATCTGTAGATAACGTCTATCATTAGAAGAAGTTAACCACACCGGAGGCGAAAAGATGGACAAGGTTGCTCAATTCTACCGAGAGCTGGTGTCGACGCTCAGCGAGCGGTTACGCAACGGAGAACGCGATATTGACGTGTTGGTGGAGCAGGCCAGGGTCAAGATTAGCCAGTCGGGCGAGTTAACGCAGAGCGAAATCGAGAACGTGATCCGCGCTGTCAGACGCGATCTGGAAGAGTTCGCGCTCAGTTATGAAGAGAGTCAGGATGAGCTCACTGATAGTGTCTTTATGCGGGTGATCAAAGAGAGTCTGTGGCAGGAACTGGCGGATATTACCGATAAAACACAGCTTGAGTGGCGCGAGGTGTTTCAGGATCTCAGCCATCACGGCGTCTATCACAGCGGCGAAGTCGTGGGACTTGGCAATCTGGTGTGCGAGAAGTGCCACTACCATCTGCCGGTTTATACGCCGGATGTGCTGCCGCATTGCCCAAAATGCGGGCACGATCAGTTCCAGCGCCGGCCATTTGAGCCGTAGGGATACGACTGAGAGCGATAAAATTCGCGGAGATTTTTGCTTACACGTTTAATCAGTTAGAAGGTCAATATAAAACGCGTTAATATATTGACCTTCTATTTAAAGGGCTGGCTAACTCTTTATCACTATGCGTAAAAATGCTGGCGCCGAAGAACCAGCATAAGATTTTTTTTAGAAAGAGACGCTCATCTTCATTGACAACTTCATGTTAATTGATGGTGTTAATGGTCGCGATTTTAAACTGCTGAGTGCCGCCCATTTCATTGGCGTATTTATGGGATGAGTTTAAAAACAGATTAGTCGTGGATATAGTGCCTTTGCCACAGGTTGCCAACCCCAGGAAACCGCAGCGGTAACCGCCATTAATCACTTTTTTAGCCGACATGGTTAAAGTGCCGCCAGCTCCTATGTGAGAACGGTTAGTAATATTACCGTGATTTTGTGTATCCAAAGTCATGTTTGTTGAACTTAAAATTTCGCCTTCATTGTAAAGATCGTTATAGGTTTTAATTAAAACATTATCACGGCCAACAATCGTACCATAGTTGTTGGTAACGTCATTTTCGATATTGATATTATGTCCACCAATATATCCTTCATTCTTTAGCTGGTAGCTCTTTGTTACCAACGTTGATGAACCGTGCAGTTGACTATTTTTTTGTAGCGTCAGGGTACCTTTAGTTTGAACAGTTGCGTTGTCACCGGCTATATAGCCTGAGTTGATGATTTCTCCGGATGTCAGGCTATCATTTTTTTTTGCCTGAATGAGGAGGGTATCATAACCGTAAATATTGCCGGTCACTTTAAGGGCGTCTCCGCCAAAGGTTACCGTAGTGTTTGTAGCTCTGGTAGAGCCCCCGTTTTCAATGTTACCACCCGCGGTCACGACTAATTGGTTATCTGACAGCAGATTGGATCCATAAGTGGTTTTCAGGTTGCCATCCGCCGTAACGTTTAACGCGGCACCGCCGCTTAAGGTACCTGTATTTTCGATATTCCCTGACGCCTTGGCTAACAGCTGACGAGTCGTGGAAATAGTCCCATTATTGGTTAAGGAACTTAGCGAGTTGATCACAGTTGTATTTGTTGTTGATATATTACCAGTGTTTTTTAAATTCCCTACAGATACTATCTGAGTGATAATACCGTTGCTGGCGATAGAGCCTTCGTTGGTGAGTGAACCTAAGCTAGTCAAGGAGAGGCCAGAGTTAGCAACAATCGCGCCTTTATTTCGTACGCCAAAACCTAAATTATTGCCAACCATGGTAATGCTATTGGCTTTGATGCCGCCCAGATTACTAATGTCGATACTGTATTCAGGGAATAAGGTCTGCAGCGCCGTCGCAGATTTACCTGCCGGGGTCATTGCACCTGAGCCGTTATCAAAGGTAAAGTTTCCAGCGCCTACTATCGCGTTCTTCGCATTAACCGCACCGTTAATGGCTATTGCATCGGCGAGGAGAACAGCGTAGCTATTGCTGGCATTCATTCCGTTTTTTTCGATGGACAGTTTACCACCGGTAACGTTATAGCTGGCGATAGCGCCAGTATCGGAAAGTGTCACTTTCCCTGTCGTTAAAACCGCCTTATTGGTGTTGATGAAGCTACAACCTGAGCAGGAAATACCATTGGGGTTAGCAATAACAACATCAGCTCTTTGACCCGCCACTTCAATAAATCCGTTCAGCGAGCTTGCGCGGTTTGAGGTGACTTCATTAAGAATAACAGAAGCGCTACCGTTAGTAAGATTGTTATTTTTCGCAATATTGCCCAACGTCGCGTGGGTGAGATCGCTGGCGCTATTGTTAAGAACGACGCCATTACTATCAACATTAAACTCACGATACATATTATGTGAGACACCGGCGGCATTGGGTTTTTCAATATCAATAACCTTGGCACCTGATAGATGGGTATAACTATTCGGGTCGGCATAAACAAAGCTTGAGCTTAAAGCTGCTGCTAGTGCAACATAGGATAATTTGAATTTAAACATTTAACTGAGTCCTTTAAAAATAAAAAAATTAACCGGTTGTTTGAAAAAATGACTTTAATACCTCCATTGTAAAGAAAATCCCATGCTGACAGGATCGGTATGAAAACCGTTTGGTTTTGCCAGCGGCGTTCCTATGAATAAATCATACTGAGTGGCAATGATGCTTCCGCGCACTCCGGCAGTGGCGCCAGAGATGACTTTGCCATTTTCGTACTGCTCGGTTCCTGTAATGCGGCCAATATCCAGGCCTAAGTAGAGCTGCCGATCCGGAGTTGGCATATCCCAAATAAAATCATTGCGCCAGTACCAGCCCTGGTTTCCTGAAAGCGTTCTTTCACCGTCAAAGCCACGTACTGTCCAACGATTACCAATATTGAATTGATTATCTGCGGACAAGATATCGGGGCTGACCTGGATATTAATATGCGGCGCATAGCTGAATTTATCCCCCGTTGATTCAAACTTCATTAAAGCTTGAAGATCGGCGTGGATAATGCGCGAAAGTTTACTGTACAGACCTGCTTTTTCTTCAGGCGTAGGGGTGGAACTAAGCCAGGGAAGGCTACGCTGTACGCCCAGGCTGGCATCTAAAATAGTGTTGGTAAAGTACCGTTGGTGGTGCGCGGTAATATCCCAGGCAGGATTCTGTTTGCGCATAACGCCGATTTCGCTGCCGCCAAAATAATAATGTGATGTGCTTTTTGATATACGCGCATCAATTGTTGTTTTTTGCTTGCGGGTATGTGAAAGTAAACGTGATAAGGTTGCGCTGGCATAATCATTTTTACTTTTATATTCAACGGTCGAGTATCTACCATTAAACTGCTGACGATATTGGCTTTGTGAACCGTAAAGATTGAGTGACCAAAATCCAAAAGGAAAAGAATAATAGAGGCTATTATTCTGATTGCCATCGTTATGTTGATTAAACTCGACATCGCCGCCGACAGAGACATAGAGGATGTCATTTAGCGTCGTCAGGTCATAAAGATAAATCGCGGCACCTGCCTGGTATCGCCCGCTGGTACGGCTTCCTGCATCATCCAGCCAGGCGCCTACCTGCCACTTTTTTGCCAGATGCCGTGTGAGTTGAATATCGCTTTCCGCATTTTTTTTACCGGGTAGGATTTTCATCTGCGCCGATGAACCGGGTAAACGTTGTAAGTTAGCCATCCCTTGTTCAAGTTCAGTTAGCTGCAGAATATCCCCGGTTTTGGCGGGTATCGCGTTCCACAGACTGGTTGTCGCGCTGTTGCCTGCAGTCCAACTTATATTACCGATATAACCATAGGTCAGAGTGATGCTCAGAATACCATCGTTCAGAGATTGGGAAGGAACATCAATAAGGGAAGTGATATATCCCCGGGCAATGAGTTCATTTTGCAATGTTGTGGTGAGTAGACGTATGCCTTCAATACCCAGACACTTTTTTTCTGCTTGCAGGGCTATATTGCCGAGTAGGCTACGGGTCAGTTTGTCGTCAGCGGAAAGAATTTCAACGTGGTTGATATATCGGCAGGTTGCTTCTAGTGGGAAGACGAGTTGATATTTCCGCGATCCCGTACCTGATGATTGATACTCCTGCTGTGCTGGCGCCAGTGCGCTTTGGCGCGCCTTATCCTGTTCGACCTGATTGGTATTGCTAATCGATAAGCTCGCCATTGTTGATGCGGTTAGAAAAATATAAAAAGAGATGGCGGTGACCAGTATTTTATTATTCACGAAGCAATATCCATTTGTTTCATTCGTCCGTTATACCCTTATAAAGGATGTTTAGTGTTCATAGAGTAGGGTTAACGAAGTCGGGTTCTCAACCTCAATAATAATTTTATTTTCTTAAAATCAAAACAAAACCGCTAATGCTACTCAGTGTTGTTGTAAAAACCGCGATATATTATCTATGCCGGATTATGTAATCCACGAGGTAAAGAGTGAATTTTTGTTGAATTGAGGATTTCAGGTCGTGAATTATTTATCGTGAGGCGGGATATATTTATGCCACGCATTTGATAATAGCTAAGATTTTACCCAGACTATGGATGGAGAGGGATGGGGAATAGATAAAAGGCGTGTACGGGAGCGTACACGCCAGAAGGTTAGTGGAGGATCTTGGCGAGGAAGTCTTTGGCGCGCTCTGACTGCGGATTAGCAAAAAACGCCTCTTTATCCGCGTCTTCGACAATTTTTCCTTCGTCCATAAAGATCACCCTATTGGCGACCTTACGCGCAAAGCCCATTTCATGGGTGACCACCATCATGGTCATCCCTTCATTCGCCAGTTCAACCATCACGTCCAGCACTTCGTTGATCATTTCCGGGTCAAGCGCGGAAGTGGGTTCATCGAACAGCATGGCGATGGGGTCCATACACAATGCACGAGCGATGGCCACGCGCTGCTGCTGCCCGCCCGAGAGCTGAGCGGGGAACTTTTCTGCATGAGCGGAAAGCCCTACGCGTTCCAGCAGCTTAAGCCCTTTTGCGCGTGAAGCGGCTTTATCGCGATTGAGCACCTTAACCTGCGCCAGCGTCAGGTTATCGATAATCGACAAATGCGGGAACAGTTCGAAGTGCTGGAATACCATCCCGACGCGAGAGCGTAGCCTGGCCAGGTTAGTCTTTTTATCGTTAACCGTGGTGCCGTCGACGATGATTTGACCCTGTTGGATTGGCTCCAGACCGTTGACGGTTTTAATCAGCGTGGATTTACCCGAGCCTGATGGTCCGCAAACCACCACCACTTCGCCTTTTTTCACTTCCGTGGAGCAATCGGTCAGCACCTGAAAGTGACCATACCATTTTGAAACGTTTTTCAGGGTAATCATTACACAGTCCTTTTCTTCAACCAGCTGACCAACAGCGATGCGCTGAGACTAAATACAAAATATACGGCGCCTGCGAACAGAATCATCTCTACCTGGGTTCCATCACGTTCGCCGATCGTGGAGGCGGTACGGAAGAAGTCGGCCAGGCTCAGGACATAGACCAGCGAGGTATCCTGGAACAGCACGATGCCCTGGGTGAGCAGCAGCGGTACCATGGCGCGGAAGGCCTGAGGCAGAATCACCAGCTTCATGGATTGCCAGTGGGTCATGCCCAGCGCCAGCGCAGCGCTGGACTGGCCGCGAGAGATACTCTGAATGCCGGCGCGAATAATTTCCGAGTAATACGCCGCTTCAAACATGGAGAAGGCGATCATCGCTGAAATCAAGCGGATATCGGTTTTCGGCGACAGACCAAGCACGTTCTGCAGGAACCCCGGAACAATCAAATAAAACCACAACAGTACCATCACCAGCGGAATGGAGCGGAAGACGTTAACGTAGGTTTTGGCAAACCACGCCAGCGGCAGGAAGCTCGACAGGCGCATAACGGCCAGAATCGTCCCCCAGACAATCCCGATAACAATCGCGGTCACGGTAATTTTTAAGGTAATAACCAGTCCAGCCAGCAGGTACGGCATGGACGGAATAATGGAACTCCAGTCAAAATCGTACATTATTTACCCCCCATATTGCCCGGCAGGCGGACCTTACGTTCGACTACGTACATGATCAGCATAATAACGGCGTTGATAAACACGTAGGCCAGGGTGATAGCGGTAAACGACTCCCAGGCATGGGCTGAGTAATCCAGCAGCTTGCCCGCCTGTGCAGCCATATCGGCAAGTCCGATGGTGGAGGCGATGGCCGAGTTTTTCACCAGGTTCATCATTTCTGAGGTCATCGGCGGCACGATAACGCGATAGGCATTAGGCAGCAGAACGTAGCGGTAGGTTTGCGGTAAGGTCAGTCCCATCGCCAGCCCGGCGTTTTTCTGCCCGCGCGGCAGGGACTGGATGCCGGAACGAACCTGTTCGCAGACGCGTGCGGCGGTAAACAATCCCAGACAGAGCATCGAGGAAACGAAGAACTGAATATTGGGATCCAGCTCGGACTTAAACCACATGCCAATGTTTTCCGGCAGCAGTTCAGGCACCACCAGATACCAGGTGAAAAATTGAACGATAAGCGGAACGTTACGAAAAAGCTCAACGTAACAGGTGCCGATAGTCGACAGCAGACGGTTCGGGACCGTACGGAGAATACCGAAGAGCGACCCCACAAAGAACGCGATAATCCAGGCCGTTACCGACAGGGTGACGGTGACCTGAAAACCACTCCACAGCCAGCCTAAATAGGTGGTGTTGCCGAACGGGGCCTGTTGCAGGAATATCCCCCAGTTCCAGTCTATTGACATAAATGACTCCTGGAAAAAAAAGGGTAGCAGCGCTACCCTCGAAGATTGTTGCTCAGCCTGTTTCGGTATTCGCGGCCGCTGGGGAACGACCAGCTGCCGTATAGTCTGTCCGCGCCGTGGCAACAATCGGGAGGGCAGGATTCCCCGCCCTTTGTTTTTTTAATTAGTTAAGAGCTTTGTCGTTAGGTGATTTGAACAGCGCTTTCATTTCGTCAGAGAGTTCAAAGTTCATATTCAGATTCTTTGGCGGAATTGGATTTTTAAACCACTTATCGAACCATTTTTCGGCTTCACCGGAGGTCTGGACATGGGCAACCGTGTCGTCCACCAGCGTTTTGAACTGTGGATCGTCTTTGCGCAGCATGCAGCCATAGGCTTCCTGAGATTGAGCGGTACCGACAATCTCCCAATTATCCGGTTTCTTCGCTTTCGCACGTTCGCCCGCCAGCAGCGCGTCATCCATCATAAAGGCCACCGCGCGACCGCTTTCCAGAGTTCGGAAGGAGTCACCATGATCTTTTGCGCTGATAATACGCATATTCATTTTTTTCTCGTCGTTCAGCTTGTGCAGCAGAATTTCCGAGGTGGTGCCGGAGGTGACGACGACGGCTTTATCCTTCAGATCCGGGAAATCTTTAATCGCGCCGCCTTTTTTCACCAGCAGACGGGTACCGACAACGAAAATGGTGTCGGAGAAGGCTGCCTGTTTTTGACGCTCAAGGTTATTGGTGGTGGAACCGCATTCGAAGTCATAAGTGCCGTTTTGCAGCAGCGGAATACGGTTTTGTGAGGTTACCGGGATCAGTTTGACCTGCAGATCCGGTTTGTTCAGCTTCTTCTTAATGGCATCAACGATCGCGTTCGAGTAGTCCTGAGAATAGCCGACGACCTGCTGCTTGTTGTCATAGTAAGAGAACGGAACGGATGATTCACGGTGACCGACGACGATAACGCCGTTTTTGGCAATTTTATCCAGAGTGCTCTGGCCAGCGGTGGATGCTGCATCTTCTGCATGCGCCGCACCGGCGGTCAGTCCCATGACCAGCATTGCTGCGGCCAGTTTACGTAATTGCATATCCGACTCCTTATCCTCAGCGCCATCAGACGCTATTGATACCCATTGTGAATGTGTGTGCTTTTTTATTGCTGCCGTCTTTGCGTGCAGCATTTGTATGTGTTTGTTAGCATTTAGTTTGGCTTAATGTAAAGATTTTGCTCTTAAATTGTTGATATTTGCGAAGCGCACCGCACCATTTAAAGGCAAAAATCCCCCATTGCACCAAAATAGCGCAGCAGGGCGATCGGTGGTGGTGCAACCAGGTTGTACCCTCAAGGATCGCGCTACTACATCAATTTATTAAGCAATGGTCGTGCCAAAATGGACAAGAAGGAGAGGTGACCGCGGCGACGAATGCCGCCGCGGGAGAAGCAATTAGCGACGGCGCTGGCGCAGGCTCATCAGCAGCGCCGCAAAGCCAAACAGCGCGGTTAACGCCCACAGCGGCCAGTTCCCTGTACGCGCGTACGGCGTCAGTCCTGAAGTCGGGGTCACTTTAGTGGTCAATACGGCGCGGGTGAACTGCGGGATCATCTCCTGTATTTCACCGCGTGGGCCGATGACCGCGGTAATGCCGTTATTGGTGCTGCGCAGCAGCGGACGGGCCAGCTCCAGCGCGCGCATCCGCGCCATCTGAAAGTGCTGCCACGGACCGATAGATTTGCCGAACCACGCATCATTAGAGATGGTTAACAGAAAATCCGTATCCGGGCGGAAGTTATCCCGCACCTGCTCGCCAAGAATGATCTCGTAGCAAATAGCCGCCGTCAGACGCATATTATGCGCAACCAGCTGCGGCTGCACGTAAGGCCCGCGGCTGAAAGAGGACATCGGCAGATCGAAGAACGGCGCCAGCGGACGCAGAATCGATTCCAGCGGCACAAACTCACCAAACGGCACCAGATGATTCTTGTTGTAGCGATTCTTTGAGTCGTAGCTGTACGGGTTATCTTTGCCCAGCGTAATAATGGTGTTGTATGTATCGTAGCGATTCTGCGCGTTCAGGCGCGCGTCGACGATACCGGTAATCAGCGAGCTGTTTTTCGACCGCATCAGATCGTCCATCATACTCAGGAAACGCTGCTGATTGATTTCCAGATCGGGAATCGCGGACTCCGGCCAGACGATCAGCTGCGATTTACCCATGTGCGGTTGGGTGAGATCCAGATAGGTTTTCAGGGTGTTGAGCAACTGATTCTGGTCCCATTTCATCGCCTGGGGGATATCGCCCTGTACCAGCGAAACCGTGGTTGCGCGTTCCGGCAGCGGTTGATACCACTGAATATAACGAAGTGGGAAGGGCAGGGCGAACAGCACGACGGCGGCGATCAGCGGCTTCCAGTTACGCTGCGCGATAGCGAGTACCAGTAGGCCGCTGACGAGCATCAGCAGGAAGTTAATCGCCTCAACGCCCATCACGGGAGCTAGGCCTTTAAGCGGGCCGTCGATTTGACTGTAACCGAATTGCAGCCACGGGAAGCCGGTGAGCACCCAGCCGCGCAGAAATTCGCTGATTTGCCAGACCACCGGTGCGGCGATGGCCACGCGTATCCAGCTGGTTTTCGGCCACAGGCGCGAAAGAATACCGGCGAATAACCCGGTATAGAGGGAGAGATACGCGGCCAGCAGAATCACCAGGAAAACGTTGACCGGTCCGGGCATGCCGCCGAACTGCGCGATACTCACGTAGACCCAGTTTATACCCGAACCGAATAGCCCGAGTCCCCAGAAATAGCCAATCGCGGCGCTTTGTAAAGGGCGGCGGTTGAGGGTTAAACCCTGCAGGCCAATTAGCGAAATAATCGCCGCAGGCCAGAAGTCATAAGGTGAAAAAGCCAGCGTTCCGCTGGCTCCGAATAGCAGCGCCAGCAGCAGGCGTACGCGCTGGCGTTCAATAAGAGAGGCAAATACCATTTAGGTTAATCGTCCCGTTGGATTAGTCTTCCAGCTTCGGCTGCGGGGCATCATCAGGAAGCTTTACATGTACCTGAATAATACGTCGGCTGTCAGCCATTGCGACCTTGAATTGGTAACCATCAATGTCGATAGACTCGCCGCGGGCAGGCAGATGACCAAACGCCTGCATCACCAGGCCGCCGATGGTGTCGACCTCTTCATCGCTGAAGTGGGTGCCGTACGCCTCGTTGAAGTCTTCGATTGAGGCCAGTGCGCGCACCGTCCAAGTATGGCGGCTTAGCTGACGGAAATCGATGTCTTCCTCTTCGTCGTATTCGTCTTCAATTTCACCGACGATCAGCTCAAGGATATCTTCAATGGTCACCAGACCCGAGACGCCGCCAAACTCATCGATAACGATAGCCATATGATAACGCTGGGAACGGAACTCCTTCAGCATGCGGTCGACCCGCTTGCTCTCAGGCACGACAACCGCCGGGCGCAACACTTTTTCCATGCTGAAGGCTTCAGCATCGCTGCGCATAAACGGCAGCAGATCTTTGGCCATCAGAATCCCTTCAATGTGATCTTTATCTTCGCTGATCACCGGGAAACGCGAGTGGGCGGATTCGATGATCACATCGAGGCACTCGTCCAGCGTCTGGTTGCGTTTCAGGGTAATCATCTGCGAGCGGGGGATCATGATGTCGCGGACGCGCTGGTCGGCGATATCCATTACCCCTTCGAGCATATCGCGCGTATCTTCGTCGATAAGGTCGTTTTGCCCGGAATCACGGATCAGCGCCAGCAGTTCGTCACGATTTTTGGGTTCACCGTGAAAGAGCTGGCTGAGTAACAGGGAGAAGAATCCCTTTTTGCTGTTTACTGTGTCGCTACTGTGTGAATTGTCGTCGCTCATGGCGTCGTATGGGTTCTCATGTTAGTTAAATAGTCGCTCGTCACGCGTATACTCAGCGCCCGGCATAGCGGCCAGTCGCCGGCAAAGCCGGCAACGGGTTATTCCTTCTCGGCAATGTACGGATCCTCATAGCCCAGAGCAAGCATTATCTCTGTTTCGAGGGATTCCATCTCTTCCGCTTCTTCGTCGATGATATGGTCATAGCCCAAAAGATGCAGGCTACCGTGGACCACCATATGCGCCCAGTGCGCTTCCAGCGGTTTACCTTGCTCTTTCGCCTCCTGTTCAACCACCTGACGGCAGATAACCAGGTCGCCAAGCAGCGGCATTTCGATGCCCGGCGGGGCTTCGAACGGGAAAGAGAGCACGTTAGTTGGCTTGTCCTTCCCACGATAGGTCAGGTTTAGCTCGTGGCTTTCCGCTTCATCAACCAGGCGAATCGTCAGCTCCGACTCTTCCTGAAACTGCGGGATAACGCTATCGACCCAGCGCTGAAACAGGGCTTCATCCGGCATTCCGCTGTTATCTTCGCAAGCCAGCTGTAAATCGAGAATGACCTGACTCATTTATGCTCCTGTTCCTGGGCTTCGCGCTTGCGCTCGGCGGCCAGTTCTGCTTTACGTTTCTGGTCTGCTTCTTCCCAGGCTTCATAGGCGTTAACGATGCGGGCGACCACCGGGTGGCGCACGACGTCTTCGCTATGGAAGAAGTTGAAGCTGATCTCATCGACTTCCGCCAGCACTTCAATCGCGTGGCGCAGGCCCGATTTGGTGCTGCGCGGCAGGTCAATCTGCGTGACGTCGCCGGTAATGACCGCCTTAGAGTTAAAGCCGATACGGGTCAGGAACATTTTCATCTGTTCAATGGTGGTGTTCTGGCTTTCGTCGAGAATGATAAACGCATCGTTCAGCGTACGGCCGCGCATATAGGCCAGCGGCGCGACTTCAATCACGTTGCGCTCAATCAACTTTTCGACTTTCTCGAAGCCGAGCATCTCGAACAGCGCGTCGTACAGGGGACGCAGATACGGATCGACTTTCTGGCTTAAATCGCCGGGCAGGAAGCCCAGTTTTTCGCCAGCCTCAACCGCCGGACGGGTCAGAAGAATACGGCGGATCTCCTGACGCTCCAGCGCGTCTACCGCGGCGGCGACCGCCAGGTAGGTTTTCCCGGTCCCGGCAGGGCCGACGCCGAAGGTAATGTCGTGGTCGAGAATATTGGCGATGTACTGCGCCTGATTCGGCGTACGCGGCTTAATCACGCCACGCTTGGTTTTGATATTGATGGCTTTACCGTAGTCCGGTACGCTTTCGGCGCTCTGCTCCAGCACGCGGGCTTCTTTGATCGCCAGATGAATTTGTTCCGGTTCAATATCCTGAATTTCGCCGCGCATCGGCGCGGTATCGACGTACAGACTGCGCAAGATATCCGCCGCAGCGGTGACGCAAATCGGCCGACCGGTCAGTTTAAAGTGGTTGTCACGACGGTTAATCTCGATGCCGAGACGGCGCTCCAGCTGTTTAATATTGTCATCAAACGGGCCGCACAGGCTCAGCAAACGGGCGTTGTCCGCGGGCTCAAGGGTGATTTCGCGAGTGTCTGTATTCAAGCTGTTCCTCTTATACATAGATAGCCGGAAGGTAGCCGGTCAGGAAATTATTCACGTCATCGGAATATGGCGCAAGCATCGCTATAGATATTGGGTTCAGGAGAGGAAATACAAGGCCTGCCGGAGCCGGCAGGCCTGAACGGATTATGGCTGGTAGATACCGACGCCAAGATCGTTTTCTTTACGAGTGCGGGCAATCACCGACTCCGGGGTTTCCGCAATGCGCAGACCCATTTCGTCCTCGGTGCGCACCACTTTACCGCGCAGGGAGTTTGTCCAGACGTCGGTGATCTCGACATCGACAAACTTGCCGATCATCTCAGGCGAGCCTTCGAAGTTCACCACGCGGTTATTTTCGGTGCGGCCAGACAGCTCCATAATGCTCTTACGTGAAGTGCCTTCCACCAGAATGCGCTGCACGGTGCCGAGCATACGGCGGCTCCAGGCCATCGCCTGCTGGTTGATGCGCTCCTGCAGAATATACAGACGCTGTTTCTTGTCCTCTTCCGGTACGTCGTCGACCATATCGGCCGCCGGCGTGCCCGGACGCGCGGAGAAGATGAAGCTGTAGCTCATATCGAAATTCACATCGGCGATCAGCTTCATGGTTTGTTCGAAATCCTGCGTGGTTTCGCCAGGGAAGCCGACGATGAAGTCGGAGCTGATCTGAATATCCGGACGCGCCGCGCGCAGTTTGCGGATAATCGCTTTATATTCCAGCGCCGTGTGGGTTCGGCCCATCAGGTTCAGCACGCGGTCGGAACCGCTCTGCACCGGCAGGTGCAGGAAGCTGACCAGCTCCGGTGTATCGCGGTAAACCTCGATGATATCGTCGGTGAACTCGATGGGATGGCTGGTGGTAAAGCGGATCCGGTCGATACCGTCGATCGCCGCAACCAGGCGCAGGAGATCGGCAAAGCTACCGCTGGTGCCGTCATAGTTTTCCCCGCGCCAGGCGTTCACGTTCTGCCCGAGTAGGTTAACTTCACGTACGCCCTGAGCCGCAAGCTGGGCGATTTCAAACAGGATATCGTCGCTTGGGCGGCTCACTTCCTCACCGCGGGTATAAGGCACCACGCAGTAGGTGCAGTACTTGTTGCAGCCTTCCATGATGGAAACAAAGGCGCTTGGGCCTTCGGCGCGCGGTTCCGGCAGGCGGTCGAATTTTTCGATTTCCGGGAAGCTGATATCGACGACCGGGCTGCGGTTGCCTCGTACCGAGTTGATCATTTCCGGCAGGCGGTGCAGGGTCTGCGGCCCAAAAATAATATCGACATAGTGGGCGCGCTGGCGAATATGGTCGCCTTCCTGAGAGGCCACGCAGCCGCCAACGCCGATGATCAGGTTGGGATTCTTCTCTTTCAGCAGCTTCCAGCGTCCTAGCTGATGGAATACTTTTTCCTGAGCCTTCTCACGGATTGAGCAGGTATTGAGCAGCAGCACATCCGCTTCTTCCGCCACTTCAGTGAGTTGATACCCGTGGGTGGCATCCAGCAGATCGGCCATCTTTGATGAATCGTATTCGTTCATCTGACAGCCCCAGGTTTTAATATGGAGTTTTTTTGTCATCGACTTGCTCATGCTTAATTAGGTATACCCAAAGTCAGCGTCTTCACCGGATGTTGCTCTGCAATGTGAAGGGTGACGGATATAAAGCCAGGATTGCAGGGCGCGTATTGTAATGCTTTGACCGCGCCCTGACCAGTACGACCGTAATCACCACAAGCCGAATAAAAATCCGGTAAACTGAGGGGATTCGGGTTTAAGGATAATAGCCATGACAATTCATGCAACAGATGTCGTTATCGTCGGCGGCGGGATGGTTGGCGGCGCCCTCGCGCTTGGCCTGGCGCAGCAGGGCTTTACGGTGACGGTCATTGAAAAAAACGCGCCACCGGTTTTCGATGCTTCTTCACCGCCTGACGTACGTATTTCGGCAATCAGCGCGTCATCGGTAGGGCTGCTGAGAGGCCTCGGCGTCTGGGACAGCGTGCGGTCCATGCGCGCCCATGCGTACCGCCAGCTAGAAACCTGGGAGTGGGAAAGCGCCCATGTTGTCTTCAACGCCGCGGAGCTGAAGCTGCCGGAACTGGGCTATATGGTGGAGAATAACGTTCTGCAGCGAGCCCTGTGGCAGGCGCTGGAAGCCCATGAACGCATATCGCTGCAGGTGGGGACATCGCTTCAGGAGATGCGGCGTGGAGAAACGTACACCTCCTTAACGCTGACCGACGGCAGCCAGCTTGATGCGCGGCTGGTGGTGGGCGCGGACGGCGCCAGTTCGCAGGTGCGTCAGCTGGCCGGAATCGGCATCCACGCGTGGCAGTACCAGCAATCCTGTATGTTGATCAGCGTACAGTGTGCGGACGATCCCGGCGACAGTACCTGGCAGCAGTTCACTCCGACGGGGCCGCGCGCGTTTTTACCGCTGTTCGATCATTGGGCTTCGCTGGTGTGGTACGACGCGCCAGCGAGGATCCGTCAGTTGCAGGGAATGAGTATGGCTCAGCTACAGCAGGAAATTACTCGCCACTTCCCGTCGCGGCTGGGAGAGATTACGCCGCTGAGCGCGGGCGCTTTCCCGCTTACCCGCCGTCACGCATTGCAGTATGTTAAGCCGGGGCTGGCGCTGGTGGGCGATGCTGCGCACACCATCCATCCGCTGGCGGGGCAGGGGGTTAACCTCGGCTATCGCGATGTCGATGCGCTGCTCGATATTCTTGGCAGAGCAAAAGCGCACGGTGAGGAGTGGGCCAGCCTGCCGGTACTTAAGCGCTACCAGACGCGGCGTCAGGCGGACAACTTTATTATGCAGTCGGGAATGGATCTGTTTTACGCCGGATTTAGCAACGATTTGCCGCCGGTGCGTATGCTGAGAAATATTGGGCTGATGGCGGCCGAGCGCGCCGGCGGACTGAAGCGTCAGGCGTTGAAATACGCGTTAGGTTTATAACGAGAACGACCCCGGCTTGCAAAGGTGAGGCCGGGGTGCGGAACGGTAATGTGCATAGCGTAAACGCCAAAAAGCAAAAAGCTCGCCGAAGCGAGCTTTTTGCTTTTGTTGGCTGGGGTACGAGGATTCGAACCTCGGAATGCCGGAATCAGAATCCGGTGCCTTACCGCTTGGCGATACCCCAATTTTACGTTGACCATTTCGTACCGGGGTCAAACCGGTGGCTTAGTGCCTGGAGATACTCCAACGGGTGCGCACACAGCGTGAGCGACTTTTGAAATTGGCTGGGGTACGAGGATTCGAACCTCGGAATGCTGGTATCAGAAACCAGAGCCTTACCGCTTGGCGATACCCCAACAATTTTTTTGGATTTATCGAACTGAATCAATAATTCCTTTGTATGGTGGCTACGACGGGATTCGAACCTGTGACCCCATCATTATGAGTGATGTGCTCTAACCAGCTGAGCTACGTAGCCAAAATCTTACTCTTTTTTCGATGGCTGGGGTACCTGGATTCGAACCAGGGAATGCCGGTATCAAAAACCGGTGCCTTACCGCTTGGCGATACCCCAATACCGTCGCGGTGAACCGCAAACATCGAAAATATGGCTGGGGTACCTGGATTCGAACCAGGGAATGCCGGTATCAAAAACCGGTGCCTTACCGCTTGGCGATACCCCAACAAAAACCTTTTACTGCCAACGCGAAAGAGTAAATGGTGCGGGAGGCGAGACTTGAACTCGCACACCTTGCGGCGCCAGAACCTAAATCTGGTGCGTCTACCAATTTCGCCACTCCCGCAAAAAAGATGGTGGCTACGACGGGATTTGAACCTGTGACCCCATCATTATGAGTGATGTGCTCTAACCAGCTGAGCTACGTAGCCATCTTTTTTTCGCGTTACCTTATCGGCGTTGCGGGGCGCATTATGCGTATTGAGCCTTGAAGCGTCAACCCCTTTTTCATCGAAAATGGGCTGAACGTAACTGTTTGGTTAGGTTGCGAACAGCGTGGCGCAATAATCGTCAATTATTGGTTATTTATCGTTTTTAACGGCTTAAATAAGGCACAAAACAAAAACGGACTCCGCAGAGTCCGTTTTGAAAACAGCGCCGGTTAGTAGGCCGACTGGTGTACGCCAACCGCGCGTCCCGACGGATCGTTCATTTTTTTGAAAGATTCGTCCCACTCAATCGCTTTTGCTGAAGAGCATGCGACGGAAGGACCGCCAGGCACGCATTCAGCCGCGCTTGGAACCGGGAACAGCTCTTCGAAGATCTCACGGTAGAGATACGCTTCTTTCGATGATGGCGTGTTGTACGGGAAGCGGAAGCTGGCGGTTTCCAGTTGCTGATCGGAAATTTGTTCAGCGGCCACTTCTTTTAAAGTATCGATCCAGCTGTAACCGACGCCATCAGAGAACTGTTCTTTCTGGCGCCAGGCGACGCTTGCCGGCAGGTAAGATTCAAAACATTCACGCAGGACATGTTTTTCCATTTTACCGTTGCCGCACATTTTGTCCTGCGGGTTGATACGCATTGCCACGTCGAGGAATTTCTTATCCAGGAACGGCACACGCGCTTCAACGCCCCATGCGGACATCGCTTTGTTGGCGCGAGCGCAGTCAAACATATGCAGCGCCTGCAGCTTGCGTACGGTCTCTTCGTGCAGCTCTTTAGCGTTTGGCGCTTTATGGAAATAAAGGTAGCCGCCAAATACTTCATCAGAACCTTCACCAGACAACACCATTTTGATGCCCATCGCTTTGATTTTACGCGACATCAGGTACATCGGCGTTGACGCGCGAATTGTCGTCACGTCGTAGGTTTCAATGTGATAGATAACATCGCGAATCGCGTCCAGGCCTTCCTGCACCGTAAAGTGGATTTCGTGGTGAACGGTGCCCAGATGGTTAGCCACTTCCTGCGCGGCTTTCAGATCGGGCGCGCCTTCCAGACCGACGGCGAAGGAGTGCAGCTGCGGCCACCAGGCTTCTGATTTTTCCTGATCTTCGACGCGGCGTGCGGCATATTTTTTGGTGATGGCGGAAATCACCGATGAATCCAGGCCGCCGGAGAGCAGGACGCCGTACGGGACATCGGACATCAGGTGGCTTTTCACCGACTCTTCCAGCGCCTGACGCAGTTCATTTTTGTCCGTGACGTTGTCTTTGACGGCGTCATAATCGAACCAGTCGCGCTGATAGTACTCGCGGATTTCGCCATCTTTGCTCCACAGGTAGCTGCCTGCCGGGAACTCTTTAATCGTACGGCATACCGGAACCAGCGCTTTCATTTCTGAAGCAACGTAGAAGTTGCCGTGTTCATCGTGACCCATATACAGCGGGATGATGCCGATGTGGTCGCGACCAATCAGATACGCGTCTTTTTCGCTGTCGTAGAGAGCAAAAGCAAACATCCCCTGCAGATCGTCGAGGAAGTCCGGACCTTTTTCCTGATACAGCGCGAGGATAACTTCGCAGTCGGAACCGGTCTGGAACGCATAGCGGTCGCCGTATTCCGCGCGCAGCGCCTGGTGGTTGTAGATTTCACCGTTAACGGCGAGGGCGTGAGTTTTTGCAGCGTTATACAGCGGCTGCGCGCCGGCGTTCACGTCGACGATTGACAGGCGTTCATGCGCCAGGATGGCTTTATCACAGGCATAGACGCCTGACCAGTCCGGGCCGCGGTGGCGCATCAGGCGGGAAAGCTCCAGTGCCTTTTTACGCAGTTCACCCGCGTCAGTTTTAATATCCAGTACGCCAAAAATCGAACACATAGCCTTCTCCGTTACCCTGTCTTGTTTGATGTTGTGCAGGCTTCGTCTAAACGCGAAGCCTCAGTGCATGCTTTAGAAAATGCCGCAAAGGGGCGAAGGGCGCAAGGGGTTTACGCCAGCAAAAGAAAATAATGCAATTGTGATTGTCGAATAGTGAAAAAAGAGTATGTTTTGAGCGCTTTTGTTGATGAATATTCAGTAATAGTGCTTTTCTTTTAGATAAAAGCGTTCAGAAGAGGCTTGGAAATAAGAAACCACGTCGCAGGACGTGGTTTTATTTAGAAAATATCGATTTCTGCAACCGATGGATAAATCCAGGACGGGCGGAACGGCATGCTGTCGATATCGTCGAGCGTGGCAACCCCGGAAAGCACCAGAATGGTTTCCAGACCGGCCTGGAAGCCCGCCAGAATATCCGTGCGCAGGTTGTCGCCGACGATAACCGTTTGTTCCGAATGCGCCTGCATTTTATTCAGCGCAGAGCGGATAATCCATGGGCTTGGTTTACCGACGTAGAACGGCTTACGGCCGGAGATTTTTTCAATACCGGCGCACAGCGCGCCGCAGGCCGGGTAATAGCCGCGGCCGTGCGTATCCGGGTTAGTTGCGATAAAGCGCGCACCGTTGGCGACAAAAAACGCCGCCTTATGCATCATTTCCCAGTTAAAGGAGCGGGTCTCACCGACGATAACGAAATCAGGATTGACGTCAGTGATGGTAAAGCCTGCTTTATACAGTTCGTGAATCAGCGCGCCTTCGCCAACCACATAGGCTTTTTTGCCTTCCTGACGGCGCAAAAAATCGGCAGTGGCCATCGCTGAGGTATAAAAGGCGGTATCAGGAACATCGATTCCGGCGGTCGCAAAGCGGTTCGCCAGGTCCTGGCCGGTCTGCGAAGGGTAGTTAGTCAGCATCACCAGCGGCATCTCTTTTTCGAGAATGCGCTTGATGAATTCGGCGGCGCCCGGTACGGCCACATTGTCGTGCATCAGCACACCGTCAATATCACAAATTACGTTTTGAATGGTCATGGACTGTCCGACATCGTTAAAGAAAGGCGAAACTATAAAGCGGCTTTAGCTTTCCAGCAAACGCTGGAGCAGGATCCCGTTAAGCATCGCACGCTTGACCAGGGCAAAAGCGCCGATGGCAGAACGATGATCGAGCGTAGAACGGACTACCGGCAGATTTTTACGAAATGCCTTCAGCGCCTGGGTGTTAATGCAGCCTTCAATAGCCGGTAACAGCACTTTTTCCGCCTCGACGATCTCACCGGCAATCACCACTTTTTGCGGATTAAACAGGTTAATGGCGATGGCGATAGTTTTACCCAGATGACGGCCAACGTGCTCGATCACCTCGCAGGCCAGCGCATCGCCTTTATTCGCGGCTTTACAGATCGTTTTGATCGTACAGTCATCGAGGGGGATCTTGCTCTGATAACCCTGCTCCAGCAGATGACGAACCCGATGTTCAATGGCGGCGTTGGCGGCGACGGTTTCCAGACAGCCGAAGTTGCCGCAGTGGCAGCGCTCGCCCAGCGGGTCGACCTGGATATGGCCGATTTCCCCGACGTTTCCGTTACGGCCAATAAAAATCCGGCCGTTGGAGATGATCCCCGCACCGGTCCCGCGGTGTACGCGCACCAGAATGGAGTCTTCACAGTCGTGGCTCGCACCAAAGTAGTGCTCCGCCAGCGCCAGGCTACGAATATCGTGGCCGACATAGCAAGTGACTTTAAAGCGTTTTTCCAGCGCTTCAACCAGCCCCCAGTTCTCCACCTGAATATGCGGCATATAGCGAATGACGCCGCTTTCCGGATCGACCAGTCCCGGCAGGATCACCGAAATGGCGATTAGCTCGCGGATTTTGCGCTGACAGCTCTCCATAAAGGAGGCGATGATGTTGAGCAGGGCGTGTTCCAGCGTTTCCTGGGTTCTTTCCGGCAGCGGGTAGTGCTCTTCTTCGAGGGTCTTACTGCTTAAATCATAGAGCGTCAGGGTAGCGTCATAGCGGCCAAGACGTACGCCGATGGCGTGAAAGCTGCGGGTTTCGGCAACAATCGAGATGGCGCGGCGGCCCCCGGTGGAGGCCTGCTGATCGACTTCTTTGATCAGTCCGCGTTCAATAAGCTGACGCGTAATTTTGGTTACGCTGGCAGGGGCAAGCTGGCTTTGTTCCGCAATCTGGATACGCGAGATGGGGCCGTGCTGATCGATGAGCCGGTAAACGGCAGCGCTGTTCAGCTGTTTTACGAGATCGACGTTACCAATTTGAGCTTGTCCGCCTGCTGTCATACTTTTACTTACTCAGTGACGACCTCGTTACCATTAACGATGGTCTTGGTGATTTTATAATCGCGGGTGAATGCGGTCAGGTTAGCGACCATCCCCGGGGCAATGCTGCCTAACTGTTTGTCTACGCCAATGGCGCGGGAAGGGTAGAGCGTCGCCATACGCAACACTTCATCCAGCGCAATGCCGCAATGCTCAACGAGGTTACGCACCCCTTCAATCATGGTCAATGAAGAGCCGCTGAGGGTGCCGTTCTCATCTACGCACAGGCCGTTCCGGTAGTATATTGTTTTACCAGCAAAAATGAACTGCTCAATATTGGCACCCGCTGGCGCCGTTGCGTCGGTAACAAGACACAGCTTGTCGCCTTTCAAGCGTTTAGCGAGGCGCACGTTAGCGTAATCGACGTGCAGGCCATCGACGATGATGCCGCAGTAGACATCCGGCTCGTCGAAAATCGCGCCAGCCAGGCCCGGCTCACGACCGGTAATATACGGCATGGCGTTAAACAGATGGGTGGCAAAGGTAATCCCGGCGCGGAAACCGATTTTCGCTTCTTTTAGCGTCGCGTTGGAATGACCGGCGGAGACGATGATACCTGCGGCCACCAGTTTGCGAATAACTTCTGGTTCTACGCGTTCCGGCGCGAGAGTGATTTTGGTTATCACATCCGCGTTTTCGCACAGGAAATCGACCAGCGCGGCGTCCGGTTTACGGACGAAATCCGGGTTATGGGTGCCTTTTTTGACAATATTCAGCCACGGACCTTCAAGATGCAGGCCCAGCGCCTGGTTGGGATGCTTTTGCAAATACTCGCGCATCACGCGGACACCCTGTTTCATCAGGTCATCGCTGGCGGTAATGAGCGTGGGCAGATAGCTGGTGCAGCCGGAGCGTTCATTCGCCTTCTGCATAATTTCCAGCGTTTCAACGGTGACCGCATCCGCCGTGTCGTTGAACTGCACGCCGCCGCAGCCGTTAAGCTGGACGTCGATAAAACCGGGGGAAAGGATCGCACCATTAACCGAGCGCTGTTCGATCCCGGTGGGCAGCTCAGTCTGCGGACAGATACGTTCGATAAGGCCATTGGCGATAACAATCGCATGGTCATCCAGAATTTCATGACCGGTATAAATCCGGCCTTGGGTTAATGCATACATTACGACCCCCGGTTGTCAAAAATGGTTGTCCCGCAGGGTCTGCTGCGGGACGAGACTACATTACAGACCTTTGATATTTTCGGCTTCTAATTCGTTGAAATATTTCAGTGTCTTAACTTTCAGTTCCATAGTGGATGGCTCATCGCAGACGACAACCGCTTTCGGGTGCAACTGCAGACAGGTGATGGTCCACATATGGTTTACGTTGCCTTCCACCGCCGCCTGCAGCGCCAGCGCTTTCTGATGACCCAGCACCAGAATCATCACTTCTTCCGCGTCGAGCAGCGTGCCTACGCCAACGGTCAGCGCGTATTTAGGCACCTGGTCAACATCACCGTCGAAGAAACGGGAATTCGCTACGCGAGTATCGTGGGTCAGGGTTTTGATGCGTGTGCGTGAAGCCAAAGAAGAGGCAGGTTCGTTAAAAGCGATGTGGCCATCGTTACCCACGCCGCCCATAAACAGGTGGATTTTACCGTAAGAACGAATTTTTTCTTCATAGCGACGGCATTCTGCATCAATATCCGGCGCGTTACCATTCAGCAGATTAATATTTTCCGCCGGGATATCAACGTGATCAAAGAAGTTGCGGTGCATAAAGCTATGATAGCTTTCCGGGTGCTCTTTCGGCAGGCCAACGTACTCATCCATGTTGAAGGTGACAACATGCTTAAAGCTAACCTGGCCTGCTTTGTGCATCTCAACCAGGGCTTTATAAGCGGTTAGAGGCGTGCCGCCGGTGGGCAGACCGAGGACAAACGGACGGTCCGCAGTCGGTTTGAACGCATTGATGCGGTTAACGATATGCCGGGCAGCCCATTTACCGACTTGTTCAGCTGTTACCAGGGGGATCAGTCTCATTGTTCACCTCTATAGTTAAATTAGAACCTGGCGGATTGGCGCCAGCATACTATTAAGAGTATCGCAGCAACTGCGCCGACCGGGGTCAATCCGTGTTGATTTTTTGAATGATAAAATAAGTTTTCATTGTTAGCCAGTCAAAGACGGAGGTGAATACGATATTTGGTGACTATTGTCACAAAAAATACCCATTTAATTTGCGAGACGAATTAATTTTTCAGACACTTTGCAGGTAAGTTAAAAAATTAACCAGGTTACACAATAATAAAGTGGCTTTAATGAGCCTTATCGGGGTCTCATAGGGGGAATAAGATGAATATTTTAGGTTTTTTTCAGCGACTCGGTAGGGCGTTACAGCTCCCTATCGCAGTGCTACCGGTCGCGGCGCTGCTGCTGCGATTCGGTCAACCGGATCTGCTTAACATTTCGTTTATCGCCCAGGCGGGCGGGGCAATCTTTGACAACCTGGCGCTGATTTTCGCTATCGGCGTCGCATCCAGCTGGTCGAAAGACAGCGCCGGCGCCGCAGCGCTGGCGGGGGCGGTAGGTTACTTCGTTTTGACCAAAGCGATGGTCACCATCAACCCTGCCATTAACATGGGCGTGCTGGCGGGTATCATTACCGGTCTGGTCGGCGGTGCCGTGTATAACCGCTGGTCAGGTATCAAACTGCCTGACTTCCTGAGCTTCTTCGGCGGCAAACGCTTTGTGCCCATCGCCACCGGCTTCTTCTGTCTGGTGCTGGCAGCCATCTTCGGCTACGTCTGGCCGCCGGTGCAGAACGCCATCCATGCTGGCGGTGAATGGATTGTGGGCGCGGGCGCGCTCGGCTCCGGTATCTTTGGTTTCATCAACCGTCTGCTGATCCCGACGGGTCTGCATCAGGTGCTGAACACCATCGCCTGGTTCCAGATTGGTGAATTCACCAACGCTGCTGGCGCCGTGTTCCACGGTGACATCAACCGCTTCTATGCGGGTGACGGCACCGCGGGGATGTTCATGTCCGGCTTCTTCCCGATCATGATGTTCGGTCTGCCGGGTGCGGCGCTGGCGATGTATTTCGCGGCCCCGAAAGAGCGTCGTCCGATGGTTGGCGGTATGCTGCTGTCGGTCGCGATCACCGCGTTCCTGACCGGTGTGACCGAGCCGCTGGAATTCCTGTTCATGTTCCTGGCGCCGCTGCTGTATCTCCTGCACGCCATCCTGACCGGTATCAGCCTGTTTGTTGCGACGGCGCTGGGTATCCACGCGGGCTTCTCCTTCTCTGCAGGTGCCATCGACTATGTTCTGATGTACAGCCTGCCGGCAGCCAGTAAAAACGTCTGGATGCTGATTGTGATGGGCGTTGTGTTCTTCGTTATTTACTTCCTGCTGTTCAGCGCGGTTATCCGCATGTTCAATCTGAAAACGCCGGGTCGTGAGGATAAAGTGGATGACGTGGTCACTGAAGAGGCCAACAGTAATACCGAAGAAGGTTTAACCCAGCTGGCGACCAACTACATCGCGGCGGTCGGCGGTACGGATAACCTGAAAGCGATTGATGCCTGTATTACCCGTCTGCGTCTGACCGTGGCGGACTCTGCGCTGGTTAACGATGCGGCCTGTAAGCGCCTCGGCGCTTCCGGTGTGGTTAAACTGAACAAGCAGACCATCCAGGTTATCGTGGGCGCGAAAGCGGAATCCGTCGGCGATGAAATGAAGAAAGTGGTTGCCCGTGGCCCGGTTGCTGCAGCGACTGCAGCGTCTCATAGCGCACCCGTAGCCGCTCAGGCTGTTAAACCACAGGCTGTTGCTAACGCGAAAACCGTTGAAGCGCTGGTTTCGCCGATTACCGGCGACATTGTGGCGCTGGAGCAGGTACCTGATGAAGCCTTCGCCAGCAAAGCGGTCGGCGACGGCGTGGCGGTTAAACCGACCGATAAGATTGTTGTTGCGCCGGCGGCAGGTACCGTGGTGAAGATTTTCAACACCAACCATGCCTTCTGTCTGGAAACTGAAAACGGTGCGGAAATCGTCGTCCATATGGGCATCGATACCGTCGCGCTTAACGGCCAGGGCTTTAAACGCCTGGTGGAAGAGGGCGCGGAAGTGAAAGCGGGTGAGCCGATTCTGGAACTGGATCTTGAGTTCCTGAATGCTAACGCGCGTTCGATGATTAGCCCGGTCGTCTGCAGCAACAGCGACGACTACAGCGCGCTGGTTATCCAGGCAACCGGTAAAGTGGTTGCTGGCCAGACACCGTTGTACGAAATTAAAGGCAAATAAGACTCCTGAGTGGCGTTTATGCCTCAGCGGCGCAGCGAAAGCTGCGCCGCTTTTTTTTACCGCAAACACCCCCATAATCTCCTTCTGATCGCTATTTTGCGTAACTAATAGTTGTCTCTACGCCCTGCTTGTAAGATCATGTGCCGTTATACGTTGTTTACGCTTTGAGGAACCCACGATGAGTGAGGCAGAAGCCCGCCCGACTAACTTTATTCGTCAGATCATTGATGAAGATCTGGCTACTGGTAAGCACACCACCGTTCATACCCGTTTCCCACCGGAACCGAACGGCTATCTGCACATTGGCCACGCGAAGTCTATTTGCCTGAACTTTGGCATCGCCCAGGATTACCAGGGCCAATGCAACCTGCGTTTCGATGACACCAACCCGGTGAAGGAAGATATCGAATATGTTGAGTCGATTAAAAACGACGTGCAGTGGTTAGGTTTCCACTGGTCCGGGGATGTTTGCTACTCGTCTGATTATTTCGATCAGCTGCACCAGTATGCGGTTGAACTAATTAATAAAGGCCTGGCCTACGTTGACGAACTGTCAGCAGAAGAGATCCGTGAGTACCGCGGCACGCTGAAAGAGCCGGGTAAAAATAGCCCGTACCGCGATCGCAGCGTGGAAGAGAACCTGGCGCTATTTGAAAAAATGCGTACCGGCGGATTTGCCGAAGGTAAAGCCTGCCTGCGCGCGAAAATCGATATGGCTTCTCCGTTTATCGTGATGCGCGATCCGGTGCTGTACCGCATTAAGTTTGCCGATCACCACCAGACCGGAAGCAAATGGTGCATCTATCCGATGTACGACTTCACCCACTGCATCAGCGATGCGCTGGAAGGGATTACCCACTCGCTGTGTACCCTCGAGTTCCAGGACAACCGCCGCCTGTACGATTGGGTGCTGGATAACATCAGCATTCCCGTGCATCCGCGCCAGTATGAATTCTCGCGCCTGAATCTCGAATACACCGTGATGTCCAAGCGTAAGCTGAATCAGCTGGTGACTGAGAAGCACGTTGAAGGCTGGGATGACCCGCGTATGCCGACCATTTCCGGTCTGCGCCGCCGCGGCTACACCGCTGAGTCTATCCGCGAATTCTGCAAACGCATCGGCGTGACCAAGCAGGACAATACTATCGAGATGGCGTCGCTGGAATCCTGCATTCGTGAAGATCTGAACGAAAACGCCCCGCGCGCGATGGCGGTTATCGACCCGGTTAAGCTGGTTATCGAAAACTATCCGCAGGGCGAAAGCGAAATGGTGGCCATGCCGAACCATCCGAACAAGCCGGAGATGGGCAGCCGTGAGGTGCCGTTCAGTGGCGAAATCTGGATCGATCGCGCCGACTTCCGTGAGGAAGCGAACAAGCAGTACAAGCGTCTGGTGCTGGGTAAAGAAGTTCGCCTGCGTAACGCCTACGTAATTAAAGCGGAGCGCGTGGAGAAAGATGCGGAAGGCAACATCACCACTATCTTCTGCACCTACGATGCCGATACCCTGAGCAAAGATCCGGCCGACGGCCGCAAGGTGAAGGGGGTGATTCACTGGGTGAGCGCGGCGCACGCGCTGCCGGTAGAAATCCGCCTCTACGATCGTCTGTTTAGCGTACCGAACCCGGGCGCGGCGGAAGATTTCCTCGCGGTGATGAACCCGGAATCGCTGGTGATCAAACAGGGATTTGCCGAGCCGAGCCTGGCGCAGGCGCAGGCGGAAAAAGCCTACCAGTTCGAGCGTGAAGGTTATTTCTGCCTGGATAGCCGCTATGCCACCGCAAGCCATCTGGTGTTTAACCGCACCGTCGGCCTGCGTGATACCTGGACGAAAGTCGGCGCGTAGCTACTCGCCATCATTAAGAACGCCGCTTACTGCGGCGTTTTTTTTATTCAGAATCAGCGAATTAAATTACCATATTTTCGCGATGCGAATTAATCTTGTTTACAGATTGTAATAAGCGTTATTTTTAATCCTTCCTGTATATCACCTGAAATCAGCTAATCGCTTTCATTTCCATTTGTTTTCTCTGTTTTTGCAAGCACTTCCACGCTAAACGTGTGATGTCTAAGACTGAAACATAAAGACATAAATTATGTGCGCTTTGTCATAATCTTCATCTTTGCTCGGCAAAAGAGATTGATAATTCGCGTCACGAAAAATAGTCTATACCCAGTGGTTATGCGAATTTTTACCGCACCACTTTTTAAGCTGTCTTATTTTATTTTTTTGCGCGTTGCCTTTGGTAACCGCACTTTTAAAACGTCAAAGAGGATATGCATATGCGTACGTTTAGTGGCAAACGTAGTACGCTGGCGCTGGCTATTGCCGGTGTCACAGCCCTGTCAGGATTTGCAATGGTGCCGGATGCAAAAGCAGAAGGGTTCATTGATGATTCAACGTTAACCGGCGGCATCTATTACTGGCAGCGTGAACGCGACCGTAAAGATGTGACCGACGGTGATAAATATAAAACTAACCTGTCGCACTCCACCTGGAACGCCAACCTCGACTTCCAGTCCGGCTATGCCGCCGACATGTTCGGTATTGACGTTGCTGCCTTTACCGCCATCGAAATGGGCGAAAGCAGCGAGAGCGGTCACCCGAACGAAATCGCTTTCTCCTCGCGCAATAAAACCTACGATGAAGACTATTCCGGCGATAAGAGCGGGATCAGCCTGTATAAAGCAGCCGCAAAATTTAAATTTGGTCCGACCTGGGCGCGCGCGGGCTATATTCAGCCAACCGGCCAGACGCTGCTGGCGCCGCACTGGAGCTTTATGCCGGGGACCTATCAGGGGGCTGAAGCCGGTGCGAACTTTGACTACGGCGATGCGGGCGCGCTGAGTTTCTCCTATATGTGGACGAACGAATATAAAGCGCCGTGGCACATTGAGATGGATGAGTTCTACCAGAACGACAAGAAAACCAAGGTGGATTACCTTCACTCTCTCGGCGCCAAATATGATTTTAAAAACGACCTTGTGCTGGAAGCGGCGTTTGGTCAGGCACAGGGTTACATCGACCAGTATTTTGCCAAGGCCAGCTATAAGTTTGATGTTGCAGGCACGCCGTTAACCACCAGCTATCAGTTCTACGGCACCCGCGATAAGGTCAGCAACGGCGGGGTTAACGACATCTATGACGGCACCGCGTGGCTGCAAGCATTGACCTTTGGTTATAAGGTTGCCGACGTTCTGGACCTGCGTCTGGAAGGAACCTGGGTTAAAGCTGATGGTCAGCAGGGCTACTTCCTGCAGCGTATGACGCCAACTTACGCATCGTCTAACGGGCGACTGGATATCTGGTGGGATAACCGTTCGGACTTCAACGCCAACGGTGAAAAAGCGGTGTTCTTCGGCGCGATGTATGACATGAAGAACTGGAACATGCCGGGCTGGGCCTTTGGCGCATCCTACGTTTATGCCTGGGATGCAAAGCCGGGGAGAATGTCCTCGCCTGATGCGTACTACAATCCGGATAAACGCCTGGAAGAGTCCGCCTATAGCCTGGATGCCATGTACACCGTTCAGGAAGGACGCGCGAAGGGCACGCTGTTCAAACTCCACTTTACGCAATACGACAACCACTCCGATATCCCAAGCTGGAGCGGCGGCTACGGCAACATCTTCCAGGATGAGCGCGACGTGAAGTTCATGGTTATCGCTCCGTTCACCATTTTCTGATGCCACTGCGGCGGGGAAAACCCGCCGCAATTTCCCGAGGTTCATGATGAAAAAGCTAATACTTGTCGCCTTTATGGCAGCAGGTCTGGTTGCCTGTTCCCAGTCGCCAGCGCCTAAGGAAGACTCAAAGTTAAAAGATGCCTACAGCGCCTGCATTAATACCGCAGAGGGCAATCCGGATAAAGTGGAAGCCTGTCAGAGCGTATTGAACGTGCTGAAGCAGGAGAAACAGCATCAGCAGTTCGCGACCCAGGAAAGCGTGCGGGTGCTGGATTATCAGCAGTGCATCCAGGCGCGGAAAACCGGTAACGATCAGGCTGTAGAGGCGCGCTGCGACCAGATCTGGAAAGAGATCCGTAGTAACAATACGCCGCGTTAAGCCTGACCGAGGCGGGCAACGGGCGGAGCGTAAACTCCGCCCGTTGCTATTTTAGCGTGGTATTTCTGCCGGCTGGTAGCCGCGGCTCAGGCGTACGAAGAGCATCGCGGTAGCGGCCAGGCCGCATAGCGCGGCGCACATCAGCCACCAGCCCGGCGAACTTTTATCGCCCGTTATCTCTACCAGCGCGGTGGAAATTGCTGGCGTCAGGCCACCAAAGATCGCGGTGGCGAGGCTAAAGGCCAGTGAAAAGCCGACGGTACGGACGTAGACCGGCATCACTTCCGTCAGGGCGGCCACCATCGCGCCGTTATACATACCAAAGAAGAATGAGAACCAGAGCAGGACCAGCGTCATGCGGGTGAAATCCGGCGCGGCGGTGAGCCAGTTCATTACCGGCCAGGTCGTGAGCAGCGCCAGCAGGGTAATGCCCATCAGCACCGGTCGACGGCCTATTTTGTCAGAAATTGCCCCGCCGATCGGTAACCAGATAAAGTTAGAGATGCCGACCAGCATGGTCACCAGCAGACTGTCGCGGGCGCTCAGGTGCAGCACGGCTCTCCCGTAGGTTGGGGTATAGACGGTAATAAAGTAAAAAGTGGTCGTGGTCATCGCCACCAGCAAGGTCCCCGCCGTGATGATGCGCCAGTTTTTGACAATTGTGCTCAGAATCTCTCGCGTATCAGGACGATGTTTACGCTGCAGGAAGGCTTCGGTTTCTTGTAACGAACGCCGCAGCACAAAAATCAGCGGAATGATCAGACAGCCGATAAAGAAGGGAATGCGCCATCCCCATTCGGCGATCTCATCGTGGCCAAGCGTTTCGTTCAGCGCGTAGCCAATCAGCGCCGCGACGACGATAGCCACCTGCTGGCTGGCGGATTGCCAGCTGGTGTAGAACCCCTTGTTCCCCGGCGTGGCGATTTCCGATAAATAGACCGATACGCCGCCGAGTTCGACGCCCGCCGAGAAACCCTGCAACAGCCGCCCGACAACCACCAGAATGGGGGCGAGAATGCCGATGGTTTGATAGCCGGGAACCAGCGCTATCAGAAGCGTCCCGCAGCCCATAATCGCCAGCGTCACCATCAGTCCTTTACGCCGTCCGATCCTGTCAATATAGGCCCCCAGCACTATCGCGCCGATGGGGCGCATCAGAAAGCCCGAACCAAACACGGCGAAGGTAAGCATTAACGCCGCAAACTCGCTCTCCGCCGGAAAGAACGTTCTGGCGATGTAGGTGGCGTAAAAACCAAACAGAAAAAAGTCGAACTGTTCGAGAAAATTACCGCTGGTCACGCGGAGGATGGCGCCAAAGGTACCGGCGCGCGATGAGGGTTGCGTCATAGGGTTTGCTCTCCATTGTCTTTATCTTGTTTTTATAGAGGTAAGAGGGGGCTAGTCGCCTGCGACTGCCGCCTGTTTTCCGCGCCGTTTCTCAATCGCCCACTTGAGTAACGCCGCACAGCGATAAAATCCGTGGGCAAATTTTCCGTAAGGAAGGGTTAAAAACAGCGCCATCACCACGCCGAGATGAATGGCAAGCAGAATGCCCATCCACGAGGTGTCCCGTCCTGCCAGCAGGGCGAGACCGGTGAAGCTGGTCAGCAGCAGCAGCAGGATAAAGGCGCGATCCATCGGTTTTTGCCGCGGGTCGCCGTGCAGCGGTGAGCGGCGCAGGTTCAGCCATAGCAAACCCGCCGGGCCCACCAGCAGTCCGATGCCGCCGAGCGTACCCAGCACAACCGGTACGCTGAAGAACGGGTAGGGGGCTTCCCAACCGGCGATATAGTGATAACCCGTAGCCACCACGGTGGCGGCGAAACAGAGTAGAAAACCGTAGAAGGTAAAGTGATGGAAACGACGGCGCATCAGGGTAAACGCGTCATCAGCCTCGTTGCAGCCTTTACCGTGCCCGCCGTCGAGATACTTCAGCGTGAGCGCATCATGTGAGGCTTTAGCGATGTCTATGGCCTGGGGCTGACCCGGCGAGATCTCGCGCCAGAAACGGATCACCCCGGCCATCAGTAACCCCATGGCCAGCATGAAGACCGTGCCAAACATCCACGCCAGCAGGTTATGGGGAAAAATCTGGTAAAAATCTCCTGCCAGCGGCGGATGTAGCAGAGAGCCTTTGAGCCCCATCGCCAGCAGCAGAAAGAGGATCAACCCACCGACCAGCGCCAGCGCCGTGGTCACGCCGGCCCGACGATACAGGCTGCCGAAAGCCGCGGGCTGGGCATAATGTTGATAGGTTTCCAGCCGCACTTCCGCCATCGCCTTCGGGACATTAATGGCAAACTCGTGCGGCGGCGCGTACTGGCAGGCATGTAGACAGGCGCCGCAGTTATGGCACAGGTTAGCCAGATAGTTTATATCCGCTTTACCAAAAGCCAGGCGCTGGGTCATCGCCGGAAATACGGCGCAAAAACCTTCGCAGTAGCGGCAGGCGTTACAGACCTGCATCACTCGTTCGACTTCCGCTTCCGGCTCGGTGATGATTTGCGCGTCAATGATCAGCTTTTCAAGCGACTTCATGGTGTCTCTCCTGCAGTGCCGCGCGGGCGGCTTGTTGGCCGGCAATGCGGCCGAATGTCGTCCCGATGGACATGCCCACGCCGGCGGTATAGCCTTTGCCCAATACGTTGCCGGCCATCATCTCACCGGCAACGAACAAGCTACGGCTCGGCTTGCCCGCAAAATGGACGGCGGCGTGTTCATTGACGTAGAGCCCCAGGTAGGTGAAAGTGATCCCCGGTCGTAGGGCATAGCCGTAGTAAGGCGGCGTATCGATGGGCCGCGCCCAGTGGGTTTTCGGCGGCGTCAGGCCGGATGTCGCGCAGTTATCAAGGCGGGTATGATCGAACTGGCCGGGCGCGCAGGCGGCGTTGTAGCGGGCGATAGTTTGCGACAAGCGCTCCGCGTCCAGCCCCAGCTGGCGAGCCAATTCTTCGATGGTATTGGCCTGGGCGCCGGGGAAAACGGGCGGCATAAAGTGGCCGATCGCTTTGCTGTCGATAATCGAGTAACCGATTTGGCCGGGCTGGTGGGCGACCAGCCTGCCCCAGATGGCATAACGTTTGGGCCAGAAATCTTCCCCTTCGTCATAAAAGCGCCCGGCGTCACGGTTGACGACCACCCCCAGCGACACGCAATCCACGCGCGTACAGATCCCGCCATCGTACAGCGGCGCCCTGGCGTCAATGGCGACGCAGTGGGATTGCGAAGGATCGCCGATGATGTCAGCTCCGGCGTCAATCATAAATTTGAGTAACACGCCCTGGTTGAAGCGGGTGCCGCGGATGAGAAAGTTATCGGCTGGCCATTCGCCACGCTCATTCTGTCCCCATGCTTCTCGCAGCCACTCGCGGTTAGATTCAAATCCGCCGGCGGCGAGGACGCAGGTTTTGGCGACGATCCTTTCTTCGCCCGCCAGCGCAGCAACGAATTCGCCATTAGATAATTCGAGCGCCTGTACCGGCGTGTTGTAGCGGATTTGTACGCCCATCTGCTCCGCGCTGCGGTAATAGGCGTTGACCAGGGCTTTGCCGCCGCCCATAAAAAAAGCGTTGGTGCGGGCAACGTGCAGGGCGCCGGAGAGCGGCGGCTGAAAGTTAACGCCGTGCTGGCGCATCCAGTCCCGGCATTGCGATGAGGTGCGGATCACCAGGCGCGCCAGCGCTTCGTTGGTGTTACCCTCGGTGACGCGCAGCAGGTCCTGCCAGTACTCTTCTTCCGGATAGCTGTCGATTAAAACATCCTGCGGAGCATCGTGCATACAGCGAAGATTCCGCGTGTGCTGAGAGTTTCCGCCTCGCCATTCTCGCGGCGCAGCCTCCAGCAGCAGCACGGACGCGCCGGCTTCCCGGGCGGTTAACGCGGCGCATAGCGCGGCATTGCCGCCGCCAATCACCAGTACATCCACCATTTTTGGCTCCATTACGCTTTGCTTGATTGTTAAATTTGTAATGGAAATGTATGTGTTTTGGCCGTGAGAACGCTATGGCGTATTGCTAAAGGGGGGTTTAGTGCGCGTAAAGGCTGGCGCCGGGCCAGCGGCCTGACTCCACGAGCTGACGCATGACTTTCGCCAGTATTACCCGCGCGGCAAGGCCCGCTGGGGTCAGTTCATCATCTGAAAGGCTGACGAGAAAGTTTGGCCGACTGAGTATTGGATTCTCGACGCCGATCACTCTCAGGGACTCGCCGTCGAGATGGGAAATCGCCGCCCCCGGTTGCAGCGTGGCGCCCAGTCCGTCGCGGACGGCGCGCATCAGCAGGGCCAGACCGTCGATTTCAGCCACCACATCAACGTTGAGGGCGTGCTCCTGGCAGATTGCTTCCAGCCTGCCGCGCAGTCCATGCCCCAGGCTTGGCATTATCAGCGGGATAGCGGCCAGCTGGCCAGGCGAGATGCTCGCTTCGGGAAGGGGAGCCAGCACGTCATGGGTGCCAATCAGAAACAGACGCTCTTCGAGAATAGGCCTGGCGCTCCAGCGCACAAGCTTCTCCTTCTGAAACACGATAGCTAAATCAAGCTGGCGGGTGTTGATCATGCGTTCCAGATTACCGGAGAGGCTCTCGACCAAATGCAGGCGGACGTCGGCATAGCTTTCGCGCATCGCGTGAATAAAAGGGACCCCAAGCACAGAGGCGGTGCTGGGGGCCATACCGACGCTGACGTGGCCGGAAAGGCGCGCCTCGCGCGCGGCGAGAACCGCATCGTCGGCGTGACGCAGTGCGAGCTGCGCCTGGGAGTAGAAGGCGAGACCAGCGCTGGTCGGCATTACGCCGCGCGAAGTCCTCTGCAGCAGACGGATGGCGAGTTCGTTCTCAAGGCGCGCCATCTGTTGGCTCAGCGCGGAGACGCCGATATTCAGATCAAGCGCGGCGCGGCCCATACTGCCGGTTTCAATAATGCGGACAAAATAGCGTAGCTGGCGAAGCTCCATGTCGACTCTCCGTACACGTCAGGATGTACTGACAGTAAACGTATTGCAGCGTGAGAGAAAGAGGCAGCAAATTCCGGGCAAAAAAAAGCCAACCTTCAGGTTGGCTTTTTGCGGGATACGATGCGGTGATTATTTCTCTGCCGCGTCGTGGGCATGTTCATCTTCGCGGCAGTCGCCTTCCGCACAGTGGCCGTACAGGTACAGGCTGTGGTTGGTCAGGCGAATGCCGTGCCTTGCGGCAATTTCACGCTGGCGCGCTTCGATGGAATCATCGCTAAATTCGATCACTTTGCCGCAGTCGAGGCAAATCAGGTGATCGTGATGATGCTGCTGCGTCAGTTCAAAAACGGATTTACCGCCTTCAAAATTATGACGGGTGACGATGCCGGCGTCGTCGAACTGGTTCAGTACGCGGTAGACGGTGGCCAGGCCAATCTCTTCACCCATATC
This sequence comes from Klebsiella pasteurii, assembly GCF_018139045.1. NCBI lineage: Bacteria > Pseudomonadati > Pseudomonadota > Gammaproteobacteria > Enterobacterales > Enterobacteriaceae > Klebsiella > Klebsiella pasteurii. The sequence goes on from NZ_CP073236.1 coordinate 5,684,929, forward strand.
AATCAGGCGTTTGTATAAGTCTTCCGCACTGACATGATGGTTATCCGGTCCTTGCAGCACTTCCAGGATTTTTAATCTCGGAAGCGTCACTTTCAGGCCAGCTTTCTTTAATGCGGTATTGTTGTCAGTCATGCGGAATCTGTCCTGTTGCTAAACGATCTACTTCCATCAGCGGAAGTAATACAGAGAATCACCCGATGTAATGCGTCTCATTATAGAACTGCCATGGTGAAATGAAAACTGCAAGCATCGGGCCTTGTATGCTGTCAAAAACGAGGCACTCGCTACAAAGTGCTTCACGCGACCCCGTTAAATCAGAGGACATTGTACAGATATGTGATTAAAAGTTAAAAACTTGTAGCTATAACTTTGATTGCTTTTATCTATCAATTCGACGAAATCTGATGATTTCGTCGTTTAGACTCAGGCATTCTTGATTTCTTCGAGGTGCAGCTCTTCAGAAATCTGTTTTACCCATTTTTCCACGCGTTCGTTAGTCAATTCTGGCTGACGATCTTCGTCAATGGCCAGGCCAACAAAGTGATCGTCATCGGCCAGGCCTTTAGAGGCTTCAAAATGGTAGCCCGCGGTCGGCCAGTGGCCAACGATAGTTGCGCCGCGCGGTTCGATGATATCGCGGATGGTACCAAGCGCATCGCAGAAGTATTCAGCATAGTCTTCCTGATCGCCACAGCCAAATAGCGCGACCAGTTTGCCGTTGAAATCGATCTCTTCCAGCGTCGGGAAGAAATCGTCCCAGTCGCACTGGGCTTCGCCGTAGTACCAGGTCGGAATGCCGAGCAGCAGGATATCGTGACCTTCCAGATCCTCTTTGCTGCTTTTGGCAATGTCGTGAACATCAGCAACATCTTTACCAAGCTGCTTTTGGATCATTTTTGCAATATTTTCGGTGTTGCCGGTGTCGCTGCCAAAAAAGATGCCGATGATTGCCATGAGTAAAATAACCTCTTGAAACTTAATGATGTGGTAGTGGCATAATGCCCGCAGATAGGGGCAATGATAGCAGAACAGAGAAGGACGCGGAAACAGCAATCACGCCCAACTGCACACTCTGCTACATGAAAGCTTATTTTTTGAGGGTTTTAGGCTTTATCCTGGCCGCGCAGGGCCGCCAGCTGGCTCATCAGCATCTCTTCGATAAGATCGCTGCGGTTCATATTACGGGCTTCCGCCAGCTCATTAAGCGCATCGACCGCATCGGCATTCAGCTTTAGCTCCACGCGCTTAAGACCGCGACTCTTGTCGCGTTTAAGCTGATTGCGTTTGTTGATGCGCAGCTGTTCATCACGCGAAAGCGGATTGGTTTTCGGTCTACCCGGCCGACGCTCGGTTGCGAACAAATCTAATGTCGTACGGTCCGTTTGTTCTTTTGCCATGATTCAGAGTGACTTCGGGGGAAACAAGCTATCGGGCATAGCCGACGCAGACAGCGCGCCATAATACATCAGGCGACGGGCTGCGCCAACGACCGCGGGCATTAAGCCGCGCGGTCGGGCAGATTTTAGCCAGTCAGGCGGCGATAGAGGTTAAATAACGACGAATTGCGCGGATCACGGCCTCCGGTTTTTCGGCATGCACCCAGTGCCCGGCGCCGGCGATAACGTGCGCACGCGCCTGGGGAAACTGCGCCAATAGTGCGTCACGGTATGCGTCGGTGACGTAGGGGGAGTTACCGCCGGGGATAAACAGCGCCGGATGTGGCCAGGCCGGAACGGTTTGCCAGCCGACGATATTATCGTACTGCTCCCACAGCACCGGTACGTTAAACCGCCACTGGCCGTCTACGAAGGACTTCAGCAGAAACTGAATCACGCCCTCTTCGTTAAGGTGCTGACGCATGACTGCCGCCGCCTGTTGGCGCGTTGCGGCGCCCGCGTCGGTGACGGCGTTGATGGCGGCGAAGATTTCATCATGACGGCGAACCTGATAATCCACCGGGGCGATATCAATGGCGATCAGGCCCGCGATGCGCTCCGGCGCCAGCGCGCTCAGCGCCATCACCGCTTTACCGCCCATGGAGTGACCAATAAAGGTAGCTTTCTCAATCTGTGATTCATTGAGAGTATCAAGCAGATCCTGGGCCATCGCGGCATAGGTCATTTCCGGCGAGCGCGGCGAAAGACCGTGGTTTCGCATGTCGACCTGTAAAATATCGCGATCGTGAACCAGGTCGCGGGCGAGGATCCCAAGGTTATCCAGGCTGCCAAAAAGGCCGTGGACCAGGACGATAGGGGGATTATTGTGCGGATTCTGTGCAGATTGCGCTCGGCTATTTAATTTCATGGCAAAGTTCTTTTTTTCGCTCCGTCGGGTTAGGGTATTATGTTGGACATTCTGCCATCCGGCTGCAAGACCCGGAAGATTTCCGAGTTTTACCGCCATCCTGGTTTGACGCTATCCGCGGTTGGGATTTGACCCTATAATCCCGACAACTTGTATTCAGAAAAAGATATCGCACTGGATTAAGATGAAAACAATTGAAGTTGATGATGAACTCTATAGCTATATTGCCAGCCATACCAAGCATATTGGCGAGAGCGCATCCGACATTTTACGGCGTATGTTGAAGTTTTCCGCCGTTTCCCAGCCTGTCGCACCGGTAGCGAAAGCCGCTCCGGCCCCTGCGCCAACGCCTGCCGCTGAAGTGAAGCCCGCTAATCCTCTGAAAGATAAAGTCCGCGCGATGCGTGAGCTGCTGTTATCTGATGAGTACGCTGAACAAAAGCGCGCGGTAAACCGTTTCATGCTGGTTCTGACTACCCTCTACTCCTTAGACAGCAAAGCGTTCGCGGAGGCGACCGAGTCCCTGCACGGCCGCACCCGCGTTTATTTCGCTGAGGATGAGCGAACGCTGCAGAAAAACGGTAATCAGACGAAACCTAAGCAGGTTCCTGGTACACCGTGGTGGGTCATTACAAATACCAATACCGGTCGCAAATGCAGCATGATCGAACATATCATGCAGTCTATGCAGTTCCCTGCGGAATTGATCGAAAAGGTTTGCGGTACAATCTAGTTAATTAACTTTTGCACCAGAAGGATCAGGCAATGGCAATCGATAAGCGCGCGGGTCAACCTGCGCAACAGAGTGATTTGATTAACGTCGCCCAGCTGACTGCCCAGTACTATGTGCTGAAGCCGGAAGTCGGCAACGCGGAACATGCGGTGAAGTTTGGCACCTCCGGTCACCGCGGCAGCGCGGCGCGCCACAACTTCAACGAGCAGCACATTCTGGCGATTGCTCAGGCAATTGCGGAAGACCGCGCGAAGAACGGGATCGCCGGCCCATGCTATGTCGGGAAGGACACGCACGCACTCTCCGAACCGGCTTTCATTTCCGTACTGGAAGTGCTGGCGGCAAACGGCGTTGACGTCATCGTTCAGGAAAACAACGGCTTCACCCCGACGCCGGCGATTTCCAATGCGATTCTGGTGCATAACAAAAAGGGCGGTCCGCTGGCTGACGGTATTGTGATCACGCCGTCCCACAACCCGCCGGAAGACGGTGGTATCAAGTACAATCCGCCAAACGGCGGCCCGGCGGATACCAACGTGACCAAGGTTGTCGAAAATCGCGCCAATGAACTGCTCGCTGCCGGTCTGCAGGGCGTCAAGCGTATTTCTCTTGATGCGGCGCTGGCCTCCGGCCACGTTAAAGAACAGGATCTGGTGCAGCCGTTTATTGAAGGGCTGGCGGATATCGTCGATATGGCGGCGATCCAGAAAGCCGGATTGACCCTCGGCGTTGACCCGCTGGGCGGCTCCGGTATCGAATACTGGAAGCGTATCGCTGAGCATTACAACCTCAATCTAACCATCGTCAACGACCATGTCGATCAGACCTTCCGCTTTATGCATCTCGATAAAGACGGCGCAATCCGCATGGACTGCTCCTCCGAGTGCGCGATGGCGGGCCTGCTGGCGCTGCGCGACAAATTTGACCTGGCCTTCGCGAATGACCCGGATTACGACCGTCACGGTATCGTCACGCCGGCCGGGTTGATGAACCCGAACCACTATCTGGCGGTGGCGATTAACTACCTGTTCCAGCATCGCCCGCAGTGGGGCAAAGATGTCGCTGTGGGTAAAACCCTGGTCTCCTCGGCGATGATTGACCGCGTGGTTAACGACCTCGGCCGTAAGCTGGTGGAAGTGCCGGTCGGCTTTAAGTGGTTTGTTGATGGTCTGTTTGACGGCAGCTTCGGCTTCGGCGGCGAAGAGAGCGCGGGCGCTTCGTTCCTGCGCTTTGACGGCACTCCGTGGTCCACCGACAAAGACGGCATCATCATGTGCCTGCTGGCGGCGGAAATCACCGCGGTCACCGGGAAAAACCCGCAGCAGCACTACGACGAGCTGGCAGAGCGCTTCGGCGCGCCGAGCTACAACCGTCTGCAGGCCTCCGCGACCTCTGCCCAGAAAGCGGCGCTGTCTAAGCTCTCTCCGGAAATGGTCAGCGCCAGCACCCTGGCGGGCGACCCGATTACCGCGCGTCTGACCGCGGCGCCGGGTAACGGGGCGGCGATTGGCGGCCTGAAGGTGATGACCGACAACGGCTGGTTCGCCGCGCGTCCTTCAGGTACCGAAGACGCCTATAAAATCTACTGTGAAAGCTTCCTTGGCGCTGAGCACCGTCAGCAGATTGAGAAAGAAGCGGTGGAAATTGTCAGCGAAGTGCTAAAAAACGCGTAAGTGACATGATGATAATCAGGCCCTTTTCAGGGCCTGATTTTTTTCGCAGGGATAGCGATGAAACTGGAACAAAAAAACGTTTATTGGTTTTGGGGCGGGATGGATCTCTTTTATCTCTTGCAGTTTATTGGCTGGAATATCTACCACCAGCGAGTGCCACTTTACGACGATATCCTCTCCTTTTTACCGCTGCTGCAAACCTGGGGCTCCGCGGCCGCCTGGCTGTTTTCACTTCATTTTATTCTGACTGTCAGTATTCCCGCGTCGATGATTCTCTTCTGGCGCCAGAGCCGCTATGCGCCATGGCTGGCCTATGCGCAGACGCCGCTGCGTCTGGCCTTTATGCTCCCGTCGCTTTCGCTGGTGGTCTGGCTGGCACAGGCGATGGCATTTAAAGCGCGGCCTTCTTTATTGCTCTGCTGCTGGTTTCAGAAGCGGCAAAAGTCGTGACATTATGGCGATGCCGCAAGGTTTGACCTTACGTGTTATCAAGACGACACAGGGTTGCCGGGTATTACGCTGACTGAATCGGGCATAAACGGGTATTATAGCTTTGACCGGGTTTGCCCGTTTTAGTGAATATGCTGCTAAAGCAAACGAACAATCACGGCTAATTCTGCGATTTTAATCACAATTTTATTCCATCCAAAATGAAAGTTACCTGATATATATGATCAACTTCAAACTAAAAAAAGCTAAAAACTTGTTTTGATTTTGTATGATTTATGTCACTTACTGATATGGACGATTTTGTTATATTTATGTCATTAAATCCTGAATGCTTTCTTGAGAACGTCTATGTTACAAGTGAAACGTCATTCATTAATTGTGGAATATGTCGTAGAAAAAGGATGTGCCAGAGTTAATGAACTCTCACAGATATTTGGCGTATCTCCAGAAACTATTCGTCGAGATTTAACCTCGCTGGCGAAAAATAAAAAAATAGTTCGCAGTTTTGGCGGCGCAATGATTTCTGAAAATAACGCATCATTTTTAGCTGCCGATACGCCGACAAATCACGGGAACTTTGTCGATAAAGCCGAGGCCTTTATTAAGCGTACCAAAGAGCAGCCAGAACGTAAGATGCGCATCGCTAAAGGTGCGCTGCAGTTTATTCATGAGCATGAGTGCATTATCATGGATAATAGCAGCTCCTGCTGGTTTTTAGCACGCCAGCTGCCTGACATCGAGCTGACGGTGATTACCAATTCTTTGAATATTATTCAAACCTTAGCCTGTCGTAAGAAAATAAGAATAGTCAGCGTTGGGGGTGAATATTCTGAGCGCCACGGTGATTTTCACGGTCCGGTCGCCGAGTTCATTATCAACAACTTTAAGGTCAATAAGCTGTTTTTTTCTTGCCAGGGGCTCGACGCCGGGCTGGAAATAAAAGACAGCAATGAAGTTAACGTCCGGCTGAAGCAGGAGATGCTCAAAGTTGCCGATCAAAAAATCCTGATGGTCGATAGCAGTAAGTTTGAACGCTATTCACTCTATAAAATATGCGATCTGGCGGATATTGATGTGTTGATCACTAACGAATTACCAGCTGATATCTATCGCCAGCACCAGGTACATATTGTCGAGACTAAATAGCCGTTCTGCCAGATATTTTACAGGCATTATTATTTAATAGTCCTTGTGTCAAATGGAGGAGTATTGCGCTAGCAATACTATTCCTCTTCATTATTTATCCGAAAAAGAGGTTTACGATGGAACAATTACCTGAAGGTATGAAAGCGGTTGTCTGCCATGGCCCCCAGGATTATCGCTTTGAGAAAATTCCCCGCCCGGTCGCCAAAGAAAAGGAAGTGGTTATTAAGGTTGACGGGTGTGGAATCTGCGCCGGCGACTGCAAGGCCCAGGACGGCGCGCCGATGTTCTGGGGCGATAATCCGTGGGTAAAAACACCGGTAGTGCCCGGCCATGAGTTTTACGGTCGGGTTGCCGAGTTAGGCCCGGGCTCCGCTGAAAAATATCAATTAAAAATTGGCGATCGCATCCTGGCCGAACAGATTGTCCCCTGCCATGAATGCCGTTTCTGTAAAACCGGAAAATACTGGATGTGCGAAACCCATGATATTTACGGCTTCCAGAAAGATGTCGCCGATGGTGGTATGGCTGAATATATGCGTTTCTCCGAACGCGCGATTATTCATAAAATTCCTGAATCATTAAGTGAAGAAGATGCTGCGCTGATCGAACCTATGGCCTGCGCAATCCATACGGTACGCCGCGGCGATATCGAACTGGATGATGTGGTTGTTATCGCCGGCGCTGGGCCGCTGGGGCTGTGTATGGTACAGGTCGCTCATCTGAAAACGCCGAAGAAACTGGTGGTCATCGACACGATGGACGACCGCCTGGCGCTGGCGAAAGCGTTTGGCGCCGACGTGGTCATCAATGCGGCGCAAGAGGACGCCATCGCTATCGTAAAATCCATGACCGATGGCTACGGCTGCGATGTATATATCGAAGCGACGGGTGCCCCCATTGGCGTGACCCAGGGTCTGGAGATGATTCGTAAGCTGGGACGCTTCGTTGAGTTCAGCGTGTTTGGTAAAGAAACGACCGCCGACTGGTCGATTATTGGCGACCGTAAAGAGCTAGATATCCGCGGCGCGCATCTGGGACCTTACAGCTATGAAATCGCCATCGATCTCTTTGCGCGCGGTCTGCTGACCGCCAAAGGCGTGGTGACGCATTTCTATTCTATTGATGAATGGAAAGCCGCTTTTGAGATGGCTAAATCGCTCGATTCCATTAAGGTCGTCATTAAGCCATAAAAATTTTTAACTAGTTAAGTTCGCCATTTTTAATTATTACGCTAATGACCGTCGATGGCTGTTCATTAAATACTGCATTTCAATCATGGGGATAACTGAGATCAATATCGGTGGCTTCTGGCTATCCGTCAGCGGTGGATTTATTGCTCAGTATATCAGGCAGCATCCGTACCATGAAAACGCTGATAAATAAATTTTATTTCTCAGCGCATTACTCAATAAGGAGATAGTGAATGCCTGTAAAATTTAAGACTAAAGCAATACTCTCAGGACTTCTTGCGATGAGCCTGGTTGCCTGCGTTAATGCCAAACCTTTGACTATTGGTATGTCGTTCCAGGAATTGAATAACGAATATTTCGTCACCATGAAAGAGTCGCTTGAGCAGTCGGCAAAAGATATTAATGCCACCGTCTATACAGCGGATGCGGCGCATGATGTCTCCAAGCAGATTAGCGACGTTGAGGATATGCTGCAAAAGAAAATAGATATTTTGCTGATTAACCCAGCTGATAGCGTCGGTGCGGAAACCGCCGTACTGGCCGCTAAAAAAGCCGGCGTGGTGGTGGTAGCGATAGATGCTCAGGCTAATGGCCCGATAGATTCTTTTGTCGGCTCAAAAAACTATGATGCGGGCTTTATTGCCGGGGAGCACTTAGCCAAAGCGCTGGGTGATAAAGGCAACGTAGCGATTCTCGACGGGATTCCGGTAGTGCCTATTCTGGAGCGTGTGCGCGGCTTTGAAGATGCGATGAAAAAGCATCCCAATATTAAAGTGATTACCAAACTGAATGGTAAACAAGAGCGCGATACCTCCATGAGCGTGACGGAAAATATGCTGCAATCCAACCCGACGCTCAACGGTATTTTTAGCGTGAATGATGTTGGCTCACTTGGCGCTCTGGCGGCGATTCAGGCATCAGGACGCGATGTGAAGCTAGTGAGCGTTGATGGTTCTCCGGAAGCGGTCGCTGAAATTGCTAAAGGTAATACGCCGTTTATTGCCACCGCCGCTCAGTTCCCGCGCGATCAGCTGCGTATTGGTTTAGGCATTGCTCTGGCCAAACATTGGGGCGCGAATATTCCTAAGGAGATCCCTGTTGATGTGAAGCTTATCGATAAAACCAACGCCAAAGATTTCCACTGGTAATCGCCTTATTACGCCACAGCGGCTCTCGCTAATTCAGGTGAGCCGTGCCGGATTCTTATTAAAGTATGGCTCGCTATTTTACCGAGCCATTATGGAGCGATGTTTATGCCCAGCTTACTGGAAGTCAAAAACGTCAGTAAAAGCTTCCCCGGGGTCAAGGCGCTGGATAATGTCAATATCACCCTTGGCCGAGGGGAGGTGCATGCTTTATTAGGTGAAAACGGCGCGGGTAAATCGACGTTAATGAAAATCCTTTGCGGGATATATCAACCTGACGCTGGTAATATTTTTATTGATGGTAAGCAACAGCATTTTCATAACTATCGTGACGCGATTGCCTGCGGCGTAGGGATTATCTTTCAGGAGTTTTCTCTTATTCCCTATCTGAACGCTTATGAGAATATTTTCCTTAATCGCGAAAAGGTAAATAGTTTTGGCCTGTTAGATCGTAAAGCGATGCGCCGCGAGGCGTTGCGGATTTTTAAAGATCTTGGCGTGACCCTCGATCCCGATGAGCAAATTTGCCATCTCAGCGTCGCCGAGCAGCAGTTTGTGGAAATTGCCAAAGCGCTGTCGCTGGATGCGCGAATTCTCATTCTGGATGAGCCCACCGCGACCTTAACCCCGAGCGAAGCGGAGCATCTTTTCCGCGTGATGCGCGATTTAAAGGCCAAAGGCGTCGGGATGTTCTTTATTTCTCACCATCTAGAGGAGATATATGAGATCTGTGACAGCCTGAGCATACTCCGCGACGGCAAATATATCGGGTCGGCACAGGTCGACAATATCGATATCGCCGAGATGATCCATATGATGGTCGGCCGTGAGGTGGAGAATATCTATCCCGAACGGCGGACGCTGGCGCATGATGACATACTACTGGAGGCGGAAATTCAGCTTACCGAAAGTAGCCAGGTCAATCGGCTGACGCTGCGCAAAGGGGAGATCTTAGGCCTCGCTGGGCTAGTGGGATCGGGGCGTTCCGAAGCGATCCTGGCTCTGACCGGCGCGGATAAATGCTTCAAAAAACGCGTCCGCCTGGCCGGAAAAGAGGTGACGATAAAATCCACCGACCGGGCTCTGCGTCTGGGCATTGGTCTGTTGCCGGAAAGCCGAAAAACGCAGGGGCTGGTGCTGCCTTTTTCGGTCAAAGATAATATCTGGCTTAACAAACACGCCTGCCAGTTCTCGCTTATCCGCGATAACGAAGAGCGCCTGACCGCCGAGCGCTTAATTAGTCACGTTGGCGTGAAAACGCCGGATGCCGGGACCGCGGTGGGAACGCTGAGCGGCGGTAACCAGCAGAAAGTCGTTATTTCCCGTTGGTTGAATCATGATGTCAATATTCTTATTTTTGACGAACCGACTCGTGGTATTGATGTCGGAGCGAAATCAGAAATCTATCAGATTATGCGCGACCTCACCGCCCAGGGTATTTCAATAATTATGATTTCATCTGAGCTACCAGAGGTGATTGGCGTTAGCGACCGGGTGATGGTTTTTCGCGACGGTAATATCGTTGCCGAACTCGAGAGCGACCAAATCAATTCCACAGTGATTATGCTGCACGCTGCCGGTAATATTATTTAGGGAGTATTAAATGAGTAATGAAAACGTGTCATTAGCGCCCGCCGCATCTCCTGATAAAAATAAAAAGATGCTCCATGGTTTATTAAAAATGCCCGCGTTCCTGCCGTTTGTTGGTCTGGTACTCCTGTTCTCCTGTATGGCTATTTTTAATGACTACTTTTTAACGGTCGATAACTTATCGACCGTCGCCCGTCAGGTCTCGATTAATGCCATCATTGCTATTGGGATGACCTTTGCCATCCTGACCGGCGGGATCGACCTCTCCGTCGGCGCGGTCATGGCCCTGGCCGGTACCCTGATGGCGGGATTAATGAAGTACTACGGTTTAGATCCGTGGTTAGCCATTCTTATCGGCCTGTGTTCTGGCGTCGCCTTTGGCGCGCTGAACGGCTTTTTAACCGCCTACGGTAAAATGCCGCCGATTATCGTGACCCTCGGGGCAATGATTATTGCGAAGGGGCTGGCGCTAATCTATACCGGCGGCTATCCCATTTCCGGCTTACCGGATTCATTCGCTTTTTGGGGCCGCGAATATCTGTTCGGTATTCAGGTGCCTATTATTCTGATGGCGGTTTTATATCTCATCTTTTATATCGTCCTGAATCATATGCCGTTTGGTCGCTATGTTTATTCCCTCGGCGGTAATGAAGAAGCGGCGCGTCTGAGCGGCCTGCGGGTGAAATATTATAAATTGCTGGTTTACGTGATCAGCGGCTTTACTGCCAGTTTTGCCGGTCTTATTTTCACCTCGCGGGTGATGAGCGGCCAGCCGAATGCCGGCGTCGGATTTGAACTGGATGCCATTGCCGCAGTGGTACTCGGCGGGGCATCCATTGCTGGCGGTCGCGGAATGATTATCGGCACGCTGATTGGCGCCATGATGCTCGGCGTACTGAATAATGGTTTAAACCTTCTTGGGATCTCACCCTACGTTCAGTACGTGGTGAAAGGGCTTATTATTTGGGGCGCCACCTTTATTAGCTCAGCCAGACGTTAACTTATTTTAAATATGAGGCGAAGGGATATGAATTTTATCGGGGTTGATATCGGTGGTACGGTCACCAAAGCCGGTATATATAATGAGTTAGGGCAAGAGATTCACGTGGCGTCGCAATATGCGCAGGTATTATCCGAGCAGCCGGGCTTTACTGAGCGGAACATGCATGAACTATGGGACACCGTTTGTCGCGTGATAAAAAAAGCGCTGTATGAAAGCCAGGTGCCGCCGCTAAGCATCGGCGGGATCGGTTTCTCCTCGCACGGCAAAGGGCTCTACGCGATTGACAAAAAAGGCGAACCGGTGCGCAACGGGATTATCTCATCCGATACCCGGGCGCTGGCGTTTGTCAAAAAATGGTATCGCGAAGGTATAGACAAGCTGGCATACCCAAAAGGATTGCAGCAGCTGTGGACCGGACATCCGGTATCGCTACTGGCGTGGCTGAAAGCGCATGAACCGGCCAATTATGACAAGATCGATGCCGTTTTAATGGTGCACGACTACGTTCGTTTCCGCCTGACCGGCGAGGCGACGGCGGAGATCACCAATATTTCCGGCAGCAATTTTTATAACCAGTTTACCGCCCGCTATGACCGCGACATGATGGCGCTGTTTGGCATTGAGGAAGTGGCGGATAAAACCGCGCCGGTGGTGAACTCGACGGACTGCGTGGGCCACATTACCCTGCAGGCCTCGCTGGACTGCGGTTTATGCCCGGGGACGCCGGTTTTCGGCGGCTTTTTCGACGTGGTCGCCTCCGCCGTCTCCTCGGGCATTGATCGGGCGGATACTCTGAGCGCGGTGGCCGGAACCTGGAGTATCGCCACCTCGGTGACGGATAGTATTATTGCCAGCGACTTTCCCTACATCTGGGGGAAATACTGCATTCCGGGCAAATATTTCGTTCACGAGGGCAGCCCCACTTCGGCGAGCAATCTCTCCTGGTTTGTGAAGCAGTTTTTCCCTGACGATGACCGCTGCTACGACCATTTCGAAAGCTGGATCGCGCAAGATACCGACAGCAACCTCATTTTTTTACCCTATTTGTTCGGTTCCAATCTGGCGATGGATCTGCCCGGCGCGCTGGTGGGCCTCGCGGGGCATCATACGAAAAAGGATATTATTGCGGCCATCTATCGCGGGATCGTTTTTTCTCACCTGGTGCATCAGGACCGCATTATTGAACTCAATCGGGATATTCAAAAAATTCGCTTTACCGGCGGGCCGAGCCAGTCGAGAGGCTGGACGCAGATGTATGCCGATGCAGCCAATCTTCCGCTGGAAGTGGTAGATATCGAACAGGCCGGCTGTCGAGCCGCCGCGCTGTGCGCGGCGGCCGGTAGCGGAGCCTATGCTAACTTCAGCGAAGCGATTGCCGCCACGCAGCCCGAGGTGGTCTGCTATCAACCCGACGGCAATCGGCATCAGCAGCTGCGCGAAGGCTACGCCCGTTACTTAGCGGTCGCGCAAAGCCTCTCCAGGGCGACGGGAGCGGCGCAATGAAACCCAGACTTGGCATCTACGAAAAAGCGCTCCCCACGGCGCTGGACTGGCCGAAACGCTTCGAAATGGCGGCCGGCCTGGCGTTTGATTTTATCGAAATCTCCGTTGACGAAAGCCCCGAGCGGCAGGCCAGGCTGCACTGGAATCGGGGGCAGCGGCTGGCGTTCGTGGCGGACAAAATCAACAGCGGCATTGATGTGCCGAGCATGTGCCTCTCCGCGCACCGCAGCCATCCCTTTGGTAGCGTCAATCGCGATACACGGCTCAAGGCGCGGGAACTGATGCTGGATGCGCTGGATTTTGCCAGCCATGTCGGGATCCGCAACATCCAGCTGGCAGGCTATGACGTCTATTACGAATCCTCTTCGGCGCAAACCCGGGAATACTTTATTGAGGGCATCAACTGGGCGGTGGCCGAAGCGGCGAAAGCGCAGGTGATGCTGTCGATGGAAATTATGGATACCGCCTTTATGAGCAATATCTCCCGCTGGCTGGATCTCGAACGTAAGGTTTGCAGTCCGTGGTTTTGTGTCTACCCGGACGTTGGCAACTTAAGCGCCTGGCAAAACGACGTTCCCGAAGAGTTGAGTAAGGGCATTCATAAAATCACCGCCATTCATTTGAAGGATACCCAGCCCGTTTCGCACGCTTCGCTGGGGCAGTTTCGCGATGTGCCATTCGGGACCGGCTGCGTCGATTTTACCGAGATATTTCGCACGCTCTCGGCGCTGAACTATCGCGGCGCCTGGCTGATTGAGATGTGGGCAAAAAATGATGGCCTGGATAGCCAGCGAATCGCCGAGGCGAAAGCGTGGCTAACGGATAAATACCAGCAGGCGTTTCGTCCGCCCCAGTATGAAGGCATTGCGAATTCAGGAGTGAAGTATGTTGGATAACCTCAAGCAGGCGGTTCTTGATGCCAATCTGGCGCTGCCGAAATTTAATCTTGTGACCTTTACCTGGGGTAACGTCAGCGGTATCGATCGCGAGGCCGGGCTGGTGGTGATCAAACCCTCCGGCGTGGAATATGCCGTGATGACGGCCGAGGATATGGTGGTGGTGGAGCTGGCGACCGGCAGGGTGGTGGAGGGGCGCTATAAGCCCTCGTCGGATACGCCGACCCATCTTGAGTTGTATAAGGCGTTTAGCGGCGTGGGCGGAATTGTGCATACCCATTCGCGTCACGCGACGATTTGGGCGCAGTCGGGCAGGCCGCTGCTGGCGATGGGCACCACCCACGCCGACTATTTTTATGGGCCGATCCCCTGTACCCGCCCGCTCAGCGATGATGAAATCCGCGGTGATTATGAAACCAATACCGGTCACGTGATTATCGAAACGCTGGGCGCGCAGCATACCGATCCGCTCAGCGTACCCGCCGCGCTGGTCCACGGCCACGGCCCATTTGCATGGGGAAAAGATCCGGCGAACGCGGTGCATAATGCGGTGGTGCTGGAGGAGATTGCCTATATGAATATGTGGACCCGTCAGCTGAGCATTGACGAACAGCCGGTCTCTACGACGCTGCTGGATAAACACTATTTGCGTAAACACGGGGCAGGGGCCTACTACGGACAATAATCGCCGGCATTCCCCGGATGGCGGCGTAAACGCTTTATCCGGGCTACCGATTTATAGACGACGACGGGCCTGTAGCCCGGTTAAGCGAAGCGCGAGCCGGGGATCCGCTAAGGCATAAACCGGTAGCCGATCCCGGTTTCGGTCAGCAGATGTTGCGGGCGCGCCGGGTCGGCCTCCAGCTTCTGTCGCAGATGTCCCATATAGATCCGCAGATAGTGGCTGTGTTCCACCGCGTTCGGCCCCCAGACCTGGTTGAGCAACTGCCGCTGGGTCAGCACCTTTCCGGGATTATTGAGCAGTACCGCCAGCAGGCGAAATTCAATTGGCGTCAGATGGATCTCTTCGTCGCCGCGAACGATGCGGCGGGAGGGGATATCGACTTCGACATCGGCAAAACGCACCAGCGGCTCATCGGCCTGGGCGCCGGCATGGCGGCGCATTGCCACCCTCAGCCGCGCCTGCAGTTCACCGATACCAAAGGGTTTGCTGAGATAATCATCGGCGCCGGCGTCAAGCGCGGCGATTTTGTCCTGCTCTTCGGTGCGTGCCGAGAGGACGATAATCGGCATCTGGCTCCACTGGCGAACCTCGCGAATAAACGCGTTACCGTCACCATCGGGCAGGCCGAGATCGAGAATGGTTAAATCCGGCTTGCGGGTCGCGGCTTCGATCAGCCCGCGCTGCAGCGTTTCCGCTTCAAATACGCGCATGCCGTCCGCTTCCAGCGCGGTGCGCAGAAAGCGGCGGATAGCATGCTCATCTTCGATGATCAGAACGTTAATCACATTTCCTCGGCTAACTCTTCCAGTTCAGGGGGCGCTTCTCTCGGCAGTGTAACACGGAAACAGGCGCCGCCTTGCGGGCGCGTCGCGGCGCTAATCGTTCCGCCGTGCACCTCAACGATCGCCTGGCAAATCGCCAGGCCCAGACCGACGCCGGGGATCGCCGACTCTTTATTACCGCGGGCGAATTTATCAAAGATAGCCTGTTCCTGCCCGGCAGGAATACCCGGTCCGTTATCCCAAACCTCAAGCAGCAAATTGTGCGTGTCGACATGCGCGGTAATGCCGATTTGCGCCTCTGCTCCCGCGTACTTCACCGCGTTTTCCAGCAGATTAATCAGCACCCGTTCAAACAGCGGCCCGTCGACGTGAACCAGCAGCAGCGGGTCCGGCAGCGCGAGCTGAATATGCCGGCCGCCAAGCCCCGGCTCCAGCATACGCAGCGCGCTACCGACCACCTCTTCCAGCGTTAGCCACTCTTTATGCAAATTAAAGCCGCCGGATTGGATCCGCGCCATATCGAGGAGATTATTCACCAGCCGGGTGGTGTTGAGTACATGCTGGCGAATCTCATTGGCCTGCGGCGCGTGTTTCGACCCTTCGCTGGCGAGATCGAGCGTCAGGATTTCCGCCTGGCCGAACAGCACCGTTAACGGCGTCCGCAGATCGTGGGACAGCGCCGCCAGTAGCGAGTTACGCAGGCTTTCTCGTTCGCTGTTCAGCCGCGCCTGCTCTTCGCTGGCGGTAAGCGTCAGTCTCTCCAGCGCGCTGGCGACCAGCAGGGTGAAGGTTTCCAGCAGGCGCTGCTGTTCGGGGATCATCAGCTGGCGCAGGTTGGCGGGTTCCACAACCAGCAACCCCCAGGTGCGGGCGGCGCTTTTCAGCGGCAGGATTTGGTACGGCACGCCGGGTAGCGTATCGGTACCCGCGCCGGCGGGCTGTCCCTTATCGAAGCTCCAGCGGGCAATGGCGTCATCCCAGGTGATGGCCGCCGTTTGCTGAGTTAGCGGAGAGAGCCGGTTTGTTTCATCGGGCAGCAGCAGCTGGCTGCGCGCCTGAAACGTCGAGGCGATAAAGCGCTCGCTGGTGGCGGCCACATCCTCACGGCTGCGGCCCACCGCCAACGCTTTTGACATTTCATACAGATGCCGGGTGCGCTGTTCGCGATAGCGCGCCACCCGCGCCTGGTAGCGTACGCCGGCGGTGAGATTGCCGATAAGCAGCCCGACGGTGAGCATCACGCTAAAGGTCAACAAATACTGCACATCGGAAACCGCCAGCGTGCCGCGCGGCGCGACAAAAAACAGGTCGAAGCTGACCACGTTAATCACCGTCGCCAGCACTGACGGCCATCGGCCGTACAGGAGGGCGATAATCACCACGCCGAGCAGATACAGCATCACCAGGTTGGCGGCTTCAAAAGCCATCAGCCACTGCATGGCGACGACGGTTATCACCGCGCACAGAGCGATGGCGACGACGCATCCCTGGAGCTGCAAACGCCATTTTTCCATTGCGGTCCGGCCATCGCTGGCGCGAGCGGGCAGGGGAGCGGCCTTTTCATCCAGCGCGATCACTACCAAATCGAGGTCCGGCGCGTGGCGGGCCAGACGATCGGCGAAGCCGCTGCGGTCCCACCAGCGCCTTTTTTGCTGGCGACCAATCACTATCTTGCCGAGATTATGTTCGCGGGCGTAGTGCAGAACGGCCTTCTCTTCAGAAGGATCGGCGAGGGTGGCGGTTTCCGCTCCCAGCTCCTGAGCCAGCCTGAGCGCGGCGAGGATCGCCCGCCGTTTCGCTTCCGGCAGGCGATGCAGAGAGGGGGTTTCTACATACACCGCATGCCAGACGCTCCCCAGCCTGGCCGCGAGGCGGGCAGCGGCGCGAACCAGCTTTTCGCTGCCGGTGTTGTGGCCGATGCAGAGCAAAATGGCGTCACGGGTGTGCCAGACTTTTTCCTGTCCCTGACGATCGCGCCAGGCGCGCATTTGCTCATCGACCCGATCGGCGGTACGGCGCAGCGCCAGTTCGCGCAGGGCGATCAGGTTGCCCTTGCGAAAGAAGTTCTCAATAGCCCGCTCGGCCTGGCCGCCGATATAGACTTTCCCTTCATTGAGCCGCTGGCGGAGATCGTCGGGAGGCAGGTCGACCAGTACCACATCGTCGGCGGCGTCGAAGAACGGATCGGGGACGGTTTCACGGACCTGCACGCCGGTAATGCCGCTGACGACGTCGTTCAGGCTCTCCAGGTGCTGGACGTTAACGGTGGTAAACACGTCGATGCCAGCTTCCAGCAGCTCTTCGACGTCCTGCCAGCGTTTAGGATGACGGGAGCCGGGCGCGTTGCTGTGCGCCAGCTCATCGACCAGGATCAGCGCCGGGCGGCGGGCCAGCGCGCCGTCAAGGTCAAACTCTTTAACGTAGCGCCCGCGATGGGAGAGGCGGCGCTGGGGCAGGGTGCTGAGCCCCTCAAGCATCGCCGCTGTCTCTTTACGCTCGTGGGTTTCCGCCACGCCAATCAGAATATCCAGACCCTGGGCGCGCAGCCGCTGCGCTTCCGCCAGCATCGCCCAGGTTTTCCCCACCCCTGCGCAGGCGCCAAAAAAAACCTTTAGCTTACCGCGATGCGGGGCGGCGGTGTGTTGCAGCAGGCGGTCAGGGTCCGGACGCAGCGGCTCGTCACTCATTTCACTTATCCTTCAGGGCATCCAGCGACATATTCAGCTGCAGTATATTTACCACAGGTTGGCCGAGAAAGCTGAGCAACGGTTTTTGCGTTGCCTCGTTGACCAGCTGCGTGACCTGCTCCACGCTCAGCTGCCGGGCTTTGGCGACGCGCGGCGCCTGCCACAGGGCGGCGGACGGGGTCAGACTGTAATCCAGTCCGCTCGCCGAGGCGGTGACCAGCTCCACCGGAACCCTGGGCGTGGCGTCCGGGTTGGCGGCGCGCAGGGCCTGCACTCGTTCGCTGATGGCTTTATCCAGCGCCGGATTGCTGGCGGCGAGGTTGCTGCCGCCGGATGCCAACGGATTATCCGGCATCTCCGCCGTGGCGGAAGGGCGCCCCTGGAAATAGCCCGGCGCGGTAAAGTTCTGCCCGATAAGGCTTGAACCGCGCACTTCGCCGTCAATCCTTAGCAGCGAGCCGTTGGCCTGCTGCGGGAACCACCACTGCCCTAGCGCGGTGGTTAATAGTGGATAGACGCCGCCGGTAAGCAGCGTTAACAGAATAAACAGCACAACAGCAGGACGAATCAATGACATGGTTTTTTCCTCACATCAGCCCGGTCAGGGTCAGTAACAGGTCGATCGCTTTGATACCGATAAACGGCACCAGCAGTCCGCCCAGGCCATAGACCCACAGGTTGCGGCGCAGCATCGCCGAAGCCGTCAGCGGCTTATAGCTCACCCCCTTCAGCGCCAGCGGGATCAGGAAGATGATGATCAGCGCATTAAAAATCACCGCGCTCAGGATCGCCGAAGAAGGCGAATGCAGATGCATCACGTTAAGCATCGCGAGCGGCGGATAGACCGCGGCAAAGGCGGCCGGAATAATGGCAAAGTACTTCGCCACGTCGTTGGCGATACTGAAGGTGGTTAATGAACCGCGGGTCATCAGCATTTGTTTACCGATATGCACGACCTCGATCAGTTTGGTGGGGTTGGAGTCCAGATCCACCATATTACCCGCCTCTTTCGCCGCCTGGGTACCGGAGTTCATCGCGACCGCGACGTCGGCCTGCGCCAGCGCCGGGGCATCGTTGGTACCGTCGCCAGTCATCGCTACCAGCCGTCCTTCCGATTGATACTGGCGGATCAGCGCCAGCTTGGCCTCCGGCGTCGCTTCGGCGAGAAAGTCGTCCACGCCCGCTTCCGCGGCGATAGCGGCGGCGGTCAGGCGGTTATCGCCGGTGATCATCACCGTTTTAATCCCCATTTTACGCAACTGGGCAAAACGCTCTTTGATGCCGCCTTTGACGATATCTTTTAGCGAAATAATCCCCAGCACCCGCTCGCCTTCGGCGACCACCAGCGGCGTGGCACCAAGACGCGCCACCTCTTCAACCTGTTTATCGACATCGGCCGGGAAGTGGCCGCCGTTAGCCTCAACGTGGCGGCGAATGGCATCCACAGAACCTTTGCGGATCATTCGCTGGTCAATGTTAATCCCGCTCATCCGGGTCTGGGCGGTAAATGGCACGAAGGTGGCGTGCAGCGATTGCAGATCGCGCTCGCGCAGATTAAAGCGCTGTTTTGCCAGCACCACGATGCTGCGGCCTTCCGGCGTTTCATCGGCCAGCGACGACAGCTGTGCGGCATCGGCAAGGGTTTTCTCTTCCACGCCCTGCGCGGGCAGGAACGCTGAAGCCTGGCGGTTGCCGAGAGTAATGGTGCCGGTTTTATCCAGCAGCAGAACGTCGACATCGCCCGCCGCTTCAACCGCGCGTCCGCTGGTGGCAATCACGTTCGCGCCGAGCATGCGGCTCATCCCGGCGACGCCGATCGCCGACAGCAGACCGCCGATAGTGGTGGGGATCAGGCACACCAGCAGCGCCACCAGTACCGTCACGCTGACCGCGTTACCGCTCCAGGCGGAGAAGGGCCAGATGGTGGCGGTGGCCAGCAGGAACACCAGGGTCAGGGCGATAAGCAGGATCGTCAGGGCGATTTCATTCGGCGTCTTGCGGCGCTGGGCGCCTTCAACCATGGCGATCATCCGGTCAAGGAAGGTTTCGCCGGGATTGACGCTGCAGCGGATCACCAGCCAGTCGGAGAGGATACGCGTCCCGCCGGTCACCGAGGCGAAGTCGCCCCCGGACTCACGGATAACCGGCGCGGATTCGCCGGTAATGGCGCTTTCATCCACCGATGCGCCGCCTTCGATAACTTCGCCGTCGCAGGGAATAATATCTCCGGCTTCGACCAGCACCACGTCGCCTTTACGCAGATCTTCAGCGGGCACGTGGTCAATTTGCGCATCGTGCTGCGGCGCGCGCAGCTTACGGGCAAAGGCGGTCTTTTTGACCCCCTTCAGGCTGTTGGCCTGCGCTTTACTGCGGCCTTCGGCCATCGCTTCGGCGAAATTGGCGAACAGGACGGTGAACCACAGCCAGAGACTAATGGCGGCGGTAAAACCGGCGCTGCCGGCGATATGCCCGCTCGCCATGGCGATAGCGAGCAGGGTGGTCAGCAGGCTGCCGATCCAGACGATAAACATCACCGGGTTACGCCACTGTACGGCAGGACTCAGTTTTTTCACTGCGTCCAGCAGCGCCTGGCGCACCAGCGTCGGCTCCAGCAGGGCTAATGATTTGCGACTCATAACAGGTTGCTCCGCAATCGCTTAAAGTAAGGAAAAGTGTTCCGCCAGCGGGCCGAGTGCCAGCGCGGGAATAAAGGTCAGGGCGCCCACCAGCAGTACGGTGCCAATTAGCAGGCCGATAAACAGCGCGTCGTGGGTGGCGAGCGTACCGCTGCCGGCGGGCTGTATTTTCTTGGTCACCAGCGAACCGGCAATGGCCATCACCGGGACAATGACCGCGAAGCGGCCAACCAGCATGCAGAACGCCAGCAGCAGGTTCCAGAACGGCGTCGCCGCGCTCAGGCCGCCAAAGGCGCTGCCGTTGTTGTTGGCAGCGGAGGTGACGGCGTACAGCACTTCGCTAAAGCCGTGCGGTCCGGGGTTGAACATACCCGCGCGCCCGGCCTCGGTCATCATTGCCAGCGCCGTGCCGAGCAGCACCAGCGTCGGGGTTACGAGGATCGCCAGCGCGATCATTTTCATTTCGCGGACGTCGATCTTTTTGCCGAGGTATTCCGGGGTGCGGCCAATCATCAGACCGGCGATGAAGACCGCCAGCATGACGAACAGCAGCATGCCGTACAGGCCAGAGCCCACGCCGCCGAAGACCACTTCACCTATCTGCATCAGCCACATCGGCACCATCCCGCCCAGGGCGGTAAAGGAGTCATGCATGGCGTTGACCGCGCCGCAGGACGCGGCGGTGGTGACCACGGCGAACAGGCTGCTGGCGAGAATGCCGAACCGGCTCTCTTTGCCTTCCATATTCAGGCTGCTATCGGCGCCCAGGCTCAGCAGATGCGGGTTACCGCGCGTCTCCGCCCACATCACTACCGCCACGCAGACGATGAAGATCAGCGCCATCGCCCACAGAATCGCGCGTCCCTGACGGCGGTCGCCCACCACCTCGCCGAAGGCGAAGCACAGCGCCGCCGGGATGAGAAAGATCGCCAGCATCTGGACCAGGTTGGTCAGCGCGGTGGGGTTTTCAAACGGATGCGCCGAGTTGGCGTTAAAGAAACCGCCGCCGTTGGTCCCCAGCATTTTTATCGCTTCCTGCGAGGCCACCGGCCCCATCGGCAGCATCTGGCGTACGCCTTCAAGGGAGGTAAATCCCTGATTAGGCGCAAAACTCTGCGGTACGCCCTGCTGAATAAAGAACAGCGCAATCAGCAGCGAAATGGGCAGCAGCAGCCAGAGAGTAATGCGGGTCAGATCGACCCAGGCGTTACCCAGGGTGCTGACCTTCTGCCGGGCGTAAGCGCGGGTGAGGGCAAAGATCACCGCGATGCCGGTGGCGGCGGAGAGGAAGTTTTGCACCGCCAGCCCGGCCATCTGGCTAAGGCTACTCATGGTGGCTTCACCGGCATAGGCCTGCCAGTTGGTGTTGCTGACAAAGCTCACTGCCGTATTCAGCGCCAGATCCCATGACAGACCGGGCAGATGCTGCGGGTTAAGCGGCAGCGAACCCTGGAACATCAGCAGCGCGAACAGCGCCGCCAGACCCAGCGCGTTAAACAGCAGGATAGCGAATAAGTATTGATACCAGTTCATCTCCTGCGAACGAATGCCCGCCGCCCGCCATAAACCGCGTTCGATACCGGCCAGGCCCGGTAGCGGGACATCATTGATCATCGTCGCCAGCGCCGTGCCCAGCGGACGAGCCAGGATCATCAATAGCAGAATAAAGCTCGCGATGAGCAAAAATCCTTGAGCGGCCATCAGAATGCCTCCGCGTGTGTCAGGGCATAAACCAGATAAACCAGCAACAGGAACACCAGCGCTACGCCAGCGATTACGCCTGCAGTCACAATCCACCTCCGGGTGTATTTTCGATTTACGAGGAGAATAGGCAGTCGGGCGCAAAGATTTCGCAAAAATCAGCGACGGGGGTGTAAAAAAAATATAAAAATACCAAGCCCACAACTTAACTAATGGTTAGTATTAATTTAACTTTTTTGTAACTGAGTTACCGGATGAATGTAAATAAAGGCTAAATAGGTGCTTTTTAGTGGTCGGATGAGTAGTAAAATTACAGCCAAAGCGGTACTATTTTAAGCAGAGAAACATTGTAACTTTTCCGGCTTTGCTTGCCGGCCTGACAAAGGGGAGAGAAATTATGGCGTTGTACAAAACTTATCCTGCTCATATCATCTTTGCGCGTCGCGCTTTCGCCGTGACGGCTGGCGTGCTGGCGCTGCCGGTAATGCTGTTCTGGAAAGACCGCGCGCGTTTTTACAGCTGGCTGCACCGTGTGTGGGCAAAAACCAGCGAACAGCCGGTATGGATGGCGCAGGCGGAAAAGGCCTCCGCAGATTTTTATTAACCTTTGCAGATGGCCGAACGGCTAAGCCTGCTGAAGCGCAGGCGCTGCGCCTAAGAATTTTGTTATCAATCACGCCGCCGGTTTATCCGGCGGTTTTTTTTTGCCCGGAGTGGCTTACACTTATTAACCTCCCGCAGGCTAAGCCGGGGGGATAGCTGTTTAGACGTCGTATATATCCATTTTAATGATGAAAGGAATGTTATGGCCACCCATCTGGTCTGGTTTCGCGCGGATTTGCGCATGCACGATAATCTGGCGCTCGCTGCCGCCTGCCGCGACCCCCATGCAAGGGTGCTGGGGTTGTTTATCGCCACGCCAGGGCAATGGCGCCAGCACGGTATGGCGGCGCGCCAGGCGGCATTTATCGTTAGCCATCTTCACAGCCTGCAAGCGGCGCTGGCGGAAAAGGGGATCCCGCTGCACGTTGAACAGGCGGAAGATTTTGCCGCCAGCGTAAAACTGCTCGCCAGCTTCTGCGGACAGCAGCAGGTCACACATCTGTTTTACAACTATCAGTACGAAATTAACGAACGCCAGCGCGATGCCGCGGTGGAAAAAAACCTGACCGGAGTGACTTGTCAGGGTTTTGATGACAGCGTCCTGCTGCCGCCAGGCAGCGTACTGACCGGCAATCGCGAAATGTATAAGGTGTTTACGCCGTTTAAAAATGCCTTTCTTCGCCGTTTACAGGAAGCGCTGCCCGAGTGCGTCGCCGCGCCGAAAGCTCGCGCGTGTGGCCCCATCGCTGCCGTGTCTGATGTGAAAATAGACTATCCGCAGACGCCCTTCGACGGCGAGCTGTTCGCCGCGGATGAAAAAAGCGCTATCGCCCGGCTCCGCGGTTTTTGCCAGCAAAAAGCGGCCGATTATGAACAGCAGCGCGATCTTCCCGCCGTCGAAGGAACCAGCCGGCTGTCGCCATGCCTGGCGGTGGGCGCGCTCTCGCCGCGCCAGTGTCTGCACCGTTTGCTGGTTGAGCAGGCGCGGGCGCTGGATGGCGAAGCCGGGGCGGTATGGCTCAACGAGCTTATCTGGCGCGAGTTTTACCGTCATCTGATGGTTTACTACCCAAACTTGTGTAAAGGTCGCCCTTTTATCGACTGGACCGATAACGTGGCGTGGTTGGATGATAAATCCGCGTTTCAGGCCTGGCAGCGCGGACAGACCGGCTTCCCGATTGTTGACGCCGCGATGCGTCAGCTCAATGCGACCGGCTGGATGCATAACCGCCTGAGGATGATTGTCGCCAGCTTCCTGGTTAAAGATCTGCGTATCGACTGGCGGCTGGGCGAGCGCTACTTTATCGAACAGCTTATTGATGGCGATCTGGCGGCGAATAACGGCGGCTGGCAGTGGGCGGCATCCACGGGTACCGATGCCGCGCCCTATTTTCGTATTTTTAACCCGACGACCCAGGGAGAACGCTTCGATAAAGCGGGGCGGTTTATTCGTCACTGGCTGCCGGAGCTGGCCGGAGTGCCAGAGAAAGCGGTGCATCAACCGTGGCTGTGGGCGGAAAAGCAGGGCGTAAGGCTGGATTATCCGCGCCCGATTGTTGACCACAAGCAGGCGCGGCTGGAGACGCTGGCGGCCTGGGAGGCCGCCAGAGAACTTAAGACTCCATCGCCAGGCGACGAGCCCTGATCTTAACGGAGTGATACAGCCAGATCGCCAGCACCAGGCCGACGCAGGCTAGCGCGCCCCAGGTTATCTGGCTGAACACCTCAATGTAGGCGTTAATCGAGTAGTTGATGGCCCCGGCGGCGTCGAACGACCCCTGCGAGGTCTGGTCGGCAATCACCCCCGCCAGATAGTTGGCGATAGCGCCGGAGAGCAGCATATAAATGCCGGTCAGCACGCCGGTCACGCCGGGGATCTGAATGCGGGTGATTTGCGACATCGCTACCGGGTCGATAAATAGTTCGGCAAAGCCCATCACCGCCAGACCTAATACCATCAGCGGCATCGAGGAGTGGCCATAGGCGGCTGACCAGCGGGCGCTGAGGGTCAGGATGCAGAACCCGGCGCTCATCAGGCCGAGGCCCAGCGCGAATTTGCCCCAGATACGTACGGTACGGTTGCCGTTGATATTCTCTTTCACCAGCCACGCCAGCACCACTCCGCAGAGCATCACCGCAAAGGCGTTGACCGACTGGAACATCGCGGTCGGTATTTCATAACCCATAAAATGCCGATTAACGAAACGGTCGATGTACAGGCTGATGGAGCTGCCACCCTGCTGCGCAAAGGCCCAGAACAGTAGACTGAAGCAGGTGAGCACCATAATCAGCCGCAGATCTTTACGCTGCCCGGCGGTCTCCGCGCGCAGGTAGATCCGCGTCAGTACCGCCAGACCGATAACTGTCGCCACAATCAGCGCATAGACCGACCACTCCTGCCAGAACAGCACGGTGA
Organism: Klebsiella pasteurii; assembly: GCF_018139045.1. NCBI lineage: Bacteria > Pseudomonadati > Pseudomonadota > Gammaproteobacteria > Enterobacterales > Enterobacteriaceae > Klebsiella > Klebsiella pasteurii. Next base: position 5,710,072 of record NZ_CP073236.1, read on the forward strand.
TTAGCAGCGGCGCGGCGATCAGCAGCACCAGCAGCCAGCCCCAGTTTGGTAAAACAAAGCTCCGCGCCCGCAGCGCTTCGCGATTGACGCCCCGGGTATGGCGGAAATGGCGGTTGCCGCTGAGGAAAATGACCAGCCCGGCGATCATGCCTACCGCCGCCAGCGCAAAGCCCATCGCCCAGCTGTACTCCTCCTGCACGTAGCCGCAGGCGATTGGCGCAATGATAGACCCGACGTTGCCCGCCGCGTACATCAGCGAAAAACCGCCGTCGCGGCGCGGGTCGGTGGGTTCATACAGTTCGCCGAGAAGGCAGCTGACGTTGGATTTAAACAGCCCGTAGCCGCAGACAATAATCGCCAGCGATAGGTAGAGGAAGGTGGGGGCGATTTCGCTCGCGCCGAGCACCAGATGGCCGATGGCCATCAACAGCGCGCCGAGCATCACCGCCATGCGGTTGCCCAGCAGCTTATCCGCCAGGAAGCCGCCGAGAATCGGCGTAACGTAGACTAAAGAACAGTAGGCGCTGAACAGCGCATAAGCATGATTATCGTCATACTTGAGCTGATTGGTGAGATAAAGAATCAGCAGCGCGCGCATGCCGTAAAAGCTGAAGTATTCCCAGATTTGCAGCGCGACGACGTAATAAATCGCCCGCGGCTGTGAGGATTGTGTGTTCATGTAATGCTTTGTCCTGCCATAAAAAAAGAAAGTCGATCTTTCTGCATGAATAACTATCAACTAGTGATATTCATGGCGTTATAGGCTTTCTGGTTATTTAATATGCTGTAATAGTGCATAAATATACACGAATGCGCGCAGGAGGGAGTAGACAAATTGCGGGATTTCGCGAAAAGTCAAAATGGACGGCGAAGCGGCAGAACTATCGACTGACCGGGCGGATACCGTTATGTTATCCCTCTGCATAGAATAATGACCTGGTGGAGCGGCAATGAAAAATAGTGAACTGGAACAACTGATTAATGAAAAGCTGAACAGCGCGGCCATCAGTGATTACGCCCCCAATGGGCTCCAGGTGGAAGGGCGCGAGACGATACAAAAAATCGTCACCGGCGTAACCGCCAGCCAGGCGCTGCTGGATGAAGCTGTGCGCCTGGAGGCCGATGCGGTGATTGTCCATCACGGCTATTTCTGGAAAGGTGAATCGCCGGTGATCCGCGGTATGAAGCGCAATCGCCTCAAAACGCTGCTGGCTAACGACATTAACCTCTACGGCTGGCACCTGCCGCTTGATGCCCACCCGGAACTGGGCAATAACGCCCAGTTGGCGTCGCTGCTCGGCATCAACGTGATGGGCGAAATCGAGCCGCTGGTGCAGTGGGGCGAACTGTCGATGGCGGTATCGGGCCTGGAGTTGGCTTCGTGGATTGAAGCGCGGCTGGGACGCAAACCGCTGTGGTGCGGCGACACCGGGCCGGACAAAGTCGTCCGCGTGGCGTGGTGCACCGGCGGCGGCCAGAGCTTTATCGACAGCGCCGCCCGCTTTGGCGTCGACGCGTTTATTACCGGTGAGGTTTCAGAGCAAACCATCCACTCGGCGCGCGAGCAGGGGCTGCATTTTTACGCTGCCGGGCACCATGCTACCGAGCGCGGCGGAATTCGCGCGTTAAGCGAATGGCTAACGGAAAATACCGAACTGGACGTCACGTTTATTGATATCCCGAACCCGGCCTGATGAACGGAGGCAAAAGTGCAGCGAGCGCGTTGTTATTTGTTAGGTGAAACGGCAGTGGTACTGGAGCTTGAGCCGCCGGTATCGCTGGAAAGTCAGAAGCGGATCTGGCGGTTAGCCCAGCGTCTGGTAGGCCATACTGAGGTGGTGGAAGCCATCCCGGGCATGAACAACATTACCGTGATATTGCGTAATCCGCAGCAGACGGCGTGGGATGCGATTGAACGCCTGCAGCTCTGGTGGGAGGAGTGCGATACGCTCGAACCGGAGTCGCGGCAGGTTTCGGTCCCGGTGGTTTATGGCGGCGAATACGGACCGGATCTGGGGGAAGTTGCCCGCCATAGCGGCTTGAGCGAGAAGCAGGTGGTTGAGCTGCATTCGTCGGTGGAGTACGTGGTGTGGTTCCTCGGCTTCCAGCCGGGCTTCCCATATTTCGGCGGCCTGCCGGAGCAGCTGGCGATGCCGAGACGGGCGGAGCCGCGCCTGCTGGTGCCCGCAGGGTCCGTCGGTATCGGCGGGGCGCAAACCGGAATTTATCCGCTGGCGACGCCCGGTGGGTGGCAGTTGCTGGGGCGTACACCGCTGGCGCTGTTTGATCCGAAGCGCAAGGAGCCGGTGTTGCTGCGTTCCGGCGACCGGGTGCGTTTTGTGCCGCAAAAGGAGGGCGTATGTTAAAAATTATCCGCGCCGGAATGTATACCTCGGTGCAGGACGGTGGGCGTGAAGGGTTGCGTCAACTGGGCATCAGCCGCTGCGGCGCTATGGATAAGCCGGCGCTGGTCACCGCTAATCTGCTGGTGGGGAACGGCGCCAACGCCGCGGCGCTGGAGATAACGCTGGGCCAGGTGGATATTCAGTTTGAGCGTAACGGCTGGTTTGCGCTGACCGGCGCCGCCTGCGAGGCGAAGCTCGATGGCGAGCCGGTATGGGTGGGCTGGCGAACGGCGGTCAAGGCCGGGCAGCATCTGGTGCTCAAGAATCCCCAGCACGGCGTGCGCAGCTACCTGGCGGTGGCGGGGGGAATTGCGGTACCGAAGGTGCTGGGTTCGCGCAGCACTGACCTGAAAGTGGGGATTGGCGGCCTGGAAGGGCGACGCCTACAGGACGGCGACCGGTTGAAGCTGGGGAAATCGGATAAGCAGTTCCGCGGGCCGCGCGGCGTGAAGCAGCTGCCCATCGGCAACCGCATCCGCGCGCTGCCCGGGCCGGAGTACCAGGAGTTCGATAGCGTGTCGCAGGACGCCTTCTGGCGCTCGCCTTGGCAGCTTAGCCCGCAGAGCAATCGCATGGGCTACCGCCTGCAGGGGCAACCGCTGAAGCGAACGACCGATCGCGAGATGCTGTCCCACGGTCTGCTGCCCGGGGTGGTGCAGGTTCCGCATAACGGCCAGCCCATCGTACTGATGAACGACGCGCAGACCACCGGCGGCTATCCGCGGATTGCGACCATCATCGAAGCCGACATGTATCAGTTGGCGCAGATCCCGCTGGGACAACCGATCCACTTTGTTCCCTGTTCCCTAGAGGAAGCGCTGAAAGCGCGCGCCGACAGGCAACGTTACTTTGAACAACTGGCATGGAGACTTAACGATGAAGATTGATTTAAACGCCGATCTCGGCGAAGGCTGCGCCAACGATAGCGCGCTGCTGCAGCTGGTCTCTTCCGCCAATATCGCCTGCGGTTTCCATGCGGGCGATGCGCTGATGATGCTGCAGTGCGTTCGCGAAGCGCTGAAATATGGCGTCGCGGTTGGCGCGCACCCCAGCTTTCCCGACCGGGAAAATTTCGGCCGTACGGCGATGCAGCTGCCGCCGGAGACGGTTTATGCGCAAACGCTGTATCAGGTTGGCGCGCTGGCGGCGATGGTGCGCGCGCAGGGCGGCGAGCTGCGGCACGTCAAGCCGCACGGTATGTTGTATAACCAGGCGGCAAAAGATCCGCAGCTTGCCGACGCTATCGCCAAAGCGGTATATGACGTTGACGCGGGTCTGGTGCTGGTTGGCCTGGCGGGCAGCGAGCTGATTCGCGCCGGGCAACGTTATCAGCTGACAACTCGTCAGGAGGTCTTCGCCGACCGCGGTTATCTGGCGGACGGCAGCCTGGTGCCGCGCACCCAGGCTGGCGCGCTGATCGAAAGCGAAGAACAGTCGTTGGCGCAAACTCTGGAAATGGTGCAGCACAGCCGGGTGCGCAGTATCACCGGCGAATGGGCGCACGTAGTGGCGGAAACCGTCTGCCTGCACGGTGACGGCGAGCACGCGCTGGATTTTGCACGCCGTCTGCGCGCGGCGTTTGCCGGACGCAATATACAGGTCAGTGCGGAAGTAGAAGAATAAAAACAATATTATCAATCAATTAACATTAGACAACAACTCACAACAACATACAGGATGTAATTATGGGAGAGTCATTATCTCTCTGGCCACTGATCGGTATTGCCGCGATCGTGGTCGGATTTGTTCTGCGTTTCAACCCGGTGCTGGTGGTTATTGTCTCCGGGATCATCACGGGTCTGACGGCGCATATGCCGATCGCGACCATTCTGGAGAAGCTGGGCGAAGGATTTCTCAATACCCGCAACCTGCCGTTTATTCTTCTGCTGCCGCTGGCGGTGATTGGCCTGCTGGAGCGGCACGGCCTGAAAGAGCGCGCGCAGACGTGGATCGCGAAGATCCGCAGCGCCACCGCCGGTCGTTTGCTTATCGTCTATCTGTTCGTGCGTGAAGTAACCGCGGCGATGGGCCTCACCAGCCTGGGCGGACATCCGCAAATGGTGCGCCCGCTACTGGCGCCGATGGCGGAAGGGGCGGCGGAGAAAAACTTTGGCGCCTTGCCTGGAGAGGTCCGCTATCGTCTACGCGCGATGTCGGCGGCGACCGATAACGTTGGCCTGTTCTTCGGGGAAGATATATTCGTTGCCTTCGGGGCGATTATCTTTATGCATAACTTTATGCTGGAGTCGGGGGGCATTCAGACTGAGCCGCTGCATATTGCCCTGTGGGGGATACCCACGGCGGTATGCGCCTTCCTGATCCACTCCGCCCGCCTGTGGCGCCTCGACCGTCATCTCCAGCGCGAGCTGGACAAGGTTAACGCCGGTCAGGCGAAAGGCGGTGCAGCATGAATTTTCAGCAAACCTGGCTGTACTGGCTGGCGGGCGTTGTCCTACTGTTGGTAGCAGTGATGTCATGGCGCGATAAGGCCAATCCGCGCAGGCTGACAACCGGCCTGTTCTGGGGACTGTATGGTCTGGTGTTTCTGTTTGGCGACTGGACCTATGAGCTGGTTGGCGACAAGCGCACCGTCAATATCGGCGTTGGCGTGGTGGTGGTGGTACTGGCACTGATCGCCGGTTTTGGCGGCGTGCGTCTCGGCCGCTATCATCAGCGCTCGCAGGAAGAACGTACCGCCAGCGCCGCGCGTCTTGGCAACCGGCTGTTTTTCCCGGCGCTGGCGATACCGGTGGTGACGGTGATCGGCGTGCTGCTGTTTAATAATCTCCCCTCGCTGCAGGTCGCTATCTTTGGTCCGGGCAATCACGCCACGCTGATCACGCTGTTTTCAATGACCGCAGGTACGCTGCTCGGCCTGGTGATGGCTATCCGCATGACCCATGAAACCGCGGCGCAGCCGTTGCAGGAAGCTCGTCGCCTGCTGGATTCAGTGGGCTGGGCGTTTATTTTGCCGCAGATCCTCGCGGTGCTCGGGCTGCTGTTTACCGCCGCGGGCGTCGGCAATAGCATCTCCTGGCTGACCCAGCACTATCTGGCGGTAGACAGCCGATTTATCGCCGTGGCCGTCTATACCCTGGGTATGGCGCTGCTGACGATGGTGATGGGCAACGCTTTCGCCGCGTTTCCCATCGTGACGGCGGGTGTCGGGATCCCGATTCTGGTGCTGCAGCACGGCGGTAACCCGGCGGTGATGGCGGCAATTGGCATGTTCTCAGGCTACTGCGGGACCCTGATGACCCCAATGGCGGCGAACTTCAATATCGTCCCGGCCGCGCTGCTGGAGCTGCCGGATAAAAATGCGGTGATCAAAGCCCAGGTGCCGACCGGCGTTATGCTGCTTATCGTGAACGTATTTTTGCTCTATTTCCTGATGTTCCTGTAAGGAGGGATCATGGCTGGCGTACTGATTACCGGTTTTGAACCGTTTGGCGGCGAAGCGGTTAACCCTTCGTGGGAAGTGGTAAAGCGGCTGGACGGCGCTATCATCGCCGGGCAGCCGGTGGTGGCGCGGCAGCTGCCGTGCGTCTTTGGCGAAGCCCTGACGGCGCTGAACGCCGCGCTGGAGGAGCTGAAACCTGTCTTAACGCTGGCGATTGGCCAGGCGGGCGGTCGCGTCGATATCACCGTTGAACGCGTGGCGATCAACGTCGATGATGCGCGGATCCCGGACAATAAAGGCCAGCAGCCGATCGATGTGCCGATCGTTGCCGGAGGCCCGGCGGCGTACTTTAGCACGCTGCCGATCAAAGCGATCGTGACCGCCCTGCGGAGCAAAGGTATCCCGGCGTCGGTATCGCAGACGGCGGGAACGTTTGTCTGTAATCACGTGATGTATGGCCTGCTGCATAGCCTGCGTAACGGCAGCGGCGCGAAGGGCGGCTTTATCCATATTCCGTATTTGCCGGAGCAGGCTGCGGCTCACCCTGGCGAAGCGAGTATGGCGGTAGACACGGTGCGTGCGGCGCTGGAAACGGCTATCGCCGTTGCCCTGCAGCAGGACGGAGACGTGAAAGTCGGCGGCGGCGCAACGCATTAACATAAGGATAAGATTATGCCGGAAGGTCCGGAAATTCGCCGCGCGGCGGATAGCCTGGAAGCGGCGATTAAAGGCGAACCCCTAACCGGGGCGTGGTTCGCCTTTCCGCAGTTACAACATTATCAATCTCAGTTGGTCGGCCAGCGAGTGACGCACATTGAAACTCGCGGTAAGGCGCTGCTGACCCACTTCTCCGGCGGGCTAACGCTGTATAGCCACAATCAACTTTACGGCGTCTGGCGGGTGGTGGACGCGGGGTCGCAGCCTGAAACGACGCGCGTTCTCCGCGTTAGGCTGCAGACCGCGCGCAAGGCGATTTTGCTCTATAGCGCCTCTGAGATTGAGATGCTGACGCCCGAGCAGCTCGCCCGCCATCCGTTTTTGCTGCGGGTCGGGCCGGATGTACTTGATATGCGCCTTAGCGTTGAACAGGTCAAAGCGCGGCTGCTGACGGCGAAATTCCGTAACCGCCAGTTCTCCGGTCTGCTGCTGGATCAGGCGTTTCTTGCCGGATTAGGCAACTATCTGCGGGTGGAGATCCTCTGGCAGGTGGGGCTGACCGGGCGGCATAAAGCCTCTGAACTGGATGAGAAACAGCTCGATGCGCTGGCGCAGGCGCTGCTGGAGATCCCGCGCTTGTCCTACAACACCCGCGGTGTGGTGGAGGAGAATAAGCACCACGGCGCGCTGTTTCGCTTTAAGGTTTTTCATCGCGAAGGGGAGGCCTGCGAGCGCTGCGGCGGAATTATCGAGAGGACCATGCTGTCGTCGCGGCCGTTTTACTGGTGTCCGGGATGTCAGCAATAAAAAAACGCGCCAGAAGGCGCGTTTTTTGTCGTAGCGATAGCCGACCTAGCGGGCGATATCGTTTTTGAAATCGCGCTTTTCGTAGCCGGTATACAGCTGACGCGGACGGGCGATTTTCATGCCGTCGCTGTGCATTTCGTTCCAGTGCGCAATCCAGCCCACGGTACGCGCCATCGCGAAGATAACGGTAAACATGGAGGATGGGATGCCCATCGCTTTGAGGATGATACCGGAGTAGAAATCGACGTTAGGGTAAAGTTTCTTCTCAATGAAGTACGGGTCGTTAAGCGCGATGTGCTCAAGCTCCATAGCCACTTCCAGCAGATCGTCTTTGGTGCCCAGCTCTTTCAGCACTTCATGGCAGGTTTCACGCATAACGGTGGCGCGCGGGTCGTAGTTTTTGTACACCCGGTGGCCAAAGCCCATCAGGCGGAAAGAGTCGTTTTTGTCTTTCGCGCGACGGACGAATTCCGGAATGTGTTCAACGGAGCTGATCTCTTCGAGCATCTTCAGCGCCGCTTCGTTGGCGCCGCCGTGCGCCGGTCCCCACAGGGAGGCAATGCCCGCTGCGATGCAGGCAAACGGGTTCGCGCCGGAAGAGCCGGCGGTACGCACGGTGGAGGTCGAAGCGTTTTGTTCGTGGTCGGCGTGCAGGATCAGGATACGGTCCATCGCGCGTTCCAGAATCGGGTTCACTTCATATTTTTCACACGGCGTGGAGAACATCATATTCAGGAAGTTACCCGCGTAGGAGAGGTCGTTGCGCGGATAAACGAAAGGCTGACCGATAGAATATTTGTAACACATTGCCGCCATCGTCGGCATCTTGGAGAGCAGGCGGAATGCGGCGATATCGCGATGGCGTGGGTTATTCACATCCAGCGAATCGTGATAGAACGCGGCCAGCGCGCCGGTGATACCGCACATAACGGCCATCGGATGTGAATCGCGGCGGAACGCGTGGAACAGACGGGTAATCTGTTCGTGAATCATAGTGTGGCGAGTAACGATTGTTTTGAATTCGTCGTACTGGGCCTGAGTCGGCTTCTCACCGTTCAGCAGGATGTAGCATACTTCCAGATAGTTGGAGTCGGTTGCTAACTGATCGATCGGAAAACCGCGGTGCAGCAGGATACCTTCATCACCGTCGATAAAGGTGATTTTAGATTCGCAGGATGCGGTTGAGGTGAAACCAGGGTCAAAAGTAAATACGCCTTTTGAACCAAGACTACGAATATCAATAACATCCTGACCGAGCGTGCCCTTTAGCACATCCAGTTCGATAGCAGTATCACCACCCAGGGTGATTTTTGCTTTAGCATCAGACATTTATGGTCTCCTTAGCGCCTTTATTGCTTAAGACTGCCGGGTGGTGGATTTGCATTCGGCCCGTAGCAGATGACGTTACCAGTTTGTTATGTTGCACATCGCTCTGCGTCGCGAAAAGGGCAGGGTACAGAGCAAGGGCGCTTGATGGTACGTCTTCAGCCTACGATGAAACAACAGCAAATCAGCGTTTTAGCAGCCCGAATATTATAAAACTATATACCACTAATAACTGTCCTGATTACATCGGTCAATACTCTCTCACTGTTGCATAACTTATTCTCAGGTAAAAGAGTGACCCCATAACTTTTGCGTATTATTGCATTTATCTGGTAATGGTTGTAACAATAATGTTTAATATTTGTCAAATCAGATGATTAAAAATTAAAAATATGTTGTTATCGTGACATTGATCACTGTTCGGGAGAAAACCCGACAAACTATATGTAGGTTAATTGTAATGATTTTGTGAACGGCCTATACTGCCGCCAGGTCTCCGGAACACCCTGCAATCCCGAGCCACCCAGCGTTATTTTGTCACGCTTTAACTCCTGGAAAGGCGTTTTAACATGACTTTTAGTTATAGATAAGGACGCTGTCTGACCCGCAAGCAGACCGGAGGAAGGAAACAATAAGAACAGCATGTGGGCGTTATTCATGGTAAGAAATGTGAAAAAACAAAGACCTGTCAATCTGGATCTGCAAACGATCCGGTTCCCAATCACGGCGATAGCGTCCATTCTCCATCGCGTATCCGGAGTGATCACCTTCGTGGCGGTCGGGATTCTGCTTTGGCTGCTGGGCACCAGCCTTTCCTCTCCCGAAGGTTTTCTCACTGCGGCATCCATTATGGATAGCTTCTTTGTGAAGTTCATCATGTGGGGCATCCTGACCGCGCTGGCGTATCACGCGGTAGTCGGTATCCGCCACCTGCTGATGGATTTTGGCTATCTTGAAGAAACCCTCGAAGTAGGGACACGCTCCGCCAAAATTTCTTTTGTTATTACTGTCGTGCTTTCACTTCTCGCAGGAGTCCTCGTATGGTAAGCAACGCCTCAGCACTAGGACGCAACGGCGTACATGACTTTATTCTGGTCCGCGCTACCGCTATCGTTCTGACCCTCTACATCATCTATATGGTGGGCTTCTTTGCCACCACCGGTGAAATTTCATGGGAAGTCTGGACGGGCTTTTTCTCCTCCGCGTTCACTAAAGTCTTCACCCTGCTGGCTCTCGTTTCCATTCTGATCCACGCCTGGATTGGGATGTGGCAGGTGTTAACGGACTACGTTAAACCACTGGCTGTACGCTTAATTCTGCAACTGCTGATCGTTGTTGCGCTGGTGGCTTACGTTCTTTATGGATTTGTTGTGGTGTGGGGTGTGTAATGAAATTGCCTGTCAGAGAATTTGATGCAGTTGTGATCGGTGCCGGTGGCGCAGGTATGCGCGCGGCGCTGCAGATTTCCCAGAGCGGCCAGACCTGTGCGCTGCTCTCCAAAGTTTTCCCGACCCGTTCCCATACCGTTTCCGCGCAGGGCGGTATCACCGTCGCGCTCGGTAATACCCATGAAGATAACTGGGAATGGCATATGTACGACACCGTTAAGGGGTCGGACTACATTGGCGATCAGGACGCCATCGAATATATGTGTAAAACCGGCCCGGAAGCGATTCTGGAGCTGGACCATATGGGGCTGCCGTTCTCCCGTCTCGAAAATGGCACGATTTATCAGCGTCCGTTCGGCGGCCAGTCGAAAAACTTCGGCGGCGAGCAGGCGGCACGTACCGCTGCGGCGGCTGACCGTACCGGTCACGCCCTGCTGCACACCCTTTATCAGCAGAACCTGAAAAACCATACCACTATTTTCTCCGAGTGGTACGCGCTGGATCTGGTGAAAAACGCCGATGGCGCGGTGGTCGGTTGTACCGCTCTGTGTATCGAAACGGGTGAAGTGGTTTACTTTAAAGCCCGCGCCACCGTGCTGGCGACCGGCGGCGCAGGCCGTATTTACCAGTCCACCACCAATGCTCATATCAATACCGGCGACGGCGTGGGTATGGCGATCCGTGCCGGCGTTCCGGTGCAGGATATGGAAATGTGGCAGTTCCACCCGACCGGTATCGCCGGCGCGGGCGTTCTGGTGACAGAAGGCTGCCGCGGCGAAGGCGGCTATCTGCTGAATAAACACGGCGAGCGCTTTATGGAGCGTTATGCGCCGAATGCGAAAGACCTGGCGGGTCGTGACGTGGTGGCGCGTTCCATCATGATCGAAATCCGTGAAGGTCGCGGCTGCGACGGTCCTTGGGGCCCGCACGCCAAGCTGAAGCTTGACCATCTGGGTAAAGAGGTTCTCGAATCCCGTCTGCCGGGTATTCTGGAACTCTCTCGTACCTTTGCTCACGTCGACCCGGTGAAAGAGCCGATTCCGGTTATCCCGACTTGCCACTATATGATGGGCGGTATTCCGACCAAAGTGAGTGGCCAGGCGCTGACCGTCAACGAGCAGGGCGAAGACGTGGTGATTCCGGGGCTGTTCGCGGTAGGCGAAATCGCCTGCGTATCGGTACACGGCGCGAACCGTCTGGGCGGCAACTCGCTGCTTGACCTGGTGGTCTTTGGTCGCGCGGTGGGTCTGCACCTGCAAGAATCTATCGCCGAGCAGGGCGTACTGCGCGACGCGACGGATGACGAGATCGACGCTTCGCTGGAACGTCTGAACCGCTGGAACGGCAACCGCAATGGTGAAGATCCGGTCGAAATCCGCAAAGCGCTGCAAGAGTGTATGCAGCATAACTTCTCGGTATTCCGCGAAGGGGACGCGATGGCGAAGGGCCTTGAGCAGCTGAAAGCGATCCGCGAGCGTCTGAAAAACGCTCGTCTGGATGATACTTCCAGCGAGTTCAACACCCAGCGCGTTGAGTGTCTGGAGCTGGATAACCTGATGGAAACCGCTTACGCCACTGCAATGTCTGCGAACTATCGTACCGAAAGCCGCGGCGCGCATAGCCGTTTCGACTTCCCGGATCGTGATGATGAAAACTGGCTGTGCCATTCCCTGTATCTGCCAGAGTCGGAATCCATGACGCGTCGTAGCGTCAATATGGAACCGAAGCTGCGTCCGGCATTCCCGCCGAAGATTCGTACTTATTAATGCGGAGACAGGAATATGAAACTCGAGTTTTCAGTTTATCGTTATAACCCGGACGTAGACGATGCTCCGCGCATGCAGGACTACACCCTCGAAGCGGAAGAAGGTCGTGACATGATGCTGCTGGATGCGTTAATCCAGCTGAAAGAGAAAGATCCGTCGCTGTCGTTCCGCCGCTCCTGCCGTGAAGGGGTATGTGGTTCTGACGGTCTTAACATGAACGGGAAAAATGGTCTGGCGTGCATCACGCCGATCTCCGCGCTGAATCAGCCGGGCAAGAAAATTGTTATCCGTCCGCTGCCAGGATTACCGGTTATCCGTGATTTGGTGGTAGACATGGGGCAATTCTATGCACAATATGAGAAGATTAAGCCTTACTTGTTGAATAATGGGCAAAATCCTCCGGCTCGCGAGCATCTGCAGTCGCCAGAGCAGCGTGAGAAACTCGATGGTCTGTACGAGTGTATTCTCTGCGCATGTTGTTCAACGTCTTGCCCGTCGTTCTGGTGGAACCCGGACAAGTTTATCGGCCCGGCAGGCCTGCTGGCCGCGTATCGCTTCCTGATCGACAGCCGCGATACCGAAACCAGCGAGCGCCTCGAAGGGCTGAGCGATGCTTTCAGCGTATTCCGCTGTCACAGCATTATGAACTGCGTCAGTGTGTGTCCTAAGGGGCTGAACCCGACGCGCGCCATCGGCCATATTAAGTCGATGCTGCTGCAGCGCAGTGCATAAGTAACCCGGTCTGTCCCGGATGGCGCTAGCGCTTATCCGGGCTACCAAAAGCAGTAGCCCCGGCAGCGTTCGCGCCGCCGGGAAATGAATACCCTAAATAATTCGAGTTACAGGACAAAACGGCTAGCCGTTTTGAACAGCGTTTGCGCTGGCCCCGTAGGGGCGAGGCCGAAGGCCGAGTCACGCGGCGACGCCGCGAATCCCCAGGAGCTTACTCAAGTAAGTGACTGGGGTGAGTGAGGAAAGCCAACGCACATGTAACTTGAAGTATGAAGGGGATGGCAGGAAATCTTTAAAAACCGCCAAATATGTACCAGTAATCAAGGCGTTCAGAGCGAGGTAAGGCGGCAACTGAACGCATCCCCGGGAGCATAGTGAACTATGTGACCGGGGTAAGTGAAGGCAGCTAACGCAACCGCAGCCTGAACGCCGAAGATTAATGGCAGTTTTTAAAGGTTCCTTAGCGGACGAAACCACAACTCATCCGCAACAAGTGAACCCCGGCACGTACAACTTCTGTGCGTGGTAGTTTCTACGGCGAAATAAGCATATAAATGCTTAAGGGATCACGATGCAGAACGGCGCAATGAAAGCCTGGCTGGACTCTTCTTACCTCTCTGGTTCGAACCAGAGCTGGATAGAACAGCTCTATGAAGACTTCTTAACCGATCCTGACTCTGTTGACGCCAACTGGCGTTCTATGTTCCAGCAGTTACCTGGCACCGGAGTCAAACCGGATCAATTTCATTCCAAAACGCGTGATTATTTCCGCCGCCTGGCGAAGGATGCCTCGCGTTACACTTCTTCGATTTCCGACCCTGACACCAATGTGAAGCAGGTTAAAGTCCTGCAGCTCATCAACGCATACCGCTTCCGCGGTCACCAGCATGCGAATCTCGATCCGCTGGGACTTTGGCAGCAAGAGAGAGTGGCGGATCTCGATCCGGCTTACCACGATCTGACCGAGGCCGATTTCCAGGAGATCTATAACGTAGGCTCTTTTGCCATCGGTAAAGACACGATGAAGCTGGGCGATCTGATCTCCGCCCTGAAGCAGACCTATTGCGGCTCCATTGGCGCGGAATATATGCACATTACCTCTACCGAAGAAAAACGCTGGATCCAGCAGCGTATCGAGTCGGTAGCGGGCAAAGCGAGCTTTAGCGCCGAAGAGAAAAAGCGCTTCCTCAGCGAGCTGACCGCGGCGGAAGGCCTGGAGCGCTACCTCGGCGCGAAATTCCCGGGCGCTAAACGCTTCTCGCTGGAAGGCGGCGATGCGCTGATCCCGATGCTCAAAGAGATTATCCGCCACGCGGGTAAGAGCGGCACCCGCGAAGTGGTGCTGGGCATGGCGCACCGCGGTCGTCTGAACGTACTGGTCAACGTGCTGGGTAAAAAACCGCAGGACCTGTTCGACGAATTCGCCGGAAAACATAAAGAGCACCTCGGTACCGGTGACGTGAAGTACCACATGGGCTTCTCGTCCGATATGGAAACCGAAGGCGGTCTGGTGCACCTGGCGCTGGCGTTTAACCCGTCGCACCTGGAAATCGTCAGCCCGGTGGTTATCGGCTCCGTACGCGCGCGTCTCGATCGTCTTGACGAACCGAGCAGCAACAAAGTGTTGCCGATCACTATTCACGGCGACGCCGCGGTTACCGGCCAGGGCGTGGTTCAGGAAACCCTGAACATGTCCAAAGCGCGTGGTTACGAAGTGGGCGGTACCGTACGCATCGTTATCAACAACCAGGTTGGCTTCACTACCTCCAACCCGCTGGATGCGCGTTCTACCCCGTACTGCACCGACATCGGTAAAATGGTTCAGTCGCCGATTTTCCACGTCAACGCCGATGACCCGGAAGCCGTGGCTTTCGTGACCCGCCTGGCGCTGGATTTCCGTAATACCTTCAAACGCGATGTCTTCATCGACCTGGTGTGCTACCGCCGTCACGGCCACAACGAAGCCGACGAGCCGAGCGCGACCCAGCCGCTGATGTACCAGAAAATCAAAAAGCATCCGACCCCGCGCAAAATCTACGCTGACAAGCTGGAAGCCGACAAAGTCGCGACGCTGGAAGACGCTACCGAGCAGGTGAACCTCTACCGCGACGCGCTGGATGCCGGCGAATGTGTGGTGCAGGAGTGGCGTCCGATGAACATGCACTCCTTTACCTGGTCCCCGTACCTTAACCACGAGTGGGATGAGAGCTACCCGGACAAAGTTGAACCTAAGCGTCTGCAGGAGCTGGCGAAACGCATCAGTACGGTGCCGGAAGCCGTTGAGATGCAGTCGCGCGTCGCGAAAATCTACGGCGATCGTCAGGCAATGGCCGCCGGTGAGAAGCTGTTCGATTGGGGCGGCGCGGAAAACCTCGCCTACGCTACGCTGGTAGATGAAGGCATTTCGGTGCGTTTGTCCGGCGAAGACTCCGGGCGCGGGACCTTCTTCCACCGCCATGCGGTGATCCATAACCAGAAAAATGGTTCAACCTATACGCCGCTGCAGCACGTCCACAACGGCCAGGGCCATTTCAAAGTCTGGGACTCCGTACTGTCGGAAGAGGCGGTACTGGCGTTTGAATACGGCTACGCTACCGCGGAACCGCGCACCCTGACCATCTGGGAAGCGCAGTTCGGCGACTTCGCTAACGGCGCGCAGGTGGTTATCGACCAGTTCATCAGCTCCGGCGAGCAGAAGTGGGGCCGTATGTGCGGTCTGGTGATGCTGCTGCCGCACGGCTATGAAGGTCAGGGGCCGGAGCACTCCTCCGCGCGTCTGGAACGCTACCTGCAGCTCTGCGCCGAGCAGAACATGCAGGTTTGCGTACCGTCCACGCCAGCGCAGGTTTACCATATGCTGCGTCGTCAGGCGCTGCGCGGTATGCGTCGCCCGCTGATCGTGATGTCGCCGAAATCGCTGCTGCGTCACCCGCTGGCGGTGTCGAGCATGGACGAACTGGCTAACGGCACCTTCCAGCCGGCAATCGGTGAAATCGACGATCTCGACCCGAAAGCCGTGAAGCGTGTTGTGCTGTGCTCTGGTAAGGTTTACTACGACCTGCTGGAACAGCGCCGCAAGAAAGAGCAAAAAGATGTCGCTATCGTTCGTATAGAGCAGCTCTACCCGTTCCCGCACCAGGCGGTACAGGAAGCGCTGAAACCGTATGCGCACGTGCATGATTTTGTCTGGTGCCAGGAAGAACCGCTCAACCAGGGCGCGTGGTACTGCAGCCAGCATCACTTCCGTGAAGTGATTCCGTTTGGGGCCTCTCTGCGTTATGCAGGCCGCCCGGCCTCCGCCTCTCCGGCGGTAGGATACCTGTCCGTTCACCAGAAACAGCAACAAGATCTGGTCAATGACGCGCTGAACGTCGATTAATTAAAGGATACATAATGAGTAGCGTAGATATTCTGGTTCCCGACCTGCCTGAGTCCGTAGCTGACGCAACGGTTGCCACCTGGCATAAAAAACCGGGCGATGCGGTTGTTCGTGACGAAGTGCTGGTAGAAATCGAAACTGACAAAGTGGTACTGGAAGTACCGGCTTCAGCGGATGGCATTCTGGACGCGGTCATTGAAGACGAAGGCGCCACCGTGCTTTCTCGTCAGATCCTCGGCCGCCTGCGTGAAGGCAACAGTGCGGGCAAAGAGTCCGGCGCGAAAGCCGATGCCAAAGAGTCTACTCCGGCCCAGCGCCAGCAGGCTTCTCTGGAAGAACAGAACAACGATGCGCTGAGCCCGGCGATTCGCCGTCTGCTCGCGGAACATAGCCTCGACGCGGCGGCCATTAAAGGCACCGGCGTTGGCGGCCGCCTGACCCGCGAAGACGTAGAGAAACATCTGGCGAACGCTCCGGCAAAAGCTCCAGCCCCGGCGGCGGCCCCCGCTGCTGCTGCTCCGGCTCCGCAGCTGGGCCACCGTTCTGAAAAACGCGTGCCGATGACTCGTCTGCGCAAACGCGTTGCCGAGCGTCTGCTGGAAGCGAAAAACTCTACCGCCATGCTGACCACCTTCAACGAAGTCAACATGAAGCCGATTATGGATCTGCGTAAGCAGTATGGTGACGCGTTTGAAAAACGTCACGGTATCCGTCTGGGCTTTATGTCCTTCTACGTGAAGGCGGTGGTTGAAGCGCTGAAACGCTATCCGGAAGTGAACGCCTCTATCGATGGCGATGACGTGGTGTACCACAACTATTTTGACGTCAGCATGGCGGTCTCCACGCCGCGCGGCCTGGTGACCCCGGTTCTGCGCGATGTCGACCTGCTGGGCATGGCGGATATTGAGAAGAAAATTAAAGAGCTGGCCGTAAAAGGCCGCGACGGCAAGCTGACCGTAGACGACCTGACCGGCGGTAACTTCACCATTACCAACGGCGGCGTATTCGGTTCTCTGATGTCCACGCCGATCATCAACCCGCCGCAGAGCGCGATTCTCGGTATGCATGCCATTAAAGATCGTCCGATGGCGGTGAATGGTAAGGTCGAAATTCTGCCGATGATGTACCTGGCGCTCTCCTACGACCATCGTCTGATCGACGGACGTGAATCGGTAGGCTATCTTGTCGCGATTAAAGAGCTGCTGGAAGACCCTACTCGTCTGCTGCTGGACGTGTAGTCAGCAAGAGTATTACCTACCGTAGGCCGGATAACACGCGCTAGCGCCGTTATCAGGCCTACAGGTTTATAATTATTCCCTGAAGGATGGACTGAACACATGAACTTACATGAATATCAGGCAAAACAACTCTTTGCCCGCTATGGCTTACCGGCGCCGGTGGGTTATGCCTGTACTACTCCGCGTGAAGCAGAAGAAGCCGCTTCAAAAATCGGCGCGGGTCCGTGGGTAGTGAAATGTCAGGTTCACGCTGGTGGCCGCGGCAAAGCGGGCGGTGTGAAAGTAGTTAAGAGCAAAGAAGACATTCGCGCATTTGCTGAACACTGGCTGGGCAAACGCCTGGTGACCTACCAGACAGACGCAAACGGCCAGCCGGTTAACCAGATCCTGGTGGAAGCGGCGACCGATATCGATAAAGAGCTGTACCTCGGCGCGGTCGTTGACCGTAGCTCCCGTCGTGTGGTCTTCATGGCCTCTACCGAAGGCGGCGTGGAAATCGAAAAAGTGGCGGAAGAGACCCCGCACCTGATCCACAAAATCGCCATCGATCCGCTGGCGGGTCCGATGCCTTACCAGGGCCGTGAACTGGCGTTCAAACTGGGTCTGGAAGGAAAACAGGTTCAGCAGTTCACCAAAATCTTTATGGGTCTGGCGACCATTTTCCTTGAGCGCGACCTGGCGCTGATCGAAATCAACCCGCTGGTGATCACCAGGCAGGGCGACCTGATTTGCCTCGATGGTAAACTGGGCGCTGACGGCAACGCGCTGTTCCGCCAGCCGGATCTGCGCGAAATGCGCGATCAGTCTCAGGAAGATCCGCGTGAAGCTCAGGCGGCGCAGTGGGAACTGAACTACGTCGCGCTGGACGGCAACATCGGTTGCATGGTGAACGGCGCGGGCCTGGCGATGGGCACCATGGACATCGTTAAGCTGCACGGCGGCGAACCGGCTAACTTCCTTGACGTTGGCGGCGGCGCTACCAAAGAGCGCGTCACCGAAGCGTTCAAAATCATCCTCTCTGATGACAACGTAAAAGCGGTTCTGGTTAACATCTTCGGCGGTATCGTACGCTGCGACCTGATTGCCGACGGCATCATCGGCGCGGTAGCCGAAGTGGGCGTTAATGTCCCGGTAGTGGTTCGTCTGGAAGGTAACAACGCCGAACTGGGCGCGAAGAAACTGGCTGACAGCGGCCTGAATATTATTGCAGCGAAAAGTCTGACGGATGCAGCTCAGCAGGTTGTTGCCGCAGTGGAGGGGAAATAATGTCCGTTTTAATTAATAAAGATACCAAGGTTATCTGCCAGGGCTTCACTGGTAGCCAGGGTACATTCCACTCTGAACAAGCCATTGCTTACGGTACGCAAATGGTTGGCGGCGTAACGCCGGGCAAAGGCGGTACCACTCATCTGGGCCTGCCGGTGTTCAACACCGTGCGCGAAGCGGTAGAAGCGACCGGTGCAACCGCATCCGTGATCTACGTTCCGGCGCCGTTCTGCAAAGACTCCATCCTGGAAGCTATCGATGCGGGCATTAAACTGATTATCACCATCACCGAAGGTATCCCGACGCTGGATATGCTGACCGTGAAGGTGAAGCTGGACGAAGCGGGCGTGCGCATGATCGGGCCGAACTGCCCGGGCGTGATCACCCCAGGCGAATGCAAAATCGGCATCATGCCGGGCCACATTCACCAGCCGGGTAAAGTGGGCATCGTTTCCCGCTCCGGTACCCTGACCTATGAAGCGGTTAAGCAGACCACCGACTACGGCTTCGGCCAGTCCACCTGCGTGGGCATCGGCGGCGACCCGATCCCGGGATCTAACTTCATCGATATCCTGAAGCTGTTCCAGGAAGACCCGCAGACCGAAGCGATTGTGATGATCGGTGAGATCGGCGGTAGCGCGGAAGAAGAAGCGGCCGCTTATATCAAAGATCACGTGACCAAACCGGTTGTCGGCTACATTGCCGGTGTGACCGCGCCGAAAGGCAAACGTATGGGTCACGCGGGCGCCATCATCGCGGGCGGCAAAGGCACTGCGGACGAGAAATTCGCGGCGCTGGAAGCCGCAGGCGTGAAGACCGTTCGCAGCCTGGCCGATATCGGCGAAGCGCTGAAAACCGTAATTAAGTAATAAGTAAAAAAACAGCCCTGACTTTCTGCATGGTTAAGGGCTGGTCCAATTTCGACATGGTTGGCCATCTGATGATGGCCTTTTTTTTTGCCCGTAACTCAGCTTTCCGCCAGTGCTTTCAGCCAACGAATTCCGCTTTCTGGCGAGGTCAAGACCGGTACCGGCGGAGTGGGTAGCTGCTGTAATACCCGGGCCATTGAGGCCTGTGCCAGCATGACCACATCCGCCTGGCTAAACGCGGTTTTTAGCCCGTCGGCGACAATCCGGTCATGGGTATCCATCTCTCCCGCCAGCAGCGCGTGAAAGGCCTCTTCCATTAATATGGGGGTAACGGCGCGCGGCTTACCGCTCTCCTGTATTTTGCGCTGGACGTAATCCAACGTCGGCTTTAGCGTGGTCGCTACGGTTGCCAGCACGGCGATACGCTCACCTTTTTCAATCGCTTCTTTGACCATCGCGCTGTCAATACGGGCGAGCTGGAGCGGCGTCAGAAACTGGCACTGTTCCACCGCCGTGCCAATAGAAGAGCAGGCGGTAATAAAAATATCGCAGTCCGCTTTTTCGGCAATATGCACGTAGTCGGCGATGCGGGCGGCAATATTCGGCGTTACCCCTCCGGCCTTCATGACCTGCTTGATCATGGATTCTTCCACCAGATGCATGACTTCCACTTCCGGCATGATATCGGCAATCAGCTGCTGCATCATCGCGAGCGTCGCTGAACTGGTGTGCAACATAGCGATCTTTTTCATTGGGTAATCTCCTCGAGCAAATTTTCCGCGACGGCCAGCGCCGCGTCGTGATCTTCCTGTGCCGATAGGCCGCCTACCGCGACGGCGCCGAGACATTTCCCGTCGTACAGAAGCGGGATCCCGCCGGGCAGGGCGGTAAAACGCGGATCGGCAAAGTAACTGATGTCCAGCTGCTCTTTTTGCAGGCGCTGTAAAAATGCCAGGGTGGTACAGCCGAGGCGACTGCTGGTACGCGCCTTGCGCTGAGTAAGTTCAATGGTTAACAATTTGGCATTGTCCATGCGTGCGAAGCTGAGCAGTTCCCCGCTGGCGTCGCACACCGCTACGCTTAGCGGGCGCTTTGTATAGCAGGAGTCAGCGAGGTCAAGCGCGAACGCTACGGCGCGTAAAGCCTGCTTCAGAGTGAGAGTCGTCATGGTGATTATCCTTTTGAAAGATGTTCAGAAACGGATTGAGCGGGATTTTTCGCGGCGGCCTGCGCCTGTCGGGCGTCCTTTTTGCGCCAGTAGTTCGCCAGCAGCGAGCCGCTGACGTTGCCAAGCGGAGTCATCACCGCGGAAGCAAGGCCCACCGTTGCCAGCTTGCCCATCGCGGCGGCAAGCCCCGATGCCATTCCGCCGTTTTGCAGTCCGACTTCAAAGGCCACGGTACGGGCGGACTGTACGTCCATGCGGAAGATCCAGCGACTCATCAGATAGCCAATCAGGAAACCGCCGAGGTTATGCATCAGCATGGCGAAACAGAGCAGGAAGCCGACCTGCACCAGGTTGTCGCGTCCCGCGGCGGCGGCGGTGGTCGTGAAGAAAATAATCCCTATCATCGAGATGGTCGGCATGATTTTCTTAATACCCTCAACGCGACCGTACAGCCAGTTGTAAAACAGCGCCCAGACGAGACCGCCAGCCACGAAGTTGACAACCACGGCGTACATTTGCGCTTCGGCGCCGGCGCTGGCGAACAGCGTGTTCCAGCCTCCGAAGCTCATATACAGCAGCCACAGGGCGCCGAGTCCGGCCAGTCCTTGCACAATACGACGGCCGCGTATGCTGGCGTAGGTTTTCAGGTAATCGTGTAAGATCGCCGCGCCGATAGGAATGAGCACGATTTTCACCACGTCCATCACCATTGCGGTCAGCTGAATGTCGATCATCGAGCCCGCCAGCAGGTTAACCCACAGCGGCGTCATCACCGTGGCCGCCAGGGTTGAAACCGCCGCTATCGATACCGCCAGCGCCAGGTTAGCGTTGGCGATGTAAACCATCACCGTCGAAGAGAGACCGCTGGGACACGCGCCAATCAGCAGGATGCCCACCGCGACTTCCGGCGGAAAGTTGAAGACCAGGGTAATGGTCAGGCCGAGCAGGGGCATAATGACAAAATGGCAGAAGGTACCGATAAACACCGCCCACGGCATTTTGGCGACATCGATAAAATCCTGGATCGTCAGCTTGGTGCCCATGCTGAACATGGTGGCCTGGATGACCAGGAAAACAATCCATTTATGGGTGATGTTAAAGCCGCCCCAGACGATCAGATCCGTAGACCAGGTCATCGCGGCAACGAAACCGGCGATGATCCACAAGGTAAACTGATAACTGCGTAACCCCGGCCAGTATCCTGCTCCCGCCGCAAAACCGGCGGTGAACATTACCAGCCCAGGCTGCCAGATCGCGGGTGAATGCATCAACGCACCTATCGCCGCCAGGGCGGCGCCGGCGATGCTGACGCCGAGACCGGTTTTGTGAATAACAGTGGTCATAGTCATAGCGAAATGTCCTTTCTGTTGTTATTGCTGCCGGGGTGGAATAGATAACATTTGCCGCGCAATATCGGGCGTGGCGACTTTCTTATCCATGCTGCGAATCAGGGTGGCGAGTTTGGCGACCTGCTGATAGTTATTGTGGGCTTTTTCTTCCGCGCTTAAATAATAGCTATCCTCAAAGCCAATTCGAACCTCGCTGGCGCCCATAGCGACCGCGGCAGCGATAATATCGAAATTCTTTCTGCCAAAATGCGTTATTCCCCATAAGGCCTCGCGGGGGAGCATACTGCGCATGGCAATTAATGCATCAACCGTGGCGGGGGTACTGCCGCGATGCCCCAGTACAATATTAAACAGCATCGGTGTTTTGAATTTAATATTTTCCTGCAGAGCAAGGATGTTATTAATCATGCCAATTTCGAAAACTTCAAACTCGGGAATAATGTTATGGGTGATGATTTGTTTTGCACAATATTCGACGTCCGGACCGGGATTAAAGTAAACGGCATCGCCAAGGTTGACGGAGCCGACGTTAAGCGATGCCATCTCCACACCTGAGCAGGCCAACGGCGCGCAGCGTTCGGCGATGGACAGCGAAGAGACGCCGCCGGTAGAGGCCTGAATTATCAGGTTTGAGTGGCGTATTACAGGGTCGATTGTGGCCTGAAAATCGACGGTGTCCGGCGTCAGACGCCCCTGCTTATCACGGACGTGCAGATGAACGATCGCCGCGCCATATTCCACGCTGGCGAGTATTTCCTGCGCCAGTTCTTCGGGTATGACTCGAGGGCAATCCGCGGCAACGGGTGCCAGCGAGATAATAACGGTATCCGACATGTTTTCCTCCGGTACAGAGAGATTAAAATTCCAGGTAAGGCGTTATCCAGCGTAATGATTCGGGGCCTGATGTTGACGGTTGATATTCACAACCAATCCAGCCCGCATAGTTCATTTTTTTAATAAAATCGAATAACCATGCTTCATTTAATTCGCCGGTCCCAGGTTCATGGCGATAAGGAACAGAAGCAATTTGAATATGTTTGATAAGCGTAAAATAGCGTTCAATATTTTTGGCGACGTTGCCGTGAATTTTCTGGCAGTGATAAATATCAAACTGTAAACCGATATTGTCCCTGGCAACCTGGTGAATGATTGTGGCGGCCAGCGGAAAGCTATCAATAAAATAGCCGGGCATATCCTGCGAGTTTAATGGTTCAATCAGCACATCTATTCCCGCGACAGCCAGCACATCGCAGGCGATACGCAGCCTGTTGCGCAAGAGCTCAAGCTGGGCCTGATGCGTCAGAGCGTCGCAGCGCAACCCCGCCATAACGTGAACCCGGCGGCAGCCCAGCGCCGTGGCATAATGACGAGCCAGCTCCAGACTGCGATGAAACTCCTCTTCGCGCCCGGGTAGCGCTGCCAGCCCGCGTTCACCCTGAGACCAGTTGCCTGCAGGAGCGTTCATCAGCACCAGCGGAAGAGACGTTTGCCGTTGCGCCGCCTGCAGCTGTTCTAGCGGGTGTTGCCAGAGAAACAGCCCTTCAATGCCGTGAAAACCGGCCGCTTTTGCCGCCTGGAAACGTGCCGCTATCGGTAAATCGGTAAATAGCCAGTCGAGGTTAGCCGCGAGCTTCAGCATGATGCTCTCCCTCCCGGCTATCTACCAGATGCAGCTTCACGCCCTGGCTGGCAATAGTATGTTGCGCATCTTCCGGTAGCCGGTTATCAGAAACAATATCGGTTAACTGCTCCAGCCCGCAGATATGGAACATGCCGTATTTCCCAAATTTGCTGCTATCGCAGACCAGTACCCGACGCCGGGAAACGGTGAGCACCGCCTCCTTGACCGAGGCTTTCCCTTCGCTCGGCGTTGACATTCCGCGTTCGGTATCCCACGAAGAGGAGCTCAGAAACGCCACGTCAATATTAATGGTGCGAAGAAAGCTGGCGGCGCTTTTGCCAATGCTTGAGCGGTTGCGCTGATCCACCAGGCCGCCGGTGTGATAGAGCGTGATATGCGGCATATCCATCAGGTAGTGGCTGATGGAAAAGTCGTTGGTGACGACCGTCAGGTTAAAACAGCGGCTGGCGGCCACCGCTTTCGCCACTTCAAACAACGAGGTGCCGGCATCGAGGTAGAGCGTTTGACCCGGCTCGATAAGCATCGCCGCCAGCTGGCCCATTTTGCGTTTTACATCATGATGCAACTCCGCTTTTTCCCGCCACGGCAACTCGGATTTAAGCAGGTTATTAAGCTTCACGCCGCCGTTAATGGCGATAACTTTGCCTTCTTCTTCCAGCAGCTGAATGTCGCGGCGTACCGTCATATGCGACACGCTCATCAACTCCGCCAGTTCATTGAAAGAGGCGGCGTTTTTTTCATGCACGTAGCGGTAAATAAAGTCGCGCCGTTGTTCCGGGATCATCATCGCACCTCAGGCCTGTCGGGATTGTTCGAGTTCGGCCACCGCTGCTTCTGAGAGCGGGACATAGCCGAGCGGTTTTAAGGTCAGCCAGATACGGGCGCTGTCTTCCAGTTCCTCGGCGTTAAACACCGCCTCGCGCAGCGAGCGACCGCTCACTACCGGCCCGTGGTTAGCCAGCAGCGCCGCCGTATGGTCTGCGGCGATTTCACTGAGCGCGCTGGCAATGCCCTCGTGTCCGGGTTTGAAATAGGGCAGCAGCGGCAGCCGTCCGACGCGCATCACGTAGTACGGCGTTAACGGCGGCAGGCAGTTTTCCGGCGTGGTGCACGGTAGACAGGAGAGCGCGGTCAGCCACGGAGAGTGCAGATGTACTACGGCCCCGCAGGAAGGCCGGTGGCGGTACCACGCCAGATGCATAGGGACCTCTTTGGACGGCTTATCGCCGCTGAGATGCACGCCATCGGCATCCAGTCGACTCAGGGTGGCGGCCTGCAGTTCACCCAGACAGGAATTGGTTGGGGTCACCAGATAGCCGCCATCCGCTAGCTTCACGCTGAGATTACCGGAACCGCCGCTGCTGTAGCCGCGCATAAACAGAGAGCGCCCATAGTGGACCAGTTGTTCGCGGAGTTGGTGTTCACTCACCGGATTCATGATGGATACTCCTGGGCCGTAAAAAAGAAATCTTCGTTGCCAAAATTGCCTGACTTCAGGGCCAGCGCCAGGCCGGAAGAGAAGACCCAAGGCACGCCCGGCGCGATTGCTCTGCCGACGGCCAGGCGCTTCACCTCTAGCGCTTCCACGACGGTGCCGGAGGTTTCTCCGCCAGCGACAATAAAAGTATTGATGCCTGCGGCCAGGAGTTTGGCGCTCAGCCGGGCGAAAGTGCGTTCGATTGCCCGGCTGGCGGCCTGTTCGCCATATTTCTGCTGAATGCGCTGTAGCGCCTCTGGCGGCTGGGTGGCATAAAGTAGCGGTGCGAGCGGGTTGCTGACATGCGCCATCGCCCAGGTAGACAGCTCATCGCTGTAGCTTTCGCTATCCGACAGGCAGCGGGCAACGTCAAGCAAACAGGATGCCGCCTGGGCTTTATAGCGGTTGACCTGGCGGTTACTCATCGCCGAACAGCTGCCGGAGAACACGACCGCTCTGACGGGAGAGGGAAAGCGGTGCGGCGACGCGACAGGATGACCGCCAGCGATAGCGGCCAGCGCGCCGCCGAGACCGGAACCTCCGGCCAGTAGCGGATATTCCTGCAGCGCCTGAGCCAGGGTATGGAGATCGGTGTCATCCAGCGTATCGACAATGACGTGGCGCTTCCCTTCAGTCTGATAGCCTTCTAAGGCGTAAGTGACCGCTTCCACACCGCTGCGAATCGTATTGAGAGCGATGTGCCCAACCGCGCTGGCCGTCTGCGCAGCCAGCAGGCGCGGTATGCTGGCATCGGTCATCGGATTTAGCGGATGTTTTTCCATACCGGATTCGTTAAGCAGTACCCCGTTCACATACAGATGGCCGTGGACCACCGTGCGCCCATTTTGCGGCAGGGCGGGGCAGTGAACGATTAGCGGGGCCTGAATGTCGTTCATCAGCGCATCGCTTACCGGGCCGATGTTGCCCGCCGGCGTGGAATCAAACGTTGAGCAATACTTGAAATAGATCTGGCGGACGCCGACGTTTTGCCTTAGCCAGCGGGCGCAGGCCAGGGACTGGGCGACGGCCTGTTCTGCCGGTAAAGCGCGGCTCTTCAAAGAGATGACGATAGCGTCAACCTCTTCGTTCCAGCACTGAGTGATATCGGGCATACCGGGCAGAAGCGCGACTCGCCAGCCCTGTTCAGTCATAAAGCTTGCTATATCCGTTGCGCCGGTAAAATCGTCGGCGATAACGCCAGTAGTGACGGCCATGGATCCACTCCGTTCAAGTTGTTTTCACATTGAACCTATTATTCAGGAGGGCATTTCACATTCACATGATGATTCTCACAAACAGCAACATCACGAAAATGCATGAAATTTGTCTAATTAATTGAAATATAATAGTTAATTCTTTGTTGGCCAGAAATTTATGCTCACAGCTTTCTGTGAAGATTCGTTAAAGTTTGAGAACGCTGGTCGCCTGAGCGCTGGCCGCTCTTTAGCATCGTCTTCCTGAACCGGCGTAACGGTTGTGCATTTTGATCATATTCATCTGTTTAAATGAGATTATTTTTTGCGTCAGTCATCATCCTTTTTATCCGCAATATTTTGCATATTAACCGCTTGCAAAAGCTTACGGAGAATAAGATGGCGGAAAATAAAATGGATAATCGCATCGTTTTTTTTAGCTCGTTAGCAGATGTTTTTTCCCGGGCAACGGGGCTGGCGGCGACGGTAATTAACGGAACAGACGATCGCTTACCCGATTGCTATGCGGGTGCAGAGTTCTTTTCCCTTCCGCTGGTTCAGAGCAATAAAATATGTGGGTATATTATTTTTGACCATCGAGCGGCAACCGATAATAATCATCGCTCGGCGGCGATAAGGCTACTGCATTTCATCGTTAGTCATTACTCAGCGATGGAAGAAGCAGAGGAGGAAGGTGCGAGCCTGGCGCGACAAAAGAGCACTTTTTATTATGCGCAAAAATCGCCGCATGAAATAAAACTGGTGGCTGCTCTGCGCTATATTGATGAACATTTATATGATGAGCTGTCTCTGGAATCTGTTGCCGCCCATGTTTGTCTCAGTGCTAACTACTTCAGCCGTTTTTTTAAAAAGCGTCAGGGCGTAAACTTTAAGGTGTGGGTCAATCAGAAGAAAATGCAGCGTGCCGGAGAGTTGCTCGGTGACCCGGCTAATTCCATAGACAGCGTGGCGCGTAAGCTTCAGTTTGCGCAAACCAGCTACTTTTGCCGGGTGTTTCGCGCTGCTCATCGCACTACTCCTCAGTCGTTCCGCGAACGGAACCTCTGGAGATCTTCACCTCGCATCGGTTAGCCTCGTATTCAGGTTAATACAGATTTTTCCTGGAGCACTCATAATGTGTGCCCGATCGCGGAATTTTTCAATTATGCCCATGGCCATGTAATTAATTCCTATCGGCTCTCTTCATGTCTTCGCTAATAAACAAGTTAACGTGAAAAAATATTGACAACTTAATGCTTTTAATTGCGCATCAATCACGTTGTTTAAATTGTGTTTATTGTAGCGCCTGGGTATCATTGGTTATTATTTGATCGATTATAGTATGCATTAATCATGGAATAGATCAATGACATCTGAGGGTAAAATAAAATATAACACTCGGGGCTAATCTGATGTCCTTGCGCGCTTTTTTTATCTATTAAACAATTTTTGCACGGCGTAAATGGAAGACGTTATGAGAGGAAAAATACCCAAAACTGAATTACTGGTGACCTTTGAGGTTGTGGCTCGCCACGAAAGTTATACCCGGGCAGCGGAAGAGTTGGCTTTAACACAAAGCGCCGTGTTCCGACAAGTTACGGCGCTGGAGGATTTCCTCCATACGTCATTATTTAACCATGCTAAAAAAAGGATTTTTTTAAATGCGGCTGGCAAGCATTATTTGACTATCGTTAAGGAAACGCTTAACAAACTGGAGCGTGATACCAATTCGATTATGACATGGCAACCGACGGTGCAGGTTCTTGAGCTGGCCGTCAACCCTACCTTTAGCACCCACTGGCTAATCCCCAATCTGCGCGAGTTTAATAAATTACATCCGGGCATTATCGTTAATATTCATTCGCTGGCGAATATTGGCGATTTTCTTAGTCGCGAGTACGATGCCGCCATTATGCGCGAGGATTTTTGCTCTCCGTGGGCGGAGGTTGAGTATCTGTTCGAAGAGGAAATTCTGCCGGTGTGCGGCTGCGGGCTGTTGTCCGAACCCGGGCAGAAGCTGGCGGTGGAGGAACTGCTGAGCGAGTTTCCGCTGCTGCATCAAAGCACGCGAATTCACGGCTGGCAGGAGTGGTTTGCGTTATCGAACATCACCAGCCCTCAGATCAACATTGGTCCGCGTTTTGACCTGCTCTCGATGCTGATTGCGGCGGTGCGTTCGAACCTGGGGGTTGCGCTGCTGCCGCGTTTTGCTATTCAACATGACCTGGATAGCGGCGAGATGGTGATCCCCTGCGATGTGCCGATTCGTACCGGAAACCGCTTTATTATGACGTGGCAGGAGGATAAAACGGAATCCCGGCATCTACAGGTATTCCGCGAGTGGCTGCTGCAAAAATCGGTGGTGTCGGCTGCCTGACGGCGTTTTGCAGAGAACTGTGAGCCCGTAGCCCGGTCAGCGCAGCGCCACCGGGAAGAAACCGCGCCGATGTATCAGGCCGGGCACATTCCCCGGAGGCGGCGCTGGTGCGCCTGTCCGGGCTACCGGCCTGCAGCCGACGGTGAACCGGTAGCCAGGCTAAGCGCAGCGCGAGCCGGGTAAAACTACCAGTCAATTCCTACCTGCGCCTGAATGCCCTTGTCAAAGGCATGCTTCACCGGACGCAACTCACTGACCGTATCGGCAAGCTCAAGCAATCGGGCGTGGCAGCCGCGGCCGGTGACAATCACGTTCTGCCCAGGCGGACGATTGACGATAGCGTCAATCACTTCCTGTGGATCCAGATAGTGATACGCCAGCATATAGGTGAGTTCATCCAGCACCACCAGATCGTAGCCCGGGTCGGCCAGCATCCGCTTGCTTTCCTGCCAGACGGCCGACGCCGCTTCAATATCCGCCTCCCGGTTTTGCGTTTCCCAGGTAAAGCCGGTCCCCATAATGTGAAACTCTACGCCGAGCGGTTGCAGAGTGTTGTATTCACCGTTATCCCACTGGCCTTTGATGTACTGCGCGACGCCGACGGTTTTACCATGCCCGACGGCGCGCGTTGCGGTGCCAAAGGCGGCAGTGGATTTGCCTTTACCGTTGCCGGTAAAGACGATCAGAATACCTTTTTGCTCTGTAGCCGCCGCCACGCGGGTATCAACCTGCGTTTTCAGCTTTTGCTGGCGCTGACGGTGGCGGTCAGGATTTCCACGCGCGTGCATAAACCCTCCTTAATGCCCCGCCGGACAGGTTGCGCAGCGATGCTGCTGCTCGAACTGGCTGAAGAAGTTATTACCCTTATCGTCAACCAGCACAAACGCCGGCAGGTTGTCGACTTCCATCATCCATACCGCTTCCATCCCCAGCTCCGGATACTCAAGGCAGCGTAAACTTTTCACATACTGCTGCGCCAGCAGGGCCGCCGCGCCGCCAATACTGCCGAGATTAAAGCCGCCGTGTTTATGGCAGGCGTCGGTTACCTGCTGGCTGCGATTGCCTTTGGAAAGCATGATCAGACTACCGCCTGCCGCCTGAAAAGCATCGACATACCCATCCATGCGTCCGCCGGTGGTCGGGCCGAGCGAGCCGCAGGCCAGATTATTCGGCGTTTTCGCCGGGCCTGCGTAGTAAACGATATGATTGCGCATGTACTCCGGCATCGGCTCGCCGTGATCGAGGCGCTCTTTGATTTTGGCATGGGCGATGTCGCGGGCGACGACAATCGGACCGCTCAGCGACAGCCGGGTGCCCACGGGCAGCGTTGACATCTCGCGGAGGATGTCGCGCAGCGGCCGGTTCAGATCGAGTCGAACGGTCTGCGCCCCGTTTTCGATACGCTGAGAATCAGGAATAAACTTGCCCGGATTATGCTCCAGCTTCTCCAGCCAGATGCCGTGTTTGTTGATTTTGGCTTTGATGTTCCGGTCGGCGGAGCAGGAAAGCGCCATTGCGATAGGGCAGGAGCCGCCGTGCCGCGGCAGGCGAATCACGCGAATGTCGTGGGCGAAGTATTTGCCGCCAAACTGTGCGCCGATGCCGAACTCGCGGCTGGCTTTGAGCAGCGCTGCTTCCAGCGACGTATCGCGAAACGCCTGGCCCAGTTCGTTTCCGCTGGTGGGCAGATTGTCGTAATATTTTGTCGAAGCCAGCTTCGCCACCTTCAACGCCTGGTCCGCCGATAGGCCCCCCACGACAAAGGCGATGTGGTACGGCGGGCAGGCGGCGGTGCCCAGCGCCTTCATTTTTTCAATCAGAAAGGCGGTGAGTTTTTCCGGCTGCAGAATAGATTTTGTTTCCTGAAATAGCGCGGCTTTGTTCGCCGAGCCGCCGCCTTTATTAACGATGAGGAATCGGTATTCACTGCCCGGCACCGCGCTGATATCAATCTGCGCGGGCAGGTTGGTCTGGGTGTTGACCTCGGTATACATATCAAGGGGAGCATTTTGCGAATAGCGTAAATTGTTTTCCTGAAAGGTGGTGTAGATGCCCTGACTCAGAGCTTCCGCGTCGTTACCGCCGGTCCAGACGTTCTGGCCTTTGCTCGCGACGATGGTGGCGGTCCCGGTATCCTGGCAGTTTGGCAGCACGCCTTTTGCTGAGACTTCGGCGTTGCGCAGCAGCTGTAGCGCAACGTATTTATCGTTGCCGCTGGCCTGCGGGTCGTGCAGGATGCTGGCGATCTGCTTTAAATGCCCGGCGCGCAGGAAAAATGAAGCCTCATAAAATGCCTGCTGAGCCAGCAATGTTAACGCCTCCGGCGCAACCTTGATAATCTCTTCCCCATCTAACTCTGTCACTTTAACATGTTGATTCGTTAGTAATTCATATTCGGTATTATCGTTACTCTGAACAAAAAGTTCCTGCCAGACAAAGGGTTTCGACATTTTACTTCTCACTATTTCGCTATAAAGAGATTGGCCTGCGTCGCATGCGCGACATACTCGATGGTCTGCTGGGCGCGGACGCTGTTACCGGCTGCATCCAGCGGAGGGGAGTAGACGGCGATAGCGTATTGCCCGGGAACGACGGCGACCATTCCGCCGGCAACCCCCGATTTCGCCGGGATACCGACGGTGTAGAGCCATTTGCCGCTGCCGTCGTACAGTCCGGCAATCGCCATTTCCGCCAGCACCTGCGGGACGTAACGCTCATTAAGCAACTGCTTGCCGTTGAACGGCGATTTGCCCTTATTGGCGAGTACGACCCCCATTTTGGCGAGCTGCTCGACGGTGATATCCACTGAACACTGGCGGGTATAGATTTCAACGGCTTCCTGAGGGTCGCCATAAAAGCTGTGGTATGAATTCATCAGCATCGCCAGCGCCTGGTTATGCTGGTTGGTCTCCATTTCGGATTGAAATACCGGCTCATTAACGTGCAGCGAACTATCGGCCCAGGCGTTGAGGTTGTTGAGAATGTTGTTCCAGCGTTCGGTTTTGTCTTTCGCCGCAATCAGGCTCACGGTACTCATGGCGCCGGCGTTGACTAACGGGTTCTCTGGCGCGCCTTGCGTGAGCTCCACGGCTAAACCGGAGTTGAAGGGCAGGCCGGTGGCATTGGCGCCAAGTTTATCCAGCACCTCCTGCGGCCCGCGCTGTTCCATCGCCAGCGCCAGGGTGAAGACTTTGCTCAGGGATTCCATCGGAAAGGCTTTTTTCACGTCGCCGGTCTGGTAAATTTTGCCTTCGACCGTGGCGAGCGTAATGGCGAAATTATCCGGGCTATAGCTCGCCAGAGCAGGGATATAGTCGGCGACTTTACCATCGTGGTTGCTCTTATATTTCTGATGCGCCTGCTCGATAATACTGGCGTAGTCCGGCCCGCTTTGCGCCTGCGCGGCGGCGCCAAACAGCAAACTGGCGGTTAAGATGCAGGCGCCGAAAAATTTTACGTTCATGGTGTGTCCTGTTGGGATGATTGGAGGGAACCGGGCCGGACGTATCCGGCCTGGGGCTCATAGCCATTTTGCTGTCAGGACATCGCCACTTCGGACGTTTCGCTGGCAGGGCGCTCCTGTTCCGGTTTTTTGACCGGGGCGGTACCGCGGCAGCCTTCACCGTAATGCTCGCCTTCCCAGCGGCCAACGATGGCGGCGCCCATGGCGTTACTCATTACGTTGGTGGCGGAGCGACCCATATCGAGGAACGGATCGACGCCCATCAGCAGAATCAGGCCCGCTTCCGGAATGTTGAACTGGTTCAGCGTCGCGGCGATAACCACCATTGACGCGCGCGGTACGCCTGCCATCCCTTTGGAGGTCAGCATCAGGATCAGCAGCATGGTGATCTGCTCGCCCATGCTGAGATGGACGTTGCAGGCCTGGGCGATAAATACCGTGGCGAACGAGCAGTAGGCCATGGAACCCACCAGGTTAAAGGAGTAACCGATGGGCAGGACGAAGCTGGCGATTTTTGAAGAGACGCCGAATTTTTCCAACTTATCGAGGGTGCCAGGGAAAGCGGCTTCTGAGCTGGATGTGGTGAAAGCCAGCAGCGCGGGCTCGAGGATCGCTTTGGTCAGACGGCTGATGCACGGTCCGACAATCACCGTCGACAGGCCAATGAGGATCGCCCATAGCATGCCCAGCGTCAGGTAGAACTCGCCCATAAAGATCCCGGCGCTGACCATCACGCCCAGACCGCGTTCGGCAATCAGTCCGGAGATGGCGGCGAAAACGGTCAGCGGTGCGAACAGCATCACGTATCCCGTTAGCTTCAGCATCACGTGGACCAGCGAATCGAGCACCTTCACAATGGGCTCGGCTTTTTCGCCGATCGCCGCCAGGCTGCAGCCGAGGAAAATGGAGAACACCACGATTTGCAGAATTTCGTTGCGCGCCATGGCATCAACGATGCTGGTTGGCACCGCGTGCGAGATAAACACTTTCAGCGTGAAGGGTTCGGACTGAACGGCGGCCACGGCTCCGGCATCGTGGGGGACAAAGTTGATCCCCGCGCCTGGCTGGAACAGATTGACGATCACCAGGCCCAGCGCAATCGACAGCAGCGAGGCGCAAATAAACAGGAAAAAGGTTTTAGAGAATATACGCCCGAGCGTTTTCGCATCGCCCATTTTGGCGATGCCGACTACCAGCGTGGATATTACCAGCGGGGCGATAATCATTTTTACCAGGCGTAAAAATATAGTGGTAAAAATGGAGATATCCTGCGCATAGGATTTTGCTGTATCTACTGATGCCATATTATTAATGATCACCCCGGCAATCATGCCGAGTATCAGGCCTAATATGATCATTTTGGTTAAACTTATTTTTTTCATATTTACTCCATCGGAACAGGGTTAGTCGGTGAAGGGGTGTAGGGCGGCGTACGCCTGCGCCAGCTAACAGCGCAGACGTACGCCTGTGGTGACCAACCGCATAAATTGTCTGGAATACAGTGATACAGCGAAATCCTGTACCCCAATGGATGTTGTTGTATTTTTATATCCGTTGTCTTTCAAGCTGCATTTTTGTTGGCTGCTTTTGCTCATCCCAGTCACGTAAGGATGTACGCTCCTGGGGATGAATGAGGGACATCCATGTCCCTCACCGAAGGCAGCCTCCGGCTGTTCAAATTCGTTCCTGACGAATTTGTCTCTCAGTTGCCGCCTCAACTCAACTCGAAATCTATTGGATATAGAATTAGAAATCGAACTCAATACTTAATAGCGGCGCATGCTGCTGAGCGCCATAAACATCATTGTCTCCGACGTTGCCGGAAATAATATCCCGCGGCATGACAATTTTTACCGCGTTGGCCGGATCGAACCAGACAATACGATGAATAAAATCAGGCTTCACGTTGTATAAACCAGCAATGAGCTGCGGGGTTAATAGTTCAGAACGTTTTACCCGCTGATAATCCTCCCGGGTTTTAAATAAAATATCTAAAACCAGTTCGTACGGTCCGGCGTTTTTGGAACGGATCACCTGCGCCAGTGAGCATAGGGATTGTTTCATGCCTGAACTCCTTCTGGCGTCACCTGTTCGATATGGAAGTCAAAGCGCAGCGCGTCGCTGGCTTCAATCAGGTGATAAATTGAGAACTCATATACCGGGCCGCTCTGAATATCGGACGGCGAGAACGGGAAGGCGAGGTTGCCCGCGGTGGCAATGCGGTTTTCATAGCCGTAGTGCAGCAGGGTAGAGCGCACCAGCGAGCAGACGCTGTTGGCGATATCCTGGGTCGGCGCAACCACATCGAGCAAAATGCCCAGTTCATGCCCGGCGGTTTTCATCGGCTCGTGATTGCCCATCACGCCGTTTTTTCCATACAGATGGAAGGTCATGCGGATGCTGTCATCGTTCAGGGAGAGGTTGCGTGCGACGCTGGTCTGTACCTCTTCAAGAATATTATCGATTCCGGCAATCATGATCGGGTCGCGCGTTCCGGCAATGGTCAGGCAGCGGAAGCCGACCCGCCGCGCGCCTTCCAGCTTCAGCGCGTACGGTGTCGTTTCATGACGAGAACCGCTGACGTAAACCTCGCCCTCCTTGACGGCTTTAAAGGTGCATCCTTTCAGGTTCAGCACCCCGCCCGGACCGGGCAGGAAGTAGGGATCGGACTTCTCGTACAGCGTATGCGCCGCCGCGGACGTTTCGGTAAACTTACGCTTTGGATTGAACGCCTTCAGCGTAAAGCCGTTGTCGTCGATAATCCCCATCGCGCAGTCGGAGCCGGAGCCCGGCGTGGCGGCAATGGCCGCGCATTCGAGGATCTTGCCGCAGTGCAGAGCAAGTCCTTCATCAAAGCCCTGCATGATAGGCAGCGCCGCGAAGCAGACCGGATCGTACGCCCGCCCGCCCAGTACCACCTGGGCGCCGGCCTTCAGCGCCCGCTGGAAGGGTTCGATCCCCATCTGGGCGACGATATAGGTGCTCTCTTCGATGGCCTCGTGGGTCAGCTCCGGCACAAAGTCCAGGGCGGTGATTTTGCCGTTATCCAGCGCCTGATGAACGATCGCTTTATCGACATCAGACGGGATCAGCGCCATGGAGAACGACAGATGTTCTTCCTGCGCAATCTCATGGATTATCTGCCGGCACCACTCCAGATGCGGCGCGGCGCCGGATCCTCCGGCGGTGCCGATCACCACCGGGATATTGTTTTTCACGCCGGCCACGATCATATAGCGCAGATCGCGTTTCACCCCGGCCCGGTCGGTAAAGGGTTTGCCTGCCCCCAGGTAGTGGGGGCCGGGATCGGATGAACCGGCGTCAACGGCAATCAGATCCGGCGACTCCTCCATGGCTTTACGAAAGCTCTCTTCCGGGAAGCCGTAGCCGAGGATTGCCGTCGGCGATAAGATTTTAAAGGTACGAGCCATCTCTTAATCCTTAGCCTGCAACAGCGCGATGGTGCGGTTCATTTCGTTAAACACGATGTTGAGACCTTCGTCGAAGCCCATCCCCGGCTTGATCAGCATGCGCATCGGACGCGCGGCCAGCGCGACGTGAACGCAGGTGCGGGCGCTGATCTCGGTTTCGTTACAGGTACCACCCTGATAGGCTTCCATCGCGTGTTTGTTGCAGTACAGCACCGCGTCCACGATGTTATGAATGCCGCCGAGATCCGGAGTTTTGATCTGCACCATGTGGCAGCTGCCGGCATCGGTAAAGTCAACAATATCCTGGTAGGTGTTACACCACTCGTCGGCGACAATTTTTACGCCGGAACCGAGGCGGGTCAGCTCTTTGGTAATGGCGGTCAGCATGCGGATCTGGTCCGGTTTGTTACCCGCATCCACCGGGCCCTCTATATAGAGCGGCAGACCCTGCGCCTCTTTCTCCAGGCTGGCGATGTAGTCGGCGCAGCGAACCGGGTCCATATCGAAAATCAGGCCGATGGTGCCGTATACGTCGATATGCAGCGTTGGGCGATAGCGGGGGCTGGCGCGCAGGCTCAGGATGCGATCGGACAGCCAGCGCACGTACTCACGCAGCTTTTCGCCTTTCAGGCCCAGCTTCTCTTCGACGTTGTTGATCAACGCATGCGGCAGGACGTCAACGCCCTTGAGGATCATTTTGTCCACGGCGATGTAGCGATCGTCGCCGCTCTGACCAAATAACGGAATCGCTTCCGGGATGCAGGGCAGCTGCCATTCGTCGCAAACCACCTCTGCCTTCAGGCGACCGCTGGCCAGCGCGGTCGCATCAAGTAGCGCCTGGGAAAGACCGTAGCGGACGGCGGTATGCAGCAGATGGCCGTCGATGCGCAGCTTGTCGAAGAAGCGGGCGTTCGGCAGGAACGTATCGACATCGCGACCTTCCAGCAGCGGTTTAATATGATCGTTGAGGAACGGGATAAAGTTCTCCGCCAGGAACAGCGGGTCGCGGCCGCCCGCGCCCGAGTACTGTACGGCGGCACAGTCGCCGACCGCCACCGCGCCGTTTTCCAGAATCAGCTGGACGGACACGCATTCACCCGCCTGGCGTACCGAGGTGAAGCCTGGCGTTACCGGAGCACCGGTATAAATGAATCCATCATGACCCGCGCCGTTTTTAATCGCCTGCTGATCGTCAAAATAGAATGAAGAGTAGCCAGCGGTGAAAAGGGCCTGTTTAATTTTCATTATGGTCTTCCTATTAATTTACTGTGGGATACCGCGTTAATGTCATCAACAACCATCTGGAATGAGGGTTTACGTCCTTCAAATTGCGCGCGCTCGGCGACGTAATCGTGGTGCAGGGCGAGGATGTCTTTCGGCAGCGGTACCGCGCCGGCTTCAAGCACGCGGATAGCGCCGGAATTGTCGCGAACCGGCAGAATTTTGCCCGCGTTGCAGGAGGCCGGCGCGAAAGGCACGTCCAGAACGCCCGCCTCGAAGGCCAGCACCGTACCGCGGGCGATATCGCCGTTGCCCAGCTCGAATACTTTCTTCAGTACCGCGCGGACTTCGCTTTTAATCAGTTCCACTTCTTGATCAACGGCGGCGCAGGGCGGGAATTTCTGATCGCTGACCATATTGAGGATCTGGCGGGATGCCCTCAGCCCTTGCGCGTTGGCCGCCGCGGTGGGAATACCGAACGCTTCGTGCGGGCTCTTGGTGATCACTTTGGTGGCGCCGGACATCCCGGCCACCGCCGCGCCCCAGGAGATAATGGCGAATGCTTTCGATTCATCTTCCGGAAAGCCGCCCATCCACTGGTGGAAGACGGTACTCAGCTCATAATCGTCGAAACCGTAATTGCCGAAATACTCGTGGGAGAGCTCGCGAAGAGATCGAATGGCTGCGATGTCCTGGGTCAGGCTGCCGACCTGGCCGTAGCCGACGGTGATCGACTTGACGCCCTGTTCCAGCGCCAGCAGGCCTTCGATAATCGCCACCGCGTGGGACATAAACGGCGGGATCAGGGTTCCGGTCAGCGGGCCGAACGGTTCGCGGTTAATGCGGATACCGTGTTCTTCATACAGGCCCATCAGGCGGTCGCAGTACTGCCAGTCGCGAATCGACTTTTCCAGGGTGACGCGCTTGGCATAGGGAATGTTGTAGGAGATACCGCCGCCTTCGTAGCTGGTAAAGCCGCTGGCCATGGAGATTTCCGCCAGCAAACGCGCGTCCGGCGTACCGTGGCGTACCTGGACCGGTTTTTCCAGCGCTTCAGTCATCCGCCGGCAGGCCGCGACGCCGTGGTTAACCACCGGCAAACCGTTCAGTTTGGAGGTTCCCGCTTCGATAGATTTCTGGATCCCGACCGCCGCTTCTTCATAACGGTTGAGGCGGGTATAGGCATCGATGGTGCTCGGCAGCAGATCGCACTCTTCCTGCAGGGTTTTGAGTAGCGCAATGTGTTCATCCATCAGCGCCACGCCCGCGCGCGGCTGGCTCAGGGTTTTACCTTCCTGGTCGGCCTTCAGCAGAGCGTGAGAAAAGCGTTTTTTCTCAGGAATGGTTTGCTGGTACTTCACGCCATCTTCGAAGTGCTCAACGTCCTTGCCGGTATGCCAGGTCTGTAATACCTGATGCCGCTCGGTCATGAATTCGTCATGGGTTAATTTTTTATTTCGAAGTTCCATTCGTAGCTGCCTTCATTTATAGGGTTAAACAGTGAATGCTGGTGCGAGCGGCGAGCTCGGGGTAGAGCCTGGCAACGTTTGCCAGCAGCGGAAGCAGGCCTTTTGCATCGCGGTAATAGTCAAACCGGGTCGGTAAGAGAATGCGTCGGCCGTCGTCATCCAGTTCGCGATATTTCAGCCAGCTCTGGATGTCGAAGCGGGTGGCGCGGGAGAGCCATCCGCCGGAACCCACGACTTTGCGCACCGTGGTCAGATCGCGGCCCATCTGTAAATCGACGTTGCCCACGCAGGTGCACACCTGCTTTTTGGTGCCCGCGTGGCGTTCGCTGGCGTAGCCAACGCACAGCCCGGCCAGCACGGTGTCGAAATATTTTTCTTCCTCGTTGGCCGGCAGGTAATCCGGCTGCGCGACCAGATGGCGTAAATAGCCGTAAAAGGCTTCCAGACGTTGGGGCTGGTGGGCAAACACCGCGTTCACCAGCTCCCGGGTACTTTCACCGACCACGACCGCCGAAACGCGCATGCCGAGATCGCCTTCCACCGTCCGTTTCACAAATGGTTCCGGCACCCCGTGTAGAACGGTATCCGGGGAGAGCGTGTTGGCGCAGGCTGAGTAGACGTCGGTGGTTGCCCCGCCCAT
This sequence comes from Klebsiella pasteurii, assembly GCF_018139045.1. Classification (NCBI taxonomy): domain Bacteria; kingdom Pseudomonadati; phylum Pseudomonadota; class Gammaproteobacteria; order Enterobacterales; family Enterobacteriaceae; genus Klebsiella; species Klebsiella pasteurii. The sequence continues at coordinate 5,748,735 of NZ_CP073236.1, forward strand.
GTCAATCAGCATGAACTCTTTCCACGCGCTGTCGTAATGGCTGATGGTTTTCACCAGCTCGTAGACGGTCCACGGCGTCGGCATCGGTTCTTCGCCGGTTTCAGCGACGATAACGTCCAGCCCTTTGCCTTTGACGATGCGGGATAAGAAGACATCGCAAATCGCCTTGCGGGCAGCGTACGGATTCGGGTGATCGAGGTCGGGCAGAATATTGTCTACCGTAGTCAAATCTTTGTGGCCGAGGATGGCCTGAACCTCGTCCTGAATATCGCGGTTTCCGGCATAGATAATGGCGCAGTCAAGCTTTGACTCCGCCAGCGCGTGGGCGTTGGCCAGGCCGTAGCTCTCCTCGCCGCCGTCGGTTCCGCCGGTAAACAGCAGGATATCCGGCGGTGTGGCTTCCAGCTCCTGGATATCATGACGGTTGAGTTTGTAGGCGTAGTATTGGGCTATTTTGGCCCCCGCTGAATGGGCGGTGACTTTCGCTGATTCCAGGGTAATAGACGGCACCAGCCCCATCGCCGCGACGGCAAGGCCGCCTTTTGCCGATGAAGAGTATTTCAGCGTCACGTCACCGCGGTTCAGTAGCAGGCGCGCATCGGCAACATTAAGCACCTGGTTCAGGCTGGCAAAAAAACCTTCCGCCAGGTGATGGGTAGTGGTCGGGGTCAGAACGTGGTTTACCAGCGTCAGCTCATCCCCCTCCTGTGCGAAGAGGGCCGCTTTGGTCCACGTCGAGCCGATATCGACAGAGACGGTTTGCATCAGATAGCCTCTTCCAGACACTGCTGCTCAACGCCGTGGCGCAGGTTAATGTCGTTCGCCATCAGCTGGCAGACGTCTTCCAGATCGTGGCTTGGGGCAAAGACGCGATTGAAACCCATCTCTTTGAATTTGGCCTCGACGTCGGCAAAATCATGTTTACCCACCACCAGGTTGCCGCCAACGTACAGGAGGATGTCGCCGATACCGCGCTCGATGCAGCGTTCGCGCAGCCCCAGGCAGTCGATGTCGCCGTGGCCGTAAATAGACGACACGACGATGGCATCCGCACCGGTTTCGATAGCGGCATCAATATATTCATCCTGACTGACCATCACGCCCAGATTGATTACGCGAAAATCATGGGCAGTAAAAACGCGGTCCAGGACTTTGTTGCCTACTGCATGGCAGTCAGCACCAATGACGCCAATAACAAGTGTTGATTTCTTCATGGGTAATCCTCTGTAAGGCTGATGGTATAAAAATAAAAACGACTTTCTAATATTTGCAGCGTTGAAGATGGCTGCCTGTTAATAGGGCTGGAGTGTCTGTGGTTCGCCCAGGGGAAGCAATTGATCTATTTTCAGAATATCTTTCAAAAAACTCTCGTTTTTGATTTTTCTTGAAAAATTTCTTTTATATCAATTGGTTAATTTTCAATTCACTGTCTGGGTTTATTTCCGTTTGAATCCTGATAATAAATATATTGCGATGTTTGTGAGCAAGGTCTTATTTTATATTTCGCCTTGATTTTTCTTTCGCTAATAAGCGATGAATACACTTCTTTAAATTTTTCTGTGAGCGTAGTAACGGAATTTATGTGCTGGTTTTTATATGTGGCGCGGGCGATTTGTTAGATTAAAGATATAAAATAGTGATTTGTGCGTTTTATATTTCATTTTTGTTGAGGAAAGAGGGGCTGGCAAGCGCCTCATGGCGAGGGTAAGAGCGCGATGTAAGTGATGCCGCGAAACAGGAGGGCGCTTTGCATCACCAAAAGAAAAAAGAGGAGCGGCGCTGCATTTACTTGATAATGAGATAGTTGCGCAGTTGTGTTAATCGAAAGTAAACGCAATGATAAATCTAATAAGGAAAAAATTTATAACATTAACTTGATAAAAAAAATCTGTGAGCTACGCGGCATTATCGACTGATAGCCACATTTACGTGGTCAGCGTTAATCTCATTAAATTCCCCTCAGCGACGAAATAAATGGACTATCATTTTCAGTAACCGATGATACTGTTGAAAAACATATTGTTAACCTAACGTTTACCTGTGAGGCACACGGTATACATAATTAACATTTAAAATGAAAATTGATTTAAATCAATGTTTAAAACTTGGAAAAGAACGCGAAAAGGAGTTAAATTGTCGCGGATCAAATTGACCGAAATCTGGTATTTTCGCTATAAATTGATCGCTGTCGAAAACTGCAAATTTATCACAATAAAAACCTATTTATTGTAAGGGTTTTGCAGCGTAATATAATCACGGGATCAATTTGGGTGTTTTGTTAACATGTTTGTAACTTTTCAGTGCTTCCGTTTTCTTGAAAGAGAACACGGGCGTAGCGAGAAGAAGCAAATAAATTTGTATTGGGGCATGCGTGTGACCCTTTCTAACGGGGTTCACTCTCGGAGTCTTCATGCGATGAGCAAGGAGTCATGATGTTAGATATAGTCGAACTGTCGCGCTTACAGTTTGCCTTGACCGCGATGTACCACTTCCTTTTTGTGCCACTGACGCTAGGTATGGCGTTCCTGCTGGCCATCATGGAAACGGTCTACGTCCTTTCCGGCAAACAGATTTATAAAGATATGACCAAGTTCTGGGGCAAGTTGTTTGGTATCAACTTTGCTCTGGGTGTGGCAACCGGTCTGACCATGGAGTTCCAGTTCGGGACTAACTGGTCTTACTACTCTCACTACGTGGGCGATATCTTCGGTGCGCCGCTGGCCATTGAAGGTTTGATGGCCTTCTTCCTCGAATCTACCTTTGTAGGTCTGTTCTTCTTCGGTTGGGATCGTCTGGGCAAAGTTCAGCACATGGCTGTCACCTGGCTGGTGGCGCTGGGCTCCAACCTGTCGGCGCTGTGGATCCTTGTCGCTAACGGCTGGATGCAGAACCCGATTGCGTCGGACTTCAACTTTGAAACCATGCGTATGGAGATGGTCAGCTTCTCCGAGCTGGTTCTGAACCCGGTCGCTCAGGTTAAGTTCGTTCATACCGTGGCGTCAGGCTACGTGACTGGCGCGATGTTCATTCTTGCCATCAGCTCCTGGTATATGCTCAAAGGCCGCGACTTCGCTTTTGCCAAGCGCTCCTTCGCTATCGCAGCCAGCTTCGGTATGGCGGCGATTCTCTCCGTTATCGTTCTCGGTGATGAATCCGGCTACGAAATGGGAGACGTCCAGAAGACCAAACTGGCGGCTATCGAAGCAGAATGGGAAACTCAGCCTGCTCCGGCGGCCTTTACCCTGTTTGGTATTCCTGACCAGAAGGCGCAGGAGAACCGCTTCGCGATTCAAATCCCTTACGCGCTGGGCATCATTGCGACCCGCTCCGTGGATAAACAGGTTACCGGCCTGAAAGACCTGATGGTTCAGCACGAAGAGCGTATCCGTAACGGGATGAAAGCGTACGCGCTGCTGGAGCAATTGCGTGCCGGTTCAACCGACCAGGCCGTGCGCGATCGGTTTAACGACGTGAAGAAAGATCTTGGCTACGGTCTGCTGCTCAAGCGCTATACCGACAACGTCTCTGACGCGACGGAAGAGCAGATTGCGTTGGCGACCAAGGATTCTATTCCTGCCGTTGCGCCGCTATATTTCGCCTTCCGTATCATGGTGGCGTGCGGCGTACTGATGCTGTTGATTATCGGTGCCTCCTTCTGGAGCGTGATTCGCAACCGCATTGGTGAGAAAAAATGGCTGCTGCGTGCCGCGTTTTATGGTCTGCCGCTGCCGTGGATTGCCGTTGAATCAGGCTGGTTTGTTGCCGAGTATGGTCGCCAGCCTTGGGCTATCGGTGAGGTGCTGCCAACGGCTGTCGCGAACTCGTCGCTGACCGCAGGCGACCTGATCTTCTCAATGGTGCTGATTTGTGGCCTGTACACGCTGTTCCTGGTGGCTGAACTGTTCCTCATGTTCAAGTTTGCCCGTAAAGGACCAAGCAGCCTGAAAACCGGTCGCTATCACTTTGAACAGTCCTCTGCGGCTATTCAGTCGGCACGCTAAGACAGGAGTCGTCAAATGATCGATTATGAAGTATTGCGTTTTATCTGGTGGCTGCTGATTGGCATTCTGCTCATTGGTTTTGCTGTCGCCGATGGCTTCGACATGGGGGTGGGGATGCTCACCCGTTTCCTCGGTCGTAACGACACCGAGCGTCGAATTATGATCAACGCCATTGCCCCGCACTGGGATGGAAACCAGGTGTGGCTGATTACCGCCGGCGGCGCGCTGTTTGCCGCCTGGCCGATGGTCTACGCCGCCGCGTTTTCCGGCTTCTATGTAGCCATGATCCTGGTGCTGGCGTCTTTATTCTTCCGCCCGGTGGGTTTCGACTACCGCTCGAAGATTGAGGACAACCGCTGGCGCAACATGTGGGACTGGGGCATCTTCGTCGGCAGCTTCGTGCCGCCGCTGGTGATTGGCGTGGCGTTCGGCAACCTGCTGCAGGGCGTTCCGTTCCACGTTGATGAATATCTCCGCCTGTACTACACCGGTAACTTCTTCCAGCTGCTGAATCCGTTTGGCCTGCTGGCCGGTATTGTCAGCGTGGCGATGATCCTGACGCAGGGCGCGACCTACCTGCAGATGCGTACCGTGGGTGAACTGCACCTGCGCACCCGCTCCGTTTCTACGGTAGCGGCGCTGGTGACGCTGGTCTGCTTCGCGCTGGCGGGCGTTTGGGTCTACTACGGCATCGACGGTTATGTGGTGAAATCGGTGATGGATCATACCGGCCCGTCTAACCCGCTGACCAAAGAAGTCGCGCGTGAAGCCGGTGCGTGGATGGTGAACTTTAATAACATGCCGGCGCTGTGGGCGATTCCTGCTCTGGGCGTGGCGCTGCCGCTGCTGACCGTCATCTCGACCAAAGCGGACAAAGGCGCGTGGGCGTTTCTGTTCTCCTCATTGACGCTGGCGTGCATCATTCTGACTGCCGGTATCGCCATGTTCCCGTTCATTATGCCGTCAAGCACGGCGATGAACGCGAGCCTGACCATGTGGGACGCGACCTCCAGTCAGCTGACGCTGAACGTGATGACTTACGTAGCGATTGTCTTCGTACCGATTATTCTGGCCTACACCACCTGGTGTTACTGGAAAATGTTCGGTCGCATTACGCGCGAAGACATCGAAAAGAACACCCATTCGCTGTACTAAGGTAAGGAGCTATATATGTGGTATTTCGCATGGATTTTGGGAACGCTTCTTGCCTGTGCCTTTGGGGTGATTACCGCGCTGGCGCTCGAACACGTGGAAGCGACCAAAGCAGGTAAAGAAGAACACTGATGAGTATTATCGTGATGCGATATACGAAATCATTCGGGTTGCATCGTGGCGGCAAGTCTGTGAATCCCCAGGAGCTTACGCAAGTAAGTGACTGGGGTAAGCAGGCGTAGCCAACAAAGAGGCGACGTGAATGATAAAGTATATGTATGCGATAATGGACAAGCGCCCGTTAAGGGCGCTTTCCTTATTGATGGCGCTGGCTTTGGCGGGCTGCATCTTCTGGGATCCGTCGCGCTTTGCGGCCAAAACCAGCGAGCTGGAAATTTGGCACGGTTTCCTGCTGATGTGGGCGGTTTGTACCGGCGTTATCCACGGCGTGGGCTTCCGTCCGCGCGCCATTCACTGGCAGGGAATTTTTTGTCCGCTTATCGCTGATATTGTGCTCGTTTTGGGCCTGTTCTTTTTCTTCTTTTGAATAAGAAATCTCTGTTAACCATATGGGCTTGCATAAGCCCATAAAAATTTACTCCTCGTTTACTTTCCCCCATTCCAAACCACGATTCCCGCGCGTATAGTAGCGAAGTTTGAAAGCACTAACCTTTTGTTGCATTACCGGGATGTAAAGTGAATACAACGCTGTTTCGATGGCCGGTTCGGGTCTATTATGAAGACACCGACGCCGGTGGTGTGGTTTACCACGCCAGCTACGTCGCTTTCTATGAAAGAGCACGCACAGAGATGCTGCGCCATCATCACTTCAGCCAACAGGTTTTGCTGGCTGAACGAGTTGCCTTTGTGGTTCGCAAAATGACTCTCGAGTATTTTGCGCCCGCCAGACTCGACGACATGCTCGAAATTCAGACGGAGATAACCGCAATGCGCGGTGCTACTCTGGTTTTCACGCAGCGAATCGTCAACGCCGAGAACGTCGTTTTGAATGAAGCCGAGGTTCTTATCGTGTGCGTTGATCCACTCTTAATGAAGCCTCGTGCGCTTCCCAAGTCTATTGTCGCGGAGTTTAAGCAGTGACTGAGATGAATATCCTTGATTTGTTCCTGAAGGCGAGCCTTCTGGTTAAACTTATCATGTTGATTTTAGTTTGTTTTTCCATCGCCTCCTGGGCCATCATTATTCAGAGAACGCGTATCCTTAACTCGGCGTCACGTGAAGCCGAAGCGTTTGAAGATAAGTTCTGGTCCGGTATCGAGCTTTCTCGCCTGTATCAGGAAAGCCAGGGCCGTCGCGATAATCTGACCGGTTCGGAACAAATTTTCTACAGCGGTTTCAAAGAGTTTGCCCGTTTGCATCGTGCGAACAGCCATGCGCCGGAAGCGATTGTCGAAGGGGCATCGCGCGCGATGCGTATTTCGATGAACCGCGAGCTGGAATCCCTGGAGACCCACATCCCGTTCCTCGGTACGGTCGGCTCTATCAGTCCGTATATCGGTCTGTTCGGCACCGTTTGGGGGATCATGCACGCCTTTATCGCGCTGGGCGCGGTAAAACAAGCGACGCTGCAAATGGTGGCGCCGGGTATCGCAGAAGCGCTTATCGCAACGGCAATTGGTCTTTTTGCCGCTATTCCGGCAGTTATGGCCTATAACCGTCTGAACCAGCGCGTGAACAAACTTGAGCTGAACTACGACAACTTTATGGAAGAGTTCACCGCTATTCTGCACCGTCAGGCGTTTACCAGCAGCGAAAGCAATAAGGGGTAAGCCATGGCCAGAGCACGTGGACGCGGGCGTCGCGAACTGAAGTCCGAGATCAACATCGTTCCGCTGCTGGATGTCCTGTTGGTGCTGCTGCTGATCTTTATGGCGACAGCGCCGATCATTACGCAGAGCGTAGAGGTCGACCTACCGGACGCAACGGAATCGCAGGCGGTGAAAAGCAATGATGATCCGCCGGTGATCGTTGAAGTTTCCGGTGTCGGACAGTACAGCGTGAAAGTTGGCCCGGAAACGCTATCGCAGCTGCCGCCGGAACAGGTTATTGCGGAAGCCAGGCGTCGACTTGAGGCGAATGAGAAAACGGTGTTCCTGATCGGCGGCGCTAAAGAGGTGCCATACGATGAGATTATTAAAGCGCTTAACCTGTTGCATAGCGCAGGGGTTAAATCGGTTGGCTTGATGACCAAGCCGATCTAATCGCTCGCAATATGCACGCCCGCCAGCATGTCGGCTTTGGGACAACAGCGTCTCGTGGCCAACGTCATATAACGGGAACAGGCGAACAGTTTTTGGGAACCGATAGTGTCAAAGGCAACCGAACAAAACGACAAGCTTAAACGAGCGATCATAGTATCAGTCGCGCTGCACATCGTATTGATAGCGCTGCTGATCTGGAGTTCGTTTGACGAGCATCTAGATGCTTCTGCCGGTGGCGGCGGGGGGTCCTCTATTGATGCGGTAATGGTCGATCCGGGGGCGGTTGTGAAGAATTATGACCGCCAACAGCAGCAGCAGGCCAGCGCCCGACGCGCCGCCGAGCAGCGTGAAAAGCAGGCTCAGCAGCAGGCGGAAGAGCTACGTGAAAAACAGGCCGCCGAGCAGGAACGGCTGAAACAGCTGGAACAGGATCGTCTGCAGGCGCAGGAAGCGGCTAAAGAGGCGAAAGAGCAACAGAAACAGGCGGAAGAAGCCGCGGCGAAAGCTGCCGCAGCGGCCAAAGCCAAAGCGGACGCACAGGCGAAAGAGGCGCAGGAAGCTGCCGCCAAAGCTGCCGCTGACGCGAAAGCGAAGGCCGATGCTCAGGCGAAAGCAGCCGAAGCGGCCGCGGCGAAAGCAGCGGCGGATGCGAAGAAACAGGCAGAAGCGGAAGCCGCGAAAGCGGCCGCGGACGCGCAGAAGAAAGCCGAAGCCGATGCGGCGAAGAAAGCTCAGCAGGAAGCTGAGAAGAAAGCGCAGCAGCAGGCAGAGAAAAAAGCGCAGCAGGAAGCGGCGAAACAGGCTGCTGCTGAAAAAGCCGCCGCCGAAAAAGCGGCGGCAGCCAAAGCTGCAGCAGCAGAGAAAGCCGCCGCGCAGAAAGCTGCTGCTGAGAAAGCGGCAGCCGACAAAGCCGCTGCAGCGGAAAAAGCCGCCGCCGAGAAAGCCGCGGCAGCCAAAGCTGCAGCAGCAGAGAAAGCCGCTGCGGACAAAGCGGCGAAAGCCGCCGCCGCGAAGAAAGCCGCTGCGGCCAAAGAGGCCAATGGCGTTGACGATCTGCTCGGCGACCTGAGCTCCGGTAAGAATGCGCCGAAAGGTAATACCAGCGGTAGCGCTGGGGGCTCATCTCCTGCTAAAGGAAGTAAGCAGGGGCAGGGTGGGGCATCCCAGGCTGAGATTAACAGCTATATTTCACAGGTTCAGGCTGCCATTAAAGGTCATCTCTACGACTGGGATACCTACAAGGGTAAAACCTGTACTTTACGTGTGAATCTGGCTCAGGATGGAACGCTGTTAAGCGTGAAATCGGAAGGCGGCGATCCGGCTTTCTGTCAGCAAATGCTGGCGGCAACGAGCCGGATGACGAAGTTCCCTAAACCGCCGTCGCAGGCTGTTTATGAAACATTCAAAAATGCGCCACTGGACTTCAAACCTCAGTAATCGTTTTCCCCGTTTATGCGGGGAAAACAAACTTCGGTAGTCCCAGGGTTTTGGTAGTTTTGTGTATTTGAGTTTGTTAACATTCTGCTAAATTATCGTGGGCTTTCCGCCTGGATAAGGGAGATATGATGAAGCAGGCATTACGAGTAGCATTTGGTTTTTTAATGCTGTGGGCGGCAGTGCTGCACGCAGAAGTACGTATCGAGATTACCCAAGGGGTCGACTCGGCACGCCCAATCGGCGTTGTGCCGTTCCAGTGGGCGGGGCAGGGTGCTGCGCCGGAAGATGTGGGCGGTATCGTGGCGGCTGACCTGCGCAACAGCGGCAAGTTTAACCCGCTCGATCGCTCGCGTCTGCCTCAGCAGCCGGGTAGCGCTCAGGAAGTGCAGCCAGCGGCATGGTCTGCGCTGGGCATTGACGCCGTCGTGGTGGGGCAGGTGACGCAAAACCCTGACGGCTCCTACAACGTGGCCTACCAGCTGGTTGATACCGGCGGCGCGCCGGGCACCGTGCTGGCGCAGAACTCATTTAAAGTCACAAAACAGTATCTGCGCTATGCCGCGCATGCTGCCAGCGACGCCGTATTTGAGAAGCTGACCGGCATCAAGGGTGCCTTCCGTACCCGTATCGCCTATGTGGTACAGACCAACGGCGGCCAGTTCCCGTACGAACTGCGCGTATCCGACTACGATGGCTACAACCAGTTCCTCGTTCACCGTTCCACCCAGCCGCTGATGTCTCCGGCCTGGTCTCCGGACGGCGCGAAGCTGGCCTACGTGACCTTCGAAAGCGGTCGTTCTGCGCTGGTTGTGCAGACGCTGGCTAACGGCTCCGTTCGTCAGATTGCTTCGTTCCCGCAGCACAACGGCGCGCCGGCGTTCTCGCCGGACGGCAGCAAACTGGCCTTCGCCCTGTCGAAAACCGGTAGCCTGAACCTGTACGTGATGGATCTGGGCTCTGGTCAGATTCGTCAGGTGACCAACGGTCGTAGCAACAACACCGAACCAAGCTGGTTCCCGGATAGCCAGAACCTGGCCTTTACTTCCGACCAGGCGGGTCGTCCGCAGGTGTACAAAGTCAATATTAACGGCGGCACGCCGCAGCGTATTACCTGGGAAGGTTCACAAAACCAGGACGCTGACGTGAGCGCTGATGGTAAAACTATGGTAATGGTAAGCTCGGCCGGCGGTCAGCAGCACATTGCCAAACAAGATCTGGAAGCGGGTGGTGTGCAGGTTCTGTCATCAACGTTTTTAGATGAAACGCCAAGTCTGGCACCTAACGGCACTATGGTAATCTACAGCTCTTCTCAGGGGATGGGATCCGTGCTGAATCTGGTTTCTACAGATGGGCGTTTCAAAGCGCGTCTTCCGGCAACTGATGGACAGGTAAAATCACCTGCCTGGTCGCCGTATCTGTGATAATAAATAATTGATTATTAAAGGAATCAAAGAAATGCAACTGAACAAAGTGCTGAAAGGGCTGTTGATCGCTCTGCCGGTTATGGCAATCGCGGCGTGTTCTTCTAACAAGAACGCCAGCAACGACCAGAGCGGTGAAGGCATGCTGGGTGCCGGCACTGGTATGGACGGTAACGCTAACGGCGGCAACATGTCTTCCGAAGAGCAGGCTCGTCTGCAGATGCAACAGCTGCAGCAGAACAATATCGTTTACTTCGATCTGGACAAATACGATATCCGTTCTGACTTCGCTGCAATGCTGGACGCGCACGCAAACTTCCTGCGTAGCAACCCGTCTTACAAAGTGACCGTAGAAGGTCATGCGGATGAGCGTGGTACGCCGGAATACAACATCGCTCTGGGCGAGCGTCGTGCTAACGCCGTTAAGATGTATCTGCAGGGCAAAGGTGTTTCTGCTGACCAGATCTCCATCGTTTCTTACGGTAAAGAAAAACCTGCAGTACTGGGCCACGACGAAGCGGCTTATGCCAAAAACCGTCGCGCCGTACTGGTTTACTAAGAGAATTGCATGAGCAGTAACTTCAGACATCATCTGTTGAGTCTGTCGTTACTGGTTGGCATAGCGGCCCCCTGGGCCGCTTTTGCTCAGGCGCCAATCAGTAGTGTCGGCTCAGGCTCGGTCGAAGACCGCGTCACTCAACTCGAGCGTATTTCCAATGCGCACAGCCAGCTTTTAACCCAACTCCAGCAACAACTCTCCGATAATCAGTCCGATATTGATTCCCTGCGCGGTCAAATTCAGGAAAGCCAGTATCAGCTGAATCAGGTTGTTGAGCGCCAGAAGCAGATCCTGCTGCAGATCGATGGTTTGAGCAGCGGCGGCGCAACGGGAGCGCAAACCCAGACGTCAACTGGCGATCAGGGGGCTGCGGCTAGCGCGCCAGCGGCTTCGTCAGGCGCTCCGGCGTCAACCGGCGACGCCAACACCGATTACAACGCGGCTATCGCGCTGGTGAAGGATCCTGCCCGCCAGGACGACGCCATGGCGGCTTTCCAGAACTTCGTCAAAAAGTATCCTGATTCAACCTACCAGCCGAACGCCAACTACTGGCTCGGTCAGTTGAATTACAACAAGGGTAAAAAAGACGATGCGGCGTACTATTTCGCTTCCGTGGTGAAAAACTACCCTAAATCCCCGAAGGCGCCCGATGCGATGTTTAAAGTCGGCGTTATCATGCAGGACAAAGGCGATACCGCAAAAGCGAAGGCGGTTTACCAACAGGTGGTCAGTAAATTTCCTGGCACTGATGGGGCCAAACAAGCGCAAAAACGCCTTAACGCACTCGGATGATTATGGCATGACCAGAAATCGCATCATTTCTGGTCTTGTCGCATGAATCCTAAGCAGTTAAGCGATCTTTATCTAAATTGTTGTTGCGCTGAATTCTGAAATCAGTAATATATGCCGCCGTTGCCAAGGGATATCGAACAAGCCCAAAGCGGCGAAAATAGCGGGTCGTTAGCTCAGTTGGTAGAGCAGTTGACTTTTAATCAATTGGTCGCAGGTTCGAATCCTGCACGACCCACCAATCGTTCTGGTGGAACGCGATAGTAAAACGTGAAGGATAACGTTGCGTCAGCAACGGCCATAGGGCGAGGCGAAGCCGAGTCATCCTGCACGACCCACCGCGAAAAGATGTATCCAGCGCAGTATCGGGTGATTAGCTCAGCTGGGAGAGCACCTCCCTTACAAGGAGGGGGTCGGCGGTTCGATCCCGTCATCACCCACCACTCGGGTCGTTAGCTCAGTTGGTAGAGCAGTTGACTTTTAATCAATTGGTCGCAGGTTCGAATCCTGCACGACCCACCAATTTAACATCGAACTCAGATGTTAAGCGTGAAGGATAACGTTGCGTCAGCAGCGGCCCCTTAGGGCGAGCGAAAGCGAGTCATCCTGCACGACCCACCAATTATGAATTGGTGACGAGTAAAGAATATTCAGGAAGTACCCGAGCGGGTCGTTAGCTCAGTTGGTAGAGCAGTTGACTTTTAATCAATTGGTCGCAGGTTCGAATCCTGCACGACCCACCAATGCTTAGGTGAGCACTGGTAGCAAGCGTAAAGGATAACGTTGCGACAGCAACGGCCCGTAGGGCGAGGCGAAGCCGAGTCATCCTGTACGACCCACCATCCTGAATCGTTCCAGTTAGCAGTAAACCCGCAAGGGGTCGTTAGCTCAGTTGGTAGAGCAGTTGACTTTTAATCAATTGGTCGCAGGTTCGAATCCTGCACGACCCACCAATGTAAAAAAGCGCCCTAAAGGCGCTTTTTTACTATCTGCGATATACAAGATTCGAACCTGCCGCAGGTTTGAGTCGAACGAAAAGAGACAACGGAGCCGCCTGCGGCGACGGCCCGAAGGGCGAGCGAAGCGAGTCATCCTGCACGACCCACCAATGTAAAAAAGCGCCCTAAAGGCGCTTTTTTACTATCTGCGATATACAAGATTCGAACCTGCCGCAGGTTTGAGTCGAACGAAGAGAGACAACGGAGCCGCCTGCGGCGACGGCCCGAAGGGCGAGCGAAGCGAGTCATCCTGCACGACCCACCAATGCAAAAAAGCGCCCTAAAGGCGCTTTTTTGCTATCCAGCCTTTGCTTAAATTATTACAACCATCCCAAGCTGCGCCATTTCACTTTATCGTTGTACGCACCGTAGGCGCCGCTAGCATGGGCCGGTAGCCCGGATAGATGCGCAGCATCGCCTCCGGGAAATGCTCCCTGAGGGGCAAAATTCCTCACGACATTTTCCCCACAATCGGCTATCTTGTTTAGCATATAAAACACCATGGCCGACTAATACCTCTCTACAGGCATTATCACGGTCTGAAAGTTAAGCCAGCGAAACGAGACTGCAAGATGAGCGTAATGTTTGACCCGGAAGCGGCGATTTATCCTTTTCCTCCGAAGCCAATGCCGTTAAACCGCGATGAGAAGCACTTTTACCGCGAAAAAATTAAACGCCTGCTGCGTGAGCGCGATGCGGTGATGGTGGCTCATTACTACACCGACCCCGAAATCCAGCAGCTGGCCGAAGAGACCGGCGGTTGTATCTCCGATTCCCTGGAGATGGCGCGCTTCGGCGCCCGACATTCCGCCTCAACGCTGCTGGTTGCCGGCGTGCGCTTTATGGGAGAAACGGCAAAAATCCTCAGCCCGGAAAAAACCATCCTGATGCCTACGTTGCATGCGGAGTGTTCGCTCGATCTGGGCTGTCCGATCGAGGCGTTTAGCGCTTTCTGCGATGCTCATCCGGATCGTACAGTCGTGGTCTATGCCAATACTTCAGCGGCGGTTAAGGCGCGCGCCGACTGGGTTGTGACGTCGAGCATCGCCGTGGAACTCATTGAGCATCTTGATAGCTTAGGTGAAAAAATCATCTGGGCGCCTGACCGTCATTTAGGCAGCTATGTGCAAAAACAGACCGGCGCCGATGTACTGTGCTGGCAGGGCGCCTGTATAGTTCATGATGAATTCAAAACTCAAGCGCTGGCAAGAATGAAGGCGCTTTATCCCCAGGCCGCGGTGCTGGTTCACCCGGAATCACCGCAGGCGATTGTTAATATGGCTGACGCTGTGGGGTCGACCAGCCAGTTGATCAATGCTGCAAAAACGCTGCCGCACAAGCAGCTCATCGTCGCCACCGACCGCGGCATTTTCTACAAAATGCAGCAGGCGGTACCGGAAAAAGAGCTACTGGAAGCGCCCACGGCAGGCGAAGGAGCAACCTGCCGGAGCTGCGCGCACTGTCCGTGGATGGCGATGAACGGCCTGCAGGCGATTGCTGAAGGGCTGGAGAAAGGGGGAGTTCAACATGAAATTCACGTTGATGAGCAGTTGCGGACCGGGGCGCTGGTTCCGCTAAACAGAATGCTCGATTTTGCGGCTACACTTCGGGGATAGATCATTACTGCGTCACAGAACGCGCTGGAGATAAGATGGATTTTTTTAGTACGCAGAACATATTAGTGCATATACCTATCGGCGCCGGGGGATATGACCTATCGTGGATTGAAGCGGTCGGCACCGTCGCTGGCCTGCTGTGCATCTGGCTGGCGAGCCTGGAGAAGATCGCTAACTATGCCTTCGGGCTGATCAACGTCACGCTGTTTGCCATTATCTTTTTTCAGATCCAGCTCTATGCCAGCCTTCTGCTACAGATCTTTTTCTTCGCGGCCAACGTCTACGGCTGGTACGCCTGGTCGCGGCAAACCAGTGATAACCAGGCGGAACTGCAAATCCGCTGGCTGCCGCTGCCGAAAGCGTTAGGCTGGCTGGCGGCCTGCGTGGTGGCGATTGGCCTGATGACGATATTTATTAACCCGGTGTTCGCGTTTCTGACACGGATTGCCGTGGCGCTGATGCAAACTCTGGGCCTGCAGGTCGCTATGCCGGAGCTGCAGCCGGACGCCTTCCCGTTCTGGGATTCCTGCATGATGGTGCTCTCCGTTGTGGCGATGATCCTGATGACGCGCAAATACGTCGAAAACTGGCTGCTGTGGGTGATGATTAACGTCATTAGCGTGGTGATTTTCGCCCTGCAGGGCGTTTATGCGATGTCACTCGAATACCTGTTGCTGACATTTATCGCGCTCAACGGCAGCCGCATGTGGATTAACAGCGCGCGTGAGCGCGGTTCTCACGCGTTTTCCCGTTAATGGTGGTGATGATGTCCAGGCCCGGCGTGCGTCATGTTCAGACGGCACTCCGGGCCTCTACAGGGCTGATACTCCATCTGTACCGTAATATGTTCAATCTCATACTTATGCTCCAGGAAGTTCAGGATCCGGTCCAGAAGACCGTCGTGATCGTGCGGCGGTACCACCTGCACGTGTAGCGTCATCACCGTTTTTTCTCCTACCAGCCAGGCATGAACGTGGTGTACGTCGCGAACTTCCGGTATCGAGCGGCGCAAATCGCGTTTTAATGCGTCGACGTTAAGCGAACGCGGCGCGCCCTCCAGCAGTTCATTGACGCTCTCCTGCAGCAGACGCCAGGCGCTGCGTAGAACCAGGCACGACACCAGCACGGACAGAATAGGATCGATAGGCGTCCAGCCGGTGGTGAGGATCACTATCGCGGCAATAATGGCGCCAACCGAACCGAGCAAATCCCCCAGCACATGCAGGGCGGCGGCGCGCACGTTGAGGTTGCGCTCCTCACTGCCGCGATGCAGGATCCAGAAGGCCAGAATATTGGCCAGCAGCCCGGCAACCGCAATAACCATCATCGTTTTACCGGCAACAGGCTGCGGATGATGAAAGCGCTGAATGGCCTCCCAGACAATGAGGATCGTAATGACCACCAGAGCAATGGCATTGAGAAATGCCGCCAGCGTGGTTAGCCGAAGCCAGCCAAAAGTATGTTGCGCATTTGGCGGCCGACTGGCGAAACGCACTGCCAGAAAGGCGAACAGCAGCGCTGCCGCGTCCGTCAACATATGTCCGGCATCGGCCAGCAGCGCCAGTGAACCTGAAATGAGTCCGCCTGCTACCTCAACCAACATGAACCCGGCAGTGACGCAAAACGCCAGCAGTAGCCGACGGGCATTTTTATCTTCAGTGGTTTGCGCAGAATTATGCGAGTGTGGTTGCCCCATGGTGCCTTCCCTACATTATTATTTTGATGATTACTTTATGACATGATTCCCTTTTTGGGGTGAATAAAATGAAAAAAGGAGAGCCTTAGCTCTCCTCCCTGGTGTTCGGCACTCAGCTTACTGGGTCGTACCGTCGGTTTTCGTCGCGTCGTCCTGACCGACCTTTTTATCAGTATCCGGACAGCGGCCATCTTTGCACATTGAGTTTTTGTGCACTTCATCGCTCGACATGCCGTCATGATTCATGGTCGAGCCGTCAGGGTGGAGCATGGTGCCGCCGGTATCGGTGGAACCAGAGTTGATTTTACCGTTGTCGACGTTGTTTGGTGCCACGTTTTCACGCGCATCTGGGGCGACCTGGCCGGCGTCAGCTGCTGCATTCGCTTGCCCGTTATTCGACTGTGCCCCGGTATCGGCGGCCAGTGCCGCGCCGCTGGCCAGACCCAGGGTTGCTGCGAGGAGAAGACTGGTTAGCTTGTTCATTTTCATTGGATGCTCCTGTTATGTCGATTTATCGGATTACCTCTTCCAATAGTGCATTTGCCGGAGGTTCCACTCGTTGTGGTTAAAGCTTCGGTATTAGCGAACGGCATTAATATATAATGCTGAATGCTAAAGAAAATTAAGTTCTAACAGTTAAAAATTATAGCTCGTGGCCATTATTCCGCGACTTTATGGTGTTTTTTAGCCTATTTCCAGGAATATTCTGCCGCTACTGTAAAATCACGTTTACACTTTTTGAGCGAAGAGATAGATTGGAGGGATTGCAATTAACTAGATAAGTATGGCAACGCTGGAAATAAGATGAATTATCAGAACGACGATTTACGCATTAAAGAGATCAACGAATTATTACCTCCCGTTGCGCTCCTGGAAAAATTCCCTGCTACCGAAAATGCCGCCAATACCGTTGCGCATGCGCGCAAAGCGATCCACCAGATCCTGAAAGGTAACGACGATCGGCTGCTGGTCGTGATTGGCCCGTGCTCCATCCACGATCCGGCGGCGGCGAAAGAGTACGCCGAACGCCTGCTCAAGCTTCGCGAGGAGCTTAAAGGGGAGCTGGAAATCGTGATGCGCGTTTATTTTGAAAAACCGCGCACCACCGTGGGCTGGAAAGGGCTGATTAACGATCCGCATATGGATAACAGCTTCCGCATCAACGATGGCCTGCGGATCGCGCGCAAGCTGCTGCTGGATATTAACGACAGCGGTCTGCCCGCTGCCGGGGAGTTCCTCGATATGATCACCCCGCAGTATCTTGCCGACCTGATGAGCTGGGGCGCGATTGGGGCGCGTACCACTGAGTCACAGGTGCATCGCGAGCTCTCTTCCGGCCTCTCCTGTCCGGTAGGCTTTAAAAACGGCACTGATGGCACCATCAAAGTCGCGATTGACGCTATCAACGCCGCCGGCGCGCCGCACTGTTTCCTGTCGGTGACCAAATGGGGGCATTCGGCGATTGTAAATACCAGCGGTAATAGCGATTGCCATATTATCCTGCGCGGCGGTAAAGAGCCGAACTACAGCGCCCAGCACGTGGCCGAAGTGAAGGTCGGTCTGGCGAAAGCAGGCCTGCCCGCTCAGATTATGATCGATTTCAGCCACGCCAACTCCAGCAAGCAGTTTAAAAAGCAGATGGAGGTCGGCGCAGACGTATGCCAGCAGGTTGCCGGCGGTGAGCGGTCGATTATGGGCGTGATGATCGAAAGCCATCTGGTGGAAGGCAATCAGAGTCTCGACAGCGGCGAGCCGTTGGTCTACGGCAAAAGCATTACCGATGCCTGCATCGGTTGGGAAGATACCGATACGCTTCTTCGTCAGCTGGCGAATGCGGTAAAAGCGCGTCGCGGTTAAGCTTTACGCCAAGTGTCAAAATAAAAAAGCGTGGATATCTCCACGCTTTTTTTACATCCGGCGAAAATTACTTCGCTTTACCCTGGTTCGCAACGGCAGCGGCTTTCGCAGCGATTTCGTCGGCGTTACCCAGATAGTAATGTTTGATAGGCTTGAAGTTCTCGTCGAACTCATACACCAGCGGTACGCCGGTCGGGATGTTCAGTTCGAGGATCTCTGCTTCCCCCATATTGTCGAGGTATTTCACCAGCGCGCGCAGGGAGTTGCCGTGAGCGGCGATAATCACGCGCTCACCGCTTTTCAGACGCGGCAGAATCGTTTCATTCCAGTACGGTACGACGCGGTCGATTGTCAGCGCCAGGCTCTCGGTCGTCGGCAGTTCAGCGTCGGTCAGTTTTGCGTAGCGCGGATCGTGGCCCGGATAGCGCTCGTCGTCTTTAGTCAACTCCGGCGGCGTTACCGCGAAGCCGCGACGCCACTGCTTAACCTGCTCATCACCGTATTTTTCAGCGGTTTCAGCTTTGTTCAGACCCTGCAGCGCACCGTAGTGACGCTCGTTCAGTTTCCAGGATTTCTCAACCGGCAGCCAGGCCTGATCCAGTTCGTCCAGCACGTTCCACAGGGTGTGGATGGCGCGTTTCAGCACAGAGGTATAAGCAAAGTCGAAGCTGAAGCCTTCTTCTTTCAGCAGCTTACCGGCCGCTTTTGCTTCACCCACGCCTTTTTCAGACAGGTCAACGTCATACCAACCGGTGAAACGGTTTTCGTTGTTCCATTGGCTTTCGCCGTGACGAACGAGTACCAGCTTAGTTACAGCCATACACTTACTCCTCAATACACGTCATCCTTCGCGCCGCTTCATCGTTGGCTACGTTTACTCACCCTGACGACATAGTTGACTATGCTCTCAGGATTCGCTCCAGTGCCGCCTTGATGCGACCCGAATGCGGTAGTGTATATATTTATTGATTGATAACTATTCTCATTATATTGCCGTGATTTACCTCACGGCAATGCTTATCCCTAACCATAGCGAAAATAGTCGCTCAGTGTAAGGTGCTTGTAAAACAGAGGTTATATTTTTGTCTGTAAGTGGCGTAATTTTCAGCGAAAGGATAAAAAAAGCCCTCCATCGGGAGGGCGGGGGGGTTATAGCGCAATAAACTGATATTCCGTCAGGCTGACGTACTCTTCGCCGGGGCGTAGCACGCAATCCGGCTGCGGCCATTCCGGATGGTTTGGCGAATCCGGCAGGAACTCGCTCTCCAGGGCCAGGCCTTGCCAGTCGTCGTACGGCTGCGCCGTGCGCGACGGCGTACCGGCGAGATAGTTGCCGGAGTAGAACTGCAGGGCCGGCGCGGAGGTATAAACCGTCATCTGCAGCTTTTCATCCTGCGACCAGACGTGAGCCGCCGGTCTGCCGGCATCGCCCAGCGCCTGGAGCAGAAAGGCGTGGTCGTAACCTTTCACTTTCTGCTGGTCTTCATCGCGCAGGAAATCGTCCGCCAGCACCTTCGGCGTGCGGAAATCGAAGCTGGTCAGGGTGACGTTTTGCAGATCGCCTCCCGGAATGCCATCGCTCTCGACGGGCAGGTAAACATCGGCCAGGATTTGCAGCTTATGATTACGCACGTCGCTCTGCACGCCATCCAGGTTAAAATAGACGTGGTTGGTCAGGTTCACCGGGCACGGTTGGTCAACGGTGGCGCGATACTCGATGGCGATCCGGTTATCGTCGGTCAGGCGGTAGTCTGCCGTTGCCGTCAGATTGCCGGGAAACCCCTGATCGCCATCGCGGGATGAGAGTGAAAACAGCGCGTGACGATCGTCGGCGCTGACAATCTGCCAGCGGCGCTTGTCAAAACCTTCAGGACCGCCGTGCAGCTGATGCCCCGCCTCGTTGGAAGGCGTCAGATTGACGGTGTGGCCATCAAGGGTAAAGCGGCTGTTGGCAATACGGTTAGCGTAACGGCCGACGGAGGCGCCGAGATAGGCGGCCTGTCGGGTATAGTCGCCAGGGTTCGCGCAGCCGAGCAGCGCTTCGCGTACGCTGCCGTCAGCCAGCGTCACGCGCGCGGAGAGCAGCGTCGCGCCCCAGTCCATCACCGTGACCGTCATGCCTGCGTCGTTACGCAGGGTAAGAAGATTCCACGGCTGGCCGTCCGGCGCCAGCTCCGTTGTTGGGTTTAGCATTGTCCAGCTCCCTGAGACGGTTTGCAGACGTAGAAGGTTTCTTTGATACCGGTTTTCGCTTCATACTCTTTGGCAACGGCCTGCTGTACGGTATCGACCAAATCTTCCGGCACCAGCGCGACGATACAGCCGCCGAAACCGCCGCCGGTCATGCGTACGCCGCCTTTATCGCCGATGGTCACCTTGACGATGTCCACCAGGGTATCAATCTGCGGGACGGTGATTTCAAAATCATCGCGCATGGAAGCGTGAGATTCCGCCATCAGTTCGCCCATCCGCTGCAGGTCGCCTTGCTCCAGCGCCACGGCGGCTTCTACGGTGCGCGCATTCTCGGTCAGCACGTGGCGAACGCGTTTGGCGACCACCGGGTCAAGCTCGTGGGCGACGGCATTGAATTCTTGCAGAGTCACATCGCGCAGGGCGGGTTGCTGGAAGAAACGCGCGCCGGTCTCACACTGCTCGCGGCGGGTGTTGTACTCGCTGCCGACCAGGGTGCGCTTAAAGTTACTGTTGATAATCACTACCGCCACGCCTTTCGGCATCGACACCGCTTTCGTTCCTAAGGTGCGGCAGTCGATCAGCAGGGCATGATCTTTTTTACCGAGCGCGGAGATCAGCTGGTCCATAATGCCGCAGTTGCAGCCGACGAACTGGTTTTCCGCTTCCTGGCCGTTCAGCGCGATCTGCGCACCGTCGAGCGGCAGATGGTACAGCTGCTGGAACACGGTGCCGACGGCGACTTCCAGCGAAGCCGAGGAGCTTAACCCTGCGCCCTGCGGCACGTTGCCGCTGATGACCAGATCCGCGCCGCCGAAAGCGTTATTCCGCTGCTGCAGGTGCTTGACCACGCCGCGAACGTAGTTCGACCACTGCTGGGTGTCGTGGCTGGTAATCGGCGAGTCGAGAGAGAATTCATCGGTCTGATTGGCGTAATCGGCGGCAATCACCCGGACGGTACGATCGTCGCGCGGCGCACAGGCGATGACCGTCTGATAATCAATGGCGCAGGGCAGTACGAACCCGTCGTTATAGTCGGTATGCTCGCCGATCAGGTTAACGCGGCCTGGGGCCTGGATAACATGACTGGCCGGATAGCCAAATTTCTCAGCAAACAGGGCTTGGGTGTTCTCTTTCAGACTCATGGTTATACTCCGGATTCGCGAAAATGGACGTCGCTCACAGCGCGCAGACGTTCGGCAGCCTGCTCGGCCGTCAGGTCACGCTGGGTTTCGGCCAGCATTTCATAGCCGACCATAAATTTGCGCACCGTCGCGGAGCGCAGCAGCGGCGGATAAAAATGCGCGTGCAGCTGCCAGTGATTATTCTCTTCATCGTTAAACGGCGCGCCGTGCCAGCCCATCGAGTAGGGGAATGAGCACTGGAACAGGTTGTCGTAACGGCTGGTCAGCTTTTTCAGCGCCAGCGCGAGGTCGCTGCGCTGGTCGTCGGTTAAATCAGTCAGGCGCTGTACGTGCGCTTTCGGCAGCAGCAGCGTCTCAAAGGGCCACGCTGCCCAGTAAGGGACCACCGCGAGCCAGTGTTCGGTCTCGACGACGGTGCGGCTACCGTCGGCTAATTCGCGCTGGGCGTAATCCACCAGCATCGGCGCGCCGTGCTCGGTGAAGTACGCTTTTTGCAGACGATCTTCGCGTTCCGCCTCGTTAGGCAGAAAGCTGTTTGCCCACACCTGGCCATGCGGGTGCGGGTTGGAGCAGCCCATCGCCGCGCCTTTATTTTCAAAAACCTGCACCCACGGGTAGGTTTTTCCAAGATCGGCGGTCTGCTCCTGCCACGTTTTAACCACGCCTTCCAGCGCCTCTACGCTCAGTTCTGGCAGCGTTTTGCTGTGATCTGGCGAGAAGCAGATGACCCGGCTGGTGCCGCGGGCGCTCTGACAGCGCATCAGCGGGTCGTCGCTTTCCGGGGCGTCTGGGGTATCGGTCATCAAAGCCGCAAAGTCATTGGTAAAAACAAACGTACCGGTGTAGTTCGGGTTTTTGTCGCCAGTGACGCGGGTATTACCCGGGCACAGGAAACAGTCCGGATCGTGCGCGGGCAAACTCTGTTTTGCCGGCGTTTCCTGCGCCCCTTGCCAGGGGCGCTTGGCGCGATGTGGAGAAACCAGAATCCACTGCCCGGTTAACGGGTTATAACGACGATGTGGATGGTCGACGGGGTTAAATACGCTCATGAAGGTTCCTTAGTCTGGATAACCCTGCGGATGACGGGACTGCCAGTGCCAGGTATCCTGCGCCATTTCGTCAAGGTTGCGCGTCACGCGCCAGTTCAGCTCGCGATCGGCCTTTTCAGCGTCCGCCCAGTAGGCCGGGAGGTCGCCTTCGCGGCGCGGCGCGAAGTGGTAGTTAATCGGTTTGCCGCAGGCTTTGCTAAAAGCGTTGACCACGTCGAGCACGCTGCTGCCGACGCCTGCGCCAAGGTTATAGATATGCACGCCGGCTTTATCAGCCAGTTTTTCCATCGCCGCGACGTGGCCGTCGGCCAGGTCCATGACGTGAATGTAGTCGCGCACGCCGGTGCCATCTTCGGTTGGGTAGTCGTTGCCGAATACCGCCAGCGATTCACGACGGCCGACTGCGACCTGCGCGATATACGGCATCAGGTTGTTCGGGATGCCCTGCGGATCTTCACCCATATCGCCCGACGGATGCGCGCCGACCGGGTTGAAGTAGCGCAGCAGCGCGATGCTCCAGTCCGGCTGCGCTTTTTGCAGGTCAGTCAGGATCTGCTCGACCATCAGCTTGCTTTTACCGTACGGGCTCTGCGGAGTCCCGGTCGGGAAGCTTTCGACATAAGGGATTTTTGGCTGGTCGCCATACACGGTGGCGGAGGAGCTGAAAATAAAGTTTTTTACGCCCGCGGCGCGCATGGCGGAAACGAGTTTCAGTGTGCCGGTTACGTTGTTGTCGTAGTATTCCAGCGGCTTGGCGACGGATTCGCCGACGGCTTTCAGGCCGGCGAAATGGATCACCGCTTCAATAGCGTGATCGTGAAGAATTTCCGTCATCAGCGCTTCATTACGAATGTCGCCTTCGACAAAGGTGGCGCTTTTCCCGCCGAGACGTTCAATGATCGGCAATACGCTGCGTTTACTGTTGCAGAGATTGTCGAGAATAATCACTTCGTGTCCCTGCAATAGCAGTTGAACGCAGGTGTGACTTCCAATGTAACCGCTACCACCTGTAACCAGTACTTTCATGATTCGCTCCAATAGGCTTATCGTGTGAGAAGAAGATAGCATACCAAAGAAGCCAAAAGTGTGACACAGGCCAAATTGGTGGAATCGTTTACACTAAAACTTTCAATCCGGCCGTTTTGGTTTTTTCATTGTAAAAACAGGGTGATGGTGTGAGTGATAGCTATTATTCTGAAAAAATCAGGGATCCGCAGACCCCTGTACAGGCTTAAATTTGCAGCGGCCCCTGCTGGTAAGTGTAACCGTCTCCACTCCTCACAAAGGCCAGACGGTGGGTAATGCAGTCCGGGGCGTCTTCGGCGTGGTGGGAGACAAACAGCAACTGCGTCGCCCCTTCGCTAATCAGCACATCGACAAAGCGACGCACCAGCTGACGGTTGAGCGGGTCGAGCCCCTGCAGCGGTTCATCGAGAATCAGCAGGGTCGGGTGTTTGACCAGGGCGCGGACGATCAGCGCCAGCCTCTGCTGCCCCCAGGAGAGGCTGTGGAACGGCGCGTCGGCGGTGCGTTTGTCGATACCCAGAATATCCAGCCAGTTTTGCACCAGCTTGTGCTGCTTATCGGAAACGGCTTGGTAGATGCCAATCGAGTCGAAGTAGCCCGAGAGAATCACGTTACGCACGTTGGTGCTGACGCGGTATTCAAGGTGCAGGCTGCTGCTGACGTAACCAATATGTTTTTTGATATCCCAGATGGTTTCACCGCTGCCGCGGCGGCGGCCGAACAGGGTCAGATCGTTACTGTATCCCTGGGGATGGTCGCCGGCGATCAGGCTGAGCAGCGTCGATTTACCGGCGCCGTTGGGGCCGACGATCTGCCAGTGTTCGCCGGGATTGACCGTCCAACTGAGGCGATTGATGATCGGGCGGTCGTTGTATGAAACCAGACCGTCGTTCAGCACGATGAGCGGCGCTTTGCTGTCCAGCGCAAGGCGCGCAGCCGGGGCGTCGGGTTCCGGCAGCGTCATGCCGTCAAGCTTTTCGCTATGCGCGAGCTGGGCAATCAGCGCCTGCTGTAGCAGGGTCTGCTTTTCGCCGGTTTCGCTCAGCATGCAGTCCGCCAGTACCCCGGCATACTGCACGAATGCCGGGATCTCGTCGAAACGATTGAGCACCAGAACAAGGGCGATACCTTCTTCGTTCAGCGTGGCCAACATCTCGGCGAGCTGCTGGCGCGAGGCGACATCGAGGCCGTCGAACGGCTCATCGAGGATAAGCAGGTCGGGATCGCCCATCAGCGCCTGGCACAGCAAGGTCTTGCGCGTTTCACCGGTAGAGAGGTATTTAAAGCGGCGCTCGAGCAGGTGGCTAATCGCAAACTGTTCAGCAAGGCGAGCGCAGCGGAAGGGGTCTTTAAACTCATCCTGGATAATTTCCGCCGTCGTGCGCCCGGTATCTTCTTCTCCTGGGCTGAGCAGATCGGTGTTGTTACGCTGCCACTCATCACTGACCAGCTTTTGCAGCTGCTCAAAAGAGAGACGGGTGATGCGCGAGAAGGTGCACTCGCGCTGCCCGCTTAGCAGGGTCAACTCGCCGGATAGCGCCCGCGCAAGCGCCGACTTCCCGCTACCGTTGCTGCCGACGAAAGCCCAGCTCTCGCCAGCCCGCACGCTGAGGTGTTCAATATTTAACGTTTTGGTATCGCTAAGACGAAACGTGCCTTGCGAAATTTGCAACAATGACATTGTGTATCCCACTTTTTGCAGCGATGTACTTCAGGGATACGTCTTCGCGAGCGCAATGTCAATGGCGTTAGCACAACGTGGCAAGAATGATGCGATCGGCGTTAAAATATGCTATCGCCTGCGCCCCTTCCGCCAGATCGCGCGTCTGTTCCAGCGGCAGGGTGGCGCAAAGGCTCTGCCCATCCGGGAGCGCCATGAGCACTTCGCACTGCTCCGCCCCGCGTTCGATGTGGGTGATACGTCCGGCCAGCTGGTTGTCCGCCTGTTTCGCCAGGGCTGAATCCTGGGTCATGCCGACCCACGGCGCTTTGAGCAGCACTAATACTTCCTGGCCTTCCGCAAGACCCAGACGATCGGCGCTTTGGGCGGTAATGGCGACTTTAAAGCGGGTTTGCCCATCGGCCAGCAGGACTTCAACGTGCTGCTGGACCTGCTGATGGTCGCGGCCGGTAATAGTGCCGAAC
This sequence comes from Klebsiella pasteurii, assembly GCF_018139045.1. Classification (NCBI taxonomy): domain Bacteria; kingdom Pseudomonadati; phylum Pseudomonadota; class Gammaproteobacteria; order Enterobacterales; family Enterobacteriaceae; genus Klebsiella; species Klebsiella pasteurii. The sequence goes on from NZ_CP073236.1 coordinate 5,774,038, forward strand.
CACTGGTTGCGCGCGCTGGTCTGTAGAGAGAATCGCGAAATAGCGGCCAGCAGGCTGTCGAGGGGAAGGGCATCATCATCGCTCAGGACATCGAAGGCTTTCTGCTGAATCTGCGCCAGCAAGTCGTAAAGCTGAATCAGCCGCTGCCCGTAGCGGGTGAGGACCGCGCCGCCGCCGCCTTTGCCGCCGGTCGCACGGTCAACCAGGGTCTGCTCGCTGAGCTGGTTCATCTCATTTATCGCATCCCATGCGCTTTTATAGCTGATGCCCGCGTTTTTTGCCCCCTGGCTAATCGAGCCGGTCTGGTCAATCTGTTTCAGCAGGGCGATACGGCGGGGATCGGCAAACAGGCGCTGCTGTAATTTGAGGGTAAGAAGGATTTCAGCCTGCATAATCATATCCTGATGAAAAAGAGTATTGTGACCGATAGCGGTCATCTTGCAAGGTGCATCTCTCACGGTGTCCAGTGAGGCACCGCACAAATGGGGCGTGTTTTTCCGGCTGAATTAGTTACAATAAACTATTCGTACTTTCTGGAGCCAACCATGTTAGAGCTATTGAAAAGTCTGGTTTTTGCCGTAGTCATGGTCCCTGTGGTAATGGCGGTCATCCTGGGGCTGATTTATGGGCTGGGCGAAGTGTTTAACCTCTTCTCTGGAGCCGGTCATAAAGACAGCAGACCGCAAAACCACTGATTTTCCCCCGCGCCCGGTTCTCCCGGGCGTTTTTATCTGTCCCCCCTCAATTGAGCCGTTACTGATTACCCCTAATTTTCGCTGGGAAAATCTTAGCGCTATCGTTATATTGTCTTCTACATAACGAACCGACGGGAGTTTCTGATGACAGGTCAATGGTTTCGCTTTATTGCTGGAGCAACGTTAACGCTTTCCGTTGCGGGCCACGCGCTGGCGGAAGAGGGCAAGGTGACGGTTTTTGCCGCGGCATCGCTCACCAACGCCATGCAGGATATCGCTAAAGAGTATAAGAAAGAGAAGAACGTCGAGGTTGTCTCTTCGTTTGCGTCTTCATCGACCCTGGCGCGACAGATTGAAGCGGGCGCGCCGGCGGATCTGTTTATCTCCGCCGACCAGAAATGGATGGATTACGCGGTGGAGAAAAAAAGCATTGATACCGCATCCCGCGCGACGCTGCTCGGCAACAGCCTGGTGGTCGTGGCGCCGAAGGCCAGCGCTCAGGGCGATATCAGCATTAATGATAAAACCGACTGGACCAGCCTGCTGAAAGGCGGTCGTCTGGCCGTTGGCGACCCGGCGCACGTGCCAGCCGGCATCTATGCGAAAGAAGCGTTGCAAAAACTGGGGGCCTGGGAGACGCTGTCGCCGAAGCTGGCTCCTGCGGAAGACGTGCGCGGCGCGCTGGCCCTGGTTGAGCGCAGCGAAGCGCCGTTGGGGATCGTGTACGGCTCTGATGCGGTCGCCAGCAAGGGCGTAAAAGTTGTCGGTACCTTCCCGGAAGATTCGCATAAGAAAGTTGAATATCCTCTGGCAATCGTCGACGGGCATAAAAATGCCGCGGTCAGCGCGTTTTATGACTATCTAAAAGGGCCGGAAGCTTCCGCCATCTTTAAACGTTACGGATTTACTACCCACTAATGTTCTTAAGCGATCCTGAATGGCAGGCGGTACTGCTGAGCCTGAAAGTCTCCTCCCTGGCGGTGGTACTGAGCTTGCCTTTTGGCATCTTTTTTTCCTGGCTGCTGGTTCGCCGGGATTTTCCCGGTAAAGCGCTGCTCGATAGCATCCTCCACCTGCCGCTGGTATTACCGCCGGTGGTGGTGGGGTATCTCTTGCTGATCGCGATGGGAAGACGGGGTTTTATCGGCAGCTGGCTGTATGACTGGTTTGGTCTGAGCTTTGCGTTTAGCTGGCGCGGCGCGGTACTGGCGGCGGCGGTGATGTCCTTTCCGTTGATGGTGCGTGCCATTCGTCTTGCGCTGGAAGGGGTCGACATCAAACTTGAGCAGGCGGCGCGTACCCTGGGCGCTGGGCGCTGGCGGGTATTTTTCACTATTACGCTACCGTTGACGCTACCCGGTATTATCGTCGGCACCGTGCTGGCCTTCGCCCGTTCTTTGGGCGAGTTTGGCGCCACCATCACTTTTGTCTCCAACATTCCAGGCGAAACGCGCACGATTCCTTCGGCAATGTATACCCTGATTCAGACTCCCGGTGGGGAAGGCGCGGCCGCGCGTTTATGCCTGATTTCGATTGTGCTGGCGCTGGTATCGCTGCTGATTTCCGAATGGCTGGCCCGCCTTAGCCGTCAGCGGATGGGGAAATAATCATGCTCGAACTCGATTTTAGCCAGACGTTGGGCACCCACTGCCTGCAAATTCGCGAGACGCTTCCCGCCAGCGGCATCACCGCGGTTTTCGGCGTTTCAGGCGCGGGTAAAACCTCGCTGATTAACGCCATTAGCGGCCTGACGCGCCCGCAGCAGGGGCGCATCGTTCTTAACGGCAGAGTGCTCAATGATGTTGAAAAACGTATCTGCCTGGCGCCGGAAAAACGCCGCATTGGCTACGTTTTTCAGGACGCTCGCCTGTTCCCGCATTATAAGGTGCGCGGCAATCTGCAATATGGCATGGCGAAGAATATGGCGGCGCAGTTTGACAAGCTGGTGGCGCTGCTCGGCATTGCGCCGCTGCTTGACCGCCTGCCTGGCGGTCTCTCCGGCGGAGAAAAACAGCGGGTGGCGATTGGCCGGGCGCTGCTTACCGCCCCGGAACTGCTGCTTCTGGATGAGCCGCTGGCGTCGCTGGATATCCCGCGCAAGCGTGAACTATTGCCCTATCTGCAGCGTCTGGCGCGCGAAATCAATATCCCGATGCTGTACGTCAGCCACTCTCTGGATGAGATTCAGCATTTGGCGGATAACGTCCTGGTGCTGGAAGCGGGGAAAGTCAAAGCCTTTGGTTGCCTGGAAGAGGTGTGGAGCAGCAGCGTAATGCATCCCTGGCTTCCCCAGGATCAGCAAAGCACTATCCTGAACGTAACCGTCGCCGCTCAGCATCCGCGGTATGCCATGACCGCGCTGGCGCTGGGCGATCGGCAGATATGGGTCAACCGGCTCGACAGGCCGCAGGGCGAAAGCGCGCGGATCCGCATTCAGGCCTCGGACGTTTCTTTGGTGCTGCAGCCCGCTCAGCAAACCAGTATCCGTAACATTTTGCCCGCGCAGGTCATGCAGTGTATTGAAAGCCATGGCCAGGTTGAGGTCAGGCTGGAGATTAGCGGCCGTACGCTATGGGCGCGCATCAGCCCCTGGGCTCGCGATGAGCTGGGGGTTGTCCCAGGCCAGCGGCTGTATGCGCAGATAAAAAGCGTGTCGATAGCCGCCTGATTACAACAGGTGGCGATAGATGTAGTCGGCGATGCTGGTGGTCTCGTTTTCGCCGATCACGACGTTGGCGCGCGCTTTGACGTCCTCCACCGCGTTGCCCATCGCCACGCCGATACCGGCGGCTTCCAGCATACTGAGGTCGTTATAGTTGTCGCCGAAAGCGATAACATCCTGCATCGACAGCCCCTGCGACGCGACCCACTGGGCCAGGCGTTTACCTTTGCTATTGCCTTCCCGGGCAATATCCACCTGATCGTGCCACGACCATTCGCACTCCAGACCCAGCGTCTGGCCAACATGTTGGGCAAAGCGCTGCAGTTTTGCGGTGTCTTCATCAGTCAGGGCGAATTTCCACACGGCCTTGACTTCACGGGCCGCCTGCGCCAGAGAATCGACCTGAGTGAACACCGGACGCTGCTCGACGGGCAGCGACTGCGCCCAGTTGGCGGTGCGAATCACGTGCCCGGTCGGCTGCTCATAAAGCATGGCGTCATCGACGTACATCAGGCCGTGAATCGCGTGCTCGTTCAGCATTTCCGTCAGGCTCAAGGCTTTGTCAACCGGCATAGGATCGGACTCCAGAACCTTTTTTGCATGATAATCATACAAATAAGTGCCATTACAGCAAATTGCAGGTGTATCCAGAGCCAGCGCCTGATAAAAAGGATGGATAGCGACGTGATGTCGACCGGTGACGACGATGATTTGATATCCCGCGTCTTTGGCGCGTGCCAGCGCGTCGAGTGAGGCGGGGAGAATGGTTTTTTTGCCGGTGAGTAGGGTGCCGTCTAAGTCCAGGGCAATCACGCGTGAGGTCATGTGTTGTTTCCGGTTAATGATGAAAAGTTAGCAGGCTATGATGGTACACCGCTGCGCCATTCGGGCAAACTTTTCAGCATCTACCGCTAAAGAGCCGATACACTTGATCTTTCAGGCTGCGAGGAGGCAACCTGAATAGCATGGTGTATGCATATTGTATTTTTCAGGGTGTCATTCATCTGAAAAATGAAATTTCCACGTGCAGTGAGGAAGGAGTATTCATGAAACAAACCGTTTATACCGCCAGCCCGGAAAGCCAGCAGATTCACGTCTGGGATCTGGATCTTGAGGGGAAACTGACCCTGGTGCAGGTTGTTGATGCCCCGGGCCAGGTACAGCCGATGGTGGTGAGCCCGAACAAAGAGTTTCTCTACGTCGGCGTGCGTCCGGAGTTTCGCGTACTGGCCTACCGCATTGCGCCCGATAATGGCGCCCTGACTTTCGCTGGCGAAGCTCCGCTGCCGGGTAGCCCAACGCATATTTCTACCGATCATCAGGGGCGTTTTGTGTTCAGCGCTTCCTATAACGCGGGCTGCGTGAGCGTTACGCCGCTGGTGGACGGCCTGCCGCGAGAAGCGGTGGCGGTGGTTGAAGGTCTGGAAGGCTGCCACTCGGCAAATATCTCTCCGAATAATCGCACCCTATGGGTACCGGCGCTGAAGCAGGATCGTATCTGCCTGTTTACCCTGAGCGACGACGGTTTCCTCGCAGAGCAGGAGCCGGCTGAAGTGACCACCGTTGAAGGCGCAGGCCCGCGTCATATGGTGTTCCATCCGAATCAGCAATACGGCTACTGCATAAACGAACTGAATAGCTCCGTTGACGTCTGGGAGCTGAAAGATCCGCACGGCAAAATCGAGTGCGTGCAGACCCTGGACATCATGCCGCCTGATTTTGCCGGCGTGCGCTGGGCGGCGGATATCCATCTGACCCCGGATGGCCGTCACCTCTACGCCTGCGATCGTACCGCCAGCATTATCACCATCTTCAGCGTCTCGGAAGACGGCAGCGTGCTGTCCATCGAAGGTTATCAGAATACCGAGACCCAGCCGCGCGGCTTTAACCTCGATCATAGCGGCAAATATCTGATCGCTGCCGGTCAGAAGTCCCATCATATCGCGGTGTATGAAATCGAAGGCGAGCAGGGGCTGCTCCAGGAAAAAGGGCGCTATGCCGTAGGCCAGGGCCCAATGTGGGTGGTGGTAAACGCTAACTAAGCCGGCGTGTTTGACAAAAACCTCGCCGCGGCGAGGTTTTTTTACGCCTGACGAAAGGGCTACTTCACCCGCATACGATACTCAATCATGCCGCTTTTTTCCGCAACCCAGTTATACAGACGCTGGCCCCGAAGGTTGGTCTCATGCGTATGCCAGTACAGGCTGGCGGAGTGGCGTTTTCGCGCCTGCCGTTGAACATACTCAATTAATTGTTTACCGATATGCTGACCCCGGACGTCCGGATCAACGAATAAATCTTCCAGATAGCAATAGTCGCTTTCGGCCCAGGTGGAGCGGTGGAAGAGATAATGAACGAATCCAACTATCTTCCCCTCACGTTTTGCTACGGCGCAAAACATCGGTTCGACCGGATTTAAAAACCGACTCCAGGTCAGGCGCGTCACCTCCTCCGGAATGTCGACGCGATAAAACGTCTGGTAGCTTTTCCACAGCGGCAGCCACTGGGCAAAGTCGTTATCAGCTGCGGGGAGGAGGGTGATTTGCCCGTGATTAATGTCGCTATTTTGGCTATTCATGGCGGTTCCTTACTTTTATAAATCGGGATGGTCTTTACATGCCGCTATGGTAGGCGCTCTTATGGTTCCTAAAAAGTGACACTTTATGTATATTCATAGGATCCACTTTTAGCTTACCGATCGCCATTACCGCTATGCCAAAACCTATTGCACCGCTGTTTCAGGAATTGTTGCTCCCGCGCGGCGTTATCAAAGATCAGCTGTATCACGCCCTGCGTAACGCGATTCTGGATGGGCGCTTAACGGCGGGTTCAAAGATCCCCTCCAGCCGGGCGCTGGCTGAGATGATGGCGATCTCGCGAAACTCGGTTATTGCCGGTTTTGACCGCCTGGTGGATGAGGGCTATCTGGTCACGCGCAAGGGGGCGGGCACCTTTGTTTGCGAGCATATTCCGGATAGCGTCATTAGCGAGTATGAATCGTCGCCACAGCCGGAAACGGCAATGGCCGCCGTTGGCCCGCTTAATCCTGACGTTGCCGCATTGTTGCCATCATGGTCTGAAAGAGAAGGGAGTGGTGAAATGCGTCAGGTTTTTGCCGTCGGTATCGGCTGTACCGATCTCTTCCCGCATGCGTTATGGGGGCGGCTGCTGGGGCGCGTCTGGCGGCAATCGCGCCGTGAGTTGGGGGCGCACGCCACGGCTTATGGATATCTACCTTTACGACAGGCGATTAGCCACTATATTCAGGCCACGCGCGGCGTAAATTGCCATGAAGATCGGGTTATTATTGTCAATGGTATTCAACAGGCGCTGGCCATTGCCGCTCAGGTTTTACTGGAAAAGGGCGATGAAGTCTGGCTCGATGATCCCGGCTATAACGGCGCGCGCGGCGCATTCGCCGCCCGGGGAGCGATGGTCCGGCCCGTTCGCGTTGACGGTGAAGGCATGGATATTCAGGATGGAATACGCCATTACCCGCAAGCTAAGCTGGTCTATACCGCGCCGTCGCATCAATTCCCGCTCAGTGGAACCCTTAGCCTGCCAAGAAGGCTTGCTTTGCTGGAATGGGCGCAAGCCAATCGGGCCTGGATATTTGAAGATGATTACAACAGCGAATTCCGCTATGCCGCCCGCTCTTTACAGGCATTGCAAGGGTTAGATAAACATCAGAGGGTTATCTATTCCGGCACCTTTTCTAAGATGATGTACCCCGAGTTTCGTCTGGGTTTTTTAGTGGTCCCTGAGCATTTGCGCGAACAGTTCGCCATAACGAAATATTACACCGATCTCTGTAGCGGATATCTGGAACAGGCCGTTCTGGCGCGTTTTATCCACGAGGGACACTATGCCAGCCATGTTCGTCGTATCCGTAAAGCCTGTTTTGAGCGAAAAAGCGCGCTGGAGGCGGCGATTGAACGCTATTTTGCCGGGCGTATGCGGGTGCATCCAACGGATTCGGGAGTGCATATCGTCTGCTGGTTAGCAGATGGTCTGAAAGCAAAAGAGGTCGTCGCTAAGGCGCGCCAGATCGGCTTAGGCGTGCAGACTTTTGCGCGATATTGCCAGCGGCCGATGTCGCGCGAGGGGGTTTTATTCGGTTTTGCCAACCATCCGCCAGAGGTGCTGCTCGACGGCGTTCGCCGCCTGGCCGGGGTGCTGTAGCGCAGTGATATCGGCGGTCTTTTCCACGGAATGAATAACGTTGATTACCGGGCTAGCATACTTATGTTGATTTAAAACTCGCCCCATCCAGATAATTCATCTGATGTCAGGTGGCGAGTTTTAAAAAAATGACACCGCGCGAGGATTTAACATATACCCACCGCTTTGGTAAAAAATAATCCTTCGATTCGCGTTATGCGACTTCCCTGTTTAATGCGGAGCGGTTAATAAATTAGATATCATCCATGGTATAGCTTACGACGATTTCCAGCGTTTTGCGAATGACGTCCGCGGTTACCACGTCGCTAGTGGTCTCGAGAGCGGTAATCAACCAAAGAATAATTGCCTTGTTGCTGAGATGTCCCTCAGACTCAAGAATACTGCTAATAGCCAGCGACATAACCGCGGATTCATCAATCAGCCTATCGCCTGCATTGCGGAAATATTCAGAGAGTGCGTTATCGTTCAGGCCAGCGTAAATATCCGGTTGTTGATGTATAGTTTGTCTCATCATATTCTCTACTGTGTTAGTTAAACGATTGACCGCGAAGGGTCAGTGAATTTTATTTGTACCAGGCCGCGAGGGAGAACCTAATAAAGTCGTTTGTTCTGCCCAATTATTTTTAGCGTCTGAAGTACCCAGAGTTATTTTCTTACCACGGCGAGATACCCTATTACTGATTTCCTCGATAATATGCCCAAGGGTGTTCCGCCGCTTTGTATCGACTTCTCCCGCCTGCATTGCCTGGAGTTTATCGATCAGCGCTTGTTGACTTATAGGTCCCTTACTTTTGAGTAGGGATAAGACCGCTTCTCCAATTAGTAAATCTGTTAATGGATCATAATCATCGTTGTTCATAACTGTATCTCTGATCATCGTCATCTCCATGACTGGGAATTTAGTCGCAAGCCGGTAATCGGTGTCAGATTCTGGCCCATCCCTTATATTTCCTCATTCAGTAACGACTCAAATCACCAGATAGCCGGAGGAACTTTTATCACTGGTTCTCGAACAGGAGGCCGATCAGCGTTTGATAATGGATCTCTTCTTCAAACCCAGAAGCGACTTCGAGGCGAGCCAACAGTTTTGTACACAGGGATTTGCGATTAAGGTTCCGTCCTTCATTGAGGATATCCATCACTATCTGCCCTAACGTTTCCTGCTGCGAAGGCAGTGAAGCTTTATTAAAGTAGTGGGCAATAGCGTTAGCCGTGTCAGGAATGTAACCGTTCTGCTGCATATGTGCTCCTGTCAGTTCAATCATCAGTAAACTTGCGATTAAAGTTATACAATGATTGCTAACTTGTACATAAAAAATGAAGAAAAAATGTTATTTTTTTTAATATTTTTTATAACAATTTGATTTTAAATGTTTTTTTTATCTTTTTTGTTGTGAGGGGAGCGCCAGCGTAAGATGTACGTCTTGTACAGGTGTGCCGTCAGGCAAGAATCGCAGTGAAATGAGTCGGTTAATGCAAAATATTTGTTAGGAAGACCGGCTGTTTTACAGGATTTATTGCAGTGGAACTGCTACTGTAATATCTCATTAGTTTTATCTCTTCTGTCGGAAATTTCATGCTCACTACCATCATTTATCGCAGCCATATCTGCGACAACGTGTCAATTAAATCGCTTGATAGCATGGTTGCTGAAGCAAATGTAAAAAATGGCCAGGAAGACGTGTCGGGGATTTTGCTTTTTAACGGCACCCATTTTTTTCAATTATTAGAAGGGCCTGAAGAGAAGGTTGAAGGAATTTATCGCCGTATCTGCACAGACCCGCGGCACCATAATCTTGTTGAACTGCTCAGGGATCATGGTCCGACGCGGCGCTTCGGCAAAATAGGTATGGAACTCTTTGATTTACGAGAGTATGACCGCGATGAAGTGCTGCAAGTTGTGCTGGATAAAGGCACAACGAAATATCAACTCACCTATGACGACAGAGCGCTCCATTTTTTCCGTACCTTCGTGGAAGCAACGGAAAAGGAGAACTATTACGAGATTCCTGCGGCCGAAAGCTGGGATTTTGTGACGGAAGGGGAAGCCTCGTATCCTGATACTCCGCTGGCGCGGGCCGAGTGCAGTTTCGCGTTCCAGCCGGTTATCGACCCGTTTGCGAAAGAGATCGTCTCCGTGGAAGCGCTGCTGCGTACCCCTTCTGGCGAATCGCCGGCAGTCTATTTTGATGGGCTGTCACGAGAGGAAATGTACTCAACGGACCTCCTTAGCAAGCGTATTGCATTTGCCATGGCGGGCCGTCTGCGCCTGCATGGACGCACTCTGTCGATTAACCTGCTACCGATGACGTTGGTAAATATTTCCGGGGCCGTCGAATTTCTGCTGGCGGAAATTGAATCCAATGGTTTGATTCCAGAACAAATTATCGTCGAGTTCACCGAGAGTGAAGCCATTTCCCGCATTGATGAATTCACCGATTCCGTGCGAAAGCTTAAGTCCGCAGGAATTCGCGTAGCGATCGATCACTTTGGCGCCGGATTTGCCGGGCTTTTGCTGTTGGCCCAGTTTCAGCCGGACCGCATTAAGATTAATCGCCAATTGGTTAAGGATATTCATAAGCACGGCCCAAAACAGGCCATCGTGCAGGCCATCATTAAATGCTGTAATTCGCTGGAAATCGCCATTTCAGCGGTGGGCATTGAGCAGCCGGAGGAGTGGATGTGGCTGGAGTCCGCGGGTATTATCCATTTCCAGGGAAATTTATTTGCCAGGCCGTGTCTGGGGGGAATTCCTGCGGTAGCATGGCCTGAGAAAAAAACAGCGTGGGAGCTGCTATAAATTTTTTTCTGCGGCGGAGTGCATGTTTACGTAAAAAAAACGTAGCGAAGGGTAAAATAATCATTCTTTTTTGACCTGTACATTGGCGTCCGACCTGTTTATTTTAACTGTACAAGAAAAGTTAATTGTACAATCCGGCTAAATTAGTTAATTTAGTCGGGAAAGTATTTTCAGGTAGAGGGCGCTAATGGCACATTACAGCATCGGCGAAGTTGCCGAACGTTGCGGAATCAACCCTGTGACTTTGCGTGCATGGCAGCGGAGATATGGTTTGCTCAAGCCGCAGAGAAGCGAGGGTGGACACCGCCAGTTTGACGAGGAGGACGTTCAGCGCATTGAGGAAATCAAACGCTGGATCGATCGGGGGGTTTCGGTTGGCAAGGTTAAGGCGCTACTGGAAGGCCAGCACCCTGAATCGCACGACGCAGGCGTTCTGCTCCAGGAAGAAATGATGTCTCTTCTGCGCCTTGTACAGCCTGCGAAATTACGTACCCGCATCATGTCACTCAGCCATGAATATCCCGTAGATAAACTTATTGACCAGCTTTTCATCCCGGTGCGCAGCAAGCTCAATCTCGATCAGAACACCTCCCTGGCCATCATAAGTATGCTGGACGGTATCCTGATTGATTGCGTGGCGCTTATTCTTGCGGAGTCGCGTAAAAAGGTGGGTAAAGAGACCCTGCTGGTAGGCTGGGGAAATGAAGATCGTACCCGGGTGTGGCTGGAAGCGTGGCGTTTATCGCAGCGCGCCTGGCATGTCAACGTGCTGGCAGAGCCGCTTGACTCTCCCCGCCCCGAATTATTCCCCGGTCAGCATATTTTTGTCTGGACCGGCCGCGCGCTGACCCCTTTGCAGGCAGAATTACTGAGCCACTGGCAAAGCCAGGGCTACACTATCGAGTTTCACGGAGAGTAAGCGTAAGAGAGGGTTAGCAGCGGAACATTTTTAGAGATGTTATTCCGCCGCTTGTCTTCCCGAACCAAGACCTGCCTGGCCGTTCGGTAACTGTCAGAAATTGAGCTGTGTCCAGGCTTTAAATGTTTCGCTGCGGCTAATATTAAAAAAATCTGTCCGGCCCGAGCAGCCAAGTTTTTTAATTAAGGTGAGGCGAATTTGATAAATTGTTTTAATATGTAAATTCAGGGACTTCCCTATATTCACCATCGCCTCGCCATTGTTCATCAGACGAATCACTTCTTTTTCACGGCTGGTGAAAATAATATTTTCTGATTCTCTGTCAGGCTTCTTGCCGAACAAGGTAGGGCGGAGAATAAAAGATTTTATCTCAGCCGGCGTTGCGCGTGCAGGAATTCTGTACATCGGCAGCTCGCTTAGAAAGTTTAAATCATTGCCATCGGTGAGCAGGACAAAACGAACTCTTTTGCGATCATAATGATGATTGAGCACCGCATAATAGTTATCGCTGGTGAAAAAGACATATTTTCCATGGAAACAGCCTGGTGATAACGAATCCAGTATCAGCTGTAATCCTTGACGAAGAAGGTTATTGTTAATCCAAAGATCGTAATGATTAAAAAAGTGACCTTGCTTGTCGTTGTTCATTTGTCCTCCGAGGCAGAAATGTTAATGCAGGCTTGATTTAACAAATCATATATCACGCTTAATGATGACTTTTGGCACGAAGCATATGCAGCGTTTGGATATATAAGTCGGCGAGAATTTCATTTTTTTCGATATTCAGGCGATGCTGCACTTCAACGATTAAACGATCGTGGCTAACGGTTTCATTCTCCGTCTGGGCCTGCACCATATGTTCGATATTTTTCAGCAAAGCAGAGTTCGCAATAAACTCTGCGGGAATTGTGTTTTTAGTCTGCATAGTATATCTCGAGTCATATTAGGCAATTAATCACCAAACAAAGATGTGGCTAGCCATCATCTTTGCGATACGGTTCTTCACCATCCCCAAGGAAATGGTGGGCATTTTTTTAAATCATAAGAATGCTGTAATGCAGGATTTAAAACTTACGTAATAACTATAGTCACGATTTTCAGGATGTACAATTTTTACGAATTAATTTTGTACATTTAGTTTATTTTTTTTAAATAATTATTTAATTTATTGTTTTATATGAATATTTTATTGTAAAGATAATGCAGAAAACTTGTACAGAACGGCGTATGTGCAGGAATAACCTTCATGATGAGGGGATAGTGGTGAAGAAGAAGGAAGGGTACGGCGGGAAGAGAAAGAGACAAAGGGGGAAGGGCTCCCCCTTTCGGTTTGAGCGTTATTGCTTCGGTTCAGCGACGACAAAGCTTCCCACGCCGCGGTTGTTGTATTCCCACATGCGGTTGAAGTTCGTGTCGTTCAGGTTCCGCTGCGTGTTGCCTTTGGCATCCGCGGTACCAGTGTTGCCGCTAAACGGACGGTTTGAACCGACGGCATCAGCCCACGGTTTGGCAACATTAAAGCCTTCATTAATGACGCTATCGCGAATCACGACCTGCCCGTTGGTGTTGCCGTCAACGTCCAGAGAACGACCCAACTGCGCGACGTTATCGCCGGAAGCGGTAAAGCGGCTGTTCACTGCGAGGAAGCCGTAGGTCACGCTCTTCAGGGTCGCCGGAGCAAAGACGTAACCCTCTTTCTGGGTGCGTGAGTTGACCACGCGGAAGTCGGTATTATCGAACACCACCGCCCCACGGCCGGAAACGATGTCGACATCGCCTTCTATATAGCTGTTGCTGACCAGCGTACGGGTCTGACGGTTATCCTGCAGGCGGTTTTGTACGCCGCTGTTGGTCACGAAAAAGGTGTTCTGGCGGCCAAGGATGTTCACGTGGTTAATCTGCACCCGATCGCCATCGCTACGCAGCGCCACGGCCTGGTGGGTACCCGCGTCAACGCTGTCGCCGAGGTTGTTGGCGATAGTCAGGTTCTGCAACTGGAGATCGTTGTTCTGCGACCAGAAAACCGCTGAGCACATCACGCCAACGGTAGCGGTACGTTTGTTCTGGCAGCTGTCGTACATATACCAGGCCGGTTTACCCGGCATATATTTACCGCCGGGGTTGACCTGGTGACGCCAGGAGACCGGATCCATTTCTGAGTCAATTGCGGCGCTGATTTTAACGTCAATCGGCTTCTCGCCGGTGCCGTACAGGGTCAGCGCGCCGGGTGCCGCCGGCACGTATACGGTGCCGGCATATTCGCCCGGCATAATGGCGATAAACTGGCGACGATTAGAATGGCGGGTAATCGCTGCATCCACCGCGGCCTGAATGGTGGTGTGGGTTACCCCTTGGGTACCCGCAGTCCCAACGACAAAATCCGGCTGCGCCGGAAGGCTGATGGCGGACGGCGTCCACGCAGCAGCGTTCGGATCGAGAGACTGGAAATAGCTCGCCGGTAAAAAGTTCTTCGCCTCATCGGCGGTTAAAACAGGACGAGAGGCCGTGCCCGGCGCAGTCTGCGTGGAGGGTTGTTGATCGGCAGGCGTCGAACTACAGGCGGACAATGTCACGCCAAAGGCCAGCGCCAGCGCCAGGCGGGAAACGGAATATGTGTTCATATTGCTCCGGGCAAGAATAAATTAAGGGGATAAGTCCTTTAAAGCCTGCTGTTTTATACCAACTTAAGCGAAACGGGAAGATGTAGCGAAAAAAAGTTGCTTCCTTTACATAGCGAGCGGCTGGAATGGATCGCTTTTGATCACAAATAAATAACATTCGCCGCTGTCGGGTTGACATTTTTCGCGGAATCAAAATAAATGTCTATACAACCCATGACAAGTTGACGGCTATGACACACCTACCTTCCGAACGCGTAATCTGGCGAAACGTCCGCCTGGCCACGCTCGATCCTCGTTCCTCTCAGCCTTACGGGCTGCTGGATTATCATGCGCTGCTGGTACGCAACGGACGTATCGAAGCCATTGTGCCAGAAGCCCAGGCGCCCGCAGGGCAGAGTATTGACCTTGGCGGCAGACTGCTTACGCCGGGGCTAATAGATTGCCATACGCACCTGGTCTTTGGCGGCAGCCGGGCGCAAGAGTGGGAGCAGCGCCTCAACGGCGTCTCCTACCAGACCATTAGCGCCAACGGCGGCGGTATTAACGCGACCGTGCGGGCTACCCGCGACAGCAGCGAAGCCGAACTGCTGGCGCTGGCCCGACAGCGGCTGGCTCGTCTGCTGCGCGAAGGGGTCACTACTCTCGAGATCAAGTCTGGCTACGGGCTGGATCTCGCAAACGAACGTAAAATGCTGCGGGTTGTACAACAGCTTGCCGCGGCGCATAGCGTTGAGATTTCCCCCACGCTGCTCTCCGCCCACGCCACGCCGCCGGAATATAAAGGCGACCCGGACGGTTATATTAATCTGGTATGTGAAACCATTCTTCCCACGCTGTGGGAAGAGGGGCTATTTGAAAGCGTTGATGCCTTCTGCGAAAACGTTGGCTTTAGTCCGGCGCAAACGGAAAGGGTTTACAGCACGGCCCAGGCATTGGGTATTCCGGTAAAAGGGCACGTCGAGCAGCTCTCTTCGCTGGGCGGCGCTGAATTGGTGAGCCGCTATCACGGTCTTTCCGCCGACCATATCGAATACCTGACGCCAGAAGGCGTGTCGGCGATGAGTCGCAGCGGCACCGTGGCGGTGCTCCTGCCCGGCGCGTTCTATTTCCTTAACGAAACCCGCAGGCCGCCGGTTGAACTGCTGCGTGAATATCAGGTCCCGATGGCGGTGGCGACGGACTACAATCCCGGCACCAGCCCCTTTGCCAGCCTGCATCTGGCGATGAATATGGCCTGTGTGAAATTTGGCTTAACGCCGGAGGAGGCGTGGGCAGGCGTGACGCGTCATGCGGCGCAGGCGCTGGGCCGCAAGGCGAGCCATGGCCAGCTGGCGCCGGGCTTTGTTGCCGATTTCGCTATCTGGGATGCGGAGCATCCGGTGGAGATGGTTTATGAGCCCGGGCGCAGTCCGCTCTGGCAGCGGGTCGTTCGTGGAGAAATCGTATGAAGCTATGGCAACCTACCCCCGCCGCGCTTTGGCAGGGACGCGACGACAGCGCGGAGGCGGCCAACGCGCTGCGCCTGTTTCAGACTATCGTCCGGGCCGAGCGTTTTGAGCCGGAGAAGCTGGCTGGCGAGATTGCCCTGCTTGGATTCGCCTGTGATGAAGGGGTTCGGCGCAATAAAGGGCGCACCGGCGCTGAAATGGGGCCGGAAACCCTGCGCCGGGCACTGGCAAATATGGCCAGCCATGATGGACACGACCGCTGCGTGGATATGGGGACTATCCATGTGGTGGACGACGCGCTGGAGGCGGCACAGCAGGCGCTGCGCGAAGCGGTAACCGCCTGCCAACGCGCGGGCAAGCGTACGCTGGTTCTCGGCGGCGGGCACGAGACGGCCTTCGGCCACGGCGCCGGGGTTCTGGACGCGTTCCCGGGGGATGAGGTCGGCATTATTAATCTTGATGCGCATCTGGATTTACGTATCGCCGACCGGGCCAGCTCCGGTACGCCGTTCCGTCAGCTGGCGCTGGCCTGCGAAGCGCAGCGGCGCGCTTTTCATTACGCCTGCATCGGCGTGAGCCGCGCCGCCAATACCCAGGCGCTGCTGGACGAGGCCGCCCGCCGCGAGGTGACGATTATTGAAGATCTCGATGTGCTTACCGCTTTCGAGGCGCGAGCGATCCCGGAGATCGCGCGAAATATCGCCCGCTACGATCGTCTGTATCTGACTATCGATCTCGACGTGCTGCCCGCCAGTGAAATGCCCGCCGTCTCCGCGCCTGCCGCGCTCGGCATCCCGATGGCCATGCTGCTGCGCATCGTCGAGCCGCTGTGCCGCAGCGGTAAGCTCCAGGCGGTGGATTTGGTGGAGTTTAATCCGCAGTACGATATTGATAGCCGTGGAGCCCGCACGGCAGCCCGCCTGGCGTGGCAAATCGCCCATTGGTGGCGGTAGCGATTCGGTATATTCTGGACGTTTCGCCGCCCATTTGCACAAGGAAGCCCGGCCATGTTCTCACCGCAACCTCGTTCCGCGCCTGCGCCATTCTATGAAAAGGTGAAGCAGGCTATCAGCGAAAAGATCCACAGCGGCGTCTGGCGTCCGCACGATCGCATTCCTTCGGAGGCGGAACTGGTGGCGCAGTTTGGCTTTAGCCGCATGACCATCAATCGGGCGCTGCGTGAACTGACCGATGAAGGCCTGCTGGTGCGATTACAGGGGGTAGGGACGTTTGTCGCGGAGCCGAAAGGGCAGTCGGCGCTGTTTGAAGTGCGCAGCATCGCCGAAGAAATTGCTTCGCGCCGCCATCAGCACCGCTGTGAAGTGCTGCTGCTGGAGGAAACGCAGGCCGACCTGATTCAGGCCGCGGCGCTGAACGTGGCCGCCGGTACGCGGATTTTCCATTCGCTAATGGTACATTTTGAAAATGACGTCCCGGTACAGATTGAGGACCGCTGCGTCAACGCCACCGTGGTGCCGGACTATCTGCGTCAGGACTATACCGCCACCACGCCCCACGACTATCTGTCGCTGATCGCCCCGCTGACCGAAGGGGAGCACATTGTCGAGGCGGTGCAGGCAACGGCTGAGGAGTGCGCGCTGCTGCATATTCACCCGCACGACCCCTGTCTGCTGATCCGCCGCCGCACCTGGTCCACTACCCATATCGTCTCCCACGCGCGCCTGCTTTTCCCCGGCAGCCGCTACCGTCTGCAGGGCCATTTTGCGTCCTGATCTCCCTGCGCGTCAGCAAAACGTGATTGCTGACGCAATATAACAAAAATGTATCATTTGTGTTAAATCCTGGCTTGCGCATGCTTGTATAGACAAGTATATGTATCTACGTACACAACGTTAATTGTCAGGAGAAACCCCCGATGTCGCAAAGCAAATACCGCCAGCAGGACGTCCGTGCACCGCGTGGCACGACGCTAAATGCGAAGAGCTGGCTGACCGAAGCTCCGCTGCGTATGCTCATGAATAACCTTGACCCGGATGTCGCCGAAAACCCGCATGAGCTGGTGGTGTACGGCGGTATCGGGCGCGCGGCGCGCAACTGGGAATGCTACGACGCCATCGTGAAGGCGCTGAAAAACCTGGAGAGCGATGAAACCCTGCTGGTGCAGTCCGGTAAGCCGGTGGGCGTATTCAAAACCCATGAAAATTCGCCGCGGGTGCTGATCGCCAACTCCAACCTGGTGCCGCACTGGGCAACCTGGGAACACTTTAACGAGCTGGATGCCAAAGGGTTGGCGATGTACGGTCAGATGACCGCCGGCAGTTGGATCTATATCGGCAGCCAGGGCATCGTGCAGGGCACCTATGAAACCTTCGTTGAAGCCGGCCGCCAGCACTACCAGGGCAGCCTGAAAGGACGCTGGGTCTTGACCGCCGGTCTGGGCGGCATGGGCGGCGCGCAGCCGCTGGCCGCGACCTTAGCGGGCGCCTGCTCGCTGAATATTGAATGCCAGCAAAGCCGTATCGATTTCCGTCTGCGTACCCGCTACGTTGACGAACAGGCGACGTCGCTGGATGACGCCCTGGCGCGCATCAAAAAATACACCGCCGAAGGCCGGGCGATCTCTATCGCCCTGTGCGGAAACGCGGCCGACATCGTGCCGGAAATGGTCAAGCGCGGCGTGCGCCCGGATATGGTGACCGATCAGACCAGCGCCCACGACCCGCTGCACGGCTATTTGCCGAAAGGCTGGAGCTGGGAAGAGTACCAGGCGAAAGCCGAGTCAGACCCGCAGGGCACTATCCTGGCGGCGAAGCGCTCAATGGCCGACCACGTGCAGGCGATGCTGGCATTCCACGAAATGGGCGTGCCGACGTTTGACTACGGTAATAACATTCGCCAGATGGCCCAGGAGATGGGCGTTGACAACGCGTTTGCTTTCCCCGGTTTTGTACCCGCCTATATCCGCCCGCTGTTTTGCCGCGGCATCGGCCCGTTCCGCTGGGTTGCCCTGTCCGGTGACCCGCAGGACATCTATAAAACCGACGCCAAAGTAAAAGAGATCGTTAAAGACGATAAGCACCTGCACCACTGGCTGGATATGGCCCGCGAGCGTATCAGTTTCCAGGGACTGCCGGCACGTATCTGCTGGGTAGGTCTCGAATGGCGGCAGAAGCTGGGGCTGGCGTTTAACGAAATGGTGCGCAGCGGTGAAGTCTCCGCACCGATCGTCATTGGCCGCGACCACCTTGACTCCGGCTCCGTCGCCAGCCCGAACCGCGAAACGGAAGCGATGCGCGATGGTTCCGACGCCGTTTCCGACTGGCCGCTGCTCAACGCCTTACTGAATACCGCCAGCGGTGCGACCTGGGTGTCGCTGCACCACGGCGGCGGCGTCGGGATGGGCTTTTCGCAGCACTCCGGTATGGTTATCGTCTGCGATGGTACTGATGAGGCGGCCGCGCGCATCGCCCGCGTCCTGCACAACGATCCGGCGACCGGCGTGATGCGTCATGCCGATGCAGGTTACGATATCGCGATTGAGTGCGCGACAGAACAAGGTTTGAATCTTCCGATGGTGGCAGCAACGCAGGGGCACGCTAAATGAACGCTTTAACACTGATTCCGGGTCAACTCAGCCTGTCGCAGCTGCGCGACGTCTACAGCCAGCCGCTAAAGCTCGCCCTCGACGAAAGCGCGTTCGCGGCGATTGATGACAGCGTCGCCTGCGTTAACGCCATTCTGGCGGAAGGTCGCACCGCCTACGGTATCAACACCGGTTTTGGCCTGCTGGCGCAAACCCGCATCTCTACCGAAGACCTGGAAAACCTGCAGCGCTCGCTGGTGCTGTCGCACGCGGCGGGAGTAGGCGAACCGCTGGATGACGACCTCGCGCGTCTGATTATGGTGCTGAAAATTAACAGCCTGTCGCGCGGCTTTTCCGGGATTCGCCTGAGCGTGATCCAGGCGCTGATTGGCCTGGTCAACGCGGGTGTGACGCCGTGGATCCCGGCGAAGGGATCGGTCGGCGCTTCCGGCGACCTCGCGCCGCTGGCGCATATGTCTTTAACCCTGCTTGGCGAGGGGAAAGCGCGGGTGCGCGGCGGGGAGTGGCTGCCGGCGACGGAAGCGCTGCGTAAAGCCGGGCTGGAGCCGATTACTCTGGCGGCGAAAGAGGGACTGGCGCTGCTCAACGGCACGCAGGCCTCGACGGCATTTGCCCTGCGCGGCCTGTTCGAAGCCGAAGATCTGTTCTCTTCTGCGGTGGTCTGCGGGGCGTTAACCACCGAGGCGGCGCTTGGATCGCGCCGGCCGTTTGACCCGCGCATTCATGAAGCGCGCGGCCAGCGCGGGCAGATTGACGCCGCGGCGCTCTATCGCCATCTGCTGACCGACGACAGCGCCATTTCCCAGTCGCATCATAACTGTACCAAGGTGCAGGATCCGTACTCTCTGCGCTGTCAGCCGCAGGTGATGGGGGCCTGCCTGACCCAGCTTCGCCAGGCGGCGGAGGTGCTGCTGGTGGAAGCCAACGCGGTATCCGACAACCCGCTGGTATTTGCCAGCGAGAACGACGTGATTTCCGGCGGTAACTTCCACGCCGAACCGGTGGCGATGGCGGCGGATAATATCGCGCTGGCGATTGCCGAAATTGGCTCGCTGTCGGAGCGCCGCATCGCCCTGATGATGGACAGCCATATGTCGCAGCTGCCGCCGTTCCTTGTGAAAAACGGCGGCGTCAACTCCGGCTTTATGATTGCCCAGGTGACGGCGGCGGCGCTGGCCAGCGAGAACAAAGCGCTGTCGCATCCGCACAGCGTGGACAGTCTGCCGACCTCAGCCAACCAGGAGGACCACGTTTCCATGGCGCCGGCCGCCGGGCGTCGCCTGTGGGCGATGGCGGAAAATACCCGCGGCGTGCTGGCCGTTGAGTGGCTGGCTTCCGTACAGGGGTTGGATATGCGCGAAGGCCTGACCAGTAGCCCGCTGCTGGAAGAGGCGCGACACCTGCTACGCGAACGGGTAACCCATTACACCGAGGATCGTTTCTTCGCCCCGGATATCGAAAACGCCATTGCGCTTCTGGCGGCGCGTCATTTGACGCGGCTGCTGCCCGCCGTGCTCTAAATCATCGCTGTTCTCTGTACCCGCGCCGGGGGGATCGCTTCTTCCCGGCCACCCTACACGCATATTTGTCGTCGTATAAAAACTATCAGGACACTTGCATATGCAACAACAAAACAAGCCACACCTGCTGCGCGGGCTGAACGCCCGGCACATTCGTTTTATCGCCCTCGGCTCCGCCATCGGTACCGGGCTGTTTTACGGCTCGGCATCGGCGATCAAAGCCGCGGGCCCGGCGGTACTGCTGGCCTATCTGATCGGCGGCGCGGCGGTGTTTATCGTGATGCGCGCGCTGGGGGAAATGGCGGTACGCAACCCTGTTTCCGGCTCCTTCAGCAGCTACGCGCGCCAGTATCTTGGTCCGCTGGCGGGGTTTATCACCGGCTGGACCTACACTTTTGAAATGGTGATCGTCGCCCTCGCGGACGTTACCGCTTTCGGCATCTATATGGGACTGTGGTATCCCGATGTTCCGCGCTGGATTTGGGTGCTAAGCATTATCTTTTTTATCGGCGCCATGAACCTGTGCAGCGTGCGCGTTTTTGGCGAGATGGAGTTCTGGCTGTCGCTGATCAAAGTGGTGGCGATTATCGCCATGATTGTGGCGGGCGGCAGCATTATTTTCTTCGGGTTCGGTAATGCTTTCCCGGCAACCGGGCTGGAGAACCTATGGAGCCACGGCGGCTTTGCCCCTAACGGCTGGGAGGGGATTATTGCCTCGCTCGGTATCGTGATGTTTGCCTTTGGCGGCGTCGAGATTATCGGCGTGACCGCGGCGGAAGCGAAGAATCCGCAGAAGGTGATCCCGCAGGCGATCAACACTATCCCGCTGCGTATCGTGCTGTTCTATGTCTGCACCCTGGCCATTCTGATGGCGATATTCCCGTGGAATAGCTTCGGCGAGCGGGGCAGTCCTTTCGTGCTGATTTTTGAGGGTCTGGGTATTCCTGCGGCGGCCACCATTCTGAATATCATCGTCATCAGCGCCAGTATTTCGGCGATCAACAGCGATATTTTCGGCGCGGGGCGCATGATGTACGGTATGGCGAAAGAGGGGCTGGCGCCGAAGAGCTTCCAGCGTATCGCCAGCAACGGCGTGCCGTGGATGACGGTGGTGGTGATGGGCGTGGCGCTGCTGGCGGCGGTGGTGTTGAACTACCTGATGCCGGAGCAGGTGTTTGTGCTGATCGCTTCGCTGGCGGCCTTCGCGACGGTGTGGGTCTGGGTGATGATCCTGCTCGCCCACTTTGCGATGCGTCGCGGCCTGTCCGCGGAAGAGCGCGGCAATATCGCGTTCCCGGTGCCGTTCTGGCCGGTTGCGCCGCTGCTGACGCTGCTGTTTATGGGGCTGGTAATTGCGGTGCTCGGAATGGTGGAAGAGACGCGGATTGCGCTGATCGCCGGTCTGGTGTGGCTCGGACTGCTGACGGCAGTGTGGTTTGCGCGGGTGCGCAAAAACGCCGTGCTGGCGATGACGGAGTCGTGATTGTTTTGGTTTTCCCGGGTGCGGCTAACGCCTTACCCGGGCGACCAAATTGCATGAACTCGTAGCCCGGATAAAGCGTTTACGCCGTAATCCGGGATCGTTAGCTAAACAGGGCGCTAATCGACGCGCTGCCGAGGCTGTGGAAATGGACGTTAAAGCCTACCATCGCGCCGCTTGCGCCCTCATCGACGTCAATCTTTTCGACGTCCAGCGCGTGGACGGTAAAGATATAGCGATGGGTCTCGCCCTTTGGCGGTGCCGCGCCGCCGTACCCGGCCTGGCCAAAATCGGTGCGGGTCTGTATCGCTTCTTCGGGCAGTTCCGCCTGCCCGGAGCCCGCTCCCTGCGGTAGCACGCGGGTATCGGCCGGCAGGTTGGCCACCACCCAGTGCCACCAGCCGGAGCCGGTCGGCGCATCGGGATCGAAACAGGTCACCACAAAGCTTTTGGTTCCGGCCGGGACATCGTCCCACGCCAGATGCGGCGAAATATTATCGCCATCGTAGCCCATACCGTTGAAGACATGACGATTGGGCAGCTTCTCGCCATCCTGCAAATCATGACTGATTAATTTCATCGTCTCTCCTCGCATTAATTCACTGATTAGCAAAGAAGTGTAGCGCGTGAGGCGCGCCTTTACCGTCGCTTATTCGCTAAAAAATGTTTCATCCTGAACAGCGATGTTAACCGCCCGCGTCAGGCGGCTTAGCTGTGCCGGCGTAATGATGTACGGCGGCATCAGGTAGATAAGGCGCCCGAACGGGCGGATCCACACGCCTTGCTCGACGAAAAAGCGCTGCAGAGCGGCCATGTTGACCGGCCGATGCGTCTCGACCACGCCAATGGCTCCCAGCACCCGCACATCGGCAACCTGCGCGGATTCGCGCGCCGGCGCCAGCTCGGCGTTGAGCTGCGCTTCAATGGCCGCCACCTGCTGCTGCCATTCGCCGCTTTCCAGCAGGCGCAGGCTCTCGGTCGCCGCCGCGCAGGCCAGCGGGTTGCCCATAAAGGTCGGGCCGTGCATAAAGCAGCCGGCTTCACCGTCGCTGATGGTTTCCGCCACCTGACGAGTGGTGAGGGTGGCGGAGAGCGTCATGGTGCCGCCGGTCAGCGCTTTGCCGAGGCACAGAATATCCGCCGCGATAGCCGCGTGCTCGCAGGCGAACAGCTTACCCGTTCGGCCAAAGCCAGTGGCAATCTCATCGGCAATCAGCAGAATGCCTTCCCGATCGCACATCTTGCGGATCCGCCTGAGCCACTCGGGATGGTACATCCGCATGCCTCCCGCCCCCTGGACAATCGGCTCGAGGATCACCGCGGCGATTTCATGACGATGGGCGGCCATCAGCCGGGCGAACGGCACGATATCCCGCTCATCCCATTCACCGTCAAAGCGGCTTTGCGGCGCCGGGGCGAAGAGGTTATCGGGCAAATAACCCTGCCACAGGCTGTGCATTGAGTTCGCCGGATCGCAGACCGACATCGCGCCGAAGGTATCGCCATGATAGCCGTTGCGGAAGGTAAGAAAGCGTCGGCGCGGGTCGCCCTTCGCCTGCCAGTACTGCAGCGCCATTTTCATCGCCACTTCAACGGCGACGGAACCGGAATCGGCGAGGAACACGCACTCAAGGCTTTCCGGCGTCATCGCCACCAGCTGGCGGCACAGGGCGATCGCGGGAGGGTGAACGATCCCGCCGAACATCACGTGCGACATCTGCTCAATCTGCCCTTTCATCGCCGCGTTCAGCCGCGGGTGGTTGTAGCCGTGAATCGCCGCCCACCAGGACGACATGCCGTCAACCAGCTGCCCGCCGTCGGCGAGGGTCAGCTCACAGCCGTGGGCGGCCACGACCGGATAGACCGGCAGCGGCGAAGTCATTGAAGTGTAAGGGTGCCAGATGTGGCGCCGATCGAAAGCGAGATCGTCCGTTGTCATAATCGACTTGTAAACCATTTTGAAAACATTTAGGTTTACGAGTATAAACCGAACCAACAATTAACAAAACCCTTGGGAGAGGCTAATGGCTCACCACCTCCGCTGGACAATGTCGCAAGTTACTGAGTTATTTAATAAACCCTTTCTGGACCTGCTGTTTGAAGCGCAACAGATCCATCGCCAGCACTTCGACCCGCGCCAGGTTCAGGTCAGCACGCTGCTGTCGATTAAGACCGGCGCCTGCCCGGAAGACTGCAAATACTGCCCGCAAAGCGCGCGCTATAAAACCGGCCTCGAATCCGAGCGCCTGATGGAAGTTGAACAGGTCCTGGAGTCGGCGCGACAGGCGAAACAAGCCGGTTCAACCCGCTTCTGTATGGGGGCGGCGTGGAAGAATCCGAACGATCGCGATATGCCGTATCTTGAGCAGATGGTGAAAGGGGTGAAAGGGCTGGGGCTGGAAGCCTGCATGACCCTCGGTACGCTCAACGATAGCCAGGCGCAGCGCCTGGCCGGCGCCGGTCTGGATTATTACAACCACAACCTTGATACCTCGCCGGAGTTCTACGGCAATATCATCACCACCCGCACCTACCAGGAGCGCCTTGATACCCTCGACAAGGTGCGCGATGCCGGGATTAAAGTGTGCTCCGGCGGGATTGTCGGGCTTGGCGAAACGGTTAAAGACCGCGCCGGGCTGCTGCTGCAGTTGGCCAATCTGCCGACGCCGCCGGAAAGCGTGCCGATCAACATGCTGGTGAAGGTTAAAGGCACGCCGCTGGCGGACAACGACGACGTGGACGCCTTTGATTTTATTCGTACTATCGCCATTGCGCGCATCATGATGCCAACCTCGCACGTGCGTCTTTCCGCCGGGCGCGAACAGATGAACGAACAGACCCAGGCGATGTGCTTCATGGCCGGAGCGAACTCGATTTTCTACGGCTGCAAGCTGCTGACCACGCCAAACCCGGAAGAGGACAAAGACCTGCAGCTGTTCCGCAAGCTGGGCATTAACCCGCAGCAGACCGCGGTGCTGGAAGGCGATAACGCCCAGCAGCAGCGCCTGGAGCAGGCGCTGATGAATCCGGATACCGAGGAATATTACAACGCGGCGGCGCTATGAGCTGGCAGCACCGTATCGAGCTGGCGCTGGAGGAGCGGCGAGCGGCGGATGCCTTGCGCAGTCGCCTACCGGTGACGCTGGGCGCAGGACGCTGGCTCAGCCGCGAAGGACGGCGCTGGCTCAATTTTTCCAGCAACGATTATCTTGGCCTCAGCCAGCATCCGGCTGTCGTCAAGGCCTGGCAGCAGGGCGCGGAGCGCTACGGCGTCGGCAGCGGCGGCTCCGGCCACGTCAGCGGCTATAGCGAGGCGCACCGCGCGCTGGAGGAGCAGCTGGCCGACTGGCTGGGCTATCCGCGCGCGCTGCTGTTTATTTCCGGCTTTGCTGCGAACCAGGCGGTAATTGCCGCGCTGGCGGGCAAAGAGGATCGGATTGTCGCCGACCGTCTCAGCCACGCATCGCTGCTGGAAGCCGCCAGCCTGAGCCCGGCGCAGCTGCGACGCTTTCAGCACAATGACTGCCGCCATCTTGACGAGTTGCTGGCGAAACCGCTTACTGGCCAGCAACTGGTGGTGACCGAAGGCATTTTTAGCATGGACGGCGATAGCGCGCCGCTGGCGGAGGTTTGCCAGGCGTCGCGGGTCGCGGGCGCGCTTCTGCTGGTTGACGACGCGCACGGTATCGGCGCGCTCGGCGAAGAGGGGCGCGGTAGCTGCCATACGCAGCAGATACGCCCGGATCTGCTTATCGTCACCTTCGGTAAAGCGTTTGGCGTCAGCGGCGCGGCGGTGCTGTGCAGCGAGGCGCTGGCGGATTATCTGCTGCAGTTTGCCCGCCATCTGATTTACAGCACTGCCATGCCCCCGGCGCAAGCGGTGGCGCTGAGCGCCGCGCTGGCCGTGATTCGCAGTGACGAGGGTCAGCAGCGGCGGGAAACCCTGGCCGGCCATATCGCCGACTTTCGCCGGGGAATGTCCCACTATCCCGGTGAACTCACCGATTCTGGCAGCGCGATTCAGCCTCTGATCGTCGGTGATAACGCGCGCGCGCTGCGGCTGGCGGCGCGTCTGCGCGAGGAAGGCTGCTGGGCGACGGCAATCCGCCCGCCGACGGTCCCCGCCGGCAGCGCGCGGCTGCGCCTGACGCTGACCGCCGCGCATAAGTCTGCCGATATCGCTCGCCTGCTGGAGGTGCTGCATGACGGCGGTGAATAAGCGCGCCATCGCGGCGGCGTTTGGCCGCGCGGCGGGGCATTATACCCAGCACGACGAATTACAGCGTCTAAGTGCCTCTCTGCTGCTGGAACAGCTGGATATCAAGACCTTTCCTGAGGTGCTGGACGCGGGCTGCGGCCCCGGCAGCATAAGCCGTTTCTGGCGCGATGCAGGGAGCCGGGTGACGGCACTGGATCTTTCCGTCGACATGCTGGCGGAAGCCCGCCGCGGAAACTGCGCGCACCGCTACCTGGAGGGCGACATCGAAGCGCTGCCGCTGGCGGACGGTAGTGTTGACCTGGCGTGGAGCAATCTTGCGGTTCAGTGGTGCGACAATCTCGCTACCGCCGTTGATGAGCTGTCCCGGGTGGTACGGCCCGGCGGGCGCGTCGCGTTTAGTACGCTGCTGTCAGGTTCTTTACCTGAGCTCAATCAGGCCTGGCGAGCCATCGATGCGCGGCCGCACGCCAACCGTTTTCTCAGCGAGCAGGCGGTGCGCCAGACGCTGGCCGGTCGCCGCGCCAGCGGCCACGTCCACGCCATCACGCTGCCGTTTGCCGACGCGCTCAGCGCGATGCGCTCGCTTAAAGGCATTGGCGCGACCCATCTACACCACGGGCGCGGCGCGGCTACGCTCAGCCGCGGCAAGCTGAGGCAGCTTCAGCTCGCCTGGCCGCAGCAGCAGGGCCAGTGTCCGCTGACGTATCATCTTTTCACAGGAGTTATCGAACGTGATTAAACGTTTTTTCGTTACCGGCACCGACACCGAGGTGGGTAAAACCGTCGCCAGCTGCGCTCTGCTGCAGGCGGCCAATCGCGAAGGATTTAAGAGCGCGGGCTACAAACCGGTGGCTTCCGGCAGCGAATATACGCCGCAGGGTCTGCGCAACGAGGATGCGCTGTCTTTACAGCGCAATAGCCGGGTGGCGCTACGCTACGAGCAGGTCAACCCGTTCACCTTTGCTGAGCCGACGTCACCGCATATTATCAGCGCCGAAGAAGGGAGGCCGATCGACGCCGCCGCGATCTCTGCAGGCCTGCGCGGTCTGGAAGCGCTGTCTGACTGGCTGCTGGTGGAAGGGGCAGGGGGCTGGTTTACGCCGCTTTCGCAGACGCTGACCTTTGCCGATTGGGTACGGGAAGAGCGGCTGCCGGTGATTTTAGTGGTCGGCGTTAAGCTGGGGTGCATCAACCATGCGATGCTTACCGCTCAGGCGGTGCTTCAGGCCGGGCTGCCGCTGGCGGGCTGGATAGCCAATGATATCCAGCCGCCGGGCAGGCGCCACTCTGAGTATCTGGCGACGTTGAAGCGCGTACTGCCCGCGCCGTTGCTCGGCGAGATCCCGTGGCTGGCGAATGCGGTTCAGCGTGAGGATCTGGGACAGTATCTCGACCTCAGCGCGCTGGATCGGGCGTCATCCACTTCGCCAGCAGTGGAGTATCCAGCTGGTTAACGTCGCCCTGAGCGACGCTGCGTCCGCAGTGCAGTAGACAGAAACGATCCGCCACCCGGCGAATAAACGGCAGATGCTGTTCGGCGATCAGCACCGTCAGGCCAATATCGCGGTTCAGACGCATCAGTAAATCCCCAAGTTTGTGCAGGAAACGCTGGCCGCCGCCGCGTGAGGGCTCGTCGAGGATCAGCAGGCGCGGGCGGGTTATCAGCGCTCTCGCCAGCGCCAGCTGGTACTGGTCGTCGGCGGTCAGGGTAATCCCTTTACTTTGCCGCAGAGCGTACAGCTCGGGAAACAGATCGTAAATCTCTCCGGCGACCGCTGATGCCGATTCACCGCCCGCCGCGAGGGCGATGTGCAGATTTTCCTCGACGCTCAGCTGTGAAAAAATCCGTTTATCCTGCGGGACGTAGCCAATGCCGATGGCGCTGCGCGACTGCGCGGAGAGCGGCATCAGATCATAGGGCGCCGATCCGCCGTCCTGCCAGGTCATACTGCCGCTGGCCACCGGCAGATGGCCGGTAATGCAATTGACGAGCGTGGTTTTACCCATCCCCTGAAGCCCCATTACGCAGGTGCATTTACCGGGCCTGAGCTCGAGGTCGACATTCCACAGCGTGTGCTGGCTTCCGTAATAGTGATTCACGGCACGTAGACTCAACATAGACGTTTTCTCCTTTCCTGGGATAGCAGGCGACAAGAAGATTCTGCAAATCTCTTGCCAGGAAAAAGAACTCTCGGTATTTGCTGGTCTATACAGGTGCTGCCGGGCGAAAGCGGATCGGCCTTGCACTTTCCCGGTGCCCGCGCGCTGAAACGTGGTGCAAAAATCTCGCTACTCTTCGTCGATAAACAGCAAAAAAAATTCAATTAATTTTTTTCGCAGCGGGTTTTGCCGAGGCGATCGGTTTTGTGCGGGTGGCACGGGTCATGGGCTGCAGACAGTTATCCACTATTCCTGTGGATAACCTTGTGCATTAGAGTTAGAAAACTTGCGGTAAGCTAGAGAGTACGCGGCCTGCGGGCGAATTGGCGCGAAACCCGTCTTTTATTAAATTCTATTAAATATCAATTGATTAGATAAAAGCAATGCCTGTAAGAAAAGTGTCACCGGCTGCCATAAAACATTCATCCCCTCGCTTGACAAATGTTAAATGACAATACTTTTTGGGGATAACCCTACAGAGTGGCGGATTATCCCGTAAAGCGCTTTTTATTTGCCCATGTTGGCGGTAAAAAGCGCCAATTAGACCGGATACGATAATAGGACACTGGCTTTATATCCAGTGTTTTTTATTGGCAAAAGCTGAGCTGACGAGTAGAATTAAACACCTGCCGTTCAACCCTTCTTCAGGTTCTGATTGATGAGTAAACCGTTCAAGCTGCATTCTGCTTTCCGTCCCTCCGGCGACCAGCCGGAAGCCATTCGTCGCCTGGAAGAGGGGCTGGAAGATGGCCTGGCGCATCAAACGCTGCTCGGGGTAACCGGCTCAGGTAAAACGTTTACCATCGCCAACGTTATTGCTGACCTGCAGCGCCCGACGATGGTGCTGGCGCCGAACAAAACCCTGGCGGCGCAGCTTTACGGCGAGATGAAAGAGTTCTTCCCGGAGAACGCGGTGGAGTATTTCGTCTCGTACTATGACTACTACCAGCCGGAAGCCTATGTGCCAAGCTCGGACACCTTCATCGAGAAAGATGCGTCGGTGAACGAACACATTGAACAGATGCGTCTGTCGGCGACCAAAGCCCTGCTGGAGCGTCGCGACGTGGTGGTGGTGGCGTCGGTCTCCGCTATTTACGGCCTGGGCGACCCGGACCTCTATCTGAAGATGATGCTGCACCTGACGGTGGGCATGATCATTGACCAGCGCGCTATCTTGCGCCGCCTGGCCGAGCTGCAGTATACCCGCAACGATCAGGCCTTCCAGCGCGGTACCTTCCGCGTGCGCGGCGAAGTGATTGATATCTTCCCGGCGGAATCTGACGACGTCGCGCTGCGCGTTGAGCTGTTCGATGAGGAAGTTGAGCGCCTGTCGCTATTCGATCCGCTGACCGGTCATATCGAGTCGACGATCCCGCGTTTCACCGTCTACCCGAAGACCCACTACGTCACCCCGCGCGAGCGTATCGTCCAGGCGATGGAAGAGATTAAAGTGGAACTGGCGGAGCGGCGTAAGGTGCTGCTGGAGAACAACAAGCTGCTGGAAGAGCAGCGCCTGAGCCAGCGTACGCAGTTCGACCTCGAAATGATGAACGAGCTGGGCTACTGTTCGGGGATTGAAAACTACTCGCGCTACCTGTCGGGCCGCGGCCCGGGCGAGCCGCCGCCGACGCTGTTTGACTACCTGCCGGCCGATGGTCTGCTGGTGATTGATGAATCCCACGTTACGATCCCGCAAATCGGCGGCATGTACCGCGGGGACCGGGCGCGTAAAGAGACGCTGGTGGAGTACGGTTTCCGTCTGCCGTCGGCGCTCGATAACCGGCCAATGAAGTTTGAAGAGTTTGAGGCCCTGGCGCCGCAAACTATCTACGTATCGGCGACGCCGGGGGCCTATGAGCTGGATAAATCCGGCGACGAGGTGGTGGATCAGGTCGTCCGTCCTACGGGGCTGCTGGATCCGGTTATCGAAGTGCGTCCGGTGGGCACCCAGGTCGACGATCTACTCTCGGAAATTCGCATCCGCACCGCGATCAACGAGCGCGTGCTGGTCACGACGCTGACCAAACGGATGGCGGAAGATTTAACCGAATATCTGGAAGAGCACGGCGAGCGGGTTCGCTACCTGCACTCGGACATCGACACCGTGGAGCGCATGGAGATTATCCGCGACCTGCGCCTCGGCGAGTTTGACGTTCTGGTGGGCATCAACCTGCTGCGTGAAGGTTTGGATATGCCGGAAGTCTCGCTGGTGGCGATCCTTGATGCTGATAAAGAAGGCTTCCTGCGCTCTGAACGCTCGCTGATTCAGACCATTGGCCGCGCGGCGCGAAATATCAACGGCAAAGCGATTCTCTACGGCGATAAAATCACCCCGTCGATGGCGAAAGCGATCGGTGAAACCGAGCGCCGCCGTGAGAAGCAGCAGGCGTACAATGAAGAGCACGGCATTGTTCCGCAGGGGCTCAACAAGAAAGTGGTCGACATTCTGGCGCTTGGACAGAATATCGCGAAAACCAAAACCAAGGGGCGCGGCAAGTCCCGCTCACCGGTTGAGGCGGATACGGTCGCCCTCACGCCGAAGGCGCTTCAGCAGAAGATTCACGAGCTGGAAGGGCAGATGATGCAGCACGCGCAGAACCTGGAGTTCGAAGAGGCGGCGCAAATTCGCGACCAGCTTCACCAGTTGCGCGAGCTGTTTATCGCCGCTTCGTAGCGGAGTAATCGCCAGGACCTTACGGGTCTTCGGGGTGATGGACGGGATGTGTTGTTCGCATGTCGGGTAAGGCGCTAGCCGCCACCCGACAGAAAAGCGGGCCCTGCGACAAAACGAGGTGGCCGGAATGCTTTGGTTATTTATTGCACCTCTGTCGCGATTTTCCCTGATGCTTAATGTTGGCTTAATCTTGTTTGGCGAAACTATCCTCACTTTACTGAGGATAGCGCCATGCAAAAATTAACCTTCCGCGAATACCTGGCAGTCACCTGCGCGTTTGTTATTGTCGTTGCCTTTTTCCATCAGTGGGTGCTGACGTTCTGACGCGAAGCTTTAGGGAAGAGTACCCAGGCGCGAACGCCGGGGCCGGGCTGACGGTTATGTAAAAAGAACTGCGCGTCGTGCAGCTGGGCGATGCGGGTGACGATGCTTAACCCAAGACCAATACCGCCGTAGCGGCTGTCCATGCGAACGAACGCTTTGCTTAATTCACCGCTTTTCGCCTCATCGATTCCCGGGCCTTCGTCTTCGATCGCCAGAATTGGCGTTGGGCCGGGCGCTATCGACACTTTAATCGTCGACCCCGTCGGGCTATAGCGATGGGCGTTTTCCACCAGATTTCGCAGGATTACCTGCACCAGCGTGGCGTCGCCCGAAACCACCGCTTCACCCTCTTTTTCGCTGAACACCAGCTTTTGCTGGCGCTGCTGCAGCATCGTTTCGAGCTCGTCCTGCAGCGGCTCGAAAACATCCTCTTTTAGCGCAACCTGCTGATAGCTACCGGCGGAGAATGACTGGCCGACGCGCGCCAGCTGAAGCAGTTGAGAAATGCTGTTGGTCATTTGATCGAGACGCTGTATCAGCGGGTCCACGCTAACGTTGTGCACTTTCGCCAGCAGCTCCAGGTGCAGACGCAGCCCGGCCAGCGGCGTGCGTAGCTCATGGGCGACGTCGGCGGTAAACAGACGCTCGCGATCGAGGGTTAAATTCAGGCGGGACACCAGCTGATTAATCGCGGTGGTCACCGCGGTGACTTCAGGAACCGATTCCTTCAGCGTGATAGGCTGCAGATTGTCCGGGGTGCGGCTTTCCAGCTCAAGCTGCAGTCTGGAAAGCGGCCTGGTGATTTTTTTAACCGCCAGCAGGGAAATATACAGCGCCAGGCCAATAATCAGCAGGCTCGGGATCAGCAGGCTGGCTACCGCTTCGCGAACCTCGTGCTCAATATGCTTCTGATTGTTATGCCCTTCGATGGCGCTGGCGACCAGCAGCTGTATCTGTTCCTGGCTTTCATGCCACAGCCAGAACACGCTGATGAGCTGACAAACGGCCAGAATAACGCCAATTGTCAGCAGCAGCCGATGACGCATAGTCCAGTTTTCACTGACAAAAAAAGCCATAGCGTTATTCGGTCTCCGCGTTATCAACCAGCATATAGCCAAAGCCCCGAACGGTGCGGATGCGTGATTTGCCGACTTTATCGCGCAGATTATGGATATGCACCTCCAGCGTGTTGGTGGCCGGTTCGTTGTCCCAGCTGTAAATATCGTTATAGAGAATTTCGCGATGCACCGGGCTGCCCGCCTTCATCATCAGACGAGAAAGCAGGGCGTACTCTTTGGGGGTTAAATCCAGAGACTGTTCGCCGATCCAGACCAGTCGCCGGGTGACGTTCAGGCGTAAATTGCCGACGGTCAGTTCGTTATCGCCCTGATTGTTGTGACGACGCAGCAGGGCACGAATGCGCGCGTTAAGCTCTTCCAGCGCAAACGGTTTAACCAGGTAGTCATCCGCGCCGGTATCCAGGCCGCTGATGCGGTCATCCACGGTATCGCGGGCGGTGAGGATCAGCACCGGCTGGCTGAACTTCTCCCGTCGCATGCGCGCCAGGAAGTGCAGGCCGTCCTCATCCGGCAGGCCGAGGTCGAGGACCACCAGACTATAGTGATTGCTGGCCAGAGAGAGCGCTGCTTCGTGGGCGGTTGACACGCCGTCGCAGACGTAACCCTCGCTTTGCATCGCCAGGATTAATCCCTGTAACAGGAGCGCATCGTCTTCAATGACTAAAATTTTCATCGGCCTGCCTCTCTACATGGCGTTAAGATATCGTCTGTTGCCTGGTACTCGCGGGTACTGACCCCGAGCAGACCGAGCAGGGTGGAGAAGAGATTATCCTGCGAATACGCTTGCGTTTTCGCTTTTTGCTGCAAACACTGGCTGGACACGCCATAGCGCTGTTGATAATCCGCGGACAGCCACAGCAGCATCGGGACGTGTTTTTGCGTCTCCGGCGCGATGGACCACGGCAGCCCGTGCAAATATACCCCATCCTCGCCAAGCGACTCGCCGTGATCCGACAGATACACCAGGCTGGTGGTAAATTTATCCTGCTTTGACTGGAGTAATTTTATCGCTTTGTCGACCACATAATCGACATACAAAATCGTATTGTCGTAGGTATTGGTGAGCTGCTGCTGGGTACAGCTCTGAATTTCGTTGGTATCGCAGGTCGGCGTAAACTGTTTAAACTGCGCCGGATAGCGATTGTAGTAGGTCGGACCGTGGCTGCCGATGGTGTGCAGAACAATAATCCCGTCCTGCTGAAGATTGTCGATATAGCTATCCAGGTTATGGAACAGCACCTCATCGTAGCACTCGCCGTCGATGCACTGGCCGCTCAGCTTGAGATCGGTGACGTTCTGGTGCGGCACACGATCACAGGCCCCTTTACAGCCGCCGTCGTTATCATTCCACTGCACCTGAATTCCCGCCCGCTGCAGGATATCCAGCACGCCTTCCTGGTGGTGCGCCAGCTCTTCATCATAGTGGGCGCGAGGCATATTAGAGAACATGCACGGCACGGAAACCGCGGTTGCGGTGCCGCAGGAAGTGGTGTCGGGGAAATAGATAACATTATCCTGTTTCAGGCGCGGGTTGGTCTCGCGGGTGTAGCCGTTCAGGGAAAAGTTGGCCGCCCTTGAGGTTTCGCCTAATACCACGATGGTCAGGTTTTTCCGCGGTCCGCTGCGCATCTCCGGTTTCTGAACCGCGTCTTCGCCAATTTTGACCAGCGGAAGATTGTCCATTCTGTTATGTGCATACCATGAATTCACCGCCACAATGCTGTTTGACGGGCTCAGGGACTTCACCAGCTCTTTGTTATTGCGAAACAGCGAGGCGTAATCCTTATAAAAAAATGCCGCGACCAGAATAATCAGCAGCGCTGAAACCACGATGCTCACCAGCCTTACCGCCACGCTGCGCCACAGGGTGGCCGGTTTGCGGATTTTAACCCACCAGGCCGCGACCACCGCTAGCACGCCGGTGAGACCCAGTATCAGGACCATTCTGCCTGAGAGAAGCGCAAAGCTTTCGGCGGGCGTAGTATCAAGAATATTGGTGATCATCGCCCGATCGATAATCACCCCGAAGGTCCAGATAAAATACTGGGCCGAGGCGCTCAGCAAAATAAACAGGCTGATGACGAGGCGGTCAAGCTTCAGGAACGACGCTATCGTGGTGATGATATTCATCACGCTGATGGCCACAATCGGCATACTGAGGAACACCAGCCAGTTGTGCAGACCGTTGACCGGCAGCAGGGTAAACGCCTGGCGATAGAAAGCGATATTCAGCACCAGACCGATATAGCTGGCGAAAAGAATCAAATAGACCGTACGGTTAAGCATTGGCCGGCGTAAAGAAAATAACGACATAGCGAACGTCCACATAAAGAGATGTTCGCTATGCTGCCCGTTTTTTTTTAAGACAACCTTAAGATTTTAAGCCAGCCTGATTTTGTCCCGACAGTAAGCCTGTTTTGAGGATTAGCCTAATGCCTGAATCGCTTTATCCAGCGCGCGGCGTAATAGCTGCCGATCGTGGCGGTAGGGCACATCGCTGGCGTCCAGGGGCGTCTGAATGACGACCCGATTTTCAATCCCTGCGACATCGGCCTTCGGGCCGACAACTAGCGCGTCAATCACCCGTTTACCGATCTGCTGTTCCATAATGGCCACTCTGTCCGCCAGCGTCAGGCTGGCTGCCGGGCTGTGCTCTTTGCCCAGGTTATCGATAAATACCATCGGCGCGGGCGTGCGGCGTAGCGCCTGCGCCATCTCATCGAGGAGCAGAATCGGCATCAGGCTGGTATAGAAGCTGCCGGGGCCAATCAGGATTAAGTCGGCTTCGGCGATGGCTTCTATCGCTTCGCGAGTGGTGGGGACCGGCGGCGAGAGCATAAGCTCGCGCGGCACGCTGGCAAGCTGATCGATATTCACTTCGCCGTAGACTTCATGCCCTTCGTGGTCAATAGCCATCAGATCGACCGGTTGTTCCGACATCGGGATCAGAAACGCGTCAACCTTAAGGAGATTTCTGATCAAATTGATCGCTTCAAGCGGCCGGACGCTCAAGTGATCCAGCGCCTTAAGCATCAAATTACCGAGGTTATGCCCGGAAAGTTCGCCGTTGCCGCTAAAACGGTACTCAAACATCGCTGACGCTACGCTAGGTTCGGCGATAAGTTGATTAATACAGTTGCGCATATCGCCCCAGGCGATGCCGCCTTCCGCGCGACGAATGCGTCCCGTAGAGCCGCCGTTATCGGTGGTGGTGACGATGCCGGTAAGGCGTGAACCGAGCGAAGAGAGGGATGACATCACCCGGCCCAGGCCGTGCCCGCCGCCGAGAGCCACAACGCGATCAAGATCGGCGAAAGTACGATTGCGCATAAAAATCCTTTATAACAATTAATCGGGCTCACAGTAACCGATCTACCCCTAAAAGACGATGGGCGGGACCTGACAAACTGACCGACATCAATGCAAAAGCGTGGTTTTTAGCTATTCTGTAGCGAAAATGCGCGATCGTAGCGATATGTAATTGAATATATAACGAAATCGGAAATGGCGAAACCGTTATTAAAGCGCTACTATCGGCATAACCCGTTAACACTCTAGCCTCTGTGCCTGTGTCAAAAGATATGGTGCTTTGGCCGTGACAACTTCGGTTGCCACCAGGGCGCGGAAAGAAATGACCGCGTCTCCCGTATTTGGAAAGGTGTCTATGGCTTCACAGCTTACCGATGCATATGCGCGGAAGTTTTACTATCTGCGCTTATCAATTACCGACGTCTGCAACTTTCGTTGCACCTACTGCCTGCCCGATGGCTATAAGCCCGGCGCCGTCACCAATAAAGGCTTCCTCAGCGTCGATGAGGTTCGTCACGTCACTCGCGCATTCTCCGCCCTGGGGACGGAAAAGGTACGCCTGACCGGCGGTGAGCCTTCGCTGCGTCGCGATTTTACTGACATCATCGCCGCCGTGCGGGAAAATCCCTCCATTCGCCAGATTGCGGTCACCACCAACGGCTACCGGCTGGCGCGGGATGTTGAAAGCTGGCGCGATGCCGGGCTGACGGCGATTAACGTCAGCGTGGACAGCCTCGATGCGCGTCAGTTTCACGCCATCACCGGCCAGGACAAGTTTCGTCAGGTGATGGACGGCATTGATGCCGCCTTTGCCGCTGGCTTCGAAAAAGTGAAGGTTAATACCGTGCTGATGCGCGACGTTAACCATCACCAGCTCGACACCTTTCTGGCGTGGATCCAGCCGCGCCGCATTCAGCTGCGTTTTATTGAATTGATGGAAACCGGCGAAAGCAGCGATCTGTTCCGCCGCCATCATATCTCGGGCATGGTGCTGCGCGATGAGCTGCTGCGCCGCGGCTGGATCCATCAGATCCGCCAGCGTAGCGACGGCCCGGCGCAGGTGTTTTGCCATCCGGACTATGCCGGGGAAATCGGCCTGATCATGCCTTATGAAAAAGATTTCTGCGCCACCTGCAACCGCCTGCGCGTCTCTTCCGTGGGTAAATTGCACCTGTGCCTGTTCGGCGAAGGCGGCGTCGACCTGCGCGATCTTCTCGCCGATGAGCAGCAGCAGCCGGCGCTGGAGGCGCGCATATCCGAGGCGTTAACGCACAAAAAGCAAACTCATTTCCTGCATCAGGGCAACACCGGTATTACGCAGAACCTGTCGTATATCGGCGGATAATTCATTTTAAGGAGCGATCAGATGAGCCAGGCCAGCGCTGAGTTTATCCCGACCCGTATTGCTATTCTCACCGTCTCCAGCCGACGCGGCGAAGAGGACGACACCTCCGGCCACTGGCTGCGCGATGCGGCAGAGGAGGCAGGCCATGTCATCGTCGATAAGGCGATTGTGAAAGAGAACCGCTACGCTATTCGCGCCCAGGTATCGGCGTGGATTGCCGGCGATGAGGCGCAGGTGGTGCTGATTACCGGCGGCACCGGCTTTACCGACGGCGACCAGGCGCCGGAAGCGCTGCTGCCGCTGTTTGACCGCGAAGTCGAAGGCTTCGGCGAGGTGTTCCGCATGCTCTCATTCGAAGAGATCGGTACCTCGACCCTGCAGTCCCGCGCTGTTGCCGGGATCGCCAACCGTACGCTGATTTTTGCGATGCCTGGCTCAACCAAAGCCTGTCGTACCGCGTGGGACAATATTATTGCGCCGCAGCTCGATGCGCGTACGCGTCCGTGCAACTTTATCTCTCACCTTAAGAAGTAATTTATGTCACAGCTGACCCATATTAACGCCGCCGGCGAAGCGCACATGGTCGATGTTTCGGCGAAAGCGGAGACGGTTCGCGAAGCGCGCGCCGAGGCCTATGTTGAGATGCAGGCTACGACGCTGGCGATGATCATCGACGGCAGCCATCACAAAGGCGATGTCTTCGCCACCGCGCGCATCGCCGGGATCCAGGCGGCAAAGCGCACCTGGGAGCTTATTCCGCTGTGCCATCCGCTGATGCTGAGCAAAGTTGAGGTCAATCTGCAGGCGCAGCCCGAGTATAACCGGGTGCGCATTGAATCCCTGTGCCGCCTGACCGGGAAAACCGGCGTTGAGATGGAAGCGTTGACCGCCGCCTCTGTCGCCGCGCTGACGATTTACGATATGTGCAAAGCGGTACAGAAAGATATGGTGATTGGCCCGGTGCGCCTGCTGGCGAAAAGCGGCGGCAAGTCCGGCGATTTTAAAGTGGAAGATAGCCATGATTAAGGTTCTTTTTTTTGCTCAGGTGCGTGAACTGCTCGGCACCGATTCCCTGACGCTCGAT
This sequence comes from Klebsiella pasteurii, assembly GCF_018139045.1. Classification (NCBI taxonomy): domain Bacteria; kingdom Pseudomonadati; phylum Pseudomonadota; class Gammaproteobacteria; order Enterobacterales; family Enterobacteriaceae; genus Klebsiella; species Klebsiella pasteurii. The sequence continues at coordinate 5,812,124 of NZ_CP073236.1, forward strand.
CCGCACGGGCTTTCCACGGTTGAAGCCGTTCGCCAGCAACTGATCGCCCGCGGCGACCGCTGGGCGCTGGCGCTGGAAGAGGGCAAACTGCTGGCGGCGGTAAATCAGACGCTGACCACCTTCGATCATCCGCTGGCGGCCGGTGATGAAGTGGCGTTTTTCCCGCCGGTTACCGGAGGATAAGATGACGCAGACGCGTATTATCGTCAGCCATGACCGCTTTAAGGTCGGCGACGAATACCCCTGGCTGGCCGAGCGCGATGAAGACGGCGCGGTGGTGACCTTTACCGGTAAGGTTCGCAACCACAACCTTGGCGACAGCGTGAAAGCGCTGACCCTTGAGCACTATCCGGCGATGACTGAAAAATCGCTAGCGGAAATCGTTGAGCTGGCGCGCGAGCGCTGGCCGCTGGGGCGGGTCACGGTGATTCACCGTATCGGCGAGATGTGGCCCGGAGAAGAGATTGTTTTTGTTGGCGTCACCAGCGCCCATCGCGGCAGCGCGTTTGCGGCGGGGGAGTTTATTATGGATTACCTGAAAACCCGCGCGCCGTTCTGGAAGCGCGAGGCGACGCCGGAAGGCGAGCGCTGGGTTGATGCGCGAGATAGCGACCGTGAAGCGGCAGAACGCTGGTAGTGTGGTACGCTTAGAAGATAAATTTCGTTAATCAGGAGACAGTCATGGATAGATATCCTCGTTCCGGGGCGATCGTACAGGGTCGCAGCGGACTTCAAACTTTTATGGCGCAGGTGTACGGCTGGATGACGGTCGGGCTACTGCTCACGGCGTTTATCGCGTGGTTTGCGGCCAACACCCCTGCGGTGATGATGTTTGTTTTTTCCAGTAAAATAACCTTTTTCGGCCTGATCATCGCTCAGCTGGGGCTGGTATTCGTGCTCTCCGGCATGGTGCAGCGGCTGAGCGCGGGAATGGCGACCACCCTGTTTATGCTCTATTCGGCGCTCACCGGGCTAACGCTTTCCAGTATTTTCATCGTTTATACCTACTCGTCGATTGCCAGTACCTTCGTGGTGGCCGGCGGGATGTTTGGCGTGATGAGCCTTTACGGCTATACCACTAAACGCGACCTGAGCGGCTTCGGCAACATGCTGTTTATGGCGCTGATCGGTATCCTGCTGGCGTCACTGGTTAACTTCTGGCTGAAGAGCGAAGCGCTGATGTGGGCGGTGACCTACATCGGGGTTATCGTATTCGTCGGTCTGACCGCCTATGACACCCAGAAGCTGAAAAACATCGGCGAGCAGATTGACGTTCGCGATGCATCAACGCTGCGTAAATACTCGATTCTTGGGGCGCTGACGCTGTATCTGGACTTTATCAACCTGTTCCTGATGCTGCTGCGCATTTTCGGCAATCGTCGTTAACTCGTTCCCGAAGGCGATGCTGCGCATCTGTCCGGGCTACTGGATCTCAGACGGTGGTGAACCTGCAGCCCCGGTCAGCATTCGCGACCGGGGCTTTTTTTACTTTTCTCCCGCCAGCTTGCGCTGGTTTTTCTCCCGCAGATGTTTCGCCCGACTCTCCAGAATCAGGTAGCCGATGGTCGCCAGCAGCAGCGGCAGGAAGTAGTACAGCGCGCGGTAGGCGAGCAGGGCGGCGATAATCGCGCCGCGCGAAATCTCTTCCCCGGAAAGCATGGCGATAAACACCGCCTCTAGTACGCCAATGCCTGCCGGAATATGCACGATAACCCCCGCAATGCTGCTGACCAGCAGTACGCCGAGCACGAGGAAATAGTCCACCTGCGGCCCCAACAGCAGCCAGATAATCGCCCCCATCGCCATCCAGTTCAGGCTGGAAACCGCCATCTGCAATATCGCGAAGCGCCAGGACGGCAGAACCAGCCGCTGACCTTTTATCGTCAGATGGCGCTTTTTAGCAAAGGCGCAGGCCCACAGGTAAAACGCGGAAATCAGCAGTAAAACGACGCCCAGAATTTGCAGCGACGACTGGCTGATATACCAGCGATCGGGAACCTTCACCATACCGGAGCTAAAAATAATGCCGCCGAGCAGAATATAGCCCAGCCAGTTGGTGGTAATGCTCAGCGAAAAAATTCGGGTAATGGTCGCCCCGCTCAGGCCGAGGCGCGAGTACAGCCGATAGCGCATACCAATCCCACCCACCCAGGTACTGAGCGTCAGGTTAAAGGCGTAGCAAATAAATGACACCAGCATTACCTGGCGTTTAGCCAGCTTGTGGCCGCAGTAAGCGCGCCCAAGCAGATCGTAGCAGCCATAGATCAGGTAGCTGGCGATAACTAACCCGATGGCGCTGAGCAGCGCCATACGGTTGTAATCGCGAATCACTTTCCACACGTCCTGCCAGTCAATTTTCTGGGCGTAGACCACCAGCAGAACGACGACGGCGATAAAAAAGAGCACCGTCAGGATTTTTTTCGCCATCCGCCAGCGAGGGTGAGATTTCGCCATCAGGATTTCACCTCCTGATTTTCCGGGTCTACGCGATCCTGAGTTTCAATCTCCGGCTGTACCGGGGGCTGAACCCGCGACAGCAGCGGCGTATGGGCCGGTAGCCATCCGACCCAGGCAGGGAAGTGGCGCAGGAAGTGGAACGCCAGCACGCTAATACCGAGCCGCCACCAGGTGCGTTTCGACAAAATGCGCTTATCGACCTCGCGGCAGTCGTTAAGGATTAAGCCATTGAGATTATCGCGCAGCGTCTGGTTAAACTCGCGGTCGTGAATCACCAGATTAGCTTCCAGATTCAGCGACAGGCTGAGCGGGTCGAGGTTGCTGGAGCCGACGGTGGCCCAGTGGTCGTCCGCCAGCGCCACTTTGCCGTGCAGCGGACGGCGGCGGTATTCGAAAATCTGCACGCCGCCTTTAACCAGATAGTGATAGAGCAGGCGCGCGCCGAATTTGACAATGGGAATATCCGGTTCGCCCTGCACGATAAGCTTGACGCGCACGCCGCGTCGGGCAGCGTTGCGCATGGCGTGCAGCAGGCGATAGCCGGGGAAAAAGTAGGCGTTGGCGATAATCACTTCCCGGCGGGCGGTGGTCAGCATCTTCAGATAGTGACGTTCAATATCGTCACGATGATCCTGATTATCCCGCCAGATAAACAGCGCCTGGGCCTCGCCGGGGTTGCGGTTGATTTCAGGCTTATGCCGACGCCGCTGCCACCAGCGGCGGGTCGCCTCATTGGTGGGCAGGTTTTCCAGTTCAAATTGCAGGATATCGAGCACCACCGGTCCTTCGACCTGCACGGCATAATCCTGTTTGGCCTCCGGACCGTAATCGGTCATATGCTCGGCGGAGTAGTTAATTCCGCCAACGAAGGCGGTTACGTCGTCGATCACCACGATTTTACGATGCATGCGGCGGAATAAATTAGTGCGCATGCCGAGCAGTCGCGGGCGCGGGTCGTAGTAGCGAAAAATCACGCCAGCCGACGTCAGCTCGCCCACAAAGCTTTCGCTCAGATCCGGCGAGCCGTAGCCGTCCAGTAACACCTCGACGCGGACGCCGCGCTGGGCCGCTTTTAACAGAACGGCATGGAGCTGTTTGCCGACGTCATCTTCAAACCAAATAAAGGATTCCAGGATCACCCGCTGCTGCGCGCGACCAATGGCGGCAAACAGCGCCGGATAATAGTTATCGCCATTTTCTAATAGCCGAATGCGGTTTCCTTCCTGCCAGCTGCATTTCACAGATGTATCTCCACGCTAAGCGGTGCATGATCGGACAAATGACGCCACTGTTTTAACGCCAGCGCCTTTGGCTGGCTGGCATAGGCGTTTTTTACGTAGATGCGGTCGAGGCGCAGCAGAGGGAAGCTGACCGGGAAAGTTCGCGCCGGACGCCCTCTGGCGCGGGTAAAAATCTCCTCCAGCCCGGCCTGGGTTTTAAGCTGGCGGTTAGCCTGCTGCCGCCAGTCGTTAAAATCACCGGCCACCACTACCGGTTCGCCCGCGGGTAAACCGTTCACCCACTCCGCCAGCATCGTCAGCTGGGCCTGGCGCTGATGAGAACGCAGCCCCAGATGCGCGCAGATCACATGGATAGCGATCCCGCTTTCCGGCGGCACAATGCGGCAGTAAAGCAGCCCGCGTTTTTCGCTGTTGCCCACCGAAACATCGAGATTTTGATAATGTTCAATGGGAAAGCGGGAAAGTACCGCATTGCCGTGATGTCCTTCCGGATAAACGGCGTTGCGGCCATAGGCGTAATCGCTCCACATGGTATCGGCGAGAAACTCATAGTGGGTGGTATCCGGCCAGTTTTCGATATGCAGCGGATGAATTTCGTGCGCCCCCATCACCTCCTGCAGGCAAACAATGTCGGCGCTGACGCTGCGCACCGCTTCGCGTAATTCGGGCAAAATAAAGCGGCGATTGAACGCAGTAAAGCCTTTATGGGTGTTAATTGTCAGCACGTTTAACGAAAATCGCGGCATTTGTTCGTCCTTATTTCTCTGGGCAATGTCACTTTCCTGTAGGAAATAGTGTAGTAGAGGTCACAAAAAGATGCGGTGATACGGAATTTTCCGTAAAGTGCGGTACTCTGAGTAGCAGAGAAAAATCCTTCAGGAGAGAAGCCATGAAGTGGCAACAACGTGTACGCGTCGCAACGGGTCTTAGTTGCTGGCAGATTATGTTGCATCTACTGGTCGTGGCAGTACTGGTGATGGGTTGGATGAGCGGCGCGCTGGTGCGCGTCGGATTAGGTTTGTGCGTACTGTACGGCGTCACGTTAGTGTCGATGCTGTTTTTGCAGCGCCATCACGATGAGCGCTGGCGCGACGTCGGTGATTTCCTTGAGGAACTCACCACTACCTGGTACTTCGGTACCGCGGTGATCGTGCTGTGGCTGCTGTCGCGCGTACTGCACAATAACCTGCTGCTGGCCCTCGCCGGGCTGGCAATACTGGCAGGTCCGGCGGTGGTTTCACTGCTCGCGAAAGATAAAAACAGATACGCTAAATCGTTCGGGCTACAACAAGGCGGCAACGCAGCGAATCCCCAGAAGCATAGATAACTATGTGACTGGGGGGAGCAAGGCGAGCCAACGCAGTTGTGGTTCGAACGATGACGAGTATTACGCGATCTTTCTTCGGAACATCGCATACGCCGCTGAGCCGGTGGTGGCCGCTATGACCAGTAGCGGCCACAAACTCCCCCACACGATTTCCAGACTCGCATCCTTCAGATAGATCTGCTTGGTGATATCGGTGAAATGACGTATCGGGTTTACCCACGTCAGGTTCTGCAGCCATACCGGCATATTCTCCACCGGCGAAACGTAGCCGGAGAGCAAGATCGCCGGCATCATAAAGACGAATACGCCGATAAACGCCTGCTGCTGCGTGGAGCACAGCGACGAAATCAACAGGCCGAATCCTACCAGCGACAGGCCGTAAACGATCATCGTGAAGTAAAAAAGCAGCAATGAGCCGGCAAACGGAATTTGATAGGCCCAGATGCCAATCCCCAGCACGATGGTTGCCTGCAGGGTAGCGACGATCAGCGCTGGGACCGCTTTACCGATAAAGATTTGCCAGGTTGCCAGCGGCGAGACCAGCAGTTGGTCGAGCGTGCCCTGTTCGCGCTCGCGGGCAACGGAGAGCGAGGTGACGATCATAACGCCGATGGTGGTGATCATGGCGATCAGCGACGGCACCACGAACCATTTGTAATCGAGATTCGGGTTATACCAGTTGCGCACCACCAGCTCGCTATTGTTCGGTTTAGTTTTACCTTCCAGCAGGTCCTGCTGATAGTTTTTGACGATCTGCTGGAGATAGTTCGCAGCAATTTGCGCGCTGTTAGAGTTGCGCCCGTCCAGCAAAAGCTGGAGCGGGGCGGTCTGGTTGGTGTCGAGGTTGCGCGAAAAATCTGCCGGGAAACGCACGACCAATAGCGCTTTTTGTTCATCGATAGTTGGTCTTATTTCCTGCGGGCTTTTCAGTAGCAGAACGTGGGTGAAGGCTTTGGCGCGGGCGAAGCGCTGGGTCAGTTCCACGGCGTGCTTGCCGTTGTCTTCGTTATAGATGGCGATGGTGGCGTTCGTCACCTCCAGCGTGGCGGCAAAGGGGAACAGCAGCACCTGGATCAGCACCGGCATAATCAAAATCGCCCGCGTCTGCGGTTCGCGCAACAGCGACTGCAGCTCTTTGCGGATTAACGTCCATAAGCGATGAAACATCTTATATTCTCTCTTTATGCTGCTTTGTATCCCCGGACTGCGCTGCGCTTATCCGGGCTACCCGTTTGTCAGCCTTTGTAGCCCGGGTCAGGCGTTCGCTAATCCAGACGCCGTTTGGTTTTCAGCCACGTCAGGCCAATAAACATTACCGCCGAGGCGATTAAAAACATCACATTCACCAGCAGCACCACCGGGATATTGCCCGCCAGAAACAGGCTTTGCAGGGTGCTGACAAAATAGCGCGCCGGGATCACGTAGGTCACCGCGCGGATTATCGCCGGCATGCTGTCGATCTGAAAAATAAACCCGGACAGCATAATTGACGGCAGGAACGCGGCGTTCAGCGCCACCTGCGCGGCGTTAAACTGGTTGCGGGTAATGGTGGAAATCAGCAGCCCCATTCCCAGAGTGCTCAGCAAAAACAGGCTGGTGATAAAAAACAGAATCACCAGCGAACCGCGAAAGGGCACGCCGAGAATAAACACCGCCACCAGCATACACAGCAGCATCGCCAGCATGCCGAGGAAATAGTAGGGGATCAGCTTGCACAGCAGCAGCTCGGCGCGGGTAATCTCGGTCGACAACAGCGCCTCCATGGTGCCGCGCTCCCACTCGCGGGCCACCACCAGCGAGGTCAGGATCGCGCCGACCACCGTCATAATGATGGTGATCGCGCCGGGGATAATAAAATGCTGGCTGATCGCGGCCGGGTTAAACCAGTAGCGCGTCTGCACGTCGATTAGCGGCTCGAAGGTTTCGCCGCGATCTTCCGCTCGCTGCTGCTGCCAGATTTGCCAGATGCCTTCGACGTAGCCCTGGGCGAAGTTAGCGGTATTCGGTTCGCTGCCGTCGGTGATGAGCTGGATCGGCGCATCGTCGCCGGGGCGGGCCATCTTGCGGTCGAAATCCACCGGAATGGTTACCAGCGCGCGAATGCGTCCCGCCTGCATCATCTGCACCAGTTCCTGGCGGTTATCGCTGATGGTGGCGTCGATATAGGGGGAGCCGGTCATGGTATGGACAAAATCCAGCGCTTCTTCGCTCTGCTGTTCCAGCAGCACGCCCACCCGCAGCTTGCTGGAGTCGAGGTTAATCCCGTAGCCAAAGATAAACAGCAGCAGCAGGGGGATGACCACCGCAATCAGCCAGCTGCTGGGGTCGCGGACAATCTGCCGCGTCTCTTTCACGCACAGGGCGCGCACGCGCCGCCACGATAGCAGTTTAGCGCTCACCGGCGTTCTCCTTATCCCAGTCGTGAATGAGGGTGATAAACGCCTGCTCCATCGTCGGGTCGGGCTGTTTATCATCCGCCGCCAGCGCCTTCAGATCGTCCGGCGTGCCGCTGGCGATCAGCTTGCCGTGATAGACAAGGCCGATACGATCGCAATACTCCGCTTCATCCATAAAGTGGGTGGTGACCATCACCGTCACGCCTTTATCCACCATGCTGTTGATATGCAGCCAGAATTCGCGGCGGGTGAGGGGATCAACCCCGGAAGTGGGTTCATCAAGAAACAGGATATCCGGCTCGTGCATCAGCGAGCAGGCCAGCGCCAGGCGCTGCTTATAGCCGAGCGGCAGGTCGTCAGCGGCCTGCCGGGCGATGCTTTTCAGGCCAAATGCCTCGCTCATGCTGGCGATTTTATCGTTCTGCGCCCGCCCGCGCAGGCCGTACACCCCGGAGAAGAAACGCAGATTCTGCTCAACAGAAAGGTTGCCGTAGAGCGAGAACTTCTGCGCCATATAGCCCAGATGCTGACGCGCCTTGCCGGAGCTGACTTTCAGGTCCATGCCCAGCACCAGCGCTTTACCGGAGGTGGGGACCAGCAGGCCGCACATCATCTTAAAGGTGGTGGACTTGCCCGCGCCGTTAGGCCCAAGGAGGCCGAAAATCTCCCCGCGCTTGACCTGAAAATCAACGTGGTCGGTGGCGGCAAAATCGCCAAATTTCTTGGTCAGGGTCTGCGCTTCAATCACCGTGTCCTCATGGGAGCCTTCCACGGTGTGGATAATGTTGCCCAGCGGCGATTCGGCGGTCCCGGCGCCGCCCAGCAGGTCGATAAAGGCGTCCTCAAAGCGCGGCGCGGTTTCGGCCACCTCGAGCGGCGGCATACCGTTAGCGTTCTGGACTTCACTGATGTTGGCCTCTTTTTTAAGGATCAGGCGTACCGATTTACCCTGAATCACGCCATCGCTGACCTGCGGCAGCTTCAGCGTCCGCTGGAGCAGACGGCGATTATTCTCCTCGCCGCTGGAAATCAAAAAGCTGCGTCCGGCCATGGTCTGCGTCAGCTCTTTTGGCGCGCCCTGATAGAGCAACTGGCCCTCGTTCATCAACAGCACGTCCCGGCACTGCTCGGCCTCATCAAGATAAGAGGTGCTCCAGAGGATCAGCATTCCGTCGCCTGCCAGTTCGTGCACCATCTGCCACAGTTCGCGGCGAGAGATGGGGTCGACGCCGACGCCGGGTTCATCAAGCAGCAGGACTTTCGGTTCGCCGACCAGGGTGCAGGCCAGACCAAGTTTCTGCTTCATGCCGCCGGAAAGCTTGCCCGCCAGCCGGCCGGTAAAGGGGCCGAGGGAGGTAAATTCCAGCAGACTGGCGAAGGTTTTTTCCCGCGCCTCGCCGGTCACGCTGCGCAGATCGGCGTAGAGCGTCAGGTTTTCCATTACCGTCAGATCTTCGTACAGGCCGAATTTCTGCGGCATATAGCCGAGCACTGCGTGCAGGGCGCTATCGTCGGCAATCGGGTCGTAGCCGATCACCGTTGCGCTGCCTGCGTCAGCTTTCAGCAGCCCGGCGAGCATGCGCATCAGGGTGGTTTTTCCGGCGCCATCCGGGCCCACCAGACCGGTCACATAGCCGGAATGAATAGTGCAGTCCAGCGGCGCGACGGCCGGGCGGTCCATGCCGGCAAAGCGCCGGGTCAGGCCGCTCAGCGTAATGACGTCCTCGCTCATTGGCCGTTTCCGTGACTGAAGGTGACGGTGACCGGCATCCCCTGGCGCAGCGCGTCGTCGGCATCGGTGACCACAATACGCAGGCGATAAACCAGATCGGTGCGCAGGTCCGGCGTCTCCACGGTTTTTGGCGTGAATTCAGCGGTAGGGGAGACGAAGCCGATTTTGCCGCGGTAGGGTTTATCCGGGCGACTATCGGTGAAAAGCAGCACTTCGCGACCCGGCTGGGCCTGGCCAAGATTTTTTTCATCGATATAGGCGCGTACCCACACCGGATGGGTTAACGAGAGCGTCATCACCGTGCCGCCGGCGCTGAGCATGCTGCCCGGTTCGACGGCGCGGGTCATCAGCGTTCCGTCGGACGGCGAGATCAACGTGGTATCGTGCAGATCCAGCTTCGCCTGCGCCAGCGCGGCCTGCGCCTGCTCAAGGCTGGCTTTGGCCTGGGCGATTTCCTGCGGACGATTCCCCGCGCGGTACTGGCGCAGCTTATCCTGCGCGGACTTCAGCGTCGCCTGGGCCTGATCGCGCGAGGAGCGGGCATTTTCCAGGTCGTTAGCGGAGATGGCGCTGCTTTTGCGCAGCCCCAGCTGGCGTTGGTAAAAGTTCTGCGCGTAGTCGTAAGCCGCCTGCGCCTGGTTGACCGCGGCGGCGGCCTGGGCAATCTCTTCCGAACGATACCCCGCCATCATCAGGTCGTACTGCGCCTGGGCGGTGGACACGTTGGCCTGCGCCTGTTGGAGCGCGTTCTCGTACGGCGCGCGGTCCAGCTCGCCCAGGGTCTGTCCGGCTTTAATCGCATCGCCCTCGTCGACGCTGAGCGACGCCAGCCGCCCGCCCACGCGGAAGCTGAGGTTGACGGTACGAATATCCACGTTGCCATATAGCGTGAGCGCTTTCTGCTGGCTGCTCTGGTACCACCACCAGCCTCCGCCAATGACAGCAGCCAGCAGGAGAAGCAGCACAACGACGATGAGCGGTTTTTTCATGACTCCAGACTCCTTTGCGATAATCCTTCCAGAACGAAATCAATATGGCAGGTGATAACCTCAATAATTTGCGCGGTTTTGTCCCGATCGAACTCGGCCCAGCCCGCGCGGCGTAGTACCGTTTCCCGTCCAAGGCGAAAAGCGAGAACTTCGCCCAACAGCGCGTGGGTGTGAAGCACCATTTGCGTGCTGTCGGCGTTCAGGCCGGTATAGGCGGCGATTAAACGTGTCAGGTAGCAGTGTAGTGGAGCAATCACCTGATCGTGGATGAGCCGGTAGGCCGGCGTCGGCGACAACTGCTCGCGGGAGATGAATTTGCTCAAATTGACGGTGTCGTCCTGGGTCAGCAGCAGGATCATATTCTGGCAGGCGCCAAGTATCAGGCTGCGCATCGCGGCTTTATCGGGCACAGGCTCAGTGAACAGCGCTTCCGCCGCCTGCGCGTGGGGGCGGAAATTGTGTTCGATAAAATCAGCGATCCACTGGGCGCAGGCGAGGTAGAGATCGTCTTTGGAACCAAAATAGTAGGTGATGGCGGCGATATTTTGCCCGGCCTGGGCGGCGATATCGCGGGTCGTGGCATGCAGGCCGTATTCGCCGAACTGGGCGATTGCGGCGGCGATAAGCTGGCTTTTCGCCTGCTCGCCCTTGCTGGTAATAGGAGTTGTTGTCATCGCGCTGGAAAAGTTAATCAATCGATTGATTAACTCTAGGCCCAGGTTTGCGGTTTGTCCACCGTTTGCTGCTAGATATGAAATCCTTCGTGGCTTAGCTCTTCGGCAACCCAGTTAAAGAAGATCTTCACTTTCTCTTTTTGCTCATTCGGGTGCGGTAAAACGAAGTGATGGGCATTAACCGGCATACTGACGTCGCGGCTAAAGACGGGTTCCAGGTGACGTTGACGAACGCTCTGCCCGGCCAGCAAATTACTCTCAAGAATAACCCCCATCCCCATGCGCGCGGCCTCGATACTCATATAGGAGCGGTCAAAATTAAAAATAAAATTTTTATTCCAGCCGCGAACCTTATGCCACGACAGCCAGTTGCTCCAGCCGATCAGCGTGCTATCGGAATGAATAAGATCGCACGCCAACAAATCTTCAATGGACTGAACGTTGCGCCCGGCTAAATAAGTCGATGAGGTGAAGGGCAGCATGCGTTCGTTTTTTATGGTCTTGACCACCAGGGTCGGCCACTGTGAGAGGCCGTGGCGAATATCAATATCAATATTATCGCGGGAGAACTGAATGCTTTCATAAGAACAGGTCAGGCTAATTTTAAGCTCCGGCCATGCCTGGCGAAACTTATTAAGTCGGGGCATCAACCACAATAAGCCAAAGCTCGGCGCTGAATGAATCCGTAAATAATCCTGGTGAATATCATTAATCACCTGGTTAGTGGCCTGACCAATAATATTTAAGGCTCCGGAAACTTCTTTAAGATATTTTTCACCAATGGTGGTTAAGACCATTCCTTTACTGCTGCGGGAAAATATCTTCTTTCCCAGATACTGTTCCAGGCTGGCTATCTGATGACTGACTGCTGAAGCTGTAATATTGAGATTCTCTGCTGCCAGGTTCAGGCTGCCGGTATCGGCCACTTCAATAAATGCCTGAATATTGCGTAAGGATGGCATCGGCAAGCTTTTATTTGGCAGCGGCTGGTTCATGATTTCCTCCGGTGAGTGGAATAATTAGGGTGATTTATTTACTCAAAAAACAGTACATCCAGCGGTTATCCCATAAAATGACGGTCAGGATAGCATAGCCGGGAAATAACACATGGCGTAATCCGTGATGAACTTAACAGTTTTAAATGTGAAGCTCTCGAAAAAAAATAATTGACAGGAATTTGAATGCAGTCACGAAGCAAATTTTTCTCAGTCATAATTGAGGTTTTTTGAATACCCTTTCTTTTTGGGATTGTTATATTGCAAGCACAGGCCTGATAACAAGGCGCGATGCGGTAAGGTTCGCGACAAAAAGCATAAAAATAAAGAGGATACCCTATGTCACGTATAGATACTGTGGTCTGTACTGACGCCAGGAAAACAAAATATCGTTTTGTGGTTTTGACGATGATTTTCCTGGTGTATGCCATAAATTACGCCGACAGAACGAATATCGGTGCGGTACTGCCGTTCATTATTGATGAGTTTCATATCAACAACTTTGAGGCCGGTGCCATCGCCAGCATGTTTTTCCTGGGCTACGCGGTCAGCCAGATCCCGGCCGGCTTTTTCATTGCCAAACGCGGCACCCGGGGACTGGTCGCGCTGTCGATTTTCGGCTTTTCCGCTTTTACCTGGCTGATGGGCACCGTGAGCTCGGTGTTTGGCCTGAAGATGGTGCGGCTGGGACTGGGGCTTAGCGAAGGGCCATGTCCGGTAGGCCTGGCTTCAACCATTAATAACTGGTTCCCGCCGAAAGAGAAAGCCACGGCAACGGGCGTCTACATTGCCGCCACCATGTTTGCGCCGATAATCGTACCGCCGCTGGCGGTATGGATCGCGGTAACCTGGGGTTGGCGGTGGGTCTTTTTCTCCTTTGCGATACCGGGGATTGTGGCGGCGGTGGCGTGGTACCTGTTGGTTAAGTCAAAACCCGCAGAGAGCGGATTTGTTTCGCAAAGCGAGCTGGAAGAGATTAACGCCGGGCGTGAAAGCGATAAAAACACCGTACGGCAAAATATATTAATTGCCGATTGCTTTATCTGGCTGGATAAATTTATTCGGGTGAAAAAGCTTACCCCTATTGATACGGCGAAAGGATTATTTACCTCGAAAAATATTCTTGGCGACTGCCTGGCTTATTTTATGATGGTTAGTGTGCTGTACGGATTATTAACGTGGATCCCGCTGTATTTGGTTAAAGAACGCGGGTTTGATGTAATGAGCATGGGCTTCGTGGCAAGTATGCCGTGCATTGGCGGTTTTATAGGCGCGATTGGCGGTGGATGGATTTCGGATAAGGTATTAGGCCGGCGACGTAAACCGACAATGATGTTTACGGCGATTTCCACCGTGGTCATGATGCTCATTATGCTAAATATTCCCGCGAGCACCTGGGCGGTCTGTGTCGGATTATTCTTCGTCGGTTTATGTTTGAATATTGGCTGGCCGGCCTTTACCGCCTACGGTATGGCCGTTTCGGATAATAAAACCTATCCGATCGCCTCTTCTATTATCAATAGCGGCGGTAACCTCGGCGGATTTGTTGCCCCGATGGCTGCGGGCTTTTTACTCGATAAAACCGGCAGCTTTAATTCTGTATTCACCTATTTTGGTATCTGCGCCGCAATAGGTCTGGTGGTGATTCTCTTTCTCGATGAACCACAATAACGGAAATATATCCTGTTAATTAATCTGACGTCATGTCATGGAGTGAAAATATGTTATTAAAAGATAAAGTCGCCATTATTACCGGCGCGGCCTCGGCACGCGGTTTGGGTTTTGCCACCGCCAAATTATTTGCTGAAAACGGCGCCAGCGTGGTCATTATCGACCTCAATGGCGAAGCCAGCAAAGCGGCAGCCGCGGCCTTAGGCGAAGGCCATCTTGGCCTGGCGGCGAACGTTGCCGATGAAGTTCAGGTTCAGGCGGCGATGGAACAGATTCTCGCGAAATATGGCCGGGTCGATGTGCTGGTGAATAATGCCGGGATTACTCAGCCGCTGAAGCTGATGGATATTAAGCGCGCCAACTACGACGCGGTGCTGGATGTCAGCCTGCGCGGCACGCTGCTGATGTCGCAGGCGGTTATTCCGACGATGCGGGCGCAAAAATCGGGCAGCATCGTCTGTATCTCTTCGGTTTCCGCCCAGCGCGGCGGCGGTATCTTCGGCGGCCCGCACTACAGCGCGGCGAAAGCCGGGGTGCTCGGCCTGGCGCGGGCGATGGCGCGCGAGCTTGGTCCGGATAACGTCCGCGTTAACTGCATTACTCCGGGGCTGATTCAGACCGATATCACCGCCGGTAAGCTGACCGACGACATGACGGCCAATATCCTTGCCGGGATCCCGATGAACCGCCTTGGCGATGCGGTGGATATCGCGCGCGCCGCCCTGTTCCTCGGCAGCGATCTCTCTTCCTACTCGACCGGTATCACCCTGGACGTGAATGGCGGCATGTTAATCCACTAAGCGAGGCAAGCAGATGAAAATCACAGAATTACAAAAAGTTGCCGCGGCGGCGTGGCGTATCCGCCGCTATGCCCTGCAAATGGGCGAGGTTCAGGGACAGGGCTACATCGGCCAGGCGTTAGGCTATGCGGATGTGCTGGCCACCGCGTTCAGCCACGCGATGCGCTACCGCCCGGAAGAACCGGAGTGGGAAGGGCGCGACCGCTTCCTGCTCTCGCACGGCCATTACGCCATCGCCTATTATGCGGCGCTACTGGAAGCGGGAATTATCCCGCAAGAGGAGCTGGAGACCTACGGTTCCGACGACAGCCGCCTGCCTATGTCGGGTATGGCGACCTATACGCCTGGAATGGAGATGTCCGGCGGCTCGCTGGGGCAGGGGCTCTCCATTGCCGTCGGGATGGCGCTCGGCCTGCGGCAGAAGCGCAGCGCATCCTGGGTTTATAACTCCATGTCGGATGGCGAGCTGGACGAAGGGTCGACCTGGGAAGCAGCGATGTCGGCGGCCCACTACGGCCTGACGAACCTGATAAACATCGTTGATGTGAACAAACAGCAGGCGGACGGCGATTCGCGCAAAATCCTCGGCTTTGAGCCGCTGCATGAAAAATGGTCCGCCTTCGGCTGGTACGTGCAGCGCGTGGACGGCAACGATCTGGCGGCGGTGATTACCGCCTTCGACAACGCGAAAAATCATGCGGGCAACCAGCCGCGGGTGATTTTATGCGACACGCTGATGGGCAAAGGGGTGCCGTTCCTGGAAACCCGCGATAAGAACCATTTTATCCGCGTCGATGCCGACGAATGGCAAAAGGCGATTGCGGTGCTGGACGCCAACAAACCGGAAGGAGTGCTGTAATGAGCCAGAGTAAACCACGTTTAAAGACGTCAGCGATGATCGCCTCTATTGCTGATGAAGGCCAGGCGACCGTTTCCGCCCCGTTTGGCGTCGCGCTATCGAAGCTGGCGGCGCAGCGCCCGGAAATCGTCGGGATGACCGCGGATCTGTCAAAGTATACCGATCTGCATATCTTCGCCCAGGCCTTCCCGGATCGCTTCTTCCAGATGGGGATGGCGGAGCAGCTGCTGATGGCGGCCGCCGGAGGAATGGCGAAGGAGGGATTTATTCCCTTCGCCACCACCTATGCCGCTTTTGCCACCCGCCGCGCCTATGATTTTATCCATCAGGTTATCGCCGAAGAGCATCTGAACGTGAAGATCTGCGCGGCGCTGCCGGGCCTGACCACCGGCTACGGGCCGAGCCATCAGGCAACGGAAGATCTGGCGATTATGCGAGGCATCCCCGGCATGGTCATCGTCGATCCCTGCGATGCGCTGGAGATAGAGCAGGCGGTACCGGCGATTGCCGACCACAGCGGTCCGGTGTATATGCGTCTATTGCGCGGTAAGGTGCCGCTGGTGCTCGATAAATATGATTATCAGTTTGAGCTGGGCAAGGCGAAGCTGCTGGAGGACGGTAACGATGTGCTGATTATCTCTTCCGGGCTGATGACCATGCGCGCCCTGGAGGCGGTTGAACAACTGCGGGCCGATAATATCAGCGCTGCGGTGCTGCACGTACCCACCATCAAACCGCTCGATGAAAAAGCGATCGTTACGCAGGCGTCGAAGCCCGGTCGTCTGGTGGTGACCGCGGAAAACCACACGTCGGTTGGCGGGTTAGGGGAGGCGGTTGCCGCGTTGCTGATGCGCAAAGGCGTACGCTGCGAACTGGATACCGTCGGTTTGCCCGACGAATTCCTGCTGGCCGGAGCGCTTCCGACGCTGCACGACCGCTACGGCATTTCCACCGCGAAGATGGTCGAAAAAATTAAGTATCGCCTGCGTTAGTGGTTTTCGCCGCCGCGTTATGCGGCGGCGCTCGTTATCGCCAGGACGGGGAGCAGTGGTTTGTTAGCCAGAGGATTCTTTTCGGCAGATTTTATGCGGTTCATCACAAAATCTGCTAGACTGCGCAGCTTCATGGCATTGTGGTTTTTGCCATCTCTTTCGCAATAATCTCCCTG
This sequence comes from Klebsiella pasteurii, assembly GCF_018139045.1. Lineage (NCBI taxonomy): Bacteria > Pseudomonadati > Pseudomonadota > Gammaproteobacteria > Enterobacterales > Enterobacteriaceae > Klebsiella > Klebsiella pasteurii. The sequence continues at coordinate 5,828,433 of NZ_CP073236.1, forward strand.
AAAACTACGCCTGTGAAGGGCCGGGGCGGTTCGGAGTTGTTATGTCTTTTGATTCCCTTGGCCTGAATCCTGAAATCCTGCGCGCCGTCGCTGAGCAGGGCTACGTTGAGCCAACCCCTATTCAGCAGCAGGCCATCCCGGCGGTATTACAGGGTCGTGATTTGATGGCCAGCGCCCAGACCGGTACTGGTAAAACGGCGGGATTTACGCTGCCTCTGCTTCAGCACCTGGTCCAGAAAGAACCGCACGCTAAAGGCCGTCGTCCGGTACGCGCGCTGATCCTGACCCCCACGCGCGAGCTGGCGGCGCAGATTGGCGAAAACGTGCGGGATTACAGCAAATACCTTAATGTTCGTTCGCTGGTGGTGTTCGGCGGCGTGAGCATTAACCCGCAGATGATGAAGCTGCGCAGCGGCGTCGATATCCTGGTGGCAACGCCCGGCCGCCTGCTGGATCTTGAACATCAGAACGCCGTGAGCCTGGACAAAGTTGAAGTGCTGGTGCTGGATGAAGCCGACCGTATGCTGGATATGGGCTTTATTCACGATATTCGCCGGGTACTGGCGAAGCTGCCGGCGAAGCGCCAGAACCTGCTGTTCTCCGCAACCTTCTCCGACGAGATTAAATCGCTGGCGGAAAAGCTGTTGCATAATCCGCTGGAAATTGAAGTCGCCCGCCGCAACACTGCTTCTGAACAGGTGAGCCAACTGGTGCATTTTGTCGACAAAAAGCGCAAGCGCGAGCTGCTATCGCAGATGATCGGTGAAGGCAACTGGCAGCAGGTGCTGGTCTTTACCCGCACCAAGCACGGCGCTAACCATCTGGCGGAGCAGCTTAATAAAGACGGCATCCGCAGCGCCGCCATTCATGGCAACAAGAGCCAGGGCGCGCGTACCCGCGCGTTGGCTGACTTTAAATCCGGTGGCATTCGCGTGCTGGTGGCGACCGATATCGCCGCGCGCGGTCTGGACATTGAAGAGCTTCCTCACGTGGTGAACTACGAGCTGCCAAACGTACCGGAAGACTATGTGCACCGTATTGGTCGTACCGGTCGCGCCGCGGCAACGGGTGAAGCGCTGTCGCTGGTCTGCGTAGATGAACATAAACTGCTGCATGATATCGAACGCTTGCTGAAAAAAGAGATCCCGCGTATCGCCCTTGCGGGCTATGAGCCGGATCCGTCGATCAAAGCCGAGCCGATTCAGAACGGTCGTCAGCAGCAGCGCGGCGGCGGCCGTGGTGGCCAAAGCCAGGGCCGCGGCGGCCAGGGACAAGGTCGCGGTCAGCAGTCCGCCCCGCGTCGTATCGATGGCGAAGCGCCTAAAGCGCGAACTCAGGACGGTAAACCTCCTCGCCGTCGTCGCCCGCGCAAACCCGCGGCGGCTGAGTAACCCTATCCCGTCATTCCTGCGGGCATAGCCGCGAACGCGCGGCCATGCCCCGGATGGGTTATCCGGGTAAGGCTCCTTGCCCGGCATGCTCTTCGCTCACGTTGAACCTCGAGCGAGATTCCAGTTTGCTCAGAAAGACATTCCTCCCGATGGCTAAAAAATGGCACAATAGTGGCTGTTTATACAGTATTCAGGTTTTCTCATGGCTTTGACCGCAGCGCTGAAAGCGCAAATCGCCGCCTGGTATAAGGCGCTTCAGGAACAAATTCCTGACTTTATTCCCCGTCCTCCGCAGCGGCAGATGATCGCCGATGTGGCGAAGACGCTTGCCGGGGAAGAGGGGCGGCATCTGGCGATAGAAGCTCCGACCGGCGTCGGCAAAACCTTGTCATATCTGATTCCCGGTATCGCCATTGCCCGAGAAGAACAAAAAACGCTGGTGGTCAGTACCGCCAACGTTGCTCTGCAGGACCAAATCTACAGCAAAGACCTACCATTGCTGCGCAAAATCATTCCCGACCTGCGCTTTACCGCCGCCTTTGGCCGCGGGCGCTACGTCTGCCCGCGTAACCTGGCCGCCCTTGCCAGCACCGAGCCCACGCAGCAGGATTTACTGGCCTTTCTTGATGACGAACTCACGCCCAACAACCAGGCGGAGCAGAAGCTGTGCGCGACGCTGAAAGCGGATCTCGATAGCTACAAATGGGACGGCCTGCGCGATCATACCGATAAAAACGTTGATGATTCATTATGGAGCCGCCTGAGCACCGACAAAGCCAGCTGCCTGAACCGTAACTGCCACTACTACCGCGAATGCCCCTTCTTCGTCGCCCGCCGGGAAATCCAGGAAGCGGAAGTGGTGGTGGCTAACCATGCGCTGGTGATGGCGGCCATGGAGAGCGAAGCGGTGCTGCCGGAACCTAAGCATCTGCTGCTGGTGCTGGATGAAGGTCACCATCTTCCGGAGGTGGCCCGCGATGCGCTGGAAATGAGCGCGGAAATTACCGCCCCGTGGTACCGCCTGCAACTGGATCTTTTTACGAAGCTGGTCGCGACCTGC